>CAWDZZ010000022.1:0-140120 GCA_963806595.1 uncultured Isosphaeraceae bacterium | reverse complement strand
CAGCCCGTCCCGCAGCTCCTCCGCGGTCGGCCCGATCTTGGCACGGATGTCATCGGTCGTGAGTCGATGGACCGACAGCCCGTGGATGATCCGCAAGGCCATCGGTTTCAACGCCGGGCGGGTATACGCCTGCTGGTATCTGATCCCCGACCACCTTGCTCACGTCGATGACTTCCCGGATCTCGGGGATCGCACCGCAGGGCGGCGTTCGCCTGTATACACGTTCCAGTAGGAGTCGTAGCTGATTAGCCCAGGCTGGTCGGGCGGGACATCGTCGTCGAGCAGCCGCTTGATCTCGGCGCTGAGGGTCTTGAGCACTTCACGCTTCTCGGCGATCGATATCGCCTCGAAGACCTCAAGGTACGTGGGTGGACCGGGAAAAGCGTGGACGAACTCTTCAAGGCGTTCGGCCATACCGCCATAGAGGGGGGTGAACTTCTGAAGGTGCTCCGGGTCTTGGCCTTCTGCTCCTTGGTCTTGCTCAGCAATCGTTCGGAGACGACGTAGGCCACGTCCTGCCGGACGATGCGGACGGTCTTCAAACCGGTCCTTGACCCGCATCAGGCTGGAGGCAACGAACTGGAACTTCGGGTTGTCGAAGAGGCTCTCCTGCAAACCGGCGATGAACCGGAAGCGAATCAGCTTGCAGACCTCCCCGATCTCCCGGAGGAAGCCGAGGTCGAGGATCAGATCATGCTGCTTGCGTGACCGCAGGTAATCGAGCAGCTCATCCACGACGAGCAGCATCCCGAGGTTCGGGTACTTCTCGTTGAACTGGGCCATCATGGCCGGACAGGTCGTCCTTGTTGCTGTCCACCTGGTCGTCGGCCGGGAAGCCGAACGCGATCCCGTCATCGCCCAGGAAGTCCTCGATCCGGCCGCAGATGATGTTCCGCAGGCTCTTCTTGGTCGAAGGGATCTCAAGGCGGATCCACCTTGAACTTCCCGGCGATCTCCTTGGAGGCCTTCGCGACCGCCTTGTTCTTGACCGCCTGCATCACGTCGGTCTGCTCTGCGATGCCGGAAACGAACGAGAGGAGGTGACTCTTACCTGTGCCGAGTCGCCGACGACCAGGACGCCCTTGTTGTCGGCAGCTTTCAGAAACTGAAGATTCGGGATGACCAGATCGGAGACCCGCTTGGCCATCCCGCTCCGAGATGACGAAGGTCTGGAGAAGGCGTGTGACGGCCTTGGGCGAGTCCGCCTGCTGGAGCTGGATGACCGACTCGATCGGCTCGAAGTTGACAAGATCCCAGATACTTCATGACGAGTACTCGCTTATGCGTTCTGCCCATCGTGCCGAGCGGGACCACGAGAGCCTCGACCTGCTTGTATTGCGCGGAACCGGGATGGCCCGGCTCGGCGTAGGTCAAGGTCCCGTCCGTGTACGTCCCGTTCCAGGCGGCCACGAGCGTCAGGTTCCGGCTCGCGTCAGGAGGAGCCGTAGCGGCTCGACTTCCAGTCCGGGATCGAACAGGACTTCCAGGTTGTCGAGCAGCACCATCTCGGCGGAAGCGGTACCGACGATGGCCTTGAACAGGCGCTCGACCTGCCTGGTTGGCTGATTCCGTGTCAGCTCGAGCATTCCTT
This sequence comes from uncultured Isosphaeraceae bacterium, assembly GCA_963806595.1. Classification (GTDB taxonomy): domain Bacteria; phylum Planctomycetota; class Planctomycetia; order Isosphaerales; family Isosphaeraceae; genus CAWDZZ01. The sequence continues at coordinate 138,529 of CAWDZZ010000022.1, read as the reverse complement.
TGCAAAGTTGAAGATTCACGTTGATCAGAGAGTATCCATTCTCCTTGGCTATCGCCTGGAGGACCCCCGTCTTCCCGGCACCCTGGGGTCCGGCGAGCAAGACGAGGCGATGATAAAGATCACCGGCCTGGTGGATCGCCCGCATCACATCTGTCGGCAACGCCGCCATCTTTCACCAATTCCAGTGAGAGACCGCTCCTGCAGGTGACGCCTTCCATCGTTCCGGATCGCCGTTGATCAAATCACGCAGCCCGCCCCTCCGTGGCTCCGACATCGACTGCGTCACGCATCGATCCTACGATGCGTGAATGGGCCAGACAATCCGGGGCCGAGTTGTGACCTTTGGACTCCGTTGTGCGGCTGAGTTTGGGTGCGATTCACTTACATTTCCAGGATCGAGAACAATAAGCTGGGCTTCGGCGATTATCGTAGCGAGCCATAGATCCGCAGACACGCCGAAGACTTGGACGCCGATGAGACCGATCTGCTGATCCCGGCAGAGCGGATTGCCGACGCCGTTCACAGACGGTTTATCCAGTGCCCTAGACTCTTCATCGTCGTGGACATCTTTGAGCATGGAACATCGGCGAGCAAGCGTGGACCGATGAAGAGCGTGGGCATCACAGCACAGGAACTCGTTCAGCGGGTCGAGATGCGGGCGGATGTGCCGAAAGTCGTTGCAGGCGATCCAATGCAATCCTGACTTACTTCTCCTCCCTTTCGATGCCCAGGTGACGACGCCGGAACGCCTTTGCGGTGAGCAGTGTCTGACCGCTGCCACAGAAACAGTCCAAAACCAGATCGCCGGGCCGGCTCAACCTCCTGATCAGTTGCTCCCGGGTTCCGGGGAACACCACACCTAACTCTCCGGGTGTCACGGCTCGCATCCGCTCGCCGCCCCCGCCAGAGGCAACCGTCCGAACGAGCCCGCGCTGCTCCAGGGTCGCGAGGAATTCGTCCGCGGTTCGGGCTCGCTGATCCCGCACGCACGTTGTTAGAGTCGGTCGACGCCTCGCACTCTTTTGGCTCCGCGCGGAGCCATACGTGCGATCCCCACGGCGGCACGCATCGCGGCGCTCGCCAGCTGATCGTGACGAACTCATGCGCGATGCCGAGCAGTTTCGTTTCCCAAATGGTGCTTTTCGCAACACGCGGGTGCTAGCGCCAACGTGGCAACTCACTTCGGTACGAGTCGGAGAGCCGCTCCGCTGATGGTGATAAGCGCGTGGTGCAAAACGCGTTTCCCGTTCCAGTTATGGACCGAAATAAATCGGCCTGGCGTGATGCCTTTACGAGACTTCGGCGGCACGCTGAAAGGCGCGGTTCTCTATCATCTTAAGGAAGTCCGCCCAAGCTTTGTCGCTCTTGTGGGCAATCGCGTTGCGAACGAGATGGACCTTTTTAAGGTCAGAAGCCCACGGGTTGCCGAGCCGAACTAAACGGTGCCCAGTGCCGAGAAACGCGGTCGCTCGATCCTTGAGTGTTTTGTAGTTGTGCCACTCGATGAATTTATCCGGGTGGTCGGGGTGATTGACAATTCGCTCCGCGAGTCGAAAAGCGGCTCTCTTGGTCCGGAAAGTCTTCACTTCCGACCGAAGCACCCCACCGGTCGTGTTCGCCAAATCTTCGATCATCAGTCGCGACAGAACTCTTCCCAATGGCTCCACGGACTCCAAATTAGACCCTCGGATAGTTTGTGGAGGTCTGGGAACCTGAGAACTCCGTGGGAGCTGGTGATTGGCGTCAGTTTGTTGAACACGTCGCGGATGTGGCCCAATGTGCGGTCAAGGGACGTTCGTAATTCGACCGGTGTCGGCATGTCGCTCTCCGGTGGGTCTCACCGGTGCTCGAAGGCGACTGTACCTAGTGCGCCTGCTGATGCCCGACTCACGTTTAAGGCGGTTCGCCGCAAGGAGGCTAATGAGTCTTGCAGCGCGGTTGCCTGCATGGTGGGGTGACCGCAAAACAGCAGAGTAAGTATAGTTACAAATACGCCTGAATGGAACTTGCTCTTTCTCCTCCGGGCCGGAAATATCAATGAAAGCCGATGACCTTAGCGGCGTCGATACAGAGTTTCTCAAATTATTTGGGCAACATTTCATTAGCCTGAGCTGCTACGATTGGGTCCCGAACAAACGGGATACGGTTGAGCGTTTCGCTACCTCGGGATTTCTGATTTCGGTCCGTGATAAATGGTTCCTCGCGACCGCAGGCCACGTCATTCAACAAATAAATGACCTGCTGGCTGCCACTCCAAATCGATCCTTTTATTTTGGCATCATGGATAATTTCGGCTCGGATGCGCGACATGAGGAAATAATTCCGTTCGATTATATCAACGCGAAGAAATGGGCAACTGACGTTGACACAAGCGGGGCCGATTTCGGCTTGATATGTATCGAGCCGTATTACCGCCGACTAATCGAAAAAAATAACCTGCGGCCCTTCACGGAAGCACAATGGCGTTACACGCGGACGGAACCGTTTGAGTTTCATGCGATCATGGGTATACCAAGCGAGACGTTGGCAGCTGGGAATTTGGAAAGGAAGGACTATAAGATGGCGATGATACCCATAACGGAGATCGAACAACTGCCACCGTCGATCGAACCAAGACCCTATCCTACTCTTTATGCAAAAATCGCGACGACTCTCGAGGTTCAGAGAGCATCAAGGGCATGAGCGGCGGTCCGGTTTTTGGCTTTGCGAAAGACGAAGAAGGAAACTGGCGATACTGGATAGTCGCAGTTCAAATCCGCCCTGGTATTACAAGCTAGTCCCCCCAATAATCGCCGCAAGCTTCTTCAAGGATGTTGTCGGTTACGCAGAAACACGGTTTGATATTTTGTTGCGAGATCATAAGAGCGAAGGCGAACGGTGAGCGGGGGAGTAATCAAACTAGACGAACGCTCAGTATGACACTGGGTTCCGGAGACAGCATACCCGGTATGTTCGGAGGAGTGGCGTGCGGTTTCACATTGGCTTCTGACTTCGCAGGAATTCGGGGGGACACCATACCGAATTCCCATGCTGCGTCGCGCGGTTCGGGGACACCACACCTAACTCTCCGGGCTTCAGGGCTCATATTTGCTCGGCGAACTGGCGAAGAACGGCAACCGTCCGAACAAGCCCGTGCTGCTCCAGGGTCGCGAGGAATTCGTCCGCGGTCCGGGGCGGTTCGTAATCCCTGGCGCTGGTGCTTGGCGGCCGCGGTAACCGCCGCGGGAGCGACGTCGAGCAGGCGCGCAACGAACTCGTCCGGGTGCCGGGCCTCGATGCCATACGCGGTCAAGGCGTCCGCCGGAAAGTCGCGCAGATTGTAGGTCACGATGATTTCGGTGCCGGCACGGATCGCAGCAGCGAGAACATGACGGTCACCGGGGTCCGGAAGGGTCAGCGAATCCACCAGGTCCGCATCGCCCGTCACGAGCCAATCGCGGACAGCGTCGTCCATCAGTGATCGCGTACGCTCCAGCCGCTCGCGCGTCACGATTGCGGAGGGTCTGCGCGAGCTGCCGTGCACGACCGACCTCACACTGTTCCTTCCTCAAATTCATTGCCTTTCCCTTCGCGCTCAGGCCTGTAAGTAGCAATGGAACAGTAAACCGGCATAAGCGGTATACGACCGCCGCCGTCGGTTCGCTGCCCCTTCCCTCGCGGCCCGGATCGCCTCGACGTAGGTCCGGACGTCGCCATAGACGAGCCGTCTGGTCAGACCAGGTCTTGTTCCGGAGGGGCTTTCAGGAAGGGCGACAGCTTGAGCTTGGTCTTGGCCTTGCCATGCCTGTCGATAAACGTGCGGAGGGCTTCCGGTTGCAGATGCGTCCAGACGTGTCCGCACGCAAGGCACGCTCGGAAGGGTTCAGCAAAAGAGATCCCCAATCTCCATAAACGAAAAGTGAAGAATCGCATGCCAGCCGGCACAAACCAGTGGAACCGTCTCCAAAGATGTCCGGCAACGACCGACTTCGCGTCACACTTCGGACAGTGATCGGTGTCCATGGCGTTAACCTCGCGTCGTGACTACGGCGTTCCGGTCTGTTGGAGAACGCAAGCGATTCTATTCCGATAGCCCATATCTGTAGTTTCCGGGATTTCGTGCATCACGAAGAGAGGCGATCGTAGTTCGGTAGGCCGGGCTATGCACCCGTTGGCTACGAAGGGAAGTCGCGAGCCTTGACCGCGGGTCGTCTCAGCGCGGTGTTTTGGTGCTCATGGAGGGGCCGCTTCAAGGGGCCGGTCTCCCGCTCGCTTCCTGCCTATCCAAGTCACAAGGGCCGCCGAGAGTCCGCCGATCAATGCTGCGAGCAGTTGGGGGATGAACCAGACGAAAGCGACCGCAATCCCGATGGCCAGGTCATTGTCCCCGCCGCCGTAGAGGCGAGGTGCAGAGGGTATCAGAGCCAAGACGCCGTCCGCATACCGCGTGTAATACATCCAGAATCCAAACACCGCCGAGTCCTGGAAACAGGTGCCCCAGGTGAACATCGCCATCGCCGCAAAGCCGGCTGTCACGAAACCCGACCAGAACGCCCGCGCCCGGCCCCGACGCCGGATGCGCGCAGGAGTGCGAATTGGGAGGCCAGCCCCATCAACGCGAGCCCGAGAGCCAACTCCACATCGCGGAGATAGAGGGCACGGGCCGCCGCGATGTTCACTGCGATGACGCCCACGACGGCCATCAGTCGGGCGAGCGTGAGTTGCGGCTTCCCCACGGCGCTCCTCCTTGGTCAGGGCTCGGTCCGCGGCCTAGCAAGGGTCGAGTAGACGGAGGCCGGCCCGACCGGGGCGATGGCGGTTACAACGCCAGCCGATCATCCCGGACGGAGCCAGCCATGACATGCTCGCATCCGCTCCCCGCCCCGTGCCAGTGGTTCGCCCGACTCGCCTCCGCCCTCGACCGGCGGTCGGCCCGAACGAGCCCGTGCTGCTCCAGGGTCGCGAGGAATTCGTCCGCGGTCCGGGGCGGGTTCGTAATCCCTGGCGCTGGTGCGAACCACCAACCTGTCGTCCACGACTCATCAGTCGTGGCCCAATTGAAGCCACGCCGAGGTTATCCCGATCCAGGGACAAGAACAGGTCGTCCACGACTCATCAGTCGTGGCCCAATTGAAGCTCCGCCCCCTTCCCGCTTGCCGAGCCTGCTGGTAAGGTCGTCCACGACTCAACAGTCGTGGCCCAATTGAAGCGAAGGGATCAAGACGGCGATTTATGACTTGGAGAGGTCGTCCACGACTCAACAGTCGTGGCCCAATTGAAGTGCTCGAGTCCGTCTCTGGGCGGTCCAGGTCGTCACGCGTCGTCCACGACTGATCGACGTAGCCCGATTGTCGCTTCGTACTCGTGTCGCCCTCGTCGCGAGGCCAGTTGCCAGAATGAAGACTTTACCGATCGTGTAGCCGTGTCTATACTGCCCGCAATTACATACGAATATCCATCCATTTCGATACCGGTGGCGACGGGCCAAATCGACGTGGCGTTCTCGGGCAAGGAGGCCCTATGATCCGGGTCCGCGTCAAACCAGACCTCTGGCGATGGGCCCTGGAACGCGTCGGCTCGCGCACACATCTTGCGAGAGCGGTTTCCGCAGTTAGCGTCCTGGCACCGGGGCGAAAAGGAACCGACCCTCAAGCAACTTGAAGCGTTTGCCAATGCGGCCCGCGTTCCACTCGGGTACCTCTTTCTCGCCGAGCCGCCAGAGGAAAAACTTCCGATTCCGGATCTCCGGACCCTTGGCGGTCGTGGTGTCCAGCGTCCCAGCCCCGACCTCCTCGACGTGATTTATTCCTGCCAGCGCCGCCAGGCATGGTACCAGGACTATGCCGACAGCATCGGCGAGGAACCTCGCGCGTTCGTCGGCTCCGCACGACTCACCACATCGCCAGATCGTATTGCGACGGAAATGCGCGAGCGCCTCGGCTTCACGATCGACCAGCGCCGGCAATGCGCATCCTGGACTGATGCACTGCGGCTGTTCATCGAGCAAGCTGAGGAGATCGGCGTTCTTGTCATGGTCAGCGGCGTCGTCGGCAGCAACACGCATCGGATTCTTGACCCGGAGGAATTTCGTGGATTCGCTCTGTCCGACCGACTCGCCCCGCTGATCTTCATCAACGGGGCCGACACGAAAGCCGCCCAGATGTTCACGCTCGCACATGAGTTAGCCCACCTCTGGCTTGGCCAATCCGCACTATCGAACGCAGCGCTCGAACGCCTCGCCCGCGGATAAAATCGAGACCTGGTGCAACCGCGTCGCCGCCGAACTGCTGGTTCCGCTGCCCGACCTCGCCCGCGAGTTGCGGCAATCAGATCCGCTGAGCTCCCTTCCCCAGCTCGCTCGAACGTTTAAAGTGAGCACGCTGGTCGTCCTCCGTCGCATCCTCGATGCCGGAAAGATTTCGCACGATCGCTTCCAGAAGGCCTACGCAGCCGAGTTGGCCCGCCTGACAGCCCGCCCCCGCGCCGGTGGCGGCGACTATTACGTCACCCAGCCCGCGCGACTGAGCCCGCGCTTCGCCCGCGCTGATCGCGAGCACCCTCGAGGGACAAACGCTGTTTCGCGATGCCTTTCACATGCTCGGGATCAGCAAGGAAAAAACACTTCGCGAACTTGGCCGCACGCTGAAGGTGCTGCCGTAATGCTCTATCTCCTCGACTCCAATGTGTTCATCCAGGCGAAGAACCTGCATTACGGAATGGATTTCTGCCCGGCGTTCTGGGATTGGCTCGTTGTTCAGAACGGCCGTGGAAACGTTCACAGCATCGAAAAGGTGGCCGACGAGCTCGCAGCCGGAACCGACGACCTGGCCAGGTGGAGCGCGGCCCTGGGCTCGCCGCTTGGGCCCGGTCTGACCAGCCGGACTACACGACCCAATTCTCAGCGGCCAAATCCGGAAGAGCTTCAAAATCCCGATCGGTGGTCAGAAGGGCGAGCTTATGCTGTCGCGCCAGGGCTGCGAGCATCATGTCCACCTGCGACAACATGCGGCCCTGGCGACGCAATTCGACGTAGACCGCGCCATAGAGCCGCGTCGTTTCGCCGTCCAAGGGCCACAAACGCACGTGGCGAAGCAATTGGGTGAGCCGGCGGCGAATGTCGTCCGGCTTCGAGGTCTGCTGAATCCCAACTTCCAGCTCACATAGAACGGGATGGCAGGAAATGAAACGTTGGCCCGCCATGCGGCCCTGGTGAATGCGCTCGCGCACTGCCGAGACTTTACGCAACGCAGCCGACAGATGGTTGCAGTCGAGCAGATAGTCTGGCACTAACTGAGCCCCATGCCCCGACGAACCTGCTCCTTGGCTTGACGGCGTGCTTCGTGCAGCGCCCGGTCCAACTGATCCTCGTTCGCCGGCTCGCTCTCCGAGCACAGGCTTGCCAGGACGGCGAAATCACGGTCGATCTCCTCAACCGGCATCTCGCTATCATCCGCCTTCTCAATTCGCAGCGGCTGACCCTCTCGCCAGTCAACCGGCAACGGCTCGAGGGGACGGATTTCACCACGATTCACAACGGCCCTGACCATGGACCTGTCCTCCAGAAACGGACCGTAGAAGACGCTATTGTACCTCTGAACCACATTACCTGCCTACGCTTCGTTGCGCTGTTCTTCCCAGTCCTGAGACGGATCGACGGTAAGGCATCGCGCGGACGAACAAGGCCGCTTCCGCTCGACGGAGTTCCGGGAACACCACACCTAACTCCCCGGGGGCTTCAAGGCTCAAATTTGCTCGGCGAACTGGCGAAGAACGGCAACCGTCCGAACAAGCCCGTGCTGCTTCAGGGTCGCGAGGAATTCGTGCGCGGTCCGGGGCGGGTTCGTAATCCCTGGCGCTGGGCTTCGCGGCCGCGGTAACCGCCGCGGGAGCTACGTATCGAGCAGGCGCGAACGAACCCGTCCGGGTGCCGGACCTCGATGCCATACGCGGTCAAGGCGTCCGCCGGAAAGTCGCGCAGATCGGGACCGATCTCCGATTCGGCAGCGCTTTGGATCACGCGAACGGCAGCGCTTCTGTGTCTTGTTCCGAGCGCGTTGATGAAGCGGTTAATCTCTATACGGAACCGATCAGAAAATCAGGGCCAGTTTTGATCATCTGGCGAGAGCCACCGTGGCCAGCGTCGATCCGGATGTCTCGTTCGCATCGCGGGATCAATGGCCGTCTCGTTCTTCGTTTTGTTCCCGAGAAGACCATCGACTGGCGAGGACCCGTCAGGTTCGCCGTCACGATTCAAACCAGCCCACCTCCACCGTCGATCGTCAAGACGGTCCCGGTAACGAATCCGTTGGTCATCAGGAACAAGACGGCCTCGGCAACCTCGTCTGGCCGGCCCATGCGCCCGACCGGCAGCTTGGCCGCCCTCGCGGCGAACGCATCCCGCTGTGGACCAAAAGAGTCCCAGAGCGGCGTGTCGATCAGACCGGGAGCCACCGCATTGACACGTGTCGGGGCTAGATCCAACGCCAGTGCCCTCGTCATTCCCTCCACGCCCGCGACGGCCGCGGCGGCCATCGCTCCGCCCTTTGCCGGGCGTGTTGAGTAGAGCCCGGACATCAGGGTGATCGAGCCGCTCTCCATCCGCGGCTTCGCCTGCCGTACGACGCGAGCAATGCCGAGCAGGCGAACCTCCAGGATCGATCGCAGCCCTTCGAGCTCGGTGGCCATCGCGTCGCCTCCTGCCGGCCGGAGTTCCCCGGCTGGCACGAACACATGATCGACCCGCGTCTCGCCGGCGAACAGCGCCTGGATCGACGATTCTTCAGCGACGTCAGCGACGACGGCGCGAATCCGATCAGGCTTTGCTGCAGCGACCAAGCTCTCGGCCGCCCGTCGCAAACGTTCCACGGACCTGCCGGCGATCGTGACGGACGCCCTATCAGCCAGCGCGAGCCGCGCCGTCTCAAGTCCAATCCCCGAGCTTCCGCCGATGATGATCACTCTTTTTCCATCAAGTCGCATGACGAGATTCCCCGATTGTGAAACATCGGCGTTCGGAGCCAGAAGAGAAGAACGCCGCGGCCGACGCCGCTGAGCCTCGCATCCCATCGAGCAATTCTATCGAGCATTTCGTGGGTATCTTGCTGCCGCGTCCGCAAATGTTGGGGTAAACCCAACAATTGAACCACCAGCCGGGTTCCGGAAACGCCACACCTGACTCTCCAGGCTTCAGGGCTCATATTTGCTCGGCGAACCGGCAAAGAACGGCAACCGTCCGAACGAGCCCGTGCTACTCCAGCGTCGCGACGAATTCGTCCGCGGTCCCCGGGCGGGTTCGTAATCCCTGCTGCCGGCGCTTCGCGGCCGCGGTAACCGCCGCGGGAGCTACATCGAGCAAGGGCGCTGAAACGAACTCGTCCGGGTGGGTGCCGGGCCTCGATGCCATACGCGGTCAAGAACGCCAAGAGGGAACACCAAGTGGACACGCAATGTACACGAGGTACTGCCGCACCACGAATCCAATTTGCCGACGTTCCTAACGCTCTCGGAGCTTCGATTTCAACTTACACCCCTTGTGCCGGCAAGTCCGGAGCCGCTGTCGACAGCACCCCAGGCAGGCGTCTGCGTCGTACTTTAACGTGAGGGGTGCCCACGGGAGCTGTAACTCCCAATGGGAAAAGCCCGAGGAGAATGTGCTGCATTCTCCTCGGGCGCATTTCCAACATGTGCGCGCAGCGCTTACTCGCCGATCACCGCTCTTCGCCGGACGAAGACAGCGAAGTAAACGACTTCAAACATGCGCCTCGAACAAACGACTCGTGCGCTGCCGCTCATTTGATCGACAACGCTGCCGATTTGGTGATCGGTCCCAGGCGGACGAAACGATGCTGAACTGCCCGAAGCGTTACCTGCCGGCGCCGTGAATCGGCCGAAGCTGCCGGCTGTTTTCGCTCGCCGATCCCTGGATGGTTGTATTACGATGTGACGATGGAGAAGCCACAATTTGCCGAATAGGGAGTACATGAAACCGCCGTACAGATAGAGCTCGCGCGCGGGGGGAGCGACCCCTTTCGTACCCACTCAGTACATCGAAATGTACTTGGGAATTGACGCTGCTGCTGATCCCAGCAAGATCAATGCGATCTGGCGCATTCTCGGCGTCCAGGTTCCTCGCCGCATCATGCTCGCTCCGTCACTTTGGCCGGCGTTGCCTCGACGTTTTCACGATCAGATTCCCGGGCATTACTGCAGCTTATTCTTGCAGTTCAAGTGTCCAGTTTTTCAAGACCGTACGCGAGCGAAGTACCACAGGCGAATTGGCGGACCCTATTTCGAGGTGGGCATCACGAAGCATCAGCAGGAGGCTCTCCTACGACTAGAAAAACGCGTGATATCCCTCGCAGTCGTTCGCTATGCCTCACCTGCGTTTTGGTCGCGGCGAGACTTCGACAATTACGACGAGCAGCGAGCCCTGCTCGCGAACAGTGCGTTCGTATCACCTGCACGTGTGAAGACGCATCAAAAATGGATTTTTTCGGGCGTGAACGGCAAAGTTGTTCTCAACCCCGACCCGGAGGAAGTCGATTCAGAGCCATGGGATGCTATCATTGGCGTGCTCGAGAAGTTAAGTGTTCGCCAATCGTTTCGGCAACACGTTTCCAACTGGCTGCTGCACTTGGAGGCGTCGACGAACCCCAAGTGACAACCGACACAACGCCTCTTTTTTGGTTTCGAAGGATACAGGGATACGGAAGGCTTTCCCAAGAAGACGCGAGTTTAATTGCGGACCTTAGCAGCATACTCCAGACGGCCGATCACGCGGACACAGAGTGGCTCGTGTTACTCCTCCCGGATGAAGGATGCGGTAGAGGTTTCGTGAAGATCGATACCCGTGGTTCTGGCCATATCCCTTTTGGTAACGAGGCACGCAAAGGAACGTCCTGTGTCGCACTTCAGGTCTGTGATGATCGAACGCGACACGCCACGTGGTTAGACGAACAAGACTTCCTGAGTTAGGCGCGATGCTGCCACGTGGCACCATCGGCGGTCGATCTCGAGGCTTATTCCTAGCCGGGAAACTCGCCTTGGGCGAGTAGCTCCGACCGGAGTTCGAGGCGGCGCGGATCGTTCATCGCTAAGACGTGCACTGTGGCCCGTCCAACCGGCGTTCGGCCGACAATGCGAGCACCGTCTAGCTCGAAGTGGTCAGACCACGTGTCCCGCCTCGGGTGAAACAGCAGAACGACCTCGTTTCGTACGGGGTCTATTCCGCTCAGATTTGGTCCCTTCCGAAGATTGCATCGATTACAGGCCCAGCAGAGGTTCTCCGGCGCGTCCGTTCCGCGATGCTGCTCAGCTATGATGTGCTCAACATGATGCGTGAGATTGCTATGTCGCTGGTGAAGAAGGCAGTACTCGCAACGATCGCCGGCTCGCGTGCGAACCAGTTCTCGCGTGGCCGCATCCATTACGAACTGCCGTTTGTTTGCAACTGCCGACGGGCTTTTAGCTGAAGGATCGATCTGAAATCAGGTCCCCCACGGCGATCTCCACACCGCGGCTTCGCGGTGTAGCACGGAAGCTGCCGGAACCACGGACAGGTCAGCGACTCCGCCGCCATGATCGCCGCAGTCCACGGCTTGGCAAGCTCCGACGGCTGTGCTAGTCTCGGGTAGAGAATAGCAAGGGAGCACACATGAGCACCGCCGCCACGCACGGCAGCGAGAATGAAGTAACGATTCTCGCCCGTTTCCTCGACAACAAGAACGGCCAGCTCCCAAAGCAAGTCGCCCGCTACATCCTCGATCACCAAGTCAGCGATCGTGACAAGGCCCGCATGCACGACTTGCTCGTGCGCAATCAGGACGATGGCTTGACGCCTGCCGAGAAAGAAGAAATGCACGCCTTTGGCAAAGCGGCAACCCTGCTTTCGATCCTGAAATCCAGGGCCCGCCGCACCCTTGGCATCAAGCTCAAAACACGCACCTTATCCTGACGTTTCGCATCAGCCGCACCCCGACCGGCCGCGTCACCGTTGCCCTGCTTCACATCAATGACGAGTATCGCGTCGAGCTCCGCGAAGAACTGATCGCGGACGGCGTGTTCTAAGAGCGCAGCGGCGTCCAACCCGAGAGCCCAGCCTGGCCTCGCAAAGCGAGCACGGGGGATCAAGGATGCCGTGAAGCACATTGTCAATCGATGACGAGCCAGTCTTCCCGCTTACGTCGCGCTCGTCGCGGTGAACAATTCAGTCGTCGCGGTGAGACCGGTACCCGCACCCGAGCTCGGCGGCCAGCATGGTCGTCATAATTCGCATCCATCATCTTCTGCGGTTTTATCCGCGTGCATCCGCGTTCATCAGCGGCAATAAACTCCCTGCGGTATTTGTGTTCTCCCGGCAAACGAAAACAGGATTAGCCGCGGATGAAGATGATGAACGCGGATCAAGACAGGGGGAACGTGGGCAGAGTCGCCGAGCCGGATTCGGCGTGCTGCGTGGCGCGATCACGATGGTGACGATGAAAACCGGCATTCGGCGCTCAAGCCTCACGCCCGCATACCCGGCATATCCCGTATGTCCAGGCCACGGCGTGACGCTGTGACGATGGTGACGATGAAAAACGGCACCCGGCGCTCAAGCCTCACGCCCGCATACCCGGCATAGAAAGGAAACGAAGAAGACAAAGAATGCGAATATAGAATTCAATTGACTTTTTCTTGGAACAGAAGCAAACAAAGGAAACGAAGAAAGCAAAGAATGCGAATATAGAATTCAATGGTCGCGATCAGATGGGATTCATGGTTAACCACACGTACGCGCGGAACAAAGCTGGGTAATTATTTCCGCGCAGCCCTCTTCGGGTCCGATTCTCACACTTCGTTAACCTCGTTTTCTTCTGTTCGAGGCTTGTTTGCAGCAGGCAGCTCGCTCAGTAGGATCTTGTCAGTTACTGTCGACTTTTCTTGGAACAGAAGGAAACAAAGGAAACGAAGAAAGCAAAGAATGCGAATATAGAATTCAATAAGCGGTCGCACACTCGCCTCGACCGATCGCGCCCGGGGCGGGTTACCAAACCACGACTCGGTTTTCCGCGCGTTGTCTAAACCCCTTCGGGTTCGATTCTCACGCTTCGTTAACTTCGTGTTCTTCTGTTCAAGCGTTGTTTGCAGCAGGCGGCTCGCTCAGTGGGATCTCGGTCGTTACCGTTGACTTTTCTTGGAACAGAAGCAAACATCCCGTATGTTCAGGCCATGGCGTGACGCTGTGACGATGGTGACGATGAAAAACGGCACTCGGCGCTCAAGCGGAGTTCCGCGGCAGCGATCCGGACATCGCGATTGTCGCGGCCGTACCGAGGCACCGTCGACGGCCTGCCGGTTCATCCGACGTGATCATCGGGGTCATCCCCCGCTCTTCGGTGTCCGGTGTCGCGTTAATGACTGGCGAGCGTCGCATCGGGGGCAACGGAGAACTCGTCGACCAGCACTTGGTATCGCAGACGCAGCGAAGTCATGATTGCGTCCCAGCTCTGACTCAGTCCGTAGGCACGTGCGGACTCGGAAATCCTGCGCCGTTCGGAAGGATGTTCGACTAGCCCGATCAGAGCCGTTGCCAGCGCCTCCGGCGGTTCGGATGGTTCGAGAAGGATACCGGTCGTGCCCGAGCGGACCGTCTCGCCGACTCCTCCGGCCCTCAGTGCCACCACGGGGAGCCCGGACGCCATCGCTTCCAGCACCACGTTACCGAAGGTCTCGGTGAGGCTCGAGAAGGCAAAGATGTCGGCGGCCGAGTAATGGTCGGCGAGGTCTTCCCCGCGGCGATAGCCCGCAAACTGAGCGACTCCTCCCAGACGTTTCTCCAGCGCAGGCCGCGAGGGTCCATCTCCGACCATCAAGATCCGCGCGTCCGGACGCCGTGCGGCCACGATCGCGAGCGCATCGGCCAGATAGTCGACATTCTTCTCCGGGGCAATCCGGCTCACATAGGCGATCACCACGTCATCGGGCGACCAGCCCAGTGCACGACGAATCGCCTCGCGGCCGGGCCGATTCGGTCGAAACAGCGAGCTATCGACACCTCGTTTCCACAACGCCAACCGCTCAAATCCATGTCGCCCCAGATCGTCGATCGTGGTTTGAGAGGGAACGTAGGTCTCCCGAGTCCGATTGTGAAACCAGCGCAGGTAGCGCCAGATCAATCCTTTTGCAAAGCCCACTCGATAATGGGAGCTGTACTGATCGAAATTGGTGTGAAAACTCGAGACCACAAGCAGTTTTCGCCGCATGGCGAAGCGCAGTACGCTCAACCCGAGCGTCGCCTCGGTCGCGATATGCACGACGTCGGGCCGAAACTTGTCGATGGCACGATGGACCGATCCAAACGGAGGACGCGGAAGGTGCAGTTCCTTGTAGAACGGCAGGGTGAACGCAGGTACGGAAAGAACGTCGTCGCGATCGACGCCAGCGCCATATTCGGGGCAAATCAACTGGACGTGATCGCCGCTCTCGGTCAAAACCCGCGCCAGCTCGCCCAGCGTCCGTGAGACACCATTGACCTGGGGGAAATAAGTTTCCGTGACGAGTGTGACGCGCATGATTCAGTACGTACCGCCTTTCGGGCGCCTGTGGTACGGACACCCCGTCACCCTACCAAACCGAGGCAGGCGACGGGAAGCGAGGCCGAACCGCAGCGGAAGATGTGTATGTAATGCCCGCGCTCGGCCGGCCAGAGTCACAACTCTTGCTCCCGCGCGGCCGACGTGCGAAACTCGCGTTTCGACGGTCGTTCTGGCCAGCGCGGAATCATCCATGTTGACTCGTTGAGGGACTGAGTTGAAAGAGAATCCAGTCAAGCGGGCGTTGCATGCCGGGAAGCCGCAAATCGGAACGTGGCTCTCCCTGGGAAGCATCGCCGCCGCGCGCTTCATGGCCCGGGCCGGCTTCCCGTGGCTCACCGTCGATATGGAGCATACACATACCGACATCCAGACGGCCGCGTTCATGTTCGGAGCGATCGCCGACGCCGGCTGCGTCCCCCTGGCTCGCGTTCCGACCGGGCGGCACGAATTCATCAAGATGGTACTCGATTGCGGCGCAATGGGAATCGTCGCGCCCATGGTGATGGACGCCGCCGAGGCCAGGGCCATCGTCGCCGCGACCAAGTACCCGCCGCGCGGCAATCGCTCGGTTGGCGGCGGTATGCACGCTATCAACTTCGGCGCCACGGCGGATGAATATTACAAGAAGGCCGATGACGAGATCCTGGTCATCATCCAGACCGAGCACATTCAGGCCGTGGAGATCGCAGACGAGATCTATTCGGTGCCGGGCCTGGATGCCGTGTTCGTCGGGCCCAACGACCTGGCTTACTCGATGCGGTCGGCCGACGGCACGCCTCCGAACAAAGAGTTGTTCGAAGCCACGCTCACGCGGATTCGCGACGCTGCCAGGCGCAATCATCTCCCCTGCGGCCTTCACGTTTTCACCGCCGCCGAAGCGCTACGGCGAGCCCGCGAAGGCTGGCAATTCATCGCCGTCGGTAGCGAGCTCAAGCTGATGCTCGACGGCGCCGCCGAGATCGTCCGTGAGGTCAAGCCGGAAGGAGCGGTGAGCCCGCTCGCCAACTATTGACGGGCAGAAGTCGCACGTGCTCTCGCTGCTGCTGGTCAATCCGATGGGAGCCGCGTGCTGCTGCGCGTCAATTCCGGGCTCGTTCATTCGATCTGTTCGCCGGAACAGGGCGCTGTCAGCTTTCAACCAGGGCGCGAATGCGGTCGAGCCCTCGCTTCGCCACTTGAAGCGGGTCCTGTTCCCACAGGGAACGATTGAAGAGCTCGAGAGACAGCGGACCGCGGTAGCCGATGGTGCGCAGGTTCGCAATCACCCGCGGCAGGTCGGCGATGCCGTCACCGACCATGACGCGGTCGTCGTCCCGCTGGGTGAGTGGATCCGGCGTTGCGGGCAGGTCATTGATGTGGAAACACGCAAGGCGGTCGCCGTCGAGAGTCAGCAGATCGTCGACAGAGCCTCCGCCGCGAATCATGTGAAATACGTCGGCGACCACGGTCGCGCGCGGATGGCCGGTTCCCGAGGCGATTTCCCAGGCACTCTTCACGTTCTTGACGCCGTCAACGAAACCGAGGAACTCCATGGAAGGAAGGACGCCGATTCTGGCGCCGACGTCGAGCAGCTCGGCGAATCGATCGCTCGCGCGCTTCAGATCCACCACTTCCTGAGGCGGGCTGGCCACGATGTACGGGCTCGCGAGCTCGACGGCCTGAGCCATTCTGCGCCTGCACTCGTCCAGCACTCGGGCATGATCGGATCCATCCGCCGTGATCCAGCCGTGCAGCGCGATCATGCTGACAACCGTCACGTTGGCGTCGGAAAGCGCGCGTCGCAGCTCGCCGATCTGTCCGCCCCGCTCGAGATAGGCCGTGATCTCGTCGTTCCAGGGCTCGATGGCACTGTAGCCGGCCTTGCCGGCGACGGCGATCTTCTCGAGGAGTGGCGTAGGCCGGATCGTGCTTGTGTTAAGACAGTAGATAAACTCGCTCATGGTGAATCACTTTCCGGCCAGCGGTGCCTCTTTGGCGCAGAATCCGCCAGGATCTCTCGGGGCGCGGCACGGTTTTCAACTCCGCACGAATGCGCTGGCGGCTCTGGTTCGTACGTACGTTGACACCGTCACGATTCTGAGATGCGCTGCTCGTACGGCGGTCGGACACGATCTGGCAAATAAACCATGCCGGCGTCGTCCGCGATTTGAAGACCTGAATCGAGATAAAGGATCACGCCGTTGATTTTGCGTCCCTGCGGCGAGGCAAGGTAAACGACCGCCGCGCCGACGTCTGCGGGCGTGGTGAGGTTGCGAAGTCCCGCCGGAAAGTCTGGACGGCCAAACCTTGCCTGGATCAATCGTTCGTTAGGGGTGTCGACCCACCCTGGGGCAATCATGTTGCACGTGATTCCCTCTTGAAGGTACTCAACGGCGACCTGCTGGGTCAAACCCCACAAGCCAGCCTTGCTGACAACGTATGAAAATAAGCCCGGCATGGGGCGCGTGGCCCGTGTCGAGCCGATGTTCACGATCGACCCCTGGCGTGCCCGCAGGTACGGAAGCGACGTCTTCACGCCAAGCCAAGCACCTTTCAAATTAACATCCAGCGTCTCGTCCCAGAGCGCCTCCGTGGTCGACTCGGCGGTCCCGCGCGGACTGATGCCGGCGCAATTCACCAGCAGGTCGATCGCGCCCCACAACGTCAACGCTGCCTCCACGGCCGACGCCCACTCGACAGAGTTGCGCACGTCGAGGCGTTGCCCGGCGACCTCGAAGCCCTGATTCCGCAAGTCTCGGGCCGAACGATCGAGCGTCTCGGCCTCACGGTCTGCGAGCATCACCTTGTAGCCCGCGGCAGCCAGCGAGCAGGCGATTCCGAGTCCGATTCCCTGGGCGGCGCCTGTCACGAGCGCGATCGATCGCGACGCATTTTCCGAAGGCCGTTCCATCGCGGTGCTTCCTCGTGATGCTCTGGAGTAACGGCGCCCGGAGGAGCAATCGACAGGTCCGCGCGACCATTGCCCGAAGGTCGAAAAGAGACGCTATGATCAACTCTGCGACTCAAACGGTCAATCGCGGCAGGCATCGCATCGAGCATTCCATTCATCTGTAACGCTTGTCGAGTCGTCCGGTGCTGGGCCGAGAAGGAACCAGCCAAGCTCGAGAATCTCACCATTTTTCGACGAACTGACATCGAATTCGTTCGGACTTCGATGATAGAATAGATAGGACGTGCGGTCGCAATCCCAGGGCACCTTGCGTTATGCTAGCGCTAACGAGCCAGCGCGACAGCTCAGAGATCAAGACCAGATCATCGTGAATGAGCAGGAGGCGCCCGGGCGCGTGTGCTCACGGATGCGAACGCCGCAGTTCGCACTGAGACTCAGGAAGTTGAGTGGCGTCTGTTTTTTGTTTTCTTTGCGATTGGTGTAAGAAATGCGTGTCACGAGGTCGTATCCTCGTGCGGATTCGGGGCAGTGCTTGACCGATCACGCGATCGTGCTCGCACGAGCGTTTGCGTGCGACCTTCCTGTACGAGATTGCCGTCCTGATTGAGTATTCGGCGGTGCCATGTGACGATACCGCGGCGGCCATTCGTGTGGGGCTCGAGTGCTTCCACCCTCGAAACCGCGTGGATCGTGTCGCCGAAGTGGATTGGGAGCTGAAATCTCCATTCGAGGATGCACAGTAGCGCGACGGTGTCGACGCGAGGAGCCTGGCTGATCAGGCCGGTGGCGATCGATAAACCGAGGAGTCCATGTGCCACCGGCCGTCCAAACGGATTGTTTGTCGCGGAAGAATGATCAACGTGGAGTGGGTTGAAATCCCCTGAAAGGGATGCGAATAGTACGACGTCGGTTTCGGTCACGGTTCGCCTCGGACTCTCCCACTCGTCGCCGACTGCGAGATCCTCGAACGACCAGATGGGTTGCGAATGGCGGGTCACGTTGCTTCCATACCTCCGTAGTCGTTTATTTAGAGAACGCGGATTGCTATGTGCCCTCAGACCCCTCCACTCATGTCCGACAGCATACAGATGACGGACGGCAGAGCGTCAAGACCGAACGGCGACGGCAGTCCTCGATGATCTACCTCGAATTCATCAATCGGTGATTGATTGTAAGAACTTCGCTATTTACTGTCTGATCCCAGTTCGAGAGTTTTTCTTTGTCCATCCCGTTCGTGACGGGGTGGCATTCGATCTGCGTGATTAGCTCCTCGTCACCTTGAATGTGTCGTGAGGGGATTACTGCGATGACGCGGCCTTATCGTGTGCTGATCGCGGATGACGAAAAAACCGTCGCGGTCGGACTACAGAATCAGCTGGAATCGTTGGGGTACGATGTGATCGCGGTCGTGAGCGATGGCCAGCGCGCCATCGAGATGTGCCGGCGGTCGCTACCAGACGTCGTTTTCCTCGATATCGAGATGCCGGGTCTCGATGGACTCGCTGCGGCTCGTCAGATTGCGGTCGATCCTGCGACGCCAGTGATCATTCTGACCGCACACGGGCATCCCAACCTCATCGACCAGGCTGTCGAAGATGGGGTGATCTCTTATCTCTTGAAACCCGCGACCAACCCGAGCTTGCACGCCGCCATCCAGGTCGCGGTGGCGCGAGCGCGCGAGCTCAAGGTGCTCCAAGAGGACGTCGACCAGCTCAAGTCGACGTTGCGGGAACGAAAGTTGATCGAGCGCGCCAAGGGAATTCTCATGTCCCGGCGCCAGCTCACGGAAAGCGAGGCATTCCGGCTCCTCCAGCGCCAGAGCCAGGATCGCAGGATCCCGATGGCAAAGCTCGCCGAGTCCATCATCCAGAGCGATGAATTGTTCGAGGCGCCGGACCAGCCTTCCCCGCCAAGCTCGCGACCGTTGCGTCGCCATTTTGAATTGCCCCAAGGGGAATAGTATTTGACGCCGCGGTACCTACTGGGTACTCTGAAAAACACCATCGTAGCGCCCGTCATCGGTCTTCACAAACCCTACGGCTACGGTGGTGCCCACGTTCGGAATCTTCGATTGCCGGTTGGGATCAAGGATGGTACGAGCGATTCATATATATCGCGGTCGATGAATCACGGTTCGTTCCCAGGTCTCGAGTTGATGGGATATTTCGAGACGGCCTCCCCTTCCTTCGGTTCGGCACGTCCTTTGCGGTACCGTCGCCGACCCGAGCAGCCGATCCAGTGGGAGACTGGCATAGCTATGTACAACGCACGAGCAGAGCTCCGTCGGTTCGGATTCGGCAAGAACCATCAAGAACTTGCTCAGTTTATCGAGGGCCACATCAACCGCGTTGCCAGCGGCCGGATTCGTGACCTTCAGGTTGTTTACTCTGACGAGAAGATCGTCCTGCACGGACGCTCGCGCACCTACCACGCGAAGCAACTGGCTCACCAGGCCGTTCTGGACCTGACTGACGGCCACCCGCTGCTGGCCAATCAGATCGTCGTTTTGTAGCACGCAGGATACCCACGACATCGACCTTCGACCGCGGGTACAGAGGGACAGGGAACGGAAGTCTCGAGAACGACCGCTCTTTGCTCGTGCCTTCACTTCCGCGGTAGCGCAGGGACAAAGAGCCCATGGACGTCGGCTGCACGCGCTACTCGCTCCGGTCCCACAAACCGGCGAGTGCGGCTTTTGCGATTGATCACCGCGAGCTCAGGTCCATTCTCTCCAACCTGAGTCATGAGCTCTGTCGTCCGCTGGACTCGATGAGAGCGGGATTCGACCTGTTGCTGAGCGAGACGCCGTCGGCAATCTCGCACGATCAGCGCGGCCACCTCATGACGATGGTGTCACTCTGCGACGACTTGCTGCGGCTGACCCGCAGTTATCTCGACTATGCGGGAATCGTTCAAGGCTCGCCGACGCTTTGCGTGGGTTCATTCACCATGGCTGCCTTGATAGGCGAGATCGATCGCCAGTTTGCCCCAGTCGCAAGGGCGCGCGGCATCGCGTGGGAGTCGGGGGCAAGCCACCCCGAGGCCCTGGTCATCACGGACGCATCTCGCTGCCAACAAATCTTCGGCAACCTGGTCTCGAATGCGCTCAAGTATACGCCTGTGGGCGGACGAGTGCGCGTCGCCGGGAGCGCCGAGACCGATTCCTGGTCGGTGATCGTATCGGACTCAGGACCGGGGATCCCGAGCGATTCGCTCGAGCGGGTCTTCGAGCCCTTTTTTCGTTTGCCTCGCGATGAACATTCCCCGATCGAAGGCAACGGTCTGGGTCTCGCGATCTGCCGCGAGCTCGTCTCGCAGCTTGGTGGCGAGGTTGCCCTGTCATCCGAGGTGGGTCTTGGCACGTCAGTCACCGTCCGATTCCCCATCGCGACAGCTGGGAGCCCGCGAACGTGTTCTGGAGCGAATGACGCAAGGCTCTCATAGCATGATCGCGGGCGGCCGAAGATCGGCGCATCCCGGCGGGCGGGGCCCGGCGCGGCCCCATGGCTGGCAAGTTCACGCGCTCTGTCGATCACCGCAGCGCCGACGTGGAATCGCTTGATCCGTCTGCCACAGGAAGCCAGCGAATCGAGCCGCCAAGATAGGAGTGGTGATCCGTCGCATTGTCGACGCGCCGTCTCGAGCGACGGGCGCGGGGGCCTTCACCGCCTGCGGGCACGGCCGCTTGACTATCGTCGTCCTCTTGCATGGGCGGCACGGGATCAGTCGGACCAGCAATCTGCGCGAACGGCGGTTTGCGGCGCCCGCGGACGGGCGCGGTCCTGGGTGAACGATCCTCGTCGACCGAGGAATCGGTGCGATCGCCACCGTCGCGGTGCGATCCGACGCGAACATCGGATCCCAGGCCGCGATCTCGCAGCAAGTTGCGAGCGTCATCCAGCCTGGCCGCGAGATCGCCATTGTCGATCCGTTCCTGCACCAGCCGGTCTTCCATGGTGCGGTTCTCTTGCTGGAGCTTGGCCGTCGTCCGCTTCAATTGCTGGTTCTCATACTCCATCTGGCTGAGACTGGTCTTGAGCTGGCCTACGGTCGGTCCGCCCGTAAGGAAGCGCGATTGCCCCGAGCAGCCCGCCGCGGCGACCAACCCGACCCAGCAGACTGCCCGGAATGCTGGAAGTTCCGCGCGGCGCAATCGTTTTTGATCGAATGAAGCGATGGCGCGTCGTCCCGAAGGAAGAGTGTCGCGATCAGCTCGTTCTGCCTGTTGCGGATGCAAAAGCGTATCCCGCCGGTTTTTGATGAGTTTGAGCGATTCTTCCCCTCTTCTATTTTCGTCAGTTTGACCAGTGAGCGTTGGAAATCCCTTCCGTGGTTTTGGCGGCGTAGTCCGGCGGAGGGCGATCGGCGGGAACTTCGGTTGGAGTCGGCTGATCTTGCGTGTTTTGCGAGCCCCGGATTCGCCTCACGGCGAAGAAGACGGTTGTAACCAGAATGGTCGCCACGGACCCGACGAGCGCACTCAACAGGATGACGACGCCGGTTGTGCTGGTTAGTTGGCCCAGGCCGAATGGAAACGCGACGGTGACCTGGGCGTCGTTGGCCCATATGAACCACAGCATGAGCCCCAGGAGGACCGCCGAGCCAATCAACCGGCGGTATGCCCAGAAATTGCGGATGATCGACAGTCTTCGTCTCTTGTATTCGTATGGCATGGGCTGGTTGCCTCCATCCCCCGGGCTAGAGATCCGCCGTTTTCCCAGATGAGGGGCGCGTCATTCGTCGCGCCCGGCGCAGCTCCCGATGGGACGCGTTGCGGTCCTGGGTGATCAGTTCCGTAAGTCGACATCGATTCCCAACATCCACCAGAATAACACGGAAAACGTGGAGAAGAGCGGTAGAGCCCAGCCTGGCCAGAGCCACGCCCAGCCAAAATAGAGTGCCGCAGCCGCCATGCTCAAGTAGGGTCCGAAAGGAAGTTCGCGATCGCTGCGCGATAATTGACCGCCAACCAGCCATATTCGGAAGTTCTTC
The DNA here is from genome assembly GCA_963806595.1 of uncultured Isosphaeraceae bacterium. Lineage (GTDB taxonomy): Bacteria > Planctomycetota > Planctomycetia > Isosphaerales > Isosphaeraceae > CAWDZZ01. The sequence continues at coordinate 116,092 of CAWDZZ010000022.1, read as the reverse complement.
AGCAACCTCCATCCCGCGTGGCCGATCCCGAAGAACGGGCCGATGAAGAAGGTGAGGACGGCCGCCTGCCAGCCCAGAAACGCGCCGATCATTCCCATCAGGGTGACGTCGCCGAGCCCCATGGCCTCGCGCCGGAATACAAAGCTCGCTACCTTGCGCACGACTTGTGTGAGCCCCGCGCCCACGACGAGCCCCAGCATTCCGACCCACAGTCCCTGGAAATGAGTGATGGCCGGCCAGGAGGACGGAACGGGTCGAATCTGTGGAAAGAATGCCCCGAGGGCGATCCCCAGCACGATTCCGGTATCGGTGATCTGCTTGGGGATTTCCCAGTAGTCGTAATCGATGAATGTCGCGGCGACCAGGAGCGCCAGGAATACGCAGTGGTACGCGGCCGCCAGCAGCGAAATGCCGGGGATAAACCAGGGGCTATCCTGCCCGACGATCACGTCAACCAGATAGGCTCCCAGAAACAACAATCCAACCAGAGCTTCGACGAGCGGATAACGTGCGGAGATTGGAATACCACAACTGCGGCATTCCGCCCGCAGGGCAATCCAGCTCACGATCGGGATGTTATCTCGCGCGGCGATTGCCGAGTAACAATTCGGACAGCGCGAGCCCGGCCAGATCACGCTTTTTTCCCAGGGAATCCGGTAGATGCAGACGTTCAGAAAACTTCCGACGACGGTCCCGACGACAAAGAAACCCAGGCCGAGAGCCGCCAGCATCGGCCACATGAGTGACATGACTCGGGTCCTGTGATTTCGAGGGACGCACGATCGCGTTATTGCCAGCGACAGCTTTTCCAGGAGCCGAGGACGCTGTCTGCGACCTGGTCGGCAGTCATGCCGCCGGTCTCGATCCGGATATCGGCCAAGGAACTGTAGAGCGGCGTCCGGACCTCGAGGACCCGCGCGATTTCGGAAATCGTCCCGAGAGGGGTGAGTGCGGGCCTGCGATCGACCTCGCCGCTGTCGGACTGGAGCCTTTGTGCCAGTTCGGACGGCTCGGCCGTTAGCCAGACCACGAAGCCGAACTCACGGATCCGCTGCCGGTTTGCCTCGCGGAGCACGGCGCCTCCGCCGGTGGCGATGATTGCGTCCGGGAACTGTGCGGTCAGCTCGGCCAGGGTGCGTTCCTCCCAGTTGCGGAAGCAAAGCTCGCCCTCATTCTCGAACAACGCGCGGATCGACGAAGCGGCGCGTGCCTCGATCTCGAGATCCGCGTCGAGAAACGTCCGTTGCAGGCGGCCGGCCAGGATTCGCCCCACCGTCGACTTGCCTGTGCCGCGGTAGCCGATCAGCGACAGTCCGCGACCGGGGCGGCGGTCTGGTGAATGAGCGTGGCCTGTCATACGCGGCGCAGCGGCGTGAGCTTGAGCTTCAGTGAGTCGTGCATCAGATCGATCGGGGCATCCTGCCCAGTATAGAGCTTGAATTGCAACGCCGCCTGACGCAAGAACATATCCGCTCCGGTAACCGTCTTGCAGCCGCGCTCGCGCGCAAGCTTGAGCATCATCGTGTTCTCGGGGTGATAGATCGTGTCGAAGGCGACCATGTTCGATCGGCTGAATGCAGCCGGCGGGAGCGGCGTATCGTCGACGTTGGGATGCATGCCGACCGGAGTGGCGTTGATGACGACATCGACCACGTTGCTCGCGCGCATTCCCCAGTTGACCGTGCGGCAGCCGACCTCCTCGGCCAGTTTCGATGCCCTTTCGTCGTGGCGATTGGAGATCGTGACGTGAGCTCCGCGCCGGGTGAGTCCGAACGCGATCGCACGCGCGACCCCCCCTGCCCCGAGGATCAGGACGTGCTTGTCGAACAGCGGGCTGGGCGCTTCCTCGGTCTCCCGACCGCCCATGGCGACTTCAAGCGAGTCCATCGCCGCGCGATAGTCAGTGCTAAAGCCGATGCGCTGGCCGTCTTCCTTGAAGATCACCGTATTGCACGTTCCTGTTCGCTCGACGGCGCCCTCCTTTTGCTGCAACAGCGGAACGATCGCCTCCTTGTGGGGAATCGTCACGCTGCAACCCTTGAGATCCAGCCAGAGCATCTCTTTGAAAAACGCCGGCAATTCGCCGTTGGGTACGAGGAACGGCACCATGACCTTGTTCAGTCCCAGCTCGCGGAAGGCCGCGTTGTGCACCGCGGGACTGAGGCTCTGTTCGATCGGGTCGCCGATCACGCCGTAGATTTCCGTCCTCGAATTGATCTCTTTGTATGCGTAGTCATGGTGCAACACGCCGAACTGGAGCATTCCGGCGGCGAACACCCGCTCGGGATTGAATCCGGCATAGGTGATGGGCGCGCCGAACTTGCGCCCGAGAATACGAGTGAATACGCCGATCTCGCCCATGGCGATCGGGACCGTGGGGGCCTTGGCGGACGTGGCCAGATGCAGCACGCGCGACGCCTCGGCGAGCGTCGTTGCGGCGGTGGCGATCTTGACGACGTCGGGGTCAAACTCCTCGCACTTTTCCGCAATGTCCGCAAGATCGACCGGTGTGGTCTTGACGTTGTGGTAGCTGACAATCCGCTTGGTCTTGCCGAAGCGGCGGATCTTGGAGGCGATGTCCATCTCGAGGTCGACGTAATCGACCCCCAGAGCGACCGCCTCGCGGAGGAGCTGCTGGCGTTTGTCCTCGTTGCCCCGCCAGAGGCCGCCGTCGACCCCGCGACGGATTGTGAAGACAATCGGCGTCGGGCGCGTCCTTGAGAATCCGCTTCAAGTCCGGCTCGCGCCGCAGACAGTCGATCCGCAATTCGACCAGCTCCACGCCGGCCTCGGCCGCTTCCTTCCATTCCTCGGCCAGCGAGGAATGCCGCCCCCGCCCGATCGTTACGCAAATCATTACCTGCAACGTCCCTTGGTACGGGACGCCCCCTTGTTGCTCCGCGTTCTGGCGATGTCTGCTTGGCCCCGCGAGCGCTCGCCATGTGACGATTGTATGACAAGCTTGTGGAAGGTTGAAAGGGGTCCATCCCTCGAAGCCCGCGTCCGATCCGGCTCCGCCCGCGACGGCCCGGCGTCTCGCGAATCGCTCAGATCCTCCCGAACTGCTTTTCGAGATCAGCCTTGGTGAAGACCAGCGCCGTGGGGCGGCCGTGGGGACAGTGATGCGAGTTGGCCACGAGATGCCGGCGTTCCAGGAGAGCGGCGATCTCCGGGGGCGACAGTGGCTGGCCCGCCTTGACCGCGGCCTTGCAGGCGACCATGTGCAGGAGATCGGCCAGCAGGCCTTCGCGGGTCGGAGGCAAGGGCTGGGTGCGGAGGTGTTCGGCCAGGTCGCGCACCAGGCGATCGGGGACCACCTGCGGCAGCATCGCCGGGATGCTCCGCACCAGCACCGTGTCGCCGCCGAACGGCTCGACCTCCAGGCCGAGCTGCAGCAAGGAGCTCGGTTTGTTCGAGGAGCAGGCCGGCCTCGGCCGCCGTCAGGTCCACCGGCTCGGGGACCAGCAGCCGCTGCGACTCGACCTTCCCCCGCTCCACCCGGCTCCGCAGCTCTTCGTACAGGATCCGCTCGTGAAGCGCGTGCTGGTCGATGACCATCATGCCGTCGCCGGTCTCGGCGATCAGATAGCTGTCGTGGACCTGGATCGCCTTGCGCCATCGGCTCCGCCGCGGCGATTGAATCCCGTCGTGGCCCGTCGCAATTCGCCGGCAGATCGCGCCATCGAGGAAGTCGCAGGCTCGCCGGCAAGATTCGCCGGGGACTGCGACGGGCACCGGAATCGATCGGCTGTCCTGTGATCCGGCCGGTGCTGGCGCCGCGACCGACGAGAACTCGTCGAATGTCTCGCTGGGCCCGATGGGCAAACCCAGGGGCAGCGACTGAGCCCAGGGGGGCGGCGCCGGCTGTCCCACCGACTCGGGGATCCGGTGTCGCGCATCAGCTCGGCTCGAACCAGGACGAGACGGTCTGGCGATCGGTCGGGCCGCCGGCCAGATCGAGGCGTCCCACGCTGGAGGCTTCCACGGGATCGAATTGCGCGGTCGAACGGATTTCGCGGTGCAACGGGAGCGGCGTGACCACCCTGATCTCCGCCGGCGTCCGTCGCGGTGGAGGCCGCCGGGTCTGGCGTCGCCTGCAGCCGGGTGTGCAGGTCGCTTTTCAAGAAGGTCTGCCGCAGGGTCGAGAGCAAGTGGCTGTAGACGCGCTGCGAGTCGCGGAACCGGACCTCGACCTTGGTCGGGATGGACGTTGACGTCGACCTCCTCGGGCGGGATCTCCAGGTGGAGGAACGCCACGGGCATGCGGCCGACCATCAGCAGGCCGCGATAGGCTTCGTTCGAGCGCGTGGCTGAGCGAGCGGTCGCGGACGTAGCGGCCGCCCAGGAAGAGGAACTGGCCCTTGGCGGTCGACCGGCTCTGCGACGGGTGGGCGACGTAACCCCAGAGATGCATGCTCGTCGAGCCGGCCCTCGACCCAGAGCAGCGACTCGGCCAGCTCGCGCCCGAAGAAGACCGCGATCCGCTCGCGCGTGCCCGGCGACGGGCGGCAGGTCGTGGACGATCTTGCCACCCGAGCGAAAGGTCAAGTGGACCGCCGGATGCGCCAGCGCGATCCGCGAGAACATCTCGACGACGTGGCCCGCCTCGGTCATGTCCGACTTGAGGAACGTGCGGCGCACCGGGGTGTTGTAGAACAGGTTGCGGACCTCGATCACCGTGCCGGGCGGGCAGCCGCAGTTCTTGACCGGGCCGAAGACGCCCCCCTCGATCGACAGCTCCGAGCCCTCGGCGGCCTCGGCCTGCCGCGTCTGGCAGCGGACCTTGGCGACCTCGGCGATCGCCGCCAGCGCCTCGCCCCGGAAGCCCAGCGTCGCTGATCCGGAACAGGTCGTCGGCCTCGGCGAGCTTGCTCGTGGCGTGCGGCTGAAACGCCAGGAGCAGGTCGTCGGGCGCCATCCCCGTGCCGTTGTCGGCGACGCGGACCAGGTCCTTGCCGCCCCGCTCGACCGTCAGGTCGATCCGCGTGTCGCCTTGGCGTCGATCGCGTTCTCGAGCAGCTCCTTGACCACGCTCGCCGGCCGCTCGACCACCTCGCCCGCGGCGATCTGATTGATGACCGACGGCGGCAACTGGCGGATGATTCCCATCGCGAAGGTCTCCTGGATTCGGCAATCCCAGCCATTATACAACGTGATCTTGCGTTCAGAAAGATGAGACGGTTTCGGCGATGCGCGACCCGGCGGCCGTGAGGGCGTGAGGCGGGATGAGGGGTAAAGACCGGCGAAATCGTGGCCCGGCCGATTCAGCCGATATTGTATTCCTTGAGCTTGCGATAGAGCGTCCGCTCGCCGATGCCGAGCAGCCGCGCGGCTTCCTCGCGGTTGCCGCTTGGTCAGCTTCAGGGTCTCGGCGATGTAGTACCTCTCGATCTCCTCGAGCGACTTGCCGACCAGGGCATCGACGCCGGCGTGCCCGTCGCTCTTGCCGCCGGCGGCGGCCGGCTGGAGGTCTTCGGTCAGGTCGTCGACGTCGAGCACGCCGTCGGAGTCGATCACGACCATGCTCTCGATCGTGTTCTTCAGCTCGCGGACGTTGCCCGGCCAGGAGTAGGCCATCAGGACCTTGCGCACGGCCGGGGTGATCGCCGTGATCGTCTTGCCGTGCGAGGCGGTGAACTCCTTGAGGAAGTAGTCGATCAAGAGCGGGATGTCCTCGCGGCGCTCGCGCAGCGGCGGGAGCTTGACGCTGACGACCTTGAGGCGGTGGTAGAGGTCCTGGCGGAACTTGCCCTCGGCGATGGCGTCGGCCAGGTCGCGGTTGGTCGCCGAGATCAGCCGGACGTTGACCTTGATCGGCTCGTTGGTGCCGACGCGGACGATCTCGCCGGTCTCGAGCACGCGGAGCAGCTTGACCTGGATCGAGATCGGCATGTCGCCGATCTCGTCGAGGAAGAGCGTGCCGCCGTTGGCGTACTCGAACCGGCCGATGCGGTCGCGGTCGGCGCCGGTGAAGGCCCCCTTGACGTGGCCGAAGAGCTCGCTCTCCAGGATGTTCTCGCTCAAGCTCGGCGCAGTTGAGCGGGACGAACGGCTTGTTCTTGCGGGGGCTGTTGTTGTGGAGGGCCTTGGCGACCAGCTCCTTGCCCGTGCCGCTCTCGCCGGTGATCAGGACCGAGGCGGACGTCGGCGCGATCTGGCGGAGCTTGGCGACGACCGCGTGCATGGCCGGCGAGTTGCCGATCACCCCCTCGAAGCCGAACTTCTCGTTGAGCTGCTTCTGGAGCTCGATGTTCGAGCGCTGCGAGCCGCTGCGACTGCGACGCCTTGTCGGCGACGGTCCGCAGCTCGTTGATGTCGAGCGGCTTGGTCAGGTAGGTCGAGGCCCCGGCCTGCATGGCGGTGACGGCGGTCTTGATCGTGCTGTGGCCGGTGAGGATCACGACCTCGGCGTCGGGCAGCTCGCGCTTGGCCTTGGCGAGGACCTCCAGGCCGCCGACCCCGTCCATGATCAGGTCGGTGATGACGATGTCGAAGTCCTGCTCCTCGATCAGCCGGAGCCCCTCGCGGCCGCTGGTGGCCACGACGCACTCGTAGCCGACGCGCTCGAGGCTCTCGGCCACGGCCTCGGCGTGGGGCTCGTCGTCGTCGACCACCAGGACGCGGATCTGCTGGTCCATCGGCCCTTGCTCGCGCTCGATCGGGAGGTGGATCTCAGGATTGCCGGAAGGTCGCGCGTGCGAGCGATCGTCCGGATGGAGCGCGCTCGGCCCGGCTCGTCGCTCGCGCACCGGGAGCCGGATGGTGAACTGCGAGCCCTTGCCGGGCTCGCTCTGCACCTGGATCGTGCCGCCGTGGGCCTCGACGATCTTGCGGGTGGTCGGCAAGCCCAGGCCGCTGCCCGCCGGCCGCGTCGAGAAGAAGGCGTCGAAGATCCGGGCGCGGACCTCCTCGGTCATGCCCGACGCCGGTGTCGGTCACGTCGAGCACGATCCAGCGGCCCTCGCGCCGGGTCGTCAGGATCAGCTCGCCGCCGGAGGGCATGGCGTGCTCGGCGTTGAGGATCAGGTTCAAGAGGGCCTGCTTGAACAGGTCGACGTCGAGCCGGACCGGGGGCAGGTCGGCGGCGAACTGGGTGCGGATCACGATCCCCTTGCGTCGCCGCCTGCGGCTCGCAGAAGTCGCGGAGCTCGTCGACGATCGCGTTCAGGTCGGTCGGCTCGAGCTTCAGGTCCTGGACGCGGGCGAACCGGAGGAAGTTCTCGAGGATGTCGTGGAGCCGCTGGACCTCGTGCCGCAGCCGCTCGATCCTCTGGAGGACGCGGCGGTCGCGCGGGGTCTCGGGGTTCTGGAAGTCCTCGGCCAGGAGGTCGAGGTTCAGCGAGAGCGTCGAGAGCGGGTTGCGGATCTCGTGGGCCAGGCCGCCGGCGAGCTGGGCGATCTCGGCATACTGCGGCGCGGAGCCGCCGCGTGATCGTCGGCTTCCGGGTCGACCGGTCGAGCGGCCGAGGTCGCCGGTGCGTCGTCGCGTGGCCGAGCCCGTGGCGTCGGCCCTCGAGGGCGCGGCGCGTCCGCGGAATCCGAGCGCACGGGCTCTGACCGCGGATTCTGATCGGAGGTTCCGAGACCGATGCTGGGCGGAGAGTTCGCCATGGGTGATCTCGCCGGTTGCCGGAGGTCTGGTCTGGGAGGACGTGATCGGTATCGGTCTTCGCCCGAGAGGCCCGAAGCAGCGGGCGCCGTACCGGACGTAGCGTCCGGCCGGTCGGTCAGGGCCGTCGCGGGCCGCGGCGTCCGCGGTCGCCGCCGTAGCCCGATCACGATCGCGATCGCCGGGCCGCCGTCGCCGCCGGATCGCCGCCGGGACGGCGGGCCGCCGCCGGGGCCGCGTGGGTCGCCGCCGGGCCCGCGGGTCGCCGCCGGCAGGCCGGGTGCGGCTGGCCAGCTCGTCGACCTGGCCCCGCTCGGCCAGGGCCGCCTTGCGCGACAGCTTGACCCGGTCCTGGTCGTCGACCGCGATCGCCTTGACCAGCATCGGGTCGCCGACCCGGCAGATGTCGGTCACGCTGCGAGACGTAGCCGTCGGACAGCTCGCTGATGTGGACCAGGCCGTCCTTGCCGGGGAGGATCTCGACGAAGGCGCCGAAGTCCTTGATCGAGGTGACGCGGCCCTCGTAGATCCGGCCGACCTGGACGCCTTCGGTCATCGCCTGGATCTTGTCGCGGGCGGCCTCGGCGCCGGCGGCGTCCAGGCTGGAGAGCGTGACGATGCCGCTGTCCTCGATGTCGATCTTGGCGCCGGTCTCCTCCTGGAGCCGGCGGATCGTCTTGCCGCCGGGGCCGATGACCAGGCCGATCTTCTCGGGGTTGATCTGGATCTGGATCAGCCGCGGGGCGTTGGCCGAGATCTCGTCGCGCGGCCGCTTGATCGCCCGGAGCATGGCCCGGAGGATCTCGAGCCGGGCCTCGTGGGCCTGGTCGAGCGTCTCGCGGACGATCTGCTCGGTGATCCCCTGGTTCTTGAGGTCGAGCTGGATGCCGGTGACGCCGCGCTGGGTGCCGGCGACCTTGAAGTCCATGTCGCCGAAGTGGTCCTCGTCGCCGATGATGTCGGTCAGGAGGACGTGGCGGCCGGTCGCCTCGTCCTGGACCAGGCCGATCGAGATGCCGCCGACCGGGTCGCTGATCGGCACGCCGGCGTCCATCAGGCTGAGCGTGGCGCCGCAGACCGAGGCCATCGAGCTCGAGCCGTTCGACTCGAGGATGTCGGAGACGACGCGGATCGTGTACGGGAAACGCGGTCGGCGCCGGGCAGGATCGGGGCGACCGAGCGCTCGGCCAGGGCGCCGTGGCCGATCTCGCGACGGCCGGGGCCGCGGATCGGCCGGACCTCGCCGACGGCGAACGAGCGGCATGTTGTAGTCGAGCATGAACTTCTTGCTGTACTCGTCCATGATGCCGTCGACCCGCTGCTCGTCGGCGCCGGTGCCGAGCACGGTCGTCACCAGGGCCTGGGTCTCGCCGCGCTGGAAGATCGCCGAGCCGTGGGCGCGGGGCAAGCAGGCCGACCTCGCACTTGATCGGCCGCAGGTCCTTGGGCCCGCGGCCGTCGGGCCGCTTGCCGTCCAGGATCAGCTCGCGGACGACCCGCTCCTCGACCGCGGCGAACGCCGCCTTGACCTGCGCCGCGGTCACCTGGTGTCGGCCGGCACCGGGCTCGGGGCCGGATCGCCATGGCGCTTCGCGGCGCGGCGGGAGCGGCGGGGCGGCGCGGCGCGAATCCGCCGGGACCAGCTCCTTGACGATCGTGTCCAGCAGTGAGCGGGTCGCGGCGTTGCGCTCGGCCTTCATGACGATCTGCTTGGCCTGGCGCAGCGGCTCGCCGTAGCGCTCGTAGATCGTCTGGCGGAGCGGGTCGGCGGGGATCGGCGGGGTGCTCATAGGGGGCAGGCCCACCGCCTCGAGCAGCTCGTTCTGCAGCGCGATGACCTCCTGGTTGAGCCGGTGGGCCTCCATGATCGCGTCGCCCATCTCGGGCTCGGGCAGCTCCTCGCCGAACCCTTCGATCATGACGATGGCCTTGCTCGGTGCTGGCGACGACCAGGTCGAGGTCGCTGTCCTCCAGCTCCTCGGCGGTCGGGAATGCGACGAACTGGCCGTCGACCCGGCCCAGCCGGATCGCGCCGATCGGGCCGAGGAACGGGACCCGGGCCAGCATCAGCGCGGCCGAGGCGCCGATCATCGAGGGGACTCGGCGTCGTTCTGGCGGTCGGCCGAGATCGGCCCGGCCTGGATCTGGACCTCGTCGCGATACGACTCGGGGAAGAGCGGCCGGATCGGCCGGTCGATCAGCCGCGAGGTGAGGATCTCCTTGGTGGTCGGCCGCCCTTCGCGCTTGATGAAGCCGCCGGGGAACTTGCCCGCGGCGTAAACCTTCTCGCGGTAATCGACGGTGAGCGGGAAGAAGTCGAGCCCTTCGCGGCCCGGGCGCGGCCACGGTGGCGACCAGCGTCATCGTGTCGCCGATTCGGACGACCACGGCGCCGCTGGCCTGCTTGGCGAGACGACCGGTCTCGATGCTCAGAAGCTTGCCGCCGATGGTCCGCTCGACAAGCTTGCGCGGAAGTCAAAGTGCTGGACATGGACCCTACCTGCGAAGCCACGCATTGCGGGGCAACATGAAGACTTTGGAGACAAGCCCCGACGGAGTGCGCCACGATCGTTTTCGTTCGAGGGTGGCTCGACTTCGATTCAGGGCCCGGCCGTCTGAGAAGATTCCACCGATTCCGTTGCGTTCGGCCGAATCGATCGTCAAACGATCGACGTTGTAAGACACGAGTGTGTGTGGGTATCAGACGGGAGTCGAGGACGTCACGAAGCGGGCTTGTAACGCATCAGGCACATTCGAGGCAGAGCGAGGCAACTGCGTGACCACACGCCGGCCGTCATATCCTTCCGCGAGCAGAGACGAGAGTTGAACGCCGCATCTGGCGTCCGTGCTGGTTCCCAACCGACTGTGCCAGCGCGTGATCGGCTTGCCGTTACTTGCGGATTCCCAGCCGGTTGATCACTTCAAGGTACTTCTTCCGATCGTGGAGCCGCAGATATTTCAGCAGGCTCGACCGCTTGGAGACCATCATCAGCAGCCCGCGGCGGCTGGCATGGTCCTTGGCGTGCGTCTTGAAGTGATCGGTCAGATCATTGATCCGGGCCGTCAGCAAGGCGACTTGCACTTCGGGCGATCCCGTATCCGACTTCGCCCCGGCCAAAGCTCCCGATGATCTCCTGCTTTTTCTCCTTCGTGATCGCCATCTCACGCCCCAATACCACCGGCCCTTCTCAAAGCCGTTTCTGAATGATCCACCTACACTTTAAGGGTTTTAGCATAGGCAAAGCCGCCGCCGATTGCAATCCCCTGCCGGAGACTTCCCGATCGGGGCTGATTGCACGTAAGTTCGGACAATTTGCGGGACATGGGAGCCTTGGTTTCGGGCGGGCGCCGACGTGACGACGATCGATGTCGGCAATTGCGAAGCTGGGGGCCCGGCTCAGGTTCCGCTGATATCAAGGTCGTCGTTCCCTCCCTTCGATTTCGAGGCCTTCGTCCGTCGTTGCGGGGTGACGTGGGCGATGAAGCCGTCGGCGCAGACGACCAGGGTTTCCTGGGTCGAGAGCGATGCAAAGCACGCGACGGCCGTGGGTAGCCCGAGCTTGAGCCGGTCGACGATATGGAACCGCTCGGCGCCATAGCTGAGCCAATCGATGCGGGCCCGCGCGACGGCCACGACCTTGTTGGTACCGCCGAGCATGGCCGCGAGGTAGCCCCCTTCGGTCGTTCCGGCGCTCGGCCAGGAGCTCGAGCGAATCGTGCTCCAGATAAAGCTGCGCCGCGTAGACGGCGCCGGTCTTGTCGAGGCCGAGCACCTCGAGGAATGGGGGAACATGGCGCCACGTGATCGGGGAGGGCCGGTCCGAATCGAATCCCGCGGCGCCGTGGAGCCAGCGATATGACGTGGTCTGGCAGAGAATCTTCCCTTGCAGATCGAGGAGAACCCATTGCTGGCCCACGTGCGTGAGCACCGTGAAGCGGCTTTCCCAGCTCCGCTTCGGCGAGCCGATCGCAAGCAGGAGCGCCGTCGTCGGAACGCCGGCCTCACATTCGGGGATCGAGAGGCTGCCCCAGGTCAGCCCGGACGATGCGTCGACGATCAAGAGCTCGTGGCCCTGGCAAATGCCGATCAAGCGCTCGACTCCCCACGGCAGGACCGGCGTGAGCCAGCATTCATGGGGTGAACCGGCGAACGGCTCGAATCCGCTCGAGCGCGCGCGGGCGTCGGCCGCCGGTCGCGGAAAGTGGGTTTCGGGTCGAAGCCGGAACGACCCGTCGGGGCGCTTCAGCCATCGCGACATTGCGGTTCCGTGGGGGCCGCGGCGCAGCGCGATCACCGTCTGGCCCTCGGGATCGACGGCCAGCGCGGTCACGGGGTGAATGTCCTCCGCCACCTTGACGACCTGGTTTCGCTCTGGCAGATACCCGAGCACCAGGCCGCTGTCGAACCCCAGAAAGATCTCGCCCGACGCCGCGGCCTGCGCGGTGGCCGTGACGATTCCGCGACCGATCTGAAATCCGCGGATGCCCGGTTCCCGTCCGGCTCCGGCGGCGGAATCGCGCGGTCGTTTCTGCGCCAGGCTCGCGGCGAAATCGGCGTCGCTCACCAGTGCAGTCGGCAATTCCGTGGCGCGTCCGAACAGGGTTGTGACCAGGGGCGCGGGCGATTGACCGGCCTCGACGCACTGTCGCAGCCGCCGCGCAAGCGCCATCACGCAGCGGTCGCGCAGCTCGTCGGCATAGGGTCCTAGCGCAGCGGATGCGGCCAGCGCCGACATCGATTCATAGAAAGACCCAAGTTCGGCGTCGGAGCCAGAGCCGGCGAAGAGCTCATCGGCCTGGTCGAAGAGCGCGCGGATCGGCTCGATCGCGCCCCGCTCGGCATGGATTGCCGCCATGGTGAGCGCGCAGAGCGTCGCGTCGGCGCCGGGGCGGCGGTCCCAGCCCTGCTTGAAGTACTGGATTGCCAGGTCGGGCTGCCTGGCCTTGGTCTGCAACAGCAAACCGGCGCTGCGATAGCAGGGCGGCACGGAAGCAGCGTGGAGCTGCGCGGCGAGCACGTATTCCGCAAGCGCGCCTTCCTCGTCGCCGAGACGGCGGAGCAGATCGCCTGAGGTCTCGTGCTGGCCGAGCTGCCGATAGAGCGCGAGCGCCCGATCGACCTCGCCGGCTGACTCGAAGGCCGCGGCCGCCGCGGCCGGGTCGTTGAGCTTTTTCAAATAAAGAATGGCCGCGTCGTGGTGCAGGCCGGCGCGCTGCAAGGCCTTTGCGGCCTGGCGGTCGTCTCCGAGCAAGACGCCGAAGATGTAGGCCACGCGACGGAAATCGCCCTGCTGTGCCGCCCGCACTGCGGCCTTGCGGTATTCTTCCCCGAGCTCGCGGGTAACATCGTCGCGGGCAAACCGGACGGGCACGGCCTCGCCGCGACCAGGCCGGCGGAGCAATTCGGCCAGGCTGTAGACCGCCCGGCCCAAGGGCAGCCACGGAGCCTTGGCCGGCACCCAGGGCTCATCATGGCGAGCAAATGGGACGGCTCGCCGCAGCGCACGCTCCTGGTCTCCCTCGCGAAACTCCTGGACCAGCTTCTTGAGCAGCGCCGAATGATCAACCCACTCCCACTGGATCTTCTCCTTCAGCGCGTCGAACGCTTCGCCGGACTTGTGGAACATGAGCCGGAACGCCTGCAACATCTCGCCCACCCTTGGGACGAGGCTGCCGGCCTCCGCGCCCTCGCCGGGCGCTGCGATGGGGGTAGCGCCCGACGTCTCGGCCTGCGGCGCGGAAGGGTCGCCCTCGGCCGCGCTCCGCGGCGCGCGCGCATTTTCGCCGGCGCGGTCGCCCTTCGTCTCGTCTTTCCGCCCTTCCGACCCGGATCGATCGCGCTGTCCTCGCACTTCCTCTTTCAAGGCCCGATACAGTGCTTCCGGAGGGGGTTCGGGGAGCTCAAGCGCGATCAGCTCGAGGCGCTCGGCGAGCCGGCGGGGCTCGGGTAGCGCCGTCCACGCGCGGCCTTGGCGCGGCCTGGCCTCGATCAGTTTTCCAAGCTCGACCACGGCGTGGCGATCAAACCAGAGCATGCGTCCGCCGGGCAGGACCACGAGCCCGCGGTCGCGCACCAGCCCCGCGGCTTCGTCGTCCAGAAGGCCGGGAGTGAGCTCCGCGTCGGCCGGAACGTAGAACGCGCGTGCGACCTCACGCAGGCGGATGGCGCCGGGTACAGGCTCGGTGGTTGGCCGCCCGAGCTCGAGCAGGAAGCCGGGGGCGACCTCGAAGATTCGTCCCGAGGGATCCAGGCCGATCCGCGCGCAGATCGCAAACAGATCGACCGGATCGCGCGAGGGGACGAACAGCGCCACGGCCGGCGACGGCACGGCACGGCGGCGCAGCGCGAGCGATACCCGGATGGTCACGGCGAGCTCCCTCCTCCGGTCTCGGCGGCCAGCAGTGCCGCGGCAATCCGTTCGGCCGCGCCGGGCGGCGGCTCGCGGCCGATCAACCGGCGCGGGCCCCAGCAAGTTCCGTCCGGCAGCCAGGCGGCGACCTCGGCGCGGGTCACGAAAAAGATGCAGATCAATCGCCCGCTGCGATCCAGCACCGCCAGGTGATTATACCGATCAATCAAGATGCGCAGTCCAGTATGCTCGACAACCTGGACGAACCGGTGCGGATCATAATCGGGGCCGAGGAACGCCGGGGAAAGGCTCCGCGAGACCGCGACGGTACCGCCGAGCTCGTCGTGCGCGGTCGAGGCGTCCTTTTGGGTCACTTCCAGGCGGCCGCGGTCCCAGCGGATCCACGAGCGCGAACGGACGCGCCGCGGTCCGTCGATATCAAACTCGCGGACCAGGAGACACGACGTCGCCAGCAACGCGAAATGGATCCATACTTCTTCCTTGCAAGTGACGAAACAGGGGGGCCGGTCGCCGGGGACGTCGCGCACCTCGAGCTGGCGGTCGCCGATGATGCAGCGCGAACCGCAGGCCATCGCGCGAGAGCGCAAACGACCGGGTCGGTGAATCGCCTTCCAGCGCAAAAATCCCGATCAGGGCTGCGCGAGACCGAGATAAAATAAAGACCAGGGGCCGCAATTGCGCTCGCGTGCACCGCCAGCACGTCGCCGCCCTCGCGAGCTTGAAGGATGCGCCCACCCCGCAGCGCGGGAGCACCATCGTAGCGAGGCGCCAGCGACCGCACGAGGCCGGACGCGTCGCGGTAGTGAAGCGTCCCGGTCCACGCGTCGAGGCTCACAGAGTTATTGCAGAGGTGCGTCGCGGGACGCGCCTTATTGGGTGTTTCCGGGACGATGAGCCAGTCGGAGGAGAGCGACCCCTCGAGGGCGCGGTGGGCGGCCCGCGCCGCTCGCGGTGTGGTCGCCGCGCTCGGGCCGCTTGTGCTCAAGTCGATGGCGCCTGTGAGCCGGCCGTCGCGCGACGAGCGGCGCGCGATGGAATGCAGGTCGCGGTAATAGAACCACGAGTCGGAGAGGCTCGCGTCTGCGACCGTGTGCAGCGTGCAGGTTCGTGACGGAAAGTCGTAGTGGGCCAGCACCGGGTCGCTGCGGCGGTAGCTCACCAGCACGAAGCCGCCCGCGACGCCGATCACCGTCTTCACAGGCCGCAGCAGCTCTCCGTCGACGAACGGCCGGGGAAGGATCTCGGAGGCGGTCTGGTCGATCCGCCAGGAAAACAGCAGGCCATCGCGCCCGACGGCGAGCACCCGTTCGCCGGCTTCGTCGAAATCGAAGTGGCGACGCCCATCGTCTTGTGGGCTGTCGAAGCGATCGAGCACGCCGCACTGGAACGGGAAACCGATCGGCTCGACGCTCCCCTTCCAGAGCGCCGCGGGTCCACCTGGGGGGTCGCTTGCCCTCGGGCTGCCGCCGCCGGAGGACAATGACAGGTCGACCCGGCTGCGTCCCACAACCACGGGCAGACCGTGCCGTAGCTCGGATAGCTCGACCTGTCCTTGCGAATCGACCGACACCGCGAACAGCCGCGAGCCCGGGTCGGCAGATAGCGCGCTCGCCGCGGCTGCGACTTCCGGCTCGCGAAGGTTGCGCGGATGGGTGAGCAACACGATATCGCGGAGCGCCGCGCGCGCTCTATCTGATCAAGGCGCCCAAGGCTCGCCCCGGGTGTGCCGACAGGTCGCTGGCCTCGAGCAGCGCGGTCAATGCGCCCGGCTCGATTGTCGCCGCGTCGATCGGTTCGCCGTCGTTGCTCGTGGCCGCGAGCTTGATCGCGATGCGCCTGCGCTCTGCCTGACGCAGCAGGGCCAAGGCGGCACTCGCGAGGACGAGTCGCACGTCGCCCCAGGTGCGCACCCCCTGGTCGAACAGAATCAAGAGCTCCTCCGTGGTCGGCTGGCGCGGCTCCTCGCGCTGGAAGTACAGAAGCTCGTGTTCGGCAAATCGGCGCAGGAACTCTTCACGCTCGTAGGCAAGCTGGATCGGAAGGATCTGTTCGGGCGCCCCCTTGGTTGTGAGGTCGGCGTATCCGCCGTTTTGCAGCTCGGCCCACGCCAGCCGCCGCGGCGGCAAGCAAAGCGCCCCGTCCAGGCGGCTGACCAGGCGTCCGATTCCGGCGAGCCGCGGCCGCCGCTCGAGGTCGGCCAGTGCGGCTGGTCGCGGTGCGCAGGCGCAAGGGGACCAGGCGATCTTCCTGGCCGCCGGCCGGCCCGCGGCCGTGCCGCAGCCAGTGGCGGATCACGGGATCCGAAACCTCGTCGACCGCGCGACGGACCAGGTCTTCGAAGCCCTCCGGTTCGAGCGCGGGTGCCTCCGCCTGATCGATCACGCCCAGCGTTGCGTGGCTCAAGACCATCTGCGGCACCCAGCTTCCCCCGGTGAGGATATCGCGCAGATCGGCCAGTTCGGGCGGATCCGCGGCCGGTGGCGCTTCGTGGCAGAGCCAGGCGCAAAGCGCGCCGCAATTTCGCAACGGACATCCCAGCGCCGAAACGGGCCAGCAATCCGCTCGAGACAGCGACCTGGGCTGTTTCCGGGGCGCGCACACCGCGGTCACCAAGTCCGATGAGATAGAGCAAATGAAGCACGAAGCCAAAATTCAAGCGGCAACTGCCCGCGCTCTCCAGGCCCTCGAGAAAAAGTGCGATCTCCGCGGCGAACGCAAAGGTGCGGCCGGCGGCCGGCCCGTCCAGAAATTCGACAGCCTCACCATAGTGTGCCCACCTCAATCCACCGAAATGCCGGCAGTAATCGGCGGGTATCTGAAGGTAGAGCGCGGCCCGGCCGGTCGTCATCTCCAGCTCCGTTCCACAGGGCCGGCCGTCTGGCTTTCTTCCCAGGCCAGCCGGATCGCGGCGCGGGAAAGCTGCTTGAAAACGTTGCGCGCCACCAGCTCAAACCCGTCTTCCTCGAGGACGGCCAGATCAAGGGCGCCGGCCCCAGCGCCCGTGCCAGTGCCGGTTCCGGGAGGTTGGGCTCGGCGCGGAAGCCCAGAGGGACGAGCACGTCTTTTCCCCAGTAACGTTTGGTCTGCGGCAACAGAGGCAACAATCCCGAAGTTGCGAGCACCAGTACCTCGGGTCGTGCGCCGCCGGCCGACTCGGCAACTTCCGGTGATCCGCTCCAGGCCGCCCTGCAACCGCGTGAGCTGGGCGGACGTCGCCTGCTCGGCCCATGCCCGCAGAACATCAAGCGGAGCTCGCAATGCGCTGGCCGGACGGTTGAAGCCCCGGCCGTCGCGCACCACGCGGACGCACAGCGGCCCGGGCAGCTCTCCGCGCGGAGCCGCGGCGTCGATCGGGGCGGGTAGAATCAACCGCTCCAAGAGCACACCCGCCTGGCCATCACCGATCGGCACAAGAAAGGCAGGCAGGTGTCGGCCCAGCCGGTACCAGCTTCCGCCGCGCTCCGCAAAAACCTCCGCCCCGGAAAGGGGCAGAATGCGCCGGACCAGGATCTCCCGCAACATGTCCGATTCCGCGCGCCACCAGACCCACGCCCGGTCGCCAGCGATCGACACCCGGATCAGAGCCCGGCCGCGCAGGTCGGCCAGCACCGGCAGATCCACCACCGGGATCGAGGCACAGCGGACGTCCTTCCAATCTGCGGTCATGACGGAAAAGTTCCTACCCGATCAGTCACCGAGTGCCGCTGACTCCAGAATCCAGGTTTTGGATTCGGGATTCCAGATGGTTTGGAAATTGGAACGTTTCCACGCCTCGGTCTCGATCAGGCGCGTCCGGCGGCGCCGGCCGCCAATTCAAAGGCTCATTGTCGTTCGCCGGCGACCGCAGCGCTGCCGAAATTGCCCGCGCCGGTGCTTGGGCACTCCGCGGTCCCTCCGGCGCTGAGATCCCGCTGTCGTGATCGGTCTCTCTGCTACGATGGGATGTGTAAAGGTGAACGCGCAAGATTGCGAGTCCGGGCGGACGACAACCCCCGCGATTGCGGATCGGGTCAAGTCGCTCCGTTGCTCTCACACGGAGGTCGGATCGAAATGTCGAACGAGGGGCAGTCGGCCGAGCAGCGCCGGCCACAGAGCGACGAGCAGATCCGCGCTCACACGATCGGCGAGCCGACGCCGTTATCCGGCCCAATTGTCATTGTGGATTACGACCCGCATTGGCCGGAGCTCTTTGCCCGGGAGGCTGGCCGAATTCGGACCGCCCTTGGGCGCGGGGCGCTGCGGATTGAGCATGCCGGCTCGACGTCTGTCCCTGGCCTGATCGCGAAACCGATCATGGACGTGCTCCTCGTGGTCACCGACTCGGCGAATGAGGGAGCTTACGTGCCAGACCTGCAGGCCGCCGGCTACGTGCTGCGCATCCGAGAGACCGACTGGTACGAGCACCGGATGCTCAAAGGTCCGGACGCTGAGATCAACCTGCACGTCTTTTCGCTCGGCTGTCCGGAAATCGAGCGCATGCTGATCTTTCGCGACTGGCTGAGGTCTGATGCCGCCGATCGCGATTACTATGCGCGAACCAAGCTCGCCTTGGCTCGCGAGCACTGGAAGTACGTGCAAAACTACGCCGACGCCAAGACCGCCGTGATTGAAGAGATCATCGCACGAGCCCGGGCCGCTCGGAAGTGAATGAACGCCGCGGTCCGAGCGTCTCCAAGCAGCGACCCGCGGCTCGGACGCTTACCCGCCTCTCTCACCTGGCGAGATCCATTGACACCGAGCTGCGCCTGTATCGCCGGCGTAGTGGTTAACTAGCTGCGTCCCCGTTTCAGGACTTTATCGCCGGCGTAGCGGTTAACTAGCTGCGTCCCCGTTTCAGGAGTGGCTGCGTCCCTGTTCGGCGACGCGGGGTTTGGGTTCTGGGTCGGACTTTTGTTCGTGAGGCTGGCGGAATTCGGGGGAGTCGAAAATTCCGCGCTGGGGGGCTTGGGGTCGCGCGGCAGGCAGTCGGGGAGCATGGATACGTTGTACGCCCAAGCCGCCAGCACCTTCGCTCCCTGATTGATCTCATCCGAATACACCTTGTCGACCGTGTCGCTTTCGGTGTGGTGGGTCTTGCGATACTCGGCCTCGTCCTGGACGACGGCGAACGCCGGAACGCCGTGCGGGAGGAACGACATGTGGTCGGTGCCCATCATGGTCCGCATGCTCAGCTCTTCCAGGTTGACCGCCTCCTTGAAGGGATCGATCACGCGTTCCATCATTTCACGCAGATCGTAGCGGCCTTGCAGCCCGATGCTCTTGACCCGCCCCGTTCCCATGTCGTGAATGAGCACGCCTGAGATCTTGGGCATCTCGGCCGCGTGAGCCTTCACGTAGGCACGCGAGCCGTGCAGCCCCTCCTCCTCGCCCGAGAACAGGACGAAGCGGATCGTACGCTTCGGCTTGATTCCCACGGCCTTGAGTGCCCGAGCGGCCTCGAGCACCGCCATGATCCCGGTTCCGTTGTCGGTGGCGCCTGTGCCCAGGTCCCAGCTATCGATATGCCCGCCGATGATCACGACCTCGTCGGGCTTCTCGGCGCCTGGAATCTCGGCGACGGTGTTGTACACCTCGACGTCGCCATCGCTGAATGCGTTTTTCAGATCGATCTCGACCTCGACGGGCCCGCGCTTCAGCAGCCGCCAGATCAACCCGTAGGATTCGGTGGTCAAGAACGCCTCGGGCAGCTCGGCCGGGGTGAAGTTGCTCGCCGCCCCGGTCATGTTGATCAGCCCGTGCTCCTTGTTCGAGTCGCGCAGGACCCCTGCCGCGCCCTCCGAGATCAAAAACTTCTTGAGCGGCTCGCGGAATTCTCTCATGCGAGTGAACTCGCGGATCCGCCTGCGCATTTCCCCGTCGAGGTTCGGTCTCGGCTGCTTGGGAGATGGCTGGACCGACACCTCGGAAAATAGGACCCACGCCCCCTTGAGCTTCCCTTTGTAAGGAACCAGCTCGTCGGTCGATTGAGCCTTCAAGTGGACCACCGGCCCGCGCTGGGGACCCTTGGTCGAGGGGCTCCAGCCGGCCGATTCGAGGAGGATCCGCTGTTCGACCGGAACGACGACGCGCCCTTTCGCGTCACCCCGCGTCCAGGCTTTTGCAATCGTCCACGACTCGAGGTGGGGATTCGATAGCCCGTACTCCCGGAACTTGTCTCGCGTCCACTGGTTGGCCTTGGTCAGATTCGGCGAGCCGGTCAGCCGCGGGCCGATCATGTCGCAGAGGTACTCGATGTTGGCCATCAGCTCCGAGCGTTTTTCGATTTCATCAAGGATCGCCTGGGTCACAGCCTTGGTTTCGCCACCAGGCTCCGCCGCTGGCGACGCCGGACCCGATGCCGCCGGGGTGGCCGGCTGCGCCTGAGCCTTGGGCTCGGTCGCGGCGGGTGCTTGCGCCAGGACAGATGCCGAGGACGACGCCATTGAGAGAATGAAGATGACCGCAGGAAGTGATCTCATGATCGCAGAACTCTCCGCACTTGATCCCAGGGAACCGGCCGACTCGACAACAATCGCGCCGGAAGACGCGTCTTGCCGGGATCGAGTATCTCCGACTTGCGCTCGCTCGTCCATCGACCGGAGGCGGAGTTTCCCGTCTATGGCCGGGCGGATGGGTTTCGTTCGGCGCAATTGCGCGCAGCAAAGCCGCGTTGATGGCGAGCGACCAGGGAATTCAGGCGCCTTGGACCGCGCGCGTTCATGATCACTCGTGGAACAAATTCCATTCCGAATCGCTCGACTCGGGCATCCTCCCCAGGCAGCGGTCGAACGATTGGAGGCTGGCCCAGAAGATTCCAGCGGCGATTGCCCAGGCCAGGGCGCACCAACCCAGCGCCAGCAGCCAGAACTTCCAGCGGCCGTTCCAGGGATGCTCCAATAGCCAGTCGAGGGTGAGCCCGGGCGCGGCGAACGGGCTCGCCACCAGCATCCCGGTCGGGAGCCAGCGCGGGTCCGAGCCCATCAGGTCCCAGTTCGACGCCAGCCACGCTTGGAGCGGATTCCAGATGATGACCTGGAAAAACAGCGGCCAGCCGATAGTGATGAGGGCAAAGATGCCCACGTTGACGGAGATCGCGTGGCCGAGACGGGGGAGCCAGATCGCCAGGGCCAGGCCCACGCTGGTGATGGCCGCGCCATAGGAGATCATCTGACCGACGACCAGGCAGGGTGCCGCGATGCGATCGAGCGGGGTCAGCGGCTCAAGGCTAACTCCGGTCCCGCCAACCGCCGTGAATCGCGCGGGCAAGGGAGGCGCAATGCATGCCACGATCACTGACGCGAGCGCCGGCAGGGCCGCCAGCCAGAGGACCACGCGGTAGGTCCCGAGCCACTTGCCCCACACGATCGATCGAGTGGAAAGCGGCGTCGCCATCAACACGTCCAGGGTGCGCCCGGCCCGCTCGTGGGCCAGCGAGTTGGGTGCGAGCGCGCTCATCAACATCAGGCCGACCAGGAACTGAAGATGAAGCGCGATCACCAGCGTGGGGAAGCCCGCGGGCGTGTCGATGCCGTGCACGATCGCCTCGCGGATTCCAATCCCGACGCCGGCAGTGGCGCTGATCCAGTAGATCGCCCAGATCATCCAGGCAAATCGCGATGGACGGTTGCGATGCCATTCGCGCCACAGCACGGGATTGCCATCGAGCGACGGGCCCGGCAACCACGTCAACCACCGCGAGCGGCGCAGCCGCTCGAAGATCGCAATCCCGCGCCCCCGCGCGCTGGCGCGGCTCGAGCACGCTGCGGCGAACCGTCGCGATCGTGTGGGCGAAGAATGCGGTCGAGAGCAGGAGGACGGCCGCCACGAACATGGCGACGTCCGCCGCCGCCACATAGCCCGGCGAGGCATAGGGTGCATACACCAGCACGACCGGGTTGGCCTTCTTGAACCAGTCCGGCGGCGGGGCGACGCCGCCAAACCGCGCCGCTCCCTGCCAGATCAACGGGCCAAGCAGCCAGAGGACCCAGACGCACAGGACGGCGATCATCACCTCGTGGGTTTTGGCAGCACGCACCGAGATCGCCAGCGCCAGCGAGCACCCCAGCACCGCGACCGCCACCGAGATCACAAACAGACTGAAAAGTGCCTTGGGATCGATCCCGCCCAGTAGCGCAGCGAGCGCCGTCACAGGCAGCCCGCAGGCCAGCACACCCAGGATCGGCGCCAGCCGGGAGCCCAGTTTGCCCAGGACGATCTCGGCGTCGGAGAGGTCGGTCGCGGCGAGCTGTGCAAAAACTCCCTGCGCCCGGTCGTGACAGATCGCGCCTGCGGTCGCCGCCGGCGCCACCAGGAGCACCATCGCGAGCTGGATGCCGGCCATGGCGTAAAAGAACCGCTCGCCGGCTGCCGCCAGCGAGTCGAGCGTCGCCGCGGCCCCGCCGGCTGCGCTCGCCGGCCGCGGCGTGGGGCCCGTCGCATACCAGGCCGTCACCAATCCCGCAAAGATCGCCAGAACGAACAGTACGCGCCCCGCGTACACCTGACGACGCCGCGCCAGGATCAGCGACTCGTACACAAACACCGGTCCTGGCCCGATCCGGTGGTCCATCCCGGAAGTCCTTTGTCGTCAAGTGATCCTCAGGCACCCTTCGCCCTTGTGCACGACCAATTGTATCCGAAAGCTATGACGTCTGTCATGTGATCGGGCATCGAGTGGGACTGTCTCCAGGCTCCGGCGGCCGACCGGTTCGATTTTTGTGCTGGGCACGCGCGATCGCCCTGGGAGCCGCGCGGTTCTCACCTCATCGCGCGCGGTCGCCAACAAGATGTAAAGACGAGGCCAGAATGCCCTCGGCCTGGGGCAGTGGCCGGCCCGTGTCCGGCGATCGGAGCTCGACGTGCGCGAGGTCCCAGACCCTGACCGTCGCGTGCTCGTCCGCCGTGGCGAGAAAATGGGCGTCAGGAGTGAGCGCCGAGTAATGCTCGCCCGTGGCACGACACAAGACCCTCGTGCTGCCGGAGTCGACGTCGCGGAGTACGGCCAGCCGGCTCTGTCTCACCGCGACCAGCGCCGGCGCGTCGCGACGGAACGCGACGACCCGGACGTTTTCTTCCTCGTCGCGAAACTTCAGGCGCTCCTCGCCGGTTGCCACATCCCAGAGCCGGCTGCCATAGCTGGAGCTTCCCGACGCAAGCAGCGATCCATCCGGTGAAAACGCGAGTGCAAGCGTCTGCTCGTTGGGCAGTTTCGTGCCAAGCAAGTCGTGCGCCCGACCGCTGGCGAGGTCCCAGATCGTTGCGATTCCGTCGCTGTATCCCGCGGCGAGGCTCTTTCCGTCGGGCGCGAATCGAAGGGCGCTCGTCAGTCCGCGGCGACCAGTGAAGGCGGCCCTGGCCGTGCCCGTCTCCACATCCCAGATGTGGATGTCGGATTCCGCGCCCCCGGATGCCAGGGTTTTGCCGTCGGGAGAGAAGGCAAGGCACACGAACTGGTTGTATCGCCCGTGAAGCGTGGCCCTTCTCTCTCCGGCGGCCACGTTCCACAGCACTAGCTCGGCTCCGTCGTACGACGCGGCCACGGTCGCGCCGTCGGGCGAGAACGCGAGGCATTGCACTCGCGATGGGCGATCACGGGAAAGCACCCGGAACGGCCCTTTTCCGACCTCCCAGACGACCACGGCCGTATCCGATCCGCCGGTCGCCAGCCAGCGGCCGTCGGGCGAAAGCGCCAGCGCCGAGATCCCGAGAGGATGCCCGGTGCCGCTCGACCAATCCGGTGGTGCCAGGTCGCGAATTTCCGACTCGGTGGCCACAGTGACCAGGATTCCCGCAATGATCGCCAGCACGCTCACCGGGGCCCAGTTGGGCCGGGGCAGACGCGCAAACGAGCGAGCGGACGGCGGCAAACGATCAGGGTTGCCGGGAGTCTCGGCGTCGCAATCGGCCCAGGGAGTTCTCCGCATGGAATCGTCCTCAGGATTTGGCGCAGGCATCCTCGTGCGCGTCGATCGGGCGGTTCGACGGCCCGGCGTGCATCTGTCAACGATGGTCGCCGGCCGGCGCTGCGCAGTCGTTCCCGGCCGCCGCGGCTCGCTTGCCGCGCGTGCAACGCCGTCGATCCAAGAACGCGCCACCGCGGCGCTGGCGGCGGCTACAACTGGTCGGAGTGAAACAAGAGATCCCCCCGCGGCGCGAAAACGAGCGCCTTCCGAGCTGCGCGTCGTGAGCCTTTTCCTTCGCTGGCTGTGCCCGATGCGACTTTCCGCGCTCCAGGCAGCAGCCCGTTCGGGTGTTCGGCTCGACTCCCCGCACCGCCGGCGGTCCCTGCGATAACCTGCTCGGCCACTAATAAAATAGTGCGACATCTGCGCGCGCCGCTTCCGACTTTTTTTTGGGAAGTGCGTTTCTTTTCAGGAAGGTGCGGGCGATCCGACGCAAAAAGACCACGCGGGAGCCGTCGCCAGAGGATCACGCTGCAGGTTTCCAGATACACGTTGGGATGTGCGAGATCTCTGCCTTCGTCCCTTGTGCGTGCGTGCCAGAGAGCGTAAGAAAGAATCGAATCCGTCGAATTCTTGTGATGCGGCCTTCGGAGGTCTGCAATGAAGATGATCACCGGCACCCTTCTGGCCTTGGTCGTCGCTGTCGGCGACGGAGGCGATGGCCCGAAACACAATTTCGTTCCGGAGGACGGATATGTTCCGACCAAGGACGTCGCCATCAAGATCGCCGTCGCCGTCTGGGAGCCGATCTATGGTGCCGACAAGATCGCCGATGAAAAGCCCTACCGAGCGACGCTGACCGAGGGGGTCTGGACGGTGGAGGGCTCGCTCCACACGACGAAAGGCGGGGTCGCCCTGGCGGAGATCTCGAAGGAAGATGGGCGCATCATTCGCGTGAGCCACGGCAAGTGAGCCTCGTGATTTGCGTTCAGAACATCGTCGAGGGGCGAGGCTGGCGGCTGGACGTGATCGACCTGTCGAAAGCGGTAGCGCGCGGCCGCGCGGACGTGCCGGACGTCCGGGTCAAGGTGATGACCTTTCGCCCACATGACGAGCTCGAAGGCTACTGGCCCCTGGAGGGAGAACGGTCGGTGTTCGTGACGTCGCGGCGTGAGGGGAACATCGTGGTCGGAACGCCGCGGCCGTCCCCGCCGCGAATTTCGCCGGCCGGTACGAATTGATCGGGCACTTGCGCCGCGGGCGGGCCGCACGCAGCGGCTTGTGCGGACCGGCCGGCCACGGACGCGCTATCTCCGGTCTCAACACGGCGATCGGGCTCTGCGCGGGCGACAGGCAACGAACTCACTCCGTGGCGGAACTTACCCGAGCGACCAGATTCTTGGCTGATCGTAGACGAGTGTCGCACCGCAATCGCGATTGGCTCATCCTTGGGTCTTACCACGACGTTCCTGATCGTACTGGGCGAGCAGGCGCTTCGGCGCTCTTGCGCCAGGCCTCCTCGAAAAGCTCGCGCAGGTCTTCGACGGCGACGGTCGCAAGCCGCACCAGCATCCACGGATAATTGCGGTAGTGTTCGGTGATATGGAAGGTATCCGGGTCCGCTTTCATCCGCATCGCGCGGTCTTCGAAGTCGATCTTCATCACGAGCGATTCGCCATCCTGGTGCTGCCGGACCAGCAGGCTCTTGCCCACGTGAATCGCCGGCGTGCCGTACGATTTGCCCTCGACTGTGCCCGGAAACTCGCGCGCTATCTCTCGGACGGTTTCATAGGTGACCGGCGCTTCCCCGTCGGCCGAGCCATGTTTTCGCGGTTTTTTCATGGTTGCCCGCACCGCCCGACGAGCGATTCCGCACTCGTCGGCTGCGCTCCCATCGCCTTTCACTGCGGGCGCGCGCCGACGGGCGCGCTGGCCTTGAGATACAAGACGGCATCGCCATCAAACGGCGGCGTGAACCTGGTCGTTGCGCCCCCTGTCACATCGGCCCCAGCGCTCGTGCGACCGGTTGCCGGGTTCATCCATTCCACGACAAACCGCGCGCTCGATTTTGTTAGATTGACGGTGAATCTTCCGCCATCAGAGGCGTAGACCAGGTACTCGGGATTCACCGAGCCCGCGCTCGCAAGTGCATGGCCGGTCGACGACAGAACGCCCTGGGGGGTCATGGCGGCCAGGTTCATCCGATCGGCATAACCGCGAAGATAACCCATGGTGTTCCGCACCGGATCCCAGCGCGGGTCCGGCCCGGCGCTGATCCCGTTCACGGGTGACGCGCACAGGTTGCGATTCTCGCGCGGATAGTAGACGACATAGGGATCCATGAACAGAGTTTGGTTCCCGTTTGTGAAATTGATCCAGAAGTAATTTCGATTGGCGCGCGGCGAGTCGTTCCACATGCCGAAGTAACTGTGGTCGGAGTCGTTGATGTTGACCTTGCACGCCGGATTCCCGCCCCCGCAACTCGAAGTTGGCGAGATTCTCGCCGCGGGCGCGATCCAGTCGGCGTCGCTGTTCGTGATCGTCGCGTCGTTGGAATCCGCGGGAACGCCGTAGCCGATCGGGTGCACCTGCGGCTTTCGGGCTTCATACGCGCGGACCAGTGCGATCAGGTGGCTGTTCCACCATTTTGAATCAGGGGGCGCTTCCTGGGAAACGATCCAGAGCACGTTCGGGAGATCATTGAGCGTGTCGACGACTTTCCTCGCGTAGGCGTCCTGGATCGCCGTGATGGCATTCGGGGTAGTCATCGTCACCGAGGCGGTCCCGCCGCCGTCGTCAATTCCATTCACGTTGTTCGAGCCGGTAAAGGGATAGCCGTCACCCGCGAAACGAAAGCGGAGCAGCCATTCACCGCTGAAGAGGTAGACGCCGGCATAGACGCCGGCCGCACCAAGCTCCGTGACCCGGGCGCGCAGCCGGTCGAAATACGGTTGATTGAACCGCGAGAGATCAAATTTCGGGTTGCCGTCCGACGCTGTGCCCGGGCCGGTCCGCTGCCAGGGGTGTGGCGTGACCGTGAAGTCCGGCGGCGAGCTGGCCGTGGTGGGCAGTGCGCGGAAACACGTCAGCTCGGTCGTCCATAACAGCGTGAAATTGTGGTTGTGCTTGACCAGCATCCTCACATAGGCCGTGAAGTCCAGGGGCTGGATCCTGCCGTTGGTCCCCCAATCCTGGAGGTTGTTCCAGGTATGAGAACCGGTCAAATAGATCGCCTTGCCGGTTCCATCGGTGAAGTAGTGGGGATTGGACGCCAGCGCCCGCAGAGGCGACGTGATCGGCCGAGAGGCGGCGGCGCCCCGGCCCGCGGAGGGCGGCGCGGCGCCTGACGCCAGGCCGGCGATGCCGGACACCATCATGAACGCGCGGAACACGGACCACTGCCGGTGCCAAACGGTGACGGTGCCGACCGGATCGACCGCGTCGCGAATCCGCACGCCGGAGATGTTGGCGGGCGTATGCTTGTGGGCACTCACAGAATGTTCCCTTCCTCTCTAGGGCGCCCTGGATCCTCGCCTCGTCCGCGGGTGCTCGCTCAGTGGTCGGGCAGCATCCCCGTGCTGGTGGCGATTGTGAGGAAGCCGTTGGCGGCGGAATGGAACCCGAAACCCCAGAGAAACGCCGTGATGTAATCCTGCAGTGAGCCAAAGGTCGCATTCGGGAGCCAGACCGCCGCCACGCCGCTGAGCGTGCCCAGGAGCAACACGATCCACTGGGCAACGCGGTCTCTATCCTCGATTCGCTTGTACCACTCCTCCGCGGACCGATCCACGGGGGCTGTGAATCGCGGCACCGGATAGAGCGATCGCTGCGCGGGTGCCGACAGTGCCGCGGCGTGGGCATTCGGCGGCCCGGGGGGAACCTGTGCCGCGGGTCCGAACCAGCGTGCGACGCGGTCTTCCACCAGTTCCAGTGAGGCCGCGTAGCTCATCGCCTCCTGTTGCCCCAGAGCCTGGAGCAGGGTTTCGTATCGCGCCGGACCACGCCGAAGGCGACCTGCGCATCCAGAAGCAAAGCCGGCTGCGCTGGGTCATTCGTGTAGGCATCCGCGGCGGCCTTCGCCTGCTCGAGACCGATCTTCAAGTCTTCGAGTCCTTTTGGCATTGTCTCGGTCCAGCGCGAGTCTTGCTGGTGTTCATCGTTGTCCTTGACCGATTCGTAATGGGCTTGCAGACGGTTGTACGCGGCGGTGAGACCGCCGAGCTGCGCCCGAGAAACTGTCCCCAGGCCCCTTGAATCCCGGCCTGCCAGACTGCGGAGGCCGCGTCGGTCTTCGGCAGCGTCGCCGGGAGTCCGGCCAGTTGATCCAGGATCGGCTTGAGCGGCTCCTGGGTGAGTTGCTGTTTCCAGTCCTCAGGCGTGACGAACGCTGGTTTGGTCTGGAGCAGCGCTGTGAACTGGCCGACGTCGTGCTTGAACACGGCGACCAGCACCACGCGGTACCGCTCGCGGGCTTCCTGATAGAAAATCTGCGCCGCCGCGTAACGGCCGTCATCCCACTCCTGGCGCGCCCATCCCAGCCGCATGCGCAGGCCCGGTACACCGGCGAGGATGGCGGTCCAGTCGCCGGGCGGGATGCTGGCGGGCCGGCCCTGTGGGCTGGTCAAAACGTCGAGATGCTCGATCAGAGCGCGCAGGTAACTGTTGCCGGCGAGCTCGCACTCGGCCAGGATCTGCTCGACGGTGCCGGCCGCTTGCGCTGCCCCCAGGTGCCGTGTGGCTTCTTTCAGGTAACGGTCGACCGCCGACCAGGCATCCGGGTGCGCTCCGGCGCCGCTCGGCGCTCCTCCAGCAACCGGTTAGTGAGACCGGCGAGCTGCGCTACGCGCAATTCCGCATAGCGGCGGCGGGCTTCCTGGAGCCGGTCGGCCAGCTGGTCGAACTGTTTCTGGTCGAGGGCGGTGATGATCGCGTCGACGGCCTCGCGGACGCGGCCGGCTTCGACCGTTAGCTCGGGACTTTCCTGGATCAACTCGTCGACCGCGCGGCGAAGTGCCTCGGCCGGATAGCGGATCGCGTGGGCGCGAATGTCATCGAATTGTGCAAGGAGCTCTTTGACCCAGTGAGGGGCGTCGGCGTCGCCGATCCCCTGGCCTTCGGGAGACAGGAGTGCTGTTTGAAGCGACTGAAAGGTGTTTGCAAGGCGCAGCTCCTCGTCGGTCTTCCGCGCGGCAATGTCCGGCGGGCTCGTCGGGTACGTGGCAAGGAGTCCCTCGACGCGGCGCCGTGCGTCCAGGCCCTGACGGTAGATTTCGCGCTCGCTTGCCGACGTCGTTCAGGGTCGCGGTGACAATCGCGGTCGTGATGGCGTTCTCAAAACGGTTCCGCTCCTGGAGCCGATCGAGCCGGGCCAGCAGGTCGCCGCGCACCGGGTCGGGTGCGGGAGGGAGGTCGGTTTTCACCAGCAGCTCGCGACAGCGGGCGATCTCGGCACTGCGCTGGTCGCGATAGCGGCCGTCCCGCATCCAGCCGTACAGGAACCAGGAGGCGCCCACACCCAGCAGGACCACGAAGAACGGCCACAGCACGAAATCCCGCACGGTGATCGTGAAGTCCTTGGCGACCGCCGTGCTATCAGGCCCGGCCGCGACGACCTTGCCGCGGTACGAGCCGGCGGGTAGCCCGCCGATCTGAAAGATAAACGTCTCCTCGCCGCTGCCGACGATGTCGCGCGTCTCTGCGGAAGACGCGGTTCCGACGTTGTCGAGCACGCCTGTGGGTTGTCGCCGCTGCAACCGCACCTGCTCGCCACCGACGCTCAAAATGCCCCCTTTCTGATCCACGAGCTGAAGTGAACCCAGGCGGGGATTGTATCGCGCGGTCTCCTGCCCTGATGTCTCGTGAATGGCGACGGTGACACCGGCCGCTCCGGCCGTGCAGGGCAACCAGCTCGAGAAGGGTCCGGGCAACCAGGACGTGGCGGCCATGGTTCCCGGGTCATCCACGCTGAGGTTCTGCAGGAGTGGCGCCCGCGTGATGACGACGGGGAATGGCTGTATCCGCCCCTGATACTGGAGCCGGAGGTTCGAGACGTAGGCGACCGGCTCCAGTTTTTCGCCCGTGAGCGTGATGGGCAGCAGCTCGCCCGGCCGGAGCTTCAAGGGCGCGTCCCCCGTCGGCGTCCGGGAGAGCGACGCGCTCGGACCGGTTTGCCGTCCTGGCGGCGCAGCGGGTCGAGGCTCACTTGCAGATCGGTGATCTCGGGCTGGCTGCCGGCGGTTTGAAGGGTCAGCACGCGGTCGAAGCGCTGGCCGGCGACCTGGAGGAGAACCTTGCCGTCGGTCGCCTCGAGCGCGTTGATCCCGTCGCCCGCGGTTCGCGAGAGCTGCACGGTGTACCCATCAAGCTGGTCGCCGTAGCGCAGGGAAAGCCATCCGCCGTAAACGGTTCGTTCCGGCAGCTCGCCCGCGAGGACGACCGCCAGGTTATCGTGGCGCTTGACGACGAGCGGCATGGGCATTTCGCCCCCGAGCGACCAGCGAGCCGCCAGTCCGCTAGCGCCGTCACTGCGCGTGAGCGGACCGAGCGCGATCCTGAGGTCGCTCACATCGGCCTGATCGCTCAGCTCGGTGAGGGTCAGTGTAAAATCGAACTGCCCTTTGGAGGCCGCGAGCTTGATCACGCGATTGCTGTCGGCCTGCTGGACCTTGATTCGAGGGGCGGGCGGTCGCTCGAGCGTGAGTGGTGCCACCGCCTCGGCGCTTCCATCCTTTTGCCAAAGGATGCTGCCGGTGAAGACGCCGGGGTGAGGGAGGTTGGACACGCGGAGCAAGAGCCGGACTTGCCCGTGGGCCGGCACGGTCCACGACATCGCCGGCTTGTCGGCCCCGGGCGCCAGGAATTCCAGGGCGGCGGCGGGCACCGGTTGCGAGGCGGCGTCCTGCACGAACGCCACGAGGACGGCATTCTCCACCTTGGCGGCGGAGGTGTTCTGCAAGAAGAGCGTGAAGGTGCCCGTGTTCAGGCCGGGAGGCAGGGTGAGCCGGACCGGGCCGGGCGGTGCGCCTGGGCTCGTGGTGACCGCGAGGTCACCGGCCAGCGCCCCACTCGCGAACAGTAATACAGGAAGAGCGACTGCTGCGGCACTCCAGTTGGCCATCACTCGCTGCCCCGGTTCGGGATCGTCTTGACCTGGAACGCACCGTAGCGTTTCGTGGTCACGCCGTCGAAGATGCCGACAGTCGCGGGCTCGGCTTGCCAAACCTGCTTGCCCCGGTACTGGAGCCATGCTGCGCAGTTGGTGAACCTGGCAGGGGCGTAGTACCAGCGGACCCCCTGGTCGGTCCGGCGGGCTTCGATCGCCACCAGCACTTCCGGGTCGGTACCGGCGGTCCACAGGAAGGCAAAGACGGCCCCGTCGACGATCGTCGACTTCTCGTCCGAGATCTCATAGCGATAGATCGGCTGGGTCAGGAGACGCATCTCCCACTTCGAGTTTTCCCTGCGCACCTGGGAGCTGAAATGCCGCGCGAGGTCGCGCATCTGCGCGAGGCGACGAGCCTGGTTTTTATCCGGCTCCGGCGCATCGGGGATCGGCTCGGGGCTGGTGCCGGGCTCCTGCGGGAGCCAGCCGGATCCCCCCGCTCGCTTGCGTGGAGCGGATAGGCAGACAGGGAATGGAACTCGTGCACGACCTCGCGTGCACCGTTGCCTTGCGGGCCCGAGAAGATGCACCCGATGATCGTCGCGGCACCCTGATGAGTCCAGACGTAGACCTCGCCGTTGTAGTCGTTCTCGCTGGTCCAGCACATCACGGGCTCGCGGCGCAGGTCGAGTGCGTGCCGTTGTTCCCTCGTCGTAGTAAAACTTGTAAGCCGAGGCTTCAGCGAGATAAATCTCGTGCAGCCACGCGGTTCTCTTGTTCTTCGCTTGATCCTTGCGCACCTCGGGCTGCTGCGGCCGGGCCGAGGTTCCCACGCACGGCGACCAGGCACACGCACACAACGGTGATCGACAAACCCAGACGTGTCATTGTGTGCTCCTGTGGCCAAAGGCAGCGGAGCGATCGAGGGCGCATCGAGTAGCATAGTGATCTGGTCAACCCGATGACAAGCCACGGGCGCGGTTGTGGCGATCGGCATGCTCGCTGCGGCAGCGAGGATGACACCTCAAGCTTGGTATGATGATCGGGGAGCCGCTCTCCTCACCCGGGTGAGACCACTCGGCGGCCAGCCCCGCGACCGACCACCGTACTGGAAAGGGCACGAGCGTGACGCGGACCTTGATGCTTCGGTTCGTTCTGGCGGCTGTTCTAACGTCGGGCAGCGTGGCGGCAAGAGGCCAGGGCGTCGATCGGGACGGGGCGAAACGCGCGGTGCTGGTCGAGCTGTACACGTCGCAGGGCTGCGACATGTGCCCGGCGGCCGAAAAGATCCTGGGCGCGCTCGCAGAGCGCGAGCCGGGGATCGTGCCGATCGCGTTTCACGTCGATTACTTCAATGATCCGTGGAAGGACGTGTTTTCCAACGCGCTCTACAGCCAGCGGCAGATGGCTTACAACCAGCTCTACACCAAGCCCAAGAATGCCGAGTACGGCCTGTACTACACGCCGATGCTCATGATCGACGGCGAGCAGTCGGTGAGTGGCCGGGACCGCGCCGCGGCCGAGGCGGCGATCCGCGAGGCGCTTGCCAGGAGGCCCGCTGTGACGCTTGACATCGCGCTCGACCTGGCGAGCGACGGGCTTGCGGGCACGGCCACGGTGACGGTGGCGAGCCAGTCGCCAGGCGCCGAGAAATCACGGCTCCTGGTGTGTGCCGTGCTTCGCGAGGACGGCGTCCTGACCCGTGTCCGGTCGGGCGAAAACGCGGGCAAGTCGCTGCTCGCGCGGTTCCCCGCGCGGCAGACGAAATTCGAATTCACCGAGCTTGACGGCAAGGCGCCCCGGTCGCATCAGTTTCGGTTCGGGCTCGAGCCGGCCTGGAAGCGCAGAATCTCCGGCTGGCCGTGTTCGTGCAGGACACCCGCACCGGTGTGATTCACCAGTCGGCCGATCTCCCGTGGCGATCGAGCTCCAGCGGAGAGCCCGCGGCGAAGGCACCGGCCAAGGCATCACCGGCGAACCGCTAGCTCATTTGGCGGGAAAGGGCGCATGAACAAGCTGCTCCAGATGCTCGGCATCGAGCTTCCGATCATTCAGGCGCCGATGGCGGGGGTCTCCACGCCCGCCATGGCGGCGGCGGTCTCGAATGCAAAAGCGGCTGGGCTCGATCGGGGTCGGGGCAACGGACGCCGAGCCGGCGCGGCAGATGATCGCCGCGGTGCGGGCCGCGACGGACCGCCCGTTCAACGTCAACGTGTTCTGCCATCGACCGGCCGTTGCGGATTCCGTCCGCGAGGCAGCCTGGCTGGCCCGGCTCGCCCCGGAGTTTGCCCGCTACGGAGCACAGCCGCCGAGCGAGCTGCGCGAGATCTACACGAGCTTCGTCGTGGACGACGCCATGCTCGCCATGCTTGTGGAGGAGCGCCCGAAGGTCGTCAGCTTTCACTTCGGACTACCGCCGGCCGAGCGCATCGCGGCGCTGCGAGCCGCCGGCATCGCGCTGCTGGCGACCGCGACCAATCTCGAAGAGGCGCGATTGATCGCGCGGCAGGGATCGACGCCGTGGTTGCACAGGGTTTCGAGGCGGGCGGCCATCGCGGGGTGTTCGACCCGGCGGCTCGCGACCTTTGTCTCGGCACACTGGCTCTCACGCGGCTGCTGGTGCGGAATCTCAATATTCCGGTGATTGCGGCCGGCGGCATCATGGACGGCGCGGGCATCGCCGCCTGTCTGGTGCTAGGGGCGAGCGCCGTCCAGCTCGGCACGGCGTTTGTGGCTTGCCCGGAGTCCGCGGCCGACCCTGGTTTTCGCGCGGCGCTCCTGGGCCAGGGTGCACAGCATACCGTGATGACGACGGCGATCTCGGGACGGCCAGCCCGCTGCATCGTCAACCGGTTCACGCGGCTGGGAGACGAGGCCGGGCGCGACACGGTTCCGGATTATCCGATCGCCTATGACGCCGGGAAGGCGCTTGCTGTCGCCGCCAAGCAGGCCGGCGAGCCGGGTTTTGGAGCCCACTGGGCCGGGCAGGCGGCATGGCTGGCCCGCCCGATGCCGGCGGCGGCGCTGGTCGCGGAGCTGCGGTCCGAGATGGAGCGAGCGCTTTCAGATCGCGGCGGCCAGGCCGTGTCGGCCACCCGCGGGGCGACATCGCAGGAGCGATGAGAGAGGGCTTCGACCAGGCGCTCATCGCTTGAAAATGGAGTCCAGCCAGTCGAATGCGCTGCTGGTTGAAGACCGCCCGTGCCCCGGCCTCGCAATGCGCGCCGGCACCGTCGGAGGCAGCGAACTCGATGAACCACTTTTCGCAGGTGAGCGCGTCGAAGAGCCTGCGCGCTGTGATGCCGATCTCGTCGGTCTCGGCGGCGCAGACCAGGGTCGGGCACCGGATCTGCTGAAGGCGGCCCTCCAGGGTGTATGCTTCGGTCAGGCGCACGTACTCGAGCGGATTGTCGACGCCATGTGTCCAGAGGCCGCGCCGCAGTCCCCAGCCGGCGGTGGCATGGCGCATCCGGCGCCGCAGGACGAGGTCCAGGAGCGCCAGCACGAGGGGGTTTCCGCGGGGGACCTGGCGCAATCCAATCCGGCAGGCGCGATTTGAATTCCTCGAGCAGTGAGAGCTCGCCGGGGTCGGCGATGCAGGCGGCGATGCGCGGCTCGCCGCTGGCCGCCCGAGGCGCGAGATGGCCGCCGAAGCTGATCCCCAGCAGGGCAATTCTGGCCGGGTCGACCTCGGGCTGAGTGAGCGCGAGTCGACGACGGGGCCGACGACGGCCTCCCAATCCGGGCGGAAAACGGTTCCGTGTTCGATGATTGCCGAGCCCTGGCCCGGCCCGTCAAAGACGATGCAAGTGTAGCCGCGCTCGACCGCGGCCGCGCCACTGAAGAGATAGCTCTCCTCGGCCGTGCTGTCATAGCCGCCGGTGATGATCACGGTCGGCCGGGGAGCGGCGTCGTCCGCAGCCCGGAACAGATAACCGTGCAGTGCGTGGTCAGGATAGGGAATCGCGATGCGCCTGGCTGCCGGGCGGAACAGCGCAGCGGCGGCTTCAAACGCATCGCGATGGCGCCGATACGCCGCGACCAGCCGCGAATCGACGGGCGCGCCGGCCAGGAAAGTATACGCGCTGCGAAAGTAGTTGGACGCTCGCAGATACGACGCCCGCGCGCTCGCGGAATTCCCACTGACCCGGCTGGTTTCGCCCGCCGCAAACCGCGCTGGGCCAGCTCGTTCCATGCGCGGAACCAGTCCTCGGCGCTGGCTCGCGGATCTGGCGTGCGGCGAGCAAGCATTCGGCGATCTCCGCGCCGCCGCTACTGCTGTGCCCGGCTGCTCGCAGCCACTGCGCGTCGAACAGGGGGTTCTTGAATACGGGCGGCACGGCGAGACGCTGGCGCAGAAATGCCGGCTGGCGGCGATCGGATGCGGGCACGCCATCGATAGCCGGCGCCGGCGACGCCCTCGTCACGATCCCCGTCGTGACGCCCGAGATTGTAGTCCGCGCGGCGGAGGCGGCATAGCGGGCTGGCGGCAGTTACATGAGCGCGGGCCGTCTGGCCCGGCGGCCTCCCGGCCCCGAGTCGCGCGAAGCTGCGCATGGTCAGTATGAATCCGAGCTGATCACTTCCGTGCCGGCGACGGTGCCGAGGGCGCGCCAGACCATCCCGTCGAGGGAGCTCTTGATGAAGCGAACGCTGCCGTCGCCGAGCAGCGTGTTGACGCCGGCCGGGTGATAGCTGCGCGCGTTGATCGCGGAGAAGGTCGGACCACCGTTCTCCTCGTTCTTGCCGTTCAAGTCGAGGTCGAGGCCGGGATAGAACGAACGGCCGATGATCGCCTTGTTGGGGGGCCACGCGGTTGTGAACCCACCCGCGTGCACGTGGCCGTCGGACCACTCGGTGTGAAACTCGAACTGGTTCTCGGTGGCGCACATACCATTGTCGTACTCGGGCGCGACCGAAAACGGGTTGGCATACGGACTCGGGATGTTGTTGGGGTCGTTCACCGAGGGCAAGGTCGTGAACCGGCAGTTCGACGACGACTGGTAGGCCTTGACCTCCGCGGCGAACAAGGTCTGGCTGAGGCCGTCGGTGAACTCGGCGAGGCGGCGGCTGCGGTTGGGTCCAAATGACGAGCGGTTTTGCGGGCCGTTGAACCCACCCCACACGAACCAGTCGCCGCCGTTCAACCCGTAGTTGACCACGCCAGAGACGCCGTAATCGTGCTGAGAGGCTGCAGGCTTGACCTCACTGGGGCAGATGAACGAGTTGATCGTGAGCATGATGACCGTCGAGTTGACCAGGTCCTCCTTGAACACGCTGATGTTGGCCGCGTTGAACAGCGGGTTTCCCTCCATGTAGGGGAGAATGCGCGCCTGGGCGCTCCAGCCGGTGTCGTAGAAAACCGTGTTGCCGGTGCCGGAGAGCGACATGGTCATGGGGAGCGCCCCCAGGGACGACTCGTAATTGTGGAGCGCGAGCCCGATCTGCTTGAGGTTGTTGGTGCATTGCAGCCGGCGAGCCGCCTCGCGCGCAGATTGCACGGCCGGTAGCAGCAAGGCGATCAAAAGCGCGATGATCGCGATCACCACCAGAAGCTCGATGAGCGTGAAACCGCGGTGTTTCTCAAATCTCGACACGGAATTCTCGCTTTCTCACGATGCGGTCAAGACTCGCGGCTGCAGCGGGACCGGCGGCTCGCGGGGGGGACAATATCCATCGGTCGATCTGTTTGACAATCCTCCGCTTGAGGCGTGGCAGCGGCCTGCTTACTCGCTGACGGTCAGGTCATCGAAATACGACTGTGCATCTGCCTTGGACCAGAGGCCGATCTTGCCCGGCTCGGGAAACGTCGCGTCCTCGGCCTCCAGGTGCTTCTGGCCGTCGAGGTAGCAAGCGATCTTGGTACCGGTCATCGTGACGCGCAGCGTGTGCCACTTTTCGTCGCCGGGAATCTTGGCCGACTGGAATTGCGTGCGCTTGCCGCCCTCGACCTTGTAGACGCGGAAGTTGTCCTCGAGCGGGTTGTAGCGGGCGATGTAGTAGTTCTTGTCGTCCTTGGCCCTCCAGACGAGTCCTCCGCCACGGTCGACCTCGCCGGCCACGGCCTTGAGCTTGACGCTCAGATCCAGGTCCTTGTAGCTCGTATCCGCGACGAGCGCGACGTTGAATGTGGCGTCTTCGTTCCTGGCCTTCTGGTACAGGACATGGTTGTCGCCGTCGCTCGAGACCTCCCACTGTCCGACCTCGTTCTGGAACCCCTTGGCGATCTTGCCCGGCTCGTCGTGCTCGAAGTCCCACGTCTTCTTCGCGGGCGGCTCGCCGGCGCGTGGGCCCGAAGTCAGTTGCGCGATCATGAGCGTGGCGATTGCAATCCCGAAGAGCGCCGCAAGCACGCCCTGGCCCGTGGTTGCCTTGGTTTTTCGGCGTGAGCTCATCGGGTGTACTCCACGGATGCTCTGGCGGTAGTCGGGTCAAGCGTTGTGGGCACGTGCAGCCGTTCCCATCGACCGATGCCGGGCCGGGCATGGTCGTGCGCGCATTGAGCGGTTCAACCTCCAGCGAACTCGGCGACGAGGAACGCGGCGACCTGGTCCCAGATCCTGGCCGCCCCTTCGAAATCGGCCGCCATCGCGTGGACGGTCCTGGGCGTCTCGACCCGCGCCTGGAACTTGGTGCTCTTCAAGAGCGGGATCTGCGCGCTCGGCCCGTTGGCCAGCGATTGCCTCGACTTCGGGGCTCAGCAGATGATCGGCCAGCGCCTCGGCCGCGCTTCTGGTTGGCCGAGCCCTTGATGATCGCCAGCGTGTTCGGGATGAACAGCGTGCCGAGCCCGTCGGGCTCGCGGTCGGGATAGACGATCGCCACGGGGCTGCCGGCATCGATCTCGCCCATGGCGTCGTCGGTGTCGGTCAGGCCGAAAGCGATCTGGCCCGAGCCGACCGCCGTTGCCACCTGCTTGTTGCCCGAGAGGACCTGCACGCCGTTGGCCTTCAGGTCGCGGAAGAATTCCTTGGCCTTCTCGTCTCCCCAGGCTGCGAACAGGCAGGCGGCGTGCGTGGCCGTGGTGCCGAAGAGCGGCTTGGCGATGCCGATCTTCCCCTTCCACTTGGGGTCGAGCAGGTCCTTGATCCCCTTGGGCCGGTCGGCTTCGGCGACGAGCTTGGTGTTGACGATCAGGATGCGGGCGCGGGCCGCGAACCCGTACCAGGTCCCGTCCTTGGCCTTGAATGTCTCGGCGAGGTCGCCGGCGTGCGCCGGGCGGAACGGGACGAGCAAGCCCTTGTCCTTGAGCCGGAGCGTATTGAGGATCTCGTTGTTCCAGAACAGGTCGCACCGCGGCCGTACGGCCTCGGCGATGATCAGGTTGGTCAGGCCGACCGTCTTGGTGCTCTCGACGTCGAACTTGGGCAGGACGTCGACGCCGGTCGCTTCGCGAGTAGGCCTTCAGCACCGGCTCGGCAAACTCCTGGTCGAGCGCCGAGTAGACGATGACCGTCTGGGCCGCCGCCGGTCGTGGAGCCCACCCCAGAACAAAGAGCCCGGCGAGGGCGATTCCCCGGGCAATCGCGAATTTCGAGCAATTCGACATGATCGGCCTCGTGCGACGAGATAACCCAGCCATGCACGAGTCTACGACGCCCGTCAGAGACAATCAAGCCCCGGCTCCACGAAACAATTAGGAAAGGGGATTCGCGAGCCGGATGCGCGCGCACGCACCGGGACGAATGAAGCGCTGGTTTGCGCGCTCATTCACCTTCGTGTCGTGCACGCGACTGTCATTTTTTCAAAGTGGGGAAATGGGGACGCGCGGGCGGGCCGGGTCCGGGCGTTCGTCGGTGCGAACTGGCCGAGCGTTAACCGCCGAGCGCATCGCTGCGACCGCCAAAATCGTCGAGGGTGAGGCTGGCGGCCATGGCCTTGATCTTGGCGGAGTGCCCGGTGCGCGGTTTTTTCGACGGTTGATCGGCCCTGAGCTCGCCGCCTTGGGACTTGACGGTGTACCGAAGCTTGCTCACATCAGCATCGCGGATTCGACGTGTGTATGACGGCATATGGTCACCTCACGAACAGGGGGTTATTCGTGGGATTCAAGCCACGAAGGGGGATAGTCCACGGTATCTTCCTGGCCGCGCATGGCGGCTCTTCTCGACTCGTTGATTGCGGCTCGCCGGCTGGAAGCGAACGTGACGCAGTCATCCAGTCCGATCAGGGTGGCGCCGAGTCGCAGGTTTGCCGGCATGTTGCATACGGCCAGATGGGCGGCTTTGCGGGCAAAAGAGACCAGCTCTCCAAATGCGGTGCTGCCGAGCGCTTCGACGTTGCCAAAGTCGACGACGAAACACCGGGGCATCCCCGGTCCGATCAATGAATCAAGCTGTTCGCCCAGCTCGCGGGCCTGGGCCGGTCCCGCGATTTCGCGACTCAGGAATTCGATGGCGACGACGCTCGGGTCACGGTCGTCGATCAACTCGTAAGCAATGTGGGCTTGAATGGTTGTCGCTGTCGACATGACTTCACTCCCGTTTGCTTGGATTGTTTTCTGGGAAGCACATCGAGATGCAGTGAGAATTATGGTGCAAAGCTCATGCCGGAACCGAGCGCTCCCGTGCACGAGCGCCGGATTGGCAATCGATGATGGCTCGCCTCGTCGCTTGGTCGCATGGCCGCAAGGGGCACACGTGGCGCTCGATTCGTGGTACCGCGTTCTTGCTCGCGGGAACTGAGGCGGGCACGATTGGAGGGCGATCATTTGGACAAGGCCGGGGAACCAGAACAGTCATCACAGGCCCGACAGGGATGATGGACACGAAGGAGCAAGGGCGATGGAATTTCGGCAACTGGGTGGATCAGGGTTCAAGGTACCGGTTTTGAGCCTGGGCACCGGCACATTCGGAGGGGGCGGCGAGCTGTTCAAGGCGTGGGGTTCCAGCGACGTCGCCGAAGCCACGCGGCTGGTCGATATTTGCCTCGATGCCGGGCTCACGATGTTCGATACCGCCGACGTGTACTCGGGAGGAATGGCGGAGGAGATCCTGGGCCAGGCGATCAAGGGCCGGCGCGATCGGGTGATCATTTCCACGAAGGGTACGTTTCGCACGGGGCCCGGCGCCAACGACGTGGGCTCGTCGCGCTACCATTTGACGAGGGCGGTTGACGCGAGTCTGCGAAGATTGGGCACCGATTATATCGACCTTTATCAACTGCACGCCTTCGACGCCGTCACGCCCGTGGAAGAGGTTCTGTCAACGCTGGACGAGATGGTGCGCGCCGGCAGAATCCGGTACGTGGGCTGTTCCAACTTCTCGGGCTGGCACCTCATGAAGTCGCTGGCGGTGTCGGAGAAGTACGGGCTTGCGCGGTACGTCGCGCACCAGGCGTATTATTCGCTGATCGGTCGCGATTACGAATGGGAGCTCATGCCGCTGGCCCTCGATCAGCGAGTGAGTGCAGTCGTCTGGAGTCCGCTTGGCTGGGGCCGCCTGACCGGCAAGCTCCGGCGCGGGCAGCCGATCCCGCAAGTCAGCCGGCTGCAGAGCAAGCTGGCCAACGACATGGGCCCCCCGGTCGCCGACGAGTATCTGTACCGGGTGATCGACGGGTTGGAGGCGGTCGCCGCGGAGACCGGCAAGGGCGTGCCGCAGGTCGCGCTCAACTGGCTACTCGGGCGCCCCAGTGTGGCGAGCGTGATCATCGGCGCGGGCAATGAAGAACAACTGCGGCAGAACCTGGGAGCCGTCGGCTGGAGCCTCACGGGCGAGCAAGTCGCCAAGCTCGACGCCGCCAGCGCCTCCAGACCGGCCTACCCGTACTGGCACCAGCAGGGTTTCAGCGAGCGAAACCCGTTTCCAGCCGGATGAGGACAACCGGCAGAACCGCCGCGACGCGCACACACGGTCGCTGGACAGGCATCGCGCGCGAAGCCGGCACCGCCGCGGCCGGAGCGGTCCGGTCTGGCCCGGCCGGCGGTGATATTTCAGCGGCTTGTGATCTCGGGCTCGGGTTTCGACGACGGGTCGTCCTTGATCTTCTTGGGGAGCGTCGCCGCCCTGGGCGACTTGCCAGCCCAGGCGGTAGGCGGCGCGGGCGACGCGGGCGGCCTTTTCGAGGTCGGCTTTTTCGATGTCGTCGGTCGGCCGGTGATAGTCGGCGTGAATGCCCGGAGAAGAAGAAGATGATCGGAATGCCCTTGCTGGCGAAGCTGTAGCTGTCGGTCCGGAAGTAGAACTGGTCGGCGTCGAAGACCACTTCCATGCCCTCGGCCCGGCATGACGACTGGGCGGCGGGGACCAGCGAGTTGTAGTCGCTATGCTTGGGCGACGGGGTGACGCCGATCTTCTTCGGGTCGTTGCGGCTGACCATGTCGAGGTTGATGTCGGCCACGATCTTGTGATCGGCCGGCAGGTTCATGTGGTCGGCGAACCAGTGGCTGCCGAGCAGCCCTTTCTCTTCGCCCGAGACCCAGAGGAACGCGACGCTTCGCGCAGGCCGCGGGCTCTGCCCGAACGCCTGGGCGATTTCCAGGAGCGTGCTGGTGCCCGAGGCGTTGTCGTCCGAGCCGTTGTAGATCTCGCCTTTTTCGTCCACGCCCACGTGATCGTAGTGGGCGCTGTAAACGATGATTTCTTTCTTCTTTTCCGGGTCGGAACCGGGGAAGAAGCCGATCACGTTGCGATCGTTACTTGGTTTCGCGTGGTGGCGGCGAAGCGGAAGCGGGCGCGCACGCCGCCTCCGCCCAGTAGCTGGCCCTTGGTGTCGGCGGCCAGGCCGCACGCCTCGACCAGCAGGTCGCGAATCGGGTCGGCCAGCGTGATCGCCGGCAGGCCCTCGGGCGCGTGGCCAAGCGTCATGCTGCGGGCGCGAGAACCCGAGGTTGCGCCCGGTGAACGGGACCTCGGGCGGCTGGCGACTCGCGGCCGGGCGGCTGGATGATCAGCACTCCCGAGCGCGCCGTTTTTACGGGCGGTTTCGGTCTTGCGCGAACGGATTGGAAAAAGGCCGCCGGCGCCGCGGTTCAGCCTTCGGCGGACTGGCCGATGCGTCTGGCTGCCCCTCGTAAACCAGAACGAACCGGTTCTTGACGTCGAGGCCCTCGTAGTCGTCGATCTTCTGGCCGGCATTGACCCGGCCGTAGCCGGCAAAGACGACCTGCGCTTCGACCTCGCCGGGCACGATCCCGCGCGGGAAAAGCGATGAAGTCGGTCCCCAGCTTGCAAGGCACCACGCGCTTCGAGCCGTTGAGCTCGAGGATCAAGGCTGAGCTCGGTTCCTTCCTCGCGAGGCGTGACGATCTCCAGCGGGAACCTCTGGAAATAAGTCTCGGCCGCCCTGTACCCTGGTCGCCCAGCGGCTCCGCGCCGGCCGCCGAACAGGTGGGCGGCCAGATACTCGGCGGCCATCCGCAGTCTCGGGCGAGGCCGTATCGCGACCCTTCATCAGGTCCGACGCGAGGAACCGCAGGTGCCCGCCGATCTCCCTCGCGGTGATGCTCGCCAAGGCCGGCGGTGCGGCCAGGGCGGGGGCCTCGGCGGCAACGGCGAGTGCAGGGAGAATTGTCCATGAGGTCAATGCCAGAACGAACCCAGATAGCTTCATGGGGACGTGCTCAGAAAAGACGAATCCTACGCGTCGAACCAGAAAGAACCCTGAACATATCCTAACCGGCGCAGTGACTCACGGA
Organism: uncultured Isosphaeraceae bacterium; assembly: GCA_963806595.1. GTDB lineage: Bacteria > Planctomycetota > Planctomycetia > Isosphaerales > Isosphaeraceae > CAWDZZ01. The sequence continues at coordinate 73,491 of CAWDZZ010000022.1, read as the reverse complement.
AAGGGACGCGGCCGGCCGCTCGCCCGCTCGCATTGATACGAGGGTTCGGGCGCCACGGCGCGCGGTTTTACCCTGGTCTTGCCGGAAGGTCGAGTGACGTTGCGCTCAACCCTCCATCGGTCCGACCTGTTTCGACCTCAGCTCGACCGCCTGATCGAGGGCGGCGAGTAGGTCTTCCTCTCGCGTGAATTCGCTGCTGTCGGCGGGTTCCTCGCCGTCGTCACGAAACCAGCCGACGCGGTAGCCAGCGCCGGCGCGTTTGATGAGCGCGACATTGATATAAGGGTTGTATTCCTCCTCGTATTCTCCGGAGTGCTTGAAGCCGATCGAGATCGAGTCGGCTTTTTGCCTGACGTCCAGCTTGTGGCCTTCGCTGGTGGTTTTACCCTTGTATCGCTTGATGAGAGAATCCATCGCGCGGGCCCCGTATTCGGACTTGACCGGGCGGTGCTCGGCGGACCGATCCGCCGGGCGTCTGCCGTGATCTTACCCGCAAAGGGCGCACCGGTCCTCTGGGCGTGTCGGACGAAAGGAGGCGCCTTGCCGCGCCCATGACTCCCGCGCGTAAAGCGGAGTCGAGCCCCTGAAGCGGCGTACTCGAAGGCCGCGACGCGAGTTTCCAGACTGCTGAAGTGGCGGTTAGTGCCGGTTATGCTGTGTTCGAACCAAGGCGCGGTTGGCGTCGCCCAGTCGCGCGAGAATGCCGGCCCGGATCGACGGAGTCGTCCCTTGAAGCTGAACTGGCTGCTGGTCTTCATCCCGGTCGCGATCGCGCTGGACTGGATGCAGTTCAACCCGATCCTGGTGTTCGCCGCGTCGGCGCTGGCGATCGTTCCGCTTGCCGGGTTGATGGGCGACGCGACCGAGGCCCTGGCCGAGTATCTCGGGCCGACGCTGGGGGGCCTGTTGAACGCGACCCTGGGCAATGCCCCCGAGATCATCATCAGCCTGTTCGCCCTGCAATCGCGGGTTGATCGGGATCGTCAAGTCGTCGCTCACCGGCTCGATCATCGGCAACCTCCTGTTCGGGCTGGGGCTTCGATGGTCGCCGGCGGGCTCAAGGTCAAGACGCAGAAGTTCGATTCCCAGGTCGCCCGGATCAACGGTGCACTGCTGGTGCTGGCTTCGTTCGGGCTGATCATCCCGGCGATCTACCGCATCATCCCGGTGGCCGACGCAGAGACCAGCCGGCACGTCTCGCTGGAGATCGCGGTGATCCTGTTCCTGGTCTACCTGGGGAGCCTGGTTTTCACCCTGGTGACGCACAAGCCGGTCGTGGGCAAGTCGGGCGTCAAGGCCGAGAAAAAGGACGTCGGCACCCGCGCGCGGAAGTCGACGAGGCGGAGGTCGGCTGGAGCCGGAACAAGGCGCTGGCGATCCTGGCTGCGGTCACGATCGGCCTGGCGATCATGAGCGAGGTCTTGACCGGCGCGATCGAGCCGGCCGCCGAGAGCCTGGGGCTCACGCCGCTATTTGCCGGGCGTCTTCCTGCTGGCGGTCGTCGGCAATGCCGCCGAGCTGATCAACGCCGTCCGATTCGCCCGCAAGGACAAGATGGACCTGGCGATCGGCATCACGGTCGGGGCCAGCACCCAGGTGGCGCTCCTGGTCGCGCCGGTCCTGGTCTTCGCCGGCTATTTCCTGGGCCAGGACATGAACCTGCTCTTCACGCCGTTACGAGATGTGGGCGGTCGTCCTGGCGGTGTTCATCACCCGGACCTTGATCTACGACGGCGAATCGACCTGGCTCGAGGGCCTGATGCTGATCGCGATCTACTTCATGCTGGGGATCGGCTTTTTCCACCTGCCGCCCGAGGCGGCGCAGTTGCGCGTTTGAGCATGACCGATCGCGCGGGCGAAGAATCGCGACCGACCGCGCAATTGCCGCGGGAACAGGGCGAAGCGACAGGATCGTGTTATGATCGGTGCGGGATCACGGAAATGTCATCCCGGGAGCGGCGCGGATGAGGCACTTTGATTGTGCGGTGATCGGCTCGGGCCCGGCCGGGCAAAAGGCCGCCATTCAGGCGGCCAAGCTGGGCAAGAAGGCGGTCGTCATCGAGAAATCCAGCGTCCTGGGCGGCGCGGCCATCAACACGGGCACGATCCCGTCCAAGGCCCTCCGCGAGGCCGTCCTCCATCTGACCGGGGCGAGCTACCGCGGGCTCTTCGGCGAGAGTTATCGCGTCAAGCAGCAACATCACGATCGCCGACCTGATCTTCGTCAGCGAGCAGGTCATCCGCCACGAGCTCGACCTGGTCCGCGGCCATTTCGACCGCAACAACATCGAGCTGGTCTGGGGCGAGGCCCAGTTCGTCTCGCCGAACCTCCTCGAAGTCGTGCGCCCGGACGACTCCGAGCGGATCAGCGCCGAGGTCTTCGTCATCGCGACCGGGTCGCGGCCCGCCCGGCCCGAGAGCGTGCCGTTTGACGAGAATTCCGTGTTCTGCTCCGACACGCTCCTCCGGCTCGAGCAGCTTCCCAAGACGATGATCGTGGTCGGCGGCGGCGTCATCGGCACCGAATACGCCTGCATGATGGCCACGCTGGGCGTGAAGGTGACGCTGGTCGAAGGCCGGCGCGAGGTCCTCGGGTTTCTCGACCGCGAGATCACCGAGGCGTTTCAGTACCACATGCGCCGGCTGGGCATGACGCTTCGACTCGGCGAAAAGGTCGCCAAGATCGAGCAGATCGCGTCCAGCGGCGGTGAACGGCCCCGTGGTCCAGGCGACGCTCGAGTCGGGCAAGAGCCTGCGCGCGCCAGACCCTGCTCTACTGCGATCGGCCGGCAGGGAACGACCGCGGTCCTTCAGCTCGAAAACGTCGGCCTGGCGGCCGATGACCGCGAGCGGCTCAAGGTCAACGCCCAGTACCAGACCGACTGCCCCGCACATCTACGCGGTCGGCGATGTGATCGGCTTTCCGGCGCTGGCCAGCACCGCGATGGAGCAAGGCCGGCTCGCCGTCTGCCATGCCTTCGGAGCTCCGACCTGCTCGATGCCCGAGCTGTTCCCCTTCGGCATCTATGCCATCCCCGAGATCTCCATGGTCGGCAAGACCGAAGACCAGCTCACCGAGGCGGGCATCCCCTACGAGGCCGGCATCGCGCAATACAAGGAGCTCGCCCGCGGCCAGCTCCTGGGCGACGACACCGGCATGCTCAAGCTGCTGATCCACCAGGAAACCCACCAGATCCTGGGCGTGCACGCGATCGGCACCAACGCAACCGAGCTGATCCACATCGGCCAGGCGGTCATGGCGTTCAACGGCACGGTCGACTACTTCATCAACAACGTGTTCAACTTCCCCACGCTGGCCGAGGCCTACAAGGTCGCGGCCTTGAATGGGCTGAACAAGCTGCGGAATGTGTGAAGATCGATGCCGGCGAAGCACGGCAGCTGCTGCTACACCCGGCACATCGCCTGATGTCGCGGCCGCACGGTGCGGTGTGTCGCAAATTCGGAAGAGATTTCCGCAATCTGGGATGGCCCCGCACCGGCAGTGCTTGTCGAATGGTAGTGAGTTGATCGTACCCGGCGCGGGATCGTGTGATCGGGGTTCGCCGATCGGTCGTTGGTCCGGGATGAGACTCGTCGATGACCCGCAAGCCCGTCTCTCGATCCATGATCGTTGTTCTCGCGCTGTGCCACCTTCCGGCGGCTGGCGCGGCCGGGCTTGGTGAGACCGTCGGGCGTGAAGACTCGCAACCGACGCATGCGACCGCCATACCGATCCGATTGCATCTGGAGCGGCCGGGCATGGTCACTCTGGTGGTCGAGGATCTCGAAGGCCGGCGCATTCGCAACCTCGCCGCCGAGATTCGGCTTCCTGCGGGAGAGAGCACCCTCTGGTGGGACGGCTACGACGACGGTGAGCACGACGCGCAGGGAAACCTGGTGCGCCGTCGCGTGCGGGCGGGCCGGGTTCGGGTGCGCGGCCTGGTCCACGACGGGATCCGCATGCGCTTCCAGTTTTCCGTGTATAGCCCCGGGACGCCGCCGTGGAAGACCGTCGACGGCACGGGGGGCTGGCTGGCCGATCATTCGCCGCCGGCGGATGTGCTGTTCCTGCCCGCGGTGAGCGGGTCGGCGCGTCCATCCGAAGGAGCCCGCTTGCTGGTGTGCTCGACCTCGGGCGAGACCGGCGATGAATTCGTGTGGCTGACGGAGGACGGGCGCCGCACTTTCGGCAGGAATGACGGCTTCTGGGGCGGGACGCACCTCGCCCGCGACCGGGGCCAGCACGCGATCGCCGATCACGAGGCATACGTCTACATCTCCGGCGAGCGGGATCTGGACAACGACACGATGGAGGTTCGCGCATTCAAAGCCAAAGGCGAGATCGAGTCGGTTGTGACAATAAACTTCCCGCACGACGGCGTCCGGCGTCTCAGGACCGACTCGAGCGCCTACGGGGCAAACGGCCTCGCGGTTCACGACGGCCTGGTTGTTGTCAGTTTCACGCACATGAACAAGCTGATATTCGCCGATGCGCGCGGCAAGCGCGTGATCGGCGAAGCGCCGATCCCGTCGCCTCGCGGTCTGCACTTCGACGTGCAAGGACGCCTGTACGCGATCACGGGAACACAGGTGAAACGATTTCGTGTCGCGGCCGAGAGCGCGGCTGGAAGCGGAGGAGACGCTCGTCGCCGCGGGTCTCGAGGAGCCGCGCCGGTTGCTCGTGGACGAGGACGGGAGCCTCCTCGTCTCGGACTGGGGCACGAGCCACCAGATCAAGGTCTTCAGCCCGCAGGGCAGGTTTCAAAGGGCGATCGGCCGGCCGGGAGGGCCGCAACTGGGCCTTTATCACGAACAGCGGATGAGCCATCCCTGCGGCGCGGCCTTCGACAGTAAGGGCCGGCTGTGGGTGGCGGAAGCTGAGAGCTACCCCAAGCGACTGAGCCTCTGGAATCGGGACGGGTCGTTCGTGCGCGCGTGGTACGGCCCTCCGAAATACGGAGGGGGTGGAGCGATCGATCCCAACGACCAGTCCCGGCTGTTCTACGCCGAGTATGAGAAAGGGGGCGGCCTGGAGTTTGCCCTGGACTGGCATAGAGGCGAGTCGAAGGTGAGCGCCGTCTACTGGCGGCCCGAGATGTTCGCGGAGACGATTCCGGGCCCCGCTCCCGAGCGGGCCACGATCGTCGCAGGCCGGACCTACCTCACCAACTGCTATAACGGACAGCTGCGCTACAACCAGGACCGGGGTATCGGCATCTGGCGGCTGGACCCCGATCACATCGCGCCCGGTTGCGGTCGTCGGCAACGCCGCCGACTGGAGCAACAGTGTCTGGGGCTGGCCGATGAAGCATCAGCAAGCCATCAGTGGGCTGTGGGCGGGCAAGGATCCGGCGCGAATCATGTTTGCCTGGTGCGATCGCAACGACGACCACGTGGCCACGCCCGATGAGGTGAAATTTGTCGAGTCGACGCGAACTGGCGCACGCGGCGAGCCGCTGGAGGACCTGGGGCTCATGCCGCTCGTTGGACCCGACCTTTCGATCACCACCTCCTACGGCACCGTGATTGCACTCCCACGATCGACGAGCGCGGAGTGCCGATCTACGATCTGGCCAGGACGACGCTGGCCGGCCTCCCCTCGATGCAGCGATCCCCCTTGATCGCGGGCAATCGGGTCTTCACGTACCGGGATGGCACCGACGCATTTTTCGGTTCCGATCTACACGGCAACGGCTGGTGGCGAATGAATAACGTCACCATGGAGGGGGGGCTGCCGGTACCCGGCCAGCTCACGCAAGCGACGCGTGTGAACGGGCCGCCGGTGCGGCCGGTGACGGGCGAAACCGGTGACATGCTGGCCATCAGTGGAGAGAAAGGCGCGATCTTTCTGGTGACGATGGACGGACTGTTCCTGCAGACCTTGGGCGGCGACGAGCGCCACGACCCCGCCGTGGCGGATTCCGTCAGCCAGGCGGGGAATGCTGATCGACGGCGTCTCGTTCGGCGGCGAACATTTCCACCCGACGATCACGCAGTTGTCCGCCGGCGACATCTTCATGGTGGTCGGACATGAGCATTCGAGTATCGTGAAGCTCGAAGGTTTCGAGTCGGTTCGCCGGCGACTTCGGCACTGTGGAGGTCACACAGGACGCGGTCGCTCGGCTCGCGGAGACTGTCGTCGAGCGAGGTGCGCGCAATTGCGCGACACCCTGGTGGTGGGTCGAAGCGACAAGGATCTCACCATCGACGGCAACCTCGAAGACTGGCCTACGGGCACGGTCTGGGCCGATATCGGAGGCAGGGCGAAGGCCGCCCTCATGCTCGGCAAGAAGAGGCTATTCGCCGCATTTCGTACCGACGACCCGGGTGCACTCGCCAACCGTGGCGGTGACTTTCGCTACCTGTTCAAGGCAGGGGGCGCTCGACCTGATGATCGGGACCGACCCCCACGCCGATCGCGGCCGGCGCGTCGCGGCCGCAGGCGATCTCCGCGTGCTCGTCACACAGGATGCGGGCAAAACCCGGGCCGTCCTGTTCCGGGCAGTCGCCGCAACGGCCCCACCCGAGCGCAGTGACGTACCAGTCTCCGATCGGCCGCGTCCGCTTCGATGAAGTTGTGGAGATCAGCCAAACCGTTCAGCTCGGTCGAGCGGGCGGAGACTTCGAGCTATCGGTGCCCCTGCATGTGATCGGGTTTGATCCAGGCGGAGCCGAGGTCCAGGGCGACCTCGGCCTGCTGCGCGGAAACGGCTCGCAGACGACGTTGCGGGTCTACTGGAACAACCTGGACACAAACCTGACGAGCGACCTCCCGAGCGAAGCGCGACTGCAGCCCGCCAACTGGGGGATCTGGAGGATTCGATAGAGCCGAGCTGACCCGGCGGGCCGACGTCAGATCAGAAACGGTAGATCGCGGCGGCTCCCGACGTGGTCGGCATGCGCTGGCTCGGAACCACCACGACCTGGCCCCCTTTCCTGAGGACGATCTCCCCCAGGTCGTCCAGCGCGTCGTCGACGCCGGGGTGGTCGATGTCGTCGAACGCGACGCGTCCGGTCTCGCGATCGATCCGGCCGGGGAGATTGCGGTCGGCATCAACGAGCATGGTGGCGACGCGGCCGCCAACGGCCGCATCCGCGATCGAGACGACGTCGTCCGTGCCGAGCCACTTTGATTTTGCCTGTCCGAATTCCTCGGTGAGTCGCGCAAGCCGTGCCAGGTAATGCGGCTCGACGGTTTGCCACGCTGCGCTTGCGGAGCTGGTCGGCCGAAATGGCGTCGGGGTTGATCTCGATCCCGTCGGGCAGGAGCGCGTGGTTGTGACTCACGGAGCGGAATGGCGACTGGTGCTCGGTGAGCGTGGCCAGGATCAGCGGCAGGCCCGACGGCTTAGAGAAGTGCTCGATGACGGCCCGATCGACGGCCCGGAAATATCGCTCGGCGTCGTGTCGGCCTCGTCCTTCTTCGATCGCCCGCCGCCATGGATATTGCCGGCGGGGCCCTTGGACACAACCGCCCGCACGGCATCGGTGTGTTCGTCTTTGAGGGCGTCGTTGATCGAGCTGGAGACGGCCTGCGAAGGCGCGAGCTCGTCCAGCTGATCGCGGTTGCCCTCGAAGATCCGGAATGCCTTGCGCGAGAGTGCGAGCACCTGGTAGCGGTCCGCGGACTGGACGATGCGAATCAGGGGCTTGGTATGAAAACTGTCGGCGACAACCGCGAGCTCCCCGGGCGTTCGCTGAAGCGTGAACACCCGGAAGAAGCTCTGCGCACCAAAGACCGCCAGTCCCTCGTAGGTGTGGTTCCAGAAGCCGTGATCGTCGGCAAGCGCATGGAAAAGGGCCAGGAGCGATCGAACCTCGCGGGTGGGATACTGCTGGCGCAGCGAGTCTTCGAGCTTCTTCACGAGGTTCTTGTACCGGATCGGGTCCTGCTGGTTCTCGGGATGCCGCCGGTGGGTGGGCTGATACAACGAGAGACACGGGGCCTCGCGATCAGCGGAGGAAGCTCGATGAGCTCGGCAGACTCGCAAACGCTCATGATGACACCTGGTAGAAGATGGTGAATTGAAACGATTGCCGAACGGGCTGGCTGGGTGGCTCGGCCGGCTCGCACGAGGTTCGAGATCCGGGCTCGCGACGTGGGCGATCAAGCGAGCGCCCGGTGATCAGTGTCGGCGATTGCGCCCGGCATAGCAAGGCCCTTGGGGCGTTGCGGAGCGTGGCGCGGTGCGCAATGTTCCATCGTTTGCCGCCGGCTGTCTCCGCGTACTTTCATTAAGGTAGCCATGCGGACCGATTCAGCCCACGATATGATCGCGCACTCGCTAGCCCAGGCGATTGAGCAGGTCGCCGATGCGATCGGTCAGGTGCCGGCGTGCGGCGTCGTCGGACAGCCAGGCGACGCGGTCGGCCAGGTCGGTGAGCCGTTCGCGAACGCGGGCCACGGCCGCCAGGCCGAGCGACCGGTCGTGGATCTCGGCGGTCATGGCGTCGAGCTGGCGGGCGATCTCCTCGCCGTCGACCCGGTCGGGCACCGCGGCCAGCGGATGCGCGTCGGGCTCCTGGGCGTGCGGCTCGATCACGCCGGCGACCAGCGCCGTCAGGGGGGCGATCTGCTCCTCGCGGTCCCAGACGTAGCGGAACACCCAGAAGTCCGAGACCCGGGCCGTCGACCGGCCGCAGAGCACGGCCGAGGCCGCCACCAGCTTGAGCACCTTGACGGCCCGGCGGTCCGAGAGCGCCACGCCCAGGTCGCGCACCTTGGAGACGACGTCGGCGTAGCGCTCGGCGATCCCGGTCAGCTCGACGTGGTAGACCTGCCGCGCCAGGTCGCGGAGATCGGCCGCCGAGACCGAAGACTCCAGCGGGCCGGCCCGCTCCAGCTCCCAGCCGGCGGCCAGCAGGCGGGGCATTTCGCTCGCGGTTGAGGTTGTCCACGTGGCAGCGCAGCAGAAACCGGTCGAACAAGGCACGGAGGGCGTCGTCCTCGGGCAAGTGGTTCGACGCGGCGAACAGCGACAGCAGCGGCAGCTGGTGGACCTCGGCACCCGCGGCGGTAGACCCGCTCGTTGAGCACCGTCAGCAGGTTGTTCAGGATCGCGCTGTTGGCGTTGAACAGCTCGTCCAGGAAGACGAACTCGCCCTCGGGGAGCATCCGGCGTGGTCACCGTGGCGACGGTCCCTTCGCGGAGCCGGACCAGGTCGATCGGGCCGAAGACCTCGTTCGGCTCGGAGAATCGGGTCAGCAGGTATTCGAAGTAGTTCCCGCGCACCGCCATGGCGAACTGGCGGATCAGGGCCGACTTGGCGGTCCCCGGCGGACCGTGCAGGAACAGGTGCTCGCCGGCCGTCACCGCCAGGGCGATCAGGTCGACGATCTCGTCGCGGCCGACGAATCGCCGCTTGAGCGGCTCGACGACCTCGCGTCGGAGGCGAGCGACCGTGTCATCCACCATGAACGCTTCCCATCTCATCTCATCGGACAGGCCGGGCAGTCCGGCCGCCGGAGCGGTGCGGCCGTGCTCCTGGAGCACCAGCTCATAATAATCCCAGGCTCGGTCCCGTGGCTGCTCGGGCCGCCAGGATGGTCGATCGTTGCCGATCAGACGCTCGGCATACAAGAGCAAGAGCCCGGAGTGCCCGCCGAAGTCCAGGGGGACCAGCGGGCCCCGTCGACGTCGGAGAGCACGCCCGAGAGCGGCCAGCGCCGAAGAACGTTCGCCAGCAGCTCGACCAGCGGGTCGGCGGGATCAAGGCCGCGAGCCCGCCGCAGGACCTGGGGCAGGTAGCGGAGCATCAGGTCGGCGGAGAGGTGGTGCGACGGCGTCGCCGACGAGCGCCGGCATCTCTCAGTCGCTTCTCCAGATCGGCCACGCGGTCGTCGTGATTGACGAGGGCCCAGCTCGCCTGCCGGACGAGCTCGGCCGCCGCGCAGGCGACCGCGCGGATCGAACGCGATCCCGAGGACCAGCCACGGAGAGGCAAGTCGTCTCGAACGCCTCGGCCAGGATCGCGATGCCGCGCGCGGAGGGCCGATCGCTGCGGCGCCCTCGTCGAGCGAAACACGATCTTCCCTTGATCCAAAAGCTGCGTCAGGAACTCGTGAAACGCGGTCATGTCCATGTGATCAGGGAAGCCCGTGGCCAGCCGAGCGTCATCGCACCTCGATCCAAGATAACCGAAACTCTCACGCGGAAGCGAGCGGCTCGACTTACTTGGCCGGCCGAGCATCACCTCGGTGCCGGTTGGCCTCATCGCCTCGAGCCCGATCCCCAGGTGAAGGCGTGAACACTGTCGTCCAGCGGCTCTGAAGCACCGGGCGTCCTCCCGGGCCGATCGCCACGACCGAGATCAGAACGATCACTCCCAGACCCAGCGAACCACCATGTCCGCCATCGCGGCGGCCAACCCAAGTTCGCGTGATCCGGCGCAAGCTCGACCGGCCGGAGCGGCCAAAACCAGAGAACCAGCCCCAGGAGGATGCCGCAGCCGGTCAAGCCCAAGCCTAGTCGAATCCCGCCGGGCGGTAAGTGAAGACGACCGTGTGCTTCCCTTGCGGAAGATAGACGGCGCGGAAGGCGACATAGGCGGGCCGGATCGGCGCCGGCTGGCCGTCGACGGTCGCCGACCAGCCCGGGTCGAATGTGTCGGAAAGGACGAGATAAGCGGGCGTCGCCGCGTCGGTCTCGACCACGACCCGTTCGGGGAGGTCCTCGACGATCCGGGCCGTGCCCGAGACCGTCGCGTCCATCGCGGAGCGGATGCGAGGGATCCTCGACGACCAGGTGGTCGCGGAGCTTGGACGTCCGAGCGTCAGACGTCTCAGGCGGCGATGGCCGAGAGCCGATCCTCGGCGTAGACCGGCCGGCCGACCAGCCGCGCCCGCGGCAGGACATCGGGGTTGCGATGGATGAACGCCGCGCCGACCGGTCCATTCGTGCACGAAGAGATTGCCCCGCATCGCACGTCGGCCGGTGACGACGTGCGAGTCGCCCTCGAGTCGAACCGACCCCTTCCGGTGATGCGCATGGTCGGTGTAATCGAGGCAGCGTCGGGAGATCATCGGCGTCTCTCCCCTCGACGAGGCGAGGTGCCAGACCGAGGGCAGGCTCCAGTCCAGCGGGTCGCGGACCGCGAGGAAATCGATCGGCTCGCGAGGCGTAACCCGGCTCGCCGGACGACTTGTCGGCCCCGCCGAAGACGCGGATGAGACCGGGGTCGGACTTCAGGCGCCGGACCGTCTCGGGCGGCTCGGTCCAGTACCGCGGATCGACCGTGGGCACGTCGACCAGTGGGCACCCAGGAGGTCGGCCAGGACCAGGAAGCGGCAGAATCGCGGCCAGCCGCGCACGCGGTTGACGGGATTGCGGGTCCGCACCGCACTCCGAGCGACCCACCAGGCCAGCGCCGCCAGGAGCGCCGTCCGGATCACGGCGACGATCAGCTCACGGCCCAGCCATCGGAACTGGGCGAGATGATCCGGCTCGGTCCAGCGCTTCGGCTGGGTCCAGACCGGGGCATAGACGTAGATCATGATCGGGATCGAGAGCGCGACGAGCACGCCGGCCAGGATCAAGCCCGCCGCGGAGCGAGACCGCGCCGGGCCGGCCGAGCCGCTCGACGCCGACGGCCGCCAGCGCGGCCACCCCCAGCGACACCCAGAGATGGAACCGCACCGGCTCGCGCGAGCTGCCCAGGATCGGGATCCGATGGGCGTAGTCGAACAGGAACGTGAACCTGCCCAGCATCAGCATCGCCCCGACGCCGATCGAGCATGACCCAGAAGTTCGCCCAGCGGTCGCGCACGGCCGCGCCGCCGGCGCCGACGACCGCCAGCACCATGGCGATCAGGCCCATGTAGGCGTTCATCTCGTGGTAGGGATAAAAGCCGTCCATCCAGTCGGTGTCGCGGCGCGGGTGCCGTAGGCCTCGCGGACGACCAGGGTCGGCAGCAGCTCGGGGTGCCACGAGCCGAAAGTCAGATCTCCCAGGTCAGGCCCCGGCACGCGGCGAGCGATCGAGCAGCTCCTTGGAGGGGATCCACTGCACGGCCGAGAGCAGGACGCCCAGCCCGACCAGGACGACCGCCATCCCCAGGGCGCGCAGCCGCGCCTTCACGGTCGCGCTCGGTCGCCGCGCGGTAGAGCCCGTAGAGACCGACCAGGCCGATCGTCAGCAGCGCGTCCTGAAGGTGGCCGGCGAAGACCTGGCAGGCCAGCGCCAGGCCGCCCGAGCACGGCCCCTCGCCATCGACCCGACGACCACGACCATTCCAGGCCCCAGATCACGAACGGGACGCTCGCCAGGGCGTTGATCATGCTGGTGTGGATCAGGTGGCCCCAGACGTACCCGCTCGGGCCGAAGACGGCGGCCCCGGTCAGTGCCCCCGCCGGCCCGACGTGCCGCCGCAGCCAGAGATACGTCCCCACGCCGGTCAGCCAGACCGAGAGGACCGTGTCGAGGTTGAACGCCTGCCAGGTCGCCAGCCAGGGATAGAGCAGGTACTTGAGCGGATGCAGATAGCCCGCCTGGCTCTCGCTGTAGAGCGGCAGGCCGCAGTAGAGCCCCGGGCACCAGCGCGAGAACCGGCCGGCCCGCAGCTCCTCGGCGAAGAAGGCGCGATAGGGATAGTTGATCTCGGTGATGTCGAAGTAGAAGAGCGCGCCACGCAGGCTGACCACGTCCCAGAAGAAGGCGGCGATCGCCAGCGTCCAGACCAGGAGTGCCGACCAGGTCGCCCCGGCCCCAGGGGCGCGCTCGAACAGCTCGAACGACCCGTCAGTCGTTGCGGATTCCCCGCTGGACACGACTCGCGCCTCGCTGGCTCGAGTTGAGGGAACGACGACCCGGAGACGATCGAGCCTCGGCGGGATCGCGCCCGTCCGCCTGCCAGACCGTCGCGAAGGGCGCGGCCGCCAAGTCGATCCGACGACGCCGGATCGGACGATTCGCCGTGGCGTCCGTCTCCCGCCGATGCTCGGCGAGCTCCAGCCGTCTCGCGGCGTCGAGGCCGGCTCGCGACTCCTCGACGCGCGGTTCGTTCGATTCGCCGGCAGCAGGACCAGCAGCTTGCCACGATCCGGCCCGAGCCCGCGCGACCAGCCCGGGAACCGGTTGGGGTAGATCGGAAAGGGGATGCCGACGACCTGCTTGCCCGACAGGAACGCCATCCGGTAGACGTCCCAGTAGCCGCCGAAGACGTGGGTCACGTCCGCAGGGATCGTCGAATCCCGGCGACTTCGGGCGACCGGGCTCGGCGATCGCGACGTCCGCGAACGAGCCAGCTCCGACCAGGGTGGAGGCTCGACCCGGACGCGGCAGTCCCCTGCTCGTCGAGGTAATGACGTGTGTCTCGATACCAGCGGAATGTCGATCGCGGTCATCACCGCGACCAGGACGCCGCGACGAGCCAGGCCGCCAGGCGGCCGCGAGGCCGCGCCGCGCCAGGTCGTCCAGCACGAGCCCGAAGCCCAGCGACCAGGGGGTCAGCAGGTAGATCAGGTAGCGGTAATTGTCGGAGTTGTAAATGTTCCGGTTCACCAGGAACGCGGCCACGATCAGGAGCGCCGAGACGAGTAGCGCCGCGACCGACGCCTGCCGGGCCGGATCCGGCCGTCGCACGGAATCGACGCGCCAGCCGGACGATCGCCACCGACGAAGCCGACCAGCGATCAGGACGGCGCAGCCATTCCTTCGGCCGACGGCGGATGAACCGCCGCGAGTTCGATCCCCGATGAAGAGAGCGATGGCCGGCACCGGGAGTGACGTCTCGACGTCGATCGGCGTCCTTCGATAGTCGTTCAGCTCGGTGCCGGCGATCAGCCGCGGCAGGCAATGCAAGCACCAGCAGGCGGGCGTGCTCGCGCGAGGCGGCCCGGGTTCGAAGGTCGCCGCGAACTGCGACGGATAGGCGTCGTACGGATCGACCCGCCGGCCGATCTCGCGCGGCAGCAGGCCGACCATCATCGCGACCAGGAACGCCGCGGCCAGCGCGATTCCCACGCGCGATCGTCCCGCCGAGAAGCCAGGCGAGCACCGCCGCCGGCACCAGTCCCGGCGAGCGTGAACAGGAACATCGCGTCGAGATAGAGCCCCAGGCCGCACCAGAGCCCGAGCACGGCCGCGCACGCGCCAGCCGCCGCGTGTCAGACAGGCATGGAGGCCCACGAACGCCAGCGTGTGCCAGACCAGGGTCGAGCAGGTGCCCCCCGGTGATCCGGCCCGACAGCCAGATCGTCCCCATCGACGAGAAGACCAGCGGCACGATCGCCCAGCCCGCGACCGCGAGCCCGAATAGCCTTCCAGGCCAGCCAGAATGTCGCAGCCACGACCAGCACCCAGATGACCGTCCCGCCGCTGACCAGCGTGATCGGTTGGTCCCCCAGACGAGGGCCTGAGGATACGAGAACAGCATGGGCAGGATGCCCATGTACGGCGTTCCCGGGATAATGCCACCGCCAGTGGCCGTGCACGGCGTCGAGCAAGGTCAGGCCGTCGACGGCCAGGTCGCTGTCGAGGTGATCCTCGGCGTTGAGGATCAGGGGCACGCGGATCAAGACCGTCCAGACCAAGCCCAGGCCCAGCACCACCCAGGGCCAGCGGGGGCGTCGAACGGTCGCGGTCGGGAGACGGGGTGCTGTCATGGGGCGACTGGGAAGGCTCCTCGGTCGCGGCTCAGACGAAGAAGTCGGACACGGGACAGCGGAAACCGGGCAGCTCGGGGAGGTTCTCGATGACCTCGTCTTCGCGCAGAACGAGAGGTGGCTCATCATCGGGAGCGGTAGATGGTCACGCTCCGGCTTGCCGGATAGACGACCCAGACCAGCGAGACTCCGACTTCAAGATATTCGGAGATCTTCTTGTTCATCTCGCCGCAGTCGATTGCCGGGCGAATCGACCTCGACGGCCAGGTCGGGCGGCACCGGAGGCAAGCCGCTGCCGACCTCGGCATCGCGGCCAGCGGGCGTGGCTGTAAAAGCAGACGTCGGGGCCGCGGACGGTGTCGGGGTCCGCGCTCGGTCAGCACGGCCGAGTCGTTCGAGAGCGAATATCCGAATCCCGACTGGCGGCCGTAGATTCCAGAGGATCGCCGCGACATTGTTGCACACAACGTCCATGTTCCGGCATCGGCGGCGGCACTTCGACAACCTCCCCTCGCACCAGTTCGAAGGTTCCCTCGCCGAGGTCGGCCGCCATGAACTCCTCGGCGGTCAGCAGCTTGGGCTTGGCATACGGTCGCCATGATTCAACTCCCCGGAAAGCTCCACGGTCCAACGATCCGGAATCCTGGAATCCGTCATTCTGGCAAGTCACACCGCCCCGGCCATCGCTTCGAGCTGCACGACCGAGCGGTTCTGCTCCTTGGCCAGGTAGTCGCGGCCGTACTTGATGCGGATGTGGTCCCAGGGGAGGACTTCCTCGATCGGCCGCTCGCGATGGCTGTAGAACGGGACGTCGATGCCGAGGTCGGCGAAGGTATCCCACCAGAGCTGGGGGTTGAAGTGCTCGCTCCAGGCGTCGAGCCGGGCCCCGCGGCGCCAGGCGGCTTCGAGCGCCGGCGCGACCCGGCGGTCGCCGCGGGTCAGGATGCCTTCGAGCATGCTCCGCTCGATGTCGTGGCACTTGACCGTGACCGAGCGGAGCTTGACCCGGGACCGGAGGTACCGGTGTGCCCAGTGGAGATAGTCGCGGGTCTGCATCCCGTTCCACTGGTAGGGCGTGTGCGGCTTGGGGATGAAGTTCGAGACGCTGGCGGTGACCTCGGCATAGCGGCCGGTGACCTCCTTGCCGATCCGGGCGATGGTCTCGGCCATCTCGACGATGCCGTCGAGGTCGGCGGTGCGCTCGCCGGGCAGGCCGCACATGAAGTAGAGCTTGACCTTGCGCCAGCCGCGGCGGAACGCCTCGGCGCAGCCGTCGTAGAGGTCCTGGTTGTCGATGGGCTTGCGGATCTGCTCGCGCATGTCGTCGCGCGCGACCTCGGGAGCCAGGGTCAGGCCGCTCCGCCGCCCCTCGGCCAGGAGCGCGGGGATCTTCTTGAGCGTCTCGGTGATCCGCAGGCTGGGCAGCGAGATCTTCACCCCCAGCGGCGTGAAGACCTCGCTCATCCGCGTCACCAGCTCCTCGAAATCGGGGTAGTCGCTGGTGGAGAGCGACAGCAGGCTGATCTCGTCGTAGCCGGTGGCGTGGTAGCTCTCGAGCGCGGCCTGGACGATCGTCTCGACGGTGCGATAGCGGAGCGGGCGCTTGATGACCGTGCTCTGGCAGAACCGGCACTGCCAGGGACAGCCGCGCATGATCTCGATGGCGATCCGGTCGTGCGTCGTCTCGACGAACGGGACGATCGGCCGGGTCGGCAGCGGGATTGCGTCCAGGTCCCGGATCACGCAGGGCTTGATCTCCTCGGGGACGTCGTCGCGCGTGCGGCGGATCTCGAGGATCGTGCCGTCCTCGCGGTAGATCGGCTCGTAGAACCGGGGGACATAGGCCCACTCCACGCTGCCGGCGATCCGCGCCAGCTTCTCCGCGCGCGACAGGCCCGAGCCCTGCATCGACTTCCACAGGTCGCAGACGACCGGCAGGCTCGGCTCGCCGTCGCCGATCACGAACAGGTCGATGAACGGCGCGAGCAGCTCGGGGTTCTGGGCGCCCGGCCCCCCGGCGATCACCAGCGTGTCGTCCGGACCGCGGTCCTCGGCGTGGAGCGCGATGCCACCCAGGTCGAGCATCGTCAGGACGTTCGTGATAGCAGATCTCGTACTGGAGCGAGAAGCCCAGGACGTCGAACTCGTGCAGCGGCGTGAAGGTCTCCAGGCTGTAGAGCGGCAGCCCATGCTGCCGCAGCGCGTTCTCGAAATCGGGCAGGGCGTGAACACCCGCTCGCAGGCCCAGCCCGGCCGCGTTCATCAGGCTGTAGAGCACCTGGAGCCCGTGGTGGCTCATCCCCAGGGCATACGTGTCGGGAAACGCCAGGCAGACGGTTCCGCGCGTGGTCCGGTGGTCCTGCGCGACGCTGTTCAGCTCGCCCCCCACGTACTGGGCGGGGGTTCGAACGTTCGGCAAGATCCGCGAAACGACGTTGTCTTTCAGATCCTGGTTCAGCATGTCTCGTCTACCTCTGCGGTCAATCGCGGCGACGACCGGGCTTCAGCCGGTTCGTGACTGGTCGCGCTCGCATTGGCAAGGGCGCCTCGACGGAGAACGGAATAGCTGCAGGCGCGTCTACCCACAGGTGCATCTTACAGGGTCGGCAGTTCACTGAATAGTTGAGCGCACGAGCCGAAGGGCGGCGGTCGCCCGCGAGCACGACACGGCGCTCGCCGCGGTGCGACGCACAAGCTGCCGTGCCGTCGCCGGTCCCGGCCGGTGCCGATAGAATAACCTGAGGGGCCAGGCATGCCGCGAATCCGGACATGCGCAGGCCGGCACCGGGCATTTCGCCCGTGCGCGCGACCCGCGGTGGATACCCGATCGCTCGAGTATTTCGATGAAGCACGAGTCACAACGTCCGCTGGTCGCGCTTGACGATGGGTGACGTGGCGGGCATCGGCCCGGAGGTGATCGCCGGGGCTGGGCAGATCCGCGGCTGCACGCCCTGGCCCGCCCGCTCGTGATCGGCGACCCCGCGTGCTCGAGCGCGCGCTGGCTCTGTCGACGGTCGCCGCGCGAATCCAGGTGCAGGTCGATCGAAGCGCCCGAGCAGGCCGATCCTTGGCCCGAGCTGATCCCCTGCCTGCGGGTCCCGGGCGATCACGGCGATCTTTCCCAGGTGCCGCCCGGCATGGTCGACGCGCGGGCCGGCCGGGCGGCGTTCGATTTCTTGTCGACGGCGACCGCGCTGGCCCTCGCCGGCCGCATCGATGCGATCACGACGTTGCCGCTCAACAAGCAGGCCCTCCGGCAAAGCGGCATCATTCATCCCGGTCATACCGAGATCCTGGCCGAACGCTGCGGCGTGGCCGACCACGCGATGATGCTCTACCTGGAGACGGACTTGGCCGGCTCGGTGCAACGCGGTCCCAGGCTGCGCGGCGCGGCACCGGGCTGGGCGTCGTCCACGTGACGCTGCACGTTGCGCTCAAGCGGGTTTTCGAGCTTTTGACGACCGACGCCGTCCTCGCGAAGATCCGCTTGGCCGACCAGGCGATGCGGCCCTTGACCGGCGGCCTGCCGCCGCGGATCGCCGTCGCGTCGCTCAACCCGCACGCCGGCGAGGATGGGCTTTTCGGCGATGAAGAGCAGTCGCTCATCGGGCCGGCGGTCGCGGCCACAAGCGCTCGAAGGAATCGACGTCTCCGGCCCGTTTCCCAACGACACGCTGTTTCATCATGCGCTGGCCGGCGCCTACGACGCCGTGGTGGCGATGTACCACGACCAGGGGCACATCGCGCTCAAGACCATCGGTTTCGAGCGCGCCGTCAACGTGACCCTGGGCCTGCCGATCGTGCGAACGAGCGTGGCCCACGGCACGGCCTTTGACATCGCCTGGAAAGGCCTGGCCGATCCCTCGAGCCTGATCGAGGCGGTGCGCGTCGCCGCCCGGATCGTCGCGGGAAGCGCGAGCGCGACGATCGAGCGTGCAGAGCGCGCGACGTGCGAGCACCGGCGACACCTGAATCACCCAACGCTTGACCGCGAGCGATCGAGGCTGCAGGCGGCCATGACCCGCAGGCGCCGCGTCCCTGTAATGTCCACGGCGGCTCAATTAGAATGGGTGCAGGCGGGCGCAAGGGATACGCCGTGGCAGGCGACCGGCAATCCAATGAAGGAAGACGTCATGAATACCATCGACTACATCTTTCGGTACGATCCCCGCAATCAGGGCGCCAAGCCCGCTCCGTCGGACCCAGCGGCAGCGCGGAAGGCGCTGGAAGACGGCAACCGCATGTTCTCGAGCTGGATGGAGAGCTGCCGCACCTGTGACATGTCCGAGGAGGGCGTGGAGTACGTGGTGCCGACCAAGGGCCTCCACCTTGGAGCCAAGGGGTCCCAGCGCGAGACCCCGAAACAGGCGCCGTTCGCCGTGGTCATGGGCTGCTCGGATGCCCGCGTACCGACCGAGCTGCTCTTTGGCCAGGGGTTCAACGAGCTGTTCATCGTCCGGGTCGCGGGAAACGTCCTGGGAGACGTGTGCCTGGGCAGCATTGACTTTCGCGCTGCACGCCCTGACCGACAATATGAAATGTCTGGTGGTGCTGGGGCATCTCGGCTGCGGCGCCGTCACGGCGACGGTCGACTCATTCCTCGAGCCGCACGATCTCTGGACCAAGGGGTCGTCGCCGGCCTTGCGCTCGATCATCCAGCGGATCTTTGTCGCAGTGTGCGAGGCCGACCACGGGCTGCGGCACGTCTGCGGTGAACGCGTCCGCGAGCTGCCGAATTACCGGCAGATGCTGATCGACGTTGCCGTCTGCGTGAACGCCGCGCAAGGCGCCTACGACCTTCGCCAGGAGGTCGAGCGCACCGGCACCAGGAATCTGGACGTCTTCTACGGCGTATACAACATCCAGACTCACCAGGTGTCGATGCCGGTCGATCCTCGCGCTCCCTACGACCCGAGCGCCGTCAACCTGGCTCCGGCCCCGACCGACCCGAGACAGTTTCACGACCTGGCCGTTCAGATGGCCCAGACGCTCACCCGCGGGCCGCACGCGCCCGGCAAGGCTCCGCTAAATTCCGGAGACCGGGCGGGCAGGGATCGAAAAGCCGCGTCCAGGACCGACGGTCTCAACCTTGGCGCCGACGATCATCTCGGCATGGAGCATCACCACTGACCGTCACGGGCGGCGCCCTTGCATAACCGGCCTAGCGACGCATGATCTCGACGTCGACCCAGTCGGTTAGCGTGCTGCCGGGCCAGATCGAGCGGATCTCCGGATCGGCCCAGCCCCCGCCGGGATCGGCCTGGAGGCTCACGCGCATCCTGCGCACGCCCGGCCGGTCAAACACATCGGCAGGCAAAGCGGGGATCGGCTCCAGGTCAAACAAGCGGATGCCGGCATTTCGATCCGCCGGGTGATGCTGCGGCATCCCCTGCCCGCTCAGGACGAGCTGCCCTGCCGGGAGCCGGGCGCCGGAGCCGTCGAGCTCGAGCGAGATCGCATGCGCCAGGTCGCAGGGGAGCGGGGTCGTCACCGCGAGCCGGGGCGGGTTGCGCAGACTCCAATCCGAGCCCAGTGAGAGATACTTCGCGGGCTTTCCATCCTCGGGAGGAGCCGGCTCGAGCCGGATCGCGCGGGCGATGGCCTCATCGCGGATCGAGTCAGGCAGCGTGAGGATCGCGTCCAGTTGCAGGGCGGGGTCGAATTCGAAGTTGAACGGAATATGCGGAAGCTCGATCTCCCAGGAATCGGTGAGGCCGGTGGTGCGCACCCGGGTCGCGAGGACGAGGCGATGTGGACCGTTGGTCTCGAAATCGCGCGGAAAGATCTTGAACGTGACGTGCCCGGGCCCGGGGGTCCACGGGGAATCCTCTTCGAGCGCGGCACGGCGCGCACCCAGCACACGATGCGACCATTCGAGGTTCGAAGGCCCGACGCGATTCGCACCGTCCTCGAGGAACGGTACCTCGTAGCTGACCGAAATCGGGACCGGGTTGGCAAGCGCGCGAGGCAAGCGGCGGCGGGCGCTCCAGGTGACGGCGTAGCCACGCCGCACGACGGCCTGCTCTTCCTCGGCGACGAGGTGGTCCAGCCGCCATAGCCGCGCGAGGGCGACCCCGGCGGCGCGGCGCTGCGGCTCCGACTGGGTCGAGCTGAAGATTCGCAGCAGCTCCCACACACCGGCTCGGCCGTGCTCGGCGACGGCCTCGATCTCGGCCGGCGACGCGCCGGGGTCGCCGAGGCGGACGACCGCCTTGCGAGCGCGCCACCCCTGGTGCAGCTTCCGCCAGCCACCGAACAGTACGGCCGAGGCCAGGGCGATCCATACGACCGACCTGGGCTCGCTGAACCAGGAGTGCCCGGGTGTCGCCGCTCGCGAGCGCCGTGGTGCGCGGGCCTCCGGTCGGCGCGGGCCTTCCGGGTTGGCCGCGTCCTCTGCCAGCGGCGGATCTGGTTTCGCTGCGCTCGACTGTCGCATCGTGATCTCGCAGGAGGGCGATTCGCGAATCCGGATCCAGGGGCCGCCGACGCTGGCGACCTTGCGTCGGCAGGCTCCCCACCCGGGAACGGAACCCCGCAAGACGGCGGGGCGCAACCGGATCAGATGCGACGGCGCGGGGCGGCCAGTGGAACGCGAGACGGGGTCGGGCGTGCCGCCCGGTGCCTGCGCCCCCTCGGACTTTTGCCGCGGCTTCTCCGGCCGAGCCGGGAGGCTCTCCGGCTTCTCTCCGCCGCGCTCGGGCATCTCCTCGATGATCGTCGGCTTGTGCACGCGGAGACCTTCCTCACCCTCGTCTCCCATGCTCTCGCGCAGCTCGTCGACGGCATCCTGCAGTTCGTGCAGGTCGCGGTGGAGCGCGCGCAGCTCGGCCAAAACCCGTTCGGCCAGATCCTCCGACCCTTCGCGGTCGGTGATGATCATCAAGTTGTCTTCGGCGACAACGCGATAGGTGAGGCCCACCTGGTCAAGGAGCAGCTTGAGTCCCGTCTTCAATCGCACCCCGTCGAGCTCGAGCTGGACCGAGTCGTCGGGCTCGACTTTCTGCCGGTCGAGCGCGGCCAGGTCGAGAACAACCGCCGCTTTCAGCGACGCCTTCAGGTGCTTGCAGACTTCCTCCAACGAGGTCGGGCGCGCAAACGGGAATCGATAGGGACGCAGGAGCGCATCCTGCAGCGTGGCGGCGCCGAGGATCCCCGGGCCGAGGGCCCGGTCATCTCTCGTTCATCGATCCGGCTCTGCTCGGGCGCTGCTTTGGCAGTCGGATCGGGATCCGGCGCGCCGAGGGGATCGCGTCCGGCCTCGTCGTCGCGGGCCGATCCTGGGCGAGCAGCCCGAATCGGCTCGAGATCAGCAATCCGGCCGTCAAACCGGCCAGCGGGAGCAGCCATTCTTTACGTGTCATGGCCCAGTCCTCTCGACTCGAGACGGCGCGGAATTGTCGTCCGGGTGCTCGAGCGCGGAGATCGATCGCGATCGATGACTTTGTACACCGGCATTGTACCGGCTCTGGCCCGGTGCGACCAGCGGGCCCGAGCGACGCGGTGAATCGGCCGGCATTGCTGGAGCGGGCTCAATCGCGACTTCCGAACAGACCGCGCAATCGTTAAGGTGTTCCTTGCTTCGCGGCCTGTTGCTGAACTTTGACGACCTGCCCGTCGCTCAGCGAGGCGGCGTTTGCCTTGACGACGAGCTCGCTCCCGTCCAGGCCGGAGACCACCTCGGTGAGGGTGCCATCGGTGAGACCAATCTCGATCGGCTTGCGAACGGCCTTGCCGTCCACGACGACGCACACAGAACGCCTTGTCCTTCTCCTGGATGATCGCAGTCGTCGGGATCGTCATCGCGTCCTTGTGCTCCTCGACGATGACAGTGGCGTACGCGTAAAGGCCCGGGCGAAGTTTGCCGCCCGGGTTGGGGATGTCGATCTCGGTGCGGATGGTGCCGCGTCTTCGGGTCCAGCGCCCACGCGGTTCGTGTGACCTTCCCCGCGACAGTCCGGCCCTTCATCGCCTGGAGCTTGACGAGAGCGGCGTCGCCCGGGTTGACTTCGGTTGAGTACATCTCGGGGAGGTCGATGACGATGGTGACGACGTCGGTCCGGGCCGCGATGAACAGGGGCGGAGCGTCAGAACCCGGGCGGGTGAGCTGACCGGTATCGACGTTGCGCCGGGTGATGATGCCGTCGTAGGGGGCCTCGATCCTGGAATACCCCAGCATGGCCTCGGCGTGGCGGACCCAGGCCGTCGCAACGTCGATGCTGGCAGCGGCGGCGACCACGTCGGAGCGAGCCTTGTCCAGCTCGGCCCGGGCTTCGGTCAGGGCCGCGTCGGCCGACTTGACCTTGGCCCGGACCTCGTCGGCAGACGCCTCGGCCGAGTGGAGCTTGCTGCGGGTCTCGTCGAGCAGCGTCCCGGTCTGTGCGCGCTCGTTGAACAGTTGCTCGATCCGGCGATACTCCTGCTGCCAGCGGGTCAGCTCGGCTTCCGCCCGCTTGACCCCGGCCTGGACCTCCGTGACCCTGGCGTCGGCACTGGCGACGGCGGCCTGAGCGACTTTGACCGCAGCCTCGGCCTGGGCTTTCTTGGCCTGGGCTTGCACGACCGCCGCCTGCTTCTCCTGGAGGTCCGCCTCGACCTCGGGGACGTAGAGCTCGGCCAGCACCTGGCCCTTCTTGATCTCGGAGCCGATGTTGACCGTCCAGTTCTTGACGTAGCCGGCGATATTGGCGTGGATCGGCGTGGTCTCGTAGGCCTGGAGCTGGCCCGGCTCGCCGACGGTGCGCTGCTACCGTATGCCGCTCGGGCTTGACAACTTCCACCTGCGTCACCGGCTGTGCCGGATGGTCCGCCTTCGTCTCCGAGAGTTGTTCGCAGCCGGCCGCCGCCGCGGCAGCCGCGATAGCAAGGATTATCATATTGCGGTGAGCATGGTTCAAGCATCTGTGGACGCTCCGTGGAAGGCCAGGGCGCGACGGCTAGTCGCGTTGAACTCGTGGTGTCTTGGGGAATGATCAATATCTGGTGTCGATGACCGGTGCCGGCCGGCTCAGTCGACTCCTCTTCCTCTTCGTGGTGGTGCGGGCTCGCCGGGTCGTCGGGGTCGAGGGAGGCGGACTCAAGGCTTGCGTTGCCCTGGACGAGCGCGAAAACGGTGGGCAGCACGACCAGCGTCGCCAGCGTTGCGGCGGCCAATCCGCCGATGACCGCGCGGGCCAAGGGCGCCGTCTGCTCGCCCCCCTCGCTCCACGCCAGCGCCATCGGCACCATGCCGGCGATCATGGCGCAACTG
The DNA here is from genome assembly GCA_963806595.1 of uncultured Isosphaeraceae bacterium. Classification (GTDB taxonomy): domain Bacteria; phylum Planctomycetota; class Planctomycetia; order Isosphaerales; family Isosphaeraceae; genus CAWDZZ01. The sequence goes on along the minus strand of CAWDZZ010000022.1, from coordinate 49,641 downwards.
GTCATCAGGATCGGCCGGAGCCGGCCCTGGGCGCCCTCGATCGCGGCTTTGTCCGACTCCGCCCCCTCCTCGCGGCGGTGGTGCTCGGCGAAGGTCACCAGCAGGATCGCGTTGGCCACCGCCACGCCGATGGCCATGATCGCCCCCATGAACGACTGGAGGTTGACCGTCGTCCGGGTCAGCCAGAGCATCGAGCACCACGCCCGCGACGACGGCGGGCGTGGTCGAGATGACGACCAAGGCCAGTTTCACCGACTGGAAGTTGGCCGTCAGCAGCAACAGGATGACCACGATGGACATCCCCAGGCCGATCCAGAGCCCCCGGAGGATCTCGTTCAGCGGGGCGATCTGACCGCGCACGTCTACGGTCGCCCCCTTGGGCGGGGCACCAGCTCGCTTCACGGCCCGTTCGATGTGGCCGGCGACCCGGCCGAGGTCCTCGCCCGCGATGTTCGCCGTGAGGTTTACCGACCGCTTCATGTTGTAGCGGTTGTACTGACCGGGCATCGTGCCTCTCTTGACCGTCGCGACGTCGCGGAGCAGCACCTGGCGGTCGAGCCCTGGGCGCTGGATGGGAACCGTCTCCACCTGGTTCATGGAGTTCATGATCTGATAGGGGATCTCGACCTGCACCTGGTAACCGATCCCGGTCTTGGGGTCGGGCCAGTAGTTGGGGACGACGAAACGGCTCGACGAGGTGGCCGTGAGGACCGACCGGGCTACGTCCTGGGCGGTCACGCCGCTGATGCCCGCCCGCTCGCGATCCAGCTCGACCTCGACCGTCGGGTAGTCGAGCGACATGCCGTACTGGAGGTCGCGCAGCGACGGGATCTGGGCCAGCTCTTTGCGGATTTTTTCTGCGAAGGCTCGATCCTCGGCCAGGTTCGGGCCGGTAACGCTCACGTCGACCGGGGTGGGAGAGCCGAAGCTCATGACCTCGCTGACGATGTCGGCCGGCTCGAACGAGAGCCGTACGCCCGGCATCTCCTTCGCCAGCGTCTCGCGAAGCCGCTCCTTGAGCTGCTCGATCTTGACCGTTGAGCCCTCCTTGAGTGCAACCCGGAGGATCGCCTCCTCGGGACCGCCCGTCCACTGGAAGATGGAATTGATCGGGTAGGTCGACGGGATGAGGCCGACATAGCCGACCGAGGTTTCGACGCCGTCCTTGCCCACTTCCTTTTCGATCTGCCGGAGTGCGGCGAGCGCCAGTTGCTCGGTCTTCTCATAGCGAGTCCCGTCGGGGGCACGCATGCGTAGCTGGAATCGCCCTGCGTCAACCCTGGGGAAGATCTCGACCCCGAGCGTCCGGCCGACCAGGAAGCTAACGCCGACCGATATGACGAGGTACGCCGGCACGACCAGCCGTCGCCATCGGACGATCTTCGCGACCGCCCGGCCATAGGACTGCTGCGCACGCGCGAACGTGGTCTGCCGCCCGGCCGCATCGCCGGCAACCCGGTGGTGGTGGCGGAGCAGCCACGTCGACATGACCGGCACGAATGTGCTGGAGAGGAGGTAGGAAGAGACCATCGCGAACCCGACGGCCAGCGAGAGCGGGACGAACAGCGACCTGGCTGCCCCCTGCATGAAGAACGACGGGATGAACACAGCCAGGACGCAGAGCATCGCCAGCAGGCGCGGGACGGCCGTCTGCTGGTTGCCCCGCCGCACCGACCGGGCGACCGAGCGGGTCCGCTCCATCTGGTGGTGGATGTTCTCGACTTCCACGGTCGACTCATCGACCAGAATGCCGATGGCCAGCGCCAGCCCGCCGAGGGTCATGAGATTGATCGTCTGCCCGGTCAGCCACAGGCCGACGAGAGCGCCGCAGAGGGCGAACGGGATATTGAGCACGACGACGATCACGCTCCGCCAATCGCGGAGGAACAGCAGCACCATCAGCCCGGTGAGGCACGCCCCCATCAGGCCCTCGGTCACGACCGTCCACATCGACTTGGTGACGGTCGGCGACTGGTCGAGCTCGAAGCTGACTTCGATGTCGTCCGGCAGGACAGCCTGCATGCTCGGCAGGGCCTTCCGGACGTTGTTGACGACGGAGAGGGTCGAGGCGTCGGCCCGTTTCGTGACCAGGATGTAGACAGCCCGTCGGCCGTTGGCCAGCGCGTAGCCGGTGGGGACATCGGTGGCGTCGTGGACGGTACCGATGTCGCGGATGTAGACGGAGGGATCCTGCCCGGGGCGGATCGGGATGTTCTCCAGCTCCTTGACCTGCTTGACCAGCGAGTTGATCGGTACGAACGGCATCTCGTCGCCGATGCGAACGGTGCCCGACGGGCTGATATAGTTGCCGGTCGTCAGTGCGTTAACGACTTCGTCGGGCGACATCTGGTACGAACGGAGCCGCTCGGGGTCGACGCGGATCGCTACCGTGCGCTGATTGCCGCCGAAGGGGGGCGGGGCCGACACTCCCGGCAGGCTGGCGAACATCGGCCGAACCTTGAAGAGCGCCTGGTCCTGGATCTCGCCGATCGACTTGGTCTCGCTCCGGAGCACGAGGTAGCCGATGGGGATACTGCCGACATCGAACCGCATGACGAATGGCGAGACGGTTCCTGGCGGCATGAAGGTGCGCGACCGTGTGACGTAGCCGATCGTCTCGGCCATCGCCTGCGACATGTCGGTGCCCGGGTGGAAGAAGAGCTTCATCAAGGCGACGCCCTGGATGTTCTTCGACTCGACGTGGTGAATGCCGTTGATATAGAGGAAGTGGTACTCGTAGTAGTTGGTGAGCAGCCCTTCCATCTGCGCCGGGTCCATGCCGCCATAGGGCTGGGCGACGTAGATGACCGGGAGGTTCAGGTTGGGAAAGATATCGATCGACATCCGGAAGGGCAGCTCGGTCACGGTCCGCTCCAACCAGGGCGGAAGGTTGAGGTTGGGAAACAAGTCGATCGACATCCGGGTGATGGAAACGAGGCTGGCCAGTGCGACGGCGGCGACGAGCACCATGACGGTCAGCGGCCGCCGCAGGGCGAAGACGATAGGGTTCATGAGATCGGTCCCTTCCCGGTACGGAGAGATGTCGCCTTGCCGGCGTCAGCGCTCCTTGACGAGCTGGTAGAGGAACTGGTGGCTTGTGTTGAACAGTCTGCGATAGCTGAAGCAGCACCACGCTCACGGTGCCGAGTGCGGTGCCCGAGGCGATGAGGAACATGATCACGATCTGATACTTCACCGCCTCGACCGGGTTGGCCCCGGCGAGGATTTGCCCGGTCATCATGCCGGGCAGGCTCACGATGCCGACGACCATCATCGAGTTGATGATCGGGATGAGTCCGGTTCGGACCGCCTCCTGGATCGGCTGACGTGCGGCCTCCCACCGCGTGGCCCCGAGGGCGAGGAGCGCCTCGACCTGGGCTCGTCTCGCCGCCAGCTCGCTGCCGAGCCGGTCGAGCCCGAGCGAGATGCCGTTCAAGCGTGTTGCCCAGGATCATCCCGAGCAGCGGGATGGCATACTGGGGAGAATACCAGGGCTTGACCGGAACGATGACGAAGAGCGCAAGGGCCGTCATCAGCCAGGAACTCGCCCAGACCGAGACGATGCTACTGAGCCAGATGCCGGGATAGCGAATGTGAGTCCGTCTGGATCGCGGCACTCCCTGCGACGATCGTCATCAAGAGCATGAGGCCAAGGACGACATACCAGCGGTTGACCCGGAAAATCCAGTCGAGAACCAGCCCGATCAAGAGAAGCTGAACCACCGTGGCGAAGGCCGCGACAAGGAGCCGACGCTCCAGGCCGAGCTTGAGGGCGAGCGAAATCCCGCCGTTGATGAGGATGAGTAGCGTCGCGATGGCGACGCGATCGTAAGAAAGTTGAATAACCATCTCACTCCTCGCCATGGATTTCGCCAAGGTGCATCCGAAGCCTTCGCGCGCTCATCCGTTTTGCTTGCTCGAGATCGTGGCTGACCCAGATAAAGCCTCGGTCGGTGAGATTTCTCACGCTGCCAATCGACGAAGCAGACCTTCGACAGCTTCGGCTGTTGCTCTGTCGAGGGATGCCGTCGGCTCGTCCAGGAGCAGGATCGCCGGGTCGAGCTGAAGACATCGGACGAGGGCGACGATCTGGGCCTCACCGCCTGAGAGGTCCCGGCTCGATTTGTCGAGAAATGCCGCGTCCCGCTTGAGTCGTCTCGAGGATGCTTACGACCCGTTCGACCTGTCGAATCGCTTCGCTCGATGCGACTTCAGCGTGAAGGGATATTTGAGGTTATCCTCGACGGTTCCCTCGAACAGTGCCGGTCGTTGGTGCAGATAGACGACCTCCTTACGAAATGCCGGGATGGCGTCCGCGCGGAGCGCCCGACCTTCCCACTCGATGCTCCCTTCATCGTGCGGGTCGAGATAAGCGAGTGCCCGAAGAAGCACCGTCTTGCCCGAACCGGAAGGGCCGGTCAGGGCAATGCGGTCACCAGGACAGACGTCGAGGCAGACACCGCGCAACAGCCAGTCTTCGCTTCCCGGTTTCCTTCGGCCAAGGCCGCATGCCTTCAACAACGGCTTCCCTCTCGTCGCGATCATGCGTGGTAATGGTGGACGATGAAACCGATAACTCCTGCTCCCAGGATGACGAGCGGCTCGGGAGCTCGCTTGACCCTGGAGAGGAGAGCGAACGTCGTCAGTGCGATGAGCGCCGTTGGAATATCGATGATAGCACGCCTGCCGAGGACGAACGCTGCTCCTGCGATGGCACCGGTCGCGGCGGCCGTCACACCGTCGACGAAGGCTTTGACCTGGCGATTCTTGGCGATGTGCCGGAAGTAGGGTGCCGGAATGACGACGAAGAGGTAACAAGGAAGGAAGACGCCGATGGCGGCAACGGTTGCCCCGATGGGGCCGGCAACGAGGTAGCCGATGAAGGCGACGGTGATGACCACCGGGCCGGGGGTGATCATCGCGACGGCCACCGCGTCGAGGAACTGGCGGTCGGTCAGCCAATGGAACCGATCGACCACGCCCCCGTAGAGGAAAGGGACGATGGCAAGGCCGCTGCCGAAAACGAACGCCCCGGCTTCGGCGAAAAAGAGACCAAGCGTCCACAGTGTTCCGGTGCTTGCCGTGCCGTGAAGACCGCAGAGCAGCCACGCCGGCAGCGGCATGATGGCCGAGGCGACCGTCTTGCGGCCAAGACGAGGCGGAGCCTTGATCAAGAGCGCCAGGACGCCGCTGCCACGAATACCCATACGATTTCCGATTCGCTCCATGCCGTGATGACGAGCGCTCGCGAGAAAGAGAAACCACAGGAGGAAATCCTTGCCGAGCGTCATCCGTACGAGCTTGACTGCACTACGGGCGATGATGGCGATGACGCTCGCTCCGATGCCGTAGAAGGCGCCCTGCATCCAGGAGAGACCCCCATAGCGGATGTAAAACGCGGAAAGGAGCAACACGATGATGAAGGAGGGGATAATGAAGGCGATTCCGACCAGCGTTGCGCCGAGCACCCGACCGCGTACCCAGCCGAGGTAGATCGCAAGCTGTGCGGCCAGCGGGCCCGGGGCGAGCTGGGAGAGGGCGAGTCCTTCGCGAAAATCATCCTTGTCGATCCAGCGACGCTTCTCGACAAGGTCGCGCTGCATGTAGCCGACGAGGGCAATTGGGCCTCCGAACCCGAGTGCCCCCAGACGAAGAAAGTAGCGGCAAAGTTCTGCTATCGAGACGGGCGCTGTCTGCAGCTCTTGCGTTTCGGTGGTAGTCGGTAAGTGACACAGTGCCCCCACATTATCCGCGGTGCGACCCGTCGAGTCGATGCTGACACCAGGCATAGAGTGCGTCATACATCGGCGATTCGAGCTCGATTTTCTTCCCGTCGTCCCGGCCGAGGAGGAGCGAAAATCCGTGCGCGATGGCCTTCAGGCCCCGCCCTTCGGGAGCCGTGTCGATGTCGGCCGAGACGTCCGCGGCGTGAACGATCTTTGAAGTCGCCGGATGAGCCAGGGGCAGGCGATGCGATCGACCTTGGCGTTTTCACGAGTAACCCATTTCATCGGCACACGATCTCCTCCGGGTCGCTTCGTCATGGTCGCAATCTCACGGCGAGGCCCGATAGACCCAGACCTCCGGGTTTTCCTGATCCGGATGGTCCGCTATCCGCGGCACCGCCAGGTAGAGATGACCAGTTTCGGGATTGAAGATCGAGGTGCGGGCGCGCTTCACGGTGGCGATCGTCCCGAGCGACTCATAGCGGTCTGCATCCACCTGGCGGATCACCGCGATGGCCCCCTCGCCGCACGAGGCGAAGATCCGCTTCCGCGTCGGGTCGAAGGAAAGGTCGTCGACGTCGCCGGGGATGGGCACGCTAGCCACGATCTTGCCGGTATCGCTGTCCATGACAACGAGCGAAGGATTCTTCCGGCAGCCGATGAAGAGCCGGTGGTTGGGCTCGTCGATCGCCACGGCGGCATTGACCCCCGCCGGAGCGACCGAGAACCGCCCGATGATCTTATCCTGTTCCGTGTCGATCGCGATCACGCCATCGTTCTTGGCGTTGACATACATCCTCGGCCGAGACGACTCCAGTTTGAAGGCCCCCAGCGATGTCGGCAGCGCGATCGGCTGGCGAACCGAATAGTCCTTCGCGTCGATCACCGACAACTCCTTATCCGCGTGGACCACGTACACTCGGTCAGTGCGGGGATTGTAGCGCACGTTGTCCGCGTCGTCGCCGAGCGGAACGCTCTTCTGCAGCTCATAACTCTGGCCTTCGAAGACGTTGCAGATGCCCCCCGCCCCGTTGCCCACGAAGACTCGATCTTTTCCGGAGTCGTAGTCGATCCCCCTGATCCGACCCTGTCCCGGCACCTGTTTGAGTAGCTTGCCGGCCTTCAAATCAACGACATCGAGGCTGCCGTTGACGGTGTTCGCCACCAGCAACCGGCCGCGCTTGGCGTCGAGGGCCAGGTGGTCGAGCCCACCGGCCGGCCCTTTCAGCTCGATCGTCTGCACCCGCTCCAGGGGGGGATCCTCTGCCGCCATGGCGACCACCGGAGTCAGTACGACCACGAGCACCACGGCGATTATCCACAGGCATCGCGCGACGCTGACTGAAAGGTAATTCGTCATGAGCCATGTCCTACGGAAGCTTTCAGGTGCTTGGTCAGGAAGGCGAATTTGCGGTGCGCTCCACCGGGATGATCTCTCGACGCGGCCTGGATTGAGGGATTGATGTCGACGCCGTAGAGCGTCTGTCGGGCACAACAAGGATTCCGCCCAGCGGGTTAATTGGAAACGTCGTCGTGAACATCGTGTCGCCGTAATTACCCGAGAAAGACCAACCCGAGTCAGTCAGCACAATGGTGGGGTTCCTTCCGTACGCGTGCGCCCTCGCGGATCCTTGAGCTCGATCAGCGGAGTGCTGCGACGGGTGTCGTTTCGGGCTCTTCCGGGTCCGCTTTATCAACGGGCGAGGAGGAGTGATCGAAAACCCGTGTCGGGTTCAGCACGACCGACTCCCCCTCGTTCAGTCCATCGGTCACCTCGATCAGGTCGGGGGTGGACCCGCCGCGCGTGATCTCGCGACGCTCCAGGCCCGACGGTCCGATGACGTAGCAAACGCTGCGGTCGTGATCGACGCCCACCGCCTCGCTCGGGACCGCCAGCACATCGCGGCAGCGTCCGACCTGGACTTCGACCTCCGCCGACATGCCGGGGAGAAGCCCCGCGGGAGTCGATTCGAGCGCGATCCGGCACGGATAATACGGCACATCGCTCACGCTCCTTCTCGGAAGGCTCTCCACCGATTCGACGCGCCCTTCCAGGGCTGCGCTCTCGCAAGCCTTCGAAGCGTACCCGTGCCGGCATCCCGCTACGGACGCGGTCGACGACCGCCTCGTTCAGCATCGCCACGACTTCCATCTTCGACAGGTCGGGAAAGTAGAACAGCTCTTGGCCCTGGCGGACTGATGCCCCCGGCTCGATCCTTGTCCGTTCCGCGTCCTCACGGAACGGCCCGTTGGCGTAGATGACGAAACCGTCGTGAGGGGCGCGGATGGTACAACGTTCAACCAAAGAGCGGTAATAAGCGAGCTGGACCTTACTCTTCTGAAAGTCGCCGGCCTCGTGAATGAACCATTTGCGGGCTTTTTCGACTTCGGCCTTGAGTGCGACGATGGTCTTCGGGGCCGAGTAGCGGCGGTAGGTATCGAGCTCCATCTCTGCCTGCTTCATCCGCAGGGTCGCGCTCAGGAGCGCCTGCGCGGTCGTTGGCGACCTGCCGCAGCGAGGCATAACCCTTGGCCGCCATCCGCTCCGACCAGGCGAGCCGATCGGACGCGGCCTTCATTTCTGACTCTGCCAGCGCGATCCGTCCCTGCATGCCCATGATATCTTGAGCAATCAAACCGTCGCGGAACTCCACGAGCGCCATTTCAGCAGACTGGAGGGCCGTGCGGGTCTGGACCTCCTCGGCATTGTGTTGCTCGACCCTGATGGCCTGCGCGAGCGCCACGTCCTCGTATTCCGAGGCGTCGAGCGTGCAGAGCACGTCGCCCTTCTTGACCGTCGTCCCGTTGGGGACGATGTCGAGGATCGTCGAAGCTCCGCCGACAAAGAACGCCCCGCCCCTGCTCCTGATCCGGAGATTCTCAAGCTGGCACTTGACGACCGTTTGCTCGGGGGCACTGGACCACCCCGCTTGCTGTTTCGCAGTCATCGAAGCTAACGCGGCGGACGGCCGCTCTGGGAAGTCCCTCCCAGGTCGGCTGCGCCTTCCGCATCGCGATGAAGTAACAAGCTGAGCACGCCGGAATCAGGGCGATCGCCGCCAAGGGCACCAGCCCGGACCGGACGGGCCCACGAAACTTGCGGGACGATCAGCGAGATCATCGCCAAGCTAACTCCGCGATTACAGGGCACTTCGGCGAATGATTGAAATCGCGAGACAGCGGGTCGGCCGGCCAAGTCGACCCGCTGACCGTGCATCGGCAAAATCAGGGTGTGGCCAGAGTCAGGTCGTCGAACTGCGACTGGGCATCCGCCTTTGACCACAAGCCGATCTTGCCCGCTTCGGGGAAGGTCGAGTCCTTGGCTTCGATGTACTTCTTGCCGTCGTAGTAGCAGGCGATCTGGTCGCCGGTCATCGTGACCCGGAGGGTGTGCCAGCCGTCGCTGTGCGTGATGTCCACGTTCTGGATCAGCGTCCGCTTGCCGTTCACGACGTGGTAGAGGCGGTAGTTGTCCTCGAGCGGGTTGTAGCGGGCGAGGTAGTAGTTCTTCGCATCCTTGGCGCGCCAGACGAGCCCACCGCCCTGATCGTGCTCGCCGGCGATCGCCTTCATCCGGACCGTGAGATCGACGTCCTTGGCGTTGGTGTCGCTGATCAGCGTGACGTTGAAGACCGAGTTCGGGTTCTTGGCCGACTGGGCCAGGGCCTTGCCCTTGTCGGAGGCGGCGACCTTCCACTCGCCCACCTCGTTGGTGAACCCCTTGGCGATGGCACCCGTCTCGTCGTCGTCGAACGTCCAGGTCCGCTTGGCGTCATCCCCGGCGTACAGGGGGCCGAGCAGCAGGGCTGCCAGCGCGAGACCGCTCGTCATCAGACTCCAGGTCTTCATTCGATCCTCTCTTTCGTCGATTGATGGGGTTAACGGGTTGGAATAATCGACGGAATTCTGCCTCTGCTCTCAGCCGGTCACCAACCCGATGGGCTTCGCCCCGACCGATCTCGGCCGGGATGAGCGTGGCGAGGTGCCGCAGCACGGCGGGGATCGACCGCTCCCGCTCGTACAGGTCGATCAGGTCGTCGGCCGGGAGCCGGCCCGTCTCCAGCCGGCGGCGGAAGGGCTCGAGCGGTCCGGGATCGAAGCCCCGGGCCGCGAGCACTCCCGGTGCACGGTCCAGCACCTCCGCGGCCCGGTCGCGGACGGTCTCGGCCGCGAGGCCGTCGCGGGCGACGGCACCGAGGTCGTAGATCCGCGTCTGGTCGCTGGCCCGGCCCTGCAGGCCATCGTCCAGCAAGAGTTCGAGCCAGAGCAGGAAGAAGGCGTGGAAGTCCTCCAGCCGGTTGGTGGTCTCAAACGTCTTGTACTCCAGCCGGCCGGCCTCCTCGGGATGCAGCTCGATCGCCGGGGCGATCACGCTGCGGCGGTAGGTTCGGATCGATTTGCCGACGCGCCCTCGGATCTTCCACAGCCGGCCGAGGTAGAACGGCGAGGCCAGGGTCAGCGCCGTCAGCGCCGGGGCGTAGTAATTGACCTTGGCGTGCAGATCGGCGAAGTCGAGTCGCTCGTTCAGCTCGGGCGGCAGGCTGACGTTCACGTCGGGCCCGTAGGTCACCATCGCCTGCATGGCCCACTGCCAGAAGTCGTGACGCCGCTTGTTCTGCGGCCCCTCGAAGCGGTCCGCGGTCGGATGGTGGGACATGGACACCGCCCGATAGCCCAGCTCGCCGAGGGCGTCCTGCATCCGCTCGTGGAGCACCCGGAGACTCTCCAGGCAGGTTTCGATCGACGGGCAGACGGGCGTGCGGATCTCGATCCCCTTGGGCAGGAGGTCGCGCGGGCTCATCTCCGGGGACGGCAGGTGATAGCCCTCGACGACGAACGGCATGAGCTTGGTATGCGGCGGCTCCAGCTCCAGGCCGTCCAGCGGCGGCAGGTCCTCGAAGGGGATCGTCTCCAGGGCGGCGTTCAGCTCTTCGAACTCGAGGTCCTGGTGCCACAGCGGCCGAAACGTTTCCGCATCGACCAGCAGGTATTCCGCCTCGATGCCGAAATGGAAGCCTCGCCCGTTCTCACGGGTCCACGAAGCCATCCGGCCGTTTTCGCGGGTCGTCAACGGAATGCTCCTCTCCCTGTGGGTCAGCTTCTCCGGCCTGGAGAAGGTGGTGTGTGCAGCGCCGGATCGGCGCGGTGTTCGTCAACTGATCAGGGACCGGAGCGTCTTGAGGTACCGGGGGACCGCGGTCTTCGGGTCCTCGGGGGCGTTGTACTCCAGCACGACGTAGCCCGAGTACTTCGCCTCGCGGAGGATGCCGATGACCTTCGAGCCAAGTCGGCCGGCTCCTTGGACTGCCCTCTGCGGCGGATCTCGGTCTTGACCTGGACGTTGACCGCGTACGGCGCCGCCTGGGCGATCTCGGCGTAGGGGTCGGGGCCGTGGAAGTTCCCCGTGTCGAGGTTCACGCCGAAGTTGGGGCCCTTGACCGCCCGGACCAGCCGCAGAAGCTGCTCGGCCGTGACGGTGACCCCGCCGCCGTGGTTCTCCAGCGCCAGCATCACCCCTTTTTCGAGCCGCGTAGGGCAGCAAGGACTCGATCCGCTGGATCACCCGCTGCTCCAGCTCCTCGTCGGGCGTTCCCTGGAGCCAGTTGCCGCTGAGGACCCGGATCATCGGCGCGTCGAGTTCGGCCGCGTGGCCGATCCAGGTGCGGACGTGGTCCACCTCCTTGTCGGCCTCGGGGCCGGGCGGAAGGCAGAAATCGTTCATGACCGCCGTGCCCGAGACGTCGAGCCCTTGCAGGAAGGCGTGCGTCTTGAGCCGATTCAGGTAATCGGACGAGACGTTTTCGGGGAAGTAATACGAGGTCAGCTCGACCGCATCCAGGCCCAGGTCGGCGGCCAGGTCGACGAAGCCGAACAGGTCCATCGTCTTCTTCGGACCGGTGAGGGAGTCGCGGTAGGAGATAGGCGGCCAGGCTGAGCTTGAGGTGGCTGGGCCGGGTCCGGCCGATCGGGTCGATGGCCGACGCGGTCCGGGCCAGGGCCAGCGGGCCGGCGGCCGCCAGGGCGATCTTCGTGAGGAATTCGCGGCGGGTCGTACGCAACATCGGTCGCGCTCCTCCAGAGCTGCTGGGGTGACGAGAGGAATCGCTTCACACACCTGCGATTGTCCGCAAGCGGGTCCCCTCAAGTCATCTTAAAAGCTCATTAAAAATGGTTAATCTCCGTCCTCACGGCTCGGCGATGCGCGTCCCCTCGAACGCGACAACCTGCCACTGCCCCTGTCGCTTCACCCAAACGCGGAGGAAGCGGTACTGCCCGCGGATGGGCTCGCCCTTTGCATTCCGTCCCTTCGGGGTCGACCGCCCGGTCACCACGGCCGTCTCGCCATAGATGCGTACGGCCAGGTCGTCGACGTCGAACACGACGTAGGAGGTCTTGCCGGGCTTGGGTTCCTCCTTGGAGCTTGCGAACTTGTTCTCCGCCATCCACTCCGCCCGGGTCTTGAACTTGCCGGTGTGGCTCGTGTGAGTGAAGTCGGCGGCGAGGACGCGCTCGAAGAACGCGCGGTCACCTTCGACTACGGCTCGATTGAGTTGGGCCTCAAGCTCGCGGACCTCACGCTCGGCGCGGGTGTTTCGGTCCTCTTCAGACCTTCCCGAGCCAACCGAGACCGCTGCAATTCCCGCCGCCAGGATCAGGATGAAGCGCCGCATGATCATCTGCCTTTCTCGTGCTCCGCCAGCCTGCGGAGGGACTCAAGAGATGTCGAATACTTCACGATGTTGATGAGCATGGGCTCGGGTAAGCAGTTTCACCGGATTGCGTTTTTCATTCGCGTCAGGGCGCGGCCGGCAAGGTGAGGATGACGCGGGTCCCCTCGCCGACGGTACTCTCCATCTCGATCGATCCCCCGTGAGCCTCGGCGATGGAGCGCGCGATCGCCAGGCCCAGGCCGGCGCCGCCCACTTCCCGTCCACGCGCCGGGTCGACGCGATAGAACCGCTTGAAAACGTGCGGCAAGTGTTCGGGCGGGATGCCAATGCCGGAGTCGGTGACGACGATGCGCACCTTGGCATCAACGCACGCGGTCTCGATCGCGACCGTCCCTCCGGCCGGGGTGAACTTGATCGCGTTATCGAGCAGGTTGAAGAGCAGCCTGCGGAGCTGATCCTCGTCGCCCTTGACATGGCAGGGAACGACGCGATCGGCCTCGAGCCTCACGCCTTTCTCCTCGGCCACGACCCGCATGTGCTCGGCAACATCCTCCACGACTGCGTCGAGCCGGACCAGCTCACGCGACATCGGCACCAACCCGGCATCCTCACGGCAGAGGAACAGGAGCCGCTCGGCCAGGCGTGACAGCCGCTCCAGCTCTTCCAATTGGTCCTCGAGGACGCGGCGGTATTGCTCGGGCTCCCGCGGCATTCCTCAGGGCCACCTCGGCCTCGTTCCGGAGGACGGCGATCGGCGTTCGCAGCTCGTGGGCGGCATCCGCGGTGAAACGGCGGACCTCCTCGAACGACCGCTCCAGCCGCGCGATCATGCCGTTGAGCGTCCGTGCGAGCCGGCCCAGCTCGTCGTCGGTCTTGGTGACGTCGATCCGCCGATCCAATCGCGTCGCAGTGATCTGGTCGGCCGTCTGGACCATGCGGTCGACCGGTGCAAGGGCCTTGCGCGCAAGCATGTAGCCGCCGCCGAGGGCACAGACAAGGGCCAGGGGACCGGAGAGTAGGAGAACCGTCAAGAGTTCGGCCAGTTCCTGATCGATCGACGCGAGCGAGGTCGCCGCCTGGACCACCACCGGACCGTCCGGACCGGAGACAAGCCCGCTCATGAGACGTAGATGGCCGAGCGAGTCCAGCGAGACGTTATCCGTGCCGAGCGTCACACTCTCGAAATCGAGATGCTTGAGCGAAGCTGGGAACGGCGGGGACCGAGAAGCGCCGCGGCTTGAGGCGATCGCTTTGAAAGACCGGCTCACCGCTCACGCGGCTGACCTGGAACTCGTACACCTCGTGTCGGGCGAAGCGCCGCTGCAATTGCTCGGAGAGCCTCGTCCAGTCCTTGGCGGCCTGGACATCCTCGGAGATCTCGTCGAGTTCCCCGCCGAGCGCCACGTCGGTCCGGGCCAGGAGCTCGTGGCGCATCGCGACGTAGACCGCTCCTCCGAAGACGGCCAGCACGATGGCGAGCACCAGCCCGTACCAGAGCGTCAGCCTCCAGCGGATGCTCATCCCTTTCATGTACCATCCCTCACCGCGTAGCCGACACCGCGGACGGTGTGGATGAGCTGTCGTTGCTCTGGCTGCTCGACCTTCCTACGCAGCGCGTTGATGTAGACGTCGATGGTGTTCGTCAGCGACCCCGAGTTCTCTTTCCAGACCTCGCGGCCGATCATGTCGCGGGTGACGGTCTCATTCTTGTGGCGGAGCAGGAACTCGAGCAGCTCATACTCCCGGCGGGTCAGGTCGAGCTCGACGCCGCCGCGCACGACCCTGCGGCTGAGGAGGTCGATCTCCAGGTCGTCGGCCCGGAGAGTCAGCTCGCGGCCGGAGACGTCGCGGCGCAGCAAGGCGCGGAGCCGGGCCAGGAGTTCGGCGAAGGCGAATGGCTTGACCAGGTAATCGTCAGCACCGCCATCGAGCCCGGCGACGCGATCCTCGACCGTATCGCGGGCGGTCAGGATCAGCACCGGCTTCGTGTAACCCTGGCTGCGCAGGTCGCGGAGGACTTTCAGACCATCCCGTCCCGGCAGCATCAGGTCGAGGACGATCGCATCGGGCGAGCCGGTCGTCGCCAGATAGTACCCTTCTTCGCCGGTCGCTGCGGTGACGACATCGTAACCCTCCTCTTCCAGACCCCGCCTGAGGCTCTGCAAGAGCTTCTTCTGATCTTCCACGATGAGCACGCGCGCCATGGTGGTCCCGACCTCCTCCTGGTATTCTCCGGGGTGGGAGCGAGTCGGTCATCTTAAAAGATCATTAGAAACGCTTAATCTTCGGGTGGGCTGTTGCCGAGGCTGTCGGAGGAATGCGGTTATTCGATGGCGAGGACCTCTCCTGTCGGCGGATACTTCCACCTCGCGGACCTTGCCACGCTTGTCCTTACCCCGGACCTCGTAAGCGTCTTTCCCGTCGATCTTCATCTTGTAAGCCGTGTCGAACGTGTAGCCTGGCAGTTGTTTGCGAGCGACTTCCATGACGTGGGCGGGGACCTGATCGATGGGTACGAGATCGTCGCTCTTGGGAGGATGGCTGCCGCAACCGAAGGCGACGATCAGCACCATCCCAAGGAAGTCAGTCCTTCTTCATTTCAATAATCTCCTGAGATCGCCTCGCCTCCGGCGCGGGTGGCCAGGGCTCGGAAAACCTGGTAGTTCATCGTGGTCTTCAGGAACGCGACATGCCCGTCGGCGAACAGGAAGTTCACTCCGCCGGGATGGTGGCTGTAGAACTGATTAACTTCGCCCCTGGGATCTCCCGGTCCGAGGTTGCCGCCCGCGTGCCCCAGGATCATTCCGGCGCGCGCTCTCGAGCCTGGGATAACCCACTCCGTCGTTGGTTAGCGGAAATAAAGAGGTGCCAGTGACCGACCCGACCCAGGTCGCCACGCCCAGGGCATAGGCCCTTTCGCCGGCCGCGATCGTCTGCGCTGTGCCGTCGGTGATATTGGGGATGCCGATATTGCCGTCCCGGAAGAAGATCCCGTCGCCGTCGATCCCGGGGTCGCTCGTCCCGTACATGCCGACGTAATTCGCCGCAGCCACCTGGCAGATGTTCTGGAGGGGTATGCCGCCTGGATCGCGGGTCACCGCCATCCAGGCGAGAGGCGCGCTATCGGACGGACAGAGAAAAACGGTCATCCGCGTGAGCCGGCTGGTTGAGTTGGAATCGTTGTTCGATCGGCAGGCTAAAGTTGATGGCGTCGAAGAGCGGTTTCTGCTCGAACTGGGGCAGCAGCATGGCGGCCCAGCCCCAGCCGGGGCCGGTGTCGTTGCCGCTGGCATCGAAGTTCGAGACATAACCCGGCGGAAAGGACCGAGAAGCACCTTCGTAGGTATGGAGAGCCAGGCCCAGCTGCTTGAGGTTATTGACGCACTGGGTGCGCCGGGCGGCTTCGCGGGCGGCCTGGACGGCGGGTAGCAGCAGGGCGATGAGGAGGGCAATGATGCTGATGACCACGAGCAGTTCGATCAGAGTAAACGCACGTCGTTGTATCATTGTGCCGCTTGAATGACGCATGCCTGCCTCCGAGCGCTGATTATTCACCAGTGCATGCTAACGCTCGGAGATTGCAACGGCGTGGCTCGAAGATGACAACGTTGTAATCTTCCGGGATCGCGGCTTCGCGCCGCCTTATAATGTTCTGCGGTGGTTGTCCGAATTGAGACTGGAGGCAATTCGCCGATGCGTGTGCTCGTGGTCGAAGACAACCCGGATATGGGGCCATACTTGAAGCAGGGGCTACTCGAGCACGGTTTCGCCGTGGACCTGGTGACCGATGGTAATCGTGCCTTCGATTATGCCGCGACCGGCGTCTATGACTTGCTCATCCTCGATCGGATGCTTCCGGGCCGTGATGGGCTCGAAATCCTACGGCGACTCAGGGAGGCGGATGTTCGGACACCGGCTATCTTCTTGACCGCGAAGAGCGCGGTAGGCGAGAGAGTGGAAGGGCTCGAATCCGGTGCGGATGATTACCTCGTCAAGCCTTTCTCCTTCGCCGAACTGCTGGCCCGCATCCGGGTGGTGCTGCGGCGCGGTCCCGAACTGCAATCTGTCGGTCCTTCGCGTCGCTGACCTTTCGCTCGATCCGGCGACGCGTGTGGTCGAGCGGAGCAGGCAGCGGATTGAATTATCGGCCAAGCAGTTCGCCTTGCTTCATTACTTGATGCGGCACTCCAGGCAGGTCGTGAGCCGGACGATGATTCAAGAACACGTATGGAATTACGAATTCGACGGCTTGACCAACGTCGTGGATGTGCATATCAACCGACTGAGGAACAAGGTGGACCGGGGGTTTGAACGGCCGCTCATCCATACGCTACGTGGGGTGGGTTATGTCCTCCGCGAAGACTAGGCCGCTCGGATTGCGGACGAAGCTCACGCTCTGGTCGAGCCTGGTGCTGGCCGGGTCGCTCGCGGCGGGATTCGCCTGGGTCCATGTCGGGCTCCGCCGTGTCCTCGACGCGAGGAATGATGCGTTTCTGGAGCGCAAAGCGGCGGAACTGCTCGCGAGCGTCACCGACCATCACCCGGGGGAGACGTCCGATCTCGAAGCGGAGATCGGTCGCGAGGTTCTGGCTTATGAGCCGGAGGGGCTGATTGTGGTGGTCCGCCAAGCGGGCCGGGTATCGGTCGCTCCCCGTAACGTCGCCGCGCTACAAATTGCCGAGCAGGTGGTGCCGCCCGGGATGGCACGCACGATTGCACAGACCGGCGGCCCCGGGCGATATCGCGTGCTAGCGACGCTCTCCCGGAGCGGCGACCTGTCGCTAGACGTAGGGATTTCTCTGGCGGAGACAGAGAGAACGCTGGCCGCGTTCGACCGGTTCGTTGGCGCTGGTGCCGCCGTCTTCCTGATCCTGGCCATCGCGGGAGGCCTGTTTCTCTCGCGGCAGGCCCTCCGTCCGGTGGCGGAGAGCATCCGGGCGGCC
Organism: uncultured Isosphaeraceae bacterium; assembly: GCA_963806595.1. Taxonomy (GTDB): domain Bacteria; phylum Planctomycetota; class Planctomycetia; order Isosphaerales; family Isosphaeraceae; genus CAWDZZ01. The sequence continues at coordinate 32,301 of CAWDZZ010000022.1, read as the reverse complement.
AGGCGGCTTGATCCCGAAAACCTGGCGGAACGGCTGCCCCGGACGGGTGCCGGTGACGAGTTGGATGAGCTGGCCGGGACCATCAACGGTCTGCTCGACCGGCTGGCGGCCTATCACGCCCAGATCATCCGTTTCACCGCCGACGCTTCGCACGAACTGCGGAGCCCGCTCGGGGCGATGCGGGCAGCGGTTGAGATCGCCCTTGGGAAGCCGCGTGAGTCCCAAGAATACCAGAATGTCCTCGCATCGCTGGGCGAACAATGCGAGCGGCTGACGAGCCTCGTGAACGGCCTGCTGCTGCTGGCACGAGCGGACGCGGGTGAAGTCCCGATCAGGCAGGAAGCGGTCGATCTTGCGGCTCTCGCGGGTGAGGTCGGCGAGATGTTCGACCCGCTGGCCGAGGAAAAGGGAATCCAGCTTGTCACCCACGCCTCGAGCCCGGTGACAGTCGCGGGCGACCCGTCGCGGCTGCGCCAGATGGTGACCAACCTGCTCGACAACGCCATCCGGTTCACGGAGCCGGGCGGCTCGGTGACGCTCCGACTCGACCGCGTCCAGGATTGTGCGATGCTCCGGGTGGTGGATACCGGAGTCGGTATTCCGGCGATGCACCTACCGCATCTCTTCGAGCGGTTCTATCAGGCGGATGTCGCCCGTTCATCGGGCGGCTGCGGGCTCGGCCTCAGCATTTGCCGGTGGATCGTCAAGGCTCACGGTGGGACGATCGAAGTCAGAAACGGCGAGGTCAAAGGCGCAGAATTCACAGTGGTTTTGCCACTGGTTGCAGTTTCAGGGACTCAAGCTCGCGAGGATTGAGCCGTGCGGTCGCCATCGACCGGCACAGCCTGGATCAGCCTTACGCGCCATCGAGTCGACGCCAGTGCGGGGACTAACGTCGTGCGGCGCTGGCGCGTTTGGCGGCCGACGGCCGATCAACTCGGCGATCAGCGTCTCGAGATTGCCAAGGGCGTCGACCGAAACGAGCTTGCCGTCGCGATCGACCAGGAACACGGCGGGAATCCGATTGACGCCGTGGTCGCGCGAGAACGGGCTGTCCGGGCCGTTGCCCTGGTAGTACTGCGGCCAGGGGATCTCGTTCCTGGCGACGAACGCCTTGAGCCTGTCGAAACCGCCTTCAGCCCGGGAAAGTCGAGGCTGACACCGATGAATTCGACACCCTGGTCATGGTACTTGGCGTAGAGCTCCTTCATCCTGGGCATTCGGCGACGCAAGGTCCACACCAGGTCGCCCAGAAGTCGACGACGACGATCTTCCCTCGCAGTCGCTCCATCGAGATTTCGGCGCCGCTGCTAGCGTCGTTAAACGTGAAGTCCAACGGCTTGCCGACCGCTGTCAAACCGGCGAAGCAGCCCGCGTGCCGCCGTGGACCGGTTGCTCTCGGGGTATTCGCTCACGATCCGTGCGTACAGGGCCTTCTTTCGGTCGGGAGCGTCGTCGAAACAGAAGGTCAGCAAATAGAGCAGCTCGGCCCCGCGTTCGTCCTTCGGAGCGAAGGCGATGAACTCGTCGACCGCCTTTACCTTGGCGGTGCTGTCTTTCGCGGAACCCATCCGGTCAGCGAAGTCGCTCCCGATCCACGCCTTGATGTAGGCGGCCTCCGTTTTCAACTCTGCACTCTTGGACCGGGCGAGCACCTCGTTCAGCTCGCCGGTCAAGTCCCGTGGCACCTTCGTTGTCGTCGGGCCCACCCAACCGTCCCGACAGCGAACGCCAGCGCACCGGCAGGAGCCTGACGAGCCTCGGGTTGTCGGGATCGGCCCGGTAGAGCGCTCCGATCAGCTCCGCCCGGCGCACCCGAAGCTCGCTGCGCCGCTTCATGAACTCGCGGAGGTACGCCTTCTCATCCACACGAGCGAGATCGGCCTCCGGCAGCGTGATGGCGTCGATCTCCTTGAGAATCGCCTCGGCCGATCGGTCGGTCGCGCGCCGGCATCGACGGCCGCCAGGCTGCCGCAAAGTATCACTGCCCCAGTGACCCGAATCGCGACCAGTGACACCAAGATCCCCCACGACATGCTGCTGGCGCAGCCGCATGACAGCCAGGCCGGAATTCGTGCCCGACTGTATCGAGCGCCTGCGACAGATGTCAATGGCCATCGTGCCGAGGACCGCGCACGACGGTTTCAATGGCGGCGGATGGCACGCCGCCTGCGGACGATCACCGAGCCGGCGAGTGCCGCGCCGATCGTGAGGAGCGTGAGCGACCCGGCTCGGGCACGACGGTGCCCTTGATCGTAAGGCCAATCTCGTTGGGGATCCTGATCGAGTTCCAGGTGGCCCCGCCATCCGGGGAGTCGATGGCCGGGAATCCAAAAGCGATCGGGCTGCGGCATTAGCAGCATTGCAGATCGAGAAGCACGGCGGCGATGCCGAGAAGAGCCTTGCCGCCATCTCCGCCGGCCGCGCCACCCTTGAAAGCCTGGCCCGAATCGGCGATCCGTATATCGATGCGACCCTGGCTCACCTCGGCTCGGGGTCGATCAATGACGACAGCGACGCAGACCGCGCCGCCAGCTACGCTTCGGCTCGGCCACGTCCGACGGCCAGCGGTTCCGCGTCGTGCGGCCCCATGCCCGCGGTGGCTCGGGGCCGTGTTCGTCGCGCTGGACGCGGAGCTGAACCGCGAGGTTGCACTCAAGCAGATCCTCGACCAGTACGCCGACGACCCCGTCACGCGCTCCCGGTTCGTCTTGGAGGCGGAAATCACCGGCGGGCTCGGATGGTGGCTCCGAGAGATTTTCGGGACGGGACTTCCGGACACCCAGTTTCAATAGGCGGTGTGCCTCGAAGTCCAGTCGCGTGCCGAACCCCTTGCGAGTCCAGCCGATTGGTTTGATGTGGATCGGACACTGGAGCGATTTGATCGATCCGTGGCCCGGGTACGCGAAAGTAAGCTCGCTGCTTCCGTCGAAATTCGTCTCGACCGGCTGAATTGGTTGCATCGCGCGAGTTGCTTCTCGAGAACGAATAATCGGTGCCTTACGATGCCACCTTGGCGCGGGTAACCGTACGCCCTGTGGTACAATAAGCGTAATCACATCGGTGAGCGGCTACAAAATGGATGGGTGGGGCGAGTTGCTTCTCGAGAGAGAAGTGGGTGTGTTACGACGCCCGCGACAAAGAACGGTGGGTGTCGTACGATGCTCCGCGGCCTGGAAGAACCCTGATATTGGAACAGATCTGTTGTTCGGGCTGCATTACCATCCGCTCCTGGTTATTGCACTGATCGCCGTGCTGGCGCCGCTCGTCAATGAGTTGCCGCTGCGGTTTCGCACGCCCAGCGTTGTGCTCGAAATCATTCTCGGCATTCTGGTCGGTCCGCAAGTCCTCGGTTGGGTCCAAAATGACGCCGCGACGGAGGTGCTCTGGAAGCTGGGGCTATGCATCCTTTTCTTTCTGGCCGGAATTGAGATCGACCTGAAAAGGATTCGGGGCAGGCCACTCCAGCTGGCGGTCGAAGGCTGGGTTTTTTCGCTGGCACTTGGGGTTGGTGCAGCTCTTGTTCTCTGGATGCTCGGCCTGGTCAGGGCGCCGCTGCTTGTCGCCATGGCGCTGTCAACCACGGCGATCGGTGCCTTGTTACCGATCCTGCGCGATGGCGGCGAGTTGTCCAGGGAATTCGGAATTCTGACGCTCGCCGCCGGCGCCGCAGGTGAATTCGCGCCGCTCCTCCTCTTGTCCCTGTTGCCTATTGGCGTGGGGCAGAGTGTGCCGCGCAACGCTCTCGTGGTGGTCGCGTTTGCAGTCGTCGCGGTCATGACAGGTCTGATCGCGCTCCGTGTCCAACCCCCCAAGCTTCTCGAGATTCTGAAACGCCACATGTACCAGAGCAGTCAGCTTCCTGTGCGACTTGCGATGTTGTTGTTGGCGGCCCTCGCTGTTTTTTCCCTGGAGCTCGGGCTTGAGTTCCTCGTCGGTGCATTTGCCGCCGGGCTGATTGTTGGAATTGTCGCGCGCGGGGAAGATGCAGAGGCATTCAAGCACAAGCTTGATGCCCTCGGCTTCGGCTTTCTGATTCCAATCTTCTTCGTGGTCACAGGAGTCAAGTTTGACCTGAACGCCCTGCTCGGAAGCGCGACGAGCCTCTGGTGCGTGCCGTTGTTCTTGGCCCTTTTTTGGCTGGTCCGCGGGCTGCCGGTGTGTCTTTACCGGCGCGAGCTCAGAGCCGCGCGATCGGATGTCCCTTGCCTTTTATTCCGCGACCGCGTTACCTGTCGTCGTTGCCATCACCGAGCTCGGTGTCGCGAAAGGGCTCATGCAACCCGGCATCGCCGCGGCTCTCGTCGGCGCCGGCATGATCTCGCTCGTCCTCTTTCCACAAATCGCGATGGCCCTGCGGTCGGGGGCTCAATTGGCGCAAGAACCCGGAGCAGAACAGGCAGACATAATGCCCGAGGCAGTGCAGCAGGCCAAGTAAGAGAGGGGTTGCGTAACGGCATGACGTCATCGCCACGTCGGCTTGCCGCCCACACCGGAGATTTCTATCGTTGTACGACACGCCCGGAGAACGACGCTGGACTCGAAACCGAATGCATGTTCTTCTGGACGCCGCCAGCGCTCGATCGACGACGGCAGCCAGCCTGCTACGGCTGCCCTTGCCGGCTTTCTGCACGACGCTGGCTGGGCTCCAGCGGAGCCCTGCCCTGCCGGGCTGAGCCACGGTAGCCCGACCGCTCGTCCTCATCACCTGGAGTCACGATGATCAATCGCATGACGAACAACTTCTCCACCCTCGCTCTGCTTGTGGCGCCCTTGCTCTCGATCAGCCTGACCAGGGCCGGCCTGGCGCAACCGCCAGCGCCCGCGACCGCAGCCGGCCCAGCGGTACTCCACAAGACCGCGAAGGTCGGCGACCTCGACATCTTCTACCGCGAGGCCGGGCCGAAGGACGCCCCGGCGATACTGCTGCTCCACGGGTTTCCGACGAGCTCGCAAATGTTCCGACACCTGATCCCGGCGCTCGCGGACCAGTACCACGTGGTCGCGCCCGACTACCCCGGCTATGGACATAGCTCGATGCCTTCGCACGAGACGTTCTCATACACGTTCGACAACCTGGCGAAAGTGATCGACGAATTCACCGAGAAGATCGGGCTGGCCAGCTACGCGCTTTACGTGCAGGACTACGGCACCCCGTCGGATACCGCCTCGCCTTCAAGCACCCGGAGCGGATCACCGCCATCGTGGTCCAGAATGGCAACGCCTACGACGAAGGGCTGGACAACGCGTTCTGGAAGCCCATCAAGGCCTACTGGCACGAGCCCAACAGCAAGGAAAAACGCGACGCGCTTCGACGGCTGCTCACGTACGATGCGACCCGGTGGCAGTACACCGACGGCGTGAAGAACCCGGAACTTGTCAGTCCCGACGGCGCAGCACACGACCAGTACCTGCTCGACCGCAAGGGGAACGACGAGATCCAGCTCGACCTGTTCCTGAGCTACGGAAGCAATCCGCCCTTGTATCCCAGGTGGCAAGAATATTTCCGCCAGCACCAGCCGCCGATGCTGATCGCGTGGGGGAAGAACGACCAGATCTTCCCGGCCGCCGGAGCCGAGCCGTACAAGCGCGACTTGAAGACGCTCGAATTTCACCTGCTCGATGCCGGTCACTTCGCGCTGGAGACCAACGGCGACGAGATCGCCAAGCTGATTCGCGATTTTCTGGGCAAGCACCTGGCCAAGAAGTAATAGCCCGTAGAGATCCTCGAGCGCCTTCGGCCGGTGAGCGCAAAACTGCCGGGGGCGATTCCCGTCACCGCACGGTATGCTCGCGGCGCAGCCAGCCGTCGCCAATGCCTTCGAAGTGGCCGAACAGCCAGTCGCCGTTCTCCGAGAGGACCGTGAATTCGGCGCCATCCTTCAGGGGCTGATCGAATGCCGGCTCGTAGTCCTTGCCGATCCCTTTGCGCGCGATGGTCTCGTGGGTGACGACGGCATGCCTGGGCCAGGCGAGCTCGGCGTAAGCCAGTCCGGTATCAAGGCTCAAAATGGCGGCGACCAGGACAAGTGCTGCGCTCGCCCAGTACATGCGCGGACGCCGGAACAGGAGCGCCGCGCACGCCGCCAGTGCGGCCAGCACAAAGCCGCCGAATGACGCATACGCCTTCTCGGGGAACGACAGCCAGCCGCTCCAGAACAAGACATGCCGCCACCACGGGAGCGGCGGCTCCGGCAATCGGCCGGGGGCGACCGAGAGCGCCTGTCGCAGATTCGCCTCGAGATAGGGGTCGCGCGGGCGGTACGGCTTGGCCTTGCGGTACGCGGCGATCGCGCGGCCAAAATCGCCGGCGCGGTAGTAGGCATTTCCAAGGTTGTAATACAGGGCACCGCTCTGAAATTCGCCCTCGGCGAGCGACTCGAGAAGGGCAGCCGCATCGCGGTAGTCCGATGGAGTCTTCGCGGCGTCGAAGGCTTCGAGCGCGCGGATGAACGTGCGCTGCCGCGATCCCGGATCAGCCGAGCGGGCATCCGCGGGGAATATAAAGATCAGTGCGAGCAAGGCGGGAGCCATCCTGTGCATCGCTCAGGAACCTCGTTCCAGATGGCGCGCGAGGCTCGGGATCAGTCGCTCCGCGGTTTCGACGAGCGCCGGCGCGTCCGACGCGGCTCCCGACCCGTACTCGGCCGATTCGATGGCTTGCAGCAATCGGAGTGCGTCGGCCCGCTCGGCGGCGGGAACCGCCGACTCGGCGAGGATTGCGTCGGCTTCGGTCGATGTCAGGCCCTCGCCGACGACGTTTCGCATGTCGGCGATCAATCCGACGAGTGCGGACCGAATCGACCGCAGCGCGTCCATCGATCGTCCCGCCGATAGGGACGTGCGGGCCTCTGCCAGCTTGCCGAGGGCGGTGCGCCGCGCTTGTCGTCTGCGCTGCCAGACGATATCTCCCGACTTGCGGCGGTGTGCCGAGACGGCCGCCATCAGGCAGGCAAGTCCGCCCCACAGGCCGGCTGCCGCCCCGGCGAGCGCGACAATGCTCACACGCTGGTCGCGCAGCTCGGCGGGATCGGTCACATTCTGAAAAATCCCCTGCTCGCGCGACTTGATCTCCTGTGCGCCGGAGCCCGGCAGGGATCCGACCAGGTCTCCCGCGCTCAGGTGGCTGGCGGCCGATACCGAAAGCGCGATCGGTGTGGTTGCGATCTCCGAGAACTTTTCGGTGTCGGGATCGAACACCGTGACGGAGAGCGGCGGAATCGCGACTCCGGCCCGCTTGGGCCGCAGCGCGTACTCGAAACGCTTGGCTTCGCCCTGGGTGCGCCCGGTGGGATTCTTGTCGAGGACCTCAAAATCGGCGGCGACCTGGGGATTGGCCGCGAGGTCCGGCGCCGAGATCAGGTCGAGAGATCCGCCGGCCTGCCCCGCGCGAGCTCGAGCGTGAGGGTGAGCGGGTCGCCCACGCGCAGCGAGGTCGGGCTGGCCGACGCCGCCACGCGATAGCTGCCGATTCCTCCACAGAACGTCGCGGGCCGCGGAGCCGGGACATCGCGGACCTCCAGCGGCACCGCGGGCGCGACCGCGACCAGCCGTCGGCCGGTGTAGCTCGATCCTTCCATTCCGTCGACGAACGAGCCTTTCACGGTCGCCGGGCCAAGCGAGTAGGAGCCCGCCTTCTCGGCGGTGAGCTTGCGCTTGAGCTCGTAGACGAAGTAATTCACCGGGCGTCCATCCAGGCCCTTTCGGCTTTCGCGCCCCTGGTAGAGGTTGAAGACCGCCGGCCGCGTTCCGCCGAAAAACGACCCGGTCTGCATCGGGATTTCATTGAGCGTGAATCCACTGCCGTCTTCGGCGAGGAGCTTCTCAAGCCAGCGGTTCTTGCCCTCGCCGGCGAGTCCTGCCGGTGGATCGACCCAGTTGACACCGAGGTGCGGCGGGCGCGGCGCAGCGGACCGAGCGGATCGCGATCGGGATCGTCCGGCAACGGGCGGACGAGCACGCGCAGCGTTACCTCGAACGGTTGCGTGGGGTAAACACGCTGGCGGTCGGACTTGATCTCGGAAACGACCAGGTCTTGCGCCTCGGGGGCAATGACGTTCACGGGCAGCGCAGGCCCGAGATGGTGCTGCCGTCAATTGTGGCCGTGGGCCCTGGAATCACGAGCTTGCCGGTTCGCTTCGGCGTGAGGCGGAATCGGTACACGTGTCCGAAGCTATTCTGCTGAGTAACCTTGCCGTTGATGATGTACGTCGCCGATTGATTGCGCGACTGGTCGCCGAGGGAAACGACCTCGAAATCCTGCCGCAGCGCCGACAGATCAGGGCGCACGGGATTCTTCATGTTGCGCAGCTCGATTGCGTACTCGATGCTTTCACCGATGAAGATCTCGCTCGAGTCGGCTTCGACCGCGATTTCCGGCTCGTCGTCGGCGAACGCTCCCGCGCACAGCAGGAGGATCATCGCCATGCCGGCGGCGCGGGCGGTTGCCCAGCTGGTCTGTCGCATCACCAATCCTTCTCCACGGGAGCTCGGCCGAAGTATCGGGCCTTCATCATACGGTCGCGCTCGCGCTTCTCCTGCTGCCGCTCGCGGACCTTTCGCAGCGCCTCCTCGATCCGATCGCGCGAGACCTGCGGCTCTTGCTGCTTCTGCTGCTGTTTTTGCTCGTCCGACTTCTTTGAATCGTCTTGCTGCTTTTTCTCCTGGTCCTTCTTTTCCTGGTCTTTCTGCTCATCCTTTTTCTGCTGATCTTTCTGCTGATCTTTTTTCTCTTGATCCTTTTTCTGCTGGTCCTTCTGCAGATCTTTCTGCTGATCCTTTTTTTGCTGGTCCTCGTTCTTCTTGTTCTGTTCCTGCTGTTTCTTATCCTGCTCGTCGTTTTTGGGCTGCGCTTTATGAATTTCTTCGAGCAGTGCCCGCGCCCGTTCCGCCGGCGGATAGGCAGCCTGCGGGGCCTTTCGGTTGAGCGCTTTGACGGCTTGATCCATCTGCTCGACGGCTTGCGGCGCGAGCTCGATCGCCTTTTCGTAGCCGGCCTTGATCTGCTTGGGGTCGACGGGCTTCGGCTGGCCGGGACCGGCGCCGGGCGGCTCGGCTTTTCCGGAGGGTGATGCGCCGTGGCCGGGCGTTTCCGCACCCGCCGCCTGCGATTTTTCGAGCTGTTGCAGCTCGGCCTCGGCCTTGATCTTGAGCAACCGGGTGCGGCGCAGCGTTCGTTCCTGCCGTTCCGTGAGCGGCCCCAGGTCCTCGCGTTCGGCGCCGAGCGAGGGTGATGCCGCGGCTTGCGATTGTGCTTTCGGTGCCGGCGCGGTGTCGTCGCGCGGCGGGTCCTTTGGCCGTGCGGCCTCGTCGCTCTCCGATTTCGATAGGGCGGCAGGGGCCGGCGCGAGCGACTGGGCGGTCGTGGTCTGGTCGGCCAGGTCGCGCGCGAGCAAGGGATGGAACGGGATGACGGCGTCCCAGATCTTTTCCAGCTCGTCGATCGCGGATTGCTGTTCGGAGGCCGCCGCCCCCGCCTGCCGCAGATCGAGCTGGTGCGCGGCGGCCGACATCTTTTCGCCGGCGGTGCTCGCCCAGCCTTCGAGCAGTGCGATCCCTTGCTCCAGCTCTTGCGAGCTGCCTTGCGGGGCGGTTCCGCCCGCGGCATTTGGAGGGGGGGTCAGCTCGGACTTGATCTTGTCCTTGAGGGCCGGAATTTCCTCCTGTAGCTCGTCCTGCAACCGTTTCGGCTCGGCAAAGGCGTCGACGGGCGCGGCCGCCGGCAGGGCTTTCACGGAATCCCGCAGCGCCCGCTGGGTCTCGATCAGGAATTCGAGAAACGCCACGAGGTTGGTTTCCTGCCGCCGTTTCTGGCGGTCGTGCTCGCGCCACTTTTCGGTGTAGTACTTGATCCACTGGCGCACGAGCTCGATATCGCGGCGCGCACGGGGGTTTTCGGGCTGCAATTCCAGGCAGTGGCGAAATGACGCAACCGCCGCCTTCATCTGGTCGAGGATCTCCTGGCGCTTTTCCGGGGCGACGTCTTCCGGATGTTCGCCGGCGATCCGGCCGGCTTCCTGGGCCGAGAGCGTGCCCAGGTTGAAATGGGCGGACGAGGCCAGCTCCTTGTCGTGGGCGAGCCCGGCCTGCAGATACGATTCCCGGGCCTGCGATACGTCACCCTTGCGATGGGCGGCGCACGCCTGGTCAAACGCGGCGATCGCGGCCTTGGCGGCGTCGGCGCTCGAATACTGCTCGCGGGCGGCCGCGAAGCTGTCGCGCGCCTTGTCGAATTCGCCCTGGGCATAGGAGCGCAGGCCGGGCGCACGGCGTCGGCCGGACTATCGGCCCGGATGTTTCCGGCCAGCGATGCTGCCAGCACAATCGCGGTCACGGCCTGCGGTACGGGATGGCGCGCCGCGCGCGCCGGTCGGCCGCGCCGTCGCGACGAGCTCGAATCCCGGCTCGGCCGGCTTGACCGCGCGCGGGTAGAGACGCGTGAGCGCATCGGCCAGTAGGGCCAGTAGCGCCAGCGCGAGGAAGATCTGGAACCGGTCGGCGCGGCGAATCCGTTGGTGGCTTTGCTCATCGCTGCCGCGGCGGCCCTGCAGGTATTTCGCGTACAGCTCCCCCAGGTCGTAGGCGCGGGTGCCGACCGGGACGTAGACCCCCGATGTCTTGAGCGCGATCTCCTTGAGGAGCGAGCCGTCGAGCTTGCTCCAGACCTGGTGGCCCTGGTACTCGAGGTACGACCGGGATTCGGTCCCTTGTGGGATGCGCGCGCCGTGGTCGGCGTCGCCCAGGCCGACGGTGAAGATCGTGACGTGGCGCTCGGCGGCGACCGCGGCCGCCTCGAGGGGATACGACTGCTGGTCGTCTCCGTCGGTGATGAGGAGGATCGCCTGATCGCGGTCGGCGCGGGCCTGAAACACTTCGAGCGCCTTGCGAATCGCATCGCCGATCGCGGTGCCGCCGCGCGGTGCGCTCCCCGGGTCGAGCTCGTCGAGCGACCGCCGGACGGCGTCGTAGTCGACGGTGAGCGGGCACTTCACCACGGCCTGGCCGGCAAAGGCGATCAGGCCGACACGTTCCCCTTCGAGGCGATTGACAAGCGCCGCGACGTCGGCCTTGGCGCGGCCGAGGCGGCTGGGGGGGACATCCTCGGCGAGCATGGACCTCGACACGTCGATGAGCACATAGAGATCAGCGCCGCGTGGAACGACCGCTTCGTACTGGTTCCCGAACCGTGGTCCCGCCAGCGCGACGAGGCCTGCCACGATGGCCGCTTCCCTGAGCGCAGCTTCAGCCAGAATCGGGCCGGCGAATCCGGCGGGAGGATGCGAGACCACATTGCCTGAGCCACGAACGCTGCGGCCGCCCGGCGCCGGCGGCGGCGCGAGTACAGCGACAAGGCCAGCCAGGCCGCCGCCAGGGGCAGGATCAGGTAGAGCCACTGCGGATGTTGCCATTCCATCTCTGCGAGCGCTCCCTATGGCAACGAGCGAAACCGGGTTTCGAAAAAGACGCCGACCAGGAGCACGAGGGCCAAACCGGGCGCTGCGAACCAGCGGAACAGCTCGGTGTATTCCGAATACTTTGTCTCCTCGAACTCCGATTTTTCAAGCTTGTCGATCTCGGCGTACACCTGCGCCAGCCCCTCGGAATCGGACGCGTGAAAATACTGGCCTCCCCCGGTTTGGGCCATCTCGCGCAGCAGCTCGGGGTCGATGCGGAAGTGCGCCGGCGCCAGCACGCGGTTTCCAAATTCGTCTTCCTGGGGAAACGGCACCATGCCGTCTCTGCCGATGCCGATTGTATACAGCCGGATCCCGGACTCCGCGGCGATCCGGGCGGCTTCACGCGGGTCGACGACCCCGGCATTGGAATCGCCGTCGGTGAGCAGGATGAGCACCTTGCTCTTGGCCTTGGCCCCGCGCAGGCGGTCGACCGCCACGGCGACGCCGTCGCCGATCGCGGTCGCGAGCTCTTCCTGAAGCGCCTGGGCATTGATCACTCGCCCCTGCCGGTCGCGGATCGGCTTGGGAGTCTCGAGCCCGGCCACGATATCGACGAGGGCGCCGTGATCGAGGGTGAGCGGGCACTTGCTGTCGGCGAAACCACCGAATGCGACCAGCCCGACCAGGTCATCAGGGCGGCCCGCGAGTCCGGTTGTGCGGAGCCGAGCACAAATTCTTGAATGACGTGCTTGACGGCTTCCAGCCGGCTGACGTCGCGGCCGTCGAGCTGGAAGTCGATCGCTTCCATCGAGCCGGAGACATCGAGCACGATCTCGATCGCGATGCCCTGCCCGGCAATTCGCGATTCCGCTTTCCCGGCTTGCGGCCGGGCCAGCCCGAGAATCACCAGGAATAATCCCAGCGCGTACAGATACTTGAGCCCGCGCCGAGCCGCTGCGCCAGCGTGACAGGAAGGCCCTTGAGATCGGCGACGCTCGAGAACACCGCCGCGGGCCGCCCCTGCGCGGAATCGCCACCAGAGAAGGCCGGCGAAAAGCGGCACGAGGATGAGCCACAGGGGACCATAGAATCGAAGTGCGTTCACACCGGCAGGCCTTTTATTGTGGTTCGATGATCAGTTTGCGGCGGCCTCGGCCAGCAGGGGCGAGTGCACCGGCCTGAGGTTGACGAATTCGTGAGCCCGCGCGATCGCCTGGTCAATCTGGCCGGCCTCCGGCTGCTGCCCGGCGTATTTGACCAGGTCGGCCGCTTCCAGAAACTCGGCGAGCCGGGCGGACCGTTCCGGCGGAAAGTCCGCGCGCGAGCGCATGTTGCGCAGGAATTCCTCAGTCGTCTGCTCGGGGGCCCGGATCCCGGTCGTGTCTTCGACGTACTGGCGCACGATGCCGGTGAGCCGGAGATAGAATTCCTTGACGAGCCCGCGGGCCGGCAGATTCTCTGCCAGCAAGAGCGCGAGAGACCGCCCGGCGATCTCCTCGGGCGTCTCTCGACGCGGCTGGGTCGGCTTGGGCTTGCGCCGGCGCAGCACGGCGACGGCAAGGATCGCGAGCAGGCCCGCGGTTGCGGCCGCGACCGCCCAGCCCAGAGTGGACGTTTGCGGGACCGCCCGTGGCGGCAACATCGGCTCGAGATTCGCCAGGCTGGGGGTTTCGTTGCCCAGCTCCGACGTGACATTGACCTCGAGCGGATCGGTTTCGATCAGCGACGGTTCCCCCTTGCGCTCGGAATCCGCCCGGTTGTCCACGAATTCGATCGATACGGCGCGGATCAGGTGTTTGCCGGCGTGTGCCGGCTCGAGCTGATAATGGAAACGTCGCACGTTGCCGGCGCCCGGCTCGGCGGGCCGCTCGCTGTAGTCGCGGATGAGAAACTCGCCCACGGCCTGCCCGAACGCCGGCGGCTTGATCTCGAGGCCCGGAGCCGACTCGACGGTCACGTCCATTTCCACCAGGTCGGAAAGCCGCGGCTCGCGCGGCCAGACGCGGACCGAGAGCTTGACCGGCCCTTTCTCGGCGGTGCGCTCGATCGCCGCGGCCGATGGCGAGCTTGCCGTGCCCTTGTCCCTGCGCATCGTGCCGCAGCCGGCGAGAATCATCGCGCAAGAGATCACCAGCAGAACGGCCGCGCACCGTGCGCGCCAGCTCGACCACTGAAGGCAGGAATGCGGGCCGAACTTCCCGCGCGGCGTGCTGCTCATCGCTGCCGCTCCCGCATCCGGAAGAACTTCTGCAGGCTGGTCGCGTACGGCTGATCGGTGCGAATCTCCAGGCGATCGACGCTGCGCGGCGGAGCCAGCCCGCCAGCCGCTGCTCTCGCTCGCCCGCGGCCTTGGCAAAGAGTGCGCGCACCCGCGGGTGGCGGGTGTCGAGCTCCAGCAGCTCGTCGGTTTCGGCGTCGCGCAGCGTCAGGAATCCGACGTCGGGCAGGCTCGATTCGCGGGTCGCCCATGGTCACGGCGACGCAGTCGTGCCGCTGGTTGGCGATCGCCAGGGCGCGCGAACAATCCGGTCCCAGGAAGTCGCTCATCACGAAGACGACAGCAGCGGCGCCTTTGAAATGCGCCCAGGAAGTCGAGCGCCTTGGAGATGTCGGTCTGCGCCTTGACCGGCTCGGTGGCCAGTAGTTCGCGGATCAGCCGCAGCACGTTGGCCCGTCCCTTGCGCGGCGGGATGTACTTCACGACGTCGTCGGTGAAGAACAGCAGGCCGACCTTGTCGTGGTTTCGCAGCGCGGTGAACATGAGCACCGCCGCGACCTCGACGGCCGTTTCCATCTTGCTCAAGCGGTAAGAGCCAAACGAGCCCGACGCCGAGATGTCGACCGCCAGGATCACGGTGAGCTCGCGCTCCTCGCAAAAAGTCTTCACGAACGGCGTTCCGGTCCGGGCGGTGACGTTCCAGTCGATGCTGCGGATCTCATCGCCGGGAACGTATTCGCGGACCGCGTCAAACTCCATGCCGCGCCCCTTGAACACGCTGAGATACTCACCCGCGAGCAAGTCGTTGACCTGACGGCGGGCGACGATCTGGATGCGCCGAACTTCTTTCAAGACGTCTTCGAGTGCTCGAGTAGGCATGGCAGGCCGCTTCAGGGGACGGGGACCGATTCCAGCACCTTGCGGATCACGTCGTCGGAGGTGGTCTCTTCGGCTTCGGCCTCGTAGGTCAACAGCACGCGGTGCCGCAGGACATCGAGCGCGATGTCCTTGACATCCTGGGGCGTGACATAAGCGCGGCCGACGAGAAACGCGTGGGGCGGGCAGCCAGGCACAGGTTGATCGACGCCCGCGGCGAATCGCCGTATTCGATCAGGGGCTTCAAGTCGCCCAGCCGGTATTTCTCGGGATGACGAGTCGCCGAGACGATGTCGAGGACGTAGTCCTTCACCTTGTCATCCAGGTAAATGGATTCGGCTGTTTGCTTCATCGCGGCGAGCTGCGCGGGTCGAGGACCGGCTGGACTTCGCGCCTCAGGCCGTCAAGCGCGACGTCCACCACCTTGCGCTCTTCGCTCGTGCTGGGATAGCCGACCACCACCTTCAGCATGAAGCGGTCAACCTGGGCCTCGGGAAGCGGGTAGGTTCCCTCCTGCTCGATCGGGTTCTGCGTGGCCAGGACGAGAAAAGGCTCGTCGAGTGTGAATGATTCGTCCCCGATCGTGACCTGATGCTCCTGCATCGCCTCCAGGAGCGCCGACTGCACCTTGGAGGGGCGCGGTTGATCTCGTCAGCCAGGATGAGGTTTGCAAAGATCGGGCCCTTGCGAGTGGTGAAGACCCCTTCCCGCGGGTTGTAGATCAAGGTGCCGATCAGGTCGGCGGGGAGCAGGTCCGGGGTGAACTGGATGCGGTTGAACTTGCAATCAATCGCGGCCGCGAGCGCCTTGATGGCTGTGGTCTTTGCCAGGCCCGGGACACCCTCGAGCAGCACGTGCCCCCCGGTGAGCAGCGAGATCAACAGCCGCGAAAGCATCACGTCCTGCCCGATCAAGACCTTGCGGACCTCGGTCTTGACGCGTTCGAGCTGGTCCGAGTACTGGAGAACCACATCCTTGATCTTCTGGATGTCGACGCTCATATGCTCCGATCAAACCTCCCGCCCTCATGCCTTGTCCGATTGATCCGCCACCGACTGTTGAGGCCAGCCTGCGCGACCGTTCGCGGGATCGATCCCACCCGCGGCTCACCCGTCGAGCCTATTGAATAAAGCGTAGCCGCTATCTGATACGCAAGTCTGAAGTTCGAGGTTCGGTGGCGGGGTTTCGGTCGCCAGCGGCGACTGAACTCCCGCGGCGACTGACTATGATAAATTGTCACCAAGCTTGCGTGCGAGGAGGAATTTGTGCAGGTCGTTACGGGAGCGGAGCCGTGGCCGGCCGCGACGATCGCAGGGTTGCCGGCCGGTTGCGCCGCGGCTGACCTCGGCCGCGATCCTAGGGCGCCGCGCTGCCCCCGCTCACCAGGAAACGCTTCACGAACATGACGGTGACGGCCTTGAAGATAGTCCTGGTTCACCTTCTTGGCGAACCCGTGCCCCTCGTTGGTGCCGACCACGTACCAGAGCGGCGACCCGTTTTTCTTGAGGGCGGCGACCATCTGCTCGGCCTCCGAGATCGGCACGCGGGGGTCGTTCTGGCCCTGAACGACCAGGATCGGCGTGTGGATCTTGTCGGCATGGCCCAGGGGCGACACCCGCTCGAGGAAGGCGCGCATCGACGGCGTCGCGCTCGTCGCCGTACTCGGCGCGTCTCAGGTCGCGGCGATAACCCTGGGTGTTCTTCAGGAACGTGACGAAATTGGAAATGCCGACGATGTCGATGCCCGCCTTGATCCGGTCGTTGTAATTCGTCTGGACGGCCAGCGACATGAAGCCGCCGTACGAGCCGCCGGTGACGCCGACGCGGGCCTTGTCGAGTGTCGGTTCATGGGCGATCCAGTCGAGCAGGGCGCCGATGTCCTTGACCGAGTCTTCGCGCTTCATCCCGTTGTCGAGCTTCAAGTAAGTCTTTCCGTACCCGGACGAGCCGCGCACATTGGGGAATATGATCGCGATCCCCAGCTCGTTGATCCAGGTAATTGAGCCGGCCGAGGAACGCCGGGCGGAACTGCCCCTCGGGTCCTCCGTGGATGTCGATCAGCACGGGCCGCGGGCCCGGGAATTTGGGGCGGAAGGGCGATACACGAACGCCGGGATCTTGCGGCCGTCGAAGCTGGGATACTCGATCAGCACGGGTTTCACGAATTCGCGCGTCGAGGCCTCCGGTCTCGCTCTCCGTCCAGCGCCGGGGCGCCGATAGGCGTTTGCGTCGTCTGGGGAGTCTGATGAGAACATCCCCGGCACTGCATCCGGGGTGCCGAGAACGTTCATGGAGTATGCGTCCGTCGCTGCATCCGACGCGCTGAGGGTGAAGCCGATATCGCGCGATCTTGGCCGAAACTTTAGCCCCGAGACAACTCCCTGCGGGAACTCTGGGACCTGGCGAGTGGGATCGTCCTGGTTGGTCCAGATCTTGCTGATGCCCCCAGCGTTGACGACCGCGGCGACGAGAGGGCCGTCGTCGCACACGTCGTAGTCCTCAACGTCCCAGGGGATGTGACCGGTGAGCGAGTGCACCTGTCCTGAGAGCAGGTCGAGCCGGACCAGCCGGCGAAACTCGCTGTCCCGTCGGTGACGTAGTAGATCGCCTTGCCGTCTTTCGACCACCGGGGATCGGTCGCGGAGACCGGCTCGGACCTGGGATCCTGCCGGCGCGGGGTGAGCGTCGTGGTCTTGCCGGTCGCGATCTCGATCAGGTGAATGTAAGACTCGTTGATCGAGATCGACTCGACGGCGGCGACCCTGGATTCGTCCGGCGACCAGTCGGCGACGGTCCATTGGCCGGAGACCTCCTTGAGCAAGTGGACGAAATTGGGATCGGACGGGCGCGGCCACGTACACATCCATGTCGCGGCCATTGCGGGCGTTGCTGCTCCAGGCCAGCAGATCGCCCGAGGGCGACCAGCAGGGTGCGATGTTTCGGCTCTTGCCGTCGGTGACTCCGCCGGGGCTCCCGCCCGCTGCGTTTTGCAGGAAGAGCTGATAGTTTTCGGCGCCTCCTTCGTCGATCTAGTACAGGAACTGGTCACGCTTCGGCCGGGCCGTGACGCTCAGGACTCGCTCCGGCAGGAACGTCAATTGATTGCGCGCTCCCCGGGCCGCGCCACCAGGTGGACCTGCGGCACGTCGGCGAACCGGGTAATGACATACATCCCTCGCCCGCCCGAGCTCCAGCCGCGAAAGGCTCGCCGAGCGAATGCTCTGATACTGGTTCAGGGCCTCGCCGATCGCCGCGGGCACCGGCGGCACGCCTTCGGCCCGGATCGTGGCGGGCACGGGAAGGTTCTGGCCATGTGCTCGCGAGTGCGATGACACGGAAACCACCATCAGGATCACGAACGCACTCCGGAAGACGCCGCGCTTCATGAAAGGGATTCTCCACGCTCGGTTGAGGCCTGCGAGCCGGATTTCGGCTCCAAAAAAACGACATAAAATTGCACGGGGAACGCGTGCTGGCGCGACGATCTCCGACCCTTTCCATCTCGCCCCCGCCAGCAAGCTCGCCCGCATTGTACAGCGCAGGCCAGGAAGCCGCCGCGCAGTCGGAATCGATCCAGTCCGGCGATTGCACTTGCACACATGTTGCCTGTGCGCGCGGAATAGGTTGTGCACGGTGCGACAACGCGGTTCGGTAGGCGGGCTGGACATGGGCTTGAATCTCGAGCTGGTTCGATTGATCCGCTGTCCGGCCTGCCGGAGGGGCGAGCTGGAGATCCGCGGCGAGCCCCGCGCGAGCTGGCGTGCCGGAGCTGCCAGCAGACCGTGCCGGTGGTCGACGGGATTCCGCGGCTGGCCGGGCAAACCGATTCTTACGCCGCGAGTTTCGGCCGGCAATGGAACCGGTACGACGTGATGCGCCCCGAGGAGGATGAGGCCGCGTTCCGGGTCAAGACGGGAGTTTCGCCGGGCGACCTCGCCGGGCGGCTGGTGCTCGACGCCGGCTGCGGCGGCGGGCGCTATGCCCGGCTCGCCGGATCGCCACGGCGCGACGGTGGTCGGCGTCGACTTGAGCGCGGCCGTCGCCAAGGCGGCGAGCCTGTGCGCGAGTCTTTCTGATGTCATGATCGTGCAGGCCGACCTGCTCGACTTGCCGCTTGCCGACGCCGCCTTTGACCTGGTTTATTCCATCGGCGTGCTGCATCACACTCCCGACCCCCGCCGCGCCTTCGCAGAGATCGCGCGCAAGGTCAAGCCGGGCGGCCGACTGGCCGTCTGGCTGTACCGGCGCAACACGATGCCGCAGGAATGGCTCAACAGCGGGCTGCGCAGCGTCACCACACGGCTGCCCGCACGCGTGCTCGAGCCGCTCTGTGCCGGTCTGGGCGCGCTCGGCAGCTTCCCGATCCTGAACCGGACCCTCAACAAGGTCGCGAACTTCTCGAATCACCCCGACTGGACGCTTCGCGTGTGCGACAACTTCGACTGGTACGCCCCGCGCTACCAGTCACACCACTCGCTCGATGAGCTCACGCGTTGGTTTGCCGAAGCCGGCTTCGTCGACCTGGTCGAGCTCGCGCCCGCCAAGAACGGCACGCTCTACAATTGGACGTATGATCATAATATGATCATCGGCAGCGGGGTCAACGTCGCCGGAACGAAGTCGTAGGCGGGGACGGCGAAGAAACGCTGGAGTGTGGCGAGCCCGCCAGCGCGAGCGCGCCTTCAGCGACTCGCGGCCTTGGGCGCTGCCGCCGGCTGGGCGATCCCCTTCAGATGTTCGTCGAACCAGGCGATGGCCAGTTTCTGGGCCTGGGGGCGGGCTTCCCGGTAGATTCCGTAGTGCGAGATGCCGGGAATCACGACCAGCTTCCGGGGGCCCTTCGCGCGCTCGAAAGCCTTGATGCCGTGGTCCTTGTTGTCGAAGTATTCTTCCTTCTCGGCCAGGATGAAGAGCATTGCGCAGCCGGGTGCCTTTTCGACGTCGTCGACCGGGGCGAAATTGATCATCCGCTCGGCGATCGGTGCGCCGCGCAGGCCCTGGATGACGCGCTGGCCGGGCGGCGGATAGCCAGCCTCGCCGCGGGCGCGGCGGGTTGCTTGCCAGGGTCTGGGCGCGGGCCAAGGGGGTTGCGACGACCCAGCGCGAATCCAGGGCGGGGACCTGGCTCACGAGTGCCTTCACGCGATTGTCGCGAGCGGCGGCATAGACGACGTGGCCGCCGGAGTAGCTCGATCCCCACAGCCCGATGGCGCGGGATCGCACTGCGGCTCGGCCTGAGCCCAGTGAATCGCGTTTTGCAGGTCGGTCGTCTGGTCGAGCGGGTCGACCACCTCACGCACCTCGCGGACCTCCGCGGTGAATCGCCCGTGCGGCTTCTCGGCCGGCACCCAACCGGTGACGACGAGCCTCGAATCACTCTTGCCCCAACCGCGATAGTCGAATGCGACCGCGAGATAACCCGCCTGGGCGAATGCGATGGCCTGCGGGCGGAGGTCTGCTGCCGTGCCCCCCCAGCCATGGCACAGGATCACGGTCGGCAGGCGCTTTCCCTCTGACGCCTTCGGCGAGTACACCTCCGCCGCCATGCGCGTGCCCTCGCTGACGATGCTCGCGGTGCGGAACCTGACTTCCTCGGGGGGTTTGAACGACGCATCCGGGGCCTGGGCCGTCGCGGTCCGGGCCAGAACGACCGCGCCGGCGATGATCGCCATTGCGCCACGGAAAACCGAGCTCGTCATGATGAATTCCCTGAGTGCCAGCAGCCGGCATGCACGACCGCAGCCTACGCTACGTGATACCCGCGGGACGGTCAAGGACCCGTTTCGTCGCGACGAAAGGCGCCGGCGGGCGGTTTGTCGTGATAAAAAGATAATATATTAACACTAATATACACTTCCCTCTTGCAAGGCTCTGTCGATTTCCGCGGGTGTGGGAAAACCGAAGAGGGCGCGGTCGAGCACGAGTGCCGCCGCGGCTGCGGCGCGCTCGGCGGCCACTTGCATCAAGCTCTCCTCGACCACGCCGGTGGCGGCCCGCCAATCATGGTCCAATAGCGTGGAGATGAGCGTCGCCGCGTACGCTTCGCCGGCACGGTTGGTGTCCAGCGGTGGGCGGCCGCGTGGGAAAGCCGGGAGGTGCAGCCGGCCGGAATCGCCCGAGGGGGTGGTGTAGCGCACGGTACTGCCGGCCGGACCGTCCGTCACCGCCAGGATCGAGACCTGCCAGGCGGCCGATTCGCGGTCTTCGAGGGTTTCCCACTCGGACCGGTTGCAGCAGAGGATGTCGATCGACGCCGCGAAGCTTGCGACGCTGCACTCGCGATCCTGCATGTTCCGCAGCGACGGCGCGAAGAAGCGGGCGCCGGCGCCCGGGCGCGGAGCAGTCGTGCGGCCAGGGGGTTGGGAAGCGAGGCAACGACGCGCAGGTCGCAGGGCTGCGCGGCCAGGTCGGCGAGTGCTTCCGGATCGAGCGCCGCGTGCGCAGCCCCGGAAGCCGATCGGCAGTTTGTCGCCGAAGCCGCCGCTTGTGAAGAGCAAGGTCCAGTCGGCCGCGTGCCCGGAAACGCGAATCGGGTGGTGGGCCAGGCCGAATTGTGCCAGTCTCAGGGAAATCGCCTGGCTCATCGGATCCGTGTCGTCACCGAGAGCGCTCGTGAGCGTGCCGCCGAGTGCGGCGGCAAAGCCTGCCGCCCATCCCGCCCAGATCATCGTGCCAGGCGACGCCGCGCACGACTCTCGGCCCGTGCGCCCGGCGTCTCAGCGCGCGCGACAGCTCGACCGTGCCGAACGGGCCCGGCCAGTCCGCGGGCAGCTCGATCGAAATCGTGTATCCGGCGGGGTCGATCACCTCGAGTGCGCGACCGCCAGCGAACTTCCATGTCCCGTCGACGCTCTGATCGAGTGGGGGACCATGCGCCGGGTCGATGAGCGGGCGATCGACGCGCAGCACGCGGTCGAGGTAGGCTGGGCCGAACACGGCGACTTGCCTGCGGTTGGTCATGGCCATTAGCCGGGTGTGCTGCGGCGAGGTGCCGGCGCAGCGGCTTTAATCCGATCCGCGCGGTTTCGCCCGGTGCGCGACCTCGGTTATCGATTATACTGTGAGCCGGGATCTACCGGCGCAGAGCGCGTGCGGTGCCAGGCGCGAAGGAGGGACGGTTGTCGACGGATTTTGAATCGCTGGTGGAATCGCTCGATCACCCGGTCGACAACGCCCCCGTGCGGACGCTGCATCATCAGGGCGTGACGATCGAGGGGTACTCGCGCGCGGCGGTCCAGACGTACTGGCGAGTTCCGGAGATGAAGCTGGGCTTTGACCTGGGTGCACAGCCGTGGTCGTTCATGGCCACGCCGACGTGGTTTGTGAGCCACGTGCATCTCGACCACATCGCCGCCCTGCCGGTGCTGGTGGCCCGGCGCAGGATGATGAAGATGGAGCCGCCGACGATCTATCTGCCGGCCGAAGCGGTCGCGGGGGTCGAGGTGTTGCTGCGCGCGTTTCAGCGGCTCGACCGCGGGCGAATGCCGGCGACCTTGATCGGACTGGAGCCTGACCAGGAGGTCGAGCTCTCGCGCGAGCTGGTGGTGAAGGCGTTTGCCACCAAGCACACGCTCACGTCGCTGGGCTATCTGGTCTGGGAGCGGCAGGAAGAAGCTCAAGCCGGAGTTTCGCGAACTCTCCGGCGAGCAGATTCGCGACCTGCGGCTTTCGGGCGTGGAGGTCTCGGCCGAGATCCGGATTCCCAGGGTTGCCTATCTGGGCGACACCGCCCCTCCGGGCCTCGATGCGTTTCCCGAGATCTACAAGGCCCAGATCCTGATCCTCGAGGTGACGTTTGTCGCGCCTGGGGAGCGGCCGTCGGTGATCCACAAGTTCGGCCACACCCATCTCGACGACCTGATCGCGCGGGCCGACCGGTTCGAGAACGACATCATCATCGCCTCGCACTTCAGCACCCGGCTGCACCCCGACCAGATCCAGCGCATCATCGAAAATCGGCTGCCGGAGTCGCTGCAAGGGCGCGTGAAGATCTGGCTGTAGGAGCAGGCCGCGAATAACTTCCCGATTTAGCGTTTTCCAACGTAGCGGTCTACGACTTGCGCTTTTCACTGGTTACGGCACACGGCGTGTGCCTACTACAATGATTCGCCCGGATTCGAAATCGGGAAGATGATTCAGGCGCGTTTCTAAGAGTAAAGCGAATGGCGGCACCGATTTCAGTCGCCCCCATCCCCAAGGTGCTGTCGCCCGATACTAACATGTTCATCACCGACGGGCCGTTCCTGGAGACCAAGGAGCACATCGGCGGTTTTTGGATTCTGGAAGCTGCTGACATGGACGAGGCGCTGGCGTAGGGGCGCAAGGCCGTCGTCGCCTGTCGGGCGCCGGTTGAGGTGCGCCCGTTCCACTGACGATAGATTACAAGTTATGCAGCTTCCTCATTGCTTTTTTTGCGGCTCTGCATCGAAAAAGTCGTTCACCATCGGGACGATGACGTCCATGCGCTGCATCAGGGTGACGTGTGTCGTCTGGGGCAATATGGCCAATCTCGATTCTGAGCGCGGCCGCATGTCGCCCATAATCTCGCCGCCCTTCAAGCGGAACATTTCGGCGATGTGGTCGAGCCGTATGCCGTCTGCATCGCCATGGATGAAAAACATCGGCGCCTTGGTGGCCTTGAGCTTATCGGCACCGAGGTCGTCCGGTTTCGCTTCCGCCGCGAGGAGGTGCTTGACGAGATTGGGGAATTCGTTCGGCGTCGGGCTCAGCTTCTTGTATTCGGTTTCGATGGGCGAGCCTTTGAATGCTTCGGCCGTGAGTTGCGGCAAAGCGTCGAGTGCTTCCTTGACCCTGCCGTCGTGGCGGAACACGGACGAAATGCTGACGACCTTGCGCACTTTTTCGGGATGGCGGATCGCACACTGCATGGCGACGCCACCGCCCATGCTGTAGCCGATCACGTCGGCGCGTGGGACCTTGAGATGATCGAGCAGCGCCGCCACATCGTCGGCGAGGTTTGCAGAGCTGATATCGCGGTCGATATCGGCCGTGCGCCCGTGGCCCTGGAGCTCGACTGCAATCACTTTCCGCGTTTTGGAAAGTTCGCCGATCCACCCGGTCCAGTTGTTGGTGATGGTCATGAACGCGCCGTGCAGCAACACCACAGGATCGCCGCTGCCGTGCACCTCATAGTACATTTTCAGTCCGTTGACCGGCGCGTAGCCCGTCGTTGGTGTTTGCTGCGCGGATGCGAACATCGTCAGGACAAAAGCGATTGTCGTCATGTGTGATTCCTAGGCAACTGTTTGGTGGCGACTCTCAAGTGAATCGAATGGAGCTCGTCGCAATCGACAACTAGACTAGTGTTGGCCGTTCTGTCGAAAGCGAGCGAAGGTGCGTGAGCAATGCAACGCGACCTAACCCGCCAGTACTCCGTCGAGCTGCTTGTAGCTCATTTCCATGCCGTCGGTCATGCCTGTTGAGAACGCGGCGTCTCGGTCGGCTTGCGAGGCGAACTTG
The DNA here is from genome assembly GCA_963806595.1 of uncultured Isosphaeraceae bacterium. Classification (GTDB taxonomy): domain Bacteria; phylum Planctomycetota; class Planctomycetia; order Isosphaerales; family Isosphaeraceae; genus CAWDZZ01. The sequence continues at coordinate 8,331 of CAWDZZ010000022.1, read as the reverse complement.
ATTGAGGTCGCCACGTTTGTCATTCCGTTGGCCTCATTGAATGTGACGGTGACGATATATGGTTCACCTCCCATCGATCCACCCAAGTCGCCCGGGTCGTAGATTTGCGTATGCACGATCTTCGAATGCAACGCGACCTCAAGCATCTCTCCCGTGAACCCAAACTCCTGGCCATTCTCGTTGTCTCGCCAGCGCCAGCGATACTTCCCACCCACATGAGTCGCCATCTCGCAAACCGGCATCGACCATCCGGGCATGGCCGTTAGCCAACGACGCATCAACGCGGGTTCCGTATACGCCTGCCACACCAGATTGACCGGCGCATCAAAGCTCCGTTTCACCAGCACTTCTCGATCTGACGGAGTGCTCACTTCAGCAGGTTTCATTTGTTTCGCTCCTCTTTCTGTGCTTGCTTCAACTCGGCGAGTAACGCGTCGAGTCGCTTGTAGTTGCCTTCCCAAATCTCTTGCACTTTCTCCAGCCAATCCGTGACCGCTTTCAATTGCTCCGTCTCCAGCTTGCAGGGCCGCAACTGGGCCACTCGACTACGCGAAATCAGCCCCGCCGATTCCAACACCTTCAGGTGCGACGAGATCGTAGGTTGCGTCAACGAGAAGAGGCCGACCAAGTCGGATACGGATGCCTCGCCGCGAGCCAGATGCACCACGATTCCACGTCGAGTGGGGTCGGCAAGAGCGGCAAATGCTTGGTCCAGTCGGTTCATCTACTATAGAATATCGTCTATATAGATCGTCGTCAATATACGAATTTCGAATTCGCTGGAAATTAGGAACGGGCCGGGAATAAACTCCCGGCGTGCTTTTGGTATATTATCCGGCCGGACTAACGGAGTGTAACATCGGATCGAAATGACTACGACCGGGTGCTGGCCGATCTGGATCAGGCAGTTCGCCTCCAGCCGGACCAGGCTCGCTTCCATTCGATGCGGCGGGTTCGTCTTGGTTGGCAACGGAGAGTTAGACCGAGCGATCGGGGACTGCGACAAGGCAATTCAGCTCAATGGCGCCGATGCGGCTGCGCACGTCACCCGCGGGAATGTCTGGATGGCGAGGAAGGACTATCGGCGCGCCCATGCCGATTTCGACGAAGCGATCCGGCTGGCCCGACCAACGCGTATTACCGGAGCTTCCGTTCTGCTTGCTGGGGCCTGGAGGGTCGAGACCGCGAAGCAATTGACGACCTTACGGAGGCCGTTCGTCTGTCCCCCAACCATGGCGGTTTTCTCGTGGGGCGCGGCGTTGTGTGGTTGCGAAGGCGGGAATATGACAAGGCCATCGCCGACCTTGACGCGGCAATCAAAGTCGATCCGAGTGAGCCGGGGCCTACGTGTACCTGCGCCTCTGCCTGGGAATCGAACGCGACCGCGAGAACAGGCCGCCGACCTCTCCCAGGCCATCAAGCGCTGTTCAGGTCGATGGCGACAACCCACTGGCGCACGAGTCGCTCGCGCGAATTCTGGCAACCTGCCGAGACGGCTCGATCCGCGACGGCAAACGATCCATCGCTGAGGCGACGCGGGCCTGTGAGATCACGGACTGGAAGCACGCTGACTGCCTGGACACTTTAGCGGCCGCCTCTGCTGAGACCGGCGACTTCCCAGCGCGATCAAATGGCAGAAGCGCGCGATCGCGATCGTGAGGTCAAAGCGCCTGCCACCATCGGTCCGAGACGTCCGGATGGAAGACCGGCTCAGGCTTTACCAGAGAAAAGAGCCTTGCCGTGAATGAGCAGCTTTGACGGGGTGATCGGTGCGAGGCCAGAGCAGCTTGTTGACTCCGAAGCAGCTTCCGCCTCGTCGAGCCATTTGCGTTCCGCAGATGCCTGGTGATCGGCATGTATCGATTCAGCATCGCTGGCTTTATGACGAAAGTTCTCTATTTAGCGATTTGCCTCGCTTCACTGCGTTCAGCACATCCTCGGTTTGGACGGGCCGTCGTCTACGATCTGACGGTCTACGGTTTTTGGATTGGCATACGTGTTCGTGGCTTTCGATGATTTCAACCCCGTACCCTTGACCATACCCAGGCGGTAGCCGGTGACTTTGACGGGCGACGTAATTGGCAGTGGCGACGGTGCCTTCGTGAACGGGAAGGCGGTTTCGGTCTGAGCGAGTCATTCCCGCCGCTTGCGGATGCCGATCTTGATGTTCGACGATTTTTCTTACGTTTTCCCTTCGCGCTCTTGGCGATCTTTGCGGTGAGACTGTTTTCGTTCTCGCTCGTGTCACCTCCGCCGCGATCGTACTCGTTGTGGGGCAGTCCCTCGCCGTGGAGAAGCCTCAATCCACTTGATGGCTCAATTTCATGGATCGTGAACATGCCTGAATTGCAATCACGAAAAGACGAAACAACGAAAAGACGAAAGGATACCAAAACAGGAATTCAATTTGATTGATCGAATGGACGGACGACCGCGCCAGGTGTCACAAGGCTGGGAAACCGGCCGGCTGGTTCCGCGCGATCTTCGCTCGATTCATCCGGCAGAACCTTCAAGCCAAATCCGAATAAATTGATATATAACTTGATCGCATTATTTCGTCTTTTCGTCCTTTCGTCTTTTCGTGATGTATTGAGAGACGAAAAGCAAATGAGCTCAGGACCCATGTCCTTATCGAAGGTTGTCCAGATAGTGCAAAATGAAAAGTGAAAAGTGCAAAGTGCAAATTGGTCTGACGCTCAGCGCGCGGGTCGCAGGGGAGCCCAAATTCCTCGTTCCCACGCTCCCGCGTGGGAACGCGTCTGTTTCACGCTCTGCGTCTGCGCTTTGTAAGCACGTCCGCTGAGCCACGGCAGTGGTGCGGACGCAGAGCGTCCCAGATCGATGTTCCCACGCCGAGCGTCGGAACAAGTTAAGTTAAAGCGGGCCGCTGCCACGAGGCTATTCCTGCATCAAGCCGCGATCGATCGGTGCCGTCGCCTGGGTGACATCTCCAAAACGTCGAACGGTTCGATGCCCTGATCGCGGTGGTACCAGTCCCACCATGCCAAGCCGGCCCAGCACAGAAGCGCTACGATCGCGATGGCGACCATCAGCGTGCGGATGCGGACCCGCGCCCGGTACATCGCTGGTCTCCCTGCGGTGCCGTAAGGCCCACGCGGTATGCTCTTTCGCCTGTCAGCAATACACCAATTCCGTGTGCGGAAAGCAAGTCAGCCGTGAGTTCCGGTTGCAGCGATAAATGCGGGCAGCCAATCTTCGCGGCTTAACTGCTCGAGACACCGAAACGACAGGTCGTAGACGTCTGCTTCATTCATCGTCTCGTCATACTCGTCGAAATGCCTGCCGTTTTGCTCATAGAAGTCGTAGCCCAGCAGATAAATCGGATCACATCCGAGCAGGATCGCAGCGTGCAGCGCCGTGAGCCCGCACCCGTACCAAATAACCCGTCGCCAAACGACCGCCCGACCGGAACGTCCTGACAGTGCAACTGGCCATTCAGCTCGAACGTGGCGACGTTATGAGGAACTTCAAACACGTTGGAATGTGTTCGAGTCGGCGCGGGTTTGGTCCCGCGATGATCATGCCGTTAAAACCGCGTAACGCATTGGCATGCGTTTGGTGGTAGCTGTGACGTCAACACAGAAAAAGATCGAGGGGTTGTAATACTCGATCACCCTGTTGATGCCGATTGTCAGTTTACCGTCAAGCCTTCTGAAATCGAAGCCGCGCAAACTCGTACCCGTCGAGATCACGGTGATCGGTCGGCCTGCATAGAGATTATCCAGCTTGTGGGGCATTCGAAGGTACCGATCGCCAAGTAATTGCCACGGATGCACACGAGAAGAGATGCCACGGATCGACACAGATCAACACGGATCAATTCTGATGAATCAACGCCGGAGATCAAAGAAACGACGGCGAAAAGTACGTGCCCGGGTCAGGACGGAGAGGGCCGACATGACGACACGCAGGCGGTGTCTGCCGGTCAGGTCGACCCGCAAGACGCGAAGATCAGTGAGGCGTTCTTGCCCCAGAATCCCAGGGAATTGGACATCGCGACCCGCATTTTCATCGGACGTGCCTGGCCGGTCACGAGGTTGAGGGAGCACTCGGGGTCCGGCTCCCGGCAATTCACCGTGGGCGGGGCGAGCTGCCGCTGGAGGCAAAGGACGGCGATGACGGCTTCCAGGGCCGCCGAGGCCCAGGCAGTGACCGGTGACCGGCTTGGTCGAGCTGCACGCCACCTGCTGCACCCGGTCTCCCAGCAAGCGGGCATGGCCAGCGCCTCGATCCTGTCGTTGAGCGGCATGCCGGTGCCGTGGGCGTTGACGTAGTCGATCTCGTCTGCACCCAGATTTGCGATCGAAGCGCTCGCTGCATGACCTGCACCAGGCCCTCGCCGTCCTCGCGGGGCGAGGTGCGGTGCGTCGTGTCGGAACCCATGGCCCATCCCAGGAGTCGTGCGTGGACCAGCGCACCTCGGCGCGTGCGGACTCGAGCGACTCAAGGACCAGGAATGCGGCCCCTTCGCCGATCAAAGTTCCGTTGCGGGTCGAGTCGAACGGGCGGCAGGCCTGGCGGGGGTCGGGATAGGATCCCAGAATGCCGGTCGCGAGGATCTGCCGGATGACCGCGTCCTGAAGCGGGGCATCGGCCCCTCCAGCCATCATGATCTCCGCCGCACCCAGGTGATCTGCTGCGCGGCCAAGGCGATGGCGTGGGCTCCCGATGCACACGTGGCGGAGACCGTCAGGCAAGGCCCGCCGGCACCCAGTGCCATGGAGAGGTGCCCGCTCAAGCAGTCGAGCGTGCTGTTGGCCGCGAGTGTCGGCGGTATCTCGCGCCGGCCGGACCGGATGAAATTTAAGCTCTCCGTCCATTTCTGCATCGGCCCGCACGACGTGCCCGCGATGATACCGAGCACGATGGGTCCGGCAACGTGGATCCAGCCCCGCGTCGGCGTGGGCCTGGACGGCGGCTTCCAGGGCGAGCTGGACGCAGCGGTCCATCTTGTGGCTGCGCGGGGCCGCTTCCGGGCTGCTCGTCCGACGCCGGCACGACGCATGCCGGAATTGTCCGGGCTGCCCGGCACGGCCGGGTCGGTAAAGTCGACGGCTGGCGAGATCGCCGCGCACAACCAGCGCAGAAGGACCTAGGGCGAGCGGCCCGCGGCCGCCGGCCACGCCCATGCCGGTCACGACGACGGTTCGGTCTTGCACCATGACGTGGAAATTCCTCTTCGATCAGGAAGTGGGTTTCAGGGTGTTTCCTCGGCAGCCGACAATACCTCGCCGGTTGCGAGGTGGAGTATAGATAGATCAACACGCCATGCGACTGGCCGGGGTGACGGACCACGACCGCGAGGAACTCGCGAAGCAGGTGGTCGCATGCCGCGCGATGGCGATCCTCGTCGACCGACGAGTTCCTCCGGCACCGGCTCGCCCAGGTGGAGCGTGAAGCTCATGCAGGGCCCAGGCCACGATCAAGCAGGGCATGACGACGGCGCCGGTCGCGGCCCCCACTCGTAGGATACGCTAGTCGCCATGTCAAAAGTGAGCAGCCCTCTCCCACTCAAGCGATGGTGCCGGACGTGGCGGCCTTCCACGGTCATCGCGAGGATCCGCCCCGTTCGTAGATGCTCTAGAGCCCGGCGGAGCTCGGTCTGGTCGAAACCGCTGGGAACGTCGGGCCGGCCGGCGGGGCTCGTCAATCGGTGGAGTGTGTTCGCTTGAATAGAGGGGAACTGGCGGAACTCTGGCACCGCAGCACTGCCGCTGGAAGTCCCCACGCCCGCAGCCAATGACAGACGAGGATCATAGGCCCGAAACGGAGCAAGGCCAGAGCAACCGGCCGGCCGCGAGCGTGCTCTGCTTTCAGTCGCTCGAGACCTACAGAGCGGCAATGAGGGGCGAAGCGCCGCTACGAGAAGCCGATAGGGCCGAGGGCCAGCAGCCGCGCGAGAAGCGCGCCGCATGCATTGCACCACAAATACGCGGCCCATCGAGGCCGGCTTCGCAGTTAGGCCGAAGCGCAGCGGGCAGGCGGTCGAACTGGCGGATCGTCGGCACGGCGAAAATCAATTGCCACCCGGAAAGGACAGCCGCAATCGGCCAGCAGAGCAGCCAGATCGCTCGCAACGGCAGCGCCTGCTCAAGCGCTCGCAAGAATCGGCAAGCGAGCCGGCTACCACGTTGCCCGATGGGCCCCAGAGCGCTCCGCCCCTCCTGTCCGACCGTTCAGTCCAGGGTCGACCCCAGATGACTCAGTGATCCCGTGGTCGAACCCGTCGGCGGCATGCCAGACAAATCAGCGTGTTAAAACTATATCACACGAGCGAACGGGGCTCTGGATGGGCCGCGGCGCCCAAGCTCACCGTGTCGATCCCGGTGGTCGTGGATCGCCCCTTGCCTGGCAAGCCGAATAATCTTCCCGATCGAAACACCGGTGGGAGATCCCCAACCTCGCTCGGCCGGAGATTCGCCGCAGACCCACATGGCTCCCAGATGAATTGAGTGGGGTTACTTTTCCGAGGGCGGCCCAGGTGCGGCTGGGTGCTCGGGGTCCCCGGCCGGCTCTTGCCAGGAGGCAGCTTGCCGGCTTGTTGAGTAGAGGCTAGCCGCCGCTCGCCGTGCTCGCGCCGGGAATCGAGCCCGGCCAGACGGGTTCGTGTTTCGCTCCAGGGATTCAGGCAAACCTTTTTGGAGAATCGTTGCTTTCCCTCCCGCCGCAATTGGCCTCTAATGAATCTCGAACGCGGAATCGGCGATCCCGCCCGAATCGAGGGGTCGAGGCAGCCGCCTGACGCCAATTCGACGGAGAGACCAGAATGCAGAAGCGAAAACTCGGAAAAGCAACCTGGAAGTTTCGGCGATCGGGCTGGGCTGCATGGGGATGAGCTTCGGCTACGGCCCGCCCATGGACAAGCAGGAGGCGATCTCGCTGATCCGGACGGCCGTCGAGCGCGGCGTCACCTTCTTTGACACCGCCGAGGTCTATGGCCCGTTCACGAACGAGGAGCTGGTGGGCGAGGCCCTTGCCCCATTCCGCGGGCAGGTGGTCATCGCCACCAAGTTCGGGTTCGACCTCGACCCGAAGCTCGACCCCCGCGGCATGCAGGGCCGCCGGGGCTGAACAGCCGGCCCGAGCACATCAAGGAGGCCGCCGAGGGCTCGCTCAAGCGGCTCAAGGTCGACACCATCGACCTGCTCTATCAGCACCGCGTGGACCCCGACGTGCCCATCGAGGACGTGGCGGGGGCCGTGAAGGACCTGATTCGGGAGGGCAAGGTCAAGCACTTCGGCCTCTCCGAGGCGGGGGCACAGACCATCCGCCGGGCCCACGCGGTCCAGCCGGTCACCGCGCTCCAGAGCGAATACTCGCTGTGGACGAGGGGCCCGGAGGCGGAGGTCCTGCCGACGCTCGAGGAGCTCGGCATCGGCTTCGTCCCGTTCAGCCCGCTGGGCAAGGGCTTCCTCACCGGCAAGATGGACGAGAATACCAAGCTCGACAGCACCGATTTCCGCAGCACCATCCCCCGTTTCACGCCGGAGGCGATGAAAGCGAACCGGGCCCTGGTCGACCTGCTCGGCACGGTCGCCGAACACAAGAAGGCGACACCGGCCCAGATTGCTCTGGCCTGGCTGCTCGCCCAGAAGCCCTGGATCGTGCCCATCCCGGGCACCACGAAGCTGCATCGCCTGGACGAGAACATCGGGGCGGCCGCCGTCGAACTGACGGCCGACGACCTCCGCGAGATCGAGACCGCCGCCTCGAAGATCACGGTGCAAGGGGCCCGGTACCCCGAGCACCTGGAGCAGATGACCGGTCGCTGAGGCGACCGAGGAGGCACACGATGGAAATCAAAAGAGTGGTCACAGCCGTCCAGCAAGGGCCCGGCCGACTGGTTCACCGGCGCGGTGCGCATCGACCCGCTGTTTCAGCCAACGCTCCGCGCGCGCGGCCGCTGCCAGCGTCACGTTCGAGCCCGGGGCCCGCACGGCATGGCACACCCATCCGCTGGGGCAGACGCTGATCATCACGGCCGGTTGCGGCTGGGTCCAGCGGGAGGGCGGGCCGGTCGAGGAAGTCCATCCGGGCGACGTGGTGTGGTTCCCGCCGGGCGAGAAGCACTGGCACGGGGCCGCGCCAACCACAGCCATGACGCACATCGCCATCCAGGAACAGCTCGATGGCAAGGTCGTCGATTGGCTGGAGCACGTGAGCGACGAGCAATACCAAAGGTGGTATTGGTCGCCCCGCCTGAACGGGGTCTTTTCACAACGGGAGGCACCCGCCCGGCACAGGCCGAAGGCCATCCCGGAGCTGTCAGCGATCGCGGCGATCAGCATCAACCGGGCGACTGCTCGGTCT
>CAWDZZ010000021.1:0-51306 GCA_963806595.1 uncultured Isosphaeraceae bacterium | reverse complement strand
CAATCCCGGACGACCCGTGACCCAGTAGTAGCCAGCCGGCGGCTCAGCCCCTTGACGTGAACGAGACCCGGCGGAGAGGTCGACGGCGAACCGACCGTCGGCGCCGCATTCGAGAATTCTCATCTCCTGACTGGGAAAATTGAACAAATCACCCAGAAGGAACTGAACCTTTGTGCGGTGACCGGCTCGCCGGTGCGATCGACTCGCACCGTGCCGCTCAAGCGATACGTGACGGGTGGCGAAGTCGCCTGCGCGACGGCGCGGAACATTCAACGAGGCATCCGGGTTGGTGGCGAAACTGTGCAAAGCCGGCGGGCCCCTCAGGCCTGTGCCGGCCAAGGAATGCCAAACACCAAGGGTGCCGGCGAGTCCGAGCATCAGCAACGGCATCGCGGCTTTGCATTGATCGACAGCATTGAATTCGCAACGACGCGGGCGAGAGCGGCCACGCTGTTTCCCGCCATGAACCCGTGAGCGATGCGAATAGTCGATTCTGCCAGTGCCGAAGGAATGATCTCCTGGGGCCGAACCTTTTCGGCGACAAGCAGGGCCAATGGAACGCTCAGACCACGCGCGGTCAGGCTGGTGGCGTAATCGTTCCCGGCGGTGCGCGAGCCGGGCTGTGCAGTGCCTCCGACAGCTCGAGCTGGGTGGCGCGGCCGCCATGGGTGAGCCCTTCCAGGTAGCAAAGCACGACCGCCGTGCAGGCGGTCGGGCAGGCGATCATCTCCTCGTGAAGGATCGCCCAATCGGGATCGCACTCCGTCGGAACGTAACCTTCGGCTTACGCCGCGGCGACCCGCCGCTCCCGTGCGGCCGGTGCGCGCTTTGCGCGACCGGGCCCGGCACGCGACCCGGTGCGCGACCCCGAAAAGCCAGCCCGCGACCGAGCCCTTCCGGCGTATCGATTTGGCTCGATGAGCCAGAACGAGGAAGGAAGCCTGGACGCGTCTTCCGCGTCGTGCGCATTGCGCAGCACGCTACGGCAGACCCGAAGGACCATCGGCCCATGACGGATCATCAATTCTTCGAACGCCGCCTCAACGGCCTCGTGCTCTCCGGAGACAAAATAGTCCACAAGCTGCGCATCGGTCATAGCGTCCCGAGGGCGCCGACGCGAAATAACCGATGAACTTGGCGGAGCACGCTGTCCGATGATCGTCCTGCCACTTCGGCCACCCTCCTTGAGCCTCGATCTCCTACAGGTGCCGGCTGGGCGGCAGTTCCGCACGATTCATTTCTAGGATTCTCGCGGAGGCCTCGCGGGAGCGAGGTCCGGCTGTTCGAGCCTGGAGCGGCATTAGACCGGGCGGCTCCTCACACGCGATTGTTTCCACAACGGGCCAGTTGATCACGCCCACCCAGCACGGTGATCGTCAGGAGGATGGCACCGTCACCTGGTGCATGTGATCAAGCACAAATCGATCCGGATGCGGCACGATCAGCGCGCCGATCCTTCGCCATTTCCGCCATTCGGCGACGGATCGGCTCGTTATCGGCGTACACTCGCCACACTGCGACCTGCTCGTTTTCCACGACCGCGGCAGAAGGCAGCCGGGCTCGACCAGCGGCCTTGCTCGCTCAGAGCACGCCATCGGGTGTGTAGGTCCCGCCGGCTGACCCAAGTAACACCACCAGCGCACTGTTCTCGAACTCTCGTTCGACCTCGATCGTGTAGTCGGGCACCATGCGAAAATAGTGCGACCAGCCCACCCGCATCGCGTCACGGCCGCTCGAGCTCGTTCCGAGTGAATCGATGAATCGGTGGTCTGGGGCCATCAGGCCGCAGATCGCGTCGAGGTCGTGCGCATTGATGGCCTCGACGAACCGCCGAGCGATCGTGGTTGGCTTCATCGGATGTTCCTGAATGCCCAGACCAAGGCTGTCCCGCGTGACGAAGAAGCCGTCACGTTCGGTTCTCCTTGCGGATCACCAGCTTGAGGCCCGACCAGATATCGTCGACCGCACAGACCTTGATGTCCACCAGTCCCAGCGGCAAAGCGAGCTCGCGCACCGTGTCCTCGCGTGACCTCCGACGGGATTCCTGACGCCTTCTTCGGCCATGACACCCAGATCGCGCCGTTCTGCTTGATCTTGCTTTTGTAAGTCATCGAGCAATTCGAGAAGCTCAGACCGGCTCTTGGTGAAGAGATGGACCAGGTCGAGCTCTTCCACGGGGTCTCTGACGCAATGCCACGTTTTCCGGCAACGGATCGAGCAGCGCGGCGTAATCAGCCGGGCGCATTGACGGCGTGCAGGATCGTGCCGGCCTTGATTCCGAGCTTCTTCGCCAGAGGCGTCCCGGAATATCCTGCCATCTTGCCTCCGCTTTCCGACCGGCGGACCGCGTGTCACACGCCACCGCCGACGGCAAATCCGCGTGACCACCCGATTCTCGTCACGGCGGCGATTGCTTGCAATGACGATACCCGAGCGCTCCTCAAATCGGCCGGCCGCCTTGACGGCCGATTTCATTGCATATACAATGATTCGTGGTCGCATCGTGCTATCGAGGGATGTTGATCATGAGCACCAGGCCGGATCGATCCGCTCGTCGATCGGATGGCGAGCGGAATGCCTCGCGGTGCGGGTTCGGATCTTGAACCGGGCGATCACCGGCCTGTACGACGATGCCCTGCGGCCCTTCGGGGTCAAGGTCAGCCAGATGAATATCCTGGTCGTGGCCGCCAAGCTCGGCGTGGCCCGCCCCGGCCGGATCTGCGACATCCTGCACATGGACGCCTCGACCTTGAGCCGCAACGCCGAGCGGATGCTGGCCCAGGGCTGGCTCGAGGTCGTCCCCGGCGACGACGCACGCACCCAGCCGCTCACGAGTCACGAAACAGGGCATGAAGCTCGCTGGAGCGGCATCGTCCCGGCCTGGGAACAAGCTCAGGCCAAGGCACGCGCGCTCCTGGGAGACTCCGGCGCGGCTCTGCTCTTGTCGTCGGCTCGCAAGACTGATCGAAGCTCTCGACCCGGACACTGAGTCTTTTTTTGGTCAATCCTGTTGTATATACAAAAAACAAGGATTGTTTGATGCGATTGGCCGACCATCCGACGGTGCGGCGCGTTCGCGAAGACTCAGGGTGCAACCGCCGCGAGCAGCGCTCGCTCGCCGCTGGATGCCGACTGGCTCAAGCAGCTGGCTCGGGACTGCGGCGCCGACGACGTGGGGCTGGTCGAGATCGGCCGCCCCGAGCTGGACGATCAGCGGGACGACATCCTGCGGTTCTTTCCCGGAGCCAAGACGCTGCTGGCGATCGTCTGCCGGATGAACCGCGAGCCGATCCGCAGCCCGGCTCGATCGGTGGCCAACGCCGAATTTCATCACACCGGCGACGACGTGAACGAGGTCGCCCGCGCGATCGTCGCCGCTCTGGAGCGAAAGGGCATCCGGGCGGTCAATCCCACCGATGGGATTCCCCATGGAGATGGATCGGTTCCCCGGCAAGATCTGGGTCGTCGGACACAAACCGGTCGCCGTGGCGGCGGGCCTGGGCCGGATGGGGATCCATCGCAACGTGATCCATCCCCGATTCGGCAACTTCATCCTGCTGGGAACGGTTCTGCTGGACGCCGAGGCGACCGCCTACGATCAGCCGATCGACTATAACCCTTGCCTTGAGTGCAAGCTCTGCGTGGCAGCCTGCCCCGTCGGGGCGATCTCGCGCCGACGGCCGTTTTGACTTCTCGGCCTGCTACACGCACAACTACCGCGAGTTCATGGGCGGATTCAACGACTGGGTCGAGCAGATCGCCGACAGCCGCGATGCCCTCGACTACCGCCGGCGGGTCAGCGACGTCGGAATCGAGCTCGATGTGGCAAAGCCTCTCCTTCGGGGCCAACTACAAGGCGGCCTATTGCCTGGCGGTCTGCCCGGCCGGCGAGGACGTGATCCGGCCGTTCCTCGACGACCGGGCGAGCTTCCTGAGCGAGGTCGTGCGGCCGCTCCAGGACAAGCAGGAGACGATCTATGTCGTCGCCGGCTCCGACGCCGAGGCCCACGTCCACGAAGCGGTTCCCCGCCAAGCAGACCAAGCGCGTGCACAACGGCTTGCATCCGCGGTCGATCGACGCATTCCTGCGCGGCTTGACCTGACCTTCCAGCGCGGACGCGTCGGCCGGGCTCGATGCCGTCTTCCACTTCACGTTCACCGGCCAAGAAAACCGCAAGGCAACGGTCACGATCCGGGACAAGACCCTTCGCGTCGAGGATGGACATCACGGTACGCCCGACCTGCACGTCATCGCCGACAGCGTCCACCTGGCTGGGGTTCCTCGCCAAGGAACAGCAGCCTGCTCTGGGCGCTACTCCGGCGCAAGATCCGCATCAAGGGCTCGCCGAGGCTGCTCCTGGCCTTTGGCCGATGTTTTCCGTCGTGAACGAGGTCAAGTTGCCTCTTGGAACACGGACGCCAAGCGATGAGTGAACCCACACTGGTGATCCAGGCTCCCGCGGACGGCCGCCTGGAGAGGCGGCGGCAGCGATGGCCAGCGGGTCGAGGGGCAGCCCGTCTGGCCATCCTGAAACTTCGGTTGGAGGCACGCGCAACAGGCGGATGATTTACGCCCAGCCGCCCAGTCGCGTTATCCTATGCGCTTGGGTGAGTGCTTTCGGCTCGTCAGCGTGATCCCCGCCATTATCCAGCCGCAGGGGCAGAAGGAGACGATCTCCATGAAACGTTGCCTCGGTTTCTACTCATCGCTCTTGGACGTTCGCTCGGCATCGGGAACGTCGCTTCCGGAGGCGAGCCCGCTGCGCTCTGCGCGTCCAGCGACCACGGCCCTCGGGCCGCCGCGCAAGGTCGTCGTCGGCACGGTGATCTTCGGGCCGTACGGCAATTATCCCGGGCTTGAAGAACGCATGAAGGAGCTGAGCGGCTTCGTCGACGCGATGGCCGACGAAGCGGCGAAGAAGTATCCGGGTCGCGGGCTCGACCTGGCCGTCTTGCCCGAGACGACGGTCACGAGCACCCACGGTGCCGGCGTCGAGAGCGGGCGATCCCGCTTCAAGGCCGCGTTCTCGACGTGCTTCGGCGCCCTCGCTCGCCGGCACAAGACCTATCTCGTCGTCCCTCTCGATCTGGTCGAGGAGAGTGCGTCCGGGACCGGTCTACTCCAACGCCGCCGTGCTGCTCGACCGCACAGGGAGCGGTCGCGGGCATTTACCGCAAAGTGCACCCCGTGGCCATGCTCGGCCATGATGACCTGGAAAACGGCATCACGCCGGGGAATGCCTTCCCCGTCTTTGATTGCGACTTCGGCAAGCTGGGCATCCAGATCTGCTGGGACATCGTGTTCGACGACGGCTGGCAACGGCTCGCCGACAAAGGCGCCGAGATCGTCGTCTGGCCCAGCCCAGTCGCCGGCGACGGCCCTGCCCGCCGCCCGCGCGGGCCAGCACCGCTATTTCGTCGTCTCGAGCTGCTGGCGAAACAACGCCACGGTCTACGAGCCGACGGGCATGGTCGCCGCCCGCGTCGAAACGCCCGGCAAGGTGCTCGTGCACGAGCTCGATCTGAGCTACGCCGTCCTGGGCTGGTCGGCGCCGCTCCGCGAAGGCAAGGCGTTCTCCGATAAATATGGCGAGCGGGCCGGTTATCATTACGAGCGGCAAGAAGACCTCGGGATGTTCTGGTCCAACGATCCCGCATTGACGATCGGCGCCATGGTCCAGTCGCTGGGTCTGGAGGAGATCGACGCGCAGATCGTGCGGAACCGCCGGCTGCAAGATGCCGCGCGGGGGAGTGCCGCGCCGTGACGGCCGGGCGCAGTTGCACCGCGAAACCACCGCCCACCGGCCGACACGATGAGCCTGCCGTCGGGCCGCTGGCAGGCAATCACACTCGCGACGCTTCTGCTGTTCGAGGAACATACCATGTTCGGCTTCTTCAAACGACGACGACGGCAGCGTCTTCGGGCCGCCCCGTTTCCCGCGGACTGGCTGGACATCATCGAGCAGAACGTCCCGATTTACGCACGCCTGCCCGAGGTCGACCGCCGCGAGCTCGAGGGCTGGGTCCAGCTCTTCCTCGCCGAAAAGACGTTCGAGGGATGCGGCGGGCTCGCGCTGACCGATGAGATCAAGGTGACCATCGCCGCCCAGGCCTGCCTGCTCTTGCTCCATCGCGAGACCGACGTTTATCCCCGCCTGGTCACGATCCTGGTCTATCCCAGCGCCTACATCGCCAAAGCACGCGAGCCGATCGGCGGAGGCACCGCGCCTCGAGGGTGAATTCGTCCACCTCGGCGAATCATGGAGCAGCGGCGTCGTCGTGTTGTCGTGGGACGACGTGCGCAAAGGGGCGTCAGACATCCACGACGGTCACAACCTCGTCTTGCACGAGTTTGCCCACCAGCTCGACCGCGAGGACGGGGAGATCAACGGAACACCACTCCTGGAACAGCACAGCCAGTACGTTGCCTGGGGCAGGGTGCTCAATGCCGAGTATGAGCGCCTGCGTCGCGATAGCTGGCTGGGCCGCTACACGGTGCTGGACGAATACGGGGCCACCAATCCCGCCGAGTTTTTCGCCGTCGCGACCGAATGCTTCTTCGAGAAATCCGGCGTGCTGAAGAAACGACATCCAGCGCTTTATAAAGAATTGAAATCGTTTTATCGTCAGGATCCTGCCGTTCTCTTTGCTGCCGGACATGCCAGCGACGGCGTTTGAATCTGGCCTCCTGGTCGATGCGCTTCGACACGCCCGCACACGAGATTACCGCCATGGGAGTCGTGCGATGCGCAGGCTGAATCAAAACCCCTTGATCTCGATCGCCGGGTTGAGCTCCTTGATGTTGGCCAGGAAGTCCTTGAAGTCAAGAAACTGGTTGACCAGCATCAGCTTTCCCCCCTTGTGCCGAACCACCGCCTGGAAACGGTTGGGGTCGAACCACTCGCCCGTTCGGATCATCGTGATCTCGTCTACCGGAATCGTGACGTTTCGGATCCGGCTGCGGAAGCTGATCTCCCGATCGTCGTCGATCGTGATCTCGATCGGGAGCCCCAGGGCGACGTAGAGAAACCACCCTGCGACGAGCGCGGTGGCCAGCAGCGATCCGATCGCGGCGGCGATCGCTGCTGCCATGCCCATGCCGAAATCGTTCATCAACCCGTTCACGATAACAGGCGGTCGAACGAAGAGCACCGCGAACACCAGGACGAGGTTCCCCAGGAGACAACACACCAGGAGCACCGCTGCGGCCAGGAAAACGAACTGGAACAGACGCAATCCGAGCGAGACTCGGTAGCGCTTGGGGACCGCGGTCAACGCGGCAGCCCGCGCGGCGGATCGGCCGGACGAATCGTCCCGTTGCGGCCTGGAGTGAAACAGCGTTTTTCGAATCAGCGTTTCGACGTCGCCGTGGCGCTCGATCGCCAGGAACCCGATGGTTCGCACCGGACCGCCCCAGATCGACGATGATTCAAAGATCAGGTCGCCGAGGCCGTCGCGCCCCTCCTCCACCCCCATGAGCCGCAGTGCGCGGGACCGATAGCTGCGCGACTTGCTTCGACCGAGAAAGTCGGGCTCGATCACGATCGCACGCCGATCGGTCAGGGCGTACAAGCTCTTCCTCAGCCGCAGCCACGTCCGCAGCGGCCAGGTGACGAGCATGAGGGCGGGCGGGATCATCCACAGGCCGGCGAAAGCGGCGATCGCGACATTGTGCGCGGCAAACGGCCGAACCGGCCGGCCCTGATCCCAATTGTTGTTGCGGCCGCCCACAACCACGGCCATCCAGAGCAAAACGAACGCGATGATCGCAACGCCGGCGCAGGCCTTTGGCAACGACTGCACCACCAGGCGCCGCGCGGAACGGGGGCGGCCGGACCAGATCACCTTCTCGTTCGGCGCCAGCTCCAGCAGCAACCTGGATTGCTCTTCCACACGCAACTGGTCCGCGGGTTGTTCGTGCCACTGCTTGTCCATTGCAACCGGTACCCGTTCTGAGACGCGGTGTGAAGCAACAGCTCCCGACATTTTATCGCCCCTGGGTCGAAAAAGGGTGAAGGGGCCTTCATCCGCGAGCCACCGACACCCACACGCCCGCCCCGTCGACCCGCCGGGACAACGCCGCACAGGTTTTTCCATGAGCTCGAGCAATCCGCATCCTGGCCATTGTCCTATTCCTGGCAGCGTGAACGAAGCCGATCCGCGGGAGATGTTCACAGTGAGTATCTGGACCTCGCTGATCTGGATCTGTCTCGGCGCTGGTGGATTGCTGGCGCTGTACGGCCTCCATCGCCTCGGGTTGTGGATGGAGGATCGCGGCTACATCTATTACGTGCGCAAGAAGCCCACCGGCAGCGCCGCCGGTTCCTTCGTCGCCTTGCAAAAGATCATCGAGCCGCAGGCCCAGCACGTCATCCAGGTTGCTCGCGTCAACCATCTCCGCGGTGACGAAGTTCCCGGAGAACCGGATGACCCGAGGAGCCAGGATCAATCTCGTGTGGATCGACCCGAAAATCGGAATCCGAGCTGACGGCGGCGATCGGATCGCAAATCAGTTCGGGTCGAGCTCAGCGAGCTTCTGGGCCACCGCATCGGGCCGCTCGGCCACGGGGCCATCGGTCTGGATGATGCCGGTCATTCCCGGCAATCCTTGGTCCGTCCACTCCGGCCCCATCGCGCGGGCAAGCGCGGCGGCGTCGGGCTGCGACAAGACCGGGCGCACGATTGTATCAGCCCAGGCGTAGCGGGTGGCGCTCGTATCGATAATCAAATCGGCCAGACATCGCGCTCGAACGCCAGCAAGTACGCGCCTGGCTCCGGGCAGGAACTCTCGGGCCAGGAGTGCCGCCGGGTGCCTCGGGCCGGCCGGCGTGATGGATCAACAGCCCGGTCGCGCCGTGCGCTACGGCGCGAAGGCGGCCTGACTGGAGATCGGCAACCGCCGCCATGAGCGCGTCCCATTCGCCGCCCCAGAGATCCGATCGCTCGTCAAGATGCTCGATCAGCTCCGGCAGCCACGGCAGGACCGTCGCGTACGCCGCGGCGTCGTCGGGAGTGCCCGCGCCGAGAGCTCGGATAGCCGCGTCCAGCTTGAGCCCACCGTCGAGCGCCGGCCACTCGTCAAAATCGCCGGCCTCCGCGGCGGCGATCAGCAGCTCGCGACACGCAGCGGCCTGCTGCGGGGCAAGCAGCGTCCAGACGGACAATACGCCGTCCGTGTCAAAGTGGTTGTTCACCACCACCGCATCAACCCAGCGCCCGATTGCTTCGTCCGAGACCACGAAATTGAGCGCGATCTCGGTCGACGTGTCCGCCTTGTACGCGCGGAGTGCGATTCCCCTGCCAGTGCGTCAGGTCCAGCTCAGCACCCGGAACCAGCCCGTCGCAACTGATCGCCGGCGCAGCCCCTTCGTACGATTCCTCGACAAACTCAAAGCGACGAGCCAGCGCGATCATGACGACGTCCCCCGATCTCGGGGGCTGCTTCCGTATGGCCCCGCGGGAGCCCACGGAAACGACCCACGTTCTCCATCATAGCCGGGTCGATCGGTGGGGTCCAAAGCGATCAACGAAGACGATCCGCAACGCGCGATGGATTTCATCACCTCGCCGGCGGTTCTGGCGCGGGCTTTGCATGGCAATGGTGTGTTCGATAGCGGTCAAGTGCCGCCGGTCGCGCCGGAACGGTATTTCGCGACTTGACGCGCCGATTCCCGGCGCCGCCGTGGCTCTCAAAACGGTGCGCGCGTCCCCAGAAATGACGACTTTCGTCCGGATGGAGCACCTCCGACGTACTAAGTAATAGAGGGAAAGTCGTGAATCCGGCATCCTCGACCCCTTGAAGCTAACGAGGGTCTGAGCGGGTGACGGCCCGGGCGAAGCTCGCCCCTGTTGTCAGTCGCCACTGGAGAGATCGCACCATGAGGCGCTCGTGGGTCGGTGGATTGTGCGCGCACGATCGGAGGCGTGGGTTCGCGAGGATCCTTTTGATCTTCGCCCTCACGACCGCGATGGCCGCACTTGCCGCGCCCGCCGATCGCCGGCTCGCACGGACGGGGCAGGGGGTCTCCGCCCCGCGCACGGTCCCGGTGACGATCGCGTGGTCCATGGCCGAGCACTTCGGTCCGGGCTTCGATCGCAACCATGACGGGCGGCCCGACCTTCCCAATTCCTATGAGTACGTCAACCCGGGCGGTTACGACGTCCAGCTTGCCGCCGCCGTGGACACGACGGCTGATCCCCGCGCGGATGTCCTGCGACTGGCGCATCGAAGGAGGCGGCGGTACATCCCTGCTGACGGCAACCGGGCCCCGGCCGACGGTCCGGCTTCCTCAGGGTGAGTACTCGGTGACAGCAACCATCCGGCTGCCCGATGGCCGGACGGGCTCGGCGCGAGAGACGATCCGCGTCCGAGACCTCCTGATCGTCGCCCTGGGCGACTCGCTGGCAACCGGCGAGGGTAACCCGGAAGTGCCTGCCCGCTGGGAGAATGTCAAGAGCTCCGGCAGCGGTTGGATGCTCGCTGGCCGGCTGGACCCGCGTGAGCCGGCCCGGTGGGCCGATGGCGGCCCCGACGGCGACCAGCCCCGTGAGTCGAGCGCTGGCGTCCTGCCCGCGACTAAACTGTTGCACGCCCGTGCGCATCGCTCGACCCGCTCGGCCCCGGCCGCGCTCGCGATGCGCGTCGAGGCCGATGACCCACATACCTCGGTCAGTTTCGTCTGTCTGGCGGCCACCGGCGCGCGCACCGATGATCTTTTCGTGTCCGATCGCTCAAATCACAACAAGGCGCTCGGTCCCGGGCCGGCCCTGCCGGCTCAGCTCGATGAGCTTCACGCGATCCAGGGAGCGCGGCCTGCCGACGTCGTCGTCCTGTCGATCGGGTTCAACGACGCACGAATCACCGAGTTCCTCGGCGAGCTCGTGCGCCGCGAGATCCGCTACGTCGACCCGCTCCGCTTGCTCGCCGCATTCCCGACTCGTAAGGATTGGGCTCTCGCAAAGTCTCCTGAGCTCACGTCGCTGGTCGATCCCGCGGAACTTCCCGCGCTCCAGAAGCTGGGGGCCGACGCCCGCCGGTACGCCTTGTCCCAGGACGCTGCGCTCATCTACGACGTTGCCGAAGGAGCCGAGGCCGCGCTGGCCGCGACACGGCAACACCTCGAGCGGCTGACCCGGGCGATCGCCCAGGACGCACTGCTGGCGCGGGCCGACGTCTATCTGCTTGAGTACCCGGACGCGACCGGCGATTCCAACGGCGCGACCGCCCCTGCCATCCTGAACGACCTCGTGCCCGGCCTGCGCGTCAACCGGCGCGAGCTGGACCTGGCCCGCGACCACCTGCTGCGGCCCTTGAACCTGATGCTGCGCCAGACGGCCCTCCGCCAGGGCTGGAATTACGTCGATGGGATCCTCGCATCGTTTCAAAGCCATGGCTACGCGACGGCAGATCCGTGGTTCGTTCGCGCCAAGGAATCGGAACAGCTAGAGGGCCCGCGCTTGTCGCCCGTGGGCTACGTGCGCGGTGAGATCACGCCGGGAATGCTGCACCCGAACCGCCGCGGGCATCTCGCCATCGCCGACCGGTTATTCCAGTCGCTCGAGGCGCGAAGCTCGTCTCGCATCAGCCACGGTCCCGACAGCATCGATCAACGTCTCGACACCCGGTGGGGCGCCGATCAGAGAAAGCCCGAAAGCTCCTTGCGGCCTGGCGCGATGGAATCAGTCTCAGGCAGCCATTAACCGGCCGCCCAGCAATTCCACGGCCATCCAGACGCAGGAGGCGCCGTTACTGTTCAAGCCTTCCGCTGCTCTGGGCGACGATCTGTGCGGCGACCTGGTTGGGGCTGTAGCCGCCGGGAAGCCGTACCAGCGGCTTGTTGTAGCGATCGCAGATCTGCTTCACGTCCCCAAACGCGTGGCTCGACCACCGGATGGCCAGAAGCACCAGCGCCACATCCGGGCGGGCAATCATGGGCTCGAACGTGGCGACCGCCTGGTGTTCCTTGGTTTCGAGCCACAACAGATCCGAGAGGCCAAGCGCTTTCTTCAAGGACGCCTGCGCCTCGCGGCGGCGGCTTCCCCCGATCAGAACGACGCATCGGCCTCTAAGAAGCCGCGAAACCTCGCCCGCTTCCGCGGATGGTTCGTGCGCCACGGGTGTCTTGGCATCAGAGGAACGCGTCGCCAGAAAGCGGTCGATCTCACGCAGCACAAGCTTGAGACTTTCTGGCACGTCGCCTCGCTCGGGGATGCTGTCCAGAAGCGGAAGCAACAGCTCGCGGAGCTCCCGGTTGCTGGGCGGCACTCCGCTGCGGACCAGTTGATCCACAGTGCTGACGACGGCGGGCCAACCGTGGTCAGTCCGTTCGGCCGGTTGCATACGACTCAGGCGATCCCGGAGCTGCTCGATCTCCAACGCCTGCTGCCGTGACAACTGGCCGCCCCCGGCGGTGGCCTCGATCCGGCTGACGAGACTGGACCATCGGGCGGGATCCGCGGCGTCGCCGGCCCGCATGAACCGTTTGATGTACACATGGTGCCTGGCCGCGCTTGACTTCAGCCATTCAAACGCGTCCAGTTGCTCCGGTAGGTCGGGTGCTCGCAACCGCTGGAAGGCTTCCCGCAGCGCGGATTGCGCCTCGGCGACCAGGGGCAGCGATCGCTCCCACACGCTCTGGCCTCCGGAGCGTTTCTGGCGGAGCTCCTGGACGAGCGCCAGTGCCAGAGCCAGGGCCTCGAACGAACCTCCCACATCGTCAAGCATCGTGAAATCCGATTGCTCGGAAGGCTCGGACGCGTTCATCCAGTAGAAGCAATCGATGAGCTTCTGGGCCCACGCGACCATTTCCTGGTCAAGCGTCGAGGACTCGATCGGGACGTTGTTCCCTTCTTGTTTCCTGCGCAGCGCTCCGCCGCCCAGCGAGCGGCCTCGCACTTTCGCCGACAGCGCACTTCGAGCTCCGCGAGGTTGTCGTAAGTGCCTTTGGGCCCGGCCGCGGCCGGGAAACCGGGTTGCGGTTGGGCGGTGATCGGCGACGATCGCCCGAACGTCAGTTCCTTCAGTCCGTGAGCCGGCGGCGACGAGCCGGTTGGGACGGCCTCGTGCATCGCCGGACGCTCAGGTGTGGCCTCCACTGGCGCAGCCGGTGCCGATCCGGGCGCCACTTCCGGCAGCGCACTCACGCTGGTCGGCTGGCAAGGGCTCGGTCGCCGCCAGGATCGCCTCCGCGAGCGCCCTCAGGTCGCCGCGGAGCTGGTCGTCGTCGGCCGCCATCGCGATCAAGCGCTCGGCCTCGGCCTTCATCACTCTCATCAGCCAATCCGACATCATCCGCTCCGTCCGTCGCCGGCGGGCAGTGCTGCGCTCATCGCGTGCCGTGAATTGCTTCGAACACCAGGAGCATCCGGACCGTCCGCCACGTCATAGCATCCCACGACGCCCAGATCAAAGCCGCAGCCTTGTCCTCACACTGTTCGGGACGCGAGCAGTCTCCTCGAACGTGGTATTCCGCAGCCAGCAACAGTAAATTATTAATCGAGTGTTAAACAGCCGAGCGATGGACTCGTCTCCATTGGGGAAGGGGGAGGATTCACCGATGCGACTGACCTGGCGGGGCCCGTGCAGTGCGTTTGTCTGGATCGGCGGTCTCCTCGTCGCGGTGGCGGCCCAGGCCCAGGAAAAGGACGCGGGTGCCGCGCGGGCCCTTGGTATTGCACACCCGAACGCGCGAGCCCGCGGCCAACGGCGAAGGCGCGAGGAGCGCGTTTGTCGTCACGGAAAAAGTCGTTCAGTGGGACCCCGCGCGCACGGCGCTCATCATCTGCGACATGTGGAACCAGCACTGGTGCCAGGGTGCGACCCGGCGGGTCGCCGAGCTGGCGCCGGCGATGAACCGGGCGGTCGCCGCGGCCCGAGCCAGGGGCGTTTTCATCATCCACGCCCCTAGCAGTTGCATGGACGCCTACAACGATCACCCCGCGCGGAAACGCGCACAAACCGCCGCCAAGGCGGCCAAGCTCCCCGCAGCACATCGGCCAGCTGGTGCGACCGGATCCCCGCCGAGGAAAAGGGGATCTACCCGATCGACCAGTCCGACGGCGGCTGCGACGACGGCCCGCAATGCCCCCAGGGATCGCCCTGGAAGTCGCAGATCGCCGCCATCGAGATCCGCGACGAGGACGCCATCAGCGACTCGGGCGCCGAGATCTGGAACCTGCTGGAGAGCCGCGGGATCACCAACGTCATGCTCATGGGCGTGCATACGAACATGTGCGTGCTCGGCCGGCCGTTCGGCCTGCGGCAACTGGCCGGCCACGGCAAGAACGTCGTCCTGGTCCGCGACCTGACCGACACGATGTATAACTCGCGGAAGTGGCCCTACGTCAGCCATTTCGAGGGGACCAACCGGATCGTCGAGCATATCGAGAAATACGTCGCACCCAGCGATCACATCGACCGACCTGACCGGCGGGCCGGCGTTTCAGTTCCACGCGCGACGATCGCCCGCGCGCCGTGTTCTTGATCGGCGAGGACGAGTACAAGACCGAGACGACCCTGCCGGCCTTCGCCGCGAAGGAGCTCGAGCCGCTGGGCATTCGCTGCACGTTCGTGATCGCCGACCCGAAGTCGCCCCACGACTTCCCGGGAGTCGAGGCACTCGCCGATGCCGACCTGCTGGTCCTGAGCGTGCGCCGCCGCGCGCCCACGGCCGGAGGAGATGGCGATCATTCGCAAGTACCTCGATGCCGGCAAGCCGCTCGTGGGCATCCGCACGGCCTGCCATGCCTTCGACACCCGCGGCAAGGCGCCCGCCGGGTCATGCCGAATGGACGTCGTTCGACCCCGACGTGCTCGGGGGGCACTACACCGGCCACCACGCCAACGACCGTCATCCCGTGGTCACTCGGCAGCCGATGCGAATGCGCCATCGCGATCCTCGCGGGAGTCCAGACGCCGTTCGCGAGCGAGGGCTCGCTCTACAAGACGAGTCCGCTGGCCGCGTCGGCGCGGGCACTGCTCTGGGGAACGATCCCCGGCCAGCCGGCCGAGCCGGTCGCGTGGGTTAACGCCAGGGGCTCGTCGCGGGTCTTCTACACGTCGCTCGGCCATCCCGCCGATTTCGAGAACCCGCTCGTTCCGCCGGCTGCTCGACGAACGCAGTGTTCTGGGCGCTCGAGCGGCCGCCCCCTTCGCGAACCGACCCACAGGCGACTCGCTCCCCCAGCAGCCGCGCAGCCGCAGACCTCCGTCCCTTTTGATCGCGGCCAGGGCCCGCTCGCACCCGCGCGGCCCTGGCCGCCTTCAAGGTCCCCGACCTGCCTCGGCTCGAGCTGGTGCTGGCAGAGCCGGTCGTCCGGCAGCCGGTTTCGATCTCCTTCGACGAGCGCGGGCGGCTCTGGGTGGTGCAGTACCTGCAATACCCGTCACCGGCGGGCCTCAAGATCGTCAGCCGCGACGGCGTCTGGCGGGCCGTCTACGACAAGGTCCCGCCGCCGCCGCCGCACCACTTCCGCGGCAAGGACAAGATCACGCATTCACGAAGACACCGACGGCGACGGCGTCTTCGACCGGCACAAGACCTTCGTCGAAGGGCTCAACATCGCCACCTCGGTGGCGCGGGGCCGAGGAGGAGTCTGGGTGCTCAATCCGCCTTATCTGCTCTTCTATCCCGACCGCGACAACGACGACGTGCCCGACGGCGACCCGGAGGTGCATCTCCAGGGGTTTGGCCTGGAGGACACGCATTCGGTGGTCAACAGCCTGCAGTGGGGTCCCGACGGCTGGCTCTACGCGGCCCAGGGATCGACGGTCACCGGCCACGTCACTCGTCCCGGACTGGACGCCGGCAAGGAGCCAGTGCACTCGATGGGACAGTTGATCTGGCGCTATCACCCCGAGACGCGCCGGTACGAGGTCTTTGCCGAGGGCGGCGGCAACGCGTTCGGCGTCGAGATCGACGCCAAGGGACGCGTCTTCTCCGGGCACAACGGCGGCGACACGCGCGGGTTCCACTACGTTCAGGGGGCGTATTACCAGAAAGGATTCGACAAGCACGGGCCGCTCTCAAACCCCTACGCATTCGGCTATTTCCCGGCGATGAAGCACAACCGTGTCCCGCGGTTCACGCACACGTTCGTCATCTACGAGGCCGACGCTCTTGCCGCCGCAGTACCGCGGCTTGCTCTTCGGCGTCGCACCATTGCTTAATCATGTGGTCATGAGCCAGGTTTCGCCCGACGGATCTTCACTGCAGACGCATCGACGTCGGCCGTGGCGGTCTCGACCGGCGACACTTGGTTCCGACCGGTGGACATCAAGCTCGGCCCCGACGGTGCGCTCTACATCGCCGATTGGTACGACCGCCAGATCAACCACTACCGCAACAATGAAGGACAGATCGAGCCTGGCAATGGCCGAATCTACCGGCTCGTGCCGCGCGACGTCGGTACGCTCGCACGGGCCAAGCCTCGCGACCTGTCGCGCGAAAGCTCGCCGGCACTGGTCGACCTGCTGGCCGATTCCAACAAGTGGACGCGGCAGACGGCGCTGCGATTGATCGCCGACCGCAAGGACCACTCGCTGGCGCCGCGGCTCGAGCAATCGCTCGCTCACGAGACCGGGCAGCGTGCCCTCGAGGAGCTCTGGGCGCTTCACCTGGTGGGTGGGCTCGACGAGCCGGCCGCTCTGCGATTGCTCGATCATCCCGATCGGTATGTCCGGCTGTGGACGGCCCGGCTCCTCTGCGATGCATCCGCGGTTTCTAGGGCGGTGGCGGCCGCACTCAAAGGGGCGCGCCGCGATCGAGCCGGAGGTCGAGGTGCGCAGCCAGCTTGCCAGCTCCGCAAAACGGCTGCCGGCAGAGCACGCATTGCCGATCATCCGCGCGCTCCTGGCGCACGTGGGCGACGATCGCGACCTCCACATCCCGCTCTTGCTCTGGTGGGCGCTCGAGTCCAAAGTCGCGAGCGCTCCCGAGGCCGTCCTGGCCCTGTTTCAAGATCGGGAAATCTGGGACCTACCCGTTGTGCGCTCGACCATCACGGAGCGCATGATGCGGCGATTCGCCTCGGCCGGCACCCGGCAGGACCTGACGAATTGTGCTCGATTGCTCGCGCTGGCGCCAGGCCCAGATCATGTGAAGCGGCTGATGGCCGGTTTCGAAGCGGCCTACGCCGGCCGGTCGCTCGCCGGACTCCCGTCCGAACTGGTCGACGCGCTTGCTCGTTACAGCCGGCACTCGCTAACGCTCGGCCTGCGCCAGGGTAAGCCCGAGGCGCAGGGCGAAGCCTTGCGCCTCCTGGCGGATGAACGGGCCGATCGGACCAAGCAGCTTCAGGTCCTCGAGGTCCTGGGTGAGGTGAAGCGGCCCGAGTGCGTCCCTGTCGTGCTCCGCCTGGCCTGCCGCTCCGCGGACAACGCACTGCGCATCGGCGCCCTCGACACCCTGGCGGGCTACGACGACCCCTCGATCGCCCCACTCGTGCTCGCGGCCTACGCCAGCATGTCCGACGACGTGCTGGCTGCCGCGCAGAACCTGCTCGCGGCCCGTCGCCGCTCGGCTGCCCAGTTCCTGGACGCGATCGAGGCTCGGACAATCGACCCGCGCAGCGTCCCGCGCGAGGTCGCACACAAGCTCCTCGTGCTCGGCGACTCTCGAATCAGTGAAAGGACAATCAGCCTGTTCGGACCGATCAAACCCGCGACATCCGCCGAGCTGCACGCGAGCGGCAACCGGTTGGCCGCCGCGATCCGCGCCGGGTCGGGTGTACCCAAGCCGGGCAAACAGACCTACGAGCGAGTCTGCGCCGGATGTCACACACTCTTCGGACACGGAGGGAAGGTCGGACCCGACCTCACAACCTATCGTCGCGACGATCTCGATAACATGCTGCTGAGCGTCGTGAACCCCAGCGCAGAGATTCGCGAGGGCTTCGCCACCTCGATCGTCGCCTTGTCCGACGGACGTGTGCTCTCCGGTGTCGTGGTCGAGGCCGACAAGAACGTCGTCGTTATCCGCGGCGCCGACGGCAAGGAACGCACCCTCGCTCGCGGGGAGATCGACGCGATCCACGCCGGCTCAAGCTCCATCATGCCCGAAGGCCTGCTCCTGGATCTGAGCGACCAGCAGGTCCGCGACCTGTTCGCCTACCTTCGAACGACACAGCCGTTGATCGATTGATCGACCGCGAGGATCACAGACCGCGCGCGAGCTTGACCATCGCCGCGACTCGCGCGGGGTCGACAATGCTCAGGGCAGATCCGGCGTGCTCGCGCGTCCGCTCCCGGAATCCCTGCTGCCCTCCGTCCGGCACACCGCCGAGCCGAGATGGACCTCGCTCACCTTGCCCTGTTCGACGACAGACCTCAGGTCCGAGGGCGCAATCCTGCCACCGGCCATGACCGCGATCCTACCGCGCGGAACGATCAACCAGGGCCGCCAGCATTTCGATTCCTTGTGCGGCCGTGGCCCCGCCGCCGGAAGTCAGCACACGATCGATCCCCAACGCGATCAATGCATCGAGTGCTTCCGGCAGTTGAGCGGTCTCGTCAAACGCCTTGTGAAATGTCACTGACAGTGGTCTGGCCAGAGCAACGAGCGCCGCGGTTGCGTCGGCGTCGATTCTCGCGCCGGGTGTCAGAACCCCCAGCACGACGCCGGCGGCGCCGTATTCCTTGGCAGTGGCAATCTCGTGCCGCATGAGCGGCCAGCTCAGCCTCACTATAGACGAACGTGCCCGCGCGCGGCCGGATCATGACGGCAACGGGAATGGTCAATCGCCGGCAAGTCTCGGCGATCGTCGCCGCGCTCGGCGTCGTGCCTCCCGCCGCGAGGTTGTCGCAAAGCTCCACCCGCTGGGCGCCGCCAGACTCGGCGGCGACGGCTGACTCGACGTCGCCCACGCAGATCTCGACCGTCACCTGCCGGCTCATGGCGCCTCTTGTGAACGCGCATCGGTACGGTATACCGCTAAAAAGACCGGGATCCGCAACGAGGGACACGCATTGTAACGTCGACGCGCAGCGGCAAGCACCGCCTTGCCAACCTGGGCGGCTTCCCGACGCGATAGAGCCTTCTGAAGCGGCCGCTCGCAAGTGCGAAACGCCGAGTCTTCTTATCGCCGACCTTGCCCTGGATTCGCTAACGGCCGCGGCAAGCCGACCCACAGCCGGCCGATCGCTGGTCGTTTTTGATGCGCGCCGGCCTGAAATGCATAGCATCCTGGCGCCAGACAGGTTAACATCAAGTCGCGTTGACCGCGCGAAATGGATCAAAGCCCACCTGATCTGTTGGTCCTTCCCAGAGGAGCCCCAGCCGTGACAGACCGACCCCCCGTACCCGGCGCCTTTGAATTCGTCTGCTTCCGCCACGTCGTCGCGGCGCGATTTTCTCAAGGGCTCGACCGCCCTGGTGGGCGGCGGCCGCGACCGCGGCGACGAGCGGCCTGGTTGTTCCCATGGTCCATGCCGCCGGCAGCAGCACGATCAAGGTCGGCCTGGTCGGCTGCGGCGGCCGCGGCACCGGCGCGGCCGAGCAGGCGCTGACGGCCGACTAGCGGCACCAAGCTCGTCGCCATGGCCGACGCCTTCGCCGGACCGGCTCGAGGAAAGCCTGGCCGCGCTCAAGGGGACCACCGCGTCGGCTCGCGCGTCGACGTTCCCAAGGATCGCCAGTACACCGGCTTCGACGCCTACAAGCAGGTGATCGACCAGGTCGACGTGGTGCTCCTGACCACGCCCCCGCACTTCCGGCCGCTCCACCTGGCCTACGCCGTCGAGAAGGGCGTGCACGCCTTCGTCGAGAAGCCCATGGCCGTCGACGGGCCCGGCCTGCGCAAGTTCATCCAGGCCTGCAAGGACGCCAAGGCCAAGAACCTGTCGCTCGTCAACGGCTTCTGCTGGCGCTACGACGGCCCGCGCCGCGAGACCATGAAGCGGTCTTCGACGGCAAGATCGGCAACATCGTCGCCATCGAGACCACCTACAACTCGCAGGGCGTCTGGGACCCTCGCAAGACGCGCGAGGAGTGCCGCTCGGAGATGGAGTACCAGATGCGCAACTGGTACTACTACTGCTGGCTCTCGGGCGACCACATCGTCGAGCAGGCCGTCCACGGCATCGACACGATGGCCTGGGTCATGGGCGACAAGCTGCCCGTCCGCTGCTGGGGCGTCGGCGGCCGGCAGTCCCGCACCGACCCCAAGTACGGCAATATCTGGGACCACTTCTCGATCGTCTACGAGTATCCCGAACAACGTCCGCGGCTACCACCACTGCCGCCACTGGGTGAACACCGCCAACGCAGGTCAAAGACTACATCCTCGGCACCAAGGGCACGGCCGACGTCTTCGGCAACGCGATCACCGGCGAGAACAACTGGCGATCATGCCGCGGCGCCGCAAGACCAACATGTACCAGGTCGAGCACGACGAGATGTTCGCCGCCCTCCGCGCCGGCAAGCCGATCAACAACGGCGAGCAGGCCGCCCTCAGCACGCTGCTGGCCATCATGGGCCGCATGGCCGCCTACACCGGCCAGGTCATCACCCCCGAGCAGGTGCTGAACTCCAAGGTAGACCTGAGCCCGCCAAGCTACGAGTTCGGCCCCAAGCCGGTGCCGCCGGTTCCGGTCCGGGCGTCACCAAGTTTGCCTGAGCCAACCGGGTGATCCGCCGGCCGCGACTATAGGCCGGCGGACCGGTCCATGGCTTCCAGATCCTGGCAGGCTCGCGCGGGCTGACAGCCGCCGAGTGTGCGAGCCTGGACGCTCGTCAGTGGGATTCGGGCGAATCGGTGAGCCCGCGGAGGAGGGTCCGGCCTCGCGGACCTGCACGGTGCCATCCGCGCCCGCGGAGACCAGCCGGTTGCCATCGGGGCTGAAGACGACACTGGGGACGATGTCGGTATGGCCGCGAAGGGTCAGCACCTCCTTCCCGTTTCGGCGTCCCAGAGCCGCACCGTCTGGTCCTCGCTGGAGGTGGCCAGCCGCGTGCCGTCGGGGCTGAATGTGACGCACAGGACCGAACGCATGTGCCCGCGAGATGTCACCACGGCATTGCCGGTGGCGATGTCCCAGATCTTGACCGTCGGAATCCCAGCTCGACGAGGCGAGTCTTCGCCCGTCGGGGCTGAAAGCAACGTGCGAGACCAGGCGGCGATGCCCGCAAACGGCGCATCAGTTTCCCGGTCGCCACGTCCCAGAGTGTTACGCTGCCGTGTTATCCGCCGTGGCGAGAATGCGGTCCATCGGGGCTGAAAGTGACGTCGCGGATCATTGCCGCTCTTGCTCAAACCGGCCCACCGCGGCTTGCCGGTTGCGAGGTCCAAGAGCGAGATCACCGCCGGAACGGTATCGTGTCGATTCGCTCGCCGCTTCTCGGGTCCGGGCATGACTGACCCGCGGTGGCCAGCTGCGTTCCATCGGGGCTGAAAGCCGCGGCTTGAACCTCGCAGTCGGCCACGTGATCGTGTTCACAAGCTCGCCGCCCGCGGCTTTCGCGCACCTCGGTCTTGATGCTCCGGGACTGCCGCGGCGACAAGCTCCCGTCAGGCACTGACGGCGATTCCGTCGATCGGCCGGTCACTGGGAGCTCCGTCGGCGAGCGAGCTCGTCATGCATTCCCGGTCGCCGTATCCAGGATGGTCAAGCGCGGACGAATGCGACCGGCCGGTCCTCGAGGTTCCCGGCCACGAGCAACCTGCGCCGTCAGGGAAGAAAGCAAGCCGAACCGATCGGCCCGCCGCCTCGCCAGGTGAGCACCTCGGGGTTGGCTGTAGCGTCCCAGATCTTGACTGTCTGGTCGGAGCTGGTGGACGCCAGCCGCGTCCATCGGGATCGAAGCCACGCAGGTGACATTCTGCTTGTGGCCGCGCAATCATGAGCGTACGGCCGGCCTCGCAGTCCCAGATCTTGATGGCTCCGTCGGCGCCGCCCGTGGCCAGCCGGTGCCCCGTGGGGCTGAACTCGACATGGAGCACCCAGTCGCGGTGGCCGAGCAATGACTGCTCGCCGCTCCCCCGTGGGCGTCCCAGAGCTTGATCGTTCGATCCCAGCTCGAGGTTGCGATCAGTCTTCCGTCGGGATGATAGGCGACACCCGTGAGCGGTCCTCCATGGCCACAGATCGTTGCGACCAGCCCACCGTTCCTGCGGTCCGCAGGATGCAGCTCGCCCGGCTTGCTGGCTGCCTGGGGCACGGCCATCGAAGAGCCGCTCACCGAGGCAAGCGTCCGCCCGTCGGGGCTGAACGCCACGCCCGTGACGTTCTGCGTATGGCCGCGAGTGAGAAGCAAGCGGCCGGTCGCGGTCTCCCAGATCGAGACGACCCCCGGCGCCGCGCATGTGGTCGACCTCTCCCAGAGGAGGATACCCATGGCCCGAGACCAGCATGCGTCCATCGGGGCTGTAGGCCGAGCGTAGATCGTCTCGGTGTCCTGGGGAGCGTGCGGAGCAATGATCCGGTCGCGGTGTCCCAGATCAGGATGTCTCCTTCGATCGCCCGCCGAGGCAAGTCGGATGGCTGCCGGGCTGGAAAGCCAGAGAGAAAGCAGGAGTGTCGTGCCGCCCCGAGCAGCACCAGTTCGCCGTGTGGCCGCATCCCAGAGCCGGACAGTTCCGTCCTTGCTAGCCGAGGCCAGATGCGCCCGTCCGGGCTGTACCGAACACAGGTGACCGTCCATGACTTCGGCGAGGCAGGGCATGGCCCAGGGTGAAGATCTCGTGATGACACTGCCGCTTCAGATAGCGCCATTCCCAGCCCCGCAGCCGAGGCGGGCAATCCTCGAGCAGACGCTCGACCCGATCGATGTTGTTGGCCGAGTCCACTCGCGCTCTGCCAGAGCCATGCGATGGAAGTAGAGAAAATTCTCGGCGTGCCGCTGCTCCTGAGTCTCGGCAGTGCGAGCCGACTTCGGTCGTTGCACTCGTGCCGGAGCCGCAGGTGGTAACGATAGCCGACGGCCAGCCCGACCATCGCCAGCAGCCGTCACGGTTCCCATCAGGCCCAAGCGCGGCCTCCGCGGGCCGCTCGCGTGCCGCCGACGCAGCGTTCCCAGAGGCTGATCGGCCGGGCTCGGACCGGCTCGCCTTCCAGGAAATGACGCAGGTCGTCGGCCAGCTCGCGGGCCGAGTCGTAGCGGTGCCGCGGCTCCTTGGCCATTGCCTTCAGACAGATGCTCTCCAGGTCTCGGGGAACGGCCGGGTCCAGCCGCCGGGGGCTCGGCGGCTCGGAGTCGATGACCCTGGAAAGAACCTCGGAGCGCGTCCCCGCAAACGGGATCGCACCGGTGAGCAGCTCGTAGAGCACGACGCCCAGACTGTAGATGTCGGTGCGATGATCGATCGGATGTGCCGAGTCGCGGCCGGCGGCTTGCTCGGGGCTCATGTAGGCGGGAGTACCGATGATCGCCCCATCGTGGGTCAGATGAATGGCCTCCTGGTCGAGAAACGCCAGGCCGAAATCGACGATTCTGGGCTCCCCCGGCCAGACCGAGTCTCGGCCTCGCCGTCCGTGTTCCGACCCGCGCGGAGCCGGGGTCGAGCATGATGTTGGCCGGCTTGATATCGCGATGAATGGCTCCCATGGAATGGGCGTATGCCAGCGCGTCGGCAATCTTGGCCACCAGCGTGGCCGCGGCCACGATGGAGCAGCCGGCGGATCGCGATCAGGTCGCGCAGCGATGTTCCGGTGACGAAGTCGCAGACCAGGACCGGCAGACCGTCGAGAACCGGGACCTCGTGGACCGTGACGATGCCCGGATGCCGGAGCTGGGCCGCCGCCCTGGCCTCGCGATAAGAACCTGGCAACTTCCTCGCCGCTCTCAATCAGATGGGCGTGCGGAACCTTGAGTGCGACGGTTCGGTTCAGCCGGAGGTCGAGCGCACGCCAGACTGTACCGAAACCGCCGACGCCGACCCGCTCCAGGAGCTGAAACTTGCCGAGTTGTCTGGCTGCGTGTCCTCGCAGGAGAGTCGCGCTCGAGCTCCGGATCCTTGCCGCGACGCCCCGCCAATGCTCTGACCGGCCGCGCCGCGCCGCGATCGCGTCCAGCGGAATCCGGCAGCCGGTCTGCGTCCAGCCACTGCTCAGTCCAGCTCGGGAAACCGTTGCTGGTACTCGGCGATCCGGGGAACTTCTCCCTAGCGCCTGCGGTACTCGACGTCGAGGAGCAACCAGCTCGTGCAAGAGGAGCTGGCGATCGGGCCCGCCGTCGGCATCGAGAAATGCCTCGATCCGCGGTCGACGCTCCGACTTCCAGGCGGTTTCGAAACCGTCGCAGATCTGGTCGATTCGCCAGAGCTGCGAATCGGTCAAGTCGTCCAGACCAGGCGGCCGGTCCGAGCCGGCGATCATCGCAGTGGCATCTCCAAATTCCAGAGCCTGCGGATGATCTGCAGCTTTCGCTCCACCGTCCGGTCGTGCAGCCCAGCTTGGCGGCGATCTCCTCGGTCGTGAATCCTTCCATCTTCCACAGTGCGATGGCGCGGAGAATCGTGTCGCTGATGCCGATCGAGCATGTCCTGGCATTCCTCGGCGAGCTGAAATGCGGCTTGAGGATCTGGCTCCTTGCCGATCAATTGCGACAGGGACATCGGCACGGCTGCGTTCTGCTGGCGCCGGCCGGGACGTGGTGCTGTCCCGAGCCACCCCGCTTGACCCGCCGCTCGTACCGGACCAGGTCGATCGCCTTGTGGGTGGTGAGAGCCAGCAGCAGCGGCCAGGGATCCTCGTGCTCGTGCAACTGGGGAAACCGCCCGTCCCGCGTGCCGCGGCAGAAACTCTTGAACGCACTGAGCGCCACGTCCTCCTCGTCGGCCATGCGACCGGGCGCACCGTGCAGCTTGCACCGCGCCACCTTCACCATCCGAAGGAAATAGGTGTTCCAGAGCTGCTTGAGCCGCTTGCGGATCACCGTCCTTGAGCTGGGAAACCCAGATCCTAACCGGAGAGAGTGAGCTCATGGAAGAACGCGCTCAGAGAAGGGTAGATGCACCCCGTCAATCATAACGAGCGAACGATTCGCCGAACGCTCGCGAAGCTCGCATGCCGACTGGTCGGTGACAGGTTCGGTCGCACGATCCAAAAAAACTGTCGGGCGATGACGCACTTTGACGAGTTTAATTCAGAAGCCATGATCGCTGCGAGACGCGTGGTTTGTCAACCGGCTGGATCTGGCTTCACATCCTTGGCATTTCTCAGTTCGCCGTCGGATCGCGTTTTCGGGAACTCACGGCAGCGGAATTTCGCCGGGACGCCTGATGAATACCCTGGTTCGGGGGTTCTCGTCTCAAGTCCCTCAAGTTTCCATCTCCGTACACACGGATTTCTCGGTGTGGACGTGCTTTTTCGTATTCGGCGGGATCAATACACGACGGAGTGACTCCATGCGATTGTTCGGGAAGACTTGCGGCGCGATCCTGGCATGGGTCTCGCTCTCGGGCTGGCCTGCGCCATGTCGGGCTGTGATTCGGGCGGAGCGCAGAGACCGAATACAAGCCCATCGAGTCGAACATCCTCAAGAAGCTGGGTAGCGGCAGCCAGGCGCAAAGCGATGCGGCCAAGTCGAAGCTGCCCGCCCGGACCAAGAAGAAGAGCTAGCACTGCATCTCTGTCGCTGCTGGCCGTGCGCACAGACTGACGGAATTCCTTTGATGGTTCCGGCGGCTGTTGCCTTCGGCCGATCCGATCAGTTCGGTCGTTGGATCTCGGTCCGGGATTCGGTTCGCACTTCTCCATTTCTCCTGCAGGAAGGGACTTTCTCGTGAGGCAACGTAGACGAGGTGGTTTTACTCTGATCGAGCTCTTGGTCGTCATCGCCATCATCGCGGTCTTGATCTCCCTCTTGCTGCCGGCCGTTCAATCGGCTCGCGAAGCGGCTCGGCGGGCCCAATGCGTCAACAATCTGAAGCAAATTGGCCTGGCCATGCACAATTACCACACGGCCATGGGCGCCTTCCCCATGGGAAGCAGCATCGCGCCGCAGCAAGACGTCCCGCTCCAGCAGTCGATCTGGTCCGCCTGGAGTGCCCAGGCCCATGATGCTGGGCTACCTTGACCAGGGCCGCTCTACAACGCCTGCAATTTCTCCTGGGCGGTCCTGGACACGAGCAATTTCAGCGGCAACGCGAACGTGGCGGCTGCCTCCAACTACAACCAGACCGTCCTGTACACGAACCTCTCCATGTTCATGTGCCCGTCGGACCCCAACGTCGGCCAGCGGCAGAACAATAACAGCTACGCGGCATCCTACGGAGCGACCACCTCGAACTGTTATAACTGGACCTCCAACGCGGGGGTCAACTGGGTCAGCCAGGAAACGGCGGCGGAGTCCAGCGGTATCTTCACGATCGGCAAGAGCTATGGTGTCCAAAGCATCACCGATGGCTCTTCCAATACCGTCGCTTACTCCGAGGCCTTGGTTGGCGATTCGAACGGCAGTGAGTTTGCCGGAAATACCACCAATCCCAGCCGCTACCGGGGCAACTACATCACCGGCCCGTGTGACGACTGCCGCCGGCACCGAGAAGATGTTCGCCACGTCGAACGCGAACCCGAGGCTGATCTTCAATTCGCTGGCCGAATGCGCCGCCGCGTTTCAAACCTCGCTGACCGCAATCCAGGACGACCGGGGCTTCCGCTGGTGCATGGGGACGCACTGGCTGGACGATGTTCAACACGGTCCAGGTTCCCAACGACACGCAGTACCCGATACGGCGGCTGCCGCGACGGCGGAACTCCCGGTCAGTTCCCCAACGACGGCTTCAGCTACGGCGCCAGCAGTGCCCACCCGGGCGGGGCCAACGTGCTCTTCGGCGACGGCTCCGTGCAAGTTCATCAAGAGCACCATCAGCTACCCGACCTGGTGGGCCCTGGGGACCAGGAACGGCGGCGAAGTTATCAGCGCCGATGCCTATTGATGATGACGAGGCCGATTGTCGGCCGACGTGCTGAGCCACGGGCCGGCAATCGTCAGCTCAGACAAGCCGTGACCACGCCGGAGGCGATCACTGCCGGCGTGGTCTGCTCCTTGCGCGATTCGGGGGTTCACGTGCGCCGGCGATGGTGGATCATCGCGATCGGACTTCTCGCCGCGTGCGGGGGATTCTGGGCATTCGACTCTGGCGGCTGCGGGCCGACTGGCAGCAGGCGCAGCGCGACGTCGCCACGGGAAGGCCCGCCTCGGCCCTGCCGCGGCTGGCCCGGCTGGCCGGCGCTGGCCTCTTGACGGCGAGATCCATTATCAGATCTGGCGTGTGCGAGCTGGCCCTCGGCCATCGCCGACCGCGCCGAGGCGGCATGGGCTCGGGTGCCGGCCGGCTCGCCGCTCGCCGCGCCGGGCGGCCGATGATGAGGGCCCGCCAGGCGCTCCAGGTCCACCAGCTTTCGGTCGGCCGAGCCGCTCTTGCCGGCGGCCCTCGAAGACCCCGGCCGAATCGGGAAAGGAAGCCAGGGAGACCCTCGTCCACTTTTTCAAGCTCCAGGGGCGTTTCGACGAGGCACGCCGGCTCGTTCGCGAGGGCTGGGGCCGCTACGACCGGGTCGGGACGCATCCAGGAGCTCGTCCGGCTCGACACGTCCAACCCCATCCCCATCGAGAAAATCAGAGCCGATCCTGGACACCGCCGCACAAGCCGCGCCCGACGACGACCGCGTCTGGCTGGGCTGGGCCAGCCTGGCGACGCGGCACGGGGCGATTCGACGGAGGCACGCGGCTGGCTCGATCGCTGCCTCAAGCGCCGGCCGGACGATCCGGCCGTCTGGCGAGTCCGGCTCGACTGGGCCCGGGCCGCCGAGAACGAGGCCGAGGTTCGCGCGGCCCTCGCGCACTCTACCCTCCGACCAGGTTCCCCCGACCGAGGTGCTCTCGCTCCGCGCCTGGTTCGCCCGCCGGGCCGGCGACGCCGACGGGGAACGCCGCTGCCTCGAGGAGCTGGTCGAGCTCGACCCGGGCGGCACTGGCGCGCTATGGAGAGTCTGGCAGAGCTCTCGCTCCGGACCGGCCGGCCCGAGCGAGCCAAGAGCTGCGCGCGCGGCAAGGGCGAGCTGGAGCGCACACTGGACTGGTACATGCTCAATATTTTCCCCGCCGACCGGCTCGACCACGCACCGGAGCTGGCGCGGGCCGCCGAGGCGGTCGGCCGCCGGTTCGAGGCCCACTGCTGGTGGGAGCTCGCCGCCGACGACGCGTCGCATCAGGCCGCGTGGCCCGGCAGAGCTCGCCCGGCTCGACCGCGCTGCGGCCGACGCCGGCCCCGCGCCCCGCACCAGACCCCCGCCGGTCTGCTCGCCGAGCTGAGCGCCGCGTGCCGACACCCGGACGGCACGACCCGCTCGCGCCGATCCTGCGGCGCCCAGCCCGCGGTTCGTCGACGACGCCGAATCCGCCGGCCTGCAATTCACATTCGACAACGGCTGGAAACGCTCCACCAGATTCCCGAGACGATGAGCGGCGGAGTCGGCCTGCTCGACTACGACGGCGACGGCTGGCTCGACGTTTACGTCGTCCAGGGTGGAAAATTCCCACCCGAGCCCGGACGCACCAAACACCGGCGATCGCCTGTTCCGGAACCAGGGCGACGGCATGTTTCGAGGATGTCACCGAGCAATCGCGGATTGCGCGGCTGCCCCGGGGCTACGGCCACGGCGTCACCGTCGGCGACGTCGACAACGACGGCCGCCCCGACCTGTTCCTCACACGCTGGCAATCGTACGCGCTGTTCCGCAACCAGGGCGACGGCACGTTCGAAGACATCACCAGCAAGGCGGGGCTGGGGGGCGACCGCGACTGGCCGACGTCGGCAGCCTTCGCCGACCTCGACGGCGACGGCGACCTCGATCTCTACGTCTGCCACTACCTCGACTGGGACTGCGAGCACCCGCGCGCCTGCTGGGACAAGGTTCGCAGCGTCTTCGCCTTTTGCGGGCCCCCGGAATTCTCGCCCATGCCCGACCACCTGTTCCGCAACGACGGCGGGCGTTTTGTCGACGTCTCAGCCGAGGCCGGAATCGTGGACCGCACCGGCCAGGGCCTTGGCGTTGTCGCAAACGACCTCGACGGCGACGGACGCGTCGACCTGTTCGTCGCCAACGATCAGTCGGCCAAGTTCCTGTTCCTCAACCGGGGCGGCCTGCGCTTCGAGGAAGTCGGCCACGTCGCGGGCGTGGCCAGCAACGCGAGCGGGATGTACCAGGCGAGCATGGGAGTCGCCTGCGCCGACGTCGACGGCGATGGGCTGCCCGAGCTGGCCGTCACCAACTTCTACAACGAATACACCGCCCTCTACCAGAACCTGGGTGCCGGCATTTTCAGCGACCATTCGGTGGAATATGGCCTCGCCGTCGCCAGCCGCTACCGGCTCGGGTTCGGAATCGCCTTTCTCGATTTCAACAACGACGGCCGGCTCGACCTGGTCACGGCCAACGGCCACGTCGACGATAATCGTGCTGACGTCCCGCAGCGGATGCGAGCACAGCTCTTCGCAGGCGCCGAGCCAGGGCTCAAGCTGGTCGACGTCACGGACCACGCAGGCACCGCCTTCCAGTTGCCGCTTCTGGGCCGCGGGCTGGCCGCAGGCGACCTGGACAACGACGGCCGGATCGACGTCTTGATCGTCTCGCAGAACCAGCCGCTGGCGTACTTTCACAACCAGACCGACGGCGGCCGCTTCCTGAGCCTCCGGCTCGAGGGAAGGCACCCATCGAGCCGCGACGCGATCGGCGCGCGTGTCACCATCGAGGCCGGAGGACGTCGCCAGGTCGGCTATCGATTCGGCGGCGGCAGCTACCAGTCCGCCTCCGACCCGCGCCTGCACTTCGGACTGGGAACCGCCGCCTCCGTCGATCGCGTGGAAGTTGCATGGCCCTCGGGCCGCTGCGACCGCTACGAAAACCTCACCGCCGGCACCGGTTACCTGCTCCGCGAAGGAGACGCGCAGGCGCACCCCCTGCCAGGATTTCAGCCCGTCCCGGTCCCCGCCGGTCGTTGACCGGCCGCCGGACAACACGGTCTCCAGCGTGTCACAGCTTTGCGACGGCAGCCTTTCGCCGGAGCTGCAGGACCTTCGCGTCCGGGTCGACGACAATTCGCTCAGGCTCGAACGGGCAGGAGATGACAACATCTTGTGACTGTCCCTTGCCCAGGGTCACTGTCGTGCGCGCCTCGTGGTAGTCGGGTGACGGCGAGCCGTCTTTCGCAAACCGCTCGCCACGCGAGGCGGCAACCTCGACGGGCATGACACCCGTTCCCAGGTTTTCCAGCCGTGCGGCCACCTCCCAGGATTGTCCTTTCGCCGTCTTCCGGGAATCGCCTACCCGATACTCGGGAACGACCACTTCATAGAACCACTGACGGGTAAAGGCATCGTACGCGGCCGCATCGGCAGCAAACGGGCGAATCGTGGCCAGGAAATCCTGGATCACCGGGTGGTCGGGATTCTTGTGGTACTTCTGGAAAAACGCCTTGATCCCATCCAGCAGCCGGTCGCGGCCCATGTGGTTTAATAGCATCCACAAGGCCCAGCCACCCTTGTCGTAGGTCACCGTGGTGTCGCCCGGCAGTTCGCCGGTGATCTTCACCAGCGGGTGCTCGGAATCGGCCCGGCGGTCGTTCCCATACTTTGCCTCCAGGCGCTTGCAAAAATCGATGCGGGCATTCTCCCCCTTGACTTGCTCGACCAGCAGGATCGTCGAGAAGTGGGAGGTGCCTTCCGAGAGCACGTTGCCTCCGGGTCCCTTGCCCGGCGTCAGGATATTACCCCACCACTGATGTGCAGACTCGTGGCAGGTGATTTCAAAGGCGATGTGGTTTTCCGGGCTGCTCTCGGTCAAGAAACCGATCCCTTCGGAATACGTGATGTTGGTCGGAAACCCCTGCGCGTAGGTCGCCATGTCGGGAAACTCGCTCAGCTTCAGCTCATTCCAGGGATAGCGGTAAAACCATTCGGAATAAAAGCGCCGCGCGCCGTCGAGCGCTTCGCGAAGCTCGGAAATGTTATAGGGATGCGCGGGATCGTAGAACACGGCAGTCCCCTCTCCGCGCTTGACGTTCCACCGGCCCGCGATCACGTTGAAAAAGCTCACGGGGTGATCGCTTTCCCACACGACGGTGCGGCGCCCGGCCGTGACGGTGTCCGCGGTCTTGGTCCCGACCGAGTTGATGGTGAAATCCGCCGGGCCGGTGACCTGGATCCGGGTGGTAAACGGCAAGCGCGATCCGACAAACGAGTCGGTTTGTCCTTCGAAGAAGTCGTCGCGGTATTCCTTGGGATCCTGGCGATTCTCGTCGTCGATCCCGACGTCCTCCGAGTATCCCAGTGTGGGCACCATGCTGGGGCGAAAGCTGGTCAAGACGACCGCCGATGGAACGATGAACTCGGCCGCTCCCTCGGTTCGCTTGCTGATGCCGCGAGGATAAGTTCCTTCGTGCGCGAATCCGACGCGGACTGTCTGGCCCGGCAGCAGGCCCTGGCGGCGTGAATACGAATAGGCCCGCCCTGTCCTTCGGGGAGCAAGGATTGCCGTTCATGGTCCACGTCAGTTTCTCCCAGTGCGGCCCGGCCGAGAGCAGAATCTCATAGAGCGGTGTTTCGCCGGCATTGACCAGGTCGTAGGTTCCGGAGGCGCGATAGCGGCTCCGCGCCGGAAAGAGGTCCAGCTCGAGTCAACATGCTTGAAATCGGGGACCCTGGCGTCCTTGTACGTGGCCAGATTCTTGCGCCAGTAATCCTTTTCCCGTTTCTTGGCCGCGCCGCCTTCGCGGCCCCAGCTCACTTCAAGCGCAAGCCAGATGCCGGCAGCGAGCGGGACGATCGCCCAGGGCGCGAGCCTGATGGATGAGCGGAAGAGCGCACGCGGGCGCAGCCGATTGAGGACGCGGGTCGCGTCCCACTCCCGTCGGCGGAAGCAGCGTAGCGGTCAGCGCCACCAGGAATACCGCCGCGCTCGCGGCGAGCACGCGCGATAACACCAGGGCTTTGCGGTCCAGCTCGAATACGCTGATGTCGCTCCAGCGCACCGCGGTCCAGAGCGGCCAGTTGCCGACCCAGTTGATCTGATTGGTGAGCGGCGATAAATCGTGAAGGCAAGGACGGCGATTGCCGCAGCATAGGTCGTGTAGCGGTTCTGCGTGAGCGTATGGATCGCGATCACAAGCGCGGTCCAGACCACCACGGAGGCGCCAGTAGCAAACCCCAGACCAGAAGGAACGGCCGGATCTCAAGCCCGACCTTGCGTTGAATCAAGAGGGCGATCACCCCGGCGGCTGCCACCGCCAAGGTGATGACTGCTCCCACTGCGATCATGGCGATGCTCTTGCCGAGAAACAGCGATCCCGAGTGGATCGGCGTGGCGTAGGCAATGGCCGATAACCGCGTCGATCGCTCACGCTCGAGCGATTCGACCGTGTAGAACATCAGCAGCACGCACAGGCAAAACGCCAGGGTGCCCATCGACCGCACGGCAAACGTGCCCGGCGTGATCATGAGGTGCGCGTCAAGAAAACCGATCTCGATCAGCGCGGTTCCGACGGTCTGGAGCAAGAGCAAGGGCGCGAACAGATACAGGCCCGGGCTCGAGCGTAGCTCGGCAAGCTCGACGCGCGCCACTTGCCAGGCCGTGGCAAAGATCCCGGGCCGCCTGGTGGTCATGCCGAGGGAGGGCAATGGGGCAAGCGCTGCTCTACCAGCGGGTGTCGCCGGCGGGAGAGTGGCAAGAGCGGTCGCGCGGCTGCCGCGCCGGGCCGTCGCGCCGCGAATCGTCGCCGCGAAATGACGACGGCTCAAGACCACGGCGCCCAGCCCGAGGGCAACGAACACGGCCCGGCTGATCAGGAAGCCGCGGTCCGGCGTGATTGGCTCATGATTGTAAAAATGGACTCCCCGATCGACCTTGAGCCAGGTTTCGTTCAGCCAGCGAAACCCGGCCGGGTCGACCCACATCAGAAGATCATTCACGCGCGGGTCCAGCCAGGTCGGCGACCAATCCCAGAGGAAGAATGCGGCAGGCAGCACCACGGCTACCGGTAGCAAGAACACCAGCACGGGCCGCCGCGTCCACTCGCCGGCCGCGAACGACAGGCCCGCCATGAAGATGATCGTCGGCACCACGAACACGAGCGCGGGCCTGAGATAGTTGACCGCCTCGAGCGGCCCCCGGATCTCATGAGCTTCGGAATTCGGGAGCACGTGGTTGAAGAACACCATGGCCGCGAGCTGAACGGCCAGGATCGCCACGCTTGCGGCCAAAACGGCTGCGAACTTGCCCCAGATGTATTCGCCCGGCCGCAGCGAAGAGGTGTGGAGCAGCTCTTCCAGGTGCCACTGTTCGTCTTGAATCACCGCCATCCCGGCGGCCACCGCGATGAAGAATCCTGACACGAGCACCGTCACGATCGAGAGCTGCATGGCCACGGCAAACTCGGACGTGACAAAGGCCTTCGTCCCTCCCACCGTCGCGTCGCCGGACTGGATGCGCACGGCGCCGGATGACATTCCGAACGCGGTCAACGCAAGGATGAGCGCCCAGATCACAAACAGCGGCCGGCGCGCATGGAATGCAAGGTCCGCGACGAACACCGTCCGAAACCGCCGCAGGCTCGCCCCGAGCGTTCCGCTCATCGGACACCTCGCTCGGCAGCGGCCGGCAGCGAATCATGGCCATTGCGGCGACGCCGCGGCCCGCCCGCCGTCGAGTCGACTCAACCGGCCGGTCTTGATCGCGACCAGGTAGGCGTCCTCGAGCGTGGGCGTGACGGCCGCAAACCCAGGCGGCGGACTTCCGGCGGGCTGATAAACGCGCACTCGGTTCTGGCCTTCCACCAGATAAGCTTGCGTCATGCAGCGCTCGGAATCGGCCAGCAGCCCTCGATAAGAGTCCGCGGAGATCGTTCCCTCATAAATCGTGTCTTCGATCGCCTTGCGGGCCTCCTCCGGAGTCGTGTAGGCGATGAGCCGTCCGCTGCGGATCACCGCAAACCGTGGGCACAGCACCGCCACGTCCTCGACGATGTGGGTTGATAACAGCACGATCCGATCCGCGGCCAGC
This sequence comes from uncultured Isosphaeraceae bacterium, assembly GCA_963806595.1. GTDB lineage: Bacteria > Planctomycetota > Planctomycetia > Isosphaerales > Isosphaeraceae > CAWDZZ01. The sequence goes on along the minus strand of CAWDZZ010000021.1, from coordinate 17,309 downwards.
TCGGAGAGCAAGCGGTAGAAACGGTGGCGCTCCTCGGGGTCCAGGCCAGCCGTCGGCTCGTCCACGATGATCAACCGGGGGTCGCCGGCGATTGCCTGGGCGATACCCAGCCGCTGGCGCATTCCTCCGGAGTAGGTCTTGACCTTGCGCCGGGCCGCAAACGCAAGGTTCACCCGTTCCAGGAGCTCCCCGCATAAGGTGCGCAACCCGGAGGGCGCGCTCACCCCCTTGAGCTTCAGCAAGTACTCGAGCATCTTCTCGCCGGTGAGATGGGGGAAAAAACCGAAGTCTTGAGGCAGGTATCCCAGGCGCCCCCAGATGGCCTGGGGGTAGTCGAGGAATGGCTCTCCATTGAGCGTCGCCGATCCTGAGCTTGGCTCCAGCAACCCGGCGAGGATGCGCATCAGCGTCGTCTTGCCCGCGCCATTGGGGCCCAGCAATCCAAACATTCCCTTCGGAACATCGAGGTCGACCCCAGCCAGCGCCGTCACCGGGCCGGGATAGATCTTCACCAGGTCGCGAATGGCCAGCATCTTTACTCCTTCTGGACAGCCCCCTCGGGCTCGCTGATCGGCCTCGAAAGCGACGTGCTTCCTGCCGATCGCAGGGTGGCGACGCTAAAACGCAGGCGCCTTAAATCACGGTGTCACAACATCAACCGGCAGTCGGACTCGGTATGTCTTCACCTGCTGACTACTCGACAATTCGTCGCCTTTCGACAAAGATTTCAGTCACGGGATCGAAGATTCTACCAATAACCCGACCGGGAGTGCCTGTACGCCGGTCCCAGAAAGGGCAGTGGGCCCGCCCTGGGAAAGGCCGATTTGCTCCCCGCGCGGGATGCGTAGTGATTCGACCCGAGATCGCCATCAACACTGAAGTGGGACCGCCATCCGATGTCAACCAACGACCCCGAATTCTACCAGGCCCCCAAGTTCTCACCGGAACCGTACCCGCCGGCGCCGCCGAAGCAGCACGGCTGCTTTTTCTACGGATGTATCATCGCCAGCATCATGGCCTTGCTGCTCGTGATCCTCGTGGCGGTCGGCAGCTATTTCCTTTATCGGTTTGCCACCAAGGTGATTGATCAATACACCTCCACCGCGCCGCGCGAGCTTCCCAAGGTCGACATGACGAAGGAACAGCGCAAGGCGGTCAGAGATCGATTCGACGCCTTCCGCAAGGTCGTCGAGGAAGGCACCTCCGCGGAATCCCTCGTCCTGACCAGCGACGATCTCAACTCCCTGATCCAGGAGAACGAGGATCTGAGGGGACTGATCTACGTCAAGGTCGACGGGGATGAAGTCAAGGGTCAGGTCAGCATCCCGCTCGATAAGATTGGCTTTCCCATGGTTCGTGGCCGGTACTTGAACGGCGAAGCCGACCTCAAGGCGTCGCTCAAGGATGGTGTGCTGATGGTCACGCTCGACGGGCTGGAAGTCAACGGTCAGAAAGTTCCCGACAATGTCATGGAAAAGATGCGCCAGCAAAACCTCGCCAAGGATTTCTACAAGGACGAGAAGAACGCGCAGTTCATCCGCAAATTCGAAAGCCTCGAGATCAAGGATGGAAAGATCATCATCAAGATCCGGCGCAGCCGCCGCGGAGGAAACCGCCAAGAAGGAAGCTTCCGGCGACCGTGCCGCCCCGCCGAATGGCGAAGTGCCGAGCAAGAAGGCAGAAGCCCCCGCGGCCGAGGCCGTCCCGAAAGGGTGACGATCTTCCGCGCCACAGGCGGGCTCGTCGACTTTATTCCGATCGCTTGCCACGTTCTGGACACCAAACCGAGGGACACTGATGAAGCGACGAATCCGCCTGATCTTCTCCGTTTTATCCGCAACCGCCGCTCTCGGCTGCGTCGCGGCTGCCGCCGAGCCGAGAGCGACATCGCCGGGTGCGCCCAGGAAGGTCGCCTCGGTCGAGGGGATCACCGAGTACCGGCTGGACAACGGCCTGCGCGTGCTGCTGTTCCCCGACCCGACGCGACCCAAGGTCACCGTCAACCTGACCGTCCTGGTCGGCTCGCGGCACGAGGGTTACGGCGAGACCGGCATGGCCCACCTTCTCGAGCACATGGTCTTCAAGGGAACGCCCACTCACCCCGACATCCCCGGCGCGATGAAGGAACGCGGAGCGCAGTTCAACGGCTCGACCTGGCTCGACCGCACGAATTACTTCGAGACGCTGCCGGCCAGCGACGAGAACCTCGAGTTCGCCATCAGGCTCGAGGCCGACCGCATGGTCAACAGCCCGATCAAGGCCGAAGACCTCGCGACCGAGTTCTCGGTGGTCCGCAACGAGTTCGAGATCGGCGAGAACTCGCCCGAGCGCGTGCTGTCGCAGCGGATGGCGGCCGTCGCCTACGAGTGGCACAACTACGGCAAGTCGACCATCGGCAACCGCTCCGACATCGAGCGCGTGCCGGTCGACAACCTGCGGGCCTTCTACAAGAAGTTCTACCAGCCCGACAACGCCATGCTCGTCGTCGCCGGCAAGTTCGACGAGACAGAAGGCTCTCGACTACATCGTCGAAGTACTTCGGCGCGCTCCCCTAGCCCGACCGCAAGCTGCCCGCTGACCTACACCGAGGAGCCGCCGCAGGACGGCGAGCGCGTCGTCACCCTGCGCCGGGTCGGGCGACGTCGGTCTGGTCGGCCTGCTCTATCACGTCCCGGCCGCGTCGCACGCCGAGTTTCCCGCGGTCGAGGTCCTGGGCGAGATCCTGGGCTCCGAGCCCTCGGGCCGGCTCTACAAGGCGCTGGTCGAGACCAAGAAGGCCGCCAGCGTTTCGGTCGAGCCCGTCGGCATGCCACGATCCCGGGCTCGATCGAGATCATGGCCGAGGTCAACACCAAGGACCCGGCCGACGCTGGAGAAGGTGCGCGACGCCATGTTCTCGGTGCTCGACGAGGTGGCCCGATCGGGAGTCACCCAGGAAGAAGTGGATCGCGCCCGCCAGAAGATCCTCAAGGACCGCGAGCTGGCCGCGGCCGACCCCAACCGCATCGCCGTCGAGCTCTCCGAGTGGGCTGCGCAAGGCGACTGGCGGCTCTACTTCCTCAACCGCGATCGCATCGAAAGGTCACGCCGGCGCAGGTCAAGGAAGTCGCCGAGAAGTACCTCACCACCAGCAACCGGACGGTCGGCTTCTTTGTCCCGACGGCCAAGCCCGAGCGGACGCCGGTCCCCGCAGTGCCCGACATCGCCAAGCTGGTCGACGGCTACACCGGCCGCGAGCTCAAGTCGGCGCGAGCGAGACCTTCGACGTCGCGCCCCTGGCGATCGAGGCCCGCGTGCAGCGGCCCGAGCCGATCGCGGGCGTCAAGCTGGCCCTCCTGCCCAAGAAGACCCGCGGCGAGTCCGTCCAGCTGCGACTGACCCTCCACTACGGCAATGCCGAGAACCTCAAGGGCCAGACCGAGGCAGCCGGCTTCCTGCCGGAACTGATGATGCGAGGGACCAAGAACCTGACCCGCCAGCAGATCCAGGACGCCCTCGACAAGAACTTCGCCCGGCTCGGCGCCGGCGATGGCGATGGGCGGATGCATGCGAGGCGGTGGCGGCGGCCCGGCCTGGGCAGCGTCAGCTTTCACCGTCGAGACCAAGCGCGCCAACCTCCCCGCTGTTCTCGAGATCCTTCGCCAGATCCTCCGCGAGCCGACCCTGCCGGACAGCGAGTTCGAGGTGATGAAGAACGAGCTGATCGCCGGCCTCGAGCAGGGCCGCTCCGACCCGATGCGCCAGGGCCTCAACCACCTCCAGCGCCTGCTGTCCACCTATCCCAGCGACGACGTCCGGTACGTGCCGACCATCGACGAGCAGATCGAGCGGCTCAAGAAGTCGACCCTCGACCAGGTCCGCGCGCTCTATCACGACTACCTCGGCGCCGACCACGGCGAGCTCGTGGTCGTCGGCGACTTCGAGCCCTCGGAAATCCTGCCGATCCTCGCCAAGACGCTTCGAGGGCTGGAAGGCCGCCAACCCTACGCGCGGATCGAACGACCCTTCCAGCCCGACCTCAAGCCGCGGCGCGAGACGATCGCGACCCCCGACAAGGCCAACGCCATCTACTTCGCCGGCCTCACCATGCCCGATGAAGGACACGATCCCGACTATCCGGCCCTGGTCGCCGGCAACTTCATCCTGGGCGGCGGCGGGCTCTCGTCGCGCATCGCCGATCGCCTGCGGCAGAAGGGCGGGCTCTCCTACACGCGAGTCGCGTATTCGCACGCCAGCCCGCTCGATCCGCAGGCCGACTTGCATGATCATGGCGATCTACAACCCCATCAACGTCGCCAAGGTCGTCTCCGGCGTCGACGAAGAGCTGGCCCGCCTGCTCAGCGACGGCGTCACCGCCGCCGAGCTCGAAAAGGCCAAGACCGGGATACCTCCAGCAACAGCAGGTGCAGCGCACCAACGACATGGCGCTCGCGTCGATCCTCGCGGAAAACCTCTTCGTCGGCCGGACCATGCAGTTCCAGGCCGATCTCGAGCAGAAGATCAAGACGCTCACGCCCGAGGAGGTCAACGCCGCGCTGCGCAAGCACATCGATCCCAAGCAGCTCTCGATCGTCACCGCGGGCGATTTTGACAAGAAGTAGGCGAAAGCCGATTGAGCGATGACAGAGGGCAGTAGACAGTAGACAGTGGCCACGTGCGGGCGGACAGTCATACTGACGGCGGCAATGGTCGTCTGCGGCTGACTGTCTACTGCCGGCTGCCCACTAATCAGAGAGGACCTCTCCATGCGTACGACGCGACTTCTTGAAGCAGACCGGCGCGGCGGCCTTGGCCACGGCCTCGGTCGCGGCGCACCGTCGGCGGGCCGTTTGTGCACGCCAGCGACAAGGCGGACGACAAGAACCCGGTCATCGGCCAGGGCGAACATCGCTACGAGTGCCACCACGACTGGGGCGAGCTGCCCAGCTCGATCCACTGGCTCGAGACGCACGGCGTGGCGATCGACAAGGCGGGCTTCATCTACATCAAGCATCGGGCCGGCGGCGAGAAGCCGAAATCGCCGGACGCAGGCCCAGGACACGATCGTCGTCTTCGACCCGGCCGGCAAGTTCGTCCGCTCCTTCGGCAAGGAGTACCACGGCGGCGGCCACGGCATCGACATCCGCGAGGAGAACGGGCAGGAGTTTCTCTATCTCTCCTGCATGTTCCCGGTGAACCTGGTGGTCAAGACCGACCTGAAGGGCGAGGTCGTCTGGATCAAGGAGGCACCGCAAGGAGCCGCACGTCTACGACAAGCCCAGCACGCCCGTTCTCGCCGACCAACGTGGCTTTCGCCCCCGACGGCGGCTTCTACGTCGGCGACGGCTACGGCTCGAACTACATCCACCAGTACGACAAGGACGCCAAGTGGGTGCGGACCTTCGGCGGCACTGGCGACGGCCCCGGCAAGTTCAAGACACCGCACGGCCTCTGGCTGGACAACCGCCCCGGCCGCGAGCCGCAGCTCGTCGTCGCCGACCGCGCCAACGCCCGGCTCCAGTACTTGACGCTCGACGGCAAGCCCCGTCAGCATCAACCGCGACGTCAGCTTCCCGGCCCACTTCGACATCCGCGGCGATGTGCTGCTTGTGCCCGACCTGCACGCCCGCGTCACGCTCTTCGACAAGGACAACAAGGTGATCGTCCACCTGGGCTACGACCCGGAGTGGACCAAGCAGGTGCTCGACGGATTCAAGATCCGCACCCAGCCCGACCGCTGGCCGGCCGGCAAGTTCATCCATCCCCACGATGCCTGCTTCGACAAGGACGGCAACATCTTCGTCGCCGAATGGGTGCAGACCGGCCGGGTCTCGTTCCTGCGGCACGTGAGCTGACTCGAGCGGCCGCGGGACGACGATTCACGCGTCGCGCTTCGGCAGGTACTCGGCGGGAATCGGCTGGTCGGGCCGCTCGCTGTCCCAGAAGATCGTGACGACCCACCATCGTGCGCCGTCAAAGAAAAGCTGAATGCTGTTGATCCCGCGCACGAATGGCTGGGGATCGCTCTCCGCGCGTCGCGACTCGTACGTGCTGAAGACATGAGCGACGGCGCCAAAGCGCTCGACGCGGCGGGCGATCTCGCGCTCGAAGAAGCCGTCGGTCTTGACCCTGGGCTCGATCATCTTCATGAACTCTTCGACCGTGAATACCCGGTTGGAGGCCGTGCCTTTGGCCTTGTCCTCGGGCCGGACGAAGCAGGGAATCAGTCGCGCGCCGGGAATGAACAGACTGCGCAGGCGGTCGAAGTCGCGGCGGCCCGCCGGTCCGGAGATCGCGCCGTACATCGCGCCGATGATCGCGTCGATCGAGCCGACATCTTCGGGCTTGGCGACGACCGCGGCCGCCGTGGCTGGCTTCTCGTCTTGGGCCGCACCAAGAGCCCCGGCCACCGAGATCGCTGTCAATCCAGCTGCCGCACCCGCGGCCGCTGTTGAGATCCGCAACGCGTCGCGGCGGTTGTACGTGACTTGCTCGCTCATGGTCGTGTGTTTCCTTGTACGTTCACCGGTCGAGGACGGGTTTCGCGCTCGATCACGCTCGGACCGATTTATCTTACTGCGCCGGCACCGTCCCGCCACACGTGACTACCTTCGTATCGACCGCTACCACGTCAACTCTCGCAATTTCGCGCTCGTGTCTCGACAAGCTCTGCGCCGCGTGGTTTCATGGGCGTGATGACGTCGCTTTGCGGTATTGCCGATCATCGGCTCCTCGCCGTTTTCCCGGATTCGATCACATCGCGAGCGGCCATCAACGGATTCGATCGGTTTACTCACTGTCAAACTCGCATCACTCTTCATGGATTCACTTCAAGGCCATCTGCTGATCGCATCCACGGGGCTGCTCGACCCTAACTTTGCGCGGACGGTCGTGTTGATCGCCGCCCATGGTGACGAGGGTGCGCTGGGGCTGATTTTAAACCGTGAGCTGGGCACGCCGCTCCAGCAGGTGTGGGGGCAGGTCAGCCAGATGCCGTGCCTGCGCCCGGGGAACGTGCGTCACGGCGGGCCGGTGAGCGGGACGCTCATGGCCTTGCACGACCAGCGCCCCTATGCCAATCTCATCGTGACCGACGACCTCTTCGTCGGCACCGAGCTGAATGCGATGGAGGCCCTGGCAGGCTCAGACGACGGTCAAGCACTGTTCTACGTCGGCCATTCCGGCTGGGGTCCCGGCCAGCTCGAGAACGAGCTGGCCGAGGGATCATGGCTGGTGTTGCCGGCCAGTACCGAGCACGTCTTCGGCGACCACGACACCAATGCGCTCTGGAAAGAGACCATGACCGAGGTCGGCCGGCGGCAGGTTCAGTCGGTCGTTCCCATCAAGCACGTGCCTGACAACCCCAGGCTCAATTGAACCGTCGCGCTCGCCCTGAGCACGAAGCGCGTTCGATCACGTCAAGGATGGTGAACGCCTTCGGACCCTGCTGATCGCGCAGCACCACGCGATCGCAAGTGGGACGGCCCTCAAGCGAGACTCATGTTCATTTGACCGCATCGCGGTCCCTGATCGCGATCGCGATCAGGTCGAACGCCGTCATTCGCTCTTGAGGCGTTTCGATTCGCTCGGCCAGCTTCATCGCCTCTGCGACGTCTCCCTTGCGGGCGATCTGGCCGGCGAGGTTCGAGAGGGCAACCGATCGCGTTCCGGCCGGCATGGCGCTCGCCAGGTGAAAAGCCTCCTCTTTATCGCCAAGCCGTGAATGCAGCCAGATGGCTGCAAGTTGCTTGTGCCGTGCGATCAGCTTGGGATCGATCTCGTACTCGAAGTCGACAAACGAACGCGCAGCCACCGCCTGCGGAGGTTTGATCTTGGCCGCCGGAGGAGGAGCACTTTCAGGCGCATTGGCCTCGGCCCACGCTAATGACTGGCGGAGAAACGTCTCTGCCATCGCGTGGTCTCCGGTCCGGTCGTACCAATCGGCGAGTGTCCCGAGCGCCCTGTCCTTTTCGAGTCCGGGATATTCGCGGATCGCGCAAGGTCGTGGCCGCTCCGATTGCGTCGCCGGCCTTCGCCTGGCTTTCGACAAGCATCGCCAGCGCGCGAGCGTACGGGTTCGGCTTGCGCGATCGCGAAGGGAATCGCTTCCCGGAGCAGGGCACTGGCAAGGTCGTGTTCACCGCACGCGAGTTCTTTCTGGATGATCACGATCTGCGCGACGAGCTTTTCACTGGCCGTTTTGATCCCGCGAGACAGCACGACAGCCCCGCGCAGGTTTTCGAGTGCGCCGGCTCGGTCACCGGCCGCGGCCTGCAACTCGGCGTTGATGGCGAGAGTTGCCGGCTTGATCGCATCGTAAAAGCCATCGCTCGGGCCCGGGAAGTCGCCGCGCCTGATCTCGGGAATCGCAAGGGCTGTTCCCCGTGCGCCGGCAAAGTCATGTGTCATGGCCTGCAAGTTGGCAATGAACGAAAGTGTGCGCGCCCGGACGAGCGCGTCGCCGCCGTCGCGCACGGCCTGGGCGATCTTCGCGAGTGCTTCACTCGTGGTGGCGCCGTCCTTGAGCTTCATCCCTGTAGCACCGATCACAATCTTGATGCCGCCCGGGTCGTCCCAGGCATCGTGGAAATCCTCTTCCGCGAACGTCTCGACGATCTTCTTGATCGCCGCGAGATTTCCATTACTTCCCAGAGTCTGTGCCAGGCTGAGTCCTGGGTCGAGCTCACCGATCTCGACCAGCGCGATGCGCAATGTAGGTCAAAGCCTGCTGTTTCTCTGCCGGATTGCTCAACGAGTCGGCCGCCTTCCTCGATTGCTCGATCACGTTGCGGCCTCCGGCGACGTCGCCTGCCTTGTACAGCCGGCTTCCGATCGCGGAGAGGTAGATCGATTTCAAGACTCCTTTCTCCGACTCGAGCGTTGTGCAAGCGCGCCGACACAGCCGGCGGACGTCGTCGAGGTCACCCAGGGCCTTCCGTTCTTCGGCGATCAGCATGATCAACTCACCACGGTCGGCCGCACTCAACTCTTCTGCTTGCCGTCGAGCCGTCCTGGCCTCCGCGATCGGAACCGATGTCTGGACTTGCGATGATCGAGCGAATGACTCGACAAGCTTGGTTAACCGGTCGAGGGATGCCCGGGCTGCGGCAAGGTCACCCGCCTCGCGCTGGTTCGCCGCCACCTGCAACAAGCGTCCGAATACCCACAGGTTGCCTTCGTTGGGATCGAACTGATCAATGGACTCAAAGACACGCCGCAGGGTATCAAATGCCGAAGCGCGGTCGCCGAGTTTGAGCTGGGCCTTGGCGATATTTGCGAGTGTATCCGCCTTGAAATCAACTTGTAGCGCGGCCAGCGGAATCGCCCTGACCTCTTCGGCCGCCTTCCGCAGCGCCTGGCGAATCGAGTCTTCCGATTGGACCGGAGGCGGCGGCGGGCCGGCTTGCGACCCCAGCACCAGAACCGCGCCCCCAACCACAGCGCCCAGCACGCCGAGTCCTTCCGGCATGGTCAATTTCATCGAACGGTCCTCAAGGTTTAAGAGCCGGCGAATCCGGGTCAGCACCTGGCGATCGGCCATCGCGACCAGGGCACCACGCCCCCGGTAGCTCGATCCGGAAACCGCCACCAGCATCTCCGCGTACGCAGATGGCTGGCCCAGCCGCTCGACCACGAGCCGATCACAACACGACTCGCGCTCGAGACGTACCCATCCCGATAGCCACCAGACCACCGGGTGAAAGAACAGCAGTGATTCAAGAACGCGCTGTATCAGGTTGACGAGGTTGTCCCATCGGCGCACGTGAGCCAGTTCGTGCAGCAGCACCATCTCGAGTTGCAAGACGCTCCATGAGCTCAAGGAAGCCGACGGCAGCAGGACAAGCGGCCGGACGATCCCCAGCAAGATCGGCACGGTCAGCCGGTCGCACACGGCAACTCCGACGCGGCGGGCGATGCCGAGCGAACGGGCCAAAGCGCGGCAGCGCCGCGGAAGTTCGCCATCCTCCACCGGCCGGCTCGACCGGCGCAAACGTTCGACGCCCACCAGGCCGGTCGCCAGCATTACCAGGGTCGTGAGCGACCCCGCCAGCCAGATCCAGGGAAGATGGAAGACCAGGGAATCGAGCCGTGCTCGCCCCAAGAAGCTGACTTGCGATTCGAGAGCCTGATGCGGCGCGCCGGCCGCTCCGAAAGCGAGCGCTCCGAGCTTGCAGTGGGATTCGAGACGTCCAGCTTCATGTCCTGGACGCGCCGAATGCGTGGAGTATGGGGCTGGGCATCGGGCTCAAAGACCTTGACGAAAATGAAGACCGGAGAGATCGCCAGCGCCAGGAAGCACACGAGTGCCACGCTGTACCGCGCCTCGGGGCGCGCCGTCTTCAAGAGCCAGCGCGCACAGGCGGCCAGCAATCCGAGCGCAGCCCCGACCCAGACCAGATGCAGCATCGTCCATCCTGTCGCCGTCCACACGGGCGAAGTCGTCAACGAGGTCGGGCTCATGAGCTCGCTCCTTTCTTCCTCGAGGAGGGCTTCTTGTCCTTGTCCGCCTGTGATCTCAATAGGTCGAGGATCTCCTTGCGCTCGCCCTCGTCGAGGCCTCCCTCCTCGATGAGGTGGGCGACCAGCCGTGGCGCCGAGCCGTCAAACACATGCTGGACCAGCTTGCCCAGCAAGCCCGAAACGGCGACCTTGCGACTCAATCGGGCCGACCACTGGTAGCCGCGCGGTCCGTCCTCGCGCTGGACCAGCTCCTTGGCAAGCATCATTTTCAGCATCGTCGCCACCGTCGTGATCGCCACGCCCCTGCGCTCTCGAGCACGGCGTGGATCTGCCCCAGCCCCGCCGGGCCGGTCTCCCAGAGAATCTTCAAGATTTCAAGCTCGCCGTCAGTCGGCTGCTTGCTCGCTGGTCGGGCCATCCTGCCACTCCCTCTCCGATCGAATCACCCGGAACGTCATCGTGAGGTAACGTTTCTATAGAAATAGAAAATGGTCGTCAAGACCATTCGCCGCGTCTTCCATTTTCAGGGAAGTCCGCCGGCTCTGGTGCTGTACACTGTAGGCACAGTTCAGCGGAAACGGCTCTGGCCCTTGATCGGGCGAATTCTTGGGGATTCCATCATGAACATACGAAGCGGCATTGCCTCGCGGTGGTTGTTCGGGTCGAGGCACGCGATGGCTCTATCGTCATGCGTCGCAGTGGTGGTGGCCTTGGCCGCACTCGCCCGCGCGCAGGAACCGGAGCCGGCCGCGCCGGCCTCGAGCCTGCTGACGGGCGCGGAAGAGGGCACCGTCGACTCGGACGGCGTCAAGATCCACTACGTGAGCCTCGGGAAGAAAGAGAATCCGCTCCTCGTCATGGTTCATGGGTTCCCCGACTTCTGGTATTCCTGGCGCGCCCGAGATGCCCGCGCTGGCGAAGCAGTTCCACGTCGTGGCCATCGACCAGCGCGGCTACAACCTGAGCGGCCAGCCGGAGGGAGTGCAGAACTACTCCCTGGACAAGCTGGTGGGCGACGTGGTCGCCGTCGTCAAGCATTTCGGCCCGGGCAAGGCGGTGATCGTGGGACACGACTGGGGCGGACTTGTGGCCTGGAGTTTCGCGATGAATCACCCCGATCTGACCGACCGGCTCGTGGTGCTCAACCTGCCGCACCCGCGCGGCTTCTTGCGCGAGCTGGCGACCAACCCCAACCAGCAGAAAAACAGCCAGTACGCCCGCGACTTTCAAAAACCCGATGCCGCCAAGCACGTACCGATCCAGATGCTGGCCGGCTGGGTCAAGGACCCCGAGGCCCGCAAGGTCTATCTGGCCGCATTCAAACGGTCTTCTCTCGAGGGAATGCTGAACTACTACAAGGCAAACTATCCCCGAATGCCCGAAGGTGCCCCCGGCGGCGCGGTGCGCAGCCGGCCGTCCCTGAGTTTCCGCCCGTCAAATGCCCGGTCCTCTTGATCCATGGCCTGAAGGACACCGCTCTCCTTGCCGGCGCGCTCAACGACACCTGGAACTGGCTCGAGAGCGACCTGACCCTCGTGACCATTCCAGAGGCCGGCCATTTCGTGCAGCAAGACGCGGCCGATCTCGTCACCCGTAGCATCGTCGCGTGGTTGGCAAGGTAGCGGCGCGGCAAAGGTCCCTTGCGGCGTTCTCCCGGGCCGAGCGAGCTTGCCGTCGAGCCGCTCCCCGCGCGGGCTCGTGACACCGTGATGTCACAAACTGTGACGAGACACGTAGTGCTCGTGGCGACGCACTTCGAGTACGGTTCGTGTCGTGCGCGCGGCGGAGCAAGACCGCGATAGGTCTCGCAAAGAGGCAAGCCAAAGGCCGCTCACGGCGTGGGTCGCGCCGTCAAGCGAGCATCCCGAGCCCGTCTTCACCGAGGGTTTTCGCAATGTCCAGATCGTTCGTGCGTCCGCTCGGCAAGCGAGAAAACACACGCAGAGCGATGGGGCTGCGTCCGCGGTTGGAGGGGCTCGAGGACCGGCTGGCGCCGGCGACTTTCCGGGTCAGCACAGTGCTCGACACGGTGGCAGTAAACCTCAGGACCGGGAAAGACGCGTCGGGGCACATCTCGCTGCGCTCGGCCATCATGGCCGCCAACGCGAGACCCAACGGCGACACCATCATTCTGCCGAAGGGGACCTACACCCTGACGATCCCCGGAGCGAACGAAGATCAAGACGCAACCGGCGATCTCGACATCATCAACAAGTTAACGATCAAGGGCGCGGGAGCCGCCTCGACGATCATCGACGGCAATAACCTGGATCGTGTCTTCGAGATTCTCAGCACGTCGGCGACGATCGCAAAGGTCACGATCCAGCACGGCCGCGCTTCCCATGGCGCGGGCGTGCTCAACTCCGGCGGCAATGTGACCCTATCCTCGGTCCTGATCCAGGACAATCTCGCCATCGGCTCCAGTGGAAGCGCAGGTGGCGGAGTCGGCGGCGAATCCATGGGCGGCGGTGTCGAGGACGAGTCGGGTACGCTCAAGATCACAAATAGCGTGATCACGGCAAACCACGCCACAGGCGGCGCGGGTGGCGCGGGCACGCTCGGCACCGAGGGTGTCGGAGCCGACGGCGCGCCGGGTGCCAATGGCGCCGCCGGGACCGGGGCTGCAGGTACGAGCGCCGGCAACGGAGGGACTGCGTTCGGCGGCGGCATCTCCGTGGACACCGGTGCCAAGCTGTTTCTTTCCGGCGTCAAATTCAGTGGAAACACGGTCACCGGCGGCGCAGGGGGAACCGGCGGCCCGGGAGGTTATGGCTTTGGCGGCAGCGGCGGCGACAACGCCGGGGCGGGCCCCGGAAATGGCGGTGGCGCCGACGGTGGCGCCGGCGGCTTGGGCGGCTTGGGCGGGACGGCATTCGGAGGCGGTGTTTACAGCCTTGGCATCGTGACGGTCAGCGGCCCAACCACATTTTTGACCAACCTGGCGGCCGGTGGCAGCGGCGGTGCGGGCGGCGTCGGCGGCCTGGGCCAAGGGGGCAACGGCGGCAACTCCTCCAGCGGCGGCTTCGGTGGCTCGGGATCGGCGGCAGGGGGAGGGCGCGGCGGATCCGGCAACGAGGGCGGCGGCGCCTTTGGCGGCGGTGTGGCTAGCGGCCCAAGCGGCGCATTCACGAGCACCTCGCCACTCGACTTCGTTGGCAACACCGCCAGCGGCGGCACCGGCGGCACGGGCGGCGCGGGCGGTAGCGGATTCGGCGGCGCGGGCGGCGCAGGAGGCGGCACCGGCAACGGCGGAACCGGCGGCAGCGGGATCGGGAGTGTCGGCGGCGCCGGCTCCTTCGGTGGCATCGCTGCGGGGGGCGCGTTCGATAACGCGGGCGGCATCCTTTCGATCGCCGCTCCCAGGCGCGGCGCGAAGGGATCTCATTCGCCGCCCGTCATCAGCTTCACCGGAAATCAGGCAGACGCAGGCACCGGCGGAGCCGGCGGGGTCGGCGGAGGCGGGTACGGCGGTCAGGCCGGCAGGGGCGGGACCTCGGGAACCGGCGGGACCGGCGGTTTCGGCGAAGGTTCCACCGGCGGACCCGCGGGCGCTGGCGGCATGGCCTTCGGCGGGGCGCTGGCGAATTTCGGCATGTCATCGTTCCTAGGGATCACCGTCAATCTCGTCGCCAATCAAGCGAGCGGCGGGACCGGCGGCGCTGGTGGCCAAGGTGGATTGGGAGCGGGCGGAGATGGCGGCGACGGCTTCTCGGGCGGCAACGGTGGATCGGCGCTCGGCGGCGACGGCGGCAACGGCAATAACGGCGGCAACGGCGAAGGGGGCGCCGTTTTCAACGACCCAAGCTCCACACTCACCATCAATCCGACCAAGGGCGCGAAGAAGGGCTCGAAGCAATCAAAGGCGACCGACCTCGTCACCGCCAACCACGCGCTGGGAGGATTCGCCGGCGCCGCGGGCCCGGCGGGTCAGCCACATGTGGGCATTGGCCGCGCCCCCGGCGGGGCCGACGGCACAGAATTCCTCGGCAAAGCCGGCAGCCCCGGATCCGGCGGCACCGGCGCCGGTGGCGGGCTTTACTTGAGTAGCGGCGGCACCGCCACGATCGACAACGCAAACATCACGGGCAACCAGGCGTCGACAAGCGACAACGACGTCTTCGGCACCTTCATGCCGTGACCCCGCCGGGCCCCCGCAATCGGCAGCGCAGGCGCGTCATCGAGCGCTGCCGGCCTTGAGCCGATCCACCTCGTGGCGCAGGCGATCGACCTCTTCTTTCAACGCGGCGTTCTCCCGCCGCAGCCGCGCGTTCAGCTCCGATCCGCCGTCACTGCCCCGCGCTCCCGTGCCGGGATCAGCCGCCGGCTCATCGGGTCCCTGCGGCACGAAGGACTCGAGCGTCGCGCTCGGCCCTGATCACGGCGCGAGCGCTTCCTCGCGTGCTTGCAACAGCGCCTGCTGCGCGCAGCGCCGCCTGTCGTTCGCGTGTCACCCACGCGACCGGCAGGAGCAAGACCGCCGCCACGGCAGACACGAGCAACAGCGAGCGCAATGAGAATTGAAACCGCCGTCGACCGTCCGCCTTCATGGTCGCCATTCTCTCGGTCCAGCCGCGAACTTGCTCCAGACCACATTTAAGCGTACCGCCCAGATTACGGCGAAACTATGCTCTCGGAATCCCGCTCAGCGGTCCCGGGCGCGGTCTGATTCGTACTGCCCGCACAGTATCATGCTGTCCCACTCGATCGGGCTCACGTCCGCTTGCCGTGCGATGTCGATTTTGTCGTCCTCGGGCTTGCAACGGGTATGGCAACGATTCGAGACAAAATGGGCCATTGGCACCGTGAGCCCCTTGGATCGACGCGGTTCCAAGAGCGGGTTCCATGCCCGCTCGCAACTGGAAGATCAAGCAGTTGGCGTTTCGGCCGACATGGCCAGCGAGGAGTGGCAGGTGGAAATCTCGGCAAGTTCGCATTATTACTCAGATGGCGAACTCGTGCGAGTCGTGTTGCGCTTCGCTCAGCTCGGCGTCGGGCCGACCTCTGAGGGCCTTCGGACCTTTCTTACCCCTTCCTTCGGCACAACCTCGGACAGGTGCAAGTTCGCTTTCCGATCCTCCGCCCCCTTCCTGAGAATTCCGAAAGAAAATCTGCGCCGCGGTCCGGGTCGGACTCACATTGATTATAGAGCACGGGCACGAGAGGACTCCGACACATGGCCATCGAGACACTGGGCGCCGCCCTGCGACAGATCAACCGCCTGTTCGCCGACGGGGTGATCGCGGGGCTCTCCGACGCGCAGCTCCTCGAGCGGTTCCTCTCCCACGGGGACGCCGTGGCCTTCGAGGCGCTGGTGGGGCGGCACGGACCGATGGTCCTGAGCGTCTGCCGGGCGATCTTGCGCGACCCGCACGATGCCGAGGACGCCTTCCAGGCGACCTTCCTGGTCCTGGTCAAGACGGGTGTCACGATCCGGGGACGAGACGCCCTGGCGGGCTGGCTGCACCGGGTCGCGCATCGCGTCGCGAACCAGGCCAATGTCGCCGCGGCCCGGCGGCGCAGGCTCGAAAGGCAGGTGGGACAGATGGCTGTCGCGACTTCAACGAACGGCCCGGCAGCCTCGGATGAATTGCTTCCGGCGCTGCACGAGGAGATCGCCCGGCTGCCCGAGAAGTACCGTCTCGCGGTCGTCCACTGCGACCTGGAGGGTATGACCCAGGCGCAGGCCGCCGGGCAATTGCACTGGAGCAGACGGACGCTCCAACACCGGCTGGCCGAGGGGCGTGCTCGGCTCAGGCGCCGACTGGCCCGACGCGGGCTGGCACCCGACGGCGCGGCCCTGGGCGCGGTGTTGCTGCGCGAGGCGCGGGCCGCCGTGCCGGCGGCCTGGCGCGAAGCGACCGTTCGTGCCGCGGTCGCCACGGTGAATCCCACGGTGACCGTCGGGGCCGTCTCGGCGGCGGCCCAGCAATTGGCTCGGGAGGTGTTCAAGGTCATGCTGCTCCGAAAGCTCACATTGGCATCGGCCACTCTGCTGGCGGCCGGCCTGATCGGCTGGGGGGCGTCGGCCGCCCTGGTCTCGCTCGGGCAGGAGGCCCCGAAGGGGGCGACCGCGCCGCCGGCACCGGCCGTCCGGCCAACGGCCGAGACCGCCGTTCCGCGGCCGAAACCGGGCTCCGCCGACACGGCCGGCACATTCCCGGCTCGCGGGCGGGTGCTCGACCCCGACGGCAAGCCGGTGGCCGGCGCCGGGGTCTACGTGCGTCCCTATGCCGAACCTCGTTGGAGCGAGATACGACCCGATGGCCGCGCGGCAGAAGGGGCATGTGGCGTCGACGGATGCGGACGGCCGGTTCCATTTCGAGCTGGACAAGGGTGCGAGCGATGGCTCGTACTGGCGCGGCGTGACCGGTTGGCACAAGGCCCAGATCGCGGTCGCCGCACCGGGATTCGCACCGGCCTGGGTCGAGGCCGGCGACATGGTGAAGCGGGGCGAGACGGCGCTACGACTGGTCCGGGACGATGTGCCCGTCCGTGGGCGTGTCCTGGATTCGCAAGGCCGGCCCGTCGCCGGTGTGGTCGTGCGGATCCGTGCGATCTGGGAGGTTAACGACGGGGTCGACCTCGACGCCATGCTGGCCTCGGGCGCGGTGGATGAAGAACACATGTCTCAGATAGCGCGCCGGTACGGAGACTCGCTCGGCTCGGCGCCCGCGACCTGGCGAGCGGATCCCACGCCGCTTTGGCCCGGGGGCCGGAACACCCGGACCACCGGCGCCGACGGTCGGTTCGAGGTCCGGGGGATCGGACGCGATCGCATCGCCCGGCTGGAATTCCACGGCGGCGGCGTGGCAGACGGCACACTCGACGTGATGGCCCGCCCTGCGGACGGACTGCCCAAGGCCCGGCCG
>CAWDZZ010000020.1:0-394486 GCA_963806595.1 uncultured Isosphaeraceae bacterium | reverse complement strand
TCGACAAGTTGCCCGTAAGGACGAGGCCCGATGGCCGCGGATACCCACCCTCGAGAGTTTGCTCGGGAAATATGGCGTCGTGATCCCGCTGGGTCTTCTGGGGCGATCAGGATGCGTTCGGCCATGTTAACAATAACGCCCTACTTCAGCTGGTTCGAGTCGGCCCGGATCGCCTACAGTCAGCACATCGGGCTCCTCGACCTCTTCCGGGCGGAGCGTATCGGCCCGATCCTGGCGTCGATCTCGTGTGACTACCGTCGACAGCTAATTTTTCCGGACACCGTCCACGTCGGCATTCGCGTCACGCGGATCCGACGAACGAGCCTGGGCCTGGAACACGCGATCGTCAGCCAGAGCCAGTCGGCCATCGCGGCCGAGGGAACTTCGACGATCGTCATCTTCGACTATCGCGCCAACAAGTCTGCATCCCGTTCCTCCGACGATTCGACAGGCCATCGACGACCTGGAAGGGCAGACTTTCCAGTGATGTGAGGGCGTTCTGACCAGAATCGCGATCCTAATTCTTGCGGCCGCGAGCACGGTGGGCGGCCTCGGCGGCCTCTGCCTCGATCCACCATTGATCACCTAACTTCCGCATATTCTCCGCTTTGATCATCCCCAGCCTCACCGATCTCGTCCCCACGACGGTGGAGCGCCGCGATTCTCTTGATCTCCGCCAGGACAGCGGGGTCGGGCTCCCGCTCCGCACTGCCCGCATCTCCGCCATTGGAAGTGGTTTCCGGCCGGGCGTCTGGCCCCGTTTTTTGTGAGCCAGCCGGGTCGAGCCGCCCTTGGTGGGTTCTTTCGACGTTCCCCTGATCCTTGGTGGCGGGTTCGTAGCGATTTCCTGGAACGGGATGGAGACAGGAATTAAGGTTCGTTCGTCGCATTTGGCTCGTCGACGGCTTCGACCGTGGAAATACCAACCCGCAACGGACCACTGACCACGGACAACGGACAATTCACAGGTTCGTTCATCGCATTTGGCTCGTCGACGGCTTCGACCGTGCCAACATCAACCGGCAACGGACCACTGACCACGGACAACGGACCACTGACAAATTCGTCGTTGGCTTCGTTTCGCAAAATCTGATCGTCGTCGCAACCCGCTTCCCGATCCCAACTTGGAGCAGGCAGTTTTGGAGAGCCCCGTATGCCAATCTTGCTCCGACGGCGACGAGAACGGCGCGCCGCGGCCCTGGCTTCCTGCTCCTCCTTCCGGCATTCCTCATTCAATTTCCGCAAGTCCTCCCCCCGGATCGGCGCCCGCATTGCGACCTGGTCCCAGAGCAGCTTGCTGGCCTTCTCTCTGCCGATCTCCGCTTCAAGGTTCTCGTCGTGCCCGCCATTCGTAGTGGCGTTCGGCGCACCTGGCTGGTCGATTGGTGCAACTTGGCCACTGACAACGGACAACGGACCACGGACAAATTCCGCGGTGGGTTCGTTTCGCAAAATCAATCGTCGTCGCAACTCGCTTCTTGATCGTGACTTGGAGCGGGCATTTGTCCATCGACTTCCGCCGGCGTCGCTGCACAGGACCGTGCTTGCTCGTCGTCGTCGACCAGCGTGTTACCGTTGAGTTCCGCCAGTTCCTGGCGCGTCTCGCCGAGGTCAGCCGGTTTCTCGGCGCCGATTTCGAGGCTCGGAGCGAGCCCGGACGGCACGTCCCGATTGTGCCGATCGGCAGCGACGAAATCGAATATGCCGGTTTCGGACATGGTGCGGGCTTTGAGGAAGTCGTTGACCGACTTGCTCACCTGACGCCATTCGACAAGATGTACCGCCTGTGCTTATCTCCCTCCGGCCCGATCTCGTACGTCAGCCGGGCGGGCGCCTCGCCTCGTCGGCGTCGGCGATTTCCGCTAACTTGGCCCGAATTTCGCTGACCCGCTTGATCTGGCCCTCGATCACCCCGATCAGCCATTGCCGCGCCTGCTCATGACCCTTCGGCGCCAGGCTCGCCAGGGGCAATTCCGCCAATCGGCACTTGAACGCCTCACAGTAATGGAAACGGGCGACGTCGGCGGCGGTCTTGATCGTGTCCTCGTGCTTGAATGAACACAGCATCACGAGCAGTGCGGAGATCCAGTCGAACGGCTCGTTTTGGGCACAGGGTTTGGTCGCGATGGTCAGCGTCAGGCTGCACAGAAGCACCCGGGCCACGTCGTCACTTTCCTCCAGATCGATCGCATGGTTTCCTGTGAGCCGGATCATCGCAAATGCATCGGCTGGCCGCCACCGTCCCTGAACGTTGAGCCGCCGGCTCAGCTTACCAAAGCGGTGGAGCAACCAATCGCAGCCGGCGACCGTCGACTCGAGCTCGAGCAGGAGCCGGCCGGGATGCCTGGATGCAAGTCGACATCGGCCGAGGGTGGCATCTCCAGGTTTCCAGAATATTGATCGGTGGGAAGCGGCAACGACGGTTTCCACAAGAGGTATTCACCCAGCTTGAGCACCTCAGCTTTTTCCTTCTTGTCCTGTTCGCGTGCGTCGTGCCGGATGCGGTTGGAGGCCCACGCATCGCCGGAGAGCGCGGCTTGATCCGACCGGAACAAGTTGGCGCCGACGGTGTCGAGCAGCTCGGCCTCGAGCCGGTTGCGCGGCTGCATGTCGTCGCGCAGCGCGCTGTCGGGCCAAAAGCTGGGTGGAATCCTCACCCGGCAACAACGGAGACCGGGCCGTCATCCCGTGTGTGCGGGCGTTGTGCCGGCTGTGATCTTTCCCATCGACTGTGCGCGGACCGGTGCTCTTTTTCGCGTTCTTTCTATTGGCTGCTAGCTTGGCTTCAGAGACCATGACCGCGTCCTCTCCTGAATTGAGTTCGCCCCAAGATGCACTGGTTCCGTCGTTCCGGGGAGCCAGGACGTCTATGTAAGCTGGGCAAATAATATCTATAAGCAGGATGGGCTATGAACGGGACTTGTGCTGGACTTTTCGGTCAGATATTTTGTTTGATAGCATGATTATCCCGCGTGTGCTGGATATTCACGCTCATGGCGAGGTCGATCTCCCGCCGCCGGGGGCTGGGAGCGATAAAAGTAGGGTGGGCATTGCCCACCGGCAACGGCCAGGATCACATCGCGCGACAGCCAGCGGACGCTTCTCGGTCGGACGCCCGAGCGGTTCGAAAGGCACGAAAAGACTTGCACCGCGACGCGATCAGTCAAGCATGCGTGTAACATCGCGATGGGTG
Source organism: uncultured Isosphaeraceae bacterium (assembly GCA_963806595.1). Taxonomy (GTDB): domain Bacteria; phylum Planctomycetota; class Planctomycetia; order Isosphaerales; family Isosphaeraceae; genus CAWDZZ01. The sequence continues at coordinate 391,293 of CAWDZZ010000020.1, read as the reverse complement.
TCTTTCTACTTCTGCCGGTCGATCTTCGTCTCGCCTTGCCTTACCGGCAACGTGTACTCCACTGGCCGCGCATCCCAGACCTTCGCCGTGTCCATACTCGCGGTCACGACCCGCGAGCCGTCCGGGCTGAACGACACGGAACGGACGCGTCGACATAGTTGACGGGCTGCCCCTTGAGTGTAAGGACCTCGGCACCACTCTGGGCATCCCACACCTTCGCCGTATTGTCGTAACTCCCGGTGACGATCCGCGAGCCGTCCGGGCTGAACGACGCCGAAGCGACCGCGCCGGTGTGTCCCTTGAGTATGAGGACCTCGGCACCGCTCTTGGCGTCCCACACCTTCGCCGTTCGTCCATGACTCGCGGTCACGACTCGTAAGCCGTCGGGGCTGAACGATGCCGAATCGACGTTACCGGTATGCCCCTTGAGTGTGAGGAGCACGGCACCACTCCTGGCGTCCCAGACCTTCGCCGTCATATCGAAACTCCCGGCGGTGACGACCCGCGAGCCGTCCGGGCTGAATGACGCCGATGAGACCCTCGTGGTATGCGCATCGAGTGTCAGGAGCACGGCACCGCTCCTGCCGTCCCAGACCCTCGCCGTCTTGTCTCCACCCCCGGCGGTGATGATCCGCGAATCGTCCGGGCTGAATGATACCGACTCGACCGGCTGGGTGTGCCCCTGGAGTGTGAGGAGCACGGCTCCGCTCTTGGCATCCCAGATCTTCGCCGTCTTGTCCTGACTCCCGGTGACGATCCGCGATCCGTCCGGGCTGAACGACGCCGATAAGACGCCGCCGGTGTGCCCCTTGAGCGTGAGGACCCGGCACCACTCCTGGCGTCCCAGACCTTCGTGTGCCGACCGCACTCCCGGTCACGACCCGCGAGCCGTCCGGGCTGAACGACGCCGAAATGACCGCGCCGGTGTGCCCTTGAGTGTGAGGACCTCGGCATCACTCTTCGCGTCCCAGACCTTCGCCGTCCCGTCTCCGGCTCCGGGTCACGATCCGCGAGCCGTCCGGGCTGAATGACGCCGAAATGACGCGCCGGTGTGCCCCTTGAGCGTGAGGACCTCGGCACCACTCTTCGCGTCCCAGACCTTCGCCTAGGTCTTGGCTCGCGGTGACGACCCGCAAGCCGTCCGGGCTGAACGTCGCCGAATTGACGGGACCTTTATGCCCCTTGAGTGTGAGGACCTCGGCTCCACTCTTCGCGTCCCAGACCCTCGCCGTCTGGTCGTAACTCACGGTGACGACCCGCGAGCCGTCCGGGCTGAATGACGCCGAACGGACGACGTTCGTATGCCCCTTGAGTGTGAGGATCTCGGCACCACTCTTCGCGTCCCAGACCTTCGCCGTTGTCGTAACTCGCGGTGACGACCCGCGAGCCGTCCGGGCTGAACGACGCCGAAAAGACGGGACGGGTATGCCCCTTGAGTGTGTGGAGCACGGTACCACTCTTGGCGTCCCAGACCTTCACCTGCTTGTCCTTCTCCCGGTGACGATCCGCGATCCGTCCGGGCTGAACGACGCCGAATGTGAGGTCACCGTGTGACCCCTTGAGCGTGAGGAGCACGGCACCACTCTTGGCGTCCCAGACCTTCGCCGTCTGGTCACTCACGGTCACGATCCGCGAGGAGTCCGGGCTGAACGACGCCGAACCGAGCCCGCCGGTGTGCCCCTTGAGTGTGAGGAGCTCGGCACCACTCTTGGCGTCCCAGACCTTCGCCGTATTGTCGTCACTCCCGGTCACGATCCGCGAGCCGTCCGGGCTGAACGACGCCGAATGGACCTGAGCCGGCGTGTGCCCCTTGAGCGTGAGGACCACGGCACCGCTTTTGGCGTCCCAGACCTTCGCCGTCCCGTCATAACTCCCGGTCACGATCCGCGACCCGTCCGGGCTGAACGACGCCAAGACGGCATTGGGATGCCCCTTGAGTGTGAGCAGGTCGGAATGGCAGAGGCGATGGACGTATCGCCACTCCCAGCCGCGGAGGTCGGGCCGGGTGCTCTCGAGCAAGGCCAACGTGGCGGGGACATTGTTCTCCCGCCACTCCTGGTGGGCCACCTCGATGGTCCGCCCATAGTCGAACCGCTCGAATTTCTCCCGCTGCCGTCTCAGCCTCGGCCCGGGCCTCCTGCTCCGCGACGCGGGCCTTGTCGGCCAGGCTGCGGGCGTCGTCCGCCCGGTGTCCCGCTGGCTGGTTCGGCCTTCGGCCTGAGCGGACTTCGCCGCATCCCGTGCCCGTTCGGCGGCCCGCCACTGCCACACGGCCGTACCCCCCAGCCCACCGAGCAACACCGCCAGCAGCCCGAGCAAGTACGCAGGCGGCCAGCGTCGGCTTCCGCCTCGCCCACTTGGCCAGCGCTCCAGCCGCGTGACCGGCCGCGCCGCGATCGGCTCGCCGGCCAGGAATCGGCGCAGGTCGGCCGCCAGGGCCGCGGCGCTGGGGTAGCGTCGGCCCGGTTCCTTCTCCAGGCATTTCAGACAGATCGTCTCCAGGTCCCGCGGAATCGACCCATTGAGCCGCCGCGGCGGGACCGGCTCGTCGCTCAAGACCTGGAGCACCGTGTCCATCGCCGTGGCCGCCTGGAATGGCGGACGCCCCGTGATCAGAGCGTACAGCGTCGCTCCCAGTGCATACACGTCGGCCGCCGGCCCGACGGCTCCCCGCTGGCCCCCCGCCTGCTCCGGCGGCATGTAGCTGGGCGTGCCCATGATCTGACCCGAGCCGGTCAGCCCGCTGTCCCCCTCGATCTTCTTCGCCAGCCCGAAGTCGGTGACCCGCGGGTTGCCCTTCGCGTCCAGCAGGATGTTGCCCGGCTTGAGGTCGCGGTGAATCACGCCGCACTGGTGGGCATAGTCGATCGCCTCGGCCACCGCGACCATCAGCGCGGCCGCTTGGCGGCACGGGAGTGGCCCCTCGGTCAACCGCTGAGAGAGGCTCCGGCCCTCGACGAATCCCATCGAGAAGTAGTGCTGCCCCTCGTGCTGGCCCACCTCGAAGATCGGCACGATCCCCGGGTGATCGAGATTGGCCGCCGCCTCGGCCTCGGTGTAGAACCGTTTGACGTCGGTCTCATTGGCAAGCTGGCCGGCCAGGATCATCTTCAAGGCGACGGTGCGGTTGAGGCTCATCTGCCGGCGCCTGGAAGACGACGCCCATGCCGCCGCGGGCCAGCTCGCGCTCGATCTCGTAGTCGCCGAAATAGCGGACACGGGCCGGTTCGGAGGCATCGGGCGGGCCGGCGCGGATGATCCGAGGTCGACCGTGGCCTGGTCGCGGGGCGGCACGGTGGCCTCCTCGTGGAGGAGGATCTCGCCAGGCCCGGGATCGGGGACGTCGGCGAGGTTCGCCGGCGCGATGGTCGGGGCCTCGGCGACTCGAGCGCGGTTTGGCCGCCGGCTGCGTCGTCTCGTCCGACCGGCGCAGCTCCGCTCCAGGCCTCAGCTCGGTCCGCAGGGCCAGCGGCCCTCCTCGGGGATCTCGCCGAGATAGTCGGCGATCACCGGCGACTTGCCGGCGCGGCAGTCGGCCTCGAACCGGCGGCAGACGGCGTCGATGCGGCGGACCAGGTCCAGGTCCAGGCCGCCGAGGTTGAAATCCGTTGGCTCGCTCATCGCTTGGCCTCGTCACCGGTCCAGGACATCTCGGGGAATCCCGGCACTTCCTTGCCGGCCCGCGATCCCCCGGCGGTCGCGGCGTGTCCGGCGAGGAAGACTTCCAGCGCGGGCGCCGGAGGCGGGGACGGGGACAATGATCGCACTGTCGCGTCCACACGGCACGCCGAACAGCCGCGGGGAGAGGATGGCGAGACGGAGCACGAACCCGCCTTCGCGTTCATGCCAGTCCTTGACGACGATGCGCGACCACGGCTGGGTCATGCCGAAGATCTCGACGCCTCCCTCGCGCACCCGCGTGCCCGAGAGGGACTCCTGATCGTCGCGGCACCGGACACGAACGACAGGACCGAGTAGACGACATCAATGCCCGGGGCAGCCCCAACATCGATTGATCGCCGACCGGGAATGCTCCTGACCCGACCGCCAGCAAGAACGCCCCGGCCACGAGGCCGAGCAACCCCGAGGCGAGCACCAGCCAGCGTTTCGCGTCGCGCCGGGGGCTGGTCGATTGGAGGTTGGACATCGCCGCCCATGGGAAAAGGATCAGCAAGGCCCAGGACCAGCGGGTCTTTCCTGGACACCGCCCCGGGGATCATCAGGAGCATGGCGACGACCAGCAGGATCGCGGACGCCGTGGCGCCTCGCGGCGGTCTGGCGATCGAGGCGAGCGGGAGCCGGAAGCGGATCGGTCCGGCCTTCAGCCGGGCGACGGCCTCCCGGGCTGTCACCGCGATCAGCCACAGAGCCAGTAGCGAGAATACAGCGAAGACAGTCATCGTGAAGAATCGGCGATCATGGGGTGCTCCTCCCGTCTATAGACCACGGTCGCCTCTTTCAGTGATATGTCCTTCGATCACAAGATTGTGACAAAGTGAACGATGCTTGCCAGGGGTTTCTCGGCGACGTGGCACGATCCGGCGGCCGGCGGCCATCATCCCGATGCGGCATCGACGCAGGGAGCGAGCGGCCCCGGATCCGGAGCACGAACCGTGTCGACCCGAGACGAGACGATCGAGACCACGTCGGCCTGGGAGGTGAAGGTGCCCCTGGGCCTGCTGATCCTCGGCCTGGCGATCCTGGTCATCCACGGCCTGGCGATGCAGGGCGCCAGGGGGCGCGGCGATGCTGCTGGGCATCGGGCTGCTGCTGTTGATCTACCTGCCGGTCCCGATCGCCGCGATGTTCATCACCGCGCCCTGGTGGACGTCACCTTCGGCGAGTTCGGGCCGGCGGTCCTGAAGATCGCCAGGATCTACGTGTTCACCTCGGCGATCCAGGACGTCGCGGCCACGACGGTCCACCCGGCCCTGGGCTGGGCCCTCGGCCTGGGCGCGTCGCTGGCCCTGTTCAGCAAGGCGTTCGAGCTGACCTTCGGCGAGGGCCGTCAAGGCGGTCTTCGTGATCGCGGTCGTGCGCGGGCTGCTGGCCTTCGCGATCGCGTCACTGCTATCGCATGGGGCCCGCGACGCGGCCCCGGCCCCGCGGCCGGCCGGACAAGTGGCGGGCGACGCCGTGGCTCAATCGGCACACAGGCACCGTGCCTGGAATCTCGAGATCGCCGACAGGGTACAGATCAACAGATAACGAAACACGTCCTTCGCTTCGCCTTCGTCGGCCCGTCATCGTCCCGCGAGGTTCTTGAACGCCCGGACCTCGATGATCGCGTTCCCGTCGAGGATGTCCTTGGTCGTGGTGAAGACGATCCGGGTCGGATAACCGAAGTCCTGGTCATAATGGGCCTCGATCCTCGCGTAATGGCCGCTCGACTCGGCCGCGTGGATGCTCGGAACAGACCATCGATGGTCGTCGAGTCCGGCTCGAGCGAACCGAGTCGGGTGACTCGTTTCACGGCACCCCCACGAACCTCGATCCGGGCCGTGCTCTCGCCGAAGGCCAGGCCGTTGAAGGGGTGGAGCTCGAAGGAGTAATCGCGCGTCCCGCTTCGCTTCCAGCGCTCTTCGGCCGCTGTCAGTGCCGCGCCCTGCTCGGTCGTCAGGACGGACCGGGAGCATCCCAGCATCATCAATGCGGCCCAGCAACAGGCAGCCATCCTCGATCGAAGTCGACATTGCATCGGCGTATGCTCCGGAGAAGGGATTACCTCGATCACCTATGTCGGAAGGGAGAACTTCACCAGGAATACGAACGTCGAGAATGCGGACATCCCCGCCGCGAGGATGAAGGCTTTCAGACACCCACGATCTCCGGGAATCCAGAGGAATCGAGACACCCATAAAATCGTCTGGCAATCCGGGAATCCAAAGGAATCCAGACACCCAGGAATCCAGACACCCAGGAATCCAGAGGAACCCAGAGGGGATCCAGACACGCATAAAATCGTCTGGCAATCCGGGGAATGCGGAATCCAGGCACTCATGTGAATCTAGGCCGTTGGAGGGACCCAAAGGGCTTCAGGGGGCTTCATGCACCCACCTTCCCGGGGGCTTTCAGACTTTCCGACACGCAACTTCCCGGGCTTGCCTGGATTAACGACGAAATTATGGATGTCTCGATTCCTTGCCCATCTTTCCGAGCTTTCAAGGCTTTCCCGGAATCCCTGACTTCGCGACGAATTTGTGGGTGTCTGGATTCCCCCCGTCATGCCGACGACCCCAGGGAGAGTCCGCGACCAGGCGGCGACGGCCGTGTGCGTCGGCTTGGGTGGTCCCTTGCCCGACCAGGGATCTTCGACAGGATTCGGCCGGACAGGCTTGTCCCAGTCTGTCAGCGCCACGGCGTCGAGGAGTTCTTGCTCGGTCAACGGGTGATCGTATAAGGCGCGGAGGATGCCCTTGCTATCGATAAGGATCGCGCCGGGCTCGAGCATCAAGTTATAGGGTTCGTTGAATTTTCGGATGGCGGTCTGGATGCCGCTAACCATCGGGAAATCCGACAATTTCCCCAATTCCCCGTCAGGCTTCGGCGCTCGGGGCCAGATGAATTGCATTCCCTGGGTAAAGCCCACAACCGCCAGCTTTTCGTGACCGACGGTCCTGATCGCCTTGTCGAGGGCGCGAAGGTTCGCGAGCAGTGCCTTCTCGTCGGGTGCACGGTGAAAGTCGCCGGCATCGAAGCTAAACAGAAGCACTCGCTTCCCGCGGAAGGAGGAGAGAGTCACGGGCTTGCCGTCGTGATCGCGACCGGCTTGGCCAAGTTCCGGTGCCCGAACGCCGACCCACCTCGGATAATACGCCTTGATCTGCGCCTGCCTGGCTTCGTGCGGGCCGGCAGCCCGTGCCTTCTTCTGGTCGTCCGTTTCGACAAGCAGTGTCACGCCCAGCGTGAAAAGCGCCGGCTTCACGGTGTCGACCGCAGTGATTACTCGTTCCCCGATCGTTCGCGAACGGTCAGTAAGTGGACCAACAATTGTCGCACTCGGCCTTTTTTCCTCCATGCAAGGATTCGCGAGAGTTTCACAAGCTTTTGTCTTGCTGGCTGCGTTCCCGGCCTGGACGTTGTCGCCCGCGGGCTGGCTAGGATCGATGCCGATGCTTTGCGAGTTGACCTGGTGAGTAAAGCCGCCGAAGGTCGCGACAAAGATTGTCGCCATAAACATCATCCGTCGCACCGTAAACCGGACGAGGGGCAGCTTCATGGCTTTGGCTTCCGAAAAGGGTAGTACCGATGCCCTTCAAGATACCGCTATCGGCGACCTACTGTAAGTCCTGACCAAGTCGCCGGGTTTAGGTATTTGTCCGCATTGCCGAATGCCGCGACGGGATGATACGACCGGTTGAGCATTTCCACATCTGGATAGGTTATCCTCGCATGCTGACGAAGACCAGCGTGCCTCGAAGTCGGCAACGCCGACGGCATGGGCGGCGAGTTTGAGCTTTTCGTCGATCTGGAGCGACTGCGGGCGTGCGTAGTTCGGCATCCTCCTGGACACCGGTTGCGAGCACTCGAGGAGATGGCAACTCTGGATACTAATTCAGACTTTCCACATCCTGGCATCGTCCCGCGCCGACCTGTCCGCGCCAACTATGATTCACAGTTTGCGCTCATGAACCGTTGTCCCCAGCGGCAACCGCCCAAGTCTAAGAGCGTGTCTGCGAATTAGCTTTTGTAATAAGCGAGCCGCCGAATCATTAAATGAATCATTGCAATATGGATCATCGCCTCACTCGATGCGACGTTACGCTCATAGTCCTTGCTGTGCCTCCGGTATCGCCCAAGCCAGCCGAACGTCCGCTCGACAATCCAACGCTTGGGCAGCACCACAAACCCTTTGACCCTTGCCGGTCTCAGCACAGTTTGCAGCAACCATCCGAAGGCGTCTTTGACACATTCGGGCAAGTTATTTCGGCCGTATGCGCTGTCGGCGAAGATCACTTTCAGCCGATGGAACCGTTCTTTGAGCCGGCCGAGAATTCCCAAGACCAGCACCGCTCCATCTTGGTCCTGAACATCGGCAGGATGGACGACGAGCGCCAGGATCAAACCCAGCGTATCGACAACGATATGGCGCTTGCGTCCGTTGATCTTCTTTCCGGCATCGTAACCTCGCTGGCCGCCGACCTCGGTCGTCTTGACCGTTTGACTGTCGATAATCGCCGCGCTCGGGGACTTCTTGCGTCCCAGGCGACACCGAAGCATGTCCCGGAGCGTGTCGTGAATCCTCTGCCAAGTCCCGTCGTTGCGCCAACGGAAGAAGATCCCATAAACTGTCTTCCAGTTGGGGAATTCGTGAGGCAGAAGCCGCCAGGGGCAGCCACTGCGGACAACATAGATGATCGCGTCGAGGATGGCGCGACGGCAGATCGTCTGGGGCGCCCCGCGGCGCGAAGGTTGCGGCAGAAGTTTTCGAAGGATCTGCCATTGCTCGTCGGTCAGGTCCGTGCGATATTTCGCCCGTTCCGTGTGGGACATCGGTACGACTCCTTTCGTTCCGTGGTGGGAAATCGAAGGGATTCGTACCGTTTTTCATTGATTTAGTGAAATCCAAGACACGCTCTTAGTGACGGATGATTTGCGGCTCGTTTGCGGGGTGCGTGTCCTCGGCCCCTCGTCAGCCCTCTTTCGCGCTAGCCGTCGCGTCGCCTTCCCGAATCGTCGGGGCGCTGCCGTCATCGAGCTCGGCCGACCCGTCGGCCGGAAGCTCATGGAGATATGGCCCCACCAGCATTTGGTCGGAAGAAGCGGGTGTTCCGTGGTCGCGCTTGTAGAGCTCACCCGCCAGTAACACGACCAGCGCGCGGTACTCGCGGCGCTCGGTGGCACGAATGCCAGGCCAGGGCCAACCGGACAGCAGAATTTTCGCGTCGCGAGTGCCGACTAACCACTCCGCCAAGACTCGCGGCGTCAACTCCCGGGCGGCAGACCGACCAACCGGGTTGACCGAATAGAGATAAACCGTCCAAGACCGTTTCTCTATTTGGAACGTGGCGCGAACGGTCGGCTTGAGATATTGCGGATCTCTTTCCTGAGCATTGGCTAGCCAGTTCGCAAAGGCGAGCTGCAGTACGCGACGACTCCGCTGCGGCTCGTTCCAGACGTATCGTTTCGCGGCGTAAGGAATCCATCCAAGGGCTGGCGGAAGTCGCTCGCCTCCGATGCGCACAATCTGGTCCTCCTCCTCGCCCTGTTGCACCGGTCCCCAATCCTTGTCGAGCTCAGCGATCATGTCGAGGTAATCAGCCTTGAGCGAAAAGGCATCCCATTCGGATTTGGGCTCACCAGCCAAGATGTCATCGAGCGCTCGGCGGATCAGCAGCACATTCGTGCGCGGGTCCGCTGCCCACGCCGTGATTCGCGTGCGCAGACTGCTGCAATTGCCGTAGGCGATCCATCGACAAAAGATGGGTCCTCGACGCATGACATGAAGTTTCACGCGGAAAATGGCCCGATACCAATTCCATGCCTCCGCCATTTCACCTCGCTGCTCCAAACGCGATGCCTCGAAGAAAGCCAACGGGACAAGGTCTCCGATGAAGTGAATGAAATGGTCTCGGTCGAGAGCCGGATGCACAGTCGCATCCGGCCGTTCGGACGCATCTCGGAACAATTCGAGCGCATCGCGATTTGCGGTCACCCAGTCGCGGAGCTCCGGCGCAGCCGCCGACCACTGATACGCCGGAGCGAGCCGTCTAGCCGCAAACGAAAGATTCGGCATCCGGCGGCTGACCCTTTCCTCGGCTTCGCGGAGAAGGAATGCAGCATCCCGATCCTCCGGAATGCGAACCGCGCGAAATGCCGCCACGTCGAAGGGATCGCCGATATCGGGCAGCAAGAGCACGCTCGCCCCGCGCCAGATTTCGAGTGCGCCTGCCATGAATGCGACGCCGATTGCCAGGATCAACATCAGCCGCGCAAGCCGCCGGGCTCTCCGCACCAGGTATCCGCGCAACCGAGACCGCCCCCTAGGTGCAGTAAACTGAGAAGCCTCGTCAATCGCATGCGATGTAGACACGGTCGAAGGCTCCGTTGCTTGCGAACGCGCGCGCTCCTGCTACCCAGCGTCCATTCTACCGCCAATCCGATCTGCTTACTACAAGTGTCAGACAGAATTTTAGGCGTCGGTGAGCGCATCGCCCTCGCAGCCCATAGCGCCGGCCGCGGGTCGCCACGCCGAGCGGTCGGCCACCTATCCGGCTCCTGGCGGCGGCCAGCCGCTCAATCCGGCTCATTAGCCGGCACCGTCGCTTGCGCCGGTGACCCTCACGCCTTCGCCGGGCCTTCGCTCGTCGCCTCTCGCGCACGGCCTTCTGCCGGGCCACCCTCGGCCGCGACTCGTCCAGGCGGTGCTGCCACACGTGCTCGGGGTGGCTCGCCGCCCACCGGTCCGGCAGCAACGACCCCAGATCCGTCTCCCCCCGCTGAGCCGCAGAAGCAAGTCCCGAACATACGCCCACGGCTCCAGGCGATGACGGGGTCGCACTAGGCGAATCCCGAGCCGACGGGCCGTAGGGCCGTAACCCGTTGGTCAGATCAACAGCGAACCTCGCGGCCGGTCCCACGATGAGCTGGAGGCAGGAAATCCGCCCGTCGAGTTCGAAGAGCGGGGTCTGGTAACGGAGCATGGCGAGGGCGGGGACGAGTCGAACGACGCACGAGGATCCGCCGCGGGTCGGTATTCCTCGCACCGCCCGCCGGGTCCGACGCGATCGAATCGCCCGACCGGGAATATGTGCGGCAACCCGAAATTCGATGCGCGGCTCCTTGACTGCCAGGATGCGGAATTGCTTCGCGGCGAATGATTTGCGGCCCGTTTGCGCGGTGCGTGTCCTAGTCCCCTAGTCCCATTCACAGACACGCTCTGAGACACGTCGGGTTCCTCCGGCCGCGGCAAGCCGCCGTGCCGCGACCGGGGAATTCCGATCGTCAAAGGCGAGCTTGTCCGTCTGCCGGCGGCAGCGCTGCGAAGAGCTCGGCCAGGGTCGTCTCGTAGTTTCGCCACCGCGCGATGGAGCGATCGTAGATGGGCTGGCGGACCTGCGTGGCGCTTGCGGTTCGGACTGGTCGCTCGGTCCGGTGGAATTCCAGGCAAGCCGGCTCCCAGTCCAACCGACAGGCCGACAGGAGCCGCGACGCCACGCCTTTGAGATCGCTGACGGTCTCTTCGTAGTCCACGTGATGGATCGGCACCGGCAGCACGGCGCTCCAGTGATCCATGACTCGGCGATACTGCCCGAATGCGCGAGGCGATGTGGCCGAAATTACTCGCCCAGCGGATCGTGCTGAAGTCGGTCATCCAGCACGAGACGGCCACGTCGCGCAGGTCGCGGCGGCAGTGAATGAACGTGGCCCCGGGAAAAAGGAGAGCGAGCAGGCCCAGGTACAGGTAGTTGTCCGGCATCTTGTCGACGATACCCGCAGCGCGTCCGGCGTCGATCTCGGCCAGGCGATCCTGATGTAGCAATGCCAGGGTACGCACGACGGCCTGATCCAGATCAACGACACATTCGATTGGCGGGTCGGGCCGGCCCAGAAGTCCCGGGATGGCGTCGAACGATCGTCGGGCCAGGCGAAGCTCGCCGGCGCCGTGAACCTGGGAATGGCTGGCGAGGACTTGCTCGATCAAGGTGGTGCCGGACCGCGGCAGGCCGAAGACGAAGATGGGCCGGCCGGTTTCCAGGCCGGCATGCGCAAGGCGGGTGAACAGGTTGTGATCGAAGACTCGCAGCAGGGCGTCGACGAAGTGTTCGTGCTGTGCCGGCTGATAATCCAGACGTTCCTTCGGGAACTGCCGGGAGGTCGCGTTGGCGTGGATCAGGCATCCGGCGGCACGCTCGTAATCCCCAAGGGCGTCGAGCACATGGGCCAGGGCGAAGGAGAGCCGGCCGCGCGGATGCTCGGCGAGCGCGGGGTCGGCCAGACGGGCTTCGAGCGCGGCCAGGTCCGCGGCGGGCAGCTTGCCGCGCAACAGCGTGGCCAGCCGGGCGTGGGGGATCGCAAAGCTCGGCTGATGCCGGATGGCGGCTCGATACGACGCCTCGGCCTCCTTCATTGCGCCCTTGAGCTCGTGGAGACCACCCAGGTTCAAGTGTGCGGCCGGTAGATCTGGCTCGAGCTCCATCGCGGTGAGATAACAGGCGCGGGCCTCATCCAGATGCCCTTCGTCTTGCAGAGCCCGGCCGAGCGCGAGGTGTGCCGCGACCTGACGCGGCCTGGCCAGGAGCACTCGCCGCCAGCACGGGATCGATTCATTGGGCTCGTCCCGCTCGTCATGAAGCTCGGCAAGCCATTGCCAGATCGACGGGTCTTCCGGTTTCAGCTCGACTGCAGTTTTCAGCCAGGGCAGCGCCTCATCGAGATGGCCGCGTCGTTGCAAGATCAGCCCGATGTGCGCACTGGCCGACGCCAGGTCTCTATCGAGCCACAATGCCTGCCAGTGCGCTGTCCAGGCGTCGTCCAGCCGATCGAGTGCCCGCAAGACATTGCCGAGATTGTCGTGCATCTCCGCACTCATCGAGTCGAGGCGGACAGCCTCTTCGCAGTGGGCGAGGGCCTCTTCGGCTTCATTGTGATCCAGCAGGGCCTGGCCGAGGTTCGTCCGCGCCGCAGCGAACGCGGGCGCCAGCTCGACGGCACGACGGAACTGCGCCAGGGCTTCCTTCGCCTGACCCAGCTCGCGGAGAGCGATGCCCAGGTTGTTGATGGCGACGACAAAGGTTGGTCGCAGCTCGATTGCCCGCCGCAGCGATCCGACCGCCTCCAAATACCGTTTCAGCGCGGTCTGGGCCGTTCCCAGGTTGCAGAGTGCTTCGGGGTAATCCGGCCAGAGCCGAAGCGCAGCCTGGCAGCTCTCCGCCGCTCGTTCGTGATCGCCGGCGGCACCATACGCCTCTGCCAGGCTTCCGTGATAAAGATGGGCATCGGGTTTGAGGGTAACAGCTCGACCGATGAGCTCGACCGCGCTTGCGTGGTCTCCGCGCTGATGATGAAGCACGCCGAACCAGTGGAGCGCCTCGGTGTTTTCGGGGTCGCTCGCCAAGACGTTCTCGTACAACGGTGCAGCGCCATCCAGTTGCCCCGACCGGTGTAGCTCGAGGGCCGTTCGCAGCAGTTTGCGCAGGGCCATCGTCACGTTAGCGTTGACTCCTCGCCGATCGCGATCGTCCGCGCGATCTCGTCGGTCTTGAATCCCATGCGCCATGGGCCGGGCGACTCCGGGAAGCACCGCCACGTCGTAGAGCTCGCGCACCAGGCCCTCCACCCGCAGCCAGTGGGCGACGTCGCCGGTGCGCAGATCAACGATCAGCAATCCGCAGCGCGCGTCGGTCGCACGCCTGGCCAGCTCGTCGCCGAGTGCCAGGCCGCCAAAGGTCTTGTCGTCGCGCGGGCGGGAGAGTCCCACCACGGCGTGATCGCCCACGAAGGCCAGTCCGCGCAGGTAGCCCGGGCAGAAGGCCAGGGGCTCGAATGGTCCGCCGCGAGGGTCGATGCTGCCGAAATGGCCGGTACCGGAATTGTGCAGCCATAGCCGGCCGCGGTACAGCCGGGGCGAGTGCGGCATCGACAGACCGGAAGCGATCACGCGGCTATCCGGGATCTCGAGCACGACCCCGCCGCTCTGGCGCCGGTCGCGCCAGCCGTCGACCACGTCGCTCTCGCTGACCGCCGTGGCATAGCGCGGGCGGCCCTCGTATAGCGCCAGGCCGTTCAAGTGGCAGCGATCCTCGGCGGCGAGCTTGCTCAGGAACGCCGGGCGCCAGAGCGGCGTAAAGCTCGCGCGCTCGGAAAGCGTGGCGATGCAACCAAAGCCGGTGGCGACGAACACGGGGCGGCCGGAGCCGTCGACGGCCACGTCGTGGATATCGAGGTCGCCGGTGGTGTTGGCGACCTTCGGCACGTAGAGGCGGTCGTGACCCTGATAGAGCTCGCCGGGCTGGAGCAGGTTCTCGAATCGCCAGAGCTGGTAAAGCGTGCTGAGCCAGAGGGTCTGCCCGTCGGACCACAGGCCCATCGCGCGATTGAAGGTGCGCTCGAAAACGGCGAGCCGGCCTTCGGGATGCCGGCCCAGCAGGAACAGCTTGCCGGTCTGGTAGGTGGTGAACGCCAGGCTGACGTTTTTCTCCGCGAGCCACGCCCAGAGATGCGGCGACCCGATGACTTCGACCCAGGGATCGATGGTCGGCTTGGCTGAGGGCGAAGACGCGTCGCTCATCTGATGGGCTCGCAACTGGGGAATCGGCGGGCTGGCTTACGCGACATTGCCTTTGCTGGGACGCATGCGATGTGAGTGGTACTTCTTGCGGCGGCGTGTCGCGTACGAGCGCCGGCGCGAAGAACGCTGCGGCGAGCAGACCCCCTAGAACCTGATAGCCCGCGGAAACCATGCCCGCGAGCGACGAGCTTACCGGGCGGGGCTGGCCGCGCGGGTCGTCTCCATCCGCTGGCAGCGGGCCGGGATCGGGCGCGGGCAGCATGGCTTCGGGTATGCCTGTGCGCCGGGCTGGTTGGTCTCCCTGCCGAGAACCGGCGGCACGGCGGGAAGGTGAGGGTGAAACAGGTCTTCATGCCACGGGTCGCGCGAGCGATCCGGGCTCCGGCCCAGCGGTGTTTCCTCCCAGCCGCGATAGTCTGCGCAAGGCCTCGTCGAGGCCGATCACAAACCGCGACAAGGCAGAGGTGTCGCCAAACGGGTGGAGAGTCGAGAGCCAGGGCATGCGTCCCTCGCCCACGCCGGTCTCCTCGCCGCTGTCGGAGCCGAAGTTGAGAACGGGCACGCTCAAATAGGTGTTTCCCTCGACCGAGACCAGGACCGCTTCGGTTGTTTCCGACGTGGAGCCCAGGCCCACCGACGAGAAACCTCCGAGCGAGAGCCCCATCGCGCCCGAGGCGCTCGAGGACGACGAGCTCGAGCTGCTCGAGGACGAGGCGCTCGCACTGGCCGCGGCCGAGGCAGAGCTTGCGGCGCTGGCCGACGCGGTCACGACGACGAACTGCGAGCCAGCCGTGGCCGGGGGCTGGAACGCGTTGACAGACGGAAGCGATACGCCGCCTGGTGAGCTGATCGGCCCGGTGGTGGCACCTGCCAGCGAGAACACGGAGAGGACGTCGGAGCCCTGGCTGCTGACCAGGACGTCGAAGAGGCCGTTGGGCTTGGTCACGACTTCGATCGCGCTGGGCAAGGTTGGAGTGGATCCCTGGGGCAGCAGCTCCGACGCCACGCTCAATCCGTTTCCCGCCGGGACCAGGATATCGACGATTCCGTTTGCCAGGGCGACCACGATCTGGCCACCGGGCAGCGCCTGTGCGGCGACCACTTGCTGGCCGGAGAAAACGACGGCGGCGGCGACCTGGGGATGATCGAGGTCGAACCGCACCAGATTGCCGCCGGCCGTCACGGCGTAGCCGAGGCCGGTTGTGCCCACGAAGGTGGGTGGCTGCACGACCGCGTCGCCCAGGTTGAACAGCACCTTCGGCTGCCGGTCGTCGAAGAATCCCTGGCCCACCGCCGGCAGCACGGTGACTGTGCCGCTGCCTCCGTTGACGACGTCGAGGTTCGGGAACGGGGTGCCGCCGGAATCGCGCACGATCACGGCGATCGGTCCGTCGCCGCCGGACTTGAGACGGGGACCGGGGACGCCCACCCAATCGCCGCTCGAGTTGTACGAGCCGAAGATCACCGAGACGTCGTTGCTCCCTTGGTTGGCGATCAGCATGTCGGGAATGCCGTCGTCGTTGATGTCGGCGACGGTGAGGCCGGCCGGAGCGGTGCCGACGAAATAGGTGCGCGGCGACGCGGAGAACGAGGGCACGCCGCCGATCACGGAAGTCGTACGATAGACCACGACGGCGTTGCTTCCGGTACTCACAACCACGGCGTCGGGCAAGGTCGACCCGCGCTGGAGGACCGCCCACTCCACGTCGCCCGGGGCCAGTTGCTGCGACGAGGCACTGGCGCCGAAGGTCTGGACCGGCGTGTACTGGTTGCCGCTTGCCGACGGCGCCTGGACCGTGACGCGGTTGTTCTGCTGGTCGCCGACGAGCACTCCGGCCTCGCCGGGGCCCAGTAAATTGGGAACAACCGAGAGCGAGACGCGCTTACCCTGGATCTGGAAGGTGCCGTCGCCCTTACCTTCCAGGATGAGCACGTCGCCGAAGCCGTTGCCCACCAGGAGATTCAACAGGCCGTTGCCGCCGGCAACCACCGAGAGCCCGGTGGCCTCGTTGCCGACCGGAATGCTGAACGTATGGCGAAACGTGCCGTTGCCGGTCCCGGAATAGATCCAGAGCTCGCCGGTGTCCTCCATCAGGACGGCCAGGTCGAGTCGGCCGTCGCGGTTGAAATCGCCCGTCACGATCGCGTCGGGGCGGTCGTTGACGCTGGACGCGTCGCTCGTGGACGTCGTCAGGCCCAGTTGCGGGTTCTCGAAGCCGCCGTTGCCGTCGCCGACTAAAATCGTGAAGCTGTGCGTTCCTTGATTCACCACCGCGAGGTCGTTGCGGCCATCGCCGGTGAAGTCGCCGGCGACGAGGCTCACCGATTCCGCCAGCGACTTGATGACCGGTGTGGCCGAGCTTGTATCCAGACCGTCCAGGCCGGTGCCGGCGGAAATCGCAGGGTATTCGCGAAGGAATGGGCGGAATCGTTGAGGAGGACCGTCACGTCGCCCGACGCCTGGTCGCTGACGATGATATCCGGCAGGCCATCGGCGTTCACGTCGGCGACCGTGATGTCCGAGGGCGCAATGCCGGTGGACACCGACATCGGCGCGGCAAACTGTCCCGGCGCGGTTTGCAGCGAGATGGTCACGCTGTCATCGAGCGCGTCGGCGGCGATCAGGTCGTCGAGACCGTTGCCCGTGAGGTCGGCAGCGGCCAGGCTGGTGGGCAGGGCCGTGGTGGCAAACGCGGTCCGGCGCGTCGCACGCCCGCCCGGACTGATCGTGTAGATGGAGACGGTGAACACGAAGCGGTTGGTGGAGAGCGTCGGGTCGAAGTGAGCATCGGCGGCGGCGACGACGAAGCCCGAAGCGCTGCGCAGGATCGTGATGTCGTGCGCGGGCCGGCCGGGGTTGAGTACGACGGGAGGCGCGAAGGTGCCGGCCGCGCCGGCAAGGCCCGCGCGGAAGAGGATCTCGCCCGAGCGATCGAGCACGACGCTGTCGGGGATGCCGTCGCCGTTGAGATCCTCCAGGAACGGCGTATCGCTCAAACCGACGCCGCCTGCCGCGGTGACGGGCTGGAACGATCCGTCGCCCCGGCCCAGCAAGACTCCGATGGCGCTGATCGTGATCGCTGGCGGTGATCAGGTCGGGCCGGCCGTCGCCATTGACGTCGGCGATCACTGTCTCGACCGGCGATCGGTCGGTGGCGGAGATCGCCGGCAGGGCAAACAAGCCGCCCCCCTCGCCGAGGAGGACGCTGACGCTGTTGCCGCCGTAGTTAGTGGTGACGATATCGGGCTTGCCGTCGCCATTGGTGTCGGAGACGGCGACCGAGTAGGGCCGGGCGCCGACGGCGAAGGATCGCTGCGTCTGAAATCCGCCATTTCCGGTGCCCACGAGCACGCTGACGGAGCCATCGCCGGCGTTGGCGGCGATGATGTCGGGGATGCCATCGCCGTTTGCGTCGGCGACGGTCACTGCAAAGGGCTGCCGGCCGGTGGCGAAGGTCTGCTGCGGGGCGAAGTTGACGTGGCCGGGGCCGCCTCCCTGGTTCAGCAACACGCTCACGGTGTCGCTGGCCGCGTTGGCGACGACGATGTCGGGCCGGCCGTCGCCATTGACATCCGCCACGGCCAGCGAATAGGGCTTGTTCCCGACCGGAAAGACTTCGCGCGGGTCGAACGTGCCGTCACCCTTGCCCACGAGCACGCTGATGGTGTCGTCGTTGTAGTCGGCGACGATCAAGTCGGGGACGCCGTCGCCGTTTAAGTCCGCCACCTTGACGGCGCGCGGGCTGCGGCCCACGGCAAAGGTCTGCTGCACGCTGAACGTGCCGTCGCCGTTGGCCAGCAGCACGCTCACAGAGTTGCCGTCGGAGTTGGTCGTCACGATGTCGGGCCGGCCGTCGCCGTTGAAGTCGGCCACGGCCACCGACGTGGGCGCGGGCCCGACGTCGACGGTCTGGCCCGCCTCGAACGTACCGTCACCATTGCCGAGCTCGACGGTCACCGTGTTGGCCAGCACGCTCGTCGTGACGAGGTCCGGATTGCCGTCGCCGTTGACGTCGGCAACCGCCACCGCGTACCGGTTCTTGCCCTCGCCGATCGTGATCGGTGCCGCGAAGCTGCCGTTGCCAGAGCCCAGGAGCACGCTCACGGTGCTGGCGTTGCGATTGCCGGTGACCAGGTCGAGCTTGCCGTCGCGATTCAGGTCGGCCACCGCCACCGACGCCGGCCCGACCCCGGCGGCGAAGGTCTGCTCCGGAGCAAAGGTGCCGTTGCCCTTGCCCAGGAGCACGCTGACGTCGTTGCTGCCGTAGTTGGCGGTGACGATGTCGGGGATGCCGTCTCCGTTGAAATCCGCCACTTGCACCTCATTGGGCGCTTTTCCCACCGGGAGGATTTCCGGGAGCCCGAAGGTGCCGTCACCGTTCCCCAAAAGCACGCTGACGTTGTTGCTGCGATAGTTGGCGGTGATGATGTCCGGCTTGCCGTCGCCGCTCACATCAGCGACCGCGAGCCCGTACGGACGGGACCCGTCGGAGAATTCGCGAGTGGGTTGGAATGTGCCGTCACCGTTGCCCAGCAGCACGTCGACCACAGTCGCGCTGAAGTGGCTGACGACGAGGTCGGGGATGTGGTCGTTGTTGACGTCGGCCACCACGACCTCGAACGGGCCGGACGCGACCGGGTAGGTCTTCATCGGCGCGAAGGCGCCGTGGCCTATGCCCAGGAACACGCCCACATCGTTGTCGTTCTTGTTGGTGACGACGATGTCGGGCACGCCGTCGCCGTTCAAGTCGGCCACCTTGACGTCGTAGGGATCGCTGCCGGCGGAAAGCTCGAAGTGGGGCTCGAACGTGCCGTCACCGTTGCCCAGCAGCACGCTCACGGTGCCTGGCTCGTAGTTGGCGGTGATGATGTCGGGGATGCCGTCGCCATTGACGTCGGCCACCGCCACGGAAAACGGGCTCCTGTCAGTGGCGAAGGTCTCCTTGGTCTGGAACGTCCCGTCAGGATTGCCTGGCAGCACGCTGACGCTGTTGGCGGGCCGGTTGGCGGTGATGATGTCGGGGATGCCGTCGCGATTCACGTCCGCCACCACCACCTGAAACGGGGCAGACGGTGGGGCGGGGCTGACTGCTGGGCGCCCAGCACGAAGGTGCCGTCGCCCTTCCCCAGGAGCACGCTCGCCGTGTTGTCGCCCAGATTGGCGGTGACGATGTCGACCTGGCCATCGCCGTTCAAGTCGCCGACGGCGACGGCGCGCGGCGTGGTTCCGGTGGGGAAGGTCTCCTCTGGCGCGAAGTTGCCAAGGGGGCCGCCGAGGAGAACACTGACGGTGTTGTCGCCGCGGTTGGCGGTGACGATGTCGGGGATGCCGTCGCCATTGAAGTCGGCGACCGCCAAAGTGTAAGGATTCAGGCCGACCTTGTAGGTCGCTTCGGGCTGAAAGCTGCCGTCGCCGTTGCCCAGAAGGACACTGACCTCGTCGGCCACGGCATCGACGACGACGAGGTCCGGCTTGCCGTCGCCGTTGACGTCCGCCACCGAGACGGCGTGGGCTCCCGCCGCTGTGGGGAAAGTCTTTTCGGGCCCGAAGGTGCCGTTGCGGTTGCCCAGCCGGACCGCCACGTTCGCGCCCACATAGTCGGCATAGATGAGGTCCGGGATGCCGTCGCCGTTGACGTCCGCCACCGCCAGTTGACTGGGGCCGGCGAAGCCGGGCCCCTGGTTGGTGGGGTAGACCGTCGGCGGCCCGAAGGTGCCATCGCCGTTGCCCAGCACTACCGAAAGGGTGTCGGCGGCGTAGTTGGAAAAGATGAGGTCGGGCTTGCCGTCGCCGTTGACGTCGGCGGCCGCCACGTCGCTGGGGCGAGTGCCGGCGGGTATGACGACCTGCGGCAAGAACGTGCCGTCGCCCTTGCCCAGGAGCACGCTGATCGAGTTGTCGCCCTTGTTGACGGTGAGGATGTCTAGCTTGCCGTCGCTGTTGACGTCGGCGAGAGTAACGCGCCACACCCGCGACCCGATCGGGAAGTTCCTGGCGGGCTCGAACGTGCCGTCGCCTGTGCCCAGGAACACGCTGACGGTGTTGTCGATCCGGTTGCCGGTGATGACGTCGGGGATCCCGTCTCCGTTGACGTCGCCGATCGCCACGGTGGCCGTGCCTGCGCCGGAAACCAGCGGCGAAAACGGCACGCTGGTCGGCGTGAACGCGGTGGTCAGCCGGTATGTGCCCGAGCCCGACTGCGCGGAGACCGCGAGGAAATATGTCCCAGGCTGGAGCGACTGGACGATCTGGCCGCTATCCGACTGGATCAGCGTCTGGCCGGTTGGCCCGGAGAGCGTCAGCCGCGGCCGCAACGTGCCGAGGCCGGCGGAGGCCTCAGCCTTCAGCTCACCGGTGCCCTGCGCGGCCGTGACCACGAACGACCATGCGCTCACCTGGCCGGGGACCAGGCTGCCTGCGGCCTCGGTGAACAGGCCGGTGTCGACCTGCGATAAGCTGGTCGCCCCGGCGGGAACGCGGTTTGTGATCCCGATCGGCTCCCAGTCCGAGCCGCGATGGACGCCGCTCTTGTCGTACAGGCCGGCCTCCGGCACGGCGGGATCGGTCACGATGCGCAGGCCCAGGTAGGCCGGACCGGACGACGGGCCCAGGGGCATCGTCACGGTGAAGCCGGCCGGCGACGAGAAGTCGCGGCCGGTTGGGCCCGCCACCAGGCTAGCCCTGCTCACGGTCGCCAGCACCAGCGACGAGCTGTCGAACAGATTGCTGTCGGAGAGCAGAACCTGGACCTGGAAATTGCCGGGATCGGCGCCGCCTCGATTCTCGACGGAGAAAATGACCGGCACGTTGTCGCCGGCGGCGGCCATGTCCAGGCCGGTCCGGAACGAGCTGCCGGTGAGGTCCGGCTGCAAGGGGGCAAGGGCGGTGAGCTTCACATTCAGGGTGTAGAGCCCCGTCGTGCCGCCGGGACGCCGCTGTCGGCGACCGCCGGGTTGTAGTTGTTATCCGGGGCGCTGCTGACGCCGATGTAGTAAGTGCCCGCCGTTGCCGCCTGAAAGGTGAGCTGCGGGTCGCCCCCTTCCTGGTTATCGAGCGCGAGCGCCGTGCCGTTCGCGTCGAAAACCCGCAAGAGCGACGCCAGGGCGCTGCCGGCCTGCTGCGCGTCGACGGCCGCCGAAATCTGTTCGCCGGGCTGGAGCGCCACCGAGTAGAGGTCGAACTGGACGGGGATCGAGAGATCATGCGACGCCTGCGCGTCGTCAAACGCGCCAAAATGCAGCGGAACCGCCTCTTCCAGCGGTGAGGCGGCCAGGAGCGCCCTCTGTTCGAGCCAGTCTCCGCACGGCAGCCAGAACGGCCGCCGGCGGCGCGGTCGACCGCGCCGGCACGTCAGTTGCCCTCGAAAACCCATGAATCACTTTCGCTCTGAGAGGTCGGCGTCCAGTCTGACGTACAGGGGGTCCCGCCGCAGCGCGGCAAGCGCGGTATCGGTTCGAATGTGCGTGGCCCAGAAAGCGCGGCGCTCGTTGGCGGGGAGCAAGCCCAGCGCCCGCTGGATCAACTCGAGCGCGCGCTGCGGGTAGGGACCGGGGCACTGCGCGTAGATCCGCGCGGCGTTGTACAGCAATCGCGGCGACGTCGGTCCGTGCCGCATCGCGAGGGCGGCATCGTGGACGGCCTCGCGGTGGCGGCCGAGGCTTGCGTGCGCAAACCCCCGCCCGTTGTAGGCGTCGCCGCTTTTGGGATCGAGCTCGATGGCCAGCTCGAAATCGCGCAGGGCCAGCTTGGGCGCATCGACGACCAGGTGCGTCCAGCCGCGAAACGCCTGGACGGCCGAGGTCGGGTGCAATTCGAGCGCCTTGGTGAAATCGTCGATCGCGCCGGGATACTGGCCGAGCTCTGCGCGCGCCAGGCCGCGCCCGCGATAGACCGACTCGAGCGGTTTCCCCGTTTCCATGTAGCGGTCGAACGCCTCGATGACTTCCCGGAACCGGCCGAGCCGGAACAGGGTTTCCGCCCGCAGGCGCTGGGCCAGCGCATGGTCTTTTTGCAACGCGAGCGCCGCGTCAAACGAGCCGAGTGCCGCGTCCGGATGCCCGCTGGCCAGGAGCAAACGGCCGCGGTCGACGCGGTCGTCGACCTGGAACGGGCTATTCGTGTTCTCGCGCTGGATCGCCTGCTCGAAGTCTTGGAGCGCGACGGCCGGCTGCTCGCGCTCGAGCTGCAGCCGGGCCCGCAGGCGGTAGAGATGGGCGAGCCCCGGCTCGAGCCCGACCGCCTGATTCAACTGCGCAGCGCCAGGTCGAGCTGGTGCAGCCGCCGGTACGCCTGGGCCAGGTTGACATAGGCCTGGTAGGCCTTTGGCTTGCTCTGGATCGCCGCTTTCAGGTCGGCGACGGCGTCTTCAAATCGTTCCTGTCGGACGCGCAGCACCCCGCGATTGACGAAGAGGACATAGCGGGCATTGTCATCCAGCGGCAGTTGCGAGGCCTTCAGAAAATCGGCATCGGCCGCGGCCCAGGCCTGCAGTTCTTCCTGGGCGAATCCGCGCAATAGATACAGCCAGACGAAATCGGGGCGCACGGCCAGGCAGGCGCTCGAGCAGCGCCCGCGCCTCACCCGCCCTTCCCTGGCGGAGCAGGCAGATCGCGTTGAGATACTGCGCCCAGAAATGGCCCGGCTTGCGCTCGAGCACCTGATCGAATTCCTTGATCGCGTCCGCGAATTTCTCGCGACGATACAGCTCGTCGGCCATGAGAAAGTGATCGAGCACTTGGTCCAGGGGCGCACCCTGGCCGGCCGCTTCGGCCTGCGCGGCTTGCGCCGGCTCGCCGAGCATCGTCAGGTAGCGTGCCCGCCGCAGGTGGAACGCGCGGGAGGGCGATCCCAGGCGCTGGGCGCTGGTCAGGGAATCGAGGGCCTTGTGCAGGAATTGCTCGCGCTCCAGTGGCTTGCGGTCCGCGGCGGACTGCGCTTCCGTCTCGGCGAGAATCAAGAAGAGCTGGTAGCAGTCTCCAAGAATCTCGGCCTTCTGCGGGTCCCCCAGATAGGCATCGAGCTTGGGGCGCGGGTCATCCGCGGCGTTGACCTCATACACGGCGAGCGCCTGCCCGACGGCAGCGCGGGCGGCTTCCAGGTTGGCCGCCAGGTCCATGCCGGTGTAGAGCGTTCCCAGGAACTGGGCCTCGTCGCGCAGCTTGACGAATTTCTGCAAGCGGGCAGAAGACGCGCGCCGGTCGGCCTCGACGCGCAGCTCCTGCTCGACCTGTTTCAGCAGAACCAGGGCGGGCTCCTTGACATTATCAAGGTGCGTCTCGCCGCCGATGGTCGCGAGTGCCTTTTCGAGGTTGACACGGGCGCTCGACCAGTCGCCGGCGGCCACGGCGACACGGGCACTGTCGTAGAGCTTTTGCCCCTCTTGCCCCACGCGCGAGAGCTGCTGCTCATTGATCACTTCCTGCTCGCGCTGGCGTGCCCGGCGTTCCTGCGCCAGAGCCACATCGAGCTTGCCGCGCAGCGAAACATTGTGCCAGGCGATGAAGAGCACGCTGCCCGCGATGGCCAGCAGGCTGACTCCCAGGAGCGCCACCACGGCCGGCCGGCGCTTGCCCCATTTCCACGCGCGCTCCCAGGCTGGGGTCGGCCGGGCGTTGATCGGGTCGCCGGTGGCGTAGCGGTGCAGATCGTCGGCCAGCTCGGCGGCGGTCGCAAACCGGCGGGCAGGGTCTTTCTCCAGGCACTTGAGGCAGATCGTCTCCAGGTCGTGCGGAACGCGCGGCTCGAGCTGGCGGGGCGGGACGGGCTCTTGCTCGATGACCTGACGGATGGTGTCGATCGGGTTGCCCGCCTTGAACGGCGGGCGGCCGACGAGCATCTCGTAGAGGATCGCGCCCAGCGAATAAATGTCGGCGGCCGGGCCAATTTCCCGGTTCTTCCCCCCCGCCTGTTCGGGCGCCATGTAGCTGGGGGTGCCGAGGATCGCGCCGCTCTGCGTCTGGCTGGAGTCGTCGTTGACGTGCTTGGCCAGCCCAAAATCCGCGATCTTGGGGACCGAGTTCCGCGACCAGTGGTCCGCGGGCAGCGACGACGAATCGATCTCGCGGCCGCGGACCAGGGACGACTGGCTGCCGATTGTGGACAGGAGGATGTTGGCCGGCTTCAGGTCGCGATGGACGATGCCGCGCTCGTGCGCGACGTCCATCGCACGCGCCAGCGTCTCCACGAACAGGGCGGCCGCGCGGGGTGGCCGGGCTCTCGGCGATCCGCTTGTCGAGGCTTCCGCCTTCCACAAACTCGAGCGAGAAATACGGACGACCTTCGTGCTCGCCGGTCTCGTAAATCTGCACGATGTTGGAATGAAGCAGCTTGGCGACGGCTTCCGCCTCGGCGCGGAAGCGAGCCAGGCCCGCCTGCCCGACGTGCGCCCCGGCCAGCACCATCTTGAGGGCGACCAGCCGCTGCAGCCGGCGGTCTCTCGCCTTGTACACCACGCCCATGCCACCCCGGCCGAGCTCTTCCAGGATGTCATAGCCGGGCACGGTCACCCCCGCCAGCGCGAGGGGCCCGGCCGATTTTCCTTCGGTTGCAAACGCACGACCCGAATCGGGTACGCGCAGCGGGGCGGCCATCGTGGCGGAGCTCGACGACACTCGATTCGTGCCGTCGCGCGGCAGCGAATCAGCCACCGAGTCGGAGATGTCGAATTCGTCGGTCTTCTTCGCCGGCTCGAGGTAGCAAGTGGCGGACGAATCCGTCTGTTCGCCGGGGCTCGCGCGCTTTGCTGAATCTGCGGGCCGGAGAGTCGCGGCATTTCCGGCCGCTCCAGCCGGCAGCCACACGGTGGCATTGCTCGCGGCGCCCGCGGCGTCGCTCTGGCGATCGCCCCTGGTCGAGATTTGCAGCGTCGCCGTCGAGGACAGCGGGCCCGGCGGGGGTGCGAAGTCGGAGGCGGCCATGGTCTTCTGGCTGCCGTCCCCGCCATCAATATCGGCCACGATCGCGCGGCAGGCCTCGCACTGCTCAAGATGCGCCCGCACCGAGTCGGCCTCGAGCGAGCCGGCCCGCGCGTGGATTAGCGACCGCAAATGCAACTGGTCAGGACAAGGGGTTCTTGGGCCCATCGCGCGAACTTTCGACCCATTCTCCGTCCGGTGATATGACTGCGGTTCGGCCGCCGCATGGATTGCCGAGACATCCCCAATAATGATAATCGGAACAGTTGCGATTCAACAGCACCGCCGTGTGCTGCTTACACTGATTCCACGTATCAATGATGATAATCGGAACAGTTGGATTAAACAGCCGCCATCGCTCGGCGCGCCGGCCGATGCCTGGTCCACAGACTGGCGACGAGGCGCAAACCAATGATTCAAAGCAGGTTGTGGGATTCGAGCGCGCGCGAGCTGATCCGTTCCGTCGCCGGCGGCTACGCCCCGCGCGTGCCGCGACAGGCTGGTCCCGGACGATTCGATGCGAGGCGCGGTACCGAGATCAAGGTGTATTTCGCGGCAAGTTGCGCCTTACTTACCCTGGTCGTCTTGCGAGCTCAGCGCCCTTGCGGCGCCCCGGTCGACCAATCGTAAAAAATCTGAATTCAAGGGCGCCTACGGTTGCACTAATGAGGTGAGCAAGCAAGCGAGCGAGTAAAATCAGCGAGGCGAGCGAGCACGAAGGCGCGCGGTATCGATCCGATCTCGCGACCGGTTGCCGCTTGCGATCGGCAGAAGTGACGGGGTTCATGGACAATCGACGGGCAGATGCCGTCCTCCCGGAGATCGACGCGCTGTTTCGATTCGGCGTCGTCGCCGGCATGAGCGACCTCGAGCTGCTCGAACAGATCGCGGCGCAGCCGCCGGCCGGGCCCGTGCGCCAATCCGCATTTGAGGCGATCGTGCGGCGCCATGGCCCGATGGTGCTCGGCGTGTGTCGCCGCATGCTCGGCGACCGGCACGACGCCGAGGATGCCTTCCAGGCCACCTTCGTGGTGCTGGCGCAAAGGCAAGCGCGGTCCGCAAACGAGAGTCACTCGGTCCGTGGCTGCACGGGGTGGCCGCGCGGGTGGCCCACCGTGCGAGGCTGGCCACACGCAGGCGGGAACAGCTCCAGTTGAAGGCGGCCGCTCTGTTCGACCACAGCGGGTTCGATCCGGATCTGGGCGAGCTTCCCGCGGTCGTCGACGAGGAGCTGGGACGGCTGCCGGACAAATACCGGCTCCCGGTTGTCCTGTGCTACCTGGAGGGCCAGACCCAGGACGAGGCTGCGCGTGCTGGGTTGGCCCAAGGGAACGGTATCCAGTCGTCTCGCCAGGGCCAAGGAGCTGCTGCGGCACCGGCTGACGCGGCGCGGGCTCGCCCCGTCAACCGGCCTCCTGGCCGCGACAATGGCGACGGAATCCCTCAGGGCGGCGGTGCCTCAATCACTGCTGGCCTCAACAATCCGGGCGGCTGCGGGCGCGGGGATGGCCGGCGCGAGCGCCGGGATGGTCGCCGCGCCCCTGGCAACGCTCGTCCGCGATACCCACAAGGCAATTTCGCTGGCCCGGCTTGCGAAGGCGGCGACGCTCGCCCTGCTGGTCGCCATCCCAGTCGCGGCCGTCGCGAGCTACTCGTTTTTGACAACTCGACCGTTCCGGCCGAGCAACCCGGCCCGGCTCGCGCCGGCACTTGCCGGACTGGCCGACGCCCGCTCCGGCAGCGAGGCTCGCGCGCCCGCGACTCGACCGATTTGGCGACCCACTGCCGCCGCGCGTGCTCGCGCGCCTGGGCACGACCCAGCGGCGTCACACGACCCGGGTTGTCGGGGGCGGCTTCGCCCAGGGGGGCGACGCCGCGGTCACGGTCCAGGCCGACGGTCTGGTGCGTTTCTGGGACCCGGACACCGGACGGCAGGTCCGGACCTTTGGCGCGATGGGTGACGCGCCCGGCGACGACAGGTCGGTCCGCCAGCTCGCCGTCGCTCCCGACGGCCGATATATGGCTGCGGTAGGATTCGTGCGAGGTGCGACCGAGCGTGAAACGATCCGCGTGCTCTGGGTCTGGACGCTGCCCGAGGGCCGGCTGTTGCACCGGATCCAGCGGACCGGCGGCCCGCAGTTCTACTCTGTTGCCCTGTCGAGCGCCGGTGGCACGGTCGCGACGGGTAGCGCGGCAGGGGAGGTCGCACTCTGGGACCTGGCAACCGGGGACTCAACGGGGACGATCAAGGTCGGCGATGACCCGGTCCACTGGCTGGTCCTCGCCGCCGACGGCAAGACCCTGGCGAC
This sequence comes from uncultured Isosphaeraceae bacterium, assembly GCA_963806595.1. Taxonomy (GTDB): domain Bacteria; phylum Planctomycetota; class Planctomycetia; order Isosphaerales; family Isosphaeraceae; genus CAWDZZ01. The sequence continues at coordinate 363,840 of CAWDZZ010000020.1, read as the reverse complement.
CGGCGCCGCGGGAAAGGGGATTCGTCTCTGGGACCTGGCACAGGGGACCGCGACCAACCTTGCCCGCCCCGTTCGCGGCGAAACCGTGCCCTTGCTTTCGCACGATGGGCAACTCATGGTCGTGAGCTCGCTGGGAGGTGAGGTGGTGGTGCTGGACCGCCAGACCGGCCGCGAGCAATTCGCGGGACCGGGTATCGCACACGCGTTCGCTCCGGATGGCCGCTCGCTGATCATGACCGCGTCCGACGGAACGATCTTGCGGATCGACGCCCAGACCGGCCGCCCGCTCTGGAAGCTCGATCTCGGGGGTGCCCGACCCGGCGGCGCGGTGATGGCCTTTTCGCCCGACGGCACGCGGATCTTGGCCGAGTGCGCGGGCGTGCTGCGGTTCTTCGAAGCTGATACCGGCCGCGAACAGTTCGCGGGCGACGACGCCCACCAGGGAAGCGTGACCGCGCTGGCTTACGCACCCGACGGCAAGACGCTGTTCAGCTCCGGCGGCGACGGCACAATCCGCGCGTGGGACCCCGCGACCGCTCGACAGCGGAAACTCATTCCGCGCGTCGGGACCGTGCTCTCGCTCGCAGTTTCGCCTGACGGCAAGAGCCTCGCGGCGGCGTCGGTGTTCCCCCAGTCGACCGTCGAAGTGTGGGACCTGTTGACAGGCCGGAAACGCCAATCCTGGCGTGGGAAAATCGAGGTCACCGGCACCGAGGCGCTGGCGTTTTCCCCGGACGGGCAGCGAATCCTGTTCTACAGCCGCGCGTATGGCCTCACGGTGAGCGAGGTCTCTACGGGGCGTGAGCTTCCGGCGGTGCAGCCGCGCTTTGGCCTGGCCGGAGGCACAGACCCACGGTCATTCTTGGGCCCCAGCGTGTTTGCTCCGGAGAATCGGTTTCTGGCGATCCAGGGAGGAATGTCGGTGCACGTGGCCGACGTCGCCAGCGGCGAGGAACGATTCTCGGGACCGAGCCTGGCCATGGCCTTTGCCCCCGCGGGCGAGATCCTGGCCGTGGCGACGCCGGTTGACCCGGCGAGCGGCAATCAGTCCGCCGGCCTGCCGGAGCAGGGCGACGGGATCGAGCTTCTGGAGATCACCACAGGAAAGCAAAAGCAAATCGCGATCGCGCCGGACCACGTATCGGCCGTGGCGGTCTCGCCCAGCGGAAAAGTCGTGGCAGTCGAAACCGGCTGGCGCTACGGGATGATTCGCCTGTATGACACGGGCGACGGGCGCGAGCTTGGGGCGTTCGCCTGCCCCGCCACCCGCACCTACGCGGGCGCGATCGCTTTTTCCCCGGACGGCGCCAGCCTGGCAGCCGGCCTTGACGACACGACGGTCGTGATCTGGGACGTGCGGAATACGCCGTGACGCGGCAAGCGCTATAATACATTATTGGTCTTTTGAACGTTTGATTTAAGGGCGCGATGATGATCAAGACGACGGTACTCTGGGTGCTACTGTTCGCTCAGCCGCAGGCCCCAGCGGCAGCCTCGAGAGACGAAGTCGCCGATCGACGTGTACCGGGCGGCCGACGCCCGTGCCGGCCATGACGCCGACGCGCATGTCCGCCTGGCGCTCTGGTGCGAGGCACAGGGCCTCTCGTCCGAGCGGATCAAGCAACTCACGCTCGCGGTCCTGTACAACCCGTCGCATGCGCTGGCGCGCGGCCTGCTGGGGCTCGTGTCCTACGACGGAAAATGGCAGAACCCCGAGCAAGTCAGCCGGTGGGCACGTGAGGACCCCGTGCATAAGGCGCGTGTGCGCGAGTATCTCGAGCGCCGGGTCAAGGCGCCGGATCGGGCCGAGGATCAATGGAAACTGGCCTTGTGGTGCGAGCAGAACGGCCTGAAGGCGGAAGCGGCGGCCCATCTGTATCGCGTGTTGCAGCTCGATCCGTCGCGAGACGCGGCCTGGAAACACCTTGGCTTCAAGCGGGCTGGGGGCCGGTGGGAGAAACCCGAGCGGATCGCGGCGGCAAAGGCCGAGGCGCAGGAACAGCACAAGGCCAACAATCACTGGAAGGTCGTCCTCGAGCGTCTGGCCGCCGGGCTCGCCAGTAAGGACAAGACGCGGCGGGCCGAGGCCGAGGCGGGACTAGCGCTGGTGACCAATCCCCGCGCGGTCCCCATGATCTGGGTGACCTTCGCGCACGGCGGCCCCGAGCGGCAGCAGCTTGCCGTCAGACTGCTGGGCCAGGTGGATTCGCCCGGCGCGTCGCGCGCGCTCGCGATCCTCGCGATCCTTGGCGGCGCCCCAGTCGTTCGGGCCCATGCCACCGAGACCCTCCGCTGGCGCGATCCGCGCGATTTCGCCCCGCTCTTGGTCGGCATGCTCCGCGATCCGATCAAGTACGAGGTGCGCCCCGTCGGTGGTCCGGGCTCTTCCGGCGAGATCGTGATCAAGAAACCGGAAGTCAACGTCGAGCGCCGGTACTCGCCACCAGTGCCGAACGTGGCATTCGAAGCCAATGATTTCCTCACGTACGACTCCGACGGCCTGCCGGTGTTGATCCGGTCGCGAGACCTCGTTACGCCCATGCAGCCCGTACCCGGAAACTCGGTCGCCGCTGCCGAGGCTATGTTCGGCTTCGGCGCTCCACCGCCGGCTTTCTACCCGACGGGTCCTCTTGCCCATCCGGGAATTCCGCCGGCATTGACTCAGAAACCCGACGCGCACCACGCCCATGGCCCCCGGCTGCAGGTCACGAACCAGGCGCCGACGCCGGACCAGCACCTCTGGGCGGGATTGCTCATGGTCCAGCAGGCCGCCATACCCATCGGCCGGATGATGATCGAGGCCGAGCAGGTCGCGCGGGCCGCCCAGGAGCAGCTCGCCGGCGATGCGCGGGCGATCGACGCCTACAACGCGGGCGTCCGCGACTCAAACGACTTTCTCCGGCGAGTGCTCGCGGGAGCCATCGGCACCGACCTCGGTGCCGAGCGCACCGCCTGGCAAAAGTGGATGGTCGACCTGTTCGGGTATGCGTACGGCGGGACGACCGATTCGCGGTACGAACAGCCGAAGCCGACCGTCGTCGAGAATGTGCCGCTCGACTACCAGTCGCAAGGCGTGCCGATCATCGTGGCACCGCCACAAGCGGTGGGAGTCGAAATCGTTCGACACTCCTGTTTCGGCGCGGGCACCCCCGTGCAGACGCTCGAAGGCTTGCGGCCGATCGAAAAGCTCGCGCCGGCGACCAGGTGCTCACTCAAGACCCGCACTCAGGCGAGCTCAAGTACCAGGCGCTCGTGGCCGTGTATCACAACCCGCCGAACGCGACCCTTCGAATCGAGCTGGAGACGGAAACGATCGTCGTGACTGGCATCCACCGCTTGTGGAAAGCGGGACGAGGCTGGGTGATGGCGCGTGAGCTGAAGCCGGGAGACACCCTGCGCAGCCTGGGCGGCCTGCGCGTGGTCAAGTCCGTCGAGAAAGATCAGGTGCAACCGGTGTTCAACCTGCGCGTCACAGCAGGGGAGAGCTTCTTCGTGGGTCAGTCCGGCGTTCTGGCCCACGACAACAGCCTGGTCAATCCGACGCCGAGCCCGTTCGATGCACTTCCAGACATCGCCAGGGTTGGAACTGTTCGCTGAGACGCCGACGCGGTCTCGCGCGGTAACGCTTACCCGTTTCTCGCTCAAGAGGGCACGGCCATGTTTTCCTCGATTCTGCTCGGCGGCGTGATTTTCGCAGGCGCGGTTAAGGGCGACGGACCGGCGGCAACCAGCTCGGACCTGGCCGCGTACCAGGCGGCCGCGGCCGGCGCCGGCCGTGATGCCGCGCTGCAGGTGCGGCTGGCGCTCTGGTGCGAGGCCCACGGACTCTCGGCCGAGCGGTTCAAGCATCTGTCACTGGCCGTCGCGATCGACCCTGCCAATACGCTGGCGCGCGGGCTGCTGGGGCTCGTCGGATACGGCGGCCTGTGGGGCCCTCCCGCGGACATCGGTCAGCAGATTCAGCACGATCCTGCCCACCAAGCCCTGGTCCGCGAATACCTCGAACGGCGCGTCCGCACGGCCCACAAGGCCGACGCCCAGATGAAACTGGCGGCGTGGTGCGATGAACGAGGGCTCAAGGAGCAGGCGCTGCGCATTACAACGTGGTGATCCGGCTTGATCCCGCGCGCGAGGCCGCCTGGAGGCACCTTGGCTACAAGAGGCAGGGGAATCGTTGGGTCAAACCCGAAGAGCTCGCGGCCGAGAAGCAAGAATCGGCACGGCAGAAGCAGGCGGAGAAGCACTGGCGAACGAAGCTGGAGAAGCTGCGCGGCGACCTCGTGAGCAAGGACAAGGCGAAGCGGGCGCACGCCGAGCAAGCGCTCGCCGAGGTGACCGACCCGCACGCGGTGCCCGTGTCTGGGCGACTTCGTGCGCGGCAACGAGCGGCAGCAGGTCGCGGCGGTGCAGATGCTCGGGCAGATCGACGGTCCGTCGGCATCGCACGGGCTGGCCGCGTTCGCGATCTTTTCACCCTGGCCGGAGGTGCGGAAGCGCGCCACCGAAACGCTGGCACGGCGCGATCCGCGCGACGTCGTCGGGCGGCTGATCGCGCTCGTCCACCGGCCCTTCAAGTATCAGGTACGTCCGGTGAGCGGCCCCGGGTCGCCCGGCGAACTCTTTGTCGACGGCGAGCGGTTCAACATCCAGCGATTCTATGAGATCGGAGCAGTCGGTCAATGGATCACGGACCGTCTCTACACCCCGTCGGTTCCGTTTGACCCCTTCAGCGCCGCAGAACCTGACCCTGGCCGCGCTTGCCAGCCAGTACGCGTTTGCTTCGTCGTACCCGCTGGGCTATGCCCTGCAAGGAACAACGCTGGGCGCGGCGATGCCGGTCTCCATGCCCGCTCCGATCATGTCCCAGAAAGCGGCCGAGGCGGCGCAGCAGATCGCGGCCAACCCTCACAATGCCGCGACGATCCTCAATCAACTCACGAGCAATCCCGAGAATCGGACCGCCCCGCCGGCCTACTGGTTCATGCTCATGAACCAGCATGCGCCGGCCAACCCGGCGGCCGCCGCGATGCAGTTGCGCCACCGCGACCAGGTCGCGACCAGCCCGGCGAATTTCCAGCAGAACGCCGCCTTTGACATGCTGCTCTTGGCACAGGGAGCCGCCGCGCAGCGGGACATCCAGATCGGTCTCGAGCTCGAGCGGATCCGTCAGGTGACCCAGAATCTGAAGCAAAGGCTGGTCATGGATGTTCAATTCATCGAAAGTACCAACGATGGGATCACGCTGTACAACGAACGCGCGCTTCCCGTCCTGAAGGCGATCACGGGTGTGAGCCTGGGAGCCGATCCCGACGAATGGAAGCGCTGGTGGGCCGATCAGCTCGGTTACGTCTACCAATCCTCGCCACCGGAATCCAAGCCCACGTACACTGACATTGTGGTCGACCCTGTTCTCAGCATCACGCACAGCGCGTGCTTCGCGGCGGGTACCATGGTCCAGACCATCGACGGGGCGCGGCCGATTGAATCGATCCGTGCCGGCGACCAGGTGCTGTCCCAGGGCACCTCGACCGGAACGCTCGCGTTTCAGCCGGTGATCGCCACCCATCGCAACTCGCCCGCTCTCACGCTCCGGATTGACGCGGGGGGAGACTCGATCGTCGCCACCGGCATTCACCGCTTCTGGAAGGCCGGCACGGGCTGGACGATGGCCCGCGACCTGAAAGCCGGTGATCCGCTCAGGATCGTCGGGGGCGTCGTCACGGTCGATTCGATCACGCCTGCGCCGGCCCAACCGGTTTTTAACCTGGACGTCGCGCGCGACCGCAACTTCTTCGTCGGCTCGCAGGGGCTGCTCGTCCACGACTTCAGCTTTGTTCAGCCCGTCATCGAGCCGTTTGATCGTCAGCCCGAGCTGCCAAAAGCCGCCCCGGCGGCCCGGTGACCGGCCGATCCATCGTCCCGTCGCGCGACCGAACACCCGAGGCCGCTGGGCACAACGCGCCGTCGTCTCTGGTGCCGAAAATCACGAAGCCGCTGGGCCCGGCCATGGCCGCGATTCTGGCCCGTGCCGCCTCGGTGTTGCCCCCTCGGATAGGAACCGGTACACCTCGCGGTCAAACCTGCCGGTCTGCCGCTCGAGCTCGGCCTTGACCTTCTCGAACGGCCGTGCGGTCGTCAGGCGAATGTGCTCGATGTAGCACTTTGATGTTTGCATCATAATTTTATCTCATCTACAACCCGTGTGACATCGCCATTTGCGCACTCCGAAGAGTTCAGACGTGCTCAGCCGACGAACCGGCGGAGCACGAGCGCGGTGTTCTGGCCGCCGAATCCGAAACTGTTGGAGAGGGCGACGTCGATCTTGCGCTCGCGCGACACATTAGGGATGTAATCGAGGTCGCAGTCCGGGTCGTGATGATCGAGGTTGATCGTCGGCGGCAAGACGCCGTCGCGGATCGCGAGCAGGCAGACGATCGCCTCGACCGCGCCGCCGGCGGCGATCAGGTGGCCGGTCATGCTCTTGGTGCTCGAAACTGGAATCCGCCGAGCCGCTGCGCCAACCACCTGCTTGATCGCCAGGGTTTCGACCGAGTCGTTCACCTTGGTGCTGGTGCCGTGGGCGTTGACGTATTCGAGGTCTTCGGGATTGAGCCTCGCGTCTTCGAGTGCCAGCCGCATCGCGGCGATGGCACCCCGGCCTTCGTCGTGGCTGTCGGTGAGGCGAAAGGCGTCGGCCGTGGACGCATGTCCGGCAAGCTCGCCGAACACGCGCCGCCCCGGGCACGCGCGTGCCCCAGCTCTTCGAGTACCACCATTCCGCCCCCTTCGCCGATCACAAACCCGTCGCGGTCGCGATCGAACGGACGGCTCGCGCGGCCGGCTCGTCGTTGCGGGTCGACATCGCCGTCAGGAGCACAAAGCCGGTGAGCCCGAACGGGTGGATCATGCTGTGGACGCCGCCGGCGAGCATCGTCTCGGCCTCGCCGCGCCGGATGATCTCGGCGGCCTCCCCGATGGCCTGGGCACTGGCCGCGCAGGCCGTCAGGCAAGACACGTTCGGGCCGCTCGCGCCTGAATGGGCCGCCAGGTGGCCGGCCGGCGTCCCGGGCTCTTGCTCGGATTCTCGGAGCGGGTCAAGCCGATCGACTCCCATGCTCGTGAACTGGCCGGTGTCAACCTTGCCCACGTTGCTGGACCGGTGCACGAGTTCGACGAACCGGGGAAAGTCATGCTGGCCCTCACCCGAGCCGAGGTAGATTCCGAATCGAGTTCGGTCTTGTTTCGAGTAGTCCCGCAGCCCGGAGTGGACGATCGCCTGCTCGGCGGCCGCGAGCGCAATCTGCGTGTTGCGGCTGTGCCCGGCCCACCGGACCGCCGCGTCGCCCAGGTCGCGCGCGAGCCGGAAGTCCTTCAGCTCGGCGGCGATCCGCGTCGGGAAAGTGCCCGCGTCAAACAGCGTGATCGGCCCGACTCCGCCGCGCCCCTCGCGCATTGCCTCCCACGACGATTCCATGTCCAGTCCCACGGGCGTGACCATCCCCATCCCCGTGACCACCACTCGCCGATCTGTTCGATCCACGGATCCTCTCCCCAGGTCGATGATTGGCGGAAACCGCCACGTCACGTAGCGCCACTGTGCCATGCGCGATCGGGCTACGTCGGCAGACTTGGTCCGTTCTTGCGCTTGCGGCCCGACCGGGCGCGGCCCGGTGATTTCCCCTCCGGGCACAGGATTTCCCGGGCCACGGTGCGGCACGCCGCGAGAATCCGCGCGGCGCGGCGCCGGTTCTTGACCGAGCGCGCAGCCCCAGCCCGCCGACACAGAGCGCAACCGCCGCGAGCACGCGCTCCTCGGCTGGGCCTGCGCCGGCTGCCCCCGCGTGGGCACGCAGCACTTGCTCCATATCGTAGACGAGCGACTCGAAGGCCGTCTTCACCGCCGCGCCGGCACCGGCGACCTCCGAGACCAAGGCCGCCAGCGGGCACCCGTCTTCCCGCTCGCGGCAATGCCGCGAGCTCAAATAACGCTCGAGGAAAAGCTCGAGCCGCTCGCCCGCGGCGCACGCTTGAGCCGCGTGTCAATCCGCAGGCCGATCTCGCGCCCGAATGCGCGATCGCCGCGGCCAGGAGGGATTCCTTGGAATCAAAATGCGCATAGAAACCGCCGGCTGTGAGACCAGCTTCCTCCATGACCTGGTCGACCCCCGAGGCGTGATAACCCTCGCGCCGGAACACCGTCGAGGCCGCCGCAAGGATCCTCTCCCGCGTCTGTGCTTTGTGGCCAGGCGCATAACGCATGCAGTACCCCTCCCACACCCTTGCCGCCGGCCCATTATATGACGATCGTAATTCAAGTCAAGCGGCAATGCGTTCCCGGCGCGGAAGCTCGGTGCACGCGCGGCGGAGCTCAGCCGCCGGCGGCCGCGCGTGCCGGCTTGCGGCAGTGCACAAGCGACAGCACGGCAAACGCGGTGCCGTAGGGCTTGTGGTAGCTATAAAGCGGGTAGTCAAACCACGAGCCATCCGTCTCCTGAAGCCGGATCAGGAGCCGGGCGAGCCCGTCCTGGTAGCCAGGCCGCTTGCTTTCGGGCAACTGGTCGATACAGAGGGCCGCGTAGTAATGGCCGAAGTAGAAGAAGTAGCCGGCGACCTGGGCGAACGACTCGTGCGGGATCGGGCGCTTTCGGCCCATGTCGAGCCAGCCGTTGCGCTTGATCAAGCGGTCGAGCCAGTCTTCGAGGACCTTGTCGGTGATCGCCTTGTCGCCCCAGAGCCGGAGCGCCAGGTTGCAGGCCTGCGATCGTCCGAGGCTGCCCGCCGACCGGTTGATCGGGGCCATCGCGGATTTCATGGCGAGCGGCCCCATCATCGAATAAAGGTAGCTCGAATCGGGCTTTCGTTGCAGGGCGGTGGCTTCGATCGCCCGCTTCTGGACGCGGTCGTTCATCTTCAACCAGAGCGGCGGCGCGCGGTCGAGCGCGACCAGCACCGCGGCGTTGACAAAGCTCGCCGACGGGGCCAGCGGCCGCTGGAGGCCCGAGGCGTAATAAAACCAACCGCCGTGCACGGTCTCGAAGCGCTCGAGCCCCTTGATCTGTTCATAGATCAGTGTCTCGAGCTCGCGGCGCCTTACGGAGCCTGCCTCCTCGCGCCGCGCCAGTTCCGCGAGGACCTGGATGCCGTAGGCGTAAGCCCACACGTTGGGCAGATTCCCGGGGTCGGCCCTGCGCAGCCTCGGTAGGTTTTCCACGATGAACCGCTCGGCCCGTGCCGCGGCGGTCTTGATTTCGGCCGGATCGCCCGCGCTCAAAAGCGCCTCCAGGCACAGGGCGGTCGTGGCCGTGCTGAAGGAATGAAACGCGCCCGGCACCGGGTCTCGATCCACGCCGCCGGTCCAGCGCGAGCTGCCCCACGAGCCGTCGCGGTTCTGCGTGCGGCAGAGATAGGCCACGCCCCGCGCGATCGCCGCATCCAGCTCTTGGCCGGAAACCGGCACGAGCGGCGTGTTCTGCACCTGCGAGGCTGCCGCGGGGTCAGGCAAAGTGGGCCGCGGCTCCGGGGCTTGAGCCGGCATTGTGCCCGCGGAGGCAACGGCCAGAACCGCGAGCATCGATATTCGCTTAATCATCTTTGTTAGCCCTCGACGTTTCCGAATCCGTCGCGGGCACGAACCATTCGCAGGAGGCGGTCGCGGTATTGCTCCGTGCCGGGTGAGTCGAGACCTGGCACCTTGGCTGCGTCGTCCCAGTGACGTAGCCGCACCGCGTCTTGATGAAACGGATGGCGCTCGAAGTCGGCGCGCTCGCGATCGTCCATGCGGCCGCCTTGCAGTTCCAGGCTCAGCCGCGAGGCGGGCGAGAGGCCGTCGAGGTACGCGGCGTCGGTGGCGCAGAGGTATCGTTTGGCGGCCACGTGCAATCGGATTGGCTCCGTGACCTCGGGACCGAAGTGCCGCGCGAGCCAGGCGCAGCCGGCCTCCTCGTGGCGGCCGTCGACGCCGCGGCCGGCGAGGCTTTCGTCCTGGCCGTCCAGCAGATGACCGACGTCGTGCAACAGCGCCGCGACGACCAGCCGGTCAGGCGCCCCCTCCGAAACCGCCAGGGCGGCTGCCTGCAGCGCATGCTCGGCCTGTGACACGCACTCGCCGTGGTAGGCCTGCGCGCCCGGCGCAAACAACTCCACGATCTCGTCGACGATCGTCATGGCGTCGATGGTTCTCCAGCCACAAGAGCACCCAAGGCCGCGCTGTCGGCTTCCAGCGCGGCCTGTACGAAGGGTGCGGCGGGGCGCCTTTGGTTCACCAGGAAGCACAGGGCCACGAGCCCCGTGAGCATAGCCACGCCGGCCAGCACTTGAAAAACGCCCTGCCAACCCATGGTATCTGAGAAGCTTGAAACAACCTTACCGGCGACCACGCCTCCGAACAAGTAACCCACGCCGTCGATGATCCCGCAGGCAGTCGCCCCGCCGCGCTTGCCGCCGAAATCGAGCGAGATGGCGCCGGAGGGAACGAGTCATCACGGCGACTCCTTCCTCACCAGCACCCCCGGTCCGACCAACACGGGGCGTCCTCCGCGGGTCTGTATATACAGAATTCGGCTTCGAGACGAGCATGATTCTCGGCTCGTTCCGTGGATACGCAAGTGAATAATCGGTGAAAACCCGGGCTGAATTCCGTGAACGGCGGCTCGTTCGATGAGCGGAGGCAGAATCTGTTTCGCTGTGCAAGGAGTCTGTGCTACACAGTTGCGATCACATCGCGATGACAGTGACGATTGTATTAATGTCGATACGAACGATCATTGTGGACTTGCTGGCGCGGCCGGCATCCCAGGGCGTTGCCGGTTTTTTTTTGAACCACTGTAAGATCCTGCGCGCACGACCGTATTGGGCACGGCTTGGTCCATCCGCTGGCGGCTGCCACCACGAATGAAACTACGAGTTTGGGAAGCGGGCATGGCCGCCGGAATTTGGACCACGAAGGGCCTGACGCGGCCTCTCGGCCGCAACCAAACGAATACTTATAATCCAGGGCATTCACCTCAAGGTCGTTTTGGTGCAGGCGCTGGAGGTTAGCCATGGAGCGATTCTTGGAGCAGCATCGGGAGCGCGTCATCGGAACACTGTCGGGGTTTGATCGAATTCTCTTCCGCGGCACACTCCGGTCAATTTGCTATAGCAAGGGCATGGACCGGTTTCTTGGTGCTCACCATGTGCTTTACCGCGATTTTAATAAGTTCAGCGAAGACCTCACCGGCCGAATCACCGACCACGCTCGCACTTTGGCAGAAACCAAACACCGCCCCTACATTTACCTGAACTCGTCCGATGTCGATAAGGAGGCCTTCGCCCACCGCATCATGAACGTTGATCACGTCACCGAAGGGTTGATCTGCGTTCTGAGCTGTGTCGAACCTTGCCAAAGCTATCAGATCAGGAAAAACGCCAAGACCAAGCAGATCGAATTGGTCTCGGCTCTGCGCAAATGTCTGCATTTGTACTTCTACTACATGGACCGTGAGTTCGGGCTGATGCACATCCGACTGCAAACATGGTTCCCGTTCTCCGTGCAGGTCTGCCTCAATGGGCGTGAATACCTGGCCCGCCGGATGGCCAAAGCCGGGATCGGCTTTGAGCAGCGCGACAACACCTTCAGCCGAATCGACAACGTCCCCGAGGCGCAGCGGATGCTTGACGCTCTGATCACGCGCAAGTGGGGGCGATTTCTCACCGCGCTGGCTGATCGCGTCAATCCCCTGCTGGACCCTCGCTCCGGCGTGAGTCTGCGGAACTATTACTGGACGATCGGCGAGTCCGAATACGCCACCGACGTGATGTTCAGCAGCGCTGCGGACCTGGCCGCTCTCTATCCCTCTTTGATCGCTCACGCCATGAGCCAGTTCGCTTGTCAGGACGTACTGCGATTCCTGGGCCGTCGCGTCAATGCGCGGTTCAGCGGCCAGGTCACGACCAGTTATCTGGATCGAACCGAAGGAGTTCGGATCAAGCACCGGGTCGACAGCAATTCGATCAAGATGTACGACAAACAAGGGTCTGTACTCAGGATCGAGACGACGATCAACAATCCCCGAATGTTCCATGTATTTCGGGAGAGGACCCGGAAAGGCCAAGTCAGCTTGGGGTGGGTCCCCATGCGCAAGGGATTGGCCGACATCGCCCGGCGTGTGGAAGTGAGCCGGGCGGCGAATCAGCGCTACTTAGAGGCGCTGTCGGTGGTGAAAAAACCGGCGCCGACACAAAGTGTCCTCGACCCGGTGAGCCGGCCCATGATCAAGGAGAACCGTCCTTATCGTGGCTTGCGACCTATCACCCCGGAGGACGCTGGCTTGTTCCGAGCTGTCCTGCGCGGTGAGCACTTATTGAAGGGGTTTCGTAACCAGGACCTGCGCCACATTTTGAACTCGCGTGACGAGACCGACCCCGTCAAGCGCCGTCGAGCTTCGGGCCGCATCACCCGACAAATGCGATTGCTCCGCGCTCACGGGCTGATCCGAAAAGTTTCCAGTACCAGTTACTACCGAATCACTCCGAAGGGACATCACGTAATGACCACCGCGTTGCGCATTAGAGACCTTGACGTTGCGCAGATCCCAGCCTGAACTTCTTGCCAAAATGACAAGTTCTGACGCGTTTGCAATACAAAGGGACGGGAAATTCTGGGCGACGCGAGGGGATTGGTGCCGCGGGGGCCAGTTTGGAGTTGTGCGCGCGATCCTTGCGACTCTTGGAAGATTGTTGGTGCTCGCGGCTGATTCTTGCGCGATACGTGCGGCGGGGTTTCCAGGGCGCCCGTTCACTGGCTGCGTGCAGCGCGAGCGGAGAACGCGGTCGGGCGATCTGCGGCTGGGCTTGCAGGAGAGGGCAGCGGCGAGCTTACAGGGTTCCTTTGAAAGGACACAGCAATGCGTGCGAAACTCTGGTTCACCGCGACGGCGCTGTTGGCGTGCGCGGCTGCGGGCCCGGTGTGGGCGGGCAGCGCCTTCACCTTCAGCACCGGTGCCCCCGACAGGCTCATGGCGATGGCCTCGCGGCCCTCGTCCGCCGGTAAGATCGAGATCGAGGCGGCCGATGATTTCCTGCTGGGCTCGACCACCAGGATCACGAGCGCAAGCTTCACCGGGCTCTTGCCCACCAATGCGTCGCTGTCAGACGTCGCCGACGTGCGAATCGAGATCTATCGCGTTTTTCCCAAGGATTCGACCTCTCCTCCCAATGATCAGGTGCCGACACGGGCGAATTCGCCGTCGGACGTCGCGTTTGCCGAACGCAGCGCGTCTGGCAATACCCTGGCGTTCACGACCAGTGTCTTGAGCTCGTCGTTCTCGGCCCTGAACTCGGTCCTGAATGGAATCCATCCCATCCCGGGCTTCCATACCGGCGGCGACGGGTCGGTCACCGGGGAGGAATTTCGGTTCGACCTGCGTTTCTTGACGCCGCTATCCCTGCCGTCCGACCATTATTTCTTCGTTCCCCAGGTGCAGCTCACGAACGGTGATTTCTTCTGGCTCTCTGCGCCCAAGCCGATCGGTGCCGACGGAACGCCGTTCATGCCCGACCTTCAAACCTGGATCCGCAACGAAGACCTTGATCCGAACTGGCTGCGCGTCGGTATGGACATCGTCGGTGGCGACCCACCCCCGGCATTCAACGCGGCATTCACGCTCGGCGGTCAGACCGTGCCAGAGCCCGGCAGCGTCATCATGCTTTCGCTAGGAAGCCTCGGTGTCCTCGCGCTCGTGGGCCTGCGCAGGAACCGCAAGCAGGCGTGATCGACGGCGCGCGAAATCGAGGAACCAAAGCATCGGGAATCTGGTCTGCGTATGGGCGACGGCATAGAATCGGCCCGTGCCAACCGCATGCAAGACGCCGCTAAATCCGCGCGGCCGCGGCGGCCGGCGCTGGGTCGTCGCATTGCGCGACGATTTCCCGGGACCCAACAGACCACCCGGAGCCGACGATGCTCGCCCGCATGACTGCGATCGCAGCGGCGTTTCTTGTCTTCGGCGCAACCTCGGGGCCCGGATCGGGCGCGCCCCCGCGGCGCCCGACCAGGAGCTGCCACCTCACATCACCCGCCTCACGCTCTTCGGCGAGCGCGCTGACTTCTCCCACGACGGCAAGCGCGTGATGTTCCTGGAAAAGACATTTGGCGACGTCTATGAGATCGACATCGCGACCAGGGCCATCCGGCTCCTCACCGGCCACTACAAGCACCTGGGCTATACCCGCGCGCTCTTTCTGGCCAACGGGGATATCCTGCTCTCCGGACCCGAGCGCTTCGATCCCAAGAATCCCGGACCCAGCCGCGTCCAGTGCTTCCTATCCGTCCTCGACAAAGGCCTGGCCAGGCCGCCGGTGCCGCTGCTGACAAAGTGCTCGGAGGGCCCGGCCGTTTCGCGCAAGCGCATGCACATCGCCTGGACTCACGTCGCCGAGCAGTATCCGGACGAGATGCCCCGCGGGTCGTCTCGCATTTACGAGGGCGACGTGACGATTGAAGCGGGCGTGCCAAAGCTCGCCAACCAGCGCCTGGTCCTGGAGAGCCGCGAGCTTCCGTTTCGATGCACCCTGGAAAGCCAGAACTTCGTTCCGCCCGATGAGCGAGCGCTCGACCTTCAGCGCCTATGGCCACCAGGGCACCGACGTGTGCGCCGTCGACCTCCAGACCAGGAAAGTGACCAACTATTCCGACGCACCCGACCAGTATGACGAGCCGGAAGGCATCTTCCCGGACGGCCGCTGGACCCTGCTCGAGTGCGACCGCGATTCAAAGCATGGCCGCGGCCCCGGCCACGTCGACATCTGGAAGCTCTCGCTCGACGGCCGCCGCAAGTGGGAGCGGCTGACATTCTTCAACAGGTATCCCGGGTTCAAAGCCTCTAACCCCGTGGTGAGCGACGACGGCAAGTTCATGGCCTTCCAGATGGCCCGCTCGAGCGATCCGGCCGGCGTGGGGTACGGAATCTTTCTCTATGATTTCGACAAGGCAGCGCCACCCGCGCTGATGGTGGTCACGTAGGCGTGCGCGGTGCGTGCCATTGAGCTCATTATTATTTCATTTCATCTCACCGCGGCGCGAACACGTCGGCGGGAAGCTCAGGCAGGGCCGGCGCGCCGGCAGCGATCGTCTTGCGCCACTGGGCCGCCTCTTCGGGCTTGCCCCACGCTTCGTAGAGTCGGACGACACGCAGGGCGGCCTCCGCCAGGCGGGGCCTGGACATTTTCGCGATTGTCGACTCGCGCGTTTTCATGCCCTCGTATCCAGCAAGGACAAGCGCCTCCGCCTCGTCGTATTTTCGCTCGCCCAGAAGGCACTCGCCCAGCAATGAGCGGGTGTAAAACGTTGTCCAGTCGCCGGGCTGGGTCTGTTCGCGAACGCGCAGACATTCGCGCAACACGGGCTCGGCTTCGGTCCAGTGCCGCTGCGCGAGCATGGTGTGGCCAAGGGCCGCCATCACCCTCGCGGTTTGGGGATGGTCGGGACCAGGGTCCTTGCGGCTGCGCGCGAGGTCCTTGCGCAGCAGCGACTCGGCCTGGGCGAATTGCCCTGCGGCCAGATACGCGTCGGCGAGGTTGTTGCGGCTGGCCAGCGAGTCCGACCCCACCAGCCGCAGATAGGCTTCGTGCACGAGCGCCGTCGCTTGCAGCGTCTGACCCGACGACTCGGCGGCCAGCCGCGCGGCGGCCAGTCGCCGCAGCTCTTCGTAGACCAAGGGCAAGAGGTGCTCGGCCGCGATCTGCTCGCCGCGAACGACCGCCTCGAGCCCGCGACACCGCGGCGCCGCCTGGGGCGGGTTCTCGCGTCGAACGCGCCTTGTGTTCCCCATCGACTTGCACGAGCCCGAATTGCAGCCCCGGCCCGGCGGCCAATCGGGTCGAGAGCCATGCAACATGCAAGGAGTTGCCGGCAACTCGGGTTCGCGCCGGCGTGACCCGTAACGACGATTCGCCCTTCACACTAAAGGCGGTCCGCTGACCCGGTCAAGATGCCGCCCCGGCGCGCAGGGGTCGCGGAGGCTCTGGCCGATTCTCATCGGACGTCGCGGGATCGCGAACAACTTGATCAGAACGCCTGGCTCGTGGAATCCTCCACGTCTGCCATCATCTTTCGTTCGATCTTCAAGTGGAGATTGTCGAGCTGCCGCTGTCGCTCGAGATCCCATTGAGACGCTTGCGCAACTCCTGCGCTCGCCGCCGATGCCACATCGATAGCTCCTCGAGTTCGCACGCCAGCTTGGAGGTGAGCAGATGACGGCAATTCTCTCGCAAGTTCGCGAGCAGCTCGGCCTGGTTCCGATGGTAGGCGATGCGCTGCTGCCGGGCCTGCCGGTGCGGCCGGTTGACGAGGAACTCGGTCACGCCCCAGATCAAGACAGCGGCGAAAGCCACGGCAACCATCATCTGCCGCACTGTCAGTTTCATTGGATCCGCGGTTGTTTATAGCAAAATGCGCCCCATCAGCTCCTTCGCCGCGACCTCACCGCCAAGGCGACTCCGGCGGATGAACTCGGCATGCTCAACGAGTTCGATCGTGTCTGCCAACCACGCCCTCGGTCAAGACGTTCATCCGAGCATGTTGCCTGCCGAGCCTTGCCGGCGCGGCCGGCTTCGCGGAAAATGGCGGCCAGGAGGCATAGCCTGCCGGTCGCGATCCTCATGCGACTCTAGGGCGCCGGATCACACCGGTCTGGCGCTCCGATTGGAAATGCTCCAGCGCGGGCGACCAGTCGGCCACGGAGAGACTGTTCCCTTCAATGCGATCAAACGCGGCGCTCTGCGGCGGCACCGCGCGGGAGCGATCATGAACCAATTCACCGACGCCCCTACGGAATTCTTGTTCGGGCTCCTGGCGGTGCAGAACGACCTGATCGCGCCGGAGGCCGCCCGGGCCGCGCTGCGGGCCGTGGACCGTGGCGTAAGTGTGGGGGAGCAACTCGTCGCTGCCGGCGCGCTCACCGAGAGCCAGCGGCAGCTGCTCGACTCGCTGTCCTGCGAGTACATCTCCAAGCACGGTGGCGATGCCCGGCTCGGCCTTGCCTCGCTGCTGGCGGCGGTGACCGCCAGAGAGCGGCTCGATTCGCTTGGCGACGGAGACCTGACCGAGACCCTGGAGTCGCTTGGCACGACCGTCGCGCCCCACGACGGCGCCGACCTGGGCTTCGTGACAGTGCCGAACTGGGATGGCGGGCGGTTCCGCGTGCTGCGCCCGCATGCGAAGGGGGGCATCGGCGAGGTGTTCGTGGCGCTCGACGCCGAGCTCAATCGCGAGGTGGCGTTGAAGCGGATCCAGGATCGCCATGCCGACGAGCCCGGCAGCCGCGCGCGGTTCTTGCGCGAGGCAGAAATCACCGGCGGGCTCGAGCACCCGGGGATTGTGCCGGTGTATGCCCTGGGCCGAGATGACGCCGGCCGTCCCTATTACGCGATGCGCTTCATCCGCGGCCGCAGCCTCAAGAAGGAAGTCGAGCGGTTCCGCCGCGGCGAGCAGGGATCAGCCGCGCCCACCGACGACGATCGCAGCGACGCGCCGGCGCCTGCACCCGTGGCGAGTGGGCCAGGCGCGACGGAGGGAACGATCGACCCTGGCCGACGGTCGCTCGAATTTCGGAAGCTGCTCCGGCGGTTTATCGACGTCTGCCACGCCATCGACTACGCCCATGCCCGGGGCGTCTTGCACCGCGACATCAAGCCGGGAAACATCATCGTCGGCAAGCACGGCGAGACGCTCGTCGTCGACTGGGGCCTGGCCAAGGCAAAAGGGGAGAGCGAGCCCGATTCTCATCCGGGCGAGCGGCGCTCTGCGCCGTCTGCGGGCGACAGTCAAGCCGAGACGCTGCCGGGCAGCGTGATGGGGACGCCCTCTTACATGAGCCCCGAGCAGGCCTGCGGTGATGTCGGCAGGCTTGGTCCGGCGAGTGACATCTACAGCCTGGGCGCAACGCTGTTCTGCCTGCTGACCGGCGATTCGCCGTTTCAGGGGGCGACGGTCGAAGTGCTGCGTGCCGTGCAGCAGGGCAAGTTCCCCGCCCCGCGGACGATCGACCCGAAGATCGACCGCGCACTCGAGGCGGTGTGCCTGAAGGCGATGTCGCTCGAGCCGGCCGACCGCTATGGCTCGTGCCGGGCGCTGGCCGAGGATCTCGAGCGCTGGGCCGCGGATGAACCGGTCTCGGCGTGGCGCGAGCCGCTGGCACGGCGAGCGCGCTGCTGGGCGCGGCGCAACCGCACCGCCGTGGCGGCCGCGGTCGTCGCGATGGTTGCCGGATTGATCGGACTGGCGGCTGTGGCGGGTGTGCAGGCGCATGCCAATACCGCGCTGCTGCGGGCCAACGACGAAAAAGCCCGGCGCTGGCTGAAACCGAGCGCGCGCAGGCCCAGACACAAACGGCGCTCGAGCAATCGGAGGCGTCGCGCAAGCAGGCCGAGGCGGTCAGCGGGTTTCTCGTCGAGGCATTCCGCAGCGCCGACCCGAGCGAGCGCGGCCGCCAGGTCAAGGTCGCCGACGTCCTCGACCGGGCCAGCGCCGCGCCTGGAGAAGGACTTTGCCGGCTCGCGCTCCACGCGGGTCGCGCTCCTGGACGCTCTGGGCAAGACTTACTGGGGCCTCGGCCTGTTTGACCAGGCGGCGAAAATGCATTCGAAGGCGCGTTCCCTGAGCGAGGCCGCGCTGGGCCGCGACCACCCCAGTACCCTCAAGTTCAGCGCCAACCTGGCCATCGCCTATCGATCGGCCGGCCGATTGCCCGAGGCGATCGCGCTCGACGAGGAGACTCTCAAGCTGCGGCGGGCCGTGCTCGGCTCCGATCACGCCGACACGATCCAGAGCCGTAACGGTCTGGCCGCCGCCTACTGGACCGTCGGCCGGACGAGTGAGGCGATCACGCTCCATGAGGAAAACCTCAAGCTCAAGGAGGCCAAGTACGGCCCGAGCCATCCCGAGACGCTCAAGACTCGCAACAACCTGGCGGTGGCTTACTGGAACGCCGGCCGGACTGCCGAGTCAGTCGAGCTCAACGAGAGCACGCTCAAGCTGAAGGAGGCCGCTCTGGGCCGGGATCACCCCGACACCCTCAACAGCCGCAACAACCTGGCCCTCGTCTACCGAATGACCGGACGCCTGGACGACGCGATCGAGCTGGATGAAACCACGCTTGCGCTTCGCGAGGCCAAGCTGGGCCCCGACCACCGCGACACGCTCGCCAGCCGCGAAAACCTGGCGATCGGCTACATGGCGCCGGCCGGTTGATCGATGCGATCGCGCTGCATGAGGCGACGCTCACGCAGCGGCAGTCGACGCTGGGGCCGGACCACCCCGATACGCTGGATAGCCGCCACGACCTCGCGGCGGCCTACTGGCTCGACGGCCGCACCCCCGAGGCAATCGCGCTGTTCACGTCCGTCCTCGAGCGGCGGGAGTCGATCCTGGGGCCTGACCACCCAAGGACGCTTGAGAACTGCGCGAATCTTGCCATGGCCATGTCGTTCTCCGGCCGGGCGTCCGAGTCAATCCCGCTGTTCGAGGCGACACTCAGCAGGCAGAACGCCAAGCTCGGGCCAACTCATCCCGCGACCCTCAAAACCCGGCGCGGTCTGGCGGCCGCCTACGAGGAGCTCGGACGGTGGGCCGAGGCCGAGGGCCTCGAGCGCGCTCCTGGCCCGCCACCGGATGACCGCGAAGCCCGGCAATGACGACCTGGCGGACAGTATGTTGGATCTCGGGCGAAACCTTATCAACCAGCGACGATGGACAGAAGCCGAGGCGCTCCTGCGCGAGTGTCTGCAGATCGCCGAGAAAGCCTGGCCTCACGCCTTGCTGCGCTATTCCGTGATGAGCCTGCTGGGCGAGGCGGTCTTCGGCGCGGGCGCCATGCAGAATCCGAGCCGCTCATCCTCGGCGGCTACCAGGGCATCAAGGCGCGCGAGCAAGCGATTCCGAACCGGGAACAATTCCGCGTGCACGACGCGGCCCTGCGCATCGTCAGGTTGTACGTGGAATGGAACAAGCCTGAACAGGCCGCCGCGTGGAAGGTCAGGCTTGGACTCGCCGATCTGCCCGCCAGCGTGTTCGCCTGGCCGTAAACGCAAGCTCGGGCTTCGCCCTTGCGCAAAGGTTCCGGTCACGGCGCCCTGATATGCTCGGGGCGAAAGCCGATGCCCACGAGCCGCGCCGGGATGCGGCGCAGGAACCGCCAGCGGCGCAGTAGCCGCAGCGGCCAGGCGAGCTTGAGCTTCTCGCGGCTCCCGATCACGCGGGCGATCACGCGATTCTGGATCAAGAGCTGCAATCGCTGGGTGAGACGCGTTGGAAACTCGCGGCGCTTTTGCACCCGCTTCAGGTCCTCGAGAGTCGGCGAGCCCTGCCGCAGCGGGCCCGCCAGGATGTTCGCAGTCGCGACGGCGTCCTGGATCGCGAGGTTGATTCCGACACCGCCGATCGGCGACATCGCGTGCGCCGCGTCGCCGATGCACAGGAGACCCGGTTTGTACCAGGTGAGCAGGCGGTCGACCGCGACCGTCAGCAGCTTGACGTCGTTCCAATCCTTCAGTTCCGCGACGCGGTCACCGAGGAACGGGGCGATCTCCACGATCTCCGCGCGGAAGGCCTCAATCCCCTTGCGACGGATCTCGTCGATGCCCCCCTTTGCAATCACGAATCCGCACTGCCAGTAGTCGCCGCGATAGATCAGCACCAGGATCCTGCCGCGATCAAATCGGCCAAGCGGCTGGTTCGGGTCGGTCGCCGCGCGAGAAAGCCGCATCCACAGGACGTCGATCGGGGCGCCGAGCTCCTCGCTCGCAAGGCCGTGCGCTGCCGAACGGTCGAGTGCCGTCCGTCCGCGCCGACGGTCAAGCCGGCGCGGACCTCGATCGGTCCGTGTTCGGTGATCGCGCCACACCCAGCACGCGACCCTGTTCCTCGATCAGCTCCGTCACCTCGGCGCGCATCCGCAGTTGAAACTGTGGGAACCGCTTGGCGTGGTCGGCAAGGAAATTCAAGAAGTCCCATTGTGGCATGAGCGCGATGAACCGGCAGCGCGTCTGAGGTGAGTGAAATCGGCGACGGGGACCTCGACGTCGCCGATGAAACCGCTCAGTAGCCTCGCCTCTTGATGCGGGCGCGCGAGCAGCTCGTCCAGCAGCCCCAGCTCGTGCATCACCTCCAGGGTCGACGGGTGGATGGTGTCGCCGCGGAAGTCGCGGAGGAAGTCGCCATGCTTCTCCAGCACCACGACGTCGATGCCGGCGCGCGCGAGCAAATAGCCAAGTACCATCCCCGCCGGCCCGCCGCCGACAATGCAGCAGGACGTCTCGATCTGTGCTGGCGGCGGGTCTTGATCGCTCATCATTGGCTCACATCGGGGCGAACGCTGCGCGGTCCGTGGCACAGCTCGCCCGCGCGGACAACACTCGGCCAATGCGTGCCGTGCAATCAAGTGGGTGGACCGTGGCCTTGCCCGTTAGCGCCTGATACCATCATAGCGACGCAAGGATTCGTTTGCGTCAATTCACGTCCTGAGTGTTCGACCAGGGAGTGATTCGACTCGCGCCCTGGGAACAGAGATCGAGTCCGTTGGCTGTCCTCTATGCGGAGGCAAGTGATGAGCAGAGTGACGTTTCCGTGCGCGGTCGCGATCCTTGGCCTGGCGGCTTGGACCTTGAATGCTCAAGAAACCAAGCCGGCGGAACCGGAATCGCCGCAGCACAAGATCCTGGGGATGGCAGAGGGCGTGTGGGACGCCGACATGACATTGTTCATCCCGGGCGCAGACTCCAAGCCGATGCCCACCACGTCCAAGGCCGTCGAGACCAATCGGATGATCGGCGGTAAGTGGCTGATCAGCGACTTCAAGGGTGAGATCTTCGGCATGCCCTTCGAGGGGCATGGTCAAAATGGTTACGACGCCAAGAAGGGCAAGTACGTCGGCACCTGGCTGGACTCGGTGAACACGCACATCACGCTCATGGAGGGAAGCTACGACGAATCCACCAAGACGCTGACGTTTAACGCGGATTCCGAGGAGCCGTCATCCGGCAAGCCCATGAAGATGCGATTCGAGACCCAGTTCAAGGCCGACGGCTCCCGGCTGTTTTCCGAGTACATGCAAGTGGAGGGGCAAAAGGAATTCACCAAATTGATGGAGGTCAAGTACACGAAGCGCAAGACATGATTCGGGATGACGAAGAGCGAATCGACTCCGCTCGCCCGCACAGAGAGCGATGATGCGGCGGATCGCCGGGCGCGAGCAGGACGTTCACCCGCGACGCTGCGGGATCCGTTCCATTGGCGAATGATGCCGGTCGGTGCGATGTCGCCCCGCATGAGAAACTTTGGGGGTCAAGATTGGTGGATCGATGACCGATTACCAACCCGCGTGGCGCCGACCGATCGCGCACGTTTTCCGACAAACCGCAGCGCCCGCCGTAACGTGGTGTGTGCGGCGCGGTATCCACCCCAACCTCGTGTCCTACAGCTCCATCGTCGCCGCGGCGGGGGCTGGCCTGTGTTTCTGGCAAGCGAACAAGCTGCCCGTGCTCTTGATCCCCGCGGTCGCGTTCTGCTACTTGCGGCTTTGGTTCAACATGCTCGACGGCATGGTGGCCCTGGCGTCGGGCAAGGCTAGCCCGACCGGCGAGATCGCCAACGAGCTGCCGGATCGATTCTCCGACGTGATCATCCTGGCCGGCGCGGGCCATAGCGGGCTGTGCGACGCGATCGGCGGTTACTGGGCGGCGATCTTTGCCTTGCTGGTTGCTTACGTGGGCACGCTCGGGCAGGCCGTGGGCGTGCAGCGCGAGTATAGCGGGCTGATGAGCAAGCCCTGGCGAATGGTCACCCTGCACGCGGGCGCCTGGATCACGCTGGGCTTGATGTGGTGGGGAGGCGGCCGGATCCGCTTCGGCGGTCTCACGGTGCTGGACTGGACATTTGCCGCGATCGTGGCGGGCTGTATCCAGACGATCTGGCTGCGCCTCGCGGGATCATCCGCGCCCTTCATGCCCGGGCCTCGCCCGATGCCGAGCGAGCACGCCGCGGGGAAAGATGACACACTTTGAGACCGCTTGAGCATGAACAGGGTAGGACGCATGGCGCGACCCGCCCATGGCCCTGGGCACCACCGGCCCACACGCGGAGTTTGATCCATGTCGCCGAGTGTGGCGCTCGCCAGCCCCGTCTTTCGCTTTTACGTTGCGCTCGGCGCGGCTCTCTTGTTGGGGGCCGGGGCGGTGCTCGCCATCCTGCGGTTTGGCCTCGGAAAGAATGTGGAGCACGCATGGAAAGCCTACGTCGGCTGGCTGATCATGATCCCGCTCGGCCTGGGTGTGATCTTTCTGGGCCGGGAGGCCACAATCGCCTTCCTCACAGTCTTGGCCATCTTCGGATTCAAGGAATTCGCCCGCGCCACCGGGCTGTACATCGACTGGTGGATGACGGGCGCGGTCTACGTGGGCATCCTGGCGGTGGGGGCAGTGTCGCTTGTGTACGACCCGGTGCGCCACGTGCCCGGCTGGTACGGTCTCTACATGGCGCTCCCTGTGTACGCGATCGCGGCCTTGCTCGTGATTCCGATCGCGAGAAACCAGCCGCAGGGCCAGGTGCAGACGCTGGCGCTTTCGATCGTGGGCTTCATCTATCTCGGGTGGATGTTCGGGCACCTGGCGTTTCTGGCGAATTCCAGGCACGCTTACAGCTACGTGCTGTACGTGTTGTTCGCCGTCGAGATCGCGGACGTGTCCGCGTACACGTTCGGCAAGCTATTCGGCGCGCATCCGCTGCGCAGCAACATCAGTCCCAGCAACACCTGGGAAGGAGCCTTGGCGCGCTCCTGGTGTCGCTGGCCTTGCCGTGGGCGCTCCACTTCACGTTTCCCCACTTCCCGGCCTGGGAATGCATCGTGCTGGGAGCGGTCGTGGGCGTGGGCGCCCAGCTTGGCGACCTGACGATCAGCGTCATCAAGCGCGATCTCGGAATCAAGGACATGGGGGCGGTCATTCCCGGCCACGGCGGCACGCTCGACCGGATCGACAGCCTCATCTACGTCGCGCCTTTGTTCTTTCATATCGTGCGGTTTACGCATGATCTCTATTAATTGCATTGTGCCGCACGAAAGAGCACTGCGATGAATGCCTGGCGATACGAGCGGGCGAGCGACATTGACCAGCCGGTGATCGAGCGGCTGCGGCGGTTTCCACGCGAGCCCGACATGCTGGTCTACGGCCTGGCGCAGGGGCCGCGGTTCTATGCCGCGCCTGGCTGCGCCTGTATCACCGGCTATCGATCACCGGGCACGAAAACCTGCCGGCGGAGGGCTCGTTCGTGATCGTCGCGAACCATGCCAGCCACCTGGATGCGCTCTGCCTGCTGGCTGCGCTGCCTTTTGCCCGGATCCACACGGCGTTCCCGGCCGCGGCCCGCGATTACTTTTTCGAGAACGCGCCGCGGCTCTTGCTGGCCACGGTCGTGGTCAATGCGCTGCCGTTTGATCGGCGCACGAGCCCGCGGCAAAGCCTGACGCTCTGCCATCGCTTGCTGGATCAGCCGGGAAATGCCCTCATCATCTTTCCGGAGGGGACGCGGTCGGCCACGAACGAGCTGGGGGAATTCAAGCCGGGGGTCGGGCTGCTCCTGGCGGGGAAGAGCTATCCGGTCGTGCCGTGCTACCTCGAGGGCACCCACGGCGCGTGGCCCAAACAAGCATGGCTCCCGCGGCCGAAACGGGTTGGCGTGCGCATCGCAGCGCCGCTCTATTATTCGGGTCAGAAGTGCGGCAAGGACTCGGCCGTGCGGATTGCCGGCGAGCTGCGCGAGGCCGTGCTGGCGCTTGGCGTGCGCGCGGGCGTCCTGCCCGGCCAAGACACACGTACGGAGATCACGTCATGACGAGTGGCGGCAGCGGGCTGGCGATGGCCCGCGCGACTTCACAGTCCACGGAACACGCGGCCCCCATGTCCGACGGCACCGAGCTGTTCTACCGCTCGTGGCTGCCGGCGGTTCCCGCCAGGAAGGCGCTCGTACTTTTTCATCGTGGCCACGAGCACTCGCTCCGCTGGCAAGAGACGGTCGAGGCCCTGGCCCTCGACGACGTCGCCGTGTTCGCGTGGGACGGCGCGGGCACGGCCGGTCTCCGGGTCGAGCGCGGTTCCGCCGAAAACCTGGCGCGCGTCATCAAGGATGTCGACGAGTTCATCCGGCATGTTTTGGACAAGCACGCGATTGCCGTCGAAGACACCATCGTGATGGGCCATAGCGTGGGAGCGGTCACCCTGGCCGTCTGGGTGCACGACTACGCGCCCCCGGTGCGCGCCATGATCCTCGCGACTCCGGCGTTTCGCGTGAAATTGTACGTGCCGTTGGCGGTGCCGATGCTGAGGCTGCGACAGAAGCTACTCGGGCCGGGCTTCGTCAAGAGCTACGTGAGGTCGAGCCTGCTCACTCACGACGCCGAAGCAGGGCGCCGCTACGATGCCGACCCGCTGATTTTCCGCCAGATCGCCGTGAACATTCTGCTGGATCTCCACGACACGTCCACGCGACTGGTCGCCGACGCGGGCGCGATCACCGTGCCGACCTTGATGCTGGCCGCGGGATCGGACTGGGTCGTGAAGCGCTCGGCCCAGCAGGCGTTCTACTCCAACCTTTCCTCGGCCGTCAAACGAATGGAGCTGCTTCCGGGCTTCCATCACGCCGTCTTCCACGAGCGGGATCGCCAGCACGCGATCGCCAAGGTGCGCGACTTCATCGCCGAGCGCTTCGACGGTCCAATCGAACGCGCCTCGCTGCTTGATTCCGACAAGGTCGGTTACACCAAGGTCGAGTACGACCGGTTGCGCGGGCCGGGCAGTCTGTCGTTCGTGCTGGCCCGCGCGGCGATGAAAACCGCGGGACGGCTGAGCCGCGGCGTGGCGCTCGGCTGGCGGCGCCGGCTTTGATTCCGGCCTCACGCTCGACTACGTGTACGAGAACCGGCCCCGGGGCTTCACGCCGCTCGGGCGTATGATCGATCGCGGCTACTTGAACAGCATCGGCTGGCGCGGAA
Organism: uncultured Isosphaeraceae bacterium; assembly: GCA_963806595.1. GTDB lineage: Bacteria > Planctomycetota > Planctomycetia > Isosphaerales > Isosphaeraceae > CAWDZZ01. The sequence continues at coordinate 337,822 of CAWDZZ010000020.1, read as the reverse complement.
TCCGGCGGCGCCGGATCCACCTGGAGCGCGTGCTCCAGGATACCATCCGGCAAACGCACGCCGAGAATCGCCCGGTACGCCTGCTCGATATCGCGTCCGGACCGGGCCGCTACGTACTGGAGACGATCCACCGGCACGGCGTCATCCCCATCACGGCCGTGCTGCGCGACTACAAGCAGGAAAACCTCGAAGCGGCGCGGGCGATCGCCCGCGAGCTGGGACTGAGGACCGTGGTCATCACCGAGGGCGACGCCTTCGATCGGCCCTCGCTGGGGTCGGTCGCGCCGCGGCCGACGATCGCCATCGTCTCGGGTCTGTACGAGCTGTTCCCGGAAAACGAGCCGGTGCTCCGCTCGCTGTGCGGGCTGGCCGATGCAATTGAGCGGGGTGGGCACCTGATCTACACGAACCAGCCCTGGCACCCGCAGGTCGAGTTCATCGCGCGCGTGCTCACCAATCGCGAAGGCAAACCCTGGATCATGCGCCGGCGCACCCAGGCCGAGATGGACGAGCTGGTAAAGACCGCGGGCTTCGTCAAGCTGTCCCAGGAGATCGACGAATGGGGCATCTTCACGGTGTCGGTGGCCCGCAGCACGCGCACCTCTTGATCGCTATCGCTTGATCCCGACGACCAGATCGCGGCGCCGGGCGGCTGGGGCGCGCGGTTGGCGGCGCCGGGGAATCGACGTCATTGCACCGCGCTTTGATTGTGGTACGTTAATTGCAGCCGTCGGGCCCCACAGATACGTTCTGGGTGCCTGTTCCAAGAGGGACACCCGATGGATCGTCGTGCGATTACCGTATCCGGCATCGTGCAAGGCGTTGGATTCCGTCCCTTCATCTACGATCTTGCGACGCGGCTTGGCCTGCGCGGATTCATCCGGAACCAATCCGACGGCGTGCTGATCGAGGTGGAAGGGGAATCGGATTCCCTCGACCGATTCTTGACCGAGGTCACCTCCCGGCCGCCGCCTCTGGCGCGGATTGCCGACGTTCGATGGCTGTCGCGATTCACGCGAGGCGACCCCGACTTTCGGATCGATCCCAGCGCCCTCGACTCACAAAGCCAGGTCTTCATCGCACCCGACGTCGCCACGTGCGACCTCTGTCTTCGCGAACTGTTCGATCCTCGAGACCGCCGCTACGGCTATCCCTTTCTCAACTGCACGAACTGCGGCCCGCGGCTGACGATCACTCACAGTGCTCCGTACGACCGCGAGCGCACCACCATGGCGCGATTCGCCATGTGTGCTTCCTGCCGCGCGGAGTATGAAAACCCCGCGGACCGCCGCTTCCACGCACAGCCCATCGCCTGCGCCGCGTGCGGTCCTCGACTGCGGGTACTGGACGGACACGGCCGGCCGATCGAGGGCCTCGATCCGCTGCAATTGGGAATCACGGCTCTCACACATGGGAAGATCGTCGCGCTGAAAGGGCTCGGCGGCTACCATCTCGCATGCATGGCGGCCGATGCCGCTGCGGTGGCAGAGCTGCGCCGGCGCAAGCATCGCGACGAAAAACCGCTGGCGATCATGGTGCAGGATCTCGCGGCCGCCACCCGCGTGTGCGAGGTCAACGAAGGCGAGCAGGCACTGCTCGCATCACCGCGCCGGCCGATCGTCCTGTTGCGCAAGCGGCCGGGGGCCGCGATCGCCGAAGACGTCGCGCCCCGAAATCCTTATCTGGGCGTGATGCTGCCGTACACGCCGCTGCACCATTTACTATTGCGCGGGCTCGAGGGCGCACCCCTCGTGATGACCAGCGGAAACACCTCCGACGAGCCGATCGCATATGAGGATCGCGATGCGGTGACGCGGCTTCTGGGCATCGCCGAGCTCTTCCTCGTCCACGACCGGCCGATCGCCATGCGGTGTGACGACTCGGTGACGAGGCTGGTCGACGGACACGAGCTGCCGCTGCGCCGGTCGCGCGGCGATGCGCCGCAGCCGATTGCACTGCCGGTTTCCTTGCGGCGCCCGGTGCTGGCGCTCGGGGGTCAGTTGAAGGCGGCCTTCGCGCTGGGCCGGGGCGCTCACGCGTTTTTGAGCCATCATCTTGGCGACCTGGACCATTACGAAGCCTTTCGTGCCTACGCCCGGGCGATCGAGCACTACGAGCAGCTCTTTGATGTGAGCCCCGAGCTCCTGGTGCACGACCTGCACCCGGACTACGGGTCCAGCCGGTATGCCGCCGGCCGCGATGCCGCGATACCCAGGCTGGGCGTCCAGCATCATCACGCGCACATCGCAAGCTGCATGGCGGAAAACGGTCTCGACGAACCCGTGATCGGCCTGGCGTTTGACGGCGCGGGCTACGGGACCGACGGCACCGTCTGGGGGGGGAGTTTCTCGTGGGCGATTACCGCGGTTTTCGCCGCGCTGCCCACCTGCGCTACGTCGCCATGCCCGGCGGCGAGCAGGCGGTTCGCGAGCCCTGGCGCATGGCGCTCTCCTACCTGGCCGACGCCGGGCAGGATGACCAATTGCTCCGCGCACGCATTCCCGAGCGCGTGCTGGCCACCGCGCGGCGCTTGATCGACCGTCGATTTTGCGCGCCACTATCCTCGAGCGTTGGCCGCCTGTTCGACGGCATGGCGTCGCTCCTGGGCGTCCGCGATCGCGTCAGCTTCGAGGGCCAGGCGGCGATGGAGCTCGAATGGCTGGCTTCGAGTGCCGCGCCCGACGGGGCCTACCCCTTCGAGGTCCTGGCTGCACCCGAGAGCCAGTATCCGCATGTGATCGATCCGCGGCCGCTCTTCGCCGAGGCCTGCGCCGAGATTCGCCGGGGGCAAGACCGAGCCGCGATCGCGCGGAGGTTCCATTCGACACTGGTCGAGATCGCAGCCTCGGTTTGCGCTCGGCTGCGCAGCGAGACGGGCCTCGACACGGTGGTCTGTAGCGGCGGTGTGTTTCAAAACGCCCTGCTGGCGGGCGAGGTCGCCGGGAGATTGAGACGAGACGGGTTTCGCGCCATCCGCCACCGGCTTGTTCCGCCGGGCGATGGCGGGCTTTGCCTGGGCCAGCTCGCTATCGCGGCGGTAGAGCTCCGCCGGGAACCACGCACGACGGCGCCATAGCGCAGCGGCCTGAAGTCTTGAATGACCCGAGGAGATGCCGATGTGTCTCGCCATACCGGGGAAGGTCGTAGAGACTTACCGCGAACACGACGTATTGATGGGAAAGGTCGAGTTCGGCGGGATCTTCAAGCGAGTGTGCCTCGAGCACGTGAGCGATGTGAAGGTTGATGATTATGTGCTCGTGCACGTCGGATTCGCCTTGTCGCGAATCGACGAGGCCGAGGCGCGGCAGGTCTTCGAGTTTCTGGGCTCGATGGATCAGCTCGACGAGCTGGAGGAGCCATCGCCATGAAATACCTGAGCGAATATCGAGACGGCGCGGCGGGCGAGAAACTGGCGGCGGCCATCGCGGGCACCGTCACGCGGCCTTGGACCATCATGGAGGTGTGCGGCGGGCAGACCCACACGATCGTCAAGTACGGGATCGACGGGCTGCTGCCGCCGCAGGTCGAGCTGGTGCATGGACCGGGCTGCCCGGTGTGCGTGACCTCCCTGGAGATGATCGACCGGGCGCACGCGATCGCCTCGCGGCCGGAAGTGATCTTTTGCTCGTTCGGCGACATGCTCCGCGTGCCCGGCTCGCGCGGCGACTTGCTCGAGCTCAAGTCGCAAGGCAGTGACGTACGGATCGTCTACTCGCCGCTCGACGCCGTGAACCTGGCGGCGACCAATCCCGATCGCAAGGTGGTCTTTTTCGCGATCGGCTTCGAGACGACCGCGCCCCCCAATGCGATGGCCGTCTGGCTGGCCCGGCGGCGGGGGCTGTCGAATTTCAGCGTTCTGGTCTCGCACGTGCTCGTGCCCCCGATGATGACCGCCATGCTTGCGGCGCCGGGCAACCGCGTGCAGGGATTCCTCGGCCCGGGCCATGTCTGCGCCGTCATGGGCCAGGCGGAATACGAGCCGATCGCGAGCCGGTTTCGCGTGCCGATCGTGATCACGGGCTTTGAGCCCTTGGACCTCCTGGAAGGCGTGCTGTGGACGCTTCGCCAGCTCGAGGAAGGGCGCTCGGTCGTCGAGAACGCGTATGCCCGGGCCGTCCGCGCCGACGGGAATCCCGCGTCCAGGCAGTTGATCGCCGACGTGTTCGAGATTTGCGACCGCAAGTGGCGCGGGGTCGGGCTGATCCCCGCGAGCGGGTACAAGCTCCGCGCCCTGTATCGCGATCACGACGCCGAGCTCCTCTTTGATGTCGCCGGCGTGGAGACGCAGGAATCCTCGGTGTGCATCTCCGGGCAGATCCTGACGGGGATGAAAAAGCCCCACGATTGCCCGGCATTCGGCAAGTCGTGCACGCCGCAAAGCCCGCTGGGCGCGACCATGGTCAGTTCCGAAGGCGCCTGCGCCGCCTACTACGCGTGCGGGCGGCACCTCGCGCTCGGCCGGGCCGGCGCCGGCGCCGCGGATGCCCCGATGGTCCCGCTCGTCGAGATCGGAGGGCTTCGCTAAATGGATGCCTCGTCGTTTGTCTCCGCGCTCAAGCGGACGCCATCCGGGCTCGCCGATCCCGTCCCGGACGACGCCGGGCTGCCCTTTGGCTCTTGCCCGTTGCCGCGATCGTCGTACGACCGGATCCTGCTCGGGCACGGCAGCGGTGGGCTGCTCACCGCCGAGCTGATCGAGCGGGTGTTCCTGCCCGGATTCGGCAACCCGGTGCTATCCGCGGCTCGAGGACCAGGCGACCGTACCGCTGCCGGGCCCGCTCGGCGCGAAATCGCCGCGCATCGCCATCACCACCGATTCGTTCGTGGTGCGCCCGCTGTTTTTCCCGGGCGGGGACATCGGAAAGCTGGCCGTGCACGGAACGGTCAACGACCTCGCGGTGGGAGGAGCCGAGCCGTTGTTCCTGACGGCGGCCTTCATCCTCGAGGAGGGCCTTGCGCTGGCCGAGCTCGAGCGGATCGTCGCGTCGATGCGCGAGGCGTGCGACCTGGCGGGCGTGACCCTGGTCGCCGGCGACACCAAGGTGGTCGACCGCGGCAAGGGAGACAAGGTCTTCATCGTCACCACCGGGGTCGGCCTTGTGCCCGAGGGTCGTTCGCTCTCGATCAGCGCGGCACGGCCGGGCGACCGCATCGTGGTTTCCGGCACGATCGGCGACCACGGCATCGCGATCATGTCGGTGCGCGAGGGAATCGAGTTTGAAACGGTACTGGAAAGCGACACCGCACCGCTCTCGGGCCTGGTGCGGATCATGCTCGAGGCATGCCCCGGTATTCGCGCGATGCGCGACCCCACGCGCGGTGGGTGCTCGAGCGCTTTGAACGAGCTGGCGTCGTCGTCAAAGGTGGGGGTGGTGCTCGACGAACCGGCGATCCCGATCAAGCCCGAGGTCAGGGGCGCGTGCGAGATGCTGGGGCTCGACCCGCTGTACGTCGCGAACGAAGGCAAGCTGATCGCGGTCGTGCCCCCCGCAGACGTGCAGCGCGTGGTGGCGGTCATGCGCTCGCATCCGCTGGGGCGAGACGCTGCGCAGATCGGTGAGGTCGTGGCCGAGCACCCCGGAATGGTCACCCTGCGGTCGTCGATCGGAGGCGAGCGGCGTGGTCACGATGCTGGCGGGCGAACAGTTGCCGAGGATCTGTTGATGTCGATACTGGCCGGCGTTCAAGAACCTGATCCGGGCCTGGAGGAAGACGCGCAGCAGGCGGCTGAGCCCGCGCCCAAGAAGCGCTCTGGCCAGATCCTGCGGCACGAGCTGCGCGAAGCCTTGACGGTGCTCGAGCGCAAGCCGGCGCCGTTGTTTGTCTCCGGCCTGTCGGCGGGGCTGGACCTTGGCTTCAGCCTGTTCTTGATGGCGGTCATGCTCAGCAAGGTCGAGGGAGAATTGCCGCGGCCGATCGTCGACCTCCTGGTCGCCAACATGTACTCGGTCGGCTTCATCTTCGTGGTTCTCGGCCGTTCCGAGCTGTTCACGGAGCAAACGACCCTGGCGGTCTTGCCTGTGCTGTCCGGTCAGGCGAGCGTGGGGGCGCTCTTGCGGCTCTGGGGGATCGTGTACGCAGCCAACATGATCGGGGCCACCATCTTCGCCGGGCTCGCCACCTTGATCGGGCCGGCGCTCGGCGTCATCGAGCCGCGGAATTTCGGCGTGATCGCCCGCCACCTCACGGGCCATTCGGGAATCGTCATCTTCCAGAGCGCGGTCCTGGCGGGATGGCTGATGGGGTTGCTCTCCTGGCTGGTTTCCGCCGGACGAGACACGATCAGCCAGATCGTCCTGGTGTGGCTGATCACGACGTCGATCGGATTTGCCAACCTGCACCACGTCGTCCTGGGCACCGTCGAGGTGCTGGCCGGGGCCTTCTCCGGGCAGGGCGTTGGGCCGTGGGACGTCGGCCGCTTCTTGGTTTGCGCCACGCTGGGGAATATCCTGGGTGGCTCGTTTTTCGTTGCACTCATCAAGTACGGCCACGCAAGGCAAGAGGAGCAATTCGGCAAGGACACCATCATTTTGCCCTGACCTCAAGAAAGGAGCCGCAATCATGGCCGAGGCGACCGTTCCCTACGGGCGAAAGACACAGAAAGCGCCCCCGGTGAAGGAAGTCCACATCCTCTGGATCACCGCCGGGCTGGGCTGCGACGGTGATTCGGTCTCGATCACGGCCGCCACTCAGCCGAGCATCGAGGATGTGCTGTTGGGCGCGATCCCTGGGCTGCCCAAGGTGCATCTGCACAACCCCGTGCTCGCCTATGAGAACGGCGACGAGTTCATGCGGTTCTGGTACCAGGCCGAGGAGGGCAGGCTCGATCCGTTTGTGCTGGTGGTGGAGGGCTCGATCCCCAACGAGAAAATCAAGAGTGACGGATACTGGGCGGCCTTGGGCACCGACAAGAAGACCGGCCAGCCGATCCCGACCTGCGACTGGATCGACCGCCTGGCCCCGAAGGCGCTGGCGGTCGTAGCCTGCGGCACATGCGCGACCTACGGCGGCATCCACGCGATGGAAGGCAACCCCACCGGCTGCATGGGTCTAGCCGACTACCTCGGCTGGCAGTGGAAATCCAAGGCGGGCCTCCCGATCGTGAACGTGCCAGGATGTCCGGTGCAGCCCGACAACTTCATGGAGACCTTGCTCTACTTGCTGTACCAGGTCGCGGGCCTGGCCCCCATGATCCCCCTGGACGACCAGCTCCGCCCCACCTGGCTCTTCGGCAAGACGGTCCACGAAGGCTGCGATCGCGCGGGCTATTACGAGCAGGCGGATTTCGCGAGCGAATATGGGTCGCCCAAATGCCTGGTCAAGCTCGGCTGCTGGGGGCCGGTGGTCAACTGCAACGTGCCCAAGCGGGGCTGGATGAACGGCATGGGGGGCTGCCCCAATGTCGGCGGTATCTGCATCGGCTGCACGATGCCCGGATTCCCCGACAAGTTCATGCCGTTCATGGATGAGCCCCCGGGCGCACGGCTCTCCTCGACGGCGATCAGCCTGTACGGCCGGTTGATCCGCGCCCTGCGCGGGATGACCAACGGCACCGCCAACAAGGAACCGAAGTGGCGCCAAAAGGGACGCGAGCTGACCACCGGCTATCATCCTTCCACCAGGCCCTAGCACGAGGAGCAGCACCATGGCGACAGTGACCATGTCCGAGAAAGACGCCCGGATCCAGAGCGGCAACCTGGTCGAGATGTCCTGGGACCCGATCACGCGCATCGTGGGGAGCCTCGGCATCTACACGAAGATCGACTTCGCCAACCGGCGGGTCGCCGAGTGCCACAGCACCTCCTCGATCTTCCGCGGCTACAGCATCTTCATGAAAGGTAAGGATCCGCGCGACGCTCATTTCATCACCAGCCGCATCTGCGGGATCTGCGGCGACAACCATGCGACCTGCGCGACTGCTACGCGCAGAACATGGCCTTCGGCGTCCGGCCGCCCAAGATCGCCGAGTGCATCGTCAACCTCGGCGAGGCGGCCGAGTACATGTTCGACCACAACATATTCCAGGACAACCTGGTGGGGGTCGACTTCTGCGAGCAGATGGTGAAGGAGACGAATCCGGGCGTCCTCGACCTGGCCGAGCGGACCGAGTCGCCCCACGCCGAGCTGCACGGGTACCGCAAGATCGCCGACATCATGCGGGCCCTCAATCCGTTCACCGGATCGTTCTACAGGGAAGCCCTGCAGATGAGCCGGATGACCCGCGAGATGTTCTGCCTGATGGAAGGTAGGCACGTCCACCCCTCGACGCTCTATCCCGGCGGTGTGGGGACAGTCCCCACCGTTCAGCTATTTACCGACTACCTGGTCCGGCTCATGAAGTACGTCGAATTCATGAAGAAGGTCGTTCCCCTGCACGACGACCTATTCGACTTCTTCTACGAGGCGCTCCCCGGTTACGAGGAGGTCGGCCGCCGGCGCGTGCTTCTGGGCTGCTGGGGCTCATACCAGAACCCCGATGTCTGCGACTACACCTACGAGCGGATGAGCCAGTGGGGCAAGGCGATGTACGTCACCCCCGGCGTGGTCGTCGACGGCAAGCTCGTGACCACCGACCTGGTGAAGATCAACCTCAATATCCGCATCTTGCTCGGCAGCTCGTACTACGACGACTGGGAGAATGCCGAGACGTTCGTCAAGAACGACCCGCTGGGCAACCCCGTCGATCGGCGGCATCCCTGGAACCAGACGACCTTGCCCAAGCCGCAAAAACGCGACTTCGGCGGCAAGTACACCTGGGTGATGTCGCCGCGGTGGTACGACAAGCGGCACCAAGGACTACCTGGCGCTCGACACCGGCGGCGGACCGATCGCCCGCTTCTGGGCGACGGCGCTCGCGGGACTGGTCGACATCGGCTATGTCAAGGCGACCGGCCACAGCGTCAAGATCTACCTGCCGAAAACGACCTCGCTGCCGGAGGTCGAGTTCGAGTGGAAGATCCCCAAGTGGAGTAACGCCATCGAGCGCGATCGAGCCCGTACCTATTTTCAGGCCTATTCCGCGGCCGCGGCTCTCTATTTCCTGGAGCAAGCTTTCAAGGAGCTGCACGCCGGGCGCACCAAGACCTGGACCGATTTCACCGTGCCGAACGAGGCGATCGGCTGCGGCTTCCACGAGGCCGTGCGCGGGGTGCTCTCGCATCACGTCGTGATCCGCAACAAGAAGATCGCCAACTATCATCCGTATCCGCCCACACCCTGGAACGCCAATCCCCGCGACGTCTACGGCACCCCCGGTCCTTATGAAGACGCCGTGCAGAACACGCCGATCTTCGAGGAAAACGGCCCAGACAAGTTCAAGGGGATCGACATCATGCGGGCGGTCCGCAGCTTTGATCCGTGCCTCCCCTGCGGCGTGCACATGTTCCTGGGCAACGGCAAGGTGCGCGAAGTCAGGCACTCGCCGATGTTCGGCGCCCCGCACTCGTGATCCACCACTCCGGAGGGTTCCCACCGTGAGCGCGGCGCAAGACCGAGAAATCCGCACGCAACTCGAGCGGCTCGAGGCCCTGATCCAGGACACCGAGCGACTGCCGGACGAGGACGCGCGGGCCCACGCCCGCGCGCTCGTCCAGGCACTCATGGACTTCCACGGCGCAGCCATCGCCCGGCTGCTGGAGCGAATCGCCGAGACCGGCGAGGCCGGCGGCGACCAGATCGAGTCGCTCGCCAGCGACGAGCTGATCTCGAGCCTGCTGCTCCTGTATGGCCTGCATCCCCTCGACGTCGAGACCCGCGTTCAAAACGCGCTCGAGCGGGTGCGGCCATACCTCAAATCTCACGGAGGCAACGTCGAATTGATCGGCGTCTCCGAGGGCGCAGTCTGCGCTGCGGATGCAGGGAAGCTGCCACGGCTGTCCCAGCTCGGCGATGACGCTCAAGCTCGCCATCGAGGAGGCGATCTACGCGGCGGCGCCGACGTGGCGAGGATCGAGGTCGAAGGCGTGGTCGCGCCTCCGCCCGGCGGGCTCATCGAGATCAAGCCCCTGCCCGCGCCACGGCGATCGCCGCGCTCGGGACGACTCTGTCAAAGACGGCTGGGCGGAAGTCGAGGGCCTCGCCATGCTGCCCGAGGGGACCGCCCGCCGGCTCGAAGTCTCGGGCCGACCGGTCCTGGTCGGCCGGGTCGCGGGCGCACTTATGCCTACGGGCCGACCTGCCCCGGCTGCGGCGCGGATCTGAGCGAGCGAAGTCTGGATGAGACCGAGCTCGTCTGTGGCGGCTGCGATCGGCGGTTTGATGTATTGCACGCGGGCCGCGAGCTGGAGGATTCGATCCTGCACCTCGACCCGTTTCCGCTCCTGGTCGAGAGCGGCCGGGTGCGGATCGCCGTGCCCGCTTGAGATTTCGCCTGGCCGGTCATTCCGGATGGGAGATTCACGATGCCCAGCGCCGACGTCGAATCCGAATCCCCTGGCGGTGCTGCGCCAGTTTGTGCGGGCACGGCCGCAGCCGGCCTCGGGCGGCTGCGAGCTCTGCGGCCTCGCGCTCGCCGAGCCGCATGCGCATCTGGTCGAGCCGGCCAGCCGGCCTTGGTCTGCGCGTGCGGCGCTGCGCGATCCTCTTCAGCGGCCAGGAGGGAGCCCGGTACCGCCGCGTTCCCGAATCCATCGAGTCGCTGCCTGACTTCTGCCTCACCGACCAGGAATGGGATGACCTGCATCTCCCGATCAACCTGGTGTTCTTCCTGCGAAGCACCGCGGCCGATCGCGTGCTCGCCTTGTATCCGAGCCCGGCCGGCGCGACCGAGTCGCTCTTGCCGCTGGAGTCGTGGGACACCATGGTCGCGAACAATCCCGTCCTCGGCGAGCTGGAGCCGGACGTCGAGGCGCTCCTGGTCCACCGACTCGGCCCGACCCGCGAGTATTTCGCGCACCGATCGACGAATGCTACAAGCTCGTCGGCCTGATCCGGTCGCGATGGAGCGGCTTGTCGGGGGGCGCCCTGGTCTGGGAGGAGGTCGGCGCACTTCTTCGACAGCTTGAAACAGCGATCGCGCCCGCGGGAAGGAGCGTCGCGTGCCTGACCTGAATTTCGCCGTGCTCGAGGCCGTGCAATCGCCGCACGCGGCGGCGCCGCTCTTGATCTTCAAGCTCAAGATCGACGAGGCCCTGGCCGGCGCGGAGGCCACCGAGATCCCGGCGATCGCGCTGCGGTGCCAGATCCGCATCGAGCCCAATCGGCGGAAGTACGCGCCACCGGAACAGGAGCGGCTCCTCGACTTGTTCGGCGAGCCGCATCGCTGGAGCCAGACCCTGCGCAGCATGCTCTGGTCGCACGCGAGTGTCGTCGTGCCTCCCTTTGTAGGCCACACCGTCGTCGACCTTCCCGTACCGTGCTCGTTCGATTTCAACGTGGCCGCGACCAAGCTCTTCTACGCACTTGAGGACGGCGAAATTCCGCTCTCGTTCCTCTTCAGCGGGACGATCTTCTACACCGCCCTTGATGGGCGTCTTCAGGTGAGCCAGATCTCCTGGGAAAAAGAGGCGGCCTTCCGGCTGCCCGTCCCGGCCTGGAAAGACATGATGGCACACTATTATCCGAATGGAGCGTGGCTCTGCCTGCAGCAGGATGTGTTCGATCGACTTTATCGCTTCAAGAGCCGGCGCGGGCTGCCGACCTGGGAGCAGGCCATCGCCCTGCTGCTCGAGGCGAGCGAACAGGAGGTCGGCGTATGAACCAGGCGCTGGTGGATCAGATCGCCGCCGCCGTGCTCTATGAGGGGTACATCCTGTATCCGTACCGCCCCTCGGTGAAGAACCGGCAGCGCTGGACTTTTGGCTCGCTCGTCCCGCGGTCGTTCAGCCGGCTACACGGCGGAACGGAACCCTGCGAGATGCAAACCCAGTGCCTGGTGGCCGCGGGTCCCGACGCGCTCTTGACGGTCTCGGTCCGGTTTCTGCAGATCGCGGCACGCCTGGTGTACAGGCTGGAAAGCCCGCTCTGGGAATTGCCCGCTTCCGGGCTGCCGCCCTGCCGCCTGGTCGACTCGCTGCGAGTGCGCGACGACGAATTCTACACCTGGCAGGAAGCAATCGAGCGGACGATCGACCTCGGCGAGTCGAGGCTGGGCGATCTGGCGGACCGACCGCGCCACCGCACGCTTTGCCTGGAATCCGAGCGGCAGCGTGAGCCGTTGCGCGGCAGAAGCGGCATGATCGACGGCCTCATCGTGCGCTGCGCAGCGCCCGATCGAAGCCCGCGCGGAACTGTCCGCACAGGCCGTGGGCGAGCGGATCTTCCGGGTGACGATCCGGGTCCAGAACGAGACCCCGATCGACGACCCGGCCGAAGTCAGCCGCGACGAGGCCCTGCTGCAAGGCTTGGCGTCGACGCACACCGTCCTCAGCGTGCGCGACGGAGAATTCGTGTCGTCGATCGATCCGCCGGCGCCGCTTCGCGAGATGGCGTCCGCGTGCACCAACATAGGGGCATGGCCGGTGCTCGTCGGGGCCGAGGGAGACAAGGATACGATGCTCTCGGCGCCGATCATTCTGTACGACTATCCGCAGATCGCCCCGGAGAGCCCCGGCGAGCTCTTCGACTCGACCGAGATCGACGAGATCCTCACGCTGCGGATCATGACCCTCACCGAAGACGAGAAACGGGCGATGAGCTCGATCGACCATCGCGCCCGCGCCGTCCTGGAGCGGACGAGCGCTCTCGGCCAGGACCAGCTCCTGGGCCTCCATGGAACCTTCCGAGGTTTACGCCCGGTCACGGCGGAGCGGCGCCATGAATGAATGGGATCCCACGCGGGAACAGCCCAGGCTCGAGCGGATCAGCGTCGCCGGCGTCGACTTCAAGCTCGGCGATCAGGTCCGGATCTGGCCACTGGGCGACGCGGATATCTTCGACCTGGCGCTCAAGGGGAAACACGCGACCATCTCGGCGATCGAGCAGGACTATGAAGACCGCCTGTATATCGCCGTGACCGTGGACGACGACCCGGGCCAGGACCTGGGCAAAATTGGTAAGCCCGGCCACCGCTTCTTCTTTCGGCCGGAAGAGCTCGAGCCGTGCGACGACCAACCGAGGACCTGATCATGCCGCCGCGCATCCTGATCGCCGGCATCGGGAACATCTTTCTGGGTGACGATGCGTTCGGCGTCGAGGTAGCCCAGCGGCTCGCCGCACGACCGTTGCCCGACGGAGTTCGCGTGGTTGATTTCGGCATCCGCGGTTTCGACCTCACCTTTGCACTGATGGATGATGACGACGTCGTGATCCTGGTGGACGCGACACGGCGCGGCGAGCCGCCGGGGACCTTGTACGTGATCGAGCCCGAGCAAGCGGCCGCCGGCGAGCCCGATCCTGCCGGACTCTTGATCGATCCGCACGGCATGGACCCCGGGCGAGTCCTTCGCCTGGCAACCACACTCGGAAGCCCGGGCAAGCGCGTGCTCCTGGTGGGCTGCGAGCCCGTGCCGCTGCCGGAAGACAACGATGACGACATCTCGCCCGGGCTGAGCGAGCCGGTGCAGACCGCTGTCGGCGAAGCCATCGACATGATCGAGTCGCTCATCATGCAGATCCGCGAGGGTTATCCTGTGGATGTTCCCAATTGAGTCGCGGTCGTCCTGAGAAAGGAAAGAGGAGAAGGCCATGAAAATCCTCGAAGCCGTCGCGGGCGCCGCGATCGCGCTGGTCTCGGTACTGATCCTGCTGGTCGGCAGCGTTTTTGCCCTGGGCTCGATCGGGAAATATGTCCGGAACAAGAACATGTAGGTGTACCCTCATGCACGAGCTCGGGATTGCCCAGGAAGTCGTCGCCATCGTTGCTGCGCACGCACGGGAAAGTCACGCGCGTCGTGCTCGAGATCGGCAAGCTCACGGCCGTTTTGCCAGACTCGATCCGGTTCTGCTTCGACCTTTGCACCGAGGGGACGCTGCTCGAGGGCGCCGAGCTCCAGATTCTCGAGCTGCCCGGCCACGCCCGCTGCCGCGAGTGTGGACAGGACGTCGTGCTGGAACGGCCGCTGGACCTGTGCCGCTGCGGCAGCGGCGAGCTGGATTGGCTAAGCGGCGAGGAACTGCGGATCAAGGAATTCGAGGTGATCTGATGTGCGAAACCTGCGGGTGCTCTGACGATTCCAGGCCGCGGCTCATCGACCTGAAAACCGGCACGACGGCGGCGATCATCACCGAGCGCGCGGTCGAGCATCGCCATGACGGCGACCACTCCCACCATGGGCACGATCACGATCACGACCACGTGCATGGTCACGACCACGAGCATGGCCATGATCCCGCCCGCCACTCGCATCACGAGCACCACGCCGGCCGCGATCACGGCCAGACGGATGATCGCCAGGTGCACCGGCATGGCACCACGATTCACCTGGAGACGGAGATCTTGGCCAAGAACAATCGCCTGGCGGAGCGGAACCGCGGCTGGTTTGCCGGCGCGGGATCCTCGCGCTCGAACTTGGTGAGTGCACCGGGCTCCGGCAAGACGACGCTGCTGGAGCGCACCATCTGCGACCTCAGCCAGGAGCTGAATATCTCGGTGATCGAGGGAGATCAAGAGACCACCAATGACGCCGAGCGGATTCAGGCGACCGGTTGCCGGGTCGTGCAGATCAATACGGGGACGGGCTGTCACCTCGACGCGTCGATGGTCGCCTCCGGGCTGCAGCAGCTCGAGCCGCCGCCTGGCTCAGTCGTCCTGGTCGAAAACGTCGGCAACCTGGTGTGCCCGGCACTCTTCGACCTGGGCGAGCGCGCGGGTCGTCGTTGTGTCGGTCACGGAAGGCGACGACAAGCCGCTGAAGTATCCTCACATGTTCCGGGGAAGCGACGTCATGATCCTCAACAAGATCGACCTTCTCCCGTATGTGCCCTTTGACGTCGGGCGCTGTCTGGAATGTGTTCGGAAGGTCAATTCCAGGCTGCGCGTCATCCAGGTCTCGGCGCTGTCGCGGCGACGGCCTGCACGAATGGTATGGCTGGATTCGCACCCAGGCGACACAGTCGGGCCGGCTCGTCTGATCGATGGAGGCGCTACGAGGAGATCTGGCCGCGGATGAGCGCGGATCTGACAGAACGGGAAGAACTTTTTGATCCGATTCAATCTCGGGCAGGCGGAGCGGGAATCACGGCTGTTATTATCTGATCCGCGTGAATCCTCTTAAATCCGCGGCGTATGCGTTTACGGGCGATCGAGCTTCCACTTCAGGAACTGCTCGATGTCGTCCGCTGCTGCCACTGCCTGCCGCCTGACCCACCCGTCCGTGTCTCGCAGCGCGGCCTCTACCGCGAGCTTTGCGGCACGCTCCGTCAATGTTCCATGGATCCGCGCGACATGCCCAAGTCCCAGGATCGCGTTCCCTCGGACGACGCCATCGTCGTGATTGGCCAGGCGCAGGCAGAGGGCTTCGGACTGCTCACGATTCTGGGAGTGGAGGGCGCAGGACAGGGCGAGGAGGCGGAGTTCGCCCAGGTCGCCCCGGGCCAGAACCCGTTCGACGTCATCGTCGCCGAACACTGGGATCGCTTCGTAACGCATTCCGATTCAGCCGTGCCGCGTTCCCGCATCGTGCCGGGTCCGGTGGCCCAACCCCGCGATAGAACGAAGGTCAACCCTCTGGCGGAGGAAGCCAATCGCCAGTGACCCGAACCACCACAGAGCAGCGCCGATAAGGGCGAGAAGGCCGATGTACTGTAGATAACTGGGCCCCGTGAAGCGGTCGGGGCACACGACCGTGCCACAGGCCGCGCCGAGTAGTCCGCCGCAGACATAGGCGAGGGCGAGCCGACGGACCGCCTTGGTGATCGCCGTCCGTGGTGTTCCCTCCGGCATCGGGACCGCCGCGAGCCAGCCCAGGGCCGCGGCGACCGGTGGCAAGCACAGGAGGACCGGAACGACTAGCGCGGCGTCGATCCGGGGCTCGCGTGTCGACCAGCATCAGTACGACGCGGAAGGGGATCGAGCCGATGAGGAGCGATAGTGCCACAGGTGCGAACACGGACCAGGATCGCGGGTGCGCCGATGCCTCCTTTTCCCCTCCTGAGCGAGCAGGAACATTGATCGACGCGGAAGATCCGGGGGATGCACCGAGATCCGGGTCGAGGGGGTCTTGAGGCAGAATGCCCACGGGGATCTCTCGATGAGCTGGTCCAGCAATTGTCGTCCGCGAGATCACGCTTTCCCGGTCCTGAGATCGTCCCGCGCCCGCCGGGGCAACTCTTGTTCTCAGATCGCCGCGAGAACTCCCCTGAGAAACCCGACGGATTCCGCGAGACCCGGGAGGGGATCGTCCGGCTGTTCCTCGTACTCGAAGGCAGCCACTCCCTGGAACTTGACCTCGATGAGCGCGCGGCCAGACCAGGGAAATCGATGATTCCGCGGCCCACGGGAGTCCCGCGCCCTTCTGGTGTCGCCGCGGTCACGTCCTTGATGTGCAGGTCAAACAGCCGGACTCCAAAATTGCGGATCGAGCCCAACAGGTCAGCGCCGATGCGAACGGTGTGGCCGATGTCGATGCACAGGCCGATCCGGTGGTCGAGCGACTTGACCGCGTTGTAGACGCTCTGGGGCGTCGGAAAGTAGCGGTCGCCCGGGCCGTGATTGTGGATCGCCACGACGACGTCGTATTTCTTGACTTGCTCGTCGAGGACAGGCAGGATCTCGGGCACGGGCGCAGCAGTGATCAAACGCATTCCGGCGGCCCTGGCATACTCGAGCGCCTGCACGATCTCCCGCTCGCTCTTCATGGAAATGACGCCGCCGCCATAGAGGACCAATCCCGCCCGCTTGACCTTCTCGACGGCCGCTGCGATCTCCGCCGGCTTGGAATCCAGTGGCAAGTGCATCGACTTGAGGCAAATGCGGTCGAGCTGGACCCGGCGCGTGATCGCTAGCGCCCGATCGAGATCAAAGTTCCGCAGCGTGTAGCTCGCCAGGCCTAGCTGAAACGGAATGGGGGTCTTGGACGGGCGGCCTGCGATTCCGCCGCTCCCCGGACCCGTGAATCCGGCAGCAACGCGAGCGAGGCGATCGCGCCCCCGGTCCATTGCAGGTACTGGCGTCGCGTCGCGCTGGAAACGGACGACGCGGAATCATCGTGCGTCATGGCTCGGGCCTCATCATGAATAAGGGACAGCACGCCGTACGACCGATCGACGATCCTGGGGGCCGAGCGACGACTAACCGACGAGCTCGCGGATCGGCTCGCCGTTCTCGATCAGATAGGTCGGCCGGCCGGTTCGATCCTCGAACGTGATCGAGCGGGCGTCGATCCCCAGGTGGTGGTAGACCGTCGCGGCGACGTCCTGCGGGCTGATCGGCCGGTCGACGACGTGTTCGCCGCGCGCGCTGCTCCGGCCGATCACCTGGCCCATCTTCATCGACCCGCAGCCCATCAGGACGCTGAAGGTCTTGCCCCAGTGGTCGCGGCCGGCGTCCTTGTTCATCCGCGGGGTCCGGCCGAACTCGCCCATCGCCACGACCAGGGTCGACTCGTACAGCCCGCGAGCGATCAGGTCGTCGATCAGTGCGCCGATCGCCCGGTCGAGCGGCGGGATGAGCTTCTCGGGCGCCCTCCTCGGTCTTGAGCTGGGGCGGGGTCCCGTGGTGGTCCCACGGGACGCAGTTGACCGTGACGAACGGAGTGCCCGCCTCGACCAGCCGCCGGGCCAGCAAGGCGCTCTGGCCGAAGGTGTGCCGGCCGTAGCGGTCGCGGACCAGCGGCGGCTCGGCGGCGATGTCGAAGGCAGCGGCCACCGCCTTGCCGGTGAGCATCTCGAAGGCCCGCTGGTAGTAGGCGTCGAGGTCGCGGAGCTCCGGATCGGCGTCGCGGCGAAGCCCGTCCATCGCCTCGAGCACGCGGCGGCGATCCTCCAGGCGGCGCAGCGAGACGCCCCTCGGCAGCGTCAGGTTCTTGACCCGGAACTTCTGGGTCGTTCGGGTCGGACTCGACGACGAACGGGTTGGCACCGCCGCCGAGATAGGCCGCGTAGTGGAACAGGTTGTCGGTCCCGCCCCGGAGGTTGGGCACGGCGACGTAAGGAGGCATCCCGTGCCGCCCGGCTCCTTTGAGCCGGGCGACCGCCGAGCCCATCGACGGCCGGCGCTGAACCTTGTTGTCGGGGGCGTTGAAGGCGGGCCCCTCGTAGCCGGTGAGCATCCAGTGGTTGCCCTTGGTGTGGTCGCCCGTGCCGTGGTTGACCGTCCGGAGGATCGCCAGCCGGTCCATCCGCCTCGCCTGCTCGGGCAACAGCTCGCCGAACTGGACCCCGGGGACGCTGGTCGCGATCGCGCCGAACGGGCCGCGGAACCCGCGCGGGGCATCGGGCTTGGGGTCCCAGGTCTCCATGTGGCCCGGACCGCCGCTGAGCCAGAACAGGATGACGCTCCTGCCCGTGCTGTCCCCACTCGCCGCCGCCGAGGCCCGAATTCTCGAGCAGATCCGGCAGCGCCAGACCGCCGAGGCCGAGCACCCCGGCCTGGAGAAAGCTCCGCCGCGTGATCCCATCGCAATCCCGAGCTCTGTCGCCCAGAATCTTTAACATCGCCGCATTCATGCTCCCTGGCGTGACTGGGAGTTTCACCAACATCGCCCAAAAGTGTACCAGCGCCGCGGCCACTCTGCTATTCAGAGTTCGAACTTGGGCCGCTTCCGTGCGGCCGGGAGATCGGGTGCCGTCGGCGAATCGCCGTCACTTCTTGATCACGAACCGGTCGACCTCGTCGCCTCCGGCGGTGAGCTGGCGGACGGTCAACGTCGGGCCGTCGACGTCGGCCACGGTGAGCGAGTGGACCTTGGAGATGTGTTTGTAAGTGAATTCCTGCCAGGACGCGGGGTCGTCCTGCTGCTCGGGGTTGTAGAGGTGCTGCCCGCCGGCACCCGTGACGAGGTAGATCACGCCTTCGGGCGTAAGGTCGGTCTGGCCGCCAAAGGCCTTGTCGAGCGCCAGCGTGCCGTCGATGCGCCGCGACTTGGTGATCTTTCCGTCTGTGCCCACGGCGGGTGCTGCACCGTTGGCGGCCGCTGGCGTGAAGCGGAGGGGGTACGACCGCTGGTAGTTGTGCACGTGGCCATTGAACACGACGTCGACCTTACCGGCCTCGAACACGGGGGCCAGGATCCGCATGTACTGCTCGCCAAAGTGCGTCTTCGACGAGTTGAACCCGGGCTGGTGGAAGCTCACGAACCGCCAGGTCGTCCCCTTGGCGGATGCCAGGTCGGCCGCGACCCACTCTTGTAGCGCGCGATCGGTCCAGTCCACGGTGGCGTTGGCGTCGAGGACGGTCCAGTGGGCATTGGCATAGTCAAACGAGAAATTCGCCATCCGCGGAAACGCACTGCCCGCGGCGTCCGTAAATGCCTTCTGGTTCGCCTCGGGCCCGGCCAGGGCGCCGTGATCGGACCGCCGACTTTGCCGATCGGACCATTGAGCGGCTGATACCAGTAATAAAAGTAGGCAAGGCCGTCGGGCGTCTGCCCGAGGTCGCGCGACGCGATGTCGTGATTCCCCGGGCGCGGCCACAAACAGGGTCGAGCGCAACAGGGGCGCGCCCGCGGCGGCCGACGCTTCGTCGCAATTGAGAATCGGCCAGTACTTGGAACGGTATTCGGAAACCAGGCCTTTCCCGTACACGATGTCGCCGGTGATCATCACAAAGTCGGGCTTGGACACAAAGGCGCGGTAGGCGATCGCGCGTTCCTCGGGCGTGTCGGCGCCGCAATCGCCGAACACCACGAATCGGTGCGGCTGGTCGGCTGCTTTTGGCGCGCGGCCGTCAGACTCGAACACGGCCTTGCCATCCTTGCTCAGCCGGTACGAGAAGAGCTGCCCCGGTTCCGGGCCCTCGAGCGCGGACTGATACACCCGGTGCGGCGCGACGCCGTCAACCGCGATCCGATGAAACGACGCCCCCTCGCAAGATTGCCAGCGCCTGCCGGTCCCCGGCCTGAGCTCGACGGTCCAGCTCGCGTCAGCGTCGCTCGCGTGCCACAAGAGCGAATCTTGCCGGGACCCGGGCTGTGGCCGAGCTGCAGGTACGGCTTGACCAGGAACGGAGGCTCGGCCGCTCCTTGCGCGGCGCGGCGGTCTGACGAGCCTGATCCTGGGACAAAACGCGTGCGGAGCCAATCACGAGCAGGCAAGCCGTGATCTTGAGCGTGCGTGCGACGTTCATGGGGCGGTCTCGGGAAGTTGGCGGGGGTGTTACTGGCGAGGGTCGGTGCATCGGCGGACGCACGATGTGATAACAGAGACTCGAGCGAGGGTTCAAGTGTGTTGATCGTGAGGTTTGCGTGAAGACGGCGACTACCGCCCGCGCCGCGGATGAGCCGCGCGGACGGCCGTTGCTCGCGCGCACCCGCCGGCACCGCATCGTACTCGATCGCTCACGGACGGCTCTGAACAGTGTGCGCTCGCGTGCCGCCCATTTCCGAAGCGTCCGGGCCGGGTGACAGACGGGAGCGTTGTTCGGGCCGATCGACGTGTCGCCACCAGCGAGCGGCCCGTTTCCGATCCCAATCGCCCGCGCAGCGCACTCGGCGAGGGCCTGTTCCAGGCTTTCGCAGTCGACAAACCGATCCGCGGCGGCCTTGGCCAGGCACCGCAACACGATGTCCTCGAGATCGGCGGGGATCTCTTCGCGGAGCGTTGATGGCGGCACGACCGGATCGTGCGCATGCGCGATCAAGACCGCCATCTCGTGCGCGCCCTCGAAGGGGGGGCGACCGGTCAGCAGGTAGTAGGCGACCGCGCCCAGTGAGTAAATGTCGCTGCGGCCGTCGAGCGCCGCGCCGCCCTCTGGCCTGTTCCGGCGACATGTAGAGCGGTGTGCCCACGACCTGCCCCTCGCCGCTCAGGTGGGGGCGCGCCGTGCGGGCCGGGGGCATGACCAGGCCAAAGTCCAGAAGCTTGGCGACGTCGTCGATGGCACCGCGGCGCGATACGAAGATGTTGGACGGCTTGATGTCGCGATGGATCAGCCCGGCCGCGTGCGCCTCGCGCAGCGCCCAGCACACCTGTCGCAGCAGGAACACGACCCGCCCGGGTGCCATTGCCCCATGGCGCTCGACCAGCTCCGCGAGGCTCAGACCCGGCAGGTATTCCATCACGTAGTAGTACGTCCCCTTGTCGGTGCGCCCGTAGTCGTAGATCTCGACGGTATTGGGGTGCGAGAGCGCGGCGGTCAGGCGCACCTCGCGCTCGAACCGCGCCAGCGACCTGGGATCGCCCACGCTCTCCGGCCGCAGCAGCTTCAGGGCGCACGGGCGCTTGAGGAGCTGGTGCTCGGCGAGGTAGACCTCGCCCATCCCGCCGGCGCCGATCCGGCGGCGCAGTCGATACTGACCGAGATCCCTGGCCTCGCTGATCTGCCGCCGCAAGAGCGAGATCGCGCGGGCACCGAAGGTCGACGCCACGGCCAGAATCAGCAGGGTAAGCGCATCGAAGCTGAACCACAAGAACCGCGGCGCGTCGCTGCCCGCCCAGCCGCGGACCAGCCAGCCCATCGCGTCTGGGTGGCGGAAATAGAGGGCTGACAGCGTGACGAAGGGCAAGAGGGCAAGTGGTCCCACCACGAGCGCGGCCGTGCGCCAGTTCTTGGGGACGTACAGTCCATAACTGGGTATGAGGATGGCCGTGAGGAGCACAACGTTCTTCACGATGAACTGCGCCATCATTGGATCGTCGCGCAGCGAAAATAACAGCACCAGGCGATACTCGACGATGACCAGCCTCAGCCCGAGCATCGCCACCATTCCCAGCTCGATCGCCCGCAGCCAGCCGAGCGAGACGCGCAATCGGCTCCACAGCAGGCCGGCATTGCCTGCGAGCACTGCGATGACGCAGGCATCGAGATAGGGAAGCCCGTGATCAAGATCGGCGAGGATCGTCCAGCGCCAGAAAGCCGCCATCGCCAGCGTGAGGATGTGAATCAGCGGCAGCTCGCGCAGCCGCGCCCGCACCACGCGGCTCGGCCTCCGAGGCCGCGTGCGGCCGCGGGCCCGTGGCGATCACCGCTCTCGGAGAGAAACCGCTCGCACTGGCGCCCAGGCCCCCTGCGACGTCGCCAGCCGGCTCGAGACCGCCGCGCGGCTCGCTTCGCCGTGGGAGCTCCAGCTCGCCGTTTCGTCCGTGCCTCGGCCTCCCGTCCCGGACACCGGCGTGACCTCCGCGCCACGATGTTCGTGACCTTCGCGATCCGGGCGCAGCCACGCCTCGGGTTCCGCGCGGCCGAATTGCCGGCCTCGTGTAACCAGCTCGTCGATCGGCCTCCCGCGCTCAGGCATCACACGTCTTCCCTTCAGAGCTCACCGCGAAGCGGGGGGCGGCAACCAGCACGCAGCCCAGAACCTCGGAGTCTCGTGCCGCGAAACCACCCCCTTGAGGACGTCGAAAACGAGTGGGCGCCTCCGACATGACGGTCCGATGCGCCTTCCGGGTCGACAGGGCCATCGCCTTCATTTCATCACGCGCCGGCGGCCTGCTCCTCGCGCGACGACAGATCCAGAAAAATAATGAAGGATCTCGCCGACTTTTTTCGCAGACAGAGAGTAGGCGGACGTACGTATGCGCCCGGGCCTCGGTGCGCTGCCGCGGGCGCCGCTACCAGTCGGCTCGGCTCCCGCGTCGCGCACAGGTTCTACGGCTGGTCAGCCATCATCATGGGAGCGTCGGCGTCGCTGGACCTCCCGGGGTTGTCGGGGTCGCCGGGCCGCCTGGGGTCGTGGGGGTGGTTGGCCCCGAAGGGCTTGTCGGTGTGGACGGACCCCCGGGGGTGGTCGGGGTCGCGGGGACCGTCGGGGTGGTCGGCGTCGCCGTACCGCCTGGGGCAGTCGGCGTGGCCGGCCCCCCCGGGGTGGTCGGAATCGTAATCCCGGGGCTGGTCGGAATCGCGAAGCCCGGGGACGTCGGGGTCGTGAGCCCTGGCAACGTCGGAGTCGCGATGCCCGGGGTCGTGGGGATCGTGAACACCGGCGTTGTCGGGATCGCAAACCCAGGGCTCGTCGGGGTCGATAGTCCGCCCGGGAGCGTCGGCGTGGCCGGAAGCACCGGCGAGATTGTCGAGCCTCCCGATGCGCTCACGATGATTGGCGAGAAGACGCCCGACGGGCTCGTCGTGAATGTGTTCAACACCGCTTGATTATTGGCCAGTAGCTGGGTCGTGAACGAGCCGAAATCCGTTTGCAGCGTGGTGGCGATCTGCTGGAGCGCGGCGTTGAACGACGTGAAGGCCTGGGAAAACTCTTGAACCTGGCTGGTCGCGCGCCGAGGTCGGCGGCGCCGTCGCGATCTGTGCAAACGGCGGGGTCGACGGGACGACGGTCCCCGCGGATACGATCGTTGAGATCGGCCCCGTTGCCGTCGTCGTCGTGGTGATGCTTCCCGCAGCGAGCCCGACGGTGGTTCCCACTGAGCCGGTCATGATGCTCACGCTCGTGCCCGTCCCGCCCGTGCCCGCGGCCACGCTCGTCGAGCTCGACGCATTGACCGTTGCGGTCAGGTCGGTGTTGAGCTGAGCAACTGCTGTCTGGATTGCATTGCTTTCGGTACCCAGCGCGGACTGAAGACTGGACGAGAGCCGGCTGGTGGCCGCCCGCAGGTTGAGGGTGACGGTGCGCGTGGGGATCGCAAACAGGGAATTGGCTTTCGTGAACCGGTTTCCGATGGCGTTCAACTGATTCTGAAAATTGTTCTGGAACTGCGTGAGTCGGCTGTTCATGGTGTCGACCACGAGACCGAACTGGTTCACAAATGTGGTGTCAGACGCGGATAACCGGGCGGCGGCAAGTTGCGCTGGATGATGTGGCGCTTGCGATCATGGCCTGGTCGCGAGTCATGGCGGTCGTCAGTTTGTGGTTGAGATTCGCGAGCCGGCTCGAGAGCAGGTTGTCGAGGCGGTGGGCTTGCGCTGAATATTTGTTGGCAAGGCGCTCGATCGCCGCCTCGTACCGACCGACCAGGGCCGCGTCGATCGGGCTGGCCGCGGCCGCGGGCTGCGCCACCGGCGCCGCGGCCATGAGGGCGCTCGTCGGGGCGAGGGAGAGCAGCGTGCGGTCATCGAGCAATTCGAGGGTGAACATGGTCTTACGGCACGGGTTCTCGCGCTTTCTGCGTCTCATCGGTGATCCTCCGGCGGCGTTGTCCGCAATGCGAGCCGATTCACTGCCCTATGATTGCGTGGCGACTGTGTGTGTTGCGGTCTTGAGCCGCATTTCGCGTGCCATAGGTGGGGTGCAGCACGGATGCAGTCTGTCGCCAGTGGTATGCGTCGCGAGTCAAGGGTTCCGACGCTGCGAGGCTCTACGTCGATACGTCCGCCGGGGGCCTGCTGTTCTCGGTCGCCGCGGTTTTTCGGGAAGCTTACTGACTCGCTCCACGCTCTGCGGTATCCTCAGGCGTTGACCCAGGGGGGATGCTCCATGCGAATCGGCGTTATGCTCGTGGTGTCGGCGGCTTCCTTCCTGGGGATGGGCGGTTTGCCCGCCCGCGGCGAGGACACGGCGGAAGCCAGGCAAGCGCACAGCCAGAGGAGTCTCGAGCGGATGGACTTTGGCAAAACTCCGGATGGGACCGCGGTCGACCTGTACGTGCTCGCGAGCGGCAAGATGACGGTCAAGGTGATCACCTTCGGGGCGATCGTCACCGAAATCGACGTTCCCGACCGGAACGGCAAGCAGGCCAATGTGGTCCTGGGATTTGACGATCTCGCGGGCTACCTGGGTGGCCACCCGTACTTCGGCGCAGCCACCGGCCGCGTCGCCAACCGGATCGCCAAGGGGCGATTCACGCTGGACGGCCAGGAATATAAGCTGGCCGTGAATAATCCGCCCAACACGCTGCACGGCGGAAACAAGGGATTCGACAAGGTCGTCTGGAAAGCCGAGGACGCGAGCGGCCCGGCCGGCCCGGCGGTCAAGCTCAGCTATCTGAGCCGGGACGGGGAGGAGGGATTCCCCGGGAACCTTTCGGTGAGCGTGACCTACACCGTCACCGACGCGCTCGAGCTCAAGATCGACTACACCGCCACCACCGACAAGGCGACGCCGCTGAACATCACCAACCACTCTTATTTCAATCTCGCCGGACCCGCCGCGGGCTCGATCCTCGGTCATGAGCTCATGCTTGCGGCCGACCAGTACACGCCGGTCGACGACACGCTGATCCCCACCGGCGAGATCGCAACGGTGAAGGGAACGCCGCTCGACTTCACCAGCCCGGCGCCACTCGGGGCACGCATCAAACAGATCAAGGGCGAGCCCGGCGGCTACGATCATAACTATGTGTTGCGCGGCGACGGCAAGACGCCGGCGCTCGCCGCCAAGGTGCGCGAGCCCGGCAGCGGGCGCATGCTCGAGATGTTCACCACCGAGCCGGCGGTGCAGCTTTACACCAGCAACTTCCTGGACGGCACCCTCAAGGGCAAAGATGGCGTCATTTACAAGAAGCATCAGGCGTTCTGCCTGGAGGCGCAGCACTATCCTGACTCGGTCAACCACGCCAGCTTTCCGTCCACGATCCTGCGGCCCGGCGCGACGTACACCCAGACCACGATCTACCGATTCTCCGCGGGCTAGCGCGAGATCACGCCCGGGCGCCGGCGTTTCCGCGTTTCTCATTCCGACTTCCCTCTTCAGGCGACTTCCCGATGAAAGCCGTTGCTGTGCTCCCCGGCAAGCCGAACAGCGTTCACCTGCGCAACATCCCGGTCCCCGAGCTTTCGGGCCAGCCGCATCCTCACGTATGCACGATCGCCGACGGCCGCGCGGTCAAGGTCAAGGTGCTGCAGATCGGCGTTGATGCCACCGACCGCGAGATCAACGAGGCCCTTTACGGCAATGCTCCGCCGGGCGGCGAGCATCTCGTGATCGGGCACGAGAGCTTCGGCCAGGTCGTCGAGGTGGGAAACAAGGTGACGGAGGTCAAGCCCGGCGACTACGTGACCTGCACCGTCCGCCGGCCGGGCGGATCACTGTTCGACCTGATCGGCGCAACGACATCACCAGCGAAGAGGTCTACTACGAGCGCGGCATCAACCTGTGCCACGGCTTCCTGACCGAGTACTTCGTCGACGACGCGGAATTCGTCGTGAAGGTTCCGCAGAACCTCAAGCACCTGGGCGTGCTCGCCGAGCCGGCCAGCATCTGCGCCAAGGCGATCGAGCAGGCGGTTCTTGCCCAGGACCGGCTGCAAGTCTGGCACCCGAAGCGAGCGTTCGTACTCGGCGCCGGCCAGATCGGGCTGCTGGCGACGATGATGCTCAAGCTGCGCGGAATCGAGGTGCACACGATCGCCACCAAGCCGGGCCCGCATCGCAAGTCGGCGATCGTCGAGGCGTACGGCGCCACTTACATCAGCAGTAAGAAAATGTCGCTCGCCGATCTCGCGAAACAGGTGGGCAAGCCGGATCTCATCTTCGAGGCGACCGGCAACGCGGAGGTCTGCTTCCGCGCCATGGAGGTCCTCGCGCACAACGGCGGCCTCATCTGGACCAGCATCACGGGTGGCAGTCAAAACGTGACCATCGACGCCGCCAAGATCAACATCGAGTGGGTGCTCGGCAACAAGCTCCTGGTTTCCAGCGTCAACGGCAATCGTCACCATTTCGAGCTGGGACTCCAGGCCCTTTCCCATGGCGAGCTGACCTACCCCGGGATCACCGCGCAGATCCTGACGCATCCCGTCTCGGGGCTCGACAGCTACAAGGAAATGATGCGGCTGCTCGAGGAGAAAGAGGCACTCAAGGTCTTCGTGAACGTCGCGAGTTGACCACCGGCAGCCGAGCAGGGCAGAGAGAGGCAGATTTCGGAGCACAAACGATGAGCAGCCTGACGATCCGCAAGGATCCCTGTGAGCTGGATTTCCTCGCACTGGGCTCGCTGGTTCACCGGCTGGATCCGGGCGTGACGCCGTTTCGCAAGGCGCGCTCGTTCGACATCCATGTCTCCGGCGGCGAGTACAACGTCGCCGCGGGCCTGGCCGATTGCTTCGGGCTGAAGACCGGCATCGCGACCGCCATGGTGAATTACCCGATCGGCGAGCTCGTCCAGGCCCAGGTCCGCTCCACCGGCGTCACGCCGTTCTACAAGTGGTTCGAGCACGACGGCGTTCGCGGGCCGAACATCGCGACGGTCTACAGCGACCTGGGATTTGGCTGCGCCCGCCGGTTGTGTTCTATAACCGCGCGAATGAGGCGGGCGCGCTGCTGAAGCCGGGGGATTTCGACTGGGCGGAAATCTTCGGCCGCGGCGTGCGCTGGTTCCATTCCGGCGGCATCTTCGCGTCACTCTCCGAGACGACCGCGCCGCTCATCATCGAGGGAATGCAGGCGGCAAAGGCCGCGGGGGCGTTGATATCCTTCGACCTCAACTACCGGGCCAAGCTGTGGGCATCCGCCGGCGGCGCCGAGCGCGGCCACAAGGTGATGAACCAGATCGCAAGCCACCTCGATGCGCTCTTCGGAAACGAGGAAGACCTGCAGAAGGGGCTGGGCCTGCCCGGACAGGACGTCGCTGCCAAATCGAGCCTCGACCCGGATACGTTTTTCAAGCTGATCGACCGTGTCGTCGCGCTGCATCCCAACATCAAGGTCGTGGCGACAACTTTACGCGAAGTGCACTCCACCAACCGCCACGACTGGGCGGCCGTGTTGTGGCTCGAGGGAAAGCGCTACGTCAGCCCCACCCGCGAGCTCGACGTCCTGGACCGCATCGGCGGCGGCGATGGATTTGCCTCGGGCCTCATTTACGGGCTGCTCACCGGGCGATCCCCGGAGGAGGCCCTTCGCCTCGGCTGGGCGCATGGGCGCTGACTGACCACGTTCCGCGGCGACGTCACCATGGCGCGTCTGCCCGAGGTCGAGGCCCTCGCCAAGGGAGGCAGCGCACGCGTGCAGCGCTAGCTCGGCCGATACATAATCGCGGCCGCGTCAGACATCTGCGTCCTACACGGAGATCGGAAGCCATGCTGACTGCCCAGGGGTGTGCTGCGCGTCGACACCGGCTGTGGAACGCGCTCGAGGCGCCATGCGACCTTTTGATCGTCGGCGATCCGTCACACCTGATCTATTTCGCCAATTACGTGCCTTCCCCGTTCGTGTTCCGGTCCGTCGAATCCGGCGCATTGCTCATCCTCGAGCCGGCGCGTGCCACCCTGGTGGCCGATTCGATGCTCGATCCGTTCCTCGAGCGCAGCGCACGTCGATGCGGTCGACGCCCCGCCCTGGTACGACGGAACCCACTCGGCCCCGAATCGCCGGATCCAGCTCGTCGAAACGGCCCTCGGCCGGCTGGCACAGATGCCGGCGCAGCGGGTCGGCATCGAGCTTTCCAGCGTCCCCGCGGGCGTGCTCGAGGGTCTTCGCGCCTGCGCCCGCGGCTCGAAATCCTCGACATCGCGCCGGTCATCCGCCCGATGCGGCGCCAAGGACCCCGACGAGATCGACGTGCTCGGCCGGTCGATGCGGGCCGGCGAGCGAGCCCAGGCGGCGGCGCTCGCGCAGGTCGCGCCCGGGATGACCGAGCTGGACGTGTACCGGATCGTCCAGAACGCCGCGATGGCCGAGCTGGGCGAGCCGGCGATCGTATACGGCGATTTTGCATCGGGCCCGCGCCCGAGCGCGAGAAGGGGGGGCCGCCGACGTCGCGCGTGATCGAGCGCGGCGACCTCTTCCTGGCCGATTTCTCCGTCGTCGTCTCCGGTTATCGCGGCGATTTCACCAACACGTTCGCCGTCGGAGGCGGCCCGTCGCCGCGCCAGCGCGAGCTGTTCCAGGCGTGCCTGGGCGCGATCGGCGCGGGCGAGCGCCTGCTGAAGCCCGGCACCGCGGCCCGTGCGGTCGACGCCGCCGTGCGCGACACTTCGACGCCCTCGGTCTCGCCGGCGCCTTCTCGACTCACTCGGGCCACGGGATCGGCCTTGGTCATCCCGAGCCGCCGTATTTCGTCCCCGAAAGCGCCGACACGCTCCAGGCCGGCGACGTGGTCGCGCTGGAGCCGGGCTTGTACATCGAAGGCGAGGGCGGCATGCGTTTCGAGCGGAACTACCTGATCACGGCCAGCGGCTTCACCACGCTCTCAAACCACCAGCTTCAGATCGCGCAGTCGGCCTGAGGCACGCGCCCGATTTCCTGGCGAACAGGCCCGCGCATGGGCGGTCCTTCCCTGACGGCTCTAAGCGCTCGACCGGTTCGGCTCGAGGAGGCTGCGAATGCGAGTGGTCGGCGGCGTGGCCCGAGGAACGAAACTGCTGCTGGTCCCTGGCCGAGGCACGCCGCCCGATCCTCGACCGCGTCAAGACCGCCCTCTTCGACATGCTGCGTCCGCGGATCTCGGGGATGGAGGTGCTGGACCTGTTCGCGGGGAGCGGCAGCGTGGGCATCGAGGCGCTGAGCCAGGGCGCCGGGCGCTGCACGTTTATCGATTCCGGACGTCAGGCCGTCGCCACGATCACGAAAAACCTCGCACTCACGGGACTCTCGGACCGCGCGCTCGTTCGGCACGACAATGCCCTGAGGTACCTCAAGGAATCGGACAGCGCGTTCGATCTGATCTATGTCGCGCCTCCGCAGTACAAGAACCTCTGGGTCGAGGCCATGGAGCTGATCGCCAGCCGGCCCGAATTGCTGCGCGGTGTTGCCGAGCAACCGGAGGAAGAGCAACAGGGCGCCGGGCTGGCGGTCGTCCAGATCGATCCCAAGGAATACGCGACGCTGGACCTGGAATCCATGCGAGAGCTCAGGCAGAAGCGCTACGGAAACACTCTGCTCGTCTTCTTCGAGCGCGAGTGACCCCGATTCCGGTGAACTTCAGGCTGATCCCGTTCAACCTGAATCACCGGATTGACCCGACCGCGCTCAGGGCTTGAGGGCCTTGTCGAGGTTGCGCCCCACTTTCTCGCCGGGGCCCGGAGGATTCACGGCATCCTTGGCGTCGCGGATGCCCTTGTCGATCGACTCGCCCGCCTTCTCGGCAGGCCCCTTCGACTCACACCCGCCCAGGGTCAGGATCGCCCCGATCGAGAGCGTGGTCAGGAACGCG
Organism: uncultured Isosphaeraceae bacterium; assembly: GCA_963806595.1. Classification (GTDB taxonomy): domain Bacteria; phylum Planctomycetota; class Planctomycetia; order Isosphaerales; family Isosphaeraceae; genus CAWDZZ01. The sequence goes on along the minus strand of CAWDZZ010000020.1, from coordinate 307,802 downwards.
AGTTGATTGATCCATCGCTTGCTCATCCGAAAAGCTCCTCGAAGAGGCCGTGTCGCACGGGCAGACCACTCGGCACGCCCCCGGCACGGCGAGAACCAGTGCCAGCTCCCGACCGCGCCACCAAGAGCGCAGTCATGGGCGGCTGGCGTCCGCGTCAACAGTCCTTGATCTTAACAGGCATTCACACGATCGCGCGATATAGGTCGCAAGGGCAGTATCGGCTCCGCCGGTAATGACAGCATTTTTCTGCAGGCTCATGCGCGCAATGTGGAGTACCCTCAGATATTCGCCCGCTCCGCCGTAATCTTCGGCGAGTGCCAGCGGGCGCGACGTGTAAATCCGCGAGCAACTCGGCGGATCCCGTTTGGTGGCATCGGGATTGCGAGTTAGAAATACGTCAACAACCTTGGGAGCATTTATGTCTACGTCCAGCCACTGCCGACAATGCGGCCGAAGGTTGCGTGATGCTGTCTTCTGCCCTTGGTGCAAGGTTTGCCTGTGTTCTTACCGATGCTTCGAGGAGCATCGGGCCCAGCATGGCTCGCCGACTGCGCGGCAAGCCGGGCAAGGCGAACAGGCCAGGCGGGATGAGTGGCATTCCGACGGGCGAGGGAGTGGTACGCGCAGAAGATCGGGGGAATGAACCGCCGAGACGGCATCGCGCGATCGAAAATGCGCCGAAATCGCCGCGACTCGCGTCGCGGCGACACCGACACGCCTGGTCCTGATCAAACAGTTCCGGGTCTGTCCTCATTCCCGGCGGTTCAGAAGATGGCGGCGCGAAGGGCTGCCATGGGAAGCATGATCCAGCCCAGCCCGGGAACGTACACCGAGACGAACCCGCCGTTTCCGCCGCCGAACCCTCCGTTGCCAAAGCCTCCGTTGCCGAAGCCGCCGAACCCTCCGTTGCCAAAGCCGCCGAACCCGCCGTTGCCGAACCCTCCGTTGCCGAAGCCGATGCCCTGATTGCCTAACCCCGAGCCGAGGAAGCCGGAGCCCCAGAAGTTGAAGTTGCTCGACCCGATCCCGCCGTTGATGGTGCCGGTGTTGGTGAGGCCGCTCGTGTTCGCGGGATTATTGAGCCCGCCGGTCCCGTTGATCGGATTCGTCGTGGTGCTCGCGGGAGTGCTCGTGTTCTGGTTTCCGGTCGTTCCTTGAGAGAGATTGTGGGTCCCGGTGATTCCCGCCGGAAGCATCTTGGAGCGCGACCCTGCGCCTGCCGCTGCGCTGCGACCGCTCGAGTTGCCGGCATTCACCGAGAACTGCTGCGCGATGCCGGATCGACGCGCAGCCCTGCTCCCACCGCTGGAAGCAGATTGGTTGAGAACGGCCGGATGCAGTGTCGGCGCAGACTGAACGGATGCTCCGCCAGGATGGGCCGCGCTCCCCATGTGCGCTCCGCCGCCGCCCCAATTTGCGCACCTCCGCCGAACCGCATGGCTCCAGCGCCGAACTGCGCTGCACCGCCGCCGAAGTGCATGGCTCCAGCGCCGAACTGCGCGGCACCGCCGCCAAAATGCGCCGCCGCCACCGCCGAAATGCATGCCGCCGCCATGACCTCCACCGCCGGCATGGCCGCCACCACCGCCGTGTCCGCCACCGCCATGACCCCCGCCGTGTCCCCCCCTGGCATGGGCCAAGCCGGCGGGCAATACCAGGATCGCAAGTACCAGGGCCGCATTCCGCGTCGTGTGCGCGATCGTCTGTCCGATCAGTGTCATTTTCGTGGTTCCCCCTGCATGATTCGGACTGCTATCCATTAAACGCCGGCCGCGGACGAAAGTTTCGAGGAATCCACCACAAATAAAATATCCGAGCCCCGGCTCGGGGCGACGGTCATCGACCGGAGGCCGCTGCCGCGCCAGGAACGGTCTCGTACTCGGCAAATGCCGGGCTCGGCTCAATCGACCCTTGGGTCAATCGGTCTTGGCCGACCGATCTTCACGGATGTGTCTGGCGATCGCTTCCGCCATGATCTCATAGCCGGCCTGATTGAAGTGGCAGCAGTGGTCGATGTAGATCGATTCCGGATGGCCGGCGAAGAGTTGCGTGAGGTCGTGGTACGCGACGCCTTCCTTGATGAGCGTCTCGCCCTTCCGTAGCAGAATAGGGTAGCCGCGTCGACGCCCTGGCTGTACGGATGGCCTTCAAAGATGGCGATGCGCTTCTCGGCGTCGAGGATCGGCTTCGACCCGGCGACGTACTGGTTGGGCTGGAGAAAGTGGTAATAGCGCGTCCCCCTGGCCCGGCACAAACCATTCATCTGGAGCGAGCTCGATGCCCAGGTCTGGGCGAGAAACTCGTAGCGATCTCCGGCAGTGGCGAATTCGCGCCGAGGCCCCGTCGCAGAGCGGGGCAGGCCGGCGCGTTCCGGCGAGCGGTAGCTATCGAGGACCCGCGTGACCTGGTGGTCCAGTCGTCGATCGAGCAGCAGCCAGATCAGGTTGCCCAGCGGCGAATAGCCCCACGGCGGCCGTGAAAACTGGCGTGCCAGTTCCGCTCGCTCGGCATTGATCAGCAACAGCTTGATCCGGTTGAAGCCCAGGTTCATGTCGCTCACGACGATTCGTGCCTGCCACAGCCGGGGGAAGGCAGGGAACAGGTATTTCTCGGAGTTTTCAAACTCATCCAGCGCGACCTCGTTGAACCCGTCGATGTTCACGATCATGTCGAATTCAGCGCCCAGCGATAGCAAGTAGGCCAGCGTCATCAGTTGCTGTGGCTGCTTGTAACCCGGCAGCGCCAGGTTGACGAACACGAATTGCTTGCCGGCGAACCTCGGATCCTGCGCGAGCGCCTCTTCCAATCGCTTCGTCCCGTTGATCGCGAAAAAGCACGCGACCGAGCCACCCGTGATTCCGATCACCAACCGGTCCGCGCCGTGCGCTGAATCGGCAGTTTATGGTCGATGTAGCCAAACTCCGAGACCGGCATCGACGCGTCGTCGGCCAGCCGGCGAATTCCACTGCTCGCGCGCGGCTCCTCGACGTATCCCACGTACGGATGCACCTGCGCAAAACCGGCGCTCGCCCGCGAGTCCGACTGGTTGACGTGAAATCCGCGCAGTCGCTGCGCTTCGCTCCAGGAAAACGGCATCCCCGTGGCCAGCCAGAACAAAAAGAACGCGCCGATCTCCAGCAGCAACCACGCCAGGAGCACGAGCACCAGCGTGAATCCGACGCGCTTCGGCGCGCTCAAACGCCTTGGCCGCGATGACGTCGCCCTTGGCTCGTCGCGGAGGGTTGCCCGGCCAAAGCTGAATAACGGAAAGCGTGACACGGGCATGAAAGGTCAAAGGTCAATCAAGACGCAACTCGAAATCCGGAATCGCGGATTCCAACGTGCTGATTTCGTGATGTTTCAGAATGCTCAGTTTTTCATCCCGAAGCCCAGTTGGGATTGGAACCCGAGCAGGCTCTTGGTGAGCGCGCCCCCCTGAACAACCAGGTCGTGCAGCGCATCGTCGAGGTGCCGGTCGGTGACGACGATCGCGCCCTCGGCGTCGGCTGCAAACAAAGCCGCCCTTCGTAAGAGCTCGCGAATAAACGCGGCGCTGGCTCCCTCGGTGCGAGCAATGAAGCGGGGCAGGTCGGCCACTTGCAGCGACAGACCCCGTCCATAGAGCGCGAACAGGCGGCGGCGGCAGTCTTCATCGGGCGCGGGGATCTCGATCGCCTGGTCGACCCGCCCCGGCCGCGACGCCAGCGCCGGCTCGAGCAGCTCGGGCCGATTCGACGTGAGCAGAAACAAGATATCGGCGTCGTCGGCCAGGCCGTCCATCTCGTTGAGCAGCTCGAACAGCAAGGGGGTCGCGCAGCTTGCGCCCCCTTTGGTCCGCTCCTCGGCGATCAGATCGACGTCCTCCAGGACGACGATGGAAGGCTCGAGCGTCCGCGCCATCGCGCAGGTCCGGCCGATCAACCCCAGGCCGCGGCCGGTCAAGAGCAGCACCGTCCGGTCGCGCATTGCGCCGGCGAGATACATGATGGTGAGCGTCTTGCCGGTTCCGGGCGGCCCGTGCAAGAGCAAGCCGCGCTTCAGGTGCCGGCCCGCTTCAATCAGCCGGCGGCTGTGCCGGCCGAAGCCGACGGTCTGCCGCTCGATTCGCTCGAGCAGACCCGCGGGCAAGATGATCGACTCGCGCTCGATTGGCGGCAGCCGGTGAAAACCGACCTTGAGCTCGCGCATGTCCCCCTCGCGCAGCGAGATCACGTGTCCCCGGTACACGTTGCGCGCGCGCATCGCGTCGCGCAGCTCGCTCAGGAACCGCTCGGCGGCGGTGCGCTCGGGCGCCATCACGTCCACGACGTAGCTCTCCTGCATGCGCATCTTGCCCTCATCGCGCATGAAGACGGCGAGCCGCTCGGCGCCGGCCTTGATCAGGAACAGCCCGCGCTCCACACACGCGATCACCCGGTCATCGCCGAGCGTCAGGTTGGCATAATGCACAGGTCCCTCGGTCGCCTCGCCGCTGTGCATCGTTTTGGCGCGACCAGGTCGGAAAGACCCTGGCCCATGAACGTATGCAGCCCGACCACGCCCATCACCTGCGCGGACCACCCTTCCCGGGCCAGAAATTCCTCCATCGCCAGGTGCAGGTTCGGATGATCGTGTTTCGCAAATGACTCCGACACGATCGGCAGCTTCGAGGGCTCTGAGCCGAAATGCTGCTGAAGCTTCTCCACGAAGAACGGCAGATCCGCGGGCTTCTTGTGCGCCGTCATCTGCTCGATGAAGCCCTGAAACGATGCGCCGAATTCCTCAGGATTGATCGCCATCAGCTCTCTCCATGAAATATCTCGCCAAGTCACGCGACCCGATCACCGTCGCCCCGCCTGAGCCCGTTGCCTGATTGCAAGTAGGCCCGCACTGCGAGGAACCGACGATTTGGCGCCAGCGTTTCCCTGGGTGTGTTTGGCCGCTGCGCCGGACGATCGCTATTTACTTTGCGCCCATAACATGTAGAATAGCCGCGGTTGGAAACCGAAACGAGCCTGCGAATCGATCCCTTCGGAATCAGTTCTCTCTCTCTCGTCTTCCCGCCTGCTGGGCCGCCAAGGTGGCCTCTTTCACTTCCGACCCGGAAAGCAAACTGTGGGTCGACGCACACTCCTTGAGGAGCTTGTATCTTGGGCAAGAAGCTATACGTCGGGAATCTGAGCTACCAGGTTAGCAGTTCCGACCTCGAGCAATTGTTCGCGCAGTTCGGGAACGTCCAGAGCGCTCAGGTGATCACCGATCGTGAAACCGGCCGTGGCAAGGGCTTCGGCTTCGTCGAGATGGACACCGAGGAAGAAGCCAACGAGGCCATTCGTGGGCTCAACGACCAGGAACACGGAGGTCGCCGTCTCACCGTGAACGAGGCCAAGCCTCGCGAAGCACGTACCACCGGTCTTTCGGGTGGTGGTGGTGGCGGACGCGGGCCCAGTTCTTACGGCGGCCGGCGCTACTGAAGCCGCAGCCAATCTGAATCCAACCCGGCAGGCACCCTGAGCGGTCACGCTCAGGGGCGCCGCTTTTGCGCGCGCTGACTGCCACTCTGCCTCATGCCCGAAATCTAACCCGCGATCTCCGCCAGCCGCTCGAATTCCGCCTCGTCAATCACGGGGATGCCGAGTTGCCTGGCCTTTTCCAGCTTGCTGCCGGCTTCTTCGCCGGCCAGGACATAGCTGGTCACCTTCGAGACCGATCCGCTGACCTTGCCGCCCCGCTCCTTGATCAGCGCCTCGGCCTCGGCCCGCGAGCGCTTGGGCAGCGTGCCGGTCAGGACGAACGTCTTGCCGGCGAACGGAACCTTGCCGCCGGTGCGCTGCGCCGGCTTGACCGGCTCCGGGCGCACGCCGACCTCTCCCAGGTCGTCGATCAGCCGCTGGTTGTCGGCGTCCTGGAAATAATCGTGGATGCTGGCGGCGACGATCGGGCCGACCTCCGGGATCGCCTCCAGCTCCGCGAGCGACATCGCGCGGAGTCGATCGAGCGTCTGGACCCGCGCGGCGATGACCTCGGCCATCCGCGTGCCGACGTGGCGGATCGTCGAGTCCGGTGAGCAGCCGGTCGAGCGTCCGGTGCTTGCTCGAGTCGAGACCGGCCTTGAGGTTCTCGGCCGACTTTTTGCCCATCCGGTCCAGCCCGGCGAGCGTGAGTGCGTCGAGCCGGTACAAGTCGGCGAGGCTCCCCACCAGCTTTTTCTCCACGAGTTGGTCGATGAGCTTCTCGCCCAGCCCGTCGATGTCCATCGCGTCGCGATGGGCATACCAGCGCAGCCATTCCTTGAGCTGGTCGGGACACTTCGAGGGGGGATTGGTGCAATAGTAATCGACCTCGTCGCCCGATCGCTCCACCGGCGCGCCGCAGCTCGGGCAGGTCTTCGGAAAATGGAACGGCCGCTCGTTCCCTTGCCGTGCGCTGGCCTCGACCCGCACGACCTGCGGGATGATCTCGCCGGCCTTCTGGATGACGACCGCGTCGCCGATCCTGATGTCCTTCCGCTCCAGCTCGTCGGCGTTGTGCAGACTGGCGCGCTTGACCGTCGTGCCGGCCAGTTGCACCGGCTCGAGCTCGGCGACCGGCGTCAGCTTGCCGGTCTTCCCGACCTGAACGTGGATTCCCACCAGCCGGGTCACGGCCTGCTCGGCCTCATACTTGAAGGCGATCGTCCACCGCGGGCTCTTGCTGCGCGACCCCAGCCGCTCGCGCTGGTTGAGGTCGTCGACCTTCACGACCAGGCCGTCGGTCTGGAAATCCAGCGTGTTCCGCTCGTCGCTCCAGCGCTCGGCGTGCTCGATCACTTGCTCGATCGAGTCGTAGCAGCTCGTATGCGGGCTGACCGGGATGCCCCAGCGCTTCATCAACCGAATCAAGGCGAAATACGATGTTTCGCCGATGCCTTCGTACTCGCCCAGCCCGTGCGAGATGAATCGGAGCTGGCGCTGTGCGCACAGCTTGGAATCGAGCATCTTGAGCGAGCCGGCGGTCGAGTTGCGGGGGTTGGCAAACGGAGGCTCGCCGCTGGCGCGGCGCAGCTCGTTGAGCCGGACCAGCTCGCGAATTGGGCATGTACACCTCGCCGCGCACCTCGAGGAGCGGGGCAGGGCGGCCCTGGAGCGCCAAGGGAATCTCGCGGACCGTCTTCAGGTTGGCGGTGATGTCGTCGCCGCGCTCGCCGTCGCCTCGGGTCGAGCCCTGGACGAGCTTGCCGTGCTCGTAGCGCAGCGAGACGGCCACGCCGTCGACCTTGAGCTCGACGACGTACTTCACCGGCTCGCCGCGGTTCAGCCCCTTCCGCACCCGCACATCCCACTCGCGCAGCTCGTCGTACGAATACGTGTTGTCGATCGAGAGCATCGGAACCGCATGACGAACGGTCGCGAAGCTGCCCAGCGGCTCGCCACCCACCCGCTGGGTCGGGCTATCCGGCGTCATCAGCTCGGGGTGCTTTGCCTCGAGCTCCGCCAGCCGGACCATCTTGCGGTCGTATTCGCGGTCGCTGATCTCCGGCTTGGCCTCGACGTAGTAGAGATAGTTATGGCGATTCAGCTCGGTGCGCAGCTCGGCGATCTCGCGCTCGATCTCCTTGCTTGCCATGGCCAGCCTCACGCCGGCGGCTTTGGTTTCGACGGAGTGCTGAACCAGTGGTCGGTCACCATCGCCACGATCGCGGTCACCAGCATGACGACAAATTCGATCGCCAGGACCATGGGCGCGTTGCGGTCGAGCCACAGCGGCGACCGCCAGCGAGCCGGCCCCCGCCCCGGCGTTTCCCGGTTTCCGCGCGAGCACGGACGGGCTCACCAGGTAGGCCAGCACCGTCAGCACGAACACGACGCTCGTCGTGAACATCACGGTGAAAAATGGGTTCGCGAACACCGCGTGCTTTTTTGTCACGAGTCCGCTGTCCGTTGTCGTTTGTGCGGTGCAAACCTGGATTCCCGCGATCGACGGGCCGACGACCAGGCTGATTCAAGCAAGAGGGCGCCCACGAGCCGAGCAGCCGGCCGCCAGCGCCGGACGACCTCTGTCCGCGACTCCAGCCCACTGACCCGCTCAAGCCTCGCCCATGACCCACTCGCTGCCGGCCAGGTCGTAGTCGACCAGCTCCGTCGGCCGGAACCAGAGCGCGATCTCGCGCTCGGCCGATTCGGGGCTGTCGCTGCCGTGGATCAGGTTGTTCTGCTTGCTGATCGAGAAATCGCCGCGGACCGTGCCCGGCGCGGCGGCGGCGCCGTTGGTCGCCCCCAGCATGGTCCGCACCACCGTGATCGCCTCGTTCCCCTCGAGCACGCCGACAATCACGGGCGCGCTCGTGATGAACTGGATCAGCCCTTCGAAAAACGGCTTTCCCTTGTGCTCGGCATAATGTCGCTCGGCCAGGCCGCGGTCGACGCGGATCAGCTTGAGCGCCGCGATCCGCAGCCCCTTGGCCTCGAAGCGCGTCAAGGATCGAGCCGACCAGCCGGCGATGCACACAATCAGGTTTGAATATGATCAGGGTTCGTTGCATGGGACTCAAAGTCTTTTCCGGATTCGGGATGAGGAAATAGCGAGCTTCAGTCTAGTATGCCGCGCGGTCGGCGTGCAACCTCAAGCGTCGCGCGCTCGGCCGGCCGGCTCGACGATTCGCCACGCCAGCTCGAGAAACGAATCGGGGTCGAGCCGCCAGACGCGGACCTCGGGCGACTCGCCAGCAGTGACACGATGATCCGCGGCAGAGGACCGTAGTGGTTTTCCTCGAGGTCGGTCCGGCTGGGGATCGCCTGCCAGCGCGGATGCGAGTGGTAGATCGCCAGGATCTCGGCGCCGCGCTGGCGCAATGCGACGACGGCGTCGATCAAATCGCGCGGGTCGGCGTCGTAGCGCGTCTCGCTGGCCGGCCGATTGCGCAACGGGTGAAACGACGAGACCCGCGGCGGAAAGCCGCCGAGGATTCCGCAACATTCCAGCGGCGCCTCGCGGACGCAGTGCGCCACCATCGCGTCGTGAAGATCGCGGGGAATCTCCAGGGGATCTCCGGGGGCGTCGGCCTTGGTCATGCCCGTTCCCAGTGCCGAGAGCCGTTCACGGTTTCGATGCGAGGGGCTGCTCGCGCCGTCATGATCTCGCCCGACAGTCTTCCCCCTACTCGGGGAAGAGCGGCGTGGAGAGGTAGCGTTCGCCCAGGTCGGGCAGCACGACGACCAGCAGCTTGCCGGCATTCTCCGGCCGCGATGCGACCTGGATCGCCCCCACGGCGGCCGCGCCGCACGAGATGCCGCACAGCATGCCCTCCTCGCGAGCCAGCCGCCGCGTCATCTCAAACGCGTCCTCGTCGCGCACCGTCACCACGTCGTCGATGATCGAGGTGTTGAGGACGTCGGGGATGAAGCCCGCGCCGATGCCCTGGATCTTGTGCGGGCCGGGCCGGAGCGGCTCCTTGCGGCGCAACTGGCTGATGACCGGCGAATTGACCGGCTCGACCGCGACGATCTTGACCGACGGCTTGCGGCTCTTGCAGCACCTCGCCGCAGCCGGTGATCGTGCCGCCGGTCCCGACGCCGCTGACCAGGATGTCGATCTTGCCGTCGGTGTCGCGCCAGATCTCCTCGGCCGTGGTCCGGCGATGGATCTCGGGGTTGGCCGGGTTCTTGAATTGCTGGGGCATGAACGCGTTGGCCGTGCTCTTGACCAGCTCTTCGGCCTTCCGGACGGCCCCCGGCATCCCCTCGGCGGCCGGCGTCAGCACGATCTCGGCCCCGAACGCCTTGAGCAGCCGCCGGCGCTCCAGGCTCATGCTTTCGGGCATGGTCACGATCAGTCGATAGCCGCGCGCGGCACAGGTGAACGCCAGCGCAATCCCGGTATTGCCGCTGGTCGGCTCGATGATCACGGTGTCCTTGGTGATCCGGCCCTGGCCTTCGGCCGCGTTGATCATCGCCACGCCGATGCGATCCTTCACCGACCAGAGCGGGTTGAAGCTCTCCAGCTTCGCCACCACGTCCGCCTGACAGCCGCTCGTGACTCGCCGCAGTCGGATCAGCGGCGTGTTGCCGATCGTCTGCGTGATGTCATCGTAGATCCGCCCGCGGACGAACGTCGGTTCGGCAGTCGCCACGACTCGACCCTCCAGAGCCCAGCCTCGAGAACGACCATTCAGCCGCGGTTTCGGCGCCGGCGCGATGACGGCACAGACCCCGCAGCCCCATCTCCCAATGCCTTAAGGCACTGTGCCGATCATAATAGTCGACAAGACCGCTAGCGACAACAGGCCGCCCGATTTCCAGCCGTTCGTTCCTCGCCAACCGGACCAACCGCAAGGGCCCCGGCGCAAGCTTCCGCAGCCGTTGGAGGCACGATTGGATGCACGCGCTTCCGCCGTCGGCGGCTTGCTGCAACGGCCTGGCATCGGGCGGCCAGGTGCCGTCGCGGCTGGTGTCCGCGTCTATCGAAGCTCGCTATCGCAGGGCGATCGGGCGCAGGGCGAAGCCGGCGGCGGTCCCCTTGATCTTGTTGACGGCGGCGATGTAGCAGAAGGTATAAGCCTTGGCCGTGCTCAGCGACTCGAGGTAGTGGAACTCGCCGAGATGCACGCCCTGGTCGACGAGCAAGTAACGGTGCACGGGGATGCCGTGTCCCGGGCGAGTCGGGTGCGGGGTTGACCTCGTAGCCGCTGGTGTCGGAGCCGACCATGATCGCCCCTTGGTCCTCGACGAGCCATTTGGTGGCGTCGAGGTCGGGCGCCGGCCGAGTCGTGTTCGGCGATCTTGGCGTGGTCGGCGCCGTCCTCGCCCCAGAACCGGCCGGTGCCGGTGCGGACCAGCACCACGTCGCCCGGCGCGAGGTGCACGCCCTCCCAGGCGAGCGTGTCTTGCAGGTCCTTCCTGGAGATCAACGTGTGTGCCCGGCAGGGCGTCGACCTTCTTGAAGCCGGCGACGTCGATGAGCACGCCGCGGGCGATGATCGGCGGAATCGTCGGACGCGTCGCACTTGCGCGGGCCCCAGTCGCCCCCCCAGTCCGACTCCTTGAATCCGTTGTACCAGTGGAAGTCCAGGCCGGCCGTGATGTGGGCCAGCCCGTCGATCTGCGTCGCCACGTTGTCGGAGATGAACAGTGCCGCCGAATGCCAGTAGACATGGTCGGGGTTCTGAGCTCGGCCGGGGGCGCGTCGGGGTCGTTCATCCGGTGCACGCCGTCCGGGCTCCGGAACGTGATGATCTCGCCGGGGCTGTGGCCGGCAACTTGTAGCTGCGGCGGCTGTAGGTCATGCCCAGGTCGAAGACCTCGCCGCGGGTCGCCAGCGCCAGCGCCGCCGCCCGGGACTGGTTCGACAGGGCGTTGAGCGAGCCGACCTCGTCGTCCTTGCCCCAGATCCAGCCCCAGCCTTTTCCCTTCTGCCACCCGCGGATCGGGTGCGGTTCCGGCCCGACCCGGCCTGCGCCCGACCTCAGCCGTTGCGTCGGCTCGCCGCCGCCGCGCCCGACCTGGCCGTGATCGCCCCAGGCGACGACCAATCCGCCTCCCAGGACACCCCCCAGGCCCAGGAGCGCCAGTGTCACGCAATGTCGTGCCATGCAGTTCATGACGCTCGACCCTCGTCAGTTGAAGACTCTCGTCGGTAATCTGTCGTCGGTAGCCGATGTCCGACGATTCGTCCAGGACATCCGCAACTGCCCGAGCGCCGCCATTAGGCGGCTGACAGGCCGCGGACAACGGACCAATGAACGATTGCTTGTCCGTCGGACGTGACTGGCAACGTACCAGTGGTTCCGGGCAACGTGACCCAGGTTAACGGATTCCCCACCAAGACGAATTGCTGTCGCTGAGATTGGCGAGTCGTACAATGGACAGGTCGATGAACCAGCGATCACGGTGATGGCCGATGTCATGCGGCAGGAGTGATCGCGATGTCGCACGATCCCGCCGAACCGGAGGCATCCGTTCTCGACCGCAGCGCGGCGCGAGCACCGCCACGGGAGCCAAGACGCACCCGATGCAGCACGGCCATCGCCCAGCCGCGTCGGAACAGATGCCCGCGACGCTGGTGCCGGAGAAGGGCTGGCACTTCCTCCACTTGTTCTACCGAGTCGATCGGGCTCGGCTCGGCTTGATCTCGACCGAGCACCGGCAGCGCGGGCTCGAGGACTTTCGCCGCGTCCTGCGCGCGAAGCCGCCCGGGTGCTCCCGAGCAGATCCAGTGCTTCGCGGTCCCCGGCCACAAGGCCGATTTCGGCATCGTCATGGCCGGCCCCGACCTCAGGGCCATCCACGACGTCCAGATGGCGATCCAAGCCTCGAGCCTGGGGCCCGCGCTTCGACCCGACCTATTCGTTCTACTCGATCACCGAAGTCTCCGAGTACGTCCCCGACGACGAAGACTACGCCAAGATCCTCCGCGACCGCGAGGGCCTCGATCCCGAGAGCAGCATCTTCAAGGCCAAGGTCGCCGCGTATGCCGAGCGGCTCGGACCGATGAACCGGCAGCGGCTCTATCCGGAGTTTCCCAACTGGCCCTGCCTCTGCTTCTACCCGATGAGCAAGATGCGCACCGCCGACCAGAACTGGTATCTCCTGCCGTTCGAGAGCGCGGTCCGAGCTGATGTCGCAGCACGGCCGTAGCGGCATGAAGTTCGCCGGCCGGGTCAGCCAGGTCATCACGGCCTCGACGGGGCTGGACGACTGGGAGTGGGGCGTGACGCTCTGGGCCCGCAACCCGTCCTACCTCAAAGACATCGTCTACACGATGCGGTTCGACGAGAGCTCGGCCAAGTATGCGCTCTTCGGCGACTTCTATTTCGGCTACATCCTGCCGCCGGACGAACTGCTGGAAACGATCCGGCTGTGATCGGTCGGATCGTGCGCGATCGGCGTTCGATGAACCGAATCGGTTGGGTCCGGGCAACGGACGCGTGTCTCGGCTGAGACGATCCGCGATAAGTCGGATCACTCTCGTTCCTGAAGAGGACTGAGTCGAACGATGAGCAAACAATCGACGAAGAAGCGATCTTCCTGGAAGTGAGAAGCTGGACCAGAGCAAGGGTTTGCCCAAGGTGGTGCCGATCGGTCCCGACGATGAGCAAGCAGTGGGGCGAAGGGACGGTGGTCGTCCCGGCTCCGCGCGAGGTCGACGCGATCATGAAGTCGGTGCCCGCAGGGCAAGCTGATCACGATCCAGGAGATCCGCGCGATCCTGGCCGAGCGTCATGGCGCGACGATCGGCTGCCCGCTGACCATCGGTATCTTCGCCTGGATCGCCGCCCACGCGGCCGAGGACGACCTCAAGTGCCAGGCGCGGCGACGTGCACGCCGTACTGGCGCACGCTCAAGTCCGGCGGCTTCCTCAACGAAAAGTATCCCGGCGGAGTCGAGGCCCAGAAAGCCAAGCTCGAGGCGGAAGGCCACGCGGTGGTCGAGAAGGGCAAGCGGTTCGTCGGTGGCAGAATTACGAGAAATCGCTGGCGCAGCCCCGCGCAGGCGAGCGATGAGCCGGCCGCACGATCGCGGTCCTGCGGGCGATCGATCGCGGCGTCCGGCTCTGGTCCTGGCGAGCACGTCGGTGTATCGGCGTGCCCTGCTGGAGCGGCTGGGCGTGCCCTTCCGCTGCCGGGCGCCGACGTGCGACGAATCGTGCGTGGAAGGGTGACGCGAGCGAACCCGCGAGCGCTCGCCGAGAGCGCTGGCCCACGCCAAGGCCGCCAGCCTGGTTCCGAGGAGCCCTGCCGCGGCGATCATTGGCTGCGACCAGGTGGTCTCCTTCGAGGGTCAGGTCTTCGGCAAGCCCTGTACCCCGGCCAGCGCCATCGACCAGCTCACGGCGCTGGCGGGCCGTTCGCACGAGCTGATCACGGCGCTGGCGGTGATCCGCGGCGACGAGGTGTTCCGTCACACGGATGTGACGACGCTGCGGATGCGCCCGCTCTCGCGGGCTGCGATCGAGCGTTATGTCGCGGCGGACGAGCCCGCTCGACTGTGCCGGCAGCTACAAGCTGGAATCCCGCGGGATCGCCCTGTTCGACCTGATCGAGTCCGACGACCACACCGCGATCACGGGCCTGCCGCTGATCGCGCTCGTGACGATCCTCCGCGAGCTGGGCTTCGAGATTCCCTGATGCGCCAGCCAACCGAGCACTGTCGGGCCGACGCCCGAAACTGCCACTCCTTGACAAACCGCCCCCCCAGCAGTTGCAATCAAGAGTAGACAGCACGTGCCCGTAGCTCAATTGGATAGAGCGTTAGCCTCCGGAGCTAAAGGTTGCAGGTTCAACTCCTGCCGGGCATATTGACGGAAAGTCAATGGCTGACACGATTTAGTGTACCTGCCGATGGTCGGCAGAGCGGCCAAAACCGGTTGCCAAGCGGATAAGACCTATCCGTTTGAGTCCGCTTTTGGGAGTAATCCGCTATGCCGAAACTCGTCAATCGTTATCCCGCTTACTGCAATTTCAAGCCCCTGAACCGCGCGGGTCCGGCACCAAGGGAAGACTTACTGGATGCCGGGCCCGTACAATTCGCCGCAAAGCCTCCGCGCGTACGCTGACTTCATCGATCGACTCAAGAGCGGTGACCTGCCTGAGACCGGCGAAAAGCTCAAGGATCGGCCGCCAGCCAATCTCCTGACGATCGCCGAGCTGATTGAGCGGTTCTGGGCGCATTGCCTGGTTCACTATCGTCGCAACGGCGAGCCGACCGGCGAAGCGGCTGTGATCAAGTGCGCCCTCCGGCCGCTCTTGGACCTGTGCGGGGACATACTCGCTCCAGAGTTTCGGCCCAGTCATCTCGAGATCGTCAGGGAGGAAATGATTCGCCGCGGCTGGTCCCGGCGTTACATCAATAGGTCAGTGGGTCGAATCAAGCGGCTCTTCACTTGGGCAACGAGCAAGGAACACGTTCCCGCATCAGTTTCCGGCGCGATCGCTGCCCTGAAGGGACTTGAGCAACATCGAAGCATGGCTCGCGAGCGCCCCGACGTGGAACCCGTTGACGATGAAGTGGTCGAGGCTACGCTGGCGGAGCTCTCCCCCATGGTGGTCGACATGATCCGCGTTCAACGGCTCTTGGGATGCAGGCCCGGAGAGCTGCTGGCGGCAAAGGTCGAGCAAATCGATCGTCGCAACTCGGCATGCTGGGAGTACTGCCCGCCCTACCACAAAACCTCGCATAAGGGGAAAAAGAGGATGATCCCCATCGGCCCTCGCGCAGGCGATTCTCGCGCCCTACATTCTCGCGGCCGGTGACGGTCGAATTTTTCCGTACACGCGCGACGGATTTCGGCAAGCGATTATTCGCGCATGCGATCGAGCCTTTCCGCATCACGTGCTCTCGGTAATCCCGGTGGAGGATCTGACCGCAAAGCAACAGGCCGAATTAACCAATTGGCGGAAGGCGCACTGATGGCATCCCAACCAACTGCGGCACACGGCGGAAACGGCAATCCGGGATCGGTTCGGCCTCGATGCCGCGCAGGCGATAGCCGGTCACTCGTGCGCTAGCACGACTGAGATTTACGCAAAGGTGTCGGCCCAGAAGGCGCGTCAGGTGGCGATGGCGATCGGATGAGGAGAACCAACCGGTGATCGACAAAGAGAAAAAACCTCGCGCGATTGCGCCGCGGCCGTGGCGCGAGCCGTATGACATTCTTATCGCCTTCGTCGTGGCTGAGTCGCCGGAGGATCGAGATCGACTGCGGCCCCGACTGGCCGGAGCATGCCGAGAGCTACGGAAGCGGACCTATAACTTCAAGCAGCATTTGACCGACGAGATGTGGTTGGGCAGACAGGATTCTTACCTCCGCGATCAGGAAGTATTTTCCGCGATAGAACGACTAGTGAACGAGCTCGATTCTCGTCAGTCGGATTCACCGGAATGGCTGCGGAATTCTCCGGCGATTGATGATGCCAGCCGGAAACTCATCATCGATACATGCCATCAAATTCTTTTGTACAAGGGGTGAGTAGGATCCATTGACATCCGAGAGGATGTCTCTTACGATCAAATAGTCACTCAAGCTTTGTGCCCCATACTCGGCGCGTGGCGGCTTGCGGACGAGGCTCCGGTCACCCGGAACGTTCGCTCTATCGCCACCCGTAGCCAGAGGGCACAATGCTTCCCGTCACAGATCCGACCGCCGGCGAATGGCTAACTGGCCGCCAGGCTAGCAAGACAATCGGGTGTTCTCCGACCGCCCTTCAAAGGGCGGCGCTCTTGGGTCATATCCGCACCAAGATCGAGCCTGGTATCCCGCCGCGCTATCATCGCGACGACGTACGAAGAATCGCCGATGCGAGACTCCAGAACACGGAGTCTCTTTCATGAGCACGGACTTTCTTCGTCCCGCTGCCGCTGCGAGATTCTGGCCGAATAGCGGCAAACCACCGCACCCCTCCAAGATCGTCAGGGCGATTCTGAAACCCAAGGCTTCCCGGAAACGGCCCGGCGAGGTCATCGCCCTGCGCGCAGTGCGCGATTCGCAGGGGTGGTTGACCACCGAGGAATGGATCCAGGAATACCTCGAGGCACTGACCGCAGATCGGCTCGGCAGGCCGGTTCGCGCGCCTTCCGTCCAAATGCGCGCCGATCGGGCTCGGGCGCGGCTGGCGGCAGGTGGCTGGTGAGAAAGGAAAACGCCAGAGCCGCCTCCAAGAAATTGGAGGGCGGCTTATGCGTAACGGTGTTTGCAAATGATTCGTACACCGACCGAATCCGGAAAATCAACTGTCTCGATCAGCCATTGTATTGGCCGCGCTCACCGCAGCGCAGACGCGAGCGAGTGATCTCGCGCTGCAGCAGGGTTCCAACGGTTCACTTCCCGCCCTTTCGCGGGCAACGGCCGGACGGCTAGCTCGAGGGATGGACGCCGGGAACCGCGAGCGCGACCAGCAATCCAGGCTGCTCGTTCACCAAATGGCGGCTGGCTCGAGCGCGACAACGTTCAAGGGCTGTTCGAGGCCGCGCAAAGGAGGGGAGTGACGCGATGACACTCTTCCGCCAAGGAAGCTTGTTCGATCACCCCGCGACCGACGATGGTCCGCCCTGTTTGAAATGCGGCTGCCTCAGCACGACGGTCACGCTCGGAGTCGGACCGCATCATTCGCGGGCTGATTGCCCAAAGTGTGGCGCCTGGCGATGGCTGCCGAGACGTTCGGCGTGACCCGTGCACAGGGGGGTGGGGTCGTGAGTTTCCATGCCGTCAACATCGATGGTCCCGATGGCGCCGGCAACGTTGACGCGGCGGTTCGTTGCGTTGCCGGGTCGTCTCCCAGCGTGAACGGCAACGGCTGGCATTTCGACAACGGATCGATTGGTGACGTTGTGATCCTCTGCGCTGATCCTGGACTCGCGCCGGAAATGCGTCGGCTTAAACTTCGGGCCGTCTGCGACCTCCGCGAATCCGATCACGCCAAGGAAATGTGCGAGCGTCGCGCCGTCATTGTTGCATATCGGGGGGCGAACAACCTGCCTTACGCGCTTCAACTCGTGGAGCATGCCAGAGCACGATACCACCCCGAGCGGATAGGCTCACTCGACCTGGCCGCCGAGATGGGATTTGAGGGCGAGCCTGAAAGCTTCGTTGATTGGTTCATCGACGCGATCGAGGCGGAGCGATACCTGCACGGCCCAGACTTATTGGCGAGAGCGAGAGCGCCGAACGAAATGGAAAACGAGAGCGCCCTCCGGCGAAGCCCGATGGCGAGAGCGAGCCCTCTTGGGACACAGACGACGAACCTCGCGTCGTCAACATGACCGACCTGGGCAACGCCAAGCGGCTCATGCGGATGTATGGCGACCGCATGCGATTCTGTTATCCGTGGCGCGCTTGGCTGATCTGGACCGGCAAGCGCTGGCTGCGTGACGAGACCGGCGAGCTTTTCCGTCTAGCCAAAAATGCCGTGCGCAGTATCAGCGGGGAAGCGGCGGGATGCGAAAACGAAGCGCGACGCAAGACGCTTCTTCAGTGGGCGATAAAGTCCGAAGCGAAGCGACAGATCGAGCACATGGTCTTCCTGCGCAGAGCGAGCGGGGAGTTACGGCGAGAACCGATGAATGGGACCGGGACGGCTGGCTGTTCAATACGGCCAGCGGAACCATCGACCTGCGAACAGGCGAGCTACGGCAAGCCGACCCTCGAGACTACATCACCAAAATCTGCCCCGTCGCGTTCGATCCAAAGGCGACGTGCCCGCTATGGGAAAAGACGCTCGATCTCTTCTTCAAAGGTAACTCGAAGCTGATTGCCTACTTCCAGGAGATCTGCGGTTACGCGCTTGTCGGCGAAGTCCGGGACCATATCTTGCCGGTCTGCTTCGGCACCGGGCAGAACGGCAAATCCACAATCCTGGGCGCGCTGCTCGACACTTTCGGCCCTGACTACGCCATGAAGTGTCCTCCGGAAATGCTCATGGCCAGAGGCTACGACAGTCACCCGACAGATAGAGCCGACTTGTTCGGCAAGCGCCTCGTGGTTGCAATCGAGACCGAATCAGGCCGGCGGCTCAATGAAACGCTGGTCAAAGAGCTGACCGGCGGCGACCGCATCCGAGCACGGCGGATGCGCGAAAATTTCTGGGAGTTTCAGCCAACGCACACAGTCATCATGGGGACGAATCATAAACCCGTCGTGCAGGGAACGGACCACGCCATTTGGAGGCGGCTCCGCCTCGTTCCGTTCTCGGTGACCGTCGAGGCAGGTCAAGATGACAAGGCGATGCCGCACAAACTGAGAAACGAGCGACCCGGCATCCTGGCGTGGTGCGTGCGCGGGTGTCTCCGATGGCAGGAAAACGGTTTGATCGAGCCGGCTGAAGTCAGCGAGGCAACAGCGGAATACCGCTCCGAGCAGGACATCCTTGGATCGTTCATCGCTGAACATGCGATCAAAGATCCAAGCGTGCGATGTCGATGTGGGGATCTATTCGCAAAGTACAAGAAATGGGCAGAAGAGAGCGGCGAGCGGTTTTGACCATGACCGCATTCGGCATGGCGATGCAGGAGCGCGGCTTTGAAAAGGCAAAAAGCGGGGTCAAATGGTATCTCGGCATAAGTTTGCGACAAACATTTGATGAGGAGACACCGTCTTGATCGCTGGGACACCTGGGACAGTATGGACACTTTGTCCGGTTAAACAGGCTTCTCGCGCGTAAACGCTGGTCAACCGGGAAATGTGTCCCATGTGTCCCAAGTGTCCCACTCCGATGCACCTAGTGGAACAAGAGCCATGAGCGTCGACCCCAGAGGACTGGTCGAGGATCGGACGCAGGTGATCGCTATGGGAGCGACGAAGCATCGAGATCAGTGCATGTGACTTGATGGTAATGCGGGCAAAGTGGACGAGAGGCATACGGGGAGGGGATTGGGGGTATCTGGGCATGGCAGACCGTCCGCATCCAAATGCGCATTTTCGTGCGATTTTGGAAATTCGCGCAAGCGCAACATTGTCAATTCGTACCGAATTGGAGCAGCCACGTGAAACGCAAACGAGTCGTGGAATCCTTCCGCTCGGCGGCTGAAGCCATCGGCCCGATCACGAAGGAGATGAGCCTGTTCGCGGTCACGCGCGGCCAGTTCTCGATGATCGACATGATTCACCACTGCCTGAAGGAGATCGGGCACGCGAAAGTCAGCGTGTGGACGTGGACAATCGCAGACTACGAGGTCGAGGCGATGGAAAGCCTCCTGGTGAGGAATGAGATCAGCGCCGGCACGCTCGTCATCGACGCCAGTGCAGACCGTCGCAACCAGGTGATGATCAATCGCTGGCGCGATCGATTCGGCGAGGATACGGTCAAGGTCTGCAAGAACCACGCGAAAATCTCTCGGGTTGGAATGACGGATTTCCGTCTGCTGCTGCGTGGCTCCATGAATCTGAATTTCAACCCGCGATTCGAGCAGCTTGACATCACCGAAGGCGGTCGAGGACTTCGACCTGGTGGAGCGGATCGAGGCAGAGCTCCCGGTTCTCGGTCGGAAGTACAGCAATGCCGATGCGGAATCGGCGACCGGCGTCTCTCGGGCGTTTGAATACAGCACTCTGAAAATGTTCGCGGGGGTGAAACCGTGGGCGAAATGAAGACGCAAGGAGCAGGTGGTCGAGCACCTCGAGAGGCGCGGGGCGAAGCGGGACCGGTCCGTTTACTATGCCGATGCCTACGTAGAATACCAGGAGGCCACCAAGAACATCGAGGAACACGGCACGATCGTGCAGCATCCGCGGACGGGCAACCCGATTGAAAACCCCTATCTGGCGATCCGGGACCGTGCCCTGAAGAAGCTGTTATCAATTCGCGGCGTGAACACTGAGGGACTGTGGTGATGCGTGGAAGAAAACCGAAGCCAACGGCGCTGAAGATCCTCGCAGGGGCTCAACCTTGCCGGATCAATTACCAGGAACCGCGTCTCCCGGTTGGTGGCCTCGATCCTCCGGCGTGGCTGGACGAGATTGGAAAGGAGCACTGGCGGGAGCTGGCTCCGGTTCTTCAGGGTTCCGGATTGCTGACGGAAGGTGATCGTCCGGCATTGGCAGAGCTGTGCAACGAGTACTCGACGATCCTCAAGGACGTGGACGCGGACAAAGCGAAGGATCGATATCGTCGATTGCTGGTCGAATTTGGGCTAACGCCTTCGTCGCGGTCGCGCATTCGGGCAACAGCGGACGGCCCGAGGGATGATTTGGAAGTGTTCCTGAGCGAGAAGGCATGAACCCCTGGGTGTGCAATCCGTCTGACGAGCTGGCCATTTCGCAGGGGTGTTACTTCTCCGAGTGGCACGGGACCCGGGTGTGCACGTTCATCGAGCGATTCTGCCGCCAGTCGAAGGGTCGGTGGGCAGGCCAGCGTCTGACGCTGTTGCCCTGGCAGCGCAATTGGTTGATGCGGCTTTTTGGTTGGCGGCTTCCGGACGGGCGGCGGCGGTTTCGGACGTGCTATCTTGAAATTGGTAAGAAAAACGGGAAAAGCACAGCCTCCTCGGCGCTCGCGATTTACCTGGTGGTGGGCGATGATCAGGGGGCTCCTGAGGTCTACATCAACGCCGTGGATCGGGAGCAGGCTTCGATCGTTTTTGATGAAGCGGACAGAATGGTGGGACGGTCGCCGGACCTTTCCCGGCGACTTACCTGCATCAAGTCGCGAAAGCGGATTATCAACCCGGCCAACCACGGTAGGATTCAGGCGAACTCGGCCGATGTGCCGAACAAGGACGGCGTGAACGCCTCGGGGATCATATTTGATGAGCTGCATCGTCAGAAGAATCGCGAGCTGTGGGATATCTTTGAGTATGCGGGGGCCTCCCGAGACCAGCCTCTCCGGATCGCCATTACGACCGCCGGTGAGGAGGAAGAAGGAGTATGGTTTGAGCAAAGGGAATATAGCGAGAAAGTGAATCAGGGCGTGATTCCCGATATCTCGCACCTCGGGATCATATATCGAGCGAGGGAAGACGATGATCTGGATGACCCCGATACATGGCGGAAGGCCAATCCGTCCCTTGGGGTGACGATCTCTGAAGCGGATTTCGCCCGAGAGCTTGCCGAGGCGAAGGCGGTTCCGGCGAAGCTCGCGAACTTCAAGCGACTGCGCCTCAATATCGTGGCCAGAGGCGAGGGCAAGTTTATTGAGCTCGCCGATTGGGATGCGTGTTCGGAGCCGGGTGAGTTCTCTCCGGATTTGCCATGTTACATGGGACTCGACTTATCTACGCGGAACGATTTGACGGCCCTGGTTGCCGTCTTCGGAGATTTCGAGCATGGATTCAGCGTGGGCTGTCGGTTTTGGTTGCCGCGGGAGAACATTACGAAGCTCGAACGGCAGCATCAGGTTCCCTATCGCATATGGGCCGATCAAGCATTGATCACACTGACTGATGGCAACACGATCGACTATGACTTCGTTGAGCGTGATATTGTGGATAGGTCCGTTAAATTCCAGCTGAAGAAGATCTTGATGGACCCTTACAACGCGAAAAAGCTTGGCGAGACCCTGCGCAATAACCACGCCTTGCCAGTGGAGTACTTGCGGCAAGGTTACCTTTCACTGTCCGATCCGACCAAAACGTTACACGAGCTAATCCTGGGGCGTAAGCTCCGCCACGGCGGGCACGAGATCCTGCGCTGGCATGCATCCAACGCGGTGGCCCGACAGGATGCGGCCGGCAATATCAAGCTCGATAAGGAAAAGAGCCGCAGGAAAATCGACGGAATGTCGGCGCTCGTGAACGCGATCGAGGCAGCCATCGCATGTGCCGCCGACGCCGGGTGCGTGTACGACAAACGTGGAATCTTGTTCGTGTAGGGAATTCGGCAACGCCGTCGTCGTCCACAAGCTGGAGGTCGCCAGTGTTTCCGACCGATCGAGTCTGCCGCGCTGGCGATGGCTTATTGGTTGCGCATGTCTGTCGCTCGGCAGAAACTCCGTGAATTCTGCCCGTCAATCGGAGATCGGTGGCCCGCTAGGTCGTTCGCTGGCTCCACGCGGCAGCTTAGCAGCAAACTCCGTCTGATCCCGCGTCCAAGATGAGCCGCGGGGCGAATTCGCCGCCTCGCATCGGTCAGATCGATCGAGGTGTCGTCGGACCGAAGCGCGCGAGCTTTGATTCCGCTGCCCACAATCACGACTCGGGGCGAGCGATCCAAAGAACCGACTATTTCCGGAAATGGCTCGGTCATTTGAGAGCGAAGACGATAACCGACGCTCGACGGTGAGCGGCAGTTCAGGTAAGCGCTTTCTGCTATTGGAGACTCGAGCCGATGCAATGAGTCCGCATTCGCTCCCCCTGCGGCCGGGCGATGTTCCTCTTGGGAAAGACGCTGGAACTCAGGAACGCCGGAGAGATCTAAGAAACCTGCCATCGGCCCGCCGAGGGATGGGCGCTCGGGATCGCTCCGCTGTCGAGCATTCGCGGGAAGCGACAGCATCCGGCCGATCGCACCGGGATCAGCGTCCCCGGGGCCGGCCTCATCGCGAATGGGTCGGCCGGGAAGGCGAGGTCACCCACCAACATCCGGAAGTCGGCGCGGTTCCGGATTGGGCGCCAGCCCGGATCGTTCTCCAACTCGGCGAGGTTGCGATATCCGCCCTCGACCGCGCGTCGGAGCAACGAGACGGCCCGGTCGGCGTGCGCCTCGCGGCGAGCCCGATCCTCGCCGGTCGTCGGGACCGGGTCCGGGCTGTCGAGGTTGGCGCCGAGCGCGTGGGCACGGGCGAGCTCGTAGAGCTCTTCGGCGAGGGGCTTCGGCAGCGGCTCGAGCAAGGCGCGGGCCCGGTCGGCCGACCTCCGCGCCTCGTCCCTGGGGCCGATCACCGACCGGACGCCGGCGATATTGTTGTGGGCCGCCGCCAGGTAACGGCGGACCGTCGCCTGCGCCGAGCCGGGCTCGGCCAGCTTCGCCAGGATCGCCCGCGCCTGCTCGTACAATTCCAGGGCTTCCGGCAGGCGTCCGACCTGCGTGTGGAGCGAGCCGATGTCGGAGAGACTCTCGGCGAGGTCCAACTGGTACTGGAGGGCGTCCGGACGATCGGCCGCCAGCCGGACGCGGATCGCTCGCGCCCGCTCGAATGCCGCCATCGCCCGGTCCGGCCGGCCGGACAAGAGGTGCACGACGCCGATCGTGTTGTGGCTGTTGGCCAGGTTCCGCCGATACTCGGGCACCTGGGGGTTCTCGGCCACGACCGCCTCCAGCAGGTCCCGACCTCGCTCCGTCGCGACCAGGGCCGCATCGAGTCGGCCGGCTCTGAAGAAGTGCGCACCGATGTCGTTGTCATGGATGCCCAGCTTGTGCCGGAGCTCGGGGAGTTCCGGATGATCGGCCACCCTCCTGGCCAGGCTCGCCCTTGCCCGTTCGTACCCGGCCAGGGCTTGCTCGTATCGGCCCGCATCGCTGTGGATGATGGCCGAATCGAGCCAGACCGCCTTGAGCTTGTCCTGGAAGTTAGTGACCTTGGGATTGGCGGCGACGAGCCTGGTCAGGATCGCACCCGCCTCATCGTACGAGGCCAGGGCTTCGTCCGGGCGCCCCCATTTTCGGTGAAGTTCGCCCATGCCGAGCAGCGTGTTGGCCAATTCGTACTGGAACTGTGTGACGGTCGGATGCTCGGAGACCAGCCGGGCTCGGATCTCCCGGGCCCGCTCGTAGGCGACCAGGGCCTCCGCCGGGTGATTCGTCTCCGACCTGAATGTGCCGAGGTTCTTGTAGGATAGGGCCAGGAGGTTCTGGTACTCGGAGATCGTCGGGTGGGCGGCGGCCAGGTGCACCCGGATCTCCAGGGCTCGCTCGAATGCGGCGAGCGCCTGGGCGACGCGGCCGACCTCGATCTGGTCGACGGCGATGTTGTTGCAGGCGGTCGCCACATCGTCCTGAAACCGAGGGTTGGCCGGGTCCGTGGCCGCCAGCCGCTCGAAGACCGCACGTGCCCGTTCGTGAGACGCCAGCGCGTCGGCCCTCCGCCCGAGGTCGGAAAGGACGTTGCCGCGGCGACCTAGGGTCTTGCCCAGGTCCTGCTGGATGGGGATCTCGGGATGCTCGACGGCGATCCGCTCCGCGATCGCGAGCGACTGATCGTACGACGCCAGCGCCTCGGCACTGCGCCCGAGTTGGCGCTGTAAGAGGCCGACGTGGAAGTGGCTCCCGGCCAGGCCGAATTGCGCCTGCCCGTCGCCGGGCAAGGCCGCCGCCAGCTTCGCCCAGAGGGCCATCTCCTGCCGGTGGGCCTCCAGCGCCTGTTCCTTCGAGCCGATCTCCGAGGTGATCTCCCCGACGCGCCCATAAGCTTTCGCCAGCTCGACCTGCAGCGCCGGATCGCCTCGGTACTGGTCCACGAAGGTCCGATAGTAGCGCACCGCCACGTCGAGCAGGTCTTTCCTCAGCTCGCGCAGATCGCGCACGCTCGGGGAATCCTGCTGCTTCAGGAGGGTGTCCTGGCTGACGCGTGTGAAGGATTCCTCGACGGCCCGGCGGGCCAGCCCCAGGTTGGCGGTGGCCTGCTTCAGGTTCGCGTCGGCGTCGGCCCTGGCCGACCGCTCGCCGTCGAGCGCGCGCGAGACCTCGACGAGCGCGGTCTTCTCGCTGCGGCGAGCCCGGTCGACAAGCAGCGTGGCGACGCTGGCGACGATCGCCACCAGGAAGGTGGCCGCGGCGACCGCCCGTGCCCAGGTGCGATGGCGGCGGGTCCAGCGGGCCAGGCGCTCCACCCGTGTCTCGCGGTGGGCCGAGACCGGCTCGTCGGCCAGCCAGTGCTCGACGTCCTCGGCCAGCGCGCCAGCGCCGTCGGGTAGCGGTCCCCCGGCATGGTCGCCAGCGCCTTCAGGCAGACCGCCTCGAGTGGCCGCGGGATCCGCGGGTTGAGCGATCGCGGCGACCGGATCGCACCGCGGCGCACCTGATCGAGGATCTCCTCGGTCGACGTCCCCGCGACGGGCGGCTCGCCGGTCAGGAGCGCGAAGAGGATCGCCCCCAGTCCATAGACGTCCGTCGCCGGCCCGAGCGACTCCGCCACCCCCGACGCCTGCTCGGGGCTCATGTACGGCGGCGAGCCGAGCACGCCCAGCGTCGGCGCGTGCCCGCTGCCGGAGGGCGGGAGCAGCGTCGCCTCGCCGGCGGCAGCCGTGTCGGCCGGCTCGCGGCGGCCGGTGGCCTTGGCCAGCCCCCAGTCGATCAGCAGCGTCTCGCCGTAGCGGCCAAGCATCACGTTGTGCGGCTTGAGGTCGCGGTGAAGCACCCCTTTGCTGTGCGCGAACGCGATCGCCTCGCAGACGTCGATGAACCGACCCAGCAGCTTCCGGGCCTCGACGGCGGTCGGGTCGGGCCGGGGACGCGCCCTGTGGTGCGACTCGATCGCCTCCTTGAGGCTGTCCCCCTCGACGAACCGCATGGCATAGAACGGCCGGCCATCCTCGTAGGTGCCCAGGCTGTAGACCGGGACGATCCCCGGGTGCTCCAGCCCGCCGTTGATCTCGGCCTCGAGGACGAACCGGCCGCGGAGCTCGGCCTCGGCGACCTTGTCGGGCCGGATCTCCTTCAGCGCGACCTCGCGGCCGAGCTCCTCGTCGCGGGCGACGTAGACGCGCCCGAGGCCGCCCTCGCGGTGGAAGCGGAGGACGCGAAACCGCTCGCCGGCGCGTCGCGAGGAGGGTGCGAAGGTCGCGGTCGCGCCGGCGTCGGCGGCCCGGGCGCCCGTGGCGGCCAGGATGGCCAGGAGGTCGGGGTCGTCGACCTGTTCCAGATCCTCGCGCACCGGGCCCAGCGAGCCGACCGCCGCGAGGCTCGCCTGCGGGTCGCCGTGGTGGCGTTCCACGTGGCGGCGGATCAGCGGTTCGAGCAGGGCAAGGTCGCCCGCGGACATCGCACCTCGGCGCACGAGGATCCGTTCCAGGGGAGTCCGCTTGTCGAGCACCCAGTCGTTCATGGCGGCGACCAGGTCGTCGCGGGTGATGAAGTCCATCTGGAGGGCGAGGATGCCGAATAGGAGGTTGCGGTCGGCGTCGACCGCCGGGGCGGACCGTGGCTGCGAGCGCGCCCGAGATCCGTCCGCGGCCACCCGGAACGCCTCGCTCACCGCCCCGGGGTGGTCGGGGAATCGCGCGAGGTAGCCGTCGGGTTCGGGCCGCTCGCCGGCGCGACGGCGGTATGCGAGCTCCAGCACCAGCAAGTCGCGGAGCAGCCCGGGCCGGGCCGGGCCGGGTATCCCCCTCAACTCCTCCTCGATCGCGGGCCGACGCCCCTCGCGCCAGGCGGCCTCGAAGCGGTCGCATGCGGTGTCGATGCGTTCGAGGTCCGACCGATCGAGGCCGTCACCGTCGACGCCCTGTGGCTGGCCCATCACGCCTCCTCCTTCGACCAGATCCGACGGATCGTCTGGAGCTTGCGGTCGACCGTGTATCGGACGCATCCGAGCCGGGCGGCGATCTCCTGGTTGGTGTCACCGGCCATCTTGGCGAGGGCCACCGCGCAGAGCGTGTCGTTGCCCAGGAGGCCCAGGAGTCGCTGACACTCCTCGGCCACCTGCGCCGCGAATTCGGGAGTGGGCTCCGGGTCGGGGAATGCGTCAACTCCCAGCTCCGCCAGCTCGGAGAGGGTCTGCACCCGCCCGGATCCGCGAGACTTCCGCCCCTCGTGCCGGGCCATGTCGCAAGCCTTGCGCACCGTGATGACCACCAGCAACTGCCAGAGGTCGTCGCGGTCCTCCAGCCTGGGGAAGCGGCCCCGCTCGGCGGCGCGGCAGAAGCTATCGAAGGCGCTCAGCGCGACGTCCTCCTCGTCGGCGGCGCGCGCGACACGCCTCGGAGTTTGGCGCGTGCCAGCGCCACCAGCCTCTGGAAATAGGCGTCCCAGAGCGGCTGGGCGGCGGCGTGCTCGCCGTCCTTGAGCAGCCCGATCCAGCGGGTCACCGAGTTTTCGGACGACATGATCCCCCGCCATCTCGTGCCGAAATCGTTTGCTTCATCCCCAATCATGTGGGTCCCAGCCCCGCCATGCAATCCCTTATTCCGACCGGACCTGCTGGCGTGCGGGCTCGCCGCATCGATCCCGCCGACCGGGGACGGCGCGGGGCCTCAGGAAAATATTCGTGGGGAGTGTGGCATTTCCGGGCGGGTTGCGGAGTGGCTCGGTAGGAGGGTCGGTGCGGGGGCGGCTGCGAGTCCTGGCCGATCACGCCCGATCTCGATGGTTCGACAAACCCGGCCTTGACACCCCCAATGCCGCGGGGCGACGGGCGCAGACGCAGCCGCAGTCCCCGCCGCCGACGGAGAACTCCGATGTCACGTTCCTGGAATCGGTCCGGTGCTTCCTCCCCGTCCCGCCGATCCCGCTCGGCCAGGCCGACGCTCGAGCCGATGGAGGATCGGCGGCTCCTGTCCGCCACGTTCACTGTCTCGAATACCAACGACGCCGGATCCGGCTCGCTGCGTCAGGCGCTCATCGACGTCACCAGCTACGACGCCACGCACGCGAGGAACGCCCTGTACCCGAATGTGATCGCTTTCCGGATCGGTACGGGCACCCGGACGATCGCGCCGAAATCGCCCCTGCCTTCGGTCCCGTACGCGACGCTCGTGGACGGCAGCACTCAGGGGGGCTTCGCCGGCAGACCGCTGATCGTCCTTGACGGAGCCGGCGCAGGGAGTTCCGCCAACGGGCTCCAGCTCGGCGGTTCTTGTACGGTCCAGGACCTGGTCATCGAAGGCTTCGCCCGGAGCGGGTTGGTCCTGGGAGGCAGCGGCCGGAACCTCGTGCAGGGCGACTACATCGGCACCGACGCCACTGGCAAGCTGCGACGGGCCAACCAGGTGGGCGTGACCGTCACCTCGAACTGGAACGACATCGGTGCGCTCTTCGGGCAGAATGTGATCTCGGGCAATTCGTTGTACGGTGTGGACATCGCCGGCTCCTCGGCCGACAACGTCCTCACTAACAACCTGATCGGTACCGACCGGACGGGCGAGGCGAAGCTGGGCAACGGCGAGGGCGTGTACCTCTCCGGCACCGCCAGCCACAACCAGATCGGCATCACGGACTCCCTGTACCCGACCTCGTTGCGCAACGTCATCTCGGGCAACGTCACGTCCGGAATCGTCATCGATCCCGGCGCCGCCGGCAACGCCGTCGCGAACACTTTCATCGGCACCGATAGCAAGGGGGAGACGGCGCTGAGGCAACGGGAAGGAAGGGGTCCTGGTCCGTGGCCCCGATAACGTGATCGGCCAGGATCCCTACGAGGACGACGTGATCTCGGGCAACGGCGACGCCGGGATCCTGATCACCGGGCCCGCCGCCTCCAGCAACACGGTGACTTACAACCTCATCGGCACCGACGAGGCGGGCACGAGGCGCTGGGCAACCGCTCCGCCGGGCTCTCCATCGTCTCCTCGAAAAACATCGTCACCGGCAACCTCATCGCCGGCAACGGCGGCGACGGCGTGGATGTTGAGTGGGGCTCGAATCACAACGAGTTTCACGCTAATTTCATCGGCACGAACGCCTCCGGCGAGGCGAAGCTGGGCAACGGCGGGGACGGCCTCTTCATCGCGAATTCCTCGTTCAACACGGTGGGAGGGACGAGTGTCGGGGCAAGCAACGTGATCTCATCGAACGGCCGCAACGGCGTGGAGATCGCCGGCGTCGGGGCCGGCCCGTACCTCGCCCCGAGCATCCTGAACCAGGTCGTGAACAATCGGATCGGCACCGACCTGTACGGGGCGAAATCGCTGGGGAACAAGTTGGACGGCGTCTGGCTCCGGACCGATTTCGAACGTGGCGGCCAACTCCTACGGCAACCAGATCGGCTACCCGTCGGCCTGGCTCGGCGGCGCCTGGGGCACGGTGTCGCCGGGCTACGGCAACACGATCGCCCACAATGGGTCGAACGGTGTCGAGGTCACGGGCGTCCACATGGTCGGCAACCCGGTCAGGGGCAATTCGATCTACGCCAACCAGAAAATGGGCATCTCCTTGCAACCCTCCGCGAGCTGGAACCCCCCGCATCTGCTCGGCGCGCAGTCGGGACGGCCACGGTCGTCCACGGGTTCCTGACGACCTCGCTGACATTCCCGGTCTCGTTCAGCATCGACTTCTACGCCAGCGATCCGGCCGATTCCCCCGGCTTCCCGCAAGGTGAGCGTTACCTGGGCACGGCCGTCGTGACGGCGTCCGGCGGCTATACCCCGTTCGCGGCCGTCCTGGCGGCGACCGAACCGGGCGAGGTCATCACGGCGACCGCGACGGACTACTGGGGCACCACCACGCAGTTTTCAATCGGCGCGACCGCACGGTAGTCGAAGGGTGATGCCGACCAAGCCGGTGACCCCGCATGGCGTGGCCCCGTGGTCGGGGGCCACGCCATTGTGCTGTTTTCGGTCCTCCCACCTGTTCGAGGATCCCGGGCCGCAAGCACGGTCGTTCCCCGAGGGACCTCGCCCGTTCCATGGGGAAGATCTTGGATCTTCCTGACCCCTTAGAAAAGACGCAGGGTGGGACTTCAGTGGCCGCGTAACCCGAGGTGATCCGAGGGCCGGTCTTGCGCTTGGGTCTGATCGACCCGAAGCGTCCGTTTCCGAGTTCAGGCCATCATGCTATAAGCCGAGACTTGGCTCCGTCATTGAAACCCTTGCATTGCCGATCCACATCCTCTACCCCCTCGCGGCTAGAGTAAAGAAACCCGTCGCAACGTATGGAAGTCGGCTTTTTGAGACGACGTCGCTGAACGGTCGGCGCGGTAACGAACGAAGACCTCATCAATCCTCGACCGCAACGGGATCGCCGTAGAAAAACGGCTTCATCTCGACAAGGCCATCCGGCTGATGTATCACGACCCCCACGTGCGGGCAACGAACATGCTCCGAGGGAGAGGTTCGCTGGCGTGCTCGTCGACGACATAACGTCCGGGCCCGTGCTCGCGGGCGAACGCTGGCTGCGTCTCGATCGAGTAGAGGATATCGCCGACGACCGGACCTTTGGAGGTGCGGTAAACGTGGGTCATGATCACACCGATGATTCAAAAGTTGCCGTGGCCGGCCGGGTCCGCTGCAGCGCCAAGTGGCGGCGGATAAGTGGCGGGACCGACAGTGTGTGTGCGAGCCGATTCGTGGAGCGAATGCTGACTGTAGTGGCGACGCGTCGGCAACAAAACCGTAACACCTTGGAATACTTGACTTCGTGCTTCGGAGCGGCTCGTCGTGGCCAATCGCTTACCACTCTCTTGCCGGTCAATAAAGCGCCGTCTAAAGTCGCTTGATTCCACCTATCCCACCCCATGAACCGCTACTCTTGTTTCAAGTCCATAAAGCCGCAAGGACGGTTTACGACCAAGGATCTTCTCCCGATACCGGCATATCTAGTTAATCAGTCCGGAAATCCAGGTGCATCTTTTTGGTCGAGCCCGGACCCCGTGACAGGTATTCGCTCGCTGATCGGCGACCATGACGATCATAATAGGCGATGTTGTTAAAGAAAGACCAAACCGTTTCGTTTTTTCAACAAGATGGATGTGTCTTTTTAGTGATAATTTCTTCCTAGATAAGAAAAACATCTTCATTACTTGTACTCTTGGTCGGCCATCGCTTATAAGGGCTGTGTTGGGCGGGCGATTCCGCTCCGCAAAGGGAAGATCAACCGACGATCTGACTGTTCAACGCAGAGGCAATGAGGTTGAGCGACTCGGAGGGGGTTCGTTCGGATTTATGGACGCTCAACTGACTCGTCGTCGGAAAGTGAATTCTGGGAAACGAGCGGCGACTTAGGATGGCTTACCAGATCCGAAGAACTAGGTCCCGAAGGCGGACTCTGCGCGTCATCATCTTTGGGCGGAGAAGCACTCATGAGCGATGCACCTTCCTCGGCCACGCTTCCAGACAAGGACGGAGTCCTATCGCCTACGACGCATCAATGTCTCGGTGAGATGGGAACTGACTCTCAATTCTGCATAAGCTACACTGCCATCAGAGTAGACGCGAGATGGCGAGTGTGGCTCGACCCAAACGCTGTGGTTTCCTTCACTCAGGATCAGAAGACTCCGGTCCTTGTTTCTAGGACTTCTGAGGGCTTCACGGTAGATCTGCGATACACAAAGAAGACGTTGGGAAAGTTCCGGATCCCGTCCATTATCAATTCCTGTGTCGACCATGGATTTATTCGCGTGTGCGGAGTGATCCAAGCCCGCGCGACCTGATGGCCGGCAGACGTGCCTGCCCA
The DNA here is from genome assembly GCA_963806595.1 of uncultured Isosphaeraceae bacterium. Lineage (GTDB taxonomy): Bacteria > Planctomycetota > Planctomycetia > Isosphaerales > Isosphaeraceae > CAWDZZ01. The sequence goes on along the minus strand of CAWDZZ010000020.1, from coordinate 276,158 downwards.
GGCTTCGGCCGGGCCGAATCGAAAAAGTCCGTCCCACTGGACGGGGTGATCCGGTGAGAACTCAGCGGGGCTTATAGGGGTTTGCATAATATAGCCGATTCGGTACCAAATCTCGATTATCGGACTCTGCGGGCCGGGTGAACCGTAGGACAAACGACGAGCTAATTCGTTGTGCAGCGTTGCCGGCGGTGTTACAGTGATTCGGCTAGGCCACGCGTTGTGCAGACGCGGCCTGAGTACGTGGGCGACACCGAGGGGATGACGATCGTGGCGACGAGGTCTTGCCCCGCTTGCGGCGTGGTCTTACCGTCGAGGATCGGTCGCTGTCCGTCGTGTCGCGCGTGGTTGGGACGGTGCGCATTGCCGTCGGACTCGCCGGTGCATTTATGGTGGTGATTTTCGCTTGGACTGTCATCCAGATACAGGGCCTGGGGTGGACTGCCGCTCCCAGAGTAAGCGTCCAGATCACACCAGCCATCTCCAGGCTCTCCCTTGACGAGAGGGGGACGGACGCATGGGCGACGATCGACAACCCAAATCCAATACCTGTGGATGTGACAATCCGCGTCCGGGGCTTCGATATCACCGATAACTTCGTGATCGAGAAGACCGTCGGCCCGTACCACAATTTGCCGGCCGGTGGATCTCGTCCCATCCAGGTCTACCTCGATGCAACTCCGCTGAAGTCCGTGACTTTCGAGTCAGTCGCCGTCGATCCCGTCGACTCGGACCGGCCATGATGTCCTCGTTCGGGCACTAAAAGCGGCGCAACTCGTCTTCGGCGACCACGGCGGGATCCGCGATCTTCCAGTTGCCTTCCTCCATTTCAGCTGTGAGATCGCCCGGCCACTCCTTGGCAAACGAGCGATCGGCAATCGGGAGCCTGCAGCAGCCGACCTAAGGGGTTGGCGAACGCGGCGTCTCGGGATACGTCGGAGGTCTGGCGATGATTCCTTTAGGTCGTGTGTGCGAGAATCCTGCAATGAATTCCAGCTCCCAAGAGATGCCACCGCAAGCCGCGCGACTGGCGCCGAAGCTGCGGGACTTGGCCGATCGCGGGATCTACTTCGGGACCAGTTCGTGGAAGTACGAGGGTTGGCTCGGGTCAATCTATTCGGAAGGCCGCTACGTCACGCGGGGCAAACTCAGCAAAGCGAAGTTTGAACAGAACTGCCTGACCGAGTACTGCGAGACATTTCCGACGGTCTGCGGAGATCTGACCTTTTACCAATTCCCGTCCGAGGAATATTGGGCAAAGCTCTTTGACGCGACGCCCGAGCACTTCGTGTTTGGCTTCAAGGTTCCGGAGGACATCACCGTCGAGACGTGGCCGAAACACGCCCGATACGGCCGGCGGGCGGGGTTACCGAACGAGAGCTTCTTGAATCCGCAGATCCTGGGTCAATACTTCACCAGCCGACTCAAACTTTATGGCAAACGGGTCGGTCCACTGATCTTTGAGTTTGGCACGTTCAACAAGAATACCTTTCCCACGTCGGCCGATTTCCTGGCGGTCCTCGATCCGTTTCTCAAGAGTCTTCCGGAAGGCTTCCGGTACGCGATGGAGATCCGGAATCAGGACTACTTGACCCCGGAGTATCTGACGGTCCTCGCGTCCCACAACGTTGCCCACGCACTAAACGCTTGGACCCGAATGCCAGGCCTGGACGAGCAAGCGCAGCTCGAAGGCGTCCTGACTGCGGACTTCACGGTCGTCAGGGCACTGCTACGGAAATGGCGACCTTACGACAAAGCGGTCGAGAGCTTTGAGCCGTAGGATCGCATCCAGGAGATTAACGAAGGTGCCCGCGACGGAATGCGGCTCATCGCGCAGCGGGCCATGCAGGAACGAAAAGACGCCTTTGTGTTTGTGAACAACCGGTTGGAAGGAAACGCCCCTTCGACGATCGAGGCTGTGGTCGAGCGAATCGATGCGCTTAGGACCGGGTGAGCCGACTCCGGAGGCGGCGGTTGGGTTCGACGTCCGTACGGGCTTGGGGTTTCATGCCCGGTCGTAGTACCCTGTCGACGAAGGCTCGCGACCGCGGTAGCCGTCCGGACAGATGTAGGTTAATTGCCCCACGTTCAACCCTCGGAAGCTTTCTGCCCTGGATCACCCCTTACAGCCTTATCGCAACGCTAAAGAACGACTGCAACCGTCAACGATACCTGAAACGTTGCGCGTCCAATCCTAATTCCACGGATTTGGAGGTGGTGTGGGATCCGATGCGAAGTATTGCCACGGGTGCCAGACTGCGCTTTCGTGTTTCGTCTTCGACCAAGTGGCGCGGTCACGATAGTAAACCCAAGTCCAAATTCGTTCCCATTGTCGCCTGTCGGACTCTTCCCATTTCTGGATGTCCCAATCGGAGTCACTCAGATGCTTACGAACAAAATCATCCGACAACTTGTTGGCCTTGAGATGATACTCGTCGGACATCCTGCCATACCAACGTGCCCATCGTAGGTTGTGATTCTCCCAGGCTTCTAGGATTCCCAATGAGGCAGCCACGACCGCCACCGCGACCATCATCCGCCGCACCGTGAATCGAATGCGGGGTAACCGCATCGCTCGGGTCTCCTGCCGTGCTTGATCTCTGGATCACTCGTTCCAGGTCCGGCGTGGTCGCGCCCGAATGTCCGCACCAACCATGGATCAGGCTTTACGTTTCGGTTCGTCGTCTCAGGAGCCTGATCGCCGCCGACGCACGTAGATTCGGTGGACAAGGCCGATACCCGGATCGTCTGACGCCCGGGCGTCCGCACGAACTCTAGTTCAGCGATTCCAGCCAGGCACCTCCTGAGAGGTCAACGGTGCCCACTGGGTTACTTCTTCCTGACCGAGACCCCATCTAGGAACTGTTTGTTCCTTGCCTCGCCCATCAAAGTCCTCATTCGTGCTTGTAAGCGGTCCAGCTCTTCTTTCGTTGCCACCTCGCCATAAAGCTCCGCAGTCCCATCTCCCGAGAACATCTCGATCTTTATACTCGACATCGACGGGTCACTGGCAAGCACCGGGGCGATATTCGCCTTCTCATCAGTGAATCGGCGTTCCTTGCAAGCGTAATCTCCACTGAGCGACCCGACGATCAGGCCGACCGGAAGCGTTATCGCCGATCCGATGAGGAACGCGACGATGTTGATCAGGCATCCTTTAGTCGGGCGTTGGCCTACTTCGTCATCCAAGTGCAATCGGCTCTTCTCAGATCGTCGCAAGCCGGAAATGGACGCCGCCAGGACGACGACCGCGCCGACGATCAGTCCCGCGATGAGTCCCTGCGTCAGGCCGAGGCCGAGGCCAACCTGCACTGGGTCAAAATCGGGGGACTCGCCACCTCGGAAGACGCCCCGATAGTAATACGGTGCGAATCTGGCGAGAGCGTAGCCGACGGCAATACCTCCGGCCGCGAAGGAGATGCCGCAGGACACGATGATTGCGAAACCTCGCGTGACGCCCAACGGTCGGCTCCAGAACTGCTTAACCTTCGAGCTCGACATACCAGCCCGTCGAGCGGATGGCAAATCTGTTCGCTAGATCACCGCTTACATATTGTCGCGGATGGTTGCCCGGCGCGTAAACTCTCAATACATTCTCTTCTTGGGTAGGGTCGGAGAGTTCTTCAAGACGGTCCACAGGGCCGAGCGCGCCCCCAGGCACGGCGACGCGTGTCCAAGAAAGCAGTCGGTGAAAGGCCGTTGACCGATCGATTCGGCGAGAGAACCACACTACGGTCGAGAGCGCTTTGGAAACAATTGGATTTGTAAGCAGGCCGGTGCTTCAGGCCAAGGATTGCGTTCGAGCACGGCCGCGCCGCCGCGCGGTTTGATGCCGACAGCCTGCGAACTATTACCACCGGGCAGCATGACGACATAGATCTGGTCGACAACGTAGCGACGTCGCTTGCTCGCGTACGGCGCGGCAAGTTGTGCTCGGGAGGAAGTCGATGCTTATCGGACGCTGGGAGATGCCGATCCCGTTTCAATGAGCAACTACGCCGAACGACCGCGGGGCAGTTCTTAATCTAGAATGGCAGAGCCATCTATCAGCTCCATCAAAACCGGCGGATTTGATCCCGCTGGTGAAGACAAACGGCTAGAAGACCCCGACTGCACGGCGGGGAATGTTGGTGGTCAGAATGGAAGTTCGGCAGCGGGTTTCATTAGAGGTCGGGCCGACGGCGATGCGACGTGAGTCAAGACGGCCGGGGCCGGCCGAGACGCAGCCCGACCGCCCCGGTTGGCGGTGTTCGACGAGCTGCCGTCTGGCCTAACGATGCAACGGCTAGCTGGCCCAGCCAGACACTTCCGCCTCGTCCGACGACCGGGCTCGTTCCATTTTGTCAGAGCGGTGCCTGGCGCCGACTACGTTGTGGCTCTGGCGATTGATGCCGCGAATCGGGCCCGATCGCGACCGTGTTCTCGGCCGGATTGGTTCGGATCGCTAGCCGCCCCGGCCGACGGCGCGTGGTGTTGAGGCCGGCTAGGGCATCGCGTCATTGCCAGGCTGGCCGAGAAGCACATGACGCCCCGGGGCGAAGCCCGGCGCTGCCACCCCCTGCTCGATCCTGGCGACTCGCTGGCCCGCACATCGAGCTGGGCTGACGAGGTCAGATGCCGTATGCGGGCAGCGGCGCCGCTGATGCGGAAATGGCCTTCATGCTGGGTCCGAGTTGGACGTTCTGAGAAGCTAACTGTCCCTGAGTGAGGGTTACTTCTCCGTTGTCACGCTTGATCGCGAATCCCCAGGGGGTAGTGTCGCGGTCCGCCGGGCCGGACTGGTGCTCATGAACATCGAAGTGACCTCGTGGCATCATCGCCGCTACATACTTTTTGACGCTTTCCAGCGTGCCGAGGGGTGGACTCCAGCCGCCCTCGTGATCGTGGATTTGGTAGACGATCGGCATGCCTTTGGACTCCCACTGGGTGCGACACCGAACACCGTGGCCGGTAGATGCTTTTTCGACGCGACGTCTGCCAGATCGAGCACGCTTTGGCCGCCTCCGACTGACAAATCTCGACGTAATATGGCGGTATCAGAATCCAAAGTGCAAGCGTGTGCTGCCTAACAAAGCAGTAATTTTCGGCGGCATGAAATTTAATAAGCAGTGCACGGCTATCGGACTCCCGGAGGACGTCGCTATCCTGCGCCTACCTCGCCCGCGATTCACCGTCCGGCGGTTGATGCTGGTGGTCGCGGTCGCCGGTTTGGCGATCGGTGGCGGCATGTGGGTCCACAACTTGTCGCGTTTATCGGGCTACTACGCGGCGCGAGCTCGGAAGCATAGGACCATCGAGCTAGCGATGAGAACGACTGCGTGGTTTAAGAGCCGAGCGGATCATCATAAATCCGTCGCCCTGAAGTACGACCAAGCCTCGCGCTACCCCTGGCTCTCCGTCGAGCCGGACCCGCCCGAGCCGTGAGTTCAAGATCGCGGAGGCACGGATGAGTTCTCAGGCTGATCACGCACCACCGCGATGGCAAAGATTCCTGCGCTTCAGCGTGCGGGGGCTGATCGTCCTTGTGCTCGCGGTTGGGGCTGGACTGGGGTGGATTGTCCGCGAGGCTCACATTCAACGCGATGCGGTGGCGGCGATCGAGAAGGCCGGCGGCTGGGTCAAGTATGACTCGGAGTGGAGCGATGGGAAGTCGATCCCGGGAGGGAAATCGCAGGCGCCACGCTGGCTTGTCGATCTCGTTGGAGTCGACTATTTCGGCTACGTCACGGCCGTTGATTTTCCCACGCACCCCGATGCAACGCTCGCAGACGTCGGGCGTCTAACCCGACTACAGTTACTCTTTGCGAACTCGCCGCTCTTGAGCGACACTGACCTGGCGCATCTGAAGGGGCTGACCAAGCTCAAGTTCGTCTACCTCAGAGGCACTCGGGTCACCGACGCCGGGCTGGCGCATTTGGAGGGACTGACCAGCCTCCGTCATCTTGACCTCATGGGGACCAAGGTCACCGACGCCGGCCTGGTGCATCTCAAGGGACTGACGAAACTCTCCATCCTCGGTCTCGGCGGCACTCAGGTCACCGATGCCGGTCTGGCGCATCTGAAGGAACTGACGAATCTCTCCGTGCTCGGGCTCCGTGGCACCAGCATCACCGACGCCGGCCTGGTGCATCTGAAGGGGCTAACCAAACTCAATTTGCTTGGCATAAGCGGTACCAAGATCACCGTCGCGGGAGTGGAAGAGCTGAAGGTGGCTTTGCCAAGCCTGACGAACGTTCGCTAATTCCATACAGCCTGGAATCGTCCCTGTCGCATCGCCAGGCGTGGGAGGTCCCAGTCAATCGACTCGGTTCCTTGGTATGGTTGGAGTCGAGGAAGTCAATCACGTCGCGAGGGTTTCTACCTCGGAGAGTCGCCACCATGCCTGCCGGCGCCGTCCCGCGTCCCTGGCGAAGATACCTGCGCTTCAGCGTGCGGGGGCTGATCGTCGTCGTGCTGGTGATCGGCGGCGGGCTGGGGTGGATCGTTCGCCAGGCCCACGTTCAACGGGACGCTGTGGCGGCGATTGAGAAAAGCGGTGGCGGCGTCTCGTATCAATGGGGGTGGCGAGAAGGGAAGTCTATCCCGCGAGGAAAACCCTGGGCGCCAAAATGGCTCGTGGATCGGATCGGAGTCGACTATTTCGGTCACGCTACCGCTGTAGGCCTCTCGCCGATGGAAACCGACTCGGCGATCGTATACGTCGGGCATCTCACCCAGCTACAGCGACTAACTATTAATGGATCGTCCGTTAGCGATGCCGGACTCACGCATTTGAAGGGGCTGACCAAGCTCTCCGTCCTCGGCCTCGGTAACACACAGGTCACCGACGTCGGCCTCGCGCAACTTAGTGCGCTTTCCAAACTCCGCGACCTCGACCTCGGTGATACTCAGGTCACCGACGCTGGCTTGTCGCATCTGAAGGGGCTGACCAACCTCGAACGGCTCGAACTCGCCGGAACCCACGTCTCCGACGCCGGGCTCGCGCATTTGAAGGGGCTGACCAAACTCTCCGACCTCCACCTCGATGGGACACAGGTCTCCGACGCCGGGCTCGCACATTTGAAGGGGCTAACCAAACTGAGGTGGCTGTCCCTCATGAGAACACAAGTCACCGACGCCGGGCTGGAGCAGTTAAAGGAGCTTACCGAGCTCGAATGGCTCATACTTGACGGCACTCCGGTCACCGATGCCGGACTGTTGAGTCTGAAGGGACTGAGAAAACTCGCCCACGTCTCGCTGGGCAGTACGCAGATCTCGCGCTGGGCTGGTCGAGCTAAAGCAGGCTATGCCGAGCCTGACGATCGAACGTTGACGTAAGACTCGTCCGGCAGGCCGCCAATCGCCTCTGTCGCATCGCCAGGCGTCGGGACGTCCAATCTCGAACCCGACTCGCATCCTGGCACAGGCCAAGAACGGTTTAACGCTCGCAACCGCGACCGAGACCGGCGACGATCGGAGCGGCCGGGGATTGGGTGGGGCCGGCGACGTGGCGCGAAACCGAGGCAGGCGACCACCGCGACGACCTGGCCGGGATCGGTGCCGCCGCTTGAATTTGGCGTCGACAGGAGCGACGATCACATGGTCGGAGGGCTCGACGATGCGGCTACCTCGCCTGCGCTTCACGGTCCGGTGGTTGATGGTCGTGGTCGCACTCGCTGGAGTCGGCGGGTGGGGTTACCGGATGTGGCGGCTGTCGGGCTATTTCACGGACGTTGCGCCGTGTAAGACCGCCGAGGCAATGTATCGCCAAGTTGGGGCGATGGGCTTCGACCTCGCTCAAGTCGACGCAGCACGGACCCTCAATCTGTGGTCGCCCCAATTCGGCGCGCAACTGCTCAGAGCGTCAAGAGAGCGGCAGGAAAGCGCGGCGAAGAGTCAGGAACGGGCCTGGCCGGAGCGCGTGACGTTTTGGTGCGGCTAGAGAGGATCGCCGACCATTACGCTGCACTGGCCCGCAAATACGAACTCGCCGCCCACTATCCCTGGCTCCCAGTCGAGCCGGACCCGCCGGAGCCGTGAACACCAGCTTGCGGAGGCCCGAATGCCCGCTCAGGCCGATCACCCACCGCACCAGTGGCGACGATTGCTGCGCTTCAGCGTGCGAGGGCTAATCGTCGTCGTGCTCGTGATCGGGGCGGGGCTGGGATGGCTTGTTCACGAGGCTCACGTCCAGCGCGATGCTGTGGTGGGGATCACAGCGGCCGGGGGCAGCGTCTTTTATGACTGGGAACGGACAAACGATGTTTGGATTAGCGGAGGAAAACCCTCGGGTCCGCGCTGGCTTGTCGATTGGCTTGGAGTCGACTTCTTTGGCCGCGTCACCGAAGTCAACTTGGGCTCGTCGAGGCTACCTGATCAAGCACTCGTCGAGGTCGGGCGGCTCAACCAGTTGCAGATGGTGTGGGTGTTTGACGCGTCCTTTACCGACGCCGGCCTGGTGCATTTGAAGGGACTGACCAATCTCTCCGTTCTCGGGCTCAGTGGTACTCAGGTCACCGACGCCGGACTCGTGCATTTGAAAGGGCTGACACAGCTCTCTGAATTACGGCTCAATGGCACTCAAGTCACCGACGCTGGACTGGTGCATTTGAAGGGACTGACCAATCTCAAAACGCTCAATCTCATCGATACCCGCGTCACCGACGCGGGAGCGAGAGAACTGAACCGGGCGTTACCAAACCTGCACGTCCCTCGCTGATCCGATCCACGCTCAAACGGCCCGGAATCGTCCCTGTCCTATCGCCACGCCGCCGCACTTCAATCTTTCGACTCGGCTTCTCGATATGATCTGAGTTGGGCCAGTCAATAACCGCCAAAGAAACCCCATTGACCGAGAGTAGCCACGATGCCGGCCGATCCCGCTCCCCACCCCTGGCGACGATTCCTGCGCTTCAGCGTGCGGGGGCTGATCGTTGTCGTGCTTGGGATCGGGGCCGGACTGGGGTGGATTGTCCGCGAGGCCCACATCCAACGCGATGTTGTGGCGGCCATCAAGAACGCTGGCGGCTTGGTCTAATACGACTGGGAGCTGAGGAACTTCGATCTAATCGCGGGGGGGAAGCCGTGGGCGCCACGGTGGGTCGTGGATCTGATTGGCGTCGACTATTTCGGTCACGTCAATGCTGTCCGGCTCAACGTATCGGCAACCGATGCAGCGATGGTAGAGGTCGGGCGTCTCACCCGAGTCCAGGCGTTTCAACTAGTTGGGACGCACATCAGCGATGCTGGGCTGGCGGATCTGAAGGGACTGACCAACGTCGCGGAACTCGGTCTGTTCGGAACTCGAGTCTCCGATGCTGGGCTGGCGCATTTGAAGGGACTGACGAAACTCGCCTACCTCGACCGCCGCGGTACTCAGCTCACCGACGCTGGTCTGAATCAACTAAAGCAGGCTTTACCGAAGCTGAAGATCATCCGCTGATCCGATACACACTCAAGCGGCCCGCAATCGCCCCTGTCGCATCGCCAGGCATCCGGACGAGTCCCGAGCGTGCGACGTTGAGATATCCGCCGGAAGGTGTCATGGCAGTGGAATGCCGATGATCTGTATCTCGCCGCCGACGATAGGCGTCGGGTAGTCGCTCGCCTCGAACAGGGAGTGAATTGTTGCCATAATCATTCGAACGAGATGCTTCGAGTCGCCTAATGACTTCGGCGGACGAAAGCTCCAGTCGGGATTGCTCCACATTAGCTGAAGGAATTCGCCGAGCTTCATATATGCGGCGAGATAGGCAGCACGACCGGACGGAAATCCATTCGCATAAAATCGAGATCGATAACTGTGTGGAGAATTCGCGAAGCCGGTTCTCGAAACTCTGTCTTCGCAATCTCGGGACCAGAATTGTTCCTCCGCTTCAAAAGTGTCTCGAATCTGCGTGTAATCGCCGGTTCTTGCGTCGATCTCACCGACGTTTCGGACGAAGTAGAATTCAGGATGAGGATCGCTCAGTTCGGTTGCATACCCGGCTATATGAATCAACGTTGGCAACTCTTTTTCTTCCCGGCGCATTCCAGAATCGAGGGCTTTCCGGAGAATATCCGCAAAATTGCCGAGGGATTTGACTTCGTCGGTACCGGATTGGGCGATAAGCCTTGGCATCCATTCGTCCATCGGTATCCCGTCCACGGCATAGCATCCCGCGATGCTCAGCCCTCCGCGGAGATGGGGGAGTTCGAAATTCTTCGGGGCTTGCCTCGTAACTCGATCGCCGACAGTCAGATTAGAGTCGGTTGCCAACACGATACCGTTGGCATCGATGTGGGTCGCAATGAGGGTCATGTCTCGGACTCCAGAGCATGGACGCAAAAAGCCGCAATGTATGGAGTTCGGCGAGCGGCGGAACTCCTAGCGTGGGATGCATTCAACGACTTGACCAGCCCCGTTGAGCGTGACGGGGCTGTGGATGCGTCACAAGTAAGTGGTGTCGGGCTGGGTTGCGCTGCCGCGGATGCGGTACCGGAAACTTCGTCTGAATGAAGGTGTGCCGCGTCCGGTGACTGATCAAAGCGTGTCAGGCAACCGCAGCGTCGGGACCTAGCTCGCGAAATGCCTCTCGGACCTGCTCGTTCAGCGTCACCCAATACGCAAGCGCGAGCAACGAATGCTCAAGCAATTCGCGATCACGTTCCGCCATCAGCCCGACCGCTTCCTTCCCTCCGTGGAAAAGGTTGTTTCTTACGGTGGTGACTGACCTAACAATAAACTCCGGATCGTCTGGATTCGCGCATTGTCGGTTTTTCCACTGAAGGTGACCGTCCGTATAAACCTGCTTCTTCGGAGGCTTGTCCTGTAAGTACCTCACGGCTTCCAGTATCCGCGTGTTGCCTGGCCTGGTGGCCTGGTCGCCGAGTGAACGAGCAAATCTACTCCAATCGACATCGACACCATCACCTCGTCCATGGTGAATGAAATTGGCTCTCTTTAGAGCGAACTCCGCCCGTGCGAAGAACATGAAAAAGTCGGCAACGAGCTCGCGATCGAGGCGGTCAGCGGAGAATAAGTGCATAGGAGCCAACCCACTCAAGTGGTCGCGTAGTGACGCGCCGTTCATACGCTCTGTCCTCTTCACGGGATAGAGACGAAAGCTCAGCGGACTGAACCGCCGAGCATCGACGATGATCATACCCGAACGTCATTAATGCTGAGAGTGCCGCTCCCACAGAAGTGGACCGACCCGTCGCGTGATGGCGGGGGGACGCGCCCTCACGGTGTCCAGCTGGATCTCGGCATGCGGACCCAGTTTGACACTCCCGCCTCGGCGCTCAGTTGGGAGTGCTGTAACTCGAGTGCGCGGGTTCGTCACGGCGAGTACGCGGCTGATGGAAACTCGCTCAACGGCGGGGTGGATGAACGTCGGCGGTTACACGGGCCTTCGCTTGCGTCACGGTGACAGCCGTTGGTGCGCTCGATGGCGCAGCCGACGGCAACAGCGGCAGGCGCTCTTTTCGGGCGGATCCCAGCCGCAAGGCCCTCGATTGGCGGATCCGATTGGCGACGATCGCAATAGCGAGGCTGACGCTGCTCATCCCGAGCATGACGATCGAGGAAGGCTCGGGCGTACTGCTAAAACTCGTAAAGCTCAGTTCCTGACCTTGGGGGTCGTGGTCTGGGAAATGTACGGCGTACCTTGGAATGACATGGTCAGCGCGACATCGAGTTGGCTGCCGTCGAGAAGTGTACCGGTCAGCTGGCCGCTAAAAGTACTCCCGAGGGTGGAGCCCGATAAACTTAAATCGGTCCCGATGAATTTAAGGTATGAATCGTCGTCTATAGAAGTCTGCATCCCGTGAGAAAAGCTACCGCCCGAGATCGTCAATGTAGAATCGTATTGCAGACCCGCGAAGAGTGAGTCCGATGTGCGGCCATTCTGCGTCAGACTGGCGAAGGTACCTCCGGTAATCGAGCCGGTTTCAGGGCTTCTAACGGTTGTGCCGAGATCGAGCACGGCGGCAAGTCCAGCGCCAATGCCGCCCATCCCGCCCTGGAAGGTTCCACCGCTGATCGAGAAGTTGCCTTGGAGGACCGCACCGCTCCCCCCGAATGCCGCACTACTTCCATTGCCCCCCCGGAACTTCCCTCCTGAGATGATCGCGTCGGCCGGCGATAGTCGTGGATCAGCTTCAGAGACAAATGCGTTTCCACCGTCGCCCCCGGGGACGAGTGCGTGGCCATTGCCGCCTTGAAAGCTCCCTCCGCCAATTACGGCGGTACCACCCTCCATGTAGACCCCTGATCCGCGCGGACGAGGTTAACGTCACTGTGCGAGCCATCACCGCCGAGGACGGACCCGCCTAAGGCTGAGAACGAGCTGAAACTGATGATTCCCGAGGGGCCAACAAACGCGTTGTTGGGATTCGGTGGCCCACCGAACACTTGTCCTCCGAGCATGTTGATGATTGTGCCGTCATATCCAACGATTCCGCCCCCCAGTCCTACTCCCCCAACGACGAATGCGGGCGATACCACGTTGAGAGTCGTGCCGTTGTTCTCGACGTAAGATCGACCCGCTCGGTCCGTTGATCGTGTTTTGGCCGCCGTTGTCGATGATTGTCTGCGCCTGGCTCGACTCGGACGCTGTAACCAGGAAGAGCAGCGTTAGACCGGTCATGATCTTCTGCGACATCTTGGTACCTCGTCGAACGGTAAGGCCGCGGAACCGGGTGTCAGGCATACTCGCCGACGAGCGGCCGGGGACGGGGGCGTGGAATCTGTCTTGACGGCGACCAGCGGACAGTCTGGGCGCACCGTCGAGCCCGCAACAACAGGGTGTCGGTAATAATCAACAGGCCGCTAGTGGGGCGTAGCGGGATGGGAATGCTGAGACCAGCCAAAGCATTCCGGCCGCCCCGCCGGCTCTATGAACGGCTCACACGGTAGTGATGGGCGAAACAGCGCCGAGGCGTGAACAAGTGGCGTGGGCGATCCTGGCGGCTTTCACCGCCCTCGTTTCGCCGGCTGCGGAGGTTGTCGATCGAAGCCGTGCGAACGGTCCGATTAGTTCTGACCGCCCAGCTCAGCAGCCCGGATCGATCGAGGCTTGACGTCGGGAATGTGTACCGATATACAGTATAGGAATGGACCGCTCACGACTGACGACCAAACAAGCCGAAGCTTTCCGGGACCGAATCCGGCCGATGCTGTATTTCCTCTACCGATGCCGCCGTCGGCTGGACGCGCGAGGGTTCGACCACAAGGGCGCTATCTACCAGGCAGTCGACGAAGCGCTATTGCGCCATGCACGACCTGCACATGAAGCTTCACTATGAATCCTGCGGCCCGGTGGTCGGCAGGGCGCCAGCAGAGCAGCCAGCGGTCAAGAATCCCACGGATCAGTCTCAATCGCCATCGAACCATTCAAGCGCTTGATCCCGACTCCCCAGCGGCGCGACGTGTGGCCACTAGTGATCCGTCAATCTTCGATTGACGGGTAAAGCTTACGGAGTTTCTGCCGAACCGTTGCACGACCAGCGCAAGCGAAGTGTGGGAAAGACTTATGATCGGTGGCGTGTTTCGGAGGGAGCAAGTTTGGGAGCAAACGACCGCGCGGAGCTACTTGCCGGAGCTCTTTTGTTTTGCCGTGGACTGGCTGCGCCGCGCCATCTCCTCCTGCTCCATCTTGGCCAGCGCTGGCCGCAGATGGTAGTCGACCCTGCTGACCCTTTTAGATGCCGAGTTCTGCCTCGATCACTGCCTGGACACTCTGGGTTTGAGCGGCGCAACCGCGGACGCGCGATACGGATGGACCTCGTTCATTGGAATGGCTAGCGCTGCATCTACCAATCGGTTCTGGGAGCCACCAGCGGCAACATGCACAACGTGATCACCGACACCCAAGCAGTCAGTGGCAAGCGCCGAGGCGCCCCGCTTTCCCGGGTCGCCAATCTGGCCCAGGACGCCCCGAGGGCGCCGACCGTCGGGGCGACAATGACCAACCATCCGATGAAGAGGAGCGCCAGGACGTAGATGTCCGGGGCCACGCAAGAGGCTGCGTACAAGACGTTGGTCAAGGTCGCCAGGGACCAGAAGCCGAATGCTGCGATGTGCCGATGACCCCGGAATACGAGCCGCTGAGCGCCTACAATGGCGACGCACGGTAGGGAACACGCGAGCACCATCAGGCCGAGCCGTTGGAGAGGGCCAGCAGGCCTGCCACGACCAGGACTGCGATCATCATCGTTCGGATCGTGAATCGGAGTCGGGGAAGGCACGGCCAGGGTTTGATGGGCTCGAGGTGTCCGCCTCAACCTTGGCATTGACATTTATCCGTGCAGCTGACGTGGCGCGCACGGACAGAATGCAGCGATCTTCCCGACCGAAACCCAAGAGCAAAACTTGAAACCGCGAAGCCGCTCAGGTGAGCGAAGCCTCACTCAAACTGATCTTTCCTTCAAAATCTGCCACATTTATTAGTGCACGTGTGTTAATTCGATTGTTGATGTGCACGCTTCAGTGGAGCCTCCGTTAGAGCAAACGGCGTGCCAAAACGCGAAAAGAAAACCGATGGTGTGGCAGAAAGGCAACATCCTTAACAATTCTTTTCCAAGTGTTGCTCGCGCACGGTATTATGCGATCGCCGTTAGATTGCCAGACTTTTGGGACAAGTGGCGACTCGGAGTTGCTGTTGGGGCTAGGTTCCGACTCGCTCACTTATGCGTCGCCAATCTATGTCCGGTGCCGCGGCGCCATCGTCTCTTTCCACTCCAAATCAAAACGAGGAGGCAACTAGTTATGGGAAGTAGGAAGACGTGGATTTTTGGGGCCGCGCTATGCGCGGCGCTCCTCTGCGGGGCCAACTCACAGGCCGGCTCGATCACCTTCCTCGCGACGGGAGAGTTTGCTTCATCCCTTACGCCGACGTTCACCAACGGCTCCACCAGTGTGGCTTATACTTCGTTGCTATCGTCGGCCACGGTCCCGCCCGTGAATAACGTCAGCCTGGGCACGTTCACGACGAGCTCGAGCGCGCCCCCAGGGTCGCCGGATCCGACCGTCGATAACTTCACCCTGACCGTCACGAACACGGCCACGCTCGACTCGATTACGTTCGCAGCCCACATGAGCGGTGCGATTTCCGCTAGCACCAGCAGCGCGTTTATGCAGTTCAGCTCGCCGCTGTCGCAGACCCTTGATGGGTTTATCTTCACAATCGTCTCTGCCGACGTGAGCACGCCTGGCCGCCTCGACCTCAGTGCTCCGTCGACGGACGGTGGCGTATCGTCGATCGACGCGAACGTGACTCTCGTCCCGGAGCCCTCCTCGGTCGTACTTCTGGGCTTGGCCGTTCCTGCATTCGCCGGACTTGCCTATCGCCGGGCTCGTCGTCGAACCTAAAACCGTACGTGCCGCTCGGCCTGCGGCTCGACGGCGAAATGGCCTGATTAATCCAGAACGGCATGCTCCCCCGAGGAGCATGCCGTTTTTTTGTTTACATCATCCCGCCTGACCAATCGAGTACGATTGACGTCGCTAAAGCTATGTCCCTGTCATCTCATGCAGTAATTCAGTCGCGCAAGTTAGCTTCCTGGCACGCATGATGAATTCTTTACGAAAATAATCGTGCCAACGCATTGACATCGCCATTATGAGCACTTACTATCCCGTCTCGACATCAAGACCGGTGGTTATGCTCCGTCGATTGGGCCAACTGGCTTGTTGTGAAGACATGGATGTCTGCTGTGATGTTCTGCTGTCAGGTGCAACCAACCCTCGTTGGATGGACCAAGCCGACGAAAAGTCGTCCTGACAGTAACGACTATGCTGACGGCGGTGCTGCCGCGTACTAAGCCTCTCGAGGCTCGCTGAGAAGTCCGAGCTAAGCTTTAGTGTCGCGCGGGCTGGCTGAACGCCGGCCTGATCTAAAGATTTCGCAGCGGTCAAATCGGTCCGTAGTGTACGGGCCGGATCGCTGTGTGCGCGTTTGTTCCCCATCCCCGTGGAGGATTGCATGATGTTTCACGCCAGCGTTAGTAGCTGGGGAAGTCGCAACACCATGAAGGCGGGCCGCAGATATGTCCGGTCAACTCGTCCTTCGCTCGAGGCGATGGAAGAGCGGACACTCCTCACCGCGCCGTTAATGTATGCCAACAGCGCATCGGTCGTCGAGCACGGGAAGGGCCCGGTGACGATGCAGTTCACGATCAACCTGACTTCCGCCGCGACGCACGCGGTAACCGTCAACTACCAGACATCGGACTCGACGGCGATAGCCGGCACGGACTACAAATCGGCTGGTGGGACTCTCACCATCCCGGCGGGTAAGACGTCGGCGATAATCCCGACGACGGTGCTCGCTGACCAGAACGCGACGACGAACAGGGTGTTTTACCTGAAGCTCAGCGGGGCAAGCGGGGCAACCCTCGCCACTCCGAAGCTCTCGGGGACGATCGTCGAACAGAACACGCCGCCGCCGCCGAGCCTGTCGATTGCCAGCGTGCAGGAGACGGTCGGGACGAGCGGCGCCACGACGACGATGACCTTTACCGTGAGCCTCAATGAGGCGGTCACGTACCCGGTCACGGTCACGGCCACGACGGAAGACCTGACGGCCAAGGCCGGCGTCAACTATGCGGCTAACTCGAAGGTGCTCACCTTTCCCCCGGGTTCGGTCACCGAGAAGTTCGTCGTGACGATTTACGGTTCAACGAAAGTCGCGACGGATTACTTCCTGGTTAATCTTACCGCTGGCAGCGTCGCGATTGGCACAGCAACGGCCTCAGGGATCATCGTGTACTGAGACCGCCGCTTCTCCTGCCCGATACATCAATCAACGCAGACCCCAATTCATTAGAGCATCACCGCACGATTACCCGCGGGCAGTCATTTTGCGCGGAGGCCAGTGTTAGCCCGCGGGCCGGCTATCGATCCGGCCCGCTCACAATCGCTTTCACGCACCGCGGGCTGGTAACACGTTACAGCCTACCAGCGGCCAGAAGCCCGCGACTTGGAGGGAATGTCGGGACGTGGGTGCAGCCGGCGAAGATTCGTCCAGCGACTTGTGAGCTGCCGGTGACGGAGGTTGCTCACGGTCGCACCGCGTCGACTCGGCGCTGACCGCCCGCCGTGGTCGAACGCGGTCGAAGACCGCTGTCTGCTCCGAATTCTCGGGCGTTTCCGCGACCGCGACCAACCCGCCAGCCGCTCGCGCAACTTAACGACCCGAGCAGGATCCGAAAGTATCATGTTTAGATCACATTCGGATGGCTCGGCAGGCTTCCCTTTCAGTGGCTCGAGCGTGGCCGGGCTGGATCTAGCTTGGCCGAGCGCATGGGCGATCGTAAGCAACGAGCTCGTGAAAACGCCCAGTCGACCTGGCGGGCTGGCGGGCGCCGGGTGGCGTCGGCGTCATGGTCGTAACGGAGTGGCGATCGTGAGAACGATGGTCGTACATTGCAACCGGCGCGGCTCGACCTGCCTCGAACGACCGCTCAATCCTGCGCGTCGAGACCGGCGAGTTGGCCAGACGCGACGACGAGCCGTGGATTGACTTGTGTGCCTCGTGCAGCGATCGCTTCGAGGCCTTCCTTAAGGCCGGCAATGCGGCTTCTCACGACCGAGCCTTGTCTGTGATCACCGGGTGACCCGATGGGGCTCGATCTAAGCCTGCTCACAGATGCTGAGCGTGACGCCCTCGAGATTCAAATCTCGTGGTAAGGTCCAGAGCACACGACCAAGCTTTACGCCACGGTCTAGAAGATAGTTGACAGTGCTCGGAGCATGCGGCATGCCGGCGCAGCGACCCGGGAATGGTCGAAGGAATGCTGTGGGATGATTGCTGGATGATGGAGCAAGGTTTCACAGTCGCCATGTCATCCTCACCGTGGTCAAGGCTATGGTCACGCAGGCCCTCGAAGCAACTTCGTTTCCTATGGGCATCCATAGGCCGCGCAAAACCGTCCAGAATGCCCGCAGGAAGGTGATCAATCGATGAGACGGGAATTAACCGGCGGGGCGAGCGGCTGATTGCGTTGTCGAGCTGGCCCTTCTCCTGCTGGCCCTCCTCGCAGGTGCGGCGAAGCTGGTCGAATGGTGGATCGGCGCATAGAAACCCCCAGACGGAGCTGCCAAATCGCTGTCAGGCGACCGCCGGGCTGTAAACTGCCTACGAGAGATCTAAGCGTTCAGCCGTCTCCCGCGTCCTGACTGCGATTGCGATTCGCGCGGCGCCAGGAATTTGTCCGGAGATGCGCTCAATGTCTTCCGGCTCGATGACGCATAGCCACGAGCACATTACGGCCGCGCACTTCGAGAGTCCCGTCTTCGGATGCCTAGGGTTTTGCCAAGGGAGAAGTATGTAATCGTCTGTTATCGGGTCTGGAAGAGTTCCGGTAATCGCGGCAACGACGATCTTGCCCCCAGCCCGAAGCGACTCGTCTGGCGTTATGATGACAGCCGGCCTGACCTTTTCATTGACTCCCCGCGGGTCAGTCATTCGAGCGAAGACAATATCTCCGTAGTGAAGTGGCGCACACCGCTGGGTCTCCCGCCATCGGGATGTTACGCTCCCCGTTTTGTCCGCATTCTAGAATTCTTCGTCGAACCATTCTTGGGGAGGCGTCAGTTTAACCGCCATTTGTTCAAGAATTTCCATTGATGGCAGTAGCTTCTGCGCTTCGATGCCATCGAGAAAATCTTTGATCTCTTCGGCGTCAATTGTTACCGTCGTCCCGGTTTGACAATCAACGCTCGTCGACGGATTCGGATTCGGGGTCTGTGCGAGCAGGTCGGGCATGGTCGTAACGCTCCCGCTAAGTGCAAACACGGCGAACACGGAAGAGATGCAGCCCTGCTGAATAATCCCCATCGTCATCACTCCGGATGAACGGCCTGATTCGGTGGACCAACGTCCGGTGACAGTTGGTCACAGGTGAACGAAATCCGTCCTACTTCCCCTTCCTGTCCAGCAAAAATGATGGCGTAACTTCCTGAGGTTTCGATCGGAAGCCCTCGAAGGTTCGCCGCAATCTGGTGATACACCGGGAGGTCGGGCCGCCCTCTGATCGGCGCGATTGGGCCAAATGTAAGGTCTATCGGTGGAAACAGTGGCTGGCCGTTCGGTTTTTCGCCTCGAATCTCAATCCGATGTTTCCCGGAAGCTTCATCTGGATCCAATTCGATTTCTGCAGCTACCGCAATGGTAGGGATAACCGCGGGAAAATTGTTCGCGGTCAGATGATGAACGCCTCCGCAAAAAATAAACGATTTGCCAGAAGTCGCCTCTGCAGCTTCAGCGAGTAGAATGAAAGCCAGTCGCATCCAACCTTCTCGAGAATAGGCCCCGCAGGCGATCCGCGATAAGCGAATCATGCGTCCCGTCCGAACCGGTGTCAATTGGCTCCACTCCATTAGAGACAACTTGCAACCTGGCGCCAATAATACTATGCATCAAGTCACTCAGTGTTGCAATCGTCGCGCATGCGACAAATTCGCCGACTGAGGCGCGCTTCATCCGATAGGATCCGAAGAAACGAAACGCGAGTTGCAGGAGAATCTGCTTAGCGGACGAGCGCGCTGACGCAGGTATCGGTCCTTCGCAAAATGAGGGTTCCTCTTAGGCGCGCGTGAAAAACGCCACTCGCCCTGGCGGGCCGGTGGGCGCTTGATTGCTCCGTGGGAGGTCGAGAGCATGTCCAAGGAAGCGAAGTGGAAGGGCGGTGGAAAGTAGCCGACAAACCGCGGGGTGCCTTTTCAACTAGTAGTCAACCGGGGCGGTGAAATGAAACCTCCAAGCATCAAGAAATTCACGATACTCGCAACAGATGAGGCTCAGAAGGAGCACGAGCTTTATGTGACGCTTGAATACCAGGCTCACAGCGCGAGTCCAGACTTGGGACCGATGCTCCCGCAAGGAACCATAAAGACAGCGAACGGCGAGGAGCTTGCACAAACAGGCCCGGGAGAATTTCAGACAGTTGGCGGCAGAATCTTTCGTTCGAGCGACCCGAGGGTGCAATAGCGCTAACCGACGTTGTGGTGATCGGCTAATTGCTGCGGTTCACGGGAATCTCAATGGCCGTTCTGGCGACTGAGTTCAGAACGAACACGCGATCGAATTTCGTAGTGACCGACCACGGCACGGTCGAGGGGAGCGCGGTAATGAGTTCGCCAGCATTTAGGAGTTCGCCGACGATTAGCAACCAGACCTCCGGCGTTACTGACCTGTAGGCTGTACCTTGCTTTCTTTCCTTTGCAGCACCGTCAATATGTCAGATTGCGCGAGTGGTCGGCACATAAAAGAACCAGTAGAAGCCCACATGCCATCTTCGGGAGTCCGAACACGAAAAGCCCGAAGGTTGTAGACCTCTCCAACCTGATTGCCGAAGTTATGCGGCTCTATGGTTGCGCTTCCCCCGAGGTCAATGTTGGCGGTTTCGGTGCGAATTAAGTCCGCGATGCTTTGGGCAAGACCGCTTACGCGAGGACCAGATAGTGGCGTGTGCTCGAGAAAGTCCGCTGAGACGTGCAATGGATGGCCGCCCGCGGCTTCGTAGAGCTCGCGCCCAGGCTCATTACACGATCGCGGAGGCTTGCCTGCTCTTGAGGCAGGATCTTGCCGGATTCACGCTTAGGAAGCGAATCAGTCACTTCCACGCCGATGAGATTCGCGCCGAAGCGCAGGATGAAATCGGGTGGTTCACACTCCTCTACCGAATCGGGGTGCAAATCCATAGCTTCGACGAACTGGTCGAGGCGGATTCGTTCAAGCGCTTTGTGAGCCATCTTTAGGCTACTCCCGCTTTCTCCCAGACGTAATGAACCGCTTCACCTCCGAATCGTGAAGTGGCCGCCGCGTCGCCATCGAGGCGGAATTTTCGACGCGCTTTGAGCCTGTCAGAATCCTGGCTGGCTAGGTCGTGTGGACATTCAACGTTAGCAAAATAGTTGATGCGAACTGAACGAAACCCAAGAAGGTCGCCGCCAGTTTGTCGTAGCGGGTTGCTACGCGGCGGCAATGCTTCAGTCGGTTGATAAATCGTTCGACCACGTTGCGGAGCTTGTACCTTTGGCGATCGTGACGGCGTTTGCGACAATTGCGGCGCGATGGGATGACCGGCTTAGCGCCGGCAGACCGAATCTTCCGGCGCAGTGGATCGCTGTCATATCCCTTGTCGGCAATCACGTGCTTGGGTTCGAGGCCTTCCAACAAGATTTCGGCACAGGTCACGTCGTGGCGTTCTCCTTCGGTCAGATGCAACTTGACCGGCTGGCCCTCGCCAGTGACCGCGATGTGGATCTTGGTGCTGAAGCCCCCACGGGAACGTCCCAATCCTTGTGAGTCTTGCCCCCTTTTGCACCCGCCGAATGTTGGTGGGCTCGAACGATCGTCGAGTCGAGCAATAGGTTCGCGAGTTCCCTGTCGCCCCCGAGAGTTTCGAGCACTCGTCCCCAGACCCCGCTTTTGCACCAACGGTAAAATCGTCTGTAGACCGTATTCCACAACCCGAATCGTTCGGGCAAGTCCCGCCACGGAGCGCCGGTCCTTGCAATCCAGAACACGGCATTCACGAACAACCGGTTGTCCTGGCCCGTTCTTCCAGGGTCGCCGGCCTTGCCAGGTAGGTGTGGCTCGATCGCTGCTCCATTGCTCATCCGAGACTTCGTGTCGCCGCATCGTTCTGCTCCTCCATGAGCCAAATGATGCGGTAGTCATTACCGTAAAACGGAAAACCGCTCAAGACGAATGTCCACAGGCCCTAGAACCCCTCACCGCGCCAGGCGATCGCAAGCCCTGCACTCAGCTTATCCGTTTGGCTATCCGTTTGCGCTCGAATTATCCGCTATCTTCGCCCATTTCGTCTTGTTTTGCGGATCGGGTATTTCTATACTAGTTATTGTTGGCAAACGGTTTATGACTTTCATCTCCAGATATGCTCATAGCCTCCGGAGCTAAAGGTTGCAGGTTCAACTCCTGCCGGGCATATTCCGAAACGGGGACGCAGCTAGATTCCGTGACCCATTCGCAGGCGAACGGACGCTGGCACAACATCGGCGCTGCCTCGCCGGCGCGCAGTACGCGGAATCGATTCAGTCTAGCGCCTGCCCAGGCGCTGTCTGAGGCGGGTTGGAATGCATCCGCGGATTTCGAGCTCGCGTTGGCCGATTGGGCCGACTTCGGCCTGTCGCGGTTCTTGGCCTGCCGGGGCCTGGCTTGTGGGAACGGGCCGAGCTGGTCTGGGTCGATCGAAGCCAGGCTAGCCTCTCTCTGTTCCGTGAAAACTCTAAATTGTGATGGCCGAGGAGTTCCTCTCACAAAACCGGGCTGAAAAATTCCACGGGAACCCCGTCCCAAGACACCGGCCACAAGCGGACCCCTGGTTATCGGTCACACCGACAATGGCGCGGCGTCGTTGTCGAGCCTGTGTCCGACTACACGGCCTATCCCCGTTCTGTTTTGCGAGCTTTTCATGCCACATCGACGGTTCCTCGCCCTCATCGTCATGACTGGAGTCAGCGGCCTCTATGGGCTCGACGCACGGGCCGACGAGCCGCCGCCCTACGAGGTGTATGCTGTCCGGTATGGCACGCTGCCCGGCTGTCCAGTCTCTTTTCTCGTGCAGGGGGCCGAACCGCAGCGGAAGGTCGACCTCGCCATGACTTTCTGGGTACTGAAAGGCCCAGACGGGCGGACGGTCCTGGTCGATGCCGGGTTCTACCGGCCGCAGTTCTTCAAGGAGTTCGAAGGGATCGCCGACTACACTCGACCCGACCGGGCGGTCGGGCGACTCGGGATCAAGCCGGAAGAGGTCACCGACGTCATCGTCACACACATGCACTCGGATCACGTCGATGGTGTCGATTTGTTTCCGAAGGCAACGGTCTGGATCCAGAAAGATGAGTTCAATCATTACACGCGCGAGGTCAAGCCGCCGTCCGGCAAAGGCGCGCCGACCGAGCTGGATGACGTCTCGGCCCTGGTGAAGCTGAACACCGAGGGCCGTGTTCGTCTGGTCGACGGCGACGCCAAGGAGATCATACCGGGAGTGACGGTTTACACCGGAGGGAAGCACACGTTCGCGTCGCAGTACGTGGGCGTAAATACGAAGTCGGGCCGCATGGTGGTGGCGTCGGACAACGTCTATCTGTACGAGAACCTCGACAAGCACGTGCCGATCGCGGCTACGCTCGACGCCAAGTCAAACCTGGCTGCGCAGGACCGGATGAAGCAGCTCGCGACCAACCCTCGATTGATCATCCCGGGACACGACCCGGAGGTGTTCGTCCGGTTCCCGAAGCCGGGGAATGGTGTGGCTCGAATCGAGTAGGACTGAGAGCGGGAATCGTGGTGTGCGCAGACCCTCCCTTCACGAGAGGCGTTGGGGCGCGGAGGAACACGACTTCGCGGCGGCGTGGCGGAGCCAGCCGAAGTGGGTTGTGTCGCGCACGTTGAAGTCGGTCGGACCCAACGCCACACTTGTCGAGGATGACATCGAGGCGGTGATACGTGGGCTGAAGGCACAGCCAGTTGGGGAGATTGAAGTTGCCGGACCAGACTTGGCAGGAAGCCTGACCAACCTCGGTCTTATTGATGAGTATCGACTTTACCTCCATCCCATCGTACTTGGTCGCGGCAAGCCATTCTTCTCCGGCCCTCGGCCGCCTCTCCGCCTTGTGACCAGCGATCTCGTTGGCGAGGACGTGATTAGGTTGACGCACGTTCCCGCTTGATCGCGCGACACGCAGGTCAGCGACGCCGGGTTGGCGTATCTGAAGGGGCTGAGCAAGCCTTCGTACCCCAGTAGCGCTGGCACTCGGGTTACCGACGCTCCGCTGGAGCAGCTCACGCGGGCTTTGCCGCAACGCACACCTCCCGTTCGTTTTCAATGCCTCTGCGGCTGGCCTGGAGTCGTCAGTTTTGCGTCGTATGCCGCCGGGACGTCGAATTCCATCGAGCCTGCCTCGCATCGCGTCTAATGGATCGATCGGCACGCCGCCGAAGACCGAGCGGACCCGTTGCGGCGATTGATCCGTTTAACAGCGCAGTTCTTGGTATGATCTTAGTTGAGGGAGCGACCTATCAGAGATGGCGCCGAATTCCGGAGCGCGCCGGCCATGCCAGCAAAGCCCGTCGGACGTGCGTGGCGGAGATACCTGTGGTTCAGCCTGCAGGCGCTCGCGGTCTCAATTCTGGTAGTCGAAGGTGAACTGGCTTGGGTGGTACACAGCGCCCGCGTTCAGCGTGACGCGGTTGCCGCGATAGAAGAGGCGGGCGGGACCGTCTGGTACGACTGGGATTCGCAGAATGGCTGCCGTGTTCCAAATGGAATACCTTGGTGGCCGCGATGGGTGCTCAATTGCCTCGATGTTCATTACATGGGCAACGTGATCGGAGTCGGAGTTCGGGACGACGTATCTGACGCTGAGCTTGCCCAAATCGGGCGCCTCAGCAGGCTTCAAGTCGTGCTCATCGGCGACGATATGGGGCCCAGATCACCCACAACCGATGACGGTGTGGCCTACCTGGAGAAGCTGACCCAGCTCCGGGGGCTGGGACTCACCAACACGCAGGTCAGTGATGCTGGGCTGGAGCACCTGCGGGGCTTGACCAATCTGAAGTTCTTGAATCTGTTCAACGCAAGAATCACTTGTGCCGGGTTGGCGTACTTGCGCGGTATGACCGGGTTAACGCAGTTGATCCTTGCCGGAACCGAGGTCGACGACGACGGACTGACATACCTGGAGAGCTTGACCCGACTCCGTGATTTGAGCCTCGCGAACACGAAGATCACCGAGAGCGGACTCGTGCACCTGAAAGCACTGAGGAGCCTCCAGATACTCGACCTGTCGCATACCCAGATTTCACAATCCGGCCTGGCGCGCTTGGACGGTTTGACCGGTCTTCGGTCGCTGAATCTCAAGGAGACCCAAGTCCATGACGCCGACCTGGCGCTCCTCACGGCACTACCGGGCCTCGAGCAGCTGAACCTCGCACACACAGGGATCGGGGACTCAGGGCTCGCGCATCTGAAGGGGCTGTCCCGCCTGACGCATCTGACGCTCATCGGAACGCAGGTCACCGACGCTGGTCTGCCGCATCTGAAAGAGTTGAACAGCCTCGAAGTACTCAACCTCTTTGACACCCGCGTCAGTGATGCCGGCCTGATTCATCTCAAGGAAATGGCCAACCTCAAAGAGCTGATGGTTGGGTCCACCAAGGTCACCGACGCGGGAGTGGAAGAGCTGAACAACGCTTTGCCGAGCCTCAAGATCCTTCGCTGATTCGATACCCGTCCAGCCGGCCTGCAATCGTCCCTGTCGCATCGCCAGACGCCGGACGTTTGATGCATTGGACTCCCTCTCGACCCGTTCTAGAGCCTGCCCGTGACTCCCGGTAGACTACCGGATTTCTACCGGCCCGGTGGGTGTCGCTACCGCGTTTCTCTGCGATTCCTCGCAATCGCTTGAGAAGCCTGATCGCTTCCGCACATCGAGGCCGGCGAGCTGCCAAGCGACACGAGAAGCGAGAAATCGATCTATATGACTCGCGAGGTAAGCGGTTCGAGGATCGGCTTGAGACCGTGCCGCAGGCGGCCGCATTTGTCCAAACGTGGCGATCGACGGCTCACCCGTGGAAAGCTGTGCACCGGCTGCCATGTGACCCCAGCAGGAGACATGCAGATAACATTAATTAAGCCGCCTCGACGGCATGGGAATAGCTGCGATCTGAACGCCGGGAAACCTTGCAGAATTGGCGAGGAACGCCTCCCGGAGTCAGGTAATCGGACCGGCGCCGAGTCCAGGCGAGGATGTCGGTGCAGCGTGCAGGGGCGATGAAATGGGAAACAATTGCTTCCGCTGCGGCCGGCCGGTCTTCGCTATGCTCGAAGTTTCGGCAATGGTGGGGCAGGACCGGCTCGAGATCACCGAAGAAGCGAAGCCGGCGGCGGTGTGTGCGTCTTGTCTGATTCTCTTCCTGGGTAGGGTCGGCGAGTTTTTCAAGACCGCCCAAAAGGCCGAGCGCGCCCCCGGGCACGGCGACGCGTCGGTCAGTCCATGAAAACAGACGGTGAAACGGCGGCTGACCGATCGGTTCAGCGATAGGCTGGAACCGGATCGTGATCGAAAGCGATTTGCATACAATTGGATCTGGCTGCAGGCCGCAGATTGAGGGCAACGACTGGGTTCGACTACAATCTTGCCGCCACGGAGTTTGATGTCGACACCCCAGCGAACTCTGGCTACCGGGCAGCATGACGGCACTGATCTGGTCGACACCGTAGTGACGTCGCCTGCTCACGTGCGGACACGCCACGTTGTGCTCGGGAGCGGCCGTATGCTTGTTGGGCGCTGGGAGATCGCGATCCGTTTTCAATGAGCAACTTCGCCGAACGAATGCGGCGCAGTGCTTAGCCTAGAATGGCAAAGCCATGTGTCAGCTCCATTATCACAGGCGGATCTGACCCCGCTGGAGGCGGGCCCGGCCGGACGGAAATCCACGGCCACGTCGCGGCTCTGGAATTCCTCCTCGCCAGAAGTAGCGAGATCTCCGCCGCCGTCCGCGGGACCACCCCTCGGCGTGACACAGAACGTAGGCCATAATATTATCCGGGTGATATTGACTTCGTGGATTATATCCGGGTAAAATCCACTGCCGATCACCCTTCTCGAGGAGTACGAAGATGGATCGCCGGGATCAGATGCACTGCACGGCCTTCGAAGGCTCTCGACGTATCGCATCGGGCATGCTGGCGCAGGTCGCGTTGAAAACAAAGAGGGTCCTCGACAAGCGAGAGCGTGCTCCCGTCCTGATCTTTGACGATGTGACCGGCGAGCAGATCGAGGTGGACTTTCGCGGGACGGCCGAGGACGTCCTGAGGAGGCTCGCCGCGACGACGAGAGACGGCACGCCGGCCGCCGCCCCGGACCAGCCGGACAGGGAATCGCCGCGCGGGCCCGGCCGCCCGAAGTTGGGTGTCATCGCCCGCGAGGTCACCCTGCTGCCGCGGCACTGGGACTGGCTGAACGGACAGCCCGGGGGCGCGTCCGTCGCTCTGCGCAAGCTGGTGGAAGCGGCGAGGCGCGTGAACGAGAGCAAGGACCGTGCCCGACGGTCACAAGAGGCGGCTTACCGATTCATGTCCGCCATGGCCGGCAACCGACCAGGTTTCGAGGAGGCGACCAGGGCCTTGTTCGCCAACGATCCGGGCGCCTCGAAGAGCTCATCCGCGTTTGGCCCAAGGACATTCGAACGCACCTCGTGCGGCTGGTCCAGGAGGCCGGGCTATAGCTAGCCGCCCAGGCACGTGGTCGACTGAGGCCTTGACGGCGGAAATGTGTACCGATATACAGTATAGGCATGGACCGCGCGCGACTCACCACCAAACAAGCCGAAGCCTTCCGGGACCGAATCCGGCCCATGCTTTACTTTCTTTACCGATGCCGCCGGCGGCTGGACGCGCGGGGGTTCGACCACAGGGGCGCGATCTACCAGGCGGTCGACAAGGCATATTGCGCCATGCACGACTTGCACATGAAGCTCCATTATGAATCCTGCGGTCCGGTCGTCGGCAGGCCGAACGAGGAGCAGCCAGGGCTCGGGCATCCTACGGATCAGGCCCAAGCTCCACCGAGCCATCCGGGCGCCTGACGGTGACGCACCGGCGGCGCGACGGCTGGCCGCCAGGGAGCGGGTCGGCGCTGATTTCGTCAACGTGGTATCGGCCCGGTTTGCTCGTGCGCACCGCAGGGCTCAATCGCGTCGACGTGGGCGACGTTGATGACCGGCACGTGGCCGTTGC
This sequence comes from uncultured Isosphaeraceae bacterium, assembly GCA_963806595.1. GTDB lineage: Bacteria > Planctomycetota > Planctomycetia > Isosphaerales > Isosphaeraceae > CAWDZZ01. The sequence goes on along the minus strand of CAWDZZ010000020.1, from coordinate 248,429 downwards.
GAGAGATTCGGTAGATGGACAATTGTCTTGACGAAAATGCCGCGGCGCCTGACGCTCCGACTTGGATTCGAGGTGTTACTTCTTCGCCAGCTTGCTTTTCGCGCAGCAGATCGATCTTGGCACCGAGACAGATATAACGTGCCAAAGCCACATCCGTGTCAGTTCCGTGACCAGTCCTTACGGATGCCTCCCAAGCGACTTCGCCGAATTTGGCTAAATCGGCACACACCTCCAGGATCGGCACGTGATCGGCTGAGTTGTCGCTGAGTTGGAGCTGCGCGTCGCGGAGCAGTTGGGCGGGGGAGAGGAGCGTGTGCAGCGCTTTCCTGCGGTGGTAGTAAGATCCTAGATCAGCTTCCACGAGCTGCGCCGCCGCTTCGTAACGGGCGGTGAGAAGCTTGCGTAGTTCGTCGTCGACCGCGGCGGTCACGACTGGTTTGGCCTCGATCAGTTTCGCAAGCTTCTTGACGACGAGTGCCTCTCGGTCGGCCGTCAACTCTTCCGCGCTCTTTGGCCCGTCCGCCGGCACAGGCGGCTTCTGTCCTACGTCCGCTGGCCGAGTCGGCTTCTGTGGGACTTGTGCGACCATCGGTCGGTTGACGACGACGGCGAATGCACATCCAGCAATCAGCAATGAACCAGGAATCATCGAGCGTGCTCGGAGCATGACAATCCATTCCTCTCTGGTGCGATGTGCCGCCCGGCGAACATTCAAGCGCAGCGGACCTGGCCGCCGCGCACACGCGAGATCATACCCGAAGTCGGCTTGTCGCAAGGGCGCTGCGGCCAGCCGATCTTCGACGAACGCCACGGCTGGCAGAGTTAGTCGGAGTCGACGTCGACGACGGACTCTCGTGTCCATTGCGACTGATGCGGTCCATGGTCGATCGACTGAAGGAAATTGCCACGGCCCGGACTGCCAGAACCAAGCGCCAAATCGATCTGGAAGCTCCTGCGGTGGCTTCACTCTTCGATGCAACCGGGAACCGCCTGGCAGTTTCCCTCGTCACTTCGGGCCCATGCGCTCGAATCGGATCGTCAGTTGCAACCTTCGGGCCAGGGTCCCGCCGAGCAGGGCCAAGAGCAACTGGGGCAGCGAGAAGACGACGGTCTCGAAACCTAACTCAACGCATGTTTGAGCCCAGCTCGGAATGCGTTCGACCCAAACAATGAGGGGCGGTCTGATCAATGCGACGATCGCTTCGGCGCAGCCCATGACCGCGTCCATGGCGATCGAATACCAGGAGATGAATGCGAAGACCACCAACCAACCGACGGCCTCGAAACCGAAGACGAACGGCGAGAGCCGCTCCCCCCGCAGTAGGCTCGGGGCCGAGATCAAGCCGACCGTGATCAGCACGCTTGCGAGCGGGAAGACACCGTGGGCATAGAAGAACGCCGGTTGTGAAAAGGATCCGCCGCCGTAGATTGACCGCACGACCGCGGCGTTGACGGCGACTACGGCGACGGCCGCCATCAACCCGGCGATCGACACGCGGTGGCGCTTCATGTCACACCTCCTTGAGTGCGAGACGTGGTCTTGGCTTCGGAGATCGTACTGGACCGCATCCGTCGGGTCGACCTCAGTTCCATTGCAGACGGCCACTGCCTTGTTGCCCGACGGTGGAGTTCAGCGCACCGCTCCGCCGAGCATCGCTTGGTACCTTGCAAACGGGTAGTTTGGAGGGCTAGCATAGCCGCTATATCTTCTTTGCCTTCTTCTTCTTCTTTGGATTCGACGCCCAAGTCTGTCGCGATCACGGATCGTCCGGCCACCGCGGACTACGGTTCTTGTGTGGCGGAGTTAACCGCACACTTACACTGGCGCTGGTGCGATTGAGCTTCACGACCGCTCCGCCGCGAGTTTCCGGGCGCGGAAGCCGTCGTCTATAGATCTCCAGATCTTTTTCGAATAAGCGAGTCCGGCTGGAACAGCGCCGGTCGGTTGGGGTGTGTTCATGAGAGTGAAGGTTGCTATGTCCGCGAGCAAGCTCCGTCGCGCTGCGCGAGCAACTCAGCGTCCGTTGATCTCTCCCCTTCGCCAGCAGCATCTCCACCGATTATTTCGGCTGGCGATCATCGTCCTGACGCTTCTGGTGCTCGTCGGGCTCTGGGCTGTGTTCCCCTCAGGGCGAGCGTCGATTTTAGCACTGGGCCAGCGAGCCAAGTGGAGTCTGCAGCGAAAGGCCGGGCTTGAACCCAACCGATCCGAGGTCGATTCGTACTGGCGCGACCGCCGTGATCGTCGTGAGGTAAGCACGCGTGGCGGTTACAACAAGCTGTTCGCGGCGCTCGCGCCGACCGGCAGTCTTTTCTCGTAGCTGCCGGCATGGGTCCCGATCAGGCGGTGATCCGCTGGGGCAACTATGACATGACCCTCGCGATGTCGGGAAAGGTCTTTGTGAGCGATGACACCGGGCGCTACTACCGTCTCCGTCCCGGCGTATCCTCAGCCTGGTTCCGGCAGGTCGACGGCCTGGGCACGGACGTCTGCCAGTTGCTCTTCCCCGACACATCCGAAGTTCGCCTTCTGGCCAAGATCGCTGGGGCCGAGGTCGTTCCGGGCGTGACCCACACGACCAATTCCTGGGGCTGCCGCGGACCTGAGCCCAGGATGGACGATCCGACGCGAGTCCTTGTCCTTGGCGACTCCTTCATGCAAGGCTACCTGGTCAGTGAAGATGAGACGCCCCCAGAGCGGCTCCGCCAGAGCCTCCGCGCCGAGCTCGGAACGGAAGTCTCGGTGCTGAATACCGGCACGCTGGGCTATAGTCCGGAGCACTACTACTACACCCTGGTCTCTTACGTCGATCGCTTCCGCCCTCGGTTCGTCGTGGTCGGCATTTATTCGAACGACTTTGGAGAAGACATCGATGTCCTGCGCGGCCAGGGCGACTGGACTGAAGGAACGCATTGGCTTGAGCGCATCCTGTACGACTGTCGCGAGCGAAGGATCGTTTGCTTGGTTGCGCCCGTCCCCTGCGAGACGCAAGTTCTAGGGCTGCGAGTCGCGGCGAACTACCCGGCCCCGGTGGCAAACTTTGCCAGAATCCGCGGGCCCCTCTTCTGTGATCCGACCGAGGCGTTTCTCGACGAAGACTTGAAACTCCGCCGCGCTCAGGCCGCCAGGGGTGAAGACTCCGGCAGGAGCTTGCTCTACAACGGCCACCTCGGCGATGGTCATCTCTCTCCCGCCGGAGCTGCGATCTGGGGCAGCGTGGTCGCGCGGCGACTCGCGCTCTTGACTGGTCTGGAGAACGGATTGCCAGGCAATTCCCAGTGATCACGGAATCGCGTTCGCCGACGTCTCGAGCCGGCGTGACACTGGTCCGGCGATCGTCACCATCTCTTCCCCGCATTCGGGAGCGTGCATGAGGATGAAATGCCCATCAAGGTGATCGGAGCCGGGCTCGGCCGGACGGGGACCCTCTCGCTGAAGATGGCCCTGGAGGAGCTGGGGTTCGTCAAGTGCTACCACATGGTCGAGCTGTTCGCAAACGGCGAACATATCCGCGCGCTGGGACCGTGCCTCGCGTGGCGAGCCCATCGATTGGGACGCCCTCTTCGAGGGCTACCAGGCGACCGTCGATTGGCCCGGCTGTGCGTTTTATTCGGAGCTGATGCGCCACTACCCGGAGGCGAAGGTCGTGCTCTCGGTGCGCGACCCTGAACGGTGGTACGAGAGCTGCCGGCAGACGATTTTTTATGTGCGAAATGCTTTTCCTGCTTGGATGCGCCTGCTCGTTCCCCGCATGCGTCGCGTCCGCCGCATGCTCGATCGGCTGGCCTGGAACGGCATGTTCCAGGGCCGATTCGCGGAAAAGGCATTTGCCATCGAAGTCTTCAACCGACACAACGAGCAGGTCCGCCGCGTCGTCCCGCACGACCGTCTCTTGGTTTACGACGTACGCGAGGGCTGGGAGCCCCTCTGCGCGTTCCTCGGCGTCCCGGTCCCGGACGGCAAGCCCTTCCCCCACGTCAACGACGCGGCCGAGTTCCGCTCGCGGGTCCGGCGGGCGCCCGGATCGTGCGGCTGGGCGGCTACACCATCTTTGTCATCGCGGCCCTCTTGCTCGCGTGGCTGGCGTCTCGATTCTTGTCCTGAGGTGACCGACGATCGCGGGCCAGCTCCCGGGAGCCTCTGGATCGTTCGGACCGCCATCTGCGAATCTGGGCCTCACACTTCGCCTGTTGCCCGAGGTAGACTTTCGGGCATGCCACAAGACTTCCGTGATGTCGATCCCCGCGAATTGCGGTTACCCTGGCCGCAGCGGCGCAGACCCCTACAAGCTCCAGCGTCAGATCGCTCAATTCGGCGCGTCGTCGGCAGGGATGCCCTGCGCCCTGGGTCTACGAGGCTGCCGACGGCGTGCTGGTTGTGTACAATGGAGTAACCCGCGCCACCCGGATCGCCAAGCTGGTGCCTGGCGCAGCGATCCGTGTCGAGGTCGTCGGCAAGCTGCGACGGGCCTACGCCGGCGATCCCAAGATCGGAGACCACGTGCCATGATTCCGGCGACCCAGCACGAGTTGATCGAGAAGCTCACTGATCTCCAGCAGTTGTCCCCCGATATCCGGTTCGGCCAGTTGCTGGCGAACCTTGGATTCTTGGTTAAAGACCAGACCGACCAGTCCCTCTGGGACGTCGAGGATGCCCGGCTCTTGGAGGTCATGGAGAAGCATCGGGTCGAACTGCTGCGAAGGCAACCAAACGAAGCCTGACCCGGCGCGGGAGCGGACGCATCCAGCCGCGACGCCCCGCGATCCTGCGATGGGCAGTCTCGACGTGAGCAGAACATCGGCGACGCAATTCGTTTCCGCCCGCTCGAAGCAGAGCGGAACAACGCGGACGCACCGCGTCGTGGATCCGCGACGCGGCCCGGACGATGAGCCGCAATTCAAATTCCCGATCCTGCGCAGCCGCTAGTCTCACCAGATGGTCATCGAGTCCAGGAAGAGCTGCTTCAGCTCCGCTTCACTGGCAGGACGAGGCGAGAGCTTGGTCACGCGGTGTTGCACGATCGTGCCGGCGACCAGCGCATCGGCGTCCTCGGGCGCGTACCCGACGGCGCTCAGGCCGTTGGGCATCCCGGTTTCCCGCATCAGGGCGATGATCGCGCCGGCCAGGACATCGCCCGCGTCTTCCGCACGCGCGTGGGCGACGTCGGCGCCCAGCAGCCGTGCGGCCTCCAGGTGCCGATGGGGATCGGCCTGCGCGGTGAAGCGGAACACCGCGGGCGAGTTCAGGATCACCGACATCCCATGGGGGATCAGCGGCCGCCGGGTGCGGTAGCCCGGCGGGATGTAGTCGCGAACCATCCCCGAGACCGGGTACGACATGCCGTGGGGGAGGTGCACGCCCGCGTTGCCGAATCCGATGCCGGCGAAGGTGGCCGCCAGCAGCATCGCTCCGCGTGCCTCGTCATCCGACGGGTCCGTCATTGACCGGACGAGATAGCGCGCGACCATCTCGATCGCCGCGCCTGGCCCAGATGTCGCTGATCGGGTTGGACCCCTGGTACGCCGGCCGCAGGGCAGGGCTCTGCGGGGCCGGCCGCTGGCAAAACGGCAGGGCCGTCAGAGACTCGACGGCGTGACTCAAGACGTCCAGCCCCGCGCACGCCGCGACCTGCGGGGGCATGCCTCGCGTATTGTTCGGATCAACCACACCCAGAACCGGCCGCAGTGCGCGGTGCGCGATGCCCGTCTTGGCGTGCAGCGGGGTGTAGTCAAAGATTGCGACGCCGGTCGTCTCGCTGCCCGTCCCCGCGGTGGTGGGTACCGCGACGAGCGGCTTCAGTTGCCCCGGGACGGGAAGCCCCTTCCCGACCGGCGGATTGACGTAGTCGAGCAGCGCCGCGGGATAGGTCGCGTACAGGTTGGCGGTCTTGGCCGTGTCGATGCTGGAGCCGCCGCCCACGGCCACGTAGCCGTCGAAACCGCCGTCCACTGCGAAGGCGATCGCCGCCTGAAACGACAGGTCCGTGGGCTCGACCTCGACCTGATCGAACAGCACAGCATCGATCCCCGCTCCCCGCAGCGCATCCAGCACTACGGACACGGGCTCGGTCGAGGCCAGGTTCGGATCCGTGACGACCATCACCCGCCGCACACCCCACCGAGCAACGTCGTCTCCGATCTCGCGGGTCGCGCCGGGGCCGTACTTGATGCTCGAGGTATCCATCGTGAAGGCCGATTCCGTGCGCATGGACGAGACCTCCAATCAATCAGCTCCCGTCGGCGTGGCGACGGCCCGACGCGCGAATCTCCTCGGATTCGTACCCGGCTCGACTCGACCGAGGATCACCATACTCCGAACGGCGGCCCGATGCCACGCGCGTCCGACCGGCATATCGATCGCCGGTCATTCGCTCCCGGGGTTGTCGCCTGTAGGAAGGCGCATCGATTGACGCCGGCACATCCCGAGCGAAACACCAGCGACGGCGCATGCGGGCGCCGGCGTCGGCGACCAGCGGGGCCAAGCCCGCTCCGATGCCGGACCCGAGCAGCCCGCACCTCAAGCAGAACGTATCCACGATCAGGGATTTCCCATCGGGGCGAATCCCCGGTGCGCATCATTTGCCGTTCGAGGCCGCTGTTCCCGGATTGTAGTCGCGCCACAGCCAGCGCAGCGACTCAGGCAAGATGGCGCGCCCGTGGCGGTTGCTGTGAAACCCTTGGCCAAAGACGAATTGGTAGTCATATTTCGCAAACTCGAGTGCCTTGGCCATCTGCTGGTTGGCGAGCGGCCAGTTGCCGTTGGCGTTGTCGAGGTCGTTGGCGCCATCCTGGAGGAAGGCGCGGATCGGCTTCTTGCGAGTCTTGCGGATCAAGGCCTCGTAGTTATGGCCCCCTTCGTGACGTGTCTTGCCGCTGGCGATATTGGTGAAGCTGCCGACCCACGACAACACCTTGCGAAACTCGTCCGGGCGTTCCCAGGCGACGGTCCAGGCGCAGATGCCGCCGCTGCTGATCCCGGCGATGGCGCGGCTCTCCGCGTCGTGACGAAGCTTCACTGACTTCTCGACCTCGGGCAGGATTTCCTCGAGCAGAAACCGAGCGTAGCGGTCGGACAGCGTGTCATATTCGACGCTGCGCTGGCCGCGGCTCTCCTCGCCGGGTCCTGTGCCCGGGTTGATGAACACGGCCACGGTCACGGGCATCTCTCCCTTGGCGATCAGATTGTCGAAGACAGTGGGAACAAAGCCCGTGTAGCCGCCGCCGTCCTGAAACACCATGACGCACGCCGGCTGGTCGTCCTTGTACTGCGCGGGCACGTAAACCCACCACTCGCGCCGAGTTTTGGGGTAGATCGTGCTTTCCCAGGGCTGCTGATGGATCAGTTTGCCTTTCGGCACGCCAGCCTTCTCGGCAAGCTCGGGCTGGTCGGTGTAGACCTCGACCTGACCCTTTTTCAGCACGCCGTTGCCGTTGATGACGTACGACCACCGCAGCGCGGTCCCGCTCGCCAATTCGTGGACAGCAGCGAACACCGGCGTATCGCCCACCTGGGCCAGCGGCAGCGTCTTGCCGTCGCTCGTGACGATCGCCGCCGTCCTGGCCTCCGGCGCCTCGATGCCCCACGCGGTTTCCAGTTCCTCGACCTTTGGCGCCGCGCCGTTGATCACATTGTTCTTGCCAGCTCGGTCCTTGCCGAACCACGTGCGAATATCCTCGGCGAGCACCTTGGCGTCCTCACCGGTTGGCCTGGCGGAAAGGCGATCCTTCAGCAGGCGCGTCGACAGCTTATCCGCGGCCCCGGCTTGGCTGGCCAGGGTCAAGATCAACAAGAATGATAGCCCTTGTACCATGCGCATGCTCATTGCGTGCCCCTTGGTTTGGTTGTGAGGCCACAGGCGGACAGGCGTCAATCATGATCGTACTCGCAATCGGACCGCGCGGCAGACCGCCAAAGCGTGGGGCGCACCGAGCGAGGCCAGGATAGGAGCCGTCACCAAGGGGTGTCAATGTTGTCGCAGCCGACATCAATGGGTTTCGCAGCAAGGACCGGGAGGCACTGAACGAGGTGTGGGCGGCGGTTCCTTCGACTCGCGTCAATCACGCGCTCGATCCCGCGAGCTCCCCGGCCCGTCAGGGTTCTTCCGGGATCGGATTCCACGTGCGTCCGTCGATCCCCGGCCAAGGGTCCAAGTGCGCCGGGCTGGTCGTCGCAACCGTGCTCGTGATGTCCCTGTGCGCAACGTGTGGAACCGGGCATGCGCCGAAACACGGCGGCTGTGTTCAAGACGAGTCAACGCGCGGATATTGATTAATGACATTGTCTGTGCCGTCGCCGGCCGGCGAAGTCTTCGGGTTCCGAGGACTCGGCGCTCGAGAACGGCACAAATGACATGCCCTGACTCCATCTCTGACCGAAGTTCCTTGATTCGCCGTTCGGAGCGTGCGCGTTCTACAGTCACAACTGACCGTCTCGCCCTGCCGTTGGCCGGCCAGGTCGCCCCGGCGTGCACTCGAACTCCACGGCCAGAGTGGCCGCCGGCCATGCCGATCGCGAAGCCCATCGCCCATATAGATAAATTGAAAAATAATATTATTACAAAAATAAGTCTTGACATTACGTTGCGTTTCGTTGATACTCGGATTGTAGGCAAATAGACGAGGGCGATGATGGATGGCCGGGCGATTCACCGCACGGTCGGGACGCAATCTGGTCCAGTGTGCCCGAGGTCATCGCCGGCGGGCACGGTTCGTGATGAAGAGGAGATGAGAAATGAAAATCGATCGATGTAACTCATCCGATGAGATGGTCAGTCTCCCGGATGCTATGAATTTCTGGTTTCGGGATACCTTCGTGCGGCCGAACGGTGCAGGGTCAGAACGCGGAGCCGCCACCTTCACCCTTCCCCTGGATGTGACCGAGGCGGAGAACGATTTCATGGTCACCGCATCGCTGCCTGGCATCGAGCCGGAAGATGTGCAGACCACGGTCCAAGGCGATACCTTGACGATCCGGGCCGAAAGCAAGGCCGATGCCGAGCAACAGGGCCAGAACTGGCTGGTGCGAGAGCGTCGTGTCGGCTCATTCCAGCGTTCGGTAAACCTGGGCACGCCCATCAATGCGGACAAGGCCAGTGCAAGCTTCGAGCATGGTGTCCTGAAATTGACCTTGCCGAAATCCGAAGAGGCACGTCCGAAGCGCATCAAGGTCGGCGTCCGGTAGATTCGAGTCAGCCTGGATGCACATCGATGGGCACGGCTCCGCCCGTGCCCAGATCGATTGGCCCAAGCGTAGAAGTCCGTCCGACACGGCCACGCTCCCAACCCGCCGGGATCCGGCACGACTCGTCTTCCAGGGCGTGACGAAAAAGCTCGGTGAATGGGAGGGCTTTGCGGAGATGGTAGATCAGGCGAGAGAGAAATCACGCACGGCCTGAAAGCCAGTCCGGCCGCGAATCGAGATCGATCACAACTGCCCCGTCGCCTCGTTCGATCCCGATACCACATCGCCTCGAAATCTGGCTAAGCTGAAGGGCGTCCGCGCTGATCTCGTCAAACTGACCTCGGCCCGGTTTGCTTGGTCGGGTCGCGCGCTTGATCGCCTCGACACGATCGACATCGACGGCGGGCATCTGGCCATTGCGGGTGATGCGGTAAGTGGGGCGGTTGTTTCACGTCTGAGGTCGGCCGCGGCGTTTGGCGAAGCGGCCCCCGTTTGGCTGCACCTCATTGTGATCTCGTTCCTCTCAATCAGAACAGCTCGAAATGGAGCTGGATGGCCATCACGGCCCCGATGACCAGGTAGCTCGCGACGATCGCGACGCCTACGCAAAGCGCGTGTCGATGAAACGGTCCCCGCTTGCTAAAGACGAGCAATACAGCGTACTCGAGCCCGAAACTCAGCAGACACGCCCAGAAGAAGCTGACAACGGCGATGGTGCCCCACTGTGCCGCCTGGCGTGAGGATTTGCACCTAGTGGTCTCCTGCGTCAACCAGTTGCGGGACAAGACCGCTCGGCAAGAATAGCGAGAGGACCACGCCCACGAGCCACGAGATCAAACTGACGCCGACGACCACGCCGAGCAGACTCGATCTGGACACCACACCTCGCTGGAAATAGGCAAAAACCGCGAGCTCGGTAGCCAGCGCCAGCAATGCCGCAAGCGGAAAGAAGACACTTGCGACATATGCGGCGGTTGGCGCGGGAAAGCTCACGTTGGCCAGTATCATTGGGAACCTCGATCCACGCGCGGCTGAAGGATCCCCGCGCCGTCGCTGATCACGCTCGAAACCCACCGGCGGACAGATTGCCGCGGCCAGCGCGAGGACGCGGTCCGCCGCGGCTGACGGCGTTGATTGCCTACCAATCGGTGTCGCGGCCGCAACCGGGACAAGTCCCTGTGCGCTCGAGATGGAGTTCTTGTGCCATCTCGATGGCGTGCCGGTTGACAACCGAGTCGACCCCATCCATCGCCCTCTGAATCCACGGCCACGGGAGAAACGCGGCCGGTGTGTTCCACAGAGACACGTTCATAAGCAAAGCCTTTTATGCGTCATAAGGAGACCCGTCGTCGGCGGACCCGCCCAGGTCCACCTGCAACGAATCCCTCGGGACGCTCTCGTCCCAGATCGGGTCCCAGCCGGCATAATGAATGCGTATTTGCTCTTCTCCGTGCAGGCCGGTCACCTCTGCCCGCCACCACCGCCCCTGGGAGAAGGCCAGCACGTTCGAGCCCAGCTCCAGTGGTGTCTCCGGCTCGACCCGTACGCCGGACGGCTCGACGGGGAAGCCTGCCGCGGAAAGCGGCGATCCTTCGTGCGCGAGAGGTAAGGAGCCCTCGGTCTGCTCGTTCGACTGACGCGCGATGGCGCTTGCGATCGTCCGAGCGGCGTACACAATCGCAGACGCCAGCGTGATGCTTGCGAGGATCACCGCGAGGGGTAACACGATTTCACCCACCTCCGAGCCGTTGACTCGGCGAATGTGACGGCTCAGCCGACGGGCCGGCGGAGCATTGCCTAGGATAATAGCCTGAATCCACTGCCTGGAGAATGCCGTGGCCGCGCGATTCAGTCATGATCGCCCCGTCTGGGATCGATGCCGCGTGACGAAGCGGAGGAACAGCGCCCGCATCGTCGCGCTGTGCCCTCGAACGCTCGAACGGACCGGTGCTGGCGATTGCGCGGGGCCTGCGGCGGTCGGGTCGCGGATTTCCTCGCGCACCGGGGCTTCGACGCCGACGATGGGCTGTTGTCCGCTGAGGCCGATAGACGGCATCGCTCGAAAAGGATAAACCAACGCGCGGAAGCTTCGCGGCCACGTCTTGACGTCCACGCTGCTCATTTGACCTTGATCGATCCCACCCAGGAAACGGACATCGCCTCCTCGCCGGATGTTTCGGTCATCGCGCGACCAATCGCCAGTACGGCACGGTCGCCGGACCGAAAGCCGGGGAACGGTCCGCCCACCAGCTCCTCCAAGGTTGTGCGGTCCATCACGCAGACTTTGGTCAGCGCGGGCGAAGAAAGCTTGTAGACGTGCGACTTGTCGAGCACGAGCTGAACCATGTTCGGCGTGACCGCATCCTTGCCGTAGGTGAATTGAAACTTTGTGGCGTCGAGCCGAACGCCCGCGCACGCCGTGATCTCGTAGTTTGATGGTTTATTGGTCGCTTCGACCTGGTGCTCGCGGTCAACAATCAACGTCGGATAGTCCGACGGCGACGTCGCGGGCGCGGGCGTGGGCGTCGGCGACGCGGAGGCATCGACCGGCCCTCTTCGCGCTCCGCATCCCGCGAGCAAGACCGCGCCGAATACACCGATGATGCGATGCCCCATGCGCACGATGCCACCTCATCTCAATCCGAAGCGGACCGGCCCACCGAGTCTCGGCATGATCATACCCAAGGCCCGCTCGCGGCAATAGCGCCCGCGCTGGCCAGCGCAAGCACGACCGCCGCGCTCGACCGGCTTTGGATGGCTAGCGGGAGCTTTCCAGCAGCCCGCGCGCATCTGCCGACGCAGGACTCGGACCGCGCGCAGTCTGTTTCTGCGGTTTGCGCTGCCGACACTGGGCTCCATCTCCAATGCGATATGTTCGGGATGAAGGAGGTTGAGCGTCCAGCGCCCGTACTGTCGGCGGCGCTCAATCACGGTTTGGACGGCGGCACCGACGCGGCTGTCGGGTTTGAATCCTGCATTTCGAAAATAATCGAGGCTGAGCAAGACATCGTCGTGCCAGAACAACGGGAACGCGAAGCCGAGCCAGCGTTTGTCAATGACGTCGCCGGTCGGCAGCGTGCGGACCATCGCGCGCTCGAGCAAATCGCAGTCGGCCGCCTTGCGGGCCCTGGTGATGGCCGCCGATTTGCGACCTGCTCGTTCGTATTCCAGCAGTCGTTCGAGCAGGGAGATGGTCGTATGGAACGAAGTCCACAATGGCCGGCGCTCAGCGCCAGGTTGGTGGTGGCGCTCGCACCTCGCCGAACAGTTGTCTGCTCGCCGCATCGAAACAGACCATTGGCCGTCGGGGAGCACGTAGTTTTGAATCACGTCCGCCTTAGGCCAGAAGAATTCGGCACCGGCCTCGGGAGGACCGCACGATGACCGAACAGTCCAGGGTCACTCGTGCCTGAGTGCGCCACCGTTTGAGTGCTCCGCGTCCGACGACACCCGTTTCACGCTTTCGGCGCAGAGTCTCCTATTCCGGCGCCGCCCGTCTCGTGCAATCGGGGTGCCCAGCCTGGGAGGACAACAATGAGCCAGGGTTTTATCGACGATCAAGAAACGCTCAGCGCACCGCTCGAATCGCTCGAGCTCGAAATCAGCACCGTCAATGCGGGAGATGCCGGCAGCAATGACTTGCTGTACGTGAACGTCGTCTTTGCTGACGGAACCCGCCTCTACGAGCCATTCAACCGACTTCTGGCGCCGAAGAGCCCGTCGCCGAATATCAATGGACCTCCGGTCGGTCCATTGCCGCTTGCTGGTTCGGCAAAGAAGTTCGTCTTGCCGATCCCACCGGGAGTTAACCGGCAGCTTGGCGAGATCGCCGAGCTATTCATTCGGAAGGAGGACGACGACGGGTGGTTCGTGGGCAGCGTCTTGCTGTTTGCTAACGACAACTCCCTCACGCCGCTTCTTGGCAACCGTCACGCGAACCAGTTCCTGGACAATGACGACGACGTTCTTCTGCTGAGGGAATGGTCGACGAGTTCGTTTTGCATCGCCCCGGCCGCCAGCGCGATTCATGCACTCCCCCGATCGGGTTACAGAATTCTCGGCCCCGTGCTGGGACAGGTATCGGACACAAGTGCGGTCGTGCTCTATCGCGTGGATCGAGAAGGCTTCTATCACCTTCGCGCGTTTGATGCTCTCACACGCGCTGCGGTGGCCGACACGATCGCCGAGCTTGCGCCACTGGGCGATTCGTGCTGACCGGTCTTCAACCCGACCGACGTTACGACTTCGACCTCAGCTTCGTGCGCGCCGGGGTCGAAGTCCCGCTACCCGACGCGTCCGGATCGTTTCGTACCTATCCACCCGAGGGCTCGCTCGGACGGTTCACGTTCGCGTTTGGCTCGTGTGCCAACCCCGATGAGCAATCGTCGCAGGGATCGTGGACGGCGATCCGCTCGCTCGCACGATCCAGCTCGCCCGACCTCGACCTCGTGCGCCTGTTCGTCCACCTCGGCGACACGTTTTACTTCTACGACCACATGACCGAGGAGAAGCCGCGAAATGTGGAGTCGATGCACGCTGCCCATGTCTCGATGAGACGACACCCCGAATTCCTCGATATGGCGCGGGACGTTCCGTGCTGCGGGGTCTGGGACGATCATGATTTTGCGGGCGACAACACCGAGAGCACCGACTTTTCCAGCAGCGAATTGCTCTCGGCGGCGAAAGCGACGTGGCTGCAGTACTGGGGCAACAACCAGCCGATTTCGGAAACTGACTTTGGGTTGACCACAAGAATCTCCTGTGGATTGGTCGACATCTACCTGCTCGACGGCCGCATTTTCCGCGACGCGAGTCACGGCGTGTGCTTCGGGCGGAGCATGATCGAAGCGCTACTTCATCTGATCGACGCGCGCGGCAGACAGCTGCCGCGGGTCGTCGTGCTGGCGACGGGCAGCAACTGGAACCACAATGCCCATGGCGCGGAGAACTACGGCGATGACGCTTACACCGAGGAGCGTGAGGAGTTCTTTCAAGCGCTCGCGCGGCGCATGGGCTCGACCATCTTCGGCCTGATTCTTCTCTCGGGTGACGATCACATCAACGAGATCTTTCACGTCAAGCTGGATGACGCTGGCCGTATCGCGCCAGAATTCGTCTCGTCGCCACTCACCCGGAACTCGGATCTCAAGGATGATCCGAACGACCTCGGTGGCGAACGGGTGGCCAGCTTCCCGTCAGGAGGGGCAGAGGGGAAGCGAGGGTTCACCACGCTGACAATTGACGCGTCGAACGCGATCCCTGATGGCAACTGGACAGCGGTCGTACGCTATTATCAAGAGTCGGCCGCAGCCGCGTACGACACGCGTACTTACACGAACCGCAACGGCCAGTTTGTACCGAGCTGATCGGTGCCCGAGAGTCGCGGCCAACATCCGCAACCCCTCGTCGTCTGCCGGTTGGGCACTCCGGGAATGCGCACCCAGCGTTCACGCTCCCGCGTCGAATGCCGGGAGCCGCAGCCAAAGCTTCTGGTCGAGCAGGGGGCGGCCGCTCTGATCCGCGTTACGGGTGACTACCCGGGCGGTTTCAACACAACGCGGCCACGCTGACCCCGTTCGCAGCGGGGCGCACCCACTCGCGCTGCGGGATCACTTCGGTTTCAGGCCCACGCGGGCGGTTGCGTAGTCAATGAGGATGGTGTTGAAGAGCGCGGAGATTCCACCGATGTTCATTCCCTGTTTGCCCATCATGAACGCGTTGACCTTGCACATCACGAGCGTTAATCCCTGCACCGTCGGAGGGAGGTCGCGAGTGTGGATCGTGTACTTGTAGCTCGATGATTGGTCTGCACTCTGCAATTCCAGCGTGGTGTCGTCGCTGACACAACGGCAAAGCTCCGAGCCCGAAGTCCACGTCGGGCACGACGCGGGCTGGGGCCACGTCGAGCTAAAGACGTACCCGTTGGGATCGCTCAGGAAAACAGGCCCGCCGCCGGTGTCAACCATCGCGATTGGCGACGCAACGTTGCCCGGCCATTGCGTGAGCGTGGTTCCAATCGTCAGGCTCTTCGGGATCAACGACATCCATTCCAGGTTGGGGATGATCTCCAGCATCGAATAACCCGGAGGCTGCGATTTGCTGATCACCATTTCCGATTGCTGAGCGATCCTGAGCGCGCCGGACAGCGAAAGGATGCTGGGAGCCGGCGCATAGTTGAACTCGGCGAAGGGATACCCGCGATTGTAGGAGAGCGGAGATTGCATCGTCACTCCAAGGCCCGAGGGGGTGTTCCATTCGCTGGCCGACCAGGGAACCACGCAGCCAGCGCCGAAATTGGCCGTGCGAGGCGCACCCGTGCATGCGTAGAACACACAGTCCTCGAGCGCGTGGATCGCACCGCTCGCGGTGGGGATCTCGATCGGACCTCGCACGATCTTGGCGGGGCTGCCCCAGGGTTCTTTCCCTTCCCCGAGGACCGTATACCCGGGAAGGTCCTTCAGATCCTCCCAGGCCGGCGCGATCAGCATCGAGTTACCGGAATCGACGAGCAGCGACGTCATCGAGGCCGATGTCTGGCCGCGAAACTGAATGTTGACGTAGGCGTCGAAATTGGAATTCAGCGAAACCGTCGTGAGGGGTACGACGAGGGTCGCCGCGGCCGCTTCCGCGGCGATCCTCGGCATCAATTCGCGCTGGCGAACGGCTATCGACTGGAGCGCCTGGGCTAGCTCGGCCTGGTGCGCGGCCGTCTCGACCGTGATGGAATGGAGCGAATGGGGCGAAAAGTGCATGATCGTTGATCCTTTCCGTTCACCAAAACACGGCGGTTTCGAGCAGATGCACCCAGACGGCGAAGCAGCGCCGGGAAATTGGGGGTGTGCCCGGCTCGCAGCGGCAAGTGAGACTCGGCGGCGGCGGTTTCCGTCACCAGCTTTTCGCTCATCACCGGGGCCAGCGCGTTCAGGTCGTGCAAAACTCCTTGACAGCGTTGGCGAAGACCTCAAGGCCTTCGATCAAGATCTCCTCGGAGACGGTGAGCGGCGGATTGATCTTGATCGTGCCTCCGCCGACACCCACGGGAGCAAACAGCATCACACCCGACTCGACACACTTCCGCACGATTTCCCAGGCGGTGTCATGGTCGGGCGTCGTGGTGCCGGGGGCGACGAACTGAATCGCGGCGACCAGACCGATGGACGCCACCTTGCCAATCCGTCCGTTCGATGCGTTCTGCATCGCGGCACTCGACTCGGCGAGGATCGGACCCAGCCGCGCCGCGTTCCCGACCGCGTCCTCGTCTTCGAGTGCCCGCAGGTTGGCCAGCGTGGCCGCGCAGCAGATCGGGTTGGCGGTATGCGTGCTGGTCATTTGCCCGGGCCCGTACAGGTCCATCACGTCTCGTCGACCGATGACCGCCGAGAGCGGCATGCCGCCGGAGATACCCTTGCCGCAGGTGATCAGATCGGGCGAGATTCCGAGGTGTTGAAACCCGAACAGCCGCCCGGTCCGGCCAAACGCGGCCTGGATCTCGTCGAAGATGAGCAGTGCCTGGTGCCGGTCACACCACTGCCGCAGCCGCCGTGCGTACTCGACGGGAAACATCTGGGCATTGCAGCCCTGGAATGTCTCTGTCATGACGGCGCACACCGAGTCTGGCGCCACGCCGAGACTGGCGAGGGTGCGCTCGAACAGCTCGAACGACGTATCGGTGGTCCGGAACCCGTCGGGGTAGGGAACCTGCACGTATTCGGGATGCGTGCCGGGGATCCACTCCTTCAGGCTGGTCGTCCCGCCGGCGAGCTGCGCCCCCAAGGTCCGTCCGTGGAAGGCGTTTTCGAAGGTGATGATATGCTGTTTCGCGGGTCGTCCGCCGCGCACCGCGTAGCTGAACGCGAGCTTCATCGCACACTCGGCCGCCTCGGACCCCGTCGACAAAAGGAACACCTTTTCCAGGGGAGCGGGTGCCATGGCCGCGAGCTTCTCGATCAGCTCGATCCGCGGTTCGTTCGCGAAACAATAGGTGTGATACAACCCGGTCTGGAGCTGTCGCCGCATTGCCTCGATCACGCGCGGATGCCCGTATCCCATCGAAGCGACGAGCACGCCCGCCGAGAAGTCGATCCACTGGTTGCCATAGGGGTCGCGGATGTAGCAGCCGACGCCCTCGTGCCAGATGACCGGCGGCTGTCCGCCCATCGACGCCGGCTCGTGCGTGCGCAGCTTCTCGAGCCGCGGGATCGACGCCGGCGCCGGGATCGGGGTCACGATCCGGCGATGCGGCGTGGTGATTCGAGGCACGGTTCTCGGGTTGAGTGGAAACTCGCGGCCCATGAAAGCTCTCCGGAACTTGAGATGAAAACATACTTATACGTATAGAGATGACGATCAAGGCCCGCCGCGTCGCACCGGCGGTGGCGAGCGCCGCGGAAGTGCGCCGCCGGCGGCCGTGCGGTAGCTCGTCACACCCTGGTCGTAGTCGATCGACACCGGCATCCCCTGTTCCTCGATCGATTCCCGCATCGCCTGGTAGACAAGTCCAAGGTAGGCCGTGTTCGCAGGAGTCGGGATCAGGTCGCCTGAGTCGATCTCGGCCAGCAGATCTTGGCGTGCGGCTAGCTCGGTGCGCTCCTGGACCCGAATCGCGGTTTTGACAAGCGCTTCGATCGCGCGCCAGCCGTAGCCGACCATCTCCTTGCCGGAAGTCCCATCCGAGCGATCGACAAAGCCGACGTAATCGCTGCCGGCATCGGTAGGACGACCGGGATTACGATCGCGGCAGTAGACGTAATCCATCCCGCGAAGGTTGTCGAGGTGGCAGAAGTAGGTGCCGCGCAATCCCTGGGATTATAGCCCCAGATCTCGAGCCCTTGATGGTTGCGGCCACGATGGTCGCCGGGATGCTGGAGCCCGTTGATGATCTGCAAGACGCACTGGTCGTAGGTCAGTTGCGTCGCGGCCCAGGAGAAACAGCGTGCCCCCGTCTCAAACTGCCCCAGCACGGCGCTCGTGACGACCTGAGTAGGACGCAAGCCGGTGAACCAACCGAACTGGTCGACGTAGTGACAGCCGACGTAAGTCGCCGGATCCGCGATTTCAGGGACAAAGTGCTTCTCGAACGGGCTGCCGGAGCGGATGTAGGAGTCGGATTCGATCATGGTGGCGCGTGCCGCCCGGGGAATTCCAAAGCAGCCATCCTTCCAGTGCGCGCGGGCGAGCTGGCGCGGTCATCCCAGCGCTTGTGAAAATCAATACCGACAAACAGGCCCTTCTCCCGGGCGACAGCGCGGATTCTTTGCGTTCCCTCGTAGGTGGTGCACAACGACTTCACCGTCACGACGTGAAACCCGGCTTCGAGGGCCTCGAGGATGAGTGCCTCATGGGCCGCGTCGGGGACGGCGATCATCACGATGCTCCCGGCAGGGAGCGCCTTGTACATCTCGCGATAGAAGTCCGGCCGGCGAACGCCGGGATCCGCGGCGAGCGGCGGGTAGGTCCTGGCCCATCCCTCCGGCAAGTCCGGGAATCGAGCGCGCCACCACGGCAGGCCAAGTAGTCTCCGAAGACTCGCGCTCCCCTGGGCGGCAATGTGGACCTGCCCCAGCACTCCCCGGCGCACGAGCTGCGCGAGCGCAGGCCCGTTCTGGTCCTCCATGATCATGCCCGAACCGACGACTCCGACTTGCGTGAGCGCCATGCCCGATTCCTGTGTCGACCTGAACGAACCGTATGAATCTCTCGAGGGGAGGATCTCCCCTCCCAACCGTGCGAACAGCCGGTTGCCAAAGATCAAGGCTGATCGTATCCGGTCGCCATACCGGCTTCCATACCCAACGGCGGGAACGCCGGAGAAGGCGAGCGTCAGCGTTTGCGACCGCCGTGCAGTCGGCACGGAAGCCGCACGGCGTGCGCCCGGGGCGATGCGAGAGCGACGATGACGCTCAGCCAGGCACGCTCCAGCGACGGCATCATCGTTTTCGTGGTTGCGGGTGCCGCGAAGATCCGGGACCGCGCAGCGCCTCGCTGCGCGAGACGTCTTCAGAGGGAAGAGCACGCAGCGATTGAGGGATCCGCGAGACAGCGAGCCTTCGCCGTAAACGATTGGGTCCGTTGACAGTCGACCGATCGTGGGTTGTAATCCCATCAATCGCGCAGGCACGCGTTTCCGCCCGAGCACGTCCTTCCCTGTGAGCTCGACCATGACTCTCAACCGGAACGTGAAGAGCATCCTGGTGGACACTGCCCTGATCGTGGGACTGATCCTGGCCGTGGGGGTCGTGTACAGCGTCGAGACGCGAATGCCGCGGCCGGCGGCGAGTGAGGTCAGGGAGGGCTATGAAGAGAAGGTCGAATTCGAGACCGGTCTCTCCGGCACGACCAAGCGAAGCACCTACGTGCTTCGGACCAGAAAAGACAAGGCGCAGTGGATCGCGCAGTTCGGCGGCTCGCCGCAGACCGAGGGATGCGTGCAGAGCGGACTGGACTGGCTGATACGCCACCAGGCGGAAGACGGCTCGTGGTCGAGCGAATGCCTGGGGGCAAAGCGGAGGAAAGCCCAGTCCAGGTGCGAGGAAGCAGGGCCGTGCACGATACCCGGACAGAACTTCGTGATGTCGCAGACGGGTCTGGCGCTCCTGGCGCTCCAGGCCGCCGGGAACTATGAATCCAACCAGGAGAAATACTCGAACGAGGTCAAGCGCGGGCTCGACTGGCTCGTGGAACACCAGCGGCCCGACGGTGCGCTCGTGGGTCCATTGTCGGGCGATGACGGCAATTACCGGCAATCGTACATGTACGAGCACGCGATGGCCGCCTTTGCGCTGGCCGAAGCGTGCGCCGTCCGGAAAGCGCAGGGCAAGGAAGACTCGCCAAATCTTCGCAGCGCGGCTCAGAACGCCGTCTACTTCATCGAGCGGAATCAGCACAACGACGGCGGTTGGCGGTACACACCCCAAAAGCAAGAGCGGAGCGATACCTCGGTCTCGGGCTGGGCGATGCTTGCCCTGAAATCGGCCAAGGAGGCCGAGATCCCGGTCAGCCAGGAAACGCTGGACAAAACTCGCTACTTCTTCAAGTCGTGCGAGACGACCGACGGCCTGACCTCTTACCAGAGCGGCGAGTCCGCGCGCTCGGACGCGCTCACGGCAGTGGGGATGTTGACGCAGTTGCTGTTGCTCAAGGAGCCAGGAGCGCCGCTTGTGAGCACATCGGCAAAGCATCTCGCCCTGCAGGCGGAACGCTACGGCAACCTGGTGCGCCACGGAACCGCCGAGTTCTACACCCTCTACAACGCGACACTGGCGATGTACCAGGCCGGCGGTGACAATTGGAACCAATGGAATGACGCCGTCCGGGACGCCGTCGTCGCCAACCAGACGCAGGGCACGGGCTGTGACCGTGGAAGCTGGGACCCCCGAGGCACGTTCGGGAACAACCAGGGGGGCCGGATCTACAGCACTGCGCTTGCGACCTTGATGCTGGAGGTTTACTACCGATTCTCTCGCGGGGGTGAATGAATGTCGCTCTTGAGAACGGTCTATCTGGGCGCGGTCATTTGCGGCTGGATGGCCTTCTGCGGCTGGTTCATGGCCGAGATCCTGCGACAGGGTGTCGTCCAGCCGGCCGCTGCCGCGGGAGCCGGCGATGCCGCCGACTCGGCACCCCGATTCCTCGGCTCGCAGTCGCTGGGAGCCGCGCTTTCCAGCGAGAGGAATCAGACCATCGCGGCGTTTTGCCTGGTGGGTGCCGCGATCGGCGCAGGCCTTGGCCTGGCGGCGGGCCTGTCGAACTGGCAGCTCATTCCGCAAGTCATGCGGATGTTGCGCGGGATTGTGGCCGGCGGTCTGGGCGGTATCGCCGGCGGCTGGCTGGGCGCGATGATCTACCAGATGTTCACACCGGCTGGCGACGGCGGCCGCTGGTGGCTTCGGCCGGTCGGGTGGATGGTCGCCGGCTCGCTGGTGGGGCTGGCCGACGGGCTGTTCACGGCGTCTCGCAACCGGATGCGCAACGGTTTGATCGGCGGGCTCGCCGGCGGGCTGATCGGCGGCATCCTCTTTGACCCGATCAAGGCGCTGGTGGCCCACACCGCCGGCGCCGGCGATGCAACCCTGCAATTCGAGATCACCAGCCGCGCCGCCGGGTTCGTGGCGGTCGGGCTCTGCATCGGCGGAGCGGTCGGACTCACGCACCTCCTGCTGCGGCACGCGTGGCTGACAGTCCTCGACGGCGACCGTCCCGGCCGGCAAGTGATCCTCGGCGGGAGCGGTCTCACCCTCGGGAGCGACCCGAGCGCAGGCCTGCCCTTCCTGCGCGAAGCCGATCGCACCCTGTTGCCGGCCCACCTGCGCATCGTATGCGGCCGCGATGGGTCGTTCTCGCTCGTGCCCGCGGCGCCCAACGCCGATGCCGACGTCGCCATCGTGAAGAACGGCGTCCGCGAAACGCGATCGCTGAAGAGCCAGGGTGCCGGCGGAATCACCCTTGCAAATGATTGCGTGATCATGTGCGGACGAAACTCCATCCGGTTCAACGAACGTTCGCACCGCGGCGAGGCTACCCAATCGGGCGCCGCGACCGCGGCCCCGGGTCATCCAGCACCGCCGCCGCCTCAGGTGCTGCCTCCGCTTCCGAAGCCAGCCTGGCAGGAGCCGGCACGCCAACCCGCGCCGCCCGCCGTGGCCCCGCCACCGGTGCCGCCGCCGCGCTCGATGCCGCAGCCGCCACCACCGCCGCCGCCAAAGGCCCAGCCGGCGGCGCAGCCTGCCGCGCCGCGGGGCGCGGCCGCGCCCGCATCGATGCCGGCTTCCCAGCCCCAGCCCGCGCCGAGGCCCGTCCCGCAGCCCGCGGCGAGGCCCGCCCCCCAGCCTGTGCCGCCACCACCGCCCCAACCAAAGCCACAACCGATGCCCACCGCCGGCGGAGACAACGTGTGTCCGAACGGCCACAAGGTCCCCGCGGGCCAGCGCTATTGCATCCTGTGTGATACGTATTTTTGATGCGTCGCCGACCACGGAACGACGGGCGAGGACACAGTCGCGGGTGCCCGGGATCAACGGCAACGGCGAGGCTGAGAACTTGGATCTCGCGTGCAACCGGATGGGAATCGAGGACTCGCCGAGATGTGTCCCCCTTGCGGTGAGGTGGCCGTTCCGCGATCTCAAGGGTCGTCCCAGACCTCTGGAAATCCGGATGGTAATCTGGACAAAATGGAAGCGATTAGATAATTTGGGAGACATGATTGGTTTATGGTGATCGGAGGCCGGGGTCAACGGTGCTTCACGGCAATGACGGCATCGGTTGGCTCTCCTGGTGTGACCCGGCAACTGTTGTCGTGAGGAGAGGCTTTCATGGCTACTGGTCCGCAGACTCCCGGAGTCGGTGCCGATCCCACTCTTCCAGCCGGCGCGGGCCCGGATGTCACGCCGCCGACTCAACCCGCGCAGGGACGACCCGGGGCGGACGGCGGCAGGAATGCGGCGTGGCAAGGACAGCCCGGCGCGCTTCGGACCTGGACCTCATCGCATTCTTTGGCTCTGCTGCTGATCGTGGTTGTGATCGGTGCGCTCGGTTTGTTCCCGGGCTATGCCCAGTTTGCGTTTGTGGCAACCGTGGCGCTCATGGCCTTGTTCATCACGATTGCCGGGCATGGCGTTGTGGGCTTCTGGCGCGGCGTGTTCATTGACGAACGGAACAAGCTGAGTCTTTCGCGGTTGCAGCTGGTGCTCTGGATGATCGTGGTGCTCTCGGGATTTCTGACCGCGGCGCTCTCGAATGTCTCCCATGGGGTAAGTGAGCCGCTCAAGGTCGTGGTACCGGCACAGCTCTGGATGTTGATGGGCATCAGCACCACTTCACTCGTCGCCTCGCCCTTGATCCGGACGACCAAGGCCGCCGAGAGTGTCGGCACGCGCGGACTCTTGCCGGAGGTGGCGGACGCGAAGGTGCAGAAGGTGAAAGAGGAGCTCGCACGCCAAAACGTGCGACCGGAGACCGTCGGCACGAACGGCCAGCTCGTCGTCTGGCATTGGCCGGAGGATGCTCGCCTGGCGGACCTGTTCCAGGGCGACGAGGTCGCCAACGCCGCGCATCTCGACCTGGGAAAGGTCCAGATGTTCTTTTTCACCTTGGTCCTCGTGTTTGCATACGCCGTCGCGCTGTGCCACGCGTTCGCGGCAGGCGCCGCGGTCCCCCAGCTTCCGCCAGTAGACCAAGGCATGGTGGCGCTCCTCGGCATCAGCCACGCCGGCTTCCTGTCCAACAACGCGATCCCCCGCGCATAGCTGGCTCTCGGCATGACCGCCAGGATCGTAAGAAGTGGATCGCTGCCGCGGACCCTTGGCTTGTGCGTAGCACGCCGTTTTTCATCGTCACCATCGTGATCGCGCCACGCAGCACGCCGAACGCGGCTCGGCGACTCGGCCCATGTTTCCACTGTCTTGATCCGCGTTCATCATCTTCATCCGCGTTCATCATCTTCATCCGCGGCCAATCATGATTTCGATTGCAGCGAGAAGACGAATACCGCAGAGAGTTTTTGGCCGCTGATGAACGCGGATTTACGCGGATAAAACTGCAGAAGATGATGGATCGGAAGAACCACAACCCTTCTCTGTTCGCGGAGCTCGGGTGCGAGTGCCGGTTCGACTGGGACGAATCATTTCTCACCGCGACGACGCGGCGAGCGCGACGGGACGAGGGACGACGGAAGAAAACGAGCCGACGGACTTTTTCACCGCGACGGCGCGCGGCTTTGCCGCTCACGTCGACTGCGGCGGGCGCGGCGGACGGGACTCACCGCCCGGCGGCGGCTTCGGGGGATCCGGATACCACGCCGGCCTGGCCTTGGGTTCGTCGCGCGTTGAGGGCCGCTTGTCAAGTCCCGGAGCGACCGCGGAATTCGCCGCAACTCGAATGGGCTCTTGGTTTGTTGCGGTGATCACGTTTTCATCTGGGTTGGCTTTGCTCGTCTGATTTTCGCGATTGGTGTGGTGTCCCTGGAACGTGGCACTCCCCGAACTCCAGCCATGACGCCGCCTTCCATCGTCCGAGGTTGATTTCATTCAATTTTCTTGGGTCCGATGCCGATCGGTCTTCAGGACGATCGCGATGTGGCGCCGTTCAGACTTTGACGTCTGGCGATGTTCGACAGTCCAGTTCGGTGAACGAAACGAATCCCGATCGACGGGGATCGGCGGGAACGGCGGCCACGAGGTCGAATGATCAGCTCGGGGCCCTGGCGAACTCCGCAATGGCGGTCGCAGCGGGGAGAGAGCCTCGATGTTTGAACGTCAGTCCCGGGAACACCGCTCGCGACGGCGCGTGTTGCTGCATAACGAGCAACTCGAGGGCCGGGCTCTTGAGCAGTATTCCGGCGGCGTATCACGCGACGAAATCGACGACGATCGTCACCCAGACTGTTGAGATCGGAACGCCGGGCACGTTTGTGAGCCAGCAAGGCAGTGCTCTCGACGTGACCCTCAATCTGATCACGACGTCGAGGACAACGACGGTCTACGAGACGCACGTTTATGGTCTACCATCGCCGACGTCGAGAACGACGAGCAGCAACATCCCGAACCCGGCACCGCTCACCGTGAACTTTTCCGCGACGCTCGGATCCTTGGGAGCCTCGGATCAAGAGATCCCGCTGCCCGCGTCGGCGAGTGATACGTTCACGCCGATCGACGAGTCGATCACGTTTCCGCCTGGCGTCACGTCTCTGAACGTGACCATCCCGATCAATTCGGGAGCCGCCAATCCCGGCGAGGTGCCGATCGTGCTCTCGGTGACGCCGCCGTCATCTTCCATTCCGCTTTTACCCCAGCAGTCGACGGTGTATCTCGTCGATGGTCCACAGGGGCTTCCTCCCTCGATCACGAGCGCCCGCCTCGTCTTCACACGCCGCCACGCTTCGGGCATCGCGATCACGTTCAGCGAGCCGATGGCGCCAGCGACGGTCGAAAACCTCCACAATTACTCGATCGTGACAGGTCACGAAGCCGCTGGTGTCCCAGAGCCTGTCGCCATCCCCCTCGACGTCCTGAGCGCGCTCGTCCCGATCACCCCGCCGTCTGCAGGGGGGCCGATCCTCGACAGTCGCCCAATCGCCATCAAGGCCGCGCGGTACGATGCCGCAACCGATACGGTCATTCTGATACCGACCAAACCGCTCGTACCTTCAAGAGACTACTTTGTCGCAAGCCCGAAACGCCTGGCCGGACACGCCATCACCAATCTCGAGGGCGAACCACTCTACGCCACCGGCATGAATGCCGGCAGCTTTTCCATCGCTGTCCACCAACGTCCTTCCACGACGCAGCCTCCGACCGTGTCGAGCGCGAGCTGACGCCGAAGTGCGCCGAAACGAGAACACCGCAGCCAGCACCGTGCGGTCCAAGGACGAAGATCGTGTGGCAGGAATCGCGACTGACAGAGCCAGGATGGGAGAAGCTCGGTCGAGACTTCGCTCCACTTCGCTAGACTTGGTCGACTCGGGAGGGAGAGCGATGTCGAGTCAGTGCTCGGTTTGCGGCGGTGAATTCGTCCCGCGCAGGCAAGGGACTACGACGTGCTCGCAGCGCTGCCGAGGCTCATTGAAGTGCCATATCCCCGCCGCGGCGGTCGAGTCGATCGTGGTGCGGTTCCTCGGAGGTGAGCCGGTCTCCACCATCGCCAAGTCTTATGGGTGTTATGCGCTGGCCGTGGACAAGATCCTCGACCGCCGGTCGCATGCGCACGTCAGACTATCTCTGGAACTGGAGCGACGCCTCTCCGAGGCCAGGCGTGCTCAACAAGAGCGGCACCGGCGGTCCACCAAACACCAGCGCGACATGATGCGGCTCTTGCTCGGAAATGGCGACTCCCTGACGCTCGTAGCTCGGTGCGTCGGGCTCAGCATCTCGTCGGTTCGGCGGTTCAAGCTGGACCATATCGATTCACCGAAAGAGCCCAAGAGGATCAAGAAGCTCACGCCGGCCTACATCCAGGAGATTCATCGCCAGCTCGCGGCCGGCGTCAAGGGCGTGGAGCTCGCGAGGCGGTACAACGTCTCGCCGACGGTGATCTCGGCGATCAATCATGAGATGAGTGCGTGTTACCGCAAGCGTTAAGCTATTGATATAATGAGCTAATGTTTCATGCATAGCGACGGCGGCGCGATATATTGATCCCGGTAGCGGGCCTGACGCAACGCCACGGCCGCGCGGCATGCGTGACAATCGGCCGATCGCGGTGCGCAGGGAACGGAAGACGGGTGGCGGACCGTCGCGTGGAGACATGAACGGGCGGGGGAATTATCCGCTCAAGTGCGTGTCGAGACTTGAGAACGGGTCGCGCTGTTGCATTGCGCTATTGCGCAGGGCATCCGGCGAGGTTTGCCAGGTGATGTACGCCCAGGCGTGCGGCGACCTCGCGCAGGCGCTCTCGGCTGGTGGCGAAGAATCGGCCGAGCAGGCGGCCACTTGTCAGCTTTTCGAGCCGGGCCCGCCAGGTCTGGGCACTGCTCTGGCGCCGATCGAGGATTCCCGACATATCTTTGAACCGGGTTCATGACTCCAATCGAGACTACGACCACAATCTTCATTTCCGTGATGCCGCTCTCCTCGCTGGTCTCATTTGCGCCGAACGACGGGCAACCCATGGTTTCGATTTGACAACGCTTGGAGAGCGTGGTCGGTGGGTGACGTGTCTCAGCCCAAACGGCATATCGGCCAGGTTAATGAACAGCCTCCTCCAGAGGAGGATGAAACGAACCTGGAGGATCAACAATGAGCCGGAATGGGAAGCACAGAAAGTGGAGCGGCGCAGACAAGCTGCGCAATGTGTTGTGCGCCATGCAGGCATTGCCCCGAGGAAAACCGCGTCATCGAGCGGGCCAACCGGACCCTCCGAGCAGGCCTTGCGGAGGAAGATCCATCAACTGACCTGGAGTTATTGCGCACGCTCAAGAAGCTGACCCGGCGGTACAACGGGCAGCGACTCCAAAGCACCTTTGGACTACATGCCGCCGTGGGAGTTTTACCGTGGAGACCCATCGCGAAGATTCGAGGAGCGACGGGTCAAACTGTCCCAAGCGCGACATCGCCGCCGGGAGAAGAACCTCGAAATGCGTCAGCCGACGTTACCCTTGGAGGGCGGGGAGGCTGTTTCGTCTGACTGACCCCGATTTGCGCCATTTCTGTTGAAACGCTTCACAATGACGATCATGCGCGCATCTCTCTGGCGCGGGGAGTGCACTCGTCTCAGGGTTTTGCGGGGGGCGGCGTGATCGGCGGCTGGTGAAGCACCTTGAAGAAATCAGAACCCTCGGTGATCTCAATCGATTGGTCGGCGTCGATGTTGCGGAAGGTCTGCGTCGAATGGCTGGTCGGCCAACTGACGGTCAAACGATCAACCACCTTGGCGTCGCGCAAGCCGACGAGCTCGACCAGGGAATTGCCGCCGAAGCTGCCGTTGTTGCCAACCGTCCGATAGATCGACCGCGAACCGCCACTGGCGTCCTTGAGCTCGACTTGGATCTTGGCACCGAGCGCCGAACGGTTGGTTTTGGTGCCGATCAGTTTCACTTTCAGCCAGCGCCGGCTGTGCCCCGGGTTCTGGAAGAGAACGTTGTAGGCTTGGTCGCCAGGGTAGGCACCGCCGAGCACAGCGAAGAGGTCGAGGTCGCCGTCGTTGTCCCAGTCGGCAAATGAGATTCCGTGCCCCTTTTGAAGGTGGCCGGTACCAGAGCCCGAGGTGATGTCCTCAAATCGATTACCGTCGATGTTTTTGACCATGATGTTAGGGATCAAGCCCGAGTAGGACATCCAACCGGTCCCGAAGTACGCATCGAGATAGCCATCATTGTCGATGTCGCCGAAGTTGGCCCCCATCGCCGAGAGCGACCAGGTGAAGCCGGTCTGGGTAGCGACGTCCCGAAAACCATCGGGGCCAACGTTCTTGTAGAGATGGGAGCAGCCGGGCTCGCTCACAGGCAGACCCAAGTAATTGGCCAGCACGGTGGCCAAGTCTTGGTTGTAATTGGCCACGAAGAGGTCGAGCCGGCCGTCATTGTCGAAGTCCCAAAACCAGCATGCAAACGAGTGGTCGGTGGAGAGCCCAGCGACGCCCAACTCGCGCGCGACGTCCTGGAAACGGCCGTTCCCCTCGTTGTGATAGAGCCGGCATGGTCCATCCATGTTCGAAACGAACAGGTCAAGTCGGCCGTCCGCGTCGTAGTCGCCCCAAGCCGACCCCTTGGCCACGCGATTGTTGACGATGCCGGCCAGGACGGCAACATCCTTGAAAGTGCCGTTGCCCTGGTTATGGTACAGCCGGCTTCGGTCGCTGTCTTTGGACGGATCCCCGTGATGCTCGCCGGATAGCGTTGCGTCCCCGTGGTGCTCTCCGCAGACGAACAGGTCGACGAGTCCATCGTTGTCGTAGTCGCCCCAGACGGCGGACTCCGATGAGATTGGTACGCTCATCCCACCCGCGATCGTCACGTCGACGAAAACTCCTCCACCTTTGTTTCGGAGCAGCGAGAGCCGTAGCGGATGTTCCCAGGCACCGCGAAGCAGGAGCACGTCGAGGTTGCCGTCATTGTCGAAATCGGTGCGCGAAAGGTTAAGTGCGTAGATCTGCTGGGTGAGACCCGACGCGGCCGAATGGTCTTCGAATGTGCCATCATTGCGGTTCACGAACAGCGACGCGCCCAGGTCAGCGTCGATTGACGTCGTCAAGAGATCGGCCAGTCCGTCGCCGTTAAAATCGTCAAAAATGCTACCGCCAGCGAGGTTGGGTCCGCGCGCTCCCAGGCCAGCGCGAATTGCAATGTTTTCGAACCGGACGGACTCGAGCGTCGAGCCGAAGAGTCCGGGGACGATGAGATAGGCGCCGGGAACCTGCTCGGGATATTCGCCCAGCGTCATATATGCAAGATTTAAGAGCCAGCGGACATGCAGATCGCCGGGCGAGAGGTCCAGGTACGCCAGGAAATGCTTGACTGCCTCTCGCGAGCCTGCTTGCTGGAGATGAGCGGCCTCGCGGTCGATTGGAAATATGCAACTCGACGGGCCTACGCACTCGAGGCAGTTCTCGATCTCACCCCGCCGCAGTGCGGCAATGCCCAGAAGGACATGCATGTTGGCCTGAACGTCCGGCGAGATCCCCGGCCTTCGGCTTAGCTCCAGTGCCCTCCCGAACCAGGAGGCAGCCTCGGAGAATTTACCTTCATACATGTAAAGAAAGGCTACGGACCGCGCAAGTGGAATCACCTCGGACAACTGAGCCAGGGTCGGCGGCGAGTCGAGCGAGAGCCGGTCGTACTGAGTGCGGAGTGCAGTGAGTCCGCGGCGGCCGCGACCCCGAACCGCCTCGCGCAACTCGTCGAGGGAATTGGTGTCGCTAATTGTTCCGGTGTAGGGATACGCCGTTTCGAAGATGCCGGTGTCGGGAAACCCCTGACCGGCAAAAACCTGAGCGCGTGTTCCGGGCGCATTCGGATCAGGGAACTTTTGCAGACCGACGTCCAGCACGGGCTCGGAACCCGCCGAGCTCGTAATCGCATCCGGAGCTGGTTTCCACCAGCCGTCGAGGCCAGTCATCCAGCCAACCACGCCAATCGCGACCACGACGCATGATATCCCCACACCAGCGATTCGCAGCGCAGCCCGCATCGCCACAGATCCCCCTGCAAACAACCATCCGTCACCTCAAAGACGCTCAGCACGTCGAAGGAGGCGCTGCCGCTGGTCGATCGGACTGCGCAAGCCCGCATTCCGGCGAAGCACTTCGCCTCAGTCCGTCTCTGACAGGCCTCGAAATCTGAGTGTATCATGGCAGAATAACGAGGCGAAATCGAGCGATTGATGTTCGCGACCGCTGGGATGGCGCCGTATTTCAGGCATGTTCTCGCGCGCGATTTACTCGCGGTCGCATTCCGCGCGAATGAATGGCTGCTTGGGCGTCGCCGAAGCAGGCTCGGCGGCTGAGAACTGCTGGCAAACCTGGCGGCGGTTCCGGTAGCACTCGCGCGGTCGGTGTTCAGGATATCCTGCGAGAGCGGGGAACGACCTGGTAACCGTGCAGCCAGGCGTCGACCGCCAGCGTCACGAGGAACAGCGTGCCGGACACGTAAATGAATGTATCGATGCCCCAGATGATGGGAATGAAGGTGGAGAGTAGCGCTCCCCAGGCTGCACCGATGGCATCAAGAGCAAACACGGCCACCGGATTTCGCGAAGCTAGCTCAAATCGCGCCGGGAACAGCATTCCGGCCGCGAGCGCGATCGGAATGGCAAGAGCGACGCCGAGCAACGGTGGTCGCGTGCCGCTCGCCAGGAAGATAATCATCGCGGCCGCGCCGGCCACCAGGAAAACCGGGCGAGCCCGCCTGCCAGCGAGGAGGCTCCCGACGCCAGAGAACGTCAGAAACCCGATCGCGCCCATTCCCAGGGCGTCGTCGTAGACATAGAGTCGGCGGAACAAGACCAGAATGAGGCTGTGCTCAACCATCAGGAAGTTCGCGCCGATCAGCGAGGCAAGGATGGCCACGGCGAGGGACGATCGTCCCTCGATTTGCTCTTCCCCGCTGGAGCGCACACCCCACCACACTGCCATTCCCGCGAACCCGAGGACAGCTGCGCCTATCGCGAAGAGTCTCGAGACCTGGGTCATCGACAGGATATAGCGCACGTTGCCCGCCAGGAATGGCTTCGCGTCCGTGATCGGCAAGAAATCAGGATCGTCGGCCACGGCATGGCTCCTGGCCCGAAAGGTGCTAAACTCAGCGCGCTGGCAATCGCTGGATCCCCCATTGTCAGGTACTGGTCGAGGTCAGCGGCCCGGGGAATCGTTGCTCCTGGATCGCGGAAAGCCAGAATCAGGAATTCGTGATCGTTTTCGTACGCTTCTGTCTTCTGTCCCAGGACGCGAAGCGTTCGGACGTACTGGTCGGTAAGAATCCCCTTGGAATCGAGCCCTCGCGGGTACCAGATCGCCAGGATTCCGTGGACAGTCAGGTGCTCGCGAAGAGTCCGGTAAGCCTCAAAGGTGCGTACCATGTTTCCCGGCTCGATCATCATCTGGGGATAGCCGCCGACGCTGGGCAGGTAGATCAGATCAAACGCCTCTCGGCTTTGCTCGAAATATCCGCGTGCTTCTGCTCGAACCGGCGTGACGCCCGGCACATCGTAGACCCGGCCGAACGCAGCGAGAAGATGACGCGGAGTGCGCACGGCCTCGAAGATGGCCGGCTCAAGTTCGATGGCCACGATCGAGCGGCCTCCAAGGCGCTCGGCGAGGCGCACCTGCCGGCCGCCCCCCGAGCCGATGATCGCGAGCCGCTGGCCAGGCCGGGATAGGAGAATTGGAACAGCCCCCAGTGATGCCTCGGAAAAGCCCAACATTGGGGCGTATTCCCACTGGAAGACGTCGTTGTAGAAGCCGTAGTAAACCCTGCGATCGGGAGCGGCCAAGATCTCGCAAAGGCTGAACCGCCCCCATTTCTGAAACACGGTCTGGAATCCCTGATTGACCTGGTAGTCTGATGTTGAACGCGCGCCTCGACCCTTGTAGAGTGCGAGGAATTCTCCCTCGAGCCCCGGCCGACAACAACCCGCCAGAAGGACAGCGATCTCAACTGCCACGGCCCAACGTGCCCATCGGCCACCCAGGGCCAAGATTGCCGTCGATAGCGCGATGAACGCGACCGCAAGCATGCGAGCCATACCCAGGGCCGGGAGAAACGCCTTCAGGGACACGTACGCCACGGCGGCACCAAATAGCACGAGGGCATAGACAAGTCGCATCCGACCCCGAAGGCGGCGGCGGCCAAGCTGGTAACCTAGATACTCGCAGAGGCCGTAAAAGGTGAAAAAGGGCAAAAACATCAGCACGAAAACCGCGACTTGGACTACAAGGCGCGAAAGCACGATGTCGAACAGGTGTGCTCGCAGGTAATCAAACCGTTTGGCCGTCATGCAGGCAGCGACCGAAGCCCACATCACCAGCTGCAGCAACCATAGACACCGAACGAAATGACGTCGGTCGGCCGGAATGAATCGGGCGCCGAACCAGGCACCTAGCGGGAAGCCAATGAAGAGCATGTCGATGAAGAGCGACGGCATGATAAAAAAGCTGAGAAGTTTGAACATCGACAACGTAAAGAGTGCCGTCGCGTATGAGAGGCCGAAAAGACAAACTCCCATCTGCCATGGACGGACACTCCCGATCGCGGTCGTGCTCGTCGGTGGTTTGTACTCGAAACGGAGCTCATCTTTAATTGGAGTTGCCTGTCCAATCGCAAACCGCCCAGCGTCGTGTATGATCGGACTACATCACTGATCCGCGCAACCCTGAAACTCCAAAGACCGGCCAATGCCGACCTTTCCCCGCAATTGCGTGAACGCGCAACTCTATCGCCACTTGATTGTGTACTTGAGCTCGTTTCCAAACAGACGGGGGGCCGAGTTTACTGCGCTGGGGTGATGCGCAGCCAGGTAGGCTGCCGCCTTGAGAGAGGTCAAACCCGATCGACAGATCAGCGGTTGGCCGTTTCGCACGAGTTTTTAGTTCACGAGAGGGTTTAAAGGGTGGCCTGAATCGACCACGTGATCAGATGGCGAGCACTCCGCGATAGCCATCTGGAATGAGCCTTTCCGAAATGTCACTGTCCCTCGCCGGCGCGCCACAGTGCGTGATTCTCCTCCCAAACCCCTCCGATTGAGAGCAATCGCAGGAAGGCTTACACTCCGCTGCCAGCGCCCATGTTGAAGGGCTGTTCGCCACGCAGATCGCAGGTCTGTTAACAGTGATTGAACCAAGTATTTAGGTTAACATTCAAATATATAGAGTACTATATGATAGATTAATGTGTTAACTGGTCATATATTCTCGCTGCTCCCGATGATCCTGTTGATTTCAGCGACCAGGCGCCGGTTGGATGACTCGCTGGTGCGGGAGCGCCTTGAAAGCGTCGGAACCTTCAGTGATCTCGATCAACTGGTCTGCGGCGACGCTGTGGAAGGTCTGGGTTGTACGACTCGTCGGCCAGGCAATCGTGAGTTCCGCGACTTGGGTCGCGTCCAGGAGACCGATTGATTCAATCAGGCTGTTGCCGCCGAAGCTGCCATTGTTGCCGACGGTACGGTAGATCGATCGTGAGGTTCCGTCGGGTCCGGGCACAATGGCTGTAATTTTGGCCCCGAGCGCCGCGCGGTTGCTCTTAGTCCCGATGAGCTTGAGCTTCAGCCAATGGCGGCCGTGGCCGGGATTGGAGAAGAGAAGGTTAAACGACTTGTCTCCGGGAACGGCTCCCCCAGCTTCGACGAACAAATCGAGGTCGCCATCGCAGTCCCAATCGGCAAACGAGATACCATGCCCTTTCTGCAGATGGCCGGTGCCCGAGGAGACGGTTACGTCCACAAACCGGCGCCCCTCGACGTTCTTGAACATGAGGTTGGGTACGAGACCGGAGAAGGACATCCAACCGGTACCGAGGTAGAAATCGAGAAAGCCGTCGTTGTCGATGTCACCGAAGTTACAGCCCATCGGGGCCATCGGTCGGTCGAGGCCAACCTCGCGCGTGACTTCGCGAAAACCCGATGCGCCGAGGTTTCGATAGAGCCGGGGCCTACCAGACCTCTCCACAGAGATGCCCATGGCGATTGCTGCCGTCTCGGCCAGGCTCGTTTGATTTTCGTTGACATAGAGGTCCAGATGCCCGTCGTTGTCATAGTCCCAGAACCAGCAAGCAAAGCTAACATCCGCGCCCATGACATCGAGCTTCGGGGCAACATCGCGGAATGTGCCGTCCCCCTCGTTGTGATAAAGGCGGCACTGCCCGCGCATGTTTGAGACATAGAGATCGGGACGCCCGTCATCGTCGTAGTCAC
Source organism: uncultured Isosphaeraceae bacterium (assembly GCA_963806595.1). Classification (GTDB taxonomy): domain Bacteria; phylum Planctomycetota; class Planctomycetia; order Isosphaerales; family Isosphaeraceae; genus CAWDZZ01. The sequence goes on along the minus strand of CAWDZZ010000020.1, from coordinate 214,415 downwards.
CCCATATCGAGCCTTTCGCGCAGCGTTCGTTGGTAACGCCGGCCTTTGCCGCCTCGTCGACGAATCTCCCATTTCCAAGGTTATGATACAGGCGGCATCGATTGCGTGGATCGGAGTGAACAATCGCCGAGTCACCGGAGGGCGAGACGTATTCGCCGCAGACGAACACGTCCACCAGCCCGTCGTTATCGTAATCGCCCCAGGCGGCCGATTCGGTCGCGATTGGCTCATCCATACCTGCGAGGATGGTCACGTCGTCAAAGTGGCCACCTCCTGTGTTTCGCAACAACGACAGCCGAAGCGGATTCTCCCAGCCGCCGCGCAAGAGCAGCACGTCAAGATGGCCATCGTTGTCGAAATCCGCTCGCGTGACGTTCAACGCATAAACCTGATCAGCAAGACCGGCCGCGGTCGACCGGTCTGCAAATGTTCCGTCACCTCGATTGACGAACAGGGAAGCTCCGGTATCAGCGGAAAGGGAGGTTGTAAAGAGGTCTGGCAGGCCGTCACCGGTGAAGTCGTCGAATACGCTCCCACCGGCCAAGTTTGGCCCGCGAGCGGTCAGCCCGACTGAGGGCGCTACGTTCTCAAAACGTCCCACGTCGAGACCAGATCGGAACGTATCGAGTGGGATCAAGTACGGCACCGGCACCTTCTCGGGATACTCACCCAGCGTCATGTAGGCAATGTTCAGCAGCCAGCGAACGCGAAGGTCTCCTGGCCGCTCCGCGAGGTACGCCGCGAAACGCTGAATTGCTTCACGCGAGCCAATTTGGCGTGTGTGAACAGCCTCTCGCACGATTGGAAAGATGCAACTCGAAGGACCTACGCATGCAATGCAATTGTCGACCTCACCCCGTCGCATGGCAACGATGCCCAAGAGCACCATCAAATCACTCTGAACCCGCAACGGGATACCAGACGAGCGGCCAATCTCCAGTGATCTCTGGAACGCCGAAGTGGCGTCGGAGAAGCGACCTTCGTACATCTCGAGCAAGCCGCGCTCGTAGAAGATCCGCCCGGCACGGGCCGCTTCCGTCTGAGATGATTGGGGACCAACGTGCAACCTTTCGCACTCAGCCTGCAACATGGCAAGCCCTACACGTCCTCTTGCTTGGATTGCCTCGCTCAACTCGCGCAGTGATCGGTGATCTCGAATCACACCAGTGTACTGACTCGCCATGCCGAACCCTCCGTCCTCGATCTTGTCCAAGTCGAGAAAAATCGCCTCCGACTTCGTTCGCGCATGACTGTCTTGGCGTGCACGTGGACGGCTTGTGGACTCAAGATCTTTGGGGGAACTCAGGGACGATGGCCTGCCGCTTGTCTGCCCCTGCGGACTGATTGCTGATAGCACGAAATAGACCGCACTCGCTGCCACGGCTAAGCAGAATAGTCCAACAGCAGTGATCCGGATCGGCGTACTCATCGGACGACCTCGCCTCTGAACGTAGCGAATGCGACGCCCACCCAAATGGATGAGCAAGGCAGCAACGTGCTGTCGGTTCCGATCGCGCGGCCGATCCGTGCCGTTGATCGGATCGACCATCGGGTGATGATGGTCGCAGCTCACAAGTCGGGTCAAGGGAACAACCACCACCGTTGGGCATCATACGTTACGTCGCCGACAAGAGCGCACGTCCGCAAGGATCCAATGGCAAACAATTTGAGTACGAATCTTATCGACGAACAGTCTGCCAATTTGTGTGCTTGCCGGGTTTTGCCCCTTAGTCTACGTTCCGGCCATGAGACGCCAAGGATCGGCTGCTGAGCTGGAAGCGCATCGCCGTCTGGCGGTCCCACGGGTCGCTTGCGACGGAACCGGGCGAGGTCATCTGCGGGACGAATCGTGATCCATGATCGAGTGCTCCGCGGTTGTGAGAAGCACGGAATACACCCCTCGGAAAGCTTGATCCAGTGATCAGGCTCTTCAAGGGAGTTTTTTTCGCAGCCTCAGCAACCTCGCTCAGGAATCGCGGAATTCACGTCAAATAGCTTGCACACGCTCACCGGAAGTCCCTCAAAATCGAATGAAGAAATTTCTTGAAAAAGGGACCTTCTGCTGTTACTGTTTTAATCGCCGCTCTTCGATCGAGTGCTAATCTGTGCACATCGTGAAGCTGTGCCGGGAGTCGGTGGGCCGTCGACGGTCCACACCGAGGGCGCTGCCAGTTCCGGAAGACTGACTCGGACCCTCGGCGACGGGGACGAGCTGTGCCCCTCCTGACGGTGCGGGTCGGCTGGCCGGTGGCCGCGTCCAACACCTTCACCGTCGGAGCGTCGCCCGCCGAGGCGGCGCCAGACGGAGGGTAATGCTTTGGCGGGGGTTCCAGACTGAGGTGCAGCCCGACTTCGCGCCGACCTGCGGCCTGATTTCATCAAGGTAGAGATGCCGGGCGAATCGACTCGCTGGTGGAATTGCTGTCAGAGGACTCGCATAGACTCGGATGCCCACCCAGCCCAGCACCGCCCAGAATGCAAGGCGGCAAAAGTTGAGATTTCACGACTACATGTCCCAGGGGATATGTCTCAATATTTGCTGTCTAGGGATCATCAGGGCACGTTAGTTTTCGGCCAGGGTTCTGTCTCAATGTGAGAAAGCCAGTCAACAGGCCCGGCTACTGGAAGTTCGGTTGTCCGGAACGCACCCGCGCTGGAGAAGCCAACGTACTTCGCGCACCTTTACGATCACGGAAGGGCGAGCACCAAACGGTAGATAAACGGGAGTTACGCATCCGGCTGGAGCTGACCGGCAGGGCGTTGGCTGCCCTCCGGGAATCTGTGCCCCCTCATGGTTGATGCACGAGGGTCGTTTTAGCATCTGGTGCTCGGAACGCGACTCGCGACGGCGGCTGTCGGGACTCCCACCGGCGGATTCGCTGCCCAGGCGGAAATTCGCGCCGTCAATTCGCTGTTCAGCGGCGATGCAGGGGTGACAGAACGGACGGAGTAGGAAACAGAGGGCTGGCAGACTCGATCGCGGGGAAAGTCACGCGCCGCCCAAGCCACGGCGGTGCGGGAACGCCGATCGGAACCGGGGATTGCGACCGGGGCACCAAGCATAGGAGTTGATCCACGTTGTTCACCAGATTGCGGAGATTCTCCGGCGGCCTGAAGAATCAAATGGGCAGGGTGAAGGGTCCGCGCTTTAGCCGCATTTTCCAAACCAGCCTGGAACTCATGGAGACCCGTCTACTTCTGGCCGGTCCGCCCACGGACAACATTCAAGCCTTCGTCTACGTCGACCAGCACGGCACCGGCATCCCGGAGTCAGACGATGCGCAGCGTTCCCGGCGTGACCATCACGCTCAACGTCAACGGCAAGGATGCGCTCAGCTTGGCGACCGACGCCGATGGCCGGGCCTGGTTCGGTCCCGGCTGGGGCGACGGCGCCGCGATCAAGATAACCATGACTCCCACTGCGCAGACAGGGGACGGCACACCCTACCACTACTGGAATCACGTTTTCTCTCCCGATTACGTCAGCACTGGCCCTAACACCTTTACATTCACCAATAATCAGGAATTCCGTGAGAACTTTATCCCGCAGGACTACGGCAGCGCTGCGTTTGCCAGCGATACTTTCCTGGATGGCGGGGAGGGGTTCTATTTCGGCATCCAACCCAAGGATCACCTGGCATTTATCGCGCAACCGTCCGGCAACGTCCTCAACGGGAGCCAATTCGACGTGCAGGTGAGAGTCGATGACAGCGACAACCATCCTGACTCCAGCTTCAACGGCAACATCACCCTTCAGCTGGCGAACGACCCCAACGGCAACACGAAACTGCGCGGCACGCTCACCGTACCCGTGCAGGATGGCGTCGCGGACTTCAGCGACCTGACGCTGAACCACGCTGGTCAGGGCTACACGCTGATGGCGACGGCCAGCGGCGCCGAGTCCACCACCAGCGGCCCGATCGACATCAACGATCAGTTGGTGGCGACCACGCAACCGCCGGTGCGGGTTTATCCCAATCAACACTTCGACATCAAGGTTTCCGCCGAGGATGCCGCCGGCCAGGCCGACTCGGATTTTAATGGCAGCGAGACAATTGCCGTGGCCAACAACGCCGGCAACAGCACTTTGAGCGGGACCGCTACTGTCAATGCCATCAATGGCTTGGCTGATTTCCCTGGCCTGAGCTTGGACAGAGCGGGCTCTAACTACACTCTGCAAGCTACTGGCACACAACTCTATGCCGGAACGACCAATCCATTCGACGTAACCGCGGCGAAAATCAGCTTCTATGTTGGACCATATGAGGGAGTCGGCATAAATCCGTATACCGAGACCGGTCATGCCTTCGTCCAGCTCTACACCACCACCGGCCCGCAGGCCGACGACCCGACTCTGGGTGGCGGCCTCTACCCGGACGGACGCAACTTCTTTAACGCTCCGGGCCAGATCGTAGGAGGTTTTCTCCACGCGTGGGACTGGCGAATCACCTTTCCATTGACCGCCGAGCAATTCGACGCCGCCCAGAACTTCATTGATAACCAGACCGCCAACCCGCCGGACTACCAGCTACTCTCAAATAACAACTGCGCTGGGTGGGTCCAACAAGTTGCCGGCTCGGTAAGCATTTTCCTCCCCGTGGTGAACAACAAGCTGGGCATCCCCGATCCATACGCATTCGAGCAGAGCCTTTCCCAAATCGGTGATGGCAACACGTTTGCCGGCGGCTCCGTGCAATTCAACTCGGCAGGCACGCTCCCCAATAACACACCTGATCCCCCGCTTCCATACCCTGACCAAGGCTCGTACGATGGGATCGCAGCCGCCGCCCTGCAAGATCCCAGCAGCCTGGCGCAAGGCCTCGGGCTCGCTTTCCAGCAACAGGCGCAATCTGCGGTCGACATCGGCGCCGGCCAGTCCCTGGCGGTGAACCTCGCCAACGTCGATATCGATAATGCGATCGTGCTGTTTGATTTTGGCGACGGCACCGTGGTTGAACAGGCCCTCAGCGATTCTCATAGTTACCAGACATCCGGGACCTGGCAGGCCAGAGCGATTGTAGTCAACAGCGGCGCCGTGGCTGTGTTTCCCTTCCAGGTAAACGTCGATACCGTGTCGGGTGGGGGGACGGTTTCCATCCAAGTCCCTGATCCGCCTCCCAACCAGCCGCCACCAGACCGAACGCCACCTGTATTCATTGACCCGATTCCAACCACACCCGCCTTCGGCAGTCTGAACGCCCCGATTATCACCTACGGAGCGGCCTCGACCACGATCACCGGTAGCCTCATCAGCAAGGTGATTGGCGAGAACGTGCCTGCTGGTGAGACGGTGGCCGTCACCCTCCACGGCGTCACGCAGAATGCGACCCTGGACAGCAATCAAGATTTCTCCACGACTTTTGCGACCGGCTCGCTCGCTGCATCCGGCTCACCGTATACGATCAGCTTCGACTACGGTGGCGATCCGACCTTCAAGGCGATCACCGGCACCAGCACACTGACGGTGCAGCCGGTCATGCGGCTGGGAGTCACCGCCGGACCGAATAACACCGTTTGGTTTACGGACACGACCTCCAACCAGGTCGCGATGCTCAACACCACGACCAGCACCTTGGGGACTCCGATCGCTGTCACCGCGGAACCGGAGGGAATCGTCTACGTGCCGGGCGGCAATCTCTTCTTCACGGAATGCGATCCCACGACACAAACCGGCTATATCGGCCAGATCAATCCGAACACCGGCCAATTCCTGGGGAGCGTCCAAACGCCGACCAAGGACTCGGACCCTGTGGGGATTACCTACGATCCAAGAAACGGCAACGTCTACTTCGTGGAGAAAGCGGCTGGCAAGATCGGGTCGTTCAACCCGTCGGATCCGTCGAGCATGCAGGAGAATGCGCTGCCCAACGCTTCGCTCGCAGCCCCCAGTGGCATCGTCTATGACCCGATCGATCGCGACCTCTGGTTCACCGAAGAGGGAGCCCACCAGATTGGCAGTTATGATCCCAACACAAACACTTTCAATTCCACGCCGTTCACCTTGCCCAACGGCACGTTACCCTCGGCGATCACGCTCGGACCGGACGGCAATCTCTGGTTCACCGAGTCCGGGGTCGGCCTGATCAACATGTTCAGCCCCTCCAAGGGCACGTTCGCGGCCAATGGGCCCTATGCCTTGCCGGCCAGCTCCGGTAACGCCGGCGCCGCGATCCAGGGCATCACGGCCGGGCCGGATGGCGACATCTGGTTCACGGCGCAGGGGGTCGGCCAGATCGGGAGGTTCAACCCGAGCGCGATTGTGACCTCGCCGGCGCCCCCCAACGAAATCAGCGTGTTTGACACACTCAATTCGAGTTCGCCACCCTACGCGATCGCCGCCGGGCCGGATGGCAACCTCTGGTACACGGAAACAGGGGCACATGGGTCGATCGACGTCGCCTACGACACTCAACTTCAAGTGTCGACACCGTCGAACGTCACGACGAGCATCCCGTTCAGTCTGAGAGTCACCGTCGTGTATGACACCGGCCTCGTCGACACGAACTTCAATGGCAACATCACGGCCAGCGTGGCCAGCGGCCCGGGCCCCCTGACTTCACCGTTCGGGCTCACCACAGTCCCGGCGAATAACGGCGTGGCAATATTCTTTAATCCGGCGGTTCCTCCAGGCCCTCTGAATCCTGGAGGAGGCATAGGGGACCTGACACTCAACGTCCCGGGCAACTATGTCCTCCAGGCCGCGGTCTCGGTGCCCTCCGGCAGGTCACCCTCGGTCACGACCAGTCCCTTTAGCGTCACCACGACCGGTGGTCGCGGCGCCTCGAACGTGCCGACGATCACTGGGGAGTCGGTGGTCCTGACGTTTCTCCGCCACAACAAGCGAGGCAAGCCGATCGGCAAGCCGGTCGTGAGCTTCGTGTTCCAGTACAGCACTGCCATGAATTCCTCGACCGCCGGCAACCCGAGCAACTACCAGGTCGATTGGATCAGCACCAAGCGCGTCAAGAAGAAGGGAGTCGTGACCGTGCTCCACAGGGTCGCGGTCCGGTCGGCGACCTATTCCTCGGCGAACCACGCCGTCACCGTGACGACGAGTGCCGGCAAGACAACCTTTGCGAAGGGAGGCCAGATCACGGTCATCGCCGCGCCTCCGAATGGGGTCACTGACGGATCGGGCGTCGCCCTGGATGGCAACAATAAACGAGTTGCCGGAGACAACGGCCTGTTCAAGATCCTGGCGAGTGCCGGCGGGATCACGCGCTAAGCCGATTGGTCATTGGCTCATCGAGGACACGGCCGGCGGGGGACAGTTTCACCGCGCTGGCCCGCTTAACCCATGGGTGTGAATTGTGTTGAAATCACCAGGCCTCTCGCTTACAACCGCACTGGGTCCACATATCTCCCCCGATGGAAACCGCCCATGACTCAAACCATGCGCATGGCCATCATCGGTCTCTTGGCCTCGACTGCGCTCGCCACAACCGCCTTCGCCGAGGACAAGGCTCATCCGGTCGAAGGAGCCTGGAGGCACGTCGAACAGAAGAACGGCAACGCCCAGGAATACCAGAAACTCCCCGACGGCACGGTGGCGACCGATTGCATTGTCGGCGGGCGTTTCATCTGGACCATTGTCCAGAACGGAAAGGTTGTCGGCGTCGCCGGCGGCCGCTACAAGGCCGACAAGGACAAATTCACGGAGATCATTGAGTACGTGAGCGGCAATGGCGTTCCCGAGTCATTCGTCGGCAGTTCGTTCGAGTTCACCGTCAGCGTGGACGGGGAAAAAATGACGAAGGTCGGGACGATTCAAGTGGGCGGCCAAGACTTCAAGATCGATGAGAAATGGGAGCGGTGCAAACCTTAGCCGGCACTCAGCGCGGACGTGCAGGGAGGATGCGGCGATCGTCGGATGATATCGCTGCCACCAGGCTCTTGAGTGCCTGTCGATGTGGACCGGTGAGCACGCGATGCCTGTTTGGTTGCCGCTGCCGGCATGTTCACGCGGGCCTGGCCGGCGGGGCGGTGGGGGCGGAGCGGTCGAGGGACTCCAGTCCGCGGGACAGGAGGGGGCGAAGGCGGTCGTCGAGCCAGGGCTGGTGGAGGAAATGTCGGATGTTGCTGGCGAGCGAGGCCGAGCCGATCGTGTGCAGGTCGACTTTGCAGCGCACCGGCGCGAGGACGCTGGCCAGCGTGTAGAGAAGCCGGGAGAAGATTTCGGGGACGGTGTGGTCGTGACGGTGGCTAAGCTGCTTGGCCACCGATTTCAGCCGCTCCAGCAGGCCGAGCTGGTCGCACGCCGCAGAGCACCTCGGATTCGGCCGGTGTCGGTTCGATCAGGGTCAGCAGGCAGAGCTGCCGACGCGGGCCGGGAGCGGAAGCACCGGCGCCGGCATCTCGGCGGGCGCCGATCCAGTTGACCGGGAGCAGCGGGCTCGAAGGGGGGATAGACCAGGTCAGCTCGGCGGCGTCGAGCGTGTCGGAGAGCGGCAGCTCGAGGCGGAAACCCAGCAGGATGCCGAGCTCGTCGTCGTCGGCCTCGGGCGCCGGTTTTTCGTAACCAAATGCCGGGCGGTCGGCGTCGTCATCGCTCACCACGAGCTTCTCGGAGGCGGTCTCGCTCATGTCCGGTGAAAGTACGGCATCACGCGGTACGCCACGTGAAGCAGGTCGAACTGCGATGCGTTTGAGCCGCTAAGGATCGTCATCCATTCCTGGAACCGCTCGTCGGGCGAGACCTCCTCGCGGAAACCGCGCAGGCATCACTTCCTCGACGATGCGCCGAAATGCTCGCTTCGCGGTCGTCAGCCCGTTGTCGAAGCGCCGGGGGTGAGGTCCGGATTGGCTTTCAGCAGCTCGGCGCGGGTCTTGCCGGTGCGGCCGCGGAACTCGCTGGCCAGCAGAGTCTCCTCGAAGAACGTCCAGAAGTGGGGCTTCCCGGTCCGCTCACAGTGACGCCGCAGCGCCTGGATCGCCTGGTGCAGTACATCAAGCACAAGAGCGCATCGGGATCGAGCGCCGGATCCGGCGCGGCCGGGATCGCTCCGGCTGCCTCGGGATCGAGGCTGATGGTGCGTCCGCTCGAGCCGCGCTGATTGTAATAGTCGTGAACGTGGTGCTGAAGCGAGCGGTAGAGATACCGGCGGAACTTCGTCTTCCGCTTTTCCCGCGCCTCCTTTGCCTGGAACGCGCGGTAGGTTTCGAGGAAATTCCGCTCGGCCGCCTTGACGACGAACGAATGCGCCAGGTCGTCGACCTCATTCTCGGAGACCCGCATCAGCTTGAAGGCGCGGCGGATTGGTTCGTAGTACGCCAGGCAGAACGCATTCCAGCTCGCCAGGTCGGCATCTCGGGTCAGCCTATCGTCCGACACGAATGAGTCCATGGACCTGCCTTTCGGTTGACTCTGCCGCGTGTGCCGCGAAATGTCCGCGGCTCGCGCCGGCCTGTTCGAACCCCGGCCCCGCACCTGCGGGTGCGCAGTCGTCGCACAGTACGCTCCGGCGGGAAGGCCTAATCACAGGACGCCGGCGATCCTGCGTGACCTAACGGGCCGGCCGGTCGGGGCCTGGGGGCGCGGTGCCTTCTCCGACGCTGACGCTGTACGGGAAGTTTTCAAACGGGACCTTGATGGCCGTCACGGTATAGCTCCAATCGCCGGCGGGTGCGCCGATCAGCCTCGATGACCACGGTGCTGGTGGCTTCGACCTCGTGCGTCTGGCCGGTCGGGGCCTTGAGGGTGAGCTTGAGGCGTGCCCCGGCACCGGTGAAGGTGAGGGCAAACCGCACCGGGCCGGCCCGCGGGCTGCGATACGTACGCGTCACCGAGGGTTGGCCGGACGAGTGGCTGCTCAAGCTGCGGCTGGCCGGGGAAAACCCGCCCGAAAGCATCGTCTTGTCGGTGAGCTCCTGGTCCTTGGCCGTGACTGCCGAGAACACCAGGTATTTCAAGAGCGCCTCTTCCTGGTGGCTGTTCTGGGCCTCGTTATGGAACGAGGTGAAGATGACCGTGCCTTGCCCCTCCTTGAATTCACCAAAAGCGGCGCCTCGATCTGACGCTTCTCCATCGTCTGGTACTCGCCGCGGATGTATTCGACGACGTCCTTGCCGGAGAATGTCGCGGGTTGCCAGGCGTTGTCGTTGAAGTTGAGCGAGATCGACGTGCCCAGCTCTTGCGCCAGGCCGGGGTTAACGACTTTCGCCGTGACCGACTGGCCACCGGCGCCCTGGCGGTCCTTGATGATGCGGTCGCGCAGCATCTTGAGCTGGCGCTCCAACTGGACGACCTGGCCCTGGCTCTTGATGATGTTGTTTCTGGGCCGGGCGCGAGCAGCGTTCCGCGGATTTCCCGATACCACTGGAGCATAGCGGCGGCGATGGCGCGGAGGTCGTCGTCGGTCGCCGGGATGCTCACCCTGCGGCACAGCCTCGGCACGATCGCCACCGCCTCGGATTCGGGCTCTTCCTTCTCCCCTTTGACCAGGCTCGACGCCTCGACGATGGCTGTGAGCCTCGTGAGGTTTTGCTTGACCGCAGGACTCAGCTCGACGCCTTGCAACGTTTCGGCGACGGTGCCGACCTTGGCCAGTGGGACTTTGGCCTTCAGCCAGGCACGCTCGGCTTCTTGCAGCTCGGGCAGGGGCTGCTCGTCGAGCTCGACGCCGCTGACACGCGCGGGGAACGCCCACAGCACCAGCTCGTCGCGCATGTCGGACGCGTACAGCGTGCCCCCTCGCTCGACAAAGCGTCGCAACGTCTCACCGCAGCGCTTGATGGCGTCGGGCCGGGCGGTGCCGATCGCGACGCCGGGCCGGTCGCCGTCGGCGCCGAGCGATTCGGCCCAGGTGGACGGCCAGCCGTTGCAGGTGAGGAAGACCACGTCGAACTTGTCGAGCGACTCGGGACGCAGGAACTCGTCCATGGGGAGCGTCTCGAATTTATAGCCGTCGCCGAGTGTCTGGAGGAGCTTGCCCATGTCGTCGAACTTGGGCTCCGAAACGGCGAGCTGGCGCGGCCGTGCATCGGCGACGCGGCCGATCTTGACCTCCTGGAAGCGAACCGATCCGGAAACGACGGTGTTCGAGGTGCGCGGCGTGGTCGACGCGGTGCTGGCGCGCTTCGGCCGCGCCGGCCTCGCCGACGCTCAGGGTGAACGGAAAGTTGGGGTATGGGAGCGACTCGGGCGTCGCCGTGTAGGTCCACGAACCCGCGACGGCGTCGGGCACGTCGATGGTCACGGTCGAATCGCCGGACTTCACCTGATCGCTTGCCGTCGGGTGAGACGACTTCCAGCCGAAGCTTGGCGCCGCGGGCCTGGAAGCCGAGCGTGAACGCCAGCCCGCCGGTGCGTGCGTGCTCGAAGGTGCGCGTGACCGACGGGTCGCCAGGCGCCGCCGAAAGCAGATTCGACTTCTGGAGCGAGAACCCGCCGCGGACCATCGACTGGGTCACGGTCGACTCGACGCTTGCCGTCACCGTCGAGAACACCAGGTGCTTGAGGAGCTTGGCCTCGAGTCGCGCTATTTTGTTTCTCGTTGTGGAACGAGGTGAACAGCACGGTCCCATTGCCGACGGGGAATTTGACGAGGAGGGGCGCATCGATCGTCACCCCTGCCGTGGTGCGGAAATTGCCCTTGAGGAACACCGTCACGCCGTCGCCGCCGAAGGCCGCAGGCCGCCAGCCGTCGAGGTCGAAATGGAGCGGCATTTCGGGGCCCAGGAGCTCGCGCAATTCGGGTGAGACGACCTCGCCGCGCAGGTTTTGCTGCACCCCCTGGGCGACGGCCGCGGCGTCGACAAACTCGGGGAACGCGGCGGCCAGGGTGTCGAACCGCAGGTCGGATGCGTAGAGCGTGCCCCCTTTGGACACAAACTCCTTGAGCGCCCGCGCCAGGGCGCGGTGCGCGACGAGCGCCCGGGCCCTCGGCCTCGGCGCACGTGAGGAAGATCGCATCGAACCGCGGCAACGCGGCGGGGTCGAGCAGCTTGGACTCGTCGATGACCTCGTAGCGGTAGCCCTCGCCGAGCGTCGCGAGCAGCTTGCCCATATCGTCGAAGCCGGCCGGAGTCACCGCCAGCTTGAGCGGGACCGCGGCGGGCGTCTCGGCCTTGAGGCCGGCACCAGCGCCGCTGTTGCTATCGTACACCTTGGCGCTCGAGCCGCGCTGATCGATCCAGTAGACGACCAGGAGCACTGCCGCCAGGAGCACCGCAACCGAAGCATCGACACACGCGCGGATCGGTCGGTCCATGGCGTCACGTCCCATGTCATCATTGGGCGACATTTCCCTGGGCGCCACTTATTCTCCACCGGTCCTGAGCTGGAGGCAAGGACCCCGGCGCAAAGCAACAGCACAGGGCGTGCGGACGTTCGACCAGACCGCCCGGGCTGCGACTCGCCTCCCTTGTAGACGCACGGGCCCGCGAGAACTTGCGCTCGCGTTTCGCCGGGTTACTCGCATTGACCCGGATGGCGCGCACGCGCGATTCGCGATTGATCGACGGGTGTGGGATCGTTCGGATTTTCACCCATCGGCGCCCTGCGCCGGCGGGTTGCCAACCTCTTGACTCGGGGATACGATTGGCACAGGGTCGTCGGACCGGCGGCGCGGCCCGGTCAGCAATTCGTCGGTTCCGGAGCAGTCGTCGACGCCGCCGCGGCTGGCAACTGTTCAGCCTCCATGACCGCGCATCAGGTACCGTACCCGAGCTTGCCGCTACCGCGCACGGTCGCTGGAGACCGATCAGGCTCGGCGAGGTGAGCAAACGGCAGGGGTGATCCCGTGAACGTGCAAACTTGCCAGCGCTGTGGTGCCAGCTACCTGGCGGCCCGGTCCGGCCCCGCGGCCGCGCTTTGCCCGAAATGCCGCACGGCGGTGCCTGCTGCGGACAAGTCGCCGCCAGCGCCGGCGGCGACGGCACCACCAGCGCCGGCCGCGGCGGCGCCACCGGCACCCGCGATCCCCGCGCGGCCGCCTGCGCCATCGACATCATCGCCCGCTGCCAAGATTCCGCCGGCCGCGCCGTGGGTGCCGCCGGTCGCGCCGGCACGGTCGATGCCGCCAACCCCAGCGGCGGCGCCCAAGCCGTCGTCGCCGCCGCAGCAGATGCCGGCTTATCCGCGGCCGGCTCGCCCGGCCGCTCCGGCCGCGGCAGCATCGCTGCCGGCTGGGGTTGCCTCGGCGAAACGCACGACCGCGATCCCCGATCCGCGCACCGGGTTACCTGCGACGATCGCCGGGCCGAGCGCGTTGCGCTGGATGGTGCCCGTGCTGGCCCAGGCGCCGATCCTCGCGGTGCTGATCGTGCTGGGCCTAGGGGGCGAGGACGGTGCGCCAGGCACCGAAGCGGGGTGGAAGTCGGTGGGGCAGGGCATCGCGTCGACGATCTTTGCCACGGTGCTGGCGGCGATCTGGCTGGGGTGTTCGAGTCGCCGTGGCAGCGGTCGCACTTGCCGGATCGCGTCGGCCGCGGGCGGGCGGCGGCCTGGCGCAGTCGTTTGTCTCGCTTTTCGCCGTCGTCTCGCGAATCGCGGCGCTGGTCGTGCTGTGCGGTGCAGGCTTCGCGGTGCTGCTGGCTATTGTCTACGTGGGAAGCGGGCTGCAAGGGCCGTGGCTGGCGATCTGGGGGATTCTCACCATGGCTGCGGCGGTGGGACTGTTGTTTGGCTTCGCGGTGGCATCGCTCAACGCGGGCTGGAAGACCGTCGCCCTGGTATTGCTCTTGTGCCTGGTTCCAACGATCGCGCTGGGAGGACGGCTGTCGGCGCTCTCGGAACTGAGCCTGCCGCTGCGGTTGGCGGCGGGGGCCACGCCCTCGCGCTGGGCCTTTGAAGGCGCGCTCTTGCTCGAGTCGCCTCATCATCAACCGCCCGCGGCCGACGCGGAATCGGGGTCGGGCGAGACTCCCGATCTCGCAGAAGCCTTTTTCCCCGCGGCCTCCGAGCAGATGGGCACCCAGGCCGATGCGATGGCACTGGGGCTGATGCTGATCGGCCTTGTGGCGGCGATCGCCGTGAATTCGATCCAGACGAAGCCGGTCGTTGCCGGAATTGATGAGCCGCGGCGGACCCCCGCGCACGTGTGACGTCGCGTCGTTGAGTGCCGGATGAGCCGCGGCGGATGCACGCCGCTGCGCAGGACTTGGAAATCGATCGGGCCGCATCGCCGTTCACTTCGAGATTGCCAGCAGATGATCCAGGCGCTTGTGCGCGGCCGTTTGCCTTCGGTAGTGGATGTCGAGCAGCGAGGATTCCGGGCCCAGACGCACTTTGGCCCGGCCCTCCCTGAACCCGTGCTTGACGGCGTATCCGTCGAGTTTCTTCAAAAATGCGAGAGTCTCGCGGTTGGTGCGATCGAGCGTGCGCATCCGAGTGAACACCCATTCGTCGGCCAGGAAATCATGATTGACCTTGTCCGACACCAGGTACCCGAGCGGGATGACCATCCAGTAGAGCTTTCGGAGAGTGCCGTCCGTCATCTTCCTGACCCCGGGATCCTGCAGACATTTGATCGCGTGCTGGAGGTCGACGTGCGCGATCTCATGACCGACCGCGAACTGTAGCGCAGTAATCCTCATCCTCGCCGATCAGGTCGAAGAGCCCTCGGCAGACATAGACATAGCCGCCCGGGTGCGAAAAGGCGTTGACGGCGTCGCTGTCGAGGATGGTGAACTTATATTCGATATCCTTCCGGGTGCGAGTCTCCAGCAGCGGCTTGGCGACTTCCTCGACACGGCTTCAGCCATGGGCCATCGTCACAGACCGGGTTGAGCCCTACGATCACGTCGTGGAGCTGCTCGCCCAGTAGACTCTCGTCAGCCGCGCTCGAGTTGTCGAGGTTCCAGCTCCGCGTCAGTTCCGGTGTGCTCCAGAGCGGGTCGTTCGCGAGCGGATCGGGTGGAGCGGCGGGATCTGCTGGAGCGGCGGGAGCGGGGATGTTTAGGGCGGCGGCATCCGGCGGTGGAACGCTGGGCGGCACGGGCGTGGGATCCAAGGCGCCGGGGCCGGGAGCTGGGGGCGGGGGCTGGGATTTTTCGGGAGCTCGCGCTGGCGGTGGAACGGGGACGGGCAGCGAGTCTGGGGGCGGGGGCTGGGATTTTTCGGGAGCTCGCGCCGGCGGTGGAACGGCGGCGACCGGCGAATCTGCGCGGGGGGCTGAGATTTTTCGGGATCTGCGCCGGCGGTGGAACGGGGACGGGCAGCGAATCTGGCCCGGGGCTGCGGCAGTGATCCTTTCGTCTCCGGCGCGATGGGCGCTGGAACCTCCGATTTCAAGACCGGAGGGACCGGCAACGGTTGCTTGGCGTCGACCACCGCGCGCCCAGTGCGATCGAGCACGGCGCGATGTGCCTGACCCTGCCGGTCGACGATCCAGACCGAGAACGCCACATAGAGACAACCCAGGATCGCTACGGCAGTGAAGCGGAACATGGGGATTGTCTCCAGCTCACGGGTTGGGTTTGTCCAGCTCCGCGAATTTCTCCTTCTGGATCCTCAGCTTCTCGTAAAGCTCGGGATAGAGCTTACGCTCGTCGGGATTTTCGGCCCGGCCGAACCTGAGGCTGTACTTTCGCATGAAGATTCTCAGGTCGTTCACGGTTGTTCCCGAGTACTTGTCGATCTCGCCGATGGCTAGCTGGATCTTGTGCGTTTCGAAGTGCCTCGCCGTCTCTCTGAGGGCCGCGAGCATCCAGACCGCTTCGGAATACGCTTGTTGATCCGCCTTGGGGTCGACGACCTGATCGAGTTTCCTCGCCAGTTCCTCGACGGCGGTCTGGATCTCCTTGATCGAGCTCAACTTGGCCTTGCCGTCGACGGCTTCTTCCAATGCCTTATCCACGGCCTTTTCGAACCAGCGGAGCTCCCTGGCGAATTCCGGGTCTTGAAAGGCGACGGGCCATTTCCCTTTGCCTTTGACGGTGAGGCGATTCATCGAGAACGTCTCGGCACCTTCGCCCAGTCGGAATGGGATGCGCTGGATGACGTCGGCGGAGAGGGGAACCTGGGCGTAATTGTAGCTTGACTCGGCGATCTTTGGGTCCATCAACTGATCCATCAAGACGCTGAGTGCATCGCCGGTCAAGACATCGCGCGCCTCCGGGTTTTCCTTGAGACGATCGACGATTTTCTTGTACATCTCCTTGTCGTTCGCCGCGAGAGCATCACGTCTGGCGGCGTACTTACGGGTCATGGTCTCGGCCACGGCCCCAACGTACTGGTCCCAGCGGATCGACGTGTCGACGTTGATTGAGTTTGCCTGGGCGGTGTTCTGGTTGTACATTCCCATCCCCATCGCCGCGATCCCGACCCCGCGAAGGTAATCGCCCTGCGGGGTCGAGCCGGGGAACTGTGCGCGGTGCGCTGGTGCCCAGGGCGGCGAGGAGGACCAGGCCGGCCACCGATCCCCGGGAAAACTTCTGGAATCTCATGGAGCTGTCCTCTGCACGGACTGCCGGGATTTCACAGACGGGCGGAAGCCGCGGCAGGACCCCGGCGCTGGCTCAGGCGATGCGTCGTTGCATCGCTCGTCGTCCTCTATTTCAGGAAAGTATACCGGCGGCTGCGAGTGGCCTCAAGTTCCCGAATGCATTGTACCAATCATTTGAGACCGTGAGTCCCCCTTTCCTTGAAGACGCACGGAAATGCGAGAACTTGCGCTCCTGGTTCACGGGGTTGCCCGCAATCACCGGGGTCAGATCCCGCGCAGCGGGTTCGCGCTGTTTTCGACCACCGTGGATTTAGGGCGATCCTCGCAGGAGCCCCTCGCGCCGGCCAGTTGCCAAGCTTTTGTCACGGGGTTACGATTAGCGCAAGGGGTCGTCGGACCGGCGGCGCAGCTCGGCCAGCGTTCCTTGGGACACCGCGGGGGCTTTATTCACCATGCCCATGAACCGAACATCGGCGATGGATGGCGGGGTGGCCGTTTCTCTGGCCGTCGCACTCGCGATGGTGTTTGCGACCGACCGGAGCCGCCCGGCTCCGAAGCCGGCCCCGGTTGTCGTGCAATCGACGCCGGAGCCAGAGCCGTCGCTGCCGGTCCAGATGCTGCGACTGGCGGTCACGCCGCGCGAGTATGACGACATGGGGAAGCTGCTGGGGCAGCTTGGGGCCGGGTTTGGCTACACCACGATCCGGCTGGAGGATCTGGAAGAGGTATCGAAGCTGACGGATTATGATGTGCTGTTCCTGACGTGTGGGACGGTGGCTCGGAGCTGGGTGATCGGCGGCGAGCTCGGCGATGGTTCGCGCCCTGGCGTTCACCTGGTGCGGGTCAAGCCGGAGGTCATGGAGCGGGTGCGGGAGGCACTGCGTGCGTTTGTCGGCCGGGGAGGCACGCTGTATGCTTCCGACTGGCGGCTCGACTTGATTCGCGAGTGTTTCCCCGAGCTATTCGACGGCGAGGACATCGTGGAGGGGGCCGCCCAGACGCTGACGGCCGAGGTGGTGGACCCGGGGCTGCGCGACGCGCTCGGTGGTGGCTCGGTAGAGCTCAGGTTCGATCTTCCGGGCTGGAAGCCCGCCAAGCTGGTCGCTGAGAACCGGACCATTTACCTGCGCGGCGAGTACCGCAGCAAGGGGGGCGGCCCGTCGGTGTCGGCCCCGCTGCTCGTCAAAGTCCCGTTTGAGAAGGGCACGATCATCTTCACGTCGTTCCACAATGAAAAGGTCAACAGCGAGCTCGAGACCAAGATGCTGAAGTTTCTCGTGTTCGCCGCGGTGACGGCCAAGGAGACGGCCCAGACGCAGAAGACGATGATCTCCGGCGGGTTTTCGCCGCAGAAGCAAAACCTGCTGAGCGCATCGGCCGAGGCCCCGGAGGTCACGCAGACGTACGCGAATACCAAGCGCGGAAAGCTAAGGTTCGCACTGAGCTTTGCCAATCAGGGGGCGCAGCTCAAGCTCACGGTTCGCGGCCCCGACAGCAAGTCGCGCGTTCAAGAGGGGACGTCGACGTTCATGATCGACGTCGACGACGCGGCCGCGGGCAACTGGTCATATACCGTGACCGCGCTGAAGGTCCCGTACCCGAACTTCCCGTTCACGCTCACCGTCGGCGGCGAATGATCGGGCTCGGTCCGAGGCGGCGGGGGTATTCCCGTGAACGTGCAAACATGCCAGCGGTGCGGTGCCAGCTACCTGGCGGCCGGTTCTGGCCCGGCGGCTGTGCTGTGCGCGAAATGCCGCACGGCGCCTGCGCCTGCCGCGGACAAGTTGCCATCATCGCCGGCCCCAGCAGCACGACCGGCGCCGCGATGCCCGCGCCTGCGTCCGTGCCCGCCGCGCCGCCGGCTGCGAGGATCGCGCCGGTGGCGGCGCCGGTCGCTGCGGCGCCTGTTCCCGCGACCGCGCCGCCGCCCTCGGCGCCGTCCCGCGCCGTCCCGGTGTCTCCGAGTTCGCTCGCCCCGGCTGCCAGCCCCCGGCCGTCGCGGGCTGCATCGAGGGCGCCGGCCGCGTCGGCGATCGGCCCGCGGCGCCTGGCGGAGATCGCGGCGGCGCTACGCGCTTGCGGTGGGTCTCACCGCGATCATGTCCGCGGCGGTGCGGCTGGTGGAACCGGCAATCGTGCCGGCCGCGCGTGGAGTCCTATCGTCACCGCCGCGGGTGATGCTGACGGTGGGGCTGGCTCGCGAGCCGGCCGCGCTCAAACGCGAGGCGACTGGCGACGGGCGGCTTGATCCCGGGCCGCTCGTCGGGTCGAGTCGTCGCGCCGACGTCGCCTTGGCGCTCGCGGCGCTACCGGTCGCGGCGGCGAGCGGGACGGTGATGAGCCGCGCCGACGATCTCACCGGCGCGTTCCTCGTGCCCATGGGATTGAGCGGCGGCGATTCGAGCACCGGGTTGGTCCTCGATCCGACCGGCTCCGGCTCGGCGCGCCGGGCAAGGCGACGTTCATGGGGGTCGAGGCGCTCGGGCGGCGCTTTCTGCTGATTGTGGATCGCTCCAGCAGCATGAGGGGCGCGAAATTCGAACGACTGGGCGCGGAGATCGTCCAGACGATCAAGGGGCTGAAGCCGGGCGCACGGTTTTACGTGATCCTGTACAGCGATGGGGCGCTCTGCTACCCGGAGACTCGCTGGCTGCATGGACGACGCGACGCGACCAACCTGCTGCAATGGCTTTCCGGCGTCACCGCCCAAGGCGAGACGAATCCGCTCTCGGCCTTTGAGATTGCCTTCAACTTGCTACGGCCGCGGCCGGATGCGATCTTCTTCATGACTGACGGACTGTTCAACCCCGGTGTCGCGAATGCGATCCCGAACTTGAACGTCGGGCGCACGCCGGTCCCGATCCACACGATCTCGTTCGTCGACCGAAGCGCCGAGACGTGGCTGCGCCAGATCGCCGAGGACTCGCACGGGACTTATCGCCATGTCGACTTCGACTCGCCGTGATGAACGCCCGCGGGCCGGCTCGGGTCGCGGCTGCTCCTGGCGCTGGCTGGTGCCGGTGGCGGCGGCCGTCTGGTCGATCGGCGTCGCCGGCGCGGCACGCGGCGACGAGCTGGTGACACGACCGAATCTCACGCTGAAGAACAAGCAAATCGATCGCTTCGACGAGGACGGGGTGCGCCTCGGCCCCGACTCGCGGCCGATCGCCTGGGACGAAGTGGTGAGCGGGACGCTGCAAAAGGACCAGGCGCGGTTCGACCAGCTCCGCACGACGATTGGCGAGCCGCTGCACCAGATCCGCCAGCTCATGGCCGCTGGCAACTACGGGGCGTTGCTCGAGCCCGCGCAGGCGCTATTTCCCCGGTTCGCGGATCGGCGCTCGGGCTCGGCCTACATCGTCAGCCTGGCGCGAGTGCGGGCGCGGCTGGCGTCGCACCGGCCCGAGGACGCGATCGAGCCATACCTGGTGTGTGTGACGCTGCAGCGGACGCTCACTGACCTGCCACCGATTCCCGGCCGGCGCCGGCTGCGCAATGACGAGCGCACGGGGCTGTGCGCCGAGCTGCCGCTGGTCGGATTCGACCGCGAGCGCGCCGCCGCCGCGCTAGCGCGTGCGTTCGCGCGGCTGGCGGCGCTGGGAGATGCGGCGCCTGAGGGTTTGCGGCTGTACGTGGCCGGCCTGGCCGTGTCGGCGGGGGACGCGGCCGCCGCAGAAGCCGAGCTGGGGGCGATCGGGTCGCCGACTCCGGCCGTGGCCGAGGTCGCCCTTGGGCTGCGCGTGCTCGTGCAGGCCCAGCGCGGCCAGGCGGCCAAGGCGTTGACCCGGCTGCGAGAGATCCAAGGGACGTGCCTGCACACCAACAAAGCCGCGATCGGCTACCTGATCGGCACGGCCGGGCTGGCGGGGGATGCGGGTGAGGCGCGCGACGCCGTGGTCGACCTGCTTTCGGTCGCGGTGCTTCACGGCGAGGAGCAGCCGGCCCTGGCCGCCGCTGCCCTGTACGCCGCACAGCGCGCGGCTCGCGCAGCAGGAGCACGCACCCGCGGCGCTGGCGGTTCAGGTCGAGCTGCTGCGTTCCTTCCCGGAGACTTGTCACGGCGTGCGGTTGCTCGCAGAGCTGGGGCCGGAATCGGCGGCGGCGCGCGAGGCGAGGAAGCTCGAGCAGGCGGAGGCGAAAGCCGACGCTGATGCCGATGCCGCGATGGCCAAGGCGGCGCCCGCGCCGCGCGATCCGCGCGCAGAGCCCGGGCCGACCCAACGAGAAGGGCCGGCCGCGATGAGGTCGATTTTTTCCGGCCGCGCCGCGGACCGCGCCGGGACCATCGGCTCGAGCACGTGGCGATTGCGCGGGCGCGGCCAGGCGGTGCAGGCGGCCGGCGCTGCGTGCTTGCTCGTGCTCATCGTGCCGGTGGTGGTCGCGGGCGATCCGGCTGCGCCCGGGTGGCCAGCGAGCCGCGATGGGTCCTCCGGCAGCGGCGGCGCGATCATGTGGTGGGTCGTTTCCGCGATCTCGGTCGCTACGCTGGCGCTCCTCTTTGACACGATGCTGGCCGTCCGCGGCGCGGATCGCGCCACCGGCGAGCGCCCATGAGCTGGCGGGGGCCGTGCGGTCGCGCTCGCTCCAGGAGGTACTGCGGCTGGGAGACAGCCCGGCCCACGATAACTTGCTCTCGCGCGCCGTGCTGGCCGGCGTCCGCGCCGCGCACAGCGCCCTGATGCGCACGGCGACCAGATCCGAGCGGCCGCGGCGCTCGAGGGGGAGGCGATCGCCGGGCGGCTGTACCGCCGAGTCGGCACGCTTGCCGTGCTCGGCGCCGTGGCACCTCTGGTCGGTCTTCTGGGCACGACGATCACCCTTGCCGGATCGCTCGGCCGACTTGCCGCCGCCGGTGACGCGACTCGCGCCGTCGACATTGCCGCGGCGGCCGGCCAGGCGCTGGGGACGACGGCGCTTGGCCTGCTGATCGCGATTCCCGCGCTCGTGGCGAGCAATGTGCTCACCACGCGGCTCGACACCCTGACCGCCGAGGCTGGGCGACGCGCCGTTGAAATGCTTCGTTCGCTGGGCCGTCCGTGATTGCGCTCCGCGCGGCCGGAGCCCGCGGAGATCGATCCTCGCTGGCAATTCACTTGATCGCCATCGTGATGAGTGCTCATCGACCAGCCATGACCGGAAGACTGCCCGAGCCGCTGTTTGGCCGCTCGGCTCCCGGCCGCAACCCCGCGCCCTGGCCCGCGACCGTTGGGCTGGCGGGGGTGCTGGTGCTGGCGGCGACCGCGTGGTGGCGGCTCGGCGGCGAAGCGCGCTCGCCGGAGGGGATCGCTGGCGCGGCGCCGTCCTCGTCCGCAGCGGCCGCCGCGCTGCGGCTGGCGGTCGCGGCGGACGGCTCGATCACGATGTCGGACGAGGGCAACGGCACTCGGGTCGAGCTCGACGGTCTGGCGCCCATCCTGGCGGCGAGCCGTCCGGCCCGCACCGTGGAGCTGATGGTCGATCCCCGCCGCCACGCGCAGGTCGATGCGCTGCTCTCGCGGCTGCGCGACGCCGGCGTGCTGGAGTGCGCACTGGGCATCGCCGGGGTGGACGAGGGAGTGCGCGGTACCGGAAAGGAGGGCGGGCCATGATCTTCTCGGACCGGCAGCGGGCTCGATGGCTACCCGCGCTGCCCACGGCCAGCCTGCTGATCGTGACGGCCTTTGCCGTGGGATACAGTGCGCTCGTCTGGACGATGATCGCGAGATCCAGGCGCGGCCCGGCAGGCGTGGGAAACCGGCGCCCGCCGCGAGCGGAATCGGTGGGACTCTCAGGTGCCGGCGCCGGCGCAGACGGCGGCGGCAATCCGGATCTCGAGGTTCCGGTTGTCGAGGTTGGCCGGCGCGGCGGCGAGGTTGTGTACCGGATTGGAAGCCGCGAGGCCGGCTCGCCCGCGGCGCTGCGAGAGCTGCTGGAGCCGCTCGTGCGGTTCGGCGGTGCGGTCTCGGTGAGGATCAGCCATGAATTACCCTTTGCGCGCTCGGCCGAGGCGATCGGGGCGTGCCGCGATGCCGGCTTTGCGACGATCCGCCTCGTGCCAGGTACGAGCGGGCTGTAGCAGCGGCAGGGCTGTGCGGCTGGCCGTCGTCGTCTGCTGTCTGGCCGGCGCGCAGGCACGCGAAAGCTCAAGCTCAAGTGGCCGACCGCCCGGTGAGCGAGATCTTGCCGCCTGGACGAATACTTGGGGCGGCTGGGGCTGGGCGAGCTGCGGATTCGCAGCCTGGAGCGCGAGCTGGAGCGCCGCGCACGTGGACACCGCCAAGTCGGCGATCGGGACCCGGTTGACCGAGATCTATGCCGACCGGCTGCTATCGGCCCGCGATGCCAAGGAAGTGGCCGACCTGACCGCCAAGCTCACGGAGCTCTTGAAGGTGAACCCCGGGGCCTCGACACCCCGGGTGCGATTGACCCTGCTCGAGGGGGATTACAACCGCGCCGAGGCCCACGCGCTTCAGTGGGTGGGGGACCCTGCGCTCGCCGCCGCTCGCGCAAGTGCGCTCGCGGAGCTCGGCCGGTGCCGGCCCGAGCTGAACCAGGTTCGCGACGAGCTGTTCAAGCGGATCGATCGATTGAACGACGACCTCGCCCGGCTCGACGACGGCCCGCGTCGCGACGCCACGGAGCGCGAGCTGCAGGTGGTCGCGCAGGCCGCCAGCCGGGCCACGTACTTCGCCGCCTGGGCAAATTATTACGAGGCCCTGGTGACGCCGCCGCCGGCGGTCGTGGTCGAGCTGTTGCGGACGGCGCAGCGGGGTTTCCGCTACCTGCTCGGCGTGGAAGCGGGCGCGATCAAGGCGGACGAGATGCAAGGGCTGGA
The DNA here is from genome assembly GCA_963806595.1 of uncultured Isosphaeraceae bacterium. Taxonomy (GTDB): domain Bacteria; phylum Planctomycetota; class Planctomycetia; order Isosphaerales; family Isosphaeraceae; genus CAWDZZ01. Next base: position 191,216 of record CAWDZZ010000020.1, on the reverse strand, counting down.
CGCCGAGCTGACCGCGCGGATCGCGCTGGGCCTGGCGCTGGTCGAGATGGCCGGCGGCGAGCTCGAGACCGGCAAGGCGATCTTTGCGCGCTGCCGCGCCGAACGTGAATGCCGCGGTGCGGGACTGGGTCGACCGCTGGCAGGTGTGGGCGCTCTCGCGCCACGGGCCTGCGTACGGAGGCCGAGGCAACGGCGCAGCACGGCCGTTGACGCGATGGCGCCCCCGCTCACGCCGGCACGGGGGGCGCTGTGCTCGATGCTGATCCGCGGGTTGCCGGCCGCGGCGGCGGAGACCGAACCCTTCAATCCGGGCGCCGGCGGCGGCGCGGAGCTGGTCGACCGCATGACGCTATTGGGCCTGCGCGGGCTGATCCGGCTGGGGCGGCCGGACCTGGCTCGGAAGCTGCTGGCCGGCCGCGACCTTTCGCGGGCCGGCGCATCGGGAATGCTGGGCCAGTGGCTGCGGGGGCAGCTCGCGCTGCACGCGGCCGAGGCCGCCGGCAGGGGGACGGCTACGTCAGGCGCAGGCCGCGATTGCGTCGGCGACTTGCCGACCCTGAGTCTGCCGCCGAGCCGGTGCTATCGGCCGATTGCCGGTTTGTCCAGGCCTGGTGCCTGTTTCGCCTCGGCGAGCTGCCGGCCGCCCACGACGCGTTCCGCGGCGCGGTCGATGCACTCAAGGCCGCCGGCGCGGCGACGGCCGATGCCGAGTGGATGGCGCTTTTGACGGGGTGGCACATGCAGGACTCACCTCCCCAGGAGCGACTCGATCGTATCGCGGCCGAGGCGCGTGCCTTCCGCAACAAGTATCCGGACCACCCGGGCTCGGCGCGGGCCGACGAGCTGATCAAGCAGCTCAAGCGCGAGCTGGCGTCGGCCGAAGACCTGATGAAAGACGCCACGGGCGACGCCGGCACGCAGCTTGCGCTGGTGCGCAAGCTGCACGCGCACTGGGGCGAGCTGGCCGCGGCCGAGCGCACGGCGTCGCCGCAGACCGCGAGGCTCGAAGCCGAGGTCCAGCGCGCCCTGGGGCAGATCGACGCGGCCAAGGACCCCGCCGGCCGGCTGGACCTGCTGCTCGCGAGCGTCGACCTGGCACTGGTCGCCAACCCGCCGGACCGGGAGCGCGCGGGCAGCGCTCGGGGAGGCCGGGCCGCTGGTGGCAAAGCTCCCATCCACAGACGCCCGCATCAACGAGGAACGATTTCGACGCTTTCAGCTTGCGCAGCGACGGCGATCAGGAGGCCGTGCGCGAAACCGCGCTGGCTCGTCGAGCATCCCGGCAATGCCGCCCACGAGCGCGCAGGCCTGACCGCGCTGGCCGAACTGGCGAGCGACGCTGTGAAAACGGCCACTGCCGCGGATCGCCCAGCCCGGGCCCGCGAGGCGCTCGAGGTCCACCGCCGCCTGGCGGCGGCGATCGCCGATTTCCCCGATCGCGTGCGGTCCAACCCGACGCTGCGCCTGGTTTACAGCCGGATGGTCCGCTACGCGGCTCGACGCCGACGAGCCACAGACCGCGCTTCGCTACCTGAGCCTGCTGCAACTCGCCCGTCCCGACGACCCGGAGTTCATTCGACTCGCGGGATTGGCCCATGGTCGCGGCGGCCACGCGGAAGAGGCTCTGGCATGCTGGCGAAAGCTGCTCGATCGGCTGCCGCACGATTCGCCGGCCTGGTTCGAGGCGAAGTACCACCAGATCGAGTGCCTCGCCCGCAGCGACCCGCCGCGCACCGCGCCGTCTGGGCGCAGTTCCAGATCCTGCACCCGGAGCTGGGTCCGGAGGCGTGGCCGGCCAAATTCCGCGACCTGGCGGCGCATCTCAAGTGAGCCCGCCGCGGCCTGGCCACCGGCAGGCGCCCGGCGACGCGCGTGCCGACCGGCGGAAGCACGGCTCAAAAATAGACGTCGCAGACGATGCAGTAGCGCTGACCCTTGGGTACGGGCTTCTTGCAGCTCGGGCAGACGCTCGCCCCGTCGGCCGGCGCGGCGGCCGGCTGCTGCGGCGCGGCCGGCTTTGCAGGCGTGACGACGGGCGCCGGCCTGGGCGCGGGTGCCGCGGCGGGCGCGGCGGGACGGGCGGGTGTGACCGCCGCCGCCGGTGCTGCCGCCGGGCGAGGTGGTGCGCTTGCGGGTGCCGCGGCCGGAGCCGCCGGGCGAGGTGGTGCGCTTGCGGGTGCCGCGGGTCTGGGGGGCGCGACTGCCGCCGCGGGTGCTGGTGCCGGGGTTGCGGGCCTGGGCGGCGGGGGCGCGGCGGCCGCCGCCATCGGGGGGACGGTTGCAGCCGGCCGGGGGGGCACGGCGGCGGCGATCGGGGGAAGCGGCGGGGTCGCCGGCCGGGGGGGTGGGGCGGCGGCTGCCGTGGTGGCGGATGCGGAGTCGCCGGCCCGGTGGTGCCGCTCGCTGAACTTGATCGTGTTCATCCCCAGCCGGATCACATCGCCGTCGTTCAAGATCGCCCGGCCGTCGACGCGCACGTTGTTGACCCGCGTGCCGCTGCGCGTGTTGTTATCCTCGAGCGCGAACCGCCCGTCGGGCTGCCGCAGGATCCGCGCGTGCTCCATCTCGACGTCGTTGTCGCCGCGGGCCATGAACGGGAGCGCGGCGTATTCGGCGCGGCCCAGCACGGTCTGCGCGTCGGAGAGGATGAGCTGGCGGCCCGGGCGGTAGCCGTCCAAGCACCGTGAGCCAGGCGTCCTTGAGCACGACCTTGACCAGCCCGATCAGGATGCCGATGCACATGCCCAGGATCACGAACGCCGTGGCCCGGCTGCTCATCCCCGAGTTGGAGGCGATCAGGGCGAGGATCGGGTCGAACAGGAAACCGCCGATCAGCCCGCCGATCGCGCCGCCGATCAAGCCGTTGCGCAGCTTGGCCGGCGATCGCTCGTACAGCCCCTCGACGACGCCGATGCCGGCGCCCATGATCATCCAGCCGAAGGCCCGCGGCAGCCGGAACGAGGCAAAGAGGATGTCGCCCAGGAAGCCGCCGACCGCCCCGCCGATGCCCCCCGCGAGCAAGCCGGGGACGACCCGCTTGATCTGCTGCTTCCACTGGGCGTTGGCCATTCCGGCGACAAGGTTCAGCCCCATCCCGATCGCGGCGCCGACGAGTCCGCAGCTCAGGATGACGAACAGGCGGCCTCCCTCCGAGCTGGACCGGCTGAGGATGAACTCGGAGACCAACCATCCCAGGAACGCGGACCATCCCCCGATGATCGCGCTGTAGTAAATGAGCCGGTTCAGCGACATGTCAACCTCGTTTCCACGCAAAGGCGACGGCGCCGCCGGCCGCCGAGTCTATCAAGGATCGCCAGTGAGCACTCTCGAAGAAGGGCAACGGAAAAACTCGCATCGTTCGATCGACCAGTAAGACCCATCGTACGCGGGGCCCGCGGGCAAAGTCAGTGGGTCAAGTCGCCCCGAGTGACCTCCACGGCCGCACGGCCCAAGGTGCCGTCGGGAAGGAGCTGGGCGGTGATCTCGCGGCGGCCTTCCACGCGGGCGCCGGATACTACCAGCCAGTTGACCTGGCCGTAGCCCCCCGCCGGTGCTTCGGCCAGCACCAAAGTGGCCGTGTGGCCCGCGGCCAGGGTCAGTCCCTCGGGCAAATTGAGCGTGACGGTCTGCGCCGGGCGGGGGTTGCGCACCAAGGCCGAGACCCAGAACGGCCGGCCCGCGCGGAACGGCCCGCGGGGCATGAGCGAGAGCTGGGCGTCCGGCGGCTGGACAAAGAGCGACTGCCGCTCGGTGATGCCGCCGGGGTCGAGCGTGGCCGCGACCTCGACCTGGCCCAGCAAGCCCGGCGCCGACTTCGACCAGCCAGCTTAGCTGGGTGTAGGCGCCGGAGCCTGCCACCGGCTGAGAAACCGACTCCGGGCGAACGGGCGTCATCCCGGGCGGGAGCGTCAGCTTCACCGAAAGACCGGCCCGCGGGTTGTGCACCAGCGCCACCAGCCAGAACGACGCGCCCGCGCGGATCGGGCCACCGGCCGTGAGGCTCAGACGGGCGTTCCGCGTCGCGGTGCTGGAGATCGTGCCGAGCCCGTAAGTGAACCCGATCGCGCGCGTGTGGCCGGGCTCCAGGGGTGCCGTCGGATAAAACAGGCCCACCGCCGTATCATCCTCGAACGGGGCGACCCTGTTGTAATCCCAGGCGGCATCGGTGCCGGGCCAGTGCGAGAGCACCAGCGCGCGGGCCGCTCCTGTCCCTCGGCGGGCACGAGCCCCAGGTCGACGATCACCCCGGGTCGCTCGAGCTCGGGCCGCTCGAGCGACCGCACGAAGTCGGGCACCGCGAGGCCGCTCAATTCCAGCGGCCCGGTCACGATTCCGTCGCGGCCCGGGACGATGAAGGGGACGCCGTCGTTGGCGCCGATGAGCGTGTCGAGCACCATGCGCAGACCCACGTCACGGGTGGTCGCGCCGGTGTTCTTGAGCTCATACGTCACGCGGACGGTATCGAGGCGGCCCGGAGACGTCGCCGGGAACCAGGAGCAGGGTCAGGCGAACCTGCACGTCGCGGAACAGCCAGGCCATGGTCGTCGCGTCGCCGGGCCCGGAGTGCCAGGACTCGACGGTCTGCGCCTTCGGATGCGCCAAATTCGGGCGAGCGGCCGTCGACCATCACCCGCGTGTTATTGGTCTGGCCGTCGCTGCTGAAGGTGAGCTGCTTGCCGTCGTCGGAAGGGTCGTCCGGATTGCCGGTGAGGCAGACCAGGCCGAATCGGCCGTCGGGCCGGGTGTGCAAGACCACGCGCGGGGTCGAGTCGGCCGGCCGCGCTAGCGGACCGGGCGGCGGGGGGGGCGGTTCGGGCGGCGGCGGCGCGGGCGCATCGACCAGATCCGGCGGCGCGGCCGGCGGCGGCGCCTGGGGGGTCCGCGAGTCGAGCAGAAAGACCGCGCCCAGGACGACGGCCAGGGCGGCGGCGACCAGCACGTCGACCGCCAGCCGCGTCGACGACCGCGCGCCGGGGGCGGCGTCTTTCGGACCGTCGATCGTCGCCGCCATCGTCACGCTCCTCTCCTGTCCTCGCCACGACCTGCCGGCCCAGGGCGCCGTTACTGGTTGTTTGCCGGTCACCGGGCTCTATCCCGGCCGCGGGGGTCTCGGCCGCGGATGGGTTGGCCGGTCGGGCTCGATCACTGGGTCGTGCTCACGTTGCGCAGCATCTCTTCGAGCGTGTTGCGCAACGGCGATTGAAACCGCTCGAGTGCGCGGTAGCGGTCGGAATTGCGCCCGCGAGACTTGGTCTCCAGCAGCCGGACGCGCCTCAGATCCCGCAGCGCAGCTCGCGGTCGTTGAGCGAATAGTAATACGCCGCGCCAGATACCAGCCGGTCGAACTGGCCGGCTCAGACAGGATGGCCTGGTCGAGCTCCTCGCGTGGGAAATTCGCGATGTTGCCGGCGGCCAGGGCGTCGACGGCGCACCCGTGTCCGCTCGGCCATGTCGTCCTCGACCGCCTGGAAGGTCAAAAGCAGCTTGATTACCAGCCGCGGGTCGGCGCCGGACAAAGTTCGCACGAGCGCCTCGAGCGGCTTGGGATCAAACTTTTCCTTGGTGGTGCGCCCGGAGAGCACGAGCGCGGAATCGGCGTCGTAATACGCACGCAAGAGCAGCACATGGTCGGCCTGCTCGTACCTGGGCAAGTTGCGGACCAGGTTATCAAAGAAGGGGCGCAGGGGACGGTTCGGAAACGCGCCGGCCTTGACGGCGGGCGGAGGTAGCTCCGGCCAGGCGGATACCGCGGCGTCCCTGGCCAGGGCGATGAGGCGCTCGGCCTGGCCGTCGTGGTCCTGGATGCCCGAGAGCACGAACACGTTGTCCTCATCGAAGACGCCGTGCTCGAGCCGGACGCCGTCGAGCTTGGGGTCGGCCGCCACCAGCTTGCGGAGTGCGACTGTGAGCCGGCTGGGACGGGGCGCGAGCTTCACCTCGAGCGGCCCCTTGAGCTTCTTGACGACTTCGTCTTCGTTCAGCCAGGTTTCCAGTTGCGCTTGACGGCGGGGAGCCGGGCCGCGAGCGCCGCCCCCTGGACCACCAGGGGAGCGGTCGCGCTAACGGCCTGGTCGTCCCACGGCCCGAACGCGAGGCGGTCGAGGCCGGTCTCGGCCTCTTCAACGGCCGCCGCGATCCGTTCGCGCAGGCTCTTCTTCAGCCGGTCGGTCGGCGTGGCGGCGAGCCGCCAGTCGATCGGACCTGTGACCTTGCCCTGGGTGAGCTCGGCAAGCCGGCTTGAGCAAGTTTTCCAGCTCAGGCTGCTGCTGTGGTCCGACCCAGAGGCCCTCGAAGACCGGCTGTCCGGCGGCACCGAAGGCGAGATCGTCGAGGCGGATGCCGTCGAGCGCCGGCACGGACGCGACCCGGGTCTGGAGCCGCCGCAGCGGGTTTGGCAGCTCCGTAAGGCGCTCCTGGCGCTATAAACGATCGGGCGCTGGAGCAGCCGGTGGCTCTCGGTCTGGAGCGCGGAGGCAATCTGGCCCTTGATCCCGCTCGAGCCGGACCGGAGGACGATGCCTTCGAACCGCAGCATGAGGCCCCCGGTTTCCTCGTAGATGAACCGGGCGCGCTCGACCCGGCAATAGCGGACCTCGGGGGTCTGCGAGCTGCGGTTCACGGAGCGGGCGAACCGCTCCTGGATGCCCGAGACGAGCGGCTTCTGCCAGGCGACCAAGTCCATCGGGGCCACGGCCGCGGCGGGGTCGAGCGCGGGTTTGCCCCCTTTTCCCGAATAAGCCTTGACGACCTCGGGCCGGCCCGCGAGCGCCGCGGCCGCTGTGCGGTCGGCGTCGGTGCCGAGCAGTCCCTCGATCTTCAAGGTTCCATCGCTCGCGAAACGGGCGTCGTAGAACAGAACCTCGTCGAGGTCTGCCTGGTTGGCCGCACGCTGGAGCTGCCGCACGGGGTTCTCGGCGAAGACGATGGCGCCGGGGCCGATCGAGTTCACGATCTTGCGATCGACACCCTCGGGCAGCGGGTAGCTCATGAGGCGCTCGCGGGCCCCCTGCGTGATCGAGGCCACCGAGTCGTCGGCCCGGGTCGCGGCGGGGTTCTTGTGGGCCAAATGCGCGCTCGCTGGTTGATGCAAAACGCGTCGATCCGTACGACGCCGCGCGCGTCGAAATACAGGTCGTCGACGCGAGTTTGCTGCAGCAAGGTCGGCCTGGCGCCCGGACCGGCCGATGCGCGCGATAAGTCGTCCTGGAGTTTTCGCAAGAGCTCGCTGCGGAGCGGAAACACGGTCATGCCGGCCGCGCTCGCCCCCTTGGGGAATTGCGCTTTCCACACCGGGGTCGCGTCCAGGAGCCGCGCGGCCGCGGCCTCGAGCAGGCGCATCTGCTGGGCCCTGTCGACCGTGCCGGAAAGCTCGAGTGCGCGCATCCTTGTGCTCGCCGTCCCGCACCAGTGCGCCGCGGAGCTCGGCGTCGGATTCGCACTCGGCCTTGAGCCGCGCGACCACCTGCTTGATCGCGGCGGCGGCGGCGCTCGGCGGGCGTGTCCTGGGCGTGCGCCACGGGCCCGGGTCCCGCGAGAGCGAGGCCCAGTCCCAGCAGGGCGCCCAGGCACGCGAGATTCCAGCGCGGTCTTCCACGGTCAATCACGGCGATTCTCCGGAAGCAGAAGGCAATGGATCGGGGCCTCGTCCGGAAGCGGGTCGGCGGCGTTGGCCTCGGCGGTGGCGGGCTCTCCGGCGGCCAGGACGGCCGAGTCGACCGGCGGGAGGATCTCGGGGCTTTCGGTTCCGGGCGTCTCGACCGAAACGGGAGCGGGTGATTCGTCGGCGGGCGTGGAGTCGGGAACGATCGCAGGCTCGGCCGCGGGGCGCGGCAGGCGTAGGACGACGAGCGTGCAATCGTCGTTGACGATCGCGTTCTGGTCGCGGAGCGCCTCGATCTCCTGCCGCCAGGTCTCCTGGTCGAGGTCCCAGAACCGGCCCCAGTCGGGCGGCGTGCCCGACTCGACCTCGGCCAGCAGCCGCTGGGCCAGGGCATCGGTGGCGAAGACGATCAGGTCGTCGGGCCCGAGCTCACCGCGGGTGACCACGGCCCGGGGGCGTCGGCCGCATCGCTTTCGACTGATAGAGCTGCGGAGTGGTGCCGAACTCGGTCGACGCGGACGATCGGAAAGGATGCGATCAGTTGCCCGTCGCGAATGTGGAACAAGCAGATGTCGCCGACCGCCCAGGCCGTCCAGCCGATGGCGGCCTCGGGGCCGGTCGCCCTCGGCCGCGGCCGGGTCGAGCAGCAAGCCGAGGAACGTCGCGGCGCCGCACGATCGGTCGATCTTCACCTGGATCGACCAGCGCTGCTCGGGATACCGGATCGCCTCGAACCACGCCCGGCGCCGCTCCTGAATCCAGGGCTCGACCGCCGCCGGATCGTCGAGCGGCATCGGCCGTGGCGACGAAGCTCTCGAGCAACAGGTCGGCCCAGAGCTTCGAGAAGATGCCGTCGCCGGCGCCGTCGGCCACGGCGACGCACGCCGCCGGCCGGCATCTGATGGCGTAGCCGTCTTCCCATTCTTTGTCGTCGTTGCCGCGCTTCGGCGTCCAGAGCGCGCGCGACTCGAACCGGGGCGGACCGGCGGGCGACGGGGGCTCGGGTTCCGGCGCGGTGCTCGGCGGGCGCAGAGTTCGGCGCCGGACTGCCGCGGTGGCGACGGCGGCTCGGCGCGACGATCCACCGGCGGAGCCTCGGCGACGGGCGGCTCCGGCCGCGACCAGAGCCGCCGGATGATCTGACCGATCGTCCGCGCGGCGGAGAGCTTGTTGACGAAGAGCGACGCTCCGCGGAGCATCGGTGCCGGCCGGTTCATCACGGAGTATGGACTGCTCATGGCCCAGAGGTCGCCGCAGGGAGTTTCGGGGAACGGTGAACAGGCCGAGGGAGGCACCCCGCGGCGGAACAGACAGTGAACGATGACGCTCCGGGGATCGCATCGCGACAACGCCGCGAGGCGTCGCCGATCGGGCCGTCGGAGGTCTCGCCGTCGGTGCAGTGGACGATGACCGGCGGCGGCGAGCTCCGGGTGCTCGGCGGCCCAGCTGGCGAGCAGGCCGCGCGTATGTTCGATCGCCGCACAAGCCGGGGCCTGCCCGAGGGCTCGATCTCGACCCAGTCGGGCCGGCCGTCGCCATCGCGGCGGTCCGCCAGCGGGCGAGCTCGTGGAGCGGCACGAGCGGTCGCCGCGACGCCGGGCAGCAACGGCCGGATCGAGCCGGTCGCCGTCGCCGCTGGCTCGAATACGCCAGCACCCCCACCTCGAACGTGCGGGATCCCGCCGGCTCTCGCCGGCAACTGGACCAGGTCGTCGATCAGCCGGTCGACCACCCGAGGGCCGCGGCGATCTTGGTCGCCACCGGAGCGCGAATGACGCTGCCGCCCATCGAGTCCGAGGCCTGGACCAGGCAGATCAGGCAACCGTCGGCCTGGGGTTTCGGGATCTCGCTCATCGACGTACCTCGTTGCGCCCCGGTCGCCACATCGCTCGGAGCGGGCGAATATGCCAGCCGCGGACTGCGGGGGATCCATCCCCGCTGGTTCGCCGGTCAGTGCCACGCGCGGCCTATTCAATAGTGCAGCGGCGACGTCGGTGCCGCCGACTCGGTCGGTGGCGGCCTGCTGGGCGCCCACGGTCCCCATCTGGATCAGGAGCAGCATCTGCGCGCCGTCGGCGTTGAAGACCATGCCCCGCGCTCCGATGCCGCAGCAGGACGCCCTTCGACTCGGCGACTGGCCGCGCAGCTTGTCGGGCAGCTCGCTCGACATCCGGAACAGGGCCTTCGCCAGCTCGTCGGGCAGAATCTGCTCGCTGTTCGGGAAACACGACCGGGTTGGCCTGCGACTCCGAGATGTGGCAGTTGAACAGCAAGAGCTCGCCGTCGTCGGTCGAGAGCGCCTTGAGCGCCTCGGCAGCCGGCTCGGGGTCGCCGTCGGTCGGCTCGCCGTCGGTCAGGTGGATGACCACCGGCGGGAAGCTGCTCGGGGTGGCTGGCGCACCACGGCTCCGCGACATTCCGCACATAATCGAGGGCCGCGCACATCGGCGTGCCGCTCATCTGGCGCGTCGGCCGGCTTGCGATACCACACCGGCAGCTTGAAGGTCGTGCTGATCAGGCCGCCCGCCCCGTCGTCGACCATCTTCTGACGTATCCTCGATCGCCAGCGGGTCGTCGAACAGTTCGCTCACGCTCACCAGGTCGCGGCCGGCGAGCGTCCCTTGCTCGCCCGCCAGAGCACGGGCCCGACGATCGGCGTTGGGCGGGTCGCTGCGGTCGGTCGTGTAGCCGATCACGCCGACGTCGAAGTAGTTGCGCGGCTTGTCCTCGCCCTTCTCGCACAGCGTGATCAGGTCGGCGAGGAACCGGTTGATCCCGGTCGCCAGCACCTCGATCTTGGGCCGCGGGCTGCCGGCGATCCCGTTGTTCATCGAGTACGACTGGTCGAGCAGGAAGATGATGCACGCCGGATTGGCTCGCGAGGCGGATTCGGAGAATTTACCGGTGGACATGGGGGGCTCCTGGGGGTTCGCTCATTCTTGGTAGACAGACGGCGAGGAAGACCCGCCTTCCCCGGCCACAATCGAGGTCACGGTTCGGACGCATCAAACAAGGTTCCGTGGCGCTTGACGACCGTCAGCAGGCGATCGATTCGATCGATCAGCGTCGCGCCGCTCGGCTTCTCGCCGCCGCCCTGGGCGAGGTCGGTCGCGTGCGCCGCAGCGGTATCGCGGAGCTTTTGCACGGCGCCCGGCGACCAGCGGCCGATGTGCTGCTGCTTCTGCGTTGAATGCTTGCACGGCGTCGCTGTATTTTGTCGGCACGAGCGGCGCGAGCTTTGCGTCTTCGGTCGGCGGGAGGATCTCGCCGGACTCGAGCTGAAAGGAGTCGATTTGCTCGCGCTTGAGACCATACTCGTCGGGCTGCGGCGGGCCCAGTGGCACGGTGTCGCCGCTTTTCATCTTGATCTTCACGTCCTTGCGCTTGAATTTCTGGGGCTCGATCGCATCGCCGATGTTGAGCATCACCATCTCGTCGGGCGGCTCGGCCTTGAGCCACTGGCCGCAGAGCTTCTGAGCGATCGCCCGCGCGGTGGCCGCAAACCGGCGCGGGGCGGTGTCATTGACCAGGCCGCCGATCGCGTCGATCTGATCGACCGGGTCTTTCTCGGCGTTCTGAAGCACCTGCACGAGCATGCCGCCGCGCTCCCACAGGCCCAGCCGGTCGCCTGCCTCGCGCACCAAGCCCGCGGCGACGGAACCCTTGGCCGAGCCGTGGGCTTCGAGGTATTTGCGGTAGGCCTTGACGTGGTCCTCGATCTCATCCGGGGCCGGCAGATTGGAGATGGCGGCGCCGGGCGACCAGCGCTCGAGCTCGGTAAAGAACGCGTCGAGCTTGTGGCCGGGATGATCGGTCTCGAGCGGGGGCCATGCCTTCTCGGCGCGGGCCGAGGCGACCAAGAGCGGGTCGAAGACATCGAGATCCTTGTAGCGATCGAGCAACTGGTCGAGCTTCTTGAAATCCTGCTCGCGAAAATGGGGCCGCCCGTCGGCGCCGTGCATATGCTCGAGCGTCTCGTTGATGCCCTTCTCGAGGTCGGCCGCGTCGATCCTGGCTTTCTCGACGATGCGGCGGCCCTGGGTGCGCTTCGTCACGTGCTCCTGCACGGCCGTTTCGATCGAACTGCGCCCGAAACCCGGAGGGGGGTCGTTGAGCCGGATGATTGTCTCGGGCACGCCGTCGGGGAGCTCGACGATCTCGGCGGCCGCTTTCTTGATCTTGTCGAGCTGCGCGGTGGAATGCTGGTTTTTTTCGCCGGCGGACTCGATCCGGGGCGACCACTTTCCGAACTGGTACCACTTCTGCCCGTCGATCCAGGCGAGCGCAGCGAGCGGCGCACAGAAGAGCAGAATCAGAATCGTCTTTCGCATTGCCGTCCCACCGCTTGTCGGTTTCCGACGCCCCTGGCCCGCTCGATTCGTCAATGAGAATTGCCCGCGCCGCTCCGGCCCGGCGCGAGTGCACCAGCCGGCACGCCGGTACCCTTGGCTCGCGATCGCGGGCGGGCCTGCGGCGCAGGATATGACTCATCGTCGCACAACTTCCGTCGATTTTCCTCATATTCTCGAAGTCCTTCCGACGCGGCCTGCGCCGGTTGTGACGAATGTCCGCTCTATTTCGTTTGCTGTCGGGTTCTGGCCTGACATTTCGATTTCCCCTAGAGCCTTTGCCGGCCCGTGGCCGCTTCGACGGGCTATGTGCCTACGGCCCGCCGGATTCTTGGTCCCAGTTGTCGGTGACCCAGAGGCGGATCGCGCCCTCGCGTTTTCCATTCGCGTCCTTTCCCGTTTGTGCCAGCGCCGCCAGGACTCGACCGTCAGGGCTGAATGCGAGCTTCAGAATCGGCCCGATGTGGGCCAATCGCAGCACTTCATTTCCACCGTACGACTCGCCGAGGATCCGGATCGCGACCTGCGCCGGCCTCGTCGCCCGTGGCGACGATCGTGGCCTTGGGGCTAAACGCCACGCAGCTCAAGACCCCCTTCACTCCATTGGGAATCACGGTGTGAAGGGCCTGTCGGTCTTCGCGCAATACAATCAGGTCGTCGACGAATACCTGGATGTCGGTGACGACTGCCAGCCGGCCGTCGGAGCTGTGTGCCCAACCGCGCACTGCCCGGCCGTAGCTGATCACTTTTGCTCTCTGCGGATCGGGGATTAGTCCGAACGCGATCAGGAACGGCTTGTTGTCGAACCCGACGATGAGGGTGCGCGTCGTGGGCGAATGAGATATCCTTGACTTTCCAGGTGTTCGATAGATCCTCACGGGACGATGTGAAATCGAGCGTGTTCTGCTGTTCGTCCGTCGCGCCGTCGCGCGAATGACTTCGACTTTCGGACCCCAATAGTTGCCAATCGGCGCGGGTTCCGCGACTGCGAACCATTTGCCGCTGTCGCTCACGGCCAGCTTCGGTGCTCTATAGCGGTCGGAGACACTGACTGCTGCACCGTCGAAGTGACCCACCTCGGTCTGTTTCTTGCTTATGTTCTCGTCGTAGAACTTCGCTGAGCGGACGAGGCGAAGGCTATCGATCGCCCCCGATGGGGAGCTTCCCAGCAGCAGGATTTCCCCGGAGGAAGCCGATACCAGGACGTTGCACTGGGGTACCCTGACCTGATTGAGCCAGCGAGGGAGCTTTGCTGGGTCGAGAAAATAGCAGGTGAGATTCTTGCCCTTGATAGTGGCGATCGTGCTGGGACCATCCTGTTCGCTCTTGAAAATGGCGAAATCCGTCTTTTGGAGGTCGGGCACTGGTTTTGCGGACCCAACGTCTATTGGGACGTCAAAGGTAGAGAGTTTTTCGAGAAGTCTTTTCACGATCGAGACCGATCTTGTACCAGAAGCCCCTGATGGCCTGTCGCCGCGTCGGGCAGCCAATCTGTGCCTCTCTGGAAGTCGACTTTTTCGAGGGGGCTTGTAAGGATCAGTGCGCTAAGCTGTTCGATTTGAGCGGGCGCGTCTGTCTCCGGCACGGAAGTGCCGACGCCGCCGCCGGCGGGCGGGGGCTTAATTGCGGCCACTCTGCCAGCCCTATCCCCCGCGCCAGGACCTGGCGGCGATCCAGCGGCTTGCCCGTCCTTCTCGGGCGTCTTGGCATTCTTTTCACTCGACGCGATCTCGGCCGTGGGAATTTCAATCTCGGCAACGCGTTCAGTGCGCCGGCTGCCGAGGTTCCTGGCCTTCGTGTTGCTATCGGCGATCCCGCGGTATCCGTTACCGCTCGCGTCAGGATCGAAGGCGCTTTCTGCCGCAAAGCTGCCGATCCGGGCCAGCTCAAGCTTTTGATCGTCGATCTTCAGGCCGAGGATGACACTGTAACTCGCATCGAACAGGGATCGGATGACGTCGCGATCGTCGGGTGTGAGCTGATTCGGAAGCTCGATCTCGAACCGGATCCGATTGGTTTCGTCGCTGAACTTGACAACCATTCTAATGTTGCTGCTTGCTTCAACAAACCAGGCGTCGTCGTCACTGTCTCTCTGGAATTCCCTGGGCCCGGACGCTCTTGATTCCGATCGTGCTCTGAGAATCACGATCTGCTTTTGTCGAGACGAAAAGACCTCGGACCATTTCCAGTCGACGGGTCGGGTCATCTTCTTGGCCTTCCCGGGCTCGGTGTTACCGGAGAGTCGCAGCGGCCTTGGTGTCGCGAGCGGACCTCGTCGGAGCAGTGCGTAGCGCTCGCCCTCGCTCGTGGTGATCTTGAGAAGGCATTCGCGCGAGCTTGTCCCGTTCGCGCTGCTGATTCGAGCCGAGCGCGGATTTCTCCCACTCGAAATGGATTTCGCCCGCTTTGACGTTGAAGCGACCCAAGGGCACGGTTTCAGAAAGTACGCTCTCGCGGACACCGACGCTCAGACCGCCGTTGTCGGCAGGAGTGCTTTTCACGTCGGCGTTTTCCGTCCTAAATGCCAGCTTCGTGACCGTCAATCCCTCCAAATCGAGTCGCGCCGTTGAGGCCCGTTGGCCGCTAACGATAGAGGAACTCGAGTCCGGCTCGGGCAGATCGAGGAAAAGCAACACGTTGCGCTGTCGTGACGCCGGTTTGAGGCGGACGGTCTTCGCGTCCGGGTTTTCGCTGGGGGTTTGTGGCTTAGGTTGAGCGGCGATCACTTCCGCTGGTCGCCCCAGTTGCTCATCGTCAGCTTTGACTGGTGTTTCAGCTATAATAGAAGCATTTACCCCCTCATCGCCTGCCGGGCGCGAATCGATCATGGCGACGATGCCGATGAGGGCGAATCCGAGTGCGCCCACTGCGAGAGTGATCCGGGCATCGGGCATCCATTGAGGCCAGATCTTGGGCTGAGCAGCGCGAATGCCTTCGGCGGGCTCAGGGTTTTTCATTTCTCCCACGAGAGGGATTCGAGCATCGGCCGTTCGCTGCAGTCCGGCCTTGGACTGAGCGGTGCGAATGACGGCAGCCGGCGGAGCAACCTTCGGTTTTTGCACCGCGACTGGAGGAGGCGGTCCTGACGGCTCGCTGGGGCCAAGGACCTCGGACGCCGGGGCCCACGCCGTCATCCCCGCGCGCAAACGAGGTCCGCCGGCTGGAGTTTCCCTTGCTGGAGCAACGAACCGAGCATCGACCGGGTGACCGGCCCCAGCTTCCGTTTGCCTTGCAGCGAACAGTACCAGTCGGCCACCTCGCTCTCGAGGGGTATCGCGGCTACAGCGCCGGCACGCTCCAGCTCCACCGTCATGCGCTCGGAAGGCACCCAAGGACCGTGTTCACCCTTGCGGAGCAGCGTGGTCGGGCGAATGACGTCAAGCTCGATCAGCCGCTTGAGCTCGGCGCGCGAGATCGGGCCGACAGCGCCCAAATCAGCCTGATAATACCACTTCTCCGCGGCAGCCATCGATGCTCTTTTCTCCCTCAGGGTCGCCAGTCAGCGGTCTGATTCAAGAGTTGCATGCCCGACGATCGCGACTTCGATTGGCCCGTCACCAATCCGCTTGATTGTTCGATTCGCCACCACAGCCTGTGGCATTGGTCAAGGAATACGCTCGGTGACCCACCCGATCTCACCTGCGCCGCTGGGCCACAATGAATCGTGCGCTCTATCGTGTTTCGGCCTGACATTTCGATTCCCCGTCGTGTGTCCGATGACCTTTGGCCGCTCCTACGGGCTATGCGTCTGCGGCCGGACCGATTCGTGCTCCCAGTTGTCGGTGATCCAGAGGCGGATCGCGCCGCGCTTGTTCCACCAGCCTCCTTGCTCGTCTGTGCCAGCGCCGCCAGTATGCGGCCGTCGGGGCTGAAGCCGAGCTTCAGAATCGGCCCGATGTGGGCCAATCGCAGCACCTCAGTTCCACGGTAGGGCTCGCCGAGGATCCGGATCGCAACCGCACCGGCCTCGTCGCCGGTCGCGACGATCGTGGCCTTGGGGCTGAATGCCACACAGTTCAAGACCCCTTGTACTCCATTAGGAATCACGTTGGATTTGGCGTGCTGGTCGTCGCGCAACGCGATCAGGTCGTCAACGAACACCTGGAATTCGGTGACAACCGCTAGCCTGCCATCGGAACTGTGTGCCCAACCTCGCACTGTCCGGCCGTAGTTGACCAGCTTTGCCTTCGCTGGGTCGGGGATCAGTCCGAACGCGATCAGGAACGGTTTGTTGTCGAATCCGACGACGAGGGTGCGCGCGTCGCGGGCGAATGAGATATCTTTGACTTTCCAGCTGTTCGATAGATCCTCACGAGACGAGGTGAAATCGAGCGTGTTCTGCTGCTCGTCCGTCGGGCCGCTCGCGCGAATGACTTCGACTTTCGGACCCCAATAGTTGCCCTTCGACGCGGGTTCCGCGACTGCGAACCATTTGCCGTCGTCGCTGACGGCTAGCTTCGGTGCTCTATAGCCGTCGGGGACAGCAACGGCTGGACCGTCAAAGTTGCCCGACTCGGTCTTTTTTTTGCTGATGTTCTCGTCGTAGAACTTCGCTGAGCGGACGAGGCGAAGGCTTTCGATCGCCCCCGATGGGGAGCTTCCCAGCAGCAGGATTTCCCCGGAGGAAGCCGATGCCAGGACGTTGCACTGGGGTAGCCTGACCTGATTGAGCCAGTGAGGGAGCTTTGCTGGGTCGAGAAAATAGCAGGTGAGATTCTTGCCCTTGAGAGCGGCGATCGCGCTCGGACCATCCTGGCCGCTCTTGAAAAAGGCGAAGTCCGTTTTTAGCAGGTCCGCCTCTTGCTTTCCGGATGTGATGTCGGTCGGGACGTCGAAAGTTGAGAGCTTATCGAGAAGTCTTTTCACCGACGACACCGATCTCGTGCCGGGAACCCCGGTCGGCCTTTCGGCTAGCTGGGCGGCCAATCCGCGAGCTTTCTGGAAGTCGACTTTCTCAAGCGGGTTCTTAAGGATCAGTGCGTTAAGCTGATCATTTTGCGCGGCCGTTTCGGTCTTCGGCACGGCAGCGCCAGCGCCGCCGCCTGTTCGCGCGGGAGTATCTCCGGCGAGTTTGTCAGCCCCGTTCCCCGCGCCAGGACCTGGCGGCGGGACTGGAGTTTGTCCGTCCTTCTCGGGCGTCTTGGGATTCTTTTCAGTCGTGGCGAGCTTGTCTTTGAGACTGACGATGTCGGCTTGGAGGCGGCTGAGCTGGCCGCCTAGTTTCTTGACCTCCGCCTTGCTGTCAGCGAGCTGCTGCTCGCTGGTTTCGAGCTCGGCCGTTCGCGCGGCGAGCTGGGACTTGGCTTTGGTCAGGGCGGGATCTTCGCCGGCGACAGGTGGCGGCTCGGGGCTGGAGGACTGCCACCAGTTGCCGATGAGCGGCGAGAGCAGCAGCATGAGTCCGGCGGCGAAGGCGGCGCCGCCGATGAAGGACGCGACGAAGGGGGCGAGCTTGGCCGGGATCCTTGAACGACCGGCGCCGGGACGTTTCTGCTGGCCAGGGGCGAGGTGCCGGCCTGCGTCGCGCAGCTTCACGTCCGGGCGGATCGCGGTGTCGCGCAGCTCGTGCTGAAACTTCTCGGCGAGGCCGTTGCGATTCTCGTCGGACGCGATCGCCTGGAACAGCTCGGTCTTGCAATCGCGACGGCGCCTGGGATCGTTCACCTTTTCCGCGAGCGCCAGCGCGAGGTTGCAGGCCTTGTCTTCATTTTCATAGAACCCGAGGATGGCCGGGCCCAGGATGCCGGTTTTCTTGGACTGCTCGGCATCGGTTCGGGCGCTTGCGACCCACTTGCCGAACCAGCGCTCGGCCAGCTCTTCCGGGGTCTGGCCGACCGCGTCGCATGCGGTCCTGAGCCGCGTGGCGGTGCCGCGGGGCGGGGATTTGGGAGGGCTTGCAAAATGGACGCTGAGGGCATTCCAGCCATCCAGCCGCTCGGCATGCTGGCGCTCGAGGGATCGCGGGAACTGGCGGGCGGCCGCGGTCAGGCTTTCCAGCAAGCCGCCGTCGTCGAAGTTGTCGGCGGCGATGCGGTCGACCATGCCGCCCATCAGGCGCCTGGAGAATGCCGAATCGCGCGACTCGGGATCGAGGAGCGTGAGCGCATCGATCAAGTGGTCGCCCTCACGCCAGTAGTCGTGCCAGGCGGGGTCGTCGCAACGCAGGGCGCCGATCAGCTCTTCGACCCACGGCGCCGCGACCTTGGGTCGCCCGCGCAGCAGCCGGTCTACCAGCCATGCCGGCAGCTTTTTCTCGGAGCGCAGGCCGGCGATCACATCCTCGCGGCCCTCGAAGCGCTCGAGCTCGGCGATGAATGCGCGAAACTGGTCGTCGGACAGGTCCTTGAGCGGGGTGAGGTCGGCCGGCTTGCCGGGCTTGCCCGCGGCCACGAGGCAGGCAGCCAGGCCCGCGTGGCGCGGATCCAGGCCGTGCGACTTGACCAGCGTGCGAAAGGCCGGCGCGTCGGTGCCCGCAGCAGCCAGTACAAAGGCGCGGGGATTGCGGCCCCGGACGGGGCCGACTGGGACCAGTCGCGCAGCAACCCGACGCGCTCTTCCGGCGAGTATGACGGCGCGGCGGGGCTCGCGCCGGCGGCCTCGAGCAGGCCGGACAGGCAGGCGGCGCGGCGCTCGGCCGGGATAAGCGGCTCGAGCGCAGCCCAGCCCTGCCGCCAGGCCAGAGGGGGGCCGGACTCGACCTGGCCGCGGACCTCGGCCAGCAGCTCGGTCGAGTGTTCGCGCAACAGCTCGGCAAACTCTTCCTTGACGCGCGGCCGGGTCCAGGCCTTTTGCACCACCTCCCACGCCCGCTGGCGCAGCTCGGCGCTTTCCAGGAGCCCCTGGCCGAAGCGGTTGCGGCGCAATTCCATTAGTTTTTCCGCGTCGATCGTCCCCGCCTTGAGCGCAGCGGCCAGGGGGCGCACGCGGATCGCCGCGGCCAGCGATTCGGGCGTGGCCGCGGTGGCGGCCTGGGGGTCGTGCGACCAGAGCTCGCGGATCTCGTCCACGGCGGTCCAGTTGCCCTCGGCGACGAGGTTCAAGAGCCCCTCGAGCGGCCACGACGCGTCGACGGCTAGCTCGGGGCCGTAGGCGTCGCGAAACGTGTCGACCACGTAGGCCCGGCGCCGCAGGGCGTCGCTATCGGCGCGCTCGATGCCGTTTCGCGCAAAACTGCCGATCACGCGGGCCACCTTGTTGTCGCGCAGTGAGGTGTGCGGCGGCTCGTAGGTCGAGAACGCGATTGCCCGGGCGACCTGGGGGGGCAAGAGCCGCGTGATCGCGTACACGAGCAGGGCGACTGCGCCGGGCTCGGCGAGGATGCAAACCGCGCGTGCGCGCCGTGCTGGGCTCGCCGGTGCGAAGGAAACCGTGCAAGGCGGCACGGACCCACCGGCGGCGGGCCTCGGGGTTCGACTCGATGCGCCCCGGGTAGACGGTGCGCGCCAGGCTCTGGTCGGCCGGGGCCGGGGCGCCGGAGAGAAAGGCGGAGAGCGCCGCATCGTCAATCAGGGTGCCGCGCGGCAGTTGCTCGAGCGGCGGCAGCGACTTGGTCTCGCCCCGCGGGTACTCGTCGGTCTGCCAGTCGGGTGAGCCCCAGGCGGTCACGGCCGCCATGGTGTCCAGCTCGGGCAACAGCAGGACCTGGGAGATGAAGCTGTGGGTGCGGCCGATCGTGTCCTCGGGCAGATAGGCCGTGTGGATGAGCGCGACCCGGCCCGCGGGCCCGGGACCCGCGCCAGCCGGCGCGGGGCCTGATTCGCGAGCAGCGTACCGCTCTTCATGTCCAGCGGCAGCTCGTACGCGTCGAGCTTGAGCGCCCAGTCGAGCGTCGCGGGATCGCTCGCGCCTGGGCTGGCGGCGCGGACGCTGAATCCCTCGCGCCCGATGACGCTGTCTTCCTTGAGACAGTGCATGACCAGGAGCTGTTCGACCGGCCCCGCCGGAGGCTGGCCGACCGGAACGGTGGAAGGTTCTCGCGCTGCCATCGGTCCACCTCGTGGCGTGTTGCCGCCGGAAGGACGCGATGGGCCCTGCCGGCGGCGACGACGCTTCAGTTACCAGTTGAGGAGATGTTCGAACCAGGATCGGAAACGCTGCGGCCAGGGGCGCTGGGGGGCGGCAAAAGGGCCCGGTGCCACTCGCGGCGCACCGGCCGAGCGCGACGACGTAGGGGCCGATCTTCAAGGGGGGCCCGACCCGCCGGTCCCAGCCCAAGTCGACGACCGGCCACACCGAGACAAACAGCTTGCGGCACCCCGGCGGCACCGAGAAGATCATCCCCCCCTTGGCGCGGCGGTGGGTTTCCGGGTCGAGGTTCAAGGTCCCTTTCGGCGCCTCCTCGGGGCGATCGAGAAACCGGGTCGTGTCGGTGGCGACCAGGCAGGTCCTCACGAGTCGCGAGGGGGCCCAGGCCCAGCGCGCGGTCACGGCGGTCCCGCGTGCATCCGGCAGGAACATCGGCTCGGCGGGGCGCAGGAGGTCGCCTGCCTGCAGCCGGCGGTCGACCCAGGAGGCGATGCGGTCGCGAAACGGGGCAAACTCGCCGGCGTGGGCGGCGAGCAAGCCGGTGTCGGCCTCGGCGAGGAACGCATCGGCGTTGCCCCCGCGGGCCGCGGCCACCAGCCGCTCGACCTGCTCGCTCTTGGCGATCAGCGTGTCGATCTCGCCCGCTGGCGCATCACCCCCGGGTGGTCGGCGAGCGTAGGGTCGCGCGCCAGCCGCTTGACCGCGACCGCGTCGCCGCGGATCGAGCGCCTGTTCCAGCTCGGCGAAGGCGGCGATGCGCGCGACTGCGATCTCGTGGCGGCGGCGATGCTCGCGGGCGTCGTGGCAGTCGTGCAAGAGCGCCTGGTCCCAGAGGGTGGCCCACTGGGCATCCTGCTCGTCCAGGGGCAGGCCGGCGCCGATCGCATCCAGCACGTGCAATAGGTCGCGGCGCCGGATCGCGAGCTCGCAACGGTCGGCGATGTGCGCCTGCGCTGGCCAGGTCCCCTCGGCGCGGGCGCGCTAGGGCGGCGGCGGCGATCGCGAGATCGGAGGCGGGCGAGGCGGCGAGCGCCTGGTCGAGCGCGGCCGAGGAGGCCAGCGCGCTCGCGGGCCTGGCGAACCCGCTCGGCAAAGCCGGCGCCATATCCGGGGGGGAGCGCGGCCGCGGCGTCGAGGACCGCTTGCTCGCCCCCACGGCCTTGATCGGCGTCGTCGATCCGCCGCTTGAGCTCGACGTAACGGGCCGCGCCGGGCCTTGGCCGCCTGGACGCGGGCGCGGTGCGGGTCGGCCTCGGCGCAGCCTTCGAGCGCCGGCGCGCTTGCGCCCAGGCCTTCAAGCAGCGCGCGGTCGGCGGCCTCATCCTCGCCGGCGGGCACCGCCGCCAGGGCCTGGAGCGCCTGCACGCGAGTGCCGGCGGCTCGGCGCGGTCGCGGTGGCGGCTCGGCATCGGGGTGGCCGCCCAGCGCGTCGGCCGCCTGCCATGCCTCGAAGATCGCCTTTTCCGTTCCCCCTTTGCGCACGGTCTGGTCGAGCCGGTCCGCGGCCGCGATCCGCTTGCGGCAGGTCTCGACGTGGCTCTTGATGGCGTCGCCTTCGGGCATGCCCTGAAGCTCGCCGCCGCGCTGCTCCCAGAGGGCGATCAACTGCGCGGCCGCTCGGATCGGATTTCTCGCTCGCGCGCCACCTCGTCGAGCAGCTCGACGGCCGCCCGGGCGGCCTGTCCCTGGGCGATGAGCGCGGGATCGAGCCAGTCGTCGAGCAGCTCCGGGCGGTATTCCTTGGCGATGTCTCGCAGCTTGCCGGCGGCGATCCGCTGCTCGAACCGCTGGGCGCGCTCGACGCGCTTGTTGGCCTCGTTGACGGTGGTCGCGATATCCGGGGGAAAGTTCGCGGAGGCATACCGGTGGCTGGTCGCGAGCGCGAGGATCTGCCGCCAGTCGCCCGCCTTGATCACCTCGCGCAGCGGCCCGAAGATGTCGACCGTGAACGGCGGGATCTCCTCGAACGGGCGCATCGACCGACTGCCGCAGCGCGGCCGACCACTCGCGGACCATCCGGTCGCGCGCGCACTGGCCAGCTCGGGCCAGAGCTGCGACGCGGCGGGCTGCTTGATGTCGCGCTCGGTGAAGAGCAGGGTTTCCGCGTTGGTCGCGCCGATATGACGGTGCCAGAGCGAGAGGTCGTCGGCGACGGCGCGCAGCGAGATCAGGATCAGCCAGGCCGAGAAGTCGTCGATGGCGGATGAGAGGAGCTGCTGGGGGCGGCCGGGGTGCTGGTAGTTGGGCTCGCCCGCTTCCCACGCGACCCGATCGTTGTCGTTGCCGGTGTCCATCGTGGGTACGAACATGCCGTCGTAATCGACCAGCACGAGCTTTTCATCCATGACCATCACGTTGCCGTGCTGGAGGTCGCAGTGCGAGATCCCGTGGGAGCGCAGCTCGCAGACCAGCTTGATCCATTCGAGGGCCATCTGCTTGATGGCCGCGCTGTCTTGCCGCTCGACGGCGTCGCGGAACCAGAGGCCGAGGGTTTTGCCGTCGACCCAGTCCATGGTCAGGATCGGCAGCCACTGGCCCCCCTCGACCTGGATGCCGTCGGGCTCGTAAGCAAACCTCGACCATGCAGCCCGGCTTGGTCTGCTCGAGGTATGCGTGCACCATCGGTACCGCGACTGCTGGTCGGTGTTGGGCGCGACCGTGAACACGCGGACGGCCACCGAGCCGGTGCCGTTGAAGAGCCGGTAGACGAGGCCCTGGCGCCGGAGCGCACCCAGGGCATCCCGATGCGTCCCTTGATCTCGACGGCGCACTCCTTGAGCCGCGGGTCGCGAAAGGCGGGCTTCGGGTTCTGGATGACTCCGCTGTAATCGGACGCACTGGGCCAACCCATCGCGGACCTCGCGGGAGTGTTCTCGGACGTCAGTGCAGCACGCAGTAACCGTGCATATGGAGCAGCCAGAGCAAGGGCTCGATCATCCCGCAGGGGGCAATCGTGCGCCGCGACAGGTCTTCGTCGCCCAGCTCGGCCCCCTCGAGGCCGACGGCGCTCATCGGGAAGAACATGTACCGCCCGCCGAAGCTTTCGCGCAGCGGCGCGCTCGACATTCCAGCCGGGAAACATGAGCGGCATCGCCCGGGCGCACAGTTGCGAGCGCTGGTGGATCAAGGCGAGGTCGACCTTTTGCGTGAGTGTTTCCCGCAGCGCGGTCACCAGCTCGACGGCCTGGGTGCCCATCGGGTTACGGGTGACGAGCAGATCGATCTTGGAAACGCAGACGGCGATGGGGAGGTCGATCGGAGTCTCGGCGGCGAGGCCCCGGATCGCGTGCATTTCCTCGGCGAATTGACCCAGGGTCTGGATCTGGTCCTCGATCGTGAGGTCGCTTTGCTGGGTGACCTGGGTGGGGTCGAGGAAGAGCGTGAAGCCTTCGCACAATAGCGCGCGGCGGCGGAACTCGTTGGTGTCGATGTTGAAATTGCGCATCTCGCCCGAGAAGTCGAACAGGTTGACCATCGTCTTGTTCGGGCCGAGCGGGTCGGCGTCGTTGACGTGGAACGTGAGCGGGTGCGGCAGGCCGAGGACGGTCGCTTCCAGTCGTCCCCCTTCGTAGAGCAGACGCCGGACCAGGTCGTCGAACCGGGCGTCCTCGCGCGAGGCGATCTTCTTGATCGCCGAGGCGACGGGAATATTCGAGTTCTTGATCGTGTCATAGAGCATGAGCATCCAGTGCGTCTTGCCGCTGGCCCGCACGCCGACGGTGGGGAAGCAGAGCCGGTTCTGTCGGACGTAGTTCTCGCGGATCTCATACTCGCAGGCGCTGCAGACCTTGAGTCGAAACCGGGCCTGGAGGTCATCGCCGGCGTCGGCATCGGAGGCGGTCGCGTCGTATTCGAGGGTGTCCTTGTTGAGGCAGCGGGGACACTTTCGGCTCTGCTCGTCGCGCTCGCGCCGGCGGTTGCGCCGCACGAGTAAGAGCGGCACGGCCGCGGCCAGGATGAACGCACCGCAGGTGGCCAAGCGCGCGAGGCTGAAGTTACGGGCTTTCGAGCGGCTGCCGATCGCGAAGCTTTCGAGCTGGGCCGTGTCGTTCTTGAGCTTGCCCTCCATTTGCTGGGCCTCGGCGGCGGTCCGCAGGTTGATTCGCGCCGCGATGCGGATCTTCTGGAACAGCTCCTGCACTTCCGCCTCGATCCGCTCGGCGCGCGGCCAGCGACTTCTCCTTTTCGGTCTGGGGATCGAGCGCGTGCGTCGGCGCTCGCGGCGCGCCTGCGCAGGCGCGGAGCCAGGAGCACGTCGGTGGACTTGATTTCCTGGTCGAGGTCCTTGAGCTTTTGCTCGAGCTCGTCGCGGCGCCGCGAGAGTGCGTCTTGTTCCCGCTGGGGGCTCGCGGGCTGCGCGGCCGCGGCCGGCGGGATTGCCGCTTCGTCGTCCGGCCCAGGCGCTGCGCCGCAGATGGCGGACAGGGGTGCGAGGATCGCGAAGAGGATGAGACCTGGGCGGCTGCCCAGGGCACGGAGCCGCCACCGCAGCCCGTCGCGCACCTCGTGGGCGGTCAAGAACAGGCCTCCCAGCAGGACGAGGAGTCCCAGCCCGACCAGGCCGGCGCTACCCCCCCGCGAGGATTCGGGTCGTTCCACGACCAGCCGACCAAGCCCTCGACCTCGGACACCTTGTCCGGAAACGCCAGGCTGCGCTCCATCGCCGCCGACCAGGCCGCGATCGCGGTCTTCTGATCGTCGTCGAGCGCCTTTGCCTGGATCGTGAGCTTTTCGAGCACGGCAGGCGGCGGCGCGGTGTCGTCGCCCTTGGCCGACCCGCCGACGGCCTTCTCCCAGAGCTCGGGCTTGGCCGTCAAGGGGCGCGTGTCGGCTTCGGCGCCTTGCCCGGGCAGCTTGGCCAGCCGCTGTTCCTCATCCTTGAGTTCGGCTGCCCTGGCCTCGGCGCGGATCACGTCGAGGCTCAGCTCGGTGACGGTCCGGCGCAATTTCGACAGCTCGGCCGGCGGCGGCGGCGAGGTCGATGCTTCATCGGCCGCCGGGACATTTTGTGCCCACCACGCCAGGCTCGCGGCGGCCAGCCAGATCCACCGGTATCGCCTCATGACGGCCCCTCGACCAACCGGCTCGGGCAAAACGCCCGGCCCGACGATTAGAACTCGCCTCGATCCCGGAACCGACGGCCGCGAGATGGCGACATATTTCTCACGAACCGGGTCGTCGTACGTCGACGGCCGGAAAGCAACCGAAGCGATGCGCCGCCACCAGCGGTAGGGGAGAAAACCGAACGCTCCAGGCCCTTGCTCTTGCCAATGGTAACACTCACGCATCGCGTTCTCAAGGCACCTCTCAAATGCCTGGCAACGGTCCGTTTTTCAGCAACCCGGCCGGCGGAATGGCCGATTTCTACTCACTAAGACGCGAGGTGTAGCGCCGGCTTGCGCCGCCCTGGAATCCCGGGCGGTGCGCCGCACTTCGCTCAGTGTGCCTGTTCAAGCCGCAGTTTGCGCGCGCCTTCTGCCACCACCAGCGCGCTGCCCACGCCGCGCCGATCAAGACGAGCGTCAGTGTCGCCCCCTCCACGAATGGGTTGCCGCTGTCGATCGGCACCGGTTGCGAATCGGCGGCTGCTGGTGGCGGCGCCGGCGCGGTTGTGATCGTCGCCGGTGTGGCCGGAATCGTTGGCGGCGTGGGGGGCGGTGTCCGGGGTGCCGGTCGCGGATCCACGGTGAGTGGCGGATCGGTGATGCGTTTGAGGCCGCGCGATCGATCGTCGCCTGGTGTCAGACTGGCAAGATCGGCGCCGGGGGCGGGATTGGGAGCGGCGTCTTCCGAGTCGCCGAGCGACTCTGATGCCCAGGACTCGCCCGGCTGGCCGGTGAGGGTGAACGCCGCCCAGTAGTACGGATGGGCGGCGCCATGATCGCGACGGCGGCGTCCGATCTGGTCGAGCTGGGCTCGCCGCAGGGCCGAGGCCGGCCCGAGGCCCGCGCTGAGGCGGCTGAAGAACCCGATCATGAGTTGCGAGGATTCCTGGTCGGGGATCTGCCAGAGGGTGGCGACGACCGACCGGGCGCCTGCGAGCTGAAAGGCCTGGCGGAGCCCGGCGACACCTTCGCCTGACTGGACCTGTCCCAAGCCGGTCTCGCAGGCCGAGAGCACGACCAGGCTGGTTCCCTGGAGGTCGGTGCCGACGATCTCGAGACCGGTGAGCACACCGTCGAGTCCCTCTTTGTCAGCCGCCGCCAGGTCGCGGCGGTTGGCGCCGGCCAGCAGGAGGCCGCAGCGGAGCAGGGGGTTTTCCGGCAGGCGGCCTGCGGAGCCTGCGTCGTTCTGATCGAGGAAGAGCCCGTGGGTGCTCATGATCAAGACGCGTGGTCGGCGCAGCTCGCGGAAATGGGCCTCGGAGGCTTCCGGCTGTTTGTAGAGCAAGGGCTTGGTGCCGGTAAACTGCTCGAGGAGTGGGAACACGCCGTCGGCCTCGATGCCGGTGCCGCGCAGCCTGTCGGCGTGAAACCCGGGTGGCAGCGCACGGTTCACCGCGGCGTTCTCGGCCGGAGTGGACCCACCCGGCGCAGGCGGGCAGGGGCGTCTGGCGGCTGGGCGAGGTCGAAGTCGGGATCGGCAAAGTGGACCGACTGAGCTAGAGAAGTGGCGCCGGCGGGCGCGGCCAGGTCGCGACCGCTCGTGACCAGGTGGATCAAGTGGCGCTCGATCGCATAGCGGCCGCCGCCCGTTGGCAGTGCCTGCCAGGGGACGAGCCAGAGCGACGAATCGGGGCTCAACACCCAGCGCGGGGCCGACTCGATGTGAGGAAGCAGCGGGCGGAGGATCAACCGGGAGAGGGATTCGAGGGCCGGGGCCAGGCGCGCGTCCGCACCGCCGGGGCGGGTGAGCCCGCGGCGGTCGTCGGGTGCGGGCGATGCCGTGGGATCACTGTAGCCTGTGCCGGTCTCAAGCCGCATGGCGCGGCGGACGGTGCCCAACGCCTCGTCAATAGGCCCGGCCTCGCCGAGGTCGATGATCCGGACGGCGCCGCGGTCGGC
This sequence comes from uncultured Isosphaeraceae bacterium, assembly GCA_963806595.1. Taxonomy (GTDB): domain Bacteria; phylum Planctomycetota; class Planctomycetia; order Isosphaerales; family Isosphaeraceae; genus CAWDZZ01. The sequence continues at coordinate 164,238 of CAWDZZ010000020.1, read as the reverse complement.
GGGCGGGACCACCCACGCCATATAGCGGCCGACCTTGCCCCCCTGCGGGTTTCCGGTGTCAAACCGGGCGAACTCGACCAGGATCGCGTCGCGCGGCAAGGCGGCGCGGATGTCGGCAAGGGCGATCCAAGGGTCATCATGGTGGGGCAGGTTCAGGGCCTGCCCGAGCTGCCGCGAGAGCTTGCGCTGTGCGCGACCATTTCGTCGAACTCTCGGCGTGGTCCCGCACTGTCGCTGGCGTTAACGGCTGTCGAGAGGGCCAGCGAAGCGAGGCGGCGGCGGGCTTCGGTCAGCTCGCGGACGATGGGGGCGACCCGAGGATCGGCTGCCTGGCGGGCCAGCACGGCGCGCTGGGCCAGGGCCCTTAGTGCGACGGCCTTGTGGTTGGAGATCCACGACGCCGATCGGTCCGCCACGCCTGGGCGATTCCGCGCGGACCAGACGGCCCCCATTGCGAGATCGAACGCGGTCGTGAAGGTGGTGTGGAGAAATGCGATCTGGTCGTCCTCGGCGAGCGCGGGGAGCGTTTGCTCGAGCAACCGGCGGCGCGAGCGTCGCGCCTTGTCGAACTGGTCCATCGCTTCCGGCACACGGTCCTGTTTCACGAGCGCGGCCGCGAGCACCTCGCGCTCGCTGGCGGTATTGGGATGGTCGGCGCCGAACTTGGCCTCGAGGAGCGCGAGGGCGCGGCGGCCGTAATCCTCGGAGTCGGCGAGACGGCCGGTCCTCAGATAGAGCATGCTCAGGCCGGCCAGCAGCGTTCCGACCGCCGGATTGTCAGCGCCGAGCTTCTCCTGGATCGTCGCCAGGTTGCGTTTCAGGATCTCCTCGGCCTCGGTGTATCGACCGGTGTTGATCAGCTCGGGCAGCTTCTCGATCGCGTTGCCGCCGAGCGCCGTTTCCAGACTGTCCTTGCCAAAGGCGCGCTCGATTTCCGGGCGGCCGGGAACCGCAGGCGCCGCACCCTTGGGCTGACCTAACGTGGCCAGGGCCGTTCGGAACACGACCGCCGCCTGGTGGTTTGGCCCGAGGCGCTCCTCCACGGCCGTCAGTGCGGTGCGCAGCATCGTCTCGGCCTCGGCACGCCGGCCCATTTGCGACAGCAAGCCGCTGAGCTCGATGTAGGCCTGCAACGTGTCGGCGTGGATCAGCCCGAATCTGCGCCTCGGTGGCCTTCAGACAGTGGGTCAGAAGGGGCTCGGCCTTGTCGAACTCGGACTTGACCCGGTAGAGTCCGCCGAGGATGCCGAGCACCTTGCAGGTCTCGGGATCGTCGTGCCCGAGGTGTTTTTCGAGCACGGCCTGGGCGCTCGAACAGCAGGGTTTCGGCCTTGTCATTCCGCCCCCGCATGATCATGAGCCTGGCCGCCTCGCTTTGCAGCCGTGCCACCGGCACGCTGTCCGCGCCGGAACGAGCCTTCAAGGCGTCGGCGGCGCGCGTGACGTAGGCCTCGGCCTCATCCAGCCGGTTGGTCTTCATGAGCACGCCCATGAGCACGCTCTGGGCCGCCACCGTGTCGGGATGCCCCGGTCCGTTTTTCGCCTCTAGGGCCTGGATCTTGCGGCGGAGATAGGGCTCGGCCTCGGCGGCCCGGCCGGCGTTGATGTAGGTGTTGATCAGCCCCTCGAGGGCCTCAAGGGTGGCCACGTGTCCGGGTTCGAGCGTCTTCTCGAATCCGTCGAGCGCGCGGTGAAAACACTTGAGCGCGTCGTCGTAGCGATTGGCGGTGTTGTAGAACTTGCCGAGCCCGCACACCAGGACAAACGTCTCGGGATGGTTGGGTCCATATTGCGCCTCGATCTTCGTCACCAGCTTTTCATAGATCGTCACGGCCTCGGCAAATCTGCCCACGGCCTGCAGACCCTTGGCGAGGTTGCCCTGCACGAGCAGCGTCCGCTCGTCTTCGGGCCCGTAGTCCTTCTTGGCCTGCTCGACGGCGTCCTCGAGCGCCTTGATCCCGTCGGCGGCGCGCCCTTGCTGAAGCAGGGCCATGCCTTTGCTCTCGAGCGCGGTCACGGCGGCCGAATCCTGGGCGGGCAAGGGCCGCGCGACGGCAATCGCCAGGACGAACAGGGGCACCAGGCGACACAGACGATGGGTAGTGCGCATGGGGAGATCCCGGCCTTTGGCCCTCAGCGTTCCTCGCTGCGTGATGACTCGGGCTCGATCGACGTCGCCCCTGCCCGAGCGCGTTCTCGATCTTAAGTGATCCCGGGCCATTCCGCCACCGGGCGCACGTCAACCGTGATTCGGTGACCGCCGGCCCAGAGATCGCTGCGCGCGGAGTCCCAGGCGTGCGCAGGGCGAGCCGCCGGGGGGGCTTGCGCTCGAAGAGGGCGGTCCGGCCGCGGGCGGCGCAAGTGGCCTTTTGGGCCCGCCGGTGTGCCCGCTGGGCGAAAAAAAACAAAAATCCGCGATCGCCGCGCAAGATTGGACCCCGCGCGCCGTCAGGTCTCCGGAACGAAGGCACTCACAGAGGCCTGGGGGCTTGGGACCTGGGCCTGGCGAACGCAGGTTTTGATCCTCGAGGGCCACGCGGGAAACGCTCGCCGGGAGACGAGCGATCGCTGGCAGTCTCGAGGGGCGACCCGCGGGATTTCCGGGGCAAGCCCAACGGCTCGGAGCTGCAGGCGCCCTGGGGAATCGGAACGTCGCCCTTTTGCATTCGCTGACACGTTTGGGCACCGGCTGCAACGGCCGCGTGCCTGGCCAGGCGGCGGGCATCAATCCTCACGAGCCCCGCCCCGACCCTCCCCGGGTCATCGGCGATCGCGTGCAAACGAGAACCGCAAGGCCGGCGGGTGCGTGACCCGCTCGCCCCGAGGTCGAGAGCCGTCGTGCGTCCCAACCGTCTCGTCGCACCTTGACCTTGTGGAGATCGATCATGAAATGGTTGCGCAAATACATAAGCTCTCTGAGCGGCCGCCTGGAGTCTGACGCGTCGGAGTGGCCGCCCCGCGGACGGTACAAGCTGGTCGCCCGCGTCCAGCTGCTGGAGAGCCGGGTCTTGCAGAGCGGGCTGCATCCGGCCGGACTCGTGGCGGGCCCGGCTCCCGAAGTACGACGGCCCCCGGCGGTCGTCAGTCTCGAGGCACCCTCGTTGAAGGTCAGTTACCAGGCAGAGCTATCCGCGCCCAATGCGGCGTCGGAGACCGCTCAGCTTGCACCAGCGGCACCGTCGCCGCAGGCGAATCACAGTGCAGTCGTGATCGACCAGGTTGCAGCGCCCGCGGACAAGATCGAGATCAAAGGCCAGGTCGAGGTCCAGCTCGACCAGGCCGTCCAGACCAGGCTGTCTCCCTGAGCGAGCGGACATTAGAATCTACCATGCCGTGCGGCCGGCAGGACGCCGGCCGCGATGAAACAGCCTGTGGCACCGACGCCCGGATTGCCGATGCGGCAGGATCCCGACCTTGAGCACGCCGGCGCCGGACTTACCGTTGATCTTTGCGCGGGCGCTCGAGCTTGATTCGCCCAGCGAGCGCGCCCGTTATCTGGCGGAGGCATGCGCCGACCCCGCCGTGCTGCGCGACGTGAACGACCTGCTCGAGGCCCACGCGGCGCCCGGGCACCTTCGGCCGAGCACGTGTTCTCGACGATGTCGGTCGACTCGGAGCCGCCGGAAGAGACGGTGAACTCGGTGATCGGCCCGTACAAGCTGCTGCATCAGATCGGCGAGGGGGGGATGGGGGTGGTCTACCTGGCCGAGCAGACGCATCCGCTGCGCCGCAAGGTCGCGCTGAAGATCATCAAGCCGGGGAAAGGCTCCCGCCACGCCATCGCGCGGTTCGAGGCCGAGCGCCAGGCGCTGGCGATTCTGGACCATCCCAATATCGCCAAGGTCCTCGACGCCGGGGCGACGGCCTCGGGCAATCCCTACTTTGTGATGGAGCTGGTGAAGGGGGTGCCGATCACCGATTACTGCGACCGGGCGCAGTTGACGCCTCACGAGCGATTGAGGCTCCTGGTGCCGGTGTGCCACGCGATTCAGCACGCGCACCAGAAAGGGATCATCCACCGCGACGTCAAGCCGTCGAATGTGCTGGTCTCGCTTTATGACGGCACGCCGGTACCGAAGGTGATCGACTTTGGCGTGGCCAAGGCGATCGAGCTGCGGCTCACCGAACGGACCCTTTATACGCAGCACGGGACGATCGTCGGGACCCTGGAATACATGAGTCCCGAGCAGGCGGAGAACAGCGCGCTCGACATCGACACGCCGCACCGACGTTTACGCGCTCGGCGTGTTGATGTACGAGCTCTTGACGGGGACGACGCCGCTGGAGCGCCAGCGGCTGAAGCAGGCTGGATATGCGGAGATCCTGCGGCGCATCCGCGAGGAAGAGCCGCCGCGCTTGAGCGCGCGGCTTTCCAAGATCGGCGCAGATCGCCGAGATCGCGGCCCGGCGCCGCATGGAGCCGGCGAAGCTGGCCAGGCTGGTGCGCGGCGAGCTGGACTGGATCGCGCTCGAAGGCGCTGGAGAAGGACCGCAGCCGCCGGTATGCGACGGCCAACGACCTCGCTCGCGACCTCGAGCGGTACCTGGCCGACGAGCCGGTGGAGGCCGGCCCGCCGTCGGCCACCTACCGGCTGGGCAAGTACGCCCGCAGGCACCGCGTGCCGCTGGCGACGGCCGCGGCATTCGCCCTGGTCCTGGTGGCGGCCACCGCGGTGAGCATCTGGCAAGCCATCCGCGCGGGTCGCGAGCAAGCAAAAAGCCGGCGGTCGGAGATCCAGGCGAAGGCAGTCCTCGGCTTCTTCGGCGACCACGTGCTGGCCGCGGCACGGTCGCAGGCCCAGGAAGGGGGCCTGGGCGGCAATGTGACCTTGCGCGAGGCCGTCGACGCGGCCGAGCCCCGCATCGCCGCCGAATTCGCCGGCCAGCCAATCGTCGAGGCAGCCATCCGCGACACGCTGGGAACCATCTACCTCGACCTGGGCAAGACCGAGCCGGCAATCGCGCAGCTCGAGCGCGCACTCGCCTTGCGCACAGAAGTACTCGGTGCCGGCGACCCCGATACGCTGATGTCGCTCAACAACCTGGGAGCGGCCTACCAGTCCGCCGGCCGATTTGACGAAGCCATCCGCCTGCACGAGCAGGACCTCGCGATCTCGCGGCGCGGCTGGGAACCGACCACCGCGACACACTTAAAAGCATGAGCAACCTTGCCACAGCCTACCGGCTGGCCGGCCGGGCCGGCGAGGCGATCCCGCTCCTGGAGGCAGTGCTGTCGCGGCGCACGGCCATGCTCGGGCCGGAGCATGCCGAGACCCTGGACGCGCTGAACAACCTCGCCACCGCGTATCAGTCGGCCGATCGATTCACGGACGCCCTTCCGCTGTTCGAGCGCGGGCTCGCGCTCTCGCGAGTCGTGCGCGGGCCCGACCACCTCGACACCGCGACCCTTATGAACAACCTGGCCAGCACGCTGCTCTCGCTCAACCGCGCCCAGGACGCGCTCCCCTTGTTTGCCGAGGCGCTCGAGATCCGCAAAGCCAAGCTGGGTCCCGACCATCGCGACACCCTCCTCACCATGAACAACCTCGCCGCGCAGTACCAGATCGCCGGCAGAACGATCGACGCCCTTCCGCTCTTGGAGGAAGTGCGGAAGCGGCGCGAGGCCCGGCTTGGGCCCGACCATCCCGACACGCTCAAGAGCCTGAATAACCTCGCCCTGGCGCAGCGCGAGGCCGGCCAGACCGCGCTTGCGATTCCGCTCCTTGTGCAGGTGCTCGCGCGGCGGAGAGTGAATCCCGGGCCGCGGCACCCTGACACCCTGACCAGCATGAACAACCTGGCCGCGGCTTTTCTGGAGACGCACCGCTGGGCCGAAGCCGAGAGGATCCTGCGCGAGTGTGTGGAGCTTCGCAAGCAACTGCAGCCAGACGAATGGCGGCGATTTCACACGATGAGCCAGCTGGGCGCTGCCCTCGCCGGCCTGGGAAAGTACGCCGAGGCCGAGCCGCTATTACTGGAAGGATACGACGGTCTGAAGGCGCGCGAGGAGCAAATCCCGGTTCGCCTGCGAAAAGAGTTGACGGCCGCGGCCGCGCGGATCGTCCCGTTCTACGAACAGTCGGGCAATCGCGCGAAGGCCGAGCAGTGGCGCCGGACGCTGGCACCGCCTACTGGCAATGCTGCCCCGACCGCCTGGTCAAACCGCGATTCGTCCGCAACCTGGAGCATCGTCTTGAACGTGGGCGCGACTCTGTTAAATTAAGGTTGCGTGGCTGGATGGATCATGTCATTGGACAGCCGGCCACGAGGGGTCTACTTGCCTGTTAGCCGCGTGAACACGCGCACGCGTCTTGGCCTGGGCTCAGCCGGCTGAGATTCGAGCGAGACGGAGGCAAGACGAGCGATGGCTGCCACCCAGACGTGGTACTACCAGCAGGATTCGGGCGTTGTCGGCCCGCTCACGAGCGCCGAGCTGAAGCGACTGATCGAGCAGGGGGTCGTTCGCCCGGCGACCCGGATCCGCCGGGGGAGGCCGGCGCTGGTTCCCGTCGGAAGGGATCCAGGTGGAGCTTGATCGCGCCCTTGGCGGGGCGCAGGCGCCTCCGCCCGCGAGCGACCGAGCGGAGTGGTTTTTTTCGCTACAAGACAAGCGAAAACTGGGCCCGGTCACGCTGGCGTCGCTCGGCAACCTCTTGAAGCAAGGGAAGCTGCGGGCGTCGGACCTGGTCTGGCGCCACCGGGATGGCGGCGTGGGTCCCGGCGTCGGAGATCCTGGGCGCGCGTCGACGTGGGAGACGCGATCCCACCGCTGCCGACCGAGAAGCCGGCGGGCCCTTTCCCCCTGGCGGACCCGCCGCTGGTGATCGGACCTCCGCCGCTGCCGGGTGCTGCCCCTCTGGTCGACCCGCCGCTTGTGATCGGGCCGCCGCCCTTGGCTGGTCCTCCGCCCCCGGCCGGGCAGTACCCGCCTGTCGTGACGACCGCGTGGCCCGCGTATCCCCACGGGCAGAATGCCGCGAGCGGCCAGCAGCAGGGCGGCTGGGCGAAACTGATGAGCGACCAGCGCAGTGCTCATGGGCGGGGCCGCCGCCGGGCTCGTACTGCTGGGGGTGATCGCGACCCTGGCCTGGACGTCGCTGCGCGATGGCGGCGCACAGCAGGCCGCGGCGCAAAGGGACCGCGCGGGCGACGGCTCGCCAGTCACCGAGGGCACTCCACGGCCTCGTGACAGCAAAGGAGGAGGGCCTGCTCCGCCGCGCAAAGAAACCGCGAATGCAGATCATGAAGGGCTGTATGACGACGCGATCAAGGCAGTTCGCCTGGGCGATTTCCCGCGGGCCACTTCGCTTTTGGAGCAATACGTCGCCACGCGGAATGCCCGGCGGGTCGACGCCGCTCGCAACTTGATCCGCGAGATCGAGCTGGCCGGCTCGGCCGCCAAGGCCGACGAGCTGGTCAGGGGTTTGAGCAACGAAAAGCTGGCGACCTACATGCGGGAAGGCGTTCGCGCACTACTGGACTCGACCTTGCGGACCGCGGACCTCAGGCAGTTATATTCGCGAACGCTGCACCACGCACTGGCCACCGAGAACGCCCGCCGCCGGCGGCTCGCGAAAAACAGCGTGCCTCCGCCACCGCGTGATCAGCGATTGGTCGACACGCTCAAGGCGCCGCCCGGCCGGCCCAGAGGTCCGCTGGAATCGGCGGCTCTCCCCAAGGCCAACCCGAAGAACGCTCAGATCCCGGGCGGCAGCCGCGACCCCAAGCCGGGATCACTCACGCTGGAAAGAGTTCTGGACACCCCTCGAGATTTCCTGGGCAGGACGCTCGTCGTCGACGGTCTGTACAAGATCGGGACGCGCCTCTTTGACGTTAAAGGTCCCCAGGGAAAATCGATCGGGACATCGCTCCCGGTCACAACGCACGACAATGCCACCATCACGACCGGCGAGAGCAAGGCCGCCGGCCGCGATGTCTACCTCCTGCTTGAAGCCGGGTTTGCTCCCGTTGTGGAACGCGCATTCGGGCGCAGTCGGAATCCGGCCGGCGGTGAAGGCGATCTTCCGGACGATCATCACCGTCACGGTCCGCCCGCCGTTTGGAACAGGGCAAACCTCGCCCTTGGTCTACATCGTCGGGCTCGAGCTGCTGGGCGGATACGACGTGCTGAAAGTGGTCAACCACGAGTATAACAAGGCGTTCATGACGCTGAAGATCACCCCCGATCACGCCGCGGTGATTTTTGCCGACGGAGACACGTGGGTCGAGCGGCTGGGTGGTGAAGAACACTATGTCCAGCCGTTGCGGCGCAGGTCAAGGAATTGCAGCGCCGGCTGCGGACCATGAACGATTCGGTGATGCTGGACCGAGCGATGCAGGCCGAGCTATCGCGGGTCATGACCTTGACCGCCGCCGCCCAGGCGCAGCAATTGAAACTATTCTCGGCCCTGGTTGGCAGACCCCTGTTCTGAGCAGCCGAGCGCCCGCGTTCGCCCCGTTCGGCGCGGGTCTCGCGCCACGCCACCGGGCCGCGCGCTTCAATCGCGCGGCGGTGAGACGAGGCACTCTGGCCCCCGAGCCTATCTACGAGCCGGGTCGTGGGCGTGGCTGGGCCTGGTCAAGGAAGGCCGCCAGGAAGCCGGAGAAGTAGAGCAAGGGCACGACCAAGAGGCCGATGATCCCCAGGATCAAGCCCGCGAGCGCGAGCCCCCGGCCGGCGATCGTGCCGTTCGATCGGGCGATCTGGCTGAGCGAGACGGCCCCGAAGATTGTTGCCAGGAGGCTGCCCAGGCCACACAGCCACACCAGCCCCAGCACGAAGCTGGCCACCGCCAGCGCGCTGGTGCGCACCTGCGGATACGCGTAGGGATTGCCGATCCCGGCGGCGTGGCCGGCATACGGCGAGTGCGCCGCGGGCATGGCCGCGCCGTGCGGCAGGAAGCGCAGCTCGGGGACCTGCGAGGCGGCGACCCAGCCGGCGAGGCCTTCCTTCCAGACCATCGAGCTTGGTCCCAGCTCGCCTGAGTCGATCATCCGCTGCACATCCGCGAGATACACCGGCCCGTGATGAGTCTCCCCGCGCACCACGTACCAGGAAGGGGCAGCCTCGGCCGCCACGGGAGCCGCGGCGCCATAGCCCGGATCGCCCTGGATGGCGATCACCGGCCACTCGCCCTGCGCTGGCGCAGCAGTCGCCTCGGCGCGGGTGACCGACTGCGAGTACAGCCCCGGCACGTCGCCGGCCTTGATCCACGAGCGGCGATCTTGCGAGACCTCGCTGGCTTGCGAGACCTGCCCGCGATCGCGCAGCGACAGGAGCTGCGACCAGTTGAATGGGCCGAGGATGCGCCCTTGCCCCCGAACGTACCAGTCGCCGGATCCGGCAGGCATAGGCAGAGCTCACCTCGATGGTGGAATCGTCAAGACGAAGGGCCCGCGACCACGAAGACCGGCCGTCCCTCGGCCAGGGCCGAGCTGTCTCGCGTGTCGATCGACGGTTTGCCCTCGACGATGTTACCCACCTTCTTCCATTCGCCGCGACTGGAACCGGAAGGCACGGCGACCAGAAGTTCACCGTCGCGGGGGACGGCGACCCCTTTCTGAAGCTCAAAACCTATCCCTTTGCTCGCGAGCAAGCCCACCGTGTGATAGGTCTTGGCCGCGTTCTGCTCGATCTGGTCGCGGTGCCGCAGGACCGTCTCGGCCTTGGGGACCTTCGAGCGCAGGGACTTGACGAGCCGTTCCGCCTCATCCTGGGCGTTAGCCAGGCGAGGGGTCTCGGGATCGATCCAGTTGATCTTCAGATCCACGCCGCCCGCCGTCAAGCTCGTTCTTGAGGTCATTGAAGGATGCCCGGAGCGGCTCGCTCGCCTTGGTGCCGGCATCGACAACGTTCTTGAGCAACAAAAGCTGGAGGATCGGATCGATATCGGGCTGAGCGAGGATCACGTCGACCAGCTCGATGATCGTGAGCTCGCACGGGCGCTCTTTCGGCCCGGTCGCGACCATCTGCTTGAAGCGCTCCGCGATCTTGGACTGGGGGGACAAGTCGATCGTGAAACTGCTGCCGGAGGGAAGAAATCGGCTCTTCGCTTTGCCCTCCGTGTTGAAGATGCTGTTGAAACTGACGGACTCGTCTTTTTCCCGCGGCTGATCGATCGCGTAGTAACGGTGCAAGATCGGCCCCTGGGCGGAGGACTTGAGTGCGACCATCCAGATATGTTCAACGACAGTGCTGGCAAAGAGTCTCTGGAGCTTGGCGATGGGATCGCCGGCGGCGGAGGCCCGCAGGGCGACGAGCTCGGCGTATTTCTGGTACTCGAGGACCTCGGGGGCCCCTGGGAACTGCGCGTATCTGGCCAGGAACTGGCCGCACGCCGCGGCGCGGCGTGCGGCCTCGTCGGCGCAGGCCGGTCTTGTAGTGGGTCCAGCCCGAGACCAACTGGTTCCAGGCGGCGATCGATTCCCACAGGGGCCGCTCGCGGAGGGTCTTCTGGAATGCCTTCGTACACGGCTCGCCCGGAAACGACTTCACGAATTCTTCAAGCTGGCTGGCAAAGAGGCCGAGGCGATCCGAACGATCGGTGACCGAGTAGCTGACGGCGCTTGTGATTTTTTCCTGGAGACCCGAGCGGCGCTCGAGCTCGTCGAAACGGATTGACGTCTCGTGGAGCCGGTTCCCCAGTCTGCGGGCGCGGCCTTGCAGGTCGTCGCCGGCCTTGGCGAGACTGGGCTCGAGCTCACTCAGCGAGTGCCGGTTGTTTTGCAAGGCGACGGCGAGCGCAGGCTGGTCGAGGGAGCCGGCCTGCATCTGGCGTTCGATCTGATCGAGCGCCTGACTGATCGCCTCGAGCTTTGGCGTCAAGGTTTGCTCGTTCTTTTCATGCGCGGCCTTGACGGCCGCCGCGCGGCGCTGGCCGATCAGCTCGATTTCCTGCGTTTCGGATTCCAGCCGCGCGAGCGCGCGGGCGGCGTCCAGGTCCTTGGAATCGGCCGTGATCGGGTCGGCGCGATCGGCGGCGGATCTTGCCTCTTCAAACTTGCGGGCGCGCTCGGTCTCCTTGTCGCGCAGCTCCTGGTAGCGTCGCCGCACCTCCTGCACCCGGGGTTCGGCGAGCAGGTCGGGATCGGACTTCTCGAGGTTTTCGATGAACCGTGCCGCCTGATCGAGGTCGCCGGAATCGAGGTACGCACCGACGGCCGTGGCCGCCTGACCGGCGTCGCCGGCGGGAGGTACCCTCGCACCAGGTAGAACGCGAGGCCGGCGGCGCACAGCAATCCCACGCCCGCGACGGCGGCGATCCTGCGCGCGAGCCGCGCCTGCGCCGTGGTCGCGGCTCGGATCCGGGTGGCGCACCGCCGCTGGAGCTTGTCGGGGATGCCGCGCCCGTGCCGCACGACCTCGCGCTCGAGCCGCTCGAGCTCGGCGGCCGAGATGAACGCGGGGTCGTCGAGTGCGGCGGCGAGCGCGGCCACGCTTTGCTCGTGCGCCGCTGCCGCGGCGAGCACGTGGTCTTCCTCGTCGAGCCACGCGAGCGCGGGGCCGACCCGTTGCCAGATCGAGTCGCCCGGCTCGGGCGGAGCGGTGGCGATGCGTGCGACCCACTCCTGGCGGACGGCCCGCCCGCGCTCGGCGTCGCGGGCCTCGAGCGCTTCGCCGAGCCGCCCCTCGAGCTCGACCAAGGCGAGCGCGGCCTGCTGGCCGCGGAGCTGCGAATCGGCCTTTTTCAAGCCCTGGACCAGCCCCTTGGGCGCCGGCTCGATGCAGCCGGGATCCTGCACTTCCGCCAGCAGCCGGCCGATGTGGGCGCGATCCCGCAGCGCGGCCGCCTCGGCGGCCTCGGCCTGGATCTGCCGGAACCGCGCCTTTTCAAAGGTGCGGAGGTCGTCGACCCAGATCGAGTTATTGGGGTCCTGCGCCGCCAGCTTGCGCATCACCCCGATCCGCTGGCGCAGCGGGGGCGCTGCGTCGCCAGCCGACGGTGGTTCCGCAGCAGCTCTTGCAGCGGCTGCTCCTGCGCATAGGCGTCATTGAGCCCGACTCCGGCTTCAACCATGATCCGGGGCGCCGCCGCCAGGTCGTAGATCCCCACCAGGTCGTCCCACTGCGGCCGCTCGGGGAAGTCGAGCGCCACGATCGCGTCGAGCAGCCGCGGCTCGGATTCGGCAAGCTGGATCGCCTCGGAGCGCAGGCCCTGCTGCAAGAGCCGCTGGCAGCGGCCCAGCCGCTGATTCGCGTCGGCGCAATGCTCGGCGTAGGCTGACGCGAGACCCTCCAGGCGCTCATTCCGCGTCTGGTCGCTCGACTGCAGGAACGCGCGGATCTGCTCGACAATCTGGTGGTAATCGGCCATTGTTTCACAGGTCCGCGTTATTGCGATTCTTTGTCTGTCGGAAAGGTGCCGATCCGGGCGAGCTCAAGCTTTTGATCGTCGACCTTCAAGCCGAGGATGACACTGTAAGTCGCATCGAACAGGGATTGAATGACATCGCGATCGTCGGGTGTGGGCTGATTGGGATGCGCGATCTCAAACTTGATCCGATTGGTTTCGTCACTGAACTTGACCACCATTCTAATGTTGCTGCTTGCTTCTATAAACCAGACGTCGTCGTCCTTGTCTCTCTGGAATTCCGTGGGCCCGGACGCTCTTGATTCCGATCGTGCTCTGAGAATCACGATCTCCTTTTGTCGAGACGAGAAGTCCTCGGACCATTTCCAGTCGACGGGCCGGGTCATTTTCTTGGCCTTCCCGGGCTCAGTGTTACCGGAGAGTCGCAGCGGCCTTGGTGTCGCGAGCGGACCTCGTCGGAGCAGTGCGTAGCGCTCGCCCTCGCTCGTGGTGATCTTGAGAATGCAGTCGCGAAGCATGTCCCGGTACGGCTTCTGTCTGACGTCCAGCGCGGATTTCTCCCACTCGAAATGGATCTCGTCCCCTTCGATTTGGAAACGACCCAGGGGATCCGTCAGATCGGAAAGTGCGCTCTCGCGAACCCCGACGCTCAGACCGCCATTCGCGGCGGGATTGGTCTTCACCTCGGCGTTGTCCGTCTTCAAGGCGAGCTTGCTCACCGTCAACCCCTCGAGCTTGAGCCTTCCATCCCGGCCCGTTTCGCCTCTCGCGGGCGCGGCGGTCGTGGAATTTTGTTCCGGCAGCTCCAGGAAGAGTAAGACATCTTTCTTCGGTGTCCTGGATTTGGGTTGGTCAACCGCGACTTTGGTTCGATCGGCTGGCGCCTTGGTCTTGGGCGGGGAAGTGTCTTCGTCCGTTCCGGGAGGAAGCGTGATCTGGGCTGGTCGACCGCCGGCATCGACCATTTCGGTCCCAGCCGGTTTCGCGCTTGAAGGCGCTGCCTTTTCCGGCGGCCTGGCCGCAACGGCCGGGGCGATCGCGCCCGTGGTCGCCGGCTTCGTTGGCGGCCGGTCCTTTGCATCGGCGATCTTGACGGGGCTGCCTTGCGTCTCCTGGTCAGACCGGGCGACTGGTGGCGGCGGAGCGGGCTCCGTACTTGGCGCCACTGGTCGCAGCAGGTACGCGGCCGCGGCGATCACCACCAGGGAGCCGGCGACAATTCCGGCGATCAGGGCCCAGGGCGTCTCTTGCGCTGCGCCGGCCCTGGCTTCCGGAGGTGGAGGGTCTCGCGCCCTGGCCTGCGCGACCGCGCGGGTACTCCGGGCTCACGTCGTAGCCGCCGGGCGGGCCCGCGGGCGGTCGCCCGGGGACGGTGGCCGAGCGCCCGGGGGGTCCTTCACCGCCGCGCTGCGAGCCGGCGGACGCATGCGCCGCGCCCGAGGCCGGTGCGGCTTCGCGCACTCCGGTGCGCGCCTGGTTCACGAGCGCCCGCCCTTCCGCGCGCCCGATCGGACTGCACAGGTTGATGACCAGTGCGCCGGGAGCCGCAGCGCGCTTGCCGCCTCGGGCGAGCCCTCGAGCACGCCGCGCCACTGGCAGGTCACTCCCTGGGGGAGCGAGGTGTAATAGGTGCTGAACTCGACGTCCCACCGCCGCGGCGGCGGCAAGAGCGCGATCGCCTCGACGAAGAGCGGGAGCAGTTCCATGCCCGGCCGGAACACCAGGAACGCCGTCCGCTTGGGGTCGGCCAGGAACGCCTCGGCCAGGACGCCGGCCCAGCCGGCGTCGCCGGTGAGTGCCTGCCAGGCGCGGGCGACGCCGGCGGGCCGGTCGCCTTGCGGCGGCCGTCGTCCTTCGGGCACGACCCGCGGCTCGCCCTCCCAGGCGGTCTGAACGAAGCCGGGCTGGCTCAGCAGCCACGCCGGGCCGCCTGCGGGTCGCTCGCTCGTCTCGAGCACGACATGATGCGCGTATTTGTTCGATCGTCCGGAGTAGTCGAGCCCGGCGGGTCCGATCCGCGACAGCACGCTGGCGGTAGTGCCGCCGATCGTCGACCTTGAGGTGCGAGAAGTTGATCGGGTTATGGACGGCCGCCGGGTCGTGCACCGGATAGACCGGCTGGTAGCCGCTCAGGCTTTCCAGTCGCTCGACCAGCGGGCCGGCCATCTGGGGCGTGCACGCGACCGTGCAGAAGCCGCGGCTGCCCGGCTTGAGCCCGCGCGGAAGCGACGTGTAGTGCAGTTCCTGGCTCATCGATCCATCCCCTGTTTCAGAGAGTGCTTCGGGCAGGGACCGTAGTCGTGGGTTTCGCGGCATTCGATCCGGTCGGGTGAACGGGCGGTTCAGCGCTGTTTCGCACGGCGGATCAGGCGCGGGACCAGGGCCGGCAAGACCCGCGAGATCGAATAGAGCAACGGAACGGTCACCCAGTGCGGCCGGATGTTGCTGCGGCCGGATGCCGGGCAAGCCCGATTCGTGATCGAGCTCGACTGCGCCGCCCAGCGAGCTGACGGCGATGTAGGTGACGTCCTTGGCGAACGACTCGGCCGCGGTCACGGTCTCGGGGCAATACTTCAGCAGGATCTCGCGCAGCCGGGCGGAGGCTTGCTCGATCTTCTCGACGTCGACGCCGGTCATATTCCCCTGGGTCTCGCCAGGGATCGCCGTCCTCGCTCCAGGCCCAGCAGGTGCGGCCCACTCGTCGAGCTTGGAGACGACGACGACCAGGGGGCGTTCGTACTTGGCCCCTTGCGACAGCCCCGCATGCCGCCGGATCCGCGCCGCCGCCTCGTTGAGGATGGTCTCCTGGCGGCTCAACAGCCGGCCGCGCTGCGCCGCGCCTGGCGAGTCGCCGGCTCGACAGACCGCGCGGAACCGCTGGATCTTGCGTCGGGTCGAACAAAAACAGGATCGCCCGCGACTGCGCCAGGTGCCGCGTCACCGGGCTCGAGGCCGTGTCCTGTCCCGGCTGGAAGTGCTCGCCGGCGTTGTCGTAGAGGCAGAGCATCCGCGACAGCCGCGCCGGGTCGCCGCCGGGGTGCCCCTCCTGGGGCTGGATCGTGAACAAGAAGGGACGCGGATAGTTGACCGTCTGCTGCCCGTAGGCCACCGTGTCGTACAGCTCGCCCTGGAGCTCGGTCTTGCGGATCAGGCTGGCCAGCGGGACGACCTCGGACTCGTCGGGGTTGAGGAACAGCGCCTCCTCGCACTCGTTCAAGAGCCCGGTTCGATTCCGGGTCGGCGTCGGTGAAGGCCAGCTTGAAATGGAGCGGCAAGACCTGGCGCAACTGCCAGGTCATCGCCGTCAGGAAGTACGACTTGCCGCTGGCCGGGTGCGCCCAGGATCGAGATGAACAGCGGCTCCATCTCCAGCATGGCCGCGGGGGATCGGCAGGTGGCAGTGCGGGCAGGCCAGGTTGCGGCAGGTCATCCCCTTGGCGTCGATCGCGTCGCCTTCCAGCGTGTACCGGCTGGGCAAGAACCGCTGCTGGCGCTCCGGGCCCAGGAGCGCATCGCCGAGCAGGTCGACGTGCTCCGAGACCCACAGGACTTCTTCGGGCGAAAAGTCTCCCAGCAATGCGGGCATGTCACCTGGGGAAGCAGCTTGAGCGGCGTGATCGCGCCGGCCGAGAGTTGATCGTAATGGCCCGGAGGCTTCAAGGTCGCACTCATCGCGATTCAACCGTCAAACAACGCCGCATAACAGACCATCTCCTCGCTCGCCGCCAAAGCCCTGCCGGAACACGGGCGCCACGACCGCGCTGCGTCGTCGCACGCCGGCCTACCCGGGATTGGAGAAAGTTTACCAGTGGTCATGAATGGCCACAAGCTTCTGCGTACTTTGCACCAATCGCTCACGGAACCAATGGCTGTTCACGACAAACCTCACGCAACAGACTCGAATGGCACGGCCTTGATCTTGTTCCTCGGGCCGGCGCGGAGAGGCGAGGGTGAGGGGCATAGCCAAAGCCAACAACATCGGCTTCAAAGTCGGTCAGCGAGCCCCTCGCCCGGCCTCCGGCACCCTCTCCCCGGGTGGGGCGAGGGGGACAGAACGTGGCGCCGTCTTGTCCCTGGCCACCGCCTGCAGCGGCCCGGCCAGGGGGCCGGCGCCGGCGGCTGTTTCGTATCCGCAATTAAGACGAACGACGCCGTGGTTCCTTGCGCGTGAATTCAGGCGTCCCGCGGAACCGGGCTTCGCGAGTGAGCCCCTTGTTTACCGGATGGCTGCCGGTATACGCTCAAGGACGGCGGCGCTTCCCATGCGAATCCGCATCACGAGCGCGCTAAGTTTTCGCAGACCGACTGGAAGCCCGCCGCCACCGCGGTGCCGCCGCCGCCGGTCGCTTCCATGCCTCCCGCGCGATGAAGGGCGCCGCCCGCTGCGCGACTCGACCGAGTGCCTGCCTGCGACCGATGATTGAGGCCGCAACCGTGGAAACTCAGCAGCAGCAGCCAGATCCAAGCTCGGACACCTGGGTCCGGAAAGACCGCGTGACCACCGAGTTTGATACGGCGCTACTGCGGGGCGAGAGTCCGTCGATCCGCGCAACTGCAGCGCGTGAAACTGGACGAGCGTAAGCAACTGCTCACCGAGCTGGTCACCCTCGAAATCGCGCACCGGCGCCGCCGCGGCGAGGCCGTGAACCTGGACAATTACGAAGCGGTCCTACCGGAAATGAGCACGCTCACCCCGGAAGAGCGCGCCGAGCTCGCCGATTCGGTCGAGCGGTCCCCGGGCGATGGTTCGGTGCCCGAACCGACGCAAATCGGCGCTATCGGATCGTCGCGCCGCTGTCCAAAGGGGGCCAGGCTCGCACGTATCGGGCGGTGCACCCGGGTTTGCAGACCACGGTCGTGATCAAGCTTGCGCTGGCCCGGGCTGATCCCGGAATGATCGACCAGATCGCGCAGGAAGGGCGGCTGCTGGCGGGCTTACCTCCGCACCGCAACCTGGTCAAGGTTTACGACGTCGATTTCCACGAAGGCCGGGTGTTTCTGTGCTCGAGGAGGTGCCCGGCCCGACGCTCGAGGCCTACGCCCGGGAACGGTCGCTCGACGCCCGCTGGGCCGCGCAGACCGTCGCCGCCATCGCGCGGGCCGTGCATTTTGCCCACGACCAGGGCATCACGCATCACGACCTCAATCCCCGGAACGTGCTGATCGATCGCGAGGGGCAGCCGCGCGTGATCGATTTCGGCATGGCGTGGTCACGCCCGTGGTGGGGCGAGCCCAACGATCAGAAGAATATGGGGGGCACCCCGCGATACCTGTGCCCGAGCAGGCCCGGAGGCAGGCCGACCGGATCGGCCGCCCCACCGACGTGTTTGGCCTGGGCGGCATCCTGTTTTTCCTGCTCACGAATTCACCGCTGTACACCGCCGGAGACCGCGACGCACTCTTGCAGCTCGCCCGCGAGGCGAACTTCAATCGCAGCCTGCTCTACCGCGCCGGCGTCCCGCCGCAACTGCGGGCGATCTGCCTGAAGGCGCTTGCCAAGGAACCGGCCGATCGTTTCCCCACGGCCGCCGAACTCGCGCAGTGCTCGAGCGATTCGTGGCGCCCTCGCGCTGGCGGTACCCTGCGCTACTGGCTTGCGTCTTCCTGCTCTCGTTCGGCCTGGCGTGGGGGATCCAGATGTTTCGCCGCGCCCCGGACTCGGCGGCCGTCGCGCCGGCCGGGCCGTCGCTCGAACTCCGGATCTGGCGGGCGGACGCCCAGTTCCAGCCATTGCTGCAGGCTCTGCCCCTGCGTGAGGGAGACGAAGTCCAGGTCCGCTGCCGCGTGCCGGGAGGGCGCGGGGCTACCCTGTATCTCGTGAACGCGTCGGGGAAAATGCAATCCCTGGCGCAATTCCCAGCGCAAGCCGGAGCCAGAGAGATCGTCTTCCCACAGGAGGAAGAGTCCAAGCGACTGGAAGGTCAACCCGGGACAGAGATGATCCTGGTGCTGGGCGGGACCGGCAATGAACCACCGGCGCCCGGCGAAGCCGAGCGCCTCTGGGCGGCGGGCGGCCCCGAGCGCGAGTGGCCTGCGCTGCCGCCTGCCATCGCCGTCCGCCTGCGCCCGGACGGCGTCGACCTCGAAGGCGAGCGCGGGCGCGACCTGGGTGAGACGAACCAGCACTTCGATCCTCTGGCACGGGTGCGGCAGCGGCTCGACGCGTTCCGGCAGCGTCTGCTCGAGCAGTTTCCCTATTTCGAAGGCGAAGCGTTTGCCCACGAATGAGAGCCGCTGTTGAAAATGATGATCCGGTGACGCTCCGCGGGTCTGGTCGAAGATCCCGATTTCACAGGTGGAGTCGCTGCGGCAGATGCAGCTCTGGACGGTGTGTTCGTGATCAAGGTCGTCAACCGCGGACTGTTGCCGAACCGGTATGTGATTGTCACGAACTGAGACCCTGATCGCGGAAGCGCACAGCCCGGGCAACTGGCGGGCCGAGCCATTGCAAATCGCTCCGCCCGCCGGTGAACTGTTGGTGCGCGATCCGCGTTTGCACTCTACTGGCATCAGGAGCCGCCAATGAGTCGTCCACTGCTTCCGCGCGAGCTGGCCGGTGTGGCCGTGATGATCGTCGCGGGCCTGGGTCTCGGTTTCGGAGTCGGCGGCGCCTGGCGGGCGGACCCATCCCTGGCCGGCCGCGAGCCGGCGGCGCCGGGTGCGTCGTCGTTGTCGTACGACCTGGTGGAACAGCCGCGCTCCGCGCCCAAGGATCCCCAGCCGGCGGAGCACGCCCCCACACGGCGTGCGCTCTTGATCGGCGTGACGAAGTACGACCACCTGCCGCGGGCCCAGCAGCTCGACGGTCCGGCCAACGACGTGCGGCGACATGCGGCAGTTGCTGGAGCAGCGCTACCGGTTCCCGGCCGACGGCATCGTCATCCTGACCGAAGACGAGGGCGAGCCGACCGGCGGCCGACGCGGGCGAACATCGAGCGCGAGTTCCGCCGGCTGGCCGAGCAGGCCCGCGAGGGAGACCAGGTCGTGGTCCTGCTGGCCGGCCACGGCTCGCAGCAGCCGGAGAGCGATCCGCCGGACGCCGCCTACCCCGAGCCCGACGGGCTCGACGAGATCTTCCTGCCGGCCGATGTGAGCCCGTGGCAGGGGGCCGTCGAACGACTGCCCGACGCGATCGTCGACGACGAGATCGGGGCCTGGCTCCGCGCGATCACCGCGAAGAAGGCCTACGTCTGGGCCATCTTCGACTGCTGCCACTCCGGCACGATGACCCGCGGCACCGAGGTGGTCCGCGAGCTGCCGCCGGAGGATGCTCGTGCCGCCGGAAGAGCTGGCCAAGGCCAGGATCGCGCGGCGGCGCGGGGCGAGCGGACGCGCGGCGGGCCGTCGGAGGAGCCCGCGTCGTTCGTGCCGCGGCAGCCGTCCGACTACCTGGTCGCGATCTACGCCTGCCGCCCGCAGGAGACGACGCCGGAGAGCCTGCAGCCGCCGGACTGCCCCGGCCGGAATATCACGGGTTGCTCACGTACACGCTGGTGGACGTCCTCACCAAGTCGGCCGAGTCGAACGCACCACTGACCTACCGCGAACTGGTGCGGCGGCTCCAGGCGCAGTACGCCGGCCGGCCCCAGGGCTCGCCGACGCCGCTGGTCGAGGGCAAGGGCCAGGACCGGATCGTCCTGGGGACCGAGCAACCGGCGCGGTCTCCGCTGGTGCTGACGCGCGAGGGGGACGAGTACAAGGTCAATGCCGGCGACCTGTACGGGCTCACGCCGCAGAGCATCCTGGCGGTCGAGTCGTCCGGCGCCGAGGGCAAGCCCAGGCTGCTGGGCCACGTGCAGGTGGTGGCGACCCGGCCGTTCGACGCGACGGTCGAGCCGTGCGCCTTCGAAGGATCGGCGCTTGAGAGCGACCTCCCCCCATTCTCGACCTGCCGCCCGGTGTTCATCGACTACCGGCTGCGTCGGCTCATGCTGGCCATCCAGGTACCGCAAGACCAGCCGATCGCCCGGCAGCAGATCCTGCGCGGTCGAGGCCCTCACCGATGACCGCGGCGGACTGGCGGTCCTGGTGGACGACCCGCGAAGGCCGACTGGCTGGTGCGACTCGAACAGGGCAAGGTCGCCCTCGTCGAGGCCTCGGGCAACCGGCCGCCGTTCGCCCTGCCGGCCGCCGATCAACCCGCTCTGGGCGAAGCTGCCGCACCAGCCTTGAGAAGGTGTACCGGGCTCGCAACCTGGTCGCCATCTCGACCCAGTTCGAGGGGGAGCGGTATCGCGGCAATTCGGCCGCGAAATTCGACGTGGAGGTGCTGCGGCACAAGGCCAAGTCCAGCGCAGACCTCGGCGAGCCGCTGCCCGAGCCGGACGGGGGCTGGGTGTTCCGGTCGAGCGATCTGATCTCATTTCGCATTCACAATCGCAGCCAAATGCGACTCGACGTCACGCTGCTGGTCGTCGGCTCGGACTTCGAGATCCAGGCGTTCTACCCGCAGTCGAGCGAGGTGGGTCAGAGCCTGGATCCGGGCAAGCCGCTGACGACCCCTGCGCCGTGGGGCGAGATCAGCGATGCGCCGCCGTTTGGCCCGGAGTGCCTGGTCGTGATCGCGGCGCCGGCGACCAATCCGCCGGCGGATTTTACCCCGCTTGCTCAGGCCGGGCTGGCACTGGCCAGGGGTGCCGACCCGCGGCGAAGCCTGCAGTCTCCGCTGGGCGAACTGCTCGAGTCGGCGATGTTCCGCACCGGCGCCCGTCGCGGGCTGGGCCGGTCGGTTGCCGAGCAGCACGGGATGCGGATCCTGACCTGGAGGACCGAGCCGAAGTAGGCGGCGGATCAGGGCCGGTGAGGCGGCATCAGACTGGGTCGGGTGTTCGTGAACCGGTGGGACAAGTGATTGGCGGCCGATCAGGATTGAAGCGCTCGCGCGCCTTTGACGAGTGGCGCCTGCGCCAGGTCGCGATACGCTTCGCCGGCCGCGATCGCTGACGTTGTACGATCTGTGAACCGCGGCGGGATCGCCTCGCTCCTCGTTGGCCGGGCTCACTGCGCCGCGTGTTCCGTGAGGATTCGGCGGACTTCCTGGATCACGTCGTGGTGATCCTGGCACAGGTGGCCGGACGCGACGATCCGTTCCGACTTGCGCCCTCGACGTTGCGCTGGCGTAGCTGACCAGG
Source organism: uncultured Isosphaeraceae bacterium (assembly GCA_963806595.1). Classification (GTDB taxonomy): domain Bacteria; phylum Planctomycetota; class Planctomycetia; order Isosphaerales; family Isosphaeraceae; genus CAWDZZ01. Next base: position 142,796 of record CAWDZZ010000020.1, on the reverse strand, counting down.
CCGTCGGTTGGAGCCGATGCGGGTGAATCGGGGCGGACGGCGATCACCGAGTGGATCGTTACGGCCGGCGAGGCTTGCAGGTCGTGAATCCCCGTCAACATCGGCGAACCCCACTCCAGCTCATCGACGCTCGTCGGCACTCCGTTGCGGAAAAGTCCCTTGAAGAAATCAGGGCCGTTGCGGGCGATCAGGCGATCGTGGCTCGCCCGCAGCGGGTCGGGCAAGCGGACAAGCCGCGTCGCGAGGTGCTGCAGCGAGCCCTGGTCGAGCCGGCTGCCGCGATGCGGCGTCGCGATGTAAACAACCCGGCGCACTTCCGGCCTCGGCTCGAAGATCAAAGCGCTGCGGAAGAGATCGCGATCCTCCGGGAGAGCCACGAGCTCCTCGAACGGCCGGTCGCTGATCACGCGCCAGAGCCGCGTTCCGCTGGGCACGACCATCATCTTGACCAGGAGCCCGCCCATGCTGTGGCCGACCAGGACCATGCGCGAACGCGGGGTCGGAGTGTTCGGGATCAAAGGTCCGCCGCGCCTCCTCCAGGTTCCGCCGGAACAAGTACGCTGAGTAAGGAATCGGGTCTCCCGTGGAATAGCCGTACGTCCAGAACTGATAGCGATCGCCCAGCGCGCTGTCGGCGTTCAAGGCGGCAATCATGGTGTGCCACGACGACGGGTTCGACCACAGCCCGTGCACAAACACGACGGGAACCTTGCCGCGGGCGTAGGGACGCAACAGGGATAGACCGGTCGATTCATAATGGAGCAGGGCAGTCACCGAGGCGTGCGGGGCCGCGGGATGCGCTGGCTGCGAGTCCTTGGAAGCCTGTGACGCAGGCGGGCCTTGTGCCTGCGCGGGACGGATGCGCAGGCGCGATCACCACGAGCGTCGCGACCAAACGGGCCAGTTGCATGCTCATGAAATCACCTCCGCACAAAGATCGCTCGTACCCGCCATTCCGCGGGTGCGGGCGGATCCGCGCCCGTCGCCGGACTATTGCCGGCGATGCCTTGAGACCGCATAAATTGCCGAGCGGGCTTCGATCAGCGGATCGTCGGAGGCCTCGATGCCGTCGATGAGCCGGAGCGGGTCAAACCCGAGCGCACGCGCGCCGCGGCCTCGTTGTCTTTGACCGGGGCGGTTATGGACACGACGCCAAGCTCGACGATCGGGCGATCGTCGGGCCAGACCTCGGTTGCGTCGTCGACCTTGTCGCCCTCGGCGGCCAGTTGCACGATCAGGCGAAACTTCGCCGGCTCCTTCGCGAGCCGCCCGCCCAGCTCGTCGACCAGGAAGTTTGGCGGCTGTTTGGCGGCTTCGTCGTTGCTCAGGAATTTCTCACCGGCTATTGGTCGGAGCTGGTAGCGGCCGTAACGTGTCTTGCCATCGCGATTGGTGAAGAGGAAGGCGTTGACTCCAAAATAGGTCTCGGTCGCAAAGCTCACCGGTGTCTGCTTCGGTGCGGTCATCACCTTCATCGCCTTGGGGTGCGTTCCCAGGAATTTCTCGAGCGGCGTCGGCTTGGGCACATTCGGGCCGCTCTCGGCGAGCGCTTTCAGCATCGCCAGGAAGTCCTCGGCGGTCGACACCGCGAAACCGTTGAACGCATTCGTGACGACGTCGGTGCTGCCCCCTTCGGGCAAGTGAAACCGCACTGCCATCCCATGCGGGTTGGATAGCGGCGCGCCGTCGGAGACATTCGGGACTCCGGACCCGTCGGAAAACCGGATGGTCACTCGCACCGGCTTTCCCTGGAGGTGGGGCGCCCGCGAAAGCTCGGCCGCCGTGGCCGCCGGCGTGAATTCTCCCTCGCACACAATGCCCTTGGCGTGCACCGCTCGAAAGCCAGGATGCTTGCCGAAGATCGCGTTCATCGTGTCCACGATCTGTTCCGGAACGCCCTTGGCCTTCTCGGGCTCGTCGGCCCGGGTCGATCCGCGACCAAGCGAAAACGCGATGAGCAAGGCCATCAACATGCCAGCGAACTGCCGGTTACCGAGGCGACTCACTGCTGCCGTCATCGCGGCCTCCGTGGGCAATGGGTGGATCAGGGCACGGCCCGCGTTGCTCGAACCAGAACCGCGTGGGCCAGGCCAAACTCGACCGTCGATTATGCCCGCGCCGAACGGCATTCCAGTGTCAGGCGCGATCCACACCCGAGTCACCCACGGACCAGAGCTTTCCCACCCTGACGCTGCTCAAGTGGCGCACTGCGCAGCCGAGATGCACGCTGCCTCGCCCCGGCGCGAGCCGGCGCCCGCGGATTGCTCACTCGCGAGGCGCAAACAGGCGGTTGAGGGCCGCGTCGGTTGCCTCGTTCTGGCCGTCCTTTTCGATGACGAGCGCCGTCCCGCTCGGTCCTACCCACGTCACTCGATTTCCGAGCGCGAGGATCGGGCCCAGCTCCGGGTGCAGCGCCAGCAGCCGGAAGTACCCCTTGCCGAGCGGTCGCAGCCGGAGCGTTGGCGTCGAGGGCGTGAGCGTCAGATCGACCCAGGCATCGCCGGCCTTGCGGAACCGCCGGCCGGCCACTGTGCGCACGGATGCACTCGCGTCGGACCGGGCACCCGTCTTCATCTCGGCGAGGTGTTGCGCGAGATCGACCGCGTCCTTTCCGCTCGATCCCACGTCGGTTACGGACGGGCCGGATTCGCCGGGCGCTCCCGCGTCGGCAGTTGACCCGTTCGCGTGGCCGTTCCTGGTCTCGGATGTCGACCCGTCGGCATTACGGTTTGCGCCGCCCGGCGGCCCGCGATCGATGGACCCGTTCCCATGCCGCCCATCATGCCGGCCATCCCACCGAGCCTCGGCATGCCGCCGCTCATTCCGCCCATGCCGCCGCCCATTCCGCCCATGCCGCCGCCCATCCCCCCGCCCATCCCGCCGAATCCACCGGTACCGCCGCCCACACCGCCAAACCCGCCCAGTGGAAACGACGAGAACGACGACCGGCGCCGTCCCGCGGGGGGTCGTCGCCGTGCGGAACTGCCGGGCGCGGATGGCTCCGGGATCACCAGCAAGCTGGTGTAAGGCGTCGCGATCGAGAAGTCGTGCGCCAGTTGCACGAGCTCTGTCTTCAGCTCGGACGACTCGCCGTTGAGCCGGATCTGGTCGAGGAGATAGCCGGCCTTGCGCCTGGCCCATAACGGGGCGATGAAATCGGAGCCGCCCTGCGTCTCGGGGAAATTCACTTCGAACGTCTCGGAGAACGCCTGGTCGCCCGCGCGGCCCTTGAGGGTGAGCGCGGCCGGGCCGTGGCCCTCGAACCGGCCGGCGACCTGGACCTGTTCGCCCTCAAACAGGTCGGGGAGGCGGGGAGGATAGATCTCGGTGAGACGCGGTCCGCCGCTGGTCTCGAGCTTGAGGTCGGTGCCCACCGGGCGCTGGATCCTGGCCGAGAATGCAGCGACTTTTTCTTCCAGGTCCTCGGCCGGGCGCACGTAGATGCTACAGCCGTGCGACGTTTCCGCCAGCAGGTCGAGCAAATGGGCGTCGACGTCGTCGCCGACGCCGAACGTGTAGAAGCGCACGCCTTCGGCCTCGCGACGATTCACGATCTCGAGGATCTTGGCCCGGTCGGTCAAGCCGGCCGTTGGCAGTCCGTCGGTCAGGAACACGACCTGGAGCGCTCGGTCGGACCGCCGCTGCGTCCCAAACGCGAGCGCTGGCTCGAGCGCGGCGGAGATGTCGGTGGCCGCCGTTTGCGTGCAGCTCTTCGACCCAGGCGCGGGCCTCGCGCAGTTCTGCTTTGCCCGGCGGACTCAGGTCCTTGCGGAACGCCTCGGTCGTGGTCGCGAACGAGACCAGGGCAAAGCGATCGTCGGGCCCGAGCGAGTCGAGAGGCGCGTCAAGGCCGACTTGGCCTGCCGCAGCTTCTCATCGAGCATGCTCGAGGACGTGTCGATCACCAGCACGAGGTCGCGCGGGATCGGCCGGACCTTGGCCATATCGCTCGGGCACAAGAGCAGCAGGAAGAAGCCGCGCTGGCCGGGCGACTCGCGCTCGGTCAAGAGCGAGAAGCCCAGGCGCGCCGACCTGGGGGCAAAGTAGAGCTGGAAATCCCGCTCGAGCGTGAAGGCGCTGCGCTCGAAGCTGACGATCGCCTCGCGATCGGTGCGGCGGTCGATCGCGACGTCATGGCTCGGGCTATAAGATCGGTCCCAGCGGATCGGGACTCTGGATGCGGACCACCATCGTGAAGTCGTTCTCGGTCGTCCGGCTCGTGTGGCCGGTGCGCAGCAGGTACTGGTAAGCTGTGAGGTTACCCTCCAGCGGCAAGATCGAAGAGTAAGCGATCTCGATCTTCTGCTCGCCGCGGCGCGGGACGGGGTAGATGCGCATTTTCCAGAGGTCCCGGCCGATGTATTCCAGCAACCCGGGATCTTTCAGCCGGCGCACGATGTCCTCATAGGTCTGCCGCGCGGCCGAGGAGTCGACCGCCTCGCCCCGAAAGCGCTTGCCACCGACCCACATGGAAAAGTCGCGCACCGAAGCTCCGGCCGGCAGGGGAAAGATGTACTCGGCCTCGAGGTCGCGATCGGTGCTGTTGTAGTAACACTGCTCGACCTTGGTCGTGGCGACCTGCCCGAGGATCGTGACGTCGACGCGCTGATGGCGCGAGCGCAGGGGAGGCAGTCCGCGCTCGGTGGGGACAAGCAGCCCGTCGGCGCGCACGAGGGTCGATCCCGCCAGCCCCAGAAGGGCCAGCGCGAGTAGATTGCCGCGCATCGTTTGGACTCCCAGGGTGGGTAAAGCCGGCTCGGGTCACCGCGCTACCGCGCCGAACCGATCAAATTCGCTCGTCTGCTCTGGAGGTGATAGACGAGCGACCCGGCCGCGGTATTCAGAATTCGCAGGATCGGGGGATTCTGTCGCGCGCGCCTTCGCCCGGCGGGTCGACCTGCCGCCCGATCGCAATGGCAGCGCATGCCCGAATTCGCCGACTGATTGCGCACGATTGGCGGACGGCCACCGCACCGGCGGCGAGGCGCCGGGCTCAGGCGGGATCCGGGCGGATTTGCCGCCAAACCGTAGGAAAAGCGGCGCGAAAGGACTATGGTACGGCACTAATGGAGTGGCGACCATCCCAACCAAAAGAGGAGGACCACGGAAATGACAAACCGCCGCGAATTCCTCGGGCTCGGCGCCGGAGCGCTCTTCGGTGCCCACGCGATCGCAGGGAATCTCGAGCAGGGGCCGGTTCAACCAAAGACGATCCTGATGCTGGGGGGCACAGGCTTTCTCGGTCCGCAGACGGTCGAGGCCGCGCTGCGGCGCGGACACAAGGTCACGCTGTTCAATCGCGGCAAGACCCGCCCCGGCCTGTTTCCGGACCTGGAAAAGCTGCACGGCGACCGCGAGAAAGACGAGCTCAAGGCGCTCGAGGGGCGGCGATGGGACGCCGTCGTCGACACCTCGGCCAACGTGCCCCGGTGGGTGAAGAAAGCGGCGGCAGTGCTCGGCCCGAATATCGGTCACTATATCTACATTTCATCTATATCGGTTTACGTCGATACGAGCAAGCCCGGCGCCGATGAAACAGCAGCGGTGGCCACGATTGCCGACCCGACGATCGAGAAGATCGACGGCCAGACGTATGGCGCCTTGAAGGCGCTCTCGGAGCAAGCGGCCGAGGCCGCGATGCCGGGGAAGGTGGCGGTGGTGCGGCCCGGACTGATCGTGGGGCCCGAGGACCCGAGCGACCGCTTCACGTACTGGCCGGTGCGTGTCGCGAAGGGGGGCGAGGTGCTCGCGCCCGGCGCCCCGGATGATCCGGTCCAGATCATCGACGTGCGCGACCTGGGTGAATTCCTGGTCCGGCTGATCGAAAACAAGACGACCGGGGTCTTTAACGCGCTGGGGCCAGACAAGACGCTGACCTTCGGCCAGATGCTCGCGGCCTGCAAGGAAGCCGCCCGCAGCGATGCGAGCTTTACCTGGGTGGATGCCGGTTTTCTCGAGAAACAGGGCGTCAGTGCGTGGAGCGACATGCCGGCCTGGGTTCCCAATGGCGGCGAGACCGCGGGCTTTGCCACAGTCAGCAATGCGCGCGCCTTGAAAGCGGGCCTCACGTTCCACCCGATCGCCGAGACCGCCCGCGCCACCCTCGACTGGTTTGCCACTCTTCCCGAGGAACGCCGTTCCAAGCTCAAGGCCGGCATCAGCCGCGAGCGCGAGGCAAAGGTATTGGCGGCCTGGAAGGCGCGGGCCGCCAAGCCGTGACCGAAGGTACGAGCCCGGTCGCAGCGCCGGAGGACGAAGATTCTCGCCGTCGCCCGGGCGAGCTGCCCGGGAGCCGGCGTGCGACCGCGCTGGCCGCGCTGCGGCTGCTGATCGTGGTGCGCGACGACGAGACGGGCGCGCTCGCGTGGGCCTGCATGTTCGTGTTCAGCCTGCTGGCGGGGAACTACCTGATCCGGCCGGTTCGAGACGAGATGGGCATCGCCGGCGGCACCTCTCATTTGCCTGTCCTGTTTGCCGGCACCCTTGCGGCGATGCTCCTGGTCTGGCCGCTCGTCTCATCGCGGCTGGGGCGGCGATCGGGGCGACCGAGCTTCACGCCGCTGTTTCGCTCGTTCCAGGTCAGCCTGCTCGCGTTTTTCGTCGCGTTTGCAATGATGCCGGCCGGTGCGCAGGCCTGGGCCGCGCGGGCGTTTTTCGTCTGGGCCAGCATCACCAACCTGCTGGTGGTGTCGATCGCGTGGGGCTCGCTGGCCGGGCGATTCACCAGCGACCAGGCTCACCGCCTCTTTGGATTCATCGCGGCGGGCGGAACCTTGGGGCGATCACCGGCTCGTCGCTCGCGGGCGTGCTGGCGGCGCGGGCCGGGCCCACCTGGCTGTTGCTGATCGCGATGGGGTTTCTCGAGCTGGGCCTGCTGGCTGCGCAGCCGGTTGCACCGCCCTCTTGGCTGCGCCGGCGGGGAGCCGAGCAATTCGAACGCGGTCGATTCGTCGCCGCCCTTGGTGCGGCCGTCGCGGCAGCTCTACCTGGTGGGTCTGGGGCTGTGGACGCTCCTCTTTACTACGAGCTCGGCGATTGTGTACATGGAGCAGGCACGGATCGTGGACGCCTCGATCAGCGACCCGTCCGCCCGCACGGCGCTGTTCGCGAGGATCGACCTGCTCGTCAACATGACGGGGCTGATCTTGCAGTTGCTGGTGACGGGCCGGACCCTCGCGCTGCTGGGTGCCGGCGGCTCGGCCGCGCTGTTGCCGGCGGTGACCCTGGCCGGCGCGATCGTGCTGGCGTTGCGGCCGACGGTCGCGACGGTCCAGTGGTTTCAGGTGGTCCGCCGGGCCGTCGATTACGCGATCGCCCGGCCCAGCCGCGAGGTATTCTACACCGTCGTCGACCGTGCCGAGCTTTCGCGAACCAAGGGCTTGATCGATACCGCGGTCTACCGCGCCGGCGACGCCGCGGGCGCCTGGGCCTACGGTTTGCTCGCCGCCCTCCCCGGCCTCGCCTGGGCCGCGCCCCTGGCCGTTGTCCCCCTCTCGCTGGGCTGGATCGTCCTCTCCCTCTCCCTGGGCCGCGCCCTCCAACGTCGCCTCGCCCAGGCCGATCCCGCCAAATCATGACTGCCCGCGCGAAGGTCTCCGGCCAGCCCCGGCTGCTCTGTCCGAGGGCGAACCGGGCCGCGCGCCGCGGCCTCGCGGGCATTGACACGTCGTCGTCATTCCACTAAGGATCAAGGCACAAACCCGACGAGCCAGCCGTGCCGGCGCCGGGCCGCCAAACCCGTTTCCAGAACTGACCGCGAGGGAGGAACGAATGACGTCGCGTGTGATCCTGGCTGCCAGCCTGCTCGCGGGTTCCTGCCTCGATGCCGCGGCTGCTGGACCGCCGGCGCCTGCGCGAGAGCCGCGGGTGCGCGTGCTGGATCTCGAACTGGGGGAAGCGGCGCGCGTTGCGCTTTGCGACGGTTCGACGGCCCAGGTCAGGCTGGTGGCGCTCGACGAATCGCGCGACACGGTGCGCGATGCCGTGCGGCGCGCGGGTGACGATCGAGGTCAATGGGCAGACGAGCGTGCTCACCTCGGCCACTTATCACCTGCCGGCGACGGTCGGCGGCGTGCAAGTCGACTGCCCGATCACGCGCGGCTATCGATCCAACACCAACAACGACCACTGGGGCCTGGTCAAGGCGGCCCGGCTGCGATTCTGGCCCGCTCGTCGCCCTGGATCGAGCCGGAGTCGTTTGTGTATCCGGTCCGACAGCGCCGGTTTGCCAGCGCCACGCAGATGGCGAACGAGCCGACCTTCGTCGACGACTTCGAACCGCCGGCGCAGCGCCGCATTTATTACCATAGCGGCCTGGATATCGGCGGCGCCGAGGGGCTGGTCGAGGTGGTCGCGGCCGCGGCCGGCCTGGTCGTCTCGGCGGGGACCGAGGTGCTGCCGGGCTACGAGGAAACTCCCGTCAAGCCGCGGTATGACGTCGTCTATCTGCTCGACGACCAGGGCTGGTATTACCGGTATAGCCATCTGCAGTCAATCGCGGCGGAGATCAAGCCGGGCAAGGGGGTCGCGCTCGGGCAGAAGATCGGCGTGCTCGGCAAGGAGGGGGACAGCGGCGGCTGGTCGCACTTGCATTTCGAGATTGCCAGCCGACAGCCGTCGGGCCGATGGGGCACCCAGGAGGGCTACGCCCTTCTCTGGGAGGCTTATCTCCGCGCAGCTCGACCCGCTGTGATCGCCGTCGCGCGGCCGCACCGGCTCGTGCGGACCGGTGACCGCGTGATGCTCGACGGCTCGCGATCCTGGAGCCGATCCGGGGCGATCGCCCGCCAGGACTGGACCTTTTCCGACGGAACGACCGCCACGGGCGCGATGGTCGAGCGCACCTACGCAAAGGCCGGCGAGTATTCCGAGATCCTCAAGGTGTCGGACCGCGCCGGCAATGTCGCCTATGACTTTGCCGTGGTCCAAGTTTACGACCCATCGATTCCGGAGCCGCTTCCGCCGGCGATCCACGCGGCATTCGCGCCGACGGAAGGCCTGCACCCCGGCGACGCGGTGACCTTCAAGGTGCGCACCTTCGGCACCACGAGCGGAAGCGAGACCTGGGATTTCGGCGACGGGAGTCCCGCCGCGCAAGTCCGCTCCGACGGCAACATCGATGCGCACGCACGCGATGGCTACGCGGCCATCGTCCACCGGTTCGATCGGCCAGGCGACTACCTGGTGCGAGTCGAGCGCCTCGATCGCCAAGGTCGCAAGGCGACCGCGCGACTGCACGTGCGCATCGAACCTGCGAACTGACGGCACCGGATCACGGATGACATGACCGCCGCGGACCCATAATATAGATGAGAATCTCGCGCACCCCACCGATCGGAGTCCCGCCGATGTCGGGCGACAACTCGGTCTCGCGCTGGCTGGAAGGTCTGCGTGAAGGAAACGACGCAGACGTCGCGCGGCTGTGGGATCGTTATTTCCAGCGGCTGGTGCGCGCTGGCCGGGGCCAGGCTTCCCGGCCATGCCCGGCGCGTCACCGACGAAGAGGACGTCGCGCTCAGCGCGTTCCATAGTTTCTGCGACCGAGTCGGTCGCGGGCAGTTCCCCCAGCTTGTCGACCGCGACGACCTGTGGCGGCTGCTGGTGACGATCACGACGCGCAAGGCCCTGGAATCGGTGCGCAGCCAGTCGCGGCAGAAGCGGGGGGGGCCAGGTGGTGGGCGAGTCGGCGTTGATCCACGGCGACGACCTCGACGAGGGCATGGCCCAGTTCTTGAGCAGCGAGCCGAGCCCCGAGGCCGCCGCCGAATTCGCGGAGCAGTACGACCGGCTGTTTGCCAAGCTCGACGACCCTTCATTGCAATCGGTGGCGCTGCGCAGGCTGGAGGGGTACTCGAGCGAGGAGATCGCCGCCGAGTTTGGGACCTCGAGGCGGACCATCGATCGCAAGCTAACGCTCATCCGGTTGATCTGGCAGGAGGAGCTGCCCGCATGAATCTTTCCGGGGCCGAGGAAGCCGAGCTTCCGCTGGCCGACTGGAGGCGGATCGACGCCGCCTGCGACCGGTTCGAGGCCGCCGCGCGGTCTGGCGGGCGGCCCGACCCGGCCACATTCCTGGACGGTCTCGCCGGAGCGGCGCGCGACCGCCTGTTCCGCGAGCTGCTGGAAATCGACGTGGAATCGTGCCGCGGCCGCGGCGAAAACCCCGACCCGCAAAGCTACCGCGAGGCTTCCCCGAGCACGTCGCCGCGATCGACGAGGTGTTTGCGCCGCCGGGGCCTGATGGCCGCACCCTGGCGTCGGCGTCCTCTCGTCCGAACAGCGGCGGGTTTCGCTTGCGGAGCGGGCCCGGGCTCACCGAAATCGGCGCAGAACTGCCGCCGGCGGACCTCAGCCCGGTCGTACTGGAGGCGCTTCGGAGGGAGGGTTACGAGGTCAATGGCGAGCTGGGCCGCGGCGGGATGGGCGTGGTCTATCTGGCGCAAGGTCGCGCTCGAATCGTCTGTGTGCGCTCAAGATGGTTCTGGCGGGGGTGCACGCCAGTGCCGCGGCCCTCGCGCGGTTTCGCGCCGAGGCGGGGGCCATCGCCCGGCTGCGGCATTCCGACATCGTGCAGATCTATCACGTTGGCGAGGTGGAAGGCCTGCCCTACCTCGAGCTGGAGTATCTGCCCGGCGGCGGGCTCGATCAATTGCTCGACGGCTCGCCCCGGTCGAGCTCCATGGCGGCCAGCCTGGTCGAGATCGTGGCCCGGGCGATCGCCGAGGCCCATCGCCAGGGGATTGTGCACCGCGACCTCAAGCCGGCCAACATCCTGCTCGACTCCGACCGGGCGCCCCAAGGTCGCCGACTTTGGCCTCGCCAAGATTCTGGGTTCCGACGACGGCCTCACCCGGACGCGCCGGTCCTCGGCTCGCCCTGCTACATGGCCCCCGAGCAAGCCGAAGGCGACGCCCGGTCGGTCGGCCCCACGACCGACGTCTACTGCGCTGGGCGCGATCCTTTACGAGCTGTTGACCGGGCGGCCGCCGTTCCGGGCGGCGACGGCGCTCGAGACGCTGGCGCAGGTCAAGGACACCGACCCTGTGTCACCGTCGCGGTTCCAGCCCGGCTTGCCGGGCGACATTCAGACGATTTGCCTGAAGTGCCTGGAAAAGTCACCGGCGCGGCGGTACGCGACGGCCGAGAATCTCGCTGAAGACCTGCGCCGGTTCCTCGACGGCGAGCCGATCCTGGCGCATCCGGCGTCGACGTGGTCGCGTGCCTGGAAGTGGGCCCGGCGGCGGCCGGCGCTGGCGGCGGCGCTCTCCGTGAGCGCGGGGGCAGTGGTGCTGTTGCTGGTAGGCGCGCTCTATTACAACACGCAGCTCCAGGCCTCGGTGCGCGAGGCGCGGGCGGCCGAGGGCCGGGCGCTCGACGCGGGGAACCGGACGCTCAAGAACCTGAATCAGCTCGTCTTCGACGTCCAGGAAAAGCTAGGCAAGACCGCCGCGACCCGCGAGGTGCGGAAAGAGCTTCTCGACACGGCGCTCGAGGGCCTCGACGAGATCGCCCTGCGCACCGCGGCCGCTCCCCCTGATCTCGAGCGGGCGGTCGCGCACCAGAAGCTCGGCGATATCTTTCGCGAGATCGGCCGGACCGACGAGGCCGCGACCCAGTATCATCACGCGCGAGCTTGCGGTGGCGCTTGCCGGCAACGCGCCTCGCGACCTGCCGACTGCGGCCTGCCTGAGCCGCACCTTTGCCGGGCTCGGCGAGCTGAGCTTGAATGCCGATCGCATCGACGACGCCGTTGGCTATCTGCACCGGGTTGTCGACCTCGCGGATGCCACCGAGGCGATCAACCCGGACCCGCGCGAGCGCGGCACGCGCGGCTCGAGGCTTACTTTCGGCTCGGCCGTGCCTACAGCTTCGGCCGTGACCTCAAGGTGGCCGATGTCTGGTTTCGCAAGATGCACGACCTGGCCGAGCGCTGGTCGGAGATGGAGCCTGCGAACACTTTGGCGCGCGACCTGCTGTCGACCTCGCACCGCAAGCTGGCCGACGTCCGCAAGATCGCCGGCGAGTACGCCGCGGCGCGGGTCGAGTATCTCAAAGCCATCGCACTGGGCGACGAGCTGGTCGCGGTCGAGCCGGCCAATCGTGAGATCAAGCAGCATCTTGCACTGGCACTCGACGACCTGGCGCTGACCCTGCGCCGGATGGGCCGTCTCGCCGAGGCCGGAATCCCCTCGCGACGCGCCGAGCAGCTTTTTGGCGAGCTGGTCAAGTCCGATCCCGACGACATCGACAACCAGGTTCGCGTGGTTCAGACCCAGTTCAATTTCGGCTGCCTGGAGATGGACGGGCTCGATATGGCCGCGGCGGAAACCCGCCTGACGCGCTCGCTCGAGGGCCTGCTGCGGCTCGATCGTGACGGCAAGCTTGAAGGCCGCCCGCGCGACAAAGACCAGCTCTTGAAGCCGTTCCAGAACGAGCTGGCCGCCTGCCGGGCCGTCGCCGCGTCGCCGGGAGATCTGAACTTCCTGAAACACCGGGGCCATTTCGATGCGTGCCGGCTGCTACGGATCCGGGTGGGTGTACTATCGGCCGCCGGCCGCGCGGGCGAGCTCGCCGAGACGGCCGAGTCGCTGCTTGGCATGGACGCCGACCAGGCCGAGGACCTCTACGAGCTGGGCCGCTCGCTCGCCTGCTGCGCCGGCCACCTCGAGCGGAGCGCGCAGCCCACGATCGGCCCCACACCCGAGTGCCAGGCGCGACGTGTCCGATTCGCGGACCGGGCCGTGGCCGTGCTGACCCGCGCCGTTGCGAGCGGCCTTCGTGACCCGAGTCGCCTGGGCGACGATGCAATGCTCGCACCGATCCGCGAGCACCCGGGCTTTCACCGACTCACCGAGCGACTGGGATCGAGCGGGCTACCGCGGTGAAGGCGTCCCCGCGCGGTCATCGACGCGGCCTGGGTCGGCGCCGGCAAGGTTTCTGACGACGTCGGCGATCCGCCGGATGGCCTCGTCGATTTCGGCCAGGGTGGTGCCGGCACCCAGGCTGAAGCGAACCGACGAGCGCAGGCGGTTCTCCGGGACGCGCATCGCCAGCAAGGACTCTGACGGTCGCGTCGATCCGCTCGCGCACGCCGAGCCCAGGCTGGCGGCGACGCCGGCAAGGTCGAGCTGCATGAGCAAGAGGTCGCCATTTGTGCCGGGGAAGCCAACGTTCAAGGTCTGCGGCAGCCGCAGACGATCCTCATGCGGGCCATTGCGGATCACGCGCTCTTGGCCAAGTGCGGCCGTCAAGCCGGCCTCCAGCCGATCGCGCAGCGCCACCCAGACGGCAGCGCGGGCGCTCGACTGCTGGTGCCAGCGCTCGAGCGCGCGCGAGAGCCCCACCACAAGCGGCACGGCGATCGTCCCCGGGCGCCGGCCTTGCTGCTGCCCGCCGCCGAAGAGCTGCGAGCCGATCCGCGTGCCGGTGCGCACCAAGAGCAATCCGACCCCCGCCGGTCCGTGGAATTTATGGCGCTGGCCGCCAGGGTGGTGACGCCGAGGTCGTGAAAATGGATCGGGATGCGGCCGGCGGCCTGCACGGCGTCGGTATGGACCGGAATACCGCGCTCGGCGGCGAGCGCCACGAGCGCTGCGACGGGCTGGATCGCGCCGGTCTCGTTATTGGCCAGCATCAAGGTGGCGCAGGCGAGTGTCGGCGCGGAACGCCTCGGCCATGCTCGCGACGTCGGCGAGCCCGTGGTCGTCGACCGATGCTCGGGAAACGGCGAAGCCGCCCGCTTCAAGCTTTGCGATCGGCTCTGCGACGGCCGGGTGCTCGAGCGGCGTCGACACCAGGTGACCAGGCGAAAACTCGGCGCCGGCGAGGCCAAAGAGGGCGAGGTTATTCGCCTCGGTGCCTCCCGAGGTAAAGGTCACCTCGCGCGTCGGCCCCGAGGATGCTGGCGACGCTCTCCCGGGCCTGCTCCCAGGCGCGCCGGGCCGACCGTCCAAACGCGTGCCGGCTCTCGGCGTTTCCGGGCGCGAGAAAATACGGCCGCATCGCCTCGAGCACCTCAGGGTCGAGGGGCGCCGTCGCGTTATGGTCCAGGTAGATCCCCGCCCGATCGCCCATGTTTCAATCCGCCCCGGATCAGCCCGCAAACTCCATCGCCCCGTATCCCGCCGGCACGCGCGAGAACTCAGTCATCACTCTTCGCGCCAACGGTGTGAGGGCGGGCGCGGGCCCGGTGCACTTGAAAGTCCGCATGCAGCAGCGAGACCGCGCTACCCGTCAACTCCATCGTCGTTCTGAAACGCAAGCTCGTGCAATCCCTCTCCCCGCCAGGGCGAGCGAATGATTCGCATGGGCCGCGGCTCCGCCCTTGGGCGAGATGCAATCGTCAGCGGCCCTGGAGGCGCTTCCGCATCGCGGCGGTGATGGATTGCTTGGTCGTCGCCATCGCGGCCCACGGATCCTGCTTGAGCTTGCTGAGCCTTTCAGGAACATTTTCGATCGTGAAATGATCCGAGTGCAGGCTCGGGCCCAGCTCGTCCCAGGCGATGGGCGCGCTCACGGTGGCGCCCGGCCTGGCACGTGTCGAAAGCGCGGCCACCGCCGTGGCGCCCGGGCGTTTCGCAAGTAGTCGATGAAGATTCTGCCCTTGCGTGCGGCCTTGCTCATCGTGGCGACGAAGAGGTCGGGCGCGGCCTGCACCATGAAATCAGCGACCGAGCGGCAAAAGTCCTTCGCTTCATCCCACTCGGTGCGCGGCCGAATGGGCACGACCAAGTGCAGGCCCTTGCCGCCGGTCGTCTTGAGGAAGGACGTGAGCTCCAATTCCTCCAGCAAGTCGCGCACCGCTCGCGCAGCGCTCCCGACCTTTGGCCACGGCACGGAGGGATCCGGGTCGAGGTCAAAGATCAACCGATCTGGCGTTTCGAGCAGCTCCGTCGCGTGATCCCCACACGTGGATTTCCAGCACGCCCATCTGGACCAGCGAGATCAAGCCGGCGACATCATCGATCGCCAGGTGGTATTCCGGCGAGCGGGGGCCGGCAACATTCACGCGGCGGATATGCTCGGACGAGCCCTGCCCTGGATGCTTTTGAAAAAAGCAGGGCTTCCCGCTCCCCTCCGGGCACCGCACGATCGCCAGCGGGCGACCCACAACGTGTGGCAACATCCAGTCGGCGACCTTCATGTAATACTGGGCAAGGTCGCGCTTTGTTAATTTGTGGTCGGCGTACAAGACCTTGTCGGGATGCGTGAGGCGGACCCCCGCGAATTCGGCGTCGTTCGTGGCGTCTACCGCCGGGTCGTCGCCGTCGGCTCGCGAACGCGCGGTTTTCGCCCCGCGCCGTGATTTTGCCGTGGCGCTCTCATGACCATTGTCGCTCACCTTGGCCTCCCGCAGCGAAAGGGGCTCGTCGCGGATGACCGCGGCGGCGGGCTTGTCCTCGCGCAATCCCTGGAATGACGGATGTCGCAGCAGCCGGTCATCGGTCCAGTTGGAAAACTCGACCTCCGCGACCAGCTCGGGTTTGACCCAAGAGACGTCGCGCGCCTGGCCGGCCGTGCCCGAGAGGTCCGAAAACGGCGAGGTCTGGCGCACCAGCGTGGTCAGCCTGCCGTGCAGCTCGTCCAGCGTTTTCTCGTTGAAGCCGGTGCCGACGCGGCCGGCATAAACCAGCTTGTTGCCGCGGTCGATGATACCCCAGCAACAAGGCGCCGAAGTGGGAGCGGCCGCCGCTGGGCCTGGTGAAGCCACCGATCACAAACTCGGCCCGCTGCGAGCACTTGACCTTGAGCCAGTCGAGACCCCGGCCGGGCCGGTAACCAGAGCCCCGGCGCTTGGAGACGATCCCCTCCAGATGCAGGCGGCAGGCCTGCTTGACGATCTCGTCGCCTGTTCCCTTCAAGTGATCGCTGAAACGAATCGAGGGGTGGGGACTCTCAGTAACAACGAGTCGCAGGATTTCTTCTGCGCTCTTCCAGCGGCAGAGCGGTGACGTCGCGCCCGTCGATGTGAAGGATGTCGAACACGTAATAGACAAGCTCGGCGGTCCGACCGGCTTGAAAAACATTCTGAAGTGCCTGGAAGCTGGTGGTCCCGTCGGGCTGCTGCGAGACGACCTCGCCGTCGAGCATGGCCTGCCCGACGGACAGCTCACCGGCGGCGCTCGCCAGCTCGGGAAGCCGTTCGGTCCAGTCGCGGCCGTTTCGACTGATGAACCGTGCCTTGCCGCGGTCAAGGCGGCATAACATCCGGTAGCCGTCGAACTTGATCTCGTGCAGCCAATCGTCGCCGGCCGGCGCCGCGTCGACGAGCGTGGCCAGCTCGACGGCCTGCCTCTGCGGCAACCGAGCGCGCCGAACGCCGGGGTGCTCGAGCAGCTTTTGCAGCGCGGAATTGCTTTCGCCCGGTTTTCCGCGATGCGCCGCCTTGGCAGTCGCCTTCACGGAGGCGCGCGCGCTGGCCTTCGCGCCGTCCGCGCCGGCACCGTGCTGCGCGGTTTCGGCGAGTGGCCGTCGCGGCGGTCGCGGTCTTTCCGCGGGCCTGGCGGTTATGGGGCGGCAGCTCGCCGTGCGGTCCCCAGACGCGGTCCGATTCCGCGGCGATCTCGTCCAGGTCGCGCCCGGTCGCGACGCTCAGCGGCATTTCTTCGGTGATCGATTCTCCCGGCCGCGCGAACGCGTCGCGCTCCTTGAACAGGAACCAGGCGCGCTCGCCCGCCTCGGCCTTGCGGCCCCCCTTGCGCACCAGCATCCACGCGCCCTTGAGCTTTTCCCCGTGCAGGATGAATTTAAGACTTCCTTCCCGGAAGCCCTTGGCCGCGTCGCCCTGTGGCTCCCACTCG
Organism: uncultured Isosphaeraceae bacterium; assembly: GCA_963806595.1. Classification (GTDB taxonomy): domain Bacteria; phylum Planctomycetota; class Planctomycetia; order Isosphaerales; family Isosphaeraceae; genus CAWDZZ01. The sequence continues at coordinate 125,997 of CAWDZZ010000020.1, read as the reverse complement.
CCCTTGTCCCAGAGCATCACGGTTCCCCCGCCGTATTCGCCCTCGGGGATGGTGCCCTCGAAGTCGCCGTAATCCAGCGGATGGTCCTCGACCTGCATCGCCAGGCGCTTGACCGCGGGATCGAGGTCGGGGCCTTTGGGAACCGCCCAACTCTTCAAGACGCCCTGATGCTCGAGGCGGAAATCGTAGTGCAGGTGTGACGCATCATGTTTCTGAATGACGTACGAGAGCTTGCCGCGCGCCGGGGCCGACCCCTTGCCGCGGGGTTCGGGCGTCTGCTCGAAGTCACGTTTTTTCCGATACTCGTCCAGGCTCATGAGTCCAGTGCCTCCCGGGCCAGGCATTCCGATTTGCGCTTGTGGGCCGTAACCGATCTCCGGCGCGTGACTGAGGTGGGGGCGCGCCGCGTAGTGGATATCCACAAGCCTCGGGCTCGCCTCGTTAGCTTGCAAGGCGTATGCCATCGTTGCGAGCGAAATCTGCGCGAGCGTGCCACGATGAATCGCCACCTCGCCCGTTCTGCGCTGACGTAGCGCCACCGCCGTCGCTAGACTCGTCCCGGCCAGGCGCAGGGGCCCTTCCGCGTGCGTCTTGAGGGCGCGGGGCTCTCCGAGTATCCTGAGTGAATTCCAAGGTGCGCTCGAATTCACGCGCTGGCTCACGACGAGCCTGGGTTTCCCGTCGATTGAGTCGCGGCGGCGCCCGAGTCACGGCGATTCCGCGTGTTCCCCTGGGTATGGCCTCATGTCTTCACCGGTCGACGGGTCACGACACGATACATCCGGCCGTGCGTCGGCCGGCCGGCACTATGGGCGCGCGCATCCGCGAGTGCGATCTTGACCGCCTTTCGACCTCTACCGGCCGAGACACCGGCGGTGCTCGCGCCGGCCCACGGCGCTGACGATCGTGCCTGCACCGTGTTCGTCCTGGGTGCGTGGCTGTTCCTGACCGCCGTGGCACTCGTATTTGTGACGCTTTATGGCAATCGCACCCCGCGCTGGGAGGACTGGTTCCTGGTCCCGGCCGTCACCGGCGCCCAGGCTGTGAATCTGCCCTGGCTCTGGGAGAACGTGCAGGGACACAGGGTACTGATCCCCAAGCTGGTGCTGGTCGCGTGCTACCGGCTCTTCGGCTTCAACTCCAAGCCGATCCTCTTCCTCAACGTCCTATTGTTCTCGGCTTGCGCTCGGGCTGCTGTGGGCGGTCCGCAAGGCCCGCGGCCGCTGGCAGTTTGCCGACGCCTTTTTCCCGGTCGTGCTGCTCAATCTCGGTCAGGCCGAGGCGTTCTCGTGGGCGCAGACTTTTGCGTATGTCGCGCCGACGTGCCTGGAGACGCTCCTGTTGATCCTGATCGTGACTCATCGTGGACCGCTCTACGGCGCGAGCATCGCGCTGGCCGGCGCGAGCGTCATCCTGCTGCCGCTCACTTTTGGTGGCGGTGTTGTCTTCGCGACGCTGATGCTGCCCTGGCTGGTTTACGAGGCGCTGGCGGCGCGCGATCCGGAGAGCCGTCCGGTCGTAGGGCCGCCACGATTGCGCTGGTGTCGGCGAGTGTCGCCGCCCTTGTCATCGGGCTCTATTTCGTCGGCTATCGATCCTTCAACGCCGCGCCCGGGGATCGCTATGTGAAGCCCGGGCTCTTCGCGTATACCGAGACCGCGCTCAAGTACCTGGCGTCGGGGTTTGGCGGAGCGGCCAACCGGCCGTGGTGGCAACTGCCCGTGTTCCTGATCGCGGTGATCCTGCTGGCGAGCGCGATTTGCTTGATCGGGGTTCTGGCTCGGCGGGCGCGACGCGATCCGCGGGCGGTCGGGCTCGCCTGCTACATGGTGTCGTGCCTGGGGGTCGCGTGGGTGGTGGGGATGGGCCGTTACGCTTGGGGAGACACGGTCCTCGACAGCCGCTATGCGGCCGCGTCGGTCGTGCTCATCCTGGGCTCCTACTTTGTGTGGGAATTTTATGGGCCGCCCGCGTTTGTTCCACTGGGCCGCATGCTGCTATTCACCGCGGCCGCCACCTTCCTGGCCGCCAACAATCAGCTCGGCATTCGCCAGGGAGTGACCCTGAGGGACGCCGAGCGTGCTTTTCTGCGGGACTTGCAGGCCGCCGAACCGATTCCCCGGCTGGTTGCCCATCATTCCTGGGTCACTTACTATTATCACGACAAGCTGGAACGGTATCTGCGTGAGCTTCGCGATGCGCGGATCGTCCCGTACGATCGGCTGCCGCCGGACCGGCCGTTCCCGGCGCGCATGCGGCTCGCCGAGCCCACCGAGATCCACCAGATCGACTGGAAAGGAGACGGCGGCCGGATCCTGGGCCCCGGCGCATATCTGAAATTCGCCCTGGACACGCCGCGGTTCGTGAGCGGTGTGTCGTTTCGTTTCTCGCTGGTCGATCCCAGCGGCATGATGCCGGCGATGAAGGTACGATGGTACAGCGAGACCAAGGCCGGTATCGAGCAAAGCAACTGCCAGTACGCGTCGGCGACGGGAGAAGAGGCTTCGTTCCTCGTTTACATCGACGACCGGATCTCGCAGCTCTTGATCCTGCCGAACAACCGCGAATCCTCGTTCCGGATCGCGGAGGTCGAGCTTCTGCTGCCTGAGCCAGGCCCGGATCATGCCGAGCCAGGCGCAAGCGGCCCGCCGCGGCCGGATTGACTAAGAGATTGAGGTGCGGGATTGTTCGCGCACGATCAGCGCGTGCCCTCGCGCGCGAGCGCTGGCAGAGGATCCGGCGTGCCATTCCTTCCAGGGCGACGATCCTCGACCTTTGCAAGCGATTTGATGAGCGTCTGTCTTCCGCGCGAGGAGCCTTGCGATGCCCAGGGATGCCGCAGGCCGCTCCAAGACCTCGGGGATCGTGCAAGACCTGTCGGCCGCGCAGGATCCGCGCCGCGCGTTCATTGACGCGTGTCTCGGTGCTGACGGTGTTGCTCGTCGTCGCGATGTTCGCGGCCGCGGCGCTGCAGGCACCATTGCGGAGGTTTGACCGGTTCGCGATCTTTGATTCGGGGGGCGAGCTGGCGATCCAGGATTTGATCCGGCGGGGCTTCCGGCCGGGCGTCGACTTCGGGTACCTGTACGGCCTGTTGCCGCTCTTAGCCGGCCGGCTCTGGTACGGGCTCGCGGGGCTCACGACCGAGACATACCGCGCCCTTGTCATGGCATGCATGTTGTTCTCGGCCTGGGGAATGGCTCGATTCGCGGTCTACCGGCGCGTCGGCGTGGCGGGGATCGCGCTTCTGGCGTCGGCCATCCCCGACCTCTTGCTCGTGACTTACATCGGCTCTGCCCAGAGCCTGGAACAGGCGTCCTGGTGAGCGCGCTCGCCGAGCAGGCGCGGGGACGGCGTGCATCGGGCGCTGGCGCGTTCTAACCGCCTGTTGTTTCGTCAAGCCGTCGCTGGCGGTCGTTCAGGGGCTGGTCGTCTTGATCGCGGTGATTGCCGGATGCCGCCGGGCCGGCGCGGGGGCCTGGGTGCGCAGCTTGGCCCCGCCGTGCTCACGGCGGCGGTGCTGGTTCTCGTCCTCGCGGCCGGCTTCGGCCTTGTCCCGCTGTCGCGGACGCTCCTTCCGATCACGGGCATGGAGGTTTATCGGCAGGGCGGGTTCGGATTCTTCCGCGGCATCGGGCACGATTTCTGGGTGCTGCCAAACGCTGGTTTGCGCGATTACTTCCGGTACGAGCTTGGCTTCTGGATCCTGGGGAGCATCTTCCTGGTGGGCGGCGGGCTCGCGGGGCTGTGGCGATTGGCCACGGGCCGCTCGGCCGGCGAGCAAGCGCTCGACGACGAGATCTGCGCGACGTGCGCGGCGGTTCACCTGGGGTTTGTCGTCTTGATCTTCGGCCACCGCGGGACCTGGTTTTATTCGTTACCGATGCTCGTCCTTGGGCTCGCGGTGCTTGCGGCCCGCAGCCGGTGGCATCGCCTGGCCGTTTGGGTGCTCGTGGTCCTCTTGCTCTTCAGCGATCGCTCCAAGGCGGTTGAACTCTTGCGACTCTGGAAGACCGAGACCCCGAGCGCGGTGACCTTGAACCTGTGGGCCGATTCGCAGGAACGCGCAGGAGTGGGCGCGCGCGCGCTCGAGATGACGCGCGGCACGCAGCCGGTTTTATTCGCGATGTGCGAGGGGGGGGCCTCCTGATGCCGGGATTTGCGCCACCCACGGTCGGCTACCTGGTCCCTGGGAATGCATTGCCGGGGGAGGTCCGGCGGAAAGCCGAGCAGCTTGCGGCCGCGTCGACGATCATCTCGGCGTTTCCGCCCGGGTGGCCGGGGTTCGCGTTCTGGCCGGAGCTGAAGGCTGCACTCGAGGGTTGCGAGCTGGTCATGGAGGGCCGGTACGTCCGGGTCTATCGCCGCGGCGCTCGCAGTCCGGCCGCTGTCATGATAGGTTCATGATCGCGCCCGAGCGCGCTGGCTTGGCGTGAGCGTGGGGCCGCGCGGTCCGGGGGAGCAAGCGGAGCAAAGCCATGGCGAAATCAAAGTCCGGCGCAGATCGCCTGGACCGTCTCACCGTGATTTGCCTGGCGCTTCCGGAGGCGAACCGCGAAGTGATGGGGGACCACGCCGCCTTCACGGTGCGCGGTAAGAAATTCGCGTACTACCTCAATAGCCATCACGGCGACGGGATTGTCTCCGTTTGCTTCAAGACCGAGCCTGGCGAGAATGAGGTGCTGCTGGCCGCCGATCCAGCGCGGTTCTACAGCCCGGCCTATATCGGCCCGAGCGGCTGGGTTGGCCTTCGGCTGGACAAGGGCAAAATCGACTGGGATGAGGTGTCCGATTTCGTTGCCGACAGCTACCGCCTGCAAGCGCCAAGCGCCTGGCTGCCCAGGTACCGCGGCCGCCGAGCTGAGTTCGACAGTGCCGCCGCGCCGTGGCCTTCGGCGAAGCTTTCGCGTCGGGGCCGCGATCTACAGCGAATTCAAAAAGGCGATGAGCTGTGCTTCCTGGTCGCCTTTGAGCGCGGCGAACCGGTCGCGGGCGTCGCGGCCCTGGCCGTCGTGCGCCAGGATCGCGGCGGTGAGGCTCTGCGTACGGCCGTCGTGGAGGAACGTGGTCGATAGCCGCAGACCCCAGAGCGGCGCGGTCCGCATCTCGCGAGTGCCGGCGCCGATTGCTCGATCCCGTCGCCCAGGCTGCCCATGTCGTGCAGCAGAAAATCCGAGAAGGGCGCGAACGTCACCTGGTCCAGCGCCGCACTGGTGTGGGGGCCGGTGCGTAGGCTGGGCAAATGGCAGTTGGCACAGCCGATCTCGGCGAACACCGCCGCGCCTTGCCGCCTGGGGGGTCATCGGCTGTTGCGGCGCGGGGCGCGAGGAACGTCATGAAGTCCGTGAATGCGAGTGAGGTCGTCGTTGTCGGGCTCGTTCGGCACCACCGGCAATCCTGGGTTCAACAACAAGGCACAATTGCCCTGCGGACAGTTTTCGTTCGGGAACATCGGCGTTGTGATCCCCATCTCGTTGAGATAGGCGTCGCCCGAGAAGGAAAGCAGCGTGGCCTGCTGGCACTTCCAGCCGAACCGGCCGACGCGCTCTTCGCCGCTGGCCGTGTCCAGCACGATGTTGACGCGCCCGGCCGTTTCCGGCGAGTGCCGGCGCTCCTGATGGGCGATCTGTTCGAACACCATGTCCGGGACGTTGTCGACCAGGCCGAGGCCAAACAGGGGGGTCGTGCGCCGGCCGGCCATGATCGTGGCCTGCGGCGGGACGACCTCGCCGACGAAGTTGACGCCGCCCACCAGGCCGATCCCCTGCGACTGGATCAACGATCCGCCCAGGGTCATGAGCGGGTCAAACACTCCATTGGTCATGGTGCCAAACCGCGTCTCCAATCGGATGTTGCCGCCGCCGATGGCCGTGCCGTTGTGGCATGCCGAACACGCCTTGTCGTTGAACACAGGCCCCAGCCCGGTGGCCACGGTCTCCACTACCTGAAACCCGGTCTTGCCGGCCAGGAATCGGGTTGATTCGTCCCTCGTGATCCTGGGCAGAGGACCACCGATCCTCGTGAACTTGCCGGATTCCATCGGCATCGCCGCCGCGCGATCGTCCCAAGGATGCCGATCGCCAACGAGATCCCGCGTCGTGACATGTTGCATCTCTTCTTGAACAGAACAAGGCGGCTGAATCGATCAAACGAAGGATCGTACGAGGAAAGCGCCGCTGAAACCCGCGACGCGGCGGAAGGGTGAGCTGAAACTGTGCGACAAGATCACGGAGGCCGGCGTGTGATGCACCCGCCTGGGACCGCGCCCATGGACCTCGGCGCCGCCGCCCTGGCTAGCGCACTGCGGGCATCGCGGGTCGGCTCCCGGTCCGTCCGCAGGACAGGGCTTGCTCCTGTACCAAGTGTTTCAGCGTAAGTGTGGGCGAAAACCGTGCGCAACTCGGCCGTTGCCGGGATTTCTCGATTCAGGGCGGGCGAACGCCACACGTATGGCGCAAATCCTCTGGCGCCGCGCCGGGTAACACCGCCCTCGCAATTCCGCGCGGGGGTGTTTTCGAGCCCGGTGGAGCGGTTTTAGCCGGATCAGGAAGGACGCACCAATCCGCGAAGCGCGCCGGGATCATTGGTTTCGTTGAATCGACAGAACGCGGCGAGCGCGCCTTGGAATTCAGCGTCATGCCGTGCGGCTCGTGGTCGTGTCCCTCGTCGTTGCAGCCGATGAAAAAGGCGGCGCATCTGGTGCCATCGCTCGAGCGAGCTCGACGATCGCAATGACGGCGCGGGCGGCCGTCTCGAGCGCAACGCGCGGATGGTCGGGAAAACGAAGAGCGCCGCGATCGCCGACGTAATACGGGTGGAGATTCAAGTCGACGCCGACGCCGCACCGGTGCCGGCGGTCAGGGCGAAGCGAGCCGTGCTCACGGCGTCGTCGACCGCGGTGGTTGCGGTCGTGCCCGGGCCGGCGATCACGATGTTGACGTCGAGGCCGACGCGGTTGCGTCCGCGCTCGGCCGCGAGCGCAGCCAGGTCGCGGAAAACACGCGCGCGACGGCCGATCGCGGCATCTGTTTTTGCAGGACGCGGTTGCGGATCCGGTCGTCCGACGATTCAAGGCCGAGGATGGGACGCACCGTGATCCGTTTCTCGGCGAGCGTGAGGATCCGCCTCAAAGTGCCCGGCCGGATATAAGCCTCGCGCGAGTCGAGCGAGACGACCCGAACGGCGGGGAGCGAACCCGCGAACGCGCCGATCTCGTCCAGCAGCACCGGCGGCATTTCCCGCGGATTCAACACGGAGCCGGAGTTGTAAACGACGAGGTGGCTGACGCATGCCAGCGACGACCGGTAATACTCGCGAAACCACACAAGCCGCTCGCGGTTGGCGGTGTGATCAAACGACTCTCCCTACCGGCGCCGACGTCGCAATGGAAGCAGCGCTCTGCGGCATAAAAAGGACAGACGCCCCCGGCGCATGATTGCCGAACACCAGTGCGAGCCGCCAGCCGTAGCGGTCGCGCACCGGCTCGAAGCGGCTGCCCGCGCGCGGTGCGACAAGCCGAGGCGCGGATGCTCGCGCGTGTCGGGGCCAGGTGGCGCGGGGAGTTTGTCATCGCGATGATCGGACAAGGCGGCTTCCCAGAAAAATGGCGTCGATCGGGGTGCGGGCAAACGTGTTCAAGGCGTCATCGGGCGTGGCTACCAGGGGCTCATGATCGTTGAACGACGTGTTGAGGACAAGCGGCACGCCTGTGCGGTCCAAGAAGCCTGCGATCAGCGTGTGAAACAGCGGCGCCGAGTCGCCGTTGACGAGCTGAAGGCGGCAGGTGCCATCGTGGTGCAGCACCGCCGGAATCAGCCCGGCGCGTTCGGGGCGGACGGGGTACGCCAGCATCATGAGATCGCGGCACAAGGCCGCCCCGCTGCGCTCGCCTGGGATCTGAAACAAGTCGCTCGCGTGCTCGGCCAGGATCGATGCGCCAAACGGGCGATATGGCTCGCGGTGCTTGATGCGACGGTTGACAATATCACGAACCGCCAAGGAGCGTGGGTCGGCCAGCAGCGAGCGCCCGCCGAGGGCCCTGGGTCCAAACTCCATGCGCCCTTGAAACCAGCCGACCACGCGGCCCTCCGCGAGCATGGCCGCGGCCGCTGCGCAGGGATCGTCGATCGTTTCCGATCGAAGGCCCGCACGCGCGATTGCCGCGTCGATCGCGGCATCATCATAGGACGCGCCCAGGAACGGGGAGAGTGCCCGATGCGCCGATGGCCGTTGGGCGGTCGAGCGCTGTCGCTGCGCTCGCGCGATCTCGAGTGCGGCGCCGATGGCGGTACCGGCGTCGTGGGCCGCACCCAGCATGAACATTGACCGGAACGGGCCATCGCGCTCGAGGCGGGCGTTGGCCAGGCAGTTGAGCGCGAGCCCTCCGGCGTAGACCAGGTCGTGCTCTCCGGTCGCTTGAAACAGCCGCCGCGCCAGCGCGAGGATGGCCACTTCGGTGCGCGCTTGCAGGCCGGCCGCCAGATCCGCAAATCGCGCGAGGTCGGGTGGCTCGCCGGCGGCGCCGCGGTCCAAACAGCGATTCAAGACCGCGCACGTCGCCGGCGCGGAGACGCGCGAGTGCAGGGTCGATGACAAATGGCGGCCACGCGCTCTTGCTTCCACAGCCGTCATCATCGGTCACGCTAAACAGGCGATCGAATTCAGGCGCGGAAACACGCGGCGTTGCCATAGGCCGCGAGGCCCATCACCTTGCAGGCATCGAACTCCGTGAATCCGAGATAGACCGCCACCCGCTCCCAGAGCATGCCGATCGAGTGCGGGTAGGGGATTTCCTCGATCGCGGCAATGCCGTCGGGCCCGCCTCGACCGAGCCAGGCTGTCGAGGTTTCGCCGATCCCGTCGACCACCAGGATGGCTGCGCTTCGGAACGAGCAAGTATGGAAAACGCTGGCGGCGTGCGCCCGGTGGTGCGGCACATAGGCAAGCGCTCGGCGAGCGTGTCCACGCCGGCTGCGCGGGCCAGGATCTGCGGCACAGCGAGTACGCGCGTATTGAATTCCTCCTCACCGGCTTTGCTGCCAAAGCCGGCGACGTCGCCGAGCTCATACGGGTCGGCTCCGACCTGCGCCAGGCGACGCCCGGGCAAGAGTGAATAGGCGATCGTGTCCAGGTCCGCGAGTGCAGCCCCGGGCGCGGCCGCCAGGCAAGCGCCGATGGCATTCCACGGAAGCTCGTCGGGGTTATCCACGCGCGCGGCTTGGCATGCTTGGCACGCGTGAAGCGCTCTTCCTCGGCGGCAAACACGACCTCGCCATCACGAACCAGCGCCGCCGCACTTTCATGGTACGCGCAATTGATGCCCAGAATCAGCCGCTGTTCTGTTCGGGGCATGCATCAACCTCGAGGCGAGTGAACTTCAAGGAAACGGGATGTCTGGCAGTCTGTCCGGCGCTGCGATCAGAACGCCGAGCGGTCGACTAACGCTGTTCGTAGAGCTGCGCGTGGCGACTGGAAGTAAGAACACACGGAAGTCAACGGGCCACCACGGATGCGAAGGTGCGAGGTCCTGCTCAGAGTTTACGGTTCACGCCAGCTTCATTCGCAACATCATGCAGCACATTCACAGGGATATCCAAGTCCAGGGAGGGAAGCGAACCCCGGTTGCGTTCCGTTTGGCGACGATCGTTGGCGCGGTGCCAGCGTCCCGGGCCGGAGGCATCGCCGACCCGCAACCGATCCTGGTAGAATCCGAGTCGACGTTGCATTGGACCGGTTATTTCGTCACTGGAGGGGACCATGCCTCACCCGATTCCGAAAGGGCACCACGCGCTCACGCCACACCTGATCATCAAGGGCGCATCGGAAGCGATCGAGTTTTACAAGCGCGCCTTCGGCGCCAAGGAGCTGTCGCGGATGCCGTTCCCTTCGAAGGACGGCAAAGCGAAGCTCGGCCATGCGGCGCTTCAGATCGGCGACTCCATATTGTTCCTGGCGGACGAGTTTCCCGAACAGGGCGGCCACGGTCCTGGAGCGAGCTCACCGGTGACGATCCACGTGTACGTGACCGACGCCGACGCCGCGTTCGCCCGCGCCGTCGAGGCGGGCGCAAAGGTGGCGATGCCGCTGGCCGACATGTTCTGGGGTGATCGCTACGGCCATCTCATCGACCCGTTCGGGCATCACTGGTCGATCGGCGAGCACCTGGAAGACCTGACGCCCCAGCAGATGCAAGAGCGGATGACCGCCGCCATGGCCGCCATGAGCAAGCCGGCCTGCGATTAGGAGAGCGGAATCGTCCGACAGCCTCTTTTCGTAGCTGGAGAGGTAATCGACCGACAAGCGGTTTCCTGCTGGAGAAACTTGTTGCACAGCGCATCCGAGGGTGCCTGGATCACCCGGACAATGGTCGCGAGGCGTGAAACGCGTGTGAATCGATCGGCCTGATTCGCAAAGCGGATGGCCGCTGGAGATGATGGATTTGACGAACGACCGGTCGTCGGTCCGCCTCATTGCGACGATTGGAAACCTTGGCGTTGCAGATCATGTTTCTGCTCGCTTTATCTGTGTCTGCACGTTCCGGGAGTCGATAGCAGTCAAGCGGCCAGGCTAAGCAGCCGTTCGGCGGTGGCCTGGATTTCTTCTTCGGTGGTCCCGGGCCGCAGAACGGCCAGAATCGCTTCGCCCAGCAATTCGCGACGCCAGGCTCGCCGCTTATCCGCATGGCTCGGGCGACGCCATTCGCGGTCCCACGGTGAGGTCGAACGGTCCACCAACTAGTCCTCCTCGCGGTTCCACGCCCACGTTTCGGTCAGCGTGTATGTCCACAGGCAGATGTGGAACGCCCCGACGCTCGCGTGGATGAACCGGACTTGCTACTGGCCTGCCCCGACGACCTGCCTGCACTCGCGGCAGGTGATCTCCAGGCTGAACCGGTCAGCGATCGCCGTCAGGATGTCCCCCCCGCTCGCCGAGGTGTCGGTGCAGAAGATCGATTTTGAAAAAATCATCTGAAAAACAGGTATATAAATCGGTATGTCCCCGGCTGTGTTGTCTCCGATTGCGTTTGCAAGAATACGAAACGCAGCCCAGCGTCCACGATGCGTCACCTCCGCTTCGACCCTATGAAGTTACCGGCACTTGGGACAAAGTCCCGCGTGAATGAAACGGCCCTGCGTTCTTGACTTCGCGCCTGGCGCTGGCGACACTAGGTTCGCGCGTCGATCCCCCCCGAACCAACCCACTACGAGGTAGCCGCCATGCCGAACCGACGAACCGAACTTCAAAGAGAGGTGGTTGAAGCGCTAGTTCAGAGCAAGGCCTTCGATTTCGAGGCCGTCGGGAAAGTATTGGGCAAGTACGGCTCTCGGGCCGCACTCGCCGGAGATGCAATCGGGATCGTCATCAACTGGCGAACGTTGCACTACTGCATTCCCCCGGAAGCGTTCGGTAACGTGGTACTCGAAGGGGAGAAGATTGCGTCCAGCGCTGCTGAATAGCGGCTGAGAATATCCAGCCGGCCAAGGTGCATCAGAAATTGCCGGGTCGAATACCGCTACCGGATCCACTGTGGGCGTTTCCGTTCGGTCAAAATCAGCAGCTGGGTGGGACCCTTCGGACTTGATCCGAAGGGTCCTTAACGCACTCGACATAGCAATCCGGACGATCGGAAGCCTGGGCGACGCCGAGACTGCAAAAGTGCGGGCCGCCAAGTCAACGAAGGGCGCCGCAGAGTTCCTGGACGAGAAGGTTGTCGCCGAAACGTCGATGCTTCTACTTTGTGTAGAGCCGATTCGGAGCTTGGACCAGCGCATTCAAGAGCGGTTCGACCGAGTCGCGGCCCTTCTAATTCCACTCGCCCGCAATCCCAACGTACTTGCTGCCATCTGCCTCGAGCCTGGCCTGGCGCGTGAACATGCTGTCGCCCACATCATCCTTAGTCGCCTCGGGTACCCCGACCCGGACGTCGATCGACTGCTCTCGGAGAGTTTGGCGATGGGCGCCGACTTCGGACCCGAGCGGCAACCTCATCGCATGTTGGAACGGGAATGGCTCGTCCGGGTCTGGAGCGTAGGTGAACAGCCCAGACAAAGAGGTGCACGGCTGGTTGCAGATTCGATGCTGGGAAGGCCCTTGGACGCGCTAGGTCCGACCCGGTTCGACATCTACGCCTTTACTCACTCAGTGATGTACGCGAGCGACCTCGGAGGGCGGCGAATCCCGCTGCCTCGGCCAGCGGCGGCAATCGTGGCCTCTGCCGACTCTGCCCTCGCTTACAGCCTCGACTCGAACGACTTCGATCTGACCGCTGAAGCGATCCTGACGTGGCCGATGCTCCATTTGGCCTGGAGTCCCGTTGCCACATTTGCGTTTGGGATCCTGGCCGGTGTGGAGGACAACCTCGGCTTTCTCCCGGGATTGCCATTCGAGGTGACGCGCTACCAAGCCTTGACGGGTGACGACCAATCGCGATACGCGCTTGTGACCTCCTATCATACTTCCTACATAATGGGGTTTTTGTGCGCGACCGCTCTGAGCCCAGGCTGCGCGCCCCTGCTGCGGTGCCGCCCGCCCGCCGCTCACGCGGAGCCGGCGCGGCTCTCCGGCGTCTCCTCAAAACCGACGGCAATACCCCAAGCTGGCAGGAACCATTTGCCGCGCTCGCCCCCCGTCAGCAGGATTCCGTCGCGCCACTGGTGCTCGCGGTTCTGCTGCGCCGGGCAAGGACCGCGGGAGACTTGGAGCTGATCCGAGAGGCGCTTGAAGTCGCAGTCGCTCACGACCTTGCCGACGGGCCAGCGGCGATACAGGCCGCTGCGCTTCTTCGCAGAAGCCAGGTTATGAAACTCTAACTATCATTTAGCTGCACTTTTCCGCAACTTTCTCAATCTGCGCACTCTCCAGGCAGACTTACGATCCTGGTTCCCGAGCCTCACGCCACTCTTGGCCCGGATGTACGTCCGTAAGGTGGACCTGCCCAAGATCGGCCCGAAGCACCGGCCCGAGTTTCGGACCAAGCTGGCTGTACGGGGAGCCGGCGACCAAGCGGTACAAGACCTTCCTGGCGACCTGGCCGCCGGCCGGAGGGAGATCCGGGTCGTGCTGGTCGATGAGCCGGAGGGATGGCGGGCGTACTTCTGCACCGAGGCGTCGGCCACGGTCGCCGACACCCTGGGTCGCGTGTCGGATCGGTTCTCGTTGGAGACCGCCTTCCGCGATTGCAAGGAGGTCGTGGGGGCGGGCCAGCAGCAGGTGCGTTTCGTGTGGGCGAACATCGGTGCATTCCACATCTGCCTCTGGACGTGCACGATGACCGAGGCGTGGGCCTGGGGGCGATCGGAGGAGGAACTGGTCGACCGCGAGCAGTCCCCATGGAACGATCCGGATCGTCGCCCCAGCCACGCTGACAAGCGTCGGGCCTGGCGTCGCGAGTTGCTGGCCGAGGAGATTCGCGAGGCTCTACGCCCGGGGATCACCGATCAGGAAATCCAGGACGTGGCCCAGCGCGGAACCGAGCGCACGGCTCAGGCTCCTTCCTGGCGGCGCGGCGTGAGCGCGGCGTTCATCTTATTCGGCGGCGGCCGAACCGGCCCGCTCACGGAACGACCGGAAGTAAAACGGGATCAGCTTCGAGTTGACCAGTATGTGTGCGACGATGGCCGGCCACAGCGACCCGCTCCCCGACACCAGGAGCGCGCACGCCACGCCGATCACGGTCGAGAACAGCACCGCCGGCAAGCCGTGGTCGAGGTGGAATAGACCGAAGATGACCGCGCTTGATGGCACCGCGATCCACAGGCCCAGGGCGTTGCGGATGCCCGGGAACACCACGCCCCGGAACATTGACTCCTCGGCGCACGGGCCCAAGAGGACGGTCAAGAGCAGCATACCGGCGATCGCCATCCGGGGATGGCCTTGGCCGTCGGCCGGCGGCGCAATGAAGTCAAGCTGGCGGCTTTGCAGCCACGCCGGATCATTGGTCAATCGGCGGAGTACCATCCCCACCAGCAACATGCCCGGCCCGGCGAGAATGCCGACCGTCGCGCCCGCCGCCATCCACCCGATCGAAACGGGTGCGAGCCCCAGCGCACAGCGCCCTGGTGGTACGGCGCCAGCGGAAAAGCACCCACGGTCGCGACGGTGGCCAGGATCTCCCAGGCCGCGTAGCCCAGATTGCGCATCAAGGGCGGCACGGATGGTCGGTCGCGCTGTTCCCACTGGTACAACAGAATTAACCAGACCGACCGGGCCATGCCGTTCAAACAATAGGCCGCAGTCAGCGTCAGGAGCACGTCCCGGATGCGCCAACCAGGCCAGGCTGATCGTGCTGCGGTTGATCCCGGGTCAAGGAACAGGATCCAGACGGCCATGCCGGTAAACATCGAGCCCGTCACACAGAGCGAGATGGTGCGCACAACCTCGGCCGTGAACAGGCCAGAGTCCGCCGCCGGCATCGGTGCCTCGGGCGATGGCTCAGCGGCGGAATCGGTTGAGGGAAGCGACGGTGCGTCACTCATGATTTCCTATGACGAATTGTGGCGCCGGCGCTCCTGGGCGAGCCACTGCTCGAGCGATTCACGCTGGTCCGCGTGCAGCTTGACCAGGGTGGCAAACTCGTCGCCGGCCCCCTTTGCGTCCTTGTCGTGCAGGAGGCATTGCACCACAAACATGCGCGCGAACTTGAGGAACGGATTGAGGCGAAGCGCCTCGCGGGCCTCGCGAAGCGCGCCGTTCCAGTCCTGGCTTTGCATGGAGACGAACGCGAGCCGCTCGCGGTTGGCAGCGGACCAGGGATTGAGCGCGACGGCACGCCGGGCGGGTTCGAGCGCGGCCTGAAAGTTGTTGAGGTCGATCGCATAAGAGCAATAGTCGTCGAGCAACAGCTCGTACGAGGGGGTCGACTTGAGGAGAGAATCGGCGATCTGCAAGGCGTCCGCGTGGCGCCCGGTAAACGCCAGTGCCTGGGCCTTCATGCGCAGGGCGACGCAGATCGTCGGGATGATCCGCGACGGCTCGATCCAGAGCGGCGAGGACCGAGGGGTCCGATCCTGCGCCATTTGCGGCGTATTGGGCAGCCGCGTCGCCCTCGGCCGTCACGGCGATCGCCAGCTCGCGATCCAGCGATTTGAGGTGCTCCGGGTCGACGTCGCCGTCAAGCCGGACCAGCGGAAACGCCGAGCCGCGCCGTTTTGGCCCGGTCGATGCTGGCATCCGGGTCCCTCAGGATCCGGTGATCTCGGACAGCGATGTGCACGGCATCCACGGTCTGCGACACCGGCATGTGGCAGCCGGCGCAGTAGTCTTCTCGGTTTCTGGCCAGGCGCACCGGCTCGGGGAGCTTGCATCCTTTATCCTCGTGGCAGGCCAGGCACCGCTCGCGGAAGTAGGCGACCTTTTCCTCGGGGTCTGGCAGCTCGTGAGGGTCGTGGCACGACATGCAGCCCAGACGGCCTTCGCTGGCGCGGAAGCACCGGCTGGCTTTCATCTGCTCGACCTGCCCCATGAGCTTCTGCCCCTCCTCGGTCGTGACGCCGTGTTCAGACGAAGAACTCGGACAGAGGCAGGCCCGGGCGATAATCGAAGGCGTCGCGGCCCAGGCGGTTGACGCGCCGATCGCCGACCAAGTGGCACTGCTCGCAGATGTTTCCGCGGAGGACGGGGTCGAGATGCCGTGGGTTGACGATCGTCAGGTCACGGCCGCCCGGTCAGCTCCTGGTGCCGCGCGTGGAGCTCGCCGGGCCCGTGACAGCGCTCGCAGCCGATCGCATATCCCTGGAAGATCGGCTCCTTGTAACGGTTCGTCGAGAGTGCGACGTGCTCGACGCGGTTGGAATGACAGAACAGGCAATCGGGATCGATCGGCCGATCAAAATGCGCGCTGGTCTTCTCGTAGCCCGGCGAGAGGTCCCACTGCTGTTTCTGGGCGTACCACGTGATGGGCGACTCGAACAGTCGGCCGTCGTGCTCGACCAGGTACGAGATACTGCGCGAGCCCGACCCCACGGCGTAGGCCACCTCGCCCTCGACCTCGGCCAGCACCTTGCCTTCGTCGAGGAAGGCTTCACGGTGAATCTCCCGCCCGTCGCGGCGTTCGACCGTGAACACCGAGGGAGCGGCGCCGAACGTCGTGGTTCCGGTCGGCCGAGCGAATCCGACCGCCGGCGCGGAGCCGATCGGTTCGAGCGATCGACCCATGGGATGGCGGCGAAACGTCGCGGCAATGTCGGCGTGGCAGCGGGCACACGCCGCGTCGCCGATGTACTGAACGCCGGGCCGAGCGTTCAACCACGGCGACTGCGGCCACGGGCCAGCCTGGCTCGCGAAGCTCGCCGAGCGTGCGCAGACGGTGATCGACCCGCCGGGCCCAGCACGGTCGCGATGCCCAGCCCGACAAAAAGCAACAGACACGCCAGCGCCACGATCGAGACGTGAGGACGGAATTTGAGCCGTCGGACTTTTACCGGCTGATGCGCGTCCAACGGTCCCCCCGAGCTCCATCACTGCCGAGCGGCGCGATTCCGTCGGTCCGAAACGAGGTCTTCCCATCCATGCAGTATCGTAATCCGAGTCATCGAGGTGCAGCAACCGGTCCGGACGAGATTTCCGTGCGCTCCCGACGCGCCCGATCCGGCCGGTCAATTGCGCCGGGTGGTTGTGGCTGAGCTCATGCCCGACGCGCAAGTCGATGATCACTCAGTTCACGGTTGTCCGGTAACGCGCATCGGCTCAAGCGCTGGCCGCCGCTAGCTTCGCCGTCATGCCCAATACCGGAACCGGGGGAGCGGCCCGGGCGAGGATCTGGTCGCGGGCATCAGCCAGTGTGAAGGCCACGTGTGTGGACCCGACTCCGGAGAGCCCCGCGGATGCCGCGTCGCTCTCGGCCTCGCCCCAGCGCCCGACCAGGATCGGCAGCGCGGCGAACCGCGCCCGCAGGCGCCGAACCTGGTAGCGGGCCTGCGCCATGGCCTCCGGAGGCAAGTGCGAGAGAATGACCATCGCCGGCGACGCTGCAGCCACCCGTTCGGCAAGCTGCATCGGCGAGCCGGCGCCGTCGACATTCACGAGTGCACATGTCGAGGGAGCGAGGATCTGTCCCAGCATCCGCAGCGTCAGGGCGTCGGAAGTTCCGCTCGCCGCCACGCCCGCGACCTCGAACGGTGGCTGCGACGGTGTTCCGTTGGCCTGCGCCGGCGCGCTTGCGCCCGACGGGGCGAGGGTCTGCACGCCCACGTCTTCGGTCCCTTCCAGGTCGTCGAGGATCTCACCGATGACCCGCCGGATGAAGGCCATGTCGCCCTCGTCCAGTTCCCCCCGCGACTCGTCGCGCCCGGCGCGAGAGGGCCGGGACCAGGATCTCATCGAAGACCAAGGCGCGCGGGCGCTCTCTTCAGCGCGGCTTCGACGACCGCGGCGGCCCCGTCCTGGTCGAGCGAGACGAGCCGCTGGTAAAACCTGATGTTCTGGTCCAGCTCGGCCTCACCCCCCAGGAGTGTCGCGAAGAAGCTCAGGCGTGGGACGTACTTGCCGAGTACCGCCAGCGAGAGCGTCAACGGCGTCGACAGCAGCGTGCCAAGCAGCCCCCAGAGCCACGTCCAGAACATCGCCGCGACCAGGAGCCCAAGGGCGGACACACCGGTGGTCTTGCCGTAGATGACCGGCTCCAGATAGCCGAGCGCCACCTCGACTGCCGCGAAAAACGCAGCCACTTCCAGCGGCTGCTTCCAGCCGGGGAAATGCGCGATCGAGAAAAGGAAGGGCAGAACGAACGCCACCGCGGCACCGACGTAGGGGATGAACCGCATCATCGCCGCCAGACACCCCCAGAGCACCGCGTACGGCACGCCGATTGCCCAAAGGCCCAGGCCGACGGCTAGCCCGAATCCCGCGTTGACCAGGCTGATCATCGCAAGGTAGCGGCTGATGCGCTCGCCGATCTCGGCCATGGTCCGGGTCGTGAGGTTGATCTGGCGGTGACCGAAGAGCTGGACGATCCGGTCTCCCAGGTCCTCGCGGTTGATGAGAATGAACAGGACCAGGATGAGCACGAAACTGCCGACGGCAATGAACTCCAGGTAGGGCCCGACGGCCGCCTGGAGGCGCTGGCGGAATGTGGGCTCGTCGATGACCCGCACGTCCATGGCCTCGTGCCCCGCGATGACCGGCGTGTCGAACGACTTGGCCACGTCGCCGGCGACCTGCTGCGCCCGGCGCAGCGCCGTGTCGTCCGACGGCTTCAGGAAGTTGACCTTCTTCTGGATTTCCTTCTGATAGTCCGGCAGCTCGTAGGCCAAGGCCGAGAGCTGCCGCACGACCACGTAGCCGATCCCCGAGAGGGTCAAGAGCGCGACGGCGACCGTGAGCAGGACCGCGATCGCCCGCGGCACGCGGCGCCGCTCAAAGAATCCCGCAAGCGGCGCCAGCGCGAAACTGAGAAGCACCGCCAGGGCCAGGGGCTTGAGCACCTCGGCCGCGAGCGACATCGCGCCGATGACCGCCAGGACGAGGAAGGTCACGACGGCCGGATGGTCCATCGGCGACTTGCGTTGAATGGCCACGGCGGGTTCCTGTGCGGGTGACCGGCTCAGAGAGTCTTCAACGGCCGCGCATCGCCAGCCCGGCGAAGAGCCCGAACACGAGGCCGAAGCCGAAGGCCGCGACCACGGTTTCCCTCGGGTGGTGGCGGACCAGGCCCTCGGCAACTTTGTAACGCTCGCGGAGCCGGTCGCCAGCCGCGTGGGCGCACTGGCCGGCGGCCTCGGCCGCATCGGCGATCGCCGACGAGCTGCGCGAAATCGCATCGGATAAAAACGTCTCGATTGCCTCACGCCCCTCGCCGGTCTTCTGCTGGATCCGGCCGACGAGCTGCTCGATGTTCCCATCCAGGGTGCCGAGATCGTCCTCGGTCAACTGACTCCAGCGCTGCCGCGCCAGACCGCAGAGTTGATTCCACTCTCCTCGGATCGTCTGCACGTTGGTTGCCATGGTCGCTTCACTCCGTGTTGCGGGATCCACCGGTGCGATCCCGGCTCCCTTGTCGGATTCGATTCAACCTCAATCTGTCACCCGGGCCGGGAACGCACGCGCCCGGCGTGCGGCCGTAATTACACGCGATCACAACCGGCGCCGCGCGTGCGGGCGGGCGCTCGTGACCAGGACGGTCCGGATCCATGCCATGTTCAGTTTGAGTTGCTTTTGCGAACGGCGAAAGCTGTCGAAGCTGTGGCCGAGCCGTCTCCCGCTCCAGCCGGCCACCAGCCCCGCCAGGGCCATCGCCGATCCGGCCGTCACGATCATCGCCCAGCCCTGGTGGATCGCCAGTGCGGAGGCCAGCAGCCAGCTTGCGCCGAGCAGCACCACCGGGACGCCGGCCAGAAACACGGCGAGTCCTGCAAGGAAGAGCACGATGGGAATCACCGACTTCCGGACGGTTTCTCGCCAGTCGAGGGCCACGAGCTTGGCCTGGAGCTCGGCAAGCGACGCGAGGTCGTCGACGAACTCGGCGATACCCTCGATTTCAGCCGTAGCGGAACCGGGTGCCCTCCCTGTCCCTCGACCGTTCACCGACGCCGGATCAACCATCCCAGGACGACTCCTACGAAAAGCGCGATGCCGAGAGCCTTCACGGGTTCTCTGGCGACATAGTCCGTCACAATTGATGTTCCATCGGCCAGCCGCTCACGGACGACCGCCACGTCCTGGCGCGCCATCGCTCTGATCTCATCCATTTGCGGCGTAAACTCTTGTTTTGTGCCTTGAACTCGGGCATTCATTGGTGTCGCCTCCCATAACGTTGTTTTGATCGAAGCCGATGCTCTTACCATGAGTCCTGGCGCACAGCCCGTTCCGCCGGACTGCCTCGCTCCACGGCCGGCGGCGGGAGCGTGGATCGGTCCGGTGCCCTCGTCGAGTATTGTTGTTCGAGCCATTGCAGCACGAAATTCTGGCCCGCGCGGACGGCCAGCGGGAACATGATGTCCCAGCCGGCGAGCAGGAGTTTCCGGCTAAACCTCGATCGTCGCGGATCCTCGGCCCTGGCGTCCGCGACCGGTTCGCCATCCCTGGCTACTCCGGTCAGGCGTGCGGTGCCGGCCGTGACCCTGTCATCGACGCTCGTGTAAATCAGGTACCCGGCCGCGGCCGCCGCACCCAGGGCCATCCACGGATACATCCACGTGTATCGTCCCCAGTCCATCACGGCCTCGGCGCCCGCGACAGATTCGCGCACGTTGGTATGAAGTTCGCGGCGAATCACCGCCATCCGCTGGAAGATCTCATCGACGTCGTTCGATCCCGTGACCAAGGTTCTCTCCCTGCGGTTTTCCAGCATCCCTCTGCCCACGGTTGAGCGAGATCACGAACTGGGCAGGGAATGCGCGGTGGATGCGGGCCGCACGGTCAGGACCGGTGTGGCCGCCACGGCCGGAGCAGATCGGGCTCGACTCAGACACGCCCCATCAGCACCAGGATCAGTACGACCGCCAACAGCAACCCCAAGCCGCCGCTCGGGCCGTAGCCCCAGTTCCGGCTGTATCCCCATCTTGGAAAGGCGCCCAGCAGCATGAGCACCAACACGACCAGCAGGATCAATCCGAGACTCATTGCTTCGCCCTTTCGATGGTCTGAGACCTCGTGGAGGCCGCGGCGTTGAATGCCTCGGCAAGAAATAAAAAAGCCGGCGTGGCGGAACACCCCGGGGGGTATTCGACCACGTCGGCTTACTCGCGAACGAGCCCCCCGGCCCAGCCGGGTTGCCCTTTATCTAGTCGTCCGACGACGAGTCAAGCTGTTCACCGGAGCCGCGAGCGAGACACTCGGGCTCCATCACCACATTCATTGTCGCGCGCGAGAAGGGAAAAGCAAGTGAATTCTTTTGCGATTCATTGTGCGATGGATCTGTGATGCTCTCGCGTCTTCGATTCAAGGTCAGTTAGCGGCCCGCGTCCTTGATCTTCGCGCCACATGGTGCGCGGCGTCCTTGGTCTTCTCGGCAACGTTGTGCGCGGCGTCCTTGGCTTTTTCGGCAACGTTGTGGGCGGCGTCCTTGGTCGTCTCGGCGATCTTGTACGCGGCGTTCTTGGTCTTCTCGGCGACATCGTGGGCCGCGTCCGTGGTCTTTCCGGCGACAGCCTGCGCGGTGCCCTTGACCTTCTCAGCGACGGTGTGTGCGGCGTCCTTGGCCTTTTCACCGGCGTCGTGAATTCCTAACTTCACCTTGTCGTTCGTGTTCGTCATGATATGGCTCCTTTTTGGGTGGTGGAAATCAATAAAAAAAGCCCTCCCGCGCGAGTCCTCGCACAGCAGGGCCAACGTGACGTTCGAGTTCCCACCACATCACAGGTGGGAAAGCACAGGCTCTATTAAATGTCAAACGATTCCAGATGTCAATAGATTTCTCTGTGATTTGGCCTACATTCTCCAATGAAGTGCGGCCGTGATGAGCCGCTTCGCCTGGGTGTTGTTGTGACGTCCTTCAGGGCGAATCTAATGTGACACGACGCACTGTCCTTGTTCATCTTGCGCAGGATCGTCGCCCCGTACGCCGGCACTTCGATCGCCCTATTGCTTCCGGCCGCCTTCGTCATCGTGCCACTCTTCAAATCGTCAAGCTGGCAGGAACGCCAGGCAGTTTCGCCGATCGGCGTTGCAAACGGCTTCGGTGCGTGCGAGCCGTTACACACCACCAGGATGCGCTCGTCGCCCAGAGTGCGCAGGAATGCATAGATGGCATCACGACAGTAGACCTCGGTGAAGCTCCCTCGTCGCAGTGCGGGCTCGCGTCTGCGGAGAGCGATGAGCGCTTTCACGTCCTTCAAGAACAACGAGTCTTGCCGAAGAGCCGGGAACGCTGCGCCCACGTCCTGGAACGCAATTCCCAGGTCGTTTCCTGCGTACAAGAGAGGAACGCGATCGAGCATCAGAATGTACGCGAGCGCGAGCATGGTTCGCTGTGCCTTTGGTTCCTTCGCGATCGAGGCGAAGGCTTTCTCGTAGTTGTCGATCGGTGCCATCATCGCTCGGGGAAAGGGGTAGAACTGCTGCGCTTCCCTGGCGATGAAACCGAGCTTGCCAACGTGTGCGTCGTTGCCAAAGACTTCGCGAACGGTGAGTGCGCTGAAGTCGTAGGCGCCGTCAAAACCGGCTTCGGTCACGAACTCGCCGATCTTTTTCGGAGTGATCGTGAGCTCGGGCAACAGTAGAAACGTCTTTGTTGGCGGCGCGGCCTTCAGCTCCAGGACAAAGCGCTTCCAGAAGGAAATGGGGTGAAGATGCGCGGAATCGAGGCGGAAACCGTCGCAATCCGATCGTTCCTTCCAGCGTTTGGACACACCGATCAAATAGTCCGCGACCTCGGGATTCTCGACCTTCCAGCGCCGGGCGCCGTATTCGGTGGGAGCGGCGAACCAATCGCGCTTCGCGGGATCGACCAGGAATGGGTGCTCGAATCCAGGCATCGCCAGAGGCAAGTCGAGAATGACGTGCAGCTTGCGAGCGTGGGCGGCGTCCACGAGCGCGCGAGAGTCGCGTTAGCGCCAAAGTTGTGATCGACGTGTTCATAGTCTTTGGGCCGATAACCCGTTGGTAGAAACTTGCCGACCGGCTTCTCGTCGTTCTGCATCACGGGGTACAGCAAGAGCGTCGTGACGCCCAGGTCCGCGAGATCATCGAGCTTGGCGATCACGCCCTTCAGGTCGCCGCCCCAGAAACCACCCTCGTAGCGCTCGCGTTCCTCGAAATAACGGCCGCGCATGATGTCATTCGCGGGATCACCATTGAAGAATTTCTCGATGATGACGGCGTAGACGATCTCGTCCTCCCAGCGACGAGCGTCGTCGCCGGCAAGACTCAAGGCGAGCGTGGCGAACAACGCGCCGGCCACGGCAGGTCCCCCTGGTCCCCCTCTGGTGGAACGCGAATCTATCTGTGTGCGATCCGTTGTACTGGGAGCAAGTCCCATCGACGGTCGTCGACCAAATCCTGGCGCGACGTGCTGGTTGCCGGCTGCCGCGCGATGCCGTTTCGGCAACGATGAGCCGCGCATTCGAGTTCACGCGTCTCCGAGCGACTTCTTCTTCGTTTCACGGAGCTTGGGCGTTTCGGCCAGTGTGAAGAGCACGACCTCCTCGCCGGTGACCGTGCTGATGTCGTGGTGCATGCTCGTGACGTTCATTCCCGTGACTTCCTTGACCAATGCCTCCAGCCGTGGTCGTCCGGTTTCGAGGAGATGTGTACGTACCTGTTTGAGGAGGTCTCGGCCTTTCTCGGCCGGTAGCGCCTTGACCAGGTGCTGTTCCGCGGCAGTCAATACACCCTGGAGGCGCACGAGCAGAACGTCGGCGAGCAGGTGCGCGGATATCCTTGGGACCGCGGCCCATGTAATCTTGTTCAAAACGACTGATCCCTTCGCAGATGGCGGCTTCAACTTCGCCCTGTGATTTCATCGTGACCTCGATTCCGCTTTCTCGCCCGGCCGGCGTCATCAAGCCGGGAATCAGTTCGGCGGGCGACCCTGGCCAGACTGAGCGATTCTTTCCCACTATCCCACCATCATTGGGCCAACAATAAAAGCATCTCCCTTGCTATTGAAGCGCAGCGTGGGATAATGGGCGCCACTGGGCCGATGGAAGTTCGCAGGAAAAGCCCACAAAAACGTCGTCGGACGACTAGGTGAAGGGCAACTCGCTTTTGGCGGGGGGCTCGTTGAAGAGTAAGCCGGCGCGGTGGAAACCTTCGGGTGATCCACCGCGCCGTTTTTTTTTTGGCTGCGGCCAGGGGTGATCAGGAAAGCCGGGCTAGTGCTCTCGCTGCCCGGGACCAAACAACCCAAGGTGCAACGGATGAAAATAAGTGCGATCGAAGTCGATCGGCGAAGTGAACGGAAACAAGAGTCGGCGTTCTCGCGCGAGATCCAGTCGCCGGGGCGTGGCATCGGCGAGTGCGGCGGAGCGATTATTCACGATCCGCAGCAAGCAGCCCGCCGCAAAGATGAGTTCCTCGCGATGCTAGCGCATGAGATGCGCAACCCGCTGGCGCCGATTCGCAACGCCATGGAAATATTCCGCGTGAAGGGCGCGGCCGATCCTGAGCTTCAGGAGGTCACGGCGATGGTCGAGCGTCAGGTCCAGCAGTTGACCCGGCTGGTTGACGACCTGCTCGACGTGTCGCGCGTGGGCGACGGCCAGATCAGTCTCAGGATGAAAACGGTGGACTTGAGGTCCGTGATGACACGGGCCGTCGAAATAGGCCGCCCGCTCGTCGATGCCCGGAAACACGTTTTGACCGTGTCGCTCCCCTCGCAGGCTGTCGAGGTGGAGGGGGACTCGGGCCGACTGGTCCAGGTCGTGTCCAATTTACTCAACAACAGCAGCAAGTTTACGGCGGACGGGGGACGCATCGATCTGACACTGGAGGCGATCGGGCACTGGGCGGTCTTGAGCGTGCGCGACACAGGCGTCGGGATCGACCCGTCCATGCTGCCGAGAATCTTCGATCTGTTCATCCAGGTGAACAATTCGGAAAGTTGCGCCAACGACGGGCTCGGGATTGGACTGGCGCTTGTGCGCAACGTGGTCGAGCTGCATGGCGGCGACGTACGCGGCAGCAGTGCGGGTTTGGGGCGTGGAACCGAGTTTGTCGTTCGTATTCCACTCTTGCCAACGGCTCGAGCGGTGAACGGCTATGCGCGACAGGAGACCTCGTCAACGATCAATGCACCCGCGCGGCGAATCCTCATCGTCGATGACAACAGGGATGCAACCGATAGCATGGCAATGCTGCTTCGAGTCGCCGGACACGAGGTGAGGACAGCGTACGACGGCCGGACTGCGCTCGCCCTCTGCCGGCTGGAAGCGCCCGATGTGGTGATCTGCGATATCAGCATGCCGGGTATGTGCGGATACGAATTCGCACGCCAGCTTCGCGGAGATCTCGACTTTCAAGACCCGCTGCTCATCGCGTTGTCAGGATATGATCAGGACGAGGATCGACGTCTGTCCCAGGAAGCCGGATTCCACGCCCACCTCACGAAGCCGGTGCTCCTGGAGAACTTGAAGGAGCTGATGGCGGCCCCGTATCTCCTGACGGGCGGATCGCAACACAGGTATATCACGACCCCATCATGGCTTTGAATTGTATCCAATTGGGATTATGTGTCGCTCAGGTGGCAGAGAGTGCGCCCGGCCGTCTGCGGTCGACGCGACGATCCTTCAGTCAGTCGTAAGTGCCGCGCTCGGTCGTCGCTCACGCAGGCAGTGCAACAGAACCACTGACCGCATTGGGGGCAGAAGAGAACTCCAGCGAGCGTGCGGCCGCATTCTCGGCAGTACCTGCGGTTCCGCATGGAAGGTCCTCATGATATCAGTACTGCGATTCGTAAGAGTCTCTCACGCCCGAACACCTCGCAAACGCTGTGCCGCAGTCGGCTCGTTTAAGCGGCGCGACTGAGTGCGGCCCACAGGCAGCGACCTCTGATTGGCAATCCACATGAGATCTGAGCGCTATCATGTGAGAAATAAAAACAATTCCCTTGCTATTCCCGGCACGCGCGGGACAATAAGGAATGAAAGAGAGCCGGTCGGCAGTGGCGGCCTGCTCT
Organism: uncultured Isosphaeraceae bacterium; assembly: GCA_963806595.1. Lineage (GTDB taxonomy): Bacteria > Planctomycetota > Planctomycetia > Isosphaerales > Isosphaeraceae > CAWDZZ01. The sequence continues at coordinate 100,448 of CAWDZZ010000020.1, read as the reverse complement.
CATCGAGATTTGACTCAAGCTTGTCGGACGACTAGATGAAGGGCAACCCGGCTACGCCGGGGGGCCCATTGACGAGTAAGCCGACGTGATCGAACACCCCTGGGTGTTCCGCCACGTCGGCTTTTTTATTTCGTCTGCATCAGCACGGATCGCTGGTAGTCAACTGTTTTCCAAGGAGTTTCGTCATGAATTGGGATCAGATCATCGTCGACTGGAAAGAGCTCAAAGGCAGAGCGAAGCAAAAATGGGGCGATCTGACCGATCTTGAGCTGACGAAGATCGCGGGCAATCGCGATCAACTCGCCAGCCTGCTCCAGGAGAGATACGGCTACGCAGCGGACCAGGCCGAGAAGGAACTCACCGATTTCTCACATAGGCTCATCGGGTGATGGTCCGTAACGACGAATCGCCGGAGTGTCCTCGCGGGCATCGCCGGTTCATTCGCAGATGTAACTCAAACATGTAGTTATCAAAGTGCGCTGGGGTGGCGCCAGTATGCAATCCGCTGGCGGCGAGAGACGTAGCGTGCCGGAGAAGACTATCGGGTCCGCAGCCGGGTTATTGGTGGCGGGCACGATCGTGGACTCGTGGGTCGAATCCGCGAGGTCTGCGGGTGCGGTTGCCCTGTTGCTCCTGCAAGTCGCCCCGCGAGCGCAGCCTGACGAGCTGGTGATCGTTGAGGCAGAAGTTTCGCTGGTCGCCGACGGAATCTGGCTGGAGGACCTGAGTGAGAATCTCTGTCATGGGTGCTCGGTTGTGGTGTTCGGTTCACCTTCGCCCAACGGTTTCTTCGCGGCCGCCGACCTGCAATTGATGCGGTAGGCGCGTGTGTCCAATCCGGCTCTTTCTCATTCCTTCCCACTTGTCTTTCGTCATGCGGACCACAGTGTGTGGGCCGCCGTTGACTCATTTCCTCAGAATCAGGAGAGCAACCATGGATCGTCGAAAATTGCTGGGCGTGCTCGGGACCACTGCTGCCGGTCTGGTCGCGATGACTGGGCGGGCCGCTGCCGCCGGCCGCCAGGAGCTGCATCACAGCGCGGGGCACGATGACTGCATCAAGGCTTGCCAGGGATGCGCGCGCTCGTGCAACGAGACGTTCCACCACTGTTACGAGCAGGTGGCCCAGGGAAAGAAAGAGCACGCGAAGGCGCTGCATCTGGTCGCCGACTGTGCCAAGTTCTGCAACCTGTCTGCCGATCTCGTGGCCAACGGCAGCCCGCTCATGGTCTATTCCTGCTCTGCATGCGCCGAGGCGTGCAAGGCGTGCGCGGCCGAGTGCGACAAGCACGAATCGGCTGAAATGAAGGAATGTGCGAAGGCGTGCTACGCGTGCGAGAAGACATGCCGCGCGATGGTCCGGGCCATGGGCGCCCGCAATCCCGCAAGCCGCGAGTAACTCACGTGCTGGCTGTGCCGCCCCGTCGACTCGTTCGAGTTCGCCAGCGATGGCACGGGGCGACCGCCGGCACCAGGGAGGTACCGATGGAGAAGCCTGATCTGACGATGGCGCAACAGATCGCCGAAGTCGCCAGCGAATTTGAGCGACAGCGCACGGGCCACGCACCGGATTCGGTCACGGTGGTCCAAAGCGATGGAACGCTGGTCATCACGCTGCATGGAGCCTTGTCATCGGCCGAGAAGGCCCTGGCCCAGACTCTGGCGGGAGCGTCGCGGGTCCAGGACTTTCACCGCCAGTTATTCGCGGACTCGGCGGACACACTGCGCAGGGAGATCAAACGAATCACCGGCGTCGAGGTTCGCGAAGCGACCGCAGAAGTCGAGACCAGGACGGGCACGCTTGTGCATGTGTTCACAACGGGCACGATGGTGCAGGTGTTTCTACTCGCCCATGACATACCCGCGGACACCTGGAACGGCAATGGTACGGTCGATCAATCGTGAGCATGGAGCACGACGATGTTGGTCCTTTCCAGAAAAAGCATGGAATCGGTCGTGGTGGGTGGGTCCGGCCGCTTTGAGCGCATGCTCAAAGTCACCGTGCTGGAAATCAAGAACGGGAGTGTGAAGCTGGGATCTGAGGCGGATGGCTCTGTCCCCGTCCATCGGTCCGAAGTCTGGCCACGAATCCACGAGCGTGATTGCGCGGGTGGGTCGCCGGGCGATCCGTCGACGTCGTAGGCGGCGGCTTCAGTGTCCGCGAAACAACGCCGAGAGCCGCCTGAGGGCGGACGAAACACCGTCGCATAGGACGTTTGTCCGTGCAAATCTCCGCATTCGCGACCGCGGGGAACAACTTCAGGAGACGCTGAGTGCATGCTGTCCGCCCCCTCTTCGTATCGACCTATCCGCCCGCGGAATGTGGGCTCGCCACTTTTACCAAGGATACGGCCGACGCGGTCGATCTAGCGGCAGGCGCCAGGTCTCGACCGTGATCGCGATCAACAAGACACGTGCGTATTGCTACACAGATGCTCGGGTTGTGCACGCGATCGACCAGGGCCGAAAGGGCGCGTACCACCTGGCGGCGGAAGTCGCCAACGATAGTTCGTGCGACGTGGTGAGCTTGCAGCACGAGTTCGGCCTTTATCCCGGCGAGTGGGGCACCGGCGTTCTGGAATTCGTGCGCGCGTCTCGTAAGCCCCTGGTCACGACCTTTCACACGTTGATGACGGAGCCGGCGGCGCTGCCCAGACACCTGATCCGCAGTCTGGCGGCATACAGTCAGGGCGTCGTCGTGATGACGAAGCGTGCCGCGCGGCTCCTGGCGGGCGTCTATCAAATCCCGACTGAGCTCGTGCGGGTGATCCCGCATGGAGTACCCGAGTTCGCTCACGAAAACAGCGAGACGCTCAAGGCACGGCTAGGATTGCAGGGCCAGCGTCTGATCTGCACATTTGGACTCATCAATCGCGGTAAGGGGCTGGAGTACATGATCCAGGCCATGCCCCGCATCGTCGCGTCGTGTCCGGAGGCCCTTTACCTGATCGTCGGAGTGACTCATCCCGAGGTCAAACGCCAGGAGGGGGAAACCTACAGGGAGAGCCTGGTCGCGATGGCCGAAGCCATGGGTGTCGGCAAGCACGTCCGTTTTGTGAACAGATATCTCGGGCTCTCAGAGCTCATGGCGTACTTGCAGGCCTGCGACGTGTATGTGACCCCCTATCCCGGCAAGGACCAGATTGCCAGTGGTACTCTGGCGTACGCAATGGCGGCGGGGCGGGCCATCGTGAGCACACCCTACCTGTACGCCGAGGAGGTGCTGGCAGACGGTCGGGGCCAGATCGTCCCGTTTGCCCAGATCGCTCCCCTGGCCGACGCGACCGTACGTTTCTTGAGCGACACGGCATTTCGCGTCGAAACACAGCGCCGGGCTTATGCCTACGCCAAACCGATGTTCTGGCCGAATGTGGGCCGTGAGTATCTCGATCTCTTCAGCGAGATCGCGTCGACGCGTAAGCAGGACCGCCGCCGGGTCAGCGAGCAAGCGTACATGGCGCCTTTGGGTTAGGGCATGCGACTGGTGTGCCTGTGGTGCTTGGCGAGCTGATCAGGTTGGATTTTCGGCGTCTTCCCTCCGACCGCTTCTTGGCGGGGACGGCCAACGGCAGCTCCTGGAAGTAGGCGCGACGTCTCCTGGAGGGACGTGTATCAACTGGAGGCTGCGTCATCGCACCATTGTTTCGAGGACTCCATGGTCCGTGTTCGGAACGACAATTCGCACTCTGAGCACGACCTCTGCATCCGTCTCTTCTTGACGGGTGGCGGCGGCAGGTAATCCTCGAGCCTCGTTTCACTCTGCTCCCGGAGAGTGCGTCCCTGAGTTCTTGGGCAAGGAAAGCCTCGGCTCGACAGGAAGAAATGTCTGCGCATTGAGGGCTCGAAGCCACGCGGGCAGGCTCCTGGCGTCAGCCGAGCAAGCGGTCCAGCTCCTCTGCGACCACTCGGTAGCATTCGCATGAAGCCGCTTCCATCCCCTTCCGGTCGAGGACGGTCACCCTGCCGCGGTGGTACCTGATCAGCCCGGCGGTCTGGAGGCTGCCCGCCGCCGCGGTTACGGTGGGGCGGCACACGCCGAGCATCTGGGCCAGGAACTCATGGGTGAGCGGGAACTCGTCGGTACCCACGCGGTCGTGGCTCATCAGCAGCCAGCGGCACATGCGTTTCCGGACAGAGTGCCGGTGGTTGCAGACGGTGGACTGCGAAATCTGGTTAATCATTGCCTGGGTGTTCCGCTGGACCAAGCTGTACAACGCGCCACGCCGCAGCATCTCCTCCTGAAAGTCGGTGGTTTCCATCCGGAGCGCATCGCCTGGAACCTGCGCAATCGCCCTGGTGAGGCTGCTCTGGGACCCGAGGAAGACAGGGGTGCCGACCATGCCCTCGTTGCCGATGACGCCCACTTCGAGCGAGAAGCCGTTGTCCATGATGATCACCAGGGAGACCACCCCGTCGAGCGGGAAATAGACGTGCGAAATCGGGCCTTTTGGTTCGTAGAGAATGTCCTTCAAGGGTAAGGACACCTTCTCCAGATGGGGACGCAGGCGGTCGTATTCCTTCCTCGGCAAAGCAGCCAACAGCCGGTTCTCGCCGAGGACGTGGACTCTCCGAAGCTTAGCCATTTTGCGCCTCCTCGCTGCGGTCGGGCCCGGCGGTGCGCTGCACCCGGACTCGGCCCTTGCGCTTCTCGCTCCATTATCGCACAAGAATTCTTGCCGTCTTGTCGGAAACCGTACAGACGTTGTGTTTCTGCCAGCAGACAAAAGGATAGGATGGTCTGCTGGCAGACAGACCAGGAAGGTCGATCTTGTGCCGCCGCTATACGCCTTGCCTTCGTCCTACGGACGCTGGCGGTGGAGCCGGGAGGGTGGGGAGCCATGTCCGAGACCAAACCGCTGGCTGTGCCGCCGGGAAACCGGCTCCTGGCCCGGTTGCCCGCGGACGAGTACCAGCGCCTTCTCCCCCGCCTACAACTCGTCCCGCTGGCGTTGAAACACGTCCTCTACGAGGCCCGATCGTCCATCGACTACGCCTACTTCCCGAACCGCGGTGTCGTCTCTGCTCTGACCGTGATGGAAGACGGCAGGGCCATCGAGGTAGCGACGATAGGGGACGATGGCATGGTGGGCCTCCCACTCCTCGTCGGGGCCAAGATAACGGCCAATCGGGTGATCGTGCAGGTTCCAGGCGACGCCCTGCGGATGCCAGAAGCAGCGCTGCGGGAAGAGGTGAGCCGGGATAGCGCCTTGCGCCGGTTGCTGATCCTCTACCACACCGCCTTTCTTGCGGAGGTTTCGCAGGCCGTGGCTTGCAATGGCCTGCACTCGGTTCACCAGCGCTGTTGCCGATGGCTGTTGATGACCCAGGACCGGGCGCACTCGGATGTCTTCCCAATGACGCACGAGTTCCTGGCCGAGATGCTCGGCGTGCGGCGTTCTACTGTCTCCGAGGTTCTCGAACCCTTCCAGCAGAAAGGATTGATCCGTTACAGCCGGGGGAAACTCACTGTCCTCGATCGGGGTGGCTTGATGGCCGGTTCTTGCGAGTGCTACCGGAGCATCACCGATGAATTCGTACGATTGTTCGGTTGAACACGAAAGGAAGGCTCACGACGGACAAAGCAAAAAAGCGCCTGCCCTGTCTGTCGGAGTTTCATGTGCGGTACTGAGGTCCCTATGAAAACACGGGGTGAGATCGAAGGCCGTTTGCGAAGTCATCAGACGGTTTCAACTGGAGTACATGGGCCGTGGACCCAGGGACATTCACGCCCACCTGATCGGTGACCTTCTCGTGGTCCGCCTCCAGGGCGTGTTGACCGCGGCTGAACAGCAACTGGTCAAGTCGATCCCGGCCGAGAATGGGAGGAACCTACTCAAAGGAGTACGGACTCATCTGATCGAAACGGCTCGGCCGGTCATGGAAGCGATGATTCAAGAGGTCACAAGCGTCAAGGTGTTGAGCCTGCACCACGACATCAGCACCGTCACCGGAGAAGAGGTCGTGCTCTTCACCCTGGCCGAGTCGCCTGATTACAGGCAACCGAACAAATGATAGGGCTATGAATCGGGGTGGAATTCGTCGCCGCGGCCAGGAGCGGTACGATCAAGCTAACGGCGAACCGCCGATGAATCGTGGGTCCGCTCCCAGCTAACTAACTTGGGGCCCGTCCAATCGCGCGACAATCTGCCTTTTCGGGATAGCTCATTAGATCGCAGGAACATCCGAGCACGGCATGAGATGGGGGGCAAATTGGAAGCAAACGATGACAAGCGTACACATCAACTGGAACTCGCCCTTGCCTACGCTGAGAACATCGTCGCGACCTTGCGAGAGCCATTTGTCGTTCTCGACAACAGCCTGCGGGTTCGCTCGGCCAACGCGGCCTTCTACCGGAACTTTCATGCCTCGAAACCAGAGACGGAGGGCCGCTTCGTCTACGACTTAGGCAACGGTCAGTGGAACATCCCCCAACTGCGGACGCTACTCACCCAAGTCCTGAGCAACAGCCATCCCGTCGAAGATTTCGAGGTTGAACACGACTTCCCCGCTCTCGGGCGAAGGAACATGCTGCTCAACGCCCGCAGGTTCCCTCCAGAGAGCAACGACCCGCATTTGGTCCTTCTTGCCATCGAGGACATTACCGACCGTAGGCGGGCAGAAGCCGCCGTGGAGCACTCCGAAGTCCGGTATCGGCGGCTGTTCCAGATGGCCAAGGACGGCATCCTCATCCTCGACGCCGACACGGGGAAGGTGATCGACGCCAACCCGTTCATGACGGCCTTGTTGGGCTACTCGCACGATGAGTTCCTGGGCAAGGAACTGTGGGAGATCGGCCTGTTCCGAGACATCGAGGAGAGCCGGGCCGTTTACCGGGAACTGCAAGAAAAGGGCTACGTCCGCTACGAAAACCTGCCTCTGGAAAGCAGCAAGCGGGCACAAGGTCGAGGTCGAGTTCGTCAGCAACGTCTATGGAGAGAACAACCACCAAGTCGTTCAATGCAACATCCGTGACATCACCGAACGCAGCCGCCTTCAGCGACTGACGCAGGAGCAGGCGGCGGCGCTCGCCGACCTGGACCGCCGCAAAGATGAGTTCCTGGCGATGCTCAGCCATGAACTTCGAAACCCGCTTGCTCCCATCCTCAATGCCGCTCTTCTCTTGCGCCTGCACAGCACCCGGAATCGTCTACAGGGCATCGAGAACCCGATACTTCAGCAATCCGCCAGCATCATTGAGCGGCAGGTGGGGCAACTGACACGGATCGTTGATGAATTGCTCGAAGTCTCTCGCATCACCACGGGCAGGATTCAGCTTCGCCAAGAATCGATTGCCGTGGGCGTCGTGGCGGAAAATGCGGTGGCGACGGTCCGCTCGCTGATCGACCAACGCAAGCATGAACTGACGGTGTCGCTGCCGACGCAAGCGATCTGGGTGCACGCGGACGCGGCCCGGTTGGAACAGGTCGTGGTGAACCTCCTCACCAATGCCGCCAAGTACACCGATCAAGGTGGTCACGTCTGGCTGACTGTCCAACAAGAGGGCGAGGAGGCGGTGCTGCGTGTGCGGGATACGGGCGTCGGCATCGCCCCCGAAATCCTGCCCCGCATCTTCGAGCTGTTCACGCAGGCGGAACGGTCCCTGGACCGCTCGCAAGGCGGGTTGGGCATCGGACTGGCTTTGGTGCAACGCCTCGTGGAAATGCACGGGGGAACGGTGGCGGTTTCCAGTGCTTTGGGGCAAGGCAGCGAGTTCGTCGTGCGTCTGCCGGTGGTGTCGGCTCCCCGGCCGCAGGCGTCATCGCCACCCGCCGAAACGGCCCAGCCGACCGGTCACATCCTTGCGGGTGTTGGTGGTGGATGACAACGTGGATACGGTGACGACCCTGGCGATGCTGGTCACAGAATCCGGCCATGATGTTAGAACGGCTTACGATGGCTCGACGGTTCTGGAGGCGGCCCTCGATTACCGACCGAACGTGGTGCTGCTGGACATCGGCTTGCCGGGACTCAATGGCTTTGAGGTAGCGAAGCAGCTACGTCAGCAGCCCGCTCTTCAGAACGCCGTGCTCGTCGCCATGACCGGGTACGGAGGGGAGAGCGACCTTCAGCGTTCGTTTGCGGCGGGCTTCGATCACCACTTGGTCAAACCGGGCGATTTCGGGAAAGTGCTGCAAATCTTGGCGACCGTCTCGGAGTTGCCGGCACGATGAGAAACCGGGAGAATTGGGGATACCTGAAAGTCAGCGCCAAGCGGCCCGAACGTCGGTGGGCGTCCCGCGAAGCGATCTGGTGTCAATAATACCGGCCGGAACACCAGCGACTTGTGTCCTCTCGTCGAGGCGTGCATACTAACGAGCGTTCTGCGGGATTCGACATCGAATAACCGCACGTCGGCTCCCGGGGGCGGACAGACGGCGACGGACACGCACTCCTTTGTTCCCACGCCATCCACGACCGCCTTGGCCAGCCGACTGGCGACGACGGTGCTGGTATACATCTTCCAGTTACCGACGATGAATTTCTGACGCATGTCCGGTCTCCATCGCGTGCTCCCGCGCCGGGCCTCCTCGGTCTGGGGAATCCCCAACTTGGCAAATCGTTTGTTGCACGTTGGATTACTTTCATCCATCGCCAGCAAGCCCTTGTCGCCGGCGACGAGCGTCCTCGCGGTGTCTATAAGCTCTTGCGTATTCATTTGGATTTGCCCCATTTCCAGTTGCGGATCTCCGGCAAGTCTTGGCCGTGTTGATCAATGTAATGCTTGTGCTCGATGAGCTTGTCCTGCACCATCTGCTTCAGATAGGCCCCCTTGGAACCCAAATGCGGCAGGCGATCCACCACGTCTTGCACCAGATGAAAGCGGTCCAGGTCATTCTGCACGCGCATGTCAAAGGCCGTCGTGATCGTGCCCTCTTCCTTGTAGCCCCGGACATGGAGGTTGCGGTTGGTCCGGCGGTAGGTCAGCCGGTGGACCAGCCATGGGTATCCATGGAAGCCGAAGATGATGTGCTTGTCCTTGGTGAAAAGCGAATCGTAATCCGTGTCGCTCAGTCCGTGCGGGTGCTCGCTCTTGGACTGCAGCTTCATCAGATCGACGACATTGATCACCCGGATTTTCAGATCGGGCAGATGCTGGCGAAGAATCGAAACGGCGGCCAGAATCTCCAGCGTGGGCGTGTCTCCGCAGCAGGCCATCACCACGTCCGGCTCGGCGTCCTGATCGTTGCTGGCCCATTGCCAGATGCCAATTCCTTCCGTGCAATGCACGACCGCGGCGTCCATGGTCAGCCATTGCGGGAGTGCGTGTTTGCCGGCCACCACCACGTTGACGTAATGCCGGCTGCGCAGGCAGTGATCAAAGACCGACAGCAGACAATTGGCGTCGGGCGGCAGGTAAACGCGCACGATGTCGGCCTTCTTGTTGATAACGTGGTCGAGGAAACCGGGATCCTGGTGCGTGAAGCCGTTGTGATCCTGCTGCCAGACGTGGGAGGCGAGCAGATAGTTCAGCGACGCGATCTTCCGGCGCCAGGGCAGTTCCGACGTTACCTTCAGCCACTTGGCATGCTGGCTGAACATCGAATCGACGATGCGAATGAAGGCCTCATAGCTGTTGAACAGTCCGTGCCGCCCGGTCAGCAGATATCCTTCCAGCCAACCCTCGCACTGGTGCTCGCTGAGCATCGAGTCCAGCACGCGTCCGGCGGGCGCGAGGAATTCATCATTCTTTACTTCCCGGGCATCCCACTGACGATTGGTGACTTCAAAAACCGCGCCCAGAAGATTCGAGAGTGTCTCATCGGGACCGAAGATGCGGAAATTACGCTGATCCTGATTCAGCTTGGCCACGTCGCGCAGGAACTTACCCAGCACGAGCGTGTCCTGGCCGTCAACGGCACCCGGCGAAGGCACATTCACCGCGTGGACGTGGAAGTCCGGCATGCGCAGGTCGCGCAGCAGAATTCCGCCGTTGGCGTGCGGATTGGCGCCCATCCGTCGGTCGCCCTTCGGCGCCAGCTCGGCCAGTTCCGGCATGAGTCGGCCATTTTCATCGAAAAGCTCCTCGGCCTTGTAGCTTTTCATCCAGCTCTCAAGCTGCTTGACATGATCGGGATGCTCGGAATCCACCAGGATCGGCACCTGGTGCGCCCGGAAGGTGCCCTCGATTTGCAGACCATCGACGACCTTCGGTCCCGTCCAGCCCTTGGGTGACCTGAGGACGATCATTGGCCAGCGCGGCCGAGAGGCGTCGTTCTTGTTCCGCGCATTGCTTTGGATTTGCCGGATGTCCTCGATGGCCTTTTCCAGGATGGTGGCCATGAGTTGATGCATCTTTTCCGGCTCATCACCTTCCACAAAGTAGGGCGTCCAGCCGCAGCCTCGGAAGAATTGCTCCAATTCCTCATGCTCGATGCGGGCCAGGACGGTCGGGTTGCTGATCTTGTAGCCGTTCAAGTGCAGGATCGGCAGCACGGCTCCGTCGGTAATTGGGTTGAGAAGTTTGTTGGACTGCCAGGCGGTCGCCAGGGGGCCCGTTTCCGCTTCACCGTCGCCGACGACGCAGGCGACGATCAGACCGGGATTGTCGAACGCGGCCCCGAAGGCATGGCTGAGCGAATAACCCAGCTCGCCACCTTCGTGAATCGACCCCGGCGTCGTCGGAGCAACGTGACTGGAAATCCCGCCGGGAAACGAGAACTGCTTGAACAGCTTTTTCAGCCCGGCTTCGTCCTGGCTGACGTTCGGATACACCTCGCTCCACGTGCCTTCGAGGTAAACGTTGCCCACGATCGCCGGGCCACCGTGACCGGGACCGGCGACGTAGAACATATCCAGGTCATACTTTTTGATGACCCGGTTCAAGTGCACATAGATGAAGTTCTGCCCCGGCGTCGTGCCCCAGTGTCCGACCACCAGCGGCTTCACGTGCGACAACTTGAGCGGCTCTCGAAGCAAAGGGTTGTCGTAGAGATAGATCTGGCCCACGGACAGGTAATTGGCGGCCCGCCAGTAGGCATTGATCTTGCGGAGTTCTTCCGGCTCGAGCGGGACCTTCTTGTCCGTAGATCGCGAGCCCAGTCCGGTCTGGGACGGGCCCGTGCGAGGTTGTTCCGGCGCAAGAGCACTGTTCTTGACTTCGAGTCTTGACATCGGCTGGCTCCTTCATCAGGTTCGATCGGTGTGAATTCGTGGATGACAAAGAATCATGACGGCCGCGGCGTGAGACGAGCCGCGGCCTTGGCGATCATCAACTCTTCGTCGGTGCGGATGACCCGGACCTTGACCGGCCCTTGGTCGGTCGAGATCAGGAGGGCGCTGGATGCGTTTCGGCCTTCGTCCAAGGCGATCCCGAGGAATGCCAAGTCCCTCGCAAATCCGGCGGCGGATCTCGGGCGCGTTCTCACCGATCCCCCCGGCGAACACCAGGGTGTCCAGTCCGCCGAGCGCGGCGGCGAAGGCGCCGATCCACTTCTTCGCCTGGTAGCAAAACAGTTCGATTGCCTCGGCCGCCCGGACATCGACATTCTGCCGTGCCAGGAGATCGCGCACATCGGAGCTGGTTTCCGAGACGCCGAGCAGGCCGGACTCGTGGTTCACGAGGCTGTCGAACTGGTCGGCCGTCATTCCCTCGGCCCGCGACAGGAACCGGACCAGGCCCGGATCGAGGTCGCCCGTGCGCGTCCCCATGACCAGCCCGGAGGCCGGCGTGAAGCCCATGGACGTGTCGATGGAATGGCCACCCCGGACCGCCGCCAGGCTTGCCCCGGCGCCCAGGTGCGCCAGGATGACGCGGCCCCGGGCTTCCTCCGGGCCGGCGACCCGGGCCAGTTCCTCCATCAGATACGCATACGACAAGCCATGGAAGCCATAGCGCCGGACCCCGGCGGCCTCGAACCGCCGGGGGATCGGCACGATCTGGGCCACGCGGGGCATGTCGTGATGAAATGCGGTGTCGAAGCACGCAACCTGGGGTAAGTCGGGATCACGGTTTCGGAATGCCTCGATCAGGTCGATCTCGCCCGGCAAGTGATCCGGGTCGTAGCGAGCTGATCCTGCGCAATTCCTCGATCAGCTCGGCCGTGACGCGTTCGGGCTGATGGTAGCGACTTCCCCCGTGAACGACACGATGCCCGACGGCGGCGATTGCCGCGAAACCGACTGCGCGTTCGAGCCAATCGATCAGCAGGCGGACGGCCGCCTTCTGGTCCGGGGCATCGACCCGGCGATCCTCCTCGCGACCGCCACTGGCCTGCGCCAGGACCCACCGGGCATCCTCCAGCCCGATCCGATCGACGCGACCGGACAGGAGCCGCGCGAGCGTATCGGTACGCTCAAAGAGCGCGAACTTGAGGCTCGATGATCCGCCGTTGATCGTCAGGATGCGGGATCGATCATTTCTTGTCGTGATTTCACACCTCAGCGAGTCTTTGCTTTGGACAATGATTCGTAGCCGGATAGGACGTCGAACAATTCCTCATCAATGGAAGTCTGGCGCAGGCGGCGGAACCTCTGATTCAGGTCTCCCACCAGTTCGTCGATGTTTTTCTCCGCTCGCTGCATGGCGGCCAGGCGGCTCGCGTTTTCGGCTGCCAACGATTCGGCGCAAGCCTTGAAGAGCGAGACAAAAAGATATTCCCGTACGAGAGCCTGCAACGTTCGCTCACGGTCACCAATCACCTCGGGCAGGTTTTTGGTCGGCCAGGGGAGATGGGCCAGCCTGAGTCCCCATTGATCATCCAGAGGCAGCAGGTGTTGACTGACGGGCTCATAGGCCGCCCCCGGCTTGGGGCGGTTGTGGAAGAGGTAAAGTTGAACGATCTCGCCCTTGCCGTGATGCGCTTCACTTTCAACGAGAATCTGTCCGACGAGCGGCGTGATGGCGCTCACGGACGTGGGAACGGCGAAAAGTCCCGCCGGCGTGAGACCGGCATCCGCCAGCCGCGAGTGAATGCGGTCGCCGACGGCCCAGACTTTCTTTTTCCCCGGTAGAGGATCGAGCGCCTTGGCGACGAAATCCGCCAGCACATCATTGAACTGGCCGACGAGCCCCTGATCCGAGCCGAAGACGATAGCGGTCACGACCGTCGCACCCCCTGCTGGGCGCCCGGCTTCTAGAGCGGCGGCCTCCCGATTCCTCAAGCACACGGCCAAGCCCAGTTCCACAGTGCGATCATAGTCCGCCAGAGCCAGCACCGACTTCTCATATTGTCCGATGCTCGAGGCTGCCAGGGCCTTCATCGAGCGGACCACCGATTTCAAGTCGCCCGCTCCGCGAGATCTTGCGGCGCAGGCTCGCCAGTGTATCGCTCATGGCTTCTTCTTGGGTTCGGGATCGGGTTTTGGCTGGAAGGGCGCGATCGCTTTGCCAACGACTTGCAGGATCGCTTTGCGGTCCTCGTCGCTCAACTTGTCGTTAGAGGAGAAGCGATTGCGAATCTCAGCGGGGATTTCCGTGGCCGCCTTTCTCAGAGCTTCCTCGGCATCCCGCATCTTGTCGATCGGCACACTGTCCAGGACACCGCTGGTCGAGCGCCACGAGGATGACGATTTGTTCGGGGACCGACGCCGGTTCGAGCTCCGGTTGTATGAGGATGGCCCGGATTCGCTGGCCATGGTCGATAATCTTGCGCGTGTGGTCATCAAGCCGGGTGCCGAACTTGGCGAAGGATTCCAGCTCAGAGAACTGCGCGTACGCGAGCTTGAGATCGCCCGCCACCGCTCGGTAAGCCGCCCGTTGCGCCTTGCCACCGACGCGTGATACGGATTTGCCGACATCGACGGCGGGAAGAACGCCCAGCTCGAATAACGTCGGCGACAGGTAAATCTGACCGTCCGTGATGGAGATGAGATTCGTCGGAATGTATGCGGAGATGTTCTGCGCCTCGGTCTCGATGATGGGCAACGCGGTGAGCGAGCCGCCGTGAAGGTCGTCGCGAAGATGCGTGGCACGCTCCAGCAGCCGCGAGTGGATGTAAAAGATATCGCCGGGAAACGCTTCGCGACCCGGCGGCCGGCGCAAGAGCAGCGAAATCTCGCGGTAGGCGCGGGCATGGTGGGTCAGGTCGTCGTAAACGATCAGCACGTCCCGGCCCGCTTCCATGAAATGCTCCGCGATGCTGGTCGCGGCGTAGGGGGCGATGTAGGCGAGCCCGGGCGGGTCGTTGCCTTCGGTCACGACGACGACCGTGTAATCCATTGCGCCGTTGTCGCGCAGGTTGGCGACGACCTTGGCGACGGCGGATGCACGCTGGCCGATCGCGCAATAGACGCACAGCACATTCTGGTCGCGCTGGTTCAGAATGGTGTCGATCGCGATGGCGGACTTGCCGGTTTGCCGGTCGCCGAGGATCAACTCGCGCTGGCCGCGTCCGATCGGAATCAGCGCATCGATGACGATGATGCCGGTTTGCAGAGGCACGGAAACGAGGGCGCGGTCCATGATGGGCGGGGCGGGGCGCTCGATGGGCAAACGCTGGCTGGAGGCGACCGGCCCTTTGCCATCCAACGGCCCGCCCAGCGGGTCGATGACGCGCCCGATTAACCCATCGCCGACCGGCACGTCCATCACTCGGCCTGTGCGTTCGACTTCATCGCCCGCGTGCAGATGCTCGCATTCGCCAAGGAGCACGACGCCGATCTCGTCCGAATCGACGTTGAACGCGATGCCGTACAGATCACCGGGAAACTTGACGAGCTCATCGAAGCCCACGCCCGGCAGGCCCGAGACCTTGGCGATGCCGACGGAGACGCTCGTGATCGTGCCCACCTCACGCGGCGTCAGTTGCGGCGTGAAGGCTTCAAGCGTGCGGCTTATCCCCGCGAACGCGTGGTCGAAGATGCTGTGCAGGCTCTCAGGCGAGTTATTCAATGGTCCGTCTTCTGGGCCGATGGCACCGGTTCAAGCTCCGGCTCGGGCTTGGCTTCGGCTTTTGGCTCGGGCTTGGCTTCGGCCTTCAGCGCTGGCTTGGCTTCAGCGATTGGCTCGGACTTGGCTTCACCGTTTGGAGCGGGTTTGGCTCCGGCCTTCGGGTCGGGCTTGGCTTCGGCCTCTGGTTCGGGCTTGGACTTTGCATCCGGAGTGGATTCGGGCTTGACATCCTTGTGCAGAAGTTCGCCCGCGCTCTTTTCCAGCGTCGTCAGGTAATCCGCGATGCTCCAGGCCACCTTGTGTCCGCCCGAGGAGAGTTCGATGCCGCTGACCAGCTCCGGCGCGGTCTCGAATTGGACCTGAGCGTCCGGGGCGAACGTTTCCTTCACCGCCTTTTCGATCGCGCCTTTCTGTGCCGGCGGCAGATCGAACGCGCTGTGCACACTCACCATGTGGTTCGACGTCTTGAAGGCGGTCGCCAACTGCTCCTTGGCCTCGCCGGTCAAGGCACGCACGCGCTGGACGAATACGTCGCCGATGCGTTCCTCGAGGCCCGTGCCGGCGAGGTCCAAGAGCGTCTTCCGCGTGATGGCGAAGACCTGCTTCTGGGTCAAGCGGATGATGTCTTGACTCAGGTTACGTTGTTCGGCTCTGCAATGCGTCCTGGCGTTTGGCGCGCAAAGCATCGGCATCCTTTCTTACCTCGTCGAGCAGCCTCTGACGTTGGGAATTGGCGTCGTCCGTGGCTTTTTTCAAGAGCGCCGCGCGCTCCTTGTCGAAGGTTTCGTTCTTGTGCTGAAAGTCGTCGCGTTCCTTTTGCGCTTCGGCTACTTTTTCCTCGGCCTGCGCAAGCTGGGCGGCGATGCCCTTCTCGCGTTCGTCGATAGCTTGGAGGATCGGTTTGTAAAGGAATCGCTTCAGCAACCACACCAGAATGAGGAAGTTGATTGCCTGGGCGAAGACGGTGAACCAGTTGATTAGCATCGCTTACTTCCCAGTGGCCTTTTCAATGACGTGGTTCCAGAACGGGTTGGCGAAGATCAGGATCATCGAGATCACGAGACAATAGATTGCGATGGATTCGATCATCGCCAGGCCCACGAACAAGGTTCGCGTGATCGTGGTCGCGGCATCGGGCTGCTGCGCCAGTGAGCTGAGCGCCGTCGAGACGGCCCGCCCTTCGCCGAGTGCGGGCGCGATACTCCCCAGTCCGATCGTGACGCCAGCGGTAATGATCGAAACGATCGCAATCAGAGTCATGCTGTCCATACGTGTCCTTTCATTGCTGGTGGTCTTGTTTCACGCTTCGCGGGTTCGCGTGGCGGCCGCGATGTAAACGGTGGCAAGGATGCTGAAGATGTACGCCTGCACCATGCCGGTGAGCAGGCCGAGCAGGTTCATGAAGATTGGAAAGATGAGGGGCGTAATCGTCAGCAGGATGCCGACGATCATCGTCCCGCTCATGATGTTGCCGAACAGGCGGATCGCCAAGGCAAACGTGCGCGAGAGCTCGCTGATGACGTTAAACGGCAGCATGATCCACGTCGGCTTCAGGTATGACTTCAAGTAGCCGCCGAACCCTTGCTCCTCGATGCCGAAGAGCGGCACGGCGACAAACACCGAGATCGCCAGAGCCGACGTCGTCGAGAGCGAACCTGTCGGTGCTTCGTATCCTGGGATGATCGCAAAGAGGTTGGACACAGCGATGAACAGGAATAAGGTGCCCAGAAAACCCACATACTTCGCCGGATGGTGAAGGCCGACTTCTTCGATTTGTTCTTGGATGGCCGTCACAACGATTTCGAGGAAGCCTTGCCAGCGCGAGATGTGTCCTTCCGTCGCGAGCTTGCGCGTGATCAGCAATGCAGCGACCGTCATCGCGAGCATGAGCACCCAGGTCGTGGCGATCGTGCTATTGAGCTCGACGAAGCGGTAGCGCCAGAAAACCAGATCATCGGGACTCAGACGCAATGCTGGTCTCCTCTTCGAATCGGGTATGCTCTTCCGCCGGCGCATGTGTGAGCCGTCTCACGACGATCAAGCGCGCGATCAGAAATCCAAGGAGGCACGTCGCGAGCCTCGACCAATGGCCTTGAGAAACAAAATAGAATCCAGCCAGAATCGAACTCGTTCGCAGTACTAGGCTGCCGAAGAACCAGAGCGCCGGCCTCTCGGACGCAACACCCTTCTGGACGGTCCACCAAAGGCCGCCGAAGAAAAACATGCCCAGCAAGGCGCCTGCAAAGAACGCGAGGGCAAGAGCCGGGATTTCACTCATCTGGAGCCTCCTCCTCGTCCCTTACGCCTTAACTTCTCGCGACACCCAGTGCCACGCGTTCAAGCAGCCGATCAATACGCCGATCAACATCAGCATCAGCGTCCAGGAATACGATGATCTATAATGTTTATCTATCCAGACACCGAGCGCAACGCCGATCAGGGTTGGTACAATCACCGACCATCCAACCAGCCCCGACATCCCGAACCCGAACCAGATGTTCCGCGTGGCCCTGCGCTGGGCCTTCAGCTTGCGCGACGCCTGGGCGCCGACCTGCCGGCTGAAAGTCGTCTCGCCTGTTCTTGAGTTCGCTTCCTGTTCTTCATTCATTTTGAAATTCCATGAAGCGGCGGATGAAACCTCCCTCCATCTTCGCCAGGACCGAGCGAACGTTTCTCTCCTGTTCGTCCACGGCGAGAAACTCTTGCTTTACCGCCTCATGCAGTTTGTCGAGGTTGGTCCCGCCGATCGCATTGCGCACCGAAACCAGAACATCCATGCCCGTCTTGACCATCACCCCTTGATCGACGGCCAGATAGACCTCGCCTTCCTCTTCGGTTTCGTAGGTCAGAATCCCCGGCGCCAGGGCTGTCGCGCAGTCGAGCCGGTGCGGCAGGAGTCCAAAGGAACCCTGGATTGATTGGGCGACAATCCGTTTCACGCCGTTCTTTTCGACAAAGATCTGGAAGGGGAGGAGAACCTTGAGATTAATGGGCTTTGACTCCCTGTTTGGTCGCCGGTTTGGGTTTACCAACCGCCTGGGGTTTCACTTGAACTTTGGCGTCGGTCCAAGAATCGGCAGGACTTGCGGGTCTGGCGGCCTTCGCTTTCTCCTTGGCCTCGTCGATCGAGCCGATCATGTAGAAGGCGCTCTCGGGAAAATCCTTGAACTCATCGCTCAGGATGCGCTCGCAGCCGTCGATCGCGTCCTGCAAGCTGACGTCCTTTCCCTTGATGCCGCTGAACTGTTCGGTCGCGAAAAACGGCTGGGTCAGAAA
Source organism: uncultured Isosphaeraceae bacterium (assembly GCA_963806595.1). Lineage (GTDB taxonomy): Bacteria > Planctomycetota > Planctomycetia > Isosphaerales > Isosphaeraceae > CAWDZZ01. Next base: position 82,342 of record CAWDZZ010000020.1, on the reverse strand, counting down.
TCGTTCGAGCCTCCGGGCGCGGCCGACCACGTTACGGTCATCTGGAGATAGCTGCTCCATCCCGAGCATGGCGATGATGTCCTTGAGTTCCTCGTATTGCGCCAGCGTCTTGCGGATGTCCTGTGCCAGTACGTAATGGCGCTGGCCGATGATTGTCGGGGTTGCCATCTTCGAGTTGGATTGCAGCAGATCGATGGCCGGGTAGAGTCCCTCGCTCGCCCGCTTGCGTGAGAGAACGATCGACGCGGAAAGGTGTGAGAACGTGTGTACCGCCGCGGGGTCGGTCAGGTCGTCCGCCGGGACATAGACAGCCTGAATGGACGTGATGGCGCCCGTGTCGGTATTGGCAATGCGCTCCTCAAGGCCCGACAATTCCGTGCCCATCGTCGGTTGATAGCCGAGTCGCGACGGCATCTGCCCCATCAAGCCGGAAACTTCCATTCCCGCCTGGATGAAACGAAAAATGTTGTCGATCAATAGCAGCACGTCGCGATGTTCATCATCCCGGAAGTACTCAGCCATCGTGACGGCCGCCAGGCCGACGCGGAACCGGGCGCCTGGCGGCTCGTTCATCTGGCCGAACATCATCACCATGTGCGGTAGCACGCCGGCTTCTTTCATATCGTGGTAGAGCTCTTCCCCTTCGCGACAGCGCTCGCCGATCCCGCAGAACATGCTCACGCCCTTTTGATGCCCGACCATATTGTGAATCATCTCGGTCAGCAGCACCGTTTTGCCGACGCCCGCGCCACCGAAAAGTCCTGCTTTGCCCCCGCGCTCCAGCGGCACGAGCACGTCAATGACCTTGATGCCCGTTTCAAAGACTTCAGACTTTGTGGAACGACTCGCGAGCGGCGGCGGGTCTCGATGGATGGTGCGCCATTCCACATCCGACGGCGCCGGCTGGCGGTCGATGGGGTTTCCGAAAACGTCGAACATTCGCGAGAGAATTCCTTTGCCGACCGGCACCTTCAACTGCCCGCCGGTATCCTCCACGGCCATGCCGCGAGCGAGACCCTGCGTGGGGTTCAAGGCGATTCCGCGGACATGATCGACATCGAGCTGCATCAGCACTTCGATGGAGACCCGCGGTTCCTTGCCTGCGTATAGCAACGAGTAGATGGGCGGCAGGCTGTCATCGAACCGCACATCGACCACGCTTCCGCGCACCGACGTGATCACGCCGTGATTCGAATTCTCGGCCGGTTGAGTCGACATTGCCGGTTCGCTCACTTGAGCGCCTCGCGCTTGGACGCAATGCAGGCTAATAGATCTTTCCAGGACTCAACGAACGACCTGGCCCCTTCATCCTGGAGCTGGGCGGCCAGGGCATCGATGTCGATAGCGGCGGAGCGTGCCGCTCTTCAGCAGACCGCGGGTGATGTTGTCGAGCCAGAGGCTCTGGCCCATTTCGTGGAGTTTTTGGGTCGCTTTCATATATCTTCACTCAGTCCGGTTATCGACTTCGAGCAGGACTACGACTGGGGCAATGTGGGTCATTCGGAAACCGCCGAGCGCTTTGGGTTATGCCAGCAGCCATCTGCGGCGATCAGGGCGTCGGCCTCTTTCGGCCCCCAACTGCCGCGCTTGTAGGGGAGGGTCGGCTGGTGGTTCTCAAGAACTGGCTCGACCACGGCCCAGGCGGCCTCGACCGCGACTTCACGTGTGAAAAGCGCGCCGTCGCCGGCCATGGCGTCGTCCAGGAGCCGCTCGTAGGGCAATTGCTCTCCCGGCTGTTCTTCGACCAGGTAGAGTTCGCGCTGTTCGCCAACGAAGTCCTTCCCTGCGCTCTTTACGCGAGCGGCGAGAGCGATGGCGGAATTGGGGGAGAGCTGGAATCGCAGATAGTTGGCCGGGCCGGTTAGGGGCGATGAGTCGGCGAAAAGCCGCTGCGGCGGCGGCTTCAGCTCCACCAGTACCTCGGTCGCGGATTCGGCCAGGTACTTGCCGGATCGCAGGTACCACGGCACGCCCTCCCAGCGCCACGAGTCGATGAAAAGCCGCATGGCGCAGAAAGTCTCGACGTCGGAACCCTTCGCCACATCGGGCTCCTCAAGGTAGCCGGCGTATTGCCCGCGCACCAGGTCATCCGGCTTCAAAGGGCGCGTGGCTTCGAAAACCTTCGCTTTCTCGCCATGCACGGCTCCAAAGTCCCTGATGGCCGGCGGCTCCATGGCAAGCAGCGCGACGATCTGGAAGAGGTGGTTCTGGATCACGTCGCGCAGACAGCCGGCGGTCTCGTAAAACGCGCCGCGGCCAAGAACGCCGAAATCCTCGGAAAGTGTTACCTGGAAACTGGCCACGAAGTTGCGGTTCCAGATCGGCTCCAGGAACGAATTGGCGAAGCGGAAATAGAGGATGTTCATGATCGCCTCCTTCCCGAGGAAGTGGTCGATCCGGAAGATCGAGTCTTCCGGGAACACCGATCTCGCGACGCGGTTAAGCTCGCGCGGAGGCCAGGTCGCGTCCGAACGGCTTTTCAACGATGACGCGCGCGTGCTCGGCCAGGTCCGCGGCACCGAGCCCTTTGATCACCGTCTCGAAGAGCGACGGCGGGATGGCGAGATAGTGCGCAGGGCGAACGGCGCCACCGATCGCCTTCTTTATCGCCGAGAACGTGCCTTGGTCGTTATAGTCCCCGCTTACGTAACTGAGCAGGGACAGAAGGTAGTCCAGCGCGGCTTGATTATCGATCCCGCCCGATCGCTTCACGCTGTCCTTCACGCGATTGTGCAGATCCTCCAGACTCCACTTGGGGAAAGCGACGCCGATCACCGGGACTTTCAGGGAGCCTCGTTTCGCCATCGCATACAGTGCCGGAAAGATCATCTTGTGGGCGAGATCGCCCGTTGCACCGAAAAGTAACAGCGCGTCGGAATGGGAGGCGGTCATCGGTCACTTCCCTTCATGGCCCGACTTTGTGGTTTCCCGTCGCTTGCACTTTGGCCGGACGGCACCTGTCGGCGCTCGGCGCCGCCGAAGTGAGCAGCGAGAAAAGTCTCCATCAGTTCCAAAGCGAGAGGCGCACGCGATCACTTTTCCACCCGGACAGAAGTCTAAACCCGACATGATCCGCGACGACTCGCACGCGCATCACGGTTTCACCTTGAGCTGCCGGAGCAAGTTATGTGTTTGCGTGCAGACGTTTTCCACGGTGAAGCCGTAGTGCTGCATCACGACCGGCCCGGGGGCCGATGCCCCGAAGGTGTCCACGCCGATCACCGCGATCTGTGGACCGACATAGGAATTCCAGCCGAGGGACGTGCCGGCCTCAATGGCCAGGAGGGGCACGCCTGGTGGCAAGACCCTGTCCCGATACGGGTCTGGCTGCATCGAGAAGATGCTTGTGCTCGGCAGACTCACTACCCTGGCCTGAACGCCCTCGGTCGCCAACCGATCACGGGCCTCCAGCGCCAGATGCACTTCGGAGCCGGTCGCGATCAGAACGATGTCAGGGTGCGCACCAGGCGGAGAATCCGCGAGGATATAGCCGCCAAGCGGCACTCCCGCTGGTATGCCCGGATAGCGGGGCAGGTCGAGTACGGGGAGTCCCTGGCGCGTCAACACCAGGGCAGTGGGGCCTTCCTTCCGCTTGATGGCGATCCGCCAGGCGGCGACGGTCTCGTTGGCATCCGCCGGCCGGATGACAACCATGCCCGGGATGGATCTCAATCCGAGCAATTGTTCGACGGGCTGATGGGTCGGGCCGTCTTCTCCCATGGCGATGCTATCGTGGGTGAACACATAGATCACCGGCAGGCCGTTCATGGCCGCCAGCCGCATGGGAGGACGCATATAGTCGCTGAAGATCAGGAAGGTCCCTCCATAGGGGATAAGGCCCCGGTGCAGCGCCATGCCATTCAAGATAGCGCCCATGGCGTGTTCCCGGATGCCGAAATGCATGTTGCGTCCGGCACGGCTCTCCGGTTCAAAGTTACCGGCCCCTTCCATGTTCGTGTGGGTGCTGGGAGCAAGATCGGCCGACCCTCCGATCATTTCGGGGAGACGAGAGCAAAGAACCGCGATCGTCTTTCCGGAAGCGATGCGGGTTGCCACTGGGCCTTCCCTTGATGTGAATGTCGGGAGGTCGGTGTCCCAACCCTTCGAGAGTTGCCGAAGCGTGACCCGCTCGAATTCCGCGGCCAGGTCGGGGTGATGATCCGCAAAAAGCTCAAGACGTAACTTCCATTCCGCGTGCGCGGTACTTCCCCGCGCGACCGCTTCCCGAAAATGCTCCAGGGCCTCCGCGGGAATGAGGAAGGGAGGTTCCACCGGCCAGCCCAGCCCTACTTTGGTCAGGCGGACCTCTTCCAAACCGAGCGGCGCCCCGTGGGCCGCCGCGGTGTCCTGTTTGTTGGGACTGCCGAAGCCGATGTGGGTGCGAACTTGAATCAAGGAAGGCCGATCCTTCTCTTCCCGGGCGGCCGCGAGTGCGGCGGCGACCGCGTCGATGTCGTTGCTGTGTTCGACCTGCTGGACATCCCAGCCGAAAGCGGCGAAACGGGCCGAACGGTCTTCGGTGAAGGCCAGTTCCGTGCTGCCTTCGATCGTGATGTGGTTGTCGGCATACAGGACGATAAGCTTGCCCAGCCGCAGGTGACCGGCCTCGGATCCCGCCTCGGAAGAAATCCCTTCCTCCAGGTCGCCGTCGCTGGCCAGTACGTACGTGTAGTGGTCCACGATGGTGTGACCCGGTCGATTGAATCGCGCCGCAAGGGCGACCTCGGCGATGGCCATGCCGACAGCGTACGCCAGGCCTTGCCCCAAGGGACCGGTGGTGGCCTCGACGCCTTCGGTTTTGCCGTATTCCGGATGGCCTGGCGTACGGCTTCCCCACTGGCGAAACCTCTCGAGTTCCTCCAGCGGCAAGTCGAAGCCCGTGACATGAAGCAGAGCGTACAACGGCGCCGATCCATGTCCGGCCGAGAGAACGAAGCGGTCGCGGTCGGGCCAGATAGGATCACATGGGTTGAACTTGAGAAAGCGATCCCAGAGTGCGTAGGCCATGGCCGCGGAACCCAGAGGCAGACCCGGGTGCCCGGACTTGGCCTTCTGCACGGCGTCCACGGCCAGAAATCGCAGTGTGTTGACACAGAGTTCGTCCAGTTCGGGCGGAGCAATGGTGGCTGAGCATGTCATGTTGGCGATGAACCTCCTTTGATAGTGACTGGGGCCCGATGACGACTCTCAGATTGAGATCGACCGTCGACGTGAACTGAGCCCTTGGCTCGCGGCGGGTCGGCGAGTCCCCCCGGCGGCAGAGATTTTGGGACGTCCATACGGGCCACGCCGATTCGGTTGTCGGCCATCCCGTAATAGACATCGAATCGATCGGGCAAGCCGAGATCGTCGCGCCGGTCGATAGCGGTGGGAAAAACGACGTTGGCGACGGTCCCGATGCGTTCCTGGGGCAATTCCGGCGTCAGCACCGGCTCGGGCGAACGATAACGGATCACCCGAGGATAGTCCTGGGAGAGGACCAACACCCCGGCGGAGTAGCACAACTTGTGAGCTGCCCGGCTCGGGGCCGCGAGTTTATGGACGCCGTGGTATATGAGCAGCCATCCGTGCCGGGTCAGGATAGGAGGAGTGCCGCCGCCGATCTTGAGCTGCTCCCACGGCGCCACCGGGCTGGCCAGCCGGTTATGCAAGGTAAAGTGGCTGAGGTGATATGGGTCATCGCCAACCTTGCCCAACGGACAGTAAGAAATCCAAATGCTCTCTCGATGGAGATCCACGACGCGTGAAGCCGGTTGGCGCATCGTTTCCTCAGGACGTGTTCCGGGAAAGAGAGGTCTGTGGAGGATGGCCATCGCCGGTTCCCCGGCAGGATCGCGAATGGCCACGGGGAAGATACTGGCATCCTTGTTGTCGACGCCGTCGAACGCGATAGCTTCATACGGGCGGAAGGTCGCGAGCCCCAGTCGCTGCCAATGGAACAGGTCTTCCGAAAGCGCCAGGGCGATCCGAGGGCCTTCGGGCGAAAGCGCCGTGTAAGTCATCACGTAACGCTTGAGGTCTTCGCCAAAAGTAATCCGCGGATCTTCACAGCCTCCGCTTCCGTCAGGCCGCAGTTCGTAATCCGTTTCTGGCTCCAGGGCGATGCCGAGGCGCTCGACGCCCGCCGGGTCGCCGGCCTCATTGAATTTCACTCGTGCGATGCCGATGCGTGAGAAATTCCCCTTCGCGACCAGGCGCGGGAAGAGGTAAAACTGACCGTCGGGGCCGCGAACCCCTGCCGGGTTCAGGGTTCCTTCGACCTCAAGAGGATTGCCCGCCTCAGGCTCCATCACCATCCCAAGGCGTTTCATTTGAAATCCTGCCATTGCTTCTCCTCACGAGGTCACGCTCGGCTAAACTCAACCCAGGCAAGCGATGATTGTTTCGATAACGCGTTTCGTCTCATGCGGATCTTTGACCCGGATCGATAGGGCGCCGGCTCGCTCGGCTGGATAGTCGTTGCCGCCAGGGAACAAGGCATCACCGACGAAGATCATCTCTTCAATCGCAATCCCAAGAATGTCTCGTAATTTTCTGATCCCGTAGGCCTTATCGATGCCCGGCTTCGTGACATCAATGGAAGTCGAGCCACCAAGGCGGACGGAAAAATCCGGAATCAATGGGTCAAGGATGGCTTTCATCTTCTTCCGTTTGATGAAATCCGGGTCCCATTTCACCTTTTCTTTGAGGGGAGCTTCTTGACCTAACGCGGAAAACGTGATCTGGCTTCCCCGGTCTTCGATCACTTCTCCCCAAGCCTTTTCGGCCTTCAGGCCCGATTGCTCGATCGCCTTCTTGATTGAACTGATGATTTTCTCTTTCTGCTCGCTGGTAAAATCTTCTGCATAGAGCTTTTTCCAATCTTTCTCGAAGTTGTAAAACTGTGTTCCACATGTAGGAAGGAGCGAGAGATTCTTCAAGCGTTCGTCGCCGGTAAGGCGAGAGAGCACTTGTTTTTGAAATTGCGGCCAACTGCCGCCGGATATCACAGCGGCCTTGATAACAACAAGCAAGTTATCAAACAGTGATGCCATCTCATCATCAAGCGATGACTTGCTCTGCGCGAGTGTACCGTCCAGGTCGAATACGACGAGCTTTTTCATTGTGTTCTCCGCCGGAACTATTCCGGCAGTGCGACCTCCAGCAAGATGACCGCATTGCGTGGCCGGTAGGAACATGCGCCGACCTGCGCCGGCAAGAGCACGACGTCGCCTCGACCGACGGGATAATCGGTGCCGCTGTGCTCGAGCCCGCCTTGGCCGGAGATACAAACCAGCACCCGCGGCGTGTTCGCCGCGCCGACTGTGAACGACGATTGTCCCGTGTGCCGCCACACCGAGAAATGTTGACAATGAAAGAGTCGCTCTCGCCGTACCGGCGCCTGCTCTTCCACCAATGGCGCCACCGGGCCGATCGCGACCTGGTTGAAATCGATGCAGGCAATCGCCTGCTCGACTTGCAGAGGCCGAGGCTTGCCTGTTGTGAGATCGACGCGATCCCAGTCATACAGGCGAAATGTGACGTCGCTATTTTCCTGCACTTCGAAAACAACCACATCGCTTAGAGAGTGAACGGTCCCAGCTCGGATGAAGATGGCGTCGCCGACCGTCGGCGTGAAGCCCGCCAGAAGGTCGGCCACCGCCCGGTTTTTGAGCGCTAGCTCGAGATTCTCTTCGGTGGTGCCTCGCTTCAGGCCGGCGTAGATACGGCTGTCCCTTGCCGCCTCGAGCACGACCCATGCTTCGGTCTTGCCGCGCTCGCCGGCTGGGATATAGTCCGTCTGCTCATCCTGGGGGTGCACCTGAACTGAGAGATGTTCGTGTGCGTCGAGGAACTTCAGAAGCACGGGGAACCGCGGGAAGCGGCCTGCCAGCTTTCCGAGCAACTGTTCCGGCGACTGATCCATCAATTGTCGAATGGTCAATCCTTTGAGCGGCCCGATGGCGACCTTGCTGGAATGGTCATCGCGGTCGGAGAGTAGCCAGGCTTCGCCGATGGGCCCGTCGCCGGGCAGCGGTGCCGCGCACAGCGAGGCCAGGCGGCGGCCGCCCCAGAGCCGATACTGGTAGATCGGCTCAAATCTCAACGGATACATTGGCGCTTCGATCATTTCATGTCTCCGCTCGAAAGCGGGCAAAGCCGCCGCGGGCGCATTCTCTCGAACAGATGTTGCCTTTCATGTCAGCGGCTACGCTTCTTCGCAGAGTGATACTCCTTGCGAATATGCTCGATATCCACCGACGGGGGCGGGAACGTCATCTTGAGCGATTCCAGGTGTTCCGCGACGATCCGGGCCACGGCGAGGTTCCAGAACCATTTGTGGTCGGCGGGGATGATGAACCAGGGGGCGTGATCGGTGCTGCAACGGGAGATTGCATCTTCGTAAGCCGCCGTGTAGTCGTCCCAGTAGGTTTGCTCCTTGTAATCGGCCTCGCTGATTTTCCATTGCTTGGCCGGGTCGTCGAGCCGATCCTTGAAGCGTTTCAGTTGCTCCCGTTTGGAGATATGTAGGTAGAACTTGAGGATATGGGTGCCGTCCTCGACGAGGCCACTCTCGAAAGCATTGATTCGATCGTAACGGCGGGACCATATGTCTTGGGGGACCAGGTGATGGACGCGAGCGATCAAGACGTCCTCGTAGTGTGAACGGTTAAAGATGATCACTTCACCACGGGCCGGCGCGACACGATGGATCCGCCACAGGAAATCGTGTCGCCGCTCCACGGCTGAAGGCTGCTTGAACCCCACCACCTTGCAGCCTTGTGGATTCATCGAACCCAGGATGTGCTCGATCGTCCCGTCCTTGCCCCCCGCGTCCAGCGCTTGCAGGCAGATCAGGAGCGATTGCCGTCCATCGGCGTAGAGCAACTCTTGAAGTTCCCTCAGCCTCTGCTGGTAGTGCTCGATCTCCTTGCCCGCCTCCTTGTGGCCTTCGTGATGGTTTTTGAAACCCGGGTCTATGTCTTCAAGCTTGACGGCGGTGCCGGGAGGCGCTTTGAAGCGTTGAGCATAGTTCACTTCGCTTCTCCTGCTGGCGGTTGGTTCATCAGCCGGACCTGAGTACTCGGCGTGAGTGTGGCGAGATCATTGAACGCCTTCCCATCGCCACCGAGCGGCGTTCCTTCATTCACGCGCACGACGACGTCCTGATCACCCGATATCGTGGTCAGCACGAATCGTCGTCCTCGCACATCCACCGACTTGACGGTTCCAAGAACATCCTCGGCCCGGAGCAGGGCGGGAAGAACGGCGACGACGAACACGGCCAGCCCGCACGCCACCACAGCGCCGAGGGATATTCGCGTCCTCATTGCCCAACGCTCCTCTCGGGAGCTGGAGGTAAAAGTGCTCTTGGCCAAAATTTCCCGGATGAAGAGCGAGCGCTGAATTTTGGCCCCGCGTCCGGAAACCGGAGCGCCGATTGCAGGCTCCGGTCCGAGGCCGACCGGAACCTGCCGTTGTCGCTGGCCTCCAAGCCAAAATAACGCGAGCGCAAAAAAAACCGGCGTGGAAGAAACCCCTTGGGGTCTTCTCCACGCCGGCTTACTCTTCGACGGACCACCCGGAATGGCCGGGCTGCCCTTCGTCTAGTCATCCGCTAATTTTAAGTCATTTCTGGGAGCCAATGGGCGGTCGCCCATTGGCGACTCCCGCAGAACACGTGTCATTGTACGCGCCGCGACGCCGAATAGCGAATCCATTTGTGTCCGGTCCGGCGTACCGGGACCAAATCCCGTCCGCGGCCGCTCCGGCGACACCCCGGCCCGTCGCGGTTCTCACCGCATTCTCCCGAGGGGGCAGAAGGTGCCCGCAGGGCGGAGGATGGGCGGGCCCGGGCTCGGCCTTGCGGCCGGGTCCGGGCCGTGACGTACAATGAACTCATATCCTGAGGACGGCCACGCGGACGATCGCTCGACGAGGCGGGGCGCCAATCGCCTGGGCCGCGCAATCGCCGGGAGAAACGAGCAGAGGGCGGCGGGCGTATGGATCGCGCCGGCTCGGATGCTCGCCGAGCATGCCAGCCGATCGACCATCAACGAGTTCGCCATAGGCGGCGAGGACTGTGGAGACGCCCGACGGCGGCAAGCCCGACTAACCGGTGACAACCAGCCCGCGGCTCGACAGGAACGATCGTCGGCGGGCCCGATCGGTCATCGTCGCTAAACTCCGTTTGAAGTGCGGGACCGGCGTCGCGAGCGCCTCCTTGGCCGGTCGTGGCCGTTTGTGCTTGCACGTGGGTTTGAACTGGAGGAAGATTCGGTGATGACGAGCAGCGACCCCGCCGTTTTTCTGCCGGAGGTCAGATCGATGAATCGACTGGCGAGCATCCCGGCATTCTGGCTGGTTCTCCTCGCTTTCGCGCCCACGGTATCCCACGCGCAGGTCTTCGAGGCGGTCGATCGGTATCGCAGCGGCGAGGCGATGGTGACGGTCGAGACCTTTGCGCCGGCGGCCGGGGAGAAGCTTCCGGCGATCCTGCTCTTGCATGCATCGGGCGGCCTGGATGCGACGGCCGACGTCTTTCGCGAGATGGCGCACGACCTGGCATCGCAAGGATACGTGGTCTACTTCCCTCATTACTTCGAGCGCACCGGCCACATTGCCGGCCGTGCAGCCGGCAGGGATATGGCCGCGTTCAACGAAGCGATTCTGGACGCGGTGGAATTAGCGGCCGCGAACCCGATCGTGGATGCGGATCGGATCGGATTGCTGGGGTACTCGATGGGCTCGTACCTGGCCTTTTATCGCGCAGGGCGCGACAAGAGGATCAAGGCGATCGTCTCTTGCTCGGGACACTTGCCGGTTGAGTCGAAGTCGGATTTTCCGCCGGTGCTCATCCTGCAAGGATCGAACGACCCGGGCAGTCCGCTGGCGAGCGTGAAGGCATTCGAGGAGCTGCTAAAATCGAAGGATATTCCCTACGCGACTCACATCTATCGCCGCATGGGTCACAATTTCGAATTCTCGGCTTGGGCCGATGCCAGCCAGCGATCGGCGCTGTTTTTCAACAGGTACTTGAAAGGCCAGGAGCCCAGGAAGAAAACCAAGCCCGCGCCGGCAGCGACGGCCGCGGCCGCCGACGGCAAGCCGGCCGACGGATTGGTCGACGCTCTGCTGGCCGCTCATAACCGCGAGCGCAAGAAGGAGGGCCACGGACCGCTGAAGCTCTCGGCCGAGCTCTGTGCCGCGGCGGCCACCCACGCCAAAGACATGGCCGCGCACAAGAAGCTCGATCACACGGGGAGCGACGATTCGACTTTCGCCGATCGCGTGAAACGAACTGGCTATGCCTACATCAATATCGCTGAGAACATCGCGATGGGGGTGGCGGGCGTCGAGCCAGTCATGAAAATCTGGCTGAACAGCCCCGTGCACCGGGAGAACATCATGGCGGACTACACCGAGCTGGGTGGGGTGCGGGTCTTTGATGACGAGGGCAATTCTTACTGGTGCGTGAATCTAGGCACGCCGATTCCTCGTCTCAAGCCGGACGAAGCGGCCGCGGGGGTGGTGAGGAAGATCAACCAAGATCGAAAGGCGGGCAAGAAGCCGCTGCTGAAGATCGACCCGAAGCTCGCCAAGGGCGCCATGGCCTACACGGCGGCGATGGCCGCCAAGGACACCGTCAAGCTCGAGGAGGATCCGCTCAAGTTGATCGGCGGACAGGGCGCTCGTCCTCGCGAGATCCGGCTCCAGCTCAGCTCCAATGCGTTCACGCCGGAAGACGCGGCCAAGGCGCTCGTCGGCGAGGATGCGAAGGAGCTCGATGGGTTCGAGGAAATCGGGGTGGGGTACGCCATTGCCAAGAGTGGCACGCCTTACTGGTGTGCGATCTTTTCGAAAACCATCATCGAAAAGCCGCGTGCCGTGCGACTGCGAGAGCGACAGGACGCCATCCCGAAACAAGAGCGGTGACACGGCTTTGATCGTAGTCGCCGTCTGATGGTTCAACGTCGCGTCGATCGTCCGTCGCCGAAATCAAGGCTCGGGAACGTTCGCGCGTGCGGAGAGGATGAAGACCAGCGTCCCCGGGCGCAAAACGCGAGCGAAGGTCTTGCAGACGGCCTCGCTATCCGGCATCGGCGGTCCCACGTCTTTCCAGAGTTCGTGTAACTGATGAGGCGACGGGCGATCGTCGTGTCGGTATGCAACCAGCACCGGAGTAATGCCGCGAATCTGCCCGCGAGCTTCTTCGACTGATATCGTTTTCAATCCGGTCTGTTGAACGAAGAGAACGGTCGCCCCTGTCGTCTTCAGCGACCTCTTTTCGGGCTGGAAATAGGTTGCGCCTGCGCGTGCCGATCGAAGGACCGTGAACACGGTCACGAGCAGGTCGCCCGCGTCGCTCACTCCCTCCGCGGCGACGAACTCGGCCTGGGCATTGGCCAGCGGGTCGTGCGCGACCGGTTGCTTGTGCAGCGCAATCGAAAAGCCGTCGCGATCGGTGAGCGTGAGCTCGTCCCCCTTGATGTTGTAGATGAAGCCCACGACACTCGGCGCGGCCTGACCGCCGGCCTCCGCGGCGAGAGTGATCTGAAGTCGCCTGGTATTCCCGTCAATGCGGACTGTTCCCGCGAGGCTGGATGCGCCACGGAACCCGTGCAAGACGGCTTGGTCTCCCTCGACTAGCAACTCCGCGAGCGCGGGCTGAAGGACGACTCCGCCGGATTGACCACCGCCCCAAGTTCCCGACCAAAGACCTTCGATCGGACTCGCAACGCGGAACGTCGCATTCGAATCGCTGGCGCCATCTCCGGGCGTCACCAGGCCAGAGTACGACACTCCCACAAAGCTGACGGCCACCGCCACCATTCGCATCTTCGTGCGGAACATGTCGTCTCCTTGTGCGCCCGTTGTTCACCGTTCGATTCGGCCAGCTCGGTGTCCACGCGTCCGCCGCGTGATCGCCGATCGCTCGAGCCTCACGAGCAAGTTCGCCACCCGGCTATGTTTCTATTCGTAATCCGGCCGAGCGGGGCGTCCCGGCGCGGCGGAGCCTGGGCACCTCGGCGTACACCGATCCTGCCGAAGGAATGATCGGCATCCTGTTCACGCAGAGCATGATGGAATCGCCGGAACCGCCCAGGGTATTCACCGACTTCTGAACCCTGGCGTATGGAGCCATGGAGTAGGCAACGAGCAGCCGTCCGTCGACCGGGTGGCATGCCGCGCCATCCGGCTCGATCGCGTCACATGGTCCCGGTCGATTACAGCCGGAAGGGATCGGCGGGGAACGACAGATCCATCATCAGGTCCTGGAAATCACGGCGTGAACGCAACGGGTCGAGGATCGGATCGTGGCGGATCTGGCCGAGTTCGTTATAGCCGGCTGCGACCGCCCGGCGCAAGGCCGCGACCGCCCGCCGGGCGTGCGACTCGCGCTCGGCTGCCGTCGAGCCACGGGATGGCATCGCCGTGCTGCAGAGGCTATAGACGCAGGCCAGGTCGTAGAAGAGCGCGGGCCAGACCCGTCTGGCCGCGCTGCAGCAGATCCTCGGCCTTCCTCGTACCCGCGAGTGCTTGCTGCACACGACCCGTCAGCGCCCGCTGGAACGCGATGTTCAGTTGATTGCGGACGACGTCGAGACGGTAGAGCGTGGGGTTGGCTCGGGCGACGGATTCGTAGAATCGAGCAGCCCGATCCAGGGGAGCCGCCGCATCGGCTGGCCGGCCGGTCCGCGAGCGAATCCGGCCGACTTCGTCGAGGCACCGGGCCAGCCGCCAGCGGAACTCGGCATCCGTGTGGTGAGCGGCGACCAGTTCTTCGTGAAGCATCAGCCGCCTGCTCGACCAGTCGCAAGGCGGCAGGGCGGGTCTCCGGCGGCGAGCAGCGCCAGGCTGAGATAGCGCCAGCACCAGGCCAGATCGCTGCGATACCGGGCGTTCTCGGGATGGCGGTTGACAAGATCCTGATGGATGGCGATTGCCTGCTGGTGGAGGTCGGATCGCATCGGCGGGCCGGCCGAGTCTCCTGCTGGATGACACCGATGTTGGAGAGGGTCCAGGAGAGGGCTTCCTGGCGGCGAGGGTCGGCGGGGTTCTCGCGAACGAGCTGCTCCTGGATCTCACGGGCCTGCTCATAGGGCCGCAAGGCCTCGGCGGGCTTGCCCCGTGGTCCGCAGCGTGAAGCCGATATTAGTGTGGCATGTGGCCAGCGCAGCCCGAACTCCGGCGTCAGCCGGTGCAGCCGCGGCCATCTGCTCGACCAGGGCCAGCGCCTGCCGGTGCGTCGCCAGGGCCTCGGCTTGCAAGCCGAGCTCCCACGAAATGGATGCGACCCGGCTGTAGGCATCGGAGAGCTGGAATCGCGCTTCGGACGAAGCATCCTCCTCCAACGAGGCCTGGAGCTCCTGGTAGAACCCGAGCGCCGTTGCAGCAGCATTGCCCCGCAGCGCCTCCAGGTGCGGTTCTCGCAGCAGGGCCGCATCGTTGGTGATGGTCTCGAATTCCCGCAGCGCCTTCATCGCCGCATCGAACCGTTTCTGCGCGCGGTGGCGAGCTGCTTGCTCGCCATTGCTGGCCAGTTGGAGCGACGCGGTTGGCTTCGCGCTGCTCGGCGAGCGCTCTCCTCGGCTCGGCTGCGCTGTTAGAGCGCGTCCTTCAGGTGGTATTCGGCTCGCCACCACTGCGTCGCGACCCCGATCGAGCCCGCCAGCAGGGCCAGGGCCAGCGACGCGACCAGCGGGCTCGCGGCGGCACCAGCGCCACAGCGCGCTCGTGACCGCCGACGGGCCGCGCCCGGATCGTCTGGCCGGCCTCGAACCGCCGCAGGTCGTCGGCCAGCTCGATCGCCGACGCGTAGCGGCGTGCCGGCTCCTTCTCCAGGCATTTCAGGCAAATCGTGACCAGGTCGCGCGGCAATTTCGGCCGCAGGCGCGAGGGCGCGATCGGCTCATCCGACCGAACCTGCTCGAGCGTCTCGAGCACGGTCGCCGCCTGAAACGGCGGCCGCCCGGTGAGCAGCTCGTAGAGGATCGCCCCCAGTGAATAGACGTCGGCGGCAGGACCGATCGGCGTTGAGCTCTGTGCCGGCCTGTTCCGGGGCCATGTAGCTCGGCGAGCCGACGATCAATTGGGTTCGGGTCAGGCCGGTCTCGACGTTCAGCCACTTGGCCAGGCCGAAGTCGGCGATCTTGGGGATGCCGTCGGCCGTGAGCAGGATGTTGGCCGGCTTGAGGTCGCGATGAACGATCCCCAGCCGAGTGCGCCTCATGGATGGCGCGGGCGAGGATTTCAACGAGCCGGGCCGCGTCGCGAGGCGGCCGAGGCGATTCCGTCGAGCCGGTCGGACAGGCAGCCCCCCGCGACGTATTCCATTTCGAAATAGGGGCGGCCGTCGCAGTCGCCGAACGCGAAGATCTGGACGATGTGGGGATGGTGCAGCCGCGCGACCGACTCGGCCTCCGCCAGGAAACGCATGCCGGCTTCGGGCGACGCGTGATCTCCGGCCAGGATCATCTTGAGCGCGACGATGCGATTGAGCCGCAGTTGGCGAGCCTTGTAGACGACCCCCATGCCGCCTCGGCCCAGCTCCCCGAGAATCTCGTAGCCGGGGACAGACGGAATGCCGCTCGGGGCGGGCCGAGGCGACGTGTCGCCAACGACGGTCAGATGGTTCGCGTCCTCCGGCGCGGGCGTGCTCTCGATTGCCTGCTCAACCTCGAACTGGAGCCTGAGCTCGGCAGCGAGCTCCGGGAAACGGCGCAGGTACTCCTCGAGCGGCGGCGATTCCCCGGTCTCTTCGCGGAGCACGATCTCGTTGTAGATCAGGTCGAGGACCGCCTGGGTGTCGGACCGCACCGCCGGATGCTGGGCGAGGTAGGTCTCCACCGGTGTCGGCTCGCCCCGCCGCCAGGCGCGACGCTGGTGCTTGAGCAACAAGGCTCAGGAGCGGTCCGTCGCTCTCGGACTGCGGCTCTGCTCCGCCGGATGAAGTGTCGTGCGGGTGCCGCACCGCCCTCGGATTCGATCATGACGCATCGTCCAGGCCCAGTTGTTCGGCAACCCGGTCGAGCGCTCGGGACAGCTTCCTGCGCAAGGCCTCGGCACTCCCGCCAAGCTCCGAAGCGATCGATGCCCAGTCTCGTCCCTCGTTTTTCAGTTCGCAGAATCCGCCGCTCCTCGGCGGACAAGCGGCGTTGAACTTCTTGCAGCAGATCGCGCACCGCCACCTGATTGCTCGGGCTCTGGCGCGTCGACACAAACTGTCCCTCATCGTGGTCGCCGGACGTGATGCGGCGGGTGTCACGGCACTGGGCATGCTGTCTCCGCGCCTGGGAGATCAGCTTGTTGCGGGCCATGGTGGTGAGCAGCTTCAGGAGCTGCTCGGGAGTCTCCAGCTTGTACTGGCCGGTGGCCGCGCGGATGAAGAAGCTGCCCAGCACCGACTGGCAGATGTCCATCGAGTCGAGCAAGGTTCCCAGGCGAGCGTCGGCCAGCCGGAACCGAACTGCCCGCCGGATCGCTGGCTCGTAGCGCTTCACCAGCATCGGCGGCAGCGTCCTGATCGCCGGCTCGCACCCGGCGGATTAACTCGTCGATGGCGGGGACGTCATCCATGCGCCGACTCGCGGGTGTCCGGGAAGCCAGATTCATTCACTCTATCCGCCGCTCGTAGTTCACGCCAAAGAAATCCGGTTGCGCGGTTGATCAATGCGGTGAACGAACCGCGGTTAACCGTCCTTGGGCCGATCGCCCGGCGTCAATTTTCAATTTTGTGTCCGGTCGAGCGCCGAGACTGCGATTCATATACCGGCGACTCGGTTCCGCGATCGGCCCGGACCAGCCCGGCCCGGCCGGAGACGCGGATCGTGATGTCCCGGGTAACGACTCTCGTCCTCGGGAGCGGTCCCGGATGACCCGGGGCATTTATGACCCGGCCCACCGTTTGGGTGACGCAGCCGCGCAACTCGCGCCTACGGCAGGTACGCGCAGGCTGCGCGCCGCCTTTTCTCAACCTTGGAGACGTCAGTCATGATGAAAATTCGATTTGGCCGATTGCTCGGAAATCGCAGCGCCCCGCCGCGGCGATTGCGGCGAGATCGCAAGGCGGTCCGCTTTGTCGGCCTCGAGTCGCTGGATGATCGCGTGCTGCCGGCCGTCACCGCGACATTTTCACCCGCCGCGGGCTTGCTGACCGTCATTGGGGGGCCCCTGAACAATACCATTGTCGTCAGCCGCGACGCGGCCGGTGCGCTCCTGGTCAATGGCGGCGCCGTCGCGATCAGCGGCGGGCAGGCTAGCGTCGCCAACACCAGCTTGATCCTGATGTTTGGCCTGGGGGGCAACGACAACCTGTCGCTCAACGAGGCCAACGGCGCACTGCCGCGAACCGACCTTTTTGGCGGCGACGGCAACGACACCCTGACCGGCGGTTCCGGCAACGACCAGCTCTTCGGCGAGGCGGGCGACGACACCTTGCTGGGCAAGGGAGGCGACGATTTTCTGTTCGGCGGCGCGGGCAATGACGTCTTGACCGGCGGGACCGGCAACGACCAGGTTTTCGGCCAGGCCGGCGACGACCGGATGATCTGGAATCCGGGCGAGGGCACCGATCTCAACGAGGGTGGTGACGGGATCGACACCGTCGAGGTCAACGGCGGCAACGGCGCCGAAAACTTCACGGTCACTGCGAATGGGACTCGCGTCCGCTTCGACCGCATCGACCCGGCTCCTTTCTCGCATTGACATCGGCACCAGCGAGAACCTGGTCCTCAATGCCAACGGCGGCGACGATGTCTTCACCGCCGGGAACGGCCTGGCACCATTGATTGCGCTCGTCGTCAACGGTGGCGCTGGGAATGATAACATTACCGGCGGCGACGGCAACGACGTGTTGAACGGCGGCGACGGCAACGACACCGTCATCGGCGGACGCGGCAGCGACGTGGCCTTATTGGGTGCGGGCGACGATACGTTCGTGTGGAACCCCGGCGACGGCAGCGACGTGGTCGAAGGCCAGGGGGGCCTCGACACGTTGCAATTCAACGGTGCCAACGTTAACGAGAACATGGACCTGTCCGCCAATGGCAGCCGGCTGCGGTTCTTCCGAGACGTTGGCAACGTGACCATGGATGTCAATGGCGTGGAGCAGGTGAACGTCGTCGCGCGCGGCGGCGCCGACACCATCAATGTGGGCGACCTGTCCGGCACCGGCGTGACTGGAGTCAACCTCGACCTCGCGGGCACGCCCGGCAGCGGCATTGGCGACGGCCAGGCCGACACCGTCATCGTCAACGGCACCCGCCACCCAGACGCGGTCCAGATCATCGGCAGCGGGACGAGTTACACTGTGGCCGGGCTGCCGGCCACCGTCGCGGTGCAGGGCTCTGAAGGAGCCAGCGACGGGCTCGTCGTGAACGCACTCGGCGGCAACGACTCGGTAACGGCCGCCGGACTGCCTGCGGGCGTGGTCGGCCTGATCGTGGACGGTGGCACAGGCAATGACAACATCACCGGTAGCGACGGCAACGACGTGCTGATCGGCGGCGACGGCAACGACAACATCATCGGCGGTCGCGGCAACGACGTGGCCTTCCTGGGCGCCGGCAACGATACATTCGTGTGGAACCCCGGCGACGGCAGCGACATCGTCGAGGGCCAGGACGGCCGCGACACGTTGCAGTTCAACGGCTCCAACGCCAGCGAGAACATGGACCTGTCCGCCAATGGGAGCCGGCTGCTGTTATTGCGTGACGTCGGCAACGTGATCATGGACGTCAACGACCTCGAGCAGGTCAACGTCGCCGCACTCGGCGGCGCCGACACGATCAACGTCAACGACCTGACCGGCACCGGGGTCACCGCCGTGAACATCGACCTCGCGGGCACGCCCGGCATCGGCGACGGCCAGGCCGACACCGTTATCGTGAACGGCACGGCTGGCGCGGACGCCCTCACGATCTCTGGCGCGGGCACCACGGCGGTCGTGGCGGGCGCGTCCGCCACAGTGCGCATCACCAATGCGGAAGGCGCGAACGACAGCCTGCGCGTCAACGGGCTGGGCGGCAACGACACGATCAACGCCGCCGGGCTTCAGGCGGGCGTGGTCGCGCTCACAGTGGACGGCGGCGACGGCGATGATGTCATCACCGGAAGCGCCGGCAACGACCTGATATTCGGCGGACGCGGCAACGACGACGCCTTCATGGGTGCCGGCGACGACACGTTCGTGTGGAACCCTGGCGACGGCAGCGACGTGGTCGAGGGGCAAGGGGGCCACGACACGTTGCAATTCAACGGCGCCAACGTCAACGAGAACATCGACCTGTCGGCCAACGGCAGCCGGCTGCGGCTGTTCCGAGACGTCGGCAACGTGACCATGGACGTCCACGGCGTGGAGCAGGTGAACGTCGTCGCACGCGGCGGCGCCGACACCATCACCGTGGGCGACCTGACCGGCACCGGCGTGACCCAGGTCAACCTCGACCTCGCCGGCACGCCCGGCACTGGTACCGGCGACGGCCAGGCCGACACCGTCATCGTGAACGGCACCAATGGGGCAGACGCGATCGTCGTCGCGGGCGACGCGAGCGGAGTGGCCGTCATGGGCCTGGCCGCCCAGGTGAATATCACCGGCGCCGAGGCCGCGAACGACCAGCTCGAGATCAATGCGCTGGCCGGTGACGATGTCGTGGCTGCCTCTGGCCTTTCCGCCGGCGCGATCGGGCTCACCGCGGACGGCGGCGCGGGCGACGATGTCCTCGTCGGCAGTGCGGGTAATGACGTCCTCCTGGGAGGAGACGGCGACGACGTGCTCATCGGCGGGCTCGGGCAGGACATCCTCGATGGAGGGTCCGGCAACAACGTCTTGATCCAGTGAGCGAGAAAGCGCACGGTCGAGCAGGGGCCCTTGCAGGTGACAACCCGCAAGTCGCCCCTGCTTCGACGTGGTCGACGGAGTACGTCAGCCCGCGCGGCGCTCTACTTGCGCCGAGCGTTGAACGCGCGGCGGGAGTTGCGTAAGATCCTATGCAGCGTTTTGGACGCTGCCTGTCCGCGGGAAGGCCTGAGGCCACCGTGGCTTGGAATCGACGTCACACGAAGTTCGTTCAGCCGGATGTGCGGACGCCGGGCGACTGTGAAAGGAGCTCGTCATGTCCCACTCCCGTCCGCTTCCGCAAGGCGACAACCTACGCCCGTTGAAAAACCAGGCCAACGACACGACCCACGACGAACTGCGCCATCGCGGGGAACCGCTCGTCGCCTATCCAGGGGCGGATCTCTGGAAGGCGGTCGGCGGCAGCGACGGCGTGACGGCGCTCGTCGCGGACCTCTATCGCCGCATCGAGCAGGACGAACTGCTGCGTGAGGCGTTTGTGCGCTTCAATAGCGAAGAGGCCACCAGGTTTTTCATGCAGTGGTTCGGTGGCAGCCGTCAATACTCGGACGATCTTGCCGGCGGCCTGGTTCGGCGGCACCAGCACCGCTACATCAGCACGAAAGCGGCCGCGGCGTGGCTGCGATGCATGCGCGAGGCCCTCGTCGGCCGCGGTCTGGACGCGGAAGAGATCATGCGGCCATTTGCGCGCATCGCCAAGGCCATGATTCACAGCCCCGAAACCGAACCGCCGGAACTTTGCAGGAGCTGCGACGCCGTCCAGGATCGAGCGCAGGTGCAGTTCGAGGCACTGCTTGCCGACGCGGCCAAGGGTCGCACGGACGCTGTCCGCGAGGCCCTGGAAAAGGACCGAACGCTGGCCAGCCGGCGCGGCGTGGACAACCGCACGCTGGTCTGGGTCGCGACGTACCGCAACCGCCCGAAGATTCTCGAGCTGACGCTGAACGCCGGCGCCCTGTGCAATACGCCCGCGTGCGATCCGATGCGTACGACCATGGCCTGCGACATCGTCGAGATGGGTACTGGCGTGTCGGTCACGCCACTGGCGATCGCCAAGAAATGGCACCCGTCGCTCGTCGCGCCGCTGGTGGAGCACGGCGCCATTGACGACGCGTTCACCGCGGCGTGGCTGGGCGACCTGACTGCCTTGCGCGGCCATGTCGATCGCAACCCGGAGCTCGTCAACGCCATCGATCCCGCCGACGACTTCCAGGAAGTATCGCTCTTGTGCCACGCGGTGTGCGGCGGCAACATCGACGCCGCGAAGATGCTCATCGAGCGCGGCGCCGTCGTGAAGCGGCACAGCGGAAAGCTGTTGACGCTGGCCGTGGTGATGAACCGCCTGGATCTGGTGAGACTCCTGATCGAACACGGCGCCGACGTCGAGCGCACGGGTTTTCTCGGCCGCCTGGACGACGCCGAGCGGCCCGTCGCCGATCTGCTCGTCGCCCACGGCAAGAAAGTGCCGGACTGGATGCTGCCACGCGCGTGCCGGCCGGATGTGAGTACCAACGAACTCCACCGCGTCACGGTGCTGCTCGATTACGGCGCGCGCCTCGACGACCGCGGGCGATATGGAATCACGGCGCTCCACTACGCCGTGCGCGGCGGCAAGATCCCGCTGATCCAGTTGCTGCTCGAGCGCGGTGCAGACGCGAGCGCACTGGACAAGGACGGACTGACGCCGCTCTTGCACCTGTCGAAGACACGGTCGAAGGCCGATCCGATTCCGGTGATGGAGCTGCTGGCCGCAAGCGGAGCCGACGTCGATGCGCGTGATGAGAACCAGGGCACGCTGCTCTTATATTTCGCACGGCAGGGCAAACTCGAACCGGTGAAATGGCTGCTGGCGCACGGCGCCGACCGCAACGTGCGCAACAAGAACGGGCAGTCGCCGGCGCAGCTCGGACGCAGGCACGCGGCGATCGTGCGGTTGCTTGCGAATTCATGAGCAGAACTGAACTCGCCGCGCGCAGGGCGTTATTCGGGAACTACTGAAACTGGATCTCGTCCTTGCGGCGCTCGGGGATGGGCGGCGGCTCGTCAGGGACGCCCGACATGTCGCCCGCGTCGCGAGACAGGATGCTCGGCACTGTCAGGTCGAATGTCTCGGCGCCGGTGGCAAAGCCGAGGTCGTTGATCGTCTGCTCGGTGCGCACCAAGCCCTGCGTGATCTGCTCGACCTCGCCGGTGATCGCGGCGGCGTCGCTGCGGTTGATGGCCAGCTCGGTGATCGACTGGATCTTCGCTTCCAGGTTTTCGAGCTCGGCCTGGAGCAAATCGTAGTTCTCGTGCGCCTTTTCCAGATTGGCGAGCCGGGAGCGGCAGGTTTCCATGTTGCCCTGCAGCGACTGCAAGATTCGCGTGCGCTTGGGCGAATCGGGGTCCCGTTCCATGCGCTTGATGCGCGTCCTCCAATCGCCGCACTTCGTCCTGGATCTGCGGCGCGCTGGTGTTCTCGAAGAAGCGCTCGAGCATGTGCTGCGTGTACAGCATGCGGAGGTAGATCCACAGCAGGCGGTCGAGATCGGTGAGCTGAAGCTCGTCGAGCGAGCGCATGGAATCGGCGCCGCCGCCGGGCTCGCGTAGCTGGGCGGCGATCTGGCGGAGGGCGATACAGCGGTCTCGCAGCGTCTGAAAGCGGCGGTATTTCGCCGGAGGAATCGCCTTGAGCAGGCGCTTGACGGCCTCGGCCTCGGCCTGCGCGGGCGGCCTTGTGCTCTTCGGCGTCGACGATTCTGCGGAAGCGCGGGTGGGTGCCGATGAAGCCCAGGTAGGCGGTCTCGGCGGCCATGACGAGGGGAAGCCCCACGTCGGGGTGACCCGACAAGAGCGCGAATCCGACGCCTCCGGCGAAGGCGAGCAGGTTCCAGTGAAACAGGAACGCCTTCTTGATGTATTTTCCCAGACCCACGGCTTACGCAGTCCTTCCCGGTTGCTCGGTCGGCTTGTTCACGTACCGGCGCATCGGCTTTCCTCGAGCTGACTGATGAGATCACGAAGATAATATACCGTCTCCTGGAACTTCTCCTCGCGCTGCATCTCCTTGGACGGCCGGTCCGAGGGCTCTATCGTCAGCTCGTGCAGGATAGTTCCGGGCGAATTGGAGACGACGTAGATGCGGTCGCCCAGGAAGACCGCCTCCTCGATCGAATGCGTCACGAAAAACACGGTGGCCTCGGTGCTGCGCCACAGGTCAAGGATCAGGTCTTGCATGGTCATTCGCGTCATCGGGTCGAGCGCACCGAACGGCTCATCCATGAGAATGATCCTCGGATGCAGGATCAAGGTGCGCACGATGGCGACGCGCTGGCGCATCCCGCCAGAGAGCTCGTGCGGGTACTTCTCGCTGTCGACGGCATTGTCGAGACCGACGCGCCCGATCCAGCGGCGGGCGTGCTCGTAGCGCTCGCGCCGCGGCACGCCCTGGCATTCGAGGCCGAAGGCGACGTTGTCGAGCACGGTGCGGTGATCAAAGCTGGTGTAGTCTTGAAACACCATGCCGCGGTCGGCGCCGGGCCGGTCACCGGCCGGCCCATCACGAGTACCTGCCCCTGGGTGGGGGGGTGATGCGGACGGAGCCCTGCGATCAGGCGCAGGATCGTGCTCTTGCCGCAGCCGCTGGCACCAGAATGCAGATGAACTCGCCCTTGCCGACCAGGTCCTCGACGACAAACCGCACGTTGCGGATCGCCGTGAACTCGTTCGAGCCCCCGGGATGATAGGTCTTGGTGACGTCGCGGAACTCGACGACGTGCGGCTCGCGCACCTCGCCGCGCTGGCGCACGCCCGGCAGCACGCGGCCCATGCCGATCGGCCGGCCGGGGTTGGCGCTCGTGGGGGGTGCGGCGGTGATCGGGGGATCGCTCTGGCTCATGGCGTATGGGGATCGGTGGGGGTGCGACGCCGGAAGGGCCAGGTGATCCCCCTCCATAACAAGAGGCGCAGATCCTCCCAGCCGTGCAGCACTACCCGGACAAGACGGTTCAGGATCCCCATGCCGCCGTAGCGGTACGGGAATAGCTCGGCCTGCACGAAGAAAAACAGACGATCGATCACAAGCGCGACCAGCGGGATGATGAGCAGGATCAAGAGCACGTGCTCGCGCGGGCCGCGCCGCTGCGAGACGTTGATGAGATCGCCCAGGCCGCCGGTCTCGTCGCCGAACTTGATGACCTCGGCCAGCATGATGTAGCCAAACGCCAGGCCGAAGATGAGTCGCAGCGAGTTGAACACGCTCGGCAGCGCCAGGGGCAGCAACACCTTGGCGATCGTCTGCCAGGTGCTGGCGCCCAGCGTATAGGCGGTGTCGATGTACTGGCTGCCGATCTCCTCGATCGCGCGGGTGGTGTCCCAGACGACGAACGCCACACACGCGATGAAGATGAACATGATCTTTTGCAGCTCGCCGATCCCGAACAGCGAAAATGTAAGGGGGATGAGAGCGGCGACCGGGATATTGCGCCCGAAAAGCGTGACGGGCATGAAAAACGCCTGGACTCGCGGAAAGCAGCCGCAGAGCACGCCGAGTGGCACGCCGATCAAGGCGGCCAGCCCGAAGCCCATGCTGAGGCGCCGGAGCGTGGTGAGCAAGTTGCGCGTGAGCGCCCGGTCGAACCAGAGGCTGCGAAACGTGGCAAAAGTCTCGGCCGGGCTCGAGAGTCCTTTCGACGGCGGAATAATGCGCTCCTCGAAATCACCGAGCGTCAGGAACCACCAGAGTGCAAAGCAGGCACACAAGCCGGCCACGCCGTACAGGATGCCCTGCCAGCGCGGCAGCTCGCGGCGCAGCGCGAACCAGTTCACGCCTGTCCGCACGGCGTAGGGCACGCTCCATGCCTCCGGGCCGGGCGCCCCGAGACGGGAACGTTTGGCTGTGGTTCGGTCATGCTACGATCTCGAGCTGCCTGGTGCGCAGCTGGCTAGCAGAGGTGTCACTCGGCCCGCCGCCACTTGGCGGTTTGAGCGCCCGTGCTCAGTTGGTTTTTTCCGCGGTGAGCACCTTGATCTCGACGCGCCGGTTCTTGGTCTGGTTCTGCGGGTCGACCGGGTGGTCCCAGCCCACGCCGTCGACGTTGAAGCGGTTGGCATCAAGATCGGAATACTGCTTCAAGAGAGCGTCCTTGATGGCGGTGGCCCGCCGCAGCGAGAGGTCCTTCACGGCCTCGACCGGCACTTGGCCCTTCATCGAGCTGTCGGTGTGTCCCTCGATGATGATGCGAGCGGTACCAAACTGGCCGGCGAGCTCCGCGATCTCTTTCAGCACGTTCTCGACGTTCGGGTCGTAGCGCTCCTCGACCGATTTGCCGTTGATCACGCGGCTGACGGTGTTGAACGGATCAGAGCTATTCGGGAAGAAGTGGATCACGACGGTGTTCGTGAGGATCTCGTCGCCCTCGGCACGGACGGTCTGTATATCCTTGGGAGCGACTTTTGATTCGTATTCCACTTTCGAAGAGGCGTATTTTGAGTCGGCGCCGAGCTTTTGAATGATGGAGAAATCCATGACCTGGTCGAAGCGGAGCGGGCGGTGCGTGATCGAGCCGATGCGGCGATACAGCAGGTAGGAGCGCTGCCAGATCCGCTCGAAATTGGTCGGGTTGTTTTCATTGATGAAGAACTGGAAATTCTCTGCCCAGTTCGTGCTGTGGGCGTCTCCCAGCATCGAGAGCGCGTCGGACGGGGGAATGTTGTAGCCGGCGGCCATCAGCTCCGACACCTTCTTTTTCTGGGCTTGCTCCTTGAGCTCTTCCATGGCGTCGAAGATGCCGCGCCGATCCCCTCGAGGATCGGCGTGTGGTCGCGGGCGAAATCCGCGCGGGCAAACCAGACGTCGGCGATGAGCCGGTTCGCGTCCTGGGTGGTGACGAGCAAGCGGTTGCCCTTGATCTTGGAAAGGTTGTAGATATCGGGCGCCCACGAGACGCAGCCGGAGATGTCCTTCTGGGCGTTGAATGCGGCCGCGGCCTGGAATGCGTCGTCGGTGAAGATCATGTTGACCTCGGGGGGCTGCACGCCGCCGGAGACCAGCATGTTGAGCGCGAAGTAGTGCGAGGGTGAATTCTGCGCCAGCACGAGCTTCTTGCCGCGGAGGTCGGCGGCGGTCTTGACGTTTTCCCGCACCACGATGCCGTCGCCGCCGTTGGAGAAGTCGACCTGCTGGTAGATGCGCGGCATGATCCGGCTGTCGTTGGGATTGCCCTCGGAGTCGACGAAACTCTGGAGGAAGAGTGGGACCATGTCCAGCGTGGCCCAACCGATCGGGACCTCGCCAGAAGCATAAGCCTGGAACATCGCGACCGGATTGTCGATCAAGACGAGCTCGACCTTGAACTTCTTGCCGTCGCCGGCGGTCCATTCCTTGCCGGCCTTGAAGCCGTTATTGGCGAGCACGATCGGCGCCCAGCCTGCCCATACGTTCAAGGCAAAGCGAACGGTATCGTTGACGAGTGGCTTGTACGCGGCGGTCCCCTTCACCGGCGGCAGCTTCTCGGCCGGCCTGAAGGTATACTTCTTGACCGTCGTGGGGCTCGCGGTGTCGTCCTTGGATTCCACCGGCGGCTGGAGATCTTTGGGCTCGAGCTTGGTCTGCGGACCGGGCTGGCCTCCCGGCGGCACGGCCTTGGGTGCGACCAGGTCGCTACGCCAAACCGCAAACCCAATCAGCGCAAGCACGACGAGCGCCACCGCGATATAAAAGCCGCCTTTTGGTTGTTCGGCCATTTTTCGAGCCCCCAAGGGTTGAATTCGCGCTGCGGTTGCTTTCCCAGACGTTGTCACTGGGAGCGTGGTCGTTCACGACAGAGTACTGTCCTCTACCGTCCCATTCAATGAACCGCCCCCAAGTGAAGTCGCCCAACCCGGCGCTTTATTCGTACCCTTCGGACCGTCCCCGATCCCGCGGCGGTCGCGTGCTGGCGCGGATCCGCCACAACTCTGCGCGACCAACCGTCGCGGGATTGGACGCACTGTTCCAGTTCTGTCCTGCTGGCTCAAGCGTGATCGCGCGGAAAAGAGATCTCGAATTGGTCATCCAAAAGAGGGCGAACGACATGGAGCCGGCGATCCAGAAGATGCACAACACGCATTCAAGAATCGCGGAATCGAGCGATGCAACGGTGGGCGCATTCGTGACTTGCGCGTATATGCTGCCTCGATTTTACCGATACGACGGTGGCGGTGCATTCGGGGGAACAATCGGGTTCCCGGGATGGGCTTATTCTGCCAGCGAGCCAGTTGCGCGCGGCCTCATGGCGACGCCAGCGGAAGGGCAAAGTCGGGACTCTGAACGTGACGGATGAACCCTTCGGCATGACCGCGCCCGCTCTCGACCCCGCGCATCCGCGTGACCTGCTCTTGCAAGGCGTAGTAACGGTCGGGGGTCTGGCTCGCGTGCGCGTAGCAAGCCCGGCGCTTCCGCGGCTCGGTCGCGGTGATGTCGACGTAGTGCGTCGGAGCGAACTGCACGGTGTCTTCGCCGTTCGAGACCTCGTAGTAATAGAGGGCGAACGGCTTCTTCATCTTGAGCCACGCGTCGTAGACGAGCATCGAGATCGCGCGGTGGTCGGCGTGATTGTCGATCGGCCAGTGCGTGAAGACGGCGTCAGGCCGCTCGGCCTCGAGGATCTTGCGGAACTGCCTCGTAATGAGGCGCGTCAACGATCGCCTTGACTGTTGAACTGGCCTGCATACAGGGGGCGCGCCTGCAGGATCTCGCAGGCTTTTTTCGCCTCGGCGACGCGAGAGACACCCTCGTCCCGCGGTGGCCATTCGCCCCGGTTCAGGTAGAGGAGGACGACCTCGTGACCGAGGTCTGGTGTAGCGGGCGACCGTGCCTCCGCAGCCGTACTCGGGATCGCCGGGATGCCCGCCGGTGACGATCACTTTGAGCTTTTCGGGAGCGGCTGCGCGCGCCTCCGAGAGCGTATTCCCGGCAAGCTCTGGCGATGCGGCAGCCACGCAAGCGGCGGCGATCCCGCTTGCGCGGCTGAGGACGCGACGTCGTGACGGCAATTCCATGAAGTTCTTGGTCCTCTGTTGCGAATGGCGCCCGGTCCACGAAACCGATGTGTGCTCGTGACGGCGTGCTCGTTTTCGGCGCCTGTGGGCCGGCGATCCAGATTGAGGCGTCAGTACGAGTCGGCACTGACCACTTCTCCCTGGTTGCGTGATCCCAGGCTCCAGAGTGTCAACTGGCTGATCGAGTTCTTGAGGAAGCGCACCCGGCCGTCGGTCATGATCACGTTGCAGCCGCCCGGGGGCGGCTGGCGAGTCCAAGGTAGCCGTAGTCGTGAGCCGCGCCCGCACTCCGAGATCGTAGGGAACTGGTTGCATGCCATGCCGCCAGCGGCGCGGGTCAAGCCCGCCGGGCCGCATGCCGCACCATCTTGGGCTCGACGACCTTGGTGGCCAGGCCGAGGCGCTTCAGGACGAAGATCACACAGTAGGTGAGGTCGAATTCCCACCAGCGATGCCACACCGACGCCGCGGCGGGGTCGTGGTGATGGTTGTTATGCCATCCTTCGCCCAGGGCCACCACGCCGACGAACCAGTTGTTCCGGCTGCTCTCGCTGGTGTCGTAATTGCGATAGCCGAAGAGATGGGTGAGCGAATTGACCGACCACGTCACGTGCCAGCCCAGGACAGTGCGCACCATGCCGCCCCAGACGAACAGGCTGAGGCTGAACTGAAGGGCCCCCATCCGCGTGCCGGTCGTCAGCCAGCCGATCACCGCGCCCAGCGATCGGATACATGAGCAGGTGGGCCAGGTAAATCGCGGGCCCAGGAACGTCTTCTCGAGCCGCATGTAGAACGGGTCTTCGAAGGATATCATGCGCATACTTCTGCATCGCAGCTGATCGATCGCGTCGCCGTGTTGTGATAGAACAACCAGTCGAAGTGCGACCAGAAGAAGTTGACGAGCGGGCTGTGCGGGTCGGGCTGTTCGTCGGAAAAGACATGATGCATCCGGTGAACGGTCACCCACTTGGCCGGGGTGTCTTGCAACGAGCACTGGGCGAGCAGCGCGAAGCCGTGCTCGAGCCACTTGGGCAGCACCAGGCTGCGGTGAGCCAGCAATCGGTGATAGCCCAGCGTGATTCCCATGCCGTAGAACGGCACACCGAGAATGGCCAGAGCCACGCCGGTCCAGCTAAAGAGCCAGGGAATGAAAGCGGGCAGCGCGAGCAGATGGATCGTCACGACCGGGATGACGTAGATCCAGACCACTCGGTCAAAACGAACCGTGGCCGGACGTGCCAAACGAGGAGGAGCCGCGGTGTCGTCGAAGGACAGTGAAGGTGAGACAGGTTCCGCGACCGCCTGCGGCTTGAGGCCGAGCGAGCTCATGAAAAATCGATCCCATCATTCAGAAACGTGAGTACCAGAGAAGTTGGTCGCCAGCGACACAGCCGGAAACTGGTGAATGCCCTTGAGTTCGGTCCTGACGCCCGGCAGAAGTTCCGAAGTCTTATCGGCCATTGCTGCGCGGCTCGCCACTAATTATTAGTGCCGTCTTTCGAGGCTTCTATCATGCAGTACCTTGACACGGTCTGCAAGAACGCCTGGTTCGGCGCGGCGGGTCGTCGTCGGCGTCGCATCTCCCGGAGTGCCGCGGGTTTGCTCGACGCGATCACCTCGCGCTTCGAACTGGAAGAGCGGCGGACGTGTTGAAACGAATAATCCGACGCTGACGGTTGCACCGATCTTGTCGATCCTGCCGCTTCTGGTGACAGAGCCGGCCTTTGTAAGCGTGAGTGCGGCGGCACTCGGGCGACACCGGGTCGAGGTCGCCGTGGCTATTTCGTGGATCGGCAAGCTCGACTTTCGCTGTCTCGGGCGATCAGGAGGTTTTGTAATCTCCTCGGCTTTGCCCGAAGAACCACGCGGCCCGGCCAGATCTCACGATAAGCCGAGGACGCGATGATCGATCGAGAACGCCTGCCGTTCGGGGATTTGTGGTCGAAGTTTCCCAGCCCGGCCTGGCCTGCGATGGCGATGTACTGGGGCTGGCGGATATCGTAGCCCTCGTGACCGAACGGATCGACCGCCAGCCGGCCCACGCCTCCGACGCCGGGAACCTTCATTTCCTTGCGCTTGGCGTCCAGGATATCCCACTCAACGTGATCCATCGCCACGGGATCGGTGGCGAACAAGATAGCATTGTAATCCCAGAGCCACTCGGGGTTCTTGCCGAACGGGCCCCCTTCCCAGACTCCGCGGCGTGGCGTCCATGATGTGCAAGACGCACTTCTTACGGATGATCGGGTGGTTGACCACCGTCGGGATGAAGGCGACCATCGCGATGCTCTGCGGGCTGGAGTGTGAGCGGAAGACGTTGTTCACGAGGCCATGGCTCATGTTCTTGAGGGCCCCGGTCGCGCCGGCGGCGTGATGGTCCTTCAGGCAAGGAAGGCAGATGATCTTGTCGAGTCGCTTGCTGACGATCCGGCCGAGGTGCGAGCGATAGCACCGGTCATCTTTCGGGTCCTGGCCGCGGCCGACGAGAGTCAGTTGGACGAACTCGTCGCGGTCGTAGCCGGCGACCTGATCCTTGACGTCGAAATCGAGCGCCATCTGGCCGGGATCCCACTCGATGGGCGTCAATCCCCCGCGGGCGACCTCGTCGGGCAGGATCTCGTGGTAGCGGGCCTCGCGGAACTCGAGGCCGTAGCGGTCGAAGACGGCCATATCCTTGAGGCGGATCCCCGCCGAGCGCAGGCCTTCGATCACCTCCAGGACCAGCTCCGGCGAAGTGTGGCGCCGGGATATCCGTTGGGTACGACCTTGATCCCGACGGACTCACCCGGCTGGACGAACACCCGCCAGGCCTCGACGGGGTCGTCGGCCCCGGTGAGCTGTGTCAGCCCCCGATTGAGCGCCGCACTTGACCGCGGCGCGGTCGGCGCCATTGCCGCGTTTGAGCGCCTCGTTGCGGACCTCGATCACCCGCCCCGGAAATGGGCCCGGGACTCCTAGCGGCGGCCGCTCGCGTGCCGGCGGCGTCGCTTGCCCGGGAGGTTGCGCCATCACTGCCGGCGCGCCCAGGATCGGGACGGTCGCCGCTGCTTTCAAGAACTCGCGACGATGGACGCCACCACACGGATAAGGTCGGCCCATGTTGACTCTCCTCGAATGTAGAGCAGGGAACCCAGACCGGCCGCGCACCGGGTCACATCCCATGACAAGGTGCAGCCAGTCGAGGCACGCCGCCAGTGGTCAGATTCACCAGAATTGCTGCAGGCTGTCGCTGGAACGGCTTCATCGTGATGGGCGAAATGAAACTGCCAAAGCCCGATTGACGCCTCGGGTCGATGCGCCGACGCCGGACGGCCCGTCGCGACGTCTTGCGGCCGCTCGCGACCGACCGAGCCCGTGAAAGTATGGCCGTCATCCGCCGGACGATCAAGTCTCCGCTCCGCAGGTTTTCAGTCGATGGGACGAATTCACCGCGACGAGCAGCGGGATCGATTCACCAGGCGTTCGCCACGTTTCCGGCGCCAGCTCGCAAGCGGCGGCGCGGGCATTTCGCGACAACGCGAATGCGCCACGCCGGCAGTCATGGTCCCGTAATCCGGCCTCGGCCGGATGACCAGGCGCCGCGGCCGCCCAAAAATCGCTGTGAATTCCCAGAATTGTGGATAAATCCGCGATCGACGGTGCTTATTCTCAGGAGAGACGGGCAGTGTCTGTGATGGGAGCAAGTCTGTGACGCGCGAGCCGATTGCGGTTTCCGGGAGGTATTTGCGGACGCTGTTCGACGCGGGGGTCACCGCGGGCTTGACCGACGGGCAGTTGCTCGAGCGGTTCGCGACTGATCACGGCGAATCCGCCGAGCTGGCGTTCTCGGCCCTGGTCGAGCGGCATGGTCCGATGGTGCTCCGGACGTGCCGCGGCATACTTCGCGACGACCACGAGTGCGAGACGCGTTCCAGGCGACTTTTCTCGTGCTGGTCCGCAAGGGCCGCTCGCTCTGGGTGCGCGAGTCGCTCGCGCCCTGGCTGCACCGGGTTGCCTGTCGTGCCGCGGGCCGGGCCGCGGCCCTGGCCCGGCGGCGTCGGGCGCTCGAGCGACAGGCGGCCGATGCGCTGACCCGACGCAGCCCTGACCGCGACGGTGACGACCTTGCAGGCATGCTGCATGAGGAGCTTGATCGACTGCCGGATCGTTTCCGCGAGCCGATTGTGCTCTGCGACCTCGAGGGTCGCACCTGCGAGCAGGCTGCGCGGTACCTCGGGTGTCCGGTCGGGACCGTCGGCAGCCGCCTCCGCGCGGTCGCGAGCGATTCCGCGATCGTCTCGCCCGACGCGGTGTTGTGCCGGCCGTCGGGTCATTCATGACCGCATATCATCCAGAAACGAATGGAGACGTCATGCCGGCCTCGCTCCTGGATTCGACGGTGCAGGCGACAGCCGGACAGGCTTCGGCTGCCGTCCGCGCCTGGCGAACACGGTCTTGACGACCATGATCATGGCGAAATGGACCTCGGTCGCGGCGATCGTGGTGGTTGGATGCGGCGGGATTGTTACCGGCGGCGCGTGTGGCGCTCCGGCCCGCCGAGCGAAGTCAAAGCCTGCAGTCCAAAGGTGCCGTCGACGGCGGCCCGCTGGCGCTACCGCCCGCGGAGCGAGGCCAAACGCCGCAAACCAAAACTGACGCGGTTCGCAAGCCCGTCGACCCATTTCCTTACATGAATGACAAGGAGCGTTACAAAGACTTCGCGTACGCCGAGGTCGCCGGATTGCGGCCGTTGATCATGACGGAGCTGGGAGTCGCGTTTCAAAACCGGATGGGGATCCTTTACAAGGACGGCACCGCCAAGCTCTGGAGCGGCGATCGAAAAGACCCGGTCGCTCCTCCGTTGCGACACGCGGGGCCGATTCGCGGACTGACATTCTTCGACGAGTCGAATCTGCTGGTCACGCAGTCGGACGAATCGGTCAAGTTCTGGGACGGGCTCACCGGCGAGTCTCGAAAAGAGCTGCGCGGACAGTACATTTCGCCGCTCTGGCTTGCGTTCGCCGCCGCCGCCGGGCGGCTTTCTCACCATCGATTCAGCGCGCACGACCGTCACCGTCTGGGACGCGGCGACGCTCAGCCCGATCACGACCCTTCGCCTGGATAAAGCACCACAAACGCTGGAAGCGGGCCTGTCCAACGACGGCAAGACGGCCGTGACTTTCACGTACGGAAAAGAGCAAGCCGCCGAGCTCTGGGACGTGGCCACGGGCCGTCGCTTTGCCACCTTGCGGCCACCGTCGCCGGTCGTGACCGAGATCTTCACCGACCAGGGTACCCAGCTCAACAAGTCGGCGGTGCTCAAGTCCAGGAACGAGCACAGTGGGCATTTCTGGGACGTGGTGCAATCGCTGGCGCCGGGGCCCGGTAAGTCAGCCCGAGCCACCGGCCGGCTCATGGCCGAGCGCCGAATTTCAGGCCGGTGAGTCGCCGGACGAGGGACTTGCTCGGCGCCTTCGCGTCCTCGGGGCTCACATAGCACTCGGCGGTCCCGCGATCGACGTTGATGAGGATCAGATCCACGTCCCAGGAGCAGTAGTCTTGCCAGTCGACCGTTCCATCTGCGCGCGGTCGCGGTCCATCGCGACAGCGCGAGGCCCCCGCCGCTGGCGACGTTATCCCCGAGGACCTTGAACAGGTGGCCGCAGAGACCGGCCGCGGAATCGGCCGGCTCGCCGGACCTCATCGAGGGCGCAGCATTCTTGGCGTCTTCGAGGCAAGCCGGTCCGCCGCCGGTGGGTCCGTGCCAGTAAACGGCCGGGCTGAATTCGCCGTGGTCGTTGCAGCAGACCAGAAGGACGCGATCGAACGGGCTAGCGACGGTCATTGGCGACGCCCTTCTTCTGCGACCGAGGCCGACCCACGCCAGCATGCCGGCCAGGAGCACGAACACGACTCGGATGAACTGACGACGTCCCATTGTGTCTCACCGCGAAACCGCCGGGATTGGCAGACCGGCCCGCCGAATGGTTCGGCTGCTGCAGGCTCGGGTCGAGTTCAAAGTTGCATGACAGCCTCTATGCCGACAAACCCGGCTCGAGATTGGTGAGCTCGACAGGTACGAGCTCGCCTGAGGTCGAGGCCACGACGGTGTAATCAGCAGATCAATATCAAATACCGTGACGTCGCCCCGGACTCTCGCAGGTGATTATCGGGCATCGGCGTCGGCATTCAACCCAGTCGAGCTTCATTCCGCCCTCGTCGATCGTGTGCGCTGGCCAGCGGCCATGGTCGGCGTTGTGCCGCGGTTCGCCGCGGGGGCGGCGGGCAGGAGCGCGCTTGTGTTCCGCGACTAGACGAATGGTTCGTCGAAGCGGGTTGCGGTGATGGCCGAATCGAAGGATCGAGGTCGGCCGAGGATTCGAGAGCGGTTTGCTCGCGCAAGCTCACTGCGTTACGCTGTGAGCTATCGTGCTGCGCGGGGGTAAAAGAACGGATCGGCGACTTACGGTCGCGCTCTCCCGGCCCGAGTTCGGGCCGCGGAATCATCACACAAGGACCGCGAGTCATGATTCCCACCGCACCCCTGGTCCTCGCGCCTTTTTCTGCTGCCGGCCGGCCCGCAGGCGCCGGCCAAGCCTGGCGCCGCCGACTCCACAGCGGCGCAAACATTGGCCGTCATGAAGGACGCCGCGACCCGCTATCGCTTCCATTCGGCCGCAGGCGAAGGCGAAACGCAATTGATTGCTGATCCCGTGCTACGCTGGTCCAACCCGGTGGCCCAAGAGGAAGATGCCGGCTTGTTCGTGTGGACGCGCCAGGGACGTCCCGAGGCCGCTGCCCAGTTCTTCGTACGAAAGAATCTTTGGATGCACGAGTTTCAGTCGCTCTCCGAGGGCACGTTCACGGTCGATTGGGGTGGCCAGTCGATCTGGGCCCCGACTGAGGCCGGGCTCACCTTCCATACCGAGCCAGCGAGTGCGGCACCGGACGAAAACGCCAATCGCCGTCTGCGACAGATGCGGGCATCGCCGAATCGTTCACGGCGTCCGTGGAATTCCAGTACGAAAGCGACAGCCACTACGAGCTGCGGCTGCTCCCACGGCCGCTTTATCGTTATGGTTCCGCCAAGGGCACCGTCCTTGACGGCTCGCTCTGGGCGTTTGTGCAAGGCACCAATCCCGAGGTCCTGTTGCTGGTGGAATCGCGCCCCGGTCCGGACAAAACGTTGCGGTGGAACTACGCGCTCGCCGCCATGACGTCGTATCCCGCGGAAGCCAAGCGCAACGGAGTACGCGTCTGGAACATCGGCCGCCAACCGATCCCGACACCGAATACGCGGGGCCCGTACCTCTTCCGCTACGACGTCCCGACGACCGCGGACTGACGGCAACGGGGACGCAGCTAGTATTCGCGTCGCCGTGGGTGGCAATGGAAAGACTTGCTCCCGGCGTTTCCCACGCCATCAACGGGCAGAATTTGACAGTACGCTCGTGTCGATCACGCCTTGCCGGCCTGCGCGGACCTCGCTCGCGCACCGATTTTCGACGGGATTGTCCGATCAGGGCAGCGTTTGGCAATGAACTGACACGGACGCGATCGACGCCGGGCTCGATTGATTCTCCCGGCACAGCCCCGAACCACCCACCGGAACAACTCCGAACCGGTCGCGCCGTAACTCGAAATGGCCAGCCATCGCGGCCTGGCTCCGAGCGGAATCACGGCGGGACGTCGGTCGTCCCGGTCTTCCGAGCGGCGGCCGTCCGCATCGTCCATGCCCAGAGGAATTTCACCGATGTTCAAGTCGTGGCTTCGTCACCATCGCCAGAAGAGTCGTTCCGCTCGCCGCCAGCAAGAGAATCGCGCTCGATTCCAGCTCGAGCCGCTCGAGGGCCGCCAGCTTCTCGCTACGTTTGTCGTGTCCAACACGAGTAACAGTGGGACGTCGAGCCTGCGGTGGGCCATCAACCAGTCCAACGCCACGACTGGCCCCAACACGATCGACTTCATGATTCCGGGAGTTCAAGGGCCGCAAACGATCAACTTGCTCTCGGCGCTGCCGGCGATTACCAAGCCGGTGACGATCAACGGCTTGACCCAGTCGGCCCAGGTTGTGCTGAGCGGCGCCCACGCGGGCAAGGGGGCGATCGGCCTCGACCTGACGTCCACGGCCGCGGGCAGCACGCTCGAGGGGCTGGTCATCGACGCGTTCAGTGGGGGGGGCGTGCTCGTCAATGGCGGATCTGGTGACACGATCACACAAGACGTGATTGGCAAGACCGGCGCCGCCGACACCGGCGGGGGGAATGGAAACTTCGGCGTGGAGCTCGAGAACCAGGCGACCAATGTGACGATCTCGAACGACGTGATCTCAGGCAACAGCGTCTACGGCGTCGAGATCGTCGGCTCCGGGACGCAATTCAACACGGTCAGCGGCGACATGATCGGCACGGACTCGACCGGCACGCGCGCTTTGACCAACGGAACTGCCGGAGTCTTCGTCGCCCAGACGGCGTCAAACAACACGATCGGCGGAACGAGCACGGACAGCCGTGACGTCATCTCGGGAAACCAATCCTACGGGGTCGAGCTCTCCAATACGAAGGGCAACGTGGTCGAGGGGGACTTCATCGGCACCAACGCCGCCGGCACCAACGCCCTGGGGAATGGCGTCGCGGGGGTGGCACTCTTGAATGGCGCATCCAATAACACGATCGGGGGCATGGTAAGCATCGTCAAACATGCCATTGTTGCCAACGACGTGATCTCGGGAAACAAAAGCGCCGGCGTCGAGATCATCGGCGCATCGAACAACGTGGTTGAGGGCGACTTCATCGGGACCGACGTGACCGGCTCAGTGGCCGTGGGCAGCCTGGTCGGCGTGTCGCTCAGCGGCGCGGCGACGAACAACACGATCGGTGGAACCATCAACGTCATCTCCGGCAATTTCGCCCACGGCGTCATGATTTCCGGCGCAGGGACGAGCGGCAATACGGTTGATGCGGACTTGATCGGCATCAATGCCGCGGGCACTGCGGCCTTGCCCAACCATGCCGACGGCGTGCTCGTTACCGGCGGAGCGTCGAATAACACGGTCGGCTCGACGGTCGGTCTCGCCGACGTGATCTCCGGCAACGGCGCCTTCGGCGTCCTGATCGACGGCACTGGCACTGCGCACAACCAGGTGGTCGGCGACTTCATCGGCACCGACGCCCTCGGCGACTTGCCGCTGGGCAACGGCTATGGCGTCGAGGTTGCCGGCGGCGCCTCCAACAACAGCATTGGCTCGACCGTGGCCGGCGCGGGTAACGTCATCTCGGCCAATCTGTACGGCGCCGTGGTAATCTCCGATACGGGGACGAATGCGACCCTGGTCGTCGACAACTTTATCGGCGTCAACAGCGGCGGCACGAGCAACCTGGGCAATGGCGGGGACGGCGTGCTCGTCCAGAACGGCGCCGCCCAGACCACGATCGGCGGAACCGTCGCCAGCGCCGCCAACGTCATTTCCGCCAATGTCGGTGCCGGCGTCGAGATCTCCGGCTCCTCGAAGACTCTGGTCGAGGGGAATTTCATCGGCACCGACGCCACCGGCACCACGGTGGTCAGCACCAATGGCCAGTTCTCGCTGGGCAACACGATGGACGGCGTGTTCATCCACGGCGGATCGACGGCGACCACGGTGGGTGGCACGGTCGCCGGCGCTCTCAACGTGATCTCGGGCAATTCGTCGTACGGTGTCGAGGTATCCGGGACCGGGACGACGGGAAGCCTGATTGCGGGAAACCGGATCGGGACCGACATCACCGGCAAGACCGACCAGGTCACGATGATGGTGCAAGTCGGGGTTAACAACAGCAGTGGCTTCCCCGTGCCGATCTTCGATCCGGAGACCTTCAATCTTGGGAATGGCGCCGGTGTCGCGTTCGACCTTGGGGCGGCACACAACACGCTGGGCGGAACCGTCGCTGCCGCATCGAACGTGATCTCCGGCAACGGCGGCGATGGCGTGGATATCTCCGGGTCGGGCACGACGGCCAACCTGGTGCAAGGAAACTTCATCGGCACGGATTTGAGCGGCAAAGTTGCTCGGGAACGTCGAGCTCGGGCTGGGCTTCCCCAATCTCGACGAGGGCGCCGGGATCAGCATCTCGAGTGGCGCGACGGCCAACACCGTCGGGGGGACTACCGTGGCGGCGCGAGAACATCATATCCGCCAACGTCGGGGACGGCGTCGCGATCAGTGGCGCATCGAACAACGTAATCAAGGGGGACTATATCGGGACTGACTCGAGCGGCGAGGCCGCACTCGGGAATAGCTGGCTTGGCGTCGACATCGACCTCGGCTCGACCGGCAACACGATCGGCGGGACCGCGGCCGGTGCCTGCAATATCATCTCCAACAGCGGCACGTACGGCGTGGGCATCGATTCCTCGTCGGACAATCTGGTCGAGGGAAATCACATCGGAATCGACGCCGCGGGCACCACGGCCATGGGCAACGCCCTCGCCGGCGTCTCGATCTCGTTTGGATCGAGCGCGAACACTCTCGGCGGCACAACCGCCGGCGCCGCAACGTGATTTCCGGCAACAAGACCTGGGGCGTCTACATCACCGATTCCGGCACCGAGAATAACCTCGTTGAAGGCAACTATATCGGGCTGAACGCCGCGGGAACTGGTGGAATCGCCAATGCCTACAATGGGCTGGACATCGTGAGCGGCGCATCGTTCAACACGGTCGGCGGCACGACCGCCGGCGCCCGCAACGTCATCTCAGGCAACGCCTTTAACGGCGTGGTGATCGCCTTCAGCGGGGCGTCGAACAACCTGGTTGAGGGCAACTACATCGGCGTCGACGTCACCGGCAAGCACGCCGTGGCCAACTGCGACGACGGCCTGCAGATCATCGGCGGCGCCACGGGTAACACGGTCGGCGGCACGACCGCCGGCGCCCGTAACGTGATTTCGGGTAACGCCAGTGCGGGCGTGTATATCTCCGACTCGGGCACTTCAGGCAACCTGGTCGAGGGCAACTTCATCGGTACCGATTCGACAGGCAACGCCAAGCTGCCCAACTTGTACGGGGTCCAGGTCGAGAATAGTGCCTCATACAACACCGTCGGTGGCACGACCGCCGGCGCGCGGAACGTCATCTCCGGCAATGGCTGGGATGGCATCCAGCTCCTGAACTCGTCGTATAGCGTCGTCGAGGGGAACTACGTCGGAATCGGTGCGTCCGGCGGGAGCCTGGGCAACACCGGCAGCGCCGTGGCGATCGCCCAGGGGGCAACCGAGAACACGATCGGGGGCACCACCGCGGCCGCAAGCAACGTCCTCTCCGGCAACGGCGGAGACGGCGTCTATATCTCCGACGCCGGCACCATGTTCAACCACGTCGATAACGACTATATCGGCACTGATCCCACCGGAGAGGTCGCCATCCCCAACCAGCTCGACGGCGTCTTCATCGGCAACGGTGCAACATGGAACAACATCGGCGTTGAGTACGGCAACGTGATCTCGGGCAACGTCGATCAGGGCGTGGAGCTGACGGGCGCCGGGACCAACGCGAACTACATCCAGAACAACATCATCGGCGTCGACAACAACATGACCAAGAAGCTGGGCAACGGCGCAGACGGCGTCTACATTCACGGCGGCGCTTCGTGGGACCACGTCGACTCCAACCTGATCGGAGGCAACGGCGCCAGCGGCGTTGCCATCTTCGATCCCAGCACCACGGGCATCGACGTCGACTACAACATCATCGGCACCAACAGCTTCAACACTGTCAATCTCGGCAACGGCTTTGCCGGTGTGTTGCTCAGTGATACGACGGGCAACACGGTGTATTCGAATAGCATTTACGACAACACCGACGCCGGCGTCCGTGCCCAGAACGGCGCCGCTGGTCAAAATGACTATGCAAACAACTATTTCGGTAACAACGGCGACGGCAACATCGACGACGACGACTGAGACGTCGCGCGGTCGATGACCCCGATCTTGATCGATGAACCGTCGAGTTGCTGAGGCGGCAAGGACACTTGCCGCTTCCGTGGCTCGACTGGTTTCGTTTCTGGACATCCCACGTCTGCGGCGAGTTGGACCTAGAGCTGGACGACTGCGACGCGAAAGCCGATATGGTCGGACCGTCGCTCGGGCTCAAACCGTTGCCGGAAGGCTGAACGGGAGGGCCAGCCGTCGTCGGGCCAGGCACTGCCCCGTCGGGAACGCGAAAACGTGCGGTCCCGGTTTGGTGTGCCTTTGGCCGACGACAAATCCGGATCTCTGCCTCCTGGCAGTTTCGCGTGATACCAGTCCCGGCACCACTCGACGACGTTTCCATGCATGTCGTGCAAGCCCCAGGCGTTGGCGGGATAGCTCCCGACTTTGGCGGCCCGCTTCAGCGACGGTCCCTCCTCGGCCCCGTTGTACGGTTTTCCCTGGAAGTTCGCCTGCTTGCTGCTGATTGTGTCGCCGAACGAAGTGGCGGTCGTGGTGCCGGCCCGGCAGGCGTACTCCCACTGCGCCTCGGTCGGCAGCCGAAATTCCCAGCCCGCGGGCAATTCACCGGCTTGTCTCCCCATTTCGGTGAGCTTGCGGCAGAACGCCTCAGCCTCGGCATAGTTGACGTTGTAGACCGGGAGGTCGTCTCCCTCGCCACCCGCCGCTGTCAGCTCGCCCGGTAGCCTCCCGACGACCCGCGTCCACTCGGCCTGCGTCACCTCGTACTTTCCCATCCAGTAGCCCTTCGTGAACGTGACGTCGACCTGGTCCTCGCCGGGACGCCGCTCGGGTTCGCCGGGCGGGCTGCCCATCCGGAACCGGCCTGGCGGGCACCAGCAGAGCTTGATACGCGCCACCTCGCGCTGGTCCCCGGCTTGCGAACCGACGAAGGGCCGTGGCTGGGCAGCGGCCGGGGGGATGCCGGCGATGCCGAACAGCCCGGCAGTCACGATCCGGACCATCCCGTGGCGATCGCGGAATCGGAACACGCTGGCTCTCCGCTCGCATGGATTCACATCCCAACACGCTAGCGGCCCGACAGCGTCACGG
Source organism: uncultured Isosphaeraceae bacterium (assembly GCA_963806595.1). Taxonomy (GTDB): domain Bacteria; phylum Planctomycetota; class Planctomycetia; order Isosphaerales; family Isosphaeraceae; genus CAWDZZ01. Next base: position 41,485 of record CAWDZZ010000020.1, on the reverse strand, counting down.
CAATCAGTCAGAGGCGCCGGCCAGATTCGTGGTCGCCGTGCGGAGTGGTGCTCTCAATTCGAGTGTTTGCGGCCGTTCGGATGCGATCGCTATTGCTGGTCGGAGTGGAAGAGGAGATAGCGACCGTCAGGCGAGAACGAGAGCCCGCCGAAATGTTCGGCTTCGCCCATGCCCGACACAGGCTTGGCGTCACGAGGATTTCCGCGGTCGAAGGAGTAGAGCGTTCTCTTGTTCTGCTCGACGCCGGAGAAAAAGCAACGGCGGGTCTCCGGCCAGTAAACCGGCCAGCGCGGCGAGACGTCGAGCTCCTTGCTTCGCGTCCAGAGCACCTCGATGACCGTTGAGTGGATGGGGTTGCTCACATCGAGCAGGGCGATCGTGTCGCCGTCGTCCCGGTTGGCGCTCAGGGCTGACACCAGCTTGCCGGGGCCGGCCCAGCTCGGCCACGAGTAGATGCGGTATCCCGGCAGCTCGAGAGTTCCCCCGGTCATTTTCTCGAAGTTCATCACGAGGGTCCCGGGAGTTTCGGGGAAGTTGTTGACCAGGAACTCGCGGCCGTCGGCTGACCAGAATGGCGCGCCGTACGCGCCAGCCCGGCGCCGCTCGGTGCCATCGGCCTGCATGACCCACACGCCGGGCGCGGCCCCGGACTGCGCCCGGAATTCAGCAGGAAAGCGATTTTCTTGTCGTCTGGCGAGAAGGTCGGGCAATTGCCCGGGCCGAGGTCTGTAAATTTCGGCGTCCCGTCTCGCATCTCGATCGACTTCAAGCGCGACTGGCTAAAATCGTTCCCCGGCGTGGCGTCGAAGAGGATGCGGCTGCCGTCGTGCGACCACGCGGGCGAGCCGCCGTGCCGGAGACCCGGCGCGGGTTCCCCGGAAATCAGGGTGGTCCCGCCGTCGACCAGGTCCAGCATGAACACTTGAGTTCGTCCTGGCTCCGTGGGAGCTCGGCGCGGCTCGTAGCGCTTCGAGCGCGGTTGCGAGCTGGCCGACGGCCTGGGCCGGCTGCCGGGTGAGAACGCGGGCAAACTGGGCGACGACGGCCTTGGTGCTGGCCGCCGCCTGCGCCAGGGCGCGCTGCGACTTCAACTCGGCCCTGACGTCTTGCAGGTGTTTCCGCATCCGGGCGTTTTGCCGGTCGGTCTGGTCCAGATCATTCTCGAGCTGGTCTACCGAGCGGGAAAGCGCGGTGTCAGGTTCGTCCCCCTCGGTCGCGGGCCGACCAGGCGCTCTCCGTTCCGTCGGACCCTGGGACTGTCCCGAGATCAAGGTCCGGGCGCCGCCCAGAGCCACGGCACAGGCCAGGATCGCGGCGCCCACGGATTTCAGCTTGGACATCGTCACCGCGTGCAGCACGCCCCTTGCCAGCGCGATCGCCGTGCCGGAGGCCACGGCCTCGGCCGCCCCTCGCCCGGCGAAGGCCAGCGACGCCCGGACCGCCCTATCGACGAGCGCCCGCGGCAACGCTGCCCTTGCGCACGGCACCGATCCCACGACAAACAGCGCCGCGGGCACCACCACGCCCCGGCGAACCAGGCGAGCGCGTAACCGCTCGCGCGCCTGCGACAACCGGGACCACACAGTCCCCGGGCGCAACCGATCCGCGCGGCGGCCTGCGCGGAGGTCAGGCCCTCGAGGTAACAGAGCACGATCGGCTCGCGGTACCGCACTGGCAACCGGGCGATTTCCTCATGGAGCTCGGGGCAGGGCTCGCAACCGACCACTGCGGACTCGCTGTCTTCTGCTTTCATGATGGCACAACGTCGCTCGTGCAGATTCCGCCGTGCGTCGTCCGCCTTGCGCGCATCGCAACCCGGCGGAGCGATTCCATGCAGCCAGCTCGCCAGCGACTCGGCGTTTCGTAGCGAGTGCGCCTGTCGGGCCATGACCAGAAACGTGGCCTGAAACGCATCCTCGGCATCATGCGAATTGCCGAGGACCTGCCGGCAGACGCCCAGCACCATGGGTCCGTGCCGTTCCACGAGCGCCGCGAACGCCGCCTGCTCGGCGTCGTCGCGCCCGGCGAGAAACCGTTGCAGAAGCTGGCCGTCCGACAGGTCGCCGACGACACCGAATTGAAAGATCGTGCCCAGGTGATTGCGAACGCCCGCACTCGCCGACTTGCTCGCCATGAATGCCGTCTCCGCTGGAAGCCTTCTCTATAGTGCGAGATCGGCGCGCATCTCTTCAATTTTTTCCTGCGAAAATGAATGCACTGGTCAGAAAAATTTCTTCGCGCGGTGTTTTGGCGGAGATCGTGGGGCTGGCCCGCAGTCGGGAGCCCGCCGGGACGGGCGACTCCGCGGCGAGGCGGACCAGGTTAACTTTTAAGAAATTAACTTGCACGCGGTGGTCCGACCGACTACAAGTGTCTTATTGCGCCGTTTGTGGTGTTTTGATGCATTGGTTGACCAGAGCGGCTCGTTCGGAAGGCATCGCTTCTGGAAGGCGTCCCGGTTGGATCTGGGCGGGAAACAGCGGCGGGAGTCGCCGGTCTTTTCCGGGCGGTCGACGGATAAAGGCAGCACCTGGCCTCATAGGGCGACTTCTCCGGCGGCAAACCTTGCCGCGCGCGATCGCGCCGCGGTTGTTTCGCCGGCTTCTCGATGCCTTGCCCGGTCCTGGGGCACACGGTCGCGACCACTCGCGTGCGGCCCACGGTCGAATTGATCGAGGTGATATGAGCGTGATGCGTCTGGCCGCCTTGATCCTCTTGCTCTGGCCGGCCTTCGCGCTGGCGCAGGCGCCGCGAAGGAAGAGGACGAGGACAAGGTCTCCAACGACAATCCGGCCGGCCGCTTGCAGATGCCGCCGGCATCCACCGAGGTGAAGGAAGCGATCGATGATTTCGAGCGCTTCAGCCGCCGGAACGCGTGGGAGCGGGCCTTGAAGGCGCTCTACACCATCCCCGAAGATCAGGCGGCTCGATTCGTCGACGGCGACAATGGCTTCATCATTCCGGTCGCGCGGAAGCGGCGGCTCGCTCTTGACCGGGCTGCTCGCCGGAGGGCCAGGCGGCCTATCGGCTGTTCTACGACGCCGAGGCGAAGAAGCTCTTCGACGAAGCCGAGGGCCCGACCGAGCTCAAGAACCTCGAGCGCGATCTACTCCGCCTATTTCATCACCGCCGTCGGCGACAATGCCGCCGATCGCCTGGGCGATCTTTATTTCGAGCTCGGGCGGTTCGATCGCGCCGCCGACTGCTGGCTGGCCATCTTGCGCGAACGCCCCGACACCGATCTGTCGCCCGCCTTGCTCTCGGTGAAGGCCGCCCTGGCGCTGCATCGCGCCGGTCGCCGGGCCGAATTCGAGCAGATCAAGGCCGAGCTGGCCGACCGCTACAGCGACGAGAAGGCTGACCCTGGGCGGACAGACCGCGCCGCCGGCCGAGCTGCTGCGCTGCGCTCGATGAGCGACGAAGCACGGCGGCCGGCGCCGGATCAGCGCAGCCGGCCTCGCAACGCGTCGACCGCGGCCCGATCTCGCCGGCGCCGGTCGACCCGGCCTGGCAATTGCGGTTCGCCGAATCGGTCGAAGCCGGCATGACGCCGCTCGAGCTGACCCAGTGGGAATCCAATTCCTTGAGCGCCGCCGTGCCGGCCGCGACGGTCGACGGCACGACGCTCTTTGTCAACTACCTGGGTCATGTCTTCGCCGTCGATCTGACAGAGCGGCAAGATGCTCTGGCGGTCGGCGTCGTTTCATCACCTCGAGCTGCTACGCCATGCAGAATATCGCCCGGATGCTCGATCCGACGCCGGTTCGCGATCGTCGCCGCGGGCGAACACGTCTGGGCTCTGGCCCGCGACATGAAGGACCAGAATTATGTTCGCGCCCGTTCCAGTTGATCTGCCGGCGGGCCGACAACGGCGAGGTCGTCTGGAAATCGACGGACCTGCCCGACTACGCCCCGTTCGACCTGGTCGGCCTGCCGCTCCTGGCCGACGGCAAGCTCTTCATCGCGGCCAAGAGCCAGGCCAATCCCGCAGCAACGGCAGGGCCTGCCGCAACAGTTCGTGCTGGCGATCCAGCCGCACGACGGCAAAGTGCTCTGGAAGACCGAGATCGGCACGTTTCGCCAGGGCCAGCAGATATTACTTCTACTACATGCCGCGACACGTCGCCCCAGCCGCGGCTGGTCTATCGCGCGGGCGCGATCTACTCGACACGCACGTCGGCGTGCTCGCCCGGCTCGACGCCGATTCCGGGGCGCTCGACTGGGGATACGGCTACAAGACCGACCCCGTTCCAGTCCGGATACTCGCTTCTTCTACTACTACCAGCCCCAGGAGCCGCAGGCCGTCGGCGGCCAGCCGCTCCAGACCGGCGAGGCGTTCCTGGTCAAGGGGATGCAGTCCGAGCCGCCTCTACGCGATCGAGCCCAACCGGATGAAGGTCCTCTGGGAGCGGCCGATCACCAAGGCCTCGCGCCTGCTCGGCGTCGACGACAGCGCCGTCTATCTGGGCGGCGCCGAGCTCGAGCGCGGTCGATCTCGAAGACGCGGAAGCTCTTGTGGGCGACGCGCGTGCCCAACGGCAGCATGGACGGGCGCGTGCTGGTGCGGCCGGACGGCCTGTGGCAACTGACGTCGCGCGGCATCTTCGAGATCGATCCCGAAGTCGGGCGACGTGCGGCGGATCTTCCGCGGCAAGGACCTGGGCGCGGTCGGCGGCGACCTGCTGCTGACCGACGAGTGGCTGCTGGCCGTCTCCAATCGCACGATCTCCGCCTATCCGCGCCGGGCGGCCGGCGACCGATGTCTCCGCCCGCGACGACTCCGCGACCATCCAAGGAGAAGGCTCGCCATGAATAAGCCGGCCATCGCGGCCATCTTGCCTCTCGCTGGTCGTCGTCGGCGCGGTCCGCCCGGCACGGGCCCAGTTCTTCGACCAGATGGGGGCGCCGGCGCAGCCGCCCAATATCGAGGGCTTCACCGTCGCCGGCAAGGGCTCGTCGCGGCCAAGCCCGACCTCGTCGGAGATCGACCTCGAGGTCGTCGGCCTCCTCCGAGCTGACCGCCGACGCGATCGTCAAGTACCGCGACGCCAAGACGACGGATCCGCGACGCCTTCGCCGCGCTCAAGCTCGGCAACGTCACCGTCGACGAACGCGGCCTCCTGGTCGACCAGAAAGGCAAGATGCAAAACCCTTATTTCTTCGACTTTCAGCCCAACACGCGCACCAAGACCGAGGTGCAGCTCACGCGGAAGCTCGTCGTCAAGGCGGCCGATATCCGCAAGATGGACGAAGAAAGCGTGCTGCAGTTGGTCGGCCGGCTGCTCGACGTCGCCCAGGACGCCGGCGGCAAGGTCGGGCCGCAGAATAATATGAACCCTATTACTATTATCGATGCGGAATGAACAACCACGACCGGGCTGGTGCGGTTCGTCCTCGAAGATTTCGACAAGCTCCAGGAAGAAGCCTACGAGAAGGCGATCGCCGACGCGCGCACCCGGGCCGAGCGGCTGGCGCGGTTGAGCAAGGTCGAGCTGGGCCCGATCGTCGCGGTCCGCGAGATCGCGCGTGCCCGGCGACCAGAGTCGCCAACGACCGACGACGAGCCGCCGCGCAAGCGGCTGGAGACGGCCAAGTTCCAGGAGATTCCCGTGCGCGTCGAGCTGCTGGTCCGGTTCGAGGTTCATCCCAGAGTCCGACGGCAAGGGAGGACACCGCATGACGACTCAGGCTCGACATCGATTGGCGTCTGGACGCAGCGACCCGCCGCGGTTCCTGAGCACGTGCCGGCGGGCGCGATCGGCCGTGTCGCCGGCGCCGGCTGGCTGGCCGGCGCTCGCCGCGGCCTGGGCCGCCGACAAGGAGGTCTTGCCCAAGCACGTCACGCCCGAGACGATCCGGGCCGTCGTCAAGGGGCTCGATTACCTGGCCGCCAAGCAATCCGACGACGGCTCGTGGATCACCGGCGGCGGCCAGGCCTATCCCGTGGCCATGACCGGCCTGGCGGGCACGGCGCTCCTGGCCCACGGCGACTCGCCCACGCGCGGCAAGTACTCCAAGAACGTGCAGGGGGCCGTCGAGTTCCTGGTGCGCTGCGCCACGCCCACCGGGCTGATCACCGGCCCGAATCAGGATAGCGGCATGCCGATGCACGGGCACGGCTTCGCGCTCATGTTCCTGGCGTCGGTCTACGGGATGATCACCAAGGAGTCGCTGCGCAAGCAGGTGCAGGTCGGCGATCCGCAAGGCGGTCACGCTCACCAGCCAGGGCCAGAGCGCCGCAGGGGGCTGGACCTACACTCCCGGCTCCGGCGACGAAGGCTCGGTGACGGTCACCCAGGTGCAGGCCCTGCGGGCGGCGCACAACGCGGGGTTCCTGGTCCCGCGGGCCGTGATCGAAGAGTCGGTCAAGTACCTCGAGAAATGCCGCACGCCCGAGGGGGGCATCCAGTACTCGCTCGGCTCCGGCGGCGGACCGAGGCTGCCGATCTCGGCGGCCGCCGTGGCCACGCTCTACAACGCCGGCCAGTTCGAAGGGGCGATCGCCACCGACTGCCTCAAATACGTCTGGGACCAGTTCCGCGCCAACGAAGGGTGGGACAAGGGGGGCGGCCACGCCTTCTATACGCATCTCTACGCCGCCCAGGGCTTCTACATGGCGGGCGACCAGTACTGGGACAAGTATTTCCCGGCCGCCCGCGACCAGTTGCTCGGCATGCAGGCACCCGACGGGTCGTGGCACGGCGACGGCATCGGCGAGGTCTACGGCACCGCGATCGCCGTGATCATCTTGCAGCTTCCGTTCAAGTTTCTCCCGGTTTTCCAGCGCTAGAGGAAGGGACGCGATCTTGAGCACACCACGACCGAAGAGCTCGATCTCGCCGAACTGGAAGAGCTGCGCACGGCCCACGACCAGATCCGCGAGCAGATCGCCCGGCAGATCGTCGGGCAGGACGAGGTCGTCGAGCAACTGCTGATGGCCGTCTTCGCCCGCGGGCACTGCATCCTGGAGGGGGTGCCCGGGCTGGCGAAAACGCTGATGGTGCACTCGCTGGCGCAGTCGCTGTCGCTCGAATTCACTCGCATCCAGTTCACGCCCGACCTGATGCCCAGCGACATCACCGGCACCGAGGTGCTCTACGAAGACCGCAGCAGCGGCGCCCGCGAGCTGCGCTTCGTGCAGCGGGCCGATCTTCGCCAACCTGATCCTGGCCGACGAGATCAACCGCACCCCCCCCAAGACCCAGGCCGCCTTGCTCGAGGCCATGCAAGAGCGGCAGGTGACCGCCGGCGGCCACCGCCACGCCCTGCCCGATCCGTTCTTCGTGCTGGCCACGCAGAACCCGATCGAGCAGGAGGGCACTTATCCCCTGCCCGAGGCGCAGCTCGACCGCTTCCTGTTCAAGATCTTCATCACCTATCCCAAGCCCGAGGAAGAGCGGCGGATCTATCGGCTCACCACCGGCGTCGAGGAGCAAGAGATCACGCCGATGCTCACCGGCGAGCGGATCGCGGCCTTGCAGCGGCGTGGTGCGGCGCGTGCCCGTCTCCGACCACTGCATCGATTACGCGATGGACCTGGTCCGGGCGACCCGCGGCCCCGAGCACGGCGGCCCGGCATATGTCAAGCGAGTGGGTCGCCTGGGGCGCCGGGCCGCGCGCCGGACAATCGCTGATCCTCGCCGCCAAGGCCCGCGCCGCGCTGGCCGGGCGGCCCAGCGTCTCGGTCGACGACATCCGCGCGATCGCGCTGCCGGTGCTGCGCCATCGCATCGTGATCAACTACAACGCGCAGGCCGCCGGCGAGACCGAGCGACTCGATCATCAAGAAGCTGCTCAACGACGTCCCGGTCCGCAAGGGAGCCGCCGATGCCGCAGTCGCCGAAATATTCCGATCCTGACGTGATCGCGCAGATCGCCGACCTGACCCTGCGCTCGCGGCGGCTCGTCGAGGGGGCGATCAGCGGCCAGCACCGCAGCCCGTTCCACGGCTTCAACGTCGAGTTTGCCGAGTACCGCGAGTACACGCCCGGCGACGACCTGCGCCGGCTCGACTGGCGCGTCTTCGCCCGCACCGATCGCCATTACATCAAGCAATACGAAGAAGAGAGCAACGTCCGCGTCACCTTCCTGGTCGACGCCAGCGCATCGATGAATTATCGCGGGCTCGGCGCCGATCCTCTCCAAGTTCGACTACGCCGCCACGCTGGTCGTCTCGCTGGCGATGCTGCTGACGCGCCAGCAAGACCCGGTCGGGCTGGTCCTGTTCGACGAGGCGGCCACCACCGTGTTGCCCGCCGAGCGCGACCCAGTCGCAGATCCTGGTGATCTCGGGCTCTGCTCGAACGATGCCAGCCGGCCCGCAAGACCGAGCTGGGGGGCCTGCTCCTCTCGCTCGCCGACCAATTCCGGCGCCGCAACCTGCTGGTGATCGTGTCTGACCTGTTCACCGACCTGAGCACGCTTTACGACGGCCTCAACCGCCTGCGGTTCAGCGGTCACGAGGTCCTCGTCATGCAGGTGCTCGACCGCGACGAGCTCGAGCTTCCCTTCGAGGGACCGACGATCTTCCGCGACATCGAGGGCGAGGAAGAGCTGTTCGCCGAGCCCTGGGCGTTTCGCCGGTCGTACCAGAACGCGATGAAGGAATTCCTCGAGGGCGTCCGCCAGGAGTGCGGCGCCCGCGGCTACGACCACGTGCAGTTCTTGACCGACGAGCCGCTCGGTGCGTCGCTCAGCTATCTTCTTGCATTCCCGTGCAGGAGACCGGCCGGGCCATCCGTCAGGGCACGCGATCACAACATGATGACGTTTTTGAGCCCACTCTTGATCTGGGGAACCCTGCTCGGGCGCGATCCCCCTCATCATCCACCTGCTGAACCGCCGACGGTTCCGCCGGGTGGAATGGGCGCCGATGCATTATCTCAGGCTGACGATTCAGCGCAATCGGCGGCGGATCCAGCTCGAGCAGCTCTGCTCTTGCTGTTGCGGATCGCGCTGCCGGTGTTGTTGTTCTTCTACCTGGCGCGGCCGGTCGTTGAACCCGACGGGGCTGGAGCAATGGCTGGGCACCGGCGGCCGCTCGAGCCAGGTCGTCCTGATCGACGACTCGATGAGCATGGGCTATGCGGCCGGCGAGGCGCCGGCCTTCCAGCGGGCGCTGCAGGCGGCGGCCGGCGCTGCTGGCCTCGGTTCGCCCGCAAGACCACTGCACGGTGGTGACCACCTCGGCTGCCCGCGCTCCCGGTGATGCACGACGTCGAGGGCTCGCGCCGCGACGAGCTTTCCGCCGCGGTGGCGTCCGTGCCGCTGACCGCCACTCACGCCGCATGGCCGGCGGTGCTCGAGGGGGTCGACGAGGTCTTGCGGTCGTGCACCTATCCCACCCGGCAGCTCACGATCGTGACCGACTTGCGCAAGAGCGGGTGGGAACGCGGCGTCCAGGCGATCAGCCGGCGGTGGAGCGAGCAGGGCGTCCGCGTGCGGATCGTCGATGTCGGCACCGACGAGGCCGCCAACGTCTCGCTGCAGGCGCTTGTGCCGACCGATCGCACGATCCTGGCCGGTGCGCCTCAGCGCCTGGGAGGCGGTGATCAAGAACGACTCGCCGCGCACGCTCACCGGCAGCCAAGGCGATCCTCCGCGTCGACGACAAACCGACCGAGATCGCGCTGCCGGAGATCGCGCCGCACGCAGACGGCTCGCGTGCCGCTTGACGGTCCCGTTTCCCGGGTCCGGGCCGCACGAGCTGTCGCTCAAGCTTCCCGGACGACGAGCTGCCCGGCGACAACGAGCGCTGGGTCGCCGTGCCGGTCAAAGACTCGCTGCTGATCCGCCTGGTGGACGGCGAGCCGTCGTCGGAGCCGTTCGGCTCCGAGGTCGATTATCTGGCCGCGCCCTTCTCGATCGGCATCGGCGCGGCGGAGGCCTGGCGCGTCGAGGTGGTCCCGGATCAAGATTTCCTCTCCCAGCGACTGGATCCCGCCGACGTGCTCGTCCTGGCCAATGTCGCCGCCCCGACGCCCGAGCAGGCCGAGCGCCTGGGCCGCCTGGTCAAGGGCGGGATGGGCCTCTTGATCTTCACCGGCGGCCAAGCTCGACGTCGGCCTCTACAACGACCTGCTCCACCGCGCCGACGACCGGCTCCTGCCGTTGCCGCTGAAGAGCCCTGGTCGACGAGAACATTCGCGGGCTCTTCGTCGAACCGCTGCGTCCCTCGCCGCTCGAGAAGCTGCTCGAGCTGAAGCCGTCGGCGCTCGAGCGCGTGGCGGTCCGCCAGATCATGACCGTCGACGAGCAGGGGGGAAGATCAAGGATCAGGTGCGCGTGCTCGCCCGCTGGAACAACCCGAGCCGGTCGCCGGCGGTGGCCGAGCGGGTCGTGGGCGAGGGGCGCGTCCTCTTGTGGACGACCACCGCCGACCGCGCCGGCAACGACTGGCCGATCGAGCCCAGCTTCGTCCTGGCCGTGCGCGAGGCCGTGCGCGGCGACGGCGCGGCCCACGCCGCTTCGACAACACCATCACGGCCGGCGAGCCGATGAGGCGCGTCGTTTACTCGAGCCAGCCAGATCACGAACGCCCGCTTGACTCTCCCGGGCGGCGGCGAGCCGCAGTCGCTTGCCGGCCGTCCCGCTGGCCGAGACGAGCCGGGCGATCGCGGGCCCGGCGGTCGAGATCACCGTCCCCGACACCCGCCTGCGCGGGGGTGTACCGCGTCGCCTGGGATGAAGGTCCCCTGGGGACGCAGCAAGATCTGTACGCGGCCAATCCCGACCCGCGCGAAAGCGATCTGGAGCGGATCGCGGGGCCGGAGCTGAAGTCGATGCTCGAGCCGCTGGACGTCGAGATCGCCGCGGCCGCGGGGCGACGGCTCCGATCTCTTCTCGCCGACCGGCCGCGAGATCTGGCGCGACCTGGCGGTCTCGTCTGCTCGTTCTGCTGATTCTCGAGTCGCTATTCGCAACCTGGGTCGGCCGCTCGCGGTGACGCCCTCCCGATCGAATTGAAGGTCATGAACCGATTCTGGCAAATGCTTCTGGGGATCGAGCCGTCGTCGCCCGGCGTGGTCACGGGGGGCGATTCGCGGCTCGAGTTCGCGGCGCTGCCGCGCGGGACCGGTCGCCATCGTCGCTGATCCTGGCGGCGCTTCTTGCTCGTGGCCCTTGCTCTGGCGGCTCTACCAGTGGGAGCGCCGCGAGCTGTCGCGGGCGAAGCGGGCGCTCTTGGTCGGCCTGCGCATGCTGACGCTTCTGGCCGCCGCGATCATGCTGCTCGAGCCGGTGCTGGTCTCGACCCGCCGCGAGACGGTGCCCTCGCACCTTGCTGATCGTCGTCGATGATTCGGAGAGCATGAAGTTTTCCGATCCCGTATACCGACAACTCGCGCGCCGTCGACGCTGGCCGCGAGCTCTGAAGCTGGAATCGGCGGGCGGGCAAGTCGCCGGTGGACCGCCTGCGCGAGACGCCGAGGCTCGACCTGGTCAAGACGGTCCTCGGCGCCGAACCTCGAGGCGCTGGCGCGCGGCCGGGACGCTGTTCATTTACGACCTGGAGTCGGCGGCCCAGCCCGGCGCCGGCGCGTCGGCGCGAGCTCGCAAGCTCGACGACATCCAGCCGAATCGCGCCCGTGTCGCCCCTGGGCGATGCCCTGCACGGCGTGCTGGCCGCTCATCGCGGCCAGCCGGTCGCCGGCGTGATCCTGGCGACCGACGGGCGCTCCAACACCGGCGAAGAGCCGCTCCGCGCCGTCGAGGCGGCCGCCCGGCAGAATATCCCGATCTTCTCGATCGCCGCCGGGGCCGACGAGGGACCGCGGAACATCCGCCTGGCCGAGATCGAGGTCAGCCCGGTGGTCTTCGTGCGCGACCCGATGATGCTGGCCGTCGTGGTCGAGGCCCGCGGCCTGCGCGATGCCGAGGCGACGGTCGTCCTCGAGCAGCGCGTCAACGAAGGGGCGTGGGAAGCCGGTCGGCAATCAGCGCGTCGTGCTGGGCGAAGACGGCGTTCTCAAGCGGACGTCGTTCCGGCATCACCCCCCGGGTGGTCGGCCAGTACGAGTACCGCGCTCGCGTCGAGGACGCCGGCCCCGAGCTGACGCAGGATGACAATGTCGCCGACGGCCGCGGTCAAGGTGGTGCGCCAGCAGATCCGCGTCTTGCTGATCGCCGGCGCGGCTTCGCCCGAGGTGCAGTTCCTGCGCAATGCGCTGATGCGCGACCAGCACGTCGAGTTTGCCGGCTGGATCCAGCATGCCGATCCGGGCTTTCGCCAGCCCGGCGACCGGCCCGATCCTGCGGCTGCCGAACAATGACGAGCGAGCTGCGCCAGTACGACGCCCTGCTCCTGGTCGACCCCGACCTGCGGGCCCTGGGGGCGGCAGTGGCCCGAGATGATCACGCATTTCGTCGGCCAGGAAGGGGGCGGGCTGATCTTCGTCGCCGGCGAGCTGTATTCGCCAGCAGCTCTTCGAGATCGCCGACCCCAAGGCGGCCGGGCGGCGACTGGACGCGGATCCTGCCGGTCGTCCGCGATCCCGGGCTTTATCGGAGCGAGGCCGAGGTGCGGCTCAGCTCGCAGAACACCTACACGCTGGAGCTCACGCCCGAGGGCCGCGGCGACCCGGTCTTCGAGTTTCATCCCGATCCGATCCGCAACCGGGCGATCTTGACCAGCCTGCCGGGCATGTACTGGAGCTTTCCGGTCACCCGCGCCCGCCCCGGCGCCACCGTGCTGGCGCGCCACGGCGACCCGCGGATGTCGAACCAGTACGGGCGGCAGGTGCTCCTGGCCTCGCAGCTCTATGGGCCCGGCCGGACGGTCGTTCATCGGCTTCGACAGCACCTACCGCTGGCGCTATCTCGCCGGAAGACTATTTCGACGGCTTCTGGGCGCGCCTGGTCGATCGCGTGGGCCGCAACAAGGCGCTGGGGGGCCGGTTCCCGTTCCAGGTGCATCTGGGCAAGGGCGTCTATCGCGTCGGCGACCGGGTGTCGATCGGCGTCCGCTACACCGATCCGGCCGCGCTGGCCGAAGCCGCCGAGCTGACGGCCGAGCTCGAGATCGCCGGCCAGCCGCCGGAACCGCTCCGGTTCGAGAAAGTGCCCGACGATCCCGGCATTGCTGACGGCAACCGTTCCCGGCCCAGCAGGCCGGCGCCTACTCGCTGCGGATCGTCCCCGTGGCGGCGGCCGACCTGGGCTCGGGCGTGCGGGTGTCCACCACCACGTTTCGCGTCGAGCCGCCCAGACGCGAGATCGACGAGCCCTCGCTCAATCGGCCCGCTCTTGACCGAGCTCGCCCGCTTGACCGAGCGGCCAGGTCTTCGACCTGGCCGACGTCCGCCGGCTCGACGACGCCATCACCATGCGCGAGGTGACGCGAACGCTCGAAACGCGCGATGAGTTATGGGACGCCCCGCTGCTCTTCGCGATCATCGTCCTCAGCCTGACCGTCGAATGGGTGCTGCGGAAGTTGTATCGGATGGTTTAGATGAATCGCATCCGTGTGGTCAGATGATCGATCATGAGCCGACGACATGGCGGCCGATCGAGACCAGTGATCCGTTCTCTTCGAGGTCTCAACGCGTGCCGGCCGTGATCGATTTACCGACGCTTGATACTCTTCGCGACGAGCAGCGCTCGCTGCGCGCGCGAGCTCGCGCGGCTGCGGCGGCGATTGCACCTCCAGCTCGTGCTCGAGTTCGCGCCGACGCGGTGCTCGTCCTGACGGCTGACGGCGGCGGTGCTCGTCTTCCTCGATTGGTGGTTTCGATTCAGTCTGCCGGTTCGTCGTGCTCTTGAGTCTCTGTCGGTCGTGGGAGTGCTTGCGTTCCTGGGCGTGTCGGGCATCGCGAGCGCTGGCGAGCGTCGCGGCTCGACGAGCTGTCGCTGGCGGTCACGCTCGATCGCTACCGGCCCGGGGTCGGGCAGCAGATCGCCGACGTGCTCCAGCTCCCCGACCTGCTTGGACGAGCCACAAGGCAGCCGCCTCGCCGGCGATGGTCGGCTGGCCGTTCGACAGGCCTGCGCGGCCCTGGCCGGGTCCGACTGGCGGTACGCTCTGGAACCGGAAGCGGACGGCCCTGCATGCCGGCGGCCCTTGCTCGTCGGGCGTGCTCGTTCCCGCGGCGTTCGCATGGCTGGCTCCCCGATGCGGCCCGGCTTGAGCGTGGCACGCTGGCTGCTGGGCTCCTCCGAGCGCTGGCCGCAGCAGACCTATCTCACCGTGATGGGGCTCGATGCTCGCGGCCGGCTGGTGGCCCCGCGCGACGAGCGGTTCCTGATCGAAGTCCGGACCGACCTGCCGCTGCTCGAATCACGTGGAGACCGGTGGATCGTCGGCGGCCGGGGCGAGCCGCTCGTTGCTCCGCGCGCAAGCCCGAGCAAGCCGCACGACGCCCGACGCGGTGCGACTCCGCGAGCGGACCGCCGAAGGGTCGACCCGCGCGGGCACGATGGTCGAGGCCGATCCGGTGCGATTCCGTTACGAGTTTCCGCCCTCGCCGTCGTCGTCGACCTTCGACCTGGCCGGCGGCGACGACTGGCTGGGACCGCTCACCGTGGAGCGCGTCGACCGGCCCTCGCTCGCCGAGACGCGCCTCCGCGTCAAGGAGCCCGGACGGCCGCGTCGACGGCTTGCGCACGCTCGACGATCCGCTGCAGCATCTGCTCTTCCTGCCCGACACCGAGGTCGAATTGACCCTGGTCGGCACTGAAAAGCTCGCGGACATCCAGCTCAAGGTCCATCCCGGCAAGCCGCCCGGTGCTCAAGCGCGTCGACGAGCGGACGTTCGCCGCCGACTGGACGCTCAGCGAAGCGACGACGCTGGAGATCCTGCTGACTTCCGCGAAGACCGGGCTTGTCTCCCGGCCCTCGTTCCTGTCGATTGGGCCTGCTCCGCGACCGCGAGCCGCGGCGTGACGCTGCGCGCCGTCGGCGTCGGCAGCCGGGTCACGCCGGTCGCCACGATCCCGCTTTCGATCGGCGCGACCGATGACCTCGGCCTGGCGGCCCTCCGCCTGCAGATCGACCGCACGCTGACCGTCGAAGAGAAAGACAAGATCGAGACCAAAACCCAGCGCACCACGGTCCCGTTTCCGCTGCCCGCTGGACCCGGCACGCCCGGTTCTGGATCACCAGGTCCGCCACGACGTGCTCTTGCAAACCAGATCCGCCCAAGGTGGGAACCGTGCTCCGCTTCGTCGCCGAGGCCGACGACCGTGCGCCCGAGGCGCCCAGACCGGCCGGTCCGGCGTGCTCGCGCTGCAGGTGGTCTCGCCCGATGAGCTTTTTTATGAGATATTGATTCGTCAGCGGGCCGAACGGACGAAGTTCTTGGCGGTGCTCGAGACGGTGGAAAAGCAAACACCGGTTCTGGCCGGCAACCCCACGGCCGACGATTTCCTCCGCGTGATGCGCGACCAGCACTCCGGCTCGCGGCAGCTCGACCAGATCGCCGGCCGAATCGCCGATACGCTACAGGAGATGAAGCTCAACCAGATCGGCTCGCCCAAGTCGCACCGCCTGTTGCAAGAAGGGGTCATCGATCCGATGCGGGCCTTCACCGCCGGACCGATGAACCAGTTGCGCGGCATGCTTGCAAGCGCTCACCGGGGCGGCATCGAGCCCGGGCGCGAATAAAGAGGCGGCTCGACGACTGCACGGTGAAGTTGTTACAAAGATGAGAGACATCCTCGAACAAATGTCACAGTGGGAGAGCTTCGTCGACGTCGTCAACCAGGTCGCGGAAGTCATCCGGATGGAGCAGAAGGTCCTTGAGGCCACCGAGAAAGCCCGCGAATCGCGCACGCAGGAGATCTTCGATGACAAGCCTTGAGCCGGCATCGCTTGATCGAATGGATCCCGGGCCGTCGATCGTGCGACCCGGTTGAACGATAGCCGAGCCGGCCGGATCGACCGGCCCGCGGTGAGGTCGAGAAGAAGTTGATCTTCGTTATGCACGTAGTTGATCGACTCGAGCCCAAACAATGGGGGATGCCATGAAAAGAAGCCTTCGCGTTCTGGGAGCGGCCACGTTGATGTCGTGCCTGCCTGGTGCCTCGTTCGCGCGACGGGCCGACCGACTCCGTCGGCGCCCCCGACGGTCTCGGCGATCTCCTACAAGATGAGCGGCGTGGCCGGCGACCTGGCGAAAAAAGAGACCGGCGAGCCCGTGCAGAATCAAGAGAAAATCATCGTGCGCGATCTCGACGAGCTGATCGCGGCCCTCGAGAAGGAATGCCAGAACTGCAAAGGCAACATAGGCGCCGAACAATCCGAAGAAGCCGGCGCCGACTCGATGATCCACGGCGGCACGGGCGGCATCGGCGACCTGGTCGACCCCGGAAAGAGCGAGAAAGACTGGGCCAAGCTGTCGGCCCGCGAGCGTGACCGTATCCTGCAATCGATGTCCGAAGGCTTCCCGCCCGAATACCGCACGTGCTGGAACGCTACTATCGCCGGCTGGCCGAAGAGAAAACGCGCACCGGCCGGCGCAGGGATGCGCAGCCCAGCGCGGCGACTCCGCCGACGGATAGCGGTGAAGGCAGCGTGAGCGGTGGCGCATTGGTAGACCTGCGGTCGGGTGGGTTCGGCTGGAGTGGGGAGACGCGGGCCGAACCTCTGACAGTGCCCGCGCGTTGACGCTAGTTGGGAGGGGCCGCACCGGGCCTCTGACCTGCGACGGAAGCTCGGGCTCGGTGCACACGGCGTGAACTGGGCCTGACGCATGGAAACGCGATGCACGGCTCTGGCTCTCCTGCTGATCGGACTCCTCGGTGACGGCGGGCTGACCGATTATTCGCGTTCCCTCGGCCCCAAGAATCTCGATCAGCCGACGCTCGACGCCGAAGGTTACGGCGAGAAAAAGGCGTTCAAGCGGGAAGACGATGGCCTGCGCATCACGCTGGCTCCCGGCGAGCCGGAAACCGGCTGGAAGTCCCCTCCGCAATTGAGGTTCGGCGGCAACTTCACGATCGCCGCCAACTTCGTGATCAAGAAGCTTCCCAAGCCCGCCCAGGAAGACGGGGCGGCCATCGGTCTGGCCATCGCGTTTCAGGACCCCAATCAGCCCGACGTGACCCTGGTGCGCCTGCATCGAACCCAACGGCTCGGACGTCTACCGGTCCATCGAAAAAGCGGCGGACAACCCGATGCAAATGCAGATGCAGATGCAGATGAACATGCGGATGATGATGATGATGGGATGGGGCAGCCGGGCGGCAAGCCCGCCAAGCCGCCGCGCCACACGTTTCCGGCCGCCGGCGACGTCGGTTCGGCATGGAGCTTGTAGCGCGAAGGCACATACGATTCGGTTCCAGGTCGTCGACGCCAAGTCGAACACAGCCGCGCTATCTCGGCCAGGTCGAGCTCGGGCCCAACGACGTCACGGCGGTCAAGCTGTTCGCGACCAACCGCAACGGCGCCGAGGCCGTCAATGTCCTGATGCGCGACCTCACGATCCGCGCCGACCGGATCAACGGCCTGGGAACCGTCGGTCCGCACCGTCTTCGACGAGGTGGTGTACGCCGACCCGACGTCGATCGAAAACGGCGTGCTGATCGTCGGCGGTCCGCCCAAGCCGCCGGCCCCGCCGCAAGATCGCCCGGAACGTTCCCGCCAACGTCTTCGCGCCCCTGGACGGGGCTCCGGCCGCGGCGACTCCCTCCGGCCGGCGCGCCCCGCGCCGGCCGCCGCGGCGCTGCGCCCGCGGTGCCGTCGCCGCGCCGGCCGCGCCTGTGGCTGGCGATGGTCGTTGGCCGCTCCGGGCCGGCGGTGGCTCGTCATGGCCAGTCGCGTCCCGGCCGGGCCGGCGCCTGCGAGTCGGCGGTGGCCTCCGATGCCGTGCCGACAGCCATGGCAGTCCCGCCGGCGGCGCCGCGCCCGGCCCAGCCGGCTGCCGCCACAAAGCCCAAAGCCAAGATCCCGCTCGACGAAGTCGACAGCATCCGATTCGAACGGACACCCGCGCTGGCCGCTCGCTTCATGGGTCAACCGAATCTCGACTTCACCATGCCCGGTCTGAGCTGCAAGAAGGAAGAACCGGCCCCCGAAGCCGGAAAGACCAAAGCCGGCGCCAGGCCTCGAAGCGCCGAGCCCAAGAAAGACGAAACCAAGAAAGCGGACGCGGCACGCCAAGGCGGAAGCCAGAAGAAAGACGCTGCTACCGCAAGAAGCCGAGGAAAAGAAAGAAGGAAGCCGCGCCGAAGCCGAGGAGAAGAAAGCAAGGAAGCGCGCCAGCAAGCCAAAGACCGACGAAGCCGAAGAAGAAGGACGCGCTGCGCCAAAGCCGAAGAGAAGAAGACCGACGGCAGCGACGACGTCCTCGCCCCGCCGCCCGGGCACGACGATCACCAAGATTTCCCAAGGTCGAGCCCAAGAAAAACGGGATTCGCGACCTGCGCTCTGGCTCTGTTCGGTTTGAGAGACGGCGAAGATCAAGCAAGTCACCGTCAATTGCCAGACCGACAAGGGGCCCGACCAAGCTGGCGGCTCGACACCACGGATTCGCAAGACTGGCCGCTGGTCATCCGCCGGCCGGGAAACGACATCTCCGCCGACCTGTTCCTCGAGCCGCCCCCGGGCGACTGCCATCAAAAGAACTTCACGATCACGGTCATGTACGAGGATGGGCAGGCCGGCAACGCCACGGCCAGGCCCAGGAGCACACCGATCCCAAGCTGGCCGTCGATCCCAAGACGCCGGCGGTTCCGCTGCTCGACGCCTGGCTCTACTTGACGGGCGACGAAAAGCTCTTCGGCAAGCTCGAGGGCATCGGCCAGGAAACGCTGCGGCTCACGACGCCCTGGCAAGACCATCTCGAGGTGCCGCTGCGCTCGTGTCGTGGGGGTTCACATCGGGCGTGCTCGACCGCAAGGAATCCGCCGAGTCGTTCGCCAAGCGGCTGAAGACCCGCGGCTCGGAAGACCTGCTGCTGGCGCAGACGAAGAAACGGCGAAGTCATCGCGATCCCCGGCATCCTGGAAGGGACGCGACGACGACAAGCTGCGGTTCCGCTACCAGGACCGAACCCGGACACTGCCGCTCAAGCAGGTGGAAGGCCTGATCATGGCCGCCCGGCCGGAATCGCCGCAGCCCGATGAGCTGCACCCGACGTTTTCACCTTGCGCTAGGCGGCGTCGTCGTTTCCGGCCGATGGAAGGACCTCGACACCAGCGTCTGGAAGATCGAGTCCGCCGTGGGGGCAGGCGTTGAACCTCCCGGCCACCGAGATCCAAGACGTGCGGTTCGCCGGCGGCAAGATGACGCTATCTGTCCGACCTCACGCCCAGCAAGGTCGAGGAAACCCCGTTTTTCGGCCATCGGCTCTCCTGGCGCCGCGATGTGAACCTGCTGGGCGAGCCGCTGCGAGATGAAGGGCCAGACTTACGACTCGCGGCCTGGCCGTTCATTCGCGGTGCGTCCTGACCTACGACCTCGAACGGCCGCTATCTCCACATTCGAGGCCCTGGTCGGGTTCGACGACGCGGCCAAGGGCCAGGGCCGCGTCGACTGCCGGGTCTTCGCCGACGGCAAGGAGCTTTATTCCAATCCCGACCTCCAGGCCGACCGGCGCCCCGGTACCGCTCAAGCTGCCGGTCGCGGGGGCCGACCAGTTGCGGCTGCTAGTCGATTTCGGCCGCGGCCAAGACACCGGCGACCGGGTCATCTGGGCAAACGCCCGCCTGTATCGCCCTGCACCCAAGCGCGGCAACAACGCTCGCGGCCACGAACCGCCGCTCGAGCCGAGATCGGCGCCGCAAAACTACGAAGGCGACGTCGCATCGCGCTCATCGGACGGCAGGTTCGCTACGAAACCTTCGCGGACGCGTACGGCCGATGACCGGAGATCCAGCAGATGAGCCCCGCACTCGACCTGTGCTTCGTCCGATCCGCTCTGGCTGGCGACTCGTCCGGCTGTCCTTTGCATGTCGTTTCATGCGGCCGGCATGGGCGATTCCAGGACAAGGAGAAAAGACAGAGCCAAGGACAAGGACCAGCCGCAGTCACCGATCGAGGTCTACGAATGGTCCATCTGGGTCGGCAATCCGGCCCAGACGACGCTCAACACGTCGCGGATCTACAAGAACGCCATGCCGAACGTCGTCGGCACGAGCCGGCCCAAGTTTGAAGACAAGGAGCTGGCCGGCAAGTTTCCGATCGCGCCGATGTCCGTCGTGCAGTTCTTCGGCGAGCCGCGCCGCGATGTCGATGTCGACCTCCGGGCCAAGAAAGGGGCCTTTCTCTCGCCACTGGCCGGCGAGCAAAGAGCACACCGGCCGGCTCCAATGGTTCGGCTCGGATCTGACCGCGAGCCCTCCCGCCAACATCCCGCAGAGCTATCTGCCGGAACGCACTGGCTGGCGAAGCTGCGCGACGAAAAGGCCGCCCTGTTTCTCAAGTACGAGTCTCACTTCGAGCGATTCATCGCCTACGACGCCGAGCTGACGATCCCGATCCCGCTCAAGATCCGCGGCGGTCCCGACGAATACACGTTGCAAAACCTGACCAATCGCCGGCTGCTGGACGTCGCGGTCATCGCGCCGACCGACCGCGGCTTCCGCGTCGGCTGGCTCGACGAGCTGCCCACGGCCGGGCCCGAAACGGAGAAAGAAGGACGAGGCCGACCTGAAGAAGCCGGCCGATCCCAAGGACAAGGCCGCCGACTGAAGGAGAAGGCCGACGAGCTCTTTCAAAGACGCGGAGGCGAAAACCGAAGGAAGAGGAAGATTCCCGCCGTTGCCCGCCGAAGGCGACGCGACCGTGCGGGCGCGCGTCGACCAGCTTCTCAACCAGCCGGTCGCCGTGACGGTCGAGCAAGCACCGCGGCGCGAAGTGCTCAACCTGATCACGAGCCAGGCCCGGCTGCGGTACGAGGTCGACGACCGCACGCTGGCCAAGGAGCAGATCGATCTCGGTCAGCCCACGAGCATGAAGGCGACACGCATCGCGGCCCGCGACGCGCTGGCCGACGTGCTGGGCAACCTCGGGCTGTCCTACCGCGTCACCGAGGAGGGCAAGCTCTTCATCACCACGGCCGCCCGGCTCGCCGAAGACGCCGGCAAGAAGGGGGGCGTGATCGAAGGCCCGCCCGTCAAGCTCGTCATGTCCCAGCCCCGGAAGCCGATCGACCCGTCTTACCGCGAGCTCACGCACGACGCCCTGGCCCGGCGGCTGGCCGGCCAAGGCCTGCGCGAAGACGTCGTGCAGACTCCTCCTCGCGCAATACGGCCAGCCGCTGTTCGAGCCGGGCGAGCTGATCGTGCTGGCGCACTTCTCGCGCGAGGCGATCGATGAAGCGGTGCTTCTCGACGTGTTTCCCGCCGCCCAAGAAATTGGTTCGGACGGCGCCTGCTGGTCGTCCACGGCGTCGACCCTCGGCTTCAGGATCGCGCCCGAACGCTCGTGCAGCAGCTCGGCGACAAGTCTACAAAGCGCGTGAAACGGCCGAGGCCAGGCTGCCGAAATGGGACCCGTCGCCGTTCCGGTCCTGGAAGACGCCCTGATCAACAAGGACGTCGAGATCGTGTTCGCGCCGAGCGGCTGTTGTTGAGGCTCAATCGTCAGATCCCGTGAGAGACGCCGCGGCGCGGCGAGCCGGCGATCGACGGCACGCGACAAAGGGGAGGGACTCGCCATGATTGTATCGCGACGAGCCGGGCGCTCCGGCGCTCGGACGGGGATTTTCGGGTTGTGCGTGGTGATTGGCCAGGCGGCCGGTGGCGGCCTGGCCCGGGCCGATTCCGGACCGGCGAAACCGGATCCGGTGGCGGTCGGCTACGAGATCTTCAACCGGGAATGGATGCCCGAACGACCCGCGCGGCCACGGCGGCGACGGGCTCGGGCCGGTGTATAACGATTCGTC
This sequence comes from uncultured Isosphaeraceae bacterium, assembly GCA_963806595.1. Lineage (GTDB taxonomy): Bacteria > Planctomycetota > Planctomycetia > Isosphaerales > Isosphaeraceae > CAWDZZ01. The sequence goes on along the minus strand of CAWDZZ010000020.1, from coordinate 19,664 downwards.
CTGCGTCGCCTGCCACAACTCGGGCGGCAGCGGCGGCGCGGGGCCGATCAGCAAGAACATCGATATCCTCATGCATCGACCGGCGGCCCGACGAGCGGCCAGGTGATCGCGACGGTGCTACAACAGGCAGCGCGCGAGCAGCCCGGCCGGTCGCAGTTGGTGGTGGACGAATCCGATGCCGCGGTTCCGGGCTTGCTCGAGCCGCTCGAGGAATTCCACGCCGGTTCCGGACCAGCCGGACCGTCGTGCTGCACAAGTTCGGCACCGACCCGAACTACGATTCATGGCGTGCGCGGGGTGGTCGAGCGCCATGACACAGGGCGGCCTTGACGGCGAAGTGGTCCCGGGGCCGCCCCTGGTTGACACCATTCCAAACGTGGATCCGCAGGTCTTTGCGCAGGTCCGCGACCTGCGGATCGGCAACGCGGCGAGGCGCAAAGGAACAGCGATCGACGCCGACACAGCGCGGCCGCCGAGCGGATCGCAGCGATCCAGTCTGCGGCTCGCGGCGACCGGCCCGGGCGGCCGGCAACTGCCCGTGCAGGTCGGCACGTTTCTCGGTGTCGAGCTCGCAGCGCAACCCGACGCCGCTCTTCGGCCTCGGCCTGATCGACGCGATCCCCGAGCGAGGCGATCGTGGCGATGGCAGAAGCGCGCAGGCCAAGGAATCGCCCGAGACCCAGGGACGGGTCAGCCGGCTCAAGGACGGCCGGATCGGCCGGCTGGGCTGGAAGGGCACAGACGGCCAACGCCGAGGACTTCGTCCTCAATGCCTGCGCCGTCGAGCTCGGGCTGGAGGTCCCCGGCCATCACCAGGCGCATGACACCGCAAGCCCCCAAGTATCAGGCGACGGGCCTCGACCTGACCGCCGAGGAGTGCGCGCCGCTGGTCGCCTACGTGCGGAGCCTGCCCAGGCCGGTCGAGCGTCGGCCACCGAGCAGCGAGGAGGCGCAGCACCTCGACGGCCGGCCGGGCGGCGTTCGCCAGCATCGGCTGCGCGGGCTGCCACGCGCCGAAGCTGGGCAATGTCGAGGGGATCTACAGCGACCTGCTCCTCCACGACATGGGTCCGGAGCTGGGCGACGAGGGCTCGTACGACGGCTCCAGCTCGGATGGCGACGACGAGCCGCTGGTCCCCGGATCTGCGTGGCCGAGAGTGGCGGCGGCCAGCCGAGCCGGGCGCGCCAGAGCACGCGCGGGTGCCAGTCGTCAAGAATGGCGGACGCCGCCGCTGTGGGGCTTCCGCGACTCCGGCCCCTATCTCCACGACGGCCGGCCCAGACCCTCGAGCAGGCCGTCGCCATGCACGGCGGCCAGGGCCAGGCCGCGGCCATCAAGTTCTTCCAGCTCTCGCCCCGCGAGCGGCTCCAGGTCGAGGCGTTCCTCAAGTCGCTCGTCGCCCCGTGCGGCACCGGCCCGCCGGCCGCAGCGAGCGTGATCGTTGACGGGCGCAACGACGAAGGGTGAGATGGAGTCGCATCCGTTCCCGATTCGTCGCTGGTGCCCGGGGATCTCGGCGAATGCGTGCACGCGTCTCGTTGCCACGATCCTGCGACTGCCTGGCTCGCCGGCCGGCCGGTGCGGGCGCTTGCTCGTGGTCCTCGGTCTGGTCGGCGTCGCCCTGGCCGAGGATCTACCGCTCGACCTGGTCAAGCCGAAGGGTCACGTCGGCGACATCATCGCCGTTGCCTACACGCCCGACGGGAAGACGCTCGTCACGGCGGGCACGGATCGGCTGGCCAAGCTCTGGGACGTTGCGGCGGCCGGTGTGCGAGCCGATCTGAAAGGGCACGAAGGCGCGATCCGTGCGCTGGCGGTCTCGCCGGACGGCAAGACGATCGCCACCGGCGGCGACGATCGGGTGATCCGGCTCTGGAGCGCCAAGGACGGCGCGAGCCTGGGCAAGCCTGTCGGGACACGAACGACGCGGTCTCCGGCGCTTCGATCGCTCATGACGGCAACACGCTGGCCTCCGGCGGCGCCGACGGCGGCATCCGGCTGTGGAACCTGAACGCGCGAGAGGCGTCTGCAACGTTTCCGGGACAGGTCTCGACGGTCCAGAGCGTGGCTTTTTCGCCGGACGGCCTCACCCTGGCCGCCGCCGGCCGCGATGGCTTGATTCGGTTCTTTGACATCGCCGCCGGCACGGACCTGTCGAACGCGAAGGCCACTCATCGGGGAGGCGCGTCTTGCGTCGCCTTCTCGCCGGACGGCAAGACCGTGGTTTCGGGGGGATTCGACGGCTCGGTCCAGTTCTGGCAGGTCGAAGGGTCGAGGACGGTGCCGCCGGAGATTCCAAGGATGCGCATCGGTGCGCAGGGGCGGCTGCACTCGGCGGCCCGGTTGGGCGGTTACGTGCTGGCGATCGCGTTTGCCCCGGACGGCAAGACCCTGGCCGCGGCCCATTCGATTTCTGGGGAGATGATTTCGGCTCCCGGCTCGATCGCGATCGTCAACGCGCGCAGCCGACAGGTCGTGGCACGACTTGACGGCCATCTGGGAGCCGTCAATGCCCTGGCATTCGCGCCCGACGGCAAGACGCTCGCCTCGGGCGGGAGCGATCGCTCGATCCGGCTGTGGGACTGGAAGACCCGGGACGCTACGGGCCGAGCTGGCTGGGCCCCTGGCCGCCGGGAAATCCGCGCGACCGGTCGATGAAGCACCAGGGCCCAGTCGAAGCCGTCGCGTCTGCGCCCGACGGCACGACGATCGCGACGGCGGCGGGGAACAGCCCGGTCGCCACGTTCTGGGATGTCGCGACGCACGAGGTTTGCCGCCGGCTGCGCGATCCCTCGGGCGTGATCCGCGCGCCTGGCGTTCGCCCCGACGGCGCGGCCCTGGCCACCGGCGGCGACGGCAAAGTCGTCACGATCTGGGACCTCGCGACCGGCCGCTCGCGGGCCGTACTGAAGGGGCATCTCGGCCCGATCCGGTGTCTTGCGTTTCGCGCGACGGCAGCACTCTGGCGTCCGGGAGCGACGATGCTGTCCGTGACGATCTGGGACGTCGCGAGCGGGGCCGAGCGCGACGACCCTTGCGCGGCACACAAGCGGCGTTACCTGCGTCGCGTTTGCGCCTGACGGCAAGTCGCTGGCCACCGGCTCCCTGGACTGGACCGTCAAGCTCTGGGACGTGGCCAAAGGGACGGTCGTGCGGACGCTTCAGACCCATCGTGACGCGGTGGCCGCCGTGGCGTTTTCGCCCGACGGCAAGACGCTGGCGTCGTCGGCCCGCGACGGAACCGCAGGGCTATGGGACGTGGACACCGGCGCCCGAGCGGCCAGAGGCTCAAGACCCGTGATGGGCCCACGGTCGGCCCCTGGCGTTCGTCCGCGACGGACCGTCATTGCTCGCCGGCGCGGCGACGGGTCGCTACGCCGCTGGGATGCGGCTGACTGGCATCTGCAGGCGCTCCAGCTCCACGCGCACGCCGGACGCTCGTGGGCGCTCGACCTGGCGGCCGACGGCCGGACGCTGGCCACCGGCGGCGGCGACCGCGAGCTCAAGGTCTGGGACCTGGCAGCCGAGCTTGCGCCCAGGCCGTTTGCCGGCGTTGAGTCCAAGGTCCGATCGCTCGTGCTCTCGTCCGACGGCACGCGGCTTGCCTCGGCGTCGGCAGGAGGCCTCGTGCAGATCTGGGACGCGGCGCACCGGGCGCGAGCAGGGGGACGGGATCCGATGGGAAGCCACCGAGATCCGGCTGGCGTTCTCGCCCGGCGGCCAGACGCTGGCCATGCTGCCGGTTGGCTCGGGGCAAGAGTCGCTCAGCCTGTGGGACTGCGCGACTGAGCGCGGCGCTCGACCTCCATGGAGTCGACCCGCGCGACGCCCTGGCGCTGGCGTTCACGCCCGACGGGCGTGCGCTGGTGACGGCGGGGGGGCCGGTCAGTGTGTGGGAACTGACGGCCGAGGCTCCGGAGCGGACACTCAAGGGGGCGAGCGGGCTCTACCGGTCTGTGGCCGTCTCACCGGACGGATCGACGATCGCGACCGCGGGGCGGCGCGACGGAGCCGTCACCTTGTGGGACCTGGCCTCGGGGGCGGCCAGGGGAACGCTCGAGGGGCACGCCGAGCCGGTTCGAATCGTTGCCTTTGCCCCGGACGGCAAGACGCTTGCGTCCGGCGGCGGCGACTTGACCGTCCGGCTCTGGGACGTGGCCGCCCGCTCGCAGCGGGCGCGTTTGGCGCGGCCCGAAGAAGATGATCACCGACCTGGCGTGGTCGCGCGACGGCAAGACATTGGCCTCGTCGTCCGACGGCGAGCCGGCGGTGTTTCTCTGGGATGTCGCCGCCGGCCGGCTGACCGCCACGATTCGCATGCCCGACCCGGCCGCGGGCGAGGGTTTCTGCTGCCTGGTGTTTGCCGGGGATGGCAAAACGTTGTTTACGGGCGGCGAGCGGGGGATCCTCGGGTGGGACGTCCGGCCGGGAAGCCCGGCGCTCCAGCCCGCCGTGCTCCGAGACAGGCCAGGCGAGCCGTGAACGACCCCGCCCGTTCCGCCACTTCCTCCGGATTTGCGCCCGCTTGTCAAGTCTCGAATGCACAGAGGCTCTGATCTTCAAAAACATCCGGGCGATAAGCTGCCCAAAATTTGATCCATGGCGGGACGATGGAAACCAGGTGGTCCCAGCTTCCACGATCGGCTTGAAGGTTGTACTCGCCCAGGCCCCATTCTTTCGTCTTCAATAGTACGAATCCATAGTTCACCAATCCGTTGACCAGTGAGCTCAGGGTCTACCTATACTCACGCGGCCCCTGGATTTCGCCCTTGCCATGCTCCTTCGGATAGACCCAGCCCTCATCCTTATGGGTAAGCTCAAGACCGTTTATGTAGTAGTGTTTAAGAGAATATCCTTCGCCGTTCCAATCTTCAGTTCCCACACCGGCTGCGAATGGGTTTGCAGCCATGAAGTGGTAAAGGCCGCCGGGCCGCAAAACACGGTGCACTTCCTTGAAGACCTCCCAGCAATTCGGGACAAAGTTAAGCGAATAGGGATGCCAAACGAGGTCGAAGGAGTCGTCCTCGAACGCAGAAAGATCGCGCATATCACCCTGGACGGTTTCCAGGCTGTACCCATAATGGCGAGCTGCTTCGCGATCCTTTTCAAGTTGGCCATCGGATATGTCCAGCACCACAACCTCGGCTCCCAAGAGGGCGAAAGCCGCGGATTGCTGACCGCCTCCTGCGGCAAGGCAAAGAACATGCTTTCCCGATAGATCTTGGACCAATCCCTCCAATTCAAGTTTCGTTCGAGCTGACGGTGGATCGAGGTCGAGCCATGGCTGCGTGAAGAGAGCCTCCGCTGCGACCAGGGCTTCCCATCTCTCTTTGTTGTAGTCGTATACACGGTCCATGATGCACGTTTGCCTTCTGCCACGGAGCCTCTGCCCAGACCACTGGCATCTCCCCATGATACTTGGAACCGCTATGCGACTTGAACCAAACGGTCCATCCTCTCGTGTCATCAAACGGACCGATTGCGAGACCGTCCCGCGACGGGGAAAGCCTGATTCCGGTCCACTCGCCAGCGGAGTTCACCTCCTTCACCCGGGAGGCGGACGCCCCAGCGCGTCTCATCAAGCGGCCCGTTTGCAGGTTCACCATGACCCGCTCACCGCGATCCACGCGTCACAGCCACTCGCGGCACCGGCGGAGCGCCTCCATCGCGCCCGGAGCTTAGGCTCTCACGGTGACCTCGTCGATGATCACCGTGTCGGTGTCCAGCTTGCCGGCTCGCTTGAGCAGCCCCAGCAGGTCGGCGTGGAGTCGGTCCCAGATACCGAAGGCTACCGGGCCATGGCGAAAACCTGATGTCGGAGGGTTTTGTCAGACCTTATTCGCTTTCCCTGGAGTCACGACAAGGTTTCGCCAGGTGAGCGTGGTCGTGTAGTCGCTGTCCGCGGTTCCCGTGCTGGCCCCGTCCAGCAGTTTGCCCTGCGTGTCTCGAATGCCGCCCGGGCCGGTGCCGACCAACGTGAGATGATACGGATGGTGAAGGTTGATTCGCGTGCGCGGGCCGGAGGGTCACGGTGAATTGTTGCGGCATCGAAGACCGCCGATCTGACGCGGACCGGCGCCCGGCCCGATTGGTGATTTTGTAGTTGTTGAGATTCACGGCGGACGCCGGGCCAAGAGCCTCGTTGAAGCTCACCACCAGCACCGTCCGCATGCTTGCGGATGCGATTCCAATTGACGGACAGGACGTCAGGTCCGTCGACAGCGGGAGCGGCGACCGCCTTGACCGTCTGGACCAGCGGGCTCGCCACGGCGCTTGCCGCGAAGGACGAGTCGCCGCTGTAGGCCGCACTGATTGTGTGCCTGCCTGCGCCAAGGGACGCGATCGAGAGTGTGGCCTGATCGCTGCCGCTGGCCAACTGGAGCGGCACGGGCGCCTGGGAGACGCCGTCGATCGTGAAGGTCACGCTTCCCGATAGTGTTCCCGCGGATCCACCTGGCGAGACAACGACCGTGAAGGTCACGGACTGGCCCGCCGTCGATGGATTGAGCGATGAAGCGAGCGTCGTGGTCGTTGTGTGCAAGCCGGACGCGGTGACCGTCTGAGTGATGAAGCGATCCGCTGCTGGCACTCACGTTGTGATCGCCGCTGTAAGACGCTGAGACGGCGTGCGAACCGGCCGAGAGCGCAGAGGTCGTGAAATGGGCCTGGTCGCTCCCGCCAACAAGTGCGAGCGGCACGGGCGTCTGTGCCTGGCCGTCGATGATGAAGGTGACCGTGCCCGTGGGGGTCCCCGGGTACGAAGGCGCCGTCACGACGGCGGTGAAGGTCACCGGCTGGCCCACCGTCGATGGATTGAGCGATGAAGCGAGCGTCGTGGTCGTTGTGTGCAAGCCCGACGCGGTCACCGTCTGTGTGGACATCGAACCGCTGCTGAGGCGATATATGTGTTGCCGCTGTACGCGGCCGAGACCGAGTGCGGGCCCGCCGCGAGCGTGGAGGTCGTGAACTGCGCCTCGTACTGGCCCCCGACCAACGACGAGCGGCACAGGGGTCTGCGCGTGACCGTCGATGGTGAAGGTCACGGTTCCCGTCGGCGTCCCCTGGTAGCCGGGGCGCGTCACAACGGCGGTGAATGTCACGGCTGGCCGACCGTCGACGGATTCGCTGAGGACGAGACGGCCGTCTGCGAGGCCGCCAGCGCCGCCGATCCCACGGCGTTCGAGAACGCGGAGGTATTCCCCGACGGATCGATCGCCGTCGCCGTGTAGAAGCCGATCGGTTCGGACACCGAGAAGGTGCCGTTGCCCGAGCTATCGGTATTCACCGTCACGTCCTGGACGAACGTCTTGCCCTGCTCGTTGCCGGCCGACATGGCCGATCGGGTTCGAGAAGATCTCGAGGGTGTAGGCCAGGTTCGGGGAGGCCTTGAGCGTACCGGAGAGCGTGCCGGTCGATCCCGCTCCCGGCGTGAACGTCAGTTTCGGCGCGGGCACGGGCTGGCCGACGTGCCGGTCCAGGTAGATGCCCCCACCCGCGTTGCCGAAGATGGAATTCTGCGTGATCTGGTTCTGCTGCCCCTCGTCCACCTCGATCCCGACGCCGCCGTTGTTGGCGATCACGTTCCCCTGACCCGATCCCGTGCCGCCGATCAAGTGCAGCGTTCGGAAATCCGACACGAGGATGCCCCGCTGCGGTGTTGCCCAGCGCGACCTGGCCCGTCTTGTCGGTGCCGATCAGGTTCCCCTGGACGTCATCCGACACGCATCCCGATAACTGCAGGCCCACCCCGTCGGTCCCGGAGATCACGTTGTCCAGGATTGAGCTGCTCGTCACGTATCCCAGGAAGATCCCGCGATAACCGTTCCCCAGCGCCGCGGTCCCGGCGGCGTTGGTCCCGACCAGGTTGTTCGCGATCGTGTAAGTCGCAGGCTTCGCGTGGAAAATTTGCGAGGCAAAGATCCCCTCCCCAACGTTGCCCGAGACCACGTTGTTCGTGATGACGACCGAGAGCAGGGGGGCACCGCCCTGGTCTTGCGCGGCGCCGATCCCGTAGCCCTTATTGCCCAGGGCGACGTTGCCGGTCGGGTCCGTGCCGATGTCATTCCCCTCGATCGTGACGCTCCCGCCGGCCGAGAGACCGTTCCCCTGATTGCCCGAGATGACGTTTCCGAGCCCGGCCGTCGTCCCGCCGTACGTATCACCCGACCCGGCGTCATCGACTCCCTGGACCGACGTTGCCTAGCGCCTTGGTGCCCGCGGCGTCGATGCCAATGTAATTGTTCTCGATCCGGTTGCCCGTCGGCTCGATGTTCAGCGGGTTCTGCGCCTGGTCGGGAATGATCGAGACCATCGTAGCCGAATTGCCGGAGATGATGTTGCGATCGCCGACATTCGGCCCGCCGATCAGGTTGGACGAGTTCTCGATCTGCAGGCCGGTGCCGTTGGGAGCGGCGGTCTCCCCCGTCGGGTCGGTGCCGATGAAGCAGCCGGCGACCTGGACGTTGCCCGCGGCCGTGACCACGGATCCCGTAGCCGTTGAAGCCGAAATCCTCGATATCCAGCCCGCGCACCTGCGACCCCGGCTGCCCGATCGGCAGCCCGACGGTGTTGCCCGCGCCCGCCCCGCTCAAGGCGATCTTGAGCTTCGCGTTGTCGCCCTTCGCCAGCGTGTTCTCGGCCGCCCCCGGCTGACTGTAGCCGTCGATGATCGCCGCGTTGGTGCTGATCGCCGGCAGCCCCGATTTCAACGCGATCGTCCAGACCCCGGTCGTCGCGTTATATCCCGGATCCGTCGTTGGGATATTGAAGTCGATCGTGTTGGTATTCCCGACCGCACCGCTGACCTGAGCTTGCTCTTGCGTGCTCAGTGACGAGACCGGCAGCGTGCCGTTCGACACCTCGATCGCCTCGCGGAGCGAAACCGTGGAATCCGCGGCCGTCTCGTCGGCGGTCGTGTTCACGGTGATCGTCGCCAGGAGCTGGCGATCCTCCAGGACATCGACGGACAGTCGCTGGCGACGCCGTGACTTCAGTGCAGAAATCGACTTTCTCATGGTCGCGCTCCCCTTTGGGTTGATCTCATCTCGAGAGTTTGGGATCTCGGAATTCACGAAGGAATCTTGCTACGGACTGTGTGGGGTCAGGACGCCAGAACGACCGATAGGGCGATGGCGGCCACGCTGCGGCCGCGCCAGGCGTCATGGGATGTATCTATTCGCGCATGAACATCGGAGCGCATGCGCGCTACGCGGCATTGCCTCGTTGACGAGACTTCCGAGGGACGAGAACCAGGCCGGCTCTCCAGGAGGTCCGTTCACCACTCGCCGCGGGCTTGCGCCGTACCGACGAGCCAACACAGAGCCAGGCCGAGGCGAGCCGGGGCAACCGGGTGAATTCAGTCAGTCGTGAGCCAAGCCGCCGTGAGATACCAGTGTGATCTCCCCGGAAACCCGCCCACCGATGCGACGACAGTCACGTCGCTCCCATCTCTGCTTGCGACGAATCGCCTCGGTTTTTCTCATCGGCCAAGAAATTTATTCGATTTGCGTTTCCGACTTGATCGCAAGGACGCCGTTGCCTGGCCACTATGGAGCGAATAGAACTTTCTCCGCACGCTCGGAGAACGCGGCCCGGATTTCATCATGACTTGGTACTGACTTAATGCACGCGACATGGCGGCGCATCCTGAATCACGACAATTGTCGACTGAATCAGGCATCTCGGCGCTCGCGGTCATGATTAACGGCGAGGGCGGGCCCGGCTCTTGCGACGGGAGTGCCTTGCTCGGGCCATCACAGACGGTTGCAGGTGCTTTTGCCGGGGATTAACATGCTTAAATGGGCGATGTCACGCGGATCCTGGAGCAGATCGAAGGCGGGGACGGGATCGCCTCGGAGCGTTTGTTTCCGCTGGTGTACCGCGAGCTCAGAAGGCTGGCCGCCGCCCAGATGCAATGCCGAGCGAGCCGGGCCAAACGCTTCAGGCAACCGCACTTGTCAATGAAGCGTACATACGGCTCGTCGATGTCAAGCTGGCCAGAACTGGAAAAGTCGCGGCCACTTCTTTGCCGCCGCGGCCGAGGCGATGCGGCGGATCCTGATCGAACGAGCCCGAGGCAAGCGTCGCGAGAAACGCGGCGGGGACTGGAAGCGAGTGGACTTCGAGAACCTCGACCCGGCGTGCTCGGTCACTCCGGATCAACTCGTGGCCCTGATGACGCACTGGTGCGCTTGACCGAGCTGGACGGAATTGCCGGGCAACTGGTCTCGCTGCGATACTTTGCGGGCATGTCGCTCGCCGACGCCGCCGGAGTCACTGGTGTCTCAACCGCAACCGCTTATCGCCACTGGGCTTATGCACGCGCCTGGCTCAGCTGCGAATTGATGAAGAATGCTTGAACGCTTTTTTTTCGGTGCATGGTGAGAAAAGCGGGCGGCGACGTCGCATGTCAATTTGGGCGATAGTACGCGAGGATCCAATGACGCCGCTGGAAAACCACGCACGGTCGATCTTCTTGACCGCCCTGGAACGCTCGGGCCAAGACGCTCGACGTCTATGTGAGGCGGCCTGCGCCTCGGACGCCGAGCTGCGGCAACGAGTCGATCAGCTGCTGCAGGCGCATCGGCGAAATCTCGCAGAACGAGCAAGCGAGCGGCGCTGGGCGCGCTCACCTTCCGGACTCGTCCGAACTGACTGAAGGACCGGGGACGATGATCGGTCCGTATCGACTGCTCGAGCAGATCGGCGAAGGGGGTTCGGCATCGTTTACATGGCCGAGCAGATGCAGCCGGTCCGGCGGAAGGTCGCGCTCAAGATCATCAAGCCGGGCATGGATACGCGGCTGGTGGTCGCGCGGTTCGAGGCCGAGCGGCAAGCCCTGGCCTTGATGGATCATCCCAATATCGCCCAGGTCTTTGATGGCGGGGCCACGGCCGCGGGACGGCCTTATTTCGTGATGGAGCTGGTGCGGGGGATTCCGATCACCGAGTTCTGCGACCAGAACCGGCTTCCGTTCGCGAGCGCATCGAGCTGTTCGTCACGGTTTGCAAGGCCGTCCAGCACGCGCACCAGAAGGGGATCATCCACCGCGATCTCAAGCCCAGCAACGTGATGGTGACGATGCACGACGACAAGCAGGTCGTCAAGGTCATCGACTTCGGCATCGCCAAGGCGGTCGGACAGCAACTCACGGAGAAGACGCTGTTCACGAATTTCGCCCAGATGATCGGCACGCCGCTGTACATGAGCCCCGAGCAGGCTCAGATGAGCGGACTGGATGTCGACACGCGGTCCGACATTTACGCGCTGGGTGTGCTGCTCTACGAGCTGCTCACGGGCACGACTCCGTTCGATCGAGGAGCGATTGCGGACCGTCGCCTTCGACGAGATCCGGCGGATCATTCGCGAAGAGGAACCGCCGAAGCCGAGCACTCGCGTTGAGCTCCGGCGATGCGGCGACGACCGCCGCTTCCACCAATCGGGGAATCGACCCGCGGCGGTTGAGCCAGCTGCATCCGCGGCGAGCTGGACTGGATCGTGATGAAGTGTCTGGAGAAGGACCGCAATCGCCGCTACGAGACCGCCAACGGTCTGGCGATGGATCTGTGCCGTTACCTCAAGAACGAGCCGGTGCAGGCGTGCCCCCCGTCCCTGGCGTATCGGTTGCGGAAGTTTACTCGCCGGCACAGGGCTTCGATCGGCACGGCGGGGTTGCTGCTGGCGATCGCGATGGTCGGATGCGCCATGACGGTCTGGCAAGCGATCAGAGCGGCTTCCGCCCGGGCCGCCGCTGTACGCGCCGAGCTCGGCTTTGAGCGCGACCCGCCAGGTCGCCGCCGAAGAGCGGGCCAACGCGATCGCTCGCGACCTGGAAACCCTCAACAAGGCAAACAGCCTGATCGAGAGCGGGCGCAGCCACGTCGATTTCTCGGAATGGGCCAAGGCGGAGGCCGACTTGACCGCGGCCGTTGAGGCTTCGGCCCGATCATTCCTCGGCGTGGCTGGAGCGTGGCCAATTGTATGGACGTCTCCACCTCTGGACCTCGCCGCCGCCGATTTCCAGAAGGCCTGCAAGCTTCACGACCAGGGATCGGTCCAGATCGTTGTACTGTCATGCGTTCTTGCGTCTCCGCATGGGTGACGAGGCGGGTTCCGTGCCGCTTGCGAGCGCATGATCAAACAGTTTGATCGGGACACGGATCCTCGGGGATGGGAGAAGGAAGAGATCGCTGCGGGCGTGCTTGCTCGCGACGAAGCCGATTCTCCCGCCCGATCGACTCGTGCAGCTCACACGAGCGCGCCGTCGACGCCGGCCGGTCGCCGGTACGGCTGGCCAGCCTCGGCACGGCGATGTACAGGGCGGGACAGTACGAAGCCGGGCTCAATCGCCTGCAAGAGGCCAGGGCCGCCGAGCCGGGATTGGTTGCCTGGACCGACTCGGTCACGGCGATGATTCACCATCGACTCGGCCAACCGGAGCGGGCTCGTGCGGCGCTGCGATCCGCCGCCCATTGCGATCGACCGACCAGTACGAGAAATGGTGCGAGCAAATCGGGAAGTCTCCGGATGCGCAATGGTGGAACGACGTGCAGGGCGAGCTCTATTTTCGAGAGGCGGCGCGGTTGATCGAGGGCGCCCTGCCGAAGGAAGGCCCTCTGGAGTGGACCCATCGCGGCGATTCGCTCGTCGCTCTCGGTCGAAACGGCGAGGCGCGGGCGAGCTATCAGCGGGCGATCGAGCTCAGCCGCGCCTCAGGTCGGCGCTGGCGCGAACGGGCTGCGCTTTTTGTACGCGATCGGCGACTGGAAAAGCGCGTTCGACGATTATGATCGGCTCATGTCTCAGCATCCCGACGATGCGTCCCTTGAGCGACGAGCTAGCCTGGAGGCTATGCACCTGCCCCGACGCCCGGTATCGGGACTACCGACGCGCCGCGGAGCTGGCGCGGCGAGCCGTGGCGCTGGCCGCCGGTGACTCAAAATACTGGAACACGCTCGCGCTGGCGCTTTATCGCGTCGCACGACTGGCCGGGCTCGGTCAAGGCCGTCCTGAAGTCGATGAGGCTGACGGACGCAGGCGATGGTGGAAGCTGGCTGCTCCTGGCGATGTGTCAGTGGCGCCTCGATCAAAAGCAAAGGGCGAGGCAACTCTTCGTCCATGCGCTGCGGCGAATTTCGGACCGTGCGGAACAGCCCGAGTACCTCGCCGAGCTGTGTGATGAGGCGAAGGCGCTCATGGGCCAGCCCGAAACCTCGCCCGCGGGTTCGTCGCTCGATCGCAGGATGATCTCTCGGCGTACACACTGCTCCTGGAAATCGAGCCGGAAGCGCAGTGGGTTTACACCCTGCGGGTGGAAGCCGGCATCCGGCTGAAGCAATGGGACCAGGTCGCCGCGGACACCGCACAGGCGGATTCGACGCAGATCCCAAGAATCCTCATCACTGGTACGCCGAGGCCGCCGCTCGGTTGGGAGCGGGCGACTTCGCGGGATATCGCACCGTGCGTACCGGCATGCTGGCACGATTTCGCGACACGAAGGAACCCTGCGATCCCGTCGCACCTCTCTTACGTCTGCGCCGCCGTGCCGGCAGGGCCGGAGGAGGCGGAAGCGTTGCTTCAGTTCGCGGATGTCTCGGTCTCGGCGCGCCCGTCAATCCGCGAATCCGCGGCGCGATGAATTATCGCGCCGGTCGATTATGAAGCGGCGATTGCCGACCTTGATCGTTCGGCTTTGGGCTTTCCCCGCCGTGCGTGGGACTGGCTCTTCCTGGCGATGGCCCACTATAAACTCGGGCATGGGGACGAGGCGAAGAAAGCCCTGAAGAAAGCCGAGGAGTGGATCGACCGAGCCGAACAGATACAAGCCGGCGGACCGGGGAATCCGTGGATTGACTGGTACGAACCCCTCGAGGTCGAGCAGCTCCTCAAGGAAGCACGAGCGCTGATTCGTTGACGATCGGGCAGGCGCCGCTCGTGACGAGGCGGGTGGCCGACCTGATTGCAGAGAATCTGCGACCCCAACTCGCTCTTCGGCCTTGAGCACGATTCGCGCTCCATCGTGACCGAAGCGCCACTTCCGTGTTCGTTTGGAAAATCCGAACGGGACTCGAAGGAAATCCGCTGCGCAGGGGATATAGACTCTGAGAAAGCACCACGGCCAGCAGGGACGCCCGAAGATGCAGAGTGAACGGCAACTCGTGCGGAGAATGGCCGGCGCGACCGGTCGGCGTGGGCGGTCATGTATGACCGCCACGTGGGCGAGGTGTACGGGCTGGCCTATCACTTGCTCGGGGGAGATCGTGCTGTCGCCGAAGAGGTGACACAAGAGGTGTGGCTGCTGGCGATCGAGCGATTCCGCCAGTTCGAGCCCGGCCGTGGCGAGTTTCGAGACTGGGTGCTGGGGATCGCGCGAAACCATGCCTTGCGGCGGTTCCGGCACCCGGCCACCGCGATCGCGCAGCACGCAGGCCGGGACGGGGTCACTGTGGCGGCGGACCTGCCGCCTCAAGAACAGCTGGAAGAGAAAGAACGCGCCGGGCATCGTGCGCGCGGCGCTCCTGTCGCTGCCGGAAGATCGACGCACGGTGTTGCTGCAAAAATATACCGAGGGATTGACAGTTTCGGAGATTGCCGCGCGTAGCGGACGGTCAGCCAAGGCCGTGGAGTCGCTGCTGTCGCGGGCCCGCGATCAGCTCAGGGAGCTGCTCTGGCCGTACATTTCCGACTGGACCGGAGGCGAATGCCATGAACCAACCGACGCCCGCAGCGCACGATGACGTCGACGTCGTCATGAGACGGCTGCTCGCGGAGGCCGGCGACCCCAGGGTCGAGCCGCGGCCGGAATTCGTCGCGAGCCTGCGGTCGCGGGTCCTGGAGAAGGTCGGGCCGGAACCAGCCCGGCGGTCGTGGAAATCGCAGGTGCGGCTGCTCGCCGGCACGGCGCCGCGCTGGTGGCGATCCTCGGCACGCTGATCTGGCTGGGCCGGCCGGTGCCGGCCTGGCACAGGTGGCCGATGCGCTTCAGAAGCGGCCCTGGATCCACAGCAAGACGATTGGACCGGATGGAAAGCTGTTCAGGGAAGGATGGTTCGGATCGAACCAGAACCTGGTCGTGTACCGGTTTGCCGACAATGTGGTCGAGTTCAGCGACTTCAAGCAGAAGGATTACATCAAGTACGTTCCCGCCGAAGGCGCCGTCTACCGGCTGCCCCAGCCGTTCGAGTGGGCGACTCAGGAGCTGGAGCTGTACCGGCACTTTCTCGATCGGCGCAGGACCGGGCAAGTTTCCGTTCGAGGGCATGGAGCTGATCGGCCAGACGCGTCGCGAAGTCGAGGAAGCCGGTAAGACCTGGCTGGAGATCGAGCTTTTGCTCCGGGTGGCGGCCGGCACGCGGGCGGGCCGCTGCCATGCGCATCCGGGTCGACCCGCAAACGAATCTGCCGATGTCGTGGAAAATGCAGTCGGAGGACGGTTCGTGGTATTCGGCCACGATCGACTATCCCGACCACGGGCCCGCGGACATCTATGAGCTAGGCGCTCCGCCACGGCCAAGGTCATCGACCGGATGCCCGCACCCGAGGTCGAGCGAATTCTGAGCGGACTGAAGGCAGGCCGGGCGCGATTCGACGATTACCGGGCAATCGTGGTTCATGAGATCATCAGCCCGACTTACACGGTTCCCAGGCTCACGGTCACCCGCGTGTGGCGAAAAGGGCACAAATGGCGGCTGGAACAGGCACGGGCGGGGACGAAGAACTGGCCGCCACCAGAGGACGCCGATGGGACGTGGTGGCGGGCGCACCCAGGCTGACTACCTGTTCGTGCCGAATTCCTTGAGCGATGGCGAGGAATACTACACCGTATAGCCGTCCGGCGGCGAATGAGCCGCCATCTCGGTCGCGAGGTTGTTGCCAGCGCCCGGCCGATTATCGACCGCGAATTGCTGGTGCAGGTGCTCGGACAAATACTGCCCGATCAGGCGGGCGCAGATGTCGGTCGAACCGCCCGGCGGATAGCCGAGCCAGGCCAGCACACAGTATGGTTCGGGTAATCATCCTCGGCGCGCGCCGTCCCGCCACCAGCTGTTAGAACCACATCCCGCAACGGAAACCGCGACAAGCCACTCTACCAAGCGCTGCATCCCACTCCCCTTATCGAATATTCTTATGAGTTCGACCAGGCCTTAGCCTACGCGGCATCGGCAATCTCGCACAAGTGATCAATGCGCCGGGGGCGCGGGCGGGACTTCATCTTGCCGGCCGGGGACAAGCCCGATAATTTTGCCGCCCATAATACCGCCCGAGGAAACCAAGGATATTGCGATGATCGATCTTTATGCGCTCACCAGCCCGAACGTGCAGAAAATCTACGTCATGCTCGAGGAATGCGGGCTGCCGTACAAGGAGCACTTCGTCGACGTCTGGAAGGGCGACCAGTACAATCCCGAATTCTTCAAGATCAATCCGAACAACAAGATCCCGGCGATCGTCGATCACGACGGCCCGGGCGGCAAGCCGTATACGGTGTTCGAGTCCGGCGCGATCCTGATGTATCTCGCCGAGAAGACCGGCAAGTTCATGCCCAAGGATATGGCGAAGAAATACGACGTGATCCAGTGGCTGATGTTCCAGCTCACCGGCGTCGGCCCGATGTTCGGCCAGTGCACCCACTTCAAGCTGTTCGCGCCGAAGACCGGCAACGACTATTCGATGACCCGCTATGACCGAGATGAAGCGGCTCTACGAGCTGCTGGAGAAGCGGCTCGGCGAGGCGCCCTATCTCGGCGGCGACGAATATTCGATCGCCGACATCGCCACCTTCCCGTGGACGCGCAACCACGACGCCCAGGGCGTGAAGTGGGAGGACAACCCCAATTCGCGCGCTGGTTCAAGGCATCGACGAGCGGCCGGCGGTGAAGGCCGCGCTCGCCAAGATGCCGCCATCAAGTCGAACCGCGAGACCGCCACCGACGACCAGAAGGACCGCTTCTTCAACCGCGGCAAATACGCCCGGGCTTGATGCTCACTTTCCTCCCCCGTGAAAAGGGAACTATCACCTTGACTGAACGCGATCTCAACTTTAATCGGCCAATTTCCAACTCTATCGCTAACAGTGGGTGAGCGGTCGAAACCGGCCGTTTGATACACGGCTAAGGGGGAAACCCCTGGTGACTGAGAATCTCACCTGTTCCGCCAAGGGGGTCCGGGTCACACCGCGGCCCCCTTGGGGTTTTTGGTTTTAACTTGTCGTTCGGGCGCGTGGTGCGGGTGTCGCGTCGGGCTCGGCTTCATTGTTAAAGGGTTCGCCGCGTTCTTGCTCACGCCACTCAGCGAGGTCCGTGGTAATCCAAAGATAAGCGGTCTCACGGGCCACTTCCGGTAAATAAGGCAGAAGTGCTCGATAGAGATGCCAAGCGCCATGCACGTATCCGCCGACGATACCATTCCTCAGGGTTTGATTTTATCGTGATCCGTCATTAGTCGTTCCATTCTTGATGATGTAGTGCCCCTTTCGGATCGCGCACATATTCGCCGGGGCGAAATACAAGCAAATCTTCACCGTGTTAGACGTTCAAGGTCCTTCTTTTGCTCGTTTGCCACGTGCGGCCAGTAAGGCGGGCGGCTTCGGAAACCTGGATCATTTTGTTGCGAAAGGCGTATGCAAAAATCTCGATTTCATGGTCCTGCAGACGCCTCCAAATCTCCACACCAAAATGATGGGCAACATCAGTATCGGTGGCTCGCTTACGGCCCACATGATCGTTTTCTGAGCGTCATACGGACGACCACTCCGTGGACAGCTTCTTGTTGCCACTGTGCGTTCAGGTAATTTGAATTCCTTCATACTTTCGCAAGAATCCGCCGTGCGCCTTCGCGCTGCCATCCGGACGTAACCACAGGTAGCGCATAGCGTCCATCAGGTTATGGTTTCAGCGCGGCGCGAACTTCGTAAATGGTTTTTTCGTTTACCGGGAGGGACAAATTCGCCAGGAGTTCTCAATTTCCATGCGATCTGGAAACAGTTTTACGAAAAACCTCAGAGCCGCTGAAGCTATATGATCGATGTACGATTGCGTTAATGACACCTTCGATCCCACGCATGAGGTGGATATTCCGGTGTGGTAAAACGAACTTGCCTTGGTCGTCAAGCCACGTACACGTCATAGATCATGCTGGATATGATCTCGACAGCATCGATCAGAATTTTTGTGACATTGCCCTCGACGGTCCGGTTTCTCTGAGGGTCTGTAAGTGCTTCCTTGACCTTCAACTTTCAGTTCCAAAGCGTTGAATGCAAATCCTGGCAACCGGGTATTGATTTTCCGGGGTCTCTTGCCGCCAGTAATACAAGGCTATTCAAAGGCTTTAATTGCCCGTCCTCCTTCTTTAGGAGTCGGCGGTCAACTCAGCAGTTCATTCGTTAGCGAACCTTTTACGCTCTCCCGGAGACGGTAGTCGTCACAAAAGTCTTGAATGACGCGGAGGTCCAAAAGTCGTCCCGGTAAATTTGTATGATGAAGCGCGACTTCTTGCTCGAAGGAAAGTTCTTGTCGTGTTAAATCTTAAATCCTGGTTTCCTCATAAGTCATTTTGTGTTTGCTCTCGCCGTATCTAATATCCACGCTTCTCCTTTGTTAGTTTTTTGACCAGCTTGCCAACATACGGCACATAGATTGCTACACAAAAATCCTGTTCTCCATTGATGATGACTGCGAACCTTTTAAATTCCGGCTTGTGCACGCCGGAGAAGCGCACAAGATGTGTGGGTCTCAGATGTCATTGAGTTTGATTGTTGCTGAGGGGAGATTGCATAGAAACGATAAGTTAACCATCATTTTCAATTCCATAAATGATGAGCCCACACCTCCGGCGTGTTCGAAAACGTGCTATAATAAGTGGCGAGATCGTCCAGACTGATTTTCTGGCAACCCTCTGCGTTCAAATCGGCAATCTGCTCGCCGAGAAATTCGATGACCTGTTGGCTCAGGCGTACCCAGATATCGCGCGGCGTCCACAGTGCAGGGTTATCACTCACGCTCAGGGTGGAATCAAAAAATTAGAAGATGTATTGCTCTGACAATACCAGCACCTTGTATGTTGAGCTAGGCTCAACATACTAAATCTAGAGAGCCACCATGGAACCCGACAAGGGACCAATATACACCAAAGGAGACGGCGCGGCGCCGCGATGAAGTAATACGCCGCATGGCGAATACCCCGCCGCAACCGAAGATCACGGGTCCTCGTCGTCTAGGAAAGAAAAAGAAAGCTGGCGCGGATCGCGCGGCTGGTAACGGCCGCGCTGGGCCGTGGAGCCTAGAGCGAAAACTAGTGCCGGTCCCCCCATTAGGTCGTTGATAGGTCATCCGCTTACCCGACGACGCCAGCAATTGCCTTGGTGAGTTGCGTTCTTTGTCGGTAATAATTAAAAGCCAATTCGCTCGTTGTATCGGAAATCAAATTCCGCAAGGTAACGCTTCAAATGCTGCGAGGCTGACGTGGTGATAAGTGCCAGTGATGCCGCGTTTGAGGATAGAGAAATATCCTTCAATTGTATTCGTATGCACATCGCCGCGAACGTACTCGCGAATGCTATGGTTGACAGAGGCATGATTAGGAAACTCATGCGCAACTCGCGCGCCGCCGTCATCGCTGTTCAGTCAAGGTGATAATTCCCCGTGAAAACGGGGGCCGATATCTCCCG
>CAWDZZ010000019.1:0-313857 GCA_963806595.1 uncultured Isosphaeraceae bacterium | reverse complement strand
GCGGCACCGGCGACCTCGCCGATCTCGCAGGTGCTGTGTCGATCCAGGGAGGCGGCGGCGTCAATTCCCTGAGTGTCAACGATCAGTCCGACACGTCGGGCGGCACCTATACCGTCACCTCCGACTCGGTCACGCATCCCTCGTTTGGCGGCCTCACTTACCACTCTGTGTCGAGCCTGACGCTGACCGCCGAGGCGAAGACCAACACAGTTGATGTCGTCAGCACTTCCCCAAGCGTGCCGGTGACGATCAAGGGCAATGGCGGCAGCGAAACGCTCCAGGGTCCAAATGCAAGCGAGAACTGGAACATCACCACGAAAAACGCGGGCACCTTCGGCAATGTCACCTTCACTAGCGTGCCAAACCTGACCGGCGGCACGGCCATGGACGCGTTTGTCTTCAAAGCCGGCTCGGGCGTGACGGGCAAGATCAATGGCGGCGGGGGCGGCGACTGGCTGGATTACGCGGCTTACACGACCCCAGTCACGGTCAATCTGTCAGCCGGTACTGCCACCGGCGCCGGCGGCGGTATTACCAAGATCCAGAACGTCCGCGGCGGGCAGGGGGGCAACAACCTGACCGGCAGCTCGCAAGGAAATATCCTCATCGGAGGTGCGGGCGCCAACACGATCAAAGGAGGGTCCGGCCGCAGCATCCTGATCGGCGGCAAGGGCAAGGATTCGGTCACCGGCGGTTCCTCGAGCGACATTTTGATCGGCGGCTACACGAGCTACGACTCGAGCAGCCTGGCCAATGACGTCGCGCTGGAAGCGATCCTGACCGAATGGCAGTCGGGCGGCTCCTACGCGACCCGCATCAGCAAGATCAAGGCCGGCGTCGGCTCCGGTGGCGCTGACAAGCTCGTGTGGGGATCGACCGTCCACGACAACGCGAGCGCCAATGCCAACACCCTCACGGGAGCCGGCGGGTCAAGCGGGACGAACTGGTTCTTCGCCAATGTGGCTCATACGACCACCAACAAGACCAGCACCGAACAGTTGAACTAGCCGATATCGGCGACCAGCCCGGCGGCATGCCGGGCTGGGACCGGCAGGCGACTCGGTCCTCGCGTTCGGCTCTTCGGCCGGCCACGAATTTCCAAAGCCCCGTCGGGTGCGTGCCCTCCCTGCGCCCGCGGAGCCAAGAGCCATTGAATGCAATGCGCGACTCGACACCCCGCTCCTGGCAGCGCACAGCTCAAAGTGAAGACCTGCTTTACAGGATTCGTCAAGCGCCCTTTCTCCTGGAGATCGATTGCCATGAGGTTTCTCCAATCGCTCAATCGCACCCGTTACCGAGCAAATCGCGCACTCCGCCGGTCACAGTCGCGGAGGCTCCAACAATTCGCCTTGTGTGAGTCGCTCGAGATCCGCACGCTGCTGAACGGGAGTCCCGCACCGACGGGTTACACTCCCGCGCAGATCCAGCACGCCTACGGCTTCGATCAGATCGAGTTCGACGGGTTCAAGGGAGATGGCACCGGCCAGAAGATCGCCATTGTTGATGCGTTTAACGACCCGAATATCACCAGCGACCTTCAGGCGTTCGACAACGCGCTCGAACCTGCCAGCGCCGCCGAGCTTCAAGGTGGTGGCTCAAGACGGAAGTAACAACTTACCGATCACGGACCCCACAGGCCCGGGAAAGATTAACTGGGAGTCGGAGGAGACGTTGGACGTGGAATGGGCGCACGCCATGGCCCCAGGCGCTCAGATCCTGGTGGTGGAGGCAAGCTCCGCCAGCTTCACGAATCTGACCACGGCCGCCGAGTTCGCAGCGCACGAACCCGGCGTTTCCGTCGTGTCGATGAGCTGGGGCTGGAAAGATTTTAGCGGCGAGGCCCAATCGGATGGAGATTTCACCACCCCGAGTGGCCACACCCCGGTCACTTTCGTGGCGGCCTCCGGCGATAGCGGAACTGTGTCTTACCCCGCCGCATCTCCCAACGTCCTGTCCGTCGGCGGTACAAACCTCACCCTCGACAGCAACAACAATATCTTGAGCGAGACCGCCTGGTCGGGCAGCGGCGGTGGCATCAGCCAGAATGAGCGCCTGCCCAGCTACCAGGCCGGCGTGGTGCCGAGCGGGACCGTCAATCGCGCCAACCCCGATGTGGCGTACAACGCCGGCGTCAGCTACTCCATCTACGACTCGTATAACAATGGGACGCTGACGCCGTGGTCGAACGTCATCGGAACCAGTGCAGGGGCTCCGCAGTGGTCCGCCCTCATCGCCATCGCCGATCAGGGACGCAACATCCATGGACTTCCAGCGCTTGATGGGCCGAGCCAGACGTTACCCATGCTCTACGCCGCAGTCGGCGTCGACTTCAACGACATCACGAGCGGCTCAAACGGCAGTTATTCGGCAAAAGCCGGATACGATATGGTTACGGGCCTGGGAAGTCCCAAGGCCGACATGGTCGCCTACTCGTTGGTCGGCCAGAATTTCGAACTCCATAACGGCGTTCTCACCGTCGACGGCGACCAGTTAAGCGCCAACGCGGCTGATTCGGTTCAAGTCGGGTTGACCGCCTCGGGCGGAGTCCAGATCACGCTCGATGGCGAGATCGCCTATTTCAGCCCCGGGGCCGTCTCCAGCATCGACATCTTCACCAAGGGGGGTGACAACTCCGTTGACATCGAGGCGACGGCCTTCGGCGTCCCGGTGACCGTCAACCTCCTGGGCGGCTCCGGAACGGTTAACATCAGCCCGTCGGGCGAGAATCTGGGAAGCATCGCGTCCGACGTGACCGTTGTCGGTGGCGCCAGCTCAGACGTGTTGAACATCTACGATCAGAATGATCCCTACGAGTCGACCTATTCGATCACTTCGACGTCGGTAACCTCAAGCGAGTCTTCCACCAAGATCTCGTACAGTATGATCGGCACCTTGAATCTCTACGGCGGTAGCGCTCCCGACACATTCGGCACGCCCGCCGACACGTATAACATCGAAAGCACAGCGTCCCAAACCGCGACGTTCATCGAGGGCGGAACCTGCAACAACACGTTCAACGTCACCCCGACGGGCAAAAATCTCGACAGCATTCAGGGCGGCCTCACGATCTGGGGGCACGCGCCGGACGCCCAGGGCAATGACACGTTGAACGTCAGGGACCAGGACAATACCGCGAATGGTTCTTACTCGGTTACTTCCTCGACCGTGACCCGAACCGGCTCTGCCACGATCTCCTATGCTTCCATGGAGACCGCCAATGTCTATGGCGGCAGCAGCAACAACACCTACAACATCGAGAGCACGCCGTCTGGCACCGCGGTTGGGGTCGAGGGTGGCAATGGCAACGATACGTTCAACATCAGCCCGACGGCCAAGAGCCTGGCAAACATCCAAGGTGACTTGACCGTTGTGGGAGGCGCGGGCAGCAACACGGTCAACGTCGACGACCAGAACAACGCCGCGAGCGACACCTACTCGTTGACCTCGACGACCGTCTCGCGCACCGGCGCCGCCACGATCAGCTACGGCTCCAATGTGGCCGACATGAACCTCTACGGCGGCAGCGGCAACGACACTTACAATATCGAAAGCACAGCGTCCGGCACCGCCGCTCAGGTCGAGGGGGGCAAGGGCAACGACACGTTCAACGTGAGCCCAACCGCCAGGAGCCTGGCAAACATCCAAGGTGCCTTGACCGTTGTGGGAGGCGCGGGCAGCAACACGGTCAACGTCGACGACCAGAACAACGCCGCGAGCGACACCTACTCGCTGACCTCGACGACCGTGTCGCGCACCGGCGCCGCCACGATCAGCTACGGCTCCAATGTGGCCGACATGAACCTCTACGGCGGCAGCGGCAACGACACTTACAATATCGAAAGCACAGCGTCCGGCACCGCCGCTCAGGTCGAGGGGGGCAAGGGCTACGACACGTTCAACGTGAGCCCGACCGCCGAGAACCTGGCAAGCATCCAAGGTGCCTTGACCGTTGTGGGAGGGGCGGGCAGCAACACGGTCAACGTCGACGACCAGAACAACGCCGCGAGCGACACCTACTCGCTGACCTCGACGACCGTCTCGCGCACGGGCGCCGCCACGATCAGCTACGGCTCCAATGTGGCCGACATGAACCTCTACGGCGGCAGCGGCAACGACACTTACAATATCGAAAGCACAGCGTCCGGCACCGCCGCTCAGGTCGAGGGGGGCAAGGGCAACGACACGTTCAACGTGAGCCCGACCGCCGCGAACCTGGACAACATCAAGGGCAACCTGGCCGTCCTTGGGGGCGCGGGCACCAACACGCTGAACATCCACGATGACGACCTCGCCGCGAACGACGACCTACTCGCTGACCTCCTCAACCGTCTCGCGCACCGGCGCGGCCACGATCAGCTACGGCTCCAATGTGGCCGACATGAACCTCTACGGCGGCAGCGGCAACGACACCTACAATATCGCAGAGCACGGCGTCCGGCACCGCCGTGGGGGTCGCAGGGGGCAAGGGCAACGACACGTTCAATGTCAGCCCGACCGCCAAGAGCCTGGCAAACATCCAAGGTGACTTGACCGTTGTGGGAGGCGCGGGCAGCAACACGGTCAACGTCGACGACCAGAACAACGCCGCGAGCGACACCTACTCGCTGACCTCGACGACCGTCTCGCGCACGGGCGCCGCCACGATCAGCTACGGCTCCAATGTGGCCGACATGAACCTGTACGGCGGCAGCGGCAACGACACCTACAACATCGCGAGCACGGAGTCCGGCACCGCGATGAAGGTCCAGGGCGGAATTGGGAACGACGCCTTCAAGGTCGGTACCGGCGACCTCGCTGATCTCGCAGGTGCTGTGTCCATCCAGGGAGGCGGCGGCGTCAATTCCCTGAGTGTCAACGACCAGTCCGACGCGTCCGGCGGTACCTATACCGTCACCTCCGACTCGGTCGCCCATCCCTCGTTTGGCGGCCTTACTTACCACTGTGTGTCGAGCCTGGCGCTGACCGCCGAGGCGAAGACAAACACAATTGATGTCGTCAGCACTTCCCCAAGCGTGCCGGTGACGATCAAGGGCAATGGGGGCGGCGAAACGCTCCAGGGTCCAAACGCAAGCGAGACCTGGAACATCACCACGAAAAACGCGGGAAGCTTCGGCAATGTCACTCTTACTGGCGTGCCGAATCTGACCGGCGGCTCCGCCAGCGACAGCTTCAAGTTTGGCCCCGCCGGCAGTCGTCACTGGCAAGATCAACGGAAGCGGCGGCACCAACACGCTCGAATTCCTGGGCAGCTCGCCGGTCACGGTCAACCTCCAGACGAGCAGCGCAACCGACACCGGCGGATTCGCCAACATCCAGTCGTTCGTCGGCAGCGCGACAATCGCTGACACGCTCGTGGGTGCGAACACAACCAACACCTGGTCGATCACGGCGACAAACGAAGGCTCCGTCAATTCCGTCGCATTCTCGGGCTTCGCAAATTTGACCGGCGGCACGGCCATGGACGCGTTTGTCTTCGGAGCCGGCGCTCGCGTTACGGGCAAGATCAACGGCGGCGGGGGCGGCGACTGGCTGGATTACGCGGCCTACACGACCCCCGTCACGGTCAATCTGTCAGCCGGCACTGCCACCGGCGCCGGCGGCGGCATCACCAAGATTCAGAACGTCCGCGGCGGGCAGGGGGGCAACACCCTGACCGGCAGCTCGCAAGGGAATATCCTCATCGGAGGGGCGGGCACCAACACGATCAAAGGAGGGTCCGGCCGCAGCATCCTGATCGGCGGCAAGGGCAAGGATTCGGTCACCGGCGGTTCCGCGAGCGACATTTTGATCGGCGGCTACACGGGCTACGACTCGAGCAGCCTGGCCAATGACGTCGCGCTGGAAGCGATCCTGACCGAATGGCAGTCGGGCGACTCGTACGCGACCCGCATCAGCAAGATCAAGGCCGGCGTCGGCTCCGGCGGCGCTGACAAGTTCGTGTGGGGGACGACCGTCCACGACAACGCGAGCGCCAATGCCAACACCCTCAACGGCGCCGGCGGGTCGGGCGGGACCAACTGGTTCTTTGCCAACGTGGCCCACACGACCACCAACAAGACCAGCACGGAGCAGTTGAACTAGTGCTTTGTCACAGCTTAATTGTCGGGTAGACCGATTTGAGTTTTGTTCTGGCGTCGTCGATCTTCATTTGCCAGTCGACGCCGCGTTGCGTGGCATTGACGTCGATCGACCAAGCGCCCGTTTCTTCTCGCAAGGTCGCCAGGTCGGCAAAACGACGGCCGCTGACGCACTGACGCGTGAGGGAACTCAGTTCGTTTTCGGCGATATTGAGCCAACTGCCGTGCTTCGGCGTATAGCAAAACGTGATGCGGCGGACCAAGGACCGGGCGCGTTTCGGTTCAAACGCTTCATAAAACGCGCCCATTGAGTGCGTATTCAGGTTGTCACACACCACGATCACTTCGGCACACTTCGCGTAGCGGCTGTCCAGCAGTCGAGCCATTTCGGTGGCCCAATCGATCTTCGTTTTCCGTTCGCGAACTGCGACTTCTCGCCAGCCGGCCAACGGCTCGGCGAACATGAAGATGGTGGCTGTGCCCGCACGTTCGTATTCGTAGTCGACCCGCTTGGCGTGCTTGGCCGTAGCGGGGATGGGTGTTCGCGTTTCCTTCAGCAACTGCACGGGTTGCTCGTCCATGCAGATAACTGGAATCGCGGGATCATACGGCTTTTCGTAGGTTTCCAGCACGTCTTCCATGTGAGCGACAAACTCGCCGTCAGCCTCCGGCGGAATGACCCAGTACTCGATTTTCCGATTCGTCATGCCGTTTTTTTGAGCGTGCGCCGGACCGTCTCGTAACTCACCGCGTCCACGATCTGCAATTCCACGACCTTGCGTGCGAGCAACCGTAGCGACCAATTGGCATAGCCTTTCGGCGGTGCTCCGAGTCGCGTTGCGATAATGCGGGCCTCTTGCTCGCCAGTCAACAATTTTTCCACGGGCGGCTGTGCGCGTTCAATCCGGTGGAGCGTCTCTTCAAAGCCGCGCTCAACCAACCGCTGTCGGAGCCGCTCGATCGTTCGCGTTCGACACGAGAACGCTTCCGCAATTCGCTCGTCGGTCCAATTGGGTCCTTCGGCATCGGCCTTTAGCAGAATCTGGGCCCGCCGAACCTTTTGTCCCGTACCCTTCAATTTCTTCACCACACTCCGAAGCTCATCCCGCTCCTGATCCGTCAGGCGCACGACGTATTTCTTCTGCATGGCACACCTCCTTGTGCGATGCAGCATCGCCGATCCGACCAAATCTGCCAACCCGACTTTTTAGCCGTGACAGAGCACTAGCCGAAGTCACCAGCTCTTTCCTCGTCGATGGGCCGGCGTGGAGAGCGGTGAGGGTTTGGCGACGTCGCCCTTGTGATTCTTGAGGCGCAGAGCGGCCAAGGTGCGCACCACGTCGCTTGCGTCGGCGTCGATGTGGCCCAGAGCGATAAGATGTTCGACCAGGGGGCGGGCCTTATCGCGTTTCCAGGCGTCGAAGGCGGAGACCAGCTGGGCTTCGTCAACCAGGCCGTTCTGCAGAGCGAGGAGCCCGAAGACGAGGTGCGAATCGGCATTCACGGATGGGTCTCCCGGACCGCGGCGCGACGTCCGGGGGATTCTGCCGGCAGACGAGTCGCACGGCGGATGAAACGGATTATCGCATAGGTATAAGGGCGGGCACAGGTGGTGGCTGGGACGGCGGGGCAAGGTTCGGCGGACCGGGGGGCAAGACGCAACGCTTCCAGGCGATTGGCGAGTCATCACGACAACGATACGCCCGTTTGCTTGCTCGCAGTCGTTTCGCGGTTTCTCGTCGCGCTGCCGGTGAGCAGCAACCCAACACCAGTACGGTCGTTGACCTCGCGAAGGTATTCCGCCGCGGGTATCATGGTTCCTTCCGGAATCGGGGAGTAAATGGATTGACCCTGCCCAGGAAGGATTCCTTGAGTACATCCGCCACCGACGATCCCGCCATGTCTGCCACGCCGGCCTTGCCGCCGGTCCTGGGCCGCCTGCTGAGCGGCACGTTCTGGCTCGCGCTGCGGGTGCCACTCCAGGCAGTCTTCTCGTTCTGGTCCGTTCGCCTGATCTTGCAGGCGATCGGGCCCATCGAGAACGGCGCGTATGTATTCGCCTGGGGATTTGGGTTTTTTCAGTTCTTGTTCGAGTTTGGCGCGAGCTCGGCATTGCAGCGGCAGATCTCCGACGCCTGGGCCCGAGGCGATCGCGAGGCGGTGAACCGGTCGATCGCGTGCGGGATCAACTTCTACGCCGTGATGGCGCTGGTGCAGGCAGCGGCCCTGGTGGGCGTGGGGTATCTCGCGTTGCCCTTCACGTCGCTGCAACCCGAGTCGTATCCGATCGTGCGAAAGCTCCTGTGGCTCCAGGCGGTCACGGCACCGTGCTTTGGCTTCATGGTCGTGATTTCCAGCGTGCTTCAGGCGGCGCGCCGCTACGACTTCGTGCCGCAATTCGAAGTGCTGATCACGATCCTGCGATTCCTGGTGTTGCTGGTGGGGCTGAAGTCGGGAATGGACTTCTTCTGGGTAATCGTCACGCAGACGGCGGTTCAGATCGGACTGGCGGTCGGGCCGGCACTCTGGGTGATGGTTCGCGAGCTGGGCTTCCTGCCCCACTTCGGCGGAGCTCGCTGGGACGATTACAAGGCTCTCTCGCACATCAGCCTGTATGTGGCGCTGATCCAGATCAGCGTGGTGCTGGCCGACAAGCTCGACACGACGGTGCTCGGATTCGTGCTCGCCGACGGCGCCGAGGCGGCGATCTCCGTCTACACCTTCGTCAGCAAGCCGTTCCTGCAACTGCGACAGACCGGCTGGATGCTCGCCTACATGGTGATGCCGGCGGTCGCCAGCCTGGCGGCCGCGCGCGACGAGCGCGGACTGGAGCGCATCAAGTACGACGGCCCTCGGATGCATATCGGCGTCCTCTTGCCCGTGGGGCTCTTGGCCTGGATCTATGCCGGCCCGTTTCTCGCGATGTGGATTGGTGACCGCCAGTGGGCAGCGATGCGCCGCTGGGATATGATCTGGCGGACGCCGCATTCCTGATGCGGCTCTTCCTGGTGGCCGCGATCCCACTCTTCCTCTCGGTTGCCGTCCAGATGTCCATCGGCCTCAACGAGATCAAGGTGATCGCGCTGGCGGCGCTGGCGGGATCGCTCGTCAATCTACCGATCAGTTGCTACCTCACCGCGCGGCTGGGCGTGGCGGGCGTGATCTGGGGCACCGTGTTGACGACGCTGTTCTCGAACCTGCTCGTGCCAGGACTGTACGTGTTTCGCGTCCTGAATATCGACGCTGGAATCTATCTGCGAAGGTCTTTGGGCGCGCCGCTTGCCGGCGCCGGCGCCTTGATCGCCTCGACCATCGCCTTGCGGTTTCTGCCGGCGCCCGCTCAGTCAGACCCGGCCGTTTGGAAGGGCGCGGTGCCGCTGTTCGTCCATCTGACCGTCGCCACTGTCGCCTACATCGCGGGTTACTCAATCGTTCCCGCAGGCCGCGCGGATATCGCCCAACTGTACATGAAGGTCAGCCGGCGCTGAGTTGCGTACTGTACGACGGCGTGGCGCACACCTGCCGGCAGCATCGCGCGCGGCCAGGGGCGAGCGGTTGTCGTCCGGAAGACCTGGAGCGCGGCGACCCTCGCCGTTGAGCCGGAACATTGCGTCGGTCTGGCCAGGGCGCTAGGATGTCCGGTGAGCTTGGCAAGGCGGGAAGCGCCGAGATGCGATCGGCGCGGCCGCGTGAAACGCGTTGCCCTGGCGTGGGGCTTACGTTTCAGCGAAAACCGGCCGCACAAGCTCGACGGTGTTCGATCTGACGACGACTTCGGAACCGCGGTGGATGACTCAATACGACTTTTCGCCTGCCGAAGCGCGCCGGCTGGCGCTCGCGGCACAGGGCTTTGATCGCCCTCGGCCCGGCGGCCGGGTCACGATAGGCGACCTGCGGCGCACCTTGCGGCAGCTCGGCCTGATCCAGATCGACTACGTGAATGTCCTCGTGCCCGCGCACTACCAGGTCCCGTTCTCGCGCCTCGGACCCTACGAGAAGTCGCATCTTGATGAGCTGGTGTATCGCAAGCGCGAGTTCACCGAGCAATGGGCGCATGAGGCGTCGATCCTCCCTGTCGAAAGCTGGCCGCTGTTACGGCACCGTCGAGAGTCGCACCGCGTCCGCCCGTACGGGTTCGAGTCATTCTTGAATGCTCAGCCGGAGTACGTTGCCTGGGTGCTCGACGAAGTGCGCGCGCGTGGTCCTCTCTCCGCCGGCGAAGTGCCGGAACGGGACGGGATTGCCCGCAAGCTCCCGGGCACGTGGGTCGGCACCGTTCCCAGGGCCGTCCTCGAGGCGCACTTTGCGCAAGGCACGCTCGCGATCGCTCTCCGGCGCCCGGATTTCACACGTGTGTTCGATCTCGCGGAGCGCGTTGATTCCCGCGGTGCATCACACCCGAGTATTGCCGCGCGAAGACGCACAGCGCCGGCTGCTCTTGACGGCCGCCTGCGCATGGCATAGGCACCGCGAACGACCTTGCCGACTATTTTCGGATGCCGATCCGCGAGGCACGATCGCGCCTGGCCGAGCTCGTCGAGGCCAAGGAGCTGCTGCTCGTGCGGGTCGAGGGCTGGCGGCAGCCGGCTTATCTGCACCCGAAGGCGCGGGCACCCGCGCGGATTGACGCCGCCAGCCTGCTATCGCCGTTCGATCCGCTCATCTGGTATCGGGAGCGCGCGGCCCGAGTTTTTGACTTTGAATACCGGATCGAGATCTACGTTCCGGAACATAAGCGCCGTTGGGGCTACTATGTCTTGCCGTTCTTGCTCGGCGATCGGCTCGTGGCTGCGCGTTGACCTGAAGGCGGACCGGACGGGCCGCCGACTACTCGTGCTGGCCGCACACATCGAGCCCCACGCCAAGCCCGCCGTGGTCGCCGTTCCGCTGGCGCTGGAGCTCCGGACGATGGCGCGCTGGCTCGGACTCGAGTCGGTCGTCGTCGCCGGACGGAGTGGATTCAATAGACAGCTCTCCTCGGCGGTGCGGTCGCAGCGAAAATAACGGCTGACTCATAACGCTCGCGGATTGATCACAAATCCTCTCTCGGCCGCCCGTTGCACCTCGCCATAATAAGCGAAGCAATGTGCCGCGGACGCACCGCCCAACACCCAGGCTCTTGACCACATGATCCGCAGGCACGACGATTATCTCGTGAACGAGCATCGGGCCAGAGAATCGCGCACAGTAGTGCGCTAGTTTGCGAGCTTATTATCCCGCTCCGTCGCTGTGGAGCCCTGCAATCGGGAACATCGACTGCGCGATCGAGACTTGCCCGGGAACGACTCGCCGTTTCACGATGAATTCTCGCTGCAAACCTCTAGCCAGCTCGACCTTTGCCGGTTAAATCTTGCCGACCATCGGGCCGGGCCGAGAACGCGGCGCTCTGGTGACCGTATCGGAGTTTGCGGTCATGATGATATGCGGGTAGGAGATACTTCACGCGATGGGTAGTCTGGACGATCAACAGCGCGAAAAGCGATCGAGCTCGTGCGGAAGATCAAATCGTTGCCTCCAGGCCCGGACGCGCTCTTGGAACTTGCTAGGAGATGTCGGTTCCGGCAAGTCGAGTGTTTTGCGACAAGTGGCTGAGGTGCTCCGCGACGAGAAGTTTGTTCCGCTCTGTCTGAGTGCCCCGGCGCGTGAGATCGACTCTGGCTTGATCGCGCTTCTCCAGACTGCCAGCGAGCTCAAGGACCATGAGCTGCTCAACGGCGAGATGGCCGTCATCTCCGATCCCAAGAGACGATGGCCGGAAAAGATGACCACGATCACCGACGCGGTGACTCGACACCGTGAGCGAATTGTGATCCTGTGCGACGAACCGACGTTCTGGTACAAGCGAGCGCGGAAGGATGACACGCCCGACGATTGTGCTCGCTCATTCGCAGAATGGCTCGCGCGCGAGGCATCGTGCCGCCGCATCATGACGGGGCGGATTCCCGGCAATCTTCCGGCGGCCGGCCGAACATGGATCGAGCGCCTTCGAGACGGCCGTGATTTGCTTGCCAACGGCGAGGAATGGGGTTCCCTCGCCGACTGCGCCTCGCAATTGCGTGAAGCATTGTCGGGGGCGGTCCGCGATCGCTCGGTCTGGGAGATGAAGCTGGGCGTCGCACTCTACTGGCTTGCTCCCGCGAGCGCGGTCGCGCGGCTTTCGATGCCGTCATCCTCGGCGAAAGTCATTCTCGAAGAGCTTCTTGACCAGGTCGAGCAACTTTCCGGATTCGGTGACTTCTGCGCCACACTGGCGAAATTGGCACTCGCTCGCACTGAACTTGACGGGGTTGTGATCGACGAGCTCACTTCCAGTCTCGAACCAACCAAGAAGAGCGTGGTCGACAAATGCCTGCTCGGCTGGTATCGGGGACGGGCTGAGCTGCATCCCCTGGTCCGGCATGAGGTGCTGCGCGTGCGCCAGAGACCGAATGCGCCAGGAGTGCCACCCGCCGTGGCGATTGACGAATGGCGACCGGTGCATTGTTCACGATCGCCTCAAGGACGAATATCGCAATGACGATGGCTCGGCGCTGTGCAATTCCGTCGAGTCGTTGCACCACGATCTGCTGGGGACAACTCCTGAACTCAGTGCTCTCGAATCACGGCTCTTGTTCGTGGAACAACTGCACGAGGTCGGGCGCGTGCTGTCGCAGGTGCACGGCGACCAGCGGCGCGCGGCCGAGCTGTTTCGCCTCGCTCTGCAGTTCGACCCGGAGCACCCTTACAGCCACCATTACCTCGCGTTCAACCTGGATTGGCTGGCCGAGGCAGCGGATGAGGTTGAGACGCACTACCAGGCGGCCATTCGTCTTCAGCCCACCCACCCTTGGTCGTGGTCGCGCTGGATCAGCTACCTGGCGACGCGCGGTCGATTCCGCGAAGCGAAGTCGGCGTGGCGGCAGGCGCGCGATGCGCTCTGCGTCAGCGAAGACGGTTCTCCGGATTGGATCTTCCTGTCGTTGCACCAGTGGGTGGCCCGGTGGCTATTGCACTGGTCGGAGCTCGATTTTGCCGAGGAGGTGCTGAGCTCGATCCCCAGAGACCTGGCCAGAAACGACGCGAGCATCCAGGCGCTTTTCAACCTTTACGCCGCGCTTCGCCAAGCGCAGCGCGGGGTCTCAGTGTTCCCGCTGTCGGTCCCTCTTCGCTGTATCGGCCTGCACCGCGACACGGAGTGGCGAGACGCACACTTGCCCTCGCTGCTTCCGCCGCCAGACCGCTGGTACGAGTGCGCGGTCAATGAAGCAGGGACTGGAAGGGCGGAAACGGACTGATGGCACTTCCGGAATCAGGATGAAATCCTTCTTCGGGCGATTCCGGCGTGCCCGATCGCGGCGCCGGTTGCTCTCATGAAATCCGGCTGAGCAACTGCGCCGCTCGACGTTCGATCCAGCGCCGGCCGGTGCCTCGCGCAAGCCGGCTCGCCAGCTTCAAGAGCGACTGGGCCTCGTCGAGATGGCCGTTGTC
Organism: uncultured Isosphaeraceae bacterium; assembly: GCA_963806595.1. GTDB lineage: Bacteria > Planctomycetota > Planctomycetia > Isosphaerales > Isosphaeraceae > CAWDZZ01. The sequence goes on along the minus strand of CAWDZZ010000019.1, from coordinate 300,313 downwards.
GAGCATGGTCTCGGCAGCGTCCAGCGACAGAGCGGCGCCGTGGGCGTCGGGCGTGATCAGACGCTCGTAAATGGAAAGTCCTTCTGCGGAACGGCCGGCCCTCGCGAGGATCTCGGCGCGCCAGACGTCCAGCGTGGCACTGGTCTGGGCATCGGCCAGCGGCCGGGCCGCGTCGAGGCAGCTCAGGCCGCCGTCGTGGTCGCCCCGGCTCATTGCTTGCCGCAACAGTGGAGAGATCAGAGCCGCTAGCGCGGGCACTTGTGCGGCGAGAGGCCGGCGCGAGAGCAGTTCGGCAGCCAGCCGCGCGGTGCGCGCGTCGTCTCTCAATCCCGCGGCCGAATTCGCCGCGTCGAGCAAGGTCGCGTCGTCGAGCGTTTTTGCATCGAGCCGGTCGAGATCCTCCGGACCGGCACAGCTCCAATCACCGGGATCGACTGATCCGGCCACGACAAGCTCCAGCCCGAGCCGCCGCCGAAGCCGGTCGAAGGGATACCCCTGGTAGAGACCCGCGGCGCTCCTCCTGTTGCCGATCTGCTCGCGCATCCGAACCACCGCCGCGAGCTTGGCTCTGGCGAGGGCATCGCCGCCCGCGGCGGCGTGCGCCGCGGCGATCGGCGAACGACCGCCAAGACCGTGTCGAACCTGGTGAATCCAGTGATGTTCGAAGTAGAGCTCGACGGACTCTCGCTGGAGCTCCTGCATCGACTCGCGATCGACGCCGGGCGGGATGCGAAATGCCCAGAGATCGGCGTCGAGAAACGGGAAGGGAAGCGGCGATGCCTCGCGCCGGCCGTGCGCGAACCATCGTCGAGCCGCTGCAACAGCATCTGCTCGACGCGCTCGAGGTCCTCGACCCGAGGGCTGGTCAGGCGCAGCGAGCGAGCGCTCGCAAAAACACTCGCCAGTACGCGGGGCAGCTCCGAGGCACTGCGGCGATTTCGATCCACGCTGGAAAGCGGCCGATCGAGCCACTCAAAGACCTCGATCCCGGCTTTCTCGCTCGGCGCCTCGCCGGGCGCGCGGGGTGTGGGAACCCGCATGATTTCGGGAAATTCGTCGAGCAACCAGGCGGTCTCGCCCGGCTGCCAATCGAAGATGCAGGCAAAGCGCAGGTCATCGGCCAGAGTCTCCGCGCCCGCGCCCTGGCGCAGGACTTCCGCCAGGGTCCAGGCGTCGACGGCGCGATCGATAGACTCGGCAACCTCGAGGCTGACTGCGCGGTCCAGGCAGCCGACCGCCTCGCGGTTGTCACCCAGCCAGGCCAGGCAAAGCGCGCGGTTGTACCATGCCGCGGCGTCATCCGGACCCTCGATCGCCAGCTTGCCGAACAAGTCAGCCGCCGACACCAGGTCCTCGGGGTTCCAGCCTTGCATCAGACGATCCCAGGCCGCACGACGCGTGGAATCGAGAGGGTCGCGAAATCGGTAGACGCTGCGGGCGGCCGATGGCAAGTCCGAGGCCGTTTCCAGGGCCGCAAGCGCCTGCCGGGCCACGACGGAATCCGGCTCGGCTCGCAACGCGCGCTGCCAGCTTCCCCATGCGGCCAGCGGGCGCTGGCTTTTCAGATGATTCCAGCCTTCGTGTACCAGGGCCGTCGCTGCTTCCTTGGGTGAGGTCGACGACATCGCTAGAAGCCTCTCGAAATAATCGTCGCTGCTGGGGCAGGGCAGCGTGCCCTCCAGGCGCATCTCCAGGATCCCATCATACTGGGAGACCCCTCGGCTCCAAAGCCGACGTTCTCGCACTTGACAGCCCGTCTCGAAACGACGATCGTACGCGCAGGGCGCTCGGTGCGGATCTGGTGGGCACCGCCGGCTCACTCCAGGGCGGTCCATACCGGGTAACCCTCATGAATGAACCGAACAAGATCCCGTACCGGCGGCGGTTTGATGCGGCGAGCGCCGTGATGGCACTGGTCACGGTCGCAGCGCTCGTCGGGGCAGCCTGGCTCCGTGACGGATGGCCGAGAGCTCCGCGACCGCTGGCCGTCGGCGATCTTGCTCCGCCGCTCCATCTCCTTGACCTGGAATCGACCGAGCCGCTGGTTTTAGTGGGATCTCGTGGAAAGGTCGTCTGGATCACGTTCTGGTCGGCCGATTCAGCGGACTTGCGTTCGAGCCTCAAGACATTGCACGAGGCATTGGGCCCGCTCAAGCCACACACGCGTTTCGCGCTCATCACGGCCGCGGTTGAGGCCGAGCAGCCCGACCGCGTCCGCCGGGCGGTCGCCGACACCGGAGTCGACTTGCCGGTCTACCTGGCCAGTGCAGAGACCCGCCGGCTGTTTGGTGCCGTGCAGGCCGATCCGCCGGTTCACGTCCTGATCGACGCGGAAGGGCATGTCTCGGCGATCGCCCGTGGCGCGGGCGAGCAAACGATCAAGCGGATCGCGGAAGAGGCGAAGCGCGAGCTCGACGAGATCGACCCGCTCGGACAGTCGCGGTTCGCCGGCGAGCAGTCCCAAGGTTTCCGCGTCATCGCTCGGCGCATGGCAGCAACTCGAGCGCGCCTTTTCACGAGGTGTTTTCGATGCACGGCGCCGGTCAAGACGTCGCGTCGTCTAGCTCGCGGATCCGCGCGGCCACCAGTTGATCCAAGAGCGGATGTGGTCCGAGGGCCGGACCGAGGCGGAACTTGACCTGCGGGTATCTGCTGCTGAGCTCTTCCCGCGCCGCCGTCAAGTCGCGCTTGAGATGGACACCTGCCGAGAGAAAATAGGGAACCATCAGCACGCGAGTCGCGCCGCGGGCGACGCAGCGAGCTCCGCCCTTCAGCAAGGCTGGCTCGGCAAGCTCCAAGAAGCTCCCCTCGACGATGGAATGCTCGCCTGCGGCCGCCACGCGATTCACGAGCTCGGCCAGCTCGTCGTTTGCAGACTGCTCGCGGCTGCCGTGGGCGATCAACAACACGGCCGTGCGATCGAGCGCCGACGTCCCGGACCGATTTTCGCCGCGCGATGCCATTCTCAGGTCCAACACGGGATTGTCGTGAGACGAGGCAGATCGAATCTGCGTCGGAATCTGCGCAGTTTAACCAAAAGCCGGGCTGCCGGCACGTTCGTGATGGCTTCTCGTCCCGGACCAGAGCGTCTCAAGTCGCGCGTAACGAGACGCCGCGCAGGCCGTCGAGCGCCCGGCATCGCGAGTGCTGCGCGGCAACTGTGCCCGATGCTCGTCCGCGCTGTGACCGGCCCGGCGCCTGTGCACCGCGGCGGGGGCCGAGCGGTCGGTGTCGTCTTGCAGTCCGTAGTTACAGATGATCGTGGCCGTCGCCACGGCGGTGAGAACAAAGATCATCACGAGGCCGACCAGGGCGACCGAGAGTGCAACGCCCCGTTGGTTTTGACGGTACCAGCGCGACGCGCGGCCTGAAGGGCCCGGCGGCCGTGCCGAGATCGCTGCACCGGCCCTCCAGAGTTCGAGGTCCGACGCCAGCGCCGCGGCCGAGTGGTAACGGCGGCTCGGCTCCTTTTCGAGGCACTTCAGACAAATCGCTTCGAGGTCGCGATCGATCCCGCGGTTGTAGTATCGCGGCGGTTCAGGCTGGCGGTCACACACTTGCTCGAGCAATTCGTAGACCGAGCCGGCCTGGAACGGAGCCCTTCCGGTCAGCAGCTTGTAGAGGACAGCCCCCAGGCCGTAGATGTCGACCGCCGCCGTCAAATCACACCGGCGCAGAGACTTGCTCGGGAGCCATGTACGAAGGCGTTCCGAGAATCAGACCGGTTTGCGACAAACCGCTCTCGGTCTCCATGCACTTGGCGAGACCGAAATCCGTCACGTGAGGCTCGCCTTGTGAATCGAGTAAAATGTTGGAGGGCTTCAGGTCTCGATGCAAGACGCCCTGGCGGTGCGCGTGGTGCACCGTGCCGCGCGACCTTGGCCATCAGCCGCGCGACCTCGCGCGGGTTGGCCCGCAATCGCGGCAGATGCCGCTCGAGGTCGCCGCCGGCGATGTGCTTCAGGATGAGATACGGGTAGCCATCCTGCTCGCCGATGTCGTAGAGCGGCACGATGTGAGGATGGTCGAGGGCGGCGACGACCCGGGCTTCAGCACGGAGCCGGCGAACCACTTCGTCCATGGGGCGAATCAGCCCAGGGTCGATCGTCTTGAGGGCGACGATGCGGTTGAGCCGGTTGTGCCGCGCCTTGTAGACGACGCCCATCCCACCGGTGGCGATCAGATTGAGCAGCTCGAATTCTCCGAACCGGCGCCCGGCCGCCAGCTCTGCGAGTGACCGACCCGGGTACACCGGCGACGGCTCCGCGAATAGCGGCGCGGGCAGACCGGCCACGTGCTTCACTCGATCCTCGTCGGCGAAGAACGAGATCAGGCCGTCGCTGAGATCCCAGTGTCGCTCAAGCAGCTCGTCGCGGTCCGGCGCACGACCGGTCTGGGCAGCCTCGAGATACCCGGCGATCACCGCGTTCAGTCGGCGCTCGCGCCGGAACGATACGGACCTTTTGCACTCGCTGGACCTCGTGGCGACTGCACTCATGGGACGCTCCACGTGTGACTTTCTCAGCCAGCGGAATCGAAGGCGGAGCGAAGCTGTTTCAAGCCTCGCTTCAGGAGCCCGGCCACGGCGTCCGTGGTGCGATCGAGGCGTCCCGCGATATCGGCCAGGGAGCACCCCTGCCAGTAATGAAGAACGAGGGCCTCACGCTGGGTGGCGGGAAGGCGCGCCAGGGCATTGGCAAGCCGGACCGCCTGCTCGTGCCGCACCGCCTGCTCGCTCGGTGATGACTGGTCAGCGGCCAGCCAGGCACCCGGGCGCATCGACGATGCCTCGAGCTCGGCCTCGAGCGATCGCTCGCGCCGAACGTCGCGTTTTTGTCGTCCGTGGGCGCGGATCGCGTCCGCGACATTACGAGCCAGGATGGTCCGAAGCCACGCGCCCCGCACAGCATCATTGCGCCCCCGAAACTGCGCTCGCTTCTGGTAGGCCTCGAGCAGCGTCTGCTGCACGAGATCCGAGGGGTCGATCCAGCGGCTCCACGTTGGTCCGAGCTGTACACGCGTGAGTAGCCTCAGGTAAGCGCGAAATCGTTCCAGACGTGGTGCATCGGGAAAATCATGCGGATTCATCGGCAAGCCCCAAGCGGCATCGTGCACGCGGCCTGCGCGTATCACTTGATCCCCGCACAAATACAATCATTGCCGCGAACGCCGGCTTGCTCAAGACCCTACGCCGGGCGCACGACAGATCGGCCGGCCACGCAGCACGGAGTCGGCGGCCGTCGGTGCCGTGCGCAGGCGCGAGCGAAGAACGATTGCCTCGCGGTCTAAAGCGGCGCGGTCGATTCACCGCCTGGGCATCACGAACGCCGCGCGGACCGGAGGCGGCATGACAGCATGCTCTCCCTTGACGGCCTTCCAGATGATCTCGTTGAACAGCAGATCGTCGGCCCGGTCCTCGATTTCGAGGTTCAGGCGCTGGGAAGCGTCGGCCATGGGCGCACTGCGGGTGTTTCGGGCATTCAAGTCGACGCGGGCCGGGCGATGCACGTAGGCTGTCAAATCGGCTTGGGCGTTGAATGATCGGAACATTGGCCGGGCGGCCGCGTCGAACTGCGACATCGGCTCGAGGCCCGAGAATCAGCTCGATCGTGCGCAGCATCGACGACGTGCTGTAAAGAGTGGAATCGACCGACCGGCGTTTGATGTACGGGCTGATCGCCAGCGCGACGGTCCGATGGGCATCGACGTGGTCCGAGCCGTTCTGGGCGTCATCCTCCACCACGAAGATCGCCATCTCCGGCCAGAATCGGCTCTTGCTCAAACCCTCGACAAGCCGTCCCGAGCGCGAGATCGTTGTCGCCCACGCAAGCCGTGACCGTCCACTTGCCGGGGGAGGTTCCCGAGGTATGGTCATTGGGCAGTCGAAGAATGACGAGCTGGGGCATTCGCCGGTCTTCTCAAACTCGGCCAGTTCCTGGAGGAAACGGTCGGTGCGCTTCACGTCGGGATAATCCATGTCGAAGCTGCGGAAGAGCGGATCGATGTGACCCTCCAAGCTCTTGACCGCCGCTCGGGCGGGATCGGCCGGCGTCGGGCCGTTGTGCGACAAACTCGCCATAGCTGCGGTAGCTGACCTCCTTCTGGGCAGCCTTGTCCCAGAGGTAGCCGCCCGCGGGCCGCGTGGGCTCGTCGAGGGCCCCCTCGGACGGATACGGAACGCGCCGATCGCCGCGGTACCCCAGCGGCCAGATCCGCTCGACGAAGTCGCGTGGCATAGGCCCCCATCGACCACTCGTGGCCATCGGCCTAGACCTCGCTCTCGACATAAAAATTGTCAAGGAGTACGAACTCGCGGACGAGCGCGTGGTGGTTCGGGGTGATCGCCTCGGGAAACAGGCACAGATTCGGGTCGCCGTTTCCTTCCTTCATATCGCCGAAGACCTGGTCGTAAGTGCGATTTTCCTTGACCACGTAGACGACGTAGCGGATGGGAGACTTCTGGCCCGGTTTGGCAGGAATCGGATTGCCCGCCGCGACGGCTGGTCCGCCGACGGCGGTCGGATCGCCGCGCTGCAGCGGGCTGCACTCGTAGACCGTTTGCGAATACGCGGCCATTTGCCGGGCTGCCGGCATGGGGATGATCGAGAGGGTGCCCTGAAAGAGCCCGCCGATGTACTCCTGGGTCGGGTTGCGGCCGCTCGGCGAACCCCGGGCGCGGTCCGTCACGGTTGGCACGCGAGCTGGCACCCTTGCCGTTGGCGATGTAGATCCTTCTGCCGTCGCGAGAAAGCCGCACCGACGTGGGGTACCAGCCTGTCGGGAATAAAGCCCAGGGGAGCGCTGCCACCGGGGTCCTTGACATTGACGACGGCCAGGTCGTTGGTATTGGCATTGGCGACGAACAGGATCGATTCGTCGGGCGAGAGGGCGAGCGAATTGGGCGTGCTCCCGGGCGGGGCCTTGGGATCGATGGCGGTGCCGATCGTCTCGATCGCTTGACCGGCCTCCGTGTCGATGACCGTGACGGTGTTGCGATTGGCGTTGGCGACGAACAGGATCTTTCCCTCGCTGGGCCGTCAGCATCTCGTTGGGATGCTCCTCAGTCGTCCACTCGCCGGCGACCCGGAGCGCGTCGGTGTCGACGACCACGACCTTGGCCTTGCTCCAGAGGCTCACGTACAGCCGCTTGCGCGATTCGTCCAGCGCGAGACCATAAGGATAGCTGCTCGACTCGAGCGGGAATTCGCCGAGAAACCTCCCCGAGACTCGCGTCGAACCGCGCAAGCGAGTGGCCGAACGCGGCGGCAACATACAGGGTCTTGCCGTCCTTGGTCAGTGCGAGGCCCGCCGGCACGCGCTGGTACTTCTTGGCGACCTCGCCAGGCTGCGGATTTCGCTCGGCGAGAAACGCTCGGCGGTCGGGATACTCGAAGACGGTCTTTCCTGAGAGCAACCCGTCGGCGTGATCGAAACGGTAGATGACGTCGTCAAATCCGCCGCCGACGAAGAGACGCTTGCCGTCGGCCGACCAGACCAGCCCGCTGAAGCTGGCGGGGAGCGCCACGCGGCCGATGATTCGGCCGCTCGACCCATCGACCGTGACCACCTCGTGTTCTCCATAGCCGGCGTGAAAGATCGCCAGAATGGGCTCGCCCGGATGCACGGCGATCTGGACCGGCAGGTCACCGAGCCGGCTTTGACGCCCGGCGGGCTTGAGCGACCAACCGTTGGGGAGGACGACCGTGCCGCGCGGCGTCATGCCGGGCCAGACCACTCCCTGCCCGGGATCACGCGTCTTCCCCGTCGCCGGACTACCGTCGTCGCCGTCGGTCGCATGCTCGGCCGCCTTGGTTCGGGGCGTTTGCTGCGCCTTCGCCTCTGGCCTGGGCTCGTCTCCGTCAATCGCGGCTCGCGCTGTCGCAGGTGCACCCAAACAAAGCGCCAGTGACAACGCGGCTTCGACGATCCGCTCTACCATGAAACGCCCTCTCCGCCTTTCACGTCGCCTGAAACTTCCGGGTCACGACCGATAGCCCACCAGCGTAACGGCAGGGATTCTTCCAGACCAATAGCCTCGCGCGCTTCGCGAATTTTTCTCTCAGGCTTCACAACGATCTGCACTTTCCGTAATTTGCCCGTAGAAGCTCCTGAGCCATTCGCGCAGACAAAGGCCGGTCCGTCCGGGACGATGGCGCTTACCACAGTGCCTCTCACCCCGGAAGGAACCGGCCAATGTCATCTTTGCGGCAGGATGCCCCTTCTCGCCAGTGGTTCGCCCAACTTGCTGCCCCGCTCGACCGCAGGTCCGCGGCTCGGCTCGCGCTCCTCTTCTTCGGCGCCCTGTTCGGCGCGGCCGCCGGACCGTCACTTCCTGGATCCGCGCCGCGAAGCTCAGCGACCAGTTCCGGCCGTGTTACACGACCATCGCTGCCGCCGGCAAAAAGGCCGAGTCAATCGCGGCCCGGTTGCTCGCGAAGGTGGTCGGGCCCCTCCTTGGCGATCAGGCACGCCTGACCTTCGCACTCGACGATACCCCCACCCAACGCTACGGGCCGCACGTACAGGGGGCCGGCATCCATCACAACCCAACGCCTGGACCGGCGGGGGTGCCTACGTCTACGGCCACGTCTGGGTCGTGCTTGGTCTCCTGGTCGTGCACCCAGCCTGGGGTGTGATCGCCTTGCCGCTGCTGGCTCAACTCTACGTGAGGAAGAAGAAGGATTGGGCCGGACTTCCGTATCGGAACTGGTGAATCACTGGGGGGCCGAGACGACTCGCCAGAGCTCTTCGTCGCCGCCTCTGGGGAACGACTGGACGATCGGGCCGTCGGCGTCGGGATTGTCGGGCGCGGCGATGACGAAGTTGTTCTGTCGGGAGGCGATGCGGAACGCCTGGCCGTCCTTGTGAAAGACCCAGCTCACCCTCGATACCGGGGTCGTTGAGCAGCCTCGCCGCGCTTCTTCCTCTCCAGCGTTTCACTGGCCTTGTCACTTTCCGTCTAGCATTAGTGTGCAATCGGATCGGATGGAAGATCCTCCTTGCCGCTCTCGATGATGGCCTTGGCCTCCAAGGTGACCAGCTTGACGGCGAGGGCGTAGTTCCACGGCTGAAGGGAGTCGGTCGGCACGCCCACTCCCTTACTCTCAATCGATCTCAACGTTGACATCGCCTTGGCCAGATGCTCGCGTGCCTCTACTGAATGGCCAAGTTTATGATGGATGATCGCGATGAAGGGAATTAGATATTCATCACCCACAGAATCCGTAGCAAATCTTGAAACAAAAGACTGATGCGTCTCGACGCTTCCGTTCAGGGTTCCCAAAGCCTCCAAGTAGCGGCCACTTCGCATGAGAAGTAGTGCTCCATCCTCAGTCGACTGCAAAGGGATGTCAGTTTTCTCTGGACTGATGGCCTTCAAGAACCTGTCTGCCTGGGGATTGATCCTCAATGGCGACGAGCCAGCCGTAAGCAGAAGAAGAGAGAAGTGCGAGCGGCTTGCGATGGTGCATTCCATCATTTGGCGACCTAGCTCTCGGTAGCCCGTCTCGTCGCCAATGGCAAGCAGACAAAGCCCCGTGCAGGACCACCATCGCGCGTCTTCCTTGACCTGCGGACCACCGATCCGGAAGGCCTGTTGAAAGGCGGATGCAGCCTCGCGATAGCGGCCGAGCTCTCCTAGAGCCTCGTCCCAGTCGCTGGACGTAACGCCACTGGCCAGGCTCGGCGTCGATCAAGGCCTTCAGGTCGCTCAACCGCGTCGTTCGGCTTGTTGGTCTCTTCCGCTGAGTCGCGCCTCGCACTTGAGCCAGTAGAGCCGATCGGCAGCGATTCGTCGCACACCTTCGGAGACTACGACTCCTTCAATCGCATGCTCCAGCTTTCGGCGCCGCTCCTGCCAGCTTGGCTCATCGAGTGGCTCTGGCTGCTCGCCGCCACTGTACTCCGCGCGGGCGAGTAGCTCCGCCCACAGGCGAACAACGCCCGGCGAACCTTCGATTGGCGACAGGGACCAGATGTCCGAATCGAAGAGCGGTCGTGAACGCACATGCCCGCTTCCTCGGAACAACAACGTGGAACTCGTCGGATCGAACACGGAGCCCATGCGATTCGCGGCAACCAACAAGCGACCTGTTGAGGTGTCTAGAATGGAGGTCCCCCAACTGCTTACGACAGCCAGTCCTCCGGTCTCAAAGGAGTGAACCTGCCAGCCACCATCGTTGAAGGGTATGGTGACCGTTCGCTTGCGCCCCGTCTGAACCTCCCAAAGACAGAGGAAACTGTCTCCCGAACTCAGGAGCGTGCGACCGTCACGGCTGAATATCGTGTGCAAACCCCCCGAACGTGTATCACTGAAGAGCATGCGTAACTGATGCTCAGTGCCCGCGTCGTACACCTTAAGGCGGTCACTGTCCATGACGGCAAGGATCTCTTTGTCTGGGCTGAGCGTAATGCTCCCGGGTCGCGCCATCACTGCGTATTGGATCGCCGATAGGGAGACCCGTTCGAGTGTTAATCAACCGAACCTCGCTCTTCGTCTCGTCGCCGATTGCCAGGACCGGACCGCCCGGCATGACGTATCCATCGGTCTCCGGGAACAAGAGAGAGGACTTATGTATGATAGCGGGGCCGATTGGCTGTCCCGTTGAAACTTCCCAAAGTTGCGCCTTCACTATCGGGTAGCTATCGCCAGAGTATTTTTCCACCACCTGCAGGATGGACTTTCCGTCCGCGGTGAAACTCAATCGGACCTTAGTAGGTGGAACGTTCGGCTCGACGACCTTGGCATTTCCGATCAAGCTAGGAATGGGTGGCCCCAACGGCCTGTCTCCACTTAGACTCCAGGACCGGACCTCCAATCCGTTCGTGGCGATGAACGCGGTACCATCGGGACTGAAGGCAATATCGTCACACGATCCATCGCTGAACATGGGTATATCCTTCTCGCAGTTTTCCAGATTCGCTTTCCCAGATGCGTGCGTGGCCATTTTGTTTACCGGTGACAAAGAGGTGACCGTCAGGACTGAACGCGACGGAGACGAACTGATCGTCTGGATCGAGATGCCTCGCCGTCTCGGGGAAGTTGATCATCGTCGCCGCAAGAGCCCATCGGATCGATCGCTGAGTCTCGGTGTGATCGGGAGCCGCTAACTCCAGCGCTCGGACGAGCCGGAACAAGGCTTCAACAGGTTCTTCATTCCCGGCTAGTGCCGATGTTTGCTCGCACAGGATGTCCGCCGCGTAGTTCTGGGCCTTGATCCGGTGCTCCTCCGACTCCTTGTAAGCCGTGGCTAGCCGTTGTGCCGCCTGGGTTCGTGTTATCGCGAGTGCAACCGAGACCGCGACGGTTGAGACCAATGCCAGGAGTGCGGCGGCGAACGAACTCGCGACCGCTGGATTCCGCTTGCACCATCGCCAGAACCGCTCGGCCTGGCCCACCGGCCGCGCTGTGATCGGCCGACCGGCGAGCCAGTTGGCCAGGTCGTCGGCCAAGGCCTCGGCCGACGGATAGCGCCGGCTCGGCTCCTTCTCCAGGCACTTGAGCACGACCGTCTCCAGGTCGCGGTCCAGCCCCGGCCGGATCGACGAGGGCCGCGGCGGCTCGGACTCGCGGGCCTGGCGCAGGAGCGTCAGCGCGTTGTCGCCGGTGAACGGCGTCTGGCCGGTCAGCCGCTCGTAGAGGATCACGCCCAGGCTGTAGACGTCGGCCGCGACGGTCAGGTCCTTCCGGCCGGCGGCCTGCTCGGGGGCCATGTACCTCGGCGTGCCCAGCACCTGGCCGGTCTCGGTGAACGAGCCGTCGCCGGTCGGCCAGCCGCTTCGCCAGGCCGAAGTCGGTGACCAGCCGCGTTCCCTCGGGAATCGACCAGCACGTTCGAGGGCTTCAGGTCGCGGTGCAAGACGCCGCGCTGGTGGGCGTGGTGCACGGCCCGGATCACGGCGACCAGGCCCTCGACTTCCGCGCGCGGATCGCCCCGCGGGTGCTTCGCCAGCGAGGTCCCCTCGACGAACTTCATCGAGTAGTACTGCTGGCCCTCGTGCTCGCCGACCTCGTAGATCGGCACGATGTGGGGATGGTCGAGGTTCGCCGCCGCCTCGGCCTCGGCGCGGAACCGCTGGACGTCGCGGCTCGAGGCGAAGCTGCCGGCGAGGATCATCTTGAGCGCGACGAGCCGGTTGAGCGACGACCTGCCGGGCCTTGTAGACGATCCCCATCCCGCCCCGGGCGATCTCCTCCAGCAGCTCGTAGTCGCCGAAGTAGCGGACGGTCGGCAGCGCGGTGTGGCCATTCGCCTCGACCGCGCTGGTCGCGTCCAGGCCGCCGGCCAGCCGCAACGGGGAGGCGACCCGGTCCATGCGGTCGAGGTCGGCGAAGAAGGCGCGGAGGGCGTCGGCGTGCTCGGGGTGCTGGTCGAGCAGCTCCTGGCGGTTGGGGACCTCGCCGGCCTCGACGGCCAGCATGTAGGCGGCGATGACCGCGTCGAGCGAGTCTGTGTGACATCGTGGGGTCGTTCGGCGTCGTCACGGGTCACTCCTCTGGTCTTCAACCGGTTTCGCAACTCTTCCAGGCCCCGACGCAACAGCGAGGCGACGGACGGGACGCTTCGGCCGATCCGCTCGGCGATCTGCGGGAGCGTCCAGCCCTGGCAGTGCTTGAGCACGACCACCTCGCGCATCAGCTCGGGCAGTTCCGCCAGGGCCTCGACCATCCGCAGCAGCTCCTCGTTCCGCTCGGCCCGGCCGCTGGGCGAGGTCTGGTCGGCGGCCAGCCAGGCGGCGAACCCCGAGGCGGAACGGTCCAGGTCGGCCTCCAGCGACCGCTCCAGGGCGACGTCCCGCTTGTCCCGCTCGTAGTGCTTGACCGCGTCGGCCAGCGTCCTGGCCAGGATCCGCCGCAGCCAGGCGACCAGGACCTCGGGCCGGGGGTCGCGCACCTCCGCCAGGGCCGAGTAGGCGCGCAGCATCGTCTGCTGGACCACGTCGGAGGGGTCGAGCTTGCCGCGAAGCTTCCGGTCGAGGTGCAGCTCGGCCAGCACCTTGAGGTACTTGCGGAACGGTTCCAGGATTTCCGTCGCGTCTCGAGTCATGGGCGATCGTCGTTTCCCCTCTTCCCAAGAAGACGACGTCTTCCGGCCGATGAACCAAGATTTTTCTCAAGGGACGTCGATTTTGACATTTTCGCCGCGAAACACCTCAAAAACGATCCCAGACATTGGAAATTCCGAGTGCGCAACGGGTCTTGACGCGGAAATGTCCATAAGTATACTATCCGCATGCCTGGTCAATCCCTGAGCGAGGATCGCTGATGCCCGCTGTGAACCCGCTCTCATTTCTGCGTAAGGGCACTTCGATGCCAGAGACTCACGTTGCCGCTGCTGCGGAATCAACGTCGGCGGCAAGAACATGCTTCCCATGAAAGACCTGGCGGAGATCTTTTCCCGAGCGGGCTGCCGTGACGTGCAAACCTATATCCAGAGCGGAAACGTCATTTACAGGTGCCTGCGGTCGACCGGGCACGGCTGTCGGGAGTGATCACGCGCAAATCGCGAAGTGCTTCGGAATTCAGGTGCCGGTCGTGACGCGGACGGCCGAGGAGATGGGCCAGGCGGTATCAAACAACCCGTTTCTCAGGGCGGGGGTCGCCGAGGACCAGCTCCATGTCCTCTTTCTGGCGGACCTGCCGGATGCTCGCAGCATCGCGATCCTGGATCCCAACCGCTCTCCCCCCGACCAGTTCGAGGTGCGCGGTCAGGAGGTCTATCTGCAGCTTCCCAACGGCGCAGCAAAAACCCGGCTGACCAACGCCTACTTTGACTCCAAGCTCGCCACCGTGAGCACGGGTAGAAACTGGCGGACGGTGAACAAGCTTCTGGAACTGATGGGCGGCTAAGCTGGTCGCAGTCAGGTGCAACAAAGACTTGATCGGAAGGCCAATCGCCGCCCGCCTGGACGCCGCCGGGCCGAAGATGCTGTCTGCCGGAGGATGCGGCACCCCGTCCGCGGCGGCCGCGATCATCGCCGCTTCGGGCGATACCAAACCACGTTGTGGGTCGCCCCGCCCACGGCCACCACATCGGGCGTGCCATCGCCGTCAAGATCTCCCCCGCGCAGGTCCTGGGCGGCGATGCCCTGGTCCAGGACCGTGCGATTCCACTTGTTCTGGACCCGGTCAAGGTCGTACATCGAGACCCGATGGTCCTTGCCGCGGTGGCCGGCAAAGACCTCGTCGTCGCCGTCGCCGTCCACGTCGGCAACCCAGAGTGCGTGGCCGTCGGCCAGTGTCGTGTCGAGGACAGTCCGCGCCAAACGGACCAATCGAACTGCCGTCCTCGGGCCGCGGCGAAAGGTTGGCAAAGTAGACCGCCAGCGTGCTTCCATGCCAGGGCTCGATCGTCGCCAGCAAGCGCGTTCCGTCGCTCATTCGCCCGATGTGCACCTCGCTCGCGCCGCGTTTTGACGGGGGATTTCCACGAGCTGGAGCCGTCAGCACGCGCTGCGGCCGCCAGTGATCCGCCCCGTCGGTGCCGGGCTGTTTTCCCCACCCGAAGAGAGACGTCCCGCCGTCATCGGCCGTCACGATCCAGGACCGTCCGTCCTGGAACAGGTTGACGACGTCGATGGCGTGAAGCACCGGCCGACGAGCGATTTTCTCGAACGTGGATTTCTGGTCCCGCCAGGCGAAGCGTCGATACACCCCGATCTGGGACGGGTCCGTATAGTCCGGCGGCCTGGCCTCGCTGCCGAATATCGGCGCGACCACCAGGTCGAGATGCCGATCGCCGTCGACATCTCCCCAGCGCAGCCGGTGGATGCTGCCGATGTCGTCGATGGGCACGAGTTTCCAAGGAGCATCCAGACCGCCTCCTTGCACGGCCAGCACGAGCTTTCCCTTCAAGGGCGCGTTCATCGCGAATTCGTAAGCGATCGCGATTTCGGCCTTGCCGTCACCGTCGAGGTCGGCCGTCGCGCTCGAGATGATCCCCGGGGTCTCTCCGGGAGTGGTCACGACCCGCTTCGCCCATGTCGGGTTCTCATACCAGGCGCAGGTACCCCCTCCCACGGCGACGATGTCGGGCTTCCTGTCGCCGTTCAAGTCAGCGACTTCCACCTGGTAGGCGCCCGGAAAACTGGGGTCGATGACGATGCGCTCGAATTCCTGAGCGCTGGCGGCTGGCGGCGAGTGGACAGCCGACATCAGGCAGCAGGCTGAAAGCACACCCAAAACGATGCGAGAGACGGTCGCTTGCATATCACGTCCTCGGAAGTAGATTTCGACGACGACCGCACGGACTTGATCGATCCGACGGGTCGCTGCCGCCTACGACTCCTCCTTCATCCCCCAGCCCTTCGGCACTCCGGCTGTGTCCTCGGGCTTGACGATGACCTGGGCAAGGTCGGCGTCGTGCTGGATGTCGCTCTCGGCAAGCTTGATGCGGTTTTCGAGCTGGGCGATCCGTTGTTCGAGCTGGACGATGCGCGCCTCCAGGCCGTCGGGTCGCTGCGTGCGGGGCACTTCCGGGTAGCCGAGCTGGCGCTGCAGGGCCGAGAACAAATACATCGGATCACGCCCGCGATTGGCGCGGGCGATCTTTCCCTCCTTTGCGCCGAAGAGGATGGCAAACTTGGGAACGAAGTCGGGGTTTTGCCGGAGACGCTCCGTGGCGAAGAACTCGGACCGGACATAGATCAAATCGGCGAAATCGACGTCGCCCAGCCGGGTGCGGACCGTCAGGATGTACTCTTGCCAGTCGTCGCTGTAAAGCGGGTCGGCAGCCATCGCCGCCAGTCCCATGTTGTAGCCGAGACGGTTGCGGGAGATCGCCTCGAACTGAAAAACGAACAGCGCGGGCAGCGAGGGACTCTCGGCCTTGAACCTGGCCTCGCGCTCCAGGACCAGGAGCGCCTGCTCCATCGGAAAGCGGCTCGATTCGTGCTCGGCCTGGCCAACGACATGGGCCTGGAACGGCGTGAAATAATGTCCGAGCCGCGCCATCGCCGGCCCGATCAGGCCGTTGACTTTCATTTCCAGGTGCAGGAACGAGACGGCCAGCGGCAGCTTGGTTGTCGAGAGCAGCTCTTCTCCGATCCGAGCCAGGATCTCTTGAGACGCCAGTCCGTCCATGAGCCGCTCGCGCACGGTCCGGAAGAAATAGACTTGCTCGATGTATTCCTCGCGCTCGAGCACGGGCATCGCGCCGTTCCTGACCATGCGGGCTGCATGACTGGGGTCGGGACAACCTGCCTCAATCGCCGGCTGCCGCCTTGCCGGGAAACACACCCTGGACGGCGGCTTTCATCTCACGATCCAAACGCTCGGCGAGGTCGACGTCCAGGAGCGAGCCATGATCGCGGTCGGGGACGATCTCGACGACGGCGTCGCTCCCCAGCCGCGCCAGCGACTCCTTGAGCAGCTTTGACGCCCCTTCGAGGTAAAACGTATCCAAATCGCCCATGATCACATGAAGCTTACCCGTGAGCCTGGGACCGAGCGCCGCCCAGTTTCGCTCGAGGATCGAGCCGGATGTCGTAAGCTTCCCAGGCCTTTGCCACCTCGGGATCGATGACGCCGGTGTCGCGGTTCCAGAGCTTGCGCGGGAGTCCGTCCTGGTCCAGCGGGCTGAAAACGGCCTCGAACGAGCTGAGCTGGCCTCCCCAACCGATCACGTCGTCCATGCGGGAGAAGAGGTCGTAGTACAGTGCCGGGGCTCTCCCCAAGCGCGCGATCGGACGACGGCCGCCGGCGCGGTCGCGAAACATGTTTTCGCCCGGGGCATAGATGTTGATCCCTTGAAAGTCGCGGAAGTCGACGGGGTCCGGGCTGGTCGACCAGGTTCCGCCGAAAAAGTCGGGGTAGGTCACTTGCAGCCAGAGGCTGCTCCAACCACCTGAGGAATGGCCGTTCAGCAGCCGGGCGCGCGGATCGGCAAGCGCGGGAAAGGCGCGCTCGATATGGGGTATGAACTCTTCCACCAGGGCCGCTCCACGCGGGCCATTAGCCGCGCTGTCCGCGAAAACGTGGTGGCCGGTGCCACAGTCGGGATCCAGCAGCACGCGAATGAAATCCCGGCCGAATCCCATGCGCGCCGCGTCCGTGAACGCCGAGGCGTGGGTGTGGTCGCCCCCAAATCCCGGGATGATGTAAAGCACGGGCAGCCTGGACTCCGATCCACCCTTCGGCATGTCCTTGGGCAGGATCACGGCCGCGCGATGCTTGATGGGCCGGTGGAAAAACGCCGAGAGTTTTTCGCTCGCGAGCTCGACCAGCTTGACCCGCTCGGTCGACTCGAACGCGCGTGGCTCGACCAAGCGGTCGACCTTGAGCGCGACCGTCCCACCTTCCGCCGGATCGAGGCGGGCGTGGACCGCCGGCCCGTAAGCATTTCCCTCGCCGTCTCCGATGCGATGCGTGTCGGGATTGAGCCTGACGACGGCCTGAATGGCGTAGCGGCCGGCCTTCAGCTCATCGAGCGCGACGGGGTAACCATCGGACTTGGCGTCGAGCCGCAGCGGCTCGCCCGGCTTCCAGTTCTCGACGTTCACGGCGAAGAAGGGCTGTGGCCGGAACCATTGCGGCCCGAATCGTGGATACAGCCCCGATTGGTCCGGCCCAAGAAAGACATAAACCCGCGCCTTCACGGGCTCGTGCAACAAGTTTGGCGCACAGGTGACGACAAAGGCGAGATCCTCGGATCGGGAGACCTTGGCGGTCTCGTTTCGCGGCCCTAGATCTGCGGCTGCCCCCGAACCGCTTGCACCCGGAGAAAGCCCCACGAGCGCCACGATCACGCAAATCCTGGGATCGCGGCCGGAAGTGACCGAGAGCGCTCGAGCTTGCGAAACTCTTCACGTGTCCTCCAGGTTGGTAACCGGTTCAGCCGCGCTCGAGCCTCGCCGGTTCACCGGCGAGCTCAGGGACGGGCAAGAAGGGATGATCTTGCAGGAGCGATTCCTTGGTAACCTTGGCCACCGGCGTGAAAAACCGGGCCGCCAGTCGCGCTGAGCCCATGACACATTCTTTCTCGAGGAGATAATAGCGATTGTACTCGTCGATCGCGGAATTGGTCGGCTCGAGATTCAAGTGCTCGAGGAAATGCAGCCAGCGGCCATTGAATCGGAGCACGGCGGCGCGCAGATCACGCGCGACCGACTGCTGCCGGCGCAGTGAAGCCAGCGCGGTGGACCAGCGCGGCGGCTCGGCCTCGGCAAGCGTCCAGAGCGGCTCGATCGAGCTTGTGAACACTCCGGAGCAGGACGCGGGACCGGTCACGGCGGCGGACCACTGGCGAAGCCGCAGCCGCACCATCTCCAGGAACGACCGGCGCGCTATCCGGCAACGATCCTGCAAGCGGCGCAGCATGAATTCCAGGTCCAGCCCACGTCTGGCAAACGCCGGCACATCAAAAAGGCCCATCAGTTCCTTGACGTCGGTCTCGATGTCACCGCCAAACGCCGGCATTGTTTCAGGAGAGTCGTCCACGGATTCGCCTCTCTGGCCAAGAGCCGCCGCAAGGAATCTCCTCCGGCGGCACGTATCGGTTACTTTCCGGGTTCTGGAGGCTTCGGGAGCGTGCCCAAACTGTTCAGGCTGGAGCGATAATGCCAGAGCTGCCGCTCCCGGCCCCGTGCGGCCGTCCGATCGCTCCAGGCTTTGGCGACTGCCTGGAGCCGCCTGGGCGGGGGCCTGGCCCCCTACGGCCGCCATCCGTCCCTGCGCGAGGTCGCTCAGGTAACCCAGGGCACCAAAAATTCGCAAACCCGGCACCACTCGTTCCGCCAGCAGGGTCTTTCCCACAGCTTCTGTCCACGCGTGCGAGTCGACGTCTGGAGCCGCCGTCGGGTCGGGTAGGCCCAGCCCCATCTGGCTGGATCGCACCGGCAGCATCGGGAAGCTCCGTTCAGCCCGAATGCGACCTGCGTTTTCGGGGCCGGCCAGGTACTTGGCAAGATCGAGCGCTGCTGCAAGCGGGGTGCCGGTGAGTCGGTTGCTGATCCCGACAGCCAGCCGCCCCCCTGCGGGAGGTAACTCGGTGCATTGAGCGGTGTGGATGGTTTCCACTCCTTGCGGGTCGGCTCGTAAACGCGATCCGAGCCGGGCAACGGAGCAACCCCTAGCGGCTTGCCGTGCGACCAGGTCGCGGCCCGCTCGGCCCGATCAATGAGCATCGCAACCTTGCCCGTCCGGAACGACTCGCGCGCCTTTGCGGAATCAAATCGCTCGATGCCGGGCGGCCCGATGCGCTTTCCAGGCCACCATGCCCTCGAGCGCCTCCACGAAGGGAGGGCCGTCGACGCGAGGTGCAAGCGTGTCGGAATCGAACAGAAACGAGTAGTGGTCGCGATGTTGACCCAGGCTGGCGGCACGCGCCAGGAACGCCGCGTCACCAACTCCCTCGGCATCGGCACCGAGTGCCGCGACGATCCCATAATCCGACTGCCCGTCGGCGTTCCAGTCCCGATTCTGAAAAAACTTGGCCAGGCGATCGAGCTCGGTCCATGTCGAGGGCAATTCCAGTGTGACGCGCGCCGCGAGCGCCGCCTGCTTGTTTGCCTCGCTCTCAAATGCATCGCGACGGTACACCAGTACGAGCGCCGTTCCTCCAAAGGGCAATGCGAACCGGTCGCTGCCGTAGCGCGTGACCAGCTCGCGGTAAGCGGGGGCGAGGTCCATATACTGAAACGTGTCGTCGATCCCGGCGGGCGAAGCGACGGGCTCGCGACGGCCGGAACTCTCCGATTCGAGGCCGGTCGGCCTGGGCGGCATCACAGCGTCATTCGGTATCTTGGCCAGCGCGTCCGCGTCCACCAGGTCTCCCAGTCGCTGCGCTGGAAAGAGCACGACGTCGGCCGTCATCACCGATTCGACGGCCACCGGCTCTTCCAGAATTGAGAGCTGGCCCCCGCGCGAGGCTTCCCACTCGCCGCGCTGCGATGTCACGCTCGCGAGGATCGTCCGGTCGTCGAGCGCCGCGACCTTGAGGGCAATCCCCGGAAATGACGCGACCGCGCGCTTGGCGCTTCCGGCTCACCTTTACATCCCGCCGCGATGGCACCGCCGGCGATGGCGATCCAGCAGGCCGCTCTTTTCCACAGCCGACCCATCCGATGCCCCCATGCGCCTGCCTGACCGCAATCTCGATCGCCCGCATCCGCTCGGAACGGTCGTGTGGTACCCAAGAGAGCCCTCGGCCCGCACGAACAGATTGGCGGTGAAAGCGGGATCCGACGGAAGTCTCTTCACCGAGAGAATCCATCGTACGAAAGGACCGCGCCGTCGGTCAAACCGCCGCAGCCCCTGCGCGATCGGACCCCTTGCGTGATCGCGAGCGGCGCCGTATCGCCGACGGCTGCCGTCGAGCCGGACCGCTGCGTCCCTGCGCGGGACATCATGGCACATCACGGGGCTTCCGCCGCCGCGTCGCCTCGGTCGTGCAAGTAGCGAACGATCTGCACGTCGTCGACGACGATCAATCCGCCGCCGATCATGGGATCAAGCAGGGGAAGCAGGCGTTCAATCTCCTCGGGCCGGTCGATGACCTCGATTTTTTCCGGCAAGTCGTCCGAAAGGCCCAGGAAGTGCGCCTTGTGGATCACGGAGTGCTTGCCATAGCCCATCACGCCGCGAGAGACGGTTGCGCCCGCCAATCCCAGCTCGCGACATCGCTCGACGATGGCGACGGCCAGGTTGCGGCCGCCCCAGGTGTCGGCGCTGCCGACGTAGATCGTCATGCGCTTCGCATCACCCTCGAGTTTCACCGTCCTGTGCCCCTCGCCCGCGGCAACGCGGTCTGGATTCGCCCGCTGCCCCATATCGGATTGCGGCATGTCCATCGCGTCACGCTCGACCGCATGGGTATAGCGTACCACTTCGGCGTGGCTGATGACGACAATGCCCTCGATGACCATCGTTTCCAGCACATTCAGAAGTGGAGTCAATCGCTCCGTCGAGTCGACGATTTCGACGACAATCGGGATCTCGAACGACGAATAGTCACTGGCCGCATCGTGAATGCGCCGATGCGCCCCGTAACCGAGCTCGACCGGAAACACCGAGGCGCCGGCGACGCCAAGGCCGCGAGCCGTCTCGACGACAGCCCGGTACAAGGGCGCCCCTTTCCAATGCTCATTCACATTGGTATAGAGGCGGAGTAGTCTCGCGTGGCGCGGGATCATGCTTGGCCCCCTTCGCTCGCAGCCGTGCGACCTCCGCTCATGGTGAACGCGGCTAACCGTCGGGTCAATCGACCGAACCGCTTCCAGCCTTCAGCGTCTCACAGGACGAGCTTCCGTGTCGAGCGGGGGAACACCTTTCGGCCAGTGAGCCGTGGATCACAGGCGCGTTGATCGGCGGACTTGGGATCCTCGCGCAGAGACGTCGAGATTGAACCGGCGTTGTGCGATCTCGTTCGTCGAGCGCTGCGACCGCGCCCCGAAAACTCTTGCGGCGCGGGAGGGAGAATGATCCAATGAACCCGAGCGAGGACCGCCCGGAGGCGGCCCGCCATGAATCCATCCTGATACAGGGGCCCCTCGATGACCGTCCGGACCGCTGGCCTGGCACTCGCCGCCCTGGTTATTTCCGCCGTTTCCGCCGCGGGCGCCGACGTCGAGTTGAGGTGGAAGTTCCGCAAGGATAAGCCTTATCACTACGTGCTCGTCCAGAAAATGGAAATGAGCATGAAGCTGCCGAACAACAACATCAGCACGAAGATGTCACAGGTCTCCGAGGTGACGTGGACGATCAAGGCGGTCAAGCCCGATGGGTCCGCCGAAATGGTGCAGACCCTCGACCGGATGCAGGTCAAGGTGGAAGGCCCCGGCGGTACCTTCGACGTCGACAGCAAGAACAAGACAGACGCCGCCAAAGCCGGTCCCGCGGCTCCACTCGCCAAGATGATGGAGGGGCTGGTCGGCGCTCCGATGGACGTCGTGATGTCGGCCCGCGGCGAGGTGATCTCGGTCAAGATCCCCGATAAGGTCCTGGAGGCGTTGAAAACGGTAGGTCCGGGCGGCCAGGCGTTTGCCGGTGCGTTCAGCGAGAAGGGGATGAAGCAGCTCATCGAACAGTCAGCGATGGTACTCCCGGAAAAGGCAGTTTCACCCGGCACCACCTGGATTGCCAAGCGGTCGGTCGAGACCGGCGGCCTGGGCGACATGGAAATCAACACGACCTACACCGACAAGGGCGAAACTCGGGGCAAGCCCGACCTCCGCGAGATCGACGGCGACGTGAAAATGCAGTTCCGCCAGGCCGAAAATGCCCAGGTGTCGATGCGGGTCACCTCGCAGGACAACGCCGCCAAGTTCCTGTTCAACACCACCTCGGGCCATCTCAGCAGTTCCGAGATGAAGCAGGTGATGAAGATGGAAATCTCCACCCAGGGCCAGTCGTTCACCCAGGACCTGAGCCAGACGGTCTCGATGACCCTCTCCGGTGAACCAGGCGCGAAATGACCGCGAAGAGCGCCGGCGCGGCTCGGTCTTAAAGAGGAGCCGCGGCGCTGCGAGCTAGTGCTCTGGCATGACGGCTGATTTCGGCGGACGAATTGAAGCACAAATGACAGCGGGGCGGGACGCCTGAAGCATGACGTCTCGCCCCGTGATCATTGCGCGCGATCTAGATTCCGGCGTGCGGCGCCCGCGGCCCGTAGCAGTGATCGATGCCCAATCGGTACAAGAGCTCCTGGAACTGCTCGTGATACTCGTCGTCCGTCGAGTGCAGGTGCTCAGCCTCGGAAATGAATTTCAGCGTGTCATCGCGCTTCAGGCCATACTGCAACAAGATCTCCTCGAACGGCTCGAGGTCGTGAGCGTAGACGAAGAGCAATTTGTGCTCGTCGAATTGAACTTCCATCGGCCCGCTGGGATTGAGCGCTGCCATGCCGGTGCAGCCGTCGTGCAGGAGTAGCGGCTCATAATCATAGAGGGTGCTTTTCAAGATGACCGTGTCCATGTGCTCGCGATACAGGTCCGAATGCGAGCCCGGCTCGGAATCGTGGCTTGATTCCATCACCACATCGACGACGTCACCCAGTGGATCGAGCAAGTCGATAAAGATTTCGAAGAGATTCTCCGCGGAGACGGACGCGGCCAGCACAGGCATTTTGCTCCCGCTGTCGGGATCGCAGTAGGTATCACGCCTGTAGCCGGCGCGGGGGATCACGTCCAGACCGATCGAGGGTCGAACGGCATCCGTCAGGTGAAAGCTTCCATAGCGTCCAACGCGAAGGTGGGCGTCAAGCTGCTCTTGAGTGAGGTCGTCAAAGCCGGTGCGAGACATACGATTGGGATTATTGCGCAGCACACGCTCGAGGAAGCGTTGAAGAAAACTCATCGAAAAGGCTCCCCTCCTAAACCGCGACGAACGACTGGGAATGTTGCGACAGGACCCTCGGCCACCTCGTCAAAACGGTCTTGGATGTCACACCCAAGCCAAGCCATCCCAGGCATCCGCTTGACACCGCGCCCAAGGGAGTCGAAACCCACCCCGGGGACGGGCGCCTTTCCATTGGCACTAACCTCACTGCGCCTCTCTCATATATACCATGCGTAGCTTCCGTATCCGCCCAACTCGGCCCAGATTTTCAAAAGATGCGCGGACGCCGGAAGTCAACACGGCACGCTGACCCTGCCTCCAAAAAAACAACCCATGGTTTCGGGCTCCGGACGACGGCGAGCTGTCTGTCGCGTTCTGCCGGCGGCTTTTGCATCACCGGTCAGCCAACCGCCCGGATCCACTTATCCGAAAAGCAACGCAACTTCGATACCAACTCGAAACATTGCCACCTACCCGGCCAGCCGTGCGGCCTGTCGCCGCAAAAACTTGAGCCAAGTTTTGAAAAATATGGACTCTCCCCGCAAGAAGTCAACCGTACAATTCCAAGGTCTCCATTTTGTAAGCATTTGCCACGGACCTGTTCAAGCCCTTCGATCGAAAATACGCACCATGTTGATTTGGGTCCCCAGCAACCCACGGCCAGCGCCTTTGCTGGCATCGAGTTTGACGCCGCGAACGGCCGCATGCTCGCGGCACCAAACGAATTGACACGCTGTTTCTGCGCCGGCGTCGGCCATCGCTCCTGTGCCCTCACGATGCTATACTGAGTCGCGACCTCGTCGTGTCGTCGGGCCGGGCTTTCGGTCGAGCTTTTGACTCGGAACCGGCCGGAAAATTCTCGAGAACCACTTTCATGTCGCCGCCCGGGAACAACAGCGGCAGGGGTGAGGTTCCATGGCCATGGATCGCGTGGACGCGTTTCTGGAAGCGCACCGGCTCGACTTCGAGGAGCAGCTCAAGGCATTGATACGCGTGCCGAGCATCAGCGCGCAGCCGGACCACGACCCCGACACGCGCCGGGCCGCGGCGATGATTCGGGACGACCTGGCGGCGATGGGGCTGCCCGCCGAGCTGATCGAAACCAAGAAACACCCGCTCGTCTACGCCGAGTGGAAAGGCGCACCTGGCCAGCCGACGGTTTTGATTTACGGCCATTACGACGTTCAGCCCCCCGAGCCGCTGGAACCGTGGCTCTCTCCTCCGTTTGAGCCGACCGTGCGCAATGGCAATCTGTACGCGCGCGGGGCCACCGACGACAAGGGCCAGATGTTCACCCACCTGAAGGCTGTCGAGGCCTGGTTGAAGACAACGCAATCGCTGCCGGTGAATGTCAAGCTCATCATCGAGGGCGAGGAAGAGGTCGGCGGCGCGAGCATCGAGGCCTATGTCGCGGCCAACAAGCAGCGGCTGGCTTGCGACTACGCCGTCATTTCCGACACCAGCCAGTTCGCCCCCGGTCAGCCGGCGATCACCTACGGACTCAAAGGACTGGCCTACTTCGAGCTCCTGGTTCAAGGGGCCAATCGCGACCTCCATTCCGGAACCTACGGCGGGGCCGTGGCGAATCCGCTGAACTGCGCTGGCCACGATCCTGGCGAGCTTGAAGGGGGAGCACGGCAAGATCCAGATCGCTGGATTTTACGACGACGTGCGTCCGCTGGCCCCGTGGGAGCGGGCCGAGTTTGCCAAGCTCACGTTCTCGGAGGCCGAGTTTCAGGCAGACCTGGGCGTCACCAGCCTGGAGGGCGAAGCAGGCTATACCACGCTCGAGCGCAAGTGGGCCCGGCCCACCTGCGACGTCAACGGCATCTTCGGCGGCTACGCCGGCCCTGGGCCCAAGACCGTGCTACCTTGCAAGGCTGGCGCCAAGCTCAGCTTCCGGCTCGTTCCCGACCAGGATCCCAAGACGGTGGAGCGGCAGTTTCGCGATCACGTGGCCAAGGTGTGCCCACCGGGTGTGACGTACGAGATCGTGACCCACCATGGCGCACCGGCCGTTCTGGTGAATATCGATACGCCGGGGGTGCGGGCCGCGGTGCGCGCGATCGAAGCCGGGTTCGGCATCAAGCCGGTCTTCATGCGCGAGGGGGGCTCGATCCCGGTCGTCGGGCTGCTCAAGCAGCACCTCGGCGTCGACACCCTGCTCCTGGGGTGGGGTCAGACCGACGACAACCTGCACGGACCCAACGAAAAGTTCTGCCTCGCCGACTTCCACCGCGGCATCAAGGCCAGCGCCCACCTGCTGGGAGAGCTCGCGAACGAACCGGCCGCCAAACGTCTCTGACTCGTGGAGGCAGGCGCGTGGCCCGGCTTCCCGGCCCGGCCGGCCGTGCTCGTCTTTCCAGGGCAACTCGCCAGGGTGTTCCCATGCTGGATCTGAAATTCGTCGTAGCCAACGTCGAGGCAGTCAAGCAAAACTGCCGCAACCGCAACGTCCCCCCGGACGTCCTCGATGACGTCGATCGCGCCGTCTCGCTCGAGGGGGAGCGCAAGAGCCTGCTCCAGGCCGTCGAAGAGATCCGGAGGCGGCAGAACGAGGTGGCCCAGGCCACCGGTAAAGAGCGCGATCCGAGCGCAGCGGTCTGCCTTGATCGAGGAAGGCAAACGCCTCAAGCTGAATGTGGCCGAGGAAGAAGAACGGCTCCGCCGCCTCGAGGCCGAGGTAACGCAGCGCCTGAAACGAATCCCGAACCTCACGCATCCCGATGCACCGATCGGCTTGACCGAAGACGACAGCCGCGAAATCCGCAAATCCGGCAAACCCCGCGAATTCGACTTCAAGCCCAAGGACCACGTCGAGCTCGGCGCGGACCTCGACCTGATCGATTTCGAGACCGCAGGCAAGGTGACCGGCACCGGCTTCTACTACCTCAAGAACGACGCGGTCCTCCTCGATCTCGCGCTGCAACAATTCGCGCTGGGAAAACTGATCGCGGCCGGATTTACACCCATCCTCACCCCCGATCTGGCACGTAATAATATCCTGGAGGGGATCGGGTTCACGCCGCGTGGGGCAGAGACGCAGGTTTATTCGATCGAAGAGTCCGACCTCAGCTTGATCGGCACCGCCGAGATCACCCTGGGCGGAATGCACGCCGATCACGTCTTTGCCGAGTCGGATCTGCCGCTGCGGTACGTCGGGCTGTCGCACTGCTTTCGGACCGAGGCCGGCGCCGCCGGGCGGGCCAGTCGCGGACTCTACCGCGTTCACCAGTTCACCAAGGTCGAGATGTTCGCCTTCACCGCGCCGGAAGCCTCCGGCTCTGTCCACGCCGAGATGCTGGCCATCGAGGAAGACCTGTTCCGGCGCTCGGCATTCCGTTTCGCGTGCTGGATATCTGCGCCGGCGACCTGGGAGGGCCCGCATACCGCAAGTTCGATCTGGAAGCGTGGATGCCCGGTCGCGGCGAGCACGGCGAATACGGCGAGGTGACCAGCGCGTCCGATTGCACGGACTATCAGGCACGCCGCCTCAACATCCGCTACCGTCCGGCCGGCCAAAAAGGAACTCGTTTCGTTCACACGCTCAACGGCACGGCGATCGCCCTCTCGCGGGCCTTGATCGTGATTCTCGAAAACTACCAGCGCCCCGATGGGCTGATCGACGTCCCCGAGGTCCTCAGGCCGTATCTCGGCAAGGACACGATCGGTTCCCGTTAGGCGATCTCCCAGACGACGTAAGCTGCTTTTCGAGCGGCACGGACAGGACGCCCATGCCGCTCGAGGAGGTGTCTCCCGTTTCAGGCGCCCGCATCGCGCGACGGAGGAAGGGCCATGCGACACCCACTTCTGGTGCCCGACCTCCGCGAGCTGATCAAGGACGGAGAAATCGCCGGACTGCGCGACTTCTTCGCCGAGCACCATCCCGGCCGCGTTGCCGAGATGATGGAGGACCTCGACACCGTCGAAGCCGATGCCCTGTTCGGGATTCTGCCGCCGCGCAGCCGCGCCGAGGTCCTGAGCTACCTGGAAAAAGACCGCCAGGCGGGCCTGGTGGAAGCAATGCCTCCCAAGGACGCGGCCGAATTGCTCCACCTGATGTCGCACGACGAACGCGCCGCCCTGGTCAACCGGCTCGACGAAAACATCGTCGACGTGGTGCTGCCCTTCCTGGCCCAGGCCGAGCGCGAGGACATCAGCGCCTGGCCAGCTATGAACCCGGCACCGCCGGCGCGGCCATGACCACCGACTACGTGACGCTGCCACCGCACATCACCGTGCGCGAGGCACTCGAGCTACTGCGCGATGAAGCCCCCGATCGCGAGACCATCTATTACTGTTACGTCGTCGATCACAAGCGCCGACTCATCGGCTTCGTCACGCTCAAGCGGCTGATCCTGTCGCGCCGCTCGGCGGTGATCGAAGAAATCATGCAGCGCGACGTCATCTTCGCCCGCGTCGATTCCGACCAGGAAAGCGTCGCCCGCCAGATCGACAAGTACGACCTGCTCGCGATCCCGATCGTCGACGGCACCGACATGCTGGTCGGCATCATCACCCACGACGACGCGATGGACATTCTCCGCCAGGAGCAAACCGAGGACATGCTCGCCTTCGGCGGCGTGTCGCGCGACACCGAGGCCAACGAAGAAACCTACTG
The DNA here is from genome assembly GCA_963806595.1 of uncultured Isosphaeraceae bacterium. Classification (GTDB taxonomy): domain Bacteria; phylum Planctomycetota; class Planctomycetia; order Isosphaerales; family Isosphaeraceae; genus CAWDZZ01. The sequence goes on along the minus strand of CAWDZZ010000019.1, from coordinate 272,420 downwards.
GCAGGGCCGGATCGTCGAGGCGGTGCGCCGGCGGATCGGCTGGCTGCTGTTCCTGTTTCTGGCCGGCACGCTCACGAAGTATGCCTCGCACTACTTCCAGGACGTTCAACTCAGCCAGAAGGATCTGATCGAGTTTGTGCCGCTCATGATCGGAACCGGCGGCAATGCCGGCAGCCAGACCGTCGGCACCATCATCCGCGGGCTGGCCCTGGGCGAGATCCAGCGGTTCCAGGCTTACCGCGTGCTGTTCCGGGAATGGCTCACCGGCACTTTGCTGGGCGCGGTCCTGGGATGCCTCGGCTTCGTCTACACCTTGATCCTGCACGGTAACCCCGCATTCGCGGCCGTCATCGGACTGGCGATCTTGTTCATCTGCATGTGGGCCAACTGCGTCGGCGCTGTCGTTCCGCTCCTGGCCAAGCGCTTCGGAATCGACCCGGCGATCGTCTCCGCCCCACTGATCAGCACGCTGGTCGATGCCACGGGGCTGGTGATCTTTTACACCATCGCCATCGTGGTTTTGATCAAGATGGGCGGCGCGGGTACGCCGTGAGCTGGGCGCGGCGCGGTCCGCGGACGGCCGCCGCGATATTGCGCCGCGGAGGCGCGCGTGTTCATCGCCGGTGCGATCGCGCAGCCGACAACGGAGGTTATGAATTTTGGGCTCTCTTTGAGGTTTGGTTATGACCATCGGGATCGAGGCCGCTGTCTCGCGAGGAAGTTCGCGGGCTGGACGTGCAAGCGGCGACGGAGCTGGCGCTGCCGACCTTGATCTTGATGGAAAACGCCGGGCGGGGGGCGGCCGCTTGGTTTGCAGAGCTTGCCGGCGCCTTGCCACCGGCCGCCGGCGGACGTCCCTTCGCCCCGCGGAGCGCCGCCAGACCCCCGAACGGCCGGAGCGGCCGGCCTTGCCGAGGGTGCTCGTCCTGTGCGGGCCCGGGAACAACGGCGGTGACGGCGGCGTGCTCGCCCGCCATCTGAATGCCTGGGGATTTCCTGTCCGCGTCGTCTGGTTCACGCGGAGCAACCTGCTGCGCGGGGATGCCGCGGCGCAATGGGCGATTCTCGAAAAATCCGGCGATCGACCAGTTCGCCTGGTTCGATGGCCAGGCAGACGATGCAAAGCTCGACTCCGCTCGGCTCGCCGCGATTCTCTCCGACGCCGACTGGCTGGTGGACGGACTCCTGGGCACGGGGCTGTCGCGAGCGGTCGAGGGCCCGATGCGCAGCCGTCATCGAGCTGATGAACGGCTCCGGAAAACCGATCTTCGCCCTGGATGTTCCTTCCGGCCTGGACGCCGATGCCGGTCAACCGCTGGGTGTCGCCGTCCGCGCCCGGGCCACGGCGACTTTCGTCGCACCCAAACTTGGTTTCGCCGTGGCCGGCGCGGCGAATTTACCGGCTTGGTTGCCGTGATCGACATCGGTGTGCCGCGGCGCCTGCTCCAGCCCGTACATATCACCATCACCCGATGACAACGGATGATGATCGTGGTCACGAATTGACGTAGATGTGCCCGTCATGGCTGGACGTCGCCCAGCCCGGCCGCCGGCGGAACCAGACCAGGTCGAGCGCATGGGCGTGGTAGGTGAGCCCGATCATGCGGAGCGCGACCATCGCCAGGTAGAGCACCAGGAGCCAGTAGGCCCAGAGCGCGACCGCCTCCATCCACATCCGGGGCAACTTGTAGAGCAAACCCCACACTCCGAGCACGGCGCACGACAGCGCGGCTCCGGCCAGCACGCACGGGCGCAGGTAGGTCCAACCGATCCGCAGGATCGCCACGACAACCGTCACCGGATTCGCGGCGAAGATATTCTCGTGCAGCAGCGACGCAGCCAGCGCCATCTGGGAGTATCCGGCGCCCAGTATCACGAGTGCAGCCGAAGATGACCCAGTGGAACCACTGGAGCTTGCCGCTGTTCAGCCAGAAAAAGACGAACGGTCCGGCGGCGATCACGCGCCCAGGAGACCCGCCCAGAACCAGCGGCAGATCCCTTCGGCGATATCGGCGGGGTGCCACTCGGGCCAGCGCGGATGGTCGTTTTCACCCAGGCGCTCGAAACCAGGAAATGGCCGAGGAATACGAGCGCGTAGCCAAAGACCATCGAGAAGCTGAAGATCACCGGCACCATCACCGGCACGACCATGAGCCCGAGCTTCCAATCGCCCTTGAGCGGCTCGAGCACGGCGATGATGTCGAAAATCGGCAGCGAGAGCACCCAGAGGATGGGCGGGAAGAAGATTAACAGGCCCAGGCCGGGCCCGTCGGCGAGCGGGTAGAGCAGGCACTCGCCCAGGCTGGGCGAGACCCGTTTATGGCGCCAGGCAGGGCGCTGAGCATCTCGTCCCGGTCCGGTCGCGAGACCACGCGCACGGAAAGGGCAGCCTGGGAATCGTACCAACGCTTGGGTCTGGCCATCCGCGCTTCGTCCCAGAAGCAATGACACGAGCCCCCGCGGCGGGATATCCATGGGAGCCGCGTGGTTCACCTAATTCTCTCGTACGGACCGCCAGACCGCCAGAGGGTAGGCCGCGGACTGGGGCTTGAGATGGGATAAGGGCAGGGGCGGCCGGCAGGCATTGAAATGTCGGAAGTGCATGGGCCGCGCGGCGATACGGGCGGCTCGGCGGGAAGGGCTACGTGCCGTCTCCACTGTACAAGGCGCGGCAGCGCTGATCGACCGGCGGCGACGCGGAATGCCGGGGCTCGATGCAGCGGGATCTTCGTTATTTCTTCTTTGGACCGCTCGCCGGCCATCTGGTCCAGAACGGATCTCACTTCCTTGGCCTGGCTCGCGTCCAGCGGGTGAGATTTCAGAAGGTGAAGGACCAAGAGGCCTGGCTCGCCTTGATAGAGCTTGTCGACCAAGCTGGTCAGCCGTCGCTGGCGGACCTCCTGGGTCGAGATCACCGGCTTGTAGACAAACGCCAGCTCGCGGCGATCGCTTGTGACCAGCCCTTTGGATTCGAGCCGGTCGAGCAAGGTCGCCACAGTGGCGTACGACCACTGGCGCCCGGCGGAGCGGAGCGTCTCCATCGCCTCTCGAACCGTGGCCTGGCCAAGGTCCCAGAGGACCTTGAGCACGTCTAATTCCGAATCCGGAATCGTGGGGGGGCGTTTAGTCATCGGCTGTCGTCTCGAATATTAAGATAGATTGTGCCCACCGTCGCGCTGGGGTTCGTTCGGAGACCCATGGACAATGGAGCATGATCGAGGGAGTGTACCGACCGTGACACGCAGGTGAAAACCCGCTGCTTTCGTATCCTAAGACAAATGTCTCACGAGGTCAATGCCTCAGCCGCAGAAAACCTGTACGACCGGCTCCGGGCGGTCACTACTTCGATCGAAGGTATTCCGCCGTGGCTACCGCCGGGCCTCGCCACCCGGCGGTCGCCGCTGGAAATCCTCGGCGGTCAGCGCGGAGTGTCCTTTCCCTCAAGTCCGATCGATCGCATTCCGCCCATCATTCCGCCCATGCCGCCCATGGCGCCGCCGCCGATTGGGCCTTCTCGCAGCCCACCCGAGACGAAGCGGGGCTGGGGAAGGTCGCGGGCGTATTCCAGTCGGAATTCGTAGCTCAGGTACATCGTCTTGTCGGCGACGGTGTCCTGTGGCACGACCACATCCCGGCGCAGCAGGTTGTCCATCCGGGACGTGCATTTGAACGACATGGGGACGACGTCTTCGAGCTTCGCGAGGATCGTTTGCGACCGGTCGTCATGCGCATCGATCGGGCCGGCCAGGGCGGCACCGGCGACGGCCATCTTGAGCGGCAGCAATTCGGGTGGCGCTGCGTCCAGTGAGGGACGTGCCGTGGAAAGCGTGAGGCTGACGCCCGACCAGGATTCGCCAGTCTGCTGGACCACCGCCGCGAGGTATTCGAGCCGGACCGGGGCGTCGGCGACGGAGCCACGGAGCCGATACTGCGGCGACCAGCTCGCGGCGTCGACCAGGTAGCCCAGCCGCACCGTCCCCGGCCTGGGGCCGCACCTTCTGCACGACGATCACGGCATCACGCTCCACACGGCTCGCGCCTGCTGACAGCTCGGCGAGCTGGCGCACGGCGAATTCAGTCGCCTGCGGCAGCGCCGTCTAAAAACCGCAACACGCCGGTTTTGTGGAGACTCGCCGTCTGCGCGGCTTTACAGGTCGATGGAAGACGAATACCATCAGAGTGGAAAGTTCGCAGCGGCGGGTCACGTCGTCCGGAACCATGCAAACCGATTGTGGGCTCGCCGGCATTTCCTCTTTTCTACCGTCCCCATCGCGGAAGCGAGGCGTGAAATGTCTCAAGCTATCGTCAACCCGGAAGAGCTACGACGGTTCGCCGCCCGTCTCAAGCAGTTCAATAACGAGATGATCGGCCAGTTGACCACCTTGCACGGCCAGCTCGCGGGCCTGTCCCAGACCTGGCGCGACCGGGAGCACGATAAGTTCGTCGAGGAGTTCGAGCAGACCCTTCAGGTCGTGAAACGGTTCACCGAGTCGACCAACCAGCACATCCCGTTCTTGCTCCGCAAGGCAGAACGAATCGAAGAATACTTGCAACAGCGTTAGGACCCATCGCCATGAGTCGATCAGCCAATGTCTTGTCCGTCCAGACGCTCAAGGACTTCAAGCTGACGATGATCAACTTCGCCGAGGAGGCGCGGAACTCCTTGAGCGGGGTCGATATGGAGCTGCGCCGCATGCGCGACTGGCTCGAGCGCGACCAGCTCGGCTACTGGCAGGCGCAGGTCAAGCGGCGGCAAGAGGACCTGATGCAGGCACGATCCGACCTCCACCGCCGCAAGCTCTCGCAACAGGGCAGCGACGCCGTCTCTGACGCCGACCAGAAAGAGGCGCTGCGCGAAGCCCAGCGCCGGCTGAGAGTCGCCGAGGAGAAAGTGGCCCTGGTCAAGAAACTGGTCCCGCTGCTCCATCACGCCATCGACGAATACCACTCGCATTCGCAGCCGCTGGGCGACCATCTCTCGGGCGGATTCGAGAAGAGCGTGTACAACCTGGAAAAGATGATCGGCTCGCTGGAGGAGTATCTCGCCCTGCGGGCCCCGACGCGCCCCGCCTGGATTCCGCGGCGGAAGCGGGGGCGGCGCCCGCCGCCAGCGCGGCGACGACCGGGCAGAGCGCCACATCCGGCGCGGAGCCCGCCGCCGCATCGCCGCCGGACGGCGGTGCGAGTGCCGGAAAACCGGCTGATTCGGTCGAGCCCGCCACCAAAGCAGACGAGGCCCTGGTCTCGGGGAGGGTACCATGAGCGCTCAATCCGGACGCCTGCAACACGCGCTGAAACACCTGAAAGAGCAATGGGACATCGCCCAGGAGACCTGGGACGATGGCGTCGCCCGCGACTACGAGAGAGTGCACATCATCCCGCTGGAACAAACCTGCAAGAACGCCATCGTCGGCATGGAAAAACTCTCGGAAGTCCTGGGAAGAATCCGCGGCCAGTGCCGCGAAGACTGACGGGACCGGGGTGCCCAAGCGACCACAGTGTCGCCGACGATCGCCGTGGGCCGGGGTGCGACAGCCTTAACCAGGGAAGACCGCAACATGCCTGAGTCGCCGCTCGTTCAAAAAGAAACCGTCGCGCTCTCCGACCTGGAAGCACTGATCGCGGCCCGCGTCAAAGGCGAATCCGAGACCGAGCTGGGGTTCAAGAAGCGGATCGACCGGGAAGAGGCCGAGTACCGCGCCGGCTCGAAACAGCTCACGACCAAGTACAACACCGACAACGAAGCCTTGAACGCGGAATACGGGCGTGCACGCAACCAGGTCGTCCAGACTTTCGAGCGCGACACGCAGGCCACCAAGGACGAGTACGCCCTCGCCAAGAAGCAGTTCGACGAGCAATTGAAGAAAGATCAGCGCCGGGCCAAAAAGGCCAAGGAAGAAACGGGGTGGCAGGCGCTGGCGATCTTCGAAGGCTCGCGCGACGACGGGATCAAGTGGCGACGCGCTACCGACGCGAGCTGGCACGAAGAGCTCCAGCACCTCGAGATCAAGCAGGCAGACGCCGAATTCGTTTTGAAACGCTGCGGAAAGCTCGCCTCGGCCTTGCCGGATGTCGCACCGGCCGCGGCGGCGCCCGACGCCGCCCTGGTGAACACGTCCACCGGCGAGACGACCCTCGGCATGACCGCAAGCGGCCAGACCACGACGAGCGGCGAGGTGCAGGCTGCATCCGCGGCCCCCGTGGCCGCCGGGCAGGATGGGCACGCCGAAGAGAGTCCCCTCGTCACGCTCCAGAACATCCGCGCCCGCATCGAGGAGGCATTGATCGCCATCGAGGCGCTCAAGCTGCCCAAGTTCTTGCGAATAGACGTCTTCATCTGGCCGTTCTTGATCCTGGGAGCCGTGGTGGCCGTGGCCCTGGGGCTCACGGTGACCGGCTGGATACCCGCCGCCATCGTCGGGGCCGTGGTCGCAGTTGCCGCCGCGATCGGGGCTCGCATCGGACTCATGTCCATGGCCCGCCCGAGCGTGGCGCGGCATGGAATTCCGCTCAAACAGGCGCTCAAGGAGGCCGAGCAGGTCGTCGAGCAAAACAAGGATTGGGTCAAGAATAAGTTCGACGGAAAGATCCGCGAGCTGGATAAAAACCGCGAGACCAAGGTGCGCGAGGCTGAAGAAACGCTGTCCCGCCGCGTTGCCGAGTTTCAAGAGCGACACAAGAAACAGACCGAGGACGCCGACAAGGATTTTCCGGTGCGGCTCGAGAAGATCAAGGTTCGCCGCGACGAGGGATTGAAGAAAACGGAAGACCACTATCCGCCCAGGATCGCCGCTCTCAAGGACAAGTACGAGAAGGATCGGGCCGCGACACGACAATTCGTATCGCGAAATCAAGGCGGGGACCAAGCAGCAGTACGACCAGGCCTGGGCCAACCTGATCAAGACCTGGACCGACGGGATGTCGCGGATCAACGACGTCCTGGTCGACGTTCAACAAGAGGCCGGGCGGCGGTTCCTGGACTGGACCATTCCGCAGCTCGATGGGTGGAAGCCGCCGACCGAGGTGCCGCCGGGAATGCGGTTCGGCGCGTTCGACGTCGATCTCGACCAGTTCCCCAACGGAATCCCGCGCGACCCGCGACTCAAGTCGGTGCCCACCCATTTCCAGTTGCCGGCGCTCTTGCCCTTTCCCATCCAGGGCTCGCTCTTGATCAAGGCTGCCGACGCAGGCAAAGACGCCGCGATCACGCTATTGCAGTCGCTCATGCTCCGCTACCTCACTTCGGTCCCGCCCGGCAAGGTGCGCTTCACCATCGTCGACCCGGTCGGGCTTGGTGAGAATTTCGCCGCGTTCATGCACCTGGCCGATTATCACGAACTGCTCGTGACCAACCGCATCTGGACCGAGGCGCAGCATATCGAGCAGCGCTTGACCGACCTCACGGAGCACATGGAGAACGTGATCCAGAAATACCTGCGCAACGAGTTTGAAACGATCGAGGAATACAACACGATGGCCGGCGAGGTCGCCGAGCCGTTCCGGATCCTGGTCGTCGCCAACTTCCCGACCAATTTCAACGACCACGCGCTGCGGCGGCTGGTCAGCATCGTCAACAGCGGCGCGCGCTGCGGGGTCTACGCACTCATCCTCCAGGACACCAAGCTCGGGCTGCCGTCCGGCTTCCAGATCAAGGACCTGGAGAACCCGTGCGTCAACATGAACTGGAAGGAAGGCCGGCTGCAGTGGAAAGAGCCGAATCTCGGCCGCTACCCGCTCTCGCTCGACGGACCACCCGATCAAACCCGGTTTTCCGAGCTCCTGCACAAGGTCGGCAACGCCGCGCGCGACGCCAACCGCGTCGAGGTGCCCTTCGAGTTCATCGCTCCCAAGCCCGACCAGTACTGGAGCTTCGACAGCAGCAAGGGAGTCGACGTTCCCCTGGGCCGGGCCGGTGCAACCAAGCTTCAGCACCTGAAGCTGGGCAAGGGGACGTCGCAGCACGCCCTGACCGCCGGCAAGACCGGCTCCGGCAAATCGACCTTGCTGCACGCGCTTATCACCAACGGCGCGCTGCAGGTACAGCCCCGACGAGCTCGAGCTGTACCTGATCGACTTCAAGAAAGGCGTCGAATTCAAGGTCTACGCCGCGATGGAGCTGCCGCATGCCCGCGTCATCGCCGTCGAAAGCGAACGCGAGTTCGGCTTGAGCGTGCTGCAGCGCCTGGACGTCGAGCTCAAGGGGCGCGGCGAAATCTACCGCGAGCTGGGCTGCCAGGACCTCGCAGGCTACCGCGAGGCCCGGCCCGAAGTGCCCATGCCGCGCATCCTGCTGATCGTGGACGAATTTCAGGAGTTCTTCATCGAAGACGACAAGATCGCCCAGGAAGTCACGCCTGCTCCTGGATCGCCTGGTGCGGCAAGGGCGAGCCTTCGGCATGCACGTGATCCTCGGCTCGCAGACCCTGGGCGGCCAGTACTCGCTACCGAAAGCCACCCTCGGCCAGATGGCGGTGCGGATTGCCCTGCAATGCAGTGAAGCCGATGCGCACTTGATCCTGAGCGAGGACAATACGGCTGCACGGCTGCTCACGCGGCCCGGCGAAGCGATTTACAACGACGCCAACGGGATGATCGAAGGGAACAACCTGTTCCAGGTCGTCTGGCTGCCGGACGAGCGCCGCGAAGGCTACCTGGAAAAGATCCAGGAAATGTGCCGCGATCGCCGCATCCAGAAGCCTCCGCCGATCGTGTTCGAAGGCAACCAGCCAGCGGAAGTGAGCAAGAATCCACTTTTGAACAAGCTGCTCGACGCGACCGAATGGCTCGAGGCGCCGCGGGCCGATTTCGCGTGGCTGGGCGACGCGATCGCGATCAAGGACCCCACCGCCATCGTGTTCCGGCCACAGAGCGGCAGCAATGTGTTGATTGTTGGCCAGAACGACGAGGCCGCGCTCGCGATGATCATGATGTCGAGCCTGAGCATCGCCGCGCAGCATCCGCCCACGGGACGCCAGGCGTCGCGTTTCTACTTGCTCGACGGCAGTCCGGTCGACTCGCCGCTGGCAGGCAACCTCGGCCGCCTCAAGGAAATCCTCCCCCACCCCGTGACGAACGTCACCTGGCGCGAGATCCCCGCGACGCTTGCCGAGCTGACCGCCGAGATCGAGCGCCGCCGCACGAGCGCCTCCGATGAGCAGGCGCCGATCTACATGATGATCTATGACCTCCAGCGCTTCCGCGAGATCCGCAAGGCGGACGACGATTTCAGCTACTCGAAGTACGACGAGGACAAACCTGCGCCGCCATCCAAGCTCTTCGGCGACATCCTTCGTGAAGGGCCTCCCGTCGGAATCCACACGATCGTCTGGTGCGACAGCGTCAACAACATGAACCGGACGTTCGATCGCCAGGGCTTGAAGGAATTCGAGAATCGAATCTTGTTCCAGATGAGCGCCAACGATTCGAGCACGTTGATCGACGCCCCGGCCGCCAGCAAGCTCGGCGAAAACCGAGCGTTGTACTACAGTGAAGAGGAAAACCGGATCGAGAAGTTCCGCCCGTACGGAATCCCCGAGCTGCCATGGTTGGAAGGCGTGAAACGGCGGTTTGATGCCAGGCCAGTGCCCGAAGTCGTCGGCTCGCCGGCGGGCGCCGGAAATGGCGCGGCCTCACATGGAGACACGCGTACGCCGGTTCCCCCGGCCGGGGCGGACGCCCGCGGAAACGGAGAAGAGACCTCGTCGCAGCACGCCGACTTGCTGCCGCCGCGAGAGCCCGTCGAGGAAATGTGACCGAGCCACGTCCGCCGCGGATCCCCCGGCGGTGGGTCCCACGCGGCAGTCGACTTCACGCACGCGCGCCCGGTTCGCCCGTCGTTCCCAGATTTGGTATGATCCGCTGGGCCCACCCGCCTGTTGTGGAACGAGACTTTCTTCACGAACGGCCGCCCGCGGCACAAGCTGGCGGACAACCGATGACTTACGAACGAAAATCACGCCGACGGACCACTGTGTGCGCCTGATCCCCGCCGTTCCACCTGTGGTGCGCGAGCCGCTCTGGCTGGGGCTGACGCGGATCCCGTCGCGGTTCTTCATGGCCCCGCTCGCCGGCTACACCAGCCTGGCGTTCCGTCTGGCGATCCGTCAGTGCGGCGGGCTCGGTCTGGCCACGACCGACCTGGTCAACGCCCGATCACTGATCGAAAAACGCCGCCGCTCGTTTGAGCTGGCCGAGACCTGCGCGGACGACCGCCCGCTGTCGATCCAGCTTTACGGGCACGTCACGAGCGAGATGGAGCAAGCCGCCCGCTGGGTCGAGGAGCAGGGGGCCACGGCCGTCGACATCAATATGGGTTGCCCGGTGCGAAAGGTCGTCAAGACCGGTGGCGGCTCGGCGCTTTTGTGCCAGGCCGATCGCGGCGACCGACCTGGTCGCGGCGGTCGCAAACGCCGTTCGGATCCCGGTGACCGTGAAGATGAGGCTCGGCTGGGACGACGAATCACTCACCGCCCCCGACCTGGCCCACGCATTCGAGCTGGCCGGCGTCGCGGCCGTCATCGTGCATGGCCGCACGCGAGAGCAAGGATTTCGAGGCTCGGTCAATCGTATGGGGATCAGGGCCGTGGTCGACGCTGTCTCGCGGATTCCGGTCGTTGCCAACGGCGACATCCGCACGATCGCCGATGCGGCGTCGCACATTCCTGGAAACCGGATGCGCGGCCGTCTCGATCGGCCGGGGGGCGCTGGCCAATCCCTTCATTTTTCGCCAGCTCGAGCGTTGGAGCCGCACCGGCGAACCGGGCCCGGATCCCACGTTCGGCGAGCGGATCGAGCTGATGTGCGGGCATTTCCACGGCCTGGTCGCACGCCGCGGCGAGAAATACGGCTGCCTCCAGTTCCGCAAGATCTTGAAATGGTACTTTCACTTCACGCGCATGCCCAAGCCGTTCTACCTGCGATTGATCAATCTCACGACACCGGCCGAGTTCGATAAAGTCATGACCGAGGTCGAGCGTGCCGGCCCGGACTTGCCGTTGCCCGGGCATTACGAATTCCACGTGCCGGTGCCCTCCGGGGCGATCGATAAGTGGTGACGACATAAACGACGCATGACGCGTTCGAATGGAACCTCCCGCGTTGTCGTGCACGCTATTGCCCCGCCCCTGCGCCACCCCAGCGCTCGCGTGAGCCGTTGAGCCGACGCTTAAGAATCTAATTTTGCGGGGCCGAAACCGCGTAGCTTGACGCTAAACACGTTCGTACGGTACCGCGCTTCGAGTTTTCGCCCCGGGGACTGTCACGATGATTCGACGGCGATCGTTCCGTCTCGTGCTTGCATTGGCCGTATTCTCTGCCTGGGCGAGGATGCCCGGTGCCCTCGGCCAGGATACAAAGGGGGTTCCCGTGAAATCCGGCAAGGCCAAGCCAGACGCGACGAAGGCTCGGGCGCGGCTCGCGGCGTCCCCGGCGGCCGCGCCAGAAGGGTTTGATAAGCGTCGCGAGGGGATCCCACGCGGCAAAGTCGAGACGGTCGAATACGATTCGACCACGGTCGGTACTCGGCGCAAGCTCGTCATTTACACGCCAGCCGGATTCGCCAAGGATGCCAGGTACCCGGTTCTGTACCTGCTTCACGGGATCGGCGACGACGAAACAGGATGGTCACGCCAAGGAGTAGCCGGCGCCATTTTCGATAACCTCGTCGCCGACAAGAAAGCGGTGCCGATGATCGTGGTCATGCCCAACGGCAGGGCGGCGAAGCAAGACCGGCCCGGCGGCGACTTCCGCAAGCAGTTCCCCGCCTTCGAGGTGTTCGAGAACGACTTGCTCAAGGATGTCATTCCCTTCGTCGAGTCGCACTATCCGGTCAAGTCCGACAGAGAGCACCGTGCGCTCGCGGGTCTGTCCATGGGCGGCGGTCAGTCGCTGAACTTCGGCCTCAAGCATCCTGGCACCTTTGCCTGGGTCGGGGGGTTCTCGTCGGCTCCGAACACGAAGCCGGCCGGCGACCTCGTCAAGGACCCGGCCGCCCTCGCGAGGGAGCTCCGTTTGTTGTGGGTCTCCTGCGGCAACCAGGACCGCCTGATCAATGTCAGCGAGCGATTTCACACTGCGCTCGAAAAGAAGAACGTGCCGCACGTGTGGCACGTAGATTCCGGTGGCATACCTGGCCGGTCTGGAAAAACGACCTCTACCTGTTCGCGCAACGGCTATTTCAGAATCCCACCTCCGCCGGTGTCGCGCGCGTAGTCGCGCGGACGGCGACCCGCGGCCGCCGATCCCGGTGATCGGAGCTCGTTATTCATTCCTTCGCATCCTCCGAGGAAATCGAGCCATGAACCGTCGTCATTCGTCTCGTTTTGTGACTCTCCTTGCGCTCTTGCTGCTGGCTTGGCCCCTCGTGCCTGGGGCGGACGCTCAGCAGCGGCCGCGCACGCCCAACGACACGTTGAAATCCACCGAAGTTGCACCCGATCGCAAGGTGACCTTCCGGATCTACGCACCCAAGGCCAGTGAGGTCTCGGTTTCCGGCGACTTCGGATCCGGCGGCAAGTTGACCAAGGACGACCAAGGCGTCTGGTCGATCACGGTGGGACCGGTCCCTGCCGATCTTTACAGCTATTCATTCAACGTGGACGGCGTCCGCGTCGTCGATCCGAAAAACCCGATGATCAAGCAAGGAATCTCCAGCCTCGAAAGCATGTTCGAGGTGCCGGGCGAGGATGCCGAATTCGAGAAAATCAAGGATGTCCCGCACGGTGAAGTCAGGGCAGCGTGGTATCACTCCTCGACGCTCGACGCGATGCGGCGCATGCACGTTTACACTCCCCCCGGGTATGAGGGCACGACCGAACAATACCCTGTGCTCTACCTCTTGCACGGCGGTGGTGACGAGGACTCAGGCTGGAGCACGATCGGCCGCGCCGGATTCATCGTTGATAATCTGCTCGCCGAGAAAAAGGCGTCGCCGTTCATTGTAGTGATGCCCAACGGCAGTCTGCCGATGCCGGCGAACATGCCCCGGCTGGCGCCGGGCAGCCCGCCCACTCCCGAATTTCGGGCAGCGATGACCGCCGCGCAAAGCCGATTCACCGACGAGCTGCTGAAAGAGATCATCCCGTTCGTCGAGAAACAATTTCGCGTCAAGACCGGGAGCGAGAACCGCGCGATCGCGGGGTTGTCGATGGGCGGCGGGCAATCCCTCCGCGTGCTCACAACCCACCCGGATCAATTTGCCTACGTGGGAATCTGGAGGCGCGGGTATTTTTGGGGGCAATGCCGCCCGCTGGGAGGAAGCCAACGCCGATTTCCTGGGTCAAGCCGAAAAGGTCAACGCATCGGTGAGGCTGCTTTCGATCTGCGTCGGCGACAAAGACTTTGCGCTCGCGGGCTCGAAGGCTCTGGCCGAGCTATTCCAGAAACACGGCATCAAGACCGAGATTCACGTCAGCGGCGGCGGCCACACCTGGATCAACTGGCGGCACTATCTCAATGAGCTCGCGCCACGGCTCTTCCGCTAGAGGCTGTTATGCACTTTTCAACTCCGCGCTCGCGAGCAGGAGTGCAACGAATGCGAGCCAATGCGGAAGCAAACAGATAGCCCAGGAGGACAACGCCGCTGCGGGGCGGCGTGCCATTTCGGCCCTCGCTGTGCCACCGGCAGTTTCGGCGCTCCTGGACACTCAAAGTCGGGGTTGTCGCGCGCGCTCCCTTCCGCTGCGTTGCGCAGCTTTCCCGCCCGCGCGAAGGGGAGGTCGGGGCCGGCTCGATCATCGCAGTCTCCGCGATACCAGGCTTGTTCCTGCTACGAACAAGACTTGAAGAAACGGGATTTTGAACAGAAGTTATGAAAGGAAACGAAGGGGAGGAACCCGGCCGGATTCTCCGGATGGACAAATCATGCCGGAATCTGCAGCCAAGGGTAAGCTGCATCCGTCACGCAATCGCCTTGAGGATAAAGCAAAAACAAAAGATCATGTTCAACTAATCCGCTAGGTCGGCACGTCCATTCGACCTCATTCGTGTACCGCGACAGCCCGCACCGATCACTGGGACATCACTCTCTCGCCGAGCCCGGACCAGGGACCGCGAGGCTTTGGGCCGATTCTTCTGGTGAAACAAGTGCAGAAGCCCATTGATCAAGCGACGTTGATCACAACGCGGCCGTTTCCCACGTCCGGCCAAGTCAAAATGCGCTCCAGCTGGGGCAAGACGCTATCTCCTGACCTCTCATCGAGCCGGAGGCAGCCGCTCCCGATGGGCCTCCGCGAACCATGCGAGACCCGGGCGCAGATGAGCCAGGCTGCCATTGCGATCTACGCCGTTCGATGTCCACGGCATGATGCCCTGCCAACCTTTCGCAAAAGCGTTCCGATAGTTGTCGGCAATCGACTGGCCGGCGCTGCCTCGGGCCGGGCATTCGCCGATGATGCAGGGCTTGTCGTCCATGCCGTAGTCGGCCGGGGAGCGCTCGAACGGGCTGCCGAAATACGGCCTCACCCAGTCGTAATAGTGAATATTGTAGAAGTCGACGAAGGCGCCCGGTTGGAGTGCACCGAGCGATTTATCCGAGTAGAAGTTCCCCTCGTACTTGTCGCTGTTGTACTTCGGCCCTGCGCCTTCCCCCTCGCACACCAACACTTTGCTGCGGGCATGAACGGCGTTCGCCACGCGAGCGACCAGATCGAGCGTGTCCTTTCTGGCCACCTTGTGGTTCTCCCAGGTCCAGACCAGTTCGTTCCCCACGTCGATGGCAAATAACCAGGGAGTCTCCTTGTATCGCTCGACTAGCGGGACCGTGTAACAGTCTACGAACGACTGGCGACCTTCGGGCCTGGAGTACATCCGCCTCCATGCCTCGGCGTTGCGGTTTCCCGGCTTCGAATGGTCGAACGAGATCAGAGCCAGCATGAGATAGATATGGTTCTCTTGGGCGATCGCGAAGAGGCTATCAAGATCTCGCCAGAAAGCAGGTGTCGGAGCCGAGACGTTACCGTTGGCGTCGATCCCCGGCGAGGCATTGTCACCGTTGCAGCTAATCCACACGCGAGTGGCAATAACGTGGGCTTCCCGCAATTCGCGGAAGTGCGCTCGCCACCAACCAGCATCAAACTGGTTGCCAAACTCATTCCAGCTATTCCAGGGCGTGTTTGCGCCGGAAATCCAGATCTCCTTTCCACCCACCTGAAATCGGTTGCCTCGTACAGAGATGCGCTGCGCCGATGCGATGCCTGGGACGAAGGAGACGAACAGCAGTACGAACGCAAACCGTCTCATTGGTGTGATACTCGCTGGCAGAAATACGGAACCCTGCTCGACGGCCCTCGAACTTGTTTCGAAGCTGCTCGCCTGTTTCTACCATGAACGGTGGGTCCCGAAGGTGCTTTGGCTTGAAAGTTCGGGCTCGCGCCCCGGAGATTGTGTATGGTCGATCGGCACACCCACTGAGGACGCGAGCATGGGGGCGGATGCACGCACGGCACCGATCATTATACCTCTTCGTTGCGATCCCAAGTAGGCATCCGCTGCAGCTCGTGCAGCAAGCGACGCTTCAGGCCGGCAGGAAGCAGCTCATCGTTCCAGTGCTTGAGCAAATCAAGTGCGCTGGCTGAAAAGTGTTTGCCAACGACCTTGATGCCGACCGCGGCGAGCAGGCCACGCACGCGGTTAGAGTGAGACGTCCGCTCACGCCGGAGTTGCTCGAGCTCGCGATGCAAATGACGCTGATCCTCGTCGTCAGGATGCGGCACGGTGACGGTCACGGTCCTCCCAGGCAAGGGCAAAGCTTGAGTCCCGGCGGCATCGGTCATAAGATGTCGCTGGGTGTGCACGGAAGAATTGGACACGGGCAGGGATCGCCCGGCTTTGTCACAGGGAGAATGTTCGATGGCCACGGTCACGAAACCACGGCGCAAAGTCGCCCGCTCCGTCCAGACCAGGCTGCTGATCGACGGCAAATGGCGCGATAGTGCCAGCGGTAAAACTTTCGAGTCAATCAACCCCGCCACCGAAGAGGTCATCGCGGAGGTCGCCGAGGGCGATGCCGCCGATATCGACCGCGCCGTCAAGGCGGCTCGCAAGGCATTCGACTCCGGACCCTGGCGCAAGACCGACGCCCGCGATCGCGGGCGGTTGCTGAACAAGCTCGCCGACTTGATCGAGCTGCATATCGACGAGCTGGCCGAGCTCGAAACCCTGGATAACGGCAAGCCGATCAGCGAGAGCCGCCACGCCGACTTGCCGCTGGTGATCGATTGCTTCCGCTATTATGCCGGCTGGGCCGACAAGATCCACGGCCAGACGATCCCGATCCGCGGGCGCTACTTCTGTTACACCAAGCGCGAGCCCGTGGGCGTCGCCGGGCAGATCATTCCGTGGAACTTCCCGATGTTGATGGTCGCGTGGAAATGGGGCCCCGCGCTGGCCGCCGGCTGCACGGTCGTGCTCAAGCCCGCCGAGCAGACGCCCTTGACCGCGCTGCGGCTGGGCGAACTGGCACTCGAAGCCGGGTTTCCGCCCGGCGTGATCAACATCGTTCCCGGCTTCGGTGAAACCGCCGGGGCCGCGCTCGTCGCTCACAAGGGCGTCGACAAGATCGCCTTCACCGGCGAGACCCGCACCGGCCAGATCATCATGAGGAGCGCGGCCGACACACTGAAGCGGGTCACCCTCGAGCTCGGCGGCAAGAGCCCCAACATCGTCTTTGCCGACGCCGATCTGGACGCGGCCGTCGATGGTGCCATCCTCGGACTCTACTTGAACCAAGGGCAGTGTTGCTGCGCCGGCAGCCGGCTGTTCGTTCAGGAGCCGATCTACGACAAGATGGTCGAGAAGCTGGCCGCCCGCACCAAGACCCGAAAGCTGGGCGATCCGCTCGACCCGGCGACCGAGCAAGGTCCGCAGGTCGACAAGGCTCAGTTCGACAAGATCCTCTCCTATATCGGCAAAGGAAAGTCTCAAGGAGCCAGGTGCGTCAGCGGCGGCGAGCGGTTTGGCACGCTGGGCTATTTCATCAAGCCCACTGTGTTCGCCGACGTGAAAGACTCGATGGCGATCGCCACCGACGAGATCTTCGGCCCGGTGATGCAGGTGCTGCGCTTCAAGGAGATCGACGAAGTCATCGATCGCGCCAACACCACTGACTACGGCCTGGCCGCCGCGGTCTGGACCCGCGACATCAAGAAAGCCCACGCCATCGCGGATCGCGTTCGCGCCGGCACCGTCTGGATCAACTGCTACGACGTCTTCGATGCCGCCGCACCCTTCGGAGGCTTCAAGAGCAGCGGCCTGGGCCGTGAGCTCGGAGAGAAAGCCCTCGACAACTACACCGAGCTCAAGACGGTCACCGTCGCGCTCGATTGACCTTCGCGCAGGTCGCTGGCTGAGTGGACAGCGAATCAGGCAAGAAACGAGGGGCCTGCCGCGGCGCCATCCGCCGCGGGCAGGCCCTTCGGAATCCGGCCGTTACCGAGACCGCGCGCTCAATTCCCTCGCCCGTTCGCGGGCCGATGGTAATTCGGGTAAGCGGGACGCTTGGGCTTCGCCGTCGGATATTTCTTCAAGGCCTCGAGCACGACCTCGACCGCCTTCTCGAGCTGCGGGTCGCGCCCTTCGCGAACGGCTTTCGGGTCCTGCTCGACGTCGATATCGGGGGCCACGCCGCGATTCTCGACCTCCCAGTCTCCGGTCGGGAACCAGATCGCAATATGCGGCGCGGTCACCATGCCGCCGTCGATCAAGGCCGGGTAGCCGCCGATGCCGACGAGCCCGCCCCAGGTACGCTTGCCGACGAGCGGGCCGATGCCCGCCTGCCGGAAGGCGTACGGCATGTAGTCACCGCCCGAGCCGGCCATCTGGTTGATGATCATTGCTTTCGGCCCGTGAATGGCGCCGAGCGGCGTCTTGATTTCCTCACCGACGCGGGTCGCGATGTAATTCATCAAAGGCCGGCGCAGGCGATCGATCACGTACTCGGCGAGCTGCCCGCCGCCATTGAAGCGCTCGTCGATGATCGCGGCGTCCTTGTCGGCCTGGGCAAAGAACTCGCGGTTGAACCGCGTGTAGCCCTCCCTGGCGGTATTGGGCATGTAGATGTAAGCGATCCGGCCGCCTGACAGCTTGTCGACCTTGCGGCGATTCTCGTCTACCCACGCCAGGGACCGCAATGCCCGCTCGCTTGCGACAGGGACGACCGTGATTTCGCGCGCACCGTTACCTCCTGGATCGGGCCCGACCTTGAGCACGACGGACTTGCCCGCCTTCGCCTCGAAAGCCGCGTAGACGCTCTCGCCGGCGCTCAGGTCGCGGCCATCGACGGCAAGCAGGTATTCGCCCTCCTTGACCCGCGACCCGGGCTGCGTCAAAGGGGCGCGGAGCTTCGGATTCCAGTTCTCGCCACGATAGATCTTCGCGAACCGGTACCGGCCGTTCTCGACACGATAGTCTGCGCCAGCAATCCGGCCTGCTTCCCCTTGTTTTCCGGGAAGTCTCCCCCCGCGACGAACACGTGGCCCAGCGACAGCTCGCCCAGCATCTCGGTGAACAGGTAGTTCAAGTCGTGCCGGTGCGCCACCGATTCCAGGTAGGGACGATAGCGCTCCTGCGCGGCCTTGAGGTCCAGACCGTGATAGCCGGGATCGTAGAGAAAGTCGCGCTCGATCCGCCATACCTCGCGATACATCTGCGACCACTCGAGTCGCGGGTCGACTCGCACCTCCATCTCGTCGGTCTTGAGCGGCTTCTCTGGCGGCTTGGGAAGCTGGGACGCTGAGCCAATGAACCACTTCTCACCCTGTCGAAAAAGGATCTTCTCACCGTCATGCGAGATCGCCACCCCGGCGACGCTCTCAAGCAGTTTTTCCGACTTGCGCTTCTCCAGATCGAATCGGTGCAGAACACTCGTCGACGGCGGCCCTCCTCCAGGCTGGTCATCATCGTCGCGCGGTGTAGTGCTTTCGACCAGGTAGATGATCTTCTCCTTGCCGGCCAGCAGGCTGGAATAATCACGGGCCGGCGACGGCAGGGCCAGGATTCGCTGATCGATCTCATCGAAGTCGATGCGCACCGGTGCGGGCTCACCCTTCGGCTCTCCGTCTTCTTTCTTCGATTTGGCCGGTTGGGCTTTGTCCTCTGCTTTCTGTTTGCCTTTGTCTGTCTCCTCGTCGCTCTCGGGAGCCAGCGGACTGGGCACGTCGCTCGCGAGCACGACCACGTACGCGCTGCGAGTCACGGGCCTGTCGATCGTCGACATCTCGCCCCCCTGGCCAAGAGCCGGACCGGCGTCGGTGCTCGCCAGGAAATAAAGATATTTACCCCCCTTGTCAAAAGCCGGGCTGCCGGCGTCGCTCATGCCGTCGGTGACTTGATGCGACTTGGCCGTCTCGATCGAGTAGACGAACACGGCGTGCAGGTGATTCTTGAGCTCCCTTGAATACGCCAGCCAGCGACCATCGGCCGACCACGCCGGCGGGTCGAGCCGATCCAGATACGGAGCAGTGTCTACCTTCTTCGAGAGGCCGGAATCGACATCGACGTACCAGAGATTGTTGCGATTGTCGGTGTACGCGATTCTCTTCGAGCTCGGCGACCATGTCGCCCCATAATAGAATGCGAAACCCTCGCCGAGCGGGAGTGAAATTGACTCTCCCTTTCCCGACTGGGGGCGCAGCCGGAGACGGTATTCGCCTGACTCGTCCGAGAAGCAAGCGATCCACTTGCCGTCCGGCGACCAGCTCGGATCGCGGTCCGCAGCCCCGGGCGAGCTGGTCAGGTTGCGGATGTCTCCTTTTTCGGCTGGGACCGTCAAGATCTCGCCTCGCGCCTCGAAGACGGCCCGGCTTCCGCTGGGCGAGATGCCGGCGCCACGGATGGCCTTGGCGACGTTTTCGTATCGCGGCCGGACCGCGACCAGATCGCCGCGCACGCTGACGTCCAGGGGTTTCGCCTTGCCCGTGCTCGGGTCGAAAATGTGCAGACTGCCAAATTGCTCGTACACAATCGCGTCCGGTCCCGCCGAGGCCGACTTGACGTCGAGCTCTGTGTTTTCGATCGCGCGCTCGACGCGCTTCGAGCCCAGGTCATACGCAAACAGCGACGTCGCCCCGTCGCGGTCCGAGAGAAAATAGACACGCTGGCCAACCCACATGGGATTGAAGTCGTTGGAGTCGTTGCGCGGGACCGGCACGACGCTCGAGTCGGCCAGGTCCGCAATCCAGATCGGCGACGCGCTTCCGCCGCGATACCGCTTCCACGCGACCGAGATCAGCGGGCTCGGCGTGTCGTAGTTGGAGTACGGAACATACGCCAAGTGGGACCCGTCGGGCGAGTACGAGCCCTCGACGGCCATCGGCAACGGCAGCTCCTCCGGGAAGGGCGAATCCATGCCGACCGTGAAGAGCCGGCTGAACCGCGCGTAGCTGCTGTGCGTTGACCGGAAAAGGATCCTCTTGCCGTCCCGGGTCCACGCCACCGCGTGATCGGGCTCCGGGTGAAACGTGAGGCGCTTGGGCTCGCCACCCCGCGCTGGCACGACGAAAACGTCGAGGTTCCCCTCGTACTCGCCGGTGAAGGCAATCTGCGAACCATCGGGAGAAAAGACCGGTTCCGTCTCCAGGCCCAGGCCCGAGGTCAGCCGGCGCGCTTCTCCGCCGGCGCGGCCCACGATCCAGAGGTCGCCGGCGAAGGCAAACGCGACCTGATCCTGACTCAAGGTGGGTTTTTGAAACAATGGCCGCTTCACAGCCGGCGTGGCCGGAGGTGTGGTCGCCGCGCGCGACTCGGCCGGCGCGGGTTGCCGACTCGGCGGCTGGTCCTGGGCGAACGATATCACGGGTGCCAGGTAGAGAGCGAGCACGTGAATCATGGTTGTCATCGGGGCAAACTCATTTGACGAGGATCTGAAAACCCAACCCATTGGTTCGTGAGTCGAATCATCAAGCTAGTCGCAGTCGAGGGCGCGGCGCCGCCAGAGCCTGGCGGCGTCCAGGAACACGTTCGTCGTTCGATCTGGATTCTTGGAGACGAAATCGCGCCTGGCCGAGAAAAACTCCGCAGTCTCGAACAAACCCCAAGCGCCGTCGAAGCGTATTGCCGCGCTCGTGCCTCACGACCCCAGCCAGCTTGGCCCGGCACCGAGCGGAGGCAGCTTGATGACACTCAGGCTGAGGATCGACGAGTTCTGCCGCAGGGCGTCGAGCGCCTGAGTGGACGGCACACTGTCGAGATTGACGACGCCGATCGCTTCACCGCCCGGGTCCTGCCGTCCCACATTCATCTGCGCGATGTTGACTCCCTCGTCACCCAGGGTCCGTCCGATGAAGCCGATCAAACCGGGTCGATCCATATGAGTAAATATTAATAGCGTTCCATCGATATGGGCGTCGAGCAGATAAGAGCCCAGCCTGACCAGCCGCAAGAACTGCTTTCCAAACAAAGTGCCGGAAGCGACGTACGTCTTGCGCTCGGTGGTGACCTCGGTATGGACGAGGGTACCGAAATCGCCCGGTGCATCGGCGGCCCGCTCTTCGATGACGATGCCGCGCTCGCGGGCCAGCGCCGTCGCATTCACCAGGTTGATCTGCTGTTCCAGCGCCGATTCCATGAGTCCGGCGGCGAAGCTCGCCGTGATCAGCTTGGTATTCTTGTGAGCCACCTCGCCGCGGAACGTGAGCTTTGCGTTTTTCAGGGTTCCGCGGTCCATCTGCGCGTGCAGCATGCCCAGCCGCCACGCCAGGTTGAGGTAGAGGCGTACGTCCTCGAGCTCGGCGCGGTCAAGGGCCGGCATGTTGACGGCAAACCGCACCTGACCGCGCGTCAGAAACTCGCTCAAGAGCTTGGCGGCTTCGACGGCCACGGAGACCTGGGCTTCCTCGGTCGAAGCCCCGAGGTGAGGTGTGACCAGAACCTGCGGATGGCGGACCAGCGGGTGATCGGCCGGCGGCGGCTCGGGGTCGAAAACGTCGATCGCCGCGCCGGCGACGCTGCCCTTGTCGAGGGCTGCCAGGAGCGCGGCCTCGTCGATCAGGCCTCCGCGGGCGCAATTGATGATCCGGACCGACGGTCGCATGAGCGCGATTTCACGCGCGCCGATCACGTTGCGCGTCTCGGCCGTCAGTGGCGTGTGCAACGTGATGAAATCGCAGCGGCCCCACAGGTCGTCCAGGCGCGCCACACTCTCAACGCCGAATTCGAGCGCCTTTTCCGCGGACAGGAACGGGTCGAAGCCCGCGACGATCATGCCAAAACCCTGCGCGCGCCTGGCCACGGCCAGACCAACCCGGCCCAGTCCGACGACGCCCAGAACCTTGCCTTCGAGCTGCGTGCCGGTGAACTTGTTCCGCTCCCATTTGCCCGACTTGACGCTGTCGTTGGCCTTCGCCACGTTCCGCGCGAGCGAGAGCAGGAGCGCCATCGTGTGCTCGGCTGTGGAGATGGTGTTGCCCCCGGGCGTATTCATCACCACGATCCCGCGCCGCGTCGCCGCCGCGACATCGATGTTATCGACGCCGACACCCGCGCGCACAATCGCCTTGAGCCGCGTCTGCCCCTCCAACACCTCGGCCGTCAACTGAGTTCCGGAACGGATCGCGATCCCGTCGGCCTCGAGGAGCGCGCGGCGCAGCCCGGGGACATCCTGCGCCAGCTTGGTGTCGACCACGACCTCGATGCCCGGCTCGGCACGCAGCCGATCCAGCCCCTCTTCAGCCAGCTTGTCGGTCACCAGCACGCGATGCTTCTGCATCAAAGACTCCCATCAACCAAGGAATGATCAAACGCCAAAAGAGCGCGTGGGGCGGTGCCGTGCGTGGTCAGCCCACCGCCACCGCGTTCTTCTGGCCGATCAAGATCTGCTGCGCAGCGGTGACCGCGCGGCCCGGCTCGACGTCGTGGCCAAGCTCGGCCAGCACCATTTCCAGCGCAGCCAGCGTGCCGACCACGTCAATCTCGTCGGTATAGCCCATGTGGCCGATCCGGATGATCTTTCCCTTGAGCTTCTCCTGTCCGCCAACCGTCGAAATGCCAAACCGTTCGGACAGCTTGCTTCGGATCTGCCCCTCCTTGAGACCCTCCGGAACCCGAAACGCCGTCAAGCCCTCCGCGGGTCTCGTGCTGAAGAGCTCAAGACCCAGCGCCGTGACACCAGCCTGGCAGGCTTCGCTCATCCTGCGATGGCGCTGCCAGACATTCTCGATCCCCTCTTCCTTGATGCGCCGCAGCGCCGCGCACAGCGCCAGGATCAAGGTATGTGCTGGTGTATACGGAGTGTCGAATTCCTTGATCTTTTTGCGCGCCGCTTTCAGATTGAAGTAATAGCTGTGCGGCTCAAAGCTGTCGATCTTCTCCCACGCCTTGGGGCTGACGGCCACGAAAGCCAGGCCCGGAGGAAGCATGAGCGCTTTCTGAGAGCCAACGCACAAGAGATCGATTCCCCACCGGTCGGTGCGGCATTCCATGGCCCCGACGCCCGAGATGCCGTCGACGGCGAACAGGGCCGGCGTCTGCGCGACAATCCGGCCGATCGCTTCCACCGGGTGCCCAGTCCCGGTCGAGGTCTCGCTGAGGGTCCCTAAAACGCAGGCCGCGTCCGGATGTTGCCGCAGCGCTTCGGCCACCTGATCGGGGTCGACCGGATGGCCCCATTCCGTCTCGAGCTCGATGGCGTTCAATCCAAACGCCTTGCAGATCTTGGTCCACCGCGCCCCGAAATGGCCGGCGCTCAATACGAGCGCCTTTCCGCCAACCGGAACGGCGTTCACGACGGCCGCTTCCATCGCGCCGGTGCCCGACGCGGTCAGGATGAGCACATCGTTCTTGGTCTGGAAAACCTCCTTGAGACTTTCGACGACCTCGGTGATCACCTGCTTCGCTTCGTTGGACCGGTGGTGAATCACAGGCCGGGCGAGCTCCAGGAGCACCTCCTCGGGAACCATCGCGGGCCCAGGCGTCATCAATCGCGGCTTGCGCATTGTTTACTCCCTTTCACGAAATCATCTGAATCGATGTATGGGTTGTCGCGTCGCTGCCCCTCGGAGCTTTCTATCCGATCGGAACTGGCCGGTCCTTGGGCTCGCGGGGTCGAGCCAGAAATCGCAGCGGCGTCGAAGATGGGCACAGACGCCAGCTCCAGGCGCCCCGATTCGCCTGCTCGCCGAAAGAAACACGACCGATAGCCTTCATGGCAAGCACCCCCAACCTGGCGGGCCTTGATCAGAAGGACGTCGCCATCGCAGTCCAGCCAGATCGACTCGACGTGCTGGACGTGTCCCGAGGTCGCCCCCTTGTGCCAGGCAGCGCGGCGAGAGCGAGAGAAAAAATGTGTCTGGCCGGTGGCGAGGGTATCTTTCAAAGCCGATTCATCCATCCAGGCCATCATCAGCACGTCGCCGTTCTCGGCGTCCTGGATGATTGCCGGTATCAGCCCCTCGGAGTTCCATTTGAGCGCATCGGCGAAGGGGAGTGGATCGGCGGGATTGAACACCATGAACACGTCCCGTCAGGCTTGGGGAGACAAACGGCCAAGGAGCTTGAGTTTACCAAGACGCCCGCGCAGCAACCAAGTCGAAGCGCCACCGACGCGAAGAGGCGGTCGGAACGAAGGCCGGCCGGGGTGTGCGGGTCATCCCAACCTCGCACCTTTGCCCTGTCGGGAGTTGCGAGGTTTATCGTAGAATGGGGTCGGCCCGATGACAAGACGACCGCGGCCCGCCGAAAGTTCGCGGCGTCGCCCACGCGAGAAAACCCAGCCATGTCCGAGCAGCCGAACAACGATCCACAGCGAAACCCGCTGGCGGAACTTGACGACTGGGAAGACTTTCTGCGCGATCGCTATCCCGAGCCCACCTCCAAGTCGTCATTCCGTGATTACGGATCCACCGTTCGCCCGGCCGTCCGCGAGTTCTACAGGCTCAATCATCGCTATCAAACGGTCGAGTTCGTGCGCGAGAAACAGCGGCAGTACCTGGCGAAAAACCATCGTGAAATGGGTATCTGGGAGGCGATGGAATTCCTCAATACGTTGGTCGACGACAGCGACCCCGACACCAGCCTGACGCAGATCGAGCATCTGATGCAGGCGGCCGAGGCGATCCGCGCCGACGGACATCCCCGCTGGTTCATCCTGACGGGGCTGATTCACGACCTGGGGAAGGTCCTCTGCCTCTTTGGCGAGCCCCAGTGGGCGGTGGTGGGCGACACGTTCCCGGTCGGGTGTCGATATTCCGACAAGGTCGTGTTCCCCGAGTTCTTCGAGGACAACCCTGACGCGAGCGTGCCACGATACCAGACCGAATGCGGCATCTATGAGCCGGGCTGCGGGCTCGATCGGGTTCACCTGTCATGGGGGCACGACGAATACCTGTATCACGTCGTGAAGGATTATCTTCCGGATGCTGGACTCGCGATGATCCGGTACCACTCGTTTTATGCCGCGCACCGCGAGGGGGCGTACACGCAGCTCATGGGCCCGGACGACGAGCGCCGCATGGAATGGGTCCGCGCGTTCAACCCGTACGACCTCTACTCCAAGGGGCACATGCCCCCGGACGTTCCCGCACTTCGACCCTTCTACGAAGACCTGATCGACGAGTTCTTCCCGGCGAAAATTCGCTGGTGAATTCGCGAGCCGTCGGGTTCCGGCAGCAAGCCCCGATCCGGCGACGGCTTTCTCGGCTGATCATTTCGCCGGTGCCGGATCGAGCCGCACTTCGTCGATTTCGAGCTCGAACGGGCCCACTGCATTCCCCGCTCCAAGGTAAATTCCCAGGGTCGCCGTGCCGTCGAGGCCGTCGAAATCGTTCCATCGAAAGCGGAACTGCTGCCATTCCTGGCCGGCGACAAATGTCTTGATCGCCGGGATAAACCCGCGCGACTGGTTGAAAACCATCACCGACGCGGACTTCCCGTCACCGTGCGCCCAGAACGAGATCCCCGCCTTGCTCGAAAGGTTGGCCGGGCTCATCATCCGCGCCGGGCGAAAACAAGACTCCGGCCCAGGGCGGCGCTGGTGCCCGCGTCGATGGTTCCGGTGATCCGAAGCGCATGCGCCGAGCCGCTCGCGCCGCCGGCGATGACCGCGGTCTGGGCTTTGGACTTGCCGCCCCGAAGTGCATCGGTCGAGATCATCCAGCCGGCGCCGAAGGCGGCCTTGGTCAGGGCGCTTTCACCCTCGAAATCGCTGATGAGACCAGGGCCCGAGCCGGGTGGGGCGGGTTCGGTCGCGAGCTTCGCCGTCGCCAGAGCGCGCTCACGAATCGCGGCTCGGTAGGCAGCTCGGTCGACGGCATGGCCCTGCTTCCAGACGCCGGCGATCTTCCGCGTCGCCAGGATGTCGGTGGTCGGGTCGCCGTCGACAAGAACCAGATCGGCGCGGCGGCCCGGCACGATCCGGCCGCGGTCGGACAGGCCGAATGCGTCGGCCGAAACCGCGGTCGCCGCGGCGAGCGCCTCCTCCGGCGTCAGTCCGGCCGCGACCAGGAGCGCAAGCTCGCGGTGCACGCTCGCGCCATGGCTGGTGCCGGGGTTGCCGCTGTCGGTGCCGACCAGGATCCGGACCCCCGCCGCTTTCAGCGCCTTGACCGTGTCTCGCGGGATCGACAGTGCGTCCGCCGGCGCGGTTGGGCCGGGGAAGCTCGACCGGAGCGCCCGCCTGTCCTCGGGAGTCAAGTACGGCGCAAGCTCCGGATCATCGGCGAGCGCGGCATTGCCCTGGTTGTTTCGATTGGTGCTTTCAAGGACGGTCAAGGTGGGCACGACAAACACCCCGCGCCGGGCGGCCTCGCGCACCAATGCTTCGTCGACCGGCTTGTCGACAAACAGGTGGACCAAACCGTCGGCCCCGGCGGCGATGGCCGCGCGGGCGAATTCACGCGCGAGGATGTGTACGACCGCCTGCTTCTTCTGGGCCTTCGCCGCGCGGATCACAGCCGCAAGCGTCGCGGCGTCGATCGACTTCCACGGCAGACCTAGCTCGGAGCCGTCGTCATACACGATCTTGATGTAGTCAGACCCTTCGGCGACTCGCGCCGCCACGAACGCGTCGGCCTGCTCGGGCCCGGTGATCGTCGGGATCGGGACGCCATACTCGGTTCCGTGGCCGCCGGGAGCCGTGACCAGCGTGCCCGCCGAGAACAAGTCGGCGCGGTCGGCGGCCTTGCCGACAGACTGAAGCAGCCCGCTGGCTGGCTGCAAATAATACAGCCGTGAACATGTCCAGCTCGGTTGTCACGCCGAAGACGACCGCGGCGCGGCAAATTATCGGGAGCAAAGGTGTGGGTGTGCGCGTCGATGAGCCCTGGAATCAGCGTCTTTCCGCGGCCGGCAACGACTGTTGCGCCGGCGGGGATGGGCGCGCCCGCCGCGACGGCCGAGATCTTCCCGTCACGCACCACCACCGTCGTCTCGGGGATCATCCGTTCTCCGTCAAAGGCGCGAACGCCGTCGAACACCACGACGTCATCACCGGCCGCCGGGCCGCTGGCTGACAGGGCGATCGAAACAGCCAGGGTCACGAGCAACACCGGCCGCCGTCCTGTGAATCTCATCGTTTGATCCTTACATAGCGGAAGAGGAGAGTCGCCGCCGATCCGCGAGACGCGCCTGATGATCGCACGAACGATTGCGGTGTCCAAGCCTCCGGAGGTTCTGGCGAATTCGTGGGCAACTCATCGCCCTTCGCATGGTCCGGAACGACGAGGAGATTCGCCGTCCCCGCTCGCGCAAGGCGCCAGCGCGGCGATGATGGCGTCCGTATCGTAGACGCAGCCGCCCCACGTGCCGCCGCCACCTGGCCTGCAACGCCGCCCACAGACGGGTGTCGTCCGGAAGCTCGGGATCGGGCGAAAGCATCGGGTGCGGCGATCGTGCTGCGAGGACGCGCGCTCCTTCTTCCGGCGCGAATTCGACTCCGTCGCATCCGATCAGATCCAGCGACCCTTCGAGGCGAGCGCGATCGACGACGATGCGGATCAGATCGCCGTCACGCAGCTTGCCGATCGGGCCGCCGGCCAGTGCCTCCGGGCTGACGTGCCCGATGCACGCGCCGGTGGAAACGCCGGAAAACCGCGCATCGGTCAAGACGGCCACGTGCTTGCCGAACGAAAGGTACCGAAGCGCCGAGGTGATCTGGAAGATCTCCTCCATGCCCGCGCCCGAGGGACCTCGGCCCATCAAGACCAGCACGTCGCCCGGCCGGATCGGCCGGTCACCCTGGCCCTTGATCGCGGCGATCGCTTCGCGCTCGCGGGTGAAGACCCGCGCCGGACCGGTCTTGCGATAGACTCCGTCGGCATCGACCACGCTCGGGTCGATGGCCGTGCTCTTGATCACCGAGCCGTCGGGCGCGAGATTCCCGCGCGGGAACGTGACGGTGCTGGTGAGCCCGCGTTCCCTCGCGGCCGCGGGGCTCATGATCACATCGTCCGGATTCACCCCGTCCTGCTCGAACAGGCGTTCCCGTAGCCGTTTCCGCCGCTCGCTCGTCTCCCACCACGCCAGTACGCGCTCGAGCGGATGGCCGGTCACCGTCAGAACCGTGAGATCGAGCAGATTCAAATCCCTCAAGTGCAGCATGACTTCGGGAACGCCGCCGGCGAGATAGGCACGAATCGTCGGGTGGTAGAGCGGGCCGTTGGGGAGTACGCTCACGAGACGCGGCACCTTGACGTTGACATCGTGCCAGTCGTCGACCGTGGGGCGAGCCAGTCCGGCCGAGAACGCGATTGCCGGAATGTGGAGCAGGAGGTTCGTCGATCCGCCGAAGGCCGCGTGCACGACCATCGCGTTACGAATGGCGGCCGGGGTGAGGACTTCGCCCAGCGTCATTCCCCGCGCGGCCATACCGACGAGCGCGCGGGCGGATCGCCGCGCCATGTCGCGCCAGATCGCCTGCCCCGATGGTGCCAGCGCAGCGTGTGGCAATGCCATGCCCAGGGCCTCGGCGACCACCTGCGACGTGGCGGCCGTCCCCAGGAACTGGCAACCTCCACCGGGGCTGGCGCAGGCCCGGCAGCCGAGCTCGGCAGCCTCGGGCAAGCTGAGCTCGCCGTGGGAATACCGTGCGCCGATCGATTGGATCTTGCCGGCGTCTTCTCCCTCGCTGGGGGGCAGGGTGACGCCTCCGGGCACGATCACGCAAGCCAGGTGCTTCGACCCGGCCAGCGCCATCATCATCGCGGGCAGCCCTTTGTCACACGTCGCCACCCCCAGTACGCCCTTGCGGCGCGGCAGCGAACGGATCAATCTGCCGCAGCACGACCGCCGCATCGTTGCGATACGGCAGGCTGTCCATCATGCCGGCGGTCCCCTGCGTGCGGCCGTCGCACGGGTCAGACACCATGCCCGCAAAAGGAACGACGTCGAGCCGCCTGAATTCCTCGGCCGCCTCTTGCACGAGGATGCCGATCTCCCAGTGTCCCGTGTGGTAGCCCAGCGCAATCGGCCGGCCATCGGCAGCCCGCAGCCCGCCCTGCGTGCTCAAGATCAGGTACGGGTCACGCGCGACCTCAGCGGGCGTCCAGCCCATCCCGGCGTTCTGAGTCAGACCGAACAGGTCGCCCGACGGCCATTCGGTGAGCATCTCATCGGTGAGCGGAAGCGATCCGGACGGCCCTTCGGCCTCGGTCCGCACCTCGTAGTCAGCCGGATCGGCCGACTCGAGGATCGCACTCAATTCGCCCTCAGAGGATTTCCCGGTCTTCGCCATGTGAGATTTCGCTCGCGGTCATGGTGGATAGGCGTCACGCCGGCCTGCCGACCTAGCCCCGCAGAGCTTGCGCGCGTCGCGAGCCTGGCAACGGTCTCTCATCATGATCTACCGGGCAGACCAGAGGCAATGGCCGACACGGCGACCGACCGACCGCTACAGGCCGCGCTGTGCGGCCGTCGCCTTTGGCTCGGGCGCCGGTCGGCTTGGGCCGGCGCGAAGATTCTCTTTCAAGTAGCGCGTCATCAATTCGCGGAGGTGCAGCGTCGTGTTCTGTCCCTCGTTGATCGCGTGGGAGCGGTTGGGATAGGCCATCATCGTGAACGGCTTGTTGTGCCGGATCAGCTCGTTGATCAGGGCCTCGGTGCCCTGGTAGTGGCAGTTGTCGTCGCCGGTGCCGTGGACCAGCAGCAGGTTCCCCTTGAGCTGGTGGGCGAAGTTGATCGGCGAGCCCTGCGTGAAGCCGTCGACGTTGTCGCCCGGCAGACCCATGTAGCGCTCTTGATAGATCGTGTCGTAGTACCGCTGATTGCTGACCGGGGCGATCGGCGATGGCCGTCTTGTAGAGGTCGGGGTACTTGAAGATGGCGTTCAAGCTCATCGAGCCGCCGCCGCTCCAGCCCCAGATGCCGACGCGCTCGGGGTCGATGTAGGGGCGCTTGCGCAGCACGGCCTTCACCGCCGCGGCCTGGTCCTCGGGCGCCAGGATGCCGACCTTGCGATAGACCGCCTTCCGCCAGGCCCGGCCGCGCGGCGCGGGCGTGCCGCGGTTGTCGAAGCTCATGACGACGTACCCCTCCTGGGCGAGCATCCGGTGCCAGAGCTGGTTGCCGCCCCTCCCAGCGATCGAGCACGGTCTGCCCGGCCGGCTCGCCGTAGACGTGGACGAGCAACGGATACTTTGCCTGCGTATCGAATCAGGCGGCAGCATGCACCAGGCATCGAGCGTATTCCGTCGCCGATGTCGACCCGGAAGAACTCCGTCCGCACCTTCTTGAGCGCGTTCGACCTTGTCCCGAAGCGCCTTGTTCTCCGCGAGTACTCGGACCCGCTCGTGGCCAGGCAATCGGATCAGCGCCGTGGTCGGGTATGGTGTCGAACGCAGAAAACTCGTGGATCGCCCACTGCGCATCCGGCGAGATCTGGTAGTCGTGCGTGCCGGCCTGGTCCGCGGGCGTAGACGCGCTCGCGGCCGCGTCCCGTCCAGCTGAACGCGGTAGAGATAGCGCTGGGTCGGGTTGTCCGGCGAGGCGATGAAGTAGACCCAACCCGAGTCGTGGTCGACACCGAGCAACGCGATCACGTCGAAATCGCCGGGCGTGATCAGCGTCGATCTGGCCGCCCGCGCGGTCGACGCGGTAGAGATGCCGCCAGCCGTCGCGCTCGCTGAGCCAGAGGAACTCCTTGCTCGTCGTGAACCCAGCGCAGCTTCGTCCTGGAGATCGACCCAGGCGTCGTCGTGCTCGGTCGAGGATCGTCTCGGGCCTTGCCAGACGCGAAATCGGCCAGCGATGACGTGCACGGTATTCTGAAGGCGGTTCAACTGCTGGACGACGATCTCGCTCGAGCTGCCGGCCCATTCCATGAACGCGATGTAGTGCTCGCGCGGATCGCCGGGCAACTCCAGCCAGCGCGTTTCGCCACCGTCGGACGGAGACGACGCCGATCCGGCACGCAGGCGTTCTTCTCGCCGACCTTGGGATACTTGATGAGTTTGATCCGGGGATAGAGCGAGTCGGTGTTGTTCACCAGCGGGAACTCCCGCACGCCCGCGGTATTGAGCTGCCAGTAGGCGATCGATTTGCCGTCCGGGCTCCAGCGGAAGCCGTCGCGGAGGCCGAACTCTTCCTCGTAGACCCAGTCGAACGTGCCGTTGATCTCGTCGCTCGAGCTCGAATTGGTCAGCCTGGTTGATCGCGGCGGTCGCGGAGGTCCTCGACGTAAAGGTTGTTACCGCGGACATAGGCGACTCGCAGACCCGTCGGGGGCAAACTTCGCGTGCATGAGCGATGCAGGCGGCGCATCGCCGCCGAGCTTGCGCAGCTCGTGGCTGGTCCGGTCGAGCACCCAGTAGTCGCCGCGCGTGTTGCTGCGCCAGACGCGCTTCGAGTTCGTGAAGATCAGCAGCCGAGCGAGATCGTGCGAGAAGGCGTAGCCGTCGATGGCCAGCGGCTCCGTCTCACCCGGCGGGATCAAGTCCATCGCCGGGACCAGCACGCTCGCGCTCGCCGCGTCGCCGGGTCGTGGTGGACGAGGTCCTGGCCGCCCGACTGGTCCCTTGGAAGGCTCCAGCGTCGTGTAGCCTGAACCGGCCGCCAGCCATCGGACCGACACCTGCTCGGACTCGAATTCGTGGCTGCCAAAGATCCGCTCGACCGTCAGTCGCGAGGGATCATTGTCCTCACCGGCAAATAGTGGCAAGGACGGCAAGGCCACGAGACAACCGCGACCATGCGAATGGCCAGTTCATCGGCTCAGGCTCCCGGAGGCGTTTTCGCCAATCAACGTCGATTCTGGACAGGACGACATCCGCGACGTCTCGCTCAGCCGACGATCACGTGCGGCTTCCCGAGAACGTCCATCCGAGGCTCGATTCCCAGGCCCGGCCCGCTCGGGGCCGACATCCGGCCGTCGTCCCGCTGCGGCGCGCCCTCGGCCGTGCTGACCGTCACGTAGCTGTTGAAGTCGGTGGATGTGAACAGAATACTCCGGCGGCGTGCTGTGCGCCAGGTGGGCGATCGCGGCGGTGGTGATGTCGCCCCCCCAGCTATCCTCGATCGTCATCGCGATCCCCAGCGAGACGCACAGGTCCCGCGCCTGGCCGGCCTTGGTCAGGCCGCCGAACTTGCTGATCTTGATGTTGACCACGTCCATCGCCCGGTCGGCGTGACCGCGCAACAGCGGCTCGAGCGAGTCGATCGATCTCGTCGAGTACGAACGGATGGTCGCAGTGGCGGCGGACCGTCAAGCACTCGTCGTAGGTGCGGCAAGGCTGCTCGATGTAGACGTCGATTTCGCGCACCGCCCGGACGACCCGGAGGGCGTCGTGCATCAGCCAGCCTGTGTTGGCGTCGGCGACGAGCCGGTCGCCCGGCTCCAGCTCCGGCGGCGGCCGCCTGGATGCGCTCGATGTCGACCAGCGGATCGCCGCCGACCTTGAGCTGGAACCGGCGATACCCTTGGCGCGATACCCGGCGACGCTGCCGCGCCATCGCCTCGGGCGCCTCCTGTGAGATCGCGCGGTAGAGCACGAAATCCTCGCCGTACCGCCCGCCCAGCAGCACGCAGACCGGCTGACCGGTCGCCTTGCCGAGGATGTCCCAGCAAGCCATGTCGATCGGCCGACTTGACATACGGATGGCCCTGAAGGGCCGCGTCCATGCGCCGGTTCAGGCGAGCGAGCTGCCGCGGATCCTCGCCGAGAAGATGCGGCCCGAGCTCGGCGATCCCCGCCCGCGCCCCGGCGGCGTAAGCCGGCAGATAGAACGGCCCCAGCGGGCAGACCTCGCCGTAGCCGGTGATTCCTTCGTCGGTCTCGACCGCGACGATCGTGCTGTCGAACACCGACACCGACTTACCGCCGGACCACTTGTAGCTGCCCTCGATGGAGCGGCAGCTCGACACGGTAGACGACGATTCGCGTGATCTTCATGGTCGATTCGCTCCACGCCGTGGAGAAGGCGCTGCCAGCGATACTATCCGGCCGGGCGTGCACCCGGCCAGAGGCATGAGAGCGGCGCCTTCGGGTGCCCGGGCCATCACTCGCCATCCCTGCCGTGGTTCGGTCAGTGCGAAAGTGAGACGTTTTGTTGGCCTGACAGGATGAGCGCTGTCAAGACGCCGCAACGCCGAAATCATGATGCACTCGATCGGTGGACAAGCGGAACGATCTCCGCATTGGTAAAGTGGCTTCCTCAAAATGCGAACGGCGACACGACAATCCTGCACGCGATGGGACCGATTTTATGTCCTTCATCGACTATCTCTTCGGCCGGCGTCTGGCAACCTACGAAGAAGGTGAACAGCGCGTCGGCGTGCTCGCGGGCATTCCCATGCTCGGGCTCGACGCACTCGGATCGGCGGCCTACGGGCCGGAAGCCGCACTCACGCTCTTGATCCCGCTGGGGGCCGCCGGAATCTCACAGATCGGCCCGATCAGTACGCTCATCATCATTCTGCTTTTTGTGGTTTATCTTTCCTACCGACAGACGATCGCGGCATATCCGCACGGAGGCGGCTCGTACACCGTCGCCCGCGAGAACCTGGGCACAACCGCCGGCTTGTTTGCCGCGGCGGCGCTATTGCTTGACTACGTCCTCGTCGTCGCCGTCGGGATTTCGGCCGGAGTCGGCGCCCTGGTCTCGGCGCTGCCCAAGCTCCAACCGCACACGCTGTCGCTCTGTCTTTTCATCCTGGTGCTGATCACGCTGGTCAATCTGCGGGGGGTTCGCGAATCGGGATTGGCGTTCATGGTGCCGACCTACGTCTTCATCATCTCGCTGCTCGCGGTCCTCGCCATCGGCGTGGTCAAGTCCGTGTTGTCGGGGGGACGGCCCGCGCCCGTCGCACCGCCGCCGCATCCGCCCGCAGCCGAGTGGGCGGCGACGCTGTGGATTCTGATGAGGGCCTTCGCCAGCGGCTGCACGGCCATGACCGGCGTCGAAGCTGTCAGCAACGGCGTCACCGCGTTCCGCGAGCCCGCGGTCCACCACGCCCGCCGGACGCTCACGGCCATCATCGGGCTTCTGGCCGTCCTGCTGGCGGGCATCGCCTACTTGTGCATCGCGTACGGAATCGGTGCCACCGACCCGCTGCGCCGGGCTACGAAAGTATCCTCTCGCAGCTCGTGGCAGCCGTGATCGGGAAGGGGGTGTTCTACTACATCACGATCGGCTCCGTGATCAGCGTGCTGGCCTTATCGGCCAACACCGGCTTTGCCGACTTTCCGCGGCTTTGCCGGGTGATCGCGCAGGACGGGTTTCTTCCCAGCGGCTTTGCCCACCGTGGCCGGCGCCTTGTCTACTCTCAAGGCATCCTCGTCCTGGCGGCGCTGTCAGCGGGAATTCTGATTGCCTTTGGCGGAATCACGGATCGACTGATCCCGCTGTTCGCAGTCGGGGCATTTCTGGCGTTCACCCTCTCGCAGGCCGGCATGGTTGCGCACTGGCGAAAAGTCGGTGGTGCGCACTCCGGGAAGTCGATGGCGTTCAACGCCGCCGGAGCGGCATGCACCGGCGTGACGCTGGTCGTCGTGCTGGTCTCGAAGTTCCTCGAGGGCGCCTGGGTCATGTTCTTCCTGGTCCCGGCGTTACTGGTCGTTTTTTACGAAGTGCGGAAGCACTACCAGGCCATCGGCCGCGAGATCGCGACGGATGCCCCGCTGGATGCCGACGAGCTGGTGCCGCCGGTCGTCCTGCTGCCGATCCGCGGCTGGAGCGCCATCACGCGCAAGGCGCTCCGCTTCGCGCTCGAGATCTCGCCCGAGATTTATGCCCTTCACATCGCCGGCGACGAGCGGATGATGGTCGCACTGGAAGACGGCTGGGAGCGGCTTGTCCGGGAACCGACCCGAAAGGCGCAGTTGCCCGCCCCCAAGTTGATCATCATGTACTCGCCGTTCCGCAGGCTGTATCAGCCGCTGATCCAGGTGGTCTCGGATCTGCGGTGCGCCCATCCGGACCGCGACATCGCCGTGATCATCCCCGAGTTGATCGGTACGCGCTGGTACCACTACGTGCTTCACAACCAGACGGCGGCCGTCATGGTCGCATACCTGCGACTGAGCGGCTTCCGTAAAGTCATCGTGATCAACGTTCCGTGGTACCCGTCCGTTTAGGCGTCGCGTGTTCAGGAGCCGAGCTGACATCCACGGCCAGCTCGGCCGCGCTCATGAACGGCCGGCCCTCAACTTCGCTCAGGCCGCGGAGCTGGACGTAGCGCGCACGCGAGCCGGGCAGGGCGACGTACTTGAAGGCGGCGTCATTCTCCCAGCGCCCGCGAGCGACGGGCTCGCTCCAGGTCTTACCGTCGTCGGAAGATGCGGATCTCGAAGTCCTTGACGCGGCCGTTGGACATGTCCTGCCGGGGAACGTAGAGCAGTCCTTCGACGCTGCGCGCAGCACCGAGATCGACGACCAGCTCGTGCGGATATCCCGGCGTCGCCCCGACGAACTCCGTGTGCCAGATGGTGGAGAGGTCGCCGTCGCCGGCCAGGGCCGGCTCGTAGCCGGGCGAATAGCTGTCGGCCGAGAGAGCCTCGCCGCCGGCCGGATCCGAAGCCGAGCTCGAGGCTTCACGAACCCAGTCGAGGATCGCTCGATAAGCCGGGTGCTCGGTGCTCTCCCAGCGAGGCCCGCCGACGTGAGTAAGC
Organism: uncultured Isosphaeraceae bacterium; assembly: GCA_963806595.1. Taxonomy (GTDB): domain Bacteria; phylum Planctomycetota; class Planctomycetia; order Isosphaerales; family Isosphaeraceae; genus CAWDZZ01. The sequence continues at coordinate 236,394 of CAWDZZ010000019.1, read as the reverse complement.
CCGGTCGGGCTGGAAGTCTCGGCGCCCCCCGTGCCTTGCGGGCTTCTCGGTTTCCGCAGAATCAGGCTGGCTTCGGGCTCACCCAGATTCACGACCTTGAGCGCCGAGTTGTAGTTGATCATGAGCTGTTCGCCGCTGAATCCGCGTGCCGGGTCGGCCTCGGCGACCCGCAGAATCGTATGATTGGCATGGCAATTAGCGCAGGAATGCCGATCCTCGCCCGCCTGGTAGAAGATCGGGTTAACCTTGTGCCGGAACGTCGAGAAGCTCAGGAGCCGAGGACGGCTCAATCGAACGTCTGCCTTGACAGCCGCGGGATCGATGCCTGCGCGGCGTAGCATGGCCAGCGCCCGACGGTTTCAGCTCGCGATCCGCGGTCAGTGACTTGATTCGCCGGGCCAGGGCCGCGCTCGGGCCGCCGCGCTCGCCGGCAAGCAACCGGTGTTGCTCGACGATGGCCAGAGCCGCGACCCGGACCTGTGGCGTCGGGATCGACCAGCAGCCGCTTGAGATACTCCTGCGCATCGGGCCGAGCCCAGAAGCCGGGCTTGCTGGCCGCCAGAGCCAGCCCCAGCCGGCGCAAGGCGGGAGTGTCATCGGCCAGTGCCGAGAACAAGAGCTTGGTCGAGCCTCTTCCCTGCCCAGAGAGCGGGCAGGCCGTTGATGCCGCGCATCGTTCGGTCGCGAACCGCGGCGCGAGGGATCGGTCACCGCGCGGCGGAGGACGATCCATCACCTGTTCGGGCGGTTCGGCGACGTCGACCAGCGCGGGCCGGCCGAACAGCACCTCGATGCGCCTGCAGACGTTGCGGCGGAGTCAGCTTCGGCCAGCCCTGTGAGGACATCGCCAGGACCTCCGCGTCGTGAACGACCGGCCAGCGCAGCACGGGGAGCAGGCTCGCCGCGACTTCCGGTCGTCCGACCAGTCTGCGGATCGTCGCCAGAAGCTCCGGCCGCGCGACGAGCCGTTCATTGCGGCCGATCAACCGCAGGACCGCCTCGCGGACTGCTCCGCCGCCTTCCAGTGCCGACCGAAGCAGGGCGAGCGCTCCGGGTCGTCCTGGCGCCGGTTCGTGTCCAGTCCGTCGGCTACCACGAGCCCTCGCCGCCGCGCGGACCCCGGGGTCGGGGTCCAAGAGCCTCCGCAAGCACCGCGGTCTGGATCGACGGTTTGCTCGGGTTCGCTCCGGAAGCCGGAAGAAGCTGGCGAGCTCCAGGCCACGCCGCCGCGCGCCGGCAGGCAAGTCGGCCGTCATGAGTCGGCGCGAAGGTCGCTTCCAGCACGTCCAGACCGGGCTCGTACAAGAAATCCGAACTCGCGGTCGTTGCCGACGTCGATCATGGCTTCCGGCTGGCGCGCAAAGAATCGGCCCTTGAAGAACGAGCCGTCGAATGCCTCGAGCACCGCGGCTGCGCTGCCGGTCGTTCCCCCGTCAAGCGCGGCCAGCACGGGCGTCAAGCAGCACGTCGCGCTCGAACGCCCGCCGCGCGTCGAGGATCGCGAGGCCGCAAGCGCCTCCGGCAGCGCTTCCAGATGTTTTTCTGCAGGCTGACGCCGCCGCCCAGGTTCTCATCGAGCATGATGTAAAGACCCTCGCTCAGGTTCTTACGCACGACCGGGGCCTCCGGCTCGGCCATCCTCGCCAGGTAAGTATCGATGATCCTCCGCTGGAGCGCCGTGGTCGCTCGTGCGATAGAACCACTGGCGCAAGGTCTTGAGGGCCTGGAGGCGGGTCCAGAGATCCGGGTCTCCGGCAGAGCTCGATCAGGCGATCGGCCAGGTCGAGCCGGGTGTCCATCCCGTGGAACTGATAGGCGAAAATGCGGCCGGCGCCGCGGCGGATTCGCGGATCGGGGTTCTCGAGCGCTTCCTTGATCGGATCCACGCCGATGACCCTGGTTACCCAGCCGTCGCAGTGCCCAGGCCGCGCTGCGCCAGACGATCTTGGACGGATCGCTCGAGCCGGTCCACGAGCGGTGCCGCCGATTCGGCCTGGCCCAGCCGGCCCAGACAGGCGGCCGCGGCCGTGCCCGCACGATCGGCTCGGGATGTTCGAGCAAGGGCTGGATCGCACGCGCAAACCGAAGCCGGTCAGGCTCGGGGACCTCCCAGAGGTTCTCCAGATCGTCGAGCGTGTGGACGAGGAGTCGGTCCGCGGCAGCCGCGCCGGCCCGTCGTCGCGGTTGCCCCAGCCGGTGTGCGGCGAACTAGCACGGGGGAACGCCTCGGCCAGGGCCATCACGGCATAACGCGTCTCGCGCATCGGAGTGCGGAAGTTTTCGTGCGTCGTGGTTTGAAACCAGCCGCCGAAATCCTGCTGCTGGGCCAGCAAGTAGCGCAGCGCCTTCGCGATGGCCGGATGATCGCGGGGCAAGCCGATTTGAAGCAGCGTCCAGGCGAGCTGCCCGGTCGTGTAGACCGCACTTGCCCCCGGGCCGGAATCGGTCTCGTGCCAGCCGCCGTCGGGGTTCTGAAGGCGAGCAGAGCGCCGGTCTCGCGCTTGATCTTGCTCGCGATGCTGTCTTGTCGATCAGCCACCATGCGTAGAGCCGGTGAATTCGGTCCTGGAGAGTCTCGATCCGCTTGTCGGCCGCGCGCTCGCCCAGGATCGCCGCGATCCTGGCGGCGGCCTGCGCGAAATCTGCCGACCGGTTCGCGTTGGCCAGCTCGCTCAGGACCCGCCAATCGCGCCAGGCGAAGCCGAACTTGCTATCCAGCGGGACGACGCCATTGAGCTCATCCGGCGGCAGCTCGCCGCGCGATCCCCAGGCCCGCTCCAGAAACGGCCCGAACCGCTCGACGGTCTTCGGTCGGCTGCCCCGAGACCTCGCGCTCGAAGTCCAGGAGAATGCCCCCTTGTTTGCCCTGGGCCTGAAGCGGGATCGCGATGAACCGCTGCCAGTACAAGCCCTTCATCGCCATAAAGCGGCGTCATCGAGTTGTAGAACCGGTCGATCACGTACTGGAAGTTCGACTTCGAGCGGATCGGATAGCCATTGCGATGGGCGACCAGGTTGGCCTCCGTCGAGAAGCTCGAGGGATGGCAGGCCGTACAGCGGGTGGCCGTGTCGTGCATGTTGGCGGCGCGGGTGTAGATGTTTCCTTCGCGCGGGACCTGCGCGAACCAGGCGTCGCCGACGTTGATGATGTAGTGCATCCCGGCTTCGATCGCCTGCGCCGGATCGTCGTAGGGAGGAACCGGCAGCACTCGGGTCCGCAGGATGTAGTCCGGATGGTTGGCGTTGACTTCGAGGTAGTATGTCCCCCGCGTGAACGTGCGGCTGATGGACTTGGAATACCGCTCGCGCTCGCGATCGTGGACGATCTCCATCGGGTCCTTGCCCTTCAGGTACGGCTCGGGCCGGCCGGTCTTGGCGTCGACCGTGTACACCCTGAGGTTGACCGCGACGTCGCGATCGAGCAGGTCGAGCTGAAAGTAAACCAGGGTCGGCTTCTCCCCGGTCACCTCGAACCGGAACCAGTCGAGGCCCGATTTCCCTTCGTGCGGATTCTCGAGATAGTCGACGTCGTCGGCCGTGCCGTAGACGTCGCGGCCGAGCTCGAAGCTCGATTGGCCTGCTGCCACGAGTCGTTGGGCTCGGCTTCGATCGCCGGTCGCTCGGCCTCGGGGACCGCCGATTCCTCCACTCGACGCGGACGGAAAGAGGAGTCGCGCGGCACCTCGGTTCCTGACGAGCGTCAGCTGGGCCTGGCCGTCGCGGACTGGCCGATAGGGCAGAGTAGAGGTCGGGATCGCCGGCGTGGAGGTCCTTGGCGAACAGCTCGGTGCCAGGCCCGTCGAGCTCGACCTTGACCCGGTCCTCGGCTGTAAGGCGGCCGCTTTCGAGAGTGACCACGAGCCGGTAGGTCGGCTCGCCTTCAAGTCACCGAGCGCGGCTGTTTCCCGGGCCGCCGGCATTGACCGCGACCGACCGTGCCGAGAGCGCGGCCCGGCCGGTCGTCGACGCTGCCAGTGCCGAGGCGCGGCCGGCAGGACGCTCAGCCCGACCAGGCCGCGATCGACCAGTGAAACGCCAAATGGCCACTCGTTGCCGCTGGTCGAGATCATGCCGCTCCTCCGTCCGATTGCGCCATGGTCAGCAGCGCGACGGATTATTGTCCTCAACCGGCGATCTGGCGGCAACTTGTGCTCCGGCTCGGTCACGGAGCCGGTCCCATCGAGGGTTGTTTGTTAACGGGCTGGCGGAATTCCGTGCTGGTGCTGGCATCGATCGCGCGGAAGTGAACCGACAGGGCGGCGTGCTCGCAACGCGACCGGTCCGCCGGTGCTATAATCGCTCGTGATGCTGGAGTATTCGCTAGCTTTCCCGTCTGTGCACTCACGACAGGATCAAGCACGATGCACTCAGGCCCAACTGAGGGCGTTCGCGGCCGCTGCATCGTCATCGCGGCGGCGGTCGATCGGGTTGCTGGAATCACCACCTCGCGGCGAATGACTGATGTCGCCCCGGTCAACCGGCGGCCAAGCCGGCCGCTCCCCCGGATCAGGAGCTCGAGGAAATCGCCGCCAAGGTCAGAGCGGGACGGGTCGACGAGGCCCTCGGTCTCACTCAAGGAGAAGGCCGCGCAAGCACCCCGAATGGTCTCCCGCGCAGTTGATCCTGGCGCGATTGCTCTTCGAGTGCCAATCAGGCCGCCCCCGGCCGTCGGGCCCTGGAGCAGGCCGCCGCGTCGAGCGCCCGATCATCCCGAAGTCTATCTGACGTTCGGCAGTCTGGCACTCTGAGTGAGGGCCGGCTCAGCGACGCCCGACTCAATTTTGAGAACGTGCTCTCGCTCGCCGGCGCCGGCCGCCTGGGATGCCGAGAGACACGAGCGCTTCCGTCGCGAGGCTTTCGCCGGCCTGGCCGCGGTGGCGGAATCCCGCGAGGACTGGAAGTCGGCGGAGACTCGGCTGAAGGCCTTGGCTCGAGCTCGACCCCAAGAACGGTCTGGCTCGGCAGCGGCTCGGCGCGCGTCCTTTTCCGGCTGGGCAAGACCGAAGACGCCTTCGCCGCCTTGACCCAGGCCGTCAAGGACAACCCGCGCTCGAGCCGGCCGCTGTCTCCATGGCCCTGGCTCTCCACCCAGAAAGGCGACCTCAAGAAGGCCGAGGAGTGGTTCGACTACGCACAGAAGGTCGAGCCCAAGAGCGCCCGGGTTCACCATGCCCGCGCCGCGTGGCTGCTGGACCATGGGCGAGCGGCGGCCGCGCGACCGGAGATCGAAGAGGCCGTCAAACTCGACCCGGCCTCGAAGGAATCCCAGACGGTTGCGCGGGCTGATCGCCTGGCATCTCCGCGACCTCGCCGCCGCCGAACAGATCTTCGAACCGCTGCACCGCGAAGCCCCCGCCGATGCGGCGGTCGCCAACTGGCTCGCGCTCACCCTGGTCGAGCAGGACGATCCGGCCAAGCGGAAGCGGGGACTGGAGCTCGCCGAGGTCAACGCCGCACAGTTCCCTCGCTCGCACGAGGTCCTGGCCACCCTGGGCTGGGCCCTCTACCGCGCGGGCCGGCCTCGACCAGGCCGAGCAGAAGCTCCGCGCCGCCGTCTCCGGCGTCCGCACGACTCCCGACATCGCCTACTTCCTCGCCCGCGTCATGGCCGACAAAGGCCAGACCGACGACGCCCGCAAGCTGCTGGAATCGGCCACGAAATTGCCAGGCGCTTTGCCCATCGGGACGACGCCACCTCTTACTCAAATCCCTGACCAAATGAGCCGCAGGACTCGGCCGCAAGTGACCTCGACGCCCGCGTCGGCCGGGTCTACCCCGCGAGGCGGTTTGGCTCGCGCTCCGCGGCGATGGGTTGGCGGGGAGCGATCGGTCGCGTGAACGACGCCCGCAGGGGCTCCTCCAGCGTCTGGAAGTCGCGGAACCGCATCCGCAATCCCTCGTGACGGGTGTTGGCTCCGAGGACAATTTCCGCCGATTCCGCCAAACCGGAATCGACCAGGGTGGTCAGGCCGTAGAGCCGTCCGAACGGCGGAACCACACCGGTTCACAGTCAGTGAAGATCGCGAATAACTCATCCGGGGTCGCCAGGCGAACCTCCGAGACCGGCGATCCGAGCACCTCGCTCAACTGGCACAGGTCGATCCACGAGGTCGACGGCAACACCGCCAGCACAAAGGAATGGCCCGCCTTGACCAGCACCGCCTTGCCCACCTTACGCCCCGGGACGTGGACGCTCCCCGCCCGCTTGGTCGACGAGGACGCAGGTCGATGGAGCAGAGCCTCAAACCAGACACCGCGGCTTCGGAGAAAATCCAGGACATACATCGGCGTTGACTCCTCAATGAGACGTGTCTTCTCCGATGAATTATAGGATGTCTGGGGAAAATGAGAGGTTGGACGAGGAAGATTTGGTACACTGCCGATTGGGTAAAATCATCAAAGTCAGTGCCATTCGGACCGGAAGCACGGCAACGACAAACATCGGTTCAGATCGTGGCGTTTGTCTGCGGCCCCGGTCGAGTGTCGGTTTGACACCAGACTCTTGCATCGTGGGGCGGAAGTCGCTACGGTGCCGAGATTTGTTTTGGTGCGCCGTGGAGATCCACCACGATGCCGGCCAATCTTCCCCCGCAATACCTCAAGGTTGAGGACGAGTATCGCAAAGCGTCCACTCCGGAGAAGCGGCTGGAAAAGCTCCGCGAATTGTTTCGGCTGCTCCCCAAGCACAAGGGGACGGAGAAGCTCCAGTCGGATCTGAAGCAAAAGATCAGCCAGCTCAAGGAGGAGCTCGAACGGGGCAAATCGGGGGCGAAGAAGACGGGGTTGAGCCATCGCGTGCCGCGGGAGGGGGCCGGCCAGATCGTGCTGATCGGTCCGCCGAACGTCGGGAAGAGCACGCTTGCTGGCGGCACTCACGAACGCCCGGCCCGAGATCGCCGCCTATCCGTACACGACCCGCGCGCCGCAGCCGGGAATCATGATGTGGCAGGATGTGCCGGTCCAACTGGTCGACTTGCCGCCGATCTCGCCCGAATTCGTCGAGCCGTGGGTGCCCGACGTGATCCGCTCGGCCGATGCCGCGCTCCTGGTGGCCGACCTCGCCGGCGACGACGTGGCGGAGGCGACTCTGGCGGTGCTCGAGCGGCTCGGCGAAGCCACACCGAGCTGGTCGGCGAGCTCCCCTACGACGTCGAGGACGAGTCGATCCGCCACCTCAAGACGGTGATGGTCGCCGCCAAGCTCGACGCCGACGGGGCGCGCGATCGTCTGGAAGTCGTCCGCGAGTGGTTCGCGCCCCGATTCCCGGTCGTTCCGATCTCGGCCCAGACCGGCGAAGGACTGGAATCGCTGCGGACGGCCACATACGATTTACTGGGAGTGTTGCGGGTCTATACCAAAGTGCCTGGCAAGACCGGCCGATCGGACCAAGCCGTTCACGCTGCCCGTCGGCAGCACGATCCTGGACCTCGCCAGGGAGATTCATCGGGATTTTGAGCACTCGTTGAAGTCCGCTCGGATCTGGGGCGCGGGCGTCTTCGATGGTCAGGCCGTCAAGCGCGACCATGAGCTGCACGACGGCGATGTGGTCGAGTTGCACGTCATCGTGAGCGATCGCGGCGCCGCGTGCTCGGAATGCCTTGGACCGAGACAGGTTGCGGCGGTGCTCGAGATCTCAGATCGAGGCGAGGTCGAGCCCGGAGCGAAGGCGCGGGGAACCGGACGATGGGAACGGCTCTGATCGTGGAGGACCACCCGGAACAGGCGGACCTGGTCGCCCGGATCCTCCGCCTGCGCAATTACGAGCCGATCGTCGCCGAGGACGGCGAGACCGGCCTGCGGCTGGCGCGCGAACACATCCCCGACGTGGTGCTCCTGGACTTGATGCTGCCCGACATCAACGGATTCGACGTCTGCCGGCGGTTGCGGACCGACCGCGCCACCATGCTGATCCCGGTCGTCATGCTCACGGCACTCAACGACGTTCAGCACCGCGTCCACGGGTTTCGGGTCGGCGCAAACGCCTATGTCACCAAGCCTTATGGCGTCGACGACCTGTTCGAGGCGATCACGGCGGCCCGCGCCTGGCGCAACAGCATGGAGCAGCGCGCCCTCCAGGGCGAGATCCACGTCGAGCTCAATAGCGAGATCAACTTCCTCAAGGACTTGAACGACTTCCTGATGCTGGTCTGCCAGGCCACGCCCCTGATCACACGACCAGGTCATCCAACTGCGCCAGGCGGTCATGGAGATGGCCCAGAACGCGATCGAGTGGGGCAACCTGCACCAGTCCGATCGCCTGGTCAACATCACCTATCGCGTGCATGACGACCACCTGGAAATCGTGGTCCGCGACCAGGGGCCGGGCTTCGACCGCATCGAGCTTGCCCCACGCCGCCGTCCCCGGCGACCCGTTCACGCACCTGGACGTCCGCGAGAAACTCGGCCTTCGCGCCGGCGGCTTCGGCCTCTTGATCTGTCAGGGCATGGTCGATGAAATGCGATACAACGATGTCGGTAACGAAGTGACGCTCATCAAGCGGTTCGCCAGGACGCCGCCGTGATGAACCGCTGGAACAGGATGGCGGAGACGCGACCGAACCAAGCACCGCCGGAACGAAACGAGGTAACGTTGGATCCGAAGCTTCGACGCTGGGAGCCGCATGTCCGTAGCCGTTCGCCGGCGAGATCGATTCCGGACTCGAGCCAGGGGCAAGGCCACCCGCCCGTCCGCGGCTGTCACGCTCCCGGCATCGCCGGCCTCGATTCCGGCTCCCGGCTCGGCAGTGAGCTTGCCGTCCGCCGGACCAAGCCGATGCGCCCGACCGTGCTGGTGGTCGACGACGAGCGCGAGGTGCTGCAGCTCGCTCCACGACCTGCTGCGGCTCGATTACCGGGTCATCACCTGCGAGCGCGGCGCCGACGCGCTGAGTTTCTGCGGTCGGCCGAACGGGTCCACGTGATCTTGTCCGACCAGCGGATGCCGGAGATGACGCGGCGTCGAGCTCTTGCGCCAGGCCAAGGCCATCCGGCCGGAGACGACTCGACTCTTGTTCACGGCCTATGCCGACATCCGCACCGTCATCGACGCGATCAACCAGGGGCACGTCTTCCGCTATCTCGCCAAGCCCTGGGACCCCGACGAGCTGGAGGCCGTGGTGCGGCAGGCCGTCGAGCACCACGACCTGATCGTGGAGAAGAACCGGCTGGTGGCCGAGCTCCAGGAGACCAACGCCAAGCTCACCGAGGCCAACCGCGCTCAAGGGGGCGTTCATCGAGGTCGCCAGCCACGAGCTCAATACGCCGGTCACCGTCGTTCTGGGCATGCTCGAGCTCTGGAAGATGTCGCAGAGCGGAGAGCGCCTCGCCGGCGGAGCGGCAGTGGGTCGACCGCATCGGATGCCGCGGCCAGCGGCTGGCCCGGACGGTCGAGCGCATGCTCAAGCTGGTTCGCAATCGCGAGTTCAGCCAGTCACTCGAATTGCAGCCAATCGACATCGAGCCGCTGGTGAGGCGGGCGATCGACGAAGTGTCCCCGTATCTCGAGCTGCGCCGCCAGATCGTGGCGCTCGACATCGAGCCGGGCACTGGGCCCGATCGAGGCCGACCCGTCCAAGATCGCCGACGTCGTGATCAATCTGCTGGCCAACGCGGTCAAATTCACGCCCGACGGCGGCACGATCCGGCTGGTGGCGCAGGTCGAGCCGGGTGCCCCGGACTGGGTCCGCGTCGATGTCAGCGACGAAGGCGTGGGGGTTTCCCCGGCCGACCAGCAACACCTCTTCGAGCCGTTCTTCACCGGCTTCGACACGCTCCGCCACTCGTCGGGCGACTACCAGTTCGGCAAGCGAGGGATCGGCCTGGGACTCTGGCTGGTCAAGACCTTCGTCGAGCTGCACGGCGGCCGCGTCGAGGTCTCCAGTGCGCCGGGCATGGGCTCGACGTTTGCATTCCTGCTCCCGCGATCTCAGTCGGTGGCCTCGGGCATGAAAGCCGGCCCGCGCGCCCTTGGCGCGGCGAGTGAACGCGGCGAATTACCTGGTTTGGCCTGGCCGACGGCCGTCTGATGCCGGCTCCGTCAACTCCACCGAATCGTTCGTGCGATTCCGCGACCGATCGGCGTTTGAGTCATCCGACTCGGGACGTGTCGTCGCGAGCTCATGAGGCTTGCCGCGAGCGCGGGGAACGTCGTTCGACACACAAGGCTATGATTCTATCAGGATAAACGATGATTTTCGCACTTCTGGCGTTCCTGGTGCTGCCGGCGGCCGGCGAGCCGATAGCGCTCGCCCCGGATAACCCCCACTATTTCCTGTTCCGTGGCAAGCCGGCCATTCTTATCGGCTCGACCGAGCACTACGGCGCCGTGCTCAACGGCGATTTCGACGCGATCCCATACCTCGACGAGCTGCGCCGGCGGGGGCTCAACCTCACCCGGACGTTTTCGGGGACGTACCGGGAGATTCCCGGCGCATTCAAGATTGCCAAGAACACGCTCGCGCCGACGGCGACGAAGTACATTGCTCCCTGGCCCCGCAGCGACAAGGCCGGCGCGACCGACGGTGGTAACAAGTTTGACCTGGCGCGCTGGAACGACGCCTACTTCGAGCGGCTCAAGAAATTCATCGCCGCCGCATCCGAGCGAGGCATCATCGTCGAGTACGTCCTGTTCTGCCCGTTCTACGGCGAGGACCTCTGGGCGGTCAGCCCGATGAACCCGCGGAACAACACAAGCGGTGGCGGCGAATTCCCCGGGAACGAGGCGTACACGCAGAAACATCGTGCGTCTCCAGGACAAACAAGAATCATTCGTCCGCAAGGTCGTCCGCGAGCTGAATGACTTTGACAACCTTTATTTCGAGATCTGCAACGAGCCGTATTTCGGCGGCGTGACGCTGGAATGGCAGGCGCGGATCGCCTCGGTGATTGTGGATGCCGAGAGAGACCTTCCGCGCAAGCATTTGATCGCCCAGAACATCGCCAACGAGAAAGCGCAGATTGAACGGCCCAACCCGGCGGTCTCGATCTTCAACTTTCACTACGCCACGCCGCCGGCCGCCGTCGGAATGAACTACCGCCTGGGCAAGGCGATCGGCGATGACGAAACGGGATTCCGCGGCGTATCGGACCTGCCCTACCGCATCGAAGCTTGGGATTTCCTGGTGGCCGGAGGCGCTCTCTTCGACCACCTCGACTACTCGTTCACGACGGACCATGAGGACGGCACGGCCAGAGTCGTTGATCCCACGCCCGGCGGCGGCGGGCCAGGGTTTCGCGCTGGGCTACAGGTCCTGAAAACCTTCATCGAGGGATTCGACTTCGTGAGGATGGCCCCGGATTCGAAGGTCATCGCCCGAGCCGTTCCCGAAACGACCTCTGTCCGGGCGCTCGGCGAGCCCGGGAAAGCCTACGCGATCTATGCGCATGGCGGGACCAAGGTCGAGCTGATGCTTGACCTCCCCGCCGGGCGCTACGACGCCGACTGGCTGAATCCGCGCACCGGAAAAGTCGAGAAGTCGCAACAACTCACGAGCGGAGGGAGTCGCGTGAATCTGACTTCGCCGCCTTATACCGAGGACATCGCACTTCGGATCCGGCGCGTCCAAGGCCGTTGAGCCAGCAAGCGTCGTCCCGTATGCAAGGAAGCGAAAACGCACGAGGATCCGGCGGTCAAACGCGCCTAGCATAACGAACACCGGCCGTGATGCTCTGACCAAGTTGACGAAGAAAAGCGGCGTTTTGCGCGAGCCCACGGTCGCCAGCACTGATCCCGGCATCACGATCGTCGCGGTCTGGCTGCGCGGCGGTGAATCACCGACGCCGTGCGCCGCAACAGAACTTGTATTTTTCGCCGCTATTACAGGGACACGGTGCATAACGGTCGGTTCCAGGGAACTTTGCGGCGGGCGCCTCGTTTCCCGGGTACGCCCTCAGCGACGAGCCACTTTGCGAGGGGTCATGGGAATCCTTCCGGTGCATTCGCGGGAACATCCGCTGATGCCGCTGGATCATGGGGGAGATAACGGAACGCCGAAAGGCTTCGAATTCCTCGGCATTCATCTTGAGATCTCGCTGCATCTCTGTGATGGCCGCATCCCGACGGTCTTCCGGTAACAGCGCGAGGTTATAGCAGAGTTGGCCAAGCGCGAATGCCCTCTGCAACTCTTCTTCAGAACCATCGGTTTGATCGATCAATGGCTGCGCGAAGGCCACAAACGCGTCTGCGATGGCGCCCATGTCCAGGTCCCTCCGTGTGTTTGCACTGAACGGTTGTCGAACTGCGATGAGCCGAAGGCCCGTGCGGGGCGCGGCAGTGCGCCGCCGCCCTACGCCGTGATTCTATCGCGGCGCGGCCGAAAGGTGAACCGATACGTTTCCGAACGGGTCGTACGCTTGTGCGTCACGAGCACGTCCACGAGAATCTCTGCTGAATCATGAGTGAAACCGTCGCGTTCGGCGTGCGCCTGGTGAAATCCAGGCCGGAGGATGGTTATCATCAAACGATCATACGTGATCGACCGAAAATCGACAGAAATCGACCAGGGAGGACCGAGATGAACGGACTGATGATGGACTGGCCGCTGGTGATCCCCAGCATCCTGCGCCGCGCCGGTCAGTTCTTCGCCGAGAAGGAGATTGTCACCCGCCAGGGCGACGGATCGATCACGCGCTCGAACTACGGCGAGCTGGAGAAGCGCGTCCATCGTCTCATGAACGTCTTGCGCAAACTGGGGGTGCGCCCGGGCGACCGGGTCGCGACCTATGCCTGGAACCACCAGCGGCACCTCGAGCTTTATTTCGCCGTTCCGTCGCTGGGCGCTGTCCTGCACACGGTCAACATCCGGCTCCCCCGCGAGCAGCTCATCTACATCATCAATCACGCCGAAGACCGGCTGATTTTCGTCGACAAGCCGCTGGCCGGCGCTGCTCGCGGAAATGCAGCACGAGTTTCCCTGCGTCGAGAAATACGTGCTGATGGACGACCGCGGGCCAGCGCCCCCGCGGCTGCCGGATCCGTCCGTCGACTACGAACAAATGATGGCCAGCGTGCCCGAGCGTACCGTGTTTCCCGAATTCGACGAAAACACCGCCGCCGGGCTCTGCTACACCTCCGGTACCACCGGCGAGCCCAAGGGGGTGCTCTACAGCCACCGATCAACTTATCTTCACGCGATGGCAGCCTGCATGGTCGATGCCGCCGCGATGAGCGAGCGCGAGGTGATGCTGCTCACCGTCCCCATGTTTCACGTCAATGCTTGGGGCATGCCCTATTCCTGCACGATCGCCGGCGCCAAGCAGGTGCTGCCGGGACCGCAGATGATCGGCCAGCCGGTCGCCGAGCTGATCGAAAGCGAGCGAGTAACGAGCGCGGCCGGAGTTCCCACGATCTACACGCTGCTCTACCAGCACTTGAAGGAGAAGCACTACGACCTCTCCAGTCTGCGCACCGTGATGATCGGCGGGGCGGCCGCGTCGCGCACCATGATGGAAAATTACCAGCGAGATTTCGGCATCACCATCCAGCACGCCTGGGGAATGACGGAGACCTCGCCCCTGGGGACCGTCTCGCGGCTGCAGGCCTCCATGGACGCCTGGCCCGCCGAGCACCAGCTCGAGGTGCGGCTCAAGCAAGGCGTGCCCGTCCTCGGCGTCGAAGTCCGCGTCCTCGGGGATCAGGGCGAAGACCTGCCCTGGGACGGCGAGCACGTCGGCGAGCTGATCGTCCGCGGCCCCTGGATCGCCAGCAACTACTACAATAATCCCGGCGCCGCCGGAGCATTCACAGCCGATGGCTGGTTCCGCACCGGCGACATGGTCACGATCGATCGGCACGGCTACGTTCAGATCACCGACCGCAAGAAAGACCTCATCAAGCGCAAAGGGGAGTGGATCTCCAGCGTCGACATGGAAAACCTGGTGCTGGCCAATCCCGGCGTGCTCGAAGCAGCCGTCGTCGGGCGGCCCGACGAGGTCTGCGACGAGGTGCCCGTCGTCCTCGTGGTCAGGCACGATTCCGCCAAGCACCCGATCGAGAAGCAGGACATCATCAATCTGATCGCGACCAGGTTCCGCAAGTGGCAGTTGCCCGCTCTCGAAGACGTCCACTTTGTCGAGGCGCTGCCCAAGACCACCGTCGGCAAGCTCGACAAGAAGGTGATCCGCAAGATGCTCTCCAAACTGTAACGCGACCGTGGTGCTGGAACGCCAAGGGCGGAATCACGGTTCCTTCACCTGATTGTTTGCAAGAACGTTTCTCGGTGCAGCGATGGCTTTCGCGATGGCGGCGAAACTCCCGACCCGTTCTCTCCGATAACCCACCGCGCGCTGATTCGTTCAAGTCCCGGAATCGCGCGTTCATTCGAGCATGCGGGCAACGCCCGTTCTGGCCGGTCGTCCGAGCGGCTCGCGGAGGCCGGCACACGAGGGACAGCGGTTCGGGGGTCTTGTATTACCAGAGCCGACCCACAAAATAAGGAAGTCACGGTCTGGTACCGACGAGAGCGGTGATGGAACCATCGATTTTCTTCCGGAGCATCCTCATGCGACACCCGAAGGGCCTGGTTGCGGTGGCACTTTGCTTGACGATCTTCGCCGTTGCACGGGTTTCCGCGGGGGAGAGCGCGCATCCGCAGGCCCCTCCCGATCAGGTCGGTCTCAGCAAGGAGACCGCCGGGCGCATCGACACACTGATCCAGGATTACGTCGGCCGGAAGCAAATTGCCGGGGCCGTCTTCCTCGTGGTCCGCGACGGCAAGGTCGCGTACCAGGCCGCGATCGGAAAGCAGGACGCCGAAGCGGGCGTCCCCATGAGCCCCGACACGATCTTTCGGATCGCCTCGATGACCAAGCCCATCACCAGCACGGCCGTGATGATGCTGGTGGAGCAGGGGCGGATCGACCTGTCCGACCCGGTTTCGCGCTACTTGCCGGAATTCAAGTTCATGAAGGTGGCGACACCCAAGCCAAAGGATCCAGCGAAGGTGCAGGATCCAGCCAAGGCGCAGGATCCAGCCAAGGCGCAGGATCCAGCCAAGGCGCAGGATCCATCCAAAACGGCGTCAAGTGATCCGGGCGGCGAGATCGAACTTGTCGCTGCGTACAGGCCGATCACGATCCGCGACTTGCTGACGCACACTTCGGGCATTTGTTATCGATTCCGCAACCATCCCTTGGTCGGGCGATTCTACTCCGAGGCCGGCATCTGCGACGGCCTGGCGCCCTGCGACCACTCGCTCGCCGAAAACGTAAGGCGCTTGCAGGCCTACCGCTGGTCCATCAACCGGGAACGGCCTGGGAATACGGCCTCAACACCGACGTGCTCGGCCGATTGGTCGAGGTCGTTTCTGGCAAGCCGTTGGACGCGTTTTTCGCCGAGGCGATCTTCACACCGCTCAAGATGCATGACACGGGTTTCGTTGTCTCCGAGTCGAGCCGCGGGCGGCTGGCGGCGCTGTATGAACACAGCTCCGACGGCAAGATCACCCGGGCCGCCGACGGGCCAAATTCCAAGGGCCCGCTCGTCTACGCTCCGAGCCTGGCCTACCAGGGGTCGCAGGGGTACTTTTCCGGCGGGGCCGGGCTGGTCTCGACGGCGGGCGACTATGCCCGGTTCCTGCAGATGATCTTGAACCACGGCGAGCTCGAGCGAGCGCGGATTCTGCGGCCGGAGACGGTTGACGCCATGACCCGCGACCAGACCGGCGGCGCTCAGTCTTTGGATTCCCGTGCACGGGCTCGCGTTCGGCTACGGATTTGGCATCAACGCGGTCTCGCGTGACGACCCCAAGAAGGATCCCGCCGGGACCTTCGGGTGGGGCGGGGCCTATTACACCGACTTCTGGGTCGACCCCAAGCACGAGCTGATCGGCGTCATGATGACCCAGCTCGACCCCGCTGTCCGCATCGCGCTGCGTGACGACCTGCACCGGCTGGTGAACGAGTCGCTGCAACCCTGATGTCGTCGTCGGCGATACTCGCGCGCGATTGAGCCTCACTCCATCCTGGCTAAAGCCCGCTTGGCGAGCTCGCGCAGTGCGGGGTCGCGGTCCGTGCGGCTCATGTCGTCGAGTCGTGCCGGATTTCCGGGCTCGGCGTTTTCAGCTTCACGACCGCGAGGATGGCTTCTTTTCGGACCAGCAGCTCGGGGTCGCCGAGCGCTGCGCTCGGCCCTCCGCCGCGGTATCATCGGCGTCTCCACGTTGCCAGTTAAGGACGGTGGGTCGGCTGCCCGCCCCGGGCATTCTGGAGCTCCTGGACTTTCTTCTCAAGCGTACTCAGGCGACTCAGCATCGAGGCCATCTCGCCCTCTGGCTTTTGACTGAGCTTCAAGTCAATTTCCGCTTCCAGACGTCGATAACTCACTTCGGAGACGTTTGCGATGGATCCTGTCCCGAGGTCGACATCGGCTTGCGCTCGTTTTTCGAGGTCCTTGAGTCGATCGATGTGGCGCTGCCGGATGGAGGTTCGTTCACCGGCCGTCGTGGCGGTCCTCAGCTCCGCGAGCGCTAGTTGCTTGCTCGCATCGGCAAAACGGTCGAGCGCGATCCGGCCCCCTTCGTAGTGGGCCTTCTGAGTTTCATAGCGCTTGCGAGCGGCTTCGAGAAGCTGCTGTTCGAGGAGTTCAAGGTTGGCAAGCGCCTTCGACTCCTCTCTGGGGTCGGCTTGTTTCACGGTTCGAGGTGGGGCCGCTTCGGCGGTGCGGGGATCCTGCCCGTGGGTCTTCCCAGCGAGGAACGCGCCGCCGCTGGTGGCGATCATTCCCAGCGGCAGGACCGTAAGGGCCGCGAACAGCAGTTTCTTAAGCGTCATGGTCTTCAAGACTCCTTGTGCGAGCGAGAGTGAGGTTGCCGTGATCGAGACCCCGGCCGGGGAGTCACCAGCCGCGACTGCAGAGGCGGCCCGTGCGACGGCAGCCGCTAGCTCGCGGGGTAATTGAGACGGCGACAGGCTGGCGTCCGGACCGGAACCGTCTCCGGCGACGTGTTCGCCCACAGTTGATTGCGACAAGAGTCCCAGCGCCGCCGGCGCGGTCAGGCCGCGGCGGTTCAAGCGGTCGCGCAGCGCGCTCGCGCGCGGAAGAGCCGGCTGCGCACGGTCCCGACCGGCCAGCTCAGTCGCGCCGCGGCCTCGTCATGAGTCAACCCTTCGAGGTAGCAAAGCACGATGGGCGCGCGGAATCTCTCGGGAAGCCGGTTCACCTCTTGGTGAATGATCAGAGCGCCCTCGTGCCGTTCAGCCAGCGAATCGCCATCTTGGATCGGTCCGGCCGCCACGATCGCTTGGGCGGCCTGCGCCGTACGGCGGTCCCGGATGCTGCGGCGAACGACCGCGACCCGCGCCCGTGCCGCGACCCGTACTGCGACGCCGTATAGCCAGCTCCCGAGCGACGCGCGACGGCGAATCGCTCCGGCGCGGCGGGCCAGCACCAGAAAGACCGCCGGAAATGCATCATGTACGTCGTTTGGGTCGCGCAGGACGCCGCGGCACACCCGGAGTACGGCCGGCCCATGTCGGCTCACCAGTGTCTCAAAGGCCAGCTCGCCAGCCTCGTTCCGGCCGGCCAGGAACCGCTCGAGCAATTGCCCGTCGCTCAGGCCGGCGCATGTCCCCCCGCCGAAGAGTGCCTCCAGCGGCTCGCCGAAGGCCTGGGCCGGTGCGTTCGCCATCTCGCTTGCTCCCCCGCCTCGAAAGCTCGTTACTACCAATAGTGCATCCGAGAGCGGAGCGCCAATCCAGTTTTTTCCAAGATAGCAGCGATGCTGGTCCCGCGGTTGTTCGGCGCCGTGAAATTGTGTTCGCTCCGCGGAAGTGCAGCGCAGCCCGCTCCCGGCGCAATTATCTCGATCGGTGGATCGAAGCGCAGGACCCGCGATCCCGGCATCGTCGGGCCGTGCCCTCGCCGGCTCGAAAGGAAAGAACAGGCAGGTTGGACACCGCTTTACTCGCGGTGTTCGATCTTGGCGACAGCCCGCTTGGCGAGCTCGCGCAGCGCGGGGTCGCGGTCCGTGCGGCTGATGTCGTCGAGTCGCGCCCGGATTGCCGGGCCTGGCGTTTTCAGCTTCACGACCGCGAGGATGGCTTCTTTTCGGACCAGCATCTCGGGGTCGAGGAGCGCCTGCGACAGGCCCTCCGCCGCGGCGGGATCGGTGTCGCCGACGTTACCCAGCTTGAGCACGGCCTGGCGACGGACCGTCGCCTTGGGATCGCTCAAAGCCGCGACCCACGACTTGACCTCGCGCCCTCCCGAGAGCACTGGCCCCCGCGCTTCCCGACTGCAGCCCGCCGCCACGACCGTGATCAAAGCGAGGACGCTTCCCGCGGCTCGAGTCAATTCTTCGCTCCTGCGACTGAGGTCAATACGAATCGCTGCTGACAACTTCGCCACCGCCGCGAGTGCCCATGGCCTGTAAGATCAAGCTGGCTGGCGTATAGCGGGTCGACCCGTCCGGATTCACCCCTGCGTCGGATTGGACGTTCTTGAAGAAATGCACCGAGCCGTCGGCGAACAGGATGTTGGCCCCGCCGGGATGAAAGCTCGACGGGTCGTCCAGGCCGCTGTCGGTGTCGGCGTTGGTGTTCAGCAAATGGCAATGGGCCAGAACCAGGCAAGGGGCGAGATAAGTCGCGACCGCCGATCCCGGGCAGGGATTGAACGGCCCGCGAAGGATCAGCCCATTGGCCGGCGCGCGGTCCAGGTCCCCTCCGAGGCCCCCCATGAACGCTCGAGCAACATTATGGTTTGACTCGTGCCATCGATGATCGACGAAAACCGGATGAAACTGTTGCGGAAAAAAAGCCCGTCGCCGGATCCGTCGTTATTGAGCCCAAGGGCAACGTCCGCGTGATCGCTGCCCGTGCAGGCAGCGTAAGAGCTGGGGCTCACCGTCGCAATCGTGTCGCCCAGACCATCTCCGATCAGAAACGTCCTGCCCGGTAGCTGGTCCGAGGGGCACTGGAAGACCGCCATGCTCGTCTGGGTCCCGGTCGTGTTGGCCGGCGCTGCCATCGAGAGCGAAAAGTTCATCGACGCGAATAACGGCGACTGGTCGAGCTGCGGTAGAATCATCGACGCCCAACCCCAGCCGGGAGCGGTGTCCGTCTCGGCGTCGATGAACCGGCTGCCCGCGATGTAGCCCGGCGCGTAATGCCAGCAGCGCGTCGTGATAGTTGTGAAGCGCGAGCCCCATCTGCTTCATATTGTTGATGCACTGCGTCCGCCGGGCCGCCTCGCGAGCGGATTGCACCGCCGGCAAAAGCAGCGCGATCAGAACGGCGATGATCGCAATCACCACCAGCAGCTCGATCAGCGTGAATCCGCGACGACGCTTCATGGTCATGGTCTCTCCAGGGCCACTCATGTTCGGCGCAGGTTTCACCGCCCCGCCAACGCTCGGCGCACGGCAAACCAGCAACCGTGAACGAATGGCAATCCGCGTACCAATGAGTGCGTCTGATCTAAGACCTTGCCGCTCAAGATGATGTCGCAATCAGCGTGAGCAGTCAGGCGGGTCATTCGGCGAGAGTTTGTCCGCGAGCGGTGATTTTCCCTCCAGAGCGCGACACGAGACAATCGTCTGCGGGCTTCGCTGCGGACTTGAGATGAAAAAAGCGGCCGGCTTGTCTTGCAAGCCGGCCGGGGATGACCGGGACAATCACGGCAGTGCCTCGTCTTGCCACGCCTTGCGGATGACTTCAAGCTTCCGCGCGACGGTCCGCAGGCCGCAGCCGAGCTCGGCTGCGATCTCCTCGTTGCGGTAACCTTCCATCTTGAGCTGCGCAACCTGGCGCAGCGACTCATCCGGCAGCCCCTGGAGCCGTCGAGAACATTCCTCGGCCACGATGGCGGCGAATTCCGGGCTGGGCTCGGCGCCCGTGATCTGGGCCAGGCCATCCTCGCCGGGCTCCGCGCTGGCCGCCAGGGCCGACGCGTGCCGGACGCGCCCGCCACCCCGCTTCTGCCGCGACTCCCACTGGTCCAGGTCCACGGCTTTTCGGCCCGCGATCGTCACCAGCAGCCGCCAGAGGTCGTCCCGGTCGGCAAGATCCGGATACCGCCCGTGCGCCATGCCCGCGTAGAAACTGTCGAAGGCAGAGAGCGCCACGTCTTCTTCATCCGCGGCTCCTCGCCCCTTGGACCGCAGCCTGGACCGGGCGAGCCGGACGAGCGCGTGGAAGTACCGTCGCCAGACCTCCCTGGCCGCCGCCTGGTCGCCGTCGCGCAGGGCATTGATCCAGTGCGTGACCGAGCCGGAATCCTTGGCGTCCATCTCGCTCTCCCGCGTCGCTCGAGTGCCGGCACGCCGGTCCCCGGCAATCCTGCTGCGGAGCCGCGACAGGGAGCGCCGAGTTCGATCCTCGAGAGACTATACCGAATCCCGGCGGGGCAATCGAGCAGCCGGAGAAAGGCGGAGCGCCTGCGCGTCGGCGTTCCACTGTCGTTCGCCAAACGGCGGTGCGCGCGACCGCCCGGCGACGCCGCGGGCGGGTCTCAATCAAATCTCCTACTCGCCCGCAGTGGCCGGATCGGCCTCCCAGACGCGGACGACGCCGTCGGCCGATGCCGCCGCGATGCGGCTGCCTTCGCTGCCAAAGGCGACGCCGTGCACGCGATCGCGCGGACCGCGTAGGGTCAAGAGCTCACGCCCGCGCACTGGGTCCCAGATCCGAACGGTCTGATCGGCGCCGGCGGAGGCGAGCCTGGTGCCGTCCGGGCTGAATGCAACGCCCAGCACCCAGTTGGAATGGCCGGCGAGCTCGTGGATCAGGCGGCCGGTCGAGAGCTCCCAGCAGCGGATCGTGCGATCCGCGCCCGCGGCGACCAGCTTGCTCCCATCCGGGCTGATGGCCACGCAAAAGAGTGCGGTCGGCTGCGGCCCCCGCAGCATCTTCATTTCGCCGGTCGCCGTCATCCAGAGCCTCACGCTGCCATCGGCGCCCACGGAAGCAATCCGGTTGCCATCCGGCTGGAACGCCACGCCGTGGACCGAGCCAGTGTGACCGGCGAGCGCCTGGATCGCGCCGCCGGTGATCGGATTCCAGAGACGGATCGTTCGTCCCGGTCCGAGCGGGGGTGGAACCTTGCCCTTCGGTTCGTTCACGACGAATGGGGGATCACCTCCGCCGGTTGCCAGTAATTTTCCATCGGGACTGAATGCAACGCTGGCCACCCCGACTGCGCTCGTCGGTGATCACGACCGGCTCGCGGACGTGGCGCGGGTCCCAGATCCGCACCGATCGATCGGTGCCGGCCACGGCAAGTCTCGAGCCGTCGTGATTAAAGGCCAGTGCGATCGCGGTTCCCTGGGGCCCGCGCAGCGTTCGCTCTGGCCCGGCGGTCGTGATGTCCCAGAGCGCGACCTGGTTCCCGGTGCCCGCGGCGGCGAGCTCGGTTCCCGAGGGTGCGATCGCCACGCCCCCCAGCCAGCGCCACCAGGGCGGCTTCGTCATCGGCCCCGCTCGCCAGGGCGGACTGCGCGCGACCGATACGAACGCACGCCGGGCTCGCTCGTGAGGTCCCAGAGCTTGAGTGTTGCGTCCTGGCCGGCAGAGATCAACTTCGTCCCGTCGCTGTTGAATGCGACGGCGAAAACCGGTGCTGCATGCCCGCGCAGCACGGCCACCGGGCGCCCTGTCTCGGCCTGCCACAGGCCGACGGGGCCGTCCAGGCTCCCGGTGGCGATCATGGCGCCGTCCGGGCTGTAGGCGATCGCATTCACGCGGATGGCCGCCGCCTGAAACCGCAGGCGCTCGCGGCCGGTGACGGCGTCCCAGACCCGCACCGAGCGATCGGCCCCGCCGGAAGCGACCGTCGTTCCCGCGGGATGAAAGGCCACCGCGCAAACGTCCTTCTCGTGCCCGCGGAAGACGAGCGTTGTGGCCGGCGGCCGCTGGGCCAGGTCCCAGACGCGGACCGTTCCGTCCTGCCCGGCCGAGGCGAGCTTCGTCCCATCGGGTGCAAAGTTAACGCTGAAGACGCCGCGCTCGTGTCCGCGCAGAATCTGCGAAGGCTTACCGGTCTCGTCGCCGGGCTTCGGATTCTCATTCACATTCCAGATCCGGATCGTCCCGTCCTGCCCGGCCGAAGCGAGCGTGCCTCCATCGCGGCTGAACGCCACGCCGGCGGCCCAGCCTTCGTGACCCTGCAACACTCGTTTCAGACGTCCCTCAACCAGGTCCCAGACCTTGATCTGGCCGTCCGGTCCGGCACTGGCCATGCGTCTGCCCGCGCGATCGAAAGACGCGCCGTAACTGTTCCCGTCAGGGCCGTGAATCCGGCGAATTCTTGGATCGATCGCGGCGTCCCAGACGGAGACGCCCAGGCCCTCGTGCGTACACAGGACACTCGCCGTACCCGGTGGAAACTCTTGCCCGCACGCAAATCCCGAGTGGCCCTCGATCGTCGCAAGCTGCGCATGCAGGCGGCGGCTCAAATGCCGCCAGTCCCAGTTCCGCAACCGCGGCGCACATTCCGCCAGCAGGCGCTCCACGCCTCGCGGGTCGTCGCGGCTCGCATCGTTATTGTCCAGCGCCTGTGCGACCGCAAGGATCCGCGCGGCGTACTGGTCTTCTTCGAGCCGCAGCCTGCGCTCCTGCGCTCTTGTGAGCTCCTGTTCGGTCTGGCGGATTTTCTCTCGTTCCGCGAAAAGATCGAGGTCTTTCCTGGCAACATCGCCCCCGAGCCGCGCTGCCCTGACGTGCCCGCGCACCGCCAGCGCGCTCGCGAAGACGGCCACAGCGCACGCCAGCAGAAGCGCAGCGGCCGCCGGCCGGCGCCGGACCCACTTGAGCACTCGGTGCGCCGAGCGTCGCCGGCCGGGCGCGGATCGGCAGGTCGCCGAGCCAGCGCTCGAGGTCCTCGGCCAGCGCGAGCGCGGATGGATAGCGGCGCTGGCGGCGACTTCTCCAGGCATTTGAGCACGATCGTCTCCAGGTCGCGGTCGATTCTCGCGTTGAGCGTGCTGGGTCGCGCGGGCTCCTGCTCGCGGACCAGCCGCAGCGTTTCGAGCATCGTCTCGGCTCGGAACGGCGGGTTGCCCGTGAGCAGCTCGAAGAGGATCGCCCCCAAGGCGTGGACGTCGGCGGCCGTCGTGACCGCCTCGCGCCGGCCCTCGGCCTGCTCGGGAGCCATGTAGTTGGGGGTGCCCACGATCGAGCCGGATTGAGTCAACTGGGCGGCGCCCTGGCCCTCGACTCGCTTGGCCAGCCCGAAGTCGGTCACGAGCGGAACGAGGTCGTCGAGCGGCGCACCCGGGCGGACCGCTCAAGCAGGATGTTCGCCGGCTTCAAGTCGCGGTGCAGGATGCCGCGCTGATGGGCGTAGTGGACGGCGCGGGCCACGGTCGCCACCAGCCGCGCCGCGGCGCGCGGGTTGTCTCGAAACCCGCCAGGACCTGCGCCGCCAGGTTGCCCCCCTCGACGAGCTTCATGCTGAAATAATGGTGGCCGTCGTGCTCGCCGACCTCGTAGATCGGCACGATGTGCGGATGATCCAGGTGCGCCGCGGCCTCGGCCTCCAGCCGGAATCGCTGCAGATCGTCGGGCGTCGCAAACCGGCCGGCACGCACCATCTTCAGCGCCAGCACTCGATCCAGGCTCACCTGCCGGGCCTTGTAGACGACCCCCATCCCGCCTTGCGGCGATGATCTCGATCAGCTCGTAGTCGCCAAAGTAGCGGACGCGACCCGGCTTCCTTCCGCGGTGTCCGGTGCCGCGAGGTCGACACCGTCCGCCGGCGTGCTTGCGGTTCCCGCCTTCGGAATCCTCCTCCGCAACCGGAGGGAACGGGAGCGTCATCGCCTCGGGCCCCGCGCGGCCGGTGATCCGCGTTGCCGCGCCGTCGGCGCGTGCGGCACCTCAGGTGCCATCTCCTGGTCGCGGAGCGGCGCGGTCAGCCGCGCCATGTGGTCCTGGTTGGCGAAGAACGACGCCAGCTCGGCCGCCAGGTCGGGATGCCGTGCCAGCAGCGACGATCGATCCGGCGGATCGCCCGCCTCGAGCCGCCTCGAGATAAGCCGCGATGACCTCGTTCAGCCGCTGCTCGCGATCTGCGAGCGCGCTCGGCCGCTCGTCTCGGATCAATGCGCAGGAATGCTAGGCATTTGGTTATTTCACGTTGTACGTCTCGCAAGGTACGCGAGCGCGATCACGGGCGCTACCGGCGTCACAGGCGATCGACCCTATCACTGCCGTGACGACATCCTGCCGATTCGAGTTCGCATGAAGCGTCTTGAGCCCGCGATGGAGCAATCCGGCCACGGCCGCCTTGGTCGAGCCCAGCTCGGCGGCGATCTCGGCCAGCGGCCGGCCCTGGAGGTGATGCAGCTCGATCGCGCGTCGCTGCGCCTCGGGCAGCGCGCCAGCGACTCGGCCATCCGCAGCAGCTCCTCCTGGCGAATGGCATGCTGGCTGGGCGACGACTGCTCGGCGGCGAGCCACTGTTCCACGCGCGACGCCGACTGGTCGAGCGCCGTGTCGAGCGACCACTCCAGCCGGATGTCCCGCTTCCGGGCCGCCAGCTTGCGCAGCACGTCGGCCAGGTTGTGGCTCAGAATCGAACGCAGCCAGCGCGGCGGCCTCCGCCTCGGCTCGCGGCGTGCGTGCGGATTGTCAATCAAGCCTTGGTGAGCTTCCAGCAGCGTCTGCTGGACGACCCCGGAGAGGTCGACCTTGTCGCGCAGCCGCGGGGCGACCTCCAGCCGGGCCAGCAGGCCCAGGTAGGCGCGGAACCGCTCCAGGTCCTGGGCCTGGAGCGGTCTCAGTCGACGATTCCTGGTGTCGCCGGCGTGGGACATCGTGGATCGATGCAACCTGCATACTGGTCAGGATGCCCGAATGCCGGGCCGGGATCGCGCGATTGCGGCCCTCGGCCATCCTGTTCCATCTTACACGTTCACGGCGGCCTTAACTCGCGAAATCACGTACCCGGTTCTCCGGATTCCTTTGGAGCGGGCATCGGTGGCGTCGACGGCCGCATTCAGTTTGGGCTTGCCGGCCAGCGACGACCATTGCGACGTCGGCCAGCGCGGGCTGGCCCTGGCCATCGAGGAGGAAGGCCAGGAGGACACGCGAGCGGCCCGATCATCGCCGCAGCGGTCTCGCCGAGGCGTCGGGCCAGCTTCCTCTCCAGCGCGGCGATCGTCGCGACCGGCCTTGCCGCTCCGCGCCACGCACTGAGCATAGGCGCGGCCCACCCACCAGTCGCGGAGCCAGGCGATCGATGCTCGGATCGATGTCCCCGTTAGCGATGCGCACTGGAGCTCGATCCGGCGGGCGTAGATTCTCGATGCCGTCTGGTCGTCGCCCATCGCCTCGAGCGCGGCGGCCCGGATCTCGCAGCGCGCGCGGGACTGGCGGCCTGGGATTGATCCAGCTCGGTCGGATGCATCCTTGAGCGCCGTCAGGACGGCATCGCCCTCGGACCGGGCCTCGGTGCTCAGACCGATCTCGCGGAGCAGCCGGGCCAGCTGGGCACGGAGCAGGACCGGGATCGGTGTTGAGCCGCTTGCCGTCGGCCGCGTTGTGGACCGCCGCGCGGAGCTCGGTCACGAAGCTCGGTCAGGAGCAGCCGCCGGCAGAGCGTCCGCACCCCGTCGTCCTGGGTGGTTCTGCAGCACGCGCCGGACGATCGGCTCGACGTATCGGCCCTGCTCGCTGAGGAACGCGGAAGGCTTGCTGTCGCTCGGCCGGATCCGTGGCCGGCCAGGTCGCGCACCGCGTTCTCGGCCAGGCGCTCCCGCTCGGCGGTCAGAAGCTCGAGCCGGCCCACCATCACGCGGACGACCTGCTTGGGCTTCGGGTCGATCGTCATCGGAATGAACGCGTCGGTCCAGGACTGCGGCAGCACGAACAAGCACGCGGATTCCCTCGGTCTGGAAGTAGCTGGTCGTCCAGGTGTTGACCATCGCCCGCGCCTCCTTGGCATAGAGGCCGCCTCGGTCAGCCGCGCGGCCAGGTCGTCGGCGATGGCCCTGGTGAATTCGGCCAGGGGCTGGGCCTTGTCCATCGACGGGATCACGCCGTCGACCCGTTCGCCGGGCCGCAAGCCGGGGCGGTAGCTGTAGGCCCCGCGGCCGTTCTCGACCCGGAGGACGAAGACGTGCCGGACGCCGTCGCCGAGCGATCGGCTCGCGATCGAGCGTCAGCGTGCCCTTGCCGCCCTCGTCGAACCGGAGCGGCAGGCGGGTCTCGCCCAGGCCGCGATAGAACAGGAACCTCTCGTACTCGGCGGTCGCCGGCTCGTCGGCGCGCGTTGATCGTCTTGACGAACGCCGCGTCGACCTCGCGCGCGTGGTTCCACAAGGCATCGCTGCTGGTCGCCGGCAGCTTCACCTCGGATCCGGCGCACGGCCCCTGGCTTCTTGCCGATCTCATGCTTGACCGCCGGACGCGCGGGATCACCTCGGCGAACCAGCAGATCCGTCCGCCACTCAGGCGATCCGGCTTCTCGGCCTGCTCGAGCAGGGAGGGTCGGACCGAGCTGCGCCTGCGGGATACCACTGCGTCCAGATGCCCCTGCGGGAAATCCGACGCCGACCCGGACCGGCTGCCGGACGCTCGGTGTAGAAGTAGATCACCGGCGTTTCGCCCTTGATGAACATACCATCGGCAGCCGGAGCTGGTCGCGGCTGCGGCTGTGCACGAACGCCGGCAGGGCGTGCTCCTCGTGGTACATGCCGTCGAGCGCACGCGCCGTCGGAGCCGTTCATCCCCAGGAACGTCCCCCACTCGTGCACGACCAGGTCGCTCGATTTCTCTAACTCGGTGGCCGGTGAAGCCGGCGGCGAGCCGGCCCATTCGGCAGCACCGCACGCGCCGCCGGCCCACACGGCCCCGATCGCGATCGAGGCAGTCGTCAAAACGATCGAAAGGATCTCACGCCGCGTTCGCAATCGTGGTCTCATCGCAATCGCCTCCACTCGAAGACACGGTAACGCCTGCCGCGACTCGCGCGTGCCGGCCGGGCCCGAACCCGGCCTGCCGGCAAACCGCGTGCAAGGCAGGTCTCTATCGGTCCAGGCGTAATCGGCACCGGAAATGCGCGGCGGGCTCGCGCGATTGCGCTGCGCCATCCGCGCAGATCGAAGCTCGCTTCCAGAAGTGAAAAATTCTCGATTGAAGCCCTACCGCCTGGGACCGCCTGGCTCGCCAGAATCCGTGACCTTGGCGTGACTCAACGGGCGAGAGATCGCACTTTATTCGCGTCGAAGCACCGGCAACGGCTTGTTAAGATTTCTTAATTCGTCCGCATCGCTGGCACGCAAAAAGTGCGAATTTCGATTCCCAATCTGGCGGGAGCAACGTCGGCTCCGCGAAGCGCCGGCGTTTCTTTTCCCAGAGACGGAGGTGGGCCTCAAATTACGCGATCATTCCGAGCGGTTAACCGTGTCGGTGGTGAGATCTAGAAGGTCGCTGGTTCGTCAAGGAGGATGCGTTCATGCACGGTCTGATGGAGATAAAAGACGGTCTGCGCCTGCAAGCGCAGGCCGAGGGTGGCGGCCAAGGCAATCATCACGTGTGAGAATCTCGAAGCAAGGAGCCTGCTGCCGCGGGCTTCGGGCTGTCGGGCGCAATGATGGGAGGGATGGGCGTCCCCGGGGTCACGGGCGGCGTACCTGGGGTCAGTCCAGGCCGGAAAGCAAATCGGGTTTTTTGGAGGAGGCTCGCTGGGGTTGGGCGGGGGAATCAGGAATCCGAGTCTTCTCTTGACCGCGCCGTTGCTGGAGGGAGGAACCGGGTCGACGGCACCGCCGTCAGCGAGCGTCTTTTCGTCCTCGGCGGTCGGGCAAGCCTTTCAAACACTCCAGACCGATCTCCAAACGGACGTGCCCAGCGGCGCCCGGCCCACGCACGCGTCGGTGGGCGCACTCGAAGACGACCTGGTGCGATTCGCAAAGGCACGCTCAGCGGAACCGCGGCGCAGACGAAGATCCAGGCTGACCAGGCGAGCGATCCTGACGAGTATGGGGCTGACGCAAGCCCAGGTCACGCAGATCCAGTCTGATCAGCAGGCGATCGCAGACCGCGATCCAGACGGCGACAACGGCGGCGGCGTCATCGACCTCCAACGGCACGACGACAGCCGCGCCGGGCTCGAGCACGACGGCGGGTTCGTCTTCGTCGTCCGGCTCGACAGTCCAGTCTGCGATGCAAACCCTGCAGACGGACCTTCAATTCGACAATCCCAGTGGCAACCAGCCCACCCACGCGTCGTCGGCGCTGTGGAGGATGACCTCGACGCGATCCGCATGGGCACGCTTTCCAGCAGCGCCGCGGTGACGCAGGTTCAGACCGACGCAGCGGCCGTGCTGGCGAGCATGGGCATGACGTCGGCGCAGATCACGCAGATTCAGGCCGACCAGGCCGCGGTTGCAACGGCACTCCAGCCAAGTCGCCGGAAGCTCGACCTCGACGTCGTCGGCTGCGCGAGCACGAGTCGACTCTGCAGTCAGTTTCGCCGTACCTCCTGGGCCTTCCCGGCGTCTCGAGTGTTGGAATCTGAGACCTCGGCTCCCAGGGCATGGGACCAGGATGGGGCGGCATGCCGCGTGGCGGGTTTGGCAATTGGCGATAAGGCAGTCCCTGCATTCAGGTTCGTCGTCGTGACGGAACCGCGCAACCTTTTCTTTTCCTTCGCAGGGAGCAGACGAATTCGAATTGTCGCACGTTTTCGACTCTCCCTGCGAAGACTGATCATCGGCGGACCCGGTCGAGTTATGCCCGAATCGGATTCGGGCCGTTCCACACACGAGCGCATTGACGCTCTATAGATTGAAGGAGCTTGTCCGGGGAGATATTCCGTATGTGATCTCCACGCGGGCCCTCGAGTTCAGAGCCGGAAATCATCTCAGCCCCATTCCTCTGTGTGTCACCGGATGGAAGAACATCGCGCAATGAATGTCGAGTCGCGACCGGTTGTGGCAGAACCCGAGCTCTCCGTCCTGTTGATCGACGACGACGTCGAGCTCTGCGAGCTGATGCAGGAGTTTTTCGCTGCGCGCGGCATCCGGGTCGAGGCGATCCACGACGGCCGTCGGGGTCTGGCGCAGGCATTCGGCGGCACGTACGACCTGATCCTGCTGGACGTGATGCTGCCGGGACTGGACGGATTCGAGCTGTTGCGGCAGGTTCGCCGGCGCAGCCAGGTGCCGATCATCATGCTCACGGCGCGGACCGCCAAGGCGGACCGCGTCGCGGGCCTGGATGCCGGCGCCGACGACTACCTGCCCAAGCCGTTCGAGCCCGAGGAGCTGACCGCCCGGATCCGCGCCGTGCTCCGCCGCGCGGGCCGGTTCGCGGCCCAAAGCCCGTGAAGCCCTCGAGGTCAATGGCGTCAAGCTGTCGCCGGGCACGCGCGAGGTCTGGTCCGACGGGAGGCCGCTGTCGAGCTCACGACGATCGAGTTCGACATCCTGGACCTGATCCTCCGCTCGGCGGGCCGGGTCGTCTCCCGTAACGAGTTGACCGCGGCGATCCACCAGCGGCCCGCCTCGCCCCTGGATCGCTCGCTCGACGTCCACGTCAGCCACCTGCGCAAGAAGCTCGGGCGCGCTCGGCGGGTTGATCCGCACCATCCGCGGCGTCGGCTACCTGTTCTGCGCCGAAGTCGGTGCGAGCACGAAGAGGCACGCTCGATGAAGATCCGGGTCAGGTCGATCTTCACCAAGATCGTCTTGTGGTTCGTCGTGACGGTCGTCCTCTCGCTGGTCGGGTTTCGTGATCACGTCGATGCTCCTGTCCGCGCGGCTCTCGGGCCGTGACCGGGGATCTTCCCGGATCAATGCCCTCCTCCTGGACGACGCCCGCCGCGCCTTCGAAGAGGGCGGAACGACGCAGCTGGACGCGTACCTGAATCGACTGAACGCGTATTCCGAGTCCGAATTCTTCTTGACCGACAGACGTGGGATCGACCTGGTCAGCGGCGAGGATCGGTCGGCCCTGAGGTCGAGAAGGTCCGCGGTCATACCGCTCTCCATTCTGGCGATTCCTGCCGGCAAGCGGACCGCTGGCCGTGCGCGTCCGCGTCTCCGACGACGGCCAGTATCGCTTGATCACCGTGCTGCCGCCGCTCCCACGGCTCGATCCCTGGGATTCGCTGAGCTATTTCCTCTGGCTGCCGCTTCTGATCGCCGTGCTCTGCTACCTGCTCGCCGTCCACCTGGCCTCGCCGCTGCGCGGCCTGCGACGAGTGGTCGAGACGGTTTGGCCGCGGCGATCTGAGCATTCGCTTCATCTGACGCGTCAAGACGAGATCGGCGAGCTGGCCCGCGCGTTCAACCGCATGGCCGACCAGATCACAACGCTGCTCTCGGCGGAGCGCCGGCTTGCTCCAGGACGTCTCGCACGAGCTGCGCTCGCCGCTGGCCCGGCTGGGCTTCGCCGTCGAGCTGGCGCAGGACCAGCTCCGACCGCGAGGCGGCACTGGCGCGGATCCGCAAGGAAGCCGACCGGCTCATCGACCTGGTTGACGAGCTGCTCCAGCTCACCCGGGCCGAGGGGGATCCGACGGCCAGAAACCTCGAGCCCGTCAGGCTCGACGCACTGCTGCGTGAACTGGTCGCCGATTGTACTCTAGAGGCCGAAGCGCAGCGGCTGCGGGCTTGCCCCGACGATCAACGGGCCGACCGCGATAACCGGAGACCGCGAGCTCTTGCGCCGCGCCTGCGAGAACGTCCTGCGCAACGCGATCCGCCACGCTCCCGCAGGCAGCTCGATCGAGGTCAAATTGTCGTCGAGCGAAACCCTCGCCACGATCAGCATCCGCGACCACGGGCCGGGCGTTCCGGCGGAATCCTTGGCCGAGATCTTCAAGCCGTTCTACCGCGTCGAGTCCGACCGCGACCGCTCCAGCGGCGGCGTCGGACTGGGACTGGCCATCGCGAGCCGCGCCGTCGAATTGCATCAAGGCCGGATGAGCGCGCGCAATTCCAACCCCGGCCTGATCGTGGAGATCGAACTGCCGCTCGATGCCCCGGCGTGAAGCGCATGGCATCGCCGGCCTCGGAGCTTCCTTGGAGGCGACGTCTCCTGTAGCGCGCCACATCACGGGCCTTCGCGGGTAAAGCGCGTGCGGCTCTTCGGCGCCTGGGCTTACTTTCCCTGGAATCACGAGCAGGCGTTCGGAAGGCAACAGGGCGACGCGGCCGAGCGAGGAGAGTGGAGTGTGCAGTGGCCCACGGGAGAATCTTGTGGTAGACCCTGGAATCCGGCATCACTGTCACCCACACCCGAAAGGCCTGGATGTTGCGATGAGATTCCCATCGAGCGCGATCCTCATCTTTCTGGCAGCCTGCGCACCGTTGCCACGGGCCCAGGCGTCGTCGCTGCCGCCCGAATACGCCCAATCCGATGCGAGAGCGGATTCCTCGTCCGACGCCGTAGACGCCTACATCGAAGGTCGAATGCAGAAGCGCCATATCCCGGGCGTCTCGATCGCCATCGTGCAAGACGGCAAAGTGGTCCGTTTGAAAGGATATGGCTTCGCCAACGTGGAACTTTCCGTCCCGGCAACAGAGAACTCGGTCTATCAACTCGCCTCGGTGACCAAGATGTTCACGGCGACCGCGGTCATGATGCTTGTCGAGGATGGCAAGCTCGGGCTTGACGACAAGATCACGGACCGGCTTTCCGACCTCCCGCCGGCGTGGAAAGTGGTGACGGTCGGCCAGTTGCTCAGCCACACGTCTGGGATCAAGAGCTACACGTCCGTGAGGGATTTCCACAAGTCCGCGCGGAAAGACTACAGCCAGCGCGAGATACTCGACCTGGTGGCGAAGGAGCCACTGGAATTCGCGCCCGGCGAAAAGTGGAGCTACAGCAATACAGGCTATTTCCTGCTCGGAATGCTCATCGAGAAAGTCTCCGGCAAACCGTACGGAGAATTCCTGAGCGAGCGGATCTTCAAGCCGCTCGGGATGACGCAAACCCGCGTGAACGACCTGCGAGATGTGATCAAGGGCCGCGCCAAGGCTACACCTCGGACGGCCAAACGCTGAGGAATGGCGAGTACGTCAGTCCGACCCAGCCGTTCGCGGCGGGCATGCTCGTCTCGAGCGTTGCCGACCTGGTGAAGTGGGATGCCTCGCTCGACACGGAATCCTTGCTCAAGCGCACCAGCTTCGAGCGAATGTGGACACCGGCGAGACTCAGCAAAGGCCCGGATGCCGAATACGGCTTCGGCTGGGCGATCAGGAAGGTGAATGGGCATCGGCTGATCGCACACGGCGGTGGTATCCCCGGCTTTTCCACCCACCTTTCGCGCTTCCTGGACGATCATCTGACCATCATCGTGTTGACCAACGCGGATAGTGGGAACGCCAGTGGGCTCGCGCAGGGAATCGCCGCTCGACTGGTGCCGGCACTGGCGGAGAAGGCGGAACAGCCGATCGCTGATACGGATCCGCACAGGTCGCTACAGCTCAAGGAGGTGATTCACGAGGCGATGAAAGGGGAAGTCGACGCCGAGCTATTCACGAAGGCGGCCAGGGCGGCGCTCGTCCCCCGCATGAAGCAAGACAAAGGCGCGTTCACGTCATTCGGCGCACTCAAGAGCTTTCAGCTTCTCGAACGGAAGGAAAGCGAGCTGGGCGTGCAATTGCGGTATCGCGCCGAATTCGAAAACGAGACGCTGAACGCGGTTTTCGACCTCGACAAGGCGGGCAAGATCGCGCGCCTGGGGCTTCGACCAACGGACTAGCCGGGTCGTGCTCGTCACTCCGATCACCGAGCTTCGAGCGACGTGGACGGTAAGGATCGACGTGTCTGACAGCGAAGCGCCATGCGTGAACTCACAGCCGTCACTGCTGCCGACTATCTCCGTGAATCGGCGCTGGTTCCGGCCGGTGGCCCGGTGGAGGTTTCGGAATATAGCGGCGGCGTTTCCAATATTGTGCTGAGGGTCGACGCCGCCGGCGCCGCACCGTTTGTGCTCAAGCAGTGCCGCGAGCGGCTGCGGGTCGCGATGGAGTGGCGAGCGCGGCTCGACCGGATCTGGGCAGAGCACGCCGCGCTCGAATTGCTCACGACGATCCTGCCCGAGGGGACAGTTCCCGAGGTGCTCTTTGCCGACCGCGAGAACTACCTTTTCGCAATGACGTGTGCACCCGACGATGCGGTGACCTGGAAGACTCAGTTGATGGCAGGGCGAATCGACGGCGAGGTTGCCGCCCGGCTAGGCACGATCCTGGGCACGATCCATGCCGATGCCCCGCGCCACCCCGCGCTCCGCGGTGTTCTCGCCGATACGAGCCTTTTCGACGAGCTGCGCGTTGACCCTTACTATCGCACGAGCGCCCGCGCCATCCGGATCTGCTGCCGCGCATCGATGACTTGATCGCCGCCATGGAGCGCCCGCGGACGAACGCACACTTGTCCTGGGCGACTTCAGTCCCAAGAACATCCTCGTGCACAAGCGCGGCTTGATCCTTCTCGACTTCGAGTGCGCCCACAGAGGCGACGCCGCCTTCGACCTCGGCTTCTTCCTCAGCCATCTGATCATGAAGACGATCCACGCATCGCCCCGCGACCGCGCACTCGCCTCGCGTTACACCGAGCTGGCCCCGCGATTCTGGATCGCGTATCTCGAGCGTCGGAGCCTGGGCCGCGGCTGCCGAAGCTGACCTCGTCCGGCGCGGCCTTTTGCACGCGGCGGCTTGCTCGCTGGCGCGGGTCGACGGCAAGAGCCCGGTGGAATACCTCGACGAAACAGGGCGAGCTGTTGGGCGATCATTTGCCGCGGGCTGCGCTTCAGGCGGAGCCCGAGACCTGGGATGCGCTGCGGAACATCCTGGAAGCCGCGATCGGAAGGGGAGCGTGATGCATGCCTTGAAGTCGCTGAAGGCCCGCCAGGTCCTTGACTCGCGCGGCAGGCCAACGGTCGAAGTCGACGCGATCGCCTCCACGGGCGCGCTGGGCCGCGCGATCGTACCGTCGGGAGCCAGCACGGGCCGGCACGAGGCACTCGAGCTGCGCGACTCCGGCGATCCGCGCTACGGCGGGCTCGGCGTGATGAAAGCCGTCGCAAACGTCCAGCACGAAATCGCCCCTGCAGTCCTGGGTATGGACCTGCAAGATCAAGCCGCCATCGATGCGAAGCTGATCGCGCTCGACGGCACGCCGAACAAGAGCCGGCTCGGCGCCAACGCGGTGCTCGGCGTTTCGCTCGCCGTCGCGCACGCGGCCGCGGCCGCGCGCGGCGAGCCGCTGTTTGTCCATCTGAACCGGCTCTGGCGCACGCTCTGGGACGCGAGCGAAGACCGCGCAAAGCCGCTTGGGCCAGCGTTGCCGATCCCGATGGTCAACATGATCTCGGGCGGACTGCACGCCGGCGGCAACCTCGACATCCAGGACGTCCTGTTCGTCCCCGTCGCTCCCGGCGATTACAGCAAAGCGCTCGAGATGACGGTCATGGTCTATCGCTCGCTCGGTCAGGTCCTCAAGAAACAGGGCTTCGAATCGGCCCTGGTGGGCGATGAAGGGGGATACGGCCCGCGGCTTCGCGACAATGAACAAGCGTTTGAAGTCGTGGTCGAGGCGATGCTCGACTGCGGCCTCGAACCGGGCCGTGACGCGGCGATCGCCGTCGACGTGGCATCTAGCCACTTCTACGATCCCGCCGCGGGGCCTACGCTCTGCGCAAGGGCGCCGGCGCACTCGACAGCCAGGGGATGATCGACCTGCTCGCCGGGTGGGTCGAGCGTTATCCGATCATCTCGATCGAGGATGGACTCGCCGAAGACGACTGGGCCGGCTGGGCCGATCTCACCAGGCAGCTTGGAACATCGATCCAGTTCATCGGCGACGACCTGTTCGCCACCCAGATCGCACGGCTGCGGCAGGGGATCGATGGCGGATCCGGCAATGCGATCTTGATCAAGCTCAACCAGGTGGGCACGCTGACCGAGACCCTCGGACGCATGCGGCTGGCCCGCGAGCACGGTTACCGCACGGTCGTCTCGGCCCGCTCGGGAGAGACCGAAGACACGACGATCGCCGACCTGGCGGTCGCCACGGCAGCCGGACAGATCAAGATCGGCTCGGTGGCCCGATCCGAGCGGCTTGCGAAGTACAACCGCCTGCTGCGAATTGAGGAATTGCTGAGTCCGACGGCGGGATGACGGATGAAGCAAACAATCGAGCTCTGTTGTCTGTCACCTTCAGACAGCGCGAATCCGCCGGCGGACGGCTCTTCCCGCTGCGCACAACTCCAACGGACATATCACTTTCCGTCACGCCGACCCCACGCCAAGTCCCCGTCCGCGCCGTAGGCCGCCCAGGCAAAGCGCGGGTTCCGTTCGCTTTTTTCTTTCCGTCATTCTCTCGCTCGTCCCAAAATGACGGATAGCTTGGCCTCGCTCCAGGCACATCTTACGAAGTCGACGGTCAAGACCAGGGAGTCGCGAGAATGGCCGGTGGTTCATCGGTCGCGGCGTACCGCGACATCCAGACGTTGTTCGAATCCGGGACCGCTTGTGGTTTTTCCGACCGGCAGCTCCTCGATCGGTTTTCCAGCGAGCGTGACGCGGCGGCGGAGGCCGCCTTTGAAATGCTCGTGCTGCGCCATGGACCGATGGTGCTGCGCGTTTGCCAGAACGTTCTCGGCAACCTGGCCGACGCGGAAGAGGCCTTCCAGGCGACCTTCTTGATCCTGGTCCGCAAGCATCGCTCGATCCGGGGGCTCGAATCGGTGGGAGGCTGGCTGTATGGCGTGGCCTGCCGCGTCGCGGCCCGGCGCTCGCGTCGAAGCCGCCCGGCGCCGCTCGATCGAGCGGCGCGGGGGCCTGCGCGTCGTCGAGGCCGTCGAACATGGCGACACCAGCGACGCCGAACACGCCGAGTTCGGTCCGGTCATTCAGGAAGAAGTGCGTCGCCTGCCGGAGAAATACCGCGCCGTCGTCGCGCTCTGCTACTGGGAGGGCATGACCCACGAGCAGGCCGCCGCCCAGCTCGGCTGCCCGCTGGGCACCGTGCGCAGCCGGCTGGCCCGGGCGCGCGATTTGTTACACCGGCGGCTGACGCGCCTGGGCATGGCGACGCTGGCCGGAGTCACAGCGGCGACGCTCGGATCCGCTTCGTCCGCGACGGTGGCGCAGCGGGTCTCTCCGGTATCTTCCGAGCTCATTCAATCTACGATCCGCGCCGCGATCCAGGTCGCCGCCGGTAAGGCGACCGCCGAGGCCGCCTCGGGTTTGGTCCCTTCTCTGGTCCAAAGAGTCCTCTGGAGCATGACAATGATCAAGATCGGTAAGATACTCGCCGCTTTTTGTGCCCTCAGCCTTGTCGTCGCCGGAGTCAGCCTGTCGGCGCAACAGCCACAGCCAAACGCACGACGCCCGCGCCCTCGGCCCGACCCGCGGCCAGAGGCGGCCGTGCAACCGAAATCCAAGACCTCTGCAGCAATGAAATCAGGGCCCGCTCACGTCGTCGAGCCCCCCGATCTCGTGATCGTCGAAGTGCTGGAGGCCCTTCCCGGCAGGCCGATCTCGGGCGAACGCCTGGTCCGCCCCGATGGCACCATGTCCCTGGGTTTCTATGGAGACCTGCATGTCGCCGGCCTCACGCTCCCCGAGATCAAGGAAAAGATCGTTCACCACCTTCAGCAATACCTCACCGACGAATTGCTCGACCTCATCGTCCTTGACGAGGCGACGGGCGAGCCAATCATCGATCCCGCGACCAAGGCACCCAAGCGGAGGGATCCGAAAGACTCCATGTCGGTCTTCGTCGACGTGACGGCATATAACAGCCGTAACTACTACATACAAGGAGACGTGCAGTTTCCCGGAAGACTGCCGTACACCGGCGGAGAGACCGTGCTCGATGTACTCCAGTTCGTCGGCGGTCTCATGCCTTCGGCCGACCGCGCCCGGATCCGGCTCATTCGCAGCTTTCCGAAGGGCTCGCCCGTTCAGGATCTGCCGGTTGATTACGATCAAATTACCATGGGGACGGATTCGTCGACCAATTATCAGATCCTGCCTGGCGATCGCCTCGTGGTGCCTCGCGACGCCGCGTACACGACCGGCGGTCCGGCCTCGCCACTGCCGCAACAGAGGAGCCAATCATCGCAATCTGCGCCGGAGAACAAGTATTTCCCTCAGGCAAACTCCGATCCCACGGGTAAACAGCTTGAATCCCTGCGCACCGTCGAGCGGCACTTGAGCGAGGTCGAGAAGAAGCTCGACAGCATCATCGATCGCATGGACCGCGCCGAAAAGAACGCTCGGCAATCGCCGTTGCAGCGGCCCCTTGGAGAAGCGGCGGACCGCGAGCGCCGGCGAGATCTCGAGCCTAATGAGAATGAGTGACGCGCTCGCCACCCTAGTCCGAGCGCATGATTCAATTCGACTGGTCGTCCCGCCCCTATCGCCTTCGCCCCGACGCTCGCTACATTACAGGCTTCCGGGCGATGGTGTTGGGGAACGCCATCGCCGCACGATCGATTCGATCCGTTCGCTGGAGGATGGCCTGCGATGCGCTGGGTAACGGTGGCATGCGACGACGGGCCGAGGGCCTGCGGCCTGGTTAATGGGGAATATGTCGACGTCAACGCGGCCGATCCCGAAATGCCCGCGACCGTGCGCGAGCTATTGGAGCTCGGTACCGAGTGGCAGCGCAAGGCCTGGCAGTCACTGCCGCGCGGCCTCGTGCGGCATGATCCGGCGCGGGCTCGGTTGCTGGCTCCGGTACCCAACCCGCGCAAGATCATCTGCATCGGACTCAACTATCGCGATCACGCCGCGGAGAGCGGCGTGCCCGCGCCGAACGAGCCCGTCCTGTTCAGCAAGTATCCGACGGCTCTGACCGGACACAAGGACCACATCGTTCTGCCCAAGGTGAGCCACGAGGTCGATTACGAGGCCGAGCTGGTCGTGGCGATCGGCCGGGGCGGCCGCCACATCCCGCGGGCGCGGGCCCTCGAGCACGTGGGCGGCTACGCATGCGGCCACGACGTCTCGCGCGCGACTGGCAGTTGAACAAGCCCGGCAAGCAGTGGATGGCCGGCAAGACGTTTGACACCTTCGCCCCGGTCGGCCCCGAGCTGGTCACGCCCGACGAAGTCCCCGACCCGCATGACCTGGGCATCCGCTTGCGGCTCAACGGCCAGACCATGCAAGACTCCAGCACCAGCCGGCTCATCTTCCGGGTCGATGAGCTGATCGCGTATCTCTCGCAGATCTTCACTCTCGAGCCCGGCGACCTGATCTTTACCGGCACGCCCCCGGGCGTGGGGATGGCGCCAAGCCACCGGTCTGGCTCAAGCCGGGAGACCAGGTCGAGGTCCAGATCGATCACCTCGGCACGCTCGCCAATACCGTGGTCGCCGAAAAGGACCATGCGTGAGAACACTGGGATCGACACGGGCAACACGTCGCACAGTGCATAAAGCACATTTCAACGCGCAGGATCCGCGGGAGCCTCGCTGAGCGACCGTGCGCCCCCGCGCATCCCTGAGTTTGTCCTGGGCTTGCCGGCCGGGGCGAGCGCGAGCGCCAGACGTTGCGACAGTCGGCGTGCGTCGGCAAAGTCCGGCGCAATCCGAAGCGCTCGTTCGGTCGCGCGCATCGCTTCGTCGAGCTTGTGGTCGGCCTCGAGTGCCAAAGCCAGGTGATAGTAGATATCCGGTCGGTTGGGAAGGCGGCTGGCGGCGGCCCGGAAGTCGTCGATCGCTTGCGGAAACCGCCGCAGCGTGAGCTGAGCGCGGCCGCGAAGCTCGCGCGCCTCGCCATTCTCGGCGGCGAGCTCCACGACTCGATCGAGGCGAGAGAGTGCTTGATCCGGTTGATTCCGCGCGAGCTGGATCGCCGCGATCCGGAGACTCGCGTCGAGGTGATTCGGATTCGAACTCCAGCGTTCGGAAATAAGCCGCCAGCGCCTCGTCTGTTTTGCCCGTCGCCTCGAGCAAACGCCCCAGCCAGAAGTGGGACTCGTAACGATGGGGGTCGATCTCGATGGCGGTTTCAAACCGTTTGAGCGCAGACGCCGTATCGCCGCGGTGCGCCTCGGTCTGGCCCAGTCCGATCAACGCATCGACATAATCGCGGTCACGTGAAAGGGCAGCGCGGAAACACGCTTCGGCCTCCGGCAGCCGTCCTTCCAGCAGCAACACCGTTCCCAGCCGTTGCCGTGCCTCGACCGAATCCGGCGCCTGATTCAACAACTGCACGAGCTCGATTCGAGCGGCTTCGTACTCGCGTCGGTCGATGGCGTCCTGAATGTGCTCGCTGATCTGCTGCGTTTGGGCCGCCTGCGCGGGCGTCGCTGTTCCATCCTGAAACTGGTGGCGCAGCCCTGCCCAGCTGCACCCGGCCTGCGCCGAAAGCAGTGAAAGCTCGAGCACCCACCCGGCGATGATTACCCGCCGCGGCATGGCAAGCCTGTCCCTTCCCTGGGACTCGATCCCCAATCAACCCGACGTGCTGCCGCACCGTACGTCACAATCCCAGCCCGGTCAATGCCGCTTGATCACACGCTCGCGATCGCGCGGCACGAACCCACAACCGATCCGCCGGACGATCTCACCAATCGCATCGACTTTGGCGATTTTGCCGACAATAAGGTCAAGAACTCCACCGGCTCGGTCGATGGAAGAAACAGAGTCGGTCTCGCCGGCCGCAAGCGACAAGCTGCGCAGGCCTTTGTAAGTAAGACCGAGATCCGCCGGCACTTGGGCTTGCATGGATGCTTGTCAGGTGCCAGACGGCGTGCTTTGCTGGAAGGACCGCTTCGGACTTATGCGCAGGGAATGGCGCAATGTCCTCGTGGCGTTGGTCTTGTTCCATTTTGGGACCGCCGCAGCCCTTGCGCAGCCAGAGATCGTCCCGGACGGGTCTCCGCCGGGTGTGGAAGCCGTCCGCTTGACTGTTGAGGTCAACTGGGCAATATCGCAGAAAGGCGCCGATCTCTCGAACGGCGCGGTCGGAGGCGGACAGGGGGTTGAGGCGACTGAGCCGGAGATCTTCTTGGAGCTCACCGAAGGTCGCGTCGTCGGGGTGATCGATCAGGCGCCTTCCGGCTCGCGGCTCGCCTGAGTTCGGCGTCCGCGAGTACGGCGACCGGACTTGGCCCGGGCCCTGGCAAAAGCTGGCGGTTAGGGCGAAAGACCGCGGGCCGCGTGCGCGCCCGCATCGAAGCGCCGCTCGACGCCGGGCTGTCGGTGCGCGCGGGCGACCAGGTCGTGAGCATGCCCATCCTGGCGATCCTCGAACGACCCCAGCACACGCCTCCCCAGGCGCCGATGAATGTCGCCATCGAACGCGTCACGTGGGATTCTCTGGCCGTCGACCTGGGCGAGTCTGCGCGGGACGGCATCGTCGCACCAGGGGCCGAGGTGCCCGTGAACGTCGCCTACAACATCCTTTGGCCCGAATCGGGCGACGTCGCCGTGCGTGTTTCGGCGCGATTGCGCTCGGCGCGAGGGGGAGAGGTGCTCTGGCGCTTCGAACTGCGCGAGGTGGTACCTGCGAATCTCCTCGAGCCCCCTGCTCGCGTGTGGAGCATCCGGGCGCCGCGGGCGGAAGGGACCTATTTTCTGGAAGTCCGGGCATCGTGGGAGCCGGCGGTAAATCGCGAGGGATCGCGGCTGGGGCGGCTGATCCGCCGCCGCAAGCCGGTGACGGTTGCAAGCTCGGCGG
Source organism: uncultured Isosphaeraceae bacterium (assembly GCA_963806595.1). Taxonomy (GTDB): domain Bacteria; phylum Planctomycetota; class Planctomycetia; order Isosphaerales; family Isosphaeraceae; genus CAWDZZ01. The sequence goes on along the minus strand of CAWDZZ010000019.1, from coordinate 195,808 downwards.
TGCGGAAGGTGGCCTTCACCGTGCTCGATCCTGCGACGAGGCAGCCCGCGCTCTCGAGCGAGGCGCACAGCCGCGAAATCGAGGTAGACTCCATCGATTTGACTCGCAGCCGCAGCCTTCGGCCGCTCGCGGCCGGCCGCTCGGGGGCCGCCGAACCTGGACGATTCGCCTGGCCCGTCCCACCCGAGGCGCTGATCGAGCCGTCGCGGCGCGATCGGGTGCGCGGCTGGATCATTGCGCACCGGCGCCGAGGCCGCGAAGCTCGAACCCGCCGATGCCTCGGGGATGGCCTGGTCGGCCATCGGCCTCAAGGTATTACATCCCGATCGGACCCACCGCCTCACGCTCAAGGTCAAGGCTGGCGAGCCGTCGGCTCTGAGCGTGGGCCTCATCGAATCCGCCGGCGGCGGCCACGGCCCGCGCCACGCCTGCTGCTTGACGCCTGCGCGTCGGGTCCGCCCATCCTCGCGGACGGACCACCCGCGACCTTCACCTGGCTTGTCTGGCCGAGCTCGAATGAGATGGTGCTGGTGCTGGTCAATCGCAGTGAAGACGCCCAGGTAGGCCTCGGGACCGTCGCACTCGCGGAGCTCGACGACGTACCGCCCGCATCCGCCTCGCCGGAGCCGGATCCAGCCGCGGCGCGACGCTCGGCTTGTACCTGGACGGACCGAAATGCCTCGAGCCGTTCGAAGGTGCGCCCGGCTCGCACGACTCCTTGACGGCCGCGCACAACCTGGTGCGATATCTCGGATACTGCGGTGCCAACGCGGTGGTCCTGCCAGAAGACCTGGCCGACCGGTCCTCACGCCGTGCGCTCGACGGCCAGGCGGACGAAGACTCCACCGGACCCGACCGCCTCGAGACCATTCGCCGCGTGCTGGCGCGGCAAGGAATTGCACTCTGGCTCGAGCTCCGCTTCGACGGCCCCGACTCGCTACCGGGACTGCCGCTCGCCAGTTCGGACGAGGCGCTGCGGCGCGGCCTGGTACGGGTCGATCACCGGGGCAAGGCCGATGGGTCTGCGTTCCATCCGCTCCATCCCGACGTGCGAGCGGCGATGAAGCGGCACGTCGTCGAGGCCGTCTCCCGGCATAGTGCTGGTGCAGCGCAGACCGGCGGTGGCAGCCGGCCCGGCCTCTTGATCCGGCTGGGGCCCGGCCCGACCCTGCTCGGCACGCCCGACACAGGCCTGGACGACACGACATTCGAGCGGTTCGTGAACGAATCCTTCAAACCGGAGACCGCTCGCGGCATCCCGGGGTTGGGCAATACCGACGCGGACCGGTTTGCCGTGCGTACGCGATACCTGGCCGGTGTGGGACGAATGCCCTGGCTGACATGGCGAGCCGGCGCGATCGCCGCGCTCTATGCAGAGCTCGCGCAGGCCGCGCAGGCCGCGGCTCCCGGCGCCCTACTGGCCGTCGTCACGCCAGGACTGGACGCAGGTCCCGCCGGCGCCGAGGCACGCCGCGTCGACCGGGCCGGCCTTGCCCCCGGCCAGGCCTGGCGCAGCGTCGGACTCGATCTGCAAGCGTGGCCCACAAGCGCAGGCGCGCCGCCGGTCCTCCGCGGCGCAGCCGTTTCGATCGATGCGCTCGGCGCACGATCTGGCCACCAGCCCCGACCTCGACGCCCTGGTTGCCGCGCGTCCTCAACGCGGCATGCTGTTGACCGTCGACCACGACGACCGCGCCCGCCCTTGCCCCCCAAACCCGAAGCGACTCATGAAGACCTCGCCGACGCGAGCGACGCGACTTCGCCGGCTGCACTCTCCTGGTCCGAATCGAGCGGATCGGCACCGCCATACACCGATGCCGCGTTCTCGCGCTCGGCCGGCCAGAAGATCTGGCTGACCGCGCTGCCCTTGAACGATGGCGCGTTGGCCGAGCTGCCCCTGGGGCATGCGATGGCCGCCCTCGATCCGCAGTGGCTGTTCCTCGCGGAAAACGCGGTCGCCGGTCAGGAGGACCGCATTCGTCGCTTCTCCGCCCTTTTGCGCTCGCTCCCGGCCTGGCCGGCAATACCTGCGGATGCCCATGCGGATCCTGCCTCCAAGCCCTTCGGAATCGCCGTGCGCGGCATGCGCGACGACGCCCAGACCTTCTTCGAGATCGCCAACGACTCGCCCTATCCCATTCGCCTCGCCGGACTGCTCGATGCGCCCTCCACGGCCACGGTCGATGACCTCGGACGCGGCCTACGACTCTCGCCCGTGCCGGTGGCCGGCGGGCGCAATCTGGTCCTCGACCTGCTACCGTACGGTGTTGCCGCGATCCGGGTCGGCACGCCGCGAGCGCGTTTCTCTGCCGTGACGCCCTATCCTTCCGAGGCTGTGCTGGCGAGCATGCAGGTGCGATTCAACGAGCTCACTGCCCAGCTCGCGCGGCTGAAGCGGGGGCTCGCAAACGTCGCCGGCGAACCGGCCAATCCGAGCTTTGAACCCGATCAGTCGCCTCGGCCATCTCCCCCCACCGAGGCGACGGCCGGCGGCGACGGCCGTGCGCACACCACCGCGACCTCTCCTGGCCAACAAGCGCTCTCGGGCTGGCACGCCGACGGCGGCGCAGCGGGCGGCGCCACCATCGCGATCGATCGAGACCAGCCGCACTCGGGGCACGGGAGCCTGAAGCTCGACTCGAGCGTGGCTGCAGCATCGGTCGTCAGCGACGCTTTTGTGCCGAACATCCAATCGAGCCTGACCATTCAGGCTTTCTTCCGCGCCTCGCAGGCACCGACCAAGATCCGCATCTGGGTCGAGGGTGAATCCGCCGGCAAGCCATACCTGAGGCGCACGGAGATGACGGTCTCCACACTATGGGAAGAGCGAGCGGTACGCGCCTCGGACGTGCCCCCCGCCGGGCTGGACTCGGTCCGCGTGCGGTTCGAGCTTTTGTCCAAAGGGAGCCTCTGGATCGACGACTTGCACATCCCGAGCGAGACGGCCTCGAAGTCGGCGCGGCTGAATGTTCAGCGCACGCTGCTGGCGGCCTTGCAGGCCTATCGCGAAGAGCGCTACGCGGATTTCGCCCGGCTCGCCGGTTCGCACTGGGTCCGCGAATCAACCATGACCTCGGCCGCGCGCTGGCGCGCGTTGTCGATCCGCCGCCCAAAATAGCGCCGCCCGCTCGAGCCACGCGGGTGCTTCTGCCCTACCACCGGAACACAAGCTCAGGTAAGATCGTGGGCCGCTGGCCCATCTCCGCGAAAACGGATTGATACGCCAGGCCGCCCCGGCTTGGCCGTGAGCCAGACGCGGAATCGTCGCGGGCTTCCACGAAGCTCGAATGGACAGGCTCGCCCGTCCGTCGAAGCCCCCAGGGAGGGCGGAAGAGGAGAACAGGAGGGATCTGATGTTCGTTACGTGCAGCACGCTCTGCTTCGCCAGGGAACCGCTGGAAACAGCCCTGCGACAGATCGCCGAGCTGGAATTCGATAAGTTCGAGCTCGCCCTCGTCGAGGATGGCATCCATTTGCATCCCTCGGAGGCGGGCGATCACCCCGAAGCGGCGCTGCAAAGGCTGCGCAGCGGCCCAAGCCTGATTCCCTCGTCGCTCCACATCGACTTCGGCGCGGTCGACTGGTCCCAGCCCGCGATCCGCAAGCGGTTCGATGGTCTGTGCCGGCTGGCAAAATCGCTCTCCGTCGCCGTGATCACGATGCACGCCGCCCCGCGCGAAACGCCTCTCTCCGACGAGATCCAGCGGCTAACCTCTCTGGTGAATCTCACGTCACGCGAAGGACTCGTCCTCGCAATCCTCACTCACGCAGAGACCGTGACCGCCGACCCGAAGGCCGCGTTGAGCTCTGCGAGAGCGTGCCCGGCTTGGCGCTCACGCTCGACCCCAGCCATTACATCCAGGGTCCCCATGGCGACGTTGATTACGACGCACTCTTCCCGTTCGTCCAGAACGTTCACCTGCGCGATTCGGGCCCAGGACCCGGCGAGTTTCAGGTGAGAGTCGGCCAGGGCCGAATCGAATACGCGCGAATCGTCACCCAGCTGCAACGCTACGGCTATAATCGAGCGCTCACCGTCGCGATCGTCGACCGCCCCGATAATCCGTTCGAACGCGAAGTCGAGCTCCGTAAGCTCAAGCTCCTGCTGGAAACGCTGCTCTGAGACGGTGCTCACGGTGCGTCGCGGCTATCGCTCCGCCAACCGCAGTCGCCGCAGCTCGCGCTCGATGAACTTGAGGTCCCACACCTCGACCAAGGGGTCGCCAAACCCGGCGCTCGCCAGGCGGCTTCCGTCGGAATCGAAGACCAGGTTGGCGACCAGTCCGCGGTGGCCGGGCAACTGCAGGCGAAGGCGCGGCGCGTTGGATCGCTCACAGACCACAACGAAATCAAGCCGAGCGGTGAGCTCAAGGCCAGGTCTTGGCCCGTGGGCGAAAAGGCCATGGCCAGCCAGAAGCTCTCGGCCTCGCCACTGGAAGGCTTGAACTGCCGGAGTACCTTGCAGCGGGCCGTATCCAGCAGCGTGACCGTGCCGGTCCGGTCCAGGATCGCGAGCAATTCGCCGTCGGGCCGCAGCGCCAGGTTGATCGGTGCCTCGGCCAGTGGCACGGACCATTCCAGATCGTGCGCCTGGGCACCCCGGCGGACTCGGATGGATGCTCGATGCCCCAGGCACGCACGACGCTGGTTTGACCGAGGCTCTGTTCGATGACGTAGATCCGATTCCCGCGCGGCCCGATCGCGACGGCGCGGAACTGCGGCGCCGCCGGCGCATCGCCGGCCGAGCCGCCGGCGCGGCGCGTCGAGCCGCTCGGGGTGGGTGCGAGCTCGGCGCCAGAGCGCGGGGGCACGAGGAGCGGACCGAGCTTGTCCGGTGCCGAGGCTTGCCACAGGAAGACCTCCGAGCCCCGCACCATCACCATCGTGCGCCCGTCTTGCGTCTTCGCCATCGGAGCGCTCATCCGCATCCTGACCGGCAATTGCGGATAACTGAGCTGGATCTGCGGCGTCTGAGCCGCAAGAGAGCCCGCGGGCCAGATCCGCACGCCGTGCGCGTCGTGGGCGAGCAACCTGCCCGAAGCGTCATAGGCGAGCGTCGCGGGGGACCGCTCGCGATACATCGGCCAGGGACGCTCTCGGTCGCGGTCACCTTCACCTTTTCGCGCGGGGCCGCGGCCCTGCGGCTCGGCCCGGCGGACCTCCGGAATCGCCGCGCTGGCCAGCGGCTCCGGCTGCGGCAGCGGCGGGCCGACCTCAGGGCATCGTCCACTGCGCCAGAACCAGAGATCGCCATTGCGACATGCTCCCGCCAGCCACACCCGTCTTGATTGAAGGCCAGCGACGACTGCGGAGAGTCAAATCCGCTCAACTGGGTCCGCGCCACCGAGTCGTGCACCGTCCAGACCGAAGTCAGCGACGAGTGCCCCGTCGCGGCGAGCGTCCGTCCGTCGGCGGCAAAGGCCAGATCCGTGGCCTGGTCGTCCATCTGCAGGACCGCCACCAGGCTGTGCGCCACCGGGTCCCACAGCTCGATCGGGCCGACTCCCGCGATCGCCAGCACCGTCCCCTGCGGACTGAACCGCATCAGCGAGGTGTAGCTCTGAGTGGGGGGCGTCAGGATGGTCGGATTCGCGCGAGTGTCAAGATCCCAAACCTTGATGACTCCACCTCCGGAGGTGGTCCCCGCGGTCGCCAGCAATTCGTTCGGACCAAGGGCCAGCGCCCCGAGCTCGGACTGGGTATCGATTTCGTCGCGCTCCTCCGCTCGGCCGCCGTCCACCCCGGAGAACAGTCTCACGAACTTGCCGCGTATCCCGGCGACCGCGACCGTCTTGCCGTCGCGACTGATGCTCACCAGCGGCCAGCTCGGCCTCGGTTGACGACCCGCCGGCCCCGGCCGCGTCCATTGCAGCTTGGCGATCGGCTCGTCGAGATGTTCCGGGTCCCACAGAATGACCTGATATTCGTTGTGGTTGAAGAAGGAGTCGGGGCTCGACATTCCCTCCATTCCAGCCGAGAAGGGATCATCGAGCACCTGTTCGATCGTTACCAGTCGCCGGCCGGGAGCGTCTCCGACCACGCTGAGTACGGCCCGGTCTGGCGGATTGAGGATTCGGGTGGTAGCCCCGGGCACGAGGTCGATCAACGCCAGGCCCTTCTCTCCGGGCAAGAGCGTGGCCACGTACGCGTCCGGCCTGCGCCACTCGCTGCGCGGGCAACCAGTTCGGTGCCGCGCCGCATCGCCGTTGCCGCCCCGCTTCGGGGCAGGCCCGCAGACGCTGCCGTGGGTCCCGCGGGCTCGACCCGCGCCAGGCCGGAGGCTTCACCTGGGCTCGCCTCGGAGAGGAACGGCGCCCCCGACCCGGATGCAACCCGCAGACGAGAAATTTGCCATGCGCTTACGGCGGCTGACGTCCCAGAACTCAAGCTCTTCGTCGTCGCCCGGAGAGAACCGCGAGGCGCTGGCCGCTGGGCCCGAAGACCAGGCCGTGGGCACGGCCTGTTTCCAGCTCGGGAACGCGGGCTTCGACCTCGCGGAACACCAGAAATCGCACGGCCCAGTCGCGCAGCTTGGTGCGCAGCTCGGCCTCGGGCTCGAGCGCGACGGCCTCGCCGATCAACTCCAGGCCATGGCTGCGGCGATTCGGCAGGCCCGAGAGCCCCACCAGCTCGATCGGTCGAGCAGCAGATTCTCTCTTCCGCGCGGCGCGCTCCTTGCTGTTGGCCTCCTCTTTCCGCTGCAGTGCAACCTGGGTCTGTCGACTGCGCGAAATCGCCTGGTTTCGTTCGGAGATGATCGCGAAGATACGCAAAAGTGGCGATCGCCAGGATGGCGGCGGCGGCCGCCGTGGTCACGCTCGTGATCCCGGGATGCCGGCAGGCCACTCGCCACAGCCGCCCGAACGGGCTGATCCGCCGCGCCTTGACCGGCTCGCGATTGAGAGAACCGCGTCAGGTCCTCGGCAAGCTCGGCGGCGGTCGCATACCGGTCGCCCGGCCGCTTCGCCAGCGCCTTGAGCACGATCGTCTCCAGGTCGCGCGGCACCCGCGGGTCGATCGTGCTGGGCGGCAGCCGGCTCGTGCTGGCCGATCTGCTCGATCAGCTCGGCCGCAGTCCGGCCGTCGAACGGCGGCCGGAAGCGTCAAGAGCTCGTAGAGCGTCGCTCCCAGGCTGTAGACGTCGGTCCGCCCGTCGATCGAGCCGGTGCGGGCCTGCTCGGGACTCATGTACCGCGGCGTGCCGAGCAGGCTGTCGTGGTGGGTCAGGCCCGGGTCGGCCAGCCGGCGAGCCAGCCCGAAGTCCGTGACCCAGATGTTGCCCTTGGCGTCGATCAGCAGGTTGGAGGGCTTGACGTCGCGGTGGATCACCCCTTGGTGGTGGGCGTGCGCCAGCGCATCGGCCGACTGGAAACCGACCTCGGCGACCCAGCGAAAATAAGCCGATCCGCGCTGCGGGATCAAACGGAGGCGGCTCGTCGTCGCGGCGGCCAGTGCGCCGGCTCGGCCGCGGCCAGCGCCGCCAGAGAGCCGACGCGATGCCCGATGCGGCCAGGCCGTGTCTCGCCGGCGCGCGGCATCGCGACGAGTCCGTGCCGGCTGCCGTGACCCCACGAGGCCGTCGAATCGCCCAGTCGCCTGGGCTGCGCATTGTGCGTCGCCGGATCGCGACCGGTGCGACAACGCGAATCGAGCGCGCCGGAGACGCGCCGTTACCGCCCGGCACCGTTGCTCGCGCCGGCGGCTGGCCGCGCTGAGCCATCCCGACGAGACGCGGCCCCAGAGCCGGCCGAGCCGCGAATGGATCGACGACGCCCCGAGCGCCTGGGCACCAGTCGTCCGCTGAACGCGCGAGCTGGCCGGTCCGCCGCCGCCTCGACCGAAGCGGCCGGCTGCGGCGGAGATGACGCACCACGCGATCCAGCCCGCTCCCTTCGATCCGCTGCATGGCGTAGTAGCACAGGCCGCCGACCTGGCCGACGTCGAAGACCGGCACGATGTGGGTATGATGCAGCCCGGCCGCCGTGCGGGCCTCGTTCAAAAACCGCCGCCGCGCCGATGAGTCGGGCGCGGCGTGGATCGCCCAGCACCTTGAGCGCCACCGGCCGGTCCAGGCCGACGTGCACGGCCTCGTAGACCGTGCCCATCCCGCCTCGACCCAGCTCGCGCACCACGCGGTAGCCCGCGATCCGCCGGCCCGATTCGATGCGTTGATCCAGCCCCGACCCGCGGCCCGACCCCGAGCCGCTGCCGAGCCCAGCCCGAGCAACCCGTGAACCAGCTCGAGGCCCTCGAGCGCCGCTCGCACGTCGTCCTCGAGCCCGGGATAACGCCCGGCGAATTCGTCGACCGACGGCGGGTGGCCCTGCTCGGCCAAGGCCAGGTAGGCCTCGACCGCCTCGCCCACGCGCTCGTCGTCGTCGCTGGAGTCGAACGGGTCGCCCGCATTCGCGGGTTCGTCGTCAATGCGCTCGGACCATCGTTAAACCTCAGCGGACCGCCGGGCGGCCCTTCCAGCGAGCGTTTCAGACGCTTCAAGCCGCGCGCCCAGATGCCGCGGATCGACTTTCGGCTCAGGCCAAACCGCTCGCCGATCGCCTCGAACGAGAGGTTCTCGGCGGAATAGAGCCAGAGGACGTCGGCCTCGGGCTCCGGCAGCGCGGCCAAGGCGTCGGCAAGCAGAACGATCTGTTCGCGCCGGCTGGCCGCCTGGCTCGGACTCGTCTGGCTCAAGGCCAGCATGTCCAGCAGCCGGCCGCTCTCCTCACCCGGCCGGAACCCGCCGGCGGCGTCGGGCGCCGCTCCGTCCAGCGGCAGGGCCGTCGACGCCCCCGCTCGCTTGGCCCGGCTGTGATAGCGGCCCAGGTCGGCCAGCTTCTGACCCACCAGCCGCCGCAGCCAGCCCACCAGCGCCGCCTCGTTTTGCCCCGTGAACTGCGGAAACTGCCGCACGACCTCGACCAGCACCTCCTGAACCACGTCCGACATCTCGACCCGCTCGCGCAGCCGCGGTCCCAGACCGGTCCGTACCACCATCCGCAAGTAGTTGCGATACAGCGCGCACAATTCACCCAACGCTTCGGTTTCGCCCGCGCGTGCCTTCGACAGCAATTCGATCGGTCCGTCAGCCATCAGCTTCGGCTTTCGTTCCGAGGGCGCCGGGTGGCTGAGGCCATGGGATCGAATCAGTTTGGACCCAAGGCGTTAGGAACGAATCCGGACAGGCCAGACCGGCTCGTACTCGGACAGAGATCCGGAGTTCCTGGCTGAAGACCGTCCCGATCGCTCGCGCCTTGTGGCTCTCGCTCTCTATCTCCCATAGGCGTCAAGTCATCCCGCGCCGGACCCGTTTCTCTCAAAATCACGCTGGCGAAATCTCGTGGTTGTTCGATCCATCGGCCTGCCGGCGACGCGATCTTCCGATCGTTTCCGGCCGCGGGCCATGCCCGGTCAACCACTCGTAGGCCGACCTTGTTCATTGTACCGTCCGGGCCGGTCCGTCCCCAATCGAGAGTCTGGCAATCGGATCCTGATCCGATCCTCTGCGGACGAAACGCTGACTGCCCCAGCGCCCCACTGTCGCAACCCGCCTCCTCTGGATAGTTTATCTTACCGGCGACTCGGCCGCGCTGCTCACAAACGACGCGGGCACTCGCGCCGCGGAGCAGCCGCGACCGGGCCGTCAATTGACTCTTCCTCAACAAGGAGACGACCCATGCGGTACCTGATCCCAGGCCTTATTCTTGCGCAGCCGTGCTATACGCTTCCACCGCGCACCCAACCTCCTGCCTCCCCGGCGGCAGTTCGGCGGCGGAGGTCGCGGCTTCGACGTACGAGCACCTCGCCACGGCGATCATCGAGATCGAGGCCACCGAGGACGAGCTGGTCAAGAGCATCCTGATCGGCTACCACGCCGCGGCCCAGGGCCACCTGAAGCGCCGCGGCCCGCGACGCCCAGGGGCGGGTCGGCCACCTGGAGGCGGCCGCGGCCGAGGTCACCAACATCGCCAACGAGGGCGACAAGCGCATCCAGGCCGTCCGCCAGCGCCTGGCCAAGGCCGGCCACACGCACAACACGGACGTCGAGACCAAGGCGGACTACATGTTCGTCACCAACCGCGAGAAGAAGGGGCTCGTCGACCTGGCGCGCCGGATCGGCCGTGCCGGCGCGGGCGCGACAGCCGCCGACATCGGAGAGCCTCGGCGCCGAGCTTTCGCCGACTGTTCCAGGCCGCGATCGCGCCCGAGTGACCAGCGACCGCGGCCGCCGATGAGCTCCCGGGCCGCCGCGCCGCGCGGCGCCCCGGGAACGAGGACCCGACCATGAACCTCTCGCGAATCGCTCCTGGCGGCTGCTCGCTGGCCGCCGGCCTCGCCTCGTGCGGCTCGCCGCGCTCCGCCCCGGCGCCGACGTGCCCGCGTCGGCGACCGGCGCACCGGCCCGCCGCGCCGCCGCCCGGCCGATCCCCACTTCGTCGACGTCGCCGACGCAGCGCCGGCTTGAAGACCGTGCTCTATTGCGGCGGCCCCGACAAGGACCACATCCTCGAATCGGTCGGCACCGGCGTGCGCGCTTCGTCGACTACGACGGCGACGGCCGGCTGGACGTCTACCTCGTCAACGCCTGGGCCCTCGACGAGCAGCCGTCGCGAGTCCGCCTCAAGGGCCGCAACGCCGCTGTACCGCAACCGCGGCGACGGCACGTTCGAGGACGTGACCGCGCGGGCCGGCGTCGCCGACGAGAGCTGGGGCTGCGGCGTCTGCGCCGGCGACTATGACAACGACGGCCGGGTCGACCTCTACGTCACCAACTTCGGCCCCAACCGCCTCTACCGCAACCGCGGCGACGGCACCTTCGAGCAGGTCGCCGAGCAGGCGGGAGTCGCCGACCCGGGCTGGGGCGCGGGCTCGGCCTTCTTCGACGCCGACGGCGACGGCGACCTCGACCTCTACGTCGCCAACTACATCGACGCGACGATGGACGACGTCCTCGCGGCGCGGCGGACGACGCTCTGGCGCGAGAAGGTCAAGGTGCTCGCCGGCCCCTTCGGGCTGCGCGGCGGCCGCGACCGCTTCTACCGCAACAACGGCGACGGCACCTTCCGCGACGCCACCGACGAGGTCGGCATGACCGACACGGCCGAGTCGTACGGGCTCGGCGTGCTCGCCTCCGACCTCGACTCCGACGGCGACGTCGACGTCTTCGTCGCCAACGACTCGAACCCCAACTTCCTCTACCGCAACAACGGCAACGGCACGTTCACCGAGATCGGCACGCTGGAGCGGCGCGGGCCTGAACGGCAACGGCGTGGCCCAGGCCGGCATGGGCGTCGACGCGGCCGACTTCGACGGCGACGGCCGCCCCGACATCTGTCGTCACCACCTTCGCCAAGGACTCGGCGACCCTCTACCACAACGAAGGCGACCTCCTGTTCCACGACGTGTCCAGCGCGATCGGCCTGCAAGGCGATCACCTACGAGGCCCTGAAGTGGGGCTGCGCGTTCTTCGACTTCGACCACGACGCCGACAACGACCTCGTCATCGTCAACGGGCACATCTATCCGCAGGTCGACCAGGCCGCCCGAGTTGAACGAGTCGTACCGCCAGCAGCCGTTCCTCCTGCGGAACGACGACGGCCGGCTCACCGACGTCTCGCGGCGGGCCGGGCCCGGGCATGCAACTGGCGCGTCTCGGCCCGCGGCCTCGCGGTCGGCGACTACGACGACGACGGCGACCTCGACCTGCTCGTCACGGCGATCGACTCGCCCCCGCTGCTTCTGCGCAACGACACGCCCCGGTCGGGGCACTGGCTGAAGCTCCGACTGCTCAACCGCCACGGCAGCCCCGCGATCGGAGCCCGCGTCGTGTTCAGAGCCGGCGGAAAATCCCAGACGAGAGAGACTCCGGAGCGGCTCGTCGCACCAGTCGCAGAACGCCCTCGAGATGCATTGCGGTCTCGGCCCGTCCACCAAGGTCGACCTGATCGAGGTCTTCTGGCCTGGCGGCCGCAAATCGATCCTTCACGATGTCGACGCAGACCGCACCGTCACGGTCCGCGAGCCATGAATCGCCCGGGCAGCCGCGTCCCCACCGTCCCGCTGTGTCAGGCCGAGCACTGGCGGTCGAGGCAGTCGATTCGGCGCTGGAGGGCCTCCGCCAGGAGATTGATATTCGCCTCGTCAAACAGGCTGTCATGAGTGCCTGGCACCACGGTCACCTCGACGCCGCGGCTCGCCACTGCGCCCCAGGATTCGACCGGACCGTTGAATCCGGCGAGGCTGTCCTCTCCCAGGAAAAGCTCCACTCCTCCCGCGTACCTGCCGGCCCTGTAGCGTTTCAGCTCGGCCTCGTAGTCCCGCATCAATTGCCTGCGATGGGCTCTCCGGTCTTTTTTCTTGAGTCGATCGGCGTTCTTTCGTCGTATCGCGGCGAATCTCAGGCGGGTCGCGGTCTTCTTCATTCGAGAGACAATATGATCCACGATCCACTGGTGCGCACTGCGCCGCCGGCCCCGGTAGCGGCGCAGTAGCACCTTCGACTGGACCAAGAGCGACCGGGGGCGCGGACCGTCGTAGTCGATGGCCGCGAGCAGCGCGACTTTTTCCCCTTGCTGAGCCAGCATCCGCGCCATCTCAAACGCAATGTAAGATCCACCGCAGAGGCCGATGAGCAGGTATGGCCCATGAGGCTGAACCGATCTCATCGCGGTGACGTAATGGCCCGCCAGGGTCTCAACCAAGCGGCCCGCATGGGCGCCTTTCGCGGAATCGAGCATGCGCAAGCCATAGAGAGGCTGGGCGGGGTCCATGTATCTGGCGAATCGGAAATACGTGAATACTTCGCCGTTATTGGCATGAATACAAAACAGCGGCCGTCTCGAGCCGTTGGGTTGGATCGGCACCAACGGCGTTTCGCTAGTGTGACTACGCGACCGCAAAACAGCACGAACGTTTCCCCACGGATCGTTGCGAACGATCGGCTTGCTTCGTACGCTCATTTTTCCGGAATTCTGGCTGAGGGAAAAAAACCGCGAGTCTGCGCCAGCCGAGATTTCGAGAATGGCTAAGCCCGCCACGACGTGGTGCGTCACCGCGACGAGTTTTCGTCATTATCGCGACCAAGGCTCTCGACGCCGTTCGCGGCTCGACCATCGCCGCCGGGACCGATCGGACGGTCGATTGTGCTCCGACAGAACATCCCATCCTCTGAATATCGTCGTACTGTCGACCAGCACGCACAACTTAAACTCGAGAGATCGGAAGTTCCATGCTTGTTTCCGGAAATCAACGTGATGATCGCCGACAAATTGCTCGCGTCTACAATGAGCAATGCGTATTCTTAAGCCGCGCGATCCCCTGAATTTGCAGCGAAACGCTCACGATCTCGCGACCAGCTCGGCAACGCTCGGAATCATGCGACGATTGACAACCGTCTGACCGCGGTGCGGCGGCAATCACGCGGTTCAATTGCCGGCCTCGGAGACGGGCTCGATGAGCAGCGGCGGCTGGTGGAGATACGCCGTGGCCCGCCGTTTCGATTGAATGTCCCGGTACACGCGCTGCACCGCCTCCGGCGCGAGCCCGATTGCGTCGGCGACTTCCGAATCCGAAATTCCGCGGTTCAGCGCGAACAGACAAAAATCCAGTTGCTGGTAGGGAAGCGCGAAATAGAATTCCTGTTGTGTCTGCTGCATCGGGTAAGTATCTGTTGTGGGAGTTCGCTGACGGATCTCTGCGTCGATCCCAAGGTGAAGGGCTAGCTGGTAGACCTGGCTCTTGTAAAGGTGAGCGATGGGTTTGACGTCGGCGGCCCCGTCGCCATTCTTCACGAAGAATCCCTGGTCGTATTCCAGCCGATTGGGAGTGCCGACGACGGCGTGGTTGAGCCGGTCGGCATGGTAGTATTCGCATTGTTTGCGGGCCCGCTGCTTCATGTTCGATGCGGCGACGATGCCGAGATAAGCTTCATACGGCGGCCGGGCCTTTCGCTGCACCCCGTCCGGAGTCTCGACGACCAGCCACGAAAGATTGTAGCCAGAGCCTTCCAGAACGTTTGGCAGAACGAGTTTGCACTTCCAGCCCGGGCCGTAGTCCGGAAATACCTGGCGCACGAACGCGTCGCGCCGGCGGTAGCAACCCGCTGCCTCGAGCACGGGTGCAATATCCTCGAGGATCGCCTCGATCGCGAGTCCATCCGCGACCAGTCTGCCCAGACGCAGGCTCTCCGGGTCAGAATCTTTCTCCGGCATGAGGAGTCCGAGAACACGGTCAGGCCCGAGCGCACGGACACAGAGCGCAGCAGCAACACTGCTATCCACTCCACCGGAGAGGCCCACCACGACGCCCCTACGCCTGAGCTGACGGAGGACCTGGTCGCGCAGCACGCCGCAGATCTGGTCGCTGACCGCGCCGGCGTCGATCACGAGCACGTCAGGGTTCATGTCGCTCCCCTCGCGAGGCCTGGGCTTGCACCTGGCTCCTTCGGATCTTTCCGGTATCAGTTTTGGGCAGCTCGGCAACGAACTCAACCCGCTTCGGGACCATGAAGTCTTCCAGATGTCGCGCACAATGCGCGAGGACGTCGCGTTGCGCCAGCGCACCCCACTCGACCGGGACCACGAAGGCCACGAGAGCCATACCGAGGATCGGATCGGCGACCCCGACTATCGCCGCTTCACGCACGGCGGGGAGTGCATACAGCACGTTCTCGACCTCTTTGGGACTGACCTTCTCGCCTCGCGTCTTGATGATGTCGTCCTTCACGTCCCACAAAATACAGATAGCCTTCCGCGTCGGCGCGGAACAGGTCTCCGGTGTAGAGGACTTTTTCCCAGGGGTTTGGACCGTCCCGCAGTACGCGCTCGGAGGCGGCCGGATCCGCCCAGTATCCCTTCATGACGTGTCCGCCGCGGATCACGAGCTCTCCGACCTCGCCGGGGCCGAGTCGCTGGCCGCTGTCGTCGACCACGTAGGCTTCGGTATTGGGAATGGCCCGGCCCACTGATCCTGGTCGCGTCGCGAGCTGTTCTGGAGGCAGATAAGTACAGCGCTTGCATTCGGTGAGCCCGTACATCGAGTAGATTTCCGTCGTCGGAAATAGCTGTTGCAGCCGGGCGATATCCGCCGGCGGCAGCGCAGCCGCCGTGTTGGTGATATACCGAAGGTCGGGAAAGCCGCCGGCATCCAGGTTCTCCATGCGCAGCAGGAGACGCGGCAATCGTCGGCACAAGCGGGAATCCGGTGACCCGCTCGCGGCGCATCCGCTCCAGAACGCGGGCAGGGAATGCAAATGAGCCCTCCAGGAGTACAGTCGCTCCCACCTTCGCCGCCATGAGTACTTGATACAGCCCGTAGTCGAATGACAGTGGCAGGACGTTGAGGATGATGTCGTTTGATGTGTTGCCGAGGTATCTCGTGATCGAATCGGCGGCGGTCGCTATGTTCTGATGGGTCATCATCACCCCCTTGGGAGCGCCCGTCGATCCGGAGGTGTAGATGAGCATGCCCAGGTCGATGTCGATTCCGCCGTGCGGCACTTCGGCCGGTGGGGCCGACGGGACCAGCGTTCCCATCGACATGACGCCAGCCGCGGCCACGCCGGCCGCGCGTCGTGTACGAGGGTCGCCACGACCGCCTGCGCCTGGTCAATTGCCTCGCGGACGATCGGGAGCAGTCTGGCCGGCGTGACGACCGACTTGGCCTGGCAGTTCTTCAGGATGTAAGCAAGCTTCGCGGACTTGACGGTGGGATTGATCGGGCAAAAGACCGCTCCCGCCTCCAGGGTCGCGAAGATCGCCGCGACTGTCTCCACCGACGAATCCGCCATGATGACGACCCGATCGCCCCTCTCGACTCCGCTGTGCTGGAAGACGTTCGCCAGGCGGTCGGCCGTCTGGTAGAGCTCGGCGTAGCTGACCCGACGCTCCCGCACGATCAAGGCCGTCTTGTCGGAGAATCGATGTGCGCTTTCCCTCAGATATGTTTCAACGCGCATGGCGCAGACCTCACCGCTATACGACATCGCGCTTCTGCCGGACGTAGGCGACGATCGCGCTGATCGAATCCAGGTTCTCGGGTACCACGTCCTCTTCAGCGACTCGAAACGCGAACTCTTTTTCCAGAAACGCGACGAGCTCTAGCACACCCATCGAATCGATCAGCCCGTTTTCCAGAAGAGACTCACGATCGGACACCGACTTCAAGTCCCCGCGAAACAGAAAGTTCTCGGCAACGAACTCCCTGATCGTCGATTCGATGCGATCGTCCATCACTTTCATCCTCAATTGTTACCGCACCGCTCGAATCACTGGCGGGGGTAGCACGGGTGGTTCCGGGCTCGATTCCCGGACGAACTCGCGGTCGAGGAGCTGTACGGACAAAACCCCGACGAAGGCCTGATCGTCTCGAACGCCGGCGGCGTCACTGCCGCGGCACTTGCGCACCAGCTTCTCAACCGAGCGCGGATCGAAGTAGCCGGACTGCGAGATGGCCGCCGGCGAGAGTAGTTCTTCGACATAGTCGGGGGTGTGCGTTCCGTTAAAGCTGCGGCTCTCCGGGGCGCGGTAAGGCTGCTTCGGCCGTTGCGCGATCGTGGGAGGCAAGTCCGCCGTGCAGGCTGCGCCGCAGCAGATGTTTCTCCGTGA
Organism: uncultured Isosphaeraceae bacterium; assembly: GCA_963806595.1. Lineage (GTDB taxonomy): Bacteria > Planctomycetota > Planctomycetia > Isosphaerales > Isosphaeraceae > CAWDZZ01. The sequence goes on along the minus strand of CAWDZZ010000019.1, from coordinate 179,207 downwards.
GCCCGCGTAACTTCATGCGGTTGCGGCAGCTTGGCGGCAAACTCGACAATGCGGTGATCGAGGAATGGAAACCGCCCCTCGACCGCGTGGGCCATCGCCACCCGATCACCTTGTGAGGAAAGGATGTAGCCCGGCAGCAAATGCGCCGTCTCCGAGGTACGATGCGCGCGACAAGGGACTCCACGAGCAGAATTCCGGCGGTAGTCCTTCCCTGAGCTCGTCGATCGGACTGTAACCTCTCAACTGCTGGATCAAGTCGTCGGAAAGGAAGCGGAGCAGTCCGGCCGTCGTGGTCCAGCGCGGTCGATGAGAGAAGAAGGGATCGTCGGGCTGGTCGAGGCCCACTTTGAAAAACGCCGCGAGGTATGCGAGGGACTGGACCTGCAATCCCGGCAGATAAGGATAGAGTCGGCGAGAGCAGCAACGGCCGCCAAGACGAGTGCGGCTGGCGCGCCCAGAACTGCCGGACCTTTGCCTCCTTGAACAGGTCGTATCCTCCCAGGATCTCGTCGGCGCCCTCGCCGGTCAAGACCGTCTTGATCCCGCTGGCTTTGACAAGACTCGAGAGATGGTACAAGGGCGGGGCGCCGTCCGGAGGATCGGCCGCTCCGTGTGGCGAACCACGTCCGGGAAAATCTCGGCGATGTCGCTTCCCTGCACCGTGACCGACGTGTGATCGCAACCGCAGAGCTCGCGCCATCTCCCGCTGGTACCGGCTTTCGTCGAACTCGGCTGCTTCGAATCCCACGGAGAAGGTCCGGAGGCGACCCGGCGCCGCTTTCTGAGCGAGCGCGGTGACAGCCGACGAGTCCAGTCCACCGCTCAGAAAGGCTCCGACCGGCACATCCGCGCGGAGGCGCAGGCGGATCGCGTCCAGCAGCAATGCCCGCAACTCTTCGGCCAGGTCCTCTTCGGTTCGCGGCACGGGTTCTCGATCGTGCCGCGAGGGGTACCGTGGCCGCCAGTAGCAACGCGTCGAGAGATTGTCTCGCTCGACAACCATCAAGTGTCCCGGCGGCAGCTCGTGCACGCCTTGAAATGCCGTTCGAGGGGCCAGCGGAAACCAAAAGGTGAAGCACTGACTCAAAGCCAGCGGGTCAATGACTGGTCGCGTGCCCGGGACCTGGAACAATGCCTTCGCCTCCGACGCGAATAGCAAAACGCCGTCCCCGATCGCATAGTGTAGCGGCCTGACGCCCATCCGGTCTCGCGCAGAACGAGCCTTCCGCGCGGTCGATCCCAGAGGGCCAGGCGAAGTCGCCATTGAAATCCTCGACGCAGCTTGGCCCTTTGTGCCGGTATGCCTGGAGAATCACCTCCGTATCGGAACTGGTGCGGAAACGGTGTCCTCTGGAAATCAGCTCCGATTTCAGCTCGAGGTAATTGAAGATTTCACCGTTGAACGTAACCCAGATTTCCCCGCTTTCGTCCGACATGGGCTGGGAGCCGCCCGGCAGGTCGATTATGCCGAGTCGCGCATGGCCAAGCCCAACCTGCTGGTCGATGTACAGGCCCCATTCGTCTGGACCGCGATGCCGGAGCGCGGCGACCATGCGCTCTAGGACTTCCTCTCGCGGCAATCCCCATCTGGAAGCGCCGTGAAAACCGGCGATACCACACATTCGTAGCTCGGCTCCCTTCGCCGTGTCGAACGAACAGGACAGTTGGACAAGAGATTGAGCGAATCATGCATTCACCCGCCGGGTCACCGCGAGCGGTAGACTCCCTCGGTTAGCCAACAACTTAAGATAGGGCGCGGCAGCGTTGTGTGACGCGAAAAAAAATCCGGCATCGCAATGACGATGGAAGTCGCTCGCCGCCGTCCGGGAATCCGGGCTTCGATGTCGCCGAAAAACGACACGGCCCCCCTTGCTCGTCGCAACTTGAAGCGCCGTTGGCGACCGGATCCACAGATCTGATGCGTGGGCCGCGACCGCCCGCGCACTGGCGGCGCGTTGCACTGGCCCCTTCCGCGACCATCTGTCCGCGCCGTAGAATGTCCCGCGAATCCATGAGCACGTCATCGGCCGAGAACCGGGAAACCGCGCCGGCAAGCCAGAGGCCCGATCAATCGTGCCTGCTGACGGTCAACGGTGGATCGTCAAGCCTCAAGTTTCCGCCTTCCGAACTGCGCCCGACCGCACCCGAATCGGGCGCACCTCGCCGGCTCGCGACCGGCCGAATCGAACGGATCGGACTGCCTGATCCGAAGATGGTGGTTACGGGCGCCGTCGGCACAAAAGAGGGCCGGCTGGTCGAGCGCGCGGATCTCGGCGCAGCGGCCGAACTGGTCGCTGACTGGCTCGCGCACGAAGTCGGCACCGCGGCAATCGCCGGCGTCGGCTTCCGGATCGTGCATGGCGGCCCGCTTTATCACCGCCCAGAGCGGATCAGCGCATCGCTCATCGCCGAATTGCGCCGCATCATTCTCCTGGACGTCGACCACCTACCGGGTCAGATCGCACTCATCGAGCGCCTCCAGAGTCTTCTTCCGGCGTCGCCTCAGGTCGCTTGCTTCGACACAGGCTTTCATCATGACATGCCGAGGGTTGCGCAGATTGTCCCGATTCCGAGGCGTTACGAATCAGCCGGAGTGCGCCGCTACGGATTCCACGGCCTTTCTTACACCTATCTGATGGAAGAGCTCGCGCGGCTGACAAGCCCGGAAGTCGCCGCCGGCCGGGTCGTGCTGGCCCACCTGGGCGCCGGCGCGAGCCTGGCCGCCGTGTCTCGAGGACGATGCATCGACACAACCATGGGCTTTACCCCAGCCTCCGGTCTCGTCATGGGCACGCGCTGCGGCGACATCGATCCCGGGCTGGCCCTGTTCATGTCGCAGGCCTTCGGCCAGACGGTCGAACAGCTCCACTCGATACTCAATCATGAGTCGGGTCTACTCGGCGTCTCGGAGACCAGTTCCGATTTCCGCGACCTGCTCGCGCCGGACCAAGACCGGCGCGGGCTGAGGCCATCGACCTTTTCATGTACCAGGTGAGGAAAGCGGTCGGGGCCCTGGCCGCGGCCCTCGGAGGCCTCGACCTCCTGGTCTTCTCCGGCGGCATCGGCGAGAATTCCCCTGAGGTGCGTGCCGGCGTTTGCGCGGGGCTAGAGTTCCTCGGCATCACTCTCGATGACGAGCGAAACGGCGCCGGCGCGCGGTGATCACCACCCGCGACACCCGCACCTCGGTCCGTATCATCCGCACCGATGAAGAATCGATGATCGCCAGGGCCACGGCCGCCGTGCTGGTCGATTCGTCGTGAGCCGCGCCGGAGTGGACGGGCACGGGTCGCGACCCCGATCACTCGAAAGGCAGGCGATGATCGATACACCGCTCGACCGCTCGCAGCTTCGCAAGATCGACGCCTACCGGCGGACCGCCAATTACCTGTCGGTCGGCCAGATTTACCTGTTTGAGAACCGGCTACTGTCCGAGCCGTTCGCGCTATAGGACGTGAAGCCGCGGCGCGTATGCCGCGAGCGAATCTTTCTCGATGTTGCTGTCAGTCCGCACGCGGCCGATTCCGATCTTGCCGACCTCCGCGCGCGGCGCCCTCCTCCTCGAGCTCATCACAGGCCGCGCAGCCATCGGAGCTCTTGGTCTTATCCGCGGCGCCCGCCGCTCCGCCGCGTTTCGGCTTCGCGCCGTCCTTCTCCGTTTCGCGCGGCAGGTTCGGAACCAGCTTCGGGTCATAGGTCGAGCCCGCCGATACCTGGATCACGGTGATGCGCATCTTGGTCGGGAAGAACTTTTCGGAGTCTTTGCGGCGGTGCGCGTGGCCCCGGCCGCCGCTATCGTCCTTGATCACCAGATCCATCTGCTTGATGCCCTCGGTCCAGATGATCGAGTCGTTCTCCCAGAACTCCTTCATCGACACGTCCTTGCTCGTACACGCCGTCCTCGCGGTAGAGGTCCGTGCCCGTGCAGCCGTACCCGTTGCCCTTGCCTTTATTCGGGATGTAGCAGATCGTCCACGTCGTGGGCTCGCCGCCTGGTGGCTTCTCGATGACTTCCGCGCGGATATGCACGGTCCCATTGCGATAGTCCACCGGGGCTGTCCAGTCGCGCGGGCGGTCCGGGATTGAGCTTGTCCCCCTTGACGTAGTAGTGCGACTTGCTCGGCTTCGAGTTGTCCGCATCCTGCTTCGTATACGTGAAGGTGACATCGAACAAAACGAACTGTTCCGCGCGGCAGATCGATGGAACTGCGATCGTTGCCAAGAGCAGCAAGGCTCGGGAGAATCGGGGAGGAATCATCATTTGCCTCCGGGTGGGACTGACGGCCGTTGCCAGGGAAACGCCCTCAGCGAGGGTAAGCACCCCCGCCTGGCGGGTCAAGGCGACGGATAGAACAGAGAACTCCGTCTCAACCTCTTCAGGAATGATATCGTGACTGCCCGGCCGATTCACGCCCGATTCGGCTGCACTCGGTCAACCGAAAGCGGTGGATTGATCGGCGGAGCCGCCGTGAATTGGTCTCGATTTGCGAGCCTCTCCACGCTGGCTTTTCCGAACGCGGTGCTTGAGAATAAAGGGCCCAAATCCGTGAGACGTCTGCGGCGGCCGAGAGCGGCCGCCGTCTCGGTCTGGAAACAGCGAAAGACGACTCGCGGCGAGACTCTCCAGGGCCAACCGATGTCCGAATCACTCCCCGAAATCTACCTTGCCCGGCATGGCGAAACGGCGTGGACGCTGTCGCACCAGCATACGGGACGGTCCGACATCCCGCTCACCGAGCGCGGCGAACGTAACGCGCGCAGCCTTGGCGAGCGATTGCGCGGAGAGTCCTTTGATCAGGTCCTGGCGAGCCCACTCCAGCGGGCGCGTCGCACCGCCGAGCTCGCCGGGTTTGGCGACTTCGCGCTATCGGAGCCCGACCTGATGGAATGGGACTACGGCCGGTTCGACGGACTGCGAACCGTCGACATCCGCAAGCAACAGCCCGGCTGGTCGCTGTTTCGCGACGGCTGCCCCGGACGGCGAGTCGGTCGACGCGGTCACGACGCGCGGCCGATCGCTTGATCGCGCGGCTGCGAAAGCAAGACGGACGAATCCTCCTGTTCGGCCACGCCCACTTTTTCCGCGTTCTGGCCGCTCGATGGCTGACGCTGCCGGCCTCGGATGGACGCCTGTTTTATCTGAGCACGGCATCGCTTTCCGTCCTGGGTTACGAGCATTCCCGCGATGAGCCCGCCGTCCGCCTCTGGAACGACGTCCGCCACGTGACGTCGTAGATTTGAACGACGAGACCCATTGTCCGATCTATCGGAGCCTCGGCATGAACAACACAGCCAACACCCTCGAGCGCTACGAGTGCGGCCCGCTGCGCTTTGACGACGAAGACTACTACGATCGTCACCTTGTTTTCGACCACATCGTCTCCGTCGATAAGGCAAGCGCGCGCGCTCGGTTCGAGGCCATGGCCAGCTCGGTTCGCGACCTGCTGGCGCAGCGCCGGCTGCTGACAAAGCGGTCGCATTTCCACCAAAACCCCAAGCAGGTCTACTACCTTTCCATGGAGTTCTTGATCGGCCGAACTCTCGCGAATGCCGTCTCGAACCTACAGGTCGAGCACTTTGTGCGCAACCGACTTTGCGTCGGACGCGTCGCAAGACTGGCAGGCCTTGCTCGAACAAGAGCCCGACGCGGGTCTGGGCAACGGCGGGCTCGGCCGGCTGGCGGCGTGCTTCCTCGACTCGCTCGCCACGCTCCAGATTCCGGCGATCGGCTACGGCCTGCGATACGAGTACGGCATGTTCCGCCAGGAGATCAAGGACGGCAGGCAGGTCGAGCACCCGGACAACTGGTTGTTGAACATGGACCCCTGGGAGGTCGTTCGCCCCGACGAGAAGGTCGAGGTTCGGCTCAACTGCGCCTTCAAGATGAAAGATGGCCGGCTCACGGTGGTACCCAACGTACCCACCATCCTGGTTGGCATTCCCTACGATCGGCCAGTGGTCGGGTACGGCGGGCGGACGATCAACACGCTGCGGCTCTGGGGCGCAGCCACGCACCAGGACTTCAACTTCCTCGAGTTCAGCCGCGGCGATTTCTTCGACGCCGTCCACGAGAAGGTCGCGGCCGAAGTGCTGACGCGCGTCCTTTACCCGGACGACTCAACCCCCCGCGGACGGAACCTGCGGCTGATTCAAGAGTACTTCCTGGTCGCCTGTTCGCTCGGCGATCTGGTCGCACGATTTCGTCGCCGCGGGAACGACTGGGCGTCTCTCCCCGACAAGGCGGCGGTTCAGTTGAACGACACCCACCCCGCGCTCGCGGTGGCCGAGCTCATGCGGATCCTGCTCGACGACGCCGGCCTCGGCTGGGACGAGGCCTGGGATCTGACCAGCGCACCTTGGCCTACACCAATCACACGCTGATGCCCGAGGCTCTCGAGACCTGGCCGGTCAGCCTCTTCGAGCTGGTGATGCCCCGGATCCTCGAAATCATCTATGAAATCAACCGCCGCTTCCTCGACAACGTCCGCGCCCGATATCCGGGCGACGCCAACCGCGTTCGGCGGGTCAGCCTGATCGCCGAGGGGCCCGAGAAGCGCGTGCGCATGGCCAATCTGGCGATCGTCGGCACCCACAGCACCAATGGCGTGGCCGAGATCCACACGCGCCTCTTGCGCACCACGGTGGTTGCCGACCTCGCCGAGATCTTTCCAGAGCGGTTTAACAACAAGACCAACGGCGTGACCCCGAGGCGCTGGCTCCTCTCGGCAAATCCCGACCTTGCCCGGCTGATCACAGACGCGATCGGCGACGGCTGGGTGACCGACCTGACCCAGCTAAAGAAGATCGTCCCGCTGGCGCAGGATCCCGCGTTCCTCGATGGTTTCCGCCGCGCCAAGCGCGCGGCCAAGGCACGCTTCGCTGATTGGCTCCGCATGAAGACCGGGCTGCCCGTCGATCCAAACACCATCTTCGACAGCCAGGTCAAACGCATTCACGAATACAAGCGCCAGCTTCTCAACGTCCTGCACATCATCATTCTGTATAACAGGCTGCGTGATGACCCGAAGCACGAAGTTCCCCCTCGAACGTTCTTCTTCGCGGGCAAGGCCGCGCCGGCTTATGCGCTCGCGAAACTGATCATCAAGCTGATCAACAACGTGGCAAGCGTGGTCAATGTCGATCCGGCGTCACGCGAGAAGATCAAGGTCTTTTTCCTCGCCGATTACAACGTGAGCCTCGCCGAGCGATTGATCCCCGCGAGCGACGTCTCGGAACAGATCTCGACCGCCGGCTTCGAGGCCAGCGGCACCAGCAACATGAAGTTCATGATGAACGGTGCGCTCACGGTGGGCACGCGCGACGGCGCCACGATCGAGATGGCCCAGGAAGCCGGCGAGTCAAACTTCTTCCTGTTCGGTTTGAGCGCGGAAGAGGTCGCCGGCAGCCGGGGCTGGTACAACCCATACTGGCACTACGAGCACGAGCCGGAAACGCGCCGGGCCCTGGACATGATCGCCGCCAATGCCTTCAGCCCCGATGAGCCGGGGATCTTCGCGCCGATCTGGGACACACTGCTGCCGCGCGGCGACCACTACATGCACCTCGCCGACCTTTCCTCCTACATGAAGTCCCAGGGACAGCTGGGATCGCTTTACCTGAAGCCCGAAGCATGGACCGAGCGGGCGGTCAAGAATGTCGGTCATTCCGGCAAGTTCTCCAGCGACCGGACGATCGCCCAGTACGCAGCCGAGATCTGGAACGCCAAGCCGTGCCCGCTAGACTAGGCTCGTCGAACGCTTCGCGAACACACCGAAGGCATTTTGATGGCGATTCACCCCCTGGCAGGTCAATTGGCTCCGGCGAGCGTCTTGATCGACGTCCCCGCGCTCGAGCAGGCTTATCACGCAAACCGCCCCGATCCGGCCGACCCACGCCAGCGCGTGGCGTTCGGCACGAGCGGGCACCGTGGCACGCCACTGGACAACACGTTTACCGAGGCGCACATCGCGGCGATCACGCGCGCGATCTGCGACTACCGCCGCGACCGGCAAATCGACGGTCCACTGTTCATGGGCAAGGATACTCACGCGCTCTCGAGCCCAGCGCAGCGCACGGCTCTGGAAGTGCTGGCCGCGGAAAAGGTCGAAACCATTCTGGAGCGCGACGATGGCGTGACCCCCACGCCGGTCATCTCGCACGCCATCCTCGTCTACAACCGCGGACGCGACGCGACAAAAGCGACGGCATCGTGATCACCCCTTCCCACAATCCCCCCGCCGACGGGGGCTTCAAGTACAACCCGCCCGACGGCGGGCCGGCGGGCTCGGACGTCACTTCCTGGATCCAGAACCGCGCCAACGCGTTGCTTCGGGCTGGCAACGCCGAGGTCAAACGATTGCCGTTTCACCAGGCCATCCGCGCCGCCACCACTCGCGAGGTCGATTTCGTCGCTCCCTACGTCGCCGACCTGGCAAACGTCGTTGACATGGATGCGATTCGCGGCGCGGGCCTCAAGCTCGGAGTCGATCCATTGGGCGGCGCGGCCCTGCCTACTGGCAGCCCATCGCCGACTTGTACGGCCTTGATATCACCGTCACCAATCCCGCCTTGGACCCGACCTTCCGGTTCATGACCCTCGATCACGACGGCCAGATCCGCATGGATTGCTCCAGCCCGTTCGCGATGGCGAGCCTGGTCGGGCTCAAGGACCGCTTCGACCTCGCCTTCGGAAATGATCCCGACTCCGACCGCCACGGGATCGTCACCAAGTCGGCCGGCCTGCTAAACCCAAACCACTACCTGGCCGTGGCGATTCGCTACCTGCTCGCGCACCGCCCCGGCTGGCCCGCGCATACTGCCGTCGGCAAGACGCTCGTCAGCAGCAGCATGATCGATCGAGTCGTCCAGCAGGCGGGCGCCCCCTTGGTCGAGGTCCCGGTCGGCTTCAAGTGGTTTGCCCCCGGTCTGCTGGACGGTTCGATTTGCTTCGGTGGTGAGGAGAGCGCCGGCGCCAGTTTCCTGCGCCGCGATGGGACCGTCTGGACCACGGATAAGGACGGGCCCATCATGGATCTCCTCGCCGCGGAGATTCTCGCCCGCACCGGCAAGGACCCCGGGGAACATTATCGCGAGCTCACGGCGCAGCTCGGCACGCCGCTTTACACGCGGATCGACTCACCGGCGACGCCCGAACAAAAGGCTCGGCTGCAAAAGCTCGACCCCGCGGCCGTCAAGGCGACCGAGCTTGCCGGCGAGCCGATCACGGCGAAGCTCACGCGGGCACCAGGTAATCACGAGCCGATCGGCGGATTGAAGGTCGTCGCCGCCACCGGCTGGTTCGCGGCGCGCCCTTCCGGCACCGAAAATATCTACAAGATTTACGCGGAAAGTTTCCGCGACCAGGATCACTTGAACGCCATCATCGCCGAGGCCGAGACGATCGTCACTGATGCCCTCGGTTAACACGCTCACGATTGAGAGAATGACATGCAAAGCAAAGCGACCTCCGTCGAGCAATACCTTTCCGAATTGCCCGCAGACCGACGCAGGGCCATCGAGGCCGTTCGCGCGGTCATCCTCAAGAACCTCGACAAGGATTACGAGGAAGGAATTCAGTACGGCATGATCGGCTACTACGTGCCGCACCGGGTATACCCCGCCGGCTACCATTGCGATCCCACGCAGCCATTGCCTTTCGCCGGCTTGGCGTCGCAGAAAAACCATATGGCGATCTACCTCATGTGCGTCTACGGCGAGTCAGACCACTCGAACTGGTTTCGACAGGCGTGGGCCAGGACCGGCAAAAAGCTCGACATGGGCAAGTCGTGCGTGCGATTCAAGAAGATCGACGATCTGGCGCTGGACGTGATTGGCGAGGCGATCAAGCGCGTGCCCGCGAAAAAGTACATCGCGGTCTGCGAAAGCGCGAGAGCGACAACGAAGAAGGCGGCGTCAACGTGCGCGGGCGATGGCGAAAAAACGGCGAAATCCGCTAAATCCACGGCACCGGCCCGCAAAGCCGCCGCGCGGAAAAGTGACGCCGGCTGGCAACGCGCCAGCGAGCGTGATCAACATTCATCAGAAACTCGGGATCGAGAATGCGCCGATGAGCACCACATCCCTTCGTGATCGCCCGGCCTGGAAAGCATTGGAAGCCCATTACGAACAGATGCGCGACGTGCATCTTCGCCGGCTGTTTGGCGACGAGCCCGGTCGTGGCGAGCGACTCACAGCGGAAGCCGCGGGACTGTTCCTCGACTACTCGAAGAATCGCATCACCGGATCGACCATCGGGCTCTTGCTGCAACTGGCCGAGGAATCGGGCCTGCGCGCTCGCATTGACGCCATGTTTCACGGCGAGAAGATCAATGTCACGGAAGACCGCGCCGTCCTGCACGTGGCCTTGCGCGCCCAGCGGGGCGAGTCGATCTACGTCGATGGTCGGGATGTGGTTCCGGAAGTGCACGCAGTGCTCGATCAGATGGCCGCCTTTGCCGGCCAGATCCGCAGTGGGGCCTGGCACGGCCACACCGGCAAGCGGATCAAGAACGTCGTCAATATTGGAATCGGCGGCTCGGACCTGGGCCCGGTGATGGCCTACGAGGCGCTGCGCTACTATAGCGACCGCTCTCTCACGTTTCGCTTTGTCTCCAATGTCGACGGCACTGACTTCGTCGAGGCCACGCGCGACCTCGATCCCGCGGAGACACTGTTTATCGTCTCATCCAAGACCTTCACGACGCTGGAAACCATGACCAACGCGCGCTCGGCCCGTGACTGGTGCCTTCGCGCACTCACGGACGAGCAGGCCGTAGCCAAGCACTTTGTCGCCGTCTCGACCAACCACGAGGAGGTGAGCCGCTTCGGGATCGACACGGCGAACATGTTCGGATTCTGGGACTGGGTCGGCGGGCGCTATTCGATGGATTCGGCGATCGGGCTCTCGACCATGATCGCGGTCGGGCCCGATAATTTTCGCACGATGCTCGCGGGCTTCCACGCGATGGACGAACACTTCCGCACGGCCCCCTTCGAGCGCAATCTGCCGGTCATTATGGGGCTCTTGACCATCTGGTACACCGACTTTTTCGGCGCCGAGACGGTCGCCATTCTGCCGTATGACCAGTATCTGAAGCGGTTCCCGGCGTACCTGCAGCAGTTGACGATGGAGAGCAATGGCAAATCAGTGACGCTGGATGGAACTCGGGTTTCCTACGCGACCGGCCCGGTATACTGGGGCGAGCCCGGGACCAACGGCCAGCATTCCTTCTATCAACTGATCCATCAGGGAACACGTCTCATCCCGTGCGACCTGATCGGGTTTGGCCGCTCCTTGAACCCGCTGGCCAACCACCACGCGCTGCTCATGTCCAACGTGTTCGCCCAGGCCGAGGCCCTGGCCTTCGGCAAGACTGCCGATGCGGTCAAAGCCGAGGGCACCCCCGACCCCTTGGTGCCGCATCGTACATTCGAGGGCAACCGGCCGACCAACGTGCTGCTCGCCGAGCAGCTCACGCCGTTTACTCTTGGATCGCTGGTCGCGCTCTATGAGCACAGCGTGTTCACCCAGGGAACCATCTGGCGGATCAACTCGTTCGACCAGTGGGGCGTCGAGCTCGGCAAGGTTCTGGCCAAACGGATCATCCCGGAGCTGCAAAGCCAGGATGAGCCCAAGCTCGGTCACGATAGCTCGACGAGCGCTCTGATCCGGCGCTTTCGCAAGATGAGCCGTACCGAGCCGGCATGAGTAAGGGAAGCGGCGCTCGCCCAGGTCGCGATGCTCCACCAAAAACAAAACCCTCGGCGCTGCGCGCCGAGGGTCGGGCGGGATCAATTTCGTGCGGGAGCCGCCCTGTGGGAGAGGCAACCCGTACAGTTGTTCCAGAGCCTCGCGAGGCCGATTCGACGAGCCGTCGCGACTGGCCCTGGGTCGATCAAGCCTGGCCGCGCTGGCGGCGAGCCAGCACGTATTTCCGGAGGCCCAGGCCGCCGACGGTGGAGAGGAATAGCGCGATCGTGCTCGGCTCGGGAACCGGCGACTCGTTATTGGCGGGCACAGTCTTCAAGATCCCCTCGAGCGTGGTCGTGCCACCGGCCGAAGCCGGAACCAGCAGCTTCCGGTCATTCTGCAAGACGTTGAGCGTGCTGGAGGCGCCGGCAAGCTGAAACGCGCCGTCGGTGACCGGGTTGAAAGCAACAGCCACGGTTGACTGGTAGTTGCCCGTGATCTGTCCGCTGACAGTTCCCGTGACGGTGATCGGCGTGTTGCCGGTCAGCGTGATGTTGTTGTACGACGCGGGTGCGAACGTGATGCTGAACGGCGTGTCCTTGTAGGTCGTCGTCTGGCCTGCGGGCAATGCAGCGACCTGGAATTCACCGAGAGGAATATTCGAGGTCGGATCGATCGCGGCGTTAGTGATAGGAACATAGCTGATCACATTCGCGCCGGAAACTCCCACCGATGTGTCGATTGAACCAGCTGTGCTGTAGTCCAGCAGGTTGGAGATCGCGTCGGCCTTGGCGCCGTCGTGGACCATGCAAATAGTCCCAGGGCGACGACCGCGGTTCGCAGCCGATTCCACCCTTGTGTCTTGCGCATCATTTCCTCCTGAAACGGATGGGATAGTCGCGATCCGAACCGCGACTTCGCAGCGTCTTCATCTGGATTCGACTTGGGGTGTCCTCCCCCGGACCGAAATGCCTCGGTGCCTCCCGCAGGCTAGACCGGTACGAACCGGTTCCGGTTGCGGGGCGGACAAACGACACGGATGGCGGCAGTCACAGCACCAGTCGGAGCCCGCGCCGGCACGGCCTTCGAGCCCATTTCGTCGCGACGATGAGATTCAGGAGATGGAGAACGAAAAAGACGTGTTCGCAATTCCGGCCTCCCTGCCCGACCTGACTGGAACTCCTTCATGAGCTCCGCCGTCACGAATCCTGGGTGTGAACGAACGGCTGGGAAGATATCCCAATCGCTGGAGGTTGTAAACCGAACTTTAGAGAATTTCGATCGAATTCTGAATTATCCTGGCGCGACCACCTGTCGCGAGAGCAGTCACAGCATGGTGATTGGATCGACGTCGATCGCGATCTCAATGCCGGCCGGCGCCGGGTGCTGGCTGGGAACAGCCGAAAGCAAAGCCTGGAGCGGCCTGGAGTTTGCGCAGCGCAGCTGAAGATGAAACCGAAAAAGATTGCGGATCTTGAGGATCGGCGCCGGCGCCGGCCCCAGGATCCGGACCGAAGGGCTCGCCGCCCTTCGAAACGCGGCTGCGAGCTCGTCCAGGTAGGCGCTCACGGCCCTTTCATCGGCTCCCCGAGCGATCACCCGAACCAATCGGCCATACGGAGGAACACCAAACTGTTCTCGTATCGGCAGCTCGCTTTGCGCGAATTCTTCGTAGGCGTGCTGCGCCGCCGCAAGGATGGCCGGGTGATCCGGCGAGAAGGTCTGAACGAGCACCCGCCCGCGTTTCTCGCCGCGGCCCGTACGTCCGGCCACCTGCGCCACCAGCTGAAATGTACGCTCGCTCGCCCGGAAGTCAGGAAGGTGCAGCGCGGTGTCGGCACTCACCACCCCCACCAGGGTCACGTTCGGAAAATCCAGTCCCTTGGCGATCATCTGCGTCCCGAGCAGGATCTTGACCTCGCCAGCCTTGAACGCATCCAGCACGCGGCTCGTGGCTGCCGGGCCTGCGCATCGTGTCCGAGTCCATCCGCCGCGCTACAATCCCGGGAAAGCTCGAGTGGATCTCTCGCTCCAGCCGCTCGGTGCCGATCCCACCGTAATAGAGCTTGGGCGCCTTGCACGAGGGGCACCCCGCGGGACAGGCGCGTTCTTCACTACACGTATGGCATATCAGAATATTACGTTCTCGATGATATGTAGCCGCCACGTCGCAAGCGCGACATTTCACGACGTTTCCGCATCTCGGGCACAGGACGAAGGTGTTGAACCCGCGCCGGTTCAAGAGCAGTATGACTTGCCCTCCGTCCTCGATCGCGTGGGTGATTGCCCGGCGCAGCGGCTCGGAAAGTCCTCCTGTGGCGTCTTTCTCGTGCCGCAGGTCGATGATCCCGACTTCGGGCATCGGCCGGCCGCCAACCCGGGTCGGCATTGCCACATGGCTGTACCGCCCGCGCTTCGCGTTGTGCCAGGTCTCCAGGGAGGGGGTAGCCGAACCCAGGAGCACGGGAATACCCTCCATCTGCGCGCGCTTCACCGCCACGTCGCGAGCGTGGTATCGCGGCGTCGTCTCTTGTTTGAACGTGCCCTCGTGCTCCTCGTCGATGACGATGAGGCCCAGCCGTCGGGCAGGAGCGAAGATCGCGGATCGAACGCCCACCACGACCTGGACCTCGCCCGCGGCGATGCTCTGCCAGTATCGATGCCGGTCGGCGTCGCTCAGATGACTATGCAGGACGGCGACCCTGGGAAACCGCTGACTGAACCGCTCGATCGTCTGCGGCGTCAGGCTGATCTCGGGCACGAGCACGATCGCCTCGCGTCCGCGCGCCACCACTTGCTCGATCGCCGCCAGGTAGACTTCGGTCTTGCCGCTGCTGGTTACGCCGTGAATCAAGCAGGGAGCAAAACGGCCCGAGGAAATCGAGGTTGTGATCCGTGCCAGGGCCGCCGTCTGCTCGCCGGTCAAAATCAGGCGAGGAACGGAAGTCGCGTGCGTCGAGAGGCGAGCTTTACCGCCGGCGACGGCATTCGCGCCGGCTGGGTCGAAAGCGTCGGCCGCCTCCGCACGATGGACGGTCGCGGTAGGTCGCATCAGTCCGACCGGCAGCCGCTTGCGGACCGCGCGCACCAGCCCGCGCTGCCGCAACGACTGGATCGGGACGTTCGTGCATTTCGCCAGGCGACAGACGTCGGCCGCGGTGAGCGTCTCGTTGCTGTGGCAAAGGACATCCAGCACCGCCGCTTGCTTCGGCGTCGGCGGCGGCAGAATCGTTTGCGATCGCATCGCCTCCCGAGTTTCCTCGGGTACGATCAGAAAGTTCCCGACGCGAGTACCGGCGTGCTTCTTCACTCCCGCGGGTACGACGGCGTCGAGCGCCTGCCCCCACGTGCACGCATAATAATCAGCCAGCCAGCGAGTCAGCTCGAGCATTTTTCCGTCGATCAACGGCTGGGGGTCGAGCACTTCGACAACCTGTTTGATCCGATCGGGATCAAGGTCCTCCGGAGGCTGAAGGTCCAGGCGCACGCAATAACCGACGGACAAGCGATCGCCTTTTCCCAGCGGCACCCGCACCCGCTGACCCGGCTGGATCAAGCGCTCGAGACGGCTCGGCACGCCATAGATCAGCACTTGTTCGATCGGCCGGTTGAATACGATGCCGGCGAAGAAACGCGGCCCCGGCGCCCCTGCGGCCTCCTGCTCGCTACCGAACCAGACGGTCTCACCCGCCGCGCGCGGGACGGGCCGGCGGCCCCGTTGCGATCGCTTCGGACGACGGCGAACCCCCTCGACACCACCGGACCCAGCGCCGTGGTCCTCCAGAGCGCTCATTTCCGGCACTCGCCGCACAGCTTCACCATAAAGCCCGCTCGCCAGTCCGAGGATGGGAGCCATTTCGCACGTAGTGCTGACGCAAGCATGTCATATCCTTTCCGCCCCGCGCTCGAACCACCTGGTTCCATTATATCGCACCCTGGAGCGCGTGGATGCCGGGCCTTGGATCCATGATCGAGCACCATGAGACCTCTGCCGTTGACAAGACTGCTCGACCGAACCTATCGTCGGGATTTGCAAGAGACTCCCCGCTGGATGAGCGCAACATGGCTTCTGCACACAGAACCGCGAGGCGGGCGCCGACCGACGTCGTGAGTCCAGCATGTCTCCTCTGGCTCAACCGGTTGCTCTTTTGTCCGTCTGAAAGCGGCGCCGGCGCAGTGCAGCGCACGACGGTTTGGGCGGCGATTCTCTTCAGGGAACGCGGGTGATGCGACTCGGACTGTTCGGAGGCACCTTCGACCCGATTCACCTGGGCCACTTGATCCTGGCCGAGCAATGCCGGGAGGCGTGCTCGCTCGATCGCGTCTGGTTCGTGGTCACGGGTGCTCCGCCGCACAAACCCGGTGGCCGCACCGCGGTGACTCATCGGTTGGAGATGGCTCGCATCGCGGTGGCCGGGCACCGGGCATTCGCTGTCTCGGAGATCGAGGCCTCGCGCCCGGGGCCGCACTACAGCGTTGAAACCCTGGAATCCGTTCGCCGCGACAGCCCCAACGACGAGCTTTACTTCCTGATCGGTGCCGACTCGCTGGCCGATCTTCCTTCCTGGCGCGAGCCGGTGCGCATCGCACAACTGGCGACGATCGTTGTGGTCAACCGCCCCGGCATGGAGGAGGTTGACCCGGCGACGTTGCCCGGCTTCGGTCCAGGCTCGCATCCGCTCGTGTCGGTCTCGATTCCACCGATCGGAATCGCTTCGAGCGACCTCCGCGCGCGGCTCGCGCAGGGCCGGAGCGTTCGCTATCTGGTCCCGCGCGGCGTCGAGGCGTACATCGAGGCTCAAGGGCTGTATCGGGACGATTCCGAGAACGAACGCTGATCGCTTGCGCCAGTATTGCTTCAGGTGGTCCGCGGACGGATCTGTGACGAACCCGTCGCGCCCGCCGGATCGCGCCTGCCCCGCCGGTTGTCACGTCATGATATAATGGATCTAGCCCGTTCGTCGCACGTCGCCAGCGGCTCCGGCCACACTGAAGACTCCTGCTCGCGAGGGGAGATGCGGACGTGAAACCCGATCGTCGCAATCAGCAAGCGCGGGAATTGCTGCGAGCCACGGGGCCGCCCGTCGAAGATCAGGAAGAAACGGTGATCCTGGATCGGACGTCGCGCGTCCGTGCCTTCGACGCCTTTTTGGCGCTCATGTTCATCTCGCCGTTCATTGCCTTCTACGCCCTTGCATTCGCTCATTTCGTTCCGCGGCTTCAGCCGACGATTGACAGCATCGCCCTCTGGGCTTGCTGGACTGGAGTGCCGCTCTTGGTGTTGACCGCGATGTTACCCTTCGCCCTCCGCCGCGAGCGTATCTGGCTCGATCGCGACGGCCTGCACCATCGCTGGTCGGACGGGTTGTTCCGCGGCAGGAGAACGCTTCCCCTTGCGGAAATCGAGCGCGTCTCGCTTTACTGCGACATGGTTCCCGTTTCCGACGAATCTGTTCAGGCCGAGTACGGCCTGGAAATTGAAACCCTCGGCCTGCCGATCCGCGGCGGTCGTTGCGGCGACCGGGACCACGTCGTTCACCAGAAGAAAGACTTCGAGCGGCATCTGCTGCGGTTGAACCCCGCCTGGTCCAATCGCCCGCCGTGCGCCACCGAGGTGATCGAACCTGCCAGCACCCTGCTTGAACCTCCAACCGGTTGCGCCGTCCGCTGCCGCCGTGAGTGGGATCGCACCGAATTCGTCGTCGGCTCGCGAATGAGCTGGAGCGCGTGGGCGCGTCGCTCGCTGATGACCTTGGTGGCAATTGCAATCGCGTGCAATCTGCTCGTAACGCTTGTCCGCCAGTTTGATTGGTTCGTGCTGTCATGCCTGATCCCCGCGGGCACGGCGGGCCTGGCTCTGTCCGCGTCATGGCTGCAACACCTGCGGTGGCGCGAGCGCTGGGTCGTGCGGCCCGGGGAGGTCAAGTCGACCAAGGCCTTCCTCGGATTCACGTGGTCCCGCACGGCCGACGTCGAGTGGCTCGACCGGATGGAGCTCCGGCGCAAGGAAGCGACGAGCGGTCCCTCGTCGTGGCTCGCCTCCTGGTTCCGAGCCGGCGACACCGAGCCGCCCTTTGTGCTCGCACTCGTCGGCCTCAAGGAAAACGACGTCGCCGTGTTTGAGCCGCTCACGAGTGGCGAAGCACTCTGGATGGCTGGCATCATCGCGGGCGTACTCAAGGACGCGTTCCCCAAGGACGGCCAGAGCTTCGCACGGTGGTCCGTTTCGGCGGACCCCGCCGCCGGAGGCTCCAAGGCGCTGGGCGACCGGTGGCTCGACGAGCCCGTTTTTTCCTGATATGACAGCTCCATGCGACAGTAACGCGGACTTCGGATCCGCTCGCCAAATTCAGGAAAAGCTGTCAGGCTGATTTTGAATCGGGTGAATCGAAGGAATCACTGCGGGAACGCCCGGTTCCGTGCCGCCGGCCAGATGGTGCTGACGGCACTCGCCGGACCTTCCCGCCTTCTTGGAGACACCAAAATGCGACGCTACTCCATTCTCGCACTCGTGTTCGCAGCCGCCGTGTCCTTCAGCGCCAGGGCTGATGAACCGGACGCCAAGAAACTGGCCCAGGAGATTCTCGATAAGGGTGCCACGTTATTCGACGGTCGCGACGCCACCGCCATGGCCGCGACCTACACCGAGGATGCCCAGATCGACTGGATCGACAAAGACAACTCGACAGGCGAGGTGAAGATCTCCGTCAAGAAGGGACGCGAAGAAATCGAATCCTTGTATCACGACCTCTTCAAAGATGCCAAGCAGCAAACGACCTCGCGCAACACCGTCGAGTTTGCGCGTTTTGTCTCGCCCGAGATCATGATCGTGCAAGGCGTTTTCCAGCCGGATACCGCCAAGAATGGGAAGTTCCCGTTCGTCCAGATGCGGATCAAACAAGCCGACAAATGGGTCATGAAGAGCCTGCAACTCTACGTGATCTCGCAAGACTGAACTCTGGGCATCCGACCTTGCGCGTCCCAGCGGAACAGTTCGGATCGGAGCGATCGCCCCGTGACAGCCTCAGATGACGATGGCCGCGGCCTGCGCGAAGGGGACCGCTGCGCCCTCTTGCGCGACGACGCTGCATGGACGACACGAATGAGCAGCCCGAAAACAGCAGGACGCAGGCGCTCCAGGGCGATTGCGTCGATCGCCGCCCTGTTGTTGGCTGCCGGTATCGCCGCGGACGACATCGAGGACCGCCAGGCGTCAGCCGGTGAGCCGCCCGCGGCGGGGGGCGCCCAGCGTGGCGCCCGGAACGGGGCTGGGACGGCAGAGCGCGATGCCAGCGTCCGAGCGAGTCGCATCCCATGGACCGGCTCGAAGTTTGCGGGCACGCCCGAGCCGCCGCCGCCGTACACCGTCGAGCCGGCGTTCCCGCACCTCAAGTTCGAATTCCCCGTCGTGCTGGTCCGGGCCAAGGGACCGAACCGGCTCTTCCTCGGCGAGCTGAAGGGCCGGATCTTCTCGTTTCCCGAACGACCCGATTGCAAAAAGGCCGACCTGGCGCTCGATCTCGCCAAGCTGCATCCCGACCTGACCGCGTTCTACGGCCTGATCTTCTCATCCACAATTCGACAAAATCGCTATGTTTACGTTTGCTACGTGCTGAAGAACGACGTGCCCGACGGCTCGGTCGTCTCGCGGTTCACGGTGAGCCGGACCGATCCGCCGGTGATCGATCCCGGAAGCGAGCAGGTCATCCTCAAGTTCTGGTCGGGCGGGCATAACGGCGGCTGCCTCGATTTCGGCAAGGACGGATATCTTTATATTTCCACCGGCGACGGCGCCGGTCCGTCGCCGCCGGACACCAAGATGACCGGCCAGGACTGCTCCGACTTGCTCTCGAGCATCCTGCGCATCGACGTCGACCACCCCGACGCCGGCAAGGCCTATCGCGATCCCGCCGGACAATCCGTTCGTGAACCGGCCCGGAGTCCGGCCCGAGATCTGGGCGTTCGGCTTCCGCAACCCCTGGAAGATGAGCTTCGACCGCGCCACGCGGCGACCTGTGGGTCGGCGACGTCGGCTGGGAGCTGTGGGAGCTGATCGACAAGGTCGAGCGCGGGGGCAACTACGGCTGGAGCGTGATGGAAGGGCCGCAGCCGGTGCACGTCGAAGGCGAGCGCGGGCCGACGCCGATCCTGCCGCCGATCAAGGCTCACCCCCACTCCGAGGCCGCCTCGATCACCGGCGGCTATGTCTATCACGGCACGCGGCTGCCCGAGCTGGCGGGTGCCTACATCTACGGCGATTATCAGACCGGCATCATCTGGGGGCTGCAGTGCGACGGGGAGAACGGTCACCTGGCAGCAAGGAGCTGGCGCGGACGCCGCTCCATCTGGTCGCCTTCGGCGAGACGCACGACGGCGAGCTCTACCTGGTCGACCACGACCGGACGCACCAGATCTATCGCCTGGTCCCGAACCCGGCCGCCAAGGTCACGCACGACTTCCCCCGCCGCTTGAGCCAGACCGGCCTCTTCGCCTCGACGCGCGACCATCAGCCGGCCCCGGGCGTGGTCCCGTACGCGGTCAACTCCGAGCTCTGGTCCGACGGCGCGACCGCCGAGCGGTTCCTGGCCGTCCCCGGGAACGGCCGCATCGGGCTCGACGACCAGGGCATCTGGCGGTTTCCCGAGGGCTCGGTGCTGGCCCGGACCGTCTCGCTCGAGCGCGAGCCGGGCAAGCCGGCCAGCCGCCGCCGGTGGAGACCCAGATCCTCCACCTCGAAGCCGACGCCTGGCGGCCTTATTCCTACGTCTGGAACGACGACCAGACCGACGCCGTGCTGGTCGGTGCCGAGGGAGCGACCGAAGCGATCGCGGCGAAGGCGCCCGGCGGGCGGCGCGAGCGGAACTACCGGGTTCACGCCCGGTCCGAGTGCGTCTTGTGCCACAATCCCTGGGTCGAGAAGAAGACGACGGTCTTCGGCATCCAGTCGGCCTCGCCGCTGGGCGTGAATACGCCCAGATGAACAAGCAGCGCGACGAGCGCGGGCCGGCGGTCAACCAGCTCGCGGCTTGTGCACGAGCTGGGCCTTCTGGCCTGGACGCCCGACCTCGCGAAGCTGCCGCAGCCTGGTCGATCCCTACGACGAGTCGGCCGATCTCGATCGCCGGGCGCGATCCTATCTGCAAACCAACTGCGCGCACTGCCACCAGTTCAACGCGGGCGGCACGGCCAACATCGCGCTGGGATTCGACGTGCCGCTCGACGCAGACCAAGACCGTCGGCGTCCGGCCGATCCAGGGGACGTTCAACATCGCCGGGGCCAGGATCATCGCGCCCGGCGATCCGGCGGGCTCGGTGCTTGTATTACCGCATCTCGAAGCTCGGCGGCGGCCGGATGCCGCGGGTCGGCTCGAACCAGGTCGACGAGCGAGCGACCCGGATGATCCACGACTGGATCGCCGGAATGCCCGCACCCGCCGGAGCAGACGCCGGCGAGCGGACCGCGCATGTGTCGGCCGAGGATCGCGCTGCGCTCGAGTCGCTGCGCAGCCGATCGGCTCTGCGCCGACGCGCCGGACGGCGGCGATCCGGCGGCTGGCGTCGACGACCCGCGGGGCGCTTGATGCTGCTCGGCCTGATCGATCGCGGACCGACGGTCCGAGACGCTGCAGCGCGAGGTGGTCGCGATCGCGCGGAACAGCCCGCAGGTCGAAGTCCGCGACCTGTTCGAGCGGTTCATTCCCGAGGAAGAGCGGGTCAAGCGGCTGGGCGACGTGATCGACCGGGCGGCGATCCTGGCCCTTCCGGGCGACGCCGCGCGCGGGCGGCTGGTCTTCACCGCCAATCCGGCCGCCCAGTGCAAGACCTGCCACAAGGCCGGCGACGTCGGGCGAGACCGTCGGGCCCGACCTGACCAAGATCGGGGCCAAGTACAACAAGGCCGCCTTGCTCGACCAGATCCTCGAGCCTTCGAAGACGATCGACCCGCAGTATGTCACGCTACCTGCTGGAGACCAAGGACGGCCGGGTCTTCACCGGGCTGGTGGTCGAGAAGACCAAGGACGCCGTGGTGCTCAAGGACGCGCAGGGCAAGACGATCCGCGTCCCGAGCGCCGAGATCGAGCAGCTGGTTCCGCAGTCGCGCTCGCTGATGCCGGAGCTGTTGCTCCGCGACCTGACGGCGCAGCAGGTGGCCGACCTGCTGGAGTTCCTGGCGACATTGCGATGAATCGGCCCGAGGTGCATTTCATCGTGCCGACGCCCGGGTGGCTCGCCGGTTGCGGATTGCGAACGACCTGTTCGCGGCTTTCACGAATCCACTTCGCGCGGCCCGATCGCCCGCAGTCGCTGATACTGGACAGCCTTGAGCGCGAAATGCCGAACGACGTAGAACGAGCAGCCGATGCCACGGCGGCGACGGCGTTGGTCGAGAGGACGGCGGCGGCGGTGGCAAGGAACGCCGCGGCATCGAGCCGGCGCATCCGGGGGAGCCGGCGCCAGGTGCTCCATTCCAGCAGGCCCAGGCCGACGTAGGCCGTCACGCCGGCCAGGGCCGCCAGCGGAATCCGGGCGATCAGGCCCGACCCAAACGCCGCCAGCATCAGCAGAGAATACGGCGTGCAGGAGGTTCGACAGCCGCGTCGTTCCGCCGCAGCGCAGGTTGGCCAGGCTGCGGGCCGGGATGCCGACGGAAAGCGGTGCCCCGAAGACGCCGGCGCAGAGGTTGGCGATCCCGTAGGCGCCGAGCTCGGCGTCGGCGTCGGCCGCGCGAAGCGGCCGGTGCCGGCCCTGGAAGTGCTCGACGACGCGCGACGTGATCAGGATGTTGACCGAAGCCACGAACGCCAGCCCAAGCGCCGCCGGCAAGACCAAGGTGACGTCGGTCGGGCCCCAGGTGAACCCGGCGAACGACGGCAACGACAGCGACACCGCCCCCAGCGGCCGCTCGTGCCAGCCCAGGAGCGTAGCCGGCGGCGACGGCCAGGACGACGCCGAGCAAGGGCGCGGGCGATCGCGGCCAGCGGCGGGCCGCGACGACCGCGCCGGCGACCACGATCAGGCCGAGCAACAATGGCTCCCAGCGGATCTGCGGCAGGATTCTGCGCGATCTGAACAAGCTCGCCCAGCGGAGCTTTCGGCGCGCTTCGCTCGGCGAGCACGGCAGGCCGAGAAGCGTTCGGAGCTGCAGGATCACCATCATGGCGCCGACGCCGCACGAGAAGCCCGAGACGACCGCATGAGGCACCTTGGCAACGTAGCGGCCCAGCCGCAGCACGCAGAAGATCATCATGAAGACCGACGCCGCCAGACAGACCTTGGCGGCGCCGCCGATGCCCTGGGCTGCACCGCGGCCGCGATGAACGGAACGGTGGCGCTGGCCGTGCCGCCGATCAAGACCGGGTTGCGGCCGAGCAGCGACGTGACCGGCGCGGTCAGGATCGACGTGAAGAGACCGAGCTCCGGCGGCAGCCCCATCAGCCTCGCCAGCGCCAGGCCGTACGGGAGCGCAACCAGCGCGGCGATGGCGCCGCCCAGTGCGTCCCCTGCCAGGTCGTGCCAGCCATAGCCCTCGCGTCGCGCGGCCGCGCCGGCCGCGCTTCGGCGGCTCAGACATTCATGACGCGCTCGAAGGCAGCCCGGAATTTCGCCATCTCGTCACGGGTGCCGATCGTGATCCGCACGTGGTGGGGCATCGACGGCCAGGTCCGGCCGATGACGACCTTCTCCTTGAGCAGCGCCTGGAATACCTCGCGGCCCGGCCGGCGCACGTCGACCATCAGCATGTTGGCTTCCGACGGCAAGACCGCGAAGCCCTTCTTGACGAGCCAGCCGGCGGTCTGCTCGCGGATCTCGGCGATCACGTTGCGCCGCTGCTCGACCAGGCCCTTGACCTTGAGGCTGGCGATGGCGCCGACCATGCCGGTGACCGGCAGTGCCCCGGCGCCATAGTCTCGCAGCTTGGCCAGCAAGTCGGGCCGCCCCAGGGCCGCGCCGGCCCGCAGGCCCGCCATGCCGTAGAGCTTCGAGAATGTCCGCAGGATGATCACATCCTTGCCGGCGGCGACCAGCGCGCGAGGCCGGCTCGGCCGTCTTCGAGAGGTGGATGTATGCCTCGTCCAGCAGCACGATCGCGTCTTTCGGCTTGTGGGCGACCAGGTACTCGATGTCTTCCTTGGGCGTGATCGAGCCGGTCGGGATTGTTGGGATTGCAGACGTAGATCAAGCCGGCGTCCGGGTCGGCCTGGGCCATCGCGTTGACGTCGTGGGCATAGTCCTTGCGAAGGGGAACCGAGATCGTCTTGGCACCGATGAAGTGCGCGGCCCGTGCGCCCGCCTCGTAACCGGGATCGGCGACGACGTAGCTCTTGCCCGGCCCGGTGAAGGCCAGCACGGCGCGGTGCAGGGGGTCGCTCGACCCGGCGAACGGCATCACGTGGTCGCGCGGAACCCCGTCGACTTCGGCCATCGCGGCCGAGAAGGCGAATGTCTCGTTGTAGAGATACCGGCCGCCTTGCGGGACGATCTTCTGAATCGCCTCGATCGCCTCGGGGCAGGGGCCCATCGGGTTTTCGTTGGCGTTGATTCGAACCGCGTCGGGAGGAAGGTTCGGCAGCGCCGAAAGCCCCTGGGCGAGCGCCGCCTCGTTGTAAAACGGCAGGGCCGCGCCCGCGGTCAAGAAGGCCGCCAGCCGGCCGAAGTCTCGACGGCTGAATCCGCGGCGGATGAGATCTCGACGTGACTCCGGGCCGAAGGGTTCGTACATCGCTCCTCCTACTTCGTTGTGAGGGACCACGGGCCCGCGAGAATCGAGCGGGCGTCCGCTCGAGAATAGACCAATGCCACCGAGAATCTGCTGACGAGTCGACGGCCGGGAGAGAGGAGACAGCCGAGCCGCAGTCGATCAGCTTCGCCCGCGCGGCCTCGGCAGTCTCCAGGCAGGCGACTATTATAGACCTGCGCAGAATCTCCGTAAACGGTGCTGTTGTGAAGACTCGTCGTTTCACGTGAACGTTGCCGAGCGAGCCGGCGTCTCGGATGACCTCCTGATCGGCGAGCTCCTCAGCCCACCCCGCAGGCGGCGCGAGCCCGGTCGAGGACGATGCGGGCGGTGGCCCGGGCTCGCGCCGGCCGCCGCCGCGCGGACCTGGGCGACACGTTCGGGATGGGCCAGCCAGTCGGCGCGTTGTTCCCGCGCCTCGCTGAAGCGAGCGATCATGGCCTCGGCCAGCCGCGATTTCACCTCGCCGTAGCCGATCCCCCCTTCGCGGTATCGCCGCTCGACCTCCGCGAGATCGTCCGCCGGCAGCGAACAGCCGGTACAGGTTGAAGAGCGGGCAAGTGTCGGGGTTCTTGGGAGCCTCGACGGGCGTGCTGTCGGTGACGATCTTCTTGACCTTCTTCGTGATCGTCGCCGGGTCGTCGAAGATCTCGATCGTGTTGTTGTAGCTCTTGGACATCTTGCGGCCGTCCAGGCCGGGGACGACCGCCACCGCCTCGAGAATGTGCGGCTTGGGCAGCCGGAAGACGTCCTTGCCGCCGCCGAAGACCCGGTTGAACCGCTCGGCGATGTCGCGAGTGACTTCGAGGTGCTGCTTCTGGTCCTGCCCCACCGGCACCAGGTCGGCGTCGTAGAGCAGGATGTCGGCGGCCTGCAGCACCGGGTAGGCAAAAAGCCCGTGCTCGGCGGGCAAGCCCTGCTGGATCTTGTCCTTGTAGCTCACGCATTTCTCCAGCCAGCCCATCGGCGTCACGGTCGAGAGCAGCCACGCCAGCTCGGTCGTCTCGGGGACGTCCGACTGAACGAACAAGGTCGCCTTCTCCGGGTCGAGGCCCAGCGACAGCATCGTGACGAACACGTCGAATGTGTACTCGCGAAGCTGCCGGGCATCCTTGACGCTGGTCAGCGCGTGATAGTCGGCGACGAAGTAGTAGGCGTCGTTGTCGCTCTGAAGATCGATGAACTGCCGCAGCGCGCCGAAGTAATTGCCGATGTGCAACGGGCCCGAAGGCTGGATTCCCGATAAAATGCGCATGGTCGAAGAGCTCGATGGTCACGTTGCGCCAGGCACGGTGCTCACACAGCACTCGACTGCCAAAGAGCAGGATTTCTGGAGTCGCTTGCGAGCGCTTTGGCGGCTCGAGTGCCAATCGCTCGACAGTCGCCCCGGGGTCAGATTAATCTACCAATTCGCGTGCTGATCGGCCAAGCCAAGGATCGTGCGGTCGCTCGAACTGCGATTCAGAAGGAGTAATCCCACCCGCCCGGCTCCGACCGCTGGACATTGGCAGCGCGATTGCCCCGATGCTAGGATGCAGCGCATTCCGAAACACCCGTGGAGCCTGGCAACCCCGTCAACGACCTATTGGAAAGCGCAACGCCTGTTTGCGATCTGAACCGCCGTGACCGCGACTGGAATTCGCAGGAGAGGAGACGGCCGGTGACTACGGAGTGTTACGAGGATCACGGCGTTCGATTTCGAATATCCCTCCGATTGGGCTCTCGAAGTCACCGAAGATGGCCCTGTGACCAACGTCGACCTTCAACATCCAGACGGCGTCGCTTTCCTGCTCGTCAGGACCGATCTTTCGTGCCCCGATCCGGAGCAGGTCGCCGAGTTGGTGCTCGAAGCGATGCGCGAGGAATACCCTGGTCTCGACTCATCGCCGGTCGAAGAACCTTTCCAGGAGCATTACGCCACCGGATACGACGTGGAGTTCGTTTCGCTCGACCTCGCGAATGCCGCCACGATCCGCTGCTTTCGCACACCGCGGCGCACGGTCCTGGTCTTCGGCCAGTGGTCCGAGCTCGGCGAGGAAGACCTTTCAGAATCCGTGGGAAACGTCCTGCGATCGGTCGAAGAGACGGAGGATTGATTCACGTTCTCTCGAACTCAACTCTCGCCGAAAGCCGCGCTCGGATGGAAATTGACGAGAGCCCTCGGGATGCGAACCAGCCTGCGTCAGTCGGCACCCCCAATTGGCGCGTCCGCCGGCTTGCCGCTCGTCATGACATCGTCCAGAAATGCCGCGATTTGATCCAGAAGCGGGTCACCGCCGACGTCCAGCACGTCAGTGTGTTTCGCCTCCGCGACGTCGAGCCAGCACGGCTTCCCGCGAAACGCATCAGCGAGCCGGCGTGCTTCCGCGATCGGGACGAGTACGTCGAGCGTCCCATGGACAATCAGACACGAGCACACGACGCGTGCCGCCGTTTCGACTGGGCCAGGCTGATGGATCGGCATGCCCACCAGCTTGCCGGCACGACGGACCACAAGCCGGGCCAGTGAGCGCGAAAACGGGAGCCGCCGCTTCCGCAGCAAGACGGCCGTCGACGCTTCGAGATCCACCATTGGCGACTCCAGTACCAAGGCGACAATTCGTTCATCAAGAGCGGCGGCGCGAACCGCGATGGCCGCGCCCATCGAGCGGCCCCAGAGCACCGGCTGAAACGGCAATGAAGGGTCAAGCCGCGCGATCTGCGCGGAGAGCGCGTCCAACCAGACGCGAAGATCGTGCGCCTCGCGTCCGCCGAATGTCGAGTACAGACCCTCGCTCTGTCCGTAGGCTCGAGAGTCTACCGACGCGACGTTCCAGCCGTGCCTGTGCAAGACGGCCACGCGGCGTGCTTCCAGATCCGACGAGCGCTCGGCGAAGCCGTGAAGCAACAGCACGGTTCGCCCGGAAGCCTTCGCGCCGGGCAATGGAAACCAGCGCGCCGCCAGTTGCACTCCGTCAATCGCACGAACGGCGATCTGCTGTGCGTCCGGCCCGGGGGAGTGTTCCGGCGCGTGATGGCGGTGCTCGCCCTCCTTCTTGATCGATCGAGACGGCATCACGAGCGCCCACGCGCCGATTTCAACCACGGCCATGACCAGACAGGCGATCGCGCCGAGCGCGAAGCCGAGAAGTCCGGCCAGCAGCTTCACCCCTGCGTGTGCGTGCCACGCTGGCAAGCGATTGCTATCGACTATTCCGCGAGGCGGCCGATCCTGCGCTCCTTGGCCGTTGGGAGCCAGATCCTCGCTGTCAGCCTGAGCTTGCTTCTGGCCGACGAACGTTCGTATGTCAATTCCGCCGTCGCTCCACCGCAGCCGTATCGCGCCCAGTTGCCAGGTGCGAAGCAGGGACATCCCCCGGAGGGCAACTTGTGAGAGTGCATCGTTCGTCCGGGGCGGAGGAGGGCGCTGGCTGACGACGACGATTTGCGGTTTCGCCCAATCGTAGAGCCAGTCCGGGTTGGCGGATCGGCCGCCGTGATGCGGCGCCAGCATCACGTCCGGCGGCGGGTCCGGTGCCGGCCGCAGCACCAGCTCGTCGAGCCCCAGCAGCTCGAGATCTCCGGTCAAGAGCAAGTGTCGTCCGAGATAGGCAATGTCGAGTACGAGGCTGCGAGCGTTGTCCGAAGTTTCCAGATGCCAGCGGGCCGATGGGTGCCACACCGTGAACCGAACGCCGCCGTTCTCCCAGGAGAAAGGGGCCGCAATCGAGCGTACTGGAATACCGCGTGAGCGAACCTGGTTGATGAGCTCGATCGCTCCGGAATTGGGGCCAGTGGCGAAACCCGGCGGCGCTTGCACCTCCGTGATCGGAAACCGATCGAGCAGGTCGGCGAGCCCGCCATAATGGTCCGAGTCGGCGTGGGAGAGCAGCACGAGATCGATCCGGCTCGCACGAGAAGCCCAGAGCGCCGGCGCGATGATCCGGCGCCCGACGGTGGGATCGCCCATTCGACCGCAGTCGTACAGGATCGTCTGACCGTCTGGCGTCTGGATGATGACGGCCAGGCCGTGACCGACCGCCAGGAATTCGACCTCGAGACCCGGCGACCGCGCCGTGAATGTCGACCACAGCAGCCACCCGGGAAACACCCAGGCCGCCAGCGGCCACCACACGCGCCGTCCCTCGAGCCAGCCCAGGATCGCCGGCCGCGCGGCCGTCCTTGAAAACACAACGGCCAGGCCCAGCACCACGTAGAAGACCAGCACCCATCCCCACGGCGGCCCCGCCACGAAACTGTGCCCCCACGGCTGCGCGACTCCCCAGAACACGATCGCCCGGCTCAACTTCAGCAAGACCGCCGCCGCCCACATCGGCGGGATGGACAAGGGCACCCACAACGGCGAAAGCGCAAGACCCAGCCCGCTCAGCAACAAGGCCGCTGAAGTGAGCGGGATCAAGGGAACATTCAGCAGGATCCCGATGGGCGAGACGAGATGAAATCGCAATGCCACCAGCGGCAACGCGGCCAGCCAGATCACCGTCGAGCCGACGACGCCATCGACAACGCCGGCTCCCGCGCGGCGAATCGCCGAGCGCCACGCCGGCTCCAGTCGGCGCTCGAGCTCGTCAAGCGCGGTGGGCGGACCGAAGAACCGATGCGAAACCGATTCCTGAAGGCCTGCGCACCAGGCGGCACGCCGGCGGCACCAGCCAGATCAGCGTGCCGATCGCCAGGAACGAAAGCTGGCATCCCACATCGAAGAGGTACGCGGGATTGACGGCGAGCGTCGCGAGCGCGGCCAGCGCGAACGTGTTGGCCGGCCGTTCCAGGCGCTGGGTGATCGCGGCCAGACAGAATGCACAGGTCATCACGGTCGCGCGCACGACCGACGGAGCCGGCCCCACCACGAGGGCATATGCCAGCATCGCCAATCCCACCGACACATAAGCCGGCCGGCGACTCATTCCTGCCATGCGAAAACAGACCAAGAGCACAAACGCCAGCGCTTGCAGTTGGAGTCCTGAAATCGCCAGCAGGTGGGTCGTCCCGGTCCGCGCGAAGGCGTCGTTGACCTCCGGCTCGATCCCTTCGCGCTGACCCAGCAGGAGCGCGGCGGCCAGGGGTGCGATCGACGGGTCGAGCCGCTCGACCAGCCGCGCACGGCTCCAGCTTTGAATTCTTCCCAGCACGCGCCGGATTGCCGAGCTGTTGCCATTCGGGTCGAGCCAGAAGCTCTCCGGGTCGTCGACGGCGAGCCGCAGCCGAATTCCTTGCGCGCGCTGAAACTGGCGATAGTCGAACTCGCCCGGATTCAAGGGGGCGGCGAGCAGGGAGATCTGACCCGCCGCCTCCACCGCCTGGCCGGCCTGGATTTCGCGACCGATCTCCCGTGACGACCACGATCGCTCGACCCGAGGCCGCGTGCCAGTCCTTGCCGTCGCTGATCTGCTTCACGTCGAGTACGAATCGGGTCGTGACCCGCGGCGGCTCGCCGCTTCCGAACTGATACCCCTCGCTCTGTCGCAAGCCCAGCGCCTCGCGCACCACGCCCCGCACCCACGCCGGCCGGGGCGTTTCGGTGACGCTCGACGCGAGATCGTTGGCCGCCAGGTCCGACCAGCGATGATGATGCCAGCCGCCGCCAAGCGCCGCGATCGCCAGCAGCAGCAGTAAATCGAAGACGACTCGGCGAAACGCTAGCGCCGCGATCGCTCCCAGAGCAAGCCCCAGGCTCACCCAGACCGGCGTACCCCAGGGCTCGGCATAGCGATCGACGATGACGCCGGCCGCAATCGCCACGGTCAGCGGCACGAGCGGAGCAACGACGAAGCCAGCGGCGCTCGCGCGGTCGCCGGCCGCGACCCCGACCGCTGCGCGTGGCCCGGAGCGCTCGCCCCTGGGTCCGTGCGTGAGGGGCATCCCTCGCGGTGCGATCACTGCGCCTCGATCCACGGCCGGGCCCTCACCGAGCGATCCGCGCCAGCGACTCGCGCTGCCGCGGCGATACGGTACACAATCGACGTGCACACTCTGGCGGACGCGACGCTCCACCCCCTCTCTCGCTGCGCAGACGTTCTGGATCTTCCCATGGCGAGGCTCTGGCGTCCACGACTTCGTCCTCCACGCGGCCCCACGCCCGGATTGGGCCGGCGATCCAGGTGACCAAGGCCAGTCAAACGATTGCTACCGACGAATACCGGCGGGCTTTCACAAACCCGGCGGCGTGGCAGCATGCTCGATGACCGGCGCCTTGTTTTCAGGGCAGCCCACTGGACAGCAACAAGTCGATCGTAGATCCTGATTGTGCCGGTGTACCGCGGGCTGTTTCGCGCTTCGAGACCGGACGGCGACGGAAGCGGACATTCTGACGTCAACGAACTGTCCAGGGACCAACCGCCATGAATCATCGTTGCCCATCACACGATCTCTCCCGGCGCCGATTTCTGGGCGCTTCCGCGGCCGCGCTTCCCTTGATCTCGGCCATCCCGGCACCGGCCGTCGCGCAGGACCAAAAAATCGGTCGTGGCGTCTCGCATGTTGGCGGCAACCCTGAAGCCTCGAGCAAGCTCGCGGCCCCCGGGCTTTATCCCGGTCAGGTCGTCGAGGTGCGCAACCCGGCGATGTGCCGGAGCGGCATCCGCGACGCCGCGGCGATCAAGGCCACGCTCGATCAGCGGCATGAAAGAGCTGACCGGCGCCACCGACGCCGTCGAAGCCTGGAAGCACTTCTTCGAGCCCGGCGACGTGGTGGGCATCAAGGTCGTCCCCAACGGCCAGCCGGAAGCGCATTCGTCGTTCGAGATCGTGCTCGAGGTGATCGAGAAGCTCAAGGCGGCCGGCGTCAAGATCCAGCGACATCTTCGTCTATGACCGGTATCGTGAAGAGCTCATGGAGGCCGGCTACCAGAAAATCCTCCCCGACGGCATCCGCTGGGGGGGCCTCGACCCGGAGTCCAACCAGTTCACGCTCGATTTCCCCGATTTCCGCAACGATCCCATCGCGGGTTTCGACCACGACGCATTCGTCTGGATGGACCTGGTCCCGTACGGCGACGACCCCAAGGACGACCGCAAGTACCGCTCGCATCTCGGCAAGCTCGTCACCAAGACGCGTCAACAAGATCGTGGCCATCCCCGTGCTCAAGGACCACGGCTCGGCCGGAGTGACCGGCGCCTTGAAGAACATGAGCCACGGCTCGGTCAACAACGTGGCCCGCTCGCACAGCAACACGTTCACGAATGTCTGCAACCAGTTCATCCCCCAGGTGGTCACGCACCCGGTGATCCGCCAGAAGTTCGTCCTGCAGATCATGGACGGCATCCGCGGGGTCTACCAGGGCGGCCCGTTCTCGCGCGAGCACGGCAAGTGGACCTGGGAAAACAACGCGATCCTCTTTGCGACCGACCCGGTGGCGCTCGACCACGTCGAGTGGGACATCATCGATGCCCAGCGGGCGAAGAAGAACCTGCCGCCGGTCGCCGCCGCCGGCAAGGCGGCGATCGATCCCGCTCAAGAGCGAGGGCTTTGACGTCCGCCAGCCACAGCACATCGCGCTGGCCGGAGCTCTCGGCATGGGTTATTTCGACTCCAAGTCGCCCAAAGGCCGGCGGCTTTCGATCCAGCATCGGGTCGTGGGCACTTGAGCCCAGAATGCGACACCACAGGCGCACCCTTGCCGGCAACACCGTGATCCGCTCGGGCGCTCCTCTTTCAGAGACGATCCCGCGCCGGGTCTGTCGGCGGATCGCAACCTACTGCGGAGTCTTTCACGATGACCGGCACCCTGGCCCAGGCTGCGGTGGCATATGTACAATTGTTGATTATGATTCCCTGGCTCGGAGTGTTTCCGGCGTGTCTGGCCCAGGAACGGCCGGATGGATCGGCCGCCACCGCTCTGGCCGCGGTTCGTCCCGAGGGGACCGCGGCCTCGCCGGCCGAGCTGCTGGCGATGACCTCGCTCTGGAAAGGGAGCCGGTATCCCGACGGACGGCCGAAAGTCGCCGATGATCTCCTGAAACGCATGAAGGCTGTCTCGATCGAAGAGGCCTGGGACGTGTTGCGCCGGCATGGCTACGAAAACCAGTTCGTGGGGGGCTGGCAGACGCTCCACGAGGACCGCCCGTTCGTGGGCCGGGCGCTCACGGCGGCCTATCTGCCCGGCCGCCCCGACCTCGTCGAGTCGGTCATGCAGACGGGCAAGAAAGAAGGCCGTATCGGCCCGTCGAACTCGTGGCCCATCGACATGCTCCAGCGCGGAGACGTCTACGTCGCCGACGGCTGCGGCAAGGTTGCCGACGGAACCTTGATCGGCGACAACCTGGGCAATGCCATATTCTCCCGCACCGGCACCGGCGTTGTATTCGACGCCGGCGCGCGCGACCCGGACGGCTTGAAACAGATCGAGGGATTCAACGCTTACGTACGCGGGTGGGATCCCTCCTTTCTGCGCAACATGGTTCTCTCGTCGATCAACCGGCCGATCCGGATCGGCCCCGTGACTGTCCTGCCAGGTGACGTCATCCTGGCCAGGCGCGAGGGTGTCGCGGTCATCCCAAGTCACCTGGCGGAAGAAGTGGTCGTGACGGCCGAGGTCGTCGCCCTCAAGGACGAATTCGGGCACGCCCGCCTTCGCGAGGGAGTCTACACTCCCGGGCAGATCGACGTCCCATGGACCGCACCGATCAAGGCAGATTTCTTCAAGTGGCTCGAGTCGCGCCGGACAAACCGCCGATCGCGCGAGCTGATCGAGAAACACCTCTGAGGTACCTGGTTACCGGGTCGGCCCTGGACACGGCGTGGCCGTGGGTGGAATTTCATGCAGCGCATCGGCCTACTTCAAGGACGCGGCCGATTATCACGACTGGTGGTTCTTCTCCGGCACGGCCCTGGGCGCCGCGAGCGCGGGCGAGACGTTCAAGATGCTCCATGAGCAACTGTCGGAGGCCGGCGCGAACACGGTGATCGCGATCCGGTTCCTGGACGAGAACGACCGGGGCATCGACCCGCAACTCTGGCGGAGATCGTTCGTTTTCGGGCACGTGGGCTTGCAGGTCACGCTCACCTTGCGGGCGCTCGAAGCGATCGGAGCGGTCGGAATCGTCCGGGCCCTGCGATCGTCTCCCGTCCAGCCCTCCCCCATCTCCCTGGCCCAGGAGATGGTGCGGTCCGGCAACTACGACCCCGGAGAGATCTCGGAGGTCACCAAAGGGCTGCGTGAGGACCTCGCCGTCGGGATATCACACGTCCTGGGTGGTGTCCCCGACGGGCACCAGGCGGCAATCCCGCAGACCCAGGCGGCTGAGAGGGTCGAAACGCGCGAGGACGTCCGGCGCCTGCTCGACGCGTACGCCGCGGCCCACCGGGACGACCTGGCTCGCGATGTCGCGAAATACGGTGACCCTCGCAAACACCGCGACTTCGACCCC
Organism: uncultured Isosphaeraceae bacterium; assembly: GCA_963806595.1. Lineage (GTDB taxonomy): Bacteria > Planctomycetota > Planctomycetia > Isosphaerales > Isosphaeraceae > CAWDZZ01. The sequence goes on along the minus strand of CAWDZZ010000019.1, from coordinate 145,413 downwards.
CAGGGCGCCAGCGAAGACCGGGCGCGACGGATCAAGCGCTCGAATTACCTGCGCTACCAGCGTAACGCGTTCGTTGGCCTCCGCGAGCAACTGGACAAACTCAACACCTTGGCGGAGAAAGAGCCGCCCGAGTCGCCCAAACTCAACAAGGCGTTTCGGAAAGTACTGGCCGAGTACGAGGGCTTCGCCGACAAACCTCCCGAAGACCTCACGCACGAGGTCCAGGCGTGGCTCCGCGAGGTCGAGCGGTTTCGCGACACCCACCTCACGGCGCTCGAGCCGAAGGCGAGCCGCGATGAGCGCGTGACCGCCCCGCTCGCCGCGATCGGGCCATACGAAGTCTCATACGACCGCGAGACCCCCTCCATCTGGTGGGACAAGCCGGCCGGCCTGGCCTGCGACTGGGCCGACTTTCGGTTGGGCTTCAACATCATCCTCGAGAAGAAACCCGACCCGTCGCGCGTGGCCTCGGCTCTCGACGCGTTGTGCGACGAATGCGGCCGACTCCAGGCACGCTGGAGCGAGCTTTGTCCCAGCCTGGAGCGGCACGTCATCGACCTCTTCCGCGGGGCCATCTCCAATCATCTCCCCGCCGACCTACGCGCGGCGTATGAGGATCTTGACGGCCAACTCTCCGCGGAGAAGATCTTGGACGCCGTTGAGAGCGGGACGATTGTGCTGACTCGGCACTTCGAGGAAGCAGTCCACACAGAGATCTACTTCGCTGTGTCCTGGGACGAAGAACACGGGGTCGAGGTGCAACTCGACGAGGACGGCAAGATCCTCCCCTGGTCCTGAGGCGTGATCCTCAGCCGGTAGACCCGAAGAAGATCGCCCATCAGAATGGATTGCATCGAGGCCGCAAGGGTCTGACCGCGAGAGGGCAGTTGATCGCCGGAAGAACGATACGCGATACGACGCGGTAACCAGGTACCCTCTGAGATTCCAACGGCACCAGCCAGCGCGCGGTCAGGTGGCGGCGAGGATCGTGCGGAGGCGGTCGGCGACGATCACGTCTTCGCCGGGCTCCATCATCCAGACGCCGATCGCGAACTGCCGACTCGATCCCGGCGTCACCTCGATGCTGGGCTCGCCCTCTCGTAGCTTCCGGACCATCTCCGCCGGCGTGAGCTTTCGCTTGACGGCGTCCCATCTGACCCGCAGATGAGGCACGGCATTGGCAATCTTCGGTACGTACACCTCGGTCTTTACATCGTCAAAGGCCTTCAATGCGTCGGCAATGCGCCGGCACCTCCCTTCCCAGTCTTTCCAGACCGCGGCGTGGTCTTGCTTGATGAACGTTTCCAGGGCAACGAGCATGCCGATGGTTTCTTCCTTGTTGACCTTGTTGGTCCGGCACAGCGAGTCTCCCTCGGGACCGAAGTTCAGCTTGGCCGCATCGATCAGATCCTTGCGGCCCAAGAGGAGACCCGCCGACTGCGGACCCCGCAGGCCTTTGCCACCGGAGAATCCGACCAGGTCGAACCCCAGCTTCGTGAATCGCCAGAGATTCTCGACAGGGGGGACATCGGCCGCGGCGTCGATCAAGGTCGGCACGTTGTGTTTCTTGCCGATGGCGATGAACTCTTCGTGATGCACTTTCCCCTGCGGGTCGGACGAATTGAGAAAGAACATCATCGCCGTGCCGCTCGTTGATCGCTTTCTCGAGCTCGTCGGGCGTGACGACTTCGATCATCCGCACGCCGGCGTTGCGGATGGCGTGATCATAGTTAACGCGGTGCGACTTCTGGACGACGACCTCGTTTTTCATGCCGGCGGTGTCCGGCAGACGACGAACTCGCGTCCGGTCAAGGCCGGTGATGCAGGCCGCAGTGGCCAGTGAAAGCGCCGAGGCGCAGCCGGCGGTCACCAGGGCCGCCGGACAGTCGAGCAGCTCGGCGATGCGCTTGCCGACGGCATCGCGCAGGTCTTCCAGCCGCACGTATTTTTTGGAGGCCACCTGCATCGCCGCGACCGCTTCCGGGCGCATCAGCGACCCCGTCAAGGCCGTGTACGTGCCAGCCGCGTTGATGAAGGAACGGATGCCCAGCTCCTGGATCACGTCCCGGCCCTTCGCGGCCACGCCCGTATCAGCCTGGGCGGGCGTGTCGATGAACTGCAAGGCCGGCAAGCCGGCCATCGTGTACAGGACGGTCCTACGCTTGATCTTGATGCGACTCATCGTCAGCCTCCGGAAACAATGGTTCCGCACTCCAATGGACGTAGCCCGGATGGGAAACCGCCGGCCGCGGGACGCGATCCGCAGTGCGCGGCAATGACACTCATTTCTCTGCCTTCTTGGGGGTCGACTCCACGACCACGGGTGTGCCGAACGGGCCGCTCCGGCCGTTGGAACTCCGGTTGCCGTCCCAGCTCGGATTGCCCGTGGAGCGATATCCCTTCGGCAGCGAGTCCCACCGTGGGCGGGACAGGCCGTTCAGCTCGTACACGACTCTTCCTTCGCGCAGCGTCATCTCGCAGGTCAGCTTCTGCGTACCGCTGAGGCGGGCGCCGTACATGTCGAGATAGCCGAATTCGCCTCGCTCGAGACGCAACACGGCCACGTCCGCCGGCGAGCCAATCGAGAGGCTGCCGAGCTGCTCTTGCCCGATCTCACGCGCTGGATTCCATGTGGAGCGCAGGATGACGTCGTCGAGCGGAAGGCCGAGCGCGAGAAACTTACTCATGACGTTCAGCATGTCTTTCACATTGTATGTGAAGCTCCCCGAGTGCAAGTCGGTCGAGATCGAATCGGGAAGGAAGCCCTCCGCGACGATCGGGGCCGCCACTCGCCAGGTGAAGCTCCCGCTGCCGTGCCCCACGTCGAAGATCACGCCTCGCTCACGACCCTCGCAGAGCGCGGGGTTGGCGTGGCCGGATGGGCTCAGCTCGCCCCGAAGCCCGGAATAGACGTGTGTGTAAATGTCGCGCGGCCGCAGCTTCTTGGTGACGAGCTCGGCGAGCGTCTTGGTCGGGGGGGCGATGCGGCCAAAGTCGACCATCACGGGAATACCGGCCAGTTTGCCGGCCTCGAGGGCTCGGTCGACCGCGGCGAAATCCGGACCCGGGTAGTGGGCTGTCTTGATCCCGACGATCACTGCTTTGTGCGCCTGTGCCAGCTCGGCCGCCGGCCGGGGCTCCATGTCGGCGAGGTCGCGCTCGAAGCGCTGACCGCGCATCCCGTGTCCCACGATGTTCAGAAACGCGAAGACGCGCGTACGCGAGCGAGCGATGATCGTCCTCTCAAACACCGGGAAGTTACGCCATCCGGACGAGCCCGCATCGGCCACGGTCGTGACACCCGAACGAAACGTGAAGTCGTCCGGATACACGCTGCGCTCGCCGGCGTAGGAATTACGCTCGCCCGTGCTGGCAAACACGTGCACGTGGATATCCACGAGCCCCGGGGTGACATACAGTCCCGTCACGTCGATGGTCTTGAAGGCTAACGACGGATCGATGCCGGCGGCGACGGCGGCGATCTTGCGGTCGCGGATCGCGACGTCGGCGACGTTGCTGATCCTGTTCTTCGGATCGATGACGTGGCCGCCGCGCAACAGCAGGTCGTATTGGTTCGAAAGCACCTGCGCTGCTCGCGAGAATCAGGAAGAGAAAGCCTGGCAGCAGTCTCATGTCGTTCCTCGGGTCGATCGTGGCGGTGGACCTCAATGGTTCGGAGGGAGTCGATTGCGGCGGGTTGGCGTTCGCTCACGCTCCTCTTTCAGAGAGCGGCATCCGGGGGAATTCCGGCACCGCCATTCCGAAGAAAAGTCAGCGAGCACTTCGTACTGCCCCCGATATCTTGCGGCGCCGCGAAGTCTTTGTCGAGCCGCTGGTGACGGACCCTCTTCGCCTGTTGTATGCCGCCCGATGCCGCTCTTCATTGAGGTCGACCGCGAGCGGGAACAGAATGAGTCGAGCGAGCTTCCCATCGGCCGGCAATGGAATGGGCTCGCGGCTTTTGCTACACTCCGCCTCGGCGTCAATCCCTCCAGCGATACACTCCGCGGCCAAGGTGACGAAGTCATGTTGAGAACCACCCTCTTTGTGCTTGCGCCCGTCGTCTTCGTGCTGGTACTCGAGCGGCCGACCTGCGGACAAACGCCCGCCAAGAAATTCATCACGGCCGACGGAAAACGGCCGTCTGGCCTGTTCGCGCCGGGCGTCATGGTCGGGAAGACGCTGTACGTCGCGGGCAAGGGCGATTACAAGCCCCAGGAAGACACCGCCGGCAAGGTCAAGAACTGCTTGAACGAGATTCGCAAGACCTTGAAACTCGCCGGTATGGACATGGAAAACGTGGTCCAAAGCTACATTTATCTCGAGGATCACGATCAATACGCCGAGGTCAACAAGCACTACGCCCTACTCTTCCCGACCAACCCGCCGTCGCGGACGACGCTGGGTGTCGCCCAGGTGCCCGGCGACTCGCGCCTCGAGATCACGTGCGTCGCCTACGGTGATCTCGCCGAGAAGAAGCGGATCGGCGACCCGCCCCCCGGCTTGCCGTTTTCGCCGGGGATCCTTGCCGGCGACACGCTGTATATCTCGGGGAAGGGCGATCAGCTACCCGGCGGCGGGCATCCTGCGGCGTTTGACGAGCAAGTTCGCCAGGCAATGAAGAATGTCGAGACCACGCTCAAGCTCGCCGGTCTGGATTTCAGGCACGTCGTCATGAGCAACGTGTTCCTCGATCGCTATGAGAACCTCGAGATGGCGGACAAGGTTTACAACGAATTCTTCGAGGATGGCAATGAGCCCGCATGCTCCACGTCGTTTGTCGACTGGATCCCCGGCGGCTCGCATGTCGAGGTCACCTGCATCGCCACCACCGACCTCTCGGCCCGCAAGGTCGTGCGACCCGCCGACCTCAAGTTTGGTCCGGCCGAAGGTGCCGTGTCGGCAAGTCCCGCCGTCTGGGCGGGCAATACCCTGTATCTATCGGGGCTTTCGGGCGTTGCCCCCGCGGCAGGCACCGCCACGTCCGGCCTCGCCGACCAGGTCCACCGCATGGCCAAGAACCACGGCGCGGTCCTCGATCTTGCCGGCCTCAAGCTCAACGACATTGTCTCCGGGTTTGTGTATTTGAGCGACATGCAGGACTACGCGCCGATGAACGCCATCTACCGTGAGTATTACTCGCGCGGCCCCGGGGTCCGCACCTGCCTGATGCCCGGCTCCGGAGTCGACAAGAGCGGTGTCCTCGTCCGCGGCTCGTTCATCGCGGCACGTACGAGCGAGCCGTAGGTTGTGTGCGGCAACTGGAACCATTGAGCATGCAGGAACGGTTAGTTGCCGAGTTGACGCATTACATGGCTATCGACGGACTTCTTCGCCGCGACGATCGGCGAACCGCATCACCCTACGTTTGGGTTCGTCGGGATTGGAGCCCGGTTGTCAAGTCCCGAATACGCCACGGAATTCGGCGCAACTCGAACAAGGTCTTGGGGTTTTGCGGTGATCATGTTTTCATCGAGTTTGTGCCGTCGGGTGATACAGGAACAGCCGAGCCAACGCCCATGATGGCTCTGCCAGCGTTCGCGCTGTCTTGATCCGCGTTCATCATCTTCATCCGCGGCCAATCGTGATTTCGATTGCTGGGACAAGACGAATGCCGCGGAGAGTTATTGGCCGCGGATGAACGCGGATGCACGCGGATAATACCGCAGAAGATGATCGATGCGAAAAACCACAACCTTTCTGTTCGCCGAGCTCGGCTGCGAGCGCCGGTCCCACCGCTGCGACTGAATTTATTGACAGCGACGACGCAACGAGCGCCACGGGAACAGAACCGGCAAATGAGTACGATGAACGGACCGTGCGCAACGGGCGATTCGCGGCGCTTCCGCCAGCGTGGCCGACGGCAGAGCGGGCCGATCAACGAGAGATCCACCTGCTGCGCCGGAGAAATGACCCGCCAGCGCGCGGGCGGTGCGAGCGCTCAGGCGCGGTTGCCCAAGGAGTGCGTGCGCGAGAGCCTGTTATTGACTTATTGTGAGAGCTTTGCTCATGTTGTGGCATGAACACGACACGGAAGTCGTATCCAAGCGACGTTTCGGACGCCGAGTGGGAGTTTCTTCTCCCGTACCTGACCTTGATGCGCGAGGATGCTCCACAACGCGAACATTCTCTGCGCGATCTGTTCAACGCGATACGTTACGTGGTCAGGACGGGCTGTCAGTGGCGATTCCTGCCACACGATTTTCCTCCTTGGACCGCAGTCTACCAACAAGCCCGACGCTGGATGCAGGCCGGTGTCTTCGAGCAAATCGCGCACGATTTGCGAGCGATCGTTCGATTTCTCGCCGAGCGGGATCCCGAGCCGACGGCGACGATCTTTGATGGACGCACGCTTCAATCGACGCCCGAGAGCGGTGAGCGGGCAGGCTACGACGGGGCCAAGAAGAAGAAGGGATCGAAGGTACATGCGGCTGTGGATACCCTGGGAAATCTGTTGGCTTTGAAGATAACCGCGGCGAACGTACAAGAACGTGCGCAGGTTGCCGAGTTGGCCGACAAAGTGCAAGAAGTCACTGGAAGCACCGTTGAGATTGCGTACGTCGATCAGGGCTATACCGGCGAAGACGCGGCTCACCAAGCAGAGCAAGCAGGAATCAAACTGACAGTGGTCAAGCATAAGGAAGCAAAACGGGGGTTTGTGCTGCTGCCGCGACGCTGGGTCGTGGAGCGAACCTTTGGATGGCTCGGACGCTTTCGACGATTGGCACGCGACTACGAACGACTGACCCAAACGCTCGAGGGATGGCATTGGCTCGCGTTCGTCGCACTCCTACTCGCAAACGCGGGGTTGAAAAGTGCATAACAGGCTCTAGGATCCGTTGTTGAACTTCACCGGGTCATCCGCGGCCGCGATCGGCTGCCGGCCGAGCAGGTGGATCGCCTTGAACTTGTCGGGCGACTGCCAGCAACCGCCCTCCTCGAGCCGCGTGCGCAGCTCGTCCCACTGCTCGAGCAGCCACTGGCAGCCGGCCGCGGTCGACAGCAACTGGCCGATCAAGAGGGGCGGGAGGGCAGGGTCGTCGAACTTTCCGGAGCACGACGGGTGGCGCTCGCCGATGGCGAGCGCCAAGCGGTCACACGCCGTGACTGTCTCCTCGCTCTTGGGCTCGTTCAGGAGCTCTGAACGGCGTGCGTCCCGTCGATGCTGGGATCGCGGCCAAAAAAAGGCGCCATAAAGGTACCTGACACCTTTTTGCGTTCACCTTGACCTCGCGGCCTGACTGTATTAAGATGCTTAGTACAGTCAATCAAGGTGCCGACATGCAGTATGAGATTTCCAGCGCGAGCCGGATGCCGATCTATCAGCAACTGGTGCAGCAGGTTCGCGAAGCGATCGCGCGCGGCGACCTCAAGCCGGAGGTTCAGTTGCCGTCGGTGCGCCAGCTCTCGCGCGATCTGGTGATCAATCCCAACACGGTCGCTCGAGCCTATACCGAGCTCGAGCGCGAGGGGTTGCTCAACAATCGCCCCGGCCGGGGGGTGTTCGTCGCCGAGCCGAAAGACGAGCTGACCAAAGATGCGCGGCGGCGGCGGTTGCTGGAGGTTCTCGACCGGTTCCTCACCGAAGCGGTGCACCTGGCGTTCTCGGAGGACGAAGTCTTGCGGCTCGTATCGACTCGAGCACGGCAGTTTCAATGGAACGCGGCGAAGGCGGGCTCGAAATGAGCAGAAAGGGGCCTCGATGACGCATGCCATCCTCACCGAGCGGCTCACGAAGTATTACGGCGCACACTGCGTGGTGAACTGCCTGGATTTGCGCGTCCCGGCCGGCACCGTTTATGGCTTCCTGGGCGCAACGGCGCCGGCAAGTCGACGACGATCAAGATGCTGCTGGGGATGGCGCAGCCCAGTTACGGCCGGGCTCTGCTCCTGGGCCACGAGGTCGCCAACGTGCCTCCCGAGGTGCGGGCCCGCATTGCCTATCTGGCGGAAGGCCACCCGCTCTACGGCTGGATGACCGTTGCCGAAGCGGTTCAGTTCGCCCGCTCGTTCCATGCCGCCCGCTGGAATCAGCGGCTGCTCGACCAGATTCTCGACCACTTCGAGATCCCAGCCCGCGCCAAGCTCCGCCGGCTGTCCAACGGCCAGCGGGTCAACGTGGCATTAGCCCTGGCGATTGCCCCCGATCCCGACCTGCTCATCCTCGATGACCCCACGCTGGGCCTGGACACGGTCGCCCGCCGCGATTTCCTGATGTCAATGATCCATCTCGTTGGGCGCCAGGGGCGGACGATCCTGTTCAGCTCGCATATCCTGGCCGACGTCGAGCGGGTCGCCGATCGGATCGGCATCCTGGTCGACGGCGTGCTGCGCGTGGACTGCCCGACGGAACACTTCAAGCAAAGTGTGACCAAGCTGGTGCTCGAGTTCGCGGGCCGGCCTCCGGTGTTTCCCGGCTGTGCGGGCCTCGTTCAGGCGTGGGAGGTGGGCCACCGTCTCGAGCTTGTGATCGTCAACTTCGGGGCCCAGCAGCGCGAGGTGATCGAATCGCTGTCGCCCTTGGCCTGGGACGAGGTGGGGCTGAACCTCGAGGATGCCTTTGTCGACTATACCCGCGGCCCACGGCGGTCATTGCCCGTTTTCGGTGACGAAACGGCCGACGTTCCACCGAGCACCAGCGATCGAGGAGCGGCATGATCATGATCGCACGCAAGTTTTCTCTTCTGCGTCAGCTCGCGTGGGGGGCGACCCTCGCGACCGGATTCGGCACACTCTGGTTCATACTGATGCTCTGGCTCGGCACTTCGATTCAACTGGCCTGGCAGGGCGAGAATCGGGCGGTTTTCGAAAGGCTCGAAGTCAGGTCCGACGGCACGCTATTGATCCAAAGCAACCCGCAAGACAATCTGTCTCAGGAGACGTATCGCGACTTGAAAGGCGTTGTGCAGGAGGCTCCGGACAGAAACGACCTGCTCCACGCCGTGAATCTTTTCGGCGACCAGGAGACAAAGAAACCGGGCTACTTTTCGCGGCAGGCGAGCTGGGCGGAAAGGCTCACGGCGTTTGCGAATGACCGAGAGCCCACCGTCAACTGGTTCTTCGTGCACGATGGAAAGCCGAACGGAGCGGGGTACTTTGTCGCTTACGAGCGCACGAGCAATCGGCGGGTCGGTTTCATTGGCATGTCTGGCTTTCGACCAGGCCCCGTGCCGGCAGCCGACTGGATTCCCGTGCAAGGCGAGCCGAAGAACTCGGCGCCGATCTCGATCTATTCGCGCCAGTCGTGGGTGCTCCGACCCGCGGCCGGAGATGTGCCGCGGCACTTGGTTTATCTGCCATCCGGAAGCCAGCTGCGACAGGCCGACCTCGCCGCACGGACGGTAACGACCGTTTTTGAAGCGCCCGAGCCGATCGAGTCGATCGGAATTCCCACGATCGCATACTGGTCCACCGGCCGCTCCACGACGGAACAACCCATTCTGGTGCGCACGATACGGCAGATCCATGAATTGGACCAGCAGCATCACGTCAAAAAAGTTTTCAGCCTCCCGGCCGACCTCGACCGGCGGAGTGCGGTCGAGTGGTACGCGCTTGCGAGCGGCCAGGCAATCGCCGTCGTCGGCCCGCTGTGGACCCGCCAACCAGACCAACCAGACAACGTCTTGAGACGGTTGGCCTACCGGATCAAAGGCGATGGAGCGATCGAGGACCAGTTGGTGGTTGACTTGCAAAGCGGAGCGAGCGCCGCAGACAAAGCAACGCGAGTGACGCAAGCCTTGCTGGTGGTTCTCGGGCTGCCGGCACCGGCGATCGTATTTGCCATCGGCGTCTTACGTGTGATCACAGACGATCAGCCACGAAGTTACCTCGCGGCCGTCACGGCCCTGCTGAAAGATACATGGCCCAGTGTGATCGCGGTCCTTGCTCTGTCAATCGTCCTGGCCATCCTGGTCCAGCGGAGAAGTCGCGGGTTCGGTCTGGCCCGGCGCGAGCAAATCGCCTGGTCGGTCTTTGTGCTCCTTTTCGGTCTGCCGGCTTACGTGGGCTATCGGCTGGTTCGCCGCTGGCCGATCCGGCAGCCGTGTCCGAATTGCCACGCTCACGTTCCCCGCGACCGTGTGGCGTGCGCGGAATGCGGAATGCGCTTTCCGGATCCTTCCCTGAAAGGAACCGAGATCTTCGCCTGAAGCGATGGTGGAGAACGCATCGAGAGTGACGTCGGTCCATCGATACTCGGTCGTTGATCCGAGTGGTAGGCGCTTGCGAGAGAGAACCAAAATGGTCCTGGCAATCGTGAAAAAGGAGCTGCGTGAAACGCGGGCATTCGCCGTGCTGGCGCTCGTAGTGTATCTGATCTATCTGAGCAACCTCACGGGACAATGGGGGCGCCTGCTCTCCTGGATTTTCGCGTGGGTTCCCGGCATGAACTTGGAACCGCCCGATGTCCCGTTTGTTGAGGGGCCATTCGAGAGGATCTTGTTCTTTATTGGAGCCGCTCTGGCGATCACCCTGGGGTTCCGGCAATCCGCCTGGGAGCCGAGCCAGGGGACGGCCCAGTACCTCCTGCACCTTCCGCTCTCGCGCCGAACCATCTTCGTGACGAAGCTGACAACGGGGATCAGCCTTTTGCTCGGGTGCACGCTCGTTCCCATCCTGATTTACGCGATCTGGGCCGCCATGCCGGCAACGCATGCCGGCCCGTTCGAATGGTCGATGACCGTGCCGGCGTTTCAAGTCTGGCTGCTCATGCCGCTCGCGTACCTCGGGGCGTTTGCCAGCGGCATCCGCCCGGCACGCTGGTACGGCTCGCGGCTCTTGCCCCTCGTCTCGGTGGCGCTCCCCGGCTCCATCCTGGTGGGGTTGGCTCAGTGGTGGCTGATCGCACTCCCGCTCCTGTTGCTCGTGGCGGCCGTGCTCGTCAGCGATATCCTCTGGGAAGTCGAGACACGCGATTTTTGAGACTAAAGCGGTGCACCGTTGCACGGTGCGCGGCGGAGGAAGGCCCTCCTGCAGCGTGCGGACAAAATTCAACGCCAAGCTGCATTCCCCTTCCGATCGCATGCCGCGCTGAATTCGCGGGCGAACGTCCAGACGCACGGAACCAGGCGATGCCACCCCGCATCACTGGGGCGGCGTGTGTTCAACTGCACGCCGTTTGCGGCGGGCACAAGGCGATTTCCGATTCGCGAAGCGGGCCAACGATCAAGGACGTTGGTCTCTCATATGTCTGCGACACTCAGCCGCTCGGAGCTGCCCGCGCGATCGAATCCGACGCTGTCGATCGTGATCCTCCGCGTCAACTGCCGTGAGAATTCGGTATGACATGAAGAGCACTGGTTGCCAGCGACCAGTGCCACCCAGCCGCTCCAAGCCAATCCCCGTCTTCGTCTCGAACCGGGCCCTCACTGCTTGCTGCCGAATTCGGTAGGGCGGTCAAAGATTCGTGTCGGGTTCGAGCGCCAAAGCGGCATGTCCTCTGTAGCGGGGCAGCCACGCGAAACCGTGGCTGCCGGCACAACGCGGGCCCTTGCCGGCCGCGACTGGATCCGCCCACGAGGGGTAGGCGATCGTCTCGCTAATCCCTCGGATCATCTCGGTTCGCGCTGAGCGGATCATCCATCGACCGGCACATTCGAGCTCTTGACGGCGGCTGATGGGCCGCCTCGTCCCACACGGTGACCTGGCCCGGGGTTCGTGCCCCGGGAACCTCGGTACGCCACCGCTCGCTCCTCGTCGTCTTCACACAAGAGGTGCCCCATGCGTTACGAGTCTCGTTCGGATTCTCACCTGGGTGGGTGGTCGTCGTTCTGGGGGCTCGCCCGGCCCCGTCGCCCGCGGCGGCCGCGGTCGGTTCCACTGCGCCTGGAGCCACTCGAGGACCGGATCACGCCCTCAGGTGGTCCTACCCTTTCCACCCTGGCTCCGTTCAACGGCACCAACGGGCAAGACCCGTATGCCGCCCTGATCACGGACAGCAGCGGCAACCTCTACGGCACAACGCAACAGGGAGGCACCTCCAATTTTGGGGCGGTCTTCGAGCTGGCCAAAGGCAGCCACATGATCACCACCCTGGCCTCGTTCAACGGCACCAACGGGCAATACCCGTACGCCGGCGTGATCCGGGACAGCAGCGGCAACCTCTACGGCACAACGTACGAGGGAGGCGCCTCCAATTCTGGCACGGTCTTCGAGCTGGCCAAAGGCAGCGGCACGATCACCACCCTGGCCTCGTTCAACGGCACCAACGGGAGCTTCCCGGAAGCCGGCCTGATCCTGGACGGTAGCGGCAACCTCTACGGCACAACGGGGTTCGGAGGCGCCTCCGACGACGGCACGGTCTTCGAGGTGGCCCACGGCAGCGGCACGATCACCACGCTCGCTTCGTTCAACGACGCCAATGGGCGAGCTCCGTTTGGCGCCCTGATCCTGGACAGCAGCGGCAACCTCTACGGCACAACGTTCAACGGAGGCGCCTTCGGCGGTGCCGGCACCGTCTTCGAGCTGGCCAAAGGCAGCGGCACGATCACCACCCTGGCGTCGTTCAATGGCACCGACGGTTCAAACCCGATTGGCGCCCTGATCCTGGACAGTAGCGGCAACCTCTACGGCACAGCGGAGCTGGGAGGCGCCTCCAGCGACGGCACGGTCTACGAGCTGGCCCACGGCAGCCACACGATCACCACCCTGGCCTCGTTCAACGGCAGCAACGGGAGCTTCCCGCAAGGCAGCGTGATCATGGACAGCAGCGGCAATCTCTACGACACAACGGCGTACGGAGGCGCCTCCAATTTTGGCACGGTCTTCGAACTGGCCCACGGCAGCCACACGATCACCACGCTCGCCTCGTTCAACGGCACCAACGGGCAAGACCCGTTTGGCGGCGTGATCCTGGGCAGCAGCGGCAACCTCTACGGCACAACGCAACAGGGAGGCGCCTCCGGTGACGGCGCGGTCTTCGAGCTGGCCAAAGGCAGCGGTACGATCACCACGCTGGCGTCCTTCTTCAACGGCACCAACGGTGTATACCCGCTTGGCGGCGAGATCCTGGACGGCAGCGGCAACCTCTACGGCACAACGCAACAGGGAGGCGCCTCCAATTTTGGCACGGTCTACGAGCTGGCCCACGGCAGCCACACGATCACCACCCTGGCCTCGTTCGACGGCACCAACGGGAGCTCCCCGGAAGCCGGCCTGACCCTGGACAGCAGCGGCAACCTCTACGGCACAACGGCGTACGGAGGCCCCTCCGGCGACGGCACGGTCTTCGAGCTGGCCCACGGCAGCGGCACGATCACCGCCCTGGCCTCCTTCAACGGCACCAACGGGACAAGCCCGCGCACCGGCGTGATCCTGGACAGCAGCGGCAACCTCTACGGCACAACGGCGTACGGAGGCGCCTTCCAAGGCCCCATCGGCGACGGCACGGTGTTCGAGCTGGCCCACGGCAGCCACACGATCACCACCCTGGCCTCGTTCAATGACACCGACGGTGCATACCCGGGTGGCGGCGTGATCCTGGACACTAGCGGCAACCTCTACGGCACAACGCAAGAGGGAGGCGCCTCCGACGACGGCACAGTGTTCGAGCTGGCCCACGGCAGCCACACGATCACCACCCTGGCCTCGTTCAACGGCACCAACGGGCGAGAGCTGTTTGGCGGCGTGATCCTGGACAGCAGCGGCAACCTCTACGGCACAACGCAACAGGGAGGCGCCTCCGGTGACGGCGCGGTCTTCGAGCTGGCCAAAGGCAGCGGCACGATCACCACCCTGGCGTCCTTCAACGGCACCAACGGGCTATACCCGTACGTCGGCCTGATCCTGGACAGCAGCGGCAACCTCTACGGCACAACGCCAGCGGGAGGCGCCTCCAGCGACGGCACCGTCTTCGAGGTGGCCCACGGCAGCCACACGATCACCACCCTGGCGTCCTTCAACGGCACCAACGGGCAATCCCCGTATGGCGGCGTGATCCTGGACAGCAGCGGCAACCTCTACGGCACAACGGAGCACGGGGGCGCCTTCCAAGGCCCCTTTGGCGGTTACGGCACGGTCTTCGAGCTGGCCAAAGGCAGCGGCACGATCACCACCCTGGCGTCCTTCAACGACGACACCGCCGGTGCAAACCCGTTTGGCGGCGTGATCCGGGACAGCAGCGGCAACCTCTACGGCACAACGTTCTACGGAGGCGCCTCCGGCGACGGCACGGTGTTCGAGCTCGCCAAAGGCAGCGGCACGATCACCACCCTGGCGTCCTTCAACGACACCGACGGTGCACACCCGTGTGGCGGCGTGATCCTGGACAGCAGCGGCAACCTCTACGGCACAACGGAACAGGGAGGCGCCTCCGGCGACGGCACGGTGTTCGAGCTGGCCCACGGCAGCCACTCGATCACGACCCTGGCCTCGTTCAACGGCACCAACGGGGCAAGCCCGCTTGCCGGCTTGATCCTGGATGGCAGCGGCAACCTCTACGGCACAACGAAACAGGGAGGCGCCTCCAGCGACGGCACGGTCTTCGAGCTGGCCCACGGCAGCCACACGATCACCACCCTGGCCTCGTTCAACGGCACCAACGGGCAATACCCATATGGCGGGGTGATCCTGGACAGCAGCGGCAACCTCTACGGTACAACGCAAGAGGGAGGCGCCTCCGGCGACGGCACAGTGTTCGAGCTGACCCACGGCAGCCACACGATCGCCACCCTGGCCTCGTTCAACGGCACCAACGGGGCAAGCCCGCTTGCCGGCCTGATCCTGGATGGCAGCGGCAACCTGTACGGCACAACGAAACAGGGAGGCGCCTCCAGCGACGGCACGGTCTTCGAGCTGGCCCACGGCAGCCACACGATCACCACCCTGGCCTCGTTCAACGGCACCAACGGGCAATACCCGTATGGCGGCGTGATCCTGGATAGCAGCGGCAACCTGTACGGCACAACGGAACAGGGAGGCGCCTCCGGCGACGGCACGGTGTTCGAGCTGATCAAAGGCAGCGGCACGATCACCTCGCTGGTTTCGTTCAACGGCTCCAACGGGGCATACCCGTCTTACGGCCTGATCCAGGACAGCAGCCGCAATCTCTACGGCACAACGTATGGGGGAAGCGCCTCCGGTGACGGCACGGTGTTCGAGCTGAAAGGGGCCATCACTCAGACGGACCAGTGGACGGGTGCTCACTTCGCCGTGGACACCAACTGGAGCGACGGCGCCAACTGGTCCCTGGGCACGCCGCCGACGACCGGCCAGACGGCCCTCTTCACCAAGAACTCCAGCGTCAAGGACTTCGCGTCCACCGTGAATGCCGGCTTCACCAGTTCCATCGGGACGCTGGATATCGACAGCACCTGGGGCGGCACGATCACCGTCAACACTGCCCTGTCCGTGACCGGCAACTTCACCCTGGCCAGCGGCAGCTTCGGCGGCAACGGCGCGGTGACCATCGCCGGCATCGCCAGCCAGTGGAGCGGCGGCCAGATCGATGTCGGCACTGGCGGCTTCGCCAACACCGGCACCCTCACGATCGCGGGGACGGGGACGGAAAATCTCAAAGGCGGCACGTTGACTAACATCGGCACGATCGACCAGACCGGCGCCGGCACGCTCCAACTCGGCGCCGGCGCCACGCTCCTCAACGGTTCCAAGGGCACCTACGACATCGAGGCCGCGGTAAAAATCACGGGCGGGACGATCACCAATGCTGGCACGCTGGAGCAGACCAAGGGCACCGGCACATCGACGATTTCCTCAGCCCTGAGCAACACCGGCAAGCTCTTCGTCAACACTGGCACGGTGGACGTCAGCGGCAAGGTCACGCAGGTCTCGGGCACGACACTCACCGCCGGGACTTGGCAGGTCACCGGCTCCTCGACGGTCCATTCGACGCTCGACATTACCTCGGCCCCCAGCTTGACGACCGTTGGCAGTAAGGCGGCCGTGACGCTCAGTGGGCTGAACACGACGTTCGCCAACCTGGCGGCCGTGACGACCAACCAGGGCATCTTCAGCCTGCTCGGCGGCCAGTCGTTCACGACGAAGGGCAGTTTCACCAACTCGGGCAAGCTGACGCTCGGACCCGGCAGCACCCTGACGGTCAAAGGCAACTTCACCGAGACCGCGGCGGGCAAGCTGACCGTGGAGATAGGCGGCACTAACACCAGCCCGACGATCGGGGCCATCAGCGCGACCGGCAAGATCACGCTGGCCGGCAGCCTGTCGGTGACCGACACGGCCAAGGTCATCCCCGCGGTGGGATCGGTCTTGACACTGCTCGAAGACCCGGGCAGCGGGCCAATCAGCGGGACCTTCACAGGTCTCGCGGAGGGTTCGACCATCAAGATCACGGTCGGGACGACGACGATTACCTTCAAGATTTCCTACAAGGGCGGCTCGACGGGCAAGAGCGTGACCCTGAAGCGGATCTCCTGAAGGCGCGTCGGCGGGGTGGCACTGGTTGCTGGCAACCAGTGCCACCCATCTGAATTTTTAAAATTTAAGACTTATCGTCGACTTCCGTGCCACTGGTTGCTGGCAACCGGTGCGCGCGAGGCAAAGACTCTGACTCGACCACCGCGTGATCCAGCGCGGTGCGCCAACGACTGGTTCGGGTGTCGAGTGAAAGTGAGTCGCATCAGGCGTGAACGTCGGGGAAGTCCAGCCGACCCTTCTGCGACCTGGCGTAGTGCCAGGGTGGTTCAAGCTGCCATTTGCTTGCTCAGTGGGCTCGCGTTAGCCCCAAGCCCTGATCCAGAATCCGCAAGCAGCACTCCGCGGGGGGCGACGTCTTGACGAACTGGTCATCCTGTCGCGGCTCGTGGAGGTCTGAGGCGAGTGAAGTGGCGGTGGTCGCAACCACCACATCCGGCTCACGGTCGTCGATTACCTGGGCAGCCCGTCCGCACCACGCCGCGACACGCCATAGTCTGGACCTGGTGCAGCTCCGCGCATTTGACCGTGTGCCGAGCAACGTTGATGTGCGCGCTGATGCTGCCACGACGCACGAAAGCGCCCTCCGCGCTGCCGTTCAAATGATCGAAAGCGTTGCCGAATCGGAGGTCGGTTCCACCATCTGCCGGCGAGCGTCCACACGCACGGAATCAGGCGATCGCGCCCCGCATATCTGGGGCAACCCGCGTTGGAGTGCAGGCCGTTTGCGGCGGGCACAAGGCGAATTCCGACACGCGAGGCAGGTCAACGATCAAGGACGCTGGTCTTTCATATGTCTCTTAAACGCAGACGCTCGGAGGTGCCCGCGCGATCGAATCCGTCGCTGTTGATCGTGATTCTCCGAGTCGAGTGCCGTGAGAATTCGGTACGGTGTCCCCGGAACTCCGTCGCACGGTGCACGGCGGAGGAAGGCGCTCGCGCAGCACGCGGACAAAATCCAACGCCGAGTTGCATTCCCCTTCCGATCGCATGCCGCGCTGAATTCGCCGGCGAGCGTCCAGACGCACGTAACCAGGCGATGCCACCCCGCATCACTGGGGCAGCCTGTGTTCAAATGCAGGCCGTTTGCGGCGCGTACAAGGCGACGCTTAATGGGCCATGTTTAGTGGCTAAGGAAACGCCAATGGTACCTGACACCTTTTATCATTCCCGGCCCCGCGGCGCCGCTGAAAACGCAATCGAACTCCTTGACATCTACGGGACGTGCCGTACTATAGGGGACGTTGCTATGTGTCTTCCCGTAGGAGTGGATCATGGCTGATGGGGTACCGACCTCGCGCGAGCTGGAGGCGCTCAAGGTCCTGTGGCGTCGGGGCGCGCGACCGTGCGCGAGATTTACGGAGAGCTCAAGCCCCGCGACGGCGAGCTGGCGTACACAACGGCCTTGAGCCTGCTCCAGACCATGGAGCAGAAGGGGCTGGTGGGTCACGAGTCGGCCGGCAAGGCCTACGCCTACTACGCCAAGGTCCGGCGCGACAGCGTGTTCCGCAAGCTCGCGGGGGGCTTCCTGGACCAGGTGTTCGACGGCGCGATGGGCGAGTACGTGGCCCGTGCCCTCCAGTCGCGCCGGCCGAGCCTGGAAGAGCTGGAGGAGCTGGAAGCGATGATCGCCGAGGCCAAGGACCGTGCCCGGGAGCGGGACGACGAGAAAGGGGGAAAGTGATGAGACCCTGGTCAGAGACGATGAGCGACTGGCTTGTGGACTATTACGCCCTCACGACTTTGGTCTTGATCGGTGCCTTCGTGGTCATGGGCCGGCTGCGGCAACCGGTCCGTCGGCTCTCCGTCGCCCGGTCGGCCGTCGTCGGGCTGGCGATGCTCGCGATCCTGGCGGCATTACCCGGCTGGCCCCGGGCGTGCTGGCGCGGCCGGCCCGGGGGAACGCAGCCCGATCGGCCGACCTTCGCCGCGACGTCGGGGCAGGATTCCGCGATCACGACGCCCGCCCAGCTCGGGACCCGGCCGGAGCCTCCCGACGCGATGCCGCCGGGTCCGCCCATGCCGGCTGGGCGTGAGGATAGCATCCAGGCCGGGCGCGCAGCGACGCAACCGTCTGTCGGTCGATCGTTCCGGATGCCGACGGTCGAATGGACGTCCGATTGGCTGGACCTCGTCGGCAGGGCATTCGTGGCCTGCGGGGCCTTGGTGCTGGCGTGGCTCGGGATCGGCTTGTGGCAGACGGCCGTCATCCGGCGCCAGTCGCGACCCGCGCCGCAATGGTCGCGAGATGTGCTGGCACACATCGTCGGCGACGGCGGGGCCGCGCCGGACCTGCTCGTCTCCGGCTGGCTGGCCCAGCCCGTCGCGCTCGGCCTGCTGCGTCCGGCCATCATCCTCCCCGAGCGGTTCATCGAGGACGAGCCGCGATGCCGGCTCGAGGCGGCGCTGCGCACGAATGGGTGCACTTCCGCAACCGGGACCTCTGGTGGATCGCCGTCTCGGGGCTCTTGATGCCGGTCCTTTTCGCGCACCCTGTCTACTGGTGGCTCCGCCGCCGGGCCCGCGAGGACCAGGAGCTGCTCGCCGACGCGGCAGCGGCCGACGGGCGAGGCGATTATGCCGAGGCGCTGCTTGGCTTGGGCCCGGCAGACGCCCGACCGGCCACGGCTTGCCGCGGCAGGCTCGCTGGCCCTGTGGGAACGTCCGTCGCAGCTCAAGAGAAGGATCCTCATGCTGCTGGACCGTGATTTCCGCCTGGAGCCGACCTGCCCGAAACGCTGGGGCCTGGGCGTCCGCGGCGCCATGGCGCTCTCCGTCCTGGCGCTCTCCGTCCTCTCCTTCCGGCCCGCCGCCGTCGCCGTCGGGGCCGACCTACCCGGGCCGAAGGAGGACGAAGCGTTCGAATCCGGCGCGACGGTCAAGGTCCTCGACCCCGACGGCAAGCTCGCCCTGGCGGAAGCCGGGTACCGCGACATCCTTCGTCTCGACCCCAGGAACTGGGAAGCACGCCATCAACTCGGCCTGCTCCTGAAGAAACAAAGAAAGCAAGCAGAGGCCGAGGCCGATTTGAAGCACGTGGCCGGCATTAATCCAGGTATTTCCGACGAGCTCCGCCGCGGCCTCCTTCCTGTTCGCCGGATGCTGGGCCACACCGCCGGGATCGGCGAGCTGGTCTTCTCCCCCGACGGACGGAAGGCATTGTCATGCAGTGCGGACGGGACAGTTCGTTTATGGGAAATCGACACAGGCGAGCCGCTTCGAACCTTGCTTGGGCACGGCGGCGCCGTTCAGAGCGTGGTCTTCTCTCGTGACGGTCGGCGCGCTTTGAGCTCGGGCAACGACGCTATTGTGCGCTACTGGGACATCGACACGGGTGAAGAACTGCGACGATTCGAGGGCCATTCCGGAATTGTTTATAGCGCGGTTCTCGCCTGCGACGACAGTCGGGTGTTGTCGTGCGGCCAAGACAACACCTTGCGCTTGTGGGACGTGGCGACAGGTCGGCAGTTGCAGCGATTTGAAGTGAAAAACAGTCCGATCCGTTGCGTTGCCGTTTCCCATGATGACCGTCTGGCGCTCTCGGGCGGAGACGACGGGATCGGCCGTGTCTGGGATCTGGAAACGGGCGCGGAATTGCACCGGATGGAGGGGCACACCGGACAGATCTGGCATGTGGCGATCTCGCCCGATGGCCAGATGGGACTGACCGCCGGCCGAGACAAGATGATCCTCATGTGGGACCTGCGGACGGGCAAGCTAGTCCGCCGTTTCCAGGGACACGAAGGCGACGTCAATAATCTGGTCTTCTCGCCTGATGGGAGGCGGTTCCTCTCCGCCAGTGACGATCAGACGATTCGCCTCTGGGACGTGGAGACAGGCAAGGAACTGGGCCGCTCGACGGGACACGTGAGTCACGTGGGAGCCGTGGCCATTTCTCCAGATGGCAAGCTAGCCCTGACGGGCGGCGATGACACTTGCATCTGTCTCTGGCAGATGCCGGAGTAGGCGGCCGGAGGCGCTGGGGCCCCGTGGTTCCTCAACGGCGCGTGTACGCGCTGGCGCTCGGACTGCGCCGGGACCGTTCGGTCGCGCGATCAACCATTCGGACCAGCATTTTGCTGGAGGTTTTTCCCATGCCGAAACGGATCACGATGATCGACCTGCCGCTTGGCGCGCTTTTCAGCCGCCTCGTTGGCAACCTCATGATCGTCGTCGTCTTTGTGACGACGGCGATCGGGCTGACGCAGTTCGACGCCTTGGCGCCCCGGCCGAGTGGGGCACCAGAATTCAGCGACCCGCCCGGCTCAGGCGTGATTGTCCGCTCCGAGGTGATTCATCTGTGGCTGCCTGAAATCCTGGTCGATCCGGCTCGGCACGAGTTCCCGGCGCTGGTCGCGCGGACTCATCAGGAACTCAAGAAGGCGCTCGAACGCCGAGGACAGGAAAACCTCTGGTACGCAATCACCGTCCGCGGGCATCAAGCCAACCACCGAGCAGCAGACATCTCGTTCATCCGATACCCATACCGCGAACCTGAGAATCTCCAGGAGCTTATGGATGTTCTGGCCACAGTCGCCGGAAGTCCTCCCTGCCATCCCTCTGCGGACTACTCCACAGCCATCGTCCACATCATGCCCGCGGGGATGTCTCGGCGAGAATGGCTCGAGGCCATGCAAGCGTCGTCGCTACTGCGCCAGGCCGTTCCACATGAACTGGAACCAAAGCAGTGAGCCTCGCTCGACCGCCGAACGACGCGAAGTGCTTTCTCATTAATTCCGCTGGAGTGGCTGGAACTCATCGTCTACTGACGGTTCACGTCGTGGCGCCGTTAATTTGCCCGATGTTCGCCACGTCAGTCGAGTCGATCGGCTTCAGGTGCGAGTTACTCCCGAGCAACCTGATTGTTCGTGACCGGGCGTGCTTGAATCAGGGCCTGCCTGAGCCGAGACGCTGCGCCGACCTGTGGAACGGGCCGCACGGTTCGCGCCGATTCTCGGGTTTGCCGGGACGCGTCCAGACGCACGGAACCGGGCGATGTCGCCCGACATATCTGGAACAACCCGTGTGGGAATGCAAGCCGATTGCGGCAGGCGGCGATCTGCAACTCGCGAAGCAAGCCAACGATCAATGACGACAATCTTTCATATGTCTGCGACACTCAGCCGTTTGGAACTGCCCGCGCGATCCGATCCGGTGCTGTCGATCGTGATTCTCCGCGTGAGGTGCCGTGAGAATTCGATATGACGTCCCCGGAATTATGGCGTCTCCGGAATTCGAACGCTCATTGGGCCATTCTTAGTGGCTAAGGAAACGCCATTGGTACCTGACACCTTTTAAACTCGCCTCGCTTGCGGCTTGGCGCTTGGCGATGGCGAGCGCCAAGCCGTCACACGGCGTGACTGTCTCCTGAATCTCGGGGCGCCTTTCGGGAACTCTGAACGGTGTGCGTCCTGTCGCTGTTGGGATCGCGGCCCAAAAAAGGTGCCGGAAAGGTACCTGACACCTTTTATATCGCCGGTAGTAGACACTGCCAGAGCCCCGAAAGAATGTCATAATCAGCGGACGGCGGTGGTGAGCCGGCTCGCGGCCCGCGCTGTTGAGGGCCGAGCTCGGCTTCGCCTTGCCCTTCGTCCAGGAGTTCGATCCGATGGCCGTTGCCGACCGCGACTTGCTCTTTGGCCTGCTCGCATTGCAGAACGGGCTGATCGACCAATCCCAGCTCGTCGCTGCCTTCCACGCCTGGACCCGCGAGAAGGGGCGGCCGATGGCCGAGTTTCTGGTCGCGCGCGGCGACCTCGACGTGGCCGACCGCCTCGCCGTCGAGGCCCTGGTGGCGCGGCACGTGAACAAGCACGGTGGCAGCGCCCAGCGCAGCCTGGCGGCGATCCCCGCCGGTCGTTCCATCCAGACGAGCCTGGCCCGGGTCTGCGACGCGAATATTGAGGCCTCGCTTGCCCATGTTGGCCTGGCCTGCAACCAGGCCGGCGAAGATGCCGATCGCACGGCGAACTATTCCGTCGGGTCCGCGACGTCCGATGGCCAGCGCTTCCGCGTCCTTCGCCCCCACGCGCAGGGTGGCCTCGGGGCTGTCTTCGTGGCGCGGGACGAAGAGCTGCACCGCGAGGTTGCGCTCAAGCAGCTACTGGACCAGCACGCCGACGACACCGTGAGCCGACAGCGCTTTCTGCTGGAGGCCGAGGTCACCGGCGGCCTGGAACACCCGGGGATCGTGCCGGTCTATGGGCTCGGGACCTATGCCGACGGCCGCCCTTTTTACGCGATGCGATTCATCCGGGGAGACAGCCTCAAAGAGGCTATTGCCACGTTTCACGACGATTCCGCCCACCAGCGCGATCCGGGGCCCAGGACGCTGGCGCTGCGACAGCTCCTGCGGCGCTTCACGGATGTCTGCAACGCGATCGACTACGCGCACACCCGGGGCGTACTGCATCGGGACATCAAGCCGGGAAACGTCATCGTCGGCAAGCACGGCGAGACGCTGGTCGTCGACTGGGGGCTGGCCAAGCCACTGGGCCGCGCCGAGCCGGGCGCGAGCTCCGGCGAGCGCACGCTGGTCCCCTCCTCGGCCAGCGGCTCGGCGTCGACCCTCCCGGGCTCGACGCTGGGCACACCGGCGTACATGAGCCCCGAGCAGGCGGCGGGCGACCTCGAGCGGCTGGGGCCGCGGTCGGACGTCTACAGCCTGGGTGCGACCCTGTACTGTCTCCTCACGGGCAAGCCGCCGTTCGACGGAAATGTCGCGGACGTCATCCACGCTGTGCAAAAGGGACAGTTTCCGCCGCCCCGCCAGATCGACCCGTCGATCGACCGGGCGCTTCAGGCGGTGTGCTTGAAGGCGATGGCGCTCGAGCCGGCCAATCGCCATGCGACGGCGCGGGCGCTGGCCGAGGACGTCGATCGCTGGATGGCCGATGAGCCGGTTTCGGCCTGGCGCGAGCCGTGGCCCCGCACTGTGGTCCGCTGGCTGGCGCGGCACAAGGTGGGTGTGACCGCGGCCGGGGTGGCCCTGCTGGTGGCGCTGGTCGGGACCGGAGCCGTGCTGGCGGTCCAGACCACAGCCAACCGCGAGCTGAGGCGCGCCAACTTCGAGCTTGCCGCCGCCAACGCCAACGCCTCGCGAGCCAACGCCGAGCTGGCCGCATCCAATGAACGCGAGCGGGAGCGGTTCGCGCTGGCGCAGGAGGCGATCCGGACGTTCCACTCGGGGGTCAGCGAGGACGTCCTCTTGAAACAGGAGGAATTCAAGCGCCTGCGAGCAAGCTGCTGCGCGGGCGCGGGAGTTCTACCGTAAACTCGAGGAACTCTTGAAAGGGCACGAAGACCGCGACTCGCGACTCTCGCTGGGCCAGGCGTATTTCGAGGTTGGCGAGCTCACGCAACACCTGGATTCGATGGAGGAGGCCCAGGCGGTCTTCCGGCGCGCCCTGGCCATCTTCGACGCGATCGGCCGCGAGAACCCAGCCGACGCTCAGGTGCAGCAGGCACGCGCCCTGAGCTTGAGATCACTGGGAACTACCCTCGGCGCCGTCGGACGCAACGACGACGCCCTCGCGGCATACGGACAGTCGCGGGATCTCTTCCAAGAGCTGGCCGGGGCTGATCCATCCGACCGCCAGCTCCAGCGCGAGCTTGCCAACGCCGAATCGTTCTATGGGATGGGTCTCACTTCGAGCAATCGCCCGGCAAGCGAGGTGCTCGCAGCCAACGAGCGGGCCCGGTCGATCCTGGAGGCTGCCGCAGCGGCCGACCCTCGGTCCAAGGATCTTCAATCATCGCTTCGTGATGTATACGCCGCCTTGGCCATGGCTCTGGAGGATACCGGACGCGGGGAGGAGGCGCTGGCGGCATACAAGCGGGCACACGACCTGGGCGAGGCGCTGTTCCAGGCGAACCCCGAGGATCCCGACATCGGCCACGAACTGGCCAGGAACCTTGGCAACATGGGAATCTACCTGGTCAACTCCGGACGTCTGGCCGAGGCGCTGGCCGCCTACGACAAGGCGCGAGACGTGCTCAAACTGGCGCAGGCCGCCAACCCGACGATCGTGCGGATCCCCGCGGCGTCGGCCTGGATCGACGGGTTGGCCGCAATCGTCCTCGTCAGGCTTGGGCGGGATGACGAAGCCCTCACGGCCCTCGTCCGAGCTCGGGCGGCCCGTGAAACCTTGATCAAGGCGAACCCGGCCGTCACGCGCAATCGCGAGCAGTTGGTCAGCGTCCACCGCCAGACCGCCGACATCCATCGGCGGGCGGGGCGGACGGCGGAAACGCTGGCGTCGCTCGAGCAAGCGCGCGACGCCGTCGCGCGCCTGGCCGCGGACCATCCGGAGAACCGCGGTTACCAGGAGGATCTCGCCGCAGCCTACGCCGACCTGGGCGACCTTCATGGCGTAGCCGGCAGGCCGACGGATGCGTCGGAGTGCTTCGACGAGGCACTCCGCTTCGGGCGCCAGCTCATCGCGGCCGAGCCGTCGGCGCTTTCGGTATCGCGCCCGCCAGGCCGACACGTTTCGGCGCCGCGGGATCGCTATGCAGCGATGCGGTCGGAGCGCCCAAGCGGTGTCCGACCTCCGCCAGTCGATCTCCATCCTGCGGGATCAGAAAGCCCTGGATTCAGGGGCTTATTACGGCATCGCGTGTGCTTTGTCGCTTTTGTCTGGCCTTGCCGCCGAGGCCGCCTCGGGGCTGACGGCAAGCGAGGGCCGAACCGCGGCCGACGACGCGATGGCGACCTTGCGCCAGGCCGCCGCCGCAGGCTGGCGCGACGTCGCCGCGATGGACGCCAACCCCGACCTCGGCCCGATCCGTTCGCGTCCCGACTACAAGATGCTGAGGCTCGACATGGCCGTCCCGGCCGACCCGTTCGCGCGCGGCCATTGACGAATCTTCGCCGTCACATCAGTTGACCTCTGGCTTGAAGTAGGTCCGCGCGGCGGATGGATGGGGATCAGGCTTTCCCGATCTCGGGACGGTCTCGGAAAAGGTCCCTTGAATGGGACCCAGATGGCCTTATTCTTTCGTTCTTCCTTGAGAATCACGACTGCTCGCTCCGGAGCAATGGCTTTTTCGTGTACTCCGCGGGCAGGGAGAAGACGGGATCTAATAGCTTCGCCTGGTCCTGACGGCGGCCCACGACGCGAACGTAGTTGAGGTGGTTGCCGCGGTCCGCCTCCAGCGCATTGATTTCCAAGGCATTGTCAGGGGCGACCAGCCGATGCCAGTCCAGCCACAGCTGCCAGCCATCGGGCATGGTGTCGGCCAGCTCGATGGCGAGGATGCCGGTTTTTTCCCAGTGCCGGCGCCACCAGGCCGCCGAATGCAGGCACCAGCCGAAATTGCGGTCATCGGTCCACCACTCGCGCAGATGCTCGGGAACGGGGCCCTCGATTTCTCGCACCATCCCGGCATTCGCGATGCCCACCGGGCCGCCCGGCTTGACAAACCGCGCGAGGTAGTTCAGGTAATGGTCGTCCGTCCCGAAGTAGTAGAAGCAGCCCACGCTCACGATGGCATCGAAGAAGTCGTCGGCGAACGGCAGCGACCGGGCGTCCGCGTGAATAGGAAACACGCCGTCCTCGACGCCGGCATCCCGGACGCGCTGCAGGTTCTCCGAGGGGCTCTGCCACAGGTCGGTGGCCCAAACCTGAACGCCGAACTCGCGGCGCAGGAAGATCGACGACATGGCCGGTCCGCAGCCGAGGTCCAGCACTCGCATTCCTGGCCGCAACTCCATCGCTCTGGTCAGCCACTCGGTCAACAACAATGCGTTGGCACTACCGCTTCCGACGCGGGCGACGACCCATTCGGGGTGGTACTGCGATGAGCGGGGAAATCGCTCGGAGACGAGTGCCTTGTCCGAAGTCATGTGAATCTCCCTGGCCGAACCTTGAGTAGACGTCCGAAAAGGCGTGGAAAAACACGTCGATTCGGTCGCACAAAATCACAAGCCGAGCGCGATGAGTAATGCATCTGCTCGATTTGCGATTCGCCCTTGGAATTTTATCCGCCCAAATGGGACGGATAAAATCGCCGCGCCGCGCCGCTGAGGTCGGTTATCGGACGCCGAATTATAGGACGGGGAACCATGGAGTGGATGGCGATCATTGGCGCGCTCGGGGCCACTCGTCGCTGGAGGCACGCAGGGACCACTCGACCTGGAGCATCTTCAGTTCCAAATCGCTCATCCATTGCCGGAACTCCCTGCGTGCGTGCTCGTCCTTCGGCAGGCTCTCGGACGGATTCAGACCCCGGCGCTTGCGCATTCGGGCCTCTTCTTCGCGGAACTGCCGTCGAATGCCCTCGAGCGGTGCCATGCAGTGATCGAACCCGTGTCCCGTGAGATACTGGTCGCGCAGCTCGAGGGCCCCGTCCATCGCGAGCGATCCCGCATCGAACTTTGCGCGGATGGTCTTTTCGGCATCGTCCCAGAGCTTCTGAAGCCACTCGTGATCGGCCTTCTTCCAGTGGTCGGGGTGGGAGTTCGGCAGCCGAGCGTCCGCGGCGTCGAGCGCCTCCTTGATCTTCCCCGCAGCGCCGCCGATCTCCTCCGCCGCAGTCACGACTGCGTCGAGGATGCGGCGTAATTCGTCATCATCGGCCGACAGGCCACGGAACGCCGCTACGGTCTCGGCCGAATGCTCGATGGGGAAGTAGTTCTCGAAGGGGTGGCGCCTGAAATCTCCACTGAGGAGCACCCGCTCGACCTCGTGTCGCATGACCGCGTATCTCATGATCAATAACTGGATCGGCTCGGCCAGGCGGTTGTAGGAGTCTGCCTTGCGCTGCTTGATGATCGCGACGGCCTCCGGCTCGCCGGCGACCGCGTGCGACACGACCCGCGCTGTAACGGCCATGGCGAGGCAGAGGGCCGAGGCCACCGCGAGCCGACGGACGAAGCCGCGCCGGCCGGGCACGGCCGGCAGCCTGCGCCAGAGCAAGAGCCCGCAGACGAGCCCGGTCGCCAGTCCGCCGAGGTGGGCCGCCAGGTCGATCCGCGGCTCGAAGATGCCGGCGATCAAGCTGCTCGTGATGAACGCCAGCGCCGCGACGAGCAGGGGAGTGAGGATCACACGTGGGACGCTTCGCCGCCGAGCGGCCAGGAAGCCCACGATTGCCCCGAAGACGCCGAAGATCGCTCCGGACGCACCCGCGGCGGCCAGCGTGGGATGGGCCGCCATGCTGGCGAGTGCGCCCCCGAGTCCTGAGAGGAGATAGATCGTCGCGAAGGCGAGGTTGCCGAAGAACCGCTCGATCGTCGGGCCGAGCCAAGCCAGGTAGAGCATGTTGCACAGCAGGTGGACGATCCCGACGTGCAGGAACATCGCGGTGAAAAGGCGCCAGTACTCGTGGTCGAGCGCAACGCGGAGCCCGAACATGGCCCCCCAGTCGATGAGCGACGAAACGTCGGGACTCACCGCCGAGACTCCGCGCCGGACCATCGCGAGGAAGACGCCCAGGCAGGCAAGCACGATCGCCGGCGTCACGAGGACGTACGGCGTCTGGACCCGCAGTGCCGCGCGGAAATCGCGCACGGCCCGGTGCTCGGTGCGGATTCGCTCCGATTGATTGGCCAGGTCGGGCAAGAGCTCCGCCGCGAACTCCGCAAACGGGGCCGGCAGCGAGCGATCGCCCTGGCTCTCTGCCGCCGTCGTCGTCCCGGATCACACCGAGGAACTGGCCGAGGGCGTCAGCCAGCGCCGGCCCGAGCTCGTACTCCCACGCCTTCAGTGCTTCCGCGGTCGACGCCGAAGGGTTGCCCCTGCGCGGATCACAGCTCACGACCCGGCGGGTCGTGACGGCCCAGCTTCTTTTCGTTTGCATCCTCAGCGTCGGGTCGACCACGGCCAGCAGCAGCTCGCCCGGGACCAGCTCGACTTGGCCCACGATCAGTCCACGGAGCAACTTGGCGGGGAGGTTGGGGGCGAGCTGGACCGTATCGAATCCGCCGAGCCGTTGGGCCGCGACGATCACGCGGCTATCGCGCGGGTGTGCTGCGTCGGACGTTGCCGCGTTCATTTTGACCGGAGCGGCCCCCTGACTCCGGACCCGCTCCTCCGCGTCCGAGAATGCCGCAGCCTGCTTCTGCCGCCGGTCCCAGAGCTTGCGCCGGGCCAGGTAAATCGGGAAGACGATCGGCCAGAGCAACAGGCAGCCGAGGAACCAGGCGAGCGCCCCCGAGTTGGCCCTGTACGTATTCCCCCGCGTCGGCACCCGCCGTCGCCCCGCGTCTATCAGCACCCAAACGCTGGCCGCCAGCACCAGCCCGATCAGGGCCAGGATGGCAATCCGGATCAGTTCCACGAGACGCCCGCCTTTTCCAGAGAGTCGGCGCCCTAGCGTTGACGCATCATTCTACCGCGAGAGTTCCAGGAGAGAATTACCGTCGCAGACTTCTCGCTGAACAACGCCGAGCATGTGCATTGCGATATGTGTTGAACCAAACTGTCCATCAGAAATGCGGTAGTGACGTGCGGTTCAGTGCCGCGTTGATGAGCTCTCCAGCGTAGGCATTGTCGTCGCTCGCTGGCGTTGTGAACGTCATTCCGCGCCGCCACTTCTCTGGCGCCTCAGGATGAACGCCGCACAGGATGACCCATCCCTTGCCGGATGTTCCTTCGACAATAGCGGGGGTCGTATCGGGATACCTGGCCACCACTTCGCCCCAGCCGGCAAACTGCGGGCCGTCCTCCCAGTACTGCTCACGCGGTGGCGTGCCGACACCCTCAATTGCTACTGCGGCCCTGTGAATACCCCAATTCACGGCGGCGTAAAAGTCGAACCGTACGCCCGAGGTCAGATTCAAACTTTTATAGGAGGCGTCTCCGGCAAGAAACCCACCTGCGCAAATTCCCAGATAATTCAAACCGCCCTGCACGGCGTTGTGAATGTTTATGACTGTGCTGGAAGCAAGTCCGTCACCCATCTCGATGAAGTTTCCGCCTGGAATGATGATTAGACGGTAGGCAATGAGCTGTGATTCGCTCATGTCGTTCAACTGCCTGGAGTTCACCGTGGAATAGTCGAAATGCCGGTCCCTCAAGATCGTCTCGACCGCCTTGACATCATTGGGAGACGTTCCAGTTCCATTGAACAGAAGAATTTGAGGACCATTGCCGGACGCTGTTGGGGAACAGGCCGACATAGCCAGTGAAATGAGGAACAAGAGTTGAGCAAACCCGTTGATTGCAACAGTCGGCGTGAACCGCAGACGGCTTGGAACCTCGCGAGTGAGAAGACTCGCTGTCAAATCGGTTTCTGGTGCGTTCGCGTCCACAGTCGTTGAATTCTCGTTGGCTAGTTTCTCGGTGACCGCGAAGCGACGCCGAACCTCTGATTCTCTATCGGAAACACCTCGGTTAAAACAGGCCACCAGGCGTCCGCAGCCCGCGCTACCGCTAGTGGCCCGCGACGCTGCGTGAGTGCGACCAGGACGCCAGGGCCGCCAAGTCTTGCAGTCTGATGTGACTCCGCCTCCGCGCGCCGGGCTGGGGTCGCCCCGTCCGTCGATCAACTGCAACTTCAGGAGGCCGGTGATCGGTTCGATGCGGTCGGGGAAGTCCGGCCCGATGGCGCCGCAGGTCGGCGTGGGGACGCCATGCAACTCGGTCCGTCCCGCATCGACGCACAGGAGTCAGCGCCGGGCGAAATCATCCCTGGGTCGCCGGCATCCGGGCCAGGATTCATGATATCGAGGCGTCCAGCCGCACGGAACAGGCGATGTCGCCCGGCATATCTGGGGCAACCTGTGTTCAAGTGCAGGCCGTTTGCGGCGGGCACCAGGCGACGCTTAATGGGCCATGTTTCGTGGCTAAGGAAACGCCAATGGTACCTGACACCTTTTATATTGGTACCTGACACCTTTTATCTATTATTCGCGCCCGTGGGTCTGGATATCGGGCGGCACCTGTGGTATCACGTGGCGTTACTCATCAATAGACCGCAGCGATTCACCCATGTCGGCGGACGGGCGGCCAACTGTTCAAGTCATTCGTACGCGCCGCGGTCGGAACGCCCGCCGGATCGTGAGGTCCCATGTTCGACACCGGACGCGACGAGATCGCTGGGTTACTTCAGCTCCGTCAGGACGGGGATCGGGGCTGAGCAAGGGATCCACGATCATCTGAATGCCGACATGCCGAGGCATTGATCGACGACCGGAGCGGAGATAGCAACCTCTAGAAGCGTACCAGGTACTCGCACCCTGGAGGGATACCCATGTTCTCCCGCAAGCGCCCGCATCGCCTGCCTCGGGGCCGTCGCGTCCGTTCCGCTGCCCTCCTGCTGGAGGACCTGGAGCGCCGCATCGTCCTGTCGACTCCCTCCGTGCGCCTGAACCTCGAGATCGCCCGGCCACCCGGCTTCCATGTCGAGGGGGCGATCCTCAACCCGGCCGGGGGCATCGAGCCGCTCGTCGGCGGCTCGCCCACGCCCGTCGGCTTCACCCCGGCGCAGATCCGCACGGCGTACGGGATCAACAACATCGTCATCGGCGGCGTCACCGGCGACGGCACGGGCCAGACCATCGCCATCGTCGACGCCTACGACGACCCCGCGTTCCCGGACAGCACCTCGTCCGGCTTCAGCTCCAGCGACCTGGCCAGTTCGACAAGCCGTTCGGCCTGCCCGACCCCCCGAGCTTCACCAAGTACAACCAGACCGGCGCCACGAGTCCTCTGCCCGGGACCGACCCGGCCGGTCAGGGCAACCCCCTGGGCAACTGGGAGCTCGAGGAGGCCCTCGACGTCGAGTGGGCGCACGCCATCGCCCCGGAGGCCAGCATCGACCTGGTCGAGGCCAATTCGGCCACCAACGCCGACCTGTTCGCCGCCGTGGCCGCCGCCGCGAGCCTGCCCGGCGTCTCGGTCGTCTCGATGAGCTGGGGCCTGTACGAGGTCAGCAAGGAGACAGTCGTTCGACGGCACCTTCACCACGCCGAGCGGCCACCAGGGCGTGACCTTCCTGGCCGCCTCGGGCGATGGGGGGTCGCCCGGGACCTATCCGGCCTTCTCGCCCAACGTCGTGGCCGTCGGCGGGACGACGCTTGAGCCTCAACGCGAACAACACGTGGAACAGCGAGGTCGGCTGGTCGGGCGAGCGGCGGCGGCACCAGCCAGTACGAGCCCGAGCCGTCGTACCAGGAGGGCGTCCAGTCCACCGGCCAGCGGACGATCCCCGACGTCGCCTTCGACGCCGACCCGGACACCGGCGTGGCCGTCTACGACTCGTGGAACGACACCGACGGCAGCGGGCCCTGGATCGAGATCGGCGGCACGAGCGTGGCGGCGCCCGCATGGGCGGGCCTGATCGCCATCGCCAACCAGGGGCGGGGCGGGGCCTCGCTCGACGGGGCCACGCAGACCCTGCCGGCCCTCTACAACCTGCCGTCGGCCGACTTCCACGACATCACCTCCGGATCCAACGGCGATTTCTCGGCCGGGCCCGGCTACGACGAGGTCACCGGCCTCGGCACCCCGCAGGCCAACCTCCTGGTCCCCGCCCTGGCGGCCTACGGCGCCGCCACCAAGATGGCGATCACGGCGGAGCCGCCCTGTCAGCGTCATCGCCGGCGATTCCTTCGGGATCGTGGTCTCGGCCGAGGACAGTGCGGGCGACGTCGCCACCACGTTCCATGGGACCGTGACTCTGGCCCTGGGCAATAACCCCGGCGGCGCGACCCTCGGCGGGACGACCACCGTCACGGCCGTCGACGGCGTCGCGGTCTTCGACGGGCTGACGCTCAACAAGACGGGCAACGGCTACACCTTCAAGGTCTCCTCCGCCTTCCCGACGCTTACGACCAGCTCCTTCAACGTGACGACCAACCCGACCCCCTGGGCCGGCACGTACTACCCGGTCCCGACCGACGCCAGCCTTCGCAACGCGATCAGCCAGGCCGAGAGCAACGGCTTCGCCAACAATTTCATCGTGCTGGAGGCGGCCGACTACACGCTCACCGACACCAAGGCCGGCCAGCTCCTGATCCAGAACACGTCGAGCCTGGCGAACAAGACGCTGACGATCGTCGGCCAGGGGCCGTCGAGCACGATCATCGAGGGCAGCCCCGGCTGGAAGGACCGCGTCATCGCGGTCGTCGGCACGAGCAGCGTGGGCACGACCGTCGCGTTCCAGGACCTGGCGATCGAGCACGGTCACGCCGAGGGCGGCGGGATCCTCGGCGGCACTGCGGCGCTCGGGGGCGGGGTGCTGGTCGACGGCGCCTCGGTGCGCGATGACCGACGTGGCCGTGGCGAGCAACCTGGCCGCCGGCCTCTCGGGGGCCGTTGGCCACAGCGGTGCCCACGCCGCCGCCGGCGGCCCCGGCGGCAACGGCGATGATGCGCAGGGCGGCGGCCTCTACCTGGCCAGTGGTATCGTGACCCTCAACGATGTGACCCTCAGCAAGGACGTCGCCCGGGGCGGCGCAGGCGGCACCGGCGGACACGGCGGCTCGGGCATCGTGCCCGGGCAGCCGAGCCAGCAGCAGGCCGGGGGGGCCGGCGGGGCCGGCGGCAACGGCGGAACCGCGGCCGGCGGGGGCCTCTATGTTGCGGGCGGCCAGCTCGCCCTCTCCGGAGTCACCTTCTCCCAGGATGAGGCCAACGGCGGGGCCGGTGGCACCGGCGGGACCGGCGGCTCGGGCGGCGCCAACAATCCGGGCGGCGCCGGGGGCGCCGGCGGCGCGGCCGGGCCGGCGAGCGGCGGCGCGATCTTCCTGGCCAAGGGGACGATCGACCTGACGGTCCAGCACGCTCCGCGGCAATACCGCCGTCGGCGGGGCCGGCGGCCTGGGCGGCCCCGGCGGCGCCGGCGGCAGCGCCTTCGCCAGCGCCACCATCACGCAGATTGTACGGCCGGGTTCCCGGGGGGCACCGGGGTCGGTGCCCCCCGTCGGAACCGGCGCCGACGGGGGCAGCGGCGGCGCCGGCGGCCCGGCCGCGGCCGGCGCGGCGGCGGCGTCTACGTCGCGGGCGGGGCGCTCACGCTCGCCTCCATGACCCTGTCCAACAATCGTGCGGTCGGCGGACAGGGCGGACAGGGCGGACACGGCGGAGCCGGCGAAATCGGCTCCATCGGCGGATTGCTCGGCTGGCACGGCTCCAAGTGCGGCGTGACCGGCGGCATCGGCGGCTCGGCGGCGACGGCGGCGACGGCTCTGGCGGCGGGCTGTTCGTGACCGCAGGGGCCGTCACGCTTCTCGACGGGACCCTCAATGCGAACCTCGCCCTGGGCGGGCGCGGCGGCAATGGTGGCACCGGCGGCTCGGGTGCGCTGGCCGGCGGCCTCAGCGGACTCACCGGCCTCTTCCGCGGCGCGGGCGCCTCCCGCTGGGCCATCACCCCTCTGACCACCGGGGCGGGGGACCACCCGCTCCACGGGTTCGCGGCCAGGACCGGCGGTAACGGTGGCGACGGCGGCACCGGCGGGATCGGTTGGGGCGGCGGTCTCTACGTCGCCGGCGGGACGATCACCCTGCTCAACACGACCGTCGCCGCCAACAACGCCCAGGGCGGGCCCGGCGGCAGCGGCGGGCCCGGCGGGCCCGGCGGCAGCTTGAGCCTCGGCAAGGGACCCTCCGGGTCGTCCGGCAGCACCGGCAGCACCTCCGCCGGCGGCCTCACGATCGTCGGCGCCGCCGCGGCCGGGCTCTACGTCGGCGGGGGAGCCGTCACCCTCGACAACAGCACCGTCGCCCTCAATGCCCTGATCCCCAACGGCGACGGCAGCAAGGGCACCGGCGACGGCGTCGTCCAGGTCGCGGGCACGGTCACCGCCAACAGCACCCTCTTCGCCGCCAATGGCACCGACGACTACATCGGCAGCGTCACGGCCAGTCACTCCCTGTTCCAGACCGCGCCGACCCACGGCACGGTCTCCGGCTCGGCCAACCTCATCGGCGTCGAATCCTCTGCTCGCCACCGCCGGACTGGCCAACAACGGCGGCCCGACGCAGACCATCGCCCTGCAGACCGGCAGCCCCGCCCTCGGCAAGGGATCCAACCCCGAGGGGCTGCTCACCGACCAGCGCGGCTTCGCCCCGCGCACCAGCGGGTCGGGCGGCACCGACATCGGCGCCTTCGAAGCCAGTCGCGACCGCCGACACGACGGCACCGACGGTCACCCTTCAGGCGGCCGCCGTGACCGGGGCCAACGCCGCGTCGCTCAACCCTTATACCTTCACCCTGACCTTCACGGACAACGTCGCCGTCGAGGCGGCCAGCCTGCCCGGCGCCTTGGTGCAGGTGATCGAGCCGGGTGGGGCGCCGATCGCCGCGACGGTGGTCGGCTCGACGACGTCCGGCACCTCCGATGCGGTGGGCGACGCCGGGTCGATCGTCGTCACCTACCAGATCACTCCGCCCGGCGGCTCCTGGACGGCGGCCGATGACGGCACCTACACGGTCACGCTCGGCGGCGCCCCGGTCACCGACCTCGCGGGCAACGCCGTCGCTTCGGGAGCGGTCGGCACGTTCAGCGTTCAGCTCGGGAGCACCTGGACCGGCAACGGATCGACGAGCAACTGGAGCGATCCGCAGAACTGGAGCGGTGGGGTGGCGCCGAGTCCCGGCTCGGATCTCGTCTTCGGCTCATCGGCCGCGAAATTCACCAGCACCGATGACTTCGCCGCCGGGACCAAATTCGGGAGCATCGCGTTCACCGGAGGCGGATATAACATCGGTGGCAACGGCATCGTGCTCACGATCGGCCTCGACGGCAGCAATGCAACCGGCTCGAACTTCTTCGGTCCCGCCATCACCCTGGCGACCGCCGAGACGTTCCTGGCGGGGAGCGGCTCCACGGTTTTGACCGTAGGCGGCAAGATCAACGATGGCGGTTACACTCTGACGGACGGTGGCGGCAATGGCCAGCTCGATCTGAGCGGCGGGATCAGCGGCAGTGGCGGACTCACGATCGACGACTCCGGTACCACGATCCTCTCGGGTCCCGGCGATAGCTTCACGGGGGCCACGAAGGTCCAGAGCGGCGTACTCGTGCTGCAGTGCTCATCCGGCAGCGCCATCCCCGGCAAACTGACCATCGGCGAGGGGACGGTCCGGCTCTACGCCAGCAACCAGATCGCCGACACCGCCCTGGTCACCCTCACCGGCACCGGCTTGCTGGACACGAACTCGCATTCGGACACGATCGCCGCGCTGACCCTGACCAGCAGCTCGGTCACGACCGAGACGGGGACGCTGACTGTGAGCGGGACCGTGACCGACAGCGGAGCATCAACCATCAGCGGCCACTTGGCTCTGGGCGGAACCTCGCAGACATTCCAGGTGAACAGCGCTGCGACCCTGACGGTCACGGCTTCCTTGAGCGGCCTCGGGCTGACGAAGGCGGGCACGGGCACGCTGGTGCTCTCGGCCAGCAACACGTACACGGGCGGCACGGCACTGACCGGTGGGACGCTGGCGCTGGCTAGTGGCGCGGGGCGCTGGGCAGCGGGGTGCTGACGCTCCAGACCGGGACCGTGAGCGCCAGCGGTGCGGCGCGCTCCCTGACCAATGCGGTGACGCTGGCCGGGAACGTGACGATCGGGGGCACATACGCCCTGACGCTCAGCGGGCCGGTGACCCTCACCGGCAGCCGGACCCTCACCGTCACCGATACGGGGGGCGCGACCATCGCCGGGGCCATCGGGCAGTCGACCAGCGGCCTCGGCCTGACCAAGGCGGGCGCGGGCACGCTGGTGCTCTCGGCCAGCAACACGTACACGGGCGGCGCGGTACTGGCCGGTGGGACGCTGGCGCTGGGCAAGGGCGGGCGCCGGGCAGCGGGGTGCTGACGCTCCAGACCGGGACCTTGAGGCGCCAACGGTGCGGCGCGCTCCCTGGCCAATGCGGTGACGCTGGCCGGGAACGTCACGATCGGGGGCAGCTACGCGCTCACGCTCAGCGGGCCGGTGACCCTGACCGGCAGCCGGACCCTCACCGTCACCGATACGGGGGGCGCGACCATCGCCGGGGCCATCGGGCAGTCGGGGGCGCTGGGAAGCTGACGAAGGCGGGCGCGGGCACGCTGGTGCTCTCGGCCAGCAACTCGTACACGGGCGGCACGGCACTGACCGGCGGGACGCTGGCGCTGGCTAGCGGCGCGGCGCTGGGCAGCGGGGTGCTGACGCTCCAGACCGGGACCGTGAGCGCCAGCGGTGCGGCGCGCCTCCCTGGCCAATGCGGTGACGCTGTCCGGGAACGTGACGATCGGGGGCACATACGCCCTGACGCTCAGCGGGCCGGTGACCCTGACCGGCAGCCGGACCCTCACCGTCACCGATACGGGGGGCGCGGACCATCGCCGGGGCCATCGGGCAGTCGACCAGCGGCCTCGCCCTGACCAAGGCGGGCGCGGGCACACTGGTGCTCTCGGCCAGCAACACGTACACGGGAGCGACGAGCGTCTCCGGGGGCACTCTGCTGGTGAATGGGGCCATCACAAGTTCCGTGACTGTTGCCAGCGGCGCGACGCTCGGCGGCTCGGGCGCCTCCAAGGCCGTCACGGTCCTCTCGGGAGGAATCCTGCTGCCAGGCCGCTCCGGCCAGCCGGGCATCCTGTCCACCGGCGGCGTGAACTTGAACGGGGGGGCCAACTTCAACGTGGCCCTCAACGGCTCGACGCCGGGGGCAGGTGGCTACGCCCAGCTGGACGTCTCGGGCACGGTGAGCCTGCACAGCAGCACGCTCAACGTGTCGGTGGGCTATGCCGCCGCCCTTGGCGCCTCCTTCACCATCATCAAGAACAACGGGCCCAGCGCGGTCTCCGGCACCTTCAATAACCTCGCGGAAGGAGCCACATTCGTCACCGGGGGCATGACCTTCCAGATCACCTACAAGGGAGGCACCAGCGGAAAAGACGTCGTGATCACGCGGGTCGCGTGATGCAAGCCGGGGCTGATGAGCCGGTGGCCTCACGGCCTCTATTGTCCGGGGCCTTCTGTCGAATGAGGGGGCTGAGGGTGCAAATGGAAGTGCGCCCTGGGAGGCCTGACACAAGGGCGGTGAGAATCGCGAAAAATCCGCCACCGCCCCAAGCGCCGGTCGTTCGAGTCAGGCCCCTGGACTCCAGAGGCCTTCCTCGAGGAGGACTGTCTCGTTCGCTCGCCGGGAGTGGCATCTCGAAAAATCCGCTGCCGGATTTGCGATCGAGTGCCGTCCCGTTTCAGGGGTTCGCCTCAGGTCTTGATGACGATGTTCTTGTTGGCGCCGAGAGACCCGGCGGCGCCGGGCGCGGCGAGGGTCAAGGTGGCGGCGTTACCGGCGATGTCCTTGATGGTGCCGCCGTTGAGCGTCAGCGCGGCGATGCTGGCGTAATCCAGGTCGCTGCTCTCCTGACCCGCGGCGACGACGTAGGTGAAGGTCAGCGTGTTGGTCCCACTGCCGCTCGTGTAGTTTGCTGTTCCGCCCGAGTTGAGCGCCAGTTGCGGCGTGCCGGTCACCTTCACCACCTCGCTGAAGGTGATCGTGATGGTGATCTTGGCGCCGACGCCATACGTTCCGTTGGCGGTCGGCGAGGTCACGTTCGCCGCCGTGGGCGCGGTGGTGTCGATGATGATGTTCTTGTTGGCGCCCAGCGATGTGGCGGCGCCCGGGGCGGCGAGCGTGAGCGAGACAGCTTTGCTCTGGCTGTCGATGATGCTGCCGCCGTTGAGCGTCAGGGCGCTGGTGCTCGTGTAATCGAGGTCGCTGCTATTCTGACCCGCGGCGACCACGTAGGTGAAGGTCAGCGTGCTCGTCCCGCTGCCGCTGCTGTAGTTTGCCGTCCCGCCCGAATTGAGCGCCAGATGCGGCGTGCCGGTGACGGTGACGACCCGGCTGAAGCACACGGTGATCGTGATGGTCGCGCCGACGCCATACGTGCCGTTCGCCGTCGTTGCGCTCACGTTCGTCACCGTGGTGGTCGCCGGGCTGCTGACGGAGAGCGAGGCGCTGGTCGCGCTCGTTTGCTCGGTCATGGTCAGGCCGCCGCCGAGGGCGGGGAGCTTCTTGGTGGCGAAGTCGCTGGTGCCGGACCGCGAGCCGTACGTCATGAACTGGAACAAGTTGCCGGCGCCGGGGCAGCAATTCAGCGCGACGTCGAGCGTCCCGCCGAGCGTGGCGACTCCGCTCACGGCAAGCTGGTCGAACTGGCCGGCGGCCGTGCCGTTAATCCGGATGTTGAGCGTGCCGCCCGCATTCTGGGTGTAATTGCCCTTGATGGTCAGCTTCCCGGCCTGCGGGGCACGCCCGGATTGACCTGGCCTCCGGAGTTGATCGTGCTGGTGAAGGTGGCCGTGCCCGTACCGAGCAACTTGCCGGCCGTCAGATTGAAATTCCCGGTGCCTGCCGACTTGAGCGCGCCGGTGACGGTCGTGGTCCCACCAGTCTGCGTGTAATTGGAACCGGACACTACGGAAATCGTGCCGCCCGTCCCGACGAGCACGGTCCCCGCGTTCGTGAAGGCCGGCGTGTTCAACGTGCGGCCGTCCTGCACGGTCAGGTTGCCCTTCGCAAGATTGCTGGCGAGGCCGGTCAGGGCGTCGGTGGCGGTCGTCGCGTTGATCACATTCGAGCCGGCCCCGTCGAGCACGAGAGTGGCGGCGTTTGCGTTCAGATTGTTCAGAGTCATGCTGTTGGTTGGGTTCGTCGTGTTCAGCTTCAGGGTGCTATTCGCAAACACCTTCCACGTCCCGCCCGTCAGGGTATTTGCGGAGAAATTGCTGATGGTCCCCAGGGCGCTGATGGTGTCACCGTTCTGGGCCGCTATGGTCCCGGCGTTCGTCCAGTTGGTGCCGTTCAGGGTGATCGTGCCCGCCGCAGTGGAGAGGACCTTGGGATCGGCCGTGATCGTCCCCTTGTTGTTGAATGGCTCACCGCTCAAACTGATCTGGCCGGCAGTGCCGTTGACGGTCAAGTTCGCGCCCAGGGTGAGCGCACCGGTGATACCGTCGTTGATCAGCCCGTTATAGCTGCTGAGGCCGAAGGTGATGGTGCCGGGATGTCCGCTGGCGCCATCGATGGTCTCCGCCGCGCCGGCGAGGTAGAGATCGCCATAGGTCGTACCGGCCGCATTGCCCAGAAAGATCGTGACGCCGCTCAAGGTCAGCCCGCCTGAGACGACGACGTAGGATGCGTTGGTCTTCATGTCGAGCGGACTGGCGTTGCCGCCACTGGCTCAGCGTGACCCCGCTCAGCGTGCCGAAGGACGTGTTGCCCACCAGGGCGATGCCCGCCGTCGCCTCGACTGTCCCACCCTTGACCGTCCCGCCCCCAAAGTTCCACGAGCCCGTCGTGGTGTTCAAGAGCAGCGTGCTGGCCGCGTTGTTGAGCGTGCCAGTCAGGTTGACCGTCCCGCCGGTGCGGTTGTAGGTGCCCAGCCCCTTGAAGGTGAAGAAGCCCCCGAGGTCGACCGTCGAGGCGTTGCTGCTCAGTGTACCCAGGTTGAGCCACGCGGTATTGTCGGCCGTGGTGGCCGCATTGCTGGACTCGAGGGTCAGCGTGCCGCCGCCGGTGATCGCGATGGTGTGGCCGGCATGATTGGTCCAGGCGTGGGCTGCGGGGGAGGCGACGGTGGTCCCGGTGAGGGTGAGGTTGCCGCCGTTCTGCGCCTGGATGGTGCCGTCATTGGTCCAGTTGGTGCCGCCCAGGGTGATGGTGCCCGCCGCGGTGGAGAGGACGTTGGGATCGGCTGTGATCGTCCCCTTGTTGTCGAATGGCTCATTGCTCGAACTGATCTGGCCGGCACTGCCGTTGACAGTCAAGTTCGCGCCCAGGGTGAGCGCACCGGTGAGACCGTCGTTGATCAGCCCGTTATAGCTGCTGAGGCCCAACGTGATCTTGCCCGGGTGTCCGCTGACACCATCGATGGTCTCCGCCGCGCCGATGAGGTAGAGATCGCCATAGGTCGCACCGGCCGCATTGCCCAGAAAGATCGTGACACCGCTCAAGGTCAGCCCGCCTGAGACGATGACCGCGGACGCGTTGGTCTTCATGTCGAGCGGACTGGCGTTGCCGCCGCTGGCGCTCAGCGTGACTCCGCTCAGCGTGCCGAAGGACGTGTTGGCCACCAAGGCGATGCCCGCCGTCGCCTCGACTGTCCCACCCTTGACCGTCCCGCCCTGCAGGTTCCACGAGCCCGTCGTGGTGTTCAAGACCAGCGTGCTGGCCGCGTTGTTCAACGTGCCGGTCAGGTTGACCGTCCCGCCGGTGCGGTTGTAGGTGCCCAGCCCCTTGACGGTGAAGAAGCCCCCGAGGTCGACCGTCGAGG
Source organism: uncultured Isosphaeraceae bacterium (assembly GCA_963806595.1). GTDB lineage: Bacteria > Planctomycetota > Planctomycetia > Isosphaerales > Isosphaeraceae > CAWDZZ01. The sequence goes on along the minus strand of CAWDZZ010000019.1, from coordinate 104,802 downwards.
CATTGCTGCTGAGCGTGCCCAGATTGAGCCAGCCGGTATTGTCGGCCGTGGTGGCCGCGCTACTCTGGAGGGTCAGTGTGCCGCCGCCGGTCACCATTATGGTGTGGCCGGCGTCATTGGTCCAGGCGTGGGTTGCGGGGGAGGCGACGGCGGTCCCGTTGAGGGTGAGGCTGTCGCCGTTCTGCGCCTGGATGGTGCCGTCGTTGGTCCAGTTGGTGCCGCCCAGCGTAATGGTGCCCGCCGCGGTGGAGAGGACCTTGGGATCGGCCGTGATCGTCCCCTTGTTGTCGAATGGCTCAGTGCTCAAATTGATCTGGCCGGCAGTGCCGTTGACGGTCAGGTTCGCGCCCAGGGTGAGCACACCGGTGATACCGTCGTTAATCAGCCCGTTAGAGGCGCTGAGGCCGAAGGTGATGGTGCCCGGGTGTCCGCTGGCGCCGTCGATGGTCTCCGCCGCGCCGATGAGGTAGAGATCGCCATAGGTCGTACCGGCCGCATTGCCCAGGAACGCCTTGCCCCCGCTGAGCGTGAGGCCGCCTGAGATGAAAGCCTGCGAGCTGTTGGTCCTCAAATCCAGAGTTCCCTGCAGCGTGATGCCGTTCAACGTCCCGGGGCTGCTCGTCCCCGTGATGGTCGTGTCCGAGGTCACGGTAGCCCCGCTCAAGGTGCCTCCCTGGAGCGTGAAGGCGCCGGGCATGTCGAAACTGCCGGGGTCCGTGATCGACCCGCCTGAAAGAACCAGAGCCGCGGTCTTGTCAGCCAACAGGCTGTGGATGCTGTCCGAGCCCGTGGAGTGCGTGAGGCTGCTGCCGGCCGAGATAAAAACGTCCTCGGTGGGCTTGGGCAGGTGACCCAGGCTCCAGTTGGCGGTCGTGTCCCAGTTTCCCGTGCCCGTCCAGATGTTTGTGGACAGCAGGGTTCGATCTTCCAGCGCGATCAAGCTGGCCGAGAAACGGCGTGTGTGTGTGTTTCGGGCTCGACGCCGGTCGCGCCGAGTCGATGTTTGGTAGCCCGAAGAGAGACGCTGAATCAATGAAGTGATCATGATTTGTCCTAAAATATGTGAAAACTCGTTGTGGTCGTGGTTAAAGCTTGGAGGCAAAATTGTGGATGTGATTCCGATCCGGAACGGACGGTCTTGTGGCAGATCTCACGTTGCGGATCAGAAGACCAGCCTGCGGTGATCGGCAGGTCGAGCTGGCCGCTTCGTCATCGGCTCGTCCGGCCGGTCCAGCTTCGCCTTGTGGTGGGCCAAGGACGTGTGGGGCCGATGACGGGAGTGAGCGGCACCGCGATGGGAATGGTGCAAGGGCCCGGCCGGGCGGCCCGGTGGATCGAAGGCCGTCATGGTCGTCTGGACCGTGAATCCGTCGCCGGTGACTTTGATTGTCATCGTGTACGGCCCCGCGCCGGCGTAGCTGTGGCTCCCGATCACCCAGTCGCCGCCGGCGATCGCCTCGACGGTGCCTGCCGTGGCCGGCGTGTTGTCGCCCCAGTTGATCGTCGCCGTGAAGTTGCCGGCGGGTTCGGGCGGTAATCCGACGGTCTCGAGGATATAGGCCACCGGCGCCGTGAACTTGATCCCCTTGGTCATCTCGACCGGGATGCCACTGACCAGAGGTGCCGCGGCGGTCACGGAGGCCTTTGTGGTCGTGGTGAGGTTGTGGCCGGCGGCGTCGCGGATCGCGACCGTGACCGTGTAAGGCGTCGCTTGCGCCTGGACGAAAGTGTGATTGCCCCTGACAACGAACGCCGTGCCCGCACCGCCGGGCTGGGTGACGGTCCCGATCGAGTTTGCGGAGCCGTCGCCCCAATCGATGGTCGCCGTGAAGTTATCGAGCGACGTGGAGTGATCCGAATCGGTGAAGGAGGCGACCTCGACACCGAGGAGCGGCGTCCCCTTGGGTTCGGTGGCCAGGGCAGGGACCGAGACCGGCGCCAGTGGCTGGGCGGCTGCCACGTTGGCGGTGCTGCTGGCCTGGACCGTGCTGCCATCCTTGTCCGCGATCGTGACGGCGATCGCCAATCCGGACCCTCCCGCGGCGTAGGTGTGACTGCCCAAAACGTAGAACGTCCTGGACGCATCCTCGGTGACCTGGCCCGCAGTCGTCGTGCCGTCGCCCCACTTGATCGAGGTCGTGTAGTCACTCGCGCTCGCCAGGGCGTCGGCGTCGGTGAACGTCGCCACCACGCCGGTGAACGCCTCGCCCTGGGACGCACTCATCGTCGTACCCGCCGCCGTCAGCGGCGGATCGAGGCGGGCGATCTTGTTGCTGAAGAACTCGGTGAACCAGAGGTTGCCGTCGGGGCTGAGCGTGATCCCAGCAGGGTAGGAGCCGGTTGGCAACGTGAAGTGCGTGACGGCGCCAGTGGGGGTCATCTCACTGACTTCGTTCTGTTGACCTGAGGTGTACCAGAGGTTGCCGTCGGGATCAGCCGCAATGAAGTCAGGATTGTAGCCAGCAGGGAACTCTTTGACCTGGTGCGTCGTAGGGTCGATCCGGCCGATCTTGCCGGTCCCACCATACTCAGTGAACCAGAGGGTGCCGTCGGGACCGGCCGTTATCTCGTCGGGATCGCTGTTCGGCGTGATACCGCTCGAGTACTCAGTGACCTTACCCGCCGGGGTGATCATGCCGATCCTGCCGAGACCATACTCGGGGAACCAGAGGTTGCCATCGGCGCCGGTCGTGATCCCAGAGGGGTCGGCACCTGCTGAAATACCCGTCGTGAACGGGGTGAAATGGCCGGCCGGCGTGATCCGGCCGATTTCATTGAGGCCGTCGGTAAACCAGAGGTTGCCGTCGGGACCAGCCGTGATCTCGAAGGGAGAGCCGCCCACGGTGTACTCGGTGACCTGGCCGGTAGGGGTGATCCGGCCGACCTTGCCATTCGTGGGCTCCGTGAACCAGAGATTGCCGTCGATACCGACGGTGATCGAGTAGGGGTCATTCCCCTGGCTGTTGTTCGTAAACCCTGACAAGAACTCGGTGACCTGGCCCGCGGGGGTGATCCGGCCGATCCCGTTCAGACCCTCCTCGGTGAACCAGAGGGTGCCGTCGGGCGCGGTCGCGATTTCTGTGGGTTCGCTGGCGGATATCGGAAGCGGGAACGGAACGATGGCGGGGGTCGCCGACAACATCGAGCGCGTTTCCAATCCTTCGATTCGCGGCCGTCGCGCGATCCGAGCGGCCCGGCGCGGCCCGCGCCGCTCACCACTCCGGTTCTTCCCATCTCTTTGGCGAACCTGAATTTGATGACCGTTCGCGTACATGATTGAGTCTCCATTCACGTTCGCCTGAAAAGATGTCTGAGACATCCAAACGAGGATTGACGCATTTGCTTCCGCGGAAATCGGCGTTGAATTCCGTGCCGGCCGAAGCAGGCCGACGGCCCGAGGTTGCTGGAGTGGAAGGTGTCGCACGACCCCTTGCTTCTCCACCCGGCGAATGCCGTGGTCGATCTCTAAGAGGGCAATGCCAGAAGGTCGCGATTACCCGACACCGTTCGCGAAAAAAAAACGGAAGAGGGGTGACGGCCGGCCGCGAATGCATTTGCAACCGCGGGCCGCTGGGCGCATCATCGCCGAACACGTGTCTCGCCGGGCGAGGCGCTGATGGTACCCCGAGCCAACGACCCCGCCACCCGTCGCATGTGTTCCCAGTTCCGGGCGATCAGCTCGGTGTTTACTCGCTGCCGCGCTGAGGATCGACGCTCAAGACCATTGCCGAGGTCCGGAGCCGGATTGCGTGATTCGTAGCGCACCCCACTGACCGGAGCCAGGCGCGCCCGCCAGTCCCCTGTCGCCCTTGGTCAGCGGACCTGTCGGCCGGTCTTACGGATTGGGTCGGCGGCGGTTAAGCTGGGAGAGTCGCCCCAGCTCTGCTGATGCTGCCCCGCGAGGGAAGTCGGGCGACCACGCCCGGCCAGAGCCTCCAGGCCACGGCCTTGGTCCCTATCGCGCAGTCGTGGGAGTCGCATGAACACGGACACGACAGCAGAGCCTTTACCGGCGAGCCCGCCGGCGCCCGACACGACCCGCCGGACCACGCTCTACCTGCTGCTGGCAGCAACCGTGGCAGCCGTGCTTCAAATCCCATTCAGCGCAGCGCTCGCGCCAGGTAACGCGCAACCTGGGACTCCAATGGCCGACGCCGCGGCAAACGCGGCCGGAACGGTCTTGCTTGCGTACGTGATGATCCGCCTCGGATTCCGTGCGGCGCGTCGCACCGGGTTTGGGACGCTCATGCTCGCGGGCTGGGACGACGGCGCGTTCCGACCCGCCGTGGCTCGACGGGCGCTCCTGGTGGCCACGGGAATCGGGGTCGCGGAGGGCATCGCAGTGCTGGTCGGTATGGGCTTGGTGTCGCCCTATCTGCCCCAAGGGAACGTGAAGGATCCAGCACCTTGGATGGGATTCCTCGCATCGATCAGTGCCGGAGTTACCGAGGAGATCCTCTTCCGCCTCGGCTTGATGACCAGCCTGGCCTGGCTTCTGACCGTACTGACGCGCCGCAGCGCCGCTGGCCCGGTGATCGCGCTCGTCGCGAACGTCCTCGCGGCGTTGGCGTTCGCGGCGATTCACCTGCCGCAGGCCAAGGCCTTCTACGGTCTTTCGACGCTGATGGTCCTGGTCGTGATGATCGGCAACGGGGTGCCCGGCGTCATCTTCGGCTGGCTCTTCCGGCGCTTCGGACTCATCACGGCGATGGTTGCCCACTTCAGCGCGGATGTCGTCTTGCATGTCATCGGGCCAATGATCGGTTAGCGCGGACAGCTCCGCTGTCGGGTCGGCGCACGTCGTACGAGCCGGACCCGTAACCCTGGCGCCGGCTGCGCTATCGGGGGCGGACTACGCACGCACGAGGGGACGGACTCCGTAGATCGTTGATCTTTGTGCGTCTGCCCTGTCGTTGCGCAGGTCCTCGGCGAAGGCGGGATCAAGCCCCTCGGTCTAGCCCAGGACCAGGACTGTCGGTTGCAAGTGGATGCCATGACGAAGGCCCCGATTACCCGACGCGGTTCGCGAAAAAAAAGCTGAAGGGGGGTGACGGACGGCCGCGAATGCATTTGCAACCGCGGGCCGCTGTGCGCATAATCGCCGAACACGTGTCTTGCCGGGTTACTTGTTGAGGGCAACGGCCGATGGCGTCATCGCCCACCGTCACCCACTGGATCGGGCAACTCCGGGCGGGCGACCAGGTTGCCGCCCAGCACCTCTGGGAAGGCTACTTCCGGCGGCTGGTGGGACTCGCGCGGGGCAAGCTGCAGAGCCTGCCGAGCCGAGCCGCCGATGAGGAAGACGTCGCCTTGAGCGCCTTCGCGAGCTTCTGTCGCGGCGTCGAGTGCGGCCGCTTCCCGCAACTTGCTGATCGGGATGACCTCTGGCGCCTGCTGGTCACAATCACAGTGCGCAAGGCGCTGCACCTGGCACGCGACGAGCGCAGTGAGAAACGGGGCGGCGGCGCCGTGCGCGACGAGGCCGCCCTGGGCGGCCGGGACGGATTCGCCGCCGAGGACGCCGCGCTCGACCAGTTGCTCGGGGACGAGCCGACTCCCGCGTTCGCCGCCCAGGTGGCCGAGGAGTGCCAGCGGCTGCTGGGCTGCCTGGGGGATGCCGACCTGCGCCGATCGCGGTCTGGAAAATGGAAGGCTACACCACCGAGGAGATCGCCGCCAAGCTCCGGCGCGCCCCTCGCACCGTCGAGCGCAAGCTCGACTTGATCCGCCGGCGCTGGACCGCGTAGCGGATCCCGCCCTTGGCCGGAGACCGGCGACCGTGGGCCCAGTCTTACGCACGCACATGACGGCGCTGCCCCTGACCGTGGCCGATCGCCTCGATGCGGTCTGTGATCGCTTCGAGGCGGCCTGCGGGGGTGGCCTGCGCCCCCGGATCGGCGACTATCTCGAAGGCGTCGAGGAGCCTGCGCGGGCCGTGCTGGCCCGCGAGCTGATCGTGCTGGACCTTCACTACCGCCATTGCCGGGCAGAAGTCCCGCAGGTCACCGAATACGACTCCGTCAATCCGGACCGGGAATCGAGCTGGCTGGCTGCGCAGTGGCGGCTCTGACCGAAAACTTGACGCCGCCCGAGCTGCCGGGGTACGAGATCCTGGGCGAACTGGGCCGCGGCGGCATGGGCGTCGTCTACAAGGCCCAGGACCACCGACTGGGGCGGCTGGTGGCGCTCAAGGTCCTCCATGGCCCGCGCTGCCGGGACCCCGAGGCGCTTGGCGCTTTCGCCGCGAGGCCCGAACCGCCTCAGCCCTGAATCACCCGCATATCTGCACCATTTATACGCTGGAGGAACACCGGGGCCAGCCATTCCTGGTCATGGAATTCATCGAGGGGCACACCTTGCGGGCGCGAGTGGACGCTGGCCGGCCCCTGGCCCAGTTGCTGCGCTGGATCGGCCAGGTAGCGCGGGCCTTGCAGGCAGCGCATGCGGCCGGGATCGTCCACCGCGACATCAAGCCCGAGAACTTGCTCGTGCGGCCCGACGACGTCGTCAAAGTGCTCGATTTCGGGGTGGCCCGGCTGCTGCCCGACGGCGCCCTGCGGGCCCTTACCGTGACTGGCAAGGCCACCGATCCCGGTACACTGATCGGCACGGCACGCTACATGGCGCCCGAACAGGCCCGCTGCGAAGCGGTGGGGAGTCCCGCCGACCTGTTCGCCCTCGGCATCGTCCTGTACGAGCTGGCCACTGGCCGGCACCCGTTCGAGGCGTCCTCGGCTGTAGGCACGCTGAGCGCCTTGATGGAGCAGCAGCCGCTGTCACCCTCTCGACTGAACCCGAAGCTGGCAGGCGCGCTGGAAGGACTGATGCTGCGCATGCTGGAGAAGGACCCGCGGCGGCGGCCGACGGCCGACCTGGTGGCCGCGCTCTGGACGGGCTGGCGCAGGCCCCCAACCTCCCGATCACCTCCGCGGGGACAGGCTGGGAGGGCGGAGCAGAGCCGGCCGGCAAGCCCCGCCACGTGGGCCGGCGACGCGAGCTGGCCGAGCTGGACAAGGCGTTTGCCTCCACCCTGGCCGGCCACGGCCTGCTGGCGTGCGTGACCGGCGAGCCGGGCCTGGGTAAAACCACCCTGGTCGAGCGTTTCCTGGATGACCTGCTCCTCCAGGGCCATTCGTTCCACCTGGCCCGGGGGTGCTGTTCGGAACGGTTGGCAGGCAGCGAAGCCTATTTGCCGGTCCTGGAAGCCCTGGAAAGCTTGCTCCGGGGACCCGGCGGCATGGCTCTGGCGGAGACCCTGAAGCGCCTGGCGCCCTACTGGCACCGCCAGGTCATCCCGCGGGCAGCGGATGACTCTTCCTGCACCCCGCGGACCGCCGATGCGCCGACCTCGACGCAGGAACGGCTCAAGCGCGAATTGATCAAGTTTGTTGAGGAGGTGGGGCGCGACCACCGGTCCTGTTCTTCCTTGATGACCTGCACTGGGCCGACGCGTCCACTCTCGATCTGCTCGTATACCTTGGTAGCCGGGCCGGGAGCCAGCGGCTGCTGCTGGTGGCGACCTATCGGCCGGCCGACCTGCTGCGGAGCCACCACCCGTTTTGCCGGGTGCAACTCGACCTTCAGGTGCGCGGCCTCTGCAGGGTGATCTCCCTGGAATTCTTGAGTCGGCCCGACGTCGAACGCTACCTGTCCTTGACCTTTCCGGGCCATGCCTTCCCGACCGGTTTCGCGGCCCTGGTCCACGCCAAGACGGAAGGCAACCCGCTCTTCCTGGTTGACCTGCTGCAATACCTGCGCGACCGGCACGTCCTGGCCCAGGAAGGGGGCCGGTGGGGGCTGGCCCAGGCGCTCCCGGACCTGGGACGCGAACTGCCGGAGTCGGTGCGGAGCATGATCCAGCATTTGATCGAGCAGCTCACCGACGACGAGCGCCGCCTGCTCATGGCGGCTAGCGTGCAGGGCCAGGAGTTCGACGCGGCGGTGGTCGCCCAAGTCTTGGCCCTGGACGTCACGGAGGTGGAGGAGCGGTTGGAGGTGCTGGACCGCACTTGCGGCCTGGTGCGGCGCGTGGGCGAGTACCAGTTGCCCGACCGGACGCCAACGGTGCGCTACGCGTTCGTGCACACGCTGTATCAAAATGTTCTCTACGAGGGTCTCCAGCCATCGCGCAAGGTGGCCTATAGCGCGGCCGCGGCGCGGGCGCTCTTGCAACACCACGGCGAGACGGGCGGCGGCGTGACGGCCGAGCTGGCGCTGCTCTTCGAGGCCGCCCGCGACGGCGCGCGGGCCGCCGACTTTTTCCTGCGGGCGGCCCAGAACGCGTTCCGGGTGTTTGCCAACCAGGAGGCGGCCGCGCTGGCCCGGCGCGGCCTGGAGCAGCTCGGGCCGCTGCCGGAATCGCCCGAGCGCCGCCGCTGCGAACTGCGGCTGCAAATGGCTCTTGGGGTGTCGCTGCGGGCCACCCGGGGCTTCGCGGACGCCGAGGTGGAGCAGGCGCATGCGCGGGCGCGAGCTGTGCGGGGACGTCGAGCCCACCGTGCTGTACTTCCCGGTCCTGTGGGGGCTGTGCCTTTATTACGTCATCCGCGGCGAGGTGCGGACGGGTGGCGGCTGGGCGAGCAGCTCCTGGGACTGGCCACGGCCGTCAACGATTCCGCCCTCCTGGTCCAGGCCCACGCCCGCACGGGGACTACCCTCTTGCACCTGGGCGAGCCGGGCCGAGCCCGGGCGCACCTGGAGACGGCCCTTGGCCTCTACGAGGAGCACCAGTTGCAGCGTCAGGGGCTGCTCTTCGGGGCCGACCCGGCGGTGACATGCCGGGCCTTCCTGGCCTGGGCGCTTTGGCTACTGGGTGAGCCCGACGCGGCGCTACAAACCGTGAACGACGCGGTGGCCCGGGCGGGCAGCTCGTGCCACCCGTTGACCCGGGCCCACGCCCATTTCTTTCGGGCCTACGTCCACCAGCTCCGCCGGGAGGCCGCCCTTACGCTCGAATGGGCGGAGGACGTGATCGCCTTTTGCAGGGAAGAGGGCATGCCGTTCTACCAGCCGCTGGCCACGATCTGGCGCGGCTGGGCGGTCGCTGCACTGGGGGAGACCTCCGCTGGCCTCGACGCCATGAACGACGGTCTGGCTGCCGCGCGGGCTACGGGCATGGAAATCTTCCGGCCGCAGATCCTTGCCATGCTCGCCGAAATCCGGGGTGCCGCCGGCCAGATCGAGGAAGCACTGGCGGCCACTGCCGAGGGGCTGGCCCTGGCCCGCTCCCGGGGCGAAAGCGGGTTCGCGTCTGAGCTGTACCGTCTGCGGGGCGAGTTTCTGATAGCGCAGTCGGAGCGCGAACCCGCCCGGCGGGCCGAGGCGGTGGTGTGTTTCGAGCAAGCCGTGGCCATCGCCCGCCGACAGGACGCCCGCGCCCTGGAACTGCGGGCGCTCTTCAGCCGGAACCGCCTGTGCGGAGACAAGGGTGAGCCTGCACCCGCAACGAGGGCAGGCACCTGACGAGAAAGGGCACGAAGACGTGAGCGACCAAGCCAGTCAGGAGAAAGACGATCGGCAGCGGGCGGACGAGGCCGCGCTGCGGGAGCTGCTCGACCGGCAAGAGGGCGCGGCGCGTGACTGCGAGAGCCGCTTGGAGCTGGCAAACGCGGAGCTGCGCCAGTGCCAGGAAGAAGTGGCTCGACTCCAGCGGGTCCTGCGGGACGCAGAGGAACGCACGCGGGTGCTGGTCGATACGTCCCACGACGCCGTGGTCACCATGGACGCCAAGGGCCAGGTCACGGGCTGGAACGCGCAGGCCGAGGTCCTCTTCGGCTGGTCGGCTCCGGAAGTCCTCGGCAGCCGGCTCTCCTCCTTTCTGGTTCCCCCCCAGCACCGCGAGGCCCACGAGCGGGGGCTGCAAAGGTTCCTGGCCACCGGCGTCGGACCGGTCTTGAACCGGCGCATCGAGACCACGGCCTTGCGCCGCGACGGCCGGGAATTCGCCGTGGAACTGTCGATCTCGCCGGCCGGCGACGGAGACACATACGTCTTCGGCGCCTTTATCCGGGACCTGACGGCCCGGAACGAGGCGGACGCGGCGCTGCGCCGGCAGACCGCCCTGGTGAAACTGCTTCAGGAGGTCGCGACCGCCGCCAACCTGGCCCCCAACACCGAGCAGGCGCTCCAGACCGGAGTAGACCAAGTCTGCGCCTACACGGGATGGCCGGTGGGCCACGCTTACGTCCTGGGTGGTGACGCGACGGGCGACCTGTTGCCCACGCGCATCTGGCACTTCGACGAACCGCAACGGTTCGAGCGCTTTCGCCAGGCGACCGAGGCCACCCGGCTGCCCTTGGGCATCGGCCTGCCCGGCCGCGTCATGGCCACGGGGCAGGCGACATGGCTGATGGACGTGACCCGCGACAGCAATTTCCCCCGGCTGAGGGCGGCGATCGACCTCGGCGTCCGGGCGGGCTTTGGCTTTCCCGTGCTGGCCGGGGCGAAGATGGTGGCGGTGCTGGAGTTCTTTTCCAGCGAGGCGGTAGAACCCGACGAGCCGCTGCTGGAGGCCATGGCCCACATCGGCACTCAATTGGGGCGAGTCTTCGAGCGCCAGCGTGCGGAGGAAGAGCTGCGCAGGCCAACCAAGCGGCCGAGGAGGCCAATCGGGCCAAGAGTGCCTTCCTGGCCAGCATGGCACTGCCGTTCTGACGGATCTCGTGGCGCAGGCAACCTCGAAAATCGGGAATGTGAAACGGTCGAGGTTGTCGTGTTTCAGCCCAAATCGCACACCGGCCAGGTTAAAAAACAGCCTCCTCCAGAGTACGATGAAACGAACCTGGAGGATCAAGAATAGCGGAGTTCCGGGGACACCCATTGCCAGGACCGGAGAATGTTTATTTGTCCTTGAGCTCAAGGGCAAGCCAGGCCCGCGCGTACGACCACCACGTGTCGGCGGTGCGCGGTGAGACGCCCAGAACGCGGGCACACTCAGAGAGTGTCAAGCCGCCGAAATGTCGTAGCTGTACGAGCTCAGCAAGTTTTGGCTGTTCGACCGCCAGCCGTGAGAGGGCAATATCGAGTGCTTCGATATTTGTATCTTCCGGCGTTGTAGCCAGTTGCTCGGTTTCAAGATCGACACGGCGCCCGCCTCCTCGCTTGGCGGCGTTCCTGGCGCGGGCATGGTCGACCAGGATCCGACGCATCGCCTGCGCGGCCGCTTTCAAGTAGTCGCTGCGTGACGCGAACGACCGCTCGCCGCCGAGCTTCAAAAAGACTTCGTGAACAAGAGCCGTGGCGTCGAGGGTATGGCCGGGCCTTTCCGATGCGAGCTTCGCCGCCGCGAGCTGGCGGAGTTCGTCGTACACGTGGGGCAGGAGTTCCGCGGGGTTCATCAGATTGCCTGTGGGACAAGCGCGCCGTCATGGGCTGCCCGGTCCTGGCGGGCAATCGGGCGCATCGACTTTCGCCACAATCTGGTGCCAGATTTCCAGGTATCCCAGTTTCGTCGCCCAGCGCTCGACCTCGGCGCGGTCGACGCCGTCACCGGTGACACGCAATATTCCCGCGATGTCGCGTAAATGCCGATCACCACCCCCTTCGGCAAAATACCAGAGTTTGCCGAGGATCACGTCTTCGGGGGCGGCAATCATCAGATCGCGATCAGGGAAGAGTCGGACCAGTCGCCCCCGGCCCATTTGAGTGCCGCCCCACTGGTCGTCGCGCGGGAGGATGAAATCGATCTTGTTGCCCGAACCTGGATGTATCACGTTGAACTGGAAGGATCTCCGAATCGCGTCTCGAGCTGCGGATTCACTCAAGTAAAACTCGTCCTCCGGAAAGCAAGCCATCAGCTCGTCGACGTGCTTCATCTCAAACGCGGCAATGATGTCGATGTCTTGTGTGAAGCGAGACTCGCCGTAGGCCATGCTGGCAATCGACCCGACAACGATGTACGGAACATTCATGCGCTCGAGCGCTTCAACCGCGTGACGCAAGATATCGAGCTGCTCCATCACCCAACATTCTCCGCAAGTATTCGCGGTGTCGCTGCTCGTCGGTCCAGTCGGGGTAAAGTTGCCGGACTCGACTTTCCACCATGATTCGTGCGGCTCGATGTGCGGAACTGGCCATGGCGGCCCGCTCTCCAGGCGTCTTGCCCGCCAGAATTGCGGCGTACGTGCGATCGATCACTTCGATGCGAAGCGGTTCCACTCGAGACCCTCCGAACGCGTTCCGAGAGAATTATACCGCAAGGCGCGATGCCCGTCATTTCTTATCGGACGGCTTGCCTTCGGAATACTTCGCCCGTTCGGCTTGCCACTTTTTGACTTCCTCGGGCTTGATTGTGGCGGTGTACAGCTCAATCAGCGCATCAAGGGCTTCGGGAATACGCTTGTCGGCCCCGCCCGATTTCGGAATCGACTTCTCGCGCTCTTTCATCCCCAGGGCTTTGCGGTGTCTAAGTCTAACGGTGTCAGCCTTTGATTTTTGGTTTTCGGTAGCAGGGCTTCGCGGAGTCAGCCTGATAGGGCTTCGCAGTGTCAGCCTTTGTTTTTGGCTTTCGGTCGCTCAGTTGAAGAACGGATGGCAGCGAAGTCCCGATCAGAGTCGGGCTACAAGATCAGCGGGCGACGAAAGCACGGTCTCGATTTTTTGGCCCGGGAACGCGAACGACATTCTAATGGCATGGCCGTGTTGCGTTGGATCTCCATGTGCAGGCATGCCGTCGTCATTACCCCGGTGGCCCGCTGGGTTCTGATCGCTCGTGGGGCGGACATTTCAACCGTTTCCCATTCATCCCCAGCGACGGCGGCCTTCCTCATGCTAGTGCAAGGTCGGCGACCACATTGGACTTTTCGAGGCCTGCTCAACGTTCACTCGCGTTACGGCCTGTCTGCTCGCTGCATCGCCAAAGCGACACTTCTTTGTGTTAGGAGATCTCGGCGCGCCGTCGCTGGGTCGAGACGCTAGGATGAAAAACGAGCCACGTCCTCGTTTCCGCCGTTCTCTCTGTGTGCTCCTGACCAAGAACGGCGCCGCGTTCGCGCGGCAGGTCTTGCAGGCATCGGCCACGACGAAAACAGCAGACGAGACGACCGATATAGGCGAGAAAGCCGAACACCGAACCGGGTCCACGGATCGACACCTGCGTCCTTGGACTCGGTCGCCAATAATTGGCAGCCAAGCTCTGTCCTGGGCGGCGGACTGCCAGGATCGGATCAATACATCTGTTCTCTGACATTCTTTCTTGTTTCGGCGCGATGAGCGCTCATCGGGAGACTGAAACGTGCCCAACAAGTACACTGACGAGTGGAACGCGGCGAAAGTCGATTACTACAATCTCACGGGGGACAAGAAGGCGAAGGACAAAAAGTCGGTGTCTTTTTCGACACCACGCACAAGAAACTGTTGGATGCGATCGCGAAAGTTGACGCGGCTCTAGACAGCCGACGGGTACTGCCAAGCACAGCCCCGAGCAGGTTGCAGCGTTGACGGCGGAGAAGCTTAAGAAATTCAAAAGTGCCGTGGCTGGTTTCAAGACGGGCTCGTCCGACTATCTCAGCTTGCTGGGCAAGCAGATCGAGGAGGAGAAAAAGAACACCGTCAAAGCTGTCCCTAACAACCCCGAAACGGGGGCGGTATATTCCGAGAAGGTAACGACCGCGCGGCTCAAGGGTTTGAAGGTGCTGAAGACGAAGCTGGAGCTATTCAAGGCCGCCTTTGAGTCACAGATCGGCTTGATCGAAGCCATGGCAAAAGGATTGGGCGCGAGGGAGCGTATACAGCATACTTTCAAGGAACAAATGAAAACGGCCTTCAAGACGGCCCTTGCCGCATCGGCCGCAATCAAGGCGGATCCGACGGTCAAAACCTGGAATACGAAAATGGAGTCAGAAGGCGTCCGCTCGGTGACGACCGCGCTCAAGGCTTTCAAACAGCTAAAGGACTTGTACGAGAAGGATGGTCTCCCGGTCCCCGATGACATACGAAATGATGTCGCGAAAGCCAATACCTGGGTTACCAAGCTTACTCCTTGGGCCAGTGGCAATAAACAGAAGCTTGATGCGGCGGACAATCCTGACATTGTGGCCGAGCTGAAAGCCGCGATGGTGGAGGTGAAGTCCTGCATGGAAGCCTTCAAGGCCTATCTGACCTGAGGCGTCGCGGCCGTCGGAGCGCGCGAACTGAGCTTGAACGAACGAAATGCGGACGCAGCTCGTTCCCGATCCTGGCTTCGCGGGGCGTCCACCGGATCGTTCGAAAGGCTGACGAATCCTGTCCTGGGGGTCAGAGCTATCCTGGGGCCGGGTGACCTTCCCTTATATCTTTAGCGGGAACCAGAGTGGACAATCGCGTCTTGAGCTCAGCGATTTCCCACTGGAACGAAAATGACGGGCGATGTGAGTGACTCGATCGAGCTGTGCAGGCGTATCGACAAGGGGGACGAGGCCGCCCTGATCGAGTTGTTTGCGAGGCATCGCGACCGGCTAAAGCGAATGGTGAAGTTGCGGCTGGATCACCGGCTCCAAGGGCGGATTGATCCATCGGATGTCTTGCAGGATGCCTATATCGACATCGCCCGACGGGCACGCGAGTATGTGGCCGACCCGTCAATGCCGGTCTTGCTCTGGTTGCGCTGGATCACCGGTGAAAAGCTCTTGTTTCTGCATCGCCAACATCTCGGGACGAAGAAGCGCGACGCTGGAGTGGAGGTATCACTTCATCACGGGGCATTGCCCCAGGCCGGTTCGGGATCGCTGGCCGCGATGCTACTGGGGCGGCTTACCTCACCCACCCGCGCGGCCCAGCGGGCCGAGCTCCAGCTTCGGCTTCAGGACGCCCTCAATGCCATGGACGCCATCGATCGCGAAGTCCTCACGCTCCGTCACTTCGAGGAGCTGAATAACTGCGAGACGGCCGAAGTGCTGGGCATCGGCAAGAAGGCGGCGAGCAGCCGCTACATCCGCGCGCTCAAGCGGCTCAAAGATGCGCTGGCCGACGTGCCGGGGTTCTTCGAGCCTTCTAGCTCGTGACTTCCGTTTCGTGGTGAGGACGACCAGTGATACCATCGAACGACCTATCTCCCAGTACGGACCGCGATCCCGTCGAGCAGCTCGCCGAGGAATTCGTCGCACGGCAACGATGCGGGGAGAATCCTTCGCTCACCGAGTACACGACCAAGTACCCCGAGCTGGCTGAAGAAATCCGCGACCTCTTTCCCGCGCTCGTGATGATCGAGCGCCTCAAGCCGGCCATCGAGGATCCACCTCGACATTTCGTGGATGACCGCGCCGCGTCATTCGACGGCTTGAGACTGCCCGAGGGTCGTGTGGGCGACTATCGCATTTTGCGCGAGGTCGGCCGGGGGGGCATGGGGGTCGTTTACGAGGCAGTGCAGGAATCAATGGGGCGCCACGTCGCGCTCAAGATCCTTCCCTCGAACGGGCGGCTCGGGCCGACCCAGATCGAGCGGTTCGAGCTCGAGGCCCGCTCGGCCGGGCGCTTGCAGCACGGCAACATCGTGCCGGTTTACGGCGCGGGCGAGCACCAGGGAATGCACTTCTACGCGATGCAGTTCATCCCGGGCCACGGTCTCGACGCGATCCTCGACGAGCTCCGCCGACTTCGCGGTGCGGTCAGAGCGAACCCGACCTCGCGCGGGCACGACCGGAACGCCGACGCGACGGCCGGCCGGCTCGGTTCGCTGGCCGCGGCCCAATCGCTCATCGCCGGGATTTTCGAGAGCGACAAGGATGACGCCGAAAACCGTCCAGTGAGGGGCAACGCGTCGGCCATGGCGCCGACGATCCACGAGGCCGGCCTCGCCCCAGCCCACGTGGCTGCCGTCGCGAGCGGGCCTGCGCCAGTAGACCTCGAATCCGGCTCGCCCGAAACTTCGGTCATGTCTCTGGCGACCGGGTCGCAGTTGCATCGCTCGGTGGCGCGGATCGGCCTCCAGGTCGCCGATGCGCTGGCATACGCCCACCAACAGGGTGTCTTGCACCGCGACATCAAGCCCTCCAATCTCCTTTTGAACGGTGCTGGCAACATCTGGGTCACCGACTTCGGCCTGGCCAAGGTCGAAGGCTCCGACGGGCCGACGCAGACCGGCGACATCGTCGGCACCATCCGCTACATGGCCCCCGAGCGGTTCGACGGCTGGTCCGATCGCCGCAGCGACGTCTACAGCCTGGGGGCGACCCTTTTCGAGCTGCTAACCTTGTGCCCCATGTACGCCGGCGTCGCCCAGGCCGAGCTGATAGAGAAGGTGCTCCACGAACCGCCCGAGGCGCCCCGCAAGCTCGATCCCAAAATCCCCCGCGACCTGGAAACGATCGTGCTCAAGTCGATCGCCAAGGAGCCCGCCGACCGTTATCCGACAGCGCAGGCGATGGGCGACGACCTGAGGCGGTTCCTCGAGGATCGGCCGGTCCGCGCGCGGCGGATCACGACGATCGAGCAATCGTGGCGTTGGTGCCGCCGCAACCGATTTCTGGCCGGCGCCAGCTTGCTTGCCCTCACGACCATCTTGGTCCTTGCGGTCGTCTCGAGCCTCGCGGCCTGGAGCTATCGCGATCAACGCGACCAGATCGCCAGTCAGCGCGATGACATTCGAGCGGCCCTCTTCCTGGGTCGCGATCGGTTGTTGGACTCGCTCACGGCGCAGGCGCGCGCGACACGTCTGAGTCGGAGAAAGGGGCAGCGGTTCGACAGCTTGGAGGCGCTCAACAAGGCGGTGGCGATCGCCCGGGAACTGCAACTGCCTGCCAGGCGGCTCGATTCGCTCCGAAACGAAGCGATCGCCAGCCTGGCCCTTCCCGACTTGATCAAGGTCGGCCGGGTGATCAACGCGCCGCGGGGCGCTTTGGGTTACGCTTTTGATTCGACAATCACCCGTTATGCCCGACGTCTCCGAAATGGGACGATCGAGGTCCGGCGCGTTGACGACGACCGGGAAGTCGCCCGCTTTCAGGCCCGGGGCGAACGTGACATTTTCATCTTCATATTCAGCCCCGACGGCCGCTACCTGGCGACTACTCATCAACCAGGCTACCCCATGACCGTCTGGGACGTCGAGCAGGGTAAAGTGGCTCTCGAAGAGCCAGGCCCGGTTTCAGGGACTTCGGCCAGATTCAGCCCGGACAGCCGGCGGATCGCTGTGGCGCGTGTCGATCTCGACCTGGTCGTTCACGATCTGGCGACCGGTCAACCCCGCCAGCGCTTGAGTGGACCGGCGGCAGCGTCAGACCTGGCGTACAGGCCGGACGGCGCCCAGATTGCGGTCGTTTATCCCGACCAGAACGGCTGCACCTGCCGGATCATCGAGCTGGAGACCGGTCGGCTCGTCCGGTCGATCCCGTTGCCCGGCGGCGCGACGGTCGCCTGGAGTGCCGACGGCACCACGCTGGCGACGGCGTGCGGAGATTCCAAAATCTATCTCTGGGACGTTGCCACCGGCGTGAAGAGAGCAACGCTCGAAGGCGCTACCAACGGCGGTTTGTGGTCGGCATTTCACCCCGCCGGTACCCTCCTGGCGAGCAACGGCTGGGAAGGGAGAGTCCGGATCTGGGATACGGTTCTGGGCGGGCCGGTGCTGAGCTTGACCGGCGGGACTGGCTCGGACTTCAGCACCGACGGTCGCATCGTTCTCGGCGCCGAGGACGCGTTGACCACTTACAGGGTCGATCCAGCCCTCGAATACCGGACGTTCGCCCGTACGCTCGATGCGCCGCTTTTCTATTCGCGCCCGTCGATCCGTCGTGACGGCCGGGTGCTGGCCGTTGGCGCGCGTGGGGGGCTCGTACTTTGGGACCTCCTCCGGGGCATGGAGCTCGCCTTCTTGCCGATCGAGAACGCTGCTCATGCAATGTTCGAGGCCTCCGGCGACTTACTCATTCCCGGTAACGTCGGCGTGCGGCGCTGGCCCATTCGACTCGATCCGGCCCAAGGCGAATCACGAATCGGCCCGCCGAGCCAGCTCCTGTTGCCGCCGGGAGACTGTGAAATTGACGAGGATCGGCATGGCGGAGTCGTGGCTCAGGCAAGTTATGATCATGCCTATGTGGCCACATCGGGACGGATTGTCTCCGTTGGACCGCTGGACGATGTGCGTTTCGTCGCGGTCAGCCCGGACGGGCAATGGTTGGCGACCGGCAGTCACGAAGCCGGCGGTGCCCAGGTTTGGCGCATCGATGACGGCGTCAAGGTGGCCGAGCTGCTCATGCACGGTGCGACCAGAGTGGCTTTCAGCCCGGACGGGAAATGGCTGATGACAAAAGCCGCGCCGTGCCTGCTCTGGGCCGTCGGCACCTGGCGCGAGGTGAGGCGGCTCGGCGGCGAGGGTCTTTGCTTCTCCCCGGACGCCACTCAGGTGGCCGTGATCGACGCGGACAGGGTTATCCGGCTGGTGGAAACTGAAACCGGCCGCGTCCTGGCGCGGCTGGAAAGCCCAGATCTTTGCGCCGTCCGGGCGCCGTCTTCAGCCCCGACGGGTCGCAACTGGTCGTGACCACGCATGATGGGCCGGCCGTGCATGTCTGGGACCTGCGGGCGATCCGCAAACAACTTGCCAGAATGGACCTCGACTGGGATGCACCGGCGTATTCCGACGACGAGCCGGCCAGCCGCCCGTTGCCGCCTCTTGCGCCATTCACCATCGATATGGGCGCGGTCCCGCTCACAGGGGACATCGGGCCGCGGGTTTACGAGAGCTTGATTGCCGATCTCGAGGGCAAGCTGGCGCGAAAGCCCGACCAGCCCGTCGTTCGACTGAGACTCGCCCGCCTCAGCAACAACCTGGCCTGGCATTTGGCGACGGGGATCGAATCGATCCGCGATCCGCGCCGCGCCCTCACCCTGGCCCGCCGCGCCGTCGAGCTAGACCCGAAAAGTATCCTCTACGCCAACACGCTCGGCGTCAGCCAGTACCGCAACGGCGACTTCAAGGGAGCCGTCGTCTCCCTCGAGCTCAGCCTGACCGTGAGCGCCGGCGATGGCGACGGCTTTGACCTCTTTTTTCTGGCGATGGCACACGAAAAGCTGGGACATCGCGCGGAAGCCCGAGCGTGCCACCGTCGCGGGGTCCGTTGGTTGGGAGACCAGAAAAACCTGATCGCGGCCGAGGCCGAAGAGCTTGCAGCCTTCAGAGCCGAGGCCGAGGCGGTCCTGGCGGAACGCTCTGGCGAGCTACCTGCCAACGTCTTCGCCTTTTAGTAGTCGGGGACACGCAAATAGCGTAGCGCCGCTCTCGGTCGTGCACGCACCACAGCCGGGCATCGGCCGCAAAAACTCCTGTCGCTCTGTCGCGCCGGGCCGACGCCGGCGATCGCCTTTCTCTCAGAAATCTTCTGGTCAGCGGAAGCCTCCGGCCGCCCACGCGCAGTCTTAGCAATAGCGGTGAGCGCAATCCCTCGCGGGAAACAATCAAACCCGGCGCCGCTATGAATGTTCACCAGGAGGTCGGAATCACCATGAGCACGCGCAAATCGTTCGATTTTATTCGCAACCGTTCAAGCCGCAAGCTCACGGGACAGCGGGTCCGCCCGGGCGGCCGGATGCTCGATTGGGAGGCGCTCGAGGATCGGACGATGCTCTCCACGATCATCTGGACCAACAAAGGGGTCACCAGCGGGCCTAATAGCGATAACTTCAACCAGGTCTTCGGCAACCTGGCCACGCAGGCACGCAACGTGATCGCGGCCGACATCGCCGACTGGCAGCGCGTAATCAGCAACTTTAATCCGAAGTTCGAGCGGGCAAAGACGGGAATTTCCACGAGGGGTAACGGTTTGCGTCGAATCCGATTTCCCGTTTCTGGCTACATTTCAATTAATTTCAGTGCTGCTGCCTGTAACGGATCGGCCTCCGTCAGTTGATGGAAGGTGGTCTCACTAGAGTCGGCACTTGCGACGCAGGTATTGCGGCAGCGCGTTCCCAGATGAGCGATCAACGTGCGGAAGCTCTGAACTGGCAAGCCATCCGGCGTCTTGTGCGTCTTCTTCTTCTGCCGCGCTGAAGTCGACGCTTGGGCTGGCGCGACAGGGTCACGCCACTGTCGTTCCAGCTTCAGTTCCTCATCCTCGAACAGCAGCGATTTCCACGCCTGACGCAAGTGCCATTCCACGTAGTACGCCAGCAGGCATAGTAAGATGTGTGCCCGGACGCGGTCGGCTGTACGGTGGTGAATCGGACGCACCAACAAGTCGATTCCTTTTAGGCCTCGGAATGCTTGCTCTACCAATCCGAGCCGCTTGTACGATCGCACCGAATCAGCCGCCGTTAGCCGCTTGGCCGGTTCACTCGTCCTGATAACGTAGATTCCATCGAGCATCTCTTCATTCGTGATCGCGGAGACCTTGCGAGCCCAACTCAGATGGCCGTCTCGAATCGTGAGGTTGAAGTGTTTGGCGACCTTATAGTGACTGATGATCTTGCCCGCCCTCACACCGATCTCGGCCGCTGTCTCGGGTCGTTTCGATGCTTTTGCCACACTCGCCGCCAGCGCCTCCAGTTCGGCTTGAGTTGCCGCGAGCAGGTCTTGACGCTTCTGTCGTCGTTGCTCGGCCAACTGCGGATTATAGCAGGCCACCAATCGTTCGCCGGGGAACTCTGGGGAAGTGATCTCCGCCAAGCGTTGGGCTTCCAGATCCTTCCTGACCAGTAGACCATCGGCCAACAAGCGGCGAATCGCTCCGCTTCTCAGCGCCGAGATCCAGCCCAAGCCCGGGTGTTTCTTGAGCGTGTCAATCTGTGTTTGTGTGAGCATGCCACGGTCACCGACGAGCACGACGCGCGACAGGCCGAACCGCTTTGTGAGCGTCTCGACCTGGTCGGGCACGGTCTTGGGATCGCCGGTGTTGCCGGGATAAACTTGTACGGCAACGGGCCGGCCATCAGCGTCGGTGAGCACGCCGTAGACGATGATTGGCAGCCCGGTCTTGCCGTCACGGTCGTGCCCGAACCGGGCAAGCGGGCAAGTCTTTCCCTCGTAATAGCTGCTGGTGACATCGTAGAGCACTAGCGCCCGATCACTGAGGTGCCGTTTCGCCAACTTCTTCTCGATCGCTGACTGTCGCTGGAGCAGCCAGTCCATGGCGTTGTAGAGCTGATTCTCGGTTGCGTCGGCGACGTCCAACTCCTCGGCCAAAGTGGAGTCGTGCCAGTGTCTGGTGTTGGCGAGCTTGGAGCTGGGAAATACCAGACGTTCAACGATCATGGCAACGACCAGATTCCGCCACGGGGAAGGCTCGGAGGCGATGAGGTTCTCGAGTCCGAGTTTGTGAATCATTTTCAGGACCGCTTCGACATGCCCGTGCGGCAGTGTGCGAGTGATGCGGAAGGCATCGGCAGCGGGGACAAACGTCTCCCCCTTGAGGGATCGCTTGATCAGATCGATGACGTGATCGGGAAGATGGGAGAGGTTGCCGAGTGTCTCGTGAGTGACGTTCTTCCCGATACGAATGGAACGCCGAAGCAAATGGGTGACATAGGTTCTACCCTTGTAGACCCTCCTGGTCGTGGCCACATGAACGGAGCCGCGTCGTGCTGGCATACGGGCATTTTGCGCAGCGTATGAAGTATGTCAAGATAACTTCCCAGTTTTTACTGGCTACATTTCAGAGCCAGAATCGCAGTTAACCTCCGGCAAGTTGAGACGTTACGTCAAAAACGGCTGTCGAACTTCGGTTTAATTACTCCGACGGCACGGACACTTACAACCTGACGATTTCGATGAACGCCGCCCCGATCTCGACTCCGGGCAATTCCGTTGGCGCCAACAGCGGGTACACCGCGACGATCGGTGGCACACCTTCGGCCGGTAGCGTCGGCATCGGCTGGCGAAACATCGCTCCCGGCGTCAATAGCGATGCGGGCTGGTATCTCGATCCGGTACCCGGCGACAGCAGCGAGTTTAATGGCAAGTTGAACGACGCATTTTCGGAATCTCCAACGGCGGCCCTGGGGGGCGGCGACCTTTTTACCGCTGTCGAGCATGAACTGGGGCACTGCTTTGGGCTCGTGGCCGCCGGCAAGGTCCTGGCCATGTCGACGAATACCTTGGTCGTCGATACGCTCGACGCCCCGGCGTCGACCCCGGCAAGTACATACTGGCTATTCAGCGGGCCCTCGGTCAAAACGCTCTGGACTTCCTGGGATTCTGGCGGCGCCGGCGGCGGCTCGACCAGCCGGAACGGCCCTCAGCACGCCGCGCCGGCCGGAGCAGCCGTGAACGTCGGCGGTACAATCTACTACGGCGCCGTCGATCTGATGAACGCTTACTTCACATCCCGAAGCATCATTTCCGACGATGACGCGCTCATGCTCCACGACGCCTACGGCTACAGCATCACAAATCCGTCATACTTCGGCACGATGTACGACACGCTCGACGCGAATGGCACACTGCGGATCACTTGCCCCAGCCAGACAATCGGCGACGCCGTCAACATTTCGACTTTTGGCGAGACGATCTTCGTCTCGATGAAGCTCGGCAACCCGGTCAACGGCAGCGACCCCATCGGCTATTTCACGTCGGCCTTCTCGGCCTCGAACGTTTCGACGATCCAGATCGTGACCGCGGGTGGCGGCTCGTCCGTCGACGTTTACGATACCCAGGGCTTGTTGGCCGGCACCAAGATCAATATCACGAGCAACGGCGAAGACCATATCCAGATCGAGGACCTCGAGGCCGGCACGTCCGCCAGTATCACGAGCACAGATGATGACACCATCGACCTCGGCGATGACATCGCGGGCATCCCCAGCATCCAGGGCGCTGTCACCATCGCGGGCTCTGGACTGGACGCGCTGCGCGTCTATGATCAAAACGATACCTCCCCGGGCGTGACGTGGACCATCACCGGTAGCCACATTTCCAACAACTATCGTGGCTCGGGCGCGATCAATTACACAGGAATATCTCTGGTAACACTCAACGGCGGCAGCGGCGCCGCCACGAATTACGACGTGCAGAGCACCACGGCCGATACCGTAGTACACGCGGGCACCGGCGCCGGCACCGTCGTCATCGGTAACGCCGGGAGCGTTCAAAACATCCTCAGGTCCGTCAGTATCGACGATGTGCCGGAATTGGTGACGATCGTCGTCGACGACTCGGCCGACAGTTCCATTCGAAACCCGATCATCGGAACTTCGCCCGCTGACCCCAATTCGGGCTATATTTCCGGCCTGGCGCCGGCGCAGATCAATTACAAGTACTCCGACACACGGAACATCACGATCAACACCGGCACGAACGCCGGCAACATCATCGGAGTGTGGGAAGACGGCGTCACGACCAACCTGGTCAGCCAGGCCACGGCCACCGTTGATATCGGCGACGGACTCGTGGGCGTTCAGAGCATCCTTGGTACTCTCAACATCTCGAACCCTCCCCGACTAACAACCATCAACATCGACGACTCGGCCGACCCTTCCGCCGTGAGCACGACAATCGGAACGTCGCCGACCGATTCCCGATGGGGCTACATCACGGGCCTGGCCAGTGCCAATATCAACTACAAGTATGCCGACACGGCCAGTGTGTCGATCAACGGCAGCAAGATCAGCGGCAACGTGATCGGCGTGTGGGAAGACGGCGTCACCATCAACCTGATGAGCCACGCCAGTACCACGGTGAATATTGGCGACGGCCTCGTGGGCGCGCAGAGCATTCTGGGCACTCTCAACATCCAGAACAGGGAAGCGTTCACGAGCATCTACATCGACGACTCCGCCGACCAATTCGTGCGCACCACCACAATGGGCACGTTCACACCCTCCGGTGATTCAAGCTGGGGTTATATCGATGGACTGGCCCCGGTTAGCATCAATTACAAGTATGCCGACACGCGCGGAGTAGCGCTTAACCTCAACAGCGCAAGCGGCAATATCGTAAGCGTGTTTGAGGGTGGTACCCCCATCACCGTGGCCACCCACCGCTCGACCACAGTCAATATCGGCGACACCGTCCTGGGTGCGCGAAGCATCGTCGGTACCGTGAACATCACGGGCTCCGGTCTCGACACGCTGAACGTGAATGATCAAGGCGACACGGCGGCGAACTTGACATGGTACATTACCGCTTCCAGCATCTACAGCAGTGCCGACGCCAATGGCGCCATCAATTACACGGGACTGGATCTCGTTAACTTTAATGGTGGTGGCGGCGCCAACATCACCGACAATGTCATGGGGACCTCGGTCGACACGATGCTCAACGCAGGCTCCGGCACGGGAACTATTACCGTCGGCCTCACGGGCATGAATCTGGACAGTCTCGTTGGTCCCCTTACCATCCACGGAGGCGGTGCGAAGTCGCTCGTCATTGACGATCAGAATGCAAACCTGGTTTTCCCCATTCTCACCTCTGACACGCTCGCCGCCGGGTCACTGAACCGGCTTACCGAGGCGTTCAACCCCGTAACTTCTATTACCACCGTCCGCTCCATCACGATCACGTACAGCGGCCTGGCCAGTCTGACGCTCAACACGGGCTTTACGCCCAACATTGTCCACGTCGAGAGCACGGCCGTCGCGACGACCGTGAACGCGGGGTCAGGCAACGCTCTCGTCGACGTCAGTCCCACGGCCGCGAACCTCGACACCCTCGTGGGTCCGCTTACCGTCCACGGCGGCAGTGGGACGACGCTCTTGATCGACGATCAGAACAACACCGTCAGCAAGACCTACACCGTCAACGATGGAATCTTCCAGCGCACCGGCTTGGGATCGATCAACTCGAGCGGCCTGTCGGCGTTGGTCGTTAACGGTAGTCGCGGAACGGACACTTTCAATGTCCTCGCGACGAGCGCGGCCACGTTGGTCACCATCAACGGCGGGGGCGGCACCGACGCCCTCATCATGGGAGTTGCTGGCGGACATTTCAACTTGCTGCAAGGCCCGGTCACCTACAAGGGCGGTGCCGGCAAAGACAAAATCACGGTCAACGATCAGACCGGGGCGCGCGAATTCAACGTACACGGTCACCCCCACAACGGTCGCGGGCACCGTTGGCGCATTCGGGGGGCTCACTTATTCGGCCGTCGAGGGCTTGACCATAAACGCGACCAACCTGGCTGACACGGCGACTGTCACCGGCACCGAATTTGAGACTCCTGTCACGATCAACGACGACGGCGGCACCGATACCGACACCATCACGGCCACTGGCCTATTTGCACCGGTCACGGTCAACGGCGGCGTCGGTGACGACACAGTCAACCTTGGCGCCGGCAACCTGTTCAATTTCAACAGCGGGGTCATCGTCAAGAGCGGAGGAGGTGTCGACACGGTCAACGTCAATGAACAGACCGACGCGAACGATCGTGAATACGACCTTGTCGGCGCTGCGCTGCAGCGGCATCTCGCCGCCCCGTTAGAGAGCGAGTATGTGGACGTCTTGACTTTTGCCACTCTTGAAAAGTTGGCACTCAATACCGGCACCGGCAACAACCTGATCAAGCTTCAGACTGTACCAGCCGGCACGACCGTCGCGATCAACGGCGGCGGCGGCACCGACACGCTCGTCGGTCCGAACGTGGCGGAGACGTGGAACATCACCGGGCCCAACGCGGGGAGTTTTGCCGGAGCGACCTTCTCATCCGTCGAGAGCCTGACCGGCGGCACCGCAGGCGACACCTTCAAGTTCACTTCGGCCGGGAGCCTGACCGGCAAGATCGACGGCGGCGCGGCGCAAACAGCCTGGATTATTCGGGAGATGGCGGGATCGCGGCCACCGTGAATCTCGCAACAGCGACCGCCACCAAGACCGGCGGCTTCGCCAATATCCAGCATTTTGTCGGCAGCTCCTCGACCGCCGACAAGTTCATCGGGCCCAACGCGGCCAACGTCTGGACTCTGACGGGAGCCAACGCGGGCACGGTCGGAACCTTCAGCTTCGCCGCCGTCGAGACGCTGACAGGTGGCACGACTACCGACACCTTCAAATTCACCGCGGCCGGGAGCCTGACCGGCAAAATCGACGGCGGCGCGGGCGCCAACAGCCTGGATTATTCGGGAGATGGCGGGATCGCGGCCACGGTGAATCTCGCAACCTCGACCGCCACATGGACCGGCGGCTTCGCCAACGTCCAGCAATTTGTCGGGAGTACCTCGACCGCCGACAACATCATCGGGCCCAATACGGCCAACCTGTGGTCGATTACCGGGGTCAACGGCGGCACGGTCGGTTCGTTCAAGTTCTCGGCGATCGAAAACTTGACCGGCGGCACCGCAGTCGATGAGTTCGTCCTTGGCGCTGGCAAGACGGTCTCGGGGAAGATCAATGGCGGTAGTGCCGGCAACGACTGGCTCGACTACGCAGCGTATACGACGCCGATTTCGGTCAACCTGACCGCGAACACGGCGACCGGCGTTGGAGGTGGAATCGTCAACATTCGCAACGTCCGCGGCGGCCAGGGCGGCAACATCCTGACGGGCAATACGCTGGGGAATGTCTTGATCGGCGGCGCCGGCGCCGACACGATCAGCGGCGGCACCGGCCGGAGCATCTTGATCGGCGGCAAGGGTAAAGACGTAGTCAAGGGGGGCTCCGGCGATGACATCGTGATCGGCGGATATACCAACTACGATGCCAGCGGCGATGTCAATGACAAGGCGCTCTCGGCGATCGTGGCTGAGTGGCAGTCGGCCGACGTGTACGCGACCCGGATCGCCAAGATCACCGCCGGAGTGACGGGGGGCTACAAGCTAATCTGGGGGACGACGGTCCACGATGATGGCGTCGCCAGCACGCTGACCGGAGGCGCCGGCATGAATTGGTTCTTCAAGGGAACGAGCGGCACCATCACCGACCTCAAGCCCGGAGAGCGCGTGAATTGATGGGATTGTCGCCCGGTGGTGCATGGCGTTTCGAGGGCCGGAGGATCACCTCCGGCCTTCGAGTTGGCTTCGCGGTGACAGCGCTCATGCCGCCAGGGTGGCGGCACCCAAACTCATGAAAATGGGGCACGCGATCACGTTTGACACCGCGAAAACTGCTGTGATCGTCGTGGATATGCACAACGACTTCGGCTCCAAGGGTGGCATATTGGACCTCGCCGGGGTCAACATCTCCGGCATCCAAAAGGCCGTTGGCCCGACGGCCAGTGTCCTGGCCGCGGCCCGTCGAGCGGGCGTAAAGATCATCTACCTCAAGATGGGGTACATGCCCGACCTCTCGGATCTGGGCGCACCCGACTCCGTGAACCGCGTTCGGCATCTGCGGCTTCGCTTCGGAGACAAGGTTACAGCTCCTGATGGCAAGGAGAGCCGAATCCTCATCCGCGACACCTGGAACACGGACATCGTCTCCTAACTCAAGCCGGAGCCCGGCGACGATGTCATCCACAAGACACGGTTCAGCGGGTTCTACGAGACCGATCTGGACTCCCGGCTAAAGGCGCAAAGTCGGAGCAGTGATGTAATGCCAAGTCAGCGGTCGCTGAGAGCGCAGCGGAGCTTGTTCTTTTACGCGACATTGTCTTGCAGAGATGGCTCCAATACTATCCCGACTATTCACGCCCCACTGAATGTTAATATTTTCAACGCCGTGGCCAGCACGCTTCGGTGAAAGGGCCCGCATGACCGAGCATGAGAAAGTTCAGGAACTGTTTCGCATCAAGGATCGAGCACCGCTCGTGCTCGATGCCGAGCGCACGGCGCTGGTCGTCGTGGACGTGCAGAGGTTTTTCGCCCAGCCGGACTATGCGTTCGCACAAACATTCGAGAAACTTGTGCCGGGCGTGACGGCCGGCTACTTCAATCGCGTCGACGAAACCGTATTGCCGGGCATCAAGCGATTGCTGGAATGCTATCGCGCGGAAGCGACCGATCATCTACTTCGCCGTGGGTTGCCATACGGCTGATGGATCCGACATCCCCGGATGGATGCGCGATTTTGATGAGCTCAGCTTGATGCTTAACGGGCGTCGAGTCTGCCCTCCTGTGAATGATCCGAGCGGGCAGATCGACGACCGCATTGCACCGTTGCCAGGCGAAATTGTGCTCACCAAGTCCTCCAGTGGTCCCTTCGCTTCGACAAATCTCAATCAAATTCTGCGGAACATGGGCGTTCATTCGCTCGTGGTTTGCGGCTTGACTACGGCCGTATGCGTGGCCCAAACGGCTCGCGAAATGGCCGACGTCAGTTTTCAAGTGATCGTGGCGGAAGATGCCTGCACCGAATTAAGCCAAGAATCGCACCGCGCGGCGCTTCATACGTTCGGCCTCACATTCGGCCGTGTACGGACGACGGAAGAGATCGTGCAATTGTTCAGCGCTGTTAAGGCCGCAACCCCGCCATCACAAGCTGCATCGTCGTTTGCTTCGTCTGGTCTGCCTCGCTAGAGCCTGTTATGCACTTTTCAACCCCGCGTTTGCGAGTAGGAGTGCGACGAACGCGAGCCAATGCCATCCCTCGAGCGTTTGGGTCAGTCGTTCGTAGTCGCGTGCCAATCGTCGAAAGCGTCCGAGCCATCCAAAGGTTCGCTCCACGACCCAGCGTCGCGGCAGCAGCACAAACCCCCGTTTTGCTTCCTTATGCTTGACCACTGTCAGTTTGATTCCTGCTTGCTCTGCTTGGTGAGCCGCGTCTTCGCCGGTATAGCCCTGATCGACGTACGCAATCTCAACGGTGCTTCCAGTGACTTCTTGCACTTTGTCGGCCAACTCGGCAACCTGCGCACGTTCTTGTACGTTCGCCGCGGTTATCTTCAAAGCCAACAGATTTCCCAGGGTATCCACAGCCGCATGTACCTTCGATCCCTTCTTCTTCTTGGCCCCGTCGTAGCCTGCCCGCTCACCGCTCTCGGGCGTCGATTGAAGCGTGCGTCCATCAAAGATCGTCGCCGTCGGCTCGGGATCCCGCTCGGCGAGAAATCGAACGATCGCTCGCAAATCTGCGCGATTTGCTCGAAGACACCGGCCTGCATCCAGCGTCGGGCTTGTTGGTAGACTGCGGTCCAAGGAGGAAAATCGTGTGGCAGGAATCGCCACTGACAGCCCGTCCTGACCACGTAACGTATCGCGTTGAACAGATCGCGCAGAGAATGTTCGCGTTGTGGAGCATCCTCGCGCATCAAGGTCAGGTACGGGAGAAGAAACTCCCACTCGGCGTCCGAAACGTCGCTTGGATACGACTTCCGTGTCGTGTTCATGCCACAACATGAGCAAAGCTCTCACAATAAGTCAATAACAGGCTCTAGCGGACGGGAACTCGGGCAAGACGGAAGCCGAGGTTCATGCCCTGGACCGTCGGCGGGAGTCCGAAGCGTTCCTCCGCCCGGCAACCGCGGCTGTTGTCGCGCCAACTGCCGCCCCGGTCCACTCGGCCCGAGCCCTGCGCCGTGTCGGTCCATTGCCACACATTTCCGTGCATGTCGCACAGACCCAATCTGTTCGAGGGATAGGCCCCCACCCGTGTCGGCCGCATAAGCCATGGTCCCGACGGTGCCTTGCCGAACGGCTCGTTGCCGTTGAAGTTCGCCATTTGCCGACGACAGGTCGTTCGTTGGCTTATCGAAGTAGAAGTGGTACGAGCATTCTTCCTCAGAAGTGGCTCCGGCCCGACAGGCGTATTCCCATTCCGCCTCACTCGGCATGCGGTACAAATAACCGCGCCCGACCTCTTTTTCATTCAGCTTCTTGATAAACTTCCGGGCGTCATCCCAGGACACATTTTCGACCGGAAACAGCTTCAGCTCTTCATCGGAGATGTCCAGAACCCAGTTCCTGCCGCCGTCTCGCGCGAGAGAACCAGCTCGGGTTGTTGCCCATGATCGCCTCCCACTGCCCCTGCGTCACGTTATGCAGCGCAATCTCGAAGTCCTCCTTGATCTCCGTCTCTTTCGCCGAACCCGGCTTCCCGTTCCAGCCCATGTAGAAGGTCCCCTTCGGCAGACGTACGAACGTCATCAGGACGCTGTCGTCGCGCTCCCGCACCGCATTGGTCGGTGAACAGCCCGTGCGGCCGATGGTCGCCTCCCGGCCCGGTTCCAGCCGTTCCTTGTGTAAGTTGGACATGAAGACGATCTGCACGTGCGCATCCGCGGCCAGGGTCAGGCGGTCGTCGGGATAGAGCAGCGTTTGCGGCACCGGCCGGGCTCCGTCGCCGCGGGCGGAGTGCAGCTTGACGGCGCCGCGTGCCTCCAGGATCATGGCGGCGGGAATGGTCCGGTCCAGGTTGCGGTTCACATTTTCGATGGCCGCCAGCAGCTCGTCGCGCAGCTCCGGTTGATCGGCAAACTCGATGGGGATGCGCTGCTCGGCTTCGTTGAGGATCTGCCGGGCGGTTGTGGTGTTGCCCGCCTGAATGTCTTTGATGCGGAAGATTCTCACCAGGAAGTCGCGCGCCTTCCTGGCCTTGTCCGCTTCCCGCTGCGCCTTCTGCTCCCGGTCCAGAGCAACGACGGACAGAGCCGACAGGCCGACCATCGCCAGCAGCACGACGCCCAGGAGCGCCGTGAGTGCCGGCCGCCGCCGCGCCCATTTCCAGGTGCGCTCCGCCGCTCCGACCGCACGCGCCGGATCGGCTCGCCCGCCTGGAACAGCCGCAGGTCGTTAGCCAGGTCCTCGGCGCTGGCGTAACGCCGAGCCGGCACCTTGTTCAGGCACTTCAAGCAGATCGTCTCCAGGTCGCGCGGCAACCCTTACGCCCCGGCGCGACGGCGGCAGCGGCTCTTGCTCCAGCACTTGCTGCAGCGTCTCGAGGGCCGTTTCTGCATAGAACGGCGGCTCGTCCGTCAGGCACTCATACAATAGCGCTCCCAGGCCGTACACGTCGGCCGCCGGTCCTGTGTCGTGGACCTTGCCAGCCGCCTGCTCGGGCGCCATATACGATGCCGTGCCCATGATCGCACCCGACTGGCTCAGGTCGCGGGCCTCGGCGTCGATGCGCTTGGCTAGACCGAAGTCGGTGATCTTCGCCACCCGCTCCGGCCCGGCCAGCAGCACGTTGCCCGGCTTCAGGTCGCGATGGATCACCCCGCGCAGATGCGCGTAGTGCATCGCCCGCGCCAGCGTCTCGATCAACCCGGCGGCCTCCCGCGGGGAGGGCCGCTGCTTCTTCCACTGCTGGGCGAGCGTGCCGCCGTCGCAGAACTCCAGCGAGAAGAACGGCTGGCCACGCACCTCGCCTGCCTCGTACAGTTGCACGATATGCGGGTGTTGCAGGCGGGCCACCGCTTCCGTCTCGATCTGGAAGCGCAGCCTTTCTGTTGAGCCGGCGTGCTCGATGGCGCGGATCATCTTCAGCGCCACGATGCGGTTGGGCTGGAGCTGCCGGGCCTGGTAAACGACCGCCATGCCGCCGCGGCCCAGCTCGCCCAGGATCTCGTAGCCGGGCACTTCGGGCAAGGCGCTCTGGGGAGCGGCACCTTCGGACCGCGGCGCGGCCAGCGGGGGCACGTCCGGCACGGGTTCCGTCCGCCGCTCGCATCGCGTCCCGGCAGTCGGGGCACTCCCAAAGATGGGCGTCGGCCTCGAGCAGCTCATCGTCGGGCAGCGTCCCGCGCAGGAGCCGGCTGATCTGCTCGTCGCACAGGTGCGTGCTCATGGCGGGGCACCGTTTCCAACGGAGTGGAGAGACTCAGCCTGCCCTTCCTCTTCCAGCAGCCGGCGGACCCGGTCGCGGGCCTTGTACACTCCCGAGAGCGTCAGGCCGAGCTCGCGGGCCACCTCGCGGACCTCCTGGCCCTGGAGGTACGTCCGGGTGAAGGCCTCCCAGGTGTGCGGTTGCACGCGGCCGCGGACGCGGACACAGACCTGCTCGGCGCGCTCGCAGTCGGCCCGGAACTCCTCGTCGAGCTCGCCGGCCAGTTCGTCGATGCTGACGGGGTCGGGCCAGCATGAGAGGACGTCGCTGGTCGACTGGCCGGAGGCGCTGCCGGCGGGCAAAGTCCACGATCTCGTTGCCGACCACCCGGCGCAGCCAGCCGCGGAAGGTGCCGGCGGTCGTGCCGCCGATACACCCCGCGGGCCAGCCCGACGACCAGCTTGTGCAGCACGCGCGAAGCGATCTCCTCGGCATCGTCGGCTTGCAGCCGGCGGCACCAGCGGAGAATGCGCGGCCGGTAGCGTACGACGAAGGCGCGCCACGCCTCCTCGTTGCCGCCAGCGGCCAGGTAGGGCAGCAACTGCGTCGTCGCCAGTTCAGTGGGGCCGGGGGCATCGCTCATCGATTGCCCGCCTTCGCAGCTCCTTGGTAAGTACGTAACCCACCTTCCACGATAGCACACCGTTTGTCGGCGCGTCCAACGGTTTCGTTCTAAGAGTAGTGGGCCCGCGTGGGCCATGCAACCGGATGCAAGCGCGACTGTGGTCGGCCCGCGGCTGCACGGCCAAGGTCGTTCCACGTGAAGGGGATGGTGC
This sequence comes from uncultured Isosphaeraceae bacterium, assembly GCA_963806595.1. GTDB lineage: Bacteria > Planctomycetota > Planctomycetia > Isosphaerales > Isosphaeraceae > CAWDZZ01. The sequence continues at coordinate 72,489 of CAWDZZ010000019.1, read as the reverse complement.
GACGAGCAGAATCGGGTGAAAGGACATGCACAGCAAACAAAGGCTGGGGCCTTCGCCCGGACCGACGACGATCGGAGCCCCGCCATGACCGCCGCCGCGGACCGCCATCTCCTTTTCGGACTGCTCGCACTTCAGAACGGGCTGATCGACCAGGGCCAGCTCGTCGCCGCCTTCCAGGCCTGGACCCGCGACAAGTCCAAGAGCCTGGCCGACCAGCTCATCGCCCGGGGTGACCTGGACGCCGACGCCCGCGCCGGCCTCGACGCGATCTGTCGCCTTGCACGTCAAGAAGCACGGCGACGTTGAAAGAAGCCTCGCCGCTGTGCCGGCCGGCAAGTCGACGCGCGAAAGTCTGGCCAGGCTCGGCGACCCGGATATCGAGGGGACGCTCGGCCATCTGGCCTTCGGGCACGGCTCGACGAGAGAGGGCAATTCCGACTTCACGACCTCCTACACCGTCGGCGCGGCGACCAGCGACGGCCAGCGGTTCCGCGTCCTCCGGCCGCACGCCCGCGGCGGGCTGGGGGCGGTGTTCGTGGCGCTGGATGAGGAACTGCACCGCGAGGTCGCTCTCAAGCAGATCCTCGACCACCACGCCGACGACCCGACCAGCCGGCAGCGGTTTCTCATGGAAGCCGAGATCACCGGCGGGCTGGAGCACCCGGGCATCGTCCCGGTTTACGGGCTGGGCGCCTATGCCGACGGCCGTCCGTATTACGCGATGCGGTTCATCAAGGGCGACAGCCTCAAGGTGGCCATTGAGCACTTCCACGCGGATCCAGGCGCTCAAAAAGGACCCCGGCCGCCGCTCGCTGGAGCTGCGCAAGCTGCTGCGACGGTTCACCGACGTGTGCAACGCGATAGACTACGCGCACTTGCGCGGCGTGCTGCACCGCGACATCAAGCCGGGCAACGTGATCGTCGGCAAGCACGGCGAGACGCTGGTGGTCGACTGGGGACTGGCCAAATCGCTCGGTCGGGTCGAGCCGGGCTCGGGCGCCGGCGAGCGGACGCTCGTGCCCTCCTCGGCCAGTGGCAGCGCCGAGACGCTGCCCGGCAGTGCCCTGGGCACGCCGGCGTACATGAGCCCCGAGCAGGCGGGCGGCGATCTCGACCGGCTGGGCGCGTGGAGCGACGTGTATTCGCTCGGCTCGACCCTTTTTTGCCTCTTGACCGGCAAGCCGCCGTATGAAGGCGACGACATCGGCGAACTCCTCCGCCAGGTCCAGCGGGGTGAGTTCGCCCCTCCACGGCGGCTCGACCCGTCGATCGACAAGGCCCTCGAAGCCATTTGCAAGAAGGCGATGGCCCTGAAGCCCGAGGATCGCTACTTCTCCTGCCGGTGCTGGCCGAGGACATCGAGCGGTGGATGGCCGACGAGCCGGTCTCGGCATGGGCGGAGCCGTGGACGCGGAGAATGTTGCGCTGGCTGACGCGGCACCGCACCGGGGTGACCGCCGCGGCGGCGGCCTTGCTGGCCGGGGTGGTCGGTCTGTCGGCGGTGCTGGCCGTGCAGTCCCGGGCCAATGCGGCCCTTGCGGTCAAGAACACAGCACTGACGGCCGCCAACGCCAAGATCGCGGCCCGCTACAACCTGGCCGTCGATGCCATCGGGACGTTCCACACGGGCGTGAGTAAAGACTTCCTGCTCAAAGAAGAGAAGTTCAAGGACCTGCGCGATCGGTTGTTGAATTCGGCGGCCGGACTTCTACGAGAAGCTCGGCGCCCTGCTGCAGGACGACACCGACTTGCCCTCGCGGCGGGCGCTGTTGAAGGCGAACTACGACGTGGCCGGCCTGGCGAATCAGGTTGGCCGCAAGGAAGACGCCCTGGCGCTGCACCTGCGGGTGCTGGCGGGCCGCGAGGCGCTGGCAAAACTGCCGGGGGCCGACCCCGCGACGGCGGTCGACGTGGCCCGCAGCCTCGTGGCCGTCGGCCGGGCCCTGGAAGACACGGGCAAATCCGAGGAGGCGCTGGCGGCGTTCGAGCGCGCGCGGTCGACGCTGGCGCTCTCCGACGGCAGCCCGCCGGAGGACGCGGCGGCCCGGTTGGTCTTCGCCGACGCCGGCTATGCGGCGGGCTGGCTCCTCGGGACGATCGGCCGCACGGCCGAGGCCCTGCGTGCGATGGAGCAGGCCCGCGACCTCCAGGCGGCCCTCGCCGCGGCGGACCCGAACGACAACGACCGGCAAACGGCACTGGCTGGCAGCCACCACAACCTCGGCATCCTGCTGATGACCACGGGCAAGCCGGCAGAGGCGGAGGCCGAGTACCGTAGCGCGCTGGCAATCCTGCAGAAGCTGGCCGACGACAACCCCGCCGTCACCGAATTCCGCACTTATGGGGCGAACATCCACAACAACTTCGGCTACCTGCTATTGGGTACGGGCAAGCCGGCGGAGGCGGAGGCCGAGTACCGCAAGGCGCTGGCGATGCTGCAGAAGCTGGCCGAGGACAACCCCGCCGTCACCGGGTTCCGCAGCGGGCTGGCGAATAGCCATAACAACCTCTACCTCGTGCTGTCGCACACCGGCAAGCCGGCGGAGGCGGAGGCCGAGTGCCGCACGGCGCTAGCGATCAGAGCAGAAACTGGCCGAGGACAACCCCGCCGTCACCGAATTCCGCAAGTCCCTGGCGAACAGCCACGGCAACCTCGGCTTCCTGCTGTCGGATATGGGCAAGCCGGCGGAGGCGGAGGCCGAGCACCGCAAGGCACTTTTGATCCAGCAGAAGCTGGCCGACGACAACCCCGCATTCACGGAGTTCCGCAACAACCTGGCGAACAGCCACAACAACCTCGGCATCGTCACTGTGGAGCACGGGCAAGCCGGCGGAGGCGGAGGCCGAGTGGCGCAAGGCGCTGACTGATCCAGCAGAAGCTGGCCGAGGACAACCCCGCCGTCACCGACTTCCGCAGCCGCCTGGCAGACAGCCACAACAACCTCGGCATCCTGCTGTGGAAAACGGGCAAGCGGGCGGAGGCGGAGCCCGAGTACCGCAAGGCGCTGGCGATCCGGCAGAAGCTGGCCGACGACAACCCCGCCGTCACCGGGTTCCGCAGCAGGCTGGCGACTAGCCACAACAACCTCGGCGGGCTGCTGGTGACATCGGGCAAGCCGGCGGAGGCGGAGGCCGAGTGCCGCAAGGGCCTGGCGATCGTGCGAGAAGCTGGCCGACGATTATCCGGAATCGCCCGATTACGCACACTTGCTGGCGGGGACGCTGCACAACCTGGCCGAAGTCGATCTCGGGGCGAAACGGTTCCAGGAGGCCCGCGAGAAAATTCGCGAGGCGATCGTCAGGCAGAAGAAGGCCCTGGCTGCCTACCCGAGTAACCCCGAGTACAGGCATTTTCTGGCGGAGCATCTGACCTACCTGTCAAAAGCCGCGCGCGGGCCTGGGCCGCGAAGATGAAGCCATCCAGGCCGAACGAGAACGTGTCCGAGCTCGGACGCCAGCGACCCCCGCTTCGCGGCCCTCGACGCCCGCCTGGCCGCCGTGCTCAAGGGCGAGGCGCCGAAGAACAACGCCGAGTGCCTGGCGCTGGCGCAGCGGGCCTACGACACCCAGCGGTACGCCACGGCAATGCGGCTCTGGGGCGAAGCCCGTGAAAGCCGATCCCAAGCTCGCCGACGACCGCCAGGCCCAGCTTCGCTACAATGCCGCCTGCGCCGCGGCGCTGGCCGGTTGCGGGAAGGGCAAGGACAATCCACCGCCTGATGACGCCTCCAAGGTCAAGCTGCGCCGCCAGGCCCTCGATTGGCTCAACGCCGAACTGGCTGCCTGGTCAAAGATGCTCGAATCCGGCCCGCCGCAAGCCCAGCCGGTCGTGGCGTCGACCCTCAAGCATTGGAAGGAAGACAGCGACCTCGCAGGCATTCGCGACGCTGCCGCGCTGGCCAAGCTGCCCCAACAAGAACGCGCCGCGTGCAAACAGCTCTGGGGCGACGTCGATGGGCTGCTGAGCAAGGTGGGGGTCCGCGAGTAAGGGTTCCTTGCCGGGGTTCGGGCCGGAACCACACAACGCTTTCCGCGTCGTCCCGCCGACCCGCGCCTCGACCGCGTCGTGGACCTGCTCCCCGAGCCGGAGCAGGGCCGGACGCTCAGACCCGGCCGAATCCTCGCCCGGGTCGTGCCGCCGGGCTTCGAGGAACGGTTCGTCTTCGAGCGGGCCGGCGATCGGCCCGGCCTTCCGCTCGCGGATCAGGTCGAGCGCCCTCGACCGGCAGAGCCGCCGGCGCCGGAAGCCCTTCGACGGGCCAGACCGGAACGTGACGAGCCGTTTGCCCAGCGCGGATTCAGATCCGCTGGCAGACCTCCGTGTCCAACCGATTCGTTCTACTTGCGGAGAGACGCGCTCCGTCGATGCCTGTTCCATTGGAACTACGCACGGCATCGTAGCCGGCCGTGCTTGGCCGGCACCAGAAGATCATCCCGATGCACGGGAAGATTGCGACCGACTGTTCCTTTTTGTCGTCATTCGCGACGCACCAGGGGAAGCATCATGGGTTACGACCGAGGGTGGGGGCGGCCGGGTCGGAGTCAGCGGGGCGTCGGCAAGCGGCGTCGCCACAGAGCGCGGGTCGTTGTGGAATCGCTCGAGCGGCGCGAGCTGCTGACCGGGGCAATCACAAATCTGGTGGTGGTGCCGGCATCGGTGGTCGAGAACCAACCCGCGACGGGCGTCACGGTCGCCACGTTCGACCCGAGCCCGTCTTCGATCCCGGCGACTTCGTTTTCAACCGTGATCAACTGGGGCAACGGCCAGCTCACCAGCGGCAACGTCGTGGCCGACGGAAGCGTCCCGGGCCAGTACGACGTCATCCCGGTGAACCCGCCCGCGGTCGGCAATGGGCCGACCGAGCCGATCACGGTCACGGTGACGCTGACGAACAGCACGACCGCGTGGTCGGCGGCGCCGTCGATTCCCACCGGCCTATCGGGAATCAACACGTCGGTGGCCGTCGGTGCCAACGGAGACGCCTACGTCCTCGGCGGCGACATCCAGGGGGTCGTCCTCACGGCCGCGGTCGAGGTCTTCAACCCGAGCACAAACGCGTGGTCGTCGGCCGCGTCGCTGCCCGACGCGCGGTATCGCATCGCCGCCGCGGCCGACAGTTCCGGCAAGGTCTACGCGATCGGCGGTCAGGACGCCAGCGGCACGGTTTACTCCGAGGTCGACGTCTACAACCCGGCAACGAATAGCTGGTCGCTGGCGGCCCCGCTCCCGTCTCCGATCGCTGGCGCCGCGGCGGTCACGGGGCCAAACGGCCTGATCTACGTCTTCGGCGGCGCGACCACCTCGAGCAACACTCCCTCGTCGGCCGTCGAGTCTTACAACCCGGCGACCAACACCTGGACCGTCCTCGCCAGCATGCCCTCGGCCCGCTCGCGGATCGCCGCGCGCTCGGGGTCGACGGCCGGATCTACGCCATCGGCGGCGCCGACAGCAGCGGCAACGCCTCGGCCGAGGTCGACGCCTACTCCATTGCGACCAACACCTGGTCGGTCGTCGCGAGTCTTCCCACGGGGCGGACCGCCCTCGGCGCTGGCGAGGGCGTCGACGGCCGGGTTTATGCGATCGGCGGGTCGGCCAACGGGACCTCGAGCAGCGAGGTCGACGCCTACAACCCCGTAACCAATTCCTGGACCACCCTGTCGAGCCTGCCGCTCGACCGCCAGGGCCTGGGCGTGGCCGCGCTCTCCAACGGTCAAATCCTGGCCATCAGCGGCAACAAAAACGAGAGCGGCACGTTCGTGGCCGAGACCGAGGTCGATGCCCTCAACGTGCCTGCCTACTCGGCGACGGCCTCGGGCGCGCTGACGGTGACGTATCCCCCTCGGTCTCGGTCTCCACCGGCGCGGCCTCACCGGTCACGGCGACCGGGGCAACGCTCAACGCCACGGTCAACCCGAACGGCTCCTCGAGCAGCGTCGTGTTCCAGTACTCCACCAGCCCCACCTTCACACCCACCGCCGTCAGCTTCTTCCTGTACTCGTCCGCGTTCAACGCGTCGGCGGTCGGCGTGGCAGTGGACGGGGCGGGCGACGCGTTCGTCGCCGACACCGTCAACAGCGCCGTCGACGAGTTCTCGCCGAACAATAACTTATACCAAGGCGGTTCCTTCCACCCGATCGGCTCCGGGTTCAGCTCGCCCAAGGGCGTGGCGGTGGACGCGGCCGGAGACGTCTTCGTCGCCGACACCGGCAACAACGCCGTCAAGGAGGTGCTGCCCGACGGCACCATCCTCATGATCGGCTCCGGCTTCAACGGACCGCGCGGCGTGGCGGTGGACACGGCGGGCGACGTCTTCGTCGCCGACACCGGCAACAACGCGGTCGAGGAGGTGTTGCCCAGCGGCACCATCCTCATGATCGGCTCCGGGTTCAACGGACCGCGCGGCGTGGCGGTGGACACGGCGGGCGACGTCTTCGTCGCCGACACCGGCAACAACGCGGTCAAGGAGGTGCTGCCCAGCGGCACCGTCCTCACCCTCGGCTCCGGGTTCAACGGACCGAGCGCCGTGGCGGTGGACGTGGCGGGCGACGTGTTCGTCGCTGATACGGGCAACAACGCGGTCAAGGAGGTGCTGCCCAACAGCACCCTCCTCACCCTCGGCCCCGGGTTCTTCGCGCCGCGTGGAGTGGCGGTGGACGCGGTCGGAGACGTCCTCATCGCCGCGGGCGGCAATACGATGTTCGAGGTCACGCCGCCGACGGTGCTCGCAACGCCCTCGCCGCTGACGGGGACGGCGGAGACGGCGGTGTCGGCCACGCTGACGGGCCTGACGCCCGGCACCACCTACTACGACCGCGTCGTCGGGACCAGCGCAGTCGGCGAGGTTGCTGACACCGCGACCGGCTCATTCACGACCCCGGCCCCGCCGAGTGTCACCACCAACGCGGCCTCCCCCATGACGACAGGGGCCACGCTCAACGCCACGGTCAACCCGAACGGTTCTTCCACCACCGCCCGGTTCCAGTATTCCACCAGCCCCGCCTTCACGCCCACCGTCGCCACCACCATCGGCTCGGGGTTCAGCGCCCCGTGTGACGTCGCGGTCGACGCGGCCGGAGACGTCTTCGTCACCGACCAAACCGACAACGCCGTCTACGAGGTGCTGCCCGACGGCACGATCAAGACCATCGGCTCGGGGTTCCTCCAGCCGTCTGGAGTGGCGGTGGACGCGGCGGGCGACGCCTTCATCGCCGATACCGGCAACAACGCCGTCAAGGAGGTGCTGCCTGACGGCACCATCCTCACCGTCGGTTTCGGGTTCCTCCAGCCGCGTGGCGTGGCGGTGGACGGGGCGGACGGAAACGTGTTCATCGTGGACGGCGGTAGCAACGTGTTCAAGGACTTGTTACCCAGCTATGGAACCTACACCAGCAGCGCGATCACCTCGTTCGACGAGAGCTACCAGGTCGCTCAGCCGTTGGGCGTGGCGGTGGACGCGGCCGGAGACGTCTACGTCGCCGACACCGGCAACAACGCCATCGTCGAGGTGCAGCCCAACGGCAACCTCTTCACCATCGGCTCCGGTTTCAAGCAGCCGTCTGGAGTGGCGGTGGATGCGGCCGGAGACGTCTTCGTCGCCGATAGCGGCAACAACGCGGTCAAGGAGGTGCTGCCCAACGGCACCATCCTCACCATCGGCTCCGGATTCAATCAGCCGTCTGGAGTGGCGGTGGACGCGGCCGGAGACGTTTTCGTCGCCGATAGCGGCGATCACCGGGTCGTCGAGCTCTCGCCGCCCTCGGTCGCCGCGACGCCCTCACCGCTCTCCGGCACGACGGCGACCGCGGTGTCGGCCACGCTGACGGGCTTGACCTTGGGCACCACCTACTACGACCGCGTCGTCGCCACCAACGCCTTCGGCACCGTCGCCGATAGCTCGGTCCAGTCGTTCACCACCACCCAGGCGACCACGACCACCACGCTGACGTCGTCGGCCAACCCGGCGGTCTACGGCCAGCTAGTGACGCTCACCGCGACGGTCAGCCCCTCGACGGCCACCGGAACGGTGACGTTCTACGACGGCGCGAGCGAGCTGGGCACGGGCACGCTCAACAGCAGCGGCGTGGCCACGTTGTCGCTCAACGCCCTGGCCATCGGCCAGGTCTCGCTCACCGCGACGTACGGCGGCGATGCCAGCGACATCACCAGCACCTCGGCGGCGCTCTTCGCGACGATCAACGAGGCGGCCACGACCACGTCGGTCGTCGCCTCGGCGGTCGACCCGCTGTACGGCCAGGCGGTCACGTTCCTTGCGACGGTGGCGCCGGTCTCGCCCGGCCTGGGGGCGCCGACCGGCACCGTTTCGTTCTACGACGGCGCGAACCTGCTCGGCACCGGCACCCTCTGCGGTGGCACGGCCACGTTCACAACCTCGGCGGCGCTTGCTCTCGGAACCCATACCGTCACCGCGTCTTACGCCGGCGACGGCTCTTACCTCCCGAGCGTCACGGGCACGATCGAGAGCGCCGCGGGCGACGGCTTCGGCGCGGGCGGTAGCGGCGGTTACACTGGCGACGGCGGGCCGAGCACCGACGCCGAGCTGAATCTACCGATTGGCGTGGCTGTCGACTCCGCGGGCGACCTGTTCATCGCCGACTGGTACAACAGTGTCGTCCGCGAGGTGGTGAAGGCGACTGGCGACATCGTCACGTTCGCCGGCGAACGCACCGCGGGATATAGCGGCGACGGCGGGCCCGCGACCGCAGCAGAGCTTTCCGCCCCCGAAGCCTTCGCGGTCGACGCGTCCGGAAACGTGTTGATCAGTGATACCCTTAACAACGTTGTCCGCGAGGTGGTCAAGGCGACCGGCGACATCGTCACCTTCGCCGGCAACGGAAGCTACGGCTACGGAGGAGACGGTGGCCCGGCGACCTCCGCGGAACTCTCCGAGCCTCGCGGGCTGGCCTTCGACGCCCAGGGCAACCTGTATATCGCCGACGTAAACGACGGCGTCATCCGTGAGGTGGTCCAGTCCACCGGCGACATCGTCACCTTCGCCGGCAACGGCGGATCGGGTGACACGGGCGACGGCGGCGCCCCCACCGCAGCCCAGATCGGTCAGCCGTCGGACGTGATCGTCGACCCGGCCGGTGACGTCTACATCTGCGACGAGGCCAACAACGTTATCCGCGAGGTCGTCAAGTCGACCGGCCTGATCACGACCGTCGCCGGCAACGGCACCGCTGGTTACTCGGGCGACGGCGGCCCCGCCACGACGCCCAGATTAGCGGGCCCGTGGGCATCGCAATGGACTCCGCGGGCGACCTGTTCATCTCCGAACTCAGCAACGACGTCATCCGCGAGGTGGTCAAGGCCACCGGCGACATCATCACCGTCGCCGGCACCCCCGGCGTGAGCGGCTTCGGCGGCGACGGCGGCCCGGCGGCCTCCGCGGTGTTCCACGGCAGCTTCGGCCTGGCGGTCGACTCGCTGGGCGACCTGTTCATCGCCGACGCGAATAACCAGGAAGTCCGCCTGGTCACCGTCCCGGTCCAGCTCCAGGTCATGCCGGTTGTGTCACCCACGACCACCACGCTGACGGCGTCGGCCAACCCGACGTACCTGGGCCAGCCGGTGACGTTCACCGCGACTGTCGCGGCCGTGACGGCCGGCGCGCCGATCCCGACGGGCACGGTGACGTTCGTCGAGGACGGCAGCCCGATCGGCACAGTGACGCTGGACACTACGGGTACGGCGATGTTGATCACGACGCCGCTTCTGCCGGCCCCGCTGACGACGATCGTCGCGCAGTATTCGGGCGATACCAATGATGCGCCCTCGGCCTCGGCGCCGCTCGGCGAGAGCGTGGTGCCGATCCCGACGTCGACGATGCTGACGGCGTCGGCCAACCCGACGTTCCCGGGCCAGCCGGTGACCTTCACCGCAGTCGTGGCGCCGCTGCCTCCGGGCTTGCCGGCGCCGACGGGATCGATAACGTTCTACGACGGCGCGACCATGCTGGCCACCGTCGCGCTCACCGGCACGGACACGGCGAGCTATTCGGCCAGCACCCTCGCGGTGGGCGGCCACCCGGTCACGGCAGTTTACAGTGGCGACGCGAACGACGCCGGGAGCACTTCGTCCATTCTGAATCAGGTGGTGAACCCCGACAGCACCCACGTGGCGCTCACCGTCTCGAACACCGCGCCCTTGGTCGGTCAGAGGGTCACACTGAAGGCGACCGTGTCAGTGCTACCGCCTGGCACCGGCCCGGCGACGGGTTCGGTGACGTTTTTCGAGGGCTCGACCGTGCTGGGCACCGCGACCCTTGCGAGCGGCGCGGCCTCACTTCCGGTGCCGCTCATGACTGCGGGGCCAGGCTCTGTGACGGCTGTGTATTCGGGCAATGCCACCGACGCGACATCGACGTCTGCTGGCGTGAGCGTGTCGGTTGGCGTTGACACCACCAAGACGGTGCTGGTCGTCAGTCCGGCGGCGCCGGTGGTCGGCCAGACCGTGACGCTGAAGGCCACGGTGTCGGTGGTGGCGCCAGGTGTGGGCACGCCGACCGGCTCGGTGACGTTTTTCGACGCGGGGACGTCGATCGGCACCGTGGCGCTCACGGGCACGACGGCAAGCCTGCCGACGACCTACGCGAGCCCGGGGAGCCACTCGTTCACGGCGATTTACTCGGGCGGCACGAACGACAACGGCAGCTCGACCGCGACGGCCTCGACCCTCACGGTCAACCCCGACAGGACCAAGACGGTCGTGAGGTTCAGCGCGACGCCTGCGGTGTTCGGCCAGTCGGTGACGCTCACGGCCACGGTGTCGGCGGTGGCGCCGGGGGCCGGCACGCCGAGCAGCTTGGACTCGGTGGAGTTCTGGGACGGCGCCCCGAACGTCGGAACGAACCTCGGTCCCGGGATGTCGATCGGCGGCGGCGTGTGGACACTCACCACAAGCAGTCTCGCGGTCGGCACGCACCCGATCCAGGCGGTTTACGCCGGCGATCCGAACGACATCACGAGCACGTCGACGGCGACCAACCTGGTGGTCAACAAGGATGCGACGACCACGGCGCTGGCGTCATCGGCCAATCCGTCGGTGCTTGGCCAGTCGGTCACCTTCACGGCCACGGTGACGGCGACGTCCCCCGGCTTCGGCACTCCAACGGGAACGGTGACGTTCAAGAACGGTTCGGCGACGATCGGCACCGGTACGCTCAGCGGCGGCGTGGCGACCTTCACGACGAGCACCTTGTCGGTGGCCACGCACTCGATCACGGCGGTGTACGGTGGTGACACGAACGACCGCGCGAGCACGTCGACGGTGACCAGCCAGGTGGTCAACAAGGACGCGACGACCACGGCGCTGGTTTCATCGGTCAACCCGTCGGTGTTTGGCCAGTCGGTCACCTTCACGGCCACGGTGACGGCGACGTCTCCCGGTGTGGGCACTCCGACGGGAACGGTGACGTTCAAGGACGGTTCGACGACGCTCGGCACTGGCACGCTCAAGGGCGGCGTGGCGACCTTCACGACAAGGACCCTGTCGGTCGCCACGCACTTGATCACGGCGGTGTACGGCGGCTCCACGAACGACGTCACGAGCACGTCGACGGCCGTCAGCCAGGTGGTCAACCAGATCGCGACGACCATGGTGCTGACGTCTTCGAACCTCTCGGCGTCGGCCGGCACAGTGACCTTCTCGGCCACGGTCGCTGACGTCGCGCCGGGCACGGGCACTCCGACAGGCACCGTGAGCTTCTTCGATAGCGCGGGCCTGATCGCCACCGCGACGCTCGTCGGCGGCGTGGCGAAGCTGAAGCCGTCGGCCCTGGTTCTGCCGGCTGGCACGTATGTCATCTACGCCATCTACGACGGCGATCCCACGCACCAGGGCTTCACCTCGTCGACGATCACCCAGGTGATCTCCTGACCGGCGGGCTGGTCTTGCCTCGTGCGACGATCCATCAGGCCCTAGCCGGTCCTCAGCACCGAGCGGCCCGGCTGCTGGTCTCGGCACCGCCTAACATTTCTGGGCGCGCCCTCAACTGCGTATGGACGCCGGCGCCTCTTTGCCCGAGTGACTGACGTTTGCAGGCTGGCCAGGTCGGACACCAACGCGTCGGTCAGCGTTTCGTCGCCGAGCGCACTCAGGGCCTGGTCCACGAGGCTCGGCGCGATCGTGACTGCCACGGACGACATTACTTGTTGCTTGGACGACCTGCTTGAGCACCGCCGAGGTGCTCGCCTTGAAGTCCGTGTCGCCCGCGTAGACTGCCTTGATCGAATGCGTACCGGCAGCCAGCGACGATGTCGTGAAGCTGGCGGTCCCATTGGTGAGAGTGACGGTCCCGAGCACCGTCGAGCCGTCGTCGAAGGAGACCGTTCCCGTCGGTGTGCCGCTCCCCGGCGACACGGGGGCAATCGTGGCCGTGAAGGTCACGGCCTGGCCCAAGACCGAGGAATTCGCCGAGGAGCTAAGCGAGCTGGTTGTCGCTGCCTGTTTGACGGTCTGGGTCAGAATGCCCGACGGGCTGGTCAAGAAGTTGGTGTCGCCGCCGTAGACCACGGTGATCGCGTGCGCGCCGACCGCGAGAGTCGAGATCGAGAAGGTGGCCGTGCCGCCACTGAGCGTGCCGGTGCCCAGGGTGGTCGAGCCGTCCAGGAAGCTGACGGTACCGGTCGGCGTGCCGCTCCCGGGCGCTACCGCCTTGACGGTGGCCGTGAAGGTCACCGATTGGCCAAAGACCGAGGGGTTCGCCGACGAGGTCATTTTGCTCGTGGTGGCAGCCCGGTTGACGGTCTGGGCCAGCGGCGCGGAGGTGCTGGTAAGGAAGTTGCCGTCGCCGCTGTAGCTGACGGTGATCGTGTGCTGAGCGACAGCCAGTCCAGCCGTCTTGAACGTCGCCTTGCCGCCGCTGAGCGTGGCTGTGCCCAGAACGTTCGAGCCATCCAGGAACGTGATCGAGCCCGTTGGCGTTCCGCTCCCGGCGCATGGGCCGTCACCGTGGCAGTGAAGGTCACCGACTGACCGAAAACCGAAGGGTTCGTCGCAGAGGTGACGACGCTCGTCGTCCCGGCGTGGTTCACGGGCTGGGTGAGCTCCGCCGAAGTGCTGGTCGTGAAATGGGGACCGCCGTTGTAGACCGCCGTGATCGCATCCGCGCCGGTCGGCAGCGCCTTGGAAGTGAAGCTGGCTGACCCAGAGCTGAGCGAGGCCGTGCCGAGCGAGATCGAGCCGTCGTAGAAGGTGACGTTGCCGCCCGGCGTGCCGCTGCCGGGCGCGGCCGCCGACACGGTCGCCGTGAAGGTCACGGCCTGGCCAAAGACCGAGGGATCTGTCGCCGAAACGAGCGAGGTCGTCGTGCCGGCCTGGTTGACGACCTGGCTCAAGGCCGTCGAGGCGCTGGTGGTGAATTTGGCGTCGCCGCTGTAGGAGACGGTGATTGAATGGCTGGCGACCGCAAGGTTCGCGGTGCTGAAGCTGGCGCTGCCGCTCGAGAGCGTGCTCTTTCCCAGCGTCGTCGAGCCGTCATTGAAGGTGACCGTCCCCGTCGGCGTCCCACTCCCCGGCGCCCCGGCAGAGACCGTGGCCGTGAAGGTGACGGATTGGCCGAAGACTGAAGGGTTCGCCGACGAGGTGACCGAAGTGGTCGTGGCGTCCTTGGTGACGGTCTCGGTCAGGACTGACGACACGCTGCCGGTGAAGTTGCCGTCGCCACCGTAAACCACTTTGATCTTGTGGTTCGAGATAGACAGGCTGGTTGTGATCAAGGTCGCCACCCCGCCGGAGAGTGTTGGCGAGCCCAGCACCGTCGAGCCATCCATGAAATTGACCGTCCCGGTCGCAGTCCCGCCCCCTGGAGCAGCGGGGCTGACCGTGACCGTGAAGGTGACCGACTGGCCGAAGACCGACGGGTTCGCCGACGAAACGACCGTGGCGGTCGTACCATCCCGCTCGACGGTCAGGCTGATTGGGACCGAGCTGCTGTGCGTGAAGTTGACATCCCCGCTGTAACTGGCGGTGATCGTGTGCGAGCCGATTGCCAGCGCCGTCGTGGTCAGGGTGGCTGTCGCCGGGCTGCCCGAGAGCGTCGCGCTGCCCAGCGCCGTCGTGCCGTCAAAGAAGGTGACCATGCCGTCGCTGGAGGTCGGAATCGGCTCGCCGCTCGGGGTGGTGACCGTTGCGGTCAATGTCTCGGGCTGCCCGAAAGCGGGCGTGGCGCTCGAGGCGCTGACCGAGATCGCCGTCGGCGTCGAGACGACCACGGCGAGCGTGCCGAGGTTGGCGTCGCTGAACTGATCCGTGACCGTCACGGAGACGGTAAAGGTGCCGTTCGAGGTGAAGGTGTGGTTGACGCTGCCCAGCGAGCCGGGCGCGACGTCCAAGAGGGTCATCGTGGGCGAGCCGTCGCCGAAGTCGACGACGACGGTGGAGTTGCCGGCATTGATGGCGGAATCGGCGAACGAGCCGAGGCCGACGGTGGCGACGCTCCCCGCGGTGGTCGCCTGCGCGTTGGCGGGCGTGGTGAGGACGACCTGGTCCTCGAACGCCCCGATGTCGACGGTGCCGTTTACGACGCGGGTGAAGCCGCGCTGGTCGGTCGTGACGGGCAGGCCGGTGGACGGGTCGATGGGGACGAGGGTGTTGTCACCCTTGTCGATGGCCGGGCTGCCGGCCAAGAGGGCCATGGTCTGGGTCGGCCCGCCGTAGTCGCCCAGCGGGGCCAGCAAGGGATCGATGGGGCTGGCGGCGGTGCCCACCTGGTCGCCGGCGGCGGTGAACCCGCTGGCGTTGTCCCCGTCGCCGATCAGGTTAAAACCCTGGTCGTCAGTCACCGTTCCGAAGAGGTCGGGGCTGATGATTGTGGCGGCGTTGCCCGCGACGATCGTGTCGCCGATCGTCATCCGGGAGAACGGGCCGCCCGCCAAGTAGACGCCGCCACCTTCGGTGCCCGAGTTGCCGCTGATCGTGCAATCGGTAAGCGTCGCCGTGCCGTAGGCCCACAGGCCGCCGCCGCGTCTGTTGGCCGAGTTGCCGCTGATCGTACAATCGGTGAGCGTCGCCGTGCCGTAGTTATACACGCCGCCGCCGTAAGTCGGCGGAGTTGCCGCTGATCGTGCAGTCGATGAGCGTCGCCGTACCGTCGTTCCCCAGGCCGCCGCCGAGACCGAGCGAGCCGGAGTTGCCGCTGACGGTGCAGTCGGCGAGCGTGACCGTACCGAAGTTCTCCAGGCCGCCGCCGAAGCCGCGCGAGATCGAGCCGCCGGTGATGGTCAGGCCGGAGAGCGCGGCGGTCACGCCACTGTCCACCTGGAAGACGCGGCTCTTTCCGCCGGCGTCGATGGTCAGGCCGGCGGCCGGGCCGGTGATCGTCTGCAGCCCGCTGGTGTCGCTCAGCTCGAGCTGTCCGCCCGTCAGGGCGATCGTCTGAGGCGCGGCGAAGACAGTCGGGTCGAAGGTAATCGTCGCGGCACCATCTGTGACGTTGGCCAGGTTGACTGCCTGGCGAAGGTCGAGATCGCCGGGCAGCGAGCCGGTCCCGTCGCTGGTCGTGTTGACGACCAGGGGATTGCTCTGGAAGGCGCCGATGTCGGGCCGGGGCGAGTCCAGCGCGAAGCCGCGCTGGTCGGTCGTGATGCCGGCGACGGTCGTGCCCTGGCCGATGGCGGGGCTGCCGGTGAGGAGGGCCATGGTCTGGGTCGGCCCGCCGTAGTCGCCGAGCGGGGCCAGCAAGGGATCGATGGGGCTGGCGGCGGTGCCCACCTGGTCGCTGGCGGCGGTGAACCCGCTGGCGCCGTCCCCGTCGCCGATCAGGTTGTAACCCTGGTCCTGGTCGACCATCCCGACGAAGTCGGGGCTGGTGATTGCGGCGTTGCCCGCGACGATCGTGTCGCCGATCGTCGTCAGGGAGTCGGGGCTGCTTACGAGGAAGACGCCGCCGCCGTAGGCGGCCGAATTGCCGCTGACCGTGCAGGCGGTGAGCGTCAGAGGGCCGTAGGCACTCACGCCGCCGCCGAAGTTGGCGGAGTTGCCGCTGATCGTACAATCGGTGAGCGTCGCCGTGCCGGCGTCCCACAGGCCGCCGCCGAAGCTCGAGGCGGAGTTGCCGCTGATCGTGCAGTCGGTGAGCGTGATCGTGCCGGAGTTTTCAAGGCCGCCGCCGGCCAAGGCCGAGCCGCCGGTGATGGTCAGGCCGGAGAGCGCGGCGGTCACGCCGCTGTCCACCTGGAAGACGCCGCTCTTTCCGCCCGCGTCGATGGTCAGTCCGGCGGCCGGGCCGGTGATCGTCTCCAGCCCGCCCGGGTCGCTCAGCTCGAGCGGGCCGCCCGTCAGGGCGATCGTCTGATGGGCCGCGAAGACAGTCGGGTCGAAAGTGATCGTCGCGGCACCATCTGTGACGTTGGCCAGGTTGACTGCCTGGCGAAGGTCGAGATCGCCGGGCAGCGAGCCGGTCCCGTCGCTGGTCGTGTTGACGACCAGGGGATTGCTCTGGAAGGCGCCGATGTCGGGCCGGGGCGAGTCCAGCGCGAAGCCGCGCTGGTCGGTGGTGATGCCGGCGACGGTCGATGCCCTGGCCGATGGCGGGGCTGCCGGGGCGGAGGGCCATGGTCTGGGTCGGCCCGCCGTAGTCGCCCAGCGGGGCCAGCAAGGGATCGATGGGGCTGGCGGCGGTGCCCACCTGGTCGCTGGCGGCGGTGAACCCGCTGGCGCCGTCCCCGTCGCCGATCAGGTTGGAACCCAGGTCCTGGTCGACCGTCCCGGAGAGGTCGGGGCCGATGGTTGCGGCATTGCCCGCGACGATCGTGTCGCCGATCGTCGTCCGGGAGTCGGGGCCGCTCAGGAGGAAGACGCCGCCGCCAATGGTGGCCGAATTGCCGCTGACCGTGCAGGCGGTGAGCGTCAGAGGGCCGTCGGCACTCACGCCGCCGCCGAGGGTGGCGGAGTTGCCGCTGATCGTGAATCGGTGAGCGTCGCCGTGCCGTAGTTATCCACACCGCCGCCGAAGCTCGAGGCGGAGTTGCCGCTGACCGTGCAGTCGGCGAGCGTGACCGTGCCGTGGTTCGCCAGGCCGCCGCCGCCCGAGGCCGACCCGCCGGTGATGGTCAGGCCGGAGAGCGCGGCGGTCACGCCACTGTCCACCACGAAGACGCGGCTCTTTCCGCCGGCGTCGATGGTCAGGCCGGCGGCCGGGCCGGTGATCGTCTCGAGCCCGCCCGGGTCGCTCAGCTCGAGCGGGCCGCCCGTCAGGGCGATCGTCTGAGGCGCCGCGAAGACAGTCGGGTCGAAAGTAATCGTCGCGGCACCATCCATGACGTTGGCCAGGTTGACCGCCTGTCGCAGGCTGAGGATCCCCGGCGGCGAGCCGGGCCCGTCGCTGGTCGTGTTGACGACCAGGGGATCGCTCTGGAAGGCGCCGATGTCGGGCCGGGGCGCGTCCAGCGCGAAGCCGCGCTGGTCGGCGGTGAGGCCGGCGACGGTCGTGCCCTTGCCGATGGCGGGGCTGCCGGTGCGGAGGGCCATGGTCTGGGTCGGCCCGCCGTAGTCGCCCAGCGGGGCCAGCAAGGGATCGATGGGGCTTGTCGCGGTGCCCACCTGGTCGCCGGCGGCGGTGAAGCCTCTGGCGCCGTCCCCGTCGCCGATCAGGTTGGAACCCTGGTCGACAACGATCCCGGAGACGTCGGGGCCGGTTCCCGCGTTATTGCCCGCGACGATCGTGTCGCCGATGAACCCTAGCGGGTAGCCGAGGGACGCATTGAGGTCGATGCCGCCTCCCTCGGTCGAGGCGCTGTTGCCGCTGATCGTGCACGCGGTCAGCGTGAGGACGCTCGTGTCGCGGAAGACATACACGCCGCCGCCTTCGTTGGCGGAGTTGCCGCTGATCGTGCAATCGGTGAGCGTCGCCGTGCCGAGGTTAAACACGCCGCCGCCTCTTGGGGCGGAGTTGCCGCTGATCGTGCAATCGGTGAGCGTCGCCGTGCCGTAGTTAAATATGCCGCCGCCTCCGTCGTTGGCGAGTTGCCGCTGATCGTGCAGTCGGTGAGCGTGACCGTACCGAAGTTGAGCAGGCCGCCGCCGAGCTTGGCCGACCCGCCGGTGATGGTCAGGCCGGAGAGCGCGGCGGTCACGCCGCCGTCCTCGTGGAAGACGCCGCTAGTTCCGCCGGCGTTGATGGTCAGGCCGGCGGCCGGGCCGGTGATCGTTTCGAGCCCGCCCAGGTTGCTCAGCTCGAGCTGGCCGGCGGTCAGGCTGATCGTCTCGTGCGCCGCGAAGGCGGTAGGGTCGAAGGTGATCGTCCCGGCGCCGACGATGTTGGCCAGGCTGACCGCCTGTCGCAGGCTGAGGATCCCCGGCGGCGAGCCGGATCCGTCGCCAGTCGTGTTGACGACCAGGGGATTGCTCTGGAAGGCGCCGATGTCGGGCCGGGGCGAGTCCAGCGCGAAGCCGCGCTGGTCGGTGGTGAGGCCGGCGACGGTCGTGCCCTGGCCGATGGCCGGGCTGCCGGTGCGGAGGGCCATGGTCTGGGTCGGCCCGCCGTAGTCGCCCAGCGGGGCCAGCCGCGGATTGATGGGGCTGGCGGCGGTGCCCACCTGGTCGCCGGCGGCGGTGAACCCGCTGGCGCCGTCCCCGTCGCCGATCAGGTTGTAACCCCGGTCCTGGTCGACCTTCCCGGAGAAGTCGGGGCTGGTTCTTGCGGAGTTGCCCGCGACGATCGTGTCGACGATCGTCGTCCGGGAGTCCGGCGCCACGAGGAAGACGCCGCCGCCTTCGTTGGCGGAGTTGCCGCTGATCGTGCAATTGGTGAGCGTCGCCGTGCCGTCGTTCAACAGGCCGCCGCCGTTCTTGTGGCGGAGTTGCCGCTGATCGTACAATCGGTGAGCGTCGCCGTGCCGGCGTTCAACATGCCGCCGCCGTAAGTCGCGGAGTTGCCGCTGATCGTGCAGTCGATGAGCGTCGCCGTGCCGACGTTATACATGCCGCCGCCGAAACCTAAGTCGGAGAGACCGGCTGCGGCGGAGTTGCCGCTGATCGTGCAGTCGGTGAGCGTGATCGTGCCGATGTTATCCACGCCGCCGCCGTGACCGGATGAGCCGACTTGGTCGAGCCGCCGGTGAGGGTCAGGCCGGAGAGCGCGGCGGTCACGCCAATGTCCACCTCGAAGACGTTATTGAATAAGCTGTTCTTTCCGCTCGGCGTCGATGGTCAGGCCGGCGGCCGGGCCGTCGATGCTCAGCAGCCCGCTGGTCTCGCTCAGCTCGAGCTGGCCGCCCGTCAGGGCGATCGTCTGAGGCGCGGCGAAGACGGTCGGGTCGAACGTGATCGTCGCCGCGCGCCATCGATGTTGGCCAGTTTGACCGCCAGTCGCAGGCTGAGGATCCCCGGCAGCGAGCCGGTCCCGTCGCTGGCGTCGCTGGTCGTGTTGACGACCAGGGGATTGCTCTGGAAGGCGCCGATGTCGGGCTGGGGCGAGTCGAGCGCGAAGCCGCGCTGGTCGGTCGTGATGCCGGCGATGGCAACTCCCTTGCCGATGGCGGGGCTGCCGGGGAGGAGGGCCATGGTCTGGGTCGGCCCGCCGTAGTCGCCCAGCGGGGCCAGCCGCGGATCGATGGGGCTGTTGCCGCTGCCCACCTGGTCGCCGGCGGCGGTGAAACCGCCGGAGCCGTCCCCGTCGCCGATCAGGTTGGAACCCTGGTCCTGGTCGATCATCCCGACGAAGTCGGGGCTGGTGGTTGCGGCGTTGCCCGCGACGATCGTGTCGCCGATCGTCGTCCGGGAGTCGGGGCTGCTTACGAGGAAGACGCCGCCGCCGTAGGCGGCCGAATTGCCGCTGACCGTGCAGGCGGTGAGCGTCAGAGGGCCGTAGGCATTCACGCCGCCGCCGAAGGTGGCGGAGTTGCCGCTGATCGTACAATCGGTCAGCGTCGCCGTGCCGACGTCGCACAGGCCGCCGCCGAAGCTCGAGGCGGAGTTGTCGCTGATCGTACAGTCGGTGAGCGTGATCGTGCCGAAGTTTTCAAGGCCGCCGCCGGCCAAGGCCGAGCCGCCGGTGATGGTCAGGCCGGAGAGCGCGGCGGTCACGCCGCTGTCCACCGCGAAGACGCCGCTCTTTCCGCCGGCGTCGATGGTCAGGCCGGCGGCCGGGTCGTCGATGCTCAGAAGCCCGCCGGTGTCGCTCAGCTCGAGCTGGCCGGCCGTCAGGGCGATCGTCTGGGCGGTCGCGAAGGCGGTGGGGTCGAAGGTGATGGTCTGGTTCCCGCCCAGGAAGTCGGCCAGGCCGAGGGCCTGGCTGAGGCTCAGCTCGCCCGCCGGCGAGAGGAGTCCGTAGCCGGCGTCTGTCGTCGTGTTAACCACCAGAGTGCTCTGGAAGGCGCCGATGTCGGGCTGGGGCGCGTCCATCGCGAGGCCGCGCTGGTCGGTCGTGATGCCGGCGATGGCAACTCCCTTGCCGATGGCGGGGCTGCCGGGTAGGAGGGCCATTGTCTGAGTCGGCCCGCCGTAGTCGCCCAGCGGGGCGAGCAACGGATCGATGGGGCTGGATTCGGTGCCCTCCTGGTCGCCGGCGGCGGTGAAGTTGGGGGCGTCGAAGGCCTCGGTCCCGTCGCCGATCAGGTTGTAACCCTGGTCACCGCCGGCCCAAATGAGGTCGGGGCCGCCGTTGCCCGCGACGATCGTTTCGCCCATCGTCGACTGGCGGGAGTAGTTGACGACGCCGCCTGTGCCAAAGCCGCGGGCGTAGTTGCCGCTGATCGTACAAGCGGTGATCGTCGCCGTGCCGAGGCCCCACATGCCGCCGCCCTCTTCACCGACAGAGTTGCCGCTGATTGTGCAGTCGATGAGCGTTACCGTACCGCCGGGGTTGTTGTACAGGCCGCCGCCGTAGGCGGCCGAATTGCCGTTGAACGTGCAGTCGACGAGCGTTGCCGTACCTTTGTCGAACAGGCCGCCGCCGTTGCCGCCGGTGTTGCCGCTGACCGTGCAGTCGGTGAGCGTGACCGTACCGCTGTTGTACAGGCCGCCGCCGAACCTGGCCGAGCCGCCGCCGGTGAGGGTCAGGCCGGAGAGGGCGGCGGTCACGCCACTGTCCACCTGGAAGACGCGGCTCGCTCCGCCGGCGTCGATGGTCACGCCGGCGGCCGGGCCGGTGATCGTCTCCAGCCCGCTGGTGTCGCTTAGCGCGAGCTGTCCGCCGGTCAGGGCGATCGTCTGGGCGGTCGCGAAGACGGCGGGGTCGAAGGTGATGGTCTGGGTCCCGCCCAGGAAGTTGGCCAGGCCGACGGCCTGGCGGAGGCTCAGCTCGCCCGGCGGCGAGAGGAGTCCGTAGCCGGCGTCGGTCGTCGTGTTAACCATCAGGGTGCTCTGGAAGGCGCCGATGTCGGGCTGGGGCGCGTCCAGCGCGAAGCCGCGCTGGTCGGTCGTTATCCCTGCGATGGCGAATCCCTTGCCGATGGCGGGGCTGCCGCCCAGGAGGCCCATGGTCTGGGTCGTCCCGCCGTAGTCGCCCAGCGGGGCCAGCCGCGGATTGATGGGGCTGGCGGCGGTGCCCACCTGGTCGCCGGCGGCGGTGAACCCGCTGGCGCCGTCCCCGTCGCCGATCAGGTTGTACCCCTGGTCCTGGTCGACCGTCCCGGAGAGGTCGGGGCTGGTTTTTGAGGAGTTGCCCGCGACGATCGTGTCGACGATCGTCGTCCGGGAGTCCGCGCCGCTCAGGAGGAATACGCCGCCGCCTTTATTGGCGGAGTTGCCGCTGATCGTACAAGCGGTGAGCGTCGCCGTGCCGTCGTTATACACGCCGCCGCCGCCGTTGCCGGCGGAGTTGCCGCTGATCGTGCAGTCGATGAGTGTCGCCGTGCCGTGGTTATACACGCCGCCGCCGCCGTTGCCGGCGGAGTTGCCGCTGATCGTGCAGTCGGTGAGCGTGATCGTGCCGAAGTTCTCCAGGCCGCCGCCGACCTGGGCCGACCCGCCGGTGAGGGTAAGGCCGGAGAGCGCGGCGGTCACGCCGGGTTCCACCAGGAAGACGCCGCTCTTTCCGCCGGCGTCGATGGTCAGGCCGGCGGCCGGGCCGTCGAAGGTCAGCAGCCCGATGGTGTCGCTCAGGTCGAGCTGGCCGGCCGTTAAGCGGATCGTTCGATGGGTCGCGAAGATGGTCGGGTCGAAGCTGAACGTCGCGTCGCCCAGGAGGTTGGCCAGGTCGAACGCCCCGCGCATGTCGAGCTCTGCGGCGGGCGCGCCACTGTCGCCGGTCTCCGTGACGACGAGCGGCCCGGCGAATCCGGTCTGGTAGGCGCCGATGTCCGAGATGGAATCAAGGGGCCGAGGGAAGCCGCGCTGGTCGATCGTGGGGCTCGATAAGCCGATCACGCCGCCGGCGCCGATGGCGGGACTGCCGGGGCGGAGGGCCATGGTCTGAGTCGGCCCGCCGTAATCGTCCAGCGCGGTCAGCCCGGCATCGGCGACGCCGACGGAGATGTTGAGGGAGAGGACGATGTTGCCGGAGAGGCCGTTCGTCAACCCGCCGGAGCCGCCATTGCCGAACAGGTTGTTCGAGCTTTTCGGGTCTAGCTCACCGAGAACATCGCTGGGTTGGCCTTCGTTGGTGTTGGTCGCAACGATCGTGCTGTCCAGGTTCGCGAGGATACTCGTGTTGATCCCGCCGCCGCTGGCGGAGCCAACTATACCGCTCGGACCGCTCGAACCATTGGCCCCCTTCGACCCGTTCGGGTTGCCTGAGCCTCCGAGACCACCGGTCGCGCCCGCACCGCCCGCGCCAGCCTGACCGCTGCTGACCTGGTCGATGGCGATCGTCGTGTACTGGAGGGTCACGGCGCCGCCGGCGAGGTAAACGCCACCTCCGGTGCCCTCTCCGCCCACGCCGCCCACGCCGCCCCGTCCGCCCACGCCGCCCGCGCCACCCACGCCTAGAAAATTCCCGTTGGCTTCTTTTGTGGCGGTGCCACCCACGCCGCCTACGCCACCCACACCGCCCAAGCCACCCAAGCCACCGTTCGCCTCGTTACCGGCGAACGTCGTATTGAGGACTGACAGCGTCCCGCCGACGACATACAGGCCACCTCCGAATCCTTCGCCCCCGGTGCCGCCGGGGCCGCCCGTTCCGCCCCTGCCCCCCGAGAAACCACTGACGTGAGTCTGTCTGCTGGTGAAGCCGGCTTCTCCATCGCCGCCGCCGCCCTTGCCCCCGATACCACCCTTGCCCCCTGTCCCACCCGCTCCGCCCTCGGCCGTGTTGTCAGAGAGCGTCGAGTTCGTCAGGTCGACGGTCCCCGCCGCGACGTAGAGGCCCCCGCCGGCAGCGTTCTCGCCATTGCCGCCAACGCCACCGATCCCGCCTTTGCCGCCGATGCCGCTTTTGGCGTTAGTACCATGAGCTCCCGTGGTGCCGTCCTTGCCGGCTGAGCCCTGGACTTTATTGCCGCTGATCGTGGTGGTCGTGATGGTCAGCGACCCGTTGCCGGTCTCGATGCCGCCGCCCTGGACGGCCGAGTTGCCCGAGACTGTGGTGCCGGTCAACGTGGCGGCGGTGCCCTCGTTGTCGATGCCGCCGCCCTGGACGGCCGAGTTGCCCGAGACTGTGGTGCCGGTCAACGTGGCGGTGGTGCCATCGTTGTCGATGCCGCCGCCGTAGAAGGCCGTGTTGTCGCTGACCGCGCAGTCGGTGAGCGTCACGTTACCGCGGTTGTCGATGCCGCCGCCGTAGAAGGCCGTGTTGTCGCTGACCGCGCAGTCGGTGAGCGTCACGTTGCCGCGGTTATACACTCCGCCACCGCCACCGGAGGCGTCGGAGCCGCCGGTGATGGTCATGCCGGAGAGCGAAGCGGTCACGTTCGCATCGATATCGAAGACGCCGCTCTTCTGGCCGCCGCGGATGATCACGCCCGCAGCCGGCCCGGTGATCGTCTGAGTCCCGCCGGTGTCCTTCAGCTCGAGCGGGCTGCCGCCCAGCGTAATCGTCTGGGGGAAGCTGAATATGTTGGAGTCGAAGACGATCGTGTTCGCCTGGTTGTTGGCGTTGGCCTGGGTGATGCAGTACCTCAGGTCGCCCGTGTCGTTCGAGCCGCTGCCGGTATCGAGTACGCTTATAACCCTGAACGTGGACAAGAGGACGCGCGACTCGAGGGCCTCCAGCGCCGGGCGACGGCGCAGGTGGTGGTTGTGGGCCGTCTGCGAGGCGAGTGCGAACCGCTGGCGGATTCTGCGACGGCTGGCCATGGATGTCTTCTCCTCGAGTGGGATGTCTTGCGGTGCATTGCCATGCGATACGGTGCGATGCGAATCGTGGTGGTTCCGGGGATCGCGGCGCGCAGCCCGGAAGTCCGACCACGGTCGGGGACGGGTCGGTCGGGTGCGGCGGCGATTGGCGACGAATCTTCAACGATTGCGAAAGCAAACTGGTCGGACCCGGCCCCGGCGGCCATGCCCCCGGCCAGCCGATCGGTCGGCGTCGCGGCCCGCCCCGCTCGGGGATCGGCTGGCCGCGACGCGGCGCTGTGCGGTCTACCTCAAATGCGAGCGCGGCGCCCTGACGCGATCGGGCCGGTCTCCTTGCGCCTCGTCTCACTGCCCTGAGTTGTCGTCGAGAATCCGAACTGCTTCTAATCCGAAATCGGCGCGCGAAGTTCGCCACGAGATCGGAAAAAAAAATGTTGGTGCCATGGGCGGGTATGATGCTGGAGTCCCGGCTTCAGCCGGCGCTGCGCGAGCCAGACCCAGACCGGCTGAAGCCGGTACTCCAACGCCGGTATGATGTCGGAGTCCCGGGGACTGGCTGAAGCCGGGACTCGAGCGGGTATGATGCTGGAGTCCCGGCTTCAGCCGGCAGGGCGCGACGACCTAGACCCAGACTGGCTGAAGCCGTGACTCCAACGGAGATGCGAGGATGGACGTAGGCCGTCCCATGTACTCCTGGAGGCGCATGACGCCGGAGCAACGGAAAGCCGTGTTAGAGGAGCGGAAGCGGCATCCTCGCCCCTGGCACGGACCGCCGCATTATGTCGGTGAATCTGGCCTGTTCTTACTTTCGGCGGCCTGCTACGAACACCGTCCCGTGATCGGTGTTAGTCCACAACGAATGGCCGAGTTCGAATTGGAGCTGTTGAAAACCGTAGACGAGCTGACGCGGGTACTCGTCGTATGGACCTTGTTGCCAAATCATTACCATGTGCTCGTCGACACGTTTGATCTGGATGCGTTGCTTAAGGCTCTTGGCCAGTTGCACGGTCGGACATCATTTCGGTGGAATGGGGAAGACTGCCGCCGTGGACGGCAGGTTTGGCACCGGGCTGCCGAGACCGCCATGAAATCCGAGCGGCACTTCTGGGCGACTGTAAACTACGTCCTGCACAATCCGGTGCGTCATGGCTACGTCGAACGGTGGCAGGACTGGCCGTACTCGAATGCGGCGGAGTACTTGGAGAAAGTCGGTCGCGAGGAGACGGAGCGGCGTTGGCGCGAATATCCCATCCTCGATTACGGGAGGGATTGGGACCCGCCCGAGTTGTGAACCACATCGCGCGAAGGTGCCCGAGTAACCACGTGAGCCGGTTGTCGACCCCGCGGACGATCCAAACCGGCTGAAGCCGGGACTCCAACGTCAGACGGCGCCGTGATGATGTTGGAGTCCTGGCTTCAGCCGGCTCTGCGTCCCGCCGACGATCCAAACCGGCTAAAGCCGGGACTCCAACGTCGGACCATGCGAGCCGATCCATGCCGCTCGAACTCGAGGCCAGCTACGAGGCGACCTGTCGCATTCTGCGCATCCGGTGACGCGGGCGCCCCTCCGCGTGGTCAATCTCGCCGACGCCGCCCTTCCCGAACGCAGCTCTCCGAGGCGGTGCACCTACGGTATGTCTGGCTGCCCCCGGCGCAGCACCGCACGCAAGGCCGCGCGGCGCAGCGGGTCGCTCAAGCTCTGGTCGGCCCGCAGACGTGCAACGACCTCGGCAGGCGCGCGTAGCTCGTCGAAGAGGCGCGCGACCAGTCGCTGGGCCTCGGGTCGCAGGGCGGCGGCCTCGCGGCGCGCCTGGTAACGCGTCTTCAAGGGCGCGGTGTCCCAGAGGCGGACCGTGAAGTCGCCGGAGCCGGACGCCAGCGTCGCGCCGTCGGGGCTGAAGGCCAGCGACCAGACGTAGCTGGTGTGCCCTGACAGCCGCGCCACTTCCTCGCCCCGCGCCAGGTCCCACAGCCAGACCGCCCGGTCGCGGCCGGCCGTTGCCAGGCGCCGGCCATCGGGATGGAAGGCCGCCGCGAAGACCTCGTCGGTGTGCCCGCGCAGCACCTGGCACCCACCGCTGTCGATCTGCCACAGGCGAACGGTGCGGTCCATGCTGCACGAGGCGAGTCGGCGGCTGTCGGGACTGAACGCGGCCCCGTGGACGACCCTCTCGTGACCATGGAATCGGGCGGCCGTCTGGTGCGTTTGCGCGTCCAGGAGGAGCACGGTCTTCTCGTCCGCATCCCGGACGGCCAGCCAACGGCCGTCGGGGCTGTAGGCCAGGGCCGCGCCTTCGGCTGAAAACAATCGCTCGCCGGACGCGACGTCGCAGACCCGCAGCCGAAACTTGCTCTGCGAGTCGAGCGCCGTCGCGGCCATCCTGATTCCGTCCGGACTGACGATCAAAAAACGGAGGTTCCCAGCGGGCCCCTGGATTTCCTTGCGGACGCGAACGGTTGCCATGTCCCAGATCCGCAGCCGGTCACCCGCGAAGTTCCCGCTCACCATCCACGTTCCGTCGGGGCTGAAAGCCAGGCTCGGCACGACGTCCGGGTGAGGCAAGCTCGCACAGGGCTCGCCGGTTGCCGCATCCCACAGGCGCACCTTGCTGTCCCAACCCCCTGAGGCAAGCCAGCGTCCGTCCGGGCTGAAGGCCACCGGGTAGACGAAGCTGGTGTGGCCGCGCAGCGCGGGCAGGGTCGCCTCGGGATCCACGTCCCATACCCGCACCGTGTCGTCCCCCGCCCACCCGAGCCCCCGATCGGAACTGAGCGAGGCGAGCCGGTGGCCGACCGGGGCGAACGCCACTTCGGTCACGGATCCCGTGTGGCCCAGCAGGACCGCGACGTCCTCCCTACCCGCCGACCGCCACACTCGGATCGTGCGGTCGGTGCCCGCCGAGGCGATCCATTGGCCGTCGGGGCTGAAGACGGCGGTGCCAACCTCGCCGGAATGGCGGTCGTAAGGCGGTTCGACCTGCCGGCCGGTCGCAACGTCCCACTGGCGAACTGTCCCGTCTGCCGACGAGGTTACGAGACGTGCGCCGTCTGCGCGGAACGCGACGCTCAAGACCTTGCTCGAGTGCCCCCGGCACGTGGCGAGCAGTAGGCCGGTCGCCGTTTCCCACAGACGCGCCGTATTATCTTCGCCGGCTGAGGCGAGCCGCGCGCCGTCCGGGCTGAAGGAGTAAGCCCAAACGCCATCGCGGTGGCCTTCGCACACCGCTGTTTGCTTGCCGGAAGTTGCGTCAAGGATCACGAGCCGCACCTGCGTGCCGTCACGCCGGGCGCAGGCCAATCGCTCTCCGTCCGGACTCACGGCGACGGCACTGGTCTCAGTCTGAGCGGGCACTACCACGCGGCGCAGGACCTGACCGGCCTCGTCCAGCAGGTCAAAGGTCGTATTGGCAACCCATGCGACGACCCGAAGTCCGGGACGAGTCTGCGTGACGGTCAGGTTATGCCCGCGCTCTGGCCCGATCGCCAGGATCTTGTCTACGACTCCGTCCAGGTCTGTGAGTCGCAAGCCGGTGCTTGTCATGGCCCAGGCCCGGATCCGGTCGCGGCCCCCGGACAGAAAGCCGACTTCCCCGGCGGGCAACTGGATCACCTCAGAGCTGTCGTCGAGCCGGCTGCTAAGGTGCCGCCACTCCCAGTCGCGCAAGTCCGCCGGGGCCGCGTCGAGCTGCGCGCGGCGTCGGCCACGTCGTGCGCCGATAGCGCCGCGGCCGCGGCGGCCATCCGGGCGCGGTACGCCTGGAACTGCGCCTCGCGTTTCTCATCGATCGCCTGCTGGGCGTTGTACTCGGCCTGGCCGCGCTGGTGGGCCTCGCGGATGGCAAAGAGGGCGGTGCCAACCAGTCCCAGGACCAGGGCTACCCCAGTAGCGACCACCCCGCCGACCAGGCCCTTGTGCCGCCGGGCGAATTTG
This sequence comes from uncultured Isosphaeraceae bacterium, assembly GCA_963806595.1. Lineage (GTDB taxonomy): Bacteria > Planctomycetota > Planctomycetia > Isosphaerales > Isosphaeraceae > CAWDZZ01. The sequence goes on along the minus strand of CAWDZZ010000019.1, from coordinate 44,362 downwards.
TGCAAGTGGTACAAGGCCGACGGCGGCCGCGCCAGGATCGGCTCGTGGCTCAGCCAGTGCCTTAGATCCGCCGCGAGGTCCGCCGCCGACCTGTAGCGCCGCGCGGGCTCCTTCTCGAGTGCCTTGGCCACGATCGTCTCCACGTCGCCGCGGAGTTCCGGGTTGATCGAGCCGAGCCGGGGCGGGTCTTGCTCCTGGATCAACCGGGCGGTCTCGGCCAGGGGCCGGTTCTCCAGTTGGTACGGCCGGCGGTGAGCCGCCAGCTCGAAGAGGATCACCCCCAGCGCGTACACGTCGGTCCGGTGGTCGATGGCGGCGGGGTCGGCGCCCACCTGCTCGGGGCTCATGTAGTCGGGCGTGCCGATGAGCTGGCCGGCCTGGGTCAGGCCGGTCATGGTGAGAAGGTCGGCGCCGGTGGCGCGCGCCACGCCGAAGTCGAGCACTTTCGGCTGTCCGGTTTCCACGACAAGGATGTTGGCCGGCTTCAAGTCGCGATGGATGACCCCCTGATCGTGCGGCGTGCTGCACCGCGTCGCACACCCGCGCCACGAGACTCACGCGGGCAGTGAGGTCGAGGCCGCGGCGGCGGGCAAACTCGTCCAGCGGCAGCCCGTGGATAAACTCCATCGCGAAATACGGCTGGCCGTCGTCGGCGAGGCCGGCCTCGTAGACCTGCGCGATGCCCGGGTGATGCAGCCGGCCCAGGATCTGGGCCTCGTGGTTGAACCGCTTGACGATGGCGGGCGAGGCGAAGCCGGGGCGGACGACCTTGAGGGCCACAGTGCGGCGTGGGTTATCCTGCTCCGCCATGTAGACGGTGCCCATGCCGCCCTGGCCAATGACCTGCAGCACCTCGTAATGCCCCAGCCGGCCGAGCGAGTCCGGCCGCCGGGACGGACTCAGGAAGTCGAGCGGGCCGTTGGATTTGGACCGCACCGGCGAGGCAAGGCCGGCACCCGAAAAGCCGCGATCGGCCGGGATGCCCGACCCCGCCGCGAGCTGTTCGGCCGCCGGCATGTCCAGGAAATCGCCCACCGTCGCATGCGACTGAAGCAGCGCCTCGATGCGCCGCCGCAAATTCGGATCGCCAGCGCAGGCGTCATCCAGGTAAGCCGCCCGTTCGGCCGGGTCGTCTTTCTCCACCGCCTCGAAAAAGATCGTTCGTTCACCCATCGCGCTACACTCTACAATCGTGGTTGCCGGGGACGTGGCTTGCGGTGCGTCGTTCCTGACCATGCCCCAGGTATGGCACCGCCTACCAATGCGAAATCGGCGGTGGAATCACGCCAATTTGCTTCGGAATCGCTGCGCCTTTTAACCGCCGACTTCGAGGGCCTGATGCAACCAGGCCCGGGCGTAGGCCCAAAGGCGATCGGCCGTCCGCGGGGAGACATCCATGACTTTCGCCGCCTCGGCGAGCGTCAGCCCCGCGAAGTAGCGGAGTTGCACCAGCCGCGCCGCTTCGGAATCGGCCGCGGCCAAGCGGTCGAGGGCCTCGTCCAGGGCCAGCAGGTCCTCGCGGAGTTCGGGAACGGCCAGTTGGTCGACGTCGAAGTCGGCGGTGCGCCCGGTCGCCCCCGCGCTTGCGGCTCCCCTTCTTGCGGGCGTTCTCCACCAGGATGCGGCGCATCGCCTCGGCCGCGGCGGCGAAGAAGTGGCCCCGGCTGTCCCAGAGCCTCTCTTCCCCGCCGACCAAGCGTAGATAGGCCTCGTGGACCAGGGCGGTGGGCTGAAGCGTCTGACCCGGCGGCACGCGGCCCAGTTTCTGAATGGCGAGGTTGCGGAGCTCGTTGTAGACCAAGGGCAGAAGTTGCTCGGCGGCCTTCGGGTCTCCCTGCTCGATGGCTGCGAGGAGTTGCTCCACATCATTCATGGACGGAGTTTCCTCTCGCGGGGCCTTCGCTGGGGGCCTAGCTGCACGCCTCGGTTGACGTCGCAATCCGATCTCGACGCGTGGGGGCATGCATCAGTTTAACTGCCACCCGGCGGCGGGGGTAGAACGAGCTGCAGCGCCGCGTTGCCGAAATCGCGCGATCCACATCGAACGGCGCAAACAGGCGTTTTGTGTCCGTATGCGAAGGGGAGGAGGGACACCCGATGCAACGCCGGTCGGCTTCTTTCCAATCGTGATCGCCCGCAGAGGGCTCACACGACACCGTGCTTGTCGCGGAATCCGGCGATCTCGAATCCCAGCGTACACGCCGTGCGGCGATCGTGGATCCTGGAGCGCAGTTCACCGGTCACGACGTGGGTTGGACTCGCCGCGCCTTCAATCCGCGTCCCGAGAATCCGCCGCGACGAGCCACACCAGGATTTTTGAGACGCGGGTGCAATTCCCGCCGCCTCCATAAGTAGCCACTTGCGATTCGTCGTAAGTGACTATTTTCATCCGGCTTGTTCGTCGCGGTGGACGACTCGATCAGCGGGTCGAGGGCCTCGGAGAGGCGGACCTGGCTCCGCGGCGGGATCGTCTTCTCCTGCTGCTTCATGCGCTCTTGGCCGGCCCGCAGCAGCGGCTCGGCGTCGGCGCGATTCATCTTGCCCGGCAACCTGCGGCAGCTTGGTCGCTCCCAGCTTTTTCGCCACGTGATCCGCTTCCTACTTTGCTCCGCCGATTGCGAGTCGCCGCACCTCGTGTTTTTCGGTTACGATAGCAAAAGTCGCAGGGGGCGTTCGTGATGGCAGAGGCAGCAGTCGAACCCATCGGTTGGGAAAGGACGCTCATCGCAGCGGAAAAGGTCAAGGAGCGACTGCGCAGGGCGACCCGCACGCTCGACGCGGCCGGCGTGCCTTACGCCGTCGCCGGTGGCAACGCTGTCGCGGAGTGGGTTGGCCGGATCGACGAGGACGCCGTCCGCAATACTCGCGAGGTCGATATTCTGATCCGACGTCATGACTTTCCCGCGGCAAGAGCCTGTCTTGAAACGGTCGGGTTCGTTTATCACGAACTCCTCGACATCGATACCTTCGTCGACGGGCCGCAAGGCAAACCCAGCGGTGGAATTCATCTCCTCTACGCCGGTGAGAAGGTTCGACGGGACGACGACTTCAATTTGCCCGAAATCGAAGAATCAGAAAGGGCCATCGAATTTCAGGTCGTCAAGCTCGATGCGCTCTTGGTAATGAAGTTGACCTCCTATCGACTCAAAGACAGAGTTCACATCCTCGACATGATCGGCGTCGGCCTGATCGATGCGACCTGGCCCGCCCGCTTCCCGCCACCGCTCGGTGCTCGCTTGCAGCAATTGCTCGATGACCCGAATGGGTGACGGGTCGCTACTCCGGAGGAGATTGGGGCTTGCTCGCGTCTCACCCGTTTCGCCGCTTCATCGAGTTTGTCGGCGGCCCGTCTCGGAACGAGCTGGGTGTCGCGGACAACACGAGCATTGTGTTCTCAGGCGACAATGGTCCCGAGCAAGCACCGGGGCATTGTGGTGATCCGCGCCCCGGCATTCGCTGGATCGGCAGCCGGCGGCCGTGCTCACTCGCGGGGCGCGGAGGCGGATGACGTCGACGGCTGCGCCGGCTCGGAAGCGGCGACGGGGCTAGGCTTGGAAGTCCGCGCCTTGTAGGGCTCGACGGCCTTGATCATGCGCAAGAGCTCGCTGTCGGTCGTCAGGATCAACCTGGTACCGCCCTTCAGAGCCTCGCGGTAGACATCCAGCGTGCGCGTGAAGTTGTAGAATTCGCCGGTCTCGCGGATCGCCTTGGCGTAGGCGTCGATGATCTCGGCGTCGACGCGGCCTTTCAGCTTGCTCGCCTCTTGCTTGCCCTCGCCCTCGATTTTCTTCGAGTCGGCCCCGGCCTTGTTGATGATCTCCTTCTTGCGCTGCTCGCCTTCGCTGATGGCTTTGACGGCGATGGCTTCCATGAGCGAAATCGCCCGGTCGAAGGCCGCCTCGCGGACCTGCGGAACAAACTCGATGCGCGAGAGGCCGACGTCAACCAGCTCGATCCCGCGGCCCCGGCTCTGGCCCTGGCGCTGCCCGTCCTCGGCCAGGGTGCGCTGGGCTTCGTCCTTGATCTGGCTCGTGATCTTCAGCCGGCCCTCGGTGATCGATTCCTTCGCCTCGGGGGGAACCACGAAGTCAAAGATCGCCTGGTCGTCCCCCTCGGCGGCTTTCTTTCCCGGTGCACCCGCCTTGGCGATGATCTCGGGAGGGAGCCCGAGCGTGTAGCTCATCTTGCGATTCGAGCTGCGCACGATCTCGGCGAGGTTGTGCGTGGTGATCGTGTCGCGGGCCGTGCTCCGCACAAACTCCTTCACACGCGACTCGGCATTCTTGACTTCGCGAAGCGTCCGCACAAACTGGGCCGGGTCGGTGATCCGCCACACGGCCCAGACCGTGACTTCGACCTTCTTGCCATCGGCGGTGGGCACATCGACGAGCTTTTCGCCCGGGCCGGTCCCATGCCAGACCTGAAGGGTCTTGGGCAGCCGCAACACTTCCTGCACCAAGGGCATCTTGAAGTACACGCCCGGCCTGGTGAGGGTGGCGACCGGCTGGCCGAACTGCAAGAGCACCGCGAGCTCGCGCTCGGTGACGGTGAACAAGACAGATTGGCCCAACGGGATGGCCAGCACGAGCGCCATGCCGACCAAAATCGCGGCGATCTGGCGGCGGTTCATCGGCTGGTCTCTCCCTTCGCGTCTAGGTTCAAGAGCGGAAACAGATTCTTGAGCTCGGAATCAATGATCGTTTTGTCTTTCACGCTTTGGAGCACTTCTTGCATCGCCTCGAGGTAGAGCCGCTGGCGTGTGATCTCCGGGGCGCGCTCATAGGCGTGGAATTTCGACAGGAGCGCTTCGATCTCGCCGTTCGATTCAGCGCGGCGGCTCGAGGCGTAGCCCTCGGCTTCCCGGATCAGCTTGTCCCGGTTGGCCCTGGCCTCGGGGATCAGCTTGTTGCGGCTAGCCTCGGCATCATTCTCCAGCTTCTGCTTCTCCTGGATCGACGCGTTCACCTTGTCGAACGCCGGCTTCACCCGCTCGGGCGGGATCACGCGCTGCATTTGAAGCGCTGTCACGGTGACGCCGCACTCATACACGTTCAGGATTCGCTGAATGTCGTCGCGCGCTTCGGACGCGATGTCGCTGCGCTTGGCGCCGATCACCTCGTCGAAGGAAAAGTCGCCCACCAGCCGATTCATGACGGTGCGGGCCACGGTCGTCAGCAGGTCCTCGGCAAACAGGTCGTCGGACTCCTCGAGCGGGAACCGGAACAAGAACTGCGACGGCTCCGTCACCTTCCATGCGACGGTCCATTCGACCGAGGCCGTGTTCAAGTCGCCGGTCAGCATCAAGGTCTCGTCTTCGGTGTGTCGCAGGCTATCCGCCTGCTCGGCCGTTCGCGACGTCGTACCGAAGGGCAGCCGCAGGCCGTGCTCTTCGACGCTCACCTTCATCACCTGGTCGACCAGCGGAACCTTGAAATGGAGCCCTGGCAGGGTCGTTGCATGATACTTGCCGAAACGGAGAACCACCGCTTGCTCGTACGCCTTGACCGTGTACGACATATCGGAAAGCAGCCAGAGCCCCAGCACCAGCCCGACCAACCAGGGAAACAGCGGCAGATAGCGCTCCCAGGGCTCGACGCCGCGCCGGCGCGGGCCGCGGCGGGGATATTCTTCGTATGACTCCATGCTGCGAGGCCTTTCTCACGTTGTCTTTGCGTCAATCCCAGACTCGGGATCCTTGTTACGTGAAGGGCGGTGCCGGGCCTACGACCAGGCAGTGGCGCCGCGAGACCTGAACGGCCGTCCGTGCTGGGACCGAATCCCAAGTGAGTTCGCCGCTCGCGAGCGAATCTTGATCGAAATCGGATGCGTCGTTTCAAGCATCTCCGGCGCGGTCGAACGCCATATTTCGCCTGGAACCCGGTGCGCTTCGCAATTGTCGATTCGAGACCGATGTTACCGCAAGGGGAAAAGTCGATTTCGCGGACGAGGGGGAATTGCGCGGATGCGGCGACTTCCGATCGCTCTTGGCACCGGATCAGCCCTCGTTCGGCCGCCTGCGTTCGACTCCGCCCTTGGCCTGGCCTCGTAGCGCGCCCAGCGCGGGCAGTGGCCAGAGCGCTTCGGCGAGCCGGCGGGCCAGGAGGGCGTGGCCCTCGGCGTTGGGGTGGAAGTCGCTGGGGTGAATCGCCAGGGCGGCCGGATCGAACCCGTCGAAGGCATCCGAGATGTCGACGCACCGCGTCGAACCCGGCGGCTCGGGCCAATTCGAGCAGCCGCCGGTGCTCCGCAGGCTCAACGAACCGGCCGACGCGGGGAATCAACACCCAGAGGCAAGGCACGCCCCGGGCCCGGCAGTCGGCGGCGACGGCCCGGTAGACCGCCGCGAGAAGCTCCCAGCGATACGGGCGCAATGCCCGCGCGAAATCGCGCTCGGTCGCGCCCGGCCGGACGTCCAGTCGCGTCAAGATGTCGCCGTAGAGCGGTCGAGTCCCAGCCGATCCCCCGGCGCAGCAGCTCGGCGAGCCGGCGCTGGTCCCAGCCGATATCGGCCGGGGTCGCCTCGAACAGGACGAGGTCGGGCGCCATCGCCCAGCCGACCTTCTGGAAATGATCCCAGCGCTGGCCGGGGCTGCGGCCGGGCAGGGCGAGATTGAGGATCTCGACCGCCGGCCCGCCGCGTCTGACGCGACTGCTCGGCGAGCCACTGCTCGAGTACCGGCTCGAAACCCCGGCCGTCGCTGACGCCCAGCCGCGACGCCGATCGAGTCGCCAGTCATCGCCATCCGGAATGTCCCCGCCGGCTTGGACACCGCATAAGGCCGGTCGCGCATCCCGAACTCATTGGTGCTCCACGTCGTCCCGTCGGCCCGCACGATCGACAGGTTCGGCCTCAGCACGACCTCGCGCAGGTCGGCGACCGCCTGGCAGATCGGCGGCGATACACCGGGCTCGAGGCCGGTGTCGAGGAGCTGGTTGTAATAGCCCTGATCCATTCGCTCGGGTTCCGATCTGGCTCAGCAGGCGGTCGAGATTCTCGATCTCGTCGCAGCCGAGCGCCCAGCGCAGCCGATCGAGCCCGCCGGGCGCCCGTTCGCGCGGCACCCAGCGCCAGCCCAGCATCGCCGCGGCCAGCGAGCAGTCGCAAGGCCGCCCATGAGATATGAGACATCTTCCGTACTCCATCGACCGAAGACAGGGCGGCGGCGATCGATCGCCGATGGACCGCTGCCCTGGCGGCTCTAGCAGCGGGGCGGCGGGCGGATCGCCGGACGGCGGCCCCCGCGTTTCAGATCCTCAGACCCCGGCGGATCAGGCCCACCCAGGACCCGACGCTCGGGCTCGACCAGAGCGACCAGAGCAGCGCGATCGTCGTGAACGTGCCGGCGATCCGGGCCGCGCGGATCGCCAGCCGCAGCGGCGACCGCGAACGAGCCCTCGCTCTACCCGCGGCCGCGGCGCGCGTCGAGCTGGACGTTGATCAGCACCAGGACGCCGAGGATGCCCCAGAACAGGGCGTCGGGCGCGCCGAAGCCCCAGATGCCCCGCAGCCAGAACGACTGGTAGGCGTGCAGCAGCCAGGTGACCAGGAAGACCACGGCCGTCGCCGCCGCCAGCGCCACCGGCTGCGGCCAGTCGCTTCAGCCGGAAGACCACCGGGTTGAACACGATCCGCACCATGAAATCCTTCCAGTAGATGTTGATCCGTCGCCAGTAGTCGGTGAAGCCGGTCGCCAGCAGGTAGTGGTGGTGGGTCTCGGGGAGCTGGAAGCCGAACAGGTGGAGCAGGCCGCAGGCCATGTGGAACTGGCCCGACACCCGCAGATACAGCAGGTAATTGCAGACCAGGTAGCCCGCGAGGCTCAGCGGGCCGTGCACCGCGTCGGCGGAGATCAGCAGCAAGCGGTCGATCACGCGATAGAGGAGCAGATGCACGGTCCCTCGCGACATCATCACCAGGCCCGCCCGCTGGATCTCGTGGATGCCGCGCGCGAAGTAACCGCGCTGGAACGCCCGGTAGTCGACCACCGGGAAATGCGGGAAGACGTAGTTGGGCAGCAGGAAGAAGTAGCTCGAGCGTGTCGACGAGCGGCTCGCGGCCCCGGGCGTGCTTCCGCTCGTAGAGATAAATCATCATCCGGAACATGAACATCGTCGCGACCACCGGGATGACCCCGGTCGAGATCGCCTCGGCGCCGGAGCCGACCCGCGACCGGAGCACGGCCAGGAACACGGCCACCGCGGCGATCAGTCCGACGCGGACTCCGCCAGGCGAAGCGGCGCCGCCGGCCAGCGACCAGGAGCACCGCCGAGACGGCCAGCACGCCGCCCGAGGTAGACAGGCCGTTGACGAGGACCATCCCCAGGATCGAGACGGCCACGAAGAGCGGCTTCTTCCAGCGGTAGGGCACCAGGTAGTGGACCGGCAAGCGTCACCATCGCCAGCAGCACGAGCAGCCGGAACGATCGGGTCTCGAGCCGGTAGGCGTCGAAGACGGCCAGCATCATCCCCAGTTGGGCCATGATCGACAGGAACTCGCGCCGGCTGCGCCGGCAGTTCTCGGGCTCACCGGCATACAGCCTGGGTATGCCGGATCGAGCCGGATGCGGAGACCGGACGAAACCGGCGATGAGGGATCAATCGCCCTACCGCCGGTTTCTTGGAGACGACAGACATGATTCCCCCGCGAGCGATCCATGCGCTGGAAGGGCCTGGCACTGGCCAGGGCTGCTCCCCGAAGCCTTTCGGGGTCGACGGCATTATCTCCACAAACCGCCGTTTGGCGAGACGATCTCGACGAGAACTCAGGCGTTTTTCCGTTAAAATTTCTTGTGCGCAGACCTTGGCGCCACGCCTCCGGAACGCGGCGATCACGCCCACCTTGTTACGTTGACTTATGTAAAATAACTAATATATAATATTATATATGAATGCGATCACTCCGATGCGGGTTTTGATCCGGAGTTGCTCTCGGATACTTCCTGTTTCATTCGACGATGACGCGGCTTGCGTATGGACACGTTCACTTCAGGCGGGCATCATCAAGACGCAGAGATTCGGTCTGCAAGCGGTCCCGAACGATGAGTGTTTGCCATGATGCGACTGAAGCTATTTTTGGCGGCGATTCCGCTCGCCCTTTTTGCTTCGGCGAGTTTTGCGGCCGATCCGCCCCGCCCGAAGCCGAAGGTGCCGGAGTTTGCGGAGATGCTGGGGGCAATCCTGATCAACGGATCGAATATGAGCCCAACCTCCGGCTGGTTCCACGCGTCGGAGAGTCGCTACGGCTGGAGCTGGCTGGCAGGCCGGTTCGATCTCAACAAGGACGGCGTTCTGACCGCCGAGGAGCTCAAAGGGTCGGCCCCGTTGTTCCGCGCCCTCGACCGCGATGGCGATGAGGCCGTTACGAGCGAGGACCTCGACTGGTCTCCCCGCTCGCGGTTCCTCCAGGGACGAGCCCAGGCGCGAGGGCGGTTCGCGCGGATGGACCAGAACGGAAACGGCCGGATCACGTTGGAAGAGTGGGAGAAATCCTTCGAGCGAGCGACGAAGGGGAAGAAGTTCCTCACTCAAGACGACCTCGCGGATCTGCTCTATCCAGCGGCACCGTCAAAACGCGGGACGTCCGTCGCCTCGGAGGGCCCCTCGCGTGTCACGCTCCTCAAGGGCCTGTTCTCGGGCGAGATCGGGTCATCCTGCGAGGGCCCGCGTCTCGGTCAGGAGGGGCCGGCGTTCTCCCTGGAGACGCACGATAAGGCACGACGGATCTCGCTGGCTGATTATCGAGGAAAGAAGCCCGTAGTCCTGATCTTCGGCAGCTTCACGTGAGGGCCGTTCCGGTCCCAGTTTGGGACCCTTGATGATCTGAGCCACAAATACGGCGATCGGGCCGAGTTCCTGGCCGTGTATGTCCGCGAAGCGCATCCGATCGAAGGCTGGCGGATGGAATCGAACGATCGCGTGGGCGTCTCCGTGGCCCAGCCGAGATCCAACTTTCAGCGGGTCGAAGTGGCCACGCAGTGCCACGATTTGCTCGAAATGAGCATGCCCGTCCTGGTCGACGGCATCGATGACCGCGTGGGCCGCGCCTACAGCGGCATGCCTGACCGACTCTACATCATCGATCGTGAAGGCAAAGTCGCGTTCAAGAGCGGACGCGGGCCATTCTGGTTCAACCCGGCGGAGATGGAGCAAGCCCTGATCATGATGCTTCTGGACGGATGCGCCTCCGGTCAAAAAGGCTCTGGCTCGCGTTCCCGGCTCTGCCGAGACGGGGCCGCCTCGCAAGCCCGGCTCCGATCAACATGGCGACGCCAAACCTTGATCCGGTACCGGCAGAGTTCGACCTTTCCCGCAGAGGTTTTTCCCATGAACAGGCTGAGATGGCCATCCTTGCTTATTGTCGCCGCGACGATCGCCGGCTCGGCGCGGGCTGCCCCCGACTGCGCCGAACTCGTGGCCGCTGCCCTCGAACGAGGAGGCCTGGAAGCTCCTACCCGAGACACTCACTGGCGGCGGGTCGCGCCTGCCGACCTGGGCGCGAGCCACGGCGCGCGATCTCCCCCGCACCACGGCCGCGATGCTGAACCTCGACCTCCTGCATCGCACGAAGAGTCCGCTCGGTCCTTCACTCCGCGGCAAGATGCGCTGGGTAGCGGCTGACGCTAACCACTGCGAGTACGCCCGGGCCACGGCCGAGGCCGACCTCCGCCGTGCAGGCGTCTCCGAGGCCGAAATTGCCGACTTGAAGGCGGGGCGCTGGTCGAGCGGCGAGCGCGACGCCCTGAACTTCGCCTTGCAGATGACCGTCGACGCATCGCTCGTCACCGACGGCCAGGTCGCCGCCCTCAAGGCATCCTACGGCGAAGAGAAGCTCGTCGCCATGGTCCTGCTGCTCGCCTCGGCGAACTTCCAGGACCGGCATCATCCTCGGGCTGGGCGTACCCCTGGAGGACGGCAGTCCGCTGCCGCCCCTCGACGTAAAAATCGACCCCAAAGCCGCGAATCCGGCAGTGCCCACGCGAGCCAATCCGGCCGACCGCCACGGCCCGGTCGAACCGGTGAAGGTCGACGATCCCGCATGGAGAGAGTTCGACTTCGACGCCCTTCAGAAGGGCCTCCGTGACCAGAAGGCCAACGCCGGGCGCATCCGCGTGCCAACGTTGGACGAAGTCTTGGCTCGCTGGCCGGAATGGTATCCGAAGCCCAAGAATCCGATCCGCATCCGGTGGTCGCTCGTCTGCATGGGCTACCAGCCCGAGCTGGCCGCGGCGTGGAGCGCCTGCACCAAGGCATTCGGCGAGGAAGCGAAGCAGGACCGCGTCTTCGAGGAAAGCCTCTTCTGGATCGTGACGCGCACGATCCATTGCTTCTACTGAATGGGCCACTGCGAAATGCTGCTCGCGGTCGCGGGCCTGGACCAGAAAGCACTCGAAGAACGGACCCGTCTCCTCGCGTCGAGGGACTGGGACACACTACCCGCATATGATCGCGCCGCGTTCTTCTTCGCGAAGAAGTTCTCGAAGACGCCCTGGGCGATCGACGACGAGGATCGCGGCCGACTGGTCGCCCACTTCGGGCGCGAACGCGCGCTCGACGTGATCTGGTGGGCCAGCCGCTGTCACTACATGACGCGCGTGGCCGACGGGTTCCAGCTTCCGCTGGAACGAGAGAATGTCTTCGCGCCGCCTCCTGCCCCTGCCGGGGAAGCGAAGAAGCCCTAGTCTATACCGCCTGCTGGCCGGTCGCATCGGCCGGGGCTACGAGCGGCCCGAGTCGCGGCATCGGCTGCCGTCAGAGACTTGACGCGGAAATCGACCGGATCAGGCGGCCCCGTCGCGAGCGATCGGTAGCCCGGAGGCAGGTGGTGGGCACGCCGGCAGGATCATCGTGAAGGTCGAGCCCTGACCCGGCCGGCTCTCAGCGCGGAGGCGGCCGTGGTGGGCCTCGACGATATCGCGGCACACCGCCAGCCCGAGGCCGGTGCCCCCCTGGCCCGCCGGCGTCCGGGCTCGTCTTTGTCGAGTAGAACGGCTCGAAGATCCGCCGCAGGTCTCCGGGAGCGATGCCGACGCCGGTGTCGGCGACGCTCAGCTCGACCAGTCGCCCAGTCGCGTCCGTCCCAGGCGGAGCTGAACCACCCCGCCTTCCGGCATCGCCTGGCGGGCGTTGATCAGCAGGTTGAGCAGAACCTGCTGGATCTGCGCAGGGTTGACCCGCGCCGTCGGCTTGCCCGCGATCATGACGTTCAGCCGCACGCGATACCGTGCAAGGTCCTTCTTCACGAGGAGCACGACCTCATCGACCAAGCGTGCCACGTCGGTTGGCTCACGGTGATTCAACCCGCTGCCGGGCCTCGTCAGGCCCAGCATGCCGCGCGTGATCGCGGCGGCGCGCTGCGACGCGGCGACGATCTGCGTCAATGCCCGTTCGCGATAGGCCGGATCGGGGTTTCGCAGGCCAAGCTTGGCGTAGCTCAAGATCGGCGTCAGCGCGTTGTTCAGCTCGTGGAAGACACCACCGGCCAGCACGCCCAGGCTGCTGATCCGCTGGATGCGATCACCTGTCTTCGCAACAACTCATTCGGCCGTCGCGCCGGCGATCTCGCCGGAGTAGCCTTGCGTCGATGCAAGACCGACCCGCCCGGCAACGCGGCTTCCTGCGAGGGGGGTGGCACAGGCGATCCCGACGGAGTTCTGCGTGTCGTAGCCATCGACTTCCCAACCCTCCCGGGCCTGCGCACCATCGTCTCGACTCGATCCCATCTGTTCCGTTTCAGGGTATCGACCGGTTCCTGACCCGGAATGAGCCCGACGCCGACTTCGCCGATTCTTGCACGCGACCAGGCGGATTGGCGTGGATCCGACGACAGTACGGCCGCACCGCGTGTGCGCCGGTCCGCGATCCTGCGCGAATCCAAACGCTCGCCCGGTCCATCCACTCGGCCGAATTCGCGGAACCCGGAGTTTTTGCCCGGCCGTTCAGCGCGGATCACATGGAGATCCGGTGCGGGAGCGCTGCGGGATCGAACGGGGGTCGATCGGCGGTGGGCAGCGGCGACGTGGTCAGGGCTGGTCCTTGGTGTCGAGCGCGACTCGCGGCTTGGCTGACAGGCTCCAGGGAAAGATCCGCAGTCCGTTGATCGGGATGACTCGCGGAATCGAATCCAGATCGGCGGCGACGATAGGCGGCGATGACCCGGCGGCCGTCGCTCCAGAACCCCAGGTGTCGAAACTGTTCCTCGTCGCTCGTGACGTCGTCGAGGGTCTTGCCTTGGAAGCCCGCATCCATCGCCACGTCGGCCATCCGCCAGAAGCCCGCGCGGTCCAGTGCGTTCACGTCGCCGAGACTCATTTGAAATGAGCGAAACACCCCTTCGCCGTTGTCGAGACGGTGGTTGATGCCGGTCGGGGCCGTGTGCTCGGCGACCAGTGGTGGAAAGCCGTGTCGATCCGATCGGAACAAGACGAATCGCCTGCGCGACCGCGGGACTGCACTGGCCTCGCCGAAGATCTGCCGGCCGCGCAGGTCGCCGACCACGACGTCCTCTTCGCCGACCACGACGACCATGATGGTTGTCGCGGGAATGCGGGAAAGTCGCGGCTCGCGCATCGGGACGATCTCACCGGGCATGAGGGCGATGAACGCCTGGGGCGACGGCAGCCCGGAGTGCGGATCCGCCGACACCGCGGCGATCTGCGCCGCCAGATTGCCACCGGCCGAGTGGCCGATCAAGGCAAACCGCGACGGGTCGGGCCGAACATGGCCGACCCCGTCGTGCAAGACGCCGAGCGCATCGTGAACCGCCGCGAGTGCGTTCGACAGAAACTCCTGGGGGGCCGTGCCGACGTCGTTCTGATATCGCGGAAAAATGACGATCCGCCCGTTGCGGACCAGGTGGTCGATCCAGGCGCCGTAAAAGCCGGGATTGACGGCAAACCAGCCGTGGAAGAACACCACGACCGGTGCCCGTCCATCAGGCTTGGGTTGATCCGGCTCGAAGAGCCAGTACGACCGCGGGCCCTGACCGATCTCGTACCGCTTGACGGCGGCATGAGGCGCGTCCGCGACCGCAGCGTCCGGCCTGGCACCGGCCTCGGCCGTCGGCGGGTCGTCGGCAGCCCTCAGGTCGCCGCAGATCGCCAGCGTCAGCAGAACACACCGGCCGATCCAGAGCGCCAGTGCGCCTGAGATCGTTCCTCCGCACTCCGTGCGCAGTATCACCCGACGAGCCCTCACATCCTGTTCGAGGCCGTCCTAGTATGGGAAAGGCGACACAGTTTCTCTTTCTCGCCAATCTTGTCAAGGTCGCCTCTGAATTGGGGATGCGCGTGCACGGGAGCGCCCGTGCGTGATGTCGGGAGAGCCCTGCTTTGACAGGGGGAAGATGCCGCGTCGACCCTCAGACCCATCACCGAGCTCTGATCAGAGCCAGCACAGAGACGAAAGGGATGCCCGGGGATCGGCCCCGGGCCCCTGGGAGATCCGTGGTTGCACGATCCGCGATCGATCGGAAATCCGGATCGCAGAGTGCGCTCGTCCTGGGATTAGACATGGACCATGGAGAGCTTGAACCACGTGCCTGGAGTACCGTCGACCTTGCAGAAGAAGACATCGCCGCTGTTATCGACGTAAAATTCCCCCTTCTGATGGGCGCCCGAAGTCGGGTGTCCAACCGTATTGGCAGGGTCGAGACGCAACGGGGCGCGCCCGCCAATAAAGTGCCCGCCGTAGCCTTGCAGACTGAATCCAGAAACAGCGTCGCCGGTCGCGGAATCGTTGCGCCCGGAAACCCCCGACCCCGCCGGTGAGTCACATCGGCCGAACACGCCGAATGCCTGGCCAGACGTGCTGGAATTAAAGCCGAACACGCCACTCTTTCCGGCAACGCCCGCTACGCCAGAGACTCCGTCGCCGTGGGCACTGCTCCCGGAAACTCCCGCGCCGGCCGGTGCGTCACATCGGCCAAAGACACCGAAGGCCTGGCCAATGGCGCTGGAATTAAAGCCGAACACGCCGCTCTTACCGGGGCCTCCCGCTACGCCAGAGACTCCGTCGCCAAGTTCACTGCTTCCGGAAACCCCCACGCCGGCCGGCGAGTCACATCGGCCAAACACGCCGAATGCCTGACCGATCGCGCTGGAATTAAAGCCGAAGACGCCGCTCCTACCGGGAACGCCCGATAGACCAGAGACTCCATCTCCATGGTCGTTACGGCCAGAAACTCCCGCCCCCTGCGGCGAATTGCAGAGGCCGAATACGCCGAACCCGACGCCCGTTTTCAGGTTTGTAGAACCGAAAACTCCGCTCTTTCCCGCGGAGTCGGTGATACCCACAACCCCGTCGGCGGTCCCGCTGGCGATCCCCATCACACCAACGCCGCCCGGTGCACCACTCTGGAAGAGAGTGTCCGGCTGTCCGCCGATTCCAAGGACGCCGGTGCCGGGGTTTACCGGCCCTCCAAACGAAAGGCTCGTACCATCGCCGCCGATTCCGTGCACGCCAAGTCCACCGCTGCCCGTGCCGCCCCCTCGGCCCATCAGGCCGGTCCCTTGATTAGGGCCGCCAAAGCCAACGACTCCCGTGCCGCCAGGCGAAGGAAACCGTCCGTTGGTACCCAGGCCGTAGATGCCGTCCAGTGTCTGGATTGGCCTCAGGTCCCCGCTCTGCGGTCCGACTCTGAGAATGACGTTGCCGTTGAAGTTGACATCACGCTCACTGGGAAGTGCACCGACCAGGTCGGTTGTGCTCTCGGCCGTCGTAATTCTTCCTGCTTCGATATCATCGCTGCTGGACATCTGAAACCTCCGATAGAGTCATCACGACCGATCGCGCGAACGCGACGCCCGATGACAACGCGCGTCATTGAGCGAGTTACACGCGACCGGAATATACGTGCGGATCGAGTGAAGTGCTTTCCGCCAGGTATATAATCACGCGTTCAGGAAAATGGCGCAAACAATCTTTTGTTGTTCCGGCGACACGCAAGGAAGAGCGCCCCGCCGTGGGCTCCCTCGCCGGGCAGCGAGCGCCGTCCGAAATGAGGATGGACAGCGCCCACAACAAGGGGACTGAGCAGAACGCGCGCGAGGTGACGGGCTCGCGCTGCAAACGGCTCGTTATGGGCGGCGCAGGTGATCTTCGGCGAACAACCTACGCCGGCCGTCTGGGCCCTGGTTTTCCATCCGGAAGGTCCACTCCTGGGCCTTGGGATCCCAGATAAAAGTGTTGAAGAACGGACCGTCAGGATACGAAAACTCGAATTCGATCTGGTCATTGGTCCGCTTGCCGCGGCCGACTGCCGAGAACTTGCCGCCAAAAGTGTCGCACCAGTGTGCGACATACTGCTTGTCGGCATGGCTGTAGCCGATCAAGACCAGGGCTTCATAGGTCGGCGGCTCGGCCACATCCACCATGTGAAGCTGAAGGAATTGATGATTCAGCACCCACTCGGCATGAAGCTTGTTCATGACCTCCTTGCCGCGGATCTTGCGAGTGAGCTTCCAATCACCGTTCAGTTGCTCGATGAATTCATCCTTGAAGATCCGATTCGGTCCATCCGGGGGCTCGTCATCGCGAGCCATCGATGCCGGCAAGACCGCGGTGAATATTGCGAGAGAGACACCACCGAGCAGGCACCAACGCATCTTTGTATCCCTGGTCATTGCCGTCAGAACGAGACCGCCGTACCGGACTGAATAGTCAGAAATTGCCGCGGGCGATGCAAGCAAATTCCGGAGTTGCGCTGTCCGTCGTTGTGGTTTCGCGTCGCGTGTTGCTGGCTGCTGATGCGAAACCTCCGTGGCGCACTCCCCCCATCCAGCCTGAGTTTCCCCCCATTGACCCCGAACCTGAATCGGCTCTATGATAGTCTCTACAGGCAAGAACGTGCCGCGCGGCGGAGATGAGAGAGATGCGAACGTTGACGAAGATCCTTCGACTTGACCTATGCCTCGGCCTCATCGGCCGGGCGAGCAGCGGGGCATCCTAGGTTTCGTCGACTTTGCACGATGATGCAGCCAACGAAACCCCGAGAACTGCCCCTGCTGGTGGTTCCCGGGGTTTCCGCATTTTTGGCGCTCGGCTCGCCCGGATGCCCGGGGTCGGAAACCGCCGGCGGCTTTGCCGCGAGTGCCTGCTGTCCACCGCCTATTCCTGAAAAAGAGCCAACTTATGAGCAAGTCCAAGTCGCCAGAATGCGACCACGTCGGAAACGCCGGCCGAGTCGAACCGGGTTTTGATCTTCGACACGACATTGCGCGACGGCGAGCAATCTCCCGGCGCGAGCATGAACATGGTCGAGAAGCTCGAGGTCGCTCGGGCCCTGGCCGGGCTAGGCGTGGATATCATCGAGGCTGGATTCCCGATCGCTTCGGCCGGCGATTTTGAAGCCGTCCGCGCCATCGCCGCCGAGGTGACGGGCTCGTCGGTCTGCGGACTGGCGCGCTGCAACGAACGCGATATCGACCGCGCCGGGAGGCGATCCGGTTTGCACAGAAACCGCGAATTCACGTCTTCCTGGCGACGTCGGCCATTCACCGCGAGCACAAGCTGCGCATGACCCAGGCCCAGATCATCGAAAAGGCCGCGGCCAGCGTGCAGCGCGCGAAGAGCTATTGCGCCGACATCGAGTTCAGTCCCGAAGACGCGGCGAGGACCGAGCTCGATTTCCTGTGCGAAGTCGTCGAGGCCGCCATCGCGGCCGGGGCCACCACGGTCAACATTCCCGACACCGTGGGCTATGCCACGCCGCAGCAGTACGCGACGGTCATCCGCGTCCTGCTGGAGCGCGTCCCGAATATCAAGCGGGCAGTCGTGAGCACCCACTGCCATGATGACCTGGGACTCGCCGTCGCGAACAGTCTCGCCGGCTGCGAGGCGGGAGGCGCGGCAGGTTGAATGTACGATCAACGGCATCGGCGAGCGCGCCGGCAATGCCGCGCTGGAAGAGATCGTGATGGCCTTGAAAACCCGGTTCGATCACTACGGACTCACGACCGGAATCAAGTCGGAACGGCTGTATCCGATGAGCCGCATGGTATCGACGATCACCGGGCTGGCCGTGCAGCGCAACAAGGCGATCGTGGGGCGCAACGCATTCGCGCACGAGTCGGGCATCCATCAAGACGGGATGCTGAAAGAGCGGTCGACCTACGAAATCATGCGCCCTGAAGACGTGGGCGTGGCGCGAACCGACCTCGTGCTTGGCAAGCATTCCGGCCGCCATGCCTTGCGCGAGCGCGTCGCCGAGCTTGGCTACAGCCTGACCGACGAACAGCTCGAGACCCTGTTCCACGATTTCAAGGCACTCGCCGACAAGAAGAAGGAAGTGTACGACGACGACGTCGTCGTCTTGATCGAAAAGTACCTGGAGGACGTGCCGGCGCACTGGCAACTGATCGGCCTGCACACGACCGCCGGGCTCTCCGTGCTGCCGACGGCCACGGTCTCGATTCGCCGCCCCGACGGCGAAATCGTGCAAGACGCGGCCATCGGCGATGGGCCGGTCGACGCAATCTTCAAAGCCGTCGAGCGCGTGACGGGAGTGGCGCCGAACCTGCGCGAATTCGTCGTCCGGAGCGTGAGCCAGGGCAAGGACGCGCAAGGAGAAGTGACCCTGGAGCTGGAGGTCCAGAGCGACGACCGATCCTTCCGCGGGCGTGCCGCCTCGACCGACATCATCGAGGCGTCGGCCCAGGCATACATCAACGCCGTCAACGCCATCGCCACCCACAAGGACCGCGGCCACGTGCGCGAGGTCGTCGGCCGCCCGGTGCAGGGGCGTGAGGTTTTTTGGTGCTGCGCCGCGGCTCGATCTGCCGCGCGTTTCCCGGTGACGCCGACGGTGCATTGATCAGGGCGAATCGAGTTCTTCGACCCTTACAGTCGCACCCGCAGACCGAGCCGCCCAAGGATCCCCGTGGCGACGCACACGAAAATGGCCATGCCGAGCGAGCCGGCCACGGCCACGTACGGTTCGTGTGCCTCATGATAGTCGAGTAGCGGGCTAGCCACGCCGGCCAGACCCATCCCGATGACGACGATCGGGTGCAGGAAATAGGCGAGCAGGGGGTTGGAGCCGGCCGGGCGGACCAGGATGGACCACCAGCGGAACCCGGCCACGTCGAGCAACAGGTACAGCAGAATCCAGGTGGCGCACGTGAGGGCGGCCGACCACAGGCACCAGGTTGGCGTGGCGCCGATCTTGTTGATCCCCTCGAAAGTGTCGGTGAGGAAACCGGCGAGCAGCAAACCGATCGTGAACGTCAGTGCCCAGCGCAGCCGGTCGCGATGGGTTGCAACGTCCTGGTCGCTGCGCAAGATCGTACCCAGCAGACAACCCGCCATCGTGATCGCCGCCAGCGAGCCGAGTGCATCGCCCACACCGACGTACTCATTGAGAGCGTTCACTCCGTTTGACAGCATCTTGAACCCCTGCGCCGACCAGCCGAGCCACGGCTTGTCATCCAGCCGGCCGAACAAGCCGCGCAACATGGACATATGCAGCAGGATCAGGCACGCGACGGCACCCATGAGCCATTCCCGCCGCTCGCCCAGGATCAGCCAGAGGATCGCCACCGTGAGATAGGCCCAGCCGATCAAGCCGAGGATGCCCCACCATTCCGTCCGCAGCCAGACCCAGTGTTCGACTCGTCCCCAGAGGGGAATCTCGGCGGGCGCCGGATCTGCTCGGAAGATCGCCAGCAAGAGCACGAGCCCTGCGCAGCCGAGGCATTTCAGCCCGAGGAACAGATACCGCTTCCATCCGCGCTCGCGCGGCACGACGCACCAGGCCAGCAGGATCGCCGAGAAGGCAAGCGTCGTCCAGAGCGACCCGCCCAAGGTGCGATCGTGCTCGCCATAATTCGAAATCACCCCCATTAACAACAGCCCGAGCGTGCGCATCGCGATGTGGCGGAGCTGCGCGAGTCGGTTCGACTGCGACAGCCTTCCTCGCTCCAGAGCCAGCGGGATCGAGACGCCCACGATGAAGAGGAACGCGGGGAAAACGACGTCGGCGAGCGTCATTCCATCGGCGTTTGGCGGCTGGATGTGGTGCATCCACGACGGGGCCGCCGGTCCGAGGTCGTTGACGAAGATCATGAGCAAGATCGTGAGTCCGCGCAATGCGTCGACCGACGCCAGCCGCGCGGTGACTGGGGGCACGGCCTGAAGTCTGACAGGAAGCTCGTCATCCAGCGGTTCGGTCTCGGACACTATCGTCACGATCAAAGCCCCGAAACTTGAGGAAACCAGGCTCTTCTGAGGATCCGCCCGGGATCGCCGATCTTAACCGCACGGGCTGCTAAACCTCAACCGGTCGGTTCGAGTCACAACGAGCGCGAGCGGGCTCGCGGTGACGAGCGTGATCACTTGATGCCGGAATGCGCGGCGCCGATCACAAGGCAGACGCTGCCGGCTCGTCGAGCATCCAGGTCACTTTCTCGCCGACGGATTGCAAGAGCGAAGCCGGAAGCTCGGCGGTGATCGGGCCGTTGAGGGCGCGGGCGACCACGCTGGCCTTGTGGCGCCGGTGGCGAGGATCAGGATCGGCGCGCAGCCAGGATGGGAGCGATCCCCATGGTGAGTGCCCGGGGGATGACGCGATCCTCGCCCCCGCATTCTCGCGCCGCGTCGCGCGCGTGACCGGGTGCAGCTCGACCAGGCGCGATCCGAGTTTGAGCGCCTCGGCCACCGGGATCGAACTCGGCTCGTTGAATGCAAGATGACCGTTGCGGCCGATGCCAAGGAGCTGCAGATCCAACCCGCCGTCCGCCTCGATCCAGCGGTCAAACTCTTTGGCGTGCCCGGATGCGAATTCCTCGGGTATGGTGCCGTCGAAGAGATGAGCGCGATGGGGGGCGATGTCCACCTGGCTGAGCAAGTGCCGGTGCATATACCACCGGTAGCTCCGGAGATCGAACGGGCTGATGGGATAGTACTCGTCAAGGTTGTAGGTCGAAACATCCCGGAACGAAAGCAGCCCTTCGAGATGCCGCTGTACGAGCTGTTCGTAAACGAGCACGGGCGTCGAGCCGGTGGCCAGCCCGAGGACCGCCCGGCCGCGGTCGCGCTGTGTGGTCTTGATCGTCTCGACGATCTGCGCTGAAGCGGCAGCACAGGCCGGCACTGAGCCAGAGAAAACCAGCACATCCATCCCTGAAAGGCGCAGGCGGCGGTGAGAGTGTGTGGGCACGTCAAGACTCCTGGTCAAACTAGCCGTCAGATCTGGGCGACGGCGGGAGTCTTGAGCGGTGCAGGGGCGCCGAGGTTCGACGCGTCGCCCATGGTGCGAGGTGTGTCCTCGAGCTGGCCGCCGAGAATGCCCAGGGCGATCTGGATCGGGTCGGACGATTGAGCCCCGGCTCCTTCGGGATCAAACGACTCGATCTGGAACATCTCGACGCCCACGAAGCGGTCGTCGGTCCGGTGAGCCCGCCCGGCCAGGCTGTGTCCTTCCGCCCATTCGCGGGCCAGCGCCGCATACGCGCGCCCCAGGTGCGAACAGTACTGGGTGTAGTCGGTCAGGAACACCTGCGACGCATGGCAATGGATCGCCCATTCCTTGGTCCGCTCGGCCTCGCCGTCGTAGGTCAAATAGGCGTTTGGCCGCGTGAGAGGGCCCCAGGGCGTCCAGCCGGTCAGCACCAGGCAGTCGCTCAGCTTGGCACCCACCAGGCCGATCGCGGCCAGTGCGCGGGTCACGCGGTGTGCGACGTGGCGCGTCGCTGCAGGGGGGCACGATCACCGCCCCTGGCCGCCGCGTTTGAAACCAGCTCACCACTTTTTCGACGTCGGTGACCGTGGGCTGATAGCCCGGCGCCCGGTAGGCATCGAGGTTCCAGCAAACCGCCTCGGCCCCCAGCACGCTGCACTCGAGGCGAAACTCTGCCTCGCGAACCGTGGCTTTCGTCTGGCTATTGAGCCAGGGGGCGGCCACGTTCCGCTCGCCGGCGAAGACCAGCACCTCGATCACCGGCAGGCCGCGCCGAACGGCATATTCGTGAAGCAGACACGCGGCGGTGATCGCCCCGTCGTCGGCATGCGGACAAAGAATGACGAGCGGGCGCCCTGCGCCCAAGGCCGGCCGCAGCGAATCGCGAACGTCCACGAGCTGGCCGTGAGGGCCGCAACCGCGCACGGTCTCGAGAAGTCGATCGAACGCCGGGAGCCAGCCTGCGGAAATCGACGACGGTGGCGTATCCATGAAGCTCAACAACTCCGACGGCCTGCGTCCGCCGCGCAAACCCACGTGAATGGTACTAAAGTCATTGTGCGGTCCAACCGCGCGCTCGTCAACCTGGGAGCGCTTCACTCGGGTGGCCCGCCGCCCGATCGACCCCGCAGTTGCATTCGATCGGAACGGCCGGCACCGCACTGCCGACTCGAGTCGCCGACCCGCGCGACTCGTTCAGATGCCGCGCTCCTCGAACAAGCGACTTCGAAACCCGGCCCATTCGCTCATCTTCACCGGCTCGTCGGCGTTCTTGGCCGACAGGTCCGAGAACAACTTGTCAATCAGATCGAACCGTTCGGACAACGCGCGGATGACCGCGAGGGCGAGAGCTTCGGCGGCTCGGGGATTGGATGCGCGGAGCGCTTCGTGAGCAGGATGATACAACGAGAAGATCCACACGTCGGACGTGGCCCGAACCGTCACGTTGGGAGGTTTGGGAAGAAAAAAGGTCGTCGTGCCAAAGACGGCCGGGGCGGTCAGCATCGTGATCGTCTCGCGCCGGCCGTTGCCATGAGTCCGCTCGATCGATGCAGTCCCTTCCATCAGGAAAGAAAGGTGATCGTTGGGCTGCCCCTGCTGGAGCAAGACAGCGCCCGAGGGCGCCTTGGCTTCGACCAGTGTGCCCAGGATCGCGATCTTGGTGTCGCGGTCGATCTCCGCGAGCCAGCGAGCAGACATAAACCGTTCAGTCGCTTCGGAATCGATCATCGGCCAACCTCGTAGTAAGCCTGCTGACGTGCCCACGAACGGCGAAACGTCAACCCGCGCGGCGTACGTCCGGGAGCACCGCGTCATTGCGTGGAGGGGAGATTTCACGGACGGTCTGTCCCTATTGTTCACATTGTGCCGGATGCGGCAATTAGAAAGTTCTTTTTGAAGGAAGGAATTGTGTCGGGATCGCGGTCCTACTTCGCGTTGAATCGCCCTCTTCCGATCGCCCGGAGAGCCGATGGATTGACTATCGGAGACCGACCCGGAGCGGTTCGGGCTTCACGGATGCGAGCAAACGGACGGACGAAGGCGAAGTCGAGGCGGGAGGAAACGCCATGAGACGGCCACAGGACGTGGTGCTGGTCGTGATGTTGATGCTGGGATCCTCCGGCTGCGCGGGATTCCCGCAGCGGATGGGCTTGTCTCCGGCGACATCGTCGAGTCCCGACGGCGTCGATGAGACCGGGACGCCGTCGGCGCCGAGCGTGTTCTCATGGTGGCGTCGGCCCAGGGCACAGTCGGCCACACTCGCGGAAACGGCCCCGAGCGTCGCGACGGCGTGCAGCGCCCGCCACGACCGCCAGCGTCCCTGGTGACGTCTGGCCGGAATCTCGCTCGGAGTGGATCGCACGCAACTTCCCCTTCCTCAACCGGCGGGGGAGCGGAAACAGCACCACCATCGAAGGCCGCAACGCCGATCCGGCGGGGCCCTCCCAGTCTAGCACCGTCTCGGCTCGACTGAGGCCGGCCACCGCAACTGCCCTGGCATCGACGGCCCGCGACGATTCCGCCGTCCGCCCGGCCGACACCGGCGATGATGACGACGACACTCCGACCAGCCTCGGGCTGCTCCCGCGCCGGTTGTCGGCACCGACCTCGTCGCCAGACGATCGATCGGCCTACCGGCCGCACAGCCTGCCCGAGCCGGCGAATGAAGTCGAGCTCGGAATTTCGAGGGCCCGTCCCAGCGCACCGCCCTCGCAAGACAAGGAAGAGCCCGCACGGGAAACCGCGACGGCGGCGGCGGAAGAATCCGCTTCGGCCACGCCCGATGCGGCGGCGCCCCCCGCGCAGCTCTCTGCCCAGGATGAGGATCGATCGGAGCCGCAGGCCGAGCCGGCGGTCGCCGTCGCACCGGCCCGTTCGGGTCGGACAGAGGTGCTGGCGATGGCCCCGACTTACGGCTCGGTGACTGGACTGTGGCAGATCCCATCGACAGACGCCGATACCACGCCCGCCGCTATGCCGACGCCCGACTCGCCGACCGAACCCGATACGCGAATGGCCCAGGTTCCTCCGGCGCCTCCCTTGCCTGGCCGCCGCACTCCGCCGGCGCCGCCGGTTCCTGGGAGCGAAAGCCAGCCCGCCGAGCCGGCGGCACCTGCCACGCCGTCGCCGCCCGCCGCCCCGGCCGTCCCCAAGGAGGAAGCGCCGGCCAGTCCGACGGAAGCGGCAACAGCCCCCCAGCCGGCCGCGGAAGCGGCGCCGCGCCGGCCCCCGCAGCGGCGCCTGAACCGGCCGCAGCGCCTGCCGCTCAACCCATGGTCTCAACGCAGACCCCGGCCAAACCTGCGGCCGCCGGACAGAGATTGGTCACGGCGTCGCCCCAGGGGATCTATGCATCGCAGCCGCCCATGGCCGCGCAGCAGCCGCACCGAAAGTTCCTGAGCTGGCTACACCACGACGAGCAGGCCGAGCCCCTTGCGTCTCCTCAGCTACCGCCCGCGACGTTTCCGACGAGCTATCGCGCAAGCATTTTCCACAGTAATGGCCCGGCCAAGGCCACGGCACAGAACGACTCGGCGCCGTGCGCGGCCACGCCGAAACCGCCCAAGAAACCGTGCGCGCTCACGACCTGGCTCGCCAAGATGAAGAGCTGGCGAAACAGCTTCGGTTGCGGCGGCTGCCACCACGAGCGGCCGGCGACCTGCTGCCACGAATGCCACTGCTGCCACGGCAGCAATCAGCCGGTCTCCGCATCTCCGCAGGGGAACGCACCGGCCGCCCCGATCAGATCGGCGTCGCTGCTGCAGAATAGTCCGTACCTCGCGGCGCGGCCCGCGTTTCTAAGTCGGACCGAAGCGAGCGACATCGCGCAGGACGGGCCGGTCATCGATCCCTCCCTGGCGCAAGGACTCGACAAAACGCCGCAGCGTTAGCTCGAGATGCTCGGCGACCTCGGCGTTCTGGTCGATGACGTTGTTCTGGTCCCAGCGGTCCTCGGGCTTCCGATAAAGCTCGGCAGTCCGAGGCTCGTCCGGATCGGTCTCGATCGGCACGATCAGATGCCAGAGGTGAGTGCGGATCGCGAACTCTTCGACGTCCATCCCCAGGCAGGCGTAATCGCGGACCTTGGTCTGCTCGCCGCGGATCAAGGGAAGCAAATCGTGGCCGTGTAGCGCAGCCTCATCCGCGTCGATCGGTTTGACCCCCAGCGCGGCGACGATCGTCGGCAAGAGGTCGACCGTTTGCACGAGCGCCTGATGGCGCGTGCCGCCGTGGCGGCCGCCCGGCATCCGGATGATCAACGGCGTGTGGATCAGCTCCTCGTATAGCCACGGGCGAAAGCGCCGAACGTAGCCGTGCTCTCCCAGAGGCTCACCCTGGTCGCTGGTGAAGATCAGCAAGGTGTCGTCCATCCGGCCCAGCCGGCGCATCGCCCCGAACAGCTCGCCCAGCCATCGATCAGCAAGGGTGACCATACCGGCGTAAGTCCTGCGCAACCGGAAGAGCTCGGCCTCGCTGAGGACGTCGCCGACCGCGCCGCCGGGCACGTCGACGAGCACCGCGACCTCCTCGATGTCGATGTCGTCGTCGCCGCCCTCGGACTCCTCGGCAACCGGGTCCCCGTCTTCGCCGGTCTCGAATTCGTCGGGCTCGACCGTCACGTACTGGTCACGATAGGGCTGCGGCGGGTCCCACGGGCCGTGCGGGCTGAAGATATCGACCCAGAGCACAAACGGGTCTTTCGCGTCGCGCCGGCGCTCGAGCCAGTCGATCGCCGCATTGACCGTTCGCGCCACGCCCGTGTTCTCCTCGCGCTCGGTCGCCAGTACAGCGCGGTTTCGCAGATATTGCTCCCAGCGCGATTTCCAGAGCTCGCGGTTGGGATCATCCTCCGGTGGCAGGCGCAAGCCCGGCTCATCCGCGAGCCGCACACCCTGCGCTCGCGGATCGCCCGCCGGAACCAGCGGGTCATATCCCTGGCCGCGAATCCAGATCACCTCGTCGAACCCGCGGCCATATCCCATGCCGACCTCGCGCAACAGCGGCACATCCGAGATGAACGCCGTGCGCACGCCGCGATCGGAAAGAATATCCGGCAGAATCCGCTCGTCGGGCCGCAGCGGAGTCCAGCCCTGGTCGGGATCGGCGAATCCATAGCGGCCCGTCCACCAGCTTCGGCGCGTCGGAAGCGTGGTGAGATTTTCGGGAAAATGCTGGTCAAACACGACTCCCTCGGCGGCCAGTCGATCCAGGTTGGGCGTCGCGATCCAGGCATTCCCGTAGGTGCCCAGAAAGTTCAGATGCAGACTGTTGCAAACCACGACGATGACGTTCATGGATCAATCTGCTCCCGCCGCAGACATCGAGAGATTTCGTCCTAAAGCAAGGGGCGCGACAATGGTGCCGCCCAGTCTGCCTCCGAGGCATCGTGATTGTAACGCATCGAGGCGCGCCGGCTACGAGTCTCTGGCTCACAGGCAAGGCGGGGCGCCGGCGCCCTGGACCAGTTTAGACGTGGGGTCGTGCGCCGGACGAATTCTCGATGTCGTCGATCCCGGATAGCCCAGCCGTCGCCTGCGCGGGCACCGTTGTGGTCGAAATCAACAAGCTGGTCGTTGAAATCCGCCGGATCGATGAGCATCAGCGAGGCGTCAATCAACTGGTCGGGCTGGCATTGGTCTCGGTCAGCAAAGGCGCAGAGGGGTTGTCAATTCTACGCCAGGCCTGCGATCGTAATTTCGATGCTCCGGCGGCGTGGGATGCGCTCCTGGCCGGCCTGGGACTGGCAAACCTGCCGCAAGAGTTTGCAGACGTCTATTCGCATCTTCCCAGCAAGATGGCGGCTGACCCCCGCTTCGCGAAGCACCTGGGACGGCTGCGGCAGGACGCGGGCCAGTGGTCCGACGCCGCCGCCGCGTTTCGATGCTCCTGGGATCACGAGCCCGACAATACCGTGGGATATCGTCTCCACCGCGCACTCTTTCTCGCCGGCCAGACTGACGAGGCGAAGCGCTGGGAAGAGCTCGTGCTCGACTATCGCGAGGCGTTCAAGAAAGTGCGCGGGCTCGCCGTGTCCGCGAACACCGCCTTGAGCGAGGGGCACATTCCCGACCCTGAGCTGTGTCAGCGCATCGCCGCCCTGCGCACTCGCATGCGGCGACTCGATGAGTCCCACGCCTGGCAACAGCTCGCGCTCGGCCAATCGCCAGCGCCGCAGGCCGTCGGCATGCGACCTTGATCCAGCCTCATTAGCCGCGGCGACCGCATCGCTCGTGGGCCAATTCTCCGCTGGCGTGCCGGCGCAGCGTCGCGCTGGTCAGGAAGAACGCCCACAGATCATCCTCGGCCCGGACAAATCGCGTCGCCGGGCCGCCGCCCGCAAAGCACCCGACTCACTTTCGCCCGGTGTGCGCGCCTAGTACGATGAGAACGCGCGGCGATGAGGTGGGATTGGCGATTCATCCTGGGAGCTGTTCCAGCCATGTCACAACGAAAACAATTTGCGGCTTGCCGGGGGCTCGTGACATTCGCGGCCGTCGCGCTGGTCTTCGGCGGCTCTCCGCTACTGGCCCAGATTGGCGGAGGCGGGGCAGGGCGGTCGGCAGGAACGGCGGCGGGACCGCTCATTCAGCGGCCAGGCGGAGCGCCCGTGACCACGCCGTCCGTCAAGCTGAAGGAGCCATCGGCTTCGCAGGTTTTTCAGCGTGACCCCAACGGCAAGGCCGACATCTCGATCGTCGCGGATGACTCGCGGATGGACGTGGAGTTGATCGATGCGAGCTTGACCGGTCCTGGCATGGCGAACAAAGGTGCCAAGCTGGTTGACGGCAAGTTCGTGGGCGTACCGGTCGGCGGCCCGTACACGATCACGTGCCAGCTCAAGTCGCACGGCAACATCTCGTATACCACGATCAATCATCTGTACGTCGGCGACCTCTGGGTGCTGGCCGGACAGTCGAACATGGAGGGGGTCGGCGACCTGGTCGACGTCACTCCGCCGCACCCCGGCGTCATGCTGCTGGGCATGGACGGCCGCTGGAGCGAAGCCGAGGAGCCCTTGCACTGGCTGGTCGATTCGCCAGACCCCGTGCACTCGGGCGACGCGCAGTCGCGTGCAGCGCGTTCCGCAGGCGAGCACAAGTCGCGAAAGAAAGGGGCCGGCCTCGGTTTGCCATTCGCGGTGGCGATGGTCGAGTCGACCGGCGTTCCGATCGGCCTGGTCGCCTGCGCCACGGCGGGACGAGCATGGAGCAGTGGAACCCATCGCAGAAGGACCAGGGCGGGAACAGCCTGTACGGCTCGATGCTGCGGCAGGTCAAGCTCGCCGGCGGCAAGGTCAAGGGCGTGCTCTGGTATCAGGGCGAAAGCGACTCCCTGGGCTCGGGCGAGGCGTGGAAGGCCTATCCCCAGGTCTTCACCAACTTCATCGCGGCGGTCCGCTCCGACTTCGGCCAGCCCGAGCTGCCGTTCTATTTCGTCCAGATCGGCCGTTTCGTCTCTCCGTCCCGACCCCAAGGGCTGGAACGCCGTGCAAGACGCCCAGCGCCGGATCGCCGAGCGCGTGCCCAACACGGCCGTCGTCTCGGTCGTCGATCTCGAGCTCGACGACGGGATCCACGTCGGCACGCAGGGGCTCAAGCGGGCCGGCCAGCGGCTGGCGCGGATCGCCCAGCGCGAGCTTTTCGGACAGCTCGGAGCCACGACTCCCACGCTCGACCGCGTGACCGCCGGCCCCAACAACACGCTGGTCGTCAAGTTCAAGGGAGTCAACATGACGACGGCCAGACCGCTGGGATCAAGCGGTCTGGCGACCGGCAGCGGAATCGGTGGATTTACCTCAGGTACTGGCTCAGCCGGCTTCGGTGGCGGCATGAGCGCCGGCTCGAGCGCGGGTGCTTCCCTCGCCGGCCAAGGCGCCGCCTACCAGCGCGGCGACCACAGCGGCGCTCGGGCTGAAGCCCGAGCGGCACATCGCCGGCTTCTCGATCCGCAAGGAGGACGGCACCGAGATCCCGCTGATCTTCGAGGCGTGCGTCGGCAAGGCCAAGGACACGGTGATCCTCAAGCTCGACAAGCCGCTGCCGGAAAAGGCTTCGCTCTGGTACGGCTACGGCCTCGACCCCTACTGCAACCTGACCGACAGTCAGGACATGGCCGTTCCCGTCTTCGGCCCGATCGCGCTCGACGAGATCGCCGGGGCCAGGCCCGCGGTCGCCGCCAGCCAGCCCGAGTCGGCGCCGATCAAGCTCCTGATCATCACGGGCGACCACGGCCACGCGTGGAAAGACACGACCCGGATCCTCAGCGATTCGCTCGAGGCCGGCGGCAAGATCAAGGTCGACGTGACCACGACCCCGTCCAAGGACCTGACCGACGAGAACCTGGCCAAGTATGACGTGTTGCTCCTCAACTACAAAGATACGCCCAAAGGCGCGCCCGAGATCGCGCTGGTCCGAGGCCAACAAGGAGGCATTCCTCAAGGCGGTGCGCGACGGCAAAGGGCTGGTGGTCTTTCACCACGCCTCGAGCGCCTTCACCAAGCCCAACTGGGACGAGTTCGAGAAGGCGATCGCCGGCGGCTGGCGGTCGCAGGGTTTTCACGGCCCCAAGCACGTCTTCACCGTCAAGAAGACCGACGTCAAGCACCCGATCTCCGAGGGTTGCCCGCCCAGTTCGAGCATGCGATCGACGAGCTGTATCAGAACTCGGTGATGGTACCCGGGAGCACCGTCCTGGCGACGGCCTTCTCCGACCCCAGCAAACCGCGAGGCACCGGCAAGGACGAGCCGGTGATCTGGGTCAACACGTACGGCAAGGGACGAGTGTACGAGAACGTGCTGGGCCACGACACCGAGGCGATGGCCGACCCCAAGTTCCAGGACTGGATGCGGCGGGGAGTGATCTGGGCCGCCACGGGCAAGGTCGACTGAAATCGCCCGGGTCGAGACCGCGGCCGCAAATTCTCATCCGTACGGTAGTGTGGAACGAGCATCGAGGGCAAACATGACCCACGTTCCTCCTGGCCAGCGCGACTACAGCTCGGTGCGGCTGTCGCGGCATGCCCTCGAACGGTTCGTGGAGCGGTTTGCGGCCGAGCCGGAATCAGCCGCCGACGAATGCCGGCGCGTGCCTGGCGCGGACGCGCCGGCTGGGCCGCAACCCGGAAAACGGAGCCATCGCCGTGCTGGGGATCTACCGGAACCAGGTGCTCGTCGCCATCCTGCAGGAAGACGACCTGCCTGACCGTCCTGACCTGGAACCA
This sequence comes from uncultured Isosphaeraceae bacterium, assembly GCA_963806595.1. Classification (GTDB taxonomy): domain Bacteria; phylum Planctomycetota; class Planctomycetia; order Isosphaerales; family Isosphaeraceae; genus CAWDZZ01. The sequence goes on along the minus strand of CAWDZZ010000019.1, from coordinate 13,969 downwards.
GTTCGTGCCGCGCCTCGCCGAATTCGGCCGGCGCAAGCTCCCGCGCAAGTGGGGCCGGGCCCTCCGGCGGCTTATCCGGCGACGAATGACCGCGCCAGAATGCGAGCTGGGGAATCGCGCGCGAGCGAGCGCGCTCGCATCGGGAAGCGCGCCGGCGACAAAGCGGTGCTACGAGGGGGGCGTCGGGATCGACTTGGGGGCGAAGCCCAGGATGACGCGGCAGGGGGCGTGCTCGAGGACGTAGCGGGTGTTCGAGGCGAAGGCGGTGGTGTCGCCGCGGCGGTAGACGCCGCGCAGGCTCATGAAGATGGCGTCGAACTTGCCTTCGATGGCGGCCCGGACGATCTCCGGGCCGGCCTCGCCGCGCGCGACTCGCCACTCGACGTTCCGGCCCAGCGCGCGCGCCCGCTCGACGCCGCGCTCGACCACCAGCTTGGCTTCCTCGATCGGGTCATGACGCCGTCATGATCGGCGTCTTCCTCGGCGACGTCGATCAGCGTCACCGCGATCGCCGGGTCGAGGAAGCTCATGACGGTGTCGAGAAAGTCGGCGCTCAAGGGGCTGCCGTCGTAGGCCAGCAGCAGCCGCTCGACGCCGTGCCAGCTCTTGCGCAGCTCGGAGAGGATCCGAGCGGTCTCGGCCGGCAGCGGCGCCGGTCTTGGGGATCTGGCTGCCGCCGGCGATGTCCAGCCGCACGTCGCGGTCCTTGCCCAGCACGCGGATCGACAGCGGCTCGGGCTTGGCGCCGCAGACGTTCAACCAGTAGAGCGCCACCTGGTCGAGCTGGTCCTCGGGCCGGAACTTGTTCGACTGGCCCCATGATCAGCTCCTGGGCGCCGATCGTCTTGGCCGTGCGCGCCATGGCGAAGAACGGCTCGTTGGTCGGCACGATCACCGGCTTGACCGGCTTGCCGGCGTGCTCGGCCAGGTTGACCACCGCCGTCAAGAGCTGGCGGTCGTGGTCGGTGATCGTCGGCGTCGAAGTCGCCCGAGCCCAGCGGCAGCACCGACGCCGTCATCACCACCACGTCGGTCGTCTCGGGATCGGTCTCGGCCAGGCAGCGCTCGAGCATCGCCAGGTTGTACGGCGAGCGGATCGCCACCAGCTTGCGGTAGGGCTTGGTCAGATTGCAGCGACTCGCACGCTGAGCTGCTCGGCCTGCTTCTGGTTGAACTGCTCGAGGTGCTCGTGCTGACTCGGCGTGGACTGCCCAGGCGGCGGCGGTGGGCATGCTCGCTCACCCAGAAGACCGCGTAGAAGCCAGCCGTGAAAGCCACGCCGGTGATCGTCGCCACCTCCTTCGTCAGCAGGTTGGCGATCGCCGCGACCGCCAGCACCAGGAAGATCAGCGTCATGCCCACCGGCAAGTCGAATCGCCCGACCCGGATGTTGAACGGCACCTCGTACTCGCGGGGCTCGGGCCGCTTGAAGCGGAGGATCGAGCATCGACAGCGACATGAACACGAAGCTCCAGACGACGCCGAAGGCGTAGGCCTCGCCCAGAGTCAGCACGTCGCCCCGGCTGCACACGATCGTGACGATCTGGAGGATCACCACCAGGTTGATCAGCCGCGACGACGTCCCAAACCTGGGATGCGGCTTGAGGAACCAGTCGGGCAGGACGCCGTCCTCGGAGACGCGGTTCAGCACGCCGTTGGAGCCGACGATCGCCGTGTTGACCGCGCCCGAGAGGATCAGGAAGCCGACGACCACGACGATCGCCGTTCAAGATCAGCCGCGCCCACTGCGGCCCGACCACGTTCATCGCCAGGCCGCCGATCAGGTTGCCGCTGTATCGCGACATCCGCACATCGTCCGGGATGATCATCACCGCGAAGAAGCTGATCAGCGACGTGAACAGCAGGCTGTAGAGGAAGACGACGAGCGCAGCGCGCTTGAAGTTCTTGAGCTTGGGGCTCTCGACCTCGCGATAGACCTGGGCCAGCGTCTCCTCGCCGCTCATCGCCAGGATCGAGTGGCCGAACGACAGCAGGATGCCGATCACGCCGATCAAGCTCAACCAGTAGCCGTGGATGTTCTCCGGGCCGCAGCGACTCGCCCGAGCGACGTCTCGCCGATGAAGCCCAGGGGATCGACCTGCTTGCCGAACGGGTCGAGCATCGGCTTGCCCTCGGCATCGACCTTCTTGGAGAGGTCGGGAGTCGCGGTCGGGCAGGCTGCCGCTTCTCCGGGCGGACGGCGAGCGTGACCAGGCACCAGACGATCATGACGACGCCCATGACGGTCGTCGCCATCATGATCTTGAGCGCCTGGTCGCTCGATTCGTGGATCCCCTTGATGTTGACCCGCCAGAAGTAGACCGTCACCAGGATCGCGATCGCCGCCGAGAGCCACGTTCTGGTAGGCGATCAGCAGGCTGTCCGGGCCCAGCTCGAACAGGTCGTTGAGCAGGCCGATGATGTACTGCCCGGCCGTGACGGCGCTGATCGGGCCGGTCAGGATGTAGTCGAACAGCAGCGCCGAGACCGCCAGCCGGGCCAGGCCGCCGCCCATCGCCTCCTTGACGATGCGGTACACGCCGCCGCGCACGAACATGGCGCAGCTCTCGATGTAGATGCTCCGCACCGCGTAGCTGAAGAGCATCACGGCCAGGATGAACCAGGGGGCCGCCTTGCCGATCTGCGACTCGACGATGCCGCCGATGTAGTAGGCCGTGCTGGCCAGGTCGCAGAGGACGATCGCCGCCGTCCGCCAGAACGAGATGAACGTGAACATCACGCTCGTGACGACCAGCACCTGGCCGGCCGTCGGGCCTCGTCGCTTCGGCCGTGGTGCGGTGACGGTGCCTGGTGTGGCCGGTTCGGCGGATTCGCGAGGGAGATCGATCAGCGGCCATCAGCAATCTGTTCCGGGAGGGATCGATCAGGCATGAGCCGACCAAGTGGATGATTACAACGGAGTTGCAGCGCGGTCGTCAAGAGGGGAAGCACGGTCGGCCCGGTGGCGCACGCCGGGCGCCGCCGTGCGATCGCCTGAGCCAGCCACCAGCCCAGATCGATCGCCAGCCGAGCAGGTCGAGCAGGACGATTCGACCACGAACGCGGTCACGATGCCGGAGGATCGCGCGAGCCGCCGGCCGGATCGGCGCGAACCGGCCAGGTCGTCAGAACTTGCGATCCAGCCCATCGGCCGAGCTGCCGAAGCGTCGGATCGCCAGTCAGGTAGTAGCCGACCACGACGAAGACCGCGATCAGCCCTCCCAGAGCATCCCGCGATCCGAGCGTCCATGGCCGCGGTCAGCCACCGAGCGCGAGATCAGTCCCAGGTTGAGCGCGACGACGCCATGGTGATCGGCGGTACATGACGATCCGAGAGCGCCCTGGAACAGCGCCATCTCGAGCGCGACCAGCGACGATCAGCCGCATCAGCGCGCCGATCGAGATTCGAGCCAGGACTGCATGGTGGAAGCTCGACCTGTCGCGGCAGTGCCGTGCGAGCACGGTCCGGCACGGCTTCGCAGGTCGCGCTCGCGGCCGAGCGCTCGGCCGCGCCGACCTCGGCGGCGACGGCCTCGGTGAAGCTCTCGGTCGACTCTGGCCGCCCAGGTCGCGGGTGCGCACCCCCTGGCGCAGCAGGTCGAGCGTGGCGTTCTTGACCGCCTGGCCGATGGCGATCTCGCCGAGCTGGTAGAGCAAGAGCGACAGTGCCAGGAAGATGGCGGTCGGGTTGGCCAGGTTCTTGCCGGCGATGTCGGGGGCCGTGCCGTGGGCCGCGTCGAACAGCGCGACGCGCACCACCGCCGCCGCGTCGAAGCCCAGGTTGGCGCTGGCGCCGATCCCCAGCGAGCCGGCCAGGCCGCAGGCCATGTCCGAGAGGAAATCGCCGTACTCGTTCAAGACCAGCACGATCTGGAACTTCTCGGGCGCCATGATGACCTTGCCCAGGAGCGCGTCGAACAGCTCGACGGAGTGCGGCACTTCGGGGAACTGGCCGGCGACCTCCTGGGCGACCTGCTCGAACAGGCCGTCGGTCGCCTTCTGGATCGTGTACTTCGACGAGCTGGTGACCCGTCTTGCCGGTCTTGCGGGCCAGGTTGAAGGCGTAGCGGGCCGCCTCGCGGACCGGGCCGCGCTCGACGATCCGCAGGCTGACGGCCCCGTCCTCGCCGATCATCCGGCCGGGGTCGTCGTAGGTCCCGCCGGTGGCGATCCGCACGATGTCCAGGTCGAGCTCGCGGCGGAAGTTGGTCGGCACGCCGGGAATCGTGTACACCGGCCGGTGGATGACCGAGAGCTCGAGCCGCCGCCGCAGGATCGCGTTCGGGCTCTCCTCGGCCGTGGTCGTCGGGATGCTTGAGCGCCACCCGGGTCGCGGTGATCGTCTCGACGGCCTCGTCGTAAACCGCCTTGCCGCACGAGCCCTTCGGTTCTCGAGCCGAGAAATCGACCGGCACGAACTCGAGCTGGATCGGCAGCGCCTCGGCCAGGTGATGGACCGCCCGCGACAGCTCCGGGCCGATTCCGTCGCCCAGGAGCTCGGTCACCGGGTAAGTGGGACGCATCAACGGCGTGGTCTCCAGCGCAACGGCTTGCATGTTCCGGCGAAAGATTTTCCGATTGTACGAGCTGCTCGCAAACCCGTCAAACCTGATGCCGCCTGCCGCGAACTCGGCCGCATCCGCTTGGCAGCGGCGGAATATAGGGTGTATATTAAGGTGGAATCGCGCCGGCTCACGTTCCACGCCATGTGCCCGGCGGTTGGTGTTCCGCATCCCCTTCGCCTCCTGTCCGCGAAGGGGTGAATCGTTTCGACCGGTGCCGTCTCGCAGGCGCCGTTCTCGAGGTCTCCGACCCCGGCCGGGAGAGGTCCGATGTCCACCGCGGGAAAAGTTCTTGTCGTCCTGGTCATGCTGTCGCTCCTCGTCTGGATGGTCCTGGCCGCGGGAGTCGCTCAGCTCAACACCAACGCCAACACCAAGCTCCACGAACTGGCCGAGCAAGTGGAGAAGCTCGAGGTCGACCTCAAGCAAACTCAAGACGACATCGTCGTCGCTGCACGACCAAACCACGCAGGAGCAAGAGAAGATCGACCGCGACCTCACGTCCTGCGTGCCCAGCAGGTCGACCTCGAGAAGGCCCGCTCGCAGATCATCGACACGCTGGCAGCGTCAAGTACGAGCTCGCAACACGTTCAGGAAACGATCAAGGGTGCCCAGACCGCGCTCGAGCACCGGAATGCCGAACAGCAAGAGGAGACGAGGCGAGCTGGCCGAGCAGCGATCCGAAGTCCAAGACCTCATGGCGGACTGCAGCCAGCTGCGTGATCGGCTGTATGCCGCTTCGCAAGGACTTTCAGACCACCTACCACGCGAACATCGAGATGCTCGGCAAGGCCGGCAGCGACCGCGAACACCCAGGCGCGGGAGTGCGAACTGACCAGCAGCCGAGCCGCAGCGATCGGACTCCCTCGCCAGATCCCGCCGGACGTGAGCTCGCCAGAGACGAGCCAGAACGACCGCGGGCCCGATGGGCTTGGGTCGGCATCGTCGCCAACCGAAGCTCGGGGATCGGCCGCGGCCGGCGCCTGGTCGAGCGCTTGGCCGCAGCCCTGCGGCGGGTCGGTCTGAGCGCGGAGATCGCCTGGACGCCCGGAGGAGCGGGCGGCGCCTGGTGAGCCGGGCCGCCGCCGATCCGGCGTGCCGCTGCCTGGTCGCCGTCGGCGGTGACGGCACGGTCTCGGCCCTGCTCAACGAACGCCCCAGCGTGCCGATGACCGTCTTCCCGGCCGGCACCGAGAACCTGGTGGCCCAGCATTTCGGCCTGGGCCGCGACCCGCAGGCGCTGGCTAGGACCATCGCCGACGGCCGCCCCGTCCGGGTCGACGTGCGGCTCGGCCGACGGGCGCCGATTCCTGCTCATGGCCGGATTCGGCTTCGACGGCGACGTCGTCACCCGCCACCATCGGTCACGCGTCTCCAGCGACGGGTCGGATCCGGCCGACCAACCGGCTGGCGTATGTCGAGCCGATCCTGCGCTCGAGTTTCTCCTACCGGTTTCCCGCGATCTCGGTGCGGATCGACGACCCAGGCGCCGAGGAAGTCCTGACCGGCACGACCGTCTTCGTCTTCAACGTGCCCCGCTATGCCCTGGGCCTGCCGTTCGTCCCCGCCGCCCGCGACGATGACGGCTGGCTCGACTTGCTCGTCTTCCGCGATCCGGGGCCGTTCCAGGCGCTCTACTACCTCTGGAAGGTCTTTCTGCGGCACCCATCTCGATCAGCCCGGCGTGTTCCATCGCCGGGTCAAGAAGGTGGTCGTCACCGCCGACGCAACCGATCCCGGTCCAGATCGACGGCGACCCGGGGGGTTACGTGCTTCCCGAGGATCGCGACCGCGCCGACCGAGCTGCGACGGCCAGCGCCGGCGATTCGCGAGGCCTCGTGCGGATCGGCCGGGCTGGACCGTCGAGATCCTTCCGGCGGCGCTCGAGATTCATCGCTCCCGCAAGCGCCGCACCGCGGCCGCGCACCGGGTTCCGCTCGCCAACGGACGCACCGCCGCGATAAGATGTCGCGGCCAACGAAGCCGAGCGACTGCTCGCTCCACCAGAGGAACAAGCCGCTGGAGTAGGCTCACTGCGAGCCGCTCGGCCACGCGAAAGGAGGCGAGGATGGCTCCTCCCAACCCCGTCAAGGTCGGCCCGGTCGAGATCGGCCGGGATCGACCCGCTGGCCCTGATCGCCGGTCCCTGCGTGATGGAGCCGGGCGACATGACGCTGCGGATCGCGCGGCGGCTGGTCGAGATCTGCGCGCGACCTGCGCGTTCCGCTCATCTTCAAGGCCTCGTTCGACAAGGCCAACCGGACGTCCGGGTCGAGCTTTCGCGGGCCGGGGCTGGTCGAGGGCATGAAGGTCTTCGAGCGGGTCAAGGCCGAGACCGGCTTGCCGGTGACGACCGACCTGCACGAGACCAGCCAGGCCCGGCGATGGCCGAGGTGGTCGATCTGATCCAGATCCCCGCGTTCCTGGCGCGTCAGACCGACCTGCTGGAGGCGGCGGCGGCGACCGGCCGGCCGGTCAACGTCAAGAAGGGGCAGTTCATGGCCCCCTGGGACATGACCAACGTCGTCGCCAAGCTGATCGGCCTCGGGGGCCGACGGGCGTGCTCCTGACCGAGCGCGGCACCACGTTCGGCTACGGCCGGCTGGTCAACGACTTCCGCGCCATTCCCCAGATGCAGTCGACCGGCGCACCGGTGGTCTTCGACGCCACCCACTCGGTCCAGCTTCCCAGCGCGCGGGCCCGGGGGCACGGCCTCCTCGGGCCAGCGCGAGATGATCCCGACCCTGGCCCGCGCGGCCGTCGCCGCCGGCTGCGATGCCCTGTTCCTCGAAGTCCACCCCGACCCCGACCACGCCCTGTCCGACGGCCCTAATTCCCTTCGCATCAATGACTTGCAGGGCCTGCTGCGCACCTGCCTCCGCATCCGCGAAGCCATCTCACCGGACGGGGCGCCGCAGCCGGGCGTCTCGAGGCGCCCCCGGGCACGCCGGGGCGACGACATCGAGACCGACGGCGCTGCCGACCTCGTGGTCAAACCACAGAACGCCGATGCCGGTCGTGGCGCCCCGCCGAACCCTTGGGTGTGCCCGAGCGTACACAAGAAAACGGTGGGACGCCCACCAAAGGGTCTCGCCGCGCGAATCGATGCCTCACAATAGGAAAGAGCGGATCTCGTCATCGAGCCAGCCGGCCTCTGCTCGAGGATTTTCCGGCTGGCTTTGTCTCTTCGTCGCCGCCGTTTCACTGTGATTTGCAGAGTTCTCATCTTCGAGTAATACTCCGTCGACTCCAATGACGATCCCAGGGCGTCGCGGAAGGTCCGCCTGAATTTGCGGCCCGCAGCTCGTCGATCGCTCGGATCGCCGGAGCTGTCTGACGGCGATGAATCACCACAGGAGTCTTCCGGTTTGAATCGTCGCATCTTGCTTTGCAGCGGACTGGCGGCCGCCGCCCTGGCTCTGGCGCTGGCCGTCAGTTGTGATTACTCGGCTCCCGAAGGCCTTGAGCCCACCGTCGCCGACCCGCGCACCTGCTACCTTGCCTACGCTCGATTCCGACGGGCTCGCGTCCCAGCTGCCGCCATCGGGTCCGTCCATGCGCGGGCAAGAGGAACGTGCCGCGATCCTGGAGAGCGTCGATCACGCTGATCCAGCGGGCGGCCTGCAGCCCGGCGGCGACAACTTCGAGCTGGCGGTCAAGAAACTGAACCACTACTTCGAGGGAACCAATCCGGCCGAGTATCAGCTCGAGTCGGCGGCCCGCGAATACCTGAGACTCCAGTTGCCGCCGAGAATGGTCGACGAGCTGGAGAACAGGAACTGGTCGCTCCGCGACACGCGGCACATCGAAGACTGCATGATGTACTACGGGATCGCGAACCGCGTGGCGGGAACGGGCGAAGATCTGGCGCAGGTTCGCCGCGTCTTCGACTGGGTGGTGCGCCAGATTCAACTCGTGCCGGCCGGCTCGTTGCGAGCGGGACGGCTGCCGCACGCGTACGCCCGGCCCTACGACGTGCTGCTCCGCGGCATGGCCACCGAGGCAGAAGGCTTCTGGGCCGAGCGCGCCTGGCTGTTCATCGCGCTGTGCCGCCAGCTCGGCATCGACGCCGGCCTGATCACCTACACCAAGAACAACACGCTCGATGCCCTTGATCCCGAAATCCGGAGGCGCAGCTCGAGATCGAGGCGGCCCTGGCTGGTCTGCGGACGGACCGAAGCCGCCGATCGTCTGGATCTGCGCGGTCCTGATCGACGACAAGGCCTACCTGTTCGACGCCCGGCTCGGCCTGGAAATCCCCGGGCCCGGCGGAGCCGGCGTGGCGACGCTCGAAGAGGCCATGTCCGACCCGGCGATCCTCGAGCGGATGAACCTGCCGGGCCTCGCGCCTTATGGAACCAGCCGCGCCTCGCTCCTGGGCAGCCCGACCAAGATCGGCATCCTGATCGACTCCAGCCACGGGCTATTTCTCACCCAAGATGAAGCTGCTGCAGCGCGAGCTCGCGGGCAAGTACCGAACGATCCTCTACCGCGACCCGGCCGACAGCGCGACCACTTCGTCTGCATGTCCTGGGCGAGCGAGCCGGCGAAGTCGTCGCTCTGGGGGCTGCCCTCTCGAGGTCGGAAACACGGCTCTTCATCGACCGCAGTTCGTCCGTCGATCCAGGCGTCGCTGTTCCTGTTTCGACCCGAATTCCCCCTGGTCTACGCGCGGGTCAAGCAGCTCCGCGGCGAGCTCGACGAAGCGATCGAGGAGTACGTCAAGCTGCGCTTCATCGAAAACGCGCCGTTCGTGACCGACAAGAAAATGCCGATACCCCCGGAAGTCCAGGACGGTCTGGACGTCTACGCCACCTATTACCTGGCACTGGCCCACTGGAACGGAACAACGTCGACTCAGGCCGAGCGGATGTTCAAGAACACGCTCGAGCTCTCCCGAGCCGGGCCCGAATCAGCCCTACTACAACATGCTCCGCTGGGGTGCCAACGCCAATCTGGGCCGGATCTACGAGTCCAAGAAGGACAATCGGCCGCGCAGTCGCCTACCAACCCAGCACGATCCGACCACGCAATTCATTGGCAACCTCCTCCGCGCTCGCGAGCTGGTCTGGATGGACCCGATGTCCGCGACCGTCACCCTTCCTCCCGCCCCGCCGCCCAAGCCCGTCGTCCGCAGGCCGCCGCCGCCCCCGGCAAGCCGTCCGCGGCCGCCGGCCAAGGCGGGAAACTGAAGGAACCTCTATTCCCCGTCACACGAGCTGCCTTGTTTTGCGCCAGACCGCTGGTCGCGAGGTGTCCAAACCCGCGGGTTGCGCGTTCAGGGGAGCACCGCGGGCACATTGACGCCGCGACCGCTCATTCGAGCGGAAACTCTCCACGCGTTCATTTCGCCGGCAACCGCTCGAGCTTTGAGAACTCGACGACGCGGACCGAAAGCCCGCCTTCCGAAGCCGTCGAGATCGAGTGCATGACCGGCAGGTCCCACGAGCCGACGCGCTGCCAGCGCTCCTGGAACGTCTCGACGCGGTTGAGCTTGCCGGTGGCGGCATCCCAGTAGTGGACCACGTAGCTGTGCGGCAAGAACCGGCCCTCGGGGTTTGTCTCGTTGTCCAGGATCGTGATCGTCATGTTTTGCTTGCCCATCCGGCGATTGACGACCATGATCTGGCGGTCCTTGATCCGGTAGCTCGAGGCCATCTCATCCGCCTTCGACCGCGAGCAGCCGGCCGAGGGGATGGTCCTCGCTCTGGTCGGCGAACCGCAGCCGCGGCACGATGCGAGTCGGACGAGTCGGCCGGGGCGAGCGCAGGCGATGCATGGACCAGCGATTCGAGCTGCTCCTTGAGCCAGGGCTTGGCGACCGGGTCGTCGGTCTGGACCTCGACCGACGCCATCGGCCTGGACGCGTCACCTTGCCGGCGAACGCGCCGGCCGTCGAGCTGGCCGCTGATCTCGGCCGAGAATCCGGGGAACTCGGTCCACTGGGCGCGGTGGGCGATCGCGTCCTTGAACAGGGCGACCGCCTCGGGGTCCGCATCGCCGTTCTCGAGCGGCCAGCTCAAGGCCAGCGTGGCGAACTCGCGAATCTCGTCGTACTTCTTGCCGTCGAGCTCTCCCGGTCTGCTTGAGCGTCTCGCGCACGTAGATCGAGTACCGGCCGGGCGCGGGCGGAGTCCAGACGGCCGTACCGTCCGGACCGGCCTTGATGGTCTCCTCGCTCAGGTCCGAGTCGACCGCGGTGAAGACCGCACTGGGTATCGGCTTGCCATGCCGCAGCGCCACCAGGCGGATCGGGCCGCCGGATTGACTCGCCCTTGGCGTCCTGGGGAACCATCGTCCTCGAAGGTCGGCTGGATCTCGAAGGGGATCTCTCGCCTGGGCGTCATCCGGTTCAGCTCCTCGGCGACGACCGGCCACCGCCTTGGGATAATAACGGAGCAAGAACGGAGTCTGGCTCGGGCCGGCCAGAACGCCGTACTGGCATTCGACCGACCACGACCAGGCTGCGATCCGACGGCAGGGCCGGCCGCAGCCGGTCGACCGCTGGATTCACTCGCCAGCTCGCGAAATTCGCCCGGCTGCGTCTGGCACCCAGAGCTTGGTGTGCGCCACCTTGGCGATGAACCGAGGGTCGCCGGCCTCGGCCTGCTCGCTGAAATACACTTCAGCCGCCCGGCCCGCCTCGGCTTGCCGGCTCCGATCCGGATGAACAGGAAGTGGGCTCGCGGCTTGCGCGGTCAACCCGAGGACGGCCCACGCCGCGAGTCCCGCGAACGCCCAACGACCGAGCCGGTCCCGACGCTTCATGTGGATTCCTCCGAACTCTGCCGGTTTCGATGGCGCAAACCCGCAGGCGATTGTACCGAATCTGTGGGCAAAGGCTATTTTGTGCTCGTGGGCGAGCCGGCGTCGACGCTAGATCGGTCAATAATGCTATGGAATGAGCCGCGGATTTGATACGCTGAAAGCCGACGATCCGACGTCCGCACGTGGGAAGTAGCGCACGAGGTGGTTCGCGACGGCTTGAAAAGCGCCCCACCGTATGCTTGACGATGCATCCTTCAATCAAGCGGAACCAGGGTAACAGCGGACGCCACGTCGCCACGGAACGAATACGCCGATGATTCAGGACGATCAGGCGAGGGTTGAGCTTCCGCGGTCCGATCGCGCCGACCTGGCGGAGGGCGGGAACGCTCGCAATCTCATGCCGCGCGGCCCGGTCGACTCGGCCGGCCAAGACACACGACCCGCTGGAGCCGGGGGTCCGGGTGCCGACCCGGAAGCCGCGGCGATCGCGACCGGGTGGGTGATCGAGACGGTGGTCAGCCCGTTTCACTGCCTGTATCAGGACGCGCTTGCATTTCACACGCAGAGCCGGCTGGCGCGAGTCGGAGAGCGAGGCGAGCCGGCTGGCGCGAGCGGCGCTCTTGCTGTATGTCTCGAGCGCCGAGGCCCTGGTGCACCAGGCCGCCGAGGAGCTTGGCCGGCCCGAGCTGCGCGGGATTGCTGGTGGATCCCTCGCGGCCGCTGCCGCTCTTCGAGGCCTGGCGGCTGCTGCCGGCGATCGCCGCGAGCCGGGCTGCGCGACCCGCCCGTTTGATCCCGAGTCGCCGCCCTGGCCGCAGTTCGCCGAGCTGCTGACGCTGCGCGCTCGTGGGCGTACCCTGGGCCGGCCGCCAGCCGGCGAGCTTTTTACCGTTCGACCCGCCGCGACGGCGACTACGAGCCGCTGGAGCCGCACGATGCTCCGCGCGGCTGGAGCGGCGCGCCGACGGCGCAGCCTGGCTCTGTCCGCGCACCGGGCTTGCCTCGCGACCCCTATGCCCTCCGCCCTCGCCACCTCGACACGGCCCGCGGCGTTCTGGACGCCGCCATCGAGGCCCTCGACCGCCGCATGGGCGGCGCGCTCACGCAAGGGCCAGCGCCATCGCCGCGAGCCCGTCCGAGTCGTCCACCCGCCCGATGCAACCGGGCGAAGTGATCTGACACCGCTCGAACTGCGGCACGCGTCTGCCGCGACTCGCGCACCGGGGATGGAGCCTGCGCCCATGCGGATCTTGATGGTCACTTCGTTTCCGATCCCCGGCGAATACGACGGCACGGCGATGCTGCCGATCAAGATCATGCGCGCGCTCAAGCCGCGCGGCGTGGACGTCGTGGTGGCCCACCTGCAGCGCACGGCCGCCCTGGGGAATCGAGCCACTCACGCGAGCGAGTTCGAAGGGCACGCCGTCTACCAGGTCCCGCCCGCGGCCTGGGCCAGCGGACTGGGCCTCAAGCGGATCGCCCGCGAGCACCCGTTCGACCTGGTTCACGCCCAGCACTACGGCGGAGCGACGCGGGCCTACCCCGCCTGCCGCCGCTACGGCTGGCCGATGGTCTACGAGATCCACTCGCTCCTGGGCGACGAGGTCGAGCGCGACTCGCCTGGGCCGCGGACTGGTGTTCCAGACCGTACTCGGGCACTGGAGAAAGCGCGTCTTTCGCCACGCCGCCGCGGTGATCGCCCTGGGTGAGCCGGTCAAGCAGGTCGTCGATCGCAGAGAAAGGGGTGCCGGCCGACCGGGTGAGGGTGATCTACCCTGGCATCGACCTGGCCGAGTACGAAGCGCCCGGCGAGCCGGCGGCGATCCCCGGGGTCGGTCCCGAGCACAAGGTCGTGATGTATGTCGGCAGCATCGTCCATCCCAACCAGGGCGTGCCGATCCTGATCGAGGCCCTGCCCCGGGTGTTCGCCGCCGTGCCCGAGGCGCGCTGCGTGCTGGTCGGCGGTCCGGCCGAGGCGGGCGAGACCTACCGGGCCCAGCTCGGCCGCGTACGGCGACCGGCTCATCGTCCTCGACGGGCAGACGCCCGCCCAGGTCGTCGCGCTGACCCGCCGCGCCGACGTGCTGGTCCACCCGCGACTGGCCTGCCGCGAGAACTACTCGGTCCAGAGCAAGATCGCCGTGTATCTCGCCGCCGGCCGGCCCATCGTGGCGACCGATTTCGGCGATTACCAGCAGCTCCTGGGCGACCACCGGCGCCGGCCTGTTGACGCCAGTCGACCCCGGAGCCGCTGGCCGGACGCATCATCAAGGTCTTGACCGATCCCGCGCTGGCAGCCCGGCTGGCCGCCGCCACCGGCCCCGTCGCCCGGGAATACTTCGCCATGGACCGCAATATCGACCGCTACCTCGACGTCTACGAGCGCGCGATCGCCGTGGGGCCGCGCTGACGAACGCGCCGTCGTGCTCGCGCTCTGCGAGTGCCGCCGCGCAAAGCAACGGGGATACCGATCGCTCCACCGCAAGGCGCGCCCGCTCGCCCCGTTGCTCGTCGGACCTCGGTCTGATCTCGACCTTGACACCCGATGCACCGCGTCCTTACTGTAAAAAAGCGGACGGGCCGTTTCGTTGGCCCCAGCCCCCGTCTTGCCACCTTAGCTCAGCTGGTAGAGGCGCAGC
>CAWDZZ010000018.1:0-150973 GCA_963806595.1 uncultured Isosphaeraceae bacterium | reverse complement strand
AGTTCCCTCTGGAGTTGACCCATGTCCACAATCCCGATTCTTCTGGGCCTGGTCCTGGCAGTTCCCGCCAACAGCGATGAATCGGTTCTGGGGGCAGCGGGTTTGCCGGCCACCGACAAGGCAATCCTCAACTTCTTCAACAAACGCTCCCAACCACCTCCTGGCCGGGCTGCCATCGAGCAACTAGCCCGGGCCCTTGGCAGTAACAATCCGGCCGAGGCCGACGACGCCCACGCCGAGCTCCTTGGCATCGGGCCACCCGTTGTCTCCGTCCTCCGCGATGTCGCCAACCGTGTCGATGATAGTCCGCGCTTCAAAACGGGCGAAACAAATCTTGCTAATGATCGAGGGGCCTCAGGCCGACCGCCTGCCCATCGATGCTGCCCGATTGCTCGCCTTTCGGAAATCGCCGGGCGCAGCGGAGGCCCTGTTGGGCTACCTGCCCGTTGCGGACAACGACCAGGTTTTCGAGGAAATCGTCTCGGCCCTCGGCTCTCTCAGCTTACTGGACGGCAAGGCCGATCCAGCCCTGTTGGCCGCTCTCAAGAGCCCAAAGGCGTTTATCCGCGCTGCCGCTGCGCGAGCGTTATGCAAAGCTGGCGGCATTCCCTCCTGGAAGGCCGTTCGGCCCCTGCTGACCGACTCAGACCCGGCCGTCCGGTTCCAGGTAGCCGCGGCGCTGGCCGATGCGCACGATGCTGAGGCGATCCCGGTGCTGATCGAATGCCTGTCCGACGGGTCGCCCGCCCTTGCGGCCCAGGCCGAGGAATATCTGGCCCGCCTGGCAGGGGAATGGACGGTCCACGCCCCGCGTGGAAGCGACTCGTATCCCGTGAGCTGCGCCGGGCCGTATGGGCCGCCTGGTGGGCAAAGATCAGCGGGGACCGCTCCTACGCGAGCTCAAGGCGCGGACCTTGACGGACGAGGAGCTGATAGGGCTCAGGCCCTTCTTCGCAAACTGGAAGCCGAGCAGGCGGAAACAGGTGGGACTGCGTTGCACGGCCTGATGGAAATGGGGCCGCGGGTCGGTCCGCTCGTGCGCCTCCCTCCAGCAAAGCAACATGCACCCGAGCCCAGCCTCTGCCCACTGGCTGGAAGGCATCGCGCAAGAATTCCCCCCCTTCCGCCACCCGAAGCGTTGTTTCGCATGCTGGCGTGCGCCGACCCCCAGGCACCGTGGCCGCCCTCCTGGCGTTTCTGCCTTATGCCGAGAACAAGGAAATGATCGCCAGGATCATTCCTATCCTGGTTGAGGTCGGCGTGGTGGACGGCAAGGCGGACGAGGCCCTCTTCAAGGCTCTAGGCGACCGGGTTGGCATTCGCAGGGCGGTGGCCGCGATCACGTTGTTGCAGGGGGCATGCTTCGGACGGCCTGCCTGCCGTGCGGAAATTGCCGACCGACAAGGATCCTCCAGGTCCGCCGGCGCGTGGCCCTGGAATTGGCAGTGGCGGGGGACCAGGAAGGTCCCGTGGTCCTGAACGCCCTCTTGGAAGAATTACCCAATGAACAGGCCTGGAACATCGAGGAGCAATTGGAGCGGCTCACCGGCGGCAAGGCCCCGTCGGAAATGAGCAGCGGAGCAGATCAACTGGAAAAAAGTGGCCACCGCCTGGAGACAATGGTGGCATGGCGACCGCGACAAAGAGGTCATGAACCAATCCTTCTTGGTTGACTCAGGCGGGAGCCTGCGCGGGTTCACGCTGGTGGTCCAGCCGGAGAGCAATACGGTCACCGACTGGGCCCTGACGGCAAGCCTCGCTGGACCCTGACCGGACTTGAAGGCCCAACGGATGCCCAGGTTCTGGCCAACAACCGCGTTCTGATCGCCGAGGCGAACCGCGTCACCGAGCGCGACCTGGGCGGAAACGTGCTGTGGAAACTGGAGGGAATTCAGCCCATCGGCATCCAGCGGCTGCCGAGTGGGAACACCTTTATCCCGTGCAATGGCCGAGTCATCGAGGTGGATCGTGCCGGCAAGGAAGTGCTGCGAGCGCCCAGTCGAAGGGATCGCCGCAGCGCGACGGCTGCCCGATGGCCGGATCATCGCCTTCGACCGGAACGAAATCATCCATCTGGACAAGTCTGGGAAAGAGGTCAAGCGGGTTCCGGTGATGGTTGGCGGGGCTGGCTGCAACGAGGTGCTGGATAACGGCCATGTTCTGGCATTGTCCCCAGGCATGGGGAAATTCACCGAGTTTGACCAGGACGGCAAGGAAATGGGCCGTTTCGATCAGCAGGGAGCAGCCCATGCTTTCCGTCTGCCGAACGGACATACGCTGGTCTTGGTCATGGGAACCAAGTACATCGAGCTGGACAAGAACTGGAAGCCGATCAAAGAAACGATGCTGGAGGCACCGGCCTTCCGCGTGAAACAACGCTAAGTCTTTTTCGCGTAACTCGCCCTCGTCCTTATTGACCCGACATCCGAGCTAACCATCGTCAGGCCAGGAGGCGAATTCTCGATGAGCCATCGATTCTTTCTTGTACCCCTGACCGCGTGACTCTTGGTGTGCGGTTTCGCCGTGGATGGCCGGGGTGGTGAGGCAGAAAAGGTCCAGTTGAAGTCGCCCGTCGTGCCCACCGCCGCGTAGAGCCACGAGTCAATCCGGATGAGCAGGACCAGTCCCGTTTGGTCGCGGCCCGGCTGCCGACCGACAACGCCGGGCTGGTCCGTTTCTTGGGTCTGCGGGCCCGAGGCGAACCGGCACAGGGCACATTGGACCAGTTGATCGAGACTTTGGCCGGGTCTTCACCCGAGGCCCGGTTCCAGGCCTGTGCCGACCTCGTCGCCATCGGAACACCGGCCCTGCCCCGATTGCGAGCCCTGGTACGCGACGGCGGCAAGCCCGCGGACCTGGCCCGGCATTGCCTGGCTTCCATCGAATCCGACGGCGGAACCCTGACCATGCCGCCGCTCGCTTGCTTACCCACCGCCGTGCCGCTGACGCGGCCAGCGTGTTGCTCGCCTATCTGCCCCATGCCGAGAACGACATGTTCTCCAGGAAATTGTCGAGGCATTGCGCGACCGTCGCCCACGATGAAAATGGTACGTCGGACCCAGCTGTGGTCAGCGCCCTGGGCGATGACCACCCGTTACGGCGGGCCACGGCGGTCCTCGTCCTGGCCGACGGCGATGTCTCGCAGCACCGGGAGGCCCTTCGGAAGCTCCTTCTCGATCCGGCGCCGTCGGCCCGCTTGCGGCGGCCATGGTTCTCGCCAAAGTCGACGATCCCCAGGCCGTCGAGACCTTGATTACGTTGTTGCCAGAGGTGGGCGACCGGGAATCACGCATGGCGATCGAGGACTTCCTCAACGACCTGGCCGGAGCCCTGGCCCCGAAGGTGAAGGTTGGCGAAGAGGAGCCGACTCCCGTGCAAGCACGCGATGCCTGGCTGCAGTGGTGGCGCGAAACGGAAGGCCCGGGGCTCCTGAACGAACTGAAAAAGCGAACCTTGCCGGAAGTCGATCCCGCCAAGGTCCAGGACCTCGTCCAAAAACTGGGAGACAATACGTTCGAGGTACGCGAAAAGGCGGAAAAGGACCTGGTCCGTCTCGGCGTGCCCATTCTTCCCCTGTTGCGGCAGGTTTTCCGCGACCCTCCCGACCTCGAAGCCCGGGCTCGGATTCGGGCCTGCATCGAGACAATCGAGGGAGAGAACGAGAAGGCCAAGGAGGAATATCTCCCCCGGTTCCTCGCGCTGGCTCGGTTGGTCGCGCTGCGAAAACCCCCGGGAGCCGCCGAGGCCATCCTCGCCTACCTGCCGTCCCAGGACGAGGATGGTCTCCGGGAAGAACTCCAGAACGCTCTTGCCGCAGTCGCCTTTTCGAAAGGGGAAGCTGACCCAGTCCTGCTGAAAGCCCTCACGGACAGTTCCGCGACTCGGCGGATCGCCGCCGCCCGAGCGCTCTGCACGGTCCCACAACCTGACCATCTGGAAAAGGCACGCCGGTTGCTTCAGGACGCCGACCCCGCAGTGCGCCTCGCGGTTGCCCTGGCCCTGGCCGAAGCCCGCGATCCTGGCGCACTTCCCGCCCTTGCGTCTTTCATCGCCCAGGCCCCGGCTGATTTGGCCGCACAGGCGGAGGACTTTTTGAGTCAGTTAGCCGGCGAGGCAGGACCGAAGGATTTGCCCCAGGGCGAGGCCAATCGCGAAAAACGCAGTGCGGCCTGGGCCTCTTGGGCCCAGACTGCCAAGAGCAATCCGGCCGTGTTCGGCACAATCGCCACCACCGCGCGGGAGCGGGTGGGGCCTGCTTCAGGCGGAAGTCTGCGTGGTTACACCCTGCTGGTTCAGCCCCAGGCGAATACGGTCACCGCGCTGGGCCCTGACGGCAAGGAGCGCTGGGCCCTGACCGGACTAGAAGGGCCTTCGGATGCCCAGGTTCTTGCCAACCGGCACATCCTTGTGGCCGAGTCGAACCGCGTCACCGAACGCGACTTGCGCGGCACGGTGCTGTGGAAACTGGAAGGAATCACGCCCGTTAGCGTCCAGCGTCTGCCCAATGGCAACACCTTCATCCCCTGTAATGACGTGCTCATCGAGGTGGACCGTCGCGGCAAAGAGGTGTTGCGAGCCATGGTCGGAGGGATCGTCCGCGGCGCGTCGGCTGCCCGATGGCCGCATCGTCGCCTTCGACCGGAACGAAATCATCCAACTGGACAAGGCTGGGAAAGAGGTCAAGCGGGCTCCGGTGATGGTTGGCGGAGCTGGCTGCAACGAGGTGTTGGACAACGGCCACGTTCTGGCCTTGTCCCCTGGAATGGGAAACTTTACCGAGTTTGACCAGGATGGAAACGAAATTAACCATTTCGAACAGCAAGGAGCAGCACACGCTTTCCGTCTGCCGAACGGACATACGCTGGTCATGGTCAGGGGAACCAAGTACGTCGAGCTGGACAAGAACTGGCAGCAGATCAAAGAAACGGCGCTGACGGGAGACGTGTTCCGCGTAAAAATGTGGTAAAACCCAAGGATTGTTGAGGTGGTTTTATGATATATCGCTGGACTGGCCTCGTCGCGCTGGGCCTCCTCATCCTGGCGTCGACTGCCTTCGCGGGTGACACCCGTGCCCAGGACCCGGATGGGCTTTTGGATGCCAAGGCCCTCGCGGGGCGAATTGATTACTGGCTGGGGGTCCGCCAGGCCGCCGAAGGGGCCAAGGCTGCTCCCATTGCCGACGACGCCGAGTTCATTCGCCGCGCGTACCTCGACTTGGCCGGCTGCGTTCCACCCTTCATCGACGCCCGCGACTTCCTCGATGACCGTCGGCCGGACAAGCGTCTGATCTGGGTCGAAATGCTGCTCGACGGCAGGAAGCCCACCCGCAAACCCGACGCCTTCACCTCTCATTTCACCAATGTCTGGAGAGCGTGGCTGCTTTCCCGGGTTGATACCGAACGGGCGGCCGTCCTTGGCCCCGAGACGGAGAAGTGGTTGCAAACTCGCCTGAAGGACAATCTCCCCTACGATCGTCTGGTCCGCCAACTTGATCACCGAGCCCCCCACTGTCCAACCCGATAACAGGCTGGCGGTCCGAAGGCTCAGGAGGGCCCGGGGCGGCGAAGTGCCCAGCCTTTTTGACCAGATCAACGAAAGCAAGCCGGAAAACCTTGCTGGCACCACGTCGCGGCTGTTCCTGGGTATCAAGCTGGAGTGTGCCCAGTGCCACAATGACCGCTCAGGCGGCAACTGGTCGCAAACCGAATTCTGGTCCTTCGCCGCGTTCTTCGCCGGCCAAGGAAACCAGCCTAATGACCAGCGGACCATCGCCATCCCCGGAAAAAATAAGGTGGTCCGCGCCCGCTTTCTTCAGGGCGCGGAGCCGACCTTCAAACCGGGCGACAATTCGCGCGAGATCGTGGCCGACTGGCTGGTTAGCCCCACGAACCCCTATTTCGCTCGCGCTGGGGTCAATCGGATTTGGTCCTACTTCTTCGGCATCGGCCTCATCGATCCAGTGGACGAGCAGGGTGACCACAACTTGCCCAGTCACCCCGAACTGCTGGACGAGCTGGCCCGCCAGTTCACGGATCATGGCTACGATTTGAAGTATCTGATCCGTGCCATTGTTGCCAGCCAGGCCTACCAGCGGACCAGCGCGGTCAGTTCGCCCAACAAAGAGGATCCGCGCCTCTTTGGCCGCATGAACATTCGCGGCCTCAGTGCCGAGCAGCTCTTTGATAGTCTGGCCGAGGTCACCGAGTTCGAGAACACGAGCCGGGGCGTAGCCAGCCGACTCAACTACGGGACCAACCTCACCCCTCGGCAGCAGTTCCTGGCCCGGTTCTCCCACCAGTACAAGGCAACCGAGACACCCACGTCGATCCTCCAAGTGCTTTACCTGATGAACAGCCCCTTCGTCGCGGACCGCACCAACCTGGAACACAACAACACGCTCATGACACTGGCCCGGCAAAAGACATCCCACGCGCGCCGGATCGAGACATTGTTCCTCGTCGTGCTGTCACGTAAGCCGACGACGACGGAACTGAATCGATGTGTCGCCTACCTCGACCGTGGTGGATCTTCCGACGACCATCGCCAGGCGTTGGCCGACGTTTTTTGGGCGCTGATCAACAGTGCGGAGTTCTCCGTCAACCACTAAGGGAACCACCCACATGACCGCCTGCGTCCTGACCTCAGGTCGCGGGTCCCTCGAAGGAGACAACCATGGCTCGATCCTCGTTGCAACTTTCCCGGCGTGAGTGGTTGCGTTTATCGTCGGCCGGTGTGCTGGGTTGTTCTTCGTCCGGCTGGTTGGAGCGTCTCGCCGTCGCCGCGGCCAAAGACCCCGAGCGCAAGCGCGCCTGCATCTTGTTGTGGATGAACGGCGGTCCCGCGCAGACCGACACCTTCGATCTCAAGCCTGGGCACGCCAATGGCGGCCCCTTCAAAGAGATCGCCACAACGGTCCCCGGCCTGAGTTTCAGCGAGCATCTGCCGCTCTTGGCCAAGCAGGCCAAGCACCTCGCCCTGGTGCGCTCGATGACCAGCCGGGAAGGTGATCACAACCGGGCCGCCTACTACCTGCGGACCGGCTACCGGCCGGAGGGGGCGATTCAATACCCGCCTCTTGGAGCGTTGTTGTCGAAAGAACTGGGCGGCTCAGAGGCGGCGCTGCCCGGCTTTGTGAGCATCGCGCCAGTACTGGCCACCAGCCCCGCCACCTTCACCCCCGGCTTCCTGGGGCCCGAGTACGCCCCGCTGATCGTCGGCAACCAGGCCGCCGCCAATGGGCCCATGGCCGGATCTCGACAAAGTGTTTCGTGTACAGGATCTCAAACCGTCCAGTGAGATCAAACAAGAGCGGGTGGACGCTCGCGTTGAGTTGTTGAAAGGTTTCCAAGAGGACTTCGTCGCCAAACACCCCAGCGTTCCCACCTTGAGCCACCAGGCCGCCTACGACCGTGCCGTTCGCCTCATGCGCACCTCAGCGGCCAAGGCATTTGATCTGGACGAAGAAAACGCCAAGCTCCGCGACCGCTACGGCCGCAACCTGTTCGGCCAGGGTTGCCTCCTGGCCCGCCGGCTGGTGGAGCGCGGCGTGCCATTCGTCGAAGTGACGCTCAACAACGCCCCGGGCGCGCCCAACGCCTGGGACACGCACGGACAGAACTTCGAGCAGGTTAAGAAGCTGTGCGAGGTGCTCGACCCCGCTTGGGCAACCTTGCTGGAAGACCTGGAACAGCGCGGCCTGCTGGACACGACGCTGGTCGTCTGGATGGGCGAGTTTGGCAGGACGCCGAGAATTAATCGCCAACAAGGCCGCGACCACTTCCCCAACGCCTGGAGTACCGTCCTGTGCGGCGGCGGCATCAAAGGCGGGACGGTCCACGGTAAGACCAGCCCCGACGGCATGACAATCAAAGACGGGCCGGTTACGGTGCCGGACTTCTTGGCCACGGTGGCCAAGGCGCTGGGCATTGATCCGACCATGCAGAATATCTCCAATATTGGCCGACCGATCCGGATCGTGGATGTCGCTGCCCGGCCTATCGAGGAAGTGCTGGCGTGAGGGACGGGCTCCCGAACTCGATCTCGGAGGCCGCGGGCGCAGGTCGACGACGCCCCGGGGCTGGGGTCCGCCCGGGTACCCGTAACCCCACGCTGAAGGCCTCAGCTGATCGGCTACGGCCGTCTGATACCTCATCGCATAGCCATTGGCCCTGTCGACGAATACCAGGACTACCTGTCGAGCAACGCAAACCATGCGTATGAGCACGTAAGCGATACGAGCTGGCTTTGCCGGCATCGACCAAAAGAATTGTGAAAGGCCAACGATGTCCGCGCGATCCAGCGCGATTCGTCGGCCGGTGTGTGGCGCTTAGAATATTTTAAAAATATTCTTTATATGATCTTCATGATTGGTAGAGAATGGGACGCCAGAATACCCGCGGCAAATTCTCCGTAATAACAGTCACTATTGAGGTATCGATTCCGATGAGTAGACAGACAAGGAAGCTCGTTCACATTCGCTCTGCGTTCACCTTGATCGAACTGCTTGTCGTCATCGCCATCATCGCTGTGTTGATCGCTTTGCTTTGCCGGCCGTGCAGTCGGCTCGCGAAGCGGCGCGCCGTCCGCGTCATCAACAACCTCAAACAGATCGGTCTGGCGATGCTCAACTTCGAGAATTCGCGGCAGGTGTTGCCGCCGACGTGGGCGATCAGCACGGCGCTGCTCATGCCACCCTATTCAACCGGTGGACCTGACGAATCTGGCGATCGTCGGCCCGGACCTTATGAGCCACCTTGCCCGATCCAGGTCGGCGAAGTGTGTAATAACATGATCGACGTTCAGACGTGGGTCACGATCTGCCTCCCCTTCTTCGAGCAAGGAAGCATCTACAACGCCTACAATATTGCACAGCCCTACACCGCCCCCGTAAACACGACGTTCGTGGGTACGCAGCTCAACATGATGATCTGCCCGTCTGCGCCAAACGGCTATCGCACGGCGGCTTACACCGACGGACCTCTCAGACTTGTACGGAAAGAACTGGTCGGTCATGCTCGCCGGGGGCGACTATGCGGTCGACGACGGCGTGGATTCTGGCTGGATGGATGCGAACAACGTTCCGCACCCCGCGGGCGTTGATACGCGTGGATTACTGCATGGAAACGTTGCGCCTAGGATCGCTTCGATTACGCATGGAACTTCGAATACGATTATGGTTTCCGAGGATGCTGGGCGTCCTCAATTCTGGCTCAACGGGCGCCTGATTCCCGACGGTACTCCGGCAGCCAGTCTGGGGATCGGCGAAACTGGGAACACGATCTATACGAACGAAGGCTCAGGTTGGGGTTGGGCCGATTACAACAGTGAATTTTATACCGACGGCGACGGCAGCCGGCAGCATACGAATCGGAGCAGCAACAACGAGGTTTATGCGTTCCACCCCGGCGGAGCGAATCACGTTTTCGCCGATGGATCGGTGCATCTTATCAAACAGTCTGCCGCTCCGTCCGTCTTCGTCTGGCTCATCAGTCCGACCGGTGGAGAGGTCATCTCGAGCGATTCGTATTGATCGCAAATTTTCGCCCTGGCACTCGCTGGCGGCGGTCCGCTTCGAGAGCGTCAGGGCGACACGATTCGCAATCGCAGCGAACAGGATAGGACTTGCCATGATGCACACGGCATTGCTGCAAGCCGGTCGGGTGGACTGGCTCTGGCTATTGTTACTCGCGGGGCCGATTCTGCTGCCCGCGTGTAGCAACTCGCTCGAGGATCATCCGCCCCTTTATCCGGTGACGGGCAAGGTCATTCTCGACGGTAAGCCAATGACTAGTGGTACAATCATTTTTGAGTATTCTGGCGATGGCTCCGATGCTCCTAAAGGTGTTGGAGGAGGACCATTTCGAGTCACTTCCAAGATCAAGGACGGCACCTTTAAACTCATCGGCTACGCGGGCTCCGAGGGCATGCCCGCCGGAAACTACAAAGTCGGCATATCGGCGAAGCAGGGGCGAAGTGAGGACAATCTCTTTGGCCGCGAAGTCGTACTTCCGAACAAGGGGAAATCTGCCGTGTCGGTTAGTCGGTACGCGGATCCGAAAACCTCGGGGCTGACGTCTGAAGTCTTTAAAGATAAGCCAAATGAGCCCGTTTTCGATCTAAAGTGAAGGCTTCCAAGGTATGGATGGGCGAGTTTGGCAGGACGCCGAGAATTAATCGCCAACAAGGCCGCGACCACTTCCCGAACGCCTGGATTACCGTCGTGTGCGGCGGCGGCATCAAGGGCGGTACGGTCAACGGTAAGACCAGCCCCGACGGCATGACAATCAAAGACCGGCCGGTTGCGGTACCGGACTTCTTGGCCACGGTGGCCAAGGCGCTGGGCATTGATCCGACCATGCAGATTACCTCCAACATTGGCCGGCCGATCCCGATCGTGGATGCCGCTGCCCGGCCTATCGAGAAAGTGCTGGCGTGAGCGACTCCTCGGAGATGCCAACCCCCCTGAATCTCTCATATGTCGCTCGAGCATGATTAAAGCAGCGTCAACACGAAGCGACCGTGTCGCCTCGAGGCCAGTTCGCCAACTCGACGCCTGCCTATCATGTTTTGGAATCTGGGTTTATGATAAAGGATAGTCCTCCGCCCTCAGGGCGGTCTCGCCCAGGCTGAGCCGGGGCAATGGCGTTTCGGGGTCGGTCGTGACCGTGGTTCAAGCGGATGGCTCGGGACGACCGTCCGCCATGACCGAAGTGACCCGGATCCTCACGGCGATCGATGAAGGCGACCCACTGGCCGCCGAGCAACTCCTGCCGCTCGTCTACGACGAGCTGCGCAGGCTCGCCGCCGAGAAGCTGGCCCGCGAGGCGCCGGGGCAGACGCTCGACGCCACGGCCCTGGTCCACGAGGCCTACCTGCGGCTGGTGGGTCCCGACGACTCCCGACGCTGGAACGACCGCGGACACTTCTTCGCCGCCGCGGCCCAGGCCATGCGCCGCATCCTCGTCGACAACGCCCGCCGCAAGCGGGCCCGGAAGCGAGGCGCAGGCCTCCAGCGGCAGCCGCTCGATGCCGTGGCTGCGCCGGAAATCGAACTCGAGGTCGTGGCCCTCGACGAGGCACTGCAAAAGCTGGCCGAGGCCGACCCGATCAAGGCTCGCCTGGTCGAGCTGCGCTACTTCGCTGGTCTCACGAGCGAGCAGGCGGCGAAGGTCCTGGACATCTCGCCCGCCACGGCCGACCGCCATTGGGCCTATGCAAGGGCCTGGCTCCGCAACGAGGTCCGCGGCCGGTAATTCAGTGGCTTCAAAGCCTTTTCTGAAAATCACGTGATGCTTTCGCCGGCCGCTTTGCGCTATTGCTCCTGGAAACCATGGCGTCCGAGCCTGGAGAACAACGATGAGCGACGAAACCCTGTTCCACCATGCCCTGGAGAAGCCGGTTGCCGAGCGGTCCGCCTTCCTGGAACAGGCCTGTGCAGGTGACACCGCGCTTCGGCACCGCGTTGAAGCCCTGCTCCGGTCGCACGAAACACCGGACAGTTTCCTGGTCAGGTCCGAGGGGAACCCGGAGGCGACCAAAGACTCGAATTCCGATCAGATCGAGGACGACGCCGGAGCGGCCTGGCCGGAGAAGGAACCGATCGCCCGGAACTCGACCGTCGAGGGCCCGGGCAGCCGCATCGGCCCGTACAAGCTCCTTCAGCCGATCGGCGAGGGAGGCATGGGCACCGTCTTCATGGCCGAACAGACCCAGCCGGTGCGGCGGACGGTCGCGCTGAAGCTCATCAAGGCCGGCATGGACAGCCGCCAGGTGCTGGCCCGGTTCGGGGCCGAGCGGCAGGCCCTCGCTCTGATGGACCACCCCAATATCGCCAAGGTCCTCGATGCCGGAACCACCAATGACGGCCGACCCTATTTCGTCATGGAGCTGGTCAAGGGCATCCCGATCACCAAGTTCTGCGACGATCGCCGGCTGTCGACTCGCGAGCGACTCGAGCTGGCCATCCCCGTCTGCAAGGCCGTGCAGCACGCTCATCAGAAAGGGGTCATCCATCGCGACATCAAGCCCTCCAACGTCCTGATCGCCCTCTATGACGGCAAGCCGGTGCCCAAGGTCATCGACTTCGGAGTGGCCAAGGCGACCGGTCCGAAGCTGACCGACCAGACCCTCTACACCGAGTTCGGCGCGGTCGTCGGCACCGTCGAGTACATGAGCCCGGAACAGGCCGAGCTCAACCAGCTCGACATCGACACCCGCAGCGACATCTACAGCCTGGGCGTGCTCATTTACGAGCTCCTGACCGGCTCCACTCCGTTGCAGCGCAAGCGGCTGAAACAGGCGGCGGTTCTCGAGGTGTTGCGGCTGATTCGAGAAGAGGAGCCGCCGCGACCAAGCCTGCGAATCTCAACCACCGCCGAGCTGCCGTCGATCGCGGCCTGTCGGAACGTCGAGCCGCGGAAACTCAGCGCGCTGATGCGGGGTGAGCTCGACTGGATCGTGATGAAGGCGCTGGAGAAGGACCGTGACCGGCGGTACGAGACGGCCAACGGGCTGGCGGCCGACCTGCGGCGCTATCTGGACGATGAGGCGGTGCAGGCCTGCCCGCCGACGGCGGCCTACCGCCTGAGCAAGTTCGCCAAGAAGTATCGCGTGGCCCTGGCGACGGCGTGCGCGTTCGTTGCCGTGCTGGTGGGGGCGACGGTCATCAGCGTCTGGCAGGCGGTTCGTGCCAATCAGGCAAGGGCCGAAGCGGTCCTGGCCTACGCGGCCGAGACTCGAGCAGCGTCGGGAGGCGCAGGATCAACGCGACCGGGCATTCAAGGCGGAGGAGGATGCAACGGCCAGCATGAACCGTGCCCGCGCCGCCGTGGATGACTACCTGACCACGATCAGCGAGAGCCGGCTGCTCAAGTCGCCCTTGCCCGGCCTTCAGCCTCTCCGCAAGGAGCTGCTGACCACGGCACTGAAATACTACGAAGACTTCGTGAACCGACATCAGGACGACCCCGGCCTGCAGGCCGACCTGGCTGCGGCCACCTTTCGCGTCGGCGACATCACCGATCAGATCGGCTCGCAGGAAGAGGCCCTGAAGGCATTTCAGACGGCGTTACGCATGTACGAGTCGCTGGCAGGAGGGGACTTCTCGCCTTCGAGCCGCTCTTACCGGGCCGGACAAGCTCGCTGCCTCGTCAGGATGGCAATGAACCAGGACAATCAAGGCCATTCAGAAGAGTCGGTCAAGATGTTCGAACGATCAATCGGCCTGCTGGATCAGCTCAATCGCGACCTGCCCGGAGACGAGGGCAGCCGCGCCGATCTCGCCCTCGCGCATCACTACCTGGCCAAAACGCTCATGAAGAAGGGAAGTCCGGAAGAGGTGCTGGCTCACCAGCGAGCCGCGATCGAACTTCGCAAAGGCCTCGCCGCGGAGTTCCCGAAACAGTTGTCGCATCGCGTCGACCTGGCGCTGAGCTTGAGCAATCTGGGCGCGATCCTGATGCGTCACGGAAAGAACACCGAGGCCCTCGATTCGGTCCGCGGCGCCAACGCGATCCAGCGAGCCCTGGTCGAGGAGCACCCCGAAGACCCTCATCTCCAATCCACGCTGGCCCTCAGCACGCTGGGGATGGCAGTCAACCTCAATTCCCTCGGCCGATGGAAGGAATCCAGGCCGCTCCACATCGAGTCGGTCGAGATCATGAGCCGGGTCGTCGCCGAGAATCCAGCCGTCACCGAGTTCCGGGCGATTCTGGCGAGCCTTGCTTCTCAGTCTGGTCAGTACCTCATCGACCACGATGAGATCGAGGCCGGGCTGATCGCCCTCGCCAAGGCACGAGATCAAGGCAGAGACGATCAGACGGACAAACCCCAATGACGTCAGAAACCTCAACTCCTTGGCCTCGATTCATCGCGGAATCGGCAAGTCACGCGCGAAGCAGGGGAAGATTGCCGATGCACTCGATTCACTTCGTCAGGCCATCGCCATCGGCGAGCGAATTGCCAGCGAGGACATGTCTCTTTACCTATGACCTGGCCTGCGGACTCGCCCTCTACAGTGAATTTGTCGGTCGAGACCAGTCCGCCCCGGAAATGGATCCGAACAAGAATTCCCAGCATTACTCCGACAAGGCGATGGCGGTTCTTCGGCAAGCCGTCGACCGAGGATGGAAGGAGGCCGACTGGACGGAGCGCGATCCGGAACTCGGTTCGCTCCGCGCCCGCCCCGATTTCCAGGAGTTGATCAAGACGCTTCGCCGGAAGCCTGGTTCTGCTCCGGACGGTCCGATAACCACACCGACACGCCTGGGCTGAGGCCGAGGCCTTGATTAACACTGCAAACAATGAACGATCTGATCCCGGAGGCACCAGGAGCCGAGTTCAAGATTCCCATCGACGTGCCCGTCATCTCCGTGTGCCGGATGCCTCCGGATTTCCCCTGATCTCGAAGAGCAGCTGGCGCACTTACCGGCTGCGGCCTCGCCCCGGCGCTCGGTCTGCGCGCTGGAAAAGCTGGCCTTTTCATTGGATTGCAGACCGCCTCGAACAAGGGAGAATCACCATGTCGTTCAATTCCTGGCTTCAGAACCTGGATTCCACCGGCGGCGTCGGCTCGGGCAGCCGTGGACTCGGCCGGCCCCGGCGTTCGCCGTCGTCGTCCTCGCACTCGGCCGCGAGGGCCGCCCGCAGCGGCGGCCGCGGTCGGCGGCGCTATTCCTGGAGCAACTCGAGACCAGGATCACGCTGAGCGCCTCCACGCTGGCCTCGTTCATCGCCCCCGCCGGTTTGGCCCCGCAGGCCGCCGTGATCATGGACAGCAGCGGCAACCTGTACGGCACGACGGAAGCGGGAGGCGCCTCAGGCGACGGCACGGTTTTCGAGCTGGCCCAGGGCAGCGGCGCGCTCACCGCGCTGGCCTCGTTCAACGGCACCAACGGTGCAAGACCGTATGCCGCGCCTGATCATGGACAGCAGCGGCAACCTGTACGGCACAACACTCATGGGCGGCGCCTCGAGCGTCGGCACGGTGTTCGAGCTGGCCCACGGCAGCGGCACGATCACCACGCTGGCCTCGTTCAACGGCACCAACGGGGAAGACCGTACGCCGCGCTGATCATGGACAGCAGCGGCAACCTGTACGGCACAGCGTCTTCGGGAGGCGCCCACGCCGACGGCACGGTGTTCGAGCTGGCCCAGGGCAGCGGCACGATCACCACGCTGGCTTCGTTCAACGGCACCAACGGGGCAACCCCGCGTGCGGGCCTGATCATGGACAGCAGCGGCAACCTGTACGGCACAGCGTCTGCGGGAGGCGCCGACGGCGACGGCACGGTGTTCGAGCTGGCCAAGGGCAGCGGCACGATCACCACGCTGGCCTCGTTCAACGGCACCAACGGGGTAAAGCCGTCTGGCCACCCTGATCATGGACAGCAGCGGCAATCTGTACGGCACAACGTCGGCGGGAGGCGCCGGCGGCGACGGCACGGTTTTCGAGCTGGCCAGCGGTAGTGGCACGATCACCACGCTGGCCTCGTTCAACGGCACCAACGGGGCAAATCCGGATGCCGGTCTGGTCATGGACGGCAGCGGCAATCTCTACGGCACAACAACGAGCGGAGCGTCGAGCGGAGGCGGCACGGTGTTCGAGCTGGCCCAGGGCAGCGGCACGATCACCACGCTGGCCTCGTTCAACGGTACCCTGGATTCGACCCGCTGGCCGGCCTGATCATGGACAGCAGCGGCAATCTGTACGGCACAACGGCGAGTGGAGTCGTCGGTGGACGGCGGCACGGTGTTCGAGCTGGCCCAGGGCAGCGGCACGATCACCACGCTGGCTTCGTTCAACGAAACCGACGGTGCAAACCTGGAAGCCGGCCTGGTCATGGACAGCAGCGGCAACCTCTATGGCACAGCGTCTGGTGGAGGCGCCTTGCAGCGACGGCGACGGTTTTCGAGCTGGCCCAGGGCAGCGGCACGATCACCACGCTGGCTTCGTTCAACGGCACCAACGGTGCGAGCCGGAGGCCGGCCTGATCATGGACAGCAGCGGCAACCTGTACGGCACAACAGTCAGCGGGAGGTGCCTTCGAGCGACGGCACGGTTTTCGAGCTGGCCCAGGGCAGCGGCACGATCACCACGCTGGCCTCGTTCAACGGCACCAACGGTGCACAGCCGGAGGCCGCGCTGATCATGGACAGCAGCGGCAATCTGTACGGCACGACGGAGTTGGGAGGCGCCTGCGAGCGACGGCACGGTTTTCGAGCTGGCCCACGGCAGCGGCACGATCACCACGCTGGCTTCGTTCAACGGCACCAACGGTGCAGAGCCCGGTGGCCGGCCTGATCATGGACAGCAGCGGCAACCTGTACGGCACAACGTCTGGGATCGCCTCGAGCGGCGGCACGGTTTTCGAGCTGGCCCACGGCAGCGGCACGATCACCACGCTGGCTTCGTGTGTCCATGCCGTATGGCGCGCTGATCATGGACAGCAGCGGCAATCTGTACGGCACAACGTCGATGGGAGGCGCCGGCGACGTAGGCACGGTTTTCGAGCTGGCCAACGGCAGCGGCACGCATCACCACGCTGGCTTCGTTCAACGGCACCAACGGGGCAAATCCGTATGCCGGTCTGGTCATGGACGGCAGCGGCAACCTCTACGGCACAACGTTTCGTGGAGGCACCTCGGGCGAAGGCACGGTTTTCGAGCTGGCCCAGCGGCAGCGGCACGCTCACCGCGCTGGCCTCGTTCAACACCCTCTACGGTGGACCGGACGCGGGGCTGATCATCGACAGCAGCGGCAACCTGTACGGCACAACCTACGAGGGAGGCGCTGGCAACCTGGGCACCGTTTTCGAGATAACGAACCCGGGGACAACGCTCGCCATCGGCGGCTTCCCGTCGCCGGCCACCGCGGGCGCGGCCGGCACCTTCACCGTCACGGCCAAGAACGCCGACGGCACGACCGACACCGCCTACACCGGCACGGTCCACTTCACCAGCTCCGACCGCCAGGCCGGGCTGCCGGCCGACTACACGTTCACGGCGGCCGATGCGGGAGTGCATACGCTTCATCGCCACCCTGAAGACGGCCGGCACCCAGTCGCTCACGGCCGCGGACACCGTGACGGGCGGCATCTTCGGCAGCCAGGCGGGCATCGTCGTCAAACCGGCGGCGGCGAGCCAGCTCATCATCGGCGGCCTGCCCGGCGTGACGCACGGGGTGGCCTTCAGCCTTACGGTGACGATGGTGGACGCCTACGGCAACATTGCCACCGGCTACGTGGGCACGGTCCACTTCAGCAGCTCGGACAGCACGGCGACGCTGCCGGCGAACTACACCTTCACGGCAGCCGACGCCGGGCAGCATACCTTCATTAACCAGACGATCCTGCGGAAGAAGGGCAAGCAAACCCTCACCATCACCGACACGCTGAACAGCGCACTGACCGACACCGAGAGCGCCTCCGTCGCGTGAGGCGGCGAGAGTGAGCTACGTCTGAGCGCCACCCGAAAACTTCGAGCACCCCTGGCCTGAGCGTTCCTGAAGCCTCAGGGGATACCCGAACCACAGAGAAGCAGCCGGTGAGGTCCTGCGGTCACGCAGTGTCTTCATCGCCCGGGCGCCGGTCTGCGCGCTGCGGGCGACAGCCAGGCTCCTGGAAACGCAGACTCGGGAGTACCAACCCATGAGACTCCCGACGAACCGAGCGACTCACGACCCTGTCACGCCGGCCAAGTTTCGGGAGTGTTTCCCGGCTCTCCCGGCAATGACCACCCAACGAAGGAGTGCACTGATGACGACTCGAAGAATGCTCGCAACCGTGGCGATGAGCCTGTTCCTGGGTTTCCCGGGGCTGGCGAAGGCGCAGTACCACTTTACTTCGATCGACGTGCCGGGATCGACCCGGACCGCAGTCAACGGAAACACCTCGCACGCGATCGCGGGAGAGTTCGATGATGCCAGCGGCAACACGCATGGCTTCGTGTTGAGCAAAGACGACTACACGATGATCGATGTACCCGGTGCGGTTTTCACCAGTGTCAACGGGATCAACGCGGATGGGGAGCTTTCTGGAATCTACATTGATGCCGGCGGCACGTACCACGGCTATTTCCGAAGCAAGAAGGGTGTCTTCACCACGCTCGACCCGCCCGGCGCGGTCCGCACGCAGGCTGAGTTCCTGAGCGCGAAAGGCGAGGTCGTGGGAGTGTACCGTGATGCCAACCAGACGCGCCACGGCTTCACCTGGAGCAAGGGTGCTTTTACCTCCTTCGACGTGCCCGGCTCGGCGGCACCGCTAGGGACGGTGGGCATCGGGATCAACGACCATGGAGACGTCGTGGGCGACTACGTGGACGGCAATGGTAACCGCCATGGCTTCGTGCGAAGCAAGCGCGTCTACACGACGCTCGACGTTCCTGATGCTCTGCTCACCGTCGCCGAGGGAATCAACGATCGTCGCGAGATCGCAGGACTCTACATCGATGCGAACGGCAACCAGCATGGCTTCGTCTGGTGCAACGGCCACTACGTGACGATCGACGTGCCGGGCGAGTCCAATACCGGGGTCTTTTCCATCAACGCGAAAGGAGAGATTGTGGGATCTTATGACGATGCCAGCGGCGTTACCCACGGCTACATCGGAACGCCTGCCCATTGAACCCTGGACTCACTTCCTGGGTGCTCGGATCCTGCGCCCGCCGGAGAACCGATCTCATGCGATCATGTCCTGCCGCACACCTTCGGTCGAGTAGGCCAACGCAGCGGGGGCATGCGTGAGATCAGCCGCTCCGACAAACGAACGAACTGCGCGTCGCCCCGGGAGACGGATCGTCCTCACGACGTTCGGCTCCCTGGGCGACCTGCATCCCTACATCGCCCTCGCCCTGGGATTGCAGGCCCGAGGACACGAAGCGATCATCGCCACCACCCGCCACTACCAGCAAAGGATCGAGGCACGGGGCATCGGCTTCCACGCCGTGCGCCCTGACGGCCCCGACCTGGATGCCGACCGTGACGCGATGCGGCGCATCATGGATCGCCGCAAAGGCACCGAATTCGTTGTCCGCGAACTCCTGATGCCGGTCCTGCGGGAATCCTATGAAGACGTACTGGCGGCCGCACGAGGGCGCGGATCTCCTGGTTTCCCACGTACTCACCTACGCCACCCGGCTGGTGGCCGAGAAGACAGGTATTCCCTGGGCGGGCGTTTTCCTCCAGCCCTTGGGCTTCTTCTCCGCTTACGATCCGCCCGTCTTGCCACAGGTTCCGTTCTTGTCGAAGCTCCGGTTTCTCGGCCCGGCCTTTCACCGTCCCTTGTTCTGGTTGGCAAAGCGGAGTTGCCGCTCCTGGGCTGACCCGTGGCACCGTTTGCGGGCTGAGATTCAGCCTGCCGCCCACATCGGAAAATCCACTGTTCGAGGGCCTATATTCTCCGTCGCTGATCCTGGCGATGTTCTCACAACTGTTCGCCGGCAAACAGCCGGACTGGCCACCGCAAACCGTCGTCAGCGGCTTCCCGTTCTCTGACCAGGGCAATCAGGCCGGGATGTCGCCCGAACTGGTTCGCTTCCTGGACGCAGGTCCTCCACCCATCGTGTTCACGCTCGGCTCGTCGGCGATCCTGGACGCCGGACCGTTTTTCGAGCACAGTGCCGCCGCCGCCAAACTGCTCGGCCGAAGGTCGGTACTGATCGTCGGCCAGGACAGCGGAAACCGGCCAGCATCCCTTCCGGATGACGTCATCGCATGCGATTATGTCCCGTTCTCGGAGCTTTTTCCACGGGCTGCCGCGATTGTCCACCCTGGCGGCATTGGGACGACGGGCCTGGCGATGCGTTCCGGTCGTCCCATGTTGGTCGTGCCCTGCGCCCACGACCAGTTCGACAACGCCGCGCGGGTGACCCGACTCGGGATCGCCAGGACCATTTCACGGCGCCGATACCGACCGAGCCGTGTCGCGGCTGAGTTGCGGCACCTTCTCGACAATCCACAGTACTCCCAGCGGGCATCGGAGATCGGTGAGAGGGTACGGCGAGAGGACGGACTGCGGGCCGCTTGTGACGCACTGGAAGAACTGCTTCAGGGCGGTCGCCATTCCAGAGGCGGTTATGAACTGAAAAAGGAACGGGCTGTGGTTCCCGACGCACCCGCTGCTGAACCGGAACGGGGCTACGACACTGGTTTCGCGCGACATCGCGCTGTCGACGTTTCAAAAAAAACCTTGGCCCCCATTGATTGCCTATCATCTAGTAGGTAGGATTGCGACGAACGGTGGCCGAGAAATGACAGAAGGCGAGGGTCTGAGGATCGCCTCCGGGCGGTCCTGAGCGCCTCCGATTCCTTCCCGATCGGAATCGAGCGATGAGCGATCGCGATACGCGCAGAGAGTTGCTGGATCTGGCCGAGACGTTGGTGCGGACACGGGGCTACAACGGTTTCAGCTATCGCGATCTGGCCGAGCAGATCGGGATCAAGACGGCGAGCATCCACTATCATTTCCCCACCAAGGGTGACCTGGGCGAAGCCTTGATCGAGAATGAAAGGGAGGTGTTCGCCAGGAACCTCGCTCAACTCGACGCCGCGGAAAAGGACCCGCGGCGCCGGCTGGAGCGATTCATCCAGCTCTTTCAGGCCACCACGATCGGTTGTCACAACCGGATGTGCCTGGGGGCCATGCTCGCGGTCGAGCAGGAGACCTTGCCGGACGCCGTGGGACAAGCGGTCCGGCGGCTCTTCGCGGACAACGAGGCCTGGCTTGCAAAGTTGCTGGAAGAGGGGCGGAAGAAGCGGCAATTCCGGTTCAAGGGATCCGCAGATGTGGTCGCCCGGTCCTTGTTCTCGTCGCTCGAAGGGGCGTTGTTGACGGCCAGAGCCTTTCACGATATCCGGCCGGTTCGAGGCCACCACCCGATGGATCCTTGAGACCCTGATGGTCTGATTTTTTTTGATACCCTCCAAGGACTCCGCCCTATGAATCGGACATTGCCCACCCCCTGGAAACCCACCAAAGCCCAGCTCCTCGCCGCGCGCAACAAGCTCGTCCCGGATCTCGCCGCCAAAAACCTCATCGTCCTCTTCGCCGGCATCAACCCCGGCCTCTACACCGCCGCCATCGGCCGCCACTTCGGCCGCCCCGGCAACCGCTTCTGGCCCGCCCTCCACGGCGGCGGCTTCACCCCGCGCGTCTTCTCACCCTTTGAAGAATCCCTCCTTCTCGACCTCAAATTCGGCATCACCAACATCGTCAATCGCGCCACCGCCCGCGCCGATGAGCTCACCGACGACGAACTTCGCGCCGGCGGCCAGCGCCTGCAAGCCAAAGTCAAACGCTGGCGCCCCACCGTCGTCGCCTTCGTCGGCATCGGCCCCTACCGCATCGTCTCCGGCATCAAAGACGCCCGCGTCGGCCTCCAAAAGGCCCCCTTCGGCGGCAGCCACGCCTGGGTCCTCCCGAACCCCAGCGGCATCAACGCCCACTACCAGCCCGCCGCCCTCGCACAACTCTTCGGAGACCTCCGCCTCTGGGCCATTGCACATCACGGGCGTCGATGAAACGTGAGCAAGCGGGGGAAAGCAGACACCCACCGGTCGCAATCCAGCCAGCGATGAAATTGCTGATCCCGCCGATTGATGGGTGTGTGGCGACGCCTCCTTTGCTGCCTGGCCAGCACGACCGAGCGCGCTTCGGTCCGACGTTTTGGCGCCTGCGGATTCGGCCAAGCTTTCGTTAGAGCGTCGCCGGAAACGCCTCCTCTCCGAGCGGTCGGCCGGTACGTTCGTGGGCAGGGGGGGATCGGCACCCCCTTGGCATCATGGGCGGTGGCCGTCAGCTCGATCTTCTCGCCGACGGCCACGCGGCGGCGGTCGAGCGTCACTTTGACCTGTTGTCGCCCTGGTTTTCCTTGTGCGAGAGCCAGAAGACGACCTGACGCCAGAACTTCCGGGTCGCCAGCCGGCTCTGCTCCAAGGAGCGGTACCATATCCACGTGTTGCCGCCCTAGGCGATCGAACGGCCCTTGCCGACCTCCATGCACGTCGGGTGCCTATCCAAGATGTGATGCGCCCTCTGACGGGTTTCGACCTTCGTGCGCGTCCGACCACCTGTCTGCCAACTCGCCCGATCGGGTCGCAAAATCATCCCCGTATGAGATGCGCTGCAACTGGTCCACCATGTCTCGTGGATCCATGGACAATGACTCACAGCTCACTGGGGGGCCCGGATCCTGATCCGGGTTCTGGTGGGCACGCAGGTTAATGTCCCGCGAAAGATGCCCCTGGGGCATCGACCTGAATGTCTATTTCGGTACGGCCATGGTTTGCAACCGGTTTTCGGCTTCCGTGGCATGCTCTCGAACAAGCGACTTCAGGATTTCGACCGCCAGGGCGTCGACGCTATTGGCCGTGTTCCCCAGCACGAATGCCCCGAATTGACGGTCTTCCGTGAATCCGAGATACGTCCGGCAGCCCCCGGTCCCGCCGTTGTGCCAGATGATGTTTTGTGCAAGCTCGTCGTCGAACGAACGAATCCAGTTCATGCCGATCGTCAGCCCGGCAGTATCTCGGAACAACTCCCGATGTGATCGGCGGATCGCCGCGTCGATCGGGGTCGAAACGAGGCCCATGTTCGCCTTGAGGAACGTCATCATGTCGCGGCCCGTCGAGCGGATGGCCCCCGCGCCGGCGAGATGATTCGGCATCCGCCACTCGTCGCTCTTCAGCCCGAAGCTCACCGGGCCCAGCTTGAGGATCAGCCGGTATATTGAGGGCAGCCGATTGCAAGTCCGCTCGTCGGCGGCGATGACGGTTTCGTGCATCCCAAGGGGCTGGCAGATACTGTCCGTAACCAGCGACTCGTAATCCGATGCGTTGTGATGGGCGAGAACGAACCCGAGCAGCCCGGCGCCGAAGTTTGAGTATTCGTACCTGGTCCCCGGCTCGTGATTGAGTTTGACCAGCGCGAGCGCCTGGCGAAATTTTTCCTCGGTGTAGTCGCGATAAGGATCGTTGCCGCGATACGCCAGTCGAAGCGCGTCCGCGAAGTTGAGCAGGTTGGTGGGGAGTCGGGGCAATCCCGACGTATGGGTTGTGCAATGCCGCAGCGTGATCGCCCGCGCGGGTTCCGGCAGCGTCCAGCCTTCCGGGAGCAGGTTCGCGATTCGGTCGTCGAGATCCAGTTTTCCGGTTTCGATTGCCCGAGCCAGCAAGATTCCGGTGAAGACCTTGGAGATGGAGCCGATTTCGAAGAAGGTCTCCGCGTCGGGAGGCTGCGTCCCGCCCACCCGGAGAGCACCGAACCCGCGAAGAAACTCCTCCTTCCCCGCGATCGCGCCGACGACGATGCCGACGTGCCCCGATGCGCATGCGCGATCGCCAAGCTGCGTCACGATCTGGGGGAGTTGAACGCCTTCCCCCCGCTCGGGCGTATCCGAACAACACGGCGAGGAAAGGTGGAACGGAACAGCTTCATGCCGAGGACCACCCAGAACAGTCCGACGAACGTGTTAGTCCATGCTCCGGGCCGAATCCAGCGCTCGGGAGTGAGGGCATAGACGAGAGTCGCAACCCCCGCGCAGAACCAAAAGATCCCGCCGTTACGTACAATTCGGACGGAGACGGCCTGCTTTGCCGTCACGATCGCCGGTGCTTTCGAGTCCCCCTCACCGGCCGGGCCGATCCTACGACTCCTGCGTAATTTGCTGGGCAGATCGAGGGCGGTTAGATAGGTGATCAGCATACTGAGGCCGATCAAAAAGAAGGGCCAGATGAAGGGACTGAATAGAATCATGAAGTCGATCTCTGACGACCTGGCGGAACGACCATCCGGCACCCGGTCATAGGATTAGTCGCCGCTCGCGGCGAGTTATTACGAAAGCCGAGGGAGAAACTTGAAAACAACGCGAGAGGACAGCCGGACGCGAACGACCCTTCTCCAACGGCCGTGGCCGTTCGTGTGCTGCTCGTCTCTCCGAGCCGTCACACCGTTGCGGCTCTCGCCGCTTGCTCCCACGCGCTCTAGGCGTTCTCAGCGGGTTTTTTGACGTCTCTCTGTGAACGGCTGACCGGGCCTCAGTCCGGCTGTTGCTCGCGTCTCCGGCCCAGCACGACAAGCAACGACGCCCACGGCGGATACCGGACAACGTGCGTCTTGAGGACTTCAAGGTCGCCCGGAAGAAGCCCGGAAGGTAGAGGGTGGAGGATCGAGCTCAAGAGCTCGATGCCGATGATAAGGGCCAGGGCAAGCATGAGGCCGAGGATGACGGCCATTACGCTGCGTGCACTGGAACGGATCACTCTCTTCGCACCCCTCGCTCAGTGCTTCTGTGCGATCTGAATGAGATTACCACAGGTGTCATCCAGTACCGCCGTTGTCACCGGCCCCATGGCCACCGGCGGCTGCGTGAACTGGACGCCCGCTTTGAGCAGCCGGTCATACTCGCCCTGCACGTCCTCGACGCCGAACGACGTGAACGGTATGCCGTCTTCAACCAAGGCCCGCTTGAATGGCTTGGCTGCCGGATGCTGGTCAGGCTCCAGCAACAACTCCACCCCGTTCGCATCGCCGGCCGATACGACGGTCAGCCAGCGAAACTCCCCCATTGGAATGTCGTACTTCTTGATGAAACCGAGAACGTCCGTGTAGAAACGCATCGCTTTTTCCTGGTCGTCCACCAGTACACTCGTGACGACGATTTTCATGACTCGCTTTCCTTCCGTTTGGGCATCAGCCACCGCTTCACGATAGCCTGGGTCAGGGGGTTGGTGTCGACGTAGTGGTACTTGTACCGGCCTTCGCGCTTGGTGCTGAGGAGACCGGCACCTTCCAGCACGTCAAGGTGCTGGGAAATTGCCTGCCGGGTCAGTGTCAGGTCATGTTTCATCGTCAGGCGGCTGCAAATCTCGAACAAAGTCTGGCCGTCCCGTTCACACAGCACGTCCAGAATCGCTCGCCTCGCTGGTGCCGCCAGAGCTTCAAACACGTCAGGCATTGCCAAGCATAGGCAAGTAGCCACTTGCCTGTCAATAGTGGGATAGTCCCGCAATCGTCTCGCTCCGGTCTTGACAGAGGCTTCCTCATGGACGTCGGACCGACGTGCGCAAGCGTTGATGCCGCCACCCACACT
The DNA here is from genome assembly GCA_963806595.1 of uncultured Isosphaeraceae bacterium. GTDB lineage: Bacteria > Planctomycetota > Planctomycetia > Isosphaerales > Isosphaeraceae > CAWDZZ01. The sequence continues at coordinate 125,890 of CAWDZZ010000018.1, read as the reverse complement.
CGGGTCGGCAGGGCGAGTGGGCCAAGGAACCGACGACCTCAGAACGCGTCTCGGTATTCTGATGGCGAGAACCAGAACCGATGCCCAATTCCAGTCAGCAGTTCAGGTGGACGCTTTCTGGTTGAAGCGGCCCATGCGTCTACTCCCACCTCTGGACGCCAGTCGTCCGGCGATTGTTTGCGCACTAGACCCTTGATTCCCTCACGAAAAGTTCGGGGCTAGGCGCTAGCACTTCCGCAGCTCAATCGCTCCCAGGCCATTTCCCCTGCCGTGTTCCCGCCAAAGAACGTACAAAATTGGCAAAAGTTGGACCGGTGCCTTGACATCGGTTCGATTCGTCGTTATTTATATCCGATCCTCTCCCGCAGAAGTGAGAAAGCAATTCTCTCATTTGGTTCTGTTCCACAGCTTTTACAGCGTTGATCTGCATCACGGAGGCATTTCCTATTCACGGAATTTCTTCGTCCCAGCCCATTTCCTCGGCAGCTTGGGGACGTATGTTCTCGTGACAGCTCCCGACGAACGGTGATCTGGATGAACGTTCATCCGAAGACCGTTCGGATCTTGATCGTCGTTCTGATCAGCAGTCTGCCCGACTCGAGGGCGGCGCAACAGTCTGTATAAAGGCGAACGAAAACGCTGGTGATTTCGAACGCGATGATTTTGCTGGTGGATCTGTAGACCGGACTCGTTCTCGGATATGAATATGTTATTGGGATCGTGATCAATCGCGATCTCAATCCGTAGAGTTTGCGCCTGATCGAACCCGCGGCTCGGTTCGGTGTGTGCGCCTGCAGGGCGGGTGAAGTTTGTTCGCGGTCCAGGCAAATGTTCCGACGTGTCGTCGAGGGATTGTCATTCTGCACCGGCCGCGATCAAAGAGCGAGCGATCAGTATGGACCGACACCGACAGAGTCACTGTTCATCGGAGAATCGCGCCGTGAAAAAAAAGATTTTCATGATAGTTACCCGGCGGGTGTTGCTGGCCGGGTTGCTCGCCGCGCCGCTGCCCTTGACGGGCTGTGGATCGGGGACAGTCGAAATCGCCGGGGGAGCGAATACCCAGACGCCCCCGGAGCAGACCTCCGCCAGAGCGAAGGCGGCCGAGAAGTCCGAGGACGCCATCTTCGCCAAGTTGCGCAAGCTGAGGTGAGTCCCGGTCGCGACCGGTAGTCCGATATCGCGATCCTGGCGCCTGCCGGGAGCGACCGTCCATCTCCGAGTTCCTACCGCGAGTTCTTACTCACCCGATCCATCTTCGCTTATGAAAAGGAGCCGCAGTCATGACCAAACCTCGCTCGTCCACGCTCGGTCGCGGTTTCACGCTGATCGAGCTGCTCGTCGTCATCGCGATCATCGCGGTGTTGATCGCGCTCTTGTTGCCCGCAGTTCAATCGGCTCGCGAGGCCGCACGCCGCGCCCAGTGCATCAACAACCTCAAGCAGATCGGCCTGGCGACACACAATTATATCAGTACGAACGACGTCCTACCTAGCGGTGTGATCCGCCAGCGCGGTACGGACGGCTCGAACTACCCGTATACCTCCGGGAGTGTCTTCGTGGACATCTCGTCCTACTTCGAAGAGGGTGTCATCTACAACAACGTGAATTTCACTCTCAACATGTACGACCCGGTGAATACCACGGTCTCCGGCTACGGCCTCTCGATCCTGTGGTGCCCGAGCGATGGAATCGTCAGCCAGTCGCACCAGTACAGCGTGACCGACGGTGCGGCGCTAGGGCCTGTCCCCTTGCTCATGTATTACACGAGCTACGCCGGATGCACCGGCACGTGGTTTCTGTCGCCACGCTATGACCTCCCGATGCGCAGCGTCTTCCAAACGGCCGCCGGCCAGCAGAACGGCGCGATCCTCTACATCGGCTACGCCAATCCCGAGGTCACACCGGTCGGCGTCATCACCGGCTATAGCCGCAAGCCGGTCTCGCTTGCCGGTGTCACCGACGGCACGAGCAACACGATCGGGTACAGCGAGCACGCTCACGGCAAGTTCTCCGCGTCGGATCAGCAGTGCTGGAACTGGTGGACCTCCGGCAACACCGGCGACACTCTGTTCTCGACGATGTACCCCATCAATCCGTTCAACAAAGTCCAGAATCAGTCCTTCGACAAGTACCACGGCTACTCCGACACCTATACTCGGTTCGGCGTCGAGCTTCCATCCGGGCGGGGCCAATTTTTGCTTCCTCGACGGCTCGGTCCGGTTCTTGAAAGATTCGATCCAGTCGTGGCCGATCACGACGACGTCCGCCGGCACCTGGCCCGTGGGTGTCACCGCGGACTCAACGACCTGCTTCTGCTGGGTCGTCGCTCCCGGTACCCCGTTTGGCGTCTACCAGGCGCTCTCCACGGTGGGCGGCGGCGAGGTGGTCAGCTCGGATCAATTCTGACCGGGCCCGGCCCGCAGTGATGGTTCGGTTCCGCTCGAGGTGCCGGCCACCGAAATCGAGTATCTCACCACGGCGGCGCCCGCAGCAACCGGCTTCGTGGCGCCTCGACTTTGAGTATGCCCAGGGGCGCTGCCGGATGAGGCTGGAACCGGTGCGCGGTGCCAGCCTATCCATCCCGCTCTTCACTCATCCTCGTAAGCCGTCCAGACACGATGAAGCCCACTCGCTGCCCGGCGACGAACGGTGGCCGACGGCCCCGACGAGCTGTTGCGGATTGATGTCGTCGCTGGTTTCGAGGTCGGCGATGTTGCGGGCCACGCGAAGCACTTTGTCATGAGCGCGTGCAGAGAGCCCCAGGTCCTCCACGGCCGCTTTCGCGAGCGACATCGCCTCAGGCTTGAGCGAACATAATATCGTGACCGATCGCGCCGTCATCCGCCCGTTGAAAGGAAGCCCGCGCGAATCGTATCTATGGAGCACTAGTCCTGGCGAGCACCGAGCCCTTCGATCATAGATTCAACCTTTTCTGACAGGTGATCCCAGAGATGACTGCGATGGGGAGGAACGGGCGCCGCATCGGGTGGTCGATCACCGCGCTGGCTCTGCTTGCCGGACTGGGGCTGGCGGGGTGGAGGTGGGGTGGCCGGGTAGAGCATGAGATTACAGTGCGGATTTGGCCCGACGAAGTTCGCATGGCGCTCGCAGATAAAGCGTACCGCGAGCGTGACTGGCAACGGGCCATGGACACTGACGCGTCCACTCTTGAAAGCCAAGGTCAACGACCCGGAGGCCGACCGGATCCACGCGCGTGCGGCTGCCCGGCTCGAGCTGCGATGAGAGGGCCGCCGCCGTTTATCAGCAACTGTCATCCTCTGTGGTCTTGCAGCCCGAGGATCACTTCCTCATCGGTCTTTTGAACGTGCGCTCGGGGAGGCCGGAGAGCGCGCTCGAAGTCTGGGCGAAGGGAGCACGCCAAGAGCCGGATCATCCGGAGCTGCTCGAACATCTGACGAAGCTATCGATGCGGATGAATCGGCTGGGCGAGGCGGCCGTGGCGGCCCGCGCGCTGGCACGCCAGCCCGGTCGCGAGGCGCTCGGCTGTCTCATGCTCGGCGATATCGAGAACGTGCTTGAGAACCCGGACAGAGCCGCCGCCGCGATCCGCGAGGGTCTCCGGCTCGATCCGGAAGCCAAGGGGTCGCCACTCGGCCAGATCCATTATCACAAGCTCCTCGCGCAAAACCTGCTCAAACTAGGACGGCCGGTCGAGCGCTGCGCGGCGTTGGAAGCCATCTTGGCCAGCAAGATGCTTTCCGGGGGCGACTCGGAAGCGAGCTGGCTCTTATCCGCGCCTGCTTGCAGGAAGGCCGGATCGCGGACGCCTCGCGCGCCTTGGTGCAATCCGGGCGGTACCGCGCCCTCAACCCATTGGCTCCCGAGCCCAGCCCTTACGTGGGCGCAGCGCGGTGTGGGTCATGCCACACCAAGGAAAGCCGGGCGCACGAGCGCACGCGGCACGCGCGGACTTTCCATCACGGGTCTGGCCTGCGCGAACTTCCGCTGCCGGATCGCCCCTTGGCGGATCCCGTGGTTGCCAAGGCTTCGCATACGTTTTCGCGAGACAAGAGAGGGATCCGCGTCGAGACTCGCGCCGACAACCTTGTCCATGAATTAGTGGTCGAGTATGCATTCGGGACCCGCGATCGTTGCCTCACGATGGTCGGACAGGACAACGAGCGAACTTTCCGCGCCGTACGGATCTCGGCTTATAACAGGGCGGCGGGAACGGTCTGGAAGGCCACCTTTGGGAACGATGCCGACTCGGGTCCAGGCGAGGACGTGCGCGGCGAACCGATCGAGGTCCGTGACGGACTGGTTCGATGTCTGTACTGCCATGTCACGCAGCCCCGCGAGTTCCGTGACCGGCGACCCGAGCACGGTACAAGCCCCGAAACGGTCGACGTCGGCATCGGCTGTGAGCGCTGCCATGGGCCGGGCGGGAACCACCTCGCGGCGCTGACAGCCGGTTTCTCGGATTCCGCGATCGTCAATGCGGGAAATGAGTCGGCGGCAGCGATCGTCGAACAATGTGCCGACTGTCACGTCGTGGGCCCCGCGAATGAGATCAAGTACGCGCCGGACAATCCGAAATACGTCCGCTCAACGGGCCTGACCCTGACCTTCAGCCGTTGTTACACGGAAAGCGAAGGCGGTATGAGCTGTGTGACATGCCACGACCCGCACCGCGACGACGAAGGGACGGCGGCATCGTTCGACGCAAAATGCCTCGCCTGTCATGTTCCGCGGGCGGCGCCGACCTTGGGGACTGCGGGCAAATACGAAAAGCCGGCCGCTCCACCCTCAAGGCGAGCGGCTCTCTGCCCGGTCAACGCGACCAGGGACTGTGTCCGTTGCCATATGCCGAAGGTCCCGGTCCCCTCGCTCCAAACCTCTCGGACCGACCACTACATCCGGGTGCACAAACCTTGACTGCTCGCCGCGCAGGCTGCCGGCATCGGCAGCGGGCCTCGGGCATGCCACTTGCTCGCAGGCGACATATACAAGGCGATTGAAGCTGGTTCCTTGTCAGATGGCAGCCTACAGTTCAAGGCGCAATCCCGCCAATTCCTCGGGACATTTTGATCCCGCGAGCCACGCATCCACATAGACCCCCCAACGATACACGACCAGCTCACCCGTGGCATAGATCTGGCTGTATTCGTCCGACAGCTCCCGGTTACACCGGCCTTCGAGTCGCTGATGCCAGCGATTCAGGAGCACGTCACGGTCGTTGAACAACCAGAGCGGTACCCTCCGCACTGTACGGTTGCGCGAAAACTCCCAGTCGATGAGCGCGATCTGCTCGAAGCGCAGGAAGAAGCTCGACGCGCAGCGGCTGCCACTGGCATAGAAGACCCCAAACTGGTCCAACCGCAGATCATGCGATGGGTGAGTATCGGCGCACGTCACGAACCACCGCTCGGAATCGGGGGCCTCCTTCCAGGCGCTCACTTCCCCTGGCGTGATCCAGTAGGACGAAGGATGAACCAGCCCGAAGATGAACCACTCCGCCCCCTCGCGATGCAAGTAGCCTGCGAAGGTCCGATGATAATCGAGTAGCTCTTGAGTCACGGGTACTAGGGCGCGGTTCAGTGCGGAAGCAACGGCGTCGAGATCATCGATGTGGGGCAGTCGGTCCCAGGTCTGCAAGTAGTCCGCTGCGCGAGTAGAGAGCATGGTTGTTCGTGATGACTCCGACTTGGCCCGGAATACCTCGTGAACTCCTCGGCCGGACCGACCAACACGAGGTCGTGTGTGATTCTCTGAGCCGGATAGTCCGGGGTCAATGGGTTCCGGCCCGCCGACCCGTCTGCCCATCCGGACGTACTCTTTGACGCAGTGCGCTTCGGTCCGACGACGCGCGGCGCTAAAGTAGAGGGAATCGTCTGTATTCGGCAACACGCCCATCGAGGAGGGCCAGATTGCCCGCCCGCCGAGCTGGGGCAAAGCTAACGAGTTTCGGCGAACTGTCGCGAACTGAGCGAGAGAGCTCACGCCGGAAGCGATCCGGCGTGGGTCTTTGCGCGGTCTCCCTTTCGATCGGGCCGGTCATGAGCTAGAGTGATCGAAATTGTCTCCATTGTCGATATTCGCACGAAACGAACTTGGTTCCGAGGAGTCTTCGATGATTCGGCGGCTCTTGTGCTGGACACTCGCGCTGACCACGCTGAACGCTGCCGCTCTTCGCAGTCGGCGATGAGCCCGTTGATCCCTATTCGTGGCTCGAGGATGTCGCTGGTGCGAAAGCTCTGGCCTGGGTCAAAGAACGAAACGCCGAGAGCACGAGCGAGCTGACCAGGTCGGAGCGGTTCCAGTCGCTTGAGCGGCGGATCCTCGAGGTTCTCGACTCGGAAGCCAGGATCCCGGCCATTCAGAAGCTCGGCCCGTACTACTACAACTTCTGGCGCGATGCCAAGAATCCTGCGCGGGCTCTGGCGGCGTACGACGCTTGAGGAATATCGCAAGGCCAAACCAACCTGGGAAGTCGTGCTCGATCTCGACGCCCTTGGCATGCACGAGCAGGAGAACTGGGTCTGGCATGGAGCCCAAGTGCTCAGGCCCGAGTTCAAGCTCGCCCTGATCTCACTCTCACGTGGCGGCGCCGACGCCAGTGTGATGCGTGAATTTGACATCTCCACCAGATCCTTCGTCAAGGACGGTTACCAACTGCCCGAGGCGAAGAGCCGGATCGGCTGGCGAGCGTCTGACAGTCTCTTCGTCGGCACGGACTTCGGCTCCGGTTCGCTGACCAGGTCGGGCTATCCGCGGATCGTCAAGGAGTGGAAGCGGGGAACACCCCTGTCCGAGGCCGTCGTAGTCTTCGAGGGCCAGCCGAGCGACGTGAGCGTCTTCGCCGGCCGCGACCTCACACCCGGCTTCGAGCGCGATTTCGTCATCCGCAGCAAGACCCGCTGGATCTCTGAATACTTCTTGCGACGCGACGGTAAGCTGATACAGATCGAGAAGCCCGAGGATGCCTCGGCCTCCCTGCATCGCGGCTGGCTCCTGTTGCACCTGCGCTCCGACTGGTCGGTCGCCGGCAAGACCTATCCCGCCGGCGCCCTGATCGCGACCGATCTCGAAGCGTACTTGAAGGGAATACGGAAGTTCGATGTCCTGTTCGAGCCGACCGAGCGGAGGTCGCTTGAAGCATTCGGCAAAACCGCAACACGGCACCACGTGCTGCTCAACGAGCTGGATAACGTGCGCAGTCGTGTCACTGTGTTGACGCACCAGGACGGCCGCTGGCTGCGCGAGCCGCTGCCAGGCATCTCCGAGTTTGGCCAGGTGAGCGCGTACGCCGTCGACCCGGAGGATTCCGATGACTATTTCCTGCAAACAACGGACTTTCTGACGCCGAGCGCGCTGGCCATTGGCACTGTCGGTCGTGGTCCCGCCCAGACACTCAAGTCGCTCCCCGCGTTTTTCGACGCGAAAGGGCTGGCGATCTCGCAGCACGAGACCGTCTCGAGAGACGGCACCCGCGTTCCCTATTTCGAGGTCGCCCGCAAAGACTTGACCAAGGACGGCAAGAATCCGACCTTGCTAAACGGCTACGGCGGTTTTGAGCAGTCGATGCTCCCCTCGTACCGTCCCGACTTTGGCGTGGCCTGGCTCGAGCAGGGAGGCGTGTACGTCCTCGCCAATATCCGTGGTGGCGGCGAGTTCGGTCCCAAGTGGCACCAGGCCGCGCTCAAGGCGAATCGTCACAAGGCTTACGAGGACTTCATCGCTGTCGGAGAGGACCTGGTTCGCCGTCAGGTGACCTCACCACCGCACCTGGGTGTGATGGGCCGGAGCAACGGAGGGCTGCTCGTGGGCAACATGCTCACGCGACGGCCCGACCTCTTCGGCGCGATCGTTTGTGGATCTCCGCTGCTCGACATGAAGCGGTATAGCCACCTGCTCGCCGGCGCAAGCTGGATGGGCGAGTTCGGCAATCCCGACGTGCCCGAGGAATGGACTTATATCCATACATTCTCGCCCTATCACAACGTCGAGAAGTCCGTCCACTACCCGCGCACACTGTTCACGACCTCGACTCGCGACGACCGCGTCCACCCCGGGCACGCCCGGAAAATGGTGGCCAAGATGCGCGAGCAAGGCCACGACGTCCTGCTCTACGAGAACATCGAGGGAGGCCATGGCGCGGCCGCTGACAACAAGCAAGCTGCCTTGATGGACGCACTGGCGTTCTCGTTTCTCTGGAATGAATTGAAGAAGTAAAGCTAAGGAGAGCCACACCGACCGAACTCGTCCAGGAACCTTGGGGCGCAACGACCTTCCTCGTCCAGGACCCAGACGGCTTCAATTGGCAGTTGGTCCAAATGCCTGAATCATGTTGAGAGAGACCAGAAAGACACCCATTGCGGTGTCGGCGACCCGCATCGTTAGCCGATCCGCGCTCTCAAGACAAGGAGCACACCTTGCTTTTCCCACGATACTTCGTCGTCTTCATCATCACGTTGACGGCACATGGCAAGAGCGCACAAGAAAAGACCCTGTTCACCGAGCCCTTCGTCGATAAGCTCGCCGACGGTTGGAGTTGGGTGCGTGAAGACCCCAAGGGTTGGCGGCTGGACATGGGGACTCTCGTAATACGCACTTCCAGGGGAGGCCTTTGGCTAAAGGAGAACAACGGCGGCAATATCCCACTTCGCACGCCGCCCGACGTCAAGGAAGGCAAGTTGGCCGTGGAGGTCCTGGTCGAGATTGAGCCGACTAACATGTTCGAAAATGCCGGCCTGATTTGGTATTACGATGACGACAACTACACCATCTTGGTGAAGGAAAAAATCGGCAACGATGTGCTCGTGCACCTCGTTTCGGAAAGAGACGCGAAACCCGGCACCGCTTTTCACAAGAAGTGTAGCGACCGCAAGAATGTCTGGTTCAGGATGGAAGTGGAGCCCGGCAAGCTTTCCGGTCACTATCGGACATCCCCTGAGGAGGAGTGGCTGAAGCTGGGCCAATGTGACCTTCCGCTGCGCGGCGAACCGAAAGTCGGCCTCACGACCGCTTACGCTCCAAAAGACGCCGAGCATTTCACGCGCTTCAGCAATTTCCGGACGTTGCAAATCCAAATGCCGCCCGGGAAACCATGATCGAATGGACCGAATGCCTTTGATCGGAAGCGCCGGCTTCAATACCTGAAACCACAGCGCGAACGTCTTGCCATGCCGATGGACAGATTACGAATAGATCATTGCGCCCTGACCGGCAGCAAACTTGGTCGAGGCGGCTGGATTTGAACCCCGCGTGGCCCTCTACCTGCGGCCCTACGCTGCTTCGGTCGGACCGGCACTCGCAGCCTCCTTCGCCGAACAGAAAGGTTGTCGTTTTTCCCATCCATCATCTTCTGCGGTATTATCCACGTGAATCAGCGTTCATCCGCGGCCAAAAAATCTCTGCGGTATTCGACTTGTCCCGGCAAACGAAATCATGATTAGCCGCGGATAAAGATGATGAACGCGGATCAAGACAAGAGAAACTTGGCGGAAGTCGCCGAGCCGCGTTCGGCGGCCTGCGTAGCGATGTGTCGCTCTGACAATGAAAAACGGCATTCGGGCCAACCCAACGGTCCGCGGCAGCGATCCGGATATCACGACCTGGGTGGTCCGTGTCGTGGTTGGTGCAGGCCCGACTAGCGCTTGCCTGTCTGCCAGACCGGGTCGTGATGCGACTCCTGAGGAGATTGGAACCAGCGGGTCATGGTCATTTTTTGCTGCGTGTAAAACTGGATCGATTCGGTCCCTTGAATGTGCAAGTCGCCGAAGAACGAGCTGTTCCATCCAGTGAACGGGAACCAGGCCATGGGCGCCGGCACCCCGACGTTGATACCGATCATCCCTGCGTTGAAGTGGTGCTTGAACTGACGGGCCGCCCAGCCGCTCCTGGTGAAGATCGAGGCGCCGTTTCCATAGGGGCAATCACGCCCGATGGCCAGTGCGGCGTCGAGGTCGGCAGCGCGGATGACCGAGAGCACCGGCCCGAAGATTTCCTCTCGGGCGACTCGCATCGCGGGTTCAACGTGGTCGAGTACGCTGGGTCCGATCAGAAAGCCGTCGGTTTGGTCCACGTGCGACCGGCCGTCCAGGACGACGTCGGCTCCTTCTTGACGCGCGACGTCAAGATAGCCGGTGACGCGATCAAGGTGTTCGCGGGTGATCACGGGACCCATGTCGACCGGAGCGCCTTGGTCGGTGGGGCCTACTTTCATTCGAGTCGCGCTCTCGCAGAGTTTTTCCACCAGGGAATCGGCAACCTTACCCACCGGCACGGCGATACTCCCGGCCATGCATCGCTCGCCGGCGCAGCCAAACGCCGAGAGCTGAAGTGCAGCCGTCGCCTGGTCCAGATCGGCGTCGGGCATGATGATCAGGTGGTTCTTCGCTCCGCCGGCCGCTTGCACTCGCTTGCCGTTGCGTGTGCCGGTTTCGTAGATATGGCGCGCCACCGCGGTCGAGCCCACGAACGAGACAGCGCGGACGAGCGGGTGCGCCAGGAGCGCGTCTACGCACTCACGGTCGCCGTGGACGATATTGAAGACGCCATCCGGCAGTCCCGACTCCAGCAAGAGCTCGCCCAGCCGAACGGCCGACAGCGGGACCTTCTCCGATGGCTTCAAGATAAAGGTGTTACCGCAGGTGATGGCGACCGGAAACATCCAGAGCGGCACCATCGCGGGGAAATTGAAGGGCGTGATGCCCACGCACACGCCGACCGGGTGGCGAACCGTCTCGCAGTCGACGTGCCTGGCGATATTGGGGAGCGACTGGCCCATGAGCAGACTGGGTATGCCGCACGCGAATTCAACCATCTCGATGCCGCGTTGCACCGACGCGCGCGCCTCCCCGAGCGTCTTGCCGTGCTCGCGAGTGATCAGTTTCGCAAGCTCGTCTTCATGCGCCAGTATCCGCTCGCGGAACTGGAACATCACCCGCGCTCGTTCCACGACGGGCGTATCGGCCCAGGCTGGCAAAGCACCGGCCGCGGATCGCACGGCGCGATCGACGTCGTCGGCCGTGCACAACGGAACGCTGGCGATGGTGCTGCCGTTCGACGGGTTGAACACGCTTCCGGTCCGCCGCGACTGGCTCGCCTCCCAGCGGCCTGCGATCAGCATCTTGACGACTTCGGGCGCATCGTGCTTCTGACTGGTCGCGGCCATCAGCAGTTCTCCGTGGTAAGGGATCGCCGGGTATCTTAACATCGGCGATGCCCTCTCCAGTAGGCCCCGTCCGCCGGAAGCGACCAGGGACCGCGCGTGCCGGCTGGCAGTCCGTGCCTCGTTCATTTAGGATCGTGAACATGTCGAAAGTCCTCGTGTTCAAGGAGCCGTCATGCCGCGTATCGTCCGGGGCGCCTTGATCCAGGCCACGCTCTGCGAGCCGGCGACCTCGCCCGTCGCCGCCGTCAAGAAGGCGATGATCGACAAGCACGTCGCGCTCATCGCCTCGGCCGCACAGCGCAGAGCGCAGGTGGTGTGTCTCCAGGAGCTGTTTTACGGTCCGTACTTTTGCGCCGAGCAGCAGTCGCGGTGGTATGAGCTCACCGAGCCCGTTCCCGAAGGCCCCACGACCGAGCTGATGGCCGGGCTCGCGAAGCAGCACGGGATCGTGCTGATCGTCCCGGTCTACGAAGAGGACCTCACAGGGGTCTATTACAACACGGCCGCCGTCATTGACGCCGACGGGCGTTATCTTGGCAAATTCCGAAAGGTGCACATCCCGCACTGCGCCCGGCTTCTGGGAGAAGTTCTATTTCCGCCCCGGCAACCTGGGTTACCCGGTGTTCGAAACCAGGGTCGGGAGGGTCGGTGTCTACATCTGCTACGACCGCCATTTTCCGGAAGGGGCGCGCTGTCTCGGCTTGAACGGCGCAGAGCTTGTTTTCAATCCCTCGGCCACCGTCGCCGGTCTATCCGAGTATCTCTGGAAACTCGAGCAGCCCGCGCACGCGGTGGCCAACGGGTATTTCGTGGGCGCGATCAATCGTCCCGGCTTCGAAGAGCCCTGGCGCATCGGCGAGTTCTACGGCCAGAGCTATTTCTGCGACCCGCGCGGACAGATACTCGCGGTCGGCGGCCGCGACTGCGACGATATCGTCATCGCCGACCTTGACCTCGACCTCATCCGCGAAGTCCGCAACACCTGGCAGTTCTACCGCGACCGCAGGCCGGAAACCTATGGCCCGCTCGTCCAGCCGTGACGGCTGCACCCGTTGCATTGCACCAAGGAAGCAAAGGAGAGACTCGTGCCGACTGGTGGATCGAGTTCAGACGTGGCGGCTCGGGCTTCGCTGCCGGTCTCGGCGCACACGCCGGCGGCCTACGATGGCCCCTCGCGAGACGAAGTGCTGGCCATGCGCCGGCAGTACCTCACGCCGGGGCTGATCACCTATTATCGTGAGCCCTTGCTGATCGCCGAGGGCCACATGCAATACGTATGGGACGAGACCGGCAAGCAATACCTCGACGCCTTCGCCGGAATCGTCACGGTTTCGGTCGGGCACTGCCATCCAAAGGTCGTTGAGCGAGTGCGCGAGCAGGTCGGCCGGCTCCAGCACACGACGACGATCTACCTCCATCCCGCGATCGCCCAGTTCGGTAAGACTCTCGCCGACCACATGCCGCAGGGGAGCGGTCTGTCGGTGAGCTATTTCACCAATTCGGGCAGCGAAGCTAACGAGATCGCCATCCTCTCGGCGCGAGAATTTACGGGCAATCACGAGGTCATCAGCCTGCGGAACGGATATCACGGCGGAACCCAGGCGACCATGGGCCTGACCGCGAACGGCACCTGGAAGTTCAAATCAAACCCGAGCGTGGGTGTGAAGCACGCGACCCCGGGTTACTGCTATCGCTGCCCGTTTGGACTCGAATATCCGAGCTGCGACGTCAAGTGCGCGCGGGACGTCGAGGACCTGATCAGGTACGAGACACCCGGAGAGGTCGCGTGCTTCATCGCCGAGCCGATCCAGGGGGTTGGCGGTGTGGTCACGCCGCCACGCGAGTATTTTCAGATCGTTTACGAGATTGTCCGCCGGCACGGCGGTCTTTGCGTCGCCGACGAGGTCCAGTCTGCCTTCGGCCGGACCGGAAGCGCGTACTGGGGCTTCGAAAACTGGGGCGTCACGCCCGACCTCGTCACGATGGCCAAGGGCATCGGCAACGGCGCACCCTGGGAGCGTGCACCACGCGCCCGGAGATCGCCCGCGTGATGACCAATCATATTCACTTCAACACCTTCGGTGGCAATCCGGTCTCGATGACTCAAGGGCTCGCGACGCTCGAAGTGATCGATAGCGAAGGGATTCAAAATAATGCGCTCAAGGTCGGCACCCATCTCAAGAATCGACTGCTGGATTTGCAGGACCGTCAAAGTATGGTTGGCGAAGTGCGGGGCATGGGGTTACTGCTCGGCGTCGAGCTGGTGCGCGACCGGCGGACGAAAGAGCCCGCCACCGACGAGACCAGCCTCCTCCTGGAAATGTGCAAGGAGCGCGGACTGTTGCTCGGCAAGGGAGGTCTGGCCGGCAACACCTTGCGAATCAAGCCGCCCATGTGCATAAGCTGCGATGACGCTGACTTCCTCGTGGATTGTCTCGATGAGGTGTTGACCTTGATCAAGCCGCGGTTCTGAGCAAAGGTCTAAAGATGCTGCGGCGGCTGGATCGGAGCGACTTCTCCCGCGCGAGCTTCGCCTGGTAGTCTTCCCAGCTCAGGTACGGCTGCCCGGTGTCCACCTCATTCATGCTGATGCAGCCATCGACGGGACAAACCAGACTGCACATGTTACAGCCAACGCACATGTCCTCCTTGATGGTAAATACGTTGACGTGATCGCCGCCGGATCCGGGGATGACCTCGTAGCCGCCCGAGCGCGTGACGCCGTCGTGCGAGCCCCGCGTAGCAAGATATTCGTGCGGCGCAATCCGGTCCCAGCGGATCGACTGATGGCAGCCGTCCTCGCAGGCGATATAGCAGAGGCCGCAGTGAATGCACTTTTCCTGGTCGATCCGGGCGACAACCTTGAAATTCAAGTCGAGCTCTCCCCACGACTTGATCCGCGGCACCGACCGGCCGACCAGCTCGCGCACCGTGGCAAACCCCTTCTCCTGCATCCAGCGCTCCAGTCCGCTCTTCAAGTGGTCGACGATCCGGAAGCCGTAATGCATGACGGCCGTGCAAACCTGCACCGAGCTGGCGCCGAGCAACAGGAACTCGACGGCATCCTGCCAGGCCTGGATGCCGCCGATACCGCTGATCGGGACGTTGACGTCGGGATCGGCCGCGATGGCCGCGACCATGTGCAGCGCGACCGGCTTGACGGCAGGCCCGCAATAGCCGCCATGGCTGCCGCAGCCGCGGACCGCCGGCTTGGGTGCGAATGTGTCGAGATCCACCCCCATGATCGAATTGATGGTGTTTATCAGCGAAAGCGCATCGGCCCCGCCCTTGACCGCCGCGCGACCGACGGCGGCCACGTCGCTCACGTTGGGCGTGAGCTTGACCATCACGGGGATCCTCGCGACCTCCTTCACCCACCCGGTGATCATGCACGCGTAATCGGGCACCTGGCCGACCGCCGAGCCCATGCCGCGCTCGCTCATGCCGTGAGGACACCCGAAGTTCAGTTCGATGCCGTCGGCGCCTGTATCCTGAGTTTTCTTGGTGATCTCATGCCAGGCTTCCCGCTTCGACTCGACCATGAGCGAGACGAAGAGCGCGCGATCCGGGTGCGCCTTCTTTACGCGGGCGATCTCGCGGAGATTGATGTCCAGCGGTCGGTCGGTGATCAATTCGATATTGTTGAGCCCCATCACCTTTCGCCCGTCGTAGTCGACCGCGCCGTATCGCGACGACACGTTGACGATCGGCTCGTCCGCGATCGTCTTCCACACGGCGCCCCCCCATCCGGCGTCAAACGCGCGTCTCACCTGGTATTCAGAGTTAGTGGGGGGAGCCGAGGCCAGCCAGAATGGATTGGGCGCCTTCACTCCGCAGAATTCGATGGAAAGGTCGATCATGTCGGCTCGTGCTCCCTCGAGACATTCGCAGCGCGCAAAAGAGCAGCATGAATGCCGCTGGCCGCGATCTTCCCATCCTGGACGGCGTCGACGATCTCCCCTCCGCCTCGAAGACAGTCACCGCCGGCGTAAAGGCCGACGATGCTGGTGGCCCCGGTCGCGCGGTCAACGACGATCCGTCCCTTTTCAATGCGCAGCTCGGGCAGGGCGGCCATCAGATCGAGCAGCGGTTCCTGTCCGAGCGCCATCACCACCATGTCCGCCGGCAGCACGAAATTCGATCCGGGCACGGTCCTTACCCGGCCGGAGCGCGAACCGGAGTCTTCGAGCTCGGTCCTTTGAAACTCGACGCCTTGCACGCGCTCGCCGTCGCGGAGGACGCGCAGTGGCTGGGCGAGCCACTCGAACCGAACGCCGTCGGATTTGGCCAGCTCGTACTCGTACGCGAACGCCGGAATCAAGGCCTCGGTGCGACGGTAGGTGATTGTGACCGTTAGGGCACCGAGCCGCTTGGCCGCGGTCGCCACGTCGATCGCGGTGTTTCCGGCGCCGATCACGACCACGTGGCGGCCGACCTTGCACTCGGCCAGTGGCAGCGTGTGGGTCTGAAAAATGAAGTCGAGCGCTTCCCATACGCCTTCGAGGTCCTCGCCGTCGACCAGAAGCGCCGGGTGCGCCCCAGGCCGATGCCAAGGAAAACCGCATCAAACGTCGCCAGCAGAGTACACACCTCCGCGCCGAGACGCTGTGGTTGAGCTCGATGTCGATCCCGATCTGGCGGATCATTTCGATCTCGGAAAGGGCAAACTCGGTCGAGATCTTGTACGCGGCAATGCCGAGGGTGTCGAGTCCGCCCGGAAGACTTCGTGCTTCGTAGACGATGACGTCGTGCCCCAGTCGCCGCAGCTCATGGGCGCAGCTCAAGCCGGCTGGCCCCGAGCCGACGATGGCCACGCGCTTGCCGGTGGGCGTTCCGGCGAGGAATCGCGGAGCATTTCCCTTTTCGGCAACGTCGCAGGCATGGCGCTGGAGCCGGCCGATCTGAACGGGCGCCTTCATCAGCATATGATCGACGCAGGCGCCTTCGCACAGCACTTCGGTGGGGCAAGCACGGGCGCAGCTTCCGCCAAAGATATTGGCGTCAAGGATCGTGAGGGCGGCGCCGATCTCGTCGCGATGCAGGATTTGCCGGATGAACCTGGGAACGTCGATGTGCGTCGGGCAGGCCCGGGTGCAGGGAGCGTCGAAGCAAAACAGGCAGCGCGCTGCCTCGATCCGTGCCTGGTCAAGTGCGAGGGGCGGCGGCGAGTCGGCAAAACGCGCGTTCAATTCTTCAAGGGATAGTCGATCTCCGGCCCGAAACATCAGCGATTCCTTCGAGGGGCAGGTCGCAAGCAAGGACGTCGGCCCACGTCCGCGCTAGGCGTGAGCGGCCCCGGGGGCGACGGCAGGCACTGCGAGCGATCCGGCGGCCTCCCGCGGCAGCCACCGGCCCCATCCGCTCTCACCGACGAATCGATAGTCCGCGACGATCTTGCGACCCCGGCTGATCGTCGTCTCCGCGAAGCCCGCGAGCGGCCAGCCCTGGTAAGGACTCCAGTCGGCATTGGTCTCCATGCTGCCGTGATCCACCTCGATGCGTTTCTTCGGGTCGATGATCACGATGTCGGCGTCGCTTCCCACGGCGATTGCGCCCTTGCGCGGATACAGCCCCATGAGCTTGGCCGGGTTGGTGCAGCACTTGGCGACCAGCTCGGGCAGTGTGATCCTGCCCGCGAGCACGCCGTGCGTATAAACAATCGGCACCAGCGTCTCCAGTCCCGGCAACCCCATCGGGATCTTTGTCCAGTCCCCTTCCCAGCGCGCCTTCTGCGCCGGTTGAAGGTGCACGTGTCGGTCGAGACGACCGAGACCACGCCGTCGCGCAGGCCTTTCCAGAGCCGTTCCTGGTCCTTCTGTTTCTTGACCTGAGGGCAGCACGCAAACAGATGTCCGTCGGGCCGTTCAAAAACGCTGTCGTCGAGAACAAGGTACTGGCGCACGTCTCGGCGTAGACGTCCACCCCTCGCCGGCGGGCCGCCGCGACGTGCTCGGCCCCCTCTGCGGTCGACATGTGGACGATATACAGCCGGCCGCCGGTCGCTTCGGCCCAGGTAATCGCGCGCCGATCGCCTCGGCCTCGATGAAATTGGGACGGGTGATCGCATGCAGCCGGGCCCCGAGGCGCTTCATCTGCTCCGGCGTGTGATGACGCGCGATCAACTCGTCGAGCACCCGGCTCGATTCCGCGTGCACCAGCAGCATCGCCCCGAGCTCGCGGCACTTTTCCAGGGTGTTAAAGATCGCCCGATCGTCGGCTTGCCAGCCCTCCGATGCGTAGATCATGAATTCCTTGAAGGTCGGGCAGCCCATCCCCACAAGCTTCTTCATCTCGGGCCCGTGGCGGTCCCAGTTGGTGATCGCGATGTGAAAGCAATAGTCGACGCACGCTTTCGGCGTCGCCCTGGCCATCCAGTTGTCAAAAGCCTCGACGAGCGTTTCCTGGCCGTACGGGATCGCAAAGTCGATCACTGTCGTGACGCCGCCGCGTGCCGCGGCGCGCGTGCCCGTGTTCCAGTCGTCGCTCGAGACTGTTCCGCAGAAGGGAAGCTCGAGGTGCACGTGCACGTCAACGCCGCCGGGAATGACCTGGCGCCCGGAGGCGTCGATGATCTCGGTGCCGGCTCCGGCGTTCGCCGCGAGTCCCGGTCCGACCGCGGCGATCGTTTCGCCTCGGATGCCAACGTCGGCCCGGGTTTCTCCACCGGCGCCAACGACCAGACCGTTCTTGATGACGACATCCAAATCCATGGTCGAGGCTTTCCGATCGCGCCTGCGCACGATCGTGACGTGCATGCTCCCCCGAAACCGATTCAATGGGTAGCGGGGGCCGCCCGCAGTCCGTGCCGGTTCCGATAGCCGCGGGAAATCATGATCGTAAACCCGCTTGCGACCGGGCACAAGTAGCCGTCTCTCCGATCGCCGCAAGGCCGGCGGCGACCCAACCTTGGCTCTGCCTGGGACGCCGCGCGAGGAATTCGCCAAGATGGTATTGAGCACATGTGCACGACGAGCGTTTCACTTTCCGGAATCACGAATTAAGACGATGATCGACGTGCAAGTGATTCGTTGCCGCCCGTTGCGATGCGCGGTAGGATCAAGTCGAGGTGATGATCGATGAGCGATCTACCGCTTGATAATAGCGATCTGCTCGGGGTCGACGCGCTGCAGCGTGTCCATTTCGCGTGCGAGCAGTTCGAGGCGGCGTGGAGAAGCGGCCTGCCGCCAAGCTTGGAGCCATATCTAAGCGGCGTTCAGCCGGCCGAGCGCAGCAAGCTGTTCCGCGAGCTCCTCGGCATCGAAATCGAGCTGAGGCTCAAGCGAGGGCAGGCCCCCACGCTCGAGGAGTATCAGACGCGATACCCCGAATGGGCTCAGGCGGCCGCTGCCGTCTTCGCACGAGATCTCGCCAAGCGATCCGAAGGCGTCGACGCCCAAGGGTCGATCGCTGCCAGCGCGACCAATTTGTCGATATCCACCGAGCTGGGACCGGACGGGTCCATTGCGTCCGGCGAAGCAACGGTTGCTGACGGCCCCGGGGCAAAAGAGCCACACGCAACGCCGGATGATCCCGTTCCGGCAAGCTTTGGCCGCTACACGGTGATCCGGCTGCTGGGAAGAGGCGGATTCGGCAGAGTGTATCTCGCCCGCGACGAGGAGCTCGGCCGGTTCGTGGCGATCAAGGTTCCTCGTCCGGGATTGCTACGCACGCCGCAGCAAGTTGAGTCCTTCCTCGGCGAAGCGCGCCTTGCCGCCGGGCTCAAGCATCCGGCCTTGGTCGGCGTCCATGATGTCAGTCGCTACGGCGAACACGGGGTTTTCGTCGTGTTCGAGTATGTCGAGGGGAAAAACCTTTCCGAGGTCCTGCGGTCCGGGCGATTGACGCCCACGCAGCTCGTCAAGTTGATGGTTCCCGCTGCCGAAGCCCTCCACCATGCGCACAAAGCGGGTCTGGTTCACCGCGACATCAAGCCCTCGAACATCCTGATCGACCGCGATGGCAACCCGCACGTCGCGGATTTTGGCCTGGCGATCCACGAAGACCTGCAGCGATCTCCGAACCAGAGAAATTGTGGGCACTCCCGCATACATGGCTCCCGAGCAGGTTCAGGGGGAAACCCACCGCCTTGACGGGCGTACCGACATCTGGGGGCTGGGCGTGATCCTCTACCTCGGCCTCCTGGGACGGCCGCCGTTCTCGGGACGCAATCGCAGTGAGCTGTTCGACGAAATCATCCATCGCGACCCGAAGCCTCCTCGGCAGGTGAACGACGGCGTTTCCCACGAGCTGGAGCGAATCTGTTTGAAGTGCCTCTCGAAGCGAATGGCCGACCGCCAGGAAACGGCAGGCGATCTTGCGGACGATCTGAAGAGATGGCTGGTCACCGAGGCGTCGACCGAGACGAGCGCGAGCACCCCGCACCCTTCCGGTCCGCTGATCATCCCCGCCTCGACTGCGCGAATCGTCCCCAAAGGGCTGCGAGCGTTTGACCTCGAGGACGCCGACTTTTTCTTTGCGCTGCTTCCTGGCCCCCGTGACCGCGACGGCATTCCCGAATCAATTCGTGCCTGGAAACGCCGGATCGAGGAGCGAGATCCGGAAAGGACATCGCCGGTCTGCATGCTGTACGGACCATCCGGCAGCGGCAAATCATCGCTGGTCAAAGCCGGGCTGCTGCCTCATCTTGCGTCGTATATCCGGCCCGTCTATATCGAGGCTTCCGCCCACGGAACCGAAACGCGGCTGCTTGCCGCGCTTTCGCCGCCTCTCCCGGAGCTGCCGGCGAGCCAGCGACTCGACGAGGCCGTCGCGGCGATTCGCGAGCATCGAGTACTGGAGAAGGGACAGAAGGTCCTGCTGGTGCTGGACCAGTTCGAGCAGTGGTTGCACAGCCATCCCGACGACTCCGCGAGCGAGCTGGTGTGCGCTCTGCGGCAATGCGACGGCGTGGCGATCCAGGCGCTCCTGCTGGTGCGAGATGACTTCTGGATGGCCATCATGCGTTTCTTGAAAACGCTGGAGGTTCCCCTGATCGAGGGAGTCAACTCCTCGGCAGTCGAGCTCTTCGACGTCCACCATGCCAAATGCGTCCTGGCGGAGCTCGGTCGGGCGCACGGGGGATTCCCCGCCGATCAGAGCGCGGGCGCCCAACCGGAACACGAGCGGTTTCTCGATTGGGCTGTCAAGGAGCTCGCCGGCCCAGCCGGCCGCGTCATCCCTGTGCGACTCACGCTGTTTGCAGAGATGCTCCGGCACCGCGACTGGTCGACGGCGACGCTCCGCGAGCTCGGGGGAATCGAGGGGATTGGCGTGACGTTCCTCGAGGAAACGTTCTCCGCGCGCACAGCTCCCCCAGCCCACCGATTTCACGTCCGCGCCGCACAGGCGGTGCTCAAGGCCCTCTTGCCGGAATCCAGCTCGGATCTCAAAGGCCGGCTGCGGCCCGCGAGCATGCTCCAGCAGGCCGCGGGCTACGCCGATCGCCCCAGCGATTTCAATGAGCTCATTCACATCCTCGACAACGAGCTGCGGATGGTCACGCCGATCGATACGCTCGCCGTCGAAGTCGAGGGCGAGGCGGCCAGCGTACCGGAAGAGCCGTGCTACCAGCTCACGCACGATTACCTCGTTCCGCCGCTGCGGCAGTGGCTGACGCGGAAGCAACGGGAGACCAGACGGGGCCGCGCCGAGCTCACGCTGGCGGCGAACGCGGCCCTGTGGCGCAACCGCTCTGCCCCGCGCCGCATCCCTTCGCTATTCGAATGGCTGACGATCTTTGCATTCACGCGCCACGGTGACTGGTCGCCCGACGAGCGCGCCATGATGTCGGCCGCGGCAAGGTACCACACGGCGCGAACCGCCGCGGCCGTCGCGATCGCAGCGGCGATCGGCTGGGGAATCTTCGTGATCCGCCGCCGCGAGCGTGCCGAGACGATGCTCACGCACGCGCTCAACGCGGACTATCAAAGGATTCAAGGGCTCGTCCCGCAGCTCGATGCCCAGAGCGATCTCTTGCTCCCAAGCCTGAAACGAATTGAAACCAGTGAGTCGCACTTTGCACACGAGCGCGACGTGGCCGAGATTCTGCTTTACCGCGACCGGCCGACAATCGAGCGCGCGGCGTACCTGCGAGCCCGGCTGCTCGTCGCGCAGCCGGACGAGCTGAGAGTCATCCGCGACGCCCTTGCCTTGCACCCGGAACGCGCCGGCTTGGACGAGCTCAAGAAAGTCGTTCTCGATGATTCCGTGGAGCCTGGCGCGCGCCTTCGCGTCGCGTGTGCGGCTAAGCTGCGCTGGCTCTGCCCTCACCGTCGGGCTGGCATGCACTGGCGCCGCCCCTTTGCGAAGCCTTGCTTGCCGAGGACCGCCGGGTGCTGTTGCGCTGGCTCGAATTGCTCGGACCGGCTGCGCCGGCACTGACATCATCACTGGAGCAGGTCTGCCGCGACGTCAAGCGTGGTCCGTCGACCCAGTCGAACGCAGCCGAGGCACTGGCAGAGAACTTGAAGCGCGCCGGCGACCACGAGAGGCTGGTGAAAACAGCCCTCGTGGCGTCGCCCGAGGCGTTTAGGGTTCTGCTCAAGGAGCTGGTGAGCCTGGGGCCGGCCGAGCCGGTTCTCAGTCTGCTGCGAGGGGTGCTCGCGGAACGTCCCGTTGACCCTGACGCCGAGTCCGAGTCGGGCAAAGAAGATCTCGCCTACCGCCAGGCCGCCGCGGGCATCACGCTGGCCTTGCTGGGTGAGCCGGAATTGTTCTGGCCGCTGTTACGCCACGACGCCGACCCTCGGCTACGCACCCTGCTGATCCAGCGGCTGGCCACGAATATGCTTCCCCAGCGCGTGATCTTCGAGCGGCTTTCACTGGCGGACGTGGATCCGATCGAGCGCCAGGCTCTTCTCCTGGCGTGTTCCGAGGCGCGTCCTCCCGAAGTGGCGCTTCCCGGGGAAACCGCACTCTTCGAGACGGTCTGCCGGCTCTACCACACGGATCCCCATCCCGGAGTCCACTCCGCCGCCGAGCTTCTGATACGGCGATGGGGGTGGACGCAGCGGTTGGCACGGTGCGGCGAGAAACCATCGTCCGGCTCAACCGGCAAGGACGGCCTGGGCTGGGAGCTGGGTCCCAACGGCCACGTTTTCGCGATTCTTCCCGCTCCGCTCAAGTTCCGAATGGGCGCGCCCGAGCACGAGCAAGCGCACTACGGCGACCCGATCTTGCACTATCGGAAGATCGAACGATCGTTGGCCGTATCGACCAAGGAGGTCACGCTCCAGCAGTTCCAGGAATTCGAAGGTGGCCATCGTCACGAGCCCCGGTACGGCGACGGGCCCGAGCTTGCCGTGATCCATGTCTCATGGTTCGCGGCGGCGCGCTATTGCAACCGGCTGAGCGCCAAGGCAGGGATCGACCAGAAGGATTGGTGCTACCCCGAGCCGATCGACTCGGGTATGGTCCTGTCCGAAGAGGCGGTCAACCGCACTGGGTATCGCCTTCCCACCGAAGCGGAATGGGAGTTTTTCTGCAGGGCCGGAACCGAGACGTCGCGCCCGTACGGCGAATCGCAGGAGCTGCTGTCCCGTTATGCCTGGACCTGGCTCAACTCGAACAATCAGATCCATCCGCCGGGCTTGCTCCTGCCGAACGAGTTTGGGCTTTTCGACGTCCTGGGAAACGCCTGGGAGTGGTGCCACAACGGGCCGATCGGGAATTACAATCGCGACGAGACGCCGCTGCCGCCGTACCCGCACGGAACCAAGGAAGATCCCTCGCCGGACCCGGTCCCCACCGAGACCGTCGACGCGCAGGATCGCGCACATGAGACCTGGCGTCTCTTGCGCGGCGGGTCGTACAGCTATGCGCCTGATCGAGCCCGATCCGCATTTCGTGACTGGCAGCCGAGCAGTGATTTTCGTGAGTATCTCGGTTTCCGCGTTGTCAGGACGCTGCCGCCCAAGAATCGATGACTTGAAGCAGAGCCAAACTCTAGCGATGATCGCTGGACCTGCCGAAGACCAATCGGCCGGCCTGTCCAACCTCTTGAAGATTGACCGGAATCTCGGTGTCGGGCCGTAGCGTGCATCCGCCAATCTGTCGCCCGGCCACGACTGGAGCTCACCATGGATTTCTCGCAGAACCAGCAGACCGCGATGCTGCTCGCCGGAACCGTTGCTTTGCCGTCTCCGTTTCCCTCGTCGGGCTCGCTGTCGGTCGTGGTCGTTCCCGAAGCCGGCGATTTCGAGGTTTTTATCAAGATCGTCCAGATCGTGAGCCCCCGGCGGATCATCACTCGAATCGTGCGCCTCGCCGATATCCGCGCCGTCAAGGCGCCGCCGCCGAAGGTGCTCTCGGGTGGGCCGGAGACATGGCCGTTGCTCGGCGCGGCCGCAGTGCGGCGGCATGTCGACAAGATCGAGAAAGACCTTCTGGAAAAGGTCAAGCGATCGAACATGCCTGAAGCATCCGACTGGCTCCCCGTCGCGATTGTCTACGTTCCTGAGTCGGCGCCCGTATTGCATCGCGACGAGGTTGGAGTCACGGCCGCGGTGAGCGCTGAGGATGTGGGATTCAGCCCGCTTGGTGCCACCTGCGCTCACGCCGGAGCCGAATCGGGACTCTACGAAGCCCAGCTCGGCCGGTGCTCGCACATCTGAGTAACCCTCGCTTTTGAACTTCCACGACGCTGGATCTCGCGAATTCTCGTTCTCAACATGATCGTCGATGTCGTTCTTCTCAGCCGTGAA
Source organism: uncultured Isosphaeraceae bacterium (assembly GCA_963806595.1). Lineage (GTDB taxonomy): Bacteria > Planctomycetota > Planctomycetia > Isosphaerales > Isosphaeraceae > CAWDZZ01. Next base: position 102,049 of record CAWDZZ010000018.1, on the reverse strand, counting down.
CTCTCCCCTCCGCGCCAGGACGTGTGGCGGGGAATCCAGGCTCAACGTGAGATCAGCCTGCGCATCCACCGACTGGCGGGTCCTCCGCGGGCGGAGGACCCCAACCGCTGGGAAACGATCGCGCGAGCGCGCAACCGGGCCAGGTATCTCGGGACGGCTCCGTGGGTGATGTGCCTGGACGACGACGTGATTCTGGGCCCGGGGTGTATTGCGCGGCTGGTCGATGCGATTACGTCACCGGCCAGGCTTCGCCGCGCTCGCGGCCGACTCCGCGGCTGAGATGAGCCCGGGGCTGGAAAACTGGGATTACCCTCCGCACGTGGGAATGGCCGCCACACTTTTCCGACGCGAACAGCTCGCGGGCGTGACGTTTCGCTGGGAACCCGCCAAGTGCGAATGCCGATGCTGCTGCGAGGACCTGCGTCGCCAAGGTTTCGGGATCGGATACCTCCCGGGTGCGCAGGCCTGGCACAGGCCCGCCGCGAGCACGAACCGCCCTCACAAAACCGCGGCAAACCCGAGCACGCGACCGCCCGAGCACGGCCGCCCTTGGGGCAGCCCCCTCGATTGGTGGTCGGATTCTGACCGCGTTCGATCGAAACCATTTCGGCAGGTTCAGGCGCCAGTTCGTCGCGACACTCCGCGCCTCGGGCAATCGCGAACCGCTTGCGGCTGTCACGTACGGTCTCTTTCCCAGCGAGCGTCGCCTGCTGGAGACGGCGGGGATTGAAGTCGCGGCGATTCCCGATAATGGCGTTGCCTCGGCGCTGCGCAGGCTGCACGACTTTCAACCGATCATCGCGCAGTGGCCCGAGGAGACTCCCGTCGCTTACTGGGATGCCGGTGATGTGTTTTTTCAGGGAAGTCTGGGCCCGCTTTGGGAACTGGTCCGGGCGCATCCCGACCAGTTGCTCGTGGCCCGCGAACCGGTCAAGATCGGAGCGAGCCCGGTGCTCGTGCCATGGACCAGTTACATCATTGACCCGGTCGCTCGCCGCCACACGCGCGAGCTGCTCTCCACCCACCCGTTCATCAACGCCGGCTTTGTCGCCGGCACTGTTCGGCGCGCTCATGGCTTACCTGCGCGAAGGCGACCGACTGCTGAATTCGACCCTCCGCGGCGTCTTGTACTGGGGCGATCAGGTCGCGCTCAACTATTACCTGCACAGCAATCCGGAAGTGTGGCACGAGATCTCGGACGGCTGGAACTATTGCATCATATTTCGCGACCCGCGCACCTACCGTATCCGCACCGATGGGCGCGTCGAAAGCGCAGGCGGCGATCCCGTGCACGTGGTTCACGGCAATGGCCGAACGCTCAAGCCGTGGACGGCGTCGTTCGTGCAGTGATCGCGATGATGGCGACCGTGGATTTTCGCCGGGGGGCCGGATCGCGCCTGCGCCAGCGCTGGCTCGTACCAGGACCGGTCGCATCGGACTTCGTCGCAAGTTCGGAGACCGGCATGAGCCGATCGTAGATGCGGATTTGCACCTGATCCGGCCTGGCGTCTTGCGGGATCACAGCGACTGGCTCACGGCCGGCGAGCATTGTGCGAATGACCTCGCTATAGTTCCAGTGGCCGTCGACGTGCGGCTTGCGGGCGACGATCCAGCGCGTGCTGGGATCGGTCGGCGCTTCGTACACGTTGGCGAAGATGTACCCCGACCGTCCGCTGAAGTACAGCGACCAATCCGTCAGATCGAGGACCTGGTCGCTCGCGCGGGTGTTTTCGGCGAGCCAGTGGCCGGTCGATTGGTAGACCGAGAACGGCCCAGGATTCAGCGGTCCCAGGGCGCGAACGTTGGGGATCACGACCAGAATCGTGATCAGCGCGGTCCACACGGCGGGGCCGGGCCGCAGGCGTTCGTGGGCCAAGCCGAGCCACTTTCCGGGGATCGAGACTTTGTTCATCAGCCACGTGAGCCCGCTGGCCGCGAACATGGTCAGGATGATGCCCGGAACCAGACCATGACGGACGGTGCAATAGCCACCAGTGGCATGCAGCCGCACCAGGGCGACCGCGGACGCGGCCAGTACGATCGCGAGGAACAGTTCAGCACGCGGGCGGTTTGCGTTTCTCACCGCGAGGAAGATCCCGAGTACTGCCAGAGGAAACAACGGCGGCGTCACGGCGGCGCGGAATACCTTCAGCATGCGCGTGCTGGCGATCTGGTAGGTCGCGAGGTCCGTTTGGTCGGGTCCCAAAGGCCGCTCGCGCTCGAGGGCCAGCGGCAGCGATCGGGGTGCCAAACCGAGCACGCGGGCGATCCCCGGCTTGGTCCCCAGCCCCCCCTTGATGGCAATGTAGGGACCGACCAGGAGCACGAGCCCTCCCAGGAGAAACGCGATCGCCGACCACCATCTGGGCCAGTTGATTCGGGTCACGCGTAAGAAGGGCAGAATCAGGAGCGTCGCCGTGAGCGCCGCGGGTAAGAGCATCCCCTCGGGCCGGGTGAGGTAGGCCAGCGCTCCAAAGCCGATCGCCAGCGGGAGCCAGAGAAATCGTCCCTCGCGCAAGAATCGGACTCCGCCCCACAGCCCGAAGCTCCACCAGAGCAAGAACGTGCTCTCGGAGAGGACGTTGACAACGACATAGCTGACGATTGGATTGACAATCACGAGCACGCACGCCACCCAAGCCGTGTGATCGCCAAATAGCTCGAGCGCGAGCAGATAGATGGGGATCACAAGCAGGACCGCACTCGCGAAACAAAGAACCAGGGCCGCGCGTTGCCAGGAACCCGGACCGGCGCCGCCCAGGAGCTGGTGAGACGCGGCGATCAAGAGCGGGTGAAGCGGATGATCGATCCCCTTGACGAGACCGTCGCGCCAGGTGCCGTCATGGATCTGAGCCGCCTGGTGGATGTAGCGGAGGCCGTCGGCGAAGCTGGCTTCGGTGTGGCGGAGCGCCCAGCCAAGTAATGCCGCGGCGACCGCCATGAGCAGGCCCGCGCGCGCGGCATGTTGAAAAGTGGTCACGCGGGTCCGTCCTTTCGGTGTTCGCGAAGCGCCGTTCCTGGAGGGCGCGCTTCACGATGCGTCCATGCCGTACCGAGCTACAAAGTCCTGACCTGCGCCGTCTCGGCCACGCTGGCCGTTGCGATCGACGGCTTGTGACCGCTTTCGGGATCCGAACCCACGACCGACTCAGCAAGCGCCAGCACCTCGCGGCCCCGGGGACCCTGTTCCAATCGCAGTTGGCGGGCCATCTGGCCGATCGTCTGCCACGCCCGAACGTCCTGCTGCTGACCCAGCATGCTCGAACACAATCCTCGGACCGCCGCCTCGAGTCTGACAATCCATGCAAGACTCAGAAACTGCCAGCGCGGCAAGTGCTTGAGAAAATAGAGCAGCTTGCTGTGCCGGGTGATCACCCGCATCTTGGGCGAGATCGGCCGATTCTGCAAGGGATGTCGGTGAACGACGGTCACGCTCGCGTCGTATTCGACTCGCCAGCCCATGCGTTGTGCCGCGCGGCTGAACGCGACTTCCTCGTAGTAGAGGAAGAAATCCTCGTCCATTCCGCCCAGCTCGGCGATCATCGCGGAATTCACCAGCATGCACGCACCCGTGACCCAGTCGACGGGCCCGATGCGAATTCGCCAACCGGGCTGGTATTTCCTGCGGGAACGCGGTATGAACTGCTCCCAGATGGTCCGGGCGAGGTTGGGGAAGACTCCGACCGAGCCTTGCGGAGAGCCGTCGGGGTTTCTGCAAGCCGAACCCGACGATTCCCGGCGGACCGTCGGATCGGTCTCGTATTGATCGAGTCGCTCGAAGACCTGGCCCAGGAATCCTCTCGCCACTTCCACATCGGGATTGAGGACCAACAGCCAGGGACTTTGCGCGACTCGCCACCCGGCATTCACGCCGGCGGCGAAGCCTCCGTTGTCGGGCCGGACGATCAATTGCAGACCGGGTCGGGACGATGAAAACGCCTCGGGGGCAGGCTCCTGCGAGGCATTGTCGACGACCACGATCCGGCAGCGGCCTGACGCGAACTCGGGCTGCAACATCAGCGACGTGGTGAGCTGGAGCACGTCGGGCCAGCTCTCGTGGTTGACGATGATCACCGTCAGCCTCGGGCTGTCGACTTCTGAGGCAATCGCTCGGTGGGGAGTAGACGACTCTGTTCACTCAATCGACCTCGAATGCGCTTCGGGAATGGCCGGATCATCTCTTATTTTCGGAATAACTCAAATTTAACGTCGGTCCGGTCGATCGAAGAGCTTGAAGGAAACCGTTCGAGCGAGGTCTGCCAAGGATGGTACGTCCCGGGATCAAGACCGTTGGGCCGAGTCGCTGGCGGGCTCGGGAGTCGTATCGTCTCCGAGGGATCGGCGGCGATTCATGGATGAGCTCGCAAGGACATACCGGTCCGCGAATGCTCGGCCTTGGCCCCGCTGCCGCGCAGAGCCGGGTCGTGCTGGTCGGCGCCCGCCGCGATGCGCGACGGCTGATCCGCAGCCTGGGCAAGAAGCCGTGGAGCGGACTGCCGATCGTCGGATTCGTCGATGCCGGTCATGCTCGATCCTCGAGCCTCTCGGCCGCGGAGCCGCCATCTGGCTCTCCATCCTCAGACCGATCCCATTCCCGTCCTGGGCGGCATCGATCGCCTCGACGAGCTGGTCGACCGCGCCCGCGCCACCCACGTCGTCGTGGCCGTCTCGGAACCGCCCGGCATTCCGGCACGGCCGCACTCACCCAACTTAGCAATTCCGACGTCGCCGTGCATTGGGTCTTGGTCGATTCCGGACGGCTCGACCTGGCAACGATCTCGCCATCGGCTCCACGAATCCGCGGCCGCGGTCAGCTCAGCAGTCGGACGCTCATGCGGAAGCCATCGTGCGGCTGCCCAGTCTGGGACCGCCTGCGCATGGGCTCGCCTGCTCGAAACGAGTTCTCGATTCCGCGACTCGCCACTGCTCGGGCTTGATCTTGCTCGCTCCCCTCTTCGCCGTGGTGGCGCGTGGCGATTCTGGTCACCACCGGGCCGGCCGATCTTCTATTCGCAGGAACGCGTGGGGCAGGGGGGGCGGCTCTTCCGCATCATCAAGTTCCGCAGCATGCGCAGCCGATGCCGAGCGCGAAACCGGCCCGATCTGGGCGTCGAGACCACGACAGCCGCTGCACCCGGATCGGCGACTGGCTGCGGCACACGAACATCGACGAGCTGCCGCAGCTCGATCAACGTCTTCCGCGGCGACATGAGCCTGGTCGGGCCCCGGCCCGAACGGCCCAGCTTCGTCGCCGAGTTCCGCACGACCGTCCCCGACTACGACCTTCGCCACGCCGTCGCCGGCGGGATGACCGGCTGGGCCCAGGTCCACGGCTGGCGCGGCACGAACCTCGCTGCGCAAGCGCGTCCAGTACGACCTCGACTACATCGAGCGCTGGTCGCTCGGCCTCGACCTGCGCATCATGCTCATGACGGTTCAGCATGTCTTCTGGGGCAAGACCTCGTGGAACGAATCGAAACGGACGGCGAAAGCCTGGGCTGACAGCAAGCCGATCCGCGCGATCCGCCGCCGCCGGCAACTCGGCGCCCGCTCTGCTCGGTCGTGATCCCGACCTACAACGGCCGCGAGCTGCTCGAGCGCTGCCTGGCGCAGCATCGCGCGGCACCGCCCCGCCGATCCCGCGATTCACGATCGAAATCGTGGTCACCGACGACGCCTCGACCGACGGCACGGCCGATGGCTGGCGGTGGTCTATCCCGACGTCCGCGTCGTTGCGCTCGAGAACAAACGGCGGATTCTGCGCCGCGGCCAATGCCGGCATCGCCGCGGCCCGGGGCCGGTTCATCCAGTTGCTCAACAACGACACCGAGGTCGCCGCCGGCTGGATCGAAGCCGGCCTCGCCCCGTTTGCCGACCCTTCCGTCGGGTCGGTCGCTCCGCTGGTTCTGGTCCGCTCGCAGCCCGAGCCGCGTCGACTCCGCCGGCGATTCCTACAGCCTGGCCGGCTGGCCGACCAAGCGCGGGCACGGCCAGCCCGCCGAGGCTCTTCGCGCACCGTCCGGTCGAAGAAGTCTTCGGCGCCAGCGGCTCGAGTGCGTTCTATCGCGCCGAAGCCCTGCGCAAGGCCGGAGGATTCGACCCGCTCTTCGGCTCGTACTACGAAGACGTCGACCTCGCCTTCCGCCTGCGATGGGCCGGCTACCGCTGCCTTTTTGCTCCGGGTCGCGTGATCTATCACGACGTCTCGGCGACCTACGACCACAGGAACACCTCACTCCAGCGCCGGATGTCCCGGAACGCCGAGATCGTGTTCTGGGCAAACCTGCCCGCCCGTCTGCTCGCGATCGCAGTTGTCCCCCATCTCGGACTCTTGGCCGCGCAAGCGGCGTGGCGGCTCGCGAGCGGCCGCCTGCGTCCGTTCTTGCTAGGAAAATGGGACGCTCTTCGCGCCTGGCCCGAGATCAACGCGAGACGCAGACATCGGCGGATACTCGCACAAACGGCCGTGGCGCCGCCCCACTTCGCCTTGGGCGCGGCGCCCTTGCAAACCGTGCTCAATCACCTGAGGCGCCCGAGAGAGGAATCGGCCTTATCGCGCTCTCACGGGGATCCGGCGCGATTGGCGACAGCCGATGACACAAGAGCGCCGCGGGGAACAAAAACGACCCCCGCCGATCCTGGCCGTGCGCTCGGCGCTCCGAGAAATCGGTAGACCTTCGAATCCGTCGCGGATTCGACGGCGGTCACGAGGTCGCCACCGCCCACTCGCGAGGTTCCTGGGCCGCGACGGCGGGCTCCGACTGGAGCCGCGTCATCTCGTCGAGGATCGTCGGTCGACCGAGTGCGTCGTGGAACGTCCCGTGCGTTTCGACGACTAAGTCCGCGATAGTCGGCGTGACCCTGTTTCGAGCAACTGGTGCAATTCGCCGCAGACGGTAGTGCGGAACCGCCGGAAACAGGTGATGGGGGATGTGCATGTCCTGGCCGTACACGAAGACCGCCCAGCGGGTGAACGGATCGGTGAAGAAAACGCGCGAATTGGTCAGGCGGCCGGCATCGGCGTTGGAGTGCTGGTAAACGTCTCGAAGGAACATGAAGAACATGAACGACGTTCCCAGCGGCACGAGCCAGAGAAGCACCGGGTAAATCGCCGATCGCACCGCCGGTCGCCCACCGGAAATAGGCCAGGACGACGAGCAGGATCGTGTAATAGCTCATGCGCAGGAAGCTCGCGAACCGCGGTGAGTACGCCTGGCGAAACGGCGATTGAAACACCGCCCAGCTCGGGCAGAGCATACGTGCCGGCGGCGACCAGGACGATGCCGAAGAGTGCCAGCCGGAGCGAGCCACAGCGGACGGTCTGTCCCGGTCAGGAACCGCAGGACCATGAACAGCCGAGGATGTAGACGATGCCGAGAATCGTCGCCAGCCGTGGCCGGGTGTCGGCGGCCTCCTCTCCGGAAGCGCGATCCAGATAGATGTTCTTCCCTTTCCCGAGCGTGTTCACCTTGAAATAAGCCCACTGGTATTGCAGGAACCGAGCGGCGCGCCACGATCATCGAGAAATAGATCATCGCGATGAATCGCCAACGCGGCATCGGGAACTCGTCGGCGCGCTTGCCGTGGCCCAGGTTGAGCAAGTCGGGATCGCGGGCGGGGTCGTTCGTGTACTGATGGTGCCCCATGTGGAACAGCCGGTAAAAGTGGATCGTCGTCATCAGCGGGAACATGCAGAAGATGTCGGGTATCAAGTCGTTCAGGTAGCGGTTCTTCATGAATGAATAGTGGGACGACTCGTGACCCAGACCGGCCAGCCGGTGCTGGAGCGCCCCGATCAGGATGATCGCCGCTGCGAACACCGGCACGTTCCACGACCACGGCAAGCCCCAGGTCTGCCGGTATTCCGCAAACGTGACCGCCCCGCCGATCACCAGGAACAGGCAGAAATACTCGATGGCGAGGTAGAAAAGATTGGTGTGATTGTCGACCTGACGCAGTTGCATGATCTGTCGCTGCAATGACCGGTCTTCAAAGGTCGGCCGAGCCGCAGTCGCACGCATCGCGCTAGTTCCTCATCGTGGATTTGATCAAGGAGCCAACTGTCCCCTCGACAAGGGCGCGTTGATCGTCGCGCAGACTTCCAAAGCTGATGCAGCCCACTAAAACTTTACAGTCTACCCCAAGTCCCTATTTTAACGCTATCACAATATTGGTTGCGACCCCATTGTGGTTTGTCGTGAATATCGTCAGACCGGATCGGTTTTCGTGAGACCGGTTGCCGAGGACGAAATCCCCGCGTCGTTCCGGCGAACTGCTCGAGCGCCACAACACAAAGCGTTCCTGGAGATCGGGCGGCAGACCTTGATATGGAAACGGGGAGGTAGAGCTGGAAATGAGGACATCGGGATCATCCCGATTGTCCATTGGCTTTTGGACGACACCCATCCTTAGTCGTTCGCCCTTCCGCCCTTGCTACATGGTGCGGTCGTGATCTAACTTAGGGGCCAATTGGTGGGACGGCGGACATTGGGTCCGATGGATCGATGGCGAGAGTGGCACGTGTGGGCCGGGGAGGGGACACGGCGGTGAGTGGAGGCGGTACCAGGATCGCAACGATTTCCGGTCTTCGAGGCGTTGTCGGCGACGGACTCGATCCGGCAGTGGCCGTCGAATTCGCGGCGGCCTACGCGAGCGGCTGCGAGATCGGTCCTATCGTGGTCGGTCACGATGGGCGCATTTCGTCGTCTGTCTTCGCTGCGGCGGTTCAAGCCGGCATCACGGCGACCGGCCATGACGTCCTGTACACCGGCGCGACCGCGACTCCCACGATCGGCGTGCTTGTACGGGCGATGCAGGCGGCCGGCGGCGTCGAGATATCAGCATCGCACAATCCACCGAACTACAACGGCCTCAAGTTCTTCCAGCCGGCCGGCATGGTATTGAGCCCGGCGCAAGGCCGCGCGATGCTCGATCGCTGGCAGCGCCGTGAGTTTCGCTGGGCGAGCTGGGATTCGCTTGGTCGCGCGCGTACGGTCGAGGACGTCGAATCGCTGCACCTCGCTGCGGTGCTGGCGATCGTCGACGTGCCGGCGATCGCGCGGCGCGGGTTCAAGGTCGTTCTGGACGCCTGCCACGGCGCCGGCGGCCGGCTCGGGAAGCTCCTGCTCGAGTCCCTGGGATGTAGATGCTTGCTCTCGGGGGGCGAGCCGGACGGACTGTACGACCACCCGCCCGAGCCGACGGAGCTCAACCTCAGGGATTTCGCCTCGAAAGTCCGCGAGGCCGGTGCCACGGTCGGCTTTGCCCAAGACCCCGATGCCGACAGGCTCGCGATCGTCGACGAGACGGGCCGTTATATCGGGGAAGAACTGACGCTTGCGCTGGCGGTCCTGCGACGGCTCCAGCAGGCCAAGGGACCGATTGTCATCAACCTTTCGACTTCCCGTGTCAACGAGGACCTGGCAGATCCGCCAGCACTGCCCCGTTTATCGCACGCCGGTCGGCGAGATCAACGTCGTCGAGCGGATGCTCTCGGAAAATGCGATTCTTGGCGGCGAGGGCAACGGCGGCGTCATCGACCCGCGGGTCGGCTTTGTCCGCGACAGCTTCGTGGGGATGGCGATGGTCCTTGACCTCCTCGCAACCTCGGGAGAGCGGCTCTCGAGTATTGTGGACGCCCTACCGCGCTACGCCATGGTGAAGGATCAGCATGCACTGGGCAGCGATCGGCCGCAGCGGCCAGAGCTTGGTCGTGCCGGCGCTGCCGCTCTCTTTGGGACCGGATCGAGGCGGCGTGCCCGGAGGCGCGCGCCGATCGCCGCGATGGCCTGCGGCTCGACTGGGATGACCGTTGGGTGCACATTCGGGCCAGCAATACCGAGCCGATCGTCCGTGTGATCGCGGAAGCCCCGGATCAAGTCCTGGCGCTGCGCACTGGCGGATCAGATCGGCCACTGGCTAGACTCTGCGCCGGAGGGCCCGCCATGAGCCGGTCCGAATGGCCGACATTCGAGCATCCGCCGGCCGTCGCATTCGTCGATGTGGATGGCACGCTGCTGGCGCAGACGACCACGTTTCTCTTTGCGCGAATCCTCTATCGCCGTGGCTGGATCCGCCGCTCGTTTCTGCTGCGGGCACTTTACCACGGCCTCCAGCATCGCTTCGGACGCTTGGACTACGGCCGCTTGATCGCGATCGGACTCCGCTCCATCGCCCGAATACCGGTCGTCGAGCTCGAACGCATCGCCTATGAGAACTTCGTCGAGTTCGTTCGGCCCCGACTTTATGAAGGCGTGGTCGACCATATGAACTGCCTGCGGCGCAGCGGGACAGCGATCGTGCTTGTCATCGTCGTCGCCGGGACTCGTCGTCGAGCCGCTCTCGATCTATCTCGGTTGCACCGACACCCTGACCACTCCCGTGATTATCGAGCGCGGACGGATGGTCGGGATGGGGCCCGGCCCCGCATGTTACGGTGACGGCAAAAGACATTGGGCCGAGGAGTGGGCGCGTGCCCATCAGATCCGGATGGAAAACGCCGCCGCGTACGCCGACAACTGGAGCGATCGCAGCTTGTTACAGCAGGTTGGCCGTGCCGTGGTTGTCCACCCGAAAGGACGCCTGTTAAGGCTCGCTCGGGCAAATGGTTGGGACATCGTGCGGCCTCGTCGGCCGCGCGACGCTCAATCCATCGGCGACGGAGGATCCAGTCGCCCACGAGACTCGAACCCAGCACGAGCTGATCCATGATTGCTGCAATGCCGGGCGCCCTCATAGCCCCACGCGCGAGTCGGCCATCAGACGTGCTGTCGTCACCATCGGATTGGATTCCGTGAGTGGCAGTCTGGATAACCATTCGCTGTTCTGGTCGCGCATTGCTATAATGCTAGATGAGCTACCTGGCGATTTCTCCGAGGACAGCGGTCCATTCAAGGGAGGATGGACTGTCCGAATGTCGAACCAATGCATGAGGCAAAGCGAAACGGTCATCATGAACGACAAGACGACGACCGAGGCTGCGGAGCAGCTCGCCCGAGTCTCCTCCGGCCGGTCAAGAAAGTTTGATTGCTAGAACTCGCAAGGCTGGGCCGGCCGCCGTCGCGCTCGGTGATCGGGCTGGCCGCGCTCACGGCCCAAGCGTCCGAAACAGACTTGGTGCGCGATATTCAGCGTTACTGCACCGTCTGCTGGCGGAACGCCCGGCTCGACCCCAGACTTTGGGACGATTGTACCCAGGAAGTCTGCTGCCGGCTGCTCACCAAAGCCCGAGAAGGTCAGCTCGACATGACCCAGGTTCTGGCGGAGGACACACCAGAGCGCCGCGAGCTCGTTCGGGCCATTGACATGGTTCGTAAGCGAGTACAGCGCACGAAGCGGCATCAGCCGCTCGACGACTTCACGACTCCCACGACGGATTTCAACCAGCGAGAGCGAGATCGGCTCGAGCTGGGCGAGATCCTCGAATCAGCCCGCCGAGCGGTACTCACGCAGCGGCAGGATCGGATCATCGAACTCTGGATGAGAGGCTGGTCGGTGCCCGAGATCGGCGACGAGATGGACCTCCCGGTCACGCGAGTCAGCGACGAAAAATACAAAGCCCTCCGCAAGCTCGAGCGCCGGCTCCGGGAACGCAGCGGCGAGCTGTCGTTTGGCCTTCAATCCGCCTCTGCCTCCTCCTCACACCGCTGAGCGGCGGGCGCAAGGTCGTAGCAGTCTCCTGTCTTCATGTATCGGAACTGGCTTCAGCGCCATTTCCGGTCGCTCGGCATCGGCCGCCCGCCAATTCTGCGACTCAGGTGCTCGCCTTGAGCGCATCGAGCACGGCCGCGCTATGCCCGTCGACTTTGACCTTGGGGAATACGTTGCGAACAATCCCCTTGCGGTCGATGACGAAAGTCGTGCGCTCGACGCCCATATACTTCCTTCCATACATGCTCTTCTCTTTCCACACCCCGTACGCTTCGCACGCCGCGTGATCGGGATCGGCGAGAAGAATGAACGGCAACTCGAACTTGCGCGTGAACTTGGCGTGCGACTCCGGGCTGTCCGGGCTGATGCCGATGATCTTGGCACCCGCTCGGCCATAATCGGCGAAGCCGTCGCGAAACTCGCACGCCTCTTTGGTGCAGCCCGGTGTATCATCCTTGGGGTAAAAATAGAGCACGACCGGCGAGCCTTTGAGCTTGGAAAGGGTCACTTTTTTTCCGCCCTGGTCGGCAAGTGTGAAGTCGGGAGCTGGCTGACCTGTTTCGACCATGAAGTCTTTCTCCTTCTGAGTGCAACGGGCGACCGGCAGGAAAGCACCTGGGTATTGTATCAGGCGCGATCTGTGTGCCACTGGCTCACCGCTGATCGAGCTTCGGGAACACTGTCTCCCACCACCCTCGCAATCGAGCGAAAGACGAATCGTCGCATCTTGGAGAATTCTGTCAAACACCAGCAACGGCGGACACCGATCAATCGTACCGCTCCGAGGAAAATCCATGGGCCGCGCCGAGACGTTTGACCACACTGCCGACCTTGGTCTTCGGATCGTTGGCGACGACCTCGACGATCTTTTTGAAACCGCCGCCGTGGGTCTTTTCGACGTGATCGTGGGCAACCGAGAAGTCGTTCGTGTGACTCACACGGAACCGGTCTCGCTCACGGCAGAACTACCTGAAGACCTTCTGCTGCTCTGGCTCAATGAGCTCATTTTTCGGTGTGAGACGCAGCATCGGCTGTATGCTCATTTCGCGGTGCGCGTCGACGACACGGGTCGACCGCCTGGAAGCGACGATCGGCGGCGAGCCGATCGACCGCGCGCGACATCTGCTGGACCACGAAGTCAAAGCGGCGACACACCACGGTCTCTGCCTGCGTCGCGAGAATCAAGGGTGGCTGGCAGAGGTCATTCTGGACATTTGACCGTTTTGTCCATTGCCCCTCGCCAAGACCACCGCACACATCGTAGGCCTTCCGAACCCGTTCGTCATCAAACGTCTGTCGCGTCAGCGCCGGCCGATGCACCACAACGCAGCCGGAACAACGACTGTGTTTCTGGCAAGTCGTTTTTGTCACGCCACGATCAAAAACGGACCGAAAGCGGCAAGCAATTGCCATCGTCGGCGAGTAAGTGTTTAATTAATACTGATCAAATCACCGATCCCTTAGGCAGCGCCGCCGGCGGGCCAGGGGTCTCAGGTTCCAAATCGATCGGAGGGTGAAGAACTGTGAACGCGCACCGGGTCGCCGGAATTTGGACTCCTTCCGCAGGAGTGATCACTCACGGATGACCTGTTGATGACGAACACGAGTTCAGCGAGGTGCCCATGTCGAAAGCGAAACAGACGAAAATTCCCAACTCCGATCTGATCACGGCCGTCCGAACCCACAGCGACAAGATACGCAAGGTCTACGACAAGGCCGAGGACAAGCGTCCTCTTCTCTTGCTCGACTATCAACGCCGCAAGCTCCACGCACACCCGTATGAGGATTACAAGTCCAAGCTGCGCAAAGATTCCCAAGCGAAGCTGGACGTGGAATACCAAAAAGCCGTCTCCCGAAACAAAGTGCTCGTCCTTGTCTGGGACAGCGCGACGCGCAGGCTCATTACAACCACGTTTCATCGCGATTGAGCACTGAGCAGACGCGCTAGGCGCACGGCGACAAGCGTACCGGCTGGCGAGCGCGGGATGGTCCGTAGTTGAAGGCGGGGTGCATCGATTCGCAAAGCCCCGTCCTCTTCCCGAACGCATTCACACGATTTTGGTACCCCTATCCATCCCGATCACTCAAATGGTCGGTTGAGCCAGCGTTCGTCAAATCCATGACGCGCGAAGCCTCTTCGAACGAGCGCCGAACGTCTCGGTTTTCTGCACCCTCGCGGCCGGGATGCCGCGTCATCCACAGGCGAGCGCGATCGTACCAGCGCCGGGCCTCGGCAGTTTCGCGCTTGCGCTGGTGAATCGCCGCCATCAAGCACCAATCCGCGGCATTGCCGCCGTCCGTAAGCTCCATTGCCTTGCTGGTTGAGTCGGCCGCCGCCTGCCAGTTTTCGGTGCGATAAAAGGCCAGTCCCAGCGATCGCCACGAGTCGGGCTGCTCCCGATCCCAATCGACCGCCTGCGCGCAAGCCGCATCGCCAGCGCCAGGTCATGAGGCGGCGCGTCGGCTGCGTTTGCGAGCTCTCGCGACAGGTCGCTGAATGGGCCGGTGAATTGGTGGCAAAAACAGGGCAGCGCGGCGTCCGGGTTTCCGATCAGCGATTCGGCAACGCCGACAGCACGGCGGATCGCGCCCTCGGCTTCCTGGGCGTCGGTTGTTCCACCCAGCAGACCGGCATATTCACGAAGCGTTGCGATCAGACCCGCGCGTAACCAGAGGAAGCTCGGGTAGCGTACACACAGATCCTCGTAAGTCTGGATCGAGCGGCGATAGTCGTCGCGGCCGCGCTGCGCCGAGCAGCATCCTGCATCGCCCGGACTGCCTGAAAGCCTTTGCAACGACCTCCTGTGTTAGCTTTTCCGGAGCAACAATTTTCGGAATCTGGTCGGAGAACGTGAGAGCGAATGTCAAGACGCGTTGCTGTTCGTCCGCCAGCGGAGCGCCGGACGTCGCGTCGCGGCCGGCCAGGTACGAGGCTGTGATCTGATCAAACGCGCCCAACCCTTGCTCGATGGCTTTGCGTCCGCGATTTGCGATCTGTTGAGAGCCGCGAGCGAGACGTCGGTGCGGCGCTTTGCCTGCCAGAGGATGGCTGTGCTGGCGGCAAGCGTCAGAACGACGGCGGCGGCGGCACTGACGACGAGCGGCCGGTGCCGATGAGACCATTTGAGCAAGCGATGAAACACGCCAGGACGCCGTGCTCGAACCGGTTCATCGGCAAGAAACCGCTTCAGATCCGCGGCCATCTCCCGCGCCTGATTCGTACCGGGCGGCCGGTTCTTTCTCCAAGGCTTTGAGGACGATCGTTTCGAGGTCGGCGCGGGATGGACGGATTCAGCCGGCGCGGTCGCACGGGTTCTTCGTCGATGACCTGGCCCAGCAGGCGCTGGCGGTCGTGCGCGTTGAAAGCAGGACGAAGTGCCAGAAGTTCGTAAAGAGTCACACCCAGCGCGTAGATGTCAGTGCGCGAGTCGACACGGCTGTTCTCGCCCCGAAGCTGCTCCGGACTCATGTAGCGCAAGGTGCCGATCACATCGCCCGTGCGCGTCAGGTCGTTGTTCGCTTGAGGAAGTCGCGCCAGGCCAAAGTCGGCGACCCATAGATGCCCGCGCCGATCAATCAAAAGATTGGACGGCTTGATATCGCGATGGATCACACCAATCTCATGCGCATGTTCAAGCGCAAGCGCGGCCTCGACGCCCATTGGGCAGCCGTACGGCAATGCCCGCGGCCGCACGCCGCCGTTAACCAGGCGCCTCGAGGGAGGCGACTCGCAGGAGGCCAGAGACGGCTGCGCTGGCCGGTTCCTACCAGGTCTGCCACCGGCACTCCTCGACTTCGCCGCCCTGAGCCAGCGAATGACGTCGGTCATGGATAGGCCATCAATCAGCTGCATCGCGTAATAAGCAACGCCCGCGTCCGAGCCGATCGCAAAAATCGGGACGATATGCTCGTGGTGTAACAAGGCAGCGGCTTGTGCCTCGACCTGAAACCGCTCTCGCTGGCGCAGGTCAAGCGTCGCGGCGGTGGGCAGCACCTTGAGAGCCACGCGCCGGCCAAGCGGAACCTGTTCCGCTTCGTAGACGACCCCCATCCCGCCCTGGCCTATTTGCCGGATCAGGCGATACTCGCCGAGTTGCGCCGGCGGCGAGGTCGCAATTCCCGGTTCAACTTCGGGCCCCCGGGCGGCGAAGTGGTCTGCAGCCCCCTCGACGAACTCCAGGCCGTCGAGACAGTCGGCGAGCGCGCTCGCGATCGAGCGATAACGTGCCAGGAATTCCTCGCGCTCAGGGGTCCGCCCGGCACGTCTCAAGGAGACGTAATCCTCGAGAGCCACAGTGATTTGTTCGTCCTCGGATGACCCCTCCGCGAAAGCCCGCTCGGGCGGCATGTCTGCTTCGCACGACCTGATGGTCTGGGAAATCATCGTTTACCCCGATTCCACGCTTCGCGGCGTGATTCTAGTGACGCAATTAAGTACAAGTCACCGGAAACTCCGCGATCGCGCCGGACGGCAGCTCCGATTTTTCTGCAAAACTCCACGACCGTGCATTGCGATCGACTGTGATTGCATGGTCGGCGTTCGCTCAATTCGGCACGGCACGTGCTCTCGTTGCCCGCAGGGCATTGAACCCGCGGTGGACGATGGCTGGATTTCAACGAAAGGGGGCCGATCATGCCGAGGGGCGACAAATCGAAGTACACCGACAAGCAGAAGCGAAAGCAGAGCACATCGTGGACAGTTACGAGGATCGAGGCCTGCCCGATGACGAAGCGAAGCGACGGGCCTGGGCGACCGTCAACAAGGAATCCGGAGGCGGGAACAAGTCCGGCGGCGGACGAGGGGTTCCAGACACACATGTCTCGAGCAAGAAAGGCGGTCGTATCGGAGGTGCGGCCGCGGCCTCCCGCAGCCCGGCCGAGCGGTCCGCATCGGCGAGGAAGGCGGCTGCGACGCGAAAGCGGAAACGCAAGGCGCAGGACGGCTAGCGAATGACGGCGACCGACCGCCGGCGACAATGCTTGCCGGTTCTCATTCGGCGGCACCACCTCGGAGCCCCTGTGGATTCCACTGGAGCTTTGTGACGCCGGGAAGCTGTTCCACCTGCTTGAGGAACTCAGGCTCCCCAGCGTCGGCAGCTTGCCCGCGCCAGATGAGGTCGCAAGTCAGCTCACGGGTGTTTTGCGCGGTCAAAAGCCAGGGCCGAGGCGATGATCCGGCAACGATTGTCCAGGATCAGCCGGCGAACCTCGTCCTGCGTCGGTCCATCGGCACGGCCGGTCACAATCATCGTGGCCTGCCGATCGCGGGAAGCCAGGTTTCGACCGCCTTGAGAAGCCAGAGCACGATCAAACCGATCACGAGCGCAGGAGCCGAGCACCGTTTGACCGCCGCCGAAACACAAACCCAGGACCGTGACGAACCAGAGGGTCGCCGCGGTTGTGATGCCGAAAACCAGGTTCTGCCGCTTGAGAATGACGCCACCCCCGATGAAGCCCATCCCGGACAAGATCCCCAGCGGCAGCCGCATCAGGTCGAGCGTCACGAACGAATCTGCGGGCCGACCGGCGGCTCCCAGTAACAGATTCGCCTGGATCATGGATAGCGACGCTGCCAGGCAGACGAGCATGGTGGTGCGCAAGCCCGCGGGCCGGCCGTGCTCGCTGCGGTTGAAGCCGATGAACGCCCCGGCCAGCACCGTCAATCCGAGCCGGAGTGCGATTTCTTGCCCTGTGAGAATCGTTGTCATTCGCTGCCTCCTCGGACCTCCTCGTCGAGACGCGGAACATCTGGTGTCGTCCGCAGCCGTCGAAAGGAATCAGGATGGTCGTCGCCAACGACGGCTCAGACGAGCGCCGGATCCAACAAATCGGACGCGCATGAGTTCGACCGGAGCGGCCACTTACAGCGCGGTTCCAGCACAGCACGGCGTATCAGTATAGATGATGCGAGAGCCGGCCGGGTGAGCGCGGCATTCGATTCGCCTCCGCGAGGTGCAACCCGGCTCGTGCGTCCAGCGAGCTATTCGCCAATCCGCCCGATCAAAAAGGTGTGACCGCCCCGTCATCGGTCAACTTGCCACAGCGCACCGGCCGCGGCATTCCTGACGTGAGTGCCGTGGCCGATCCGGAAATCGGCGTCGTGATCATGCGTATCGATGGAGAGAATCTAGAGCCTGTCATGCACGTTTCAACTCCGCGCTCGCGAGCAGGAGTGCAACGAATGCGATCCAATGCGGACGCAATCAGAGGCTGGCCGGCAGCCCCTGAATTTCTTGTCACATCGTCATGAAAGAATACCTCCATTTGGCACAAAGTGGCAACCGCTGTGCCACCGGCATTTTCGGCCTATCTGGACACTCACGCTCGGGTTTATAGCGCTGCACGCCGAAGACAAAACCGGCCTCGCTGGGTCATTGTTCAAGTTGATTCATCTTATCCGTGCGGTTCTGCGTTATCCGTGGTCAGAACGCTGGCTCCTGATCGAGATGCGTCCGGCGCCGGTCCTCGGTCGGAGATGCTCGGGCGTGCCCTTGCGGTGCTATTTCCGATAGGCGTCCACACTCAACACGCGTTGCTAGAGCGCGCATGGGCCTGCGCCTCGAGTTTGGCCAAGCGCGTTTCGAGTCCGGAGAAATTGGAGACAGCGATGAAGTCCGAGATCACGGCTCGCAGCGCCGAGAGCCGGACGGACTCGGAAGTGGCGTTCTCGCCGAGCTCGAAGATCTTATCGACGGCGTATGCGACGCGCCTGGACATCCGGCCAATCGCCTCGTCGAGGACGCGGTGGCGGATCGACTCGACTTCAGACCGAACCTCGGGCTCGGCGGCCCAGCGGTACGCAGTCCGTTTGTTGACCCCGTTTTGCAGCGCCCATTCGGCGACGGAGATGCCGTCGGCGACGGCAATGGCGAGCATCATTTTCTCACTGTTGGTGGATTCTCCGGTCATGGGGGAACGACTCGGTGGCGATTCGTCACCGAGGCTCCTGTGCGCCCGACGCTCGGTTCTCAGCCCGGGGCTCTGGCTGGCCGGCACGCCCTCGAGGGGTACGGAAACAATGGAACGCTTGTAGCGGTCGTAGCCGATGTTCCGAGGCGAAACGTCGGCAGATGTCAGTGGATGTCAGTTTTCAGAAGGGTTCTCGGGTCGCGCGGGCCGCGATCGTCAATGAATTCTTCTCATGGCGGACGGAGCAAACTGCGTTCCCCGCACCCCTGGAGCGCTCACGCATACGATTGGTTGACGTCGGTCGACTCGCGGCGCGCCGAAGGGCGTGGATCGAGGCTGTCTCCGATCGGCTCGCTCAACTTCGATCCAGCCTACGCTTTCCGGCACGAGAGAATTGTTGCGCTGTCGGGACCGGTATTCCTACGAGGTGGAGCGGGTTGTGCGCATACTGGAATTTATGTCCCTATTTTACGCACTGAGCTGCTCGAGAGGAAATGGCTAGCGTTGCGCTGTATGTCCTTGCCGCTATATCATGTTTTAGATTGCCGGGCGCGGCGGCCGGGCGTTGAGGCCCGCTTGTCAAGTCCCGGAGCGGCCGCGGAAATCGCCGCAAATCGAACGGGCTCTTGGGTTTCTTCGGTGAGCATGTTTTCATCGAATTTGGGTTCGTTCGTCAAATTCCGATGTCGCGGTCAGGTCTGGGCCACCTGGCGCCCAGGCTGAGTCCGCCGAGATTCTTGGTGACTCGATCCGCGTTCATCATCTCGATCCGCGGCTCTTCACGTTTTCGATTGACGGGATACGACGAATACCGCGGAGAGTTTTTGGCCGCGGATGAACGCTGATGGACGCGGATCATACCGCACAAGACGATGGATTGGAAAAACGCCAACCTTTCTGTTCGCCGGACTCGGGGCGGGCGCCGGCGCGACAGGGAGAATCATTTCTCACCGCGACGACGAAACGATCGCGACGGGAAGAGGGGTGAACAATGCGAACGCGCAAACCGCTGAGCTGGTAAGAGATCAAGAAAGCCAGCGAAGCATATATCCATTCTCCCTGCGTCCTTCTCCGCTCATCTGATCACCTGCTCCATCGCGGCGACGCCGCGATTCCTCACCTGGTCTCCTGATCATCTGATCACCTGCTCCATCGCGGCGACGCCGCGATTGGGGTCTCGCGAATCGGGCTCATCCTTGAACGTGCCTCGATCGTTGCCAAACTTCGCGCACCCCGCCGGCAACCGCCGCGGTGAGCCCGGCTGACAAAAGCGCAAGTCGCAGCGCCGAGCGCATGGCGCCTATAAGACACTATAGGACGGTTTCGGTTTTTGGTGATCGGCCGCGTCCGCCGGATCGGCGCATGCTCAACGAGCTTGCAGGCTTAACCCTCGAAAAATAATTCTTGCGTCGACACCATCGTTCCGGAAATCAGCGTCATTGAACCGCTCGTGAGCGCCTCGACCGCGCAGAGTATTGGCTGGTGAGCGCGGCCGCACGATGCCCCACGCGTCGATGATTGGGACAGCCATCAATGAGGCGGTTCGGAACCGAACGCTACACCAGCGTAGCGGCGCGATGCGAAGTTAACTCGCCACGGGCAGCCTACCTCTCCCGTGCCGCTCGGACCCGCTTTGCTTTCGCCTTCGCCGACGACGTGTCCCGGATCGATTCGACGGTCAAGACCAGGCGCCGACTGACTGCGGCGGCGGTCCGCCAGTGCGAGTCGGACCCGGCGTCAATCATTGTAGAGTCGAGATGTGACGCGGTGGTTATAGGTTTGGCATATCTGTTGCCGGCCCTTTCGGTTGCCGGTGCCTCACTAGCCTCACCATGACTCCGTTTTCACATCCCGCTCATCAAACCGGGCGGGCCGTTTTCCCGCACCCGGCTTTCGGACAAGGTTGTACTGATATTCTGCTTCACACGTTCGCCCACGAACAATTGCCGCTACGTTCGTTGGAGCCGGTGTAATCCCAGCTCCTGGTACAGGTGTTCGGCATGGAATCGTTTCTTTCCATGACCCTGCACCTTGAACTTCACGCACAACCACTGGCGCACCCGATGGCGGACGTGGCTGTCGACGTTCCGGTAGGCTTTGCTCACCGTCCCGATGCGAAAATAGTTGGACCAACCCTTTAACTTGCGGTTGATCATCCTTACTTGCACCTTGACGTCTCGCCCAGCCTTCCTTCGCGTCGTCAGCTCACCAATCTCGCGGCATAGCCGCTCGATCTTCTTCCGCGACGGACGCGGTCCCAGATAGGACTCGCCCGTCCGGCAGTCATAATTCCGGCCAAGGGTGTAACCCAGGAAATCAAACGACTCATCCGGCAGGTGGCACAATCGCGTTTTCGTCTCGTTCACCGTCAGCTTCAGCTTGGACATCATCCCTCGCATCACGGTCATGGCCTCGTCGGCCGTGCCCTTGCAGCAGATGACGAAATCATCGGCATAGTTGACGATTCTCGCGGCTAGACGCTTTTCGTGCCCTCCTGTCTTCCATCCCTTCACAAAGCGTCGCATGTAGATATTTGACAACAATGGGGAAATCGGAGCCCCTTGCGGTGTTCCCATTCCCTGGTCCTTGTTCCGGGTCGTCCGATGGCGATTCCCTTTCGCGTCGGTCTCTTCCACCGGTGTTTCCAGCCACATCTTCAAGAGCCGCAGCATGCGGCCGTCGCTGATCCGACGGGACACCGATTTAAGCAACTCTGCGTGGGGAATAGCTATCGAAATATCCAGATAAGTCCGCGTCCACCACCTCGGTGTGTCCCGTCCTGAGTAGCCGTTCCACTTGGCGAACGGCGTCCAAGGCGCTACGCTCCGGGCGGTAGGCGTGTTGTTCCGGCTCCAGGTCGGCCTCGAAGATCGGCTCCAAGACCAGCACAGCAGCCATCTGCACCACACGATCTTTGATGCAAGGAATTCCCAGCGGCCTTAGCTTGCCATCTCCTTTCGGGATGAACACGCGTCGGACCGGCCGGGGACGATACGTTTCGTTCCTGAGTTCTTCCGTCAGTTCGTCCAGCCATCGGTCTTGTCCGTACGCCTCGATGTCCGCAAAGCTCTGGCCGTCGACCCCCGGTGCTCCGCCGTTTTTAAGGCAGCGGAGGAAGGCCCACTTCAGGATGTCTCGGCGGTACAGTTTGTCGTACAGGGCGTAGAACCGATAACCAGGCGAGTTCTTCGCTTTGGTGTGCAACGCCGTCTGTAACTTCTCAACCTTTATCGGAGGTATTAGGCTCACGCCAATCTCCTGGATGTCGGTCACGTTTGACGCTGACCTTGAACCAAGGCCCCTTCCCTCCACCGGCGTTACCCGGCTTCGCAGGTACTGCGGACCTCTCCGCCACCCAAGGCGGCCCGGCCAGTCCCTCACGGGCGTCCGGTTGAGGATCACGCGTCCTCACCGCATGGGTTTCCCGTGTTGCGTTCGATCTCCGTTTACCGACATGCCGTCGTCAATACCCCGGTGGCCCGCTGGGCCTTGATCGCTCGTGGGACGGCCTATTCCAACCGTTTCCCTGTACCCAGCGGCTGCGGCCTTCCCCATATACACTGCAAGGTCGGCGACCACATTGGACTTTTCGAGGCCTGCTCAACGTTCACTGGCTATTACGGCCTGTCGGCTCGCCGAGTCGCCAAAGCGACCCGTCTGTCTCGAAGGCTCCGACGGTTTCGTTACCTCCACGCGTCGCTTCGATAGCTACCGGCTGGAGCGACCCAGTTGCCGGGTGGGATTTGCACCCACTGAAGATTTAACACCTTTCCACGGCGCACGTGTATGATGTCCCCCGAACCGAGCAGGTCAGAAGTGTGGGCGGATCGCTTGGACGATCAAGAATGTTGATGTGACGATTGCGAACCTGAAATCTGCGTCCCAGCGGCCCGCCGTCGCCGGCCTGGCTCGGCGAGTTGTCGGTGCCAATGAGTCCGTTGCCGCCGAATCCGCCCACGCCGGCCGCGCCGACGCCGCCGGCGCCGCCGCGTCCGCCGTTAGCGAGATCGCCCTGGAACAGGGCCACGGTCTGGCTGGTGGAGTTTATCGCGGTTGCGGTGAACGTGGCCTTCGCGCCGCTCGCATTTCCCTCTCAACCGCCGACCGGGCGTGGCGCTACGCCCGGGCCTGGCTTTACGCCGCGAAGGCCGACGCCGAATCCGAGGCAGAAAACAAATCCGCCTGACGTGTTGCGAACTCACACGTCGCATGAAGGGGTGACGAGCAGGTCGGTTGTCACCACGGTGGCGATGACCGGCGGTGATTCGCACCGCTCGGATGAGCATTCGCACGAGGATTTCTGTGATGAAGAAGTTAAGTTGGAAAAGTATTGATCGGGCGATTTTGAACGCGGGCATGAAACGCGGCCGGCGCAAGACGCGGTGGCGTCCGGGAATGGAGTTGCTCGAAGTCCGGCAGACGCCGGCCGTTTTCACGGTCAACACGACTCTCGATACGATCGCAGCGAACTTGAAGACCGGGCAAGATTCGACGGGCCATATCTCGCTGCGTTCAGCGATCATGGCCGCCAACGCGCAGCCCGGCGCCGATACGATCATGTTGCCCAATGGCACTTTCCGGCTGACGATCGCCGGCAAAATGGATGACAGTGGCGTCAAAGGCGACCTCGATGTCCACAGCGACCTCACGATTCAGGGCCGCGGGCATACGGGCACCATCGTTGATGGAAACGGTCTGGACCGGGTGTTCGATATCCAGAGCGGCAAGGTCTCGATCTCCCAGTTGACCATCCAGGATGGATCGAACAGCCAGGGCGGCGGCCTACGCAATACGGGTGGAAACGTCACCCTGACCAGTGTTTTTGTCCAGAACAACGTGGCGCTCGGGACGACGGGCGCCCGAGGAGCCGACGGCGTGCCTGGCGTGAGCCCGCCCACGAACGGCCAGAATGGCGGCAACGCCGCAGGTGGCGGGATCGAGAACGCGCACGGCACGCTGGGCCTCGTCAATTGCACCGTCACTGAAAACTTGGTTCTCGGCGGCAATGGCGGTGCCGGCGGCACAGGCACGAATTCCAAGGGAGGCGATGGCTCGCCGTCGACGGATATCGACGTCCGGAACGGCCACGACGCCGGTGGCGCCGTCGGGGGCAAGGGGGGTAATGGAGGCGCCGCGCAGGGCGGCGGAATCTTCAACGGGGCCGGGGCGACCCTCACCATGCGCAACGCGACGATCTTCGACAACACCGCGATCGGCGGCCAAGGTGGCGCCGGCGGCTTGGGAGGCGAGGCCGACGGCGGCCGCGGGGCCGATGCGCTCGATTTCGGGATTGAGACCGAGGGCTTCGGGGGTAACGGCTTCGGCGGGGCGGGCGGGGCCGGCGGGGCTGGTGGAATGGCGCAGGGGGGCGGTCTCTATAACGCCGGCCACGTCGCGCTCAGCGGCACCGCGAGTGCCTTCAACAGCAACGTCGCCGAAGGCTCCGACGGCGGGACCGGCGGCACCGGTGGTGCCGGCGTGGGCGGCCGCGGCGGCGACGGTTCGACACCCCAGCAGCTCGGCTCGTCCGCCGGCGGCTTGGGCGGGTTTGGGGTACCCGGGCGCCGGGTACCGGCGGCGCCGGAGGGAACGGAGCCGGCGGCGCAGTCTACAACGCATCGGGCGCGGTCTTGGCCAGTTCCGGCAAGGTGTCGTTCCAGCGCAACACGGCCGGCGGGGGCTTCGGCGGCAACGGCGGCGCGGGCTTCGTCGGCATCGGCGGCGACGGCGGCAACGGCAAGCTCGCTCTCGGTGGTGGCGGCGGCCTCGCCGCGACGGGCGGTCATGGCGGCGTGGGCGGAATAGCTCAAGGCGGCGGCCTGTTCAACGCAACGGGAGCGACCGCGTCGTTCACTGCCCCTGCCGTCAACTCGACGAGCCAAACCGTGGCGCTCTTCAA
The DNA here is from genome assembly GCA_963806595.1 of uncultured Isosphaeraceae bacterium. GTDB lineage: Bacteria > Planctomycetota > Planctomycetia > Isosphaerales > Isosphaeraceae > CAWDZZ01. The sequence goes on along the minus strand of CAWDZZ010000018.1, from coordinate 77,592 downwards.
CAGTAACTTCGCGATCGGCGGCCAGGGTGGCGACGGCGGTGTCGGCTCCGTCGGCCTGGGAGGGTTTGGCGGCAGTGGATTCTTCGGCACCGTCGACTCGCCATCCCAAGGCGGCCTCGGTGGCCCGGGCGAAGGCGGCAACGGCGGTGACGGCGCCAACGGCGGGAACGCCGCGGGCGGCGGATTCTTTAACGCCGGCAGCCTCTCGTTCACGGCCATCACCCTGAACGCCAACGCGAACGGGGCCATCGACGGCGGGAATGGAGCCGGCGGCAACGGCGGCAACGCATCGGGCGGCCTGGGCGGCAACGGCGGCTTCGGCGGCAACGGCGGAGATGCCGTCAGCGGCAACGGCGGCAACGCCGGCCATGACGGCAACGCGCGCGGTGGCGGAGGCTTCAACACCTCAACCGGCACACTCGTCATCGATCCGCGACAACGCGCCTTCGCCGGCTCGGCGCAGTCCAAAGCGACAAGCCTGATCCGCACGAACAGCGTCACCGCCGGCGTCCCGAAAGCAAGCGGTATCGCCGGAACCGCGTTCGGCGGACCCGGCGGGCAGCTCGGCGGAAGCGTCGGGAACGCACGGAATGGGACCCCGGGACAGCCGGGCTTACTCGGCGACGACCGCGGCGGCGGGCTCTTCCTCGCCGCCGGCGGCAAGGTAACCCTGAGGAATATCAATGTGTCCATGAACCAGGCCGCGACCGGCGACCCGGATATCTCGGGCACGTTCACGAAGTGACCCCCCGCAACAACCGCCAGACCGTCCCGACCTCATCGGTCGGGACGGTCGGCGATCGGCGCACACCAATCCGCCGCCGGCTCACCCGATGATGCACCTCAAGCGCCGCCAGGCACGCCGCGCTACGCTTCGAGGCGATCCTGGCCCGGGGCGGCATGGGCGAGGTGTGGCGCGGCTGCGACAACCTGCTTGGCGCGAGGTGGCCCCGAAGGTGCTGCGGGAGCAGGTGTTCGGGGACGGTGCGGCCAGGGAACGGTTTCACGAGGAGGCCCGTCACGTCAGCAGTCTCGAGCACCCGTCGATCGTGCCGATATACGACTTGGGCGAACTGCCGGACGGACGGCCGTTCTTCGTCATGAAACTGATCCACGGCCAAACCCTGGCGGAATTGCTCGCGGCCCGGACGACGCCGGAGGAAGACCTGCCGCGCTGGCTCGCAGTGTTCGAGCAGGTCTGCGCGGCGGTGGCGTTTGCTCATGTCTGTGACTTGATCCACCGTGACCTCAAGCCGTCCAACGTCATGCTGGGAGAGTTCAGCGAGGTGCTGGTCATGGATTGGGGCATTGCCAAAGCACTGGCGCCGAGACCGCGACTGGCAGCGGCGCCGCCGACCCCCTTCGGTGCTTGCCCCCTCGGTCGGTGGGGAGGCGACGGGCCCGGGCGGATCGGAGACCCTGCACGGGCCAAGCCCTGGGGACGCAGGCGTTCATGGCGCCGGAGCAGGCCCGCGGTGAGGCGAGCCTGGTCGGCAAGGCGACCGACGTCTTTGGGCTGGGCGGGATCTTGTGTGTGATACTGACGGGTCAACCGCCGTACGCCAGTGCGCCGAAGGCGTTGGCGGGCGATGTAACCGACGCAGTCGCGCGACTCGATGGCTGCGGGGCCGACGCCGCGTTGATCGAGTTGGCGAAGGCGTGCCTGTGCCCGACACCGGGGGCACGTCCGGCCGACGCGGCGGAAGTTGCCGAGCGAGTGAAGCACTACCGCGACGAGGTCGCCGAGCGCCAGGCCGAGGCGGAGCGGGTGTTGTGGATCCTGCGCTTGGCAGAGGCGTTCCCCCCGGCCACCGAGGACGCGCGTGCGCGCTTACGGCAACAGGCCCGGGTGCTGCTCCGCGCCGAAGTGGCGGCGCAGGCGCAGCGTTTGTCGAGCGCCAGCTCCGCCGAGGCGACCGCCGCCCGACAGGTGCTCGAGGGCCTTCGCAGCCTTCCCGTGCTGGCCGGTGTCCACGACGCCGCGCCGCGCTGGCAGACCTTCCCGAACCCGAGCGACAGGAGTGGCGGGCGTTCTGGCAGGAAGTCGAGGGGCTGTTACGCGGCCCGGACCCGCGCGCCACGACAGGCCCCCGGACTCGGCGCCGCAATCGAAGGGAACCTTCCGTGCTGCTGCCCGCTTTGGGCGATGGAACTGTCGTGTGGAAGGTAAGATCAGGGTTGGTCAGCTCTCTTGCCTCGCCAGCCCGGACTGGGACACGAGAACAGTCTTGCCACTCGTCATCGCAGCGGCTCGTTTCTCGGGGGTGAATCGCCCCGCACGACATCGGGTGCTGCCGCGTGGTCGTCGTCGCCCGCCTGGTGCGCGATCACCGTGGTGTGGCCGGCCTCCTGCGTGCCCCTCGCCCGGTCCGGATTCACTCACGTTGTCCCCGATGATCGCGACTGGATGTGATGCCCGGCACTGCGACAATACACCGCTCAGCTCGCGACGCCCGCTCGAGTTGCAGGATCATGTTCTACAGCCGGCCGATCTCACCCAGCCTGCGACTCTTTTAAACGAAACGCGACCGCGACAGCAGCTCCGCCGGGCTCCGAGCCCCGAGGCCGGCGTTTCGGGACCGAATTGGGCGTTCGCGGCTGCGTTGTCGGTCAGCTTGGTGTCTGTGCTGTGCGGTCCGCAGACGCAGCGAACCCCAAACCTCGGGCATCTCGCCCGCCCGGTACGGTAACGCCTCGTGCTTCCACTAGCGGACACTGATCGCACAAGTCTCGGATCTGGAAGAGAGCATGGCTTGCCTTTACGATGGACATGATCCAGCGGTCTTCGGCTTCGACGGTGAGCGACCAGGCCGGGACGACGGAGTGCACGGCACGTCTTCTCGCGCACCGGAGAACGACTCTCGCTTCATCGGGCTCGTCACGGCCTGGGCGTCCTGGCCGCGGCCGTGCCGCCGTCACCGGAAGATCCGAGCCGTGCCCTCGTCCGTGTCGGCAAAGCCGAGGTGAACGAGCAGCCGAGGCACTCGCCCCGAGCCGGTTTGCGGGTGACCCGCTTCGAGATCCCGCATTACCCGAAGCTGGATGAACATCGTCACGATCGGCCTCGAATCGGCGTGCTGATCGTGCGGGCCGAGCTCTCCGAGCCGTCCTATTCGTACCTCATCGCGTTCCGCCCTGAGGAACCGACGAGCTCGCGACCCCGACGACGAGAACATGCGGCCGCCGAAGAATCGACAGCCGGCGTATCCGGCCCATCCCGGTGACCGACGACCGCTACCAGTTCGCCGAGGGGGCGGGCCGCGATGCCCCCGCCCCGTCGCCGCTCGCGTGCGCCGCTGCCGGCTTACCGCGACTGGAAGCGAACACAATTCGGGCCGCTGGCCTGGGCGGCGGGGCTGCCTTACGAGCACGGGGTCGTCTGGCGCGACGACGGGCAGGGTCTTCGGGACCCCTCTTTGCCGGGGCAACGCGGGCCCGCGCGGAAAGGGTGCCAAGGCCAGCGCCTCCGACAATCCGGCCGCAGTGCTGGAGGGCTGGCTGCGCAGCCACCGGGCATCGATGCGGTGACGCTCGAAGCATTCCCGGTCGAGCCGGCCAGCGCACCCTGACCGTGCCGGGGTCGCGAACCGAATTCTCCGCCGCGCCCTTCACCGCCATTTTGTATCCCATGAGGCACATCATGAAAGCCATTGGCGTCGTGCTCCGGTTGGGGTTACTGATCGGGTTAGGGATCGAGTTACCGGCCCGGCCGGCGATAGCACAGACCTCGTCTTCCCCCGAAGCGCAGCCGCCAGGGCAGGCAGTGCGGAGGTTGACCGCCGATGACGCCAAGCGGGCTGAGGAACTCGACAAGGCGATCAACGCGGCGCTTGAGGCCGATCACTGGGATGAGGCGATCGCGAAGGCTGAGGAACTGCTCGCCTTGCGGATGCGGATCCAGGGGCCAAGCACTTCGAGACAGTGAGCGAGGAGTGGCGTCTCAAGGCGTTGCGCCGGGTGGCCGCGATGCCGAACGAGGATCGAGTCGCCTACCATTCGGCCGAGACGCATGAATGAGCAAGGCGGAGACCCTCTTCGCTCAGGGCAAGTACGCCCAGGCCCAGCCCCTCTTTGAGAAGGCGCTGGAGATCCGCCGCCGCCTGCTCACCGACGACCACCCCGACACCGCCGACAGCTACAACAACCTGGCGGCCAACCTTAACGCGCAGGGGAAGTACGCCCAGGCCCAGCCGCTGTACGAGAAGGCGCTGGAGATCCGCCGCCGCCTGCTCACCGATGACCACCCCGACACCGCCAAAAGCTACAACAACGTGGCGATCAACCTCAACGCCAGGGGAAGTACGCCCAGGCCCAGCCGCTGTTCGAGAAGGCACTGGAGATCAACGCCGCCTGCTCACCGACGACCACCCCGACACCGCCACGAAGCTACAACAGCGTGGCGTACAACCTCAACGCCCAGGGGAAGTACGGCGAGGCCCAGCCGCTGTTCGAGAAGGCGCTGGAGATCAACCGCCGCTGCTCACCGACGACCACCCCGACACCGCCACAGCTACAACAACGTGGCGGCCAACCTCAACGCCCAAGGGAAGTACGCCCAGGCCCAGCCGCTGTGCCAGAAGGCACTGGAGATCCGCCGCCGCCTGCTCACCGACGACCACCCCGATACCGCCAGAGCTACAACAACGTGGCGGTCAACCTCAGCGCCCAAGGGAAGTACGCCCAGGCCCAGCCGCTCTACGAGAAGGCGCTGGAGCTCCACCGCCGCTTGCTGACCGACGACCACCCTCACACCGCCGCAAGCTACGTCAATCTCGCGCAAAACCTCGGCGCACAGGCAAAATACACCCGGGCCCAGCCGTTGGCCGAGAAAGCGGTGGACATCTATCGCCGCCTGCTTACGGACAATCACCCCGACACCGCCCGAAGCTACGAGAGTCTGGCAGCGAATCTCAGCGCAGGGGAAGTATGCCGCAGGCCCAGCCGCTGTACGAGAAGGCGCTGACGACCTGCCGCCGCCTGCTCACCGACGACCATCCCGACACTGCGAAGAGCTACAACTACGTGGCGATCAACCTCATGGATCAGGGGAAGTACGCCCGGGCCCAGCCGTTCTTGGAGAAGGCGCTCGAGATCCGCCGCCGCCTGCTCAACGATGACCACCCCTCTACGGCCCAAAGCTACAACAACGTGGCGATTAACCTCAAGGCAAGGGAAGTACGGCGAGGCACGAGTCCGATGGCTCAGTGCGGCGAAAAGCCTGGATGCGGCCCGGCTAAGGATGGCTTTCACCGGACTTGAACGTGCCGGGGCCGGTTCCGCAACACGCCGCGCCCTGGCCGCCGTGCTGGCCCGGCTTGGGCAGCCGGCTGACGCCTGGCAAACGCTGGAGGAAGACCTCGGTCGCGGTCTCCTGGACGAGCTGGGAGCGCGCGAGGAACGAGCTCGCACAGCCGAGCGAACCCGCCTCCGCGAATTGATCGGTGCCTTGGAGCGGCTCGACCGCCTGGTCGAGACCACACCGAAGGATCTCGACCAGGCCGGGCGGGCGAAACGGTTCGAAGCACTGAAGCGCAGCGCGAGCTGGCAAGCATCGCGCTGGGTGAGTTCCAGACCAAGCTCGTCGCCGCTTATGGCGCACGGGCTGGCGAGGTTGCCAGGCTGAAAGAGATTCAGGCCGCGCTGCCCGCTGATGCGGCGCTCGTCGCGTGGGTCGATATCCCGTCCCCCGGACCAAACGCAGCCGACCCCGATGGAGAGCACTGGGGGGTGGTCGTCCGCTCCCGGGGCATCCCGGACTGGGTGGCAATCGCGGGTACCGGAAAGGACGGATCGTGGACCCGAGACGACACCGCGCTTCCCGGCGGGGTCCGGACAGAGCTTCGCGGACGTCCCGGCGCCGACAGGGCGGGTGTGCAATCCCTGATCAAGAAGCTGCGCGCGAGCGCCTGGAGCCGCTGGCCAAGTCACTGGGCGCTGCGCCCGCCGCTCAGCCACCGGCCAGGCGGCTTATCATCCTTCCGTCGTCATCGATGGCCGGCATTCCGGTCGAGACACTGCTCGCGCCCGACGACACCCGGACCGTCAGCTACGCCCCCTCGGCGACCGTGCTGAAGTACCTGCGCGAACAGTCCCGTCCCGACCGGCATGGCGGGTTGCTGGCCCTCGGGGATCCAGTCTTCGAGCGTCACGACGAGTCGAGCGAGCCCAAGCCCTTGCCCGAACGCGGACTGCTCGTCAACGTGGTCGTCCCTGGCTCAAACGCCGCCGCCCACGGCCTGAAGCCGGGAGATGTCGTGCTCGCTTACAACGGAACGGCGCTGACCAAGAAGGATGACCTCAAGGTCGCCACCGAGGGGGACAAACCGCTCTCCGTCGAGGTCTGGCGTGAGGGCCAGGTGGCCCGGCGCGAAGTGGCCCCTGGTGAGCTCGGGGTCGTGCTCGACCCGCGCCCGGCACCCGTGGCGATCGCGGAGCAGCGCAAGTTGCAACAAGTGCTCGTGGCCGCGCGGGCGGCGGCGAGGACTTCACCGCGCTGCCTGGCACACGCTACGAGGTCGAAGCCCTGGCACGGCTCTTCCAGGATGACAATCGGCCCACGCGCATCCTGCTCGCGGCCGAGGCGAGCGAGCCCGCACTTGACCGCCTGGCCGCGTCCGGCGAATTGGGAAAGCTCGGCTTCATCCATCTGGTCACTCACAGTGTGATCGACGAGGTCATGCCAGCGCGCTCGGCGGTGATCCTGACGCAGACCGGCCTCCCGGACCCGCTGGAGCAGGCACTGAGCAACAAGCCGGTTTTCGACGGCCGGCTGTCGGTGCGCGAAATTCAGCGCGGCTGGGACCTGAAGGCCCAGCTCGTCACCCTATCGGCCTGCGAGACCGCCCTGGGCCGCGAACAAGGCGGCGAGGGCTTCGTGGGCTTCACGCAGGCCCTCTTGATGTCGGGCGCACGCAGCGTCTGCCTCTCGCTCTGGAAGGTCGACGACACGGCGACGGCACTGTTGATGCAGCGCTTCTACGCCAACCTCCTCGGCCGGCGTCCGGACCCACGGCGCCGATGCCGAAAGCGGAAGCCCTCCGCGAGGCGAAGCATTGGCTGCGCGGCCTGCGCCGCGCCGAGGTGCTCGCCCTCAGCGCAGAATTATCCGGCGGCGTCGAGCGCGGCACCGGCGCCAAAGCTCGCCAGCCAGCAGAGCTCGCCGCCACGGTTTCCTCCGGCGCTGACGACGACCGGCCATACGCCTCGCCGCACAATTGGGCCGCATTCGTGCCGGCCGGCGATCCGGATTGAATTCCCGTCCCCGCAGATCAATGCGGCGCTCGCGCGAGTCGGTGGGCGGGACGCAATACCCTCAGAAGGCCGCTGCGACGGGCCCAGTCGACCCGATCTGAAAGCCGCTGTTGTATCGTCGTGACCGGACGCAGCAGCGTGATCGATGCCGCAGCAAGCGCTGCCGGCGGAAGCGTGCCGTGATTGCTGGCCGCCTGTAGAAGCACGAGTACGCAACGAATACCGGCGTCGCGCCGTACCTCCAAAGCCTTCCTGAGCTGCCGGCTCGTCGATCCAGAGCTCGAGTTCTCGACGGGCTTTTTAGCGAGGCATTATCCGGGGCCCGCCGCGGAGGGCTCCGAGCCGATTGCCGAGTGCAAGCGATGTGACGTCGACTTTGGTTTTGACACCTGCGACGTCTACGCTGCCGCCGCTCAGAAGCCGTCCACCATGACTCGTAGGCGGATTTGCTAACCCCCGAGCATCAAGGCCAGCGACAGTGGTCGAGCAGCCATCGACAGACCTGGATCGAGTCTTGATGCATTGATCCCGGATGCCGAGGCCCTGCACAAGACCTTGACCGTGGCGCGATGCAGCACGGCCCGTCTGATGACCGGCCTTCGCCGGCATCGCAAACAGTCGCGACTCTTGGCCGACGCGCTGAACGCCCTCCGACAACTCAAGTTGTCAGAGACCAGGGAGTGATCGCGCGGCTTGTCCTTCTTCACCAACAGCATCGTCGTACTCGAAGGAGAATGTGCACAATGCCCATGAAGTTGAACGTCGGCGTCTCGCGCAGTGTGGGCTTGCCCAATTACGGGTCGGTGGGAGCGTCGTGCAACCTGGAACTCGAGCTCGATGCAACCCTGCTCGAGCGAGATCTGGATGACTTTCACACCCAGATCCGAGGTGCTGATGCGGCCGCTCATCAGGCCGTGCACGATGAACTGGTGCGGCTCCAATCTCTGACGGGGGACAGGCCCCAGGCTCCTGCGTGGACGTCGGAACGCGGGCAGAGCCGCAATGGATACGATGGGGAGAACCGCATTGGCCCTTCCCGTCGCTTCCAGGAGGCGCCATCCCGGTGCCGATGCAGTTCGTGCGTTCGAAAGCCTGGCTGTCTGCTCCGTGTTCGACGATCCGCCGATTGGATTCGCCAGGGATCGGAACGAACCTCGGGCCGCGTCCGGACACCCGGCTTCCGAAGTGACCGCTTCTCCTTCGCGGCCGACTTTGGGCTTATCGCTTCTTCCCCCCGACACCGGGCACGGCCGCGATTTGTTTCATCCACGCCGCGATCTGGCGTTCATCGAGGTCGTCCACGGATTTGAGCTCCACGCCACGCGTAGACTTGCCCATCCCCACCGGCGTCACCGGCGGTACCGGCTTGAGCACCGCGCCGTTCACGAACATGAGCTTGACGTGGCCCGCGAAGCCGCCGCAACAGAAGCACCAGCCGTCGCCGACGCCATAGTACGACATGCCCCACTTCACGGAGCGCTGCAGGCCGGGCAGCGTCTTGGCCGCCAGGGCATCGACACTCTCGGCAATTCCGCGCTGCGGCTGCGGCAAGCTGGCGATGTAGGCGAAGACCGGCTTGTCGCCGACCGCTGCCTTCGCGGGGCTTGCCCTGCCGGTCATCGCTTCCGGCAGCGTCGTGGGGACTTTGCCTGGCGCCGCCGTGCGCTTGGCCGGTTGCCGGACTGCGGGTTTGGAAGTCTTGTCTGTCTTGCGGGCGGGCATGGTGGATTCCTGAAATCCTCGAACGTTCTCGCCGTGCTCCTTGTTCGACAGCACTAAGTCGTACTTGCCGCCGGCGCGGGCGTCAAGCTCGTTGACCTTTCGAAGGCAGAGCAGCGCTCGCGCTGACTCTCGAGTCAATGGACGCCGATGAATTGCGGGCAGATCGACGCCAGCCGAACTTCGCGGGGCGATGCCACGTCCAACAAAGCTGGCCTCGGTCGCCGGCCGGGTGCACCACGTGCGACCATTCGTATATCAGACTGCATGATCCCCGCGAGTTGCGGAGTCGCGCCATGTCGTTGAACGTTCCGCCACTGACAGAGAAGATCGACGCACGAAGCCGGCCGCTGGCACGGAACATTGCCGTGAGCCGCTCGAAGTCGCCGGCTTTTTGCGGTACGGTAAAGCGAATGTCTGGTTTGGCTGCGCGTGGATCCATTCCAGAACCCAGTCGGAGCGGCCCATTTGGAGAAAACCGCATGGCAAACAATCGAGACGGTGGCGCCGCACCGATCAGAGCGCTAATGCGTGCCGTGCTCTTCGCATCATCTGGGCTTTGTGGCGTAATCATCCTCGCGCAGACGATCGGCTGCGGTGTGTGGGCGCCGGTTGTCGCTGGTGGGTCCGGAGCGGCGTTGGCCACCGATCAGGGGGGAGCCCCGGACACTGGAAAGCCGGTGCCGCCGTTGAAGCTTGCGACTCCGGATCGGCCCGAGGCGGTGCACCAGGGCCGGGACCTGAGGCGGGAAGAAGCGTCCGTGCTCCTTGGCGAGGCGAGAGAGGCCGCTGGAAACGGCGACTATCACCTGGCCGCGCAGTTTCAGTACTGGGCCGTCCAGACGACCGGCACCGAACAATATGACCTGGCCTGCTATCAGGCCCGGCTCGGCCGTGCGAACGCGGCCTTCTACTGGCTCCAGCTTGCCGCGGTCGAGGACGGGGTCGATGCCGCGTGGGCGGAACAGGATCCGGACTTCGAGCCGCTGCGAGTCGACGCGCGGTGGGACAAGGTGAGGGACTACTTGCGCCGCTGTTCCAAATACTGGGCCTCCAACGGCAAACCGCTCACCGATCTCGTCGTCCCGATCGGCTACAACGGCCGCGAACCGCTCACGACGCTGGTGTGGCTGACGGGTAGTTTCAGCCACCCCGGAGTGGACCGGAGCGGGCTGGTCCAAGACGTTCAAGCGCTGGTCGATCGAGAGCAGATCGCGATCATCGGTGTGAGTGGGACCGTCCCGCTCGGGAAGGCGAAGTTTAGCTGGTCGGAAGACCCCGAGCGTGATTTCGGGCGAATCAAAGCCGCGGTGCAAGAAGTCGCGGGGCGGGTTAACGTCAAGCGCGGGTCGGTTATTGCCCTGGGGCTTTCGCAGGGCGCCCAGGCCGGGCTCGCTGTCGCGACCCGGCATCCGGAATTCTTTGCCGGGGCGGTCGCGATCTGCCCGGGCGTTGCCGACCAAGGCAGTGCGCTGCCGAAAGGCACACCCGCAGCGTCGCTGGCGGCGCGGGTCTTTGTGGTCGTCTCAGGCGCCGAGGACCACCCCGCGCGAGTCGAGCTCGCGGCCGACGACGTGCGCTGGCTCAAGAGCGCCAAGGCAAAGGTCGTGGCGAAGCAGTATCCGGGGCTCGGGCACGGCTTCCCCCCTGATCTTGAAACCCGGCTCGGGGAGTGGATCCGCATGATCTCCGAGGCTGCGCACTCGCCCGGTTAACTGCCGTCGCGTCGCACCGCGCTGGTGGCTTCTGAGACGCGTGCTCGGCACCCGCGAAGCGCTGGGCGAGCATCAGCCAGCCGGAAGCGTGACTGCCGCGGCGATCAGGACTGGACCTCCGTGGTCGGCCGCCGCGCTGCGTGATGGCCGGCCGGTTACGGTGTGCGTGGCGCTCGAATCACGGATGTTCGGAAGAAGACGTCTCGATCTCGGGGCCGCGGCGGAGCAATCGGCTGGGGCCCCCCGAGCCGTTTCCTGACATGTCGTGGCTCGGTACGGCGCGCGCACGGATTGTCGTCGGCGCGCAATAGACGCGGCGACCGCCAGACCTACCTGCACAACCGGGAAGAATCGCCGCGACAAACTCTCAAAGGGACGATGATCCGCCGATAGTTATGCTGAATGTCCGGATTTTCCCGGAGCCACGGCAACCGTCAAACTTTGCCGGATCGTCAAGCTTGAACATTCTTCGCCCGCACGATGCGGAGGGACGCGTGCGTCACAGGCGCGATCGCCACTGGCTGCTGGCGCTCGCGGCCGCGGCGCTGTTGGCGGGGCGCCACGCGTCGCGCAACCGCCGCCGCTGCCCCCGCGGCTCGATCCTGCCCCCGCCCCCGCGTCGGCGCGGAGAAGCCAGCCGGCTTCCCCGATCGCTTCCGATCTGTCGGCGCGAACCTCGCCTCCGGCGCCGCAGCCAATCCCTGGCCCGGCCGGGATCGGATTGCCGGTTGGAGGGATGGATGGGCCCGTGCCGGCGGGCCTTGCAATCAATCTCGCGACGGCGCTGCAGTTAGCCGGCGTCCGTCCGCTCGACATCGCCGCTGCGACGGTCCAGATCCAGGAGGCGGTCGCGGAACAGCTTCAAGCCAGGGTCCTTTGGGTTCCGACGATCAACGGCGGCCTCGACTACTTCCGGCACGACGGTGTGGCGCAAAACCTTTTCACGGGCGAGAATTTTCGCAAGGGCCGCCAGACCTTTTTTGTGGGTGGCGGTCCGAGCCTGGCCGTGGGGCTGACCGACGCGATCTTCGCCCCGCTGGCGGCGCGGCGGGTCGTGGCGGCGCGCCAGGCCGACCTTCAGACCGCGCGGAACGACGTGCTATTCACCGTTTCGCAGGCGTTCTTCGATCTCCAGGCGGCGCGCGGGCGAATTCTCGGCGTAAGTGCCTCGCTTGTCCGAGCGGAGTTGCTTGTGGACTTCGCCAAGGCCCTCGCGCCAGTCTGATCGCTCCCCTTGAGATCAACCGAGCACTGGCAGAGCTCCAAAGCCTACGGCAGACCCAGCAGGTCGCGATCCGCGATTGGCGGGTCGCGAGCGCGCGGCTCGCCGAACTGCTGTTGCTCGACCCGTCCACGCTGCTCGAGCCGATTGAGCCCCCGTTCCTTCAGGTGTCGCTCTTGCCCTGCGAGCAGTCGCCCGAAGAGCTCGTGCCGATCGCCCTCAACAATCGGCCTGAGATCGCGGCTCGACGCGAGCTCGTCGCCGCGGCCGAGCAACTGCTACGGCGCGAAAAACACCGCCCCTTCCTGCCAAACTTGCTGGTGACGAGCCCCGCCACGGCAACTGGTCTGCTCGCGGCCGGCAACCTCTCCTCGGGTCCCAACGGGCTCCTGAACAATAACGGCTCCCGCCTCGATGTCGAAGTCGCCGCAGTCTGGCAGCTCCAGAACGGCGGCATAGGCAACATCGGTCGGATCCGGCAGCAGCGGGCCGAGCGCGACCTGGCGTCGATCGAATTCACGCGCACGATCTTTCGCGTCAAGTCGGACGTCGCACAGGCCCTCGCCCGGTTGCAAACGGCGCGGGTCCGAGTGGTCGAGACTGAAGAGGGCGTGCGCCAGGCGATCGAATCGGCCGACAAGAACTTCATCGGCCTGCGCGAAACGACGCGACCGGCCGGCGAGCTGTTGCGTCTCATCGTACGCCCTCAGGAAGTCGTCGCCGCGATCATCGCGCTTGAGACCTCATATGAACAGTACGCCCCGGCGGTCAACGAGTACAACACCGCGCAGTTCGATCTTTACCGTGCGCTCGGCCAGCCGGCGCAATGGGTGACCTCGCTCGCCTGGATACCTCCCACGCCCCCCGGCGCTACCGTCTGGCCACCTCCAGCCTCGGCCGCCGCGGCACCCGCCGGCCCAGCAGGCTCGCGTTGACTTCGCGTCGGCCGGGCAGCCGCCGACGGTGATTCGGGTGGATCGGCACCGCGGCGTGTGCCGCGCGGCTGTTTTTGTTAGAGTGGCGTCGATCCGCTCGCTGCCTGCCCGATCGGCCCAGTAAAACGGCCGTCGATCCGCGCGAGCATATCCAATCCAAGACCCGAGCGGGCCTCCGTTTCATGAATCCGATTGTCTTCGCGCTCCGCAGGCCGATCACGGTGATGATGTTCGTGCTGGCGCTGGCCGCCGGGGGCGTCTTTAGCCTGTTCCGCATGCAGAAGGACATCTTCCCGGCGCTCAATCAGCCGCAGCTCTACGTCATTCACAACTATGGCGGCATGGACCCGAAACAGATCGAAGGCCTGATCACCAACGTCTACGAGCTGTTTTTTCAGTACATCAACAATGTCGAGCACGTGGAGTCGCGCTCGATCCAGAGCATGGTCATGATCAAGCTGTACTTCCAGCCTGGTACAGACATGGCCGAAGCCACAGCTCAGACGGTCGCCTATTGCAATCGGCGCTGTCGGTCATGCCCGTCGGCTCGCTGCCGCCGTACGTTGTCCGGCTCGACGCGGGCAGTCTCCCGGTGGGCTATCTCGTCTTCGAGAGCAAGACGCGCTCCGTGGGCCAGCTTCAAGACCTCGCCTTGTATCGGGTCCGGCCGATGTTCTCCGGACTGGCGGGTGTCTCGTCGCCGCCGCCCTTCGGAGGCAACATCCGAACCATCGTCGTCAACGTCGATCCCGATCGACTCCGCTCTTACCACCTTTCGCCCCAAGACGTGGTCGACGCCATTGACCGCGGCAATTTCATCAGCCCATCTGGCAACGTGACGATCAAGGATCAGATGACGGTCGTGCCGACCAACACGATGGTCGTAGACCCACAGCAGCTGCGCAACATTCCCCTGAAGCTCGGTGAGAACGTCTACATCCGCGACGTCGGCACCGTGGCCGACTCGACCGACATACCGGTTGGCTATGCCCTGGTCAACGGTCAAAAATCGGTGTATCTGCCAGTGGTCAAGCAAGCGTCGGCTTCGACGCTGACCGTCGTCAATGCGGTCAAGGATAACCTGGCGCGGTTCCAGGATGCTATGCCCGACGACGTGAAGGTTTCCTACGAATTTGATGAGTCCCCGATTGTCTACCGCGCCATCGAGAGCGTGGGCGTCGAAGGGGCGCTCGGCGCCGGCTTGACCGGACTCATGGTGTTGTTGTTTCTGCGGGACCTGAGAGCCGTGATCGTCGTGGTGCTCAATATCCCGCTCGCCCTGCTTGGTTCGATCGTCATCCTCAATCTCACCGGCAATACGATCAACATCATGACGCTGGGCGGCCTGGCGCTGGCCATCGGCATCCTCGTCGATGAGGCCACGGTCGAGATCGAAAATATCCACACTCAGATGGAACACACCCCTTCCATGTCGCGGGCGGTCAGGCAGGGCAACATGGAGACGGCGGTGCCGCGGCTGCTTGCGCTCTTGTGCATCCTCTCGGTATTCATCCCGTCGTTCATCATGCAGGGCCCGGTGCGCTCGCTGTTTGTCCCGCTGTCGCTCGCCGTGGGGGGGGCGATGGTCACGTCGTACCTGCTCTCCAGCACGTTTGTGCCGGTGCTGAGCGTGTGGCTGCTGAAAAATCGGCACGGTGCTTCCGGTCACGATGGCGAGGGTCGCCCGGGCTTTTTCACACGCGTCCAGAACGCATTCGAACGGACGCTCGCATGGACGGTCGCGCACCGGCGCGTGGTCGTGCTCAGTTATCTCGTGGCCACCTGTGCCGTCGTGGTCGTCGTGGGGAGTCAACTGGGCCGCGAGCTATTTCCCCGCGTTGACGCGGGGCAGTTCCAGCTTCGCGTGCGGCCACCGCAGGGGACCCATTACGAGCTGACCCGCCAGGTGGCGCAGAAAACGCTGGAAGTGATCGCCGAGGAGGTCGGGCCCGAGAAAATCGAAGTGACCATGGGTTACGCCGGGGCCAACCCGCCGCAATTCACCATTAACATGGCTTATCTCTGGAGCCGTGGCCCCGACGACAGCCTGCTGCGCGTCGCACTCAAAGAAGGGAGCGGGGTCGGGATCTTTGAGCTGCAGGAGCGGCTCCGCACGGTTTTGCCGCAGAAGGTCGGCGCATGGTTTCGCGAGGAGCTCTTGCGACTGGGACTGACGCGCGATCAGGCGGATGCGCGTGTCCGTGACATCGTCTTCGCCTTTGAGCCGGGCGACCTGATTTCCGAGACGATGAGTCTCGGCGCTCCGGCGCCCATCGAGGTGGTCGTCAGCGGTCGAAACCTCGCCGACTCCAGCACGTTCATGGACAAGCTCCGAGGGGAGTTCGACGGTATCCAGTCGCTGCGCGACGTCCAGCTTCAGCAGTCGCTGCACTACCCCTCTGTCCAGGTGACCCTCGACCGCGAGCGCGGGCTTGAGCGGCGTGACCGCGCGCGACGTTGGTGAATCGTTGATCGCTGCCACATACTCCAGCCGTTACACCTCACGGAATTACTGGCGCGACGAGATCAGCGGCAACTCTTACCAGGTCCAGGTCCAGGTTCCACCGCCGAAGATGACGGAGGCAACGGACGTCGAGCTGGTGCCGCTGACCACGCGGAGCGAACGAGCGAGGTTGGCACAGTCAACCGGCTCGCCTTCAAACCCAAATTCGCCGCTGCTCGTTCGCGATGTGGCCCGGGTGTTGCGCAGCGAGATGCCTGGCGAGGTCGACCGTTACAACATGAGGCGGTACTTGAGCCTGACTGCGAACGTCGAAGGAGAGGATCTGGGCCGCGTGATCAACCGAATTGACTCGGCGATTGACCGCGCCGGTCGTCCGCCCAAAGGGACCGAAGTCGAGCTTCGCGGTCAGGTCCGCCCCATGAAGGAGATGTTCGAAAGCCTCCAGATCGGCCTCCTCGTGGCGGTCATAGTGATCCTGATCATGCTCACCGCCTATTTTCAGCAGGCTCGACTGGCCCTGACGGCGGTGGCCTCGGTGCCGGCGGTGCTGTGCGGAGTCGTGCTCGCGCTCGCAATCACGCCGCACCACGCTGAATATCGAGTCGTTCATGGGCGCGATCATGGCCGTGGGCGTGGCCGTCTCAAACGCGATCATGCTGGTCAGCTTCGGCGATCGCCACCGCCGTGAAGAGGGAATGCCGGCCGACCGCGCGGCGATCACCGCGGCCAAGGGGCGGCTTCGCCCGATCATCATGACCGGCTGCGCCATGATTGCGGGCATGATTCCGATGTCGCTCGGCCTCGAGGAGGGAAGCGAGCAGAACGCGCCCCTCGGCCGAGCAGTCATTGGCGGCATGGCCCTCGCGACGTTTGCGACGCTTCTGGTCCTGCCGGCCGTCTTCACGATGTTGCTGGGCGGGGCGTCCAGCCAGTCCCCTTCGCTCGATCCGGACGATTCGGCGAGCCCCCATTTCGACCCCGTCCCTGCGGCGCATGCCGATGGCCGGCCGGCGCAGAGCGAGCACGGGGATGGACATCCCATAGACACTCGTCCCGCTGGTCGGCGACCCGATGCCGATCCGGCGCGACCGCAACCGGAGGTTCCGCCTCATGCTGATGCCAACGATTGATAGGGAGCTGTCGACGAGAAATCGTTGTGCCCGGAAGGACGTGGTCATTGCATTGGTCACTCTGAGCCTGGTGCTCTGGGTGGGCTGCCGGCGCGAAACGGGCAGCGGAGAGTCCGGCGATACCAAATCCGCGCGAGCGACGAGCGAACAGGGGAAAACCGCCGGAATCACCGTCATTCATCCCCAGCGGCGCGATATCCAGATGAAGGTCGTTCAACCGGGCACGATCCAGGCCTTCGAGGTCACACCGATCTATTCACGAATCTCTGGCTACGTTCAGAACTACCGGTACAACATCGGCGATCGTGTGAAAAAAGGCGATGTCTTGATCGACATGTGGATTCCCGACATCGTCGAACAACACGCTCAGAAGTCCGCTACGGTCAAGCGGTCTGAGGTCCAGATCCGGGTGGCCGAAAGTGCGGAGCGGGCCGCCGTAGCGAAGCTCGAGACTGCCAAGGCCAGGGTCCTCTCCGCGGAAGCCGGCGTCAAACGGGCCCAGGCGAGCTACACAAGGTGGGAGTCGGAGTACAAACGGCTCGAAACGCTGGTCGCCCAGCGCGTCCTCGATGTCCAGGTCCGCGATGAGACCTACCGCCAGTTCGAGGAAGCGTCCGCGGTTCGCGACCAGGCCAACGCCATGGTTTCGGAGACAATCTCCGCACGCGACCAGGCCGCCGCTGATCGCGATCGAGCCCGGGTTGACGTCGAATCGGCCCGTGCCGATCTGCAGGTTGCCCAGGCGAACGAACGGGAGACTCGGGTTGTCGTCGAATACGGTCAGATCAAGGCTCCGTACGACGGCGTGATCACGCAGCGCAACGTGAGTCCCGGCGACTATCTCCAGCCCGGCGCCGGCTCAGAGGGTCGGCCGCTGTTTGTCCTCGAACAGACCGACCCCGTGCGGGTGTTCGTGGGCGTCCCCGAGCTCGCGTCTTTTTTCATTCACCCCAAAGACACGGCGCTCATCCGCTTCCAGGCGCTGCCGGGCGCAACGCGCGAGGGTACGGTCGTGCGCTCGGGCTTCTCGCTCGACCCGTCCACGCGCACCCTCCAGACCGAAATCGACATCCCGAACGCCGATGACCACCTCCATCCGGGATGGTATGTCACCGTCACCATTGTCGTCGAGCGCAGTCAGGTCTGGACGCTCCCGTCGGAAGCCATCGGCTTTCAAGGCCAACAAAACTACTACGTATACTTTCAGGTTGACGGCAAACCCGTGCGCACGCCCGTCATCATCGGGCTGTCCGACGACACGCACACCGAGATTATCAAGAAGCACTCCTCGATTTCCAACACCAACCTCTGGCCGACCCTGGACGGAACAGAGAGCATCCTCGTAGGCAACCTCGACGTCCTCGCCGCGATGGCTGCCGCAGCCGGACAGGCCGGTCAGCCCGGAAATAGGTCCCCAGTTGAGCTCGCGCCGCCCAGGTAATGCCCGGGCGTGAAAGAAGGTACTCCAGACCTCTTGGAGATCCGGGCCCGCCAGCGCCGCTCTACACTTCAACTTCGTCAAAGGCCAGCGTAACATGATAGTCAGTCGCGGCCATGGGGAGGTTCACTTCTCTGCGAGCGCCACGGCCGGCGGTTACTGGCCCGTCTCTGGGTCAAATCGGATTCTCTCGTGAGCAAGCAACGGTCACGTAACCCGGGGGCGTCCAGGCAGCCGGGCCGGCCCGACGACAGCCAAGGCCCGCTATCGCGCGGTGTTTTCGCTGAACTGCTACCGCATCTTTGGTTGTTTCGCACTCAGTTTCGGGACGGGCGCGACGCGGAGAAGGTGCTCCGATCCGCGCTGCGGCTGGGGCTCGATTTTTTTGGTGCGCACGAGGGCTGTGTTGCCACGCTTCAGCCCGGCGGCGAGGCGGCCAGCATCCTGTTGCCAGTCCCGCCGGAAAGCTGTTGGGATCGGCTCATGCTCGCTGGGTTTCTGCGGGGAGACAAGGTGCGCGTGCCGCCCGAGCTCATGCTGGCCCGCATTCGGCGACATGGTCGAATGTGGGGGTGCTTGCGGTGCGAGGTTCGGGGGCCGGCTACCACTGGGATGCGCGACAAGCGCTTTCGTCGATTGCAGAGCTGGCCAATGAGCTGATCGACCAGATCGATCAGGAGCGAGTCCGCGAAGTCCGCGCGCGTGTGGATCGCAAAGTTCTGGAGCAGAGCCATCCCAAGCATTTGTTTTATGAGGTACTGCACGGCATCCGGTCGCTGACGGCGTATGACCACTCGGCGATGCTCTTGACCTATGACGACGAAGTCGACGCCCTGGAGGTCGTCGCCGAGCAGATCGCCTGGCAGAAGGCAAAGGGACAGAATGTCGGTCGCAAGCTGCCGCTCTCAGCGCCGCTGCGACAGCGGCTTTGCCGGCCCATGGTCTGTGGCTTCGATCGAACTGGCGGGGAATGGAACGACTGGACAGGGACGGACGCCGCAGACCTGGTGAAGCTTTTGGACCTCGACGGCAACACCGGCCCGGGAGGGCTCTCGCCCCGGGAAGGGGCGATCCTGTTTGCTCCGCTGGTCACCCGAACTGGGCTGCTCGGAATCCTCAAGGTCGCGGCCATCCACCCCGGAGCGTTCTGCCATTATGAGGTCGAGCTCGTCACGCAGTTTCTGCCCCAAGCGGCCGTGGCCCTCCAGAATGCACGGCGCGCCGAATCGCTGCAGCAGCGGGTGCTGGTCGCGGAGCGCAAGCATGCGATGGCCGACCTCGCGCGGAGTTTCGCACGACGTGAACAACGCCCTGGGAGCCGTGCTTCCGCTCATCCAGCAAATGCGCGCCGAGATCGATGAAGGCACGCTCGAGCCCGCCATCGCCGCGGCGGACCTCGCCCCGATCGAGCGATCGATACAGGTCTGCCGCCGTATCTTCGGCGGGATGCTCAAGCTGGCGAGAGGGACGGCGCTCAACTCCAGCGAAATATCGCTCTGGCACGCCGCCGAGAACGCGCTGGGAATCCTGCGCGACGGGCTCGAGCGGCGCGGGCTTCGGCTGTCGGTTGAAATCCCCTCGGATCTGCCGCCCCTCCACGGCGTACAGGCCGATGTCGAGCAACTCTTGCTCAATCTGCTCAGCAACGCGCGCGATTCGACCAAGGTCGGCGATCTGCTGGCAATCCGCGCGACCTCCGACGGCGCGACGATCGAGCTGGTCGTCGAAGACAGCGGCTGCGGCATCCCGAAGGAGCATCTCGCCAAGATCCAGGAGCCGTTCTTCACCACCAAGGCCGACGGTCACGGCTTGGGCCTCGCAATTTGCCGGTCCATCGTGGCTCAGATGCACGGGCAGCTTCGTATCGAGAGCGCGCCGGGAACGGGCACACGCGTCTGCGCCTCCTTCCCTGTGCAGACGGAGGGCGCGGCGTGACGACCGAACCTCAAGGTGCCCGCATCCTGGTCGTCGACGATGAGCCGGGAATCCTGCATGCGCTCTCCCGCGTGCTCGGTCGGCGGCACCACGTGACATGCGTCGCCACCGGATCCGAGGCCCTCGAAGCGGCGCGGCGGTTGCGCCCGGACCTCGCGATCGTCGACATCCGTCTCCCGGAGATGACCGGCTTCGAGGTCACTCGGGGCCTGAAGACCGCTCTGCGTGACGTGGATGTCATCCTCATGACCGGCAACGCGGAGGAGCCGGACGACAACCTGATCCAGGCGATCGATGAAGGCGCCTTCTACTTCATCCAGAAGCCGTTCGACCGCCGCGTGCTGCTGGCGCTCGTCGGCCGCTGCCTCGAGCTGCGGCGGCTCCGCGAGGAACGAGAGATCTTCCTGAAGCGGGTGGAACGCGAGCTGGAAGAGGCCCGCCAGTTCCAGATCAGCCTGCTGCCTCCGTGCCATTTTGACCTGGACGGCCTCTCAATCCACGCGCAGTACGTCGCCTGCAACGAACTCGCCGGCGATATTTATGACTACGTCGCCGCCGCCGACGGCGCGGTCGCCCTGCTGATCGCCGACGTCGTCGGGCACGGCACGTCCGCGGCGATGATGACTGGCATCGTCAAGGCGGCGTTCCGCGCGTCGCACGTCGACGACTTCGAGCCTCGGGCCGTGGTCGAGCGCGTGCGCGAAGGAATTCGCGACTTCGATGCGAGCCGCTTCGTCACCCTGTGCTGTGTGCGCGTGCATCCCCGGCGGCGCGAGCTGACGTACGTCAACGCGGGCCATCCCGAGCCGATCGTCCGCACTCGATCAACGCCGCCCCGGCTGCTCGATTCCACCGGCCCGCTCTTGACGTCTGCGCTCGCCGACCTGCCGTGCGAGCAGGTCACTGTGGAATTTGGACTCGGAGATTCGCTCTTCTTGTACACGGACGGCTTCACCGAGGCGCGCGGTGCACAAGGAATGTTCGGCCAGGAAAGGCTTGTCTCCACGTTGATGAGCGGTAACCGACGCGGCAGTGACCTTCTCGAAGGCCTCCTCAAGGAGGTCGCAGACTTCTCAGGCTCCGCGTCGCACCAGGACGACATCACGCTCCTGACACTCGACCTGGCAGGACCGTAGCGCACCCTTGGTTCGTAGCCGGCAAGCGCGCCGCTTTTCTCATTCCTTGCGTCAGCGTGTGGCCACGGGCGACGCCGCTACGGCGCGAGACCGGGATCGGCGGCGACGGGACTCGGAGCCGGACGGCTCGATCCGGTCGTGCTCAAGCCCGAAGCGGTCGATCCCGCCGCGCTCGCCGCGGCGCTCGCCTGACGCGACGCACGCAAGCCCACGCCCACGGCCTCGGGATTATTGGCGAGTCGCATCGTCTCCGTCCCGCTGATCAACCCCGCCTGGTGCAGCTCGAGCAAATGCTGGTCAAGGGTCTGCATCCCGTTCTGGCGGCCCTCGATGAAAAAATTCAGGTCTTTGATACGATTCTCCACGATCGGCCGGGTCGTGATTGCTCCGCCGCGGAAGAGCTCGACGGCAGGCCTGAATTTGCCATCGCGCGTCTTGGCGAGTTGCTGGGAAATCACCGCCTCGAGCGCGGCAGCCACCCGCGTAAGGACCGTCTCCCGTTCGTCCTGTGCCACCAGGCCGACAAACTGCGAGATCGCCGCAACGGCAGAATGGCCCGTCATGGAAGCCAGGATCCTCCGACCCGACTCGACCGCGCCCAGGACCATCCGAGCCACCATCGGATCGTTCAGCTCACCAACGACGATCACGTCGGCGTCCTGCTTGAGCGCCAGCGTAAGTCCATGCTCGAACGAGGATACGTTCTGCCCGACTTCCATCTGGGTGATCATCGCTTTCTTGTTCGCGTGCAGGGACTCGACCGGTGCCTCGATTGTCACGACCTTCAGGTAGGAGGCGCCGTTGATAAGGTCGACGATCGCCGCCAGCGTCGTTGACTTGCCGCTCCCGCCGGGGCCGGCAACCAGGATGAGTCCCCGGGTGGCCAGTGCGGCGTCGCGAATGGCACGCGGTAAGTTCAACTCCTCGAAGCCCCGGATCACCGATGGAATCACTTTGAGCACGAGGCCTGGGCCGCCGATGTGGCTGAAGATCGTGCACCGGAACCGGCCCGCGGGGAGCGACGTTGAAAAAACAGATCCCTCCTTGAGCGACCGATCGAGTTCATCGGTGACCGTCTTTGGCGCGATCGAAGCGATAAAGTCCCGAAGCTCGTCGGCTTTGACCGGGGCGCCTTCGACGTTGCGAATGAGCCCGCCGATGCGCAGTTGCGGAGAGCTCTCCGCGTGAAGATGAATGCCCGCGGCCCCCTGTTCGACCCCGAATTTGAGCAGTTGTTCGAAGTTCATCGCGGTCGTTCTCCTCGCAGATTCGAGTCATATTGGCGGCACCAGCATACCAGATGCTTCCGCCGAATCCTCATCTTTGAACGACCGATTTGCAAATTCAAACGCTCGCATGTGAGTAGAATTACTCACACATCGCGATGTGACCGGCGCGGCCGTCGGACCGTGGGAAGTCGCAGACGTCGCGGTACCGCGTCAGACTGATCGATGAGTCACCGCTAATTGCGGGCTGTCTTAGGTCGCAATCGCCGTTCTTTTGTGGACGCCGCGGCACGTTTGCTCCTGGCCGGTGCGGCCTTTTGTGGCGCTTTGTGCGGCTTTTGCCGGGCGATCGAGCTTGTCCCGCCGTGCCGCAGGCTCCTTCGAATCGTTTCCAGAAGATCAACGTCGGATTCTCCATCGGAATCGACACCGTCGCCTTCCACCGGCACGCGGACCAGGTCCTTGCCGGCGCGGCGCTTCTTCTCGATGATCGCCTTCAGCTTTTGGGTGTCCTGATCGACCAGTTCACTGGGCGAGAGAGATCTCGCCTGTAATGCGTTGATCGAACGCTCGAACGCCGTGACGCGCTGCTTGATCGCGGGTACAACGGCCGGCAATCCAATGGTCGCAGGATCGCGAATCTCGTCCTGGAAACGCAGCGTCTCCGCGCACAAAATGCCATTTTGGGCAAAAATCGCCACCAGGTATTCGCGGTCGCGCATCACGAAGGTCGCGATCCCGGCCCGGCCCGCCCGCTCCATCGCTTCGGCGAGCAGCCGATAGGCCTTGGTGGCGTGTTTGTCCGGCGTCAGGTAGTAGCCTCGCTCGAGGAGCGCCGGCGAGATTTCGGAAAGGGCGACGAACTCGCGAAGATCGATCTCGTGAGTCTTTTGGGGCTCGATCGCTTCGAGCTCGCGGTCTTCGATAAGGATGTATGAGCCGTCGTCGAGCTCGTAGCCCCGCACGATGTCGCCGTGGCGCAATTCGCGGTCATCGCGCGGGCAGTGGAATCGTCTTTCCAGGAGCGAGCCTTCCGGACTCATGAGCCGCAGCCGCACTCCCGAATGCCGGCTCGCCGGAAACAGATGCACCGGCACGTTGACCAATCCGAAGCTGAGAGAACCCGACCAGAACGCGTGATACGGCGGGTTCGCCCTCTGCTGTTTGGCTTTGGAAGCCCGTGGTTTCCGTGTGCGCGACATGGTTGCCCCGAATGAGTGCTTCAGGTCGAACGCCCGGCCGCCGCCGTTTTCAAGCTCGATCGCAGTGAATCAACCAGCGTTCCTTCCACTTTCCGCCGTCTTGCTCGCTTCGGCGTCACTTTCTTGCCGGCACGTTTGGCCTCGATCAAGTCGTGGATCCGTTGCTGATACTCGTCGTGATAGGCGTCCGGCCGAAAATCGCCGGCGAGCGCTTCGATCAGTTTATCGGCCAGATCGCGTTCTCTTGGATCCACCGCGCCCGTCCGGGGGATCGAGTCGGCTGACCGGGATCACTTCCTCGGTATGCCGGAGCGTGATCAGCATCAGGTAGCCCGCCTGCGGCAAGAGCGCTCCCACATACGAATGCTTGCGCATCACCCACGTCGCGACGCCGGCCTTCTTCTTCCGTTCCAGTGCCTGCGCAAGCGCGAAATAATCCGCCGCGGAATCCTCGGAAGGGCCAAGATAGTAGGGGCGATCGAACAGTTGAGCGTCGATCGCGGGCCTGGGGACGAATCGTCCGACGCGGATACTGCGCGAGGGTTCCGGCGCGATCTTTTCGATCTCCTCGCCCGTGACCGCGACATAGAGACCGGGCTCGGCCTCAAAGGCCTTGCGAGCTTGGTCCAGCGGGACTGGCTTGTCTGATTGAGAGTCCACCATCATCTGCTGGACGCGCGTGCGATCGCGCTTGTGAAGCAGATGAAAGTGAATCTGCCGATCCACGACGGCGGAATAGAGCTTGACAGCGACGTCTCTTTTTTGAACGACGAGCGTGCCTTGCCAGATTGACCGTGCAGTCATTTGCGTCCCCATCGCTCGCGGCCGAGGCGGGATGAAATCAACGGGGCGAGGCGCGCCGTTCGGTTGCACATTCGGGACAGAGGAATTCCTTGGAATCGATAAGATGCACCACGCATAGCCTGCAAACCTCACGGTCGCAGTCGATGCAGCGGCGCGCGGGTAGCAGATCCGATTCATAGCAGCACGAAATGCAGATCCCAAAACCGCGGCTCAACTGGACGCCGCGCGCTCGAAACCCGGTTGCTTTCGCGGAAGTCTTCCCATCCCGTCCGACCGCTCCCGGCTGTGGTGACGAATTCTGGCCTGCCGACTCTGCCCGTCGACAATACCACGCATTTCTCATGCCGGGACGCAAATCGAGTCGCTCGTCCGGCGTCGCCGATACTGCCCGACGATGCCCACGCGCCCCTTTATTCTTCCGGTCGATGGAATATCGCGGTTACGTCGCCTCCGATTACAATCGCTGAGTGCGGCCAGGTGGATGTCAACCGCCGATGCATCATGCGATTCTCGTGGTTCCTGTTCGGCCTTCGACTCGCAAGTCACAATAAGGAACGGTTTCGCGATGCCATTTCAGCGACGCACTTCGAGTCTGACGATTCTCATTCTGGTGCTGGCACCCTTGGGTGCGGTCACGACGGCGCGCCAGGACCAGGATCATTCAAGCCCAGTGGTGACCATCAAAGGCAATGTCCTCTGCAATCGCGCGACCGACACGAAGCCTTGGTTCTGGGACCCGAAGGACGGCGATCACACGCCGGTGATCTACGCACTCGAGGGCACGCCCGCGATCGCCGAACAAGTCCGGACGATCATGGAGAGCTACCCGGACCGCGGCCTCGACGTGGAAGACGCGCTCCTGATTCAGGACCAATTCACCCGGCATCTCAAGTACTTCATTGCTCCCGGCCCGATCGCCGAGAAGATCCACAAGGACGTGGAGGCAGGCTCGGGATTACTGGCCCTCACCGGAACGATCTCGGAGAAGGACGGAAAGAAGTGGATCACCGTCACCCGATCTGAGCCTGCGAAGGTGAAGTATCCCCAGAAGATGCTCGCCGCCGATCAGCCGTTTGCCCCGGCAGGCAAGGACCCGCTCGTGCTGAAGATCAACGACAAGCTCAACCTGAACTGCCTGCTACTGCCAGCCGGCCGCTTTCTTCAAGGCTCGCCGTTCTATCAAAGGCGCTATCAGGATGAATACCCTCACGAGGTGGTCCTGACCAAGAGTTTCTACATGTCGGAGACTCCGGTCACTCAGGAAATCTTCGAGGCCGTGACGGGTAAGAACCCGTCTCTCAGCAAGGGTCCACGCTTCCCGGCCGAGCGAGTGCCGCTCGCGGATATTCAGGAATTCTGTCGGATCCTGGGTCAGAGAAACGGCGTGACCGCGCGGCTCCCGACCGACGCGGAATGGGAATACGCCGCCCGCGTCGGCACTTCGAATCCGTGCCTCACCGACAAATACAAGGACGAGATCAGCGAAGCGGGCAGCCGGCCCACTAACGCGCCGGTCAGGAGCAAGAAACCGAATGCTTGGGGATTGTATGACATGCTTTGCGGCGGCTGGCATGTCACGAATGATTACAAGGCCGACAACGTGCGGGTCAAACAGGTCGATCCGAAGGGACCCGCACGCGATGACAGCCACGTACACGGAGACGCAACCGGCCGCCTCCACAAAACCCGCGGAGGCTGGCACTACGATCACATGCGGCCGAACATGCATGGCGCCGCCACAGACATTGGCACGATCTGGGAGGGCGGATCACCAATCTTCCGGGTCGTCGTCGAGACCGGAACAGCGACCTCGACCAGCCGCTGACGGACCCGCCCGAGCTCAGACTCGCCAGCGACAACATCGACTGCGGCGTCAACTTCCAAAGCGTTGCCGCACTCGCCGTACACGCGTATGCTGAGGCCGGTTTGGGCTGGTCTTGGGCGGCCGGTCTGCCCTCGATCGATCCCGCACTCGCACACCCAGGACACATCGTCATGCCGCGACTTCGTTTGAAGGCAGGTTGGCTCTCGCTCGCGCTGGCCGTTTGTGTCGCGACATCGGCGCGGACGACCCGCAGGCGACGTCGAACGCCGCACCGGGCGCGCGCGCGTGTACGGCGAATGGCGAATCCGGGTGCGGCCTGATCAAGGCCCGGCGTACGAGAAACTCATTGCCGAGACCGGGCTCCAGCTGTTTCGCGAGGCCGGCGGACGAATGGTCGGGTGGTGGAAGACGTTGATAGGAGACTTATACGAGCATTTAACAATTTGGGAATATGACGATCTCGCAGCGTTCGAGCAGGCGGTCGGGGTGCTCTCAAGAAACCCCGCATTTGAACAGTTTGTGACGGCTCGCGACCGGCTGTTGACCGGCGAGGAGAGTCGATTCCTGCGACTGGTCCCCGGAGCCGCCGTCCCTTCCTTGCCGGAGCGTGCTCGGTTTGTGGTGCATGAAATTCACCGGGTGCCCACTCCGAAGAAGGAGGAATACCTCGATTTCATGACGAGGGATGGTCTGCGCACGCTCAAGGAACACGGCTTCCGCGTCGTAGGCCCGTGGTTGGTCGATGTGGGCCGCTCGAGCGAGGTCACTTATCTCTTGCGTTATG
The DNA here is from genome assembly GCA_963806595.1 of uncultured Isosphaeraceae bacterium. Classification (GTDB taxonomy): domain Bacteria; phylum Planctomycetota; class Planctomycetia; order Isosphaerales; family Isosphaeraceae; genus CAWDZZ01. Next base: position 50,806 of record CAWDZZ010000018.1, on the reverse strand, counting down.
AGAGTCTCGACGAGCGACAGCGACTCAAGGTCCAGTTTGCCGCGACGGCGGCCGGCCGCAGCTTCGACGACCGGTTGAGCGAATTCGCCGAGGAGATCACGACGCGTGTGCTGGTGCCTGCGCCATTTGCGTTGCCGGCGACGGCGAGCGACCGCCCTCCGAAGGCAGGGACTTCCTCCGTGCTGCCCCACCGCGAGCAGCTCGCCCCGCGGGTTTTTGTGGCGGGCTTCTCCGACCGCCACGGCTCCGCCAACAGTGGGTGGGTCTCGCTCGGCGATGAGACTTTACTCATCGACCTGCCGCGCGGGGTCCCGGTTGGAGAATTCCTGGCAGTCGTGGCCGCGTCGACCGGCAAGCCCGCGCGGACGCTGGTTCTGACCCGTGGCGAGGATGGCGACGGCGCGATCGTCCGATCCTTGATCGAAGCAGGAATCACGCGCGTTTTTAGCTCGGCCAAGACGCGCACCCGGCTGCTTGCGACTTCGCCGTCGCTCGATCCGGCGATCTTGCGCACCCTCGCCGATCGCGCGCCCGTGGGCGACGTCGCCGTCTCTGTTGAATTCTGCTCGCTCGATCCGGTTTTAGCTACAGGCGGAGCTGCCGTTTACCTCCCGGATCAGGCCGTGGTCTTTGGCGGCCCGCTCGTCGTTCACGGCCCGCGCGCCGTCCTGGCCGGTTGCGACACTGCGCTTTGGATCGAGGCGCTACGCCGGCTCGAGGCCCTCGCGCCGGCGCGTGTCGTTCCGGCATTTGGCTCGTGGGGCGGCCCGGAGCGCCTCGCCCGCCAGCGCAGATTCCTCGCTGAGCTTCGCCGGCAGGTCGCCTACCACGTCGCACAGGGGCGGCCGCTCGCGAATCTTGCCGAGCACGTGCACTTGCAGGCAGACGACTTGGTTTGGATGCCGTACGACACGCCGACGAGTGATGATATTCAACATGTCTATCGCGAGCTAACTGTTCCGAACGCCCCATTTCAAGGCCGCCCACCGGCTGCCTCGGATGCTCGTCCACACGCGCTGGTCTTGATTGGCGACCAGCCGCACGAGCCGGGCCATCTCGAGGAGGGATTGCGGCCCGTCTTCGACGCGACCGGCGTTGTGCCACACTTCACGGTGGATGTGAGCGCCCTCTCGGAGAAGAACCTGGCGATGGTCAAGCTGCTCGTGATACTGCGCGACGGACTGCAGCGGCCCGATCACGACCATCACCGGGATTTCATGTGGATGACCCCTGAGCAACAGCGGGCAGTCTCGGCGTTCGTGGAGGCAGGAGGGGGATTCTTGAACCTCCACAACGCGATGGGTCTGTATCCCCCGGGCGGTCCCTACCTCGACCTGGTAGGCGGACGGTACATCGGCCATGGCCCCTTGGAGCGGTTCCGGGTGGAGGTCGTGGACGAGACCCATCCGATCACGCAGGGGGTACGCCCCTTCTTCGTCGCCGATGAACAACATACGCCTCCCTACGACGAGGCGCGCGTGCATTTGCTGCTGCGCAACCGCTCGGATGACGGCAAGGTCGCGGCTGCGGGATGGGTTCGCGAGCCAGGCCGCGGCCGCCTGTGCCACCTTGCCAATGGGCACACGCGCGAAGCATTGTTCCACCCGATGTACAATAAGCTCTTGTGCAATGCTGTGCGGTGGTGCCTGCGGCTGGAGCAAACCGGCTTATCGTCGCGCAGAGCGCAGAATCCTGCACGGCTCCGCCGGCGAGAGAGCGAAAGCCGGGACGTGATCCGATCTCGCGAGAGGCGCTCCGGGGTTTTAATCGATCGGCTCAATGGCCAGATCGTGGCGGGCAACAAAGTCGCGGGCTTCGGCGCGGGTGAACACACCCGCCGTGGTGCCGACGGCACGGACGCAACTGGCCCCGACCGCGCTTGCGAGCTTCAGACAATCGAGCTCAGGGCGGTCTTCGAGGAGACCGGCGATGTAGCCGGCGTTGAAGGCGTCGCCGCCGCCCGATCCGTCGACGAATCGAATCGGGTACGCGCCGAGCCGAACGCGAAGCGTGTCGGAGACGGACACCGCCCCCAGCTCGCCGCGGGTGATCACGACGCGCCGGGCGCCCAGTTCATGAAAGGCCTCGGCCTGCCGGAGGGGGTCGCTCTCACCGAGGATTAGCTGTGCCTCGTCGGCGTTCGGAACGAAGACGTCCGTATGTGGGAGAACGACTTTCAACGGTTCCAGATAGTTGCCTGGCCCGGGGGTTGCGACGTCGAGAACAGTGATCGTGCCAGCATCCCGCGCCGCGCAAATCGATCGGCGAGCGCGCCCGCGTCGAGGCGGGGAAGAATCAGGAAGTAACCGATGTGCAGCACGCGTGGTGGGCGCTCGAGCACGGCGTCCAGATCGGAGGCGACGAAGCCCGTGTTCGCGCCGACGGAATGAATGAACCGACGGTCCTCGCCGCGTACGTTGATGATCAGAGTCTGGCTGGTGACACGCTCGGGATCGACAAGTAATGCGGTGGTATCGACGTTGTGGGCGCGCAAAGTCTCACTGGCGAATCGACCGAACGCGTCGTCGCCGACGCGAGCGCAGATTGCTGCCGGCACGCCGAGCCGCGCAGGTCTACGGCCGTGTTGGCGGCACCGCCGCCGATGTTGAGAACGAGCTCGTCGACCGCGATCAGCTCGCCGGCCCTGGGAAGGTGGTCGAGCGGCGGGCAAACATGGTCCGCGACGACCAGCCCGGCGCACACGACCGGCGGCGTGGATGGGCTGAATTCCGTTGACGCCGACACGTCGAAGGCTCCCGAGCTGTGATCAGCAGGAACGAAAACCGACAGCACACCGCCAACACGGGCGACTAGCGAGGCGATTCACCCAGGGTAGGGCGGTCCTTCCCGACCGACCCTCGGTCAAGAATTCCGGTATTTTTCCGGACTGCTTCGCCGCGGCACTTGGCGAGAATTCTCGTGACCATCGCCCGTACCGAAGGCAAGTCGTTCTTCACGCGCGCGCGAAAGTCACGACGGGTTGTCGAGCGATGCCACGATTTCGTCGCGGACGCGACGTCCCGCTGTTTCCGGCTCCTCGGTGACACGCTTGCCAATCATCTCTTCGATTTCGGCGACTGACAAGACCTCGCGCTCGATCAAAGCCTCGGTCACGCGCTCGAGCTCGTCGCGATGTCCCTCCAGAAGGCGGTAGGCGCGATCGTCGGCCTCGCGAAGAATCCGGCCGATTTCTTCGTCGATCAACTGGGCCGTGTGCTCGGAATGGTCGCGGGTTTCGCTCATCTCGCGGCCAAGGAAGGGATGTTCTTCCGAGTCGCGGAAAAACACGGGCCCGACCCGATCGCTCATCCCGCATTGAGTGACCATCACTCGTGCCAGCCGGGTCGCCCGCTTGAGGTCGTCTGCAACTCCCGCCGACAAATCGTCAAAGACCAGACGCTCGGCTGCGCGACCGCCCAGGGCGACGGCCAGCATGGCCTTGATGTCACGCTCGTAGTAGCTCAAGCGATCTTCGGTCGGCAGATACTGCGTCACTCCCAGGGCACGACCGCGGGGGATGATCGTCACTTTGTGGACAGGGTCGGCCTCTGGGATCAGCCAGGCGACCAGGGCGTGGCCAACCTCGTGGTAGGCGGTCGCGCGTTTCTCCTTCTCGGTGATCACTTCCTCGCGCTTGGCTCCCATCAAGATTTTGTCGCGCGCGGCGTCGAAATCGGCCATGTCGATGGCGGCTTTGTCTTCACGAGTGGCCAGGAGGGCCGCTTCGTTGACGAGGTTGGCCAGATCGGCGCCGCTCATGCCGACGGTCCCGCGCCGATCGCGTCCAGATCGACGTCTGCGGCGAGCGGAGTGTTTCTGGTATGGACCTTCAGGATCTCGAGCCGCCCCTTCTTGGTCGGTCGGTCGACTGTCACGTGCCGGTCGAATCGGCCAGGGCGCAGGAGCGCTGGATCGAGAACATCCGGACGGTTGGTCGCCGCCAATACGATCACGCTCTCGCTGGGGGAGAATCCATCCATCTCGGTGAGGATCTGATTGAGCGTCTGCTCGCGCTCGTCGTGCCCGCCCCCCAGGCCTGCGCCGCGGACGCGTCCGACGGCATCGATCTCATCGATGAACAAGATGCACGGGCTATTCTCCTTGGCGGTCTTGAACATGTCGCGCACGCGGCTGGCGCCAACACCGACAAACATCTGGATGAACTCAGAGCCGGAGATCGAGAAAAATGGCACCCCGGCCTCGCCGGCGACGGCGCGGGCCAGGAGTGTCTTGCCAGTCCCCGGCGGTCCGTTCAAAAGCACGCCCTTGGGTATGCACCTCCCAGCCGTTGAAATTTCTCTGGGTTCTTGAGGAACTCGACGATCTCCTGGAGCTCGGATTTCGCGTTTTCCAGCCCTGCCACTTCGTCGAACGTCGTGCGCTGTTTCGATTTATCGTGACGCTTCGCCGGGCTCTTGACGAAACTTCCCAGGATCCCGCCGTCAAATTGGTCTCGGGCGCGCCGCATGAAGAGGTAAAGGAAGCCCAGGATCACAAACGCGGGTAAGAACAGCATCATCCAGACGAGTGAATTGGCTGAGGCCGGCGGCTGCGGATCGATTCGGACCGGGTCGCTGGCTTTTTTCTGCTCGGCAGTCTGCTCGGCGTTTTTCTTCTCGTTGTTCTTGATCAATTTCTGGACAAGCGGCTCGATCGACGGCTCCGAAGGGGCGTAGGTGATGAATCTCTTCACGGTCGCCGGCGGTGTCGACGGCGCGCTTTGATACGGGGTTTCCTTGCGCAGCTCGCCACGGATCTCGGTCCCGAGGATCGAGATGCTCTTCACGTTGTCCTTTTCGACCTGTTCGTGAAACCAAGGGTAATAGCCGACGGTCACCTCGGTCTTCGGCACGAACTGCCAGAAGATGATCGCAAACCCACCCAGCAAGAGCAGCCAAAGCCAGGGTGGCGTTGGAGTGCCGCCGGAATTGTTCGGCTTGCGCCCGCTGTTGGAAGGGGGCTGGCGTGGGGCTTCCTGTTGCGGCGGTCGGTTCTCCATTCGCTCTCACTCGGCACTATGCCCAATTGAAGAATCTTGCAATACGCGGGAAGCTCAAGGCTCCCGGCGTCCGGCTCGACCTGTCATGTGTGACGGAGCCCCACCGCCTCCCGGCGCGGCTCCCATCGAATCTGGCCCCCCTGCGTCGATCGTTCTCTTCGTTCCCTTCGTTCGCTTCGTTCCCTACGTTCCCTTCGTTCCCTTCGTTCCCTTCGTGTTCAAAGTCTCTTCGTCGGCCCCCCCTGGTTTGACACCCCGCACTGCGGCCCAAATCCTACGTCAGTCCGCTTCCTACCAATTCGTGGTTCTTCCTTTGTGCCCTTCGTGCCCTTTGTGGTCCAAATCTCCGAGTCCGTCCCCCGTGGTTTGACACCCCCCCCATGGCCGCCCAAATCCTACGTCAGTCCGTTCCTAACAAATCGTGGTTCTTCCGCGGACGGCTACATATCCTCGCCAGGCAAAGGAATTGTACCGCAGATTCCTTAAAAGTTCAGGGGGCGGCCCATCACGGAGCGTGCCAGGCGGGTCCCGAACGCCTGCATGCTATCATGCCGCAATTCGCCGTTCAATCCGGCGAATGCCACCAGAGCCGCTCAGTGGTGAGCCGACGCGCCCTCGTTGGATTCGAGCCATTTCTCGCAATCCATGGCGGCGGCGCAGCCTGAGCCTGCCGCGGTGATCGCCTGCCGGTAGTGAGTGTCGACCACGTCTCCGCAGGCAAACACGCCGGGGATATTGGTGGCGGTCCCGTAGTTGGGAAGGGTGTCGATCAAGCCGGCCTCGGCCTCGACACCTTTCCACGCCAAAGCCGTGCGTGTGAGAAGGTATCCCTCGGGCGTCATCGCCAGAATGCCTTTGAAAATCTCGGTGTTCGGGACGTGACCGATCGCCAGGAACAACCCGTCGATCTTCAGGTCGCGAATCGATCTGTCCTTGGTCGAACGGAGCTTGACGCCGGTGAAGACTTGGTGCCCGTCAAGTTTCTCGCCCTCAACCTCGGCGACGACGGAGTTCCAGGCGTATTCAATCTTGGGATTCTTCAACAAGCGGTCCTGCATGATCTTTGACGCGCGCAGTGCCTCGCGGCGGTGGATCAAGGTGACCTTGGTGGCAAACTTGGTGAGGAACGTCGCCTCTTCCGCGGCGGAATCGCCGCCGCCGACCACGGCAATTTCCTTTCCGCGGTAGAAGTGGCCGTCGCAGGTGGCGCAGGTACTGACCCCATTACCACGATACGGGCCCTCCAGGCCCAGCCAACGGGCCGAGGCACCGGTGGCCACAATGAGGGCGTCGCAACGGTAATCGCGAATCGTGCCGCTGGACGGGTCGCCGCTGGGATCATCTGTGGTGCGAACCCGGAATGGCCGATGCGAGAGGTCGGTCTGGAAGACGGTTTCCCACTTGCAAACCGCGCCGAATCGCTCCGCCTGTTTCCGCATCAGGTCCATTAACTCAGGACCCATGATCCCGTCCGGAAACCCTGGGAAATTGTCGACGGCGGTGGTCAGTGTCAACTGGCCCCCGGGCTCCTTTCCCTCGAAAACGTGGGGCGCGAGGTTGGCTCGCGAGGCATAAAGCGCGGCCGTGAGCCCCGCCGACCCGGACCCGATAATAATCACCGGAGCATGTAGCTCTGACATCGTATCCTCGCCAGCAACCGAACAACCGAAGCGACCAGGCCGGCCCGCCCGGCGCTCGTCTTCTCGATAGATCCGCGTAAGACCCCAGAGCGCCGGCCTCTCGCTGGCAGTCCCAGCGAGAGTGCCTCCGCGCACGCCCGAATAGTCGGTCGATCTCGGCTATCGTCGCATTATACGCGCCCGTGTCCAGCAGCAACCGTCCAGCGCAGAGCGGATTCTCTCCGTCCTTGTGAACGACGGACTCACGGATCGACGTTCAAGGCCGGCAGTTGCGGTCTTGCTCATGCCGATGCAGACGCGCAATCCCGCAAAATCGGCCGAATTCCGCCCCAGCCGCCGACTTCGCCGCAGACGTGATCTAGACTGCTACTAAGCCCCGCTTACCGGAAGGCGCAACGTGCCGGCCTGTGGAGCCGACCGTGGGCTGGTTCCACACCTAGAGGACATGATTGAGGACGCGAGACATGCTGGTGCTGACCAGGAAGCTCATGGAAAAACTCTTCATCGGTGACGAAATCTGTGTGACGGTCGTCCGTCTGGAAGGGGGGCAAGTGCGCTCGGGATCGACGCCCCGCGCGAAGTCGCGGTCGTCCGCGCTGAGCTGCTTTCGGAACGACCCAGACCGAGGCTCCGGCCAGCCGTCAGGCTTGGCTCAGACGCACCCGCGAGCCCGCAGCAAGCGGGGTTCAGACAACAGTCGCCACCGTACGCGATTCGTGAAACCGATAGCCGACGCCGCGGACGGTCTCGATGAGCTCACCCGCTTCGCCGAGCTTCTTCCTCAGGCTCTTGATGTGTACGTCGATCGTGCCCTCGAGCACGATGGCGTCCTCGCCGATCGCCGCATCCATCAGTTCGTAGCGTGTGAACGCTCGGCCAGCCTGGCGGAGCAGCACCTCCAGAAGGCGAAACTCGGTCGGCGTCAGCGGCAGCTCCACTTCGCGATAAAACGCGCGGTGGCTGTGCCGATCCATCACGATCCCCTGGCGCTCGAGCACGCTTCCCGTCGGCAACTCATCCTTCTGCTGGCGCCTTCGCAGCTCTTTCTTGATGCGCTCGATCAAGATCTTCACGCTGTAGGGCTTCGTGACATAGTCGTCGGCCCCGGTGGCGAACCCCACGAGCTGGTCAGACTCCTCGGCCTTCGCCGTGAGCATGATGATCGGGATCTCCCGCGTGCGCGTACCCTGGCGCAGCTCGCGGCACACCTCAAGTCCTGGCTTCTGCGGCAGCATCAAGTCGAGCAGGATGAGATCGGGAAGCTTGAGCTGGGCTTGCCGCAGCCCCTCGCTGCCATCGTATGAGGTTAATACCTCGAACCCTTCGCGCTCGAGATTGCAGCTCAAGACATCGACCAGCGATCGCTCGTCCTCGATCAGCAGTATTTTTTGTTTGGGCATGTGTATCGCGCCGAGAATGGTGATGGTTCGTCCCCGATTGCAACATACTGCCGTCCGATTCGACCAGATCATCTTAGCCGACCCGATGTCCAAGCGATGTCGGGATCATGAAGAAAAGATGAAGGAATCTTGGACCGACATCAATATAATATCAGTACTAATTGGATCATGTTGCATGGAGAGTCTCGGGCCTGTTATCGACTTATTGTAAGAGCTTTGCTCATGTTTCTGTTCAACGCGGCACGTGACGTGGTCAGGACGGGCTGTCAGTGGCGATTCCCGTGGACCACCCGAGCGGGCGGAAGACTGAAGCGCGGCTGGTCGACGCCAGTGGCAAGCCGGTCGCAGGGTTTCGCACCGGCCTGAGATCTTGATGACCGTCACTCCCCCAAACCTTTTCCGCTCGTACGAGGCCTCCCTGGCATCGATCGATTCGATCAACGATGCGGATGGGCCTGTGTCCGACACCCTCGGGCGGATTACCTTCTCCGCCCTGATCCCGGGTGCCCCCTACCTTTTTCGACCAACGGCCGGATGGCAGCACAAGGCAATGAGGACTTCACCGTCAAGCCCAGCGAGGCGCCTGACCGAGGCGAAATGGTGATCGAGAAGCCTCGAAGCCCGAACTGACACTTAACGTAAGGCGAGACGCCGAACGCAGCCTCGAAACACATCCTCCAATGCATCTCCCCGCGCGGACGAGCGATCACGGCTCATGATTTCTGTACCGGAGTGTTCGTCGAGCCAACCCCCCGCCCGAGCCCGTGCATCGAGCATCACGATCTGAGCCGATGTTTGAGGTGCATGGAATGGGCCGTCTGAGTCATTCCGATTATCTCCTCGGGAACCAGTGCCTGGGCGATGATCGCCGCAGGGGTCGGCCGAGCACTGGCGTGAGAGAGTGTGAGCGCGCTCAGGGTTACTCCCTTGCGGCCGAGAACCGCGACGGCATTGCCCCCAGGCAGGCCGTCGTGGTTGCCGTCGATCAGTCGTCCCAAGTTGTCCTGGAGACCAGTGGGTGGAACGCCGTCGACGCGGAGCTGGACGGGATTGGTCAGCTTGAATGGTTTCCTTGGTACGAGCGTCACCTCGGCGAGCGCGGGGGTGTACGTTCGCCGTTTTCAGCGGGATCACCCTGGAATTCCTGGCGGTGAAGGAGCCTCTTTTGCCTGCGGTGGCCAGGCGGTAGGTTGCAAGATTCGTCGCCTCAGTGAGATTCACCGTGCCGCTGAAATCGACCTTGATCTGGGTCAGCCTGTGTTTGCTGTCTTCAACCGACCGGACGTCGATTACCGTTACGAAAGGAGGAGTCGGGGAAGGGGGGAGTTGGGTGGGTGTTGTCGTAGGCGAGCTGACGGTGATCGTGCCGGTCATTCCGTTGGCCGTGCCGTCGCCGTTATCTGTGCCGTCGTGCGTGCTGTAATAAGTAAATACTCCCGCGTTATTGAATGTGTGATCGAACGAGGCGGGAGGGAAAGTGGGAGCGCCGGAATTCCAGGATTCCAGACTCCCGGTCACCGATCGCGTGTTGTGGGGAGATGGATCGGGGTCGTCCCAGACCCAGTGGATGGTATCGCCCACGTTGATGATCGCGTCGGCGATGGGTTGGCCCTTGGGATTGATGCTGAAATCATTATTGAAGATATGAACCGTGATGGTGGACAAGAGTGCGCGGACTTCCAGAGAATCTAACGCGAGAGGGAGACGAAGGTTGGGGTGGGGGCGCTCGCCGCGAAGGACCCGAGCCGCGGCACTCAGAGCTCGATCAAGGCGATGAGCGAAGCTCGCGCTGGCAATCTTTGGTCTGATCCCGGTCTGGCGATGAGAGGAAGTGGCTTCAACAGATTTCATATGAAGCTCCGCAGGGCGCCTTCGAACTTGATTTGAGAGAAATTGGCCACAGGGAAGAGCTGGGGCTATTAGATAGTGCGATTTTTTGACGGGTGATTTCTCAGGGGAAGGGGAAAATGGAGTCTTGGCGGTCATCACCGCTTTTCGAAGGCGACCGCTTTTTATGGCGCTCAACATACCAGGACATGCATAGCGACGGCGGCGCGATGTGGTGGGTCGCGATAGCCGGCCAGACGCGATGCGAAGGGCACGCGGAATGACAATCGGCCGATCGGCGCAGCAGGGAACGCACGACGGGGGCGGACCGTCGCGTGGAGACATGATCGGGCGGAGAATTGTCCGCTCAAGTGTGCGTCGAGACTTGAGAACGGGTTGCGCTCGCACGCGGCCCCAGGGTCTGGTGATGCCGATCCGGGTGGGCCGAGCCAATCGTAGGCAGTGCTCGCCCGACCCGGGCGCAGGAAAAAGACCGGCCGGCGTGTCCGAGAATGGAGGCCCCCGGCTATTTCCCTTAGAGCCGAGACCGACACCGGGGCGGTCCCGCAACCGCCCGACATCGAGTACGACGAGCAAGTCTCGGAAAGACAACAGCGGCCCGCTGTCGCGTCGCGGGCCCGGGCGGTGGTCGCCCGGGCCCCTCGGTCGCGGTCCGCCCATCCCAAGGACATCCCGCCATGTTTTCGCCCTGGACCTGCCGCTCCCGCACCGCCTCACGGCCCCCCCAGACCCCCGCCGCCCGCCGTCGCGCCGCACTTCGCCGACGCCCGCTAGTCGAGATCATGGAGGGCCGTCAACTCCTGTCCACGCTGACGGTCACCACCACCGTCGACAACGGCAATAACGCCAGCCCCACCCCCGGCTCGCTCCGCCAGGCCATCCTCCAGGCCGACGCCCAGCCGGCCGGCACGCTCACCACGATCGACTTCAAGGTCGGCAGCGGCCAAATCGGCTTCCACCCGACCATCGGCCTGCCCGCGATCACCAGGCCGATCGTCCTCGACGGGACGACGCAGCCGGGCTACGCCGGCAAGGCGATCGTCGACCTCGACGGGGCCAGCGCCGGCGCGGCGCCCTCGGGCTGAACATCCAGCCGTCCGCCTCCGGGACCGCGACCGCGCCGGCGGCGGTCAAGGGCCTCGAGATCACCGACTTCAACGCCGGCGGTGTGAGCGTCCAGGCCAGCTACTGGAACTTCGCCGGCGACGAGGTCGGCCTGACCGTCGTCAGCAAGTTCATCACGGCCGAGCCCAACGGGTCCTTCGGCCTCTTCTTCTACAACGGCGCCAACCACGATCAGGTCACCGGCAGCACCGTCTCGGCCACCAGGGGCGGCCCTGGCGTCCTGCTGGCGGGCGTGAGCAACGACACCCTCTCGGGCGACTTTATCGGCACCGACCCCGCCGGCAAGTTCTCCGTCGACGCATACGGCAACTCGCTCGGCAACTTCGGCGGCGGCGTCCAGATCTACAGCGGCTCGAACCACGACACCGTCACCAAATCGGTCGTCTCCAACAACGGCACGGACGGCGTCATCATCTCCGACACCGGCACGAGCAATAACTCGCTCACCGGCGACTTCATCGGCACCGACGCCACCGGCGGCTACGCCCTGCCCAACCAGGCCCACGGCGTGCTGATCACCAACCACGCCAGCTCCAACACCGTCGGCGGGACGACCTCGTCGGCGGCCGACGTCATCTCGGGCAACTCGTACAACGGCGTCGCCTTCTCCTCCGGGGACAGCAACAACCAGGTCCTGGGCGACTTCATCGGGACCGACAAGACCGGCACCTTCGCCATCCCCAACGGCGCCAACGGCGTGTTCTTCTCCGGGTCCGCCGGCGACACGGTCGGCGGGACCACCTCCCACGACGTGATCTCGGGCAACGCCGGCTACGGCGTCTGGATCACCAGCGGCTCGACCAAGATCCACGTCCTGGGCGACTTCATCGGCACCGACCTCACCGGCACCAAGGCCCTGCCCAACCTCTCGGGCGTCTGGGTCGACGCCGGCTCGACGACCAACACCATCGGCGGGACCGCCACGGGCGCCCGCGACGTGATCTCGGGCAACGCCCAGTGGGGCGTCTACATCGGCGGGTTGGGCACGAACCACAACCTCGTCGAGGGCGATTACATCGGCACCGACCGCACCGGCACCAAGGCCGTGCCCAACGGCTACAATGGCCTGGACATCGTCTACGGCGCCGTCGGCAACACCGTCGGCGGGACGACTTCCGGGGCCCGCAACGTCATCTCGGGCAACGCGTTCGAGGGCGTTTTGCTCGGCTTCGCCGGCACGACGGCCAACCTCGTCGAGGGCAACTATATCGGCGTTGACGTCACCGGCACCAAGGCCGTGCCCAACGGCCAGGACGGCGTCCAGATCATCGGCGGTGCGACGGGCAACACGATCGGCGGGGCGACCGCCGGCACGTTAAACGTAATCTCGGGCAACGCCAGCCGCGGCATCCTCATCACCGACGCAGGCACCAGCGCCAACCTCGTCGAGGGCGACTTCATCGGCACCGACGTCACCGGCACGGTCGCCGTCCCGAACCACATCGGCGTGGCGATCGTCTCCGGGGCGACGAACAACACGCTCGGCGGGACGACCGCCGCGGCCCGCGACGTGATCTCGGGCAATGGCTGGGACGGCGTCGAGCTCATCGGCTCGGGCACCACCGGCAACGTCGTCGAGGGCGACTACATCGGCGTCAACGTCTCCGGAGTGTCCCTGGGCAACGGCGGCAGCGGCGTGGCCATCATGGGCGGGGCGTCCTCCAACAGCATCGGCAGCAACTCGCCGACCGACCGCGACATCATCTCGGGCAACGCCTACGACGGCGTCTACATCTCCGACTCGGGCACGAACGGTAACACCGTCGAATACGCCTTCATCGGCCTCGACCCGACCGGCGAGCTCGCCCGCGGCAACGGCCGTAACGGCGTCACCGTCCAGGCCGGGGCGCAGGGTAACAACGTCGTCTACACGGTCATCTCGGCCAACGTCAACGACGGCGTATTCGTCGACGGCTCGACCACGACGGCCACCAGCGTCAACTTCGACTGGATCGGCCTCGACGCCGCCGGCGCGAAGGCCGTCTTCCAGTCCGGCGGGGTCGGCTACAGCAACTACTGGGGCGTCGTATTCGCCGACGGGGCGAACTACGACTCGGCCTCCAGCGACGTCATCTCGGGCAACTACATCGGCGTGCAGCTCAACAACGGCGCCACCGGCGACTTCATCAACAACGACAAGATCGGCACGGACGTCAACGGCACCGGGAACGTCGGCAACGTCGTAGACGGCATCGACCTGGTCGGCGTCGTCAACAACGAGATGGAGAACGACCTGATCGTCTACAACGGCAACGTCGGCATCCAGGGGCTCTATGGCAGCAACACCCAGAACAACTTCATCGTCAACGACGTCTTCACGGTGACCGTCAACGGCGTGGTCTACGGCAACAAGAACGGCCCGATGGACTTCGATTGATCCGCCGCGACCGTCCCCGAGTGAGACGAGAGACCCGAGGCCCGCCCCTTCACCGAGGCGGGCCTCGGGCGTCCGCGCCTGGGGCCGTCGGCGGCGGGCCGTAAGAACGCGGTGGGATCTCACGCCCCGGCGGCCGCGGCGACGTTTGCCGTCGCGACCCTCGGTTTTAATGAGGTTATCACCGTACGCTATGCTTCTTCCGACTCTCTCACACCACCGGAGCGTCGGGCCAATTGCTCCAATGTGTGTTGGGCCGCTGAGTCGGACGGTATCTGTCTGGATCATTGGCGCAATGGCATCGGCAATCATTTGGAACGCCTCGCAATCGCCGGGCATTTCCATATCCCAGTCGCAATGCCGCCACTCGGACAACCGAACCAGGAGCGGCATGGCCTCACCGAGCCTCTCAGCGAGTTCTGACTCCGTCGCGAAAAACAGGTCATGGTAACGTGGCACGAGAAGCCGCAGCAATTCGTAACCGTGGATTCTCGGAGGATCTTCGAGCTTGATGCCCGCCTTCGCGTAGTCCAGCGGCTCTGTAATGATGGGAATGATCTCCCCACGAATTGCCATATCCCGAGCCGAGGAAGAAATGCTCTGTTCGGCCCCCTCAGGGTCGAACAACGGCCCGCTGGGACCATCCCCCGTGACGTGTAGCGAGAGGCCGCTCCTACCTGCGCCTGCTGTAGAGCATCACCGAAGCAGAAAACCCGAGTTCTGGGACATGCATGGCCAATGCAACTGTCGTTGAACTCAAAGAGCTCGATGACAAGCCCCCAATGATGAGCGGTACGATAGGCCGACATGCGCGCTGCGATGGGATAATAGATGTCGAGCATTGGAATGCCATACGATCGAGCAGCGTAGTTCAGTTGCTGAATGATCTCGCTCTGTGAAACCATATCGTCGCTCTCTCAAATTCATTCGGTTCGGGATGATCAGAGCGCCGGGCTGGGTTCAGATAATGCTTCTCAGTCTCCCGAAGTAGCGGCCGACATCTTGGCGGCCGAGTTCGACGACGACGACTGGCGGAAGCTGTTCGGCAGGATGAAAGAGCACAATCGAACGAAGGGCGAATGACACCGGCGCTCTACGGCCCGTATAAACGCTCTGCCGCGGTCGGCACGTACCCGCGTTTCGGATAACGAATGCGTTTCGGCCTTGCGCGGCTGCCGCCATCGATTCGGACGCCCGCGGCGCCGACGCCCGCGCGCCGCACATCCTCGACGGCCGACATGATCGCGCGCGTCATCGTAGGGGCCGATCGACAGAACGTCGCGACGACATGGCCGGACTCGGCGCTGATCGTGGCATCATCACAGCCGGCGGCAAACAGCGCGTTTTCGATGTCCTCCGTGAGATCGGCGATTCCGTCGAGCGTCAGCGTGAACTCGAATTCCGATTCGCGAGAGGTTCGGGCGCTCATGGATAGGCTCGACGGCTCGACGTTGGCAGGTGCCAAAGCAGGGGTGGGCGGCATGCTACCTTGACCCAGCGCGCCGGACAAGCGGAACATCTATTAGTGCTTGGCCAGAATCTTCCGATCCCGCTAACCTCCCAGGTTCAGGGCATGGCCACTCCCTTATCTCAGTCATGGCGGAATCGCATCGTCGATGGGTCTCCACACGTTCTCCGAGAGGGAGTTCGAGGGGTTGTGCAAGCGCAGGACTCGAGATCTTCCGGCTGCATCGATCGGAAGAAGGCCTCGAGCACCGTGTCGGACTTGACGTCGAGCGTCTCCGTGGCGAGGAGACGCTGCTTCAGCTCGTCGAACTTCTTGTGTTTGACGAGCTCCATGAGCGCCTCGCCAGACGTCGTCAGCGGCTTGGCCTTTTTTCCTTTTCCAGCCTCCGGTTTCTCGTCGCCATGCTTGCGAGCCATCGGCGCTGTCCTCCCTCGGGCAGATTCATTGCGCCCCGCCGCGATGCCTTTCGGCTGTGGCGAACGCCACAGCCACACCGGGCGGCCCGCGCGCTCTGCCCCTGATCCCGTGTTCGCAGACTGGCGCGGCAGATCCCCAACAGGTTGACCGACAGAGCGGCCCGAAACGCGCAATCGTAGGTGGCGAACCTGATCCGCGGCTTGGAAATCCGCATCTTGTTGCACCTCTTTCCACCGATTGCGGGCAAACGGAAATCGCCGATTGCTCATCGTCCTCGAGCGCGTGTCCGGCATGGAGACGTGTGACCCGTCGGCGATGTCCGTCGGTAGTGTAGCGGGTGGCAAGTGACTCCGCCAGCGCCGGGGGCGCCTGTTGGCGCTGGCCGCGGTGGACCAGGTCCGAGTTGTGTGCGTTTTGTACGAAGCCACGGCGCTGTTGGTATTGGTGACGGAGCGCTCGGGTCCGAGCGCCTCCCCGCCCGAGCGTCCTGCCCCCGATCCGAAGCGCGAGGAATATCCACGGGATCGGGACAAGTCGTCGAGCGAACACGTCGCGAAGCGGCCGAGCGGACCGACTGGCACCCGGATGAACGTCGATGACTCGGAGCACCGAATGCGATCGGCGGCGAGGCCCGTCGGACAGCGCGGAGGGAGCGGATGCCGTCGATCAGGACCGGAGCCATTGGCGACGGCCTGATCCAGCACGGCCCCCGGCGTTCCGACGGTCATGCCCGGCAGCGAGTGTGCCTGCCCGACGGGCCCTGCCACAACTACTGGATCAGAAGCATCCGGTTTCCTGACCCGTCCCCGCGAGAGGGAGTCCGCTGGATCAGGAGACGCAGACGCCGAAATGACCGAGGCCGACTCGACATCTTCTCGCCGAACGTTGCGTCGGTCGATCACACGTCGATCACACCGAAGCGCGCAAGAAGGCTGAGATCTCACCCTCGCTACCAGCTCCGACGGGGCGGCGCCAGATCCTTTGAGTATTTCTTTGCCGGCCAAGCCGTCGCGATGGGATCGAGACCTTCCGTCAGGATTACCTTTACGTCCCCATCGCGAGATGACAGACTGGCGTCCATGGTCGGCATCCCTCGTCTGGAGGGGCATCGTAGTCGGCGACGGCCTTGAGCGCGGCGTCGCAACCTGCCATGGCCTCGGTATCGCGATTACGACCGACGCGGCGCTCTATCGCATCCAGAAGCTCACCCCGGCGGGGAAGCTCCTGGCGTTCTGGGGGACGGAGAATGCCGAGCCCGGAGGGTTCGGGCCCCCACTGAACGGTAAATCGGGCCCGGGCGGGCCCGTCGCACTGTGTGTGAACCGCCAGGACTGAGTCTGGGTCAGTGCCACGAATCGCCGCGTCCAGCAATTGACTAATGCGAGGAAGTACCTGCGCGGCGAGGGAGGAGAAGGCACCGAGGCTGGCCGCTTCCACCGGCCGCATCGATTGGCCTTGGACGGCCGCGACTGCCTGTATGTCGCGGATACAATGAACTTCCGGATCCAGAAGTTCGCCGTCGGCTGAAGCAAGGGACGGTGTAAGGACAGACGCGGGACATTCTGAACGGTCGCTCGCGCCCGGAGAGAGGAAAGTCGTTTAACGCTGCTGCGTTAGGTGGTACGTTAAGGTGCTGAATCATTCCCGCCTGAATCCGGAGAATCCATCGATGGGCGACACTGATTCGAACCCGATGCGTCGCCGTGCGTTCATTCAGAGCACTGCTGCCGCGACAGTCGCGGCCACAGGCCTGCCGCCCGCGGACTCCATGGCTCAGGACAACAAGCCAGGAGTGCGCAAGCCGCTCGAGATCCCCAAACGTGTACTCGGCAAGACCGGCATGGAGGTGACAATCCTCAACGGCGGAACCGCACGAGCCCCAGGCGCTCTCGATCGCCTGCTCCGCTTCGAGTACAGCCGCGGCGTCCGCTTCTTCGACACCGCCGCCTCCTATGGGACCGAGGAGGCCTTCAAGAAATGGTTCGCGGCCATGCCCGATGTCCGCAAACAGATCTTTCTGGCAACCAAGGACGGGGTCACGCGGCCCAGCGATATGCTCAAACGAATCGATCTTCGGCTCGAAGCGTTGGGTACCGATTACATCGACCTGCTTTACTTCCATGCCCTGTCCGGAAAAGCGGTCGACTTCGGCCTGACGGGCAACGAGATGGAATGGCCCCGAAGCAAGGAGATGAAGGAGACGATCGAAGCCATCAAGAAGACCGGCAAGGTGCGGTTCATCGGGTTCGCGACCCATGACCGGCTCCGGGCCGAGCAGCTCGAGATCGCTGCCGAGGGGGGCTTGATGGACGTGATCATGATCGCCATGACGCCCTGGCTGGAGAAAGATTCTCAACTCAACCGGGCGCTCGATGCCTGCCACAAGAAGAACATCGGTCTGGTGGCGATGAAGTTGGTGGCCGGCAACCTCGCGCGGCGGGGGGTCCGGCTTGAGGCCCCGACGCTGAAGCAGCGGGGGCTGAACCCGTATCAAGGGGTCTTACAGGCGCTCTGGACCGATGAGCGAATCAGCTCCGCCTGCGTGGGCATGTTCAACACCGATCAAGTCAATCAGAACACCGAGGCCGCCCGGCGCTTTGAACCTATGAAACCGGCCGAAATCCAAGAGTTGCACACTGCTCTCCTGAAGGTCGGCCCGATGATGTGCGCCGCCTGCGACGGCCGGTGCGAACGCGCCGCGGGAACCGACGCTCGGCTGGGCGATCTGACCCGGCTGCTGACCTACCATGAGCATCATGGTGCCCGCCGCTGGGCCCGTGACGCCTATGCCGAGCTCTCCGAGCAGGAGCGCAACTGGCACGGCGCGGACCTGGAGGCCGCCCGGGAGGTGTGCCCGACCAAGCTCGACTTTGCCCATCTTTTGCCCGAGGTCGATCGCCGGCTCGGTTGAGAGTGCGAGGTACGCATTCGCGGGGCACGAACGAGCTGCCGAATGCTGGAGCATGCCGAAGATGAAGTCGCAGGCCAGTCGCAGGTGTCGGCAGGTCGCTTGACGGGAACCTTCCGCGGTCCCCCGCCGCACGCCCGCACGAATTAGGTGTGCTGTCCCCCAGACCCCTCGAAACTCCTGGAACCCCTTTTCCGTACCGGGCAGCGCGGGACCGTCCACCTTCGATAGGGTGCGGATCACATCATCACAAAAGGGCTCCTCGATCCTCATGACCCGCCTCGGTGGCGATTCCTGTCCTGGTGAGAAATGAACTGACACCGACTGGACCAAGAGCCCCATCACTTGGGCGGGATCATATCCAGACTTCACGGGTTGCGCTGAGAACTAAGAATTTCCGCTTTGCTTTCCCCACGCACAAATACCGGAAGGCTGAGTAATCTTGAGTCGCTGGCCGTGAAACTCCCGGTCGTGCAGGTTCGCCACCGCGGCTCGGGCCTCGCTGGCGGTACCCATGACGAGGGAGCATGATGTTACAACGGGGGTAAACTGAGACTCATGATCGGCCAGGTGATACCGGATCGTGCCGAAGGTCGAGAAGAGTTCAAGTAGTTCGAAGATCGTCGCACCATCCCAGAGGTTCTCGACGCGCAGAAAAGAGCTACCCGGAGACAGGCAGGCTTCGAAATCCAGATCCGGACTGGCAAAGATCGTCCCGAAAAACTCCCTGACCCGCCCGTCCCGAGCGACTCGATAGAGCCCCGATCCCATGGCATCAATCGCCAGCACACTCGCCCCGGCGCGGAGCTGCTCCGACTCGAAGGCGAAGAAGGCGGGGAGGAACCTGGCAATGTGTTTGGATTGGGCCTCGTTGTCCATGTAGACACCGCCATGGGCGAACCGAAAGTAGATCCGGCTGCGGCCGTCATCACGGGCATAGTGGAACGCGTAGCTGTTGAGGCCGTAACCCCAGGGACCGAGCAAGAAGTAGCCGGGGTACGCGCCATCGGCGTAGGAATCGACCTGTCCCGATAAGAGGACAGACTTCTCCTTCGCCTCCCGCGTTCCGTAGAGCATCGTCCGTTCATCGAAGATGCGACCTATCGGGCGTTCAGGAACGGGCACCACGGAGAAGGGGATTCCGAGCGTCTTCTCAAATGCTTGCCGAAGGTCGTCCATTGAGATGCCACTCCATCTCCACGGTTGTCCTTGCAGGCAAGAGCCGTTCCAGAACGCTGCGATGAACGGCGCGGCTACTGACAACACCCTGCTGATCACCCGCGTGCCGAGCCTCCCCAATACTGTTGTCAACGCCTGAATCGCTGCCGTGCATGTGTCCATCCTCACGAGTCCACCCTATCCCTCGTCTGGTGGTCGCTCATGAGATCGCGGATCGTGACGCTGTACCCTTCAGCTTTCGACTTTTCTGCAACTCTTGGACGGATGGCGGTCCTGGGCAATATAGTGCCGTGATACTTCTCGCAGGAGCGCGCTTGCGCCGGCAGCCTCATTTCATGCCCGGAGCTGGACTTTGCGGCTGAAGAGCGAGCGGCGTGGCGTCCCAGAGCAGCACTCCGTCTGTGACCTTACAGACGAGTAGCTTGCCATCGGGGCTAAACTGCACCCAGCCTGGCAGACGCGCGTTGCCGAAGGGAGTAAAGAAGGCGCCCTGTTGGTTGGCGCTTGCGACGGTCAGGGAAAGAACTTCCGATCCCGTTACCACATTCCACAACCTGATCGTTCCATGACCGATCCGGTTGCCAGGCGCGTGCTATCAGGGCTGAACGACATGCCGTTGCCGCCCGCGTTTACATGGGGGGAGTATGACGCGCCATTCGCGAGCTGCGCAGGGAGCGCGTGCGTCACTCGAGCCAGCTCGAGGTCGCACAGCACCACGGTCCCATCCGGCTTGAGCGAGGCGAGCAACCTGCTGTCCGGGCTGAAGAGAACCCAGTTTTGCCTCAAGCCGTTAATACTAAATGGAATCTGGTACTTGAACCCGGCCGGTCGTTCAAGAGCGAAGACCTGACTGCCAGTTTTCGCATTGTGAAACGTCACAGAACCCTCGACGCGCCAGCAGGCAATCCACCGGCCATTCGGACTGAAGACCAGGCTATACCCGGGCGCCGCGAGGACTTCGCGGCCGGACGCGGCGTCCCACACCTGGTAGACCTCGGGCGCTTCAATCCCGACCGAGCTCCGACGATCGGGCATCAGCGGCTTGGTGTTGTACCAATCCAACCCCTGAAAGACTTCTGCGCGACAAAACGACCACCATTGGGGCTAAAGTACATCGCGGTAAGTTTGTAGTATCCCCGCTCGCGCTGGCCCTGTGACTTGTCCGCCGGTTTCTTGCTCGAGTGTTCGGCCGCCTTCCCGCTACCAGCGGAATCACGATCGAGGTCGCTGCCCCGAGCGGGCCAGAACGACAGGGAGAACAACGCCCGCCCCGACTTGATGTCCCAAACCTTGGCCGTGCCATCGGGGCTCGCGGCTGCAATCCGGGTCGAATCGGGACTGAAGCACACGCTGGGACCGGTGGAGGGTGCCTCCACGGCCGTGACGAAATCGGCTCGCGGCGCCTGCATCTCTTGACCGCTCTCGACGTCCCATAACCGCATCGTCCGATCGGATCCTATCGAGGTCAGTAGTCTGCCGTCAGGGCTGAATCGGATCATTGGGAATGGGCGGCCGTGCCCTTGAAGCGTTTTGACCAGCTCGCCAGTCTTCGAACTGCGAAGATCGATCGTGCCATCGGAACGCGGACAGACTATCCGCTTGCCATCCGGACTGAACGTCCCGTGTGCCGGGAGGACACGGATCAGGTGCCCGAGTTCGGCGTCCCATAGAATCCCGTTGAACACCACCCGCTCGCCGTCGGCGCTGAGAACTAACTGGGTCGGCCCGCAGCCCGATCCCAACACCACGGACTGGAAAGCCATCAAGGGGTGCTGACTCTCACGAAGGCCCTGGAGTCCTAATACTGCTGGCGTTCACCTGAAAACCTCCGTGCAAGTCCTGGGTAAGGTGAAGTCACTAACACCAATACCCCGGAAATTGCCGGAGGTTTTCGCATTGTTCTGGCGCACGGAACGAACCATGTCCGGCGAACACGCTTGTCTAAGGACTAGCTCTGACACCCTGGAAGGTCTGACACCCTGGACGATCCCAACGTCACCGTGCATTCGCTCCGCGTCACCGCCCTGACCACGGCCAGGGAACGCGGCATCGACATCATCGACTTGCAGGATTTCGCTGGCCACGCTGATCCACGCACGACGCTTACCTATATCCGCTCCCGTGACCGGCTCAGCAAGAGCCCGGCCTGTGTGCTGAAATATTGACAAATGAGATGAAATCAACCATTCAGCAGCAATCACCGCACGACGATATCTCCGGCCTGAGCCCGGGCCTCTACGTCCGCACGGGTCACGGCGATCACGTCGTTGCGGGCCGAACTGATGGCGTTGGGGACTTTGGCGGAGAGGTCGTGCTGCATCTTGTTCAAGATGCCAGTGATCGCTACTCCTAGACCATCTACCCGTCCGAAGGGGATGTTCGCGACGGCGTCAAGAATCTCGTCGTGAAGGTGGGGAATATCGCCGTTTCGGCGAGAGAACTGAAAGGCGTCCTGGATTTGTTCGGGTATCATATTGAACTCGCGACGCGTGAAAACAATGGGATCGGCCGACCGCCCCGCAACGCTCGATAACAGCGTTCGATCTTCCAGGCCGCCGAGGACCTCGGGGCGGTAAGCTCGCGTACGCATCGGGACGTTCCTCTCGTGCGGGGCGTGGGAGTGATCGCATCGGCGAGACCCACCCTCGGCACGTTGTTGGGATCAGCCTGAGCTTGAAAATGCCCGCTCTAGGCAAGAGCGGGGGGCCGCTGTCATGCAATCTTTCGACACTTGCTAATCTTAATCGACTTCCGGCGTGTCGATCTTTCATCCGCCCATCACCACCACCATTGATTGCACACCTGCGATGCACTTCCCCTCGGGGCCTGGCATCGGGACGTCGGATGGAAACACCGATCAGCCGCAAGATCAGGCCTGGCGGCAGGGCAATGAACATCCGCGAGCCGAGCAGGCTGGCCGGCACTGCCCCGGCACTGAACAGCAAGGCCGGACGCCAGCGTATATCACGCCAGCCGAAACCGGCCCGCGACAGATTGCCCAGCAATTGAGCGACGGTGAGGATCGGCACCGCCGCCTTGGCTCCCACGGTCAGTGTCAGCACCGGCAATAGCAGCAGAGCACCCCCGAAGCCGGCCGCACCCGAGACGGTCGCCGCCAGCCAGCCGCAGGCGAGCAGAAATGCCCATATAATCATTATCTGTGCACTAGTCTTGGTTGTCCGTCGATGGCATGCACGATTCCCGTCGGCCGGCAGCTGAAGGAGAATCGCTGCCGTCAGAACCGGTCGGCGCCGACTCCAAGGGGTCGGACCTATCCAAGGGGTCGGACCTAGGATCAAGTTCTATCTTGCCGTGCGACGTCGATTTTTTTCTATTGAGAGTATGCCACGACGTTTACGCCTCCAGTACCATGGCGGGATCTACCAGCTCATGGCCCAGGGCAACGGCGTCAGGATATCGTATGTGATGACGAGGACCGCGATCGGCTTCGAGAGCACCTCGGTCGTGCCGCGCTTCGCAGCTCGTGGCGAGTGTACGCTTTCGCCATCATATCCAACCACCTGCATGTCGTCCTCAAGACGCCCCAGCCCAACCTCGCCCGCGGTATGCAAGCGTTTCTCTCCGGCTACGCCAATTTCTGGTCGCGCCGCCACCGCTTTTTTCCGGGCATGTCTTCCAGGGCCGCTTTCGCGCCGAGTCGGTGGAAGATGAGACCTACTTCTGGCCGGTGACCCGATACGTGCATTTGAACCCGGTCCGGGCGCGAATGGTGGACCATCCGGCGGAGTGGGCCTGGTTGGTACCGATCGCGAAACCGGCGCCGGTTTCGATCGCGAAAGCAGCGCCACCCGAGTCGACCGAGGAATGGGCGGCGAGACGAGCGCGTACGTCGACCTGGCTCCGTACGCCGTGAGGTGCGCGGGGCAACGCTGGTGGCACTCTGTAGCGTGACGCAGCAGGGCGCGGACGGGCCGACCAGGCGATCGAGTTCGGTGAGCCGGGGCGTACTGGATGGGGCCACCGACAATTCACTCGCCGCAGACCACCGCGGACCGCTACAGGATGACCAGGCCGTCAAGACGAAGCTTCTCACAGGAAGCTGCTTGCGGGGGTCTGGATCAGGGCCTGGGGTCAACGCGAGCCCGAAGTTCAACGAACCGGCCACTTGAACCGCTCTGCACCATGGCTCGGCTGGTTCAAGGGTGGGCTGGGCATCCCCGTTATATACTCCGAATGCAGCTCACTTCAACGGGAACACCCGCTCCGGACGTTGACGCGCTCTGCTTGGTCACGCGCTGGGCGAATCGAAAAATGTCAATTTACTTCACATCGCTCGCTCCTTTGAGAAAACGTGCTTCCCATGGTTCGTCAGCCCATTGAACGAGCCCCTCGCCCTGGCGCCGTTCCCTTCGGGGATGGTCGGCCGTTTTCCTGAAGCCCCTATTTCGTGCTCAAGCCGAAAGGCCGGGCTTTCCGACGGCTTGGACCATGTTCAACGACGTCTGGTCCGCGCTTGTTGATGGTCCGATGTCCCAGCTCCACAGGTGGCCAACACGGCTCTTGAAGTTGCTCGGTCCAGCATAACGCGCGGGCACTTTGGCACAAGGCGTTGCCAGAGCAAGCGGACCAGAACCAGAGGTCGCTAGCCATCGCCAGTCCGTCGTCCTTGCACGAGCCGGTGAAGGTCTGAGCCCGCGTGGTTGCTGCCCGCTCATCGATCTCACGCTCCGCTGCTGCCTCGCTTGCGAGATTGACGTTCTCCCTCCGTGCTCGGGCACTCCTCGTCCAGGATCTTGTAAATCGTTGGGCGGCTCACGCCCGTCTATCGACAGAGAAGGATCGGTACGCGCCTCGCCTGCTCCAGGCTGGCGATTGTGCTGCATTGGATCTGCGGAAAGAGGCTCACAGCCTACAAGGCCGAGGGCAGCAAACCGATGGTGACCAAAGGCCCAGTCGGGAGCTGGGTCTAAGATCCGGTGGCGCCCTTTACTGCGCTCGATCACCGGGCGCAAGACGAAGGCACAACAGCCTTTTCCTAGAAAGCGACGACGTAACACCATGCTTGGATCATTCAGGTCGAACGTGACCGTGGGTATCGCGGTCCTCGTCGGGATCGCCGGACTCTCGATTACAGCCCTTCCTTATGGTCGAGTACCCCTACTGCCGATACATTTGGCACAAGCCCGCCAAACGACACGCTCCGCGGAGTGCCAATGCGCCGCGCCTGCCTCCTCCTTGCCGCTGGTTTGTGCTGCGCGGCCGGCTGCACGGTCGGGCGACTACGAGAGCGCACGGTCAATCAGGGGAACACCCTGCCCGAGTTGCAATACGAGCAAGTTCTCGACAACCTCGCTCAGTTCGCTGTCAACCCGTCGGCCCTGCCGTGGCAAATGAGCCTCAAGGAAGGGACCTCCCAAATCACCGACTCGCTCTCCGGCGGTGCAGCGCTGGACACCGGTCCACCGGTCGGCTGGTTCCCGCAACTGCTCGGCTCGAGAACCGTCGTCGCGCAGTGGGGGATGGCGCCGGTCGTCGACCCGACCGAGCTTCAGCTCCTCCGCATCGCCTACCGTCGCGCGTACGGCTTGCCTGATATGCCCTCGCCGGAATTCCTGGATGAACTGGCCCACGAGCTAAAAGACCAGTTCGCCTCCAACGCCGATCTGCGAAACGAGTCTGAGCTGTTCTATGACTTCCAGGGCAACTCCAGTCGCGACGCGCGCCACCTGGAAGCCCGCATCGTCACAGCGAACGACGACTCTTTTTGCGGGCAGTCAGGTGCCGCGGGCGACCGCTCGCCGCTGGTGAGAAACGTTTGCCGGAAGATCGAGTCGATCGAGCGCGACCTGACGCGGATTCAGCCTGGCTGGTTCCATGTAGGTCGCAGGCGGGACGTCCCGAAGGACGCATGTTACGTCGGGAAGAGCGGGCATACCTACGTCTGGGTCTCTGCCGACGGTCGCGAGGAACTGACGCAATTCACACTTGTCGTCCTGAAACTCTCTGCGCTGATTAAAGAGACGCAGACTCTCATCAATCCTGGATCCGTGAAGTTCTCGCCGGGGGACAGGGGCGGCTGAGCTTCGTTTTCATACCAAGTCCAAGCGGAACGGCTGGATGATGTCATGCGCCTGACGAAGCAGGATAACCTTGGGGCCCATCGGAGCGCCGAGCAGACGAAAGCCGGCCGCCGATGTCAGTCCGCGCATCCCATGGGCGCGTCGACCGCAAGGATTTGGTGCGTTCCCGCGGCGGCGCTCGCCCGTCGTGCGGGCAAGGAGTTGCGACATGGTGTGTGCGTACTTTGCTCCCGCCTGAGAGCGGATGGGGATCCGGTGAGGAGAGGCGACTTGGCAGGTAGTCATGCAGATCGTCCGCGATGTGATAGACATGTCGTAGGGCTCGCTGTCACGCTCCTCGCGCTGGTCGCAACGGCTCGAGCGCAGGGTCCCAGTCCGCCGAGCTCGGCGCCGCCGCGTAATCTCGCGTCGATTGTGGACGAGACTGAACCGAACACGGAGCCACTTTTCCCACGGCCGCTCTCCATGGCTCCCTCTTTCGGCGCTGGCGGACGGCCCGTGCCAATTGCCCCGGGGATCAAGTTGGGGCTGCTTGACACGGTCACCGAGTCGCTCTTTGGCGACACCTACGCCGAGGGACGCTGGCGGCCGCTTTCCTTGAGCACCTTCTTTAGCGAGGGATGGCTCGAGCCCTGGGCAAGCGCTCCGGCCGGCCAGGACGGCCTGACCCCGAGACATGGCTGGCGCGGAGCGTTCGACGGCGTCTTCTACCGGCTCTGGTTAGCGACCTTCGGCTACTCGAACAGCATCACCGCGCCGTACGGGGGAAACCGCTACTTCGGCACTTACACGATCTTCCTGCCGTTCTCCCGCCGGTTCGAGATCGTCATGAACGTGCCTTTCGTGGTCGCCAACGGCACCAAGGATCCGATGCGTGGCTATACGTCTGAATTCGGCGACCTGGCCGTCGCGCCCCGCTTCCTGCTCTCGGAAACCGCGGCCACGTCGCAGGTGTTCGCCCTGGGGATTCGCACTCCGACTGGAACGACGGCGACGGGAAACGGGATCATATCGCTGGCGCCCGCTTACGAGTTCTGGACCAATCCCGGTGGACCCTGGGTGGTCCGGGGGTCCACCGGCCTCTCCGTACCCTTGAACAAGAACCAGGCACCTGCCGAGAACGCGTTCGTGGGCGGGCTCGCCGCGGGCCGTTACTTCACGTCCCATGATGCCCCCTTCGGTGATCTCGTGTTCTACCTCGACACCAACTTCGCCGTACCCCTCGATGGCGGGGCCCGGCGCAATACACTGTTCAGCCTCGGACCCGGGACTCGGTTCCACATCGCCGGCAATTGGTTCTTCTTGTGCAATTGGGAGTTCCCGATCACCGGCAATCGACCGAACACGTACACCATGCAGGTCGCATTACTGAAAGAATTCTGACGCTCACACCGGCGGTGCGGATCGTGCCCGCCAGACCGAGCGACCACCGGCTGGTCTGAAGGTTCAGTTAGACTCACGCTCTCCGGACGATCTGTCGACCGGGCGATGCTCCTGCGATCGCGCGATTTCAAGTCAGGTGAGCCGTGAGAAAGCCGTAGATTGTGGTCGACCTATGAAGGCGCCGAGGTCTTCGCCCGGCGCGAGCTTGGCCGCGAACAGTTCACATAAGGGGTCAAACCGGGCGCTGCATTTGCCGCCCGGTGGCGTCGAGTGTTTGCTCATGAGACTTCGGCTCAGGAGTCGCAGCGAAAGCCGACGCCGATGTGGCCCGGTTGTCCGTGGTTGATTATCCTGCAGCCGAACTGGGGGTTAGGGACTGGTCATCCGGTTGAGGTCGCCAGCCGCCCCGGCCTGGTCGCGCAGCATGTCGATCGACAGGCCGTCCACCTGCTCGATGAGCTCGCGCGCCATTGCCGCGAGCCGTTCAACTAAGGTCCGGCACTCCTCGAGCTGCCCACCAGCCGCCTGATCCTCCAGGTCCGATGCCACGCCACCGGCCACCGTCGAGAACGCTGACAGTAGACCGCAGAGCTTGTGAGCGGCCATACGCAGCCGTGGAGCGTCCCGGTTTCCCAGCGCCTCACCCACCTCGGCCAGTCGGCCCGGCAGATACGATCGCAGGCCTTCGCACATCCGGCACAGCCCCTCCGCGTCGTCGCCGCAGGCCCCTAACAAGACGACCGGATCTAGCAGACGGGTGCCGTCTCCGGCAGCCGGCCGGATGAGCTGGGGAACCCTCTGAGAGAAAACCACCCGCTCCATGACCGCGAACAGCTCCGCGGACCGGACGGGCTTGGCGAGGTAGTCGTCCATCCCCGCCGCGAGGCAACGCTCGCGGTCTTCGTTCCGTGACCGAGCCGTCAGGGCGATTACGGGCAAATGTCCCCCCACGGCCCGCTCCCGTTCCCGGATCGCTCGGACGACCTGGAATCCATCGAGCTCGGGCATCTGGAGGTCCAGGAGTAGCAGGTCGAACGCCGGGGTCAGCGAACCGGAGTCGGGGTCGGGAGTCTCCGGAAGGAGGCCAGGAGTCGGGGACGGAGTGGCCCCTGACCCCTGGCCCCTGATCCCGATCAGGGCCAGCGCCTCCCGGCCGTTTTCCGCCAGCCGCACCTTGTAGCCCCGGCGGGTCAGCAGCCCCTCCAGGTGCTGTTGGTTGAACTCGTTGTCCTCGGCCACCAGGATCCGCAGCGGCGCCGCGGCCGGCGCCGGGGTGGATTCCTGAGCTGGCAAGGGCCGGGCCGCCACCGCTTCGCCGTCGGCGCGGCTCATCACCCGGTAGATCGCCTCGAGCAGTTCCTCCTGCTGGACCGGCTTGAACAGATGGGCTTCGACCCGCAGCTCGCGCGACCGGACCAGGTCCCCGGGACGGTCCCCCGAGGTCAGGAGGATGATCCGCGTGGCGGCCAACTCGGCCTGCGCGGAGCTGGGCGGTCAGGGCCAGGCCGTCGGTGTCGGGCATGCGGGCATCGAGCAGGACCAGCGCGTAGGGCCGGCCCAGGCTGAGGGCGCGCCAGAGGGCATTCAGGGCCGCCAACCCGTCGCCCACAGCCGCCGGCTCCATCCTCCACGACCGGAGCCACTCCTCCAGGATGCGGCGGTTGGTGGCGTTGTCGTCCACGATGAGCACGCGCAGGTCGCGGAGCTGGGCCGGTGGCCGGGCGGCGACCGGCTCCGAGCCGGGCGGTTGCCGCCCGAACCACGCCGTGAAGGAGAAGGTGCTGCCCCGGCCCGGCCGGCTGTCCACGGTGATCTTCCCGCCCATGAGGGCCACCAGCCGGGCGGCGATCGTCAGGCCCAGCCCGGTTCCACCGTACCTCCGCGTGGTCGAGGCGTCCTCCTGCTCGAAGGCCCCGAAGATCCTCTCCTGCCTCTCGGGGGAGATGCCGATGCCGGTGTCGCTCACCACGAAGTGAAGGCCGACCTGGTCCTCGGGCGCGGGGTCGCCGGCGGCCTCCACGCGCACGACCACCTCGCCCTCTTCGGTGAACTTGATGGCGTTGCCCACCAGGTTGAGCAGGACCTGGCGCAGCCGGGAGGCGTCGCCGACCAGGGCGTCGGCGACGTCCGGATTCACTTGGTAGATCAGCTCCAGCCCTTTCTTGTGGGCGCGCAGGGCAAGGGCGTGCAGTGTGTCACCGACCGCTGCCCGCAAGGAGAAGTCGGTGTGGTCCAGCTCGAGCTTACCAGCCTCGATCTTTGAGAAGTCGAGCAGATCGTTGAGGATGCCGAGCAGGTTGTCGGCCGCGGATTTCACTGTCTTGAGGCACTGGCGCTGATCGTCGGCCAAGGGTGCATCAAGCACCAGCTCGGTCATGCCGAGGATGGCGTTCATGGGCGTACGGATCTCGTGGCTGACGTTCGCCAGGAACTCGTCCTTCGCCAGGTTGGCCGCCTCCGCCGCCTCCTTGGCGCGGCGCACCTCTTCCTCGGCCCGTTTTCGTTCAGTCACATCGCGGATGAAGGCGACGAACAGGTAGTGCTCGCCCAGCCGGACGGGGGCGATGCTGATTTCGGCGGGGAACTCGCTGCCATCGCGGCGCAGGGCCTGGACATCGAGGACGCGGTTGAGCAGCGGCCCCTCGGCCGTCGCCAGGAAGCGAGCCAGGCCCCGGCTGTGAGCTTCGCGGAACTGCGGGGGGATGATGGTTCCGGACAGGACGCGGCCGACCGCCTCGGCCCGCGGCCAGCCGAAGGTAATCTCGGCCTGGCGGTTCCACTCGGCGATGAGGCCGTCGGCACTCATGGCGACGAAGGCGTCGTGGGCGTTGTCGAGGATGAGTCGCTGGCGCTCCTCGCTGGCGCAGCTGCTCCTCCAGCTGCTTGTGCTCCGAGATATCATTAACAATCGAGATGTCATAAGCGGGCTTACCGGCCGCGTCCCGCTGGAGCGAGGCGAACAGGTCGATCCAGACGAGCGAGCCGTCCTTGCGGACGTAGCGCTTCTCCAGTCCGAGAGTGGGCGATTCGCCCTGCCACAGCGCCGTGAACGCGTCGATGGTGACGGCCAGATCATTGGGATGCGTTATATCCTGGATGTTCTTTTGCAGCAGTTCCTCGCGGGAGTAGCCGACGATCGCGCAGAACTTCTCGTTGACGCACAGGAAGCGGCCCGTGGCGTCCCTGTGGGCGATGCCGACCGCCGCGTTCTCGAAAGTCCCGCGAAACCGCTCCTCGCTCTCCCGCAACGCCTCCTCGGTCTGCCGGAGGTCGGAGATGTCGGTGCAGGTCCCGAACCATTTGCAGATGTTGCCCGCGTCGTCCCGGATCGGCACACCGCGCGTCTTGAACCAGCGGTACTCCCCGTCCGACCTGCGCACGCGGTATTCCACGTCATAGGGGCCGCGCCCCGCCACCGAGTCGGTCCAGAATGTCCGGGTGGGCTCCCGGTCGTCCGGGTGCAGCACTTGCAGCCAGCGCCAGCCCAGCAGGTCGCTCTCGGGGACTCCGGTGTGTTGCGTCCATTGCTTGCTGAAGTAGTCGCAGGCGCCGTCGGGTGTGGCGCTCCAGACCATCTGCGGCAGCGCCTCGGTCAGACTCCGCCAGCGCTGCTCACTCTCCCGCAGCGCCACCTCGGCCCGCTTCCTCTCGGTGATGTCCAGCAAGGCCCCGATGATTCGGCTGGCCCGGCCGTCGCGATCCCGCAGGATGTAACCCCGGTCGCGCACTTCCTTGTACGACCCGTCGGCGCACCGGAATCGATACTCGTCAACCCAGGACAATTCCTTTCCGCGGACCACGCCGAAATAGTGCTTCTCCACCGACGCGCGGTCGTCGGGGTGAATCCGTTCGAGCCGCCAGCCCGGGACCGTTTCATTGTTTTCAAGATGATAGCCGAATAGCGTCAGAACTCCTTCGTTCCACCGGACCGTGTCCGTATTCAGGTCCCAGTCCCATACAGCGTCGCTTGTCATCTTGGTCACGATCATTAGACGAAACTGAGAGAAGGGAAATGAGCCAGAGCGATACTGTACCAACCACCCTGCGTTCGAAGTAAAATGCAAATGGCGAGCCGAAGATCCAGGTCCTGAATCTTCCTCTCTCTGCTGAAGGGTCCGATCCACGGTCCAGACGATGACCTCAGCTGCTCGGATTAACACGGACCTGACAAGAGCGAGCGAAGCATGGCCCACCTGCTACTCATCGACGATGACCCGGCCCTGATCCCGGGGCAGGTGCGCCAGGCTTTCCCCGCCCCCACTCACCGGGTCGAGGTGGCCGGCACTGGCTCCGAGGGGCTGGAGCAGGTCGGCGCCGGGCCTCCGGATGTCATCCTCCTGGACCTGAGCCTGCCCGACCAGTCCGGCCTCGAGGTCTACCAGCAGATCCGCCGCCTCGACGCGCGGATCCCGGTCATCTTCATCACCATCGTCAAGTGCGCGGACGCGGCCATCGAGGCGATGAAGCAGGGGGCCTACGACTACCTATTCAAGCCGGTCGACCTGAACCAGCTACAGCGCGTGGTTGGCGAGGCGCTGGAGGTGGCCCGACGAATGCGCGAGCCGGCCGTGGTTGCTGAGACTCCCCCGGACCCCGACGTGGACGGCGCCATCATCGGCGTCTGCCCAGCGATGCGCGAGGTCTACAAGGCCATCGGCCGCGTCGCCGCCCAGGACGTCCCCGTGCTGATCACCGGCGAGAGCGGCACTGGCAAGGAACTGGTCGCCCGCGCCGTCTACCAGCACGGACCGCGGGCCAAGGCACCGTTCCTGGCCCTCAACTGCGCCGCCATCCCCGAGAACCTGCTGGAGAGCGAGTTATTCGGGCACGAGAAGGGGTCCTTCACAGGCGCCGACCGCCGCCGCATCGGCAAGTTCGAGCAATGCAATGGCGGCACGCTCTTCCTCGATGAAGTCGGCGATATGCCGCCGGGTCTGCAAGCCAAGGTCCTCCGCCTGCTGCAGGAGCAGGCGTTCGAGCGGGTCGGAGGCAACGAGACCGTCCGGACCGACGTCCGGCTAATGGCCGCGACCCACCGCAACTTGAAGGCCTGGTCGGAGGAGGGGAAGTTCCGGCCGGACCTGTACTACCGGCTGGGCGTCTTCACCATCCAACTGCCCTCCTTGCGCGAGCGAGGCGACGACCTGCCGATGCTGGTGCAGCACTTCCTGCGGCGCTTCAGCCGCGAGCTCGGCCGGGAGACCCGAGAAGTCACCCCCGAGGCGATGAAGCAACTTCGCGCCTACCCATGGCCGGGCAACATCCGAGAGCTGCAGAGCGTGCTGAAGCAGGCGTTGCTTCGTTCGACCGGCCCGGCCCTAGTCCCGACGTTTCTGCCCGACCTCGCCCCACGCAAGGCGATCGAGCCGGCCACGGAGTTGAGCGCGGGATCCCAGCTCGAGGCGCTGATCGAGCAACGTTTGCGAGACGGCAGCCAGGATCTGTATGCGGAGGCGCGTCGGGAGCTCGACCGGTTCCTCCTGCCGCTGGTGCTCCGGTCGACCGAGGGCAACCAGGTACAGTCCGCCCGGATCCTCGGGATCGCGCGGCGGACGCTCCGCCTGAGGCTCCGCGAGCTGGGCCTGTCCGTCACGAAATCCGTCGAGGACGATGAGGACGACGCGCTCGCGCCCGAGTGATGCATTGGTCCCGTTGGTTCCACGCTGGTAACACCGACTCCAGCGTCCCGGGCAGATCGCACCCTTGGTGGCGGCCTGCCCGTATCCGTTCCCACACGCTTGCGCTCATGGGTCGCCTGGTAACGCCGCTCGCGGGCGAAATCCGCCAAGCCGACACGGCTCGGCTCACTACGGATCCTCTCTCATCTAAGTCCTATCAAACCAGGTCATTAGAACGAGTTCGCTTGAGCGATCCGCCCCGCGCGGAGACCAGCGGGGACTGACCGAACGGAGCGCTCGGCGTGTCTCCGGCACGCCCGATGCAATTCGTCCCGATAGATCCGGGCCGTCCCAGGAGAGCTCCTGGGAGTCGCACGGCAGGGGCCGTCACGGTTGTCCGCTGTCGCGGGAGATCATCATGAGCAAGATCGGTGACGTGACACGCAAGCGGCGCCTCGCTGATCCTGTCCGGGTCCGCTTCTACGGTTACTGGCGGAGCCTCCGCTGGCGAAGCCAGATGACTGGCCGGCCTCTCTCCCCCGGCGCGCTCGACGGCTTCCGCGCTTGGCTGAATACCGCCGGTGACGGAGCACCAAACCCCCTGGGACGGAAACTCGTGAGGTGAATTCGCATCCAACGGGGGCGGTGCGGCCCGCCCTCAGCCGAGGTGATCCGTCACCTGGCGCAGAACAAAGGCACGACATCTCTTTCCCGAAAATGAGGAGATAGCACCATGCTTGGATCATTCTGGTCGCGTGTGACCGTGGGTATCGCGGTCCTGGTTGGGATCGCCGGACTTTCTTACGTCCTGGCCGGGGCGGCCGCGCCGCCCGAAAGGCAGACGGCCCTGGTCGAGTTCACCGCCGACGGCAAGCTCAAGCAGCCAGTCGGCTATCGCAAGTGGGTGTACGTCGGCGAAGTGATTACCCCCAACGACATGAACGGCGGCGAGGCCACGTTCCCCGAGTTCCACTCCGTCTACATGGACCCCGAGAGCTTCGGCGAGTACGAGAAGACCGGCAAGTACCGGGACGGCACCGTCCTGATTAAAGAACTCAGCAGCGTCGGCACAAAGAAAGCGCCGAGCGGCAATGGCTACTTCCAAGGCGAGCTCACCGGCCTGGAGGCCTCGATCAAGGACTCGAAGCGATTCAAGGACGAGCCCGGCAACTGGGCCTACTTCAGCTTCGGCCACAAGTATCCGCTCAAGGCGGAGGTGTCCAAGAACACTACCGCCGCGTGCAACCAGTGCCATCAGGACAACGCTCAGAAGGATGATTGGGTCTTTAGCCAGTATTACCCCGTCGTGCGCACGGCGGCCCCGCGTTCGAAGTAAGGCCGGCAGGGGGTGTCTGGGTTGGTCACGGCCCGGACACGCCCACATCCCCGATCCCGAGGAAACCACGCCATGAACACCAAGCTCTTCCGCTGGCTGACGGGCGGGGCCTGCCCGCGACGATACTCGTCGCGGCGATACTCGCGCTCGGGGTGTCGCATCCCGCTGCCCCTCCCCTGCGCACAGCCGACGGACTACCCGGGTCGCCGCGCCGACCCCGGAACCTGGGCCGAATCCTTCCGCGGGCACGCCACCCCCGTGTTTGGGCCCGCAAGCCGCCACCGCACGCAATCAGACGAGGCCACGAAACTCGCTTTTCCCCAAGCAGCAATCTCATTTCCCGAAAGAGAGGAGGAAGCACCATGCCTGGATCGAGCCGAACGAGCATGACCACGATGGTTACGGTCCTGGTGGGGATCGCCGGACTGATCTTCATCCTGGCCAGGGCGGGCGCACCGATCGCCGGTGCAGAGCCGGCTGCCCGCGGGGCGGTGGTCGAGTTCACCCCCGACGGCAAGCTCAAGCAGCCCGTCGGCTACCGCCAATGGATCTACGTCGGCGCATCGGTGACTCCCAACGACATGAACGGCGGCAAGGCCCTGTTCCCCGAGTTCCACGCCATTTACATCGACCCCGAGAGCTTTGCCGAGTACCGGGAGACGGGCAAGTTTCGTGACGGCACTGTCCTGGTTAAAGAACTCAGCAGCGTCGGATCCAAGGAAACGACCAGCGGCAAAGGCTACTTCCTAGGCGACTTCACGGGGTTGGCGGTCTCGATTAAGGACTCGAAGCGCTTCAAGGACGAACCCGGCAACTGGGCCTACTTCAGCTTCGGCCACAAGTACCCGCTCCAAGCGGAGGTGTCCAAAAGCCCCACCTTCGCGTGCAACAAGTGCCACCAGGACAGTGCCAAGCAGGATTGGGTTTTCACCCAGAACTACAACGTCTTGCCTGCGGCGGCCCCACGTTCGAAGTGAAGCACACCCGGGGGCATCGCAGGCCCGCGCCTCCAAGGAACAATCATCCCGCATACCATAGGAGATGCACACCATGCTCATCAACATTCCCCGTCGGCAGATCATCGGCGGCCTGCTCGTAGCGGTGCTCTTCGCCGCGATGATCGCCCTTGGCTTGTCGCACCCGTCACCCGCGGATGACTCCTCCACCTCCCAGGCCTCCGGCTTCTCGCCGTACGTCACGAAGGATGGCGCCATTTCGCGGCCGACCGATTACCGCGACACCTTCGAATACCTGGGTTCGTATGCAGTGGCCACGAAGCCGGACAAGCCGCTCGACGAGATGCACGTCGTCTATGCGCGGCCGGAGGACGTCCGGGCGTATCGCCGTGATGGCAAGTTCCCAGACGGCGCGACGCTCGTGAAGGAAGTCACGCAGGTCGGCTCGGACAAGCTCACCACGGGGCAATCCCACTGGGCCACCGACGTCAAGCTCTGGTTCGTGATGATCAAGGACGCGAAGGGACGATTCCCCGGCAACGACCTGTGGGGCGACGGCTGGGGCTGGGCCCTCTTCTTGGCCAAAGAGCCCGCACGCAACGTGGCCACCGACTATTCGACCGACTGCAGGACGTGCCACATCCCGGCCAAGAAGGACGACTGGGTGTACGTCCGCGGATACCCTGCGCTCGCGAAGGCCGCCCCGGCCAAATGAACCGTGAAGTAACACGACGGATAAGGAGCTACTCATCCCGTGGTGTCAGCGGAGAGGAGAGATTGCCTTATGGGTGACCGACTGAAATCGATCGGAATGCACATCGCCCGCTACGGCTTGGCGATCGTGCTGCTCTGGATCGGCGGGATGATGTTCACCGCCTACCAGGCCGAGGGCATCCGGCCGTTGGTGGCGAACAGCCCGCTGATGAGCTGGGTCTACCGTGTCATGAGCGCGGGCGGGTTCTCTTCGCTGCTCGGGGTGGTCGAGATCGCTATCGGGGTGCTCATCGCGCTCCGGCCGGTATGGCCGATGGGCTCGGCCGTGGGCAGCGGGCTCGCGGCGGGGATGTTCCTGACGACGCTGAGCTTCCTGGTCACCACGCCGGGCTGGGAGCCGAGCCTGGGCGGGTTCCCGGCCCTGTCCGCCATGCCTGGGCAGTCCTTGCTCAAGGACGTCGTCCTGTTGGGAGTGGCGCTGTCGTCGGCCGGCGAGGCGTTGGAGGCAGTGCGCCGGCGTGGCGCTCTCGTGGCGGCCACCACTCAAGGTGCAGTTCACAACGACTAGGGATGAAGGCAAGTTGACTGGGGTCTACCGATCGCATCTGCGACGGCGCAGCATGTCGCTGCGAAGCGAGCATCGGCTGCCGTCCGACAACAGCGCGAAAACACACCGCCCCGGACTCATCGGCTCCGCAGAACCCCGTGATGGACAAATGGCTCGGATATCCGAACCGGCCTATACAACAAGGAGATAAGAATATGACGAACACGACCGCAGCGAATGGCAAAGAGGCCGCCTATCACGGTGTGCCGGCGGAAGACGACTACGGCTATGCACAGGCGATCAAGATCGGAAACACGATCCATGTGTCCGGCCAGCTCAGCCACGACGACAAGGGGGCCATGATCGCGCCCGCGGCGCTCGATGACTCCGGCAAGCCGGCCGACTTCTCGATGATGGCAGAGCAGATGCGGGTGACCTATGCCAACGCTGCAAAGATCCTGGCACAATTCGGGGCCACCCTCGACCACGTAGTGGAAGAGACGCTCTATGTCATCGATGTCGATGAGGCGTTTGCAGTCGCGGGCAAGGTGCGCAAAGAAGCCTACGCCAAGGCGCGGCCTCAGTGCGCCAGCAATCTGATCGGCGTATCGAGGCTGGCCTTTCCCGAGCAGCTCATCGAAATCGTTTTCAAGGCTGTGCTGCCTCGAGCATAGCCGGTCCTCAAGAGGGGACGAGCGGAATCCTTATCCTCGGAGGCTCGAAGCATGGTTCCTGGAAGACTCAGGGGGTTCGATCGTCAGACAATGTGTGAGGTACTGAAGGCTACCGGTACCAACGTTTCCCGCTACGGTTTGGTGATCGTGCTGCTGTGGATCGGCGGGATGAAGTTCACGGCCTACGAGGCCGAGGGCATCCGGCCCATGGTGGCGAACAGTCCGCTGATGAGCTGGGCATACGGGGTCATGAGCCAGGGGGCATTCTCCGCGCTGCTGGGCGTGATCGAGATTGCCACAGGGCTGCTCATCGCGCTGCGCCCGGTCTGGCCGCTGGGTTCGGCGGTGGGGAGCGGGCTCGCGGTAGGGACGTTCCTGACGACGCTGACCTTCCTATTCACGACACCAGGCTGGGAGGCGAGTCTGGGCGGCTTCCCGGCCCTGTCACACATGCCAGGGGAGTTTCTGCTCAAGGATCTCGTCCTGCTGGGAGCCTCATTGTTTACAGCCGGCGAAGCGCTGGCGGCGTCCCGATCGGGTCGCGGTGTCCAAAGGAGTTAGCGGAATGGCCCACATCATCCACAAGACCCATCAGCGCGGCCGAGTGGCCCGGAAAGGAGTTGTCATGAGTGCGATACGGTCACAGACGGCGATCGACTAGCGGACGACCCGATTCGAGGAGATGCTCCGCGACGTGGACGCCGTGCTGGACACGATCGGCGGGGACACGCTGGAACGCTCGTGGCGCGTCCCCCGGCGCGACCGGGCCCTCGTCTCGGCCGCGGCCAATCTCATGGATCAGTGATCCGTGTTGAACTCCTGCGGGTCAAAGATAAGGCTTCATTTCGTAACTGAACTCGAAAACGCCGAACTCCTGAGGAGAGAGCCATGCAAACGAACGAGAATGCGCAACGCGACCTCGATACGCTGACCGCGCTGAACCGCGACTATGTCGCGTCAGTGCAGAAGGGGGATGTGAAGCGTTTCGAGAAGATTCTGGCCGACGACTTCATGTGCTCGACTCCGGACGGCTCGCTGCTCGACAAGGCGGAGTTTCTCAAGCTTACGGCGCAGCCGGTGACAACCACCGGGCTTGGGGCCGAGGACGTGCGAATCCGCTTGCTGGGTGATTTCGCGATCATCCATGCGCGCTTTAACTACCGCTCGGCCGACGGCAAGCAGCGCCGGGGCCGTTACACCGATAACTGGGCGCGCCGCGACGGCACCTGGGTTGCCGTATCGGCACACTATGATCTCGACCGGGACGGATAGGTCGGACCGCTGGGTGACATCGGGCTGCTTTTGGACAAGAATCTTGGGAGGTGCCGGATGAAGGCGATTGTGGTGACGGATCAGGCCGCGGGAACGGCCGGGATGAAGCTGGTGGAGCGGCCCGAGCCGCAGGGGGCGTCGCTCGCCAGCCTCTCGGGCGCGAACTACGGCGATGTCGTTGTTCAGGTTCATGCGTCGGGATTCACCGGGGATGAGCTGTCGTGGCCCTCGACCTGGGTCGATCGCCTCGGCCGTGACCGGACGCCGTCGATCCCCGGCCACGAGCTGGCCGGAGTGGTCACCGCCCTCAGCTATGGAACGACGGGGCTGTCGGTGGGACAGCGGGTGTTCGGCCTCACGGACTGGACTCGCGACGGCACGCTGGCGGAGTATGTAGCCGTTGAGGCACGCAACCTCGCGCCGCTGCCGGGCGATCGTTGACTTCACGGAGGGCGCGGCCCTCGTGATGTCGGGCCTGACCGCGTGGCAGGGGCTGTTCGAGCACGGCCGCCTTCGGGCGGGGCAGAGCGTCCTGGTGCACGGTGCGGCCGGCGTAGTCGGTTCGATGGCAACCCAGCTCGCACGTGAGGCCGGCGCGTACGTCATCGGCACCGGGCGTGCTGCCGGCCGTCAGACGGCTCTTGACTTCGGCGCGCAGGAGTTCGTCGACCTCGATAACGACGCCCTGGAAGATGTCGGCGGAGTCGATCTGGTTTTCGATGTCCTCGGCGGCGACATCGCGAAGCGGTCCGCAGGCCTGATTCGCGCGGGAGGAACGCTGGTGACCATCACCGGCCCGACCGAGGCACGGCCCGCTGGCGGCCAGACGGTTGACTTCGTTGTCGTACCCGATCGCGCCCAACTGATTGAGATCGTCCGGCGGGCGCGTGACGGGCGGTTGCGGACGAACATCGGCAACGTCGCGACCCTCGACGAAGCCGTTGCCGCCTTCAACCCGAAACAGCGGATCAAGGGCAAGACGATCATCCGCGTTCGTCCAGAAGGTCGCGGAGACAGCGAGCCCCGTCACGTCGTGATGGGGACTGATACACAAAGGACTAAGAGGAGATGACCATGATTCGGAAACTGTTAACGCTTGCGGCTGGCATTGGTATCGGAGTGGCCGTTACGTTTGCAGCCGACCACGACGACCGCAAGGCCGTGAAGGTGACCCAGCTTTCCCAGCGGGACATCATCGAGAAGCTGGACGGGAAGGCTGCCAGTGCGACGGTGGTCGAAGTGACCTTCGAGCCCGGCCAGAAGAGTTCACCGCACCACCATACCGGCCCGGTGTTCGGCTACGTCCTGGAGGGCGAATACGAGCACGCCCTCGACGACGAGCCGGTCAAGAGATACAAGGCCGGGGATACGTTTTACGAGCCGTCGGGATCAGTGCATCGGGCGGGCCGGAATCCGAGTGACAAGACCAGGACCCGCCTCCTCGCGGTGGTCCTGCACCCCCGCGACACTAAAGAAATGACAATCCCGGAGAAGGGCAAGGAATAGGGATCGTGGCTCGTAATCATTCGGCTGCAGTTCGAACTGACGAAGGGCGGTCAATGAAAGCCAGCCGACTCGGGCTCGCGGCGGGCCCGAGTTCACTTGCCTTCGAAGACGCGCGCCGGGCAGGCTAACGTTTTCCAGCCGAACAAACAGTCGTCCCGGCGAGACCGTGACACCAACCGTAACATCACAGGTTTTGTAGGAACATTATCATGGCAGCGATGCGTGTCGCCCAAGTTTCTCGCCCCGGCGGGCCCCTGGAGCTTGTCGAGCGCCCGATCCCCGACCCGGGACCGGGGTTCGTGCGAATCAAGGTTCAGGCCTGCGGCATCTGCCACAGCGACGCGATGACCAAGGAGGGCCTCTGGCCCGGCATCACCTTCCCGCGCGTCCCGGGGCACGAGGTGGTCGGCGTGATCGACGCCGTGGGCAAGGACGTCCCGGAGCGTTGGCAGCCGGGCCAGCGCGTTGGCGTCGGTTGGCACGCCTGGCACTGCTTCTCCTGCGACAACTGCCGCCGTGGCGACTTCTTCGCCTGCCAGACCGGCGTGCAGTTGACTGGCATCTCGTTCGACGGCGGCTACGCCGACTACCTGGTCACCCCCGCGACGGCCCTCGCACGGGTGCCCGCGGAGCTGCCCGCGCCGGACGCCGCGCCGCTGATGTGCGCCGGCGTGACAACGTTCAACGCGCTGCGCAACAGCGGCGCCCGGCCGGGCGACCTCGTCGCGGTCCTCGGCCTCGGCGGGCTCGGCCACCTGGGCGTCCAGTACGCGGCGCGGATGGGGTTCCGCACCGCCGCGATCGCCCGGGGTAAGGACAAGGAGCCGCTCGCCCGCCAGCTCGGCGCGGCGCACTACATCGACAGCCGGGCCGCCGACCCCGCCGCAGAGTTGGCGAAGCTGGGCGGCGCCAAGGTCGTCCTCGCCACCGTGACGCACGGCCCGGCGATGAGCGCCACCGTGGGCGGGCTGGCGCCGCGCGGCCGGCTGATGGTCCTGGGGGCCGCCGAGTCACTGGAGACCTCCCCGTTCCTGCTCATCGGGGGCCGCCGGTCCGTCGAGGGCTGGTACGCCGGCACGTCCATCGACTCGGAGGACACGCTGGCGTTCAGCGTCCAGTCCGGTGTCCGTTCGATGAACGAGGTGTACCCCCTGGAACGGGCCGCCGAGGCCTACGACCGCATGATGAGCGGCAAGGCGCGCTTCCGGGTCGTGCTGACGATGTAAAGCCGGGAGGGCTGAACGATGACCCCGAAGTCGAAGAGGGAGTGATCATGGTGAATCGTCGTCTAATTGCCGCGTGCTGGGTGGTTCGTCTGGCCCTGGCTGCTTCGTTCCTGTCCGCGGTGGCCGACCGCCTCGGGTTGTGGGGACCGCCGGGCGCGGCGGATGTCTCGTGGGGTAGCGTGCCGAAGTACCAGGAGTACGTGGCCCAGCTCAACTGGTTCTTGCCCGCCGGGCTGGTGCCGGTGGTCGGGTGGGCCGCGACGGCCTGCGAGGTGATGCTGGCAATCGGCCTGCTGATCGGCTGGCGGCTCCACTGGGTGGCGTTCGTGGCCGGTATCCTCTTGACCACGTTCGCGGTGATGATGGCCGTCGCCCTCGGCCCGAAGCCACCGCTCGACTACTCTGTGCCGTCCGCGGCGGGGGCGGCGTTCCTATTGGCCGCGCTGACGTGCACGACGAGTCCTCGAACGGGGCTGAAATCGGCTCCGCCAAGGCATGAAATTAGCGCGACGGATTAACTCGAAGGGGGAAAAACATGTCGCATCCCGAGGAATACGACGTGGTGGTGCTCGGTAGCGGGAGGGCCAGATCTTTCGCCTGGTCGCTGGCCTCGCAGGGGAAGCGCGTGGCGGTCGTCGAGCGACGGAGTCTCGCAGGATCCTGCCCTACCATCGCTTGGCGCCGAGCAAGAACGTGATCCACGGTGCCAAGGTCGCCAACTACTTCCGCAGAGGCGCCGAATTCGGCATCGCCGCGGGCGACTGGAAAGTCGAGATGCCAGCTGTCCGCGATCGCAAGCGGAAGATGGTCGATGGCATTGTCGCTCGTAATGTCATTGCGTATCGAGAAAGCGGCGCGGAGCTTGTCAAGGGGCAGGGCCGCTTCGTCGGGCCGAGAACGATCGAGGTGACGGCCGACGACGGTACGCGCGCACCCTTCGCGGCGAAGTCGTCGTGATCTGCACGGGCTCCCGCGCGGATTGACCCAATCCCCGGCCTCGCCGAATCGCGGCCGATGACGCACATCGAGGCCCTCGAATTGGACCGCGTCCCGAAGCACCTCCTCGTTTTGGGGGGCGGCTATGTCGGACTCGAGATGGCTCAGGCCCTGAGGCGCTTTCGGCAGTCGCGTTACGGTCATTGAGCGGAGCGACGCCCTGGCTCACCGGGAAGATCGCGACGTCTCGGAAGCGCTGCGGGAACTCTTCGACGACGAGGGGATCGAGGTGCATTTGGCCACGCGCGTCAAGCGCGTGGAGGGGCGATCCGGCGAGTCCGTAAGGCTGCACGCGACGCACGTCGTGATCGAGGGATCGGACCTCTTGGTTGCGAGCGGCCGGGCCCCGAACACCGACGGCATCGGCCTGGAGACCGCCGGGATCGAACGGGACGACCGGGGCTTCATCAAGGTCGATGAACGGCTGCGGACCACGGCCGCCGGCGTGTGGGCAGTGGGCGATTGCGCCGGCAGCCCCCAGTTCACACATATCGCCGACGACGATGTCCGCGTGATCCGCGACAACCTCGCCGGCATCGACCGCACGACGACCGGTCGCCTGGTGCCTTTTTGCCTGTTCACGGACCCCGAATTGGCTCGGGTCGGCCTGAGCGAGTCCGAGGCGAAAAGTCGCGGGATCGCCTACCGGCTGGCGAAG
Organism: uncultured Isosphaeraceae bacterium; assembly: GCA_963806595.1. Classification (GTDB taxonomy): domain Bacteria; phylum Planctomycetota; class Planctomycetia; order Isosphaerales; family Isosphaeraceae; genus CAWDZZ01. Next base: position 8,521 of record CAWDZZ010000018.1, on the reverse strand, counting down.
ATACCCGTTTCCACTTTCATCCGGGCCTTTACGCTCTCTGAGCCGCGCGGCTTCTACAAGGCCGTGGTCGCCGCCGACAACGACCGCATCCTGGGCTTCACCGCGTTCGCGCCGAGGCCGGCGAGGTCATGACGATCGTTCAATTAGCGATGACCGCAGGTCTGCCCTACACGGCGTTGCGCGATGCGATCCTGGTCCACCCGACGATGGCGGAAGGGCTTTCCGCTCTCTTCCGCGCGGTGCCCGCCCGGCTCTGACGCAGTCAGCGAGCGCTCACTGATTCCTCAGGCCGAACCCGGTAGATCCTATGATCCAGGCGATGAAAGTTAAGTCCGTAGGGTGGCGGCTTCATTGGTGGGCATTCGCGGCAGCGGCGCTGCTGCTCAGTTTCACGCTGGCGATGACTGGTGCGCTCGGGGCGAAAACCCCGACCGACTCTCGGTTTGGACGGCGGCCGCTGCGGCATTTCTGCTCGGGTCCGTGCCGCTCCGCGAACATGGCGGCGACGGCATTCGCTAAGTCGACGCCGACGCCTGTAAACCGGAGCAAAACACCGGGGCACGGGCGACTTAACAGCGGTTCGGTCATGTCGAATAAACTGCAAGGGCAAGTCGCCGTGGTCACGGGTGCATCGAAGGGTATCGGTGCGGCGAGTGCCGAGCATCCGGCGATTGGCGGGATACACTCCAACATGAAGGCTGCGGTGATCGAGAGCGCTAAAGCATGAGAATTGCCATCAACGGCGCGGGTATCGCCGGAGCCTGCCTGGCCTACTGGCTCGAGCGTAGCAGCCATGACGTCGTGCTGATCGAGAAAGCTCCTCAGTTTCGCACTGGCGGGTATGTAGTTGATTTTTGGGGCGTCGGCTACACAGTCGCGGAACGGATGGGCATTCTGCCGGAGCTCCGATCGCACGGATACATTTTTCGGGAAGTTCGGGACGTCGATAAACACGGTCGCAAGGCGGGAGGATTCTCCACGGATTATCTGCGTCAAAATCTGATGGAGCGCTTTACGAGCGTACCGCGCGGCGATCTGGCCGCCGCGATCTACCAAAGCATCGGGAGCCGTGTCGAAACGCTCTTTGACAATAGCATTTCGACCATTAACGAATGCACGAACGGCGTGCTCGTCTCCTTCGAGCACGGCCCGGCGCGCGAGTTCGACCTCGTGATCGGCGCCGACGGGTTGCATTCCACCGTGCGGGCGATTGTATTCGGACCCGAACATCAATTTGAAAAGCCACTCGGATACCGGGTCGCCACCTTCGAGGTCGAAGGCTATCGGCCCCGCGACGAACTCATTGGCGTCACTTACACAACGCCAAGTAGACAGGTCGGGCGCTTTGCTCTACGCGACGATCGGACGATCTTTTCCTTCATCTTCTCCGCCGAGAAGCTAACGGGCCCTGAGCCGTGCAATGTGGCGGAGAGGAAGGCTGTTTTGCATCAAGTCTTCGCGGATGCCGGCTGGGAATGCCCGCGCATCCTGCGCGCGATGGATCAAATCAGTGACGTTTATTATGATCGCGTCAGTCAAATCCGAATGGACGGCTGGTCAAAAGGACGCGTGATGCTAATTGGCGATGCCGCGGCATGCGTTTCCCTGATGGCCGGCGAAGGTGCGGGACTCGCCATGACCGAAGCCTATGTGCTCGCCGGTGAACTCAACGGCGCGGGACAGGACTTCCAGGCGGCCTTTCGTCGCTACGAGCAGTTGGTTCGACCGTTCGTTGAAGGCAAACAGAAATTGGCCCGGTACTTCGCCTCTGCCTTCGTGCCGAAGACGTGGGCTGGAGTGTGGTTTCGCAACCAGGCAACGAAACTGATGGCGTTTCCCCCGCTTTGCCACTATTTCTTCGTGCGCCATATGCGGGACGATTTCCATCTTCCGAACTATGAGCTCCGGGTTCCCCAGGAACGAGAATCCCAAAGAGAATCCGCATAAGACTGCGTGTGCTCTCATCCCGTGGCTGAGAAAGTTCAAATCACGCCAACCGTCGCTTTCGCTACGACCGACGGGATCTGACTCTGCACGGCAATCGGCGAGACTCGACATGAACCGGTCAGTTCACGTCCCCTTGCAAGCGAATTCCCCATCCACCATGCCGTCGGGGTTGGCGCGTTGCTTCGGGTCCGACGACAGCAACGTGTTCCACAGATAGGGCGCGCACGGAACCGAGAGGTAGCACCCTAAAAGGTGGCTCGTGGGGGACAGCCAAGCACGACAGTGGTAAATCCGGCGTGAGGTTCCTCGCTCGATCGAAACGAGGAACAAGATTCCGGACTGCATCGCTCTTCGGCGGAACGAAACAAAGAAAGAGACGGTTTTGTTCGCCTTCGGTGGGGAGAGACCAAGGAATAAGACGCTGTTAGTGGCGCTGGCCTGGCGATCGAAATTGGCGCTGAATTCCCGATCGGTATCACCATTGCTGCTCAGAAGCCAAAGCCGACTTCCTGATAAGGCTCACCCGGTTTGTGAGGGCTGATCTGGATCGTGACCTTGCGGTCAAGTCGTCTGAGGAAATCGAGCAGCTTGTCGGTGGTGAAGCGGTTGAAATGCCCGTTCATCAGGTGGGATACCTCCGGCTGTTTGATTCCGAGCAGAGAGGCGATCTCCCGCTGTTTAAGCTTCTTGTCTTTGAGTATCTTATGAACATGAAACCCGAGTTGCGCCCGGGAAAACCGTTCGTCGGCATCGTCGAGCCCTAAATCGGCAAATACATTACCCGACCCTTCTTCAAACTCGATTTCTGCCTGATCGTCATCGCTCATTTTTTTGCCCGCTCCTTTGCCTCTCGGTATCTCTGTTTGATCAAATCCACATCCTGCTTCGGTGTCGCAACGCCCTTCTTGGACTTCTTCTGGAAGGCATGGAGCACGTAGATTTTCGTGCCGAGCTGGATGGCCAGCACCGTGCGGTAGGCATCGCCGTCGTACCGCGCGGCTAACTCGAACACGCCGCTGCCGATCCCCTTGAAGGGCTTGGCATCCTTCGGCATGCCGCCAAACTGGATGAGTTGCAGCTCGTCCCCGATAAGCTTTTGCGCGCCTTTTGGAAATGCCTGAATGTCCTTCTTCGAGCTCCCCATCCAAAAGAGAGGCCGCAGCACCGGCGTTTCAAAGTCGTCCTCCAAAGCCCCACACCTCCCACTATATAGGAAATCTACTATAGAGTCAAATTCCCTCCTGACAAGGCTCACGATTGCCACCCCTCGGACGGGCTATTCGCCGCCCCGGTGGCCCGCTCACCGGCACGTTGCGGTCCGGTAGTTCTGCCTTTGGGGAGGTTATCCGCTCGATTCGTCAGACGGGCACGATCTATCAGATATCATGCACGATGGCCAGCAGGCAGTTACCGCCAAATTGCTGGAGAGGCTCTCACGACGCAGATTGGAGGCGATGTGCCTCCATTATTCCTGGGACTCGACCAGCGCCAGGATTGCCCGGACGACATGGCGGGGAAGGGACGGCCAGGCCTTGATGACCTGCCGCAGCTCCGGCGGCAGTGTCATGGGGCGACCCGAGGTGTCTCCTGGTGCTGCGGATTCCCAGCCAGTTTCCAGCCAGAAGCATCCCTGCTTGCCATAAAGGCATGACAGAGAAGGTACTTGCGTTTCCAGGGACGCGGGTGCAATTCCCGCCGCCTCCATAAGAAGCCACCTGCGATTCATCGCAAGTGGCTTTCTTTATTGAAGTTGCGTCACGTCACTTGGCCGGTAAACCCTCAAGTTTCGTCATCAGGAGTCATGAGCTCCCAGAGTTCATTCTGGTGCAACCAGATGGGGTCGGCATTCCTGGCGATGAATTCGTCGACGGGCAAGCCTTCGATCAACTGAGGACGCGGAACCCGCTTCTGCTTGCCGTTGATGAAGATCGTCATGAACTTCTTCTTTCGCTCGCGCCGCGCTCGCTTTTCGGCGGCGGTTCGTTTGCGTTTCGGCTTGGCAACTTTGCGTTTTTTCTTCGAGTTTGACATGGTTTCCACACTTCGCAGCCACTATTCGTCGCAATACTGCGGCGGAGATTTGCCCACCCGCTTGATGACACGCGGGTAGGTGACGGTCGGGATGGCTTTCTCGATCCGGTCCACCTGAACCTGATGAAACCAGTCGTCGCCGAAGTCGAACCAGTAACCGAAGACACGACCCGGCTTCAGATCCAGGTCGTCCAGCTTTGTCGTGCGGGCGTCCCCATCCCCTTTCTTCCTTCGTTGCGGACTGGGAACTCCGTAGTTGGGCCCGTCGGGATCGAACGGACGTTTGCCGAACTGAAATTCGTACAGATGTTGTTCCCAACGGTCGTACGCCTGGAAGATGGCCTCATGCAGTTGTTCGAGTGTCTGGTCGCCGCGGATTTCGATCACGCGGCTGATTTCCTTGTTGGCGAACTTCTTGCTGGTCGGCCCACTCATCAAGAAGACCGAGACGACGTACAAGTTCGCCGGAGGCGCCGCCGGGTCCACTGCGACGCGGCTCGGTTGGTTGTCCGGACGCGCCGGAGTCGTCGCCTGCTTGCGACTGTTCCACGGCGGAATCTCGTCCTCCGGGACCAGGACCTGGAGCGAACGGGGCTGGCCCGGCTGGCGCAGGATCAGCCCTTTCTTCTCCAGCATCTTCACCATCTGATTCACCGAAGGCGGCGAGACGCACATGGCCGCTGCGATCTCGGATTCGGCGGGCGGATATCCGTGCAAATTGGTGTAGGCGTGAATGAACGCCAGATAACGGCCCTGAGTCGGAGTGAAGTCAGCCATGACATCCTTTCCGTCATGGGTGTGAGGCACAGTATCACGAATTCCACGCTGGCTCGCCCTTCCGCAGCGATGGTCGATTGACCTCGCCATGCCGACGACGGAATCACCGTCCAGGGAAGTCGACTCCTCTTCAGCTCATAGAGTCGCATAGTATTAGACGATGTCAACCATTCAAAACAGCGCGAGTCGCCTCACGATGCACGATCTGACGATCACGCCGCAAGGGCATCTCCTCGTTCGAGAAACGCCGCTCGAAACTCCGGATCGGAAACTCTCGAAAGCGATGCTCGAGGCGTACCGTGAGAGTACGGCCCGAGGGATGCTCTACTCCGCAAGCGAAGAGATGGAAGCGGCGCTGCCGTCGTCCTTCGAGTTCGCACGCTCGATCGCCCGGCTTTATCTCACGAACCTTTGCAAAGCCGCAACGGGAGAACCCGGCGAACCCATCCCCGAACTCCCGCCTCCCGTAGCCGACCTCGAACTGGCGATACGGCAGGCGCCTCCGATGATCGGGCTGGAGTATCTGACTCCGGAAGTCCTTTCGAATTGGTGGCAAGACCTCGATTCTCTCACCCGGAGCGAAGTCGGAAAGCACCCGGGCGGAGCTCAAGGCTATCTGCGGAGACGCAACCCCCAGTGGCGTTTTGTCGGCCGCGTGACGTTCCACCTGGCCGAGAACAAGCGGAACCCCGAGTACCCGTTCGCGTTCCTGGCCACGTTTGCCAACGGTCTGACACCGCAGGGTAAAGTGAAGCACGAACCGCTTGGCCGGGCGCTTCAGCAGTATGCCGGGGAGCAGAACCGCGAGGCGATGCTGAATCTACTGCTCCCGATTTCGAAAGCCGCCGAATCCTCGGAATTGATTCGACGACTCGTCGATTCCGAGCAGATTTATCACCCCCTCGCGTGGACGCCGAGAGAAGCCTACGAGTTCATCAAAGCGATACCCCTCTTTGAATCGAGCGGCTTGATCGTACGGGTGCCAGACTGGTGGAACGCCCGCAAACCGCTCCGGCCCCTCGTCAGCGTGAAGATCGATTCGAAGAATTCGGCAGGCATCGGGATCGATGCGATGATGCAATTCTCCGTCGGCATGAGCCTCGAAGGAGAAACGCTCAGCCCGGATGAGATCGCTCAGTTGCTCGAATCCAGCGGGGGCCTGGTCCCATTGAAGGGTAAGTGGGTCGAAGTCGATCAGGAGAAGTTGAAGCAAGCCCTGGAGCATTGGAAGAGGTATCGAAAGGGACGTTCGCCGGGAGGGCATTTCGTTCTTTGAAGGAATGCGTCTCCTTTCCGGGGCGAATCTCGCCAAAGAGGACGAGGACAAAAGCCAGACGGCGATTCGCGAATGGTCGGGCCTGACCGCCGGCGCCGAATTGGATGGGGTCCTCAAGGGCCTACGTTCTCCGGAGACCCGGCAGGAGATGGCCCCTCCCGATTTGAAGGCGGAGCTTCGCCCGTATCAGCAGACGGGCTACGCCTGGTTGCGATTCGTCGTTCGCCTGGGACTGGGAGGCTGCCTGGCCGACGATATGGGCCTCGGCAAGACCGTCCAGGTGATCTCGCTGCTGCTCGATCTGAAGCGCGACAAACAGAAAAAAGCGAGCCTGCTCGTCGTGCCGGCGTCGCTGATCGCGAACTGGAAATCGGAGCTGGCGAAGTTCGCGCCGAGTCTCTCGTTCGCCGTGGCCCATCCTTCGGAAGTGAATGCAAACGCCGGTGAAATCGGACTCGCCGATGCCGACACGTTCGATCTGATCATCACCACGTATGGCATGCTCGTCCGCAACGGACTGGATGAAGCAGTATCGCTGGCGACTGGCGATCCTCGACGAAGCCCAGGCGATCAAGAACTCCGGCACGAAGCAGACCCGGGCCGCGAAGGAATTGACCGCCGCCAGTCGGATCGCCATGACCGGCACGCCCGTCGAGAATCGGCTTTCGGACCTCTGGTCGCTCTTCGATTTCTTGAACCCCGGGCTGCTGGGCATCGGCCAAGCAATTCGGCTCGTTCGTCAAGCGGTTGCAAGACGCCGAGGTCCCTTCGTTCGAACCGCTGCGAAATCTCGTGCGACCCTACATCCTCCGGCGGTTGAAGACCGACAAACGGGTCATCTCCGATCTCCCGGATAAGACGGAGGTGAAAGCCTATTGCGCGCTGAGCAAGCACCAGGCGGCCCTCTACCAGAAAGCGGTCGAGGATCTCGCCGAACAGTTGGAGGCGAGTGATGGAATCCAACGGCGGGGGATCGTCCTGGCCCAACTGATGCGGCTGAAGCAGATTTGCAATCATCCCGCCCAAGTGGCCGGCACGAACGACTACGCGGCCGACCGGAGCGGCAAGTTTCGCCGGTTGGCGGAGATCGCCGAAGAGATCGCGTCCCGGCAGGAGAAGGTCCTCGTTTTCACGCAGTTTCGCGAGATCGCCGACCCGCTGGCCGGGTTCCTCGCCACGCTTTTCGGTCGATCCGGGTTGGTGCTCCACGGGGGGACGAGCGTCAAGAAGCGGAAGGAGTTCGTCGATCAATTCCAACGGGAAGACGGCCCGCCTTTCTTCGTGTTGTCGCTGAAAGCGGGCGGCACCGGGCTGAACCTGACGGCGGCTTCGCACGTAATCCACTTCGACCGCTGGTGGAACCCGGCCATCGAGAACCAGGCGACCGACCGCGCCTTTCGGATCGGCCAGAAGAAGAACGTGCTGGTTCATAAGTTCATCTGCCGGGGAACGGTCGAGGAACGGATCGACGAGATGATCGCGCGGAAAAGCCAGGTCGCGGGCGAAGCGATCGGTGGAGAAGACTCGGGGGAAGTCTTGCTGACGGAAATGGACAACGATACGTTATTGAGGTTCGTGAAGCTGGATTTGCACCAGGCGACCGCCGACTGACTGATGAGACTCGTGAGAGGCAGGGCACTCCAATGGGCAGGTACTGACGACGATTACTACGGATGCAAGCCTTATGTTCCCGTGGCTCAACGGCGCGCCCAGGCCGCGAGGGAAGTTGCCAAGCGGACCAAGAAAGGGCAAAAAATTTGCCCGGTCCGCATCGAGGGCCGAACCATCGCCTCGACCTTCTGGGGCAAGGCGTGGTGTACGAACCTGGAGGGCTACAGCGACTTCGCGAATCGCCTGCCGCGCGGACGGACCTACGTTCGGAATGGTTCGGTCGTGCATTTGAAGATCGACAAGGGGCGGATCGAAGCCCTCGTGAGCGGATCGGAACTGTACGAAATCCAGATCGACATCGCCGCGCTACCGAAGCCAGACTGGCAAGCATTGAAAGAACAATCCGCGGGCAAAATCGGCACGCTCGTCGAACTGCTGCAAGGCAAGCTGTCGAAAGCGGTGATGGAGTTGGTGACGGATCGGGATCAGGGGCTTTTTCCGAAGCCGAAAGAGATCAAGATGCGGTGCAGTTGCCCGGACTATGCGGGGATGTGCAAGCACCTGGCCGCGGTGATGTACGGAGTCGGAAATCGCCTCGATTCGTCGCCGGAGTTGCTGTTCGTACTCCGGGGCGTGGATCACACGGAATTGATCGAACAGGCGATCCCCACGGCGCCGATCAAGGCCACGAGCAGCGCCCCCACGATCGCGACAGACGACCTGGGAGCCATCTTCGATATCGAGATCGGCGACGCTCCGGTTGCGAAAGCGGATCGGACACCAAGACCCGCGAAAAGCCGGCATCGAAAAAAGTCGTGAAGAAGGCTTCGGCCACGAAGGAAAAAGAAGCCCCATCAGTGAAAAAAGTCGCGAAGAAGG
>CAWDZZ010000017.1:0-628895 GCA_963806595.1 uncultured Isosphaeraceae bacterium | reverse complement strand
GCTCGCCATTGCCGTCGCCGACGGCATCCCCGTCGCCGAATGGGCTATGCAAAACGGGGTGAACGAACGGACTGCGTACCGCTGGGCCGCCGAGCCCGAGGTTCGCCATGAAGTCAAGTCGATAGGCAGCCGCGTCCTCGACGAGGCGATTGGCCGGATGTCCAGGCACATCGCATGGGCCGTCGATAAGATCTTCGAGCTCGGCGAAAACACCACTTTGGAGTCCGTACGGCTCTGGGCGCTGGGACCGTGATCTGGGACTTTATCGCTGTCTCCAATTTCTCCGGAGTCGGAACGCGAATTGGCCAAACTCGAGGCGAGGCCCATGCGCTGAGGAGCCATGTGTGGGGTGAAAAAGGCGATGACCCTTCGGACGACTTCCGCGAAGGCCTATTTTTCTAGAGCCTGTTATGCACTTTTGAGTCCGAGCCTGTTGACGAGCAGGAGTGCGACGAAGGCGAGCCAATGCCAGCCCGCGAGCGTTGTGGTCAGTCGTTCGTAGTCGCGTGCCAGGCGGCGAAATCGGCCGAGCCATCCGAAGGTCCGTTCGACGACCCAACGTCGCGGCAGCAGGACAAACCCTCGTTTTGGCTTCGGTATGCTTGACGACCTCCAAGCTGGATTCCATCTTGCTCCGCTTGTTGCGCCGCCTCTTCGCCGGTGTAGCCCTGATCGACGAACGCGATTTCGACCTTGCCACCGGTGACCTCCTGAATCTTCGCGGCCAATTCCGCCACCTGCGCCCGCTCCTGCTCGTTCGCCGCCGTCACCTTCAAGGCCAAGCAGATTTCCCAGCGTATCCACGGCCACATGCACCTTCGACCCCTTCTTCTTCTTGGCCCCGTCGTAGCCCGCGCGGCCGCCGCTCTCCGGCGTCGATTGCAGCGTGCGGCCGTCCAGAATCGCCGCCGTCGGTTGCGCGATTTCGCGTCATCGACCAATCCGCAACAATCATCCGCAGGTCGTGTGTGATGTGCTCGAAACACGCCGGCGTGCATCCAGCGCCGCGCCTGCTGATAGACCGCCGTCCAAGGCGGAAAATCATGGGGCAGAAATCGCCACTGACAGCCCGTCTTGACGACGTAGCGGATCGCGTTGAAAAGATCGCGCAGAGCGTGTTCCCGCTGCGGGGCATCCTCGCGCATCAACGTCAAATACGGGAGCAAGAACTCCCATTCCGCATCCGAGACGTCGCTCGGATACGACTTCCGTGTCGTGCTCATGCCGCTAACATGAGCAAAGCTCACGATAAGTCAATAACAGGCTCTAGAGCGACACCCGGCCTGGCGCTGCGAGGCTCGACCGGCTGGCGAGGTGCGCTCCCGCCAGAGGACCGCCGCGCGGGCCGCCCTGTGATCAGACACAGGCGCAAGCCCAGGTTCGCGATATCAGTATTGGTTCTCGCACCGTGGCTGGCTGGCCGTGCCAGCCAACCTCGCACCCGTTCGGCTCCGAAGATCGCGCCATTCGAGCGTCGAGTTCCCAGCGTAATCTGCGACATCCGCAAAATCCGCCCCGGCCGCGGGCACCAAACGCATCGAAGAGCTCTGCCTCGCGAGCGGCTGCGGTCAAGAGCGATCCCAGAAAGCAACTTCTCGACGCCTTGAGCCGCTTACCATCTTCGCTTACTGGATTTATCTCGCCCCGTGACCGAAGCGAACAGTCGGGCGAAAAAAAGGAATGCCGCGTAGCGCCGGGACGGGTAAAATCGGAACGAGCCACCAGGCGATCGAAATGCGTCGTCCGGGTCGGAAAGGCCGCGGGGAAGCCATCATGGGGCCAGACAGCCAGGATGGCGCTGCCGTCACCGAGGGCTCCAACGATTCGACGTTCGTCGAGTTCATCCGGCGGGTCCGCAACGGCGACGAACGAGCGGCGATGGAGCTGGTCGAGCCTACGAACCGGCGATCCGGCGCGCATGCGCCGTTCACCTGCGCAACCCGAAGCTGCGACGGCTGGTCGAGTCGGTCGACATTTGCCAGTCGGTATTCGCATCGTTCTTCGTCCGCACGTCGCTTGGCCAGTACGACCTCGACAGCCCTGAAAAACTGGTCCGTCTGCTCGCGACGATTGCCCGCAACAAGGTGGCCGGCCAGGCAAACCGCGAGCACTCCGCGCCCGCGATCAGAGGCGGCTAGACCCGGGCCGTCCTTGCAAACTGCCCGGCTCCGGGCAGCAGTCCAGCCAGGAACTGGCGGCCCGTGAGCTCGTGCAAGAGGCGAGGAACCGGATGACCCGCGACGAGCTGCTGCTGCTCGAAAAGCGCGGGCAAGGGCTCGAGTGGGCAGAGATCGCCGCCGAGCTCGGCGGCCGTCCCAACGCGCATCGGGTCCGGCTTGCCAGGGCTGTAACGCGAATCGCCAGGGAGCTTGGTCTGGACGACGCGTCCGAGTCTTGACGGCCAGGTCTGCTGGAGACCCGAGCGGTCGCGCAATCGCAAATCCTACCGGCGGTTCCAGATCGGGGCGATGTCGGCGGAACACTGCTGGCGGATGCTGTTGTCGTTCAAGATCTCCTCGGTAGAGTCCGGCGCCTCCATGCGCTTCAGGACAATCGTGTCGGTGAAGCGGCAGGCGAAGCTAATTTCGACGAACTCATCGGTGGCGTCGCGAAGGATTTCGACTAGATGCTTGAGGTTTCGAACCCGGATGCCATTGACGGTGTTAATCGCATCGGCGTACGGCTCGTTGTATCCCTTGCTGATTTTGTGCGTGAACATCGGGTGGGCGACGATCACGATTCGCTCACCTGGGAACGCCGGTCGCTCGCCATAGCGCGTGAACGGCGGATTGCTTGAGTACAGGTTATTCATGATCCGCGAAACGGAATCATCGGACGACAAGTATCGGAGGTAGTCGTCCGTCGCCTCGGTGAAAACCAGCGGGCCGTAAATGAAATAGGACGGGCTCTGATCGCCCAGGAACGGGACCAGCCAGCGATTGTGCTCCGGTCCGACCGGAATCCCGAGCGACTGTTCCCGGCCGTCGCGCAGCACCGTGATCGTCAACTTGTTGTCGCGGGCGAGCCGCTGGACCAGGTATTGAAAGCGGATCAGCCGGTCGCCTTGAATGCGCACCATTCCCGCGTTGTCGATTGTGCTCTCGCCGATCCGAGTGACGACGTCGCCGACTCGCAGGGGATACGACGTCTCATGGTTATGCAGCTTTCGCACCATAACCCCAGTTGTCTTCTTGTCGAGCTTGAGCTTGCTGCGAAGCGCTTCGTTCTCCAGGTTCTGAAACTCGTCGATCAAGACGGGCTTGCCGTGGTAGCGGCCATCCTTCACGTCCTGGGCATACAGCTCGATTTCTTCCATCGGGATGATGTAGCCGATGTTGTCGGACTGGCGGAGGCTGCTGAACACGATCCCGATCATCCGGCCGTCCACAATCGCGGGGCCGCCACTATTGCCGGGATTGATCGCGGCGTCGACCTGGATCCGCAGCCCCTCGGTCCCCAGGTAATAATCGGCGTACTCGATTCGCGAAATGATGCCGCGGGTGATCGAGAGGTCGACTCCTCCCTCGGGATAGCCGTATGTCAAGACCGTCTGCTGGACTCCTGGAAGAGCGGGACTGCTTGGAATCGGAGGATGCGTGTCGAAGAACGATTCGTCGTCGAGCTTGAGAATCGCCAGGTCGATTCCCGGCGAGATCGACTCGACCGCCGCGCCAAAAGTGTCACTCGACTTGTCAGGCTTGATCTGCACGCGGCTAGCATGTGTGACCATATGCGCATTGGTCAAGATCCGCTTGCCGACGATCACGATGCCCGAGCCCGTGAGCTCTTGCGGGCCGCTCCTGGTCCACGGCCGGTACACGTCCGGGCGGCGCACCGTGGAGAGTATCTTGACCACGGACATGCGGATCTTGGGATCGTCGGCGTCACGGGCGCCAGCGGGCAAGGGGTTGGCGACGACGACCAGGCAGATCGTCATGCCGAGCCGGGTGAGAATCCGCACGCCTCGTCCCTCCCTTGCGAGTTGTTAACCGATCAATCGGATCGGGGGCTGCCTGGCGCGACGGGCACAGCCGGCCGTCCGGCCTACCGAGTGTATTCGAGCGCAGCAGGCCGATGCAAAAAGATATTGTTTTCGACCGATTCTTGAAGACGTGGAGATCCTCTGGAAACGGACATGGCGCGTGTGTTAAGCTATGGTTAGTAGGAACGCTCCCGCGCGATCGGCCGTCCCCGCGAGGCCGATGCGTGGCGCCGCCCAAAAGGGTTCCGGCCTCGGGACTGGCCGTTGCAACCCGCGTCTCCTCTCCGACCCGCCGTTCTCGGCGATTTCCATCCCGCATACTTACGGGTGGCTCACGTCCATGCCTAACGATCACGATCTCTTCGCTGAAGAGCAGTCCATGGTCACCATGAGCTTCGGCGAGCACATCGAGGAGCTCCGAGTCCGACTGATCCTGGCCTTGATCGGCTTGTTTGTCGGCGTGATCATTGTTTTTGTTCCGCCGCTGGACATCGGCTGGCGGGTGATGAAGCAGATGGAGAAGCCTGCCAAGGACGCTCTCGATGCTTTCTACAGCGCCGAATACAAGAAGAAGGCCGAGCTGGCTCAAGAAAAAAAGTCCATCAGCCCCAGGGTGCAAGCGGTCGTCGATGCCGATGTGTTTGTCACCGAGCTGAGGAAGATCGCACCCAAGCTCGAGCTGCCCGACGCGGAAACGCTCAAGGGCACGTACGCTTAATTTGCCGGTCCAGTTCTTCGAGTCGGGACTGATCAAGGCCATTCAAGGATCGACGGTTCAGATCGACCAGAGCCTGGTCTCGCTCGCCCCGCTGGAAACGCTCACGATTTTCTTCATGGTGTGCCTGGTCAGCGGCCTGGTGCTGGCAAGCCCCTGGGTGTTCTATCAGATCTGGGCGTTCGTCGCCGCCGGGCTCTATCGTCATGAGCAAAGCTACGTGAAGAAGTATTTGCCTTATTCCCTCGGGCTCTTCCTCGCGGGAGTGTTCCTCTGCTTCTTCGGCGTGCTGCCGGTCACCCTCACCTTCCTGCTGCAGTTCAACGTCTGGCTGGGGGTTGCTCCCACGCTCCGGCTCAGCGACTGGATGGGATTTGCCACGATCCTGCCGCTGATTTTCGGGCTGGCATTCCAGACGCCGCTCGTCATGCTCTTCCTGGAACGAATCAGCGTCTTCACAGTCGATGACTACCGCGCCAAGCGGAAATTCGCGATCCTGGTCATCACGATCGCGGCTGCCGTCCTGACCCCCGGACAAGACCCGTTCAGCATGGTGCTGCTGGCCGTACCCATGATCCTGCTTTACGAGCTGGGCATCCTGATGATCGGCAACAGAAAGAAACGGCCGGCGGTGATCGATTGAACCCGCGGGGCCGGTGATGAAAACTCGAGGTTCCGGGCGCGCCGCCAGCGACAGTTCCGTGCCAGACGTGCACCGGGCGCCCGGAACCACGAAACGCCCCCGGTCGCGAGCGACACGAGATTTCCCGCATGGCCAGCGCTCCGGCGAAAGTCTATCTGGTTGGGGCCGGTCCGGGGGATCCCGGGCTCTTGACCCGGCGGGGTGAAGCGGTCCTCTCACGCGCCGACGTGGTCGTGTACGACCATCTGGCCAGCACTCGCTTACTCGACCTGGCCCCCGCCAGCGCATTGCGAATCGCCGCCGGCAAGTCGATCGGCCACTGCACGTTGACGCAGGACGAGATCAATTCGCTGTTGATCGACCATGCGCGCGCCGGCCGCAGTGTCGTCCGGCTCAAAGGGGGCGACCCGCTGGTGTTCGGGCGCGGGGCGGAGGAGGCCTTGTCGCTGCGCGCGGCGGCCATTCCGTTCGAGATTGTGCCGGGTGTGACCGCTGGCGTCGGCGTGACGGCCTATGCCGGGATCGCCGTGACCCACCGCGCGGCCGCCTCCGCGGTCGCGTTTGTGACGGGGCACGGCGATCCCGAAGCGGACGCAGGGCACAACCGTCTCGACTGGCCGGCGCTCTCGCGGTTTCCAGGTACTCTGGTCGTCTACATGGGGGTGACGCATCTCGCGGCGATCTGCCGCACGCTTTTGCGGCTGGGCAAGCCGCCCGACACTCCCGCGGCTGTGATTGAAGCCGGCACCCTTTCGTCGCAGCGCACCGAGGTCGCAACCCTGGAGACAATCGCACAGGTCGCAGGCCGAGCCGGTGTGCGCCCCCCGGCGCTCCTGGTCGTCGGACCAGTCGTCTCGTTGCGCGAGGATCTCGCGTGGTTTGAACAACTGCCGCTCTTCGGGCAGCGGATTGTCGTGACGCGTCCCCGCGACGAAGGCGCTCGCTCAGCAGCGATGCTCGAGGCTCTCGGCGCTGAAGTGCTGCTGGCGCCGACGGTCGAGGTGCGGCCGATCACCGACCGAGAGCCCCTCGACTCGGCCATCGCGCGACTCGCCGATTACCAGTGGCTGGTGTTCACCTCGGCCAATGGGGTCCGATTCTTCGTGCAGGAGCTGGAATCGCGCGGTCGCGATTTGCGATCACTCGGACATCTGAAGCTGGCCGCGATCGGTCCCGCGACCGCTCGCGCCCTCGCCGAGATTCACCTTCGCGCCGACCTCATACCGGACTCGTATCGCTCGGAATGCCTCGCCGCCGCGCTCGGCCGGTGCGCCGGCGGCGCAAAATCCTGCTCGCCCGCGCGGATCGAGGACGAACCATCCTCCGTGAAGAACTGGGGCACCTGGCCGATGTCGACCAGGTCGCGGTCTATCACAACGCAGATATCGCGGCGTTGCCCCCTGATGTCGTGGAACGGATCCTCGGCGGCTCCGTCGACTGGGTGACACTCACCAGCTCGGCGATCACAACCCGGTTGCACGACTTGTTACCCGAAACCGCTCGAAGCAAGATCGGCAACGAGATTCGCCTGGCAAGCATCAGCCCGGTGACGTCCAGCACGGCCGAGGCGCTGGGCTGGAAGATTTCGGCAGAGGCGACCGAATTCACATGGGACGGGCTAATCGACTCCCTTTCGGCGCAAGCAGCGCGCAGCGCAAATCGCCGCCACCGCTGCACGCCGGACCGGCGCAAAGCGATTGATGGACGACCGTGGAATTCGTCGCCCTATCGCGCAACCGGGCGTGATCGCGGTGAGCCGAGGCGTGGTTCAAAGCGCCGGCGACCTGGCCGAAATGTCGATTCAATTGGCGGATCGGTGCGCCTCATCGGAGCTCGAGCATTGTCTCGACACCCTGCCAGAGCAAGAACGCCGCCCCGAGGATGAACATCACATCCATTGCGACCGAGTTCCGACCGAAGATGCCGGCGACCAGATCGAGGAGGAAGATCAAGCAAACGAGGCCGGCCACGCCAATCGCCGTGTACGTGATGACCTTCTCGGTCTCCATTTCGCAATGCTCCGCTCTTCGTGATATTGGACCTGATAGGACCAATTTACCACAAATTGGCGACCGGAAGAGTCGGGAAGCGTATTATCCGCATGAACAACCAGCGCAGCCAGCCTTGCCTCGCACAGGTTCCGACGGCTGCGCCGGTGCTCACGCGACGCAAAGGCGCGTCGCGGAGCACTCGGCGCGGCCGCGCGCACTTGGAAACTCACGTGGGCCGGATCGGTATCGTCCGTGGTTTCGCGGCGACCCGTTTTGGCAGTCTGATCGTGAGGACGCCATTGTTTGCCTCGGCTCGTACCTTCTCCACGTCGACATCGTTGGGAAGTGTGAGCTGGCGATGGAACGCTCCGAATCGCCGTTCTCGCAGTTGCAAGAGCGGCTCCGGCAGGCTAGCCGCCTCCTTGACGCCGCGCAGGGATAAGGTCCCTGCCCGTGAGGGCCACGTCGATCGAGGCTGGGTCGACTCCGGGCACTTCCACGACGACGATCGACTCCTCCGGCGTTTCGTAGACGTCGACCACCGGGCTCCAAGCCGAGGGCTCGAGGTCCGTCGGAGGCGCTTCGGCGCCTGGGATATCGCGGTTGAAGGTACTCCTCGAGTAACCGATTCAACTCGTTCTGCAAAAGATGAAACGCGCCGGAGGCTTCGCGCCTCCAGTGAGTGGTTCGGGGCATGTTCGGGGCTCCATAGTCGATACGGAATTAAAGACCATTCTTGTCGGAATTGAGCGGGCGGTCTTGAGCACGGACCCGTCTGGGCACATCACGCCCGCCGGGTCCACGTGCTCAGGAACGCTCGCCTGCCGCAGGCGCCGCTTCGGACGCTTTGATCTCAATTCGGCGCGTCCGGCGCGCTCGGCCTTCGGCAAGAACAGCCGGAGAACGCCGTTATTCAACTCCGCCGTGATTCGCTCGCGGTCCACTTCATCGCTCAAGATGAACGAACGGTGATAATCTCCCAGGCGATACTCTTCGTGGACCGGCCGGGCGCCATCCGGGGCCGGCGCGTCGACCTTGGCGTACAGGTTGAGCACGTTGTCTTCGAGCTGAATATTGAGATTGCGCTCGCTCGCTCCCGGTAGATCGGCCTCGAGCGTCAGCCCCTCGGGCGCCTCGTGGATGTCGATCGGCGGCGTGTAAGTCTCGCGCCGTTGCGTCTCGAACGCGGCGCTTGCGCCATCGTCCGGTGGAGGACCGGCCGGTTGTGTTCCTACCCGTACGCGGACCGTCGGATGTTCAAGTGGCATTGTTTTCTATCTCCCCTCGTGATAAGTCGGTGCAGTGATCAGTTCCTATTCCCCGATCAGTGTTGCCAGTCAATTCAAGCCGTCGCTCCCGCCGCCGTGACCGTGATATGACGCGGCTTGGCGTCTTCGGCCTTGGGAATACTGACCGTCAGTACGCCGTCCGAGAACGATGCCGCGACCTGCGTGCTATCCACGCGGTCCGGCAGAGTGATCGTGCGTGCCCAGCGCCCCATCGGTCGCTCCTGGCGGCGATAACTGTCATCCTTGATCCCTTCCGCCCGCTTCCGCTCACCGCGCATCGTTAGCGTCTCGCCGGTGATCGAGAGATCGATATCCGCCGGCGTCATTCCCGGAAGCTGAGCCGACAGGACATACCGGTCGCCGGCATCGTAAAGGTTCATCGGCGGATAGCTATGCAACTGCCGTAAGGACGGCAGGGGGCCAAGCGATTCAAACAGACGACCGACCTCGCGCTGAAGCTCGTGAAACGGATCCCAACGTCGCTGCCAATGCAGACCATTCATCGATACCTCCCTTACCCAACACACACCGTCGGTCTGGCAGGGATCCACCCCCTACCGCACGACCGACTTGCTGTCGGAAAAGCATTAGCAGAGCCTGTGCCAATTTGACACGAGGCGTCGCAACTTCTCGAGAAATGATTCTTAACCCACTTGCAGAAATGTCTTTAAAATAATCGCCGATCTGCGCGGATTTCGAATTCACGCAAAAGCAAAACAGACTTCAATTGCCAAATTGGCATGATTGGCCGGGAAACGAACTGGCCGCTCGCTTTGGCTGCCAGAGTGGCAGTTTATGCTCGTACGGAGGGTCGAGCGGCCGTTCGTTGATCGCGCACCGTCGCGCTCTCGATCGCGGTCACCAGTTGACGATGAGATTTCGGAACTGGGTGGGTCGATCGGGATTCGGCTCGAAGGTCAGCCAATCGGTGGTCGCTTGCGGATTCAAAATGACGGGAAGCTTACGTCCGTCGACCCAGAGTGCGAGCTGGAGTCCCTCGCGAACGAGGCGGATCTGGTGCCAGGCCTCGGCGTAGGCGCGTGAGGTCGAGCTCGGCTCGACGGCCGCGGGAAGGGGTCGAGCGAGTCCGAGCGGATGACCGGCGACGTGGACGTTGGCAAGCTCGCTTACGCTCGCCAGGACCTCGACCGTTAGCTCGAAGTGAGCGGGGAGCGCGACCGGCATGATGTAGGGGAGGGCTCGGCCTCCCGGCAGGAATACCATCGGTTCCGCGACGAAATCGGCGACCCGGAACGATTCGTCGGCCGATCGCGAATCACCCATCTGCCGGTGTTCGAGCACGAGTGCGTAAGGCCAGCGAATCGACATGCATGCCGCAGAGATCGAAGCGGCAATGACGGCCAGGCTCCAGATCCAGCTCCACGACCGCGGAGCTTGCGCCTCCACGCGGAACGGGCAGTAAAGCAGCATCAGCATCCGCTGGAAGAGCGGAGAGCGCGGGCCCTTTTTCGCGACCTCCGGCCAGATCGAGCTGCGCACCCCGGGCCGCGACTCGATCGGTGAGCTCGGCCCGGATTCCGCGAGCGACAAGAGCGACGCCGCGTATTCCGGGGATGTGCCGAAGTGGAGCGCGGCCGAACGGTCGGCCAGGAATTCCTGGTCGATCAGCAATTGCGACCGGATCCACCAGATGTGCGGCAAGAAGAACCAGACGGTTTGTGCCAGGCTAGCGATCGCGCCGAACCAGGGATCGGATTGCCGGGCGTGGGCGATTTCATGCAACAGAGTCAGGCGGAGCAGTTCCGCGTCGCTTTCGGACTGGTCGTACGAAGACGGGATCAAGATCGTCGGTCGCACCATGCCGGCAACGACGGGCCGCTGCACTCGCGTCGAGACTCGCAGGGCCGGCCGGGCCTGCGAGTTGATGCCGCCATCGGTGAGCCGGTCGTAGAGCGCCTGCGTCGGCCCAGACGGCTCTCGCGAGTGACGCAACAGCCAGCGCACGCCCCCCAAGCCCAATAAGAGCCACGCGCATCCGGTGGCCACGCACGTCAGGTTGACGAGGACCAGACCGCGCGGAAACCATTGAGTGGCGGCGGATACGTAGTCCTGTAGGTCATCCGGAATCGGCCACTTCGCCAGCAAGTCGGCCACGAAGCCTGCCGACCCCGGCCGGCTCGGATCGGGTTTCGCGTTCAAGGTCGCGGGCCGCAGTTTGTAGTCGACCAGCGTGTTGACGAGGTCGAGCCGCGGCAATGGGGCCAGTGCGACGAGCGGAATCATCGCCAGAGACGCCAGGAGCGCCGCGCGCGCAATCCGCAGCCTACGCGCGGGTTGGCGGCACACGAGCATCGCCACCACGACCGCACTCAACAAGATCGCCGTCGACAGCCCCGCATCGAACAGGATGGGGCCGGCGCGATCAATCCAGACCCACATGGGTTTGCCTTGAGGAGAGTTCGCCCGAATCCTGGACGTGCAGTAGCCGACCCCGCGCCTTCATCCGGGCGCCCGCACGAGTCGCGGGCAACCTCTAGAATCACAAGACGCGGAATCGGTCCACATTCACGCTCAAGAGCGCAGTCCGGGCTTCAGGCGGAGGCGCCGAGCTCAACACAGAGCACGCAAATACGGTCAAAGTGCCGGCACGCTGAAATCTGCAAGGTCCAGTCGACCGCCACAGAGGACAGCCGACCCCAGCGAGCCGGACTCTTTACGCACCGCTAGCTCTTCATCTTACTTTGCGCCTCTTCGCGAAACTCTTCAAGGCTCTTCGGCGCCAAACCCGTCCTCGGAGTCGGGTTTGGCAAACGACTGCTGCTGGGCTTCGTCGATCATGGCACGGAGCCGGTCCAGTTCTTCCGGAGTCGGCGACTTCGATCCCAGCAAGGCGACCATGACCCGGTCGAGCGCACCGTCGAATACTCGATCGACGAATCGCCGTGTCAGCTCCCTGATGGTCCGCTCGGACGACTTCTTCGGAACGTAGATGAACGTTCGACCCTCCACGACATGTCGGACCAAGCCCTTCTTCTCCTCCATGATATTCAGCAAGGTCTGCACGGTGCTGTAAGCGACCGGACCAGCGTCCCGGTTCAAGTCTTCCTGCACCTCGCGCACGCTCGCGCGGCTGCGAGCCCACAGAATCTTCATGATCTCCAGCTCGCGATCGGTCACCATCTGAGTCTTACGCACGATCGCCTCCCTAAATAACGTGGAAAACGGGAATAATCATGCTCGTAACGTAACGTGCTCCATCACAATACGCAACCCGAAGCAACTCGGAATTCGAGATTTTTTACGCGTGTTCCTGAGGCAGCGGCGCAGGGGCTTTTTCTGCAGTACGTGCCGCAAGACTTTCGCTATTCTCCGTGATCGCGCCTGGAGAAACCGTCTCGCGGATAGATTTCATGACGCCATATCAGTCGAGACCGGGTGCGCCCGCCGGTTTCTGGATCGAAGCGAGCCAGTCGACCGTTTTCGCGGCCGGTGAGCCGACGCGGGCTCCGCCGGGGGTTCGACTGCCACGCCGGGCGCGGCAGGATCCAGACCCGGTGAGGTGCCGATTCCCGACCGCCTTGTCCTGTAGCTCGCTCCATCGCGCCCTTGAACCAGCGAGCGTCCTCGGTGTCTGGCTGTGACCGGTTCGCGGCGATCTGTTAGAATTCGGGTGCCGAAAACGAGACCCGATCCACGTCGACGACAGTGTCGTTAATCAAGACATACCATGACCCGAATCTTCATGTACGACACGACGTTGCGTGATGGCAGCCAGGGAGAGGGTGTCAACTTCTCGCTCCAGGACAAGCTGCTCATCACGCGCCGGCTTGACGAGCTTGGCTTCGACTATATCGAAGGGGGCTATCCGCTCTCGAACCCCAAGGACGCCGCCTATTTTCGAGCTGTGCGGCGAGCTGGAGCTCAAGCACGCCAAGGTCGCTGCGTTCGGGATGACGCGGCGCCGCGACATCGCCGCCGAGGACGATCACGGGATGAAGGCGCTCGTCGAGGCGGGCACGCCGGCCATCACCGTCGTCGGCAAGAGCTGGGACCTGCACGTTCACGAAGTGCTCGGCGTCTCGCTCGAGGAAAACCTGCGGATGATTGCCGACTCGGTCGCCTTCTGCGCGGCGCACGCTCCCGAAGTCATCTACGACGCCGAACATTTCTTCGACGGCCTGCGCCGCAACCCGGACTACGCGCTTGCAAACCATCCAGGCCGCCGCCGCCTCGGGCGCCGCCTGGATCGTGCTTTGCGACACCAATGGCGGTGCGCTTCCGGAGCAGATCGCGGATGCCGTTGCCCAGGTCGTCAAGGAGACGACGGTCAAGATCGGCATTCATACTCACAATGACGGCGACCTCGCCGTGGCAAACGCCCTCGCGGCCGTCCAGCAGGGAGCGCGGCAGGTCCAGGGCACCATCAATGGTCTGGGCGAGCGCTGCGGTAACGTCGATCTCTGCAGCGTGGCGGCAAACCTGGCGCTCAAGTATTCGGGTTACTCGGTGCTCTCGCCGGGCAAGCTCGAGCACATGACCGAGCTGTCGCGCTACGTCTACGAGACGGCCAACATGAATTTTCGGTCGAATCAGCCGTTTGTCGGCGCCAGCGCGTTCGCGCACAAGGGGGGGATGCACGTGCACGGCGTCCGCAAGAACGCGGCGAGCTACGAGCACGTCGACCCCGCGACCCTGGGCAACGTACGCCGGGTCTTGATCAGCGAGCTATCGGGGAAATCCAACGTCGTCGAGAAGCTGAGCGAATACGGCCTCGAGCAAAACGGCGAGTTGACCGCGCGCGTGCTCGACCGGGTCCAGGACCTCGAAAATGAAGGATATCAGTTCGAGGCGGCCGAGGCTTCCTTCGTGCTGCTGGTCGAGCGGCTGGCCGGTCGTCATCGCCGCCCATTCGACGTGGACGGCTTTCACGTGAATGTGAGCAGCGGCCTCGGGCCCGATCGCTCCACGTCCACCGAGGCAACGATCAAGCTCAAGGTCGGCGGAATCGCTCGAGCACACCGTGAGCGAGGGGGATGGACCGGTCAACGCCCTGGACGGAGCCGTGCGGAAAGCGCTTGAGGGCCACTTTCCGCGGTTGAAGGAGATGACCCTGGTCGATTACAAGGTGCGCGTCATCAACGCGCGGGCCGGCACCGCTGCCCGCGTTCGCGTCGTCATCGAGAGCAAGGACCACGACGACGTCTGGGGAACGGTCGGAGTCTCGGAAAACGTGATCGAAGCGAGCTGGCTGGCCCTGGTCGACTCGTTTGAATACAAGCTCTCCAAGGACGAGCGGGCGTTGCCTCTGGCCGGGCGGACGCGGGTCGAATCACCGGGATGACCCCCGTCTCGGCGGGCTCGAGGTCAGGCCGCGAGCGCACCTTACACAGTGTATTTCATCCGTTTTCCGGAGCCGAACAACATGACGCAAGCCGCCGCTTCCGCCGACCTGTCTGCAACGGCCTCCGCCGAGTTCGAGCGCTATTTCCGTCACATGGCCGCGCGCGTAGAGAAGGCCGCGCACAGCATCAGCGAACAACAGCTCTGGCAGAAGCCGTTCCCGTTCGGCAACAGCGTCGGGCACCTGATACTGCACCTCACGGGCAACCTCAACCATTACATCGGAGCGATCATCGCCAGCTCCGGATACGAGCGCCATCGCGAGCACGAGTTTACCGACACCGAGCGCTATCCTCGCGAAGACGTGCTGCGGCGGTTTCGGGAAGCCGTCGACATGGTGGCGGGTACCCTGCAATCTCAGGATGCATCGTCCTTCTCGACGCCCGTCGGCGAACCAGCCGCCCATCCAGACTCGGCTAGGGCTCTTTCTCGTCTGCGCCGCTCACATGAACAACCACATCGGCCAGATGAGCTACCTGGTACAGGCGCTCCAGGCGAATACGAAAGAGCCGCCCGTCTGGTGAAAAACGGTGTATTCCGGAGATCCGAGTGCAAGGCAGACCGCCCGATTCGCAGCACGCTCGTTTCGATACGGGCTCGCACCAATCCACCGGACGGTACGAAGGGCGCCGGCATCGTCTTGTCCTTTGCGGTGCGGCGCCCGAGACACTGCGGCTGCGAGCGTCACCGCGAGCTGCGAACTTCTTGTCGAGGATCGCCCTCCTTCCTTAAGGTGATAGGAGCGCGAGGAAATCCGCCGGCGCGGAGCTTCGTGATCCCGCGGGGCGGCACGATGGGGGCGCACTTTCGGAAAGTCGCAAACGAATGAAGGCAGCCGATCTTCCCAAACAGTATGATCCCCAGGAGGCCCAGCGGCGCTGGTACAACTTCTGGACGGAGCGTGGCTACTTCCACGCCGATCCGTCGCGGCCCGGGCCTGCCTACTGCATCGTGATCCCTCCGCCGAATGTGACCGGCGCACTGCACCTCGGGCATGCGCTCAACAACACCATCCAGGACATCCTGATCCGCTGGCGGCGCATGCAGGGCTTCAACGTCTTGTGGATGCCCGGCACCGACCACGCCGGAATCGCGACCCAGGCGGTTGTCGAGAAGCGGCTGCTCGAAGAACACAAAAAGACCCGGCACGACCTCGGCCGCGACGGCTTGGTCGAGCGGATCTGGAAGTGGAAGGACGAGTACGAGAAGCGCATCCTGAGCCAGCTCAAATTGATGGGCTGTTCCTGCGACTGGGACCGTACGCGATTTACCCTCGACGCCGTCTGCTCGCGCGCCGTCCGCCGCACGTTCTTCAACCTGTTCCAGGCAGGGAAGATCTTTCGAGGCAAACGACTGGTTAACTGGGACATGCAGCTCCGCACGGCGGTCGCGGACGACGAGATCTACTACGAGGAGGTTCCAGGCCGGCTCTGGACCATCAAGTACCCCCTCGTCGATTCGCCGTCGGGCGAGGTCCTGCATATCGCCACCACGCCGCCCCGAGACCATGCTCGGCGACACCGCCGTGGCCGTGCATCCCGATGACGAGCGGTACCGGCATTTGATCGGCGGCCATGTGCAGCTCCCCCTGACTGGCCGCCGGATCCCGATCATCGGCGACGCCTTGCTGGTCGACCCGGCGTTCGGCACCGGCGTCGTCAAGGTCACGCCGGCACATGATCCCGAACGACTATCAGGCTGGCTTGCGCAATCAACTGCCGATGATCAACCTGCTCAATCCCGATGGCTCCTACAACGAAAACGCCGGCAAGTACGCCGGGCTCGACCGGCTGGTGGTGCGCAAGCGGGTCGTCGAGGACTTGAAGTCGCAAGACCTGCTCGAGCGAGTGGACTCGTACCTCGTCCGGCTCAACCACTCCGATCGCAGCAAGACGCCGATCGAGCCCTATCTTTCGGACCAGTGGTTTGTGCGGATGGGCGATCTTCCCGATGGAGTCGCCGGGCTTCGCCCAGCAGGCGATGGACGCCGTCACCACCGGCCGGATCAAGATCCACCCCGAGCGCTATGCCAAGAGCTATCTCGACTGGCTGGGCGAGAAGCGCGACTGGTGCATCAGCCGACAGCTCTGGTGGGGGCATCGGATCCCGATCTGGCATGTCGGCACCTGCACCGAGCACGACCTGAAGCAGGCCTTCGCCGGCCGGAGCGACGTGACCTGGACGCCGGGCGAAGCCGGCGGCTGGCTGGTCTGCGCCGAAACGGACCTGCGGGGGGACGAGCTCGGGTCTGGTCACACGCTGACGCAGGACCCCGACGTGCTCGATACCTGGTTCAGCTCGGCGCTCTGGCCCCACTCGACCCTCGGCTGGCCGGCGGAGACCCCGGAGCTCGGCGCAGTACTATCCGACCAGCGTCCTCTCGACGGCACGCGACATCATCACGCTCTGGGTCGCGCGCATGGTCATCTTCGGCCTGTTCAACCGCGGCGAAGTGCCTTTCCGCGACGTGTACATCCACCCGCTGATTCAGGATGCCCAGGGCACGCAGGATGTCGAAGTCTCTCGGCAACGGCGTCGACCCGGTCGACATCATCGAAATCCACGGCGCCGACGCGCTGCGCTACACTCTGGCCGCCGGCGCCACCGAGACCCAGGACCTGCGCATGCCGGTCGAGGCGCTGAAGCTTGCCGACGGACGAACCGTCAACACGTCCGAGCGGTTCGAGCAGGGGCGCAATTTCGCGAACAAGTTCTGGAACGCCGCGCGTTTGACCTTGATGAATCTCGAGGGGTACAAACCAGCCGCGATCGACCCGAAATCGCTGCCGGTCGAGGATCGCTGGATCCTCGACCGCCTGGACGACGTCGTGGAACGAGTCACCGCCGACCTCGAGAATTTCCAGGTTGCGGAAGCGTCTCGGCGGCTGCGCGACTTCACGTGGAATGATTTCTGCGACTGGTATCTGGAATTCGTCAAGGGCCGGCTGCGCGACCCGGAATCGCTTCCGGCAGCGCAGCGCGTGCTGGCGACGGTGCTCGATTCGCTTTGCCGGCTGCTGCATCCGATCATGCCGTTCGTGACCGAGCAGGTGTGGCAGGCCTTGAACGGCCTGGCGCCCGAGCGCGGCCTGCCCGAGCCGGGCCGAGCCGAGGAGAGCGTATGCATCGCGGCGTGGCCGGAGCCCCGCGGCTGGTCCGATCCCACGGCCTGCCGGATCGTCGAAGCCTGGTCCGACGCGATCAAGGCTCTGCGCAATTTGAAGGCCGAGCGCAACGTTCCCAAGGATGCCCGGATCGCGCCGATCCTGGTCGCGCGGGGGCCGGTCGCCGACTGGTTGAAGCAGGGCGAGCCGTTCCTGAAGAGCCTGTTGCCGGCCGCTTCAGTGACCGTCGTTTCCGACGTCGAACGCCCGGCCGACTGCGCCGTCGCGGTCTTGCCGGAGGTCGAAATCATCCTGCCGCTCGAGGGACTGATCGATCACGCCGCCGAGCGCGCCAAGCATGGCAAGACCCTGGCCGATCTCGAGCGCCAGATCAATTCCATACGCGGAAAGCTCGGCAACGAGTCGTTCGTCGCCCGGGCTCCCGCCGAGGTCGTCGCTCAAACCCGCGCCAAGCTCGCCGAGCTCGAGTCGCAGCACGGCGCCGTCAGCAGTCTTTTGAATCAAAGCTGACGTGCCGCCCCGGCGATTCCTGTCGCGTTGACGGTTGCGCCGAGTCTTCTATGATCGGAACCATGCACTGGGCTCCGATTGCCGGCAGGAATGATTCGGTGTTGCCAGACTTGGATTCATGCCTTCGTTTGCTCATCGATAGAAGAAAGAAGTGAGAGTGCCGTGGCGGTCCAGATGGAGCTCACGCGGATCATCATCAACGAGACCAGCGACTCGCATATCATCTTTTTGAAAGAGGTGGATGGCGAGCGGATGTTCCCGATCGTGATCGGCATCTTCGAGGCGACGAGTATCGACCGTCGCATTCGAAATCAGGCCACTCCGCGCCCGCTGACACACGACCTCCTGGCCAGCACGATCGATCTGCTGGGGGGCGACCTGCAGGACATTTACATCAACGAGCTGCGCGAGCACACCTATTTTGCCAAGCTCCGAATCCGCCACGACGGCGAGCTCGTCGAGGTCGACTCACGGCCGAGCGACGCCATCGCGCTGGCCGTCACCGTGGATGTGCCGATCTACGTCGCCGACGACATTCTCGACGAAGTCGGTGGACAGTAAAATCGAGGTGGTCCGGTGGAGAGGAAGAATCGCTCCCTTCCCCGGTTCCGCGCCCGTTGGTTTGCCGCAGACCGGAGGGGTGCCAGAGTGGTCGATCGGGACGGTCTTGAAAACCGTTGACAGCGCAAGCTGTCCGTGGGTTCGAATCCCACCCCCTCCGCTTGTTTGTAGAAACCGCCCTTGGACGAGGACGTCGCAGGGCTTTCTCCCCGTCAAGACGAAATTTACGGCTCGGTCATCGAGTTCGACGCTCCCCGCAGGTTACCTCACGATTCCGCATGCGTTGAGGCAATTGATCTCGCGGTCGCACCTTCCGCGGTTCGAATCCCGTCCTCCGTTTGCCATTCGGTACATTCGGACACAAGCCGCGCGGTGGCGGCATTTATCCGTCGAGTGGGCTGCGCACGCCCAGCCCCGGTTTGGCCATGACGTGCGTGTAGATCATGGTCGTCTCGACGTTCTTGTGGCCGAGCAGTTCCTGCACCGTGCGAAGGTCGTAGCCGTTCTCCAGCAGGTGCGTCGCGAACGAGTGCCGCAGGCTGTGGCAGGTGACTCGCTTGCCGATCCGCGCCACGTCGGCGGCTTGCTTGACCGTTCGGTCCACTGCCCCTGGATGGGAGTACCAGCGAACGTGCCGCCCCGTCTCGCGATCCAGCCGGATCACGGACGAGCCGAATACGAACTGCCACTCGCACCGCATTCAGCGATCCCAGGTCTTTTTCCAGAACGTGGCCGCACGGGAATAGGATCGCACCCAGAGCCTGGTTCTGCGTGCTCTCCGCCACGCGGCGGTTGACGGCCAGATGCGTGAGGAAATCCTGCACTTCCGGTTCGCCCATCTCGTTCGGGTGGATCCGCTGGCCGGTGCGATCGTGGTGAAACCGCAGGAATTCCTCGACCCACCGCCGGTAGGTCTGGATCGTGCGGGAAGCCAGCCGGCAAACCTTGCAGGCGGCTTCGTACTGATCGAGGAGCTTCATGCCCTCCAGTGTGCCGCGCAAGAATTTCTCGGTCAATTCGCGCGGTCGATTCAACGCATCAGGATGGCCTTGTGGAGATAGACGTGCGGAGGCCGTCTGGTATTCTCAATGCATTCGATTCAGAGAATCACAAGTTCGCCGGACTGCGCGTCGCGTCCGTTTGGCGGATCGTCTGCCAGCAAAAGTGGATGCCGGTGGAGATTTCGACATACGTTTGGACGACAGGGTCCAGGCCGTGCAGCTTTTGCCTATGCCTCCAAGGCGGTAGCGTCTTTGCCGATTTCAATATCGATTCGGATGGGCGGGTATACTTGGTGCGGATCTCGTTTGACGGCTACGGTTGTTGCGCGACGGATGGCAGGGTTACGCGATTGCCGCTGAACGAATCTCACACGCTGGTCAAACTGATTGGCACTGATCACGTCAACCGCGACGAGATACGCGAGATGCTTTATCGATATTTCGACCAAAACAAGAATGCAATCTGGCATGATGCACTCGCGGAACACGAACTGCTCAAGCGATGACAACAGCTAGAATTTGTCCTGCTCCCGCCGGACGTCCGGCGAATCAGCCGTTGCACCTGACCGCGGCGGCAATAAGGTTTTTCGTGGTTCAACGTCTCACCAGCCGCCGCGGCAGGTGAACGGTGTCGTTATGCAGCAAGGACCACGATGCGCGAAACCGTCCGCCCACATCCGATGAACGTGGCCGGCCCCTTTTATGTGGTCGATGGGTGCTGCACCGCATGCGACGTTCCCTTTGCCGAAGCCCCCGGCCTATTCGCATACGACGGCGAGAACCATTGCTTCGTCAAACGTCAGCCCGGAACTAAAGAAGAACTTAACCGCATGATGCGCGCTGCCTGGGCGGCAGAACTCCAATGCATCCGGTATCGCGGGCAAAACCCCGAAGTCCTTCGACGCTTCGGAGAACTTGGCGAGCCACACATTTGCGATGTTGCTCCGCCGGCAAGCGTTCAGCCTGTTTTCCGAAACCATGTGACGTTCGATGCAGCTTCCCCGGAAGTTGAGTCGATTACCCCGCGAAACCTCGCACTGGGTTTTCAAGAATATCTGCGCTCGCTGAATCGACACTGGCTTTCGTATGAGTTCACACCGATGGTCGCGGCGGACGAAACCGCGGCGTTTTCGTTTTCGTGGTACGAAAGCAACTTTCACCCGATCGAGTTTTGCGCCGTCTTGTTGCCTGATTGCCGGTGGCTGGTTCGGCATTCACCGGACGAAAAAGCCGGCAGCCGCGGCGTTTCAAATGACGTCGATGATTGGCTGAAGCACGATGCGCAGTTTTGCAAGGTTCGGTGGTACACTCAGGAGCAATGGAACGGCTCGAAGGACTGGCAGGAAACTCCTTGGTAGCCGGAGTGTTGCATACCAAAGCGTTGCACTTGACCGGGCCGGCATTGCGGGTTTTCGAGCCATGATGTTCCTTGCAGCCGGCCCGGCAAGTGAACGCAGTCGTTCGTACGGTCATTTCTCATCCGCCGAAGCAGCCAGGACTCGCCGCAATCCGGTGTCCCAACCCTGAACGCCCGCGATGAAAAGTTCAATTGCCGTCCTGTCCTCTCCGCTTTGCCAGCATGCGTCGGAACCCGTCCCGATGCGTCTGACATTTTATCACGCATGGAAGTCTGCAACCCCGGAAGCGGTCTCATAGGGTATCCCAGCGGCTTCCAGATCCACGCGTAGCATCTCGGCGGTAGCTTGTCAGTTTGCCGAAGACAGGCCCTCCAGGGGGCTTGGCGGCCAGCCAGGGGCTGAGTCGTTCCGCAAGCGCCCCTTCATCGTCAGCTCAGGGTCCGAATGCCCGAGCAACGTCTGGGCCACTTTGATGGGAACACCAGCACGGGCGAGTGCGGTGCCGTAGCCGTGCCGAAGCGAGTGTGTCTCTACAACATGCCGCTCAGTTCTTGAGCATATGTTCTACTTGGGGGCGAACGTTCCATGCGAGCTCGTCGAGCTTGATCCCGGAGAGTCGGCCGACTTCGACCGTTTCGACGCCGGACTGCTTGTGCAAGGGTAACGAAGGCGCTGAAACGATCGGGCGCTTTGCTGATCTGGTGCAGTACGATGGTCAGCTTCGGCAGATTTGCTGCAGAGAATTGCCCTTTCGCAATTCTCGCAAAGAAATCGAAAGTTGGGACATTCACGAAGTAATGCTTCCCCTGCGGCCCCGGGATATCGCGGTTGGCGAATGCCCGGCGTACCCCAACGTCCGGGATGGAACCGAGCCCGATTTGCTGATCAGCGATTAACACTTCATACACATGGCCCCGCGCCACTGTCAGCGGCAATACGAGCGGTCCCGGCACTTCCTTGGCACCGATCACGGAAAGGCGGCCATTCTCCGCATGGATCTCCAGACGCACGTATCCGTCCGACGGCGCACCGCCAGCTTGACTGGGCTTGGGCTCTTGCGGCGCTGCCCCCGACCATGGCGCGGGTCCCTGAGATGCAAAGGCAGCCATCATCCCTGGCCGCCAGTGTGCACCGGACTCCCCGTTCCCATGAGGGGAAGATTCGTCGCGCCTTTGACAACAGTCTTGACCGCGCCCGCCTCTTCCATCGCCGCCAACTGAGGGAACGCGCGAACCGGGGGTGCCGTCACGTTCTGTTCGCGCGGCAGGTCGGAGCGGAGGCTCGACGGACTTACCTGAGTGGCCATGGCTCTCACTCCTTTCAAAAGTTATTGCCGTAACGATAATTATGGATCCATCGATAATAGATATTATCAAGCATCCATGGGGCGGCGCTGTACAGCATGCCAAACCAATCCGTATTGTGCACGAATAGATTGGGCTTGCCGTGTGGCACCCCCTGGTAATTACATGGCTCGAAGCCATCTACCGCGCCGAAGTGCCAACCTCCGATCCAGTCCGCGGACCAGTCGCAGTGCAGGCTGTTACCCGTCGAGATCATTCTACCAAGATACACATGCGACCAATCATTGGCATTGAAGACGACGAGGTCAGCCTTCGTGTCGTCGTTCAGGTCGGCGACGTAGTGCCGGTCGTTCGCTCGCATCTGCCAGCCGGGTGCGTTGCCGTCGAAGCGGCTGGACATACTCAGTGAAGACCCATGCGATTTCAACATGCCCAGATAGGCCATCGACCAGGCGTTTCCATTGAACACGAACAGGTCTGCCTTGCCATCGCCGTCGAAGTCGCCAACGAAATGCTGGTCGGACGGACGCGACTGCCAGTCTGGCAAATTACCGTCGTACCGTTTCGCCATCGCGAGCGCATTGCCGCTCGACGCAAGCATCCCAAGATAGGGTATCGACCATGCACTGCCATTGAAGACGAATAGATCCGCTTTCTTGTCGCCGTTGAAGTCGCCGACGAAGAACTGATCGGTGGGACGCATCTCCCAATCAGGCAGATTCGCATCATAGCGGTGCACGACTGACAACGCGGTTCCGCTCGACTCGAGCATGCCGAGATATGGGATCGCCCAATTGCCGCCATTAAAGACGAACACGTCACTCATTCCATCGCCGTTGAAGTCGCCGACGAAAAACTGATCGCCGCTTGTGAACTGCCAACCCGGCATGGACCCGTCGTATCGGGCAATCAGTTTGAGACCTCCCTGGCCATCGTCAGCGAGCAGTCCCAGGTAGGGCTTCGACCAATCGCTGCCGTTGAAAACCAGGACTTCGTCCTTGCCATCGTGATTGAAGTCCGCTGTCCAGAACCGGTCTCCGGGCTGAAATTGCCACGAACCCGGGACGAGGTTCACCGCGCTGAACTGGACATCGAGCTGGCTGCCGCTCGAGCGATACAGCATGATGCCATTGCCGTTGTGGATGAGCGCGTCCGACTTTCCATCGCCGTCGAAATCGCCGGCATGGACATCCAGAAAGGTTCGTCCCGTCTTCGCGTCGTTAATTGATTTCATGTGGGTGTAGCAGACGGGACAGTATGGCGGCAGATTCGACTTCATGCGGCAATCGATGACGGGGCGGTAGATGCCTTGTGTCAGCGTGCCCGCCCCCTCGAACAATCCGACGCTCTGATTGTCGTCCCAATCTGAAGGCCTCGGCCCCTGCGTGTAGTCCGCGCACTTTCCGACGCCCGTTGGAATCGGTGTGGTCGGATCGACGAAGCGGGCCCATTTCAGTGTCGCTCGGTTGGTGTTGATCGTGTTGTCAACGCAGCCAGGCTCCGATCCCGTGTATGTCTTGTCGGTCGCGCAATACTCGTCGCAAAAGCCGCCCATGCCGTGGCCGAACTCATGCGCAATGGTGTCCCAAGTGATGCCAAGGGGTAGGACGGCAAAGCCGCCGCCACCGCATCCACCGAAACCTGGATTGTTGAGAAGAATCAAGACGAGATTGTGGTCGGCAACCCATGTACTTAGCGCATTACTGACGAGCGTTGAGGTATTCGGCCCGCCTTCCAGCCAGCAATGCGACCAGGACCCGCTGTAGTAATAGCCGAGGGCGGTATTCTTGGTCACTGTGCTGATCAGCGTCCCATTGTTGTATGTCTTTGTGCCCACCCCAGAGTCGACCGAGATGAGATTCACTCGGAAAACATTGAAGGCCTGTATGTCCTCGAAATAGTAGTCGTGCTTGAACAGCCCGTTGAAGAGAAGGTCGTTGACCTTGTTATTGTACGTAGTTTGATCTGCTCCGTCCGCAAAACCATCACCCAACACCGCAATGTTGACCTTGGCTCCGACGGGGCCTGAAGCAAGAATTTGCGTCATGCTGTCGGGCATGATGTGCTCCTAAACCGGGATTCGATTTTTCGAGGAGCTTCGGCCTTGAAGTGCATTCCTTGGTTGCCGACTTCCCAACCAGGGCGATTGTGCAAAATAGAGGATTTAGAAAGACCCGTCAAGAATCTGGTCCAATCAGGCTGACCTGGGCAGTGACCCCGAAAAACTGCGCAGTCGAGCGCTAACGAATAGGAGCAGGCCTCGTTGATAAGCAGCGGTGTTCGCCCTCAGATTGGGACTCTCGGCATCAGTACCACCGTTTATCTTAGGTTAATTGGCTCTCAACAGGGCTGCCTGGCCTACGCGCGAGCACCTCGCCTGCTCCGGCTGCGCGGCGGCGCCAGACTTCAATCGCGCCGAAGCTCGTCGCCGGCTCGTAAAGCTCGCGAATCACGCTTGCAAGCCTCGGGAACCTGGCCGGAACCGAGTACATTTGCTCGGTTTCCAGAGGCGACCACACGACGATCGAGTCGTGCGCCTGCGCAGGCGCGTTCGCAAAGCGGTCTTCGTCCTTGGGCTGCACGACGAACAACCACGTGACCGATTCTGCTGGAAACGCAGGGAGGCGGCCGGCCGGTCCGGTCACGGCAACTCCCATCAGTGCATTGGCGACGCGCGTCGCCGGGCCCAGCTCAGAGGCGCACGTAAGCCAGCAATGCCTCATAGTCGCTGTAGGGGCAGAGGTGGAAGCCTCGGTACGGAGTCTCGTAGGAGAGCGGAGCCCGAGCCGGCGGCTTGCCGCCCGCGACAGCCTTGATCGCAGGCACAAAGTTGGCCGGGCTGCACGCTGGTGGAATATATCCCACATCGAGCAGCATCAGGAGAAAGACGAGCGCAACCCACCGGGATCGCGACGTGAACGCGCTGCTCTTCATGACCATCGCAACCACGATGCCTAGCAAGAACGCCCAGATCATCCAGAACGCATGCTGCACGTACGGCCGTAGCACCGGGGTGATTTCCAGGTACGCAAGCGCCCCGAGCAGCACGATCAGCCAACCGGTCGCCGATCTTCGGAACGTGGGCGGCGCGGTCCGCCAGATCAAGGCCATCGCGAGCAGCAGGCCCCACGCTCTGCCGTGGGCGAGTACTCGAAAGACGATCTTGGCGAGCTGGAACAGTTTCCCCTCGCTGTAGCCCGAGCCGGGCAAGACCGTCGTCATCCCGCGAGCGAGGTCTCCCATCAAGCCTTGCACCACCAGCGGTAAGAATAATCCGCCGGCGAAAATCGCGAAGACAAGGATCCAGGAGGTTGAACGCAGCGCGATCGAGCGCCAGGCTGGACCACTCGTCTGTTGGGAAGACCGCTGACCGAAATTGAGCATCCAGAGCAGACCGGGCAGGAACACCACCACCTGAGGTCGTATTGAGAAGCCGATCGCCAACAATAGTGCCGAGAGCCAGAGTCCCCATGCACCCGAGCTGCTCTCAACGGCCAGCATCGCCAGCGCGGCAAACATCGTCGCGTGCCAGTCTCGCTGCGCGATCTGGGAGAAATCCAGCCCGATGTAGTAAGCCACCAGTGCAAAAAGTGTGACCGCGCCAGGCAGCCAATCGCCGAACCGTCTGCGGCTCCAGACCAGAATCGAGCATCCGAATGCCGCAAGCAAGACGCCATCAAATAAGTTATAAGCGAATGTGTTTCCCCAGCCGCATGTCTTGCCGACGATCCAGAAAAAATAGATTGTCCCTGGGAAGTTATTTCCGAGCAGGTCCCGATAAGGCCGCAAGCCGGCGTCCCAGCCCTGTGCGAGCGTGGCGAAGACGTCGTGATCGGCCCACCACGGGGATGCCATGTACTGGGGCAGCCACAGCACATACTCGAAGGACGCCAATCCGATCAGGAGAGCCGCACCGATTGTTCGCCCGTCACGCAATGACGGCAAAGACGTGGATTCACCTTGAATCTGAGTCATGAAGCTCGCGCTGCGGTGAGACCGCGTTTCTCAGGTTCCGTGGGACGGTCGATTATCATCACGATCACTTGATGATACGATCATTGTCTCCTGCGATGCGATCATCCGGCGACTCGGCGTCCAGGTGCTCCAGTAGAATCCTGCCGGAGCTCGCGGGTGACCTCGGGCGCCTGCTGAGAGAAGTGCGTACCCGCGACAATCTGCTCCGAGACCGCACCCGCGAGACGCGAGCTTCGATATTCGACCACACCGTCGGTACTCGGTCACGGCACCGATCAGGGGGATGATCGAGTGGTAGGGCACCGCCGGATCGATCGGCATCCGGTCGAGCGCGGCCAGGATCGGGCTGTCGGTTCGCAGGTTGCCGATGGCATTGAGCGCAGGGCCGTGGAGCTCCGGTGAAACCACGTCGGGTCCGTTCAGGGCCTCGATGATCGGCGACGCGTGCCGCTTGCTCGTTCGGCCCGCGCACCAGGCGGCTCACGGCCCAACCGACCGGTCCGTTGGCGATCGGGCTGCCCCGGTGCGGCGTGGCGACGAAGACCACCCTGCGCACGAACGGCAGTGGCTCGAACACCAGGAGCTCGTCGAGTGATTTCCGGAGCTCGGGCGGAGCCCGGAACCGTCTCCCGGGGGACGTGATGGCGGCGTCCCAGAGCGCGGATCCGGAGCTTTGTGCCATCATCTTGGAGAGGACGCCCCCCATGCTGTGCCCGACCACGACCATCCGGTCGAGCGGCGCCGTCGGTGCCACCCGGGTCGAGCGTGTCGCGGACCCGCACCAGCGACTCACGCAGCCGTCGCGCCGAGGCGGGGATCGGCAGGCCGGTCGGATAGAGGAATACCCAGAACTGATACCGCGAGGCGATCGCCGGCGAATTCCGAGCTCGTTGATCGTCTGCACCCATGCCCTCGGGCTCGAGAGCAGTCCGTGCACGAAAACGATCGGGATTTTTCCCGGCTCGTACGGCCGGATCATGTAGAGGCCCGACTCCACACCCTCGCGCTGGAAGCCGGAGTCGAACAGCCCGATCCACTCCAGCATCGCCAGGCGTCGCCCGACCAGCAGCGCCGCCAGCGGCGTTGTGCGGTCGTAGGCGAGCGCGACCTGTTTCCCGCCGATCGGCAGGGACGGGTCCGAACGAATCGAGCAAGATGAGCGTGGTCGGCGTCTTTCGCCAGTCGCCCCCGAGCAGACCCCCTCCGGCGGTCACGACCGCCGTGGCCCCGGTCCGCAGGTCGCGGGGCAAGAACTCATCCTGCACGTCGGACGACGGCGATTTGACCGCGCACGACGCGGTGGACGACCAGCGGAACCCCCAGTCCCCCGTTTTGATAGACGTGGTCCATTCCCTTGACTCGGAGATCGGCCGTCACCCGCAGGTCGGCGATCCGCTGCGGGTCCAGGTAGGGGGCGGAGCTGTGAATCGAGATCCCCTGCGCTTCCAGAACTTGCCGCCAGCTTTGACCTTCCGGGCCAGCTTCGGCGCACGCGGTTCGCGAATCAGCGCGCGCGACCGCGGCATTGTGGACACGCAGTGCCAGCCCGCCGCCCGAGCCGTTCGGATCCGCAAGCGCCAGCCACGCCAGCGCGGCCGCGTCGCGATACCAGGCGATTGCGCAACCCGGCGACGTCCACGCCCAGACGAGGCCCGCCTGCAACGAGAGCTCGGCCAAGGCCAGGGCCCCGTCGGTCTCGGGCTCGGTCTGAAATCGCGTTTCGAGAACGCGTGCCGCACCGCATGGGTCGTTCCCGACGGTTTCCAGCAGGCCGTGGCGGGCGAGAATTCTGGCGGTCACAGGACTGACGTGACTCGTCGTCTCGAAGTACTCTCTGCGGTCGTCGATCGCGTTTCGAAGCCATGCTTCGTGGACGTTGAGCGTCGAACAGCCGGCCGAGGCGATGCCCAAAATCGCTGCAAGCGCGAGCCGCAGCAAACGCCGCGACGACCGTCCGCCACCGATCGAGGTGCGTGCCCGCCAGTGCTGTCGGCGGAGATGCTCAGACATGGTCCATCCGTGGAGAAAGCAGTCTGCCGACGTCCTTGCCGACGCTCGAGCGACGATGTTGCCCCGCCGTGACACGCTCGCAGACTAACATGGTGCCGTTTTCTTGAGAAGCCGAGCCGTCGCACGCCGGACCTGATCCACGGATCGGCGGTGATCGGCATGCCCGCACGAGGGCCAAGCGCAGCCGATTGCGGCCTCTGGATTTGCGCGTTGGCGACGCGCGTTTCGAGCTTCGTGCGGACGGTCGCAAGCACGCGCAGCAGCAATAGCATTGCCTCCCCCTCTCGAGCGTCAGTATTCTTGCGCCTTGCGATCGCAGGCTCCGTCCGATGCGGATCGCGCCGGCGTGGCGGAATGGCAGACGCTGAGGACTTAAAATCCTCTCTCGCGCAAGCGGGGTGTGGGTTCGATTCCCACCGCCGGTATTGGCTTCAAAAAAGTAAGTAGAAAGTGGACCTCAGGAGAGCGAGCGAAGCAAATTCCTGCTCTCCTGCTCTCCTGCTCCCCTGCTCTCCTACTCTCCTGCTCTCCTGCTCTCCTACTCTCCTGCTCTCCTGCTCTATCGCGGCGATGCCGCGATTCCCACCGCCGGTATTGAACTTGCGACGAGTTTAGGGGCCGAACTCGCCGAGCGTTTTGGCAACACCGTCGACGTGGCATTGGTTTGACGTTGGTGGACGGCCTCGGCCTCGGCGACTCAGAGCTCCGAAGGGCTTGCCAGGAGCAGGCAGGCTACGACCGAATCGCGCTTCAATCCGGCCGCGCCTCCTTCAGGTGCGTCTGCGTCGATAAACACATCGGAGGCGTCAAAGCGGCAAGAATTCGATGTGGCCGGCCCATTCCTCCGCTTCACTCGCGGCCCAGATGAGGAGCAGGCTTTCGATGATCGACGACACCGGAGTTCGCTGGCTTGCAAGAAGCAAACCGTGCATCACTAGACCCGCCTCGATTCGGTTGTAGGCTGCGTTTCTCATGGTGTTGACGTCGTGGGAGACAACGATCCAGTTCTCCGCAGCAGCGAAGTCCAAAACCTCTGAATCGCTCCACGTGGCCAGACCGAGGTCTCGAAGCCGCGCGAACTCCGCTGCCGGCTCGCGCCGTCGTGTGCCCACGACAATCGCGTCGTTGAGATCGTTGTCGGCCAGGTATCGTGGCCGGCTCATGGCGCCGTCGAGCCTGGAACCTTCCTGAGCGCACGGAGACGTTGCACCACGGGGCTAGGATTCTGCGCGGTGTGCTGACGCGCTTGCTCCCAGAGTTGTTCTTGCCGCTTCAGATACTGATCGACTTCATTCCGATTGGCGAGGTAGTAGGCGACGGCTCCGTAAACTTCCTCCAGGCTTATAGCGGGATAGAGCTGCTGGATGGTTTCCGGGGAGTGGCCTTCCTGGAAAGCGATCACGACGGAGTCCAGAGAAACGCCTACCGAGCCCACCCGCAGTACACCCTGGGAATCCGGCTCCACGTACCTTTTCGATGAGTTCATGCGTTCCTCCGAACCGAGCCTCGCGGTCGCTCACGCCGACCACCATCCATTGTAGCCCCCCGGGTACAGTGGCCGCTATCGGGCGTGCCGAGCATCTCGCCGTCGCGGGTCAGGCTGCCGTCGACACGGCGTCCACTCGTCACTTTCGACAGGACGAAATCGAGCACCTTCACGTCGCAAACGCGCAGCTCAGGATCCTCTGGGCGGGAACCCCCGTGCGGGTTCGATTCCCACCGCCGGTATTGGATTCAAGAAAGTATGTAGAAAGTCGACCTTAGGAGAGCGAGCGAAGCATATTTCTGTTCTCCCCGCGACTTTTTCTGCTCTCCTGCTCTATCGCGGCGAAGCCGCGATTGCTCACCTGGTCACCTGCTCTATCGCGGCGATGCCGCGATTCCCGCGCCGTCATTCTTGTTACAACCGGCTCGCCCGGCGCCGCTGGAAATTTACGCCTAAATTAACTGCAAGATTTCGCGATCGGCCCAAATCTGTGAGCGATAATGAAATTACTTGCGAAGTGACAGCTTTCTTAAGCGTGACAGCTCTCCGACTCAGCAGCAAGCGTCGATGGCCTTCGCTGTGACCCGGTCGCAGCCTGGCAGGTAGTCGATGGAGCTTGCGGTCGCGAAGAGTACAGATGATCATCGATGCGGAGTCCAACCATGAGTGAAACCCTGGGGGGCTTAGGGGGAAGGAACGCCCGGTATAAACGTCGCCGGCGGCTCGCCGTTCGCGCGTTACAGGAGCGCTGGGTCATCCCGCGGGAGGTGCGTGCCTCCTTGATGGCGCGGCTCGGCAAGATCGTGCAGGACTCGGAGGCGACGCCCCGCGACGCGACGGCGGCGGCCCGGGCAATCCTGGCCGCCAGCAAGATCAACCTGGATCATGTCTCCGTCACCATCAAGGCTCGTACGCACGAGGAAGTCGAATCTCGACTCGACGAGGTCGAGCGTCGCGTTCACGAGCGTGCCAGCGGTTAGCGCGCCAAAAAAGACAAACAGTCACGATTGGTCCGGAACCGCGATCAAAAGAGCCGTCCGGCACGAACGGTGCTCAGGGCCGGCAGCGCCCTGCGCCCCTCCGGGAACACGTCGCGGATACCGCCCCGCAGCGCGTCCATGAGGTCCTCGTGAGGATTCTGGGGATCTTCGGGATAGTCGAGGATCTCGCCGCCGCGCCTGGCTCGGCGGTAGTTCTGGAACGCGGCGATCAGGTGCTTGCAGCGGGGATGGATGAGCAGGCAGCCGGAGTCCAGCAGGATCTCGACCTGGTCGAGCCCGTCGACGACCGGATGAAGCGGCCAGCGCCCCACAACGCGCGACCCGAAGATGCGCTCATATTCCGCGTACGCGGTCGGGCCGACGCCGGTCCTGGCGCTGGCGGCCGGGTCGAGCCGCACGACGTCGAGGCGGCCGCCGGTCAGCTCGTCGGCCTTTGACTTCAATTGCGCGGCCGCCTTGGCGCTGTAGGAGCCGTGGCTGTAGAAGTCGCCAAAGATGATGATTCGTTTGCGAATCTCATCGAGCGGACGTACCTGGAACAACACGGCTCCCGTGTGCAGGCTGGTTCCGCAGTCGATCGCGAGCCGCACGGGAAACATCGGGCTGAAGACGGCCTCGTCCGTCACGTGCTTGGCGGGATCGAAGCTGGCAAACCACTGCCCGTCGACGATCTCCAGGAGCTCGGCATAGAGCTCCTGCCGCCCCAGCCGGGTGCCCTCGAACATGGCCGTGATCTGGCCGATGAATTCGGGTGCGAGGTGCGCACTGTTCTCATAGGTCGTGCCGCCGGTCTTCGTGGTCGTCGGTGCATCGACCAGGCGCCTGACGAGTGTGCTGGCGCGTGGCGTGGTGGTGACGCACACGCGGGGATCTGAGCCGAGGCGGAGGCCCAGAAGCAGCATTTCGAACGCGGCGGGGTATCGCCAGCACGCGATCTCATCGCACCAGGCCGCGTCGTGCTGAGGTCCTCGGAGGCGCTCGGGCTCGTCGGCGCTATAGAGCGTGGCGATCGCTCGATTGGGCCAGGTGAGCCGCCGCTTGGAGGGTTCGTACCGCGGCCGGAACCAGGGTGGGCAGATCGCCAGCAAGCCCGATTCGCCCTCGACCATGACGTCGCGGACATCGGCGGCCGTGGGGGCAATCAAGGCCACGCGGCGGGCCTGCGCGGTCTCGACGAGGTGGCGTATCCACTCCCCGCCGCATCGCGTTTTGCCCCAGCCGCGGCCAGCCAAGGCCAGCCAGGTTCGCCAGTCCCCCTCAGGCGGCCGCTGGGCCGCCCGCGCTCGCGGGTGCAGCCGGCAACTGCCGGCCGCGACTCCGCACGGGCAGCTCTGGGCATACCAGTCCCAACGAGCGCGGTCGTTTGTCTCCGGCCAGTCCAGGTCGAGGGAGGTCTCGATCTTGGCGATTCGCATTACTACAGCGTTCATGAAGAGCAACCAGGTTTCGGCGCGGCGGCCGGGCCCGGCTCCGTCAGCGGCCGCACCGCCGCGTGGAGACCGGGACACACCGTACCAGTAGAGGTGGTCAAGTTCATCAAAGGCCCGCGCAAAGCGCCCGGCAGGCGCAGCTCGTGCGTGGGCCGACGGAAACGTCGTCATTCGCCATGAAATGATTCGATTCGGAACGGAACGCTACGCCAGCGTAGCGGCGCGATGCGAAGTTATTGCGCCAGGGGCTTTGCCTTTGAGGGCGCCGTCGGGTCTGAGATCGTGATCAATGAAGCTTCTTCAGAAAGCCTGACCCAGGAAAAGCAGATTCATCGCGCACCGCCCCCAACCCCTTATGCTGGAATTCTGCCCCAAGATTCCTGTGAGTCAAGCAAGTTCCTGAGATTTCCCTGGACGGATTTTTCGCGCTTGACGGTTGTGCTGAGGATACCGCGTGGGAAACGGAGGACTCTCACGAACGCCGCGGTGGTCTTGTCTCGCCACGGGACGATCGTCGCGATCTTGTTCTGGGTGTGGCAGGCGAATCGCCCTGCAAGGCGGCGTACGGCAGATGTGATCGTCGCCGAGGCGCGGGACAGGCGCCGGTGATCTCGATTGGCGGCTGCCCGGGGCGGTCGTAGAATGCGATGCGATCGCCACGACTCTGAAGGCGACGTTGAATACACCGTACTCGCGCTGTCGCAACGACCCGTGGAGGGTGGCATGAGACGACTTGGATTGCGCTCCGTCATTCTGGCCGGCGTCGTCGGCCTGGGTCCGTTGACGACCATGGCGCTGGCCCAACCAGAAAAGCTCGAGGTGGGCGACCCAGCGCCGCCTCTTGCCGTTTCGGCCTGGCTGCACGGCGCGGGGGTTAAACGATTCGAACCCGGTCATCTCTACGTCGTCGAGTTCTGGGCGACGTGGTGTGGGCCGTGCGTGCAGATCATGCCCCACATGGGCGATCTCCAGGACGAATACCGCGCCAGGGGAATCACTTTCATCGGCTTCGCCTCCATGGCCAACGACAAAGAGGCCGAGGTGAAGGCGTTTGTGGCCAAGCATGGCGCGAAGCTGGGTTACACGTTTGCTTTCGACTCCGGAACAGAGACGCACACCGCGTACATGAAAGCCTCCGGCCAGCATGGCATCCCGTGCTCATTCGTCGTTGACCAGAAAGGGAAGATCGCCTACATCGGCCATCCCTATTTCCTTGATTACGTGTTGCCAAAGGTCCTGGACGGATCGTGGGACCCCAAAGCGGCGGCCGGCATACTTGCCGCCGCCGACAAAGACTTCGACGCTGCGTACGCCGTCATGAGAAGCGACACCGATACCGCGGGAGCCGGGCTCGATGCCCTGGCTAGCTTCGCCGGCAAGTGGCCCGGTTTCGCTGAGAATGTTTACATGAATCCGGTGAAACTCGGGCTACTGGTGCGCGTCAAGCGGGTCGCCGAGGCGAAGGAGCTAGCAGAAAGGCTGCTCGTGAAGGCCATCGCTCGCGGCGACGCGTCTGGTCTTCTGGGCGTGTCGTCTGCGCTTTGCAACGAGTCTGCGCGTGGGCATGCGGATCTGGCGGCGCTAGCGATCAGGGCTGCCGAAGCTTCTTACGAGATCGGCCCAGAGCAGCGCGGCGGCCTCGTGAAGTTGCTGGAAGCTTACGCGTTCGCCGGTGATCAAGCGAAGGTCAAGGAGCTCGGGCCAAAGGCTGTGGCGGCAGCGAAGGCCGAGGTGAGAGGCGCCGACGATGCGATCGGCGCGTTGGGAATTGCGGCTGCATACTTCGCCTCCGGCGACAAAGAGCAGGCCAAAGCGATCGCCGAGAAGGCGATCAAGATGGTCGCCCCGAAAGCGATCGGAATGCGCCGGTACGTCGAGGAACGGGCCAGGAAGTACTGCGCGGAAGCCCAAAGGCCCCAAGCTACGAGCGATCGCTAGAGCCTGTTATTGACTTATTGTGAGAGCTTTGCTCATGTTGTGGCATGAACACGACACGGAAGTCGTATCCAAGCGACGTTTCGGACGCCGAGTGGGAGTTTCTTCTCCCGTACCTGACCTTGATGCGCGAGGATGCTCCACAACGCGAACATTCTCTGCGCGATCTGTTCAACGCGATACGTTACGTGGTCAGGACGGGCTGTCAGTGGCGATTCCTGCCACACGATTTTCCTCCTTGGACCGCAGTCTACCAACAAGCCCGACGCTGGATGCAGGCCGGTGTCTTCGAGCAAATCGCGCACGATTTGCGAGCGATCGTTCGATTTCTCGCCGAGCGGGATCCCGAGCCGACGGCGACGATCTTTGATGGACGCACGCTTCAATCGACGCCCGAGAGCGGTGAGCGGGCAGGCTACGACGGGGCCAAGAAGAAGAAGGGATCGAAGGTACATGCGGCTGTGGATACCCTGGGAAATCTGTTGGCTTTGAAGATAACCGCGGCGAACGTACAAGAACGTGCGCAGGTTGCCGAGTTGGCCGACAAAGTGCAAGAAGTCACTGGAAGCACCGTTGAGATTGCGTACGTCGATCAGGGCTATACCGGCGAAGACGCGGCTCACCAAGCAGAGCAAGCAGGAATCAAACTGACAGTGGTCAAGCATAAGGAAGCAAAACGGGGGTTTGTGCTGCTGCCGCGACGCTGGGTCGTGGAGCGAACCTTTGGATGGCTCGGACGCTTTCGACGATTGGCACGCGACTACGAACGACTGACCCAAACGCTCGAGGGATGGCATTGGCTCGCGTTCGTCGCACTCCTACTCGCAAACGCGGGGTTGAAAAGTGCATAACAGGCTCTAGGCGAAGAGCGGGAGTTCCCCACTGACCGAACTGTCACGTGACGTCTGCCATGAAGGTTGGAGCGTCAACGTGTCGTCGGTAGGAATCAGCTTACACCTGGTCGGCGCAAGGACTGGCTGCGCGGAGGGTTCGCCGTGTTGTCGCGGCTCCCTCACCACCCTCGAGCCGTCCTGGCTGAATGACGCGGAACAGACGGTACCAATTCCTTTCGATGTATTCACGTGGAACGGAAAAGCGGAAAAAGGAGCGAGCAGCGGCCGATTCCGCCGAATCTGGCAGCGACCCCACCGAATAGACGCTAGGCCGATTGCTCGGCTCGACGGGACCGACGCCTTGAACCGAAAACAACGATCTCAAAAATGCGACAGACGCCCCTACCACTCACAGCGCATCGTCGAGGGGAAAGGGATGGGCAAGGGACGCCGGGCGGATCACGGGCGCCGGGCGCTCTTCTCACTCGTCTTGTTCGCCTGCGGCGGGCTCAGTCTCCGCATGGCGCAAGCGAGCGACGCGGTGGTGCGACGATTCTTGGGCCCGACCATCCGTTCGGCCGCCGCTCTTCAGCAAGCCGAGCTGGGTCAGCCTGTCTTGCTGCCGGGCCGGATCGGTTGGCAGACCTGGGACTTGGAAAGGGGTTTTGCCATCTGCGATCGTGAGCATCTTGGTCCTGGGACTCCAGTATACAGACGTATCGGAGCCCCCGGCCGCGCGCCGTTATGGGTACCCCAAGGACGCCACCACCCTCCGTTCACGCTCGTGACCGGTGAAGCGCGGGTACCCATCATCAATGGCGGTTACGCGATCGAGCGAGCCAGATCGAGGAGTGAGATCGGATCTGACCGGTATGCCGGCTTCATGCCGGGCGACGAGGTTCTCGTGATCGGTGAAATCGATCCGGGCGGGGTCGCCGCGCTTAAGGTCTTCGGTGGGACACCTGACGAATTTCGGAAGACACTTCTGCTGAAACAGCGAATCTTGATCCCGGCGGGACGCGTCTTGGGCTGCCTTTTCGTGGTCCTCGGCCTTGTGCTCGCGGCCCCGTGGGTGAGGACCAGAATGCGAGCGCCTCTACCGCTAAGCGAATAGCGGTCTGACAATCGTGCAGTTCTGCGCAGGAACGTCTTTCTGTAGAGT
This sequence comes from uncultured Isosphaeraceae bacterium, assembly GCA_963806595.1. Lineage (GTDB taxonomy): Bacteria > Planctomycetota > Planctomycetia > Isosphaerales > Isosphaeraceae > CAWDZZ01. The sequence goes on along the minus strand of CAWDZZ010000017.1, from coordinate 593,223 downwards.
TGTTCCACGCATGGAAACGCCGCTTCCGCCTGGTCGATGTCACCGATCATCGTCCAGGATTACCTGTCCCCTCAGCTTTCATCCCCGTTACGGTGCGCGTCGTCGAGCGCGCTCCCAACCAGTCACTGCCGATCGAGGGGGGTGAATCTTAGAAGATCAGGGGGGTCAAAACTAGACGATCGCTTCCAGGATCAATCCCGACGCGGCAGCGAGCCTGCGAGAAGGGCTGCTGGAGACGCTGACGGTGGTGCGATTGAGTGTATCAGTCGCGCTGCGTCGCACGTTGGCTACGACGAATCCGATTGAATCTGCCTTGAGCGTCACCCGGCGCGTAACCGCTCTCGTGACTCGATGGCGTGACGGTGATATGCGGAAGCGCTGGTGTGCGGCCGGTCTGCTCCGAGCCGAGTCCAAGTTCCGACGACTCAGAGGCTGTCGAGCCATGCCAACCCTTCTCAAGGCTCTTGAGTCTCTGGTGCGCGAACAACGGGCTGGAAGCAAGCAACGCGGAGCGTGAAAATGTGTGGGGGAGACCACCGCTCATTTCAACTACGGTTGGGACAAACTCCCCTCGGCGCTCGTGAATGCGATAGCGGCAGCCATCGCAGGCGCAGGCGACGCCGGGTGCGTGTACGACAAACGTGGAATCTTGTTCGTGTAGGGAATTCGGCGACGCCGTCGTCCTCCACAAGCTGGTGGTCGCCAGTGTTTCCGAAGGAGCGAATTTGCTGCGCTGGCGATGGCTTATGGGTTGCGCATGTCTGCTGCTCGGCAGAAACTCCGTAAACTCTACCCGTGAATCGGGGATTGAAAGCCCACAAGGTCGTTTGCTGCTTCCATAGGGCAGCTTCTCACCAAAATCCGTCTGATCCGGCGCCCAAGGTGAGCCGCGGGGCGAATTCGCCGCCTCGGATCGGTCACATCGACCGAGGTGTCGTCGGACCGAAGCGCGCAGCGAGACGTCCGTCCGTGTCCGGCCGGCGCACACGGCTCGTCGCCGCGGCGCTCCACGCGTTGGGGGATTCCCTCCCGGCGCGGTGCATCTCATCCCGGACCAACGGCACTTGTCCTCGCCAGCACTACCGGAGGGGAGGAACGGGGACAGGCAGAGAAACCGACTCACTCCTCCGAAGAGACCGCGCGCCTACCTGCCCACGACGCCACAGGCTTTCAATGCCATCAATGCGAAAGCTGTCCCGGCGTTGGCAATATGGTGCTCTCCATCGGCGCGTACTGAGCGGGTAAACCAGCACCCTGAAGCTCGCTGGTGGGTCTTGAGCCAGTCCACGCCGCGGCGCATCGGCTCCCGAGTCGCTGGGACGCTTGCCTGCCGCAGTACGTAGAGGATTAAGCCAGTCGCGTATCCATCGCTTTCGGCCGGCTCATCGTTCGCCTTGGCGACCGTGCGTTTCCAATCGCCCAGCGACTTGAGACTCCAGCCGCCATCGTTGCGCTGTAGGTCCAACAGGTCCTTGATCGTCTGCGCGCGCTCGGCGGGAGTCATCAGGTCATCGAGCGGTATCGACGCCCACAAGAGCCAGGCTTTATGGTGCAGGCTTGGCCGTGGAATCCTGCGCAGGTATCCCTGCAATCGCGCCAGCCCATCCTTGACGGCATCGGTTTTGGCGTACGCGTCCGGGGCGTGCCCAGCCCCGAGCACTGCATAAATGGCCCCGAATTCATCATCGCACTCCATCGGCGCCAATCCGGTCTTGTTCCAGCTCCAAGAGCCGTCCGTCTGCTGGAACTCCCACATCCGGTCCAGGGCCCGACGGGTCAGAGGGTGGAGCTTGCCTGTCGTGAGTGCGTCGTGCAGGGCGAGTGTTGCAGCGATGGCCACGACTTCGGTCACACCTTCGGAGACCTTCAGCGACCCGTTGCCTTTTAGGTAACCAGTCCCTCTGCCCCCGCGATCCCACGCCACGACGCGGTCCTCGAAGAAGTTACGGACCTGGCGTGCGGCGGGTGCCTCCGGGTCGCCACTGCCTGTACGAGCGAGGAGGTAAGGGTAGCCGGTGTGGCAACTCGCGCACTTCCTCTCCCCCAGCCAGGTTAGCGTCTCGCCGTCGAGGAACTGTTGGGCCTTGGTCAGCGACAAGGCACTGGCCAACGGTTCGGCGGGGCTTCTGGATGGCGGCTGCTTGGGACCCTTTGTCTTCGCCTGAGGCTGTCCTGCAATGGCCCCCCAAGTCACGGCGAGCAGCGAGACCGCCACGATGGGGCAACATCGCCAAAAGGACCGACCGAAGCGGATTGGGCTCACAGCTGCCAGTCGTTGCCACACTTTCATCGGACTGTTCCTCCCCCTCCTCGGCCACGGTGTCCACGACATTTGTAAGAGTTTATCTCGGTCAATTGTCGGAGCAGGAGTTCTCGGTGTCAATGGCCAAGTTAACCCTCGTCCTTGTCAAGAACCATTCCGACGTCAGGCCCCCCAGCTGGCTTCGGTTGGTTCCACGCCCCCAAGAGCGTGAAGCCGCGCCGACCGCTGACTGCACCGGGGACCCCGGAGGCAAAGGCAGCCGTCAGGGTGGGGGAACCTAAACTTCATCATGGCCTGAGCCCTAGCCTGCCCTTAAGCTAGCGACATTCGTGTCGTCGGACCGACGAGCGCAACTTACGTTCCCTGGCGGCAAAAAAAGCGTCGAGGTTGTCGTGCCATTGAGCCATTCCCCGAGCAGTCGGCCGATTCCAGCTGCCAGCAACCGGCCAAACGTCTCAGACGCTTTCCGGGTAAGTACACAAGCGACCACGAACAACTATTGTGTCATATTTACTAAAAAGTATATATATAATATTTACAGATGATCATCCAACTAGCACTCAGCAGGCGTATTCTTGCTGGCCCAAATCCTGTTCCATCATGAACCAATGTCTCGCCCCACTATGGATTGCGAGCACTAGGATTCCGGTGCACTTTTTGCTAGCTTCTCACCGGCTCGGCCTAAGAAAGACACCATCCATTTACGAGCTGCAACAATGACCCTATCCTCGTTGCGTGGTTGGACGATCCGTGAACGCCGGGTGGCCCGGCGTCAAGTAAAACTCCAATCGAGCCGCAAGCCGCAGTTTGAAAAACTGGAAGACCGCTGCCTGCTGTCGGCCGATATGGTCTTGCAATGGAACGCCGTGGCTATCGAGGCGGCGAAGATCGACCATGGCATCGGCGAACCGGGTATCCAGTTCGGGCCGACGCGTACTTCCCGGGCCCTGGCGATCGTCCAGGCGGCCGTCTATGATGCCGTTGACTCGATCGACCCTCAGTACGCGCCCTACTTGATCCAAGTGCAGGCGCCAGCGGGCGCGTCGACGGACGCGGCCGTCGCCCAGGCCGCCCATGACACTCTCGTGGCTCTGTACCCGTACCAGCAGCCCTATTTCGACTCGCAATTGGCCTCGTCGCTCCAGGACATCCCCGTCCAAAGCGCCGCCGAAGGAGTCGCCGTCGGGGCCACTGTCGCCCAATATATCCTTGCGGCACGAGCCAATGATGGTTCTCAGGTCGATGCGGTCGGCCAGCCCGAAAACTACGTCTACGGCCAGATGCCGGGCCAATGGCGGGCGGATCCACTTCACCCAGACGTGTTGCCCTTGACCCCCGACTGGGGTGGCGTCACGCCCTTCGCCATCCAGAGCGCCACCCAATTCGAGCCGCCGCCGCCGCCGCCGGCCATCACGAGCCTGGCCTACGCCCAGGCCTACCAGGAGGTCAAGGCCATCGGGTCGATGGACAGCACGGTGCGCACCGACGTCGAGACGAACGTCGGCCTCTTCTGGGGATATGACGCTCAACCAGGTCTATGCGCTCCCATCCGATTCTATAACCAGATTGGCGAGGTCGTCGCCCAACAAGAGGGCAATACGGAGGTACAGAACGCCCGCTTTTTCGCGCTGATCAACTTTGCCATGGCCGACGCGGGCATCACGTGCTGGGGTGCCAAGTATGGCTATGACCTGTGGCGACCGGTGACGGCCATCCGCGAGAACGACGCAGGCACCGGGCCGACTGGCCTGGGGTCGGGAAATCCGTACCTGGTGGGCCAGGGCGATCCATCCTGGATGCCATTCGGCGCCCCGGCCGACAACGGCAACGGCACCAACTTCACGCCGCCGTTCCCATCCTACACCTCCGGACATGCGAGTTTTGGCGGCGCACTGTTCAAGATGATGGCCGACTATTATGGTACGGACAACCTCCAGTTCACCATAATTTCAGACGAGTTCAACACGATCAACGTGGACCAGAACGGCGTCGCCCGCCCGTTAATGCCGCGCACGTACGATAGCTTCAGCCAGGCGGCCGGGGAAAATGCCCAAAGCCGTATCTACCTCGGGATTCACTACCCCTTTGATGCCGTCGAGGGAATCCGTTCCGGCGACAACATCGCGGACTACGTGTTCCAGCACGCCTGTCTCCCTATCCAAGGTCCGGCCCCCACGCTCATCCCGAGTATGGATCCCGCGGCCCAGATCGGCCTGGCCGTTAGCCTCGAAAACGCAGCCGGTAGCGGCATCCATGTCGTCGGCACGCAGCTCTACATCGGCGGTGGCCTCAGCACCAATGACCAGATCCAAGTTACTCCGATCGGCGCCAGCAACACGGGCAGCACCGGCGTCCACGTGACCGCCATGCTCAACGGAACGCAATTCTCGGAATCGTTTAACCAGGCCTTCACAGCCATCCAGATCCTGGGCTACGGCGGCAACGACAACATCCTGCTGGCCGGCAAACTGACCATCAAGACCTACGTCGATCTAGGCAACGGCAACGACAATATCTTGGCCGGCAACGGCACCAACACCATCGCGCTCGGCAATGGCAATGACAATATCCTGGTCGGCAACGGCAACAACAGCATCACCCTCGGCAACGGCAACAACAATATCCTGGCCGGCAACGGTAACAACACCATCACCTTCGGCAACGGCAACGACAATATCTTGGCCGGCAACGGCACCAACACCATCGCGCTCGGCAATGGCAATGACAATATCCTGGTCGGCAACGGCAACAACAGCATCACCCTCGGCAACGGCAACAACAATATCCTGGCCGGCAACGGTAACAACACCATCACCCTCGGCAACGGCAACAACAATGTCCTGGCCGGCAACGGCACCAACACGGTCACGGCCGGGGCGATGGGGTCCAGCGCCAACATCCATGTCCAGCTCGGCAACGGGGCCAACAACTCTGTGACGCTGCTGGGCAACGGCGACTACCAGGTCCAGGTCGGCAACGGCGCTAATGATTCCGTGTCGATAACCGGCGACGGCAAGGATCAGGTCGAGGTCGGAAATGGCACGAACGATTTCGTGTCGATCGTGGGCAACGGCAACGAAAGCATCCATACCGGGATCGGAACGGGCAAAGTTCACGTCGCGGGCACCGGCCGCAAAAACTTACGGCTCGGCAATGGATGGATACAGATCTAACAACGCCAACCATGCCGTGTCGCGATTTTCGCCTGAGAGCCCCAGCGGCTCTGACGCCTTTTTTCAAACCCACCGGCGCTGACACTGGCTCACGGCCGGCCCAGTTCCGCCGCCGACCCCAAGCTGTCCGAAGATTTGAAGACCTGGACACACCTCACCTGCCAGACTGCTGACATCAATTACACAAGCGAGGTGGTTTCTTCCGTCGCCGACGGTCGGTCGCGTGGCTTGGCACTGCAATCAAGCACTTCCTGATGGCCGTGGAAGACGGCTTGAATCTCGCCCGTACGGGCATCCAACGTGCGAATGCTGCTGTGGTATGCACACGTCACGACGCTAGGGTCGGCCGCTCGTTCCGGCTCTCATAGGTTCCGGAACCGCCAACAACTCGCGCGAACAGGCGCAGCGATCCAATGCCACGAGAGGCAAGCCTCTCCATCGGGCTCAACCACGGCGCGCGTCGGTCACGAGGGTGCCCCGGTCCTAGTTGAGAATTGAAAGAGACGGTTCCTCCCGTCCGGTCGCTAGACTGGACGTGGAGATTTCCCTTGAATGGAGGAGGAACCGCCTTGAAACAAGCCGATGCGAACCGTGTCAAATCCCGCAAGCGGATTGGGCAAAAACGTTGGACCCAAGCCAAGGCAGCAGCCCGTGAAATCCGATTGCCTCTAGATCGGGATGACCTCCTGAACTTGATGCAGGATTCTCTGGAGACCCTTGCCCCTGAATTGGGCCTCGTGGTCGCCTTGGGTCTGATGGAGGACGAGCGAACCCGATCGTGACGGCTTCGGTTGCCAACCTCGCCGCAATCGGATACCATAGATGTCAATACGTTTCTTCCAACAAGGCAGACCGGCTTATGGCAACCGACCAGCAACTTTCCCATAGCGGCGGCGACGCGGCGATCCTCGCCCGCCTCATCCGCCCGCGTAACGACGATCTTCCGGCCCCCGCCGCTAAGGCATTTCTCAACATCCGCATCGAAGGCGACGAGCTTGCCCGCCTGCAAGACCTGCTTGCCAGAAACCAGGACGGCGAGTTAAACCCCGCCGAGAAAGCCGACCTGGAAAGCTACCTCCGCGTCAGTGCTTTCCTCGACCTGATGCACGCCAAGGCCCGCCGCTCCCTCAAGAAGTACCACTGAGAACCCCGGCATGGATGCCGCCTTAAAGGCACAGGTACGGCAGCGGGGGGCGATGCCATGAGACGTTTCTGGCTGTGGATGCTGATCGTCCTGATCGTGATCGCGGTCTTGGTCTTCGCCTTTGTGTTGCTCGATTCCTTACCCAAGCTCATCGTATGGAATTCGTAAGTGTTTATTTGTATTGAAGGTGACGTACGAATCCAGCACGTATTTCATTCGTCGCGCAGCTCGCGGATGGCAGGGACGCCAATGTGCAGAAGGCCATGCTTGCGCTTGACATCCGCGCGGATGCGTGCTGCCTCCTCCGCGATCCTGCTGCATGCGGGGTCTTTCCGTCCGCTGGCCGCCAGTTGAGCGGCGTATTGCAGTTCTGCCATCACGTCCGCAGGAATGCCGGCGGCTTTCGCTTCGGTCGTGCTCATAAGCCGACTCTCGTGCAAACGGCAGATGCGATCGATCCCGAAGAATCTGGCAACAATTTGGCAACAGCACCGCCCTTGCGACCGCAATCTGACGACACCAGGATCTGACCCTACGGATCAACCGGATCTGACCCACTGAGGATCTGACCCCACTGATGGATACATTCGTCGAGGGGATACGACTCCGCAAGCGAGTTCTGCGGCATTGCATTTCGCGGACCCGACATTGTCCTCAGGATATCAGAATCGCGGTATGGCTGAGACCATCCACCCCCAAACCCTTGGTCCTTCAGTAATAACGAGAATCTTGGGTCCACTTCGTGCCGCAGGGACGGCTCTGTCTATTAAATCATTCGTCTCGCCGCTCGCCGATAGCCTCGTTTTCACTTGTCAACCCATGTTAATTCGGATAGACTGGTTGCATCTGGTTGAATTGTCGGGGAGCACTAGAATGGAATCCGTTGGCTCGTTCGAGGCAAAAACCCACCTCCCCCAGCTCCTTGAGCGGGTAGCGAAAGGCGAAGAGTTCACGATCACCAAGCATGGCAAGCCCGTCGCCCGGCTGGTTCCTGCGACGCCTACCAAACCTAAGCCTGATGTCCGGCAAGTTATTGAAGAATTGAAAACTTTCAGCAAAGGAAACACGCTCGGTGACGACATCACGATCCGCGATCTGATCGAGGATGGCCGCCGCTTCTGACACGCGCAACAGATGGGATTCGTCGATGGACAAAGCCAAGGATGGTTTCGTACTCGACTGCTCAGTAACAATGGCATGGTGCTTCGACGACGAAGCCACGCCCCACACCGACGGTATCCGCGACAGCCTTGCCATCGCAGCAGCCGTCGTGCCATCCATTTGGTCGCTCGAAGTCGCCAACGCCACCATCGTCGGCGAACGCCGAAAGCGGCTGGACGAGGCCCGCAGCCGCCGGTTTCTTACGTTGCTCGAAGCCCTGCCGATCACCGTCGATGACGAAACCAGTTTGCGTGCGTTCGGCGACATAACTCACCTGGCAAGAACCTACCAGCTCTCGGCCTATGATGCCGCGTATCTGGAACTTGCCATCCGCCGGGGTCTGCCTCTGGCGTGTCTTGACGGCAAGCTGGAAGCAGCGGCGACGGCCGCAGGAGTTTCGTTATTCGGCCGCGGCTAATCGGAGCCGTCGAACAGCATGTCCGGGCTCACATCCTCGATTTTCTGCCTGGAAATGAGCGCGTAAGAGTGACCCACTTGGGGGCAAAATCAGCGCGTAAAAATACCTACGGCGCTCATTTCCAGTGAGCGAAGCAAACTCCGTATTGCCGAGCGTAGCGAGGCCAGAGGGTGCCCGGCGCTAGCCCATGTTTGGGGTGGCGCGTCGTAAACCCTTGCGGCGCATGGCCCGAATTTTCGATTAGTCACTACATGATGGCATCTGCCACGTCCGCGGGGAGCATCGGCGGCCGGAAATCCACGACCTTCAGAGCCTTCAGCACACGCCGGGCGTCCGGCGAGCCGCCAGCCACGCCGTCACGTTTGGTCTGGCCCTCAACTCGAAACGTTACATGGCGCACTGTGGACAGCGATTCCATGGCCCGCGTTGCTGAGAAGTCGATCCCAGCTTCTTGCAGGCGCCGGCCGAGGAGTCGTTGAACGAGTAGTGCCAGCGCGGCCACAAAGATATGAGCGCGCACTCGCGGCTCAACTTGGTGATAGATCGGCCGCATGGCCAGGACGTCCTTCAGGTGGCGGAATCCGCGCTCGACGTCGGCCAAGTCCTTGTAGATCGCGACCGCCTCGAGCACGCTCAGCGATTTTTCAGCAGTTGCGATCACGTACTTCCCCTCGATTCGTTTCTCGCGCTCCAACGAGGCACATTCGGTGAACTCGAACGCCCCCTCGGCGGTCACCTTGTAGGCGTAATAGCGCTGTCCATGATTCTTGCCGAGGGTCCGTTCGGCGGCCTTGACGATTTTGTCGCGGATCTTGATACGCCCTGATGTGACCCGCGCCTTGAGCTTCTCCAGATTTTCGCGGGTGCGACCCATCGAGCGCTGGCGCATGGCTTGTTCGTACTGGCGCCGTTCATCCGAGTCGACAATGATCACGCGCAGCTCGGGATCGCCCGACGCAACCTCCTGAGCCCGCGTGCGTGGCGGATTGGTGATTCGCTCTTTGGCGTTAGTGCCCACGGGACAATTCACCCACTTGGTGTCGTCGAGGCGGTCGAGCCAACCTTCCAGCTCGCTATTCCGCCGCCGGTTCAGTCCAACTACGAACCCATGACCGGTGCGCTTGAGGGCTTCAAGATTCTCCGCTGTGACCATACCGCGGTCACCGACGAACACGACGCGGCCGAAGGCAAATCGCTTCTGTAAGTCGCCAACGGCCTCTTGAACCGTGGTGTGGTCAACCCGATTTCCGGGCCACACATGATGGGCGATCGGCCAGCCTGCAACCATCACCACGCCAACCACGACCTGAACATTGTGCGGCTTACTGTCTCGGCTGTAACCGTGCTTGGCGAAGTTCGCGGGACCGGCGCCTTCGAAGTACGTGCTGGTGATGTCGTAAAGGACCAGGTCTGGCTTGAAGCTGAACAGGTCGCGAAGGCGGTGATAAAGTGCCTCTTCGATCCGCTCTTTGGCCTTGTAGAGTTGATCGAGCGTGCGGTACCAAGCCTCCAGTTGGCTGGGATGCACCCGCACGCGGTTGTGTTGATGCCAGTTGGGCACGAAGCGGCGCCCCATGCGATCGCAGACGAAGTCGGTCTCCAGCCAACCGGCAAGTCCGTGTTCGCTGGTGGGACGGATCAGTCGATTGGCGACCAGCACGAACGCCCGGTCAGTAAACGGCACACCCTTGGCTCTACCCAGGTATCGGTCGAGGATTTCCCAGAGGCCAAGCTGCTCGAAGAGAGTGCGGACAGCGAGTACGGGTCCCCACGTCGAGGCATCGACTACCTTCAGCTCTGTCGAGCCGTCCTGACCCAGCTCGAAATCACCACGAAGCAGGCGCTGGAGCTTAGGAAGCACTGCCAGCAGTGTGTCTTTGCGGCCGAGGTCGGCGACCACTCGTTGCTTGACTTTGCCCTGCTCGCGGTAGGCTTCGACAATGCGAACGTATTCGTTGACGGTGCCATTGCTGGAGCGAATTCTCACAGTTCTGGGATACATGAACGAGCGCGAGCCTCACTGGCAAAGCGGATTGGGTTAGTCCGGCCGGGCATCGCGTCAACTATCACGACAATCTACCGCGGATTCAAGGTCAATTCGCGGCGACTTTCATGTGTACATCAGTATAAATTGTCACTACGCCTCACAACAATTTGCGAGGGCCCCGGCGCACAGAGCCTGAAAAAATAGACCTTCGCGCACGTCGTGCGAAGTGCCATCGCCTTTTTCACCCCAAACATGGGCTAGTTGAAAATTGAAAGAGACGGTTCCTCCTGTCCGGTCGCTGGACTGGACGTGGAAATTTCCCTTGAATGGAGGAGGAACCGCCTTGAAACGAGCCTATGCGAACCGTGTCGATTTCTACAAGGAGATCGGGCAAAAACGTCGGACCCAGGCCAAGGCAGCAGCCGGTGAAATCCGATTGCCTTTAGATCGGGATGAACTCCTGGACTTGATGCAGGATTCACTGGAGACGCTTGCCACTGAATTGGGCCTCATGGACGGTTGTCAAACGGTGGGTTTTCCGGTATAGTAATACACACATATTGTTATAACAAACACAAGAGCTTCGTTCATGGCGACCCAATCCCGTACTTCTCACCCCGGTGATAACGAGGTGACCATCCTCGCCCGTTTCCTTACGAATGACGACCGTCCGCTTTCCAAGAGCGTCGCTCGCCACATCCTTGGCCTGACAATCAGCGACCGGGACAAGGCCCGGATGCACGACCTCGCCGTCCGGAACCAGAATGACGAACTGACTCCGGCCGAGAAGAAGGAAATGCACGACTTCGGCCTGGCCGGTGACATCCTTGCCATCCTGAAATCGAAAGCCCGCCGGACCCTTGGCGTCAAGCCGAAGAAACGCACTGTCTCCTGAGCCCAGAACCGGCATGGATGCAGCCCTGATCCGGCAAGTGTGGCGTCGTGCCGATGTCTGTTGTGAATACTGCCAGCTCTCCCGGGAATTCGACGACCGGCCCTTCGAGATCGATCACATCCGGTCTCAAAAGCACAGCGGTGCCAGTGTCGCCCCGGCTCTTTCAAGAGCGGGATGTAGATGAGGTTAATTACGGCGAAGAGGACGAACCAGCGGCTGAGCGGTACGGACGCTGTGAGCACCGCCTCCCCGAGCAGGACGAAGAGCACCCCGGAGATCATCGGGTTGCGGACGTGTCGGTAGACGCCCCGGACCACGAGGTGCTGCGGCGGATTCCACCGGGCGAGCGTGCCCCTGCCGACCGTCACGAACAACCGGATCGTGGCGACCATCAGCAGGAGCCCCTCGCAAACGCAGATGATCCCGATGATCGGCAGGATGACCTTCCACGACGGCACTGACCGCCAGAGCCCGAACGTGTCGAACCCGCCCCGCCACAGGGTCGTTCTGGGGATCACAAGCAGCACCATGCCGGGGAGCACGAGGATGGCTCGAAGGTGCTTCCACGCTTCCATCGCCTTGCCCTCGAAGGTTTTCTGCTTGCCGTCTCCTTGGAGTTCCGCTCAGAACGCACTCGCCTTCCCGAATCTCGTCGGTTTCGGACGCCCGCATGGCTTGCCCTTCCCCGCAGGAGGAAGGGAACCAGTGCGTTGGAGGTCGTTCGGATCATCGTCGTTCTCGGGGTGCCGCTCCCGGAGCGTGCTGCGTGGAGATTTATCCCTGCTTTGCGCCCCTTGTTTGATGATAATGGGTATGGCGGGGCTTCGGCAGGGTGAAGGTATCGGCGCTCAGGCCCCGTCGATCCGAGGAGGTGGGGCGATGCTCTGGCTCACGGTCATGCTGACGCCCCTGACCCTCGCCTTGGCGGGACCGACCTCACCGCCCCTCTTGTTCGCCGAGGGCTTCGAGGACACGAAGCTGGCGAGCCGGGGATGGTACGACGGCGACCGCTTCGTCCTGAGTGATGATGCGGTCACCGGGAAGCACGCCATCCAGTACCACTTCGCCAGGGGCAAGTTGACCCCTTCCGACTCTGGGGGCGTGCGGCACCTCTTCGAGCCCACCGAGGTCGTCTACCTGCGGTTCTACTTGAAGCTCTCGCCGGACTGGTCGTGGACGAACAAGCCCTACGGTCCGCACCTGCTCCACTTCATGACGACCGAGAACAACAGGTACCACGGTCCCGCCGCTAGCCACCTGACGCTCTACATCGAGCCGGTGAACGGCAAGCTTCGTCTGGCGGCTCAGGACATCCAGAACCGGGACATGCCCCACGGGTTGACCCAGGGACCGCTCAAGGACGGCTACAACGGGCGGTTCTACGACAGCCAGGACGTTCTGTTCGACGACGGGAAGTGGCACTGCGTCGAGGCGATGTTCAAGCTCAACAGCCTGGACATGGCGAGGGACCGAGCCGAATCACGACGGGGAACTGCGGGGCTGGGTCGATGGGCAAGCTCGTGATCAAGCGGACGGACGTGGTGTTCCGCTCGACCGACTTTCCCAAGATGAGGTTCAACCAGTTCATGATGCTGCCGTACTTCCACGACGGCGTGCCGCACGACCAGACGCTCTGGATCGACGAACTGGCGGTGGGGACGAAGCGGATTGGGGGCGAATCCACGTCCGGTGAGCGCAACACACGAAGAGGGGTCAGTCGATGATCGAGACGCTCCTGGACGCCTGCCGTTTCGTCCTCGAAGACCAGGGCGAAGCCCAGAGTAGCTACTGGCTAGCCTCGCTCGTCGTGGAGATGAAGCTCTGGCGGGCGAGTCAGTCGCAAGTCCGTCTCGCCCTCGACAGGGACATCGAGCAGTACGGCGAGTCCTCCCCGTTTGTGAAGGTCGCCGAGGATCTGTACGCCCTGCGGTCCTGGAAGGCGAGATGAATCGGAGGAGCCTGGTGCCACGATGAAGCGACCGATGCCCCGCACGCCTGAAGGGTGGCTGCTAGAGATCCGGCCGGCGATCAGGGACGCTCGTGAGGCGAAGCCGTTCGGCAGACTGATCGGTCAGCCGATCACAGATGCCAACCTGTTCCACCTGGCACCGCTCGTGTGCCTCAAGTTCCGGGGTAGGAAGCTGGTGGGTCGTGAGGCGGATCGGGTCACGAAAACGGCACTTGCGAACTACGTCGTCAACTCCAATCCGGAAGGGACAGACCACGGTCTCGAATCGAAGCCGTTGCTGGCTTTCGCAGTCTGTTACGTGACTGCCCATCTCGCCCTTAGTCTTGTGGATGAGAGACAAGCCGAAACGATCGTCAACTACTGCGAGGAGCATTTGGAGTAACGATCATGAGATTCTGTGAAATCTGGAAAGAACAGTGCGCTGCGGCTCGCCAGGTCGAGGATGAGTTAGGCACTCAGAAAGCCCTTGAGTACCTGATCGGCGAGAAGTTCCTGAACTTCCTCGAAGCTGCCGAAACGGACGCCGAGTTCCGTGCGGAGGTTCCTGCTTTCGTGGCTGAGATCAAGACGATCTTCGAGACCTGGCAATTAACGGAATACTTGGAGGTGGCTCGTCAGTCTGAGCCATTCGATCCCAGCCTCTATGAAGCTCTGGATGAGGAGGAGGAGGAGGATATCGACCGTGAACTCGGCGAAGATGTCAGACAGGATGAGCTTCGCCGTTCAGCTTCCGATCTCTTGCTTGTTGAACGTGCCAGGGAGTGGCTTTTGGGAGAAGGCGATTAACCATCGACCGCTCCCTCGGAAGGTCGCTCACAATCATCGTTTTCCACGGCGGCCTCATACACTGCAACCGCTGCTTTCGCCATCAGGTGCATGGTCTGTTGAGATGGGAGCAGCGGGAGCCGTTTGAGCCCCATATCAGAGATCACTTCAAGAATGGCTTTTTCGATGCGCTTCTCCAGCTTGCGGACGGTTTTCTCATCCATCAATCACGCCCTTCTGAACGAGACGCAGGAGAGGCCAAGCTTGAACACGAAGAGCTTGCGTAGGATCGCACACGTCCCTGCGAACTGGCACCAGCGCTGGCAAAACCAAGTCACGCACTCTTCGAGCGGAATACTACCCACAAGCTTCGGAAGAAGAACCAGAATCCCAGGGGCATAGTGATCACATAAAGCGCCACGTTGGTCGGCACGTGCATTTTGAGGTTGCGGAACAAGGCGTAAACGGCGATGGCAGTGAGCGGGCTCAGCAGGAGGATCATCACGTTGCGAGGGCGAATGCGTCCCAAGATGCCATCGAGCACATCTGACCCGTGCTCAGGAAGTGCGTTTCGGCGCAACCCGACCCAACAGGCAGTTAATAGCGGGGGTAAGATCAAGGCGGCGTAGGGTCGGGCAGGTACTCGTGCCGCCAGGAAAATAGCCACGACTAGCCCCCAAAGAACGACAGTTGCCACACGGCTGCTCTCGAACCAGTCAGGTCGAGCCAGTCCGATGACGAACCAGGCGAGAAGGAAGAGAATCGAGCAAGGCAAGGCGTGGTTTGCGAAGCCCCACACCGACGTGTTGGCTTCCGTTCCCAGTTCCGTTGGCCACCACACCGCCCACAGCCCCCAGCCGATTCCAACCGCCAGCGAGATGAGGGCAGTCTTGGTCGGCCTCTCCTGGGTCAGTACCTTGCCGATCAAATACCAGCCGACGCCGACACTCAACAGTGCGTGCCACGCCAGTCCGGTGAAAGAGACGGAGAGCGGAAACGGATTCGTCGAATTGCCGTAGAGCGTGTCTACGACGACCCCTTCGTCCACCCAGCCGAAGATCGCACCACAGACGAACAGAGGCGGGAACGAGGCGACTTTGAAGCGTCTCACGAGGTCAAGGAAGATCCAGCCCAGCAAGCAATAAGCGCACCAGGTGATCAGGAAATCTGGGATCGTGTCAGCCGGTCGCCAGAACGACCAGAACACCCGCTCCGAGAAAAAGAAAAGGATGTAGCCGTTGGCGAGGAGGATGGCGGCTTTGCCGATCAGACGAAGTACCATAGCGACTTCTTGCGTTAACATGGAGCGTCATGCACCGGGAGTCGGTAACGGGCGTCAGCCGAAGACTCCTGAGCTTCATTTCGAGAGATACGCATTTACCCGATCCTCGAACTGCTCGCCCGTGATCTTGGCACCCCAAGTGCTCGGGATCTTCACCAGCCGTTTCACGTCTTCGTAGGAGCAGCCAGCTTCGACAAGCTTCTTGATCGTGGGCAGAAAAACATGGTTGAAGAATTTGCCCATCTTGTGAGCAACCTGCTTGTCGAATGATTCAGCGGTAATCGTCGTCTTTTTCTTCTTTTCAGCGGCTTCTTTCTGGGCTCGGAACTCCTCGTGGTGTTCCTTGCGGATGCCCAGGCGAGCTTGGGCTCCCATGATGGCGGCAACCATGCCCCGTTGTTTCGCCTCGTCATCGGGCATGCCGTCGAGCAGCGCTTGGGCGTAGGCGTAGGTGGCGAGGATATCGAACTTGCCGATGGACACCTCACCTGATGGACTCTTTGCCATGATTGCGGCCTCTTCGAGCACTCGCTTCTAGTGTCGCCGCCTCATCGCCAGCCACGGGTGACGATTCAACCAATGCTTCCTATCACTTCCCCCCTGATTCACCGTACGTGCCCTCAAGCTTACAATGTCCTTGACTGACCGGAAACGATCCAAGCAACGGGCGTGAAGCGTTTCAACGGAAATGGCACAAATCGGGATCAGTCAGAGGAAACAGCCTCCCCGCCCTCCAAGGGTAACGTCGGCTGACGCATTTCGAGGTTCTTCTCTCGGCGGCGATGTCGCGCTTGGGACAGTTTGACACGCCGCTCCTCGAACCTTCGCGACGGGTCTCCACAGTAGAACTCCCACGGCGGCAAGTAGCCCAAGGCGCGTATGGAGTCGCCCCTCGTTGTACCGCCGGGTCAGCTTCTTGAGAGTGCGCAATAACTCCAGGTAATTTGATGGATCCTCTTCCTCAAGGCCTTCTCGGAGGGTCCGGTTGGCTCGCTCCATGAGGCCGTTTTCCTCGGGGCAATGCGGTCGGATTCGCCGATGCGTCAGCCCATTCTCCTTGACCACCACTCGGAACTCCTTCGAGATGTAGCCGCTGCCATTGTCGGAACGGATTTCCGGCGTGGTCAGAGGCTTGCCGTCGGCACCTTTCGGCAGCGTCTCGATCGCTTTCTGTGCGGCGAGGCTTGTGCTCAGGCCGTCCAGACCCAACAGAACTTCCTGGTGGACGATGTACCGCGAATACTCGTCCAGAAAGCTGATCACGAAGTAAACCCGATCCCCCACCGGAACGTGCATTAAGTCGGTCGCCCAACGCTGATCGGGGCGGGTTGCCTTGTCCATCTCGGCCCTCTTCTGCTTTACCCGACGCCGCCACGGGCAGACCAGCTTCGCCTCTCGAAGAATGCGGTACACCGTCGAGGGGCTCACGTACGCGATGTCCTCGTCAACCATCCTCCAGGATAGCTCCCGATGCCGCAGCTCGGGATGTTTACGAGCATAGGCAAGTACCGCTTGCTTCTCCTCCGACAGCGCTTCGTATGGCGGTACCGGCGGATTCAGCTCCGCCGGTCGCTCCTTGACCCAGGCCTCCTCCCTCAGCCAGCGATAGTAGCTTCCCCGTGCGATGCCCAATGAAGCCAGCGTTCGCTTCACCGACCAGCCACTGCGACGCTTCGTCAGCTCGACTTCTTGGCGCACGCGCTTCTGCAGCTCGGGGGGTAGCTGGCCGTGGTCCTCTAGCCCAAGAGCCCTTTTTTTAGCTCGAGGTTCTCGGCCGTGATCTCGGCAATCACATTCTTCAGCCGCTGAAGCTCGGCCTCGCGCCGCTCTTCCTGTCGACTCGGTTTCGCTGTCTTGTCCTCGAAGACGCGACTGGCGGATCCCAAAAGCTGCTTCTTCCATTTGTAGAACAGCACGGGATTGACCCCCTCGCGCCGACAGAAATCGGAGACCTCGACACCGGGCTGCATGGCGCCCAGGGCCTTGCCGAGTCGTTTGTCGCTTCGATGCACTGATTCGGCTTCCCCTCCCCTTGACAACTGTAGGATTGACTCTTACATTTGTCAGTGAACGGACGGGCTGCCGATCTTCGGTAGCCGTCAGAGCGTGCCTCGTTGACGTCGGCGCGAAATCGTGCGACGCCAGCGGGATTCCGTGCAGGAACACGACCAGTGCTGTGGATTCGGCTCACCTTGGGGACGGCGCTCATCGTCGGCACCTGGTCGGCGACGGCGCTCTTGCGAGGCCGGCAGAACGTCGCTCTTGTCGATTCGCTGGATTCGGTTGCGGTGCGTCTGGCGACCTCGAGACGACAGTGCTGACCGGCGGCGATCTGATACCGCTCAATCAGACCGAAGTGGCATGTAGCGTCGAGGACGTCACCGACTCCGACGGAACGATAATTCTGACCGTGATCGAGAATGGCGCGCGAGTGAACAAAGGAGACGAGCTTTGCCGATTGGACTCTTCGGAGCTCGCGGAGGTGGCGCGGCAGCAGGAAATCTCGGTCGCGCGCTCGCGGGCGTTGTTCGATCAAGCCCGGCTGGATTTCGAGATTGCGCAGGTCCAACTGAGAGAGTATCAGGAAGGGCTGGTCACCGAAACGATCAAGGAATTCGAAGGCCGAATCGCGTTTGCGCGATCGGATGTGGAGAGGCAAAGGGATCGACTGGCCTGGACCTCTGCGATGGTCGCCAAGGGATACCTCGCCGAAGCCACGAGATTGAGTGCAAGGCAAGCACTCGCTCGAGCTCAACACGACCGCCGCAAGGTCGAGGGGGAGCTTGAGCTGTTCCAGCGCTATCACGTCCCTAAGGAAATCCTGTCCCTGCGCTCCCAGGTCGAGGCGGCGGAGAACACTCTCGGCATGATGGTTGACTGCCTCAAGTGGGAGGAAACGGACCTCACCTACCTCCGCAAGCAGATCGACAACTGCACGATCCGGGCCCCGCAAGACGGTGTCTTGATCTACTCGAACGGCAGCAAATGGAGGTCACTTCCGATCGAACCGGGGACACGAGTCTTTCAGGGCCAGGTACTGTTCCTGATTTCCGATCTTAGACAGATGGAGGTCCTGGCTTCCGTTCACGAGACGATGGCGATGCGGATCAAGGTCGGAATGACGGCGAGTGTGCGGGTGGCCTCCATGCGCGATCACGCGATATCTGCTAGAGTCACATCGATTGATATGCTGCCGCACAACCCGTGGCGAATCGCAGACGACGACGTGAAGCACTTCCTGGTGCGGGTTCGCCTGGACAGCACACCGTCGTGCGCCCTCCCGTTCATGTCGGCGTCGGTCGTGATCGACACGGGCCGAGTGGAAGATGCGCCGTGATCCCCGTCGAGGCGCTGGCGGTCAAGGGCGGCGAACAGTTCTGCTATGTTGTCGCGGCCGATGGCTTGCATCGGCGCGCGGTCACGACTCGCCGGTCAACAACGGAACTCGTTGAGATCACGAGCGGCCTCAACGAAGGAGAGCGAGTCGTGGCTCGTTGTTCCGACGCGGACCGATTCTGGGTTGATCACGCCAACGATCGTTTCTGATCCCCCGGGTCAGTCGGCGCCGATCCAGAACCCGACCCCTACGAGCAGCAGGCACAGAATGCCGGGCTAAGCGCCGGTGCCCACTTCGGCCGTCGCTTGACGATTAACTCACATGAGCACTGGTGGACGAGCCACCAGAGGCGTCGGCTGTCAAGCATCGGCCGCGGAGAACCGCGGGACCGGTTTGAAGCGGCCTGCCTGGGTGACCTCCTGCACCAAGTATCCATTGAAGCCATTCAGATCGCGGTTCAGGATGATGCCCTCGGTGCTGTAATCGTTGCCTCGGGTGGTCCCCAGTAGGTAGTACTTGCCGGCGAGACGGCCGTAGATGTTGTAACTCGAGGTCGGGTCAAAATGGGCGGCCCAGTTCAGGAGCGGCCCGGATTGGAAACGGAACAGCCCGGGCTTGGGGGGCTGAGAGTGGGAGCGGCCGAACAGACCCATCTGACCGATCTTGAGGTCGAGCTTGGCATTCTCCTGGCTTACGTTCCTGATGGAGAAGCCCACTCCCGTAATCTTGCCGGCGAGCGTCGTCGGGATCGTTGCGTGCAACGTGACCCAGCCGTTCGCCGCGGCGGTCTGGTCACAAAGGAAGGTATGGACTTCCTCGGGGGCGCCAGACTGGCCGCTCGTCGTGTAGACAACTGTCCGGAACCTGAACCTTGGCCAATCGGGTCCCGCCTTGACAGTGAACGAGACTCTCGACAGGTCCGACGCAGGCAGGTTCGTATCATAGAGGCGGTACCGCGTGAACGTGTCGGGCTTGATTGTGTCCGCGGAGACCTGGAGGGACGAGCCACCGATGTATGCGTCTTGGTACTGGAGCTCGGCGGTGCTGGTCGCGGTGCTGCTGGCCGTCGGGACGTAGGCGTAGCGATTGTTCGGGAGGATGCTCTGGGTCGAGAGGTTATTCCAGTCGCCGCTGGCGAGTCGAGACCCGAGGAAATTGTAGAACGTCCCCTCGCCGGTGTTGAAGTCGGTGACGAAGGGTGCGGAGGTCACGACGGTACGGGTGTACTGAATTGTGCCGGCGAGGCTGTTCTCGGGATCGATGCCGTTACTCACGGCGAATTGGCCGGTGCCGCTCCAGAAAGCCTGATCGACGCGCTGGTTCGTCATCACGTCCGGGAGGCGGTCCGTCACGCCGTTGCGACCGAAATAGATCGTCCAGTCCGGCGCGTACACTCCCAGACCGGTGTAGTAACCGGGGGGGCCGTTCGGGTCCTGGCTTGGGATGATGGCGTTGTAATCGCTGAAGAACGTGCTGTTCCAAAGGCTGAGTGTCGTACCATTGGCGAAGGCATACGGATAGAGAGCGGAGAAGACCTGATCTCTCGCGGCGAGTGGGTCCGGGAAGTCGTTGGGGTTATCGAGGATAGTTTGGTATGAGAGCTGGGGACTGGCGAATGGGTTTGGCCAATCATAGTTGGCCTGGAAGCTGCCCGCGGCCTGCAGGAATGGGATGGCCTCGGGGTTGAAGTAGTTCGCGAACCCTTCGCTGACGGGTGCGTCGTACCAGATCACGTTCAATCCGTCTTGCTTCAGCATGGTCAACAAGGCCAAGGTCTGATCCGCGGTCGGGCGCTCGCTGGAGAGGAAGGCCTCGTTGTCCACGAGATAACCATCGAACCCGAAGAACCTGGCGATGCCGATCGCAGACTGCGCGAAGAGCTCGAGCTTCTCCGGCGTGTTCAGCGCGTCCGGGAAGTTGTTGCCGTTGCCGCTCAGGAAGATCGTGCCGAGGCTCATGACGCCATTTGCATGAGCCGCATTGGTCCACACGGTTGGTGGGATCGTGAGCAGGTTGCCCCCGAAGTAGTACGAGGCGTCGAGATATTGCCATTCGCTGAAGTTATAGACGTTCGATGCCTGCCGGTTGCCATCGGCGGATTGTCCGGTGCCCCCTTCGGTCCACTCGGTGAAGTACGGGTCGTATTGCCAGGGGCCCATGTCGAAGCCGGCGAGCACGGGCATGCCCGGGTGAGGCGCGCGCGGTTGGAGTGGCACGGTCGCCACGGCTGTCGACCCGAGGACGCCCTCGTATTGCGTCCAGGAGTACAACTGATCGAGCGCGTTGATCGGCTTGATGCTCGGGCGATACTGATCGGCCGCGAGCGTGTTGTCGACCGTGATCTCGCCCTGATCGTCTTGCAGGGACAACGATGCGTCGTGGGGACGAATGAGATTCACAAAGAAGTCGGCGGTATCTGCGGAATCCTGAGCAAAGCTCGAGACGTCGCCGACCGTCACGAAAATGCTGGCGGACGTCTGTCCCGCCGCGAAGTCGAGTCTTCCGACCCTCTGTTTGTATTGGCCATTGCCGGCCGACGCCGTGCCGTCCTGTGTCGCGTATCGCACTTTCACCGGCACGAACGTCTGTCCCGACCGCGTGACAGTCAACACGGCCGTCCGCTCGCCGCTCGGAGTGTACAGGACCGTGACGTCGTTGATGGCCAAGACGGGGCCGATCGCGACCTTTGCGCGATGGGTCCGCGGCCCCAAGGACTGCTTCACCGACGAATCCGGGCCGCGCAGGCCCATGGGGAGAGCCATGGCGGACAGGAGATGCCGCGCTTCCAGTGGCTCGGTCTGAGGTCGCAGGCCCCGGCGTGAGCGGGACCGGCTCCGTTTTTCGCCCGGAAGAGAGAGCTTCTGCGCCGCAACCACGGATGGTCGCATCGGGGGCCTCCTCTGGGCCAGGCGTCGTGCCGAGCTCGGTGAGATAGGATCGGGACGTCCCGAACTCGCTTCGGTGAGACATCTGTCAGGATAAACTGATTATTATATCTAAACGCACTGCCGGATAGAACGCGCTCCGTCCGTATGATGGGTGCCACCTTCGCCTGCGCTCGCGCCGACCGACCGTAACAATTCCCTCAAGAGGACTCAAGACCCTCGCGGCGCCGCCGGCGAACGGGGGGGCGACTAGTGTCCGTGAGCGCTCGGCGAAACCATCCCCGGCTGCGCGCGGCCGCGGTCGGCCCACTACCTGGAGTCGCAGGACGCCAGTGCGGCCGGTAACTGGGTCGGCCACGCGAGCCGCCCCTACCAGCCGGTCGGGTAACTCGCCCTGCAGTGGCGCGCTTCGCGGCCAGCCGCCGCTATTGAGCCGCCATGTGGAGTCGTCTCGGCCGCCCCGGTGACGATGACTCGTCCAACGAACTCGGGCACAAGTTCCAGGTGCTTCGCCGCTACGTGGAGTTCGGGTGGAAGTTTGCGGAGGACAACAACTTCCTGGACGTGCTGGCTGACGAGGAAGGAGTGTTCAAGATCCTAGCCGATCGGGATGGCAACCCGATTGATGAAAACGATCAGCCAACCTACTGGCGTGTCGATGATGTCCGAGACCCGTACAGGTGCCGGGTGACAGTCCTCAAGGATCTCGACGAGGACGGGTCCGTCCAAAAGGACGAACTCCAATATGCCGACTACCTTGTGTGGGACTATCACCGGGATACGACAGACCCGGTAACCAAGCTGACCTATCGTGAAGTCCTCAACGTCGAAGAGGAGGTTGAGAACGAAGATGGTGAGGCACGGTGCCTTTGGTTCACGATTTACACCGGTCGTGAAGTGGAACCATTTCAGGTTGCCGTGATCTGATCTGGACATCCAAAGCTTCCCAGGCTGGCTGAGCGGGACGAATTGCGGCTCTCTTGCCCGTCGTCTAAAAGCGATAGCGATCAGAACCCGTCGCCCAATCGTGTTCAACGTACCCTCACGTTTCACTCGGTCCCCCCGCGCTCGATGATCGCCGCGAGCGCCGGGGCGTTCACCACGCCTTGGTCGGGGTGCCGGCGGGCATAGCCGACGGGCGTGACATCGTGAAGCGCCTCGGTGGGGGCGTTGCCGTGGAACTTGGCCTCGTGTCCGAAGGTTGCCCGGGCGTTGGGATCGGCGCCGCGGTCGAGGAGCAGGCGGGCCCTGGAATCATCCCGGGCGTACGCGAGCGTGACGACGGTGTGGAACAGCGGCGTGTGCCCCAAATACCCCTCGGCACCCTCGATCGCGCGGGCATTCACGTCCGCTCCCCGCTCGATCAGCCAGCGTGCCACGTCGATGTCGTCGAACTCGAGTGCCAGGTGCAAGAGCGTGCCGCCGGACACGGGCGTCGCGGGATAGGCATCTGCCGGCGCACCGTCGCGATCGAAGAAAACCTCGTCGTACATGAATCGGCGCTCCAGGAGTGACGGGTCGCGGTCGAGGTGCTCCTGGAGCAGGTCCAGCCGTCCGCGGTGCAGCGCCATCACCGGGGTATCCGGGAGCGGGAAGCCGGCCGCTGCGACGATCTCGAAGCACGCAGCTTTCTCCTTGGCCCGTCGCGAATAAATACAGGTGAGCATCTCGATCGGGTCGCAATACGGCGCCGCGTGCAGGTCGGCGCCGTGGTCGAGCAGCCATTGCAAGGTCCGGGCGCGAACGCCTCTAACGGGGCGCAGATGATGGGGTACGTTCCGCCCCAGAGCGCGTTCACGTCGGCGCCGTGGGCGACGAGAAGCTCGGTCATGGGGAGTTTGCTGTCATCGAGCGCCGTGCGCGACAAGGGCCCGTCGCCCCCCTGATGCACGTCCGATCCGTTCTCGATCATCCACCGAGCCACGGCCAGCCGTGTCTCGTTCGGCGGCACGCGCGGCACACGGCACTCGGCGACCCATGTGAGCGGCCCGTTCTTGCCATAGCCGATCGGAGCACGGTGGAGCTCCGGGTGGCGCGTCATGAGGCGCTTGACCTCCTCCAGGTCGTTGGCGTCGATTGCCAGCTTGAGCTGCCCGGCGAGCTGCAACGATTCGACATGCGCCTTAAGCTTGGGCCAGCTCGCGAAGCCGTATTGCCTGGCGATCTGGAACTGGGCCTTCGCCAGCGTCGGCGCATGGCCGGCCTTGAGGCGGTCCTTGGCGGGTGCGAAACCGAGCGTGGAAAACCTCCCGAAGCCATGAGGATGGCGTCGGGGGAGTGGCCCGAGGTCGAACGAACGAGCCCTCGGATGATCGGGAACTTCGACGACATTGTGTGGGCGATCCGGGACGGCGGGCGGCAGCCGGTGCTCCTGGACGTCCCCTTTGCCAACGAGTCGATGGTCCCCCAACCGGTCGCCAGGGATCTGCACCGGATGAGGGACTACCACAACGAGCGGCTGGCGGCGTACTCGCTAGAGAACCGGGTTCCGCTCGTCGATATCGCCTCGAAGCTCCGTGACGAGCACCTTGCCGACGAGTTGCATCCCAACGATGAGGGTGGCGCAGGTGATCGCCCAAGAGGTTTTCCTGGTGTTCAGCGAAGTGCAAAAGTTGGACGGACTTGGGTAGCCGTACAGGTCATGTCCTGGTCAAGTAGGCAGGCGGAACAGAATTCGCTAGCCAGACGCCGTTGGCAGAACGATAAAACTTGTGTCCCTCCTGGTGCATCCTCCCGGCATCCACCGTTAGAATCACCGGTTTGCCCCGCCTCGCCCCGACCCTGGTTGCGGTCAGCACGTCCTGCGATAAATGCACGTGGTGCCGTCTGCCCCGAACCAGCCCCTCTTCCAAGATCGACGGCAGGAACCGCTCCACTGTGCCGTGGTAGAGCGTCTCGGGCGGCTCCCGCTCCTCCAGTTGCAGGTCTATTTCGACGCTGTGACCCTGGTTGGCACGGATCAGTTCTCCCGACACGTCAAAGGCGTACCGCTGCTTGTCGTTCGTCTCGACGCACTCAACGAGATCATCGTAGGCGATGGGGAAGCCGTGCTTCTCAGCGGCGGTGAGGAGATCATCCACCGGTACCCACCCGCCCGGTTGGAGTTCCAGTCCAAGTTCGTGAGGTGCGTGACGCAGATGTTTCGCCAGGTATTTGCTGACCGTGATCAGCCGCTTGTCCATGCTTGTTTGACTCCCCGTAGTTCTCTGCCTCTTCACGGGCTTTCGGGACCGTCCAAGAGTCGATCCCAGAGCCCTTCCTCGCGGGCAGTTTTCTTCGGATCGGTGTGCGCATGACGTTGGCTGAACCTCCAGATCCCCACCGGGATCATGATCAGGCACCCAACGCAGATGGTGCAGAACCAGAGGACCGAGACGTACAAAACAAGAAAGAATCCAATTACTTTCCAAACCAGAATTGGCTCGAACCGATAGGACGCAAAGACGGAAGCAATGCCGAAAACGGCGGTAACCAGCAGACCGGCTGCAAGGTAGGCGACCCCTCCGAACGCCGTCTGTTTCGTTGCGAATCGTATGAAGTAGCCAAAACCCAAGGAAGGGTCTTCGCTCCTGCCGGAATGGGGGCCGTGAAAGTGCTTCATGGCGTGGACCGTCGCCATCACTCGTCGTCGGTCTCTACCTCATAGGACTTGAAGCCAAAGTCACCATTGCTTTTCTCGACGCCGAAATTGAACCCCATCCCCGGATTGCCCTCCTTGTAGGTGTTGTCCGTGGCGGATATCACCTCCACGCCATTGATGTATCCCTTGATGACATTGCCGGTGATGGTCGCCTCCACCAGATCCCCGTCCTTGACCCCGTACTGCGAACCGCTGAATTTTTTCAGCGAGGTCCAGTCCCCGACCTTCCCGTTCCATCGCACGATTTCCACATAGGCATTCTTGGTCTTCAGACATCTCCAAAAGACTTCGTAGCCGGTGCAGCGGTGCGGGGATAAGCTGCTACGCAGGCGGATTTCGACCTCTTGGTAGTACGTCTCCGTTTGGTTCCTGCTGAAGACCCTGGCTTTGACCTTCTGGTTCTTGCCCCACATGTCCACCAGCAAAGCGGTCGGATCGGTGTAGGCTTCCTTGCTCACCGCTCCGTAGGCGACTCCGTTCTTCGTGATGACGTTGTACCAGTCGATCCCGTCTTTCCCGCCGTTGATCCACTTCCCGCCTTCTGAGATCGGATCTTCGTCAAGCTGGAAACGGGTGGTGTATGCCCTGGGTCTCCGTGCATCCGTTGATTGGGCTGTCATCACCGTTGGGATCAGGAGCAGCATGATGGCCGTGACCGGACGCAGTTTTCTCATGGGATCCATCAGGGCTTCAACGCCCCCTCCATCTTTGGCAACTCGCCAGAAGCCGCTTACCCCGACGACTGAATCAGGACCACCCTATCTCCAGGCTTGAACGGGCTCTCCAGGCTTGGCATGCCGCCGCCGTTCAGCAAACCACCCGCCTTCGCTTGATCGCTATCGACAGCCCCGTAATTCTTGCGCAAGAGATTCACGCTGACGACCTCGGCAACGAGCCCTCGGTCTCGATCGACTTGATCTTAATTGTCGCCGAATCAATGCGTTTCGTCTGCGGCTCGCCAGAACCGGATGGCAGGCGTGGGTTCACGGTAGCTCTGGCAGGATGATCTCACCCCGGAACTTGTGGCTTGGCGTGAACCGAAGTATGCTCAGCCGTCCGTAACCCGAACGACTTCACGTCTCTGGGGGCGAATGATAATGGGCATCAACCGACGCACGTTGCTGGCGAGTGGAACGACTTTGGCAGGCTTGACGGTCCTGCCTGGCGCTACGATGGCACAAGGTGCGGCGAATGCCGTCGTGCCGAAAGGTGCAGTGATACTGACGGCCATGGTGACGGCAAAGCCGGGGCAGGAAGATGCGGTGAAGACGGCGCTACTCTCCTTGGTCGAGCCGACCAGGAAGGAACCCGGCTGCCTGTGCTACAACCTCCACCAGTCGAAGGCCGACCCGACCCACTTCATGTTCTATGAACAGTGGGCCAGCAAAGAGGATCTGAGTGCCCACGGGAAAACGCCTCACATGAAGGCCCTTGGTGGGAAGCTCAAAGACAAGACGGATAAAGGCGGCGGGGCCGTCGTGTACGAGTTGCTGGGCTAAGATTTTGGTAAGACCGGGCGTTGCGAGGGGTTTCAGAAACACATCGGCAGCGGCAGACCGCTAACCCGGAGACCCACCTTGCTGGTCCAAGTCGCCAGGCCCCGAGGACAATCGCGGGGCTCGGATGGATTGTGCGCCGGGCCGGGATGATCCGCGGATCATCTTTTGAGGGAACTCATGCCGAGCCACAATCAAGAAGAGGAAATAGATGTTCACGTGCTTTATTCGGTACGAAGTTGACCCTGAAAAACTAGACGAATTCGAAGAATATGCCCGTGCGTGGATCCCTCTTATCGAGAAATATGGCGGAACTCATCACGGCTATTTCATGCCCGGTAGTTTTACTCTTAAATTCCCTGCTCCCACCTTCAGCTTCCCCGGTCTCGGGAAGAATGGTCCGGATAATTTTGCCGTCGCACTTTTCAGTTTTCCGGATCTGGAGACTTACCATTCTTATCGAAAAGCGGTGTCCGAAGATCCGGATTGTAAAGCCGCGACAGCCCGTTTCAACGAAACAAAGTGTTTTTCAAGCTACGAACGCAATTTTCTAAAGCCCATACTCCGGGAAGATGTCTGCCAGGATGCAGATCCGAGCAAACCAGAGGGCAGCGAAAGATCGCCGCCAAGCAAAAGCAAGAAGTTCTCGACCTGAACAACGTGCCGACCGACTGGCCAACGTTGCCGGGCGGCTATCCAGATTTCCGGCGCAATCCTGCCATCAGGTCACCGACTCCGGGCTGGCGCATTTGAAGGGTTTGACCAAACTCTTCTACCTAGATGGTTCCCACTTACGCGTTAAGGGTGGGTCCGGCTTTCGCGCTCATTTCCACCACTGGCTGCACGCCTTCATGGCGTCGGTTGCTTCCGAAGAAATCATACCTCTCGACCTGACCGCCGCCGAATTGGCGGGCCGCATCACCGGCGATCTCGACCGCATCGGCCAGCCCATCGGCCGAGCCGATCCGATGGTCGCCGCCATGGCCATCGAACAGGGCTTGGATTGAGTGAGCGGCAACGCCGCCCATTGTCAGCGTATCCAACAGCTCGGCTATTTCTTGACGCTTACGGATTGGCGGATTTGATGACTTGAAACCGGCCACCTTCAGCCCGCTCGCAACTGTGCCGCCCGCAGCGACACACAACGCGAAGGGCGGCAGGCCCGCTCGAGAGATCCACCGGCAGCAGCGAATCCGCACTCACATGGGTTCCTACCCCAGTTACGAGTGCGTCACCGCCAAATGTCTCTGTTGGCTTGTCTGCTCGAGATCTGCGAGCATTGATTTCAGTTCTCTTGCCGTGACAGGCTTCACCAGGTGGTGGTCGAATCCGATTTCACGTGATAGTCGGCGATACTCCTCGTGCCCCCAACCGGTCACAGCGACGATGACAGCGCCCGAGAGCTCAGGATGCTCTCGCAAACGCGTTGCGACTTCGTAACCACCCATCCCTGGCATTTCGAGGTCGAGAAGAATCACCTGCGGATGGAAAGACCCCGCAAGGGCCAGGGCTGCCTTACCGCTATAGACAACCCGGACATCCTGTCGGAGGAACACCGAGAGGAGCATTCCCAGGCTATCGGCTGCTTGAACGTTGTCATCGACAACGAGGATTCGCCGTCTGGCCTCGACTGCGGAGATTTCTGGTTGGCTCGCTTGAGGCGACTGCTGCGCTTGGGCCTGTGCCCCGACAGCGATCGGCAACTTGATCACGAATTCGCTTCCCATATCCGCACCTTCGCTGTGGGCGGTAATGGTCCCTCCGTGTAACTCGACCAAGTTCTTCGCCAAGCTCAGCCCGATCCCGCCGCCTTCGTGAGATCCACCGACTCTCCGCTGGCCTTGCGAGAACAGATCAAAGACCCTTGGAAGCAAGTCCGCTTCGATGCCGATTCCCGTGTCGCGGACGCTGATGACGACTTCAGTCCCTAGCTGCGAGACCTGAAGCCAGATTTGCCCCCCTCGGTGGGTGTATCGGGTGGTGTTGATCAGCAGGTTGAAGAGAATCTGTTCCAGGCGGGTCGCGTCCGCTTCCAGCAGAATCGACCCGCCGGGGATCGAGACGTGAAATTCCTGTGCATGGTCGTCAAAGAGCGGTCGCACAGCCTCGACCGCTTGACCGACGACCGTGGCCAGATCGAGTAGCTCCTTGCGCAGTTCGATCTTGCCGCGGCTGATTCGAGAGACATCGAGTAGGTCATCGACCAATCTCCTCAGGCTGCCGACTTGCCGTTTGATCATCTCTAGCGGTTGCTGTGAAGCGACATCGCTCATCCTGGCGAGCTCGAGCAGGTCAACGGCAGTTTGGATCGGGGCCAGTGGGTTGCGAAGTTCGTGCGACAAGACGGCAAGAAATTCCTCTTTGCGTCGGTCGGACTGTCTCAGTTCTTCCTCGACCTCTTTTCGGTCGGTGATGTCGATACAAGAGCCGATATACCCAGAAAACGTACAGTCTGGAGTGAACCGTGGGACCCCGGTATCCAAGACCCAGCGATAGTCGCCGTCATGACGCTTGAGTCGATATTCGATCGTGAAGGATTGTCGTGCGTCGAATGCGTCGTGATAGGTTTGAAGGCATCGATCAAGGTCATCGGGATGAACGGCTTGGGTCCAGCCGGCGCCGATCTCTTGCTCAGCAGACCGGCCCGTGAAGTCCAGCCATTGCTTGTTGAAGTAATTGCAGGCCTTATCTGTGCCGGCGCCCCAGATCAGAACCGGCGTCGCATTGGCGAGGGTGCGAAATCGCTCTTCGCCCTCCCGAAATGCCTGCTCGACGCGTTTCCGCTCTGTAATGTCCTCGGCTATTCCAACGACTCGCACGACGCGGCCCGACTCGTCCCGGATCGGGAAGCCGCGGTCCCAGATCCAGCGGGTCGTCCCATCGGGACGACTAATCAGGTATTCCTCTGCCGTCGCCGCGCCGCTCTCTCGACTTCGGTGCGCCAGCATCGCTCGCTCGCGGTCGGCCGGGCTGAGGGCGTCGAGATAGGACATCGGACGCTCGTAGAGTGATTGGCAAGTTCGCCCCCAGATCGACTCATAGGCCGGGCTAACATAGTCGACGCTGGAGCTGTCAAACTCATAGATCCAGAACACGTCGTCGATGTGGACTGCCAGTTGGCGGAAACGCTCTTCGCTTTCCCTCTCTGCCTGCTCGACCCGACGGCGTTCCGTGACGTCTCTAAAGATGATGACGACACCCTTGACCTTGCCACCAGAGTCTCTGATGGGGGCAGCATTGTGCTCGACGGATCGGGGCGTCCCGTCCCTCGCGATCAAGACCGTGTCGCCGTCCGACGCGATGATTTCTACGTCAGCGACGAGCGTCGCGACCGGCATTCTGTCAGTTTTGACGAGTGTTTCCTGGGTCAGCCGAAAGACATCTCGCAGCGGACGACCGAGGGCGTCTTGCACGCTCCAGCCGGTGATGCTAGCGGCGACGGGATTCAGGGAGATCACGAGTCCGTCGGGATCGGTTGTGATCACGGCATCGGTGATGCTGGCCAGAGTGATCTGAAGCCATTCGCGCTCTGCCTTCTGGGCCTCGAATGCCCGGTGCAATTCGGAGTTGCTGGCCCTGGCACGTTCGCGGGCAGCGCGCATCAACCCGCCGAGTACGATGAATGCAAGCCCTACGGTAAGGAAAATAAGCATGAGCTGGGAATTGGAGTCAACGAGATGAGGACTGGCCCGCGACGCCAGGAAGAGATAAGTAACCGACAGCCCAGAAAGGACGAGCGCCAGGAGGCCCGGTCCATAGCCGCCGTAGCTGACAGCGACCACAGTCGCGACGAAAAACAAAAAGAAGGGGTACCGATCCCCGAGGATGGGAACCAAGGCTAACCGTGCGACGACAGCCAGCCCCACCGCCAAAATGGCAGTGCCATAGCGCCGGCACACATCCCGGTATAACTCAGGCATGTCATCGCCTCTCTCGGGTTGCGGTCGCTTCGCAATTGAATAGATCTAGCTTAATCAACGATTTCCGCGCCGCAAAGATGTCGCGATTGAAGCATTCGAGGGATTGCTCTGCTAAGCGTTCAAGATTCCCAGGGCGCCGCGCGGCGGCCTTGGGTGCGCAGCGAGGCGTCGTCGCCTCACTCGGTCTTTCATTCCAACGTGACGCCAAGGCGGCTCTGATGGCAGACGCGGAGGACTTAAAATCCTCTGGGGGTAACCCCGTTTAGGTTCGACTCCCACCGCCGGTATTGAACTTGCGACGATTCATGCGGGTGACGGTCTCGGACGAGCATTGGTGACGGCCGCGACGCCGCATTGGGGGGTGTTGCTGCTTCCGCCAAGGGAACCTGCTGAGACAAACGCAGGAATGATTCTCAGCCGCGGCTTGGGGCGCCGTGCCCAGTTCACCTTTGATCGGCCGAGTTTCTGCGGTCGGAGCCCGCACGCCCAAGACCTCGCGCGAGTCTCGCGGGCCGGACGCCACCCATCCATTACCCAGTCGGAGGGCTAAAGCGATCGGCAGCTGGCGGCGCACAGCGTCCGTCTGCACGTCAGCAGGAGCGGATTCTTCCCTCGAATTGGTGCGGCGTTCGCTAAGTGCTGTGGCAGCGACCCTCCTGTCGAAGCCGCACACTCCTTGACCCCGGTCGAGGGAAGACCGGTCGCAAGGGAGTTGAGTATGCCACCAAGCTCGGGAAGAGGGAATCATCTTAAAATGTGAGACCCTTCGTTCTAACCCTGCCGGTATCCAACGAGCCGGTCGCGTTCGGCAAGAGAAAAGCGGTCTGGAACGGTTGTCGGAGAGAAAAGCGGTCAGGAGCCGTCGACTGGGCCCGAGTTGAGTATGGTGCCCTTGAACGTTCCATCACCAAGAGCCGCTCGGAGGGGGTGCAATCTCGTCGTCCGGCGCGGCCGGTCCGTTCTGCGGGCTGACTCCCTTGAAGATTCTTTCGCAATTCCGCTTGATCGCGCCGCCACTTTGCCCCCACCACGTCGCCATCAGTCTAGGAGGGTGTGAGCGATGTGTCGACGACGAACCCGCCGGCAACCCGCGGATGTTGCGGTGTGCCGTCCAGCGGGACCAGTATGCGCCGCGCGACTGGTGCTTGCGCCATCGTGACCGCGTCAAGCGCATGGCCGGGCTCTGGCCGAGCGGGCGGCTTGCGGGCCGGGTCGATCAATCCGACGTCCCTGAGGAAGCATTCCTGAAGGCTTGAGAGAATTCTTTGATCACCAGTGGTTGTTCAACCCAAGGATTGAAAACATGAGTCGCAGCGTAACGATGGCTCAGCGCAGAGGCGGGCACAAGACGGCGAAGGGCCGGCAATGGCAACGTCGGCGGTTGCGGCCGGCGGTGCTGGCGCTCGAGACACGGACCCTGCTCTCTCACTGGTACGTCAATTCGGCAAACACCGGTCCGCAGAATGGATTAACCCCTGCCACCGGCTACGCGACGATCCAGGCCGGGATCAATAGCGCGGCCGCCGGCGACACGATTCTGGTGGAGAATGGCATCGGCTACAACGAGTCCGACACGGCCGGCGTTGCTGGCCTCTCCATCGAGGCCGACACGGGGCAGGCCCCAGTGCTGGACGGCGATTCTCCCGGTTACCAGGGGTCCGCCGGCTTCACGATTACCACGACCGGCGTGACGATCGCGGGCCTGACGATCCAGCACTTCGATGGCCCATCCGCGGTCGTCGTCCAGAGTGGTGCCTCACTGACACTCCTGGGCGACGTCATTCGAGACAACTCCGCCAATAACAACGGCGGTGGTATCGACGATCAAGGCGGCGACGTCAGCATCTCTGGCGGCACGATCTCGGGCAACTACGCTGGTAGCCGTGGCGGTGGCGCCTTCGCCACCTCCGGCGGCCAGATGAACATCACCGGCGGCAACCTCTCGAACAACTCTGCGGGGAACCAGGGCGGCGGCGTATTTGTCAATAGCGGTAGCCTCAACATCGCGGGCACCACGGTCACGGGCAACTCTGCGTACTCGGCCGGCGGCGTGGGCATCAACGATGGGACAGCCACGATCACTGCCTCCGCCCTCGTCAACAATTCGGCGGGGATCTCGGGAGGCGGGCTCGAGGTCGAATCCGTGGCGACCGCGAACGTGACCAACTGTACTTTCGTCGGCAATACCACGTACTACGGCGGCGGGATCAATAACAACGGCGTCTTGAATCTGATCAACTGTACGGTCACCGGCAATACGGGCTACTACGACGCCGGCGGCCTGCGTGCCTACTCGTCCGCGGTGACGCTTACGAACACGATCGTGGCCGGGAACTCGAGCTTTTTTGCGACCGGCGATATTAGCGGGAGCGTCAGCGGTTCGAACAACCTGATTGGCTTCGGCGGCTCGGGCGGCCTGCAGAACGGCGTCGATGGCAACCTGGTTGACGTCTTCGACCCGCTCCTGGGCACGCCCGGCGATTACGGCGGAACCGAGACCGTCCCCCTGTTGCCCGGCAGCCCGGCCATCGCCGCGGGGACGACGGCCGCCGGCATCACCAAGGACCAGCGCGGGCTGCCGTTGGACCCCAACGGCATCGATATCGGTGCTTTCCAGAGCCAGGGCTTCAGCTTCGCCGTTGCGCCCGCTAGCAGCCCCCAGTCGGCGACCATCTTCTCGCAGTTCGCCTCTCCCCTGGTGGCGATCGTAACGGCCAACAACCCGGTCGAGCCGGTCGACGGCGCCGTCATTGGCTTCGCCGTCACCGCGTCGGTCGAGGGGGCGAGTGCGCAGCTCTCGGCCTCGTCGGCCACGATCACGGGCGGGGAGGCGTCGGTGACGGCGACGGCGAATAACGTTGACGGAACGTACGCGGTGACGGCCTCCACCCTCGGGGCATCCGCGACGTTCTCGCTAACAAACACCGGCTTTGTGTCGTCGCTCGCCGTCACGCCGGCGAAGACGACCCTATACCTGGGGCTCTCGGCGCAGCTCGTGGCGACGGCCACTTTTTCTGACAATTCGACGGCCAACGTCACCTACATCGCGGGCTGGGTCTCCTCGTCGCCGGCGGTGAACCTCGGTTTGCCGGGGGTGGTCATCGGCGAAAAGCTGGGCTCGGCGCAAGATCACCGCGGTCCTGGGTACGGTCACCAGCCCCCCGGTCACCGTGCACGTCGTGACGCCGCCGCCGGTTCTGGTCGTGAACACGACCGGCGACCTGCCGGCCGAGCCCGCGGGCCTTCTGAGCCTGCGCGACGCCGTCGACGTGGCCAACGAGTTCCCCGGCGAAACGATCAAGTTCGATCCCACCGTCTTCGGCACGCCCCAAACGATCAATCTGACGCAGGGACAGCTCGAGCTCTCCGACACGAGCGGGACGACCAAGATCATCGGCCCCGGGCCCGGAATGGTCACGGTCAACGCGAACAACTCCAGCCGGGTCTTTCAGATCGACGCCGGGGTGACCGCGAGAATCAGCGACCTCGCGATCACCGGGGGCTCCGCGTCCGACGGCGCCGGGATCCTCAATTCGGGAACGCTCGCGCTTGCCGACGTGACGCTGTCGGCCAATGACGCCGGCAACCTTGGCGGCGGAATCTACGATCTGGGCGGCGACGTCAAAATCTCTGGCGGCACGATTTCGGGCAACGCCGCCGGGGCGTCTGGCGGTGGCGCCTACGTCTCCGGCAGCGGGCAGATGACAATCGCCGGCGCGACCGTCGCGAGTAACAGGGCGCTGGTGGGCCAGGGCGGCGGCATCTTTGTGAGTAGCGGCAGCCTGACCATCACGAACACCGCGGTCACGGGCAACTCTGCGGACTCGGGCGGCGGTCTGGCCGTCGGGCACGGGACAGTTGCGATCACTGGCTCCTCCTTCATCGACGATACGTCGTACGACGGCGGCGCGATCAATAACAATGGCGTCATGAATCTGACCAATTGCACCATCGCTTCCAATACGAGCTTCATTCTGGGCGGCGGCTCTTTGCCGACTCAGGGGCGGTGACAGTAATCAACAAATGCAAATTCGATAATGATATTGCCGACGGCAGCGGCGGGGGGCTGGAGAACGACGGAACGATGACGATTGGGTCCAGCAGCTTCTCCGGTGATACTGCGGACGGTTTCGACGCCAGGTACGGCTCCGGCGGCGCCATCGACAACAACGGCTCGATCACCGTCACCGGCAGTACCTTCCTCAGCAACGACG
Source organism: uncultured Isosphaeraceae bacterium (assembly GCA_963806595.1). Lineage (GTDB taxonomy): Bacteria > Planctomycetota > Planctomycetia > Isosphaerales > Isosphaeraceae > CAWDZZ01. Next base: position 558,674 of record CAWDZZ010000017.1, on the reverse strand, counting down.
CCGAGTTGGGAGGCGCCTACTCGGCCGGCGGCGCGGGCACATTCACCAACTGCACCTTCAGCGACAACCAGGCCTCCATCGACGGTGGCGGGGCCTACGCGGGGCAATCAACGACAACCCTGAAGCTTGTCAACTGCACCATCAGCGGCAACTCCGCTCTCGGCGGCGGCGGCCTGATTTAGCAGCGGCACGCTCGCGCTCACCGGCTGCGCCGTGAGCGGCAACTCCGCCGACTTCGGCGCCGGGCTCTTGAACACCGGCACGGCCTCCGTCACCAACGGCACCGTCAGCGACAACTCCGCCAGCGGCTATGGCGCCGGCCTGTACAACAACGGCACGCTCACGCTCACCGGCTGCACCGTCACCGGCAACTCCGCCGGCGGCGGCGGCGGCGGCGTGTGCAACGGCGAGAACACGGTCACGTTGACCAACTGCACTCTTCGCGACGACTCCGCCTTCCTCGGCGGCGGCGTGGACAACCTCGGGGGCGCCACGGCCACGCTGACGAACTGCACCTTGAGCGGCAACTTCGCCGAGCGGGGGGGCGGTGGGCTGGCCAACTACGGCGCGACCGTGCTCTCCGGCTGCACGATCAACGGCAACACGGCCAGTAGCTTCCAGGGCGGCGGCGTATTCAACGGCTTCGGCGGCACGGCCACGCTGACCAAGTGCACCGTCAGCGGCAACTCCGCCAGTGGATCTGGCGGCGGCGTGTACAGCGGCTACTACTGCACGGCCACGCTGACTGACTGCACGGTCAGCAACAACTCCTCGAACTACGGTGCCGGCGTGAACTCTAACGGCGCCATCACGCTGACTGACTGCACCATCAGCGGCAATTCCGCCCTCGCCAGCGGCGGAGGCGTGTTGATCTGGATCCCCGCCACGGCCACGCTGACCGACTGCACCTTGAGCGGCAACACTGCCGGCAACAACGGCGGCGGCATCACCAACTACGGCACGACGACGCTGACCGTGTGCACCGTCAGCGGCAACTCGGCCACGAACGGCGGCGGCATCAGCAACGTTGGCACGCTGACTGTCTCCGGCAGCACGATCTCCATCGACCAGGCCAAGGGCGGCGCCGGCGGCAACGGCGTCGGCGGCGGGATCGTGAGCAACGGCGGGAGCGTCGCGCTTTCCAACAGCACGCTCGCCGGCAACGCGGCAATCGGCGGCGCCGGTGCCAGCGGCCAAGCCGGTGGCGATGGCATCGGCGGCGGTGTGGCGCTCGAGGGCGACGCAACCGCGACCATCACCAACACCGTCTTGTTGGGGAACGTGGCCCAGGGTGGTGCCGGCGGCGCCGGGGCCAACGGCGGCGACGGCATCGGTGGCGGCATCGCCGTGGGCATCGGCAGCATCTTCGGTAACACCGACACGTCGTCCGCCACCATCACGGGCAGCTCGCTCGTGAGCAACGTGGCCGGAGGCGGCGCCGGCGGCTCAGCAGCCAACGGCGGCAACGGCGAGGGCGGCGGCGCCTTCGTCGGCGCAGATGGCTCTGCGGCCTTCGTCCAGTCGCAGTTCCTGCTGGACGCGGCCATCGCCGGCCTGGCCGGTGCAGGCGGCAGCGCCGGCGACGGCGTCGGTGGTGGACTCTACGTCGCGACCGGCGGTGTGGTCACCCTCAAGAAAACGACGTTCAAGCTGAACTTCGCCTCCACCAGCAACCCCGACATCTACGGCCCCGTGATCTACCTCTGAGTGCAACTGTGACCTTGGCACGTTGGCCGGTCTTGCTTCCGACCGGTTTATTCCCCAGGCAACGAGACTGGTTCAGCAGGGTATGGTAGCCAGACGGAACGCCCGAACCTTGGCCGCACGTCGCGGCGCCCTCCTGAAGATCAAGATCCACACCGCGGTTAATGTCGCGAAAGTACCCGGTTGTCTTCATGAAGACGACCGGCGAATCGGGTGCGGGCCCGTCTGTCGCGAGGCCGAGCCATTCTCGGCCCATTTTCCTGATGGGGGTGGGCTGTGCGTCGCGCGGTCGTCGGAGGGATCGCGGGCGCTCGCCTGCGGGTTTCTCGGCTTCGCGGTGCTTGCACTGTCGGGTGGCGGATGGACCTTTTTATTCGAACTGATCGGGATTCTGTTCGGGGGCTTGGGCGGCGCGATCGCCCCACTGGTCTCAGGGACCGACCGCACGGGGCCGGGTCGCTCGCCGGTGGGCCTGCGGGTCGCGCAATCTTCTGGGGGATCGTCGCTGCGCTAGCGTTGGGTTTGCTGTGCGGAGGCATGTTAGATTCATCGCGTACGGGGCGTTCCTGGGTGGACGGGCCGTGCGATTCTTCGTGGAGCAGGACGGGGCCAAGAGTGGGCCGCTGAGCCCGGGATCCGGAGAGTTCGTCAAGGCACTGTGTGGGCCACCGACGACGGGATCGGAACCTTCCGGTTGAATGGGTTGCGACGCGCCTCAATCCGCCGTACCTCGCTCGATCAGACCGAAGCTGCGCGATGCTGCGTGAGACAGTCGCGGATGTTGACCGACCGCCGGCGCGACATGCAAATGCCGCGATGCCGGCAGGCAACGCGCCGGCTCCTGCCCTCCGCCCGCGCGTTGCGGCGGCTGAGCTTCCGACATTACGATCTTCTGTTGTCCCGTCGGTTGGGCAGGCCAAGCGATTCCGCAAGGCGAAAAACTTCCGTGCGGTATACTTGGTGTCAGGGAAGTTCCCGGCGAGCGGTCTGCCTTGAAGGGCTGGCAATCCGTCCATCTGGTCCGCGACAAATCGATAGCAGCCAGTGGGAATAACCAGCCTCTCACCCAACGTGGTTTAGCCCGCACTCTCGCTTCGATCGTCCGACAACTCCGGCCAAATGGCTTCCGACAAGGAGAAACCATGTTGAGGTCCGCTTCGGTCCACGGCCAGATCCGCCGCCACAAGTTTCGTCCCGGGCTGGAGTTGATGGAAGTCCGGCTCACGCCGAGTACGCTGGTCGTTGACGTGACCAGTACGATCGACTCCAATGCGCCGAATAGTGGCTCGCTACGGGCAGGCAATCTCCGTTTGCAACGGTTCCAGTCCGACCTTCGATGGACGGGTGATCGAAATCAAGACGCCCGGTGAATACAGCCTTACACTCAACGGTTCCGATGAGGACAACAATGCCACGGGTGACCTGGACATTCTGCAAAGTCTCACCATCCTCAACGATACCAACGGCGGCTCGGTGACGATCGAAGCCAACGGTTTGACCTCGCCCGACCGCGTCTTCGACGTCGGCCCGAATGGGGAGGCCTTGAGCGTTACCATCAAGGGCGTGACCATTCAGAACGGCTCGGCGCCGGCCGGCGGCGCCATCCGGGTGCCGAGCCCGTCTGATCTGACGCTCGAAAATGACGTCGATCCAGAACAACACGGCCGGGGCCGGTGGCGGCGGCGCCGTCTTCATGCTCGACGGCGACCTTACCCTCACGGGAACGACGATCCGGGACAACAAGAGCGCCGGCAGCCGGTGGCGGACTGTTGCAGTCCGGCAACGGCGCGCTCACCATCAACGGCAGCCTGATCACCGGCAATCAGTCTCAGGGAACCTCTGGGCAAGGCGGCGGCGGCGTGCGCTACGACGGTACCGGCGATGTCAATATTTTCGCCAGCCAATTCACCGGCAACACCGCTGTGGGCAACGGCGGCGGCTTCCTGAACACCAGCAACGCCGCGCTCACGATCTCGTCGACGACCTTTAACAACAACCGTTCCAACGGATCGGGCGGCGGGCTCTTTCTCGCGACCGGCGTTGCTTCCTCGCTCACGAATGTCACGATCAGCACCAACGTGGCCCAGGAGCAATGGGGGCGGTCTCGACGACGACGGCAACAATGGCGGGGTCATCACGCTTCAAAACGACACGATCGTGTTCAACAGCGCTCAAACCGCCGGCGGCGCGTTCGACGGCAACGCCACCATGCGGCTCATCAACACCATCATCGCGCAGAACCTGAGCGCCGTGAACGGCGACCCTGACGTCGATGGCGTCTTGCTACCACATCGTCGACGTGGCCAACAACTTCATCGGCAACAACTTTGGAGTAGACGGAGTCCTGATCGCGGGTGCGCCTAACGCCCACGGCAGCTTCATCGGCAGCTCGGCGGCGCCGCTGGACCCACTCCTGGGACCGCTCACCGATAACGGCAGAGCTCGGCCAAGTCAGCACACTCACTCACGCGAACCTGCCCAACAGCGGCAACAACGGCGTTCGCGACCGCGGCCAGGACGCCGGCGCCCCGACGGCGGACGAGCGTGGCCTTGCCACGTGTGTCAGGCGTCCACACCGACATCGGCGCCTTCGAGTTCCAGAACCCCGACATGGCCGTCAGTGTCAGCGGCCCCACCGGGACGATCCGGGCCGGCTCACCGCTCTCCCTCAGCATTGTCGTGACGAACAACGGGCCGAATACCTCGAGCGGCGTGGTGCTCGGCGTTTCCCTGCCGGCCAACACGACTCTCGTCAGCGCGTCGGTCGGCGCTTCGGTCAGCGGCAATGTCGTCAACCTCGCGGTGCCCGATCTGGCGAAATCAGCGAATGCAACGATCACGCTGACCGTCACACCGAATGCGCCCGGGCCGTTCACTGCGACGGCCACGCTCGGGGCTGACCCTGATCTGTCGAACAACTCCTCCGCAGTCAGCCTCACCGTGCTACCGGCACTGTTCCCTGCCACGGGATCTGCGGACGTGACGGCCCTGGTGCAAATCAAGCTGCTGAGCCCCCGCCGGCGCGCAAAGCGCGAGACGTTCCGCATTACGAATACCAGCAACACGGCGATCCAGGGTCCGTTAGGTGTCATCCCCATAATTATCCGGCGGAATCAAGCTGAAAAACGCGAGCGGGCAAGTGGCAAAAAAGCAGAAGTTCGTGCGTCTGAACGTCGGTGCCGACAATATCCTCGATCCCGGCGAAACCACGTCGATTCAACTGGTATTCTCAAAAGCGTTCCTGCCGCGGCGATTCAAGGTGATGGCGGGATCGTTTGCTTGAGAAACGGCGGCTCCGGCATCGGAAATCGCGATGGGTCACTTGGGAAGGCTCGGTCACCGGTCACGGACAATTCCTCAATCGTCGGGCGGATGTGATTGGTCGGCCGTGTTCGTAAGTCAAGGGCTGTCCACGCCGCCTGAGTTCAAGGAGAGTCCCAGGTCGTCGCCGTAGACGATGTACCAGTTCGTGACCGCCTGCCGCCGATCCTGATCGCTCGAGATGAGTGTGGACGATCCTTGGAGCACGCGTTGCCTCAACTCCTCGTTGTTCAGATTCAGGGACAACACACGGAAATCATCGAGATCTTTGGGCCGGGCCGAGTAAACCTTTCCGGCGATGATGTCGAGAACGTCGATGAGCCTCACCTGAATCTTGCCGAATGTTCCGAAGTCGATTGTTCGAGATTCCCAGTCTCGTGGCAGATAATGGCTGTGGAAGTGGGTCAGGTGCAGACCATAGCGGACCGAAAGCTCCTGGAGGATCTCACGCTCGTCGCGTATCTCCGCGGGAACCTCGTCGACTACGTCCACGCCCTCGGTGGCCCTGGATAGCAGCCCCCTGAGGACCAGAGACGCAGCGCCGCCCATCGTAATTATGACCGGGTGAGCAATCGCGCTGCCTAGCTCTCTGAGGAACTGGCGGATCGTCGTCGGGCTCAAGTGAGGCGTCAGACGTTCGTTGAGCGAGGGAAATCTGACGTCGCAATGAGTGTTCCGGGCATCCTCTGATCGAGCCCGTATTTCCTCCGCGATTTGGCTTGAGGATCCCGCTAATAAGTAATCGTTCAACGACCCCGATTCGATCGATTCTTCGAGAGCCGCCCAGCCTTCCTTGACAAGCTGGAGCGTTCTCCAGTCCAGGTTCGGCTCGACCACAACGGTCTCGATCGCGCGGGCGAGAGTCGCCGGATCAATCGTCGGACGGGCGAGCAGATTCCAGAGAGCCAGCGCGGGATCAGCGCCGTGTCGGACTTGAGTCGGGAGGTATGAAGTGCTCATGTCACGATGACTTCCGTCCGCGACTCGAGTGGTCGCGGAAGTGATCCTCTGTGTCAAACTTGTTGGTGAAGTCATCGGCTGCGCACGTCGTGGCGCATCCTCAGGCCCTATCCCGTCGGCCCGACGACTCCGCGAGTTATCAATTTTATCAGACCAGGCTGGGACTGGCGCATTCCCCGTACCTGTACGAGGGATCCAGAGGCAGCGTCGCGGTGACGCGTGGGCTCTTTGAGGTCCATTCGTACAAGGGACACAAGCCGCCAAATGAGGCCTTCGTGGCGGTGAAATACTGTGGTTATTGGTATTACATCGACGATCGGGACCACGCCAGCAAGGCAACCTTCAGCTTGATGCTTCAGCTCAACCGGCTCGAATTCGGACGGCAGGCCATCGGCGGAGGACCATTCCTCACGCTCCCGGTAGGTCGGTGAGGTATTGATGGGTGAGCCGGACGGCGGACGAAATGAAATCAGCGGAGATCCGTCTTGGCGGCCGGCTCTGGGTCCGCTGCCCGGCCCACGGTCGGATCCGGACGCTGATTTGTGGCTCCCGCTCCTGGTACAACGAGGCCACCCAAAGTGAACAATGCCGCGGATATGAGGATGGCGGCGGGGAGCGTCAGGATCCACGCGAGACCGATCTTCTTGATCGTGCCCCCCTGAATGCCCGAACGGTTCGCCCACATCGTGCCGGCAACACCCGAGGCGAGTACCTGAGTGGTGCTGACCGGCATGTGGGCGACATCGGCCAGGCCGATCGTCACGGCGGCTATCATTTCCGCCGCGGCGCCCTGGGCATAAGTCAGGTGTGTCTTGCCGATCTTTTCGGCCACCGTGACGACGATCCGCTTGTAACCGATCGTGGTACCGACCCCGAGCGCCAACGCCACCCCAACCATGACCCAGAACGGCACGTACTCAGTCGAGTGGGCGAGCGCGACACGATAGGGCGCGATCGCACGCAACGCGGCCGGGGATAGATCCGCCTGGGCGAGATTCTGCCGAAGACGGAAGATCGTCGTGCGAACCCCCCAGCGGCTCGCGGGCGTGACTTCAAAGAACGTGGTCTTTCCCTCGAGCTCCAGGGAGATCGCGTCAAGGTCGGCCCGAAGCGACGGCGTTAGAGCCTTCTCCCGATCAAGTTCCGTGCGGATTGCGACCGCGGATTCACAGACATTCCGCGCGGCACGAGAATGTTGGAGGTCGAGCGCGTAATACGTCGGCAGAAAACCGATCAAAGCCAAGAGGATCAGCCCCATGCCCTTCTGGCCATCATTCGAACCGTGAGCAAAGCTGACGCCGCCGCAGGTCACCAAGAGGACCCCACGCACCCACTGCGGTGGATTGTCCCCCTCACCGGGCGGGTGATAGAGGTTCGGCTCGCGAATGAACCGCTTCATGACCAATAGCAGTGCGGCCGCCGCGGCGAAGCCAATCACCGGAGAGATCAAGAGGGAAAGGCCAACCTCGGTGGCCTTCGACCAATTCACGCCCGACGCGTTTCCGCGCGTGATCAGGCTGTTCGCCAGGCCAACTCCGAGTATTGAACCAATCAACGTGTGCGAGCTTGAGACCGGCAAGCCGTACCACCAAGTCGACAGGTTCCAAATCACGCCGGCCAGCAGGAGCGAGACAACCATGACGATCGATCGAGTCGAGGCACTATCGATCAGAAGGTCGACGGGCAGGAGGTTCACGATGCTAAACGCAACGGCTGTCCCCCCGAGCAGCACCCCGAAGAAGTTACAGATGCCCGAGTAGAGAACGGCGGGATTCGCACGAAGCGTGCCGGTGTAAATGACTGTCGTGACAGCATTGGCAGTGTCATGGAAGCCATTGATGAACTCGAATCCAAACGCGATCACCAGGGCAAACGCGAAGTAAATCTGATGTTGCAGCGACAGTTGACCAATTGCTTCCCAAAGCGAAGAATGCACGCGGCTCTCTCCTCGAGATCGGGAATCCGCACCGCATCGAACGACCTACATAGCCTTGCATGATTTCAGGACGTTGGGCTTCATGCCGCGTTATCCCTGGCGTAGGTGTGACGTCCGCGTCGGTTCCGGGCGGCCATGTAAAGTCGCACTTCCGACATTAGCTCATCCATTTCCGTGCACCGGTGGTTGCGCGTCACGTTGTCGTGCAGGCCTTTCCAGATCCGCTCGCTACGATTGTGGTCAGGGCAGTAATCAAGGAGGGGCTCCTTCCACCGGTGTGCTGGACGACACGACCTGAGTGATCGGAGCCTCTCCTTTACCTGAACGTCCCAATATCGCGCAAGGCTATTGAGGTGGGATTGGGCGAAAGTCTATACCGTGAAATGTGGTCCCACAAGCCCCCGTCGTATTTCCAAGACACTTCATCATTTCTTCACGCCTACCGCGTCGACGAACGACAAGTGGCGTGATCCGGCCGCTTTTCACGGCGTTGGCCAAGAGGTTTAGCAATGTCGCCTGAATGAACCCGCACTTCCTCTCAAGGAACGCGTGCCGCCGGCCACGTCCAATTTGCTATGCAAGACCACCGCGCACGATCGGGTTGCGAACATACTGCCCATACGGCGGGAAAGACGCTGCGCGTTCCAATCAACCACGCGGTGCGCCTTTCGCTCAGGCCGCTTAAAAACGCGCCGCGCACGCCTTAAAAAAGCGGGAATCCCGCCGCCCTGACGCCCATACAGCCGTCATATTCCGAATTATCGATTCAACGGGAGAAAGCAATAAAGTGCCCGACTTCGGCAGGCCGATTTCCTTGCAGTTGAAACCACGTCGTCCTAGCACGTTTTGCGACGACCGGCCGAGAGTTGCGCGGTCGATCGCAATGATGGATATCGCACGGAGAGCCCGGAGGGAACTCATGAGACGAATTCGCACACTCCTGGCCCCCTGGCTCTGCCTCCTGGTCGGGCTCTCGGGGTGTCAGCACCCGTCAGTGACGGCGATCTCACTCGATCATTACTGTGATCATAAGTTCGCATTCTTCTATGATCCCTGCAAGGACCACGAGGGCATACCGTTTTACCTGCCCAAGCCCCTCTTGATCGTCTCCAAGAACTTTCGAAACATCGAAGAGGCGAAGGTCGGCTTGACCGACGGGGCGCCGATTCCGGGCTATTTCGACGATCAGTCCAAGTATGCTGATCTCAATTCTCGCAGTGCGTTTTCATCCAACGAAGGCACCGCAGGTACGGCGTCGGCCAGCACCTCGGCGGGTGACCCGTACACGGTTACCCCCGCCAATGTGGCGACGGCCAGCACGCGGCAACCATTCTCGAGTCAGGCGCCGAATGTTACTCCCAACGAGCTGCCGCTGGATGGCTTCGCTCCCGAGACGTTCTACACGTACCAGATCGTGTTCGTTCCGGACATGACTCAGAAGTTCGCGCTGAAAGTGAAGGGCGGTGTCGGGGAAATCAGGGCGGCGCTCAACGTGGTCAACGGCTGGCAGTTCACCGGCCTTGGTCCTTACTACATGAAGGATAGCTCCACAGCTCAGAATACGCTGTCCGCCGGCATCGCCGCGAATCTCGCGGCCAGCGGCGTCGGAGACATAATCAAGGATATCGCCCAGCTGAATCCTGGATCGTCGGCGAGCGACACAGTGAAGTCGGCTGCCAAGGGGCGACCTTTCAACTCCGACTCTGTCACCGCGACAATTCAGAGCTTGGAAAGCCTGAAACCCCACCAGATCACGATTCCCAAGTACGCGGAAATCACAATCTACGAAGCATACGTCACGCCGGAAGGCATGATGGAGTGGAAGCCTATTCATCACGGGGAGTATGAAGCGCACGTTGCTAGGCGCGCTGCAAACCAGTCCTGCGCCGGCTCCCGTCGTAGCGAAACCACCGGCCCCGGACACTCCCACGAAGAATGGTACCCCCAAGAATGGTACCCCCAAGAATGGCACCCCCAAAACAGACGCCACCCCTGCACCCGTAGCGCAATCCGGCGGGAACAATCTGAGAGTGGAAGCTGGCTTCCAGATTGATCTGGGACCTCAAGCCGGCGCCGCCGGGCAGCCAACTGTTCCCAGTGGCGTTGCTGCCCCCGACAAACCCGATACGCCGGCCGCGCCCGGTGCTGGCGCTGGCGCTGGCAAAGCTGGCGCTGGCAAAGCGGGCGCTGGCAAAGCGGGCAACGGTGCCGGCAAAGCCGTCACCCCGACCCCGCCCGATCCCAATCCTCCAACGCCGAAAGCCGCGCTGCCCAAAACGGCAACGCCGATGGCTGCGTCGCCGGGCTCGATGCGATTCCAGCGAGCGCCGTCGACGATTGAAACGGCAGCGCGTCCGACCTCCACGCGGCTGCAAGGATCGCCCGCGCGAACCTCGCCTCTGGCGCTTCAGCCCGCGCCCGACTCGCAGCCGACGGGATCAGAAATACCGGCGTTCGTTCCGCCGCCCCGGGAGTTTCACCCCGCATTGGGCGCCGGAGTGCAATCGACTGCCGGTTCGCCGGCCGATTCCCCCGAGCCCGAGCTCTCGCAGCCCCTCAGCTTGCAGGGTAGAGACGGAAATCCGACGCGTGCCGATGCGAGTTTGCTTCGCGCCAGCGCGATCCAGGACGATCCGGAGCAGCCAGCCTCGGAGTCGACACCCGAAGCTGGCTCGCTGCCGCAGGTAGGCACGCAGGGTCAGGTGTTGAACACACCGTCCCCCGCGCCGACCACGGCGCGCCCCGCACAGCCGACGTTCACATCTCGAACGGTTTCCGATCTGAGCAAAGACCCGGTGGCGATGGCTTTCCTGGCCAAGCGTCTTGGGACCATCTTGCCGGCTGCCGCGGCTCCGGCGGGTCAGACGGCTCCCGCCGCGCCGGCACTCCGCCCATCACGATCAACATTGCGGCCCCGAGCCCGACAGCACCCACCGCCGCCGCGGCCCCGGCACCTGCTTCGAAGGACCATTCGTGGTTCCATCGGCGCAAGCAACGACCCAAGGTGCAAGTCAAGAGCACGCAGGCCTCGGGCGTCGGCGCCGCCGCCATTCCCAACTGAGTCGTGGTCAAGGTCGCAGCATTCAAGTCGCGCCCAGCACGTCAAACGCGTCCAGACCGACTTGGAGCGTGTTGCAGACCGCCCGGATCGGGTTCGCGAAGCAATCGCCGTTGTCCAGGCCAGAAAACAAAAGGCCGACCGGCTGGTTCGTGCCGCCGAACAGGATCACAGAGCCCGAGTCGCCGTCCTCGCAAAACCGCTGGCTTGACGAGCCCGTGATGAAGAGCTGCTCTTCAAAAAGGGCCTGGCGCACGACAATTTGGTTGCCGACCCGGCCCCTCAGGGAAACGGTCGTGGAGGCGTGAATCGAGTCGACGAGCCCGAAGGTCACGCCGTTGGCTCCCGATTTACTGACGGTAAACTGCACCCCATCGGGCGCGTCCACTCCCGGCGGCGTGAGCGGAGTGCCGAGGAGCTCTGGTCGGACGGCATTGGCAATCAGTTCCGCGACCGCCACGTCGCTCTGGTTGATCTGTGTGGAATTGTCGAGCGCCAGGGCACCCCATGCGAGCAAGGTTGCCACTTCGATCAGCGCGCCCGTTTCGGGATCGTGAAACACAATCTGGTCGCCTACGTTCGCCACGCCCAGATTGGCAATCACGTGGTTACAACTCAAAAGGCATGTCTTGCCTTCCATCTCAATCAGGCATCCCAGCGTACCTTCCTCGACACCGTTGACGTTCGCGATCGGTTCTCCGCACGGGATCGGAAACGGAGTCCCACCGCCAGAAAATCCTCGCACCACACCCGTTTCCACGACGTCGGTCGGATAGCCGTTGATCGTTTCGGGTACGAATGCGTCGGCCTTCACCCGTGCCTTCGCAGCCTTCTTCCTCACGAATACCTTGATCGCGAGATCGCCGGTGTATCGACCTTCTGATTTTTTCAGTCCGATGGCCAGGCCCACCAGATTATTCTGCTCCTTGAGCCGGCGGCTTATCCCTGCGGGCGCGAGCATCGCCGCGTAGCCGCCCAGGCGCTGGAGCAGCTCGGCGTGCGCCGCGTAATGACCCGGTTCAGGAACAAGGCAGCCAGGCAAGTGAGGCCCCTTGCCCGTCTCGGCTCGTCGGCGCTTGCCTGCCGTCCGCGAGCCCGGCATTTGCTTCAAAGCGCCCTGGATGGTCGATGCCGATTCTCGACGTTTGCTCTTCTTTTTCCGCGCCATCGCGGGCTCCTTGGTGGCAAGAGGTGTTGCAGCACTGGTCAACGAACAGTTCGACGGCGTCGAACGTCGCGAGCTCGGCACATTCTATAGCCTGCGCAAAGGTCGTTGTACAGAGTGATGCGCCGGTGCCAGACTCGCCGGTGCGATCCACAGCGTCAACATGCGACGCGATCAGGATACCATCGATCTGAAAACTCCGGGTCGTCCCTTCCCGGCTGTCCGAAATGGCAGGCTTGGTGGGCCGTGCTCAGAACAGGACGAGGGCGAAGCACGTTCGCATCCAGCGAGCATCGGCCTCGTGGCTTGCTACCCGGCGGGAATCTCGCTTCGTTTGCCTCGGTCGCCCTAGTGCCCGTTGTCAAATCGATTGATGACGAGCAACTTCACCGCGTTGATCATGCTCAGCCGGGCCGCCTGGATCGCGTTCGTGGCCGTCAGCGTGTACAGGCTCGCCGACGCTCCCGTAGGCGGTGTCGTCGGGAGCACCGACGTGCTGGTCAGCGTTTGCAGCAGGCTCTTGGTCGTGGTCGGGTTTCCGTTAATTCGCTTGAAGAGGATCGCCCCGAGGACAGTCGCGCTGTCACCGTTGAGCGATCGTTGATGCGCGTCCTTAATGTACACCAGGCTCGCGGGTATGCGCGAAAGGGTCCGCGTGAGGCTCTGCGCGAGCACCTCGACGGACTGGCTGGCAAACGCGTTCATTGCCGTCGAATCAGCCGCCGTGCCCGAAGAAAGGTACACGCCTTGCGCTTGCAGGTAGTTGGCAGTGAACGTATCGAAGGCAGCGTTCACCTGCGCGACGTCGCGACCGATTGCACCCGAGGCGCGAGGACGGGGTGAGAGCGTGCCAATGAGCCCCGGCGCAATCGTTCCGCCGTGCGTGAGCACCACGCGGGTTTCCAGGCAATCCCCCACCACGGGTCGAAATTTGCGGCGCATCCTCATCGAACGTCACCCTCCTTGAAACCCGCACCGTCGGCAAACTTCGCGCTCCCGCCGCCCCGAGAAAAACGCTGGCGTGAGTCACCAGAGCCTTTCCGATTAACGGCATCGTGCCTTCGCCAGATGAGCGGAAAGTCGATCGAAGTCGCGGAGGCAGCCGCCGCAACCCGCACACGTCTTACACGTGGCGAGTCTTATGGCGCGTCCGCGCGGCGAGACGCAATGCGGACATCGACGAGTGCACACTGCGCGTCATCGGCACCGTCACAAGCTCCTGTCCGAGGGCGTTGCCGGCGACATCGGTGATCCCGCCCAGAGCAACCTTCAAATGCGCGCGGTCCTTCGGAAGCTGGCTGAACTGAAGGATCACTGTGACCGGGTCGCTCGGCGCGACCGTCGCGTTCGGGACGATTGCCACGCTCGTGGGATGAATTCGGCCTCCGTGCGGACCCACCAGCGCGTAATTCGCGGGATTGGAAATGGTGGAACGGTCCATTCCGCTGAGGTTGTCCTTGAACACGATGCCGATCTGAGCCGTGTTCGTCGACCCCGATGTCGCGACGACCAAGGGCGACACCGTATCGATGATCACGGGAAAAGGCGTGAGCGGAGTCATCGCCGACGGTGGTCCGTTGGTCGGAATCTGCGTCACCGAAAACATGTAGGCACCGTCCGGCAGCGCTCCAACCGCGAAGTTCCATCCGCCGAGAGCGTTTGCAACCGCCTGCCCCAGCAGAACGGGCTGAGCCTGGTCGGATAGCCGCCCGTAAAACTGAATCACGGCATAAGGCGTCGCTGTACCGAAAAATGACGGGTAGTTGATCGCCGTGACGCCATCGGTGTTGGAGACGCCAGTGTCGCTGAGCGGATCTAGCTGCCCGCTCAGCGTGCTTGGAGCGCTCACGACGACGCCCGTGCTGTTGGCAGTCGCTGTCGCCCCGTCCGAGTTTCGCACGATCGTCACCACGATCGATTCGCCGCTGCTGGGTGTGCCAAACACAGTCGTTCCGACGACGTTGAAGCCCCCCGTTCCATTGGCGGCCACCGTCCCCACCGAGCTTTGCCCGTTGCCCCACGCGATCGACGCGTGGTAGTCGCTGGGAACGGCGCCGGGAGTCGCGTCGGAGAACGCGGCCACCGTGCCGGTGAAGGTCTGGCCCGCGGTCGCCACGATCGTCGTTCCGGACGCCGTGATCGACGGGGCGACCACGACAGCGCTGCTCGTCGCCGTCGCCGATTGATTACCAATCAGCCGCGTGATCGTCACCATGACCGACTGCGTACCGGCGGCGGAGTAAGTATTTGTCCCGGTCACATTGAAGCCGCCGCCGCCGTTAGACGCGATCGACCCGATCGTGGTGTGGCCATCACCCCACGCGATGGTGGAGGCGTAATTCGACGCTGTCAGGCCCGGATACGGATCGGTGAACGATGCGACAACACCGGTAAAAGGCTGGCCCGCAACCGGGGTGATCGTAGTCCCGGTCGCAAGCGGTGTGACCGAATTGATGGTGGCCTGGCCGCTGCCCGATGCCATGCTTCCACCGGTGCCGGTAACCAAGACCGTGACAGGATAGTTGCCGTTCACGGCATAGGTATTGGCGCCATCGACCGCGAAATTGGTGCCGCTCATCACAACCGTGCCCGCGGTCGTATGGCCATCGCCCCACGAGATCGACGCTGCCGGGCTGCTTCCTTGCACGTCCGTGCTCAGGAACGTGGCGACCTGACCGGTGACCGGGAACCCCTCGCTTCCGGTCACGGGGCCGACGACAACGGCGAGCAACTCGCGCGTCTCGAGCTGCTCGAAGCGCTCTCGGCGAGTGCGGTCGCGTCTCCTCCGTTCGGTGCCCGACCCCTGCCCGTGCCGCCGCAGAACATTCCCTTGCGAGTACATGGTTTCGGCACCCTCAACTAGTTCAAAGCCGGCCGGAAATCGCCGAGTGACTGACGACGATCGCCGATCTCTTGCGTGGATTCTCTAACGATCCGCTCAAGTTTGCGTGCGCGACCGTGTTGTGATGATCGGCCAAGAAGTGAGGCGTGTAGCGGTCGTGGGGACAGGCGACGGCTTCGACATCCCTGTCCCGTATCTCACAGAGGATACCACATGAAACGGCGCGCGGCGTTCGGATGCTCGGACCGTCGCGAGCCGCCGAACGTTGCGCCGGCTTTCGGCGCCGCGCTCGCGGCCGTCCACTCAGCTCGCGGCCGGCACATACAGCAGGAACTCCGGCGAATCCGGGACGCTGGTTGTCCAGATCGGACTGGTCCAGTTGCTCGGCGAGTACGCGAGGATTTCGTTGCCGGTCCGGTTGGCGAGATAGAAGTGACCGGTGGGGCCGACCGCCATGCCCGCAATGGCGCCGGATCCGAGCTTGAAAAAGGGAGCCAGGGAAAGCGACGGCTGGCCTTTGGAATCGAGCTCGAGCGTTCCCGCGTAGATGTGGCTCGAGAACGAGACGTAGACCGTGTTGCCACCCAGCACCAGAAGATGGGTCGGCGAATTGAGAATTGCGCCGGGCGCCCCCTGCACCGTGCTCGCGCCTTGATATGCTCCGGTCGACGGCTGATACATCCGGATCAGCCCGGCCGGCTCGTCCACGACCAGAAGCACGCCTTTCACCAGCGCCACGTCGCGAACCGAGTGCAGGACCTTGTATTTGACCTTGTCGTTGCCGTCGCCGGGCGAGGGTTGGTCGGTGGAGCTCGTATGCCCGGTGTCGGGTCCCATGATCGCAGAGAGCCCGCCGTTCTTGCCGGGGACTGGCGGCGGGTTCCGCGGGACATGGGGCAACGGTCCTACGGCGGACGCGACCAGCGTGCCATGCAAGAAATCCCCGTCGGGAAAGAGCCCCTTCAGGAAAGCGGCGGTTGGCTGACACTTCGAGGACGGCTGGTTCGGATTCGAGGTGTCGATCGAAAACGAGGCCACGACATTCGAATCCTGGTTCGACACGTAGCAAAGCGCCGTGCCGCCCGAGGAATCGAAGGCCAGCGCGAACGGATGATTGATCGAGTCGGCCTTTTTCTCGCTCGCGGAGATCAAGGTCGCGCCAGGGCCGTAGGCAGGAGTCGAGTTTGTCTTGGGGTAGAGGTAGACCGCACTCGAATGCTTGAACCCGTCGATGACGTACAGGTTGCCGGCGCCGTCGAAGTAGATTCCCCGCGGCTCACGGAGATTGACGTTGCTCGCGAGGATTTCCTTGTCGATCGCTTTGCCGGTTGCCGCGCAAAACGCCTTCACCGTTGACGTCGAATGATACGTGGCCAGGATCATGGCGCATTGAGATGTGCTTGGCACGGGTGGGCTCCGATCATCATCGGTCGAATTGGTCCGAAGTGGCGGCGCCTCGCGACTCGCACGAGGCGGTCGCGAACCAGTGTCGCGCCGCGTGCGGATAGAAGCAAGACGTCGGGTTTCGGGATCGCAGCGTTGCACGCGCCTTTTGGATGCCTGACAGGCGGTCTAAATTACGGCGTAAGACTGCGCGCGAGGCAGCACTCGCGTGCTCAGAAAAGGACTCTCACCGTGGCGGGCGCCGCACCGCCGGCGGGAGTTGACCTTTCGCAACACCATCTACCGAAGTCGAGTTGGGGATGCTACGTTGGCGAGCCAGACCCGGTAACTGCCGCCGGCGCTATGCGGGTGACTACCGCCCTTGCCCTGTGACGTCGATCAAAGTTATTCCCATGTTTGGCACTATTCCGCTGCCAGCACGTCCGTTTGGCCCGCCGACCTCATCAACCAATGAAGAAGATCCCCGCATTGTAGGAGGACGGTCTGATGCAGAGGAATCTCGCGATCACAATGGCCCTCGGGCTGGTGCTTGCCGTCGCGGGCGGCGTCGCAACCGCCGGTTCGATCAGCGCGGGAGACCTCATCGTTGTTGACCGCGGCAACGGCACCTTGGACGACGTCAATCCGCTCACCGGCGCCAGCACACCGATCGCAAGCGGCTTCTCGAATCCCCAGGGTCTCGCCATCAACGCCCAGGGCATGATCTTCGTCTCCGACATCGGGACCTCGACGATCGATCGTGTGAATCCGAACACCGGCACCGTGACGACTTTCTCGGGGAACGGCGTCGGCTCGGGACCTTCGCTCAACCGCCCATTTCAGATGGCCTTCAACTCCTCGGGCACCCTCTTTGTCGCCGACGGTCAGACTCCTAACGGCAACTCAACCAATGTCATTGCCATCGACGCCGGTGGAAATCGGACCGTGGTGGCGGGCAACAACGGGTCTTCGAATAATCTCTTCAAACAGTTCGTGGCGGGACTGGCGCTGAGCTCATCGGGGGGCATCTACGTTTCGGCGCCGACGGGAGGCACGATCTATAGCGTCACGCCCGGTGCGGCGACGCCGCTCTCGACGGCCGTGGCAGCGCCCAGGGTCTTGCATTCTCTGCCAGCGGCCAGCTCCTGGCGATCAACGGAAATCCCTCGAATCCACAGATCTGGTCGATCAATCCCACCAGCGGAAATGCCACAATCCTTGCCGACAATCTTGGCGCAGGAACTGGTCCGGCGTTCGGCGTCCTGCGCGGGATCACCGTGGGCCCTGGCGGCACGATCTATGCGACCGACCTTGGCAACAACGAAATCTTCGCGGTCAATCCTCTGTCCGGCGATCGATCCATCGTGTCCGGCAACGGTATCGGCGGTACGACGTTCGGCTCGCTCACCTACGGAATCGCGGTTTATCCAGCGATTGCGACCATCCCCGAGCCTTCCAGCGTCGTGTTACTCGCCCTCGGAACCGCGGGCTTGATCCTCTACTGCCGTCGACCGGCTCCCGAGGCCCGCAAGTCGACCGAATCCAGCCCCGCGAAAGTGTAATCAGCACTCCCGGAAGCTCCGTCAATCGGACCGCCTTGCTGCGCATGCCCGCGGGTCGATCGTGCAAGCCCAGCCGCTTCCCGCACCCGCGCGCGGGCACGGTGTTTCCCCACTTTGCCTCATCTTCCTGGTTTCTCCTGCGCAAAAGAATCGGTCTCGGACTCGCGGGCAGAAATCGGTAGACTCCGCTTGTGATTTCCAGTGGAGAAAGTGGACACCTTCTTGCCGAGAAAGGACTCGAAGCGATGAAGAAGCTGCAAGCGATGGCTGCCATCACCTTGTTCGGTCTGAGCGCGACGCTGTGGGGCGTGGTTTCCCGGGCGCAGCAGGACCCGCCTCCGGATGGGGTCGCGGCGAAGGCAGGCGAGAAGCTCGACGAGGTCGGCCGGGCGATTCTGAGAGGCCTGGGTAATGCCGAGGAGAGCGTTCGCGGCGGGCTCAACAAGACCGGGGAGACAGTCCGGGAAGGCTTCACCAAAACGCGCGAGACGGTCCAGGGGATGGGGCTGGTCCCTCGCGTGTACGGACGTCTGCACTGGGAAAAGGCACTGCACACGAGCACGCTGTTCGTGAAGGCTGAGGGAGGCGCCGTCACCATCCGCGGCGTGGTGCCAGACGAGGCGGCCAAGGCCAAGGCCGTGTCGCTCGTGAAAGACACCGTGGGCGTCACACATGTGATTGTTCAGCTCAGCGTCGCGTCGCCGAGCGCCGGAGAAACGAGCGTGGTGCCGAGAACCTCGCCTGAGTGACGGAGAGCCACGCGCACACCGCCTGCAGTGATCGCCGCGGGCAGAGACGCGAGCGCGACGTCCTCGGTGCTGCGCGTCTCTATCTGCGCGTCGCGAGCGGCGCTATACTTGCGGTCGATCTCCGTGAAATCAGCCGGGCTTTTCGTCTCGAATCAACCTGGCGGATGCGGAGGCGGCCCGGCGTTCCGCGACCATGATGGAATCGTCCGACGTACTGCCGGTCCAAGCGGGTTACGCGGCCTGGGCACCGCTTTATGACGGCGACGGCAATCCGCTGACAGCCATTGAAGGGCCGGCCGTCCGCGCGCGATTTGGGACGCTGGCCGGTCGCCGTGTACTGGACATCGGCTGTGGTACGGGGCGCCACACCGAGGCTTTGATCGCAGCCGGCGCGGCAGAAGTCGTTGCACTTGACCTCACACCCGAGATGATGGCGGTGGCGCGAGCAAAGCTGGCGAGCGCCCACACCCGCGTCCACTGGGTGCGCCATGCCCTGCCGGCGCCCTTACCATTTCGCGACGCGACGTTTGACCTGGCAGTGCTCGGGCTGGTCGCCGAGCACGTCGCCGGCCTCGCACAGGCACTCGCCGGGGTGTCGCGGGTGCTCGTCGACGGCGGGCGCTGCATCGTTTCGGCATTGCACCCGGACCGCACCGCCCTTGGCCAGCGCGCGCGCTTTATCGATCCGTTGACCGGTCTTCGCCGGCAAATTGCCACGGTGCACCGCTCGATCGGTGACTACCTTGCCGCTGCGCGCCGCGGGCCTATGTCTGGAAACGGAGGACTCGCTCGTCGTTCCGGTCGAACTGGCCCAGCGGCTCCCTCGGGCCGCGCCCTACGCCGGCAAGAAGCTGGGGTGGGTCGCGAGCTGGCGGCGGATATCGACAGTTTGACCTATACATACATTTCCACCAAGCGAAAATTGGATGATAGGGATGAATGGGCAAAATAACAGTGAAAACCGTTGCGGGATAAGCGGTTGCACCGTTCTACCTCTGTAAGCATAGAGAAAATGGATAAGATTTGTCGTTTATCGTCCCCGAAAACACGGTTTTTGCGTGAAATTGCGAGCAATTGAGGGTTATACTGGTAGCCCGTTTAACTACGGTGTGTCTGCACCTATCGCGCAACATGATGGGAATTCGGTCGCAGAGCCATTATCCCCGCCTAGCCGCCGGCCGATCTTTTATCGGGACTTTCATCCGGCTGCCAACGGACGATGGCGCAATGGGCCCATCAACGAGCGTACTTGCATTGATCGAGGCAAATCCGTCATGACAGGAATTTTCGGCTGGATCCTTGCTCTGCTGCTGAACCCGCCGCACGAAGCCGAGATGAGCGAGCGACTGGCGCCGCCGGGCTTTCAGGGCAATTACTGGGGGCCCGAGGCGACCAAGGCCCGCCACGAGGGCAGGATGCCGCCGATCGTCTTGACTCCGCACATGGCACGCTGGGATCGCTGGGGGCGGCAAGCTCTGAAGAGCGGAGATATTGTGTTCCGGCTCGGCGACGCGCGCCTCGGGAAAGGCTTCTTCCCGATGAGCCGATGGCTGGCCAATTGCAGCAACAGTCTGTTCTCGCATACGGGCATTGTCTCGATCGAGGAGGATGGCCCCGTCGTCTATGATACGACGCGGACGGGCGTGGCCCGGCAGCCATTCTGCGTCTGGTCGCTCGACAATGTCGGCTGGATCGGGGTCAAGCGGCTTCGACCGGAATTTCGCAGCGCGGTTCCCAAGGTCGTCGCCTATTGCCACAAGGTCTTCGACGAGCAGCTGCCCTTTGATTACGAGCTCTCCGACGACGACAAGGCACTCTACTGCGTCGAGATGACCGAGAAGGCGTACCGCGCCGCGGGCGTGAAGCTCTCCGAGCCGGTGAAGGTTGGCGATTTCGAGCGCGCCTCGGAGTTTCCGATCACAATGGTTGGGCTGGGGTTCGCATCAAGGTTTCAGCTTGAACGTCCGCTGACGGCCGATACCCTGGTTTTCTTGCCTGGCAACGAACGACACGGGATCTGGTCGGCGAAACAATTGATGATCGTGGTTCCGCCCACTTACGCGCCCGGCTATCCCGATATGAGCGACACGATTCCAGCTCTCCCTGCGCAGCGCTCGGCGACGAGCCTCGCTCCAAGAACGCTTCTGCTCCCGCGGGACGCCGCGAGGCGACCAACGATATCCGTGAAGGGACGAAAGTCGCCCGCGAAGGCCTGTGATGGCTGCCTTCGCCGGAGATCGACTCGCCCCGGCGGCGAAATAGCCGCCGCAATCGGCCGAGCTTCCGCGGGCATTCGCCGTCGCCGATCCCGGCGTCGGCTGCCCTCGCCTCGGCCGGCTTCGCGCGGCGCGAGCGCCTGCTCCGCGCTTTCGATTCGATCGCCGGGAGTCCTGAACGTCTTCTCCCGCCCGTGCACTCCCCTTCACAGAGAGCACGCGAGCTCTGAGCTGACCTCGTCGCAATCTTCGTTCCGCGCCTCACTGGGAAACCGGGATGAGAACCGATTTCGACAAGTCGCGGATCATGTCCTGGAAGCCGGCCCTGACAGACAAACAGCTTGGCCGCGTATGCTCGAATGCCTCGGTGGTCGAGTTCATACGGCGTTTCGGTTACGATATCTGAGCTGAGCCCGCCCTGTGCGCGATCCGTCACGCATGGGGCAGGCTCGGGCGGACCGGCCGCTGGCCAGTGCAGGCTGGCCAGGCTTTGCCGGGGTTGGCTCGCGCGTTGCGCGAGCAATACCAAGGCAAATTGGCTTGGCGCGACTTCCGAGATCCTGCGAATATGGCTGCATCCCCCCTGCCCGTCGAGGAACGGCGGCAGGCCTAGTGGAGAATGGAATTGTCGCAGGAGGACGCTCGATGAAGCCCGATTCCGCCATGCTGGATGAGCTGGTGCGACGCACCGTGGAAAGCGTCCACCCGTTACGGATCATCCTCTTCGGATCAGCCGCGCGCGGCGAGATGGGCCCCAACAGCGACCTCGATACCTTGGTGGTGATGCCCGACCAGAGCGATTGTCGCGGGGTGACCAAGATCCTGGTCCGCCGGCTTCGAGGTCTGGGGTGCGCGGCCGACATTCTGGTGGTTCGGCAGAGCGATGTCGAAAAGCACGGCGACGGCCCGTTCCCGGGCCTCCACAGCGCACTCGCCGAGGGCCGAGAAATCTATAGCGCTGCCTCGTAGTGCCGCGCCGCCTCCTTCGAGCCCGGTGGGTCTTGGCCCACCTGATCACGTCTCCGCGCTGGAGTCAGCTCGATCTCGATGAATATCACGCGACTGATGCAGCCGATCGGATCGGTCCCGACGCAATGGCTTGTCGTGGGAGTCTTTGAGGATGAAGTCGATCCGCCGGCGATGTTGCGGGGAACGGAGCTGGAGGCCAAGATCAGACGGCTCGCCGGCGAGAAAGACCTCACCGGTTCCTTGGGCGAGCTGACGGCACTTTACGAGGTGGCCGGCCTGGAGGCGCGCAGTGTCTTGATCGTCGGCCTGGGCCCACGAGGCCGCTTCGACCCCGGTGCCGCCTTCTCGGCCGGATTTGCCGCGGCCAAGCGGCTCGCCGGCAAGAGCCGGGAGAGCGTGACGATCGCGCTTCCTGTCTCGGATGACCGGCCGGCCGTGACGTCGGCGCTCGTCGAGGGTGCGATCGCCGGGACACGTGGTCCAGGCATCCGGAAGAGCGAAATCAATCGGCATGCCTTCGGCACGCTGAGTCTCGTGATTGATCCGGACGTCTCGGAAGCGGACGGACGAGCGATCGATGAGACCCTTCGCCGCGCCGAGATCGTCGGCAACGCCGTCAACCTGGCGCGCGACCTGGTCAACACCCCCCCGCCGACAAATCGCCGTCACAGCTTTCCACTCGGATCGCGGACATCGTCTCCGAGGTCGGGATCACCGCGCAGGTCTGGGATGAAGGGCGGATCCGCGACGAGCGATTCGGCGGATTGCTCGGCGTTGCCGCCGGTTCGGATGAGCCACCGCGCTTCCTCGTACTGGATTACCACCCGGTACCCGATTCACCCACGCTCGCCTTGGTCGGCAAGGGCGTGACATTTGATTCGGGTGGCTTGAACCTGAAGCCGGGTTCGTCAATGGAAGACATGAAGAGCGATATGACCGGCGCCGCGGTGGTGGCCGCCGCCATGCAAGCGGCCGCCCGGCTCGAGCTGCCCGTGAACCTGGTGGGATACCTGGCCGTCACCGAGAACATGACCGGCGGCAAGGCGATGAAGCTGGGCGACGTCCTCACGATGCGCAACGGTAAAACGGTGGAGATCATGAATACCGACGCGGAGGGGCGCCTCATTCTGGCCGATGCGCTCTCTACGCCGTCGAGCACGAGCCGCACCGCGTGCTCGACCTGGCAACCTTGACCGGGTCGTGCATGGTCGCGCTCGGTCCCAAGGTCGCGGGGCTCTTCGGCAACGACGAGTCGTTCTGCGAGGACTTGATCGCGGCTTGCCGGCGAACCGGGGAACGCGTCTGGCGGCTTCCGCTCGACGACGATTATAAAGAACAGCTCAAGAGCCAGGTTGCGGATTGCAAGAACGTCGGCGGCAAGTGGGGCGGCGCGATCACGGCGGCCAAGTTCCTGGAACAGTTCGTGGGCGCGACTCCATGGATCCACCTCGACATCGCCGGCCCAAGCTGGTGCGACTCCGATAATGCCACCCGCGATGCCGGCGGCACCGGCTGCTTTGTGCGCACGCTCGTCGCATTGGTGGAGCGGTTCGCGACGTCGGCCGCGCGGTAACGAGGCCGCACGTCGATCGCGGTGGTCAAGGGCGCCGGCAACGGGTAGACAATGAACCGGCGGTTTGATTGACTGGCCAGAGCGCCGCGCAGGGCGGCGCGTACTTGCTGGAATCCCGGATCCGCTTCGCGCGCCGCAGCCGGTCTGCTCCGCGGCGCTTTGCGGGAAAGGTCAGCCAGATGGCACGGCAATACCTCGCGTTTGACATCGAAACGGCCAAGGACGTTCCAGGCGACGACTTCAACTGGCGCCCCCACAGGCCGCTTGGCATCACGTGCGCTGCCACGCTCGCGAGCAACTCGCCCGACGTTCGATTGTGGCACGGCCGTTCGAGCGGTGGCGCCCGCCCCGCAAATGAACCGGCAGGATGCCGAAGGTCTCGTCCGCTACCTGTGCGAAATGGCTGATGCCGGGTTCACGATCTTGACCTGGAACGGGCTCGGCTTCGATTTCGACATTCTCGCGGAAGAATCGGGCGCCATGGAGAGTTGCAAATCGTGCGCGCTAGGCCACGTGGACATGATGTTTCACATTGTGTGTTCGCTGGGCTATCCGGTGGGTCTGGAAAAAGGCGCTCAAGGAATGGGCTTGGCGGGAAAGCCCGAAGGAATGACGGGTTTCAAGGCGCCGAAGCTGTGGGCCGAAGGCCGCTACGACGAGGTTCTCCAGTACGTCACGCAAGACGTGCCGCATTGCGATGCAGATGGCGCTTCTCTGCGAACAGCGTCGTCGATTTGACTGGATCACGCGCAAAGGGACTCGCAGCACGATGCCGCTCGCCCGGGGCTGGCTCACCGTGACCGATGCGCTGCGGCTTCCGGAGCCCGATACTTCGTGGATGAGCAGTCCACTGAAGCGTCGCGATTTCATGGGATGGATACCAGCCGTCTGACCGAGCAGCGGCGAGCGCGCGGAAACCCGTGGATTGTCGCCGAGTGCACGCGCTTCTGGCGTCAGAGCCCTAGCGCTCTCTTCAAGCGGAAACCTTGATTCGCCAGGCGTCGAACCGGCATTCGATGCGCCGGCTGTTGACGTCAAGAATCTCCAGGATTTCAAGGACATCGCTCATGGGCAGACGGTTCGTGATCGCCCATACGATGATGTCGAGGTTTTCGCGGCCGTGCTTCAGGTGGTCCAGGATGGGTTCGATCAAGGGCGAGGCTCGAAAGGCCGTTCGCAGGATTCCAAAGTCACCTTGATCGAGCTCGATCCAGAACGTTTTGCCCTGGAGATGGTCGAGCCAGCGTTGCCTCAGGAAGCCGTGCCAGTGCTGGCCGATCCAGGTTTGAATCGCCAGCTCACCCAGGTCTCGGCCCGCCTTCTCGCTCTCGATCCACTTGAATCGCCTGGCCTCTTCTTCCCCGCACTCGTGAAGACTCATCCGCGCCTCGGAAGAAAGGTCGACAAAAGACAACGTCGTACACTCAAGCATCGAGACCTCCACGCTGAGATGCGAAACCACTCCTTTGGTTCTACGCAACGGATCTCAGGCTCTCGATCCGGACGAGCTCGCGGCACGTCGCAAAGCTCGGCCTATTTGGGGGTATATACAAACCACGGGTTGTGGTATGGGTGCAAATTCGATTTCTGTCGTCGATCCTGTCACATTCCGAATTATCGGAATTTGGTCGAGTGTAGCTCATGATATCGGATTCGGCAAGACGATTGCGCGGGTACAATGCGTGGTTGCATTCGCAATTGGTGCCGTCTCGTGGCTGGCTCCAGGGTCGCAAGGGCCCGGGCGGCCCGGCATTTTGGCAGAGATTTGCCGTCGAAAGGCCGAGTCGACGGCGTGAGGATCAGCTTCCGATCGACTCGCTTTTGAACCAGGCGAGCGACTTCCCGAGTAAAAGCGCGGTGCCGCAGGTGCCGGCGGCCAGCGGTCCCATGGGCTGGTCGACGACGCACCGCCATCGCACGCGTCCGTCGAGCGTGGCGCCGATCAGGTGCACGCCGTGCCGGGAAATCCGGGTTGGCTCGCCGTCGGGATCCAGGCAAAAGACCGCATTGGAATCGTCGTTGGCCGCGCCCTGACCCAGTCCGAAGTGGAACGTCCCGAAACCGTCGCTGGTGAGTGCACGTCCGTCAGCGGCGGTGATGAGGGCAAGCGGGCCCAGCCGAAACAGCGACCAGCCTTCCCAGGGAGTGGGCCGTTCCCAGACGACCTCGCCACGCAGTGCGTGGCCGCGCAGCCACTGCGCGCGCCTGGCCATGCTCAACCAGATCACCTCGGCCGGAGACCCCGCGGGCGCCTCGATGAGCAGCGGCGGGTCCGATGGGTCAAAGCTGAATCCGACTGTCGACTCGCCGGCGGGGTCAAAGACCTGCAATTGTCCGCCGTCGGTTGTGATCGCGGTGAAGCCGTCAGGACCGATCGCGAGGTCTTCGACGCCGGGCCGTAGTTCGTGTTTCCAGACCCAGCGGCCAGCCGGAGTCAGTCTGCCGATCCGATCGCGCTCTTGAACGAGCGCCAGTCCGAAGTCGTCGGGCTTGATCGCGAGGTGGGTAAGCTGGACCAGGCTGACGTCGATCCGCCGGAGCGAGTTTCGCTTCAGGTCGCACAGCAGGATCTGGCGGTCTGTCGCCGCGGCGAGCCAGCCTGGTGCGGAACGCAGGATGCGCCCCACGCCCGACATATCGGGTCCCTGTGCGAGCTTCTGGCCCGCGTTGTTGAATAACTGGAGGCGATGCGGGCTGGTGAATACGGCGATCGTCGGGGGTTCGTCGACCACAGTGATGACGGCGGTTTCCGCCTGCTGGTCGGTCTCGACCACGGGAACGGCCCAGTCGGGAGTGCGCACCGAGCCACTGGCGCCACGGGTCGATCGGCCGCCGGCTCCCGCCGGTTGGCCGCCGGCTCCCGCCGATTGTCCGCTGGCTCCCGCCGGTCGGGGTTCAACACCGGAGGACGGCCGGCCTGGCTTACCACCGAACAGGTCCAGGCGGACGATCTCGCCGGTGCCATGCCCGTAGATCAAGAAGCGCCCGAGCGGATCGATCTCGAGCGCGACGACCGGGCGGGCCAGTCGCGTGCGCCACCGCACGTTGCCCGCCGAGTTCATCACCGCCAGCTCGCCTTCGAGGGTCGCTGCGGCGATCGTGCGCCCGGGAAGTCCGGAATGGCATGCGAGACGGTTCCGCCCAGGTGATACGACCCTTCGTTTCGCCCCTTCACGTCGAAGCGCTGAATCCCCAGTGTGTAGCAGCTCGCGAGGATCATCGCGCCGTCGCCGTTGAGCGCAAGGCGCCCGACGTTCGACATCAAGCGGTCGTTCCACACGATCTCAGGCTCGAGCCGGCCGCCGGCCCGGCCGGCTTCCAGCGAGATCCCCACCAGCATCCCGAACGCTGCCGCGCCGATCGCCAGCGGCATCCCGGGCACGAAGCACAGATGGGAGAGCGGCTCCATCGTCTCGAGCCGCCCCGCCTGGCGGCCGTATCGGTTGAACAGGTGCGTGAGACTCAATCGTGTTCCCACGGCCAGATATCGCCCGTGCGGATCGATGGTCACGAACGACGCTTCCGGCGGGGCCGCTCGCTGGGCCTGCACATCGAAATCCGCGCTCAAGAGCATGAGCCCGGAATCATCCGGCTCGGCGAGCAACGCGATCAAGCTGCCGTCATCGCTGATCGCGCCAAATTGAATCCGATTCGGCACGCGCGAAAACGATAGCGATTCCCCCTTCAGGTTCAATAGATAAAGCTGGTTACCCTCATCCCAGGCGAGGATCGTGCCGGCTTCCTTGGCAAACGAGAGTCCCTTGAGCGGGGAGTCGGTCACCACCGTCCACGTGATCGATGGCTCGAGCGCGTCGATGGCCTACCGGTCGTCTCGGTCATCGAACGAATCACCTCCATCGCGGTGCGAGTTTCGCCCCACCGGTCTTGGTGCCGTGGGGGCTATATGGGAACTCGATCGTACCACGGGAGGGGTAAAAATGAAGGATGCAGCGTGATCCGGAGTCGTTGGCGCAGGCGACTCCGCGAGCCGGACTTGCTGCCGGCGCAGGATTCGCTCGTCTCTCAGCGCGTCTCGTGGAGCCGGCTCCGGGCGGTCTTGATCGCGGTGGCGAGGATCGGGTCGAGATCGGGATTGCCGATGATCAGTTCCTCGCGCAGGGCGCCTGCGAGATCGGCCGGCCTCGCCGCGGTCCGCGTCGTGATGGGGATATCCGGCTGCACGCCCTGCTCGCTGTACGGGCGGTTGAGCGGCGAATAGAACTTGGCCGTGGTCAGCTTGAGCCCGGCGGGTGCCGACCGCAACGAGAAGATGCTTTGCACCGAGCCTTTGCCGTAGGTCCGCGCGCCGAGAATTGTGGCGCGGTGATGATCCTGGAGCGCGCCGGCGAGGATCTCGCTGGCGCTGGCGCTATCCCGGTCGACCAGGACGTACAGCGGCATGTGCCACTTGCCCCCGGCCTGAGCGTAGAACGCCTGGGTCTGGCCCTGGGCTCGCCCGCGCGTGGAGACGATCAGGCCCGTGTCGATGAACCGCTCGGCGATGTCGACGGCCACGTTGAGCAGGCCGCCAGGGTTACCCCGAAGATCGAGGACCAGAACCTTCATTCCCTTGCGGGAAAGCTCCTCGACCGCCTGGTCGATCTCATCGGCCGAAGTCTTCTGAAACCCGGAAAGCTGGAGGTAGCCGATGCCGTCGGACGCGTCGACCAGCTTGGCTTTGGTCACGCTTTCGACGTCGACGTGACGGCGGACCAGGCGAAAATGCTGGGTCGACCCGTCGCGCCGCCTGATGTCCAGCTCGACGTTGGTTCCCTCGGTTCCCTGAAGCCGGTTGGCGGCCTCGTCCAGGCTCTGTCCCTTGATCGACTGGCCGCCGACCGAGACGATCAGCTCGCTGACCTTGAGACCGGCTTCCCAGGCAGGTCCGCCGCGAATCACGCCGACCAAGCGCAGGCCGTCCTTGTCGGTTTTCAGCTCGATCCCCAGGCCGACGAAGTTGCCGTCGATCATCGCGTACAGGTCTTCGAGCTTCGCGGGCGTCAGGTAGCTCGTGAAATCGTCGAGCGCGTCACACGCTCCACAGGTGAATTCCAAGAGGACCGGCGTCGACTCCATGCCGACGGCTTGCCGGGTGAGCTCGGTGCTGGCCAGCGCCAGCCGCAGCGCGGCCTGCCGATCGGGGATCGAAAGGTGGGCGCGCTGCTGGCGGAGCGCCTCGCGCAGCCATTCCACCCGCTCGGGCGTGGCCGCCGGCGCGTTGGTCTTGACGAACACCGGATCGCGGAGCGCGACCTCGAGATTGTCCAGCCCATGCCGGATCAGTGGCTCAAACGGCACCGTATCGACATAGTTGCCCTGAATCCGCTCCAGCACTTCATCGTAGAGGTCCAGCGCCTGATCGTGCGGCAGCCGCAGCAGGACGTTTCGGAAGCTGGTATCGTTATAGCGACGGCTCAGCTTGAAATGGATCTCGCACAGGCGAAGACGGCGAGTGAAATCTACGCGGCTGGGCCAGCACTCGACGGCCTCATGGTAGATCTCGATCGCGGCCGACCAGTCGCGAGCCCGCTCCTGGCCCAGCCCGCGTTCCATGACGCCGCCGGGTTCGTCCGGCAAGGTCGCCGCAGCCGCCCCGTTTGGTTCGGCGGCCTGGCCCTTCCTGGGCGAATCGGCCCACGTGATCGAGCGGGTCGCGCCGGCCCAGACGACCAGCAGCAACAGTTTGAGCGAGCCCGAAAAGACCCGGCGCATGTGCGACGATCCTCCCGCGGGGGGAGCGCGCGTCGAATCGTCGTCGCGATCGATGCTCGACAGAGGGCTGTAGAACAAAACCGGCCGGAGCTGTCACCCGATCTTGCTGGTGTAACTCGGCAATTTCTACAATTCCGGAGAGCCTCGAACCCTGTTGCGACTACAAATTCCGTCCGCGCCGCTCCGTCGGTGCCGTTCTTTGGAGTCATCCCGTATCAAAGCGGTCGCGACAATCGGCGGGCTTGTTCTCGGCAAACCAAGCCCGCCCTCGCCGGTCCGGAGTCAGGACCCTGCTCGATCAGAAGCCCTGTTCAACTCGAATTATATCACATTGTCCGTCGTTCGCAGTCTCGTGCGATTGTTAGTCCGAACTCGACCTTTTCGCGTGCCCAGCCAGCCGCCGCGCGCCGCCGGCATGGGAGCCGGAAAACAAGCGGGCTGGGCCAGTCAGTGCAAAGCCGATGCCAGTGGCCCGGGGGCGAGGCGCCCGCTCTGGTCAAACGGAACGAACCGACGGATGACAGGCGGGGCTTGTCACAAATGCGCGGCCGTTTGTGTCACTCTAGATAAGAGCCGAATCCGCCAGGACCCCCGTGGGTCATGGGTCGTCGGCCGCGCTGGGTAGAAACCCAGGAACGGGTCGCGAACAACTTCCCGAATTGACGTTTAGCACGCCGCTCTGCGGCATAGAGACCGCTCCCACGCAGGCGCGTGGGAGCGAGGCTTCTTGGTCACCGGTCGTCTAACTTCGAACCTGGGAAGTTATTCACGGCCCGTTCCGTTGAGGAGACCGATCATGCAGGAAACCGAGACTGCACCGTTTCACGTTGACCTGGTCGTTGTCGGAGGGGGCCTGGCCGGACTGTTCGCGGCCAACCTGGTGGCACAGGCGGGCCGGACGGTCGTCGTTCTCGAGCAGGCGCGAGTGATCGGCGGGCGGGCGGTCACCCGTGTTCAGAACGGCGTGCATTTCAATCTAGGGGCTCACGCTCTCTACGGCGGTGGCCACGCGGCTCGGCTGCTGGAGGAGCTTGGAGTCGCGTTCACCGGAAAAAACCCAGACCCCGGCCACGGCCTCGTTTTCCTCGGCGAGACGCCGTATCGGCTTCCGAGGGGCATCGGCAGTCTCGTGAGCTCTCCACTCCTCACGGCGCGCGAAAAGTGGCGATTCCTGCGCGTGCTGATCGACCTGCCTCGTCTGCGAGTCCGGCGGCTCGACGGCATTTCGGTTCGAGAGTGGGTGCATCGGAGGGTCGGCGAGGGCAACGCGGCGAGACTGCTGCGTGCCTTGTTGCGGCTGAGCACGTACTGCGACCTTCATGAACGGCTGTCGGCCGGCGTGGCCATCGAGCAGTTGCGAGCGGCGCTCAAGCATAATGTGTGGTATCTGGACGGCGGCTGGCAGACGTTGGTCGATGGACTTCGGGCGCGAGCGGTGAATCGCGGCGCCCTGGTTCGCGTCGGGGCGGGCGCGAGCTCCGTTCGTTCCGACGAGACCGGCGTCGTTGTGCAAACCACGGGCGGCGAAATCCTGCGAAGCCGGGCCGCGGTTCTGGCCGTTGCTCCCGCGACGGCGTGCGACTTGCTGGATTTGAATGCGGATGCGCCGCTCGTCCAGTGGACAAAGCAGCTGCGTCCCGGTCCAGGCCGCGTGCCTCGACGTGGCACTTTCGAAGCTTCCGGTACCCGACCGGCGATTTGCCCTGGGCCTTGACCATCCCTACTACTTCTCGGTTCATTCCGCAGCCGCGGCGCTCGCGCCGCCAGGAGTGGCCGTGCTGCACGTCTTGAAGTATCTCGGAGCTGACACCTCGGCGCCGGCCGCGGCCGTTGAAGCCGAGCTCGAGCAATTCCTCGATCGGATCCAGCCCGGCTGGCGGGACCTCACGGTCGAGCGCCGGTTTCTCCCGCGGATGACGGTGGCCCACAGCCTGCCGAGCGCTTCGGAGAATGGTCTGGCGGGCCGGCCCACAGCCACCCTGCGCGAACGGCCCCACGTGTTCCTGGCCAGCGACTGGGTCGGCCCCGACGGGCTGCTGGCCGACGCGTCCGCCGCCAGCGCTGTGTCCGCGTCGGCGCTTGTGCTCGGTGAGCTGGAACGAGCCCGCCCGAGTGCGCAACGGGAGCCGCTTCATGTCGGAGCCTGATGCGGTTTTCGAGGAGTATCGGGCCGCGCTTCACCACCTGGCCTATTCGCTGCTCGGCTCGCTGTCCGACGCCGACGACGTCGTTCAGGAGGCTTACCTGCGCTGGACGCGCGGCGGCCGGGAAGACGTCAAATCGCCGCGCGCGTACCTGCATTCGATCGTGACCAGACTTTGCATCGACGAGCGCCAGGCCGCGCAGATGCGCAGGCAGAGCTATGTCGGACCTTGGCTGCCTGAGCCGGTGGTCGAGCGCGGATTCCGTCGCCAGGCTGGAGGCCGCCGAAACGGTATCGATGGCGCTCTTGCTGGTCCTCGAAAGCCTGTCGCCGGTGGAGCGGGCGGCCTACCTCTTGCGCAAAATCTTCGATTACGATTACGACGAGATCGCGGGAATCCTGGCGCGGTCGCAGGCCGCTTGCCGGCAGCTTGTCAGCCGGGCCGAACAACACATTTCACAGCGGCGGCCGCGGTTCCAGCCCGATCCCGCCGAGGCCGAGCGCCTCACCGGCGCGTTCGTCGCGGCCTGCTCGACCGGAGATCTCGATGGCCTTGTCCAGTTGCTCGCCGCCGACGCCGTCCTCTACAGCGACGGCGGCGGCAAGGTCCCGGCGGCGCTGGCCCCGATCAAAGGCGCCCTTCGCATCGCCCGGTTCTTCCTGGGAATCCTGAAAAAAACTCCGCCGGGCCTGGAGATCCAGCGAGTGCTTGTCAACGGCCAGCCTGGGCTCTTGGCCGCGACTCGGAGTGAGATCTTCACCGTGCTGAGCTTCGACGTCGCCGACGGCAAGATTGCAGCCTGCTTCATCGTACGAAACCCCGATAAGCTGGTGCGGGTCGAAATGTCCTAGCCTAAACGAACGAACCTTCAGGGCCGCTCGCGCTTGAGGGAGTAAGAAAATGCCCCGAGCAGGTCGCCGCGCTCGCCGCCGTGGCAGGCGACGCATTGCTTGAAACTGTGGATCGCACCGAGCATCCGCAGCCCATTGCCGTCGCGGCTGGCGAACAGGTCTTCGCCGTGCCGCAAGGCGATCAACCCCACCGACTCGAACTGGTCCGGCTGTCGAGTGGCCGCGCCCGAAGCTCGGCCATCCGCGGCAAATGCTCCGAGACATAGACGACTGGCGTTTCGTGCAGCAGCATCCCCACCAGTTCGAGCGTGCGCACCCTCCACCGCGCTATGGGCACTGCGATATTCGCGCGCGGCGACCTGTCAATCGCCGCGGGAACCTGGCTGATCCGATGCGGCAAGAATCCAGCGACGTGCCGGCGGTCCTTGAAATATCCGAATCCTGGCGCGAACACAAAGTCCTTTACGCTGTCCAGATGCATGCCGCCCAGGACGCCAAGGTCGGCGCCCTGCGGTGAGTCGAAGTCGCCGGGCGACCAGCGCGAGGAACCGCGCGGGCCGGGCTGCGACACAATCGGATCTTCGCGAATCCCGGACGCCAGGCCCCGTTCGCTGGGGCGGAACATGCGAGAGGCGCCGAATCCTGGGCTGTTGAGAAACAGCGAAACCGCTCGCTCGTGCAGGATCTGCAATTGTGATTCGCGAAACGAGCGCCGATCGTCGCCGATCTCGGACTCGAGCCGTTCCAGACGTGAGAGAGCGCGAGCCTCAGGCGGAGCGATGCGCTCATCCGGCCGCAACGCCGGCAGCCGTGCCTCCATCGATTCGTAGGGATATCGTGCGCGAAGGCGCACGTATTCGCGTTCCTGCTGCCACGCGAGCCAGCCCGCGGCGCCATAGGCGGCGAGCGTGGCACCACACGAGAGACGCAGGAACCGGGCGAGTGACCCGCCCGATGCCCGCCAGGCGATGACAACCAAGGCAAGCAACAACCCCTGCATCACCACGGGCAGCACGCCCAGCAGGCAGGCCGACCCCAATACGAACGCGGCGCTAAACGCAATCGTCCTGGCAACCGGGTGTTTCGGGCGAAAAACAATCAGGTTGACACCCAACAGCAGAATTGCCGATGCGATCAGAGAGATGATGAGCATGGTGACGATCTCCTGGCCCCTCTGCAGGGCTGGTTTCCGGCGCAGCGTGAGCTGAACGGCCAGCGGGCTGTCGCACCCATTTCCCTCGATGGACGAGCGCGCACCGCCCCGCTAAGATTTACTGCGCAGCAGAGATCTTTTACTATTGTAAGAGGCGCTGTGCTCGGGCGGCAAGAGGGGCGAATTTGAACGAACCGACCTCCGCTTTCTGGATGGTACGCTGGCGGCGACGGTCACTCGAGGAGAAGGGAAAGATGGAGTCCGAGCGAGGATTGCGGGAGGGTAGCGAGGCAACGGTTCCGTCGGCCGGAGGGGTGCGGCAGCGCGAGATCATCTTGCTCTTGATCCTGGCGTCGGTCCAGTTCACGAGCATCGTCGACTTCATGGTGGTGATGCCGCTGGGTCCCGAGCTCAGGCTCAAGTTAGGGATCAATCCCGCACAGTTCGGCCGGATCGTGGCCTCGTACACGATCAGCCGCCGGCATCGCGGCATTGCTGGCATCCTCGATCATGGACCGGTTTGGCCGCAAGGCCGCCTTCTTGAGTCTGTACGCCGGGTTCCTGGTGGGTACGCTGCTATGCGGGCTGGCGCGGCTATCACGCGCTGCTTGGCGGCGCGGCGTGGTCACGGGCGCGTGCGGAGGGATCCTGAGCGGTCTGGCGCTCACGATCATCGCCGACGTATTCCCGGAGGAACGGCGGGGTCGCGCGACCGGAGTCCTGATGTCGGCCTTTGCGCTCGCATCGAGCGTGGGCGTGCCGATCGGCATTCAACTGGGAACCAAGCTGGGCTGGCACGTTCCCTTTCTGGTGCTGGCGGGCCTCGGCGCCCTGGTCTATTTTGCGGCGCTCCTCATCATGCCCCCCTTGCGCGACCATCTGCACCAGGCCCCTCATGCGCATCCCGTTCGCAAGATCATCGAGACCTTCAGCCAGCCCAACAACCTGCGCGCATTCGCGCTCGACAGTGCTGGTCATGTTCGGCGGGTTCTCCGTCATCCCCTACATCAGCCTGACCCTCGTGGCCAACGTCGGCGTGCAGAAGACCGACCTCTGGCTCATCTACGCCGTCGGCGGCGTCTTGACGCTCATCGGCGCTCCACTCATCGGCCGGCTCGCCGATCACTTCGGCAAGCTGCCGGTCTATCGTGTGGTGGCGCCGATTTCAGCCTTCCTGATCCTGGTGGTCACCGACTTGCCGCGAGTTCCACTGGCGGGGGCGGTCGGGGTAGTCGGCACGCTCATGCTCAGCAACGCGGGCCGGATGGTCGCCGCCCTCTCCATGATCAGCGGCAGCGTCGACCGCCGGTTTCGCGGCGGCTTCATGAGCGCCAACTCCGCCGTCCAGCACATGGCCTCTGGCCTGGGCGCGTATATGGGTGGGGAAATCCTCGTTGAATCCGCGGACGGCCTGCTCCACAACTTCCATCTGGTCGGGCTTATCTCCCTGGCAGCCACCCTGCTCAGCCTCTGGGTCTCCGGATTGGTTCGGCCCGCTCGCGAGCAGACCAAGGAGCACGTGCAGTGGGACACCGCCGCCCCAGCGGACGAATTGCTGGAAGGGAGAATCGCGCGATAATCCTGCAATTGTTGCGCACTGGTCGCTCGGAGGCGGTTTTTTTCGTCTTGCCTGTTTCCCCGGTCCCTGGGATATTGCCCGGCAATTCCGCCTCACGTCGGCCTCGGAAAGGAATCCGAAGATGGCGTCAATCCGCGCGTTTCGGCTCGTTCCGGCCGTCGCGATCGCCGTTGCCGGTGCCGCCGCTGCCCGCGCCTCGGATTCCTATGGCGCTCCGAAGCTGAAAACCGTCCTCGTCCCCAGGAAGTCGAGCAACAAGCTCGATCACACGTCGGAATGCGTGCAGAAATCTCCCATTTTTTGCCTGTGGGATGCGACCAGAAAAATCACTCCGAGCGCCGCCGGATACCTTTACCGAGTCGAGCAGTCCGACTTTAACCGGGTACTGGTCTGCGACCTGAGCGAGGGGCTACGCGGCTGGGCGCCGGCGAGTGCCTTTGTTCCTCTCAACCGGGCCGAGGCGTTCTTCTCGGCGCAGATCCAGGCCAACCCCAAAGACGCGTTTGCCTTCCTGATGCGAGGGGTCGTCCGATTCGAGAGCGACGACCTCGATCGTGCCGTGGCCGACGTGGACATGGCGCTGCAAATTGATCCCAGATTCGTCTCGGCCTTGATCATGCGGGCTTATTTGTGGCAGTGGCGCAATCAGCTCGACCGCGCGATCGCCGATGTGAATCAGGCCATCGAGCTCGACTCCAGGAACGCCTACGCATTCGTCGAGCGGGCAATCTTTGAATTTGATATGAAAGACTTTGATAAATCATTGCGCGATTTTGACACGGCGGTCGAGCTCGGGTCCAGCGCGGCGGTGATTCACATCGGGCGGGGCATGATCAACGTCGAGAAAGGTGACGCGAAGAAAGCCCAGGCCGAGTTCAACAAGGCGCTCGGGATCGACGCGAAACACCCTGACGCTTATTGCGGGTATGCTTCGTTGTTCTTGAAGCGGGGAAATACGAAGAAGGCGCTTCTGGTCCTCGACCAGGCCGTCGAGCTCGATCCCGAAAGCCCCGAATCGCACGGGAACCGCGCGATCGTGCTGTTGTCGATTGGCAAGTACGACAAGGCGCTCGATGACTTCGACGCGGTCTTGCGATTTGCACCGGGCTCGGTGCGCGGCCATCGTGAGCGGGCCTGGCTGCTGGCGACCTGTCCCGAGGAAAAGATTCGAAACGGCGACGAGGCGGTCAAGTCGGCTACCCGTGCATGCCAGCTCACCGACTGGAAGGAGCCGCACTGCCTCACGACCCTTGCCGCCGCGTGCTCGGAGGCCGGCGATTTCGATGGCGCCATCCGGTGGCAAGAAAGGGCGCTGGAGCTCTCGGGCACCAGGAGCCAGGAAGTCGCGAATCAACGCAGGCTCCTCGACCGCTACAAGGCCAAGAAGCCTTACCACCGCCTCGGCGTGCTGGAAGAGCTGGGGCTCCAGGGCCCGAAGACTTCGGCAAATTGATCTGCTGTGGGTGCGCGTAGATCGCCGGCCAGCGGTGATCGCTCGTGCCAGCCCGGCAGGGTAAACGATCGGTAGTCTCGAACGATGGACGCCGGACCAATGACGACGGAAAAAATGCTTCGGCTCGTAGCGCTCTTCCTGGCGGTCATCGCTTGCGATCGCGCGGCGTGCGTCCGACCCGGACGGTGGGGTCAAGCTCAAGACGTTCGTCCGTCCCAGGAAATCGAGCAGCACCCAGGATCGTGCCACGGAATACGTTCAAAAGACGCCCGACTTCGTGCTGCACGACGGCAGCTCGACGATCACGCCCAGCGGCGTGGGCTTCATGTGCCTTCTCGAGCGCGTCCAGGGGGATCAATCCCTGTTCTGGGTGCGAAGCCAGGATCTGAGGGGTTGGGCGCCGACGAGCCAGTTGGTCGCGTTGAATCACGCGGAGGCGTTTTTCTCGGATCAGATCAAGAACAAGCCAAGCGACGCGTTTGCATTCTTGATGCGCGGGGTGGTCCGTTACGAGAACGACGACGTGGAAAACGCCTTCGCCGACGTCGACCAGGCCCTGCGCCTCGATCCAAACTACGTGGCGGCGCTCGTCGAGCGGGCTTACCTCTGGCAGACGAGAAACCGTCTCGACCTGGCGCTGGCGGACGTCGACAAGGCGATCGGGCTCGACTCCCGAAATGCCTATGCGTACGTGGAGCGCGGCGTGTTCCATTTCAGCACCAAGGAGTATGGGAAAGCCCTGCGGGATTTCGAGCGGGCCAACCATCTTGGATCGCGGTCTCCCGTCGCTCATCTGTGCCGGGGAATGATCCATCTGGAACGAGGAGAAGCAGAGCCGGCGATCGCCGAGTTCAATCAGACCCTGGCCGCCGACCCCAAGCGGCTCGACGCCTACATCGGTCTGGCGACGGTGTACTCGCTACGATCGGACCACAACAAAGCGCTCGCCGTCTTCAACAAGGCCGTCGAGGTCGATCCACGCAGTCCAGATGCTCGCGAGGCCAGGGCGTTCTACCTGCTGTCCCACGGAAAGCTCGACAAGGCGCTCGACGACTTCAACGAATCGGTTCGTCTCGAGCCGGCGTCCGCCGATCGCGTTCGAAGCCGCGCGCGTGTCTACTTTGAAAAGGGCGACCTCGAGCACGCGCTGGCCGACCTGGAGACCGCGATCCGTATCGAGCCCAACGACGCTGAATCGCAGCAAGGACGCGCCTGGATTCTGGCAACCAGCCCCGACCCCAGGATCCGTAACGCCCAGCAGGCGGTCGCCTCGGCGACGCGCGTGTGAATTGACGAGCTTCAAAGCCCCGCACGGGCTCGCCACCCTTGCCGCCGCTTATTCCGAGTCGGGCGACTTCGCCGCCGCCGTGCAGTGTCAACAGCAAGCCATCGGCCTGCTCGCCGCGAAGGACCCCGCCGAGCGCGAATATCGCCGTCTCCTCGACCGCTACAAGGCAAAGAAGCCGTATCACCGTCTCGGCGTGCTGGAAGAAATGGGGCTGCCAGGGGCGAAGGGCGTCGGCCAATTGACCGAGAGCTGCTGCGGCATGACGGTCCGCGATCGACGGACCGATCGACGTGATCTTGCCCCCCACCGCAGTGTGCGATGCATTCCTCTTCGTGGTAACCTGCGCTCCTCCAAAGACCCGATGCGCGTGTGATCCGGATGAATACTGCTGGGCGTGTTCGGATGCTGAAGACCCGCTGAGCTCGATTGGCCGACGGTGAGGCGACCCATGACAATTCCGGTCACGTGCACCGGCTGCGGAAGGAAGTACGAGGTGGACGGGTCGTTCCGCGGGAAGCGCGGAAAGTGTGCGGGCTGCGGCCACGTCCTGGTGATTCCCGACGCAGAGTCCGCGACCGCAGCGCCGGCCGCCGCCGCAGCGATCTCGGATGAGGGTGGGTATGCGCTTGGCGATACGCATGAACCCGCTCAATCGACGTTCCGCGCTTCGCCGGCGACGTCAATCGGCAGCCCGGAGCGGTCACGCGACCGCGGGGGGACCAGGACGAAGACTCCGCGTCGCACCATCGCGGCGGGCGGTTTGTCGCGGCACTTGCGCTCCGCAAAGTCGCGCCGGCGGATCCTGATCAGCATGGCGGTCGTGATCCCCGCGCTCGCACTGTCGGCGGCTTTCATCCCCGGCGCCAGGCTTGTCATCGGCATTGCGGTCGCGTTGCCCGGTTTGCTGCTGTGTATCTACGGGTATGCGTCCGGAGCTTACATCGCCTTCACCGAGGATGACCTGTACGGTTGGCTGTACCTGCTTTTCCCGTTCTACACAGCGTATTACTGCATCAGCCGTTGGGATGAGATGCGCAGCCGGCTGCTCATGGTCGTTGCCGGCTTGGGTCTGCTCGTTCTGGGCGGACGTTTGCTCGAGAGAGACCGCGCTGTGGCCGTCAAAGCGGAAGCAGCGGCCGAAGCGGCCGCTGAGCCAGAGTGAACAACCCGCGTCCGGCGGGAAGCCGTGCGCGAGGTCCGCGTTGCACGGCACATGGCGCTCATCCAGACCGGCTTGGAAAAGGCTTCACGCGCCGGATTCCCGCCCTACGGCATCAAACCACTTCGCGGATCGGCTGCAGGTCCTCGAGCAGCGCCATGGGCCGGCCGCTCCGATCAGCGATGAAGGTGCCCGGATCGATGCCGAGATTGTGGTAGAGCGTGGCGAAGACGTTCTGGAAT
This sequence comes from uncultured Isosphaeraceae bacterium, assembly GCA_963806595.1. Classification (GTDB taxonomy): domain Bacteria; phylum Planctomycetota; class Planctomycetia; order Isosphaerales; family Isosphaeraceae; genus CAWDZZ01. The sequence goes on along the minus strand of CAWDZZ010000017.1, from coordinate 519,655 downwards.
GAGATCGGCCGGTCTTTGGGATACGCGGCTTGCTTGTCGGTCGAACCGATGACCTGGCCGGTGCGCATCCCGCCGCCGGCCAGCAGGGCGAAATTCACGGGCGGCCAGTGGTCGCGGCCGGCGTCCTTGTTGATCTTGGGCGTGCGGCCGAACTCGCCCCAGACCACGACGGATACGTCTTTCTCAAGCCCGCGCAGATACAGGTCTTCAATCAAGGTGGAGAGGGCCACGTCGAGCTTGGGGATGCGGGTCCGGCACGACCGGAAATTCTGGCCGTGCGTGTCCCAGCGACCAAATGAAATTGTCACTACTCTGGCGCCGGCCTCCACCAGGCGGCGGGCCATCAAAAAGTGATCCATGCAGCAAGGGGGGCCGTCCGCCTCATTTCGCATGTCGCCGACCCCGTACCGCTCTCGCAGCCGGGGATCTTCCCTGGAGAGGTCGAGTGCCTCGAAGACTCGCCGCGAGCCCAGAACGTCAAACGCTCGTTGCGTGAAGCTGTCCATTCCTTGAATGCCTTCGTCTTGATCGAAGGTCCGCCGCAAGGAGTCGAGCTGTCCCAGGAGGGACCGGCGGCCTGACAGACGCGTCGGCGTGATCACTCGCTCGTCGAGACTGAGTCCGGCGTCGCTCGCGGGAAGCCGGTTGTTTCGTCTCCCTGCCGCTTGTGCCTCGGTCCGGAACGGCGTGAACGGGGCATGCGAGAGACCCAGGTAACCCGGGTCGCCGGGATTCCCCCATCGGACCTCGCCCGTTCGCGGCGAGAGCCCGACAAACGGGGGAATATCCGCGTGAACCGGCCCCTGGAGCTTGGACACGATCGCGCCCAGGCTCGGCCGGCCCCCCTGTGCCTTGCTGATCCGGTCTTGGTATCCCGTAAGGCACTGCCCCGCGGAGTGATCATCCGCAGCGCCAACCAGCGACCGGATGACCGTGAATTTGTCCATCATGCGGGCCAGCCGCGGCATGTACTCGCAGATATCGAGCCCCGGTACGTTCGTCGGGATGGGCTTGTATTCGCCGCGGATGCCCGCGGGCGCGTCCGGCTTGAGGTCAAACATGTCCTGGTGCGGGGGGCCGCCGGCCAGGAAAACCATGATGACCGCCTTGTGAGAGCGCGCGATCCCGGCTTCCGCCTCGGCGCTCAGCAACTGGGGCAGCGACAACCCTCCCAGAGCCAGCCCGCCGATCCTCAAAAAGTCGCGCCGCGTCACACCGTCGCAATAGCCTGAGTTTGCCCGCCCCGCGATCGTGAGCATTGCCTCGGCCCCCTTCGTGCGCACCAACACCACTCCCGGCTCCGAATGCGCTCGTTAAACAATTATCGTACGTCCGGTGCAAAACGCAAGCCAGCCCGTGCCGGTTCTCCCTTTGTAAATGCGTCAAAGGACGGGGCTTGTGCCCACATTTCGGCCCAGGGACCTTGCCGGAATCGCAAGCCGGGACTGAAACCGCAGTTTGGACAAGCGGATGCCGGCAATCCTGGAGTGTCCGAATGGTCGTGCAACCGGTTCCTTCGTCAAAACCGCAGCGACGGCCATTGTCATCACGCCGGAGGCAAGACGTCAGGCTCGATCTGATAACCGTTCGCCAGGGCATTGGTCATGTTGAACAGGCCCACGATCGCCATGACCTCGCCCAGCGTTTCGTCGTCGATGCCTTGCTTCTTAAGCGCGGCCGTGTGGGAGTTGATGCAGTAGGGACAACCGTTGGTGGCCGAGACGGCCAGCGCGATGATCTCGCGCGTTTTCGGATCCAGCCGCGAGCCCGTGCCGGCCACCTCGGGATGCATCAGCGCCTTCAAATTCGTCCATACCTGCTCGAGCTGAATCGGATTGGTCGCAATCGTGCGCCAGAATGCCGGCACGAAATCGAGGGACTTTGTCCGTTTGATGTCGGCAAAGATCGCGGCGACCTTGCCGGTCGCTTGATGCTCTTCGACGGGTCGTACAGTGGCGATGCGACGGTCCGGCATGGCGGTCCTCCTCGAGCTTTTGCTGTGTGGCGAGTATACCGCGCACCCGGTATCGGTGCATTCGCGGAGCGCGGCGATGCTCCAGAGGGCGCCGGCACGCAACTGTCCCCCCGCACGCGACGGCCTGAGAAACCGGCGGGCATGCGCCGCGACCGCCTCACCGAGCGCGTGATCTTGTCTGAAAACATCTCCCCGTGCCGATCCTCTGAACGGAACTTGAGCTGGATGGCACGCCGCAAGAGTCGTATCTTCGGCGCATCGGAACGCCACCCACGCGTCAGGTGCGTCGAGCCGAGTTGAGCCCGAAAGTCGTATCTTGCTCTGCTTCTTCCCGATGGAGTCCCGATGGCGTTTCGCTACGCGTGGTTTGGATCACGGCCCCGCGTCCGGCGGTGGCTGCTCGCGCTGACCTTCGTCATCGTCGGTTGGCTGCTTGCGTCCGTGGCCGCGGCCTACCGGCTCACGCATCGCCAGCGTCCTCCTTTCGCAGAGCCTTCGCCGCGCGTGGCCTGGGGACCGATCGAGAGCCATCGCATCGCGACCAGCGATGGCGAGGAGGTAGGCGCCTGGCTGGTCGACAGGCGCGATCAGGCGCCCAGCGTGCTCGTGCTTCACGGCAACAACGGCAGTCGAAAGAACAGCCTGGGCCGGGCCGAGATGCTGGCATCGCAGGGTTTCGCGGTCTTGATGATCTCGCTGCGAGCGCACGGCGATTCCACAGGAGGATTCCACGACATCGGCTATAGTGCGCGTCGAGACGTCCTGGCGGCCGTCCATTTCCTTGAAGAGCGCCGAGCTGGACGACCAATCATTGTCATCGGTACGTCGATGGGAGCGGCGGCCGCGGTCTTTGCCGCCCGCGAGCTGGGCCACCGGGTCCAGGGTTACGTGCTGGAAAGCCCTTATCAAGACCTGAAGGTCGCGGTGTGGAATCGAACCGACGTGTATTTGCCTCCCGTGCTCAGCCAGGTGGCGTATGCGGGTCTGCGCAGCGTCGGCCCGCTGTTTATTCCTCGCTTCGAGCAGATTTCGCCGCTCAAAGCCATGGCCGGAATTCCCAACGACGTGCCAGTCTTGATCATGGCTGGCACCGCCGATCGTCTGGCTCGCCCCGAGGAAGCGCTGCGCTCTGTTTCGAGAAGTCGAGAACCACGGCAGGCTGGTTCTGATCACGGACGCCGGCCATGGGGACCTGTTCCGGGCCGCGCCGATCTTTACACTCGCAAGGTTCTCGAATTCTGTCGCGAGCTCGCGCGCGGCGCGGATTGTTTCGTCCGATCCGGGGCGGGTAGCGCGACAGTAAGTCGGCACACTGATCATCGAGGAGGGTTGCGATGTCCGCGTTAGTCCCGATCTGGCTTGCCGCACTTTCGATTGGATTCACTCAGGATGATGCCGGAAGCGCCGGCGTGGTCGCCCCCGGGGCGATGCTCGAGAAGGTCTGGGGCGACGGGGCTTTTACCGAGGGGGGCGCGCTCGACCAGGATGGCACGATCCTGTTTTCCGATATCGGCAACCGGATCATGAGATACGACCCCAAGACCGGGATGACCACGGTGTTTCGCGAGCCGAGCGGCCGGGCCAACGGCATGATCTTCGACAAGCTCGGTCGCTTGATCGTGGCCGAGGGGGCGAATACCGGCGGAAGCCGGCGGGTGTCGATCACGGAGCGCGACGGCACGATCCGCACGCTGGCCGACAATTACGACAACAAGCAGTTCAACAGCCCTAACGACGTGGCCGTCGACCGCGACGGACGTGTCTATGTCTCCGACCCTCGCTACGTCGGCAACGAGCCGCGCGAGCTTGATACCGAAGCGGTATACCTGATCGGCCCCAGTGGTGACGTGATCCCGCTGCTCACTACGGCCATCAAGCCGAACGGCCTGGCACTCTCGCCGGACCAAACGACGCTCTACGTCTCGGATAACGGAGCGCGCCGGCGCGTCTTGATCGCCGCCGAGCGCAATGCCACCGGCAAGGTTGGCCGCCCGCGCGTGATCCACGATTTTGGCAGCGGACGTGGAATCGATGGGATGACGGTCACGACCGACGGCCGCATCGTCGCCGCAGGCGCGTCGGAAGGAAAAGCCGCGGTCCTCGTCCTGTCGCCAGCGGGCAAAATCCTCGCGACGATTCCCGTGCCCGAGGATGCCGCCAACGTCGAATTCGGCGGCGAGGACCGCAAGACGCTCTATATCTGCGCAGGCAAGAGCCTGTACCGGATCAAGACCACAATGACGGGATACCAACTGTGGCCCCCGACCCCAAATCCGAAGCCCTGACTTCGGACTGAGGTTTTAGGATTTCGGATTTAGTGCTTCATTCCCTTTTTCCTCGATCCGGTACGAGCGGTCGGCAGCCAGGTTTTTGAGCGTGGTGGCTTTTCCCGAGGGCCAGGTGATCGTGAGCTCGTCGGCGTGATCGAGCTTCCCAAGACCGAAGGTCAAGGGGAGCTCGACGGAAGACAGATAGCTCTGTGACGGAAAAAGCTGGCTGTGGCAAGAGACTTCGCCGACCTTGAGCTCGATCTTGGCGCCGATGGCATCGCGGTTGGAGGCCTTGCCGTCGCCGGTGAGCACCAAGCGTATCCAGTGGTTCTGGTTGCCGCCGTCGTTGCGGAACAGTCGGGCGGGACCGTTGTTGACGGTGATCACGACGTCCAGGTCGCCATCGCCGTCGATGTCGGCGTAGGCGGTTCCGCGGCCGACAACCGGCCTGAACAAGTCTGGACCGGCGTTCTCGGGCTTGACCAGCAAAAAAGCTCGCGCCCGGCCTGCCTGAGTTCCAGAAGAGCTGCGCTGATTGTTCGTACGATTGGCTCGCTTGCACCTTGGAGATCTCGGGCTCGAGATGGCCGTTCGCCGAGAGCAGGTCGAGCCGGCCGTCGAGATCGTAGTCGAAAAAGAACAGGCCGAATTTCAGCGGCGGCTGGGTTGGCGCGCCCAGGCCGTAAACGTTGGCGACGTCGGAAAACACCAAGGACGACGGCTGGTCGCAGACGTACAGGGCCGTCATTTCGTTGGCGAAATTGCCGACGGCCACGCCCAGCCGTTCGTCATTCAGGAACGACGCGCAGGCAATACCCATCCCGCCGCGCGGCGAGCCCGAACGGGTCAAAAGCCATCCCCGATAAAATCGCGATTTCATCAAACCGGCCTTTGCCCTTGTTGTGAAACAGGAAATTCTGAACGGTATCGTTCGCCACCACGATGTCGACCAGTCCGTCGCCGTCGATGTCGTACGGGGCGACGCCCAGCGACTTGCCCAGCGGCACCTTGAGATCCGGGGTTCGGACCTGGACGCCGGATTCCGCGCTCACGTCGGTGAAGCGTCCCTGGTCATTTCGCAAGAGCGCGCACAGCGACCCCTCGAACGAGCTCGGCGGACCATACGCCCGACCGATGCCCGTCAACTGGAAGTCCTGCACCTTGTCGATCTTCGGCGTCCACTTGATGTAATTGCCGATGAATAAGTCGAGATCGCCGTCATTGTCCATGTCGAAGAACGACGCTCCCGTGAGCCAGCCGTCGGGCCCCTTGGCGCTGGACGCCAGGGTCACGTCCTCGAAGTGTCCTTTGCCGTCGTTGCGAAAGAGATAGCCGCGGCCGATGGCCGTCACATACAGGTCGGCATCGCCGTCGTTGTCGTAGTCGCCGACGGCCACACCCTGTCCGTAGAACGATTTGTCGAGTCCGGCGTCCCTGGTCACGTCCTGAAAATGTCCCTTGCCGTCGTTGCGGTACAGCGCGTGAGTCGGCGCTGGCTTGACCTCGTGGCCCGGCCAGGGTGACGAGTTCACGAAAAACAGGTCCTGGTCGCCGTCGTTGTCGTAGTCGAGGAACGCAACGCCCGCCCCCATCGTTTCCGGGAGCAGCTTTTCGCCCAGTGCACCATTAGCGTGGGTGAACGCGATGCCAGCATCCTTGGTGATGTCGACGAATTTGACCGAGGGCAGCGACTCGGCCTTGATTGCGGGTGGACGCACCGGGGCCACGGGCTTGGGAAGCACCGCCTCGGCTGCGCCGGGCCCGCAGCCGCAGGGAAGAAAAAGAGCGAGAGCGGCGCCGAGCGCGGCCGCACCGCGACCACAATTCCGGGCGATCGATCCTGCTCGGGCGACGAGGGACATCCCGCGGGCGCGGCTCATTTTGCATTCTCCCCTGCGGTCGCCGCCGCGGCGGCGACGCTGGTGTGTTTTGCGACTTCCGGTGACGGCGCGGGAACCGCTGCCATGGGCGGCTCGTCGATTCCGGGCGCGCCTTGCGGTGCAGCGAATGGATCACGATCGACTGAGCGTTGTGGTTGGCGGCTGGGCTCTTGCTCCGCGCCAGGGCAAACGCGCGTCCTTCGGCGGTCTCGTCGACCTTGAGACGCTCGTGCAGCCACATATGGGTCACTTCCAGCGCTCGCGCAGCGCAGCTTGCGCATCGGTGTCGGTTTCCGCGTCCCACGCCGGACCGACGATCGCGACCACGTCGTGCAGCGGCTCCATCCGCGAGCGGTAGCGCGGCCGCGGGCCGGCCATGAATCGCTCCACATCCTGCGCGAGCTCTCAGCGCCGAGCCCGGCGCTCGGCCGATGAGGTTTTGGTGTCGGCAACCCGGCTGGCAAGCTTGATGAGCTCGTCCGGATCGACCGGCTCGGCGTCGCCGCCGGCGTTTGTACGCGCATCCGCGGCCGCGCCGGTTGCGGCCGCTTTGCCGCCCCAGGCCGGATCGCCAAACGCCTGGCGCAGGCCGTCGTGCGCGGGGACATCTTCGGAATCGATCGCCAGAGCTCGGCGAAACGCGTTGATCGCCTTCCGCAGATACTCCCGGCGCTCGGGACTGTTGACCGGCAAGCTGGGGTCACGGCGACGCGGCTGTAAAGCGCAGAGCCCAGGTCGTCGATCACGCGATAGTCGAGGCTGAAATCGAGCTTGCGCTCGGGGACCTTGGTCGCCAGCACCGATTCAAAGCTCGCGATTGCCTGGTCGAGCAGGCCGTTGCTGACGTTGATCTGACCAGTCAGCCAGTTGATGACCCAAGGGGCGGCCGGCTTTTCATGGTTGGCGGCCTTCTCGAGCGCCGAGAGGGCGTCGGGGATCCGCCCTTCACGCTGGTAGACTCGCGCCAGATTCACCCAGCCGTCGGCAAAACCCAGCTCGGCCACCTTCAGGAACACCTGCTCGGCTTGTTTCAGCTCACCCTTCTGACCACCCTTGGTGGCACCCTCCAGCAAGAGGCCGATGCCGTAGTCGTTCCAGCGTTGCCAGGTCGCCTGGATCGGCGAGGGATCGTTGGCGGCAGGCCCGCCCCCGTCCACCGGCAGCTCGACCTGGTCGCGCGCCATCACCACCACCGGCAGCTCTGGGCCTTTGCCTGTGCCAAAAACAAAGTTGAGATAGGTCCGGTCGAACTTGCGGTAATTGACCTTGGCCTCGAGCGCGATCGGGCCCGTGATGACCTTGGGAACCTCGAGCCCGAAGTGGACGACCTGGCCGGCGCCAGGCGGAATCTGCTTGTTGTAAAGCGGCACGAAGATGTCCTGCGGGTTGCGGCGGTCGATCCGGTTGCCGTCGCGGTCGAGCATGTAAACGTTGATGAAATGCGAGTAAGGATCGACCGAGCCATCCGGCGTCGATCCCGCCGGAGCGGCCGATCACCCGGTTTCCCGATCGGGCGATGAGCTCGACCCAGATCTCGTTGGAATCAACCGTCCCCTGCGTAAGCGGATGCCCGACCAGGAGCGTGCGGACCACGACCTCGACCAGGTACTTGCCGCCGGGTTTGAGTTTCGGGACCTCGGGTCGCAAGGGCGCCAGTCAGCTTCCCTTCGATGACGCCGCCCTCGTGCAGGCCGAAGATGTCGACCCGGACCTTCTTGTCGCTCAAGAACTTGGCGTGCCCTCGGCCGCGGCCTTGATTTCCCATGAACGGGCCAGACCCGTGTTGGCACCGATGAAGAGGTGGTCGTGGATCTTCGCGGCCCCCCTTGCCGTCGAAGTCCTTGGCGCCGAAGTCGGTCGACGGCTTGAGCTCCATGTGGCACTCGTTGCAGTTCGTCTTCGCCACCTCGGGGTAGTAGAAGCTCTGGGCTCCGTGGCCGGAAACGCCCGACAACAGAAATGGGTCGTAATGGTTCTGCCCGCGGACGAAGTCCTTGTAATGGGTCACTCCCACCGGCAGGCCCACCTTGTGGCAGGTCGAGCAGAACTTGGGATCCTGGAGGATCGGCTTGAAGAAAGTCTTCTTGTGCATCTCGGGCTTGGCCTTGACGAGCGCGTTGTTGATCCATTGCAGGATCGGGTCGTCGCTGGAGGCGAACGGATAATGCTGCGGCTCCTCGATGGTGTAGGCGGCGTTGCCCCGCGTGTCGTTGACGTTGGTGATGCGAGTGGCAGGTGGTGCAGGTGATGCCCGCCTGGCTGGTCGGGTTGTTCACGTCGTCATAATTCGGGTCGTCGAATTCACCCGAGAAGAACGGCACGGGATCGTGGCAGCCGGCACACCAGCGCGCGGCCTGGGTCGAGCCGTCGATCTTCATCGAGACCTGGCGCGTCTCGCGCACGCTCGATCGGTAGGCCGGGTTGTTGAACGAGCTGAAGTGGTGGGCCGAGTGAAACCATCCCTTGTAGGCGTCCTGGTGGCATTTCAGGCAGTAATCGTCCATCATCAAGGTCCGGGCCGGGATGAACTTGCCGTTGGCCGTGATCGCTTCGGAAGGATAGAAGTACTGCTTGCCCTCCTTGGGCCCCTTGACTCCGAACGACCGGGGATCCTGGAAGTGCAGCATCCCCATCAAGACGACGAAGCCGCCGACGGCCACGCTCACGCGCTTCGCCCATTCCCAGCGGATCCGCGGGCCGGCCAGGCGATGCTGCACGTAGAGCACGACGGCCGCGAGCGGCGTCAGCACGTGCAGCCAGTATCCCACCTCGCGGACCCTCGGGTCGCGGACCTCGAATCCTCCCAGCCGCACCAGGACCAGCCCCGAGATCAAGATCACAAGGCCGCGGCCAGGAGTGCCAGACCGAACCGACCGCCGCCTTGTTCGGCCGGCGCCACGATGTTGCCAGATGGACGAATCCGAAGATCAAGAACGGCACGATGAGCAAGAAGCCCAGGAGCAGATGAAGTGCAACCATCAGCATGTAAAATGGCGTTTGCTGCGTGGTCTTCAAGAGACCACGTCAGCGCGGTCACGCTCGAGAGGTAAACGCCGTTTGCGCCCGAGCGCGGCGAAGCCGATCAGGATGATCCAGAGAAAAGGACGGAGTCGCGGGCCGACGGCGGGCGTGTAAACCCGCCCGAGACGGTCGCGCATAGGACGCGCCTGAAATGGTCATGGACATTGGCTCCCCCGGCTTCGACGTGCGATTCCTGTGGCAGACGAACGGCCGGCGCAACGGAAACGGCAAGCAAATAACATGAAATCAATAGACTAAGTATTTGTAGGTGACGATGTTCCGCCGGCGAATGAATCGCAGCGAACTCGAGCGTGGCCTCGATCTCGGGCGCGATCCGGGGTACGACGACTCGGGCACGTGCCACGTGAGGTAGAGCGTTGCGGCCTGGCCGCGCGAAGCCCGAAGGTGACCTGGCGGCGTCGGGACCAGCGTCTTGCCGGCCGGTTCGATCGGCGCCCCCAGCCCGCTGGCGGCCAGGGCATCGCCGGTCCCCGGCGCGACAACTTCGACGCGAGCGGCGGCTCGCCGCCGGCGGTCTCCGTTCGCTTACCACGAGCCTGCAGACTCGGGAAGGTTTCGCAGCCGGTTCCCCAGTGACTCGGCCAGCATCGTCCGCTGTCCCTCCCGGCACCCAGGGCGTGCGGTAGAGCACAAGCGAAGAGCCGTCGGGTCCGGCCCAGGCCGCCATCGCCACGCCGGGTACCGCCCAGGAGAAGGCTTGACCGTCTTCCACGACGCGGGAGGCGTCAATGGACCCCCGCCCCTTCGAGCTGCCCGGCCGGCTGGCAGCCCGAAACCCGACCAAGAAAGTGGCCAGGAATCAGGCGCGAGATGCGCAATCCGGACCCGAACGTGCAACACGCGATCCTCACCCCTACTCGACCGGCTGTCGATACTCGGCAAACCGGCACCGAGCGCCGCTCAGGCCGACCGCTCCATTGTGACATGGAATTCGCTCGAGCGCGGAGGGCGATCCACTCGGAAGTGCCGGGGGCTGGTGGTGTTCACCCGGCGGTGGCGGGGATCCGCTCGAAAGGCCGGCGAGTCGAAGAGCCGGTTCGCCCGAGACGGCCGCACCGACTCGTTGCGAGCGACGGACTTGCAGGATGAGGAATCTCGCCCTGACAGGGCTCTTGCGTGAGAACCGGGGGCGGCTGACCGCTCGGGGCGGCGTCGCGACGGATGCGACTGGTTCCCGTTCCCACGACAGCACGGATTGCAAACTGGGACGATCAGCCGTGTGGCAACCCGCCGTCGAGACGCCGGGGGGCGATCCGCACAGCAGCCAAATGCCGGCCACCGCCACTAACCACCCGGCGCAACGATGAGTGTGACCCGGACGACGCACGTCGGCACCGCTTTAGATTGCCCGTTCCCATGTTCCCGACACCGACCCACTGTCGATCGTAGGGAGCCCGGCCGCGCATTGTCAATGGCCGGCGCAAGAGTCGCTCAGCGCAAAGGAAGAGTGCGCTCGCGGCCTGCTCGCGATCGTGCACGCACGCGGAAACGGGCCTCGCAGAGTGGTGAGCGAATTCGTGGTCTGTTACACTATTTGTCGCTTGTTTGTTCAACTTCCCGAACAAACCGCCGTGGTGGAATCGTAAGACCGTAATGGAGCGGAGTGCGCGGCCGCTCTTGGCTGCGGGCTTCGCCCGCGTGGAAGCTTCACCTGGCGGCCGTCCCCGGCCCGTGCACCGTCTCATTCTGTAAGCATGATCCCGCCTGTGTGATTGCCGACGCTGGAGGCCCGTCCTTGTTTGCCGGACCCATCATTGCCCGAGAGGTCATGACCGCCCCTCGGCCGCTGCGCTATTACCTTGCCCGCGCATCGTTCGCGTGCTTTCTGTTCATCCTGCTGTGGACGGCATGGCAAGTCATCATCGGCTGGCAGGACGTGCACGAGATCGGCGTGATCGCGCGGTTTGGCGGCGTGATCTATGCGATGTTCGCCATCCTGCAGTTGACCTTGATGCTGTTTTTCGCCCCGCTTTTCACGGCCGCCGCCGTTTCGTCACGAAAAGGATCGGCGCACCTTCACGCTCCTGCTCATGACCGATCTCTGCGACCTCGAGATCGTTCTCGGAAAACTGGTCGCCGGACTGCTTAACATCTTCTGACGATTCTGGCGGCGAGCGTGGGATTGTTGTCGCTGTGCGCGTTCTTTGGCGGGATATCGTTTGGGCAGGTCGTGAACCTGTTCGCGGTCACCGCGGCCTCGGGAGTGGCCGGCGGAGCGCTCGGGCTCTTGATCGCGTTGTGGCGCGACCGCACGTTTCAGTCGATCTCGCTGACGATCCTGATGGTCGTCTTCTCGGTGGCGGGGGTCGAGGCGTTCGCGATCTTCGGCCCGACCGCTCGTGTTCATGGGTGTGCCGCTGGTCGAGGTGCTCAATCCGTATCGCGCGATGCTGGCCGTGCTCTATCCCCAGACCGACCAGGCTAACCGGCGTCGTGCGGGCCTCGAGCCTGGTCTACATTGGCGTCCGGCTGACCTTCGCGGCGGCGCTGGTGGCATTCGGAACCTGGAAGCTGCGGACCTGGAACCCCGGCCGCAACGAGCCGCGCGAGCTGCGCGAAGAGGGCGAGGTCGAGGCGGTCGAGACCCTGGTGGAAATCGATGAAGAACCTGCCCTCGCCGGCGGTTGCGGTCGGTTCGGGTGCTCTGGTCGTGGCGGGCCGATCGGGCGGGTCCGGCTCCGGACCGGCGCGAGCCGGTGACGTCGGTGTCGCGAACACGATCTCCGGCAATCGGCGACTCCCGACGAGCCCGGGCCGACCACGGGACTGCACGTCCCCAGGCGCACCCACCGCCGCATCGCCGCGAAGGCCAGGCCCTATCGCCACCCCTGGAGCAAACCCGATCCTCTGGCGCGAGCTCATGACCCGCGCCTACGGCGCCAAGCCGCTGATCATCAAAGGATGCTACGTCCTGCTGTTCATGCTCTGGGCATGGCATCTCTTCTTTCACCTCGGCCGGTGAGCTGGAAAACCCACTCTGGTCGACCCTGGGGCTGATCCCGATCGGACTGGCGATCCTCAGCCTGATCCTGATCAATGCCCAGGGCGTCTACCGCCCTCACCACCGAGCGCGACACCGGCGCACTCGACTTGCTCCTGGTGTCGGAGCTGACGCCCAAGGAATTTATCTACGGCAAGCTCTACGGCGTGCTCTACAACTCCAAGGAGATGATCGCCCTGCCCGTCTTGACCGCCCTCGCCATGGGCGATCCTGGGGATGATCACCGGCGAAAACCTCGTCCTTTTCCTCATCGATTTCCTCCTGTTCTGCCATTTCTCGGCGATGCTCGGTCTGCATGCGGCGATCACGTACACCAGCAGCCGCACCGCTGTCGCCAACAGCCTGGCCACGATCTTCTTCCTGATGGTCGGCATCCTGCTCTGCGCGTTCTTGATCGTGCTCAACAACCAGGAATTCGGCCGCCAGCTCCTGAGCTTCATGATCTTCATCGGCGCCGGAAGCGTCGCGCTCTTCGGCTCGCTCGGGGCCAAGAACCCTTCCCGCGCCATTGCCTTGGTCTCGCTCCTGACGCCGTTCTGGACGTTCTATTGCATCATCAGCCTGGTCAACGGCGATATCATGGCGGCGTTCCTCGTCAGCGCAGGCATCTACGGCTTTGCGATACTGGCGATGCTGGTCCCTGCCGTTGGTGACTTCGATATCGCCCTGGGCCGCACCAGCGCGATTCAGGGCTGACGGACCGCGACGGGCGCGGCGACCGTCGGCAAGCAGAGAGACGAAAAGGAGTAAGTCGTGGCCATCGTCTCGTCGGTCGGGTATGACCGACGTTCGAGGATCGACGGACGGGCCAGCGACGGTCGTGGATACGTGGCCCGGCGACCCTCGCTCACAGGAATCGGGGGGACCATCCTTGCCGCTCGACACACGCAGTCGGCGCGGTTTTCTCTGGCAAACGGCCGCGCTCGGTGTGGCCGGTGCGACGCCGCGTGCTCGGGCTCTCATAGAGCCCCAGGCGACCGCGCCCTCTGGACCGTTCATCGACGTGCATACGCACCTGGGCCGCACCTGGGTTGGCGAGCCCGCGCTCACGGCCGACGCACTCGTAAAGTGGATGGACGCTCATCACGTGGCCAAGGCGTGCGTTCTGCCGCTGGTTTCTCCCGAGTCGTCAAGCTATCTCAATCTCACCGAGCTGGCGCTCGCGGCGGCCAAACGTTTTCCGACGCGACTCGTACCCTTTTGCTGCATCGATCCACGAACTTCGTACCAGGGGGGCCGTGCTGGGCTGCGGTCGATGTTGCGGGACTACGTCTACCAGGGGGCCAAGGGCTTCGGCGAGCATAAGGCAGGGCTCAAGATCGACCACCCGAAGATGTGCGCGCTCTACGAGGTCTGCGATGACCTTCGACTTCCGGTCCTGTTCCACATGGACGAACAGCGCGGGATTGATGCCCCCGGCTTGCCTGGGCTCGAGAGCGTCCTCAAATCGTTTCCGAAAGTCGAGTTCATCGGGCACGGCCCGGGATTCTGGGCGTCGATCTCCGGCGAGCTGACCGCCGCGGACATGGCGGGATACCCCGCGGACCGGTCCGGCCCGGCGGAGCACTTGATCGATTGTTCGACGCTCACCGCAATCTCTGGGGTGACCTCTCGGCGGGGTCTGGTGCCGGAGCCCTCGCACGCGATCGCGAGTTCGCGCCGCACATTCCTGGTTCGCCGCGCCGATCGGCTTCTCTTCGGCACCGATTACCTGAAACCGGGGCAGGACGTGCCGCAGTTCCGGCTGCTCGCCGAAATCGAACTGCCGCCGCCGGTCCGTGCCCGGATCGAGCGCGGAAACGCCGCGAAGCTGCTGGGATTGACGCTCTGACCGCCCTCGCCCATTGATTCGACCGCGAGTACGCCAGAGCGCTCGCGGCCGACGCCCCGAGAGAGGTGATTCGCAGATGGCCGACACGAATCGGTATCCCAAGGCGCGGTGGGTATTGACGAGCGCTGCGCGCTGTGCTGGCGCTCGTCGCAATCTCGGTGGCCGCTTTCGCGCAGCAGGACGACCTGGCCAGCGAGCTGCCGCGGATCAAGCCGAAGGAGCCTCCGGCGGCGCTGGAATCGTTTCGGCTTCACGGTGGATTTCATCTCGAGCCGGTGGCCGTCGAGCCGATCGTCACCGATCCGGTGAGCGCGTGCTTTGACGCGGATGGGCGGCTGTACGTCGTCGAGATGCGAGGCTACCCGTTTCCAGAGGAGTCGCCTTCCGGCAACGTGATCCGGCTGGAGGATCGCGACCACGACGGCCGGTTCGAGTCGCGGTCCGTATTCCTGGCCGGTCTCTCCTGGCCGACCGGGATCGTCCCCTACAAGGACGGGGTGTTCGTCGCCGTCGCTCCCGAGATCCTGTACGCCCAGGACACCGACGGCGATGGCGCGGCCGATCTCAAGAAGGTGATGTTCAGCGGCTTCGGGACCGAAAACGTCCAGGGGCTGTTGAACGGTTTGCTTTGGGGGCCCGACGGCTGGATCTACGGCGTGACCTCCAGCAATGTCGGAACGATCGTCAACCGGTCTCGCCCCGAGGCAGCGCCAGTGTCGGTGCGGGGACGCGATTTTCGCTTCAAGGCCGACGGCTCGGCCTTCGAGGCCGTTTCCGGAGGCGGACAATTCGGCCATGCATTCGACGACTGGGGGCACCGCTTTACCTGCAACAACAGCAATCACGTCCGCCAGATCGTCCTGCCTTCGCATTACCTCGAGCGCAACCCCGCGCTCATTCCGCCGGCGGTCGTCCTCGACATCGCCGCCGAGGGACCCGCGGCCCCGGTGTATCGCATCAGCCCGCCGGAGCCGTGGCGAGTCGTCCGCACCCGCCAGCGCGCGGCCGACCCCGTGCTCTCACGTCGCCTGCCGCCGACCGAGCTGTTCGCCACCGGCTTTTTCACGTCCGCCACCGGCATCACCATCTACCGCGGTTCGTCCTACCCGGCCGAATACCGTGGCAACGTGTTTGTCGGCGACGTCGGCGGAAACCTTGTCCATCGCAAGGACCTGCGGGCCCTTGGCGCGACTTTCATCGCCAGCCGCGCCGATGCCAACGTGGAATTCCTTGCCTCGACCGACAACTGGTTTCGGCCCGTCAACTTCGCGAATACGCCGAGCGGCACGCTCCTCATCCTGGACATGTATCGCGAGACGATCGAGCATCCGTCTTCGATCCCCGAGCCGATCAAGCGGCACCTCGATCTGACCAGCGGCAAGGATCGCGGGCGGCTTTACGAGCTGTGCTACTCGGGCGCTCTGGCCCGCCGCAGGCCAAATCTGGGCAACGCGCCCTCGGCTCTACTGGTCAAACACCTCGCCGATCCCGATGCCTGGTGGCGCGAGACAGCCCAGCGTCTGCTGTTCGAGCGACAGGACCGCTCGCAGGTGGGCATGCTGCGGGCGATGGTGTCCGATCGAGATAGCGCGCTGGGCCGGCTGCACGCGCTGTGGACGCTCGAATTGCTCGGAGCACTCGACGCCGAAGCGATCGCGCTCGGCTTGGCCGATCCCGAGCCGCGGATCCGCGAGCAAGCAATCCGCCTGGCCGAGCCACGCCTCAAGCACGAGCCGGCGCTCCTGCGAGCGCCTGCTGGCCGCTACGAGCGACCCCGATCCCATGGTCCGATTCCAGCTCGCCTTTTCCCTTGGCGAGGCGAGCCACGATTCGCGTTCGCTCGCCGCCCTGGCGTCGATCGCGGTCACGGACGCAGCGAGCATCTGGACGCGAACCGCGGTACTGAGCTCGATCGGCGGCCGCCAGCTCGCTTTCTTCGACGCGCTCCGCCAGCACAACGGATTCCTGCGCGATGCAGCGGGCGAGGCCTGGCTCGCAGAGCTGGCGTTCGTGATCGGCCGAGGTAAGAAACCGGATGAGGCCGAGGGACTGCTCGAAAAGTTGACGTCAACCGGGGCGAGGTCGCCGGCGCTGATGCGGGCGGCGCTCGAGCTGCGCCGCGGGCAGCGACAGGCCGGCGCACCCGTTCGTTCACTGCCGCAGGGCAAGGCGTCGGAGTTCATCGCTGCGCTCCGATCCGAAGCGGTACCGCTTGCGACGTCGAACGGACCGCTCGATGATCGCGTCGTGGCCATACGATTCCTCGGTACCTTCGACGCGGCGTCCGCGCGCGAAACGCTGCCCGCGCTCCTCGACGCACGCCAGCCATCCGCCGTTCAACTGGCCGTCTTGCAGACACTATCCAGCATCGCCGGCGGCGTCGTCCCCGGACAGATCATCGCGCAATGGAGGTCGATGAGCCCTTCGGTTCGCCGAGAGGCGGTCGAGGTTCTGTTCAGCCGCACGCAAAACATCGAAGCCATGCTGGCGGCCGTTGAATCCCGGGCGATCCTCCCGTCGGAGATCGACCCGGCCCGATGGAATTCGTTGCAGACGCACGCAAGTCCTGACGTCCGTCGCCGGGCCCAAGCCTACCTGGGCCGGCAAGGGGCGGCCTCGCGCGATCGGGGCCAGGTGCTCGCGGCTTATCGCCCAGCCATCGAGCTCGCGGGTGACCGCGACCGCGGGCGCGACCTCTTTGCCAGGACCTGCGCGACCTGCCATCAGGCCGAAGGTCGCGGCACCGACGTTGGTCCCAACCTGGCGACCGTCGCCGGCCGTTCTCCGGAAGAACTGCTTGTGCACATCCTCGACCCCAACCGCGAAGTCGCCCCGAACTTTGTGAACTACAACGTGGCGACCGAAGGGGGGCGGGTGATCTCGGGCATCATCGCCGAGGAATCCGCGGCTGCGCTGGTGCTTCGAAGGGCAGAAGGCGCACAGCGACGTGGTCCCGAGGGAACAGATCGAAGCGGTCGCTTCCACCGGCGTAAGTTTGATGCCCGAAGGGCTCGAGAAGGGGCTGACGGCTCAGGACTTCGCCGACTTGATCGCGTTCGTCCGCACGATCCGGCCGGCGGCGCCGACGGTGCCAGCGCCGGCGGCGTCGAGATAGTACGCCGGCAGTATTCGCCGGCACTGCCAGACGATCACGCGCTGGCCCGAGCGGGCTGGGCAGCGCCGCCGTGGCCGGGCTCGCGCAAGAACAAGGCCGGACGGCGGGTCCGGCCTTGATTCGCGCTTTGACCGACTGGGTTCATCACTGGCCGGCGATCTTTGCCCGTTCCGGAGCGGCAGCCAGCACCTTCGTGCCGAGCGTCATATAGTCGGTGACGATCCGGACGACCTCGTCATTGTAGAAGTCGGAGGCCCAGACCTCGCGCTCGGTGAATTTCTTCTTCTTCTTTTCCTTCTTCGCCTTCTCTTCGGCGGCCTTTTCCTCGGGGTCTTCCGGGACGTATTCCGACCGGAATTTCGCCTCGTTCAGCGAGACGGAATGCCGGGCCTTGCGCTCGACGAACTTCTTGATCTGTTCCTCTTGCTTCTGGAACTTCGGCTCGGCCTTGCGGCGGTCGATCGAGCGCTGGTCCAGCATGGCAACCAGGTCCGGCGGAACGCGGTGATAGTTGTCGTGCGGCAGGTCGGGGACCTTGTCGAACTTGAACGCGTTGTCCATTTTCCCTTCGTAGATATCGCGCTGGTCGTTCATGGACGGGATATGGATGTGCGGAGCAACGCCGTTGATCTGCGTGCTCTCGCCGTTGGCGCGGTAGAACTGCTGGATCGTCAGCTTGAGAGCGCCGCGGTTGGACGGCTGGCTCTTGCGATTGCGTGGCCGGACGTGGTCACCGATCATCACGATCTGCTGGACGGTCCCCTTCCCGAACGTGCTCGAGTCGCCGACGATCAGGCCACGGCCGTAATCCTTGATCACGCCCGCGAAGATCTCCGACGCGCTGGCGCTGAACTTGTCGATCAACACCACGAGCGGGCCGTCCCAGGCCGTTCCCTCGTCTTCATCGTCCAGGTGTTTGACGCCGAAAACTTCCTTCACCTGAACAACGGGGCCCGTGTCGATGAACAGGCCGGAGAGCGTCTTGGCCTCGTCGAGCAGGCCGCCACCGTTGCCGCGGAGGTCCATCACCACCACGTCGACTGCGCCCGCCTGAAATTCAGTCAATAACCTGCGGCAGTCGGCTGTCGCGCTCACCGCATCGCGGTCGCCTCGCATGAGCGCGGCGGTGTCGCCGTAAAAGGCGGGAAGGCTGATGACGCCGATCTTGAGCTCCTTGCCGTTGGCACCCTTGCCTTCGATGACCTTGCTCTTGGCGTGTTGTTCCTTGAGCTCGATCCGCTCGCGCGTCAGCTCATAGACCCGTTTCTCCTTGGTTCCGTCGGGCTGCACGATGAGCTGGACCTTCGTCCCACGCGGGCCTCGAATGTACCGGACGACGTCGTTGAGCTTCTTTTCGACCAGATCGACCACCTGGCCGTCCTTGTAGACGCCGATGATCTTGTCTTCCGGCTGAAGCCGGCCGTCGCGGTCGGCCGCCATTCCCGGAACGACCTCGGTGACGACTGCGTAACCGTCCTCCGACCGTAGCTGGGCGCCGATCCCTTCCAGCGACAGGTGAAGCTGCTGGCTGAGCATGTCTTCCCAGTCCTTGGGACCCATATAGGCGGAATGGGGGTCGAACGTCCGGGTCAGGTTCGTCAGGTAAGCTTGCAGCAGCTCGCTCGTATCGATCTGGTGGACCTGCCGGTTCCGGTCCTTGTAGCGGATCGCCAGTTTCCGAACCGCCTCGGGCAGCTCGATATCTTCGACAACCTTGGAAAAGAGAAGATCAAACTTGACCTTCTTCCGCAGCCGCCCATCAGCCTCGGCCTTGTCTGCCGGGTAGTCGATCTTGTCGGTGTCGTCGGAGAGATACTCGTCGAGCGTGAAGTCGTGCTTTTCCTTGAGCAATTCCACCAGCGTCTTGTACCGCTCGTCGTGGCGGAGCAGGTAACGATCGAAGACCTTCGTCGCGAAGTCGATGTTGCCCTCGCGCACCTGGTCGTCGAGCGTCTTCGCCTCCTTCTTGAATTCCTCGACGTCGGCCTTCAAGAAGTAGTACTTGGCCGGGTCCAGCTCCTTGATGAAGTTATCGCACCACTTGACGGCGATTGCGTCGTCGATCACCGGACGAGCCATGTGGATGCGCTCGAGCAGATCGACCACAATCCGCGCTGTTTCCTGGTCTTCAGGTTGCGGAACAGGGGCCTGCGCCCCGACAACCACCGCCATCAGCGCCAGGATCGCCATCAAGACAAGCGGACGGAATGCAAGTCGGGGCATAGGGTTCTGTTCCTGACTACAATTCGACGCGGTCCGATTGGAATTGACACCCGGTCAACATAATCTTAGCCGCGAAATCCTTAGGCGACAAGGGCATCCACGATTGATATACGGCTGCGCCGCAGGGTACGCAAAGCGGTTTCGCCGCAGGAGTTTCCACTTTCGGCAAGCGCCCGTGGGGTCAGGCGGCCGGGCAAGGCCGGCGGTGCCGGCGCCCGCATGAATTCGGGCTCGCGACGTCGCAAAGATCGCGCGGCAGCCACGGGGCGAAAAGATGCCGGAAGCCCTCGTAATCTTCGGATTCCTCGGTGCGGTTTGACCAATCTTCTCCGTCGGAAATCTCGTGGACGAAGCTAGCCAAGCCCGCGCAGTTCTCCTTGATTATTACGCCAGCTCGCCGCTTCGGTTCGGTTGCATGCGAGCCAAATCTCGCTCGGCAAGGGGCAAAAGTCTCAAGTCGACCGGCGATCGAGCCGATGTCCACGATTACAACACTGAGTCTTGCATCCAAAGATAGCCCCCAATCGCACCAAGAGCCATGACACGTCAAATTGGGCCGAGCATCGTTCTCTCCGTCTTGATTGTTTGCTTTTTCGCGGTCGTTCTGTTTCAGCATGACCCTCCTCGAGAGGACGTAGGCCGATCGCGCGCCGCTCCCCGCGATGCCATCGCGCAGTTCGGAGCCCAAGTCGGCTACCGCCGGTTCGATCTCGGGATCGCCCGCTTCCAGTGTTCTCGCGGCGCCGGATGCGGACGGCCCCCGACTGCCAAGGGCACAGCCGGCGTCCGGCAGCGACCTGCGCCCGAGGTCGACCGTGAGGACAAGGGCGACGGCTCGCACTGTCAGCTCACGGGCCGCGCCGACAACCGGCGACCGGTCGGATCCGCCGGGTGACGTCTCTGCTGCGTTCACGCTGGTGAGATCGGCCGAGTCGATCGAGGACGTGGCCCTGCGCGTTTACGGTACGACCGGCGAAGCCAGTGCGCTCTGGTGGGCGAATCGCGACTCTCTCCCGAGCAAGGACTCGCCGCTCTCCACGGGGATGCTGTTGCGAACGCCCAGGCTCGCCGCAAGAGAACGATGATCCGCCGTCGGTCGGATGGGCGTCGATGTGCGCTCACAGCGCACTGCGGAAGTAGATGACGTCGCCGTCCTGGACGACGTACTCCTTGCCTTCGAGCCGGACCATGTGCTTGGCCTTGGCCTCCTTGACGGATCCGGCCTGGTGAAGATCCGCAAAGGCCGTGACTTCCGCGCGAATGAACCCCTTGGCCAGATCGGTGTGGATCTTGCCAGCGGCGTCGACCGCGCTGGCGCCGCGCTCGAGATTCCAGCCGCGCACCTCCGGTTCTCCGGCCGTGAAAAAGGTGATGATGCCGACGGCGTCATACGCCTGGCGAATGATTCGATCCCTTCCCAGGTCTCCCACGCCGAGGTCGGACATGAATGCCGCGCGCTCCGCGGGATCGAGCTCAGCGAGCTCCAGCTCGAGCTTGGCGTCGATCGCCAGCGCCTCCGGTGCCAGCGGCCGCAGTGATTCGGGCACGTCCCGGCCCTGGACCGTATTCACCACGGCCACTTGCGGCTTATCGGTCAAGAGGCCAAACGATCTCAGCGGCTTCTTGTCTTCGCCCGAAAGCGAGAGCCCCGCGACGGTCTTGCCTTCCTCGAGGGTCGCTCGCACGAGCTTGACGATTTCGAGCTCCTTGGCGGATTGCTCACGGTCGGGCCGCGGCTTCTTGAGACTGGCCTCCAGGCGCTCCACGCGGCTGGTGACGACCTCGAGATCGGCGAAGAGCATCTCTTCGCGAAATGCGGTGAGCTCGGCTGCGGGGTCGCCGGAGGAGAATCCATTGAGCACGATCAACAGGGCGTCTCCCTCGCGGATCAAGGCCAGACGCTGCGGGTTGTCGGCGTGCGAGCCCGAAAGCAGCCCGGGGGTGTCGAGAAAGTCGACCGTGGCCGGCGTCACTTTCTTCGGTTTGTGCATTGCGGCCAGGTAGTCGAGGCGGGGGTCGGTCAGGGTTGCGACTCCCACCTGCCCGGCATGCGTCTTGGCGGGATCCGGGCGCGTCCCCGTGAGAAGCTGGAATAAAGTACTCTTTCCGCTGCCGGCGAATCCGACAATTCCGACTTGCATCCGTCTGTGTCCCTTGTTCGTAGTTGCTGTGTCTGCGAAGGGCGGCAGTCGCGGCTGCTTGCCGCTGGCGCCATCTGCCGCTCGGGTTGGCCGAATCGTCTCTCTGGACCGCTGCGCCGCCCGGTCGGCGTCGTCACGGGTTGTTCAGTCGGGATTCGAGCGAATCGAGCCGCGCATTCAAGTCGGCGAGCGACGCGGGCTCGAGCTCGAGATGACCGAAGCGGACCCGATAGAAAGCATCCACGACCTGCTGCGGCACATCCGAGACGGGGGCCGTGTGCGGTCCCTGTCCGGTCAGGAACTTGTGGGCCCGCACCGCGAATTCGCTCTGCGTTTCCGCGGGTGTGCGCTCGAGGTCGTAATCGGCCAGGACCTGGGCCAGTCGTCGGTAAAACAGCGTCCCCGCCGAGAGTGACGCGGCGTCGAGCGTCGGCCCGCGCAGCCAGCGGGCCAGGCGCAGGGCCAGCCGGTACAAGAGCAGCCCGAGCCCCGCGAGCAGAAGCAGAATGAAGAACGAGACGACGAATCCGCGCAAGCTGATGAGAGCGCTTGGGTCCTGAAAGTGGAACACCTGGGCAAACCATTTCCGCAGCCCGAGTACCATGGCGTTGTATCGTCTTCGAGCCTCGGTGATGATCGTGCGCATCGGCGTGTAAACCAGGCGATTCTGCCGCTCGGCGTCGTAGCCGACGATATAAAAGACCCAGATGTGGCGAATCAAATCGGTCACGGTGCGGAATCGACCGGCGATGCCTCCAACCTGCGCGATCGATCGTATGCGCTCCGCGGCGGGCGTCGGATCCAGCGTGATCCAGATCGGGACGTTCTCCGGGCCGAGCAGACCGGTGTAGGCCTCAACCCAGCTATGCGCGTGCTTCTGACGCACATTCAGCGTTCCTGTCAGCTCATTCCAGTCGCCTCCCTTGAAGCCGTTGACAACCCGAGACTGGATGTCGACCGACCGCAGTAAGAGCGCAAGTGCGCTTGCGAAGTATTCGCAATGACCGGCTTTGCGATTGACCAGAAAGTCTTCGACGGGATCGAGAGCGGCATCGACGGGCCCCATCTGAAGCGTGTAGGTGAACGTGCCTGAATCTCTGAGATAGGCCGCCAGCGCACGCGCACGTCCCTCGATGCCTTCGCGGCCGGTCCCCGGGATCTTGGCCACGATCGGCTCGGCGATCTGCCGCAGCCGCGCTTTCAAGCCCGCGGGCATCGAAAGGTGCAGCTTGCTGTACGTGCTCGGGGGAGCTTCGTGAGGCTGCCCGGCGTTGTTGTCGACGTCTGAGATGACCTCGTAATCATATTCGCTGTTCGGCTTGTCCGGCCGGAACAGCGTCCCGTCGTTGGTGCTCATCGACGGCGAGTTTCGGGAGGTCGCGTCCAGAATGGGACGCAGCGCGAACAAAGCCTGCGAGTCGATCGGCTCGAGCTTGATCTTCTGGTGAATCTCGGTGCGTGCGCGGTTGCGCCTGACTTCATAGCTGACGACGGCCTGGGTGCCTCGCGGTTGGCGATGCCACCGTCCTCCCTCGTACTGGATCATGGTGACGCCGCGCCACAGTGGCTCGTCGACCAGTCGAACTTCGTGACCGTCCTGGTCCGAGAGCTCGACGGTCATCACCACGGTGTCGTTCTCGAGGATTTCGCCAAGCTGGCCGAGCTGAACTTCCTCGTCGAACCCCGTCAGGTGTCTGCCCATCGGTGCCGCGGCCTGGCTGCGGGTGGCCCCGGCATGGCGCGGCAACACCAGGAAGATGAGTCCTCCCAGGGCGAGTGTCGTGATCATGACGCGGGTCGTCGCCGCCGCGTACGGCAGATCGAACAGGCCGTGGTATGGATCGGGCGCAGGCGGACCGGCTCGGCGGTCCAGGGGGATGGCTTGGGCCGAGGAAAAGCGATTTGCCTCGCGCTGCAGGAAAAACTGGCCGAGCACCCACACAGCCAAGAGCGCCCACAAGAACATCCAGGCGCCGACCTCGTCGCTCTGGTTGATCACGGATCCGATCAAGACCTGGATGAGCCCGAGCAGGAACAGGAACCAGTCGTCCTCGGCCGTCTTGGGGAGGAAGTACTTGATCAACTGCAGATACACCAGCCAGTGGGCCAGTGCCGCGATTCTCTGGCTCTCGTCACGCCGGTATTCGAAGTACAAGACGACGAGGGTGCCGATGGCCAGCACATTGGCAAGCTGACGGGGCAATGCCCACTGCTGCCGGCGGTCGACCGTGAAAAATGCGATGGCTCCCGCCACGGCGACGGCCATTCCCAGCACCTTGGCATACTGCCCCTCGGGGTTGTCGCCGCTCAAGGCAAGGGTGGAGACCACCAGCATCAGGTACAGACTGGCCCGGTACACGAGATAGCTGTTCACGGCCCGGCTCCTCCGTGGTCAAGCGCCGAGCGGGAAGTTTCGCCGGATTCGTCGGACGACAATCCGCGGCGCCGCGGATCCTGGCCGGACCGCCGCTCCTGGATCGCGCTTTTCTTACGCTGTTCCAGAACATTGGGCGCCGAGTCAGGCGCGGATTGAAACAAGGACGACAGGTCCCCGGCGGTGGCGTTCAAGAGCAGTACGCGGCCGAGCAGGCTGCGGGCCGATGTGCCGGTAAATCGCGACGAGCGCTCGGCCTCCTCGATCAGGTTGAGCGGCCGCGTCGACACAATCACGAGGAGCGCCTCGCGGAGCATGGCCGGCGGCATCACGTCGAACAGCTCGGCAAGACCCCCTTCGCTATCCGGCCGCAAGGTCGCAAGCTGCTCGAGCAATTCGTGCAGCAGCTTCACCGACGCCGGCCCGTGGCGCACCCCGGGTGCCGCTCCCGTCCAGCCCAGGACGAGCCTGCGGCCCTGGTGCCGGCAGGTCTCCACGCACAGCGTGGCCGCGAATGAGATGGCCTGCTCGAGTGTTTCGCGCTGATCCGAGCCGGCCTTGGTGCGCGGCAGCCAGGGATCGACCAGGATGGCCAGGTCTTGTTCGTTCTGCTGCTCGAATTCCTTGACCATCAGCTCGCCGCGGCGGGCCGAGGTCCGCCAGTGGATCCAGCGCTGGCTGTCGCCCGGCCGGTAGCCGCGCAGCCCGTGGTATTCCAGTTGCTGCGCCGAGTGATCGTGCTGCAGCCCGCGCCGGTTCTCGGTCGCCTGGCGCTGCATCTGAAACCAGCGGCGGCTGAGATGGCCGATCTCGGGATAAACCAGAATCTGGTCGTCGAGCGCGATACTGGCGCGATGCTCGACCAGCCCGAAGGGTGCCCGCGTGCCCAGGAACAGATCGCGAAACTGATACTTGCCGCGCCGTGGGCTCATGCACTGCCAGCGCAGTCGCGCACGGTCGCCGGCGGCGACCCGCGAAAAGAAGACGCGAGGCGTCTCGCCCGAGGATCCCGAGACCAATCGGTCCAGCGGCACCAGCGATTCCTCGAGGAATAGCGCGAGCGCCGCGTGCCAGCGCCTGCCGTTTTCGAGCGTGTAATCCACCGTCAAGGGCTCGCGCGAAAACACGTAGGCGGGGGCTCGCCTTTGCACGCTCAGTCCGTGCAACAGCGTGCGTCCGCCCACGATCGAGCCCACCAGCGGGCCGGCCGAGAGTGTGAAGACGAGCAGGATCAGGTTGACCTGATGCCAGAGACCGGCCGCCAGGAGCAAGAGCGCAACCAGGAAGTAGATGAAGCCCTCGCGCGTCGGCGTCTTCCGCTGCGTGGGCCACAGCGCGCAAAGACTCCACGAGTCAGGCGACGCAGGCGGCCGCGGCCCTCTCGAGCGGAGTTTGTCGTCGACGTTCATCGCTGGCCATCCCCTCGACCGAGCAACAGAAGAGCCGGCCGGTTGGCGCCGAGACAGCTCATGTCGGCACTCGTATCCGGTCGACAACGTCGCGAATGATCGCTTCGGACGCTCCGAACTCCCCGGCCTGCAGAAACGACTTTCCGACCACCCGGTGCGCCAGAACCGGCACAACCAGCGTCTTGACGTCATCGGGAACCACGTAAAGGCGACCGGAAACCAGGGCCAGGCTTTGGGCTGCACGGTACAAGGTCAGCGCGCCGCGCGTGCTCACGCCGACATGGAGGTCCTCCGAGCGGCGCGTCGCATGCACGATGTCGAGCAGATAGTCGGTGATCGCATCGTCCACCTGAACCATCCGCACCCCCCGCTGCAAGAGAAGCACGTCCTCCGCCGACAGGACTGCGCTCAAAGTGTCGACCGGCTCGCCGTCACGATGGTTGGCGATGACCTTGCGTTCTTCCGAGCGAATCGGGTATCCCATCCGAAGCCGGAGCATGAAACGATCGAGCTGGCTCTCCGGCAAGACGTAGGTTCCCTCGAACTCATAAGGATTCTGCGTCGCCAGCACGATGAAGGGGGGCGGCAGTGAGTACGTGACTCCTTCGATCGAGGCCTGGCGGTCGCTCATCGCCTCCAAAAGCGCGCTCTGGGTGCGCGGCGTCGTTCGATTGATCTCGTCGGCGAGGATCACATTGGCAAACAACGGCCCCGGCTTGAAGACAAATTCGCCCGAAGGAGCGTGGTAGATGCTCGACCCCAGCACGTCCGACGGCAGCAAATCCGGGGTGAACTGGATCCGGCGAAACGAACAGTCGATACTCGCAGCCAGCGCCCGCGCCAGGAGCGTCTTGCCCACGCCGGGGACATCTTCAATCAGGATATGCCCTTCCGCGAGCAGTGCCACCACGGCGAGCCGGATCACGTCGGGCTTGCCGAGTACTACGAGTCCGACGTTTTCGAGGAGCCGATTCGACAGGGAGATCAATTCTTCGAGATCGGGGATTGCCGCTTCAGTCATCTGGGGTGCATTCATGCGGTACGCTCAGGGTGCGCTGGGGTGCATCCGGGCCAACCGTGGTCCTTTGCGAGTTGCCAGTATAAACCAACGCGTCATCGATTCCAACGGCTGGATGGACGACCCAGCTCCAGGTTCGATCAGGGGTCGGGGCGAGCTCGACGCTCACGCATTACGGGCTGCCCAGTGCCGGCACGGAGGGACTTCATGGCAGGCGCACTCAAGCTTCTGATCCTGGCAGGATGGCGCCGTTTCGACGACGGCTGGCCGCTCGGCCCCCTGCTCGACCGGCTCGAGCAACGCGGCCTCGCGATCCAGGTCCTTTGTCTCTCCAGGGGGGCCGATCTTGCGGCCGACCCGCGCGCCATCGAGCTTCCGAGCCTCGGCAAGCGCTGGCTCAGGTCCATCGCCGTCCGCCGATTGTGGGCCGACGGCCGATTAGAGCGCCCGGACCTGCTTCACATCGTGCACGATGAAATGGTCGAAGTCGCACTCGCCCTCGCCGAAACCGGTCGACTCCCCTACGTGCAGACCGTGTCCGGATTCGCAACGGTCTCGAGCGGCTTGCGACTCAGCCGGCGCTGGTGTCGGCGGCTCGTCGTAACGGGCCCAGATCTCGCCCGGGACCTCGTCGCCGAGCTCGGCGTTCCCCCCGATTCGATCGCGGTCATCCCGCCGGGAATCCTCACGCCAGAAGACCCTGCTCGCAAGGCGGGCCTGTGGAAAGTCCCGGTGATCGGCGCAGGAGGTCCATTGGAAGAACTATCGGGCCTGCTCGTCTTCCTCGAGGCCGCACGGCTGGTGGCGAGCGCGGGACACGACGCAGAGTTCGTGATCGCCAGCCACCTGCGCGACCATTCCGCACTCCGTCGCCGCGCCGCCTCGCTCGAGCTCGCAGAGCGCAGTCACCGTGACCGATTTTCCCATCATCGGTCCCGAGCTCTGGTCCGCTCTGGATATCTACTGTCAGCCGGCCGTCACGGCCAGCACGGGCCAAACGCTCCTGCACGCGCTGGCACGCGCCGTCCCCTGTATCGCAACCAACGTGAAAGGGCTGCGGGCGCTCGTCGAGCACGGCGAATCCGGCTTGCTGGTCCCGCCCGCGGATCCGGGCGCATTACACGAGGCGATTCTCACGCTGCTCGACGATCCCGGCCTGGCACGCCGGCTCGGCGAAAACGCCCTCGCTCGAGCCCGCGCCCACTTTGACCTCGACGTCGAGGCCGATCGTCTCGCCGAGCTCTACCGACAGGTCGTTCACCGATCCGAAAAACCGACCGCCGCGATCCTCTAAAACCCAGAATCCGCGCGGCCGTGGCACGCTTCGACTCGCGTTCGTCATCATAGGAATCCACGAACAGCGCAGGACCGGTCGACTCGAACGCCGGCCCTCAGAACGGGAGATTCTCCAGATCGCCCGTTCTGCCCAATTTGGCTGGTCAGCCTCGGTCGTTGTGCTTGACGCAACGTCCGTTCAACCCGCCGCGTTCGTGGGGTGCTCAGGATGAGCGTTCCCGGTCAGTTGCCGAGTTACTCGATTTGCCCAGGAGGGGCCATGTCGACCACGGATGTTGTCAATCGGGTCGGTTCCAAGCCAGCACGCCGCCGAGTCAAGTTTCACGCCGTGCTCGAAGACCTGGAAGGCCGTCTTCTCTTGTCGTCGGCCCATCGCGCGGCGGTCCACCGGCCAGCCCACCTCCGGGCCATGCCGGCGCATCATGCGCGCGCCGCCAGTAATGTCGCGGCTCCGCACGCCCAAAGACAGCACGGCAGGCGCGGCCATGCGGCGATGGCCGTCGCGATGATCAACTTTCAGCCGACGATCAACATCGAGCCCGCCATCAACGTCCAGCCGACCACGAGCGGAGGAACCTCGAGCACGCAAAGCTCCTCCAACACCGCCGCCAGCACCACGCCGCCTTCCCTCACGCCGGCCGGGTCGGTGTCGGGATCATCGACTTCCGGCAACACGCCGAACTCTTCGACGAACGGGTCGACGGCGTCAAGCTCAGCAGGCGCGGCGAGCCAGGCGTCGCCAGGCACCTCGAGCACCGAGACCGGCACTGGGTCAGGCGCGACGAACTCATCGCATGCCACTAGTGCCAGCCCGGCGGGCGCGGGCAGCACTACTGCACAGGCAAGCACGAGCAATACCGGCTCGACGACTTCGTCATCAACCACGAGCGCAGGCCAGTCGGGCACGGGCACAAGCGCGGCGAAGTCCGGTACGAGCAATTCCGGCGCGACCAACACGTCGGCGACCACGAGCACCGGCCAGTCGGGCACTGGCAGCAGTGCGGCGCAGTCCGGAACGAGCAATTCCGGCGCGACCAACACATCGGCGACCACGAGCACCGGCCAGTCGGGCTCAGGCAGCAGTGCGGCGCAGTCCGGAACGAGCAATTCCGGCGCGACCAACACATCGGCGACCACGAGCACCGGCCAGTCGGGCTCAGGCAGCAGTACGGCGCAGTCCAGCACCAGCAATTCCGGCGCGGCGAATTCGTCAGCGACGACGAGCGCAGGCCAGTCCGGCTCGGGCAACTCGACAGCACAGTCGAGCACCGCTGATTCCGGCTCAACGAATACCTCGGCGTCCGCAAGCGGCGGCCAATCCGGCTCCGGCAGCACCGCGGCGCAGTCCGGTACGAGCAATTCCGGCGCGACGAACACGTCGGCAACCACAAACACCGGCCAGTCAGGCGCGGACAGCAGCACGGCACAGACTGGTGGTGCCACTTCGAGCGCGACGACTTCGTCGGCGACAACCAGCAGTAGCCAGGCCGGCTCAGGGAGCGCGACGGCGCAATCTACCACGAGCACGTCCGACTCGACGACTGCGTCGACAACGACGGGCAACGGCCAATCAGGCGCGGGCGCGTCGGTGGCACAGACGTCAACTTCGACGACTACGTTGATAGCGTCGACATGACGGCCTCGTGCAAGCCCTTTGTTCCGAGTCGCCCTCGCACGCTTCCGAGACGGCGGGCCTCATTAGCTCGGATCGCAGGTCGGAGAACGACAGGAGAACGACAGCGCCCGTTGCGGCGGCCAGGCATCTCTGTTATTCTTCGTAGCTCGCTAAAGGACCTCCTGCCAGCAAGGAGTTACGGATGACTCCCGCGCAATTCCTCTCGTCGCCGCCGCCACTCGCCGTGTTCCCCGACGAGCTTCGCCACCGCTCTGCACGTTCCGATCCGCGCGGCCGATGCGCGAGCCATGTCCGCCCGCAGCTCGCCGACCTTCCGGGGAAGCGCGCACAGCCCATCCCGGATTTTGGCGCCGCACGGCGGCGGAGCGTCCGCGAGTTCGGCCGTTGGTCAGAGTACCAGCACGCGTTTGAGCGCGACGGCCTC
Organism: uncultured Isosphaeraceae bacterium; assembly: GCA_963806595.1. Taxonomy (GTDB): domain Bacteria; phylum Planctomycetota; class Planctomycetia; order Isosphaerales; family Isosphaeraceae; genus CAWDZZ01. The sequence goes on along the minus strand of CAWDZZ010000017.1, from coordinate 490,020 downwards.
CACAGGATCGGAGAATGACGTGGGACTGCCTATCCCCTTAGCAACCGATCTGCGATCCATATCCCGGAAACTGGGAGTGACACCATGGATCGCCAAGCTCAACCAGTTTGTTCGACGATCTGGTGCCTACGAGGAGCGATTCTCCCAGGCGCTCTTGGCCGCCGTTCGCGCCGGAGACCACGTCTGGGATGTCGGTGCGAACGTCGGGTTCTATACGCACCAGATCAGCGAGCTGGTGGGCAATATGGGATCGGTGTCCGCGTTTGAGCCGGCACCGGCCTGCTACGACGCGATTACCGGTCTGAATTTGCCCAATGTCCACGCGTTCAACCTGGCTCTGGGTGACTGCGAAGGCACCTTGGCAATGACCACCTCTTCCGACCCTCTGAGCACCACCAGTAGCCTTGCTGACCCACGCGATGACTCGGTCAACCGGATCGATGTCCGAGTGACCACTGGAGACGCGATCCTGAGCGCCGGGTCCACACCTGCACCCAACGTGGTGAAGATCGACGTGGAAGGATATGAGGAAGAGGTGTTACGCGGAATGACCGCGGTGCTGGCACGGCGGGAATGCCGGGCTGTTTTTGTGGAAGTGCATTTCGGCATTCTCGATGCCCGGGGACGTCGGCAAGCCCCTGCGGCGATCGAGCAACTGCTCCAGGGTTTGGGTTTCGAGACCGATTGGCTCGATGGCTCGCACTTGAGCGCCACGAGACCTGCCTGACTCCGGCCAGGCCCTCCAGCGCCGCAGTGGAACCCTACCGCCAGTCACCCGAGAGGACAAACCCGGCCCAGAAGTCCGGCGGGAGCTGGTCGGCGCGCTGCTGGGTATTGCGCCGGTCGGATCCTTGGCCGCGCTGGCTGGCCCGCCCGGCGCGTGGCGTCGGTATGCCTTGATCATCGTGAGCTGCGCCTGCCGCAGTGCTTCGAGCTTCGGCAGTTTGTTCCCCCACAGGTTCTTGTAGAACTCGGCCATCAATAACCCCGTTGCTTCGAGGTTGACCGACCACAGGCTGGCGACCACCGTCTGTGCACCGGCCAGATGGAATGCGCGTTGCAGGCCGAACACCCCCTCTCCGCCCGCCACGGTCCCCAGCCCGGTCTCGCAGGCGGAGAGCACGGCCAGATCGAGTCCCGGCAAGGCCAGACCGGCGATTGCCTCGGCCGTGAGGATGTTCTGGTCATCCGGGGGTCGCCCCGGTTGCGACCGTAGAGCGTCCGTCGCTGCCGTTGAGCAACAGCCCCGAAAGGACCAGAGGATTACGGCCAAATGGAGCCAGGTTGTCGAGTCCGAGTCGATTCATCGGATTGGGATCGGCTTGAAGCAGCGACTGGATTTCGGCGTTAGCGAAGAAGCCGTGGGTGTCGAAGTGGACCCATCGCGCCTGAGGAAGCGCGCGCAGCACCGCGGTGGTGGTGGCCCGGTCCCCTTGCAGCTCGACGACGCGCCTGGGCCTCGCCAGCCGGATCACCGTTTCCAGCTCCCGGGCCGATGCGCCGCCGATGCTGGGCATGGTACCGACGGCCAGCAGCGTGCCGTCGAGAGCGCCCGCGCGCTGCGGTGTCGTCAAGCAATCCAGGACGAACGGGGCGTGCGGAGCCACGGCCAGGGCGTACTGTTCCACCAGGAATGTCCCTGGCTGTGCGCCGGGAAGCGCCCCCCAGGGGATCGCCGTCAGCAGTCCGTCGGGAACGATCACCACGGTGCTCGTCGCGGCCGGAAGGCATCGCGCAATCGGCTCCCAGACCAGCCGGCGCAGCGCTGCGGCGGCCGGGCTGGTGCGACCCGCGAGGATCGCCGCCCGCCACTGTTTCACGGCATCATTGATCGCCGCCGCGGGACCGAGGTCCAGCCGCTCGATCGACCTCCCCTTGGCGAGCACAAAGCCCGCGTAACTCGGCGTGAACCGCAGACCGGCGTCGCCCTTCCTGGTTGGGTCCTGCTCGCGGCGAGTGTACTGAACAAAATCGAGCACGACCATCCCATCGGGAAGTGCCTTCTGAAGATCGCTGTGCGGCCGGCGCTTCAGCGCGCTGGTCGCGGGCAAACTCCGGCAGTGAGTCGGCCAGTTGCCGCTCAAGCCGCTCCTTCTCTTCGGTCGCTTGCCGGATCCGCTCCAGCCTTCCGGCCGGGTCCGTGCCGTGCGACGATTCCAGAATCAAGTGGGCAAGCTCTCGACGACGATCGTTCCAGTTCGCAAGCACCCGGCTCTTGGCAGGATCGGAGCTCGCCTGCTGGAACAGCGCTGCCTGCCGGCGCCGAGCATCGCGCGATCATTGCCTTGCGTGCCCAGACATGGACATAGCTCGCATCGCTACTTTCAGGCAAATGTAATGCACATGAAATCATGCGATCATGGATCGACTTTGTCAAGCCCAGGTATCCCAGTCCCTCGGCCTCTGCGGCCGTCGCCACGAACAGCTCGCCCAGGTTGTTACACATTTCCGAAGCTTGGTTGAGCAAGGACCAAGCGCGAGCGTATTCTCCCGTTCGCAGCTCCAGGGTGCCCTGGTTGGCGACGCCCTGGCCAGCTCGGGATGGCCCCTGGGATAGTCTTCCCTGGGATAGGATTCCTGGCACGTCTGGACCGCTTGCTCGAAATGCTGCTTTGCGCGGTCGTAGTTCCCCTGGGCCTCGAGAACCCATGCCAGGTCGTTCTGGACCGTCGGCAGATCGGGATGCCCCCTGGGATAGAGGCCGCGGTTGATTCCAAGAGCGCGCTCGAAGTACTCACTCGCCTCCCGGAATTGACGCTTCCTGGCACACAGCCGTCCCAGGTCGACCAGGACGACTCCCAGCTCGCGATGGCCCCGCGGATATTGCTGTTTGGGATAAAGCGCCTCGCTCATTTCGAGTGCCTGCAGATAATACCGGAGCGCCTCTGGAAAATTCCCCAGATCCTCCGAGACTCGCCCCAGAACGTCCAGGATGCCGGCGAGCTCGGCATGGCCCCGCGGATAGGCATGCTTCGGATAAATTGCCTGCAGCATCGGGAGCGCCTGCTCGAGATAGGGCCGGCCCGCGCCGGAATTGCCCGTGGCGTTCAACAGGCTGCCCAGGTTCGTGAGGGTCCTGGCCAGCTCAGGATGCCCTCGGGGGTATTTGTCCTTGGGATACAATCGCTGGTCCATCTCCAGCGCGCACTCGAAATACCGCCGCGCCTCGGCGAAGTTCCTCTGTTTGCTGAGCACGACCGCCAGGTCGTGCACGCTACGAGCGAGATCGGGATTGCCCTCGGGATACGCATCCCCGGGATAGAGCCGCTCGTACATCGCACACGCCCGTTCCAGCGACTGCATGGCCTCGACGTACTTCCCCTCGAGATCGAGCTCGTTTCCGATCCTGTTCAGAACATGGGCCAGGAAATAATGGCCCTTCGGAAATCGCTCGGTGGGATAGACGACCTGATAAATCCCGAGCGCCCGTTCCAGAAGTGGCAGCGCAAGGGCGTGCTTGTCCTGAAGTATGAGTGCGGTTGCGATGTATTCGAGGTTGAGCGCCAGAAGCGAGTGGCTCTCCTGACAGATTTGCTCCGAGATTCCTAGCGCGGTCCGAAAGCACTCGAGCGCCTCGTCGATCTGGCCCTGGCTCTGGATGCCAAGTCCCAGATTCATGAGTGCGACGACATAGCCGGATGTATGCTCTCCCAGCACGTCTTTCTTGATCGGCGGAACCTGGCGAAGCAGCGGCATGGCTTCATTGAGCTTCCCTTGGGAGAGCAATTCCCTGGCCTGCTGTTCGGTGCGCTCGGCGTCCATGAGCCTGCGCCGGTCCTGGTCGTTCAGCCGGGACAGGGTCTCAACCTTCTCGAGCGCCCAGCGGGCCTCGATCACGTCCTCGTTGTCCTTGCCATATTTTTCCTTCAAGACCTCCACAAGGTCGCTACGGGCTCTGATTGCGGCGGTCCAGTTTTCGCGACCCTCGTACCATGTGGCCAGTTGCTTCAGCGTGGAGATGGCAGCGTTGCTATCCCTCCCGAAAACGTCGCACTCGATGGCCAGCACCGCCTCGCCGAGCCGGATTGCCTCCGCCATGTTGCCCTGGGCGGTCGATGCCGCGGCCTGCTGAATGAGCTTGGTGCGTTCTTTGAGCCTGGCCTTCTGCGCCTCGGAGCGCACAGGCGCCTGGGGGCGTTGCGCCCAGGCCGTCAGACTCAAGCCGACAAGAGCGGCAGTTACACAGACCGTTCGGAGGCGGCTTCGCCACTCGAACACGCAAGAGCCCATGGGCGCTTTCCTCGAAGCGCACGACCACACGAGCGACTTTGCACCGCTGGACCAGCCTTCGGTCATTCTGAGGATAGAACGACTGGCCTTCAAGTATGCTGAACGCGCGATTGGCACGCGGCCCGGCCGTGCCGCGACATGGAGGAAGGGCGCCGATGGGCGCTTTTGCACGATTCTGCGTGGTGTTCAGCCCCCACGGGCAAACGATGGTCGCTCTGCACTCACGAGCCCGCCCGCGGACCGGGAAAGCTCATCAGTGGGCCGTGCGGGGCTCATCGATCCACCCGGCTCTGGCGATCCCGCGATCTGCTGCTCGTATCGGTTGGCCGAGGCCAGGAAGTCGTAGAAGGCCAGCAGACCGCAGAAGATGAGGCCCGGCTTTCCGTCGAGGAATCCGAGTCGCAGGAAATAGGCGTAGACGAATCGGAACGAGCGGCCGCATCGGCAGCCGCCAGGCGATCTTCTTGAGCCGGCGCTTGAATCGCTGGACGCTGCCGATCGTTGTCGGGATCGGCTCGTTGAGGAATCGTTCGCGAGAGCGCGGCCTCCCAGATCGCGTATCGGTTGTGTTTCTCGACCCAGGCGGCGATGGTCGGATAGGCGTGGTGCTCGAGCTCGTTGTCGAGTCGGAGGACGCGTCCGTCGAGCTCGACGTGTTCGTGGGCCTCGTTGTCGCCGGTGCGGCCGCCGGTGCTGGTCGGGCATCTTTTCGTAGCGGCCCAGCCGATGCTTGAACAACCGCAGGTTCCAGCACGAGGAATAGCCGCAGTGGCGGATCCGGCGGCCCAGGAAGTAGTAGCGCGAGTTCAGGTAGTATCCATCGGCCTCGTCGCCGGCGATCCGGCGGGCGATCTCGGCGGCCAGCTCGGGGACGACCACCTCGTCGGCGTCGACAATCAAGACCCATTCGTTGCGAAACGGCAGGTTCTCGAGGGCCCAGTTCTTCTTCTTGGGGTACGGCCGTTGAAGTGGAACTGAACGACCGTCGCGCCGAAGGCGGCGGCGACCTCCGCGGTCTGATCGCTGCTCTGGCTGTCGACGACGAAGACCTCGTCGGCCCACGACAGGGCGGGCAGGCAGCGCCTCAGGTTGTCGGCCTCGTTCTTGACCGGCACGATCACACTGACAGGTGCTTTTCCCCGGCACCGACGGGCGTCGCGATCGAGGCTGCCGGCGTGGTGTGCCGAACGTGAGGTCGCATGGTCGTTCTCTTTCGGTAAGGATCCGAGCAGTGCCAGGATTGCGGCGGTACCTCAGGCGACGACGACGTCGGGGGCGTTCCTCCTCCGCGTCAGCCACTCGTAGACCGCGGCCAGTCGCTCCGCCTGCCGGTCCCAGGTGTAGTGGTCCTCGACGAGCCGGCGGCCGTTTTGGCCGAGCCGGGCCCGCTCGTCGGGCGATCCGATCGAGCAGGTCGCGCAGGCCCTGGGTGACCGCGTCCGACGTCGGGGTCACGACGACGGCCCCGCCGGCCGCGCCCAGCTCGGGGAAGTGGCAGGCCGTCGTGATCAGGCTGGGCAGCCGGCAGGCCAGGGCCTCGAGGACGGCCATGCTGAATCCCTCGCTGTAGCTCGGCAGGACGAACGCGTCGGCCGCGGCCCAGACCTGCCGTGGCCCGCTCGCCGGAGACGTGGCCCACGTAGGTCATCCGTCGGTCAGGCCGAAGCTCGGCCATCCGGTCGCGAAACGCGGGCCAGGCTCCGTCGTCGTTGCCGGCGACCAGCGAGATGAAGCTCCGGTTGGTCGGTCGCGATCCGGCCCAGGGCGTCGGCCAGCAGGTCGAGGCCCTTCTTGACGTGAACTCGTCCGAAGAACAGCAGGACGAACTTCCCCTCGAGCTCGGGGTGTTCGGCCTCGAGCGACCGACGGCGGGCAGGTCGTCGTAAGCGCGAGATCGACGCCGTTGGGGACGAAACAGATCGGCGTCCAGGGGGCGATGCTCCGCAAGTGGCCGATCTCGGGACGAGACAGCGCGTGCAGGCACGACGCCCGTCGGAGGTTCTTCGCCTCGACCAGGGCCAGGTAGACCCGCTTCTTCCAGCGCTTGTGCCGCAAGGCCCAGGGCTCGGCCATGCCGTGGGCGGCGACCAGGTACGGGACGCGCGCCGTCGGGCCGCCGCGGCGCCCCGGCGCGTCTGGGCCTGCCAGAGCCCGTGCAGATGCACGACCTCGGCCGAGCGAACCGCCTCTTCCAGGTCGGTCTCCGGGCCGTTGAGTGTCAAGCCTTCCGCGAGCGATCGCCCCGTCGAGTCGCGACGGCGTGGGCGTCACGATCGTCACCTCGCCGCGGAGCCGGCTCAAGGCTCCCGTCATCCCCAGGATGCTGGGCACCATGCCGCCGTCGCGCACCGGGTCCAGCCCGTTGCAGAGATGCAGCCAGCCGCGGCGCGTGACTCGAGGCAGTCCGCGTCGCGGAGGTCGACGCCGGCGAACGTCGCCGTGCTCGTCGGGTCGGTCGTTGTCGTCATCATGCATCGGTTCATCTCGCTTTCATTGACGGCCAGCGTGAACGGTGCGAGCGCCGCGGCCGATGCCGCGCGAGCGAGCTCGAGGGCTTCCATATGCCCCGGGCGAAGCGGTCGGGGCCCCAGTGTGAGACCATCTCGGCCGCGCTGGCCCATCGCCCGGCGATCTCGTCGGGAGAGCGTCGGCCATCCAGGCCAGCTTGGTTCGTCATCGCCTCGAGATCGAGCGGATCGAATCGGCCGCCGGTGGTCCCTTCCGGCTCCGGCACGAGCGTCGCCGCACAGCCGGCGCGCGTCGAGACCAACAGCGGCAAGCCGCTGGCGGCGGCTTCGTTGACGACCAGGCCCCAGGGCTCCGAGAGACTCGGCAGCACGAACGCCGCGGCATGAGCGTACCATCGCGGCAAGCGCGTCGGCCTGGAGAAACCCGGGCGGTGAATCGCCTGCGCAGCAGCCGCTCGCACGCGATCGCGGCCTCGACCTCGGCGGCGCCGGGCCGTCGCCGCAGAGCACCAGGTCCCACGCCGCGGTCGGATCGACTCTGCTCGCCGATACCGGGCGAACGCCCCGACCAGCCGGACCAGGTTCTTCTCGGGCACGAACCGGCAGACCGTCAGGAAATAGGGAGCGCTGGGCAAGCCCGCGCGGCCGTCGGGATGCTCGCGCCAGGCATCGGCCTCGGTTCGCGAAATAGTCGTTGTCGACCGCGTTGTAGCCCAGGGCGACTCGGTCCGCGCGGCATCCCGAGCTCGACCAGGTAATCGCGGTGCGCGGGCCCGCCGACCAGGGCTGCGTCGAACAGGCGCACCCGCCGCTTCTTGATCAGCTCTTTCCACCAGACGCGCGGCCGATCGATCGCCTGGCTCTCGGACATCAGGATCGCCGGCCGCCCCTGCAGTCGCGGCCCACCGCGCCGCGGCCATCGATTCCGGCCGCGACATAGCCGACGATGCCCAGGGCGTCGGGCCGATCGCGATCGAGTGCCTCGACCATCGCTCGCCGGCAGGCGGCTCGGCTCGATCGTTTCCAGGACCCGGTCGGGGAACAGCGTGATCCACTCGAACGGCTCGTCGCGCCGGCTCCGGATCCAGGGGTATCTCCGCTCGCGGCCCGCGACTTCGTAGGCGATCAGCCGGTCTCCTCGCTCCGCCAGCCGGGCGGCCAGGGCGCGCAGCCGGGCCAGATGGTACGGACCGAAATTGGTGAAGCATACGGCGAACGTCATGACAGCACGCCATTCTCCTCAGGACCATCAAATCTGCTGCCCGTGGCCAGGATCAGCTCGGCGCCCGGCCGCGGCCGGAGCCGCCCAGCTTCGAGCCCCACCACATGAGGATGACGATCGGGAAGGTCGTGAACCCCAGTTGTAATAGAACCAGACGAGCGGATCGTCGTTGACGACCATGAACCAGGCGTTGTAGTAGGTGATCGACCACCAGAACTGAACCCAGGGAACGTCCGCATAGAGCCGGAAGTACTCGTAGGCCGTGCGGAGCAGCGAGAGCGACGCAAGCCAGGACGATCAGCGTCCCGATCGCGCCGCCGTTCAACTGGGTGGCCCCCAGGATCCCGATCGCCGGGCCGGTGAAATCTTCGTCGCGCTCCATCTCCGAGCCCGCGATCCAGGCGTTGACCCACTGGCGCGGCCGTAGAGCGGCTTGCTCGGCCAGACGATCCGGGGGATGAACGTCGAAAACACGCGGATGTAATTCGCGCCGTAGTCGTAGTCCGACTTGTCGGGAACCGTGTCCATCATCAGCAGGAAGCCGCCGTATTCGGCGGTCTCGTAGGTCATGGCCTCCGCCGTCGTCTCTCGTCGTCGGCGACGTTGAGGCTCTCGAGGATCTTCGCGACTTTGAAATCGCCGAGGAATTGGCGAATCCGGTGAACGACCGCTCGTAGTCGGGTTGTCCCTCCAGCCGATGGCGATCGCCACCACCAGCACACCCGAGAACGCCGTCGCGATCAGGACCGGCCACGAGGGCCGCTTGAGCCGCGTCATGTAGAATGCGCAGACCGTGGCCAGCACGCCGATCAGCGAGTGCGACCGCTTGCCGTTGAACATCCAGATCAGCACGTAGAGCGGCCGCGACCATGAGCCCCGCCGGCAGAAAGAACGGCGCCGGGCGAACTGGATCGTCCGGCCGGTCACGATCAGCAGGACCGCCGCCACCATCATCACGAACGGGAAACGAAAGAAACAGCGTTTCCATCCCCGGGTTCGCCGTACTGTCGGCCTGCGCTCCCCCGAAGATGGCGAGCCCCGCGCAGAACAGCCCCCAGACGATCAAGGGCGGGCTGATCAAGGCGACCGCGGCCGGCGACCAGCGCCGCGGCGGCCGGGGCAGGACCGCGGCCAGCTTCCGGCCGATCCCGAGCTGGTAGACCAGCAGGAACCACAAGATCGCCCAGAGCGCCCGGAAGTTGGCCGCCGCCACCAGCTCCTTGCCCCTGACCCCGACCGCCCAGTCGTGGTAGCTGATCGCCTGGATGATGTAGACCTGCTATAACCGACCAGGAACAGCCAGACCGGCGCGAATGGGTCGAACCTCCGCGCGATACCTGGACCAGGAAATAGAGCACGATCACCCCGCCGGTCGCATAAGACGAAGTACAGCTCTTCCATGACGGTCAGCCCATCTCCACTCCCGTGAGCCCGCTGCCCGTCTGCGGACTTCGCGCCCCTGCTCCGCCGCCGGCCGATACGCGAATCGATCCTTGAAGGCAAGGATCGGTCGCTCGAGGAAATGCCAGGAAAGCGACGCCAGGGCGACGCTCGCGGCAAACTTGGCAACTCCCAGCGAGCGGGCCCTCCTCCCAGCCGTAGTAGGCGGCAAAGTTCTCCCAGATTTCGAAACAAGAATTGATGATAGAGGTAGAGCCCGTAGCTGATGGTCCCCAGTAGACCAGCCGGCGGTCGCGCAAGAAGCCAAGCCACCGGCTGCCGGCGTTGAGCACGACCAGGCGATCGTCACCAGCAAGAGACAGGTTGGCCACCAGCATGATGAGACTCTTGGTCGCGGCCGGCGAGATCAGATCGGTCCGCGGCGTGAGCACACGATTCGCCAGCAGCATTCCGATCAAGAGACCGGCAATCACGAGACAGTTCCCGGTCAGGCGCTTCGTGTCGCCGGCGTGAGCGTCCAATCGCGATTTGCTCCCCCGATCAAGTAGGCGAGCAAGCCTCCCAGGGCCAGACCGTCGCACTGGGTGAGCAGGATGAAAAGATTGAAGTCGAATGCCCGCGCCACCACGGCGACCGCGACGAGAATGAGCGCGACGACCGGGATGCGTCGACGTCCGGCCAGAAAGAGCAAGGCCGGCCAGAGCAGATAGAACTGCTCCTCGATCGCAAGGGTCCAGGTGTGTCGAAACGCATGGGGAAACGACGGATCGCGCCCCGACCAGTAGTGAGTGATTTCCTGGGTGTACGTGAGATAGTAAGGCAAATCCTCGAGGTTTTCTCGCGTCGGCAACAGCGGATTGATGACGACCAGCAGCAAGAGCGTGAGGTAATAGATCGGCCAGATCCTCAGACAGCGGCGCGCATAGAAAGCGAACAAGAACCGTTCGGTGAGCTCGTGGTTGAGGATGATCGATGTGATCAGGTAGCCCGAGAGCACGAAGAATAGATTGATCGCCTGGCCCAGCACCCCGATCCACTCAGCCAGAGATGATAGAAGATGATCGTGATGGCGGCCAGCCCGCGAATCGAATCCAGTTCCTTGATGCGTTGCATCCGTGCGCCTCGTCAGAATTTGGCAAGTTCAGAGTCGCTCATGTCTCGCCCGCCGCGCCGACTGTGTGTCGGGTCCGGCGCATCGGGGAATTCTCGACACACCGTGCCTCCGCGCCCAGGCTGTCGGTGACGGCCGCGACCACGGACCGGTGGTACCTCGGCCAGTCGAAGGTCAGCGCCCGGGCACGGGCAGACGCGGCCATGCTGGCGCGCAGCTCGGGATCTCGCCCCAGTCGCTCCATTGCCGCGGCGAGCGCCGGCACATCGCGCGGGGACACCACGAAGCCGTCGATTCCGTCGCGAACGACCGAGCCCGCCGTCGGCGTGACCACGCTCGGCAACCCGCACGCCAGCGCCTCATACGTGACCACCGCCGAGCCCTCAAACAGCGACGGAAACACGAACACGTCGGCCGCTGCCATCCGCGCGGGCATCTCGTCGTGGGAAACCCGCCCCAGCGGCTCGACCAGGTCGAGATAGGCCGCGAGCGGTCCAGGCTCGCGCGGCAACGGTCCCACGAGCTCGAGCTTCCAGCCTGGCCGGCGAATCCGCAGCCACGCCTCGAGCAGATACTTGATCCCCTTGCGCTGGCTGATTCCGCCGGCAAACAGGAACGTGCACCGCGGCCCATGCTCCTTCGCTGCGAGTGGCTCGAATCGGCGGCAGTCGGCGGCGTACGGGATGATGCGCACCTTGTCGCGCGGGGTCCCGTGTCGAAACAGGGTCTGCGCGATTTGATCCGACGGCACCAGGATGCGATCGGCCAGCTCGAGGTCGCGCAGCCGGCGCTCGTGCAGCCACGACAGCAAGCCGCGGTCAAGCGTGCTGCCGCCCAGATAGATCGGCATGAACTCGGGCGCGGTCGCGGCTTCGGTCTCGATGACCTGCTGCTCGTCGCGCACGTCGCCGTGGACCATGCTCAGGATCGACGGAATTCCCAGCCGGCGGCACATGCGGCAGGGTTACCGCCGAGCCGACGTCGCTGAACACGAAAACCGCCCGGGCGTGGCCTTCGGTCGATCGCGCCCGCGAGCCGCCGGTCGAACTGCTCGGTCCGCCATCGCGCCAAGCGCTTGCGCGAGCCGCGGCCGGCGCTCGCCGCACTGAGCCTCCAGCCGCAGCGCCAGGTCAAAGCTCGGAACCGTGCGCACCCTGGCCGGCGGAATCTCGGGGTCGATAACGCCGGAGCAGCACGCGCTCCAGCCGGGCAAGTCGCGGCTGACAGGCGACGCGCCGCGACCAGCGAGGCGAGCGCCGTGCGGTTGTAGTAGCAGGCGGTGACAAACTCGCCCAGGAGCCCGGCGCGGGAGAGGCCGATCACTGCCTGAAAAGCGGGTTGGCGCGCGTCGGGGCAGGCGACCACCACCGGATGATCCGTTCCTCGCGCGTCCATCTGGCTCTCGATCCTCCTTGATCACCCGCGGTGCCAATCCCTGTGCCGGACGGTCAGACCCCCGGATAGGTCTTCCCGTACTTCTCGCGCGCGCGACATCTCCAGGTCGTGCTCCATCATCATCTTGATCAGTCCGTGAAAGTCGACTTCTGGTTTCCAGCCCAGCACTTGGCGGGCCTTGGTCGCGTCGCCCAAGAGCACGTCGACTTCCGAAGGCCGCGTATACTTTGTGTCAAAGTCGACGAAGTCGCGATAGTCCAGGTCCACCAGCGAAAAGGCCAGTTCGAGCAGCTCGCGAACGGAATGGGTCTCGCCGGTCGCCACCACGTAGTCGCCGGGATTGTCCTGCTGCAGCATCAGCCACATGGCACGGACGTAGTCGCCGGCGAAGCCCCAATCCCGCTTGGCCTCGAGGTTCCCCATGATCAGCTTCTTCTGCAGGCCCTCCTTGATCCGCGCGGCGCCCAGGGTCACCTTGCGGGTGACGAACGACTCGCCGCGGCGCGGGCTCTCATGATTGAACAAGATGCCCGAGCACGCGAAGAGCCCGTAGGCTTCGCGGTAGTTGATCGTCTGCCAGTGCGCGTAGAGCTTGGCGCAGGCGTACGGGCTGCGCGGGTGAAACGGCGTGTCGAGCCCCTGGGGCGGCGCGGCGCCGACCGAACATCTCGGAGCTCGACGCTTGATAGAATTTCACCGGCTGCGATCGGTTCAACTGCCGCACCGCCTCGAGCAGACGCAGCGTTCCCAGCCCGACGACGTCGGCCGTGTAGAGCGGCTGGTCGAATGACACGCGTACGTGGCTCTGGGCACCGAGATTGTACACCTCATCGGGCCGTACTTGCTCCATGAGCGTCGCCAGGCTGGAGGCGTCGGCGAGGTCGGCATAGTGCAGGTGAAGCCGCTCGTTCACGAGCGGATCGCGCGCGAAGAGATGGTCGATGCGCTGGCGGTTCAGGCTGCTGGAACGGCGGCACGAGCCCATGCACGTGGTATTCGGGCTTGCACAGCAGAAGCTCGGCGAGGTACGACCCGTCTTGGCCTGTGATACCCGTGATCAAAGCACGTTTCATGGGGGCGATTCCAGTAGGGTTCTGCACGCGCGCCGTCACGGAATGTGATAGTCGGCTCGTTCCAGCGGGAAGGATGGGCTCGAGCGCTCTGGACAGCTCGCCGCGCGAATTCCCGCAATTCCTTGCCGTCGGGATCGTTGTCGCCGGTGTAGAAGATCTCGACGGTCATTGAAGAGCCGCGCGTTGTCCGTCCGTGGCTGCTCCGGCTGGTGATCGGAAGGCGCCGCACATAGTTTTCCAGCCGCCCTTCTCCGAAGATGTAGTACCAAAAACCCACATGCTCGACTAGTTCACCTCGTCCGTATCCCAGCCGGGTGATCTGGAGCGACCGGTCCGCGTCCAGAGGCATCGCGAGCACGCGAGTTTGCGACTCGATCTTGGACCATCCCCCGGACGGCAGACAGATTTCCGGCGTATGGCGCAGGTTGGTCCCGTTGGCTGAATAATTGAGCCACAACCGCAGCGAGAGCCCCGGATGCTTCCAGCTCTCATAAGTCCGGCTCAGGTACTCGGTCGTCTGGGCCCGCTCCAGGATGTCGGCGTCCACTTTTTCGTCTCGACCCACCCACTCACCCAGCTCCATGGGAATCGAAGCAAGCGAGCGCCGCAATTTGGGCCGCTCGGTGCGATTGAGCTCTCCGAGCGCCCCCTGGGCCGCAAGACCCGTCGCGAGGATCAAACCGCCCAGCACTGCACGTCGAAAAGTCCACATATGACACCTGAATGTGTGCGATTCACGTTATTCCTTACCCGAGCTTCCGGCGCGTCCGCGCGCGTCTCAAGAGCCAAGTGCCAGGGGTCGCGGCGCCGGCGCGCCGTTTTCTGGCCCCCGCCGCGCCGAAGCATGATGAACTGCGAGATTTGATCGAGCACCCAGCACTCGCATTGCAAGAGGAGTAGCCCAAATCCCAGGATCAGCAGGCCCTCGAGCGTGTGATACGTCCCCATCGCGAACTGCGGGTTGACGAAGTGCATGATGTAGCCGGTCAGCATCACGCGGGCAATATTCGCCGAGATCGCAATCGGAAGCGCGGAGACGACGATGGTGATCCGGTACCACGCTGGCCTCGTCGTCAGATAGGCGACTGCTGTCGTCAACGCGAGAAACCCTGTGAGCTGTCTCATCCCGCTGCAAGCCTCGGCGACGAACATCTGCAGTCCCCCCGGCAATGTCATCCGGTTCCCCTCGCACAGTACCGGCAGACCGGACGCGTTCATCAAGGCCGATGCCACCTGGCTGGCGAGGAGCTGTAGCGGCGAGGCAATCCTGGAATAAAGCGCGATCGGCAGAGGGATCATGAAGATGAGAAAGAAGAATGCAAACCAGTATCGTTTCAGGGCGAGCGTCCCGAACAGGACGGTGAACAACCCCACGAGCCCGATCACGAGCGCGAGGTCGCCGAGGAACTCGATCGGCAACGGTATCGTCACCAGTCGACACAAGAGTGCGACCAAGAGCAGCACCGACCCTGTCCAGATTCCACCGCGGATCGGCACCGGACCACTCCGCGCGACCTGGTTTGCAAAGTACAGGCTGATGAGCGGCACGAGGAATCCGTGGCTGTAGTTCTCGTCGGTCGTCCAGGCGTAATAAAAGTGCCCCAGATTGGCCCAGAATACGCGCGCGAACAAGCCAAGACACACGACCGTGCCCAGACGCACGCGCGCGGTAGTTCGGGTCCTGGGCCGCGGTCGTGACCAGCCTGCTGAGATTCCAGGGCTCCCTTTGATCTGTCATGACGCTCGTCCTTCAGGTCGACTGCGAAAAACTCGGGATGTCATCCGGACCCGGACCGCCACCGGAGAGCGGTTTTCGGCCCTCGAGGTCACGCGAATATCGGTCGAGCTCTCACCGGTCAAGTTCACGATTGTTGACTCAACGTTCCGTGGTCACGCCTGCTGCACACCTTTCGCTCAGTTGGCCTTCACGCCCGCAAACCTGGCCGGCGGCCGCGCGGGCGGCCCGCTGGACGTCGCTGCGCGCCGCGTGATATCGTCGCTGGCGGCGACGGCAATGGCGGCGCGTAGGGCCGCCTGCCGCTGCCGCTCGTCGTCGCGCCGATACGCGATGTCAGCCAGGTTGAACCACCAGGAGCGCTTGATCGTGTCGTCGTCGATCGACTCGATCGCCTGGCGATACAGTTGATCGGCTTCCGTCCAGCGCGACCGCAGGGCGGAGGCCTCGGCCCGTGCCGCCAGCAACAGCGGGTCTTCCTTCGCGTCCACCACGCTACTCGGTAGGTCGGCAACGGCATCCAAGAGCGACGCCGCTTCGCCGCGGGATTGTTCGCGCAAGAGCCGTGCGGCGGCCAGTTCGATGATCGCGTTCTTCGGGAGCACTTCCCGCCACTCGGAGAAAGACCATTCCTTGCTCGAAGCCAGTTCGCGCACGATGTCGCGCACCCCGTCTTCGCCAGGCAGCAGGTACCGGGGCACCGCCGGATCGTCGCTATACCGCGGCACGCCGGCGCGGGCAGGATCGCGGGGAATCGCGACTGAAAGCGCGTGGCCGTAGAGCTTGAGCGCGGCGTCCTTTTCTCCGGCGGCCAGTAGCCGTCGGGCGGCTCCACGCCAGGCTGACCGCATCGCGGCTTAGCCCCAGGCTGCGAACCGAGACCGAGCGCGTGCTCGCTGACGGCTCGAGCTGTGCGATCGCCAGGCGAGCCTCCCTGTTGATCGGCGATGCCTCGAGCGCTCGTTCCAGAAGTGACACGATCTCCTCCGGACGCTGGCGTTCTCCCCCTTCATAACGGGCAAGGAAGATCGCCCAGTGCGCAAGGTGACTGGCGGTCGACCGCATCCAGTCGCTCTCGGGCGGAACGACCGACTCGGGAAGCGGTCTCCTGAGCGCTGATCGGTCAGCGCTCAAAAGCCGGTCCATCATGATCGCCGCGTTAAAAGCGTCGCCTGCCCACCAGCACGAGAGCACGCATCCCGCCAGACCCACGATCATCACCAGGAGCGCCGCCGGCGGGCCGGCCAGCCATGCGGGCAAGGACCATTTCTCGGGCCCGCGCGCGAGCGTCGGCACGGCGGCCGCCCGCCCGGCCCGTGACTTGTTCACCGGCCCTTTTGGATTGCTCGCGGTTGCGGTCGCCGCGGCGCGATGGGTTGCCAGGATGTCTTTGGCCGACGGCCATTCCGTGCTGCCGCGCGTGGTCTCCACCGCCCGCCCGCCCGAATTGAGCGCACGCGGTTCCCGTTCGCGAGGGCGCCGCGACGGGATCCGCTCCTCTCGCTTGTCTTCCGCGCCGGCGGTCGGGCCTGGCGCGGTCTGCGGCCGGTTCAGGGGATTTTGTCTCATAAATCGCCGCTGACGGCGCAGCCTCGGTTTCGGGCGTCTCGCGCGGAGGGTCGACGTGGCGCCTTTCTTCCGGTGCCGAGTCACCGGCTGCTTGCTGCGCGGCAGCCGCGATCGCCTCGGCGCTACCGCCGTCTCGAGTGTGTATTCAGCTTTTGCAGTATCGTGCTCGGTGCTCGCGGCTAGGGCGCCGATGGCAGCGCCGGCTCTTCGCTCCAGTGTTCGACCGCAGCGTCGCGCGTGCCGGAAATCTCGACATCGGAATCGGGAACCGGCGCCGGCGCAGCCGCGGTCTCGATCTCGCGCGCGACGATCGACGCACTCGGCTCCGCAACGGCCGTCATTGGCACGGGCGGCGCGGATAGCACAGGCACTGAATCCGCGGAAGGGCCTTGAGCCGGCGCTCCCGCTCCACCGGCCTCGCCCTCGCCGTCGCGCTCCGGGTCGCGTGATGATTCCGCGGGCGCCTTCCGCGCAATCCGCTGTTGCCACGCAATCTGAGCAGGCGGGCGCGGTTCGCGATGATCGGTCCTTGGATCTTTCCAGGCCGGCTCGCGCGTCACGGCGACCCAGTCCCGAGGATCGATGAGTCCGGTCCAATCCTGCGCCACGCTGTGGCCGGTCCACGCCGGCTCGAGACTCGGTGCGGCCGGAGCCGGAATCGGCCGCGCGGGCGGACTCTTCGGCTCCGCGACAATCGGCTGCATCCGGGGCACTCGCGGCTCTTTGAGCGGTACCGCGTCGAAGGGCGCCTGATGGAGCGTGTCGCTCGATTCCGCCTGGACTCGGGCACGCTCCGACCGCGCCTTCAGCTCCGCGCCGACGGCTTTCCATCGCGACTGCCAGCGCCCCG
Source organism: uncultured Isosphaeraceae bacterium (assembly GCA_963806595.1). Taxonomy (GTDB): domain Bacteria; phylum Planctomycetota; class Planctomycetia; order Isosphaerales; family Isosphaeraceae; genus CAWDZZ01. The sequence continues at coordinate 472,966 of CAWDZZ010000017.1, read as the reverse complement.
AGCCGCTGTCGGCAGTGCCCCGATCGTTGCTCGGCGTCTGTTCCGGGATCGCCGCTTGCACTGGCTCGGAAAGAGGAGCGGCGGCCAAGGGCGCCGTTGCGACCGCCTCGGGATCCGGCTCGTGTGCGGACTCTCGCGGGGCCTCCAGTCGCAACGCAGGCTCTTCGAGGCGCTCGGCGCGGGCCCGCTGTACATCCCCCAGTCTGGCTCGGCGGCTCGATCATGGCGCAGTGTCAGGCAGTACTGGCCAACCCGAAACGCGACGTCAAACGGCAGCGGACAGGACGTTTTAACGGGCTGGCCATCGAGGAGGATCGCGGTCCCGCCCGTGGCCGGCACGAGATGCCATGCCCCGTTCCTGCGATACAGCCGGCATTCCTCTTCGGCAATGCCGTGCTCGGTCAGCCGGACCTCGCAGTGCGGCAGCATGACCGATCCGGACGGATACCCAGGGGATCTCCACCACGCGAATCGGGCCCGATTCGCGATCCTGGATGTGGAGGCATGTGGGTTTCGCCATCGTGGGATCGACTCCTCCCTGAGCCACACCCTCGCCGGGTTGGTTCACCCACGCTCGACAAAAAGATCCGTGGCGCCGGCCAGCCAGCGGTTGAGAGTTCCACCCAGGGCGCTGGCCGCGATCGCAACGGCAGGCAGCTCCACCGACCAGTGAACGATCGACCATAGACCAAACCCCACGGCCCCGCCCAGCAATCCAGCCGCCAACGTGCGGTCGGCTGCGCCCACTCGCTTCAGGCAGACCACCACGCGGCAAATACACCACAGGAGGGCCGCGGCGACCAGGCTGACCCCGATCGCGCCGGATTCGATCGTGCACTGCAACACGCTGCTCATGGCGGTGGTCGATGCCGCGTCCTGCGTCTTTGCGTACGGATGGATCGTGCCGAAGCTGCCCAGCCCCGTCCCGACCACCGGGAATTCCGCGAGGAAGGGCAGGCTCTCCTTCCACAACAACTGCGTCGATTCCCACGAAACGGGGACGACCGGAGGAGGGCCTCCGATCGCGTCGGCCCAGGTCGTGACCAGCGCGGCCCCTGAGCCCAGCGAGGTGAGCAAGACCGCAGTGAGCACGAGCGCAGACATTCGCGATCCGGCCGCGGCCGGTATGCCGACGACCGCCAGCCCGACCGCGAAAGGCAGGCAAAACCAAGGCCCCGCCGCCATTCCGAGCAGAACGGCACATGGCACGAGCAGGACCAAGAGCAACAGGACTAATCCCCCTTGACCCCGATGGCTCAACCTGGCACCCAGGCCTTCGCGGCTGCCGCGCGGGGAAATCACGTGCAGTACGATCGCCAGCGCCAACGGCAGCGCCAGCGCCCCCAATGCCAGGAACGCCCCATCACTGGCCATCATGGTCCCGAACAAGATCGGCCGCTCGGGAACCACGGCGATCGGATGGAATTCCTGCGTGCGCCGGCGGCGGTCGCCCCGAAGAGCGGCCGCAAGCTCGTCAGCGACGGTGTTTCCGGCAGGTCTCCCAGCGAAGGCGCCCAGCTCGGACCAGCTCCAGGGCGCATCAATCCGAAAAGCCCATCGGCCTGACCGATCAGTTGCACGAGCCCGAGGGCCCCGTTGAGCAAGAAGGCGGCCACAACGCACCCGCACAAGAGGTACAGCCTTCCCAGGCGGTCCGCGAAATGCGAGACACTCCAGAAGAGTCCCAGGCAGATCGCCGCTCCTACAACCCAGCGCAGCGTTGCGGCCCGATCGAGCGTCGCCGGCGAGCGCACCTGCACCGGCTCGGCGAGCTCGACTCCCGGAAAATCAGTCTGCGCCAGCCTCGGCATCACACCGTGGGCGTAGATCTGCTGCGCCGCGGGGGAGAGCCGGCGCGCGAGTGACGGCGGCAACGGCAAGAGCTGGATCACCCCGAGCCCCAGCGCCAGGAATCCAAGCAAGGTGAGCGGACTCTTCAAGACGGGCATCCGGCCCGACAAGAGGAGCTGCACGAGCGTCGCGCTCGACGAGCAAAAGCGTGAGCACCGCGGCCATCGGCCGAAACCACCAGACGGCTCCGCCGAAGCAGACCGCGCTGCCCAGAACAAGCGCCGCCACGGTGATGGTCGCGACGCGGTCGGTCGCCAGGACGATTCTCGGACGCAAATTCACGATCCGCTCAACCTTCCGGTCACAAGCCGCTTGATGCATTTCAGCAAACAGAGAAGGTGGCCCGGGTCACTCATCGATCACAGCGAGACGTTCAGAATCCGATCAATCGCTTGCCGCCAGGGCGAGGCTCTCCTGCGCTCTTGCGCCTTGGGGGAGCTTGCTTCCCGGCGAGGAAACCGGCTCGTAGCCATAGCTCGACCAGTTGTCAATATTCTCACTCAGTCCATTGAACACGACGCCCGCGATCTCGACGTGCGATTGTTCGAGCATCGCCTTGGCTCGGTGCAGTGTCATCAGGTGCATCGAGCCGGACCGTACAACGAGCAGCGAAGCGTCGACCACGCGGCCCAGCACGCGGCAGTCCGCCAGTCCCAGCACGGCGGGCCCGTCCAGGATCACGCGATCGTAGTGGTGTGAAAGCGCGATCAAGAGCTGGCGAAGCTCGAGCGTCCCCAGGATCTCGATCGGGATCTCACCGCGCGTCGCCGGTGGGGATGAAGTCGAGATTAGGAATCTCGGTGTGGCGGACGGTGCGCTGCCAGGGGAGCTGGCCGGAGAGGACGTCGACCACGCCGGGCAAATCCTCTCCCTTGGCATCGTCGACGAACACGCCTGCCAGACTGGGCCGTCGCAGGTCGATGTCCAGTAGCAGCGTCCGCTCGCCGGCCCGCGCAGGTCGCCGCGAGGTTCAGCGCCGTCGTGCTCTTCCCTTCGCCGGCCTTTGCGCTGGTCACGAGCAAGGTCACGATCGGCCCGCGCTTGTCTGCAACGCCCAGCAGGCTGGCCCGGATGTTCCGGTAGGCGTCGGCCTCGAGCGAATCGGGAGTGGCGGAAGTCCAGAGGTGGCCGCCGCGATGCGTCAGCACGGTGCGCCGGATCCGGGGCACCACCCCCAGTAGCGGCAGCGTCAGGCCGTGTGAAACGTGCTCCGGAACCTTCACCCGGTGGTCGATGTGCTCGAGCAGGCACACCATCCCGATCCCTAGCCCCAGGCTGGCAAAGATCCCGAGCGCGATCAGCATCGGCCGGCTCGGCTTGATCGGCACGCTCGGCTCGAGCACGCTGGCCGGAATCTTCACGCACTCGCTGTTGACGAGCGACTGCCGGAGAATCCCGAACTCGGCCAGCTTGTCCTCCATGCGCGCGATCTGCCGCGATTTCTCCTCGCGATCCTTGAACCGGGTCAAGATTTTTTGATGATCGGGTATCGCGGCTTGCATCTTGGCCAGCAGATCGTCGTGCACTTCCCGATCGGCCTCGAGCTCGCGCCGGTATTGCTCCAGGATCATCTCGGTCGGCGAGGACAGCGCGGTCTTCTTGAACGACTGCAGCTCCTCCAGCTCGTCCATCGCGTTCTCGAGCAGCGAGGCGACTTCTCTCGCTGCGGGCTCCTGGTTGAAATTGCGGATTCCTCTCTTCATATGTTTGAGAACGAGCGAATACCGGAATATCTGCCGCTTCAGCTCCCCGGCCCGCCCTGCTCGTGCGCCCGCCTCGGGGTCCGACTCAAACTTCGGGAACATGTCGGCGGTCATCATTTGCTGATGGATCTCGCCCAGCCGGAGCTGCTTGTGCAGCATCAGCGATTCGTGATTCACGTACTGCTCTTCCAGGATACTCCGGCCCCCCGCGCCAATCGTGTGCGTTGCCCTCAGCGCTTCCTGGGTCTGTTCGTCGAGCTTCTTGGCCCCTGCGATCAGCTTTTCGAGGTTTTCCTGGGCGTACTGCTCGGTCGTATCCAGCTTGACGTCGTTCTCTCGCTTGGCTTGCTTCTGAAACTCACCGAGCAGCGCTTCCAGCAGCTTCTTGGTGCGGGCAGGGTCTCTGCCTTCCAGCGTCACGATGTATGAGTTTGTCTTCTTGACCTGGGTCACGCTCAGTGTCTTGAAGAGCTCGAATCCCGGGTCCGCGTACGGCATCACATCCGATGCAAGGCCCGGATCGCTGACGACCAGTTCGGCCAGCCACTTGCTACGGAGCCACGCTTCATGGTTGGCCACGTAATTGGCTGCGGTCGAAGCACTCCGTCCGCCCAGATCATGCGTCACCAGTGCCGAGAGCGCAGGGTCGATTTCCGGCGAGTTGATTTCGATCTCGGCCTTGGCGAGGTAGACCGGCGGCAGTTTCAGCACCATGATCGAACACACGATCGCGATGGGCACCGCGACGGCCAGCACCATCCAGAATCGCCGCCGCAGTGCTTGCAGGTAGTTCGACGTCGTCTTGACCGCGGCGGGATTGACCGCGAGCGCCACGGGCAGCTGCCGAAGCGAGCGCACGATGGCTCGTGTAGTGGGCCGGCGAATGCCGTTCCTCATACGCTTGGATTCCGTCCATGGATGCCTCCCTATCGGGTCGTGGATTCATCCGTGTGCTCCCGAAGCCGGACTACCCAGCGGCTCGTCGACGGTCCGTGCCGGCCCCGCCGCCAGCGCGTCTTCCGCCGGCAGAGCACCGCGCCCGAAGAGCACGCGAGCCAGCAACGGGCGCCACGAGCTCGGACCAGCCGCCGCAGAGCCCTTACTCTCGCCCGGTTCATGGTCCGAACGCGATGGAATGCCCTCCCCGCCGGCCGAGTCGGTCGTCTCGGCCGGGGAGGAAATCTGAAACCGCGCCAGTCGAGTCGCCAGAACCTGGGCAATTCGCTGGAGGTAGCGAAAGACGATGTCGGGCGCCAGCGACGTGTCCGCCGGCAGGCCAAGACTGACCGTGATCCACAGTCCCTGGCCACCGGAGAGTCGAAAGATCGCGGATGGCCCCGACACGCCCGTGCCCAGGATCGCGGCCTTCTCGGGATCCTGCGCGGGGGATGTCACCGGTGTGTCATTGCGCCCGCAGGCAATCTGCACCAGGTCGCAGCCCAGCGCCCGGGCCGCTTCGTCGGCGATCTCGTAGGCCCCGCGTGCGGTCGCGCACAGCTCGATGCGCTGAATCGCTTCCCAGGCCAGCTTGGCAGCCTCGCGCTCGTGCCGTTTCCGCGCGAGACGCTCGTGCAAGTCATCACGCAGGTTTGCCAGCTCATCGCGACGGCTGGTCACGACCAGCAGAAACACCAGGCAGCCGGAAATACCCAGGATCAGCGTCAAGTATTCGTTCCGCAGCGCCACCCCCAGCATCACCGCCCCGCACAGGAAGCCCGAGAAGCTGTACAGCAACAGCGCGGCCTGGCGCGGATTCAGCCCCAGCCCGATCAGCAAGTGGTGCACGTGCCGGCGGTCGGCCGCGCTGAAGGGAAGGTTGCGCACCCACCGTCGAAAGATCGCCATCGCCGTGTCGGAGATCGGCAGCCCCATGGCGAGGATCGGAAACAGGATGGAAATCGCCGACGGGCCTTCCATCGACCCCTCTACCCCGATCACCCCGATCAACAGGCCGATCAGTAGCGCGCCTGAGTCCCCAAGAAAAATGCAGGCGGGATGCCAGTTATACAGCAAGAACCCCGCAAGGCTCCCCGCCAGCGCGACGGCCAGCACGGCAACCACAAAGTTCTCGTTGTGGATCGCGACCAGGGTGAGCGTCCCGCTCACGAGCAAGCCCACCCCCGAGGCCAGACCGTCCATTCCATCTATAAGATTCCAGATGTTCATACATCCGAGAAACCAGAACAAGGTCACCAGCAAGCTGGGAAGCGCGAGCTCCACGGGAAACCCCAGCACGCTGAAATGGGCGCTGGGGAAGCCCAGGTCGAGGTTCAGGGAGAGCACCTCGATCGCGTGGATCCTGATCCCCCCGAGGTACAAGGCCAGTACCGCCAGGGCCTGGCCCAGGAGCTTCATGCGCGGGCCCAGCGAGCGCGTGTCGTCGATGAATCCGACGATCAGGATCACGATCGCGGCCGCCAGGATCGACCAGTGGTGTGCTGGCGCGTACTCGCCGACGACCCGCTGTCTCAGCGGCTCGTGGATATAGGTGAGGATCGTGCCGGAGACCACGCCGAGCGCAAGCGCCAATCCTCCCAGCCGCGGTATCGCCCCTTGGTGGATTCGGCGGAAGTGGTCCGGCCGATCGATCGCGCCCACCCAGGTGGCGATCCAGGTCACCAGCGGCGTCGCGAGCACGCAGCCCGTCATCGCCACGGCGAAGATCATCAGGTATACGTTGGAGATCATCATCCCGATCATCTCCACGTGGAATGCGGACGATTGCCGGCTGGTGTCGCGGCTTGGCCGCTCCGCCAGCGCCTACGCTGGGCGTGATCGATCGGCGAGGGGCGGTGGCGTGCAGATGGGATGTGGCAATACACGGCTCGGCTCGTCTTCCCTGACTCTTGCGGGTGCAACCCGATCCTGAGCGTCCGTCTCAGAAAAGGACTTCCGGGGGCGTCGCAGTATCCCCCCTTGCGACCAACCGGTCAAGGCGGATTCAAGCCGCCTGCGGCGCCGGGATGGAGGGCTGCGCGACACCGCTTGCGACTTCTTTCGCGCCGCCAAATGTGTCAAGATGAGTAATGCGGCGATTCTGGGGTAGCGCGCTCGACTCGGTCAATCGGACGTCCGCCAGGCCCGGGAGCGTGCCGGGATCGCCGAGCGGCGCGGTATTCGCACCCAATCGTCGGGCAACGATACTTGGGAAAACGCACACCGATCCGGTCAGCCTTCTCAAACGCGAACCCAAAGCCGCCCAGCGCGATCGTGGGCGCTGGATCGGACCTCTAGCTCCAGGACGGCGTCATGCCTTCGCCGATCACGACCGCCCGATCACGATCGAAACGAGTAAAGCGAGCCGAATTAACGCCTTACGAATCCGAGCAAGTCCGCGAGATCGCGGCCTGGAAATCACATCCGCCGAACCCGTTCGCCGAGTTGTTCAAGTGCGTCACCGCGGCGGGAGCCCGGCTCGTGGAACGGGTCATTCCCGAACAGCTCGCGAAAGTGGCGATTGAGAAATCGTACGACGTGGCGGAAATGCTCGCCCGCCCCGACGACACGAGGCGCCAGGCCGGCGTCAAGGACCTGGCAGAGCTTCGCAACCATCCGCTGGAGCACTGCGACCGCATCGCATCGCGGGTATGCGTGGGCTCGCAAGTGTGGGCGGCCGTCGAGGGTGCGGCCACCGGCGCCGGCGGTGTCTTGACCACGCTGATCGACATCCCGTTGCTGTTCATCCTCTCGCTGAGAACGATCATCAAGATCGGGCACTGCTATGGCTACCCGCTCGATGCCCGCAAGGACCGAAATTTCGTACTTGGCGTGCTGATCGCCGCGACATCCGGGTCGCTGGCCACGAGGCGGAAACGACTGGATCAGCTCCACGAGCTTGAGCATTTCCTGATCCACGAGACCCAGGAAGAGATCGTGGCTGAGGAAGTCCTGTCCCTGTTGTTTCAGCTCGAGGTCTTCGAGGATATTCCGGCGATCGGCGCCATCTCCGGTGGCTTGTTGAACCTGGCATTCATCCGCCGCGTCGACCTGACCGCACGGCGCGTGTTTCAGGAGCGATGGCTCCGCGACTCGGGCAAGGTACACACAATCGCCCCGGCCGCCGTCCACGAGCGGCAAATCGCCCACGGGTGGACAGGCGCCTTGGGCCGCGTAGCGTATTCGAGTAGTTACTATCTCGGCTTTGCCGCGACATTTCCCGTCTATATCGCGACGTCGTTGTTGCCGTCCGCGGACAACGCGCTTGCGCGTGGCCTGCAGGACGGTGCGGCCGGCGCCCAGAAGGGCGTCGACGAGCTGCTGGGGTGGTGCGCGGCGATTCCGCCAAAGAGCCCATTCGTCCCCGGCGCAGATCGTTACCAGCGCCTGCCTGACCGTCGTACCAACGCGCCAGCTTCCGCGACGAGCGCGGAGACGATTCGAGCGACGAAACCTCGGCGGTCTCCATTCTTCGGCCGCTAAACCTCCCACCCCGCGCGACGCTCCGGGCGAACGTATTGCTCCATCCCGGACGCGTTCGTGATCCTGCCGGCCTCGTGGTCCCACGACAATCGCTCGCCGGTGCGCACCGAGATGTTGCCAAGCTGCAGCGCCTCGGTGACGACGGCTGAGAACTCAAAGTTTGCGCCCGGTTTGACCTTTCCCCCCTTGCAGGCGCCGAGCCATGCCCGCTGACCACCTCCGCCGCGCTGGCCTCGTCGTCGCGGTGCGGCCGGCGCCGCATCCTTCGGCGCAGGAATCAGCCTGGGATTATTGCCACTGAAGCCGCACAGGATCATCCCCTTGTCGCCGATGAACAAGAGCCCCTCGTCTTCGAGCTCCTTCGTACCACCCACCTGGTCCGCGGGTGGTTTCACACGGCCGTCGTACCATGTGAGCTTCACCGGCGGCTGGTCGCCGCGTGCCGCGAATTCGAAGTGGATGGTCGAGGATTGGGGAAAAGTCTCGGCGTGGCGCTCGGACGTGGTGGATTCCACGCCCAGCGGTGCCTCCAGCTTGAGGCGCGGAAGATCGTGTCGAAGCTGTAGCAGCCCATATCGCCCAGCGCTCCACAACCAAAGTCGTACCACCCGCGCCACACGAATGGTAGATAGGCCGAGTGATAGGGCCGTTCGGCGCAGGCCCCAGCCACAAGTTCCAATCCAGTCCGGCTGGCACTGGCTCGGCGTCCTTGGGGCGGTCGATGCCCTGCGCCCAGGACGGACGATTTGACCAGTTGACCACCCGCCGCACCGATCCGATCGCGCCCTTCGCGACCCATTCTTCGATCCGCCGCTGGGCTTCGGAGCCTTGATTCATCACCGCGACTTGCGTGGCCACTCCCGTCTGGCGCACGACCTCCGCCATGCGCCTGGCCTCGTCGATGGTGTGGCACATTGGCTTCTGGCAGAAGACGTGCTTGCCTTTCTTCATGGAGGCAATCGATACCGCCGCGTGCAGGCCGTCGGTGGTCCCCACCACGACGGCGTCCACGTCTTTCTCCTTTTCCAGCAGCTCGCGGAAATCGCTGTAGCTCGCGCATCCTCGAAAATTGCCGGAGCGATTCTGTGCGCCGTAATAGGCCTCGATGATCTTCTGGCAAGGCTCGCGGCCCGACACGCCGTTAAAGCCGGTATCCGCCGGCGTGAGCGCGATCGGCTCGTCGGGGCTCAGCCATTCCCATCCCGAGCTTGTGCCCAAGAGCTCGCGCACGCCGTCGCGAAACTCGCTCTTTCCCCATTGCGGATAGCGCCGCTCCGCTCTTGTTGGGATCACACACGGCAACGCCCTGCACGTCTTGCTCGCGCAGAAACCCGAGCATCACGCGCAGGCCCTGCGAGCCGGTACCGATGAACGCGATGTTCACCTTGTCATTGGGAGCGACATACCCTGCGCCTCCCAGGACGCGCCTGGGCACAATCATGAAGCTGGCGGCCAGGGCCCCTGTTCCGCCCAAGAACGCTCGACGCGTGATCTCCGAGCGCGGCGATCCGGATCGATTCGTTTCCGTTTCCATGGCGTGTCCCCCAAGAAGAGTGAGTCGAGAGGAAACCGCTCAGGTCAGGTCACGTCAATTCAATTCCTTGATGAAAATGTTCTTGAACTGGATCAAGCTGGGCGGGCCGGTCCACTTGCCGTCCCGCTTGCCGCCGTGATGCTGCAAGCCGATCGCTCCGCGTGCCGGCAGGCTCCGGACCGTGGCGCCGGGGATCACGGCCTGATCGTTGAGCATGACCGCAACGTCGTGACCGCGCACGGTGATCTGGAACCGGTTCCACTGGCCGACCGGCTTGTCGGCCTGCTTGCGCGGGGTCACGGCCGCGCGCAGCTCTGCGGGCGTGTCGCGATCCATCCGTATGCTGTACATCTCGCCCGAGCCGATCGGCCAGCACCAGATGTTGAATTGATGCCGGCCGCTGCCGCGCGGCAGGATGCCGGAATCGGCGTCCGGGAGCGCCAGGTGTAGCTCTTTGCCTGTGATGTCGCGTGCGTGCGTTCCGTCGGGCAGGATATAGGGTACGTTCCGGTTGATGTAAGGCGCCTCTTTGAGCCGCCAGTCGACCAGCAAGACAAAGTCGCCGTACTCGCGCTCTGTCCAGAGGTTCTTGTTATCGCCGCGGGCCTGGCTCTGTGCGTCGTAGTCGATCACGCCGTCGACTACCTTCCAGTGCCCACCGTCCCCCTCCGGCACTTTCCAGCCCGAGAGATCGCGGCCGTTAAACAACGAGACGAATCCCGGCGGCGGCTGACTGTCCTGGGCGCGCACAGCCGGCGCGATCGCCATCGCCAGCCAGCAACCGGCCCAGGCCCACGCGGACAATCGAAAACCTCCAGTCAACGCGGGTGCGGCATGTTTCATGTTCTCTCCTCTCGGGGTATGGGCCGGAGGCCACTCTTCGGCAGGCGTGAGATCGCACGAGGATTGCCCGCCGATTCTAGCCACGGCGGTTCCGTGAATGCCATTTCCCGGTCCCCTCTGCGGGCACTTTCGCGAGACCGGGCGCCCGCAAACGCGACCGCGCCGATGAACGACGCGCCCTGCTCCCGCCCACGTCGGGCGCCGGCCTGCACAGAGTCTCCAAGCCGCCTTGCCCTGACTCACGTTGGTCGATACAATCCCCCCTCGCATCTTCCGAACCGGGTCTGGCGGCCGCCTGGACGGACCGCGCCCGGTTGCAGCACTTCTTCGAGCACACAACACGACGGTCGAATTGGCGCGGGGGCACGTCGGGAACCGGCGCGCGAGTCGTGCGCACCGAGCACCGTCGGGATGGAAGGATCGCGCTTCGTCGCTTTTCCGGGAGGCCCAAGGATGGTCAAGCTCCTCGCCAAAAGCCCTTGGCCGGCGACAGTGCTCATGCTGGCCGGTATCACTCTGATCTCCGGATGCGTCGAGCGGCGCTACACCATCCGCTCGGAACCGCCGGGCGCGACGGTCGTCATCAACGGCGAAGAGATTGGCCCGACTCCCGCTTCCAAGAGCTTTTACTACTACGGGGATCGGGAGATCATCCTGATGCTCGACGGTTACGCGACCAAGACCGTCATCCAGCCGATCAACGCTCCCTGGTGGGACAACTATTTCACCGAGTTCTTCACCGAGAACATGGTGCCGGTATCGCTGCGCGACGAGCGCGATTTCAAGTTTCAGCTCGAGCCCGCCCAATCGCCTACGCAGGACGACCTGCGCGGTCGTGCCGAAAGCCTCCGCGGCGAGGCCCAGATCCTGCCCAAGCCGAGGCGCGGGGGAATCCTGGGATGGCTCGGTTTCACGTAGCGTTCGCGCCGCCGTCCCACGCTCAAGTCAGAAATCAGTGCGTGTCCAAGGTTTGCGGTCAAGTCTGGGGTTTCTGTCGCGGTGTCGACGATTCTCCGGGGTTAATAAACCGAAGTCGAAGTGGATTCGGCCGATCCGTCGAGCCGAATTAAGAAGGACGAACGAGGTTTGATCGCAAGCCTCCCTCCGAGCGAGGTGAACGGCCGTGAAGATCGCCGTGGCCGCGGTTCAGATGCCCTCGGATTATCTCGACGTCTCGGCCAATCTGCACCGAGCCGATGGTCTGTTGCGCTCGGCTCATGAATCGGGTGTCGAGCTGGCGGTCTTGCCCGAGCTCTTCAACACCGGCTACAGCCTCTGCCCTGACTACGGGCCCTTCAGCGAGACAGCGCAGGGTCCCACGCTCACCCATCTGCGCCAGCGCAGCCGTCAGTGGCGGATGGCGATCGCGGCGGGGTTTGTCGAGCGCGAAGGCCGTCATCTCTACGATTCCCTGGTGTTTTGCGCGCCCGATGGCGAAATCCAGATCTATCGCAAACGTCATCTCGTCTTCTGGGAACGCTTTCGCTTTCATCCCGGCCGGGCGCCCTTGATCATCGCCACCCCCTGGGGGCGAGTCGGCTTCGCGATCTGCGCCGACATGATCTATCGCAAGGTCTGGAACGATTATCGGGGCCGCATCGACATGGCGGTAGTCTGCGCAGCCTGGCCCAACTTTGCCGATCGTGAATCGGGGCGCAAGCATTGGCTGCTCGGACACGTCGGACCGCTCTCGGAAGCCATTCCTGCCAAAGTCGCGCTCGACCTCGGCATTCCGGTCGTGTTCGCGAACCAATGCGGTGAGACCCGCACCACCATCCCCGTCCTCGGAACTCGGATCAAGGATCGATTCGCCGGACACAGCAGCATCTGCGACGGCCGCCATGGCACTCCGGTGCGTGCATCACGCGATCCCGCGCTCCTCATAGCCCCAGTCACCCTCCATCATCAGAGAGGTATGAAATCGTGGCGTTCTATGTCCCCCTCGGTCCCCGCGGCCTCGTCCTACGCATCGGTACTTTCGTGATCGGCATCTACGGCGGGCTGGTCTACAGCCTCGCTTGTCGTCGCCGCGCGTTGCTCGCGCCCGGACATCAGCCCTTGACCATTTCCCTACCTGACTGATACGAATTCACTGGGCGCTCGGCTGCAATGCAACTTCGCCGTCTCGATCGGCGTCGTGATGTGTTCGCGCTACTTCTCTTGAATCGGCAGCCAGGGCGAAAGTCCCCAAGCAACCGGATGGACGGCCTGAAGGAGTGGGACCATGTGCGGCATTGCCGGTGCAATCGACCTGACAGGGATGCGGGAGTTCTCGCACCAGCGGCTGCGCGCGATGACCGGCGCGATCGCGCACCGGGGACCGGACGACGAGCATTTTCACGTCGAGCCCGGCGTGGCGCTCGGCGCCAGGCGCCTCGCGATCATCGACCTGGCGGGTGGGCGACAGCCGATCTCCAACGAGGACGGCTCGGTCTGGGTCGCGTTCAACGGCGAGCTGTTCGAGTATCCCGAGCTGCGACGGCAGCTCCTGTCCGCCGGGCATCACCTGGCGACGCGCTGCGACACCGAGGCATGGGTTCACCTCTACGAGGACCGCGGCGAGGGGATGTTCGCGAATGCCCGCGGCCAGTTCGCCGTTTCACTCTGGGATCGAAAATCCCGCACCCTGATCCTCGGCCGCGATCGGGTCGGCATCTGCCCGCTTTACTACGCTCAGGCCGATGGATGGCTGCTTTGGGGCTCGGAGATCAAGGCGCTCCTGGCCTCTCGATTGGTCGCCGCCCGGCCCGATCCCCGCGGAGTCGATCACTTCTTCACGTTCTTCTGCGCGGGCACGACCCGGACCTTCTTCGAGGGGATCAAGTCGCTGCCGCCTGGCCATTTTCTCAGGGTCCGCGATGGCCGCGTCAGCCAGCACTGCTACTGGGATCTCGACTTCCCCGACGCCGGATTCGAACGCCGGCTGGATGACCCGACCCCACTCGTCGAGGAGCTGGAGGGGCTGCTGCAGCAAGCCGTCGAGCGACGGCTGCGCAGCGATGTCCCTGTCGTCAGCTACATCAGCGGCGGGCTGGATTCGACCGTCGTGCTGGGGCTTTGCAGCCGGCATCGAGGCGAGCCGATCCCGGCCTTCACGATCGGGCTCGACAAGGCCGGTCCCGACGAGAGCGCGCACGCGGCCGAGGCCGCCGCGGTCTTCGGCTCGCCTCTTTCGACCGTGACCATGGACCGGTCCGACATCGCCGCCGCGTTTCCCGAGCTGATCCGCGCCGCCGAGGGCCCCGTGCTCGATACGTCATGCACGGCCCTGCTGCGGCTGGCCCAGTCGGTTCACCGGCAAGGGTACAAGGTTGCCTTGACCGGCGAAGGGGCCGATGAAGCGCTCGCCGGATACGTCTGGTACAAGTCGCAGGTCGTCCGCGACGCCATCACCCGCCGCATCGGCCACGGCCTGCCGCGACTCTTGCGCAATCTCCTCTTGTCCAGTGTCTCGGGCCGGCGGCGCTCGCTCGTCCCCGAGCATGCGCTGGGGGGCGTTCACCCGGCCCAGCAGGACCTCTTCGAGCTGATTTCCCAGGCCAAGCCCACGCTGTACTCCCGGGAGATGTGGTCCCGGCTGGGCGATCATAGTCCGTATGACGACCTCGATCTCACGAGCGACCGCATCAAGAGCTGGCATCCGCTGAACCAGTCGCTCTACGTCGGGTACAAGGTCATGCTGGCGGGTTTGCTGATGGTCGCCAAGGGCGACCGGATCGCGATGAACGCGTCGGTCGAGACGCGCTATCCGTTCCTCGACGACGACGTGATTGCGTTCTGTGCGGGGATCGCACCCGAGTACAAGATGCACGGGCTGACCGAGAAGTGGATTCTCAGGCAGGTCGCGGCCAGGATCTTGCCCGAGCGGATCGCGAACCGGCCCAAGACGATGTTTCGCGCCTGCATGTCAGGATCGTTTCTCGGGCCGAATCGGCCGGCGTGGGTCGACCAGCTCTTGAGCCCCGAGTCGCTGCGCTCGACGGGCTATTTCGAGCCCGCGGCCGTCGCTCGCCAGCGCCGCTGGCAAGTTGCGATCCCGCGGATCACTCCTGCGCGGTTCGTGTACGACGTGAGCCTCACCTGCGTCGTATCGACCCAGCTCTGGCATCATCTCTTCTGCGGTGGCGGCCTCTGCGACCTCCCGACCTGGCAGCCGCCGGCTCGAAGGCACGCCGTCCGGCCGCTTACGGTCTCGAGCAGCCAGTACGAATCGCCCTGAGTTCCCGGCCAGCCCCAGCACCACGCGGGTGGCGATGCACGCGATTTCCTCGATCGGCGGGCTGATCAAAGGGCGCACCGCCTGAGCGCCTATTCTTCACCGGTCAGTCGGTATGGCTTCTTGCCTGTGTAGCATTCCAGCAGCTTGCGACCAAGCTCGCGGGCCTTGGTGCTATTCTCGGGCAGCGCATTCGCCGACTCCTGGCACTTGATCGCCGAGTCGAAGTCTCCCGTTTCGGCATGGGCTGCCGCGAGCGCGCGCAGGACATACGGATTGCGGTTGTCTCCCAGCAGTTTCTGCGCCTCGAGCGCCTCGCCCAAGGCCAGCTTGCCGTCTCTGATGCGTTCGTCCGGACAGGTGGCGCACAGCCAGGCAAGGTCATAGTGTCCGACCCACGATTGGGGATCAACTTTCAGCCGTCCCCGATAATAGGACGAGACTTTTTCATACTCTTTCATCTTCAGCCAGATTCTGGCCCGTTCGTACAGCGGCCAGTCCCAATCGGGGACCAGGCGAAGCGCTCGTTCAAGTCGCCGACGGCTTTCTCGAGATCCTTCTTGGTTTCCCAGGCCGAGGATCGGTACATGTAGGCGATCGCAAACTGCGGTTCGAGGTGGATCACCTCGTTGTAGTCGGCAACCGCTTTCTCCGATTCCCCCTGTTCGTCCCAGGCCTGCGCGGCACAGACGTGCCCAGGCCCGGCTTCGAGGCTCGAGCGTCACGGCCTTGTCAAAGTCCGCGATCGCTTTTTCATATTGCCCCGATTGTTTCCATGAAATACCTCGGTGGACGAAGGCGGCCGCGCTCGTGGGGTCAAGCTCCACCGCTCGCTCGCAGTCCGCGCGAGCGGAGTCCGCTTGTCCTGTCTCACTCAAGATGATGGATCGGTTGATGAAATTCCACGCGTTCTTGGGGTCGCGTGCGATCTCGCGCGTGAAGTGGTCGGCGGCCTGCTCATAGGGGACCAGATCGGTGGCAAGAGCCCACCCGCGCGTACCCGGACCTTCCGCAAACTCCTCCGCGACCAGCAGCCAGGGGGTTTTGGCCTGCTTGACTTCATAACTTCGCAACAGCCGCTTGTCGCGCCAGGATAGCAGCTTGCGGGACCCAGGCCGTTCGACGTCGATCGTTTGCTTGCCCGCCGAGAGCCCCGCGCACCGTGCAGGATCACGCGCTTGCCGATCCATTCCTCCTGGGCACTGCCCGTGCACTCCGTCGGCGAGGCAACGGCGAAGACGAACCCCACGGCGAGGAACCAGACCGACGCCCAGCATCGTCGATCGATCGAGCGCAGCGTCATCGGTGTCGACAGAAAACCTTCATGCTCCGAATCAGGCGGATGCGCTTACGGATTACAAGTAACGCGATCTAGCTCAAAGTAACGGCTTGGTGGCGTCAAGGGAATCCCCCGTAACAGATTGCCGAACAGCAGCGGTCGACGAGCGACTGTGCGAGCCGGTCCTGGAAGCTTCGGGAGCGAAAACGCGGCCAACCGCGGCGTCACCCACGGACTGGCAGACGCGTGGACGTCCGCGATCATTCCAGTTCCGGGACAGAACGTCGGCCTCGGACGCGAGGTGAGACCTTGAACGGCCTGCGCGGCCGCGGCTACGATGAGCGCGATCGCGGTGTCCCGCTTTATCCCCGATAATGTCCCGACCCGCAGCCAGGTATCAATCCCCACGGGAGAACTCATCATGGCGCTTGTCAGCTACGTCTCGAATCAGAACGCCGCCGAGAAGGTCAAGCCGGTCTTCGAGGGAATGGAGAAGAAGCTGGGCGTTGTGCCCAACGTGTTTCGAGCCATGGCCCACAACCCGGAGATGCTGGAAGCCTTCCTGGCTCTGAACGCCACCCTGCCGAAAACCAAGCTTGACGGCAAGCTGCGCGAGCTGGCCTATATCAAAACTTCCGAGCTCAACGGCTGCGACTACTGCCTGCACCACCATCGCGCTCGGCAAGAAGGCCGGCTTGAACGACCGCCAGGTCGCCGAGACCGCCGAGTGCGAGACCAGTGACGCCTACGACGACTCGCAGCGCGAAGTGATGCGATTCGCCGAGGAAGTGACGCGGCACATCAACGTCGACGACGCGCTCGTCGCGCGCTTGAAACAGCGGCTGGGCGATCGTGAGCTCGTCGAGTTGGCCATGACCGTCGGAATCGCCAACTTCACCAACCGGGTGACCGAGACGCTGAGGCTCGAGCTGCCCTGACCAATCATCTGCGTTGCATCGCGGCGCGCGGCACAGGCCGGTGCGCCTGGCGCTGTCCCGCGAGGAACAATTTCAAAATGGGCGAGAGTGAAAGCACCGCTGCTCCGGATCGATCCTGGGTTCCGCTCGCGCCGAGAGAGCGGCGCGTGATCGGCGTCCTGGTCGAGAAGGCCAAAACGACGCCCGAGTATTACCCGCTCACCGTCGCCGGGATCGTCGCGGGCTGCAACCAGAAATCCAACCGCGATCCGGTGACAAACTACGACCAGGACGATGTCGAGGAAACGCTGCACGGCGTGCGCAAGAAGGGGGCCGTGGTCCTCGTTGAGGGAAGCGGCCGCGTGCCGCGCTGGAAGCACCTGCTTTACGACTGGCTGAAGGTGAGCAAGGTCGAGCTCGCGGTGCTCGCCGAGCTGTTGTTGCGCGGACCACAAACCGAGGGCGAGCTTCGCGCCCGGGCCAGCCGGATGGAGCCGCTGCCGGACCTGGCATCGTTGCAGGCGATCCTCGAAGCGCTTTCCGCCCGCGGCCTGGCCGTTTACCTCTCGCCTCAGGGGCAGAAACGCGGTGTGTTCGTGACGCATGGGCTCTATCCCGAGTCCGAGTTCGAGAAGGTTCGCCAGGCGTTCGCGGGCCGGATCGCCGACGACGACGAGACACCCACTCGCCTTTCGGCGGCGCGGGTCGACCAGGCCGCGAACCCCGTGCCGCCCGCGTGGACTGGTGAGCTCGCCGCGCTGCGATCCGAGGTCGACCGCCTGCGCGGTGCCCTCGAAGCCCTCGCCGGCGAAGTCCGCGACCTCAAATCCGCTCTCGGAGTCTGACCGGATGACGATGTCCGCGCCCGACCCGGAAGAGCTCTCGCCAGCCGCGAGCGACCTGCCGCCGCCAAGTGAGTCGCCGCTGCTTACCGCTCTGCCCCTCGCGACGCCGGAGCTGGTTGGCCCGCTCATCGCGCAGGCTGCCGAAACCATCGTCAGCTCACAGCCCGAGATTGCGCCCGTTCGCGACGAATGGGCGTTGATCGCTCTTGTCCCCTTCGACGGCCGCGAGCCGCCGGCCGAGACGAGCGATGACCTCGCAAGCGCGGTCTGGTGCGCGGTCTCGGCTCTCTGGCATCCTTCGCTGCTGGCTCGCGCCGCCACCTTGCCCCGGATCGAGCCCGTGAACGCACCCTCGGCGCCTGGGCCCAGGGAGATTCGCGTGATCGCGAGTGGGACCTGGGACCAGTTGCCTTCGGGCTATCGCACGCAAGCCGAGGACTCGAGCGCCGCGCTGGTCGAATCGGGCACCGACCGCGCGCTCCTGATCCGCCAGCTTCAAACCCGGCTGGGAGTCGGCGGCGACGCCGAGCTGCTCGAAAGCGAGGGCATGAGCACCTCGGCTCTGGATTTCCTCGCGCTGGGGACGCTTCGCTGGATGCTGCGCGACCTGACGATCGCCATGGGGCACGCCGAATCCCTCGACCACGAAAGCCTGGCTCGCGAGCTCCTGGCCGGAGCCCACTCCTGGCGCATCGGCGACTGGGCGAGCGCGATCAATCGGCTGCGAGCAGGTTTCGAAGTGCTCACGCAAGCGCGCGAGCGGTTTTATCCCGTCGACGCCTACCTTCTCGACCTCTGCCTGATCGATCCGGCCATGACAGGGTCGGTGCTCGCCGACCCCCTGGAGCGACCGCTGGCGATCTCCTTCATCGCCCCCGGCCAGGCGATCGAGAATCAGCACCTGCTCGACGCCCAGCGCGTGGCGGCGCTGCGGCAGGCTGTCGCCGACGGCTGGGCCGACGTGGCCGGTGGCACGTATTCCGAGGCGGAGGATCCACTCTTGCCGCTGGAGTCGCTGCTCTGGCAGTTCCGCCGCGGCTGCGAGGTCTACCGGCTTCACCTCGACGACCGAAACGTCGAAACTTTCGCGCGCCGTCGATTTGGACTGCACCCGCAGCTCCCGCAGATCGCAAAACGGTTCGGATTTCAGTACGCCCTTCACGTCGGCTTCGACGCGGGTCGATTCCCGATCCGTTCGGAGACCAAGCGACTCTGGGAAAGCCCGGACGGCAGCAGCCTTGAGAGCCTGCTGCGCCCGCCGCTGGCGGCCGACCGGCCGTCGCAGGGCTGGATACTCCCATGGCGGATCGCAGCGACAATGAAGAACGATCACGTCGCCGCCGTGCCGCTCGTTCACTGGCCCCGGCCGGTCGCGCCGTGGTATCTCGATCTGCGCAGAGTGGGCGCCTATTCGCCCGTCCTGGGCCGCTGGGCAACGCTCAACGACTTTTTTCACCTCACCGATCGCCCGTATGAGACCTTCCGCCCCGAGCCCGATCTCTACCAGACGCCATACCTCGCCCAGGCGGTTGCGAAGAATGAGCGCGAGCCGATCTCGCGGCTGGCCCGCCATCACCGTCTGCGCGCGCGTCTGGATGCTGCGCACGCCACCGGGGCGCTGCGCGCTCTCTCGCCTGCGCGGCCGCCGCCTCCCTTACTCAACCCGAAATGCCGGACGGGCTGTCGTCGCTCGAGGAAATTGAAAACCTGGTTGAGACGAATCGCCACGACGAGGCCGCGGCCGCCCTGGCGAGCGTCGAGCCCGCCTGGTCGCAGGCGCTCGGGCGGGGCATTCTCGGCGATTCGACCGGCGCCGCAGATGCCCAGGCGAGGCCGAGCCGCCGCGGCTTCCTGGTCTTTAACCCGTCGAGCATCGCCCGCCGAGCCGCGGTCATCTTGCCGGACGCGGCCATGGATCTGCGACCGGAGGGCCCCCTCCGCGCCGCACAGTTCACCGACGAGGGCGTCTACGCCGTCGTCGATCTCCCCCCATTCGGGTTCGCGTGGGTTCCCAAAGACGCCGACCCGGGTCGTCCTCCGGCATCGACCCCCGGTTGTAGCGCCCGCAGCCGGCAGCTCCGAAACGAGTCGATGGAAGTCGAGATCGACGCCGCCACCGGAGGCATCCGTAGCGTGGCGGCCGTGGGTGAATCGATGGCCCGGCTCGGGCAGCAGATCGTCGTGACCGGCTTGGTCGACGCCAAGGGAAAGCCCGCGGTTTCACAGATGCGCTGCGATCGCTTCGAAATTGATTATTCTGGACCGGCGCTCGCCCAGGCGACGTCGCGCGGCACCCTGGCCGACCCCGCCCAAGGTCAGCGCCTGGCCTCGTTCACCCAGCGCTATCGCCTCTGGACCGGACGGCCGATTCTCGAGGTCGCGATCACGTTGAGCGATATCGACCCCTCCTGGCAGGAGCGAGCGAGCAAAGGCGATCCCTGGTCGGTGTACATCGCATGTCGCTGGGCCTGGCCCGACCCGAATTCGATGCTTCGCCGCACCGTTTTCGGGTCTCTCGAGCTCACCGAAGTCGAACGGCCTGAAACGCCGGATGCGCTCGACATTTCGACCCGATCTCAGCGCACGGCCCTGCTCTTCGGCGGGCTGCCTCATCATCGAAAACAAGGCGGCGCGCATGCTGGACACGCTGCTCGTCGCCGGGTCAGAAACTTGCCGCACCTTCGCGCTCGGCGTCGTGCTCGACCTCGAGCATCCGTTCCAGGCCGCTCAGGACGCGATCACCCCTCCTGCCGTTGTCCCGCTCGAGCACGGGCCGCCCGCCATTGGGCCCACAGGCTGGCTCATGCAAATCGACAACAAGGGCGTGGCTGTCTCGCATGTCGAATTCGCCGAACATACCGGAGAGGACCGGGGCTGGGGCCTGGTCGTCAATCTGCTGGAAACCAGCGGTCAAGCGGGCCGATGCCGCCTCCGTTTCTTCCGTAGCCCCACCTGGGCGCGCCAGGTCGACTTCCAGGGCGAGACGATCATCGAGCTCTCGGTCCAGGACGACGCCGTGCTCGTCGACCTGACGCCGCACGAGCTCGCGCGGGTCGAGGTCGCGCTCGGATAGGGTGATACTCGCCCCCAGGGGTACTTCTCAACCCCGAGTTCTTCGCGAACCGATCGGGCTCACAGGGCGCGCTTCGGGCTCGCGGGCTGCGAGCAGCCCCTGGACCCGTGGGTGCAAAGCGAGCCCGCAGATCCATCGAACGGTGCGCGCATAGTAAGAGCGCCGTAACTCGTCCGCGACCAAGACCGACATCTCGACATCCCCGTGCACGCCAACGTTGCCCGCCTGTTCGGAAGCCGCTTCTCTGTTCCGCTTCGGTTCCGGGCCGAAGACCGCCTCCAGCTTTGGTGAGGCCCACACCCCGTGGCGCTCGTTTCCGGGCAAGTAGACCGGCTGATCGAATGAGATCGCGCGCCCGAGCAAGAGCCCGGAGATGCGCACGGTCGCAAGCGCGGTAAGCGGATATCGGTTCAGATGCTCCCAGTCGCCAATCCGCACCGGCTCGGAGAGCGCGATCCCCTGCGATCGAAACGCCTTTTCCGTCAGCTCGAGGCAGTAGAGTGCGGAATCGTCCAGGCGGAACTCGAAGTCAAAAGGCACCTGCTGCTCGAAAACCTTACGGCAGTAGTCGATGACGCCCGGAATGTGGCGGCGGTGCTCCGGCTTCAGTCGCTTGACGCCCAGGGATCCGACGCAGTCGAGCATCCAGACCTCGAACGGCTGGCGCTGGATCCCGTCGGACGAGCAGTCGTAAACTACCGGCGATCCGTCCTCCCAGGCGACGATCCCGGTATGTGAGAACCGGCTTCCCGTCGCCCTCGCAATGAAGTGGCTCAGAGGAAAGATGCCACGCAGGGTCCTGGCATCTCCCAGCCGGAAGACGATGTCACCCTCCTGTAACACGCTCCGCCCCCAGCGGCCCCACTGGGCCATCGCCGGATTCACGGGCAGCGGCGGGAGTTGCCCCTCCAGCCGGGCTCGGTTCGCGGCCGGGCCCCAAAAATTGCCCGACCAGGCGGACGGTTTCATCCAGTCGGTCGCTTCGTCTGCGCCCCGTTCATCGTTCGCCAGCGCGATCATCCAGCAGCAGAACCAAAACATAAGAAAGTCTCCGGGTGCGTCTTGAGGAGTTCGTGCCAGGGCATTCTGCGCCGTCCTGGCCGAGATCTCGTTTCCGGAAGACTTCCGTGCGCTGGAGCTGGCTTCGGCGGGGCCGCCGAACGGGTGCTCAAGAGGTTGATTATTGAATAAGCACGTCAAAGCGACAGAGAAGGTCGCGGTCTAAACATATCACACGACCACGGATTGAAGCGCAGCAGGCCTGATTCAGCCACGTCGCGGTCGTGTCGTATCTGGACTCGCGGCATTCTGCTCGACTAATGGCGGGTTCGGCCGGATGCTGCTCCTGCATCACACGGGGGGGAGATTTTCTGGGCGGGGAGGTCTCGGCGGCATCGGACTGTGGGGAAGCTCGGGCTGCCCGTTTGGTACAAGTGAACATGTGTCACCCGCGTCTGCGAGGTCCCGGTCGACTGTGGCGGGGCGCCTTCGCGTGCGCTGGCCTCCCGCCTGGCGACTGCACCTCCATACCGCCGTTCCATGAACTGGCTCGGGTCACTGATCGGGCCGGGCTACCGCTTTATGACCCGAGCAGGAAGGACTCCTTCGGTAGTGGGGCACCGCAGTAGAGGCAGGTCGCACTCATCGCACGGCTGACGCGTTCACATTCCGTGCAGGTCTTTGCCGGCAGGTGAAACATCCCGTCCAGCTTGCCGTCCCGCTGATCGACTTCGGAGATTTTGGCCTCGATCACCTCGCCCGAGATGCCGAGATGATCGCGCAAGATCTCCGCCATCGCGATGGAAGCGAGCGTAAGGCGGCCGACCTGCTGTTCGAGTACGCGAATCTCCTGCTCGAGGTCGCGTGTGTCGCGCCGAGCCTTCTGAGTGGCCGAATCAAGAGCGATCGCAGACTTGATGCTCATTTTAGCCCCCTTCTCGAGCGCTGAACGACAAGGCACGTGCCCGCGCTGAGCGGACCGGCCCGCCAGGCCTGAGCGCCATTCTACCAGAACCCAGTGGCGGTGGTCTGAGTCTGCGGCGGCGGTCCGGAGCAACTCGACCAGGTAACCGGCCCGAACGGCCCATCCTGGCAAACGCACTATATGAGACGGTGCGACCTGGCTCGCAGTTCCAGACGCCCATTTTCTGTTGGCAACGCGCCGTGCAGTTTTTCCTGGCAACTACTGATCAGTCAGGCAGGTCGATCAAGTCCTTTGCCTCGGCCCGTAGAGAGAGCAAGTCTATGAACTGGTAGTCATCAGGACCAGGAGATCGAGACTTCAGTTTCGCCAGCCGACGAATGGAGCGATCGTACCATTCACGCGACTTGGAGTGATTGCCCCTTCTGGTGGTAGGCCATCGCCAGGAACAGTCCCTCGACGATATCCACGCGACTGAGTGTTGGGAGGAAGCGAGATAACGTCGAACCGTTTGCGTAACGGTCCAGGGCATTCTCCAGGGCCCCGATCGCCCCGTCCCAGTTCCCTGCGCGATACTGCGCCACGCCGAGGGTTCCCAGGGTACTCGGGTCCTTCAAGTACATCTCGACCGCGATGGACGCGAGTCGAACGGCTTCCTCTGGATTTCGATACCTCGGCGAGAGGGATGTTGCCAGACGTCGGGCGAGACCTTTATATCTTTCCGCAATTGATTCACAGATGCTCTCCTCTTCTACTGTCATCCTCTGGTCCGGCGGTTTGCTGCGAGTCGTCGCCCACAGGCCTAGCGTCAGACAAACATTCAGGATGATGGCGGCCGAAGCGAGGATCAATGAAACCTTGACACCCAACCTGGCCCCTTGCAACGCCATCATCTTGATCCTCCCCTTCACCGCACCCAGGCCCGCTCCGCCCAGCAGACCGATCAGGCCCCCGGCCTGGCACGCAAAGGCGACTAAAAGAGGGGAGCACATAGTTAATATTATAGATCTAATTATATATAGACTATTAACGTCATTATTCACGAATAATTCCTCGGCGGACAAATAGAGGACCCAGAACGGCAGCAGAATACAGCCGTCGATCAGCCCGATTGCAGCGATCCACATCGACCACGTCGGGTGGCGCCGGGCCCATCTCCAGGCTCTCGTCACCCAGCGTTCGGGATAGGCCACCACCGGCTCGTCGGCGATCCAGTGCTCGATGTCGTCGGCCAGCGAGCGAGGCGACGAGTAGCGATCCTCGGGCGGATTGCCATTGCCCTCTTGCAGATGGCCTCGAGCGCCGGCGAGACCCTCGGATCGAGCTGTCGTGGTGGTACGATCTGCCCGTTCTGGACTCGCCGCAGCACCTCCCCCACGTCGGGGCCCTCGATCGGCGGTTTCCCCGTCAGCAATGCGTAGAGGGTCGCCCCCAGGCTGTACACGTCGCTAGCCGGACCGACCCGGTCCAGGTCCCCCGCTGCCTGCTCCGGGCTCATGTAAGCTGGTGTGCCGATCGCCGACCCGGGCAGCGTCTCGCTGCCCGAGCCGGCCGAGCGGGCCGCAGCGTCATTTCCTCCCTACGCGACAGCCTCCGGGACGGCCCGACCGGCCTTGGCCAGCCCCCAGTCGACCACCAGCGTCTCGCCATACTTGCCCAGCATGATGTTGCCCGGCTTCAGGTCGCGGTGCAGCACGCCTCGGCTGTGCGCGTAGCCGATCGCGTTGCAGACGTCGAGGAACCGCCGCAGCAGCTTCTGCAGCGCCAGCGCCCGCTCGCCCGGGTCGCGCCCCGGTCGGCGTCGGCCTCGTGGAACCGCGCGATCGCGTCCTTCAGGCTGTCCCCCTGGATGAACCGCATGGCGTAGAACGGCCGGCCGTCGGCGTAGTGCCCAGGCCGTAGACCGGCACGATCCCGGGGTGCTCCAGCCCGCCGGTGATCTCGGCCTCCAGCACGAACCGCGACCGGCTGTCGGGGTCGTCGGCGTGCCGCCTGGATCTCCTTCAGGGCCACCTCGCGGTGGAGCTCCTCGTCCCGGCGCGACGAGACCTCGCCCAGGCCGCCCTGGGCATGAGGCCGCAGGATGCGGAACCGCCCGCCGCCGGCGCTGCGCGTGCCGGCGTGAGCTCGGCCGTCGCCTCGGGGTCGCCCGCCTCGGCGGCCCGCGACGTGGCGGCGGCGAGGCTGGCCTGGAGCCGGGGTCGGCGAGCCGCTCGAGGTCCTGCGGCCCGGACCGAGCGAGCTGAGCGCCGCCAGGCTTGCCTCGGGGTCGCCGCCGTGCTGCTTGAGGTGCTCGCCGACTAGGGCCTCCAGCAGTGCGTGGCGGCCGCGTCGAGCGCCCCGCGGTCCGACCAGGATCGGGGCCAGGGGCCGCGACTTTCGGCGACCCAGGCGGCGAAGGCCGCCAGGAGGTCGTCGCGGCCGACGAAGTTGTTTTGCAGCGCCAGGATGCCGAAGAGGAGGTCGCGTCCGGTGTCCCGGGGCGGCCTCGCCGGTCGATCGTCCGGTTCGGGCGGTGCCCCGAAGGCGGCGCGGACGACCCCGGCCTGCCCGGGAACCGGTCCAGGTATTCCTCGACCGCGGGCCGCTGGCCGCCGCGGCGGCGAAGCTCGCGCTCCAGCGCCACCAGCTCGCGCAAGAGCGCGGGGCGGTCGGCCGCGTCGGCCTCGGCCAGGTAGTCCTCGATCCGCGGCAACCCACCGGAGCGCCACGCGGCCTCGAACCGGTCGCACACCGCGTCCACCCGCACCGACGGCCGCGCCGGCGCCTCCCGGCATCGTTGGCCTAGGCTCGTCCATCACGATTCCCCCTCCAGCCACGCCTCGCGAATGACCTCCAGTGTGTGCTTCACCGTCCGCTCGGCGCAGCCCACGTGCTCGACGATCTCTTCCCGCGTGTCGCCCCCCAGACGCAGGTCGAGCACCCGGCGTGGCGCCTCGCTGGCCAGGCCGCGACCCGCGTGGAAGTCTCAACAATACTTCGGTCGCTTCACGATCCGACGTTATTCGACCCGACCGGCGACGACCATCTCTCTGATCTTCTCCACCAACCCCCTGATATATGGCGAGTCGTGTTTGTCGGGCTGTTCGCCGAACTGGTGCCAGCGGCGGCATTCGAAAAACAGACAGGTTCGCAACTCAGTCAGCTTCGAGTCCCGCTGCTGGTCGTAAAAGTGCCGGTCGGCAATCTCGGCGCACCGCTCGAACGAGCCCCAGTGTTTGAACGCATTGAACGTGTCTGCGAGTCGCCAGACCTCCGCCCCAAGGGCGTCCGGGGCCGGCAGGTGGTCGAGCCGGAGGGCGTCGTTCGGGATCGTCTCCATGAGCTCAAAGGTTTCATCGGGCATTGGGTTGGGGAACGGATTATTCCGTGTGTCCAGTTCTTCCCAGGCATGATTTTGACGCCACTGGCCGTCACTCCGCAGGTATTCGATGAATGCTGTTTTCACCTGCTCTCGTGTCAAGTCGCCAAGAGCTCGGTACTCCTTCCTTGCGACCCCGTCTACGTATTCCAGGATCCAGGGCTCCGAGCCGGTTCTCTGAATGAAAGCCCAGTGTTCTTTGACAAGAGGGTCATCCGGCGGCACACAATTTGAGGGTGTCCCCCTGCTGCCGGCCTGGATGAGAACGTCATTTCAAAACCAAAGATGAGCAAACTTACCAATTGCCTTCTGGTCAAAGGCGCGCTTGATGAAGTCCGCTGAGACGTTGTCCATCTCGGGCAGGTTTTGAGATGAAAACCGCAACTTGGTCTCCTTCGCGAAGCGGTCCGATTGTGCCAGCAACGCAACCGGCGCGAGACCAATCGCGTTCACGCGCGGTACGGTGTCAGCAAGCGTCGGACAACGACCTTTCAGGTCAGTCTGCACGTCTGGGCTGTCGAACGTCGGCCAGGCTGTCGCGCGCAAAGTCCCAGAGGATCAATCGGCAAGTAAGAACTTCAACAGCGGCGCCGACTCGTACAGTTCCGGCCCGTCATGACCGCGTGAATTGGCGCGACCGGCGCCCAGGTCCTTGAGCAGGACGATCTCTGCTTCGCCTCCGAGTTCACGGTAGCGGCGGGCAAGCTCCGTCGAGTTGGCGCTCGTCGGCACCAGCGTATCCTTATCGCCATGAAGGTGCAGAATCTTCGCTCCGGCCTTCGCGAGAGGAGCAAGGTTGTCGATCGGGTTGAATTCGCCGGCGCGTCGGTCGAGTTCCTCAAGCGACAGGCCATAATCCAGTCCCTTCGTCGGACCGGTGACGACGTTGGGCAGGGTTGGATAAGTGCGGAAGTCGGTCGCCGGACACATTCCCGCGATCCGGTCAACGCATGTCGGATGGCGAAACGCCCAACCATACGCGATCAGGCCGCCGTGGCTGTGCGCCAGGACCCGAGCCCGCTTGTGCAAACCATGCTTGGAGACGAGTTGTTCGTAGAATTCCTGGCAGACTTCCGCCGCGGCGGGGCTGCCACAGGAAGGTCCGACATCGACGCCGGCGATGTGGAATCCGGCGGCCAGCACCTTTTCAACGTAGTAGCGGTGCGCCACATTGCCAAACCCATCATTGATCGCAAGCCAAAACGGAAAGTCCCACAACCAGCGCTTTTGAGGGTCGACTTTGCCAGTCGGCTTGATGAGGTAGGCCATGCGATCCCGCACGCGCAGTTCGACCAGCTCGCCCCCGTTGTAAGTGCCAGCGATCTTGGTGGGAATCTTCTGAGCATTGCGATTGCAGGCGACTGGTCCTTCGGCACAAGTCTCGCCAGGCCGAGCGTGGCCCAGGAACTGGCGGCGCAGGTGATCGGCGTCAATAGTTTCGAGCTCCCGGGCGAGCCATCGGGGGTCGATCGAGAAATCATCGGCCAACTGCCGTCCGGCTTTTGCGTGGCGACCAGGAAGTCGATCCCGCGCTTGATTTCGGGTCGTTCGGCCGTGTAACCGGCGAGCGACAAGACATACAAAGTCTGGCCGGTGGCAAAGGCGTCGCTCTTCAATTCCGGGACGGTCTGGCTCCAGCCGCCGTCGGCGCGTTGCAGGGCCAGCAACTCGTCGATCGTGGTTTGCATCGTTTCGCGCGGCTTGCCGGAGCGAGCCCCCATGCAGCACCTTCAGGACCTTGTCTTGATGGAGGTCGGAGAGCTTGGCAGCGTCGAGCCAGGCGATCGCTTTCGACAGCGCCGCGCGCTGCGATTCCGGCGCGTCGGGCCCCGTTTCCCCCTCGAGCGCCATGATGATCCAGGCGGCGTCGGTGGTCTGGCTTTCGTTGATCGGCGGTCGCCGGAGAGTGGCAAAGAACTCCCACGAACCGTCGGGTTGCTGCTTCTTGACGATTTCCTCCGCGATCAGCTTCAGGCTTTGTTTTTGTCCCTCTGTCAGCGAGGGCAACGACTGTGCGGCGACGGCCAGGAACGGGAGCCCCATGTTCAGCCCTCGACCCTGTGGGCGCGGGTCGGGTGGATCAGCCGGATTGGGAAAGATCTTCGAGGCCATCAACTTGTCCTTGCTGCCCAGCAAGGACTCGGTCGTATCCGCCACGAATTTCTTGTCGATCGCGTACCCCTGCCGTTCGGCTTCGCTCAGCGCCCAAAGCGGCATCGGCACGTGATGGCAGGCGGCGCATTTGCGCGTGTTCAACCAGGCGGCGCTTTCGGTTTGCAGATATCCAATGGCGCGATCGACCGTCTGCTGGATCTGCTGCGGTCGTCGCGGGGGGAATCGGGGCGGGGATTGCAGCCGGCAAGTCAGCGCGGGCGGGCGTTGCAAAACAAAGGACCAGCGACAATACGACGAATAAGTCTAAGCGAGCCATGAATCGATCTCTTGCAATGAGTGTTGCCAGAACCCGTCACAGCGCGGCGGACTCACCATATTCTAACCCGTTTGCGGCCCGCGATCGACCGCGAACTTTTTGCCTCATCACTTCCCCGAGCGGCCGGATCGATTCCGCCCGCGTCGGTCTGTTTGCCGAATGGCACGTGGTTGCCGGGCAAATCTTTATTCGACTGTGATACAGGCAAGGTCGAATCGCTCGCCCGTCACCGTGAGATTATTTCTGCTATCCTTGACGGGCCTTACCGGAGAGTCACCATGGCCACGAAGGAAGAAATCGTTGCATTCATTACCGCCGAGTTGCCGCAGACGAAGTGCGTTGTCCAGGAGGTTGGAGATCGCGGATCCACGGTGTCGCACGAAATCGGTCCCCGCGAATTGCGACCTGGAGGAACGGTCGCCGGCCCGGTGCTCATGACAGTCGCAGACGTCGCGCTCTACGTTGCCATCCTCGGCGAAATCGGAATCGTCCCTCTGGCCGTGACCACGAGCCTGACAATTAATTTTCTGCGTAAGCCCGTCGCGACCAAGACCATCATCGGCGTGTGCAAGCTGTTGAAGCTTGGCAAGTCGTTGGCCGTCGGCGAAGTTTCGCTCTACTCGGAAAACGACAACGAGCCCGTGGCTCACGTGGTGGGAACATACTCCATTCCACCGCGTGCCACATCTTGAACGGCCGCACAATCCCAAGAGTGTCGCATTGTCAGAAGATCCGGCGAGGGTGCTCTCGCCGGTGCCCTGTTGCGTGTCCGGCATGGAGACGTACGACCTGTCGGCGATGAAGACGGAGCGCCCGTACCATTTCCAAGAGTTCGGGACGCCGTCCTGTAACTGCCGGGCGTGACGCGACCGAAGGGGACCGCATCATGCGCGCGGAGGCCGGGCCCTGGAGCCTTCCTCCCGTCTCGCCTACTTCCGCGGTTACTCCACCGGCTTATCTCGGTGTGCATGGCTCGGGCAGGTCGAGTCGCTGTCGTTTTCACAGGGGGCCGGCTAAGATCGAGCTGAGCTGTCCCTCGATGCGTTCCGGCCGGGATGCCACCTCCTCGGGCAAAGCCGCCCGGGCCCGGTTTGAGAATGCTGCCGGGGCGGCCGCGGAAGATGGATCGATGAACGACGTGACGCGTATCCTCTGCAAGCAACACCGACAATCGGCCAACCCCGGCAACAAGACAGACGACACCGATCTGGCTGCCATCTACCGTGGAGGCGTCAATGGCTTCGGCTTGCTCGAACCGCCGCCTGATCCGATGTCGGTCCGTCTGCAACTGCTGGCGCGGCACCGCCGTGACCAGGTTGAGAAAGCCGTGGCGCGTGCGCTGCCAGATCCATGAGCATCTTCATGCGATTATGCCAGGATATAGCCGCTGTTTCGAGGACATCTACGATTCGCAGATCCCACTGTGGGTCGCCAGGCACGTCGGCTCCGCCGCAGCAATCCTTCGTACCGGGCTGTCGGGGCTGATCGAGCAACTTCGTCAGGCCGGCATCCGCATTCACCTCCCCACCTTGGAGAAGACTGTGGCTTGGGCTCGCTTGTCGCCCGGCGCCGAGGATGAATCCAGCCTCCATCTGCGAATGTTGACCGAACTTGACGACGATCGGCTGGCTAAGGTCCGGGGCGTACGGGTGATCGACGTGGAGTTGGCGGCCTTGCTGGTGCAAACGCCATACGTCCTGCTTTTGGGGATCCCAGGGATCGGCGTGGTCTCGGCCGCCGAATTCGCCGGCGAAATGGGGCTCATCGACCGCTACCCTACGTGCCGCTCCATCACCGGCCGAGCTGGGCTGTTCCCGTCGCGCTATCAGAGCGATGAGGTGGACTACCCAAATGGCAAGCTCGTCCGCTGCGCCAACCGCCGCCTGCGTCGGGCGATCATGATGATCGCGGACAACCTGGTGAAGTGCAACGACCATTTCCGCGTGCTTGCCACGGGATGGAAGCTTCAAGGGAGAGATCCCCGCGCGATCCGCGTTCAGGTAGCCGGTCGATTCAGCCGGATCGCCTACCAGATGGTGGCCGGCCGCAAGGCATATCGCCACCCCTGCTCTCAGCGAAAGGACTATGTGCTTAAGAAATTGATCGACTTTCATACTCAACACGAAACGGGCAGTGATCGACTGATGCGCGATCTCGATGCTTCTCTCCGTCGAGCAGGGCGACACCGGGGCGGCCGAGCAACTCCTGCCTCTGGTCTACGACGAGCTGCGCAAGCTCGCCGCGGCGCGGCTGGCCAGCGAATCTCCCGGGCAGACGCTCGATGCCACGGCCCTGGTGCATGAGGCCTACATGCGGCTCGTCGGCTCGACGAACGACCGCACGTTCGCCAACCGCAAACACTTCTTCGTGGCGGCCTCCGAAGCGATGCGTCGGATCCTCGTGGAGAATGCCCGTCGGAAGCGCCGTGCCAAGCGCGGCGGCAAGCTGCGCCGCGTGGAGCTGGAGGGCGACGCCCTGGAGGCCCCCCGGCGCGACGAACGACTGCTCGCCATGGATGAGGCCCTCGAGCGTTTCGCCGCGATCGAGCCGGCGAAGGCGGAGCTCCTCAAGCTGCATGCGTTCGGCGGCCTCAGCCTCGCCGCGGCGGCGGAGGTCCTGGGCATCTCACCGACGACCGCCGACCGCTGGTGGGCCTACGCGCGGGCCTGGCTCCGCACGGAGATCTCGGAAGAAAAAGATCCGTGAGCGTGGTGCTTTTCGCCGGCCGGATGGCGCATTGACTGATGGGACGACCGCCGGTGCGCTCGACGCGAGAGGGCCGGGATCATGACCGAAGCCACGATCTTCATCGCCGCCCTGGACAAGCCGACCGAGGCCGAGCGCGCCGCCTTCCTCGCGGAGGCCTGCGCCGGCGACGAGCGGCTGCGGCGCCGCGTCGAGGCCCTGCTGCGGGCCCACGCCGAGCCGGACGACATCCTCGATCCGATGAGCGATCGGCCTCGACGCGACCGGCGTGTCGACCCCCTCCCTGCCGGACGGCGAGCCGGCCGGGGCCATCGTCGCCGGCCGCTACAAGCTCCTCGAGCCGATCGGCGAGGGCGGCATGGGCACGGTCTGGATGGCCGAGCAGCGCGACCCGGTCAAGCGGCTGGTCGCCCTGAAGCTGATCAAGCCCGGGATGGACTCCAAGGCCGTCCTGGCCCGCTTCGAGGCCGAGCGGCAGGCGCTGGCGCTGATGGACCACCCCAACATCGCCAAGATCCTCGACGGCGGCACGACCCGCGACGAGCCGGGCGGCGTCGGACGCCGGCCGCCCTTATTTCGTCATGGAGCTGGTCAAGGGCCGGCCGCTCACCGAATACTGCGACGCCCGCCGGCTGAGCATCAAGGACCGCCTCGACCTCTTCGTGCAGATCTGCTCCGCCGTCCAGCACGCGCACCAGAAGGGGATCATCCACCGCGACCTGAAGCCGAGCAACCTGCTGGTCACCGAGCACGACGGCGAGCCGGTGCCCAAGGTCATCGACTTCGGCCTGGCCAAGGCCCTGGGCGCCGCCGGCGCCCTGACGGATCGGACGCTCTACACCGCCTTCGGCACGGTGGTCGGCACGCCGCTGTACATGGCGCCGGAGCAGGTGGGCATCAACGCGCTGGACGTGGACACGCGGAGCGACATCTACGCGCTGGGGGTGATCCTCTACGAGCTGCTGACGGGGACGACGCCGCTGGAGAAGCAGCGGCTCAAGCAGGCCACCTGGGAGGAGGTGCGGCGGGTGATCCGGGAGGAGGAGCCGCCGCGGCCGAGCCTCCGGCTCTCGTCGAGCGACACGTTGCCGAGCCTGGCCGCGAGCCGCCAGACCGAGCCGCTGAAGCTCACCCGGCTGGTGCGCGGCGACCTCGACTGGATCGTGATGAAGTGCCTGGAGAAGGATCGGACCCGCCGCTACGAGACGGCCAGCGGCCTGGCGCGGGACATCGAGCGCTACCTGCACGACGAGCCGGTTGAGGCCTCGCCGCCGTCGCGGCGGTATCGCCTGCGGAAATTCGTGCGCAAGCACCGGACGCTGATCGGCACGGCCGCGGGATTCGTCCTGCTCGTCGCGGCGGGGGCCGGCGCGAGCACCTGGCAAGCCCTGCGGGCCCGCGAGGCCGAACGCGAGGCGCTGACGGCGCGGGACGACGCGGCCGAGCAGCTCCGGCAGGCGAAACGGTCGGAGGCGCGGGCCAACGCCGTGCTCAAGTTCTTCCAGGACAAGGTGCTCTCGGCCGCCCGGCCCAAGGGCCAGGAGGGCGGGACTGAGCCGCGACGCGACGGTCCGCGAGGCGCTCGACCGGGCGGAGCCCGAGATCGCCACGGCGTTCGCCGGCGAGCCCCTCGTGGAGGCGTCGATCCGGAACACACTCGGCGTGAGCTACCAGTACCTCGGCGACCATGAGAAGGCGCTCGCGCAGCACCAGCGCGCGATCGCGCTCCGCCGGCAGGAGCTCGGCCCCGAGCACCCGGAGACCGCCGCGGCGATGGACGGCCTCGCCATCATCCTGCTCCAGATGGGAAAGTCCGCGGAGGCCCAGAAGATCCTCGAGGTGGTGGTGGCGGTCAAGCGGCGAACCCTCGGCCCCGAAGACCGGCGCACGCTCCATGCCATGACCAACCTGTCGATCGCGCTGGCCATGCAAGGCCTGCTCGAAGACGCGGCGAAGCTCGTGGAGGAATACCGCGAAATCCAGCGCCGGGTCGAGGGCCCCGAGTCCATCTTCACGCTGCGCTCGACGTACAACCTGGCGATCATGCGGCGCCACCTCGGGCAGTGGGCCGAAGTCCCGGCCGCTGTTCGACGAGTCCGTCCAGACACTCCGGCGCGTCTTCGGCCCCGACCACCAGGACACGCTCCGGGCGGTGAACGGCCTGGGCGAGCTCCTGCTCGACCAGCGCCGGCCGGCGGAGGCCCGGGCGCTGTTCGAGGAGGCCCTGAAGGGACTGCGGGAGCTCCTCGGCCCGACGAACGAGGAGACGATCCTGGCCATGATCAACCTCGCCGACGCCGCGCGCCTCCAGGGCCACCTCGACGAAGCGCGCAAGCTGGCCGAGGAGGCCAACGCGCTGAACCGGCGCACGCTCGGGCCCGAGCACCCCCAGACACTCTTCGGGCTCACGATCCTCTCGAGCATCGCCCGCGACCAGGGCCGCCTCGACGATGGCCCGGAAAGGCTACGAGGAGGCCCTGGCCGCCCTGCGACGCACCTTCTCCGCGAGGATGCCCGAGGTCCAGCGGTGCATGGCCGACTATGCCTGGATGCTCGCCGCCGCCACGGACCCCGGCCACCGCGACCCGCGCCGCGCGATCGAGCTGGCGAACGAGCTGATCCGGAACACGCCGAAGGTCCGCGACGTCTGGACGACCCTCGGCGTCGGCCCATTACCGCGCCGGCGCCTGGAACGATGCGATCGCCGCGCTCGAGAAGTCCGAGGCCGCGGCCCCCGGGTGCTTCACGGCCGTCGACGGCTTCTTCCTGGCGATGGCTTACTGGCAGCTCGGAGACAAGGAGAAGGGTCGCGAGTGGTACGCGAAGGCCTTGCCGTCGGTGGAGACGGCCAGTCAGCCGACCGGGCGAGAGCTGGCGCTGGTGCGATCGGAGGCATCCCGCTTGCTGGGCATCTCGGACGCAGAGCGTCCCACGAAGGGCGACGATTAGCCCGCAACCGGGCGTGATCCGAGGCTGACGGGTGTACGAAAAGCCCCGAAGGGGCAGGCACGGGGGCTGGTTCCCTGCCCGATCACTCGGGGCTCGCGCCCCGAGCGATTCGATCCCGCCCCTGGCGGGGCTCGAAGACCTTCTCGTGCACCCTCCGAGCAGCGGCGCCGCCTCGCCGGGGCGACTGCGCGCGCCCGGCCCTGCGCGGAGACCTCGCGAGAAAAAGGTCCGTGAGCGTGGTGCTTTTCGCCGGCCGATGGCGCATTGACCCACGGGGCGACCCGTGTGGTGCGTCGCCGCGAAAGGGGGCGGGACCATGACCGAGGCCACGATCTGCAACGCCGCGGTCCGGCGGCCGATCCGGACCGGCGGACCGTCGACACGACGTCGCGGGAGGAGGCGAAAGGCCTGGGATGATCGCGGTCCGATCGCGTGCCGAATCTCACGCGGCGAATCGAGTCAACCGCCGTCTCTCGATTTTACCCGGAACCATGACACCTCGATCTTCATCCTCGAGAGGAGCGGCCCATGACTCTCGCATCCTGGTTCTCTTCCATGCAGCACTCCCGCCGCCGCTCACCCGGTCCGGGGCTCGGCGCAACCGCTCGCGCGCATTCAATCGCAGGGCGTCGTTTGAAGCTCTGGAAGACCGCCGCCTGTTGTCGTCGACGGTGAGTTTCAGCACCGGCACCGAGACCGTCGACGAGAGCGCCGGCACATTCAGCATCCCGGTCACGCTCTCGGGGCCCCCCTCCGCCCCCCCACCGATCTCCGGCCTTCGCCTCTGGGTTCGATGGACCCGGAGGCCTGGCCTTCGACGCCGCCGGCAACCTCTATGTCGCCAGCCACGGCAACGGCACGGTGGAAGAGGTGTCGCCCGCGGGCGTGGTCATCAACACAATCATCCGGGTTCGACAATCCCTGGGCCCTGGCCTTCGACTCCGCCGGCAACCTCTACGTCGCCAACGCAGGCAACAACACGGTGAGCTCGCTGGTGCGCACGGGGGGGTGGACGGCCCCTGGGGCGGTCCGCACCTTCGCCTCCGGGTTCGACAACCCCATCGGCCTGGCCTTCGACTCGGCTGGCAACCTTTACGTCGCCAACTCTGGCAACAACACGGTGAGCGAGGTGCGCCTGTGGGTAGCACGACGCCCGTGACCTTCGCCTCCGGGTTCAACGCCCCGGGCGGCCTGGCCTTCGACACCGCCGGCAACCTCTACGTCTCAAACACCGCCGACCACACGCTGAGCAAGGTGTCACCCGCGGGGGCGGTCAGCACCTTCGCCTCCGCGGGTCGACAATCCCTGGACCCTGGCCTTCGACTCGGCTGGCAACCTCTACGTCTCAAACTACGGCGACAGCACGGTGAGCAAGGTGTCGCCCGCGGGGGTGGTCACCACCTTCGCCACCGCATCCGAGGTCAGCTTTCCCGGCGGCCTGGCTTTCGACGCCGCCGGCAATCTCTATGTCTCCAACGCACTGGCGGCACCGCGGTGAGCAAGCTCAGCGAAACCGTGGCCGTGCCATTCACTCTGGGCGGGACCGCGGTCTCGGGCACGGCCTTCAGCGGTCTCACGGCCAGTCCGCTCTTGTTCGGGATCGGGCAAACCACCCTCGACATCACCGGCACGCTCCTCTCCGACCCCGGCCCCAGCCAGACGCTGACTTTGACCCTGGGCACACCCACAGGGGGCTTCAGCCTGGGCAGTCCGTCCGCCAACACGCTGACCATCATCGAGCCGGCCGTGCAGTTTGGCACCGGCAGCGAGACCGTGAGCGAGACGGCCGGCACGTTCAGCATCCCGGTAACGCTCTCGGGGACGCCCACCGTCTCGACCTTCGCCTCCGGGTTTAACGAGCCCAGCGGCGTGGCCGTCGACTCGGCCGGCAACGTCTACGTGACCAACCTCGGAAGCGGCACGGTGAGCGAGGTGTCGCCGGCGGGGGCGCCCATCACCTTCGCCATCCGGGTTCAACGATCCCTGGGGCCTGGCCGTCGACTCGGCCGGCAACGTGTACGTCGCCAACGCCGGCAACGGCACGGTGAGCGAGGTGCCGGCCGCGGGCGGTGCGCCATCACCTTCGCCTCCGGGTTGAACGAACCCTTCAGCCTGGCCTTCGACGCCGCAGGCAACCTCTACGTCGCCAATCAAGGCGGCGAGCCCGAGCCGGCACGGTGAGCGAGGTAACGGCCGCGGGCGGACGCCCACCACCTTCGCCTCCGGGTTCGGCTCGCCCGGCGGTCTGGCGGTCGACTCGAAAGGCAACGTCTACGTCGCCGACATCCTCTTGGGCACGGTGAGCAAAGTGACGCCCGCGGGAGTGGTCAGCACCTTCGCCTCGGGCTTCAAGCAGCCCGATGGCCTGGCCTTCGACTCGGCCGGCAACCTGTACGTCGCCAACACTGACGCCGGCACGGTGAACGCAGTGACGCCCGCCGGGGTGGTCAGCACCTTCGCCACCGGGTTCAACAATCCCTACGGCCTGGCCTTCGACGGCCGGCA
Source organism: uncultured Isosphaeraceae bacterium (assembly GCA_963806595.1). Classification (GTDB taxonomy): domain Bacteria; phylum Planctomycetota; class Planctomycetia; order Isosphaerales; family Isosphaeraceae; genus CAWDZZ01. The sequence continues at coordinate 436,413 of CAWDZZ010000017.1, read as the reverse complement.
GCCTCTACGTCGCCAACGAGACGACGACACAGTGAGCAAGGTCAACGAAACCGTGACCGTGCCGTTCGCGCTCGGCGGCACCGCGGTCGCGGGCATCGCCTATAGCGGCGTCACGCCCAGCCCGCTGACGTTCGAGATCGGGCAGACCACCCTGGACATCACCGGCACGCTCCTCTCCGACCCCGGCCCCAGCCAGACGCTGACATTCACCTTGGGCACGCCCACGGGGGACTCCGCCCTGGGCAATATCTCCGTCAACACGCTGACCATCGCCGAACCGACATCGACACCGAGTCCGACCTCCACGTCCGCGCCCGTGATCATCGGCGAGCAGCCGCTCTTTCACCGCAAGACGAACAAGAAAGGCAAGCCGGCGGGCAAACCCGTCCTGCAAGGCTTCACCCTGGAATTCAGCCGCCCGATGGGCACGAGCGCCGGGGATTCCGTTGATTACAGCGTCGAGACGATTGTCGCCAGGGCCACCAAGAAGAAGCCCGCGAAGCTGCGAAACGTCGCTTTCGCCGTCGCGTACTCACCTTCAGATGACACGGTGACCGTCAAGATCGCCGGGAACCAGAAGTTCCCAAACGGCGGCCGGCTCGATGTCAGCGACACGGTTACCAGCGCCGACGGGGCGACACTCGCCGGCACTGACGCCTTTGCGATCGGCAAGGGAGGAAAGACCATCGGGCCGGAATGAGGCGATCGATGTGTGAGCCATTTTACGCTGAACCATGACACTCCAAGCTCCGTCCAGAGAGGAATGACCCATGACTTTCGCATCCTGGTTCTCCTCTCAGCACTCCCATCGCCGCCCTAGCCGGACGGGTGTTCGCCGCAAACGCTCGTGCGCATTCCATCGGAGGGCGTCGTTTGACGCTCTGGAACACCGCAGCCTGTTGTCGACGGCGACGGTGAATTTCTTGAGCGGCGGCGAGAGTGTCGACGAGAGCGCCGGCACGTTCAGCATTCCCGTGACGGTCTCGGGCACCCCCGACGGCACCCCCACCGTCTCAAACTTCGCCTCCGGGTTCATTGGTCCCTACGGCGTGGCCTTCGACTCGGCCGGCAACCTCTATGTCGCCAACGGAGCCAAAGGCACGGTGAGCAAGGTGGCGGAGGCGGGCGGGACGCCTAGCACCTTCGCCTCCGGTTTCAAGTTTCCCGTCGGCTTAGCCTTCGACTCGAACTTCAACCTCTACGTCGCCGACGACGGCGCCGACACGGTGAACAAGGTGCCGGCCGGGGGCGGGACGCCCACCACGTTTGCCACCGGGTTCAACGATCCCACCGACCTGGCGTTCGACGCCACAGGAAACCTCTACGTCGCCAACGTCGGCGACGGCACGGTGAGCATGGTGCCGCCGGGGGGCGGGACGCCCACCACCTTCGCCACCGGGTTCGACGAACCCGATGGCCTGGCGTTCGACGCCGTCGGCAACCTCTACGTCGCCAACCTCGGCAACAACACGGTGAGCGAGGTGCCGCGCGCGGGCGGAGCGTCCAAGACCTTCGCCACCGGATTCGACGGTCCCGTCGGCCTGGCATTCGACGCCCACAACAACCTCTACGTCGTCGACCAAACCAATGCGACGGTGGACGAGGTGCCCGCCACGGGCGGGGCGGCCACCGCTTTCGCCACCGGGTTCGACTTCCCAGCCGGCCTGGCTCTGCACGCCGGCAGCCTCTACGTCGCCAACCACGGCAACGGCACGGTGAGCCAGGTCACCGAAACCCTGGCGGTGCCGTTTGGGCTCGGCGGCACCGCGGCCTCGGGCGTGGCTTTCAGCAGCGTCACGGCGAATCCGCTGACGTTTGGGATCGGGCAGTTCACCGCTGATATTACCGGCACGTTGCTTTCCGACCCGGGCTCCGCCCAGACGCTGACAGTGACCCTGGACGCGCCGAGGGGGGCGCCGACCTGGGCAGCCCGTCTGTCAACACGTTGACGATCATCGAGCCAGCGCTGGTGCAGTTCGGCAACACGAGCGAGACGGTGAACGAGAGCGCGGGCACGTTCAGCATACCCGTGACCGTCTCGGGCACCCCCGACGGCACCCCCACCGTCTCCACCTTTTCCTCCGAGTTCACGAATCCCTCGGGCCTCGCCTTCGACGCCGCCGGCAACCTCTACGTCACGGATGTCGCCGACGACACGGTGAGCAAGGTGTCGCCCGACGGCGACACCACCATCTTCGCCGCCGGGTTCAAAGGTCCCGATGGCCTGGCCTTCGACTCGGCCGGCAACCTCTACGTTGCCAACGGGGTCGACGGCACGGTGAGCAAGGTGTCGCCGAAGGGCGGGAAGCCCAGCACCTTCGCCTCCGGGTTCGACCTCCCCGGCTTCCTGGCCTGCGACGCCGCCGGCAACCTCTACGTCGCCAACGAGGGCGACGGCACGGTGAGCGAGGTGCCGGCCGGGGGCGGCGCACGACCACCTTCGCCACCGGTTTCATCCGGCTCGGCGGCCTGGCGTTCGACGCCGCCGGCAACCTCTACGTCGCCAACTCCGGACACGGTGAGCAAGGTGCCGCTCGGGGGCGGGGCGGCCACGACCTTCGCCACCGGGTTCCAAGATCCCGCCGGCCTGGCGTTCGACGCCGCCGGCAACCTGTACGTCGTCGACCAAAACGGCGCCACGGTGGACGAGGTGTCGGCCGCGGGCGGCGTGGGCATCACCTTCGCCTCCGGGGAGTTCGACGTCCCCATCGACCTGGCTGTGCACGCCGGCAGCATCTACGTCACCAACTACCTGAACGGCACGGTGAGCAAGGTCACCGAAACCCTGGCCGTGCCGTTTGAGCTCGGCGGTACCGCGGAGTCGGGCGTGGCCTACAGCGGCGTCACGGCCAGTCCGCTGAAGTTTGGGATTGGGCAGACCACCCTGGACATCACTGGCACGCTCCTCTCCGTCCCCGGCCCCAACCAGACGCTGACAGTGACCCTGGACGCGCCCACGGGGGGCGGCGTCGTGGGCAGTGCCTCCGTCAACACGCTCTTGATCACCGAACCGGCGGTGGTGCAGTTTGGCACCGGCAGCGAGACGGTGAACGAGAGCGCCGGCACGTTCAGCATACCCGTGACGGTCGCGGGCACCCTGAGCGGCACTACTTTCGCCTCCGGCTCCGGGTTCAACAATCCCGTTGAGCCTGGTCGCCGACGCCGCCGGCAACTTCTACGTTGCCAATGCCGGCGACGGCACGGTGAGCGAGGTAAGCCCCGCGGGGAAGGTCAGCCCGTTCGCTTCCGGGTTCAAACTTCCCCTCGGCCTGGCCGTCGATGCCGCCGGCAACCTGTACGTCGCCGACGCCGGCGCCGGCACGGTGAGCGAGGTGCCGGCCGGGGGCGGGAAGCCCACGATTTTCGCCTCGGGTTTCAACGAACCGACCGGCCTGGCGTTCGACGTCGCCGGCGACCTTTACGTCGCAGATATCGGCGACGACGCGGTGATGGAGGTGACTCCCGCAGGGAAGCGCACCACGTTCGCCTCCGGGCTCAACGGACCCATCCGCCTGGCGTTCGACGCCACTGGAAATCTGTACGTCGTCAACGATGTCGGCGGCACAGTGAGCAAGGTGGCGAAGGCGGGCGGGACGCCCATCACCTTCGCCTCCGGGTTCATCAGTCCCTCCGGGCTGGCCTTCGACTCGGCCGATAACCTGTACGTCGCCGACGGCGGCAATAACACCGTGGACGAGGTGACGCCCACGGGCGTGGTCAGTATCTTCGCCTCCGGGTTCAACCTCCCCGCCGGCCTCGCCGTCGTCGCCGGCCGCATGTACGTCACCGACGGCGGCAACAACACGATGAGCCAGGTCACCGGTCTGGTCGTGCCGTTTGAGCTCGGCGGCACCGCGGCCTTGGGCGTGGCGTATAGCGGCGTCACGGCCGTGTGCTGACGTTCGGGATCGGGCAGACTACAGAGGACATCACCGGCACACTCCTCTCCGATCCTGGCCCCAGCCAGACGCTGACTTTCAGCCTGGGCACACCCATGGGGAACGGGGCCCTGGGCAGCCCCTCCGTCAACACGCTGACCATCACCGAGCCGGCGGCGGTGGGGCCCACCGGGCCTCCCGTGTTTGTTGGCGAGCAGCGGGTCTTTTCCCACAAGAGAAAGCGTAAACAGCTAATCGGATTTGAATTCTTATTCAACGGCGCGCTCGATGCGGGCGGCGCCCAGTCGACCGGCAACTATCACGTGACCCAGAAGCACGGCAAGAAGGCCAAGGTGCTCCGGGTCAAGTCGGCGGTCTACAGTCCGAGCAACTTCAGCGTCACCATCTCGGTTGCCGGCTTCAAGACCGGCAAGGCGGCGCAGGTCACCATCGTGGAGTTGGCCGGAGCCAACGGGGAGGCCATTCCCGAGATCACGTCCAGCCTGTGAGCGAGGCATCCGCGGTTCCCACGTGTCGCGCCGCGGGGAAACCGGCGGTTCGACGACCTCCGGCGGGAGCTGGTGTACCTCGAGAAGGGCGACACGACCCGCCGGACGCGGGCCCCCGTAAAGCATGCGACCGACAAGGCCCACGTCGCCGAGTGCCCCGGCCGGCCGGTCGTCCTCGGCTCCGACGCCCGACGCGGGTCGTGCTCCGGCCGCTGGTCTACGGAGAGCCGCGCCAACGCGGTGGTATTCGATGGCCTTGAGCATCGCATCGATCAACGGCGCGCGGTCTTCCGGCCGCGCCGCTTCGAGCTTCGGAGCGAACGCCGCCACGACCTGCTTGGCCCCTTTGAAGCTCAGCTCGCGACGCTCGATGCCACGTTCGCTGGCAGCGACAGCCATGACCGTCCTGGGGTTCCGATTGCAACGGAGAAAGAAACAACGATCTTTACCGAGACTGTTATTCAGAGGCGCGGTCCAGGGTCAACGGGTTCAAGGCCTTGTAGGGCCGCGTCGTCCAGGCCATGAGGCACCCGCTGTACGCCAGGGCCTGCCGATACCGGCGGTGAGTGCGGCGACGGTATATCCCTGAGGCCGTCGCACCGAACCGGGCTCACGGGCCCGCGGCGGCCCTGGCTCGCAAGCCGGTCATGAGGGACTGGAAGTCCCCGCGGGGGCGCAAAGGGTCCAGATCGGTGTCCGTCTCCATGTTCTTGATGTTCGCGTAGCCGGCGGTGGTCGCCTGTCGGATGGCATCGATTGCCAGCTTCGCCAGCGCGTTCGCGGCGGTCGGTCGGGGCGATCGGGATCATCAAGGCGAGGTCACACGCGAGGTTGTAACGCGAGACGGGGTAGGTGCCGGCGAGTGACTGGTCGATTTTAGAGGCGCGCTCGAGGGCGTCGCGGGCCTCGGCTACGTGGCCAGTCGCGTTCTCGGCCGGGCCGAGCGCCGGAGGATATTGCTCAGGGTGCCCTGGTAATAGATGGTTTCCGGGTGCTTGTGCACGACCGCCTGCTGGATCTCCGCGGCTCGGCGGAGGAGCGGGAGGGCATCGGCAGTCCGACCTTGCGTCATCAGCAGTAACCCATTCTGGGTGAATCCCTGGACAAGCAGGGACTGGAAGTATGGCTCATCCGGCTGCTCGGCGACGAGGCCCTCCGCGAGCTCGATCGCCTTGCGCTCCACGGCTTCCGCCTCTGGCAACCGGCCGACCGTCTTGAGCATCGCTCCGAGCTTGATATTCAGAGCCACCAGCGAGGAGCGGTACTTGGGGACCCTCGGGTTGGCGGCGGCCAACCCCGCGCAGAGATCGAGGCCGATGCGGTACGCTTTCTCGGCCTCCTCGGGTCGGCCAAGGTCGGAGAGGACGTCCCCTTCGCGGGAATAAGCCAGGCTCCGGTCGGAGCGGATGGTCTGATTGTCGGGCTGCTCGCGACCGAGCTCGTCGAAGAGGTCGCGTGCCTGGCGCAAGGCAGCCCAGGCCTCGTCCGGGCGCCCGCGGTCGCGGAGAAGGTTGGTGCGGTCGATCTGCAACCGCGCCACGTCCTCGCGGACGATGGCCGAGGGGTTGCTGCGACCGGCCATGTCGACCCGGCCGTCGCCCCCCGTGGGCAGCGACCCGAGCAGCGGCTGACCGATCGCGAGCGCCTGGTCCCACTCGGCGAGGGCCTGGTCGACCTTGCCGAGCACGCGGTAGACATCCCCGATGTTGCGGCGCGTGCGCGAGAGGTCGTTCTGGAGGAGGACGTTGCCCGGTTCGATCTTTGCCAGGTCCTCCCGGATCGCGAGCGCCTGGCGGTGGGTACGCAGGGCCTCGTCGGTCTGGTCGAGTGACTGGAAAACCAGGGCCAGCGAGCCGAGGCACATGGCCTCGAGCCGGCGGTATTCAACGACCCCGGGGTGCTCGCGGACCAGTTTCTCATAGAGGGCGGCCGAGGTCTGTAAGTTGACGAGGGCCTCGCGCGGGCGGCCCAGCTCCCGGTTGATCCAGCCGACCCGGTAGGAAGCCGCGGCGGCATCGGCCCGGACGGACGAGTCGTCACCCCGCTTCTGGAGGAAGTCGCGGTAATACTCCTGGGCCGCGTCGAGCAGCTCCTTGCGGAGCGGCTGGAGGCCCGGCACATCGAGGAGCTTGCTCTCGCTGACGGTGGTGAAGTAGCGATCGACCGCGGCGCGGGCCTGGCGGAAGCTCGCCTCGGCCTTGGAGCGCTCGCGGTTGATCAGCAGGGCGCCGATGGACAGTCCGACCACGGCCGCCAGCAGCAGCACGCCCGTGCTGACGGCGGCCGTGCGGTGGCCGCGGCCCCACCGCGTGACCCGCGTCGCGAACGGCTCGCGATAGGCCGAGACCGGCTCATCGGCCGTCCACCGCTCGATCTCTTCGGCCAGTGCGCGGCACGATGGGTAGCGGTCCGCCGGCTTCAGGGCCATCGCCTTCTGGCACACCGCCTCGAGCGCCCGGTCAACGGAGGGGTCGAGCCGCCGCAGCGGCCTGATATCACCCCGCTGCACGGCGCGGATGACCTCGCCAACGTCCCCCTCGAACGGCGGCCGGCCAGTCAGCAGGTAGTACAGCGTAGCCCCCAGGCTGTACACATCCGATCGCGGCCCCAGGTGCTCGAGGGCCCCCTCAGCCTGTTCGGGGCTCATGTACGCCGGCGTCCCCAGGCGCATGCCCGCCAGCGTCTCGGCGGTCCCGCTGGCCGACGACGGGATCAGCGTCCGCTCGCCCGTGTCCACCCCGGGATCGGTGCGTCCGGTCGCCTTGGCCAAGCCCCAATCGACCACCAGCGTCTCGCCGTGCTTGCCGACGATGATATTCCCCGGCTTGATGTCCCGGTGCAGCACGCCGCGGCTGTGGGCGTACTCGATCGCGTTGCACACGTCGGTGAAGCGGCGCAGCAGGTTTCGCAGCTCCAGCGAGCGGCGGCCGCGATCCGCCCTCATCGTTTCCTCGGCGTGGAAGCGGTCGACGGCCTCCTTGAGGCTGTCGCCCTTGATGAACCGCATGGCGTAGAAGGGCCGTCCGTCCGGGTAGGTGCCCAGGCCGTAAACCGGGACGATCCCCGGGTGCTCGAGGCCGCCCGTGATCTCGGCCTCCAGCAGGAAGCGGGCGCGGCTGGTCTGGTCGTCGGCGTGACTGTCGAGGATTTGCTTGAGGGCGACCTCGCGGTGCAGCTCGGAGTCCAGCGCCACGAAGACGGCACCCAGCCCGCCCCGGGCGTGTGGCCGGAGGACCCGGAACCGCTGTCCGTCGCTGGTGGCGATGCCGACGGCATAGCTGGCCGTGAGGTCGGCGTCCTCATGGCCCTCGTCGGTCAAGCCCGGGCCTGAGCCGACGTGGCCGAGCGTCTCGTGGATGCCCGGGTCGCCCAGATGCGCCAGACTCTCGCGGGTGGATCGGCCGGCGCGGACGGCAGCGAGGCTCTGCTCGACATCGTCGCCGTGCCGGGCGAGGTGGGCGGCTGCCAGGCCCTCCAGCAGGGGACGATGCGCCCCGTCGAGGTGGCCGAGGGCGACGAGGTGGTCGGCCAGGGGACGGGCCTTGTCCTGGGTCCAGGCATGGAAGGCGGCCACCAACGCCGCCTGGTCGATCAGGCCGGTCTGAAGGGCCAGCAATCCCAAGAAAAGGTGATGAGATGTGTCTTTTCGTTGATCCATAGCCCTTTGCCTCGCCCAGGGTCGGGGACTGCTCGGGACGGAACGAATGACCGGAATGGAGTGTCGGGACAGAGCTCACCGAGTCGCGGCGGGGAGCCAGCGGTAAAGGGTTGGGATCGAGACACCGAGATTCTGGGCTACGTCCCGTGGCGGCATCCCGCTCTTCAAGAGCTCTCGGGCCGATTTGTACGTCAGCTACAAAGTCGACCAGTCCCTTCACCGTGCGGCCCAGCCCGTCCAGCTTCCAGATCACGAGCACATCCCGATCGCGGAGGTGAGACACCGCATCCGCGAGGCCGGGATGGTCGGCCTTGGTGGTCGAGACTTTGTCCGTGACGACCCGCTTGCAGCCCGCCGCCTTCAGGGCGTCGAGCTTGAGGTCGAGCGACTGCTCGTCGGTCGATACCCTGGCATAGCCGATCAACATGGGCTTCCTTCTCCCGGCTTTCTCGAAACCCATCGTAGTCGTGCAATTCCGAGAAATCGATTCCGAGATGAAAACTGGAAATCCTCAAAAGTTTTGTGCGGATTTCGGGATAAGAGTCTGGTAAAAGGCAGCCTGGCAGTAGACCGACGGCGAGGCGATCGCCGTCAACCGGTCCAGGCGGCGACATCGCTTTGCCGGCGCCGGCGTAGACCCTGTCAACCACGTCGATTCACTTTGAAGACGAGACGGGAGAGATGAAATGTCAACCGGAGGAGCGACCCCACCCGCACCACAGTTGAGCCATGGAGCGAACATTGAGTACAAGGCGTTCAAGCGCAGTTTTTTCTCGAACACCACGGATGGCGTGCTCTTCTTGATCGCCACGTGCGAGTATCCCAATAACGGCTTCTCGATCTTCTTCCAGGAGGACGCAGGTAAATACAACCTGATGGAGCAGCCGCCCAGTGGTGTCTTTCTCAACATGGACACGTTTTGCGTTGCCGTATGGCCCGCGAAAAGTGTCTCCGCGGAACGCCCAGTGCCGTCGCACGTCACGATCGTCGACGCGCAAGGCGAACATCGGGTCCATGTCGAACACTGGAAATGAAGAGCCGGAGTTTCCGGCCGAAAGAAACACGCCGAGACCAGTCGATGATCACACGGCGGGCCGCCGCTTCAAGATCCCAGTGCGCCTCCACGGGGTTTCTAACCCCATCATGCACCGAGCGGGATTCCGGGCGCACTGCACCAGATCAAGCAGAAGTTTCGTCAGCGCTTCCAAGACGTCCATCCGCCGATCGTTACGTCTGCGTCCCCCACGTCCCAGCCGTGATTAAGCCGTTATTCGCATTCCCCGAGCTGTCGGTCGCCACCGTTCCCGACCCCTCGTTCAGCAGGAACTCGGCCACCAGGTCGTCCCTCGGCGTCGCGGCGTCGCTCTCGTACATCGCCTGGATTTCAAGATCGGTCAGGATGCGCTGCCAGATCCGCACGCGCGCAATCGCGCCCAGGAAATAGCTGTGGCCGTCGAGGGTTCCGATCCACAACGGTGCTGTTCCGGCAACCGGCGTGACCGGGTCGGTGCTCAGGTCGCAGCCACTGAAATTCGGCGATGTGGGATGCAGGGTGCACTGGGAGCTTGCGCTGTCGTTGTAGATGTCGCAGTCCCGGAAGGTTCCGTTCTTGAAGAAATGCGTGCAGCCGGCATCCGCCGCGCCAACGATGTGCATCCATTCCCCGATCTCGACGCGCTCTTCCTCGAAACTCCCCGTCCCGCGGCCGCCTGCGGGATTGAACACGTAAAAGCTCGTCCGGTTCGGCCTCGGGCACGGCTTATCGGTCGTCTTGTAGCTATACATCCGGAAGACCCACTCTTGCATTCCCGCTGCGCCTTTGCCCATCCAATGGACATAGTTCGTCCCTTCCTGATGAGGGAACTCGACCGTATCCGGCCTGATCCAGGCCGAGATGGTCAGGGTGTTACCCGGCGGCAGGCTGTAATCGGGACCGCTTCTGACCTCGATCTGGGTCGAGTTTCCGTCGAAGAGCAGGATCGAATCACCCGGCTGCGGCTCGGCGCTCGTGGCCATATTCGGGTCCTCGCAAGGAGATGAAAACCCCCCGGTCGAAACCGGCGCCCACAGCAGATCTCGCCGGAGTCGGTCTACTTCGTCCGCATGATCTGGATATTGCGATATTCAATTATGTTGATCTCAGATTGAAGAGCGAGAGGGCCCTTCTCAGGGATCTCGAGGGCGGCTTCCAGGAGCTCGCCGTTGCACGTGCACCGGGCCTTCGTGCCGGTGACGACCACCTCGATCGCGTTCCAGTCGCCGTCCCGGTAGCTCTTGAGCGTCTTGTAGGGGCCGGCTCGGGGATAGTCGCGGATCTGAAGCTGATGGGCGAAGGCCTTGTCGCGCAGGTGCAGGCCGCTGTTCGCGTCCCTGGAGGCCCGAAATTCCAGGCGGAGGGTGAAATCGCCGTCATACGAATCGACGGTGTCGATCTCGGTGTTCTTCGGCGGCTTGTCTTTCGAGCCGGTGATCACCAGCACCCCATCCTTGACCGCGAACCGGCCGTCTTCGGAGGCCGTCTTGCCGGCGAGCACCGCGTTGCCCACCCGCCAGCCCGTCAGATCCTTGCCGTTGAAGATGGGCTTGAAATCAGGCTCGTCCGCACCCGTGGCAGAGAGGAGGAATGCCAATGCAAGGAGCGCGCAGGCATTCCTCCGAAGCGTTCGTCGTCGATCAATCCGACTCATCAGGATGCTCCCGGCAGGATCGGACGTCGTCAGTTCCGCCCTTATAAACGAGCCGATCTGACCAGGCAATACAGTGCGCCCGCCCTCCGGCAATTGCCCGGCCTCGCATCAATTCCCAGGTCGCCCGGCGCGCCGCAGCGCGGATTCCACATTCCACGGGACGCCCAGCAGCCGGTTTGCCGTCGGTGCCGGATCGAGTTCAGAGTGGCTTGATCGCTGGTGACGCAGTTTTCGAGCTACCGGAAGTCAAACGGTTGATACCGGTAGTACGACTGGGCAAGCTCACTGCATGCGAATTGGCCGCTCAGCCGCTGCCCGGCGGCGGCTGACGACGAGCGTGACGAGGGGCAGGATGATCGCGGACAGGATGCCGAGCAGGCCGATTGCGAGGAATGCCTCAAACACCAGACCGCTGAGCGCGAATTGTTCGCCGGTGGTCTTGCTCAAGTAGTACCGTTGCAAGGACGGGTTCGCCCTCGGAACCACGCCGACGTCGGGAAGCCCAGTCCGCATCTGGGCGATCCCGGTTTCGGTCAACGGTCCGTTCTGATAGTGGACCTCCCGTACCGTTCCCAGCCGCCGCAACCGATCTACGGCGTAAGGCACCTGCGAATCGGCGAGCGTCCAGCAGACAAAAACGGTAGGACACGACAGCCAGCCCTCTCCGATCCGATCTCGGACCCAGGCCTCTCGGCCAGGGATTCGCTTCTTGATCCAGAAATCCAGCCCCGTTGGTTCCTCCAAGCACGGGCTGATCCCGACCGACCCTAGTTCGGCAACGAGGGCCGTCCGTTCTTGCGCCCGCCGATGTTCGCGGGCGATCCAGCCGCAGATCAAAGCCAAAACCAGGATCGTCGCAAGCAACCCTCTCAGCCCGAGCTGAAACCGCCTCTTCAAGGGCGCCGGGCCAGGCGGTCGAATCATGGCTTCGCTCATCACCGCGCCTGCCGTCTGATGGTCGAATGACCTGGCCTTACCGGCCGGCCGAGAAACGTGCCCGGCCCAAATCTATTCGCCCAGACCGGCCGAAGATTTCGACGAGCGCCGCCTGATAACCAAGCTCACCCAGCCCTGCCACGTCGGGTTCCGGGGACACCAAACTTGACTATTAGCGGACACAGCCACGGCCGCCGGTTCCAGTCAGTCTTTCTTGGCCTCATCCATTTTCCTCAGCCGAAGGGCGGCTTCGCCGTTCTCGGGATCGAGCGTGCGGGCTCTCTCGAAGTACTCCTGTGCGCGTCCCTTGTCGCCGAAGCGGAGATAGCTGTCGCCGGCAGTAATGAAGCTCTTGACCACGTCTTGCCCGAACGAGCGGTACATTCGCCCGAACGCGACGGCTGCTTGGTCCTGGTGGCTCTCGAGCAATTCGTACACGAGCGCGAAGGCGAAATTGCCCTGGAAAATAGGAGCCCCGGGGTCCTTCTCATGATAGGCCTTCAAGATCGCAATCGTCGAATTGACTCCCTGCTTTGCCAGCAAGGGTCGAATTTGCCGCGGCTCAGGCGGCTTGTCCGACCCGTTCTCAAATGGCTCCGGCCCGGAGACTCCGCGAGCCACGAAACGCATGTTTGGAGCGGTACCTCCCAGCGGATTCGACTCGAACTTCTTGATGAGCGCCGTTTCTTGTTCAGATCGCCCTTCAAATGAGCGTCGAAAAAATCAACGACGCACTCGCAAACAATCGTGTAGGCCGATCGAGCCGCATCGCGCTCATTCCGGCGCGTCTGGTCGTCGGGTCTGCGCGAGTGATTCCAGCTCGCGTTGCCAGGTCCCCTGGCTGATGAAGTCGTTGTGCCCGATGTCGCGAACGGTCAGATAGTATGCTCGGCGTCAGTCAATCGGTCCGCGAATTCGAAGACCGCATGGGAATTTGCGACGAAAAGCAAGGGCTTCGTCGAATTACTTCGATTCTCCAGAATGGGCTTGATCATGTCGTCCCAGCGATGGTCCGCGAGACCCGTGTAGTCCTGTGTGGTATCGAGGCTGACCACGGCATCCACCGCTGAGGCATCCTGTGCCTGGAACATGAGCGCTGCCTGGGCGCTGGCGCGATGACCCACGATGCCGATATGTTTCCAGTCGACGTCCGGGACGCCGTACGCATAGGCGATCAAATACTCCATGTCGCGAGCCGAGCCCAGTCGCCCGTCGATGTTGTACGATCTTCCGCTGGGCTCCTGAAACGCGCTCCCCAGCACGACATAGCCATGACTGGCCAGGAACTCACAAAGCACGGCATTGTCCTCGAACGACGACCCTCCTCCGGAATGGTAAATAACCAGTGGAAACCTTCGCTCGACCGGCGGTCCGCGCTTCCAATTGCGGCCGTCGCCGCGTTCCATAATCCTTCGAGCAATTGCCGCTCTCCCCCGGTCAATTCCTGTTTCGGCTCTCTGACGACTTCCTGCGCACGACATCCTGTTCATATTCAATCAATTCATCGGCAAATTTTGAGAACTGAGGCTCGGACGATCGAATGTCCAGATATCCCCGGTGCGGCATCGGCTCGAGGTTCTTCGCCGGCAGTGCCGGGTACCACATGTTGATCAGAATCGGCCGCGGCGACTTACCGGACGCATAAGTCGTCTTGTCATCAAAAACTCTGTTGTAGGCGCGGCTTGAGTCCAGCCGCCAGCTTGACTTGAACCCGACCGTGAAGGGTCCCGGGGTCAGAGTTCCCCAGCCCGGCGGTCCGGCACCGCGAGCGTGCCGCGCAGGACCATGACCGCCAGTGCGCCCAATTGCTGCAGGTGGGTAATCCTTCGCATGCGAACTCACTCCGAGTCGACAAACAGCGTGGTGGTCATCATCGAACCTGCTTCTGACACCACCTCTTCCACATTTCACGGTAAGCCGCTTCGACCCCCCGCGGAAGCGCGGCGCGTCCATGAGTGGAGAAGCCTGTAGACGATCCCGAAGGGTCGCACGCAGCTCACCAAGACGCGGCAGGTCGCCGGCCAAGGCGACAGCGATGCTCACGAATTGATCCTGTGTCTCGGCAACCAGCTCAGGCAGGCCGAGGTTGGCCAGCAAAGACAGTCCAGCTCGTGCGACCGGCGTACAGACCCACGAGAGTGACGACGGGAACGCCTTTCCAGAATGCGTCGAGGCTGGTGGTATGTCCGTTATACGGGAACGTGTCGAGGCCGATGTCGATGTGGTTGTAGAGTTCCAGATATCGCGGACGAGACTGCCTGGCGACGAAGGTCACACGATCGCGTTTCACGCCTTCCCGTTCCAGCAAATCCAAGGTGCGCCGGCGAGGGGAACCCTCAGGGGCCAGCAGCAACAGCCGCGAGCCGCCGGCGGCCTTGAGGACCTGGGCCCAGAGCCAGATTACCGCGTCATTCACTTTGCAGAAGTTGTTGAGGCAGCCGAACGTGATGAAGCCGTTCTCCACGGCCGGCAAGGCGCTGACCGCCGTTTCGCCGGCGAGCGGATCATAGCACCAGAAGGCATCGGGAAGCCGGATCGATTCCTCCGAGCAGTCGTGATCGTGCAGTCCGGGAGGGTCGATGTATGTGTCGGTGAGGCGGTAGTCAACGGTCGAAAGGCCGGTGGTGCCCGGATAGGCCATCCAGGAGACCTGAACGGGCGCCGGCTTGCGGGCGAAGACCAGGAGTCGATTTCGGGCCATGTGCATGGTCAGGTCGACGAGAATGTCGATCCTGTCCTCGCGGACGAGCCGGGCCACCCGTTCGTCGCTAAGGCCGGCGATGTCCCGCCAGTCGTCGGCGAGCGAACGGAGCCGCGCGGTGATGCCGTCAGGACGAGCGACATTGGCGTAGCAGTAGATCTCGAAATTCTCGTGATCATGAGCAGAGAGAAGGGGCGTCGTGGAGAACGCCAGGACATGGTCGCGAAAGTCGGGCGACACATAGCCGATTCGCAACCTGCGGTCGGCAGTGCAGTCGTTCGGATGCGGTTGAATCTGGCGCGCCAGTGGCTCGGCGAACCGCCGGCTCCAAAGCCTGTGTTCTTCGAGGATCGCCCGCGCGTCCCAGCCAGGACAGAAGATCAGAGTATAGAGCAGATTGCTGTGCGCCGTATGATCGTCCGGCTTCAGCTGCATGGCCCGGCGGAACGAGGCAACCGCGTCGTCCAGGTTCCCCTCGTCCTTGAGAGTGTTGCCCAGGTTGTTGTACGCCTCGGCATAGGCAGGATCCCGTTTGATTGCTTGCCGATACCACGCCACGGCCTGATCCAGGTCCCCTCGGTCATGGCAAAGAAGCCCCAGATTATAGTGCGCGGGGGCGTAGTCGGGTTTCAGTTGCAGCGCCGCTGGTAACACGCCGCGGCTTCGCCCAGTTCGCCGCGATCCTTGAAAACATGACCCAGGTTGTTCTGTGCCTCGGCATAGTCGGGTTTCAGTCGCAGCGCTCGCTCGTAGCACGCCGCGGCTTCGTCCGTCTTGCCCTGATCCATGAAAACGTTACCCAGGTTGTTGTGCGCCTCGGCGTAGTCGGGCTTCAGTTGCAGCGCCGCTCATAGCACGCCACGGCTTCGTCCAGCTTGCCCTGACCCTTGAGAACGTTTCCGAGGTTGTTTTGTGCCTCGGCGAATCCGGGCTTCAGCTCCAGCGCGCTCTCAAAACACGCCGCGGCTTCGTCCGATTTACCTTGAAGGGCGAGAACATTACCCAGGTTGTTGTGCGCCTCGGCAAAGCCGGGTCTCAGTTGGAGTGTTCGCTGATAGCACGCCGCGGCCTGCTCGAGATCTCCACGTTCCCGCCAGGCGAGCCCCAGGTTGTTGTGCGCCTCGGCGTAATCCGGCTTCAGTCGCAGCGCCCGCTCGTAACACGCCATGGCTTCGTCGAGCTTTCCGTGGTCCTTCCAGGCGTTCCCCAGGTCAAAGTGCGCCTCGGACCAATCAGGCCGCAGCGCGAGAGCACGCTGGATGTACTCCACCCCGGCCTGATACTTGCCGACCTGACACGCGGTGAGCCCCAGCAGGCGCCACGCATCGTCGTGATCGTGATCAGCCGCAAGAATCTGCCGGTAAATCGTCGCCGCCTCGCGCACTCGGCCCGCGCGGTGATGCTCAATAGCGACGGCCAAGGCCTCGGCGATCGTGGGCATGGTTATTGTGCCACCAGATCACGGGGAGAGGAGTGCAAGGCACTGAATGCAACGACGGTCGCCGCCTGATCATTCTCATCATCGCTCACCAAACCCTCGTCCGCCGGAAATCGTCAAGCGCGAGCAAGCTCTTGCCCGAGCCGCTGGAACCTATGTGAACAACGCGGAAGGGTTTCGGGATTTTGATCAATACGCGATGGATGAAAGGACTAACGAACTTCGCAGTGCGGAGTGACACAGCGGAATCCTAGACAACGCCCCCTTGCCAGCGGCGGCCGGCCACGTCGGTGAGAGCTACGACACAGTTCAGCGGGTCCGACCCAGCTACCACCGCGCTCGCTTCGTACCAGGGCGGCATTGCGATTAACTGGGTTTCGCACCGAGGCCTCCGCTCGTCGATAGAACGCCTCGTCGTACCAATCGTGGCACCACTGCCACACATTTCCGGCCGCGTGATGAAGCCCGAATGGCGACATGCCAAGTTGTTCGTTGACGGCCGACATCGGTAGCGCACCAGCTAGATAGGTGAGAGATCGCCTGTGCTGGCCGAACGTCGCCTGTTCGTGAGTAGGCGCAGATCGCCCCAAGGGAATGCCTGTGCTTGAGCACCACGGGCGGCATACTCCCATTGCGCTTCGCTGGGCAGCCGGCTTCCAATCCCGTCCCGGTCGTTGTCAAGATAATGCCGCCAGTCGCGGCCATTGGCCCACAGCGAATAGGAATTCGCTCCGTACCAGGAGACGAGGATCATCGGCTGGCGTTCCGCGCCCGTCACGGGTTTCCACAGACCCGCGGCGCACTCGACCAGCATGTGTGAGCCGCGGTCGTCGTCGGAACTGAGCACGAACCACTCCAGAAGGATTGACGGCTCGACCTCGCCAATCGAGTTCAGAAAACGACAGTATGCCGTCGTGGACACTGGTTCGGCGTCGATCAAGAAGGAATCGAGGGCGACAACGTGGCGCGGCCGCTCATCATCAAACGCGCTCGAATCATCCGAACCAATCACTACTTCCGCCGAAGGGATTTCGATACAGCGCATGCCATCTGTTTGCCGGCGGAACTGGCGGGATGCGCCCACCCTTCCCAAGGGCTCCAGAAGCGCAGAGTTCGATACAGGTCGCCAGATGCCGTCGAGCTGGCTGAAGGGCGTCATCGCTGCCGGCTGGGTTTTAGGCGCACGCCTTCGCCAGCCACTTCGCGTCGGAGTTCCGGTGCCCTGTTTCAAATAGACCAGTTCCGCCAGGTCCGAGAGCCGAAACGGCTGTCGCGTGAAAATGGCCTTGTAGACAGGGCATGCAGAATCGTCTGGCAAAGTAATTTCAAATGCGTGCTCCAGCTCCACAATCAGTTCGATCAGGTCCAAGCTGTCGCAGTGCAAGTCTTGAATCAGGCCGTCGGTGGGACGAAGTTTGTGCCGTGCAATCCCCAATTGGTGCGAGACGACGTCGAGCACCTTCGCTTCGATTTCCCTGAGCGGTAAATGTACAACGGTGGCCATCTGGGAACCGTCCGGTAATCCTCAAGGCGACGAATTCCGGCGCTACTTACGATGGAAGAACGCGCACTCCCTGCCGTGGCCTCATCCCATTCCGCCAACCCTCTTACTTTGAAGACCTCGTCCCGATCGTTGGCCTCGGCGACGTCAGGGTCTCTCGATGATCAGTACCTGGGCCGGAAAATCGATCTGTAGCCGATAGTGCTGCAACATCCGCGTGCCAACGAGGACTTCGTCACCGCCAACAAAGGTCGCTCCCACACGAACCGTGTTCCCGTCAAAATTGAAGTCGACGAGATATAAATCTTCCTCGACGGTTCGATTGGCTGCCAGGAGGGATGTGACACGACCTACGAATTGCGCATTCACCTCAAATCTCAGTCGCTCGGGCAGTTCTAGTTCGCCGTTGAAGCCCGTGTCGATAATCGCTGCCATCGTTTACCGCCAGCTTCGACCTCGATCGTCGGAACACCGTCGTCGGTGATGAGACCCTCGATCAACGGTGCGCTCCCTTGCGGTAGTAGGTTGCAGAACCGACCCGCACGAAGAACAAAGGGGCTTCGCTCGCGGCGGCGTCCCGTTGCGCAATGACGTCCTGGATCGAGTGGCCGAACCAAATTCGGCCACTCGCGGGGTCAATTCCCGCGGTCTGCCCGGCTTTTTCCGACAAATCGTGGTGTTGCTCGAAGTCTGACCAGATCTCCTGTGCTCGCTTTGAATCGGCGTGGGTCCAGCTGGAAGCGGTCATAACGATCCTCCCGCGGCATCGAGCAAAGATTCAGCCGAAGAGCACTGCCCCCGTTGCGGTTATCCAGTCGTTACCGCTCTTTGGAGCTGAGAATCGCGACGAACCTACCGAATCTTGCAGAACTCTTATGCTCAGCCTGGTTCTCGCGGGTCAGCAGTCTTCGGTTGTTGACGTCGGCTCGATGGCCCGCACGTGCTCGCAGCTTGCGGTCCGCAATCGAGGCCAGCAAATCGTTCTTAACAACCAAAGACATTGTAGCCCTCCCCAACGGTGGAGACCATCCGAGGCAGGCGTTTGAACTGGGAGAGGACCAGGCTGACAAGGCGGTTACGACGAGGGCGGGAAAGAACCCTGGCAGTGTGCGCCGGGATTTGAACCAACCAAAAGCGGCTGGAAGCTGCGCATTTCCAAGCGAAAAAGCCCACCGCATTCGGGAAACACCAGACCGAATTCGACTCGAGTTAGGTATTGTGTCCCCGGAACTCAAAGCACCTTCCGATGACCACGGCACTGCGTCGCACCACAGAACTCCGCCAACGGATGCTCCAGGACCTCCAGCTCGCCGGGCTGAGCGAGCGCAACATTCCCATCACCAAGCGCGATTGCGCAGCGATCCCCGGCCGATGAATTGACCCGCGCCACCCCTTCACGCCGTGAGGCGTTACCCATGTTCAGAGCCTCGTGCTGTCGTCACCGGGCTTCTTGAACATCGCTTGGAGCTCCGGCTTCGCGCACTCCAATCCATCCTCGTCAGGTGGCGTTCCGTGACTCGCCGGTACGTCTTCGCACCTCGTAACAAAGCTCCACCATGCCGTTCCTGTAGGCTTTGACGTCCGCGAGATGAAGGGCGACGTCTCTATCGAGCTTCTCGAAGAATGGAATACCATCACCAATCACGATCGGCAGGATCGAAAAACGAATTTCGTCGGCTAGCCCGAGACGAAGGCATTCGGCGGAGACTACACTGCCTCCCACAAACCAGATGGAGCGGAACGTGGGCCGCAGGCGCTCATTCACTAGCTTCGCGAGATCGCCAGAGTAGAACTCGACGGTATCCCGGGTCCGCGGCAGCTCGCGACTGGTGAGGACGAAGGTAGGTTTGTCGCCGTACGACCACCCGAACCCTTTGGCCTCAAAACCGAGTGCCGTCTCATAGGTTCGCGATCCCATGACGTAGCAGTCGATCGTCTTGAGGAACGCCTCGACGAATTCCGGAGCCATGGTCTCCCCGCTTACAAATTCGTCTGAGGTGTCGAGCCAGTCGACTCGCCCGTCCCTTCGAGCGACGAAGCCGTCGAGGCTCGCCGCCATGTGGATCGTTACGCGAGAATCAGCGTTTGCCATCGTTTTCCCCTGACGCCGAGTGCAGCACCGCTCGAAGCTGTCTCCGCTTGAGTCCACCCAACTTGTGATTATCTAAAAGCTGTGTGTTGTACAGCGTTCCGCCGTCACGCTCGTTGACGCCGATGGACACAACTACTCCGGCCTGCTTGCAAGCTTCGCTGATGGCGCTCGTGGCAGGAGACGGCACCGTCACCGCCTGGTCGAGCAGCTTCCGGTGTTCGGATCCGACGATGCTTTGGTAGGGGGACTGGACGAAGGAGAAGTACGGGTAGTAAGGCACCACGGTCTCTGGGAACGTGGCGAACTGCACTCCCTGTTGGCCAAGCTCGTAGATCTTCCGCACGACCTTTTCGACCGTTCCCTCGCGGCTGTAGAGGACGGGACTCAGCTGGACCGCGGCGGCTCTTACGACTCTCATTGCAATCTCCGTCCCTGGAGAGGACGAGCATGAAACACCCCGGAATCGGCAAATCGCGTATGGTATCTTGAAACCTGCATCTGACAAGGTATAGCAGAGGTGTAGCGGCATCTTACTTCGGATTTCCAGGCTGCCTTTTCTAACTCAGCCTGGCCGCCGACTCTCCGAGAAGCCCATGCACAACTGTGACGGCGATCTCTCACGCAAATCATGAAATGGCAGATGGCTACGCAATTGACTTCTACGTCTCGCATCCGAAATGCGATCCAGACCAATATGGCCTTGCCAAGAAAGGATAACCGATCGGATGACCCCACTCGAATCCGCAGTGACAGTGCCCGCTTATTTTGTCGCCGAAGTTGAGATTCACGACCCAGCGGGATTTCAACCATATCACGAACAATTCCAAGCCACTCTCGCGCCGTTTGGGGGCCGGCTGCTCTCGTTCGGGGCAGCGATTGTCCCCCTGGAGGGGATGGAGGGGTCGACCGCGAGAGCGGCGATTGTCGTTTTTCCCTCCCTCCAGGCGGGACAGGACTGGTTCGAATCGCCCGCCTATCGAAAAATAGCACCGCTCCGCCAACGATCCGCGGGACCCGGGGCTTCTTCGTCGAAGGACTCCCCGTGCCGAAGCAATGAAGCAAGCGGAAAAGGGCTTGCCTTTTCTCAATGAAGGAACTCGTTCCACGAATAAACGAGTGGCCGGACTCTGGACAAGGAAACGTCGCCCGTACTGTGGGGGTCGTGGTGACATCGGCGATGCTAGCTCGACGGCAGGGCTCCTATGGAATCGACGCCCCGTATCTGCTGCCCATCCCGGTGGCGCTCATCGTCGCCCACATCGTGCAAGGGGTGATCTCCGGGACGGTCTGGCCATTCGTCGCCGCTGGGTTTGTGACGGCCTGCGTCGGGTGCGGCCTGCACACGTCGCTGCGGGGGAAGTTCGCGGTGTGGTCCGGCCTGCTCGACGGGCTTGCACTGCGGGGCGATGAGCATGTCCTGGAACTGGGGTGCGGGCGCGGCTCCGTGCTCTTACAGGCCGCTCGACGCCTGACGACCGGCCGCTCGGTCGGGGTCGATCTCTGGAGGAAAAGAGACCAGTCGGGCAACGCGGCCGAGGCGACGTGGCGGAATGCCATCGCCGAGGGGGTCGCCGAGCGCGTCGAGCTCTGCACCGCGGATATGACCGCGCTGCCATTCGAAGATGACAGTTTCGACCTGGTGCTCTCGAGCGTCGCGGTCCACAACGTCAAGGGTCAGGCCGGTCGCGACCGGGCGATCGGGGAAGCGGTGCGCGTGCTGCGCCCAGGCGGCCGCCTGCTCATCGCCGACATCTTCTCCACCGGCCAGGTTCGCACACGGCTCGCGCAGCTCGGCATGACCAACGTCGCGCGCCGCGGGCTGGGGTGGCGGATGTGGTGGAGCGGGCCCTGGCTGCCGACTCGCCTCGTGACCGCGACCAAGCCCGCCGCTCGGTGACTCAGGTATCGTTTCCCAGAACTCGGGAACTCACGGCTGTACCTGATGCCGGCTCGATCTCTTAACCGCGACGATCCTGGTCCCAGTAAGATTCGCCCTGTGCGAGGTGAGCTTTCACGACGTCCGGGTTCAATTCCAGACCGAGACCGGGCCGGTCGGCGGGCTGGATGTGACCGTCCTTGATCACGCGATCCTCATGGATGACGACGTCGTCCATCCAGTCCCCGTGACCTAGCACCGTCTCCGATGCCATGAAATCGCGGACCGTGCTGGCCCAGTGCGCCGTCGCGATAGTATGGACAAGGCTGCCGGTATTGTGCGTTGCCAAGGGCAGCGCGAACACCTCGGCCAGGTCGGCGATCCGCTTCGTCTCCAGGAATCCACCCGTGTTGCGCAAGTCAGGATGGAGGATGTCACAGCCCTGGTTGATGATGAAGTCCTTGAATCCCTGCCGACGGCTCAGGTTTTCGCCGGTGCAGATGGGAACCTTCGAGCTTCCAACCAGGCGCCGCCAGCTCTCGGTGTATTCAACAGGCATCGGATCCTCGAGCCAGAGCGGACGGATCGGCTCGACCGCCTCGGCGATCTGGATCGACGTGCGGAGGTCGTACTCCCAGTGACAGTGGACCATGATATCGTGGTCCCAGCCGAGCGCTTCGCGGCAGTTCTCGAACCCGCGGCGAATCCGCGCAAGCTCGGTCGTGGTGAGAAGGCGGTTCGAGCGGTCGCGCGCGGGGTCGACACGCGGGTCGGTATGCTCAAATCCGAACTTGTGAATTCTGAAGCCGCTCGGGTCTGACTTCACGCGTGCGGCCCACTCGCGGCAGGACGCGGGATCCATCATGTCGCGCGGGGCGGAATGGTCGTACATGCGCACGCGGTCGCGAAACTTACCGCCCAGTAGAGTTGTCGTGGGCACGCCCAATGTCTTGCCCGCGAGGTCCCAGAGTGCCATCTCGATACCGCTGGCCGCTCGAATCAGCATGTGGGCCGAGCCGTCAGTGCGCCATCCCAGGCCGGTCATCAACACGTCGATACCGAGCGGGTCCTTGCCGATCAACTCCGGCTTGAGGGCGAGGATGCCTTCTTTCACGCCCACGCCGGGGCTTCCATACGCCTCGCCGATGCCGTGGAGGCCGGCATCGCTCTCTACCTTGACCAGCGTGTACGTCCGCGGCCCCTGCAGCATCATCAACTTGATGTCGCGGATCTTGGTTTTGCCCTTCTCCGCAGTGGCGAGCGCCCGATACCGGGAAAGCAGCGCGGCCCCGGGCAAGAACCCGAGCGATCGGAGGAACTGGCGGCGTGAGGTGTTTCTCATGATATCATCCCTTGAGAAGGGGTCCATGCCGGAAGCAGATCGGTCGCGACGTGCGGATCGCATCACGACTGCGCAGGCAAAGGTACCAGCCGCCGATTGCGCCGGAAAAGGTGCCAGCCACCAATTGACGCCTCAACCAGGCCCTTGCATTCAGGTTCCATAAAAACTGAATCCCGGCAACGTGAGTCTATCTCGGCGCCGACCAAGTTCAATTCCCGTCCCAACCGGCGGTTAATACACTGAGGGGTTCGGTTCGGGGGACACCAAAGTCACCGATGAGGAACTCGCAGCCATCAAGATCAAACGCCACCACTTTCACGGCGACTGGAACGACTGGATTCGACCAGCAAAGTGAAATATCAGGCAACTTGTTTTGAAGAGCCTCCTCATCTCTCGATGCGGCTGCATCAATAGTGCCTGCAGGCTTCTCCCGACAGCCGCATCCAGGATGACGCGTCAATCGCACGAGGACGTTTTTCGGGACGCCCGTTCGCCACCTCGATGCTCGAATTCTCCAATTCTCTTGTAAGATTTCGGTGGACTGTTTGTGATTCAGTTAGGGAGGATTCATTGGCCGCTGTTCCACCCACCCGTGCAAGCCTTCTGGTCCGCCTGAAGGCGCCGCGCGACGAGCCGGCGTGGATCGAGTTCGTCGAGATCTACGAGCCGTTGATCCATCGCCTCGCCCGCGCCAAGGGGGTGCAAGAGGCCGACGCGGACGACCTGGCGCAGGACGTCTTCCGCACGGTCGCCGGCGCGATCGAGCGATGGGACCCCGACCCCAACAGGGGTTCGTTCCGTGCGTGGCTCTCGCGGATCGCCCGCAACTTGATCGTCAACCTCCTGGCGGCCCGCCGGCGACAGACCGCCAGCTTCGGAACGGGGGGGACCGAGATGGTCGAGCTCTTGGAGGCCCAGCCCGCCGGCGATGACGACTCCGCCCTGTTCGACATTGAGTATCGCCGCCAGATCTTTGCCAGAGCGGCCCAGTGTGCGTGCTCGCACTTTCAAGAAACCACCTGGTTGGCCTTCTGGCGCACCGCCGTCGAGGGCCACGACGTCGCCGCAGTGGCCGCCGAGCTAGGCCTGACGCCCGGGGCCCTCTACGTTGCCCGCAGTCGGGTCATGGCTCGCATCCGGCAAGAGATCGATCGGATCGAGGAGAGTATGAGCATCGACTGACCGCGGAAGCACGATCGAGCTTGTCTTTGCGTCGGAGTTGCCTGTTTTCGCGCTGGGAGTTTGCTCTGGACCGCTGCTTTGGTGTTTCCTCCCGCTTCTCCCGGAGACTCGATATGTCGAGCTGCCCCAGTCCGGATCGGCTGCGCCACCTGCTGCGGGACGACCCGCCCGAGATCGACCAGACGGAGCTGGCCGCGCACCTCGACTCGTGCAGGGAGTGCCGCGGCGTTCTCGACCGGCTGGCGGCTCGGAGCGGCCTCTGGCACGACCTGGCGCTGCTTCGCGACAATCCGCCTGGCCCGTCTCCGTGCGGCGCGACGAAGAATCTCGAAGTTGTGCCGCCGGAGGATGAGAATATCCCGGTCGGCCTGCTCGAGCCCCCCGATCAGCCGGGACACCTGGGCAAGCTCGGCCCGTACGACGTCCTGCGCCTGATCGGCCGTGGCGGGATGGGCATCGTGTTCCTGGCCCGGGACCGGGCCCTCGACCGACTGGTCGCGATCAAGGTTCTGAGCCCCGGCATGGCCGCGACCGGCGCCGCTCGGCGCCGCTTCGCCAGAGAGGCCAAGGCCGCCGCCGCCGTGGTCCACGAGCACGTCGTCACGATCCACGCCGTGGACACATTGCCCCTGGGCGTCCCCTACCTCGTCATGCAGTACATCGCCGGCAAGTCGGTCCAGGAGCTGATCGATCGGGGCAAGGCCCCCGAGCTGGCCGAGATCCTCCGGATCGGTAGCCAGGCTGCCGGCGCTCTGGCCGCGGCCCACGCCCAGGGGCTGATTCATCGCGACATCAAGCCCGCCAACATCCTGCTGGAAAACGGCGTCGAGCGTGTCAAGATCACCGACTTCGGACTGGCCCGCGCGGTGGACGACGACACGGTTTCCCATCCGGGCGTGGTGGCCGGGACCCCGCAGTACATGTCGCCCGAGCAGGCCAGCGGCGAGCCGATCGATCATCGCACCGATCTGTTCAGCCTGGGCAGCGTTCTCTACGCCCTCTGCACGGGCCAGGCCCCGTTCCGGGGCAATACCAGCATGGCCACGCTCAAGTGCGTCTGCGAGCAGACGCCGCGGCCGATCCGGGCGATCAATCCCGAGATCCCGTCCTGGCTCGTCAAGATCATCGAGAAGCTGCACGCCAAGGACCCGGCCGACCGCTACGACTCGGCGGCCGATGTCGCCGACCTGCTGGGCCGCTGTCTGGCCCATGTCCAGCAGCCGGCCAGCGCGCCCTTGCCGGCCGAGCTCGTTCCGGTGCGCAACCGCCGCGCGATCGCTCTCTGGGGTGCCTTCCCGGTCTGCCTCATGCTGGCGGGGCTGCTGAGTTTCCCCGGGGTCCGCGAGGCTGCAGGTCAGGCCGCCAGCTACATGGCCACTGTGCTGAGGCTCAAGACGCCCGAGGGAACCCTCGTGGTTGAGACCGATGATCCCAGCGTCGGCATCACGCTCGACGGCTCCGAGCTGGTAGTCACCGGTGCGGGCGTCAAGGAGCTGAGGCTCTCGGTGGGCCAGCACAGCGTCCAGGCCGTCAAGGACGGCAGGATCGTCCGCGACGAGCTGGTGACGATCAGCCGGGGCGGACGGACCGTACTCACGGTGCACCGAGAGACGGATCACTCGACGCCGGCCCGGTCAACGGCCCGCGCCGTCGTTGCTCCCCCGCCCCTCGTGCCCGTCGACCCCGGCGAAGAGGTCCACCGCCTGGCCGAGATCTTGAGAAGCCATCCTCCGACGCTCCTGAACCCGAGCGAGGGAACGAAGATCTTCATGCGGGACCTCGCCGCCGGATGGACCACGATGATTGCCGACACAGCGCAGACGGGCCTGCCGTTCGCCGAGCAGCCCGATTGGTCCCACGACGGCCGGCGTATCCTTTTCCGTGCGAAGCCGACGGCGCAGGGGCCATCGAGGATGATCATCCTGGAGGACCGCGATGGCCGACCGCAGCTTAGCGACGTCGGCGCGGGGGACAGCCCGAGATTCTCGCCGGACGATCGGACCATCGCCTTCGTGCTCTTCCCCGGCGAGCCGTCCGGCGAGCCGGAAGGGGTCTGGTTGATGAACGCCGACGGCACGAACCGGCGGCGGCTCTGCGAACTCGCCGCCCCGTTCTGGTCACCCGATGGGGCCCAAATCCTCTTGAACGGCATGCTGTCCCACACGATCTCGAAGATCTATGACTTCGAGACGAAGCGGACCACCCGGATCGACGTCCCTGGACAGTCGATCTTCTCCTGGCCGAGGTGGGTGGCGCCGGGCCAGATCGTGGCCTGCATCGGCGGGGGAATCGTGCCCGACTCCATCGTGATCCTGGACGTTAGCCGGCCCGAGGAAGCGAAGGTGGTGCGCAGGCTCTGGAATCGCAGCGCGCCGTCCGATGTCTTCGCCGCTGGCCCGTGCTCACATCACCTTTCGGAGATCTCTACTTCATCGGCGACGAATTGCACGCCCGCACCTTGTTCGCCCTGGCTCAACACGTCCCTGGGCCGGGTCGCCTCTCCGCGCTCGAGGTCGGCGGCCCGAAGCTGAGCGGCCTCAGCCTGTCTCCCGACCATCGGTATCTGCTCTTCGCCTCCGACTGGCTGGGCAGAGACCCGTCACGGCAGCCCGCGGGTCCGACCCGGAAGCGATCCGAGCCGGGGGTCAACCGCGCGGCTCCGTAAGGTCGAGCTGAGACCGGATCCCAAGGAGCATCGCCAGCGTCCTGCAGGCCCAGCGGCTGCGGTTGCGTCCAGCTCGTCGGCCTCTCATCCCGATACCCGCCCAGGGCGCCGGCGAGGGTCCCGCGCGATCGACCTCACTGGCGCGCCGAGTTCGTGCGGCGCTCCGGAACGTGGATCCCGATTCGGGCGGGTGAGCCGGCATCGGGAACAGACTGGGACGGAGCGTTGCACTCCCTGGAGCCCCGGTCTCCCGCGAGCGATCGGTCTGCGCGCCTGGCGGTTGTGGCATCGGGACGACCGAAGGCGGCCTTGCGGTCCGGCTTCGATACCCCCGATCGTCGTGGACAGACTTTCGGAAGTAGGGGAGGCGACGCATGAGAAGCCACACAAGCGACTCCGGCCCGATCCAGAGGGCCGCCGAGGAGGGGTCGAGGCGATCCCGGATCGCGGTTTCCCGGTTGCCCTGGTGCAGCCGCAGTCGGATCGGTCTGCTCCTCCTGGCACTCCTGGACTGGCCCGGGCTATCGACATTCGGGCCAGCAAGCGACCCGACACCGGCGCGTCGGATCCGGGGCTCCGGCGACGTCGCCATCCAGACTTTTGCATTCGCCCCCGATGGCCGGACGATCGCGACCATCCAGACCGACGGGCGCGTGGCCCTGCGGCGCGCGGCCGGCGATGGGGGCGCCCCTGCTTCCTGGAGCACCGCGGTCACGCCGTGGGCCTGGCGTTCTCGCCCGACGGCCGGTCGCTGGCCGTGAGCTGCCAGGAACGCGAAGTCCTCCTGTACGACGTCTGCGCCGGCGGGGCCGGGCGTGCCGTGCGGATGCCAATCGTCGTTGGTAAGGGCCTGGCCTTCTCCCCCGACGGCCGCACCCTGGCCGCGTCGAGCTACCTCGAACATGAGATCCTCCTCTGGGACCTCGCCGCGGGGCGAGAGCGGGCCCGGCTGCGGGGCCACGGATCCCCCGTGGTCAGCCTGGCGTTCGCCCCCGACGGCCGTTCCCAGGCCTCAGGGGCCGCAAGCGATCAGGCGATCGTTCAATGGGACCTCGCCACAGGCCGGCCACGACGGCGGCTGGGCGTGCCGCCGGGACCGGTCCTCTGCCTGGCCTACTCACCGGACGGGCGCTGGCTCGCCGCGGCCGGCAGCTACGGTCGTGAGGGCCGGCTGTGGGACCTCGAAGGCCGTCGCGGAGACCGGCCGATCGGGATCACTTCGCGCGGGCCGGACCCGCTGAACTTCTCGCCCGACGGGCGGTTGCTGGCCGTGGCCGGCGACGATGGGGCCGTGCGGCTCTGGGACCTCGCGACCGGCGCGGAGCTGGGCCGCGTCGGAGGGCCGGCCGATCGGTTCAGGGGCGTCGCCTTCTCGCCCGACGGGCGGTTGCTGGCGGCGGCCGGGAGCGATGCCGACATCCGGCTCTGGGACGTGGACGAGATCCTGAACTCCCGGGCCGAGCCGTGATCGGCTGGCTGGGCAAGTGGCCGAAGTTCCGGGGACACCCTACCGAAATCTCACGGCACGCGACGCGGAGAATCACGATCGACAGCGCCGCCTAGCGCGCTTTGAGCTCGAGGACCCGATCCAGCTTTCGCTCAAGTTCATTCAACCGTTCGAGTATCTTGGCATTCAAGAAGCGGCCGTCTTTCTCGTCGAGAAGCGTTCGCAGGTTGCGCTCGACTTCCCTCAATCGCTCGTCCAAGGTGACGGCGGATTTCCGCGCCGCGGGGGCATCGGTGAGTCCCGGTGATTTCGCAGCGGGGCCGAACCACATCGACGCGCACCAGCATCCCGGCCTTGACCCGACCGCCGGGGTTGGGGATCCGGGTGCGGAACTTCGCGGACCGCGTATCGGGATCGATCGCTTTATCGACGTGATCGATGGTGGCGTCGATCGTCCGATCCGAGAACGGGAATAACGACCTTCAGTTTCTGGCCGAGCTCGATCTTCTCGGCGTCGAGCTCGCTGACGTTCCCACGGACGTCGAGGTGATCGAGCAGGGCGATGACCATCAACTCGTCCTGGGAGTCGTAGTAATTCCCTTTCACGACCGTCCTCTTGACCACCACACCCTGGGCACGTGAACGGAGGATCATGTTTGCCCCTCCGGACGCCCTCCTCCTTGAGGGCGTTCGTGATCTCTTCCTCGCTCAGGCCGTCGCCCAGGAGCTTGTCCTTGGCGATCCTCATCTTCAGTTGGCTGTGGGCCTCGTTGTACTCGGCATCGATCAGCTCTTTCTTGGGGAGCGAGTTCTCCTTGACCAGTGGAGTCTTGTAATCGTGGACTTTCTTGTCGTGCTCCCACTGTTTGCGCGCCACCTCGTATTCGCTCTCGGCTACAGCCAGGTCGACGCTGAAACAACCTGACGAGCGGGTCGCCGCTGTTCACCGTCGCGCCGAGGCCGACGAGGACCTCGTCGACACGGCAATTGTCGAACTGTGTGCGGACGATTGACACGGTGGACGGGACGTATTCGGTCGTGCCGGAAAGCCGGAGGACTGTAGGCTGCGAATCTCCCTTCGCAGTTGTCGACGCCGGCCCCGGCCGGTCGTCGGCTTGCCTCCCTCGGGGGGCTTGGCGAGCGAGGACGATCGCGCCCAGGCCGAGTGTGATCACACCGAGCAGGGCGATCGTTGCAAGTTTCAACTTGTGGATCAGCATGGCTCTCAGGACCCCGTGGGTGATTGCGAGGACGCCGGAAGACGTGAATCCGCCGCCACCGGCTCCCGAGACGAAGCCGACGGCCTCCCGGCTGGTTGAGTCCAGCAGAAGTCGGGGAACATCTGAGATGTCCGAGGGTGCGAGCGATTCGGTCGGAATCCATGGCCCGGCACCCCAGTCGCCACGCTTCAGACGCAACCGTAGTCGTTGACGGGCACGCGCCAGCCGGGTCTTCACGGTCCCGACCGGCCATCCAAGCTGGCCAGCGGCCTGTTCATGCGTGAGGCCCTCGAAGTAGCAGAGCACGATGGGATTCCGGTACTTCTCCGGGAGTCGAGCGATCTCGGCATGCAGTTCAGGCCAATGCTCTGACGAGTCGAGTGAGTCGGTGTTGCCAATAGCCTGGACGTTCGAGCCCCGCCGCTCGTATCTCTGCCGTCGCGCCTCCGTCATCCGGATGCGAGCCGCGGCCCGGCAGGCGACCCCAAACAGCCAGCTCCCCAGGGAATCGTGCTTGCGAATCGAGCCCGACTGACTGGCCAGCACCAGGAACGTGGCCTGGAAGGCATCCTCGGCGGCGTGCGGATCCTTGAGTGCCTGGTTGCACACGCGGAGGACCATCGGCCCATGACGCTCGACCAGGACCCTGAAGGCGGCCTCTTTGGACTCGCGTCCCTCGCGCAGGAACCGCTCCAGCAGCTCGCGATCGGTCAACCCGACCGAGGTCCCTGCGGCAAACAGGATCTGGACCTGTTCGCGCAGCGTTCCCGATGCGGATCCGCCGTGCATGGATGAGACTCCGTGGCACTGGACCGTGGTCACCGCATGTAGTGTCGAGAGCGCCCGCCGATCGATTCAGGATTCCGGCCTTTTTCCGGTCTGCCTCTCATTTCGCCGAAAAAGTGGCCCCCTCCCAGACCGTTACCGACATCCGGCAGAGCCTTTGACGTGGTCCGCACAATCCGTGACGCTCTCCGGCCTTCCTGCGACCCGAAAGGGCGCCACCCATACTCGACCACGTCGTTCGTCGCCCCCAGCGTCCTCGACCGCATCCGGGCCAATCCCCTGGGAAACTGGCTCCCGAACTTTATCGCTCACCTCGACGCGCGCGGTCATCCCCCGACCATCATCCAGGAATCTGTCCGAGCCGTCGAGCACTTCGGCTACTGGCTCACCTCGGAACATTTGGCCCCACCGAGGTCCAGAGCCGGGCAACCATCCCCTCGTTCCTCCACGACCATCGGCCTGGCTGCCATTGCCCCGCGCAGCGCCGTCCACCCCGCGGCACGTCCGTGCCCCCCTGAACCACCTGGTATGCCTTCCCGGTGGGCCGATACAGCGACCCAGGGCCGCCTCCCCCCCGAATCCTGCCGCGCCGGTCCTCGAGCTCTATCGCAAGCGTCTCCACGATTGCTG
Source organism: uncultured Isosphaeraceae bacterium (assembly GCA_963806595.1). GTDB lineage: Bacteria > Planctomycetota > Planctomycetia > Isosphaerales > Isosphaeraceae > CAWDZZ01. The sequence goes on along the minus strand of CAWDZZ010000017.1, from coordinate 405,865 downwards.
CGGGTCGGCCGAGGCGACGGTTTTTGACCGGGGGTACGAGGGGACCCAGCGATCGCCGCGCCGGTCGAGCAGCAGGTTGCCCGCCTTGACGTCGCGGTGGATGATCGCTTCCAGCGAACAGAGAGTGGCTGATTGTCAGTTGTTAGTTGCTTTGTTGCGCAAGAGCGCGGTAGCAGCGCGCCCTTGGTCGGTGATCGCAAGCTCTGTGGGTGAGCGTTCCATGGAGCTGGCGCCGTAAAAGCCGTCGACTTCCGGCAGAACGCGTGCGTATCAGCATCGACAGCGAGGTAAATACGCTCGAGGACTTCCAACCCGCACGCCAAAGCTGACGGTGAGCCTGACGACGGAAAGCCGCGTTCGGCGTCACCCTACCGCTCAATCGCTCTCACGGCGCTCCCGTTCGCAAACCGCCCCGCAGCCGTGCCAACCGCTCTCGTAATCGCTGAAGGTCAGGCCGCATCCCGTCTCTTGCCGCCAGATTGGTCAGCTCCCGGGGGTCTTCACCCTCGTGGAATAGCTCTTTCCGTCCCGTCGGCGTCATTGTGAATGTAAACCAAGTCGCCCTCGGCGAGCGACACGAGCGGGCCTCGGTGAACCGGCGATCGACCATGATTGGAGTTGCTTCGATTCGGGCTCGGTAGGTCCGACAAAACCTCGCGACCAGCGCCCGGCGCTGCCGACGTGGACGATTCATCCCAGAGGCTCGAAAGCGAGTGCCCTGGAAAAGGCGATCCTTTCCCGAGCCCGACAACGTCCACAACCGTCGCCGGCAAGTCGCGCAGGCTGATCGTCTCACGCACAGTGCGGCCAGTCGGGCTGCTACGCGACGGAGGTAAGATCAATAGCGGGACGCCAATCTCCGTGCTGTACAGGCTCTCGCCATGGTCGTAGAGATCATGCTCCCCCAGTCCCTCGCCGTGATCGCCGACGATGACGATCCACGTCGTTTCGCACAGACCTCGCCGCGCTAATTCGTCAATCAACCGACCGAGCATCTCGTCCAGATAGGCGAGGCAGTTGTCGTAAGAATCACGCGCCAACTTTATGTAATAAGGCGGCAATTGCAATTTGTCCAAGGCTGTCCAATCGTCGTAAAGAACCTGGAGCTCGATCGCGGTCTGAGGCGTTCGAAACCGAGTTTCTCGAATTCGTAATCCTCATAATGAGTGAAGCCGCGATCCAGACCGGTATCGTAGGAACAATAGCGGGCATTGGCGACAAGGCCCACGGTCGCATAGCCGTGTGCTCCCAGAAACTCGGCCAGCATCGGGAATTGATACGCTGCGAGGGGAGTCTCCCATTGCACGTTGAGCTCATGGGGCCAACGGCCGGTAAACATGCTGGCGTGCGAGGCGAGCGTCCACGGCGCGGTGGCTCGCGCCGCCTCGAAACGAATTCCTCGTTTCGCCAATCGCTCGAGCTCCGGGGTCGTCGAGCGCCGATATCCGTTGAGGCTCATGCGATCGGCCCGCACCGTGTCAAGCACGATGAAGAGCACGTTCGGCGAACCAAAGGGCGGCAATGCCCGGCCATCCTCGCGGCGCTGTGCGAGCCAGTCGCCGATCGACACCGTGGCACCCAGGACCACGACCAACCCTGATAGACCAGGAAGGCTCCAAACCATCCGTCGCCACCAGATGCTGGGCAGGCTCGCGAACCAGGGAACCAGCCGAAATCCGACTCCGAGCGCGAGAAGCACCCATGCCTCCGGGTAGATCTGGAGATGGGCGACGAGAAACGACGGCAGAATGGCCAGCGCACACAGCAATCGAGGGCTCAACCAGGACCCCAACCGGGGCCAGATCTTGGTGAGGGCCGCCAGAGTCAATCCCAGGCTCAGCGACACAACAAGGTTCGCCAGCGGTGTGACCCAGACGAAATGCCGGCTCATCAGGAAGAGCCGATCGATCGGATTGATGATCCGGAACAGGAATCTCGCCCCGACTTCGAGCAAGCCGCCGGCCAGGCCGCACCACGCGGAGAGGACCAGGATATTCCAGGTGCCCAGCCGCTTGACGGGGCCAGATTTCCGGGGCGTATCCATGCGATCCGTGGTCAAGCGAGCTCACGCCCCTTCAAGGTTTGAATCGCGGTGGCAACAGCGGCCCGTTCGTGATCCGCCCCAGGTTTGCTCGCATCTGCTCGAGCGTCGGTCGTAGGGCGGGATCGCCGGCCACATTGTGCTGCTCGCTCGTGTCGGTGCGCAGGTGGTACAACTCCTCGTGAATCTCGCCTTCGCGCCGAATGTACGACCAGTCGCCGTCTTTGAGCGCCCCCAGCGGCCAGGTGGGTTTGGGCAAACCCGATGGATCGCGATTCTCGGGCGTGTTCGGGTTTGGGACCACCTCGGCGAGCGCGGCTCGGGCGCCGGGCGGTGGAGTTGCCGGCACGGTCCTGTCCCAGAAATGGGTCAGTGAATCGCCGGGAAACGGCGAGCCCGCGGCCTGACCGGCCAATTCGACGATCGTCGCCGCCAGGTCGCGCAGGCTGACCGCATCGTTGACAACCTGTTTGGTTGCGTTGCCGCCCGGCGGAATGACCAGAAGCGGAACGTGCAGCTCGGTCTGGTAGAGGCTTGTACCGTGGCAGAAAGTGCCGGCGTGCTCGCCAAAACTCTCACCATGGTCCGCGGTGATGATCAGCCACGTTCGGTCGAGAGCGCCATCGCGCCGCAGATTGTCCAGCAGGATGCCGATTTGCTCGTCGAGGTCCGCGATGCAATCGTCATAGGCACTTGCGGCAAACGCCAGTTCCGGGTGAGTCAGAGCTGTCTTATCGACGTCGCTCCAATGGTCGATCATCGCGCGCCGACGGAGGTCCGCCGGTTTGCCTCCGAAGCGGTAATAGTTCCCTGCTGGCAATCGATACGGGTAATGAGCATCGAAGTAATTCAAGAAAGCGAAGAACGGCCGCTCCGGCCGCGGCCGATTCGACAGCCAGTCGAGCAGCTCGCGATTGACGTCGGCCGCGGACTTGCGATCGAGGGTGAACCAGCGCCACAGGTCTTGAACATAGAGCCGGACCTGGGCGAGCTCGAGCTGAGTTTCCAAAAAAGTCACGATGGATTCGGTAGCGGCCAAGGCCCGATTGACCAGGACGGATTTATTGAACACGGTGAGCCTGGGGAAGATGAAATCCTGGTACGTTGTAAAGCCGCGGTCCAGACCCGAATCACGGGCGCAGTAGGACGTGTTCGCCACGAATCCAGCCGTCGCGTAGCCCTTCGACATCAGAAACTCGGACACTGTCGGGCGTGCGTCGTTCAACGGCGTGAGCCACCCGACCTCCAGCTCGTGCATCCATCTGCCCGTAAACATTGTCGAATGCGAGGGCAACGTCCAGGGCGCCGCCGCCTGTGCGGAATCGAATCGAATTCCGTGTTCCGCCAGTTCCACCAGGGTATGAGTGGTGGGGCGGTCATAACCGTGGAGGCTCAGGTGGCCGGCCGCGACGGTGTCCATCACGATCAACAGGATATTCGGCGAACCCGCCCGCGGTGGCGGACACGCGGCCGATCGTGATTGCCGGGCGCGGTCGCCAGCCCAGAGCGACGCCCACATGACGGCCACAATCACAAGCATGAGCGGGAAACTGATCTGGACGGCGCGTCGAAGACGGTGCGCATGGCGCTCGAATAACGGAACGAGCCTCGTGGCAATGCCGAGCGCCACCAAGAGCCACGCGCGACCGTAAATCTTACCACCGGCGACCAGTCCGATCGGGAGCAAAGTGAGCGCGGCACACGACGCGCCAGAAAAGCCACGGCCCGTGCCGCGGCCGCGCCCAGCACACCAAAGAGCCGAGCACGCCGATCACCAGGAAAACGGCGAGGTTCGTCACGGGGATCAGCCAGATAAATTCGCGGCTCATCCCATAAAGATGATTTGAGTCGAACAAACGTTTTTGGACTACAATCGTGGCGACCTCGGCCAGGCCCGCCACAAGACCGCACCAGACCGACAACCCGAGAAGCAGGATCAACCGCGGTCGATTCGCCTCGGGAATTGAAGGCATTAGTATGAATCTCGCGATACATGATACCATGAAAGCTTCTGAACATAACACGGCTTTGCGCTGGCGACAAGCTCCAGAACCGTGTCGAACAGAGGATGGCACCGATCCCCGGTGCGGGCAACTGACTTTGGTATACTTCCACGGGTCTGAATTGAAGCTTTTGGGAACGGATCTTGATGTCGGAAATTGCGCTCGATAACGAAGACAAAAGAGCCAAGCGCCGGCCAAGATGGTGGCTCTTGATCGCGTCACTTTGTGCCGGCGGACTGATCTGGTTCGCATCAATTTGGTGGGCTGCCCGGCGATACCGCAGTGCGATGACCGCGGTCGACGCGGCCATGGCGGCCGGCAAATTCGGCCTGGCGGCCCGGGACCTGGAAACGATCCTGGCCTGGAAACCGCATTCGGACGAGGCCGCCTACATGCTGGGGATCTGCGAGCAAGCCCGGCGCCGGTATCCCGCAGCGCAGCAGGCTTGGGCACGCGTCACGCCCGGATCGTTGTTTCTTCAGCGGGCAGTCCTGGCGCGACTTCGGCTCTTTCATGATATGGGCCAGCTCGCCGCCGCGGAGCAGGTCGTGATCGACGCGGCCGCCGACCTGCGCAACGATCGCACGGACTTGCTCCTTTTGCTCGTGCCGATTTTTAGTCAGATCGGCCGGTCCGATGAGGCCGAGCGGCTGATCGAGGATCGGTGGGAACATCTCCGCGCACTCGGCGAGGCCACGCCTGAAGAATCCATCAAGCTCGTCCGGCTGCACATCGAGCTCACCTGGAAAGCCTCGTCTCTCGACAACCTTCGCCTTTACCTCGATCAGGTCGGTGGGCTGGCTCCCGACGACGATCGGGTCTGGCTGGGACGAGCCAACCTGGCGATCCAGACAGGTGCCAATGATGAAGCCAGGCGGTTGCTCGCCGCCTGCCAACGGCGCCGGCCGGATGATGTCCCGGTTTGGCGGTCCTGGCTGAAGTGGGGCATCGCGACCAACCAGGTCGACTCTGTGCGGCAGGCATTGAAACACCTGCCGGCCGCAGGGGCAACCCCGGCCGAAACTCATCGCGCTCACGCCTGGCTCGCGTCCCAGCGGGGCGATGTCACGTCGGAACGTCAGGAGCTCGAACGCCTGGTCGCCGCGATCCCGTCCGACCTGACGGCGCTCGAGCGGCTGGCTCAATTCGCCGAGAACGACGGGCAGCACGCACGTGCGGCGGAGCTTCGTGACAGGAAGCGCGAAATCGATCGAATTACCGCTCGCTACCAGGCCCTCTATGAGCGCACACAACACATCCGCGACGCCCGTGAGATGGCCCGGCTAGCCGAGCAGCTTGGCCGCGCATTTGAGGTCCGGGTCTTTCTGGCCCTAGCCGGCTCCCAGGAGCCCGGTCGCGACCACCCGCGGACCGACCTGTCGCGGCGTGATTCTCCCATTCACAATTAACCTGAGGCGAATTCTGTGGTCGCCCCGGGACTTGACAAGCGGGGCCCGACGCCTGACGAAGCGAACGTAGCCGGCAGGTCGCCGATGGGTCGTCTTCTGGAACCGTCGCCAGTGGAGGTCGAGTCGGTTCCGCCGAAACTTCGCGGTCGTGATGAGAGGACGGCCGGCGCTCGCAGACTTCACCGTCGATTCCGCAAGGTCGACCTCCGCCGCGGCGATCGATGACGCGCTGATTGCGCGCACGCCGTGGATGTTGCGTCGGCTAGTCCGAATCACCCAATGGCGAACGAACCCCTGATCGGTTCACGCGATCAACTTATAAATGACCAAGCAAGACCGTCTCCCTCTTCGGCATGCAGAACCCGGTCCGTTTCCGCGGCGTGCAGCGCTTTCCGTGGCTAAAGGTCTTCTGCTTAAATCCGCTGGAGATCATGCCAGCGAGTGCGATCTTGCGGCGCCACCTGATGCGCGCGCAGGCGAGGCGCATGCCTATCAGGAACAAGCGTTCTAACCACTGAAAACGCGGAACGACACGGAAAAGATCAGGCGTTTCGGGCTTTAGTTCAACACGGACGTTCGGTCGGCGAGTCCTGAATCACCCGATGGCATACGTACCCCGGATCCGTTCTAGCGATCAACGTCAACAATGACCCCGCGGATGGCAAGTATCTGTCGTCGCCACGCAGAATCCTGTCCGTTTCCGTGTCGTTCCGAGCCTTCGGTGGTTAAATTCCTCGTATTGAATCCCCTGGAGATCATCTCGGCGACTGCGATGAACGAGCCAACCCGAGTCCGGTGCTAGCTCGCTCCGGAACCCCGGCTCGAAAAGTCAAAATCAGACGAGCGAAGCCAGCGCCGATGAAAACGTGATCACCACAAAAATCCAAGAGCCCGTTCGAATTGCGGCGAATTCTGTGGTCGCGTCGGAACTTGACAACCGGGGCCCAAATCCCGACGAACTCAAAGGTGGGACGGTGCGGTTCGCGGATCCGCTGAAGCCTATCCGCGTGAATCCGCGTTCATCAGCGGCCAATAACTCTCTGCGGTAGTTGTCCTCGCCCGGCAATCGAAATCATGATTAGCCGCGGATGAAGATGATGAACGCGGATCAAGACAGGGGGAACGTCGTCGAAGTCGCCGAGCCGGGTTTGGAGTGCTTCGTGTCGCTGTGACCATCGTACCGATGAAAAACGGCACTCGGCGCTCAAGCCTACGGTGCGCGGCAGTGATCCCGATATCACGATTGCCGCGGCTGTGGCGAGGCACCGTCGGCGGTCTGCCATTCCATCCGACGTGACCTGCTTCGACGTAACCTTCTTTGCGAGAAAACCGCTCGTCGATGAGTCGACGACTTGGGACGCATTTTTGTCGCCGAGGGGTCGAGCTCAGGCGGATCGCTGCTTTCGAGTTCCTCGCCCGATCAGTGCCCGTCGGCGGTCGGCCGTCCCGCGGCGACCCAGTCCGCTGCCTGGACGATTAGCCGATTCAGGTCCGGATTGCGCAGCGGGTCGTCCTTGTCGGGCCCGAAATCGCGATGGCCCAGCACTGTGTGAAAAACTCGGCCTTTCCCGAAGCTACGAGTCCAGGCCACCGGCCAGTCGACCCCCTCATACTCGATTGTTGCGATGGGCTGGACGTCGGGCTGCATCTGCAAGTGATAGTACAGCTCGTCCTTGATCTTGAAATCCTTGAGGCCCTGCGTGATGGGGGTGGTGTGATCGGCGATCTTGACTGTGTATGTGCCCTTGCGCGTCTTGCCATCAGGAAGGCCGTTGTGAGAGAAGACACCTCCCAGCATCTCTTTCCAGGCCGGCAGCCAGTCTTTGGCCGCGTTATCTGCGCCATGGATCGAAATGTATCCGAGACCGGACCGCACCAGCTCGAAAATCGCGTTCTGCTGGCTCTCGGTAAACTTGAATTCGTCGTCGCGGCGATCGGCCGCCACGATGATCACGTCGTACTTGCGCATCGTCGGCGTTTCCAGAATGGCGGCGTCTTCGCCGATCGTCACCTGGAATCGCCCCGTGTTCTCGAGCGAGCTCGCCAGGTACAATGCCTGGTCGCGGTATCCGTGGTGCTGGCGCTTCCCACCCGAGAGCAGAAAGACCTTGGCCCCGTTGGGCGCTGCCTTTTGAGCCGGAGCCGGGTGCGCCAGGCAACCCGACGCAATCACACACAGAACGAAGATTCGAGGTCGACTCACGGGTGTTGCTCCTGCCTGCGGAGACTCGGTATCGGGTGGGATCGGTCCGCGGGTGGCCGGTCAGTCTGCGAAACCGCATGCGGAAAGATTGAGTGGTAGCCTAGCCCGGCCGAAGCGCGCTGGCAAGTCTCGGCCGCGGCCGCGCAATGATCGAGGATTCACCAAACCATGAAACGATCGATACTGATTCGCCGGGTTACTTCCTCCGCGATTGGGTTGCTGGCCCTGACCTTCGTCGCGATGGCCGCCGATGATCCCAAACAGACGATCGACGCCCAGGGCATGACGTTTCAGGCCCCCGCGTCGTGGAAATCGAACCCCCCCTCTCGTCAGATGCGCCGCGCCGAGTTGAAGGTCGAGCCGATCGAGGGCGATGACTATCCGGCGGAGCTGGTCGTTTTCTCGTTTCCCGGTGACGCCGGCGGCGTGAAGGCCAATCTCGAGCGCTGGCGCCGGCTGTTCAAGGATGAGGACGGCAATCCCCCCGCGATCGAAAGCAAGGAAGTCAAAGGGAAAAACGTCGATGTCACCCGCGCCGAGACCACCGGCCACTATTACCCTTCCCAGGCCGGGGCGCGAAAGACCCCGATCGCGCAGGCGCCAGGCTTTTCGGCGCGATCGTGATCGGTGACGGCGTCAGCTACTGGATCAGGATGGTCGGCCCGGACAAGACGATGACCAAGCTTCGACCTCAGTTCGACGAGATGCTGGCCACGATCAATTTGGAAAAGAAGTGACTGGCCCACGCCGAGACCGCTCCGTTGCATCGGGACCTCGAACTCATGCCCACCGTCATGATCGTCTGTGCTCGCTGCACTCTGGCGAACCATGCCTCCGAGAGGTTCTGCGCCGACTGCGGCCTTCCGCTGGGTGCCTTGCAGGCGGACGTGGAGGCGGGATGCGACGCACTTGAGCCTTATGAAGTACCGGAGCCCGCCGACCCCGACGTGGCGCGGCTCATTGTCGCGTTTGTGAAGCGAACGCGCTACGAGGCCAATGCCTCGGGCCGCGGCTGGCAGATCGTCGTCCCCATGAGGCTCGACCGCAAGCAGGCCGTCTACGTCGGACCCGCCGGCACCGACGCCGAAGGGCGCGCCCTCCTGACCTTGGTCTCAGTCTGCGGGCCGGTCAACGACCGCGATTGCCGCAGCTTGCTCAAGCTCAACGCGCGCATCGTCGAAGGGAACTTCGCGATCCGTGTGCTGCGGGGCGAAGAGTACTTTGTTGTCATCGAAAACCTGGCTGTCGACGCGCTCGAATCGATCGACCCCGGCGGTATGGTCCGGCGCGTGGCCGCGCTGGCCGACGGCCTCGAGGACCGTCTATCGCGCGGCAAGGACATTTATTGAGACAGTCCTCAGATGAGCTGCCGCTTCAGCGGCGCGTTTCCAGTTTGATCCGCAGATCGGCCATCCGGTAGATCGCGATCGTCGTATCGGCGGTCAGCCGCACTGGCTCGATTCCGTCGAGATCGCGGAAAAAGCCCTCGGGGCCCCACGGTCCCCACTGCAGCGATGCCGATACCGCCAGGTACTCTGAACGCACCGAGTTCAATCCCGGCAATTCGGAATGATCGTCGACGGCATTCACGACGTGGCAACGGCCGCTGACGCCGTAGTACGACGGCTCGGTGTCGCCGAAATAGTAGAGGGTCAGGTCGAGGAATTCAGGCGCATCGCGCTGAAGTCGGGCCAGCGAATTGAGGCCCTGGCCCCAGTCGAGATTGGAGTCTGACAGGATCAGGCGCCCGCCGCGCGGCCCGCCGGCGACGGCGTTGAAATACGTGAGCTCGTACGGATGGATCCCGATCACGGCGGCGGCATAGCCCACGACGCTCGCGGCCACCACGACCCGCGGCAGAATCGCGCCGCGGATTTCGCCCAGGGCCGAGACCCAGACAATCGCCAGGGGCGCCAGCGGGAGCAGATATCGGACTCCGTAGTTGCGCGACGACCCGGCCGCGGCGAGCGTCAAGAACAGCAGAAATACCACGGGCAGCAGGTTCATCTGCGACTTGCTCGCGGTCTTGCCATCGCCCGACAGCCCGAGCACGAGCCGCATGGCAGCGAGCGGCCAGAACGCCAGTGGAATCTTGACCGCCATCGCCACGAAATAGTAGTACCACCAACCCTTCATGCGTCGCTCGCCGCACAGGTAGCTCGGCCCCCCCGAGGCCTGATGGTGAAGCTGCGTCGCGAATCCCACCCAATCCTGCGGCAGTGGAGTCTCGTAAACCGCTCCCAGCGCTTTGGCACCGTTGCCGCCAAGCAGCCGCACGAGAGTCGGATGGTCCCCGGTCGTCGCACTGAGCGGAATCCGGGCGAAACCGGTCGCAACCAGATTGGCCGTCAGCATGACCAGCACAAACCCGAGCATCCCGCCCGCCACCCGGCGCACCAGCGCGATCGGCCGCCGCTCTCCAGCCTGCCAGCGCACCGCGCACCAGACCACGGCCAGGATCGGGAGCAGGATGATGGTCGTGTACTTGAGGGAAAAAGCGACTCCGGCCACCGACGCGGCCGCCCAGAACCACGGCCTGCGGTTGGATTCCAGGAACCGCCAGAACAACCAGAATATCGCCGTGGCGGCCGCAGCCAGCGGAAGCTCCATCGTCGCCAGAGCGCCGTGTGCAATGAGGTTGGGGCTCAGCGCGAAGATCCAGCCTGCGAGCGCCATTGCCCTGGGACCGTGCTGCGACCGGCTCCAGGCCGCCGTCAAGCCAAACGCAAGCAGCCAGATCCACGAGCGCCCACCCTGACTACGGGCAGCAGCTCGCGCTGGTGGCGAGCCGGATCGTCGATCCAGCCGCCGCGGCCGGTGCGGTCCAGCAGCCACAGCAAGGGCGCCTGTTGTAGTTTCCAGAACAAGACCGGCGACCCCATCCGCGTGATCTCGGATTGGTCGCCCGTTCGCCACCATCGCGCCGCCACCCTCAGATACGCGGCCTCGTCGTACGTGGCCGAATTGCTGAAACTCGCGTGTGCGATCAGCACCAGGCCCAGTAGCGCCGCCGCCGCAGTGAGCATTCCGCAGATCACCGATCCGGACGGGGCCGCGCCGTGAGCGGTCAGCGCGCAGTTGCGTGATGCGCGAGTGTCCCGGGGCAGGGTTCCGTCCCGATCATGCTCGTCCTCCGACGGGCTGTTCAAGGAGCAGGCCGCTCCGTCCCAGGCGGCGGATCGTTCGTCTTCCGGTTGGTTACTGGGCTGGGTAGGCGATGTGACGATCCGCCCGCTCTGTTTCGCGCAAGCGATCGATCAGCCGCGCGATCTCGAGCGCATCGCGGATGGTCGGTGCCAGCGAGTGATGGCCGCACACCCGCCGATGAAACTGGTCGTTGAGCACGTCGCCGACGGTGGGCTCAAGCGCCAGACGTTCCTCCTTCGATCCGGCTGAGCCCGACCACTGGATTTTCTCCGGCATCTCCACCCAGGCCGCCCCGCGCTCGGCAAAGACCTGAAAGCCCGGAGGCGGCAGGAACCGGCTCGCATCTCCCCACGGCGCCCGGTGATAGCGGCTGAAGGAGATCTGGGCGGTCGCGCCCCCCGAGAATGTGGCCACAAAGCTCGCGAAGTCGGGTTCTTGATCGGTGTGCTCCGGCGGAGAGATCACCTGGCACCGAAATCCTTGCAAGAGCTCGGGGAGCGCCTGAAACACGAAGCTGCACCAATCGAGCAGATAGCTGCCCGGATCGATCAAGAGCGGCGCCGGCACGATCTGCGTTGTCGGGCCCGGAATGGCGTAGCGATCGAATCCGTAGAGACGAGAATGTCCTACGACCAGCCTTGGCTGACCAAGTTGCGTCGCGAGCAGCTCTTTGAGCCGCAGGGTCGCCGGGTAACACCGCCGGGCAAATTCCGGCATGAAGACGATGCCGCTTTGCTCGACCTGCTTGGCCAGTGTCTCCAGCTCGAGCAGGTCATCGGCCAGCGGCAGCGCGGAGTAAACCGCCTTGCCCGCGGCGCAGGCGAGGCCGATCGGATGCAGTCCAAACCACTGGCGTGACAGCAGGTAAATGACGTCGACGTCGGGACGCTCGACGAGCGCAGACAGCCCCTCGCAAACCGCGCAGCCGATCTGGGCGGCTTCCAGCTCGGCGCGACGATACACCGAATCGTACACGGCGGTGACCCGAAACCGATCGTCCAACCGAGCCAGTGACGGCTTGTGCCGGGTCTCCCATAACCGGCCCAATCCGATGACTCCGACCCGGAGTCGCACCTGCTTCGACGCGGCCAAGCTCGCCTCCTCACGATGCGATCCCCGCGTGGGATGGACTGTCACCGCGGAATGACGAAAGCAGGTTAACAGCTTGCCCCATCGAGGGCTACCCAAGTTCACGAGCGCAGCACCGCGGCGATCCCCGCGTTATGATGACTGCCACCCGCCAATTGCGCAGGATTCACCGGAGGGCTTCATGTATGCGTGCGGTGCTTCAAAGCGTGAGCCGGGCATCCGTCGACGTCGATGGGAGCTGCGTCGGACGCATTGAACAAGGCTGGCTCGTTTTGCTCGGCATCGCTCGGGACGACACCGACGCCGACGCCGCCTGGATGGCCGAAAAGGTCTTGAATCTCCGGGCTTCGAGGACGAGCCAGGGCAAGATGAACCTGAGCGTGCTCGACATCCGCGGAGGCATCCTCGTCGTCAGCCAGTTCACGCTCCTGGGCGACTGCCGCGGCGGCCGCCGGCCGAGCTTCACGGCCGCCGCCGATCCGGCTGTGGCCGAGCGGCTCTATCTGAGTTTCGCCGAGCTGCTCGCCCGATCGGGGCTGCCCGTCGCCACCGGAGTTTTCCGTGCCTGATGAAGGTTGAGCTGGTGAACGATGGGCCCGTAACGCTCTTGCTCGATAGCCGGAAACAGTTTTAACGTTGAGAAGAGCTGGTTCAATCAATGCGAGAATACGACGATTAGCGAGGCAACTCTCCCCATGGCAACGAGCGCGAACGCCCCTGTTCTGCTGGGCCTGGACGTGGGAACGCAGAGCCTCCGGGCCGCCCTCATCGACCTGCACGGCCGGACCGTGGCTTTCGGCGTCGCGCCGATCGAGACGACCTATCCCCGGCCGACATGGGCCGAGCAGCAGCCGCTGGAGTGGTGGTCGGCCGCGACGGAGGCGGTGCGGCTCGCACTGGCCCAAGGAAGCGTGCTGCCCGAGCAAATGATCGCCATCGGCCTCGACTGCACGGCCTGCACCGTGGTCGCCTGCGACTCCGGCGGCCAAGCCGCTTCGCCCTGCCCTGCTCTGGATGGATCAGCGCGCCTTCCGCGAGGCCGCCGCGATCAGCGACACCGGCGATCCGATCCTCCGCTACGTCTCGGGCCGCGTCTCGCCCGAATGGATGCTCCCCAAGGCACTCTGGCTCAAGCGCAACGAGCCGGAGGTCTACGCCCGGGCCGATCGGATTGTCGAGTGCACCGACTGGATGATGTTTCGGCTGACCGGCGAGTGGACGCTGTCGCTGAACCACGTCGCGGTCAAATGGAACTACGCGCGACCGGACGGCGGCTGGCCGGTCGGGCTCCTCGAGGCGGTCGGGCTCGACGACCTGCTGGAGAAATGGCCGGCGCGGATCGTGCCCCTGGGCAAGGGAGACGGGCACGCCTGAGCGATCGCGCGGCGGCGCGACCTCGGGCTGCGCGCCGGGATCCCGGTTGCTCAGGGCGGAATCGACGCCTACCTGGGGATGCTCGGCCTGGGGGCCACGCAGGACGGCGACGTGGCCGTCATCGTCGGCTCCAGCACGTGCCACCTCGCCCAGTCGCGTGAGGGTGTTTTCGGCTCGGGGGCGGCCGGCTGCTATCCCGACGCGACCGCGCGGGGCTCTATACGCTCGAGGCCGGCCAGACGGCCACCGGCTCGATCCTCGACTGGTATCGCCGCCATTTCGCCGGCAACCAGCAGCATCGAGGCCGAGAAGCGAGGCGTCATCGTCTTCCAGGTGCTCGACGAGCAGGCCGCGGCCGTGCCGCCAGCAGCCGAGGGACTGGTTGTCCGCGACGACTGGCAAGGAAACCGATCTCCCTACAAGAACCCGCAGGCCCGAGGGGCGATCGCCGGGCTTGTCGCTGGCCCACGGCCCCGGTCACATCTTGCGCGCCATCTACGAAGCGACCGCCTGCGGCACGCGCCACATCCTCGACGACGCCTCGGCCCACGGCCTCAAAGTCGAGCGGATCTTTCTCGGCGGCGGCGGGGCCAAGTCGCCGCTCTGGCTGCAGATTCATGCCGACATCCTCAAGAAGCCCATCCGGCTCGCACGCGAGAGCGAGGCATGTGCGCTCGGCGTCGGCGATGGCCGCCGCCGTCGCCGCCGGTATCTATCCCGACTTCGATCAGGCCGCCAGCGCGATGGTCGCGATCGAGCCGCTCGTCGAGCCCAACCCGGCGAATGCGCGGTTTACGACGATCTCTTCGGGAGGTACGTCGAGCTCTACCGCCGGCTCAATCCTAGTGAGATTAACCGTTGACCGTCCAGCGTAGATCGTACGCTTCCGCATAAAAAAATCGCACGGAAGGAGGAAGCATGGCAAGGACGCCGAGTTTGCTCCGCTTGTTCATCTTGCTCGCGCGATGGCGTGCTCCGGATAGTCGCTTCGTGGCACAATCGTCGAGTCGGCCCACCTGATGCAGGAGGATCTCCCATGGCTGGAGTTACGTTGCAGCGACAGCGACGCGAGGCCAGCGCAGGAGCCGACAGCCGGGTCGCCGGCCGATGTCGCGAACTCCTTTATCGCGACCGTTTATTTCAAACAAGCCACGACGCTGCTGGACCGGGGCCTCTACGACGAGGCGGAGGGTACTTCCGAGAGGTGCTCCGTCTCTGGCCGGACCATGCCGGCGCCTCAACAACCTGGGTACCGCCGTCTGGCGGCAGGGACGGATCCACGAGGCAGAGGAGTTACATCGGCGAGCTCTGGTGCTCGAGCCCAACGATTTTGCGATTCTGAATAACCTGGGAAATGTGTTGTGGGAGCAAGGCCGGCTCGACGAGGCGGTTCGATGCTATCGGCAAGCAGTCCAGCTTCGGCCCGATTCGCCCGAAGCGCTGATGAACTTTCGGCGTCACGCTTTCCGACCTGGGCGAATTCGACGAGGCGCTGCACTGGATCCGGGAATCGCTCCGGCTTCAGCCCGATTCGCCCGGACTCTCATGTTAACTCTGGGAAACTTTCGCCCGGCAAGGGGACCATGGACGAGGCCTTGTGCTATGAGCAGGCCCTCGAGCCTTGCGTCCCCATTTCCCGGAAGCACGGCGGAATCGTGCTTATATCTGGCTCGACTCGCGGCGACTTCGAGCGCGGATGGCCCGAGTATGAGTGGCGGCTGAAGTGCGCCGAGCCGTTGATTGTTGACCGTCGCTAGCCCGCGCTGGACCGGCGAAGACCTCGACGGGCGGTCGATCCTGCTTCATGCCGAGCAAGGTTTGGGTGACACGCTGCAGTTCATCCGCTTTGCTCCGCTGGTCAAGGAGCGAAGCGGCCGAGTCGTGGTCGCCTGCCCCAAGCCGCTGATCCGGCTCGTCGCGCGCTGTCCGGGCGTGGATCGCGTCGTGGATTGGAAGTCAGACCCTGCCCGAATGCGACGTCCACGCTCCGCTGCTGAGCTTGCCCGCGATTCTGGGAACGACACTGGCGACCATCCCTGCCGAGTCCCGTATCTCTCCGTCGACGCCCGACACGGTCGAGAGTCTGGCGGCCGATCGATCGCGCGCAGCACTCGGTCCGCGCGAGCAAGTGCGGCCGATGACCCGAAGCAAGCCGAACCCAGCGTCTTCAAGATCGGAATCGCCTGGCAGGGGAATCGAGCGCCATTAGGTGATCGCTGGCGCTCGTTCCCGCTCACTCATTTCGCGCATCTCGCCAAGTTGCCGGGCGTCCGCCTGATCAGCCTGCAGAAGGGCGACGGAACCGAGCAGCTTGCCGAAGCTGGCCGGGCGATTTCCGGTGGCCGAACTGATTCGCGCGGAACAAGGGCGACAAAGACCGGCGCGATTTTCTGGACACCGCCGCGGTGATCAGCCAGCTCGACCTGGTGGTGACGCCCGATTCGGCGGTGGCGCACCTGGCCGGCAGCCTGGGTGTCCGGGTCTGGGTCCCATTGTCGACCGTCGGCGAATGGCGATGGATGATCGACCGCGATGACAGCCCGTGGTATCCGACCATGCGGCTCTTCCGCCAAACCACCCCCGGGTGACTGGGACGGAGTCTTTCAACGGATGGCCGACGTACTCAGGAAAGACCTGCTCGGCTGACGTCCGCCGCCGGCTCGAGTTGGGAAACTTCGGGTTGCTTTCCGCCACGGAGTTCTCTGGTGCGCGGCGGCCACGGCAAGGTGTTCGCGCCGGCAGACTCGGTCAAGGACCTGAGCGGACTACTCGCTGGCCGCATGATTGCGCAGCTCGTTAAAATATTGCCGCGCACGCGAGCTTGGCAGCGTCGGAATCAATTCGGGCACTACTCCAATCGAATACGACTGAGGACCACGTCACTATGGGCAAGCGAGACGCGCGTGTCGACGCATACATCGCAAAGTCGGCCGAGTTCGCGAAGCCGATCCTCACCCACCTCCGCGACCTTGTCCACGAGGCCTGTCCGGAAGTGGAAGAGACCATTAAATGGAGCCATCCCAACTTCCTCTACAAGGGGATGATGTGTGGAATGGCTTCATTCAAGGAGCATTGCGCATTCGGTTTCTGGAAGCATGCGCTGCTCGTCGAGCAGACGAGCAGCAAAGCCAAGGACGGTATGGGAAGCTTCGGCAAGATCACGAAGTTCGCGGATCTGCCTTCCAAAAAGCTGCTGACAGGCCAGATCAAAGCGGCGATGAAGCTCAACGACGACGGGATCAAGAATCCAGCCCGGTCAAAACCCCCGCGGCCCAAGGAAGTCGTCGTCCCCGAGGTCCTCGCGAAGGCGCTCGCGGGCAACAAGAAGGCACGCGCGACCTTCGAGAGCTTCAGTCCCAGCAATAAGCGCGAGTACATCGAATGGCTCGAGGAGGCCAAGACCGAGCCGACGCGCATTCGAAGGCTCGAGACCGCCATCCAGTGGATGGCCGAGGGCAAGCCGCGCAACTGGAAGTACATGAACTGCTAGCTTGCCGGCGTCGGCCACACGCGACTCACGGCCGCGATTCGCGGGCCAAGTGCGGTCGCAAATCGTGCCCCCAGATCAAGACCAGGTACGGCCCCACGGCGTGGCGCTCCTGCGGAGCGCCGAAAGACTTGATGCAGATCGTCTCATCCATGCCGAACTGGTAATTGGGCCCCGGAAGCGGCTCGAGGACCACGAAGTTGGTCGGACCCTCGCTGAACCAGGCGCTCGTCGGCCATCCATTTCATGGGTTCGATGCTGTGCGTCCGTGGCGTGATCGGGCGCACCCAGACGGGACGCACGGCCACCCTGCCCCGGCCCGAGGCCGTCACGATCGATGCGTCCCAGAACGGTCCACAACCGTGGTGCAGGTCGCGTGCATCCAGCCAGCCGGCGAGCGCTTCCGCGCGGTCGACGAGCGGTGGTTTCAACAGGTCCTGGGCGACGGTAACCGTGTAGGTCAACGCCAGCACCGCCAAAGCCGCAATCAGCGTCCACGATTTGCGCACCCGGTCCGCAAGCACTCGGCCGGTCAAGACGGCGCCGGACAGGACGAATGGGATCATGTACCTCATCGTCGCGCGGTCGTTCGACGTGCCGTTGATGAGAAAGCCGACGATGGCGAGCATCAAAAAGACCCAGACGACTTCGCCTACAAAGTCGGACGCCCGGGCGGTTTTCGCGCGGCCCGTGATCGGTATGGGGGAGCCTTCGACGACGGCGAAGAGCAAGAGCAAGGGACCGATCAGGCAGCCGAACCAGAGCAAGAAAGCCGTCAAAGTGTTGTTACCAACCGGGAGGCCGCATCGGTACAAGTCTGGGAGATAAGCCGCGAGGTCAAGCGCGGCTACCGACAACTCTCCTGAGCGGGTTGCGTATCGCGAGCGCGTCCGGAAGCGCAATCGGGACCACGCGATAGCCGCCGAGCTTTTCGATGAGGCGCGACAACACGTTGGCTGTTGCCGCGGCCCCAATCACGGCCAGCGCGACCCGACCGACACGGATGTCTTCGTACGATTTGACACGCGCCGCCCCGAGCAGGCAGACGACCAGAAAAGCCGGTGCGCCTACGAAGAGGGCGTAGGGATCTGACAGGAATGTGAGCGTGAGCGTCACGAAGAGGATCGCGATGCGAATCGTCGAGGGACGCCGCCCGGGCGGAGTGTCGATGGAAACGAGTGCCGCGAAGAATCCCAGCGTGGTCCCGACGCGGATGTAACCTCTGGTGACGAATTCGGCGAGACCGCCGGCGGGCAGTCCAAGGAGTACGAGCACGGCCGCCACCCCCAGCGCGGCGCGGCCGCCTCGGCGTGTCCCCGCGCGAGTAGTGCGGCCATTGCCACGGCTGCCACATAGATCGCCACCGGCACGTCGCGCACCAGCGACGGCTGCGGCCCCCGGAGCGCGAGGCCGGCCACGTAAAACGGCAGGTCGATGGTCGCGAACAACGCGCCTGATAGCCACCAGCCTTTCAAGATCGCGTTGCCGCCCAGGACCGCATTGGCCTCGAGAACGCCGGTTGCGTCGTCCGAGCTGACGGGGTACATCCGCGCGACCCGCGACGTGACTGGCCAGAGCGCTGAAGAACCACGCCAGCACCACGAACGGTCCGGCACAATGCCGGAGCAATCGCCAGGCTCCCGGTGCATCTCGCATGGCAGCGTCAGGGCTCGCGGCCCTCATGAGTTCCAGCCTCTCGGATGGCTCGTTGCCGCGGGAGCGATTCGCCACGCGTTCTGGCTGGACAGGGATCCTGCTACGCTGGCTTCGGCCTGACTGGTCGCGCGGGGACGCCGACAACCGTCTGGCCGTCCGCAATTTCCTGCCGCTTGGTCACGACGGCGTTGGCCCCCACGACGACATCGGCGCCGACCGTCACGGGGGCCACCAGGATCGCGCCGGCGCCCAGACGGCTGCGGTCGCCGATCCGCGTCATGTGTTTGCGCTCGCCGTCGAAATTAGCCGTCACCGCCGTCGCGCCGATATTGACGGCCTTTCCAACTTCAGCATTACCCACATAGGCGAGATGTCGCGCGATCGTTCCGCTCCCAAGATGAGACTCTTTGATCTCGACAAACGCGCCGGCTTCCACGCCTTCGTCGAGGACGGTCCCATCGCGCAGATGAGTGAACGGCCCGATCCGGCAGTGCGCTCCGATCTTGACCGCGCCGCTGATCACGGTGAATGGGTGGATCACCGTGTCGCTGGCCGATCGAGGCCCGGCCATCGATGTAGGTGTTGCGGGGATCGACGATCGTCACACCTTGCGTCATCCAGTGGTCCAGGATCCGGGCCTGCATGATCTCCCCGGCGTGAGCCAGATGCTGGCGAGTGTTGACTCCGAGAACGTCGTCTGGCCGCAGGACATTGAGTGCCACCACCTTTCGTCCCATTGTCTGAAGATGCTCGGGAGCGTCCGTGAGGTAGTACTCGCCTTGGGCGTTGCTGGTGCCGATCTGATCGAGAGCGTCCCACAGCACCGGCAGCTCGAACACGTAGCAGCTCGGGTTGACCTCGCGCAGCGCGCGCTCCTCCGCCGTGCAGTCGCGCTCCTCGACGATGCGCAGGAACCGGCCGGCCGAGTCGCGGAGGATCCGTCCGAAGCCCATCGGGTCTTCCATGACGGCGGTGCCCAAGAGGCAAGCGGCCCCGTCCAGATGCCGGCGCTCGAGCAGGTCCGCCAGCGGCTCCGGACGCAACAGCGGCTCGTCTCCGACCAAGACAAGCGCGGGCCCCTCGTAGCCGGCCAGGAGCGGACGACACACCTTGACGGCGTGTCCAGTGCCAAGCTGCTCGGTCTGCGCGGCGAAGAGTACATCGGGCTCATCGCGGAAGAAGTCGTGAACTTGTTCGGCCGCATAGCCGACCACGATCACGATGCGTCTTTGCCCCGGCCCCGCGCAGCGTCGACGACGTAGCGGATCATCGGCCGGCCGCACACCTCGTGCAAGACCTTTGCCTTCTCCGACTTCATCCGCTTGCCCTGGCCGGCGGCCAGGATGATCGCTACGGGACCCTGCATTGGTTCGGCACCCCGAACTCCGGGGCGCACATGGTGACGTTCTGCTCGAATGGCGAAACACGATCATCATAAGTGCGGCCCAGGCGCTCGTCAAACCCGCGCGGCTGCCTGGCTCGCGGGGGCATCACAGCGAACCTTGAATGCCTCGATCGAATCTGTCAGACTGTGGCAGTCCGCTGGCCGCCGCGCCGGGTTGCCGAAAACGGAGGTGAGCACAACCATGTCGCTATCGATCGCCGAGGTTGCGAAGGTCGCGCTGCTTGCTCGGCTGAGGCTTGAACCTACCGAGCTGGAAACGTTCACGGGCCAGCTCAACTCGATCGTCGATTACGTGGCGCAGCTTCAGGAGCTGGACATTGACGGCGTCGAGCCTCTGGCCCACGGCATCGACGTGCGCAACGTTTTCCGCGACGATGTGCGCGGCCCGGCACTGTCGCGCGAGCAAGCGCTGGCCAATGCGCCGCAAAAAAACCAGGTGTGCTTCCTGGTTCCCGCAGTGCTCGAATGATGGAGCAGCCGTTGCCCGGTATACGCGAGGGCGCGATCATCGATTCATCCCCCGGCCGCGCCAACAGAGGACGCCGATTGATGAGCAATGACGTCACCACGGCTGTTTCGCTCCTGGCGCGATTGAACGCGCGAGACAACGTCGGAGGAAATCGTCCGATCGCTCCTGGAGCAGGTCGCAGCGCTCGCGGCGGCTCAACGTCTTCGTTCATCTCGATCCTGAGCAGATTCTTGCACAGGCGCGTGCGCTCGACGCCCGGCGGCGGGCGGGCGAACCACTCGGTCCCCTCGCGGGCGTCCCGGTCGCGATCAAGGACGTGCTCTGTGTCAGGGAGAGCCGACCACCTGCGGCAGCCGCATGCTCCGCGAGTTCCGGCCCCCGTACGACGCCACCGTGATCGCCAGGCTGAAGGCCGCCGGCGCGATCCTCTTCGGCAAGACCAATATGGACGAGTTTGCGATGGGCTCGTCGACCGAAAACAGCGCCTACGGGCCGACCTTGAATCCCTGGGACGAGTCGCGCGTGCCGGGCGGCTCTTCCGGCGGATCAGCGGCAGCCGTCGCCGCCGGCCTGGCGCCTTTGGCTCTGGGCACCGACACCGGCGGCTCGATCCGGCAGCCGGCCGCCGTCTGCGGCGTTGTCGGTCTCAAGCCGACCTATGGTCGAGTCAGCCGCTATGGCCTGATCGCCTTTGCCAGCTCGCTCGACCAGATCGGCCCGTTCGCCCACGACCTGGCCGACACCGCACTGCTTCTGGGCGTGATCGCCGGCCACGATCCGAATGACTCCACCAGCGTCGACGCAGGCCGTCCCGGACTATCTCGCCACGCTTGACGACACCGCCGGACTCGCTGCGCGATCGGCGTTGTACGCGAGTTCTTCGGCGAGGGGCTCGATCCCGAAGTCGCCAGCGCCGTCCAGGAAGCCATCCGGATCTACGAGAAGGCCGGCGCAGCCATCAAGGAGGTCTCGCTGCCTCACTCGAAGTATGGGATGCCAGCATATTACATCGTCGCCTCGGCGGAATGCTCGAGCAATCTCGCCCGTTACGACGGCACGATCTACGGCCACCGCGCCGCGGACTTCGCCGCGAAATACCCGGGCGAGGAAAGCCTGCCCCCTCTGGTTCGAATGATGATGGCCAGCCGTGCCGAGGGCTTCGGGGCCGAGGTCAAGCGGCGGATCATGCTCGGCACATTCGCACTGTCGGCCGGCTACGCCGACCAGTACTACAACCAGGCCCTCAAGGTCCGCCGCAAGATCCGCGGCGATTTCGACGCGGCGTTTCGTGAGGTCGACGTCCTTCTTGGCCCCACCTCGCCGACGCCGGCTTTCAAGCTGGGCGAGCGCACCGCGGACCCGTTGGCCATGTACCTCTCGGATATCTACACGATCACCGCCAACCTCGCCGGGATCCCCGGCGTCAGCATCCCCTGCGGGCTCACCAGGCAAAATCTGCCGGTCGGATTGCAGCTTCTGGCCGCGCCGTTCGCCGAGGAAAAGCTATTGCGAACCGCACGGGTCTTCGAGCGCGCAACCGATTGGCACCTGAAGCGGCCTGGGCTAAAATAGCGGAGCTTCTGAGCGAGCAGACGGGGAATCGGGGCATGGACTACGAAATCATCATCGGGCTCGAGATCCACGTCCAGCTCCAGACCGAGAGCAAGATGTTCTCCTGGAGCGGCACCGAATTTGGGCTGCCACCCAACTCGCAGACCGACCCCGTATCGCTGGGATTGCCCGGCACGCTGCCGGTGATGAACCGCAAGGCATTCGAGCTGGCGCTCAAGACGGCCGTGGGGCTGCATGCCGAGATCGCGCCTTTTACCAAGTGGGATCGCAAAAACTATTATTATCCCGACCTGCCCAAGAACTATCAGATCAGCCAGTACGACCTGCCGTTTTCGCGCGGGGGCTGGCTGGAGATCCCGGTTCGGAAGGACGGCGGCGGGGGCGGTCGCTGCCGGCTGACGAGGATCCATCTCGAGGAAGACACGGGAAAGCTCGCGCACAGTGACGGAGGTTTCTCGGAGGTCGACTTGAACCGCGCGGGCATCCCCCTGCTTGAGATCGTCACCGAGCCCGATATCCGCACCCCGGCCGACGCGCGGGGCTGCCTGGAAGAGCTCAGGCTGACCCTGCGCTATCCTGGGCGTCTCCGACTGCGAGATGCAGGAAGGCTCGCTGCGCTGCGACGCCAACGTCAATCTGCATATCACCAGAGACGGACAGCCGATCGCCACGCCCATCGTGGAGATCAAGAACCTGAACAGCTTCCGCGCCGTTGAAAAAGCCTTGCTCCACGAGGTCGAACGTCAGTACCGGAAGTGGAAGGATGACGGACTTACGATCAAGGACGCCCCGAAAACGACACGGGGCTGGAACGACGTCGACGAGGTCACCAAGCCCCAGCGCGAGAAGGAGTCGGTCGCCGATTATCGTTATTTCCCCGAGCCCGACCTCGTGCCCGTCGAGGTCGATTCCGCGTGGCTGGGTCGCGTCGAGCGCGTCGATCGGAGAGCTTCCCTCGCCGCGCCGACAGCGGTTTGAAGCGGACTATGGTCTCTCGCCCTACGATGCCAACGTGCTCGTCGAGCAAGGACAAGACGTCGCCGATTACTTCGACGCGGTCGCCAAGGCGACCGGTCAGTTCAAGCTGGCGAGCAACTGGATCCAGCAAGACGTGCTGCGCACGATCAAGGAGAAAAAGCTGACCGTCGCGGGCTTTCCGGTGCGCCCGGAGCAGCTCGCCGGGCTGATCGACCGTGTCACGCGCGGCGAGTTGAATACCAACCAGGGCCGCGACGTCCTGGGCCAGATGATCGAAACCGGCGATCCCGCCGAGGCCGTCATCGAGCAGCGGCGGATTCCGCATGGTTTCCGACCGCGACGCGATCGCCGCGGCGGTCGACGCCGCCATCGCCGCCAATCCGCAGGCAATCGACGAGCTGAGAAAAGGCAAAAAGAAACCCGAGGCGGTCAAGGGTTTCCTCCGCGGGCAGGTCATGAAACAAACCGGCGGCAAGGCCAACCCAGCCGTCGTCGGCGAGTTGCTCGAAACGAAGCTGGCCGAGCTGCAACTCTAGCCCCACACCACCCCTGCGCCCGCTGATCTCATCTCGGCGGCTTTTGGGTCCGCCGCCAGAGCTCGTGCAGCTCGGCTGGGTCGCGAACTTTCAAATCGGCGGAAGCCGGTTTGGGCTCATCGTCTCGCGAGTCGACCCAGATTGTGAACATGCCGGCGGCGCGGCCCCCGGCGATGTCGGACGCCGTGCTGTCGCCGACCATGGCGACCTCATGCGGCCGGCGCAGCCGAGGCGCTCGATGGCCACGCGGAACAGCGTGCGTTCGGGCTTCCCGATCGAGATCGGTTGGGCATCCGCCGCCACGGCAATCGCTTCGGCCAGTGCGCCGCAGCCGGGGTCGAATTCGCCGGGACCCACCGGGAAGCGCGCGTCCAGATTCACCGCGAAGAAGGACGCGCCGGCCGCAACCGCGCGGGCAGCCGCGCGAGCCGATCGTAATTGAAGTCTGGATCGACCCCAACCACGACTGCCTTGGCTTCGGCCCAGCGTTCGATCGCCACCGGCGTGTGTCCCGCGGTCTTGAGCACTGATGCGAGCTGTTCCGTTCCGATCACCAGAATCGGCACACACCCCAGCCGGCGCCGGACTTCGCCTCCAACCAGGTCAAACGGCGTGAGGATTTCGGCCGGACTCGCCGCGATGCCCAGCTCCGCGAGTCGTCGGCTCAGCACGCCCGATCCGGACCGCGAACAGTTCGATGCGAACACAACGCCAAGCCCGGCGCCGCGCAGGTCACCGACGAGGTCCGCCGCACCCGGAAGCAGGGTCGGTCCCTCCCAGATTGTTCCGTCGAGATCGAACGCAAAACCCCGCAGCGTGCCCAGTGGCCCGGATTCCGACTCCGTACGGCCGTGCGCCATTCCTCGTTTCCCCCCTGCCCTGGACCTCTCAACATCTCGCGCCTGTGCTGGCGGGGCGGCACGCCGCTCCAACGCGATCTCACCTCAAGTTCTGAAGATCTTACCATCTTCTGCGTTCATGCCTACGCATTGCTGTAACCGTCAGACCCTGGGGATCAAAGTGCCCGTCAAACGCTCGCTCGCGGGAACTTTCTCCGGCGTGGCGAATTCGATCCGCCGCATGCTAGAATCACGTCCAGCTAGTGGAGTCTCGATGACACGGCGGAGTCGCGGATTTGCCGTAGGTCGCGATCTGGATACCTTTCACCGCCCGTCTTTGTGATGAGGGAGTCTGCGATGAACCTGCTCGACCAGTTGCGCAAGATGACGGTGGTCGTTGCCGATACCGGCGACTTCGAGTCGATCGCCCAGTATCAGCCGCGGGACGCGACGACCAATCCTTCACTGATCTACAAAGCCGCGCAGATGCCGCATTACAAGAAGCTGCTCGAGGAGGCGATCGCATCGGCGCAGTCCGAGTCCGGCGATCAATCCTCTCAGGTCGAAGCCGTTGTCGACCGGCTGTTCGTCGCCTTCGGGAAGGAGATCTTGCGAATCATCCCTGGCCGTGTCTCGACCGAGGTCGATGCGCGACTTTCGTTCGACACGGAAGCCTCCATTCGAAAAGCACACCGGCTGATCTCGCTGTATGAGGCCGCAGGCACCGATCGCCAGCGCATTCTGATCAAGGTGGCGTCGACCTGGGAAGGCATCCGTGCGGCCGAGCGGCTCGAGAATGAGGGCATCCACTGCAACCTGACGCTGCTCTTCAGCTTCCCACAGGCGGTGGCTTGTGCAGAGGCCGGCGTCACGCTGGTATCCCCGTTCGTCGGCCGGATTCACGACTGGTATCTCAAGGATCGCGGCGTCAAGGAAATCCCGGCGTCCGAGGATCCGGGAGTTCATTCCGTCACGCAAATCTATAACTACTTTAAAAAGTTCGATTATAAAACCGAGGTCATGGGGGCGAGCTTCCGCAATATCGGTGAGATCACCGAGCTCGCGGGCTGCGACCTCCTCACGATTTCACCCGAGCTGCTGGGAGAGCTCCAGCAGAAAGAGGGAACCTTGGTGCGCAAGCTTGCCGCCGAGACGGCCCGCGCTCAGAAGCTCGAGAAGATCCATCTCGACGAAAAGACGTTTCGGTGGATGCTCAACGAGGACGCCATGGCCACCGAAAAGCTCGCGGACGGAATCCGTCGCTTCAACGCCGATCTGGGCAAGCTCAAAGAGTACATTGCCAGGTCGCTCCGATAGCCGTCGGGCGTCTGGGGCCGCGGGCGCAAGCGACATGGCCGGGCTAGCGACCGCCCGTGCCTAAGGATCGGTGTTTTTCTCCCCGAGTGCACTTCGCACGACATCAAAGCAGCGACGCAGACCTTGCTGGTAGATCCACAGATCCGCAAGGTAGACGAGCATTCGAAATCCCTCCGCCGGGCCGCTTGCGAGGGTATCGGCATCCAGTCGCGCCGAGCACCGGCGGTCTTGTTGTGCTGCCGACAGGCTTCGACGACGCGTCGGGTCGCGTCTTTGAACAAAGTGTGCTGCATCTGACCGGGGATTCCGAGCGACGTCGTCAGGTCGAACTGGCCGATCCAGAGGGCGTCGATGCCGTCGACCGAGGCGATTCGCTCGGCGTGCTCGACTCCGTCCGCGTTTTCGATCTGGGCGATGAGCATGATTTCGTCGTTGGCCCGGTGCATTTTCGAGATCAGGTTGCCCCCTCGATAGTCGTCATGAGCCACGCCGAACGCCACGCCGCGACGTCCCTCGGGTGGATACTTCGCGTGGCTCACGATCAGACGGGCTCCTTCCTCGTCGGCCACGAACGGCACGACGACGCCCATCGCCCCGACATCCAGCACGCGGGCGATGAAATGATATTGAAGCGAGGGTACCCGCACGATCGGTACGATGTCGGCCGAACGCGCGGTCGCCATCAGCATCCGGACGGTCTCCATGCTCCAGCCGGTGTGTTCCATGTCGAATACCGCGAACTCGGCGCCCCCCTCGGCGGCGATGCCGCGATGCCCGTCGTGTTGAATTCGAGCATCATCGTCCCCATCGCAATCCCGCCCTCGTTCAATCGCTTCTTGACCTTGTTGATCCTCATCCTTGGTCCTCAGGCTTTCGGCACTCATCTCTCATCTTGATTCCGCGCGACTGCGTTGGTAAGCCGTAGGAATCGCGTCGCCGTCTCAGCATACTACGGCTGGTTGATGTCGCGTCAGGAGCTGGTCAGACTGAATGTCGCATTGGTGTTGCCGGCCGGATCGCCGCGGTGATGCGTTCGTCGGAAATTCATGCAGGTAGGGACATGCCTGATTCAACCGCAATCCGCCTCACCCAATTTGCCAAGCGGGCTGGCTGCGCTGCCAAGCAGCCGCCCGACTACTTGCTGTCGCTCCTGGCGGGACTGCCGCCGGTTGTCGACTCCAACGTGCTCGTCGGCCATGCCACGTCCGACGACGCAGCGGTATACCGGCTGAGTGATGACCTGGCGCTGGTCTTCACGACAGACTTCTTCACACCAATCGTCGACTGCCCCTATGATTTCGGCGCGGTGGCGGCGGCAAACGCCTTGAGCGACGTGTACGCGATGGCGGGCGTTCCCTTGGCGGCGCTCAGTCTGGTCGGTTTTCCGAGTGGCTTGCTGCCGCCGGAAGTCCTCGCCGAAATCCTCCGCGGCGCCGCCGAGAAGGCGAAGGAGGCAGGCATCGCCCTGGTCGGAGGACATACCATTCAGACCGACGAGCCGATTTTCGGCCTGGCGGTGATCGGTCGCGTACATCCCCGGGCCGTCATCACCAACGCCGGTGCGTTACCGGGTGACTTCCTGATCCTGACCAAGCCCCTGGGATTGGGAATCATCACGACCGCCGCCAAGCGCGGCGAGGATGAGGCCGGAGCGATCACCGAGGCGATCGAGGTCATGACCACCCTGAATCGAGATGCCTCACGGGTGTTTGCTCAGGCCGGCGCTCACGCACTGACCGACGTCACCGGCTTCGGCTTGCTGGGGCACTTCGCAGCCTCGCTGCCGCCAGTCGAGTCTCTGCACTCGTCTGGTCCGATCTGGTGCCGATCCTGCCCGCGGCCCGGGATTACGTCGCGCGCGGCATTTCGCCGGGAGGTACTCACGCCAACCGGCGGTTCCTCTCCGCATGGGTGACGTATGACGCCGACATTGGAGAATTCGAGGAACTCTTGTTGTGTGACGCGCAGACCTCAGGAGGCCTGCTCGCCGCGGTTTCCGGCAGCCAGGCTCCCGAGTTGGTCCGTGAACTGCGCTCGCTGGGAGCAGGCTCCGCTGCCCTGATCGGATCAATAGAGCCTGGTGAGCCAGGCCGGATTCACGTCCGCAGGCTGCCGCAATCCGGACAGGTCCCCTCACGATGAAAAGCACCTGGAACATTCCGTCCCCGCCAGGATCGGGGCCCGCGGCGAAGGAGGGCCAGGAATGAAACGTGTGATCGCCGGCTTGCTCACGATCCTCATCTTGATCGTGATGACCTGGACCGCACTGCAAAGGCCCTCCTCGCCCTGGCTCGTGGATGCAGCCGCCGTGGCCGGGCCCGGCGACGGTGACTCGCCGCGGCTGAACCACCAGCTAAACTCGGCGTCAGACCGAATCGAGAGTTTGATCGAGAGCGGGCGACGGGGCGACGTCGCCCTGTACCTCGCGGCGTTTGCAGGGCCCTTGCGCACCCGCCTCGACCGCGAGGTCCACGAGCGCGGCTGGGCCGAATTCGGCGAGCAACTCCGCCGCGCGGGCCGCGCTCGCAAGAGCCACGCCATCTTCGCGCCGAGCCTGACGGTGCGCTGCCCGAAGTCGCCCGGATCGCCGTCGAAAGCGCGTACGCGGATCGGATCGAGCGCCAGAGTTTTCGTCTGGAGCGCGCTTCCGGGGTCTGGCTCGTGACTGATGTTGAGACCGCTCGTGACGTGAGGACGACGCATCCACCCGGCTCGCCGGCGACTTTCGAGGAGCCGGAAGGCGTCCCGGTGGCCGCGGGCCCGGACGTCCGCTCGCCGAACGATACGAAGCAGTGATCGAGAATTTCCTCACGCTGATACGGTCACCTACTTTGGAAACGCTGCTCCCCGCTGTGAGGTCGATTGCCATGACAACGCGGCTGCTGTCCATCGTCGTCACCACGCTCAGCGCACTGATTGTTTCCGTGTCCCTGGCGCAGCGGCCGGCGGACGAAATCCGGTCGAGTCCGCTCGACGCGGGCACGGTTGCGGTCCGATTGATCCTCGGCGTCGGCGACCAGGAACCGACAGATTGGAGCGGACGAGCGACGCTCGACCGCGGCGAGGTTCTCGACGTCGAGGGACTTCGCTTTCGGGATGGCGACCAGGTCACTGGTCGCGATTCGTGGAAGGCCCGCAGCAGGCTGGTTCCGAAAGGGGGCGTCGAAAAAGGATCTGGCCAAGGCCAGCCGAAAGCAGAGCTTTCCCAAGTCCACCGGGCCGGGCACCTTCGGCCCGGCCGTTACCACAAACGGCGTTGAGCTGTCGCTCAAGAACGTCGCCGGCGCCACGCTTGCGGTCGAGACTGCCCAAGGGCGATTTGACGTCCCGCTCGACCGTCTGGCCGACGGATCGGCGGTTCCGCTCATGAATGACCGCGTACGCGCGCCAGCGGGTCTCGCCGCACGCTCCGCTGTTTGAAGGTCCGCATCAACAAGACTTCCCCGCTGCCGCCGCAGACCGGCAAGGCTCGGGCGCGTGGGTCGCCGCGGTCTGGCACGAGCCGCGCGGGCCCGAGCTGCTGCCGGCCTGGACCGAGCGTCCCCGCACCTTCGCCGATTATGCGCCCATGGGCGGAGGCGACCAGATCAGGCTGCTCCGCCTTTCCCTCGAGGGCGGAATCGCGACGCCCGCCGCGCCGCTCGATGTTACCGAGCGCGGCCGCGATGTGTGGCGTCCCGCGGTTGCCGTCGCGGGCAATGGCAGCGTGCTGGTGACCTGGACCGAGAAACGCGACGGCAACTGGGATCTCTTCGGCCGCCGCTTTGACCCGGCGACGCGGACCTTCTGCGCTTGAACAACGGTTGACCGATGGGCCTGGTCCCGACTGCGATGCCGTGCTCGCCACGGCGGCCGACGGCACGATCTGGATGGCCTGGCAGGCGTGGATCGGACGGCCAGGCCGATATCTTGCTGGCCCCTCTTGACGCAGAGCGCGAAGTCCGGCTGCGCCGCCCTACAAGATCAG
This sequence comes from uncultured Isosphaeraceae bacterium, assembly GCA_963806595.1. GTDB lineage: Bacteria > Planctomycetota > Planctomycetia > Isosphaerales > Isosphaeraceae > CAWDZZ01. Next base: position 376,373 of record CAWDZZ010000017.1, on the reverse strand, counting down.
CGACACGCCCGGCCAACGAATGGGCACCGTCGATCGCGGCCGACAACAGCGGCCGGATCCATGTGGCGTTCGACAGCTATCAGGCTGGAAATTACGACGTGCTGCTTCGGACCCGCGAGCCCGACGGCACTCTGGCGACTCCGACCGGGTGGCCGCGACGCCGGCGTTCGAGGCGCGGCCCAGCCTGGCGGCCGATGCCCGCGGCCGGGTCTGGGTCGCTTTTGAAGAACGGACGCCCAACTGGGGCAAGGACGCCGTCAACCTGCTCGATGGCAAGGGCTCGAGCCTCTATCGCGCGAGCAAGGTCGTTGTTGCGGTCGTCGACGGCGGGCGCGTGCTCCGTGCTCCCGATCCGCTCGAGCACGCACCGGAGCCGCTCAAGCTCATGAACAGCTATCCCACGCTCGCGGTCGATCGCTCGGGCCGGCCCTGGCTGACGTTTCGCCACCGCCAGGAGTCGATCTGGGGCAACAATGCCGCGATCGTCGTCGGCGCCGTCTGGATGAGCCACGTGACGACGCTCTCGGGCTCGGCGCTGGTCGGCCCCGCATCCGCTGACCCGCAGCGACGGCCTGCTCGACAACCGCCCGGCCCTGGTTCAGCCCGGCGACGGGCCGCTCCTGGCGTTTTACACCACCGACGGCCGGCTGCGACGGGAGGTCGAGATGAACCCGACAGCGGCGCTGCAGTACTTCACCAACCAGGGAACGCCGCCGGGTGTCTTCAACGTCGACCTCGAATTCTCGGCTCTCGACGACCGCGACGCGCCTCGGCAGAGCCCGCTCTGAGCGCCTGCGCCAGCCCCGGTGCCAGCCGGCCGGAAGCGTCCACCCTGTGAAACCGCCGACCTCGAGCCGCATCCGGGCTATCGGATCAAGGCTGGCGGCAAGAACTATCGGCTGCTGCGCGGAGAGTTTCACCGCCATACCGAGATCTCGGCCGACGGCGGCTCCGACGGCTCGCTCGAAGACATGTGGCGCTACGCGACTCGATGCCGCCGCGCTCGACTGGATCGGCAACGGCGACCACGACAACGGCGGCGGCAAGGAGTACACCTGGTGGCTGATCCAGAAGACCACCGACCTGTACAGCCATGCCGCCGCAGTTCGTCCCCATGTTCACCTACGAGCGCAGCGTGGCCTATCCCCACGGCCACCGCAACGTGATGTTCGATCACCGCGGCGTCCGCACGCTTCCGCGACTGGTCGGCACAGACGCGATGTGCAGGACGACGGATACGCTGATGCTCTACGATTACCTGAAAGAACACAACGGCATCTGCGCCTCGCACACCTCGGCGACCGGCATGGGGACCGACTGGCGGGACGTGAACCCCGTGCTCGAGCCGTTTGTCGAGATCTACCAGGGCCATCGCCAGTCGTATGAATACCTGGGTGCGCCCCGGTCGGCGCGGCGCAAGGGCGAATCGATCGGCGGCTGGCAGCCGCTGGGGTTGGTCTGGAACGCCCTGGCCATGCAGTACAGGCTGGGCTTCGAGGCGTCGAGCGACCACATTTCGACCCACATCAGCTACGCGGTCGCCCTCGCCGAGGACACGACCCGCGCGGCGATCCTCGACGCCTTCCGCCGCCGGCATTGCTACGCCGCCACCGACAACATCATCATGGACGTGCGCTCGGGCGAGCACCTGATGGGAGACGAATTCGACGCCGACGGGCCGGTGAAACTCAAGGTGTTCATCCGCGGCACCGAGCCCGGTCGCGCGGGTCGACATCATCAAGGATTTCAAATACGTCTACTCGACCGAGCCCAAGAAAGCAGCAGGTCGAGTTTCAGTGGACCGACGACGAGCAGGACCGGCCGGCCGGACTGAGCTGGTATTATGTGCGGGCGATCCAGAACGACGGCGAGCTCGCCTGGGCCAGCCCGATCTGGGTGCATCTCGCGATCCGCAGTGAAGAAACTCCAGACCGGGCTTGACGAGGAATGGGCCGACACTATGATGTCCCCGCCCATCCTTTCCCGGTGACGGATTCCCCGACCGGCGCTCGCCCCGAAACGAATCGCTGGCCGGCGCGGCGGGAATGCAATTCGACACGGTCGCGCGTCGCTATCTCGTTTCGGCAAGATGGCTTTGCGTATTTCTGAAGCGCGCGATCGAGGGGACGCTGGCAGAGCATCCCAACATGGGGGCAGGTCTCGGGACCGCGTAAAAGGTGACGTCAACAATGCCGCACAGCGGAGACCGCTGATTCCGTCGAGTTCCAGAATCAAATCATGGCCGTGAGCGTTCATCGCGTAGCGATCGCGTTCATCAGATATCGAGTCGGACTCGCGCCGACCGAAAACAGCCGGTGAACCGGTGAGGAAACGATGTCGATTTTCGGGCGTCATTGGGGCCGAGATTCGCGAAAGTCGCGCGCACTCGCCTCGCGCTGGCTCGTCGAGCCACTCGAAGGCGCGGACGGTGCTCAGCTCGTCTGCGGCGTCCATGTCGCTGGCAACCGGGTCCAAGCTGTCGCCCATTCCGACCATGACGGTCCTTCAGGCCTCCAAGGAGATCGCCGTCGCGTCAGAGTCGCTCACGTTCACGGCGAGCGTGCAGAACGCCAATCGCAACGTGCCGATCACGTCCGGGCGGGTCAAGTTTGTCGTCGACTCTCCGACGCACATCGTGCTGGGCAAGGTCAATTTGAACAAGAACGGCGAGGCCGGCATCACCACCGACAAGCTCACGAAGGTCGGCACATATCTGATCGAAGCCGATTACATTCCCGGCAGCAGTCGCATGGCCAAGAGCGTATCGGCTCTCGAGAGCGTCGTGGTCAATCCCCTGACGGCGACCTCGTTTCTCGTCATGCCGGGAGCCAAGCACGGCCATCTCGGACAGCCGCTGAGTTTCACGGTGACGGCCCTGGATGCTCAGCGTCAGCCGGTCACCAACTACACCGGCACCGTGACATTTTCCAGCCCCACCGATTCCGTGACGATCTTGCCGCGCGGACTCTTGGTCAGCCTGAACAAGTCGGCGGAAGGCGAAGGGATCGACAATTTCCTGCCGCTCCTGCCACAGACCACCGGTCTCGCCAGTTTCCCGGTCCAGCAGTACACCTTCACGCCGGCGGATCGTGGTACGCACAACTTCGACGGCGGGATCACGTTCGGTAAAGCCGGTGCGGAAGTTCTCCGGGTCACCCAGTCCAACGACGCGAAAGTCTTCGGCAAGACGACGTTTTCGATCGGTTGACGCCGGATTGGCGACAGATCCCGGCAACGCCCGCAGTGACTCCCCCGGGCCACTGGATTGCTCGTTTGATCTTGAAATGGGGCTCGCCCGCCGCGCACGGCGGTCTGACAGCGGCACTCTGCACTGCGGCTCACTCGTTCGTTGCCGATGCCGAAATCCCGCGGGCGGGTTACACTATCGTGGTCTGGCAAGAGCCTTGCGCGCGTCAACATCGGATGAATTTGGACCCCATGATCGATACCACGGAACCCACTCGCGAGCGAACCGCGGCCGGCCCGCAGCACGGTGGAGCGCCCAGATGCGGCATCTCTCCACCGCGCACCAAGCCCGAGCTCCTGGCGCCGGCCGGCGATCGGACGTGCCTGGTCGCCGCGGTCGAGAATGGCGCCGATGCCGTCTATTTCGGCCTCCAGCGTCATAACGCCCGCATCCGCGCCGATAACTTCGACGGGGCCGATCTGCCGGAGGTGATGGCGCTCCTGCATCGGCGCGGCGTCAGGGGTTACGTCACCCTGAACACGCTGGTCTTCCCGGACGAGCTGGCCGAGCTGGAGGCCGACCGTGCGCGAGCTGACCGCGGCCGGCGTCGACGCCGTCATCGTGCAGGACCTCGGGCTCGCCAGGCTGATCCGGGCGATCACGCCCGACCTCGAGATCCACGCCTCGACCCAGATGTCGATCACCAGCGCAGGAGGGCGTCGCGCTGGCCCGCGAGCTGGGCTGCACGCGGGTCATCCTGGCCCGCGAGCTGTCCCTCGCCGAGATCGGCCGGATCCGCCAGGCGATCGACTTCCCGCTCGAGGTCTTCGTCCACGGTGCGCTCTGCGTCGCCTATTCGGGACAGTGCCTGACCAGCGAGGCCCTCGGCGGCCGCTCGGCCAATCGGGGCGAGTGTGCCGCAGGCGTGCCGCATGCCTTACCAGATCGTCTGCGACGGCCGGCTCGTCGATCTGGACAACGTCCAGTACCTGCTCAGCCCGCAGGACCTGGCCGCCTACGACCTGATCCCCCACCTGATCGAGCTGGGCGTCGCCAGCCTGAAGATCGAGGGCCGGCTCAAGACGGCCGAGTACGTCGCCAACATCACGCGCCACTACCGCATGGCGATCGACGCGGCCTGGGCCGGCCAGCCCGGTCGCGTTCACGCCCCGCGACGTCCAGGAGATGCAGCTCTCGTTCTCGCGCGGCTTCTCGCACGGCTTCCTGGACGGCAACAACCACAAGGTCCTGGTGCGGGGCGACTACGCCAAGAAGCGCGGCATCTCGCTCGGCGTCGTCGAAGTCGATCACGCGGCACGGGTGTCCGATCCTCGCCGCGGCAGCCCCGATCAAGCCCGGCGACGGCATGGTCTTCGACGGCGACGAGTCGACCGGCCGGGCCGAGCAAGGAGGCCGCGTCTACGAAGTCATCCCCGAGACGCAGGCGATCGCGAGACGGCGCGGATCCAGCGATCCGGACCAGCGCGCGTCGGGCCGCGTCGAGCTGCGGTTCGGGCGAGGCGATATCGACCTGAGACGAGCTCGAGATCGGCCAGCGAGTCTGGAAGACCGACGATCCCGAGCTGACCCGCCGGCTGCGCCGCTCGTTTGAAGGACCGCCGTGCGCAAGGTGGATCTCGACCTGGAGTCGTCGCCGTCGCCGGCGAGCCGCTCCGATCACGGCACGGACCGCGATCGGCGCCACGAGCCACGGTGCGAATCGGATCGTGCCGCTGGCGCCGGCCGAATCCAGGCCCGCCGACGTCGAGCTCTTCCGGGCCCAGCTCGGCCGCCTGGGAGGCACGATCTATCAGCTCCGCGGCCTGGAGGCGACGATCGAGGGCCGGCCGATGGTGCCGATGAGCCTGCTCAACCAGCTGCGCCGCGAGCTGGTCGCCCGGCTGGACGAAGCGGCCGTCGGCCTGCCCAGCCGGGCCGTCGCAGCCGAGCCGGTCTGCCGCGGCTCCTGGAGCCGATCGCGGCCGAACGCGCTCGGCAGATCGCGTTGCCGAGCCGATCGAGCCCGCCGGTCGAGCTGGCGGTCCTGTGCCGGCGCACCGACCAGATCGAGGCGGCGGTCGGGCTCGGGCATCTCCACGATCTACGCCGACTATCAGGACATCAAGGAATACTCGCCGCGGCCGTCGCGGCGGCCCGCCGGGAAGCGCCGGCGGCGATCTTCCTGGCGACGCCTCGGATCGAGAAGCCCGGCGAGGCGAACCTCTTCGCCTATCTCGCCAGGCAAGGCGCCGACGGCATCCTGGTGCGCAACGCCGGCGGCATTCGCTTTCTGCGCGGAGCGACGGATCCCGTTCGTGGCCGACTTCTCGCTCGAACGCGGCCAATCCGCTCACGGTCGAGCTGCTCAAGAGCCGGGGGGCGATGCGGGTCACGGCCTCCTACGACCTCAACGTCGACCAGCTCCTGGACCTGCTCGACGCAACGCCCCCTCTGGCTCGAGGTCGTGATCCATCAGCACATGCCGATGTTTCACATGGAGCACTGCGTCTTCTGCGCGTTCCTCTCGCCCGGCACCGACGCGACCAACTGCGGCCGGCCGTGCGACCATCACGACGTCAAGCTCCGCGACCGCGTCGGCATGGAGCATCCGCTCAAGGCCGACGTCGGCTGCCGCAACACGCTCTACAACGCCGTGCCGCAGACCGCCGCCGAGTATCTGCCACGCTTGCAGAAGCACGGCGCCCGTTCCTTGCGGATCGAGTTCCTGGACGATGCGCCGAAGACCGTCGAGCGAACCATCAGGCTCTACCGGGAGGTCATCGCCGGCAATCGCGAGGGCAAGTCCCTCTGGCGCGAGCTGAAGGCCGCCAATCAGTATGGCGTCACGCGGCGGCGCGCTGGCGGTCCTCTAGGACGGCGCACGGTCGCCCTGCGAAGCGGTCCAGCCGGCGAGCGACCCGGGGCAAATTGCATCTGAATTCTCATGAAAGACGTCACAATTGGCTTGATCGGGCTGGGGACGGTGGGGACCGGCGTGGCGCGGCTCTTGACCGAGCATGCCGACCGGATCGCCCGCCGCGCCGGCCGGCCGATCCGCTGGAAGTGGGCGGCGGTGCGCGACCCGAGCAAGCCGCGCGACGTCCGGCTCGACGGCGTCCGGCTCACGACCGACGTTGCGCAGTCTGATCGACGATCCCGAGGTCGACGTCATCATCGAGACGATGGGCGGGACCGAGCCCGCCTTGCAGTATCGTGCTGGCGGCCCTGGCCGCGGGCAAGCATGTCGTCACGGCCAACAAGGCCCTGCTGGCCGAGCACGGGGCGACAGGTCTTCGCCCAGGCCCGGGCGGCCGGCCGCGCGGTCGCGTTCGAGGGGAGCGTCGGCGGCGGAATCCCGATCGTCCAGGCGCTGGGCATCGCGCTGGCGGCCAACCAGGTCCAGAGCCTGGCGGCGATCGTCAACGGCACGTGCAACTTCATCCTGACCCGGATGACCAGCGAAGGGCTTGCCGTACGACGAAGCGCTGCGGCAGGCCCAGCAGCTCGGCTATGCCGAGGCCGACCCGACCCTCGACGTCGACGGCACCGACACGGCCCACAAGCTGGCGATCCTCGCCCAGCTCGCGTTCGAGGCCGACGTTCGGCCTCGACGCGATCCCGCGCCAGGGGATCGACCGCGCTCCAGCTGGCCGACCTGAAGTATGCCGGCGAGCTCGGCTATGCCATCAAGCTGCTGGCGCTGGCCAAGCTCTCGGACGCCGGGCTCGAGCTGCGGGTGGCGCCGACCCTGGTCAAGCACGGCACGCCGCTGGCCGAGGTCCGCGGCCCGTACAACGCGATCCGCGTGGTCGGCGACGCCGTGGGCGACACCCTCTTCTACGGCCGAGGCGCCGGCGCCATGCCGACGGCCTCGGCTGTCGTCGGCGACCTGATCGACGTCGTCACCGGCCGGGCCGGCCTGCCGTCGCGGCTCGCTGAACCTCTGGTCCGAATCCGCGCCGCCGGTTCCCCTCGCACCTCCCAGCCAGGTCAAGAGCCGGTACTACCTCCAGCTTCACGATCGCCGACCGCCCGGGCGTGCTGGCCAGGCTGGCCCAGATCCTCGGCGAGCACGGCATCAGCATCGCCAGCGTCATCCAGCACGATCCCGGCGACGATGCCCCCGAAGACAGCCCCGTCCCCCTGGTCATCATGACTCACCTGGCCATCCAGGCCGACCTGCACGCCGCCCTGAGCGAGATCGATCCGCTTCGACGTCGTCCATGCCACCGAGCGTTTGCCTCGGCGTCGAAGACTGAGATTGCCAGGATTTCGCCGATCGCCTTAGTATGCCACCACCAAAAATCGGCTCGCCGAATGGATTCGGCTCAGTACGTTTGGGTTTTTCTCACGTCCAGACAGGACCAACGACAGGGAGGTCGTGGTGATGTCGACAACGGACAGACCGGGTCGTCGTTGCGCGTGGCGGCGGTGGAGCGCTGCTGGGCTCTCGCTGGCAGCTTCCTGGCCTGACTGGCTGCGCATCCATGACCGAGGACGTCGACGCGTATTACCGGCAGATGGCTTACAACTACAAGGAAGCGGAGGAAAAAGCGAAGAGTCGAACGCGCGTCACACTGGAAAGCGAGTCGAAGTTGCTGGCCGCGACGGGCGAGTTCGGCAAGTACCGCAGGTCCAAGCGCGAGCTCGAACGCGTCAAGTCGTGGGAGGCAAAGTGCGAGAAAGAGGCGAAGCGGTTCCAGAAGGCGGCCGAGTGGACCGAAGCACACTTCCACCTGGAAAAACCGCCAATTCCTGATCAGCCGCCGGGCTATCACGCCGACCTGGACCCGGCCGTACTGCCGGCGTCGGGCGTGAAGGATCCGTGACGATTCCGCGTGCCGGTCGCGGCCGCAGCTTGCCCGCCGCACCGGCCTTGCCACGCGAGGTTGCCGCTCGCCGCGCCTGCCGTCTCCGCTTCCCCGGCGCGGCGAAATCGCGGACTGGATAAAATAATCGTCGGGCCCTAGTCATGCCCCGTGCCGACGACTGAGCGTCATCAACTGGGATGCTGGAAACCATGTCGAATCGGACCAAGTTTGTCATCATGTACCCGACGGCGCCACGGACGAGCCGTTTCCCGCGCTCGGCGGCCTGACGCCGCTTCAGGCCGCGAATCTCCCCGAGATGGATCGGATCGCCCGCGCGGGAATCGTGGGCGGTCCAGCAACGTGCCGGATCGCTTTCTGCCGGCCAGCGACGTGGCGACCCTCAGTCTTCTCGGCTATGACCCCGACCGCTTTTACACCGGTCGTGCGCCGCTCGAGGCCGCGGCGATGGGTATCGAGCTCGGGCCCGACGACTGGGCGGTGCGCTGCAACCTGATGACCATCCGCGATCGGCGGCTCGCAGACTTCACGGCCGGACACATCACAAGCGCAGAAGGCCGGACGCTGATCGAGGCGATCCAGGCTGACGTCGATCGTCCGGGAATCGAGTTCCATCCTGGGGTGAGCTATCGCAACTTGTTGGTCTATCGTGGACGGCCGGGCCAGCAGACATTTACCGAAGAAACCATCACGACTCCGCCGCACGACCATCCGGACGAGCCCGTCGTCGATCACCTGCCGCGCGGTCCCGGGGCCGAGTTGCTGGGAGAGCTGATGAGCCAGGCCGGCAGCCTGCTGGGCGGCCACCCCACCAATCCGGCGCCGCGTCGCGGCGGGGAAGCCTCCGGCGAACGCGATCTGGCTCTGGGGACAGGGCAAGGCGCCGACGATTCCGAAATTCGCCGAGATTCACCGGCAAAGCGGCGCGATCATCTCCGCCGTGGACCTGGTGCGGGGGGTGGGCGTGCTGGCCGGGTTGACCTGCATCAATGTCGCCGGCGCGACCGGATACCTCGACACCGACTACGCGGCCAAGGGCCGGGCAGCGGTCCAGGCGCTCCAGGAGTACGACCTCGTGTGCGTGCACATCGAGGCTCCCGACGAGGCAAGCCATGAGGGGCGACACGACGCGAAGGTCGAAGCCCTGGAACAGATCGACCGTCACATCGTCGGCCCGGTCAGTCGCGCACTCGAATCCCACCCGCAGTGGCGGATCTTGATCACGCCCGATCACTCGACGTTGCTCAGGACCCGCGCCCACGATCGCGCGCCCGTGGCCTGGGCGATGGCCGGCACCGGACTGGGCGGCGCGGGCAACACCTACGATGAGGCCGCCGCCCGCACTGGCGGCGGGCCTCATTTCAACGCGGGTCATCGCCTCATGGAGCGCTTTCTCGATCTGAGCTGGGACGGCCGAGGATGATTCACGTGGAATGCTTATGCTGGGATTTTGATTTCAGGGCTGATCCCGAATTGTCGGGCTTTCAGGGAGCAGGCCAGGTACCCAGCAGCATCACTGATTTGAGGCGCAGCGGTTCTCGCACGAATCCAGCGCCGCGCGGTGCGCAGGCGAGGTCCGAAAGGGGCTGAACGGGCGAGCTGCCGGCGGACTTCGCGCGTTCGGAAACGATCGTTGCTATTTCGAACGGTCACGAGCCGTTAATCCTCGGGAGCCGTCACGGTGGCGTTGTTTGTTCAAAAGTTCGGCGGGACCAGCGTGGCCGATTCGGACAAGATCCTGGCGGCGGCGCGCAGGGCGATCCAGGCCCATCAACGAGGAGACCAGGTACTGGTCGTCGTCTCGGCACGCGGGCATACCACCGACGAGCTGATCGCGCTGGCCAAGGAGATCACCGAGCATCCGCCCGCCGCGAGATGGACATGCTTCTCTCCACGGGCGAGCAGGTGAGCGTCGCGCTGATGGCCATGGCGCATCCAGAGCCTGGGCGTGCCGGCGATCAGCTTCACCGGCGCCCAGATCGGCCTCGTGACCGACAGCTTTCACACCAAGGCACGGATCAGGAATATCTCGACGGAACGGATGGTCCAGGCCCTGAACGAGGGGAAGATCGTGATCGTGGCCGGCTTTCAAGGTGTCGATGAGCATTACAACATCACGACGCTCGGGCGGGGGGGCTCCGACACAACCGCGGTCGCCCTGGCGGCTGTGCTGGGCGCCAACGGCTGCGAGATCTATACCGACGTCGACGGGGTGTACACGACTGACCCGCGCGTCGTTCCCGAGGCGCGGAAGATCGACCGCATCAGCTACGACGAGATGCTCGAGCTGGCGAGCCTCGGGGCCGGCGTGATGCACTCGCGGTCGATCGAGTTCGCGAAGAAGTACGGCGTGCCGATCCACGTGCGGAGCTCGTTCGCGGAAGCCGCCGGGACGTGGATCATCGACGAGCGGGATGCCCACCGGCTAGGTGTGCCGGTGACCGGGGCCGCTCTCGCCAAGGACGAGGCTCGGATCACGATTCGAGGCGTCCCCGACCGGCCGGGTGTGGTCTACGCCATCTTCCGCACGATCGCCGCGGCGAACATCGTGGTCGACATGATCGTTCAGAACGTGTCGAGGCAGGGAACCACCGAGGTGAGCTTCAGCGTGGCGCGGGGCGACTTGCCCGAGACGCTGCGCGCCGCCGAGCACGCTGCGCGCGACATCAACGCCACATCTGTCACCCACGACGCCGAAGTCGCCAAGCTTTCCGTCGTGGGCATGGGCATGCGCACGCATACCGGCGTGGCCACCACCATGTTCGAGTCGCTCGCCGCCGCCGGCATCAACATCCAGATGATCACGACCAGCGAGATCAAGATCAGCGTGCTGGTCGATCGCGCGTTGGCCGTGCCGGCCTTGCGACCATCCATCGCGCCTTCTCGCTCGACCAGCTCAACTGTGCCGGCGCAGCGCCGTTCGTGCCCGCGAGCGTTGCGCAAACCGCGTCGCGGGCAATGAAGCTCGTGCCGCTTGCCGACGCTGACCCCGAATGGGGTGTCGCGGCGGGCCCGGAGCGCGGCCATGTCGACCCGCGGCCACTCGGCATGGAAGACCTGGTGATCGCCGGGGTCGAGCTGGACGAGTCGCAGGCGCGCGTGGCGCTGCTGGCATGTCCCGGACCAGCCCGGATACGCCGCGCACGTCTTTCGCGCGATTGCCGCGGCCGGCGTGTTCGTCGACATGATCGTGCAAAACGTCGGGACCGAGGGAGACTCGCTCCTGTCGTTCACCGTCCCTCGCGACGCCGCCGAGAGGGCGGCCCAGGCCGTCAAGGCGGCCGGTGTCGCCGAGGTCTCGGTCGAGCCGGCCCTGGCCAAGCTCTCGGTAGTCGGGGTGGGCATGCGCACGCACACGGGCGCGGCCGCCGGATGTTTGCGGCCCTCGCGGAGCGCGGCATCAACGTCAATTTGATCAACACGAGCGAAGTCCGCATCAACGTCGGCACCGACATCGAACGAGGCCGCGAGGGACTCGAGTGCCTGAAACGGGCCTTTGCCCTCTAGGTCCGCAGCGTGCATCAAGAGTTGGTGTTGCGGTCGCATTTAGATTCGAATCAATTGTCGGTCACCGGCCAACGACAACGGGAGTAACAACCGTGGCGAGAGACAAGGTAGTGCTGGCTTATAGCGGTGGTCTCGACACTTCGGTCGCCGTGAAGTGGATCAACGAGACCTACCAGATGGACGTCATCGCGTATACCTGCGACCTCGGCCAAGGGCAGGACATCGAGGCGATCCGCCAGAAAGGCGCTGAAGACCGGTGCCATTGAAGCTGTCGCCGAGGATGCGCAACCTGTTTGTCGATTACTTCGTGTGGCCATCGCTGGCCGCGGGCGCCCTCTACGAGGGCAAGTACCCGCTCGCGACGGCCCTGGGACGTCCTCTGATTGCCCAGCTCATGGTTCGCGTGGCGCGCGAGCACGGCGCGGCCGCGGTCGCGCATGGTTGCACGGGCAAGGGAAACGACCAGGTCCGGTTTGACGTGACGTTTCAGACGCTCGCGCCGGATTTGAAGATCATCGCGCCGGTGCGCGAATGGAAATGGACGCGCACCCAGGAGCTCGAGTTTGCGGCAAAGCATGGGATCGAAGTCGAGGCCACCAAGAAGTCGATCTTCAGCACCGATCAAAACCTGTGGGGCCGCTCGATCGAGGCTGGAATCCTGGAAGATCCCTGGGTCGAGCCGCCGCCGGAGACGTTCCAGTGGACCGCCGACCCCATCCATGCGCCGGACGAGCCCGAGGTGATCGAAATCACGTTTGACCGCGGAAAGCCGGTGGCGATCGGCAATCGCGAGCTGGACGGCGTGCAGTTGATCGGCGAGCTCAGTCTGCTGGCCGGAAAACACGGTGTCGGCCGTATTGACCATATCGAGAATCGCCTGGTCGGGATCAAGTCGCGCGAGATCTACGAGGCACCCGCGGCCGTGCTGCTTCATGAGGCGCATCGCGAGCTGGAACATCTGACCCTTTCCAAGGAGTCGCTGCGGTTCAAGACCCTGGTGAGCCAGGCGTACGCGGACCTGATTTACAATGGCCTGTGGTTCAGCCAGCTCCACCAGGATCTGATGGCGTTTACCGTTTCGAATCAGCAGTACGTTTCGGGGACCGTTCGGTTCAAACTGTATAAGGGGCACACGCAGGTCGTCGGCCGTCGCAGCGAGCACAGCCTGTACCGTCACGAGCTGGCGACGTACGAAGAAGGCGACCAGTACGACTCATCGGCCGCGCTTGGGTTCATCAAGATCCACGGGCTGGGCCAGACCACCCAGGCCAAGCACCAGATGCTCCGCGGCGGCGGGCACCGGCTCGAGCTGCCGAGCATCATCCCACGTCCGCCGGATGATGCATCTGAGTCCAGTCCATGATCTGGTGAGACCGCCGACTCGCTCGGCCATCGATGCCGATGACGAGCGCCGGTCACCCGCGTATGGCGACCGCGATCGATCCGACTGAAGGAACCCAGCCCCCTCTGACGGCTCCAGAATATCCGTGAACGACACCTCGCCTCCTGGGATTCTGGGCGCAGATTTTCAAGGCCCGAATCCACCGCTGGATTCGCCCTTCCGGCTCGGGCTCGTGACGCCGTTCGATGCGGGCGGGGTAGCGCAGTTTTCGACTTGCGGCCAGATTCGTTGATTATCTCGCACCGAACGGCAAGCCCGTGACAGCGCGCTGCCTTTGAAGCTATAGTGCAGCCATCGGCAACCGGTCTGTGCGGGGGCTGCTTCGCGATCCTCTACATTGGAGTGCATCGGTGAAACGCGTGTACTCTGCTTCGCTGTCGTCATTCTCCATCACCATCATCGTACTGGCCGGATCTGGCCTCCATCTGGCGGCGCGGCCTTTCGCACGCGCGGCGGGCAGGAGACGCCCGGTGAGCTCGCGCGGGCGGCGGCCGTGGCGAAAACCGTCACGATCCATCGGGACGCGTTTGGCGTTCCGCATGTCTATGGGCCGACCGATGCCTCGTGCGTTTTCGGATTCGTCTACGCACAAGCCGAAGATTACTTCTGGCAGGTCGAAGACAGCTATCTCCGGTCATTGGGCCGCGCCGCCGAGGTCTATGGCGAGAAGTCCCTGCCGGATGACCTGGTCAACCGGGCGCTCGAGATCACAAGGCTTGCCAAGGAGGAATATCAGAACGCGTCGCCGAAAAGCATCGAGATCTGCCAGGCGGTCGCCGATGGCTTGAACTATTACCTCGCCGTCAATCCGCAGGTCAAACCCCGGCTCATCACGCACTTCGAGCCCTGGCATCCGCTCGCGTTTCGGCGTTTTATCCTCTATCAGTCGTTCATCTACGGCAAGTCGGGATTGCAGACATCCGAGATCCTCTCAGCCGTTCAAGAAATTCACGATGACAAGGTCGGCACCATCGCGTTCCCGGCGGATCTGCGCATCGAGCTGGCAGCAGCCGAGCTCGACCGGGAGCGCATGTCCGAGCACGTCGGCTCCAACATGTGGGCAGTCCGCCCCGACAAGTCGTCGTCGGGTAATGCGCTGATGTTCATCAATCCGCACCAGCCCTTCTTCGGCCCGGGGCAGTGGTACGAAGGGCATGTGACCAGTGAGGAAGGCTGGAACCTGCTGGGCGCGTGCTTTTTCGGGTCGCCGTTTCCAACCCTGGGATTCAACGGACACATCGCCTGGAGCCACACGGTCAACAATCCCGATATCGTCGATCTGTACGCGATCACCTTTGACGACAAGGCCGATCCTCTCAAATACCGTTACGGCGATGGATCCAGCAGGCCACCGCCTGGACCGACGACGTTGCCGTGAAAGGCGACAAGGGAATGGTCAGCCGCCGGTTTCGGTTCACCAAGACCCACCAGGGACCGATTGTCGCCGTCCGCGAAGGCAAGCCGCTCGCCATTCGCCTGGCCAAGCTTGAAGACGGCGGGGCCATCGACCAGTCGTACGCGATGGGTCGGGCGAAGAGCGTGGCGGAATTCAAGCAAGCCATGCGGCCCTGCAACCTGCCGATGTTCAATGCCATCGTCGCCGACACCGGCGGCAACATCTTCTACGTGTACAACGGGGCCGTGCCGAAACGATCAGACCAATTCGATTGGACAAAGCCGGTGGACGGCTCGAACCCCGAGACGCAGTGGCAAGGCTACCTCGATTTCGATGAGCTTCCACAACTCGAGAATCCCAAATGCGGATTCTTGCAGAACTGCAATCAATCACCGCTGTCCACAACACCGGTGGCCAGAGAGCTGCAGCCGGGAGAAACGGATGAGAATCCCAAGGCGAGCCAGTTTCCCGCGTATCTGATGGCTACCGAGCGCGAACGCGATAACCCGCGGGCCCAGATCTCGCGCAGGATTCTGCATTCGACGGCTCGATTCGCCTATGAGGACTGGACGAGGGATGGCTTCAATACCAAGATTCTCGAAGCCGAGCGGCGGATTCCCGATCTGGTGAAGGAATGGGAAGCGCTCCTGTCCAAAGAGCCGGACCGAGCCGCCAAGCTCAAAGAGCCGGTAGAGCTGCTCAAGGACTGGGACTGTGTGAGTGCGGTGGATTCGGTCGCGATGACGCTGTTTGCGGAAACCTATGACCGAGTTCTGAAGATGGCATCCAAGCGCGACCTGAAGGATTCTCCGCGAATTCGCGCTCTGGAAGCGACCCTGGCAGACCTGGCCGCAACGCGTGGGAGCTGGAAGATTGCGTGGGGCGAGATCAATCGGTTGCAGCGGATCCACGGCTCGCAGATCGACCTCCAGGGCCGGGCGCGTTTCGCGACGATCAGCCGAGCTTGCCCATCGCCGGAGCGCCGGGCCGCTGGGCGTTGTCTTCAATTTCTACACGTTGCCGCAAGCGGGCCAGAAGCGCCGGTATGGCGTGGCCGGGCATTCCTACGTCGGGGCCGTCGAGCTGGCGGCCCAGCCCAAGCTGAAGACGATTCTTCAGTTTGGAGAGTCGGGCGACCCGGCGTCGCCGCACTGGTTTGACCAGGCCGCGCTGTATTCGAAGAAGCAGTTCAAGCCGACGTGGTACACCAAGGCCGAGGTCGAGGCGCACAGTGAGCGCCACTATCATCCGGGCGAGCAAAACACCGGCGGGTGAGTAGCCGCGAGATAAGCCAGCGCGGTCATCGCGTCACGACACAGTGGACGGCGGAATTTGTTCGCGCGGTTGAGACCGCGACATCGTCCAGGCTATCGTTCTCCGCCTGGCAAACTCTGCGGCATGATGAACCGGCTCGGGTCGGGGCGCCAAATCCCTGTCGAATCGTGACCAGGTCGTGGCAGCGAACGGGGTGAAACCACCATCACTGCATGGACGAGGTTTTGACATGGACGAGGTCTTTGGTAAGATGTTGAGTTTGGCCTTCGGCACCCCGAAGTCGGGGACACTTTGTCTCCAGAGGAAGGGGTGGGAGGAGACCGAAGCGCGGGTTGGTCGCGCAGCGGGCAGCAGACGTTTCACGGAGAGTTGATGGTATGGCAGAGATGATGACCACCGATGTTCGAGCGATCATGGATCGCTCTCCCTTCGACGTCGCGGCGGTGGCGGATCTGCGCGAGGTTCTCAACCGGGATCCATCGCGCTACCGCACGCTGCGCGAGGCCGTGGCGAACATCAAGGAGCGCGAGAAGAAGGAAAAGGAAGTCAAACCCGACGTGCATCTACGGTTGGGGGTCGGCGAGGTTTTGCTCGGCCGGTACAACTCGGGTCACGAGCACCTGAAGAAGGCCGGCGAGAACGGGATGGCTTGCTTCTTCCGCGGGATTGCGCTTGAGAATCAGCAGCGGTACGAACAAGCGGCGGCGTCGTTCGCCCAGGCGGCGAAGCTGGGATATGATCCCAAGACTGCCGAGCTGCACCGCGCCGGCGCGCTGCGGCGAAGCGGTAAAGCCGACGAAGCCAAGAAGATCCTTGCGGGTCTCGCGAAGATGAGTGATTCCTCCGCCGAGTTTCACTTTCAGCAGGGCTGTATGCAAACCGCCGCGGGCGAGCTGGTCGAGGGAGCCGCCGAGTTTGAAAAGGCGCTCTCACTCGACAAGGACCACAACGGGGCACTGTTCGAACTGGCGTATATCAACGACCTGTACGGCAACGACGACCTTGCCCTGGAGTATTACCGGCGGTGCACCGACCGGCCGCCGGTGCCGCTTTCTGCGTGGATCAACCTCGGCATTCTCTACGAAGACGACATGCGGTTTCGTGACGCCGAGCAGTGCTATCGCCACGTGCTGGCTCACGAGCCCAACCACCCGCGCGCCCGCTTGTTCTTCAAGGACTGCCTGGCGAGCAAGGGGATGTACTACGACGAGGAAGCCGAGCGCGGTTACACCGTGCTCAAGCAACTGCACGAGATCCCCGTGACCGATTTCGAGCTGTCGGTGCGGAGCCGCAACTGCCTGCGCAAGATGAATATTCGCACGCTCGGCGACTTGACGCGCACCACCGAGGCCGCGCTTCTGTCCAGCAAGAATTTCGGCGAGACGTCGCTTGCCGAGATCAAGGACATGATGCAGGCGAAAGGATTGCGACTGGGGATGTCGCTGGAGGGCGCCGAGCGCGGGGCGCATGACCATCGCATCGAGCAGCCGCAGGAAGTGCCTCCCGAGCTGCAAGCGATCCTGAATAAACCGATCGGAGACCTCAACCTGTCGGTTCGCGCGCGGAAGTGCATGAGCAAGCTCAATATCCAGACGGTTGGGGATATGCTCAAGCACACCGGTGACGAGCTGCTCGAATGCAAGAACTTTGGCGTGACCTCGCTCAACGAGGTGCGGGACAAGCTGCAGTCGCTCTCGCTGAAGCTGAAAAACGACTGATCGGTCGAGACCGGGCGCGGGCAATCGAGTCGAGGACTCTTGGGATTGGGCACCTGCGGTTTGATCCCGCCGGCATCGGCGTGGCGCTCGCCAGTTCGGTTCACGCCGCTCGCTCTTGACCCGGGCTCGGCGGCGCGGACCGGCCTGCTGGAAACGAGGAGCGGCTCGGTCGAGACGCCGGCGTTCATGCCGGTCGGGACGCAGGCGACGGTGAAGGGAGTCACGCCGGACCAGCTCTACGCCACCGGCACTCGAATGCTGCTCGCCAACACCTACCATCTGGCGCTGCGGCCGGGGGAGGATGAGGTCGCGGCACTGGGGGGTTTGCACGCGTTCATGGGCTGGCCGGGTCCAATCCTCACCGATTCGGGCGGGTTTCAGGTCTTCAGCCTGTCGGACCGCAATCGAGTGACGGACGAGGGCGTGACCTTTCGGTCGCACCTCGACGGCCGGCTTCTGGAGCTGACGCCCGAACGTGCGACGCTGATCCAGGAGCAGCTCGGCGCCGATGTTGCGATGTGCCTGGACCAGTGCCCGCCCTTGCCGGCTTCGAAGGACGTGGTCGCCGAAGCGGTCCAGCGCACGATTGCCTGGGCGGGGCGCTGTAGGTCGGCGCACACGCGAGCCGATCAAGCGCTGTTTGGGATCGTTCAGGGGGGACCGTTTGCCGACCTGAGAGAGGAATGCACCCAAGCCCTCTTGGTCCACGATTTTGACGGCTACGCGATCGGCGGCGTGAGCGTCGGCGAGAGCCACGAGCTCCTGCGCCAGTGCGCTTGAAGTCACTACGCACCTGCTGCCGGAGGACCGGCCGCGCTACCTCATGGGCGTGGGACGGCCGCAAGATATTCTGGACGCGGTCGCGACCGGGATCGACCTCTTTGACTGCGTGCTGCCAACCCGGAACGGTAGAAACGCAACGTGTTTCACAGAGACCGGTTATGTAAAACTGAGGAATGCGGCGCACCGGCGGGACAAGCGTCCGATTGAAGAGGGCTGTGAATGTCTGGCGTGCCGCCGGTTCAGTCGCTCGTATCTGCGCCACCTGTTCATCGCCAAGGAGATGCTGGGGCCGATCCTGGCGTCGATCCACAACCTGACGTTTCTGCATCGGCTGACTTCGCGGATTCGTGCAGCGATTGTGGACGCCCGGTTTGTCCAGTTCCGTCTAGAAGTGCTTGAAGCAATGGGACCGTAAGCGTTAGAGTGCAAACCAAGGGGTCGGCGCGAGACGAGCGATCCCAAACTCGTGCTGGCCGCGAGCGTTTCGACGGACCGGAGCCAGGCCCGGCGCCGCCCTCGGTGACCTACTGGGATCCAACAATGATCGGACTGTTTGCGGAACTTCCCTTGGTATTCGCCCAGGACGGCGGCAGCGGGAGCATCTGGTCGATCTTGCTCCCCCTGGCGCCGATTCCACTCATCTTCTACTACTTCTTGATCCGGCCGCAGCAGCAGCAAGAGCAGAAGCGGCGCTCGATGCTCGACGGCCTCAAGAAACACGATCAGGTCGTCACCACCGGCGGCGTTTACGGCACGGTGATCTCGATCGATCCCAAGAACGACAGAGTGGTGCTGCGCGTTGACGACGAGCGGGGGGTCAAGATGGCCTTCACGAGGGCAAGCGTGGCTCGCGTCACGGACGCGTCGTCGGAAAAGCCGGGTGAATCGACCTGATCGCGACCGCCCGCAGGTCGCCGCGTCAGTCGCATCCCTGAACTCGCCGGTCGCGCCGGCATCGATATCAATCATTGGGCCCATTTTTTTCGATCGCGGGACGCGGTCGAGTCGGAAACGTAGGGGGACGGAGAAACCACCATGAAGCGGTTCGGATGGAAGATTGCACTCATCGTCGGTTCCGCACTGCTGGGTCTGTACCACATGTGGCCCCCCGCGCAGAAGTTGAAACTGGGAATCGACCTTTCGGGCGGAACGATCCTGGTGTACGAGGTCGTCCGCGAGAGTCTTCCCGCCGACTTCAATATCAACGACCTGATCGCGGCCCTGAAGAAGCGCGCCGATCCGGAAGGGGTCAAGGAAATCCCCATTCGCAACATCGGCGGGAACCGCATCGAGATCATCCTGCCCGAGGCGAGCAACGAGGAGGTCGAGGAAGTCAAGAAGATGTTGACGGATGTGGGCTCGCTCGAGTTCCGCATCCTGGCCAACCAGAAGCATGACAAGGAGGCGATTGCACGGGCGCTCGCTCCCGGCGGGCTGACCAAGCTGCCGCCACGCTACAAATGGGCGCGGCTCGGCGAAATCTCGACCGGGACCAACCCGACGGTCACGAGCACTACCATCAGCGATGCGCAGCAGGAGTGGAAGAAGGATCGCTACGCCGGTACCGAAGTCTACCTGACAGGCAAGGATGACTCGGGCAATGACCGCAGCGAGGCGATCAGGGTGCGCCGCAATACGGTCAACACGCTGATCCTGGACAAGCCGCATGGATTCAAGACGGTCGCCTCGTATCGCGTCGAGTACAACCCCAGCCGGATCCGCGGCGGAGACCCGGCCAATCCGAGCCCGAGCGACGTGGGGATCCGCGAGGAAAAGGTCGCGCCAGGCCGGGTCGAAACCTGGATCCTGTGTGTACTCGATCGCGCGGGGCAGGAGGTCACTGGCAAGGACTTGAGGGCGGTTCGGCCCGATATGGACGAGCGCTCCAGCCGGCCGTGCACTTCGAATTCGGCCCTCGGGGGGCAAGCCGCTTTGGACGGCTCACACACGAGCATCGGCCGGAAGAAGGGGGAGCGTTCCAGTATCAGCTGGCGATTTTGCTCGACAACACGGTGATGTCGGCTCCCGTGCTCAAGAACGAGATCCGCGATCAGGGGATCATCGAAGGGGGTCCGCAGGGGTTCAAGCAGAAGGAAGTCGAGCACTTAGTCCAGGTGCTGCGGGCCGGGAAGCTGCCGGCGAGCCTTAACCCCACGCCGCTGCAGGAGGAGAAGGTCGGCCCCACGCTGGGCGAGGACACGATCGCCAAGGGCGTGTTTGCCATCTGGGTTTCGCTCTTGGTGGTACCCATCTTCATGGTGGTCTATTATCGCTTTGCGGGGTTTGTGGCCGTGCTGGCACTCCTCGTGAACATGATCCTCCTGATCGGCTCGATGGCCTTCATTCAGGCGACGTTCTCGTTACCGGGGCTGGCGGGACTTGCTCGACGATCGGCATGGCGGTCGACGCCAACGTGCTGGTTTTCGAGCGGATGCGCGAGGAGAAAGAGCGAGGCGCCAGCCTGGCGCAGCAGATCCGCAACGGCTTCAATCGTGCGTGGGTCACGATCTTCGATTCGCACGTCACGATTTTTCTCGCCGCCGTTGTGCTCTACGTCGTCGGCACCGAGGAGGTCAAAGGTTTCGCCCTCACCATGATGATCGGCATGGCGTGGAACCTGTTCACCGCCGTCTTCATGTCGCGAGTCATCTTCGAGTATTGCTACGCGAAGGGCTGGCTCAAGAAAGTCACGATGCTGAAGATGTTCGACAAGACGAACATCGATTTCATCGGGCCGCGCTACTACTGCATGGCCGGCTCCGTGGTCCTGATCGTGCTCGGTCTGATCGCGACCGGGATTCGCGGACAGGGCATGTTCAACATCGACTTCACCGGCGGCACCCTGGTCACGATTCGCCTCGACGACAGCGACCCGAGCGTGCAGTCGCTTTCGGAGTCGCAGCGTGCGCAATTTGTGCGACAGAAAGCGAGCGGGTTGCCCGATGTGACGGTTGAGACACTGCGGATGGGCGAAGCCAGGCACCTGGCACGATTCAATATTCGAACGACCGAGCAAGACCCCGAGCGCGTGAAGAGGGAGATTCTGGCCGCGTTCGGAACCAGCCTGGTGCAGGTCAAGCTCACTTACGACGAGGGCAAGCCGATCATCGGACCGGCCGCGCCGGCTGCGGGTGAAGCCGCCAAGAGCGCAGCACCGGCGACCACGCGGTTCGCGGGAGGCCGTGAGTATGAGCTGGACTTCAACACGACGGCCTTCAGCAGCACGCAGTCTCCCGCGCAGGATGTCGCGACGGTGCTGGCCAAGGTCCTCGAGGAAGACAAGATCGCGAACCCGACGTCTCGTTTCGAGATCGTGCGGGCCCCCGATCGGGCCGGACTTGAGGAGGGTAAAGCGGCGGCGTCAGCGCCTGTCGGCACCAGGCTCGTGCTCCGCACCAATCTTGAGCCCGAGGTCGCCAAGGTGGAGCTGGAACATCTCAAGGAAAAGCTCGCCAACGACCGCGACCTGCTGTTCGAGCGACTCACAAATTTCAGCGGGACCGTCGCGGGCGAGGCACGCACGCTCGCCTTGATGGCCACGATCGCGAGCTGGATCATCATCATTGTGTACCTCTGGTGGCGGTTCCACTCCTTCACCTACGGACTTGCGGCAGTGCTCGCCGTGGTTCACGACGTGCTGATCACGCTGGGTGCGATCGCCGTCAGCTACTGGCTGGCCAAGGTCCCGTTCGTGAGCTCAATCCTTCAGATTGACCAGTTCAAGATCGACCTGCCGATCGTCGCGGCCTTCCTGACCTTGATCGGTTTCTCGGTCAATGACACGATCGTGATCTTTGACCGCATCCGTGAAATCAAGGGGAAGACACCCAACCTGACCACCAAGATGGTCAACGACGCGATCAACCAGACCTTGAGCCGGACGATCCTCACGTCGCTGACGGCGTGGCTGGTCGTCGTGATCCTGTATTTCTTCGGCGGTGAAGGACTGCATGGCTTTGCCTTTGCCCTTGTGGTCGGTTTCTTGAGCGGCACTTACAGCACGGTCTACATCGCCACGCCGATCTTGATCGACTGGGTCACTACCAAGGCCGAGCCCTCAAAACAGCCCGGCAAACGAGTGGCCGCCGGCGTTCGCTAGACACGATCCCCGATCAATTCGACGAGCAACCGAGGAAAGCGAGCCAGCGCGAGCCATGGTGGACGGATGAACGAGAGCGGGTCCGGTTTGGCCGTTGGCGCCCATCCGCGAGCGATGCCGGACCTCGAGCTGGCGCGGCGGCTGGAGGAGGCCGAAGCCTTCACGGCCGAGGCGTATGCCCGCCAGTTGAAGAGGCGACGGCCGACGGCGGATGTCGAGGTGCAGGAAGTTGCTGGCGGCGTGTCGGTCTTTTGTGGGGCCGGCTCGCCGCTCACCGAGACGAAGGCGATCGGGCTGCACGGGCCGGTGTCGGAGGCCGACCTCGACCGGATGGAAGCCGTATTCTTTACGCGGGGCGAGCCGTCGCGCGTGGTGGTATGCCCGCTTGCGGACCCGTCGCTCGTCGATGCCCTCGGCCGCCGGGGCTATCGCGTCTCGAGTTTTGAGAACATCCTGGTGCTGCCTTTGTCGGGACACGACCACGATCCTGCGCCTGCGCCTAGCATCGAGATTCGCCGGGTCAATCCGGACGAGGTCGATCTGTTCGGACGAGTGATCGGCCCGAACTTCGCGGCACCGGGCGCGCCGATGGATGATTCGCTGGAGATGATCTCGACGATGTTCGAGATGGAGCACGCGTCGTCGTTCCTGGCGCTTATTGATGGCGAGCCGGTCGGCGGCGGGTCACTGCTCTTGCGCCGCGGCTTGGCGCTCTTTGCGGCGCAGCCACCCTGCCGCCTTATCGAAACCGGGGTGTCCACGCTGCGCTGCATTTTGCTCGTCTGGCCGAGGCCCGACGAATGGGTTGCGACCTGGCGGCTCAAGGAGCGCAGCCCGGCAGCACTTCCCAGCGCAACGCCGAGCGGCGGGGCCTGCGAGTCGTTTACACTCGGGCACTGCTTGTGCGCGATCCAGCTTGATTGCCTGGGCTCGCAGGTGCCCGCGTCGGTCCCCTGCCCTCTGCCCTCTGTCCGGCCGGCGGTCGGCTACATCGGGATCGGCCCGGGCACGCCCGTTGGGCGAAGCACCTGGCCTCCGAAGACGCGGATGCGTGTGCGACCGTCGTCGAGGCAGAGCGCACCGTCGGCGTCGATGCCGTCTCCTCGACCTGAGAGCACACGCCCACCCTGGTCGATGTTCAGCCATTGATCGCGAAGCGTATCGAGCTGGTTCCAGCGAACCGGTAGTTCAAAGTCGCGCGCAGCCAACCGGCCTAGCAGGATCGCGAAGTGCGCCAGAACGACCGACATGAGGCGCTGCGGCAGCTCGGGGTCGATCGGTTTGGCGTGCAGCGCGACCAGCGAGGTCGCCATGTCGCGCACCTCGTCGGGGGCGCCGGGCAGATTGGTGAGGACATTCAGCCCGACTCCGATCAGGGCCCGATGGCCGCTCGGCGTATCGATTTTTTCAGGCAAGATTCCACCGAGCTTTCGGCCGTCGACCTCGACGTCGTTTGGCCAGCGGATGCCGGTGCGCGGGGGCAGCAGGCCGAGCTCAGCGAGTGCGTCGATGACGGCGAGGGCCGCGATCAGCGCGAGTTTCGGTTCGTCCTGGCCGGTCAGGCCATGCGCCGCGGGGGCGATGGCGACGGTGAAGGTGAGGCTTCCCGGGTCGGACCACCACTGATGGCTGCCGCGCCCGCGCCCGCGATTCTGACGCCGCGCCCACACCGCCAGCGGAAGCGGTGCGCTTCCTTTGCGAACGAGGTCCGCGGCGCGATCACTCGTGGAATCGACGGATTCATAGGCGACGAATGTGCGGAGGAACGGCGAGTCGGATCTTCCCGGCGACGCGGACGACGCCTGGCCGGCGGTGCGGCCCGGCTGGTCCACGTGACGGATCATCGCATCCGGTTGGTTCATCTCATCGAGTCGCAAGCGCGAGACGATTGCCGGCGGTGCTCTCTCGCTCTTCCTCCGGAAGGCTCGGCAGGTGGACGATGCCGAGAACGCTCAGAGATGAGACGACAATCAGAAAAGCCACGGAAATCAGGGACAGCGGACCGACGATGACGGTGACCGCCAGGATCACAGCCGTGAGCGCAAGCAGCTTGGCTTTCGATGCACGGCTGAGCGCACCGTGAGCTTTCCATTCGCTGACGATCGAACCAAAGAGAATCGAGTCGCTGAGCCGCTGGTTGAGCCGCCGCGAGGATCGCGCCAGGAAGTAGCTGGTCGCAAGCAGGAATGGCACCGTCGGAATGCCCGGCAGGATCAGCCCCACGATGGTCATCGCGAAGGCGCCGCCGGCCAGGACGAGGTACATCACGCGCCTGGGACCGGTGGCGACCTCGACAGCATGGCCCGTCGCTGAGCCGTCACGCTGTCCGGGCGTGATGGCCTGTTTGTGATTCGCCAGCAGGATTTCGAAACGCTGCTCGGCGGCGTCGAGGAATCCGTTCAAGTCGCGATTCTTGTGTCGGAAATCGATCGTGAGACCGCTGGGGCGGGACGTCGCCTGGCATTGTTCTACTTCATCGATTCGGGAGATGGCCTCGGCGAGCTCGGAGAGTTGTGAATGGTTGCCGCGGGGGACTGGGTGATTGAGCCGGACGTGTCCGGCCGTGGCCTCTTGTGTTTCCCAGAGCGAGACGTCGCCTGAGATCGAATACGCGGTCAAGGCAAGCCATTCGGTCGAGAGCTCGGAGATGCGCGTGGCGTTCGACGAGTCCAGGATTGCCTCGCGGACGCAGTCGGCGAAGGAGTCGGCCATCGCGTGGGCAGTCGTCGGGCGCTGGGCGAACTCGATTTGGAACGATGCGGAATCGATGTCAATCTCGGCCTTGCGGATCTCCGGCCGCCGCATCGCGGCGGTGATGAGTCGCTGACAGAATGCGCGGTTGGTTCGGTTGATCAGGCGGGGATCCCGAATCCGGATTGCCCGGGTTTTCGCATGAATCTCGACATCCGGTTCACGTGAAGCACCCCGCGTTTTCGAACTGGGTGCTCGGCGCGGCCGACCTTTTCTGGAGGAGGTCGATTCCACATTGCACTCCTGAGCGATTGAGGTGCCGATATAGCTAATGATAGGGATCGCCGCGCACGTCGATTCCGCGCGTGGACGCAAGTCAGCCGGACGAGGCGTCATCTCACTGCGGGATTCGCGAGCGCACCATCCATCATCGCCGCACACCGATCGTCATTGCCAGACTCTTCCGCCTGTCGTCGTGAGCGGAGCGATCATCCTGCGGCGACTGCGATGGCGTGCCAGGCCGAGTATCGGCAGATGCCGCGGGGGCTTGGCGCGGCAGTCGCGGCGTTCACTTCTCGGGGCTGAGCCGAACGAGCAATTCCCCGGGCTTGACCTGCCGGCCGACGACTGCGAGCACGTCGGCAACCCGGGCCGGCCGCTCGGCGTAGATCGTCGTCTCCATCTTCATGGCTTCGATCGAGAGGAGTTTCTGGCCTTTTCGCACGGCGTCTCCGGGCGAGACGGCCACGCCGACGACGAGTCCTGGCAGTGGGGCGGGGATCTGATTGGGGTCCGCGGGATCCGCGAGCGGAACCTCCCTGACCGAGGACGCCAGCGAGCGGTCGACGACTTCAACCTCGCGCGGCTGGCCGTTGAGCTCGAAGAAGACGGTGCGCATACCGTCGGCATGCGGCTCGCCGACCGCGAGTAATTTCACGATCAAGGTCTTGCCCTGCTCGATCTCGACCGGGTGCTCGGCGCCAGGGTCAGGACCGAAAAAGAAAATGGACGTGGGAAGAATCGATGTGTCGGAGTAGATCCGTTCGTGGGCGGCCAGATCGGGGAAGACGCGCGGGTACAGCAAGAAGCTGAGTGCTTCGCGATTCGCGGCGGGGCGTCCGAGCAAGGCCGTGGCTTTCTCTGCGCGGCCTCCACATCGGACGGGGGAAGGTTGGCGCCGGGGCGGTCGGTAAGAGGGGGGCGGGTTTTCAGAACCCGGGCCTGGAGCGCCGGCGGAAAACCGCCGGGCGGCTGGCCCAGCCGGCCTTCGAAAAACTCGACGACGCTTTCTGGAAATGCAAGCTCGCGCTCGGGGTCGAGGACGTCTTCGGATGTGAGGTTGTTTGCGACCAGGAAGAGCGCCATGTCGCCGACAACCTTTGAGCTTGGCGTGACCTTGATGATGTCGCCGAAGAGCAGATTGACCTGCGTGTACGCCTTGCACACTTCCTGCCAGCGCGCCGCCAGGCCGAGCGCCTTGGCCTGCTGGAACAGATTGGAGTACTGACCGCCCGGCATTTCGAGCTCATACAGATCGGCGGCGGGCGAGCGCGGACCGGACTCGAACGGCTCATAGAGCTCGCGCACTTCGGCCCAGTATCGACTCATCTCGATCAGGGCCGCGGGATCAGCGCCCGTTTCGCGCGGGGTGAATCGCAGGGATTCCACGATGGCATTCAAGCTGGGCTGCGAGGTCAGTCCGGCCATCGATGCGATCGCGCCATCGGCGATGTCGAGGCCGACCTGGGCACCCCGCAAGACGCTGGCGGCTCCCGCGCCGCCGATGTCGTGCGTGTGAAAGTGCACCGGCACGGCGATCTCGTCCCGGAGCGCCTGGATCAATCGCTCGGTCGCCATCGGCTTGCAAAGTCCGGCCATATCCTTGATGGCGATCAGGTTGGCGCCGCGTTTTTCCAGCTCCTTGGCCAGGGCGATGTAGTATTTGAGGTCGTACTTGGTGCGTTTGGGATCAAGGATATCGCCGGTGTAGCAGATGGCCGCTTCGCAGAGGGCGCCGGCATCCCGGACGGCTTCGAGCGAGAGCGCCATGTTGGGGATCCAGTTCAGCGAGTCAAAGACGCGGAACAGATCGATGCCGGCGCCGGCCGCCTCGGTGACGAACTCACGGACCACGTTGTCGGGATAGCTCGTGTATCCGACCGCGTTGGATCCGCGCAGCAGCATCTGGAACAGGATATTGGGGATTTTCGCACGCAGCTGGGCGAGGCGTTCCCACGGATCTTCCTTGAGAAACCGCATGGCGGTGTCGAAGGTGGCCCCGCCCCACATCTCGATCGAGAACACGCCGGTGCACAGCCTGGCATAAGCATCCGCTACGCGCAGCATGTCGCGGGTGCGCACGCGTGTCGCGAGCAGCGACTGGTGGGCGTCGCGGAAGGTGGTATCGGTCAGGAGCAGGGGCTGGTGCTCACGAACCCAGCGCGAAAAGGCTTCGGGCCCCATCGCCAGGAAGAGCTGGCGCGACCCGGACGGCGGCTCGGCCGATGCGTCGAATCGCGGCGGCTCGGGCTCGGGCGAGCTCGCGTATCCCGCAGGCCGGTCGACGCCCGGAAAGCCGTTGACCGTGATCTCGGCGGCGTAGGTCAGCAGACGCATCGCGCGATTCTGGCGGACCGGGAATCGGAAAAGCTCAGGTGTGTCGTCGATGAATCGCGTCGTGCAGGTGCCGTCCAGAAACCGCGGATGCGTGATCAGATTGAGCAAGAACGGGATGTTGGTCTTCACACCGCGCACGCGAAACTCTTGAAGCGCTCGCTCCATCCGCCGTGCGGCATCGATGAACCTCCTGCCGGACGCGCAGATCTTCACCAGCAGCGAATCGTAGAACGGTGTGATGATACCGCCCGTGACCGCCGGTCCCACGTCGATCCGGATGCCCATGCCGCCGACGGAACGATAATGCGTGATGCGACCGTAGTCGGGTGTGAAGCGATTTTCGGGGTCTTCGGTCGTGACGCGGCACTGCAACGCGAAGCCCTGGACCTGCACGGCCTCCTGGGATGGCAGGTCGATCTCCGGATCGGAGAGCGGCCTGCCCTCGGCGATCAAGATCTGGCTCTTGACGAGGTCGACGCTCGTGACGATCTCGGTCACCGTGTGCTCGACCTGGATCCGCGGATTGACCTCGATGAAATAAAACGACCCTGTGTCGACGTCGACCAGGAACTCGACCGTACCGGCATTGTCGTACCGGACGTGGCGAGCCAGCAGCACGGCCGCGTCGCAGACGGCTTGCCGGACCGCCGGGTCGAGATTGTGGGCTGGTGCCATCTCGACGATCTTTTGATGGCGCCTCTGGACCGAGCAATCACGCTCGTGGAGATGGACGAGGTTGCCGTGACGGTCGCCCAGAATCTGCACCTCGATGTGCTTTGCTTTGCGCACGAACTTCTCGATGAAGACGTCCGGCACTCCAAAGGCTGTCTCGGCCTCGCGCTGCGCCTGGTCGAGCGCGGCGTCGAGCTCGGCGGGCGACTCGACCACCCGCATGCCGCGGCCTCCGCCGCCCATCGACGCCTTGACGATCACCGGGAAACCAAGTGAACGCGCCAGGTCGTGGGCTTCGGGCCCTGGAAGAATCGGGGCGTCGCTGCCCGCCAAAACGGGGATTCCGGCTTCGCGGGCGAGTTTCCGCGCGGCGACCTTGTCGCCCAGCAGGTCGAGGAGCTCGGGACGGGGGCCGACAAATGCAATGCCGGCGCGGGCAGGCGCGGGCAAAC
The DNA here is from genome assembly GCA_963806595.1 of uncultured Isosphaeraceae bacterium. Lineage (GTDB taxonomy): Bacteria > Planctomycetota > Planctomycetia > Isosphaerales > Isosphaeraceae > CAWDZZ01. Next base: position 347,746 of record CAWDZZ010000017.1, on the reverse strand, counting down.
TCGGCGTTCTCCGAAAGGAACCCGTAGCCGGGATGAATCGCGTCGACTTCCTTCGCCCGAGCCAGCTCGACGATCGCGTCGATGTTGAGATAGCTGCGGATCGGCTCGCCGGGCTTGCCGACTTCGTAAGCCTCATCGGCCTTCAAACGGTGGGTCGCGAACCGGTCCTCATGCGAATAGATCGCGACGGTGCGGATACCCAGCTCATGCGCCGAGCGAAAAACCCGGATCGCGATCTCGCCGCGATTGGCCGCCAGCAGCTTGCGGAAGTCGGTCATCTCGATAACAGTCCGTCAGGATCTACTTGAACGGTAGCAAATCGGGAATGCGAAGCACCGGTCGCGGATTCCAGGGCGCTTCACGATTGGGACACGGGTCGGCCGCGGATCCGCCGTCAGTGGCTCAGACGCGCAGAGGAAGCAATGCTGAGGCCCTGTCAAAGGTCCTCTTCCTCCTCCGCTTCGACCGGGTTTTCCAGGGTGCCGATCGGGCCGATCGTGGCACGCACACGGTCACCCGGCCGCAGATACGTGCCGGAAGCCGAGCCCACGCCGGAGGGGGTTCCGGTCGCGATCACATCACCGGGCTGAAGCGTGACGAATTCGGAGATGAAGGCAACGATCGCAGGCACAGGGAACACCATCTCGGCGGTCGAGGAGTCTTGTTTGACCTCGCCGTTGACGGTGAGCTTCAAGGAAAGGCCCTGGGGATCTGGAACGACGTCTGCCGACAGGATGCACGGTCCCATCGGGCAAAACGTGTCGTGCCATTTACCGTGGAGCCAGTCGAAGAACTTGTCGCGCTTGCGCGGCTTCCGCTTGGGATTCGGCTTGAATGAGCGGTCGCTGATGTCGTTGACGACGGTGTAGCCGGCGATGCAGCCCATCGCTTCGTCTTCATCGACGTGCCGGCAGCGCCTGCCGATCACGATGCCCAGCTCGCACTCCCAGTCGATGTGATCGGGCGAGACGAGCGGAAGGACGATCGGATCGCCGGGATGCGTCAGGGTGGTGCTGGGCGGTTTCGTGAACAGATACGGGAAGGTTTCCTCGCGCTCGGCGGACGTGCCACCGCGCTCCACCACGTGCTTTGCGTAATTCCCGGCGAGGAACAGCAGTTTCGGAGGATTCGCGATCGGTATCAGCAGTCGAACGTCGGAGATGGGTATCGCCAGTTCCTCGCGCGTGATGAGGTCGAGCTGGTCGATCCAGGTACTCAATTCGCAAGCCGCTTCGTACGAAGAACCCTCCGGGGGAAGCAGGTCGAGCAAGTCCTCGGTGGAGGGGAGAAGAAGCTCGACGCCGGTGTCGCGGCTAAAGGCTTCGGCAGCCTGGTCGATGGGGATCACGTGGTCGTCGGCGTAAAAGCCGGTCAGGACCATCTCATCAAGACCAAACCTGCAAACTCGCATCCCGCCACTCCTCTGATGATCGCGATGCCCAGTTCGCTCTGCGCCTGATTCCTGGTACGTGTGGCCGCCGGACGACGGTTAGCTCAAAGGGGGAATTGGCCCGTCAGGTTGGGCCTCGATCCTGCGATCATGACAGACTTTGCGGATGGCGTCGAGGAGGTCCGGGTCCCGGTTTTCGGGGATGGTCCTCAAGTCCAGGAAAACCGTCCCTTTTTCGACCCGCGCGACGACCGGCGGATCACTCAGCCGCAGCGCCTGCGCCAGCCCTCCTTCGGAATCATAATGAGTCGGAAACGGGCGAGAGATACCGACTGCGGCGCTGGGGATTGACTGGAAGGGCGCGCTGCCGCCGCCGAGGAACGACTCGACCGGCACGGCGGCGGCCGCAAGGCCCAGCTCGCCGCGCATGCTCGCCGCCAGCGATTCGGCACGCGCCAGTAACTTCGAGACCGGCATGGCGATCATCGACCAGAGCGGAATCCGGCAGACCGCTCGTTCCGAATCCGATGCCAGACGCAACGTCGCTTCCAGAGCGGCCACTGTCATCTTGTCGAGGCGAAGCGCACGCATGAGTGGGTCGGACTCGATTCGCTTCAAGGCGCTCCCACTTCCGGCCATGATTCCACACTGGGGACCGCCAAGCAGCTTGTCGCCGGAAAACAAGACAAGGTCGACGCCCGCGGTAATCCCCTCGGCGGCGGTTGGTTCGTCTTTGACCGCGGGCGGGCAGCCCGGTCGGATTGCGCCCGAGCCGATGTCGTCGATCGCCCAGAGTCCATTCTCATGGGCGAGCTTCACAAGGTCCTTGAGCTCCGGGTCCTCGGTGAAACCCACGATGCGGAAGTTGCTGCGATGAACCCGAAGAATGCCGGCTGTCTCCGGGCCGATCGCACGCTGATAGTCGGACAGGCGCGTCTTGTTCGTCGTGCCGACCTCGCGAAGCCTGGCACCCGAGGCTTCGAGGATCTCGGGAAGTCGGAATCCGCCGCCGATCTCGACGAGCTGGCCGCGCGAGACAATGACTTCCCGCCCGGCCGCCAGCGCGCGCAGAGCCAGGACCACAGCCCCCGCGTTGTTGTTCACCGCCGTCGCGGCTTCCGCGCCGGTCAGCTCGCACACCAAGCGAGCGATCCCGGACGTGCGCTTCCCGCGCGAGCCGTCGTGCAATTCGAGCTCGAGATTGCAATAATTCTGGCCGGCCCGGGCCGCGGCCGCGGCTGCCTCCTCGGCGAGCGGCGCTCGTCCCAGGCCGGTGTGGAGCAGCACGCCGGTCGCGTTCAACACCGGCGCGAGCGAGGTGCGCTCGTGCTGGAGGATTTCTCTCGCGCCAGGCCAGGGTGTCTAAACTGGCGGCAATCTCCCTTCCTTGCGCAAGCCAGACCGCGCTTCCTCGAGTGCGCGGCGAACCGTGCGCACCACCGCGGCGCGACCGACCTCTTGCACGGCCGAAACCAGCGATTCGCTCTCGAGTACCGCCGTGACCGCGGGCAATCGGCGAAACGCGTCGCGCTCCACGGCTCGCCCTCCCCTTCTTGGATTGCAGTGCCGGTCGCGGCCCTTCGCGGCGCAGTCGCTGCCCTGGCTGCCGCCCGCAAGGCCGCCCAATCCGGCCTGTTTCACTCTATCACACCACGGCGTCGTCGTGACCCTCGGCACCACGAATCGAAAGACTCCGGAGTTCGACGCCTGGGGTCGATCCAGTCTCGCGCAACCCTTGAGCATCTTGCAAGCTGTCCGAATCACCGGACCCCTCCTACAATGACTCTTGGAAAGCTCGAGCGGTCCTTCTCGCCCGGCAGGACAAGCCATGCGAATTCCGCAAATGACGACCAGGGGCATGATGTTCGCCGTCGCTGCCGTCGCCGCCGTGTTTGGCGCGGTCATGAACGCCCCATGGCTGATCCCGCTCATCATCATCACGTCGCCCCAGACGATCATCGTCGCCGTGTGCGGCGTACCAGGCGGTCCGGGAAGGGCGGGCTCGATCCGCGGCTGAGGGTAATCGCGTAGAATCGACGTGACGATTGCCGCGGGAGGGATCCGCAATCGGTATGCGACGGGTGAACGAGTTTCGGGTGCCGTTACGATAAACCACGACATGAACGACGCAGAGCACGGTCTGGTTCTCGGTACCGCGGGGCATATTGACCACGGAAAGACGGCCTTGGTACGAGCGCTGACAGGCGTTGACACAGATCGTCTGCCGGCCGAAAAGCAGCGGGGAATCACGATCGACCTTGGATTCGCGCCATTGCGGCTGGGTGAATATCAACTCGCGCTGGTCGACGTTCCGGGTCACGAACGATTCATCCGGAATATGCTTGCCGGCGCGTCCGGACTCGATCTGGCCATGCTGGTCGTCGCGGCTGACGACTCCGTGATGCCGCAAACCCGCGAACACCTGGAGATCCTCCGACTGCTCGGGCTCGCCGGCGGAGTGGTCGCGATCACGAAGTGCGACCTGGCCGACCCGCGCTGGCTCGAGCTGGTGCAGGAGGAGGTTCGGGCACTGGTGCGCGGCACGTTTCTGGAGAATTCGCCGATCGTCGCGACTTCGACGGCGACCGGGCAGGGCCTGGACGAGCTCAAGGACGCCCTTAAATCTGCCTGTGCCACGGCAAAGCCTGCCCAAGATCACGGATTCTTCCGCATGGCGATCGACCGCTCGTTCACGGTCGCCGGGCACGGCACGGTGGTGACGGGGACGGTTGCGTCGGGGACCGTCACGGTGGGCGACGACGTCGAGTGGCAGCCGGCTGGCCGTGTGCTCCGGGTCCGTGGCTTGCAGCGCCACGACCGGCCGGTGGGACAGATCGGTCGAGGCTCGCGCGCGGCCATCAATCTGGCGGGTATTCATCACGGTGACGTGCAACGCGGGCAAGAGCTCGCGTCGCCCGGTTACGCTGTGGCGACGCAAATGCTCACCGTCGAAGTCGCGCGATCGCATGAGGCCGTACGCCCGCTGCATCACCGTGGACGCTACAAGTTGCATCTGGGTACCGCCGAAATTTCGGCCGTGCTTGCACTCATGGAAGACGGCGAAGTGGCTGCGGGCGTGCCGCAGCTTGCTCAACTCTTCACCGCGCGACCCGTGGTCGCCGTCCATGGTGAGCCGTTCGTGCTCCGCGCCGAGAGCCCTCCGGCGACCTTGGGGGGCGGCCGCGTGATTCAACCGTGGTCGCGCCGCCACCGCCGCCGCGACCGTGTCGCGATCGAGCGGCTCGAGCGCTTGCGCTCCGAAGATGGAGTGGTGCGGCTGCGAGCCGCGCTGACGTTTTTCGGGCTTACGCCCTGGACCGAGCCTGGTCTGTGCGCCGCGGCCGGGCTGGCCCGCGAACAGGTCGGGCCGACGCTCGCCGCGCTGGCGGCTTCGGGAGCATTGCTGGAGATTCCCGTCGGACCGAAGCGAACCGTCCGCGTCGTGGCCGAGCTGGTGGTCGAGCTGGAGGAGCGCGCGATCGCCGCGCTCGGCCGGCTGCACGCGGCTCATCCGCGACAGTCGATGATTCCGCGCACACAGCTTACGACGGCCCTGCCCGGCCTGACGAACGAGTCGCTTGCAGCCGGCCTCATCGATCGACTGAAAGCGCAGGGCAAGATCGTCGGCGATTCGCGGGCCGTCGCACTTTCTGGGTTCGAGCCCAAACTGAGCCAGGGGGAGCGGAAGCTCAAGAACGAGCTCAGGGAGGCGATCCGCGCGGGCGGTTTCAGCCCCCCCGAGGGCGCAGAGCTTGCTGCGATTGCCGGCGCACGCGGGCCGGTTGTCGCCGAGCTGCTGGCCCTCCTCCGCGACGATCAGCAGGTGGTCGAGATCACGTCGAACCTGTTCCTGGACTACGAGCTCGAATCGGAACTGCGGCGCCGGGTGACCGAGCGGCTTGCCGACGGTTCGACCATCACGATGTCCGAGCTGCGCGGTCTGCTCGAAAGCTCTCGGAAATACGCCGTCCCGATCGGCGAATACCTCGACCGCATTGGATTGACCGCGCGCGAGGGCGACGTTCGCCGACTCAGATCTGCCGGCGCCAGCGAAGCGGCCCCGCCCGTCGGAAACGCGGAGTGACGCCAGGAAACACCGCCCCCACTGGTAGACTCACGCGATACCCATTACACTTGTCATTGCGGCTCGAACAAGTTACATCGGTCGAATCTGATCGCGATTGGGCGATGGGGTGGTCCGGCGCTTCCATGAGCATGCTGATCCTCGTTTGCGACTGTGGTCTGCGGGTGACGGCGCCTGGGGCGATTCCCGGACGGGTTGGCCGTTGCCCGAAGTGCGGCTCGCAGCTCCGCATCCCAGAAGATCCCGCGCCGCGGGATTTCAACAAGACGAGCGCGAGCGATCCTCCGGCAGCGGGATACCGTGTCGAAGGCGTTCACGAATCACCCACTCGCGAGCTGAGCCGAGTGCATGCCCTGTTTGGTCGCAGGCGCAGCCCTTCGATGGCGGACGGATTGTTGCCGGTACTCGATCGCCCGGAGACTTCGTGGTTCGCATCCTTCCTCTACCCGCTCCGTAGTTCCGAGATTATCGGTGTGACGGCGTCGTTGACCGTCGTATTCTGGGTGTTCATCACGGTTGTTCCCGAGTACTGCGTCACACTCATGAGCGACGCCGACTCGATGGGATACGACTTGTTGGGGATGCTGTTCGCGGTGATCTCGATGTTGCCGGTCGTCTTCTTGCTTCCGTTTGCGCTCTTTTACTGGCTGCAGTACTTCGGGCGGATCCTCGTCGCCAGCGCGAGCGGCGAAACCATTCCCCCACGTTCGCCGGATCGCAACTTTGAAGGATTTTTCCACGGCATGAGCGCGTGGGTGATCTGGCTCGTTCTGGGAGTGGGCGTCGGTCTCTCGCCGCTTCTGTTGTACGCCGTCATCAAGGGGGCGATTTCCGATTGCAGCCCGTGGCTGGCACTCGGCTTGTTGCTCCTGGGATTGCCCTACGTCTTGATGGCCTTGATGATGACTTTCCTGCACGACGACGGCCTTGCCGCCAAGCCGTGGAACGTGCTCGGGACCCTGGCACGCCTGAGCGTGTCGTTCGGACCGGTGTGTGTCATCGTCGCGGTGGCGGGTGTGCTGGTGTTCTCGTCATTCCGCGTTGCGCTATTGTTCCGGGATCATTATGTCTGGATTTACTTGCTGTTCTGCCTCCCCTGCTGGCTCGCCGCGCACTGGGCCTCATTTGTGGTGCGCGCGTCCTGGGGGTGTACTACTTTCACCACCGAGACGCGCCTGCGCTGGCATCGCGAACGGCCGAGGTGGGGCATCGCCTGGAAGATTTGAGCGCTCGACGATCGCCGAGCTCGCGACGACGTGCTGGCTGACGCCAGACGCGGGCGGAGTTCAGGAACTGGTCCATTTCATGGCAGCGCCTCACCACAGCCTGGACCGCGCTCGTCAACGTGTGCAATTCATCGAGACTGATCACAAACGGCGGCATGAGGTAGACGATATCCTTGAATGGCCGGACCCAAACGCCCTGTTCCACGAATCGGGGCCGCAGGGCGAAGACGTCGACACTTTCGTCGAGCTGCACGACGCCGATCGCGCCTTTGACGCGCACGTCGACGACGTCGGGCAAAGCCCGGCAGGGCTCCAGCCCGGCGCGAAGGCCGGCTTCGATCGCCCTCACCTGATCTGCTCGCGGCTCGCGCTCGAACAGGTCGAGCGAGGCATTCGCGGCCGCGCAGGCCAGCGGATTGGCCATGAAGGTTGGGCCGTGCATCAGGGCGGTTTCCCAGTCGTCGCTCAAGAACGCCTCGAAGATCTCCTCGCTGCGCCAGGGTCGCTCCCATGCCGATCGTCCCGCCGGTGAGCGCCTTGCCCAGGCAGAGGATATCGGGGCTGATCCCGGCCTCTTCGCAGGCGAAACGCTCGTCCGGTGCGCCAGAATCCGGTGGCGATCTCGTCGGCGATGAAGAGGATGCTGGTGCTTCCTTGCCAGGCGATGCAAGGCGGCGAGTACCTCCGGACTGTGGAACCGCATCCCGCCGGCGCCCTGCACCAAGGGCTCGATGATCATCGCCGCCACCTCGATCCGCGACGCCCGCCAGAAAGTCATCGAGCCGGGCGAGCGAGGACTCGTCGTGGGAATATCCACCACGTGTTGCGGACTGAGCGCGCCGTAAAGCGCCTTGTGCATCGACTTCGCGGGGTCGGAGACCGACATCGCGCCGAACGTGTCGCCGTGATAGCCGTCGGTGAAGCAGAGGAATCGGTCTTTGCCGGTTTTTCCGACGTTTCGCCAGTATTGCAGCGCGATCTTGAGCGCGACCTCGACGGCGACCGACCCTGAATCGGAGAAGAAGACGCGCGTCAAGCCGCCGGGAGCCATCGCCGCCAGTCGCGCTGGCCAGGTCGAGCGCCGGCTCGTGCACCAGGCCGCCGAACATCACGTGCGGCATGATCGCAAGTTGCCGGGCCACGCACTCACGATATGCGGGTGGTTGTATCCGTGGCAGACGCTCCACCACGAGGCGATGCCGTCGATCAGCTCGCGGCCGTCGGCCAGGACGATGCGGCAGCCGTGCGTCCGCACGACCGGCAAGGGGCGGCGGAGCAACCTTCATCTGGCAGTAGGGAAGCCAGACGTGCGGAAGGCCATGTTCGTACCACGTTGTTGCATCGCGAGCAGTCCGCCTTGGTCGGGTGATTTGTGAGGCACGGATAGCGGAGTCGCTCGACCGTTCACAAGAGATTCGTGAGCGGGGGCGCGGCGCGCCATTTCTCGTCGTCGCTGCCGGAGAATCTGGGCAGAGCATACACGGGACAACGGGATCCGACGAATTGCCGGAGGCTTTCGACCGTCTCGGCCAGTCCCGCGCCCGCGTCAGACTCGGAGACGACGATCCCCTGGATCTTGACCGCCGTGCCTCGAAGCGCAGGAGCGCGGTCAGCGTGTGGCTGATCGCGCCCAGGTAGCTGCCGGTCACGAGGATGACCGGGTAGTCGAGGGCTGCAATCAGGTCGAGGCAGGTGTGCGTCTCGTCCAGGGGAGTCATGACGCCCCCTGCCCCCTCGACGATCAGGAAGTCGCCGGCTGCGCTCTTGCTCGCGGCAGAAGGCGACGACTCGCCGGCAGATCTGGGCCGCCCCCCTCGAGCCGTGCCGCCAGATGCGGCGAGCATGCGCCGGGCGAACCGCCACGGGGCGATCGCCGCGATCGCATCCGGCGTCGCCGACTTGTCCAAGGCTGCGCAGGATCAAGTGCCGGATCGCTGCGCGGATCGTCGGGCTGAGAAGCCCGAAACCACCGGCTTGAGTGCTGACACGCTTCGACCCTGAGCCTTCAATTGATGGCACAGGATCGTCGTCACCAGCGTCTTGCCGATCCCGGTGCCGACCGACGTGATGAAGAATTGGTGCATCAGATTGGTCCGATCCGATCAGGTTGCGATCGGCGCCTTCGCCGAGACCTACGCGTAGCCATGCTGCTGCAACAGCGCCGCGGCGCGCTCGATGTCGTTCGCCTCATGCATCGCCGAAAACGCAAACCGCAGCCGGGCCGTGCCTGGCGGCACGCTCGGAGGGCGGATGGCGACGACCAGGTAGCCATTGCCTGCGAGCATGGCCGAGGCCGCCAGCGCGGTTTCGGGCTCGCCCACGATCACGGGCACGATCGGGCTTGGACGCGGCTGCTCGCGCCGAGCGCCGCCGTGAATCGCCGGGCGTTTTCGAGCGGCTTCTTCACGAGCGCCGGTCGTCTCTGCATGATCCGCGAGCGCGGCCGCGGCCGCGGCGACCGACGCCGGCGGCAGGCCGGTCGCGAACAGCAAGCTGCGCGCCTTGTTTTCCAGAAAGGCGATCACTTCCGCCGCGGCGCAGACGTAGCCCCCATAGCTGCCGGCCGCCTTCGAGAGCGTGCCCATCTGCACGTCGGCCTCGTGCATGCCGAACAGATTCCCAGGCCGTGCGCATCGTCGGTCATCAGCCAGGCGTCGTGCGGTCGGCGGCCAGGTCGCCCAGGCTCGGCGACCGGGGCGCGGTCCCCGTCCATGCTGAAGACGGTCTCGGTCAAGATCAGGCAGCGGTCGAAATCCCGACCGGTGCTGCTCGAGCAGCTCGCGGCAATGCTCGAGGCTGTTGTGTGCGAATCGCATCACCGTCGCCCCGGAGAGGCGTGCGCCGTCCCACGTGCAGGCGTGGGAAAGCCGGTCGGCGAGGATCAGGTCGTTCTTGCCCACGAGCGCCGGGATCGACGCCGAGATTCGCCAGGTAGCCGCTGCCGAAAACGAGGGCGCGCTCGGTCCCCTTCAGCTCGGCGAGCAGCCGCTCCAGCTCGGCATAGAGCGGGATGACTGCCGGTCACCAGTCGCGATGCGCCGGCGCCGGCGCCGTAGCGCTCGAGCGCCTCGCGCGCCGCGGCGATCACGCGCGGGTGGTGCGACAGCCCCAGGTAGTCGTTGCAACTGAACGAGACGATATTCCTTGCCGCCGCGCAGCACTCGTCCGCCAGCCAGCCGCTCGGTCTCCTTCACGGACCGGCGCCAGCGATTGCTGCGCCGCCAGCTCGAGCTGCTCGCGGGCGACGTCGACGAATCGCCGGCATGGGTTGACTTCCTCCCGGGAAATGCGTCTATTGCTCCTATCCCATGGCAATGTAGAGAGGACGTGCATGGTTTTCAACGGCGAATCGCATGAACGGCGATCTTCCCGTGCCGGCAATCCGCCACGACTGGACGCATGACGAAGTGCTCGGCTCTGTTCGGGCTGCCGTTCAACGACCTGATCTACCAGGCCCAGACGGTGCACCGCGCGCATTTCGACGCCAACGAAGTCCAGATCTCGACGTTGCTCTCGATCAAGACCGGCGGCTGCCCGGAAGATTGTGCCTATTGCCCGCAGAGCGCGCATTTCGACACCGGCCTCAAGTCGCAGAAGCTGATGGCGAAAGAGGCTGGTGCTCGCCGAGGCGCAGCGAGCGAAGGCAGCCGGGCGCGTCGCGGTTTTGCATGGGGGCGGCCTGGCGCGCGCCCAAGGACAGCGAGGTCGACGAGGTCGCCGAGCTCGTCGCCGGCGTGAAAGTCGCTCGGGCTCGAGACCTGCGCGACGCTCGGCATGCTGACGCGCCGCCAGGCCGAGCGGCTCAAAGCGGCGGGCCTCGACTATCTACAATCACAACCTCGATACGTCCGAGTCGTATTACGATCGGATCATCACCACCCGGACCTACCAGGACCGCCTGGATACGCTGGCCCACGTGCGCGACGCCGGCATCCACGTCTGCTGCGGCGGCATCCTGGGGATGGGCGAAGGCGTCGAGGATCACGCCGCGATGCTGCGGACGCTGGCCAACCTGCCCGAGCATCCCGAGAGCGTGCCGATCAACATGCTCGTCCGGGTGGAGGGGACGCCGCTGGCCGATGCGCCGCCGCTCGACCCGCTCGATTTCGTGCGGACGATCGCCGTGGCGCGGATCCTGATGCCGGCGTCGTTCGTCCGGCTCTCCGCCGGACGCGAGGCGATGAGCGACGAGCTGCAGGCGCTCTGCTTCCTGGCCGGGGCCAACTCGATCTTCTTCGGCGAGAAGCTGCTGACCACCCCCAACCCGGCCATGCACGCCGACCAGCGGTTATTCGAACGGCTGGGCCTGCGGCCCGTGGTGCCGGACGGTAATTCCACACCGATTCGGCAGTGAGACCGCTGTGCGCCGCGGACTTTCCGCGAACACGCGTCTGCTGATGGTCGGATTACCGATCCTGCGCCGCGCGGGATCCCCGATTTCCTCCGGAGCAGCGAGGCTTCGCCCGTCGTGCAGATCGAGCGTGTACAGTGCGCCTGCGCAACGACATGGTCCGACACAGAACGGACAAACCAAGCCGCGCTCCAGGCTGTCGTCCAGGTAGACATCGGGGGCCGAGGCGACGAATCGAAACCCGAGCTTCTCGAACAGGGGCCGGCTGGGGTTTGGTCCATCAGAGATCCACGAGACTGCGACGAGAATGTCGCAGCCTTGACGCTGCGCCCATCGCACCACTTCAGACGTGACGGCCGTTCCGACGCCGCGACAGCGCAGGGGAGGACGCACGGCCAGGGCCGACAAGCTTCCGACCCTGTGACGACCGATGAGCTCGACGGCGGCTGCCCCAAATCGCTGGTAGTACGAGAGGTTGGCGGGTGACAGCAATTCGGCCACGGCCACTGCCGCCAGCGGCGCCGGCCCGGGATCGACGGTCGCGCCCAGGACAAGGTGCGCTCTGGACCCCGCAAAACGCGTGAGCTCGTCCGCCTGGTAAGCACCCCGGCCGAGGCCCTCGTCCAGTAAGTCGAGCGCCACGGCGAGCAGGTCGGCGTGCTCGGGTCGGATACGGTGCAGGCTTATTCCGGGAGTTGCTGACGGCAACAAATCGCTCCGATCATGACACGCGCGGATGCCCGCCAGGCGCGGCTGCGTGCGACCAGGCTCAGGGGCCAAACAGTGGAGCGAGCAGATAAGCGATGCGCCCGCTGAGCCAACGCTCCAGGCCGACGAGCCCGATCCCGAGCGGGGCGGAGAGGACGACGGCGCCCACGGCAGCCCTGAAGCCGAGTGCTCGGCTCAAGGAAGGCGTCGCGGCGACGATCGATGCATACCGCGGCGACACAATGCGAAAGCCTCGTTTTGAGAGCAATACGCCAACAACTGCCGCGTGAGATGCGACAGCCGCCATCCCGGAGATCGCAGACCACGTCGGCGTACCGGCCCATCGGTCTTTCAGCCAATACACGGTGTGGACACCGACCACGGCTCCGGAGAGCACAACTTGCAACCTCCACGCCCAGATCCTGCGGCGAGGTAGGTTGAGCCCGAGCGCCAGTAGCAGCAAGACCAGCGCCTGGAAGTAGAACAAAGCGCCCCAGCACCCAATCGATCATCGAAAACTGTTCGACCTCGATGCCCTGCTGCCGCATATTCACCGCGACGCCAACGCTGCCTGCGACGGCCAGCGTTCCTAATCCGGCGCAGATCAGGTCGGCCAGGCCCACGCAGCGTTGAAACACCTCGTGTTCGAGGCAGGACTGCCGGTAGGCCAGGAACGACGCACGACCATCCGCCGCCCCATCCGTTTTATCGAGCTGCACCGGATGGTATGGGTTGGATTCACTCTCCTGAACGGCGATCGGCGGTGCGCAGCTTCGCGCTTTTCGGAAGTCGCGTGATGATTCTCGAGATGAGCCGAATCATGCTCACCGTACCGGCTCCGTCAACGGGTCTCAGCTTCTTTGCTGGTACGCAAGCGGCCGTCCGTTTATCTCGAGACGGCGCCGGTCTCAGCGCACGTAGATCGGATTTGAGTAGATCCAGCCGCGTTCCTCGCCGCCGAGCTCGAGCCAGCCCTCGACGCGATAGACTCCGGGTTGCTCGACGACATATTCCAGTTCGTCACCCGTCCGCTCGAAGACGGTTTTTCCGCTGTTCTTGAGGCGAATGTGACAGGGGACGGGAAACCGCGCGACCAGCCTTGCGCCGGGCGACAGCATTGCCTCGTCGCCCATGAGCGCCCGCGCTGCGATCCTGACGGGCCGCTTGCCGGCTCGTGGCGCTCAACAGCTCGAACCGAAAACCCGCAGGATCGCACATCCAGTCGTGGCTTACGTACGCATGTCCCTCACGAAGAGCGGCTCGCACGGAGCCCTCGTTGAGCTCGGGAGCGATGATATGCGTGCTCACGTTGCTGAACGAACGACTGTAGGGATCGAGGTCGATCCGCGCCAGGACGTCGCCGGCCTGATGGCCCTTGGTGAGCGCGCGGATGCCCGGGCGCAGCCGCGCGGAGACGGCCCGCATCTGGTCATCGGGATCGACGTTCGTGCCGATCTTGACGGTGTCGCCGTCGACCATCTTCACCAGCAAGTATGTAATTGTGATGGCAATCGTTGGCGGCGACGCCGGTGAGCCGGCGCGATGGCGTCTCGGCGTCCCATTTCGCGAGATAGTCGGCCGGGTACTCGACCTGCGCGGCGAACAGTTCGTCCGGGTAGCGGTTCAGAGTGTCCTCGAATTCTCGGAGCGTCGCCGGGTCGGTGAGCTTGAGCATGATCGCGAGCAGGCCGGCGGCGTCCTTCTTGGCATCCGCGTGGCGGTTGTAGATTTCCATGCCGTCGAGACCGTCCATCGAGTGCTTCGGACGCTCCTCGATGTGCGAGAGGAAGATCAGCCCCCCGTCCGCCCGCGTTGCCTCGATCAGAGCCGGGTTGGGGTCGTTCATGTGATTCATGATGGATCGGGTCGGGTAGAGCAGGAATCCTCGCGCCTCGGAGCCGGGCAAGAAGAGCACGCCGTCGTGCAGTCCGCGCCAGCTATCGCTCACAAAGTCCTTGGGCGGCCGGTGATGGTCGGTCAGCAGGATCGCGTGGACGCCGACCTTCCTGGCTTCAGCCAGCATCTCCTGCCGCGTCCCGCCGGTATGATCCGAGTCTTCGGCGTGCGCATGCAGGATGGCCCGATAGTCGTGCAGGCCCGGCAACTGATGCGGCGCGCGCCGGGTTTTCCGGATCCGCTCGACGTCTTCGTGCACGGCCTTCAGCCGGGCCGCTGCCATTCGCTCGACCGGTGTGTATTTGCGGCGCACACCGTCGTCGTCGCCGCCGTCACGAACGGAGCCCGATACTGAAGGCGTGTTGCCTCCCCGTGCCGCGTTCTCGACGGGTGAAGCCGCCAGAATTGCGACGAATGCCACGACGTCGCAAATCCACGCGGAGAGAACTGGGCGAATTCGGTTGGCCATCGCGACACCTTGAGGATCGGCTTGACAGGTTTGAGACAAAGGCTGGTCGAGAATCACCGGCGCCGGCAGGTCACGCGATCGTGAGCAGATCGTCTCAGCGCGCAATCGCGCCTGGGTTGAGACCGGACTGGAGGTTGAAGCGCGCTCCGACGGCCCCGACGACGCAGGTCGCGCAGCGTGAGCTCGAGCCGCTGACGCAGCGCGAACACCGACTCGATGCCGGTGCAGTGGGCACCGAGGAAGTGTGTCATCCCCATCGGGCGGAGCTTTCCGGCTGTCCAGTCGAGCGTCGAGCGGTCGGCCTCAAACAGATGGAAGCCGCCGATCGCGGCGAAGATCTGGGTCTCCCGAACAACGCGTCGGGCGTACTCAAACGTGTTGACGATCCCGGCGTGGCCGCAGCCGGAGATGATCACGAGCCCCTTGTCGGTGTCGAGCACGAGCGACATGTCCTCCGGGACATTGTCTTCGACCGTCCGGCCGTCCGGGTGCCGGATCGTGCCGCGCGAGGCTCCAGTTGCGTTCGGGGTAGGTGCGCGGCACCGGTCCGGTCAGCCACGCGCCTGGAAATATCTCGGTCGGACGCTCGATCACCGCGAACGAGCCGCCCAGGGCCTCATACTCGGTCTTGACCGCCAGCGCCTCGTTGGAGTCGCCGCCCCCCTGTCGAGGACGGTTCAGAAAAATACCAGCGCCGACGTAGGCTCGTTTGAGCGCATCGGGATTCTTCCGCATTAGCTCGCGCCGCAATGTCAGGAGGCCGCCGACATGGTCGCCGTGATGGTGGCTGAGAATCACGTCGGTCACGGCACTCAAATCGAGCTTCAGCTCGCGCGCGTTTTGCAAGACGGTGTCGGGCCGCGCGCCCGTGTCGAACAGGATACGGCGCCCGCCGGCCTCGACCAAGGCCGAAAAGCCCCACTCACCCACGCCGAACCGATCGGCTAACATCGTGGACAGGATCACGGCATCGGCAGACTGGACCTGGCCTTTGCCAGGTCGAGAATTACCGGCAGCCTCCTGCGCGGGCTGGTCACGCCCCGATCCTTCCGCCGGCGCCGGACCAGAACTGGCCGCGGCAAGCATGAAGGCGAGCAGAAAGTTCCAGTAACTCAGCACGGTTCCGATCTTCCGGCCCCTCTCGCGCATGCTGGACTCATGGCTGCGAACGCGCGAAAAACGCGTTGGCTCTCTGGCATCGATGGCGGTCGATTCGATAGCCCGTCGGAGCCTGTCACAACGAGCCGTTTCGACTCGCGCGAATATCTCACGGGAATCGATGTTTGAACAGTGATCACCGCGCTTCTGCCGTTGCGAGTACGATCAATACGCTCGCGCAGCGAATGCCGTACTTTGTCGTGATCGTTCCCGCAACCCAGGACTTGACTTGCAATGGACACGCTCGAGCAGTCGACGACGATCAAGATTCCAGAGAAGAACAAGCAACCAGGCGTTTGTTACGCCGTATCTAACGACGGAATCGAGCTTCCGGTCATTGATGTCACGCATCCCGCATTCGTTGTGGACGCGACGGACGAGGAGCTTGCCACACTGTCGGAAACGCTGTTTCGCGAGGAACAACGCCGGAGAAGGGTGCCGGCCTTCATCCGACGGCTGCTCTTGAGATTGCTGTTCAGTCGCTCGATTCTGGGCCGGGGTATTGTCGGAGCCGGCGGCACGTTCTTGAGCGGCATGAACACGTATCTCATGAAACTCGGGCCGCAGAATCTCGGTGAGGGGTACGCCCGCGAGATCGACCGCAAAATCGCCGATTCGCTGCCTTGCTTGTCGATGCGATTGCGGTTGCAGCACACGTCGCATCTCCTCGCCGACGGATTGGCCCCGGCCCTGGCTTCCAGCACGGCGCAGACTGTCCTGTTGCTGAATATCGGTGGCGGCCCCGCGGTCGACAGCATGGGCGCCCTCATCATCATCCAGAAACAGCATCCCGAATGGCTCTGTGACCGCACGATTGTGATCCAGGTCCTCGACATTGATCGCGCAGGGCCGGACTTTGGGGCCCGCGCCTGGCAGCGCTGGTTACGGACACCGGCCCGCTCGCACGCCTGAACGTCAGCTTCCGGTTCGTCACGTACAACTGGAACGACGTGGCGGTGTTGCAGAACACCTTGAGCGCGGTCGGAGCCGAGGATTCGATCGTCGCGATTTCGTCCGAAGGTGCGCTGTTCGAGTATGGCTCGGACGACGAAATCATTCGCAACTTGGTGGCGCTGCGAAACGGCGTTCCCGGCGGGACCGTCATGGTGGGATCCTTGACCCGAAACGACGGTCTGGCCCTGTTGCTGAATGAATCCAACCGCATTCGAATCCGCTTGCGCGGCCTGGACGTGTTTGAAGACGTGATCCGGCGAGCCGGGTGGACGCTCGAACGAACGATCAAGGGACCGCTGAGCATCAACGTCCGACTCGGCAGCCAGCAGGGCAACGGCCGCGTCGCCAGGGCCTCGGACCGGCTCCTTTACACGTTTCGGACCGTCTGATAGGCTCGCAGATGCAGTCATGGCCGGGCTGTTCGGGGCGTTTCGTGACCCGTGGCTCTCGATGGGATGTCGCCCATGAGCTCCCAAGCCTCAGTGCAGTCGATTGACTCGCTCAAGGATTTGAGGGTCGCGCTTGCGCTGTATGGCGAAGACACGCTCGGTGCTCTGGGGGCTGTCGAGGCAGAAGTGCGCCGCACGCTCCGATGGCTGGAGGAGGAGCGCCCCGTTTACTGGCAAGAGCAGATCAAGCGGCGGCGTGAGCGAGTTTCGCAGGCGCGAGCCGACGTTTTCAAGAAAAACCTCCAAAAGAGGGCCGACTACACGCCGCCGATGTCGGAGCAGAAGGAAAACCTTCGGAAGGCCGAAGCCAGTCTGCAAGACGCCGAGAAGCGGCTCACGATGGTCAGGAAGTGGCAACCGCTCATGAGGCAAGCCGCCCTTGAGTACCACGCGAGCATCCAGCGGCTCAAAGACCTGGCGGCGAGCGATGTCCCGCGCGCGGTCAACTTGCTCACGCGAATGATTGACGCGCTGGAAGCCTACCTTCGGGTTGCACCGCCGGCCACGCTCGGTCCCGTTGCGGGTGCCCAGGCGGACCGGGCGCCGAGCCAGGCCTCGCCCCAGCTTGTCTCGATCGTCACCAGGTGCCTCGACGAAGACGAAACTGCCGCGAAGGCGGAGGCCGACGCCAGGATCGAGGCTCGATCCACCGCGCCGGATGCAAACGCCGTCGACGAACCCCCGGATGCCGCGGACTCTGACACGCCACTGGCCGACCCCGCGCTAGCCGGGCCGTTGCCGGACTGATGGAATAGGGCAGAGCAACGCACTGCGCGAGCGATGCGGTCACGAATGGTCCAGGTGAAACAAGATGGCAAACGCGAAAGTCCTCGCCGGTTCTACTCGGTTGGGCCAGACGATAAGAGTCATACGCGATCAGTGGCTCGTCACCGAGTCGACCTGGAGCGATTCGGTCCGGCAACGTTTCGAGGAGCGCTATCTCGCTCCACTGGACCCGGCGGTGGACTCGGCGATCAACGGCCTGCAGAAGATCGCCGAAGTGCTCGACCATGTCCGCCGCGACTGTTCCGATCGGAGTGAGGTATTGTGACGACGTCGACCACCAGCGTGCCGGCAAGCACCGTGCCAGAGGGAGTGCCAAGAGTCGCCGCGAAAACCGCCTCCGAACCCGAGGTCCTCGCGAGTGAGCGCGCTGCGCTCGAACAGATCGTTCGGCTCGTGGGCGAGCGAACCGCGGCGGAAGCGAAAGTCAACGGTGAATTCGCTGCCGACGACGGCACAGCCGATTCGGAATACCAGAGAAAACGACGGACTCTGACCGAGACCCTGGAAAAGTACGATCGCGACGAGCGGGCGGCCGACGAGAACCGAAGGCGAGCGATCATCGATGCCGCGATCGCCGGTGAGGCCACCGCGAAAGCCGAATTTGCCGCTGCGAGCCGCAAGATCGCGACCTATTTCGACAGTGCGCGCGGAACGGCCAAGAGCGATTACAACACAGCCAAGGGAGACGCCATCGCGGCGTACGAGTCGGGCCAGAAGAAAGCCGCGAAAGAGAACGCCGCGCAGTCCAAGCCGATCGATGACTGCGCGAAGATCGCCGACTCGCACCGGGCTCGCCTCGCTCATCTCGCCGCCCAGTACACAAAATTCCATCTTGACCCCGAGCCACCGGCGCCGGCCCGCGAGTCTTACGACAAATTCAGCGAGCCCGGCGATGAACTATTCACGCGCTTGAGCCGGATGGAGCAGCCGCTCCGATTGCTCGAAGGATTGATCATCCCGAAGTCAATGATGGGTGCGCGGGAAGCGTGGGTGTTTATCCTCTTGATCGTGCTCATGGTGGGATTGGCGATCGCGCTTGGCCTGGAACCTACACTCATCGGGGCCGCGGCGGTCGTGGGCGCCGTCCTCGGTTTCCTGCTGCGCAACGTACTCGTCAAGCTTTCCAGCACACAGCTCGGCCGACTCTATGTGCCGCTCACGCAGGCGCTGGCCGATGCGGACAACCTGACGGCCCATTGCCGAAAACTGGTCGAGGCCCAGTTCAAGGAGCAGCGCCGCAAAGTGACGGTCCGCCGCGATGACGAACTCAAAAGGTCGGAGGAGGATTTTCAGAGGGCGTTCATCCACGCCGAGAGCCAGCGCGACGAGCGGCTGCGCAAGATCAACGAGGTTTACGCGCAGAGAATGGTCGAGATCCAGACCAAGCAACAGCGCGACCTGCGCGATGCGATCGAGAAACACGACCGCCGGATGGCGGAGATTCGAGCTCAGACCGAGAGCAGTTTTCCGAAGCTGGACCGAAAATATAAAGATTTCAAAGAACAGATCCGGACCGGACACGAGACGGCGTGGCACGCCATGGCGGATCGCTGGCGGCAAGGGATGGCGCAGACGGCCGCCGGGCTTCTAGCCGTGAACCGCGAGGTCGATGGCTACTGCCCCGACTGGAACGACCCCGCGTGGGCCGAGCGCGCGTTACCCCGGGCGGTACCGCCGGTGATTCGATTCGGAATGGTGCCCTTCGAGCTCTCGTCGCTACCGCACGGTGTCTCGTCTGACGCCCGGCTCATGGACGGCGTCCCCACGACCTTTCGACTTCCTGCGCTGCGGCCGTTCCCCGCGGCCGCCAACCTCTTGATCGAAACTCCGGCCGAGGGCCGACCGGCGGCGCTCGAGGCGCTGCAGGCGTCGATGTTCCGGTTGCTGACCAGCCTGCCGCCGGCTCAGGTTCGATTCACGATCGTGGACCCGATTGGCATCGGCCGCAATTTTGGCGCGTTCATGCACCTTGCCGACTTCGATGCAGCGCTCGTCACCAACCAGGTCTGGACTGATGCGCGGCAGATCGAGGAACGCCTGGCTGATCTGTCGGCGCACATGGAAACGGTCACGCAGAAGTATCTGCGCAACGAGTATGCCACGATCGAAGAGTACAATGCCGTCGCGGAAGAGGTCGCCGAGCCCTATCGAGTGCTCGTCATCGCCGATTTCCCGACCAGGTTTGACGAGAAGTCGGCAGCCCGACTTGCCGCCATTGCGGCCGGCGGTGTTCCCTGCGGGGTCCTGATCCTGGTCGCCGTCGACACATCCAAGCCGCTGCCTCCCGGTTTCTCGCTCGAGGAGGTTCGCCCGTTCTGCTCCCGGCTGAACTGGGATCCCAAGCGCTTTACCCTGGTTTGGGACGATCGCGACTTTGGCCGGTACCCGCTTGCGCTTGACCCGCCCCCGCCCGGGGAATTCGCCACGCGGCAGATCCAGAAGGTGGGGGCTGCCGCCAAGGACGCCAAGCGCGTCGAGGTTCCTTTTGAATTCATCAGCCCGCAAGAGGCGCCTACTGGACCCGAGACAGCCGCTCTGGAATCGATGTGCCGCTCGGCAAGGCAGGGGCGACCAAACGGCAGCACTTCGTGCTCGGGCACGGCACGTCGCAGCATGTCTTGATTGCGGGCCGCACCGGATCGGGTAAGTCGACGCTCATGCACGCGCTGATCACCAATCTCGCCTTGAACTACAATCCCGACGAGATTGACCTGTACCTGATCGATTTCAAGAAAGGTGTTGAATTCAAGGTCTACGCGACGCACGGGCTGCCGCATGCGAGCGTCGTCGCCATCGAAAGCGAGCGCGAGTTCGGAATCAGCGTCCTGGAGCGCCTCGACGCCGAGCTTCGCATGCGCGCGACCGATTCCGAGACGTCGGGGTTCAGGACCTGGGCGGTTATCGCAATGTGCCGGGCACTCCACCTTTGCCCAGGATCCTGCTCATCGTCGACGAGTTTCAGGAGTTCTTCGTCGAGGAAGACAAGCTCGCGCAGGAGGCGGCGCTGTGGCTCGACCGCCTGGTCCGTCAGGGACGGGCCTTTGGCGTGCACGTGATCCTCGGCTCGCAGAGCCTGGGTGGGGCCTTCACCCTGGCCAGGAGCACTCTCGGCCAGATGGCAGTCCGGATCGCACTTCAGTGCAGCGAAACTGATGCGCACTTGATCCTGAGCGAAAACAACATCGCCCCGCGGATGCTCTCACGCCCGGGCGAGGCGATCTACAACGACGCAAACGGAGCGCCCGAGGGTAATCACTTCTTCCAGGTCGTGTGGCTCTCGGACGAACGCCGCGAGGCCTACCTGAAGCAGATTCATGACCGCGCGCTCGAGCACAAGCCGATCCTTGCCCGCACGCCGATCGTGTTCGAGGGGGATGCGCCGGCCGAACTTGCGGATAACCCGCTACTACGGCAGCGTGTGGAAGCGGCAACCTGGCCCGAATCGCCCCGCTCAGCCCCGGCCTGGGTGGGCGACGCGATCTCGATCAAGGATCCGACGATGGCCCTGTTTCGCCGCCAGGGAGGCAATCACCTGCTGATCGCCGGTCAAAACGAAGAGGCAGCGCTTGGCGTCACCGTCTCGGTGCTCATCAGTCTGGCGGCCCAGTTCCCGCCCGCCGACTCGGAAACGCTGCGCCGGGGGGCCCGCTTCTTTGTGCTCGATGGCACACCGGAAGACCATCCGAATGCCGGCGTGCTCCAGCGCGTGGCCGCAGCGCTACCGCACGCAATCCAGGTGGGTGGCTGGCGCGAGGTGCCGGAAATCGTCGGCAAGGTGGCGGCGGAGGTCCAGCGGCGGCAGGAGGCGAAGACCGACGGGCCTGAGCTGTTCCTGTTCATTCATGACTTGCCGCGGTTCCGCGACCTGCGCCGCAAAGAAGACGACTTCAGCTTTTCGCGCCGCGAGGAAGAGGCAGCGCCGTCGGATCAACTCGACCTGATCCTGCGGGAGGGACCCGTTCTGGGCGTGCACCTGGTCACCTGGTGCGACACGGTCAACAACCTGAACCGCTATTTCACCCATCAGATTCTGCGCGAGTTTGAGATGCGTGTGCTGTTCCAGATGAGCCCGACCGACTCGGGCCATATGCTCGACGCCCCGCACGCCAGCAAGCTGGGCCCGCATCGCGCGTTCTTTGCCAGCGAAGAGCAGAATCGCATCGAGAAGTTTCGGCCCTACGGTTTGCCGGCAGACCTATGGCTGCGCCGGCTCGGCGAGCAACTGGCCAAACGGCCCGGTCTGTGAAAACCAGGATCACCATTGTGGGCGACGCAGGCCCGCACGTTCTCGCCGTCATTCCGAAGCAGCGGCTGACTTCGTGCGCGCTCCGATGCACGTCCGCCGGCAGAGTCGACTCGAATCCCCCTGTTCTCGCGCTTACTGTGTGTACGCCGCACTTTCGCCGGGAGAGATTCGTAGAAGGCTGGGTACGCGCGTGAATCCGCAACGCGACTGATTGGATGGATTGGATCGCGACTGAGTCCCGACTGCGCGATCGGTTCACCCGTCTGCGAGATTTCGCGATACGCACCGCGCAACAGGAATCGGTCAAATCCGCGGCGTGTTGGACCGGGAGCCTGATGATGATTCACACCATGTTCGTGATCCTCGGCTTCGTTACCTTTGCCGCCTCTGATTTGAACCCTGCGCCCGTCGACGACTTGAAGACCTATGAGGCCGTTCGGCGAAAGGTGGGGCAGGATCCGGCCGCCCAGGTCAAGCTCGCGCTCTGGTGCGAGGCCCACGGTCTGCTCGCCGAGCGAGCGAAGCATCTGGCGATTGCGATCGGCCTCGATCCCAAGAACGTCGTCGGTCGCGGCCTGCTGGGATTGGTCGCTTATCGTGGGCAATGGATGACGCCGGCGGACGTGAGAGGAAGCCGCGAATCCGACGCGAAGCTGGTCCAGACGCGAGAGGCGTATCATGCCCGGCGTGCCGCGATGGAGGGATCGGTCGGCACGACCAAACACGATCCGGTCAGTCTCCGCAAAGCGGCCCGCGCCCACGAAAAGCTCGGGTTATGGTGTGACGAACGGGGCCTCAAGGACGAGTCAGCCGCCCATTTCACCACCGCGGTGCAACTGGATCCATACCACGACGCGGCCTGGAAGCATCTGGGCTACCTGAAGCACCGCGGGCGCTGGATGAGCCATGCGCAGATCAATGCCGACGAGCACGAAGCTGCCGCGCAGCACAAGGCCGACCGGCATTGGGAGCCCCTTCTGAGAAAAGCAAAGACCGAGCTGGGCGAAAAGCTGCGAAGGGCGTCGGCCCAGACCTTGCTGGAGAAGATTACCGACCCACGAGCGGTTCCATCGATCATTCGCGAATTCGAGACGACCCGCGCGGCCGACCAGTTGACAGTGGTCGCGATGCTGAGGCGCTTCGACAGTGCCGCCGCCTCCGAGCATCTCGCGTGGCTGGCCGTTTTCAGCGAAGACCCGCACGTTCGCGATGCCGCGATCGAAGCTCTCAAGGGTCGCAACCAGCGCGATTTCGTCGGCGGCTCGTGGAGATGGTCGGCGCTCCGATGACGTACGAGGTTCAGCCTGTCCAGGGGGTCGGCTCGCCGGGATGCTGATCCTGGACACGCCTGAATTCAACGTCACCCGGACCTACGATGCGCCGCCGGCATTCACGCTCGAGGGTTCGTTTCACGGCTACGCCGGGTATGACGACAACGGAATGCCGTTTGTAGCGTCGGGTTTCGAGCTGCGAGACATCGAAAAAAAGAAGCCGGCCGAGCAGCGCGCCTTCGAGCGCATGGTCGAGGAGCGCACCCAGGAGATGCTTGCGGCTGCGAACCTCAAGGCGATTGCCGCGCAACAACAGCTCATCATGGATGTGAAGGCGATCGAAACTTTCAATCTCGATGCGACGTTCGTCAACGGGCGCGTTCAGGCGGTGCTCGAGCGCGTAGCCGGGCTCCCGCCTGCGGCGTCGACCAAGAACGCGCTGCGTGTTTGGTGGTACGATCACCTCGGTTACCGCTACGAGCCTCCCCCGAAATTGATTGTCGCCGTCAACGCCGTTCCGCAGCTTTCCGCCCCCAGAATCTGCACCTGCTTCGTCGCCGGTACCCCGGTTCAAACGGTCGACGGTCCGCAGCCCATCGAGGGGATCCGCGTGGGCGATCTCGTACTGAGCCAGGACGTCACGACGGGCAGTCTCGAGTTTGCCCCTGTGCTGGTTGTTCATCACAATTCCCCCGGCGCGACGCTGCGGATTTCGCTGTCGAATCACGACACGCTCGTCTCCAGCGTCTATCACCGCTTCTGGCGGCCTGGCCGGGGATGGGCGCTCGCCCGCGAGCTGACTTCCGGCGACCTGGTTCGCTGTCTCACGGGCGTGGTGCAGGTCGCCGCGGTCGAACCGGGCACGATCGAGCCTCTCTATAACCTCGACGTCGCGCAGAAGCAGCTTTTTTGTCGGCGAATCGGGCGTGCTGGTTCATGACAATACGCTCCCGCCGGCGCGATTGCTTCCGTTTGACGTGCTCCCCGACCTGAACTCGGAGGGACAACGGACCGACTGAGACCCGTGTATCCCTTGGGCGCTGGTGCACTGATGCAAGTGGGGCCGTCGCGGCGTACCTGGCACGGAGGCCGGTCATGCTCCATCTGGTTGTTCTGGCGTTTGGCCTGGCCGGGTGCTGTGCGTCCGATACAATTCCCCCGTCGGATGGGCCGATCTTGCTCGCAGCGGACGCTGTTGTACGGGGCTACCTTGGCGTAGCCGTGCTTCGTGACCGGCTTTCGGCTCCGGGAGCGTACTCTCGGACAAACGCTTTGAGGATTCCTTCCGCCAACGCGTCGACGCTACTGACAGTGTTCGACAACACAAACACTCCGAATTGACGATCCTCCGTGAATCCAAGATAAGTTTTGCAGCCACCGGTTCCACCGTTGTGCCAGATGATAGTCTGCGAAATGTCGCTCTCGAACGATCGAATCCAGTTCATTCCCATCGCCCGATCGGCTCGCTCTTGGAATAATTCCTGGTGCGACCGCTGGATCGCTGCGTCGATCGGGGTAGGAATGAGGCCCATGTTCGCTTTGAGAAACGTCATCATGTCGCGGCCTGTCGAGCGCATGGCGCCCGCACCGGCGAGATGATTCGGAAACTGCCACTCGGCACTTTCCATCGCGACACAGACCGGACCCACGGTGCCAGCTGACCGGTATTTCGCAGGCATATGTTCTTGATGCCACTCGTCATTGGTGATCACCGTTCTGTGCATTCCAAGGGGCTGGCAGATCTTGCTTGTTACAAGCGTTTCAAAATCCGATCCATTTTGCGTGGCGAGAACGAACCCCAGGAGGCCGACGGCGAAGTTTGAATAGCTGCTCTTTGTCCCCGGATCGAATTCGAGTTTGACCGTTGCCAGCGCGTCGCGAAATTCCTGTTCGCTGTAGTCGCGATAGGGATCGCTGCCAACGAATGCGAGACTGAACAGATCAGAAATGCCGAGCAAGTTCGCGGGGAGTCGGGGGAAACCCGACGTATGGGTTGTGCACTGCCGCAGCGTGATCTCACGCGCCCTTTCCGACAGCGACCATCCCTCCGGGAGCAGCTCCGCGATACGGTCGTCGAGTTCCGACTCCCCATTTTCAATCCGTTGGGCCAAGAGGATACCCGTGAAGGCCTTGGATATGGAGCCAATTTCAAACACGGTATCCGCGTCGGGAGGCTGCGAATCTCCGACATGGCGGGCGCCGTAACCCGCCAACATTTCCTCGTCCTTGGAAATGGCGCCGAGAAGGAGGCCAAGGTGCGAATCTCCCACCTGACGGGCGCCGAACCCCAGCAACATTTCCTCATCCCTGGCAATGGCGCCGACAACGAGGCCGATATGTCCATTCTGTGCAAACGCTCGCTCGACATGTTGCGTCACGATCTCGGCAAGTCGACCGTTTTGCTCCCGTGCTTGGGATACCACCTTCGGCGACGCGCCGAGGCGGAAGCCCATGAAATACACCATCGCGCCCCACAGCAAGCCAAGGGTCGGCAGGCCCCATGAACCGCGTTCGGAGGAAATCCAGAGGGTGACGACACCCAGGCAGACCCAAAAGATGCCGCTCTTTCGTTTCATTCGAAGGAATGTGTGCGAATTCGCCTTCACGGCCTCCGTCGATCCCGAGGTCGGCTCCCCCGCCCGGCCAACCCCGCTGCCTGTGCGATAAGTGGAGAGCAGTCCCAAAGCTCCCACAACCGAGAACAACAGGCCGCAGCCGGCTGCGTAAAAGGGAAGCAGGTTGTTCATGAAGTGGATCTCACATGACCTTGCGGAATCACACGGCTGGCGCCCGGCGGGAGTATTGGATGGTGCTCGCGGCCTATGATTACAGGGGCCACAAGAGAAACTCAAAAAACGTGAGAGGTAGGATGGGGAGTGCGATCGCAGAGCGGGATAACCTGGCTCGCCCGCCGCCGGGAGCGGCGACCTCCAGCTCCTCTGGACCATGAGTGCTGTGCAGATCCTTCTGACCGTCCTCGCGGTCAACGTGCGAACGGCTCGGGGTCGGTTGAGGCTGACCTGGCGAGCCTTGTAGACGACGCCCATGCCGCCAGGGCCGAGCTCTTTCTGGAGCATGTAGTCGCCAAGTTTCCCGACGAATCTGGCTGAGTGCGGTCCGCTTCGGCCGAAGAGGAGGCACCGACAGTCGAGTCGCGGACCCGACCATCTCGGCCGAGCCGGCGAGAGGTCTTGGAGCAGTTGCCGACCCATCCCGCCCTTCGGCTGGGCGAACACTTGTGGAATTCAGCCACCGTCTTCCGCTGGGCACACGTTCCGGATATCCTGGATTTCTCGTCATTTTCTCCCCGTAGATCTCGAGGAATGGAGAGGTACGCCATGCGGTTTCAGGTTCTCGGACTGATGTTCGCGTCGGCGCTCCTGATGGTAGCGGCGGATGACCCCAAGGATGCGGTCAAGAAAGAGTACGACAAGTTCGAGGGCACGTGGAAGATGGACTCATTCACGGTCAACGGGAAGGCGACACCAATCGAAACCTTCGGCGAGTTCCGGATGACCTTGAAGGGCGAGAACTTCACCACGGTTACCGCAGAGGGAGAGACGAAGGGCACTTACAAGGTGGACCCGAGTAAGTCACCGAAGACGATCGACATCACATTCACCGGCGGGCCGCTCGACGGCCAGACGATGCTCGGGATCTACGAGCTCGACGACGACACGTATAAGGTTTGCCTTCCCGCCGCCGGTGGCAAGGAGCGCCCGAAGGAGCTGGCCAGCAAGCCAGGCTCCGGTCATGTGCTCGAGGTCTTGAAGCGGGTCAAACCCTGAGCGAACGAGCTCAGCTCAACAGCAACGCGACCTTGGGGGCGAACGTGCCCGCTCACATCGTCGCCACTACGGACGGCGCCAACCTCTGACCTGAACCCGGTGGGACAGCGGACTGACTGAGACCCGCGTATCCCCTGGTCTCTGGTGCGCTGATAGAATGGAGGCCGGTGCGGCGTACTCGACACGGAGGCCGGTCATGTTCCCTCTGATCGTTCTGGCGTTTGGCCTGGCCGGCGGCTCTGCGTCCGATTCCGTCCCCCCGGCCGCCGCCCTTCGATCGACCTACGAAGCCAATCGCGCACGAGCCGGGCGCGATCCCGAAGGCGCATGTCAAACTCGCGCTCTGGTGCGAGGCTTATGGTCTGGACGCTGAGCGGATCAAGCACTTGAACCTGGCGATCGCGAGCGATCCCGCGAGTGCTCCGGGTCGCGGACTTCTGGGCTACGTTGCCTATCGCGGAAAATGGCTTTCACTCGAAGACTTTGCCGAGGCGCGGAAAGCCGACCAATCGCTGAATCGTCTGCTCGATCAATACCATGAGCGGCGAGCCGACGTGGTCTCGTCGAGCGAAGCGGCGAAGTCGCGACACCGCCAGCCAGCGCAAGCTGGCCCGCGAGCACGTGAAGCTGGGATCATGGTGCCAGCAGCAAGATTTGAAAGCCGAGGCCGAGGCCCACTTCACGACGGCCGTCGGGCTCGACCCGTATCACGACGCGGCGTGGAGACGTCTGGGATATTTCAAGCACGGCGGGCACTGGATGACCCGCGAGCAGGTCGCGTCACTGGATCGCGAAGCCGCAGCCCAGCGCAAAGCGGACCGATACTGGGAGCCGCTGCTCAAGAAGTGGAGAGGCTGGCTGGACGACCCGTTGCGTCGCGACCAAGCTCGCTACGAGCTGGCAAAGGTGACCGATCCTGCAGCGGCCGGTGCGATCGTCCGTGTCTTCGGGGCGGGCTCGGCGGCCCAGCAGGGAGTCGCGGTCTCCTTGCTATCTGCCATCAACGCCCCGGCGTCGACGATGGCACTGGCCCGGCTGGCCGTGTTCGGAGATTCACAGTATGTGCGCCAGTCTGCGATCGAGGCGCTACGGGGACGTAATCTTCGCGACTTCGTCGGTGCATTCATCGAGATGATCCACTCGCAAATCCGCTACGAGGTGCAGCACGTTCAGGGCCCTGGATCGCAGGGAGCACTCGCGGTCTCGACGCCTCGGTTTCGCATGCTGCGAACCTATGATGCGCCGCCTGCGTTTCTCCTGGGCCCGACCTTCCGGGGATATGTCGGCTACGATGCCAACGGATTGCCGGTCGTCGCGGCCGGGGCCGAGCTCGATCGGATCAACCGTCTGGGCAGCTTCAACCTGCAGATTGGAGCCATGGCAGCGTTTGAGGCCCGAACTCGCGAATTGCTGCAGGACGCCAACCTCAAGGCTGCCGCCGCCCAGCAGCAACTCGTGAGCGACGCCAGCGATATCGAATCGTTCAATGCCGAATCCGCGGTCTTGAACGAGCGGGTCAGCTCGCTGTTCCAGAAGACGGCCCAGGCGCCCGATTTCAAGGACGATGAGGATGCCTGGCACCGGTGGTGGTACGACCAGCTTGGTTACCGGTACGAACCCCCGCCCCAGGTGACCGTGCTCGAGAATGCCTATCCCCAGCTTCCCGGCCCCACGATCTACACCTGCTTTGCCGCGGGAACGCCGATCCGCACCCCGGAAGGCTTTGCGCCGATCGAACAGATCTGCGTTGGCGACGTTGTCCTCAGCCGCGACGTCACGACCGGCAGCCTCGACTTTTTCCCCGTCCTGGCCGTCCATCACAATGCGCCGAGCGCGACGCTCCGGATTTCGCTGTCAAATGGCGACACCCTGGTCTCAAGCGTGTATCACCGCTTCTGGCGGCCAAGCGTGGGCTGGGCGCTCGCTCGTGAGTTGAAGCCTGGGGATACCTTGCGCAGCCTCGACGGCCTGGTCCGCGTGGTATTGGTCGAGCCGGGCCCAGTGCAACCCGTGTACAACCTCGACGTGGCGAGCAACCACAGTTTTCTGGCCGGCCAGGGGGGCGTGCTGGTGCACGACAACACTCTGCCTCCGATCCGCATTCGTCCCTTCGATGTGCCTCCAACCTTGGCCCCGCAGGCCGAGCCGCCCGATTGAGAAGCAGGCTGCATTCCCTGACCTCGGTCTGACGCACGATCCGGCTGGCCGCGTTTTTGTTTCCGGAAATCAAGGCACCGGGGTGATGCCGACACAACGGCATACGTCCAGCGCCGGCGCGGGCGCGACGTGTGGATTGATGTCGGAGAGACTCACGGGCGGGACGGCAATCGGAATCCCGATATTGGGGAGCCCAACGGCTTCCGGAGCAAGGCCGGCGGCGATCCGATCGCTCGCGGCGGCGGCGGCGGCATTCGCCGCGAGCTGTGCGCTGAATTCGTATCGCAGCGGAATTACCAGATTGTTGAACGACGCCTCCCACGAGCAGAGTGATTTCCAGGCATCGCGATCGATGCCGAAGTGAGCGACGCAACGGGCGGGATCGATCACGGGAGCAGGCGCATTGCTGCGCCAGTCCAGGTCGCGCCGCGATTGAAGTGCAAGCAGGATGGCCTGTGCGATCGCGATCTGGCCGCGCAGCGAAGGGTGCATCGCGTCTTGAAAAAGTTGATCATCCAGCAGGCCATGACGTCCGATCGCGTGGAAGTAAGACTGCCCATCAATCAGAACGCAGGCGTGAAGCGAGGCCACCGTCCGGATGGCTTCCTGAAACGGCGTCAGACAGCGCATCGGAAGACCGTCCAGGTCGCGGGCTGCGGCGTAATGGCGGTACGCTTCGTCCCAGTCGCCGGAACGCTCGAGCACGCGGGCCAGCCGAAAATGGGTCTCGGCAAAACATGGCTGACGATCCAGCAGCGATCGGTAGCGATCGATGCTGTTGTCGGGATCGTCATCCTCCAGCCGGCGGGCGGCGAGGAATGCGCTTTGGAACCGGTGCCGTTCTGCGA
Organism: uncultured Isosphaeraceae bacterium; assembly: GCA_963806595.1. Classification (GTDB taxonomy): domain Bacteria; phylum Planctomycetota; class Planctomycetia; order Isosphaerales; family Isosphaeraceae; genus CAWDZZ01. Next base: position 317,965 of record CAWDZZ010000017.1, on the reverse strand, counting down.
GCGGGGTCGTCGCCGGAAGGAACGAGCGATTTGGCTCGAAGCCCGCGTCATTGGCCGGAGGCACGATCAAGATCGGCATGCGCCGATTTGCTGCGCATAGGCGACGATCTCCTCCAGCGCTGCCGGAAATCGAGCAGCAGCGCCTCGAATTCCGCGGCTGTGTAGACGGGTACGTCAATCAAGCTGCGGGCGTTGCCGGAAGACGGAGGAATCGCGACGCGGCACTTGTCGGCCGTTTCCCGTATCAACGTGCAAAGCGGCGAGCGGCGCTCGAATCGAGCGCCAAGCCTTGCCAACCGCCAGGCGTGCGGTCGCCGCCGTAGTGATCCAGGTTGCCTGTCCACCAAAGGCGCGAGAAAAACTCGTTGTGGCCGCAGTAAATGATCAGGAGCTCGGGACGCCGCACCAGTTTGGCCAGCGCCTGGTGCTGCGTCTCGAGCGTGTCGCCGGACCGCGCCAACGTATTGAGTCGGACCGTCCGTCCAGGGAACACTGAATTGAGCTGCCAGGCGACGAGCTTTCCAATCGTGACCCACCGCTGGTAGGGAACTCCCTCGGCGCTCGATTCTCCCAGGACGACCAGATCGATGTCTGGATCGCCGGGTGAGTCGACAAACTTCGTCGGCAAATTGAACGCCGCGAGAGGTTCTGCGAACCGCGCAGGTTGCGGCGACGATAGTGCCTGCTGGACGCCGCCGGCCGGCGGTGCGATCCCGCGTGGTAAACGGCGCGCCCAAGCCGCAGACAAGGCCTCGGCCGTGGCCAGCGCACCGATCAGCGCGATGCACAGGAGGAGACCGACGCGCGGCCCTGATTCGGAGATGCCGCTCGAGTCGACCTCGGAATAACAACAAGCCAAGCCCGGCGATTCCGATCAAGGCAAGTACGACTGCTGTTGCGTAGGCAATCTCGAGCGCGATCAAGAACCACAGACCGGCCTGCCAGTAAATCCATTCGGGTATGCGGCTGTGCAGCCAGAAGAGACCCGTGAGCGCGACCCAGACAATCGGGACGAGCCCGATCGCCAGCAGCGCCAGCCGCCGGATCTGGAGCTTGCCGGTGCCAGAGTCCGCACCAAACATCAGGATCATCCTCCCGAGGTTCGGCGAGGAGAGCAGGTCGCCGAGGTCGCCGGCGACTGGTCGTAAGTCGTTGGTGCGAAAGCGCGCCCGGTAGGATTCGAACCTACAACCTTCGGATTGAAGTCCGCGACTCTATCGACGCAAGTACTGTGGGAGCATTTGGACTTACACGCATTTACGACCGGCTAAATCCGCTGCAACCCAGCTCCAAGGTCAAGGACGCGTCTCTCTCAGAACGACAATCAATCGCCGCCGGGTTCGCGGTCGGTCAGCACGTGCTTCCGCCAGTCATCCCCGAGATGACGTCGAAAGTCGGGGTACTCCTCCACCAATAACTTTGCGACTTCAACAATCTCCGCCTTTTTCATGCGAATGATTTTGACGGACTCAGCAACGAGCAATCTTTTTATGAATGAATCGCCCGGTTGATGTAGGGGGCCTACGGTTCCCAAATGATTACGGTCGAGTATGTCGGGAGCACCGTCCAACGGCTTGTAAATTAGTGTGATTCCAGCATCAGTGAGGAATTCGCGAGGAAAGAGCATAAAATCCACATCGTCACATCGGGTTGGCTGAACCGCCTTGAATGCCGCTGCAACCTTTCGCCCCTCCTCGTCGCTGGTGACACCGAAGAAGGACAAGTATTCTTCATTCTCACGAAGTTTGAAATCTTTCGCAGCGGAATCGACGTCCGCTGGAGATTCAGGGCTCTTATCTACCCATCGATTCTTTTTGACACTTCTCCAAAGTCGGCTAGACGGCTCGCGTTCGTTCTCATTCTCCGAGGGCTTCGTCAATGGCTTCGCAGACGTCGGGATCGAGCTCGCTATGTCGTCGCATTCTGAACAGCGCTCGTACTCGCTCGTGGGGGAGGAAACGGGTCGCGCCCAGGCGGCGGCCCTAATATCAGCGTCGCTATGCGTGAGATACTTCTCCAAAGTCGTCTCAAGACCCTTGGGACAGATGACAGCAGCATCGTGATCGGCCTCGATCCAGCCCAGCGATTTCAACAAGACCTCGGCCTGATCGCGCGTAGGCTCAGCGTCCAACTCGCGGACAACAGGTATGATACTTGCCGGACCAATGTCCGCCAACAAATTGGCGACACCTTCGAGAATGTCACCATGTGTTTCCTTGGCAATCCTCTTAACCAACCATTCTGCCCCGGCGGCACCTGCACTTTTCCAGAACTGGCGCACTTCGTTCTGAGCCTCGCGAGTCGCATGCGGACCCTTCCACCAACCAATGCGTCCGTACTCGGAATTAAATTCTTCCTCACCAACCTTTTGCTTCGGTGTGGGCAGCCCAATGGCAGTCTTGCCAATGTGGCCTCCGCCGAGGGCATCGTTGTACACCGATTGAAGAGCCTCCGACCAGGATTGCTTTATTGTTTCTGTGTCTAGACAAGTATGAGTATTGGCCTTTCGATTCGCCTCCAGGCGTGAAACCTGCGCAACATGGAAGGACTCGATTTTATTCAAGAAAACCAGCAAGTCCGCGTAATGGGTATTGGTTGGCGGAGAGCCCCACATAGGGGGCTGTTCCCATGCGTGCGCCGCATCTGATTGTTTCGAGGATGTCGTCGCGTCCTGCGAACTCCGGAATTGAGAAACGGCCCAGTAATGCCTGCTGCTCGTTTGAGCTATCTGTTCGAAGTGACTCACGACTTTCTTAGGATCGTCGACGAATCGAGGATGCAGTTCCGCGGGAGAAATCTCCCAGGTTTTAACGCGTGTCATAGGGTCGACAAGACGATCCGATTGGCGCTCTTTCAGAAGAAATGCCATCAGGAAGCCTCCCCGGCCAGATTAATCGCATGCACCACGCGCGACGTCTGTTCCATCGCCTCAAGTTGATCGGCTTCGAATCGAGGCGAGCAAATGTTCGCCAATGTGACGTAGCCTTTTTCCTGATTACCAAAGCGGTAGTCGAAATTATTTGACACACTTACGACCGCACGTGAGGCCGGTTCGTTGGACGGACGAATCGCGATCATGACGTCGCGGCCCTGAGCTGTCCGTCTAATTGACAATTCGGCGTAATGCACGCCCTCCTCGCTCAGACCGATCGGAGGCGTGGCAACGCACGAGGCCAGATAACGACCGATGTCGCTGACCTTCGTAACGACCTCGTAATTAAAATTGCATCCGAGAGCCGTAACTGGAGTTTGCGGCAACAAGTCATCAAACAGTCGCGCCGTCATATTCCGCATTCGTTTCAAGTGATCGGCGGATGAACTCTGTACTTCCCAGCGCTCCTGGGTGCAGAACACTCTGATTCCAGCGATCTCGAATTGAGCGACCGCAAATGCGGCGAGGGTGTGAGGGGAATCGGTCGCCGCAGTCATCTCGCGATCATCGATCAATTCCGTCAACCGGTACCACGCTGGCGTGTGAATCCTCGGATTCATGGCGCCGAGTACGACAATATTGTAGAACTCTTTGCAGGTTTCCATTTGCTTGGGTTCGATCGTGGTCGCTCTCGTCAGACGTCTCCGCCGCTGATCCAGGCGGCGATATCCTCGCCACGTTAAGTAAATACTCTGAGTGACTTTGCGTTTAAATCACTTCGCGGTGCTGGCCCGGACGCCACGTCGGCCCATGCGATAAAGTTCACTCCTTGGACTCCGTAGTCGGCTGTGCTGCGGGCCGCAGTTATTCTTCTAATATACGTGTTCTCTCGCGCCGAGAGTATTGGTCGTCTACGTAACGGGATCTTGCTGCACGGCCCGTACAGATAGCCGATAGTGTACAGGTGTCTTCAGGCTGGGACGGGAATCCCGCTTGCAGTTGAACAGTCCCGAACCGGATGGCCGCCGGTAGTTTATCCCATGCCTCGACGACGGACGCTACGTCCGGGCCGGTAGCGCTGGCGGTAGCACTGTTGGTAACAGTTCGGAGATTATCGCTGCTGCTTCCTGATGTTTGCTGATGCGATGACTCGTTTGAATGGCATTGCGAAGCTGGAGCCGACGCCCCTGGAAAACAGGCGTTCTTGATGCTCCTTGGTGCTTTCTGATGTCCCGTGATGAAAGCGCGCCGGTAGGATTCGAACCTACAACCTTCGGATTCGAAGTCCGCGACTCTATCCATTGAGCTACGGGCGCCTTAATTCAAAACTACACCCGGGGCAGGCGCCTCGCAAGCCCGCTGGGATCAAAGACCGACTCAGATGGCTCGGTCCAGACTGCGAGGGAGGTGCCGGAGGGATCTGCTCGGAACGGGAGAGCTTGCGCATTCATGCCTTGCGTCGCTTGACGTTCATGGTCTTGAAGGCTAGCCTGAAATGCTCCGATCGCTCGCCCTATTGCGGCCAGGAGCTTGCCGTCGAGTCCGCAATCGCATGGGGATCGCTCGAGTATTCGCGGTGATCTCGCGTCGTTTGCGATTTGAGAGGTTCTCCTGGGCTGCTCGCCGGAAGGTTCCATGCCGAAAACGCCCACCATTTCATTTGTCAGCCTGGGCTGTTCGAAAAACCTCGTCGATTCCGAGCGGATGCTGGGATTGCTGGCTCAAGGCCGTTACGCGATCGTGCCCGAATCCGAGCCGGCCGACCTGGTGATCGTCAACACCTGCGGGTTCATCGAATCGGCGCGGCAGGAATCGATCGGCGTCATCGAGGAGATGATCGACCGGAAACGGCTGGGCGCACGTCAAGGGAGTCGTCGTGGCCGGTTGCCTGGCCGAGCGCGAGAAAGACTCGCTGCTCGAGCAGTTTCCCGGAAGTCGATGATGTCGTCGGCGTCTTCGGCCGCGAAGAGATCGTTCGGGTCGCCGACCGGCTGCTGGGCGGGCTCTCCGAGCAGCGCGGGCTTGTTCCGGCCGGCCCCGATCCAGGCGCAGGACGACCGCGCGCGGCTGCGGATCACTCCCAGGCACCTCGCCTATCTGAAAGTCTCGGAAGGCTGCGATCGCCTTTGCACGTTCTGCGCAATCCCGATCATGCGCGGCAAGCACGTGACCAAGCCGATCGAGATGGTCGTCGCCGAAGCTCGAGAGCTTGCCGCAGACGGCGTGCGCGAGCTGATCCTGGTCGCACAGGACATGACCTATTACGGTCTCGACCTCTACGGCCGGCCCCGGCTGACCGATTTGCTCAGGGAGCTCGAGCAGGTCGAGGGGATCGACTGGCTGCGCATCCTCTACTGCTATCCCCAGTTCTTCACCGACGAGCTTTACGACGTTCTCGGCGGCTCGCGAAAGATCATCCCTTATCTCGATATGCCGCTCCAGCACATCAACGACCGTCTGCTCAAGCTGATGAACCGCCGGCACACGCGAGCGGAGAGCGAGGCGATCATCGCCCGGCTGCGAGCGACGATTCCGGGGCTGGTGCTCCGCACCACGTTCATCGTGGGCTTTCCCGGGGAAACCGAGGCCGAATTCGACGAGCTGGTCGATTTCGTCGAAGGCGACGAAGTTCGAGCGCCTCGGCGTTTTCCCCTATTCGTTCGAGGCCGACACGCCGGCGGCCAAGCTCCCCGGCCACTTGCCGGAGGCGGTCACGCTCGAGCGTCGCGACCGGGTCATGGCCGCCCAGCAGCCGATCGCGTTCGCGTTCAATCAAAGCCTGGTGGGCAAGACGCTCGACGTCTTGATCGACGCGCCGGCTCCGGAAGGGCGGCACCTGTGGCTGGGCCGATCCTACGCCGACGCTCCCGACGTCGACGGGGTCACCTGGGTGCGAGGCAGCGAGCTTCGAGCCGGGCGATCTGGTCAGTTGCAAGATCGTCGCCGTCCGAAGAATACGACCTGGTCGCCCGGCCGTCGTCGCCGTCGAGCTCCAAACGGCGGAAAGCTCGGCCCAAGCCGCGCCGCAGGCCGCCGCCCGGCGGCTGGCTATCATCGATCACTCGTGAGCCGATCGCATCCCTCGCGGAATGCCGGCCGCTGCGCCAGCGCCGCGCGTCTCGATTGCCTGAGCGAGCTCGCGATTTCTCATGAGTGGATCCGAACCTCTCTCCGCAATGGTCGCAGCCGCGCCCCGCAGGTTCTGGAACGTTCCGAATACGCTCACCGTCAGCCGGCTCGTGCTGGCCTTCGTGCGTCTTCGCCTTGATCGCCAACGAATTGTACTTCTGGGCACTCGTGATCTTCGCGATCGCCGCGATCACCGACGCCCTGGACGGCTACTTCGCCCGCCTGCTCAAGCAAGATACGCCCCTGGGGCGCCAGCTCGATCCGCTCGTCGACAAGGTCATCGTCTCGGGCTGCTACATCTACCTGGCGACGATACCCGAGACCGGCGTCATGCCCTGGATGGTGACGGCGATCGTCGTTCGCGAGCTGTTGATTCAGGGATTGCGCAGCCACCTCGAAGGGCGCGGGCAAGCCTTCGGAGCCCGGATGGCGGGCAAGCTCAAGACGGTCGTTCAGTGTCTTTCGATCTGCGCTGGTCTTGCTCTGTCTGGCCTGCTGCCTTCTGAGCCGCCGTCGTTCTTGTGGATCCGCGACGGGCTGACCTGGCTCGCCGTGATCCTCACGATCTACAGCGGCTTGAGCTATGTTTGGATTGCGCTGCCCAAGTTTCGCGGCGAGACTGACACGATCGTCGGCCTGTCGTCTGACCACTTCCTCGACTCGAGGCGGTGAATATCGATGGCATGGCTGGAAGCACTTGTCCTGGGCCTGGTTCAAGGAATCACGGAGTTTCTGCCGGTTTCGAGCGACGGCCATCTTCTGCTGACGCAGAGCTTCTTCGCCTGGCTCACGGGCCAGGGTCGCTCGGGCAAAGAGAACCTCTTCTTCGACGTGATTCTCCACCTGGGCACCACCGCCGCGATCCTCGTTTTATCATCGAAAGTCGATCGTCCAGGGCTGGCGCGGGCTACTGGGAGCGCAGGATGTCCCTGCCCGGCTTTCAGCCGAGCGGAAGTCGTCCGCGTCGGGTCTGCTCGCGGCCGTGGCGACTTCGCCGCTGGTCCCGTTTGCGCTTTTCTTCAAGAAGCCGCTGGAGCGAGACGTTTGAAGGCACGACCGTGGCCGGGTATCGGATTCCTGGTGACCGCGGCCGTTCTGCTGCTCACCGCCTGGCTGAGCCGGCGCGACGGGGCGAAGGGGCCAGCGGAAACGACCTGGCTCGATGCGCTCTTGATCGGAATTGCCCAGATGTTCGCCCCCTTGCCGGGCGTCAGCCGCAGCGGCCTGACGATCGCCGCCGCACTCGCCCTCGGGCTGTCGCGAACCTGGGCGGTCGGCTTCAGCCTGCTCATCGCCGTCCCGGCGATCCTGGGCGCGGCGTGCTACGAAATCGAAAGGCGGCGCTGGGCGCGAATCGGGCGGGTCGATCGTTCTGACCACCGATCGCGTGTCGCAAGCGATTTGCGCGACGGTCCTGGCGGGGGTGGTTGGCTACTTCGCGATCTTCTGGCTGACGAGGATCGTGCGGATCCGGTCGAATCTGGTATTTCGCCGTCTACCTGGTGTGCTCGCGACACTCGTGCTCGCGAGCGCAGCGATCGGCTGATCGCGAGCGATCGAAGTCCGAGCGATTTTCCCGCTCACTTCAGGGTGAATCCGGCCGGTCTCGGGCACCGCGCCAATGCCGTCAGCGAACGGTCGTTGCGGACGGCAGGTTGCGCTGGTCGCGGGATGCTTCCTTGATCGCGTCGAGTTGCTCGCGCGCGTAACCCACCCAGCGATTTTGAAGCTCACCCAGCCCCTCGATCCGGTAACAATCACGCAGGGCCGCGTCGATTCCCTTGTCGTGCGAATCACGGATGAACTGAAGGAAACGTGCGGGCGTACCCTGTTCGACAAGGAAGCGGGTGAGTGAAACGCTCTGAGCGTAGTAGAGACTCCAATCCTTGGCAGCCGGGTTGTCGTTCTGCATGAGCTCGCCGACTTGAATCACGTTTCCAGAATCCAGCGAGTCTTGAAGATCGGCGGCGCGACGGATTTGCTCGGCCTCCGGCTCCGCGAGCACGGCGATTCCTTCGTCGGCCCACCGCGGAATCGGCTGCTCGATGAAGACGTCGGCCAGCACGACGTGGGTGACTTCGTGCGGTAGGACCGCGGTCAGCAACTGGGGATGATCGGCGCGAAGGGCGGTGCGCCGACTGGTGATGCGCCGTCGATTGCTCTCGATCGACGAGAATCCCGGCGAAGTGTCGGGTTGGCTGGTCGCTTTTGCCAGCGCCTTGCCTGAGGGAAAGAGATAGAGATCACAGCGCGGATTCCACGGCTTTTGAAGCGCGACGGTTCCCCACTGTCGAGCCTGGGCCGCGCGGATTGACTCGGCTGCCTCACCGGCTTGCTCGGCGAGCCGAGCGTCGGTATGAAAGATGCGAAAATTGGGTGTTTCGATGGTCTGCCACCCCGGTCCGCTTTCGGTGACCGATTGATTGCGGGCCTGCTTGATTTCCGAGTCAAACAGCGGCTTGATCGGACGAGTGGCGCTCGATCCGCTCGCATCGGCTTGCTGGGCCAAGGCGGCGCCGGGAGAGGATGGCGCTCCTGCCGCCGCCTCCTGCCGGGCAAGCTCTCGTTGCACGCGGCGAGCGTTCGATCTAGCTTCCGGAGCGGGTGACGACATTGTCGACGCGGGCTTCGGCTGCGCTGCCGGTGTGCCGCGCGATCTGAGGCTGAGGCGAGGCAACGGACGCGGCGTAGCTTCGGTCGCCTCAGGCGCCGTACCACGTGCGCTCAACTCGTCGGAAGCAACCGGACGCCCTCGCGGATCGGGACGGAGCTCGGACATCTTGTTCCGCAGGTACTCCACGCACCAGAGGTTCGGAGCCAATCGCTTGATCTTCTGGATTTCCGCTTCGATTTCATCCCAATCGCGTGGCGAGGCCGGTCCGGCGTTGATCCGCTGGGCGACGATGACGATCCGGCAATAGGCCCAGTGGTCATGGCGGCCGGGGGGCAGCTGTTGATCGCGATACAGCGCCGCATAGCGCTGGCCTGCCTCGGCGTAACGCTTTGCGGTGAAAAGTCGATCAGCTTCCTCCAGCGTCGGTGCGGAGGTCGAACTCTGGGAGGCGGGCGGCCGGGGCGGACGCGCGCTGGAGCCAGCCGGAGCGGGACGCGGCGCCACCGGAACGGCGGTGTTGCGAACCGTTGGCGGATTCGGCTCGCGGGGGGTGGCGTCGTCGTCATTCGCGGGCGCCGCCGGAGCGGGTGCACTCGTCGAGTTCGTGTACGGTGACTCGGGCGCCGCCGGGGCCGGAGCTCTCGTCGAGGTTATAGACGGTAGCTCGGGCGCTGTCGGGGCCGGAGCTCTCGTCGAGGTGATGGCTGGTAATGCCGCCGGGTCGGGCCGAGCCGGGTGTTTCTGCAGCGATTCGGGTGGGGGCATTCTGGGCGGCTCGGGCAATTGCGCCGGCTCCTCGAGCGGGATTGGCGGCGCGCTCGGCTCTCGGGCCGTCTCGGATGCCTGGGGCTCGAGCGTTCGCGATCCGGCGTGTTCCCTGGCCGGTGGCGTGCGCTTCTTCGCGACGGGTTGTTCGACATCGGTTGGCGGTATTGAGTTCTCTTCCGCGGGCTTGGCCTGCGCCTTCAGCGGATGGTGGCGGTTGATGATCGCAAGGTTTTCGCGGAAATAGCCGGCATCGCGGGCACGTCCCGACGCTTCGGCCTGCTGCGCCATCGGTTCATAACAGACTCGCAGGAGCTCGATGACCGTGGGTTTGTCGCTCGCGCCTGCTTCGAAGAGCAGCTCCTCGAGCAACGACGTGGCCGACGCAAAATCCTCGGCCGCGACGAATCGGCGCGCCTCGGCGATCTTGGCCGCAGTGCCCAGCTCCTGGTCCTGGGCACCTGCGTTCGATGCGAAGGCCAGCGAAAGAACCGCGATCATCGTCGTGACAACCTGACGCATGACGATCATTGTCCTGGCGGGATGAGGTTGGGGCCGGCCGGTCGTCGGGCGCCGTGGCACGACGATTGATTCTCTCATTGAGCTCAGACGGCCTGCAGCTGGCTGGATTCCTTGCACCGATACGCGCGTGGGAATGGCGAGTGGATGCCCGCGGACCCGATCGCTCGCGCGGCAGCGGGCGTCGGCGGATCGAACGATCCTGGCCGGCACGACGGCACCTGGGCCGCCGTCTCGATGAAGCCGTGGAATCACAACGAACGCGGAGTATGCTCGTAATCGGTCGGGCCGTCAATGTGAACTGGCCGCGCCCGCGGTACCGCGATCGGAGGGGGCGTGCGCTCTGGCTTTCGGCTCAGCGGCGACGGGATTTCGCGATCGGATTCAGGCTGCGCACCCGGTAATGGAGTCGCGCGGGATTCGGTTCCACGAAAGAAGAGCGATTGGCCTTGGCTTCGTGATTTCGCGCGAGAGGCGGGGGCTCCGCAAGGCCCAGCTCGAGCGCGGCCTCGACCTGAAAGCGGTATAGCTCTTGATTGTAAGGGAGCGATCTGTGGAACCAGTCGACCGCCTTTTCGTACCAGCGCAATCCTGCTTCTTTGTGACCCAGCTTGAGATGAACGAGCGCGACGAAGAACCAATCAAAACCGTCACCACCGTTACGTAGCTCCATCGAATGCGACAAGACTCGATCCGCCTCCGACCACTCGCCGCTGCGATAATACGACGCGCCGAGAGTGTTCCAGAAGTTTCCGTCTTCCGGCTCCAGCTCAGTCGCCCGGCGCAGTTCTTGAGGGATTCCGCCGGATTGCGGAGCTCGAGATCGGGGCAAGTTGCCTGGAGCCAGGCGAGATTGTTCAGTGCCTCGGCAGCGATCGTGCGGTAGGTCTGCGGGAGCTGCCTGCTCGACCATGCATCGACAAGCGAGATGACCCTCCGGTAGTTGTCCGTGGCCAGCTCGTACCGGCCGGCTTCCGCCGCGCCTCAAGGCGGCAGTCAGCACGGCGCACGTCCGATGCAGTCGTTCATCCCGCTTCTGATAATTCAACGATTCCGTCGTTCCCATGATCCGTTGTATGTCGTTGCGAATCACGAATTCACGAACAAGCGACGAATTGTTGAGCAACTCGAGATAAGTGGACCACACCGGCAACCGCACCATCAGCACCAGGTATCCGATTGCCGTGTAGACGGCGAGGCGTCCCAATAGCGCTCGTCGCGAGTGCTGCGGATTGCGCGTCTCGCCCGCGCTTGTGCGACGACGAATGGGGACCAGGAACATGGCGCGCACTGCCGCGGCGAGCTCGAGCACGAGCTGGGTTGCCCCGATCATGAAGAATGCGGCGTCAGAGACCGTGGGATTCGAAAACGCCCGGCGCGTGAGATGAAACGAGCCGAGGGTCACCCCGCTGCCCTGGGCATGGCTCCATTCCGCGACGAATTCCACGACTCCGCCGATCGAGAGGATCAGAAAGGTCGCGGCTGCTGCCGGCAGCAGCTCGGGCCACCGGGTGCGGCGAAGCGCAAGCGCCAGGACCAGCGGCCACGCGGCCGTCAGCGCGAAAACGGGCTGATTCTCCCCGATAAAGTCGCTCACGACGCGAAATGAAAATGGCTGGACCCGCGACGATTCCAGAAAGGCGTTAAGGTAATCGGCGATCGTGCAGATGAGGCGGACTGTGCCGAGAATCATCATCCATGAACCCAGTTTGATCAGGCGATCGCGATCGATCGCCGATCCGCGGTCCAGGTCGGAATCCGCGATCAGACTCCGATCGAGTACCGTCGGTGGGGTAAACGCCATGAATCGCTCCTTGCCTCGTCGCCCTTGCGCTGCCTTACCGACACTCTAGAGCGCCGCGAGATTGCTGTCTCGAAGATAGATCCTCCGCTCGTTGTCACGGTTACAATCCGGATGGCCATTCATCCTTCTTATACCCGCTTTGATGCTCAGTTCAATCGCACGCCGTCTCGGCTGCCTGACTTTCCACGCCCTTCGACACGACTGACCTCGTTCTCCTGGGCCATTCGGGGGTCGCTTGGATGGGCGAATGCTTCTGATTCAAGGTAGTATTGTCGTATCGGGCGGAGCGCTGAATCTGAAAAGTCGGGCCCGCTGACTGATGGCTGCCGGCGTCCGACTCGTCCTCGATGCCGGCGGGACGTGTGGTCCGCAGGAGGTCAACTCGAACGCCCATGGCGTCGCAACCCGCGAAAAAGACTCTGGACGCTCGCGGCGGACGATACGCTCCGGGGGCCGGGCGGCCTCCCCGAGGGCGAATGGTTCGGGCCTGGGTCTGGCTCGCGATCCTGGCGACCCCCGTCGCGGTTGTGGGCGTGCTCTATTATCGGTACCTGGGCTCTCAGCGGGTCGATTCAGAGGCTCTCTGGCAGCAGGCAGAGCAGGACTTCCAGGCGGGCCGCTACGACCGGGTCGACCTGGCGCTACAGCAGCTCGGCCGGGCTCGAACGCCCACGCCCCTGGATCGGATGCTGAAGGCCCAGCTTGCCATGGCGCGAAACGGGCCGGAGGAAGCTCTGAACGAGCTTGCTCAAGTCCCCGACGACCACTACATGGCCGCCCGCGCGCGATTGCTGGCCGGCCAGCTCGAGTTGAGACGCGATCGCGTCCGCCACGCCGAAGAGCTGTTTCGGGCCGCGCTCAAGATCGATCCCGGGCTGATCCAGGCGCACCGCGAGCTGATCTACATCCTGGGCATGCAGCTTCGCCGCGCCGAGCTCAACGCCCAGTTTCAGGCACTTTCCAAATTCACCGACCTGAAGTTCGAAAATGTTTTTCACTGGTGTTTGCTGCGAAATAACTCCTGGGAGCCGCGGGAAGTCGTCGAGATCTTGAACCGCTACGTCGCGGCCGACCCCGACGACCGTGCTTCCAGGGTGTCGCTCGCGGAGAACTATCGGAGGTTGAACCTCTACGATGACGTGGAGCGCACGCTGGCCGCGCTGCCAAAGGACGATTCCGCCGCGATCGCCATCCGAGTCCAGAGTGCACTCGACCGTCAGGATCAAGAGGAAGCCGATCGACTCCTCGCGCTCGGTGGGCCCGATGATCCGGTGCTGGCTCGGCTGCGCGGCCGACTCGCGCTATCCCGGCGGGATACCAAATCGGCCTTGAAGTACTTTCGGATCGCCTACGAAGACGATCCGGAGAACCGCGAGACGGTGTTTGGGCTGTTGCTCGCGCTGGAGATGAACGGCGACGACAAGGCTGCCGTTCCGATTCGCGAGCTGGCGCAACCTCGAGCGGCTCAACACGCTGACGAACCGGGTGGCCGCTCCGGAAGCTCGCCAGAACGCGAAGCTATTGCGCGAGCTCGGCGAGGCCTGCGCGGCCCTGCACCGTGACGGCGAAGCGCGCGCCTGGTACAAGCTGGCGATCGCGCACGATCCGCTTGACGCCGAATCGCAGCGCGCGTTGTACCGGCTGCGCGACCCAACCCCTTGAGCCCGCCGTCGCCTTCCACGGCCAATCGTTGATCGGACCTCGCATCGACCATCCTTTACCCTCATGCCGCGCCGGCATCCCACGAATCTGGCCGCGGATTGAGTGCGTGAACCGGGCAGACAGGACTCTTCATCCATGGGATCGGCGCAATCGGAACGCTCGTGGTCGTTCGTGGTGGCGACGGCCCTTTCGCTGTCCCTGGGGTGGGGTATCCGGGGGAATTACGGACATGAATACGGCGCGATGATCCCCGGCGCGCTGCGGCCATGGCCGCGGTGCTCCTGTCGGGACGAAGCGACTGGCGACGCAAGATCGTCTACTTCGCGATGATGGGCGCGCTCGGTTGGTCCTTCGGCGGCAGCATGTCGTACATGCAAGTCGTTGCGTATACGCACTCCGGGCACTCGCCAAGTGTTCTCTACGGATTCGCGTGCCTGTTCGTGATCGGCTTTCTGTGGGCCGCACTGGGAGGTGCCGGGACCGCGCTGCCGGCCGTTGCCGACAACACGTTTCTCAGGCCGCTTTTCCCCCCGATGGGTCTTGTATTCTTGCTGTGGTGGCTCCAGGGCCTCGTCATCGAGCCGTGGCTCAGACAGCAAGGTTATACCCTGAACTGGCACGATACCGACTGGCTGGCGGCGACTCTCGCTCTGATCGCGGCACTCGTGGCGGCTGCAGTGCGACGCCGGCTCGACGGTCCGACGTCGTTGATTCTGCACCTGGCCGCGGGCTGGTGGGCTGGATTCCTCATACTCGTGGTGGTGCTCGGCCTGCGCATGACTCCCCCCCGCGGTGACAACTGGGCGGGTTGTCTGGGAATGACGGCGGGCCTGTTCTGGTTTTGCCGCGCGGCCGCCGTTTGGCGAAGTAGCCCGGACGGCGCTCGTTTGTGGGTTCATCGGCGGCATCGGCTTCGCCGCGGCGTCGATGCTGAAGCTCGTCGAGGTCACCAGCGGCTACCAGACCAACTGGCACAGCATCCTGGAACAGACCACGGGCCTTTTCAACGGCATTGGCCTGGCGGTTGCCCTCGGCGGACTTGCGGACCGGCAAAGGGTGGAAAACGGCGAAGCGGGGCGGGCGTCGTGGACCGAGCCAGTGGCGCTGGGTTTTGTTGTGCTGGGGATTACTTATCTCAACCTTCGGAAGAACGTCGCGCACTGGGTCGGTGAACGCGCAGTCCCGGCGGTGATGGGCGGCATCCCCTCGTGGGCGTGGCTCGATATCGGATACGTTCTCTTGACACTCACATTCCTGGTGCTGGTGCTGCGGCATCGACGACGACCTCTGCAGGTCGTGCCCGCGAGCCCGGTGGGCAAAGGACAGTTGCTCTATCTCGGATTGCTCTGGTGGCTGGTGGCAGGAAACTTTGCGCGTGCCATTGTCGCGTTCCGGCCGGAGCGTCTCGTGACCGAGGGTGTGATTTATGTGGTCGCCCTGGCCTGCACTCTCGTCGTGATCCTGTCATCCGACCCTGCAAGTCCCGCGGTGAATCGGGCGACCTCGGGGCAGAGTGCCGCGCTTGCGAACTCGGTTGGGCGCAACGATCGGCGTGGGACTGGCCGCGGCGGTGCTTTCGATTGTGGCCGACTGGGCGATTGTGCGGATGATCTACGGGGATCGGTTCGCAGGTCATGCCAACCTGCACATTCGGTTCGGTCCGCGTGCGACCATCAACCGCCCGGAGACTCGCTAGAAGGCATTCCTCCGGGAGCCGGCCCGCGGCAGCAGAAACGTGGAGCCAGGGTGAGAGAGCGGCTCACGGTCCCGGTCCCGGTTTGCCGCGCCCCGTTTCGACAGGACATGGGGGGATCGCACGAGCGGCCGGGTCGACGTCTGCGCACCCGTCGGACGACGGCGCGGCCTGTAGTCGGAGGCGAGGTGCTCCAGGTCGCGGCGAGCTCCGCGGCGGATTCGTATCGATGCTCCGGGTCGCGCGCCATCGCCTTCATGATGATCTCCTCGGCCTCGGACGGTAATCCGGGATCGAGCAGACGCGGCCGACGGGGCTCGGCCCCGCGAGGAAACCGGAGAGGGCCAGCGGAGTGACGTGCTCTGGCACGTGGAACGGCTTCTCGAGGGTGAGTGCCTCGCACAGCGTTACGCCCATGGAATAAATGTCGCACTTGATTTCGTCGGCGGTCTTCATCAGCAAGCGTTCGGGCGCCATGTACATCGGCGTGCCCGCACCGTCGCGCATCTGCTCGAGCGTCGCGATCTCAAGATCACGTCCGAGTCCGAAATCGCACAGATAGACTCCGCCTGATGGGCGGTTATCGAGCAGTATGTTTGCCGGCTTGATGTCGCGGTGAGCGATGCGCTGGTCGTGCACGGTCGCGAGCGCGGCTGCGGCTTGCGCCAGGGCGCTTGCCATGGCGCGAATGATAGTCCCGATCGTTCATGGTCACGACGTGATGGACGGCGTCGGTCTCGTCGCCGAAACGAGAAGCGACCCGCTGCTTGACGATGTCGCGCAGCGGAGTGCCTTCGACGTAAGGCATCGTCATGAAATGATACCCGTCGATCTCGCGCAGCTCGTACACCGTGAGGAGTGACGGGCCGACCAGCTTGAAACCGCGCTCCGCCTCGCGGCGAAACTGGGCCATGCGGGCGGGATTGTGCGTCAAGCTGGGCTTCAAGATCTTGAGCGCGGCCAGTCCGCCGCATGGTTCCAGGCGTTGTGTTTTCCAAACATCGCCTTGACCGCCTTGGCCAAGCCACTCGAGCAGCCGGTATGGGCCGAGCTCGTAGCCGACTCGTAGTCGCTTCGAGGCCGTTCCGATCGGTTCGACGTACTCGGGTTCCGAGCTCGCCAGCCGCGGCGGCGAGAGCGTGACCCTCATGGGCGTCGACATCTCAGCGAACGCGACTGGAAACCCGGTCAGCGAGCCCGGATGGACTGCACGACCCTGGGCCGACGGAACGGGTTGCCGGTTTGACATCGCGTGTCGCTTCATGATCGTGTTCACGGCCGCGGGCCCACCCGGAACGATTCGCGGTGGTCGAGCGAGAGCCCTCGGATGTGCCCGTGAGACCCGATGGTGAATTTCACTCGTCAATCGACGTGATCTTGGCCGTCCGGCTCGTGACGACAGATCAAAGGGCCGCGGCGCGAAGCGCGCTCTGCAGTCAAGGCTAGTCCCGAAATGAGACGCGAGCGGAGCTGGGTGGCAGTTGTCGAGAAGAATCAACGCAGCGGTCGCGTGACCGCGGAGCCTGACGTGGGCGGCCTGAGTTTTCTGAAGAAATCGCTATTTGGGCGGCGGCCGGCGCCTGTTGACTTGCGTTACAGGCCTGCGCGCTTGACACCCGGGCGCGGGCGCGTCCATCATGGGCAGGTTTTTGGCACGCGCGATCGGCATCTTCCGTCCGAATTTCAGCATCGAGTGAGCAGCTCGTGGGCTTCGCACAGGCGCGATAGCTGGGGTGGCATGAACGACGAGACCCACGATCTCTACGCACTGTCGCCCGACGCGATCAAGGAGCCGCCGCACACGCTCGTCGAAGGCGATCCGGCAGATCGGGCCGGGGTTGATCCTGGCGGCCTCGATCGTCGGGACGGGCGAGCTGATCAACACGACCAGCCTGGGCGCCAAGGCGGGGTTCAGCCTGCTCTGGCTGATCCTGCTCTCGCTGCGTGATCAAGGTCTTCGTGCAGGTCGAGCTCGGCCGGTACGCGATCACGCACGGCAAGACGACGCTGGCGGCGTTCGACACGCTGCCCGGTCCGCGGGCCGGGCGTCTCGTGGCTCTGCTGGCTCTGGCTCTTCATGATGCTGACGACCCAGGCGCAGATCGCCGCGATGGAAGGGACGGTCGGCCAGGCGGCCCACATGGCCTTTCCCGGGCGTCTCGCAGGCCGGTCGCCGAGGCCGCGGGCATCGTGGTCGCATCGTGGGAGCCGTATCTTCTGCGACCCATCAGGAGCACTTCTGGGCGGCGCTCACCACGCTGGCGGCGGTCTGCTGCTTGCTCTCCGGCGGCTACCGGCGGCTCGAGAAGATCACGACCGTCCTGGTCGCCGCGGTGACGCTGTTCACCGTGGCCAGCGTGCTCATCCTGCAATGGACCCGTTCCGCATCACGCTGGCCGACCTCGAGCGCGGGTTCGAGCTGGCCGTCCCGCCGGCCGCGGTCGCCCTGGCGTTCTCGGCGTTCGGGATCACGGGCGTCGGCGCCTCCGAGCTGTTCGCCTATCCGTACTGGTGCATCGAGAAGGGCTACGCGCGCTACACGGGCGTGCGGAGCCGAGGACGAAGCCTGGGCCACGCGGGCGCGGGGCTGGACCCGCGTGATGCAGCTCGACGCCTGGTTCAGCATGGTCGTCTTCACGGTCGCGACGGTCGCCTTCTACTTCCTCGGCGCGGCGGTCCTGCACCCGCAGGGGCTCGACCCCAAGGGCCCGGAGATGATCCCGACCCTGTCGCGCATGTATCTGCAGCCGCTCGAAGGGACGCCGCTGGCAGTGGCTTGCGCCCGTTCACGCGCGTCGGCTTCCTGCTCGGGGCCTGGGCCGTCCTGTTCAAGACGCTCTACGTCGCCACGGCCGCCAACAGCCGGCTCACGGCCGACTTCCTCGACCTGCTCGGGCTCTGGCAGACCGGCGGCCCCGCGCAGCGCGACCGGCTGGTCAAGCTGTTCTGCGTGCTCTATCCCACGCTGGCGCTCGGGCTCTACTTACGCCTTCCGCGAGCCCCAGGGCTTGATCAAGGCCGGCGGGATCGCCCAGGCGCTGATGCTTCCGTTCATCGCCGGCGCGACGCTCTACCTCCGCCAGCGCGACACCGACCGCCGCGTCGGCCCGTCTTCCTCACCGACATCCTCACCTGGCTCGCCTTCTTCGCGATCACGGCGGTCGCGGTCTACAGCACCTTCGACCAGGTCAAGGGCCTTCTGCCCGCGTTGACTGGCCAGCCGTCAACGATCCGTGCGGAGCTGTCCGGGCGTGAAATCGATCGTGCGAGAGGTGCGTGACGGTCGCTGACTGGTTTCTCAACGTTGATGGTCAAGTCGGAATGTCGACTTCGTGATTCGCTGTTGCTCGACGGCCCGCTACGTCACTTTGCTGCGGTCGCGATCCTGCTGGTCTTGCTCGCCTGGCTTCGGCAAGCGAGTCACTTACGAGCAGTCGATCAAGCTCGTTCTTCGCCGACGACGACCCGGACATGGCGGTCTATCAGAAGGCCGCGCAGACCTTCGGCGACGACAACTTCGTGTTCCTCGTCTACGACGACCCCGAACTGCTCACGCCCGCGGGCATGGACCGGGTGGCCGAGCTGGCCGAGGCGGTCGGGCCGGATCAGGTCGACGGCGTGCAGCGGGTCGAGTCGCTCGACGCCATGCCGCTGCTCTGGGCGATCGACGATGCCCTGCTGGCGCTCGACCGCCTGCCGGCGCTTCGCCCGCAACCTGGCCATGAACGCGGCCAAGAGCGGCGATCAAGAACATCGACCTGAAGATCGAGCGCGATGACGGTCGCCGGCGCGGTCCGCGCGCGCCGGCGAACGCCGAGGCAGCTGGCGGCGCTCAAGGAGCGGCTGACGCGGCATCCCCTGTTCCTGGGCACGCTGATCGACGCGACCGGCACGACGACGGCCGTGGTCGTCGCGGCTGAGGAAGACGCATCGAGCACAACGTGATCGGCACGACGGCCGCGCTGCGGCGGCTGGCCGATGAGTTCGCCGCGCGGCACCGGCTCGGCCGGCCCGCGGTGGTCGGGCCGCCGGTGCTCCTGGCCGACGGGTTCGCGGCGATCGAGATCGACGGCCGCCGGCTGGCGGTCGTCGGCATGGTCCTGATCGGCGTGGTCACCCTCTCGGCCGTGCACAGCCTCTGGTGGGCGATCGTGCCGATGCATCGCCGGCTGGGTGATCTGGCTCGCCACCGAGGCGATCCTGGCGACCTTCAACATCAAGCTGTCGCTCTCGGGCGGCCCGCTGGTCGCGCAGATCATCGTCCTGACGATGCCGGCGGCCAGCCACCTGGCGATCCACTTCCGCGACGACCGCCGCCGCGAGGCCGACCCGCGCCGGGCCGCCGCGCTCGACCCTGGCCGCCGTCGCCGCGCCGATCGTCTGGACGGCGATCACCGGCGCGATCGGCTACGGGGCGCTCGTCACCAGCGACGTCATGCCGATCCGCAGTTCGGCGCGATCCTCGGCACCTGCACCTTCGGCGCCGCGGTCCTGGTGATGCTGATCTCGCCGATCGCCATGCTGCCGCCGTTTCCGCTGGAGGTCCCGGTCCGCTACGGCTCGCGCTCGCGGGTCGGCGGCCTGATGAACCGGCTTGATCCTCTGGGTCTATCAGCCACCCCGGCGCGATCGTCGTCGCGCGTGCTCGCCGTCGTCCTGCCGCTGGCGTGCGGGCTGGTCCGGCTGAGCTACGAGACCAACTACATCAACCTGTTCCGGCCCGAGACCCGCGTCGTCCGCGACTACCACACGGTCGAGTCGAAGCTCGGCGGCATCGGCCTGGTCGAGCTGGTCGTGCCGGTCGGCACGTCGATCGATCGCCGCGATCGCTGGCCGAGCTGAGAGCCGTCGAGGATCGGATCCGAGGCATCCGCGTCGCCGACCCGCAAGCGGTCGCCCAGGTGCTCTCGCTGGCCACGGTGCTCGACCCCGACGGCCGGCTCGCGGCGTTGCCCGCGCGACGCGCCAGGACCGCTTGATCGCCGACAAGCTCGACCTGATCGCCGCCTCGCCCCAGAGCGAGCTGCTGCGCAGCTTCTGGAACCCGGAGACCGGCGAGTCGCGACTTCTTGATCCGCCTCAAGGAGCAGCAGCCGGCCCCCGACAAGACGCAGATCTTCCGCCTGGCGACGGCCGCCGGCGCGAGGCACTTCGGCCCCACGTCCTACCTGACCGGGCTCTCGTTCCTGATGACCCGGACGACCGAGGCGATCATCGCCACCCAGTGGGGAACGTTTCTCTGGTCGGCGATCGGCATCCTGCTCATGCTGACCCTGGCGTTCCGAAGCCTGGTCGCTGGCCGTGCTGGCGATCCTGCCGACGCTGCTCTCGGTCGTCCTGGTGCTGGGCCTGATGGGCTGGCTGGGGATCAAGCTCGACATGGCCACGGCCCTGGTGGCCAGCGTGGCCCTGGGGCTCTCGGTGGACGACACGTTCCACTGCCTGCTCCAGTTCCACCGCGATCGCAAGACGCGGCGGTTCCGCCGGCGACTGTTCGACAGCTACCGGGTGAGCGGGCCGGGCGTCATGCTCTCGAGCCTGGCGGTGGCCGTCGGCTTCGCCGCGCTGCGGGCCAGCGAGTTCGAGCCGTTCGTCAACTTCGGCACGATGGTCGGCATCGCCACCGCCGGCAGCACGCTGGGCAACCTGGTCCTGCTCCCGGCCTGCCTGACCCTGGGCCATCGCTGGCGCTGGAGCAGACAGACCCGGCGACTCGCCGTTTCGGCCCAGACCTGAGCGTGCGATGACTCTACAGCGGGTTGGCCCCGGGTGGCCTGCCATGCTGCCGCCAGGCTCGTCCGCGGCGTTCCGCTCGGACGCCAATGCCGAGCGCGAGCGCGACCGCCCTACGGCTTTTTCTCGCTCGACTTCTCAGCCCACGCCGCGGCCCGCCGGCTCATTTCCTCGGGAGAAACGTCCTCCTTGTGCGTCGCCACGTGCCAGTAGTGGCCATAGGGATCTTCCAGGCCGCCGGCGCGATCTCCGTAGAACTGATCTTCGACCGGACGCACGACCTTTGCCCCGGCAGCAACGGCCCGGGTGACCACGTCGTCGACGTCCTCAACGTACATCAGGATCCGCACCGGTGAGCCGCCAATGGTGTGCGGGCCTTTCGCCCCCATTTCGGGAAACTCGTCCGCGAGCATGACCACCGAATCGCCGATCTTGAGCTCGGCGTGGCCGATCTTGCCGCCGGGCTCTCCGATCCGGAACAGCTCGGTGGCGCCAAAAACCTTTTTGTAGAATTCGATGGCACTCGCGGCGCCCTTGATGATGAGGTAGGGCGTCAGCGCGTGGTAACCGTCGGGAATCGGTTTCACTTTCGACGACATGCTGTTTTCCCCTTTCGATTCGGGACGCCGGTTGGCCGGCTCGAACATCAAGAACACTCGCTGCAACGACGAGAGCCGCAGCTCGTCCTTCTGAATGGACGTCCAATATACTGAACGCACTTCCACTTGATTGCAAGTGGGTGCTCGGAGATTTTGCGAGGCCCGTGAAATTCCTATTGAGCGGTGTCGCCTGAAATGCCAACCGTGCGGAAGGCGCGTTTCACGACGAGGCGAGCCCAAAGAAATCGGCGAGGAACGGTAGATCGATTTCGGGATAGACCGGATAGGTGTTCAGGAGCTCGCTGACCCGTGTGTGCGCCTGGACGCGGATCGACTCGGCGAGCGTGTATTTTGTCTTGTCGATGGCTCCCGATTTCGTGTCTGAGGGCTTCACGTTCTTGAGCACCAGAGCCACAACGGAAGCAATCTCGTCCATTTCGGGTCGACCCATGCCCAGTGTGGTGACGGCGGCGGCCCCGAACCGCAGGCCGCTGGTATACCAAGGCCCGTTGGGGTCGAAGGGAATCGGGTTGCGATTGAGCGTGATGCCGCAGCGACGAACGGCATCCTCGGCCTGGCGGCCGGTGATGCCGTGGGTTTTCGCGACATCAAGGACGAGCAGGTGATTGTCAGTCCCTCCGGTGAGCACGCTGAGTCCCTGGCGCATGAATGCTTCGCCCAGGGCGCGGGCGTTGGCCACGATCTGATGGGCGTAGGACGAGAATTCCCGGCGCAGTGCTTCGGTAAAGGCAACGGCCTTGGCCGCCATGACGTGAGGCAAGGGGCCGCCGAGCACGAGCGGGCAGCCGCGGTCGACGTGGTCTTTGAGATCTGCACCGCAGAGCACCAGGCCTCCCCGCGGCCCACGCAGCGTCTTGTGCGTTGTCGTTGTGACCAGGTGGCGCGAATGGCACTGGGTTGAACTCACCCTGCAGGACCTTTCCGGCCACCAAACCGGCGAAATGCGCCATGTCGACCATGAACACGGCGCCGACGCGGTCGGCGATCGCACGCATGCGGGCGTAGTTGATGTTGCGAGAATATGCGCTGAAGCCGGCGAGCAAAATGAGTGGCTTGACGTCGATCGCCTGGCGCTCGATGGCGTCGTAGTCGAGCAGAAACGTGTTGCGGTCGACGGTGTAGCCGTACGCGTCGAACATCTTGCCGGAGGCATTGAGCCGGTAACCGTGGGTCAGGTGACCGCCGGAGGCGAGGTCCATGCCGAGCAACCGCTGGTTGCCGAGTGCTTGGCGCACGCTGCGCCACTGATCGTGGGAGAGCTTGTACCAGTCGGCCGGGACGATTTCCTCGATGTTATCCTTGCCCATGGCTTTGGCGATTTCGGCGAGCTCGACTCTTGCCCGCAGGATGGCCCAGAACGCGACGAGATTGGCGTCGGCGCCGCTATGCGGCTGGGCATAGGCATGCGCTGCCCCGAACAGCTCGCGCGCCCGGTGGTTGGCCAGGTCCTCGATCGAATCAACGTTGTCACATCCGGCGTAGAAACGGTGATGCGGAATGCCCTCGGCATACTTGTCGGTGAAGAGATTGGCCATTGCGCATTGAGTTGCCAGCGACGAGAAATTTTCGCTGGCGATCATCTTGATGTTGCGCCGCTGATCCGCGAGCTCCTGAACGATCGACTTCGCCACTTCAGGCGCCACGCGGCGCACACATTCGAGATTCGCCAGGTATGCCAGGAATCCGGGCGAGGCCGCCGTGATACTCCTGCCCTTGAAATACATTTCAATCAGGGAATTCGTCATGAGTGGTCTCGAATCGTAGGGGTACTGCGGGCGAATCGAGGCGGTCACGATCGTGAAGGGAGAGCAGCGAATTCCGATGGCCCGTCCGGTTCGCTGTGCATTGCAACATGCGTCGCTATAATGTGGCTCGCGACTGTCGCGATTGTAACGGCCTGGAGTGATCCGGCTCAAGTGAAGCGGTGGAGAGCATGCGATGGCACTCGAGTTTGCGCCGGGTAAGACGCGGATCGGCTGGATCGGTACGGGGGTGATGGGGTCGTCGATGTGCGGGCACCTGATGGCGGCTGGCTACCGGGCCACCGTTTTCAACCGCTCGGCCGAGAAGGCCAAGACATTGGTTGAGAAAGGGGCTGCGCTGGCGGAATCTCCTCAGGCGGTTGCCGAGGTTTCCGATGTGGTTTTCACGATCGTGGGCTATCCACAAGACGTGCGCGAAGTGACGCTGGGCTCGCGCGGTACGCTGGCGGGCGCGGGCCGGGGAGCGTGCTCGTGGACATGACGACCAGCGAGCCGGCCCTGGCTGTGGAGATTTACGAAGCTGCCCGCCGCAAAAACGTCGAGTCGGTCGACGCGCCTGTCTCCGGCGGCGACGTCGGCGCGCGAGGCCAGGCTCTCGATCATGATCGGCGGCGACAAGGAAGTCGTCGATGCGCTTCAGCCGCTTTTCGAGAAGATGGGCAAGACGATCGTGTATCAAGGCAAGGCCGGAGCCGGCCAGCACACCAAGATGGTCAATCAAATCCTGATCGCCAGCAACATGATCGGCGTTTGTGAGGCGCTCCTGTACGCATTCAAGGCCGGGCTCGACTTGAACGTCGTGCTGGAAAGCGTCTCCAGCGGTGCGGCGGGCTCCTGGAGCTTGAGCAATCTGGGCCCGCGGATGATCGCGGGCAACTTCGAGCCGGGCTTCTTCGTCGAGCACTTCCTCAAGGACATGGGCATCGCGCTGGCCGAGGCACGGCGGCTCAAGCTCAGCCTGCCTGGACTGGCGCTCGCGGAACAGCTCTATCGCGCGGTCGAGGCCCAGGGCTACTCCCGCAAAGGCACTCACGCCTTGATGCTGGCGCTCTCGCAGCTCTCAGCGGTGAACTGGAGCGCGCGGCCGATACCATGACCGGAGCGGCGCGGGGCGGCCCGTAGGCACCTTGCGCACCGCCGCGACGCCTGGTTCGAGATCGCGATCGCCTGCGAAGCGACTCGAATAAGCCGAGCGTTTCAACCGTCCCTTTCCTCGTGGGGACCCGCTGGCCCGATCGGACGAGCAGCCTTCCGCGATCCGTGAGGCAAGTCCGCGCTGCTCGGGGCCAGAGGCGGAGACCAACAACGGTTGCCTGGCGCTGGTCTGGCAGCATGGACGAGCATTTTTGGCAGTGCCAAATGAAATAATGGCGCCGTTGCCTCCCAGTATCTAAGAGACTGGCCACACGCTCTAGGGAGGTCATTGTCATGGCGATCGCGCAAGTTGAAGTCGTGCAGAGACCAAAGAAGGGGTTACTTCCGTCCGGGGCATTCGCGAGGCTGGGAGACGGCCCGCTACTCGCGCGATTCACCGCCATTCGTGACGAGGTGGCTGAGATCGCGTTCGCGGCGCTCGTCCGCCGACACGGCCCCATGGTGTTGCGAGTATGCCAGCAGGTGCTGGGCGACCGGCATACCGCCGAGGATGTCTTCCAGGCCACGTTTCTGATCCTGGCCCGCAAGGCCGGCTCCATACACCAGCCGGAGCTCTTGGGCCACTGGCTCTACGGCGTGGCGCTTCGGACCGCGCGCGAAGCGCGGATGCGAGAATCTCGTCGTCGCCGGCATGAGCTCCCGTGCGCGGACGGCCTGGAACGGGAGCCGATCGACGAAACCGAGCGGCCAGACCGGACCATCTTTCGACGCGAGGAGTACGAGGCTCTCCACGAGGAAGTGTCGCGACTGCCGGAGCGCTATCGGATCGCCGTCGTGCTTTGCGATCTCCAGGGGCTGACGTATCGCGAGGCCGCTCATCGATTGCGCTGTCCGGTGGGCACGATCGGCGTGCGACTCCAACGAGCGCGGGAACGTTTGCGTGCGCGACTGACCCGGCGAGGCCTGGCCTCGATGGCCGGGCTCACGAGCGCACTCTTCGCCGTACAGGCGGGAACGCCGCGCGTGCCGCCGTTGCTCGTCGATGCGTCGGTCCGTGCCGCGATTCCGTTCGCGGCCGGCAGCGCCCTGACGACGGCGATCGTCTCCGATACCGTCGCCACCCTCACGGAGAAAGTCCTGGGAACGATCGCAGCGGCCCGGCTGAAGCTGGCTGTGCAGGCTCTGTTTGCCATCGGGATCACAGCCGCCGTCGGCTGGCTGGGAGCCCACCGAGGGAGCCACGAGCGGCAAGAGAGCGCCCGGCTCAAAGCCGACGCACCGCTTGCATGGAATCAGATCGCGCCGCCGCTGGGCGAGCGCCACGCGGTCGCTCCGGAAACTCCGGCGCCCGCAGCTCAGCCAGTGATCAGTGCGCGCGTCGCGACCCGAGCCCAATGCCGCGACTGTGCCGTCCGGCGAGATTGGTGCCACGTCTCGCGACCGACGCGAGGAGACAGCCAGCGTTCCGAGCACGGCACCGGAACCGGCTGTGGCCAACGAGCCTGCCGCGATGGCCCTTCGAACGACGGGCATCGAGCAGCGAAAAGGTGAGCGTTTGTTCGTCAAGGAATGGATGCGCGGCGAGCGATCCAGTCGCGGGGGCGATGGGCTTGGGCCGGTTTACAACGATACCTCGTGCGTGGCCTGTCATAGCCTGGGCGCTCCCGGTGGCGCCGGGCCTGATAGCAAGAATGTGATGCTGATCACGGCGGCCCGCAATGGCTGCGGTCCGGTCAAGCCGCTGGACACGATTCATCCGGGCTTCAAAGGCTCACGAAGTGTCGTCCTGCATCGCTACGGCACCGATCCCGAATACGAATCCTGGCGCCGGAGTTTTTTTGATTCCGAGCGAGGCAAAGGGCCAAAGCGCGGCGACGATCTCATTCGTGCACGCATCCGCGAGCTTCAGGAGCTGACCACTCCGGGGCGCCGATTGCGCGAACAATCGCCGCGCACGACGTCGATGAGCGGTTTCAGCTTTGTGATCGTGGAACGGAACACGCCGGCACTGTTTGGGACGGGTCGAATCGATGAAATCCCGTCCGACGTGCTGGTCGCGGAGGCCGCCCGCCAGCCCGAGGAGGTTCGCGGACGAATCAGCCGCACTCGGGAGGGCCGGATCGGGCGCTTCGGCTGGAAGGCGCAGGTCCCGAGCCTCCATGAATTCGTCAGGGCGGCCTGCGCAAACGAGCTCGGCCTGGAAGTCCCGGGCCATTCGCAGGCAGTCTCGCCGCTGGCGCCCAAGGAAAAGGGCGTCGGACTGGACCTGACCGAGCCGGATTGCGACGCATTGGTCGCCTATGTCCGGGCGTTGCCAGCCCCATATGTGGTCAATCCGTCAGGACCTCAAGGCACCGAGGACATGCGCGGGTCGCCGCCTCTTCTCTGCGATCGGGTGCGCGTCGTGCCACACGCCGGCGCTGGGCGAGGTTTCCGGGATCTACAGTGACTTGCTGCTTCATGACATGGGTCAGAGCTTGAGCGACTCTGGCGGCACCTACGGAAGCGACCCGCGCAACGTGGCCGACGGCCCGACCGCCCGCGAATGGCGCACACCGCCGCTCTGGGGCTACCGTGACTCCGGCCCGTATCTCCACGACGGCCGCGCGCAAAACCTGGAGGAGGCCGTGGCGCTGCACGAGGGGCAAGGAACCGCCGCTGCCCATCGGTTCTTCGCGCTGTCTTCGCAGGGGCAGGCGCGGGTCGAGGCGTTCTTGAAATCGCTGGTCGCGCCCTCGTCGGCGAGCGCAAGCGGGGCGGTGCTTGCCGCGGATGCGGCGTCATTGTCCGTGGAAGACGATGATCCGGCGCCGGAAAGCGTTCTGCGGCAGCAACGAGACCGTGCGGTGGCACAAGACGAGCAACAGTGGCAGGGCGCCCAGCGTGAAATCCGCCTGGCGGCAGCATCCCGGCGCACCCGCGTCCAGATTCGTCTCGCTCAAAAGCTGGAAAGAATCGGCAAGACCAAGGGCGCACTCGCGTTCTACCAGGAGATCGCTCGCGACGCCTGCGGTACGGCCGAAGGCAGCGCTGCTGCCGAGCGCATCTCGGCACTCAGCACGCAGACGGCCTCGCCGTGAGTCGGCGTGTTACCGATCGGCGACCTCGACGACGAAGGCAGGCAGTGACTCCCCCCGCGGGACCTAGACCTTGAGGCATTTCCCCGTTTACGTATAGAATCAACCCTTTCATTACAGCCTTAAGGGACCTCAAAGGTTTCGCTCTGCGTGCATTGTTTCCCTGCCGACCTTCCAGAGGAGAACGCATGGCCAGTCGTCGTCGAGGTAAAGGACGTCGCAAAGTGGGGCGCAAGAGCGCCGGATGCGCAGCCGGATCCGACATCGCAAGAAGTGACGCAATTCGACCGTTGCAATTTCGAGCTGACCCACCCGTTCCGACTCGCCGCTCGCGTTTGTCGACACCGTGAACGAGGCCGTAGCGAATCGGAATCGCAATCGCCCGAGCGCGAACTACGCGAAAGTTTTAAGATGCAGGATTGCCCCGCAATCCGGCTCGTGATCGTTCGCGTGCTGCGCCGGTGCGCGCTGCGCCTGAACCGATGGCTCCGCCGTGCCGTTTCGGTTACAAGGATGGAACCACGATTCCGAGGATTCGACATCGAGACGCGCGGCATCCATGCGGTTTGAAGGCCAATTCGTTGATCGTCGGGTGATCACGCTTACGGCGGTCTGCTGGCTTGCCTTCGGCACGCCGCTCCGGGCCGCGGAGCCCGGATCACCCGCGAGACCGTACGCCTCACGCGTGTTCGCATCCAGCGTGTACTCGCTCGACGCGATCTTGACCCGCCCGTTTGACGTCGAGGTGCCACTGGGCTCTACCGGCGCTCGAATCTGGGCCACCAGCCCGCAAGGCTGGGCATTTCGTGATGACGTGCACTGGATTGACGCAACCGTTCTGCCGGCATTCGACATCGAGGTCCGTGACGATTACGGCCTGCTGGTCCCCGGCAAAGCGACCTACTATCCCAGTCATATCCATTACGAGGGCACGACCCGTAAGGAAATGACCGCGTCCGCGTCCTTCACGTTCGCTCGCGATCGGGTCGAGAATCCGCTCTCTCCCCCGTTTCGGCCGGAGAAGCGCTGGACGTGCTGGTCGAGCGGAAGAAGGCAGGACTGGTTCGAGGTCGAATTCGCGCGTCCCCGGCAGCTCAGCGGGTTTGAGATCTTTTTCTTCGATGATGCCCCCCAGGGCGCGTGCCGTCCGCCGGAATCGTTCCACGTGTCGATTCCCAACGGCACCACCGGTGATTGGAATCGCCTGGAGAACGGCCGAGTGGTACCCCCGCGGCCGCAACCGGGAGCGAACCGTGTTCAGTTCGCCCCCACCGTTGCTCGGCGGTTTCGATTGGATTTCGAGCACGCCGGCAGCGAGTTCTATACCGGGATCTACGGCATCGTGCCGATTGATGACACGAAGGGTCAATCCGCGACCAATCCGAGTGAGCTCGAGATCACGTGCGACAAGTTCATCAGCTCGTCGGACACGCTGGTGACCGTGCTGCGCATGCACAACCCGACGCAGCGCAGTGCGGACGATCTACGTTGACCCGGTCGTCGCATTCGGCAGGGCGTCTGCGTACTGGGACATCGAGACCGATTCGGGTCTGATCACGGTCCAGGACGAAGAACTCTCGGGCCGAGAGCCGAGGTCGCTTTCGATCGACGCTCGGGGAGTGCATGGCGGCGACGAGGTTGTTTCCCGCTTTCGCTACGCGGTCGTCGACGACCCGCCGCGCACGCTGAAAATCGCCGGCGCCCACGAAGGCCGGGACGCCGCGTTCCACGGTTTCGCGAAGCCGCTCCTGGATCAAGACTCGGAGATTTTTAAGGTCTTCGGACATCACATTCAGCCCGGAAAGGCCAAGGTTTTCAAAGCGGCACTCGAGCTGAGAAGAAAGGCGGAGACCTCGAATGTCGATTCCGTCGTCAAACCCGCGACCGATCGCCGGCTGGTGATCCGGCCCACTGACCAGGACACCCGCGAACTGCTCGCGGGCCAGGTCGAGGCGTACCAATCCTGGTTCGATGCCAACCTCGCCTATTTCGACTGCTCGGACCCGTGGGTCCGCAAGATGTACTATCATCGGGCTTACGTGCTGCGGAAGAACATGCTCGAGCCGAAGCTCGGCCGCTTGCAGTGGCCGACCATGAGCGAAGGGCGGTGGCGGAGCGGCTGGTATCCGAACGTCATCAGCTATGGGGCAGCACACCAGGTCCGGGAAGCACGCTGGCTGCGCGACCAAAGGTACTGGCAGGGGCACCTTCTTACCTGGGCTGAAAACGCGAAGCCCGACGGCGTCTATCCCAGCCATGTCACGCCGAAGCGGCCACTCGATGGGCAGTACACCGACTGGATCAGCTCGACGGCGTGGGACGGCCATCTGGTTCATCCCGACCCGGCGCTCCTGTCGCGAGTCGTGGACAAACTGGCGGCGAACGTCCGCGGCTGGCAACGGGAATGCGACAGTGACGGCGACGGGCTGCTCTCCGTCGACTCGCACTGGTGGACCGGGATGGAGTATCAGCCGTCATTCTTCTACTTCTCGGACTACAAGGCCGCTCCTGGCTTTGATCAGCCTGCAAAACGGGTCAACCTCGAGCGGGTTGATCTCACGGCATACAACTACGGAAATGCGGTCGCGGTCGCTCGCATCTACCGCCAGATCGGGCAGCCGGGGAAGGCCAAGGAGTTCGACGATCTCGCCGCCAAGATTGCCGGGGCGCTCGTGAGCAAGATGTGGCGTCCCGAAAGGAGATTCTTCTTCTCGCTGCGGGCCGATGACGACGCAGTCGCCGACGTCAAGGAGGTGATCGGCGTTTATCCTTTCTATTTCGGAATGGTTCCGGCTGGAAAGGGTTATGAATCGGCGTGGGCGTCGATCCTCGATCCGAAGGAGTTCTGGACGAAGTGGCCGGTGGCCTCGGCGTCGCGGGAGTGCCCGGCCTACTCGCAAACGGAATGGCCCGGCGACGGCCGCGCAGCGGCTTGCATGTGGAACGGCCCGACCTGGCCGCATGCGAATTCGCTGGTCATGACGGCGATGGCCCGGACCCTGCGCGCGACCCGCGACAATCAGGTCGCTACCGCGCCGCTCGAGAAAAAACACCTGTGGGAGCTGTTTTCATCGTTCACCAGAGCCCAGTTCCGGAATCAGGATTTCGCTCACCCGTGGACCGGCGAGTTCTATGACGGCGACACCGGCGAGTGGAAAACAGGCGAGCGCGATTACAATCATTCCACATGGCTGGATATCCTCATCCCCGAGCTGCTGGGGCTGCTCCCGCGCGAGGACGACGTGCTTGAGATCGATCCGCTTTTGCCCTCTGGCTCGCTCGATTTCTTCATCCTGGATGGCCAGCGCTATCATGGCCACGACGTGTCCATCGTCTGGGATGCGCCGGCAACTTCCTCACCGGATCGCTTCGGCGACGGCCGGAAGGGGCTTGATGTGTACGTGGACGGTAAGCTCGTGGGCTCCGCACCCGGGTTGTCACGGCTCCGGGCCGATCTCGGCTCGAAATGATCGGGCGCTCCTCATTCCACCCGGCACAGGACGGACGCGGGACGAGGGCGCCGAGCGGCGCATGGCGCACTCCAGTTGGCGAACGCCCTGCCCGGCCGTATGATGGTATAATGTTCAACCCCATCCTCTCCGGATGGGAGGGCAAGCGAGAGCAGAGTCGCTCTTCGGCGCTGGGAGATCGTTCCGCCCGGCGACGACCTCTGAAACCGCAACCGGAGCGGGCTATGGATCACCGTCCTTCGGTCGAGCTTCTGGAATCGATCCATTTCTTCCCGGGCGTTTACAAGATCAAGGCCATCGGTCGGGCCGATCAGGACTTTGAATCGCGGGTGGTCGAGGCCGTCTGCTCCCATTTGCCGGCACGCTCGGACCTGGACTACTCCGTCAGGAGCACGCCGGGCGGCCGTCACGTTGCCATCACGCTCGACATCACGGTGCAAACCGCCGAGCAGGTCCGGGCGATTTACGCCGAGATCAAAGAGGTCGAAGGGTTGACCCTGTTGTTTTGAGCGGTGGCGAGCCCGATCCATCGACGGCTCTTGATCCCGAAAGCATGATCGGCGAATCGGTCGGGTTGACCGAGGACGAGGCTGATTCGTAGAGTGGGTCAGCAAGTGCCGGCACGAGCCCACGTCCGTTCTCGGAATCGCGTGGTCGCTCGCCTCCGCGTGCAAGACCGAGTGAGTGCCAGAGCGAGCTTTCGACCCGCAGGGCTCCATGTCTGACGTGCCTGTTTCGCCGCAGTGGATCGATGTGTCGCAGGTCGACGATCTGCGCGATGTCGTGCATCGAGCGGTTGCGTCTCTGGCGCAAGGCGGGGTGGTCGGCCTCGGGACTGAGACCGTCTACGGTTTGGCAGCCTGCGCTCTGCGGGCCGAGGGCGTGGCGAGGGTGCGCGAGCTGAAGAAGAGCGAGCCGCCGCGCCCGCTGACCTTGCTCTTGAAGGGCCCGGAGGAAGTCACTGACTGGGTGCCCAGGATCTCGCGTGTTGGCCAGCGCATGGCGCAGACGGCTCTGGCCGGGGCCGGCCACGCTCGTTTTCCCCTCGAACATGGCCGATGGTCTGTACGGCCGGCTCCCCGCGGAGGTCAGGTCGCTGATCTCTCCTGACGGCGACGTCGCGCTGCGAAGCCCTGCGCATCCGATCGTGCGCGACGTTCTGAGGCTCTTGCCTGCACCTCTCGTGATCTCGATGGTGGCCACCCCTCGGTATCCGATACCGGTCACAGCCGACGCATTACGCGGACTCGCCGGCGTTGACATGGTCGTCGACGCGGGCGAGACGCACTACCAGAACTTTGCGACGGTCGTCCGGATCGTCGACGACCAGTGGAGCGTCGAGCGCGAGGGGGTGATCGACGCCCACACCCTTGCCGAGAGCTCGAGTCTCATCATCTTGTTCGTATGCACCGGCAACACATGCCGCAGCCCGATGGCCGAGGCAATCTGCAAGGTTCTGCTGGCGCGCGGCTGCGCTGCCCGGTCGACCAGATCGAACGCCGAGGATTCGTGGTGCGCTCCGCCGGAGTGGCGGCGACCAATGGCGTGGCGGCGGCCGCGCACGCCGTCGAGGTGGTCCGGGCTCTGGGCGGGTCGCTGGAGCATCATCGCAGCCGCAAGGTCGCCCTCAACTTCGCTCGCCAGGCCGACTACATCTTTGCGATGACGATGGACCACCTGGACAACCTGTTGCGCGCGATTCCCGAAGTCGAACCGCGCGCGTTCCTGCTCGACCCGGCCGGCGGCGACGTCGCCGACCCCGTCGGCTCCGATCACGAAACCTATCGGAGAACGGCCCAGTTGATCGAGTCCATGCTGGAACAGCGACTCAATGAGATTGGGCTCTGACCTGCATCCCGCTCCGGGGAGTGCGGCGTGCCTGGAATGCTGGGCGGATTGGCTAGCTTGAGTAAAGTGGCTGGACGGAGAGCCACGGTTGGCTCGGTGGTGACGGTCACCGAGTGACCTTCTGCCGGGAGCGAAGCGCTGCCGGCTTATGTTGAGCCTGCGCTCTTCGTTCCGGGCGGCGGTCGGTCTTGTCAATTTCTGGGATACGGCCCAGAATGGGCTGTGGCGGAGGTTGGCGGAGCCGGAATCGTCATCGGTGCAGGCCGGGCTCAAGGATGATCGAGTGAGGAGCGGGTCCTGCCGCTCCTCCATTGCACTCATGAAGGAGTGACCTGGCGATGGCGGTAGCCTCTTCGACTGCACGCGCGCGTTCCGACGAGACCGGCGCCACGCCGGTTCATCGTTTAGGCGAACAAGTCTTCGATGCGATTGCGGAAATCGGCGACGTCGCCCATTTTTCCGCGATGACCTTTCTCTGGATCGTGCGCCGACGGTCGCGGTGGTCGGTGCTCGTGCCGATTTTCTATGCGATCGGCGTCAAGAGCGTTTCGGTCGTCGCCATCACGGGAACGTTCATTGGCATGGTCCTGGCGGTTCAGGCATTTCATCAATTTGCCATGATGGGGCTGGCGACCCGCCTGGGCTCGGTGATCAACATCTCGATCGTACGCGAGCTGGGGCCGGTGCTGGCGGCGACGATGCTCGCGGGCCGGGTCGGGTCGGCGATGGCCGCCGAGCTGGGAACGATGCGCGTCACGGAGCAGATCGACGCGCTCTCGGCGCTGGGAACCAACCCGATCTACTACCTGGTGGTTCCGCGCTTTCTGGCGTGTTTCCTGTTGATTCCGCTGCTCACGCTCATGGGGGACTTCATGGGTGTCATCGGCGGTGCGGTCGTCAGTACGCAGATCCTGAATATCGACTCGTACGCCTACTGGAAACACACGCGCGATTTCGTGGACAGCCTCGATATTTTCGCGGGAGTGTTCAAGAGCTACTTTTTCGGCGCGGCAATCGCACTCATCAGTTGCCATCGGGGGTTTCATTCGCGCACGGGCGCCGAGGGAGTGGGGCGGGCGGCCACCGAGGCATTCGTCTTCTCGTTCATCGCCATCCTCTTTCTGGACTTCGTGCTGGGGCTCGGCTGGAACAACGTGTATCGCTCGATCTGGCCGCAGTCGGAAGGCTTGCTATGAGCCAGGCTTCAGCCGATCGCGGCGCCGAGCGTGATGGCCTGATCGAGCTGCGCAACGTCAGCATGCGCTTCCGCTACCAATCCGTGCTGCGCGGGATCAATCTGGTGATCCGCAGGGGCGAGACGGTGGGCATCATCGGTGAAAGCGGCTGCGGAAAGACGGTGATGCTGAAGCTCATCATCGGCCTGTTGCGCCCACCACGGGCAGTGTTCGGTTCGACGGAGCGAACGTAGATGAGCTCGACGGCAAAGAACTGGTGAAGATGCGACTGAGGTTTGGCTTCCTGTTCCAGATGGCAGCGCTCTTTGACAGCCTGACGGTTTATGACAATGTTGCATTCAGCCTGCGCGAACATCACAAATGCGACGAAGCGGCCATTCGTCAGATCGTCGGCCAGCGGCTTCACGAGGTGGGCCTGCCGGCGGAGGTCGAGCCGAAGAAGCCAGCCGAGCTCTCCGGCGGCCAGCGCAAGCGAGTCGGACTGGCGCGCGCGCTGGCCATCGGGCCGGAGGTCATGCTCTACGACGAGCCGACCACGGGGCTCGACCCGATCATGAGCGACGTGATCAACGAGCTCATTCTTCAAACCCAGCGCACCAAGAAGACGACCGGCGTCGTTGTCACCCACGACATGAAGACCGTGACCAAGGTGACTGACCGGGTGGTGATGCTGTATCCGCTGGATCGCCTTGACGCCGACGAGCCGCAGGTTTTGTACGACGGTCCGCCGGAGGAGCTCGAAAGCTGCTCGGACCCGAGAGTGGGCCAGTTCATTCGTGGCGAAGCGGGTGAGCGGCTGCGCGAGATGGCCCTCATGCGCACGTCCGCGACCGGCAGACGTCGCTAGAGCCGCCGATCGCAAAAGCGAGGGTGATTATGAATGACCGTCTCATGCAGTTCCGGATCGGAATGTTCGTCATCGTGGCCGGTCTGGTTCTGACCATGATGATCATCTGGTTCGGCGAGTCGCCGTCGATTTTGCGCGATCAGGTTTATCTCAGGGTCCACTTCACCGAAGCACCGGGGGTGCTCGAGGGAGTGCCGGTGCGCAAAAGCGGGATCCGGATCGGGGATGTCTTTGCAATCGGCTTCGATGAACGCCCCGATCAGCCCGACGGCGTGATCGTGACGCTCGCCCTGGAACGCAAACATCGGCTCCACGAAGGGACGATTCCCCGGCTCTCGCGATCCTTGATCGGCGACGTCACGATCGACATCCAGCCAGGAACTGGAACTGGAATGCAGGCCACGGGCAATGCGCCCGGGAACGCACCTCTGATCGAAGGCGAAGTCGCGCCGGATCCGTCGAAGGCGCTCGCAGCCGCGACGAAGGCCTTCGACGGGGCCGGCGACACGCTCAAGTCGATCAGCGAGGCGGCCGCGGGGCTCTCGAAACTGTCCAAGAATGCGGAAAAGCTCGACGAATTCCTGGGCTCGGTGGCCGACGCCGGACGGAACGTGTCGAAGGCGGCCCAGGGCATCGAGCGGGTCATCTCGACCAACGAGGCCGATGTCCAGCCCGCGATCGCCGACCTGCGGGCAGTTCTCAAGAAGCTCAATGACACGCTCGACCCGAGGACTCAGGATGCCTTCAAGTCGGGCATCGACCGGTTTGCGTCCGCGTCGGCACGGCTTGACTCGGGACTGGCTCAAATCGAACCGGTTTTCAAGGACTTAGGCGCACCCGTGAATCATCCGCCGGCCACCGACATCGGCCAGGCGGTCCGGCGGATCAACGTGCTCGCCGCCGACCTCGAGCTGCTCTCCAGCAAGCTGCGTGACGGCCGAGGCGGCTTGAACACCGAGGGCACTCTCCAGAAACTGCTCACTCAACCGGAGCTGCACGACAACTTGAACACCATGGCGATCTCGGCCACGCAGGCGCTCGCCCAGCTCAAGGTCGTTCTGGCGACATTGCGGGAATTCGCGGACAAGGTCGCGCGCGATCCGAGCGCCATCGGGCGCGGGGCCCTGCAAAGCAGATAGCTCGCCGTGGCCTGCGGCCGGCCGCGGATCCCGGCCGCGCCCGCCAGCAGCTTGACGAGAGCCCGACCTACCGGGTTAGATGTAGATCAGGTTTTCCACCCTGATGTCAGCCCGAATCGCTTGACTTCCCGCGCCGATCGTTCCCGCCGGCCATCGCTCGTTCGCGCGATTCGATTCCCCCACCACCCCCTTGAGGGCACCAACGATGCGCTCCCTCGCCCGCCGAAACTTTCTTCGCGACACCGCAGCGCTGGCGGCCAGCCTGGCCGCGGTCCCCGGAATCACGGCGAGCGCAGCTCCGGACGACAATGACGCGGGCGGAAAGCCGGCAGGCGCCAACGACACGTTGAACGTTGCGGTCTGTGGCGTCAAGGGCCGGGGGATGGAGCACATCGAGGGGTGGGGCAATCTGAAGGATGTCCGCATCACCACGATCTGCGACATCGACCTGGGAGTCACTGGCCCGGCCGAGAAGGCGATTGCGCAGCGTTACGGCGCCTCGCCCAAGGTGGTCCAGGATCTCCGCCGCGTGCTCGACGACAAGTCGATCGACGCCATTTCGGTCGCGACACCGAATCACTGGCACGCACTCGCAACGATCTGGGCGTGCCAGGCCGGCAAGGATGTCTATGTCGAGAAGCCGGTCAGCCACAATGTCAGCGAGGGGCGCCGGATGGTCGCGGCCGCCCGGAAGTACGAGCGGATTGTCCAGACCGGCACCCAGTGCCGCAGCCACCAGGGCATCCAGGACGCGATCGCCTTTCTCCGCTCGGGAAAGCTCGGCCAGATCTACATGGCCAAGGGCCTGTGTTACAAGCCGCGCGGGTCGATCGGAAACCAGGCCGACGCGCCTGTGCCCGAAAAAGTCGACTACGACCTGTGGCTGGGGCCCGCCCCCAAGCGCCCCTTCAACCCCAATCGGTTCCACTACAACTGGCACTGGTTCTGGGACTACGGCAACGGAGACCTCGGCAACCAAGGGATCCATCAGATGGACCTGGCGCGGTGGGGCCTCGGCAAGAACGAGCTGCCCAAGGCCGTGATGGCCTCGGGCGGCCGATTTGGATATTCCGACCAGGGCCAGACGCCGAACACGCTGCACGTGAGCTACGAGTTCGACGACTGCGAGCTGCAATTCGAGGTGAGAGGCCTCCTGACCAACGGCGAGTCTCCGGCTCAGGTCAAGATCGGCGATATCTTCTACGGTACCGAGGGCATCCTCGTGATCCCCAGCTACGACTCGTGGCAATCGTTCCTCGGCCGCAGGCTCGAGAAGGGCCCGGGCGGAAAGGGGGGCGGCGACCATTTCGCCAACTTTGTGAAGGCAGTCAAGGCGCAGCGACCACAAACTCTTGAACGCCGACATCGAGCAAGGACATCTGTCGAGCGCATATTGCCACCTGGGCAACATCGCCTACCGCCTGGGCCGCAAGCTCCACATCAACCCATCGACCGAGTCGTTCGTCGGCGATTCCGAGGCCGACCTGATGCTCACTCGCGAATACCGCGCCCATTTGTCGTCCCCACCGAGGTGTGATTGGCTGCCGGTCGAAGCGGAAAATAGTCAAGGGTGGCGATTCGAGTGCTCACGCACTCGATCCCGGCTCAGGATTCGACCTGGCCATTGCGCTCGACGTTCGGCGTCTCGAGGAACATGCCGATCTTCCGGTACTTTTCGTAACGGCGATCCACCAGTTCTGTCAGGGGAACGTCCTTGAGCTGTCGAAGGCTGTGAATCAGGAATGTCTTGAGGTTGCCGGCGGCCTCGCGATGGTCACGATGGGCGCCTCCGAGCGGCTCGGGGATCACGTCGTCGATGATGCCGAAGCCCAGGAGGTCGCGGCTCGTCATTTTCAATGACGCCGCCGCCTTGGGCGCGTGTTCGCTCCCTTTCCAGAGGATCGATGCACATCCCTCGGGGGTAATCACGGAATAATAAGTAAACTCGAGCATGGCGAGGCGGTCGCCAACGCCGATCCCGAGCACTCCTCCGGAACCTCCCTCCCCGATCACGACGCAGACAATCGGGGCTCGGATCTGGCTCATTTCCATGAGGTTCGTGGCGATGATGGCCGCCTGGCCTCGTTCCTCGGCACTGATCCCCGGGTAGGCGCGGGCGTGTCGATGAAGGAGATGATTGGCAGGCCGAACTTGGCGGCAAGCTGCATCTTCTTGAGGGCTTTCCGGTAGCCCTCGGGATGGGCGCAGCCAAAATTGCAGGCTTTGCGCTCGGTCAGGTTCTTGCCCTTTTGATGGCCGACGAACATGACCTTGACGTCGTCCAGGTGGGCGAGGCCGGTGACGATCGCCTTGTCGTCGCCCAGAGTGCGATCGCCGTAGAGCTCGAGGAACTGGTCGAAAATCAGCTCGATATAGTCGCGCGATTGCGGACGTTGTTGATGGCGGGAGACCTGAACGATTTGCCACGGGTCGAGTTGGGAATAGATTTCGCGCTTGAGCGCGGCAAGCTCGCGCCGCAACCGGCGGATCTGTTCGGCGATCCTGGTCGAATCGACCGCGGCGCGGTTCTTGGCGTACTGGACCTCCATCTCGGAAAGGCGTGCTTCCATCTCGAAGATGGGGGCCTCAAAGGCCAGTCGCGGCTCGCTGCCGCTGCGCATCGCGGATGCATCCTTGGCCATGGGTGGGCCTCTCCAAGCGACCTCGATCGCGAAACGAAAGGGGGCGGCGGGCCGCTCGCTCGAGCCTGAGGGCCCGCGTCCGGCTCGCTCACGACATCTCGCCGTCGCGCCCCAGAGGGTCCGGGTCGTCCTGAAAAATTCGGACCGCTCGGAATCGTGTCAAAAACTCGTGGAAATTGCTGAACCGATCCGCCGCCCGCTTCGAAATCATCTTCAAGACCAGCTCGTTGAATTCGGGCGTGACCAGCGTGTTATGAGTTGTGAGCGGAAGCGGCCGTTCCCCCAGATGCTTCTCCAGCAGCTCTTGCGAAGAGTTGGCGCGAAAAGGGGGTCGACGGCAAACCAATTCATAGCAAGTGATTCCGAAGCTGTAAATATCGGCCGACGGCGCCGGCGACTCACATCGGATCTGCTCCGGGCTCATGTACGACTTGGTTCCCTGGCGGGGGATCTTGCCTTCGAACATCTTGAGGAAGCCGCCGGAGATCTTCCGCGCGAGCGCGTAATCAATGAGCCGGACTTCACCCGACTTGTTGAAAAGAATGTTCTCAGGTTTCACGTCGCGGTGAACCCAGCCTCGATCGTGCAGATACGCCAGTGCCGACGCCGATTGCTGAATGATTCTGTGGAGCAGCCGTTTCGGCATCGGGTAGATCGACGGGCGGGCGATCGGCATCTTGAGGTGATGGCCGGTGAACAGCTCCATCACGAAATAGGGCTGAACCGGATCCTTTACCAGTTCGTACACCCGGATCAGATTGGTGTGGCGTAGCTCCATGCCGAGCTTGGCTTCATGCATGAACGCCCGGTACTCGTCCCGGTATTCGGCGCGAGATGCCAGCAACTGCTTCAGAGCGAATCGGCGCTGGGTACCGTCCTGTACCACCTCCAACACGACCGAGGTTGCCCCCGGGTGGATCGTACGGACGTAGCGATAGCCGCCGATGCGGTCGTCGCTGGTGGCCGTGTGGATTTCTATCGGCAAGGGCGCCTCCGAACCGGGCTGAAACACCTGGGCGGCTCATCTCGCCCGAACGAGCGGTTCGTCGCGTAGACCGAGGCCCAACACCTCGCCCATTGATAGATCATCCTCATACTACCAAAAGCCGAAAAGCTTGAGCAACTTCCGTCACCGACCAATCCCGTCATTGGGCACTATTCCTCGGCCAGCCGAGTTCAAGCCCGGAACCGCCGGACACCGATGATTGATGACGAGGCTATGCGCCTCCGTCTCGCGAAACGTATGGATTCAGATGTACACTATTCGGGCGAGACTCCGCGAGTGCCGTGCTCTCCCAGGGTACGGTTCGGCACGACATGACGTGACGGCAAGTGCGAGAAGGGAGCGGGGTCGGCGATGGAGCACGTTCAGAGGATCGGCAGGGGTTGGAGCCGCCGGCAGCATGGCGAAGATTCGTTACCCACGGTGACCAGCCGCCGCCGGGCTCTCGATCGCTTGGAACATGCCATCGCCGCCGGCCCGACCGGCCCCTTCCTGATCACGGGCGAGGCCGGTGCTGGCAAGACCTGGCTGGCGCGACGGCTGGTGCACGACCTGCCGGCGTGCTGGCGCTCGGTGAGCGTCGATCTGGCGATGGCGATGGACGGACTGGAGCTGCTTCGCCTGATCGCCCATGCACTGGGAAGATCCATCAAAAACCGGCTGGGCGCTGCACGCTTGCAAGTGCACGCGGCGCTCGAGGACGAGGCCGCT
This sequence comes from uncultured Isosphaeraceae bacterium, assembly GCA_963806595.1. Lineage (GTDB taxonomy): Bacteria > Planctomycetota > Planctomycetia > Isosphaerales > Isosphaeraceae > CAWDZZ01. The sequence continues at coordinate 277,763 of CAWDZZ010000017.1, read as the reverse complement.
GATGGTCGGCGCTGGCTCCTGGTCGTCGACGAAGCCCAGCGCGGATCCGCGTTGGCCTGGGATGAAATCCGGGCCATTATCAATCGAATGGGTCAGCCTGGCGCATTCGCGGCGGTCGCGATCGTGGGCCGGACAGAACTCGCGCGGGTTGGATCCACGCTCCGTCAGAGCGCTTGCGCGTCCGCATTGAGCGTGCACGTGCATCTCACGCCGCTGGACGTCGACGAAGCCAGCGAACTACTGGAGTGCGGGGATTGCGACGACCTCGAACAGAGGCACGCTCTGGAGGAGCTCCATCGCGACTCGGGCGGAAATCCCGGCGTGTTGCTCCGGCTAGCGCAGACGCACACTGGGCCCTGGCGCAGTGCCTCGACTTCCGGCTCCAGATCGGTTCCGGCAGGTCCAGCTCAACCACACCAGCCGTCAGCCTCACCCCCTCGATTGACGTCGAACGTCCCCGCGCGCGACCAACGCCCAGCCGCGGCACAGCCGCGGTCCGACGAGCGCATCGTGGATGTGCAATCAAGCATGCTGCCATTGATTCCATCGAGACCGCCGCTCCGGGATGAGGATGGGTTGGTCGAGGTGGGATGGGACGGTGAACTCGAGGGCGAGCTCGACGCGACTGACGGCGAGGGTGCGCCTTCCGGCGCCGGTTCGTCCGACGACCCGGTCTTCGGCGAAGAGTCGATTGAGGACCGTTATGCGCGGCTCCAGGCCTGGATGGAGCAAACGCGCAGCCAGGGCCGGGCCGCTCTGAGCCCGACGCTGGACGCGCATCACGGGATGCCGGCCGGACTCGTGGGGCCGGAAGAGCTGGCTGAGGTCGAATCGACGACCGAAGCCGAGTCGCCGGCAGACGCCGCGCGGCCCGCGGTTCGCGCTGAGGGACAGCACGAGTTTGCGCCTTACAGCCAGCTTTTCACGCGGTTCCGCCAGTCAAAGCAGCCAGGATCGTGACCAGATGACGTCGCACTGTGCCGGCGACCAAGCACCATCATGGCTGCGAGCCGTCGTCAGAATCGTACCAGCTCAGTCTGACGGACCGCGGCCCCCAAAAATGCGGCGAATCCATTGATGAAATGGCTCTTCGACCGCCGAATGCTTTCATGGCGGCCTGAGCGCGGCGATGATTCGGCGTGCGGGGGGTCGTTGCCGATTTCTTTGACGAGCAGGTGTCGCCGACGCAGATCCTGGTGCTCCCAGCCGTACCTCTTCCCGGGGGGAACGGCGACCGCGGTCGACCTGACCCGAAGACGATGAGTCGTCGGGACAGGGCCTTCCGGAGGCGGCACCTGCTTTTCTCAACTCTTCTCACCTGACTCTGGCCGCATTTCTCGAGTCACATGCCCGTGGCCCTCGACCGCACTCTCTGAGGCATTTCCTGGGTGGGCCGCCGGCCTGCAATAGATAACTCGTTGGCACGCCGAGCCGCAGGCCCGAACCTGGCTCCTCGTCGAACCAGCGTATGGTTTACCTTGGCGCACAATTGCCCGCGGCGATATCTTGGTCCCGGCGCTGGCCTGGGACTGCGATCGGTTTCGCGCCGGGCGCGGTGAACGCTTGAATCAGGGATGAACCGACCGTGTCCGACCCGTCCTCGCCGACATCCGAAGAACATCCGAAACTTCTGGTGTCGCTGGCGACCTACAACGAAGCAGGCAACCTTCGGGCCTCGTGGAATCCATCCGGCAATTCGCGCCGCAGAGCTCGATCCTGGTGATCGACGATAATTCACCGGACGGGACCGGCCGGATCGCCGACGAGCTGTGTGAAGCGCTGGCTGGTTTTCATGTAATCCACCGGTCTGGCAAGCTGGGCCTGGGCACCGCGACCCTGGCCGCGGTCAGGTACGCGATCGAGCATCGCTTCGACTACTTGCTCAACCTCGATGCGGACTTCAGTCACCCACCCCGGTTTATCCCGGATTTACTCAAGGGGATGCACGACCACGATGTCATGATCGGCTCGCGGTACGTGCCAGGCGGTGGTGTCGAAGGCGGATTCACACTCAAGCGGCGGCTCATGAGCTCGGCGATCAATGGCTACGCTCGCCTGCTCCTGGGCCTCCGCAGCAAGGATAACAGCGGCGCGTTTCGGTGCTACCGCGTCAGCAAACTGGCGGAGATCGATCTCGACCGCGTCCGCTCGCGCGGTTACTCGTTCCAGGAAGAGATTCTCTTCTGGTGCCAGACCGTCGGCTGCCGTATCGGAGAGACTCCGATCCTGTTCGAGAACCGGCGTGCCGGCAGCTCGAAGCTCGATATGCGCGAAGCCGTGTCGGCGCTCTGGATCATGTTCGTGCTGGGCGTATCGCGCGATAGGCGCAGCGGCTAGCGCCGCGGCGAGAGCGGACGCCGGTCGACTTGCTGCCTCGCCAGGCGCGACTGACGGGATCAGCCGATCTCGTGCTCGCGCACCGTGACATAAACTTCCTGGCAGGCCTCCGCGATCTTCTCGCCGAGGCCCTGGTGCTTGCTCTCGAGCTGGCCGGAATACATGCCCAGGACCTTGCAGAGAAAGGCGCCATGGCAAGCGTCGGCTTCGTTCACGAGCTGGTCGAGCGATTCTTCGATCTGATCGGCCAGGTAGAGGAGAAATTGCGCCTGGCCTTTGATCTCCGCCAGGGATCGCTGCAGCTCGATGGTGGGTGCGCCAATCCGGGACGAGATCGGGGAATCGTCATCGAGTAGGCCGGACGACGCGTCGACGTCGCGGTGGCCGGGACGATTGATTGTGCCATTGTTTGTCGCGTTCATGGCAGGTCTCCCTGATCTTGCGAATCGGACGATCCCTCGACCAACATTTCGAGCGCGGCACAAACTTCGCCGACCAGACGCATGTTCTGGCTTTCTTGCCGAAGATTGGCCGCGTGCATCTCGACAAGCTGCCTGATGAAGATCCGCGTGCCGGGATCGTTTTCCGACCGGTATCGCTCGGCGTCCGCCAAGGCGGCACGGACCAGATAGTCCATGAACTGGAGCTTGCCGCGAATCGAGACGCACAGTTTGGAAAGCTGAGTCTGGTCGGCCGTTTCCGGTTCTGATGCGAGTTGAGACATCCTGATTGCGTCCCCCAACCAATGGCCGGACGCGTAGCTCGGCCTCAGCGTCCGTGCCGGGTGTTGGTTTCCGTGCAGCTCTGCCTGGCTTTTCGCAGGGACCGCTCGGGTAATTCTGTCCAGCGTCTACGGATGACGCCGATTGGGGCTAGAGTACTCGTCTCATTTCAAGTTCGCAAGCGCAAAGCCGGCCCTGCTGCTCGCTTGAGCACGAAACCGGCCTCTTAGCGGTGTCCCGGGTTTCTTTCATGGTCCCGCTCGGTTAAAAAGAAAAGCCGGTATGACCCAGCGTTCGAACGTGGCCCCGGGAGGAGGAACAACGATGTCGCGTCACCTCAGTCGTCGTGAGTGGCTCTCAGCCGGCGGCGTCGCTTGGCTTGGTTTCGGGCGCCATGAGTCGCGCGCTTGCCCAGCCAAAGGGCGACCCCAAGAAAGTGCTCTTTTTCACGAAGAGCTCGGGATTCCAGCATTCGGTCATCACGCGCGACGGCGACAAGCTGAGCCACGCCGAACGAATCTTGACCGATATCGGCAAAGAGCACGGCTTCGAGGTCGTCGCGTCGAAGGACGGGCGCCTGTTTGAACCAGACCAGATCGGCCAGTGGGACGTCTTTGTCTTCGAGACGACCGGCGACCTGAACACGCCCGGGACGGATAAGAGCCCACCAATGTCGGCCGATGGTGAAAAGGCATTCTACGACGCGATTCGCGGTGGCAAGGGCTTTGTCGGCATGCATTGCGCCGCCGACACCTTCGGCCACTTCGGACCGAAATACAAGAAGCCCGGCAATCGAGACCAGGGGGCTCTTGACCCGTATGTCCAGATGATCGGCGGCGAGTTCGTCTCCCACGGCCCGCAGCAAGAGGTCCGGATCGATATCACTGATCCGGACTTCCCCGGAATCGCCAAGGGCTTCGGCCAGTCGGGCCGCTCGTTCCGCATCAACGACGAATGGTATGCCCTCACGAACATGCCGGACGACTTGCACGTGATCCTGGTCCAGGTCACCGAGGGGATGAAAGGCAAGGAGTACCAGCGCCCCAACTATCCTGCGACCTGGGCGCGGGCCTACGGCAAAGGACGCGTCTTCTACACGTCCATGGGCCACCGCGAGGATGTGTGGGCAAACCCCATGTATCAGGCACTGTTGCTCGGAGGGCTTGGCTGGACCTCCGGCCGCATCGAGGCCAGCATCGAGCCGAACATCCGCCAGGTCACGCCCAAGTACAGTGAGCTTCCCGCCTGAGCGGCCGCTTGAAAGCCGGGAAGGCTGTCACTTGCTGGCCTTCAGCGGCGATGACAACCGTGACGGCCTGGACCTTCGTCGCAGGCTGCGCTCAGCCTGCGCGATCTTCGCGCGAGTATTCAGTCGGCAGAGCGCTCGTAGACGATCTTGCCATCGACAATCGTGGCGACCACCCGGGAGGCCAGGAGGTCAAGCGGTGCGGCCTGGAACGGGTCGCGATCAATGAGGGTGAGATCCGCGCAAGCCCGGTTTGAGGATTCCCTGCCGGTGCTCGGCGAACGCGGCGTATGCGGCCCCGGCCGTGAACGCGCGCAACGTATCGTCGATCGAAAGCAGTTGTTCGGGATGCCACCCGCCAGCGGGTTTGGCTTCGCGATCTCGTCGCGTCACGCCCGCGTAGATTCCCCAGAACGGATTGACGACTTCGACGGGAAAGTCGCTGCCGAACGCCAGCTTGACGCCCGCATCGGTAAACCATCTCCACGCGTAGGCACCGCCGACCCGAGCGGAGCCGAGACGTGCATCGGCCCAACGCATATCGTCGCTGGCGTGTGAAGGCTGCATCGAGGCGATCACGTCGAGCGTCGCGAAACGTTGGACGTCCTGCTTGCGCACCACCTGGGCATGCTCGATCCGGAGCCGAGGATCTCGGGTTTCCGGAACGAGTTTGCGGGCAGCCGCGTAGGCGTCGAGCACGAGCGCATTGCCCTTGTCGCCGATCGCGTGAGTGCAGACCTGCCAGCCATTTCGGAGCGCGGTCGTGACGATCGCCTCGAGCAGTTTCGGATCGATCAAGAGCAACCCGGAATTGCCCGGATCGTCGCTATAGGGCTCGAACAGGAGGGCGCCGCGCGAGCCCATCGCCCCGTCGATGAAGAGCTTGACCGCTCGCAGCTCGAATCGCGACCCGGTGGCCGGCTCTTGCGGGCGCCTGCCCACAAAGGCGAGCTCACCGTTGGAGGGTAGGGAGGCCATGCCGTAGACACGGACGACGAGCCGCCCTTCGCGATCCAGTTCGCGGTAAGCGTCTGCGACCTGTCCCGAAATCCCTGCGTCGTGTATGGATGTGAGGCCATTTTCGAGCACGTGTTGCTGCGCCGCCAGCAGCCTGCGCTTCAGGTCGGCCTTGGTCGGGTCCGGTAGCGCGGCGCGCAATCAAGCTCATGGCGGCATCGACGAACACCCCGGTGGGCTGACCGGCCTGGTCGCGCAGGATCTGTCCGCCCGACGGGAGGCTGGTGGCTTTGTCGATCCTGGCGCGTCGCATGGCTTCGGAATTGGACCAACCGGCGTGTCCGTCGACCCGCTTGAGCCAGACGGGTCGATCTGGCGCCGCCGCATCGAGCACCGCCGCCGTCGGAAACGCTCCGCCCGGCCAGAGGCTCTGGTCCCAATTGCGGCCCGTGATCCATGAGTCGCCTGGTGTCGCTTGGGCGCGAGCCTTCACGCGCCGCGCGACTTCCTCGAGCGAGGCCACTCCGCGCAGGTCGAGCTGTTCCTGGCCCGCTCCGAGCGCCTCCATGTGGCCGTGCGCATCGATCAAGCCAGGTACGCCAAAGGCACCATGCCGCTCGATCGTCCGCGTGGAGTGCCCTGCGAACGGCTTGACCTCGGCAAGACTGCCGACGGCGACGATTTCCCCGCCGCGAGCGGCAAGCGCAGTGGCCCATGGGCGTGCCCGGTCGCCGGTCCAGATACGCCCCACGTCGAGGATCAGATCGGCGGGACCGTCGCGATTCAGTCGCAACGCGCGGCCCGGCAGCTTGCCGGCGGATTCGGGACCGCGCTCGAGCTTCTCGCCGGCGATCAAGACCGTGCCGTTTACGAACAGGTACTTCACGCCCGGCGCATACAGGGTGGGTTGGTCGAACGTCGAGGCGTCCCGAAAGGTTTCGGGATCAAAAACGACGATGTCGGCGAATGCGCCTTCACGGATCACGCCTCGGTCCGGCAGCCCGAGGATCTCGGCGGGCAGGCCGGTGCAAGATCGAACGGCCTGCTCGAGCGTGAGGATCCGCTCGTCGAGCGCATAACGGATCTTGCGAGGGAAAGTGCCGTACGACCGCGGGTGAGGTCGGTCGCCGGCAACGCGCTCGTGCGCCGATCCGTCGGACGCGGTGGCGACAAAATCATGCTGCATGACTTGCCGCACATCGTCCTCGCTGATGCCGAAGCTGATCGCCTGCGCGCCGCCGTGCCGCTCGATCTCGAGCACGATCTCAACCGCCTGTTTTCGTTCGCGAGCGGCGATCGTGACCAGGTCGAGCCCTGCCCATTCCGGACGCGGGACGTACCGCGCGATCCGGATCGAGGCTCCACCGTCGCGCTCCGCGAGCGCTTGCTCGATTTCCCGTCGCAGTGCTTTGCCGCGGCCGCCGTCGGCAGCCAGCCGCGCAAAGTCGTCGCCGCCCCCGCGGATCGCCCAGTGCGGAACGACCATCGCCGCCAGCCGGGTGCTCGAGGCCGTGTAAGGATACTGGTCGGCGGTGACCGATTGCCCTGCCCTGCGCGCCGCCGCGATCCGGCTCAGAGCAGGACCGACGGTCCGCCAGTAAGCTTTTCCGCTCGCTTTCAGATGCGAGATGTGCACGGGCACGCCCGCTTCCTTGCCGATCGAAATGGCCTCTTCGATCGACTCCAAAAGTCTGGCACCCTCGTTGCGAATGTGGGAAGCGTACAGACCGCCGTGCCGCGCGACGACCTTGGAAAGCTCGATCAGCTCAGCGGTGTTCGCATAACGGCCGGGAACGTAGATCAGGCCGGTCGAGAGGCCCCACGCGCCTTCCTTCATGCCGCGTTCGACCCGGTTTTTCAAGCGTTCGAGCTCGAGCGGCGTCGGTACTCGTTCCACGTCGCCCATCACAGCGGACCGAAGTGCCCCGTGCGGAATGAGGTGAATGACATTGGTGCCGGCGCCGTGTGCATCGATCGTGGCGAGGTACTTGGAGACGTCGAGCACTCCCAGGCCGCAGTTACCGGTGACAACCGTGGTCACCCCCTGCGTCAGATAGTTGCGGTTATGCCGAAGGGCCGCCTGACTGATCCCTGGGTCCGAGTGCGTGTGCAAATCGATGAAGCCCGGCGCGACCACCAGCGAGGAGACGTCGATGACCCTCGCGCTCGGGTCGACCTCGAACGACCCGATTGCAACGACCCGTTCACCTCGGATTGCAATATCGGCCTGTCGCCTGGCGCGCCGGTGCCGTCGATCAGAATTCCACCCTTGAGCACCACGTCGGCGACCACGCGGCCAGCGCGCTCTTCGCCGCCGGATTGACCACCCGTTCCAAGGCACGGGTAAGGGCAGACCCCAAGACCCAGCGCCGAGAACGCCAGCAGAAACCGGATCCGCCCCGGGCCGCGTCCGACCTTCGCCATGCGAAGCCTCCCGCCACGTTCAGTCAGTGACAACGAGCGCGCTCTGCGCGACGTCTCAGTTTACTGCTCAGCGCGCTGGCCGACAGCGTCCGGTTCCGGGGCGTGCGTGGATCACGCGATCGCCATCGCCGGTTAGCTCGGCGCTGCGACCGGCCTTCACCGCGAGTTACCGCCGCAGTATCCTTGAGGATGCGGAGCAAACCGAGGGCTCGATCGGCGAGGCTTCAGGCGGTGGCATCCTGGGAAAGGACTTCGCGCACATGCCGCTCAAGCGTTTTCTCCGCGTCGCGTATCTCGGACTCGGAACGCACGAGCCGCGATTGAAATCGTGCCGTGCTCGACGGAATCACACTCTCGGCCCCCGCGTCGAATACCTCGAGCGCCGCATTGTCCTCAGCACGTATCTGTGGACCGCGCTGGGAGACGGGCAGACGTGGACTGATCCGCAGAACTGGCTGCACTTTGACCCGAAGTCGCACATGCAGCAAACCGGCTCGCCGACCCCGTTTGCCGACGTCGTCTTCCCTCCGATTGCGACGCTGCCCAAGGGAACGACCGGGCCGATCAACTTCAACTCGACGTTCGTGTATTTCCCGCTAAACTCCCTCACGATCGACGACTCATACACCTTCGACGGCAACCCGATCGCGATCGACCAGACCCTGTCGCTCAATAACCCGATCGCCACCTCAGGCGGCGGAACGGTCGCGTCAATCCTTCTGGACGGACTGAAATTCTCGGCGGGCGCCACCATCAGCTCCCAGGCCGGCAGCACGCTGCAGATTGCAGCCACGACCGATCCCACCGGCCTTCAGCTCGGCCTCCAGGGTAACTTGATCAAGTCCGGAGGGGGCGGGCTCGTGATCAACACACAGAGTATTACTTTCCCGACGACGCCCACACTGCTGCCGGTGCCGGTCTCGATTGCCGGCGGTTCCATCACGCTGGGTGCGAGCGTGAATTTGAACGCAATCAACTTCCAGGTTGCGTCGGCGTCGAGCCTGGTGATCGCGGATAACGTGACAGCCGGGATCGGCACGCTGACTGGAACCGGACTCGTGAATCTCGACGGCACGGCCGTGGCTGGAGACCAGACAAGCCTGACGGTCCTGGTGCCGGTCGCAACGACCGACCAGTTCACCGGCCTGATCAACGGCGATGGCAAGCTCATCAAGGCGGGAAACGGGACGCTGATCACGGGAACCATCGATTTCAACGGCGGGGGCGCAATCGAATCCGCCGCCGGCACCCTCGACGTCTTCGGCTCGATCAGTGCCGGCAGCCTGCAAGTCGATGTCATCGCGGCCTTTGGTGGGCTGGGAACCTGGTCGTTTTCGGGACCAGCGGTGTTTCAAAACGGCGCGACACTCATCGTCACGCTTAATGGAACCACGCCCGGCAGCCAGTACACCCAGCTCGTCGACACCGATGCGACGAGCGGGATCAACCTTGGTTTAAGCACCCTGGCCGCCACGATCGGATATGCCTATGAGCAAGGCGACCTGTATACGTTCCTGTCGGCACCCGTCATCCAAGGAGGATTTCAAAACGTCGTCTCGGGGCGCACCATCCTCGGTGGATCCGTGCCCTTCGCGGTGAGCACGACCACAAGCTCGATGACGCTCGCGCCGCTGCAATCGGTGACGACCACTCTCTTGAGCAGCTCGGGCAACCCCAGCAATCCGGGCGCACCGGTCACGTTCACGGCGGTGGTCAGCACCCGGACCGCACCCGTCTCCACGGGGACGGTCAGTTTCATGGCGGGAACGACTACGATTGCGGTCGTTCCGGTGAACGCGCTGGGGATCGCACCGCTTACAACCACGACGCTGCCGCTTGGAACCTCGGCCATCACGGCAGTCTATAATGGTGCCCCTGGAAACCTGGGCTCAAGCAGCCCGACAGTGACGCAGACGGTGGTTCCCTTTGCCACGACGACGAGCATTGCGAGCTCAGGCGATCCCAGCCTGCTGGGCCAGCCGGTGATTTTCACGGCGTCGGTCAGAACCGGCGTCGGACCGGTCACCGCCGGCACGATCACGTTTCGGCGCGGCCGCCGGTTTCTCGGAACGGTTGCGGTCGACGGCAACGGCATCGCCAGTTTAGCAGTCGCTTCTCTCTCGGTGGGGACGGCGCATCCAGGCTGTCTATAACGGCACACCCGCCGCTTTGTCGTCGGTCAGCTCTGTGCTCAAGCAAAAAGTGAGCCCGGCCCCGACCATGACGGTCCTGATCGCCACGGCGGCAACCCAGCACAACGGCCGCACGCGTTATTTCCTCACGGCGACAGTGTCGGCTCTGGATGCGGCCGCGCTCGCGCCCTCGGGCACCGTGCTTTTCCGCAGGAATGGCGCGGTCGTCGGCAGAATGAAGCTCAAGCACAGGACGGCGGTCCTCGCGGTTGGCCGACATTTCCCCAAGGGAAGATTCAGTGCGGCGTTCGAGGGCAGCGCGGTTCCGGGCGAGCACGGCCAGGCCGACGGCTTTCCAAACCTGAGATCCTGTCGACGAGAGCGCGGAACGGCGTTTCGGCGCAGCCGGCCTGGCTCTCGGCGGTTCGCGTCGTCGGATCTGACCGCGCCGCGCAGTGCCGTGGCGGCTTAAACAGGTCCGTTCGATGGCTGTTCCGCCTCGATCGAGGGGAGTCCGAGCGCGCCTTCGACCTCGAGCGCGGTGACGACGAGCCGGCCGAGGGCGCGGGTGTAAGCGCGATCAAGCGAGCGAGTGCGCCCTCGCTGAGCTCGAGTACCGCGCCGATGTCGTTTCGGTCGGGAGTGGCGACTGGAAACGCGTACCTGGCAAGGGTCGTGTCCTCTTGTGCGTGCTCGAACGGATAAATGATGCGATCGCCAAGCTTCCAGCGAAACTCTTCGAGACACTCCGCGAGGTTGCCCGAGGCCCTGAACAGGGCGTCCCGGAGCGGACCCTGACCCGGATTCCTGGCCGCCTGGAATGCTTGTATAAGCTCGATCAACGTCGTGCGGCGCAGCATGAGACGCGTGACCTGGGGCCCGTAGGTTCTGCCAAGGTGAGCCACGCATGTGTAAAGGGCGCGGGCTTCCTCACGGCGGTCGCGGCCGGCCTCAATCCGGTCGGCCACCGGGTCGGCCTCGAGAATGGCGATGGCCTCGGTCAACCGTCGCGTGGCGGCCGCCGCGAACGGGCCGCAATCCTCGACGATCTGGTCGAGCTCGCACTGCACTCTGTCTCGAGCCGTTTCGATCGCGCGCGATGTTCCGGTTTTCACCCCAAGCTCCGAGAGATCGACGGTAACGCCGGTCTTGGCGGCAATGACCGCGTACTCGGCCTTGCAGAGCCGCCGCCAAACTTCGTCCACGCGAAGGTTGGCCTGCACGGTGGATCCCCGCGCCGCCTGGAGCTGGTTTCTGGCTTCGACGAGCGCTCGCTTCGCCGCCGCCGGTTCGGCCGGAATCCTGGGATAGTCCAGAGACAGCGAGGGACGGACGGTCATGAGCCCGAACGCGCCCAGGAAGAAACGCTCGAGCGCCGCCCCGCCCTCCTGGGCGACGGCCTGGGTCTCGACCAGCTCGGCGACGGGGTAGAGCTGGTCCTTCGTGATCTCCGGTCCGAGATTGGACTTGTACAGCTCGAGCGTGAGGACCTTGGCCATCGCGTCGAAGTTTCCGAAGACGTCGGTCCCTCGGCCGGCCAGGTGAAAGATCCCATCGCCCGGTTCTTCGATTGTCGCGCGTGCGATTCGCTCGCGGTCGCTGGGATGGAGGTCGAGCCAGCCGGTCTTGCCGTTGGCGACTTCCTCGCGGTAGGCCGCCACCATCTCCTTCGGAAGCTGAGGGATGTTCGTGAGGACCAGCTTGGGAAAGTTATCGGGGAGCCGTTTCTCTTGCCAGCTCGAGTTAAGGTCGGCGATCGCTCCGTTCTCGGCCAGCGCCATGATGCGCAGACGCCAGTGAGTCTCCGCGAAGTCGCGAGCGCCACCATCCGTGCGCCGTAACGATCGGCGTCAAACTCCATCTGCCGCGAAAGGATGGCGCTCGCCAGGTGTCCCGCCCACATGAGCACCCAGAGGACGCGCCGCGTCAGCCAGACCGCCACGCGGATCAGGCCCACCAGGATCATGATGCGGAAGTCTCCACCCTTCGAATACGCCTCCAGTGTTTCATCCCAGGCGTCGCGCTCGTAGACCACGCGGGCGAACCACCGGTTGATCGTCATGATCAGCACGTACAACCGCATCCCCGCGCCTTGCGCGAAGTGGCCGAACTCGTGGGCGAGCACTCCGGCAAACTGCTTCAACGTCAGCCCCGCCGCCAGCGGCAGTCCGATCGAAAGCACGAGCTCGTTGCCGAAGACGCCCAGGAGCGCGCCCTCGCGCCGGGCTGACGCGTTGACATCACAATTCACCTCGATCCGGGTCGGCCGCGGCGCTCGCACGGCCGCGCAGACTCCATCGACAAAGGCATACAAGAGCGGCTCGACACTCGGATCGAGCACGCGCTGCTTGGGGCCACGCGGCGGTCTGGCGAAGAGCGGTTTGAGCATGAAGAACACGACGATCGCCCCGACAATCAGTGGTCCGACGTAGATTGCCACCGCCCCCTTGGCCCCTCCGCTGCCGCGCAGTGCTGGAACACCGTGGTGTGGTTGACCGCGTGGTAGAAGAGCCCGGCCACGATCAGGCCGATCAGCGCGAAATAGATCAAGGGGAGCAGTAGCATGATGAGGGCGACGATGGCGATCCACAGCCGGTACAGGGGCGACGGCCGGACCGGCTCGATCGCGCTGCCGAACGCCGCGAGCACCTCCGCCGGCGTCAGCGTCTTGCTCGTCGGCGCGGCCGCCTCACTGACTCCCCTGGCGCTCGCCCCCACTCCGGGCAGATGCTCCGGCCGAGCGCGCAAGCCCTTGACTTTCCGCGCGCTCCCAGTCGCGAGCGAGTAGCCGCTCGAGTCATCTTCCGACCATGAATCCCGCCGCCGGCTAACCGTGGAAGGAACGACCTCCGTACCGCCGCGCTGCGGTACTTCGTCGAGCGGCACCAAGCCAACGTCCGCGACACGCTCGGGCGCCACGCTGGGTACCGCGAACACCTCCCGGCAACGACGGCATCGGGCACGCTTGCCGGCGTGCTTCTCCTCGATCTCAAACGTCGATCGGCATGACGGACACTCGACCGTGATTGCCATGTGCTAGCCTCGGACGGGTCGGCGCCGCTTGAGCTGCGCACCAGTCCACTCAGGCTACACATTCCGCCGGCTGCGCTCAATCCTCGGGCGCGGCCCGGCTGTTGCGCGCCAGTTCCAGGGCGCAGCGCCGCTGAATTCAGGCGCAGCAGTGGACCGCTGGAGGGCGCCCGTCGCACAGCCGGCGACTTCGCAGGAGTCCAGGATCACAGTCGCACGTCGCAAGCCGGCGCGGCATCGATCTATTTGGGCTTGGGGACAGTGAAGCCCCTCACCCGCTTGGGCGGCTCTTTCAGCGCGTTCTTGTTCTTGCTGGGCTTGATCGTGATCGGAGGCAGCGGGTCCTTCCCGTCCCACTTGGCCGCCGCGTCTTCCGTGGGCCCGCCACACCCGGAGGCGATCACAAGACCGAGAACCGCCAGCATGAAAGAACCAGCAAACCATCGTCTCATTTCAATCTCCTCTGGGTGTCCAACCACACGAATGCGTGCGCGGTCGCGTACCCGTCGAGCAAAAGAAAAGCACGCCGCAAGGCGTTCAGGACCGGGCTTCATGCAAATCCGGGTGCCCTGGCCTGGCGTTGGTCGAGGCCAGGCAGGGTCCCTGGATGCAGAGGATGGCCCTCCGCAAACGAGCTCCGAACGATTCAATACTGGTCGGCGCTCGTGACCTCTCCCACGTTTCTCGTCCCCAGAGCTCGATACGTGACCAGGTTGATCGAGTTCTTGATGAACTTCACCGAACCGTCGGCCGTGGCAAAGTTGCCGCCGCCCGGATGGAAGCTTCGGAAGCCCCATTGGCCGAGCGAATTGCAAGGACCACCCGGAATGGTGGAATTTTTCAGCCAGTCCGGAGGCTGAATCGTGTTGCCGAAGCAGGCATTGAAGATCGTCCCGGTGGTGTCGGGGGGCGCATTGAGCGCGGGGATGACGAAGGCCCCGCCGCTCAACTGGGCACCAGTCGGAAAATAGGTCCCGTCTCCCCATGCGGAGGCGATGTTCCCGAACGGGAAGATGTTGGCCGGCTCATTTGGAAACCGTGACGTTTCACCAAAAAGAAACGTGTTGCTGGTTCCGTCGGTAATGTCGGAAATGCGCACGACGCTCTCGGGCATGAACGGTCCGTCGCCGCCGCCGTAGTTGCAGGTCGTGAAGTACGGTTGTCCCGGATCGGGAAACGCACTCATCGCCCAGTTGGAGAACAGGTTTTCGATGCGCCCGCGGTTCATCCCGTAGGAACACTGATTGACCGCGATCGTGTTTCCCGCGAGGCTGATAGGCAGGGCAGGCTGATCTGATGGGCAAATATAGGAGGAGATTCTCTGGATGCCGGCGGTCACGTTGGGACTCCCTGAGACCGCATTGGGATACGTGTCTCCGGGCCAGACAAAGTTGTACGCGTTGAATCCCCCGGATTGCTCGAGATAGGGCAGGACGAACGCAAACGCCGAGTAGAGCATCGACTCTGTGCAAGGCGGGCCGAACCCGTTGGCGGTGACGTTCAGAACAACGTTTCCCATCGGGAGCGCACCGGTGCTGCTCTCATAGTTCATGCATGCCAGAGCAAGCTGCTTCAGGTTGTTGACGCATTGAGCGCGACGAGCCGCTTCCCGCGCGGACTGGACCGCGGGCAGCAATAGCGCGATCAAGACCGCGATGATGGCGATGACGACCAGGAGCTCAATCAGCGTGAAACCGGTCGTGCGACGACGGCGAAGCCTGGATTCAATCATGCTGGGCACCTCCCTTTGAAGAACCACTTCGATCTCTGCATTTCGTTCCAGGCGAGCTCGCGGCGACGCTTTTTTCCCTGGCCGCTTCGTAACCCGAGATCGCCACAGGCGGTCGACGGCACGTACGAGCACGGCTACTCCCAGGCTCGCAAGGGCCGTCTTCCCACGACATTCACTGCGTCGAGTCAATAAAGAGATAATCGCCAGGCGCTCGCCGGACGGCCCTCGGCCGGCGCGGATCACGAGAGTCAGTGACTATTTCTTTAGGACGGGAGCGAGAGAAGTGCTGATCGCGGGCTTGGCAAGAAGAAGAGAGCACGAAGCCCCGGGCAGGGTCGAAAGCTGAAATCGAGTCTGCGAGGCCCGTCGAAACCGACCGCGCGTTCTCGAATCACTGATTGATAGTTTAGGGACCAGTAATTCTGAAAATCAAGATCACCTGATAAATTTTCAGAATAAGCGGTAAAGACGATTGCAATCGTCGTTCAGGTGGACCGTGCGCGCTTAAAGCGGCTACCCGGCGCGGGCTCTTCTGGTCGGTCGCGCCGGCGTTCTGGAGTAGATTGTCACCTCTCTTTGGGTTGACGCTTACGTGCCCTGTGCCGGTGTCGTAGCACCGGGCAGGGCACGGTCGCCCACTGGCGTGATACGTTCGACTGCCATGCGAGCGGATCAGTACTGGTCGGCGCTGACAACCTCGCCCAGATTCCTGGTTCCAAGCGCACGATAGGTAATCAGGTTGATCGAATTCTTGATGAACTTGACCGACCCGTCTCCCATCGCGAAGTTTCCTCCGCCGGGATGAAAGCTGCGGAAGGCCCACTGACCCAGGGTATTGCACGGGCCGCCCGGAATCACAGAGTTCTTGAGCCAGTCGGGCGGCTGCGCGGCGTTGGCGAAGCAGGCGTTGAAAATGGCGCCGTTGGGAGTCGTGTCGGGAGGGGAGTTGAGCGCGGGGATGACGAAGGCCCCGCCACTGACGCGAACACCGCTGGAGTACCAGGTACCGTCGCCCCACGCCGCGGTGATATTGGCAAACTGGAAGATGTTGGCCGGCTCGTTCGGGAACCGTGACATCTCACCATAAAGGAACGTGTTGCTCGTGCCGTCGGTGATGTCGGAGATTCGCACCACGCTCTCGGGCATGAAGGGTCCGTCGCCGCCGCCGTAATTGCAGGTGGTGAAGAACGGTTGGCCCGGATCGGGAAATGCACTGAGCGCCCAGTTGAAAAAGATGTTCTCGATGCGGCCTCGATTCATGCCGTAGGAGCTCTGGTTGACCGCGATCGTGTTACCCGCCAGGCTGATCGGCAGCGCCGGTTGATCCGAAGGGCAGATATACGACGAGATCCGCTGGAGCCCGGCGGTGACGTTGGGGCCGGCCGTGACTGCCTTGGGATACATGTCGCCTGGCCAGCTGAAGTTGTAAGCGTTGTATCCTCCTGCCTGCTCCAAGAAAGGAAGGATGAACGCGAACGCCGAGTACCCCTGGAGCCCCGCGCACACCGGGTTCAAGGGATTGGTCGTGTCATTATTGGCCGCATTGCCCATCGGCAATGATCCGGTGCTGCTTTCATAGTTCATGGATGCCAGGGCGATCTGCTTCAAGTTATTGACACATTGCGCGCGGCGGGCAGCTTCGCGGGCCGACTGCACCGCCGGCAACAGTAGCGCGATCAAGACCGCAATGATCGCGATCACGACCAGGAGCTCGATCAGGGTAAAGCCGGCAGAGCGTCGGCGGCCCAACTGGGATCGTTTCATCGGTAGCACCTCAATTCGAAGAATCACGTCGAGATTGTGTTCCAACACGTCGTCCGTCCGCATTTTGCGTCGTCTCTCGCGGGCTCGGAATTGCCCGAGGATTGCCGTCGCTAGGTCGCGCGCCGGCGGGATACCCGCATGGGCGCCGTGCGGTCCCGCGGCATTCCACAGACCTGCTTCACACGGAAAATAACCGCCAAGCCCTCGCCGCGCGATTCCAGGCGGTGCGGTTAACGAGAGTCGGTGACTATTTCTTTAGGAGGGGACAGAGAGAAATGCTGGTCGTGGGCTTGGCAAGGAGACTGGAGCTCGAAACCCCGGGCAGGGTTGGACGCTTGATCGAGTCTTCGAGGCCCATCCATCGTGACCTCGTATTCCCGATGACTCACACATAGTTTATGAGAGAGGATTTCTAAAAGGCAAGAGCAAATAACAACTTCTCAAAAGTAACAACAGTTCACTACTGGTTTTGTTCCGGGTCGCCGTGCGCTCTGAAAGCGTGCGTACCGGAGCACCGATCGTGGTGCGCGAGCCGAGAATCGACGCTCATTGTGACTACGATGTGCGGGCTTCGCAGGCGATCGTGGTGCGCGACTCGGGGTCCCCACCGAAAGCGACGGCAGCATGGCCGGTCGCTCTTGCGGCGGGGTTGTTGTGGCGCCCGGTTGCTGATGGCCCCGCATTTCACATCTTCGGTGCCCTTCTCGACCACCGCGAAGCGCATTCATTTCCGAACGAGCTTCTCTCTTTTTTGGCGGCCGGCGACCTACCGCTCTTCGCGGCTCGTGCGGCAAATCGGGAAGCGGATGTTTCCCAGTATCAGTCTGTTGCCGAGGGACGGATTGCCTGGCAGACTGAGTGACTGGTGAACCACCCTCCGGACCAGCCATCAGGGAGCAGCCGGGCCATGACACGAGTTGCAGGCATTCACGCCGTTGCCATTGCCGTTCTCGCAATTGCTTTGGCTCTTTCGCCCGCGAGCGGGCAGACTCCGGCCGAATTTGCGCAGACGGCCGCATTCGCCGCCGCGCATCAGAACAAGGATGGAGGATTCGCCGGCAAGATGGGTCAGCCCTCGAGCTTGGGTGCGACCAATACGGGATTGAAGGTCTTGCTGCATGTCGGAGGGGCGGTGCCGGACGTCCTGGGCTGTATCAAGTTTGTCAGGTCCTGCCGCGACGCAAGCGGTGGGTTTGCCCAGACGCCTGGCGGCAAGCCCGACGTGGTGACGACCGCGATCGGACTGATGGCTGCCTCGGAGCTGAAGATCGCCGACGCCGAGATGATCAAGGGTGCGACGGACTTTCTCGGTAAAAACGCCAAGAGTTTTGAGGAAGTCAGGATGTCGATTGCCGGTCTCGAGGCCGTGCGCGCCCGGTCCGTCGATTTTTCGCGGTGGAACGAGCAGATCCAGTCAATGCGTAATCCGGACGGAACCTTTGGTCAGGGACCGGGTCAGGCGTTTGCCACCGGCGGCGCGGCCGCGGCGATGCTGCGAATGGGGCTCGAGCTTGACAGGCGCGATGCTGTCGTCGCGGCGATTCGCGCCGGTCAGCGAGCGGAAGGAGGATGGTCCAAGGATTCGGGGGCGCCCGACCTCGGCAGCACTTACCGCGTGATGCGCGCACTCTACATGCTGCGCGAGCAGCCGGACGTGGACAAGCTTCACTCGTTCATCGCTCGGTGCCGGCAGTCCGATGGCAGCTATGCGGGCGCACCCGGCGGCGCCGGAGACCTGGCTGGAACCTACACCGCCACCATCGTGGTGCGCTGGCTCCGGTTACTGGGCGGCGTGAGGCCTGTGATCGAAACCGCCGGAATGACGCCGCTGGTGAGCACCAACGATCTCAACGGGTGGGAAGGGGACAAATCGCTCTGGTCTGTCCGAGACGGGATGCTGATCGGCCATACGACGGGGCTCGCTCGCAACGAGTTCCTGGCGACCAAGCACGCTTATGGCGACTTCGTCCTCTCGCTCAACTTCCGACTTCTGGGCGGAAAGGGAAATAGCGGCGTGCAGTTCCGCAGCGTACGCGTGCCTCCCAATGAAATGTCAGGCTATCAAGCCGACATCGGCGAAGGTTACTGGGGCTCGCTCTACGATGAGTCGCGCCGCAATAAGGTCTTGGTGCAGGGCTCGGAAGCCGCTTTGAAGGCGCTTCACAAGGACGGGTGGAACCACTACACGGTCCGTGCGATCGGCGACCGCATTACTTTGGGGCTCAACGGGGCCACCGCGGTCAGCTACCGAGAGACCGAGGCCGACATCGCGCGTTCCGGGCTCGTGGCCGTGCAGATCCACGCGGGCGGGCCCATGGAGGTCCAGTTCAAGGACGTGATGATTCAAGCACTGCCCACCCCCGCCGCGGAGAACTCCGACCGGCCGGGCTTCCACGTCCGCACGCAGAAGACCGCGGAGGGAGACAGGAAATATTCGGTGTACGTGCCCGAGGGGTACGATGGCTCGAAGATCTTTCCCGTGATCTTGTTCCTGCATGGTTCCGGCGAGCGGGGCGATGATGGGATCCGCCCGGCGCAAGTGGGCATCGGCCCAGCGATCATGAACCGCCCCGGCGGATTGCCGGCCCTGGTCGTGTTTCCCCAGGCGCGCCAGACCTGGGCAGCCGGCTCGGCCGATAGCAACGCCGCGCTCGCCGCGCTTCACGACGTGATGACCAGCTATGCTTCCGACCCGGAGCGCGTGATCCTGACCGGCCTGTCGATGGGTGGACGCGGAACCTGGGAACTGGCAGCGGCGCATCCAGAGCGGTTTGCGGCGGTCGTGCCCATCTGCGGGCCGGGCAAGACGGAGGGGGCGGCAAGTATCAAAGCCCTGCCGGTCTGGTCGTTTTGCGGCGATGCCGATCGTGATACCACCGTGCACAACCTGCGCTCGATGGTCGAGTCGCTCCAGAGAATGGGGGCCAGGGCGCGGCTCACCGAGTACCGTGGCGTCGGGCACAATAGCTGGGACCGCGCGTACAACGACCCAGAGCTGATCGATTGGATGCTCGCCCAGCGCAAGCCAGCGGGGACGACGTCATCCCGTTAATGTGCGCTCGGAGAACTCGGGTCGCGTCGATCCGATCCGCGTGCGGATAGAGCGCTGTGAGCGCGCGGCATGGCCCGCGCGGCGACCAGGTCCGCGACGGTGGGCCCGGCGTGCCGCAGTGCGTCGACAGGGGGAGCATCGCGACAATGAAACGTTCATGGGCACGAGTCTGGCGTCGTTTAACAGTCAGGAGCGCGACGCTCGGGATGCTGGCCGGTCTCGTTTTGGCGCCGCGGATCGAGCAGCCGCTCAGGAAGGGAAGCGCGCTGACACATCGCAGCGCGCGCCGAAACTGCTTTCGGATCTCCACGACTCGGCCAGATTGTTCAGCCCGGCGGCAGTGGGAGTGGCCCGCAACGAGCTGGAACGGATCGAGCGCGAGACTTTTGTCGCGACAATCATCGAGACCGTCGAGACGCTCAAGGGCCGAGCCATTGACGATGAGTCGCGTCGAATGGCGGAAAAATCGGGAATCCACGGGCTCTTCGTGCTGATCGCCAAGAAAGAATCGTCAATCGAGATCCTGGTCTCGGCGCCTACCAGGGGGCCCTGCCCCGGCCGCGCGTTGAGGCCATCCGCGCGACCTTCATCGACGGTTTTCGCCGGAAAGACTTTGACGACGGTCTCAAACGGGGCGTCGCCGCGATCGGCGACGCGCTTTCCGCGGTGCACCGCGCGGGTGGTTTGCCGGCGGCGGAGCGCGTGCCGGCTCGCTCGGGAGTCGGTGAGCTGAGCTTTCCGTCGCCTGGCGGCGCGGAGCCTTTGGTGATTCGCAACCAGGTTCGGCTCACGCTGGCGGGCGCGCGAGCCGCGATCACCGGCGCTCTCGTGAAAGCGCAGTCCATGCCGCTGAAAGTCAATATCGCTGTTGTCGATGACGGCGGCCATCTCGTCGCCTTCGAGCGCATGGACGGCGCCCGGCCGGCCAGCGGCTACACGGCGATCACGAAAGCGACCACAGCCGCGACCTTCCGGCAAGCGACGGGGCCGCTTCCGGCGGGTGCGAGCATTCCCGACCCTCTCTTGAACCTGAGTCTTCAAAATGCCGCCCAGGCCAGCGGGGGCAAGATCACGACCCTGCTGGGGGGTGTCCCGATCGTGGTTGACGGTCAGGTCATCGGAGCCATCGGCGTCGGGGGAGGAACGGGCGAGCAAGATGCCCAGATTGCCCGCGCCGGCGTTCAGGTCCTGGTGGATCGCCTCGGGCATCAGCAGGAAGACGCGAAACCGGCGGCGGCGGATCGGAACAAGTAACGACGGCTTCGCGATCGTTCGCTCGACGGTCGGGCGCGATGGCGGGCGCCAGAGTCGTTCACGCTCACGGATTCACTTCCGCGCCCCGCCAGTCACCCTCCGCATCGCGCCGGAATTGCCAGCGATTTTGAGGATTGCCGTTGATCTCGAGGTGGTCGACCTCTTGGGGGTCCAGCATTAATAGACAGAAATTCGGCACGGGGTTACTGGGGTCGGGCCGCTCGGTCTGGAATGGCAATCCCACGGCGCGGGGCTGCCCGGGCGCCGGCCAGTTGAAGCTCATTCGGACCGGTTCTCCCAGCTCGCGCCAGGCGTGCTCGCGCGCCACCGCCAAATCGCCGTCGCTCGCGTCATCTCCAATCACGGCGACCGGTCCGCCGATGCGAAATTGTTCGTGCGTGTTGGGAAAGTACCAGCAGACCTCGGCCCAGGAAGATTGCCGCAGCTCTTGCACCTTGAGACTTCGAGCGTCGGACACAAAGGTTATTTGTGGCGTGTCCTTCCAGAAGCCGCGAAAGACGACGGTGCGGTTGGCCGGCCGACCATCGGCGCGCACGGTCGCGAGCTGAACGAACCGCGAGGCCGGCGCACTGCGGTTCTGGTACAGGGCCAGGACCAGGGACGTTCGCCATACAGAATCGGTCATCGCTTTATTTTGATGCTCGGCGGCGGTCGCGAAAAGTCCCCGGCGGAATCGTGTCGCTCCATGCCGGACTAGCCAACGAGTAATCCGCGAATTACGCTGAACGTGCCCTGGGAAAAGACCTGGATCGCCGTTTGGCATTGGCGTCGTAAGGCTCCGCCGCAGTGGGCGGTGATCGGGCCTGGGCCGGCTTGACCTCCGAATCGGTGCCGTTGGGATCATGAGCTGCAGAGCTTGAGGAACGAGCATGAATAAAAGCGGCCGCGTCGTGGTGATGGCATCCTTGGTCATGACATGGACTTTGTCCGACACGGGGACGCTTCCGGTGGGCCCGAGCGCCGCTGCGCAACAGGCGAGTAATGACGATGCCCCGATCCCCCACGGTCAGGATCGCGCCCCGAACGCCCCGCGATCGGCGGCCGAGGCAGTCAAGGCGATGACAGTTCCGCCCGGTTTTCAAGTGGAAGTGGTCGCCGCCGAGCCCGACATCGTCAACCCGGTCGCGATGACGTTCGACGAGCGAGGCCGGATCTGGATCACCGAGAGCCTCGAGTATCCACGGCGCTCCCCCGGGCCCGGCCGCGATCGCGTCAAGGTCCTCGAGGATACCGACGGCGATGGGCGGATCGACAAGATCAGCGTGTTTGCGGAGGGATTGAACATCCCATCGGGAATCGCTGTCGGTCACGGAGGAGTCTGGGTCGCCAACTCCCCGGATATCCTGTTCTTGCAGGATCGCGACGGCGACGGCAAGGCCGACAGCAAGGAGGTTGTCGCGACCGGATTCGGACGTTCCGACACGCACGAGCTTCCCAATTCGCTCACCTGGGGGCCTGACGGCTGGCTTTACGGATGGAACGGCGTGTTCAACCCCGGAAGGGTCGCGTCCAGGAACGGCAAGATATATCGATTCACCTGCGCAATCTTTCGCATCCACCCCAGGACGCGGGTCTTTGAGATCTGGTGTGAGGGGACGAGCAATCCGTGGGGCATCGCGATTGATCCGGAAGGCTCGTTCTTCGCCAGCGCCTGCGTGATCGACCACCTCTGGCACCTCGTCGAAACCGGCTATTACATCCGCCAAGGCGGACCGTATCCGCCCTTTACCTGGCCGATGGGATCGATCGTGGAACACGAACACCAGAAGGCCGCGTACTGTGGCATCCACTACTTCGACAGCCCTGCCTATCCCCCCGAATATCGCGACCGCCTCTACATGGGCAACATTCATGGCAATTGCATCAACGTGGACTTGCTGGAGCGCAATGGTTCGACCTATCGTTCGAAACCCGCGCCGGATTTCCTGAGCGCGAACGATTCGTGGTTCATGCCCGTCGCCCAGAAGACCGGCCCGGACGGCTGTTTGTACGTCCTCGACTGGTACGATCGCTATCACTGCTATCAGGACGCGAATCGCGACCCCGTCGGGATCGACCGGCTCAAGGGGCGGCTGTACCGCGTGCGATACGGAGACACAGCGAGGAAAGTCGGCTTCGACTTGGCCGCGAAGCCCGATGATGAACTGGTCGGTCAGCTTTCCAGCCCGAATGTTTACGATCGCGACATCGCCCAGCGGTTGCTGACGGAGCGCGCCTCGCCCGCGACCCGGCATCGGCTGGAAGCGATGGTCCTCGATGCGGCGACTCCCTACAAGGGACGGATGCATGCGCTTTGGGTGTTGATCGGCTCAGGTCAGCTCGACGTGGGTTTTCACCTCAAGCTCCTGGCCCACCACGAGCAAGCGCTCCGCGCCTGGGGCGTACGTGCCGCAGGCAACCAGGGGCGCGTCGATCCTGCGATCCTCGAGCAAGTGGGTTCCCGAGCGAGGGATTCATCCCCGGAAGTGCGGGTGCAGGCTGCGATCGCGGCCCGGAAGCTCGAGGGGGCTGATCCGGTGCCCTTGCTCCTGGATTCGCTCTCAGACAGCGGCGATCCGCTCATCCCTCACGTGGTCTGGCAGAACTTGCATCCGCTGCTGGAAACGCGCCAGCTCGAGATCGCCCGCTCCATTGAACAGATGCCAGCCGGAAGCGTCGGCCTTGGTCCCCTGGCGCCCCGAGCGATCGAGCGCATCCTGGAGAGCTCCAAGGCGAATCCCGACGCCATCCGGCTCCTGCTGGCCACGACGCGTCGCGATCAAGACACCCGGAACGCTCTGGACGTGCTGGCGGCGCGGTTTCGCGAGGGAGACCTGTCGGCCGAAATGCAGCAGATCGTGCGCAGCGAGCTCGCGAGGCGTTTGAACGACGCCGCCCGGGGTTC
This sequence comes from uncultured Isosphaeraceae bacterium, assembly GCA_963806595.1. GTDB lineage: Bacteria > Planctomycetota > Planctomycetia > Isosphaerales > Isosphaeraceae > CAWDZZ01. The sequence goes on along the minus strand of CAWDZZ010000017.1, from coordinate 254,208 downwards.
GGGTCGCGAGCTCGTTCCCGAGCTCCGGGTCTTGCTTTGCTATTTCGGCGATCCCGACAGCGTCAAAGAGACGCTGGAGATCGCCCGCGCGATCGAATCCGGGCGCGGTCGACCGTCAACAACGGGAGGCGCTAAGGATCCGGGCGGTGGACGCGATTCTTTACGGAAGGATCAGTGGCTCGATTCGCTCGATCGTAGAGGACATCCTCGCCGAGGACGACGCTTCCAGCTCGATCGCGTTCAAGAACCGGGTTCTGGACTCCCTCAGTCGTGTCGACGACCCGGAGCTGGCGCCGTCCCTGCTCAAGGCATACGCCGCCTTGCCGGCCGAGCTGAAGCCAAAAGCCGTCGAGCTGTTGACGCAACGCACGAGCTGGACCAAGGGCCTGCTCTCCGCCATCGCCGCCAAGGAGATCCCGCCCTCGGCGCTCAACGTCACGCAGCTCCGCAAGCTCCTGCGCAGCAAGGACCCCGATGTCGCGCTCAAGGTCAAGGCTCAATGGGGCACGGTCCGCGACGTCCGGAACCCGTGCGCGAGCGGGTCGTGAGCGGCATCCGAAAACTGGTGCATGCGACGCCCGGCGACCCGCTGGCCGGCCAATCCGTTTTCAGAAAGCTGTGCGCCCGAGTGCCACAAGATTCACGGTGAGGGCCAGGACGTCGGCCCCGAGATCACGTCGAGCGGACGCAACGATTTCGAGCAGTTGCTCTCGAACGTGTTCGACCCGAGCCTGGTGATCGGACCCGGCTACCAGGCGACGACCCTGGCGACCACCGAAGGCCGCGTGCTGACGGGGTTGCTGGTCGAGGACGGCGCGGAGCGAGTGGTGTTGAAGCTTCAAGGTGGAAAGGTAGAAACGATTCCGCGTGCTCAGATCGACGAGATGATGACCAGCCCCGTTTCACTGATGCCCGAGGAAATCGAGAAGCAGCTCGCGCCCCAGGAAATCGCCGACCTGTGCGCGTTTCTTTGCCTCGACAAGCCCCCCTCGGATCCCGCAGCCAAGCCCCTACCCGGCGCAGGGCCGATCGTGCGTCGGCCCAGATAAACGCGCGCTAGGGCGGCTGCGTCGGCCCGAAGAAGCCACGGACCGATCGGCGCTCAGCCGTTTCCACGCGGCGCGGTGAAAGCTCGGCTGCTCGACCAGGCCGCATGCAGAAAGCCAGCGAGCGCGAGCATCTGCCCTGCGAGGAAGATCGGCCACGGAAACGGGTTCGGCAGGCCGCCGGCCGCGAGATTGCGCCAGTCCCAGCAGAAGGCTACGATCAAGATGGCTCCGCCGGCACACACCGCAGCCCATTCCCAGCGAGCAACCCGAAAAGGGCGTCCGCTCGACTCGCGCAACAGGACCACTGTGCCCGCGATGACCATCGATGCGGCGACAGCGGCCGGCGCGATCACCGGGGCGGCCCAGGGGACCGGGATCAAGAACAACACGTCCCAGGTCCATAACGACGCCGGCCAGCCCAGCACGACCTTGAGGAAAAGGTAGTAGCAAAGGTCCCAGGTGCCGAACGCGATGAGAAATGCCGAGAACCGCTGCACCAGGTTCTGGCCCGCCGCGAGTCCCACGCCTGCGAGCATCACCAGGGTCGCTGCTTCACGCACAGTCTCGATGCGCATCAACCGCGCCGCCAGAGCGTCGGTTTGATCGAGCTCTTCGATCGTGAGGAGCGGAAAGACCCGGTCCGACGATATCCGACCGCTGTCGCGGGAGATCGGTCCGAGGATCGCACGCAGATCGACCACGATCACGGCCTCGACAAACCCAAAGCCGATGCCGAAACTCACCAGGCCGGCCAGCAGCCAGCCTGCCCGGGCAGCCGGAACGTGGAATGCACGCGAATCCGATTGAGGATGGCTCATGACTTGGCTGCATCAATCCCAAAGGTTCTCAAGCGTGGCTTCATGATCCCGATGCGTGAGGGCGGGTCGTGCGGACGCCCGTCAGGGGAGCTCAAATTCCTTCAGACCAGTCAGCACACGGTCAATGGCTAGACCGAACCACCCTCCGGGGGCGATTCGCAGGCGAGGCGCCTGCACGTCGGACGGTACCGCAAAGACGTAGTCCCTGGTGGCTGACTCGCCCGCTTTCAATACGAGCGGGTCGGTCCGATGGACTCCGCTCGCGTCTTCTTGCGCTTGTTGTGCCCTGCGGCTCACGTAAAAGCGGCGCCCATCCCTCTGGTCGATGATGGCCAGGGACTGATCGCCCAGTCGGAACGGCACGCGCTTGGCGCGGTTGTCGACGGTCAGGGTCAGATCGTAACGGACCATACCTCGAGGACTGTTGGCGGCTTTCGACTCGATTGGCTCGGAGCGAGTCGCATTCTCGAGCGTGAAGAAGAAGTCGTCGAACTGGATGGTCTGCCCGGGCTTCAACAGCCGATCGCGCCGGATTGCGAACAAAACCATCGACAAGGTCAAGACCCCGAGCAGCACGATCGAGGTGACACCCAACTTTCGCGGCGGGGGCAGGCTCATGGGTGCTCTCCTGCTTCGGGCGGCAGACAGCCGGCGCGATGCGCGGTACCGACCCCATTCTCCTGCGCCCGGTCGCCGGCGCGAGCGCCGATCCAGACCAATGCGCGATGCACCTCGTCGATGGTCTGCTCGAGCGTCGACGTGCCGGCTGTCAGGCCGACGGTGGCGAAGCGCTTGAACCATGCCGGATCGAGGTCGTTCGCAGACTGCACGTGCACCACCGGTTTTTCACGCTCGCGACACCGGTTTACCAGTTGCCGCGTGTTGTTCGAGTTCTGCCCGCCGACGACCACAACGGCGTCGACTTTCTCCAGCAACCGTTCCAGGGATCGCTGGTGCTCCTTGGTCGGCAGGCACACGGTGTCGATGAATTTGATCTGAGCGCCGGGATTGAGCGCGGCGACCCGTTCGCGAATCGAGGCGACGCTCCGCTCGGTGGCCGTGGTTTGGCAGATGATTCCCAGACGAGGGTACGGATACGCCCGCACCTCGTCAGCCGACTCGATGACGTCGAAGTGTTCCAGGTCCTCGATGATCCCTTCAACCTCTACATGGCCCCGCTTGCCGATCAAAAGCACGTGATATCCGTCCGCCCGCAAGGCGCCGGCGGCCAGGTGAACTCGCGTCACCAGGGGGCAGGTGCTGTCCAGAACGTGCTTGCCGGCGAGTTCCAGTCTCGTCCGTTCTCGATCGCTCACGCCGTGTGCCGTGATCAAGACCGTGCGTGCCTCCGGCAAGGATTTCTTCCGGTCTGTTTCGCTCTGCGACGTGAATCCCCGAGCCGTGAGCTGGGATTGCAGGATCGCGTTGTGCACGAGCTCTCCATGGATTGTGACGGCCGCGGCTCGGCAATGCCGTCAATGAGGGCGAGCGAGTCGCGCACTCCGAAGCACATCCCCAGCACTTCGGCTCGAATCACCCGCATACTGCCTCCTTCATCGCACCTCGGGGACGATCGACTTTCGGGCTCGACTGGACCACACGCTTGAACGAGACAAGTACTTGGCCGTGCAAAGGTTGATGCGCAACAAGACCCGTTCGCTGGAGTAGAATCTCCCGATGGATTTTCAGGCGGGGGACCAGCCTTCCGCCAGATTGACGTGCGAATTGCTCGGGGCGGTGCGGGCGGCGTTCACCGCGTCGTGGACGACGGTTTCCAGCACGTTGATGTATTCCGAGAACCGGCGCCGGCCCTCGTCGGTGAGCGCGGCAGAGGGTCTGGGGTCGGTTCTTGTGGTAGCCCTTCCAGATCTCGACCAGCCCGGCCTCGTTGAGCACTTGAAGGTGTCGGCTCAGGTTGCCGTCGGTGAGGTGGCACAGTTCCTTGAGATCGGCGAAGACGACGCCGCGCGGTTGAGAGATCAGCGACGTCATGATGCCCAGCCGCGCTTTCTCGTGGAAGACCCGCTCGAGGCCTTCGTATGCGAACCGGCCGCTGGGCTCGCCCGATTTTGGTTTGGACTCAGCCATGCTCGCGCTCCAGGGTGCAATAAAGCACGGCGGCGGCCAGCAACTGGCCGGCACCGAACGGCAGGCCCATCGCCCAGGGCGAAAGTGCGTTGTCGCCACCCGCGAGAGCCAGCACCGTCAGGCCCGTCCCGAGGTAGAACACGGCCACCCAGAAGGTCGGCCGCGGCAGCAGCCGGCACGACGCGAAAATCCCCAGGCCGAAGAAGATCTGCCAGAGGCCCGGCAGCATCCAGACGCTCTCGGGCGAAGCCTTCGCACGAGCGACGAGCGTCAAGAGCGCGCCGGCCACCAGGGCCGGGCAAGAATTGCTCGAGCGCGAGCCACGGTCAGCTCGCGGGTCATCGGCGTCGCGGCATTCCGCGCCCGGATCATCATCTCCAGCCCGGCCGCGAGCGCGCTCACGACCGCCGCGCCGATCCAGAGCACCAGATACGGGCCGATCTGAACCACCGGGTCGGCGATCGTCACCGCCTGCACGACCGCCGCCAAGAGCGCAACACCACCGGAAAACGCCACCGGCATCGCCCGATAACCGCGAAATACCTCGGTCCGCGCAAGCTGCAGCCGGATCTCGGTGATCTGAGTCAATGCCTCACGCAGTTCCATCCCGTCTTCACCTTTCGGTCTCGCGTCTCGGCAATCGCATGACGGCCGCAACCGGAACAGGTCACCGGCGTGCGCGACCATCACTTTACACTGTAAAGTTAGACCTCCGGCTTGTCAAGTCTGTTTGCGAACGGGTGCGCGATCTCGGCAACGTCCGGCGGTTCGCCCCGATCGCCGAGCGCTTCCCAATGCGCCTCGGCCAACCTCATTGATCCGGCTCGTCGGGCCATTTTTCCAGGAAGCTGTAGCGCGGGTGCCGGGATTCCTTGTAGGGGTCGTTCCGCGCGGCGTTGTAGCAGCAGATCAAGGCCCAGCGCGGCTCGTCGCTGTCGTTGCGGTCGGAGCGGTGCAGCAGGTTGCAGTGGAAGAAGATGGCATCGCCAGGCTCGAGCTCGCAGTAGACCCGCTCCAGCCGGCTCGAGGGCCTCGCTCACTCGTTCGGGATCGGCGCCGGTCTGGTCGCCGATCGGGCCGTGGTTGATCCGTCCCATCCGGTGCGAGCCTTTCAAGACCTGGAGGCAACCGTTGGCGCGGGTCGCGCGATCGACGGCGATCATGCAACTGGCCAGGTCGGGAAACAGGCAACCGTTGTCGTACCAGTAGCCGTAGTCCTGATGCCATTCCCAGGCGCCCCCGATCCGCGGCTCCTTCAAGATCATCTTGTGATGGTAATGATATACCTCGCCGTCCAGCAGCCGCTCCATCGTCTCGACGATCCGACGGCAGCGGACGAACGCGCTGTAGATGTCCTCGCCCAGCTCGTTTCGGACGGAAAGCCGGATCGTCCCCCCTGCGCCGTCCCGGCGGCTGGCCGCCTCGGCTCGAGCTCGCGGTCGGCCCGGCGATCCGGCTGAGCCAGCCGATCTCCACGCCGTCGAAGAGGCGCTCGACGACAGGTAGCCGTCGCGATCGAATTGCGCGCGCTGCGACTCAGTCAAGACGAACGACATTGGCGCCCTTTCTGCAAACGTCGTTTGTGTCGGGGCCGCTTCGCGGCGGTCGTGACCAGGGCCGGCGATTGCCCGGGGGGATCGTCGAAACGGCACAGCACCGATCGATTCTGTCGCGGTCGCTGATCCGAAAGCAAGATCCAGGTTCGAGATCGAAGCGACCGTGGCGATCGGGTGACGTGGGCCTGCGGCGATTTCTGGAGTGTCAACGCGGGCGCGATTTCGGTTAGAATCGTCGCGCTTGCGGGTCCTGTATTCGCCACTTGTCGTTGCCGAAGAGAGTCCGGGGCGTTAGTCGAGGCGACCGCTCCTCTCGACGCCGGCTCAGAGCGACCCGCGTGGGACCGGACTTCGCCCGTCATGGGATACATTGAGATCCTGCTCATCGCGGGCCTGATCTTGATCAACGGCTTTTTCGTCGCCGCCGAGTTCGCGCTGGTCAAGGTCCGGACCACCCAGATCGACCAGCTCGCCGAGCGAGGGAACTGGGCCGCCAAGCTGACCAGCAAGGCGCTCGACCGCCTCGACTCCTACCTGTCGGCATCGCAGATCGGGATCACCGTCGCCAGCCTGGCGCTGGGACGGGCGATGCAGGATTGGGTCGAGCCGCTCGTTGAGTCAGGCCTGACGGCAATCCACCTGCGTCCCAGCCCGATCGCGGTCCTCGGCGTTTCCATTCCCGACGGTCACCGTTGATCGCGCTCACGCTGGTCACGTTCCTGCACATGGCGCTGGGCGAGCAGGCGCCGAAGAGCCTGGCGATCCGGGCGCCCAAGGTCGTCGTGCTGCTGGACGGCCCCGCCGCTGGTGATCTTGTCATACGTCTTCTCGCCGGTGATCTGGCTGCTGAACAAGGCCAGCAACCTGACGCTCTGGGTGCTCGGCCTGGGCCAGACGAACACGCCGAGCTGGCGCACACCGAAGAAGAGCTGCGGCACATCGTGGCCGAGAGCGTGGCCGGCGGCCACCTGTCGCGCAACGAGCGGCATGATGATCGAGAACGTGCTGAACCTGGAGGAGAAGACCGCCCGGCGGGTGATGGTCCCGCGGCCCGACATCGTCTATCTCAGCCTCGCCCGGCCGCTCGAGGACAACCTCCGGCTCGCCCGCCAGGCCGGGCCACACCCGCTTCCCGCTCTGCGAGGACGACCTGACCACCGTCATCGGCATGATCCACGTCAAGGACCTCTTCCGGACCGGGGCCTATCAGAACGGCCGGCCCGACCTCCGCCAGCTCGCGCGGAAGATCCCGTTCCTCCCCGAGACGCTTGCGGCTCGACCAGCTCCTGCTCGAATTCCAGCGCAACCGGGTCCACCTGGCGATGCTGCTCGACGAGTACGGCAGCGTCGTCGGCATGGTGACGCTCGAAAACGTGCTCGAGGAGCTGGTCGGCCCGATCCAGGACGAGTTCGACCGCGAGACGCCGCAGGTCACGCCGCTGGGCGACGATGCCTTCGAGGTCGACGCCTGCTGCCCGCTCGACGTCCTGGCCGAGACCTGCGGCCTGGAGATCCCCGAGACCGACGCCGAGACCGCCGGCGGGCTGGTCCTCGACCTGCTCGGCCGGCTGGCCAAGCCGGGCGACAGCGTGACGGTCGACGGCCACCGCCTCACCGTCCTCCGCGCCGACCCGACGCGGATCCGCCGGATCCGCATCGAGCCGATAGACCCCGAGGCCGTCTCGACCACGACGAATGGCGGCACCCGGCAAGCCGGGAAAGCCGACGACGGCGGCTAGCGATCGATTCATCGCGTAAGTTCGTATGCTCGTAGCCCGCCAATGCGCTCGGTCGCGTGTCCTCGTGCCCGCTGCCTGGTTCGGTGCCTTTCTCACTCAAACGCTCTGAACGGACAGAGTCGCGCCGATCTGCGTCGTCGCAGAAGCTCTGGTCTGGCGACCATGCGAGGGAAGGTTCAAATCCCGTCGCCCCGACTTGAAATCAGAACAGTTCGTCGCATGGACCTGGGACGAGCTGTTTCTCTTTTGATACAAAGCATTTCGTGCGTTTCGTCAGTACGGCGACCTCGTTCAATTAGTCGGCCATTATCGACGATCTGGAACGGTAGTCCGGCTTAAGTCGCTATCAAACATAAAGTTATGGAGTTCAAATCCCGGAGCCACATTCTCACCCAACCGCCGCCCACGGCATTCCCCGCCAGGAAAATCGGCCAGAAAAGAAACCGGGCCGTCTCACATCGGACGTTCCGGCTTCGTGGCGGTCACGAGACGGGTTAGCGCAACAACCGCCATCCCAGCCGACGACCGGCCACATTCTTCATCCCGAGCTTGGCAAGCTGTGCCTGGTATTGTCGCGTGGCCCGAAGGTCGGCGATCATCAGCCGACCGCCTGGACGTAGCACCCGCACGGCTTCGCTGATGGCTTTTTCCCGGCCAACACGTCCCCGGATGTTGTGGATCGCCCAATTGGATACCACCACATCAAAACTGTCGTCTTCCAGGGGTAGCGCCGTCATGTCGGCCGTGTGCAATTCGACACGATCGGCTACCCCCTCCGCAGTGGCGTTGCGCCGGGCGGCCTCGGCGGAATTGCCCGACTGATCGACGCTTCGCCACAGGTCCACACCCACTGCCCGACCGGTGGTCAGATGTTGGGCGGCCATGAGCAGTACCGCACCCCGGCCACATCCGAGGTCCAGGATTCGTTCATCCCCCCGAAGGTTCAACTGGTCGAGCAATTCGGCCCAGATCACGAACTTGCCTCGCAGCGTGGCGTAGAGGTAGAACCCGAGAATTGCCAGAATGAATAAGGCGGCTAGCAATGGCCGCACGCTGCCAGAGATGACGGCGAGAAAGACCTCCAAAGCGGCCACGCAGGCTATGAAAGCCGGCCCAAAGGGGGCGTCAATCCCATACGAACCACGCCGTCGAGCGGTCACATGCTCGGTCATTTGGGTGACTTCCTCGTCAGGATTTTCCATCACAACGATGAGCATACCAGAGCTGACGCGAAGTCCAAATGGCGGCTATCGCTAGGCAGTGCAAAATACGTCAATGATGGATGACTGCAATGCGAGTGCCCTGATACCGCTCCGAAAAAGTTCAATAACCGTCTTGTCGCCCCGACTATTTTTCTGACGATGCATTGGCGGGGCGGGCATTTCCTCGGAGGAGAAGCGCTCGATTCCGCCCGTAGGGCGGTCACGCTCCGGATGAAGGATGGCGAGATCGAAGCCACCGATGGTCCGTATGTGGAGACCAACGAGATGCTTGGCGGCATTCTGCTCTTGGAAGCCCGCGACCTGAACCACGCGATCTCGCTCTTGTCGAAACACCCGGGAGTGAGGATGGGGCCATTCGAGATCCGGCCTGCTAATGAAGCGGTCAACCGCCTGATCGCCGAGCGGACTGCGGCGGTTGCTAAAGAGAGATGAACGAACGGAGTATCCCAGCACCTTGCATGCGGGGGAGAGCATCTCCGCTCTTCAGCCGAACGAAACGCACTTAACATAATTACATACAAGAATCGTTCAAGGAACAGGTTATGTCTCATCTGCGAGTCGAGAGCTTTACGATTTCGCTTGATGGCTTCGGAGCGGGGCTGGATCAGAGTCTCGACAACCCACTCGGAATCGGCGGGCGATCACTGCACGGCTGGGCTTTCGGAACCCGAACGTTTCAGCAAGTGCTGTTCGGCAAAGACGAAGGATCGACGGGTGTTGACGACGACTTTGCCGCGCGGGGATTCCGAAATATCGGTGCGTGGATCATGGGCCGCAATATGTTCGGCCCCATCCGCGGCCCCTGGCCCGACGAGTCATGGAAGGGATGGTGGGGCGACAATCCGGTGTATCATTGCCCGGTCTTCGTCCTCACCCATCACCCGCGGGCATCAATCGAAATGCAAGGCGGTACCGTGTTTCATTTCGTCACCGAGGGCGTTCACGAAGCGCTGCGGCTCGCGCGGGAGGCGGCGGGCGAAAAGGATGTTCGGATCGGCGGCGGCGTGGCCACGATTCAGCAGTTCCTCCGCGAGAGGCTGATTGACGAGATGCACCTGGCCATCGCGCCGGTCCTTCTTGGTAGCGGGGAGCGACTTTTCGGCGGCGTGGACCTGATCAACCTCGGTTATGAATGTGCCCAGCATGTGGGCACGCCAAACGCCACGCACGTTGTGATTCAGAAGAAGTAGGCCGGCAGCGAGACGAACCAGGTGTGGCCTCATCAACCTGAACCTTGCGCGGATCAATCGCGGCTTGGCCCGTTGGGGGCGCTCGCGAGGCACAGGCTAACTATTTTTGCGGCGCGACTGCGCCAAAATACGCCGTGCTGAATCTGCAGCGGTTCTCGCCGGTGTTGCGATCGAACACCTTAGGACATCGACACCGTTCTCAGAAAGAGGATCACGGGACAGGAAACGCCCCAAAGTTGGCTGATACATCGGTCTGTCGTTCGCGTTAGGTGTCAAAATCTATCGCTGGGCATGGTAGGGTCGGTGGCGCGCCCCCGCGCCCGACCCTTTCGGTCTAATCAATCCCTTTGCGTCAATTCGAGATTGTATCGGGCGCGAGGAAGACCAGTGAAGGCGCCGGCCGCCAGCCAGAGCAAGAGTCGCATACGGCACCAACGACAGAAATACACGTGGTTTTCCGTGTTCCGATCAACCGTCGGCGCTTGCTGTGGCTTCCGAGATCAGTTTTCAACCCATCTTGCTTTGTAGTCAGGCCGTCTCGCCAGTCTGGGCCTTGGTCGGTCGGCCCATCTCGCTCACCCGCTTGGCTGCGCCCGGAAGGGGACAGCCTCTCGCGGGACTGGGGACACCTCCGAGAGCTTAGGCCAGCGCTGCGATGGCTGACTGACTATTTCTGCGGCGTAGTTACATCAAAATACGAGGTGCTGAATCTGCACCGGTTCTCGCCCGTATTCTTGTCGAAAACCTCGATGTAAGCGCTTCCCTCGGAAATCCCGAACACCGTCAGTGTTTCGCCACCCAACCGTGTCTCAGCGAAGTGCCAACCTTGCCCGCCGTAAGCCTTCAGTCCGCCGGCAGCCCACACTTTGGACGACCAGATCACCTTTTTGCTGGCCCGATCAACGGCGAGCAATCTGTAGGGAACGGGTGGCCAGCCGTACAAGGCGATATAAACCGCTTCGGTATCGAGATGCGCAGCGACGTTGTCGACTGGTCCCAGACCATCCTCTACTGGCACTCTGATCGACATGCGATCTTTTTCCACAATCCACTCGTGGGCATCTCTTCGGGGCCTGTTTTTCTTCAATGCTCCCTCGATGAGCTCAGGGTAGGAAAACCAGGTGGCCATTCGACTAGAGCCCTTGGTCGACTTCACGGCCGCTTCCCACGCCTCCGGGATGGGAGTTCGTATTCGTCCTTCTACCAATCCTAGGAAGCGCGCGAGGGCCGCAACGTCGGGACTAACAAGATCCTGCTGTTTCGCCTTCGGCATCGTCCGTCGAACCCGCTCCCACCCAGCTGCCAAGGCGACGGCGCAGTCCGGGGCTGATACAAGGCGGTCCACTTCGCTCACTGAGGAAGCGGCGAATAAACTGTTGATGACAGCGGCCAATTGACTTGGAGAATCTGCTCGGCCCAGCGACACTACGCCCTCGTTGTTTTCCACTCGTGCGTCTTCCGAAGTTCCTTGACTGGTCAAGGATGCTACATACATCAACATGCTTAATATCACGCAAGCGAATGACCGACGGCTCAGGCGCATTTGAAAATCCTCTCGATCAGTCCAAAGCCAGCTGTACTCCCGGATAACCTATTTTGGATTCGCATCAGCTTTAACGAAGTCGAGGTGATTGTGGCAGCAGCAGTTCCAGTTAGCGTAGAAGAACCTACTGCCACGCTCTATCGGGGTTGTGCCCCCACCGTATTTATTGCACTAACTGGGCGTCAAATGACCGGAGTAATTCGCCTCCTCGTCACGTGAAGGAGACCGAGCTGTTCCAGGACGGGCTGCGCCGCGATGCGCTCGATCTCGGTTTGAGTGTAATGCGGGAGCGGGGCTGCCGCGTCGATCTGTCGCTCGTCCAGGACAGCACTGATCCCGCTTCTCAGATGGTGCCACATATTTTTGCGCTTGTCCAGCGACAACATGCGGCGCGCGTTCCACCGCTCTTGCGGCATCGGACCGGACGGGCCCCACGGCCGGCTCAGCCGATTCGCGCCAGCCGCGCTACCAACAGGTCATCGCTCGTCCAGAAGCCAGCGCGGCCGGCTTGGTCCGCGAGGTGCGCGGTCAACTCCTTGAGCGTGCGGTTGACCCGTTCGCAGGCGCCGTTGTACCGAGCACAGTAGGGCGGCGAGTACAAGGCGAAGATCTCACGGTCGCGCAACAAACGCTTGGTGACGTAGGCGCGAAACGCCGGTCCGTTGTCGCATTTCATCACCAAGGGCGCGCCATGCTCCGCAAACAAATCGGCGAGCGCTTCCATGACCGTCGCCCCGTCTTCGCAGTCTACCACGAGCCAGAGCAACTGCTCATGACTGGCCAGGTCAAGCACGTTGAGAATCGCACAAAAGACGCCGTCGATCCGGTGGGGCGGATGCGTGAAGTCCATCGCCCAGACGCTGCCGGCGTCCAGCCACTCCAGCCGGCATTGCTCCTGGGCGTGCTCCCTGCGCCAGTCCGCGCAATACTTCGCGCGCAAGTCCGACAACTCATCCTGAGCGACATCGGCGTACGCGGCCCCGAGCGCCGAGAGGCTGATGCTGGGACCATGCTGCTCCAGGAAGGCAGTGACCGCTGCTTGGCGCTCCGCCGAGGCAATCCGCGGCGGCCTCCCCTGCGGGTGCGCCGGCAGCCGGTCCGTCTCCCAGCTATGACCCCAGTGCCACAAGGTGCGCGGTGAGAAATCGAGCACTTTGGCAGCGGCTTGGATTGACCAGCCTGACACACGCGCATCACGACAGAACTCGACCGACCGTTTGCGAAACTCGCGCTCGTTCCAACGGCGCTGCGCCTGGCGATCCCAGCCGCGTCGTGGTTGCTCGCGATCCGGGGACTCGGTAGGCCGTCCTCCGCATAGGCACCTTCATCGACTGGGGAAGACCCGCTCACGCATGACGCGATCGCCGCTTGCTCCGCCTTTCTCGGCGCGCAAGACGCCGGCCGCCCGGTGGCGCAGGCCAACGGCGCTCGGCGCCCGCAGCGCCGATAATCGTGCAGCGCGCGATCGGGGTCGCGATCGACAATAGTGCGGCGCCATCGCCGCCCATCCAAGGCCGCGCAACTCGGCACTGGTTTTGACCAACCGGATCGGCGGGCTCGTCCAGGACGACCCGCGCCAGTCCGATCGGAATCACAGGCGTTCTGAAAGCACGCGACCGCGGTCGCCTTCCGCAACGGATCCGATTCCGTGGACGCTTCCCTGACTTCCTTGTCTTGGTGAGGGGCATCACCGGCACGTCCAACCTCGTGCCTCACCGAGTCGCTTTTTTTGCGGCATGTTTCCCGCGCGCCTTGGGTCGAGACAGACCCTTGCGCGCAGCTCCTCCCGCAACACGGCGGCCTTCAGCTCCAGTTCCAGGCGCCGAGCTCGCTCTTCCAGCTCAGCGATCCGTTGTTGCTCGGGCGTTCGCTCTTCCTTTGGGCGCCGGCCGGGTGACCCCGGTTCCAGCATTTTCACCCAGCGCTCGAGGCTCTCGTGCTTCAAATCAAAAAACCAGGACTCCTCGATCCCCAGCTCGCGGCAGGCATCGGCAATGCCGATCTCGCCCGCGAGATTGGCCAGGATCACGCGCAGCCGCGCTTTCGCCGCGGGTGATCCCGGCAGACGATTGACTTGATCAGCAATGGTCAACGGCTTTCGGCCGGCCGGCATGGTTGCATCCTCCTTGATCGGCCTGCGCTTCAGGAACGGGTCGCCTCCCGCGCCGCCGGGCGGATCACACCGGCAGCGGAACCCGCCGCAGCGGAGCTCTCGACCGCTTCTTGTACCGTGGCCGACGCCCCGCCGCCAGGTGAATCCGCGCCCCGCAGCAGCCGCGCGGCCCGAAGCGCTCGCGTCGCCGGCTTCCGCCGCCGCTGTTGCTTGCTGCCGTTCGATGCTCCCCGCGTCTTGCCGGTCGCCGCCGCGGGCTGGCTGGGCGGAGGCGCCAGCCCCAGCGCGCGCTGCGTGGTTCGGGCCAGCGCCTGGTGGCGGGCCAGCTCACGCTGACTGACAGCCAGCTCGCGCTCCAATCGGGCAAGTCGCCGGTCGGCCAAGACGGTGCGTCCGCGCGGGCGCGGCTCGCACGCGGCGATCAGTCCTGCGATGGCGCGCTGCTCCAGCAGATAGTAGCGCGGCAGCCGGATCCCCAGCACGCCGGCGGCGCCGCCGGGAGTCCGCACTCCGGCCAGCACCTCGAGGACCACAACCGCCGCGCGTCTGGCTTCAGGCCCGATGGTCGGCGCTCCCGGCGGAGCCGTGGTCAACTGCCGCCGGTAGGCTTCTCGCGAACGCTTTACCGTGGCTCGCTCGCTGGAAGACGCCGAGCTTTCCGGCCTGGCCGAGGAAGGGTTCCGCGTCATGGCTTGCCTCCTTCCTGCCCCGCGGCGTCCTCGCGCGACGCTGAAGGAGGCTCGTCCGGTGACACCGCATCATGCGGCTCCGCCGACACGCCCGGGACGAGCCCGGCGGCTGGTGACCCGTCCGGGCAGATCGCCCTGGGCATCTCTGGTGCTTCCGCCGCCGAGGCTGGTGCTGCAAGATCCACTTCCTGCCGCAGGCCGTCCTCGCGCGTCAGGAACACGCGCTCGCCCTCGGCGTGCAGGCTGAAATTCTTGCCCCCCAGTTGACCTGTCATATAGAACGGCGGCTTGGGAAGGCCATTGCGGGCCAGCTCCAGCGCATTGGCAGCCACGCGGTCCTTGAGGGCGAGCAAGACCTCCGGAGCCGCCCCAAAGAACCGGTCTGCGGGCACCAGTCCGCCGATCCCGCTGTGGGTGCGCTGAAAGTTGTACCAGTCGATGAAGTGGCCGATCCGCGCGGGCGTCGGCCAGGTCGAGGAACACGGCGGTCTCCAGGCACTCGCGCCAGAGCGTTCCCCAGAACCGCTCGATCTTGCCCAGGGTCTGGGGATGCCGCGGTGCGGCCACGATCTGGCGGATGCCGCGCTGCGTGAGCTCCTTGTGCAAGGCGCTCTCGCCCCGCCAGGTCACGTACTGAGCGCCATTGTCGGTGAGCACCTCCTCGGGGGCACCGTAGGCGGCGACGCCCGCGCGGAGGACCTCCAGCACCAGTGCCGTTGACTGGCTGGCGTGCAAGCCGAAGCTGACGAGAAACCGGCTGTGATCATCAAGGAACGCGACCAGGTAGACCCGCCGGTTCTGCCGCTTGAGCACGAAGGTGAAGAGGTCGGTTTGCCAGAGCTGGCTGGGCCTGGCCCGCTCGAAGAACCGGATCTTATCGGGGTGGGGCCGCGTGGGGGACTCGTGCAGCTCATAGCCTGCCTCACGCAGCACGCCGCCCACGGCCGGCGGACTGGCGGGCAGTGCCGGCCCGCGCACGAGCATCTGGCTGATCCGTTCGCACCCCCAGTCGGGATGCGCCTGCTTGAGCAAGAGAATCGTGCGCTGGGTCAGGTCGGGCAGCCGGCTTCCCTCGCGGGCACCTCGATGTTGTTCCAAGAGGCCGGCCGGCCCCTGCTGGGTGAACCGCTGCTTCCAGGCATAGAGCGTGTGCTTGGAGATGCCCACGAGTGTTGCAAAATCCTTCGCAGGCAAGCCGCTGCGTTGCCAGCAATCGAGGATCATGAGTCGTTGCTGGGGGTTGTAAGCCGGGTTCTTGACCTCCTCCGGTCGAGCCAGCCGGCGACCGCGGCGCCGCGGCCGTTCCCGGTCGGCACTGGGAGCCCCTGCCGGCTGAGCTCCGCGACCGGATCGAGCCCGGCGAACGGACTTTCAAAGTCATTCGCCGCTGGGAACCCAGCGGGCTCATCCGCACCGAGATCGTCCCTGGGACGTGACTGCGGGGCTTGCGCAGTCTCCGGGACCTTCTCCTCGGCGGAGTCGGTCGCCTCATCAGGCTCGTGCGCGCGTCCGACTGCTTGCACCGTTTCCGAAACCGACGCGTCCGCATTCTTCAATTGCGACGGGATCGCACCCGGGGCCGCATCGCAGTCGTTCTGCGATTCAACGGGACTTTCTTCTTCCGACACCTCCCTTTCATTCTCCGATTTCGACGTCGGGACGACAGTTTCCTCAGGCAGCACTTCGTCCGGCGCACCTCGTCCGCTCCACCACCGGTTCCACTCGTTCCACATTTGCTCCTCGCCTCTGCGGCATCGCCGCGGTTGGGAGGAGACGTGATTTGCTCCGGTCAATTCTCCCAGTTATGCTGCAAGAGTTTTGAGTGGGAGGACAGATATGTTATCCGCAGTTAATGAAAGATGTCTTGCGCGATGGCCTCGCTCTTTGTCGCGCGGGGTTGAGCAACTGCCTCCGCTGGGCAGCTGCAGGACGAGCCGGATGCTGCGCACTTGCTTTCGAGTCGGACGGTGACTGGGTGGCGGCGTCGCGCCGCGGTCGCATCGTGGTGAGCCGCGAACCGTCCAAGTCGCTCATCTTGCGAGGGCGTGCTCGTTGCAATCTGCAAATCCAGCGTCCCGGTGAGAATCCTCCCGGCATGCCTGGTCCGGCAGGTCCGGAACGATGGTGTCGACGCAAAAGAGTTTTTCCGCGGTTAAGCCTGCAAGCTCGTTGAGCATGCGCCGATCCGGTGAATTCGGCCGCGCACAGAATTTCGAAAACGTCCTATAGTGTTATAGGGGCCTAGCGCTCAGCGCTGCGACTGCGCACTTTTGTCGGCCGGGCTTACCGCCTCCGCTCTGGCGAGGGAGCCGCAAGGTCAAGATCAGTACCACTAAGCACACGAAGGGCACGAAGAAGGGCAGTGGAGCCGATGGCGGCAAGGACACACAGCGCAGCGCTAGCCATTTCCTCTTGAGCAGCTCGGGGAACGCAGTTTGCTCCGTCCGCCATGAGAAGAATTCATTGACGATCGCGGCCCGCGCGACCCGAGAACCCTTCTGAAAACTGACATCCACTGACATCTGCCGACGTTTCGCCTCGGAACATCGGCTACGACCGCTACAAGCGTTCCATTGTTTCCGTACCCCTCGAGGGCGTGCCGGCCAGCCCGAGCCGCGAGCCGTCCGGTACGACTCGACCAGTGCCCAATAGGTATGCCTCTTGCCGCCCTTGCGACGGTCGCAACGCTTTAGAAACATGATGCGATCGTGCCTCCTGATGGGGCTCATGATCGCACCAAAAACCAAACAATCAAGAGGTAAAGTCTTGACTACATCGTGAAAACGGCGAGGTCAGCCCATCAAATTTGGACTTACGTCAAATTCGGGCCGAAAAACGTGCAAAGATTTTTCGAACAGCGTAACTTGGGCTAGATCGCATACCCGGCGGGCCGCCCCAGGGCTATCCGCGGTTCGACTACGTCCGGCGAGCGATCGCCGGCGCGCCTTCGGGTGTCTCGGGCGATTTGTAGTCGAACCAGCGTGGGTCGAAGTCGATCCGGCGCTTCTGCCGCATGGCGATGTTGCTGGTGAGCGCGATGACGGCGTCGGCCAGCGCGACCTCGCCGCGGCAGCGGGGCTGGTGCTCGTTGTCGTCGTGATAGTTCGGACTGATCGCCGTGGCGGACGCAGTAGGCGAAGTGCTCGAGCTCCTCGCGATAGCCGCGCGAGGGGTCGGCCGTGGCCAGGCCGCCGAGCGCCGTCGCCGCCGTCGGGCCGGCGGTGCTCGGGCTGGTCTCGAGCACCGGCTTCTTCCCCTGGTCTTCCACCGTGACGCTGGTCGTCCGCGACAGGCTCGGGCTGCCCGCCTCCTTGTAGAGCAGGATCTCCTTCTCCTGGCTGACGATCATCGTCCCCTTCGAGCCCATCACCATCTCGCCGTATCCGTCGAACGAGTTGGTGTTGATCGACGAATAGGTCACGACGATCCGGTCGTTCTCGCCCTTGCCGGGGAACTCGAAGAGCGTGAAGACGTGGTCGTCGACCTCGCGGCCGTCGGTGTAGAAGAACGTGCCGCCGATGCCGGTGACGGCCAGCGGATGCTTCTTGCCCAGGAAGATCGAGCAGGCGTCGAGCTGGTGGCTGCCCAGCTCGGCCATCAGGCCGGCGCCGGTGCGGTTGTAGAGCCGCCAGTTGATCAGCTCGTCGAGGCTCTTGTAGCCGTACTTCTTGTAGTCGATGTTCTTGTCCGAGTCGGGGTGAATTCGCTTCCAGCTATCGCGGTAGACGACCTTCCCCTTCGTCGTCGTGGACGACCTCGGGCAGGCCCGTCTTGGGGTCGAAGATCGGGTTGCCGTTCTTGTCCTTGGCGACCATGGGCGTCGCGTTGTTGCGGTGCCAGAAGGCGCGGATGTGGCGGATCTCGCCCAGGACGCCGTTCTGGACCAGGTAATTGGCGTTGTCGTAGAGGACCGAGTAGTGCCGCTGGTGGCCGACGGCCAGCAGCCGGTTGGTCTCGCGGGCGACCCGGCACATCTCCTTGCACTCGGCGATCGAGTGCGCCATCAGCTTCTCGGTGAAGACGTGCTTGCCGGCCTTCATCGCCTCGATCGCGACCGGCGCGTGCAGCCAGAGCGGCAGCGCGATGACGATCATCTCGACGTCGGGGTCGGCGTACATCTCCTCCTTGGTGTCGTAGCGCTTGAGCTTCTTGACGTCGGCGGCGGTGTAGTCCTTGTGGTTGGAGAATTCCTTGACGGCCCGCGCCTGCTGGGACGGGCGGATGTCGCAGAAGCCGATGAAGTCGAGGTAGTCGCGGTTGTGCGAGCGGATCATCGCCTGGCAGCCCTCGTCGCCGGTGCCGATGATCGCGGCCTGGACCGGCGACTTGCTCGCCCATCTCGCTGTAGCCGAAGTAGAAGGCGCCCAGGGCCGGGCGCGGCCGCGGCCGCCTTGAGCATGTCGCGCCGGGAAACCCCGAGCGCCCGGTTGGCGTTCTCGCGCCCCAGCACGCGCTGTTCGGGAGTCAGAGTTGGTCATCGGTCGCTCCTTTCGATCGGTTCAAGATATCGAACGGGAACTCAGTCCGTGTACTCAGCGTCATTTTGCGATGTGGTCGTCAGTTCGGATTCGAGGATCGCGACACGATGTCTACCCAGGGGATCGGTGCGTGCTCCCGGTCGCGATTCACGGCATCACGAGTTTCACGACCGACCGGCTGGACTTCGGCCCGCGCCCGCCGCGCGGCCAGCCGCCGGCGGCGGCGTGCGCCGAAGAACAGCGCATCGAAGCCGACCCAGTGGCCGCTCGGGGTCGTGGCGATCACCAGGCAGGCGATCAGCTCGACCAGGTTCTTGCTGACGATCAAGTAATGCCCCTCGGCCTTCGGGTTGGGGGGCAGGCCGGGCCAGGGGGGCATCGACAGGTAGATCATCGCCAGGAACGCGCGGCCGCGAGGACGCCGCCAGCGGCGTGAGGAAGCCCGCGATCAGGCAGACCCCGATCGCGATCAGGCCGAACATCGTCAGCATAGTTGATCAAGTCGAGGTTGGTCCAGGGTCGCGTCGAGCGGGCCCGTCGTCTTCTGCTGGTCGGCAGTGCTGAGCTTTGCGACCGCGTCGCGCAGGTCTTTTCGCGGTCGACGAAGCGGCGCGATCGAGCGAGCGGCGGTCGGCCTCCAGGCCGCGCCGCGCGTCGGTGACCCGTTCGTGCTGATACGACAGCGATCTCAGGATTCTGCTCGGTCTGCTGCGATCTGGCGCAGGTCGTGGTGGTACTTCTTCGAGCTTCTCGGCGTTCTCGGGGTCGTTGAACCAGTAGTCGGCCCACTTCAGATTCTCGTCCAGGATCTTCTCGGCCTCGCTTCTGCTGTTCGGCGTGAAGCGAAAGTGGTCGGCGATCCGCGTGACGTCGGCCGTCCACGCGGCCTTGAGCTTCTCGGGATCGAGCGGCAACTGGCCGTTCGACGTCCGGCATCAGTCGCCGGAAAGTACGGGGCGAACGGACCGTTCGCGTTCCGCAGGTAGATCTCGGCCGAGAACGGTTCCTTGCCCTTCATGGTCGACTCGACCTTCTCCAGCCCTTCGTACAGGAAATGCCAGCCGATCGCGACCCGCAGCAAGACGATGAAGAAGGCCGCGAGAAACCCGGGATAGTATCGCGACATACGCTTGCAAGCCTCTGACTGTTTCGAGTCAGATGAACCGTTTCAGTTAGTTTACCGTGATCGAGTCGGCGACGAAATCATGCTCGCTCAAGCCGAAGGAAACGAGCACGCGGAGCGCGCTTCGTCGGACGCGCCGGCTCGACGAATGACCACGCCGACCTCGGGGTGGTCGGCCACGTAGCTGGCGGGCGGCCTCCGGGCCGAGCAGATAGAAGGCGGTCGAGAGGGCGTCGGCCATCGGCGGCCGTCGGCGCCAGCACCGTCACGCTGGCCGGCCCGAGCGCCGGCTCGCCCGTCCGCGGGTCGATGATGTGGCCGTAGACCCTGCCGTCGACGACGAACTGCTGGAACGCCGTGCCCGAGGTCCCGAGCCCTCGGTTCCGCAGCCGCAAGATCGGCCCAGCGGCGACTCCGGCTCGAACGGATTGCGCAAGGCGATCTCCCAGCGGCCGCCGAACTGCCGGGCGGCGAGCCCAGGGCAAACAGGCTCGACTGGCCCGCCGTGCACCAGGGCCGAGTCGGCCACGAGTGAGCCGCGAATCAGCTCGACGGCGCGGTCGATCGCATAGCCCTTGCCGATGCTCCCCAGGTTGATCCGAATCCCCTCGCGGTCGAAGGCGACCGTCCGACGCTTCCGGGTCGAGCCGCAGGTGGTGCCAGCCGGTCCGAGCCCGGGCTTCGGCCAGGGTGGCTTGATCGGGCACGCGCTTCGGGCCCTTGACGAAACCCCAGGCTTCCGAGAGTGCCCCCGAGGTGACGTCGTAGGCCCCGCCGGTCTCCCGGCTGAGGGCGACGGCCGTTCCGAGCAGCCCGAACAGCCTCGCGCTCGACCGCGACCGGTCCGAGGTGGGCCGTCGCGTTCAGCCGGCTGACCTCGGAATCGTCGCGATAGACGGTCAACTGGGCTTCCAGCTCTTCGATCAGGTCGAGCGCGCGACACGCCAGGTCGACCGCCCCGGGCATGCCCGCCGGCAGCCGGACCTCGAAATAACGACCCCATCGCCGGCCGATGGCCCGGACCAGGTCGCCCCGACCCGCGCTCGTGCGCGCACGATCGTTCGCCCGCGAGCCGTCACTCCGTTTTCCGCAAGACGCAGAAGTTCGCGGCGATTGACGCCGGGGCGGGGGGGTTTCACGAGGTCACTCGAATTTCTCTGGCGGGGATCGGTCCAGGACGATTGCCGGGGAGGCTTGCCCGAATTCCAGGGTCGGCGACGTTCTCAAGTATAACCTGAGCCTGCCCCCGGCTCCAGCCGAGCGGAGCGCGCGATCCGGTGATTCTATCCTTCGCGAATACCCCTGCTCATAGACCTTGTGGACGCCGCAAAATCGCGCCGCGCACTTGATTCGACCGCGGTCTGCCCAGACGTGGACTAAGCTCGAAGTAGGGAACGATCACCGCTGTTCTTGGAATGGCTCGCGAGTACGAGATGAAATCGTGTTGGCTTCGCCTCAGCCGCTGGATTCCCGCCCCGGGTGACCTGGTCTTCGCCGTCGTGCTGGGCCTGGTCTTGATCGGCGGCCGCCATGGCGCTGTTCAACGACCCGGGAACGCCGTGGCACCTGCGGCTGGGCCGCGAGATCCTCGCCACAGGCGCCGTGCCGCATTGCGACACACTGACCTATACTCGCGCACATGCGACCTGGGTCGATCAGTCGTGGGCCTTCGACGTGCTTGCTCGCCGTGCTGGTTGACCGCTGGGGCTGGTCTGGCGCCGATCGCGCTGGCGGCGCTGGGGCTGGCGGGGCTCTACTGCGCGATGGCGCGAGCACTGATCCGCGACGGCATCTCGCCCGTGGTCGCCGTGGTTGTGTCGATCCTCGCGGTGGCGATCGGCTGCATCCATTTCCTGATCCGGCCGCACCTCTTCACCTTCGGGTTCGTCTACCTGGCACTGCGGGCCTGCCAGCGGCAACACAAGGACGGGGGCTGGGCGGTCGCCGTGGTTCCCATCTACACGGCGATCCTGGCGAACCTGCACGGCGGCTTCGTGGCGCTGCCCGTGATCGTGGCCACGGCGGGGCTCGGGCACGCGGTCTCGGGTCCCTGGGATGCAGCGCGGCGCCGAAACCTGGTCAAGTTCGGGCTGGCGTTCGTCGCGTGCTGTCTGGCGGCACTGGCGAATCCGTACGGGATCGGGCTCTACCGGCACGTCGGTCACCTGCTGGTCTCGAGCGGCGTCACCAGCTTGATCATCGAGTATCAGCCGCCGCCGTTCGGCAAGCCGGAGGCCGAGGTGCTCGAGTGGGTGCTGCTGGCCCTGGTCGGCCTTGCCGGTCGTCTCGCCGCGGCGGATCGACCGCTACCAGTTGTGCCACGTGCTGGTCTGGCTGCACCTTGCGCTCACGTCGATCCGCAACGCCCCGCTCTTCGCCCTGGCGGCCGCACCCGCGCTCGCGACCTTGATCGACGGCCTGCCGCTGGCGCTGCGAAACGACTGGAAACGACGAGAGCGCCGCACTCCTGCCGCTGGCGGCGGCATGCGTGCTGCTCATGCTGGTGATGGCCGGAGTCACGCTGGGCGGTTTCGACCTCAAGAAATGGCCGTTCGCGCGCTTGCGACGCTCAACCATCAACCGACGGACTCGCGGCTGTTCCACGAACAAGACTGGGGCGGGCTGATCGCGGCCGAGTGCCAGCCTGTCCGTCGTACCTATCTCGACGACCGGTTCGAGCTCTTCGGCAAACCGGCGATCCTCGAATATGTCGACGTACTTTCCGGCGGCCCGGTCTGGGATACCGTCCGCGACCGCGACCGGATCGACATGGTCTGGCTGCGCCCCGACCGCGGACTGGCCAAGCGGCTGCTCAAGGAGCCGGAGTGGAGCGTCCTTTACCAGGACAAGGTATCGATCCTGTTCAAAAGGGCAACGAGCAGGCAGCTCACGTCGCGGTAGTCGTCATCCGCCCACGGAATTCCATGGTTGCTCACTGAGATACACCGGTGACCGGCACCAACGGCGTCGCCCTCGGCATCGCCTCGGTCGTCAATGCCTTGCGGACGGCCTGCACGAGTTCGTCCGGCAACGGGATCGTCCACTCGTTGACCTGGCCGAGACGCGCTTCGAAGCCGAGGTCGACCTGATCCCAGAATTCCGGGCGCAGCTCGAGCGATGGAGCCGCTGATTGGAATTCGGCGCTGGGGCCTTGCACGCCTTGATAGCCGGCGAACTGTCCGGGTCCCCCCCACTGGCTCCCATAGCCCCCGCCCGTGACGCTCTGGTAGATGTTTTCCACCTCCTTGTTGTCGGGCGCGGCCCCACGAACCTGGACGGGATAGGGTCGACCGTTGACATGACTGGCGACGAGAACGTCGAATCGCCGCCGGCCGCTCTCGACATTCGCGGATCGAGAGGGACGCAGCACGATCAGCTCGTTCAACCCATAGATTCCCGGTTCCCATTCGAGCTCTTGTGGCGCTACTGTCCCCACGGAGAGCTTCACTTCGCGGAGATCGTGCATGAGAATGTCCGCCAGGTCTCCTGGCCCAAGCGGCGCTCCGGCCCCCGGCTGGCCGGATCCTGATTCTCCTGGGCCGCGGAAGCGGCCGACTGGTGCTGTCCGCGCTGCGTTCATGAGCGGAACCACAGCCTTGTCTTGCGCACCTGAGCTCCAGAGGAAAAGTCCTTTGTGGTTGAGGATCTCCGTGAGCATCGTCCCCGGTCCGCACAGGACCGAACGAATGGCGGAGAACCCCTGGGGCTGGTTGATCATAGCGAGATTTGAGCGTCGTATTGCTCGCAGCGTGCCCCGCGTATCGGCGAGGGACCATTCCACATCGGGCTCGAGTCGTCGATAACGGAACACGAACGGCGCATACAGCAGCAGATGCTCTTTTTCGAGATCGGCCGGCCAGGCGCAGCGGACGCGGACGGTCACGCGCTGCGGCGGCACCTTGGGGCAAACGAGCAACTTCTGGACCTTGCTCCCAGGCATGACGTTGAGCTGGCCGACGGTGCTGAAGGACCCATTCGGCCAGTTCTTAGCGATACGAAACCGGTAGTCTCCCGGCTGAACCGCTCCGAAGTCAGCGATACCGGAGGCGTCGGACTTCCGAAAAATGGTGTGCGCGGATGCGGGTCCGGCGCCGCCCATCGGCTGGCCCATGCCCCCCATACCGCCGCCCATTCCTCGGCTCGTGCCGCCCCGGCCGCCAAACTGGCCGGCGGCAGGCTGGGCAACCATGCCGCCGGGAAGCACGATGTGCAACCGGCGCTCTGTGGTGTCGGTCGTCGACAGAGCCATGCGACGATCGCCCAGCTCTCGCCGGCCGCTGGTCGCCGCGCCGACGCGGTTCCCTTCCAGCGGCGTGAGCGTCAGGTAGAATCCGGCCGCGGGAGGCCCGTCCGGAGTTTCTTCGGTGAGCTTGAAGATCACCGGGTTCCAGTCGAGCGAGCTGGGGTGGCGAATTGCTTCGGACATGGCCTGCATTTGCTTCAACATTTCTTGATTTGTCGCCTGACTCTGGGCGAGCGCGTCGGCCATTCTCCGGTTGGCTTCACTCGCCTCGGACGCCGCTCGGCTCTTCTGCAACTGGTCCAGATTCATCCAGTGCCAGACCAGCCCCACGGACGTGCCGCAGGCGAGCATCAGCGCGACACAGGCCGCAATCAACAACCGTTGTGCCATGATCTTCCCCTTCATTGCGTCAAGCCACAGCCGGCGCGCCACGGCCGCCGGGTCGCCAAACCGTTCCCAGGCGAGGCTGGCGCGCGGTCTTCGCGTCCGCGCCGCCAAGCAGCTCTCGATGGAACGCGCACGCCAGGTGATCGCTGAGCTCATCGACGATGTCTTGCCGCAGCGCCGCGGGCTCGTCATCCCGCGGTCCAGGCATGCGACACATAGCGATTCGCGGTCATCCATGGGAAGTGGACAGTGAAATATGTGCGAGCGATCAGGAACCGGCCAGACCGACCCGGCTGGTGCCCAGTACGCCGTTGACCCCCGCCGCGAAGCTGATCCAGCTTTTCTTTCGCGCGGCCAGCTCCGCGCGGCCGGCCTCCGTGAGCTCGTAATACTTGCGCCGGCGACCATCGGCCTCGCGCCAGAACGCTCGCAGCAGCTTCTGCCGCTCGAGACGGTGCAGGGCCGGATACAGCGACCCTTCCTTCAGCTCGAAATAGCCTCGAGAACGATTCGCCACCGTCTGCGCCACCTCGTAACCGTATGTCGCCCCCTCCGACGCGACCTCCAGGATCAGCATCTCCACAGCGCTACCGGTGAACTGCGAGTCCATACCTCGACCTCCTATGCATAGTTATCTAATACATAGAGTCTCGAGGCATGTTTGTCAAGTCCCCGGCGCGAGGAGCCGTTTCTGTTCGCGCCGGATGTCGGCACGGGTCGGGAGCTGGCCGAGGAGAACGATCGGCTCAATCTCGAACGAGAGGAGGCTGCGCGAGCGGGACAACGCTGTTCGCGAACGAGACGCCGAGCGCCACCGAGCGCCTGGCGGCTCAGCTCCGGGAGATGGGGATCAATCCGTCGTCGTGAATCCCCTCGCTGCGGCGAGGCGGCCGGTGGCTTTACCTCGACTTCGTGCGGTTCTCAAACAGATAGAGGCCGCTCTTTCCGGGGCACACCAGGTCAATGTCGCCATCACGGTCGATATCGATGGCGGTCAATTGCAGGCCCGTGCCGGCCGTGCCGGCTGGGAAGTCCTTGAGCGCGAGGCGTCCCGCCGCGTCCTTGGAGGGCGTTCTTGGCCGGCTCACCCTGGTAAATGACGTGCCGGACCCATCCCTGCGATTGCGGGTCGAAGTGGTACCAGGCGACGAGCGAGCCGTCGGTCGCGCCGGGCTCGACCTCGTGGGCATAGACTCGCTTGCCGGTCACCAGCTCGTGGGCCTTGCCGTCGCCGTCGATGTCGGCCCAGATCAGGGCATGCACCGACGCGACGGTCTTGTCGATCGTGCTGCTTGGTCCAGGTCCGCTCGCCGTCTTGGCCCTTGCCCTGCCTGAGCCAGAACAGTCCATAATCGTGGCCCATGCCGTAGACCACGTCCGAGAGCCCGTCGCCGTCGACGTCGCGGGCGAGCATCTGGATGCCGGCCTGTCCGACTTGCCAATCGGCGTGCCACGTCCAGGTGTCGTGCGCCGGGTCCGCCGGGGCCTCGAACCAGCCCTTGGGCGTGAGCAAGTCGGTGCGGCCGTCACCGTTGACGTCGCCAGAGCCGACGCCGTGGCCGGCGGCCTGCGTTGCCGAGCTCGTGCTTCTTGAGCTCGACCCCTTTGCCGTCTCCCTTCTTGACGACCTCATACCAGACCACAACGTTCACGGTGTTCGGGAGAACGTCGGGCACGCCGTCGCCGGAAAGGTCGACCATCCAGGCGGCCTCACTGTTTCCCGGCAGGTCGACCTCGTGGTACGGCCAGCCGCCTTCGGCCTTCCCCGGGTTTTCGACCCAGCCCACATTGCGGCCGAAATAGGAACATGAAATGAAGTCGGTATATCCGTCGCCGTTGACGTCGAGCGGCAGCGTCGAAAAATCAGTTGTAATAGGTACCCGACCGCGCTCGACATCGCGCACGTGATGGGGCTTCCAATCTGGTGCGTGGTACCAGGTCTCTCCCGAAACGATGTCGAGCTGACCGTCGTTGTCGACGTCGAAGACGCTCGCCGCTTCGATATTCGCTGCGGGCGTTGATCGTGTGCTGTTTCCACTTCGGGTCGTCGGCCATCGCCGCGGCAAGACCTTGAAGGCAGAGCAGAGAACAGCTCGCAAGCAGCACTCGAATCCCGGTCATGGGGCATCTCCCTCGTCAAAGACAAAGTCGAGTTCGTACGGCGCCGGCTGCCGGTGCTGGCCCGCGGCTCAGACGCTCGGCAGCGTCCACGGCTTGCGATATTCCTTCGTCAGGTACTGGTTTGCTGCCGGGTGGTTGACGATCCGCTCGGCCACCGGGTCCCAGCTGGAGCTTCTCGCCGGTCCAGAGCGAGATGTTGCCCAGATTGCCCACGGTCGTGAGGCGGTGGCCGTAACCGAAGTGGCACGAGCACTGGGCGCGGGTCTTGATCGCGTCCAGCCATTCGCGGTGATGGCCCACCGAACGAGGCAGGCTTTGGGAGGCTCGCCGATCTTGCGGCCCTTTTCGGGAATGATTCGATGAGTTTCGTAATTGGCAACGAGGGTGGCCTCGGTGCCCTGGAACATGATGCCCAGCCCCTGGTTTTCGAGCCCATGATTGCTGGCGTCGGTATGGCTCCAGACCATCAGAAACTTCTGGTCGCCTTTTTCGTATTCATAAGTCACCTCCAGCGTGTCGGGAACTTCGGCGTTATCCGCCAGGGCGTAGCGGCCGCCCATGGCGGAGATGGTGCGCGGGGCATCGACCTCCATCGCCCAGTGGACGAGGTCGACGATGTGGCAGCAGAAATCGGTGAGGATCCCGCCGCCGTAATCCCAGAAGTAACGCCAGTTGAACGTGAACCGATTGGGGTTGAACGGGCGCTCGCGGGCGGGCCCGAGCCAGATATCGTAATTGCAGCCCGGGGGCGGCGGGCCGTCCGGCGGACGGCCCAGGCCGCTACGGTCGGCAGCCATCCATACCCGCGTCTTGCTGATCGTTCCCAGGACACCCGATCGCACGATCTCGACGACGCGATGGTAATTCTCACCGGCGTGGATCAGATTTCCCATCTGGGTGATCCGCTGGTGCTTCTCGGCCGCCCGCACCATGGCCCGCCCTTCGTCGATGCGGTGCGCCAGCGGTTTTTCGCAATAGACGTCCTTGCCGGACTGGCAGGCCATGATCGCCGTGATCGCGTGCCAGTGGTCGGGCGTGGCGATCACGACTGCATCCATGTCATTGCGGTCGAGCACGCGGCGAAAGTCGCCGTAGGCCTCGGCGTGTGCCGCCGGCAGCCGTCTGGGCGCGGCGAAGGTGGGGCTCGTAAACGTCGCAGACGGCCGCGATCGAAACCTCGGGAAACGACTTGAATGTGTCGGATGAGCCCGGTGCCCATGCCCCCCACGCCGATGAAGCCCAGCACGATCCTTTCGCTGGCCGCGACCGGGCGCGGCGCGGTTTCGCGCTCGCCGGCGGGCAGGCCGCTCTTCGTTTTTCCCGTTCCTTGATCGCGCTTTGCGTCCCGGGCCTGCGACTCGCGCTGGCTTGCCGCCGCGAGCGCCCCGGCCGCGAGAAACTCACGCCGACTCCAGTCGTTCATGAGCGTTTCCATTCATCGGATCGGGCGGAGCGGGAAGCCGTTCGCGGCAGGGTCACGGACGCGGTGCCTGGGCGATGCCGAAATCGCCCAGCATGTTCCGCCAGACGGAGTGGATGTGGTTGGCACCGTTCTGCGTGTTGTTGAATTCGATCAGGAAGGTCGGGCCCTGGACGCGGTAGGCGTGGCCTTGGCTGCGGTCGGCGGCGCCGGCCCAGGCGAACCGGACGGCGTCCATGCCAGCGCGGGCGATCTCGTCGAGCCAGGCTTTGGAAACCTCCAGCGGCATGTCCTCGGCGTAGGTCTCGATCAGCGCCCGGAACATGGTTTTCTGGTCGTCGGTCAAACTCGCGTAAGCGATGCCCCCGGCCGCTTCCGGTCGGCGGCTGCGGCGTATTGGCCGCGCGGATTTCCGGCGGAGCCTTGTCGGCGAACATCGCCTTGCTGCGCTGGCCCTCGTCGAGGGCCTGAATCAGGCGCAATGCCCGATCCTCGCGGTCGGCAAGCGTGCGCAGGCCCTGCCGCGGTCCCTGGCGGACCTCAGCCGGATTCGCGCCGAAAAAGGCCGGCGTGGCCGACACGATCTTGCCGTCCTCGAGCGCGAAATTGAGCGACAGGTGATGCCCTTCGATCCTCCAGCCCCACTTGCCGCGATCGGACGGCTTGCCGAAAATCGTGAGGAAGTACAGCTCGGGATCTCGCACCGGCCCGCTCCCTTTTTCAAGGTCGCGCAGCATCTGCTCCAGGCTCATGATCGTCGTCGCCTTCAGAAAGCCCGACCCGGCCGTGCCCGACTGGATCAGGGCGAAAGCCAGCGCACGCTGCTTCGGGGCTGAGCTCCTTGATCGGCAGCCCTTGCGGCCGCGCGGAATGAAATGCCAGTCGAGCCGCTCGGGCGAGTCGTAGGGATACACGGCTTTGGCCGCCTGCTCCGGCGAAAGCGATTTCAGTAACCGGTCGGCCGCTACGCGCCATGCGGCTTCCCGACGGCTCGACCTGGGCGCCCGCCCACAGAGCCAGCCCCACGACGGCCACCGCAGCCAACACCAAGCTCGGCTTGATCCGTCTCATCGTCTCGGCTCCTTCTTGTCTGCCACCTCGGGCCGCTGATCCCATTCCGCTCGAACGCGTCAGTTCCTTAGCCTTCATCTTCGATTGAAACGCCGAAGTCAAGCCCCGCGAACGTTTTCTCGTCCGGATTCCGGCAGATCCCCAGGGTCCGCGCTGCGCGAGATCCGGCGGCCGACGGGCGGCGGACGGGCTCGACCGAGCGACGATTCCTGGCAGCCGCGGTCGGATCGACGTGGGGAACGATATCGCGGCGTCGCTCTTTCGCTCGCGGTCTCGTGGCGTTAAAAACAGTCTTCAAGCAATCGCGGCTGCTGCACGCGACCTGGCGGTGCGTCTGCAAAAGGAGGAAACGTGCTGGAGCGACGTTGCGAGAGGCGGGCGTTTCTGCGTGCGTCGGTCGCGGGCGTTTTTTCGACGGCCGCGACGGCGCACCGGCCGGCGGTGCGCAGCGGATGTGAGTGCGCAGACCTTCACGTACAAGACGGTCGATGGGCTGGCAATCAAGGCTGATGTCTACAACGGCTCGCCCGGCGCGTCTCGCCCGGTCGCGGTCTGGATTCACGGCGGGGCCCTGATCATGGGAGATCGGCGCGGAATCGACCGGTTGCTGCTCGCGATGCTCTCGTCGAGGCGGGTTATGCCGTCGTCTCCATCGACTATCGCCTGGCACCCGAGACCAAGCTCGCCGCCATCGCGGACGACGTGCGCGACGCCTTCGCATGGATTCGCAACGACGGACCACGCGCCTTCGGCGCCCGCGCCGATCGAATCGCCGTGCTCGGCGGTTCGGCCGGCGGATATCTTGACGCTCACGTGTGGTTACCTGATCGAGCCGCGCCCGGCGGCGCTGCTGTCTTTCTGGGGCTACGGCGACATCGTGGCACCGTGGTACAGCCGGCCCGATCCGTTCTACCGCCGCCAACCCCTGGTGTCCGCGAAGAAGCTCGAGCCGCCGTGGGCACCAGTGCTGTCTCCGAGCCGCCGCCCAGGAACAACCGGTCGCGCTTCTACCTCTACTGCCGCCAGAACGGCCTTTGGCCCAAAGAGGTATCCGGGCATGATCCGGATACAGACCCCAAAGCATTCGACCGCTACTGTCCGGAGCGGAATGTTACAGCCCATTATCCACCGACCTTGCTCATTCACGGGACCAACGACACCGATGTTCCGCACGAGCTCTCCGTGGCCATGGACCAGGAGCTCGCGCGTCACGGCGTGCGCCACGAGCTGATCTCGGTCCCGGGGGCGGCGCACGGGCTGGGCAACATCGACAAGTGCAGGTCGCTGTGATCCATCGACGCGTCCTGGCCTTCTTGAAGCCGTTCCTGACCTGAATGGCCGGGAAGTCTCGGCTCATTCCAGAGCGGGTACTCATCGGTAACGATTACCCGACCTGGCGGGCGGTCGACGGACAAATGACAAGAGTAATCTGGTGAGACGCAATCGCGAATCAGGCCAAATGGGGCGATTTGTCGCTCTTGGTTGGTGAGGACATGCGCTGTCCGACGTCCTGGACTGCGGCGGCGGACTTGGTACCTGACACGTCGACGCCAGCTAAATACAATGTCGTCTTCGAGCCGAGGCCGCCTCCCCCCAGGACCCTCGCGACGCGAACACACCCACAAACATTCGAGCAGCCCTCATCTTCCGGAGACCCACAACCATGCAGCGATTCCTCGCAACCACCCTCCTCCTGGCCGCCACCGTCCTGGTGCCGGCCCTGGTTCTCGAGGCCCAGCAGCCTCCCCCCACCCCTGCATCGACGCAGCCCGCGGCCAAGGCTGTCGAACCGGCCGTCCCTGCCAGGACCTCGAACGATCCGATCGAGCGCATCAAGGAAGAGGGCCTGAAGCGGTCGCAGGTCATGGCCACTCTCAGCTATCTGACGGACGTGATCGGACCTCGACTCACCGGCTCGCCGAACATGAAGCGGGCCAACGAGTGGACGCGTGACAAGATGGCCGCGTGGGGCCTGGCGAACGCTCACCTCGAGGCGTGGGGCCCGTTCGGACGCGGATGGTCGCTCAAGCGGTTCTCGGCCCAGGTCATCGAGCCGCAGTGTATCCCGCTGATCGGGTTTCCCAAGGCGTGGTCACCCGGCGTCGAGGGATCGCTCGTGGCGCCGGTGGTCTACTTCGATGCCAAGACCGAGGCCGATTTCTCCAGGTTCAAGGGCAAGCTCAAGGGAGCGATTGTGCTCTCCGCACCGGTGCGCGAAGTGGCCGCGCGCTGGGAGCCGCTCGCGAGTCGCAAGACCGATTCCGAGCTACTCGTGCTGGCCGACCTCGCCGAGCCCGCCCAGCGCGGGTTCGGCCGCCGCGCTGCCGCGCAGGCGCCCACGCAGGCTCCCGGTCAAGCAACGGCCGCGCCCGCCCGCCCCGCCGCTGGGGAAGCCGCCGCTGCCGGAAGCGCCGCCACTGGCCCGGCCTCACCGCAGGCCGCCCGGATGGCGCGGTTCAATTCGCCCGAGATGTGCGCTCAGATGGAGCTTCAGCGCAAGAAACTGCAGTTCCTGGCCGAGGAAGGCGCGGCCGTCATCGTTGATCCCAGCACCCAGGGCGACGGTGGCACGTTCTTTGTCGCCCAGGCGAGCGTGCCCGGTGCGCCTGTCCCCACACCCGGGCAAACGACCAGGCGCATCTCCGCTTACGACAAGGACGCCCCCAAGATCGCGCCCCAGATCGTTCTTGCCAAGGAACACTACAACCGGCTCGTCCGGATGTGCGAGCAGGGCGAGAATCTCAAGATGGCCGTCGATCTGTCGGTCCAGTTCCACGACGACGACCTGATGGCTTACAACACCGTTGCCGAGATCCCGGGCTCCGATCTCAAGGACGAGGTCGTCATGCTCGGCGGACACATGGACTCGTGGCACAGCGGCACCGGCGCGACCGACAACGGCGCGGGCGTGTCGGTCGCGATGGAGGCTGTGCGCGATCCTGAAGGCGCTCGACTTGAAGCCGCGGCGGACCATCCGCGTCGGCCTCTGGAGCGGCGAGGAGGAGGGGCTTCTGGGCTCGCGTGCTTTTGTCAGGGAACACTTCGGCCGATCACCCGCAAACATGTTCGGCGGCCCGCCGCCGGCTGGAAACGCTGCCCCCGCCAGAAACGGGAGTCGAGACGCATCCAACGGCAAGGACACTTCGGAGTCGACGGCCAAGGAATACGCAAACTTCTCCGGCTATTTCAACCTCGATAACGGCACCGGCAAGATCCGCGGCGTCTACATGCAAGGCAACGACGCCGTGCGGCCGATTTTCCGCAAATGGCTCCAGCCGTTCCGCGACATGGGCGCAGGCACTCTCACGATCTCCAATACCGGCGGGACCGACCATCAATCCTTTGACGGCATCGGGCTTCCCGGCTTCCAGTTCATTCAAGATGAGATCGAGTACGACACCCGCACTCACCATTCCAACCAGGACGTTTTCGATCGCATCCAGGCCGACGACATGAAGCAGGCCGCGGTGATCATGGCCGCCTTCGTGTACAACGCGGCCACCATCGACGAGAAACTCCCGCGAAAGCCGGGCGCGACCTCCGAGCCGCGCGGCACCGCCTCGAGAAGAGCCGCGGCCTCGCCGTGATGACGCTGCTCCGCGACAGTGATTTCCGCGAGCTCGCCACAGTCTGGCAGCACGTCGCTCGGCACTGAGGCCGTCATCGCGAGATGGCGGCCTCAGTGCGACAACCGGAGTCGGATCGTCTTGATCTCGAAGGCGTGCAGATCGATCCGGACGGCGTTGTCTTCCGTATCGAGCGCGGCACCTGCGTCTTCGATCAGGTTGGCGGCTCGTGCCGCCAGGATCTTGGCTTGGACTTTCACCTTCACGCCCGCCGCGGCCCTGCCGGCCGCTTCGTAGACCCGCAGCGCCAGCTCGCCATCGCGGGTCGGTTTCAAACTGGAGACCACGACGTTCGGATCCGAGACCTCCAGCAACCCCCAGCGCCTGGGCAGTGAGCCGGGGTGTGGGAGCACGCTCCGGCAGACGAGCGGATGATTGAGCTCGCATCCGTCGCGAAAGACGCGCGCATCGCGCCAGTCTCCCGCGTGCGGCACCAGCGCGTACCGCAGCGTTCGCTCGCGATCCAGTTGCAGCCCGGAATCAGAGGACATACCCGGTTCGTAGCCTCCGCCGAAACCGTAGGCACCGAGAGTGTGGGCCCGCAGCAGCGAGACCATCATCGTGCCGTCGCTCACGAGATTGCCGGGCAGACCGATGTTGACGAGCGCGACGCCCCGCCGGCCGTCGCTAAAATCCACCCAGTTTTGAGCGGGGAACTCGATGGCGGGCGGGCGCTCGATCGATCCAAAGGGAATCTCATGGGTGTTTTTGCCGCCGCTGATGGTGATCGGGAATAGTCCCTGGTAGCGAACGTGCCGCTCGCGATTCACGAGCCGCGTCGTGAACTCGATGCGCCGACATCCGGAATAAATCCGGACCGCCGTCGAAAACCGGCCAGAGCCGAATGGCCGCGTGACCTGAAATTCGGAAAACACCGGCCCCGCGATCACCGTCCCTTGCCCGCCTTTCCCTTCATCGCTGAAGACGGCCTCGCCCCGCTTCGGAACGCTTTGCGTCGCGGTCATCGCGATGCGGCTTCCGCCGTCCAGGCCCTTGTACAGCTCCCAGAAATCGCCCCGGTCTTGTTGCCGGGCGATCACGTTTCCGCGCTGCGCCAGCACCTCCCAGTTTGCCGGCTTGAAGAGCAGGCTGTTGATCGCGCCGCTGGCCGGGTCCAGCGAAAGTCGGTACAGGTCGTTTTCCAGAACACTCGGTGAGCCAGGCGCCGAATTCCGGCCCGGTAGGGATGAGGCGCGATCAGCCCCGGGCGCGGCACCCCGGGTTGGGGAAACGTGAAAAGTGGCGTACCCGAGCGCGGGCACCTCACGCGCGATGAAGGCGATCCGCGCCGTTTCCAAACCGCCGTCCCCATAATGCGTCGCCTCGATGATCTGGGAAGGCACGGCACGTCCCTCGGCGTCACGTATTTCGATGCCGGCAACGCTCCCTTCCGCGAAGCCGACCCCGACCTCGGCGATGTCCGTCCGAGGCCAGCCCAGCGTATTGAAAACAACCAGCGGCGCACCGGATCCGCGCGTGTCGATCTCGGCGGTCAGGCTCTCCCATGATCGGTCGATGATCGCGCGGGCGAGCCGGTGCGAGTACTCGTAACCGCGGACGGTGTCTTCGTAGACGTGATCGGTCATTACGCCGGACGCCAGGTCGTGGGTCTCGTTGAATAGCACCGGCTCCCAGGCGCTCCAGAGGGCATCAAGGTCAGCCGGGTTGCCCAGGTACGCGCCGAGGGCACTCAGCTGCTCCGCGGTCAGCAGCGTGCTTTCGATGGTCCGCATCCATCCCTTCAGCTCGATGCGGCTGCTGTAGATCCCCTGAAAGATCGGATTGAGCTCTCCCTTCCATACGGGACGCTCGGCGCCCTGGGCGATCGCGGCCTCGTACTCGGCGGGAACGGCCAGACGCAGCGCGAACGGGGCCTTGCCGCCGCGGTTGAACTCGGCGACCCGCTCGGCGAGATGTTCCTCGGGCGCGCTCACGTCCACACCGGCAAGGCCGACCCGGTCGGGCCCGTGCGGCATTCGGTCCCAAAAGATCGAATCGCTGCTTCGTGAACGCCTCGAATCCCGCGGCGTCCCTGGGCGAGCCAAACATGACGCCATAGGAATGTGGCAGCCAGAACGCAGCGATTCGAGTGCCATCGATCCCCTCCCAGAAGAATTCCGAGGGGTGGTCTTGTCGCGGTACGCCACGGACGAACCAGAACGACTTGTAACCACCCTGGACCAGGAGCTGCGGTAGCTGCGCGTGGTGGCCGAAGGTATCGACCAGCCAGCCGGTGGTGACGTCGACGCCAAGCTTTTCGCGAAAATAGCCCTTGCCGTACTGCATCTGGCGCACGAAGGTCTCGCCGCCCGGCATGTTCACATCGGGCATGACATCGAGCGCTCCGGCCAGTTGCAGCCTCCCTTCGGCCAGAAACCGCTTGAAGTTTGCCTCTTCGGCCGGATATCGCTCGAGAAACGGCCGCACGTAAGCCACCTGGTCAAGGGTGAAGCGGTAACTTGGTTGCTCCTTCAAGAGCCGCATCGCCTTGACGATGTTGGGCAGGCCCATCTCCAGATATTCTTCGCGCGTCTTGAAGACGGCCCCTTCCCAGTGGGTGTGCGGGATGACCCAGAACGTCGCTTTCCGAGTCGTTGCCGGCTCCTCGGCACGCCCTGATGCGCAGATCAGCAGGGTGCAGACAGCCGCGCAGAGGCAGGTCCCGCTTCGCATGACAAAGACTCCGACGTACGGCGACCCGAGGACGTCTGGCCTGCCGCCAAAGCACCGGATGCAACACACAGATCGTTTGCCGGAATCGCCGTGGCGCGCAAGGCGCGCGTCCGAGTCGATCCCGCCGAGCGATTGCTCAGAGCGAAGGCAAGCCTGGATTCGTCGGCGTCACTCCGCCTTTTTCTTGGCGGGCTCGTCCGAGGGCGCCGGGCGCTTGAACGCGTCGGCCGGCACGTCGACGTTGTGCTTGATCTCCGTCATCTTCATGACGATCTCCTGCGTGAGGACCTTCTGGGTGACGGTGAACGGGATCATGACACCATCCACGGCCTTGTAGTCGCTGGGGTAAACCTCGACCGGGACCTCGCCCATCGGGCTGGTCGTGGTCGACGTCTGCTTGACGAGCAGGTGGCTCGTCTTGTCGTAATACTCGGTGCTCGGCTTGCCGGATTTCGGCGTCAGCGACAATCTTGTACGCCGGCTTGCCTTCCACGTCTTCGATGCCGACGCACTCGACTTTGGCATAGAGGTCCTTCCAGTGCAGCTCCTTGTAAAAGTCTGCCTCGCGGAGGAACGAGTCTTTCTCATCACCCGTCCAGCTCGCGGTCGCCGCCGACCGTCGAGTCTCTCCCAAGCGTTCTTGCCGTCCGTCACGCGCTTGATCTCGCCGACCGGACCGAGCTCGGCCACGAAGAGCAGCTTGTTGGGTGGGAGCCTGCGTCACCTTGATCGTTCCCTTGATATTGGCCGCCGGGATCTCGATCGTGCCCGTCGAGACGCGACTTCTTGACTTTCTCGTAGGCGGCCTTCCCGCCGGTCGCCTCGATGTACTGGTTCAGCACCGTTTCGGCCGTGGGCAAGTCGGGCTTCGACTGCCCTCGCGCGGCGGGCTGGCCGAGGACGGCGAAGAGGGCGAAGACCGCGGGAATCGATTACCCGTCGCATTGAGATAATCTCCTTCATTGACTTGCATCGGGTCGAATCAGAAACGAACAGAAGCGAGTTCAAGGGTTTTTCTTGACGGAGCGGATCCAGCACACGGCGGCCTCGACCGCGGGGTCTCGGCCTTCGAGCAGGAGATCGCGCGTGAGCGGAGTTTCGACGTCGGGCACGACGCCCGCGCCTTCGAGCGGCTTGCCGCCGGCCGAGATATAGTTGGCGAACGCATACTGAAATCGATCGCCGTTGGGCAGGACCTCGACCGTCGAAGGCAAGGCCGCGCCCGGCGTCTTGGTGCCGAAGACCCGAGCCCGCTTCAGGTCCTTCAGGCCGCCGGCGAAGATCTCGGACGTTGACATCGATAGTTCGTCGACCAGCACCGCGACCGGTCGCCTTGAACGGCCGCCGGCGAGGCTGGATGGCGAAGTTCAGCGAGCCGACGCGCGTGATCATCGTGCCCAGCTTCAGGCCTGGCTCACTCACCAGCCAGCCGCCCATCGCGAACGACATCGCGCCGATGCCGCCCGGGTTGCCGCGGAGGTCGATGATCAGCCCGTCGGCGTCACGGCTGGCCTCGATCGCCTCGCCAAACTTCTTGAGTACGTTGACCAGGTCGAAAAACATGTTGAGCGACACGTAGGCGACGGTGCCGATCGACTCGTTTCGCAGCGAACTGCACGTAGAAGGTCGGAAGGTTGCCGAAGGTCGCGGGAACTCCGGCAGGCTCGTCCGCGGTCAGGTCGAGAGTGGACGGGCTTGTCCTTGTCGTCCAGGAAGTCGACCGCGATCTTGGATCCGACCGCGCCGTGAAGTCTGGAGAGGACAGCCCACGTCTGATAGGCCGCCACCATCCCCGTGTGGGCGTAGGCGGCCTCGGCCGTCTTGAGAAGCTGGCTCACCGGCTTGCCATCGATCTTGTCGACGACCCAGCCGGTCTTGACCCCCGCCCGGCGAGCGGGCCGGCCTTCCGCCACGGCCGAGACGACCGCGCGACCGTCGATGAGACGAACATCGAGCCCGACCTCGCCCGGTCCCTCGTTGGGATTTTCCAGGCCTTCGTAGAGCTCCGCCGGGATGATCCCGAAATGCGTCTGGTGCAGCCGCTCGATCGCTTCGCTCATCACCGCGCGGGCATCCTTCATGGTCGTCGCCGCCTCGACCTTGGGCCGCAATGTGTCGTGAACGGCCTGCCAGTCAAGACCGCCGAGCTTGGGGTCGAAATGCTTGTCGCGAATCGTTTTCCAGACGACCTCGAACGATTCGACGTTCTTGGACCGCTGGGCGGTCGTCAGCCCCGCCACCTTGGCGGCGTGGGCGGGGGCCGGCTCCTGCGCAAAGGAAAGGACAAGCGAGCAGGCTCAGCCAGAACACAGGGCCCGTGACGTATTTCGTATGTCGACCCGCAAGCGCGGCGTGGCTCCGGAACATGGTCGGATTGTGTCTCCAGGTGTGCTCTCGCCTCGGCGCGAGCGGATTGCCCAGCGGCGATTGTGAGAATCCGCGACCATTTTACCAAGATCCGCCGGGCTCGGCGTCGATTGAGTGCGACCTCGCCAGAATCCGACAACCTTCGCGAATGTAAGCAGCGGCAGGAATTGGCGTGAAACTGGACGATCACGCAGAGCCTCGCGGGCACGCGCGACCCATCAGGCCAGCATGATCTTCCGTACCGCGGCCTCGATCCGCGCTCGATCGGGCCGGTATGCGTTTTCCAGAACCGGGCGAACGGGACGGGCACATCCGCGGATGCGACGCGAACGACCGGCGCGACCAGGCTCTCGCCAAACCGCTCCATGATCCCCGCGGCGATCTCGGCACTGACGCCGCCGGTCTTCGGCCCTTCCTCGACGATGACGACCCGCCCGGTCTTCCGGACCGATTCGCCGATCGTTTCGTAGTCGATCGGGGAGAGGCTGCGCACGTCGATCACCTCGGCGTCGATGCCCTCGGCCGCGAGCTCGTCGGCGGCCTGCGCGGCGAAATGAGCCATCAGCAGCCAGGCCAGGATCGTCACGTCCGTTCCCGGCCGGCGAACCGCGGCGCGATCCAGGGGAACCGTGTAATCGTCGTCGGGAATTTCGCTGGTCGCGTCGACGGCGCCCGGCTCGGTGCGCGCGCCTTTCGAGCCATAGAGCAGCTTGTGCTCGAAGATCAGCACGGGGTTGTCGTCGCGCACCGCGGACTTGAGGATTCCCTTGGCGTCGTAGGCGTTCGAGACGGCGACGACCTTGATGCCCGGGCACGCCGGTGAAATAGCGCTCCATGCTCTGGGCGTGCTGCGAGCCGCGGCCGGTCGCGCCGATCGGCGCGCGCATCACCAGCGGGACCTTGATCGTGCCGCCGGACATGTACCGCAGCTTGGCGGCGTTGTTGACGATCTGGTCCATCGCCAGAAACAGGAAATCGCCGTACTGGACGTCGACGATCGGCCGCATGCCCATGATGGCCGCGCCGACGGCCGCGCCGAAGAAGCCGAGCTCGGCGATCGGCGTGTTCAGCATCCGGTCGGGAAATTCCTCCTCGAGCCCGAGCGTGACGGTGAACGCGCCGCCCCAGCCGCCCGGGACGGCGATGTCCTCGCCCAGGCAGAAGACCGCCGGATCGCGCCGCATTTCCTCGGCGATTCCTTCACGGAGCGATTCGGCGATGCTCAGTCGTTTCATGTCGTCGTTCTGCTAGGTCCGAGCATCGGCTGACGGATTCGGCTCACGCGAACACGTCCGTCGTCAGGTCGTCCAGCGACGGCAGCGGCTGCTGCCGGGCCTCTGTCGACGGCGGCCTGGAACCGGGCCTGGACTTCGCCTGCGAATCTCTTCGAGCTCCGCCTGATCGGCGAGCCCGCGCTCCTCAAGCAATCGGCCCAGCCGGTCGATCGGGTCGCGGGCGAACCAGGCCTCGCGTCTCCTCCTTCGGCTGATAGTGGCAGCCGTCGCGGCGAGAGTGGCCGGTGCGGCGATAGGTGAGCAGCTCGAGCAGGACCGGCCCGCGGCCGGCGCGGCATTCGGCGGCGGCGGTCCGGGCCGCCTCGTAAACAGCCAGCACGTCGTTGCCGTCGACCGCGTTCGCCCGCTGATGCCGTAGGCGGCCGCCCGATCGGCGATCCGGTCGTTCCGCATCACGTGGTCGACGCGCGTCGACGCGCCGTACAGGTTGTTTTCGCAGACGAAGATGCACGGGCAGGTCCCAGATCGCGGCGAGGTTGACCCCCTCGTGAAACGCCCCCTCGGCCACGGCGCCGTCGCCGAAGAAACAGGCGACGACCTCGTCGGCTCTTCTGCATCTTGAACGCCAGCGCCATGCCCGCGGCCAGCGGAACGCCTCCGCCGACGATCGCGATGCCCGGCACCATCCCCTTGTCCATGTTGCCGACGTGCATCGAGCCCCCCTTGCCGCGGCAGCAGCCGGTGACTCGGCGCCGAAAAGCTCGAAAAGCAGCTCCTCGGTCGAGAGCCCCTTGGCCAGGGCATGGCCGTGCCCGCGGAAAGTCGACGTGATGAAGTCGCCCGGCTCGAGGGCCGCACAGACACCCACGGCCGTCGCCTCCTGGCCCTGGCACTGGTGGATCGTGCCGGGCATCGCCCCTTCCAGGAACAGGAACTTGACGCCCTCCTCAAACTCGCGAATCAAGACCATCCGCTCGTACAGCCTGATGAGGAAATCCCGGGAATACGCGGCAACCTCCGGCGACGGCGACGTTACTTGGTTGCCGGCGCTTCGGGCCCGGTCGTGTTGAGTCGATAGCGGATCGTCCGCCCGCTTCTTTTCGGAGTGAATCGCTGCGGTCCCCGCGGCGATCCCGCGTCCGAGAGCCTCAACCGTCGCCGTGCGGGCGAGATCGCCGGGGGCTCCCTCGGATCGCGGCGCGATCGTGCGCTCCGCCAGCTCGACGTCCGGCTTTTCCACGCCAACGAACCGTGCGATCACCTGCCCGGCCGATACTTCTTCACCGGCCGCGACCGCGATCTCGCGCAAGCGACCGGTCACCGGCGACTCGACCCGCACGATTGCCTTATCGGTTTCCACCTCGAGTAATGGCTGACCGCGCTCCACAGCCTGCCCAGCCTCGACCAGCCAGCCAACGACAGTGACCGTCGCGTCCACCGTCGCGAGGTCAGGCATCCGCATCACGACTTCCATTCGCCCATTGCCCCTTCGGCAATCCCGTTTCGTCACGAATCGCCGCCGGATCAGAAATCGTGGCTGCGCAGGCCAGTGGTCAGCTTGCCGCGTGCGGCTGACCTTGGACTGTCAAGGCAACACCCGGTCGAGAAGTCGCCGGACAAATGGCGGGACGACGCCGGGGACGAGAACCCCGCCTGGTCCGTACGGGTACGAGCCAGGGGCCCGGATGACGTAGTACGGCACAAGCTCGCGGGGCAAAACAAGCAAGCCCGGATTCTCCTCGGCCTCCGCGATCGGGTCGCGCTGGTCCCTATCGAGTGGAGGTTGCGGCGGACGGTCGAACTCCGGGTCAGGCGAGCTCAATTCCCGCGGCGGCAGCGCTGGCCTTCGTGCAATCCGCCGGCCGGTCGAGCGGCCGACCGCCACGCGCAGATCAGTTGCATCGGTATCACGGGTCCAGTTGCCGGCTCGAAACTCCCAGCCGGTCGAGAGGCGCACCCACCGCGCTGGGATCCAATCCCACCCCGGCTGGACTTTGGCCCAGAAGCCGGGCTTCCAGTCGAGTTGATCGCCGGCCGGCTCGAAGTGACCTGCGATGAAGAAATAGTCGGGCCCGGGTGCGGGGGCCACGTCGCTTGCGGGAGGGTCAGCCGGCGGGCCGGCCGCGCGCAGCGTGGCTGCGGAGCATCTGTCATCTCGCTGCGCGTGACCGCTGCATCGCGGCGCGGGCTCCAGAATCCGCGGGCGCGATACCAGCCGGAATCGTCGCGCATCCAGCGGCCTGCCACCCAGATCATGCCCGGCGCGGGCATCTGCCAGACGCCGCCGATCCAGACGAATTCCGCGGCCGCCGCGTCCCATTCCCAGTATCCGGGAATCCATAGGCGCGCGCCCCGGGCCGCCGGCCTGCCGGCCGCTCGGCGACCGGCGCTGGGGGCCTCTGGGGTGCGTAGACCCTTTCGTGCTTCGCCATCGACCTGCCCGCTGCCAGGGCGTCGTGCGCCATGCTGTCGGCGCCCTGAATCTCACGGGCGGGTGCCTCAAATTGCGACCGATCGCTCGGTGGGATCGGGTCGAGCTCGGTCGCCGGGCCTTCCAGCGGCGGCGAAATCACCCGCGCCGGCGGCGGCGGTGTCGCGCCGGTCGGCTGCGCAGATAGCCGGGCCGGGACCAACGCCAAGAACGCACACCATGAAGCGATTTCCAGGCGCCTCTTCGCACACATGTCCGTGCCTCCGACAACGGGAGCTGAATCGAAGCGTGTCGTGCTTTCAGTGTATCGAACCGGCCTCGCCGCAAAAAGTGTGCCGCGTGACGGCGGACAGTTGAAGTGCGGTGCGCGGCCGCGGACCAGCCCCGCGCCGGGCGTTGCCGTTTGGGAGCAGACGGTCTCGATACATGGCTTCGCCACCGTGGATCGCTGTCGATAGCGGTCGTTCGACGAGACCGTCGGCGGCGTCACGCTTGCCCGCAGCAGCCGAGCCACTCGATACGCTCGAGGACGGCGTCGCGGACGGCTTGGCGGCCGGCGACCAGCGCATCCTCGGGGCCCCCCATGCCGAGCAAAAGATGCGGGTCCTGAGAGTCCCGGCTGAGTGCCGCGCGCATTTCCTTGAGGTAACGTTGCTTGAGATAGGTGCCGAAATTGACCTTGGTCACGCCCATCGCAATCGCCTTGCGCAGCGCTTCCGCGCGGATCCCCGTCCCGCCGTGAAGCACGAGGGGCACGGCGACCCGCTCGCGGATTCTCTCGAGCAGCGGGAAATCGAGCGATTGATCCCCCGCGGTGCAGACGTGGACATTGCCGACACTGACCGCGAGCAAGTCGACGTTCGTGGCCGCAACGAACGCGGCGGCCGCCTCCGGTTCAGTCGCCGAGCCGCCTCGCGGCGCTCCATCTCCGCCGTGCGGCCCAGCGGGTAGCTCGCCGACCTCGGCCTCGACCGCGACGCCACGTTCGTGAGCGAACCGCGTGAGGGCAGCCACCCGGTCGACCACTTCGGCCGGCGCTGCGGCGGGGTCGGAGGGCATCACCAGATTGAATCCCGCCTCAATCGCCGCCCGGATCCATTCATCACGGGGGCATTCATTGAAAATCAACCCGCACGGAACCGAAGACGACTCGGCGGCCGCGCGGCCGAGCGATCCATACAATGCGAGCCGTTCCTCGACCCGGCGACGAGCGCTCAGAAAGGCACCATTAAAACCGAGAATGACCGGTGCGCGCTGCTCGCTCGGCGGCGTCGACCACGCCTTGCAGCGACTCGAGGTTCCAGCTCTCAAAGTAGCCGACCGCGTAGCCGCGCTCGCTCGCGCGCCGCATCATCGGGCCGATCGCTTGCAGAGGCATCCGCCATCTCCTCGGCCGCGCGTGCCCTGTCCGTCGTGCACGTTCGTCTCATGAAAATTACACGCGAGCCGCGCTCGCCGCTACAAACCTAGCCATCGGGCGACGCGGGTTCCAGATCGCCGAGCGCGGAATCACGAGGTGCGTTCGGACGACGCGCGATCGTCGTCCGCGCTGGCGACGTTCGTTACATGCAAGCCTTGAGTGCCCTAGCGAGCTCTCGGTCGTGGGGTGGCTCGATCAACGTCCGGTGCGTCCCGGGTACGAGCATCGTCCGCACGCCTCCGTCGACCAGTGGTCCCCATCCGTTGGCCTTGTCTTCAAACGAGTGCAAGTGCGTGTCCTGCTCGTCACGAGCACGAAACAGCGTGACCGTCCCGGGATAGCGGGGAACCTTGGCGAAATACGCGGAGCCGTGGCGGCGAAATTCCGTGAACGGTTCGATGGCCGGGTTGTTGCTGCCAGGCGCGCGACCGTTTCCAGCAGTCGTACTCCGCGCGAGAGGGCCGAACGAGCGAGCGTTTTCAAATACTGAATCTGTCCTGCGACTGGCAGCGACCGCAGCTTCGCCCCGCGCTTCAAAAGGCTTTCCCATGGCGAGGTGATCTTGCGCGGAAAGCCGGGCCCGCGCACGTCGACGAAGGCGAGCAGCCCGATTTCCTCCCCCTGACTGTGCAGGATTCGGGCTGCCTCATAGGCGATCAGACCGCCGTAGGAATAGCCCCCGAGGTGATAGGGTCCTCGTGGGCGAGCTCGACGCAGCTCGTCGACCAGACGGCCAGCCAGAGCCTCGATGTCGAGATTCTCGCCGTAATTGAAGGACCAGAGCCCGACGTCGGGCCCCAGGGCTCTTGCGAACCGCGCGAAATCGGATGGGTGGTAACCGGCCCCCGGCGCAAAAACGAGCGGCGGTCCCGAGGCTCCTTCCTGAACCACGTTCAACATGGAGCGAGCCTGATCGTGCTCGCGCTCGTCGATGCGTAAGGCCAGCTCGGCGGGAGTTGGCGATTCCAGAATCGCGGTCCAGGAGAGCGGCCGCCCCAGGCTCTTCTCGATCACGGCCGCCAGCTCCATGGCCTTGAGCGAGTCGCCGCCCAACGCCAGGAAATCGTCGCGCGCACCGACCGGACCGCAC
Source organism: uncultured Isosphaeraceae bacterium (assembly GCA_963806595.1). Lineage (GTDB taxonomy): Bacteria > Planctomycetota > Planctomycetia > Isosphaerales > Isosphaeraceae > CAWDZZ01. The sequence continues at coordinate 210,515 of CAWDZZ010000017.1, read as the reverse complement.
CCGAGCACCTTCGACCACAGCGCTGTCAAAGCAGCTTCGGTCGGCGAAACCGGGGGCGCCAGCGGCTCGGAAACTGGGGATTCGACCGGCCGTGGGGCGAACGCCGGATTGATGGCGAGGGCGCGGCGATCGACCTTGCCGGTGGGCGTCAGCGGCAGCCCTTCGAGCAATACGTACAACGACGGGATCATCGCCGCCGTGAGCTGCTGCGCGAGCCGGCGCGAAAGCTCACGCGTGTCGACGGGCGCGGCCGGCGGTCCGGCGGCAACCAGGTAGGCCACCAGACGCGACTCGCCGTCGCGGTGCGCGCGAGCGACCACGGCGGCCGCGCGCAGACCGCCATGTTTCAACAGGGCTGCCTCGACTTCCTCGACCTCGACCCGCTGACCGGAAATCTTGACCTGAAGATCGATCCGGCCCCAATGTTCCAGACAGCCGTCGGCACGCATTCGTCCCAGGTCGCCCGTCAAGTACAGCCGCTCACCGGGCTTGAGTGCTGCTTCGCGAAAGCGGTCTGCGCTCAGGTCGGGCCGGCGCCAGTACCCGGGCGACAGGAATCGACTCGTGACCGCGATCTCACCGGTTTCGCCGCGTTCCAGGGCGTTCCCTTCCGAGTCGACGATCGATACCTCCATGTCATCAACGGGATAGCCCACCGGCACGCGGCGCCCGTCGATCGGCAGATCGTGATCGATGAACAGGCGGCGAATGACGTTGGTCTCGGTTGAGCCCAACCCGACGTCCAGAAGGCACGGCGGCGCGAAGTGGGTGCGGAACAGTTCGACGTCATGCGGCGTGACGGCCTCGCCCCCCAGTATGATCAATCGCAAATCTGGAAATGAAATCGTGCCATCCAGCAGCCGCGCCAGACCGCGGAAGACCGTCGGTACCGAGTGGTAGACGGTGATCGCTTCCCGGGCGAGCCATGATGCGAGCTCGCCGAGACCTTGTTCTCGAATCGAATACGGCAAGAGACAGGCGCCGCTGAGCAACGAGCTCAATAGGTCGGTCAGCGAAGCGGCAAAGGCCGGTGAAGCGAGGTAGGTCACGCGGTCCGAAGCCGAGGTATGACAGCCATTGGTGGAACGCAAAGCGCCGTGCAGCAAGTTTCGGTGATTCTGAACGACCCCCTTGGGAGGTCCGGTCGAGCTCGAAGTGAAGAAGATGGATGCGAGCCGGTCCGGGCCAAGAGGGAGCGCCAGGTCGTCCTCGGAAGTCTCGATCTCGAGTTGATCGAGCGCAAGCACGCGACCGCGATCTTCGAGCAACCCCTCGGCCCGCGGAAGCATGTCCCGATCGGCCACGACCAATGCGGCTTCGGTCTCGGTCAAGACCTGAGAGATCCGCGCGTCCGGCCATGCCGGGTCGACAGGGACCACGATCTTGCCGGCCTTCGTCACGCCCAGGAACGCGATCATCGGCGCCGAGGTGTGGCGAGTGAGCGCGACAACGGGCTCGGCATCGCCGCCGCGAACGGCCAGGATTGCGCCGCGCCAGCCGGTTACAGCGTCGATTGAGGTCGTCGTACGTGAGAAACCCGGCAGTCGTCTTCACCGCAAGCCGACCGGGCGACTGCCTCACTTGCCACTCGAATTGCGCGGGGATCGATCCCTCGACGTAGTCTCTGCGGAATTGGACGAACGAATTCGTCGGTGCGACGGGCTTGGCCCCGGCCGGTATGTGCGACGTGGACAGGCGCCGGGGCTGGCTTGCTCGAGCAGTTGATCAGGCGTCAAATCCGGCCTCCACACGATCGTGCGAACGCGCACCGTACACCGTTTGAATCCTGGAATAGAACTCGACGTCGCCCTCGCCGTGCTCGGCCGGGCCGATGCCGGAGGATTTCCAGCCGCCGAATGGGAGATCGACCTCGGCGTCGGCAGTCGATCGATCGATCTTCAGTATACCGGCCTTGGCCTCGCGTAAGAACTGACGACGGCGTGCGGGGTCGTTGCAAAATAGCGACGCTGCCAGCCCCTGCCGCACGCCGTTACAAATCCGCAATGCATCTGTCCAGTCACGCGCGGGCTGTACCACGAGGACGGGACCGAAGGTCTCTTCTTGAACGATCTCGGATTCGTGGTCATCGCAAACCACGATGCAGGGCGGAACAAAGGCCTCGAGCTCCGTTTCCGACGAGCAGGCGTGCGCGCCCTTCGTGAGGCACGAGTACCTGAAATCCCTTGGCCCGGGCGCATTCGATCAGGGCACGCACGCGGCCAGCCTCTGCCGCCGAGATCATCGGGCCCAAGTCCATACCAGGCTCGAGCGGATCTCCCCAGCGCAGCGCAGCGACTTCCGGTACGAGCTTTGCCAGGAAGGCTTTGAGCGAGCGCTCGGGAACAATCGCACGGCGATTGGCCGTACAGCGCTGGCCGGCCATGCCGAAGGCCCCCTCGGCGATCAGCTTGGCGGCCCGCGTCAGGTCCGTCTCGGGCCAGACGATCGCGGCGTTGTTTCCCCCGAGCTCCGCCTGCAGCGGGATCGACCGGCGCCCGCAGATCAATTGCGCCGCTCGGCCGGCACGCTCGGAGCCGGTCAAGCTCACGGCGTCGACAGCCGGATCGGCCATCAGGAATTCCGCGGCGGCGGGGCCGCCGCACGTCAAGCTGAGGACTCCCAGGGGTCCTGCCGCCTCGCGGAACGACGCGAGCAAGCGCATCGCCACACCCGCCCCCGCCGGCGCGGGTTTCCACACGACGGCGTTGCCGTACAGGAGCGCGGGTGCAATCTTGCCGACAGGAATGTAGACCGGGTTGTTCCAGGGAGTGATGAGCGCGACCACGCCGTGCGGGCGCCGGTACACGACCGCGTCCTCACCGCGCGACTGGGCGCTGGCGGCGTGCGCCGCGCGGCCACGGCCCGGAGCAAGCAGGCGGTGCGCTCGACCTCACCTCGACCTTGCCGCACAGGTTTGCCGACTTCTTCCGCAAGCTGCCGCGACCAATCGTCAAGGTTGCGTTCCAGAATCTTCGACCAGCGCAACAGCAGGTCCGCCCGTTCAGAAGTCTCGGTCGCGACCCAGGCCGCGGCTGCGGCGCGCGCCGCGCTGGCCCGCGCGAGCCGTCGTTTCCCGATTGCAGGCGGGAACCCGCCAAAGCACCTCCCTTGGACGCCTGGGAGAACAGTGGAAGAAATCCGATCCGCCCGCGCCGGTGCCGGGGATGCGTTCGCCGGCGACGATTGCTGCCGGCAGTCGCCGGGCCTCCGCTTCGGCCGTTATCGACGCGCTGCCCCCCGAGACTGCGATGGCGCTCGCCATCGCCGATCGCCAACCCAGCGAGATCAGGCGTGAAAGCGCCAGCGCAACCAGCTCTGCCATTCCGGTCGTGCCGATTTGCCTGCAGCCGGGCTCCATCAAGTCGGGTGTTCGCCAGCCCTGGCTCCAGACCTGGGCCAGGGCATCCTCGACAAGCTGCGCCTCGTGGACCAGACCGAATCGCTCTCGCATCAGAAACGCCAGCGAAAGGATCTGGCCGGCTGGATTGGCCAGATCGGTGCCAACCAGGTCGTATGCCGATCCGTGATTGGTCTGAAAGACCGCGGATCCGTCCGCCGCGAAATTGCCCGAATACGTCATTCCCCGCGAGCCGACCAGCACCCCGCCCAGGTCACCAAGGACATCTCCGAAAAGGTTCGGCGTCGCGATCACGTCGAACTCGTGCGGATTCCGGATGAGCTTGTAGGCTGCGCAGTCGATGTCGAGGAATTTGTGGGCCACACCGAGCTCGCCCGCGACTTCGACGGTGCAGCATCGCCACAAGTCGCTCATTCCCGGGATGCCGCCATCCTTGATCACCACGGCCAGCTCGCCACGGCGCCGGCCGGCGATCTGGCAGGCGACGCGCAGAATGCGCGCGCACTTCAAATTCAGAATACGAGAATGAATGCCGCTCGACGCGGCCCCCGCTTTGAGAACCCTCGCTACCCCATGATCCCTGATAAATGCCCGCACTGTTCTCGCGGACGACCATGATGTCGACCCCCTGCACGACATCCGGTCGGAGCGGGCCGGCTCCGCACGCCTCGGCACACGCGCGATCGGGCTCAGCTTGCAGAACAGATCGAATCGACGGCGGAGATCGTACACGAACCGGCCGCCCCCCGGACCGGCCAGGATGGCCCCCCCTCTGGAAAACACCGACGAGCAGAAGTCGATCACGTCTCCCGTCAGCGCCGACCCGTCGCTTCGCTGGGCCTCCAGACCGATCGGTCCGCCATACTCGATCTCAAAGTGGTGGCCTCCGGATTCCACGAACACGCCGAGCAAGTTCAGTGCGGCCTCGACCAGGACCGGACCGACACCTTCGCCCTTGAGCACGCCAATCAAGAACGGGCCCTGGTGTGCACGCGAATCGGGTTCTGGGCCATCCCAGACAAATGGACTGTGACGTTCCAGTGGAGCGGGAATCACGGGGTCAGCGATCGCGCCGGCAGACATGATGGTCGTTCCTTCGGAAGTCGCTCAGCTCGAGGCGGGCGGCGATGCGGTCTATAAGTCTTAATAATTTAATGTAATGATCAAGAGCAGCGCCATCGCGACGCAGAGGCCTGAGAAGTTATTTCTAATTTCGAGATCTGCTGCGCAGCGGCGACAGCACCGTCAGTGCGCCGGGAAAATAGGGTTGAAGAGAGGGGCGATGTTGTTCAAATTGAGGTCGTTGAGTGCAGCGAGTGCACCTCGGCTGGTCAGCCTTCTTCGGCCGCGCTGTTCCAGATCAGGTCGATCGTTAACCCGTGCATCCCCAATTCCATCGGGGTCGCGTGCCCAATCGGTGGACATGCCTGCTCGTCGCCTGCACGCGGAGCGCGCCAGTTGCGCACCGGTCTGCGCGCAAGCGACCGGGTAATCCTACCCGCCTGATCAGGATTACGACAAGAATCCCGAAAGTTGTTCGAAAGCGCAAAGTTTTGTGTGCGCGGGATAACGGCTTCGTTGGACGCGGTGGCCAGTGCGTCGGCGCCGCAGGCCCTTCCCACGGATCAATGCCGATCCGACGCCGACCCTTCCGCCGCAAGCCCGTGATCGTCGGAATTCTCGTCGGTCGCCGCCGGTGGGGTTTCGGGGTCTCGCACGACCAGGGAATAAAGCGAGGGGACGACGAACCAGCGTGGTGATCAACCCGGCGAGGATGCCGCCGATGACCGCTCGGCCGAGAGGGGCGTTGGCCTCGCTTCCGCGGCCCAGGGCCAACGCCATCGGGACCAGAGCGAAGAACGCGGCGAGCGCCGTCATCACGACCGGGCGGGCGCGGATCGAGGCCGCCTTGCGGATCGCCTGATCGGGCGTCAATCCCTCGTCGACCCTGCAGGTGCTGGGCAAAGTCGACCAGGAGCACCGTGTTCGAGACGACGATGCCGACCATGAAGATCACGCCCAGCAGAGACTGAACATTGATTGCGGTATTCGTCAGGTAGAGCATGGTGACCACGCCGATGAGGCCCAGCGGCACGGCAAAGAGGATCACCAGCGGCGTCAGGTACGACTTGAAGAGAGCGGCCATCAGGAAATAGATGAGCAGCGTGGCCAGGATCAGGCCGAAGCCCAGGCTGCGGAACGTTTCCTGCATCCGCGAGTACTCGCCGCTCAGCTCGATCGTCGCCCCCTTGATCAATGCTCGCTCGCCCGAGTGATCCGAGGGATCGTACGGAAGCCAGACGCCGCTCGGGCTCGAGCGCTCCGAAGCGATCGACGCACGCGGCGACGTCGCCGGCGACGTGGCCCAGGTCGCGGCCGTAGACCCCCATCGTGAGGTCGATCGTCGATTGCAGGTTGTTGTGAGTGATCTCCGTCGGCACGACAGTCGCGGCGCAGCATGGCAATGTTGCGCAGCGGGATCGCCTTGTCCTGCTTCGCGCTCGTGATCGGGATGTCGAGCAAGGTCTCGACCGAGTCGATCTCCTTCTTCGAAGTACTGGACACCCACGAAGTACTGGTTCTTGCTGACCGGGTCGATCCAGAAGTTCTTCTTGTGAAACTGAATGCTCGAATTGAGCGCGGCCACGACGTTCTTCATGACCTCCGCCTGGTTGAGCCCGAGGTCGGCCACCTTGGCGCGATCGACTTCGATGATGTATTCGGGGTAATCGAGCCGCTGAATGATCCGCGCATCGACCACGCCGTCGATCGCGGCGACTTCGCGCTTCATCGACTCGGCGATCGCGCGGGCTTGCTTCATGTTCTTGCCGGAGAGCCGAATGTTGATCGGCGACGACTTTCCTTCGTTCATCGCCGAACGGATCATTCCGCCGGCATCGAAGGCGAACTCCAGTTCGCGGAAACTGGGGTCGCCTGGAAGCCGGTGCGAAGCTTGTGGACGTATTCCTGGGCGGAATGCTCGCGCTCGTGCTTGAGCTGCACCTTGACGACGGCGTCCATCGGGCCGGCGTTGGGGGTGTAAGCGGCCGACAAGTCGGCGACGACGCCGAGCTCGGAGATGATCAGTTGCAGGTCTTCAGCCCACCTGGTCGCGCACGAATTGCTCGACCCGGGCGATCATTTTCTCGGTTTCCTCGATGCGCGTGCCGCTCGGCGCCCGGGCGTAGATCTCGAAGGCCCCGGAGTCGACTTCCGGGAAAAACTCGCGGCGCAGGCGCGGGCCGAGAATGACCAGCGACCGCCGCCAGCAAGGCCGACGCGCCGAGAACCACCCAGCAAGCGGTGAGCCGAGTGCGCGGTTGAGCTGGCGGACGTACCAGCCGATCGCGGCATCGATCATGCTCTCCCAGCGAGCAAACGCGTCGCGGATCGAGCCGCCGGCGCCGGCCGGTGTTTCTCGCCGACGGCTCGATCGCTGAATGAGTCTTCGTCGATCGCCGGCGCGTTCATGGCCGTTAGCCGGCCTCGTGCATCGATTCCCGTGGCCGGCGTGCGGCTTCAGCCAGCGGGCCGATGCGAGACGGCACGAACGATCGCGAGAGCACGTAGGCGGAGATCATCGCAAACGCCACGCCGGCCGCCATGGGCCGGTAGAGAAATTCGCCGAGCCCAGGCATGAGGGCCAGGGGCGCCAGCACCAGCAGCGTGCAAAGGCTGGCCACGAGCTCGGGCATCGCCACCTCACTGGCACCCAGGAACGCAGCATCTTCGGGAGACTGGCACCCAAGCCCAGGTGGCGATGGGTGTTTTCCAGGCAGATGATGGCGCTATCGACCATCGGGCCGATCGCCAGCGAGAGGCCGGCGAGCGTCATGACGTTGATCGTGTTGGCGGTGGCGTAGAGGCCGATCAAGGCCGCCAGGACGGCGATCGGGATCGTCAAGACGGCGATCACCGTCATCCGCCATTCGCCCAGGAAGAGCAGGATCACCAGCGAGCAGAGCACCGCCCCGAGCACGCCTTCCTCGACCAGGCTCTCGATCGAGTGGCGCACGTAGACGGACTGGTCCATGACCACCTTCAGGTCGATGCCCGGCCGGGTCAGGCGGGCCTTGATCGTTTCGATCTTCTCTTTGAGCGTGTCGACGACCTGCAGCGTGCTGGCGCCCGAACTGGCGGAAGACGGGAACGTAGACCTGCCGCTTGCCGTTGACGCGAACGACGTTGGTCTGGATGAAATTGGCGTCCTTGGGCGTCGCGACGTCGCGCAGGAACGCGGCATTGCCGTGCTCGTTGCGCAGCGGGATCTCTTCCATGAGCCCGACCTGGTCGAACATCGAGTTGCTGTCGATGGCGTAGTCGGTCGTGCCGAACTTGGCGCGTGCCGGCGGGGAGGAAGACGTTGTAATCATCGACGGCCTTCATGACGTCGAGCGGCGAGAGGTGCCGAGCCTGAAGCTTGACGCGGTCGAGATACATCATGATCGCGCGGACCTTGCCGCCGTAAACGAGCGGAGCGATCGCCCCGGCTGCGACATGATCTGCGGGCGGACCTCGTATCGGCCGACGTCGAAGAGTGTCGCTTCGTTCTGCGTCGAGCTGTCGAGCGCCACCAGGCAGACCGGCGTGGCACTGGTCGGATCGTAGGGCAGGACCACCGGCGGCAAGGTGCCCGGCGGCATGGTGGGGTATTCCCAGCCGGCGAGCGAGTTGACCTCGGTGAGCGCACCGCTGCGGTCGACATTGCTGCGGAAATAGTCGCGGACGATGCTGATGCCGACGATCGACCGCGATTCCAGCCGGCGCCCGCCGGAGGCCTGGCCCACCCCGCGCTCGAGGCGGGCGGTGATGTTCTTCTCGATGCTGGCGGCCGGCATGCCGCTGTAGAAGACCAGCGTCTGCACCGCCGGGCTGCGGAAGACCGGCAGGATGTCGATCGGGATCGACATAAGCGGCCAGTCCGCCCAGCACGACGATCGCCAGCATCATCACGGTCACGGCGATCGGATTTTTGAGCGAGGCGCGAATCAGGCCGTTCATGGTGTAGCGATCGCCTTCCGGAAACGAGCGAATGCGAAGCGGGCGTGGATGCAACGGACGAGAGCGTGGGAAGCGACCGGGCGGGGAGATGCGTCAATAGCTGGGCAGCAGCGGTCTGTCGGTGCCAGGGCGTCGCGTCGACGACGGCCAGGCCGTCCTCCAGGGGAACGCCCGACCGCATCGACGACCGGTCGCCGGCTTGACGCCCGAGAGGACCTCGACCAGCGAGCCGTTGTCTGCGCCGAGCTCGACCGGAGTCCGCTGGGCAAGGCCGTCGCGCACGACATAGACGACCCCGTGAGTCTGGCCGGAATGTTCCATGACGCAGGCCGGCGGCAACGTCAGGTTGCGCGAGACCGGCTCGAGCGTCGATCGTCGCCGTGCCGTACATGCCTTCGCGCAGCAGCCGCTTGGGATTGGCGAGGTCGATCTCGACGCGCATCGTTCGCGTGGTGGGATCTTCAGATTCGCCGATCCGGGCCACGGTTCCCGCGAATTGCCGGCTACCGAGTGCGTCGACGGCGACCGTGGCCGGGTCGCCGACGTTGGTGATCACGACGTCGCGGTCGGGAACCTGCACCACCACGCGCATCAGGTCCGTCCGCTTCACCGTCAGCAGCGACGATTGGCCACCCTCGGACGCCGATCGGATGAAGGCACCCGGGTGAAACGCGCGATGCGTGACCACGCCATCGAAGGGCGCGATGATCCGGGTGTACTCAACGTTGACCCTGGCCTTCGCCAGCCGCGCCTCGGCCACGCGACGGCGGCCTTGGCTTCGGCGGCGTCTGCTCGCGCCTGGTCGACCTTGGCGCTCGCGGCGGCGAGCTGAGCCTTCGCGGTCATGACCGCCAGCCGGGCGGTGCGCTCGGCGGCCGCGGCGGCTTCGAGCCGCTGCTGATCCTCGTCGAGCACCGCGGTCGTCGGCGGCGCGCTCCGCAACCAGTCCCTTCACCCGCGCGAGTTGCTTCTGGCAGCGTATCCCGTGGCGGCGACCAGTCGATCGATATCCGATTCCGCCTGCTTGACCGCCGCGCGCGGCCGCGTCACGCTCGCCCTGCATCGTCGTGATTCGCGCCTCGGCCTGTGCGGTCTGTGCCTTCGATTCGTCCAGAAGCGATGCGGCCTCGTCCACGGCCCTTGCCTCGCGAGGCGCGTCGATCTCGGCGAGCACCTCCCTCGCTTGATCCGTGATCCGATGTCAACCGCCTGCGTCTTCAAGTAGCCCGAGACCATCGCATACAGATCGACCGACTCAAATCCGAGCACGGTCCCCGGCTGGACTGTCGTGCGCCGCATTCCGCCGCGCGTCGGCTGTGTCACCTCCACGCGCGGGATCGACTCGGTCACGGCGATTTGTGCCGCGCGGACGCCTTGCCTCGTGACAGCCAGGCCTTCCCCGCCCAGAGGGCGATGCACGCGACCACGGCCCCGATCAGGATTCCTGCGCCACGGCGTTTTCGCGATCGCGTCAATTCGTCCTCCCGTGGGATTGCCGGAGCAGAACCCGTATGCTCGCCAATGACCGTTTTGCTCGGCGACCGCTGGTCGGTCGCAACAAAGTGCATGACCGGATCGCGTATTCCAATTCTCTCAAGGATTCGTCTTCAGTCAAGTTTCACGCGATCTTCATAAAATCTTCATTCGTGAGAGCTTGCGGATTCTGAAGCGGATTTTATCTCACTGCGACACAGCATCTGCCCCTCAACAGACGATTTAAGTGGTATAGCCCGCGAGGCGGAATTCGCTGTTACAGTCGCCCGGACCGGGAGGGTCGAGGTTAATGCGCCGAGGTTGCCAGCCGCGATCAGGATCGTTTCTCGTCATGGCGTCATGCGTGATTGCCATGGCGGCGATCGCGTGCGGACGGCCTTCATCCGCACAGACCGCCGGGCCCGACGCCCTTACGGGCTCGACATCGATCCCGTTGCCGAGATCGTTTCCCGGGCGTGAGTCCCGCTCCACGGTCCGGCGCAACCAACCCGCCGTCCGCCGCGCAGGCCGCGCAAGTGCCTGGAGCCAGTGCCGCGACTGGGTCACCGGTGGAAGAGCGGCCACGCGGCAGCGGCGACACCGCGGCGCCGCTCCCGGCGGCGATCCCGGCGGGTGCGTCGTCGCCGCGTCAACCCGCCGCCGCCACGAGCCTGGATGTCTCGTTGATTCCCGGCCGGTCGATCGAACCTATCGACCTGGCGAACGCGCTCAAGCTGGCCGGCGCACGCGACCTGGACATCGCTCTGGCCCGGCAGCGGGTGAACCAGGCGTTCGCCGACCTGGAGCTCGCGTATGCGCTGTGGCTGCCCAGCCTCTTTATCGGGCCAACCTGGTATCGGGCGGACGGCCAGGTGCAGACGGTCAACGGTCCGGTCGTGAACGTCAACCGCAGCTCGCTGTTCATCGGCGGGCTCGCCGCGACGACGGCCCCCGGGTTTGCCGCGGCGTCGCCAGGGACCGGCTACGCCCCTTTGAACGGCACGAGTGCGGTCTTTCGATTCTCGGACGCGATCTACGGGCCGATCGCTGCACGCCGCCTCGTGGCGGCCGGCCACGCCGGTGTGCAGGCGGCGATCAACGACGCGATGCTCGCCGTCGCCGAAGCGTACTTCGACCTCCAGTACCAGAGCGGCCGGCTCGCCATCGCGCGTGAAGCGGCCGCCAACGCGCAAGAACCTTTCGGACATCACCGGCTCGTATGCGCGCACCGGCGAAGGACTCGAGGCCGACCATCGCCGCGCACTCACCGAGCTGCGGCATCGCCGCAACGAGATCGAGCTGGCGGCCGGCCAGTTCCTGGTCGCGTCGGCCAATCTGGTGCGATTGCTCGTTCTCGATCCACACAAGGTCATCGGCCCGGCCGAGCCGGCCGAGTTGATCATCCGTCTCATTCCCGACGATGTCCCGCTCGACGACCTGGTCGCCAGGGGTTTGCTCGAGCGCCCCGAGCTGGCAGGAGCCCAGGAGCTCGTCCGGGCGACGCTGGTGCGGCTGAAGCAGGCCAAGCTGCGACCGTTCGTCCCCAGCCTCGCGGTCAGCTACGACGGCGGCGGATTCGGCGGAGGAGCCGGCTCGTTCTTCGGCAACTTCGGGGCCCGCGGCGACGTAGCGGCCAGCCTGTTCTGGGAGCTGCAAAACCTCGGCTTCGGCGACCGCGCGATCATCCACCGGCGCGCGTTCGAGCGCAACTCGGCCGAGCTCGAGAAGGTCAAGGTGGAAGCGCGCGTTGCCGCCGAGGTCGTCGCGGCCTACGAGACGCGGGCCGCGGCCTCGGGCCAGATCAAGGAATCACGCGAGACCGTCATCGAGGCGCTGGACTCGATGAAGCTCAACTTCATCAATATCCGCCAGGGCGCCGAGCTTCCGCGCGCAACCCGCCCTATCGAAGTCTTGCAGCCCATCCAGGCACTCGCCCAGGCCCGGACCGACTATCTCCAGGCGGTCTTGACCTACAACCGCGCCCAGTTCCGGCTCAACCGAGCGATCGGGCAGCCCTGAGCCGCGTTCGGGCACGCCAGGAGCGAGTGCCGCTCGAGCGCGCGCTCTGCGCGGCAGAAGCGATTGCCGTTTCGGAACTGGTCGGCGCGGCCATTGTAATATCGCGAAAGCACAGACCGTATTGTTCCTGAGGTCCGCAGCGGCCGGCCAGGCCCGCGGGTCGGGCGGTCGACCGCGCACCGCCCTTTCGAGTGCACGCACCGGATGCGAACGAAATCCTGGCCACAAGTCTTCCGACCAGGATAGAGCCATGGGTTGGTTCAAGCGACGAACGGCGAGCCGGCAAGACGCGGCCAAGAACGAACCCTCGAAGGACCGGATCGACGCCGCGCAAGATGAGCTGGCCGTTTACGGACTGCAACCGGCCAAGCCGTCCGGCCGCGCTCGCCCCCTGTTTGCCCGCGACGCCGGCACCGATGCCAATCGCGACGACGAGCTCTGGGAATCAAGCCATCTCCAGCTTCTGTAACGACCACCGCGCACGCAGCCGCTGCGCGGACCGGATCGAGCGAATTTGACCGCAGCGGGATCGCGGAACTCTCGATGCCTGAGGCACCGGGCCGCGTTCCTGTGTACGAATCGTTCCGCCGAGCCGTCCGCGGCCGCCACCGTCGCGCTCAAATCGCCGGCAGCACCCACGGCGCCCGGTACGGCCGGCTCAGCATCTTGGCCGCCTCGTCGTCGCCCAGGATTTGCTCCGTCCGCGGGTCCCAGCGCAGCTTCTCCCGGTTCAAGCGTATCGCGATATTGCCCAGGTGGCAGATCGAAATCGACCGGTGTGCCACCTCAACCGGAGCGGCCGTCGGCCCACGCGAGATCACGCAGTCGATGAAGTTGCGGAAATGATCGTCGCTTTTATACAGATGAATGCCATCGGGGCCAATCTCGGAGTCCAGCAGCGTCTTGGGATCGGCTTCCAGCTTGCCGCGGTTCACATAGATCTTGCCCTTGGACCCCTCGAAGGTCACGCCCATGGGCTCAGTATTAGCGACCCGCATGCTCACGCCGTTCTCGTAAACCGCCTCGAAGGCATACTCGGTCGCAGTGTTCCAGAGCGGATCGGGCGGGAAAACTCCCTTGGCCTTGCGGATCTCGATCGGTCCGGTCATCTCGGTTCCCATTCCCCACTGGGCGCAGTCCGGGTGGTGGCCGCCCCAGTCGGTGACCTGACCGCCCGAGTAGTCATAGATCCAGCGGAAATTGACATGACAGGCGCGGGGGCATATGCAGCGTCGGGCGCCGGGCCGAGCCAGAAGTTGTAGTCAAAGCCCTCGGGAACGGCCTGTGGTTTTTTGTGGTCACCCGTCTTCGCGTAATCGCTCCGGCCTCCGGGTAGCCCCACGCGAACCCGGCGCAGCTCGCCGATCCTGCCGTTTCGCACCAGCTCGCAGGCGCGCCGAAACCGACGGTCGGAGCGCTGCTGGCTGCCCGTCTGGAATACGACGTTTGACCGGTTCACCGCGTAGCTCATCACGCGGCCTTCGGCGACCGTGAGCGAGAGCGGCTTCTGACAGTAGATGTCCTTCTTCGCCTTGCACGCCTCGACCACCATGATTGCGTGCCAGTGGTCGGGCGTGCAGATTTCGACGGCATCGATGTCGTGCCGGCCCAGGACCTCTCTGAAGTCTGCGAGGGCGCTACATCCCCGAATTGTCCCGGATTTGAAGTTCTTTGCGTAGTGCTGGCCGACGAGACGACGGGCCGGCTCGCGGCCGCCGGTCTTGCCTTCCCAGTACCCGGCGCTTTCGCGGTTGACGTCGCAGACGGCGACGATCTGGACCCGGTCGTCTTTCAGAAACGACGCGATGTCGTTGAAGCCCTGATTACCCGTACCGATCACGGCCAGCGCGATGCGATTGCTGGGGGCCACGGTCCCCGCGAGGCCGAGCGCCCGCCCAGGAATGATCGTGGGGAAGGCGAACGCCGCCGTCGACGCCCTGACGGTCTGTGCAGGAACTGACGACGACCCGATGACGCTTCAAGTGGACACAAGGGTGGCTCTCCGCGGCGTGCGATGTTTGACCGGTCGTCTTTCGCGATGGGCTTGTTCCGCTCGCGGCGACGAGCGAAGCAGCCGAATCTGGGGCCGTGCTTTCGCACGGCGACGCCATTATAATCGAACCGGCCACACGGATAATCGAGTCTCCGGCGCCTTGCCCACACCGTGTTCCTCTCCACGGAGCCGCAGCCCGGCGCCTGTTCGGGCACGCTGTCACAGCCGAAGACCGGATCGCGAACGACCCTTCGAGGCAACTCCACCGAGGAAGCACACCCATGAGACTGTCGCTGCGCGTGAGCGTCGGGCCGCGTGGCCTTGCCGTCGTTTTCGGAGTGTTGTGTGTCGTCGGATTGAGCCTGGCGGCGGCGTGGCCCACTGTCTTCGCCGACGATCAGTCGAGCCTCGGGTCGGGCCTGTATCCGGCGGCATACGCGATCACGGGCGCCAAGGTCGTGACCGCGCCCGGCAAGACAATCGATCCGGGTACGGTCGTGGTGCGGCGCGGGATGATCGAAGCGGTGGGACCGACCCAGTCCGTGACCGTTCCTTACGACGCCGAAACGATCGACGGCAAGGGGCTGGTTGTCTATCCCGGCTTCATCGACCTGTACACGACGATCGGCCAGCGCGCCGGGGTCGAGCGCTCGGCGACTGGAAAGGGCCGCCCGGTCGATCTGGCCGAGGCGCCGCTGACTTCGACACCGCCCGACAATCGCAAGGGCCTCACGCCGGAGTTCGAGGTGGCTTCCGCCCTCGAGCTCAACGACGCCCTGGCGGCGCCCGAGCGCCGGCTGGGTTTCACCGACCTCCTTTCCGCCCCGGCTGGAGCGATTGCGACCGGCCAGAGCGCGCTCGTCAGCTTGAGCGGGTTGCCGCGCCGCGAGGTGATCGTGGCGTCCCCGGTCGCGCTGCACGTCCACCTGGCGCCACCGACGGAGCCGGCCGCGGCACCCGCCGCGCCCGCGCAGCCTGGCCCCGGTCCCGGCCCGGGCCCCGGCCGGCGCCGTGGCTTCTTCACGCCGGAGGCCGGTGAGAACCCCTATCCCCGCGTGCTCTTGGGCTCGATCGCCCATCTCCGACAGGCCATGCTCGACTCTGACCACCTGCAGAAGCTCGACGCGTTCTACCGGGCCAACGGGGGACCGTCTCCTCCGTTCGACGAGTCCCTGAAAACACTTCAGACCGCGCGTTCCAAGCAACTGGCTGTCTGGTGGGAGGCGAACACACGCGACGAGATCCACCGGGCACTCGACCTTGCCGAAGAATTCGGCACCACCGCGGTCATCGTCGGTGGCAAGGAGGCCGCCAAGGTCGCCGACCGGCTCAAGTCGGCCAGAGTGCCGGTTGTCCTCCGGCTGAACTTCCCTCCCGAGCCCAAGGCGCCCTCGCAGGAGGAATTCCAGAAACGCCCCGCCGCCGAGCGCGACGAGCCGCTGCGGCTGCTGGCGCATCGCCAGGCCGAATGGAAGAAACAGGTGGGCACCGCGGCTGCGCTCGCCAAGGCCGGCGTCCCATTCGCCTTCAGCACCGACGGCATCGAGCGAGTCGACTCGTTTCCCGGGGTTTTGCGCCAGCTCATCACCGCGGGATTGAGCGCGGATGACGCCCTCGCTGGCCTCACGCGGACCGCGGCGTCGATCGCGGGCGTCGATCGCCGGCTGGGCACGCTCGAGGCCGGCAAGCTCGGGCATCTGATCGTGATGACGGCCCCATTCTCCGACGAGCGGGCCAAGGTCCGATTCGTCCTCGTCGACGGTCAGAAATTCGAGATCAAGCCTGAAGACCGGGCCCGCTCCAAGTCGCGTACCGGCGACACGGAGCCGGCGGCTGCCGGCGCCGACACCGGCGAACGGACCAAGCCGGCAGTGCGCGGCGACGCGGGCGAGCGGCCCCGCGGCGGACCTCGCGGTGCCACGGCGCGAGCCGCTGCTCCCGACGCCGACGAACCGAGCCGGCCGGCCGAGCGCAAGACTGCCGCGGAACCCGCCGATCGAAAGACCACGCGACAGACCGACGACCAGACCGAGCAGCCGGGCGAACGCGCCGGCGTGACCGAAAAGACGGCGAACCGCGCAGCCGACGCACCCGCCGCGCGCACCAAGGACCAGGAAAAGACGCCGCCGGATGCCGCGCGCACGTCCGCCGCCACCGCCGCCCGATCCCGCTCCGAGCCCGATGCATCCAAAGCCCAGACGAAAAACGCGAGCACGGCTTCCCCGGGGACCGCGAAGCCAGAGGCGGCAAAAACACCGGCGGCGCCTTTCGTCGACGTGGCCGTTGAGCTCGACGAGAACCGCACGCCGGCGCTTCATACCGGCGGCGACGTGCTGATCAAGGGCGCGACGATCCTGACCGTGACCAAGGGGACCATCGCCAAAGGTTCGATTCTGGTCGCCGGCGGCAAGATCAAGGCCGTCGGAGCAGGCGTGACGGCCCCGGCGGGCACGACCATCGTGAATGCCGAAGGCATGGTCGCGATGCCCGGAATCATCGATACGCACTCGCACATCGCCGTGCAGGGCGGCGTGAACGAGGGCACGCTCTCGGTTGTGCCCGAGGTCAGAATCAAGGATGTCGTGACTGGCGACGACGTGGAAATCTATCGGGCGCTCGCCGGCGGCACCACGACGGCGCGCCTGCTCCACGGCTCGGCAAACACGATCGGCGGGCAGGATGCCGTGGTCAAGCTCAAGTACGGCAAACCCGGCCGCGAGCTCATCATTCGAGACGGACCGCAGGGCGTGAAATTCGCGCTCGGTGAAAATGTCACCCGGTCGCGGGGCCGATTCCCCAACATGCGCATGGGCGTCGAGTCGGTGATCGAACGAGCCTTCCAGGACGGCCGCGCGTATCAGGTGCGCTGGGACGAATACAACAAGGCGTTGAAGGCCAAAGGCTCGGTCGCCGCCGGACCGCCGCCACGGGTCGACCTGCGGCTCGAGGCACTCTCGCGAATCCTGGACGGGTCGATCAAGATCCACAGCCATTGCTACCGCAGCGACGAAATCCTGATGCTGCTGCGAACCGCCCAGCGTCACGGAGTGCGCGTGCAGTCGCTCCAGCATGTCCTGGAAGGATACAAGGTCGCCGCCGAGATCGCCTCGCACGGTGCCAGCGCCTCGACCTTCTCTGACTGGTGGGCCTACAAGATCGAAGCCTACGACGCCATCCCGTTCAATGCCGCACTGCTCACCGAGGCCGGCGCCAGCGTCTGCATCAAGAGCGACGACGCCGAGCTGATGCGCCACCTGAACCTCGAAGCGGCCAAGATGGTCAAGTACGGCGGCGTCTCGGAAACGCAGGCGCTGGCGATGATCACGATCAACCCCGCCCGCGAGCTCGGGCTCGACCGTCGCCTGGGCTCGATCGAGGTTGGCAAGGATGCCGATATCGTCCTCTTTAACGGCCATCCGTTCGACGCGTTTTCACGCTGTGAGATGGCGCTGGTCGACGGCGAGGTTTACTTCCAGCGCTACGAGCCCGGCGGGGGCCTGGGAGTCCGGCCGGGCGACCACGCGGCGATGCCCGTCGCCGCCGAGTCGGTGCGCAATCGTTCGATCGAGATCGCCGCGCAACCCAAGAACCTCTTCGCCCTGATCGGCGCCAACCTGCACCCGATCGTCGGGCCGGAGATCAAGGGGGGAACGCTGATCGTGGCCGCCGGCAAGATCGAGGCGATCGGACCGGCCGGCACGCCGATTCCGCCCGAGGCCCAGACCATCGAGCTCTCCGGGCTCGACATCTGGCCCGGCATGGTCGACGCGGGCTCCTCGATCGGCCTGTACGAAGTCGGCAGTCTCACTGAAACCCAGGACTTCGCCGACGCTGCACAATTCCAGCCCGAGCTGCGCAGCAGCATCGCGCTGCACCCTGATAGCGAGCACATACCGGTGACGCGCGCCAACGGCATCCTCACGTCATTCGTCGAGCCCGCCGGCGGAATCGTCTCCGGCCAGGGCTGCCTGATCGACTTGAACGGCTGGGTACCGCGCGAGCTGGTGATCGCCGACTCGGTGGCTCTTGCGGTGCGGATACCCACCTACATCCCGCGCACGCCCGAATCGCAGCGCCCCGGTCCGGGACCCGATCGACCCGGCCCCGGCCAGGCACCCGGCGCCGGCTCGGCCGCCGCCGAAGCCCGCGAGCGCCGCAAGGAGCGTCTGGATCACGTCAAGGATCTATTCCGCCGCGCCCTCGCGTACGACAACGTGGTGACCAAGTCCCGTGAGCGCGGCGAGAGCCCGCCGGCCCCCGACATCCGGCTCGAGGCGCTGGCGCCGTTTGCCCGCGGAGAAAAGCCCGTCGTTCTGCACGCTGACCACCAGGTCGAGATCCTCGAGGCACTCGAGCTCGCTCGCGAGCTCAAGCTCAAGGCCGTGATCTCAGGCGCGGCCGAGGCCTGGAAGGTGGCCGAGGCGATCAAGCAGGCCAAGGTGCCGGTGCTGATCAGCGGCACACTCAACCTGCCGCGACAGGAATACGACCCTTACGATGCCCCCTACGCAAATCCGGCCAAGCTGCACGCCGCGGGCGTGACGGTGGCGATCCACTCCAAGGGGGGTGGCTCCGGAGGCGAGACCTCCGCGCGAAACCTGCCGTTCGAGGCTGCAACCGCCGTCGCATTTGGCCTGCCGGAAGAGGTCGCACTCAAGGCGGTCACGATCACGCCCGCGCGGATCCTCGGCGTGGCCGATCAGGTTGGTTCGCTTGAATCCGGAAAACGCGCCAATCTCGTCGTCACCGCCGGGCATCTCCTGCAACCGACCACGCCCGTGCTGGCGATCTTCATTGATGGCGAGCCCCTCCGGCCCGACAGCCGCCATACCCAGCTCTACGCCAAGTATCGCCACCGCCTCGACGAGGTCAGGGCCGGCCGCGCACGACTCGGCATCGAGCAAGCCCCCACGCAGCTTTCCGGCAGCGGTGCCTCGAGCCCGCCTCCGACGCAGGCCGAGCGTCAGTAGGCAGCCGCGGTGCCTCTGGCTTTGACGCCTGTGCCAGCGGCGGTCGGGCTTCAATCCTGCCGCCCGTCGGCCCCAGCGACCGCCGGGCGCGCGCACAGAGACGGCCACGCGCTCGGACCGTCAAACGGTGAATCGTAGTTGGATCAGGATCGCGACCGTCAGCCGACCTGCGCGACCGAGCGACGAACGTGGTTCGTTCTGCGGAGATCCGCAACCGGGACCGCCATCTCAGCAGAATTCGCCGTCATGGCCTCGGCGTGAGTCACCGCAGGCAGATACGCGCCGAAAACCTGCCCGAGCTGTTCCAGATGGTGCGTGCGGCTGATGTATTCAGACACGCCCATGCGATACATCATGGTAGCTTGGTCAGTACGGTACCGCTCGGCAATCACGAGCACCGGCGTGCGGCGCGTCAAAACCGAGGCGGTCCAGAGCAGTCGGTCGAGTTGCTCATACCGCGCGTTGTCGCGAGCCCATTGAACCACGATGAGACGAGGGCGAACGGTCTCCAAGAGCGTGCACGCCTCATCGATCGACCGGGCCACGATCACACCACCGCCTGCCCCGACGTGTTCGCGAAGATGCTGGCGGAACAGGGTGAGCAGTTCCTTATCGCTCGTGACAGTGAGGATTCTCGAGACTTGCATTGCCAAGGATCTCCCTGTACCAGAGGAGCGCCGATCCATGCATTCCAACAGGGATGCTCACGGAGCTAGCGCGCCCGCCTGTACGCTGAGCGACGACGCCCTGCGCCGGCGTAACGGACCAATGCGTGACCCGTATGGATTGGAGAACGAGATTGTCGCTTGTATGCGACAAGCGGCCGGCGGATTCCTCGCTTTTGGTCCGCCGAGCCCTGATTTACACACAAACCATTATACAAAAGATTTCACTTACGAAGCTTGGTCGCACCGTAGGAATTCGCGATCGTGATTCTCAAGACTATGTGATTATTAGACTTGGAAACGGTGAAAATCTCTGAATTTTTTTTTTGACTTTCGACATACGCGTGATGCGATTTGGAACAAGCGGCCTTCTTCAGCCACGTGATATCATCATGACTCCTGCGGACGAGGAGGCAGCATTCACAAATGAATATATAACGTGGGTGTCCGAATGCGGGACGCACGCGTTTCTCTTGCGGACGACACCTCATTTCTGGAGGATTGGGAACCGATCGAATTCGACCACCTCGCGACCTCCAGGCACGCACCCGCGACCTGGGCCTCGTCGGAGCTCACTTGGCAAGGCACTCAGATGCCGCTACGGTTCTAGACCTTCCGGGGAGGGAAGCCGTGCTCTCATTGACCCGCATGTTGTGTTTGGTCTGCGCAACGGCGCTGGGATTGGGAAATGTAGCCGCGGCCGCCGGGCCCGCCGACCCCACACGCCCGCTCGAGATCTACTTCGCCGATGTGCTTGGAGGAGCCGCCACGCTCGTCGTCACTCCCCGCGGTGAGTCGATTCTCATCGACTCCGGATGGGCCGGCTTCGAGGATCGCGACCCCAAGCGGATCGTTCATCTCCTCAAAGACCTGGCCAGATGCGACCACCTCGATCACCTGGTGACGACGCACTGGCATGCCGATCATTTCGGTGGTGTGGGATCGCTCGGCAGGATGATCCGCGTGGACCATTTCTGGGATCGCGGCCTGCCCGAGGACGCGGATGCCAAGCCTGATTTTCCCGATGGTCCAAAGCCCGAAGATCCGCTGGGCAAAGCCTATCGCGAGGCGAGCACCGGCAAGCGAAAGGCACTGAAAGCCGGAGATGCGCTGCCGATTGAGGGCTTGAAGGTGCTGGTCCTCGCCTCCGGCGGCCAGGTCGTCGACCTCGGTGTCGCGCGTCGGTTCCGCGAGGACTTCACCCCCGGCTCGTCGAACCCGCTGTGCCAGGATGCCCCACCGGACCAGGCAGTCGACCGGTCAGACAACGCCCGAAGCCTCGCTTTCCTGTTTTCCCTCGGCAAGTTTCAGTTCTTCGACGCCGGCGATCTCACCTGGAACGTGGAAAAACAGCTCGTCTGTCCGGTCGATCTCGTTGGGCCAGTCGACCTTTACCAGGTCACGCATCATGGCATGGATAACTCCAACCATCCTACCTTGGTCCAGACGATCCAACCCCTCGTCTCGATCATGAACAACGGCCCGCGCAAAGGGGGCTCGCCGGGAACGGTCAAGCTGCTCAGGTCGATCCCGTCGATCCAGGCGGCCTACCAGCTTCACAAGAACGCGGCGACCGGCGCCGCCGACAACACCGACCCCGCCATGATCGCTAACCAGGACGCCGGGGAGGGCCAGTTCATTCGCGTGCGGGTCGCGCCCGAGGGTTCCAAGTTCACGGTCCAGATCGGCGAGCAAGGCCAGGAACGACGCTTCGAGTCGCGGTAGGTCCGCCAGTCGTTCCGGGTTCGGCCTGCGCAGCTTGCAATCAGGTTCAGGAGACATTCATGCGGGTTTTCTTCGTTCTCTCGATGGTCGCGGCGACCCTGGCGTTCACGGCGGCGGTCTTTGCCGGGGATGTCGCTCGACGAGGGGAAACTCATTCCAAGCCGGTCTTCCCTTATCCGATCCCGAACACCGTCCTCGACAATGGCCTGACGGTCCTGTCGGTGCCGTTCGACTCGCCGGGGATCATCGCCTATTACACGATCGTCCGCACCGGCTCGCGCAACGAGGTCGAGAAGGGCCTGTCGGGCTTTGCCCATTTCTTCGAGCACATGATGTTCCGCGGGACCGACACCTATCCCCAGGAAAAGTACAACGACGTGCTCAAGTCGCTGGGAGCCGATTCCAACGCCTACACCAACGACGACTGGACCTGCTACCACATGACGATCCCCGCCACGGCCCTGGCGACGGCCGTCGAGATCGAGGCCGACCGGTTCCAGAACCTCAAGTACGATGAGCCGTCGTTTCAGAAGGAAGCCCGGGCGGTGCTGGGTGAATACAACAAGAGCGCGTCGTCGCCGTTCTCAAGCTGAACGAGACGATGCAGAACACGGCCTACACGACGCACACCTACAAGCACACGACGATCGGCTTCCTGGCCGACATCAAGGACATGCCCAATCAGTACGCCTACAGCAAGGTCTTCTTCGACCGCTGGTACCGGCCCGAGAACTGCACGATCATCGTGGCGGGGGACGTGAAGCACGACGAGCTGGTGTCGCTCGTGAAGCAGTACTACGGCGGCTGGAAGCGGGGCAAGGCGAGGTCGAGATCCCGGCCGAGCCGCCCAGACGGAGCCGAACAGCCCGGCTGACCTGGCCGCTGCCGACGCTCCCGACCCTCTTTCTGGGCTATCACATCCCGGCGGCCGATCCCGGCAATCCCGACACGGCCGCGCTGCGGCGCTCGAGCAGGCGGTCTTCGGCGAGACCAGCCCGCTCTACCAGGAACTGGTGCTCAAGGAACAGAAGGTCGTGGTGATGAAGGCCGAGGCCGAGCCGAAGCGCGATCCCGGCCTGTTCACGATTCTGGTGCGCAGTGCGGAAATCGGAAGACCTGCCGGCTGTCCGGGCAACGGATCGGCGCGTGCCCTGGCCGACGCGGCCACGAAGCCGATCGATCCGGCTCGCCTGCGACGCGATCAAGTCGCATCTTGCGCTATGCGTTCGCCGGCTGCCTCCAGACCGCCGACGCCGTGGCCGACGCGGTCGGCACCGCGGTGGCGACCACGGGCCGCGCCGAGTCGATCAACGAGCTCTTCGATGCCTACGACCGTCTCACTCCGGCCGACCTCCAGCGCGTGGCCGCGCAGTATTTCCAGCCCGGCAACGAGACGGCGATCACCCTCGAGACGGAGATCAAGAAATGACCACGAGCCACTGCAATTCTTCGCGGCATCGGGTGTCTCGCTGCTGCTCGCGGCCGCGATGTTCGCGACATCCCGGGCGGCTGCCGGCGGGCGACGTCAACGCCGCATCCCCTCAGAAGACGATCGATGCTGAGCTCCCCGTCCAACCCGCTGGTCGCGTTTCGGGTCGTGCTTCGCGCCGGCTCGCAGAACGACCCGCCGGGCAAGGAGGGCCTGGCCGCCCTGACCGCCGCGATGGTCGCCGAAGGGGGCACGAAATCGCTGACCTACGACCAGATCCTCGCGCGTTTCTACCCGATGGCCGCGGCTGGACGGGGCCTGCCGCAAGGAAGTGACCGTCTTCGCCGGGCTCGATCCATCGCGACAACCTGCGGGCCTACATCCCGCTCGTGACCGAGATGATCACCGCAGCCGCGGTTCGCGCCCGAGGATTTCGAACGGCTTCGCAACGAGGCCCTCGACTACGTCACCAAATCCCTGCGCGGCAATAACGATGAAGAGCTGGGCAAGTGGACGCTGCAAGTCGAGCTCTACAAGGATCATCCGTACGGCCACCCGGACCGGGGGACCGCCCAGGGCTTGAAGGCGATCACGCTCGACGACGTCAAGGCATTTCACCGCCGGCATTACTCACGCGCGGCGCTCGAGCTGGGGCTCGCGGGGGGTTTCGAAGCGAGGCGATTCGCGGCTGGTTCGCGATGGGCTCAGCGAGTCTTGCGGTCTCCGCGCCATCGACGTACCCGAGCTCCCGACCCGCGACGTCCCGAGGGCCTGGAGGTCACGATCGTCGAGAAGCCGGCCGACGCGACGGCCATCTCGATCGGCTTTCCGATCGATGTGACCCGCCGCGACGACGACTTCTACGCCCTGGCCGTCGCCAACTCGTACCTCGGCGAGCACCGCACTTTCAACGGCAAGCTGATGCAAGACCTGCGCGGCAAGCGCGGGCTGAATTACGGCGACTACTCCTACATCGAGGACTTCATCCAGGACGGGACGAGCACCTTCCCGGTGCCGAACAACCCGCGGCGGCAGCAGTACTTCTCGATCTGGATCCGGCCGGTGCCGGCCGACAAGGCGGTCTTCGCCCTCCGGGCGGCGCTCTGGGAGCTCGACCGCCTGGTCGAGCGCGGCATGACCCCGCAAGATTTCGAGGCGACGCGAGCCTTCTTGCTCAATTACAGCAAGCTCTGGGTTCAGACCCTCTCGCGCCGGCTGGGCTACGCCATCGACGGCGAGTTCTACGGCCGGAAAGACCTGGTCACCGAGCTGGCCGAGCGGCTCCCCAAGCTCACCGTCGACCAGGTCAATGCGGCCGTCCGCAAGCACCTGAAGACCGGCGGGATGAAGGTCGCGATCGTCGCCCGCGACGCCGCCGGCCTGCAGCGAGCTCTTGACCTCGGGTAAACCGTCGCCGATCACCTACGACACGCAAGGCACCCCCGAGGACGTCCTGCTCGAGGACAAGCAGATCGCCGTCTTCCCGCTCAAGGACGTGTCGGTGCGGATCGTTCCGGTCGAGCAATGTCTTCGAGAAATAACAGTGCGCGGGAATGCGCTGGCTGACCGGTGAAGGCTGCTGCCGCGCAGCGCTTCGGAGATGAACTCACGGCGGCAGAAAAACGGCGAACACCCCGAGGATCAAGAGTAGGAGCTCTGCCTCTTCAGCCCTACGATGGCAGCCACCTAGCGACTCTTCGTCGGTGCCTTCTCTTTCTCTTTGGGCTGATGCTTCCAGCGGCGATGGAGCCAGAGGTACTGGGTCGGGTCTTGGCGGATCAGGCGCTCGAGGCGCCGACGTGTACCGCTGGGTGAGGAGGCGGACGTCGTCGGCCGTGCCGGACAGCTCGGCGGGGTCGATGACGTCTTCGCAGCGGATCTCGTAGCGGAAGCCCGGCCCGATCCGCCGCGCGACGCCGACGACGACGGGCGCCTGGTGCTCGATGGCCAGCAGGGCGATCGCCTTGTGGGTCGAGGCGGGCCGGCCGAAGAAGTCGACGTAGAGCCCGCGCTGGCCGGCGTCCTGGTCGGCCAGGAACGAGAGTGCGCGGTTGTTCTCCAGCACGTCGACCATCTGGTCGTAGCCGCCCGTCTTGGGGATCAGCGACTGGCCGGTCTGCTCGCGGAACGAGCGGAGATAGCGCTCGAGATAGGGATTGTCGAGCGTGCGTGCGACCGAGACCGTCGGAAAGCCGAACATGCCGAAGAGATAGCCGGCCAGCTCCCAGTTGCCGTAGTGGCCGGTCAAGACGATCAGCGGGCGGTCGCCGGTGATCAACTGGTCCATGATCGGCGCGAGCCCGACCAGCTCGATCCGTTCCCGCCAGTTGGTGAGATGGAGCTTGCGGGGCGTGTGCAGGATCTCCATGAGCATCATGCAAAAGTGGCGATAGACGCCGCGGACGATCTGGTCGCGCTCGGCGTCGGAGAACCGGTCGCCGAAGGCGTGAGCCAGGTTCTCGAGCCCGACCTGGCGGTGCCGGCGATCGACCTGGTAGATGACCCAGCCCAGGAACCGCGCCAGCGCATACGACTGCTCGATCGAGAGCATCTGGGCGAACGCGACCAGAAGGCGGACGGCCAGGTAGGCGAGGTAATCGAGCCAGAGTCGGCGGTTCTTGGGGCGGGCCATGGGGGTCACTCCGTTGACAGCTCGGGATTGACACGCCGACCGATGTGCAGAACCGCTCGGTCACGTCCAGCGACCGATCTCCGGAGCGTACGTCATCTTCCTGTCGTGTCAAGCTGATCTCCGAGCTCACTCATCCAGCGGCAATCGTGACTGTCCGCCGTCTCCGCCGACCGGTAGATCGCCCGGATGATCTCGACCGACTTGCGGCCTTCGCGGCCGTCGACCGCGGGCTCGCGGCCCGTGGTCGATCGCCTGCAGGAAGTCGACGAGCTGGTCGCGGTGGCCGATGTGGGTGATGCCGCGCGGGTCGCTGGCGCCGGCCTTGAAGCCGGTCTGACCGGCCATGGCGGCGATAGACCTCGTTGTCGCTCGGGACCTTCTCCTGGAAATCCCAGAGCGTGATGTCGTCTTGCTCGACGCGCGCCGAGCCGCGGTCGCCGTGGATCTCGGTCCGCTTCAGCAGGCCGGGATAGGCGCTCGTGGCGGCTTCGATCACGCCGAGGGCCCCGTTCTTGAACCGCAAGGCGGCGACGGCCGTGTCTTCGACCTCGATCCGCTCGTGGGCCAGCGTGGCGGTCATCGCCGTGATCGAGGCGACGTCTCCCATCAACCAGTAGAGCAGGTCGACGTTGTGGATCGCCTGGTTCATGAGCGCGCCGCCGCCGTCGAGCTGCCAGGTCCCGCGCCAGCCGCCGGAGTCGTAATACTGCTGGGTCCGCCACCACTTGACGTAGGTGTCGCCCAGGGTCAGGCGGCCGAACCGCCCCAGGTCGATCGCCTCCTTGAGCCGGAGGTTGGCCGGCGTGAACCGCGACGGAAAGATCGTGCAGAGCCGGACGCCGGCGGTGTCGCAGGCCTCGATGATCGCGTCGCACCGCGGCAGCGTGATCTCCAGCGGCTTCTCGACGACGACGTGCTTGCCCGCGCGGGCCGCCTGCACCGCCGGCTCCATGTGGGCGCCGCTGGGCGTGCAGACGCAGACGACGTCCAGCCCCGGGTGCGCCAGCAGTCCGGTCCAGGTCGTCGAAGATCGGAGCAGCCCCCTTCGGCCAGCCGGGCGATCTTCTCGGCGTTGGCGGGATTCGGCTCCAGGCGGCCGACCACCCGGGCGTTTTCGATCTCGTTGATCGCCCGCGTGTGAAATTCGGCGATCATGCCGCAGCCGATGATGCCGAAACCGTGCTTTGCCATCTGTCGGCGATCCTTCCTGGTCCAGCGACCAATCTCCGGCTAGGACGAGCCGGACCCGCGCGATCTTCCGCTTGCCGACGCGCACGATCAAGCCGTCGCTGACGTGAACGAGCGCCTTGGGGTCGGTGATCGTCTGCGCGTCGGCCGCCGAGACCGATGCTGAAGCCCCCCTGCTCGATCACGCGGCGGGCGTTCGAGGTGCTGGATTCCAGTCCGAGCTCCTTGAGCAAGATGGGCCGGAAATCCGCCCTTCCTGCGTCGAGCTTGTCGGCGTCGATGACGACGTCGGGGATCTCGTCCGGGTCTTCCCCGGCGGCGCGGCGGCGGAACTCGGCGGCGGCCTTCTCGGCGGCTTCGGCCCCGTGATACTGCGCCACGATCGCCTTGCCCAGGACCTCCTTGGCATCTCGCGGGTTGACGCCCGGGCCCAGCAGGCGGTCGACCTCGGTCGAGCGGCAGCTCGGTGAGCAACGTGAAATACTGCCGCATCGGCTCGTCGGGGATGCTCATGATCTTGCCGAACTGGCTCTCGGCCGGCTCGGCCACGCCGATGTAATTGCCCAGGCTCTTGCCCATCCGCCGCGTCCCGTCGGTCCCGACCAGAATCGGCATCGTCATCGCCACCTGCGGCTCCTGCCCGGCGACCTTGCTGGAGGTCGCGGGCCACCAGCAGGCTGAAGAGCTGCTCGGTCCCGCCCAGCTCGACGTCGGCCGTGATCTCGACCGAATCCCAGCCTTGCATGAGCGGATAGAGGCATTCGTGGAGATAGACCGGTTTCTCGGCGGCGATCCGCTTGGCGAAGTCTTCGCGGGCGGTCGATCTGGCCGATCGTCATCTGTGCGGGTCAGGTCGAGGACGTCGAGGAAGCTCCATTGCGAGAACCAGTCGCCGTTCTTGTGGACCTCGGCCTTGCTCAGGTCGATGATCCGGCCGACCTGGGTCAGATAGTCGCCGGCGTTGGCCTCGACCTGTTCCTGCGTCAGCTTGGCGCGGGTCTCGTCGCGGCCGGAGGGGTCGCCGACCAGGGCCGTGTAGTTGCCGATGATGATGACCGCGGTGTGCCCCAGATCCTGAAACTGACGCAGTTTGCGCAGCGGGACCGTGTGCCCGAGGTGGACGTCGATGCCGGTCGGGTCGATGCCGTACTTGACGCGCAGCGGGCGGTTTTCGCGGACCGAACGCTCGAGTTTCTTGAGGAATTCGGCTTCGGGGACGATCTGCTCGACCCCGCGTTTCAGGATCGAGAGCTGTTCTCGACGTCCCGCATTGGGCGATCAGACTCCTCATCAAAAGTCGCGAAAATCCCGAATTCTTTGGGCGAGGATCCGCCAGGCCGCGCGCGACACACGAAACCGCGCCGATTCTAGAGTCCAGGCCGGTGACCGACAAGGTGGCCGATCACAGCGCAGTCCGAGTACGATCGAGTTCTGGAAATCACGGGCCGCCGTGCAGAGGACCAGACTGAACCATGGCCGAGTTCGGACCGTCCGAGATCCTCATGGCTCTGCTGGCATCACTGATACCGGTGATCTTGTCGGGAATGGTCGTCGCGTGGGTCTGGGTGATTCGCAGACTGATCGCGGGGCAGGAGATCATTCCTGCTCGACCGATGGTGAGCCGCTGCAAAAACCCCCGGGGGCGGGCGGACGGGGCTCGTCGTTATCCTGGTCTTCCTGCTCTTGCAAGGCTACTCGCAGGCGACGGTGCGCTCCGACGACGAAGCGGCCGCCCGCACCTGCGAAAACGACCGCGCCGAACAGAATCGAAATGCAGAATCACCTGACCCTGGCGCCGGACTTGCCGCACCAGGCGAAAATAAACAGCCGGCGGCCCCCGCGGATGAACACTCCCCGGCGCTCACCGAGATGATGGCGGCCTCGGCAATCGCGGACATCGTGCTCCTGCTGCTGCTCCTCGCGATCGCGCAGGCTCACTTCCGCGCACCCCGCTCCTGCGATCTCGGGCTGAGCTGGCACCGCTGGCAGCGTCAGGTCACGATCGGCGTTGTGGCGGCCTTGAGTCGCGGCGCCCGTGGTGTACGCGGTTCAATTCGCGACGACGCTCATCTGGCGCGTCCGGGAACACCCCGTTCAAACGATGGTCAAAGAGAGTTCTCCCTCGGCGTGGCCGACCTGGCCATCCTGACTGCCGTCGTGATCGCACCCGTATTCGAAGAAGTCGATGTTTCGCGGCATCCTTCAGAACTGGCTAGTCCGGCTCCTGCGAAACCGGCGCATGCCGACGTCCCGCATCGCCTTACCCGAGGAGCCGGCGTTCGACGTGATCGGTCGAGCTCCGCGCCAATCGGCTCCGCCGCCCTATTCGGCGGCAGCCCGCTACTTGCTGACGCGGTCTTCGATCCGGGGCCAGCGGCCGCTGACCAAACCAGCCGAGACCGAGCAGTGCGGGTCCAACGGCGCTGGCGATCATCCTGACCTCGGTCATCTTCGCGCGCAGTCCACGCGGCGCAATGGCCCGCGCCGATCTCACTCTTCGCTGCTGGCCCTGGTCATCGGGACTGTTTATTACAGAACGGGAAGCCTGATCGCCGCTGTGTGCATGCACGCAACCTTTAATGCCTTCAGCACAATCGCGATGCTCGTCAGTCTAGTTCTGGGTCAGGGCCAGTGCGCCGAAGAAGGCCGCCGACGTCGGTGACCAGCCAACCGCGTCTGCCCAATTTCTCTGGTCGAACGGCTGCGCATGAGGAGCCACGACGGCGGCCCGCTAGTAAAAAGTGAATCCGCATCGGATTTTTTCTAGACGAACCGCGAATCGGACTGTTAAAGTTCTGGTGGTGTCGTGCCAAGATTTGACGAGGTTATGGTGAACGTTTTGCCGCATCGTGGGTCAACTTCCTGTCTCTGGTCGTCGGTTTCGCCTGAGTCGCCAAGAATGTCGTGGGTCAAAGTTAATTCGACGAGTTGTCCGATGACATAGTGACTTGGTGTTGGCGATTAAAGAGCGGCTCCAAGCGATTGTTCTGATCGCTGGCTTGGGCTGCTTGCATTCGCGGGACGGGCTGAACGATTGCTTCGGTCCGCCGCGAGCTGATCTGCTGGAGTGACACCGGTCGCTCTGGCGGACCCGGCGGCTACCGAATGCCAGGACGGCCGTGCTGGGAGGAATTCGGGTTCCTTTCGGCCCAAGGGAATGGTGGAGCGTAGACCTGCTGTTTGGGTCGCGTTTCTCCTTGTGGGGGTTTTGTCTGATGAACGAATCGAAATCCAAGAAAAACGCACCTGTGCATGATGGGTTTGAATGGGCCGGGGCCGTTGCCCGGGTCCGTCGGGGTGGCCGGTCGAGTCGCGCCGGCCGTCGTGCGGCCTTGCTGAGCATGCTCGACCGCCGCCTACGCCAACTCCAGTCGCGGCGGACGCAGCACCGATCGAAGCGGTGGCGAGCGCTTTGATTTGAACAACAGGTCCGCATGGGCCGAGACTTCTTCGCCCGAACTACAACAAACGGAACCGAGAGAGACACAAAGCCGAACCTCTTCACGGATCCCTGCTCCGGAAGAGGTTCGGCTTGTTTTCGGGTCGTTCGCTCGTCGTCGAGCTTCAAGTCGATCGCGATCCGATCCTGAGTCGCCGCTGCGCGTCGGCACTCGCGAGGGTGGAGTGCCCGCCTGTGCCTCTCGGCGTTCACGCCAGGATCGGCTTCACGACCTTGCCGGCGACGTCGGTCAGGCGGAAGTCGCGGCCCTGGAAGCGATAGACAAGCCGGATGTGGTCGATGCCGAAGAGGGCGAGGATCGTGGCGTGCAGGTCGTGGACGTGGACGACGTCGCTGCACGGCGGAATAGCCGAATTCGTCGGTCGCGCCGTGGGTGATGCCCCCCTTGATGCCGCCGCCGGCCATCCAGATCGAGAAGCCCTTGATGTGGTGGTCGCGGCCGTTGCCTTGGGCCATCGGCGTCCGGCCGAACTCGCCGCCCCAGATGACCAGCGTGTCGTCGAGCATGCCGCGCTGCTTCGAGGTCCTTGATCGAGGGCCGCGGCGCCTGGTCGACCTCGCGCGGCGGTCCCCGCGACGTGCTCCTTGATCGCGCCGTGATGGTCCCAGTCGCGATGGTAGAGCTGGATGAACCGCACGCCGCGCTCGGCCAGCCGGCGGGCCAGCAGGCAGTTGGCGCGCGAACGAGCCGTCGGCTGCCCTCGGTGCCGTACAGCGTCGAGGACGTGCCTGGGCTCGTTCGACAGGTCGATCAGCTCGGGCACGCTGGTCTGCATCCGGAAGGCGGTCTCGTAGGCGGCGATCCGGGTGGCGATCTCGGGGTCGTCGACCACCTCGTCCTCGAGCGAATTGAGCCGCTGGACGGCGTCGACGACGTCGCGCTGCCGGTCGGCGGTGGTGCCCCGCGGGACGTGCCCATGTAGAGGACCGGGTCGCCCTTGGAGTAGAACCGGACGCCCTGGAACCGGCTGGGCAGGAAGCCGCTGTGCCACTGCCGCGTGGCGATCGGCTGGGCCTGGCCGAACTGGCCGTCGGAGGTCAGGACGACGAACCCCGGCAGGTCGTCGCTCTCGCTCCCCAGGCCGTAGTTGATCCAGGAGCCCATCGCCGGCCGGCCGGAGATGGTCGTGCCCGTGTTCATGAAGGTGTGGGCCGGGTCGTGGTTGATCGCCTCGGTCACCATCGAGCGGATGATGCAGATCTCGTCGGCGACCGTGGCCAGGTGGGGGAAGATCGTGCTGATCTCCTGGCCGCTCGAGCCGCACCGGCGGAACGGGTGCTGGGGGGCGAAGCAGACGAGCTTCTGCCCCTGGAGCTGGGCGATCGGCATGCCGCGGGTGAACGACTCGGGCATCGGCTGGCCGTGCATCTTGGCCAGCGTCGGCTTGTAGTCGAGCGTCTCCAGGTGCGACGGGCCGCCGGCCATGTACAGGTAGATGATCCGCTTGGCCTTGGGGGCGAAGTGCAGCGGGTTGCACCGACGCCGGTCCAGCGGTCGCGGTTCGCCGCGGCGGTGCCGGCGCCGCTCGGGTCCGCGCCCGCGAGCAGGGCCGGGTCGAGCAGCGAGGCCAGGGCCAAGCGTGCCGATCCCGGTGGCCGAGCGGCCCAGGAACGCGCGGCGATTGATCCGAGCCGAGCATCGAGTTCGTCGATCGGTCGTGGTCCATGGCGTCAGCTCCGGGTGATGGTTTCGTGCAGGTTCAGGAGCACGCGGGCCACCGAGGTCCAGGCCGCCAGCTCGGCCGGGTCGATGTCGGCGGGCGCGGGGCGTATCGCCGATGCCGAGCAGCGCGCGGGCCGCGGCGGGATCTGCCGCGTATTGATCGCTGGTGCTTGGCCAGCGAGCTCGAGCAGGACCGCGACCTCGTCGGGCCGCGGCGGCCGCGCCAGGGCCAGGCGGAATGCCGCGCTCGAGGCGAGCCCGCGGGTCGGTCCCGCCTCGCGGATCAGCCGGGCCGCCAGAGCCCGCGCGGCCTCGACGTAGGTCGGGTCGTTCAGCAGGACCAGGGCCTGGAGCGGCGTGTTCGACCGCGGGCGCTGGACCACGCACTCCTCGCGGGTCGAGGCGTCGAAGGCCAGCAGGCTGGGGTGGAGGAACGTCCGCTGCCAGTAGGTGTAGAGGCCGCGGCGATACTGGTTTTCGCCCTTGTCGGGCGACGTACTCGCGCTTGGGGAAATTGAGGAAGACCCAGTAGCCCGGCGGCTGATAGGGCTTGACGCTCGGGCCCGCCGATCTCGTCGGAGAGCAGGCCGCTGATCGGCCAGGGCGTTGTCGCGGACCAGCTCGGCGTCGAGCCGGAACCGGTTCTGCCGCGACAGCCAGCGGTTGGCGGGGTCGCGCTGCCGCGTTCGCTCCGGGACGACCGCGACGACTGGCGGTAGGTCTGCGACATCACCATCCGCTTGAGCATCGCCTTGACGTCCCAGCCGCTGTCGACGAACTCGCACGCCAGCCAGTCGAGCAGCTCGGGATGGGTGGGCCAGGCCCCCTGCGAGCCGAAGTCGTCGAGCGTCGCCACCAGCCCCTGGCCGAAGGCCAGCTTCCAGAGCCGGTTGACCATGACCCGGGCGACCAGCGGGTTGTCGCCGGCGACCAGCCACCGCGCCAGGTCGAGCCGCGTCGCCCGGCGGTCCTTGACGCCCAGGGCGGGCAGCGAGGCCGGGCACGCCGGGCGTCACGATCGGCCCCGATTCGTCCAGCCAGTTGCCGCGCGGCAAGCACGCGGATGACCCGCGGCGACGACCGACGTCGAGACCAGCGAGCTGCGGAATCTGTCTGCCGCAGCTCCGCGATCCGGCGGTCCAGCTCGGCGAGCTCCTTCTTCTGCTCGGCGTCGACGGGTTTCTTGATCGCTTTCAGCGGTGCGCGCTCGGCCTCGAGCTGTCGCGAGGGCCGCGGCCTGCTCGGGAGTCGGGAACAGCGTCGGCTCCTGGACGCCGACGGCCGTCTCCTTGACGTCGGCGAAGAACGCGGCCAGGCTGTAGAATTCGCGGGTCGTGAACGGGTCGTACTTGTGGTCGTGGCACTCGGCGCAGCCCAGGGTCGCCCCCAGCCAGACCGTCGAGACGTTGCGCACCCGGTCCGCCGCATACTTGGCCATGTATTCCTTGGCCTGTGCTCCGCCCTCCTGGGTGGTCTGGAGCAGCCGGTTGTAGCCCGAGGCGATGCGGGTCTCGTCGGTCGCGCCGCGAGCAGGTCGCCGGCAAGCTGCTCGATCGTGAACCGGTCGAACGGCTTGTTGGCGTTGAACGAGCGGATCACGTAGTCGCGGAACAGGTAGAGGTCGACGTGATTGTCGCTGTGGTAGCCGGTGGTGTCGGCGAACCGGACCAGGTCGAGCCAGAAGATCGCCATCCGCTCGCCGAAGTGGGGCGAGGCCAGCAGCCGGTCGACCAGCCGCTCGTAGGCGTCGGGCTCGGTCGTCGCGCACGAAGGCGTCGACCTCCTCGCGGCGTCGGGGGCAAGCCGATCAGGTCGAAGCTGAGCCGGCGGATCAGGGTCGTCCGGTCGGCCTCGGGCGACGGCTCGAGGCCCTGCGGCGTCAGCCGGGCGCGGATGAACCGGTCGATCGTCGTCGCGGCGGCCGCGCCGGCCCGTGCGGGAACCGCCGGCCGCGTCGGGGGAAGATAGGCCCAGTGCCCCTTCCACTGCGGCCCCCTGCTCGATCCAGCGCCTGATCAGCTCGACCTGGTCGGGCGTCAAGCGGCTTGTCCGCTCTTCGGCGGCGGCATCCGGAGCTCGGGAGTCGTCGGCGGTGATCCGGGCCAGCAGCTCGCTCTCGTCGGGCTTGCCCGGGACGACGACCGTCGTGCCGTCGGCCGACCGGAACAATCCGTCGCGCAGATCGAGCCGCAGGTCGGCCTTGCGCTTGTTGGCGATCCGGGCCGTGGCACTGGTAGCACGATTCCGAGAGGATCGGCCGGATCTCGCCGGTTGAAGTCGACGCGGCCGCTGGCGTCGCCGGCCGCAGCCGCCGTCGGCAGGTAGAGCAAGACGCCGGCCAGCGAGCACATCGCGATCGGATCGATCTCATCGTCGGCTCCTGCTGTGCGTCGAATCTGGTCCGCCGTCCGGCGAGCTCGGTCGGGGTGAAGCCCGCGTCGCGCGACGTCGGGATGCAGACTGTCGAGGAGGGCCGGAGCACAGGTCGCCCGCAGCCGGGCATCCCGGCTGTCGCGGGGCGAGGTCGGTCTCGACTCGGTTCAGGATATCGTGGATTTCGGGTTGTTTCAAATCGTTGGCGGACCGAGAATCGTCACGGAGGCATCGCCGCGCGCTCGGTTCGGAACCTCTCAGCCGACTCGTGCGAAGGCCGTCATGCCAACATCGATCGCGGTGCCGCAGCCCGACCCGCGCGACCGAATACAGCTATCGCGACCGCCTGCTGCTGGTCTCGCGCGGCAGCCCGCTGCCCGCGGGCGCGACCGCCGACGCCCAGCGGGATCAATTTCGTGCTGCTCTGCCGGCACGGGACGGCGGTCTGGCTGATCCTCTCCGAGCCCTGCGACGGCGAGATCTACGCCGAGATCCCGCTCGACCCGCTCCTGAACCGCACCGGCGACCACTGGCACGTCCGCGTCGACGGCCTGCCCGAGGAGTTCTGCTACGGCTACCGGGTCGACGGCCCCAAGGACAACGGCCACCGCTACGATCCCCGGATCATCCTGCATCGACCCGTACTGCGCGCGCGCTCTCGTGCGGCCGGCCCTGGGGAGCCGGCGGCAACCTGCCGCGCCGCAGCTTGATGACCGAATCGATGATCGACCGCCGAGCGCCGGTCAATCCGCGCACGCCCCTGGAAGACACGATCATCTACGAGCTGCACGTGCGCGGCTACACGATCGACCCGAGCTCGGGCGTCCGCCATCCCGGCACCTATCGCCGGTCTGGCCGAGAAGATCGACGAGCTCAAGGAGCTGGGGATCACGGCCGTCGAGCTGCTGCCGATCGACGAGTTCGACGAGAACGACTGCCACTTCGTCAATCCCTTGACGGGCGAGCAGCTGCGGAACTTCTGGGGTTACAACCCGATCGCCTTCTGCGCGCCCAAGGCGGCCTACGCCAACAACCCCGAGCGATCGGCGCCCTGGCACGAGTTCTGCGCGATGGTCGACGCGCTTCCACGAAGCCGGGATCGAGGTATACCTCGACGTCGTGTTCAACCACACCGCCGAGGGGGGCGAGGACGGGCCGACCTACAACTTCCGCGGCGTGGACAACACGCTGTTCTACATGCTCGATGAGCGCGGCCGCTACCTGAATTTCAGCGGGTGCGGCAACACGTTCAGCAGCGACCATCCGGTGGTCCGCAATTACCTGCTCGACTGCCTGCGGAACTGGGTCGCGGAGGGCGGAGTCGACGGCTTCCGCTTCGACCTGGCCTCGGTGCTGGGCCGCGACCGGCACGGCAACGTGCTGGTCGAGCCGCCGGTCGTCAAGCGGATCTCCGAGGACTCGCTGCTGCGCGACACCAAGCTGATCGCCGAGCCGTGGGACGCCGCCGGGCTCTACCAGGTCGGCACTTTTCCCGGCGCAGGGCCGCTGGTCGGACTGGAACGGCCGCTATCGCGACGACGTCCGGCGGTTCTGGCGCGGCGAGCCCGGGCATGACCTCGGCCCTGGCCACCCGGATCTGCGGCAGCGACGACCTCTACGCGGGCCGCGGACCGCTCCATTCCATCAACTTCATCTGCTGCCACGACGGCTTCACGCTTGAACGACCTGGTCTCCTACAACCACAAACACAACGAGGCCAACGGCGAGGGGAACCGCGACGGCAGCGACGCCAACTGGAGCTGGAACTGCGGCGCCGAGGGGCCGACCGACGAGCCGGACGTCCTCCAGATCGCGAAGCCGCCAGGTGCGCAACCTGATGGCGACCCTGATGGTCTCGCAGGGCGTGCCCATGATCCTGGCGGGCGACGAGTTCCTGCGCACCCAGCACGGCAACAACAACGCCTGGTGCCAGGATAACCCGCTGAGCTGGGTCGACTGGTCGCTCGCGGAGCGAAACGCCGGCTTCCTCCGGTTCGTCCGGATGATGATCGCGCTGCGGAAAGCGCACCCCGTCCTGAGGCGCCGCACGTTCTTCTCGGGCGGACGCGGCGGGCAGCCGCCGGAAATCCTCTGGCACGGCGTCGAGCCGGCCAAGCCCGACTTCTTCACGCGAAAGCCGCGCGCTGGCGTTCGCCCTCGACGGCCGGCGCTCCGACCGGCCCGGCCTGGTCGACCGCGACATCTACGTCGCCATGAACGCCTGGCCTGCGACCGCTCGATTTCCAGATCCCCGCCGCGCCGTCGGGCCGCCCCTGGCGCCGCGTCGTCGACACCGCTCTTCCGTCGCCCGACGATATCGTCGCGGACGATCAAGGCCCCCGCGTCGCCCGTGCTCCAAGTCTATCGCGTGTACCCCACTCCATGATCATCCTCGTCTCGGAAGCGGCGATGATGTGATTCCGCGATAAGTTTGGCCACTTGCTGCCGATCACGCCGGCCTGGCCAGACCTTGCCACGTGAAGTGGCTGATTCCGACCGTCCATAGTAACGATTGGTGGGGTCGAAACCATCGCAGGGATCGTCGCGAGTACGCAGTCGATGGCTCGCAATCCAGACGCGACGAGCTCCCCGACAAGGACTCGAACCTTGAACCTAGCGGTTAACAGCCGCTCGCTCTACCGATTGAGCTATCGGGGAATCCGCCCTTCGAGCATACCGGTACGAGTCGGCCCACTCAAGGGGACTCGACGCCGGAGACGTCACGCCGAGCGGCTCGGGCGGAACGGTCCAGGCCGCTGGGCCTGTGATCGTCGGTCAGGCGTGCGGCCGCCCCGCCCCCGTCGTGCACGGCTCGACGTCAAGCTCTCGGCGAGCCGGCTCATTCCTTGTGCTTACCGACTTCTCGTGCTGCTCGATCGCCTTCTCGAGGATGTCCGACGATCAGCGCATTCAGCGACGCTTTGTCTTCCTTGGCCCAACTCGCCAACTGCTCGTGCAGCACGGGAGGCATGCGAATCTGAAAATGAACCACGGTTTCAGGCATGGAAACATCTCCTCAATTCAAGAAGGGACCCGGACCAGGAATCAGTCAGTCGGGTACCAAGCCCCAGCTCCGTTCTGCAGAGGGCGAATCGGGGCATGCATTGGTATTGTACCCGAAATTCCGCGGGAACTTTCATTATTTTCTTTGAAATGCTACGGTTTGAGCCGGGCAAGATTGTGTCGAACTCGATTGCCCCGCCACAATCTGGCAATACTATTCCGGAACGCACGATCCGGCTGCATCATCGATGATTGATCCAATGGAGGATCTGCTGGGTCGTCCCAGCCATGAAATGCCTGATCCATCATCTCCTGCAGAGCATTTGATCAGAGAATTTGTCGAGCACTGGGGTCTGATGGCGCGGACCTGGGGAATCAACTCCACGATGGGCGAGTTGTTCGCCCTGCTCTACATCACCGGGACGGATTGGACGGCCGACGACCTGCGCCACTGGCTGGGCGTCTCGCGCGGCAACGTCAGCATGAATCTGCGCGAGCTCCTCGCCTGGGGGGTCGTCCACAAAGTCCATCGGCCGGCGAGCGCCGGGAGCTTTCCGAGCGGAGACCGACGTCTGGACCCTGTTTCGCAAGATCCTGAGCGAACGCAAGCGACGCGAGCTCGATCCCAGTCTGTGCGTCCTCGATCGTGCGTCCCGCTGGCCGACGAAGACCCCGCGCTCTGCGAGCTCAAGGAGCGGATCGAGCCGTTGCGACGGTTCTTTCGGCTGATCGACTCTCTGGCCGTCCGGCTCCTGTCGATGCCGTCCGGCGACCTGGCCGAAATCAGCCAGATCATGGCGGATGACGACG
The DNA here is from genome assembly GCA_963806595.1 of uncultured Isosphaeraceae bacterium. Classification (GTDB taxonomy): domain Bacteria; phylum Planctomycetota; class Planctomycetia; order Isosphaerales; family Isosphaeraceae; genus CAWDZZ01. The sequence continues at coordinate 172,753 of CAWDZZ010000017.1, read as the reverse complement.
CGTCGTGAACGGCGCGGCACCAGCGATTGCATCGCGCCGTGTCGCCGCCGTCACATGGTCAATCGTTGATCCGGCGAACCGGTGCAGGAACCCTCGCCGATGCCTCGGCCCCACGCTCGTCAACCGCGCGTCAATTCTCGTCGATTCGGGGGCCGGCCGAGGTCACTTCGAGTTTCAGGACCGCGGGCGCCGCGATGAGGTCCTAATTGGCGAAGGGACATGGAACACGCGGGTCGATTCGTCTAAACTGAAAGAGTCAGCCTCGGACGGTTTTTACTTCGAGCACCCACTCGGCATTCGGCGGGATGGCACCGGCCGGATCGGGCGGGGCGAACTGCTGGTCGTGCTTGCCGTCGGATTCTGCAGCCCACCCCCCGGGCACCCATGACCCGGCGACACGAGATTGTGTCTACTATAGGTCCTCACTGTGCGGAGTCCCCCCATGAGCTGGCGAGTCGGCGGAACAATATCATCCCGGCCTGGAAGGCGTGATCGCCAGCGAGACGGCGATCGCCAACATCGAGGGCAAGGACGGCGCCGGCGGCCTGGAATACCGGGGCTACCGGATCGAGGACCTGGCCGGTCACGTCTCCTACGAGGAGACGGCGTTCCTGCTCTCTGCACGGCGACCTGCCCAGCCGCGACCAGCTCCGCGAGTTCGACGCCCGGCTCCGCCGGTCGCGCTCGATCCCCGAGCCCTTGGTCGAGCTCTTCCGGCAGATCCCGCGCCACATCCATCCCATGGACGTGCTGCGCAGCTCGGTCAGCGTGCTGTCGCACTTCGACCCGGACGTCAACGCGCCGCCGACCGACCACGCCGCCAACGTCCGCAAGGCCGAGCGGATGGTCGCCCAGATGGCGACGGCGGTCGCCTATCGCGAGCGGATCACCAAGGGACTGCCCCTGGTCCCGCCCCGCGACGACCTGGACCACGCCGCCAATTTCCTGAACATGGTCAACGGCAAGGTCCCCTCCGCGACGATGCGCGAGGCGTTCGACCTCTCGCTGGTGCTCTACACCGAGCACGAGCTGAACGCCTCGACCTTCTCGGCCCGGGTCACCGTCTCGACGCTCTCGGACATCTATTCGGGGATCGTCGCGGCGATCGGCACGCTCAAGGGCCCGCTCCACGGCGGCGCCAACGAGGAGGCGTGGAAGGTGCTCGAGCAGGTCGGCTCGCCCGAGAACGCCGAGCGCTGGATCCAGGACGCCCTGGCCCGCAAGGAGCGGATCATGGGCTTCGGCCACCGCGTCTACAAGACCGGCGACCCCCGGGCCGCGATCCTCAAGCATTACTGCATCGAGCTGGCCCGCGAGGTGGGCGACGACCGCTGGGAGCGGATCGCCGAGCCGATCGAGCGGGCCGTCACCACGCAGAAGCTCCTGCCGCCGAACGTCGACTGGCCGAGCGCCCGGCTCTATCACTACATGGGGCTGGAGATCGACCTCTACACGCCGATCTTCGCCATGGCCCGCGTCGCCGGCTGGGCGGCCCACGTCATCGAGCAGCTCGACCACAACCGCCTGATGCGGCCCCGCGCCCGCTACATCGGCCCGCCGCACCGGCAGGTCAAGCCGATCGACCGAGCGCTGAGCGAGCCGGCCCGACCGCCTTCGGCGCGGCGGTCAGTCGTGCATCAGATTCAGCGGCTTCACCGCTTGGGCCGGGAAGCCCGAAGCGGTGAAGCCGCCGTGTCGAGCGTCACCACCTGGGCCGGTGGGGCTGAGTCGTTCCGGCGACTACGTACTTGGGGGGATCGCCGTCAAGGCTGCGTTCCTCGTCGGTAGCCTTCTTCTTGGCGCGTCGCCTTGCCGCGGTTCTTTGCCTTCGCTTTGGGCTGGTCGTCCGCGGGTGCTTCCATCTCCTCGGCCTTGGTCATCGGCCTTGGGCTCCGACTTCATCGTGTCGGCGGCCGGCTTGGCCGCCTCGATCGGACGCCGCGGAGCGGTGAGACGCGTTGAGGGCGCCCGGGTTGACGGCCTCGGCGCGGCCGATGATCGGGGCGTTCATGTCATAGCCGAGGAAGGCGAGCAGCCGCTCGATCGGCATGGGGCGGATGCCGTTGAGCCGGGCTTCCTTGATGACCTCGCCGACGCGCCGCTCGAGCTTGGACGCCTGCGACGACGTTAGTCGTCCGACTTCTCGCTGGTACGCATCGCGGATCGGCATCCGGTCGTCGATGACGTACCAGTCGATCCGCGGTGACAGTGTGCCGGTTTCCTTGCCGACGTCGAGCGGGGGCAGGTCGAAGTCGACGACGCCGCCGGCCTCCTGGATCATCCGCTTCAGCTCCTCGCGGTCGTCCCTGCCGTCGCGGTTCACGTCCATCTTGCCGACCAAGGCGAACCGCATCGGGCTGGTTGGGCGACCAGGCGGGCGAGTAGACGATGTCGCCGACGCGGATCGGATCGATCGGGTTGTTGGTCTTGACGATCTGCGCGATGCTGAACTGGTCGCCGACCTGGGTCAGCTCGATGTTCCCTTTGGCTTCTCGGTGGGGATGCCGGGCGACTGGGCGTCGAAGATCGTCATCTTCATCTGGGGACGAGCACCCATGCGGCGGGTGAGGCTCACCAGGACCTCGCGCGGTCTCGTAGTCGACGTAGGTGACGTAGCCGTCGGGGCGGTCGAGGATCGTTCTCTGTTTGCTCGAGCCGGTCGCGCAGCTCGCGGAGGATCGTCGTGAGCGTCTCGCTGCTGGCGGGTGAAGTCTTCCTCTTGCTGCTTGAGCTTCGTGGTTCAGGTTGGTGATCTGCGGTCGCCTTCTTGTCGCTGTCGGTCTGGAGCTGGTCGACCTTGGTCAGCAGGGTCGCCCGCTCGTTCCTCGTGCTTCTTCTGCTCGGTCGAGGAGTCGGCGTGGCTGTCGGCGGCGGCCTTGGTCTGAACGTCGACCTGCTGCTTGGCGACGCTGGTGGCCGCTTCGAGGTTCTGCCGCACGTTGACGTAGTTGAGCGAAAGCTCGGTCGTCAGCAGCGACAGGTTCTCCATCAGCTCGGTGAGCCGGTCGAGCGACGAGATATAGGTCTTGTTCGGCTCGCTGCGGATAGGAGTCGATCGACCTGCTGGACGTTCTGCTTGGCGTCTTCCAGCTCGGGCCCCTGCGCTCCGCCGGCCTGGGCCTTCTGGACCGCGGCGTTGACCTGCGTTGTCAGGTTGTTGAGCCGCTCGTCGATCTTCTTGAAGTGGGCGGTGATCTCTTCCTTGGCGGGCTCGGACTCCTCGGCCGTGGTGCCGATCTTCGCTCTCATGTCGTCGTATTGCGTTGAGCGCCATGCTCTGCGCCGCCTTGGCCTTGGTCGTGCGCGCTTCCTCCGCGGAGGCCAGCCTGGCCTCGGCCGACGAATAGTCCGAGTAGAGGAAATACGACGTGACGGCCAGGATGACCGTGAGCGTGATGAACGCCGCGACGGCGATCTTGAGGCCTTGCGACTCGTTGGCTGCGGCCATGGATGGTTACTCCCCCGAGCGGAGCGGTTGCGACCTGCTCATGCAATCCGCCGGTTTGCTGATAATATGTCACATGCGAGAGGAAACGACGAAACCGCCGACGAAATTCGCCCGCGACGCATTCGTCGAGGGCCGCTTCATCGGGAGAATCCACATGATTGATTCGATTGTAAGAACGTGCAACGACGCGGTCAAATCCGCGGAAGTCGCGACCGCGCCAGGCGCCCTCTGGCGACACGTTCGTCCAGCGCATACCGATCCACATGCCATTTTCGACGCGGACTGGCCGCCCTCGACCGGTTCCCCATGAGATTCGATTGCGCATCCTTCAATTCGGAATCTCGCCGATCCCCAGACCCGGCCCGAAGGGAATCTCAGCACGATGGCGACCCGTCCCAGCTTCTATATCCTCGACGCCTTTTCGCTGATCTTTCAGGTCTTCCACGCCATCCCCGAGATGACCGGGCCGGCCGGCCAGCCGACCCAGGCGGTTTTCGGGATCTTTCGCGACCTGCTCAACCTGCTGAAAGACCGACAAGCCCGACTACCTGGCGGCGGCCTTCGACGGCCCCGGGCCGGTGTTCCGCTCCGAGATCTATCCGGAATACAAGGCGAACCGCGCGGAGATGCCCGCCGACCTGGTGCCGCAGATCCCGGTGATCCGCCGCGTCTTCGAGGGCTTTCGCGTGCCGGTGCTGATCGAGCCGGTGATGGAGGCCGACGACGTGATCGCGACCCTGGCCCGCCGGGGCGAGGAGCGCGGGCTGGACGTCTTCATCGTCACCGCCGACAAGGACGCCCGCCAGTTGATCAGCGACCACGTCCGCGATCCTCAACCTGCGCAAGAACAAGGTGATCGACGCCGCGGCCCTGGAGGAGGAATGGGGCATCCGCCCCGACCAGGTCGTCGATTTCCTGGCCCTGACCGGCGACTCGGTCGACAACGTCCCGGGCGTGCCGGGCATCGGCGAGGGCTACGCCGCCACCTTCCTCAAGGAGTTCGGCACGCTCGACCAGCTCCTGGCACGAAGTCAGCCGGGTCAAGGGGCCCAAGAAGCAGCAGAGCCTGCGCGAGCACGCCGAGACGGCCCGGCTGGCCCGGCGGCTGGTGACCCTGCGCGACGACCTCCCGCTGGCGCTCGACTGGGATGCCCTGCGGACCCAGCCCCCGATCTCGAGGCCCTGAAGGCGCTCTGCACCGAGTGCGGGTTCCACCGGTTCCGCGACGAGCTGGGACCGAGCAGGGACCGGACAAGCCAAGGAGAGTCGAGCCTGGGAGGCCGACTATCACACGATCGACACCGCCGAGTCGTTCGCCGCGCTTCCTCGAGGAGCTGCGGCGGCAGCCCAGGTTCTGCGTCGACACCGAGACGACCGCCCTCGATCCGCTCCGGGCCGACCTGGTCGGGCTGTCGTTCTCGCTGGAAGGCCGGCGAGGCGTATTACTTGCCGGTGCGCGGGCCGGCCGGATCGACGCCTGCTCGACGAGGCGGCGACCCTCGCGGCCCTGCGGCCGATCCTGACCGACCCGGGCGTCGAGAAGGTCGGCCAGAACATCAAGTACGACATGCTGGCCCTGCGGCGGGCGGGCGTCGAGCTGGCCGGGCCCGTCACCGACACGATGATCCTGAGCTACCTGCTGGAGAGCGGCGAGCGGAACCACAACCTCGACCAGCTGTCCCAGCGGCTGCTCGACCACACGATGATCCCGATCACCGCCCTGATCGGCAAAGGGAAGAACCAGTCGCGCATGGACCAGGTCGACGTGGACCGGGTCGCGGAGTACGCCGGCGAGGACGCCGACGCCACCTGGCGGATCGAGGAGATCCTTGCGGCGAAGGTGCGGGACGAGGGGCTCTGGACGCTGTACGCCGAGCTGGAGCGGCCCTTGATCTCCGTCCTGGCGCGGATGGAGGCGGCCGGCGATCGCGGTCGACGTCGCGCGGCTCGAGCAGCTCTCGCGTGAGTTCGCCGAGCGGATGGCGGCGATCGAGACCGAGGTCTACGCGCTGGCCGGCCGGACGTTCAACATCAACTCCGGCCCGCAGCTCCGCCAGGTGCTCTTCGACGAGCTGAAGCTGCCGTCGCTTCAGAAGACGCCAGGCGGCGAGCAGAGCACGGCCCAGGACGTCCTGGAGGAGCTGGCGCTCAAGCACGCCCTTCCCGGCCCTGCTGCTGCAGCACCGCCAGCTCGCCAAGCTCAAGAGCACCTACCTCGACGCGCTGCCGGCGCTGGTGCATCCCGACGACGGCCGGATCCACGCCTCGTTCAACCAGAGCGTCGCGGCGACCGGCCGGCTCAGCTCGAGCGACCCCAACCTGCAGAACATCCCGGTGCGCACCGAGGAAGGCCGCCAGATCCGCCAGGCGTTCGTCGCCGGACCAGCCGGGCTGGCTGCTCTTGACGGCCGACTACTCGCAGATCGAGCTGCGGATCCTCGCCCATTACTCGGACGATCCGGCCTTGTGCCGGGCGTTCGAGCAGGACCAGGACATCCACCGCGCCGTGGCCGCGCGGATCTTCGGCGTCGCCGAAGCCGACGGTCGACGAATCGCAGCGGCGCGTGGCCAAGACGGTGAACTTCGGCGTGATCTACGGGCTCTCCGCCTTCGGCCTGGCCAGCCGCCTGGGGATCACGCAGAGCGAGGCGGCCGCGTTCATCGACGCCTATTTCCAGGAATACGCCGGCGTCGACCGGTTCATCACCAGGACCCTGGAAGCCGCGCAGGCCGCCGGCCGCGTCGAGACGATCCTGGGCCGGCGCCGGCCGATCAGCGGGATCAAGTCGACGACCGGCCGCGTGCGCAACCTCGCCGAGCGCACCGCGATCAACACCGTCATCCAGGGCTCGGCCGCCGACCTGATCAAGCGGGCCATGATCCTGATCGACCAGAGCCTGCGCGAGCAGGGATTCCAGGCGCGGATGCTCCTCCAGATCCACGACGAGCTGGTCTTCGAGGCGCCAGCCGCTGAGATCCCGAAACTGGCCGAGCTGGTCCGCCGCGACATGACACGGGCACTCGACCTGAAAGTCCCGCTCAAAGTCGATGTCTGCCGCCGGCCCCAACTGGCTCGACGTCGACGAGGTCGGGCCGGGCCCTGGCTCGCAATAATTGTGCTCGAATCTCCGAAGATATTGACGGTGACGAGCGGGTCGCATCGGCGTGCAGCGCGATTTTCCCGTGAATCACACGGAGACCCATTGCAGGCGCCGTCGCGATATCGTATAAATCAAATAGCGATCGTCACCGATCCGCTCCAACACGATATTACCCGTCATCACGCCGGTCCTCGTCTCGTGCGGACCTCCTTGACGCTCCGAGAAGTCCTTGATGAGCGACATCGGCGGGAACACCCTCAGGGAACCCACCTGGTTTAACCAAACTTACCACGTTGTGTGAATCACGGTACGCGCCGCCCGCGCCATACTGCAGCCCGAGAGCCCGCAGCGCTTCTTCCATCGCCGGCTAACAGGGCGGCTTATTTCCGAGATCGATGCGTCGTCATCCCCTAGGGATTCGTTCCGCTCGCAGGCGGGATCAAGCCCTGCCGGGGGGCGATCGATCCTGACTTCGTGGGCACGAACGCCCACGGCATGCCTGTGGTGCTGGGGAGCACCTCGTCGATGACCCCATTCGAATCATCTCGAGCGCCCGTGACAACCGAGCTCTGGAAGCACGGTTCGATTCCGGTGCTCGGCTTGACGGGCGGCATTGCCAGCGGCAAGAGCGAGGTCGCGCGCATCCTGGCCGACCGCGGTTCTGTCGTGATCGACGCCGATCGGACCGGCCACAGCTTGCTCGAGGACGAAGCGGTGCGCGGGCGCGTCGTCGATCGCTTCGGCCCCGAGATACTCGCCGGCGAGCGCGCTGGCTTGGGCCTCTCGCCGCGGATCGATCGGAAGGCCTTGGGCCGGATCGTGTTCGCCGATGCCGACTCGCGATCCGCACTGGAGGCGATCCTACATCCGCTCATGCGCGCCCGGTTTCTGGCCGACGTCGAGCGCCACGAGCATGCCGGCGGCATCGCCCCCCCTTCGATCGTGCTGGACGCGGCGATTCTAATGGAAGCCGGCTGGGACGAACTCTGCGATCGGGTCGTCTTCATCGACAGCCCGCGGTCCGATCGGATCGAACGCGCGGCCCGGCTCCGCGGCTGGTCGCGCGAGACATTCGCGGCTCGCGAGCAAGCCCAGTGGCCCTGCGAGGAGAAACGGCGCCGCGCCGATCTCGTGATCAACAATGGCGCCGGCGTCGATGCCCTGGAGCGGGAGGTTGATCGGCTGGAAACACTGCTTGGGGAATCGCCGCCCGCCTCCCTGACGTCTCAAGACTCGGCGGGAGCGCGTGCCGCCTGCCTCCGTTCTGCCGTTTCCGTGAAAGAGGATTCGCGATCCGTCGTTAACCATCCGGAGGACAACCTGGCGTGACGGTCGCGATCGAGGACGATCCATGTCTTTATTCATCAGTTCCGTTGTATTCGTGAAAAGCACCCTGGTTCGAATCGTCATCCTTGGCGATCTCGCCGCCGCGGCCCGCGCCGCTCGATCGTCGGATCTCACCGGCGATCGGCTCGCTCGATGCATCGATTTCACTCGGATTTGCCTGGTTCGCCCGCTCGGCCGCGCAGCTCGGAGCCTGCTCGTCTCTTCGGGACAGGGCGAGATCACCGTTTCTGCTTGAACAGGAGAATGGACCCCCATGGCCAACGAGACGCGTCCCAGACGGGATTCATCCGGCACGCCCGCATCCGCAAGACAATTTCGCCCTCGGTGCCCTCCACGCCGGAGGATTCCGACGGAAATACCGGTCCGGTGCCGTCTTATCCGGGCGCGGTCGAGCCGCCGATGCACGCGGTGGAGGGCCCGCGCGACCGGCTGGACCGGGAACACTTCCGGGAAGAAGGGCCGGCCGACCGCGAGCCGATTCGATTCAACCGTGAGCGGGTGCGCGAGCCGATTCTGGAACGGCCGGTGCGCGAGCCGGGACCGGTGCGCGAGCCGGGATCGGTGCGTGAGCGGTTGGCCCGCGACCGTGCCGAGCGCGAGGGCGGTCCGGTGCACCACGACGGAATCCCGATCGCCCGCGAGCGAGAGCGCGACGCCGCGCCGCTCTCCCGCGAGCGGGCCCGAGACCCAGAGGCCGGCGGCGGATACCGCGATCGGCCCGAGCGCGAGGCACCCCCCTATACGCCGCGAGAGACGCGATCGCGACTATGTTCCGCCGGCTCGACCCGAACGCCACGGCCCGCCGGGCTTCGGCGACCTTCCCCTGGAATACCCGGACGAGGAAGACGACATCTTCGGTGATGCCGCGCTCCACGACCGCTATGAAGATATCAAGCGCGGTGAAATCCACCTCACCGAGCTGCAGAAGATGACGATGCCCCAGTTGATCCGCACTGCCAAGAGCGAGGGCATCACCGACTACATGGGCCTGAAGAAGCAGGACCTGATCTTCAGGATCCTGAAAGAGCGAGTCAAGCAAAACGGACTCATGTACGGCGAGGGAACCCTCGAGGTCCTGCCGGACGGATTTCGGCTTCCTGCGCAGCCCTGACTACAACTATCTCCCCTGCCCCGACGACATCTACGTCTCGCCCAGCCAGATTCGCCGCTTCGGCTTGAAGACCGGCGCGATCGTCGCGGGCCAGATCAGGCCCCCAAAGGAGAGCGAGCGGTATTTCGCCTTGCTGCGGGTCGAGGCGATCAACTTTGAAGACCCCGACAAGCTCAGCGAGAAAGTCGGATTCGACGATCTCGACCCCGCTGCATCCCAAGGGCCGGATCCGGCTGGAGACCACCAGCGAAGAGATCAATATGCGGGTCGTCGACCTGGTCACACCGATCGGCTTCGGCCAGCGCGGCGTGATCGTCGCGCCGCCGCGCACCGGCAAGACCATCCTGCTTCAGAAGATCGCCAACAGCGTCCTGACCAACCATCCCGAAGCCTACGTCATGGTCCTGTTGATCGACGAGCGCCCGGAGGAAGTCACCGACATGGAGCGATCGGTGAAAGGCCCGACGGCCGAGGTCATCAGCTCCACCTTCGACGAGCCCGCCTCGCGCCACATCCAGGTGGCCGAGATGGTCATCGAAAAGGCCAAGCGCATGGTCGAGTTCGGCAAGGACGTCGTCATCCTGCTCGATTCGATCACCCGGTTGGCCCGGGCCTACAACAGCGAAGCGCCGCATTCCGGCAAGATCCTCACCGGCGGCATCGACGCCTCCGCGCTGCAAAAGCCCAAGCGGTTCTTCGGCGCCGCTCGAAAGATCGAGGAAGCGGGCAGCCTCACCATCCTCGCGACCGCACTCATCGACACGGGCAGCCGGATGGACGACGTGATCTTCGAGGAATTCAAGGGCACCGGCAACATGGAGCTCCATCTCGACCGCCGGCTTGTCGACAAGCGGATCTGGCCCGCCATCGACGTTAACCGTTCCGGCACCCGCCGCGAAGAGCTGCTCATGGACGCCGAAGAGCTGCGCCGCGTCTGGATCCTGCGCCGCGTCTTGAACGACATGAACCCCGTCGAGGCCATGGAGCTCTTGACCGGCCGGATGCGCAAGACCAAGCTCAACGCCGAATTCCTCATGAGCATGAACCTGACCTGAGGCGTGCTGAGTCAAAGCAGCTTGATCTACTCGCGATAGTGTCCGCCGCGCGAGTGACTGGTTCCCCAGGCGATAGCGCCGTGGGAGGGTCACGTGCGTCGATCCATTCGCTTCACGATTGCCGGTCTGATGGGGGCCGTGCTGGCGGCGGCGATCGGATTGGCCGCGTTGCGCACCGCGTCGGAGACATGGGCGGGCGTGATGCTGCTCTTGACGTGCGGGGTGCTGGCCTTGGCGGTCGTCGGCGTCGTTTGCCGCGGGGAGTCCGAGCGGGCATGGTGGCTGGGCTTTGCACTCTTCGGTTGGGGCTACCTTGCGCTTGCATTCTGGTGTGGGAATCGCGCTCGCTCGCCGCGACTGCCGACCCTGATGTGGCTCGACGCCGTGGGCACGAAGCTCGGCCTGCCACCCCACGACGGGGGAATGGGCGCCGGCGTCCTGAGTGGCCTGCGTAGTATCGGCATTCGCGGGATTCACGGCAGCGTCGGAGCGTTCGGCGGTTTTGGAGGCAACGCCGGCGCAGGCGGTGTTGATGAGTCGTTCGCACAGGTCGGCCATTGCCTCTGGGCATTGCTCCTGGCCATCCTCGGCGGCATCCTCGCGAGCATCCTGTTCGCGGCTCCGGGACGACGCTCCGCGGCGCAGCGCAGCTCCGGCGATTCAACCGGCCGCCCAGCCTGGGAGCGGTGCGCCCGGCCCGTGGTCGTAGCCCTCGCCGGGCTGGCGATGGTCCTGGCGCTGTTCGCCCTGAGGTCGAGATCGGCGCCCGGACTCTGGGCCGGCGCCACGTTTCTGGTGACAAGCGGCATGCTCGGGCTGATGGCCTTGGGCGCGGTCCTGGATCGCGAGCGACGCGGCGAGGTCTGGCTGGGGGCCACGCTCTTCGGCGCTGGCTACCTGATACTCGCGCTCGGCCGCGACACCGTCCCGAAGCCGCTGCCTCATCTCCCGACCGACCAGGTCTTGTTCGCGCTCAAGGCATGGCTACCTCGGTCCGCGGAGGGCTTTTTCGTGTCTTCGCAGGACGTCGCGATTGCCAACGCTCGCATTTTGAGGGCGCTGGATCAGCCCGTCCCGATGCACTTTCGCGACGAGACTGCTCTGGAAGACGTCGTCAACCATATCGTGGACGCGACGAAATCCCCCGACGGGAAGGCCCTTCCGATCTACATTGACCCCATCGGGTTGCAAGAGGCCGAGAAGACCCCGCGATCCATGGTGGCCATCGACCTCGACGGCGTGCCTTTGAAAACGACCCTTCACCTCTGCCTCAAGCAGCTCGACCTCGCTTATTGTATCCGCGACGGCGTCCTCGTGATCAGCTCCGAGCAGAGTGCCTCGCCGGTATACGAAGACCCGTTTCTGATTAGCGGCCATTGCGCATTTGCAATCGTCGCCGCCGCGCTCGGAGGTGTGCTCGCGGCGATCGTGTGCGGCAGGCGCCGGCAGTCCTCCTGATCGATCGTGGCGGCGCACTCCTGCCGGTCGGAGTTCTCGCGGCGCGACTCAGGTCGCCTTGCTCCCACGGTTCGTTGACCTGGCCTTGCGAAGGGCGCTGCCGCTGCGGGACGCCTCTGCTTCTCTGAGCTTGCGAATCTCGTCGTACGCCAGCTCGCGGGCTCTGGCGGCGAACTCGCAAATCAGGGCCAGTTCGCCGGCGCGATAACGTGAGCACAGCTCGGCCGTGCCCCGCGCCATCGAATCAAACAGCGGCGCCATTCGCCGCTCCATCTGCTTCAAGTTCGGCTCAACCACCACCCTCCGCCGGTCGCCGGGATCCTTCGCCCGGCGCACGAACTTCGCACGCTCCAGTCGATCGATCACACCGGTGACCGCGCCCGTCGTGAGCCCGGTGCGCTCCGCCAGCTCGCCCGCGGTGAGCGGCCCGCATTCCGCGAGAATGCCCGCGCACTTGTGGTCCGTCACATGCATGCCCAGCCGGTCGGCAATCGCCTGGTGAAACATGATCGTCGCCGAGGTCAACTGGCGCACCTCGAGGCCGACAGCAGCCATGAGCTCGGTCTTGTCCTTGATGGGCCTTGACATGGGGCATCAATCCGCTTAGTGTCTCATTATCTTAGTCGCTGAGTAATTTAGCTGGGCGACTGAATTGGTCAGGTGCACATTGTAACGGAGGGCCGACCATTGAGCACCACCGGCAAGCCAGGTCTCGCGGCGCAAGGTGACCGCGCCGGGCCAAAGAAGGGTTACAAAGGTCTTGGCATGGAGGGATTCATCGCGCGGTGGTACGCGAAAAATACCGCCGGGCAGATGGAAAGCTACCGCAAGTCGGCCGCCGTCGTGGCCGATCGGGTTGGACCGGTCGGGAGCATCCTCGAGCTCGCGCCCGGCCCGGGATACCTGGCCATCGCGCTCGTTCAGCTCGGCGACTACCGCGTGGTCGGGCTGGACGTCAGCCGGACGTTTGTGGAGATCGCCCGCAAGAACGCTCAGGCCGCGGGTATGGACGTCACGTTTGAGCACGGCGACGCCGCGCATGCCGTTTGCGTCGGGCAGCTTCGATTTCATCGTGTGCCGCGCCGCCTTCAAGAACTTCTCCCAGCCGGTCCAGGCCTTGCGCGAGATGCATCGCGTGCTCAAGCCCGGCGGCAAAGCGCTCATCATCGACCTGCGGCCCGATGCGCCCCCGGAAGCCGTGAGAGCGGAGGTCGACAAGATGGCGCTGGGCTGGTTGAACGCTCTGATGACGAAGCTGACCTTCAAGTACACGCTGCTGAAGCGCGCCACTTCGCAGCAGCAGTTCCGTCAGATGGCTGCCCAGACACCGTTTGAGACTTGCGAGATCCAGGAAGATCCGCTCGGGCTCGAAGTCACGCTCACGAGATGACGGTGCGTGGCGCGCGGGACCATGGGGTTCCGTTGAAGTGTTCCGCCGGAAGTAATGCCCTCCGCTCTGTGAATCCAGCTCGCGCTGATGAAAGAATAAGGAACAGAGCCGAGAGCGCGTCCCGGCTCGTGGGATTCCCTCGCGGCTTTGGGTGCGCAGCCGTGAGGATCGATCACGCGCGTCCTGGATCGGGGAGAAGACCGCCGTGTATCGCATTGCGTTCGTCGTCGTCTCGCTGCTCGCCGCTTTGTCGACTACCGCTCCAGGACTCGCGTCGGAGCCGCTGGTCGTCGAGCTATGGCCGGGGAACACGCCGGGAGACGCGGGTATCAACGGCCGGGAGACCAGCCGGATTCATCAGTCGCCGCTGGTGGGACCGACCAGGCTGATCACGAACGTGACCAAGCCGACGTTGACGATCTACCGGCCCCCCCAGCGCGAGAACAGGGGGACGGCGATGGTGATCTGTCCGGGCGGCGGCTACTGGGACCTCTACTGGGAGCTCGAAGGGGAGGAAGTGGCGGCATGGCTAAACTCGATCGGCATGACGGGCATTATCCTCAAGTACCGTTGCCCGCGGCGGCCCGGTGACGTGCGTGGCGAGCCCCCGCTCGGCCCGCAGCTCGACGCCCAGCGAGCCGTCAGCCTGGTCCGCAGTCGCGCCAGCGAATGGGGCATCGACCCGAAACGCATCGGCATGGTCGGCTTCTCGGCGGGCGGCCATCTCGCGCTGGCGACTGCCACCGGATTCGCCAAGCGGCTGTATCAGCCGATCGACGCCGTCGACCAGGTCAGTTGCCGTCCCGATTTCGCCATCATGTGCTACTCAGGATATCTGAAGGTCAAAGGCAAAGACGAAATTCGGCCCGACCTTCGCATCCCGGCCGATACGCCCCCGATCTTCCTGGCCCACGCCTCGGACGACCGCGAGAGCTATGGAGGCTCGCTCGCGGAGAACAGCGTCCTCATGTACCTCGCCTTGAAGCGTGCCGGCATTCCTGCGGAGCTGCACGTCTACGCCACCGGCGACCACGACTTCGGCGTGCGGCAGAATGAAAAGCTCCCGTCGAGCTGGACGCAGCTCTGCGTCAACTGGCTGCGCAGTCAGGGTCTCTTGAAGCGCGGGTCGGCCAGGTGATGACTCGGCCAGCCGCGCCGCGGCCGTCGGATGCTCTGGTGCAAAACGCCCGCGTCATGTTGCTCAGAAGTCAACCTTGAGGCGGAGGCCGAATACCAGCGCGGTGCCCACCGGCGCGAGCCCCGAGTGGATCACCTGCAAGTCGGGTGTGAGATGACAGCCGGGCGTGATCCTCAGGTTGTAGAAGAGCTCGACCCCCTGCTCGTCACGAAGCCCGGGCGCCAGGCTCTTGGCCTCTGCGTCATCCCGACTTCGTAGAACCCGACACCGAATGTATCGCCTTCGCGGCCCGGCGCCGGGCTGTTCCCGCAGAGGGCAGCGCTCACGAACCAGCGGACCGGGTTTGGGTTGCCATCGCCGAGACCCGTCTGGATGTAAAGGTCCAGGCCCCGGTCAGGATCGTCGGGATCGGCCAGAAGCCGCTGCTGAAGATTCCCGAGCAAAGTCCACGTACCGGCTTTCTTCGGCGCCATGGCGGCCGAAGTGGGCAGCTCGACGAACGACGCCGGGGACAGATCGGTGAACGAGCCGGTGCCAAACAGGCCCGCGAATAGCAGCTGGCCCGGCAGGTCGAAGAACGACGTTGTCTGCTTCGCCTGGCCGTAAATGAACGCGCCGTTGCGGAACAGGTTCTCGAAGCCGCTCGTCCGTGGCGAGCTGTACGAGTCGAGCACCAGCAATGCGACCGACGGGCCCTGCTCCAGGGCTCCATAGAACCCTGCCCCCGGGGCTGAATACGGGTAGCGATCCAGCGCCAGGTTGAAGTTGAAGGCGGCGTTCCAGAACCGGGACGTCAGCGGGTATTTCAGGAACCTCTCAAGATCGCCGTTGAGCGCATTCAGCTTGCCGAAGAAGATGCCGGACCGCTCGGTGATCGCTTGCGTGAACTTGAGCCCCGTGATCGCCGTGATCTGCTGGTTGGGCGCCGGGAAGAACATGGCAAGGTTCGCCGGCGAGATCGCGCCGGTGAAGTCGTCGACCGTCTGGCCCAGCCGCGACTCAGCGAACAGGTCGAGTAGCCCGCCGTCCCACAGGCCGAGTTGTTCGCTATCGACGTGCGCGAGCATGTCAAACTTGCCGCCCCATCGAAACGCCTGCTCGACCCCGCCGGACGCGACACCCTGCTCGAACTGGATCGACGACACGTACAGCGACAGCCCGCGCTCCTCGGACCACGGGCGCAGGCCGAAGCCATCCCCCAGCAGGAAGCGGCTCGAGGGTAGGCCGTCTCGATACGGATAAGGGTCCGGCGCCGGCGTGACCGGCCCGGCGGGAGTCTCCTGGCCGGCGTCGAAGTTTGACAGGACGCCCGGTACGACCGGACGGTCGATCACGGGATAGTCCGCGGAGCCCGTTCCATCCTCCTGCCCGGCTGCGGACCCTCCGGCCAGCATCGAACATGCGAGGACGGCCGTCGCCAGGATCCACGACCGACCCGCTGGCGAACCCATCCGCACCCCGCGAAAAGGATGACCGCCGACAGAACGCGCCGTCGCGGCGCATGGGCGAATCGCGCGACACAGCGGCCGCCGCCATCAGTCAAATTCGACGTCGGTCTTCATAAACTTGAACGATTCTGACGGTAATGACGAGGGTACCCCGCGGCGCGCCCGTAGGCGACCAGCCGTGGATTGCAAGGAAGGCAACTGCCCGACGACCAGACTTGTCGGGTTCGGGCCCTCCGCCCGCACCGGCCGTACAGCTCGAAACGTGGCAACCGGGCCTTCGGCTCACGACGAGCCTCCGGTGCGCCCAATTCCCTCGCGTTGATGGCAACGCGAACGGCAAACTTCGGTCTAGAATGGTGCGCACGGACGTCAGAATGCTGTTATGATCGGGGTAAGTATTAACTCGTGGAGCGCGAGTCGTGGCCGAGTTCATCGGTGATTACTCTCCGCCGGCCGGCCGATTCGCGGTGGTGGTCGCGCGGTTCAACACGCTGGTGACCGACGCACTCCTGGCCGGCTGCCGCGATGCACTGGTCCGACACGGCGTGCCGGCAGACCGCGTCGACGTGGCGTGGGTCCCCGGCTCCTTCGAGATCCCGCTCGTCGCGCGGCGAATGGCGGCCAGCGGGCGCTACGCGGCGGTGATCTGCCTGGGGTGCGTCATCCGCGGGGAAACCGCCCACTTCGAGCACGTTGCCGGGCAGGCGGCCTCCGGGGTCATGCAGGTCGCCCTCGCAACCGGTGTCCCGGTGATCTTCGGCGTCCTCACCACCGACACCACCGACCAAGCCCTCGATCGAGCTGGTCTGAAAAGCGGAAACAAGGGTGCCGATGCCGCCCTCGCCGCAATCGAGCTGGTCAACCTCATGGCCCGCCTGGATCGGTGATCCCGATGCCGTCGTGATCGCGATTGCCCGATTCGCCAGTTGCGGACGAATCGCTCAAGATTTCGCGGGGGCCGGCGAATAAACCGCAAGGTAAGAGGCGAAAACTGGGCGAGAGCGAGCCGCGGACTCGGAAAGGCGACGGTTGACCATGCGCTACAATCCTCAGCTAGCCAACGCGATCACCGCCGGGACGTGGTTGATCGGCTTCGGAATCCTGTTCGCAACCAGGTCGTGGTGGCCGGGAATCATGATCCTCATCGGGATCACGATGATCGTCCAGGGTTGGGTCCAGGGGCGCGGCTGGTACGGCTTGCATGCGGGGTTCTGGGTGTTTCTGTTCGCCTTCTGGGCCCTGTGTCGGTTCAGCCCCGCGTTCCTCTTCATCGCGCTGGGAGTTTATGTGATCCTTGCCGCGGTCGTCAAGCCCGGTCCGTTTCATAAACCGTATGTTGATAACACGTTAGAGTGAAACCAACTTCCACGGACCGGAAAGGTCGAAGCATGGTCGTCAAGTCGTTGCTGCCGCAGGCGTTCTGGTTTCGGATCAGCATTCCGTGCGGCCGCGTTGACGACATGCCTGCGCTTCGGCCGACGGCGGATTGCTCGAACTGCCGGAGTCATGTTCCCTCCCTGCGTTACAGCAGATCGACGCGCGCGAGTCCTGGGCCGAGGTTCGCATCGGGTGGAACCCGGCGGGCCTGGGGATCACGGTGCTGGCCGACCGGGTGTGCGAGCAGCAGTTGACCGCGCGGCCCGAGGGGTTCGCAATGGTCCACGTGTGGGTCGACACGCGCGACACGCGCACGGTGAACCGTGCCACGCGCTTTTGCCACCATTTCATCGCCCGGATCGATCGCGGTAAGGTGCGCAGCCAGTTGTCCGTCAGCGTGGCGCCGCGCCGAATCGCGCGCGCGACCGCCGAGCCACCGCCGTGCAAGCCGGAGCTGATCTCCTCGGCGCCGAAGCGTATCGCTCGGGCTGGAGTCTTGAGTTGTTCCTGCCGGCTCAGGTATTGAACGGGTTTGACCCTGATACCAACCGCCGCCTCGGTTTTGCCTATCAGGTTGCCGACTTCGTTCGCGACGACCAGTTTCTGGGTGTCGGGCGCGACTTTCCCGTCGGCGAAAACCCCAGCCTCTGGGCGACGCTCGAGTTGCGCGACTGATTCACGCTCGGGCGCGGGCTCGGACCAGCGTTTTCGGCCGGACGGCGCACGTGCAGGTCATTTCGAGTGGAGCCGCGGGTGATTCTCCCGGCAGATGCTCGAAGGCCAGAACCTTATCGGGCGTTGCGCTTCGGTTGACCTGCAGCGTGACCCGGTGCCACGATCGCCAGGCACGGTCGAGCTCGCGGACGTTGGTCAGCTCGTAATGGATGCGCGTTGCTTTATCCCAGCCCTCGCTCAGTCCGTCCCGTACGAATCGCAGGAATCGCGGACGTCCGCCCATGTCGATCAAGAACCGCGCGATCGAGTAACCCTGGCCGTAGAAACCCATCAGGTCCTTCGGGTAATTCTCGATCTCGAAAAGACGCGAAAGCGGGAGCTCGCCGCGCCTTGCGAGCAAGTCGATTGCGATCTGGTCATGCCGCCTGCGCTCGCGTTCGTCTTCGCTCAGGAGCGACGCCCCTTCGTCGGCCCAGCGTGGCATCGGGCCGCCGAAGTAGCTGGCGAAAATCGTGTGCGTCACCTCGTGGGGCAAGGCCGAGGCCAGGATGCGGTCGAGCCGCCCCTCGAGCGTCATTCGCTGATCCGTGACCCGCCCCTGGCGAAAACCAAACGACGTCAAACCGCCGGCTTCGCCGGCAGTGAGCCGCACTCGGATCGGGCACGGCGAATCCCAGCTAGGCAGTTCGTGCCCCAACCAGGCGACTGCGATGCTTTTCCGGCACGCCTCGGCTCCCTCGGCCACCCGCTGTGCGATTTGCGGAGTGTCCGCTTCGACGGTGAAATTGGTCGAGCGGGCCGAAGCGCCGGCGAACACCGGCACGGTTCCCATCGCCAGGAGTGCAATGCGCCAGGTCTGCCGTCCGGCAGCGTTACCACGAGCATCCATGCCCTCTGCTCCTCCGTGTTTCGCCGCTCGTTCATGAGCCGGATCGGGACTCTACCAGAACTCGAATCGCGTGTCGCCGTCTTTTTGCAACGAACGGACCGGGCCGGCCTGGCTTCCCGAGTTCCCGAGCCGCGCCTGCGAGGCCGACTACTCGATTGCTCGTGCGCTGCGTTACCATGGAGGCGGTATTCCCCGGGCTCCGTGTGGCAGGGTTCGTTACAGGCACCGAATGATGACCAGCGCCTTGGGCCGCATGATCGCGACGGGAATGCGGAGTGCTGCGTTACGCTTTTCGATCATCATGTCGCTCTTGATCGGGACAGTCGGCACGGGCTTGGCGTTGGCGGAAACGCCGGACGCCACCCTGGCGCCGCTTCGGGCGTTCCTCGACGAGCATTGCGTCGCGTGTCATGGTCCCGAGGTGCAGAAACGCCGATCTGCGGTTGGATCAGTTGCCGTCGACGTTCGATCGACGAGGAGGTGGCGGCGACCTGGGTGAAGGTCCTCGACAGGCTCTCCCGCGGCGAGATGCCGCCCAAGGGCCGGCCGCGCCCGGCGGAGGACGGAGGCCGGTGCGGTGATCGCCGGGCTGCAGCGGCAGTTGCACGACGGCTCGCTCGCCCGGCAGCGCCGCGAGGGCCGCGTCGTGCTCCGGCAGACTCAACCGCACCGAGTACGAAACCACGCTCCGCGACCTGCTGGCCACGCCGGTCGACGTGAAGGACCTGCTCCCGGACGACAACGTCGCGGCCGGGTTCGACAAGTCGAGCGCGGTGCTCGACATCTCGTCCGTGCACCTGCTGCGCTATCAGGACGCGGCCGAAAAGGCGGTCCGGGCGGTGATCCCGAATCGGCCGCGGCTCGCGATCAAGGAGCGCCGCACCGGCCGGCAGATCACCGAGAAGCTGCGACTTTACCAGGAGCTGCTCGGCAAGTCCGCCCGGCTGGACGGCGATACGCTCGTCCTGTACCTCCGCAACCCGGACTACATCCCGTGTGCCACGGCGCCGGCGCCGGCGGACGGCCGCTATCGCGTGCGGGTCTGCGCCTCCGCCGTCGGGACCGGCGGCAAGCCGCTGCCGATGATGTGCGTCTGCCGCGTCGACCCAGTATGGCCGGGACGACACCGACGTGCGGACGGTCCGCGACGTCCCGGCCGGCAAGGCCGCGGTGATCGAGGGCGAGTTCGACCTCCGCGAGCGGCAGGTCATCGTCTTCGCCGGCTGGTCGCTGCCGAACTTCCGGGAGTTCGAGAAGCTCCACAAGGGCCGCAAGCTCGACGCCGAGCCCGAGCTGCCGGGCCTGGCCGTGCACTGGGTCGAGATCGAAGGGCCGCTCGACCCCTGGCCGCCGGCCGGTTACGACGCGGCTCTTCGGCGGCGTGCCGCTCAAGCCGCAGTCGGTCGCCCGGGCGGAGGCCGAAGGACGGCCGGTCCCGCCGCAACCCGCCAAGCGGCCCGACGGCTGGTGGATCTACGACCCGCTCGTCCCGGCTCCCGCGAAGCCGCGCGAGGACGCCGAACGGCTGATGCGGTCGTTCCTGCCCGTGGCCTTCCGCCGGCCCGTCAGCGAGGAGCTGCTGCGCTACTACGTCAAGCTGGTTCACGCGGCACTCGACAAGGGCGCCTCGTTCGCCGAGGCGATGCTCACCGGGCTACAAGGCCGCCCTCTGCTCGCCCCATTTCCTGTTCCTCGACGAGACGCGTCGATGACTCGCGCGGAGAGCGGCCGCGCCGAGCTCGACGATTATGCCGTCGCCTCGCGGCTCTCGTATTTCCTCTGGTCGTCGCATGCCGGATCGCCGAGTTGCTCGAGCTGGCCGCAAGGAGCGAACTGCGAAAGCCCGACGTCCTGCGGGCGCAGGTCGAGCGCTGCTGAACGACCCGAAGGCCCGCCGCTTCACCGCCAACTTCGCCGGCCAGTGGCTCGACCTGCGCAACATCAACGCCACCTCGCCCGACCCGCAGATCTACGGCGAGTTCGACGACTTCCTGTTCTGGTCGATGCCGCGCGAGACGGAGCTGTTCTTCGAGGAAATCCTGCGCGACGACCTGCAGCCTGACCGAGTTCGTCGCACTCCGACTGGACGTTCCTGAATCGAGCGGCTCGCCCAGCACTACGGCATCGCCGGCGTCGCACGGCGGCGAGCTGCGCAAGGTCAAGCTGCCGCCGGGCAGCCATCGCGGCGGCGTCCTGACGCAGGCCAGCATCCTGAAGGTCACGGCCGACGGCACGCGGACGTCGCCGGTGCTGCGCGGCAAGTGGGTGCTGGACCGGATCCTCGGCCAGCCGCCGGCGCCGCCGCCGCCGGACATCCCGGCCATCGAGCCCGACATCCGCGGCGCCACGACGATCCGCCAGCAGCTCGACAAGCACCGCAACACGCCGGCCTGTGCCTCGTGCCACCGGCACATCGATCCGCCCGGCTTCGCGCTGGAGACCTTCGACGTCATCGGCGGCTGGCGCGACTTCTACCGGGCCAGCCAGCCCGGCCGGCGCAGGCTCGTCGACCTGGCCAACTACCCGGGCCGGCAGATCTATCGCGGCCCCGACGTCGAGAAGGGCGGCGAGACCCCCGACGGCCAGGCGTTCAAGGACATCGACGACTACAAGCAGCTCCTGCTCGCGGACAAGGACCAGCTCGCCCGCAACCTGGCGCAGAAGCTGCTCATCTACGCCACCGGCGCGGACATCCAGTTCGCCGACCGCGAGGTGGTCGAGCAGCTGGTGGCCGAGTGCCGCGCCAGCAACTACGGCTTCCGCTCGCTGGTGCACGAGGTGGTGCAGAGCCGGGTGTTTCTGAACAAGTGAGATTCGACAGGCCTCGTCGAATCGCCGGAACCTTCCAGCGGAGATCCACGCCATGCCACGCTCGCCTCTGAACCGCCGCACGTTCCTGCGCTCCGCCGGCGTCTGCATCGGCCTGCCGCTGCTCGACGCCATGCTGCCCGATCGGCCTGGGCGCCGAGCGGAAGGCCGCGGCGCTGCGCGCCAAGCGCATGCTCCTCATCAGCCGGCCGCTCGGGCTGCACGCGCCGTACTTCTTCCCGGAGAAGGCCGGCAAGGACTACGAGCTCACGCGCTACCTGAAGCCGCTGCAAGAGCATCGCCGGGACTTCACCGTCTTCTCCGGCCTGTCGCACCGCGGCTACCCGGGCGGCCACCACACCGAGGTCGCCCTGTTCACCGGCGTGGCGCCCGAGGGCGTCCGGTTCGGCGACATCCGCAACACGATCTCGCTCGACCAGGAAGTCGCCGCGCGCCTGGGCGGCGAGACCCGGTTCCCGTCCCTGTCGCTGGGCGGCGGCGTCTTGTCGTGGAACCGCAAGGGCGTGAAGGTGCCGTCCGAGGAGCGGGCCACGCAGGTCTTCAAGCAACTGTTCATCGACGGCACGCCGGAGGAAGTGGCGCGCGAGGTCGAGCGGATCAAGACCGGCCAGAGCATCCTCGACGGCGTGCGCGACCAGGCGCGGATCGCTCGGCCGAGACCCTCGGCCCGGCCGACCGCCAGCGCCTCGACCTGATGCTGACCTCGATCCGCGAGGCCGAGCAGCGCCTGCAGCAGGATCAGGCCTGGGTGACGAAGCCCAAGCCGAAGGTGACGGCCAAGCCGCTCACCGACGACTACCTCAGCGATCCGCGGATGCTGGACCGCGAACGGCAATGGTTCGACCTGGTCCACCTGGCCCTGCAAACCGATTCGACGCGCGTGATCGCCCTGTGGATCTGGTCGCACGGCCGCGTCGACCTCCCGGGCGTGGCCATCGGCCATCACGACGCGACGCACCACGGCCAGGACGAGGCCAAGATCAAGCAGCTCGCGCTGATCGAAGAGGCCGAGATGAAGCTCTTCGCCGAGTTCCTCGGCAAGATGAAGGGCAGCAACGAAGCCGGCTCGTCGCTGCTCGATCAGACCGTGGTGTTCTACGGCAGCAACATGGGCAACGCCTCGGCCCACACCTGCGACAACCTGCCGATCCTGCTGGCCGGCGGCGGCTTCAAGCACGCGGGCCACGTGGCCTTCGACCGCAAGGACAACAAGCCGCTGTCCAACCTGTTCGTCCGCATGCTGCAGCAGATGGGCATCGAGATGGATCGCTTCGGCAGCAGCACCGGCACGCTCAGCGAGGTGTGACCGAGGCCCCGCGCCATTCCTCGTTCTCATTATCCCCCGGCCCGACGTTCTCAATTCGAAAAAGTGGATCGTCACTGCGATTCCGATACGTACAGGAAAGGACCGACCGCGTTCGCCGGGCGGGCCGCAGCGCACAACTCGCGGCGGACAGCGAACATCTGTAGCGGTTGTGCGGCCGGACCGGCGCCGCCGAAGGAATTGTTTCCGAAGATTCGTTGATCTTGGTCCCCCGGTTTGTCCGATGCTTAGGCAGGTTGGACCAGGGATGAGGATTGTGGTCTTTCCCCCTCCAGAGATTTCAACGCTCCTTTTCTCCGGTCATCGATCGGACCAAGAGCAGGACGAACGCTTTTCCATCGCTGCTGGAACGGCAGAGGAACGCGTGGAGGAGGAAAGCCATGGCGACCGCGCGACTGCGCGTCTTCCCTCACCCCGAGGAAGACCAGGAGGATACCGACAACCCCTCCATGAGCATCAGGCTGAGCGAGCTATATCCGCTGCTGGCTCAAGCTTACCGCGACAACTACGTGTGGCTTCGCGACTTCGAGGACGATGAGCTTCTTGTCAGTAACGACCTTTACGAGGTCGTGCGCGCGTTTTCAAATTGCCGTCCCTCGGCATGACACGCTGGCTCGGGGCTTGTCTGGCGGATTCAAAACCTCTACTGTATTGAACTGCGTCATTGCTGTTTGGGTCCGCCCCCATGAACTCCCTTCTGAAGGGTTCCGAGCTCCTGCGATGTCCATCCAGGATTCGTCATCGGCCGATGAAGCATTCACGCTTGAGCGTCACGGCGACCTGACGATCATCACGGCGACGCAGGCGCTCGAGCGAATCGAGTTTGGCCTGGAGGAGCAAGTTGCGGAATTGATCCTGAAGCCGTTGCGGCGCCAGGAGAATCCGCTGATCGTTTTTGATCTGAGCCAGGCCGAAAACTTCGGGTCGATGTTCCTGGCGCTCATGATCCGCTGCTGGAAACTGGCGCTTTCGCAAGGAGGGACGATGGCGCTTTCAGGCGTGACCGAGCGAACGCGCGAATTGTTGCGGGTAACCAACCTCGACACCGTCTGGCCGATCTACGATTCCAAGCGCGAAGCCATGGAGGCCTTGCTGTTGGATTGATCCGTCGTCACGCGCACATCCGCTCGCGGCACGGCGTGCACGATTTGCCATTGCGGACGAGCGGGTCGTACCGTTCGCGCGTGGTTTTCTCCTCATGCTGCTCTCCACCCCTGTCCCAGCCGTTGACAGCTTTGGCGGCGAGTCCGATGATGAACTGACAGGGATGAGACTCGAGCCCTCAATCGGCTCGGGCGCGATCGCACCGATTCTGAGAGAGTTCGGCCAGAGCGGAGCCGACATGGGCATTTACGACCGCGAATATTATCGTGGCGAGACGCGAGGCTCCGGCTGGTTCAGCGGGCTTGCGCCGGTTTGCAAGACCATCATCGTCATCAACGCGATCGTCTTTCTTTTCGAGCAGCTCACCCAGCTCGACGAGCAGATCACGACCACGTACTTCGCGGCGTCCACCGAGTGGACGCTCCGCCATCTCTACCTCTGGCAGTTGTTGACCGCGACGTTCCTCCACGGCAACCTCTGGCACATCCTGGGAAACATGTGGTTCCTCTGGATCGTCGGCCGCGAGATGGAAGCGCTGTACGGCAGCCGCGATTTCCTCGCGTTTTATCTCGCCGCGGCAATCTTCAGCACTCTCATGTGGGTCTTGACCGCCGCCGTCGGGCATGATCCCCGGCCGATGATCGGCGCTTCGGGCGCCGTCATGGCCGTGGTGATGCTCTACACGCTGTATTACCCGAAGCGCGAGATCCTGCTCTTCTTCGTTCCCATGCCCATGTGGCTGCTCCTGGCAATCTACCTTGCCTATCCCCTGCTCCCAGTGCTCAGCGGCGCAAACGCCGGCACGACGCAGGTCGCTATCATGTCGCATCTTGCCGGTGCGGCGTTTGCTTTCGTGTTCAAGCAATTCGACCTGCGCTGGTCGCGGATCATCTCCGGAAGGATATTCAAGCCGAGGCTTCGCATCTTCACGCCAGTTCCCCGTGAGCCGACCCGGTCCCGAACGCCGAATCCATCGCGGACCACCGCCAACGTCGGAGGCGCCGGCAAATCCGCCGCCGTGTCCGTCATCCCCGAAGAGCAGCTCGATGCCCGGCTCGATGAAGTCCTGGCCAAGATTGCACGCGAAGGCCGCGCGGGATTGACCGAAGAGGAGCTCAGGGTACTTCAAGAGGCGAGCCGGCGTGCCCGCATCCGGCGGAGCGACCGGCTTTGAGCTCACACGAAGCGCCCTGCTTCTCGATCCGAGACGCCCGCACGGAGGATCGGCCTGCGATCGCCGAATTCAATCGCTGTCTGGCGCTGGAAACCGAAGGAAAAATCCTCGACCCCGCCGTGCTCGATCGGGGCGTGGCCCAGGCACTTTCCGACCCCGATCGAATTCGCTACTGGGTCGCCACGGTCGACGGCGCGGACCGGCTGGCGGGACAGGCGGCCATCACCCGCGAATGGAGCGACTGGAGAAACGGCTGGATCTGGTGGCTGCAAAGTGTCTACATCGATCGGCCGTTTCGCGGGCGAGGCATCTTCCGCGCGCTCTATCAGCACATCCGCAGCCTGGGATTTGCCAACCCCGAGGTGATTGGACTCCGGCTCTACGTCGAGGATTCCAACCACGCCGCCCGCCTCACCTACCAATCGCTGGGCATGAAGCCGGGCGGCTACTCGGTCTACGAGGAGCTCTGGGTCAACCGGTACGAGCAGGTATGACCGGGCCGCCCCCAGCTCAAGGCCGGCGCCCGCATTGAAACGGCACGCGGGCTTCAGAATGAGTCACCCAGACATACGTTGGTGAGCCCGGTCTTGAGCCGTCGCGTCCGCTTCTCGCCCGCGTCCGCTTTCGTCGCCCCGCTCGCCGATCCGGTGCTCAGGTGACGCCGGAGCAAGCTGTTTCCATCGATGCAGCAGTCGCACGGCGGCGCCGCTGTCGAGCGCCGCGGCGCCCGCGGCGACTCCCGCGCGCAGCGAGTACTCTCCCGTCACCCACAGCGCGGCCGCGGCGTTGGCAAGCACGTAATCGCGGCCGGGCCCGCGCTCGCCCTCGAAGATGCGCGTCAACCGCGCTGCACTTTCCCGAGCGTCGCCGACTCGCAGCGCGGCAGAGCACTGCGGGGCCAGGTCGAAGTCCTTCGGCTCCCATTCCAAATACTCGCGCCGATCCGGCTCGACGAGCCGGACATGCGTCGGTCCCTCGAGGGTGACTTCGTCAAGACCGTCGCTGCCGGTGACGACGACCGCGCGCCGGATGTGTTCCTGTCCGAACAGCACGCTGGCCAGCAGCTCGGCGTGCGCGTCCCGTCGGTGCGCCGATCAACTGGAAAGGAGGCGCCGCGGGATTGCAAAGCGGCCCGATCAAGTTGAAAAGTGTTCGAAACGGGAGCTGCCTCCGGACGGCGGCCACCCGCGCGAGCCCCGGGTGAAATCTCGGTGCTAGCAAAAACGTGATGTTGAGCTCGGCCAGACACCGCCGGAGCGCGACGGGCTCAAGATCGGTGGCGATTCCGAGCGCGGAAAGGACGTCGGAGCTACCCGATCGGCTCGAGGACGCACGGTTCCCGTGCTTGACGACCGGCACGCCGCACGCGGCGACGACGATCGCCGCCGCCGTCGAGACGTTGATCGTTTCAGCGCAATCACCACCGGTGCCGCACGTATCGATCAGGCGGTCGCCGGAGGCCCCGGTGTCCAAGGGAGTCATTCGCTGCCGGACCGCGCCACAGCCCCTTCCAGCACGTGGGCCGTCTCGCCTCGGAGCCGGAGTGCAGTCAGGAACGAAGACGACGGCGGACTCGGTCGACTCGCCGTCAAGAATGGACGCGACCGCCCCCTCGCTCTCCGCGGTCGAGAGCGTTTCTCCCGCGGCAAGCTTCTCGAGCGCCAAAGTCATCGGGCTCATCGCGGCACCCGGACCGTGTAGTGCTCCATCGCCCCCTTGGTGGGCCGGTCGAGACTCATGATGAGCGGGACGTGCTCGGAGCGCTGGTTCAGGATCCGGACCGCCTGCTCCGCCGACTGGATCGCCTGGCTGTCGATCGCCGAGATCACATCATGGGCCTTCACCGAGCGAGCGAGCGGGCTCTCGGCTTCCACGCTCAAGATCAAGGCGCCTCGCCATGTCTCGGGAATATCGATCCGTCTGGCCAGCGCCGCATCGAGCGTGGCGAGCTCCATGCCCATGACAAAGCTGGCACCAGTGCTCGGGCGATTGGGGCGCCGCATCAATCCCGATGGATCGCGCCGCCGGCTCCGGACCCGTGGCGGCCAGTTGCGTGAGCGTGCGCTCACGCTCGCCGACGGTGACCGAGAGCCGGTACTCGCGGCGGTCGCGCCAGATCACGATCTCAGCGGGCTCGCCCACCGCGGCCATCGAGACCATGTTGATGAGATGGTTGAGGTCGACGACATCGATCCCGGAAAAGCGGAGGACGACGTCGCCGGATCGCAGTCCGGCCTTGGCCGCCGGCGATGCCTGGTGCACGATGTCAATCCACGCGCCCCTGGGTCGCTCCATCCCCAGATCGATCGCCTTTTCCTGCGGGAAATCCGGGTGCAAATCGACACCCAGCGCGCCTCGCGTGACTCGGCCGTGCGCGATCAGCTCGTCCATGATCCAGCGGGCGAGATTGATCGGAATGCTGAATCCGACCCCTTCATTCCCGCCGCCGTTGGACGCGATCGCGTTGTTGATGCCGATCACTTCACCTTTCATGTTGACCAGCGGCCCACCCGAATTCCCGGGGTTGATCGCGGCGTCGGTCTGCAGAAAATCCTGATTCTCGACGTCGGGCAGCTCTTCCATGTGCCGCCCGCGGGCGCTGATGATGCCCTGGCTGACCGAGTGCATCAAGCCGAACGGGCTGCCAAGCGCCATGACCCAGGTGCCGACGGCCGCCTCATCGCTGTTCCCGAGCCGTGCGGCCGGCAAATCGTCGCGATCGAGATGCAGGACCGCGATATCGGCCTTGACGTCGTTCCAGACCTTCACCGGATAAATCGACCGGCCGTCGCGCAAAAACACCTTGATCTTGGCTGCCCGCGAGCCGTCAACGACATGATGATTGGTGAGCACATAGAGCCCGGGCGCCCGGTCGCTGCGAATGATGACGCCCGAGCCAGTCTCGTCGAAGTCCCGCGGCGCGCCTATTTTTTTCCGCGTGCGTCGTTTTCTGCGCCACGATATGAACCACTGCCGGTGACACGGCCTTCGCCACCAGCTCGAACGTCCGATCGATGCGCTGGAATTGCTCGTATTGCTTTGCCAGAACGTCGTAAGTCGTAAGGTCGGCTTGTTTTTGGCGCGACCCCGCCGCCGATGGCGACGGTGCGGTGTCCTCGGCTCTCAATGCAGCCTGCGCCCCGCCGGCGACCTGGGCGGACAGGACGGGGCCGCCTCGTCCCAGGTACAAACCCAGCACGATCCCCGTACAGAGCGATGTCAGCGAAATGATCACCGCCGAAGCTCGGGACAGCATCAACCAATCTCCACGCCAGAGGCGGAAATACGACGTGCGAGTAAACCCCGCGATTGCCGGACATCCCTGTGTTTTGCAGACGTTGGCCAGCACGCTAATATACTGCGTGCCGCACGCGCAAGTCAAAGATCGAGGGCGCTCCCAGTGTCAATTCGGCGCCGACTCGGGCGCGGTTGGCCGGCAAGAAGAGAAATTCGTCCCCCGACTCTTCGATGACGTGCTGAGTCTGTCAGGGTGTTTTTTTCAATCGAGAGGTTGAAAAAAAAACCGCCGGAGGGCTCCGGCGGTTTGGTGGACGGGCAGCGAGCGGAGTGCCGTCGTGTTAACGGCCGGTCTCGCTAAAATCCATTTCGAAGTCGCTGAGATTGATTTTGGAATCGCTCTCGCCGTCTTCCATGGGTTTTTCGTAGATCTTCGCCCAGCGCTTCGATTCCGGATCAAACCCGCGCGTCTGCCCCGAGCGCTCGTTCTCGCGCTGGCAGTCAATGCAGGAATTGGTGTACGGAAGCGCATTAAGTCGGGGCTCAGCAATCTTGCCGCCGCAAAATTCGCAACGGCCGTAAACGCCAGCGGCGATACGCTCCAGAGCGTGCTCGATCTGGCCCAGCTCGCGGCTTTCAATTTCCACAAGCTGAGAGCAGATCTCGTCGTTGGCACAGTCGACCGCCGCATCAACGTTATCGCCGACTCCGTTTAGCTCTGAAAACTTTCGGAAACTATCGAGGTCGCCGTTCAAAGCTTTCCGCAGGGCATCGCGCCTCGAGATCAATCGCGATGTCAGTCTTAGCAAGGCATCTTTACGGGCCATTAAACACCTCCTGGTGTACGTCTTTGCGGTCACAGGTAGCCGGGTTCGGGCCGACCGACCCGCGATGCCAGCATTTCCCAGTCGACAAAAGCTATCGAGAATTCGGTTGTATCAAATTAATGATGGCTCGAACTGGGGGCGGCTGAGATCATGAGAGTCTGTCGCCACGACGCATGTGGTATCGGGGACGAATACGCATCGCCCCTCCTGAGTCTCTAGCACATTATGCGCCATCGACAAGAGACGGAGCCGCTTCTGCTCCGTCCACCAGGAATAATACGTCGTGAGTGGCAAACGGGTTGCCGAAAATTCGGAAAAAACTTCCGCATCGTCGGTCATTAGGGATTTTACAGGACGAGTCGTCCATTCACGCTTCCGTGCGACAGTCAAGGGCACTCTGATCGGGCCTTGGAGAGCGGCAGGTTCAGGTGGATGGCAGGGAGGCCCTCGAGCAGTCATCCGTTCACGCGGCCCGAGGAGCCAGGGCGGGAGCGAGTCGGCGAACTATCGAGACGGACTGAGCCCTCCCTTGACACTGGTGTGCGGTAATGTGTAGTCCGCGACGACTCGTGGTTTCGGATCACCAGGAGTGTGCAGAAGGTTTACATAACGGACCTGCTGCGTGTCAAGATAGATCCACTGTTCGACCAGCTGTCCTTTTGTACCCATATAGTTGACTTGGTCCGGCTCCGCTCCCATGCGCAGGCGGACCTCCTCGGATGTCAGACCCCGAAGTCCCTGCGATTTGGCCGGTGCCGGACGACCGTCTTTATCAGAGCCCGCCGGTTTGCCCGCCGTGTCCTCGACCCAGTCGTTGTTGACCTTACGAAACCCCTTGGACCGGAAGGCCTCGGCGATCTCCTTCGAGTTCGGGTCGATTCTCCAGGCTTTACGCAATAGCTCCACCGCCGTGACGCGGTCCTGCAGCAGCTCTTCGTAACGGCCGGCCATCTGCAACCGGCCTTCGGCATCGGTGTCGCTCAGGCGGCCTTTTTGAATGTCCAGCCACTCGCGCAGCACGCCCAGCGCCTCGGCCGGCTGGTCGAGCTTGTTGCGTAGCACGGCGACCAGCCCCTTCACGTCTGCTTCGCGAAGCGTGCCCAGTTCCTGGCGCGCCTGGCGCACGGCCTTCTCGATCAGCCGGCGCGACAGGTCCTTTTTTTCCGGGAGCGTCGTCTCTGCCCGCTCGGCCAGCGCGAGCGCCGACGTGATGTCGCGAGTGGTTTGCACCTCGAGGAATCGCTCGGTCGCGTCGGCCCACAGCCGGCGATCGAGCCCCTTGCGCAACCTGCGCAGAGAGCGACGGCGACCGGTACGTGCCTGCCGGGTCATCCGCGTACAGCTTTTCCCAGCGCGCCAGGCTGATTCGGCCCGCGTCCTTGTCGGTCGCGGCTGCCGGAAAGAACGACTCGATTTTCTCGACGACCGCCCGCAGCGCCGCCGGGTCTTTGGCCGCTGCGAGCTGCGCCCGTAGAGCGCGGTGGCCAAGCGCCGAAGGTTCCGGCTCAGGCACCTTCCGGCCGCGGGCCTCTCGCGCCATCGCAAGCCATTCCTCCGGCGCGTCGACCCCGAGCCGTTTCATGTCGGCTTCGATCCGCAGCGCCTCCCCCTCGATCGCATCCGCGCGCTTTCGTAGTGTCTCGTCCTTGAAGTCTTTCGCGCGCCGCTCCGCCCACCGCGCCCAGGCCCTGCGAGTCTCGAAATCCTTGGCCGCCAAGCTCGAGAGTCCTTGCTCCAGGCGATCCAGGTCGCTCTCGACGGGCGTGATCCGCGTCACGTCGCAGACCATCCGGCTGCCATCACGCCGCAGCACGCCCTCAACGATCACCGACGCCATCCGCCGCGATGATTGCGGGCGAAGCTTGCGCGGGGTCAGAAAGGTGATGCGCGTTCGCTTCAACTGGAGCTCATCCGGCTCCAGGCCATTTCGAGGCACGTAATAGGCAACGTGGTCGTCAATCGCCACCTCTTTGCCAATTAAGTCATCACGAGCTGCCAGTTCCGCGGGATCGACGGCCACCGGTTGGTCCTGCGCCGCGCCGGCAGGGTCGCGTGCAAGGCCGCATGCGCAGATCCAAAGTAACAACCAGGTCGGTGTGGTCACGGCCCGCGCTCCGTTGTGGTGTCGACGTCGGGCCCGGTGCGATATCCGAGGGCCCCGAGCGCCTTCGTGTGCGTGATGAAGACGCCGCTATCGGGCTGGAGGCCGATCAACCACGAATCCTTGTCGACGTCGTATTTGAATGAAGCCAATCGCGCGCCGAAGATCACGCGATTGCCGACGCTCGGTTGCGCCTGCTCGAAGAGCTTGAAGCCGGTCAGGTCGATCACGCCGACGCGATCGGGTCGCCCGCTCTTTCCGTCACGGAAATTGCTGGCTTCGCCTGGCGGAAGCACTCTGTAGAGGATCTGGTAAAGGGACGTGGTTCCCGGCGATGGGGCAACCGTGATCGACGAATCGATAAAAATCGATCTCCCTTTGTAGAGCGTCCCGAAGCGGCTTTCCCAGGTCGCAGCGTCGGTCCGGCCGGCGTCGGCCAGCAATTGCTCGAGTGTCTCGGGGATCAGATCGACGAAGATCGCGGCCTCGTCGGCCGCATGCCGGATCGTATCGGCCTCTTCCACGTCGCCACCCAAGGCGTTGACGGCCGACTTCGCGGCGGACAGCAACTGGTTGGCCCTGTCGAAATTCCCTTCGTCGAGCGCAGGGATGCCTTCGCTTCGACCCTTTTCCACGATCAGCGGGGATTCGCGGAGGCGCTGCTGCCGTAGCCGCCAGGCGACGGTCGCGACGACAATCAGCGGCACCAGCAAGATCAGCCAGCGGTTCAACGACCGGCGGCGAGTCTTGGCCGGCGGCTCGGCTCGCTCGCGCGGCTCGAGCGCCGCGCGATCCTGGGATCGCGCGGCCGCCGCTTGCCTCGCACCGGCCGGTAGGGCGGCGGTGCCTCCGCCGCTTCCCGAGCGACCGTTGGGCGGCCGGGGCACAAGGCGGTCTTCTTGCGGCTTCCGTCGGCGGCGGACCTTTGGCACCGCGGCAGGATCCCCGGCCGCGGCTTCCCGCCGCGACTCCGCGATTTCGTCGCCGTCCGGCGCCGAGCGGCCTCCCACCTGGTTCCGTCCGGCTGGCGGCGCGGCCTCGCCGGGCGCGTCGTCCCAGATGATCTCGGCGTCGCCCGGGCTCGGCTCGCCCGTCCCCACCTCAACCGAGACTCGGGGCGCATCCTTGAGCTCGACCGGGCCCTCTTCCACCCAGCGCTCCCCCATGCCCATGCCCATTCCCATATCCTGCACCGGCGCAGGACGAGCCGGAGCGACCGGTTCGGGCAAGGCGCTGCGGGGTAGGACAAAAACCCCTTCACCACACGCCGGGCATCGCAGCGCCTGGTAACCCAGCGTGCGCTTCTCCTCGAACCCGATGGCCCGAGGCGCAGAGGACATTGAAGTACTGAACTTTCGTGTCGGGCTCGGATGCAAGCTCCTGAAAGAACCTTCTTGCCCGACCGAGAAACTTCAAGGGATCACCTCGTCACTTCGCACGACGCCCCAGAGATGCACGCGGCCGGCGCTCGAAGGCTATCATCGCTCATAAAATGGCCCATTTTACAATTATCGTAGATCAATCGCCGGGGGTCAACGCGCTCGCATCGCGGGCCGATCGCGATCGACGCTCGCGCAATCCGACTTGCCGCGGCGAGGGCGGCACGCGGGGCGAGCCGGCTCCGAGCCTGAATCTCTTGGCACCTGTTTGCGGCGGTAAGGGCGGCGTGTTACTTTCAGGCGATCGCTACGTTCCGTCGGTCAGACGATCGCGAAACTGCCTCGCTCCAGCTCATTGCTGGTTATCGGCCCGCGACACCCGCGCAGAGTAACCTCGTCCCTCCAGACCAGCCACGAGCTCGATCTATGGCGATCTCTCCCTGCGCCAGCGTCCGCGCTGGATCGTGCCCGGTCCAAGGCATACCTCCGGCTGCTGCCGGTACTGTTCTTCAGCTATGTGATCGCCTACGTCGACCGCGTCAACGTCGGTTTCGCCAAGCTGGAAATGCAGGAAGACCTCGCGCCGCTCGGGTTTTCCGAATCGGCATTCGGCGTCGGCATGGGGATGTTTTTCGTCGGGTATCTGGTCCTGGAGATCCCCGGCACGCTGATCGTCGAGCGCTGGAGTGCGCGGAAGTGGATCAGCCGCATCATGATCTCGTGGGGGATCGTGGCGGCAATGACGGCCTTCGTGCATTACCGCGTCCCCGGCGTGACCTGGCTGGCGGATTCGGCGGTGCGCGGAATCGCCGTCCTGTTCGAGCCGCTGGCGCGTTCCAACCTGGGGTGGCTCTCACAGAAAGGTCGCTCGATCGTCGATTCGCTGCGCGATCCCGGCAGCCCGTTCGTCTTCCAGTTCTTCTCGGTGCGGTTTCTGCTCGGCCTTGCCGAGGCGGGTTTCTATCCCGGCGTGATCGTGTACCTGACCCACTGGTTCCCGCGCCGCGACCGGACGAAAACGCTCGCCTGGTTCTTCATCGGCACGCCGGTCGCCGCGATCATCGGCCCGCCGATCTCCGAGCGGATCATGGCCATCGGCGAGCGGGGCAGTCCCGCGCTCCTGGGGATGGTCGGCTGGCAGTGGGTATTCATCTTCTGGGGCATTCCGGCGGTTCTGCTCGGCATCTTGACGTTCTTCTACCTGACCGATCGGCCGCGGCAGGCGTCCTGGCTGACCGACGAGGAGCGCGCAGCACTCGAGGAGACGCTGGACCGCGAGAAGCGCGATCAAAAGCAGCAAATCGGCCACATGAGCATCGGCCAGGCCCTGTTCAATCCCAAGGTGCTGGCCCTGGCCGCGGCCTACTTCTTCGTTGTCACGGGGAGTTACGGCGTCGAGCTGTACATGGCGTCGATCGTGAAGGACTGGTATGGCTTGGACGTGAAGCGCGTCGCCTACCTGATCATCATCCCGGCGATCGGTGGCGCTCTGTGGGCAGCTATTGATCGGCTGGAATTCGGACCGCACGCACGAGCGGCGGTGGCACGCGTCGTTGCCGATCATCCTGGGGGCGGCGGCGCTCGCTGTGATCCCCGGCACCGAAGGGACGCTCTGGCTGACGATCGTCCTGTTTACCGTGGCCATGATCGGGATGAAAGCATACTTGCCGGCGTTCTGGCGCTCCCCAGCCTGCTGTTGACCGAGTCGGCCGCGGCGGCCTCGATCGGGCTCATCAATTCCTTCGGCAATCTCGGAGGGGCCGTCGGCCCGTCGGTCGTGGGATTGGTCAAGCAGTACACCGGTGAATACCGCTACGGGCTGTGGTACCTGGGCGCGTCGGTGATCGTCTCCGCGCTCGATCATCGGCAGCCTCGGGATCGGCGGCCGGCCGCAAAAGCGCGCGGAGTACCGCCCCTCCCCCGAGGCCGACGCGGTGCCCAAACCGAACATTGAGCCCACCTGACCGGCGTTTACCCTCGCCTGTATACTTAGCGTGACCAGGTCGGCCTCCGCCCGGATCCTGGGAGGTCTCGATTATCGTTGGCGCGGACACGCGGGCGCGATACCGTGCCAGAACGTGTAACGGGTGAACTAGTGAAGACACTTGCCACAGTGCCGACTGCTCTGGTGGCGTACTCATCGTGTGCCGGAGCTTGGCCATGAAGTGCGATCTCGACTGGTTGGTCGGCCGATCGCTCGTCGAGGTCGTCCTCCAAGAGGGCCCCTCATGGGGCTTCCGCTTTGGAGACGGAACAGAGATTCGGGCCGATTCACCATGGCGTTTGATCCGGGGCGGGCGCATCGTCTTGAGCAGTGAAGACCACGCGCAGTCGTACGGGCTTTCACGGCCCATCGATGCGGCCGACCTGTTCCGCACTATGATCGGTGAAGCGGTCGTCCGGTCGGCGGAGGTCCGCGACGGGACGCGGGAAATCATCGTTCTTTTCGAATCGGACGATTGCCTGGAAGTCATACCGCTTTCTTCAGGCTTCGAGAGCTGGCAGGTCGCGGCGCCTGGTGGCATGATCACCATCGCCCAAGGGGGAGGCAACCTGGTGGCCTGTGCGCGGACGATTGAGACCGCATTAACCGGACGCGAGAGCCTTGAGGCCCAGGTAGAACTTCCGGACGCTAGAAAAACGGAAGCCGAGCGCCGATCTCGCGAATCCGCCGCCGCCACTCTCGGTCTCACCCTTCGCTGGCCGTCCGGTCGCGGCGGACTCGAATGAAGTGATCGGTGAAACTCGTGTGCGACACCGGAGTGCGCACCCTCGGCATGTGGCACGCGATGCAGCCGGTCTTGGGCTGCACCGGGCACACCGTCTCCTGCGCCGTGCTCGCGTGCTTTCGCGGTCCCGGCCGGTCGCAGCGCGCCTGCGCTGCCGGCGGAATGGCATTCCAGGCATCGCGATTCGTACCATGCCGCCGATGTCTCAAGGTCTTGATGCGGATTGTGGCAGGTGACGCAGTCAAGGGATTGAGCGCTCTCGCTGTAACACCGGCTCCACGTGAGTGCCACTCCCGGGAATCTCGCCGAGGCGGGTAGGTCCGGAGACAACTTGAGATCTCGGGTGCGAGGCGTGTGGCACTCGCTGCAGAGAGCGACGACGGGAGCGCCGGAGGCGAGCGAGGGGCGGCCGATCGCGAGCTCGGCGTGCTTGGCGAGGACCGCCTGGCGATGGTTGCTTCCCGGCCCATGACAGCGCTCGCAGCCGATCGCGCTGTCGGACGATGTGGTGCTCGACCCCGTGAGAATCGCACGGGGCAACGTGTTGTGGCAGTCCATGCAGTGGCGAACGTCGTCGATGCCGAGGCTCATGCCCTGGTACAGGTTCGGCGGTATGTTTGGCCCTGGCGGATGTCCGGAGGTCACGTCCCAGCCCACCGGCTCGTGATAGCGCGAAAGCCGCGCCTCGAAGTGCTGGCCCTGCGCGTCGTGGCCGACCGGGGTGACCCCGCGATCGCCGGACCCGAATGCGTAGTCCACGATCGTGTGAAAGACTTGGTCGCGGACCTTGGTGTCGATCACGACGCCGTCCGTCTCCTTGCGAAAAGTGTGCATCACCGAAGGATCACCGGGGTCGGCGATCGGGCGCTGCGGCAGGTCGGTGGCGGCGAATTGCTCCTTGCGCAGGAAAGTGCGCATGGCGGCTGCGGTGCTGGTCGCGAAACGGCCCCTCGTGGCAATGAGCGCAGGCCGCTTCGCCCAGATACGGAGACGGCTCGGGCTCCATGGGATGCGAGTCGCGGTAGGCAGCCGCCTTCGCCGCGACCGCCGGCGCGGTCGCGCTCCCCTCCTGAAGGTCGCAGCGGGAGAGCAGCCAGCTCGCTTCGGGATCATTCTCTACGTGATCCGATCGTGGAAGCTGGGCCCGGGCTCGGGCGGGCTGGCCCATCCGCAAGAGCGACGACGCCAGCAGCCGGCGAATCCGCTCGGGTTCGTCCAGGTCCTGCCATTCTTCGGCGTGGAGGAGCGCGCGCTCGAGTGCCCCGGCCGCGGCTGGCGCGTTGCCGAGCTGGGCGTGGACCCGGCCGAGCATGAGCGCTGCGCGGGCTTCCCATCCGGGCTCCGCGGCGAGCTGCTCGGCTTCGTGCGCGGCCAGGCTCAGCCGGTCGGCGTCGACAAACGCCTTCTGAAGTGCCACTCGTGTTTCCACGTGGCGCGGCTCGCGCACGAGCGCATTCCGCCACAGCCTGATGGCAAAGTCGGTCTTGCCCAGGCGAACCAGCGCCTCGCCCCGCAGTAAGTCGTCCTCGGCCTCCATCGTGTGTGATGCGAATCGCTCGCTGATCGACGCGGCCGCCCGATCGCGGCCCTGGCGATACAGCGACCGCGCGAGCAGTCGCAGAGCCCGCTCGTCCTCAGGATTGCTCCTGAGGTGCTCGCGCACCAGCTTTTCCGTCCCCGGCCAGTCGCGGTGGCGATACGAGGTCGCCGCCTGCCGCAGCGAGCTCGCCGCGATCGTCGCCCTCTGCCACCACACCCCGAGGGCGGCGACGGCCCCCACGATGCCCAGGCACGAGATCGCCGGGAGCAGCCAGCGACTTCGCACGGGGAGCCGGGGCATTGAGCGACCTCGTCGCAATCCCGCCCGCCGGTTTGCCGCGTCCGGCGCTCGCGTCCGGCGGACCGTTCCGGCTGGCGCAGCGCGCTAGAGAAATGAATCGATCGCGGTGCGCTGATCGCGGTCGATCTTGAACAGGCGATCCAGGTTCGACGTCCGGAAGACCTGCTGGATGATCGGCGACATCTCGCAAAGCCTCATCCTGCCGGACGTGCCGTCGATCCTGCGCTGAAGCAGGATCAGCTTGCCGAGGAACGTGCTCGACATCAGGCTCACGTCCGAGAAGTCGACCACCAGCCGGATCGGGCTGCCGTCGTTCGGCAGGGCTGCGGCGATCTCGTCGGCGATCTCGCGGACCGTCCGCTCGTCAAAGAGCTGACGGTCATGAAATCGAACGACCTTGATTCCGTCTACCTCGTTGACCTGAATCCTGTTCGTAGCGGCCATCATCTTGACCCCGCAAGAAACGCGATCGTCCGCCGGCCGGTCGCCATGGGCCCCCGTCGCGCGCGATCATCGCTTGCTTCCAATCTCTCGTTATCCCGTCTGTCGGCTCGGATTTGCTCGATTGTAGCGCGGCCGCTCTCGCTGAGCGAGACTCTCGCGCAGCGTGCCCGCTTTTTTTCTTTGGCGGGGTGGCCGGCGCGACGCGGGTGCGCCCGACACCGACATGGGCCGGCCCGGCGCTCACCCGGAGCGCGGCCTCTGGCTCCGCCGCCGCACGGGTCCGTTGCCGCTGCGCGGGCGGTTGCGGATCGCTCCCGTCGGTCGCCTCGGTGCCTGGAGACAGCCGCTTCGGTGCGCCCGTGGGCTTGTTTTCCTTGATCGCGAGCAGGGCCGCCGCGCGATCGGATGCAAACTCGAAGAGCGATTCGACCTTGAGGGCACGAAAAACCTCGTAAACCGCGGGATCGACGTTGCAAAAGACAAGTCGTCCGCCATTCTGGCGCGCTAGCCGGTGTAACGCGACGAAATTCCCGAGCGCCGCCGACCCCGCAAACCCCACTCCGCTTAAATCGACAACCACCGCCGGGCGCCGGTGCGCCCTCAGATGGGCGTCAAAATGGGTCCGCAGCTCCTGAACGGGCGTGGGGTCCAGACGAAGGCATTCCCAGAATTCGGCAACCAGGATGTCGTCCACGATGCGCGTTTCCAGCGACGGCTTCAACATCGATCACACCTCTGCGGCGGGTTTTCCAGGAAACTTTGGCCATTTGTGCGACCGACGCTCGCGATATTTCGCCATGGTCGGCACGGGCAAAACGTCGGGGTTTGCGCCGGGCAGCGATCGCCATGGATGACACGTCGTCTGTATCGTAGCAGACACAGATCCGGGCAAGCCAGTCGCTGAAATCGGAATCGGTCTCGTCATCCTGACGATCCTTCGGCACAATCCATTCAATCGGCGTGAGGGCGCCGCGGAATTCCCGGCACTCGCAGAGCGGCGGATTTGCCCACGCCGATTCTTTGGGAAAGAATGTCGCAAGCGGACTTATTGATCCGCGCTCGATGCCGCTCAATCTGGGAAGGGAAGGAGTCGCCCGATGCGTCCGTCCTGGTTCCTGTTCGCTCTGGCCCTCGGTCTCGGCTGCTGTCGCGGCGCCCGGGCGAGTGACTCCGACTGGTTGACGACGGTGTTCCCCGAGCGCGCTTACGATTTCGGAAACGTCGCCCGCGGCTCGCAGATCCGCCACTCTTTCCCCGTCATTAACCGCACCACCTCCGAGATCCGGATCGCGGATTGGCGGACCAAGTGCGGCTGTACCAACGTCAGGGTCGGCGCGCGCGTGATTCCACCGGGCACCCAGACGACCGTCGAGGCCACCATCGATACGACCAAGTTTCAGGGCTACAAAGCCTCAGGCCTGACCCTCGTCGTCGATCGCCCCGTCTTCACCGAGATCGACTTGAATCTGAGTTGCTTCATCCGCGGCGACATCATGTTGAACCCCGGCCAGCTCGACTTCGGCACGGTGCGCCTCTCGAGCAACCTGCCATCCGCCGCGCTCAACGTCACGTACGCCGGAGGCCGGCCCAACTGGGATATCGCCGAGCTGAAGACCCAGACCGCCAAGGTCAAGGCCGTCGCCCGCGAGCTGAGCCGGTCCGGCGACGGCCAGATCCACTGGCTCATCACGGCCACTCTCCAGCCAGGCGTGACCACCGGCTATTTCAAGGACGAGATCACCCTCATCACCAACGACGCCGACCGCCAGGCGATACCGATTTCCGTGGTGGCCAACCTTCAAAGCGCGCGTGTCGGTCACCCCGTCGATCCTCAACTTCGGCCAGGTCCGCGCCGGCCAGGCCGCCAGCAAGGTCGTGCGGGTTCGCTCGTCCGCCCCGTTTACCATCACCGGGGTCGACGCCGGCCGGTCCGAGATCCAGGCCGTCGAGCAAAACAAAGCCGCCGCAGCCGATCACACCGTGAACGTCACCCTCCAGGCGCCGGCCGCCGCCGGCCCGTTCCACGCGATCCTCAAAATCGAGAGCGACCTCAAGGACGAGCCCCCTGCACAAATCAAGACCTTCGCCACCATCATCCCCTGATTGCTACAAAGGCCCATCCCGCAACCAATCATTCCTCATGGTTTTACGGCAAGGCTGATGCGCTCCGGCGGCGGCCCGGCACCGAACGGCCGGTCCAATTACCCCCGCCGCCGACCCGGCGTCCGACGCGATCATGCATTGACGACTTGGGCAAGTTGGAGTATAGATCTCCGGCGAGCGCATTGAGTCACACCTCCGGTTAGACCGCGCCGTCATGAGCATCTTCGTGAATGGCGTAATCCGGGGAAGGAAGCCCGACATTCCGAGCGAGATGCCAACTGGACGGTGACGTCGTCTCGGCGTGGAGCGGCCGGAAACAGCAGGGATGAAGAGCGCGACCTTGCCCACGGACCGCGATCGGCGGGAGCAAGACGGTCCAGCCCGGTCTGGCCTTTCGCTGGCCGTCGCCGACGTCGGCTGGTTCAACACCGAGAACCTGTTTCGCGAGATCGATCGTCGGTCGGTCGCGTTGTTGCTGCTGAAGTGCCAGGACTACGTCAACGGCTGGCGCCGGGGGCTTTACCCCTGGTCGCGCGACTGCCGGCTCAAGCGGCGCGGGCCGGCGGCGTGGGACCAGCAGTTCGTGTTGCCCAGCGGGTGGATGAAACGGTTTCCCAGGCTCGGCATGCGGCCGATCGCGCGGTCGGTCCGCAACTGGTGGCAGACTTTCCCACCGGACTGGCGGCGCGGGCTCGTGATGTCCTACCCGCACTACCTGTTCTTGAGCGACCGGCTCCGCCCCGATGTCTCGATCTATTACAACATCGACGACTACAGTCTGTACTGGCCCCGCGGAGCGGATCGGATACGAAAGCTCGAGCGCGCGACGGTGCTGGCTGCGGACGCGACCGTCTGCGTCTCCCGTGTCCGCGCCCTGGAGCTCCAGTCCCTGGTCCCGGAGGCAAGCGGCCGGATCCATCACGTGCCTCATGGCACGCCCACGCCGTTTATCGCGGCCCATCCGCTGGCCCGGCCCGCGCGTCCCCCTGCCGACCTGGCGCAGTGCCGTCGCCCTTATCTCGGCTACATCGGATCGCTCGAGGACCGCGTCGACTGGGAGCTCATGGACCGGATCAGCACCGCCTTCCCCGATGCATCGATCGTCGTGATCGGGCGGGTGCGCGACCGGTCGCAGAACCCTGGTGGGATCTGTGTGCGCGTTTCCTTTCCCGCCCCAATGTGCAGACCCTCGGTTGGCGGCCGCAGAACGCGCTGGCCGGTTATTATCAAGCATTCGACGTGTCGCTG
Organism: uncultured Isosphaeraceae bacterium; assembly: GCA_963806595.1. Taxonomy (GTDB): domain Bacteria; phylum Planctomycetota; class Planctomycetia; order Isosphaerales; family Isosphaeraceae; genus CAWDZZ01. Next base: position 131,977 of record CAWDZZ010000017.1, on the reverse strand, counting down.
ATTCCTTACCGGATCGATCATCCGTTCAATCGAGTCTGCAACCCGACCAAGATCATGGACGCCATGGGCTCGGGGCGGCCGATTGTCGCGACGGCGATCCCGGAGTGCCGGCTGCACGCCGAGCGAATTCACGTCGTCGAATCCGGAGACGAGTTCATCGAGGCGATCCGGCTGATCTTGCGGCAGCGATCCGACGACGGACGCGCAGCCCTGCGCCATGCGTATGCCACGGCGAATTCTTGTCACGCGATCGGCGAGCGGATCCTCGACCTGATCGACCGCGGGCGCGATACCAGTCCCGCGGTCCCCGACGAGCTATCGCCACCAAAGGCCGGCGGCTGAATCGTTCGGGAGGGGCAACCGATGGCAACTCGCGCTGGCAGGCTGTAGAGTCTTTCCCAGCCCGGGCCCACGCGGCTTGCCGGCGGCCGGGAACAGCTAACTCGTCACCAGCGAAACCCATGCGAGCAACGCGATGACTCCCGCAATCCGTATCAAGCTCTCCGTGATGATGTTCCTGGAATACGTGATCTATGGTGCGTGGCTGCCGCTGTTGACCTTGTACCTGGGCAAATACCTTCACTTCACGGGCGACGAGCGAGCTTGGATCAACAATGCGTTTGCATTCGCATCCTTGACCGCGTGGCTCTTCGGCGGGCAGCTCGCCGACCGCTACTTCGAACAATCTCGGTTTCTCTCGGTCAGCCATTTCATCGGCGGCCTCGCGATGATCGGGCTCATGTACTGCAAGACGTTCTGGCCAATGTTCGGGGTCATGCTCCTGCACTGTTTCTTCTACGTTCCCACCATGTCGGTCACAAACGCGATCGCGTTTGCCTACATCAAGGATCCCAAGAAAGACTTCGGCCACATCAGGGTCTGGGGCACGCTCGGCTGGATTGCCGCGAGCTGGCCGTTCATCTTCATCCCCATCGATTGGGCGAGTGTGCCCAGCATGGCCGAGGCCGGCGGCTTCATTTCGTGGCTGGGCAAGGCGCTCGGCACGCTCAAGACAGGCCCCGCCATGGAAGCCGCCCTGACCAGCACATTCCTCGTCGCCGGAATCGCGTCGTTCTTGCTGGCGGCGTTCAGCCTGACCTTGCCCAAGACCCCTCCGTCGAAAGGCGCGGGCTCGGCGTTCGCACCGCTGCAAACGCTCAAGCTTCTGGCCGTCCCCAGCATTCTCGTTCTCTTCGTCGTGACGTTCTTGGATTCGCTCGTCCACTTCTGCTATTTCTTCTGGACGGGCCCTCTGCTTTCCAAGATCGGTCTCTCTGAAAACTGGATCGCGCCCGCGATGAGCATCGGTCAGATCGCCGAGATCTTGACCATGGCCTACCTCGGTTTCTTCTTGAAACGAATGGGCTGGCGAACGACGATGATAATCGGGGTGCTGGGGCATACCATCCGGTTCGCGATTTACTCACTTGCCGGCAAATATCCCAGCCTGCTCTGGCTCGTGATCTTGAGCAACGTCGTCCATGGATTTGCCTACGCGTTCTTTTTCGCGACGGTCTATATCTTCGTGGACGAGAATTTCCCGCAAGACATCCGCACCAGTGCCCAGAGCTTGTTCAATTTACTGATACTCGGGCTCGGGCCCTTGGTCGGTTTCACCCTCTGGGGCAAGCTCGGCGATTACTTGACGGATCCGGCGACCAAGGACGTCGACTTCTCAACCCTGTTTTTATATCCGCTGGGTTTCGGTGTGCTGGCCGCGGTCATCCTTGCCCTCTTCTTCCATCCCAAAGGGGCCAAGGAGCCGGTTCCGGAAGAGGTTCCTGTTCTTGTCAACTGAGCGGCGCGCCTGGATTCTGCTCGCTTTCGGCCTGGCACTCGCCTGCCGCGCCGCGGTATCGACTTCGTGCGCGGCCTTGCAAGAAGAGCCCGCTTCCGACCAGGAGCTGTCGCGCCACCTGACGAGCGTCAAGAACCAGATCGAACACGCCGGGCTCGATTCGGCGCGCCGCGAAGAGCTGGCGCTCGAAATGGCCCAGACGCTGGATCGGGCGGCACAAGCCTCACCCAGCGCCGAGACGCGCAGGCACCACTGGGAGCAGGCGGTCGAGCTGCTCGACTGGTTCTTGAAGCAGGACCCCGACCCATCCGGGCACCCGCAAATTCGATTCCAGGCGGGTGTCTTTCGCTGGGCGCAGGCCCAGAGCTGGTCGCAGAGCGGGGCATTGACGCCGGGAGATCCGAAACCGCGGGAAGGATCGGTTGCGGCCCTCGATGACGCGATCGGGCGTTTTCGGTTGTTGAAGGTCGAGGACGACAACCCAGGCCTGGCCGAAAACCTTCGTTTTCGCCTGGCCGAGGCTCTGGCCGACCGCGCCAGCCTCGACCCGGCCGGGTCCGACGGCCGGCAGACGCGAGAAGCCGAAGCGCGCGCGCTCCTGGACCGCGTCCCGGCCGAACCGGCGCTGGCCGGCTACTGGCACCTGCTCAAGGCCGACTTGCTGGCTCGCGCCGGAAAGCCGGCGGAGACGGAAACGGAGCTTGCGGCGGCCATCAAGTCCGCGCCGGCTCCGCCGGAAAGCGAGATCGTCGCGGTCAAGATTCCCTTCCTCCTCGCTCAGAAAAGGTACGACGAGGCGATCGCGTCGGTCGCATCCTCGCCGCTTCCGGCGCCCAGCAAGGCGCTCTGGACGGTGCGGGCTCGTCTGGCGTGGCTGGCCGGGTTACCCGCTGGGCCCGAGCGATTCGCCATCGAGGGCGAGCTGTTTCGCTCGGTCAACGAGCTGCGCGGGGCGACTCGCCAGAGGGACGGCAAGCCCTGCTCGAGCTGGCGCACAGCGGTCTCGCTCCGGACCCCAAGCATCCGTCGGAGGTCTGGGATGCACTGGCGGCGGCATACGGCACGGCCGGCGATCCCGTGCGGGCCAGCGCCGAGATGGTGCGCGCCGCCCAGCGCGCCGCGGCTGTCGGCCTCCTGGACGCGGCTGCGTCGTTTCGCCTGCGCGGCGGCGGGTTTCTGTTTCAGGCCGGCAAGTTCCTCGAAGCCGACGCGGTCCTCTCGCCGGTCGCAGACAACCCGGGCCCAGCGCCCGTGCGCGCCAAGGCCGGCATGCTGCGCTGCCTCGCTCGCGGCCGCGCGATCGCCCTCGGGCTCAAAGGCTCGTCCACCGCCCTTTACGCAAGCGCGCTGGAACAGCAGGTCCGTCAATTCCCCTCCGACCCATCCACCGAAGAGGCACGCTGGCTGCTTGGACGACTGGCACTTGTCTCGCGCGACCGCGATCGTGCCTTGACCCTCTGGTCAGGCATGGCGCCTGGCTCGGCTCGCTGGCTGGACTCGCGCTTGGCCGTGGCCGCCCTCGATCGCGAAGAGCTCGAGCGCGAACAGATCAGTCCCGACCGCCAGCGCCTCGACGAGATGCTGGCGCGCCGACCGATTCGTGGGCGAAAGCATCATCAAGGCGCGATCCGAGTCCGATAAATCCACGTTGCTGCTGGCCCGGGCCCTGCTCTACCTCACGCCGATGGTCGGCAAGCCCGACCTTGCCCGTGAAATCTGCGAGCGCGTGGGCCGGTTCCCGGGTACGCCGGCCGATCAATATCAGGCGAGGCTGTACCGCCTGGTCGCCCTGGTCGAACTCGGCCGCTACGTCGAAGCCGAACGCGAAGCCCAGAGCCATTCCTCGTGGCGAGTACCCGCCGAGCTGAACGCTTTCTTCGAGGCCGTCCGCCTGGTCGACCAGAACGCCTCGAGCGCCGGGAGCGACCTGCGACAGCGCCGCTTCGGCCTCGTCCTCAAGCTCCTCGTCGAACCACTGGTCAAGTCCGATGAAGAGCTGACCACCGAACAACACGACGAGCTCTCGATGCGCCTCACGCGAGCGTTCCTTTTCATCGGCGCCGATCACGACGCGCACCGCTTGCTCGCCCTCTCTCGCTCCAGTCCCAAAGCCACCGCCGGCGACCGCGTGCTTCGCGACCTCGGTGATACCTACAGCCGCCTCGAAGCCTACACGCTCGACATCGACGTCCAGCGGCTCCGGCTCAAGAACAATCCGCCCGGCTCGCTGACCTGGTTCGACGCGCGCTACGCGCTGGCCCTTGCTTATTTCCGCACGGATAAGCTCAACGAGGCCGCCCGTCTCATCGACTCGACCGCCATCCTCCATCCCGACCTGGGGGGCAAAGCGCTCCACGAGAAGTTCATCCACCTCCGGCAACGGCTCGGATTCAAGCGTTGACACGGCGCGACACTCGCGGCCGCCGCTTCCCGTTCGTCCGCCAGCGCGCACGATCACCGAGGGCATCCGCCCGCGACACGCCCGCCCGATCCAGCTCAAGGCCGGTCGCGAAATTCCAGCGCACCGCCCGGCCCGTACGCGGTCACGGCACGAGCGTAATCTTCCTGAATCCGGTCCCTGGACACCGGCTCACCCTTCGCGTCGACCGGGCTCGCGATCGCCAAGGGCAAGGGCGCCAGCCGCGCCGCCAGCTCGGGAAGGTCGTATTCCCGCAGCACACCGGGGACCACGTTGCCAAGCTGGTCGCGGCTGATCCCCTTTTCCACGACGTCGGCCCATGACGCCAATGATCGTTCCAGTGTGACCTGCTTGATCAACCCGCGCTCGTCGAGCAGCGCGGCATGCAGCACCACCGGACCGGCCGCGCCCACTCCCACCACGTGAAAGCCCGCGTGATCGCCGTTCGGCCCAACGGCGTCGAGCCCCGCCAGCATGTCCAGGAGATCAGCCACGCGCTGCCCCAGGAGCGGACGGTTCAGGTAAAGCGCGAGGTAGGCCTCCTTCCAGTCGCCTCCGAAGGGTGACCGCTGGCCTGCCTCGTGCTTTGGGGCCGTGTAGCCCATGCCGCGCGGGTCAACGGCAATGGCAGGCGCTCGCGGCGGCGATGCTTGATCGCTGTTCTCTTGCCCTGGCGGCCCAGAGCCCTGGCCGACCACGACGAGCGCCGGCCGCGCCGATTCGACTCGCAGTTTCACGGCGATCAGCTCGAGCCCCGGCTCGACCTCGAAGGTCAAAACGATTTGTGTTTCCGACTCGCCAAGGGCGCGCGGCGGTACGGGCTTGGGCTTCCAGTTCTCCAGGCCGAGCAGCTTCTTGACCTCGCCCCGAAACGCGGGCGTCGGCCGGGTGGCGTTGGCCGCGTCGCGGGCCGATCGCAGCTCGCGCTCGCGCCGCGGTTGAGGTCAAACACCGAAACGCCCTGGAAATCGGTCAGAACCTGACCGGTGCGCGTGCATTGCAGGTCGGCGTCCGTCGAAAGCGGAGTTTGCGGCTCATCCACGGCTTCGTCCTGCTTCACGAGCCAGCGCTTCATCCAGCGTGCCGTCGCGACGCGACGCGGCATCGTGAAACCATGCCCCTCGTCCGACTCGAACAGGTCGACGCGCTCTCCAAACCCGAACCGGCCGTAGATCAGCTTGACCTCTCGGAACGTGTCCCAGCTCCCCTTGATATCGAAGAAATCGCGCGTGCCGACCGTCAGCAGGGTGGGCTTGGGGGCTCGCAAAGTCAGGTAATCCGCGTGCTCCATCCCGGCCGCCACCTGGCCGGTGATGTTCTGCTCGGCGTCCTGCGGTCCGATCGTGGCAAACAGCCGCTCGAGCGATGTGATGAAACACGAAGGCGCCGCCACGCTCACGCGATCGTCGAGCACCATCAAGTAAGCCGTCATCGTGCCGCCCCCGGAATTGCCGGTACAACCCAGGCGGCTGGGATCGACTTCCGGGCGGCTTGCCAGGTAGTCGAGCGCACGGAACCCGTCCCAGATCCGATACGCCGCGAGCTGCCGGCCCACCAGTAGCGCGCCGAAGCCGGCCATGGTGTGCTCGGTCGTATTTCGAACCACCGGCTTGCCCGCGGCATCGAGGAATTGGTTCCGCTCGCCTTGCCCGATCGGGTCATAACACAGCGCGGCCATCCCGTTCCTGGCGAGCAGGATGCAGACGCGCTGGTATTCGCCATACGCCTTGCCGTTCTCGCTGTGGCCGCACGGCACCAGAACGCCCGGAACCGGAGCTGTTGCGTCCGGGACGTAAAGATTGGCCGTGACGTGATGATTGGGCCGGCTCTCGAAGATGATCTTTTCGACACGATAACCGTCGCGCGACAGCTTCCCGACCACCTGCGGGCGCAGCGGCGTCCGCTCGGGCAGGTCGCCCAGCGAGCGCAGCAAGAATGGCGCAGGTCCTTCTGCCGGCGGATCAAGTCGTCGGTCGACTTGATGGCGGAAATCGCTTGCCGCCGCGCGTCGAAGTGGTGCCCAGCCTGCCCGAGCAGGTAGGGCGCAACGTTTCATTGAAGGGCTGCTTCCGTGCATCCTCAGCGGCCTTCACGATCACCGAAACTCGATCATCCGCGCGGGTGAGCGAAACAGCACCCAGGAGCACGGCGAGGAATCCCAGCATCGTTTGTGCGCGATCCGCTCGCTCCCATGGCCTGGTTTGGCGATCCGTTCCGCTCGCGGGAGCGGTGGGCCGGGTCGATCGGTCCGCGTCGGGTCGGGAGGCTTGGACTCTCAAGCCGCATGCTCGGGATCGCCGGGCGGGTCTCGAACATCGTCCAGGATGCGCAGGGTCAAGGCAAGCGAGTTGAGCCTGGTTTCGGTCGAATCGGCGCGAGACATGAAGACCACCGGCGCGGACGTTCCCCGCAGGACGCCTCCGAACTGGCAATCTGCCGTGTACATGATCGCCTTGACGGTGAGGTTGGCCGCAAGCAGGTTGGGGAACAGCATGACGTCGGCCGCGCCCACGACCGCGCCCTCGAATTGCTTCCTGGCGCCGGCGTCGGCCGCGTAGGCCAGGTCAAATGAGAGCGGACCCTCGACCACGCAGTCGCCGAATTCGCCGTGAAGGCTGCGCCGCACCAGTTCGGCGGCCTCGACGGTCTCGGGCATCGACGCCTTGACGATCTCGGTCGCCGCCATCAGGGCGACGTTTGGCCGTGCGGTTCCGAGTGCGCGCGCCACCTCGATCGTGCTACCCAGGATGTCGATCCGCTCGTCCAGACTGGGATGGACGCTGATCCCCGTGTCCGCCAGCAGAAACCGGCGCTGATCGCGCAGGATTTCCATCAGCACGACCTGGCAGATCAGCCGCTTGGTCCGCAGGCCGGCATCGCGATCGAGCACGGCTTCCATCAGCTTGTAGGTCGGGATCCGACCTTTCATGAGCGCCTGCGCGTCACCGGCCCGGACCAGGGCGACGGCCGCGGCGGGATCGCGTCCCCCTCGGCGTGCCGGATGACGAAGTCGTCGAGCGCGACCTCGACCGACAGGGCGAGCGACCGAATGCACGGTTCCGGACCGACCAGGACGGGCCGCACCCATCCGCAGTCGCAGGCGATTCTCATCGCCTCCAGTACGGTCGGGTCGTCAGCCCCGGCCACCGCGAGCGTCAAGGGCGCCGCGCGACGATCGGCGTCGTGATAAAGTCGGCGGAATCCGTCGAGTCCCATCGATCCGGGCCCCGGCGCCTACTCGACGCGGTTCGCGAAGAAGTCGTTCCCCACGATGTACGATGCGCTCCCCAGGATCAATACCGACAGTTTCTGGTCCGGGTCCAGCCACCGGCCGTTTTCGTCGTCCCAGCGATGTGGCGGCCGGGCGGAGTAGGGGAAATACGGCTCGAGGTTGCTGTGCTGCAGGACCTCGGCATACTGCCGCAGCAGGCGGTCGGGCCCGTCAGCCAGCACGCCTCCACCGCCAGAAAGCCGGTTGGACAGAAACACCCCGTTCATGTCGCGCTCAAACGGTATCCAGTGCCCGACGACGGCGCGGTGTCGCTCGTGCAGGTTCCAGAGGACCTCTTCGTGGCTGGAGGTGGGCCCAGCGAAATTGAGCTGGTTGAACGGCTCTTGATGGTCCCACAGCAAGACATGATCGTCCGTTAAAGTCCAGTCGCTGAACTCGAAGTCCGTGAGCGAAAACGCCCGAGCGCTGTGCGTCCCGACTTCCCAGATCTGGTCGGGCAGCTCGTCCATTCCGCTATGGACCACGAGGCGGACCACCAGAGTGCGGCCTTCGCGCACCGTCTCCAGCCAAGTCATCGACCAGCATTCGTGGTGGTCGAGCGTGTTGACGTGCTCGCAGAACTCGATGAATGCCCCGACGGTCTGCATGGCCGCCTCCCCGTCGACACCGAATCGCCTTGAATTGCTCATTTTATACCATGCAACCGGCTTGCGACATCGTCCTGGGCCTCAGGATCATGCCTCATCCGTCGTTCGGTCGCCCAGGCTCAGTCGGATTGGTGTGAGGCCAGGCTCGGACGCGTGACCTTCATCTCTATAGGACAGCAGCCGGACCAGAATATCGCAGTATGTGGAATCTGCCGGATGACATTTCCCGGGCATTCGATCGCCGGCAGCATGACGACCCGGAAAGCATCGCGATCCGAGAACAAGCCTCTGCCGCTGCCCGGGCGCAGGCCGATAGCCCGCAGTTTCTACGCGTGGGCCGCGTCTGGTCCTGTTGTTACGTGCCCGACCAGCGCGGCGGCCGCTTTCCCCAGGAAGGCGGTCATCCCTTCCTGGGCGTCCCGGCAGATCGCGTTTGCCGTCATGATCGGAACGGCCCGATCATACGCATCCGGCTCGTCCAGGCCCTCGATCTCGTAAAACGCCTTCTTGCCGATCCGGATCACCAGCGGACTCATGGCGATGATCGTGTCGGTCAGCACGCGGATCGCGGAATCGAGGTCGGTCGCCTTGACCACGCGGTTGACGAGCCCCAGCTCGAGTGCGCGCCCGGCAGTGATCGGCGCACCGGTCAACAACATCTCCATGGCGGCCTTGGCCGGCACGACACGCACCAGGGGGACCATGGGTGTCGTGCAGAAGAGTCCGATCTTGACGCCCGGCGTGGCAAAGCTCGCCTCCTCGGCCGCGACGACGAGGTCGCAAGCCGCCGCCAGCTGGCAGCCCGCCGCGGTGGCCACCCCGTGCACCCGGGCAATCACCGGCTGCGGCAGCTTCCGAATGCCCAGCATGACCCGCGAACACAGCTCAAACAGCTCGCGATAACCTGCTTCGGTCAGCCCGGCCATCTCCGCGAGGTCGTGCCCCGCACAAAACACCGGCCCGCGTGCCGCGAGCACAACGACCCGGGCCGCGCGATCGGCCGCGATCTCACCGAGAGCGCTCTCCAGCTCGTCCAGGAGCTCGTGCGAGAGCGCATTTCGCTTTTCCGGCCGGTTCAGCGTGAGCCGGGTCACCCCCGCCGCCGACTCGATGATCAGGGTTCGGGCCATGCTCGATTCTCCTGGCCGGACCGGACTCGCCGGATCACGCCGCTCTAGAGGCGTGTGCTCGGGCGGTTGCACGCGAGTAACCCCGCCGGGACTCGCGCCCAACGTTGCAGAGGCCGGCACATTACCCGTCACTCGACGATCAAGTCGCGCACGAATCGACCATGAGCAGGGGCGGCGGGCGCCCGGTCCAGCACCCGCCGTAGCCGCGTTGCCGCGAACGAATCGGGAGCCTCCTGCCACGACAGGAAATCCTCGAAGCCCTCGTGGGCCGCAAATGAATAGGGCGACTCGCCAGCGATGGCGTCGAGCGCGAACTCGGCCATCCGGATGCTGTCCATCGGTGGTATTTCCAGCGTCTGCGTCAAGAGCGTAAGGGCGACCGCATGTGCTTGCGCCGGGGTCAGACGCTCCTTGATCGCGAGTCCGCTGATGCCGCCGAAGAGAAACGCGAAAAACGCCAGCCGCTTGCCGGACGATTCGTTCAGCTCCGCGGCGTAGTCTGCAAGCAGCAGGTCAAGGTAGGCATCCAGGGTAGCGACGGCTTGGGCTTCGGGGTTTGGTTCGTCCATGGCATCTCCCTGAACCGTTCTGGATCCGAGGGTTTCCCTCCACTCGCACACGATCTCCATTGTAACCACTTGGTCGGCGTCCCGAATCCCTCTCGGGCTGCGCTCTGACCAACGGCGATCCCGTGCACAACGACCCCGGCGGTCACCGCGTCAAGGACTTGTAGCGGATCCGGTGGGGCTGGTCGGCATCCAGGCCCAGTCGCTCGTGGCGCTGCGTCTCGTACGTCTGGTAGTTGCCGTCGCACCACACGACCCGGCTCTCGCCTTCGAAGGCCAGGATATGAGTGGCGATCCGGTCGAGAAACCAGCGGTCGTGGCTGATCACGACGGCGCATCCGCCAAAATCGACGAGTCCTTCTTCCAGCGCCGCAGCATGTCGACGTCCAGGTCGTTGGTCGGCTCGTCCAGCAGCAGCAGGTTGCCGCCGCTCTTGAGCAGCTTCGCGAGGTGCACGCGGTTTCGCTCGCCGCCGGAGAGGTTGCCGACCCTTTTCTCCTGGTCGGGGCCCTTGAAGTTGAACTGCGCCACGTAGGCTCGCGCCGGCACGCGCCGCTTTCCCAGGACGATCGGGTCGATTCCACCGGTGATCTCCTGGAAGACGGTGTTCGACGGGGCGAGCTCGTCGCGGTTCTGGTCCACGTAGGACACGACCACCGAGTCGCCGACCCGCAGGTTGCCGCGATCGGGCGTTTCCTGGCCGACGATCATCCGGAACAGGGTTGTCTTGCCCGCACCGTTGGGTCCGACGACGCCGACGATCCCGCCCGGCGGGAGGCGAAAGCTCATGCTCTCAAAAAGGAGATTGTCGCCGTAGGCTTTGGCAAGGTCCTGGGCCTCGACGACCAGCGTCCCCAGATGCGGTCCCGGCGGGATCTGAAGCACGATCGCGTCGTCGCGCTTCTCGGCGTCCTGGGTGGCGAGTTCCTCGTAGCGCTGGAGCCGGGCCCGGTTCTTGGCCACGCGCGCCCGCGGCGACATCCGGACCCACTCCAGCTCTCGCGCCAGTTGCTTGCGCCGGGAGCTTTCTTGCTTCTCTTCCAGCGCCAGCCGCGCTTGTTTCTGCTCGAGCCAGGAGGAATAGTTGCCCTCCCACGGGATGCCCTGGCCGCGATCGAGCTCGAGGATCCACTTGGCGACGTTATCCAGGAAGTAGCGGTCATGGGTGACGAGCACGACGGTGCCCGCGTACTCCTGCAGGTGCCGCTCCAGCCAGGCGACGCTCTCGGCGTCGAGGTGGTTGGTCGGCTCGTCGAGCAGCAGCAGGTCAGGGCGCTCCAGCAGGATCTTGCAGAGCGCGACCCGCCTGCGCTCGCCGCCGGAGAGGGTGCTGACTTCCGCGTTACCCGGCGGCAGCCGCATCGCGTCCATGGCGATCTCGACGCGCCGGTCGAGGTCCCAGCCGTCCGCCGCTTCGATCGCGTCCTGCACCCGGGCCTGTTCCTCGAACAATGCGTTGAGCCGTTCGCCATCGGGTCCCCCGGCCATTTCCGTATTGATCTCATCGAACCGGGCGAGGTGGGCTCGGATGGGTGCGACGGCGATCTCGACGTTGCCGCGAACGTCGAGCGAGGGATCGAGCGTCGGCTCTTGCGAAAGGTATCCGATCGTGATCCCGGCGGCCGGCCGGGCGGTTCCGATGAAGTCGGTCTCGCTGCCGGCCATGATCCGCAAGAGGGTGCTTTTGCCCGACCCGTTACCGCCGATCACGCCGATCTTTGCGCCGGGTAAAACGCGAGCCAGATGTTCTTGAGGACTTCCTTCTTGGCATACGCTTTCGACAGGTTCTCGATGGTGAAAATATATTGAGCCGGCATGAGGTCTCGCTTGATCGGGTCGGGATAGTCCGTGAGTGGTCTGCGTTTGCAAACGCGCCGGCCCAGGGGGGTGCGGGCCGATCGGATTCTGCGACTCCCCAAGTTACTCGGATCGCCCCGAAGATGAGAAGAGCGGTCCGGCTCGCGCTGGCCGCCTTGAAGTGGCAGGGTCCTTCTGATAGCCTGAAACCGTCGGAGGCAACGACGTTGCGGAGCAATCCGCCGGTCGTTTGCCTCGTAAGGCCGGGGTAGCTCAGCTGGTTAGAGCGGCGGTCTCATAATCCGCAGGTCAGGCGTTCGAGTCGCCTCCCCGGTATTGACCACATCTCTCTCAAATCCCTTGTTTTCAAGCGAATTCGAGACCTTCGGCGTCAACGCTGCGGATATCGCCTGACCCTCCGATTCCGCGTCAAACCGCACAGAACCGCGCTCCGATGTGCGCGCTATGGGCAGAACCGGAATCCGCCGCCCTGCACCCTCTGTCTCGCTCGGATGTGCGACATGACGCACGGCGGGGTTTCTCTACGCGCTGATCGCAAGTGACGCTGCCACGCGCGGGAGAGCGTAGACGAAGATTTCGTCGTGCGTGCCGGTCCGAAACAGAACAAGCCTTCCGCTATTCCGAATGTAGACCAAAAGCCAATCTCCTTCCCCTCCAATGTGGCACTCTTGAAAGCCTTTCCACATCCCTTAGAGTGCATGATTCCTGTGGCTTCGAGGTAGCGGCGATTGGGTGCGCAGCAATTCGACGACCACATGGAGTTCCTCTATGCGGCGGCCCCGTTTCTTTGCCTCGCGTTTCACGTCTCGATCAAAATCGCTGGTCGTTTCCACGACCAACGGCGGCGCCGGTTCGGGAGTTAGAGGATCAGGGCTTCCCAACCTTGATACTCAACTTCTTGAACATGTCGTCGGCGGCGACGTAACGATTCAGCCTGCCTGCCCTGAGATCGGCAAGAGCGCCGACTGGCGGCATTGGGGATGTGAGACACGGAATCGCTGACAGTATCGCTGGCCGTCGCTGGCGGGACCAACTTGGCATAAGACGATTTGTGCGCCCTTTGGGCCTTCACTGCCTTGGGCTTACTCTTGGCCGCGACCTTCGCGACTGCAATCGCCTTCTTCGCCCGCCTGGCGGCCATGTTGAAACCCTCATAGACGCGTGTGGAAAGGGCCGGCGCCCTGGTCGAGCAGCCGGCCAATTGGAGTCGGCGACGAGCACGCAGAGCGCAGGCGGCGGCATTACAGTGCGACACGGCGCGAAGAATTCAGAGAGTATTATCCGCGAGGCCAAATCTCATCCGGAGACACGTCCAGGCTTTGGCGATCTTCTCGACGGTTCGGCGTTGCGGACGGCTCTGGCGAGAGAGCAGATTGCACACCGCCGGCTGGCCGATCTCGCATGCTTCCGCGAGCGCAGCCTGAGTCATGCCTTTCTCCTTCATGATCGCCTGGACGCGAGCCGAGAAGCATTTCTCGTCCTCGTCCATCAAATCGCGTGCTGCCTTGAATTCCTTAGAATTCTCGGCATCGAGGCGTTCTGCCTCTTTGAGGTCGATTCCGAGATCGCCAGCATGGCGATACGGGAAAAGAGCCTCGGCAATCGTGGAGCAAGCCATCGTCCGATCGACTTCGTCGGCGGCCGGGTCGTTTACGATCGCAGCCATCTCGCGGATCACTTGCTGGATTTCGTCGGTGCACCCCATGTACGCTTGCAAGACCTGTGCAAACATCCGGCTCGTCATCAGTTCCGTGTCTACGCGTTGCGAATGAGTCGCGGTCGCCATGTTGTCGGCTCCTCCTTAGAAAACGAACAGGCATCGAGTGCCGCGAGATCAATTCCATTCCTTGTAGAATCGTTCGCAAACAAGAGTTCTGCGTGCCTTGAAAGTTGTGATCTGGCTGGTCGAAAAGTCGTCCCGTTTTTTCTGAATCACGGCCAGTATCCAGACGCACTGTTTCGGCATTCGTTCATTTGGTTCCCCGACGAAGAAAATGATCCTCAAATTGTCTTGGCCGCCGATCGTGTCGTGGATGCGCAGTTCGCCGATTTTCTTGTTTGGAAGCGAACGAATCCATGACCAGTCAAGGTCGATAACTTGCCCTGACGTTTCAGTCGTAATTGAATCGGGCCAATACCGCAGTTTTAGAGCGTGGCGACGAATTTCGATTGCGTCGCGTTTCCGATTGAACAAGCCGCGAACGTCGTCGAAAGCCGGCCGAAATGCTCGAACGAAGAAATTCCCAGTAAGCGAGTCCGCCATTCCGTTGACCCCCCAGTTGTCCATCTGGTGCTTCAATCGAATATATCACACAAAACAGTGAAGTCAAGTTTCGTTGTGTGAAGTTATCACGCACCTTAGTTAATGGCAATTAAACCCAAGATGCGGCAGACCGCGCACGGGCAGAGCATGGCCGCAAGGGGACGGCACGGCGCGGGCCCGTGAGTAACAATGGAACAGGAAACTGGAATAAGCCCACGATGAAGGCCCCGATGGGCGGGCTGGAGCACCGTGGAGTCACGGCCCCTTGGTTTGTCGGCCTGTCGCACTCTTTCGGTTTAGGACCGGAACAGTGGCTCGACACCCTCTCCCCTCGACTCTAATCTCGTCTGGATCTTGTCTAAGGATTGGGCGAATGCCCGCATGTTCTCCTCCAAATGGACGAGCAGCCGGAGCACGCCCCCCAAGGCGGTGAGGTGCAGCCCGGAGAGCAGAAAAGCGAACGACCAGAGGAGGGAGAGTGTTCCGTTCAGACCGGCGCTGAGAAACACGACCCTTACTTGAGCACCCGAGACGAGTGTATAAAGGCCGAAGACCAAGAGCAGGCCGCCGATCGCCAGCTCTATTGCCCCAATCTGGATGAAGAGGGCTCCGATGATCCGGAGGGACCTATAGCGTTTGCCGGACGGGTGAAACGAGATGACCCTGTCCATCCCGAGACTCCGGATGCGTGGGTGTGTGACTTCGCCGCCTGACCCCGTTGCTGCCGACCTGTCGCAATTCCGAACGAGTCCGCGTGAAACAGAATCGACTGTAGCATCTCCGTTCACGGCGAGCATCGCCGCGACGGTCGAAGACTCGGTATGTAAAATCCCCTATACGTCCAGTACGAGGGGATCTCAGCGTAAAACAGGCCGATTCTCGCCTCATAGCCCCGGTGAAACTGGTCGTATAACCAAACCAAGATGGATTGGAGTCCGCGAAGCCGGACCTCCAATCGATGTTCAAGAAGCCCGGCGACGACCTCGCGGACCATCGAGTAAGGGTAGCGGTTCGTGACGCGAGTGCCGAGCGACGGCTCAGGCGGCGGCAGGGAGGCTGTCGAAGGGTCGTGACTGAGGTTCGATGCCGCGCGGAAGGGGATGACTTTAGGTTCGGTGAATTGTGTTGTCGGACCCGGGACGACTGGAAAGGGGCGGGATTTCGACGTTGGCGCAGACGGCGAACGGGGCCTCGGCCTCCCGAGGATTTCCAGAACCACGTCGGGAACGGATTCATGTCAACCATCGGGTTAACGCGTGTCGAAAACCGCCGGTCGCGGCGCCGGCGCGAATCCCGCTATGGACATCAGGCCGCCACAAGCGGACGGCATCGATGAGGCGCCGCACCTCCTCGACCGAGAGCACGTCGGCGAGCTTCTTGTCCCTGCGGACCCGGAGCTACTTGAGCGTGGTCCAGTCACGGGGTGCGGTGTGGGAGTAGAAGAACTTGATGCCGCTGTAGGCGATTGCCAGGTTGCCGTGACCCGAGTCGAGTCGACGCCGAATCGACAATCGACAACGCTACGTACACGAGACCACGCCCGATCCGGGCGTCACAATCGTTGCATTAAATCATCAAAGCGGTATGATGGGGCCAAGGCTATCGCGATGTCCGCGAGGAGCGCCGCGCTCAGTTTCTGGACGGCGATCGAGGCCGAACGATGGCAGTCACTACGAAACTTGATTGCGCGCATTGTGGATCCTCGCTGAAAACCACCAAAGCGGTTCGGCCCGGCATCACGGTCCGCTGTCCGCGCTGTAAGGGTGTGTTTCAGATCCTGGCGACCGACAACGATGGCCTGGTCGAGACCATTCCTTTCCGAGCGGATGCCGACACATTCGATTTGGAGATGCCCGCGGACAATGCCCCCACGGCGGGGATCGTCGCGGGCGGTAACGGAGCTCAACGCCGCACCGCCGCCGTTGAAGCGGCTGGTTCGCCGCACGCCCGGCTGCCGGAGCCAGCTCGGTCAGATCCGTTCGAATTGATCGGAAAGCTGTTGCCGTCCAGAGCGTCTCGGGGCATCGTCGCCGCCACTGGAGGTGTCATCGGGCTTGTCGCCGCAGCCGCCGTCATATGGTGGTGTGTTGCGCCAGCGAAGAACATTGATACCACCACCGGAGTGCAGGCCAAGCTGAGGGGTCCCGTCGTCCCGCAAGCGGGAGGGGGCTCGAGCGCCGCGGCGACATCGACGAGCCTGCCCGACGCTTCGACCACGTCCAAGCCCCCCCGAAAGGGCAGAGTCACGGCGAGCCGGCTGCCATCCAGATTGGTGACATGGTCGTGAGCGTCGTGCGCGTGCAGCTTGGGCCGCTGGACCCCGACGCGAGCCCTGCGCCGGTCCTCGCGATCTGGCTCCGAATCGCTAACCGATCGACAGAGGCACTCGAATATCGAAGCTGGACTCGCCCCGAGCTGCGGGTCGAACTTCGTGACCGCTACGGCAATTTCTATACCCGATATTCTTACGCAACCGGGAATCTCGTGTCGATTCCGTCAGACTCGGCGATCACTGACCGCGTGGTGTTCGAGCCCACGGCATTTCAGTCGGAATTAATGTTAGATCTCGCGGTCCCGGAATCCCAGGAAAAACTCGAGTTTCTCGTCCCGGTCAACTTCATCGAGCGTCCTCATCCAACGCCTGTGAAGACGGCAAGCGTCGTTCCCGACGCACCACCGCCGAGCCAGACGCCGGAGCCGGAGCCGAAAGAATCCAAGCCCTATGACCCTGAGACCGATGTCAAGCTGTGCTCGAGAATCCTGGCGGATTTCCACAAGTCGATCGGCAAGATCAAAGCGCACAAGCTGGGGATGTCAACCAACGAGGGGAATGAATGGGCGCGGAAGGAACAGCGGAAGCTCTTGAAGAGACTCGCCGAGACCCACAACGTCACCGCCGAGCAACTCAATCGGATCATCGAATGGAACGGCCGAATGCCGAACTTGATGCTCGGACCCGCTGCCACGAAATGATGGGGCACCGTCTAGAGCCTGTTATTGACTTATTGTGAGAGCTTTGCTCATGTTGTGGCATGAACACGACACGGAAGTCGTATCCAAGCGACGTCTCGGACGCCGAATGGGAGTTTCTTCTCCCGTACCTGACCTTGATGCGCGAGGATGCTCCACAACGCGAACATTCTCTGCGCGATCTGTTCAACGCGATACGTTACGTGGTCAGGACGGGCTGTCAGTGGCGATTCCTGCCACACGATCTTCCTCCTTGGACCGCCGTCTACCAACAAGCGCGGCGCTGGATGCAGGCCGGCGTCTTCGAGCAAATCGCGCACGATTTGCGAGCGATCGTTCGATTTCTCGCCGAGCGGGATCCCGAGCCGACGGCGACGATCTTTGATGGACGCACGCTTCAATCGACGCCCGAGAGCGGTGAGCGGGCAGGCTACGACGGGGCCAAGAAGAAGAAGGGATCGAAGGTACATGCGGCTGTGGATACCTTGGGAAATCTGTTGGCTCTGAAGATCACCGCGGCGAACGAACAGGAACGTGCGCAGGTTGCCGAGTTGGCCGACAAAGTGCAAGAAGTCACTGGAAGCACTGTTGAGATTGCGTACGTTGATCAGGGCTACACCGGCGAAGACGCGGCTCACCAAGCAGAGCAAGCAGGAATCAAGCTGACCGTGGTCAAGCATAAGGAAGCAAAAAGGGGGTTTGTGCTGCTGCCGCGACGCTGGGTCGTGGAGCGAACCTTTGGATGGCTCGGACGCTTTCGACGATTGGCACGTGACTATGAACGACTGACCCAAACGCTCGAGGGCTGGCATTGGCTCGCGTTCGTCGCACTACTACTCGCAAACGCGGGGTTGAAAAGTGCATAACAGGCTCTAGTGCTCGGTTGCTCAGCCGCGGAAAGCGCGATTACAGGTGCCGACATAGAGGGAATGTTCCGCGACGTTGGCCGCCGCAGCGGTGCCTCGCGCATTTAGGTGGTTGTATGTTTGCTGCGACATTCGAAATGAGCTCCGCTGCGCGTGGCGATGGCACCAGTGACGAGGTCCCGTCCAAAATCGTCGGGCGATGTCCCGAACGGATTGATGCTCAATGTTCCGGTCAGAACGAGTCTGACCCTGAACCAAGATGGATTGGAGTCCGCGAAGCCGGACCTCCAATCGATGTTCAAGAAGCCCGGCGACGACCTAGCGGACCATCGAGTAAGGGTAGCGGTTCGTGACGCGAGTGCGGAGCGGCGGCTCAGGCGGCGGCAGGGAGGCTGTCGAAGGGTCGCGACTGAGGTTCGATGCCGCGTGGAAGGGGATGACTTGAGGTTCGGTGAGTCGTGTTGTCGGCCCGGGGAAGACTGGAAACGGGCGGGATTTCGACGTTGTGCGCACACGGCGAACGGGCCCTGGCCTGCCGAGGATTTCCAGAACCACGTCGGGAACCGATTCACGTCAACCATCGGGTTAACTCGTGTCGAAAACGGCCGGTCGCGGCGCCGGCGCGAATCCCACTATGGACATCAGGCCGCCACAAACGGTGCAGCAGGGCGGGGATCGTCTTTGCTCGGAGACGGTGAATTCGGTCGGGCTGAGCGAGACTGTCACCGGCTGGGTGCCCGTGTTGGTTTCGGTGAACGCGATCTGGATCGGGTGTCCTGCCTGGTACCATCCCCGATCGGATCGAGGCCACCATTCATGACAAGCTGCGCCGCAGAATCGCCGCTGGTAAGGCCGTCGACGGCAATCGTGCCGACAGAAGCCCGAGACCATTTCACGACGCCAGAGGGACCAGAGAGGCGGCCACCGGTACTTCCTTCGCGCGCGAATCAACATCAATCATCGTGATCGATGGCGCTAGCAACTCTCCTGGCCGCTCTCACCGTCAACCAGCCCTACCGTTTCAGCCCGACGATTCGCTTGATTTGATCCTCGCTGAGGTCGTGGTCGGTGGCCAGCCTTTTCACGAGCTTCTGGGTCTCCCTCCGCTGGAACATCATGCCCTCGTTGCTGCCCTTGCCGAGCCTCCGTCGATTGATCTCGGCCATGGACTCGCTGTAGTCCGATTGGATTGTTGAGCGGACCTTCGGGTCTTTTTCAGGGTCATAAGGTTCCGGAGTGGATGGCGCGGTTGATGCCGGCTTGCCCGGAGCGGATTTGGTTGGGGCGGTGCTCGCGGTCGCGGCGGAAGCCGGCCGAACCCGCTCGATGAAGTTCGCCGGAATGAAAAACTCGAAGGTCTTCTCGGTGCCGGGAATCGGCAGATCCAGCGTCAGCTCCGATTGAAGCGCCGTCGGCTCAAACACCAGCCGGTCGGTGACGTTTTCCTCCGGATTGATCGTTATTTTATCGATCGATCCCGATGAGATTCGACTGTAGAAATTGCCGTATCGGTCTCGCAGGACGACGCGAATGTCACTTCGAGACCAGTCCACATACTTCACGGGCTGCGTCGAGCGGTTCGTGATTCGCAACACGAGCAAAAGCGACTGCGCGCATCGCCCGGATCGATCGGCCCGATCCGCGCGCTCGATATGCCCACGACCAGGTCATCGATTTCCGAGGTCGACGGCGCCGTGACTCGCCCGGGTTTCGCGGGCGGAGTCGCCGGCACGCCCGAGACGGCCGGGCCCCTGGGCGTTTGGTTTGCCGCAATCAGCGGTGCGGCCGCTTTCTTGACGGTGGCATTACGCAACTCGGATGCATCGCGGGTGGCGACGTCGAGTTCCTTCACCGTCCGGAAGTACCACCAAGCGAAGGCAGAAGCGCCCGTCAGGCCGACGATAAATCCGAGCACTGTGAGGATCGTGCGCGAGCGACGGAACGGCAGTTGCGTCGCCCCTGATGTCACTGCTTTGGGCTCACTCGCCGTTCGCAGCGGCGCGCAGTCGGACCCGCCGGAGTCGTCGCCGTGCTGCGAGTGGCAGCCGTGCCGCCGCCGCCCTTGGCGTTCGGAATCGCGTGGCCTGAGAACAAATCCAGGTCCACTGTGTCGGCATCCCCTTGGACAGGGATGGTCTCGACCAGCCCGTCGTCATCCGACGCGTTGATCTGAAAAACACCCTTGCAACTGGGGCAACGGACCGTGATCCCTGGCCTTACGGCCTTCGTGGTCTTGAGCCCCGCCCCGCAATGCGGCACATTCGAGCTTGATGGTGATTGGCATCTTCGCAGCCCCGAGGTTTACACCAAAAGCGGAGCCACTGTGCGCCAACGCACAGAGCGACACACTAGTGTCATCCTACATCTTTGATGTTCGATTGCAACCGTGAGCGACCTCAATCTTAAGTGGGCCAGTTTTCGAACACCCGTTCCTGTTGCACTGTTGCAACGAATCCCGCACCGGCGACGGCGCCTGGCGATGCCCCCAACGGGTCGTCACCGCGAGGCGGATTCTGGTACCATGGCAATCGCACCCGGCAGACGCTGCCCTTCGCCGAATTTTGAAGGCGCCGCGGTCGCGTGCCAACGGCTTGATGGGGACGGCTCGACATGCAACAGGTTCGACGCAATGACCCGCTGTCGGCGGCCGGAGTGTCAAAGCCGGTCATCTTCTTCGACGACGTTTGCGTCATGTGCAACGGATTCGTCGACCTCCTGTTACGAATCGATCGCCAGGCGCGGTTCTTGTTTGCGCCGCTGCGCGGCGAGACGGCGGATAAGCTGCTGCCTCCGCTCCCCGATGACCCCACCCAGTGGTCGATGGTGTACGTCGACGAGTCGGGAATCCACGACCAGTCCGATGCGTCGCTTCAGGTGTACCGCCGCCTGGGAGGGCTCTGGTGGCTGCTGAGCCTCGCGCGCTTCATCCCTCGCCCGATTCGAAATCCGGTTTACCGCGTCATCGCCCGCAACCGCTATCGCTGGTTTGGAAAGCGCGATACATGTCGAATTCCGTCCGCAGCCGAGAAGGCGCGCTTCCTCCCGTGACCTTGCTGGCTGCGGCAGCGCGGAAGGCAGCCCGTGGAGGACCGAACGCATGAAGAGCTACATCGAGCGAATGCTGCGAGCGATGTCCTGGGCCGACCGGCAAACGCTGCACGCGGTCCGCGACTGCCCCGCGGCTGGGGCCGAGGCCCTGCCGCTCCTGGCGCATGTGCTGGCCGCCGAGCATGTCTGGCTTTCACGACTCCGGAATCAGGAAGCGACCCATGCCGTCTGGCCGCAACTGACCGCGACGGAATGCGAGCAGCTCGCGGAAGAGAACGCGGCCGGGTACGCTTCTTTCGTCGCCGCCATGAGCGAAAACGACCTGCAATCGCCGATTCGCTATCGGAACAGCCGTGGCGAAGAGTTTGCCACGCCGGCGATCGACATACTCACTCATGTGGTGATCCACGGCGCGTATCACCGCGGCCAGATCGCCAAGGTGCTGGGCCGGAATAACGCCCCGGACGTCAGCACCGATTTCATAGTCTTCGCGCGGAGCGTCGAGCCGCTTTGAAATTCAATGCCACGCCGTGACCGCTCGCGTGTCGGCACAGGCGTTCCTGCCTGAGCCGCATCACGCTGACTTCCACGACTCGACTCGAACCGCCGCGCGATCCGGTAGCGCCTCATTGCGGAGAGACAAATCCGCCTGCATGTCGCGACGGGGCGAATACCTCGCGAGCGACGCGCCGTAGATCCTGGTCGCTGACGGCTTCCAGCGAGCGGTTGAGCCTGGCGGGGTCGATCGAGAGCGGCTCTCGCTGCGCCAGCGCGAGGGCCGCGCCGTACGGGTTCTGGGCCAGGGCGAAATCCGGGAGCTCGGCCGTCCCCAGGAAGAACCCGAACATCCCCTTGGCCGCCGCACGCTCTTCCGCGCGGAGCTCTGGCGCAAGCGTTTCGGCGACGAATGCCTCCAGCCGCGCGAATGCTCCAGAGGCAGTTTCACCACGCTCTGCCGGAGCGCTCGAAGCCCAGCACCGCTGGATCTTCCAGCAGCGGAAAGTAGACCACCGGCCGGCCGGGGTCGCCACCCGGTCGACCAGCCCCGGCCATGAGCCGGGCCGCCAGTATGAGGAAGGCGGCATACGATTCACTTCCCGGTTCGGGTGCGGCATAGGCCACGCAGGCCGCCGGCTCGGCCTGGGGCTGAAGCGTTTGGATCGAGAGTGTGCGCACCTGACCGGCCAGGGGTGCGCGGGCTCGCCCGCGGTGGTGATCTTCTCGCCGGCGCGAGCTTGCCAAACTGCGCTCGATCGAGGCTGCGCACGGCCTGTTCGTCCACATCGCCGGCCACGACAATCGTAGCGTTTTGAGGCTTGTAATAGCGCGCCCAGCGAGCGCGGGCCGCTTCGAGCGTGATCGTCGCCACGTGTTCGGGTAATCCGCCCTTCCTCCCCCCGGCCGGCGTCGGGCGGATCAGCTCGCGCGATGTTGACGGCCCCGAGCGCGGGGATCCGCCCGGACATGTTGGATAGCTCCTCCAGGAGCCGCGGCTTTTCACGATCGAGGTCGGCGCTGGAGATGCGCAGGTCGCCCATGCGGGCCGCTGCCTCGATCAGTTCCTTGTCGAGATCCTTTTTCGGGAAGACGGTGGCAAAGACGGTATAGCGATCGCCGGTCTGCGCAGTTGCAGCCCGCGCGATACCGCTCGAAGAAGTCCTGTGCCGTTCTGGCCGGCGCTGCCGGCGCCGGCCGTGACGTACAGATGCTCGACCAGGTGAGCAAGCCCGGAGCTGCCCGCAGGGTCGTGATCGCCGCCGATCCGGTAGTGCACGAGGAGCGCGATGTTCTCGGCTCCGCGGATTGGTCGCACGATCACGGTCAGGCCGTTTTCCAGGGTGAATCGTCCCGGCGCGTCGAGCCTGGCCGAGTCCGCCGTTTTGCCCTGCACAGTCGCCCGGGCCGTCCAGTGCGGCGTTTGCCTGCCGGGCGAGTCGTCTTGAAACAAGCGCGAGGAGCGGTTGGTTTCGGATCGCGGCCAGGGCCTCTCGGTCATTGGCGTGGCGGGCGCGCGAAGCCGCCGACGGCATGATCACGGGCCACGGCCGCCCCGCCGGCGGCTGTATGCCAGGCAAACGCGCCGCCTCCGCACGCGAAATCCCAGCCGATCGCGAGACCCCCGGCGGCCTGCCAGCCGATGGCGCAGCCGCCGACCGCAAGAGCACCGCGCCAAGCCCGCCGATTCCCACAATGCCCAGTGCGATCCCGCCGAAGCTCACGGCTCCCAGCGCTCGGCCTCCCACGGCAATCAAGCCGCAGGCGCTCGAGCCGATCGCAAGCAGGATGCCGCGCGCATCGTCGCCGATCGCGATCCAGCCGCGCGCGACCCGAGGCCCCGATACGATGTCGGACTCGCCGGAACGCGGCGGCCCAGCGGCCTGCGGCGGCATCATCGCGCCGAGGTTGACGTCCAGAAGCGGGAGCCCAAGCAGGGTGCCCTCGCTACGATAGACAAACGTGCCGAGCCGTTGCGCAATTGCGGTCCAGCCCGCGCGCAGCGCCGTCTCGTTCAGGATGTCGAGTGGTTCCCCGTGGGCGGGCTTGCGATGGATCCGCCGCGATAACACGGCACACTCGACCACGACATACGCCGCGAACGCAGCGAACAGCACGGCCCAGGCGACAAGATAGCTCGGCCGGCCGCCGAGCGTGCGAATCATCGCGAGCAAAATGAGTAGAAACCCAATCGAGACCCAGAACATGCGGCGCCCGGATCGTGTGTAGAGCTCGCGCTCGCGCACGGTCGGCGCGGCCTGGGCCGACGCCCAGCTTCCGAGCCATCCACCCGAGAGCCCGAGGATCGCGCCGACCAGTCCCCCGATTGACCCGCCCGCCGTGCCGGCTCCGACCAGCAGCTTGGTTGACAAGGCGCGTGCCCCAGCGCCCGCCACGGCGGCCTTGACGCCGGCGGAATGCGCGGCGATGCCCGCCATCACAGCGACGGTGAACTTGCGACCCGGCCGGCTGCGCCCGAGCGCGCCCTCGACCACCTCGGCCACCTGTGCCCGCAGCATCCCGCGGCCGCGGTGCAGCCGCTGCTTCACGGCGTCTTCGCTGAGCGCAGCGCACGCGCGACCTCGGCGATCGACTGGTCTTCGCGGTAGAAAAGGATGAGCGGCTCTCGGTAGGTTTCGGGGATCCGTTCCAGTGCGTTCCAGACGAGGATCTCTTCCTCTTGCGAAATGGCGAGCTCGGCCGGCCCCGGCGCCGGTGCGGGCAGGTCGGACGCGACGTCGAGTGTTCGGGCGGATTCCGCCGGTCGTGACGCATTGCGCCGCGCGTTCGCGCCAGGTTGCGGGCGATGCCGCTCAGCCAGTACGCCAGGCGCTCCGGCTGCGCGAGCGACGCGCACTCGCGCCAGGCTGTCCAGAAAGTTTCCTGTGCGACGTCCTCGCTCTGCGCCAGGCTGCCGCTTGCGCCATACGCCACGGCACAGACGAGCGACTGATATCTGCGCACCACCGCTTCAAAGGCCGATGCACTCCCCTGCCGCACGAGCGCCAGAGCGCCGAATCAGTGTCGGACGCGATTTCCTGACGCGTCGAAGTCATGATCATCTCCCTTGGTCCCTTCTATACTGGTGTCGTTCGCGACCGGTGCCAACCGGTGCACCCGCAAGAAAGTGGCGCAAACTCGAGCCAAGGTGACAAAATCGCTCGCGTATCGCCGTTTTGCCGGCGGAACACGGAGACATCACCATCGTTTCTGAACCGGCGAAGGGACGAAGCTGCCTGCTCAGCGTACCGACCTGGCAACCGCGGCTCCGGAGCGGCTGACCGAGCTTTCCGTCGCGGCGATCGCGGCCAGCTCCTGGATCGCTTGTTCCAGCCGTCGGAAGTCGATGGGCTTCGTGAGATGGAGGGCAAATCCCGCGGCGCGGCTCTGTTCGATGTCTTCGTGCGAGCCAAATCCGGAGATCGCAATGCCAGGAATGCCGCGGCGCGAGCGAATCGTCTCCATCAGCTCGAGTCCGCTGCCGTCGGGAAGCTCGATGTCGCTGACAAGGAGATCGAATTCGGCGTCCGAGGCAAACGTCAGCGAGGTGGCCATGTCGGGCGCGGTGAGCACCTGGTGCCCCCTTAGCTGCAGGATGGCGGCGAGGAATTTGAGCGTGTCGGCATTATCATCGACGAGCAGGATCCGGACCGAACGTCCTAGTGAGACTGCGGCCGCGGCGGCACCGTCAAGGCCCGCGAGCGGTTCGGCGGCAGGAAGGATGGCCGGGGCGATAACGGTGGGCAACTCGAGCGTGAACGTGGCCCCCTGCCCCACCCCGGCGCTCGAGGCAGTCAGGCGGCCGTCGTGCTGCCTGACGATCGAGCGGCTGAGCGTCAGCCCCAGACCGAGGCCGCCATATCGCCTCGACGCGGCCGTCACCTCCACTTGTTCGGTCATGTCAAAGACGCGGGGTAAGGCGTCGGCCTCGATGCCGATGCCCGTGTCGCTGACCTCGATCAACAGACCGCCGCCGGCATCGCCGGCACTGCCGTTACAGCGTTCCGTTTGGTCGCGGGACCGCACGGTCACCCGGCCCAAGGGTGGCGTGAACTTGATGGCGTTCTTGATCAGGTTCCAGAGGACTTGCTGGAGGCGGATCGGGTCGGCCTCGACGTGGTGGCCCGTGGCGGTGAGGTCAACCTTGAGCTGGAGCCGCGCGTTGCGGAGGTCGTCGCCGCAGATTTCGATGACGCGGTTGACGAGCTCGTGGGCGTCGACGACCTCACGCTTCAGGACGAGCGTGCCGCGCCTGATGCGTGCCAGATCGAGGAGGTCATCGATAAGCCTGGCCTCCAGCAGGACGTTTCGGTGAATCATCTCCAGGACGTTGCGAAACGAATCCTCGGTGGCTTGATCGGCGAGCATGGCGGTTACGGTGGCGAGCACGGGCGTCAGCGGCGTGCGCAGCTCGTGGCTCAAGGTGGCCAGGAACCGATCCTTGGCGCGGTTGGCGGCCTCGGCCTCGGTGCGCGCGGCCTGGGCGCGCAGCATCCTGACTCGTTCCTCGGCGGCGCGCTTGCGTTCGCTCACATCCCGTAGCACCAGCACCCAGCCCCACTGGCGGCCCTCTGAGCCCAGCGGAGAGATCCTGGCGTCATAGGTCGATGAGCCGGCGGGATCCGGCCCATCGAGCTCGAAGCTGACCTCGTCCTGGGCGGTCAGCCCGTCGAGCCTGCGGGCAAGCGTTGTCCAGTGCTCGAACGCGCGGGCCGCATCCACCCCCAGAACCTCAGGGTAGGAATACGCGGCCAGCCGCTGGGCCGACGGATTGAGCTCGACGATTCGGCCCCAGGGATCGATCACGACCACCGGGTCTTTCATCCCCCTGATCACCACCGCCCAGGCCACCGGCGTGAGGTCGAGCAGGTGATATCGGAACAGGCCCGGCAGAAAGGCCAGCCCGGTCAGCACGAAAGAGAGCGACACCGTGTCGACGTGAATGAACCAGAACAGGTTCGACCAGTCCACCACGTCGATCACGGCGGGGACCAGCACGCCGAAAAGCATGACGCCCGCCTGGGCCCGGTACATTCCGGCCGAGAGCACGACGGCCTGGCCCAGAAGTACGACCGAAAGCCCGACAACCGTGTAGGCGTATACGATAAACGCCCAGGCGCCGGGACCATGTTCCCGCACGGCGTTTCGGAATTCGCCGGCCGAGTCGATGTCCTCGCGAGACCAAAAGAAACCGTGCCACGGGTTGGTCCACGCCAGCACGATGAGCACGACGGCCGGCGCAGATCGCGCCGAATCGGCGCATCCTGAGCCATCGAAAATGACCCGTGCAGCGCAGCACAAACGCGAGTGCGCCCAGGAGCGCAAGCACTGTCCCCACGATCCGAACGTCGTAGCAAATCCGCTTGGTCGTCGAGTCCTCGACCACCAGCTCCATCGCTTCCGAGAGTGCCCAGATCGCCTCGCCGGTCATCATGGTCGCAAACGCCGGCGCCATGGCGAGCGCTCGCCGTCGCCAGGCAAATGCGGCGAGCCCCCCTGCAACCAGCGCGGCAAGGACAAACGGGATCGCTTCGGGATTGTGCTGAAACGTCATGATCCCGTCTCCGGCTGGCGACTGACGCACGCGCTGGATCGGCCGTTCCTGATCACGACCGATTCCACAATCGCTCATGCTGCGAGCGACCGATTTCTCACTTTCTCATCAGCGATTCAAGTGCTTTCCACACGCGGAATGCCGCTGGATCGGATCAGCCCGATCATGACGGCGGCCGGGTCGTGTCCATTTTTTCCGTCGGGAAGGAACTCACGGCTAGCCTCGTTGATTTCGGTCTCAGGCGCACAGCAAAAGCATCGCTCCTGGCTTGCTAGCGGTTGACCAGCGTCGGGGCGGTCGAGCCGGCGAGCAGCTCGTCGATCGCCTGTTGCAGCCGGCGGAAGTCGACCGGCTTGACCATGTGAAGGGCAAACCCAACCGAGCGGCATTGCTCGACGTCCTCGGGCGACCCGAACCCCGAAAGGGCGATCCCCTGGATCGGGCGCAGCGCTCGCAGCCGGCACATCAGCTCGAGCCCGCTGCCATCGGGCAGGTCGATGTCGCTGATCAAGAGGTCGAAATCGACGTCGGACGCAAGGCGTAGTGAAGTAGCCATATCCGGTGCGGTCAGCACCTCTTGCCCCTCGAGCCGCAAGATCGAGGAGAGGAATTTGAGGGTGTCGGCATTGTCGTCGACGAGCAGAATCTTCACGGAGCGGCCAGGAGAGCCCGCGGCCGCGGCGGCACCGTCAAGGCCCGCGAGCGGTTCGGCGGCAGAAAGGACGGCCGGGGCGATAACGGTCGGCAACTCGAGCGTGAACGTGGCCCCCTGCCCCACCCCGGCGCTCGAGGCAGTCAGGCGGCCGTCGTGCTGCCTGACGATCGAGCGGCTGAGCGTCAGCCCCAGACCGAGGCCGCCATATCGCCTCGACGCGGCCGTCACCTCCACTTGTTCGGTCATGTCAAAGACGCGGGGTAAGGCGTCGGCCTCGATGCCGATGCCCGTGTCGCTGACCTCGATCAACAGACCGCCGCCGGCATCGCCGGCACTGCCGTTACAGCGTTCCGTTTGGTCGCGGGACCGCACGGTCACCCGGCCCAAGGGTGGCGTGAACTTGATGGCGTTCTTGATCAGGTTCCAGAGGACTTGCTGGAGGCGGATCGGGTCGGCCTCGACGTGGTGGCCCGTGGCGGTGAGGTCAACCTTGAGCTGGAGCCGCGCGTTGCGGAGGTCGTCGCCGCAGATTTCGATGACGCGGTTGACGAGCTCGTGAGCGTCGACGACCTCACGCTCGAGGACGAGCGTGCCGCGCCTGATGCGTGCCAGGTCGAGGAGGTCATCGATCAACCTGGCTTCCAGCAGGACGTTTCGGTGAATCATCTCCAGGACGTTGCGAAACGAATCGGTGGTCGCCTGATCGGCGAGCATGGCGGTGACGGTGGCGAGCACGGGCGTCAGCGGCGTGCGCAGCTCGTGGCTCAAGGTGGCCAGGAACCGATCCTTGGCGCGGTTGGCGGCCTCGGCCTCGGTGCGCGCGGCCTGGCGCGCGCAGCATCCTGACTCGTTCCTCGGCGGCACGCCTGTGCTCGCTCACGTCCCGCAGCACCAGCACCCAGCCCAGCGGATACTCCACCTCGCCCAGCCGCGAGATCCGCGCATCGAACCATAAGGGGCCGTCAGTCAGGCGGCACTCCAGCTCGAATCGCGCTTCCTTCTGCTCACCAATTTCCGCCAGCCGCTGGGCCAAGGCCGGCCAGGGTGCAAACACGCGGGTCACCTCGACCCCGTGAAATTCGCACTCCGGCCGCCCCAATAGCCGCCGTGCCGCCGTGTTCAGCTCGACGATCCGCCCCGCTGGATCAATCACGACGACCGGATCGTTGATCCCCTTCACCACGGTCGCCCACGCAACCGGCGTCAGGTCCAGCAGCCGGTACCGGAACAGGCCCGGCCAGAACGCCAGCCCCGTCGCCACAAAGGTCATCGCCGCCGTGTCGACGTGGATGTACCCGAGGATGTGCGACATATCGATCATGTTCACGACCCACGGCAACAGCACGCCGAACAGCATGACACCGGCCTGCGCTCGATAGACCCCGGAGGACCTCACCACGGCTTGGATCAAAAGAACCGTCGCTCCGGCGACGAGCCGCATAGCAGTAGCCAAAGTTGATCCAGAAACCTGGGCCGTACACCGGCCGCGCGACCCGGAATCCGTAGTCCAGCTCGTCTTCGTGGCTCCGCCAGAAGAAGTGATGCCATTCGTTGGTCCAGGCCACCAGAACAAACACGGCCGGCAAGGCGCAGCGGCGCGAAACCGCCGCGGCGCGACCCAGTCGCCATGCCCGGTGTATCGCAGAACCAGAGCCACCATGCCCAGGATCGTCACCACCGCGCCGGCGACCCGCATGTCAAACCAGATCAGTTTGAACGCCATCGGGATCGTGACCAGCTCGAGCGCCTCAAACAGCGCCCAGGCGGCCTCGCCGGCCATCATCACCGCGAAGGTCGGCGCCATCGGCAACCCACGCCGCTTCCACGAAAGTACCGCGAGCAGGCCCGAGATGGCGGTGGCGACGCCAAAGGGAATTGCGATGGGATTAGGCTGAAAAATCGACATCCTGGCTCCCAGCAGGCTCGACGCTGGCGGCCGGCATCGGATCCCTGAGCCCCAAGGCCAGTCTCGAGAGCATCGATTCCTTGATCCCGTTGCGAGCAGGATGACTCGCGGGACGCTTTTTGCCCTGACGACCGTGCGCCCGCCCCTGCTCGACCATGAAGGCATTCCTCTCCCGATTCCAGCGGTCGCCAACGACTCCTGAGGGGGCTCGCACGTGCAAACGTGCCTTATTCTACCTGGCACCCGGCCGCGTCGCGAGGGCCATGCGCCGCGGGGCCGTTGTTGCCGGAATTCTGAGTCCGCACCATGCCTGATCGCGCGGCTGGGGCGTTCCATCCTGGCGTCGCGCTCTCGTGCCTGGGCCCGACTACGCCACCATTTTAAGCCGCGCACTGGACCAACACCCCGCTTGTGCCCAGCTCAGGGAATGCCGGCCGGCGCCAACGATCATGTACCCTCGACGACTCGCCGGGTCTGTCGTGCTCGGCTGATTCGCCTCGCGAAATGTGCGGGGTCTTCAAACTCGGCGCTCGCTCTGGCACACTGGAGCACGCCCTACGAGCGCCTCACGGAGACAAAACGGATGCCCTACCCGCGCCTCGCCACCGGCATTGCCGCGCTTGCCCTCTTGGGCGCGAGCGCCGCCGCGCTCGCGCAGGACGGCGGATGGGAAAAGAATTCCGAGCTGGGCGCGAGGCGCATGAGCGCGGCGACTACGTCGAATCCGAACGGCTGCTGCGAAAATGCTGGCCCAGCTCGAGCGGCGCGGCAAGAACGACGCGAATTTGGCGCATGTTCTTGACGAGCTGCGCGCCTGCTCACCGACCGCGCCCGGCTCGGCGAAGCCGAGTCGCTGGCAAACCGGTCGCTCGCCATCCGCGAAACCACCCGCCGACGTGATCCGATCGCGGTCACTCACAGCCTCGACACCCTGGCCGACGTTTATCAAGCGCAAGGCAAGAACTCCGAGGCCGAAACCCTGCGCCGCGCGGCCTCTCCATCGTCGAATCATGTCCGGAAGCCGATGCCGGAGACCTCGCGGCCGCGCTCAATAATCTGGGAAACCTCCTCGTCACCCTGCGCAAGGACGACGAAGCCGAGCGCCTGCTGCGCCGCGCGCTCGATCTGTGGGAGCAAGAGGCCGGCCCCGATCAGTTGAACGTGGCAAGGTCTTTGAACAACATCGCCGTGATGTACTACCGGCGCGACCAGCTCGCCGACGCCGAGACCTTCTACCGGCGCTCGCTCACCATCCTCGAAACGGCGCTCGGTCCCAAGCACCCGCTGGTCGCAACCAGTCTCTATAACCTCGGGATCCTGCTCTCGGACCTCGGCAAGTACGACGACGCCGAGCGCACCACGCTGCGATCGCTGGCGATCCGCGAGGTCTTGTTCGGAGCCGATACACACGAGGTTGCCTTCAACCTCAACAGCTTGGGCGTCATTCGCGCCGAGCAAGGCCGGTATTCCGAGTCGGCCGCACTCCTCAAGCGGGCGCTCTCGATCCGCGAAACGGTGCTGGGTGTGGATAATCCCAGCGTCGCTTACAGCCTCGTCAGCGCAGCCGAACTCCAGAACGACCTCGGACATTTCGCCGAGTCTGAGCCGCTGGCCAAACGAGCCGTGGCGATCCGGGAAAAAACGCTTGGAAAAAACCATCCCAGTGTCGCATCGGCCATGATCACGCTCGCCAGATCTTACCGTGGCCAGGGGAAGCAGGCCGTGGCGCTGCGCATCTTGAACGAGGCGATGCCGATCCTCGAAAAGACCCAAGGGAAAGACGGCAGCGATGTCGCCACCGCCTTGATCGAACACGCCGAGATCGACCGCGACCAGGGTAATCTCGCCGAGGCCGAGACCCGGCTCAAACGCGCCCTCGCGATTCGCGAACATCGTCGCAAGGATCATCTTGACGTTGCGCGCTGCCAGTTGTCGCTCGCTCGGCTCTACCAGATGCAGGGCCGCCACGCCGAGGCCGAGGCGGAATACCGGCACGCTCTGTTCATCTGGGCAAGCGCAGGCCTTCGCGACCATCCCGATCTGGCCAGGCTCCTCGAGCAATATGCCGCAATGCTTCGGTCCAAAGGGCGAACCGACGAAGCCGGCGAGATGGAATCACGCGCCCAGTCGATCCGATCGAAGCATTCGGCCGATGCCTCGCTCAAATGACCCGGCCGGTTCCGCCTGCCATGGCCCAGCGCTCGCCGCCATCCTGGCTCAACGACGTCCAGAGCCCGCCCCGCTCTCTGCCGCGAGACACTCCCCGTCCGCAGCCTTTGCTCTTTGACGCGGAAAATCGCCCGATCACAACGCTGGAGGCCTGGACGCGCAGGCGGCTCGAGCTGAAGACTGCGTGGCGGGCCTTTCTGGGCACGATTCCGGATCCGGATCTCGATCCGCAGTGGCACGTCGAAATGGAGGATCGGCCGCCTGGCGTGGTCCGCCAGCTCGTGACCTATCAGTCCGAGCGCGGACAGCGTGCGCAGGCTTACTTGCTGCGCCCCGATGATCGCGGCCGGGATCGGCCGGCGTGCCTCGTCTTGCACTCGACGGTCGACTGGACCATTCGCCAGCCCGCCGGCCTCGAAGGAAAGCCGGAGCTATTTATCGCGCTCCACCTGCGCGGCGCGGGTTTGTCACGCTTTGCCCGCGAAACTTCCTCTGGGAGCATGGCGGGCCCGGTAACTTAGACCTGGCAGTCCAGTGGCTCAGGAACCGTCACCCAGGCGCGACCGGAATGGCCAGGATGCTCTGGGACGCGAGCCGCGCCGTCGGTCTGCTCGCGGCCCAGCCCGACGTGAACCCGCGCCGGCTCGGCGCGATCGGGCATTCACTCGGAGCCAAGGAAACGCTGTATCTGGCCGCATTCGACGAGCGAGTCCGCGCGGCAGTCTCGAGTGAAGGCGGAATCGGCATGACGTTCTCGAACTGGGATGCGCCCTGGTACCTCGGTGCCGAAATCAGGCGGCCTGGCTTTTCGCTGGACCATGCCCAGGTGCTTGCGCTGTGCGCTCCCCGGCCTTTCTTGTTGATCGGCGGCGAATCGGCCGACGGCGACCGGAGCTGGCCCTTCATCGCGGAGGTAATTCCCGTCTGGAAGCTCACCGGCGCCGCAGGCCGTCGGCCTGTTCAATCATCGTGAAGGACATGCCTTCCCGGCCGCCGCCGCGGCCCGCGCCTATGAGTGGCTGGACTGGTTCCTGCGGCCATGAAACCGGTTGCGCCCAGCTCGACGTCGGGAAGATCGAGCCGTCATTGCAATCGCCATCACTCGCGGGATCGCACCGGGGCGTTCTACCGCGCCAAGATTGGCGCCGCTGTACGCGATCCCCTGCCACCGCCCGCAGGGGCGCGCTTGCGCCGGCAGCACGAGCTCATTCAGTCTCAATTAATATAATAATATCTAAACTCATACTCCACGAGGCCGCCGACATGGGCACTGACATCGCTGAGGCAACCCGTATCAGCAACGCGCCTCCGCGACTATAATCGCACTGAGGAGCGTTCAATCCTGTCGCAGCACGTCCCGAGCTGGAGTCGATCCCATGCGGACGTTTCGCTCCTTTGGGCGTCGCAGATCAGCACGCAAAGCGAGCCATGGTCGCCGGCGGGCTCGGCGTGGTCGGCGCTTTGGGTGCGCTGCGCTCGGCGCCTTTCGGCCCGGCGAGCCCGACGAGGTTCACCAGTCTCGCCGGCTGGCGATGGTGAAAGACCAGATCGAGGCGCACGGCATCAAGAACGAAGCCGTGCTGACGGCGCTTCGGAAAGTCCCGCGGCATCGCTTCGTTCCGCCGATCTGGCAGTCGCTGGCGTACACCGACGGACCCCTTCCGATCGGGGAACACCAGACGATTTCGCAGCCCTATATCGTCGCCTGGATGACCGAGCTCATCGAGCCGACCAAGAAGATGCGGCGTGCTCGAGATCGGCACCGGATCGGGATATCAGGCGGCGGTCCTTGCGGAATGCGTGGGCGAGGTCGATTCCATCGAAGTGGTGCCGGCGTTGGGCGAGAAGGCCAGGACCGCGCTGGCGGCGCTCGGTTACGGGCGGATCCAGCTCCGGATCGGCGACGGATACGCGGGCTGGCCCGAGCGCGCGCCCTTCGACGCGATCCTCTTGACCGCGGCGCCCCCCCGCGAGGTTCCCCGTCCCCTCCTGGACCAGCTCAAAGAGGGCGGCTGCCTGATCGCGCCCGTCGGCCGCGGCGATCAGAGCTTGGTCCGGATCACCAAGACGCCGACCGGCTTCAAGCAGGAAGTGCTGGGGGCCGTCCGATTCGTCCCGATGACCGGCAAGGCGCAAGCCGAGTGAGCAGGCGCTCGATGCCGTAGTTGATTCGTCACTCCGGGGGCGGTACAACACAACGTCACGACGTGACCCGCGTGATTCCGCCTGGTCGTTGTCCCACGAGCGCGCAGCCGCCCCATGAACACTCGCCGAATCTGTAGAGCGATCGCATGCGCCGCCCTGATCCCGCTCGCGAATCAAGCCGGCGCCCAGCAGCCCGCTCCAAAACCTGCGGCGGCGTCTGCGGCCGCCGCGCCGGGCGATGCGATGATCCACGCCTACCTCGCGCGGCAGGCAAAGCTCCTGGACGACCGATATAGCGAAATCACGGCGACCGCGGAAACGTGGCGCAGGATCGCGCGAGAAATTCGAGCGCGAGCTGTACTCGATGCTCGGCCTCTGGCCGATCCCCGAGAAGACGCCGCTCGACGCCACGGTCACCGGCACGCTCGAGCGCGATGGCGCGGTCGTGATCGAAAAGCTGCACTTCCAGAGCCGGCCCGGACTGTACGTCACCGGCAACCTGTACCGGCCCAAGGCTTCGGCCGGCCGTCTGCCGGCCATCCTCTACGTGTGCGGACACACCCCCAAGGGCCGCGACGGAAACAAAACCGCGTTTCAAGACCACGGGATGTGGTACGCCCGCAACGGCTACGTTTGCCTGCTCGTCGACACGCTCCAGCTTGGCGAGCTGCCCGGCGTCCATCACGGCACCGCACGGATGGGGCCGCTGGTGGTGGCAGGCACTGGGTTACACGCCGGCCGGCGTCGAGTGCTGGAACGGCATCCGGGCGATTGATTACCTGACGACGCGGCCCGACGTCGACCCCGCTCGGATCGGCGTCACCGGTATCTCCGGCGGCGGCGCGGCCACCTTCTGGATCGCTGCGGTCGATTCTCGCGTCGCGTGCGCCGTGCCCGTCAGCGGCATGAGCGACCTGGAATGCTACGTCGGCGACCGGATCATCAACCGGCACTGCGACTGCATGTTGCTCGTCAACACCCAGGGATGGGCGTGGACCACGATCGCCGCACTCGTGGCCCCGCGACCTCTGCTCTTCATCAACTCGGACGTCGACCCCTATTTCCCGATGGATGCCAATCGCCGGATCTTCGAGCGGCTGCGGCGGCTGTACGCGACCCTCGGCGCACCCCGAGCTCGTCGCCGAGCACGTCAGCCACGGCGACCACGGCGACCGGCCTGACACGCGGCAGGCCGCCTTCCGTTGGATGAACATCCATTTGAAACAGGACTCGAGCCCGGTGAGCGACGCGACTGATCCGCCGATCGAGGGAGAGCGGCTGCGGGTGTTTCCAGACGACAAGGATCGGCCCTCCGTTTCACGAAACGCGGCGATCGACGACGACTTCGTCGCCAGGGCTCGCTTCGAGCCGCCGAATGCCACCGATTTCGCGGAATGGCAGCGCCACCGGCGGGCCGCGATCCGCGGCGCGGCCTTCCGCGCGTTTCCCGATCCCATCCCGGCCGCGCGCGAGAAACCGTCTGGAGGCGCCCAGGGAAACCTCCGCCGGCTGGAGACCGAGCCCGGCATCGAAGTCGCGGTCCTCGACCTGCGAAAACCCGGGGACCGGCGCGAGCAATGCACCCTGATCGTCCTGGGCGACCGCGATGAGCAGAGCGCCGTTCCCGCCTGGGCAGGCCCCTTCACCGTGGGCGACGACGTCGTCGTGCTGTCCCCGCGCGGAACCGGCCCGACCGCCTGGTCCAAGGCATCACCGCCCACCTACGTCGACCGCGCCATGCACTCGTCGGCCGGACCGTTGACGACGGCAGGGTCTGGGACGTCATGGCCACGCGAGCGTGGATCGCCTCGGCGAGCCCAAAGTACGCGCGGTTCCGGCTCGCCGGCAGGGGGCCCGCCGGCATCCTCGCGGCCTACGGCGTCCTCCTGGGCGAAGCGGCCGACGAGGTCATCGTGGCCGAGCCTCCCGTGTCCCACCGCGAGGGGCCGATCTTCCTCGATGTCTTGCGAGTGGTCGACGTCCCCGAAGCGCTCGGACTGCTCGCGCCGGTCCGACTGCGTCTGCTGACGCCCCGCGGCGAGGCGTTCGGCGCGACACGCGAGATTTACCGACGCGCCGGCACCCGTCGTCGCTGCAATGGGAATGAACGTTTGATGCGGGATTCCAGGCCCGAAATGCACTCACTCAAGTTGAGAGTCGATCGCGCGGTCCAATCTCGGGAAACGTGAGTCAACAGGCGGAAACCATCACCATGTTCGATCTCGCCGCGGTTCAGCGGAGCCTTGCGCGAATTTGGCCTCGATGGCTGGCTGCTGTACGATTTCCGGGGCAGCAACGTCCTGGCGCGGCGGGTGCTGGGCCTGGATGCAAAGCCGCGCGGGCAGCCGGCGGTTCTTCTACTTCGTCCCGGCGCAAGGGTGCGCCGCGCAAGCTGGTGCACCGCATCGAGACCGCCGCGCTCGACCACTTGCCCGGCGAGCAAGATCGTCTATCTGCCCTGGCAAGAGCTGGAAGCCGGCGTCGCCGAACTGCTGCACGGCAGCCGGCGCGTGGCGATGGAATACGCACCGCGGGTTTCCAATCCCGTACGTCTCGCGGGTCGACGCCGGCACGATCGAGCTGGTCCGCGGCTGCGGCGTCGAGGTCGTCTCGTCCGGCGACCTGATCCAGCAGTTCGAGGCGACCTGGGACGACGACCAGTGGCAGATGCACCTTGAGGCCGAGAAGGTCACGAAGTCGGCGTACGACCTGGCCTTTCGCGCTGATCGCCGAGCGGATCCGTTCCGGCGGCACGATCCGCGAGACCGAAGTGCAATCGGCCATCATGGACCACTTCCATCGCCACGGCCTGACGACCTACAGCCCGCCGATCGTCGGCGTCGGCCCCCACAGCGGCGACCCGCATTACGAGCCGGTCGCCGGGCAAGGACGCGGCCATCGGCCCGGGCGACTTCGTGCTGATCGACCTCTGGGCCAAGCTCGACCGGCCCCGGTCGGTCTACAGCGACCTGACCCGCGTCGGCTTCGTCGGCGAGACCGTCCCCGAGCGGTACGAGGAGATCTTCGCAATCGTGGCGCGAGCCCGCGACGCCGCGATCGCCTGCGTGCGCGACGCCTACGCCGCCGGCCGGCCGCTGCAGGGCTGGGAGGTCGACGCCGCGGGCCGCCGGGTCATCGACGAGGCCGGCTACGGCCCCCACTTCATCCACCGCATCGGGCATAACATCGGCCAGGAAGTCCACGGCAACGGTGCCAACATGGACAACCTCGAGACGCACGAGGAACGGCTGGTCCTGCGCCGGACCTGCTTCTCGGTCGAGCCCGGAATCTATCTCGAGGAGTTCGGCGTTCGCAGCGAGGTCAACGTCTTCGTCGACGCGCGGCGGAACCGTCCACGTCACCGGCGGACTGCAGACCAGGGTTGTGCCGATCCTGGCGCCGCCGCACCCTTGAGTCGCGCTCCGCGACCATCCGCGCCATTGAGCAACGCGAGCGCAGTCCCGGAAGACCGGGACCGAATACTTGCTGGGCGGCTTTCCGGTTAAACTAGAGAGCCCAGCTCACGCAGTAAGCCGCATTGACAAACCTCTACTGAGCGTACGCTGGCCGGGCGTTACAATCCCCGGCGTGACGTCGCGGAAGGTTTGATGCGCGACGCGGCATTCCGTGCCGGGGCAGATGGCGGCCGGCCTGGGGCAGCCGCTTCAGACGACTTCACATTTTTTATCACGAGGGGCATTCTGAATGACGGGATCAATTCGCTGTGCATTCATACTTTCATTATTCTCTGCCGTCGCGATCAGTTCCGGCGGCTGCGGCGGTGACGCAGTCCCAGTCCAGGCCCAGCCGGGCCCCGGCGGACCCGCGCGCGCAGGGGCTCCCGGCACGCCCGGCGGGGCGTCCAATCCGGGAATCAAGCAAATCATGGGCAAGCTCAACAAGGGGCCAAACGCGCTGACGCCACTCCTCAAAGGCGAGCTGGCGCAGGATCCGCCCCCGTGGGACACGATCCTCCCCCAGACCAAGGAGTTCGCCGCGCCTCGCCGCTGAGATGGCGACCTACGATCCACCCCGTGGCGGCAAGGATTCGTGGGCCAAGCTGACGGCCGCCTACGCCGAGTCGGCCACCGACATGGACAAGGCGGCGCAGGCCAAGGACGCCGCCACAGCCCTCGACGCGCACGGCAAGATCGAGGGTTCATGCATGGCCTGTCACCGGGTACACCGCGGGATGGGTGGTCCCGGCGGTGGCATGGGCGGCCCGCCGGGCGGCCCAGGACGCGGGCGCCCGCCCGGAGGACCAGGCCCCGGTCCGCCGCCGGGCGGGCCGTGACCAGTCGCGCGCTCCACGACGCAACTTCGAGCTCAAGGTTCGGCGTGGGTCGCGGGGGAAGCTTGCGAAGTTGAAGGCTGAAAACTAACAGGAGTTTCTTTGATGAACATGATTAAATCAGTTTCAGGCCGCCGTAGATTCCTGGGAACGATTGCTTGCAGTGCGGCCTGCTTCACCACTCGCGGGCTGTTCGCCGATCAGCTCGCGCTGACGCCCGAGCGCGAGGAAGGGCCGTTCTATCCTGACAAGCTGCCGCTGGATACCGACAACGACCTGATCATCGTCAACGAAAACCTGACGCCGGCCGTCGGCGAGATCACCCACCTGACCGGCCGGGTGCTGGACGCGACCGGCAGCCCGATCCGCAACGCGATCGTCGAGATCTGGCAGTGCGACGCCAAGCAAGTTTACGTCCACACCGGCGACAGCGCCGGCAAGCAAGACCAGCAGGACAAGAACTTCCAGGGCTTTGGCCGGTTCACGACCGGATCGACCGGCGCCTACTATTTTCGCACGATCAAGCCGGTTCCATATCCCGGCCGGCCTGCGCCCCATATTCACTTCAAGGTGAAGAAGGGCGCACGCGAGCTCTTGACCACCCAGTTGAATATCGCCGGGCACCCGGGCAACGAGCTTGACGGCATCGCCACCGGCGGGCTCGGCGTGTTCGAGCGCGAGTTGCTCCAGGTAGACTTCAAGCCGATCAAGGAATCAAAAATCGGCGAGCTGTCTGCGCATTTCGAGATCGTCCTCGGCCGCACACCCGACGAGCGATCGTTCGCACCAAAAAACTCCGCGGCACGCTGACACCAATGAAAAGGACCCACCGATGCGAACCTTGATTGGAATCCTGGTGGCGGCGTCTGGCTTCCTGGCCGCCGCTTCGTTCGTCGCCGCCCAGCGGCCCGACGGCGGCCAGCGCGCGCCCGAGCGCTCCACCGGCGCCGATGATCTGGTGGCCCGGATGATGGAGTTTGACAAGAACGGCGACGGCAAGCTCACCCGGGCCGAGCTGACCGACGAGCGGCTGACCCGGCTCTTTGAACGTGCCGACGCCGACAAGGACGGAACGGTTTCCAAAGCGGAGCTGACTGCTCTGGCTGCGCGCGAGCAATCCAAATCCCGCGGTGCCCGGCCGGGATTCGGCCCGCGCGGCGGGCCGGGCGGATTCATGATGCAAGTGCCCTCGCCGGGCGAGATCCTCTCGCCCATGACTCGAGATCGCCTGCGTCTCAGCGCGGAGCAATCGGCCCAGATCGATGACTTGCAGAAAGAAGTGGATTCCAAGCTGGAGAAGATCCTCACGGCCGGACAAAATCAGCAGCTCAAGGCGATGCGCCAGCGCGGCCCCGGCGGTTTCGGACCTCCGGGCGGCTTCAGTCGACCGCGCGGCGGGCGTCCCGGAGCCGGTCCCCCGCCCGGAGGTGGTCCCCCGCCCGGAGGCGGACCGCCGCCCGGTGAAGGTCCCCCTCCCGGTGAAGGACCTCCGCCTCGGTCCGCACCCTGAAATCGAAGGTGATCGTCGCTGCGATGCCGGTCGTACTATCGAGATTCAAGAGCGCCAGTACGGCGCTCGAACTGCGGGCGGGGCCGACGGCAGCGAACGGGCGCACGGCGATGGCTCAACGGCCTGATCGGATTCGCATTTGCTGTCTGCGAGGGTCAGGGAAGGCCCTCGGTCCATCTCATCCCGAGAGAGCACCGGCGACCTGACTCGGCCCGACACTTCCGGGCTCTGCTTGAGTTGGACACGAGAGAAAGAAATGGCCCTGATCGCGGGAAGACTCAATCCGCGTTGCGCAGTTTCAGCGTCAGGTCAGTCGAGGGAGTGAAGAGCCACTTTCTGCCCGTCTTTTTCTTCTGTAACAACTTTCGGCGAGCGAGATCCATGAGGTCACTCCGCGCCGTCTCGTAGACAACGTCGTGACTGTTACGATGGGACTCGATCGTGAAAATCTGGCCCGGATGCCGCAGCGCGTGGTTGATCAGTTCGATCTGGCGATAGTTGAGGAAACTTAACCCTCGAAGGTCCTTCTGAACATCGGCTAGCTCTTTGGTGTGACGGTCGATATATCGATACAACTCGTCAATCGCTCGGCGGATCACGTCCGCGTGGTAAAGGAGAAAATAGGTCAGATCGTTGCCATCGGTCTCGGAATAAAGAAACGCCTGCCCGTATTTCGCTGGCGCACCGTTGATTATCTTTGATATGGTTATATATTCAAATATAGAGTAGCCCTGCCTCAACATCGACCAGTAAAATAACGCGCGCGCGGTCCTCCCGTTCCCGTCGACGAATGGGTGATCGTATGCGAGCCAGAAATGGAGGATCATCGATCTCAACACCGGGTGAATGAATCCGCTGGGAGTTTGGCCGTTCGCGAACTTGCACAATTCACTAGTGCGGCGGCTCAATTCCTCTGCTGGTGGAGGGAAATGGAACACGTTCCCGAAATCATCGCCAACAACGACCGTCTCATCAGCACGTCGAAAACGCCCCGCCCCCCTTTGGTCATTGAGCGTCCCATCTGTCACCATGCTCTGGATTTCACATATTAGATCCACGGTAAGTTCTCGATCTTTAATCTCGAGTATATGGCGCATAGTCCGGTAGTTATTGAAAATCATCCTCTCGCTCAGGTCTCGAGGCGCGACGACCTTCGCGAATCATCTTTTTCGCGACTGCCCTGGTCGTGGATGCGCCTTCCAGCTGGCTGGATGTGATCGACTCCTCGATAAGTGATCGTATTAGATAACTATCTTTTGATTCCGGATTGACCACAGGCTCTGGTTGCTGGATGACCCCGTGGGCCAACGAATCAACCTGATGCAAGAGTTCCGGCAACGGATCGACGGTGATGAAGCTAAAGTTGGCTCCGGACACGTCGGCCAGCGGGATTGATTTCGACCCGGCGCGTCGCATCTTCAGACCGAACCACCACTCAGGGCGAGTAAGCCCCTTTGGCGGAGTGAGGTGACGCAGTTTATCCCAATGACGATATTTGCCCCTGACGGTTGGCTCCGGAACTTGGCTCAGGATAAGGCCGAGAAGATCCGGCGTAAGCCCTTGCCATAATTCGATCTGTGCCGGCGGTCGCGTTGGCGTTCTCACTGCGACAACCCTCTCCACGGAAATACTAACTTAATACTAATATCGCCAGAATTAGTATATCAAGCGACCCGCCACCTGTCCCCACACGCGGCTACTGGTTGCGGATCATGAAGCGCGTGCCGCCCCATTGTTCCGCCGGCGGCGATGGAGTGTTCCGATGGCCAATCCAGCACATTCGCAGCCCGCCCCTGGCGCATGGCTCTCTCGCTGGGTCACGGCGGTCCTGGGGATTGCCGCGCTCGTTTTCATCGCTCACGGTATCGTGCGAGCTCTCGAACAAGAGGACGTCGAGGCGCTCGAGACTCCACTCTTGCTTTCGGTAGCCGGACAACTGGTCGAGGGTCCCTGGACGCTCTACGGTCCTTACGGCCGCCACAATACACGGGTGATGATTCACTCGCCCCTCTATTACCATCTCGCGGCGCTCGTAGCCTCGCCGTTTTACCGCGCGGGACTCGATCCGGTGTCGGCGGCGCGGCTCGGAGGACGTTTGCTCTCGATGCTGTGCATGGGCTTGACTTTGTCTGGCGCATACCGGCTGGCGAGGCTCGATGGCGCGTCGAGATGGGCCGGATGTTGGTCCGTTTTCATCGTAGCGGCCTTGCCCCTCGCCGGTGTTCAGCCTTACGCTGTCCGACCCGACATGCTCGGCGTGGGCCTCCAGACCACCGGCATCCTCTGGGTGCTCTCGGCTTTGCAGTTCAATGACTCCAAAGGAAGGAGGCTGACGGCGGCCTACGTGGCGTTTGGCCTGGCCTTCTGCGTCAAGCTCCACTTCATCGCGACATCGATCGTTTGCACGGGCCTGTTACTGGCAGCGCGCGGCGGCGCCGGATCGCCGGAAAGTTCATCAATCGAGCCCTGCTCTTGGGGTTTGCTGTCGTGGTTCTGGTCTATGGGACCGAGGAGCTGGCGACGGGAGGCCGGATGTCGCAGGCCGTTTTCCAGGCGGGGATCGAGGTGAGTCGTGTCCACCCGTCCGACTGGGTACGCGCCGGCATCGTGATGCTCTCGGTCCTGGCCCAGTGCACGGGTCTCATCGTCCTCTTGAGCGCCATCGGCTTGGTCTACGTCCGCGTGCGCCCGGGCGTGGGTCGGCGTCTCGTCGCGCCGTCGGGCGCCGTGATCGTTTGCA
Source organism: uncultured Isosphaeraceae bacterium (assembly GCA_963806595.1). GTDB lineage: Bacteria > Planctomycetota > Planctomycetia > Isosphaerales > Isosphaeraceae > CAWDZZ01. The sequence goes on along the minus strand of CAWDZZ010000017.1, from coordinate 89,755 downwards.
TTCTCCTGCTGTCCGCGGCGCTGCAACCAGGCGAGCCATCGCGGTGGGAAAGCGTACTGGGGGTCCCGATATTGTGCGTCTCTGCGTTCCTCGTCATCCCGGTTTGCGCCTTCTTGACGCCCCACGCCTTCGTGCGCGGGCGGTTCGATATGATGCTTTGGGCACTCTGCGCAGGCGAGCTCGCACTGCTCATTGGTCTCGCCAGGGCCAGCACCGGCGTCTGGGTGAACTATGCACTCGAGGCTGGCGTCCTCGCAAGCATCCTCACGGCCCGGGCTCTAGCGCGCCTCTGCCGCGACGCTCTTCATCCCGGATCATCGATTTTCATCGCGCTCGCGGCGCTGGTCGTGCTCGTCATTGCCCTCAGAAGCACCTACGAAGCCGATGTCCTGCGCCGGCAGGAACAGCGTGTCGTGGCTGAGATATTGCGGGCGCCGGACACCCTTCCACCGAGTTCTTCTTCGCCGGTGTTCCCGGTTGGAATCGCGTCCACGGCCGGCTCGATCTGGTGTACGACGATTGGCTCTATCCCGTCTTTGAGTCGATTCATTTGGCGGAGCCGCGATCGATCTGGCTTCGGCTTGCTCTCTCGTCCGGCGACGTCCAGTTCGTCGTCACGAATTCTGACAGACCGCACATCGACGGACTTGGCGAAAGTCTTCATCAGCTCGGCTTCGTCCGATTCCGTCAGGTCGGACCGTACGTTGTCTGGGAGAAGCTACTCGGCGCACCGACAAACGAATGAAGCAACATCGGGGAAATCGCGGCTGTAGGAGATCAAGCAGAACCCCGGTCGCCGCGGCTTCAGGCCACCCGCAGCCGTCGTCCAACGGCAAGGCCCATCAGAGGGAGCCAGAACCGGACTTCACCGAGTATGACCAGACCAACGAGGAGGACGACGCGGACGACGACCCGCCCACCACGAGCTCCTCGGTTGGGCTAGCGAGCAACCGGAAGACGCCTTCGGCTGGCTCGTCAAGACCGGCAAGAAGCTCCGGTTCCCGAACCGCATCCTCGACTCGACGCAATCGGAAGTGGCGAGGGCATACGACGCCTACCACAAGGCCAACAGCAACTAACCACTCACTCCAAGGCCCGCCCGCCCCGGCCGCGTCACCGGGGCTTTTCAGTCCGAACCCAGCCGCGGCCTCGGCGACTGCGGCGCCGGCCCAGCTCGACGACGCCCAGGTCGTGCTCCCGGACGGCGACGACGACTATTGCAACGACGACGAACATCACAACGGCGACGGCAGGCCGTCCTGACCGAATCATCCACCTATAAGCGACCGCAATTCGTTTGGTAGACTGATCGACGCATGGGTAGGTTGCGGGGTGGCCACCCTTCAATTGAGCGACTCCGGCGTCACGACTCCCCTATGGTTGTGCTCTGCCGGATCGGCCCGTTCATAGGGGCAATTCATGTCCGCGGGGACATCACCCGAGTACGTTCATCGCAGCGAGACAGCCGATCAAGAAGGTTCGATCGCGCCGCCGGGCTTACGCTCCGGCGGGGAGCAAAACAAGCCAGAAGTGCGTCCCGAAGCGTCCCAAGCCGTCCCCGATATCGTTGCCCGTCAGCTACCCTGGCTTGATACGTTTAGAACTCTTTTGCTGGCCCCGCCGCCTGAAGTTCGCGATATATTGTTGGCGGTGAACGGTTTCAAGTTTGTAGCATAGCGGTCCCTTCGTGGACACGTATCGAACCCTCTGACTGACTCCGTCACCCAATTTGAGGTCAGTTTTCGAGGGGCTCCGGTCGCTGCTGCCTGCCTGTTAACTCGCCACTGCAAGTCCTGAAATCGCAACATACGCCGTGGGACGGCACCCTCCCAGACGAAATACATTGGTGAGTCGTTGACCGGGGCAGGACGGTTCCGGACAATGGCTCGAAAGCGGCGGTCGCGAGCCATGCCCGTGCACATCCTTTGCCCTTCCTGCCGAAACCAATTCATTCCGGATGAGGGACCTCCGGATCGCGAGGTCGCTTGCCCGTGGTGCCAAGATCCGCTACGCCTTGAAGGCGGATCGCCTGTCCAGGCGAAGTGGGCCGAGGCGCTGGATTGAGGAGTTAAAGTCCGGCGATCGCCGCCGACATATCGAGGCGCTCAAACACCTGCGAAGCCTCGGCCCATCCGCACGGGTGGCATTGCCTGCGCTCATCCAGATGCTCAGCAATGAGGGTGCCCGACTCCGGCCGAAGACCATCGCCGCGATCGGGGCGATTGCGGCGGCGCCGGTGACGTTGGAGTGGCTATCACCGCTGAACGATTCTGATGTCCGACATCTCGGCTCGCTCGCACCTCCCGATGTCTCCGCGATTCGCGCCCTCCGGGAGTCGTTCGAAGATGATGACGAGGAGGTTCGCCTGGCGGTGATTCAGGCCCTCTCCCAGATCGCCTGGGGGGCGGACATGGGTCGTCAGGAGGACTTTGACTGGGAACCGACGTACGAGGTCTTCCTCAAAGGACTTGAGGACGAGAGCGCGGACGTCCGCGCAATGCGGTCGACGCGCTCGAAACGTTCGGGCGTTCTCGCGGCGACGATCGATTGGCCCCCCGCCTCGTCACGGCCTTCCAGGACACGGATCCGCACGTTCGAAGAGGGGTCGTCCGGACGTTGGGGAGGATCAACGTAGATCCCGAGGCCGTGCTGCCGACCCTGGTCGAGGCTTTGCAAGATAAAAACCGTGATATATCTGGAGAAGCCTATGAGGCACTGAGCGAGATGGGCCCCGGCGCGAGGCCGGCCGTACCCGCCATCGTCGATCTTTTCAAGCGCGGCGGCCCAGAGGAATGGGACCTCCTCCAGCAGCTGCTGATAAACACCGGGCCGGACGAAAGGGCCGTTTCGACCATCGCGGGGGGGCTCCAGAGCGAAGATGCGGAGATCCGGCGAATCGCCGCCGAGACCCTTGGGTATTGGGGTGAGGCGTCGCGGGATGGGGTCGCCCGTCTTATTGAGGTACTGAGCGACCGGGATCCGGAGGTCCGATGGGAGGCTGTCTGCGCACTCGGCCGTGTCGGCCCCGCTTCGAGCGACGCAGTAGGTCCTCTTATCCGCCTCCTCGGCGATTCAAGATGGTCCGACAAACGGATTGTCCTTCAAGCTTTGGGAGGCATCGGCCGCGGTGCACAGACCGCATTGCCCCACCTCATCGCTTTCTTGGCGGACAAAGATCGAAAAATCCGCCAGGAGGCGGCCGAGGCGATCTCGATGATCGAACCGCGTGCGGACGTGATTGTCACGAATTGGATTGCCGGAGCCGGAGAGGCGAATCACCCATGTAAGATCAACCGGTTCCGGAAGGAAGGGCGAATTTGGGAGATCGTCTTCGATGGGAAGTCCATCCGGCTAGCAGATTCGAGGGGGCTCCAATATATCAACCACTTAATTTCTCATCCGAACGAGGAGGTTCATGTGATCGAATTGGCCGCGATCGCGAGGAAACCGACCGCGATCAGGGCCGTCAGGAAAGGCGAGATCCAGCCGGACGAACCGTCCGATGGCCCCCGGACGAGCGGAGGATACGGTGCTTCGGCAATCGACCATGGAGAGCCGATGCTGGATCCCCAGGCTATCAGTGAGATCAAGGAAGCAAGGAAGGACTTATTGAAGCGAATCGCTAAGGCTGAGAAGAACCACGATGAGGCGATGGCCGAGAAGCTTCAAAGTGAATTACATTTGCTTAATATGCATGCTATTAAAATGTTCTATGGAGGCAAAGTTAAGAATCTCGGAAACCATGCCCACAAGATCCGGAAGTCAGTTTCGAAATGCATCCGAGCGATCCTCGACAAGATCGAACAGGAGCATCCCACTCTTTCGAATCACTTCACCGGCTCCATCTCCACGGGGATGTGCTGCTCGTACAAACCCCAGCCGAGCATCGTCTGGTCGACGGAGTTACCCGCCTAGTCAATTTGCTACCTCCCAGGTAGCGATGCTACTCGAAAGGTGCCCCCTACAGGGCTAGCGACGGTAGTCGCGGCCCGGCAAGGCACCCGATCGAAACACCCGCCCACCACAGCGGCTGTTGCGCCCCTACGAGGCACCTTGCCGGGCCACCTCGTGGGGGGCTTCTTTTTTTGGCGGCGTGGCATGGCGGCTAGAACGGAAGACATCGATAAGGGGCGAGGCATCGAGCAGGCGCTCGTTGTCTGGCAGCCTCGCACGTCCAAGGCGCTTTCTGCGGAGGACGCCCGTGAGATCGCCCGAAACGTCACTGGTTTCTTCGCCGTCGTCGCGCAATGGGAAGGGGTCGAGAGGATAGCTGCCAATTCACCCCCCAGCTGTGCAAGGAGACCGGACGAATGAGCAAGTGTAGACAAAAAGCCGGCGAGCCGTCGCCCGAGGACCGCCGCAAGGCCGAGCTGCTGGAGAAGTTCAGAAGCATGATCCCGGAGATGAAACGCCCCAGCACGAACCGCGTGATGCTCGCCCCGGACTCGATGTGGTCCTACAAGACCAGGTCGTTCCTGCTCGGGGTGTCGGACGACCACCGACCGTGGGAGCAGCAGGCGTGGCTGGCCGCGACCGACACGTGCGGCTGCGGCGCCGACGCCGAAGAAATTCTGGATTTGTTCGTCACGGCTGTCAGGGGCTGGGACGACCCCGAGAGACTCGACAAGGTCCTGCGCATCGTCGCGAATGCATATTCCCAGCCCCGGCGGCCGCATCGTGACTTTCGACGCGAAGGCTGCGACGTTCCGCATTGCAGTCCTGGCGCGGGAGGGCATGACCGAGGATCGCTCTCGCCCGAGCAGCAACGGGGCACCGGCCTCGTAAGGGCAGACACATCGGCCGTACTGGAGCCAGGTAGAACCCCACCCTCAATGGATCAAGAAGGGAATGATATCAGCGTGTGAGTAGGGCCGTTCAAATGAACGGGGCACCGCCCGGCCTGGCAGCCGTGGTGCCCCATCAAACCTCGTGTCTAGGAGGTGCATCTCATGTCCAATTTAACGAACGGATCGCGCGGGCAAGGGCCCGGGCGACCTGGTCGATTGCCGCGAACAGCTTTGGAACGACGGCGTGACTGGCCCGGCCGGTTTGATCCAAGTCCCCACCGAGCGGATCACCCGCCTGCGCGGCATCCTGCTCGACCTCGACCCGGCCAAACTCATCGCCGAGAACCCGTGGTTCCCTCCCGCGGACAACCCCCTTCAGTTCCATGCCAACATTAAAAATGTTCTCCAGCGCCACGCGCTGGCCCGCCACGCCGAGATCCGGCTCAGCGGCACCGGCCTACACGGGATCATCTGGCTGGCCCCGCCAGTTGAGCTCACGTCGGCCGCCGAGCAGAAGTGGTGGGCCAACCTGGTCCGGGCGGCCCAGTGCAGCTTACCTGTCGATGCCAACTCGCCGGGCATCACCGCCGTGACCAGGGCGGTTAGCTCGATCAACTCCAAGAACGGGGCCATCGTCGAGGTGCTTGAGCCCGGTGAGCCGATCGACCCCGCGTCCGTCATCGCGTTCGTGGAGGGGTTGGCCAAGGCGCCCTTCAAGACTGTGGCGATGATCCTGCTGGGCTCTGAACATCTCCAGCCCTGCCCGATCTGCCGGCGCGACGGGACCCACCTTGAAGTCCTCGATCGCGCGGGCAAGTGCTACGGCCATTGCGGCCGCGTCTCTTTGGCGCGGATTTTCGACACGATCTACAAGCTTGTCGAGCCGGCCCAAAACGGCCAGTTCCCACAAGTGAAAGGCTGATCAAGGACGATCCCGGTTCCACGGCCACGAGCCCCCAGCCGCGTGTAGCCCCGGCACCGGAGCATTCAGGAGAGGGCAACCCGATCATGGCTTCAGTGGCGTCTCCCGGACAGATATTGGCGTCGATGCTCACCAACGCCTTGCACGCCTATCAGATAGGCCCGGTGGCCGGCGACCACGAGCGCCAGATCATCTGGGGCGTCGCGCCCGACGGATCATTCGTCGACGGCATGACGCTCGACGGATTCCTCACCCAGGCGCGACAGATCCTCGCGGAGTGTGGTCGCCTTTACAAGTACGGCAACACGATCGTCTACGAGACCGACGCGCCGGGCGACCAGCGGTTTTCGACTCTGGCCGTGCAGCACCGGGCCGAGCCCAACGCCGCCCCGATCCTGGCGAACCTCTTCGGGGTCAGCCGCGAAACCAATCAGGGCTTCATTCAGAGTTTGGCCGCCTCGAAGCTCATCAACGCCGTCATGGCCGACGAGTCCTTGTCGCAGCATCTCGCCGAGATCAAATACTACGCCCGGCGGCCGACGTTCGACCTCGACTTCAACCTCTGCCACCCCGGTTGGAACGCAAGCGCGGGCATCCTGGTTCACGGTGCCGACGTCATCCCAACGTTTCACACACCCACCTGCGCCCCAGACGCCAAGGCGATCGATCGATTTCCTCCTTATCTCCGGGGGCTTTTCCGCGAGTTTGCCTGGCGCTCCGACGCGGACGCAGTTAATGCGCTCGCGCTGCTCATGACCGGACTTTTGATCAACCACTTCATCGACGACCCGCATCCCGGCGGCATTGTCGATGCCAACCAAGCGGGGATCGGCAAGACTTTGCTGGTCCAAAGCGTTGGCCGTGTCTTGGACGGCGCGGAGGCTCCGCGGATTTCGCTCGTGCGCGACGAAGAGCTCGAGAAAAGACTTTGCGCTCAACTGCGCAGCTCACGCACAAGCCTGTACTTCCTCGACAATGTCCGGTCGCGCATCGAGTCAATGGTATTGGAACAAAATATGCTTTCGCCTTTACTCAGCTTTCGAGTTCTCGGGAGGTCGGCCACCATTGAGCGGCCGAACACCTTCATCTGGGTGGTGACCAGCAACATGACCGCCGGCACGCCCGACTTCATCCGACGCTGCGTGCCGATCCGCCTGTTCTTCGAAGGTGACCCGAAGGGCCGCGCGTTCTCGGACAACCCTCTCGAGTACGCCTCCCAATACCGCCTCGAAATCATCGGCGAGCTGGTTGGGATGGTCCTCCACTGGGTGCAGCAGGGCAGACCACTGGGCTCACACAAACACCGTTGCGATCGTTGGGCGGCCAAAATCGGCGGCATCATGGACGCCAACGGCCTGGGCACGTTTTTTCTGGCCAACATGGACGAGGCCGAGGTGGCAATGGACCAGGGCTTGGTGGACCTGGCCACGCTGGCCGAGCACGTCGTGAGCAAGAAACTGGCTGACCTGCACGGTCCCAAGAACGGCGACCCGGCCAGCAAAGGGCGGACCGCCAGCGAGTGGGCCCCCGTTTTCGCCGAGACCCAGGTTTTGCGCGACAAGGTCATCGACAGCACGACCAGGGGTCGGGCGACCGCCATTGGCATGTTCTTGAGCGCTAAGGTGAATCGCACGATAGTCATCGAGACGACCAAAGGCAAGCGCCAGGCTACGCTCCGACGGCGGGATGAGACCGCCAACCAGAAGTTCTATTTCTTCGAGGTCGGCTTGCCCCCTGCGCCGGATGCCCAGCCCAGCCATCCGTCGGCCCTGACCCCGGTCGGAGCTGCTACGCGCCAATGGCGAGGTGCCCGCACCGGCCCCCGTCACACCCATGGCCGCCGACGGGCAGTCCACCCTGAGCAGCGCACCGCCGCTCGCGACCTACGCGGTTTCGACCAACATCCACCCACCGGCCGCGGGAGACGTCGAGTGGCTCTGACAGTGAACCTTGGCCGCCCCCGTGAACCTTGCGTGAACCTTGCTCGGGAAAGGTTAACACAAGATAACCAGTGCAATAGCTTGGAGTTACGACGTGGCCGTGAACCTTGTGAACCTTTCAGGACTGCCGGAGTGCTGTGCAAAAAGCTGCCGGCGCCAGAGACCCCTTGCCGGGTCGCGCGCGGGAAAGAGCCGACCCCGGCTAAAAGGTTCACAAGGTTCACTAGGAGGGCGCAAGATCTGGCCAGCTCGGCAGATAAAGGCCGTGAACCTTTCCCGGGAAAGGTTCACCCGAGGTTCACGGCCCAGGCAAAGGTTCACGGCCAGCCGGCCGGGGACCCTTAAGAAGGAATTTCACCATGCTTGATATTGCTCTGGGCTCTTATCACTGCCCGTTCCGGCCGTGGACGCCGGATCAGGGCCGCGTCTTTAACGGCCTGTTCGCCTACGACACCGAGACGACCCTCATCGATGACGACCGGCCCTATCTGACCCCGGCGCTAGTCCTGGCCACCGCTTGCGACGGCCAACGCGGCGTCTTCGTGACCCGCGATCGCATTCTGCCCTTCTTCGAGGCCCACGCCGGATTGGGCTTTATCGCGCACAATGCCTCCTTCGACCTGAAGGTCACTCAGCCCGTTCTGGGCGATCGGCTCGACCTCTACTCATTCGTCGACGCGAACAAGATCTGGGACACGACTGATTCTAAAGCGGCTGTATTCGCTGGCCACTGCCGGCCACACCGCCCGCGGTGAATGTGGCCTCGAAGATTGCGCCCGGACGCACCTTGGTCTCGAGCTGCCCAAGGATCTCAAGGATGCCGAAGGCCGCGATGTCCGCACCGGTTTCGGCCGCTACCTGGGCCGGCCCCTTGACGAGATCCCCGAGGTCTACCTCCGCTATGCCGCGGGCGACCCGCTGGCCACCTGGCACCTGTTCCGGGAGCTGCACCGGCGGATCAAGGAGGTCCTCCAGAACGCGCACGAGGTCTGGGGCTACGTCGACGAGACCTGGCTGCGAGACGTGATCCGCCGCTTCGGCCCGCTGACGCATCATGTCCAGCTCCGCGCCAGCATCATCACCGACGTGCTCCGCTCCAACGGCATCGGTATTGACACTAGCCGCGGGGCTGAGAAGCTCGCGCGGGTCCGGGCGGTCATGGACGCGGCAAAGGAGCGACTGCGGCTGCGCGGCTACCTGGTCGACGAAAAGGGCAGCGCCAAGGCGATGCAGTCGATCCTGGCGGAGTTCGCGCGCGAGCACCCGGAAGTCGAGCTGCGGCTGACCGAGTCGGGCGAGCGGTTCTCGACGGCCGAGGAGGAGCTGGCCGAGCTGGCCGCCGAGGACGCGTTTTTCGCCGACTACGCCGCGTATCGTGCCGCCGAGAAGCTCGTCTCGACCTACCTGCACAAGATGGACCGGCAGCGACTGCACCCCAAGTTCGGCTTCCTGCTGGAGACGGGCCGGACGTACTGCGGCGGTGGCTTCAACCTCCAGAACCTGCCCAAGGAGAAGGACGAGACGAGTGCCGCCAGCACGATCCGCGGCTGCTTCGTGCCGGCTGAGGGCATGGTCTTCATCGACGGCGACTACTCGCAGATCGAGCTGGTCGTGCTTGGCTACGCTTTGGACCGCCAGTTCGGCCTGGGCACCACGCTCCGCGACCTGGTCAACAAAAGCGACGTCCACCGGCTCATCGCCGCCGCCGTGCTTGACAAGGATCCCGCGGAGGTCACCAAGTCCGAGCGGGACAGCGCCAAGCCGGTCTCATTCGGCCGGCCCGGCGGCATGGGGGCCGAGCGGCTCCGACAGGTCGCCAAGGCTTCCTACGGCGAGGACTTGACCCTGGAGGAGGTGCAAAGGCGGATCCAGGCTTACCACCAACTTTGCCCGGAGCTGGACGCTTTCCTCACCGACGAAGTCGACACCGGACAGGCGCTGGCCGAGGCGTTGAACTTGACCCCGGCTCGGTTCTATCGGCGCCATCGACGCCTATTACGACGCGTCCGACCCCGCGATGCATGTGCCGGAGGGCTGGCTGGGGGGCATGCTGTTGAAGGCCCTCCGCGACGAGGCGCCCGCGACAAGAAAGGGCCGGCCCTACAGCCCCGAGGAGATCGCCTTCTTCTGGGACGAAGCCTGGCGACTCCCGCTCAAGCTGAAGCCGAAGCTACGGGCCAAGCTGGAAAGCCGCCAGGCGGACCGGCGGCTCTGGGATGAAGTCCGCAACTGGGCGGGCCGCCGGCCGGTCTTCACGGTCACGGGCCGGCTGCGGGCGAGCGCCACTTTCTGTAGCAGCCGGAACTGCGTTTTCCAGGGAGCGGCGGCCGACGGGGCGATCCTGGGCCTGTGGCTTGTCTGGCGTGCCGGGCACAGGCTTGTCGACTTCGTGCACGACCAGCAGGTGGTCGAGGCGCCCGCCGATGACCGGATCGCCGCAGCGCATCGCCGAGAACGAGGAGTTGATGAAGCGCGGCATGCTCTTGGTCGTGCCCGGCATGAACGTCAAGGTCGAGACGGTCGTCACACGCTCGCTGAACAAGGCGGACCTGGACCCCCGCTATCTGCCGGAAGCCCACCCGCGGGCGCCGACGGTCATCTCGAACCCGGCCAGCGAGGTCGCGAGCTGCGAAACGGGAGTGGGTTCGCCGGCAACGTAAACAACAATCAAGACAGGACATCCTCATCGTCTAAACCTTGAACTCAGGAGTCCGCTCCGTGAACCCTTTGACCTTCAGGAGGATTCTTCTATGAACCTCAACGGCCGGTTCCCTCACCCATCCCCTGAGTCGCCTGATCGTGGACACCACTACGAGCATTGGCGGACCACGGCGGTTCAGGTGCTGACGCCTGCGGTCCGTTGTGTCTCGGTCACCGTCTGGGTGGGAGCTTCTGGACTGAGCACGAAAGTGGACCCTGTGGTGGCGGTCGAGGCCGCCATGGTCGAGATCTGGCGTTGTGAGACCGTCGAGTTGGGGAGCCCTCCCACAGCCCCCCACCCGCACGATCTGACGCCTTTAGGCTGGAGTTATCACGCGACGGTCACGCGCTACACGCCGGTAATCGCCGGGTGGGGCGAGCCGTTTCCGGGTTTCCCGCGCGCGCCGCCTGGGTTCCTGCGTGCCCCGGATGTGCTGGTGGAAGAGATCCTGCTCCAACGCACCGTGGCCTGCCCCTGGCCTGCCGAGGAGGACAACGAGCGCCTCGCTTCGGTCCTGGAACAGCTCCGGGCCGAGGCCCTCGCGCCTGTGACTGACGACTGATCACCATCCGTGAACATCTTTTGACCTTCAGGAAGGACGCACCATGAACACAAACCTTGTAGACCTCGACAGCAGCTCTGTCTCTCACGCACCTTCGATACCCCAGGGTCGCCACTATCACCGAGTGGTGATGCGGCAAACCGCGGCGCCTGAGACCCGGACTCTTCTGGCCGCGCTCTGGACGGGCCCTGATGGACTCCTCGTCCCGCGCGTGATCCCCTTGGCGGCGATCTCGAGCGTCACGTTCCAGATCTGGATGACCGAGGACCCTGACCTCCCGCAGCCTGTCAAGCTGCCGTATCCCGATGATGTTGCCCCTCCGCCACCCCCGCCGGGGTGGGTCCATACCCAGACGTTCAGCAACAGCCGGCTCGTCATTGCCGGGGAGGATGGGCAGCTTGTGACTCTGCATCCGGATGAGAGCCCGCTGTGCCAGCGCGTGCTGGAGTGCCCCTGGCCTCCCGAGGAGGATGCCGAGCGCCTGGCCCCGCTCATGGAGCAGCTCCAGGCCGATGCCCTCTGGCTCGACGGAGAAGAAGAAGAAGAAGAAGACTGATCCTCAACCGTCCTGGTGTGCGGCCGGGCAACCACGGTGATGCGGGCCGTGGTTGCGCCGGTCGTGATCTTGCCACCGCGACAACTGGATCGATCTTCGACGGTTGACCATCACCAGGAGTCCCACCATGTCGAGTTCCCATGACCGCCAACAGGAATCCGACGCCCATAACGACTCCGACGACCGAGTACAAACAGCCGCCGACCCGTAATCGCCGACCCACAAATTCACTCTTGAAAGGAGTCCGATCCATGAACGAATCCCAGCCCTCATCCGACCGCGAACGCAATGCCGCCGCCAAAAAGTACCGACTGCGACGCGTGGAAAAGCTTCCCGAGGCGTTGCACGCCGTGGAGGCCGACGACGAGAAGGCACTGGCCGAGACGGCGGCCGAGCCCCCGGCCGGGACACAAGGCGTAACAGAGAAAGTCAGGGCTTGGGATGTGCTGCAGGGCCATCCGATCGCCCAGAAACTTGATACCGATACCCAGCTCGCACTGGTGTGCGAGTACGTTGACCAGTACGAAGACCTTCAGGGGCTGTCACTGGCCGAGTTCATCGACAGCTACTTTGCTGCCGACGATGGCGGAGCCGAGGCCCAGGTCGAAGAATCTACAAGCGAGGTCGAGTCCGACGAGGACGAGGAGGCCGAGCCCTCCGGCAACGAGTACGACACCTGGACCAAGAAGCGGCCGCCGTCCATGGTCGGTATGCGGGTTGTCTACCGGTTTCCGGGACGGAACGTTTTATCCGACGCGAACGGTGTCACGAGCGACGAGACCGTGGGCGGTGTCACGAGCGACTACGACCGGACCGTCGCGTTCACCGACGTGGACGGCGAGGAATGGTCCAACGCGCGTCGGCATCATGTCTACCCGATCGACCCCAAGAACTACCGCGAGATCCACATCTCGCCGCGAGAGGCCAAGGAGTTCAATGCCTTGCTGAGCAGCGGTACGCCCTCGAAGGATCATCCCGAAGGCTCGGTGATATGCAACCTGACCATCGAGTTTCCCAACCATCCCGACAGGATCACCTTAGCGATCATGAACGGGAAGAAGCCCTACGTCGACCGGTTCGTGGCGTTAACCAACAACGGCTTCGCGGACGACCAGAAGCCGACTACCCGGCTCTTTGGCGAGCACTGCTTCCGGGTGCGCGGCAAGGACTATATCGTCAATGTGGTGAGTCCTTGATCGTCGTTATGCGGTGTATCGGTGGGTCGTGCCTGTCTGTGGCGGCTAAGTGGTCCCTTTTCACAATTAACGGTGGGGTTGCGACCGTGCGAGGTTTGACCTATCGTCGGGGCATTCGGCAAGGAAGCCGATCGCCTGTTGCGAATGGCGTCGCACCATGCCGGGCCCCGCCCGCTCGACAAACCTGCGTTCCCTGACGAGTTCGTTGATAAATGTCGGGCCATCGTTCGCAAGCGAACGGTCGCGCACGCTCGAGCGCCAGAGGGCTCGGTTGGTTCCCTTGCTCCACGAATCACCGGACTTATCCAACGTCGCAGCCGGGGCTCTGGTCGAGCTGCACGCCAATTCTGTCTACCGCTGGCGTCATCGTTGGGCATGTGGCAACTTCTCCCGCGACCGCGGCCCCGCGCCTCGACCTGTTCCGCCTGCGCCATCCCTTGTGGGAGTTCTGCTTCCGCCGTCAGGGTCCAGGCCACGGCAACGATCCCCGATATGCGTGCTGCTCGACATGCCACGGTGATGGCTTCTTGATGACCAAACGCGACTGGGGCAAGCCCACGTCGAGTACGGTCAGCCGAGGGTGTCGTCGCTCGGGGGCCAGTTATACGGTTCTCCGCCTCTGGCACCGCCGGCGCATTCATCGTCGTCGGCGGCAGCCGGGCTGGACTCGCCGGGTGGGGGTCTCACAAACATCGGAACAGAACCGTACGCTAAGCCCCGCGCATTCGACCGTTCCATAGCAGATGGACAAAACCAACCCCACCCTGTTGATGGCTCAGCAGGATCGGTATTGCTTTCGCCGCCAGGCCCGCACTTCCGCATCGGCCGTCGCATCCGACTGTTCGGCATACCGCAACGTGGTCTGGAGATTCTTATGCCCCAAACGCTTCCGGATTGTCACCAAGCTGACGCCTCCATTGATCAGCTCGGTCGCGTGCGAGTGACGCAACTGGTGGAGCGTACGGCAAACGCCCGCCTGGGCACAGTAGGCCGTCCAGCGCTCCTGCATCGATTGATATCGCAGCGGGCCACCTCGGCCATTCTTCTCGGCCCGGAACAGTGGGCCATGACGGTAGCCGGTATGCCTCAGGTACGCCTGGAGTTGACCGACCAGGCGCGTGTCGTCCAGCAGCACTGTGCGCCGCTGCCGGCCCTTGCCCAGCACGTTGAGATGCTCGTCATCAGCCGTCAGGTCCAGGTCCTCCAATTGCAGCCCCAGCGTCTCGCAGGTGCACATCCCCGTCTCGAAGATCAGACGGAACAGCAGCCTATCCCGCCGCTGAGCGGGATCATTGCCAGGATCGCTTCCACCGGCGCACGGCCCAAGGACCGCGGGCGGGGAGGATCGCGGTGGACGCGCTCGATCAAGGCCATCGGGTCGGATGCGATCAGGCCCTGGCGGTGGGCCCAATCCAGGAAGCTCGCCAAGGCGGCCTGTTTGCGGGCGCGGCTAGCCGGACGGAGCCTTTCGAGCGTGGCCCCGAAGCTGCGGATCACCTCGGCGGTGATGCCGTCGACGGGACCCTGCTAGAAAGCCGAGAACTGCGCGAGGTCACCTGCGTAGGCGCGGCACGTGTGCCGTGAGCGGTTGGCGTGAGCCAACTGAGTCTCGAATTCGGCCGCCAACGTCGAGAACAAAAGGGATGGCTTCGGTTCAGACGCCATTACCGAGACCTCCCATACTGCTCCGGGCACATCGATCGACAATTCGACCTTCAAGTTTCGAAAGTCCGCTAATGCTCGAGAGCCTCTTGAATGCGAGCCGCAACGTCCATTTTTTCGGACTTGTCCGCGGGATGGCCACGCCAAAGGATCCGACCGTCACGATCGATGATGAGTAATTCGGGTACGGCTTGGCCAACTACGGCGCGCACTGCTGGTGCATCCCACCCGGTCGCCCCTTGAGCGCCGCTCCAATAGTGATCAACCTGGTCCCACGATCGTTGCTTCACGTGTCGTGATACTGTTTCGGGTTGTTCGTCGATGCTGAGCGGAATAATGGCTACGCGATTATGCCAAGCGACGCGATGCTCAGAAGCCATCTGATTGAGCTTTTCCATCGTCTCTTGGCAAGGCCCGCACCACGTGGCCCACAGTTCGAGACAGACGACCTTACCTCGCAACTCGCGAAGCTTCGAACGGACACCTGTCGAGACATTCACCAGATCAATGTCTGGCATGAGGTTTCCTACTCGCGGCGGCAGATGAAACGTGAACGCTTCGTTCGACTTACCCTCGGTGAAACTGAAGTCTCCCAGCCCTCGATCGTCCACAGCAATCTGATAGGCCGCCAATGTCGGGCTTTCCGGCGTCCGGTCGATGATGCTCCGAATTTCACACTCTCCTGATCGCGACGTTCGCCCCGAAAACACCTCGAGGTCACCGTAGCGCGCGTCCCGGTAGTTTACCTTCACCGGGCAACCGGCGGCGGGCGACCCATCGGAATTGATAATGCGGATTCTGGCGGTGCAGTTGCCTCGAAAGACGTTGGGGTCAAACGGTGCGTAACGGAATTCGAGGTGACGTGTTTCCCCGGCTGATAAGCTAACTTCACGGGAATCGCGATAGGCTCCCGAATGGCCGGTCGAAGGCGGCGACTCTTGCCCGGCGCGTTTCGTCCTCCGGAGGACAGTGACTTTGTATGTCCCCGGTGCCAGATCGGCCACCCGCAGTTGTTGGCGGCCTCTCTCGCTATCCAAGGAAGCCACTGTAAAATATGACCGCATGAGCGTGTTTTTACCATCAACCTCCAGCCTCACGCCCTCCAACGGCCTATCGCCCGTTTCAGGTCCGGGGTCGAAGCGGACGTTCAGCAAGGCTGGTTTCGGTGTCCCGATTTCCAGAATCCCGTTGGGCACGTCTGCCGATATGAACGGCCCGCTTTCGAAGAACTGAAGGAAACCTGGACGGTGAATTGCAACGTAAAACGGGCCCGATCCCCGCGCAAGCCGGAAGACAAAGCCCCCCCCAACTGACCGTTTGACGTTGAGGAAATTCAAGTCGGGCATGTGGCCCTCGTAGGCGCGTCTATTATCGGGATCCCACATCATCCGGACCGTATCTCGTTGGCCGGCAAAATAAACCTCCGGCGCGAAATCGTCAGGCAAACGAAGGCCCTGCGGAAGGCGGAACCGCAGTTCAACCTGCTCGCCTTGGTGCATGGTGATTGTCGCCTTGCCGGCAAACAACTTCTCTCGATCGGGGCCGGCGAAACGGGCGAGTGTGCCTGCGTACCCGTCGGCCCTGACAAAGGCGTCGATCGCCCATTGCTCGCGGTACTGAGTGGATTGGTAACCACTGAGCGTGACTTGACCACCCGCGCCGGTCTCCCACATAGTGAAACCTTTTCCGGCGGTCTGGAGAATGATCTGAAACGCGGGCACCGGCTGGCCACGTTCGTCAATCACTCGAACGACGAAGTCCGGCGGTGCCGCTTCTCTCACCACCGGTCGATTCATCGCAGATTCGACCAGCGCATTCAGCAGGCCGGACTGCGGCAACAGTAATCCACCGCCAAGGACCGCAACGAGCGCAAGAATCGCCAGCACACGTCGCAAAGACAATCGACGCGAGGCCAGTTTTGTTTGACCCGACTCTGCCATCGTCATGCTCCCTGGTCGCAAGAGCCAAATAGACGTAAGACGCGATCAACAGGTAATGGACGGCGATGTCGTGTGTTTTCGCAGTCAGCTTGTCGATGCGCTCGCGATCGTGTCTCGCCGGTAGCTGGAAGTGGTGGCGGCCCGGCTGTGAATCGAATTTATCTGCTGAATCCAGAGATACTCATAATCCATGATTCGGCGGAACCCTTCCGATGCCGCCGCCGGACGGCGGAACGCCTTCGAACCTCTCTGCCATTGCTTCACCCGCCGCATCCGGTAGCGGGCTGCCGAAACGCCTTTGTCGATGTTGTTCGTCGTGGTCAGGCGACGTCGCAGCAATCTGTTTGTCGCCCGCATTATGATCTTCTCGCGGTGGTTCCTGGGTTAACAATAAGCTTCGCGGCCGACCGTCGCGTCGTATTTCCGCGAGATCACCGGGGCTGGTGCCGACGATTCGTGTGATAATTATTCTTATCACTGGATGTCCTTCAATTCCACGACGGAGCGTTCCTTTCGAAACCAGGCACCCCTGGAAGGGGCCCCTGATGCCCGTCGATTTCCTGAGCGCGGACCAGCAGCAGCGGTATGGCCGCTACGCCGGCGAGCCCTCGCCCGCCCAACTGGCGCGTTACTTCCATCTCGACGATGGCGACCTTGCCCTGATCGCCCAACGGCGCGGGGACCAGAACCGGTTGGGCTTCGCCCTCCAACTGGTCACGGTGCGGTTCCTGGGCACCTTCCTCGGCAACGCCATCGACGTTCCGTCCGGGGTGGTGGCCCACCTGGGCCAGCAATTGCGAATCGCCGACCTGACTGGCCTCGCGAGGTATCTGGACCGGCCGGCCACGCACCGCGAACACGTGGGCGAGATCCAGCGGCGGTACGACTACCGCGACTTCTCCGATCAGCCAGAGCACTTTCGCCTGGTCCGCTGGCTTTATACCCGCGACTGGCTCGCGCCGAGCGGCCCAGCCTGCTCTTTGGTCTGGCCACGGCTCGCCTGGCCGAGCGGAAGGTGTTGCTGCCGGGCGTGACTGTCCTGGCACGCCTGGTGGCCCAGATCCGCGACCGCGCGGCGGGCCGACTCTGGAAGGCCCTGACCCGGGCCCCCAGTCCCGGACAACGCGCGCGGTTGGAGGCCCTGGCGATCGTCCCCAAGAGTGGGCGGCAGACGGCGTTGGACCGGCTGCGGCGAGCCCCCACCCGCGTGAGCGGCCCGGCCCTGGTTGCGCGAAGCCGGTCGGGCCGGGATCTCCAGGAGGGCTTCGGGCAGATCGACGCGGGGGAGCAGGGCCGCCACGCTTTCCCGGGGTGTGACCAGGCTGGCCGGCTCCTCCAATTTGTCCAGGCTGGTCATCGTGATGGTCTGGCGTCCGTCTTGGGCGAATTCTCCGAGGACGGGCTGGCGGCCATGACGGGCGACGACAACATGCAAATGGCCCTGGCAAAGTCGATGGCAGAGAAGGTTGATCAGGCCGACATGCAACGGTCGTGGTCAAAGATCAAGAGCGGCGACAAGAAGAAGGCAAGGAAGGAGCAAGCCGGCTTGGCAGAAAGGTCGCGAGACGCGAAGCCGACTCCGCTCGGCACGCTGCCAATCGCGACGCTAGCCGAGCGGTTTGCCCAGGCCGATGCGGGGATGTGGGCTGCGGCACATGCCATGGCCAGGGGCGTGGAACTCGAACCGATGGCTGCTGAGCCCGAGACTGGGCCGGTCAGGCTGAAGTTCTACGAACCCGATCCGGTGCCCGAAACGCCCGACGTGCTGACGGAAGTCGAACTGCCCGAGTTCGACGAGGCGTTACTCGCCAAGATGTTCGCCAACCTGGCGTCACACGGCATGACGCTGCAACACCTGGCAGGTTGAGCTTAACCAGTTGACCCAAGACGCCAACCGTGCCTCATCCGTGGGTGCGGCAGGCGCCTGTTTCACGGAAGGACCTGCGCGTTCGGCAACACCTTTTGAAGCTCTTGCACCCCACTTTGCGTGACCTGAGTGCCTGTAAGGTCGATGGCGCGGAGTTTAGTCAGCCCATTCAAATGCGCCAGCCCGGCGTCGGTGATCTGCGTTCGTTCAAGGTAGAGGACAGAAAGTTGGGTCAGCCCCTTCAAATGCACCAGCCCGGCGTCGGTGACGTGAGTACCGGTGAGGTCGAGATCGGAGAGCCTGGTCAGCCCCTTCAGATGCATCAGCCCGGCGTCCGAGACCTGAGTACGACCGAGCCAAAGGAGGGAGAGGCTGCTCAAGCCCTCGATATGCACCAGCCCGCCGTCGGTGACCTGGGTTCCACCGAGGGTCAAACGCTGGAGTTTGGTCAGCCCTTTCAGATGCGCTAGCCCGGCATCGGTGACCTGAGCGCCGGCGAGCTGGAGGACCTCGAGCTTGGTCAGGCCCTTCAGTTGCGCTAGCCCGGCATCGGTGAGCTGAGTGCCGCCGAGTTGGAGGCCCTTGAGCTCGGTCAGCCCCTTCAGATGTGCCAGCCCGGCGTCGCTGACGTTGCTGAGGCAGAGGCTCGAGAGTTTGGTAAGCCCCTTCAGATGTGCTAGTTCGCCGTCGCTGACGAACCCAACAACGAGTTGCAGTCGCTCTAGAGCCTGTTATTGACTTATTGTGAGATCTTTGCTCATGTTGTGGCATGAACACGACACGGAGGTCGTATCCAAGCGACGTCTCGGACGCCGAGTGGGAGTTTCTTCTCCCATACCTGACCTTGATGCGCGAGGATGCTCCACAACGCGAACATTCTCTGCGCGATCTGTTCAACGCGATACGTTACGTGGTCAGGACGGGCTGTCAGTGGCGATTCCTGCCACACGATCTGCCGCCTTGGACCGCAGTCTACCAACAAGCCCGGCGCTGGATGCAGGCCGGTGTCTTCGAGCAAATCGCGCACGACTTGCGAGCGATCGTTCGATTTCTCGCCGAGCGGGATCCCGAGCCGACGGCAACGATCTTTGATGGACGCACGCTTCAATCGACGCCCGAGAGCGGTGAGCGGGCAGGCTACGACGGGGCCAAGAAGAAGAAGGGATCGAAGGTACATGCGGCTGTGGATACCCTGGGAAATCTGTTGGCTTTGAAGATAACCGCGGCGAACGAACAGGAACGTGCGCAGGTTGCCGAGTTGGCCGACAAAGTGCAAGAAGTCACTGGACGCACTGTTGAGATTGCGTACGTCGATCAGGGCTACACCGGCAAAGACGCGGCTCACCAAGCGGAGCAAGCAGGAATCAAGCTGACCGTGGTCAAGCATAAGGAAGCAAAACGGGGGTTTGTGCTGCTGCCGCGACGCTGGGTCGTGGAGCGAACCTTTGGATGGCTCGGACGCTTTCGACGATTGGCACGCGACTACGAACGACTGACACAAACGCTCGAGGGCTGGCACTGGCTCGCGTTCGTCGCACTCCTACTCGCAAACGCGGGGTTGAAAAGTGCATAACAGGCTCTAGTTGGGTGAGATGCCCGACCTCTACGATCGCTCCATCGGTTGGCGCCGGTTGCAGCCAGACAGAAGTGACGTGAGCGAAATAGTCGACTCCAATGAGACCCACGAGCCACTTTGGCGCCCATGGTTTTCCCCCGGGAATGGACTTCCCGTTGTTCCACTCCCAGTCATAGAGCACGACGCCTCCCGCGTTCCTGATCGCCGCAACCGCATCGCGCTGGACGTGGGCGCTTCGGACCAGCCAGCCCAGCCCAGCGCCGATCAAGAGCACAAGGACGACCAGCACCCGCAGGCTGAACCGCACGTAGTTCCACCAAGGGCGTGAAAGCGGCTTGGGTTTGACAGTCACTTCGGTCGCTCGTGTGAACGGCCACTGGCCGGGCGGTCGAGAACTCGATGCCTCTCACCTCGGTGATATTTAGTCTAACGAGAGCGCCTGGGGGCCGACGAGGAATGGATCGCCAAGTTGTTTGCCAACCTGGCAGCTCATCGCATGACGCTGGGGAATCTGGCTAGCTGATCCAACCGCGTGAACACAAGACGCTCGCCGCCGCAGAAAGTTTGAGTGACTATCTATCGTCGAGGAGTTAGCCCCGCAGCACCAACTGCTTCAGCCGCAGCGCGACCACCGCCTGCGCCAGGGCCCGGATCGGGTCCCGGGGTTGGGCGGCCTGCTGTGCGTGGCCGTTGACCTCGGCCGCGCGGGTCATCACCGCGAAGCGATGACATCCGCCATCCGCCGCCATCGCCCATATCCCAGCTCGGGCATCGCCTGGCGGGCGCACCGGTACGGTTCGTCGTCGGGGCGCCGATGCAGGAACACGTCGAACGGCGAGGTGGCCGGGTCCGGATGCTCGATGTCCTCGCTCATCATGACTCTTGGGGACATGCCCGCAACTCGGGGCCGTGGTCCTCGCTGGGGACCCCGACCCGGCCGGCCCCGGCACGGCCGGCCGACTGCGCCGGGCCGGGCATTGGGTGCCCGCCCGTGTGCCGTGGGGCCCGAGAAGATATCATCGACGAGGCTCCCGCCGGATCGGCGATCGGCCTGTTCGCATTCGAGGAGGAGTCCATGTCCACGGTGCTCCCCGGCAACCCCGGTGCTGTCGCAACCCCGGTCGGGGCGCGCCGCCGGGCCACGGCACCCGACATCCCGCCGTTCGAGCCCGAGTCCGGGGGCGAGGGGGTCAAAGACGTGGGACGACGCGAAGAGCGCGGGCGACGGGACGGCGATGATCCGCGGGCGGCCGGTGCCGTCGCCGTGCCCGCCGGCCCCGAGCCGGTCCCTCCCCCCGACCCCGCGGCCCCGCGGCCCCTGCCCGAGGGCGATCGGCCGGATCGGACAGGCCGGTCGACGCGGCCGCTGGGCCTGGTCGACTTCTGCGCGGGCAATCCCAGGAGGCCGACCGACTGGCGTTGGCAGCGGGCTGGGCGGCTGCTGGCACTCGGCCTCCGCTGGTCGCGCCGACGCGACGACGCGCAGGTCCACCGGGCGAAGCTGTATCAGGCCGCACTGCGTCGCTGTCGGTGCGAGCGCCGATCGCGGGCGTCTGGAGCGGAAGATGCCCGATGTCGCCGCCGCCGTCGCCATCTACGAAGGCGAGCCGACGACGCGCTGGGCCGTCGAGGCGCGGTTGCTTGCCGGCGAGTCGATCGAAGCAATCGCCCGCAAGACGGCCCTCACGCCGCGGGCCGTCGCCACGTTCGAGGCGTTGTTCTTCAACGTCAGCGACCGGCTCGAGAACCGCGGCTACCTCATCCACATCGCCGTCAGGCTGTACCCGACGCCGAGGGAGCCCGACCCCGGCCTGGTCTGGCGGCTGTTCGGCCTGATCGGCGGCCCGGTCGTGCTCGACGCGCTGATCGACGGCGACTACGGGCCGGGCGACCGGCCGGAGGACGAGCGGTTCCTGGACGAGCTGCGACTGAAGTTGGCCGTCGCCCTCAAGCTGCTGCCGATCGACGCGACAACGGCCCCCAGGTTGATCCGCCTCTACTTGCGGCTGCGGCAGGCGGAGCTGGTCGCCGAGGGGGCTCGCCGGGACGCCGTGGATCTTATGCCCAACATCCGCACCACGCTCGCCAACCTGCCCTGGATCCAGGCGAATGGCCGGTCGTGAGCCGCCGCCACCGTCGGGGTCGAAGGGCCGGCGAGGGGCGCTTCGGCCGATGTGGACAGCAAATGCGCTGGCGCCGGCGGAGTTGGGTCGGGTACAATACTCTCCGAAATTCCGGCGGCCTGGCGGCGGGACCAGCCCGGCTATTCGAGAACAGCGCGGGGGGCAGCCGCAGGCCCCGGCGGCGCGAGCGAGGGAGTGTAGCCCAAGATGGCCTGGGAGGCCCGCGGCCGCGGCCGCTACTACTACAAGGTTTCGCGCGACAACGGTCGCGTCCGGCGGCTCTACCTGGGCACCGGCCCGGTGGCCGAGCTGGCGGCCCAGGATGCTGAGCTGCGGCGGGCCGAGCGCCAGGCGCGGGCGCGTTCGCAGGCGCGGCTGGAGGCTGCCGAGGCCGCGTCGCAGGAGCTGGCCGAGCTGACCGACTTGCTGGTTAAGGTGGCCCTGGTGGCGGCCGGCTATCACCGCCACGATCGAGGCAAATGGAGGCGATGCCGTGAGCGACCAGGACGAACCGACCGGGGCTGAGGCCCCGGCGACCGAGCGGATGCGGCGGCTGCTGGAGCGGGCCGAGCGGGGCGACCGCTCGGCCCTGCCGGCCTTGGAGATGTTGCTGGATGCGACACCGGAGGTCTGGCGGGGGTATGGCGACCTGGCCCGTGTGGCGGAGGACGCCTGGGTCGAGCTGGTGGCCGGGCCCAACCTGCTGCTGAAGGAGTCGCTGCGCCGCAAGCTGGCCGAGCTGAAGTCCGAGCTGCTGTCCGACCCGGCGCCACCGCCCCTCGAACAGCTGCTCGTCGAGCGAGTGGGCGCTGGGTGGCTGCAATCGGCCTACGCCGACGCGTCCGCGGCGCAGGCGCGGGAGAAGGCGCTGGACCTGGCCCAGCTCGAGCAGCAACAACGGCGGCAGGAACGGGCCCAGAAGGGCTACCTGGCGGCGATCCGCACGCTGGCCACGGTCCGCAAGCTCCTCGCGACCGCCGACGCCCGGATGGCCGACCGGAGGGAGTCGAGCGGGCGATCCGGCAGTGCCAAGGCCTGATGCCGATCCGCCGGAAGGCGGCCGGGTCCAACCCGTAGGAAAGCCCGGGCTCGATCCCGCCGAACACGAGGGGCATCGGGTGACGATCGGCCCCTCGTGGAGGACGCGCCCGATATTCGCATGCCGGGTCGATGTCGGGCCGGCCGCATTTGCCGCCGGCGTGAGTACCAGACATCGTACTGGCGGCGAAACTCAACGCGCGGCACGAATGAGCTACCGAATGCCAGAGAATGCCGAAGATGAAGTCGCAAGCCAGCCGCAGGTGTCGGCATATCGCTTGGCGTGGGCGACCAGCTCGGTCCACTCGGGGCCGAACCAGCGGGGCCCGGCGCCGGGCCTGCGCCCAGGCGCGCCGAGGCAGGCACGCAAGAGGACGAGAGCAGGACCCGGGGGCCGGCACGGTCGCGCCCTGGAATTCGCAGGTCCGCACCGCAAGGGATCGCGACCATCCCGGAGAGGTGGCGCCCGTGACCTTGTTCAAGCCGGGCCGCGGGGCCTGTGGGCGTGACGGCTAGCTCTCGACCCGGGTGGTGATCTCGCACGGCGCGGGCTCCCACCATTGGGCCTTCGACAGGTCGGTGACATCCCGGTGCTACGCGGATCAGCGGCCGCGTGCTATATAGGCGATCGACGCCCTCTAGTGTCCGCCTCGAAAGCGGCAAACTCGACGATATGCTGCGTAACGGATCGATACCCCGCTACGTCCGACGCCGAGTCTCGGGGACGCAACACGCCCGGTGCCGGTTTGAGACATCCCGCGACCAGGCCCATCGCGGTCGTCCTCGAACCGGCGACGCCCACTGATGTGAGGGAACCGGCCCCACGGCACAAGCCTCGATAAAGCAGCCGTCACTCGCTTCGGGACTGGGGTCTCATCCGATCTGACGTTGCGCAGTGCCCGACCGATGTCCGAGAGGTCCAGCCTGGGGAATCGGCCGCCGGTGCCGGAGGCATCCCGGCCTTGGGCGACGGACTTCGGAGCTGCGATCCAGCGCCGGCGCCTATGGCCGGAGCGGTCGGGGCACTAACATAGCGAGTGTCTTCATCGATGAGGGTAGGTCAAAAGGAACCGCCTTCGCCTGATCGGCCCAGGGCCTGGCGGGATCGTGATGGTGGGAGGGAGCGATGCAGAACGTTGTGATCGCCAAGCCTTATCAATTCGTTCCGCCCGATCGACGGAGGTTCTGGCCGGCGATGTTTCGACCTCTGCTCCGGCCGATCCTGGGCAGGGTCTGGGGGGTGACCACTGTCGAGATCGTGGGCATCGAGTCGCTGCGGTCGGCACTCCGCGAGCGCGCGAGCGTGTTGCTCGTTCCGAATCACTGCCGGCTGTGCGACGCGATGGTGGTCGCCGTGCTCGGGGCTCAGGTGGGCACTCCGCTCTACACGATGGCGAGTTGGCACGTTTTCATGGGCCGGCGCTACGCGGCGTGGCTCCTGAGGCGGCTCGGTGCGTTCAGCGTATACCGGGAGGGACTCGATCGCACGGCGATCCGGACTGCCATCGAGCTGCTGGTCGAAGCGCACCGGCCGCTCGTCATCTTTCCCGAAGGGATTCTCACGCGCTCCAACGACCGGCTCGGCGCCTCCATGAGGGGCCGGCCTTCATCGCCCATTCCGCGGCGAAACAACGCGCCAAGCTTGAGCCGGGGGCACGCACGTTGGTCATCCCGGTCGCGCTGCGTTACCGCTTTCTGGGTCGTCTCGATGAGAGCACCGCGCCTGTCCTCGATCGGATCGAAACCCGACTGACCTGGACACCTCGCCCCGACCTGCCGCTGATCGAGCGGTTGAGGCGCGCCGGCGACGCGATCCTGGGCCTGAAGGAGCGGGAGCTCGTCGGCGAGGTCCGGCACGCCCCGATCGCCGAACGACTGGCGCGGCTGATCGACGAGATCCTCGGGCCGCTCGAAGCGGAGTGGAAGGTCAAGCAGCGGGAACGAGATGTCCCTGCGCGCGTGCGTGCGCTTCGCACGGCGATCTTGCCGGAACTCGTGGACGGGGGACTCTCCGACGCCGAGCGCGACCGTCGCTGGGACCAGCTCGCCCGGCTTTACCTGGCGCAGCGGCTTTCACTCTATCCGCCCGGCTATCTCGAGGGGCACCCGAGCACGGAACGCGTGCTCGAGACGGTCGAACGACTCGAAGAAGACTTGACCGACGCGGCGACCGTGCACCGGCCGCTCGCCGTCACGGTATCCGTGGGCGAACCGCTCGCCGTCACCGCCGATGGCCCCAGGCCGGCAGCGCTCACGAGCGAGATTCGCGATCGAATCGAAGCCCTGCTCGGCATTCGCTCCGCCAGCGATCGCGCCCGGCGCCGGCTGAACTCACACGGGAGTAACGTCAGTGTTCGACAAACGTAACCGTCTCGCGAACCAGGCTGGGGGTGGTTCGCGAGACGGTTACGATCGGGAGCGACCGGTCGGGGTCCCGGCGATCCTCGCCGGTCGGACCGGCCGCCCCGAGACGACCCCGATGGGCCGCCCCGAGTCCTCAACGGTGGGATCGACGGTGGATGGGCCAGAGGAGCCGGACCGAGACCACCAGGACCAGCACCAGCACGAGCCAGGCCAGACCGACGACGACCACCGACCGGGCGATGTTCATCCACCAGCTGGCAGCGGTGCCAGCCGCGATAGGGATCGGCTGCGCCGCCTCCCGCGCGACCCCCGCGACCAGCTCGCGACCGCCGCCCAGGAACGCCTCCGGATCGGCGAGAAACGTCCCCAGCACAGTCGCGACGGCCAGGGCACCTTTGTGGCGCCAGGTCGCCACATCCGAGGGGCAAAGTTCGAGACGTGCAGCGAGAAAAATTGTCGCTCGGGGCGCACAAGATCGGGAGCAACGGCATGAATGCAACGAGTCGGTCGAGAAATGAGGTCGACCGCGCTCGCCTCCGTGAAGCGGGCGCTGGCCCAGCTGTTCAACCTGTTAAAGCACCCGGATGAGGCGGTCCGCTCGGAGGCGGCCGCTGCGTTGAAGGGGCTCGACCCGCCGCCCACCTGGCCGCTGGGCGAGGCCCTGCTGGGCAGCCGGGACACGGACTTCCGGCTGCGGATCATCAAGGTCCTGGTGGCACTGGCCGCGGTGGACAAGGTCCGAGTTGTGTGCGTTTTGTGCGAGGCGTTCAAGGAACGGCGGGACCTGGAGGTCAAGCGTGCGGTCGCCACGGCGCTGCTGGTATTGGTGACGGAGCGGCTGGGGCAGGGTCCTTCCCCGGCCGAGGATCCTGCCCGCGATCTTGACCTTGAGAGCTAGACGCGCGGAGTACGCGTCCACGGGCCGAGGAGGACAGTCGTTCAACAGTATACAAGGTGCGGCAGAATGAGCGCCAAGCCAGCTGAAGTGGGGTCAGTGGCAACCTCGAAGGGCGCTTCGGTGCGTGTCGGACCGATGCGCCATTGGTTACCGTCAAGCAGGATCGACCGCCTCCGTCAGCAGGCATTGAAGTCCACCAGGATTCCGTAGTCACACGGCGATGTCGCGTCGCGAGCCGACGGGTCACCGCAGTACTGGTGAGTTCCCTCAGCGCGTCTTTTCCCACCCACCGCGCCGCGAACTCTGGCGAGGTCGCAAGGCGCTGTGCCACCACCACCGCGGCCGCGTGCGAGCGCGGGATTGCGTTTGCCGATCGGCGCATGGCCATGTTCACCGCCTTCTTGACGAAATTCCGTTCGTCGCTCGCCGCGCGCTCCACGAGCAGCAGGGCCTGGCGGAAAGGCTCGTCATCGGCGCGCTTGTCATGCACGGTGAGGCCCCACAGCAGCGCGAAGGCCGCGCGCTTGCCGAACTCGTCGCGCCGGTGGGACCACTGCGCGACCTTGCGCCAGGCGTGCGGCGTGCGATCGAACAGGGCGAAGCACGCCGTGTCGGCAGATGGCCCAGTTGTCAAAGTCCCGGCACCAGCGGTCCATCTGGGCGGCCGTGACGCGGGCCGGCTCGTCCACCAAGGACGCCAGCATACGGGCCTCGTACCAGCCGGTGTCCCAGAGTGCGGCCGCGAGTTCGTGATCCCGTCCGAGGTCCTTGGCGAGCACCTTCATTTTGGCCATCGACACGCCAAAGAACTTGTTCGTGATGATAGCGAACCGCGCCAGGTTTTCGCGGTCGCGCTGTGTGCTTTTGCTTTCCAAACATGCGAGTGCGGCCTAGACCTCATCCTGGAGCGGGAGTTGCGGTGCCTGCTTGGTCGCCTTGGCGGGATCGCTCTTCCTTCTGGGTGGCATGCGGACTCTCCCCGAGTTTTGCTGCAAGCTGATCCGATCTTGATCAGCTTCTCGCGCAGCGTCGTCAAGCTCCAGTGCTTCACCTCACGAGACAGCGCCAGCTGGCGTAGGACGTTGCCCAGGTTCAAGGCCGAGGCGAACAACGGGAGCCGCGCCTGGTTGTCCCGGAACCGGCGGCACGACAGCCGCGTCCACTTCAGGGCATACTTGCCCTCCTTCTCAACGAGGCGCCGGCGGTCCGGCCCGATCCGTCCTGGTTGCATCCGCCGGGATTTGCGATCGCTCGCCCTTCAGGCCGGTCGCGAACAGGCGGGGCGGCGTCCGGGTCTGGTGCTCTCACCGCGCTCCTGACAACTTGCCCGGCTTGTCGGGCGACGGCTTCTCCAGCTCCTCGACCAGCTTCTTGAAGTCCTCCCGGTTGCGCAGCGGGTCCAGCGCCGACTCGGTCCGGAAGGCGCCGGAGCTGCGATAGCCCATGTCGACGGTCTTTCTCAGCAGGGCCATCGCCTGGTCGGCCTCGTCCTTTGCCTCGGCGGCCGACACGCCCGAGCCCTCGCTCCCGGCCAGGCCCGCCAGTGCCGCGCGGCAGCAGGCCGTCTCGAACCACTGCTCGCCCGACCGCGACGGCAGCCCTTCGAAGAGACGCAGCGCCCGCCGCGCGTCGGCCGCGGCGCCGGCGGGGTCGCCCAGGTCGCGGCGGGCCAGCCCTCGCCCCCGCAACGAAAAGCCCAGGATTGAGCGGAAATCGCGTCTCCGTCGGGCTCTCCTTGACCACCGGTTCGAGGAGGGCGATGGCCCGGTCGAAGCCTTCGCGGGCCTCGGCCGCTCGGCCGAGCGAGCGAACCACGTCGCCGAGGGTGCTGAGGCCGACCGCGAGGCCGGCGCCGTATTCGAGGCTGGTAGGATTGTCGTCGGCCAGCTTCTGTCGGAGCGCCAGCGCCTTGCGGTACTCGGCCTCCGCCTCCGACGGCTTGCCCGTTTCCGCCAGCACGTCGCCGAGGCCGCCGTGGTGGTTCGCCAGGAAGACGCGGAATTCGAGTGACGGCGGGATGGTCGTCTAGCCAGTTTCTGCTGGATCGCGATCGCCTTGCGGTACTCGGCCTCCGCCTCCGACGGCTTGCCCGTCTAACGACAGCAGGCCGCCGAGGTGATTGTGGCTGCCCGCCAGGCTGCTGCGGAATTCAGTGACGGCGGGGTTGTCGTCGGCCAGCTTCTGCTCGATCGCGATCGCCTTACGGCACTCGGCCTCCGCCTCCGACGGCTTGCCGTGCTTGCTACAGCACGATGCCGAGGGCTGTGGTGGCTGCCGCCAGGCGCTGCGGAAATGAGTGACGGCGGGGTTGTCGTCGGCCAGTTTCTGCTGGATCGCGATCGCCTTGCGGTACTCGGCCTCCGCCTCCGCCAGCTTGCCCGTGCCTCGACAGCATGATGCCGAGGTTGTGGTGGCTGGTCCGCCAGGAAGTAGCGGTATCGGTGACGGCGGGGTTGTCGTCGGCCACTTTCTGCTGGATCGCGATCGCCTTGCGGTACTCGGCCTCCGCCTCCGACGTCTTGCCCGCTTTCGACAGCACATTGCCGAGGTAGCAGTGGTTGGTCGCCAGGCCGCTGCGGAATAGAGTGACGGCGGGGTTGTCGTCGGCCAGTTTCTGCTCGATCGCAGTCGCTTTTCGGAACTCGGCTTCCGCCTCGGCCACTTCGTCCCAGACTGGCCTTTGTTTTGCCGATGTGGCCAATCAGATGCGCGAGGTGGCTCCCGTGGGTAGTATCCGCGGCGGCGGCGGCAACGTGCTCCATCACGGTCCGCCCTTCCTCGTAGGACGCTAGAGCAAGGGCGGTGCGGCCCACTGTCTCCAGGAGATGGCCGAAAATGTCGAGGCAGGCGCGCCAGCTCGGCGGCGGCCTCCAAGTCGCTCGGCCGAGCATCGACCTGAGCGCGGCGGGCCGAGAGTTGACGCCTCGAGTGTGGCAACCGCCTCGATCCGTCGCGCCGACGCCGTCTAGCAGGTAACCGAGGTATCCCCGCGTCTCCGCCAGGACGGCCCTCACCCGCGAGTCGGCGGGCACCGAACGTGCCAGGTCCGCCAGCAGCGTCTCGGCCTTGCGGTAGGTCGACTCGGCCTCGTCGGTCTTGCCGGTCGATTTCAGCAGCCACGCCACGGCCGTCGAGGCTGCGGCCGACGTCGACCTTGGCCTCGACGTCGGCCCCCGGCTCGGCCGCCAGCGCCTCACGGGCGGCGAGCACCTGCCGGTGCGCCGCCAGCGCGTCCTCCTTGCGGCCGACCTTGCCGTCAGCTCGGCCAGCTCGAAGTTGGCCTGCCACAGCGCCCGCCGCGACGCCGGGTCCGTCTCCTTGCCCAGCAGGGCGCCGAGCTTGCCGTAGAAGTCGCTGGCCGACTTCAGGAGCCGGTTGCGGAGATCCTTGAATTTCTCCTCCTTGAGCAGGAAGTCCTCGCTGACGCCGGTGTGAAACGTCTTGATCGCGTCCACCGCCAGGTCGTACCGCGCCTGCACGGCCGCACGTGATCGGGTCAGCTCGGCGTTGGCGGCGTCTAGGTCCATCGTTCGCCTCGCGTCTCGCGGGCCAGCGACGCGGCCAGCCGGGCGTTGGCCACCGTCTGCACCGCCGCCACGGCGGCCAGCCCACCCAGCAGCGACAGCAGCACCAGGCTCGCCGCGATCACCTGCCCCTTGTGCCGGCGGACGAACTTGCCGAAGCGATACCCCGCCGACGGCGGCCGGGCTTCCACCGCTTCATCGGCCAGGTAGCGCTGGATGTCGCGGGCCAGGCCGTTGGCCGTCTCGTAGCGACGCTCGCGATGCTTCTCCAGGCATTTCATCACCACCCAGTCCAGCTCGCCGCGCAACAGCCTCATGAGCTTGCGAGGCTCGGTTTGCCGCAGGGCCGCCAGCGAGGGCAAGCGACTCATCGGTCGAGAGCCGCGTGCTCGGCTTCGAAGGCTCCTCCTCCCGGATGATGCGGATCATCTCCGTGAGCGCGGCGTTCCTCAGCCGCTTGGCGTCGATCGGACGCAGGCCCGTCAGCAGCTCGTACAGGATCACGCCCAGGGAGTAGATATCCGCCCGGGTGTCGATGTCCTCGCCCGAGAAGCCGGCCTGCTCCGGCGACATGTATTCCAGCGTGCCGACCACCGAACCGAACTGGGTCGACATCGACTCATCGGTGAGCCTGCCCGCCGTCGCCTTGGCGACGCCGAAGTCGATCACCTTCGGCACCGGCTTGCCGTCGATCATCGTCACGAGGATGTTGGCCGGCTTGAGGTCGCGATGCACGATGCCCTTCTGATGGGCGTGCTGCACGGCCTGGCAGATCGGCACGAAGAGTTCCAGCCGCTCGCGTGGCGTGAGCTTCATCTCGTCGCAGAACTTGCTGAGCGGCAGGCCGTTGACCAGCTCCATCACGAAGAACGGCTGCCCGGTGGGCGTCAGGCCGGCGTCGAGCACCTTGGCGATGTTGGGATGATCCATCAGCGCCAGGGCCTGCCGTTCCTGCTCGAAGCGTTGCAGCACCGCTCGCGAATCCATGCCAGCCTTGATCAGCTTGAGCGCGACCTTACGCTTGACCGGCTCGGATTGCTTGGCGACCCAGACCTCGCCCATGCCCCCTTCGCCGATCTTTTGTTGGAGCGTGTATCGACCGGCGATGAGCACGTTCGGTAGGGCGGCGGTGTCATAATCGGCCGTGAGCGAGCCTGGCGACGGATCGAGATCGGGTTTCGGCGTCTGCAAGTCCGTGGCTCCCGGCGCCGGTTGCCCCGGGTCGGAGTCGACGGTCGCATCTTCTGTGCGCGGGAGGTGGTAATGGCGAGGCATCGTTGGCCCGCAAAAGTGCCTCGACCCGGCCCCGCAGTTCGGCGTCCTCGCCGCACTCGCGGTCCAGGTAGGCGGCACGCTCCGCCGGATCGGACAGGTCCGACGCGGCCAGGAATAGGGATTTCGCTCGTGCCGCATCGACGGCCATGGCTCACCTCCGGGATGGGTCAGGATCTGTCTGCCCCGTCGTCGGGGCCTACTCTCAATGCCCCATCCAGGGGAAAAGTGTCTCGCGCATTCGAAATTATTTTTCCAAAGCCTCGCGGAGCCAGGCCCGCGCGTACTTCCAGTTCCGGTACGCGACCGCCCGGGAGAGCCCCAATGCCTCGCCCGCCTTCTCGACGGAGAGCCCGCCGAAGAGGTGGAGCTGAGCGACCCGCGCCGCGGCGGCGTCTTCCTCCCCGAGACGGGTGAGCAGTTCGTCCAGCGACAGGACGAGGTCGGGATCCTCGGCGAGGGAACCGATCTGATCGAGCAACTCGAGCCGCACCCGCCCGCCGGCCCGCTTCAGCCGCTTGCGGTCCCGGGCATGGTTGACCAGGATCCGCCGCATCGCTTCCGCGGCGGCGGCGAAGAAGTGCCCCCGGCCGCCGAATTGCTGGTCGCCGACCAGCCGCAGGTACGCCTCGTGGACCAGGGCGGTGGCGTCGAGGGTGTGTCCGGGCTTCTCCGCGGCCATCCGCGCGGCCGCGAGTTTCCGCAACTCGTCGTAGACGAGCGGAAGCAGGTCGGCCGCCGCCTGGCGGTCGCCGGCCGCCGCGGCGTCCATGAGCTGGGTGATCTCGGACATGACGACGGAGTATACGGGATGCGCGGCGACGTAAACACGGAGGCGCGCGGGTGCCGCCAGCGGGTGGCTGCTAAGCGAATCAACTCACGTCGGTCTTCGTTCAATTGGCAAGCTTTGCCAATCATGATAGTATGGCAACGAAAGGAGACGATCGTACCAACACGCAACATCAATCTGACCGAACATTTGGACAACTTTGTCGCACGTCAAGTCGCCTCGGGGCGCTACAGCAACGCCAGCGAAATCGTCCGCGACGCATTGCGCCTTCTCGAAGAGCAGGAGCAAGAACGGAAGGCGAAACTCCATGCGCTTCGACAGGCAGCCAAACAGGGGTTCGATGAAATCGGTCAAGGGAAGGGCATCGTCCTGAAGGGCAAGAAGGAGATCAATCGATTCATCACGGATATTGAAACCGAAGTCCGGACGAAGGCAGCGAAGAACGGCGTGTAAGAAAATGGAAGTCATCATCGCTCCGAAGGCGCGAAGCGACATCGCGCGCATCCTTGCCTGGACGGAAGAGTTCGCCGGAAAAGGAGGGTCGGGATCGTCCGCGACGGCGCCGACGTGACCGAGCAACTCGAGCCGCACCCGCCCGCCAGCCCGCTTCAGCCGCTCGCGGTCCCGCGCATGGTTGACCACGATCCGCCACATCGCTTCCGCCGCGGCGGTGAACGCCGCAGGCCGCGGTGCGCCGGCGACGTCGCAGAGGTCATACCGGGCACCTTCCTCGCCCGCTTCGGCGCGAAGCATGAGCTCTCTCGGGTCGAGTCCATCACCGGCACTCCAGGAGCGGACTGACGCAGCGAAGTGACCTGGCGGCGGCATGCCCGGATCGCGGTCGTGATCACGATTTTTTCGCGCTCGTGTCAGATCGCGGCCCATCGAACAGTTTCTGAGGCATGCGACCTTTGCAACAGCGACGGTTGCATCCAGCCCGACGAAGCGGCGCCGGAATCAACCGGTGATTCCGCTGGGAAAAAGAACGAGTGGCTCCGGAACCTCCATTCCGCAATCGCTGGAGCCGCCGTTGCCTGATTAGGCCCCAATCCCCGTCAGCCGGGCCGGAGTCCGAATGCGCGCCGCTCCGCGCACGCGCGGTCCGCGAGCTTCTTGAGAATCCAGCCAGTCCACAACGCGAACGAGAGCCCGACCGATGATCGGCTCGCGCGCTAGATCAGCCAGCCCTTTCGAGGCTCGCGATGAAGGTACTGGTTGGCCGCGGAGTTGTTGGTGATCCGTCCATGCTCTCCGTCGTATTCGATGCGCGCGCCTTGGCCCGCGCGGAGTGCAACCACGCCGAGCAGCATGGTCTCGGTGAGCGTTCCGGCATACTCGATTGGGCACGTCGTCTTCGAGCGTTCGCGGATCGCGTCAACCCAGTTGATGCGGTGAGGCGCCGACCGCTTCGGGCCATCTGAGGTCTGGATCGGCGGATGGCTCTTGGGCACGCGCCGCGCGTCTTCCAGAAGCGACGCGGGATACAGCCGCGGATTCTCGCCGTATGTCCCGTGGAGAAGAATGCCCTTTTCGCCGATCAGAATGACGCCGCCGCCGCGGTCGAGCGTGACGTTATCCGGCAGCGCGTCCGGGCGGCCGGGCATGAGGCCGCCGTCGCACCAGGTGATCTTCACGGGCGGCTGCGCGCCGCGCGCCGGGAAGTGGTAGACGGCCTGCATGGCCAGCGGGTAGCTCGCCGGCCGATTCTGGTTGTCCATTCCCCATGGCGTCGAGGTGGCTTCGATGCTCGTCGGGTATTTCAGGCCCAGCGCCAGTAGGGGTGATCGATGAGGTGCGTCTCCATATCGCCCAGCGCGCCGGTGCCCCAGTCCAACCAGCCGCGCCAGTTGAAGGGATGATAGATCGGGTGGAAGGGCACATCGGGCGCGGGACCGAGGAAGAGGTCCCAATTGAGGCCGGGCGGCGGAGCCTCGCCGGCGTCGAGAGTGCTCGCGAGCGTCTCGCTCAGCCGCCGCGACGTCCACCGGTTGCCATTTCCACCGCCACCGCCGCCGCCACGACCTCGGCCTCCGCGCCCGGCGGGCGGGTTCGCAGCAGGCTTGCCCGGCCGCGAGATACCCTGCGGCCAGATCGGGCGATTGGTCCAAACATGGACCTCGCGCACCGGGCCGATCACGCCCGCCTGAATCCACTCGTTGATGAGCGCGGCGCCTTCGCTGGAATGGCCCTGGTTGCCCATTTGCGTGGCGACCTTGGTCCGCTGGGCCGTCTCGCGCAACACGCGTGCTTCGTGGACCGACCAGGTCAACGGCTTCTCCACGTAGACGTGCTTGCCCAGCTCCATCGCCGCCTTCGCGACGATGGCGTGCGTGTGGTCGGGCGTGGCGATGACGACGCCGTCGATATCCTTTTGCTCCTCGAGCAGCTTGCGGTAATCGGCGTAGCGCTTCGCCTTGCCGTATGTCTCCTGCAATTTGACGCCGGAAGGGTTCGGCTGACCGTTGCGACCCTGGGCTCGGCGGGCCATCGCCGCGTCCACGAACCCGAAATCGACATCGGCCAGCGCCACCAGGTTGTGCCCACCCTCGACGATCTCCTCCGCGTCGGCCGCGCCCTGGCCGCCGCAGCCAACCAAGGCGAAGTTGACCGTCTCGCTCGGCGCGAGGTAGCCGGCCCCACCCAGGACACGACGCGGAACGATCATGGCGCCGAAAGCGACGCCGGCCGTGGCTGCGGCAAACGTCCGTCTACTGAGCTTGTTCTCTTTCATGTCGTCCTCCCCGGGTTGTGATCTTGCAATGGATTGATTGGTTCGGCGTGAAGCGCGGCAGGGCAGGGCGGATCAAGGTGGGCGAACGTCGGCACTTTTCCACCACGAGAGCGTCCTTGCCATGCGGGAACCACTTCCTGACGTCGGCAAATGAAGCCGCGATCCGCATTCGAGTCCGATCTCCACAGCGATATGGTACTGCGCGGCCTCAACGAGATGAAGGACCTGCTCGATCCGCGCGGCCCACAACCGCAGCGCGCGGGCGAGCCAGACGATATCGGCGCGCCCTCAGCCGAGACTGCGCCGCCAGTCTGCCGTGGATCACGGATCCGATGATTGGACTTGACCGGCGTGGCCCAGCGCCTGGCGCCGCTTCACCAAGGTGATCTCGTTGCCTCTGGGGTTGAAGCTGACCTCGTCCATGAGTGTGCGAATCAAGAGCAAGCCTCGGCCGCCGATCCGGTAGAGATTGGCCGGGTCTGCCGGATCGGGAAGTTTGGACGGGTCGAAGCCGCGCCCTTCGTCGCGTACGCGGAAGATCGCCTCGCTGCGACTCACACCGGCTTCGATGCGCACGCGCCGGTCACGGTACGGAGACTGGTTCTGGCGCTCCTTGCCGAGCTGATGGTAGACTCGCTCGTCGTCCTGGCGGAGGTCCGAGTCGAGCTCGAGATTGCCGTGATCGATGGCGTTGACGATCGCTTCGCGGAGCGCCACCGCCAGCCGGATGAGCTCGGCCCGGTCACAGAGGCCCATCTCGAGCACCACTTTCTCCAGCCGCCGGACGAGCGGCGCCACCAGCGCACCGTCGTTGGCGAGCGTGAATCGGAACCGCGTCTCATCAAGGCTTTCGCCGAGCCGCTCCGCTTCGGGATCGGGCGCCGCCATGGCAATGATCTGCCGGACGACTGGAGCGAGGTCGTGCGCCAGGTACCGCTTGGGAACGTAGCTGGCGGCTCCGCATCGGAGCGCGCGCGCCGCGATGTCTTCGCTCCCATAGGCCGTGATGAGGACGACCGGGACGGTCGGGTAGTCGCGCTTGACCGCCTCGACGAGGGCCAGACCGTCCATGCGCGGCATCAGCAGGTCGGTCACGACGAGGTCGGGCACGCGCGCGTCGAGCGCCGAGAGGGCCCCGACGCCATCGACGGCCAGGTCCACGTCGAAGCCGGCTTCTTGCAGCAGGAAACGGAGCTCCGCGGCCTGCGTCGGGCTATCTTCGACCACAAGAACGGGCGGCATGTTTGAGCCTCGTCTGGCAGAAGGATCGCGCGGGAAGCGACGGGAACCGCGGTTCGGGTGCCGAAGTCAGCCGTCGTGCGACCACCTATCCGCTCGTTCACGGACTGTCTGAATTCCGGATCGGCTTCGTTGCGTTACAGGACGACGTGGGCCAGCGAGAGTCATGGCACGGCAGCCGAACTGCTTTCCATTTGGATCGAGGCTGACGACGGCGTCAACGGCCGGCTGAGCGACCCGGCGAAGAATCAAGCAAGCGCCAAGTCGTTAGTGCCCGTAGCGGCGGCACCGCCTCGTAGTCTTTGGCCCCATCAGTCAACAAGTCGGGACGCATTCTATCCACCACGCCGCGGATCTTGTAGATTCGGGAATGTAGCCACAGATCCAGTGGTCGCGGCCTATCACCAGACCGGTTTGTTCCTCGAGCGAGGACGTTTGAACGAGCGACAAAATGCCGGGATATATGAATAGAAACCGTCGCGCATGGCTCATCGACCCCCCCCTCGTCGCGCTGGCCACGTCGCTCGTGCTCTCCATGATGGCCCGGCCGGTCCGGGCCGAGCCCGCTGATCGGCAGGTTGCCGAATGGGTCATCCTCATGGGGGGATCAGTGCGCCTCCACGGGGCCCAAGAGCGCATTCGCGAGCTGACGATGCTGCCGGCCGCCGACTTTCGTCTCGAGCTGGCGGACCTGGTCGGGACCAACATCAACCCCCCCGACCTGGAACGGCTGGCCGGCCTGGCGCATTTGAAGATCCTGAACCTTCCCGGTCCCATGTGGAACCCGAGCGCCAATTCGAACACCGACTACAGCCGCGAGCTGCGCCACCTGGCGAGCGTGCGGTCACTCGAGGAGCTGACCTTCAGCTACACCTATCTCGAGTCGATCAATTTCGAGGACCCGGGCATCGAGGCCATCGCAGCGCTGGCTCCGAGCCTCCGCTTGCTGAGCATCGAAAACACCCAGGTTCACGGACGTCATCTGGCCGCTCTCAAGAATCTCGAGTCGCTCGATTTGGTCTACTGCCCCGTCAATGATGAAGGACTGAAGGAACTTCACGGTCTCACCAAGCTGCGCCGGCTGCTCTTGCGCGACGCCGTCATCAGCGATGACGGGATGAGGAACCTCGGCGGGCTCGTAAACCTCGAGCAACTGGACTTGGGCGGCACGAAAATCACCGACGCGGGAATCGCTCACCTGAAGGGAATGACGAAGCTGAAGAAGCTCGACCTGCTGGGGACTGCGCTCTCCGACGACGGCGCCCGGCAACTGGCGCACATGACGAAGCTCGAAGAATTGAACCTCTATGGGACCAAGATCACCAACGTGGCGATCGAGGTGCTGAAGGATCTGAAGCAACTCAAAGTCGTCGACCTGCGCTACACGCGGGTGAATCGGGCCGGCGTCGATCGTCTGCGCGCTTCCGTTGCGGGCTGTGACGTGAGCTTCCTGGATCCCTCGGTGCGTCCCGCGCTTCCGGGCGCGGCCGACCGGATCGTCTCGAGCGCGGGCGAGAAAGCCGTGGCCGAATGGGTGCGCGCGATCGGCGGGCAAGCCGTCGCCGAGAACGGCAAGCTCCTCGAGATCTCGCTCGCCGGCACGGGCGTCACGGACAGATTGCTGCAAAACCTCGAGGGTCTCAACAGCCTGAAAAAACTCGCACTCCGATCGACGGAGATCGGCAACCTGGGCGTGGCGCAGCTGGCGAAGCTGACCGCGCTCGAGGAGCTGGACCTCGACGGCGCGGCGATTTCCGATGATGGACTCGCTCCGCTGGCCAATCTCAAGCGCCTGCGCGCGCTCCGGCTCTCGCACACGGAAATGAGCGGCGCGGGGCTCAAGCACCTGCGCGGGCTGCCGCTCGAGAAGCTCGATCTTTCCAGTGCGCCGGTGACCGATCGCAGCCTGGTCAATCTTTCAAGCATCGCGACCTTGCGCGATCTCGGGTTGGCCTACACGGACGTCACGGATGCCGGCCTGGGCCATCTCGAGTCGCTCGCGGCATTGTCGCGGCTCGACCTGGGAGGCACGGACATCGGCGACAAGGCGCTACCCGAAACTGGCCCGCATGACGGGGCTGCGGTCGCTCTTGCTCAACTATACGCACGTCACCGACTCGGCGCTAGCCAAGCTTCTACCGCTCGTCCACCTGGAAGCGCTCGCGCTCAATCGCACGCGGATCACCGACAAGAGCATGCCCGTTATCGGCCGCTTCGCGGAGCTCGCCGATTTGAACCTCGACTACACCGAAATCGGCGACCCGGGGCTCAAGGCCTTGGGCGGTTTGACGAAGCTCAAGCGCCTGAGCCTCGACAGCACGAAGATCGGCGACGCCTCCGCAGGAGGGCTGAGTCAACTGAAGAACCTCCGCGAACTCAATCTCTATCATACGTTCATAACTGAAAAAGGTTGCCGGCAGATCCGCGAATCCAACCCGCGATGCGAGATCATCTTTGATCCGAAATCGAGCGATCCGAAGCGCCGTCGAAGCTGAATCATCGAGCCCGACCTCATGCCACCTCACGGGGGACACCTCGAAATGGCTTTCATCCGCCTTTTGACGTGCTGGTCTGTCGTGTCGATCGTCATGGCCGCGCCGGCTTTTGCCTGGGCGCAGGATGATGCCGCGTCGGAGATCGCCGCGCTCGGAGGGAAGTGCGTCCGGAACGCCGCCGGGGCAGTGGTCGGCGTCGATCTCACTAGCGCCTGGGTGACGGATGCCGATCTTGCGAAGCTGGCGCGGCTTGCGCAGCTCGAGGACATCAATCTGTGCTATACGAAAATCACCGACCTGGGCCTGGAACAACTGGCGCCGCTGGAGCACGTGAAAGTTCTCAACCTGCACTACGCGGAAGCCGTCACGGACGAGGGAATCGCCCACCTGAAGCACTGGAATCATCTCGAGTATCTGAACTTGCGCGGCACGAAGGTCACCAGCTCGCTGTTCGAGCACATCGCGCGGATGACCACGCTCAAATTCCTGGACGTCGGCCACAGCCGTGTCAATGACGACTTCTTCGAGCTTCTCGAGAACCTCGATCATCTCCAGCATCTCTGTTTCGGCGGGAACAAACTGAG
This sequence comes from uncultured Isosphaeraceae bacterium, assembly GCA_963806595.1. Lineage (GTDB taxonomy): Bacteria > Planctomycetota > Planctomycetia > Isosphaerales > Isosphaeraceae > CAWDZZ01. Next base: position 50,988 of record CAWDZZ010000017.1, on the reverse strand, counting down.
TGGAACGGCGCTGCCGACCCTCAAATTGCTGACCGCGCTCACCGAGCTTGATCTTTCGGGCCAGCAGCGGACCGACTCAGGTCTCTGGAGCGTGTCGGTGACTGACTTCAATGTCGGGTCGATTGCGCAACTGCCGCGGCTCGAAATCTTGAACCTGGGCGAGACGGCCATTTCGGATCGCGGGCTCGCCGAACTGGCGCGGCTCGAGACCCTGCGCACGCTCGACCTGCGCTCGACGCGGGTGACGGGCAAGGGAATCGCGACACTCGCGGCCCTGCCAAGGCTCCGGCATCTGAAACTCTGGAAGGTGCGCGGCATCGATGACGCGGCGGTTCCGAGTTTCGTGCGGATGAAGAGCCTCGAGGTCCTCGAATTGCCGGAGACGAGCATTACCGCGAAAGGGATGGCGCAGCTCTCCGCGATGCAAGGCTTGCATCAGCTTTACATCGGCGGGATCGACGTGACGCCCGAGCAGGTCGACTCACTGCGTGCGGCCTTGCCGCATTGCCAGGTGAGCTGGTGGAAGAAGCCGGCGATCAAGACCCCCGAACCGCGCCGGCGCGGCGGCGATTGATCGCTTTGCGGACTGCATCTGGTCGGCTGGGCCGGGCGGGGCTGTAGCGCCGCGGACGTCAAACGATCTCGGAGAGCTTTTTCTCACCAGTCGGGAATTTCCCGATCGGCGCGCCGATGACCTCTTCGGCGAGGGTCGTGTAAAGATCGCCGACGGTGCCGGTCACGCGCGTGTGGCGCCCGGTTTTCATCGTGCCCGCGTGCCCCGCGGCGATCATCGCTAGCCCGGCGTTCTTGTGCGAATCGGCTTCCGCGTGCTCATGGATGTAGAGGCGCAGGTATGGTCGAGCAGCGTGCCGTCGCCTTCCGGGATCGACTTGAGCTTGGCGAGGAAGTAAGCGAATTCCTCGACGTGCCAGCGGCAGATGTCGCGCATGGTGGCGCTGGCCTTCGGGCGAGTCGACGCGGCCGTGCGTGTATTCGTGATGCCGCTCGTACGTGTAGCCGAGCCAGGGGAACCGGGAGAGTCCCTGGCATTTCGTGAGCATATAGGACGCGACGCGCGTCTGGCGGGAGGCGAGTGCGTGGACGAGCAGGTCGGTCTGCAGCTTCGCGATGCGCGGCCAGTCCTTCAAGTCGCCGCCTTCCGGCGGCTGCTCCACGACTCGGTGATATTCCGGCGGCAGGCTGGCGACGGAGCGCTCGAGGCTGCGGACGGAGCTCAGGTATTCCTCGAGCCGCTGCTGATCGCCGTGACCCAGCGCCGACTTGAGCGATTTCGCCTCGTCGCTGACGGCATCGAGGATGCTCTTCTTGCGCTCGATCCAGTATGGCTCTCTCGAACCGAACAAACGATCGAACAGCCGGCGCGGGATCATTTCCGGCGGCAGCGGCCGGTCGCGGCCGGCCCAGCTCATGTTGCGCTGGATACTCTCGCCGAACGATTCCTGACAGACGCCGATCTGCAGCGAGCGGAAGCGGCTCTGGTTGCCGATCTGCTGGGCGATCGCCTGGTCGATCGACGGGCCGCCGGCGCCGCGGCCGGTGAATCCTTCTCCCGAGACGAGGCCACTCATCGAATTGTGATGCCCGTTGCCCGGGCCAGGCAGTCGGGCCGCCGGATTGTCGACGCCGCTCAATACGTGGATGTCCTGGCGGTAGCGGCGCAAGGGCTGCAGGCAGGGAGTCATCTCGTAGTCGGCGCCATCCTCGCGCGGGATCCAATATTTCTCGATGATCCCGTTACCGTTGAACCACAAAACGAACCGAGTCACGATCGGGCCGGCGGCAGCGCCCGCTTCAGCCGCGTAGGCGGTTCCGCCGGAGTCAAAGAGCGCCTCGAACGCCGGCAGCCCGACGCGAATTGCGGCGCCCGAGAGGCCCACGCCCCTGAGGAACGTGCGACGGGACAGTTCTTCTCGCCGTGCCATGGGCTAACCCGAGCCTTTCTGAAGAAAGAGCTGCGACGTGGTCAGGGCAACAATCAGCTCGCGGAAGCGGAAGCCGGAATCACGGAACCTTGCCAGGAGCGCGTCGAGCACGGGCTGGTCATTGACCGTTTCCTGCCGCCCGAACGCATACCGGAATAATTGCTTAACAATCGCCTTCTGGCAAGACGGGCTCGCGGCGAGCAGGCGCCCCAGCTCGCGCGGCGTCGAGAACTCGGAATGTTCCATCCCCTGGATAAATCCCGATGAATCGACGTCCAGCTCTTTCAAGATCGGCCTGCGACCGCGCGCGTCGCCACCTCGGCCGCCGCCGAATTGCAAAACCATTTTCTTCTGGAACGCGCCGATCGCGTTGTACTGCTCGAATCCGAGCCCGATGGGGTCGATCAGCCGGTGGCAGCTCGCGCACGACTCGCTGTTCAAGTGAACAGAAAGTCGTTCCCGGTTCGTCATCGGTCGATCGGCGGTGAGCTCCGGAAGGACTGTATTGACTCCGGCGGGCGGCGGGGGGATTTCCTGGGCGAGGAAGTGGTTGCGCACGAAGAGCCCGCGGGCGGTCGGCGACGTTTCGACGGGCTTGCTCGTGAGCACCAGGAAGCTGCCATGGCCGAGCACGCCCGATCGGCCGGAGTCTTTCGGGTATTCCACCCGACTGAACTCCTCGCTCGGAGCGGTCAGACCGTACAGCTGGGCGAGGTCGGCATTCACGAAGGTGTAGCCGGCCGTGAAAAACTCCATGAAATTCTGGTCGTGCCAGACCAGGTGGTCGAAGAGTCGCCGCGTCTCCTCGACCATCGCGGCGGCGACCTCGGCGTTGAATTCGCGGAAGCGCCGGCGATCGCGCGTGGCCTCCAGGACCCGGTCGAATCGCATCCATTGCGACAGGAACTCGTCCATCGCGATCTCGGCGCGGGGATCGTCGAGCATGCGGCGCGCCCAGCTCTCGACCTGTTCGGGCGCCGCCAGCCGGCCGTCCGCGGCGGCGCGCAACAGTTCGGCGGAGGGCATCGTATCCCAGAGGAAGTAGGAGAGGCGGCTCGCGATCTCGTACTGCGCGTGGGGGCTGTTCGCCCCGCGTTCGACGCGGAACAGAAAACTGGGCGAGTGGAGCATGGCCTCGACAACCATCGCAGCCCCCGCGAGGAAATCTTTCGTGCGGTCGGCCTCGTCGAGGCATAACTCGGCATAACGGCGAATCTCGGCGTCGTTCAAGGGGCGACGAAACGCCTTCAGACCGAACTGCCGGACGAATTCCTCCGCGCACCGCTCGTCGGCCGGCGACTCCGGCCGGCCGGGAATCAATCCGTGCTGGTCGCCGCCGCGAAAGGCGGCCTTGGCGAGTCGCTCGGCGGCTTTGCTATAGGCCTCCGCCTGCAATGGCGAGATGCCCTGTGCCTCGAGCTGGTTCTTGAACCCGCTGACGAAATCTTCTTTGGGGAAACTGTTCGCGGGCTGGATCTGGTCGCCGAGCAGGTCGCGGACGGTATGGTTGTACTGGCTGTGCGTGAGTCGCCGCACGGGGAGCGACTCGAGCGCCGCGCCGGGACCGAGCGATTCGTTCGCGGGCGGCGCAGCTGCGCGTCGGAGAGGCCCGCGAGGTACTTGATCCAGTCGACGAGCGCCGCTTCCTCGGCGCTACCGGGCTTGATCCGCTCGCCGCCCGTGTGCTTCATGCGCTTCGTGGGCTTCCGCAGCAAGAGCGATTGCTCGGGCGTCCGCCGATCGATCAGCTCCGCGAGCGACAAACCGAAGAGCTTGATCTCGTCGCGGCCCACATCGGATTCAGGGAACGCGAGCCGCGACTCGGAGGCCACGCCGTTGTCGCTGTGGCAACGCTGGCACTGCGCGGTGTGCAGGGCGGGATATACGCGCTCAACGAAGAACGACTCATCCTTGGCGCGAAGCGCTTGTGCGGAAGCGCACGGCGCCCATTCCATGATCGCCGCGGCAATCACGAAGGTCGAAACCAGCAAGGGAAGGGACCGTCGCCGTGACATCAACCCCTCGCGCACTGCCCTAAAGGAATGTCGTCTCAAAACGAGGAAGGCTAAGCTGGACTACCGATCAGGCATGAATACGCTGCTGGCGGCGTTCGTGGCTCTTTGGCTTGCAATCTCGATCGTACCATCTTTCCACGACTTCCAACAGTGAATCGCCAGGGCGCGGAGCCGCTTGCGCTGCACGCAAGTGGTTGATACGTCATGTGTCGCAAGCCCCGCCGAGAAGGGCTTCCCTCAAGAACATCTGTATTTACAGTGGTCTGCGTTCCATCGGAGAGATTTTTCTCGATTTTTCGACCAGTCGCGACACTCTGAGGGGATTTGTTGCGTAGTAATCATTGTGGACCCAGTTGCTTGCCCGTGTCTCTCGGGACAAACTTCCATGATGATCATTCACGCGGCCAAACCCTTGTTCGCCTGGGATTGCCTCGAAGACAGTCCGTCGTTAAGGACCATCAGGGAGTTGCTGGCCTCACTCCCCGACGGCAAGTTGCTCAACTCGCTCCGTAGTGCGCGGGGAAAAGGTCGCAATGACTACCCGGTGTCCGTGCTCTGGGGAGTGGTCGTCTTGCGGATAGCGTTGCGGCATATCACGACCGAGGCCGTGCTCACTGAGCTGCGCCGCAATGACGGCTTGCGCCGGATTATCGGAATCGAGTCGGAAGCCAATGTTCCCAAGCCCTGGAACATCTCGCGATTCGAGGAAGTACTCGGTCAGGAGCCGCATCGCACGCTCTTGACGGAGGTTTTCGACATTTTGATCCAACGGTTGGGTGTGGCCGTCATCGACCTGGGAACCAACACGGCAGGTGACGCAACAGGGCTCTCGGCACGGCGTAAACCGGCAGCGAGCGTGCAGGAGGAAATCGATGAAGGGTTGCCACAGCCCAGTGGTGGCCGCAAGGAATACAAGGACGACCAAGGGAAGGTGACGAAGGTCGTCGAGTGGTTCGGCTTCAAGCTTCATTTGTTGGTGGACGTAAAGCACGAGGTGGCGCTCTCGTACCAGATCACAGACACCAAGGCCGGCGATGGCGAGACATTACCGGTGTTGCTTGATCAAGCCGCGGCGAACCTACCACCGCAACGGATCAAAACCTTGGCTTATGACAAGGCGGCCGACAGCGAAGCGGTCCACGACCTTCTCTCCAGTAAGAAGATCACCCCGATCATCCAGATGCGCTCACTCTGGGGTGGCGAACCGGAACGGTTGCTACCTGGCCATGACGGTTCCTCCAACATCGTCTATGACGAGGAAGGAACTGTCTATTGCTACGACAAAGTGAGCGAAGTACCCACGCGACACAAGATGGCTTACATCGGCTATGAGCCCGAACGTGAGACGCTGAAGTACCGCTGTCCGGCGAAACACGAAGGCTGGGACTGCCCCATGTCAAAGATCTGCAATGCGGGCAAATCGTACGGCAAGACAGTGCGGGTGCCACATGAAGTTGACCCACGGCGGTTCCCGGCCCTGCCGCGAGCGACCAAGAAATTCGAGCGGATGTACAAGGGTCGGACGGCCGTGGAACGGGTCAACGCCCGGTTCAAGATTTTCTGGGGTGTAGACGACGGCAACCTGACGGGCTCGCGGCGGTTTGCGGCTCAGGTCGGCGTGGTGATGGTGGTGCACGCTGCGTTCGCGACGCTGCTGGCTTCGGCGCCGCGGCGTGAAGGTACTCTGGGCAAGATCAGGCTGAGCCCAATCGCCGAGGTGCTACGAGCGAAAACGAAGCCTGCAGCAGCCGTGGTCTGAGTCTCGAAATCTGTAGCCCGCTGGTGCACGCGATCAGGTCGGGGTGCGCGCCCAGAAACGGATTCAACCTGGTATGGCCGACGTACGGCTACGGACCGACCGCAAAGGCGCGCGGAACAGGCTGGACCGGGCTGTCGAAAGTCGCTGCGTGCATGTAAAAACTAAAACGACATCGCAACCGCCTCCAGGGCGCGGAGCTTTCGCGGACAGGGCTGCGCAGCCACCTGGAATTCAGCGCGTGCCGGTACTCTGCCCTGCTTTGGCCGAGCGATCATACACGCGATCGACGAGCGCCTGAAAACCTGGGTGTTCACGAAGCGGTGCCAGCGACACGTCACTCTCGAGAAAAACGTTGTTCTTGAAGCCTTGTTCGATGGCCCGATCCAGTGCGGTGATGCCCCGGTCGGCACAGCGTCGGCGGAGCGAACGCGCGCTCGGCGGTCGATGCCCCAGAAACCGGTAAGACATCAAGTCCTTCGGCACAGGCCGCGCAGGCGATCGCAAGCTGCGCCAACTGCGTGGGCTCGCCAAGGGCCATGCCACAGACCGCTTCCGCGGTCGCGATGAGGCCCGGGCCGTCGCGCTCGGCCGCACACCGCCGAGCCCGCAGCGCGAGCAGCCGGCAGGCTAGGGCCGGCGGCTGGGATCGAGCAAACTCCAGGTCGCCAAGCGCGTGCGGAGCCGCTTCGCAAAAAGCCGCGCTCGTTCTTGAGCTCCTCGATCATCTCATCGCCAAAACGTGGTTGCGCAGCCAGCTTGCCCGCGCGTTTCAACGCCAGTAGCTTGGTGAGCGTCGGTCCGACGAGCGCGAGCGCCTCCGCGAAATGTCCAAGGTCGCGCTCGAAGATAATGCGGTTGTAGCGATCGACGATCACCCTGAGCTGCTTGTCGACGTCCTCCGGATCGGCCTCCGCGATGCCGGAAAGAATCGCGCTCGACTCTTCCCGCAGCCTCCGCGGCCGGCCGGTTTGCTGCTGCGCCGATTCGAGTCGGGCCAGGTTATTGAGCGCGGTCTGCAGCGATAGCTTGTGCGATTCATCGGGATAGTCGCTCAGACGGGCCCGGCAAAGGCTGATCGCCTGGTTGAAATACGCCCGGCTCGGCTCACTTCCCCGGCGAGATCCTCCACGTCGCCCAGCTTGATGAGGCAATTCGCGTGCTGAAGCTTCGCCCTGCTGCTTTTCGGCTCGTCGGCCACCCAGGACCTGCGCCAGCTCTTGGGCTCGGCGATATGCCGCCCGCGAATCGCTGATCTGGCGGATCCAGTGGTGGGCGTGACCCAAACGCTCGTAAGACCTGATACGCAGCTCGCGCATGTCGGCGCGTGCAGGCTCCGCGGTCGCGATTTCCTCGGCAATCGCCACGGCATCCTTGAGCCAGGGCAGGGCATCGTACGGCCGGTCCTCCAGCAGTATGGAATAGCCGAGCTGACCAAATCCCCGGCACAGGCATTCGCGGACCGAGACGTCATGGGGCGTCGCGGCGCTCGAGTTTCCTTGCCAGCTCAATCGAAGCGCTCGAATTGCTTGCGGGCCTCCGGTACGCGGCCGACCTGCCGGTAGATCTCGCCCAGCTTGAGGTAGGCGATGGCCCGCCCCAGGTCAGGGGCGGTCGAGTCGTCTTCCCTGGCAAGTTCCCCGAGGCCGGCGATTGCGGTGTCGAGCAAACTCTGCTGCAACGCGCGGCGTGGCTCCTCCCTTGCCGAGCTTTTCCTGGACTTCGTTGACGAGCTTGTCGAATGCCTTGAGCGCGAGGTTACGTTCTCGGACGGCGGTCCTGCGCGAGGCCCTGCGCACGTCCCTCGGCGGTCCGGGTCGTTTTCAGGGCATCGCGCAGTCGCACGTTGTAGTACCAGACACTCGCTAAGAGCATCGCCATGGACGTCATTCCGACCGCGATGGACGCCGCCAGGGTCGGGCCGCCGCCACGCCCATTTCCAGGAGCGCTCCCAGGCCGGCGCGGGCCGCGCCAGGATCGGCTCGCCGGACCGGCAGCGGCGCAGGTCCTCGGCGAGGTCATTGGCCCGGGCGTAGCGGCGAGGCGGTGCTTTTTCGAGGCACTTCAAACAGATGGTCTCCAGGTCGCGCGGCAGCCCGGGCTGGAGGCGCGACGGGGGCACCGGCTCGGCCGTCTTGACCTGGGCCATTGTCTCCAAGGCCGATGCCCCACGGAACGGCGGTCGGCCCGTGAGCAGCGTGTACAGGATGGCTCCCAGGGCATACACATCGGTCGCGGCGACGCGGCCTCGTGCGATGCGCCATGTAGCTCGGAGAGCCGAGAACGGTCCGCGTGCGGGTCAGGTCGCTATCGGAGTCAAGAACCTTCGCCAGCCCGAAATCGGCGATCTTGGGCGATCCGTCGGCGTCGAGCAGCACGTTGGCCGGCTTGAGATCGCGGTGGACGATCCCCTTGTCGTGCGCCTCCGCGATCGCGCGGGCCAGCGCCTCGACGAGTCCGATCGCTTTGGAGGCAGGCCACGGCGTTCCGTCGAGCGCCCGGTCAAGGTTGCCGCCGTCGACGTACTCCAGCTCGAAATAGGGGAGGCCGTCAACCTCGCCAACGTGGTGGATCTGCACAACATTCGGGTGCGCGCAACCGGGCGACAGCCTCCGCCTCGGCCAGGAAACGGGTGGCCGCCTCGGGCGAGGCGTGGCGCCGCCCAGGATCATCTTTAGAGCGCAGGGCGCGATTCAGGCGGACCTGCCGGGCGCGGTAGACAACGCCCATGCCACCGCGGCCCAGTTCGCCCAGGATCTCATAGCCCGAGATGGCGGGGACGGCGCGGGTGGTCGTATCCCGGATGGCGCCGCCCTTGGTGGAGTCGGCGTCGGGCATCAGACCAACGGTCTGGTTGGCCACGTTGGAGGCATCGACCGGCGACTCGGCACCCGTACCTTCCGGACTGTTATCGTCGGGTCTCGTGAGAGGCACATTGTCGTCGCTCTCGGGCCCGACGATCGGTTGATCGAGGAGGCTGGCGGCTTGGTCGTAACCCCTCAGGAGCGCTCGAAGCGCCGCCGCAGCTCTTCATCGGTCGAGCACTCACGATCCAGAACGTCGGCCCGCTCCGCGGGCTCATGGCATTCGACGGCCGACAGGAACACGGCTTGAACGCGCTTCGGATCGAACGGCACGGAATGAACCCCTGAGCCAGTTAAACCTTCCGAACGCAGTTCGCGGACGCAAAGATCCATCTTAGCCGTCGAAAGCGTCGCGGAGCCACCAGGTGGCGCCTAGTGTCCTGAGTCAGAAGTTCGTTCACAAATTGCCTTAACCCGGCCCAGAATCAGGTCGGCGTCCGCTGTCCAAACGAAAGGCCGAGGTTTGCGGTTATGGTCTTCCAAGTACTCTTTGATCGCTTGCTCCAGCGCCGCGACACTCCGAAAAGCCCCTCGGCGGATTCGCTTCTCGGTGATCTCCGCGAAGAACCGCTCGACCTGGTTCAGCCAGGAACCGCTCGTCGGAGTGAAGTGGAGATGATACTCAGGGTGCCGCAGGAACCATCGCTTCACAGCGGGCGCTTTGTGTGTGCCGTAGTTGTCCATCACTAAGTGGATCTCAACGCCCGGTTCCTTGGACACACTTGCGTCGATCTCGTTCAGGAACTTGAGCAACTCTTGATGTCGGTGCCGGCGAAGGCAGCGACCGATCACTTCACCGGTCGCCACATTCAGGGCCGCGAACAGCGAGGTTGTGCCGTGCCGAGCGTAGTCATGCGTCCGACGTTCGGTCTGTCCGGGCTGCATGGGCAACAGGGGTTGCGTACGGTCCAAGGCCTGGATCTGGCTCTTCTCGTCGATGCAGAGCACGATCGCTCGGTCCGGCGGGTTCATGTACAGGCCGACAACATCGCGAACCTTCTCGATGAAGAACGGGTCGTTGGAGAGCTTGAACGTCTCGGTACGGTGGGGCTTCAATCCAAACGCGCCGCCAGATCCGACTGATGCTGGACTGGGACATGCCGGTGGCTTCGGCCATTCCCCGGGTGCTCCAGTGGGTGGCGCTTTTGGGCTTGGTCTCGAGCGTCTTGGAGATGACCTCCTCGACGTCCTTGTCGGTGATCTTGCGCGGAGCCCCGGGCCGCTCCTGATCTGTCAGCCCATCGACACGTCGCTCAAGGAATCGTCTGCGCCATTTGCCGACGGTCTGGACGGTGACACTGAGTTTGGCTGCGACCTGCTTGTTATCCATGCCGTCGGCGCAGGCCAGCACGATCCTAGCGCGCTGGGCCAATTGTTGCGTACTCTTGGGTCGGGAAGCCCAGGTCTTCAAGGTCTGCCTCTCGTCGTCGGTCAGGATTAATTCGGCTTTGCGTCGGCCTTTGGACATCGGTGGTCTCCTTTGGAGGAGACTGTACCGTCCCGAGACCCAGGGCGCAATACTTGTTTAACGTATTTCTGACTCAGCACACTAGGTCCATTTCGGGCGAACGAAGTAGTCCGTGATGCCGAGGGCGGCCGCGATCTTCTCGTGCCGCGGGCGGACGAACTGGCGGAGGTCGATCGCTCGCCCGGATCATCTAGCGTGCTTCGCCGAAAGGAACCAGCCACGGAAACAGAGCTGCGGGTGCAATTCCCGCCGCTCGCTCCTTCCCGATTCCGGCCTAGCTCGACCGGCCGGCATTGGCCCCGCCCGACAGGCGGGCGCCCGAACGCAGACGACTCCCTTCAGTCTGGCGCAGCTCGCGTCGGTCTGATCGACCGAGTTGTGTCGGATAGTTGCATTGAAAGGGCCACTCAGTGCTACCCAAAAACAAAGTCGCCGCTGAACCGGTTTATTCAGCCTGCCATTCAAACGGTACTCTCCGCAATTCAGTTCGCTCTCATGCCGCCTCGGCAGGCAACCGAAAGCCCGTACCTGGGTTGGCTACTCGAATTGCTGGCTTTCGAGTTCTGATAGCTAAAGCAGGAGGCCGACCTTCATGGGTCGTCGCATCAAGGCGCAGCCCGATGGTGCCTGCCACCTGGAGAAGACACCATCGGGCCAGGGTTGCTGTCCTGCGGCGAAACTCGTCACAGCAGGTGATCACAGACATTGGACCGAGCTTATCGGATCTGAGCTCAGCCTTCCGCAGGAGCCTTGAGCAGGTCGATCAGTTCGCTGGCCTGCCAGATACTCAGATCCTCGGGCCGATCGACCTTGTACTCGTGGCGCAGCAGGCCACGGCTTATACGTGGGCCATGCGAGGATCGCCCGCCGCATGGATAGAGGACGGCCCCTGGAACGACCGCCAGCTGGCCTCCAGCTCGTGCCGTAGTTGGCTGACCCGCGCCGGCGAGAGGCCGACGATGCGGGCCACCAAGCCGGGCTCGTGACCTTCGGTCAGCAGCTCGGCGATCTGCCGCTTGCGTCCCGGCAGGCCGGTCAGCCACACCGCGAAGTCGACCCTGAAAGCCGCCGTGTCAGCCGGGCCGACCCGGTGGTCACGGGCCAGCCACTCCTTCCACGTCCCTACCAGCCAACCGCGGACGATCTGGTCATTGGAGTCGAGACTGACGACCTTGAAGTCGCGGGCCTTCTGGGCCTTGCGAAAGACGTCCATGGCGCCCGGGCCACAGCTCGTGTTGCCGACCCGCCGGCCGTTGCGGACGTAGCGGATCGCGTTGTTGGCGATCCCGGTGACACCGACCGTGAGAGGGTCCTTGCCCTTCCGGATCAGGCCGTGCCAGGCGCTCCAGGCGGCGGCGCGGGCCTCGGCCAGCGCCTCTTCGTACTCCTGGCGGCGCATGAGGCGGCGGAAGGCATACCGGGCGGCGTTGTCGATGGCGGGCAGGTAGGCGGTGAACTGCTGCTGGGCATGCGTTAACGATAACGTAGACATAGGCGATCTCCTTGGTGAAGGGGACCGCCCCCGCTGCCGGGGACGGTCCAGGTGTGGGACCGTCCCCGGGGGGACATGAGCACTCTTATATGACAGGATATTGCTGCATCTTCAGCATCCGACCGCCACCGGCCGCCCTCGCCGGCGACGTCGGACGCGGTGGCCATCCGGAGCGTGGACCTGCGGATCGGCTTCGCCGAAGTCGCGAGCGAGAGTTCCTTACGCAGCGTATTGAACTCGAGTTGTCTCGCCGCCGGCCGGGTTTCAGGGAGGGTGCTGTGGCAATGTTCCGGCCTTACGAGTGTGCCCAACGGAGACACCCGCTTCCCCCCCTGTCCGAAAAGCCATCGTTGAGCGATGCGATGCCTTAAAAACGTCGGGGTTCCGGGTCAGAGCCCCGGATGACGTATGATTATCTTATATGGTCACGGTTGTGTTCTGCCGTGCATCGAAATTTCCAGGGGAGCATTCGAGGCTTCTGCAAGGTGCGTACGGGCGTGGGTTCGGTTTCTGGAGCGGGTTGCGCGGCCGGCCGATTGAAAGGGTCAACCGCGAAGCGCTCGGTCTCGCTCTGGACCGAGAGGATCTCGTCGACTTCCATGTGGTCTTCCCAATTGACCGAGTAGGTCCCGACTTCGACCTCCTGGTTCATGACCATGCGCACGGCTTCTTCTGCGTTCGGGGCGTCGACATCGTATGAGACACGTATGCCCCAGCGCTCTGCTGCGGCGACTTGGTACCCGCCATTGTCCGGCGAGCACTTCGGCAAGCCACGTGCAGCGCGCCAGGCCAGCAACCGGGCGACGACGGCACGGCACGAATGATCGTCGCTGAGAACCTGGCCGAGGAAGAGAGCCAGCGTGACCAGCGGGCTGAAAATTCGGTCGCAGGTCTTGCCAACCTCCTGAGCAACGACCTCTGCAATCCAGTTGGTCGACGGGACTTGACCGAGGGTCAGCTCGGGATCAAAGACCAACGAGCAGAACAAGGATCGGAATTGAGTGAATGCCCTAAGGCTTGTATGCTCGGGCATGATAGGCCCTCCTTGCCCGTCGAGAGTGCTCACATACCCTCGATTCGGGCCGAGCAGGGCCTATCCTTTACATGTCGTGTCGGGAAGATGGGTTACGGCTCCGTCAGTGCCATTCAACTATAAATGAGGCTTTACAGAGAGGTCCGCTCGGCGATGCAAGAGTCGAGGCGCTCGCGGTCGCCGCATAGCTCATCCAACGTGCAACGGGAGGCATTGTCGACAAGCTTTCTATCGTTTGTCGTGAGGCGAGCCAATATGGTAAAGCTTGTCATGGGGCACCCACTCGCCCATGTCGGGCTCGAACATCTCCGACGTGAGGTCGACGACGCGGTACACGTTGCAGTGGGTCAACGGGCTGACCGCACGATCGGCCACGAGGCCACGGATGAGGGTGCCGTGTTCACCGTGAAACCGCTCTCGACCGGTTGCCAAATGCGTTCGACCCAGATGGTGTCGTCATCGCTCCGTCTGCGTTTGGTGGGGCCGAGCGTGGGACGCGTCTTACTTCACGCATCCTGATGCGATAGCATGAGTAAACCCCGTCTAGTTGACAAGAAAGGAGGTATCGCGTGCGAATCGTCGTCTTTCTGATCGCGGTCGTCGTGGTGAGTTCCACCGCCCGTGCGGGCACGGAAATTGCGCGAAGCGGTCGAGTGTGTTGGCTGATTCTGGACGAACGGGTTCAACGAGAGTTGAAGCTCACCGAGACCCAGTGCGAGGAGGTTTATTCGATCGCCGAGCGATCGCATGAGTCGATCGTCAAAATCATCAAGGATCACATCGCCAAGAAAGAAGGCCCGGATCGCAAGAACGATGGAGAAGCAGAAGCTCGGATCAACGCCGACCATTACTCTGCGGTCGCGAAGGTGCTCAATCGCGAGCAATTCGCCCGATACGAGCAGATCCGGCTCCAGCATCTGCGCGAGGAGGCCCTGCTCGAACCCGCCGTGCAAAAGGCGATCAAGTTGGACAACGCAAGAGCGACGAAGCTGGCCTCGATCTTCCGGGAATACCTCGAATTCCATGACCGGTTAGTGGCGACGCGCAATAAACTTCCCCTGAAGGAGTCGCTGCGGACGGCCTCGTCGTCGATGCTTACTTACATGAAGCGCCGTGACGAGTCCCTGAAGCAGATGCGTGAGCTGCTGACGGACGAACAACGGGCTGCATTCGAGGCTTTGAAGGGGCCAGTATTTCGGATCGAGGGGCGAGAGCAACTCGGCGACCTCATGAGAAAGGTTCCAATGCCAAAAAAGCTTTGGGATCGAATCCGGGAAGATGCAACGCGTTCCGTAGATCTGTAGTTTGGCGTTATTGCAAACAAGACGTCACCCGACGCCCCACGAGATGAAAGTGGGTCCCGACGCGGCGTCGGTGGTGCACCGTTCTGTCAAGGCGACGCGGGCGGAGGCTAGGGGTTGACACTTCGGAGCACGGCATCGCCTCAAGCGTCCGGATCAGATATCGTCTCAGCCAGTGTTCCCTGGCTCCACTCGATGCGCGGCGCGGGCTCACACCGCAGCACGCCGACGTGGGCGCCGTGTTTCCGCCACTAGGCGGCGAACGTGACGGGCGAAACGTAATCGAGCGGTCCAGGCTCGTCGCTGGGTTGGAGCGAGATCGCGGCGAGGGCCGCCAGCGTGCGCTGCGTGGCATCACCCTGGGCAAACGCCTGCAAGATCAGGGAGTTGCCGGCGCCGAGATTGCTGAAGCGGTCGACCTGGTTTTCGCTCAGCTTCGCTTTGCACATTGGCGAGCGAAAGGCAACGCCAGGATTCTTGTCCAGAACCTCGCGCTTGTCGACGACCAGACAGCCGTCAACCTCCGCCGAGTCGTAATGGCCTGGGATCAGCTTGACGAATTCGTCTGGCGAATTGAGATACCAGGACGGGGTGAAGGTGTTACCGCTATCGCTGACGCCATCGCCATGGTTGCCCCCTAGGCCGAAAGACATGACATGGATCTTGCCGTGGTAAGGCATTGGTTAGTCCTTTCATGAAATGCGTTGAGCGTAGATGGCACCTTCGTCGCTCCTTCAGTTCAAAAAATGGAAAAACCGCGTCCCGAGTCAGCTTGGTAACTCGAGCGCGGTTTCCGACGATTCTTGATCGCAACGACCAGCGACGGTCTTTGAAAACAACTCAGAACTGCGCTGCCGCAAGCAAGCTAGGACGGGCGCACTCTTGGCCAATTTTCAAAATCAGTACCGTCGGGCTGTCGTAGTGCGGCGCGTAGATCGGCATCACGCAGACGTCGACTTCGTCGCCGGCCGGGCGCGGCAGTAGCCGTTCTCGTTCTTCTGCCAGCACTCGTAATCCGGGACGCGGACTCGAGCCCACTGGCGTCGGTCACAATGAGGGCGGTCACGGCTGGCTCGCCGCACTCCGCCTCCGTGTCTTCGCGGTGGAAGTTGCAGCAGTCAGTCTGGGCACCCCGTCCTCTTCGGACTCGAAGCCGGCGGGCGCCGGAGCGCGCGGTCGCATTCGGTCGCCGTCCATCCGGACATTTCAACCGCCTCGGTGTAGCTCGATCTCGACTCTGCGACTCTGCATCTCGAGCTGCTATCCCTCGCCCTTGAGCCAGTCGATGAGGGCGGAGGCTTGCCGCAGCGTCAGGTCCTCGGGCATCTCGACGTCGTACTCGCTCCTCAGGATCGCAACAAGGTCGGCGCCCTTCTGCCGGGCGACCGAGCGGATCGCATTGACCTGGTTCGCCGTGGCGGGCTTGCCGCGCCTGGGCGCCTCGGCCGCTGTCCGACCGGCGAGGACTGCCTCGCCATTGCCCCGCGCGTGGCCGTTCCCTGGCTCGGACCCGTTGACGGCGTCGCGAGCGGGCGGCTTCGTCGGGGCCTGCGTGCCCGCTGCCTGGAGCCGCGCCAGCTCGTCCTGGACGGCCTGGCGAGCGGCGCCATAGGCGTGGCGGACCTGGGCGTGGAACGCCTCCAGGTCGCCCTTGAGCAGCGAGCCGTCCAGCTCGAACTCGACGTTGCATGTGGCTCCGACGGAGCCGTAGTCGGGCAGCCCCACCTTGCGGCTGACTCCGACGTTGAGCTTCAAAGGCATGATCTGCATTCTCCTTCCCGGATGATGAGGCTCCCGGCATGGGGGTGAGAGGGCGGTTACTCGACGCCTTCGGTGAGCTTGAATTGCCGGAGCGATCTCAGGGTCTCGTTGGGACGCCTCGGCCGCTCGACCGGGATGTCGCGGACTTCCTGGGGCAAGAAGCCGAATTCGACGTCGCATCGCTCGCACTCGGCCATCGGCTCGGAGCCGGCCGCGGCGGGCCCCGGATACGGCACGGGCCGCCCGCAGAACGGGCACTCCAGCACGAGCCGGATGTCCTCCGGCTCCATGCTTTCGCCGCCGGGGCAGAGCAGGCTGAATCCGAGGGCCGTGATGTAGTCGATCGGCTCGCCGGTGATCCTGGCGACCTGATGGTTGAGCTGGGTCCTGGTCATTTCGGAGCCTCCTCCCGCCGCGTCGACGCGCAGCCCAGCTCCCCCGGCGCAGCGCGCACCGGGGGCTGGGGGCACGTCTGGCGGCCGGGATCTGGTGAAGGGAAAGTGGTGATACGAACGGATGATCGCGCGGCGATGAGGCGGGGCTATCGGACGTTGCAGGGGAGCCAGTTGGTCACGAGCCAGGCCAGCTCGGCCTCGAGGGCCTCGCTGCGCCTGCGGAACGGCCCGAGGACCGGGCCGGCGACGGGGGTCAGGTCGGCGAGCCAGCAGCCGCGTTCGTCGGGCTCGACATGGCTGGCCCGGGTGATAACGGCGTGCCCGAGGGAGTCGAGCTCGATCTCCTCGGCGTAGATGGCCCGGATGGTGCCATCGGGTAGGACGAGCAGATCCATCAGCCCTCCCCGCCGGCCGTGGCATTCCGCAGGATTCGCCGCCTGGGTCGGTCGATCAACATGGCGTCCAGCGAGTTCTGAACCTGTGCGAGCTGAGTAACTACTTCCTGACGGATCGACTGGCTATCTCGAAGATCCTGGGCGGCAACCCCACGAACAGCTCGCTGCGCCTCGACCACCAGCTCGTCAAGCTGCTGGTTGCTGCGGACGTTCAGGGAGCGAAAGCGCTCGAAGAAGTTGCACAGGTTGTCGATGGCCGAGTCCCGGAAAACCTTCGGCGTGCCGTCCTCGTTGGTGCCCGAGATGCGCTCGGACAGGTGAGCGACCACCTTGGCGAACTCGTCCAGGAACGCCTGCTCGGCGAGCTGGACCGCCTCCTCGAAGCGAACCCTGACCCGGTCCTGCTCCTGCCGGTAAAGCTCCGGAGAGACGCCGATCAGGTAGTCCGGCGGCTCAATGTTGGGATAGTCCCAGGAAACGCCGAAGAGTCCGGCCAGAGTCTCCGGATAGTCCGCGGGATTGAACAAAGAACCGAGTCGCTGAGCAGCGGCCTGTTTCAGTTCACCGAAGCATCGGTCGAGGTTCCTGACGGCGTCTTCCAGCTCGGCCTTGAAGTCGGCCATCTGCTGGTCGAACCCCTCGACCTGATCGTGCTTGATCAGCCGGACTCCGGCTTCCGGGAACGGCAACGTCAATCCGCGCCAGTATTCCGTGATCTTGGTGCGGATCGCGGTAACGGCCCGAAAGGCGTTGTGCTTCGTATCCAGCAGTTTTTTGCCCGCCGAAAGGAACTGGCCCTGGGCGTCGAACGGCTCTGCGGCCTGGGCCTTCTGCTCGGCGGTCAGTGACTTCTTGGTGCCGAACCAGGTGAACTGGACACGGCAGGCGGCCATCGTGTTACGAAGCCGTTCGGCCGGGGTGGTGCTGTCCGCGCCAGTTCGGCCATTGGTCGATCGGGTTTCGATGCGGTCAATCAAGGTGCTCATTATGCCTCCTGAAAAGAGAAAGGCGGACACCGAGTCCGCCCTCGAAAACGAGTTCTTGTCCCGGACCACTCGAGCCGGAATCAACCGTCCGGCTCTCGCAGGAGGGTTACCAAAGACTCGCGGTCCTGAGCGGTTAGCTCCCGAAGCATTGGCTTGATCTGGTCCAGGCGGTGATGGCTCAGAGCAGTTCCGCCTGTTTCCGTCGTGGGTGCGACCACCAGCTCGCAGGGCTCGTTCTCGTACTCGCCGGTCAGGACGGCCGCTTCGATCGCGTAGGAGCCCAGCGACTCGAGCAGTTCGTCGAGCACCAGCACGCCCCCGACGGCAAATTCGCCAGTCCCTTCGATGGAGAACTCGTCGACCTCGGCATCGATTGGTCGCAGGTCCACCGCGAAGTCACGATCGCAGTGCGCTCGAATCTTCGCGGCGATTGCATCGACTTCGGGGCATCTCCGAACCCGGACAGTGCCGCTTATCGAGTACCACGCTGACATTTCTGATCCCCTCCTTTGTTCGTCCCCGCGTCGGTCTCGGGATGCACGCAGCGCACTTGGAACTTGCCGCGTACCTGTCCACTGGTTTGGTGGACATTTCCGCACACGGCCGCTGGTCGGCCAATCCTTCAGTTCTCTACGCCTGGGCCAAGCCGTGGGCCGTCATGGTCAGCCACTGCATGCCCGCGGCGGGAACGAACGACGCACTCACGCCCCTTGAGCGAAGTGGAATCCCACTCTTGCGCGAAAAGAACGGCTTCGTTCGATAGCTGAGCGCAAGCGTCAAGGCCGACGAAGTCGAGAAGAGGTGAGCCGCTCATGAGCCGGCCTTCTTGGCTGCTCGCTGTCTCGCGAGTGTCTCCAGGAACGCCTTCTGCTTCTGCTCTACGAAGGTCCGATAACCCGCTTGGTCGAAGAACGGATTCGTGATGGCTCCCCGTCTGGACAGCTCGTACTTCTCGATCATCCCGTAATAGCTTCCGTGAGCGCCCAGAAACAGATCGCAGGGAAGCGATTTGAGGATCTCGAATGTCCGGTCAAAGTCGGCGGCGATCTCGGGGTAATCCCGATTATTGACGAGCTGATAGCCCGGGTTCACGTTCGGGCTGCCTATGACGACGAAGTGATACATCCTCTCGCCATCCGCGCCGCGCCAGGCCCAGGTGGTGCAGCCCCGCGTATGACCGGGAGTACGGCGGGCAGTCAGAGTCACGCCGCCGAGTGTGACTTCGTCGCCGTCCTCCAGCACCCGGTCCACCGCGCAGGGCTTCCAGCGATCCTTGTAGAGATACTGGCCCTTGCCGCCGGCAGAGATGACCTCATCATCGCCGCGCATGACGAAGACCCTCGCTCCAGTAAGCTCTTTCGCGAGCGCGTGGCCGGCAACGTGGTCCGAGTGCGGCGTGGCTGGCCAAGAGGACCTTGATATCGCGCATCTTGAATCCCAGCGACTCGACCGCGGCTTGGATCATCGGGACGGTCTTCTCGAAGCCGCTATTGATCAAGATGTGTCCTTCTGGGGTCGTGATCAGGTAGCTGGCGAGGTCCTTCGAGCCGACGTAGTAGACGTTGCCGACTACCCGGTGTGCGGGGAAGGCTTCGTCGGCCGTCGCCGGGGTTGCGAGGATCAGCACGGCGACCAGCGCAGGGAGCTTGGTGGCGAACATGTGAAGGAGCCTCCGAAGAGACGGACGGACGGGTTTCGATCGCACCATTCTCTCGCGGCGGGCTAGCTACCGGAAGACATGGGTGCCGCCGGCCCCGGCTGGCTCATTGCACGAGCGTGCTGCTGGCATGAACCCGCGAGTTGCTCAGGCTGAACAGCGACGTATCGACATAGGCGCGAAAGATATTTGTTCGACCAAAACACAAGTGAACATCGATCGCGCTCGGGTGGGTATCGCATCGCTGCCTCTGGCTTATATTGCCGCTCGCAGTCGCGCGATGGATTGGTGGGACCAAGTTACCTCACCGAGGGACAGCGACCACGAAGCCATTTCTGGCTGGGCCATTTACCCGGGTCGACGAATTCGACCCCACAGCCCTTGCACTTGACCGTGGAGGCGTCTTCGAGAACCGAACGCCAGCTCATGCAGGATCCTCCACTTTCTGGGACTCGTACTGTGTCAGCGACTTCAGGAGCCAGGTGCAGTCGCTGATCGCAACACGCTCCGTCTGATACACGATCCAGTCGGTACCCTCGATGACGACCTCGTCCCGATCCCCCTGGCTGTGTTTCTTATCGCCCAGCACAAGCACCTTGACTCCCTGAAACTCGGGGATGTTCGTTTCGACTCCCTGGACGATTCCGCCTCCAAGATCGATCACGAGCAGTCGCTTGTCTTCGTCATCAGGGCCGACTGTGGGTTGCTGTTTCGGCATGGTGGTCTCCTTGTTCGAGCTCGGCCAGCCAGCGGTCGATGTCCTCGGAGCTGATGTCGAACGTCCGCAGCTCGACGTCGGTGTGTTTCATGTAGCAGATCCATCGCAGCTCAACCGTGTCGTAGGTATCACCGCGCAGCGACATCACGAGCTGATCGCATTCGGTTCGCAGGTTTCCGGAACCGGGCAGCTCTTCTGCGGGCATCAGGAGCCACGGGATCTCCGAGGCGTCTAGCTTGCCGAGCTCGGCCCGGCGGTCGTCGTCGACGAAGGGTTCAACATCATCGGTCAGCCGTGCCAGCTTGTCCCGGTCGGCCTGGTCGGCGTACTCCTTTTCCGCCGAAGTGTCATACCACTGCAAGCGGCTGTCGAATTCGTAGGTCTCGTAGAGGTCCGGGTAGGCTTCCCTGGCCTTGAGAAAGCACTGGGCACGCTGGGAGAGCCATTCGATCGTCTCCCTGTCAAACGGGAGTGAGGCGAACACGGAGCCATCCAGTGCATCGGAGCAACTGCTGCTCACAGCCAACAAGATGCTTCGAGCGTTCAAGGGCAATTCTCCTTTCTGGGGAACTGTGAACGTCTGGTAGACGAGGTCGAGGCCGGCCGGGTGAGCCCTTTCACTTGCCTCAGCCAGCACGCCCCACGTAGCCCATCGCGTTGATGGCATCCTGAAGGTCGCGCTCGGAAGGGTAAGCGCCTCGATCATCTTTGTTTTCAACGGCACCAGGTCGATGACACGAGAGCCATTCGTAGGCTTCCGCTTCCCACCCGTCAGTCAAGTCGTAAGTGGACTTGATGCGCCAGGCGGCGTCCTCGATGTTCTCGAGAGCCGCTTCGTACTCACGGCTGCTGTAATCTGCTTCGTCCAGAACCGGATAGCCGTCCAGCTGCTCCATCAGTCCGTGGTAAGTGTGGAACGCTTCCGTTATCTCGCCGTCACGATAGACCCGGATACTGAAGCCGTCGACATGCCCGACTGCCCAGTGCGCGTGGCTCTCGAACACGACATCCGGGTTCTCGGTCTCGCTGAAGGGCCTGAGCACATCGGCGATGGCGGCCGCGTTCGACTGTGCCAGGAGGCCGCTATCCCGATTGTGCGTGTAGACGATGGACCAGTTCTCAGCGTCATCGATCTCTCGTTCTCGATCCCAGACTAAGCACGTCCACGACCTCCAGTTGCCAGCCGCTTCGCAAGCGGCATGCTCAAGGGTCATTTCGCCGATCGCCCTCATGTGATGTCTCCGTTGTCAATGGTTAGTTTCACACTCCTTCCTGCCGGAAGCTCAGCTGAGTCGGAGCGAGGTGCATCTCGCCGCGGTTCGAGGGTCACACTGGCACGGTCCCTTCAGGTCGCTCCTTGTCCGCCTCGCCGATTGGAGTGGATGGCCGACCTCACCACCGTGACCGTCCCCGCTACCCTCACGAATCACCGGAAGCTCGTGAGCCTTCCCCTTCGCTTGCGCCAGCATTCGAAGAACCGGGTTCGGGTGAATCGCGATCGATGTGGATTGGTTGCGCGGGGACTTGGTTGTGGAATAACGTGATTCCAACCCGCTGACCGTTCCTATGCCCGGCGTCATCGACCGGCCGAATTGTGCGAATACTGCGAATAAATCCCCGCCCCCGCCGGATCGATTCGACCGTGGACGTTGGCATGCGTCACCCCCGACCGGGCCTGGATGACCGCCATCGCGTGCCCTCGGGCCGGCGAGATCCCGAGCTTCTCGCGCGGATCGGCCGGCCATCGGCTGCCGAGTCGAAGTGGGAATCAAGCGGGACGCGGCGTCCAGGCGATGATGTCTCCGCGTCGACACATCGCGCGAGGTTCGCTGCGCAATCCGGGGGCGATCCCGAGGAGTATGCCGTCGACGGGTCGGGCTACCAAGACAACGCCATCAGCGGGAAGGCGACGCCACGCGGAGGGGATTCGCCATCGCGGTTGAAACGCGCCAGACCAACGCGGTGTTGTCGTACCGACGTCGCAAGATGATCAGCCAGAGCCGTGAGCGACCTGAAACGAGGAGCCATGAGACAACGTTCCTAAGGCACAATTTCGACCTCGGGATACTCCGTTTGGCTCTTGAGCTCCGAAGCAGGTGCCCCTTTCAGGTAGACGTCGAAGGAATTGCTAATTCAGTGCGCCGCCACAGCGACTTCGCGGCTGCCATCGAGGCGCACAATGGCTAGCAAGCGCATCGTGCGCATCATTAGTGGACCCTTCAACATCGCTCCGTCGCTGAACATTTAGTGATTCGCACCTTGGATCACGATTTCCAGCCTGCGGTCACTGGGAAGCCGATCGTAAACGGGGTAGGCCCAATTGTCGTGTCACCAGCCGCCATTTGGCGCCGATTCCCGTGGTCCGGGCATGATCGAAACAGCGCCACCACGGCGTGGGCGTGTTGACTCGAGGGCAGCTCGGCGAAGCGACGCCTGCCTATAATGTCTTGTCTTCTGGACTTATGCTGAAAGGATCGTCGTTCGCGCCCTCATGGTGATCTTGCCGCTGTCGAGTCGGGGCAATGGCGTTTCGGTGTCGGTCGTGACCATGGTACGAGCGGATGACCGGGGACGACCGTCCGCCATGACCGAAATGACCCAGATCCTCTCGGCGATCGAGCAGGGCGACCCACAGGCTGCCGAGCAATTGCTCCCGCTCGTCTACGACGAGCTCCGCAAGCTGGCCGCGCAGAAGCTGGCCCATGAGAAGCCCGGACAAACTCTCCAGGCCACGGCCCTTGTCCACGAGGCGTACCTCCGCCTGGTCGAGTCCCAGATGGGCCAGAACTGGGACGGCCGGGGTCACTTCTTTGTTGCCGCAGCCGAGGCGATGCGGCGGATCCTCATCGAGAACGCCCGCAGGAAGAAACGGGCGAAGCGGGGTGGCGATCGCAAGCGAGTCGAGCTCGACGACGCTCGCTCCTCTTACACCGAACCTGTGGAAGAGCTGTTTGCCATTGACCAGGCGCTGGAACAGCTCGCGCTTGACGATCCTGAGGCCGCTCAGCTTGTGAAGCTTCACTTCTTCGCCGGTCTCTCGATTGAGGACGCCGCCGAGATCGTCGGCTTTTCCCGTTCAACCGCCTATGAGCATTGGGCTTATGCGAGGGCCTGGCTCCATCGCCGGATGAGTGACACGCCGGGAGAATAGCGTGTCTGAGGAAATCTCTCCGATTTCCGGACAATTCGCGCGCCGATGGCGCATGGTCGGGTGAGAACCTTTGCGGAGTGAATCATGAAGCCCGACCCCAAGAGAATCCGGGAGCTGTTCGTCGCGACCGTTGGCAAGGTCGATCCCGAGCGATGGGAGACATTCCTCGAAAACGAGTGCGGCGGAGAACCAGAGTTGCTCGATGAAGTACGGCTCCTTCTCGACGCCCATCGAGAGGCGGGGAGTTTCCTAAAGAGCCCGGCAGTGGATCTTGCCGCGATCGGAGACAGCCGGACCTCGCAAGCGTTCGAAGCCCATTCACCGGGGGCGCCAGCTCTCGAAATCCCCGGCACTGCCATCGGCCCCTACAAGCTGCTCCAGGCGATCGGCGAAGGAGGCATGGGCACGGTCTACATGGCCGAGCAGACGCAGCCCGTGCGGCGGACCGTCGCGCTGAAGCTCATCAAGGCCGGGATGGACTCGAGGCAAATCCTGGCCCGTTTCGGGGCCGAGCGCCAGGCCCTCGCCCTGATGGACCACCCCAACATCGCCAAGGTGTTCGACGCCGGTACCACCGACACGGGCCGTCCCTATTTCGTGATGGAGCTGGTCAAGGGCATTCCGATCACCACGTTCTGCGACGAACGCCGGCTGACGCTCCGCGAGCGACTCGAGCTGGCCATCCCGGTCTGCCAGGCCGTGCAGCACGCCCACCAGAAGGGGATCATCCACCGCGACCTCAAGCCGTCGAACGTCCTGATTGCGCTTTACGACGGAAAGCCGGTGCCCAAGGTCATCGACTTCGGCGTGGCCAAGGCGACCGGTCCCCGGTTGACCGAGCAGACACTCTACACCGAGTTCGGGGCGGTGGTCGGCACTCTGGAGTACATGAGTCCCGAGCAAGCGGAGCTCAACCAGCTCGACATCGACACCCGCAGCGACATCTACAGCCTGGGCGTGCTCTTGTACGAGCTCTTGACCGGCTCGACCCCGCTCGAGCACAAGCGGCTGAAGACCGTGTTGTTTCTTGAGGTCCTTCGCCTGATCCGCGAGGAGGAATCTCAGCGGCCGAGCGATCGGCTCTCGACGACCGATGAGCTCCCCTCGATCGCGGCATGCCGGCACGTCGAGCCGCGGAAGTTGAGCGGTCTGGTGCGAGGCGAGCTCGACTGGATCGTGATGAAGGCGCTGGAGAAGGACCGCAATCGGCGGTACGAGACGGCCAACAGTTTGGCAGCCGATCTGCGGCGCTATCTGGCCAACGAAGCGGTGCAGGCGTGCCCGCCGTCGGTCCATTACCGGCTGAGCAAGCTCGCGCGGAAGCACCGCGCGGCTTTGGCGACGACCGCGGCGCTCGCACTCTTGCTGCTGCTCGGGGCAGCGGTGAGCGCCTGGCAGGCCGTCGTCGCCACGCGGGCCAACCGGGCGACGACCAAGGCTCATGCAACGACCCGCCTGGAACGAGACCGGGCGTTCAAGGCCGAAGCGATGGCCCGCGACGACCGCGACCGGGCGATCAAGGCGGAAGGCGAGGCAACCAGCTCGGCCAAGCAAGCCCGGACCGAAGCGGCGATCGCCCGGGCGGTCAACGACTTCCTCCAGAAGGATCTGCTGGCCGAGCCCGCGCCCAAGCAGAACGCTCGCGACCGGCACGTGACCGTCGAGGCGGTGCTGAACAGGGCGGCGGCACGGATTGCCGGTAAGTTCGACGACAATCCCGCGGTCGAGGCCGCGATCCGCCAGACCGTCGGCGACACTTACATGGAGCTGGGCCTTTACCCGGAGGGCCAGCCCCACATGCAGCGCGCCCTCGAGCTGCGCCGCCAGGTGCTCGGCCCTGAGCACTCCGACACCCTGATGTCGATGAACAACCTGGCGCAGCTTTACGACGCTCGCGGCCAGTACGACAAGGCCGAGCCTCTGAACACGCAGGTGCTGGAGATCAAGCGCCGTGTACTCGGCCCCGAGCATCCCGACACCCTGACGTCGATGAACAACCTGGCCACGCTGTA
This sequence comes from uncultured Isosphaeraceae bacterium, assembly GCA_963806595.1. Lineage (GTDB taxonomy): Bacteria > Planctomycetota > Planctomycetia > Isosphaerales > Isosphaeraceae > CAWDZZ01. Next base: position 26,041 of record CAWDZZ010000017.1, on the reverse strand, counting down.
CCATGCTCAGGGCCAGTACGAGAAGGCCGAGTCGCTGCACACTCAGGTGCTGGAGATCCTGCGCCGCGTACTCGGCCCCGAGCATCCCGACACCCTGACGTCGATGAACAACCTGGCCACGATGTACGAGGCAGAGGGCCACTACGACAAGGCCGAGCCGCTGAACACGCAGGTACTGGAGGCCAAGCGCCGGGTGCTCGGCCCTGAGCATCCCGAGACCCTCTCGTCGATGAACAACCTGGCATTGCTGTACAAGGACCAGGGCCAGCACGCGAAGGCCGAGCTCCTGTTCACGCAGGCGCTCGAGATCCAGCGCCGCGTGCTCGGCTCGGAGCACCTCTTCACCTTGAAAACGATCAACAACCTGGCGGAGCTCTACGAGGAACGCGGCCAGTTCGCCATGGCCGAGCCGCTGTTCACGCAGGCGCTGGAGGCAGCGCGCCGCGTGCTCGGCCCGAACCATCCCCAAACCCTGATCGCGATGAACAGTCTGGCGCGGCTGTACCACGACCTTGGCCAGAACGCGAAGGCCGCGCCGCTGTTCACGCAGGTCCTGGAAGACCGGCGCCGCCTGCTCGGCCCGGAGCATCCCGACACCCTGACTTCGATGAACAATCTTGCGGCGACGTACCATTCGCTTGGCCAGTACGCGAAGGCCGAGCCGCTGTTCACGCAGGCGCTGGAGGGAAAGCGCAGGATCCTCGGCCCGGAGCATCCCCACACCCTGGGGACGATGAACCACCTGGCTGAGCTGTACAGGGCTCGCGGCCAGTACGATCAGGCTGAGCCGCTGTTGACAGAGGCGCTGGAGGTCGAGCGCCGATCGCTCGGGCCGGAGCACCCCGACACCCTGTTGACGATGAACAACCTGGCGCTGTTGTACAGCGCTCGGGGCCATTATGAGAAGGCCGAGCCACTGTTCACGCAGGCGCTCGCGGTCCAGCGCCGGGTGCTCGGCTCGGAGCATCCCGACACCCTGTCATTGATGAACAACCTGGCGAGGCTGTACGAGGGTCGGGGCCAGTACGAGAAGGCCGAGCCACTGTTCACGCAGGTCCTGAAAGACCGGCGCCGAGTGCTCGGCCCGGAGCATCCCCACACGCTGGCGTCGATGACCGCGCTGGCATCGCTTTACGAGTCTCAAGGCCGGTTCGAGAAGGGAAAGCCGCTGGTTGTCGATGCGCTCCGTATCCAGCGGAGAACGCTCGGCGCGGACGATCCCCGGACCGCCGGAACGATGGCCACGCTGGGACTGATTCTGCTCAAGCAGCAAGAGTACGCGGAGGCCGCGTCGATTCTTCATGAGTGCCTGACGATCCGTGAGGCGAAGCTGCCCGACGACTGGTCGCGGTATTACACCCAAAACTTGCTCGGCGGCAGCTTGCTGGGCCAGAGGGATTTCGCCAAGGCCGAGCCGTTGTTGCTGGCAGGCTACACGGGTATGAAAACCCGTGAGACTCGGATTCCCGCCCGATCCAAGGTCCTTCTGGCAGGCGCGGGCGAGCGGGTTGTCCAGCTCTACGAAGCCTGGGGCAATAAGGAGAAAGCCGAATCATGGCGGGCGAAGATCACGACGACGCCGGAGCTGCCAGCCAATCCCTTCGCGCCATGACCCCCGACCGTAAAGAGTTTCGTCCCCAAACCCCGAGGACCCATGGTCGAACAGAGTCGCTCGTGAAGACGTTTCTGGAGCGAGCCCGCGGAACCCGCGGGCTTGCCGACTGGCTGAGCGAAGAACAGATCACGCTCGAATGCCTGGCGGCAACGCACAAAAGCGCGTCGTAGTGGCCGCCGTCCCCGTGATGCTGGGACGGTGCTCATTCCCTGATCCGATTCGCAGCAACGTGGCCGATGAGGTGCATCGCGCAGCGGTTTCCTGATAGCCGCGGCGCTCGGTCTGCGCCGGGATCGTTGGCCGTTCCATTGGACCGCAGCGACCCCGACGTCTTCGTCCCGTTCACCACCTGTCAGCTCGACCCTCGAAATCGGGTGACCGGTAGCCGACAACCGCTCGGCCACCGGTCACCCCGCTAAGGAGACCTATCGATGCCGCGAAAACAAAGACCGACGCGCAGATTTCTGTCCCTCGAACCCCTGGAACAGCGCCTCTGCCTGTCGTCTGTTCCACAGGACACCGCACTCGCTCAAACCGACGCCGCCACCCAGGCGCATCTGACCGCGACCTATGACGAGCTCCCGCTGAGCTTCGAGGCCAACGAGGGCCAGACCGCTTCCCGGGTCAACTTCCTCGCCCGAGGCGCCGGCTACTCGGCGTTTCTGATGCCCACCAGTGCCGTGATGGAATTGCAGCACGGCGACGGCGGCAACGTGGTCGCCATGAAGCTCGTCGGGGCCAGCCCTACGTCCCACGGCGTCGGTCTCGACAAGCTGCCCGGCGTGAGCAACTACCTCGTCGGCGACAACCCCTCGAAGTGGCCCACCAACATCGCCAGCTACGCCAAGGTGAAATACCAGGATGTCTACCGTGGAATCAATCTGATTTACCATGGCGACCAGCAGCAACTGGAGTACGACCTCGTGGTGAAGCCCGGGGCCGACCCCCGTGCGATCCGCCTGGCGTTCGCCGGTTCTCACGGCAAGTCGATCGACGCCCAGGGCAACCTGGTGCTGCACACCGCCGGCGGCGACCTGGTCGAGCAGGCCCCGGTGGCCTACCAGACGATCCACGGGGCCCGGCACCTCGTCGCCAGCCGGTTCGCGATCGGTCGCGGCGGCCAGGTCGGCTTCCGGGTCGGGCGATATGACCACACCCGCTCGCTGGTGATCGACCCGGTGCTGAGCCTGAGTTACTCAACCTACCTCGGCGGCAACGACGAAGGCATCGCCGTCGCCGTGGACAGCGCGGGCAATGCTTACCTCACGGGAATCGCCAGTTCGGGCAAGTTCCTCCCGACGACGACGGGCGCGTTTCAAACTAAATTCAAAGGCAACTATGACGCCTTTGTGCTGAAGCTGAATCCGAACCTTTCGGGCGCCGCGTCCCTGATCTACTCGACATTCCTGGGCGGGAGCGGTTACGAGGAGGGCCAGGGCATCGCCGTGGACGGTGCCGGGGACGCCTACGTGACCGGTTACACCAACTCGACCAACTTCCCCACCAAGAATGGCTACCAGGCCTATCAGGGCGGCCTCGACGTCTTCGTGACCAAGTTGAACCCCTCGGGCTCGCAACTCCTCTATTCGACCTATCTCGGCGGCAGCGGAGACGAGTCGGGCGTGGGAATCGCTTTGGACAACGCCGGGGCTGCCTACGTGACTGGTTACACCGGCTCCGCTGACACCGGCGCGGGCGCATTTCCGACGACGGCGGGGGCCTACATCACGAGTGGCAACGGCGCCTTCGTGGCGAAGTTCAATCCAAACGTGTCAGGTACGGCTTCACTCATCTACTCGACCTTGCTGGGCGGCAACGACGGATGGGACCAATCTCAACCGGGCAGCATCGCCGTGGATGGCTCCGGTGACGCCATCGTGGCAGGCACGACCTTTTCGTCCAGCTTTCCCACGACGGCCGGCGCCTTCCAGCCGGTCGGCGATGGCGGCGCCTTCGTGACCAAGCTGAACTCGACGGGGACCGGGGTTGTCTTCTCCACCTATCTCAGCAGCAGTACAGAAGTCACCGAGGGCGGCGGCGTTGCCCTGGACTCCGCCGGAAACATCTACGTGACGGGCCGAACCAACTCGCTCGACTTCCCGGTCACGGCCAGTGCGTTCCAGCCGAGCCTGGACCTTCACGGTCTCGTTTCCTGGGAGGGCTTTGTCAGCAAGTTGAGCGCAGACGGCTCGCAGCTACTTTACTCCACCTACTTCGGCGGATCCAATGGCGACAATGTGGAGGTCGGCTACAATAACGCCACCCTCAGTGGCATCGCCGTGGACGCCTCCGGGATGATCTACGTGACCGGCAACGCCCCATTCTACGACTTCCCCACAAAACTCCCCTTCCAGAAGTACCCCGTGTCGGGGCAGACCGAGACCTTCGTGGCGAAGTTTGATCCGGGGCAGACGGGTGACAATTCCCTCATCTACTCTACCTTTCTGGGGCCCTCGACCACGGGGTCCGGAAAAGGCATCGCCGCGTACACAGACCCCGCCGGCAACACCTATGCCTACGTGACGGGGATCACCTATGCGAAAGACTTCCCGACGACTGGCAACGCGTTCCAGCCAAAGAGCGGCAAGGGAGGCGCCTACGCATTCTTCACGATACTCGCGTTCAACTGAGACCTGATCAAGGCATCGACCAACCCGACGCGCGAGTTTTGATGTTGCGATCTTTTTTTGACTAGATTCACGATACGGCGCGCTACTCCTTGGGGAAACTGTTGCGGATCGCGGCCGCTGGACGACTCGCAGTGTCCTGCCCGTTCGACCAACGCCGGTTGTCTCTTCGCACCGTAAGGCCCTGGCTTGCGCAACGGGCATCTCGCGGGGCTGACTACACCGGAGGGAACAATCCGCAGAATTCGCAGAAAGGCCCGCTCGGCCGAATTCTGCGAATTCTGCGAATAGATTTGCGGTGGCTCGGGTCAGCGACGGCTTTCTGGGCAATTGCCAAGCGCTTCGAACGGCAAGAACGCCCCGAACGTTCTCGGGAGACCGCCCCGGCTGCGGCGTGCGCGGGTCCTCCGCCGTCATTTCCAGCGGACCGAGACCTGCCAGCCGACGGCTCGATAGAACTCGGAGAGCATGCTCTCGACACCCTGCCGCGCCGCTGCCTTGTTGTCTTCCGTGCCGGCGGCCCGCTCCACGAGCCGCTGGGCCTCCCGCATCGCCTGCTGCTCGATGGCACGGCGGTCGCCCAGGAGCAACCCGGCCAGCGGGATCCAGCTGCGGGACTGGATATTCCACTGCTTGCTCCACTCGTGATTGACGCGCGCCGACAGGATGGCCGGATGGGGCAGGATGATCGTGGCGGACCGCGCCTTCTCGTCCCGCTCCTTGATCTCGGCCCTGGTCATGTCGACGGCCAGCAGCGCGTCGCCCTGGATGATCCAGCAGCCTTCGAGCCAGCGCGACTCGCCGACCAGGATGTCGGACACGTGCACCCGTCTGGAGACTAGCTGCTGCAACCGCTCCAGCTGGACCACGGTGGGGCCGGTTGAACTGAAAGTCGGCGGCGTCTCGCGGACGCCGGGGTCCCAGCCACGCAGGAGCGCGACGGCCTGCGTGACGGGTATCGCGAGGGCAGTCAACGCGATCAGAGCCGGGAGCAGCAGGGCGATCAGGCATCGCCCACCGCGCGGCTCAGCTGACATCGCCATGGCCGTTGCTCCCGGGAGAGGTATCGGTGTTCTGAGCCGGCCGGACATCCCCAGCGTCGGTCCCCACGCCGCGCCACTGGGGCTTCCGGTCGCAGCCGGTGATCGCCGCTAGCAGGGCGAGGATGATTCTACTGAGGCAACAGCCTGCACTTCGGCCGATGATCCTGATTCGAGCGAACATGGGATCTCCTGGCGATTGCGAAGGGTGATAAGGTGGGTCGACCAGCGGTGCCTTCAGGTTGGTCCCGCTGAACGGAAAGTGGCTCGCGAAATTCGCACAATTCGCAGAATCGAACGCCGGAGTGCATTCCACGAATTGTGCGAATAATGCGACGGGTCCGCAGGCTCGAGAGCCCGGGAGTCAGTTGAGCGAAGCATCGCCGCGATGGACGCTGCGTCCCGCCTTGCCGGGGCTGGCAGCCACGCGCGAGTAGATGCCGGGCCGGTCCGCCGACAGGCATCGGCCTGCCGCCCAGTTCCGGAGGCGTTCCACCGACTCGCCGGCGGTGACGGCCACCGGGACGACGTTCGCCGCGGCCTCCGTGAGTGGCACGCCCAGCAGCGCGGCGAGCCGGCAGCAGGCCCGGATCTCGGCGCCGGTGAAGTCACGGTCGCCCGGGCGCTTCTGGGCCGGGTCGACCCCGAACCTCTCGAGGTACAGCCGCCAGATCTGCTCCTTCTCCCGAGACCCCGGCAGGTCGAGGAAGAAGATCGCGTCGAAGCGCTCGGCTCTGGCGAACTCGGGCGGCAGCCTGGAGACGTCGTTGGCCGAGCAGACGAAGAATACGTCGGTCTCGTGGTCATTGAGATACGACAGCAGCATCCCGAACATCCGGGCCGAGACGCCGCTATCGGTCTGGCCGCTGGCTTGGACGCCGGAGAGGCCCTTCTCGATCTCGTCGACGAACACGATGCAAGGCGCCATCGCGTCGGCGATCCGCAGGGCTTGCCTGGTCCGCTCCTCGGTCATGCCGACGAGCGAGCCCATCAGCGAGCCGATGTCCAGGATGAGCGTCGGCCGACCCACCTCGTTGCCCAGCGCCTTGCAGAAGGCGCTCTTGCCGGTGCCAGGCACTCCCAGCAATAGAACACCGCGGGGGCGCGCCTGCTGGCAGGACGGCCTGCTGGTCAGCGATGCCGGCAGAACGACTTCAGGGCATCCAGGCCCGCCAGGTCGGCGAACGACTCACCGCCCCGGTGGATCGACATCAGGCCGCTCTTCCTGAGCGTCTGGGCCTTGAGCTCCCAGAGCACGTCCGACGCGACCCTTCCGTGGCGGATCAGCGAGAGGCTGAAGGCGTTCTCGGCCTCCACGCGGGTCAGGCCGGCGGCCGAGTCGAGGACCGCGGAGAGTTCTTCGCCCTCGGGCAACTCGCCGGCCTCAGTGGCGATGCTGCGTGCGATCCGCTCGAGCTGGTCGCGGCCGGGCAGGTCGTGCTCGAGCACCACGAACTGGCGTTCCAGCTCGGTCGGGATCTGCACGACCGGCGAGATGACAACGAGGATCGTGCGGGCCTGCTTGCCGGCGGCGATGGCCGAGTCGAGCGCCCTGGGCGACCTCGACGCTTCCCAGGAACCGGTGGAAGTTACGCAGAACCAGCAGGGCCGTGCCATCCGCAGTGGCCAGCGAGCGGAGCGCCTTGATCGCCGCCAGCGGGTCGGGGGCAATCGCGGCCGAGCTCGCTCCGTCCTCGCGGACCGCGACAGCCAGCCCTCGGTCGACGTCCCAGGTGGCCAGCGTCCAGCCCTGCTGGCGGCACAGCCTGGCGATCTCGGCGATCGCGTCATCATGCTCGAAGGACTGGACCCAGATCCCGCTGAAGCAGGCGCGCACGTACTCCGACAAACGCTCCGAGAGCGTCATGGGTGTTCTCCTGTTCGGTGTTGATCGTTGGCCAAGAAGTGGGAAGTGGAGACGAGACAGTGATCAGTTGGACTGCTTGAGTTGCTGATCGATGGCTTGGTCTTGATAAAACTCGGCGGTCAGCTTCTCGTCGGTGCGCTGACCAAGAGCCTGCTCGATGAACTTGCTTGCTTCGCGGCACTCGCCGCCGGTGAAGCCGCGGCGTCTCGACCTTGCTCTGCCCCTTGGTGTCAACGGTGATCTCGATGATCCTCATGAGCCACCTCCAACGGTGATGGTCAACTTGATGGAACCGTCGGCCAGGGCCTGTTCGGTGATCTGGTGGCCCTTCTTGCGGGCCTCGATGCGTGCCCTCTCCACGGCGTAGATCTGGAGAAAGCGATCGAGCTGAGCCTGGTCGCCCCAGGCGCCGTTGTAGTTATCGAAGTGAACCTGCCCTGTAGTCGTGTCGATGACGGCGGGATAGGCCCAGTCTGGCAGCCTGACGATCAGGCCGCTGACCTCGCCGCTGAAGAGCTGAGCGGTGCCGGCCATCGGCGGAGGCAACTGAAGGCGGCGACATGCGGCGCTGACTGCCGCGTAGTCACGAACCTCGGTCTTGACTGTCACGATGTGGGACAAGGGACCTCCTCGCTGCGCGTGTCAATGGGGATGCCGCCGCGACGGGGCGGCGGCCAGTATCGGAATCGACGCCAGGGCCCGCGCCCATCCGGGCAGGGCCCCGGCGTCCGGCGGTTGGGATCTCCGTCGGATGCTAAGAGCTTCGGCACTGATATATGACAGGATATTGCTGCAACTTCAGCATCCGGCCCCTACCGGCCGCCCTCGCCGGCGACGCTGGACGCGGTGACCACGCAGGGCGTGGACCTGCGGATAGGCTTCGCCGAAGTCGCGAGCGAGAGTTCCTTACGCAGCGTATTGAACTCGAGTTGTTTCGCCGCCGGCCGGTTTTCGGGGAGGCTGCTGTGGCAAGGATCGGGCCTTACGGGTGTGCCCATGGAAACACCCGCTTCCCCCCCTTCCGAAAAGCCGTCGTTGAGCGATGGGATGCCGTGAAAACCTCGGTGTCCCGGGGTAGAGCCCTGGATGACGTATCTTTATCTTATATGGTTATGGCTGTGTTCTGCCGTGCATCGAAGTTTCCAACCGAGCGTTCGAGCCTTTTAGTGGAAGCACGACGCTCATGAACAGCGATCTCGCGGTATGATGGGCTCTGTGAAGGGTGATATTCCCCCGGTGTGAGATTCCAGTGCATCGGTCATCGTGTTTGTTCTGGCTCCTGACATTCATCCTGGTCAGCGTTCCAGGTGTTGCACCTGCCGCTGACTTCACGGGTAACGTCGTCGGTGTTAGTGACGGCGACACGATAACCGTGCTTCGTGACCGAACCCCGGTCAAGATTCGTCTTCATGGCATCGACTGCCCCGAGTCCGGTCAGGACTTCGGCTCTCGAGCGAAAGCCACCACCTCAGAGCTTGCCTTCGGCAAGGTGGTCACGGTCACCCCCGCGCGTACGTGATCGTCGTGAGAGAGCAATTTTATTGCATTCAGGCCCTGGCCCGAACAAAATTCGGTGTGCAAGACTGAAACGCTCGAGTTTGTCGCTGAACTCAGCATGCGGTGGAGGCGCGCAATGAATCGTACTCATGGCGTCACGAAGTCGCAGTTCGCGTTGGGCGCTTGCCTGGCCGCTCTTCTGGTCCTTCCTGTCCGTGCGGAAGAGCCGTCGCCCTTGGGCACGCTCTCGGGGCGAGTTGTCAACGCCGAGGGCCAGCCGGTTGCCGGTGCTCGGGTCTGGACGGAAACGGTCGATTCGAAGACGCTCGTTCGGATTCGGAAAACATTGGCCGAGGCCCGCTCCGACTCGGAAGGGCGCTTTCGCCTTGGGCCGGTTGAACCGGTGTACCGGAATCGCTACGGGGCGCTTCACATCGACGCCGCCGGCCTGGCCGGTCAGGTTCTCCCGTCCTCGAACTTCTCGATCTTCCCTGGTTGCGATCTTGACATCGGCACGATTCGACTCGACCGCGGGCGGATCTTTACCGGGCGGGTCCTCGACACGGATGGCACGCTGCGGGCGAACATCCCCGTGTTCGCGGCGTCCTCGACGCATTCGCTCGGACACACCCTCGGCCAGAATGTCAAGGCCCCGACCCAGACGGACGCCGAAGGGCGATTCCGGACCCCGCCTTTGCCGGTCGGCCACCTCCAATTGGTGGTTCGGGTTCCCGAGCGTCAGCGCACCTTCTTGAATCCGTGGCCCCCGATCCGGCCGGGCGGTGAAGAGGATTTGGGGACGATCCGCCTGGCGAAGGACGTGCCGGTCGCGGTTGTCACGAAGGATGAGGACGGTCGACCGATCTCGGCGGTTGCCGTACTTTTCGCTGGGACGACTGACGCCGCGGGCAGAACCTCGATGCGTGGGTTCGGCCGAGATTTCCAGCAGCAGGTTCAGGCTCGCAAGTCTGGTTTTGCGCTGATTGATTGGGGTGTGAGACGGACGGAAAAGGGCATTTACTGGCACGTGGTCCGCGGGGACGGGACGGAGTTCGGTCCCTTCGGCGAGCTGAGTATGACATTGAAGTGCGCGGGCTGGATCGAGGGCCGGGCGATCGACACCGACACGGGCGAGCCCGTTCGACTCACGAGCGTGGTCGTGTGCACATTCGAGCGCAAGCCATCAGGAGAGGTCGTCTTGAAGGGTTGTCGGAGCGACTTCGAGCAAACGGAACCCGGCCGCTTTCGCGCATCGTTCCCCGCACCCGACGAGTATCACGTGACTTTTACCGCCGGAGGCTACCACGATGCGGAGGCGTATACACCCAAGGTCAATGAGCTGAAGACGATCGAGGGGATCGTCGCCCGGATGAAGAGAAAAACCGACGGATCCGCACCGCAGATCGCTCAGCAGACGATTGCCGGCAGAGTGACGCGAAACGGCCGGCCGGTCCAATCCGGATGGGTCGCTCTCTGGGCCTTGCCGCGGACGAGGAACGCGCCCAACTCGCCGGTCATGCGCGAGCGCACCGCCGTCGGCGAGCCGCTCGTCCATGCCAGTTTCCCGATCCGCGACGGGTCTTACAGTCTCAACGTTCCGTTCCAGAACGAGGCTTGGTACGTCGTCGCCGAGGAAGCGGGCCACCCGCTTACGCAGGTCGGGCCGATTGCGATCGGCTTGAACGAAAAGAAGTCGCTCGACATCGCTTGTACCGAGGGGGGCAGCATCCGCGGTCGGGTCAAGGACGTGCCGCGAGATTGGGAAGGTCACCTCTGGGTTGTTGCCTTTAGTAAAACGGCCATCCGCGAGGAATCGCGAGCTGCGCCCGACGGCACGTTTTCCTTCCCTGCGTTGCCTCCGGGCGAGTATGGACTCAAAGTTGGCCACGACGCGTACGACGACCCCGAGGTCTATCCCGGATCACTCATGCGTGATCACCCCGAGGCGTTCAAGGAGTATGCCGACCCGTGGAAGCGGGCAAAGATCGTGAGCGTCCGTGCCGGCCAAACAACTGAGGGCGTCGAGGTTGAACTGCCCCCATGAGGTGGAATCATCGTCTGTGCGATCACCGTCGCGGCCTGGGCATTGGAAAGACGGTATCGCTCGATCGGGTGACGCTAACCTCCCGACGCATGGGCCTGACCGGCAGGCCGGACCGCCTCATCAAAACGGATGGCACGATCATCCCGGAGGAGTGGAAATCGTAATTGCAATGCACCTCATTCCATAGGTCGGGGGATGAACAAAAGGCACTAATCGCTCTTATCCGGCCAGGGCGTCAGCGACTTTTCCGGTTGTCAACATAGCTCGAATCAACCAACATCGCCAGAGCGTGCGGCATTTGAAGGGCGCTTACATGAGGCCTCCTTGTGAGTCGTGTTTCCGTGTGCTTGAGCTTGCCGTGCCCCATCTGCGTGTCATGCTTTCCTTAGAAGGACAAGGGGAACATGACATGAGCAAGCACCACGCTATTTACATGCGCGTTAGCACCAAGCGCCAAGACACCGCCAGCCAAGAGCCGGAGCGCTGGCGCAATCGCACGAAGGCGATTCTTGCTGGTATCAAGACACTTATAGGTGTCGCTGATCGCCAGTGTGAGTTGACCGATCCTCAGTCGAGCCCGGATCCGGTTCGCCGCCGTGAGGGCGTCTTCAAAGGCGACGAGGGCGTCGGCGTGTCCATGGTCAGTACCCTCGCGGCTCCGCTCAGAAATTGAGCTGCGTGGCCACGAGGAGGACGAGCCAGCCGAAACCGAGGACAATCCCGCTGACCTCCACCCAATCCCGCTCCCGACGCCACCACCCGAGCAGGCCCAGCGTGAGCCATGCCCCCGCGACCGACAGTGCGGCGAACGTCACCGACCGCATCATCAGGAAGTGGAGATGGAGCGAGCTTCGACTGTAGTGCAGGTAATTCGTCCCGATGTCGGTCGCGGTCAGAAACTAAGCCATTATCGCGGCGAGATTGAGCCACCGGCGTCGTTGCCGAGTGGAGCGATGGCGGGATGTCTTGGGGAAGTGAGGTTCGAGGAGCGGCGAAAGCGGCAAGAGCCAACGATGGCTGGTCGGTTCCGGCTCGCAATGCCAGCTTACTTCTTGGGTCGCTTGACGGCCGAGGCTCGCTCCGCCCGGTGTGCTCGGTACGACTTGCCGTTGATCTTTAGGATGGCCGCCCCGTCCACGATCCGGTCCAGGAACGCCATGGCCAGCGGCGGATCACCCAGATACTCACCCCATTTCTCGAAATCAACGTTCGTCACCAGGGCTGTCGACCGGTCGTCGCGGACGTTGATCAGCTTGTACAACAAGCTCGCCGCCTGGGGCGATTCCAACCGCTCCACGCGGTCGAAGCCGAACTCGTCGAGGATCACCAGGTCGAATTTGGCGTAGTACCGCAGCAGCCGCGGCAGCGTGTGGTCTGCCAGGGCAGCTGTTAACGCTTGCAGGATCGAGTCGCTTGTCTCGTACCGCACCCGATAACCCAGGACACAGGCGCAGCGGCCAATGGCCTGCATCAGGTGGCTCTTTCCGACACCGCTTTGTCCCACCCAGACCAGGTTCTGCCGACGACCGATGAACTCGGCCCCGGCCAAGGTCTCGATTCGTACCCGATCGATGGCATCGGCATTGAACTGCCAATCGAACTCGGCCAGGGTCTTGCTCTGGGCGAACGCGGCGACGTGAATGCGGTGGGCCAGACTCCGCTCGCGGCGAGCGTTGGCCTGTTCGTTGATCAAGGCCCGCAGGAATTCCAGGTGCGACATCCCCTGGCTGTCGGCACGCCCTAACACGGCGTCGAGTTGCTCGAGCCGCAGAGGAATATGCATCGCCTGAAAATCTTCAATGATCTGCCGGCGCAGCTCCGTCGGCGCTGGCGTCGCCGGACGCGGTGGGCGGGTTTTCAGCATCCTGGGGCTCCGGCTCGCAGAGATATTGATAGCTCGACGTAAGCCGGGGGGATATCAAGTCCTCACCCAGCCACGGGGGCAACTGCTGTTCTTCTTCGGCCAACGCCTCGAGGATGGTTCTGGGGCGGGCCTGGGCCGATAAGATCCGTTCCACGGCCGCGTGGGAATACGCGCCGTACCGCACGGCGCGCTCCAGCGCCGCGATCAGGTCCACGCGGGCGTAGGTGCCCAACAGGGTCAGCACCCGCTGCGCCTGGTCCTTGCCATAACGCTGAACCCGGAACAAACCCTCTAGAAATCGACAGCCCGGTTCCCCCAGTTCGGCGAACCGTTCCTGCAATGCCGCCTGCCGTCGTCGTGCATCGTCGACGGGCCGGTGCTCTTTGCGCACGACCCGCTGCCCCCTGACCGTGCGCGGCAATAGCGCGTGCCGGGCGATCTCCTCGACCTCACGACCGTAGACGATCAGTTCTTTCTCAGCGATCCGCACCGGCAGCATGCTGCCGATGTACCGCCACGGCACCGAGTAGCCGTTCTGGCAGTACATGACCAAGGCCTCGACGTTGACCGTGCGATAGACCACGGGGGAAACGTCATAGGCTTGGGCCGGTAGCGGGATCAGATGAGACTGCTCTTCTGAATGCAACTGCAGCGGGGTCTTCTTGGCTTCCCGCAACTCGCGGACATCGGCGATATTGGCCAGCCACCACACGGTCATCTCATTGAGATGATCGAGCGAGGAGAAAGTGCGGCCGTTGAACAAGCTGGTTTCTACATAATAGAAGGGGCGTTCCGCCTTACCTTTCGTCTGAGGCCGCCGCGGTCGGCAGGCCACCGGTCGGAAGCCGTAGTGCGTGGCGAACGCCAGGAACCGCGAGTTGTAGACCGGTACGTCGTCTTCGTAGCCAGTCACGACAACTTTCATATTGTCATACAAGCAGTTGGCTGCCACGCCCCCGAGATACTCGAAGGCTCGCAGGTGCTCGCGCAGGGTAGTCGTCATGTCCTGGGTCTCGACGAAGCGGAGGTACTGCCGACGCGAGTAGCCCAGGATGTAGCTGAACAGATTAACGCGGCGCCGGCCCTCGCTGGTGAAGTCGAGGTCGTAGACGGCGTAGTCCATCTGAGCCTGTGTACCCGGCGCCGTCTCAAAGCGGACCACCGGCGAGGGCGCCGAGCGGGGACGCAACGTGCCGAGCCGCCGACGGACCACGGTATATCCGCCCGTGAAGCCTCGCTCGCGCAGCTCTTCCAGGAGCCGCACGGCGGTCAGATCAGGGTATCGGCCCAGCAGTTCCTGGATGATCGGCTCAAAAGGATCGAGGCGGCTGCGCCGCCTCCGAATGGGCGAGCGTTCATGACCGGTCCGCTGGGCTTCGATCTGAGCTAGCACATTGCTGACGGTGTTCCGGGCCAGTCCCATCTCACGAGCGATCTTCCTGATCGAAGAACCGGCTCGCCAGCGACTGATGATTTCATTGCGCTTGGGCTCGGTCATGAGTCTGGAGCTCTCCGATGAGGTCTTCCGCAAGAGTGGCCACGTTGTGAGCATCGCGAGCTAGCCGGGAAAAGGCCGGCGTCAGCACCAAACGATCACAGGGGGTCAAGCCGGCGCGGCCCTGACTGTGAAGCCAGATCTCCATGCGGCCCAGGCCGTCCAACACGCCGGCAAGGCGTCGCGCAATGCGATTGCCGGCAAGGCTGAGTCGAGGGTCCCAGGCCCAGCCCTCCTGTTGCCGCGCTTGCTGCAAGGCAGGGCGCGGTTGGGCCAGAATGTACTCCTCTTGCGACTGGCTGCGCGGCGAGCACCAGATCCACCACGCCCTCGAGCTCGGCGGCCGTCAATTCGTCACGGTGCAGTGTCGCCAGTACGTCGACCTGGTTGCCGGCCGGCAACCGCACCAGCGCCCGCGCGGCGGTGGTGGACAAGAGCCCCAGGCGTAGGTCTTCCCGAGCTTCGTTGGTCAGCTTCTCGACCAGAGCCAGTCGCCGGCAGACCCAGCTCTTGTGCCGGCCCAAGAGCTCGGCGACCTCGACTTGCGTCATGCCGTCTTCACGTACCAAGGCGTGGACGATCCAGGCTTCTTCCCACTCCTGGGGGCGACGGCCGGTCTGGTTCAGCCCGTGGATGGCCGCCTTGGCCACACGCTCATCGGCTTCCAGTAGCCGGGTACTGAGAGCCTTCAGGCCGAGGGCCCTCGCGGCGGCGAGACGCTTGAAGCCGTCGAGGACCTCGTGCGTCTCCTCTCGGAGGCAAACGACCACGGGAGTAAGTTGTCCATAGCGCTGGAACGATCCAGCCATGGCAGCCTCGGCGTTGGGATCAGGCAATCGATAGCGTCGATAGTGCTCGCCCAGTTGAGCAAGGGTCAGGAAGCGGACGTCGCTGGCGTGCCAATCAGCCATGGGGGACCTCGCCACCACACCCCCAATTCCGAGCAAGGAAACGGGGGACCGGAAGACCCGGCCCACCCGCTTCCTCCTCGGTTTTGGGGGGCGAGAGAAACTTATTCCTGGAGGACGGCATGCTCAATACGTGGCGACATGACCGAGTTGGTTTGGTGGTGGTCCACGATGACGGAGGTAATGACCAAGGATGCCACGTCTGGCGCCGCCGTCTGAGTCGGGTTTCCCGCTGGCGAACTCGCCGTAATGCCAGGCGGCATGAGCCGGAACAGAAATGTTGATCGGGAGAACGAGGCGAGGGCAGAAACAGGACGTAGCAGCCCGGTCTGCTGCACGGCAAACCGCAAGATTTCGGGAGAATTTCGGCTGGGCGCTGGCCTACGCTCTGGTTGCCTGCTGGGATAATCGGTATCGAATCGGACGTGGTCTGGGCTTCGATCGCCGGCAAAGCCGGCTCGCTGAGAGGTGTTGGGGACGCCGGCTCGGCAAGACCTGATCGCTGCTGTGCACGCTCGCGGTGGCGTCGGGCCTGTTCGCGACGGCGTTCCTTGCCTTGGATGGTTGCTCTATAAGTTTGACCGGCATGCCAGGACCGCCAGTGCTGTGCGGCTTCCTGACAAGTCGGGCTGCAATAACGAGCTTGGGGCCAAGGCGGCAGGAACCAGCGTTCGCAATCTTTAAGCAGGCACCGGCGACAGCAAGGGTGCCAACGGCGAAAGTTGCCTGGTTGACCCGATGCCAGCGCGCGGGGACACTCAGATGGGCCCACGGGAGGACTAGCTCCCGAGCGGTCAGGCGGCGGGAAGGTGGTACTTCCCGCCGCCACTTTGCGCCGACGACATGGACGCCGCTCGTCCACGCTCTGGCGGCAGACACATGCCAGCTTACTTGCAGCATTTCACAGGTGCGAGTGGATGCAGGAGCATGGAGAGAGGGAAGGCCAATGCCGCGATCGACAGATCGCGGAATGGCTCAGGTGGCTCTGCGATAATGGCTCAATTCTTGGCCGCTGCTTACATCCCGAACTGCATCACGACGGTCAGTGCGGTGATGGCCAGTCCTAAGGCCGCCGCATAGCAGGCGGCGAACCCGGGCGAGCCGACGAGCCGCTCGTACCGCGGCCGCGGGCCGATGAGCCTCAAGACGAACAGGGTGAGCGTCAGGGATACTAGTGTGCTGAGTCAGAAATACGTTAAACAAGTATTGCGCCCTGGGTCTCGGGACGGTACAGTCTCCTCCAAAGGAGACCACCGATGTCCAAAGGCCGACGCAAAGCCGAATTAATCCTGACCGACGACGAGAGGCAGACCTTGAAGACCTGGGCTTCCCGACCCAAGAGTACGCAACAATTGGCCCAGCGCGCAGGATCGTGCTGGCCTGCGCCGACGGCATGGATAACAAGCAGGTCGCAGCCAAACTCAGTGTCACCGTCCAGACCGTCGGCAAATGGCGCAGACGATTCCTTGAGCGACGTGTCGATGGGCTGACAGATCAGGAGCGGCCCGGGGCTCCGCGCAAGATCACCGACAAGGACGTCGAGGAGGTCATCTCCAAGACGCTCGAGACCAAGCCCAAAAGCGCCACCCACTGGAGCACCCGGGGAATGGCCGAAGCCACCGGCATGTCCCAGTCCAGCATCAGTCGGATCTGGCGCGCGTTTGGATTGAAGCCCCACCGTACCGAGACGTTCAAGCTCTCCAACGACCCGTTCTTCATCGAGAAGGTTCGCGATGTTGTCGGCCTGTACATGAACCCGCCGGACCGAGCGATCGTGCTCTGCATCGACGAGAAGAGCCAGATCCAGGCCTTGGACCGTACGCAACCCCTGTTGCCCATGCAGCCCGGACAGACCGAACGTCGGACGCATGACTACGCTCGGCACGGCACAACCTCGCTGTTCGCGGCCCTGAATGTGGCGACCGGTGAAGTGATCGGTCGCTGCCTTCGCCGGCACCGACATCAAGAGTTGCTCAAGTTCCTGAACGAGATCGACGCAAGTGTGTCCAAGGAACCGGGCGTTGAGATCCACTTAGTGATGGACAACTACGGCACACACAAAGCGCCCGCTGTGAAGCGATGGTTCCTGCGGCACCCTGAGTATCATCTCCACTTCACTCCGACGAGCGGTTCCTGGCTGAACCAGGTCGAGCGGTTCTTCGCGGAGATCACCGAGAAGCGAATCCGCCGAGGGGCTTTTCGGAGTGTCGCGGCGCTGGAGCAAGCGATCAAAGAGTACTTGGAAGACCATAACCGCAAACCTCGGCCTTTCGTTTGGACAGCGGACGCCGACCTGATTCTGGGCCGGGTTAAGGCAATTTGTGAACGAACTTCTGACTCAGGACACTAGCAGGGGGGCGGGCCGGCCGAACCATCGGATTGAGAGGGGGTAGGTCATCGCAACGCCGGCTGCGGCGGAGTCCATGCTGGACTGGTACGCTCGGGCCAACGCCAGACCGATGCCCACCGCCGCGACCAGGGCCAAGGCGTCCAGGATGGTGAATTTGCGGGAAGGCTCATCTTGCATCACGGTTCTCCGGAGTCCATGCCTCATCACATCCTAGACTCTAACCGCCGCCGCCCCGGCATTCAACCGACAAACGTCGTAGAGCGAAGGGCCGATACTACTTCACTCTTTGCGATTTTCTGTCGGGTCAAGGCCCGAGTGTAAAGTTTCAACTATGGTTGAGGCTTTACATAATTTTGAGACTCCGTTGCGGGGGTCCATTTCTCAGCACCCTGCCTCTCTGGAGCTTGAAGGCTGACGTGCGAACTGTGCGCCTGCAGCTTGCCGAGACGAATGCGAAACCAGGCGGTTAGCAATAACAACAATCCTACGGGGATCAGCAGAGATTGTTCCAGTGACCAGATGAGCCCACGCGACGGAGCATTCCAGTAGTACCTTAGTTCTACAGCGCTAACTTGACCTTCCATTCGTCGGGGTTTTGAGCGAAACTGTGCCTTGCCAAGGATTTCGGGAGGGCAAGGCATGGATGTCGATCAGATCCGTCAGCTGGAGCCGAAGTTGAGCGAGTTCCTCGATTACTTCGGCGTTACCTTCCGTCGTAAGGACACTCGTGCGCATCTGGGAGTCTATGTTCGCGGGCAGCTCTCGGACCTGCCCGAGAAAAGTGTCGAGCCGATCGCGCTGGACGCTGATGTTGCCCCGCGCACGTTGCAGGAATTCCTCGCCCAGCATCGATGGCCCGAGGATGATCTCCTCGAGCGACTCCAGAGACTTGTCGCGGCGGAACATCAAGGGCCGCACACCATCGGCGTCTTCGACGAGACGAGCGACCCCAAGAAAGGGGACAAAACACCCGGCGTGCAGAAGCAGTGGTGCGGCCGGCTGGGCAAGACCGAAAACTGCATGGTCACCGTCCACTTGGGGTTCGCATGCGGCGAGTTCCACTGCCTGCTCGACGGCGAGTTGTATCTGCCGGAGAGCTGGGCCGCCGACCGTGACCGCTGTCGCGAGGCCGGCATTCCCGACACCATGGTGTATCGGCCCAAATGGGTGATCGCCCTGGAACTCTATGATCGAGCCGTGCAGAGCGGCATCCGATTCGACTGGCTGACCTTCGACGAGGGCTATGGAAGCAAGCCCGAGTTGCTGCGGGAACTGACCGCACGGAAGCAGCGATACGTCGCCGAAGTACCGCGGAGCTTCACGGGCTGGCTTGACCCACCTCGGGTCGTGAGCCGGCCGTACCATAAGAACCGTCGCGGCCGAGGCCGCAAGACTCCTCGCCTTGCTAGCGGCAGCCAGGCCGCTCGCCGTGTCGACGAATTACTGCACGATCCGAAGCTCCGGGATCAGCCGTGGCAACGATTCCGCGTCAAGGATGGGCAGAAAGGACCGATGGTCTGGGAATGCAAGCGCGTGCTCCTGACGGTCAAGGGAGCCGACGGTTTGCCCGGCGAAACGCTCCACCTGCTTGTGGCTCGCAACGTGCTGAGCCCAGAAGAGTTGAAGTTCTTCGTCAGCAATGCGCCGCCCGGTACGAGCATTGAACCTCTGCTGCTGGTTGCTTTCTCGCGCTGGAGAGTCGAACGCTGCTTCGAGGATCAAAAGAGCGAGATCGGGCTGGATCAGTATGAGGGGCGACGGTACCTGGGCTTGAAACGTCACCTGATCCTCAGTTGTGTGAGCTACCTGTTCCTGTCGCGGGTGCGGCAGGAATGGGCGGGGGAAAAATCCAGAGCTAACGGTCTGCCAGCTCCAGACAGCCGTAGCCGCCCTGGTCCAGGCCCGGGGATTAGTGTCACGCCGATCAGAGGAGAAGCTGCTGGCCAAGGCAGCAAGAAAGATCACATGGGCCGAGAAGCGAAATGCCGAGGCTCGGAAGTCCCACTTCAAACGCACTCGGCAAAGGCTTCGCGATCTTGGCATCAGGCTTTCCAAGCTGAAACGATGTCAGTGGGATACGACTTAGCGCTGTAGAATTAGATCGAGTCCCGGAATCGTGAATTGCCCGCACCGATCCCCCCTCAAGAGGTCCCTCTTGATGAGCATCTTCATTTCCACGATTAACGGTCGGATTCTGCCGGAGGAATCGCTGTCGAATTGGTTGCTCAATGCGAACTGACCCTCGTACATGAAGAGATGGAGATCGTGCCGCAGATTCCCTGTGGGGGAGAGCTTGAGGTGGTAGGAAGATCGGTCGAAGAATCTGGACACGACCCACGAGGTCAACAGGGCGAGCGCGCTACCGAGGCAGAAGAACAACCCCCATTCCAGCATCCTGTGTTTCACGATGGCCGCTCCTCGATGACCTAACGATCGTAATAGCCAGCCAGCGGCCTCGGTCACGGCCAACCCGTCGAGTAGCCTGGAAAATCTGAACTCTAGTCCACGCTTTACACTGCGGATTTGACGTAAGTTGTTATTCGACGCGAAAAATTGCATTGATCCGTAAAGGATATTCACCCTTTACACATTTAACACCTGTAAGACACGGCTCCTCGGGTGTCGTCGGATGTTCACAGGTGGAAGGAGTTTGATCCTCGAGTATATCGCGGAAAGGGGCCTTGGCACCACTTCAAACCCGGCTCCCAGGCGTCCGCACGATCGTTCCCAGCCCACCGACCCCTTCAGGTCGTTGGGCGCGACGTAGGTCGGCGTGCAAGGGGGCGTCATCGCGCGCGAAGGCTGCCGCGATGTCGATCAGGTTATCATTGCCGGTGCGCTCGAGCATGATGTTCGAGGGCTCGACGTCGCCGTGCACGATCCCCTCGCGGTGCCAAGCCGACGGCGCCGACAGGCCGTCGCGGAGCACGGCGATGGCGATCCTCGGCTTGAGCCGCGGCTGGAGCGCCCCGGCCATGACGATGACGTCGTCGAGCTAGGCCCAGCGCTCGTCGCCGGATCGGGGCATCGGAGATCTCGTGGTATGAACCCGGCCGAGTCTGACCGCATGACCACGATGTCGCCGACCGTTCGATCCGTGGCTTGCCCCCGGAGAACCCGATCGACCCGGCCCCGTTGTGCCCGTTCGTGATACCACTGCTCGGACCCACGACCGAACTGTCCTCTTCGAGTGGACCGGCCCGGCGCGTCGCTGCCGATGTACGGGAGGACCGTCGATCGTCGCGATGTGGCCGACCGGAAGAACTAACGATGATCACCCAGTTGCATCAAGCTGTTTGCCGCCTACTGGGCGCGGGTCAGGATCATCTACCGGGAAGTCCCCGCCGCGAGGCTGTGATCGAGCGGCTGCTGGGCCGCCGAGAATTGCCCGACCAGACCGAGGCCCATCGGAACGACCGGTTTTACAGAGCTGATGACGGAGAGTGAGCAACTGGAGGACACGGACGGTGTCATGATGTCCTCGAGCTGCTCGCTGCCCGCTTCGCCAGGACGACCCTCACGCTCAACATGGGCGCGGCATCATCCTGACCGAGCATCCCGGCGAGATCCTCGCGCCCCATCACCGCAGGGCCCTGATGAGATCCCGCGCTTTGTGGAGTGGCTCTCCCCGGCAAGTCTCGCGGAACTCGATCCAGATGGCGTGCGACCCCAAGGCGGCCGGGTGCGCATACGCCACCTTGCCGCTGGTGTGGAGGATGATCGTGGGGTACCCCAGGGAGAGCACGACGTGCGCGCCCGCAGCGGGCACGGTCGGGCCGTCGACCAGCAGCCTCGCCCCCGTCATGGCGATGGCCTTGAGCCGGGCGGGTAGCATGCGGAGCGGCTGGCCGCTCTCATACAGGGCGATCTGGACCTGCTTGTCGCGGTCATTGAGGTAGGTCTGCTGGAGTCTAGTGTGCTGAGTCAGAAATACGTTAAACAAGTATTGCGCCCTGGGTCTCGGGACGGTACAGTCTCCTCCAAAGGAGACCACCGATGTCCAAAGGCCGACGCAAAGCCGAATTAATCCTGACCGACGACGAGAGGCAGACCTTGAAGACCTGGGCTTCCCGACCCAAGAGTACGCAACAATTGGCCCAGCGCGCTAGGATCGTGCTGGCCTGCGCCGACGGCATGGATAACAAGCAGGTCGCAGCCAAACTCAGTGTCACCGTCCAGACCGTCGGCAAATGGCGCAGACGATTCCTTGAGCGACGTGTCGATGGGCTGACAGATCAGGAGCGGCCCGGGGCTCCGCCAAGATCACCGACAAGGACGTCGAGGAGGTCATCTCCAAGACGCTCGAGACCAAGCCCAAAAGCGCCACCCACTGGAGCACCCGGGGAATGGCCGAAGCCACCGGCATGTCCCAGTCCAGCATCAGTCGGATCTGTGGTGCGTTTGGATTGAAGCCCCACCGTACCGAGACGTTCAAGCTCTCCAACGACCCGTTCTTCATCGAGAAGGTTCGCGATGTTGTCGGCCTGTACATGAACCCGCCGGACCGAGCGATCGTGCTCTGCATCGACGAGAAGAGCCAGATCCAGGCCTTGGACCGTACGCAACCCCTGTTGCCCATGCAGCCCGGACAGACCGAACGTCGGACGCATGACTACGCTCGGCACGGCACAACCTCGCTGTTCGCGGCCCTGAATGTGGCGACCGGTGAAGTGATCGGTCGCTGCCTTCGCCGGCACCGACATCAAGAGTTGCTCAAGTTCCTGAACGAGATCGACGCAAGTGTGTCCAAGGAACCGGGCGTTGAGATCCACTTAGTGATGGACAACTACGGCACACACAAATGCGCCCGCTGTGAAGCGATGGTTCCTGCGGCACCCTGAGTATCATCTCCACTTCACTCCGACGAGCGGTTCCTGGCTGAACCAGGTCGAGCGGTTCTTCGCGGAGATCACCGAGAAGCGAATCCGCCGAGGGGCTTTTCGGAGTGTCGCGGTGCTGGAGCAAGCGATCAAAGAGTACTTGGAAGACCATAACCGCAAACCTCGGCCTTTCGTTTGGACAGCGGACGCCGACCTGATTCTGGGCCGGGTTAAGGCAATTTGTGAACGAACTTCTGACTCAGGACACTAGTGGGCCGTCAATCTTCGATTGACGGGTGATTTTGCTCAGTTTCCCTGCAAAAGAAACGGTCGTGGCGATTAACTGAACGTTTGACCCGATGGCCGATCAATCCCGAATTGACGGGTAACGCAAGCTCCTGTTTCTTGAAGGCATCCGTTTGAGGATGCACATCAAGTGAAGGAGCACTGTGATGGATAAGTATCGTGTCACGCTGGTTCCGGAGGAACGGGCGGCCTTGGAACAACTCGTCTCCCGAGGGAAGTCGGCCAGTCGTAAGCTGACCCACGCTCGCATTCTGCTGCTGGCAGACGGCGTGCGGGGCGAAGGACTCGCCGACGATGAAATCGTCACAGCCCTGGGTACCAGCTTGAAGACCATCGCTCGCGTCCGGAAACGATTTGTCGTCGAAGGGTTGGAGGCGGCAATCGATCACCGGCCGCAACCGGCACGTCCGGACAAGATCAAGATCAACGGAAACGTGGAACAGAAGTTGGTCAAATTGGCTTGCACCGACCCGCCTCGTGGGCGATGTCACTGGACTTTACAACTGCTGGCTGACGAAATGGTCGTCTTGGGTCTGGTCGATTCGATCAGCACCGAAACGGTGCGTCAGGCGCTGAAAAAAACGACATTCAGCCCTGGATTGTTCAATCATGGTGTATCCCTCCGAAGGCCAGCGCCGAATTTGTCTGGCGGATGGAGGACGTGATTCAAACCTACATGCTCCCGTACGATCCCAAGTGGCCGGTGGTCTGTTTCGATGAAGCGAGCAGGCAACTCTTCGGCGAAGTGCGCCCGCCTCAACCAGCCCGGCGTGGCTCTCCCGCCGTCGTGGACTATGAGTACGAACGCAAAGGGGTCTGCTGCCAACTCGTGATGTGCGAACCATTGCGAGGCTGGCGTCACGTTACGGTCACCGACCGACGCACACGCCAAGACTACGCTCGCTGCATCCGCGACTTGGTGGACCGGCAATACCCTCGTGCGACCAAGATTCGGTTGGTGCAGGACAATCTGAACACTCACGACGGAGCAAGCCTCTACGAGACCTTCCGGCCCGAGGAGGCGCGTCGGATCTTGGACAAGATCGAGTTCCACTACACTCCCAAGCACGGCAGCTGGCTGAACATGGCGGAAACCGAGATCAACATCATGGGTCGCCAATGCCTCGACCGCCGACTGGACAATCGAAGCTTGATGGCAGAGGAAGTGGCGGCATGGGAAAGCGCTCGAAACGCGAGGAAGGCGCACATCCACTGGACCTTTACTCTGGCTGTTGCTCGGCAAAAACTGCGAAAACTTTACCCGTCAATCGAAGATTGACGGCCCACTAGTGCTCTGTCACAGCTTGATTTTCGGGTAGACCGAAGCGAGTTTGGTGCGAGCATCGCCGATCTTCATTTGCCAGTCGACGCCCCGTTGGGCGCTGTTGACGTCGGATGACCAAGCCTTCGTCTCCGCTCGTAGCGTGCGAGCGTCGCCGAAGCGGCGGCCGGCCACACACTGTCGTGTCAGGGAACTGAGTTCGTTTTCAGCGATGTTGAGCCAACTGCCGTGTTTGGGCGTGTGACGGAAGTCGATGCGACGGACAAGCTCGCGGCTCGGGCAGGTGCGAAGCTTTCGTAGAAGGCGCCCTTGGTGTGCGTGTTCAAGTTGTCGCACACGACGATCACTCGCTCGACCCCCGCGTAGCGGCCTTCCATCAGCGAAGCCATTTCGAGCGCCCAGTCGACCTTGGTCTTCGTTTCACGTACAGCCACCTCGCGCCAACCCGCCAGTGGCTCGGTAAACATGAAGATGTTCGCCGTTCCGGCACGCTCATATTCATAGTCGACGCGCTTGGCGTGTCGGCGAGTAGCAGCGATCGGCACGCGCGTCTCCTTCAGCAATTGCACCGGCTGTTCGTCCATGCAGAGGACCGGGCGCATCGGGTTGTACGGCTGCGCGTAGGTTTCCAGCACTTCTTCCATGTGAGCCACGAACTCCCCGTCGGCCTCGGGAGGGATGACCCAGTACTCGATCTTGCGGTTCGTCATGCCGTTTTTTTTAACGTTCGCCGGACCGTCTCGTAACTCACGGACTCCACAATCCCCAACTCCACCACCTTCCGCGCCAGTAAGCGGAGCGTCCAATTAGCATAGCCCTTGGGAGGGGCCCCGAGGCGCGTGGCGATGATCCGGGCTTCCTGTTCGCCACTGAGCAGTTTTTCCACGGGAGGCAACTCCCTCTTGGCGCCGTCCAGCGCCTCGCGGAAGCCGCACTCGACGAGGCGCTGACGGAGTTTCTCGATGGTTCTCGTTCGGCACCCGAATGCCTCAGCGATCCGACGGTCGGTCCAATTCGGGCCGTCCGCGTCGGCCTTAGACAGGATCTGAGCACGTCGCACTTTCTGGCTCGTTCCCTTGAACTTCTTGATCACGGCCGTCAACTCGTGCCGTTCCTGATCCGTCAGGCGGACGATATACTTCTTGTTCATGCGGGACCTCCTTGTCGCGCACATCATCTGCGATCCAGGACAAGCAGCCAACCCGAATTTCTAGGTGTGACAGAGCACTAGGCATAGAATGAGTTCCTCGTTGGAAATGAGGAGTCGGTCGAAGCTAGGTTTCGCTTGGCTGGTCGGAAGACGCCAACCTCGATAGAGTTCACGCCATGAAACTGACCATTGCCTCCTACTCCCTGGTGGGTCTCAAGCCTTGCCGACCTCGAAGAACATATTTTCCGTAAAGCGGACGGGCCTGTCGCACCGATTCGGAACACTATCGGCCCGCCACAAAGACTCGGGACCGCATCGTGGTTAGCGGCGCCTACATTTTTAAGTAGCGGCGGATGAGTTCGCCGTCGGAGCCGAATCACCGCCGTCCTTGGCCCGTTGCGACTTCAACCGCGTCCATGCCATGCCGCAGTCGGGACTGGATGTGGCCGACGAACTCGACGCGCGCCTCGTCGTCCTCCGCATCGATCACCCCTACAGCAAGGAGCCTGGCAGCGCCGCCGAGATGGCCGCCAAGGCGATCTTCGAGTCGCGTGGAAACACGCCCCGGCTCTATCGCAACACGCTGGTCTTCCTTGCGGCCGACAAGACCCGCCTTCAAGATCTCGACGAAGCCGCGCGGAAGTATCTCGCCTGGGAATCGATCCTGGACGAGAAGCTCGCGCTGAACCTCACCCCGCAACAAGTGAAACAGGCGGAAACCCAGAGAGTTGCCGCAGACGGCACCGTCACGGCACGTATTCCGGAGGTCTACCACTGGCTGCTCGTTCCCGTTCAGAAGTCTCCCCAGGAGGCTGTCGAGTGGCAAGCGTTCCGGCTTGCCTCGGGACACGATGCGCTCGCCGTTCGTGTGAGCAAGAAACTCAGGAACGACGAATTGCTTCTCACAGGCTTTGCCGGGTCGAGGCTCAAGATGGAGCTCGATCGGGTCCCCCTCTGGCGCAACAACCAGGTCCCGGTCAAGCAACTCGCCGAGGACTTCGCGCCTATCCCTACCTGCCTCGGCTCAAGGATTCGTCGGTACTGGTAGGCGCGATCCGCGATGGCGCAGCTTTGTTGACGTGGCAGGATGAGAGCATTGGTTTCGCGGACAGTTTCGACGAGGCCACGGGCCGTTACCGAGGATTGCGCGGCGGCCAGCAGGTTTCGTTGGCTGAT
>CAWDZZ010000016.1:0-722385 GCA_963806595.1 uncultured Isosphaeraceae bacterium | reverse complement strand
GTTGCTGCCTTCGTTCAGTTACGTGCCTTACTGGTGACGATCGCTCGACTCGGGCTTCTGGGCCTGAAACGGCTCGAAGAGCACGATGTTGCGATTGAGCAGCCTGGCCATGCGGCGGACCAGGCGGTCGCTCAACCTCAAGAGGACAGCGCCCCGCGCGAGCCTCGCGATCGGCACTCGCCACGCGGAGCAGTCGCAGTGCCAGCCGGCTGTAGCGAATCATGCGGCGGAACGGCCCCGACCCGGCGGTCAGGCCGGCCGCACTTTCGATTTGCTGATCGCGATCTGATGGGCGGCGAATCCGACGGGGAGTGACGGAATGAGGTCGATCAGCAAATGGCGAAAAGTAGCTCATCCGGTTGGGCGCGAGGGCCAATTTGACGGCGAACTCGAAAAGGAAAACCGAGCAAACCGCCAGGTCTGCCCACGCGAAAAACGTGTCTGGTCCACCGAAAGCCCCGCGGGCGATGCACGCTCGACCAGTGATTCAGCCGCGATCAGCCCGATCAGGACCACGATCAGCACCAGCACCGTGTTTTCCAGCGCACCACAAACCGACGGCCAAAGATCGATTCCATCCGAAGCGTCAACAGGCTTTCCTGCCAGAGGCCCGCGCCACCTCTGACGCGCGCCGAGCCGCGTCTGTTGACGCCTGGAACGGCGCAGTGCCTTGGCGGCGGCGGGGTATCGTCGCCATTACGGCGCGGAGGCTCGGGCCGGATGGATATCGCGCCCTCCGCGCAGGCGCTTTGGGGGGACCTGTCGGAGTGCCGCCCGCCGGCGAGATGGCGGCATCGGGATCGCGGCCGGATCGAGCGGGCGTCGCTTCGCCCGCCTCCACATTCGCAGCGCGGTGCGACGAGTGCGCCGGCAGCGGCGGCAGGCAGCGACGAGCCGATCGAGGTCGTCGCGCAAGAGCTTCAGCCGCGTGACCGCGCCGCGACGGGCCACATCCTCGAGGAATGCGATCGTCTCGCCAACCTCGTCGACCGCCGTCTGGACGATTTCCTGGCAGAAGCGTCGCCCGCGAAAGCGGCAGCGCCGCCAGCAGTTCGTCCGCCCGGTCGGCCAGCAGGGCGCATCGGCCGGACAGCTCGTCGAGCCGCCGGGCAACGCCGCCGCCCTGAGCGGACGGCGACGCGCCTTTGCGGGAGGCGTGGTCGAGCGTTTGCAATTGCGCCTGCAGTCGCGAAAGTTTAAATCGCTGGATCCAGAGCTCGATCGCGCTCGAGCCAGAGGGCGGCCGGTCGAGCTCGCGACGGATGCGCCGCTCCAGTACGACCGACTGCATCCGCTCGCATCCGGCCAGGAGCGGCTCGTCGCGCGGGTCGAGATCGCGGCCGGCCGGCGCTCGCAACCAGCCGCGCAGTCGTCCCAGCTCGACGTCGAGCCACGCCGTCACCGATCTAGCCGTTTCACCATCCAGCCGCGTGACCAGCGCGTCAGCCAATCGAGGTCGCCGCGCAGTCCCTCGATCACCATCGCCTGCTGCAGAGGACCGGGCGAGAGCTCGCTGGCCACCCCGGCGCAGACTGGCTCTGACTTCTGCGCCGAGAGCCTTACCCGCGCGCGGACCTCCTTGGAACCATTCGTCTCCTGGACCAGGGCTTCGACCGCGCCGTCGGCAACGACCTGCAGCAGGGCGAGCTGGCGAACCAGGTCGCGACGTTCGGATTCCAGCGGTGGGTCGAGCCCGTCGAGCTGCCGCCGCAACCGGATCCCGGCGGCAATCGTATCGAGCCGATCTAACAAGCTCGCAGAACCAGGGTCTCCAGGCGGTTCGCACAGCCGACGTGCTTGCTCGCACCACTGCGAACTTTGCGCCTTTAGCTCATCCAACCCGGTCGCTCCGTTCGTGCCTGACACAGCCTCGCCCGGCGCGACGGGGGTTCCGAGCGAGTGTGATCAGACGAAACCCGAATCGCGGAAAATCCTCCGCGCGGGACCCGTTTTGGCCCACGATCGCGCAAACGGTCGATGTCCGGGGTTCCTCGAGTGCTCGACTGGAATTCTACACCCTCCGGTGGCCGGGTTCCAGCTTCAGCGCGGCAGGCTGCGGCGGAAGAACCGCAGCCAGTTGCCGTGGAAGATGCCGTCGATCGCCTCGGCGGAATAGCCCCGTGCCGTCAGCATCGGGTCCAGGCCTTTGCAGGTCCGAGATTCGATCGAGCCCGAGCGGTGTCTGTTCGGTCCCGAAGCCACCGTCCAGGTCGCTGCCGATGGCCGCGTGCGGTCGCGTCGCCGGCGAGCTGGCAGATGTGGTCGATGTGGTCGGCCACGGCCTCCAAGCGTGACGACGTCGCGGGTGGTCTGCCCGTTACCCACCCCGGCGCCAGCATCCAGGCGTCCGAGGCCGCGCCGATGACGGCGTCCCGTTCGATGAGAAGCCTGATTGCTCGTCGCTGAACTGCCTTTGGTGAGGGACCAGCTCGCGGCAGTTGTTATGGCTGGCCAGCACCGGTCCGCTGAATAGATCGAGAGCCTGGAAGAAACTGGTGTCGGACAGATGGGTGGCGTCGAGGATCATGCCCAGTTGCTCGAACTCCTTGAGAAGCAAGATCGCCGTCCGGTGTGAGCGGCCCGTCGTCGCCGGTGCCGACGGCGTAGCGGCTCGTGCCGTAGTGAGCCAGGTTCACCGAGCGGAGGCCGAGGTCCCACCAGGCGGCGGCCTGGCCGATATCCACGATCGGATCGGCACCTTCCATGGCCAGGATGTAGCCGATCGGCGCGCGCGCCGGGTCCTCGGCCCAGCTTCGCCACTGGGCATCGAGCTCGCTGGCGGTGCGAATCATCCGCAAGAGCCCGCGGCGCTCGAGCAGCTCGTAATAAGCCAGTTGCCCGCGCGCCGTGGCCGAGGCGATTTCCTGGTTCGGCGAAGTCGAGAGTCATCCGGCTCGTGCCGTCGGGCCGCCTGGCCCC
Source organism: uncultured Isosphaeraceae bacterium (assembly GCA_963806595.1). Taxonomy (GTDB): domain Bacteria; phylum Planctomycetota; class Planctomycetia; order Isosphaerales; family Isosphaeraceae; genus CAWDZZ01. Next base: position 719,466 of record CAWDZZ010000016.1, on the reverse strand, counting down.
GGGCTTGGCTCGGGCCAGCAGAGTCGCCTGACAGGCCGCCACGGCCCCGCGACGCATCTCCGGCAGCGTGGTGGTGGCGCGCCCGCGCGCCGGGTGGTCGGTCATTCCTGCTCGCTCCGATTCAACGCGTCGAGCTCGAGCGTGATGTCGCGATCCCACGAAAGGGCGTTCCACGAAAGGTCCAGATGTCCGTCGAAGATTCTTCTCATCGATCGACCTGTTGCCTCGCTACCGCTGGTGCCCGAAGATTGCCCCGTCAGCCATTTCATCCGCTCGATCCCCGCTATGATATACCGCACTCGCGCGGTCCCCACAACCAACGGGGTTGAGCCAGGATCGTGGAACGGCCGGCGAGACCGCTTGGAATTGGCGGAAACTCAGGTCACGGAGGGGAACCCATGTCGAGTTCGAACGATCGACCGAGATGAGTCACGACTCCCGGCCAAACGGGCGCTGGCTGCAATGGTTTGCTTGGACAAGCTGGGGCTGGGCCGTCCGGAGCTGCGCGCCTGGGCGATGTACGACTGGGCGAACTCGGCGATGGTGACCACGATCATCACGGCCGTTTTTCCGATCTACTACGCCAAAGTGGCCTGTGCCGGACGTGAAGCCGCGAGCAGGCGACCCAGCTGGTTCAGCGATCGCGACCACGGTCGGCATGGTGTTGATCGCCGTCGATCTCGCCCCTCCTGGGAACGATCGCCGACTTCAACGGCCGGAAGAAGCGGATGCTCGGCGCCTTCCTGGCGCTGGGGCTGGCGTCGGTGGCCGGGATGTTCTTCATCTACCACGGCGATTGGATCCTGGCTTCGGTCCTGTTCATCCTGGCCAATATCGGCGCCAACGGCAGCTTCGTCTTCTACGACGCGCTCCTGCCGCACATTGCCAGCGACGACGAGGTCGACCGGGTCTCGACGGCCGGCTATGCGCTCGGTTACATCGGCGGCGGGCATTCTCCTGGCGCTCAACCTGGCGTGGATCCATGAAGCCGGAGTGGTTCGGGCTCCCCTCGGGCGAGAACTTGACGCCAGGCCCAGGCCACGCTCCCCTCGCGGCTGGCGTTCCTGTCGGTCGCGGTCTGGTGGCTGGTCTTCTCGATCCCGCTGTTCCGCCGCGTGCCGGAGCCGGCCGGCCCGGCGCCGTCGCAGGGCCGATGCGGGCAGCGTGCTGCCGATCCGCGCCGCCGTCGACCGACTGATCGAGACGTGTCGCTGCGCTGCGCCGTTATCGCCAGGCGTTTCTGATGCTGCTGGCCTTCCTGATCTACAACGACGGCATCGGCACGATCATGCCGGATGGCGGCATCGATACGGGGACGAGATCGGGATCGACCAGGGCGTGATGATCGCCGCGATCCTGCTGGTGCAGTTCGTCGGCATCCCGTTCGCGTTCCTCTTCGGGATGCTCGCCAGCCGGATCGGCGCCAAGCGTTCGATCGCGCTGGGGCTCGCTGGTCTACGTCGGGATCTGCGTCTTCGGCTACTTCATGACGACCGCGACCCACTTCCTGATGCTGGCGATCCTGGTCGGGGCGGTGCAGGGGGGAACGCAGGCCCTGAGCCGCTCGCTGTTCGCCAGCATGATCCCGCGGGACAAGTCGGGTGAGTTCTTCGGGTTCTTCGGCGTCGCCGAGAAGTTCGCCGGCATCTTCGGGCCCGCGATCTTCGCCCTGATCAACGAGCTGACCGGCTCAGCCGAGGGGCGATCCTGTCGGTCATCGCCTTCTTCGTGGTCGGCGGCTTGCTGCTGACGCTGGTCGACGTTGCCGAAAGGCCAGCGCGAAGCCCTGCGCCGAAGAAGCCGAGGCCCATGCCGGATTGAGCCGTTTCAAGCTCGCTGTCGCCCGCTTCCGCCAGTGAACGACGCTGATCGCCCAGGACACGCCCAGGTAGAACACGGGTAGCACAGCGAGATCCACGCCAGCGAACCGCGGTGGAACGGTCGAGCCTGCGACTGCGCCGCCGTGCGGCAGACTCCAGATCACCCAGACGAAGAGGATGGTCCAGGGGATGCCCAGGAGCGTTGCCAGGCGATTGAGCCGGCCGGGCTGCGAGGGATAGAGGTGGCGAGTCGGCACGAAGGTCAGGATGGCCAGCACGACCACGATCGCGAGCGAAGCCCATCCCGAAGCGGCAGCGCGTAGAGATAAAGCGCGACGACGTTCCAGAGCGACGGGAACCCCAGGAAATAGCCGTCGTCGGTCTTGGCCTGGACCTGGCAGAAGCCGTAGGCGCTGGCCAGGAGCGGCAGGAAGAGCCAGGCTTCCTGCCCGGCGGGAAGGATCTCCGCGCGCCAGATCAAGAGCAGCGGAAGGAAGGTGTAATTCAGGAAGTCGACGATGTCGTCGAGCCGCCGGCCGTCGAAGCCGGGCACGGCCTCCTTGATCCGGACGCGACGAGCGAACCAGCCGTCGGTCGAGTCGACGATCGTGGCGGCCGCCATCAGCAGGAACGACCAGCGGAACGCGTCGGGACCGCCGCGCACCAGCAAGCACGGCGATCAGCCCGGCCGCGACCAAGCCCGAGCGCTGTGTAGCCGTGGACGCACCATCCCAGGAACCGCGCGAGCGCGCCCGGGCGGCCGAACCTCGCGCGGCGGTGACGCCTTCCGCCGTCTTCGTACCTGCAGCTTGACCATGGCCGGCGAGTCCTCGTGCTGCCCTTTGAAATGCGGCACGGCGAGCCACCACATCACGCTACTCAAATCAATTTCTCTTGACCAGGCGCAGTGCCCCGGCCACTCTAGAATTCGGCACTTCCGGGCTGCGACTTGCAACGAATCGCTTGCGGCCGTCGAGTTGGAGCTCGTCATGACCGGATCGGCCGCGTGCTTGGCCAGGATTCCTGTCCGCTTGCGCTGGAAGAGAAGGTAATAGACCGCACCAGGGACGATCAGGGCGAGCGTCGCGAGCGGTGCCGCGAACCGGCCCCAGCGCCGGTGCCGTAGATCGCCGGTCGCGGCCAGCCGATGTTGATCGACGACGAACAAGCCCCAGATCACCGCGATCACGTTGATGGGCAGTCCGAAGCGGCCCAGCGAGAAAAACGGTCGGCTCGCGGCCCCCGGCGACGCGGCGGGCGACGCGTGATCGGCTGAAGCAGTGCGCGGCACGCGACCCTTGCTGAGACTACCGCTTGCCGCGGCCGGCCTGCGCCGCAGCCGAGCCCAGCAACAGCGGGAACGTGACCATCAGATACGCCAGGTTGGCCCAGATGATCGCCACCGAGCATAGCATCTCGATGACGTGGGGCAGGTTGACGTTCAGGACCAGGATCAAAGCGGCCAGCACGCCGATCACGACCGACGGGACGACCGGGGCGCGAATCGGGTGGACACATGCGAGAGCGCTTGTGCAAACGGCAGGTTGTTGTCGCGGGCCATCGCGAACACGAGCCGAACGGAGCCGGCGTGGACGGCCAGGGCGCACACGAATACGGCGAAGATCACCGCGACGAGCAGCAATCGCCCGAACGGCTCACCGAGCACGTCCTTGACGAGAAAGGCAAGGCCGCCGGTGATCCGGCCCAGTTCCGGGCTGCCTGGGTCGCCGACGGCGAGGATGCCGAAGAGGATGAGCAGCCCGCCGGCAAGCGCCGCGGCGGCGAGGGCCTGGAGAATCGCCCAGGGAGCGCGGCGGCGAGGCTCGCCGGTTTCTTCGGCCAGTGTGCCGGCCGTGTCGAACCCATACAATACGTAGGAAGCCATCAGCGCGGCGGCCAGGAATGGGCCCAGATAACCCGAGCCTCGCCGCCACGGCCGTTTGTCTCGAAGAGCACCGCCGGACCGCGGCGGATCCTCGCCGCCAGAAGCACGATCAAGAGCACCACGCCCAGCAGCTCGACGATCACCCCGATGTTGTTGATCCGTGCCAGCAGCCGAACTCCGACCGAGTTGATCAGGGTCGTGAGCGCGATCAGCCCGCAGCCCAGCACAACGGCGTTCCTGGCTGTATCGGGCCCGGCCGAGGAATCACCGATCGAGCTGAAACGCCGGCGCGATCTGGGGGAGCGTGGCCTCGAGCGCAAGCGCCACGGCGGCCAGGCTGATCACCGAGCCGCACAGGTAGACCCAGCCGGCCATCCAGCCGATCGTCGCCGAGCTGATCGAGCGCGACCACTGGTAGACCCCGCCCGAGAGCGGGTATCGCGCCGCCAGTTCGGCGAAACAGAGCGCGACGGTGAACTGGCCGAGAAACACCACCGGCCAGGTCCAGTAGAATGCCGGCCCCCCCGCGCCGTATCCCACGTAGAACATCTGGAAGACGCCGGTGAGGATCGAGATGTACGAAAACCCCGCGGCGAACGAGGAAAAGCTCCCGAGGGTCCGGTCGAGCGCTTGCCTGTAGCCAAACGCGGCCAGGTCACGGATGTCTTCGGTCATCTGCTGCGACACGAAATCATCCCCGGGCTGAGCCGCTGCCAGCGGCTGGAGTGGGCTTCCTGGCACGGACATGGCGAGCCTGGCCGTGCGGGTACCGCGGCCGGGCCCGCCATCGAACAGTGCCGTGCGCGGAGCCGGTCACTGCGCCTTGGACGCCAGATAGTTGCCCCATTTCATCTCGCCGGCCTTGCAGAACCGCACCTTCATCTCCCAGCGCTCGACCAGGTAGGCGAGGTCGGCCTCCGAGAACGACGCGAGGAACTCGGCCCGGTTCGTGACCAGCCGATCGCGTTCGCTCTGAAGATCTCGATGAAGCGCTCCGTGGCGTCGTCAACGACGACATCCCGGAACCCGGCGTCCCGCAGCAGCCGGCCGTACTCACGCGGCTCGACGACGTGGTAGCCCGTCGTCTCGATGTAGCGCTCGAACTCGGGCGAGCCGGGCGTCTTCCCGCGCGCGTAATCGGTGATCACCAGGCGGCCGCCCGGGGCCAGCAGCTGATGCAGCCGGCCAAATAATCGTGCTTTGTCCGGGATGTGCATGAACGCATCGCGGCTCCACATGATGTCGAACGGCTCGGAGAACGCGGTCTCGAGCACGTCTCCCAGCAGAAAATTGACCGAATCGCTCATCCCCCGTTGCGAGACTCGCTCAAGCGCGATGGCCACCATCTCTTCGGCCAGATCGATGCCGGTCACCTTCGCGCCATGGGTCGCGGCCAGAGAAAAACAGCTCCGCCGATGCCGCTGCCGACGTCGAGAACGCGGGCCCCCGGCCGCAGCGACGAGCCCAGCCGGGCGCACAGGTCGTCCGTGGTGGCCGCGCCGCCGGTGCTGATGTATCCGTCGCCGAAGATCTTCTCGTACCGCAGGATGCTGGTCCGGCTGTATTGACCGTGATTGTCGAACTTCGGCCGCGTTTGCGGAGCCGTCTGCGTCGTCATGCGAGTTTCTCGATTCCAGATCGACCGAACCGCCCGGCGAGCCGCGCTTTGAGCCTCGGCCGGGACAGAGTCTGTGCCAGTTTTGAATCCAATATTATGGGACGCTGGACATCCCAAAGTAAACAGCGGACCCGCGGGGGGCTGGCCGGGGGGTGCCACTGACTCTCTTACGGCTGGGCGAGACGAGAATGTGCTTGAGCCCGGCGAGCAGCGCGTAAGCAAAGTAGATCCGCAGAAACAATTACCCAGTTTTGCTGAGGGTGTACGTGTGGTTAGACATGAATCCCATCCGATCGCAACCGCGAGAGCAGAACCTGGACGGGATTGGACAAGTCGCGGAAAACCGAGCCGTACACTGATAGGCGGCACCGGCGGCGATAGGGGCAGGAGGGTGTGTGATCGCTTATTTCATTCTATATGTGCATTCTTTTGAAATCTGTGTGATTTTTGTCATCCTTGAGAAACGTAAGTCGTTAATTCCCTGAATTCTTGGCTTTTCCGACCATCCTCACACCGTGGAACTCGCAGGTTTGAATCCGGCGCCGTCCAGTTCAATTCGCTTGTTCGGCTCAAAACCAACCCGATGTCTTTAGTGTCAACTCGCGCTGCTTATCGTTGATGATGATTGTCAGACGGTTGCGGACGAGGACTCGTAGACCAAGGATCGGCAATCGAGCGGGGTTAGGCGCACTCTCCGGGTAGACGATCAGGCCCTCAGGCATTTCCAATTCGATTGCTCGTCCTTCCACGAAGTCTCTCGTCCCCGGTCGATTCGGATGGATCCACACGCTGCCGGCCAAGAGCGGCAACTCGTCACCGTGGATCCGGACACTCCCGCGTTGACGAAGCTGAAGTGCCGCCCACCGTTGGTAGTGTTCCGTGCGTATCGAGAAGTTGTGGTTCGTCCCGGTGTCCAGGATTGCCGGAAATCGCGCCGAATCCTTCGGCAGTTCCGTCAATCCGCGCGGGGCGAGGCTAACCATCAGGACGATTTGGAACGGCTTGACCTCCACGATCCCGTCCGGCGTCGAGACGACGGACGGACTTTGGGAAAATGGCAGCCGGCTAAGGACCTTCATGCCTCGGACCAGGCGGTCGGGTAGTCGACCTCCTCGGATTCGGGAGATTGAGGCTCGATGATGAAGGCATCGAATTCGTCATCAGACAATCTGCGCCTGTGGCATTCACGGACGACCTCGGTCTGTGATCGCCCGACCTTCACCCGTTCGGTGCCGTGGTAGGCGATGTACTTGCCCCACATCCCGCGATCCTTCAGCAACTCAGGCAGATCCCGGAAGAACGCGGCTTGCGAGCGGCGGATGCCTTCCGGGACTTGAAGCCCAACGACCGACTTCGGCTCGAGTATGTCCCGCACTCGTTCGTAGACGTCGGCCCGAATGACGACGTAGGCCTGGTTCAGGCGCTGGGTCTTCGATGTGCACCGGCCGATCTCCCGCTTGCTCGATCAGTCGCCGCTGTTCGGGGGTCAATTCGACAGTGGCCATGGACGTGCCTCCCGGTTCGCATCACTTTACCCAATCGCGGTCTTCGCCGAACAGATTATTCAAGAAGTCGACAGGCCGATCGCCGGGTTACTCGAAAGTTCTGCGAAGGCTCCAGAGAGGTAGAATGGGCGTGGAAACCAGATCAAGTCGCCGGCGGATTCCGGACCTGCGTTCGAACGGGTCGCTCACTCTCTCATCATGCTCGACCATTTCAGAGACACCGCCCGCCGCATTCGCAGCAACCGGCTCGACGCTCCCGTCCGAGATCGTCGGCTCTTCCGTCAGTTTTCCGTTGCATGTGTGTGGTCTATTTGGCGAATTTGCACATCGCCGGTGAGGAAAAACGAGCGATTTGCGCGTGTGGGCTGTTCTCAGAAAGTGGAAGTCGCTGGTTTGATTCCAGCGCCGCCCATTGGGCTTACTGCGAATCGTCGTCAGATCGCCAGCTTTGAATTGGACTCGCCAATAACCATAACAGTGCGATTCTGGAAGGTGGAGGTCTAACTCATCTGTCCGGACTCGGTCCCGACCCCATTTCGCCTTGGCCATTGTTGACGGCCTCTGCTCACAGATTATGCAACAATTCCCATGCGAATGCAGGGACCGTGGACACGCCGGCGGGGAAGTTGATGGCAGCACCTCCGTTCGCGAGCGTTAACGCGCGAAGGGGTTCCTGGGGAAAACAGCATCGAAGACTTTACCTTGAAATTCTGCCGAGAAAGTGGCCCCGTGCAATTGCTTTGCAAGCCCGAAGGCGTGGTCGCGAATCGCGGGGCTACCAAGGACGTGCTTGGCCAGCTCAGAGACGTCGTGCGCCTCTGTCGGTCAGAAGGATATAGGAATTGACGAAGTCCGTGGCGGCATCCCTGGGCCTGGAGCGTGCGGCGAACAATCGGCCGCGTTCGATATAGACCGGCACATCGTCTTTCGGAATATTCGGGTCAGACGTATCAAGTACCGTCTGATAGTCGACCGCCGCCTCGGTCCAGTGCCCTCGTTTGACCCAATAGCGGGCACGGGCCAGCGGGTCGAGTCGTGCGAATAGCTCCATCGCAACGACGGCGCGGACACGGTCACCGATAGCCGGGTCAGTGAGGATGTCCGTCGAAAGACGCTCGAGCGCTTTGGTCAGTCGGAGTTTCGTCTCACTATCGGTAATTTCCCCTTCAATCCCGAGAATTTCCTCCTGCATATCCTCAAGAACGCCGAGCGATAGGGCCCGGGCGAAGTCGTCTGCAGCTTGTTCCGGACGAGACCGGGCGGCGAAGAACCGGCCGCGCTCGAACCTCACGAGACTGTTCTCGGGCCGGGCTGCCACGGCCTCCTCAAAAGCGGCTTCAGCCTCCGCCCAGCGACCGCGTTCCATCCAGGCTTTGCGCGGGCGCACGGATGCCGCCCGTACAAGATCGGATCGAGCGACCAGCGGGGCCGTTGCGACAGGGGGACACCTCTCGAGGCTAGTCGTTCGAGTCGCTCTCCCCACTCGGTTTTATCCAGGTAGCGGATCTCGTCTTGTTTGTCTAGGGTCATGCATGTCATCGCTTCGATCCGGAGTGTGGCGGCCGACGCCCACTCATCTGGCCACTCCGTGATATCCCACAACCGGAGGGACTTACCGCTCCGGTCGCTGCTGACAACGGTGCGACCATCCCGGCTGATGGCGAGGTCGAATGGGCAGCCTTCGTGTCTAGATCGCGGTCCGAGTGGCCTCCCGGTCGTGCTATCCCACAGGCTCATCGTTTCTCGGTCGCCCGTCCGGATGACCCGTCCATCGGGACTGAAAGTCCTGCGGTAGTGCAGGTCCCCCTCCAGCGGCAGTGCGATCGGACGGCCGCTAGACAAATCGCCGCTAGTGAAGTCGCGGAGAACTGCCGATTGACCAGTGTCACGCGTGACCAGCAGCGTGTGACCATCAGGGCTGAATAGTGCCCTGTTGACATTGCTGTATGTGGGACCGATCGGCCTTCCTGTGGCGGCGTCCCACAGCCGCATCGTGGACTCCGCAAATGTCAGCAACAAGCGACCGTTCGGGCTGAAGTCTCCAGATTTGATACTCATCTGCTCCTGCGGACTGTCTGGCGTGCGGTCTCGATCTTTCCGGAGCTGTTGATCAGCGCCGTGGTGTTCGAGCGGCGTCCCAAGGACCCTTCCGCTCGCTGCATCCCACAGCCATGCCTTTCCGTCTTTGCCGATGGTGAGCACGCGCTGTCCGTCGGGGCTAAGTTCGGTGTGGGAACCGCCCGCGAGTGTCCGCGCTGGTGCTAGGGGCTTGCCGGTCAGGGCGTCCCAAAGTCGCACCGTCCCGTCGTCGCTACTCGTGGTAACGGTGAGACCGTCCAGGCGGAATTGCACGGCAGTAACGCCGTCGCGCGGAGATACCGAAAGGGGAGGGTGCGGCGCTGCGGTCACGAGTTTCATCGGAGCCGAGTAGGGATTTCAGGTGGCTGTGTCCCATAATCTCGCCGTTCCGTCTGTATATCCGATAACGATGGTCCGTCCGTCTGGGCTGAAATCCCAGCTTTGTAATCCTCGCGCGGAATCGTTTCGAGCCCGCAGGGGTCCGAGGGGCTTGCCCGTGGCCACGTCCCAGTGCCGAAACGTCCCGTCGCGGTTAACGGTTAGCACCCTCCCACCATCCGGGGAGAATTCCGCGATCGAAGTTCCGCAACCCTCGTCGAAGCTGCTGCCCAATCGGTTGGCCACTTGTTACATCCCAGAGCAACGCTCCGTATGTTGTTCCCGTCAGCACTGATCGCCCGTCCGGACCGAATTTTGCGTCCAGAACTGCGCCAGGGTGCACTAGCGGCGGCCCGAGTGGCAGGCCGCTCGCCGCGTCCCAAAGCCGAGCCGCAAGGTGACGATTACCACCGGTCAGCACTACGCGACCGTCGGGGCTGAACGCCAGGCAAACAAGATCACCGAAGGGGCCCGGCCGAGCGTGCTGGAATGGGTCTCCAACCGGCCGGCCGCTCGCCACGTCCCACAAGCGTGCTGTTCCATCAACGTCCCCGGTCACCACGGTGTGCCCGTCTGGGCTGAACGAGACCGCATTCACGGCGCGGGAGCTATGTTCAAGCGGTAACCCAACGGGCCGCCCGGTTGCTGCCTGCCACAACCTTGCGTATCCGTCCCGGAGTCCTGCCGGCGCATCTCGGTCGTGCCCAGTCGCGACGTTCCGCCCATCTGAACTAAAGGCCACAGCGCGGATGCGGCCCTCGCACCTCCAAGTTGGCCCGAGCGGTCGGCCGCTTTCCGTGTTGTAAAGCCTCACTTCATGCGTGCTCGGCCCTCGATCGGTTCCCCCGCCGATGAGGACGGTCCGCCCGTCTGGGCTGAAGTGATATGCATCAGATCCAAATATATGTATCCAAGAATCGATAGTCAGTGGCCCCAGAGCTCGGCCGTCGACGGGGTTCCAAATCCAAAAGTCTTTTCGGCGTATCAGCACTGCCGGCCCGGCGCGATTGAATCCGATGTTCCACACCTGGCCTTCGACCTTCTTGGGCGGTCCAGGCGACTTGGCGGTGCCGACCTCGAGCAGCCAAACGGTGCCACCATGACTACCGGTCAGCGCTATCCTCCCGTCCGGACTGAACGCGATGGCGCTTACAGAATCTTCGTGCTCCAGCGGCGGTGTTAAGGGCCGACCGGTAGTAGCATCCCACATCCGTGCAGTTCGGTGCCCTGCAGTCAGCACCGTGCGTCCGTCCGGGCTGAACGCGACTCTTGCAACCAATTCCCCCGGTGCGAACACAGCCGGGGTACGGGGGTGTAACGCCCCCACGCGGAGATGGCGCCCCAGGCGGTGTGCTTCCAGCCAGGGTCCTCGGCAGCGACGGCCGCACGCCAGCACGCGGCCAGGCGTACCAAGCCCTGCCGTTCTGCCCCTTCTCAAAGTCGGCCTCGGCCTTCTCGAAGTAGAACGGCCGCCATTCGGCGGTTCGATTCCTTGAGCGAGTGTCCGGGCGAGATCCTTGGCCTGGGCAGTGATCGTCCGGTTCGTGGCCTTCTCCTCTGTTACGAGCGTTCTCCGCCTCGCTCGCAGCGAGCTTGCCTTCCGTCCGCGTAGAGCAGCGCGAAGTACGGCCACCGCGATGCAGGCCGCGCTGTCGAGCCGAGCGCGGCGGCCAGCCTCGGATTCCGCTTGCACCACAGCCAGAGCCGCTCGAAGCGCCCGCCGGTCTCGCCGTGATCGGCTCACCGGCGACGTAGCGGCCCAGGTCCTCGGCCAGCGCCTGGGCCGATGCGTACCGCCGCCGCGGATCCTTCTCCAGGCATTTCAGGCAGATGATCTCCAGGTCGCGGGGCGTTCGCGGTTGAGCTTCGACGGGGCGTTCGGGCGGCTGCTCGCGGACCTGCTCGAGGATGTCGGCCAGCGACTCGCCCCGGAACGGGCCCGGCCCGGTCAAGAGCGCGTACAGGATCGCACCCAGGCCGTAGACGTCGGTTGCCGTGGTCACGGCTCCCCGCCGGCCCGACGCCTGCTCCGGGGCCATGTAAGGCGGAGTGCCCAGGATCGCGCCGGAGACCGTCATCTCACTGTCGCCCTCAACCCGCTTGGCCAGACCGAAATCGGTCACGTACGGCTCGCCCCGCTCGTCCAGCAGGATGTTGGAGGGCTTCAGATCCCGGTGCAGGATGCCGCGCTGATGGGCATGGTGAACGGCTTCCGCAGCCGTCTTCACCAGCCGCGCGGCGGCCTTCGGGTCGGCGGCGTAGTCGGACAGCTTCTTTTCCAGGCTCGGGCCGCCGACCAGCTTCATGCTGAAGTACTGGCGTCCCTCGTGCTCGCCCACCTCGAATATCGGCACGATGTGCGGGTGGTCCAAGAGCGCGACCGCCTCGGCTTCGTTCTGGAATCGCCGTAGCTCGTCGTCGCTGGCCAGGATGTCGGCCTTGAGCAGCTTGACGGCGACCGGGCGGTTCAGGCTGATCTGGCGGGCCTTGTAGACAACGCCCATGCCGCCGCGGCCCAGCTCCTTGATCAGCTCGTAGTCGCCGAAGTAGCGCAGCCTGGTGCCGGGCTCGACAGCAACATCCTCGCCACCAGGCCTCAGCGCCTGGCTCATAGTCCTTCGTTGCATCGGGGTCGGGAGGGCGTGCCGCTGTTGATGATCCAGGGCCCGCGCCCTCGCTCTCCATCCCCTGCTTGAGCAGACAGGCGGGGCAGAGCCCCTGCGGAGCGTTCAACGGCATCTCTTCGCCGCAATTTGGGCATCGTGGGCGCTCGGCCATGCGCGAACTCCCGTGAGGGTTCGTGGATTGTTGCCAATGTTACTTGATACGCGAGCTCGGCGGGAACCTTACAGGTGCCCCGTTTCAGGATCGGATGGCCTCGAAAAGCCAGCGGATCTCTTCATCCACCTCGGACGGATCGTCGAGTGTGGCGGCGATCTCTCGCTGGAGGATCGCCCGGTAGCGTTTCTTGAGCCGGTGCACCGCTGTGTGCACTGCGCCTTCCGTCGTGCCGAGCTGAGCGGCCAGCTCGGCCGCCGGCACCGCACCCTTGCCTTGGGATAAGACGACCTTGAGCCGATCGAAGACATCGGCCCGGCCCGTCTGCGCGTATTCCTGCGCCAGTAAGCCGAGCACCCGGTCGAGCAGGGTCGTAGCCCAGGCGCGGTCGAACAGCCGGTCCGGCGTCCAGTCGTCGGCCGGCTCGAACCGGTACCGATTCTCGGCATCATCGACGTCGATCGAAACGGGTTTGAGCACTCCGAGCCCGCACGCGCTGTCTTCGGTGATGGTCGATGAGGAAGTGCTGGCAGTCGGTCCTCAGGAATGCCCGGAAACGGCCCTTGGACTGGTCGGCGGCGGCGATCACCCCCTTCTCCAGCAGGCGGGTGAAATAGTCCTGGGCCAGGTCACACGATTCCTCGGAGCGATGGCCGCGGCGTCGGATCAGAGCGTATATCGGATACCAGTAGGCGTCGCACAGTTCCGCGAGTGCGGCATGGGCCTCGGGCGCGGCGCGATCGCCCGCGGCGATGACCCGGCTCCAGTGGGTCGTCGGGAAAGCGGCCGACCGACTGGCCTCAGTCATGTCATGGGCTTAAGAATCCGGGGCAGTGCCGCAGCTAGGTAGCATTCCGCTGCATGCTGAGCACACTCTACCGAATGCGTGTCCGGCATTCAAATCGCTTGATTTCTCTCAGACTCGACTGAGGTCGGGCTCGGCGCTCGTTGGGCAGTGCATTCGATGATCGCTAATGTCCTGGCGGTCGCTTGACCGACCCTCCGGCCGAGAAAGCAGGAAACCGGGAGGCCCGTGGTCGATGAACACGAGAGCCCATCACCGCCGCGTCGCCGCTTCCCTCGGGCCGCGACGAGGCTCGCGCGGAAGAAAGGCTGCCGGCGCGATGCCGAAACACTTGGCCAGCTTCAGGACCTGCCCTTTGGTGAGCGAGCGAGCGCCGGTCAGCACAGCCGAGATCGTGGACTGCGCGATCCCAACAGCCTTCGCCAGCTCCATCTGGCTGAGCCCGCTGGACCGTATGAGTTCGCGAAGCACATCGGCTTCGGAGACATCCGCGATCGGGATGTGCTCGTCCTCGTAGGCGGCGATCAGGTCGGTCAAGACGTCCAGATACTCTTGGGTCCCCGCCTCCGGGTCTTGCCGCAACAACTCGTTGAGCACGTGGAGGGCCTCATCCAAATGGGGCTCGTCCCGGATACGGATGAGCGGGAATCGCTTCACGAGTCTCAGGTAAGTATCGGGCACCCTCCGCGCAATAGGCTTGACTCCCATTGCTCACCTCCCTCTCTTACGCCGGCGGGGCCTTGTCACCCGCGATGGTGAGGACTCTTTCACCGCCCGTGGTTTCTCGAGCGCGGGCTGGTAGCACCCGCAGTCATCGATCCAGCGTCCCTTGTCGTACTCATGATGATCCATCACCCTGAGGATGTAGAGTTTACCAGCGGCGTAAAACACCCGCCCGATCAGTCGGAAGCGGTTATTGCCCACGTCGAAGATGACGCAGTTGCCGACTTGATCGGCCGAGCCGAAGGTTTGCTTGAGCGCCGCGAAGTTGGCCCAATCGGCGCTTTCGGCCAGCTTGAACCAGGTTAGCAGATCCTTCTGGGCGATCTCCGAATCGTCCTTCCGGGATTCCCAGAACCGCCGAAGGTGTGACTTGGCGATGACCCACACTATTGGTAACAGTCCCCCCCAGAGCCTACCCACAATCAGCGTAATCGTGATCGGGCGATCTTTCAAGATTTTCTATCGCAGATTGCGATAGAGCAGCAATTGCGTGGTGGGGGCCGCCGAGCGCACGGGGATTGCGGCGACCATCATGATTCAAAGCAAGTCACCTCACGTAGTGCCCGTTGGCGCCTCCGGTTTCCGCGCGCACGAGGCACGCAAACCCTGAAATCTGCGTGATTCTTGCTATTGACGTATGTCGTCATGTCCCGAGTATTCTGGTTTTTCGACCATCCTCACATAGTGGAAGTTGCTGGTTCGAATCATCGCCGCCCAATAAGTTGCGGCAACTTGGTCTGACTAACAGCCTCACACGCAACTGCCTCGACGATCGCCCGGTCGCAGCACTCAGTCCAGCCGGCTTCGCGCGTCGCGGTAGGCTTGCAGGTTGTCGATCGCGTACCGGCGGTAATCGAACGCGATGTCGGAGGTGACCGTCTGGATCGTCGACCAGAGCGCTTCGCGCAACAGCGAGACGGCCTTGAAGATGCGCAGCTCCGAGACGTCGCGCGCGTCGACGCGGCCGCGATTGGCCTCGAGAAGCGCCTGATCGTCGAGGTCGGAAAAGCCCGCGTTGGCCGAGGCATTCGCGAGGTCAAAGAGGGGATGGCCCGCGCCGCCGTATTCCCAGTCGACCAGCCAGAGGCGCCGGCCGTCGTCGATCAGGTTGGCCGGCATCAGGTCGTTGTGGCACAAGACTGGCCGGAACGGGGCGATCCGCCTTGCCAGACCGCGGGTATCCTCGAGGAGCGCGCCGATATCGCCAGGGAGGTATGCCCCCAGCCGCAGCGCGGTCGACGCATAGGTGCGAATCGTCTGGAACGGGCAGAAGTACAGGATCTCGCCGGTCAGGATGTCCCACCCCGCATGGAGATGGCCCAGGAGCGCCGCCAGCCGCGCGATCACCGCCGGATCGCGCACTCCGTCTTGAGCCAGGGTGCGCCCCTGGACCAGAGACGTGATCAAAAGTCCTGCTTCGTCGTGGATCACCTCGGGCGCCAGGCCCCTGGCACTGGCCGCCCGCTGGCAGACGACCTCGTTGCGGCGGTCGATGCCCAGCAGCGGCCGCTCCTGGCACAGCCGCGCGAAATAAGCGGAGCCCCCGACTCGCACCGCAAAGTTGTGATTGGAGATCCCGCCCGGGATTCGCTCGACGGCAAACGGCCCCCGGCCCAGGTCGAGCGTGCGAAGACGACGGATCAGCTTTCGCTGGGGCCGTGACGAGCGCGCCGCGCAGCCGCAGGTGCTCGACCCAGAGGGCTCGTTTCCAGTCGAGCTTGCGCTTGGTTTTGAGGCTTTCAAACGACGCATCCGACGCTCGGGACTGCAATTTCAACATCGAAGGGTCATCGTCCGTTTGCGCTTCTGTGTTCTCGGTGGGGACCGGAGCGACTTCGATTTCGGCAAGGAGAATCGGGTCGCCGGTCAGCGAAACGGCAGATTATAGCCGACGCGATACGGAGAATTCGATGGCCAACCGGCACGCCGTCCGGAACCGGGCGCGCTCGCCCGGTCTGGCCCGCCGGCACGATCCCTGGCCTACGAAGCTGATGAATGACCGCGCCGAGAAGAAGAACGGCGGCTTCTTGAGCCGGATGCGCGCGCCGGAAGCGCCGCCGATCGACGGCAGCGTGGTTCGTCCCGTCCCGCCGCGGGCGCGGCGCAACGAGCCCGTCAGCGCGCTTTTGCCAGGGACGACCCCGAAGAGCTGCAATTGCTGGACGGCCCCGCTCGGTGCGCGAAACATCTCGATCAGGCCGCCCCGTTTCAACTGCAAGGTCACCGCATTTCGTCCGGCGTCAACGTAGGACAGCCGGCCGCCGGCCGCGAAGGTCACGACGTACGGGCTGCCGGCTGCGCCGTTGGACCCGGCGAGCAGGTTACCCGCCTGGTCGGTCAGACCGTTATTCAAAAGCGTGTTGGTCTGACCGTCGATCATGATGCGGAAGAACTTGTTCAGCGGCAACGGCACGCTCGGCGTGACGGTGACGCTCTGCGTCGCGGGATTGTACACCGCCGAGTTCAAGGTGGTGTAGCCGCTGGTTCCGAAGCTGCCGTCTGGACCACCGGCGTACACGAAGTACCCGTAGTTGCTCAGGTTGTTGGCGCGGCTCGTGCTGAGCGGCTTGCTGAACGAGAAGGTAATGGCCGTGATCGCGCGGCCGCTGGTCACGATCTGCTCGGACGTGATCGTGGGAGAGATCAAATTGATGGGGGAGGGGGGTGGACCGGGAGGCCCGGGGAACTCGTTGATCGTCACGACCTCGGCGGTGATCGCGCCCAGGTTGGCGCCGCCCGCCGGCTGGCTGAGTGTCAGCACCAGCGTCGTCGTGGTCGCTGTGATCACCGTGGTCGGAAGAATCGTGAGATTGAACGTCTGCTGGGAATAGGCCGGGCCGGCGAGGAAGCCGAGCGTACCGGCGGTGGCCAGGTAATTCTTGCCGGCGATCGCCGTCCCATTGGCTGCTCGCATAGCTGACCGAGATGCTCGCGCTTGAGTTGCCCACGCGCTCGACCACGATCGGCACGACGCCGGCGTTGGAATCGACAGTGAGCGTGGCGACGGCAAATTGCACGGTCACCGGCTGGGCCGGCAGGTCCAGGGAAAACTCCGAGGTGTCGCCGGTGCTCAGGTTGGTCGCGGTCGCGGTGATCCAGCCGTTGGCGGGCATGCCCGCCGCCGGGCTGAGACTGGAGAGCGCGTTGCCGTCCACGTCGGTCGTGACCGTCTGCGAGCCGAGCAGCGTCTGCCCCTGGCCGTAGCCCGGACGGATCGGGCGTCACGCTGCTGAAGTACTGGATCAAGAAAGTGGTCGAACGGCAGGCTATTGAGCGTCGCCTGCAGCCGAGCCCTTCGCGCCCGCCGACGGCCGAGACCATGACCGGGTAATTCTGCAGGTTGTTCGGGCCGGTGCGAACGCCCGGCTGGTTGGGCGTGACACCGCTGGGAGGATCGCCCGGTGCCACCAGGTCGATGCCCAGGTGGCCGTTGGAAAAGATGCTGTTCGACAGGATCGCAGTCGCCGGTCCCAGACTGCACGCTCACGCCGGCCGCCACGTTGAAGGCGATGGTGTTGCCCTGGCCTGCCCGCCGTTCCTCCGATCGTGTTGTTCGAGGCATTATTGCTGATGATGATGCCGTTGACCTCGTTGCCCAGGGGCGCGGTTCCGCTGTGGTCGGTCCCGATGAAGTTGCCTTCGATCAGGTTGCCGGTCGCGGTGGACCCGTCGAGCCGGATGCCCCACTCATTCGCGGAGATCACGTTGCGCACGGCCGCGGTCGTGCCCCCTATCGTGTTGCGCGAGGGCCCCTTCGATCAGCACTCCGTCGTTCGAGTTTCCGCGGTCGGCCGTGCCCGACTTGTCGGTCCCGATGAAGTTGCCTTCGATCAGATTCTCGGTGGACGTGGATCCGTTCGATCGTCGACGCCGACCAGGTTGCCCGAAATCACCTGCGACCCCTGGCCGTTGCCCTCGATCACGTCACCAGACGCGTTCAGATCTCGACGCCGTCCTCGGCGTTGCCCAGGTCGGCCGTCGCCGGTCGCATCGGTGCCGATCAGGTTGCCGAGTCACGAGTGACGCCGGTCGCGCCGGCGCCCGAGATCAAGACGCCGATCAGGTTGGCCGGAGATCACGTTGCCGGGGCCGATCACGGTGCCCGGCGACGTATCGGCCACGCCGGCCTGGTCGTTGCCCAGGACGGCCGAGCCCGTCGCGGTCAGGCCGATGATGTTGTTCTGCGACGGTGTTGCCGATCGCCGTCGGCGCCGGTGATAGTCGACGCCATTGCCGTCGATTGGACGAAATCACGTTGCCGTCGGAGGACGACGGGTCCGCCGATCTGGTTGTCGGGCGCGTCGTCGACGCGCACGCCGTCGGCCAGATTTCCGGGCTGGCCGTTGCCGAAGACGAAGCCGCCGCCGGGCGCCGCGCCGATGTAGTTGGCCTCGACCAGGTTTCGCGTCGCGCCGACGCCCACGATGTGAACGCCGTCGCTGTGGTTGGCCGAGATCAGATTTCCCGGACCCGGAGACCGCGCCGCCGATGATGTTGCTCGATGCATAGACGATGCTCGCCGGATTTGCCGCGGTTCCGCGCCGACTGGATCAGCACCCCTTCCGCGCCGTTGCCGGCCTGGAAGTAAAAGCCGCTGGTGGACGGCCCGACGACGCCGATCTGGTTGCCGAGAACCTGGTTGCCCGAGGCGCCGGGCTCGATCAAGCACGCCTTGCGCTCCATTGCCGCAGATCACGTTGGCGTCCTGGGGATCGATGCCGCCCACCGTCGCGTTGGCCGAGCCCAGCACGATTCCCTGCTGCCGTGTTGCCCTGCCCGGCGAGCGCGACCGTAGCCGGGAGACGGCAGCGGTATCCCGGTGATCGGGTCGACCGGATAGGCCAGATACTCGCCGATGAAGTTGCCCTGGATCAGGTCGCCGACGTCTCCTGGATTGGGAACCGAGACGCCGACGGCGAAGCCTTCGATGGCCAGCCCGCGCAGCGATGCTGTTGGACGCGCTGATCACAAAGCCGGTCGGGGCTGCTGGACTTGATCTGGCTGCCGTCAATGATCACGCGGACCTGCGCATTGTTGCCGTCGATCGCCGTGACCGAGTTCGGAACCGACGAGATCAAGGATCGGGTTGCCGATCGGGACTGCCGCCGCACTGCGTGGTCTGGATCAGGATCGCTCGGGTTGATCCCGCCGATCAAGTCGTTGGTCGCGATCAGGTTCGGGATCGCTTCCGACGCGTACAGTCCCTCGAAAGTGATGGTCACGCCGCCCGGGGTATTCACCGGCCCGACGGTAACGGACACATCGCCGGCCGGAATGATCGTTTGCAGCGCGGCCTGGACCTGCGCAGCCGTGGCGTTGAAGGGGATCGGCGGCGTGGTACCGATCGGCAAGGGCGCCGACGTGGTCAGGGTAAAGGTCCCGCCGTTGGGAACGCCGTCGACGAACAGCGATTGCACGGCCGAGCTCACCTGGTCGGGATAACGGAACGGGAGCGGGATATTGCGCCTGCGTGTATCCGTCGATCGCGACCGGGTGGGTGATCACCGGCAGGGGCGTGTTGCAGCGCGATCTGCCATGTCTGGGTGATCGGGTCGAAGCCGGGAACCGGAACGTTGAGGTTGGCTGCCGTCGAGGCGGGGATTTCGAACAGCGATGTTGTCGACGCCGGGGTTGGGATCGAGATTGGCGGCGGTGATCGCCGCCCGCAAGATGCCCGGGCCCGAGTCGTTCGTGTTGACCACGACGAATGTCGCGAAATTCGGATTGCCGATTGTTGGTGATCATCAGCGTCGCCAAGGCTGATCGCGCCCAGGGTCGCGCCCCCGACGGGCTGGCGACAGCGTCAGGTTGACGGTCGAAAACGGGCTCGAGCGATTGGGGTTCGGAAGGATCGGAATCGCGAAGATCTCGTCGGTCGTGGTTCGGAGGAAACGTGAGCACGCCCGAGACGGCCGTGTAATCCTGGCCGGCGACGGCAGAGCCGTTGGACGTGGCGTAACTGACCGAGACGGCCACGCTCAGGTTTCCGGACCGCTGGACGTCGATCGTCGCCGACCCGGTCGGTCGAATTGACCGTGTAGCTGGCCATCGAGAACGCGATCGTCACCGGCTGCGCCGAGACGGCGTTGGAGAATGCCGACGTGTCGCCGTTGGCTCTGGTTGGTCGCCGTGGCGGTCAACCAGGTCCCGACGGCAAGGCCGCTGGAGAGATTGAAGTTGATGGTCGGCGCGCGCCGCTGGCGTTGGTCGTGACGGTCGTCGAGCCCAGGAACGTCTGGCCCTGGCCGAAACCCGAGGGGTCGGCAGCCAGGCTGCTGAAGAACTGGATCAGAAACGTGGTGCCCGCGACGCTGGCGAGCGATCCCTCGATGTTGCTGCCCGTGCCGCCGCCGGTAACGCCCCGTGATGCGACCGGCGCGGTCTGATTGTGATTCCCGCCGCTCCGTCAGCACGATCCCCTGCTGACCATTGGAGAACATGCTGTTCGACAGGATCGAGTCGCCGTTCCCGGACTGCGACGCTGACCCCGGCCGCCACGTTGAACGCGATCGATGTTGCCTTGGCCGCCGCCGGTCCCGCCGATCGTGTTGTTCGAGGCATTGTTGCTGATGATGATGCCGTTGATCTCGTTGCCCAGCGGCGCCGTGCCCGTTGAGATCGGTGCCGATGTTATTGCCCTCGATCAGGTTGCCGGTCGCCGTGGGCCCGTCGAGCCGTATGCCCCAGTGGTTGGCCGAGATCACGTTCCGCGCCGCGGTCGTCGTGCCGCCGATCGTGTTGCCGGACGCTCCCTCGATCAGCACCCCCTCGTTCGAGTTGCCCCGGTCGGCCGTGCCCGACTTGTCGGTTCCGATGAAGTTGCCCTCGACCAGGTTCCCGGTTGACGTCGATCCGTCGATCTTCGACGCCGACCAGGTTGCCCGAGATGACCTGCGAGCCCTTGCGCCGTCGCCTTCCACCGATGTCGCCGGTGGCGTTGTCGATCTCGACCCCTTCCTCGGCGTTGCCCAGGTCGGCCTCGCCGCTGGAATCGGTGCCGATCAGGTTGCCGAGTAACGACGACGCCGGTCGCCCCCGCGCCGGAGATCAAGCACGCCGATCAGGTTGGCCGAGATCACGTTGCCCGGCCCGATCACTGTGCCCGGCGACGTGTCGACGACTCCGGCCTGGTCGTTGCCCAGGACCGCGGAGCCGGCCGGGGTCAGGCCGATGATGTTGTTGAGCACCGTGTTGCCCGCTGCCGTCGGGCCCGGTGATATCGACGCCGTCGCCGCCGTTCGCCGAAATCACGTTGCCATCCGTCGAGACCGGCCCGCCGATCTGGTTATCGGGCGCGTCGTCGATCCGCACGCCGTCGCCCCCATTCCCCGGCTCGCCGTTGCCGAACGAGAAACCCGCCGCCGGGAGCCACGCCGATGTAATTGGCCTCGACCAGGTTTCGCGTCGCGCCCACGCCCACGATGTGAACGCCGTCGCCGAGGTTTGCCGAGATGACGTTGCCGGCTCCGGCGGCTGCCCCGCCGATCATGTTGCTCGACGCATAGACGATGCTCGCGGGATTGCCGGCAGTCCCCTGCGACTGGATCAACACCCCTTCCGCGCCGTTGCCCACCTGGAAGTAGAACGCCGTTGGAAGGCCCGACCACGCCGATCTGGTTGCCGAGGACCTGGTTGCCCGACGCGCCGGGCTCGATCAACACGCCTTGCGCTCCGTTGCCGCAGATGACGTTGGCATCCTGGGGATCCGTCCCGCCCACGGTCGCGTTCTGCCGAGCCCAGCACGACTCCCTGCTGCGGTATTTCCCTGGCCGACGAACGCGACCGTAGCCGGCGACGGCAGCGCGATGCCGGTCAGCGGATCGACCGGGTAGGCCAGATACCATCGCCGATGAAGTTGCCCTGGATCAGGTCGCCGACGTCAGTCGGGATTGGGAACCGAGACGCCGACGGCGAAGCCTTCGATCGCCAGGCCGCGCAGGATGCTGTTCGAGGCGTCGATCACGAAGCCGGTGGCCGCGCCGCCCGGGATCTGCTGCCGTTGATGATCACCCGCACCTGGGCCGTTATCTCCCGCGAGCGCCGCCACCGAGTTGGGGACCGACGAGATCACTGTCGGGTTGCCGATTGCGACTCCGCCCGCGGTCGTCGTCTGGATCAGTGACGCTCGGGCTCGTCCCGCCGGTGAGGTCGTTGGTCACCAGCAGGTTCGGGGATTGATTCCGCCGCGAGCCTGCCTTCAAACGCAATGTTGAGGCTGTCCGCCGAATTCGCGGTGACGGCGACATTGCCGTTCCCGAGGATCGACGACCAGCGCGCTCTGGACTTGCTGCGGCTGTGGCGTTGTAGGGAATCGGCGGAGTCGATGCCGACCGGCAGCGGAGCCGAGGTCGTCAATGTGAAGGTCCCGCCCGTGGGCACGCCTTCGACGAACAGTTCTTGTACGGCCGAGCTCACCTGGTCGGGATATCGGTACGGGACGGGGACATTGGCCTGGGTATATCCGTCGATCGAGACCGCGTGGGTGATCACGGGCAACGGGACTGTCGAGCGCGATCTTCCATGTCTGGTGCTCGGGTCGAAACCCGGGACCGGCACGTTGAGGTCGGGCGCCGTCGAGGCGGGAATGTCGAAGACGATGTTGTACGTGCCCGGGCTGGGATCGATGTTGGCGGCGGTGATCGCTGCCCGCAAGCTGCCCGGCCCGGAGTCGCTCGTGTTGACCACCACGAATGTCGAGAAGTTCGGGTTGGACTTGTTGGTGATCAAGACTGTCGCCGAGCTGATCGTGCCCAGGGTTGCGCCGCCGACCGGCTGGCTCAGAGTCAAGTTGACGCTGGAAAACGAGCTGGCGACGATTGGGGTTGGCGAGGATCGGAACCGCGAAGGTCTCGTCCGTCTGGTTCGGTGCGAAAAGTCAGCGTGCCCGAGACGGCCGTGTAATCCTGGCCGGCGATGGCGGAGCCGTTCGACGTCGCGTAGTTGACCGAGACGGCCACGCTCAGGTTTCCGGACCGCTGGACGTCGATCGTCGCCGACCCGGTCGGTCGAATTGACCGTGTAGCTGGCCGTCGAGAACGCGACGCTCACCGGCTGCGCCGAGCACGGCGTTTGAGAACGCCGATGTGTCGCCGGTGCTCTGGTTGGTCGCCGTGGCCGTCACCCAGGCCCCGACGGCAAGGCCGCTGGACAGGTTGAAATTGATGACCGCGAGGCCGCTGGCATTGGTCGTGACGGTCGTCGAGCCCAGGAACGTCTGGCCCTGGCCGAAACCCGAGGGGTCGGGAGCGGAGCTGCTGAAAAACTGGATCAGGAACGTTGTGCTCGCGAGGCTGGTGAGCGACCCTGGACGTTGCTGCCCGTGCCGCCGCCACTGACCCCGGTGATGGCCGGGGCGCTCTGGTTATTGTTGCCGTTACTGACGAGCACGATTCCTTGCTGCCCGTTGGAGAACATGCTGTTCGACAGGATCGAGTTGCCCGTGCCCGACCGACGCTGACGCCGGCCGCCACGTTGAACGCGATCGTGTTGCCCTGGCCGCCGCCCGTCCCGCCGATCGTGTTGTCGGACGCGCCGTTGCTGATGATGATGCCGTTGACCTCGTTGCCCAGCGGCAGCGTGCCGGTCACAGTCGGTCCCGATGATATTGCCCTCGATCAAGTTTGCGACCGCCGACGCCGACCGTCGAGCCGGATGCCCCAGTGATTGGCGGAGATCACGTTGCGGGCCGCGGTGAGGTCGTCCCGCCGATCGTGTTGCCGGAGGCGCCCTCGATCAGCACCCCTTCATTCGAGTTGCCTCGGTCGGCCGTGCCAGACTTGTCGGTCCCGATGAAGTTCCCTTCGATCAGGTTTGCCGTCGACGTCGCCCCGTCGATCTCGACGCCCACCTGGTTGCCCGAGATCACCTGCGACCCCTGGCCGTCTCCCTCCACGATGACGCCGGTGGCGTTGTCGATCTCGACTGCCGTCCTCGGCGTTGCCCAGGTCGGCCTCGCCGCTCGAGTCGGTGCCGATCAGGTTGCCGATGCACGATGACGCCGGTCGCCGCCGCGCCGGAGATCAGACACGCCGATCAGGTTGGCCGAGATCACGTTGCCCGGCCCGATCACCGTGCCCGGGCGACTGTGTCGACCACGCCGGCCTGGTCGTTGCCGAGCACGCTCGAGCCCGACGGCCGTCAAGCCGATGATGTTGTTGAGCGACTGTGTTGCCCGCGGCGTCGGCGCCGGTGATGTCGACGCCGTCGCCCTGGTTCGACGAGATCACGTTGCCGTCGGTGGCCACCGGCCCGCCGATCTGGTTGTCGGGCGCGTCGTCGATCCACACGCCGTCGGCCTGGTTCCCCGGATCGCCGCTGCCGAAGAAATAGCCGCCGCCCGGGCCGGCGCCGATGTAGTTCGCCTCGACCAGGTTTCGCGTCGCGCCGACGCCGACGATGTGGACCCCGTAGCTCCGCGTTGGCCGAGATGACGTTGCCGGCCCCGCTGGCGGCGCCGCCGATCATGTTGCTCGATGCGTAGACGATGCTCGCCGGATTGCCCGCGGTTCCCGATCGACTCGATCAACACCCCTTCCGCGCCGTTGCCGACCGGGAAGTAAAGCCCGTCGGATCGGCCCCACGACGCCGATCTGATTGCCCAGAACCTGATTGCCGGAGGCGCCGGGCTCGATGCAACACGCCCTGCGCCCCGTTGCCGGAGATCACGTTGTCGTCCTGCGGATCGACACCGCCCACGGTCGCGTTGGCCGAGCCCAGCACGACTCCCTGCTGCGGTGTTTCCCGTGCCCGCAAGCGCGACGGTGGCCGGCGCCGGCAGCGGCAGACCCGTCTGGGGATCGACCGGATAGATCACGTACTCGCCGATGAAGTTGCCCTGGATCAGGTCGCCGCGGTCGTTGGGATTGGGGACCGAAACGCCGACGTTGAATCCCTCGATGGCCAGGCCGCGGAGGATGCTGTCGGAAGCGTCGAGCACAAACCCATGTCGGCCAGGCGACTGGCGATCTGGCTGCCGTCGATGATCACGCGAACCTGGGCGTTGTTGCCGTCGAGCGCCGTGCTCTGTGTTGGGAGCCGACGTGATCAACGTCGGGGCCAGGGGCACCCCGCCCAGCTGGCTGTCGCGATCGCGACGCTGGGGTTGGTGCCGCCGGTCAGATTGCTGGTCGCGGTCAGGTCGGGATGCGCCTCCCCTGCAGACGCACCCTGAAAAGTGATCGTCAGTGGCCTGGCAAGGACCCCGCTGACGACGACGTTGCCGGCCCCGACGATCGCCGCCAGGGCAGTCTGAACCTCGAGCACCGTCGCCGTATAGGGAATCGCCGCCGTCGTGCCGCCGGCAACGGCGCCGCGGTCGAGAGCGTGAAAGTCCCTCCGGTCGGGCTGCCCGGTGATCGACAGCGTCTGGATGTCCGAGCTGATCGAATCGGGATAGCGGTAGGGGACCCCCGGGTCATTTGCCTGGCTGATATCCATCGATCGAGACCGAATGCGTGATCGTCGGCAAAGGCTGGTTGAGCGTGATCGGCCATGTCTGGGTGATCGGGTCGAAATTCCCGAACGGGACATTGAGGTTGGGGGCCGTGGAGGCAGGGATGTCGAAGACGATGTTGTAGGTTGCCGGGTTGGGATCGGCGTTCGCCGCAATAATCGCCGATCGCAACGTACCGGCGGCATTGGTGTCCTCCGTATGATCGACAACGTAGGGTTGGCTCGCGAGCAGCAGGCGCGGCTCCATCGCTTCACACGCAAGCAAGACTCGCCAATGGCGCGCTTGCGGCGACCGGCCACCTCGTAGCGGCGACGACGGGCGCGAAACATGGTATCACTCGTCTGTGGATCTCGGGCCAAGCGCAGACCTTCTCCCCGGCACGCCTCGACAGGCCTATAGACAACTTCCGATTCCTCATCCAATCATCCTTGCTCCCTGGGGCGCAACCGCGACGCAGGGTCGTCTGACGAGAACATAGGACAGATCCTGAGGATTGAGATCGAAGGGCTCGCGGATTCCACCGGGCGCGCCGTGGGGTAGACTATTCCTGGAGCGCATTGCGACTCTGCGGCGACCTGATCGCGCGATCCGGCCACGGATCGCGTGCTCGCCTCGGGCTGAGCGGCGACACACTACCTTGAGGTGCATCGATGAACGGTCGTCGCGCGCACCCGCCGCGCGGTCGTCGCCACGCTGGTCGTCCTTTTCCTCGTCTCCTGGCGCACCTGGGGCCGGCCGCTCCGGCTCTTCGAACTCGCGAAGCCGCAGCCCGACCACGCGAATATTCGCTACGGTCCGCACGAACGGAACGTCCTCGACCTGTGGCATGCTCAACCGAAAGCCGGGGCGACCGGTCCCGACGCCGCTCGTGGTTTTTTTTCACGGCGGCGGGTTCCGGAGCGGCGACAAGTCGAGCGTGCCCGCCTCGTTGCTTTCGAAGTGCCTGGATGCGGGGATCTCGGTCGCCTCGGCGAACTACCGGCTCTCGCAGACGGCGCCGTTTCCGGCCCCGATGCTCGACGGGGCCCGGGCGATTCAGTTTCGTGCGATTCAAGGCGAACGAGCTGGGAATCGACCCCGGCCGGATCGCCGCGTCCGGCAGCTCGGCCGGCGCGGGGATCGCGCTCTGGGTTGGCTTTCACGACGACCTGGCCGATCCCAGGAGTGACGACCCCGATCGCCCGCCAGTCGTCGCGGTTGGCGTGCCTGGGGGTCGACGGCGCCCAGACCTCATACGATCCTCGGTTCATCAAGGAGCTGATCGGCGGCCGCGCCCACGAGCACCCGGCGCTGCGAGTCGTTCTTCGGCATCAAGTCCGACGCCGATCTCGACCCCCCCGAGACGCACAAGCTCTTCGAGGAAGCCTCACCGCTTTACTACGTCTCGGCCGGTGACCCCCCGGCGATCCTGTTTTACGCCGAGCCCGACGCGCCGCTTGCCCCGACGCCAAGCCGGGGCAGGGGATCCACCACCCTCGCTTCGGCGTGCGCTCAAGGCCAGGCTCGACCCGCTCGGAGTCGAATGCATCCTCCGCCATCGCGACGATTATCCCGCGCAAGACGATCCCAACGACGACATGTTCCGCGACATGACGAGTTTCTTCTTGAGGCAATTCGAGAAGAAGTGAAGTCGGACGGGCTAACGCTCGTCGCCTTGCCGTAGCCGGCGGCACAGGTCGTTGAACGTCGAGGCGCCCTCGCGGTCAAAGACGATCTGGGGTGGCAGCCCCACGATGCGCCCGGCTCCCAGGCGAAACAATGCGCGCGCCGGCACGCCGTCAAGCGATCTTCCCTCAGCAGGGCCGTCACGCGCCATCCGGCGTTGCCGCGATCGTCCCACACCTCACCGCGGACGACATGCGACGCTCCCTGGCCACGCAGATGGCTGGCCACGGCGACGGCCGTTTCGGGACCGGGTGCGGCTTGACCGCCAACCACCTCCAGATGCAGCCAGCCCTCCGCGCCTCTCACGCCGTCAATGGCGTCTAGCAGTAGCGCGAGTGCGCCCAGCTCACCCTCGCCGGCCAGGAGCACCAGGCTCGGCGCGTGGCCGATCAAGCAAGCCGCCGATGCCAGGACCGTCCCCCCCTCGATCTCGCGCAGGCGGTTGTCCTTCAAGGTCGTTCCCGAGCTGGTGAGGTCGACGATGATGTCGGCGATCCCCAGGCTCGGCTGCAGCTCGAGCGCTCCTTCGGAATCCACCAGTTGATAATAGTAGATGCCGAGCTTGCGAAAATACTGTCGCACCACCGCGGGGTACTTGGTCGAGACGCGAAAGGTTCGACCGGCCGTCTTGAACTCGGTCGTGAGGTCGACCAGGTCCATGATGTGAGTCACGTCGATCCAGCTTTCGGGCACCGCAACCGCCAGCCGGCAGCCGCCGTAGCCCAGGTCGGGAGCCACCACGACCGCCAGG
Source organism: uncultured Isosphaeraceae bacterium (assembly GCA_963806595.1). GTDB lineage: Bacteria > Planctomycetota > Planctomycetia > Isosphaerales > Isosphaeraceae > CAWDZZ01. Next base: position 692,007 of record CAWDZZ010000016.1, on the reverse strand, counting down.
TCGGTCTCGAGGGCGTGCTCGGCAAAGACGTCCATCCCGGTGACACCCAGGTGACAGCGTCCCTCCTGCACCTGGATCACGATATCGGCAGGCCGCATGAACACCACGTGAAAGCCGGGATGCCCGACGATGGTCGCCTCATATTGCCGGTCACTCGCCCGCCTGACTTTATACCCGGCTGTCTTCAACAGCTCAATGATCCCGTCGTAGAGGTGCCCCTTGGACGGAAGTGCCAGCCGGATGGGGTCGATGGGTCGCGATCGCGCCACTTGCCCACCATCGGTTTGCTGTTGAATTTCACTGGCCATGGCTCACCGTCCCTCGATCGCCGACTGCGTGCTCGCAGCCCGGCCGCGGACCGCCGACGTCAACTAAGCGACAACGGACGACCCGGAACATGCGACGGACAGATGCATGAGTCTCTCCAGCCCAAACGCGAATCCGACGCCGTGGTCGTCGCGGGAGCTGCCCAGCACGCGCGCGAGCCCATCGTAGCGCCCGCCGCCGCACACCTCGAATGGTCCGTCGGGTGTCATTACCACCAGCTCGAAGATCATCTGGGTATAGAAGCCGATGCCTCTGCCGAAGCCGAGGTCGAGGATGATCCGCCTGGGCTCGACTCCGCGCTCGCTGAGTTTCTGGACCAGCTCTTCCAGACCGGCGATCGAATGAGGTGCCTGGCGCGCAAACGTCTGCGCGAGGCGTGCCAGAACCTCCTGCGCCGGCCCTCTCAGCTCGCCGAGGGATTGGACCTGCTGGCGCACGCGCCCGAGAATCTGCGAGAGCGAGTGGTCCAGGTCCCACTTGCGGCGCAGACGGTGGATAATCTCATGCCCCGAGCGGCGGCCGGTGACGTCCGGGACGAGATGGCGAAACAGGCGATCGACACCGCGATCGTCGGCATGGCTGACCGCCGGCACGATGGCTTCGACCTCGTCACCCGACTTGAGCCAGCCGGCCAAACGCTCGAGAGCCGAATCAAGCGCCTGGATTCCTTTCCCTTCGGCGGCCGCCGCGCTCAGCATCTCGACAAGCGCCCTGGTCGCGGCGACCGGCAAGCCGGTGTGGCCCAGGATCTCAAGGATCAGACCCACGTGTCCGATCCGGATGGATGCGTCGGGAACGCCCGTCGTGCGCAGGCACTGATCCGCCAGGCTGATGACCTCGGCGTCGGCTTCCGAGCCGGCGGCTCCGATCAGCTCGACTCCCACCTGGGTAAACTCGCGCAGCCGGCCGGCGCCCGGGTCGTTTTCGTAACGAAATACGGGCCCGGAGCTGCTCACCCGCCAGGGCAGCGGTGGGCACGCGGGCGCTTCGGCAAAGGCCCGCACGATGCTGGCGGTCAGCTCCGGTCGGAGGCAGATCCCCGCCGGCGCTCCCGCGGCCAGCTCGAACAGCTTGGATACGATCCCCGCGCCGCTTTTTCGCTCGTGCAGCTCGGTGAATTCCAGGATCGGCGTTCGGACCGGTTCGTAACCGGCGCGGGCAAACCCATCGAAGAGCTGCCGCTCGAGCGTCCCCAGCCGGACGCAGTCGGCCGGCAGCCAGTCGCGCGTGCCGCGCACGCAGGCCGACCGGCCGCTCTGAGGCGCCGGTCGCATCCCACGGCTTCGCCCCGGTGGCGGCACCGCTCATGAGCCAGACCCTTGCTGCTTGAGGATCTCGAGCGCGCTTTGGACCGAATCTTCCAGGACCGACATGGCGAGACCCTTGTCCTCTTCCCGCGTCGCGAGGTTCCGGAGGTTGAACACCTGACCGGACGCTTCGTCGGGCCCCACGATGACGGCCAGCTTGTGCCCGCGCAACGAGCCGTAGCGCATCTGCTTGCCGATGGGGATCGCGTCCGGGTAAACCTCGGCGCCGATACCGGCGGCCCGCAACCGCGCCGCCATCCCGAAAGCAACGACAGCCGCCGTTCCGGGAAAGTTCGCGACCAGGACCGGTGTCGCGGTCGCCGACATCGTGAGGGATCCAGCTTCCTCCAGGAGCGCCAGCAGCCGGTCTAGCCCGATCGACGCGCCGACGCCCGGCAGGCGCCGCGGAGTGAACAAGCTCGCGAGGTCGTCGTACCTGCCTCCCGAGGCGACACTGCCGAATTTCTCCCAACCGTTGATCGTCGTCTCGTAGACGATTCCCGTGTAATAGTCGAGCCCGCGCCAGCCCCAGGTCGATCGCGATGCGGCCCGGCGACACGCCTGCGGCCTGCAGAAGCTCGAGGACCGCGGCAGGTTGTCGATGCCCTCGCGCGCGATCGGACTCGCCGCGAGCGCACGCTCGGCCTGCGCCAGCACGTCGGCCCCCCCGCGACCGGACTCGGCGAAGTCGAGTACCTGCCTGGCCGCGTCGGAACTCAGCCCGGCCCCGGCTCCCTCGCCGCTTTGCTGAAGCTCTTCGACCACCCGCTCCCGGCCGATCTTCGCGAGCTTGTCCAGGATCCGGAGTACCGGCCCGCTGCGGCCGTCCAGCCCGAGTGACTGGAGGAATCCGTCGAGGATTTTGCGGTTGTTGAGCGTGATCGTGAATTCAGGCACCCCCGCGGCCGAAGCGCAGCGTGAATCACCTGGGCGGTCTCGGCGTCGGCGACGGGACTCTCGGTGCCGATGGTGTCGAAATCGCACTGAACAAACTCGCGAAACCGCCCCTTCGCCGGCCGCTCACCCCGGAACACCGAGCCGATCGCATAACGCTTGAACGGGACGCCGAGCTCGTCGATATGCTTGGCGACAAAACGCGCCAGCGGAACCGTCAGGTCGAATCGAAGCGCGAGCTCGCCCGGCGTTCCCCCCTTGTTGGTGACGTCGAAGATCTGCCGTAGTACCTCGTCGGACCCCGCCCCCTTGCCGGTGAGGACTTCCATCCGTTCGATGTGGGGAGTCTCGATCGGCAAAAAGCCAAACCCCGCGAAGACCTGTCGGAAACTCGCGAGGATGCGCTCGCGGGGTATCGTGACGGCGGGGGTAAGATCTCGCAAGCCGCTCGCGACGCGGGGGTCGATCATGGAGCGAGGGATCTCCTGGTACGGGTAGCCTGGCATGCAAACTTGGGACGGCCGCAGATTGTATCAGGATCTGGCGCTTCCCGGAGCAGCGAACTGGCCCGGCGAATTGCAGTGGATCGTCGCGCGCAGCGCCGCGGCCGGCCGGTCGCCGGGCCACGCCGGTCAAGGGTGCGCCTGCAAATCCCCCGGCTTGGACGCGTATTTTCCGCCGCTGGCGGCCGCAATTCGCTTGAGCTGGTCGCCGGCAAGCCCGCCGGTGAGATCGATACAGTGGATCGGGATCTTTCGAGCATTGAACCTGGCAATTTCGCGATCGGTCCCGTCGGGGAACGCGCCGTCGGAAAGCAGAAACACGGCGTCCGGCCGCAAGGAAAGCGCCTGCTTCATCGAGGGCAAGGGAGCGGTGCCGCCGTCGGGCTCGATCAGTCGGAGCCACGACATGAGCAGGTTCTTCGTTTGCAGGTCGGCCGTGCGCGGGATCGGGCCGCCCGGCATCGGAATCGACTCTTCGTTGTAGAAGATGACCTCGAATTTTTGCGGCTCCTTGAGCGCGAAGACGCTTCGCCGCAGCTCGATGGTGGCACGCGGAAGCCGGTCGTCGTCGATCATGCTTCCGGAGCAATCCACGACGTAGATGAAGAACAGCCCACGCGCGCGGATCCCGAAAAACGACGCCCGCCGCCACTCCGGCAGGTTATCCCATTCGGCCATGTCCTGCGGTCCGTAGCGATCCGAGGGCTCTTCGCCGGGCGCCACGACGAACGGGCTGCGCGGTTTCCTCATCTCGGCCTGCGTCCGCACGTGTAATTCGTCGTCGTCACTGGGTCTGGTCGGCTGCGACCGCGAAGCGGCCTCCTTCTTCGCGCGATCGGCTTTTGTTACTGAGCTTTGCGCCGGCTTTTTCGCCCTGCGTTTTTCGGCCTTCTGCGCGCTTGCGCTCTGCGGCTTTCCCGCGGGCGGGGTCGCGGCCGGCGCTGGGGCGGAACCGCCGTCCGTAACCTTGGCGCCCGATCGCGGCGGATCCGGCGGTTTGCCGGCCGGCGCGTCCTGAGCGGCCAGGATCGCCATCACGACGACGAGAGGAACGCAGATCACAGCGACGTCTCCGGAACCGTCTCGTACCTCGAGCACCGCCGGTCTTGCTGAAATCCGGAACGATGCGCAGCGTCCCTGGCGAGTTTACCATAAGCCCGCGGATCGCGAGCGGGCGCGCCGACCGATCGTGGAGCTGTCGTCGTACCCTTGCCTTCACCCGCCTGGCAACGATCCGGCAAGGCAGTCACGGCGACGACATCTGCACCTGTTCCGTCGGACGTGGGAACCTGGGAAGCGCCGGCGCCCTGGCGAGACCCCGGCGAAGCTGGTGTGCAAGTCGTCACTCGACGAGGGCGTATCCGGCCGAATTGCTCGCACAGCTTGACGACGTTGGCGGAAAATCGCATCGGCGGATAGAGATGCGTCGCGGACCCGGTTCGCAGCGGCCACAGTCATGGCTGCCAAATCAGACCTATCTTTTCTGCTTGCCTTTGGTTATCATTGTTTTGTGGTTGGTTTGTCGAATGAAGAGAGCAGTTCTGGGTCAATTGAGCCCTGACCTTGTTCCCTCCCTCGCCTTTCCCACCGACAGGGCTCGTGAGCAGCCCCTTTCTCTTCGACCCGGAAAGCCAACTTGGGTCGGTCCGCCATTCGCCTAGGAGTTCAAGCGGTGGGCAAGAAGTTGTACGTCGGAAATCTGACCTACGGGGTCACCGATTCGGCTCTGGAGCAGTTGTTTTCGCAATACGGCACCGTACAAAGTGCGCAGGTGATTCAGGACCGCGCGACGGGTCGAAGTAAAGGTTTCGGGTTCGTTGAGATGGACACCGAGGCCCAGGCGCAAGCCGCGATTGAGGGGCTTCACGATCAGGAACACGAAGGGCGCCGGCTGACCGTCAACGAAGCCAAGCCGCGCGAAGACCGCGGCGGCGGCGGTGGTGGTTACGGCGGCCGTGGCGGCGGTGGTGGCGGCGGCTACGGCGGCGGCGGTGGCGGCGGCCGGAGCCGTGGCGGCGGTGGCGGCTACGGCGGCGGCGGTGGCGGCGGCTACGGTGGTGGCGGCGGACGGCGGTATTGACCGCACGCTCAGGCACCGAGTCGTTCCTGATCGTCGATCGTTAACAAATCCGCCGCATTCCCTCGCGGGTGCGGCGGTTTTTACCCGGGGAGCACTGCTCGTTTGCCCGAGTGGGATGCTCCCCTTACTCCCTCCATCGGACGGTCGCGGATGAATCCCAAGCACTTTCACACCCCCGTCTCCACCCGTCTCCGCTGTCCGGTTTGCCATCAGCCCGTTTACTCGCGCGGGGGCATTCATCCCCAGTGTGCGATGCGCCAGTCTGAGCCACCTCTGCCCAAGGCCGAGCTGCCTGCGATTGTCGAGGATCCGGCCGTTGCCGAAGTGCTCGCCGTGACCAAGGCCATCCCCACCCCCACGGTCAAGATCAACCCGGTAAAGATGCGCCCGGCTGCCGTGGTCTCCGCCGGCTCCAAGCACGGCCGCTGACGCAACGAGCGTCCGCGACCGCGTCCATGCCCGAACGACAAGTCTGCTCCACAGCCCGGCAACAGCCGGATCGCGGGCCCGTACCTCTGCGCTCGCCACCGTTCGATCGCGCACGCAGGGCCGATCGGCCAGACTCGCCCGGCCTGGCGTCAATCGGGAGATCCCGGCCCGGTGCAGCGGATCGGGGTGCGCCGCAGGCTGTGGTCCGCGCACCACCGGCCGAGCCGCTCCCCGGTCGCCAGAAAGAATCCCTGGCTCCAGCCACTAGGATCGCGCACGGCACTCCCAGTAGAATAAAGATCAGTCCTCGCGGATGAGACCCCGACGTGAGTGCAAGAATGCGATGTCGACGAGCGATTTCGGCGTCCGCACCCGAGGTAGAGGCTGCGCATGCTGGCCAAGCGGATCATCCCTTGCCTCGACGTTAACCAGGGCCGCGTCGTCAAGGGGACAAAATTCCTCAACCTCAGGGACGCCGGCGACCCGGTCGCGGTGGCCGCGCGCTATGATGAAGAGGGAGCCGACGAGCTGGTTTTTCTCGACATCACCGCCAGCCACGAAGATCGCGGGATCCTGCTGGACGTGGTAGGGCGCACCGCCGAGGTCTGTTTCATGCCCCTGACCGTGGGGGGCGGGATCCGCAATCTCGACGACATTCGCACGCTCCTCCGCGCAGGCGCCGATAAGGTGTCGATCAATTCGGCGGCGGTGCGCGATCCCGGCCTGGTGCGTCAAGCGGCGCGGCGGTTTGGCAGCCAGTGCATCGTGGTCAACATCGACCCCAAGCGCGTAAAGCGCGACGGCCGCGAGGTCTGGGAGGTCCATATCAACGGCGGCCGGGTGCCGACGGGGCTAGAGGCAGTCTCGTGGGCGCGGGAGGTCGAGATCATGGGGGCCGGCGAGATCGTTCTGACCTGTATGGACGCCGATGGAACCCGGAATGGGTACGACCTGGAAATGACCCGGGCTGTGGTCGACGCCGTGGCGATCCCGGTCGTGGCCTCCGGCGGCGCGGGAAACCCGGAGCACCTGCGCGCCGTCCTGGCCGACGCCGGGGCGAGCGCCGCCCTGGCCGCCAGTATCTTTCATTACCAGCAGTATTCCATCCGCGAGACCAAAGATTATCTGGCGGGCTGCGGCGTACCCGTGCGGCGCACCGCCACCGGCGAGCCCGTGCGCTCACTGCCAGACCGGATCCGAACCGAAGCCGCTACGGCGTCCTAGCAATGCCATTTGCCACGGCGGCGCGACCGGCGCCTGTTGCGCGACTTCGAGAGAGTTCACGATGGTGATCGCAAATTCTTGTTTCCTGGTTGTCACTCTGAAAAAATGGTCCGACGAGGGCAGCTCGAGCTAGTTTCCCGCCCCCGAAAGTGCAGGAGCACACGCCATGTCCACGGCCGTCGAAGCAACCGTTGAGGCGATGCCCAACGAGCCCGAAGCAAACAAACTCTTCCGCATGGTGATGAGATACAAAGGCTCCGACCTGCACTTGAAGGTCGGGCTCTCCCCGGCCATGCGGCTGGCGGGCGTCCTGCGGCTGATGCAGCTTCCCGCGCTCACCTCGGCCGACATGGAACGGCTGATGTTTCCGCTCCTGTCTCCACGCCAGCGGAACATTCTGGAAGAAACCGGCGGGATTGACTTCGCGCATATCATTTTTGAACCGAACGGCGACGAGACGCGGTTCCGCGTTAACCTGTTCCGGCAGCGCGGCCGCCTCAGCCTGGTCGCCCGCCGTGTCAACACGTCGATCCCCGACTTTGAAGGGCTGGGCCTGCCCCCTGTTCTGGGCGAGATCGCAAGCCACGACCAGGGTATCGTGATCCTGGCCGGCGTGACCGGCTCGGGAAAGTCGACGACAATCGCGGCGATGCTGCAGTACGTCAATCAGCGCGAGCGCTGCCACGTCGTCACGATCGAAGATCCGATCGAGTTCACGTTCAAGGACGACAAATGCATCATCAACCAGCGTGAAGTCGGCATCGACGTCCTCGACTGGGACACGGCCTTGAAACACGCCGTCCGGCAGGATCCCGACATCATCCTGGTGGGCGAGATGCGCGACCGCGATACCTTCGCCGCCGCGCTGCATGCGGCGGAGACCGGCCACCTCGTCTTCGGTACGATCCACGCCTCGAGCGCGCCCTCGACGATCAGCCGAATTCTTGACCTTTTCCCCCAGGACATGCACGCCGCGATGCGGCAGAACCTGGCCTTCAACCTGAAAGCGATCGTTGCCCAGAAACTGTTGCCGACGACCAAGGACTTCGCCGCCTCCTCCGGCCAGACCCGCGCGCCATTGGTCGAGATCATGAGGATGAACCCCACCGTCAAGAAGCTGATCTTGAACGAGGAAGACATCAAGCTGGCCCCGGCCATCCGGCTCGGAAAGGAAGAGGGGATGGTCGACTTCACCGAAAGCTTGCGTCAGCTCGTCGTCTCTGAAAAGGTCGAGCGCGCCGTCGCATTCGAGAACGCGCCCAATCCCGAATTGCTGCGAATGGCGCTCAAAGGCATCACACTGCCGGAACAGGGTATTCTGTAGTCCCAGACGGGCTCGCCACAGGGCGTTGCTCGAAGAGAGCCCTCGCAGCCCCGAAGGCGCAAGGGTAGCGCGGAATTCGCCGTGGAACCGGTCGCCGGCCTTTGAAAAACGCGCATCGACGAGTTACGATCGCACACGTGCTGCCCCGGCCTCGGCCGAGATCAAAACGCCGAGGGCCGATCGATTGCATCCGCAGGATCGCTCCCAAGAAAGGTCATCAATGTTTCGCCTGTTCCTGGCGCTTGCGACGTTTTTCGTTTTGACCCAATGCGCCGTCGCCGCCGCCGATGCCGCCGAGCTCTTGCCCGCTGTCCTGGCTCAAGTCCCGAACATGACGCGCGGGCCGGGCATGTATCTGAACCTGCTCAAATTCATCCCCGTTGTCATGGTTTATCTGCTCTGGGCCTGGACGACGAACTGGGTCGAGCATGACATGCAGGAGCTCAATAACACCCGCTTCAACGTCTGGAACACCGCCGTATTTTTCTCCGGCGTACTCGGGCTCATTCTGGTACTGGTGATCCCCATCTACTTCCTCGGTCTTGGGCTCTTGCTTCTGGCCTACTTCGTCCCCTTGCTCTCTTACATCTTTGCCCGCAACCAGACGGTGCCCGACGACCAGAAGGTACTCACGCCCTACCATCTTGGCGAGCTCGCGAACGATCTCTTGTTCAAGCTGGGAATGAAGCCGCTCTTTAACCGCGACGTCGGCACCGTCGACCGTGCCGGCCCGCCGATCACGTTCGTCGGCAAGACGCAGGGCAATACCAAGGAAGACCCCTCGCGCGTGCGCCAGGCGGAAGAGTCCAGGTCGTACATGGCCTCCAAAGAGCTCGTCTACGACGCCGTGCTCCGCCGGGCGACCGACATCCACCTGGAGCCGACCACGGAACAGCTCTCGGTGCGGTATCGCATCGACGGCATCCTTCACGCCGCCGAACCATTCGACCGGCCCACCGGCGATGCAGTGGTCAACGTCTTCAAGGTGCTCTCAGCGCTCGACATCTCCGAAAAGCGCAAGCCGCAGGACGGCTCGTTCGGCGCCAAGCTGCAAGGGAGAGACCTCGATTTCCGCGTCGCGACCTCGGGGTCGAAGGCGGGCGAAAAGCTGGTGATGCGCATCCTCGACAACAGCTCGTCCGTCACCAAGATGGAAGACCTGGGGATGCGGCCCAAGCTCATCGACACGGTCCGCGGGCTCGTGACCCAGCCGCACGGGATGTTCCTCTGCTGCGGCCCGACCGGGGCCGGCAAATCGACCACGCTGTACGCCGCCTTGCGCGAAATCGATCGCTACCAGAGAAACATCATCACCGTGGAAGACCCGATCGAATACCACCTCGACAACGTCACGCAGATGGAGGTCAACACCAAGGCGGGCCAGACCTTCGCCACCGCGCTGCGCTCGATCCTGCGCCAGGACCCCGACGTCATCATGATCGGTGAGATCCGCGACCAGGAGACCGCCTCCATCGCCTGCCAGGCCGCCAACACGGGGCACATGGTCTTCTCGACCGTCCACTCGAATGATGCCGTCACCGCGTTGTTCCGATTGCTCGACCTGGGCGTCGAGCCCTTCATGATCGCCTCGGCCCTCTCGGGCGTACTCGGCCAGCGCCTGGTGCGTCTGCTGTGCGAAGTTTGCAAGGCGCCTACAAACCGAAGCCCGAGTTCTTGAAGAAGGCAAACCTGCCCGTCGAGAAGGTCGACGTCTTCTACCGGCCACCCGAAAACCCCGAGCAGGTCTGCCAGCAGTGCGGAGGAACCGGCTACTTTGGCCGCACCGGCATCTACGAGCTCCTCGTCCTCACCGAACCGATGCGCGATATGATCCGCGAGAATCCCTCGATCAATAAGATCAAGGCCGAAGCCCGCAAGGGGGGCATGATCTACCTGCAGGAAGACGGTCTTCGCCAGGTGATCCAGGGGCGGACGTCGATCGAAGAGCTGCTACGGGTGGTGAAGTGAGCACCAGGTCGGGGTCCGTCACGACAGACACACAAAACCGCGCGCTCGATAGCCATTCTACTCCGGGGGCAGCCATCGCCTTGACGACCGGCGCCCCATTCGACTCACAGACTGAAGACCCAGGTCACGAAACAAGGGACAGCGGACAAGGATCAAATGGAAACAATCATCAACATGATCATCGTCGCCCTGACCTTGATGTTGACCTACGTCCTCACGAGCGAAGGACTCTGGGGATCGGCACTCATGTTCTTCAACGTACTTTTCGGGGCGATGATCGCATTCAACTTCTATGAACCGCTCGCCTCGATGCTCGATCGCACAGGCATCGGCTGGGGATTCTCCGACACGCTCTGCATGCTGGGGTTGTTCTGCGTCTCGGTGCTCTTGCTGCGGATGACCACCGAAACCATCGCGCCGGTGATGGTGAAATTCCCCGCGCCGCTCTATCATGCCGGCCGTCTGGTCTTCGGCCTCGCCGGTGCGGTGGTCACGATGTCGGTCATCATCCTGGCTTTTCACGCAGCGCCCGTGAACAAGAAGATCTTCGGGGTCGTGAAGTACGATACGAAGCCACCGTTTGGAATGGGATTCGACCACCAGTGGCTCGGTTTCTTTCAGTACGAGACCGGCGCCGTGTTCGCCCGCTTCGGCGTCGGCGGACTTGATCCGTATCATTCATACGGCCAGGGTGGTCCGGTCGAAGTCTTCGATCCTCTGGCAAAGTGGCTGATCCTGCACCAGCAATCGCGGCCGTACCAGTCGGAGGGGGGGGCGATCCTGGGCGACGAGACTCCCGCTGAGGGCGGCGCGGCCGCCGGCGGGGCGGGCGAGGCAGGGCAGGCCCCCCCACCTGGCGGGCCGCCGGGCGGCGGGCGCGGAGGAAGGGGCGGGCGGGGCCAGGCCCCGCTGTAAGCGGGCGCGCACTGGCAACTCGACACGACACCGATCGGCTTGGCTCGGGCCGTCCCAGACCGACGGTGTTCGCGGCTTACGGGCTCTGCGGGTTAGCGTCCGTCGTGCCGGTCTTGGCGTAAGAAACCATCTCGACCAGCTCGAATCGAGGCCGTGACGCCTTCGCCGACGATTGCTGGAGGTGAATCCGGTATACGCCGACCTGGTACGTGGTCGTCTCGAATACATACAGGGGCGCCCAGCCTGCGGTGTACGGGCCGAGCGAGCCCGTGGTCATGAGGAAGTGCGGACGGGGACCGCGCCCGAGCTCCAGCTTGAAGTCGGCGACCAGATCACGCTCCACGAATTTTTCGATGATCTCGGTCGACTTTGCCAATTGCCGGTACGTCGGAATCGTCGCCAGCAGCCGGCCGGCCTGGTAGTCGAGAAAGTAAACGGCTTCGAGTGCCATCGGAGCCTTCACTCCCTCGTCGTACTGGACAAACACCGGTCCGGTGGCCACGATCGACTCGCCTGACCGGTCGCCGGCCTCGGCACGTAAGGGCGCAGGCCGCCAAGCCGCCGCGGCCCATCCCATGGTCGGCCCCCACCAGAAATACAATCGCGGTCGGAATTCGGCCATGGCCAATGTTCATCGGACGTCGACTCCTTTCGCTGTTGTCCGTCCGGCCGTGCCAGACGCGCGAAGGTGGGAACCCTCGGTCGCGGCTGATCCCGCTCGACCGCCCGTCTGGCCTGGGCGCTCGGGCGTGCATTGTGCGACGATCGACCAGATGCGTCCAGCCCAAGGCGCGGCCGGCGTGCGCTGTAAAATGCAGAATCATTACCCGGCGCCGCGCGGCTGTTGGCGGGGTGCAGTGCAAGAATGCATCGCGAATAGCGATCGACCGCCGGCCGTCTACTGATGTCTGCAGGTTCGTGCGTGCGGAGGCCCTTCTATGTCGTGCGTTTGCTGGCTGGTGGGGGCGCTTGTGCTGCTTCAGGTCCCTGCGCCCTTGCTCCAGGATGACGCGGCGCGCGAGCTCGAATCGGCATGGCGCTCGATCATTGCGCGCGAAACCGCCGAGCTCGACGAGTTAGCCGCCCGATTGGCTGGCGAAGGCAGGACGGCCGCCGCCCAGCAGGTGCGAATGCGCATTCCCCGGCAAACTGCACCGGATGGACCGATCCGGCTCGTGCCGCTGCCGGAAGTCGTCGCCCCGCAGCCGCCCGAGAAGGATTCGCCGCCCGTCGAGCTCAAGGAGATCCGCCGGCGCTTTGCCGACGCGTTTCTTGCGCTGGCAGACCGCGCGGCCAGGTCGGAGACGGCGCAGTATTTCCTGGCAAGCCGGTGTCTCCGCGCCGTGATCGAGCGCAATCCGGACCAGGAGGAAGCTCGGCGGCTCCTGGGATACGTGCCGCACGACGGAACGTGGGCGCGGCCGTTCGCGGTCAACGAGCTGCGCAAGGGCAATGTCAACCATCCGGTTTTCGGCTGGGTGCCGCCGGACTGGGTGCCGCACCTCAAGCGCGGGGAATTGCCGGCCCCGCCGGCTCGAGGGCAGTCAAAAAAAACGATCTGGCTGCCCACCGAGGAGGCCGATCGTCTCCGCGCCGGCTTTGATCCGCCGTGGAAATTCGCCACCGAGCACTTCGAGATCCGGACCAACGTGCCTCTTGCCGAAGCCATCAGTTTCGGTCGGCGCCTCGAGGCGTTTCACGACCTCTTCATGACGCTCATGGCCGATATCCTCGGCGAAGACCTTCCGCTCGTTCGCCGATTCAAGGATCGATCGCTGACCGGAGACGGATTGTCCGCCGCCAAGCTGCATCAGGTTTACTACTACGCTTCCAAGGAGGATTTCGTCGAGAAATTGAGCCCGCAGCAAGGGCCGGAAATCGCCGACAGTCTGGGCTTTTATGACCCTCCCAAATCAGGCCACGGCCAAGGGCCTGCCTATTTCTACCGCGACCCAGGCGGGCAAATCCCTGTCACGGCCACCCTCTATCACGAGGTTTCTCATCAATTGCTCTTTGAAACCGCCGGACGCAACGCTTACACCAAAAACGTCGGCAACGCCTGGGTCTTTGAGGGCCTCGGCACGTACTTCGAGACGGTCTCGCCGCAACCCGACGGCTCGCTCGAAGTCGGCGGACTGGTCGGCGTCCGCATCGAGGAGGCGCTCAACTCGCTCGTGATCCAGCGGCGATTGATACCGCTGGCTCGCTTCGTCGCCATGGAAGAGTCCAGCTTTCGCAGGAAGCCGAACGTCTACCTCAACTACCAGCAAGCGATGGCCTTGACCGTGTTCCTGATGCAGTGGCATCAAGGTGCCTACCGCGACGCGTTCCTCGACTACGTCCGGGATGCCTACCGCGGACGGCTCAAGCGCAGCACCGGCGCAAGCTGCAGGATCACCTGGGCCAACCCTACTCGACGATCGAGGGCCAGTTCCTCTCGTTCCTGAAGAATGGCCTGGCGCAGCAGCCCGGCGGCGAGCCTGCCGAAACAGCGCCGGTCTCCGAACGCGCGATCCGAACCGTCCCCAGCGAGTAGAGAGAGCGGGCGTCGGGGCGAATTCCGCGCAGTTCACCGCGCGGACCGCGCTCGTGCCTTCACTCGCCGACGTACGGAAGCAACGCCATGAATCGCGCCCGCTTGATCGCGGCGCTGGCGGCCCGCTGAAACGCCGCGCAGCTTCCGCTGCGCTTGCGGGAGAACACCTTGTTCTGGTTGGTGCACAGCTTCTTTAGCAGACCGATGTCCTTGTAGTCGACATACGCCGGCCGAGGGCAGCCGTCCCGAGTGCAAAACCGGCAGCGGTTCTTGCGATTGCGACCAAACTTCTTCCGCGGCATGTCCCTGATTTCCTCAATTCGTATCGAGAACGATGGCCTCGCCCACGGGGAAAATCGAATGACGGGCTGGCCGGCGCTTGCGCGGTGTTTGACCCAGTTGGAATCCGTGAGTGTAGTTCGGGCCCAGACTCCAGTCAAGCGATAATCGATCTTGACCCGGCACGGCGAAGTAGATATGGTCCGGCTGCCGTCGGGTTAGCTTGACCCAGGGTCGCTCGTTTCACAGGGAAGTGATCGAGCGGAGCTCTCGCGAACGGCGCGACTCGGTTCTCGTGTCGCGTCCGGGGGTTCTCCCCGTGCGTTGCGCAAGGAGGCAGGTCCATGCGGCGAACAGTCCCCAGGTATCCCTGGGCTCACCGTGTCTCGGTCGCCATCGCGGCGGTGGCGGTCGTGCAAATGGGTGCAGGCCCGGCTAAGAAGAAGGGGAAGGACACCCATCCCCCGAAGGTCCAGGAGACTGTTGGCGATCTCTCGTTCGTCGTCAGTCGCGGCGAGATGAAGGTCGAGGGGGTCGGGCTTGTCGTCGGGCTGGATAACACAGGCGCGAGCGCTCCCCCTTCGTGGCAACGCAAGCAGCTTGTCGACGAGATGACCAAGGCCGGCGTCGAGAAAGCCGAGAAACTGCTCGACAGCCCCCAGGTCTCGATGGTGATTGTGCACTTGACGATCCCCATCGGCGTGAGCCCGAAGGACCGGCTCGACGTCCAGGTCGAGGTTCCGCAGGCCTGCGCCACCAAAAGCCTGGCGGGAGGCTACTTGCTCATGACTCGCCTGCGCGAGGTCATGATGGCCGGCGGCGCGGCCAAGGGCGGCCCGGAGATGGCGCTTGCCCAGGGCCCGGTGATGATCGGAACGCCGGCCAAGCCGCGTGATCCCAAAGTCGGCCGCGTACTGGGTGGGGGCAAAGCGAAGAAAGACTACCCCTTCACCCTCGTGATCAAGGAAAACCGCGAGAGCATCCGCACCACCAAGATGCTGGAGACGGTGATCAATGAGCGGTTCCACCAGACCGAAGACGGTCATCAGAAAGGTGCGGCGAATGCAAAAACGCCCAGCTACCTCGAGCTCAAGATTCCGACGCTCTATCACCAGAACCAGCAGCACTTTTTCCGGGTCGTCCAGCTCTTACAGATGATCGATAGTCCAGAGCTTCGCGTCCGGCGCATCGCCGCCTGGAGCAAGGAACTCGCCGATCCCAAGACCACGGCGGTCGCCGCAATGAAGCTCGAGGGAATCGGGCCCACGGCCGTTGAACCCCTGCAGGCCGCTCTCAAGAACCCCAATCCCCAGGTGCAATTCTTCTGCGCCGAGGCACTGGCGTATCTGAATGACGCCGCCGGGGTGGACATGCTGGGCACCGCCGCGATCAAGCGGCCCGAGTTCCGCGCGTATGCGCTCGCGGCGCTGGCGGCTCTCGACCAGCCGGCCGCTCATCTGAAGCTGCGGAAGCTGATGGACGAGCCCGAGATCGAAGTCCGCTACGGTGCGTTCAACGCGCTGCGAACCGCGGATTCCCGTGATCCCTTCCTGGGGCTGGTCCGCGTGATCGATCCCCCGAAACGCGACGAAGACGAAGACGACGTCAGCGACTCGCCCGACTCGATGGCGCTGTCGATCGCAAGCGCTCGCAATCGCCGCCGCGGTTCCACGGACGACCCCTTCTCCCTCTACATCGTCGACTCGGATGGCCCACCGCTCGTCCACGTCTCACGGACCCGCCGGTCGGAGATCGTCGTCTTCGGCCGCCAGCAGAAGCTCTTGCCCCCGATCGTTCTCGGCACCGGCGCCATCATGCTCAACGCCGCCGATAACGACGACCAGATCGAGGTCAGCAAGATCGTCCCCACCCGTTTCGGCGACTCCGATACCAAGATCCAGACCAGTCTCGACCTTGGCGAGATCGTTGCGAACCACCGCCAATCTCGGCGCGTCTTACCCGGAAATCGTCAACATCCTCGAATGCGCCCATCGCCAGAAGAACCTCGCTGGCCAGCTTGTGGTCGACGCCGTCCCCGCCTCCAGTCGCTCCTACATGGACGCCGTCCTCGGCAAGGACGTCACGTCCAAACGCGACGACGCAGTGAAACGCGCCTCGCGAGAGAGCTCAAAACCCACCCGCCGCTGGTTCTTCGGACTCTTTGGCCGCGACAGCGCGGCCGACCACAGCCGGTCCGATGAACGTTCGAGCACTGACTCGAATCCCAGCGCTGGATCGCCCGGTGCTTCGGCGCCCGGCTCCAGTTCACCCGGAGCCGCAGACACGTCAATCCCCAATCCCAGGGGAAATGCCATAAAAGGCGACTCATCGAGCAACGGTTCGATGAGCAAGAAGGACGACGCGATCCAGAAGGCAACCGCTGAGTGACGTCCTCTCGAAGCGCCAGCGAACTACCGCACAGAGCGCTTTGTCGATTGGGCATTCAGAATGTCGAGTATTCCCGCGGAATACGTCGACATAACATCCGTTTTCATCTACAGTTCGGCGTGAATCCAACAGTGCTCGCTGCGCTGGATTGGCGCCGCTGGCGTAGCATCGACAATCGACCGCCAACGACATTTCGTGAGCGCCGTACACGCATTCATGAATGCAATCGAAGTTGTGCTTGGCGACCAGCTTGCGGGCGATAATTGTCTAATTTTGCACTAGAGACGTAAGTCCTACGCCCGTCAACGACTTTGTAAGCCGGACAGCCCCGAACATCGGCTTGCATGGTTGAGCTATCCCTGGGCGCTTTTAAAGTCCCACGCCGCGCGGTTCGAATATTAGTCTTGACGGTCAGGTTCGCTACAGCAAGGAGGCGAGCGACACCCCTTGACTGGCCCTGGACCAGACCGCTCTCCGCACGCACCTGGGCGGAGGGGTCCCTGTATTTGACCGGAGTGGAGTCGGGTTCCCGATCCGTCAGACACTCACTGGTATTGGCAGCGAACGCCCCCGCACGGGCCTACGATTCAATCGTAGGCGCGGAAGGGGAGAACGTTGCAGCCTGAAAAGGATCAAGAACGGGGGCGGGGTCGGAGCGACTTGCATGATTGCCGTCTCTCGCGGCGGTTCACTCGCGCATGCTCTTGCGGGTGGGCCTCACCGCCGAGCCGGGACTGTCACCGCGCCGACATGGTTCCTATCCGGAGGGAGGAGGAAACCTCCGTGGTCTCGCACCAAACTGGGCGAGTGGAGTCCTCGAGATGAAAAAGGTATTTACAACCGGCCAGGTTGCGAAGATCTGCAAAGTCGCACCTCGGACCGTGAGCAAGTGGTTCGACTCAGGACGCTTGCGTGGTTATCGCATCCCCGGCTCGCAGGATCGTCGCATCCCGCGGGAGCATCTCCTGCGGTTCCTCAAGGAGCACGGAATGCCCTTGGGCGACCTCGAAGCCGAGGTTTATCATAAGGTACTGGTGGTAGGGGCAGACGCCCCGCTCCAGACAGTCCTACGTGACCATCTCCGTGAAACCGACGATTTTCGGATCGAGACGGCCGCCTCGGGCTTTGAAGCCGGGATCCGTGCCGAGAGCTTCCATCCCGACTGCATCATCATCGACATGGCGTTGGGCCGCATCGAAGCCGGTCAGATCGCGCAGAATCTCCGCAAGAGCCCGGATCATCTGGGCACGATCCTGCTCGCCTTGACCAGCGACGAACCGGGCGAGGAAACCTTCGCGCTCGGCTTTAACGACGCCTTCAAGAAACCGTTCGACGGGGCGCTTTTGGCCGAGCGGGTTCGCCGGCTGATCTCGCAGAAAAAAGCCGACGAACCCTGAGGCGCCAAGCCGAAGGGAACCCGGCACCTCTCGGAAATGACCCTCCGAAACAAACGAGCCCACAGGCCGCGCTTGCTCCGGCGCATTCCGGAGTGAGCTGGCCTGTGGGCTCGTAAGTTTATTCCCGGCGTTACAGGGCGACCGGCTCACAGCCGCGAGCCCGGTTCGCGACGGGACCCGGCGGCCGGTCGACCGGCTTCAGCCGCCTCGCCTGCAGCCGACGGACATTAGAGCTCAATGGCACGCCGAGCCCATTCCGCTGAACCTTGCCGGAATCAGAGTTGAAACCGCGTTCCGCAGGTCGGGGATGCCGCCACCGCTCGAGGCGGCCACGCCGATTCCGACGAACAAGGTCGCGAAAAGCACGAAGAGCAGCACCCAAGTCGTCGGGCGAATGCCCAGCTTCAGCGAAATCGCCGCGGCTGTTCCCAGCGAGCCGGCCCGACCGGGGAGCAGAGATCGGATCGAGGATGATCCTTCCGGCGGCGGTGTGTCAGCGGCGTGCGAAACCCCGCGCGGGCCGAATTTGCGCGGCCAGGTTCACCGTGTTTTTCACCAGGTCGGCCGGCACGATCTCGGCAAAGACTCGACCCTCGGAAATCGCCGTCACCAGGAAGGCCGCCGACAGGCACAGACCTCGTCGCTTCAGCCGCGACCGGAGCAGGTCTCGCGCTCGCGACAGGCGTCCCTTCACGGTGCCCACCGGCCACCGCAATAGCTCGGCAACCTCTTCGTTGGTCTTCCCCTCCAGATAGCTGAGAATCACCGGAACACGATACTTCTCGGGCAGTCGCTCGACTTCCGCGTGCAGCACCGGCCGCAGCTCCTTCCACGCGGCTTCCTCGTCCTGATCGTTCGGGACAATTGCTAGGGGCGACATCGCCAGACCCTGCCTTTCGAGAGTTCGTCGACGGACTGAGCTGACACGTGCCTTGATCGCAATGCGATGAGCGACCTCGTGAAGCCAACCAGCCAGCACCCTCCGATTCCGGATCGATCCTCCTTTTTGCGCGAGCACGAGAAACGTCGCCTGAAACGCGTCCTCCGCGTCATGGTGCTCGTTGAGCACATGACGACAAATGCCTAGCACCATCGGCCCGTGCCGAACGACCAGAGCCCGAAACGCCTCCTGCGACTCGTGATCGCCGCCGCGCAGGAACCGCTCGAGCAGCTCCTCGTCGGGCAGATCCTCGGCACATCCTTTCACATCCTGCTTGAAGTGCTTTTGTACAAGGGCGCTGGCCATGTCTTGCTTCTCCGAGTATCGTTCCACTCTCCTCAACGTTCCGCCGCACACGCCTTCAGTTACAACAAGTCACGAAACCCGCAAGAAAAAGTCACGGAATCCGCACTTAAATCCGACGTCACGGTGTCCAGAGCACCGTATCGTGCCGTTTTCGGGCAGCAGAGCGCCACTCGCCCGTCGGGCGCGATCGGGCGCTCGAGTGCATAGCACCGGGTGCTCTCCCATTTGCCCGGCGCGACGACAAGGGGCTCTCTTCGGTGCTGGAACACAGTGCTGACCGGGTTGCCGCCGGTTGCCGGCCGGCGGCCGTGCGTGTCGGAGCGAGATTGACAGGTCCGCGGAACTGGCCGAAGGCTCGCCCGAACAGACGGCCCATACCCCGATTGCCGCGAACGCCTCCAGAGTGGATCGCGCAAATGGCGTGGTCGCCGATTGAAGCGAATTCGAGTATACCTTGAACACTGCGGGCGGCCAATCTGGAAGAATTCACACCGTCATTCGCAGAGACAGGCGCCCGGCGACCACTTGGTCGGAGAGCGCCCTCGATCGATGGACCTCGCGGCAGATCTCAGGCTCTGTGACAGATTGTTACAACTGCAACGTTCGAAACGGTCGTTCCTCGACCGCTTTCTTCGTTTGCGTGATGCCCCTTAGCGTTAAAGAGTGCTCAGAACGTCTCGCGGTTACGGATCAGCGAAAAAAATTCGTCGCAGCCGGGAGCACGAGCCCGCGTGATCCACTGCCGAGCACTTTCCCACCGAGCAGGCCACGGTGAGAGCGGTCGCAATTGATCCGCCATAAAGCTTTCAATCGCAGGCTCTTGCCGACGGACCGCACAATGGGAGCTGGTCGACGACCCCGATCAACCCGTCAGCCTCGCGGGTCCGGACGTCGCGGCGCTCGCCGGCCATCTCATCGAAGCCGTACCGCGGTTGGGAGGAATCAAACATGAATGATAATCGTCCCAAACTGTGGCTCGGCGTGCTCGCCGCCGCGTTCGTCGTGAGCGATGCCTCATCGCGGGAAGCGCAGGTGAGAGTCGCGAACTCAGCCGGTCCAGAAGCGGACGGTCGTGATCTTCGGCGGCCATCCCGACGACCCCGAGTCCGGCGCCGGCGGCCTGGCCGCCATGCTCGCACAGCAGGGTCACGCGGTCATTCTGGCCTATGCGACCGCCTTCCGCGGCGATCGGCGATTCTTCGAAAGGCCGGAATCCGAGGTCCGCCGCGCGGAAGCGACGGCCGCCTGCAAGGTCCTCGGTGCCACGCCGAAATTCTTCCCGTTCGCGCATGAAAAGCTCGAGGCCGACCCAGAGACCATTCGCGTCGTTTCCGCCTGGCTCGACGAGGTGAAACCCGACATCGTGCTCACTCACTGGCCACTCGATACTCATCCGAACCATCAGGTCACAAGCTCGCTCGTGTGGCGCTGTTACCAGCGGAAGGGGGGCTGGAGCCTCTACTTCTTTGAGGTGATGACCGGCCAGCAATCCGTGGCGTTCAAGCCTGAGCTCTACCTCGATATCGCGCCGGTGCGCGATCTCAAGCGGCGCTCGCTCGACGAGCACAAGAGCCAGGACCCAGCGGAGATCTGGACGGTCCACGAGCGCATGCATCGCCGCCGCGGAGCCGAGTGCGGGGTCGAGTTTGCCGAGGCCTATTCCCTGGTCGAGGCCAAGGAGGGATGCGCCCTCTTGCCGATCGCGTTTCGCACGAGGACCGCGGGTCCGTAGCTGAGACTATGTCGTCTCGTCGCCGAACGCTGGTGTCTCGATGATCCGCGGGCATTGCGGCAACGAGTTCAAGAAGGTGTGCCCGTACGGCTTCGTGAGCACGCGCGGGTCGAGGATCACGACGATGCCACGGTCGGTCTTGGTGCGGATGAGCCGACCAAAGCCCTGCTTGAGCTTGATGACCGCTTCGGGAACCTGGTACTCGTGAAACGGGCTGCCGCCGCGCTTCCGGATAAACTCGACGCGCCTCCACGAGCGGATGGGTGGGTACGGCGAAAGGCAGCCGCGTGATGATCACGTTCGAGAGCGCATCGCCGGGCACATCCACGCCCTGCCAGAAGCTGTCGGCACCGAAGATGACGCTGTCGACGTCGGCCTTGAACGCCGCGACCATTTTCGAGCGCGGCATGCCGTCGGTTTGCGCGAACAGGGCGATTTTTCGACGCGCCAGCCAGGGAGAGAGCAGTGCGCTGCCGCCTCGAGCATCTTGTACGACGTGAACAAGACAAACGCCTTGCCGTGCGTCTGTTGCAAGTAGTGGGCGATCGCGCGGATCGCTCCACGCTCGAACGATTGGGGCTCTTCGGCCGGGTCCGGGAGATTGCTGGGCAGATGAACGGTCACCTGGCTGGCGAAATCAAACGGGCTGCCCAGCGCCAGGCTCTCGCCTTTCGCCAGGCCGATCCGCGACCGGATAAAGTCGAATTTGGGCGGCGAGCCCACGCAAAGGGTCGCCGAGGTCAGGATGCACGTCGGCACCCTCTCGAAGAGCTGCGCACGGAGGCTCGGTGCAACGTCAAGGGGCGCCGCCGCCAGCCGGACCCGGCGCCTCGTCTTGTTTTCCAGCTCGATCCAGTACACGCTGTCTGCCGCCTTTTGACCGGTCCAGTCCGCGATGTCTTCCGCGAGCGCCCGGCAGCGTAGCTCGGCCGCATTCAGCTCGATTCGCTGCGTCACCGGCTCGACCGTGCTTGCGCCATCACCGATCGCCGTGGCGAGCTTGCGCAGCGCTTCCGGCAGAATATCAGGGCACTCAATCGGTGCTCGCACGCGGCCGTTGAAGCCGGTCGGCTGGCGCTCGTACCAGTCCTCGATCCGGTCGAAGAAGTCATCGGCCGCCGTCCGAGCGTTTCTGGCAATCCGGATTGCCTCGCCCAGCTTGTGATGAGCGAGCAGACCTTTTTGCGAACGTTCGTTGTAAAGCCGCGCCAGCGTGAGATCGACGCCGATGCTCGAGAGCTTCAGTCCCAGGTGCTCGCCGGCGACGGCTTCCAGCGTGTGCGCCTTGTCGATGATCGCCACGTCGTATTTCGGCAAAATCGCGTGGCCGGAGGCGCAGGCGCCAGGTCGGTCATGAGCAAGGCGTGGTTGACGATCAGGAGATTGGCGTTCTGAACACGCCGCCGCGCTCGATAGAAATAGCAATCCTTGTAGTTCGGACAGTCCTTTCCCAGGCAGTTGCCGTCCTCGCTCTGGACGGCGTCCCACACGCTAGGGAACGGCCGAAAATCGAGGTCCGAGCGACTGCCGTCGCCCGTGCGGCCCGACCACATCCGCAAGGTCGCGAGCTGATCGAATTCTTCAGGCCGCTGAAAGATCGAATCCTGCCGCTGGACCGCCGCGTTCATGCGCCGCAGGCTGATGTAGTTGGACCGGCCCTTGACGAGCACCGCCGAGAATTCCTCGCTCATCACCGATCGCAGAAATGGGATGTCCTTGCCCAGCAGTTGTTCCTGCAGGGCAATCGTATGGGTCGAGACCACGACTTTCTTCTTGAGCGTGACCGCCGCCTGGATCGCGGGTACCAGATACGCAAAGCTCTTGCCAACGCCCGTCCCCGCCTCGACGACCAGGTGCCCCGGCGCCTCGATCGCAGAGGCGACCGCGCGAGTCATTGCGAGCTGCTCTTCACGGTGCTCGTACGCCGGCAACCGCTGGGCGATGTTGCCCCCCGGGCCGAGAATCGAGACGGGGTCCAGTTTTGACATCGCAGCTTTCAGCCAGTCGGTCTCGCGAAGGTGCTCAATCCGTCGTCGCTCGCCGCGATCGCGAGTCGTCCCATCATTCCGCCATCACGAAGTGGCGATCGAGGGGCCCTCTTGGGCAATGCGTCTCCCGATGCCTCCTTCGATTGGGCTCGATGCGGTCGCATACAGCTTTCGAGGGATGCGCCCTGCGCCGGCGGCCAACCGGCCAGCCTCGACCGCGAGCCGCATGGCGTGCGCCATCCGGAGCGGATCGGACGCACCGGCGATGCCGGTATTGAGCAGCACGCCGTCGCATCCCAGCTCCATGGCGATCGCCACGTCGCTTGCCGTCCCCACCCCGGCGTCGATGATGACCGGAAAAGCGGGGTCAGGGCCTTTCAAGTCCTCGAGGATGATCCTGATGTTGTTGGGGTTGAGAACCCCCTGGCCACTGCCGATCGGGCTGCCGGCCGGCATGACGCAGGCGGCGCCTGCATCCTTGAGCCGGCGGGCCATCACCGGATCGTCGCTCGTGTAGCAAAGGACCTGAAAACCCTCTGAAACCAGCACCCGCGTCGCTTCCAGAGTGGCCACGGGGTCGGGCAGGAGCGTACGAGTGTCGGCCAGCACCTCGAGCTTGACCCAGTCGGAGCCTCGATTTCCCAGCCCTTCGAGCAGCTCGCGCCCCAGCCGCGCTGTCCGCAGCGCCTCTTCTGCCGAGAAGCAGCCGGCGGTGTTCGGGAGGATCGTGTACTTGCGCGGATCAAGATAGTCGAGGAGATTGCGGCCCTGCCGGTCAAACAACCGCTCGCGGCGGACGGCTACCGTCACCACCTCCGCGCCGCTGGCCTCCAGGCAGTCCCGCATCAGCTCCAGCGACGAATACTTGCCGGTGCCGACAAACAGGCGACTCAGGACGGTATGCGTGCCGATCGTGAGAGGCTCGACCTCGAGCACCGCGGGGGCCCCGCCGCCAACCAGCGTGACCACTTCCAGCACGTCGCCGGACGCGATCACGGTCTCGGCCAGCCGCGACCGCGTGACCAGCCCCTTGTTGACCTCGACGGCCACATACTCCGGTTTCAACCCGAGGCTTCGCACCAACTCTGCCACCGACACCGGCCCCGGCAGCTCGCGACGTTCGCCATTCAAGGTGATCTGCACGACCGATTCCACGAAATTCTCCGGCCCCGCGGCCGCTGGCCCGAGACTCATTCCTCGGCCGTCGCGTCGTCCTGAGTCGAAACGCCGGTATCAAATCCACGCTGGCTGCCAGATGAAGTTCACATCTCGCCGTCATGGTATCCCCGCCCGCGCACGGGGTCAAGCCGCCGCGCGCAAAGCGCCGGGGCCGCGCTTTATTGTTCTGGCGAATCTCGGGGTTTACCGTCGCTCGACGTTGCTGCCGCCCAGCGGGATCGTCTCGTCCCGCTCATCGCTGGGCAACGTGGGCAGACTTTTGAGGTAGGGACCGACGAGCGACTCGGGCGCAGGCGGCAGGTCGCCGTGATCGCGGCGATGAAGCTCGGAACCCAGGAGGATCAAAAGCTCGCGATGATTTGACCGCTCCTTCATGCGCACCGCTTTCCATCCCCAGCTCCCCAGGAGGAAGTTTGCATCGAGCGTGGAACGGATCCAGCCGGCAAGCGCCGGGGAGACAGCACGCGGGCATTCGCCGGCGCCGCTGGCCCGAGGGGATACAAAAAATCGGGGAGCACGGCGGACCTCGCGTCCGGGCGTGGACGGTCGGACGCGGGTAGTTCGTAATAGCCGATCCAGTGGGCGAACGTCAGGCGCATCACGCGCCGGCTGCGCTCGGGCTCGCGCAGCCACGTTCGCCACGCGTCGCACAGCCTCATCACCTGCTCGCGCGGCAAGAAATCCGTCGGCGCAATCACACGCGCGCAGGAGCCCACCAGGAATTCCGTGACTTCCGGATCTTCGAGGAGACGCTCGACATCCTGGTACTCGGCCTTGAGGGTATAGGTCTCCGAAGGAGCCAATGATTCCGCCGCGACCGCGTCGTCGATCGCGCGGCGCACCAGGTCAGGCGTCGTCCGCGGATCGGCGGACCACCCGCTCAGACGGTCACGCAGCTCGTCGTGCCATCGCTGCGCGACCGATCGCCGATGGACCGTGCCGTGCATTCCGACGTGGCCGATCATGCGCAGCACCGCACGATACCAGCCCCAAGCTCCTTCCATGTCGCCCTGCGCCTCGAGGCGCGAGCCCTCGAGCATCGCTAGCGTTTCCAGCATCCGCAGCGGACCTTGCATGCCCCACGTGTCGACATGGGTCCCCTCAAACTTCGGGACCGCATCCAGCGCATCGGGCCGTTCGCTGCCGCGGCGAAACGCGGCCAGCGCCGCGCGATTGTCCTCGGCCCAGCGCCGGATCTCCGCGGAGGCAACCGACCAGTGATCTCGACCATCGACCCGATTCTGGGCGCTCTGGCTGGGCGGGCTCCAGGGCTTGAAGAGAGCCCACGCCTCCTGGTAATCAACGTACGCGTTGCGCTCAACGGGAATCGTCAAGGCACGGAAAGCTTGGGCGTCGAACGGCTCGCCGATATCGGGCACGCCCCAGAGCTGCGTCTCCCACCAGATCGGCGGCCCCGCAACCAGCAAGAGCGCCAGCATCGCCGCCACGCAGGTTCGCCGCCGGCTCCGGCCGATCCATCGAATCGGCCTCTCGATCAAGAAGAAAGTCGGAAAGCTACGACGCAGGCCCGCCACGAGCGCCATCGTGTTCGCCCCCCTGCTGACGGACCGTGCCCGATCGTGCCCGCGGACCGTTGGTTTCAGCATAATGCGGGCTCCCACCGCGGTCAACGACATTCGTCAAAGCTAGAGCCGCCTGCGCTCCGAGCGACCCGCGTGCTGGTCTCCACGGCGCATTAATCCAGCTTCAGCCCGCGCTGATTCCGGCTGATATGAAAATGGCAAAGCGCGACGGCGCACGCGTCGGCCACGTCATGGGGCTCGGGAAGCCGGTCCAGGCCGAGCTCGATCATGATCGCGTGCTGGATCTGCGCTTTGAGGGCCCGGCCGTTGCCGGTCAGCGTCTTTTTGATCCGGGTGGCGGCGTAGCCGAAGACCGGTGTCTGCCGCTGCGCCGCCGCCAGCACGATCGCGCCCGCGCGTGTGCCATCAGGATCGCGGTGCGGGGGAAGCTGACGTGGCTGTGCACCTGCTCAAGCGCGATCGAGCCCGGCGGAAACGCATCGAGCACGTCGACGATGCCCTGGTGGATCCACAACAGCCGCGGCCCAATGCCCCCCAGAGCGGACCGCGGCCGGATCACGCCCGCCTCGACCACGTAGGGACCCCGCGGCGAGGGCTCGACCACCGCGTACCCCGTGACATTCAAACCCGGGTCGATCCCCACCACGCGCTGGGGAACGGGAACGCGCTGCGACTCCTGCGCGGCGATCGCGATCGTGGCCATCCAGGGCCCTCCTCCGTGGTCTCTCCGTATCCGTCAGCGTCGCGCGTCGATGCGCCAGCGCGTGCCGTCGGGGCGGTCCTCCAGTGTGACACCGAGATCAATCAGCCGGTTGCGGATTTCGTCAGCCAGCGCGAAGTTTTTCTCCTTGCGCAGGCGAGCGCGCAGCTCGATCAAGAGGCCGAGCAGAGGCTCCGTCAGGCTGTCGGTGCTGGCCACGGCCGCGCGCCGGCCGCGGAAAACAGCCCCAGGATCTGGCAGAGCTCCTTGAGGATGACCATGCCCGCGCGATACTGCGCGATCCATTCCTTGGTCTCCGGTCCCGCACCCGAGACCGGAGCGTTGGCAAACCGATTGAGCGTGTGCGCCACCTCGAAGAGCCGCCGATCGCGCCGCCGGTGTTGAAGTCGTCGTCCATCGCGTCCAGGAAGTGCTGCCGGTGCTCGGCGATCTCGCGGAGCAGGGGGGAGCCGCCCGGGTCGAGCTCGTTGCGGCGGACTGGGGCTTCGAGCTCGGGAAACCGCTCGCCGGTCAGCTCGGCGAACCGCTCGAATGCTCGGTAAAACGTCTGCAGTCCCCGCTCGATCTCGTCGAGGCGGCTCGACCCGAAATCGATGGGACGCCGGTAGTGGCTCGAGAGCAGCAAGGCGCGCAGCGTGTCGGGCCGGTGTGCCTTCAAAAGATCGCTCATGAGCACGATCGTGCCGGGGTCGGATTTCGAGATCTTCCTTCCCTCCTTGGTGAGCAATCCGTTGTGCAGCCAGTACGAGGCAAACGGCTCCCCCGAATACGACTCGGATTGAACGAGCTCGTTCTCGTGGTGGGGAAACACCAGGTCGAGGCCGCCGCCATGGATGTCGAAGTGATCGCCCAGGTATTTCATGCTCATGGCCGAGCACTCGATGTGCCAGCCCGGCCGCCCGGGGCCCCACGGGCTCGGCCACGACGGCTCGCCGGGCTTCGACCGCTTCCAGAGCGCGAAGTCGCCAGGATGATGCTTGAGCATCGAGGGCTCGATCCGTGCGCCGGCGAGCAGGTCCTCGGGGTCGCGATGGCTCAGCTTGCCGTATTCCGGCGCCTTGCCCACGTCAAAGTAGACGTCGCCTCCCGAGTCGTAGGCAAATCCCTTTTCGATCAAAGCCTGGTTGATCGCGATGATCTCGGTGATGTGCTCCGTCGCGCGCGGCATCTGATCGATGCTGTCGACCCCGAGCGCGGCCAGGCAATCCAGGTAGTCGCGAGTCACGCGCTCGGCCAGCTCTGTGACCGTGGTCCCGTCTTTCTTGGCCTGCACGATCAGCTTGTCGTCGACGTCGGTGATGTTCACCACCCACGTCACCTCGTATCCGAGGTAAACGAGATAACGCTTGATCGTGTCAAAGATCACCGGCCCCACCATGTGGCCGATATGGCTCGGCGAGTAGACCGTCGGCCCGCACACGTACATGCCGACCTTGCCGGGACGGACCGTTTGAAAGGGTTCCTTGTTCTGGCTCAGTGTGTTGTAGACGCGAAGCGGCATGGAAGGAATTCACCCATCTCTGCAAAATGGCCCAGCGAGCACGCAATTCGAGTGCAGTTTATCAGTAAAGTCCATTTTTGGGAAAGTCTCGCATCGCATGAGCCACGCACCACGGGTAGGCGTGCCCGCTATCGAGCGCGACCCTCTAACGGCAGCCTTCACCCGAGCGCAAGCGATCAGGCCCCCGGCCGCGGCTCGATGAGCACGGCGGCCTCGCACACGATGGCATCGCCCCGTCCCACCGGCCCCACGTGCTCGCCGGTCTTGGCCTTGACGTTGACCGCCGCCGCGTCGATGCCGAGCAGCCGCGCGATATTGCCGCGGATCGTCTGCTTGTGGGGGCCCAGCTTGGGCTCTTGAGCGTGGATGATGACGTCGCAGTTGACCACCCGCCATCCCGCCTGCGCCACCCGGCCGACCACTTCCGCCAGCAGGCGGGTGCTATCGAGCCCCAGCCACTGCGGATCGGTGTCCGGATAGTGCTCTCCGATGTCGCCCAGCCCGGCCGCGCCCAGGAGAGCATCCGCTACCGCGTGACACACGACATCCGCGTCGGAGTGCCCGACCAGCCCGCGGGGATGCTCGATCCGAAGCCCCCCTAGCACGAGCGGTCTGCCTTCGCTCAGCCGGTGTGTATCGTGCCCGATCCCAACCCGCACGTCGCAGCTCCGTCCCGGCCGCCGGCCGGCACCCACGGCGCACCGAACCATCCGCCTGCGAGGATCGTATCCTCTACCCGATTTTGCTGCTATCCCGGCACCTCGCCTCGCCGCCGGTTCCCATTACCATCACGCCCGAATGTCATTTCGAGAAGAAAAGTTTCAAGATTCGCAATAAGTTCACACCCATATCCCTGTGAACAAAAAATCGGTAAAGAAAATAAAGCCCAATGCCGGCACCCATTTCGGTCGAATCGCCCGGTTTCGACGTCACGATGGCATCCGGCATGCAGTACTCGAGAAACAACGAACTTGACCCGAAACATCGACGGCCCGCGGAACCCAACGGAATCCTCGGGAAAGAACGAAATGGTGGAACTCGGGGACGTTTGAGTTCAGACATCGAGCCAACATTCCATATAAAGGAGTTCGCGATGCTGGTTCTGAGCCGCAAGCTGAATGAAAAGATTGTCATCGACGGTGGAATCGTGGTGACCGTGGTCAAGATCGACCGCAACCAGGTCCGCCTGGGAATCGAGGCGCCGGGGCACGTCGCCGTGTTCCGGGAAGAGATCGCCGGCGGCGCGCGCTGCGCGGCGTCAGACAAGCCGGTCGCGGCCGCGGTTTGAGGTGTGGCGCGTGGCGCGGCTGCGGCATCGAGCGGTATTGGCTGGCGTGCGAAAGCCGCGGGGCTCTGGCTAGCTCCTCGACAACACCGGCGAGGTCGATTAGTTTGGCTGAAGAGTTTCGTTCATACTTTTCTAGAGCCCTGAGACGACGCCTCCAGCCGTATCCAGAGGAGAAGCCCTGATGCAGGATCAAAACGATCAAGCTCCCGACGTGCCGGCCTCGATCAACCGCCGCGGCTTCCTGGGAACCGGGGCGAGCGCGCTCGCGGTCGCATCGTCGCTCGCAACCGTGGGCGAGGCTGGCGCGCAGCCAGCTTCCAAGGCCCCCGGTGCGGATGTGCTGCCCAGGCGCATTCTGGGCCGCACGGGCGTCGAGGTCACCATGCTCACGCTCGGAACCTGGCGAAACCCGGGGCTCGACCGACTGCTGCGCGTCTCGTGGAGCAACGGCGTCCGCTACATCGACACAGCACGAAGCTATGGATCCGAGCCGGCAATCGGCCGCTGGTTCCAGGCGACGCCGGAGGCACGCAAGCAGGTGTTCCTGGTCACCAAGGACACCCCCTCATCACCCAAGCAACTGATCAAGCAGCTCGACGATCGCCTGGCGGCCCTGCAGACCGACTATGTCGACCTGATCTTCATGCACGCGCTGGGAGACCACCACTTCGAAGCCGAGGTGGAATGGCCCAAGTCCAAGGAATTCAAAGAGACCGCCGAGGCGATTCGCAAGTCCGGCAAGGCGCGGTTCGTGGGTTTCTCGACGCACCATCCCCGCCGCGCCGAGATACTGCATGCCGCCGCCCAATCCGGTTACGCCGACGTCATCATGGTCCAGAACAATCCGTGGATCGCGCAGGAAGACGAGATGAATCGGGCCCTGGACGCCGTTCACAAGCGCGGCATCGGCCTGATTTCCATGAAGCAGATCGCCGGCAACCTCAACCTCAACGAGGTCGCCAACCGGCTGCCGGGCTTGAAAGACAAGGGACTCACACCCTATCAGGGGCTGCTGCACGCGATCTGGTCTGACGAGCGGTTCGCATCCTGTTGCGTGTCCATGCGAAACACCGACCAGATCCGCGAGAACGCCGAGGCCGCGCGCTCTTACAAGCCCATGACCAAGGCCGAGGTCCACGAGCTGCGCGACGCGTGTATCGCGGCCGGGCCGACCTTGTGCGCAAGCTGCGACGGCCGCTGTAGCCGCGCCGGGGGCACCGAGGCCGAGCTCGGCAACTTGACGCGATTCCTCACGTATCACGATCACCACGGATACCGCGGCGAGGCCCGGCGGCTCTATGCCGAGCTTTCGAACGCCGCCCGCGACTGGTCGGGAGCCGACCTGGAAGCCGCTCGTGAAGCCTGCCCCAACAAGCTCGACTTCGCCAGGCTCCTGCCCCGCACCGATCAGGTCCTCGGCTGACGCGACGCCCCGTTACGAAATACCAAAAACAGGCCGCCCGGCGACGCTCTCCCTCGCCGGGCGGCCGTTTCGTTGCGCAACTCGCGTCGCGACTGTCGTTCGCACCCGTCGCCACCGGTTCTCCAGGACCGCGACGCGCGACGATATTTTTCTCCACTTGGCGTGTGCAAACCCACTCTGTAAGATTAGGGGTTCTTACCTCTTGCGTGCGGAACTGCGGGCGAGCCTGATAAATTCGCCTTCGAGTTTTCCTCTCGCTCGGGCGAAGTTCGGCTCATGCGGCCGGGTAATACGGATCGGGCGGCGATCATCGCGCCGGCCGGCTCGCCCGGTGTTCGGGCAGAGTGTCCGTACCGATTTTGACAAGAAAACCTCAGACGCGACCGAAAGGTCTCGTCGCGTTTTGATCTTTGACCGCCGTTCTGTTCGATCAAGCCTGTGGAAGCGCGCTCACGAAAGGAAGATTCGGCCTATGGTGAAGTTACGGGTGCGTGCCGGTGAGTCCATCCAGGAAGCGGTTCGTCGCTTCCGCAAGCTATGCGAGCGCAGCGGCCTGCGCAAGGAAATGCGCCGCAAAGCCTATTATGAAAAGCCGAGCGAGCGTCGTCGCCGCGAGGAATTGAAACGATTGCGAAAGGCTCGCCAGCACATGACCGTCGCGCGTTTGACTGCGGCCAGACGCTTTGAGCCGCCCCCACTGTTGATGCCGTCGTGCGAGGTACGTCCCGGGTCCCCTGACCGCATCCGCGCGTGACTCTACCTTCACACGCGGACCGCCCCATCCTGGTCGACGGGACGCCGGTCGGGATAGCGCCGGCGGATCGGCTCGATCTCGCGAGCCAGAAAATCGTCGACCTGTTGCGGTGCGCGGCCGGTGAACTCGCGAGGATCGAGCGCCTTCTCGAAGTCGAGCTCGGGAAACGCTGCATCGCCGCGAATCCGCTCGATCAGGTCGTTGCGCACCCCCTTCCTTGAGATGACGGGCAGCGGCCAGCGCGTGCACCCGGATTCGCTCGTGGAGGTCCTGGCGGTCGCCACCCATCTGGACGGCCGCCATCAGCAGGTTCTCGGTCGCCATGAATGGAAGCTGTTCCGCGACATGACGTGCGATCATCGCCGGATGCACCTGCAATCCCGGTACGACGTCGAGATAAAGGTTCAAGATCCCGTCCGCCGCCAGGAACGCCTGGGGCACGATCAGGCGGCGGATCGCACTGTCATCGAGCGTGCGCTCCAGCCACTGACTCGCTGCCGTCTGGCCGGCGGCCGGTGCCAATGCCATTGCAAACCGCGCGAGCGAGCACATCCGCTCGGCCCGCATCGGGTTCCGCTTGTAGGCCATCGCCGAGGAACCGATCTGATCCGCCTCGAAAGGTTCCTCGATCTCGCCCTCGTGGGCCAAGAGCCGCAGGTCGGTGCCAAATCGATGGGCACTCTCGGCCAGTCCGGCGATCGTGGCCAGCACTTGCGCGTCGATCTTACGTGAGTAGGTCTGCCCCGAAACGGCGTACGTTTCCGCGAATCCAAACGCCTCGGCGACCATGCGATCGAGCGCCTCGACCTTTCCATGATCGCCACCGAACAGTGCGAGGAAGCTGGCCTGAGTGCCGGTCGTCCCCTTGACCCCCAGGAATTTCACGTCCGCCAGCCGGCGCTCTATTTCGGTCAGGTCGAGCGTGAGCTCGTGACACCAGAGCGTGGCCCGCTTGCCGACGGTCACGAGCTGGGCCGGCTGGAAATGCGTGTAGCCCAGGCACGGCAGGTCCTTCCACTTCTCGGCGAATGCCGCCAGAGCGTCGATGGCGGCCACGATCTTGTCGCGCACCATGACAAGGCCGGCGCGGATCGTGATCAGGTCCGCGTTGTCGGTCACGAAACAGCTCGTCGCACCCAGGTGGATGATGGGGCGGGCCACCGGGGCAGCATCGCCAAGCGCGTGGATGTGGGCCATCACGTCGTGCCGGAATTTTCGTTCGTACGCGTCGGCCGCGCCAAAGTCGATCGTGTCGACCTGCGCGCGCAGCGCTTCGAACTGCTCCGCGGTGATGTCGATGCCCAGGGCACGCTCCGCCTCGGCCAGCGCCACCCAGAGCCGCCGCCACGTCGAAATCTTGGCCTGCGCCGACCAGAGCTTGGACATGCGCCCGCTTGCGTACCGCCCAATCAATGGATTATCATATACGTCTTGATTGCTCATCGCGCACAGACCCCTTCTAAAATGAGCCTTCATCGTAGGACAATCTGGGAATTCCGGCAAGTCTTCCAGGCTGGGAAAGATTGACGTAACCTCAATCCACGGCGCTAGTTTCAGTGCACGTCCCGCATTTGTTACAATTTTATTTGTGAAAAAAGCGAATAATGCGACTTCGAGGCGTGGACGGGCCGGCGTGCAAGCGCTAGAATCGACAGTCAGGTACGGACGCGATCGGCATCACAAGGTGTCAATCGCGGCATTCCCCGGACGGAGGCTTCGATGTCGGAGTCGTCGGATCGAGCTTTGCTGGACGTTATCCGTCGCAGCGGGCCGGTGACGGTGGTCGAGCTCGGCGAGAGCCTGGGTGTGACGGGAACGGCGATTCGCAATCGGCTGGCGCGCCTGATTGGGGCCGGGCTCGTCGAGCGCCGCACCGAGCACCAGGGCCGCGGCGCGCCCCCGGCACACCTACCAGGTGAGCGTCGAAGCACAGAAACGTCTGGGTCAAAACTACACCGACCTGGCACTCGTGCTCTGGGACGAGCTGATGAGCTCGGTCGCCGACCGCAAGCTCCGGCGCCTCTTGTTCCTTCGTGTGACCGACCGGCTCGCCGAGATTTATCGAGGCCAGGTGCGCAGCGATGAGTGGGAGGGGAAGCTGGTCCAGTTGATCGGCGTGCTGCACGACCGCGGGATCGAGGCCGAAGTGGCCGAGGATTCAGGCGGTGCGATCCCGATCCTCCGGCAGCATTCCTGCCCATACTACGAGCTCGCCGAGGCCGACCCGGCGATCTGCGCCCTCGAGCGCAAGATGTTTGAAAAAGTCCTGGGGCGAAGCCTTCGCCTCAGCCATTGCCGCCTCGACGGCGACCGATTCTGTGATTTCCAGGCCAAGCCGAGTCCCGTCAGTTCGCCCGGCCCAGCGCAGGGCCGGCCAATCAAGCTAAATACGGTGAGAGATTGATGAGCAAGGTCCTTTCGATCGACAACCTGCACGTTTCCATTGGAGGCAAGGAAATTCTGCGCGGCGTGGATATGACTCTCCGACAGGGAGAGGTTCACGCGCTCATGGGTCCCAATGGCTCCGGAAAGAGCACGCTCAGCTATGCTTTGATGGGACATCCGAACTACGAGGTCACGCAGGGCTCCGTCACGCTCGACGGAGTCGACTTGCTCGCGCTCGAGCCCGACGAGCGGGCCAAGGCCGGGTTATTCCTCGCCTTTCAATACCCGACGGCCATCCCCGGCGTCTCGGTGGCCAATTTCCTGCGGCACGCGGTCACCAATGTCCGCAACCCGGCCCGCAAGGAGGGTGAGGACCTGATCCCGATGCGCGACTTCCGCAAGGAAATGCGCGAGCAGATGACCGAGCTGGGGGTCGATCAGGAATTCGCGCGCCGCTACTTGAACGACGGCTTCTCCGGCGGCGAGAAGAAGCGAGCCGAGATTCTCCAGCTCGCGATGCTCAAGCCGGCGTTCGCGATCCTCGACGAGACCGACAGCGGGCTGGATATCGACGCCGTTCGCATCGTCTCCGAGGGAGTCAACCGCGTTGCTTCGCGAAACGGCACCGGCATCCTGGTCATCACCCATTACGAGCGGATCCTGAACTACATCAAGCCGCAGTTCGTCCACATCCTTTACGGCGGCCGGATCGTGGAAAACGGCGGACCGGAGCTGGTCACGCAGCTCGAGGGCCATGGCTACGACTGGGTCCGTGAAAAACATCCCGACGCCGCCCGCGACGAAGACGACATCGCCGCGGCGCAGCCGCAGAAATCGCTTCAGGCCACCGGAGAACGGGCGTCCCGAGAGTGACCGGCGCCTCCATCGTTTCAAACCGAACGAGACTCGAGCGGAAAACAGGAAGGAAGACCCAGCAATGTCCACCGATCTGAATCTCCAGGTTGCCGGCATCAAGGACGACTACAAATACGGGTTCCACGATTCCGAGGAAAACTACTCTTTCAAGAGTGGCAAGGGCCTCACTCGGGAGATCGTCTGCCAGATCTCGGAGATGAAAAACGAGCCGCTGTGGATGCGCGAGTATCGCTTGAAGGCACTCGAGGTTTTCCACCAGAAGCCCACCCCGCTCTGGGGTGGCGACCTCTTGTCGCTCAACTTCGACGACATCCACTACTACATGAAGGCGGCGGACCGGCAGGGGAAGAGCTGGGACGATGTCCCGATCGAGATCAAGAACACGTTCGACCGGCTGGGCATTCCCGAAGCCGAGCGCAAGTACCTGGCCGGCGTCGGCGCTCAATATGAGTCAGAGGTGGTCTATCACAGCCTGCGCGAAGACCTGCAGAAACAAGGTGTCATCTTCCTCGACACCGACTCGGCGCTTCGCGAGCATGAAGACCTGTTCAAGCAGTATTTCGGCACCGTGATCCCGATCCAGGACAACAAGTTCGCGGCGCTCAACTCGGCGGTCTGGAGCGGCGGGTCGTTTGTCTATATCCCCTCAGGCGTCAAGGTTGACGTCCCGCTGCAGGCCTACTTCCGCATCAACGCCGAGAACATGGGCCAGTTCGAGCGCACGCTCATCATCGTCGAGGAAGGGGCACAGATCCATTACGTTGAGGGCTGCACTGCCCCGATCTATAGCAGCGAGAGCCTGCACTCGGCGGTGGTCGAGATCGTCGTCAAGAAACACGGGCGCTGCCGCTACACCACGATCCAGAACTGGGCCAACAACATTTACAACCTCGTCACCAAGCGGGCGATGGCCTACGAAGACGCGCTCATGGAATGGGTCGACGGCAACCTGGGCAGCAGGCTGACCATGAAGTACCCGTCGGTCTACATGGTGGGCAAGGGGGCTCGCGGCGAGATCCTCTCGATCGCCTTCGCCGGCAAGGGGCAGCACCAGGACGCCGGCGGCAAGGTCGTCCACGCCGCGCCTTACACGAGCTCGCGCATCATCTCCAAGAGCATCAGCAAGAACGGCGGCCGCGCCAGCTACCGCGGCCTCTTGAAGGTCGCCGAGGGCGCCAAGGGCTCCCGCTCCAACGTCGTCTGCGATGCCCTCATCCTCGACGACCGCAGCCGCTCCGACACTTACCCGTACATCGAGATAGACGAAGACGACGTCAAGATCGGCCACGAGGCCAGCGTCTCCAAGATCGGCGAGGAGCAGCTCTTTTACTTGATGAGCCGCGGGCTTTCCGAGGCCGAAGCGTCGACCCTGATCGTGAGCGGGTTCATCGAGCCGCTGGTCAAAGAGCTTCCGATGGAGTACGCCGTCGAGATGAACAAGCTCATCCAGCTCCAGATGGAAGGCTCGGTGGGTTGAAAAGAAGGCCGAGGCGGAGTTCGAATTCCGTGGGCGGACCTCAAGTGCGCCGCGCGGCTCTCGCTCGGCCCAGTTCGAGATAGACCAGCATGAGTAGTCCCAGCGTGTCCGAGACGATCGTGGTTCCGAGTGCGACCGGCTTCACCGAGGAGGTCTTCGAGGCCTTCCTTCGCGAACGCGACGAGCCCCCCTGGCTCCTCGAGCGGCGCCGTGAGGCGTTCGCACGGTTCCAGGCGTTCGCGTGGCCCAGCCTGCGCGACGAAGAATGGCGGCGGACCGACATCCGCGCGTCAAGCTGAGCGATTTCGGGCCCCCCGCGTCCGGCGGGCCGAGCGCCCAGGCCAGGGCCGCTCTCGAAGCAGCCTGGCAGGCCTCGATCGCTCATTACGCGACCGGCATCGAGCACGTGAATGGCGTGCCTGGCTCGCGAGCCGGATCCGTGCGCGACGTCCGGCGCGGTCTTCTGCGACCTGAATCGCGCGGTCAAAAGCCATCCCGAACTGCTGAAGCGGTACCTCAGTACCGAAGCGGTCACTCCCGCCGACGATATCTTCGCCGCGCTGCACGCCGCATTCTGGACCAGCGGAACATTGCTGTATGTTCCCAAGGGCGTGAAGGTCGAGGCCCCGCTTTTTAGCCTGGTCGGTATGGCGGGCGAGCGGCGCGTCGATCTCAGTCACACCCTCGTGGTGCTCGAGCCCGGCGCCGAGGCCACGCTGGTGCGAGAATCGGTCGGCCGGGGCGGAGCAACGAACCCGGCCTTGCACATCGGCGCCCTTGAGGTCTTCCTGGCCCAGGGCGCACGGCTCGGGCTGGTCAACATCCAGGATTGGGACAACGCGACCTGGCACCTCAGCCGCGAACGAGCCCTGGTGGGGCGCGACGCCTCCCTGCAATGGACCGTGGGCGCGCTTGGCTCGCGTGTCTCCAAGGTAAACCAGGAGGTCGCCCTGGCCGGCGAGGGGTCAAGCGCCCAGGTCAACGGCGTGATGTTCACCACCGGCCGGCAGCATCTGGCTTACTTTACACGGCAAGATCATCGCGCCCCACACACGACCAGCGATCTGCTCTACAAGGGAGGGCTCCAGGACAAGTCGCGCATCGTCTGGAAGGGCATGATCCGGGTCGAGAAAGACGCCCAGCGCACCGACGCCTACCAGAAGAACGACAACCTCGTGCTCTCGCATTTCGCCCGCGCCGACTCGATTCCCGGATTGGAAATCGAAGCCAACGACGTGCGATGCACCCACGGCGCCACCGCCGGCCGGGTCGACGACGAAATGATCTTTTACGCGCAGGCCCGCGGCATCCCCCGCGATCCGGCCGTCCGGCTCATCGTCGAGGGCTTTTTCGCCAACGTCTACGATCGGATCACCATCGAGCCCGTGCGCGAGGCCCTCCGCCAGGCGGTCGCGTCCCGGCTCGGCTGAAGCGACTCATTCGCAAGACGACCTCACTTCGGAGTCCACCTCATGGGAGAAGCGTACGCTCATCCGGAAGTCCTGGTTTCGGCCGACTGGGTCGAGGCCCATCTCAAGGATCCCAAGGTTCGCATCGTCGAGAGCGACGAGGATATCTTGCTCTACGATGTGGCTCATATACCGGGCAGTGCGCATCGACTGGCAGGGCGACCTTCAGGACCAGTTGCTTCGGGATTACATCAGCGCCGACAAGTTCGCCGCACTGTGTTCGGCGCCGGAATCTCAACCGACACGACCGTCGTGTTCTACGGCGATAAGTCGAACTGGTGGGCCTGCTACGCGTTCTGGGCCTTCAAGCTCTTCGGCGCACGCGGATTGCCGGGTGCTCAATGGCGGCCGCAAGCTGTGGCTTGACCAAAGGCGGCCCACCTCGACCGACGTTCCCAGCTATCCTCCCGCCCGCTACACGGTCAAGGGAAGCCAGGAAGACCGGATCCGGACCTTCCGCGACGCGGTCGCAGCGCACGCCAAGGCCGGGTTGCCCCTGATCGATGTCCGCAGCCCCAAAGAGTTCACCGGCGAGCTCCTGCATATGGACGCCTACCCCCAGGAAGGCGCACTTCGAGGGGGCCACATCCCAGGCGCAAGAGTGTGCCCTGGAGCCGCGCGGCCAACGAAGACGGCACCTTCAAGTCGGTCGCCGAGCTGAAGGCCATCTACGAAGACGAAGTCGGCCTGAAGCCGAGCGATCCCGTCGTCGCGTACTGCCGCATCGGCGAGCGCTCCAGCCTGACCTGGTTCGTCTTGACCTACCTGCTGGGTTACTCCAACGTCAAGAATTATGATGGGTCCTGGACCGAATGGGGCAACCTCGTGCGGGCGCCGATCGCCAAGGGAGCTTGAAGCACGAGCGAAAAATCGACCTGGGTCGCGACGCGTCATTCCGGGGGATTCATGCCGACCGCACTCGACACGATCATCGCCGAATTGAGCGGCTGCGTCCGCCAGGAGCGCATCGATCTACTGCTCGATTTCGCCAAGGGTTTGCCGCCGTTGCCTGAGCGATTGGCTGCCCACAAGGACGCCGCCCATCGGGTCGAGGAGTGCCAGTCGCCCGTTTACCTTTTTGTCGAGCTCAATGGCGACAAGGTCGCACTTTACGCGGATGCGCCGATCGAGGCGCCGACGGTTCGCGGGTTCGTCTCGCTGCTCCTGGACGGCTTGAATGGCGCGACCGTCGCCGAGATCCTCGCGATCCCGGGCGACCTGGTCGATCGCTGCGGGTTGACCGAAATCCTGGGGATGCTGCGCGTGCGCGGGCTCACGGGAGTGCTCCGCCGGCTCAAGGGAGAGGTGGCCCGCGCGGCCGTCGAGCGTGAGCGTTCACTCGCGGGCAACCCGCCCGCGGCCTCACTTCCAGGCTGAGGATCGCGCTAATCCATTCGAGGAAACGGCCAGGCATGGTATCACTAGTCAAGGTCGCGACGCTCGGCGAGCTGCCCGTTGGGGCCAAGAAACTTGTCGAGGTCGACGGCAGGGCGATCGCGCTCTTCAACGTCGCGGGAACAATTCACGCGATCGACGACGTGTGCACGCACGATGGCGGTCCACTGGCCGAAGGAGAGCTCAAGGGCTGCGAGATCGAGTGCCCGCGCCACGGAGCGCGCTTCGACGTGACGACGGGGCGTCCTCTCTCGATGCCGGCGATCGAGCCGGTGGCGGTCCACGAAATCCGGGTGCAGGGCGAGACGTCTTCGTGGCGATCGATGATTGATGTCTGGACAAGAAGCGCTCTCAGCAGGCGTCGCGGGTTCTCGCACCCGGGCTCGCGAGCACGAACCAGTCGTTTCATTCCCCAGGAGTCGCACCGATGATCGATCAAGAGGCACTCATCTCCGCGCTGCGCACCGTCAAGGATCCCGAGCTGAACGTCAATCTGGTCGACCTTGGCCTCATCTATTCGATCCAGGCACGCGACGACCAGGTCGACGTCGAGATGACGCTAACCTCGCCGGCATGTCCGGCGGGGCCTGGGATGCTGCAAAGTGCCGTCGCGGCGCTCGAAACTGTTGAGGGCGTCTCCAAGGCCAACGTCAAGCTGGTGATGTCGCCGCCGTGGTCGCCCGATAAGATGTCCGACGCCGCCCGAGACGAGCTCGGAATGTTCTGACGCCTCGGAAATCACGCTGCGAGCGCTGAAGTCACCGAATGTTGCCCATTGCCCACAACAATCCGGCATTTCGGTCGCCGGCAAGCGCCCTGGTGACTTCGGACGCGATTTGTGCTAGCCTGTTTTATTAAGGAGTGGCGGCCAGCGTCCCGCACCGGCGGACAGACGCACTCGCCGGTCGTGTCACTGGATGTTTCCATCGTGCCTATCGATGACCAGTCGCTTTTGTCTCGCGACGTGGCGATGACGATGATCGTCGCGGACCGTCGTTGGGGGGTTCCCGAGTTCGGGATCGAGCACCGTGGCTCGTAAGAAGACTTCGAGAGTTCGAGTCAACGTCAAGGCGTCGTTGTCGCGCCGCTTGAGAGAAATCCGGCAGGAGATTTTCGGCGAGCACGGTGGGCCCGAGCTGGCGCGCCGGCTGAGTCTCCCCGCGCGCACCTGGTACAACTACGAAACCGGCGTGACTGTTCCGGCCGAGGTCCTGCTCGGGTTCATCGAGCAGACCGGCGCCAGCCCGATGTGGCTCTTGAGCGGTGAGGGCCCCCGGTATCGCCATTCCAACGAAGACCGTCTGCTCTCGGAGCTCACGCCCGTTGAGCTGATCCGCCGCGGTCTGGAAGAGCTCGAGCGTCCTCGAGCGAAACGGTGATCGTCGCGCCCGAAAACCTACCCGGCGAAATGGCTTCCGAGTTCGTGGCGGTCGGGCTGTACCCGCTTGCCGAGATCGCTAACCCCGTTCTCAGTTCCGCGAAAGCCGAAGGCTATGTGCTGGCATTCCGGCACTGGCTGCCCAATCCAAGCGCCACGATCGCGACGCGCTTGACCGACGACGCCATGCACCCGATCCTCCCCGCCGGCTCGATCGTCGCCGTCGATCGCTCGGTCACCGATCCCCGTGCGCTTCATGGTCAGATCGTCGCAGCCCGTCCCAGCGATGCGCCGATGATTCGCTGGCTCGACGTCAGCGGCCGCCACATCATCTTGCGGCCCAATTTCAACGACGGGCATGAGTTTCCCTTGATTCCCATCGAGTTCGACTCAAGAGTCCATCAGTTTATCATCGGGCAGGTGGTCTGGTCCTGGAGCCGATTCGGCAGTCCGAATCGAGTCTGAACGCCGCATTGCCGCGGCGTGGCCGGTCCTGTGGTTGCGGGGTGCCTGGCCCGTGGTATTCGCTTGCCCGCGAAATCGCTTCCTTTTCATCCGGCGATTCGCGCGCGTGGTCTGCACCGGCCCGCGCCACGCCTCCTTTGGCGCGGGCTACGTGACCATGCCGCGCCTTTTTTGCTTTTTCCTTGCCTTCTCTCCGGGCGAGAGCGATCCTGGGTCGAACTGAGACGCCGTGGACGAACAGGCCGCGCGGTCGGTCATATCCTCTCCGTGTGAGCCGCGTCTCGAGTTAGCCCCTTCCATTCGGTCATGGGTTCCATGCCGCCTCCACGGATTCTTCCGTTCGAGCCGAGTCCGCTCTGGCAGCGGGCGCGCGATCCGATCTTCTGGCTGGACTCTGCGCTCAAGCTGATGTGGGTCAATCACGCCTGGGAAGAGCTGACTGGATACACGGCCGAAACGGTGGTCGGGCTCACCTGCCATGCTCACGGGCCGACTCGCTCGGGCGACCCATCCGATCTGGCCGCCAGCTTTCATCCACCGCCAGAGTCGCTCGCCGGAGAGCCCGCCGGAATCGTGACACTGATCCTTCACGCCGGCGGCGAAGGGCTCTGGCGGCGCGTCGAGTACTGGCCGCTCCGCGACGATCAAGACGTCTTGATCGGCGTCTTGGGCCTGGTGCG
This sequence comes from uncultured Isosphaeraceae bacterium, assembly GCA_963806595.1. Lineage (GTDB taxonomy): Bacteria > Planctomycetota > Planctomycetia > Isosphaerales > Isosphaeraceae > CAWDZZ01. The sequence goes on along the minus strand of CAWDZZ010000016.1, from coordinate 650,935 downwards.
CGACGCGAATTGCCAGCCCGGCGCCAGTGACTCGCCAGCCAGCCGGCTTCGCGTCGAGCTGCTCCAGATCAGGCAGCAGCTCCAGAAAGAGACCGGGTTCGACTCCCTGATCGGGTTTGGTCCGTCGCACCGGCGCCTGCTCGATCAGGTGCGACTGGCCGCCGGATCATCCACGCCGCTCTTGATCGTGGGCGAACCGGGCACCGGCAAACAGCAAGTCGCACGGGCGATCCATCAGAACGGCCCGGCGCGCCAGCAGCCGTTTGTCCCATTTGATTGCGAAGCCTTGCCCGCGGAAATCCTGGATCGTGAGCTGTTCGGAGTCGCGATGCCCGACCCGTCCGAGCCCGGGCCTGCGCCTCCCCGACCGGAAGAGGCAGACCTCGCCTCTCGCTCCTGGAAGGCTCAACCCTGTTGATCCGGGAGATTCTTCTACTTCCGCGCGACCTTCAAGCGCGCCTGGTGGCGGCGCTCGATTCGCGCGTGAGGCTGCTGGCAACCACAACGTCTGAACCTGAGACCGCCCTCAAGGCCGAGCGGATCCGCCCCGATCTCTATTTCGCACTCACGACCCTGGTCGTTCGGCTCGAGCCGTTGCGCGAGCGCCGCGCCGAGCTGCCGGCGCTTGCCCAGCACCTCCTGGAACGCGCCAACGCGCGCGAAGGCAAGCAGCGCGCCGGCTTTTCGGCTGCGGCGCTCTCGGCGCTCACGAGCTACCACTGGCCGGGCAACATTCGCGAGCTGGCACGCGTGATCGACCATGCGCACGCCCGCGACCAAGGTCCCTGGATCAACCTGGAAGACCTGCCCGCGTCGATCCGCGGCAACCTCGGGTCCGCGTATCCCGCACCGTGCACTCCGCATCCGATCAAGCCCTTGGACGAGCTCCTTACCGACGTCGAGCGGCGTGCGATCGAGACCGCCCTGCGCCAGGGCGCGGCAATAAATCACGCGCGGCCGACGTGCTGGGAATCTCGCGCCTGCGCCTCTATCGGCGTATCAAGGAGCTCAGCCTGCTCGATGAAGATGATTCACTCGACGAGACGGACGCCGCCGGCTGACCGCACCGGCACACCCAGCTACTCACACGCGCGCTTCAGTAGCTGCGCCGTGAGAGCCGCTCGCGGATCTCCCAGCATTTCCCGAAGCGATCGAGTCTCCTCGAGTACCGTTTGTGCCTCGGCCGCGCGCTCTGATTCGATCAGCGAGCGGCCCAGCAGATGGCCGGCCTCCGCGGCGCCCCAGGGGAACTGACAGGAGGCGGCCGACGCGATGCGCCCGACTCGCGGGCCGATGCTTCGGCGGCATGGGCCTGCGAACAGCAGAGCGCGATCTCAGCCTGCAAATTCAGCAGCCTGACCAGTTCCAGCGTGAGACCGCACTGACGCGCCAGTCGCAATCCCTCGTCGACCGCCTGTTGGGCCTCCTGAAATTCGCGTGTGCTCGCCGAGAGGCGAGCCCGGGTGAGGTGGTACAGGCAAAGATGCTCGACCGAGCCGGAGTGGAGAATCCACGGCGTGGCCAGTTCGAGAGATTGGCGCGCGCTGACGCCGTCCCCGATCTGGCTCGCGACTTCGGCTCGAATCAACTGGCACCGGACGCGGTTATCTTCCCAACCGATGACTTCGTACACCCGCTCGGGCTCGGTCGCCAGCCAGCCGTCGGCATATCGGCCGAGATAGAGGAGGATTTGCACCCTGGGGATCACACAGCCAAGCGGCTCCGGCGGCAGCCGGGTCGCTCGACCCATGAGAAAGTCCGCGATCGCCGTTCGCCCGGGATCTCCTTCGCGCTCTACCTCCGGCAAGCGGCCCTGCAGCAAGCGAATGTCGGCCCGGAAGAACGGGAGATTGTTGTGTTCATAGGCCTCGTCGAGCTCGCCGAGCGCGCAGATACCATCCCAGAGCCCAGCGGTCAGGGCGTCGCTCGAAGCGCCGGATGATCCTCAAGCCGCGGGCCATCTCGCCGAGCTTCCAGGCGAGGTGCCGATGACCGCCGAGCACCCGCTCGTAAAGATTCAGTCCTTCTTCCTCCCGTCCCGCCCGCACGGCGTGGGAAATCGCCTCTTCGGCGAGGTCGAGCGCCGCCGGATCCGTGGGAAACCGCAGACCAGGGCGCTGGACCAAGCTGATGAGCTGTTCACCAATCAGGTGATGCCAGAACCCACGTTCCGACGCGGTCGCTAGCTGACCAAAATAATCCCGCACCGCCGGATGAACACTCACCGAGCCATCGGCTTCCCGTACGGCCAGATGCCTCCGCACGAGCGCCGCGAGGACCTCTCGAATCGCATCTGCGTCGAGCGGCGCGAGCGCACCACCGGCGTGCCACTTGCGCTCGTGCAGCCGGCAGATCGCACTGGCGGTTCGAAGTGCGAGGTGCTTCACCGTGAATCGCTGCAGGGTTTTCCGGATCCGCCGGAATGCCCGCATCACATCCGGCGGAGTCAAGTCGGCGGACAGAGATGCCGGCGGCTTGCCCCAGCCGGCCTTCTTGAATGCCGAAGCGAGCGCGGCCGGCGGTTCCTGGAAGGGTAGCAAGGGATGTACGCTCAGCTCATCGAGGCGCAATCGCCTCGCGCACGGATTCTTGATCGCGCGGCGGCAGCGGACGCTGATCGGTCGAAACGTCGAGACTGGCGTGGTGATACAGGCGAATGAAATCCTCGACATCGTTCTCGACGTTCGTCTCGTGCTGCGCCAGTGTGGTCTCGATACCCGCCCGGATGCTCTCCTGAAATACATGATCCGGACCGGCCAGTTGTGCGTGCTGGAGCGCCTCCGTGATCATCTCTCCGACCGCATGCGCAAGCTCGCGCCGGAGATCCAGGTCAAGCTCGTCGGAAATCGGCAGTCGCCCGAGCGCCGCTTCGACCGCTCGGGCTGTCCGGACGTGTATCTCGGGCAAGCAGAGGAACAAGTCCAGGATCCGGTCGACCTTGATGCTCCGCTCGAGCAGGCAAAGCCGACAGAGGAGTGCCAGCTCCGCCGGCGGCAGATGTTGCTGATAGGCACCCAGCAACCGAGCGAGGGCAAAGCCTGCCGGTCATGCTGGGGCGACGTGAAACTAGGCGCCTCTCGCGCGCGGCGGGCGTCGCCTCCGAGAAACTGGCCGATCAGCCCGCCGAGATGATCGAGGGTGAGTGCATGAGCCCCGTACGATTCGACAAGTTGCGTGAGTGTCGCGTCATCCCCCGAGGCGCCGTGGCTCCTCAACAGCGCCAGTGCGGCCGAGAGGCTCAGTCCCTCCACGTCGATATGCCGGTACCCGCGGCCGAGGAACGACGCCAGGTCGACGAGCGGAAACCGGCTCGTCACGACGGCGAGCGTCTGGCCGATCCCTTCTGCGATCCGCGAGAGCAGGCTCTTCAGGAGCGGATCTTCAATCTGTCCAAACGGCCCGGTCGCATCGGTCTCCTGCCGCTGCACGCGCTCGAGCCCGTCCAGCACCAGCACACTTGGCCCGGCCCCCGCGACCACGCCACTCAAGAGATGAAGCAGGGCCGCGCCCTTCGCGGGCGACGAAGCTGATTCCGATTCTGGCGCGAAAATACCGATAGGCCTCGTTCAGGAAATAACCGGCGTCCGGTTCCTGATAGAAGCTCCACACGAAGAGTCCCGTGGGGCGCAACGGCCGATCCGCCGCGCAGACTTCCTCGAGAAAGCTGCGCCGCAATTGCTGTTTTCCCCGCTCCGCCCAGCCCGACGAGCGCCACCACCCCCCGGCGCCGTTGCGCCACAGCGACCGCAGCTCTTCCAGCTCCGGTTCCCGCCCGACAAAGACAGGAGCAGCCGGGAGGGGGTGAGTTAGACAATGGTCGGGAGGATGCAAGACCATGGCCAAGGACCGATCCCAGAGCAATGCAAATCGTCAACGCAATGCACCTCATACCTCGGGTCGGGGGTTAAACGAGAGGCACAAGGCGGCGGCGACTCTTCCGACCGCGAACATAGCCCGAATCGACCGCCGCCGCCAGAGCCGGTGCCATTATCGAAGTCTGGTTGCGTTGCCCTCTCTCCGTGTCATGCTTCCCCTTTTATCGCATTCAGGAGCCAGAATCCCGCACGTGACGGTTGAGGACCATCGGATGATGGGCCACGGCCAAAGCGTGGATCGCGGCGTCGACGGTCGTGGTCAAACGCTTTGGCATGGCTCGGGCCTGGATGGCGCTGAGGATGGTCACGCGCTTCTTACTCAGGTCGGCCACGAAATCTCCGCCGGGTTGGCCGTCGTGGTTGCCGTCGATGGGACGACCGAGGGAGTCCATTAGCGAGGAGGCGGTGATCTTGAACTGCTCGGGCTGCGACGTGTTCAGCTTTCTCTTGGGGACGAGAGACATTGTGTGTGCCGACGGATCGTAGATGGCCGAGGACAGTGGCACCGGCTTGCTGTACGTCGTGTGGCCTTTCTTGACCTTGCCCGAAAGGAGGTGGAACGGGGCCAGGCTCTTGGCCTGGGTCGGATTGAGGGACCCGCTCAACTGGATGACGATCCCCGTAGTCTTCTTGGCCTTCTTCCCGGTGCCGCGCTTGATGGTCCCGAATCGGAGCGACGTGATGACGACGAAGGGAGGATTATCATCATGGATCACGAGCGTTGCCGACGCGTTGCGCCGAGCGACGCCCCGGAGCCGGCAGAAGACAGGGTGAGCGGGATGAAGACGTCGTTCTTGCCCGGCAGGCCATCGTTGGCGATCGAAATCGGAATCGACTGGCTGGTGACACCCGGGCCGAAGCTGATCGACTGCTGGAATGCCGCGACGTCCAGTCCACCGACACTTGACAGCACGACCGTGACCGTTGCCCCGAGATTCCCCTCGCGGGTCAGCGAGGATGTTCGTCGAGCCGGCGTCAACGTTCGCCGTGAACTGGGAGCTGCCGAATTGCAGCGTGGCGGCTGGTACTTGAGCAGCGAGTTGCGTCACGGCCTGGGCCGAACTCGGCGTGGGCTGACGATTGCCGGCGCCGTCGGTGGCAACGCTGTAGAATCCGTACGAATGTCCCAAGCGAGCCCGTGAAGACCGCGGAGGTCTGGGTCGTGTGGGTCAGGAAGGGCGCAAACGCTCCGCCGTCGGTGGATCCATAGACATCGTAGCTGGCGATCCCTGTGCCGCCGGGATTGTCGGAGCCCGACCAGGTGAGCGTGAATGAGGTACTGGTGATCACGCTCGCCAACAGGTTGATGCTGCTCGTGGGAGGCGTGACGTCCGAGGAAGTGAGCTGGGTCGTGGTCTGCCCGGCGGTTGGGGTCGGCTGGACGTTGCCCACGTTGTCGGTGGCGATGCTGTAGAAGGCGTACTTATGATTGAACACGCCCGTGAACGTCGCCGACGTGTCGGTCGTGCCGGTCAGGAACGGCGTGAACGGCCCGCCGTCCAGCGAGACGAAGACGTTGTAAGTGGCGATGCCCGAGCCCGTGCCATCGTCGCCGGACCAGGAAAGCGGAATCGCGCTCGTGTTCAAGAAGGCCGGAAGTGCCGAGATGGTGCTGGTTGGGGCGCCTGCGTCGATCGTGTTGAAGATGGGAGCGGTGTCCAAAGAACTCTCGTCCGGCAAGCCAGCGTCGAAGATCACCGTGGCCTTGGCATTGATCACTGTGCCGGTCGAGGCCGAGGCTTTGGGCCTCACCGTGTAGTTGATGAAGGCCTCACCTTCCGGTGGGGTTGTATCCGGCGGGAGGAACCCAGAAAGAATGTCCGACGGAAGGTCAAGTGTGGCTGGATCGATTGAGGTGAAGGTCCAAGTGGCCTCGCCCGTGCTCAGGTTCAGGCCTGCGGAAACATCGACGAACAGCCCGAGGGTCGAACGCAAGTCAAGGCGCGCACTAAAGGAACTCCGCCCAGGAGGGACCGGGACATCGAGGCCTCCGAAGCCAAAATCCCCGATCTGGAAGGTGTTCCAGTCAAGGCTAGGATCGAGGGTTTCGCTTACCTCGACGACCTGGGCCGGGGCCGTGGCATCAGCCTTATTCTCGAACTGAATTGTGTAAGGGAAGGACCGGTCGGGTGATACGTACGCCTCGGCACCAAAGCCCGAGGGTCCTGTGATGTCGTTAGGATCGCCGGGAGTGCGCTGTTCGATAAAGAACGCAAGAATATCCTGAAACAGCGATTGCAGCCAGGATGATATACGCATCCCAGGCCAGATTTTCAGAAGACTTCCACCAATACTTCTCCCGATATCAAAAGCCTGGACGGCGTCGATGAGGAAACCAATGGCACCTTCGAGCGGATTCTTAAGGAACCCGAGAGTAAGATCGACAATCTCTCCTGTCGCACCAAACTCCCCAAGTGGCGAATAGGCGGCGGGATCGTCCAACGCCTGGTCGCCCAGGCCGTCGGCCACTTCGGCGGCTCCTGCTTCAAACTGGGTCCATCCGTACGATGCAATCGCCCAGCCTTCCAGGACACCGAGTGTACTCAGCCCAATTGATTCGGGTTCTGCAATCACGGATGTGGAGAAAAGCGCGCTATTCCTGCCGCGGTAGTTCCTAGGCCACCTATGATCTGATCTACGCCGAATAGAATGGAGCGAAGTTGGTAGGCTCCGGTGGGGTCCACGAATCCGGTCGGCTGATTGTGGACATACGTGTACGACACTGATTGACCACCGAAGGGTGCAAGGGGATCACGCGAGACGAAGCGGCCGATTGAAGTATCGTAGAACCTGGCGCGCATGAGTTGCAGTTTGTTGCGCTGTCGACTTACACCCCATTGGCCGGCGTAACCAAAGGAATTTTCGGAAACGGATGTACTTCCTTGCGTCTCCCCGAACGGCAGGTAGTTGAAACGGGTTAGGTTAACACCTCCTGAACCAGTAACTCCAACGGTCGCTCCTACAGCGTTGAAATCATAATAATACGGTGCGCCGTTTGAACCAACTTGGCTCGTCAGGCCGAATCCGTAGGTGAAGTGCGCAATCAAATCTCCCGTTGCGTTGTACTCACCCACAACGTTTCCTAGCCCCGTCGGATCGATCAGGTATTGCGTGTCCTGACCGTTATTCGTCGCTGCGACAAGACTGCCCAGCGTGTTGTATTGGTAGTGTGCCCCCACCGTATTTATTGCACTAACCGGGCGTCAAATGACCGGAGTAATTCGCCTCCTCGTCACGTGAAGGAGACCGAGCTGTTCCAGGACGGGCTGCGCCGCGATGCGCTCGATCTCGGTTTGAGTGTAATGCGGGAGCGGGGCTGCCGCGTCGATCTGTCGCTCGTCCAGGACAGCACTGATCCCGCTTCTCAGATGGTGCCACATATTTTTGCGCTTGTCCAGCGACAAGATGCGGCGCACGTTCCACCGCTCTTGCGGCGTCGGACCGGACTGGCCCCACGGCCGGCTCAGCCGATTCGCGCGCAGCCGCGCGACCAGCAGGTCGTCGCTCGTCCAGAAGCCCGCGCGGCCGGCTTGGTCCGCGAGGTGCGCGGTCAACTCCTTGAGCGTGCGGTTGGCCCGTTCGCAGGTGCCGTTGTACCGAGCACAGTAGGGCGGCGAGTACAAGGCGAAGATTTCACGGTCGCGCAAGAAACGCTTGGTGGCCTGGGCGCAAAACGCCGGGCCGTTGTCGCATTTCATCACCAAGGGCGCGCCATGCTCCGCAAACAAATCGGCGAGCGCTTCCATGACCGTCGCCCCGTCTTCGCAGTCGACCGCGAGCCAGAGCAACTGCTCATGACTGGCCAGGTCAAGCACGTTGAGAATCGCACAAAAGACGCCGTCGATCCGGTGGGGCGGATGCGTGAAGTCCATCGCCCAGACGCTGCCGGCGTCCAGCCACTCCAGCCGGCATTGCTCCTGGGCGTGCGCCCGCGCCAGTCCGCGCGATACTTCGCGCGCAACTCGGATAATTCAGCCTGAGCAACATCGGGATACACGGCCCCGAGCGCCGAGAGGCTGATGCTGGGACCATGCTGCTCCAGGAAGGCAGTGACCGCTGCTTGGCGCTCCGCCGAGGCAATCCGCGGCGGCCTCCCCTGCGGGTGCGCTGGCAGCCGATCCGTCTCCCAGCTCTGACCCCAGTGCCACAACGTGCGCGGTGAGAAATCGAGCACTTCGGCTGCCGCGTGGATTGACCAGCCTGACGCACGCGCATCACGACAGAACTCGACCGACCGTTTGCGAAACTCGCGTTCGTTCCACCGGCGCTGCGCCTGACGATCCCAGCCGCGTCGTGGTTGGTCGCGATCCAGGGGACTCGGTAGGCAGTCCCCCGCATAGGCACCTTCATCAACTGGGGAAGACCCGCTCACGCGTGACGCGATCGCCGCTCGCTCCACCGACGTCCGGCGCGCCGGATTCTCCGGTCGCCCGAAGCCGCAGGCTGGCGGTGGCTCGGCGCCCGCAGCGCCCTTGATCGTGCCGCGCACGATCGGGGTCGCGATCGACAATAGTGCGGCGCCATCGCCGCCCATCCAAGGCCGCGCAACTCGGCACTGGTATTGACCAACCGGATCGGCGGGCTCGTCCAAGACGACCCGCGCCAGTCCGATCGGAATCGCACGCGTGCTGAAAGCAGGCGACCGCGGTCGCCTTCCCCAACGGCTCCAAATCCGTGGACGCTTTCCTGACTTCCCTGTCGTGGTGAGGGGTATCACCGGCTCGTCCAACCTCGTGCCTCACCGAGTTGCTTTTTTTGCGGCATGCTTCCCGCGCGCCTTGGGTCGAGACAGACCCTTGCGCACAGCTCCTCCCGCAACAGAGAGGCCTTCAGCTCCAGTTCCAGGCGCCGAGCTCGTGCTTCCAGCTCGGCGATCCGTTGTTGCTCGGGCGTTCGCTCTTCCTTTGGGCGCCGGCCGGGTGACCCCGGTTCCAGCGTTTTCACCCAGCGCTCGAGGCTCTCGTGCTTCAAATCAAAAAACCAGGACTCCTCGATCCCCAGCTCGTGGCAGGCATCGGCAATGCCGATCTCGCCCGCGAGATTGGCCAGGATCACGCGCAGCCGCGCTTTCGCCGCGGGTGATCCCGGCAGACGACTGACTTGATCAGCAATGGTCAATGGCTTTCGGCCGGCCGGCATGATTGCATCCTCCTTGATCGGCCTGCGCTTCAGGAACGGGCCGCCTCCCGCGCCGCCGGGCGGATCACATTGGCAGCGGAGCCAGCCGTAGCGGGGCTCTCGACCGCTTCTTGTACCGTGGCCGACGCCCCGCCGCCAGGTGAATCCGCGCCCCGCAGCAGCCGTGCGGCCCGAAGCGCTCGCGTCGCCGGCTTCCGCCGCCGCTGTTGCTTGCTGCCGTTCGACGCTCCCCGCGTCTTGCCGGTTGCCGCCGCGGGCTGGCTCGGCGGAGGCGCCAGCCCCAGCGCGCGCTGCGTGGTTCGGGCCAGCGCCTGGTGGCGGGCCAGCTCACGCTGACTGACAGCCAGCTCGCGCTCCAATCGGGCAAGTCGCCGATCGGCCGAAACGGTGCGTCCACGCGAGCGCGGCTCGCACGCGGCGATCAGTCCTGCGATGGCGCGCTGCTCCAGCAGATAGTAGCGCGGCAGCCGGATCCCCAGCACGCCGGCGGCGCCGCCGGGAGTCCGCACTCCGGCCAGCACCTCGAGGACCACAACCGCCGCGCGTCTGGCTTCAGGCCCGATGGTCGGCGCTCCCGGCCGAGCCGTGGTCAACTGCCGCCGGTAGGCCTCTCGCGAACGCTTTGCCGTGGCTCGCTCGCTGGAAGACGCCGAGCTTTCCGGCCGGGCCGAGGAAGGGTTCCGCGTCATGGCTTGCCTCCTTCCTGCCCCGCGGCGTCCTCGGGCGACACTGAAGGAAGCTCGTCCGGTGACACCGCATCATGCGGCTCCGCCGGCACGCCCGGGGCGAGCCCGGCGGCTGGTGACCCGTCCGGGCAGATCGCCCGGGGTATCTCTGCTGCTTCCGCCGCCGAGGCTGGTGCTGCGAGATCCACTTCCTGCCGCAGGCCGTCCTGCGCGTCAGGAACACGCGCTCGCCCTCGGCGTGCAGGCTGAAATTCTTGCCACCCAGTTGACCTGTCATATAGAACGGCGGCTTGGGAAGGCCGTTGCGGGCCAGCTCCAGCGCATTGGCAGCCACACGGTCCTTGAGGGCGAGCAAGACCTCCGGAGCCGCCCCAAAGAACCGGTCCGCGGGTACTAGTCCGCCGATCCCGCTGTGGGTGCGCTGGAAGTTGTACCAGTCGATGAAGTGGCCGATCCGCGCGGGCGTCGGCCAAGTCGAGGAACACGGCGGTCTCCAGGCACTCGCGCCAGAGCGTTCCCCAAAACCGCTCGATCTTGCCCAGGGTCTGGGGATGCCGCGGTGCGGCCACGATCTGGCGGATGCCGCGCTGCGTGAGCTCCTTGTGAAAGGCGCTCTCGCCCCGCCAGGTCACGTACTGAGCGCCATTGTCGGTGAGCACCTCCTCGGGGGCACCGTAGGCGGCGATGCCCGCGCGGAGGACCTCCAGCACCAGTGCCGTCGACTGGCTGGCGTGCAAGCCGAAGCTGACGAGAAACCGGCTGTGATCATCAAGGAACGCGACCAGGTAGACCCGCCGGTTCTGCCGCTTGAGCACGAAGGTGAAGAGGTCGGTTTGCCAGAGCTGGCTGGGCCTGGCCCGCTCGAAGAACCGGATCTTATCGGGGTGGGGCCGCGTGGGGGACTCGTGCAGCTCATAACCTGCCTCACGCAGCACGCGCGCCACGGCTGGCGGACTGGCCGGCAGTGCCGGCCCGCGCACGAGCATCTGGCTGATCCGTTCGCACCCCCAGTCGGGATGCGCCTGCTTGAGCAAAAGAATCGTGCGCTGGGTCAGGTCGGGCAGCCGGCTTCCCTCGCGGGCACCTCGATGTTGTTCCAAGAGGCCGGCCGGCCCCTGCTGGGTGAACCGCTGCTTCCAGGCATAGAGCGTGTGCTTGGAGATGCCCACGAGTGTTGCAAAATCCTTCGCAGGCAAGCCGCTGCGTTGCCAGCAATCGAGGATCATGAGTCGTTGCTGGGGGTTGTACGCCGGGGTCTTTAGCTCCTCCGGTCGAGCCAGCCGGCGACCGCGGCGCGCGCGGCCGTTCCCGGTCGGCACGCAGAGCCCCTGCCGACTGAGCTCCGCGACCGGATCGAGCCCAGCGAACGGACTTTTAGAGTCGTTCGCTGCTGGGAACCCAGCGGGCTCATCCGCACCGAGATCGTCCCTGGGACGTGACGGCGGAGCTTGCGCAGTCTCCGGGACCGTCTCCTCCGCGGAATCGGTCACCTCATCAGGCTCGTGCGCGCGTCCGACTGCTGGCACCGTTTCCGAAACCGACGCGTCCGCATTCTTCAATTGCGACGGGATCGCACCCGGGGCCGCATCGCAGTCGTTCTGCGATTCAACGGGACTTTCTTCTTCCGACACCTCCCTTTCATTCTCCGATTTCGACGTCGGGACGACAGTTTCCTCAGGCAGCACTTCGTCCGGCGCACCTCGTCCGCTCCACCACCGGTTCCACTCGTTCCACATTTGCTCCTCGCCTCTGCGGCATCGCCGCGGTTGGGAGGAGACGTGATTTGCTCCGGTCAATTCTCCCAGTTATGCTGCAAAAGTTTTGAGTGGGAGGACACCGGTGAGAATCCTCCCGGCATGCCTTCTCCGGCGGAATCCAAAAAATCGGAAAGCCTGGGGCATCCTTGATCATGGCGGTTCCGTCGTTGGATTCAGCGGGAGCCGCCTTGAACGGGAGACGGTGGGAGGCAAGCACGAGGGCGCTAGGCGGAACAGCCTGAAATCGACGGGGCCGAAAACGCCCGAGGGCGCGAGCGGTCGTCGATGACCTCGCTTCAGCACGGCATGCAGTCCAAGAAGATGGCGATGCGGCGAGAGGATTCGTATGCGTTTGAAAACCGACTGCGGAAGTGGACCGCGCCGTTGGACCCCCACGGCGACATCGGCGAATTCCTGGTGTATCGAACCGGCGTCGCCCCAATCGCGGCGTCGCCGCGATCGAGCAGGAGAACAGGCGAGCAGGAGAATAGGTGGGAATCGCGGCATCGCCGCGACAGAACGGCATGCGATCGGACGTTTATTCCGCGCGTTTCTACCCCAATCGCGGCGTCGCCGCGATGGAGCAGGAGAACAGGTGGGAATCGCGGCTTCGCCTCGACAGAACGGCATGCGGTCGGACGTTTATTCGGCGCGTTCCTACCCCCAAAGCCCCCCACGGTTTTACTCGTGGTTGGGCTTGGGATCGATGATCATCTGTACTCTCGCGACCGCAAGCTACATCGGCTACCTGCCAGGCTGCGACCGGGTCACAGCGACGGCCATCGACGCTTGCTGCTGAGTCGGAGAGCTGTCACGCTCAAGAAAGCTGTCACTTCGCAAGTAATTTCATTATCGCTCACAGATTTGAGCCGATCGCGGAATCTTGGAGTTAACTTAGGCGGAGGTTTCCAGCGGCGCCGGGCGAGCCGGTTGTAACGAGAATCGCGACTTCGCCGCGAAGTTCAGCGGTTTGCTCGTTTTTAATTAGTCCCTCTTCCCCTTCGCGCTCTTGGCGTTCTTCGCGGTGAACATATTTAGTTTTCTTGATCGTTCGATTCGACCCTTGTCCCGTCGCGCTCGTTGTGTCGTCGCGGTGAAAAATTCAGTCACCCAGGTCAGACCGGCACTCGCTCCCGGGCTCGGCGAACAGATGGGCTATCGTTTTTCGCATCCATCATCTTCTGCGGCATGATCCGCGTCCATCAGCGTTCATCCGCGGCCAAAAACTCTCCGCGGTATTCGGCCGTTCTCGCGAGCAACTTCGTGAATGGTCCCGCGGATCGCAAGTCTCTTGTGTGATCTATCGATCCGGAGAATTCGGCCGGGTTCCTCCCGCCGGGTCGCCCTGGGGATTGAGTCCCCAGGGCTCCCACAGATCCGGACGTGCAGATTTCCCGCATCCGGTTCGTCAAGTCACGAATTCGCTACGCGGCTCCGATCAAATCCGATGGACAATCCGCGCGTTGGGGAGCGGGTATTGGCGGGACAGGCGTGTATAGTCAGCCCAGGTCATCGAGCCAGCGTTGTCACGTCGGTCGAGCCAGTGCTTCCATATCCTGTGCACACCTCGCTGATAGGCAGAGAGGCGACCGCTGTTCCCCGTGATCCCGTAGTACGCGTAATGGCCTCGGAGTTTGAGTGTGAGTTGTCGGTGTTGATTCCGGACGGGGTCGTGCAGGTGTTTCCGGCACCATTCCCAGACCGCGTGCAACGCGCGTCGAAATCGGCCTTTCGCCGTCTGACGCTTGATCACCCATCCGGCTTGTCGGGTTCGATCCCAGTAATGGGTGAAACCCAGAAAGTCGAAGGTCCGCGGTTCGGAAGGTTGCCGAGCCGTGGGCACAGAGTCGTCATCCTCGGGCGGGGTAAACCGCACCAGGCGTGTCTTCTCCGGGTGAACCGTCAAGCCGTACTTGCTCATTCGCATGGGCAGGACCTCCAGAATCCGCCAAGCGTCGTCTTCGCGGGCTACCCCGATGACGAAGTCGTCCGCATAACGGATCAGGAAGGCTTGTCCCTTCAGACGCGGGCGGACCTCCTGCTCGAACCATTCGTCCAGCACATAGTGTAGGAAGATGTTGGCCAGCAAGGGGCTGATCACCCCACCTTGAGGCGTGCCCACTTCCAGGGTCGTGTGCACCCCTTCTTCGAGCACCCCAGCTTTGAGCCATTTACCGATCAGACGCAGGATCACACCGTCGCGTACCCGACGCTTGAGGAACTCCCGTAAATGGCCATGGTCGATCGTGTCGAAGAATTTTCGAAGATCGACGTCCACGATCCAGTCGCCGCCCAGCTTCATCGCCTGCTTCCACAGAGAGCCGATGGCCGTGTGAGCACCGCGTCCGGGCCGGAATCCGTGAGAGACGTCCTGAAAGTCCGCCTCATACACTGGCTCGAGCACCATCAGCACCGCACGTTGGAGGATCTTGTCCTCAAACGTGGGTATCCCTAGCGGGCGGGTCTCGTTGGGCGAGCCTGCCTTGGGGATATACGTTCGTCGCACCGGTGGGGCCACGTACGTGCCGGATTTGGCGCGGTTGAGTAGGTCCTGAAGGTTACCCATCAGGTTTGCCTTGTATTCCGCCGCGGTTTGTCCGTCCACGCCGACCGCCCCGTCTTTGCGAGTCAGGTCATAGGCTTTGCGTAGCCAGGCGATGTCAATGTGGTGCGATAGAGTCGTGAAGGCCATGTCGCGGCAATTCCGAGCGAGTTCCGCTATCCGCTGGCGTTTTGTTGACACCGGATCAGGTCTCGGCGTACCTGGCATGTTTCCCTCCAGCGGTTCGTGAAATGGCACCCCCTTCCCTCCCCAGGGTCCCTCGGGTGGTTCCCCTGGTTCATCGGTACTATGGAGTGCTGCGACCTCCTGAAAGCCTTTTCGCTTCGCTTCGTTTCCTTCGCTCGGCGATACCTCGGATCGTCTGCGATTCGTCCCCGCACGGCCCCAGACGCTGAGCCGTCGGATCATCCCGGAGTTTGCTGTACCGGTTGCTCCCGAGCCGGTCGTCTTCGAAGAACTGTCAGGATCTCCCAAGTTCCCGGGGAACCCACATGACCATTCGCCCTGCTCTCGGACCCCGGTGCGACCGAATCCGCGGGAGCGGACCCCGTGTCAACGGATCCGGCATGGCCCCCGCATACGAAGACGACGGAGGCTCGCCACGAGTAGGATTTCGGGGCTCTATCACACGGCATTTGGTCTCGCTGTCTACGCCTCGCAGTGGAAGTCGCCCGCCACCACGCAAGACTCGCTTCCGGTTGCTGGTCCGCAAGCTCTACCGGACGGGATTCGCACCCGCAGGGTTCCTACGAAAGGTTTAGATCATGAGCATCTCCTCCTCTCCCGAGCTTCTTGGCGCAACTTCGTTTCCTTGGTTGACTTCTGTTCAAAATCGCGTTTCTTCAAGTCTTGTTCGTAGCAGGAAGAAGCCTGGTATCGCGGAGACTGCGATTCTCGAGCCGGCCCCGAGTCCGGTGCTGGCCCGCTCCGGAAGCCGGACCCGCGACATCAAAAGACGAAGTCGACAGGCATTGCAAGCGCCCCTTGATCCCGGACGTGAAGGGCGAGGACAGTCCAGGTCTCTCATCTTGCGACCGCGTGCTCGTTGCAATCCGCAAATCCAGCGTCCCGGTGAGAATCCTCCCGGCATGCCTGGTCCGGCAGGTCCGGAACGATGGTGTCGACGCAAAAGAGTTTTTCCGGGGTTAAGCCTGCAAGCTCGTTGAGCATGCGCCGATCCGGTGAATTCGGCGGCGCACAGAATTTCGAAAACGTCCTATAGTGTTATAGGGGCCTTGCGCTCAGCGCTGCGACTGCGCGCTTTTGTCAGCCGGGCTTACCGCGTCCGCTCCGGCGAGGGCGCCGCAAGGTCAAGATCGGACGAGCGAAGCCAAACTCAATGAAAACGTGATCACCGTAAAAGGGGGAAACCAGAGACCCGAAGAGACGAAGAAAGGCAATGAAGCCGATGATAGGAGTTTGACCGTCTCCAATCGTATGCGTGAGCGCTTGAGCAGGGGTGCGGGGAACGCAGTTTGCTCCGTCCGCCATGAGAAGAATTCATTGACGATCGCGGCCCGCGCGACCCGAGAACCCTTCTGAAAACTGACATCCACTGACATCTGCCGACGTTTCGCCTCGGAACATCGGCTACGACCGCTACAAGCGTTCCATTGTTTCCGTACCCCTCGAGGGCGTGCCGGCCAGCCAGAGCCCCGGGCTGAGAACCGAGCGTCGGGCGCACAGGAGCCTCGGTGACGAATCGCCACCGAGTCGTTCCCCCATGACCGGAGAATCCACCAACAGTGAGAAAATGATGCTCGCCATTGCCGTCGCCGACGGCATCCCCGTCGCCGAATGGGCGCTGCAAAACGGGGTCAACGAACGGACTGCGTACCGCTGGGCCGCCGAGCCCGAGGTTCGGTCTGAAGTCGAGTCGATCCGCAGCCGCGTCCTCGACGAGGCGATTGGCCGGATGTCCAGGCGCGTCGCATGGGCCGTCGATAAGATCTTCGCGCTCGGCGAAAACGCCACTTCCGAGTCCGTACGGCTCTCGGCGCTGCGAGCCGTGATCTCGGACTTCATCGCTGTCTCCAATTTCTCCGGACTCGAAACGCGCTTGGCCAAACTCGAGGCGCAGGCCCGTGCGCGCTCTAGCAACGCGTGTTGAGTGTGCACGCCTATCGGAAATAGCACCGCAAGGGCACGCCCGAGCATCTCCGACCGAGGACCGGCGCCGGACGACAGTCGGCTCAGGGTTGGGGATTTCCGACGCCCGCCGGTGGATCGATGAGGGGCCGGTGTCACGCGAGGCGGTGCAGATTTTGTGTTGCGGGCATCCGGGCACACGCGACCACCGGTGATCAGGCCGGCGAGTGAAGCGCCACGTGATGCCGTCGCAGGCGAGTCGCATCTCGATCAGGAGCAAGCGTTCTAACCACGGATAACGCGGAACGGCACGGAAAGGATGAAGCAACTTCAACAATGACCCAGCGAGGCTGTTTTTCTCTTCGGCAGGGCCTGTAAGAAATATTGTGTCAACGTAGGGAATCGGGTATTTCCCCCTATCCTATTTTCCTTACGGAGATTCTCGCATGGATGCGAATTTGACAGACAAGGCCGAGCAGCTCGCGATCGAGATCGCGACGCAGGCGAAGACGCTCGATGACCTCAACGGCCTCATGAAACTGATGATGAAGTCGGCCCTGGAACGCATGCTCGACACCGAGTTGGATGTTCATCTCGGACGCAAGACGATTGCCTGGGTCGACGGCGGATTCTCCCGACTCAAGTCGCGGCGAGCTCCGCTGCCGATGCACCTACGAAGAAGGGTGCGAAGAATCGTCGCAATGGGCATTCACAAAAGACCGTGCAAGGCGATCTTGGCGAAATCAAGCTCACAACGCCACGCGACCGCGATGGCACCTTCGAGCCACAACTGATCCCCAAACACCAACGCCGGCTGACCGGTTTTGACGAGAAGATCCTCGCTCTCTACGCCAAGGGAATGACCACTCGGGACATTCAGGAAATTGTGAACGAACTCTACGATGTTGATGTGTCTCCGACGCTGATTTCGGAGATCACCGCTGACCTCGACGCGCAAGTGACAGCATGGCGTACCCGGCAGCTCGACGCGGTCTGGCCGATCGTCTATTTCGATGGCATTGTGGTGCATGTGCGTGGCGCCAATGGTCGAGTATTGCCACAGACGATGTACGTGGCCCTGGGCGTGAATATGCAGGGCCGCAAGGAACTTTTGGGACTTTGGCTCAACGAAACCGAAGGGGCCAAGTTCTGGCTGTCGTGCCTGACCGATCTGAAGAATCGTGGATTAAAAGATATCTTCATCGCTTGTATCGATGGTCTGTCTGGATTTGCTGAGGCGCTCCACACGGCGTTCCCGCAGGCGAAGGTGCAACTGTGTGTCGTGCACCTGGTGCGGGCTGCGCTCAAGTATGTCGTGGACAAGGACAGCGACGCGGTCATAACCGACTTGAAGAAGATCTACCAGGCCGCGACGGTCGTCGAAGCTGAAGAGGCCCTCGAGAGTTTTGCTCAAGCTTGGGGTGACAAATATCCGACCATCGTCAAGCAGTGGCGTTTGAAGTGGCCGGACATCGCGGCCATGTTCGATTTCCCGCCTGAGATCCGCAAGGCGATCTACACGACCAACGCCATCGAGTCGGTCAACAGCGTGATTCGCAAGTTCACGCGGAACCGCAAGCAGTACCCCAACGAGGAGTCAGCCCTGAAGCTCGTTTACCTGGCCATCCACGAGGCGTCCAAGAAGTGGACACTGCCGATCCGGAACTGGAGAGAAGCGTTGAACCACTTCGCCATCATCTTCGAGAACCGACTGCCAGCTCCGGCCCGCAGCTGATATTGCAAATTTCGTTCCCACCCACGCTGACACAAAAAAATTTACAGGGCCCTTCGGCATGCAGAGCCCGGTCCGGTTCCGTGTCGTTCCGCGGCTTCCGTGGTTGAAGGTCTTCCTCTTGAATCCTGTGGGGACCATATAGGCGACTGCGATGATCGAGCCGCCCCCGAGTCCGGTGCTGGCCCGCTCCGGAAGCCGGACCCGCGAGATCAAAATCAGACGAGCAAAGCCAAACGCGATGAGAACATGATCACCGCAAAAAACCAAAAGCCTGTTCGAGTTACGTCGAAAACTGTGGTGCATTCGCGACTTGACAACCGGTCGCGGTGAGAAGTGAATCGCCCCGTCAGTCTGAGGAAAGCCGTTCACCGCGAAGAACGCTAAGTGCGCGAAGAAAGCCAATGAAACCGCTGATAGGACATCGACTGTCCGCTCAACCGGCCGGGCCCCAACGTACGGTGCACCTTAAATATGGCGTCAACCACCAGTTCATCAGATTGCTCGTTCTCTTTCTTCGTCCCTCTTCCCTTCGCGCTCTTGGCGTTCTTCGCGGTGATAGCATTCAGTCTTCTCGATCTGTTCGATCGTCCCTCTTCCCTTCGCGCTCTTGGCGTTCTTCGCGGTGATAGCATTCAGTCTTCTCGATTTGTTCGATCGTCCCACTTCCCGCCGCGCTCGTCTCGTCGTCGCGGTGATGACTTTGGTCGTTCTTCACGGAGAATCCGACGAGCAAACCCAATCTCGATGAGAACATGACCACCGCAAAAAACCAAGAGCCTGTTCGAGTTGTGGCGAATTCTGTGGGCTCGCCAGGACTTGACAAGCCGGGCCCGACGCCTGACGAAGCCGGTGGAGGTAGAGCTGCTTCCGCCGAAACCTCGCGGTCGCGATGAGCGGACCGCCGGCGCTCGGAGACGTCATCGTCGATTTTGCAAGGTCGACCTGCGGCGCCATGTGATGCCGTCGCACGCGAGTCGCATCTCGATCAGGACCAAGCGTTCTAACCACTGAAAGCGCGGAACCGCA
Source organism: uncultured Isosphaeraceae bacterium (assembly GCA_963806595.1). Classification (GTDB taxonomy): domain Bacteria; phylum Planctomycetota; class Planctomycetia; order Isosphaerales; family Isosphaeraceae; genus CAWDZZ01. Next base: position 632,066 of record CAWDZZ010000016.1, on the reverse strand, counting down.
CGGAAAAGATGAATCAACTTCAACAATGACCCAGCGAGGCCGTTTTTCTCTTCGGCATAGAGCGCGACAAACCCGACTTTGAGTGGTCCCGATACGCCGAAATTGCCTGTGGCACAAGGAGGGCCGAAATGGCACACCGCGCCGCAGCGGTGTTGGCAGCTTCTGGCCCTATGAAACCAGGCTACGCGACACTTTCGGTCAGTGCCAAATTGGCACTAAAACCATGACCCAAAAGTTGCCACTTTGTGCCAAATCGGGGCATTCTGTCATGACGATTTGACAAGCCTTTCGAGGGCTGCCGGCCAGCCTCTGTTTGCTTCCGCATTGGCTCGCATTCGTTCTGCTCCTGCTCGCGAGCGCGGAGTTGAAAAGTGCATAACAGGCTCTAGGTGCGTCGCTGTTGTTCGGGCGAAGAGTCTCCCTTTTCTCGGTTCGTTTTGCAACACTTATGGTTGACGGAATGTGCGGGACGTGGCGGAGGAACAAATTTATGAATACAAAACACGCAAGCTCGAAATTGCGAGCGGGGTTACTGGCGGCCTTGGCGGTGGCGCTCGTGGCGTTGTCGGCCGTCCACGCCGACGGGGACGCCGATGGCCGGAAGCGTCAAGTGACTGCACTGCTCAAGAGCATCGAGACCGGTGACCCCGAGCGAGTCGGTGTCATCAACGCGCAGAAGTACATCCAGCACAACCTCGCCATCGGCGACGGCCTGGCGGGACTCGCGGCCGCCCTCAAGCAGCTCCCACCCAGGTCGGCACGGGTGAAGACGATCCGGGTGTTCCGCGACGGCGACTTCGTTTTTGCCCACACCGAGTACAACTTCTTCGGTCCCAAGGTCGGATTCGACGTTTTCCGCTTCGAGGACGGCAAGATCGTCGAGCACTGGGACAACCTCTCCGAAAAGGACATGGCTCCCAACCGCGGCGGTCACACCCAGACCGACGGGCCCACCGAAGCCCGTGACCTCGAGAAGACCGAGGCCAACAAATCCCTCGTCCGAAATTTTTTCGAAGACATCTTGATCCACGGACGCAAGGACAAGATCGCGGTCTACCTCGCGGGGAACAAGTACATCCAGCACAGCCCCAGACTCGGCGACGGCGGTGCGGGATTGCAACGGATGGCCGAATCGGTCGCCTCGCCGCGAAGCCCTGTCAAATTCGACAAGATCCACCACCTGCTGGGAGAGGGCAACTTCGTCCTCGTCATGAGCGAAGGGACCTTTCGAAGTCGGCACACGGCGTTTTACGACCTGTTCCGCGTGGAAGACGGCAAGGTCGTCGAGCACTGGGACACCATCGAAGCGATCCCGGCGAAATCGGAATGGAAGAACGAAAACGGCAAGTTCTGAAGCGCGACCGCCGCACGCGAGCGCACGGGTCGCCAGGCCGAGAACGTGCCGAGGGCACGTCACATGCCCTCTCGCCTGAGGCGGTCGCCTGAGGGGCTCCAGCCCTCGACCGCACGGGCCGGTTTCACCGGGCCGACACCGGCGCACGCCGCCGGCCGGTCGATCGCCGCCCCAAATTGGCTCGCGTTGCGAATGCCTTTGCAACCCTCTGGCCAGCCACTACACTGAGGTTATCGAACGATCGATTGAAGTATCCATCATGACAAGGGGCGGAGATGGCAACCGCGGTTGTCGAACCCAAGGCGGTTGTGCTGCGCAGCGATGACACCGTGGCGGTGGCGTGCGGCCCGATTCCGCGCGGATTTCTGCTGCAGCTTGGCGGGCGCGCGATCGAGGTGCGCGAGCCGATCGGGCTTGGCCATAAACTCGCGCTTGTCGACATCGCTGCCGGCGAGCCGGTGCGAAAATACGGACAGATCATCGGATTTGCATCTCGAGCGATTCCGGCCGGCTCACTGGTGCACGTCAGTAATCTGAAGGCCGACCTCTTCGAGCGCGACTACGCGTTCGCGTCCGAGCGGCCGCCGGTGCCGGCGCCCGATCGGATCCGGACCTTCCGCGGTTACGTGCGGCCCGACGGGCGAGTGGGCACGCGTAACTACATCGCGGTGGTCAGCACGGTCAATTGCTCGGCCAGCACGTCGCGCTACGTCGCCGATCGATTCCGCGACGGCGCCTGGCGCCGGCAGTTTCCCAACGTTGACGGCGTGTTCGCCATCACGCACAAAGGGGGCTGCGGGTTGCCATTCGAGGGCCCGGACCACCAGATCCTCGAGCGCGTGCTCGCCGGGTTTGCGCATCATCCCAACGTGGCGGCCTATGTGATCGTGGGGCTGGGCTGCGAGGTAGGCTACGCGCAGCATCTGGTCGACACGCAACACCTCGTGACGCTGGGGACGGCCCATGGAAACGGGCCGCGAAATCCGTCCCCGGGGCCCCGCACGCTGAATATCCAGGAGGAAGGGGGGATCACGCGCACGGTCGAGGCGGCGGTGCGCGCCGTGTACGAGCTCTTGCCCGAAGCCGATTCATGGGTCAGGACCGAGCAGCCGGTCTCGAGGATTTGCCTGGCCATGGAATGCGGCGGATCCGACGGCAATTCCGGTGTGACCGCCAACCCAGCCCTGGGCGCGGCCGCCGACCTGATCGTCGCGCAGGGGGGAACGGCCGTGCTCGGCGAGACCACCGAGATTTATGGCGCGGAGCACCTGCTGACGCGCCGCGCCGTCTCCCGCGAAGTCGGCCAAAAGCTCGTCGATCGCATCAAGTGGTGGGAGTGGTACACCGGGGTCTTCGGCGCGCAGATCGACAACAATCCGTCGCCCGGCAACAAGGCCGGCGGCCTGACCACGATCTACGAAAAATCGCTGGGCGCGCTTGCCAAGGCGGGCTCGACGCCACTGGTCGACGTCGTGCCATACGCGGCCAAGCTCGAAAAGCCGGGGCTGATCTTCATGGATACGCCGGGCTACGACCCGCCTTGCACCACGGGCCTGGTCGCCGGCGGCGCCAACGTGCTGGTCTTCACCACCGGGCGGGGAAGCGTGCTGGGATTGAAGCCCACACCCTGCGTCAAGGTAGCGACCAACACGCCAATGTACGAGCGAATGATCGATGATATGGACCTGGACGCCGGTCCCATCCTGGAAGGAGAGTCGATCGAGAGTGTGGGCCGGCGCCTCTTTGAACTGATCCTCGAGGTGGCCAGCGGAGCGGAGACCAAGAGCGACCGGCACGGCGTGGGTGAAGAGGAGTTCGCGCCTTGGACGATCGGGCCCACGCTCTGATGCCGGCAGGTCCAGCAGCCCGGCGGCCGAGATTGTTTTCGCGAGCGACCGCGTGGTGGCTCGCCGGGCTGCTCGCAATGCTGTGCCTGGTGCTCGCCGAGCTCGGGTGGCTGACCTGGTTCCTGGTCAACCCGCTGCCCAACGTCAACGCCCCGGGGGTGCCCGCTGAGAAGGCGATCCGGCGCGGCTGGCTCTTGCTCAAGGCAATCCCGGAGGTCGTGCCGGAGACCCCGTTTCATCAATCGTTGCTCGGGATGGGGCTCGCGCAACTCAGCCACGTCGAGAACCTTCCCCAGCGCATTCCGATCGTGCTCGCCGCCGGGTTGATCGCGGCCGCCGCGATCGGTCTCGGCGACCTGGCGCTGCGAGGACTCCGGCTCGCAGGCGGCGTGGGCTTCGGCGAGCGGCTCGCGCTCGATTACGGACTGGGAGCGGGACTGCTCGGCGCCGGCACGCTGATCTTCGGCCGGCTGGGATGGCTCAATCCTTGGTCCGTTCGAATTGGACTGGCGCTCATCGCCGCCATTGGACTCGGGTCGGCGGGCCTCTGGCGCCTGCGCTGGCCCAGGCCAGAATGGCCATCCGGCCTTTTTGCGCTGGCGATCGCTCCGTTCGTCGTCGTGATGGTCCTGGCGTCGATGCTGCCGAGCATCGATTTCGACGTGCTGGAATACCACTTGCAAGGCCCGAAAGAGTACTTTCAAGCCAGCGGATCGAGTATCTGCCCCACAACGTCTACACGAACATGCCTTTTGGCGTGGAGATGCTCCACCTGCTGGGCATGGAAGTGTATGACGACTGGTGGTGGGGCGGCCTCGCGGGTCAGCTCGCCGTGGCCTTCTTCGGGCCGGCGACGGCGGTCTTGATCGGCGTTACAGCCGCGGCACGCAGCATCGCCGTGCGCGGCTGGATCGCGGCGATCGTTTACCTTTCGACTCCGTGGATCTACCGGATCGCGGCGATTGCGTACGTCGAGGGTCCGCTCTGCTTCTATCATGGTGCGCTGGTCTGGGCTGCGCTGCGATTCCGGGGGACGAGCGGCCTCGAGCGTCGCGGGCTCTGCCTGCTTACGGGACTGCTCTCGGGCTGCGCCATGGCCTGCAAGTATCCCGCGCTGATCTCGGCTGTGATCCCCTTTGCCGCACTCGGTTTGTGGGTCTCCCGGCAAGCGAGATCGGCCGCGCCCATTGCGTGGTTCGTCGCGGGCTGGGCGATCGTGATGGGCCCCTGGCTTGCCAAGAACGTGATCGACACGGGAAACCCCGTGTATCCGCTGGCCGGCAGCATCTTCGCCGGTCGTGACTGGGACCAGGCGCGTGAGGCAAAATTCGCGGCCGCGCACGGAACGCTGCCGATCACGCCTGGGCGGTTCTGGAATTCGCTCTTGGACGTCGCCGGTCGGTCTGACTGGCAGTCCCCCTTGTACGCGGCACTTGCTCCGCTAGCGCTCTTGCGGCGGGGCTCGCGCCCGTTGGCGATAGTGCTCTGGGGCTTCGTGTCGTACATCTTCCTGACGTGGTGGCTGTTCACGCACCGGCTGGATCGATTCTGGCTGCCGCTATTGCCTCCGCTGGCGATCCTGGCCGGCCTCGGCGCCGACTGGACGTGCCGGCTCGGCTGGTCGATCGTACTCGGGGTGATCATGACGATCGCGCTGCTCACCAACCTGACCTACATCTCGTCGGCCCTTGCAGGCCTCAACGAATGGACGGGCGATCTCGTCTACCTGCGCCGCGATATTCCCGCGAGATGGAATCATGCGCTGGCCCGGCTCGATCGCGAGCTGCCTGGAGATGCCCGGCCGCTCTTGGTCGGGCAGGCCGCGGTGTTTCACCTCAATCACAATGTCGCCTACAACACGGTCTTCAACCCAGAGACGATCGAGCTGCTGGCAAGCGGCAAAACGCCCGCTGAGTTTCGCCGCGCACTCAACGTGCGGCATTTGACGCACGTCTACGTCGACTGGAAGGAGATCGAACGGCACCGCCAGCCGGGAGGATACGGATTCACCGATTTCGTGACCCCCGGCCGTTTCGCGCAGTGGGTTACCGCGGGCGTGCTGGAAAGTCCCACCCGAATGGGTCCGGAGCAAGAGCTCTACCGCGTTCGCTCGCACTGAAGTCGCGCCGAACGAGGGCGCTGGACCAGAAGTATCGTCGCCAGATGTTCTCATGAGTGAATTAACGATCGTAACCGGTGGTGGTGGCTTCATCGGGAGCCATCTGACGGCGCACTTGGTTGATTCCGGCCAGCAAGTGGTGGTCGTGGAACGGCCGGGGGCGGCGGTTGGGCATCTTCCCGCGGGAGCGCAGGTCGTTTTTGCCGACATTCGCGACCGCGGCGCCTTAGCGCAGCGCGTTTCGGAGGGCACGGTGGGTCTATCATCTTGCAGCCAATCCGAATTTGTGGGTGCGCGATCGCCGCGAGTTCGTGGCGATCAATTACGCCGGCACGGTCAACGTGCTCGACGCTGCGCTCGCCGCCGGTGCCGAGCGGATTCTCCACACCAGCACGGAGAGCATCCTGACCAAGGCTCGAATGGACGGGCCGATCGATGAGAATATCGAGATCTCGGTGCGTGATGCCGTTGGGCCGTATTGCCGGTCGAAGCTGCTGGCGGAGCAATACGCGTTTCTGCTGGCGGGCAAGGGGCGACCGGTGGTGGTGGCCAATCCCACGATGCCGGTCGGGCCCGGTGATCGCGGGCTTTCGCCGCCGACACGGCTCATCCTGGATTTCTGCAGAGGGGCACTTCCGGCCATGATGGACTGCTCGCTGAACCTCATCGATGTTCGCGACGTGGCCCGTGGCCTGGCTCTCGTGATGGAGCACGCGAGCCCGGGGCGCCGCTACCTGCTGGGTCACACAAACCTCACTTTGGCCGGATTGCTGAATATACTTGGCGAGCTGACGGGCGTTTCGGCTCCGCGCTGGCGCGTCCCCTATCCCGCCGCGCTGGTGGTCGCCTTGCTCAGCGAATTTGTGGCGGACCACATCACGGGGCGAGCGCCGAAAGCGACGGTGACCGGCGTGCGGCTCGGGCGGCGGATCATGCACTTCGATACAACGCGCAGCCTCGGGGAAATCGGGCTGGATCCGCGCCCGATCCGGGAGTCGCTCGCCGACGCCGTCTCATGGCTGCGGCAGGCAGGACACTTACAAAATCATCTTGCGCGGTCACCGCTTTGATTGGATCAAGTCGTGGTACGCAGAAAAAAATATCGAGCGGACATCCGCCTTCTAGCCTTTTCACAATTGACTCGCTCTAATCTTAGGCAGGCGCCTTCCCTATGTCCGGCGTCGGGGCGAAGTGGCAATACACTCTCTTGTACGAGGCCGAAACATTCGCGGTGCGAAGGTGTCTCAGATGCTCCTGGGATGGAGCACTCTGACTGCGACCAGCGTGCCGAGCGGCACGCGCGATGCCGAACAATTCGCTCTGGCAACCGGGAACTTCGACATCGCGATCGAGATGTGTGGTCGCTGGCCTGTTCAGGTTGTCATGGCACTAGACGGCTCAAGCCGGCCCGGATTCTCATTTTTTAGCACATCGATCGAGCTGGCGACGACTGGCCTGAGTTGGGAACGGCTCTCCCGATTCTGCGTGTGAACATGGACGTGACGGGGGAGCCGTGACGATTTGGCATTTTTTTCAATTTTCCCAACTTATACTTGTTTCGAGATCGACGTTCCATGAGTCGCAAGCTGACGATCGCGACTGACTGGAAGTGCGTTTGACTGGAATCGTTGGATCGAACAAAGCTGGCGCGCGGATCGTAGCGATCCGTTAATTTCGCGCTGGATTGTTTCACAGCAATTGATCTATAATGGCGATTTAGTTTTTGGCGGACGATAACGATTGCATCTCCGCCAACGGTTTTGGTCGAGGATGTCTCTCCATGCCCGTACGACTTGTGGCCCTTGATGAAGGTCCAGACATCATGCTGGACCGCGCCATGGTGGTCGTGGGCCGGCACCCTTCGTGCGACACACGTCTCGATTCGTTGCGGGTTTCTCGGCAGCATTGCTGCATGAGCCAAGACAAAGGCGAGGTGACGGTGCGCGACCTCGGCAGCACCAACGGCATCAGGATCAACGGCCAGAGGGTGGAGCGAGGGCGGCTGCGTGCACGGCGACGAGCTCTCGATCGCTCACATCCGTTTTCGTCTCGAAAACGGGCAAGGTCACGAGCAGACGATCGTCGAGCCCGACGGCGGCTGGGCGGCGCCGTGCTCGGCCGACCGAGATCGACGAACCGTGCCGCCGTCGGTCGTCGGCATCGTGCCGGAGATCGTCTGCCGTTCGGGACCGGCGGCGAGAACGCGTTTGCGGCGGCCGTGCGCAAACTGCTTGCCCAACGGGGTCGCTGACAAATGCCGGATCCAGGTCATCGTGCAGATGGCCGGCGACGAAATGCGCCAGGCTGAAGAGGAGCCGGATCCGCTCGTGGCAGCAGTCATGCCTCGGAGAACGCCGGCGAATGTCATTCCGCATCGTCCCACTCGTGAAGGGAACGGCCCCGCTGATCTCGCTTGTATCGGCCGGTCCTCTTGATCGGCCGGCACCCCGATTGCGACGTCCGCATCGATTCGCCGCAAGATTTCGCGACGGCACTGCTGCGTTGCCATGGCGTATGATCGTGTCTTGATTCGCGACCTGGGCAGCCGCAACGGTGTCCGCGTCAACGGGCGGTTGCAGGAAGAAGCGCGGCTCCATGCCGGGGACGAGCTGGCGATCGGGCCGATCTTGTTCCGGCTCGAGGAGGAGAGCCCAGAGCCGCCGGCGAATCCGGGCTCGGGCGCCCGCCCGGACGTCGTGGCTGCTCCCGGGCTGCCCGGCCTTCCGCCGGCGGCTGCCGGCCGCCGGACGACGCCAGCCGACTCGGATGTCGATCTCGTTCCGCTCGACGACTTCTGAAGTCGTTTCGACCCTCTGCAGACTGGCATCGGGGGCTCGCCACGGGCATGCGGTCGGTCGCATCGCCGGCCAGAAATCAAGGCGAAGTTCGTTCGCGAGCCGACTCTTACCAGATCGGCACGTCGAGTTGTATGATATAAATCTAATGGTCGCTCTCGATTCGGCAACGACTCGACTTCGATGACTCATGCCTAATCTACACTGACGCCGGCCGACGCTCACGCTCAGCCGCCAGGAGGTTCACGATGCTCCGATGGATCCGAATTCCACTGGGATTGGTCTTGATCCTCTCGGTCTCGGGAGGAACTGCCCGTGCCCAATACGGATGGGGCTGGGGTGGCTGGGGTGGCTGGGGCGAGACGCCCGCAGGGCTCGATCGCCCGTGGCCTCGGCGCCCTCTACGCCGGCGACGGAATGTACAACGAGCAGACGGCGATCGCCGCTTCGATCAACGAGGATACGTGGCAGCGGTGGAACCAGTATCTCTACCTCTCCAACGAAGAAGCCACCCGGAAGTACCTCGCCAAGAAGAACTACGACATTCAGAAGAACAAGGACAGCTACAACTCGATCGTCAAGCGGCTGCAGGACAACCCGACGGCCAAGGATGTCGACGACGGCGATGCGCTCGAACGCTGCGCTCGACCAGTTGAGCGACCCGAGGATTCAGGGCTCTTCGCTGCGGATCGCCTCGACGCCGATCGACGCCAAGATCATCGCCGAGATCCCGTTCCGCTATGCCTCCGAAGCCGTGACCATCATCCTGAGCCAGGTGAAAGGGGCGACGCAATGGCCGCCGGCCCTCGACATCCCCCGGTTCGCAGACGACAAGAAGAGCTTCGAAGAAGTCGCCGAGCAAGCCCGGAAAGAAGACGAGGACGGCGAGATTTCGCCGCAGACGATCTGGACAGGGCTCACGCCTTGGTCAGCGAGCTCCGCGCCAAGCTCGAGGCGTCGCCGCTGGCCGATCCTCGTGACAACCAAGCCGCCCTGAGGATTCGTGAAAACCCTCGCCGGACTGGTGAGACTGCTCGAGAAGCCGGATACGCGCGAAGTCCTCGATCAATTGCGGATGGTCAAGACCACGACGGTCGGCAACCTGATCGGGTTCATGCACGTCTACAACCTCCGGTTTGGCGCCGCGACCACGCCGCGTCAACGCATCATCTACGAGCAGCTCTACCCCGTGCTCGACCAGGCGCGCGACCGCGTCGTGAGCGAGGCCAAGCTCGGACCGGGCGAGCAGCCGGCGGGTAATCCCAAGCACGTGGGCGACTTCTTCAACAAGATGGACCTCGACAGGCTCGAGGGCAAGAAGAAGGATGCTCCGAAGCCGCCCAATCCCCAGTGATTGCGGATCGCACGCGAAGTTGAGATCGGACAAACGGCTGGAAGCACTGCGTCGGCAACCGACGGGTGCGCCGGCCGTTTTCATATCCCGGTCCAGTCCCCGTGGCGCGGCCAAGACGCTCGCATCCACGGAAATCGCGCAGTCATGGTGCAGCAGCACGGCCGACCAAGGCGGGGAACTCGGCGATCGTCTCGATCAGGTGAGTGTGCGGATGAGCCGCCAGCTCTTCGCGGGTATGAGTTCCCCGCGTCACGCCGACGACCAGCCCGCAGCCGGCGTTATAGCCTTCTTCGAGGTCGGCCGGCGTATCACCGATCTTCGCCACGCGCGCTGGGTCCGTGACCCCGACAGATCGTCCATCAGGCGGACGATCATATCGGGATGCGGGCGGCCGCGAGGTACTTCGTCGCTGGTGATGCTCGCGTCGATCACCCCCCTTAGAGCCCAGCCGAGGCGATCGAGAATCACCTGGGTGATCGCGCGGTCAAACCCGGTATCGAGCGCAACCCGGATGCCGAACTCCCTGAGCCTGCGGAAAACGACGGTCGCGCCGGCCACCTCGTGAACCGACGGATCGCGCCGGTAGAATTCGATCGAACGGGCCACGAAATCTCGGTGGATCGCATCCAGACGCTCGCCCAGATCGTGCGCGCGGCCGGCACGTTCGACCAAGATCGCGATGCGCTTCGGCTTGGGGATACCCATGACTGCTGTTCACCTCGCTCGGCGTCACCGTCAGGCCCACCGCGGCGAGCGAGCTGCGTATGCACCGATTCACCGAGTCCTCGTCGTTCACCGTTGTCCCCGCCATGTCAAAACCAGCGAGCTCGATGTGCATCATGACCGCCTCCTCCGAGTGTCGCGATCAGCATCTTGATTCCTCCAGCTCCCGCGCGACGACTTGTTCGGCCAGTCCGAACGAGAACGTCATGCCCGGCGCCGCCCAGACCCGTGACCGCCGTGACTCCATCCGCCGGGTGGATGATCACGTACGGCAACTCTGGGATGCTTGACGTACATGCCGTGCCAGCGTGACGCGATCCGCAGCCCCGGGATGTCGAGGAACGTCCTCAAGTAGCCCAGGATCCAGTCGTCGATCTCGCTCTTGTCGAACGGTTCAATCGCGTCGCCGTACTCGTGCGAATCGCCGATCGTGAGCTCTCCGCGGCCGTTCTGGGAAACCAGGACGTGGATGCCGAAGCGATCCAGCCAGGCCGATTCGCGGGCGATCCGGCTCTTGAGCGCGGCAGAGCCCCGGACAATTCTGAAACGCCTGGTAGTGGCGCAGCGTTAGTCCGGCGGCGAGCATCGGGCCGATCCTGGTCTCACTTCCACAGGCGTTGAGACCGCATCATCTGGAGCTTGCAGCGCGACCAGCCCACATTCCCGCAGTTGCTCTCGCAAAGAGTAGCCCGAGCTCATCGCCGCAACAGACCCAGAGCCGCTTTGTCGTCCATCTCCTCCCGTCCGCGAAGATCTCCGGCATCCCCACCGCGGTGATGGTCGAGGCGAACCGGAAGGCGACTCCGAATCGGCGCGAAAGCCAGTCCGGCAAGTCGCGCGAAACTTCGCGCGGATCGACGCAGACTTCGCGAGGGCTCCACGAGCGCTAGTTGCAGGCCTTCGGTCCTCACGGCTGGCGCGCGTTCGCGAACCCCCGACGGTCCGATCAGTTCGACCCGTTCGCCATGATCTTCGCACTCGCCGGCAAATTCACGAAGGACCTGCGCCTCGTCGTCGCGATAGGCCAGGTGGAGCGACCCGGTTCGCTCATGCCATAGCCCGCTTGCCTCCAGAATGTCGAGCCAGATCTCGAGGCTCCGCCCAGCCAGGCTGCGCAGCGCGCCAAACGGCTGACCAATCGGCCAGAGCATCCCGAAGTTGCGCACCGAGGCGCCGCAGGCGCGGTCGTTGCGCTCGAAGACGATCACCCGGCGACCGCGCCGAGCCAGGTGGTAAGCATGGGCCAACCCGATTACTCCCGCGCCGATCACGGCGTCGTCGTAGGAGAGATCCTCGCTCATCGGGACCGGCCTCGTTCCACGGTGCGCTTTCGATTCCTAGCTCGACTGCGGCTTGCACGATCTTACCAGAGGGGCCCGATCGCGACAGCGTCTCGCGGCGCCTCAGCCATTGGTGGGCAAGTCGCGCACGGCGAATGCCACGAATGCCAGAACGATGACGGCTGCCCCGATCCCGCCCAGGACCGCGAGATGATAGCCATACGACTCGCCGGTGGTCACCAGCTCGACTGGATTGTACGCCTTGAAGATCGAGATGCGCTCGAGCCAAGGCTTCCAGCTCATCTCGTGCGAGCACGGGGATCAACGAGATCACGTAGGCGATGAAGCCGCCCAGCGTCAGGACAGATCCGATCGAGGTGGCACGCCAGCGCACGTGGTCGACCGCTGACGCCAGGAGCGTATAGGCGTAAATCGGCAGGCCGAGCGCGGCCAGGTTGACCGCCGGTCGCAACAATGTCCACGGGCTGGGCGGATCCTGCAGGACGTTGTAATGCACCGCGATCGAGGCTCCGGCCATCAGGGACCCGGCGAGCACGACCAGACCAACCAACGCGATGCAGACGGCCGAGGACAGATAGGCCCAGCGCGCGATCGGGCGCGACAGGATCAAGTCCATCGTCCCGCGCTCGACCTCGGCGGCTACGGCGGCCGAGCCCCGCCCGATCGCCCACATCGAGATCAACAACAAGATGAACGGATGGTTCCAGAACGCCATCATGATCGTCACCGACGCGGGGTTGTTCCGCGACCCCGAGGCTTCGCAGCCACTGGATCCGGCCCCCTCCCTCGCCCGACTCGAGCATTTCACGGATCTCTGCCTCGTTGAGCGAGGTCACATAGACGAACAACCACCCCAGACCGAAGAGGCGCCGCGGCGGAAAGGACCAGGGTCCATCGCGACTCGACAAAGTGTTTTCGCAAGAGCGCCAGAACGGCCTCATACCGGCACCTCGTCATCGGGTACGTGTGGCCCGTGATATTGATCGTAAAGACTTCGCAAGTCCTCGGTACCAATCGCGATGTCGAGGATCGGCACCGACGCCAGCCATGCGCAATAGCGGTCCAAGCTCGCCGCGATGCTCCAGCAGCAAGCCGTCGTTGCGGCGCTCGCGGACCGATAGCTCGAGCGCTTCGGGAAACCTGGGCTCAGAATCCGCGTCGAACCGCAACAGCAACATCCGAAGGCCGTGGCGCTCGTGCATGTTCTCCACGTGCATGAGCCGCCCTTTGCGCATGATTGCGACGCGGTCGGCGACTTGCTCCACCTCCGCCAGCACGTGGCCCGAAAAAATCACCGTCTGCCCGTGAGACCGCGCCTCCTGAACAAGGCTGAGGACCAGACCCCGCGCCGAAGGGTCCAGCGCCGAGGTAGGCTCATCCAGAATCAAGGTGTCCACCGGGTCGGCGAACGACCTGCGCCACTGCAAGCTTTTGCTTCATTCCGGTCGAGTAGGTCCGGATCTTGCGCCGCAGGTTGAGCTTCATCACGCGCTCGGCTATCGCGACGGCCCGATCCAGGCCCGCTCCTTCCCGCAGGTCGGAGAGGAGCCTCAGCATTCCCAGCCCCGATAGCGAGCCATACATCCGCAGCTCGCCGGGGAGGTACGAGACCAATCGACGCACGTCGAGACTTTGCCGCCAGCAATCAAATCCAGCCACGGTCGCGCGCCCGGCGGTCGGTCTTAATAGTCCAAGCAACAGCCGAATCGTCGTCGTCTTCCCCGAGCCGTTGGGACCCAGGAGCCCGAACACCTCCTTGCGGTGTATCTCGAGAAACAGCGACTCAAGCGCGACCACGCGGTTGTAATGCTTAGTAAGTGCCTCTGTAACGATCAATCCTTCTTTGTCCATGACCATCGTTTCCTTGACGCACCACAAGCGGCCGCGTGTTCATTTCTCATCGCGGCTGCAAAACATTGAGCGTGATCCTGCGGCGGCGGTACTCACCACGCCGTGACCCGCGAGAAAACGCCTAAATTGGCAAAAAAAGGGGAGACTGTGCTTCGACAAGACGATCTTCAGCATAGGAATAAGCCGCGCCTGCGTCGATTAAACCGGTTTTGTATGGCACTTTTCGGCAACTCGGCAGTGAGCGATCGCAATCACCCATGCGATCATCGGCGGCCACGATAGGCGGGTCAAGTGCGAGCGACGAGCTGAGGTAGCGAAACGCGGTGATCGCTGGGGGCACGGCTGAGCTTCGGAAGGAGGGTTTTTTCATGAGTGGTAGCTCAATAAGTGCTCAGGTGCTGGCTCCGCCACGGGCTGAGCTGCGCGTCTGCCCGAAGAACGGGGCGGAGTCGAGTGCGGCGTTCTGGCGAATCAACGGATATCTTGCGAGGCTCGTGATCTGGACGCGGGACGAGTGGGACAAGATGGAGTCGCCTCCACCCGACGCACAATTTCACCCATCCGGCGTCTGGTGTGCATTACGGCTGGACTGATCGTCGTTTGCGTGCGCACGGAGGCGCCGCTCGAGGAGACGGGCTCGACCCGATCCGCGCGGATCCGGACGCGTGCGTAATCCACCCGGCCCACCACGGAGGTAAGCTTTCGATCCAGCGGGAGCCGAAGAGCGCGGTACGACCACGCCCCGGGGCGCCGGCCAAGACGGCGGATGAGCGGACCGGCGACGAAATGATAGCCGCACAAACAGCTCACGGGGTTTCCCGGCAGCATGACGACGGGCCGCCGCGGCTCGAGAATCTCGCCGAGGCCGGTCGGGCTTGCGGGCCGCAGCGCCAGGCCGTGCGCGATCAAGCGGCCAAGCTCCGCAACGATCCCGGGAACGTGGTCTTCCGGGCCGGCGGAGCTACCCCCCGTCACAACGACGACGTCCGACGTGCTCGCTGCGGCGAGAATGGCACAGCGAATCGTCTCACGGTCGTCCGGCAATGGCCCGGAGATCATGCAACCACCGCGGTCGCGGGCGACGATCGCAGCGATCATCACCGAGTTGACGTCGGGGATGCGAAAGTCCCGCGGCGGAGTGCCGGGCGCCAGCAGCTCGTGGCCGGTGATGAGCACGGCGACGTGCCGGCGCCGGACTACGGCCACGCGAGCGGCTCCGACGGCACTCAAAACGCCCAGGTCCTGGGGCCGTACCACTCTTCCGGAGCGGAGAACGATCGTTCCCGGTGCAATGTCTTCGCCGCGACGGCCGACGTGTCGCCCTTGCGGAACAGCCTCGCTGACCATCTCCCATTGACCGTCGATGCGTGCTGATTCCACCGGTACGACCGCGTCGGCGCCGTCGGGCAAGGGCGCCCCGGTGGCAACCTCCACCGCTTCCCTGGGACCGACGATCGCCCGGCAAAGCTCGCCCGGACGCAACCGTCCCACTCGCCGCAGCGCCGCTGGCACGTAGGCCGACGAGCCGAAGGTCTCCTCGGTATCCACGGCGTAGCCATCCATGGCCGCGCGATCGAAGGGAGGCACCGCTCCTGTCGCAACGATGTCCTCCGCCAGCACCCTGCCGCATGCCTCCTCGAGCGCGATTTCCTCGCAACCCAATGGCTGGGACGCATTCGGCGATCCATTCCCAGAGCTCGCCTACGCTCTTGCGCGTCTTGAATCCCCGCATCCGGGGATCGCCGGGTAGCCCGGGCCCGGAGTTCTTGTGGTCGCCGACGCTCATGGAGCTCGCTTCGCCGGGGCGTCTGCCTTCTTCTCATTCGCTTTCGCCGGCCGTGGCGCGAGCGAGACCAGGACTTCCGTGCCGAGCGGCGGAATCTTGGCCGTGTTGGTTGTGAACGACCGCTCAGCATCGTTAGCGGAGCTCTCGATGGGCAGGTCGAGGATCGCGCTGCCGAAATTGGCAACGGTGATCAAGTCTCCTTCATTGGCTGCGTAGATCTTCGTCTTCGTGACCGGGTCTTCAAAGAACTGGCTGCCACCGAACACCCAGTCGCGCGACAGCGGTGCGTTCTTCTCGTCCTTGATCCATTGCCTCGCATCGGCCGACATGAGCTTGCCATCCTCTTTCCACTGAAGCTCGATCGCAATCGCCGCGCCCGCCGGAGGCTCGAACCGCGGAACGAACCGGACGGGATGGCCCGGATCAGCGCCGGTCAGGAGCAGACCCGTATGGATTTCGAGGGGAACGGCGTCGGTCGCCAGGATCGCCTCGTGCTCTTTCGTCCCCTTCAAGCACATCAGGTGCTCAAGAAAGCCTTCGCGCAGGACCACCCGTGCCTTCAGATACAGCCGCTTGGCTTTGGGATCAAACCACAGGCTGCGCCCACGCTCTTCCACGCCGGGTCGGGCCGGACTGCATCGGCCTGTGAGGTTCCTTTGTCGGCGGATTGAACGCCGCCTGCGACCAGAACCAAGCCAAGAACAACAGATGGCACCATGCTTCATTTGCCGCGGTAAAGTCGCGAGCCCGGTGTGCGCCACACGTTGTAGCATCGCTCAAATGCCTCACCGGTTCAAGCGCGAGGGTGCCAGGGTGCCCGCCGGTCAGGGGAGGTCAGGGGTGGCTTTCCGGGGGGCGTCGAGGGCGGACCTGAGCTGTCGCACGTTATTCACCGCCTGGCACGGAAGCAAGAGGATCGCCGCGGCGAGCACCGCGTAGCGAAAGCGGCCCAGTGTCGCCAGTGAGGCGGAAAGGACGAGCAGCGGCGTGTAGTTCAAGGCGTAGAGAAACGTCTCCGCTCCGTAAAGCAGGTGCAAGCCGAGCTGACCGAGCAGCGTCGCCCCCAGCGCGATTCGGAAGCGCACGTTTCCGGTCCCTCTAACGATCGCAGCCACGCCGGCAATCAGCAGGAATCCCCAGAGGACCGTCGCCACCAACCCGAGCGTCCCGGACGAGCCGGGCGGGGAGGCCTGAATCGTGAACATCCGGCCGGCCGCTGTGCCCTCGGTTCGGGACATATCGATCCGCGGCATGACGGCGGAAGTCAGGAAGAAGACGCGCGCGGCTGCGCCTGGGCCCCCCTGGTTGTCGGCCAGGATGAACTGCTTCTCGGCCTCCATGATGCCTTTGGGATTGAAGATGCTCCCATTCGATCCGGGGAGCAAGGCTCGCTGGATGACGACCAGGACGAAGATCGCCGCCAGGGCGCTCAACGTGATCACGATTGCGCGCCGCGGCGGCTTGCCGAGGGCAGTCGAGATCAGTCCTGCCATCCAGTTCGTCACCGTGACGCTCAGCGACAGCGCGCTTGCCGTGGCCATCCACCAGTCCGGTACTGTGCCGCCGACGAGCCAGTGCGACCAGTCCCAAAGGCAGGAGGATGGTCAGCGAGCCGAGAGCGTAGGTTTCCGGGACAATGAACCAGAAGACCGACGCAGCGCTGCGCCGGCAAGTAGTGTGAAGACGGTCGAGTCGAGCCGCCGGCAGTCCAGATGCCGCATGATCGCGTACAGTACCCCGAGCCACAGACCAGCATTAACGGCGTTGAACAGCCAGATCGCGTTGCGAGCGGAGAGGCCGAGAATCGTCGTGCCGACCCAGATGAACGGGTAGGTCAAGAGTGGGAAGATCGGATGCACCTTCACGCGATACCGATTGGCGTGATATTCCGACATATCCGCGACCACCCGATAGGAATCGGCGGCGAACCAACGCCCGTAGAACGCGTTCGGATAAATCTCGTGTCCCCAGGCCGCAGTCGCCACGAGGACTGCCGAGATCCCGAGCGCGATGACTGCAAGCGCGATCAATGAGTCCCACCTGGTCCAGCGTGAATATGGCGGTATCGGCGAGGGCGCGGTGCCCTCGCTCGCAGCGACGCCAGCCGGCCTCTCCAGGACGTTTTCTTGTGTCATGGGGCGGATGCCTTTAACCTCAAAACAATGTGGCCGCCACGACGATGGCCGCACCGAGAAACCCCGTGGCCAGGCTTCGGGCGTCGGTGAGAGCGAAAACCACGGGGTCGGAGTGCATCTGGCCGCGCTGCGCGAGGAACCAGATCCGCGTGATCCAGTAGAGGACCGTCGGGCACAACAGCCAGAGCACCCTCGGATGGCGGTAGAGCGTGGCACTTGCCGGGTCGTGCAGGTACAGGCAGAGAACGAGCACCGCCAGATACCCGCTGGCAGGGCCGACCGACCGGATCATTTCCAGGTCGACCTGCTGATAGCCCCGGCCGGAGAGATAGCCACCGTGCTCCCGCGAGAGCGCCGCCAGCTCGGAGTACCGCTTGACGAACGCCAGGCTCAGAAACAGAAACATCGAGAAAACCAAGAGCCAGAATGAGATCTCAACCCCAACCGCGGCTCCGCCGGCAAGGATGCGCAGCGTGTACAAGCCCGCCAGGCACAACACGTCGACCATCAGCTTTCGCTTGAAAACGAACGTGTAGGCGGTCGACGTTGCCAGATACAGCACGAGCAATCCCAGGAAGGGCAAGGGGAGGAGCATTCCCAGGGCGATTGACGCGCCGAAAAGCAGCGCACAGCTCGCCATTCCGGCCGGTATCGGAATTCGGCCCGATGCGAGCGGGCGGTACCGCTTGCGGAAATGGAGGCGGTCCGACGTCAAATCGAACAGATCGTTAATGACGTAGATGGCCGACGCGCCGAGGCTGAACGCCAGGAACGCTACCACTAGGGCCATGAACAGCACACCTTCCGTCACCCGGTGCGACGCGATCAACGGGACGAACAGGAGGAGGTTCTTGGCCCACTGGTGTATTCGCAGCATCCGGAGCCAGGGCACGATTGCACTGCCGGTGCGCTCGAATACCTGCGCGGCCGGACGGCGGGACGCAGGGCTTTTAGCAGCCGCGGGCCGGGCCGAACGGCAACGGCCTCACCGGCCGATTCCCAGATCGGCAGATCTTCCCAGCCGTTCCCCACATAATCGAATCCGCCCCGGCCGTACCGCGCCTCGATCTCCCGCAGCTTGGCTTTGCCCTTCAAGTTGGTTGCGCCATCGCTGGCGATGACATCGTCGAAGAGCCCGAGATGCCGGGCGATCGCCTGCGCGAGCCGCATATCGGCGGCCGTGGCCAGGACCAAGCGGCGCCCCTCCGTGCGGTATTCCCGCAGCCGGGCCACGACCTCCTCGTTGTAAGGCAGAGTCGCGACGTCCGGCGCCGCTCGCTCGGCGAGCTGCCGCTTCAGGTATGCCCGACCTTTCCATAACCAACTCGGAACCAGCAGGACCTCCCACGGCTTGGTGCGCAACAGACCAAGGAACGACTCATAGAGGAGATCGGACGCGATCAAGCTGCCGTCGACGTCGACGCAGAACACGCGGCGCACCACCGTGTTTTCGGTACCAGGTGTCTCGACTGCCGACGGCATAGGTGCACGGCCTTAGAGAGTGTGAGAGTGTGGAACCCAGATGGCTGTGACTTCGATGGTGAACCCGCGCTAGCACGCGTTTCCGCCAACTCACCAACCGATCGGCATCCAGCCCGCCGTGAGCAACGTTCGACCGGGTCGCATCCACATCGAAGACGATCGTCGTAGGAATACATCGAAGGAACCGCGACTTCTTCGCCAACGCCTCGTCGCAACAGCCGCGCGACTGAAAGAGGCTCTCACTAAGCCCGGCAGCGCTCTACCGCCGGCGTCGCGCGTATCCCGAGTCAGACGGCGGGACCAGCGCGCAGCAATCGCTGTCGGGCGTTGATGCCAGCCGAGAGCCGCCAGGAAGCGAGCGATTGACATCGAGGGAGCCCGCGCAGCCGCGGCGTCATCCCCCATTTTCCCAAGGTACCGGGGAGGATTGCCAGAGAATTGATGGTTCTCGTGGCGGTTGCTCGCTCTGGGACGGTCAACGCGGAACAACCGCCAGCGTCCCGACGTCGCAGTCAAGAATATGATACCCCCGCACCGCTTCGTTTTCGAGATGCGAGTGTTTTTGTAAACTGGAAGGCCGGAGTGCCGAGCGCGACGGGCCGCGCAGGCACAACACTAGAGTGACCAAACTCTGACTCCGTCAACCCTGAGCGAGAAACCAAAAAAGGGGCGCCGGCTGCCGCGCGCACGAGAAAGGGCCGCCGGAACTTGGTTCCGGCGGCCCTGTCGGTCATGGGAATCGTCTGATCCAGACGATCGATCGGTCGGTCGGTCTGCAATCAGAAGGCGACCGACGGGATGCCCAGCTTCTCCTCTTCCTCTTCGAGGATGATGATCCGCGGCGTGACCATCAGCATGACGCTGTTGGTCGTGCGGCCGATGCCGACGTTGCGGAAGAGACGATCGAGGAGCGGGATCTTGGACACGACGGGCACGCCGAATTCGGTCCGTTCCTCGTTCAACTGCTTCACGCCGCCCAGGAGGACCGTGCCGCCGTCGGGGACGGTGACGGTGGTCGTGATCGTGGTCGTGGTCGTGTTGGGAAGCTGGACCGTCGTCTGAGATCGTCGCGGCTCCGCCGCCCAGACCGCTACCGCCGACCGCACCGCCGGGGAAGGTGAAGGTCTGAAGGTTGTTGAGGGCGTTGAAGAACGGCGTGAGCGTCAGTCGCACGTACCGACGGTCGGCCGAGACGACCGGGGTGACCGTGAGCGTCACACCGCTGGGGATCAGGCCGATCGTCGGCGAGTAGGCCACGGCACCGGGGCCGACGATCGGCGTGAGCGACTGCGACATAGTACTGGACGATGTTGTTGAAGATCGTCGCCGCCGCACCGTTGAAGGTGGTGACCTTGGGTGCCTGGAGGACGTTCGATCGCGTGTCGCCCTGAGCGGCCGTGAGGAAGAGATAGACTTCCAGGTCGCTCAGGAACGCGATGCCGAACGTGCCGCCCGCACCCTGACTGGAACTGCGAAGGCTGGACCAGGCTGGACTGTCGGGCCCGGTGTAGGGCAGGTCGAGGTTCGGCGAGAAGTTGGCCAGACCGCCGCCCTGGGTGCCCACGATCAGCGGCTGGTTATTGCCGAGCGCATGGTCGCGGATCGGGATTGACGAGGTAGACGGGCTGCGAGACGACCGCCGGTCGAGCCGCCGCCGCCGGCCGTTCCGCCGGCCGCCGCCGCCGGCCGTACCGCCGCCGTGCCGCCGGCGGTCGTACCGCCGCCGCCGGTCGTCGCCGCCGCCGCCGGTCGTGCCGCCGCCGCCGGTTGTGCCGCCGCCGGTCGTACCGCCGCCGGTCGTGCCGCCGCCGGTCGCCGTCCGCCGGTCGCCGGCGGTCGACGTGCTGGTGCCGGTGATCGTGCCGGTGGTGAGGCCCGGAGATCGGGAAGAGCGACGACGATCGGGTTCGGCGACCGCGAACGTCGCTGTGCTTGCCGACCGTGTCGGACTGGATCTGGAAGTCGAAGTCGACACCGATCTGCTCGAAGAAGGTGTCGTTGACCGTGATGAACCGCACCTCGACCGAGACCTGCAGGTCCTGGAGCCGGCGGAGCTGCCGCAGCAGGTCGGCGACCTGCTCGTGCACCTCGGCGGTGTGCTTGATGATCAAGCTGATGCTGAGGAAGAACGGCACGATCGCACCGGGCTGCCGCTGCGTGTCGATGCCGCCCTGGTCGCCGCCGAATCCGCCGCCCATCCCGTAGGCCGGCGGAACCTCGTGGCCGTAGCCGTCCTGGATGTTCCAGGTGCCGGGAGCGATCGAGGTCGTGATCAACTGGATGAGCGGCATCATGTCGACCATCGGGCGTTCGCCCTTGGCCGACTCCGACTGCCGTTGCAGCGCCTGCGCGAACCGGGGATCGGCCGCCGCGAAGACGCCCTGGGTCTGGATGCCGTTGGCGTCGGTCTCGACCCGGCTCTGTTGCGGGTCCGGCTCATCACCGTGTGCGGCAGCAGGTTCTGCGGACCGCGATCCGGCGGCATGACCAGGTCGCCGACGTAGTACGTCTTGGGATACGTCTGCGACTGGTCGGCCTGCGGGCTGGTGATCAGGACGACGTCGTCCTCGACCTTGTAGGTCAGGCCCAGCGGCCTGAGCATGAGCTTGAGCACGCTCTTGAGCGGAATCTGATTGACCGACCAAGCTCACCGGCGACGACGAGGTCAGCCCTTCCTCGCCGAGTGCCTTGGGGTCGAGCACGATGTTCAGGCCCGTGTAGTTCTGAAGGAACGTGATCGCCTCGGTGAGCGGCTGCTTGTCCATGTTGATCGAGACCCGGTCCTTGAGCTTCGACTCGATCGCCAGGACCTGCGGGTCTTTCTTGGGCTCGAGCTTCGCGTTCATCGTCGAGCCGGTCGCGGGTCAGGTCCTTGAAGTTCTTGGGCATACGTGATGCCTCTGAGCTGGACCTCGGGGTCGGCATGATCGAGGCCTTGTCGACGCTCCTGGAACGCCGTGACGATCGCCTTCTTCCTTGGCGGCGTGATTCTGCTGGTCGGTCTTGAACCGCCGCTCGGTCTTGGCCTTGAAGACGAGCATCGAGGCGGCCAGCTCGTTGGGGTCGACTTCCATGGCACGCTTGGCCAGGGCTTCGCACTCGACGTACTTGCCCTCGGCGTAGGCGGTCATGGCCTTGTCCATCAGGTCCTTCATCTTGGCTTTCTTGGCCTTGTCGGCCTCGAGGATGCGCAGCCGCTTCAGCTCGATCTCGGCGCGAAGCTGCTTGTCGGCCATCTTCCGCTCGAACTCGACCTTGTCCTTCTTGGCGATCTCGATCGCCACCTCGAGGCGGCGGACCATCGGTCGAGTCAGGTCGGGCGAGAGGCCGGCGGCCTGGACGGCCTGGATCGGTCTGCTCGTAGAGTGCGATCGCCTTGTCGGGATCGGTCTCGTGGAGACGACGGCCTTCGCCGATCTTGGTGCCGACCTCGGCGTTCAGCTTCTGGGCGGCCAGGGCCTCGGCGTCCTGGACGTTGCGTGGTCGTCGACTTGGCGTCGGGCTTGGCCTTGTCGTCGGAGAGCTTGGCGAGCAGGCCGTCGACCTTTTGCGCGCAGGCTCTCGTCGAGCGAGTCGCCGGCGGCGGCGACCTCGATCAGGAGGAGCGCGTGCCCGGGCGTTGTCGCCGGAGCGCAGGGCCGCCAGGGCGGTCTCGTACAGGCTCAGGGCGCCGCCTTGCTCGGCCAGAGTCGACCTGGGCGATCAGCTCGTCGGCCTGGGCGTCGACGCCGAACTTGCCGGCCTTGGCTTCGGTCGGCGAGCTGCTTGGCCGCCGGGTAGTTGCCGTTCTTGAACAGCGCCTGGGCTTCGGCGAGCAGTTGCATCGCCGCGATTCGGCCGGCTTGGGCTGGCCGCTGGACCGGCTCGGGCCGCGGCGAGTCGACGGCGGCCGGAGCCGCCGGCAGCCCGCGGTGCGGCGGCGCGCGGCGCAGGTGCCGGTGCGGCCGCGACCGGCGGTCGGCCGTGCGGCCGTGCGCGGCGCCGGCGCGGCCGGTCGCGGTCCGGCGCGCGGGCTCGGTCGCTGCGACCGGTGGCGCAGCCGGCGGGTCCGTCGTGCGCCGGCTCAGCTCGGTGCCGGCGGCCGCGGCTGGCGGTGCCGAGCTGCCGACGTTCAGCCGGAGCCCAGCCGATCGGCCTCGACGAATTTCGGCGGCCGCGGCGGCCTGGTCGCACCTTCGGCCAGCAGCTCAGTCGGCTTCACGCTCGGCGACCACGCTCGGCTGGTCGTCGGCGGCCTGGTCACCCTTGGCGAGCAGCGCGTTGGCTTCGCGCTCGGCGACCAGCTCGCGGCTCGCGCATCGGCTGCGGCTCGCGCCGGGCTATGCCGCAGGCGTCGGCTTGCGCCTTCGGCTGCGCGGGCCATCGCGATCTCGTGCAGGACCGACTCGGCCCGATCCGACGTCAGCGATGGGACGACGTTCATCCGCTGGGCCTGCCGTGCCTTGGCCTCGGCCTCGTCGAGCTTGCCGACCTGAGACGAGCTGACGCGATTCCTGCACCATGATGTCGTAGACACCCTGGCTCGATTGGTCTCGCGCCGGCGTATTGCGGATCTTGTCGCGGCGCCGCAGGGCACGGGCCGCGGCGGCGACCTTGTCGGGATTGTCCTCGAAGAGACCGTAGGACAGCCCCCAGCCCTTGACCTCGATCGCGATCGCCTCGGCCTGCTCGAACTGGCGGTCGTTGATCGCAGTGCGCGCCTCGCGGAGCTTGGCCTTGGCGGTGCGCCGGTCGTGGACCTCGCCGGAGCGGCGGCTCGGGCGGCGACGGCTTTGGGACGTGCTTTCTTGATTTCCTCGCCGACCTTCGCAGGCGTGTCGTCGAAGAGCCCCCATTTCACGTTCAGGGCCTCCGCCTCGTCGGCCTTGCGCTGGGCCTCGTCGTAGTTCCCCAGGTGGAGCTGCTCGCGAGCTTCGTGCAGCAGCCAGCGGGCCCGCTGCCTGGTATCGATGGTCGGGGCGATCTGATCCGGGCCGGCCGGGCCGCCGGCGACTCGCCGGGCTGCGCCCGGCGATCGGTCGGCGGTGCGCGAACGCGTTGCGGCCGGCGACGCGGCGCCGGCGAGGCGCCGGCGGCCGGCGGCCGCGGCGCTGGTCGCGGCCGCGGCCGACGCCATGGCCGCCTTCGCCTTGCCCAGCTCTTTCAGGTATGCGTCGAGCATCGTCTGCTCGTCCGGCTTGAGCATGTCGCGGTAGCGATCGGCGGCCTCCAAGTACTTGGCGGCCAGCTCGAGCTGCTCGTATCGCCGGGCTTGGCGGAATTGAACAGACGCGACCCGGCTTCCAGGTACTTGATCGGGGGCGCAGGCGGCGGCTGTCGGGTCGCCGAGGTCGCGTCATCGGGGGCTGCCACGGCCGTGGCTCCTCCCCATGCGCCCAGGATCAAGATGAGACTGACCGTTCTAAGCCTTCCCAACGCGACCTCCTTTCGCCGCTCGCGACGACGGCCGCCGACGTCCCTGGCGACGGCCTATGTCCTGTCATCACAAGTGGGAGACGATTAGCCTTTGCGGTTGATCGTACCAGTCCGCCTCGGCGGATTGGCCGCTTCACCTGATCACCTGAAATCCGGGCGAATTCGAGATGTGTGCGCGAGGTGGTGTACAGAGAACGGGTAGAAGATGTGACGCTGTGTACCCTTACGGGTCACCGCGGTCAAGACGAATCCCTTCAGAGCAATGTTTCGTCCGATATCTGATCGGCAAAATCGCCTGTCAAACTTTGCCTACTCGTCGCACTGATTAGTTTCGGCATTTCGCCGCTGATCGTTACACGTCGTAATTCCCGTTACAACACATTTCTTTAAGAATTAGCTCAATCAGCCGGTGTTTGGGATCACCGTTTGCGGTCTTGTGAATCAGCCCAGATGATCCGCACGAATTCATCGCACCGTGGCAGAGCTGACGAAGTCCGTTCCGGAGCCAACAAAAAACCCCGCCGATCGTGGCGAGGGTTGGCCGAGGCCGAACTCACCGGTACGAATCGCGACTACGCGAAACGCTACGTGCAGGCATCTATCGCATCCCACCGCATCCCACCGCCCATCATGCCTCCCATGCCGTCCCATCATGCCTCCGCCCATCATGCCCATCATGCCCATCCCGATGCTGTTCTGTCGTTTCTTGCTGGACTGCTTGATCTCGTGTTTGTAGTTGGCCTCGATGTCTCTCCGGACTTCGTTCGTGACGTCGTCGGCCTCGTTATGGACGGCGACGCGACCATCCGGCCGCAACAGCAGCGTCGAGAGCGGGCCGTTCGATCGGGGGGCCGACGAATCCGGCGGGCAGCGGCTGATATCCGCCGGTTTTCTTGTTGGCGTTGATATCCAGCACGATCTGATGGCTGTTGAAGTCGATCGTGCTGTTCTTCTTGCTCGAGCCGTCGGAGACGGGGATCTCGGCGGTGCGAGGCTCGCCGATGACTTCGCCCGGTCCGGCCGCGAAGTTCCGTGGGAACGGTCACGCCGTCGGCGGGGCGGAAGCGGATGACCTGGAACCGGACCTTCATGTCGGCTGTTGGGGCTGAGCGGATCGGTGCCGATCGCGTAGGGCATGACGTCGGGGGGCATGTGCACTTCGTCGGTCGGCTCGCTCCAGGTCGCCGCGCAGCTATTTCGCCTTGGTGTCGACGCCCGGGGTTGACGTCCTCGCGATTGTAGTTGGGGTTGAAGACCACGATGCGCACGCGATAGCGGTAGCTGGTGTCGGGCTGCAACGGTGAAGTCGAAGGCACGGATCATCACTTTCTTCTCGTCGGTCTTCCAGTAGTTGCCGGCGGCTTCGGCGCTGCCGCCCATGCCACCGCCCATCATTCCGCCGCCCATCATTCCGCCGCCGCTCATCGGCCGCCCATCCTGCTCCGCATCGCCGCCATCATCTCCGCCATCATGGCGCCGCATACTGCCGCTCCATCATTCGCCGCCCATCATGCCGCCCTGCCCCCCATGCCCATCATGCCGCCCATCATCCCGCCAGCCCATCATGCCGCCGCGCCGGCGCGTCTCGGCTTGGCGATCTCCTTCTTCTCCTTGGGCACCAGGCTGGCGACGTGGACTTTCTCCCAGAGCCCGGACTTCAAGAACGGCAGCGGGTCGACCAGGTCCTCGGGCCTGACCGTCTCGGGCGTGAGCTCGTCGTCCTCTTCCTCGGGAAGGTTGTCGAGGATTTTCAGGTTCTCGTCCGACGAGACGTGCTCCCAGCTCGACCAGGTGCCGTCGGGCTGCAAGGTCTTGCGCTGAAGGTCGAGCCTGCGAGTAATTGGGATGGGCGACCGCGGGGTTCTTGAGGGCCGCGCGGTAGTTGGCCACGAGCTTGGCGTGATCGAGCACGCCGGTGATGGCGACCCAGCGATGGCCCTTGGTGATCTCTTTGAAGTGCTCTTCCTTCTGGCGGCGTCCGTCCTCCTTGGCTTTTGCGTCCTCGGCGGTCGCTGTCCGTCACCGGCCAGCTTGCCTGTCGAGCAGCCTTTGCTTGCGTGCGTCCTCTTCCTTCTGCTCCGCGCTCGATGTCGGCCTTGCTCCTGCGTCTTCTTTCTTCGCTGCATGCCGCCCATCATGCCGCCGCCGCCCATCATTCCGCCAGCCGCCTGCTGCGCGGCGGCGCCGTCTCCGTCGAGCGCTGCTCGTCCTTGGGCTTCGTCCTTGCCGTCGTCGGGGATGCGGTTCCCTTCGCTCGTCGAGCTCGAAGACCAGAAGCCTCCGCGGCCCGGGTAGGCGTAGAGCTCGCTGGCGGCGATCAGGACCGGCGTGTCGCGAATCAAGCCGGCGCCCGGCTCGGGCGAGACCCACTCGCGCGCGGCCTTGTAATCGTCGGGTACCAGCGCCGTCTTGACCTGGTCGTCGACGACCTTGGCGAAATCGCTGTCCTTGATTCCCTTTTCCTCGAGGTTCTGAGGATGGTCTTCTCGCGATCTTCGTGGCGATCGAGGTTGCTCTGCGGAGGCTTGGTGGCTGCCTTGATCTTGTCGGGCGTCGTGTTGATCGTCTCCTTCTTCGCGGCCAGCCCGATGCAGAGGAAGAACAGGTCGACGCGATGGCGACCCCGGCCTTCTCACCGTGGCGCAGACCGACGTCCTTCAGCTTTTCCACGATCGCATTCGTGTTGGCCATGCCGGCATCTCCTCGTCGCGTGATTCAGAACCGGGTCAGCACGAATCAGATCGTGCAGATCGATCCGCTCAGGGTTTGGGTTCGGCGTCGCTGGTCTGGCCTTCTCGGAGTCGGGCTTCGCCGGCGGCGCGTCGGCTTCGGCTGCATCCTGGTTCTTGGCGGCGGCGCTCGCCGCCGCCTTGGCCGCTGGCTGTCCGCCCTCGTCGCCATCCTTGGCCTTGGCGGCGGCGTCGTCGGTCGCCTTGGTCGCCGGCTTGCCGGCTTCGTCGCCGTCTTTCGCCTGCGGCGGCGCGTTTCCAGCGGCCTTGGGTGCCTCTGGCTTCTCGTCGGCGTCTTCGGCCGTCGCAGCGGCGTCTTTCGGCGGCGCGCCCTTGTCGGCGGCCGCCTCGGCTCCTCCGGCCGCGGGCGTCGCCGCGGGCGCAGCTGTCGCGGCCGCACGGCAACGTCTCCGGGCTGGGCTCGGCGGCCGCTCGGCCGGCGGGGGATTGAAGAAGCGGGCCTGCCCGTAAACCTTCACCTGAACGATGTTGAAGTAGGGATCGAACAAGCGAGGGGCCCTTGGCTTCTCGACGGCCTTTTCCTTCTCCGTTCGCGCTCTTTCCGCGATCGACGTTGCGCACGTCCTTGCCCTGTCTTGCTGCGTGGCTCCCGCCATGCCTGCCGCCCATGCCGCAGCCACCCGAGTCATCCCGCCTCCTCCCTGCATCCGCTGCATCATCATGTCTCTGCATCTGCTGCTGCATCTGACCGGCCATGCCACCCATGCCCGACCATGCCGCCCATGCCACTCATCCG
Source organism: uncultured Isosphaeraceae bacterium (assembly GCA_963806595.1). Classification (GTDB taxonomy): domain Bacteria; phylum Planctomycetota; class Planctomycetia; order Isosphaerales; family Isosphaeraceae; genus CAWDZZ01. The sequence goes on along the minus strand of CAWDZZ010000016.1, from coordinate 604,418 downwards.
ATCGCATCATGCTTCCCATGCCGCCCATCATGCCCCATCCCGCCGATCGGCGATCTCGCCCTTCTCGGGCTTGGTCGACGCGGGACGTGGGACGTCACCAGCTCGAAGTCCTTGACCTGGATCGACATCGGCGAGTTTTCCAGCTCGACGAGGAAGTCCTGGACGCGATCCTGGTCGATCAGCACGGTCATGCGCGAGCGGCAGGATCTTGTACTGTTGTCGCTGTCCGACTTGACGTAGATAGACGCTCTCGGACGTGCCGGCGGCCGCCCAGGCCGCCGCCGCCCATCATGCACACCGCCGCCGCATCCCGCCGCACATGCCGCCGGCATACCGCACCGCCGCCGGCGGCAGCGCCGGCGTCGGCGGCCGGCGGGCTCTTCGCCCGGGGCGTAGATGCCCTCGGATTCCTCGAGCGTCTCGTTCTTGGCGAGCGAGCGTTGATCCTGGGCGCTGGGTTGCCGACCTCGAGGCTGACGATCTGGCGGATGATGGCGTCGTCCCAGTTCTTGGCGTTCTTGTTGACCTCGGCGATGACTTCCAGCACGGTGCGCTGGATCCAGAGCCGTTCCTGCGCGGCCCAGATCTTCCCGAGGTCGGGCAGATGTTCCTGGATCGAACTGCGCCGGCAGCAGCAGCTCGTCCTGCGGCGGGCGCGACGACGATCCCTTCGCCGGTCTCGTAGTCGAACGGATTGAAGGTCTTGTAGACCATGTCGACGTAGGCCGGATAGGCCTCGATGTAGTCGACGATCGCCAGCTCGACCTTGCGCGGGTGCTACTTTTTCGGGCCATTTGCCGGCCCCAGCTCCGGAACCGTTCCTGGACCGCCTCGGGCCAGGTCAGCAGAGGGGCCTGGCGGTCGTAGAGCGTCTTCCAGGCGGTATTGACGTCCTTGGTCGACGACCTGGGTCTTCTCCTCGACGATCGGCTTGTATTCCTTGGTGGGAATGGTCGGCGAGGTGTATTTCTTGACTTCGTTCTCGGCCGCCGTTGATCTTCTTGGTCTCCTCGCGGCCTTGTCGCGAATCGGGCCCGAGCCGACGAAGTAGGCGATGACCGCGAACAGCGCCGCGACGCCGATCGAGATCCAGAAGCGATACTTGATGATTTGCCGCAGGACTTCCTTGGCTTGTTTCCATTGCGTCGGTTTGAGCCATGGTCGCCAGCGCCTTCGGATATTCGAGGATCGAGCGATGAATGTTCCGCAGAGTGAAGCTCGATCGCGGTACGATCGAGCGGTGATCGACTGAGTCGCTTTCTCGCCGGCTGCCCGCCTGCCGGTACGGCTGTGACGGGCCAGCTTCGGCGACCGTCGGCCGTCGCACTGCGTGAGCACGGCTCACCCTGGACCGGGCGTGCCTGCGGCACCGCGGCGGCAGCGCCGGCCGGTGGCGGCCCGAATCCTGGGTGCCCCGGCAGGCGCCCGGGACGCCAGGGCCCCGGGAGCCGCCGGGACCATCGCCTTGTCGAGCGCCGAATCCAGCGCCTGGGACTTCTTCAGCGACTCGGCTTCGATCGCCTCTTCCAGCTTGGACGGGGTGTCGGCGTGCGTAAGTCCTTCTCGGCTTCGGTCAGCTTGGCGCTTCCTCTTCCAGCTTCGTCTTCAGTTCTTCCGGGGTCTTCGGCTGAGCCTCGGGCTTGACGGGCATCCAGACGAACTGGAGCAGGAAGTCGGTCCGGGTCAGGTACTTCAGATTCTTCTTCGCTTCGGCGGCGGCACGCCTTGCCCATGTTGCCGTCCATCGATGCGCCACCCATGGCCGCCCATTCGATTCATCATCTCACTCGCGCCGCCATCCGCCGGTCGGCGCCGCCGCTGCCCATCATCTTCCTCATGCCGCGATCATGGCGCTCCTCATGGTGTCACCATAGCCTCCATCATCGCCGCCGCCGCCTGCCGCCGCCCATCTTGCTCCCGCCGCCATCATCGGCCCGCCGCCTTCGCCCGCGGCCGGGGCGGCCCGGTCGAGCAGGGGCACGGTGTTGCTGGCCAGGTTGTTGTTCTGGCTCCCCTTCTCGCTGGTCCATTCGGGGTCCTGGCCGAGCCAGGCCAGCGGCGACGTGGTGCGACGCCGAAGAGGCGGAGCTCCGGGATCATTGAGCTTGGTGAGCACCTTGTCGGTGATGAACTGATAGGGGCCGAATTCGGTCCGCTCGGGTCTTTCGGCGCGAAGCTCCCGCTGCTCCTTCGACTTGGGATACGGGTTGTAATGGTGGCAGACGAGCTGGATGACCCAGCCCTCGCCGGTCGGCGGGTTCTTGACGTCGTACGGGATGCATCAGCTTCTTGAAGGTGGGGTCGATCTTGTCGAACCACTCGGCCTTGCAGGTCGTTGCGCCAGACGGGCTTGATGGCGTCGATGTGCACCCGCAGCTTCTCGATCGTCGTCCTGGGATCTCCGGCGCAGTCGGGGTCGAGCCCGTAGTCCCGGATCGGGTCGGGGAAGTAGGCGCTGATCGTCTTGAGGAACTGCGGCCAGAGCGCCCGGTCGGTCGGGTCGATGATCAGGGCCTTGCCCTCGCCGTACTTGGCTTCCAACTCGCCCTTGGCCTTTTCGAAATCGGCCTTGAGCTGTGCGCCGTGCTTGCTGACGTTCTTGGCCTGGGTCGACGGCCTCCTTGAACTGCGGCGTGGTGACCTTGGCGAGCACCCGGTAATCGCCCAGCGTGAACAGGAAGGTCAGCCCGAGCAGGATGAGTGCCGAGGCCGCCAGCGCCCATGGCTTCTTGCGCGGATCAGCCGCACCCGCTCGATCTCGGGCGGCAGCAGGTTGGTGGCCAGCGACCCGCGGTCGAGCCCTTGAACGCCCAGCCCGTAGGCGACGGCGAACGAGGCGAGGTTGTCCTGGAATTGCGGGGCCGACTTCACCTCGTCGCCGGCCAGCTTGTCGAAGCCCTCGAGCCGGCCGACTTCGTTGCTCAGGTTCTGCTGGAGGAACTTCTGGAGGCCGGGCAGCTTGAAGCCGTTGCCCATGCCGACGATCTTCTTGATCTTGGCCGTCCGGTTGATGCTCGAGTAGAAGCCGATCGAGCGGTTGATCTCGCTGGCGAAATCGTTGAAGACGCCGCGCATCGCCGTGAAGATCGCCCGCGGGATCGGGGGCCTTGGTGGCATTGCGCTTCAGGTGCTCGGCCTTGGCGAAGGTGAGCTTGAGCTCCTTGGTCAGCGCCCGGGTGAAGTGATTGCCGCCGATCGGAACGTTGCGCTGCCAGATCCGGGTGCCGTCGGTGATGATCAGATCGGTATTGTCGGCCCCGATGTCGAGCAGAACGACCGAGTCCTTCGAGCCGCTTCCCTTGAGCTGGTCGAAGGCGATGAAGTTATAGAGGGCGATCGGGCTCATCTGCACCATGTCGACTTCGATGCCCGCGACGGCAAACGGCAGGATCGCCCGGTTGATCTGGTCGCGCTTCATCGCGAAGAGGCCCGACCTCGGCCATCGTGAACTCTTCCTCGTTGACCTCGTCGTCGGCGCCGATCTGCTGGTAGGCCCAGACCACCTCGTCGAGGGCGAACGGAATCTGCTGCTTGGCCTCGAACTTGACGATGTCCGGGATCCGCTTCTTCTCGACCGGCGGCAGCTTGATGAACTTGACCAGCCCCGACTGGCCCGGCACCGCGATCGCCACCTTGCAGCCCTTGAGCTCGTTGCGGTCGGTGAACGTGGCCAGCGCTTCGCGGACCAGCTCGTCCGGATCGGCGTCGGGCTGGCTCAGGATCTTGGGATACTCGATGAAGTCGAATGCCTCGGCCACCACCTGGTCGGGCGTCTCGCCAGGGACGAGCTTGATCGCCTTGAGTGCGGCCTGGCCGATGTCGATCGCCCAGACGGCCTGTATCTTAGCCATACGATCAAACTCCTTCGGGCTTCCTGATGCGGAAAATGCACGTGGACCGACGTCGACTCGTCAGTGTCGAACTCGCTCTGAATTCAGTTCGGGCGTGGTTGTGGCAGATCGGGATCGAGACGATTATCCAAAAATCGGCGAAATTGTAACAACCCGGCACCGGGATTCGCGAGATCCGTCGCAAATCTCCAACAACCAGGAAGGCCGCCGGCTTGTTTTTACAGGCACCGCGGGCTCTTGCCCTTACGGCCGCTCATCTCACTTGGATGGATCGTTTTCTCAAAAAGTTCCGTGCGCCCGTCCAGATTTCCGAGAACTCGCGATCCCGGGCGGCGCACGCAGGGATCCTGCCGGGGAGCGCGTCGGCGCGACCGGCCCACCCGTTCAAGTTTAACACAGGCTTGCGCCTCGTGCCGGCGATCTCGTGAGCCTGCATGCACGATACGCCCGTCGGACCCAACCTCCAGCGCCTGGCGGCCGATGTTGCGCTGCGTCAGAGCCGGCCGGCGGAACGATTGCCGCCGGACGCGCAGCGTCTGCGCGACGGCCCGGACACCAACCTAGCCCCGGATCAGCAGATGACGAGGGCAAGTGCCGGCATGCCACGGCGGATGGTCCGACTCTGAGCGACCCATTTGCGCCGGCCGGCGCGAGCCGTTGTTTCCGGAGCACGGATCAACGCAATCCCGCGGGCCGCCAGCAGGGTGCGATCGTCACTCTTTCTTGAACTCGGTCTTGTCGATCTGATAATGCGCGAGCTTCTCGGTGATGGTGCGCCGCGACAGCCCGGTGACGTGGGCTGTCCGTCCGATGTGTCCACGGCTCTTCTTGAGGGCCCGCCGCAGGTAGCGTTCCTCAAACGCGGCCGTCAGCTCGACGAGTTGCTCGGTGAGCGGCCGAGAGAGATCCACAGGAAGCTGATAACGCGGGCGACCGGGCTTCATGATCTCGGCCGGGAGGTTTTCGATCCGGATCATCTCATCGCGGGTCGTCACGCAGGCCCGCTCGATGGCGTTCTCGAGCTCGCGGATATTGCCGGGCCAGCGGTAATGGACGAGCGCCTCCATGGCTTCAGGTGCGATCACCTTCGGCGTCGATCCCGGCCGGCTGAATTTTTCGACGAAGTGCCGCGCCAGCACCGGGATGTCTTCGGGACGCTCGTGCAGTGGGGGCAAGTCGATCTTGACGACATTGAGCCGGTAGTAGAGATCTTCCCGGAATTTACCCTCTTTGGCCAGGCGGAGCAGGTCGCGATTGGTGGCGGCAATCACGCGGACGTCGACCTCGACGGTCTGCGATCCACCCACCCGCTCAAACTTACGCTCTTGTAGCACACGCAGCAGCTTGGCCTGCATGGCCAGGGGCATCTCGGCGATTTCATCCAGGAGGATCGTGCCGCCGTGGGCCAGCTCGAACCGCCCCTTGCGCTGGCCAACCGCGCTGGTGAACGCCCCTTTTTCGTGGCCGAACAGCTCGCTTTCGAGGAGCGTCTCGGGGAGCGCCGCGCAATTGATCGCGACGAAGGGCTTCCCGCGCCGCGGCGACGCGTCATGGACGGCGCGCGCGACCAGTTCCTTCCCCGTCCCGGTCTCCCCGACCACCAGCACGGTGCTGATCGTCTCCGCCACGTGGCTGATCAGCTCAAAGACATCGTGCATCCGCGCGCTCTTGCTCAGGATGCTGTGAAACGCGAATTGTTCGTGCAGCCGTTCCCGCAGCGCGGACACCTCGTCCTCGAGCGCCCGCTCGCGCAGCGCGCGCTCCACAACCAGCTTCAGATGCTCGAGGTTGATGGGCTTGGTGAGAAAGTCGGCCGCGCCACATGCGCATCGCCTGTACGGCATGGTCGATCGTACCGAAGCCGGTGGTGATGATCACATCCGCGGAGAGCCGTCGCTTCTGGACCTCCTCGAGCAACTGCAAACCGTCGACCCGTGGCATCTTGAGGTCGGTCACGACGACGCTGTAGGCCCGCTCGGAGAGCGCTTTGAGCGCCTCGCTGCCGTTGGCGGCTGTATCGACCTCCAGGCCTGCGCAGGTTTCCAGATAGACCTGAATCTGTTTGCGCACCGTCTCGTGGTCTTCAACGATCAAGACGCGTCGCTTCGTTGAGGCGGACTGGCCATTGACCACCGGCGCCGGTACTACCGGCTCGGCGCCTTCAGATGCCGCCTTGTTGCCGCTCAAAACTGGCCTCCTCGTCAATGACACCGTTTTTGCACAGCGCCCGAAATGAGAACCATGGACACTATACATGCGCAGGGAAGCACCCACAAGCGAAAGCCGACTCGTCACCATGGTCGTCCCACCCGCGTTTCGAGGCTTCCATCCATGCTTCAGGTGTAGCGGCGCGACTATTGCGTAAGGATCCCGAGAGAAGCGGGTCGCCGCGCGCAGAGCGGCTCGCAAGTCGGCCATAGCGCAACGGTCTGGACTCCGGGTGAGCACCTAACATGACGAATCGAGTTTCCGCGATGGATTGGCAACGTGCCGTGCTGGTGATGGCCGGGACAACGGTCTCGGTGGTCACGGTCACCGTGCTCTACTGGGCGCAGTCGATCTTCATCCCCGTCGCGCTCGCAGCGTTCCTGACCTTCCTGCTCAGTCCCATTGTGGGCCTGCTGAGACAGTGGGGCGTGGGACGCACACCAGCGGTGATCTTGACCGTGTGCCTCGCGGCGACGGGCCTGGGCCTGGGCGGCTGGCTCGTGACCTCGCAAATTTCCAGCCTCCTCAGAGAGCTGCCCGCGCACACGCAGACCATCAAGGAAAAGGTCCGATCGCTCAAATCGCTAGCCGGCGGATCGCGCAAACTTTCGGAGATGATCACCGACATCAACCAGGAGATCGCCGCCAAGCCGGGCGCGCCCGCAGCCGCGGCGACCAGGGACGTGGATGAGTCCGACGAGCCAGAAAAACGGCCCGCAGCGGTCGTCATCGCGCCGCAAAGCCCGCCCTGGCTGTCGCACATCGTGGGATTCCTGAGCCCACTCATGGAGTACCTGGGACAGCTCGCGCTGGCGATCATCCTGGTCATCTTCATGCTTCAAAAGCGGGAGGAGCTGCGCAATCGCATCATCCGGCTGGTCGGGCACGGACGCATCGTCGCCTCGACACGGTTTGTCGACGAAGCCGGGCAAAAAATCAGCAAATTCCTGCTCATGCAAGCGATCGTCAACGGGACTTTCGGGCTGATCCTCGGATTCGGACTTCTCTTGCTCGGGGTAAAGTTCGCGCTCCTGTGGGGCTGTCTGGGGGCCATGCTTCGCTACCTGCCCTATATCGGGGCGTACCTGGCCGGAGTCTTGCCCGTCTCGCTGTCGCTGGCGATGACCGACGGATGGGGAACAACCCTCGCGGTGATCGGGCTGTTCGTGACCCTGGAACTCGTCGTCGCCAATCTTGTCGAGCCGTGGCTCTACGGCCAGAGCATGGGCGTTTCCGAAATCGCGCTCCTGGTGTCGGCGGCGTTCTGGGCGTTCCTGTGGGGACCGATTGGACTTGTCCTTTCCAGTCCGCTCACGGTCTGCCTGGTGACGCTCGGGCGATATGTGCCGCAGCTCGAGTTTCTCGACGTGCTGCTCGGAGATGCGCCGGCCTTAGAGCCGAACGTCTCGTTCTATCAGCGCCTGCTGGCACAGGATCAGGACGAGGCGCTCGACCTGGTGCTCCAGAGCGCGAAAACCGAGGCCCCCGACCAGGTCTACGACTCGATGCTTGTGCCTGCTCTCAGTGCCACCAAGGTCAGCCGGGCGCGCGGGGACATCACCGAGGCCGACGAGCGACAGTTGATCGAATCGATCCGTGAGATCGCGGAAGACCTCGCCGAAGCCAACTCGCCCGCGACGGAAACCGCCGGCGGCAGCGGAACCGACGAGCCCTCCGAGCCTAGCCCGCCTTCACCTCCGGTCTTGATCTTCGGCTGTCCCGCGCGTGACGCGCTCGATCTCCTCGGCCTGGAGATGCTGGAGAATTTGCTCGACCGCCGTCACTGGAAGCTGGAGCTCATTCCCCAGGAAACGCTGACGAGCGAGCTGCTCGACCAGGTTGCCGCCCGGAAACCATCGCTGGTGGTGATCGCGGCGATTCCCCCCGGCGGGCTTGCCCATACGCGGTACCTGAGCAAGCGCCTGCGGGCTGCGTTTCCCGAGCTTCGCATCGTCGTCGGCCGGTGGGGGCACACCGCGGGTATGGAGCCGAAACTGGCCGAGCTCAAGGAGGCGGGAGCGCTCGAGGTTTCGGCCAGCCTGCTCGAGACCCGCCAGCAACTGGCCACGCTCCGCCCTATTCTCATTCACGGTCCAGATGCTCTCGAATCCGGTGGACCGGCAGTCCAAGCGGGATCGGCGCCGTCGGCCGCGCGTAATCGAGCCAAGCCGCCTGCGCGAGTCGCGGCCGGGGATATGGCGGTTGTTTCCGCGCCTAAGTAAGCTGTGCCGGTGTCTGGTTCCCAGAAGGTCGATCACCACATCCCGCATCGGCGTTCCGATTGAGTTGTCGCTCGCACATACAGGTGGGTAATCGATTGACGATTTACAAAAAGGTTCTGCTGTTGATCGCGATCCCGTTACTGGCGCAGGCGGTCTTCATCGGTATCCTTTTGCGAGCGCAGGCCGAGGGCATTCGCGCACAACTGTGGGCGGTCCACACCAAGGAGGTCATCGCGAAGGTCGAGGAGACGTACCGGCGGCTGCTCGAGGGCTACGCCCGGCTTCGAAACGTGATCGCTTCGGGGAATCGCTCGGTCACCGATCGGTTAGATCCGGCGCTCGATCAAATCCCGGGCAAGATCGCCGCCATCAAGGTCCTCGTACGTGACAACTTGCCGCAGCAGGCGCGGATTGATGAGCTGGCCGCGGGTTCCCAAGCCTTCCTGGAACTGCTGGCTGCGCAGGAGTCGATGCTGAAGGCCGGGGACAGCGACCGGGCGTTTGAGCTCCTGGAAGAGGGGGCGCGCGTCTCGGCGTCATCCGGACCAGCGTCGACGCGATCCTGGCCGACGAAGCGGAGCTGGACCGGGAGCGGACGGATCGACTGCGGCGGTCGCGCGTGCAACTGCTCTGGATCGTCGTCGGGGGAAGCGCGGCCATTCTGGCGGCGACCGCAGCTCTCGCCTATCTGTTGCTCGATCGAGTGGTCAACCGGCTTGCTGTCTTGCGAGACAACACGCGCCGGCTCGCCGAGGGAAAAGGCCTGAAGGCGCCCAGGCGGGTCGCGACGAAGTCGCGGAAGTCGACCGCGCGTTTCACGACATGGCCGCGAGTCTCGATCAGCAGAAAGCGGAGAACGAGATGTTCGTGTACAGCGTTTCGCACGACCTGCGATCACCGCTGATCAATCTCCAGGGTTTCAGCGAGGAGCTGAGTCTGTCGTGCCGCGACCTGCAGGCCCTGCTTGACGACGAAAAGGTGCCGACGACGGTACGGCAGCAGGGCCAGAAGCTCTTGAACGAAAACTTCGAAGACTCGATACGATACATTCAGACGGCGGTGGGGCGCCTGGCGCGCATCATCGATGCGCTGTTGCGGCTCTCACGTGCGGGGCGGGTCGAGTACCAATGGCGAATGGTCGAGGTTGCCCCGATCGTGCAGAAGGTCGTGGATGCCCTGCACGACACGGTTGCCGAGAAGCAAGCCGAGGTCAGAGTCGGCGAGCTTCCGCCGGCCTGGGGCGATGCGACTGCGGTGGAGCAGATCTTTGCCAATCTCATCGTCAACGCCGTCCAGTACCTCGACCCCGCGCGACCCGGTGAAATCGAGGTCGGCAGCGTCAATCCCCGCGCGGCCGACAACCCCAACGGAAACCACGTATACTATGTGAGGGACAACGGCCTGGGCATTCCTGCTGCCTATCACCCGCGCGTGTTCACGGCGTTCGCGCGGTTTCAAACCGTCGCATCGCAAGGGGAAGGCGTCGGACTTGCGCTCGTGAGCCGGATGGTAGAGCGGCACGGCGGCCGGATCTGGCTGCGAATCGAGCGCGGGGTCCGGCACCACGTTTTTCGTCGCCCTGCCGGCGGCGCCGGCGGCGGGCGCGCTGCGCAGCAGCGGGGAAAAGTCTGTTACCGATTCACAGCAGAATGGAGTTCGTCGTTAATGGCACTGGAACCGCTCTTGATCGTGCTTGTCGAAGACGACGACGGGCATGCGACTCTGGTGGAACGCAACCTGAAGCGCGTCGGTGTCTCCAACGCGATCGTCCGGCTTCGTGACGGGCAACAGGCGCTCGACTTCCTTTTCGAGTCGGGGGGGCCGTTCTGCAGAGACCACGAACCAGCCGATTCTGCTCTTGCTCGACATCAAGATGCCGCGGGTCGACGGCCTGGAAGTGCTGCGGCAGTTCAAGGCAAATCCGCAGACGGCCTTGATCCCGGTGATCATGCTCACCACGACTGACGATCCGCGCGAGATCCAGCGATGCTATGAGCTGGGGTGTAGCGTCTATATCGCCAAGCCGGTGGATTATCAAGCATTCGTCGATGCCATCAACCGGTTGGGTCTGTTTTTGCAGGTCGTGCGAATCCCCGAGTGCAGCCAGAGAAACCCTTGACGAGTCGGAACAGGCATGGCATCGCAAGGCCGGGCGACGCTCTTGTTGCTGGAGGATGACCCGGGCGTCGCGCGGCTGGAACAGCTCCGGCTGGAGCGCGCCGGTTATGCGGTTGTCACGGCCGCCGCCGCCCAGGACGGGCTGCGACTGATCGGCGAGGGGGGCATCGATCTCATCATCCTCGACCAGGGACTTCACGCCGGGATGACCGGCCTCGAGTTCTTCCGGCAGATCAAGGAACGCGGCCATAACGTCCCGGCCATCCTGGTGACCGGATTGCAGGACGAAAGCCTCCTGGTCGAGGCGCTGCGGGCGGGTGTGCGCGATTTCGTGCCGAAGACTCCGCACTTCCTCAACCACCTGGAGCCCGTCGTCACCCGCGTGCTCGATCAGGTCGCGACCGAGCGCGAGCTCGCGGAATCGCGCGTTCTGGCACGCGAGCACGAGGCGCGGCGCTGGGAGCTCGAGCACGAGGTTGCGCAGCGCAAGCGCGTCGAGCAGGCACTGCGGGAGGCCGAGGAATACTCGCGGCTCATGGTGGAGAGCGTGAAGGATTTCGCGATCTTCTCGGTCGACCCCGAGGGGCAGATCGCCAGCTGGAATTCCGGCGCCGAGCGCCTCTTCGGCTACTCCGAGCAGGAGATCATGGGGCAGCACCTGGCAATCCTGTTCACGCCGGAAGATCGGGCGAGAAACGTACCCGAGCAGGAGATTGCGACCGCCGCGGCCAAGGGGCGCGCTACCGACGAGCGCTGGCACTGCCGCAGCGACGGCAGCCGTTTTTTCGCCAGCGGCGTGCTCACACCGATCTTCGACGAAGAGAACAAGCTTCGCGGCTTCACCAAGATCGCGCGCGACCAGACGCAGCGCAAGGAAGCGGAGGAAGCGATTCGCGAAGCCGCCGTGCGGCTGAAGGCGATCGTCGACACCGCCGTCGACGGAATCATCACGATCGACGAGAACGGCAAGCTCGAGTCGATGAACCTGGCCGCCGAGCGGATCTTCGGCTATTCGCACGACGAGGCGGTCGGCCGCAACATCGAGCTCCTCATGACCGAGCCGGATCAGGGCTCGCGTGATGAACAGTTCGCGAACGAGCTGCGGACTGGCGAGCCGCGGATCCTCGGGTCGGTCCGCGAGGTCCAGGGCCATCGCAAGGATGGCACCACGTTTCCGGTCGAGCTGGCGATGAGCGAGACCAGACTCGGCCTGCGGCGCATTTTCACGGGAATCCTCCGCGACATCACGGAATACAAGAAGGCGGTCTACGAGCGCACCCAGCTCTTCGCCGAGCTCGCGGCCGAGCGCGCGCCTGCTCAACAGCCTGCTCGACAACGCCCCCGTCGGCTTTGGATTCTTCGATCGCGACCTGCGATACCTTCGCTTGAATCCCGCGCTGGCCGCGATCAACGGCCTGCCGGTCGAAGCTCATCTCGGACGCACGATCGCCGAGATCCTGCCTTCGATCGCTCCGGAGCTTTCCAAGTCGTTTCGCGAGGTACTTGAGACCGGTCAGAGCATCGTGAACAAGGAAGTGATCGGCGAGGCGCCACGACAGCCGGGGCAGGCAGCGGTACTGGCTTTGCAGTTTCTACCCGGTCAAGACGCCCGACGGTACGATGCTGGGCGCCGGAGCCGTCGTGACCGACATCGACGATCGCAAACGAATGGAGGAAGCGCTCAAGGACGCGGATCAACGCAAGGACCAGTTTCTCGCCATGCTCGCCCACGAGCTGCGCAACCCGCTGGCGCCGATCAGCAACGCCGCTCAGATCATGCGAGTCGAAGGGCCGGCGGGCCCCAGCTTCCAGTGGTCGATCGACGTGATCGAAGACCAGATCCGGCACCTGACGCGAATGGTCGACGACTTGCTGGACGTGTCTCGGATCACGCGCGGCAAGGTCGATCTTCAGAAAGAGCTCATCGAGCTCAGGGAAGTCGTCGATCTGGCCGTCGAGGCCAGCCGTCCGCTATTGGAAGATTACAAGCATCACCTGAGCGTGAAGCTTCCCGAAGCGTCGGTGCTCCTGGAGGTCGATCCGCCGCGGCTCGCGCAGGTCCTTTCAAACCTCCTGAATAATTCCGCGAAGTACACTCCCGAAGGGGGCGAGATCTCGCTGACGGCAACCCAGTCAGAGCGGTTGGTGACCATCAAGGTCCGCGACAACGGGATCGGCATCGCGCCTGACCTGCTGCCCAAGGTATTCGACCTTTTCGTGCAGGCCGATCAGAGCCTGTCGCGCTCGCGAGGGGGTTTGGGGATCGGGCTGACTCTCGTCAAGTCGCTGGTCGAGCTTCATGACGGCCGCGTGAGCGCCAGGAGCACCGAGCCCGGCAAGGGAAGCGAATTCATCATCGAGCTTCCCGCGGCCTCGCGGGCACCCGGCGACACAGCGGAGCCAAACAAGATCGATGGCCGCGACCTCCGGCTGCCGCAGAGACGGATCCTCGTCGTGGATGATAATCTTAGCAACGCCAGCAGCCTTCAAGTCTTGCTTCGTGCACTCGGACAGGAAGTCCACACCGCCCATGACGGCCTGACCGCCGTCGAGATGGCGCGAAAGCTCCGCCCCGAGGTGGTTCTCCTGGATATCGGCCTGCCTGTGATTGACGGCTACGAGGTCGCCCGCCGATGCCGGCAGGAGCCGGCACTGGAGAGCACCACTCTCGTGGCCATGACCGGGTATGGCAAGGAAGAAGACCGGCTTCGCTCGCAGCAAGCGGGCTTTGACGCGCACCTCGTCAAGCCGGTGAATCTCGAGGACCTACGCCGCCTGTTGAATGAGCCCGGCATAAACTCCGAGCCGTGATGCCGCCTGATCCGATCCGCGCCTGGGGCCAAGCGTCGGCCGTTGGGCCGGTTCCTGCAGGGAGGGCCTGGTGCCGCGCGCGACCGAACGCGCGCTGAGAGCCTGTTATGCACTTTTCAACTCCGCGCTCGCGAGCAGGAGTGCAACGAATGCGAGCCAATGCGGGAGCAAACAGAGGCTGGCCGGCAGCCCTCGAAGTTCTTGTCAAATCATCATGAAAGAATGCAACGATTTGGCACAAAGTGGCAACTTTTAGACCATGCTTTTGGTGCCACTTGGCACTGACCGACCGTGTCGCAAAGCCTGGTTTTGTAGGGCTGGGAAGCACCCATCGCCGCTGCGGCGAAGTGTGCCATTTCGGCCCTCGATGTGCCACCGGCAATTTCGGCTTACCTGGACACTCAAAGTCGGGTTTGTAGCGCTGCATGCCGAAGACAAAACCGGCGTCGCTGGGTCATTGTTGAAGTTGATTCATCTTTTCCGTGCGGGTCCGCGTTTTCACTGGTTAGAACGCTTTGTCCTCTTCGACATGCGGCTCGCCTGCGACGGCATTACGTGGCGCCGCACTCCCCGGCCTGATCACCAGAGGTCGCGTGTGCCCGGATGCCCGCAACACAAAATCTGCACCGCCTCGCGTGACACCGGCCCCTCATCGATCCACCGGCGGGCGTCGGAAATCCCCAACCCTGAGCCGACTGTCGTCCGGCGCCGGTCCTCGGTCGGAGATGCTCGGGCGTGCCCTTGCGGTGCTATTTCCGATAGGCGTCCACACTCAACACGCGTTGCTAGAGCGCGCACGGGCCTGCGCCTCGAGTTTGGCCAAGCGCGTTTCGAGTCCGGAGAAATTGGAGACAGCGATGAAGTCCGAGATCACGGCTCGCAGCGCCGAGAGCCGTACGGACTCGGAAGTGGCGTTTTCGCCGAGCTCGAAGATCTTATCGACGGCGTATGCGACGCGCCTGGACATCCGGCCAATCGCCTCGTCGAGGACGCGGCTGCGGATCGACTCGACTTCAGACCGAACCTCGGGCTCGGCGGCCCAGCGGTACGCAGTCCGTTCGTTGACCCCGTTTTGCAGTGCCCATTCGGCGACGGGGATGCCGTCGGCGACGGCAATGGCGAGCATCATTTTCTCACTGTTGGTGGATTCTCCGGTCATGGGGGAACGACTCGGTGGCGATTCGTCACCGAGGCTCCTGTGCGCCCTGACGCTCGGTTCTCAGCCCGGGGCTCTGGCTGGCCGGCACGCCCTCGAGGGGTACGGAAACAATGGAACGCTTGTAGCGGTCGTAGCCGATGTTCCGAGGCGAAACGTCGGCAGATGTCAGTGGATGTCAGTTTTCAGAAGGGTTCTCGGGTCGCGCGGGCCGCGATCGTCAATGAATTCTTCTCATGGCGGACGGAGCAAACTGCGTTCCCCGCACCCCTGGAGCGCTCACGCATACGATTGGTTGACGTCGGTCGACTCGCGGCGCGCCCAAGGGCGTGGATCGAGGCTGCCTCCGATCGGCTCGCTCAACTTCGATCCAGCCTGCGCTTTCCGGCACGAGAGAATTGTTGCGCTCCGGGGACCGGTATTCGTACGAGGTGGAGCGGGTTGTGCGCGGACTGGAACTTATGTCCCTATTTTACGCACTGAGCTGCTCGAGAGGAAATGGCTAGCGTTGCGCTGTATGTCCTTGCCGCTAGGTTTCGTAGGTACTGCGGACCTCTCCGCCACCCAAAGCGGCCCGGCAAGTCCCTCACGGGCGTCCGGTTGAGGATCACGCGTCCTCACCGCATCGGCTTCCCGCGATGTGTTCGATCCGCGTTTACGGACATGCCGTCGTCAATACCCCGGTGGCCCGCTGGGCCTTGATCTCTCGTGGGACGGCCCATTCCAACCGTTTCCCTGTACCCAGCGGCTGCAGTCTTCCCCATATACACGCAAGGTCGGCGACCACATTGGACTTTTCGAGGCCTGCTCAACGTTCACTGGCTATTGACTCGTTCTCACGCTCCCCGCGTGGGAATGCCGTCTGTCGTCCCCGGCACGCGGCTCACAACGCGCGATGCTTCGCCGTCGCGGTCTCGCAAATCGGGCTCATCCTTGAATGTGCCTCGGTCGGTTGGCAAACTTTCGCGCACCAGCCGCCGGCAACCGCCGCGGTGAGCCCGGATGACAAAAGCGCGCAGTCGCAGCGCTGAGCGCAACGCCCCTATAACACTATAGGACGTTTTCGGTTTTCTGTTGTCGGCCGCATTCACCGGATCGGCGCATGCTCAACGAGCCTGCAGGCTTAACCCCCGAAAAATAATTCTTGCGTCGACACCATCGTTCCGGAACTGCCGGACCAGGCATGCCGGGCGGATTCTCACCGGGACGCTGGATTTGCGGATTGCAACGAACGAGCACGCGGTCGCGAGATGAGAGACCTGGGCTGCCCTCGCCGTTCACGTCCGGGATCAAGGGGCGCTCGCAATGCCTGTCGACCTCGTTAGGGCTCACAACGCGCGATTCTTCGCCGTCGCGGTCTCGCAAATCGGGCTCATCCTTGAACGTGCCTCGGTCGGTTGGCAAACTTCGCGCACCAGCCGCCGGCAACCGCCGCGGTGAGCCCGGATGACAAAGCGCGCAGTCGTAGCTCTGAGCGCATGGCGCCTATAAGACACTATAGGACGGTTTCGGTTTTTGGTGGTCGGCCGCGTCCTCCGGATCGGCGCATGGTCAACGAGCTTGCGGGTTTATCCCCCGACAAATATTCCCTTTGATTCTGGTCAACTACACCGGGCGTCTCTTCCGCGATGGGAAGGCCGCGATCTCGGCGGAGGTAACGGGCATCCTCGACCGGCTCCAAAGCAGTGCCGAGCGCTGGCGGGCTCGGCTCGAGAAGCTGAGAGGCGGCCGCCTGCTCGGCCGATTCTTCGCCGCCAGCCGAGAGCGCCTGCGCGAGGTCGCCGCACGCCTGGGGGTACACCACGTCGCAAACCTCGCCGAATGCGCGGCGCGATAGCGCAAGGGCAGAGTGCGACCCGTTCTCAAGTCTCGACGCGCATTTGAGCGGGCAATTCCCTCGCCCGTTCATGTCTCCACGCGACGGTCGACCACCTGACTTGCGTTCCCTGCGCGCCCAGATCGGCCGATTGTCATTCCGCATGCCGCGTGGCCTTGGCGTTGCGTCTGGCCCACTATCGGGATCCACTACGTCGCGCCGCCGTTGCTATGCATGCCCTATTATCTTTTGTCTGCCCAGGTCGGCCCCCGCGAGCAGGCTTCACTCGACGAACGGGTTGGCCGGGAAAATCGGGTCGTAGAGTACGACGGCCTCGGCCTCGGCGCGGAACCGGAGCAGTTCCGGGTCGGCGGCGGCGAATTGCCGCAACCAGGCGACCGACCGGTCGTAGAGCGACCGCGCCTCGCCCAGGTGGCCGAGGCGGGCGTGGGCCATCGCCAGGAAGAAGCCGTCAAAGGCGAGGGACGGGCCCCGGTTCAGCCGCATCGCTTCCTCCAACTCGGCGACCGCGGGCTCCAGTCATCGGCGTGGTAGAGGGCAACGCCGAGTGTGTTGCGGAACTGTCCCGACTTCGGGTCCGCGCTGACGGCCCTGCGGGCCAGGGCGACCGCCTGGGGCAACCGTTGGATGCGATCGTCCGGGTGGGTAGCGACCGTCCAGGCCAGCCGATTCCAACTATCGGCTCTCCAGTCCAGCCGATTCCGACTATCGGCCGGTTTCGGGCCCCCCTCCGCGATGGAACCGAGGATCGACGTCAAGACGGGGATCAGGGCCTCTACCTCGGCCTTCGAGCCGGAATGCCACAGGTTCTTGCACGTCGCGAGGGTCGAGAAGGCGTGGAGCGTCAGGATCGGATCAGGAGACTGATCCGGCCTCGGGGGCATCCTCAGGCGGGCTGGTCCCCGGAGCACCTCCCGAGCTTCCGCGTTTCGGCCCGACTGGGTCAGGAACTGGGCCCGACGGATGAGCGACATACAGTAGAGCCATCCCTGCATAGGCCCGCTGGGAGCGGCCCGGAAGCGCCGCTCGCGGTGCTCGACGAAGGTCTCGTAGAAGCGATCCATTCCCGTCGTCCGGCCGAGGGCCAGGTGCGCCCGCTCGGTGACGTCCAGGGCTGCGAAAAACTCCCATCGCTGGGCCTCCGCGGCCAAATCTTGGGCCTCGAGCTTCGCGAGGAAGGCGATCATCGCTTCGAGGACAGGCCCGGCCTCGGCCGCCCGGCCGGTCCTGCCCAGGTATTCGGCCAGCGCCTTGTGACTCGTGAAGAAGAAGCGGCGATAATGGCCCACGCTCTCGGGGTAATCGACCACCAGCCGGCCGAACTCGGCCGCGGCCTTCTGGAAATAGGGCTCCGCCTCCGGACCTCGGCCGGTCGCGACCATCAGGCCGGAGAGCCCGGAATTGGACCAGGCCGAGTTGAGCCGGTATTCGGGCCGGCCCGGGTAGCGGGCGACCAGTTCCTCGTGGATCGTGTAGGCCCGGCGGTAATAGGGTTCGGACTCAGGCCATCGCTCCTCGCTCGACAGCCGATTCGCGACGTCGCGCAGGGCCTGCCCGAGCCGGAGCCGGTCGTCGGGGTTGTCGGGGAACTCGGCGGCGAGCGACTCCCAGATCGCGACCGAGCGGCGGAGGTATTCCATGTTGGTCACCCAGAAATCGTGATAGCTCGTCGCCAGCTCCCGGCGGAGGTCGGGGATCCGGGGGAAATCGGCCGCCAGGGCGATGCGGATTTCCAGGGCTTTTTGCGAGTCGCCGAGGGCGTGATGGCTCCGGGCCAGCTCGCGGCGCGCGTCGAGGTGGCCTGGCTCGGAGGTGAGCCGAGCCTTGAAAAGATCGCAGGCGCGTTGCAGATCGGGCCGCGCCTCCTCGTTCTGGCCGAGCGCGACCTGGATCTCGCCGACGCGGCGGTACGCCCGGCCGACCTCGAACAGCAAGGCCGGGTCGGATGCCTCCTCGCGGGCGAATTCCCGGTAGTAGGCCAGGGCCTTGGCCAGGAAGTCGCGCTGCACATTCTCCAGGAGCGGCCGATCGGCCAGCCACTTCTCGGCGAACTCGGTGTACATCTCGTCGACCGCCTTGCGGGCCAGCGCCCGCTGGCGGTGGGCCTCCGCTTGCTTCTGGAGGGCCAGGGTGGCGCTGCGGTCGGCCTCGGTCTGCTTTCGGAGCGCCAGCGCGGAGCTGGCGTCGGCAAGCCGGCGCTGGTCGACCGCTTCGCGCCACTTCCAGGTGATCAGTACCAGCGCCGCGAGAGTGACCACGGCGAGGGCCGCGGCCAGGCCGGCGACCCACGGGTTGCTGCCGGCACCAGCGGGCCAGCCGCTCGGCGCCGTGACCCGACGCGCCTGGATCGGCTCGTCGGCGAGAAGCCGCCGCAGGTCCTCGGCCAGCGCTTCGGCCGACGGGTAGCGCCGGCCCGGGTCCTTGTCGAGCGCTTTCAGGACGACCGTCTCCAGGTCCCTCGGGACGCGGCCGTCGATGGCTCTCGGCGGCGCGGGCGGATCGTGCAGGACGCGATTGACCAGCCCGCTGCGATTCCCCTCGCCGAAGATGGGCCGCAGTGCGAGCAGCTCATAGAGCGTCGCGCCGAGGGCGTAGACGTCGCTGCGCGGGTCGGAGTGGCCCTCGAGCCGCTCGGGGGCCATGTAGCGGAGCGTCCCGACGATGTCGCCGGTGCGCGTCGGGCCGTTGGAGCCTTCGGCCTTGGCCAGGCCGAAGTCGGTGATCCAGACGGTGCCCCGGGTGTCGATCAGGAGGTTGGAAGGCTTGATGTCGCGGTGGAGGATGCCCTGGGCGTGCGCGTAGGCCAGGCCCTCGGCGACCTGACGGCCGATGCGGGCGACCTCGCGAAAGTAGGTCCGGTCGGCCGAGCCGCCTGTCCCGGCGCGGCCGGTCAGGGCCGAGGAGTAGGAGGCCGGATCGGTGTCGCCGACGGCCGGGCTGGCGACCGCGGGACCGTCGAGCGTCGGGTCGCCGGCGGGAGGCGGGGCGGCGCCGAGCCGGCCGCTTATCAGGCCGATCGCGACGGCCTCTGCGACCGTCGCCCCGGGCACCGGGCCGGCCCCGTCGGCCGCCGGCGCAAGGACCGGCCGGCCGTCGCGGAGCCGACGGAGCTGGTCGATGACGGCGTCGAGCCCCTGGCCGTGGATGAACTGCATGGCGTAATAGTGGACGCCGTCGTGCTCGCCGACGCCGAAGACCGGCACGATGTTCGTGTGGTGCAACCGCGCCGCCGAGCGCGCCTCCAGCCGGAACCGCTCCAGCTGCACCGACTCGCCGACCTGGTGCCACGGCAAGATCTTCAGCGCCACGTGCCGGCCGAGCGACTGCTGGACCGCTTCGTAGACGATTCCCATGCCGCCGCGGCCGACCTCGCGGAGCAGCGTATAGTCGCCGAGCTGGCGGGGTGTCCCGCCGATCGCGTCGGACATCGCCGCGCCCCGGAATGAGCCGCTGGCGCCGTCGACGGACAGGTCGCACTCGAGCTGCACGAGGGCCGGCAGCAGCTCGCGGACCTCGTCCGCCAGTTCGGGGTACCTGGCGGCGTACTCCTCGAGGCTCGGCCGCTCACCGCGCCGGAATCGCGCAACGAACGACTCGGCCATGACCTCGATGGGGTCGTGGTCGGAATCCGGACAGGCGGAGCTCGTCTTCGAAGTCATCGTCAGGGCTCCCGAAGGCCCCCCGGCATGCTCGCCAGGATCTCCTTGAGGCGGACCAGTGCCCGGGCGTAGCGCTTGCTCGCGGCCGACTTATCCAGGCCAAGCGCCAGGGCGACCTCGCCATTGGAGAGTTGCTCGTAGTGGCGCAGGACCAGCACTTCGCGGTCGATCGTGACCATCCGATTCAGCGCCTCCTGGAGCCGGATCTTCCGCTCGGCGCGGACGGCCGCCTCGCTCGGCGAGGTGAGCCGGCCGAGCAGATGGGCGGCGATCGCGGCGGAGGTCGCCTCGGGCATCGGCCGGCGGTACAGCGACACCTCGCGGCCGACGTCGCGGGCCTTTGTCCCCAGGTGACGGCGGTGATGCTCGACGATCTTCTGGCCGACGAGGAACCGCAGCCAGAGATACAACGGCATCGGCTCGGGGTCGCGGGCATACTCGGCCCGACGGTCGTTCGCCTCGAGCAATGCCTCCTGGATGATGTCCGACGGGTCGACGCGGCCCTGCAGCCGGAAGTCCAACCTCAGGGCGACCATCCGGCGCAGGCGGTCGCGATGGCGCTCCAGGAGGCTCGCCCAGAGCCGTGAGTCGCCCGACGTCCGCCGCGCTTCGTCTGCTCCCAAGCCGCTGGATGTCCCCGCCATGACACCTCATCCTACACCTTAGACTGGCCCGGCCCAGCGATTGGGGACAGGAACGGTCCCATTTTTCGGGCGGAGGAGGATTGGTGACGGTCCTCTCCCCGAGGCGTGGCAGGCCCAACTCGTCCCATGATCGCCCTTTTCGTGTGGCATGGCCTCGCGTTACGGCGCGACCCCTCCCCGCGCCCTGGCTCGCGGCGTGAACTTGCTTCGGTCGGATCGACCCGAAGCAACTTAGACTCAATCGGGCTCGGTGTCGTCGGATCGACGCGCAACGCAATCGCCGGCGGGAACTCTCGCCGGAAGCCCAGTTTCCCGCAGCCGAACTCCTCGGCCGTCGCTGAGCTGCTTACGTGAAGGACTGGGAGCGCGAACTTGAACACTCAGCGCCACTCTGAATCTTAGCCGCTGAATGCGTCAGATGGCACGCCCGCTTTGCAGTCCGATCCGAAGCGGAGGACGTGTCCGTCCGGGGCATCGACCTTCATCTCGCAGGCCCAGGGGTAGTTCTGAGGAGGATGGCGAATCCGGGCGCCGCTCGCCTGGTACTCTGCATACAGCGCTTTCCGCTCACTCCATCCAGTTGTGTCAATTATCCAGAGACCTGCTCTGCAATCGCAGTTTGATCCGCGCCCTCGTCGGTTTCAAGCCGTCGTGCAATCGCAACGTTCAAAGCCGTCAAGCCACGCCCGTCTCGCGCGTTGGTCTGATCGACGCGCGCAAGGTTTCGGATGGGATGTCGTCAAGGAGCCAGAACGGAGCGTCAGCTCGCTTGCTTCGAGCGATCAGTTCCCTACGACGGGGCGCCGTCGTGAGGAACACCGTGGCGTGTCGGCGGGCCGGGGTCCACATCAGATCGAGGTCAGGTCGGAAACATGGTCGAATTGTCTTGTTTGCTGGGAGATTCGGGAGTTTCTGATACGCAGGAAATGTCTAATTTCCCTGTGCATGCAAGCGCGATTAGCTAACCCTCTTCAGCCAGCCATCCTGATGAAACGAGAATAAATGGCGTTTCCACAAGTCGTCCCGCACGAAGCGCACATCCTCCCGAAGGAACCCCTCGACCGCCTCGAACGGTCCCGGACCGAAAGACGGGAATACTGGATGGCCGTTGAGGTTGGTGTCTTCAGCGACGAGGTACGATCCGATCGCCACGTAATCACTGTACATTCGCAGTTCTCTCGCGACATGATGCTCGGTGTGGTCCGAATCCAGCGCTACCAAGCCCCCTCCACCCGGCAAATGGGATTCCACGACGCGGATCGTGTGGGGGTCTGTCGAACTTCCCTCGACAAGGCGAACCCGATGGTGATTCAAGGATCTTGCGGCCGCCGACAACTGCACGTCAATCCCGACGACAACGGCATCAGGCCCTGCGCTACAGAGGTCCAGGAGCGTGGCGAGGAACAGGACCGATCCCCCACCAGCAACCCCGGTCTGAATGATGTACTTGGGTCGCAGTCGAGTCACGAGTTCCTGGTAGATCTGTAGGTCGAATGGACACTGCTTGATCTGGTAACCCAGGAATGTGTTGCTGTCCCATGCCAGCGACTGATAATACGCGCCGGTGAAAAGCGGCGATGATCTCAGATGCTGGAAGATTCACAGGGACGCAAACATCTTCTGTCATTGTGATACCTTTGAGCAGTCTATGCGATTGTCAGACCCCTTTTCCGCAGGAGTGCGATCGCGTTGCCGCCGGGCCGGCCGTCGTGGTTGCCGTCAATGAGGCGTCCGGAGGCGTCGATCAGGCCCGCCGGCACCGAGCCGTTGATCCGGAACTGGACCGTCTTGGCCAGCCGGAACGAGCGGAGTAGCGTGAGCGTGATGGTCGCCGTGGCGGCATCATAGCGAACCGACCGTAACTTGAGAATCTGGGCGTTCTTGGCGTCGAACGAGCCGCGCTTGCCGGCCGTCGCGAGCCGGAAGATCGCGAGCTGCTTGGCCTGGAACGGGATTGACGCCGCCGCTGAGGCTCACGATCACCTGGGTGATATTTTTCTTCCGATCGGTGACCAGTCGCAACCCGACCATTCGTGACCAGAGGAGGCAGGTCGGTGTTGCGGATCACCAGCGTGGTCGATGCCGGCGTCCCGAGGACGGAGCCCTGGCTCGGCCGGTCGATCGTGACGACGACCTGCCGGTCCGGCGCGACCGCTCCATCATCGCGGATGGCGATCGTCAGTGTGCTGGCTCATGACTCCCGACGCGAACGTCAGCACGGTATCGATCGGGGTGTAGTTGATGCCAGGCTGGGCATCGCCGCCCGCGGTGGCGACGTGCACCGTCAAGGGAACGTCCGAGTTCCCGGTCCGGGTGACGAGGAGCGTCGCCGTCCCGGCATTCTCGTCCACGACGAGGCTGGATGCGCTCCACTGCACGATCGCTGGACCTTGTACCAGGCGCCGCGCGCGAGAACTCGGACGTGTTGCCGTCCTGGTCGGTGGCGGTCGCGGTGAGCAGACGGCCCAAGGGCACGGCGAACGGGAGTAGGTGAAGAGGCCCGCGTGGCCGCTCGCGTCAGTCGCCGCCGTGGTCGTGGCGAGGAACGATGGCACCTTCGCCGAAGCCGGTGGGGTCCGCGGCGACGCTCGCGAACCATTCGAGGGTGAACGATCGGCTCGCGACGCTGTCGAGCGTGCCCCGTATGATCGTCTCGCCGCCGGCGGCTCACGGCCGAGACGTTCGCGGGGAAGTTCTGCAGGAGATTCGACCCGGCGTCGGCGTCGCCGGGGTCGTTGGGCGTGACACCGTCGTCGCCCAGGTCGATGCCGAGGCCGCCGTTGTCGTGGATCCGATCCGCGGAGATGAAGTCGCCCACGCCGCCGGTGACGGCCACGCCCGCCCCACCGTTGAAGGCGATGATGTTGGCCGCGCCCGCGGCCGTGCCGCCGATCGTCGTCTGCGACGCGACCCCGACGGCGATCCCGGCCCCGCCGTTGCCCAGCGGCACGAGGCCGTTGGCCGCCGTCCCGATGAGGTTGCCCTGCGACGAGGTTGCCCGTGCCGCCCGGGATGTCGATCCCCTGAGCCACGTTGCCGGAGATGACGTTCCCCGCGCCGGCCGCCGTCCCGCCGATGGTGTTGGCGTCGGCGCCGTCGATCCGGATTCCCGGTCCGTCGTTACCCATCGCGGCGGCGCCGGCGGCGTCGTGCCCAGGTAGTTCCCCTGCATGAGGTTGCCCAGGGCGTCGGCCGTGCCGATCAGGATGCCGCGCGGGTTGGCCGAGACGACATTGCGAGAGCCGGCGGTCGTGCCGCCGATCGTGTTGCCCGGTGCCAGGAGGACGATGCCGTTGATCCCGTTACCGAGCCTGGCCGAACCGGCGGCATTCGTGCCGATCAGGTTGCCCTGCACGAGGTTCGCCGACGCCGTGGCACCCTGGATGACGATGCCGTTGCCGGTGTTGCCGGAGATGACGTTTCCCGCGCCGGCAGCCGTGCCCGCCGATCGTGTTGCCTGATGTGAAGTAGATATCCACGCCGAGCCCGTTTCCGAGCGCGGCCGTGCCGCGCGACGTCTGTGCCGATCCGGTTGCCCTGGATAAGGTTTCCCGTGGTGTCGCCGGTGGCGGGAGTCAGGTCGATGCCGTTGTCCGCGTTGCCCGAGATCAGGTTGCCGGCGCCTTGGACGGTCCCGCCGATGGTGTTGTCCGAGGCGCCGCTCGAGCTTGATGCCGTCGTCGCCGTTGCCAACTGCCGCGGTGCCGGCGGCGTTGGTGCCCATGCGATTCCCCTGCACCAGGTTGGCGGACGAGCCGCCGAGGTCCGCGGAGGCTTGGAACCTGATGCCGTTGCCCGTGTTGCCGGAGATGATGTTCCCCGCACCCGCCACCGTTCCCCCGATCGTGTTGCTCGCACTCGAAATGAGCACCACGCCCTGGTTGTTGGACGCCGCGAACGACCCGCTGGAGCTTATGCCGACAAAGTTTCCCTGCACGAGGGTCCCGGTCGATGCGTGGATCAGGATTCCATCGCCAGTGTTGACGGAGATGTGCGTTGCCCGCGTGGTTAACGGCACCGCCGATCGAGTTGCCGGGGGCACCCTCGATCTTCACGCCATCCACGTTGTTGAAAATGTCGTTACCCAGCACCAGGTTGCCGGTTGCCGCGGCGCCGGTGATCTCGACACCGCTGCCGTTTCCGCTGATGCCGTTGCCCGCCCCGGTGCCGCCGATCGAGTTGCCGGGGGAGTTCTCAATCCTCACGCCGTCGAGCGCGTTTTGCTGGATGGTGCAGCCTAACACCAGGTTGCCGGAGGTCTCGGCGCCCAGAATATGGATTCCGTTCTCCTGGTTGTAGCCGACGCTATTCACCTGGAGGATGTTGTTCGTCGCACCCGTCCCGCTGATCTCGACGCCGTTCCAGTGATTGAAGTTGATGAAATTGCTCTGGAAGATATTGTTTCTCGTCCCCGCACCGCTGATCTCGATGCCGTGGCGGCCGCTGGCGCTGATGACCGCATTCGCGATCGTGGTGCCCGAGGACCCCGCGGCAAGCGAGACCCCGTCGCCGGTGTTGCCGATCTGGACGTTGTAGTCCGGGCCGCTGGGACCGATGGCGTTCCCCTGGACGGCGTTTTGGGTCGCGAACGCGCCCTGAAGTACGAGGCCGTCGCCAGTATTGCCCGAGATGACATTATCACCGGCGTACGAAGCATCGCCAATCTGGTTGCGTCCGGTGCTGATCGAGACCCCGTCGCCCAGGTTGCCAATCGGGAACGTGCCGGTGACGTCGATGCCGATGTAGTTGCCCAGCAACACGTTCGACGTCGCCAGCTCGCCGCGCGGGAAGTTCGCAGCGCGGCGCGATCACAACGCCACCGGAGTCATTGCCGGAAATGAGGTTGCCCACTCCGTTGAGCGGGAGGTTTCGGTCGTTGTGCCCGCCGATCAGGTTGCCCGACGCCCCCGAGATTCGCAGGCCGACGCCTGTATTTCCTTCGTCCAGTTTTCCGGCGGAGTCTGTGCCGATGTAGCAGCCGGTCACCGTGTCCCCGCCTTTCGTCGCGAGCGCGATCCCGTCGCCGCTGAATCGATTGATCACCATCGCGCTGACCGTGGAGCCGCCCGCGGTGATCGTCAGGCCGTCGACGCCCGCCCCGGCGGCGGACCCGTTCAGCTCGATCAGCGGCGCGTCCGCATACCCCGTCTGGGTTGTCCCAAGGAGGAGGATCGGGTCGGTGATCGTGGGCAGGGCCGATGTGGGGCTGATCGTAAGGCCGCCGGTCCCGCCGATGGCGAAATGGATCTCATCGGGGGAACCGCCGTTGGCGTGGCCATTGGCGCTCGTGATCGCCTTCGCAGCGATCCTGGGCCGTGGTCATCGGTGTTCGAGACCGTGAACGTCGAAAGCATCGCTCGATCTTCCAACCGCTCGGCGATCAGACAACGCACCCGGCGCCGCGGGGATCGGTAAGGTCGGGCGAGGAAGATGAACGGTTTCATTTGTGCTTTCCTATTGAGGGATTGAGAGTGTCTTCCCTGAAGCAGAGGCCGTCGGGATTTCCAGCCGAGAGGGAGGGGGCGGGAGCTCATCCTCCAAATCGGCCCCTCCCATGGGCTCCGACGGAATCCGGGGTTCACCCTTGTGCTGCAAATGAGGCAGGGATAGGAGACAAGATCGGCATCCAAGGAATCGCCGGACTCGACCTCTCATCGATGTCCCTGGGTACACGAAAAGTGGAATAAGCAAAGCATCAGGCTGTTCCGTCAGCCGACGATGAAGTGGCTGCTCTTGAGCAGGTTCTTCACCCCGCCCAAACCAGCAATCTGGCCGAGTATAGTCCTGCCGTTGCCGTTCCCCGACCGCACGACCCGCCCACTCAGCACGCTTCGGCCCGGAACCGCGCCGACGACTCGAAGTTGCTGAATCGTCCCGTCAGCCCTCTGGCTCAGCTCCAGCACGCCGCCACCGCGGAGCTTGATCGAGACGACGTCGCCATCTCGATCGCGGTAGCTCAATGCCTTTCCCCGGGCGAAGACGACTACATAGTCGCCGCCAGGTTGGCCGTCGCCGTTGCCGTCGATGAGACGGCCCGCCGTGTCGGAGACTCCGTACGCACTCGCGCCGTCGACTACCACCTTGAAAGAGAGGCCCGAACCTAGCGATTTGCTCGGGATGAGCGTGACCGTGTGCGTGGACGAATTGTAGGTAGCGGAGCGGATAGCGAGCGTCCGGCCCTTCGACGAACCGACCACTCCGTTTCGTCCAATCGCGAACAGTTGATAGTTTCGGAGGTCGACAGCCCGGACCGGATCCAGCGCCCGGTCGAAGGCGAAGGAAAACGACTGAATCGCCCCGGATGGTCCTACCCGCGGGGGACCAACCTGGTCGTTCGCGTTCGTCGTCGCCGCCGAGATGCTCGGGCCGTTCGCGGATGTGCCGCTCTTGGTCGGGTTGACCTCGACCACTTGCGAGAACTCCGACGTGTTGTAGCCCGGCCTGGTCGCCGTGGCGCTGATGAACTGGCCGGTGGAGACTGCCTCGAGCGTCGCGACGAAATCCGCGTTACCGTCGGAGTCGGTCCCCACCATGATCGCGCCGAGGTAATTCTGTCCATCGCCGTAGCGTGTCGCGTTGGTTTTCACATTGGCGAAGAACTCGATCCGGAAGCTGGCGTTGGGCGTGCTGTTGAGCGTCCCTCGCACCGTCGTGCGATCCCCATCGCTTTGCGCGGACGTTAACTCAGGGTAGTTCTGGGTCTTATTGCCGAACCCGGTCCCGTCTTCTTTGTCGTTCGGGTTCACGCCATCAGGGACGATATCGATGGCGAGCCCTGAGTTCGCATAGATTGAATTACCGAGGTAAGTGAGACCGAACGTGAACGGAGACGCCTCGATCCCGGTTCTGTTGAAAGCGATCGTATTCGCCGCGGCTCGAGCCGAGTCGGTGGTCTTACCGGAATCGATTGCGGCGCCGATCGTGACATTCGGTTCGGAACCGGTGAGGAAACCGCCCTCCAGGACCTGGATGCCAGCACCGGTGTTCCCGAGCGCGCTCTTGCCGTCGATCTGTGTCCCGATGAGATTCCCCTGGACCACGACATTGCTGACGCTGGCAGTGGTTGTGCCGATGAACATGCCCTCGCCGTTGCCGGAGATCACGTTGCCCGCGCCAGCGACCGTTCCCCCAACCGTGATATTATTGCTGTCGACGCCCACGCCCGCCCCGACGTTACCCAGAGCCGACGTTCCTGCACGGTCGGTCCCGATGAGATTGCCCTCGATCAGGGTGCCGTCTGCGGCCCCTACGAGATTGAGCCCGGTGCCAGAGTTGGCCGAGATGAGGTTGCCCTCGCCGTGCTTCGTGCCGCCGATCAGGCTGTTCGGGGCGTCGACGATCGTGACCCCGGTGACAAAATTGGGCACGGCCATGGCCCCCGCGGCATCGGTGCCAATCCGGTTGCCTTGCAGAGTGTTTCCGGTCGCGAAGGCGCCCGAGATCACGACCCCGCCCGCAAGCACGCCGCTACCTTGATGTTCGGGGCCGTTGCCCGAAATGAGGTTCCCAGCCCCGGCCGACGGCCCGCCGATCACGTTGTAGGCCCCCTCGATCCAGATGCCGCTGCCATCGCTCGGAATTGCGGCCGTACCGTCGGCGGTCGTGCCGATGGAATTGCCGAACACGAAGTTTCCCGAGCCCGCGAGGAACACGCCACGGACAGCGTTTCCCGAAATCACGTTCCGTGCCCCGGACGTGGTACCGCCAATGGTGTTGCCCTGGCCCAGGACAACCACGCCCGAGCCGCCGTTGCCGCAGTGGCGTGGTTCCGTCGCCCGAAACGCCGATCCGGTTGCCACTCACCGCATTGCCGTCGGCCTCCAGCACGATGCCGTCGCTCAGGTTCCCCGAGACGAGGTTGCTGGCGCCGGCGACTGTCCCGCCGATCGTATTATTGGATCCAAGAACCCGTATACCCGGCCCGGCGTTGCCCAGGGCGACATCGCCATTGATCGTCGTCCCGACCTTGTTGCCCAGGACCAGACTACTCCTGATCTCGACGCCGGCCTGGCCGTTACCCGATATCAGGTTGCCAGCACCCGGATCGGTACCGCCGACCACATCGGCGCCGGGATCGGTCTTCACGCCGTCGCCAAGGTTGCCCATGGCGATCGTGCCCGTCGCGTCGGTGCCAATCTTGTTGCCCTCGATGATGATCCCTGAGCCGTCCTCGTCGTAGACACCGTTCTTGCCATTGCCGGAGATAACGTTGCCCGCGCCGGCAACGGTCCCACCGATCGTATTGTTCGAATTAATGAAACGAATTCCGTTCCCCTTGTTGCCGAGCGATGTCGCGCCGTCGGCGCCGACGCCGATGTAGTTGCCCTGCATCGTGTTCCCCGTCCCGTTGACCTCGATGCCGTCGAGGCCGCTCGCGACGATCACGTTTCCTGCCCCAGTCGTCGTGCCTCCGATCGTGTTGCTCGAAGAACTCTCGATCGCGATGCCGTTGTACTGGTTTCCGAGGGCCAACGTGCCGGTCACGTCGGTGCCGATGTAGTTGCCCTCGATGTGGTTGCCACCACCGCCCGAGATAAAAATTCCGGCCGCGAATCGATTGATCACCAATCCACGCACGGTGCTGCCGCCCGCGCCGATGGAGAGCGCCACTTCATTTCCAGATTGGCTTCCGTCCAGCTCGACGATCGGTTTGCCTGCATATCCGGGCTGGGTTGCGCCGTCGATGATCGTAGGGTCGTCGATGGACGGCAGGCCCGAGAGCGGCATGATCGTGTGCGGCCCAGGCCCTGGGATGGCGAAGTCGATCGTGTCGAGCCCCGCCAGATTGTTCGCGGCGATGATCGCCTGCCGTAGCGATCCCGCACCACCGTCATTCGTATTGGACGACCGTGAAAGTCGATAGCATCATGCGGTCCTCCAACCGCTCTGCGAGGAGACAATGGGACCGGCGCCGCGCGAATCGGTAAGGTCGGGAGAGGGAGATGAAGCTTTTGATGGCCGTTGTCCTTGGAAGGGATTCAGCGTGCATGCCCTGAAGCGAACATCGTCGGGTTTGCCATGATCGCTCGACTCCTTATACTGGGGGTGTGACCGGCTCCGCATATTTCTGGAGGCGTGCCCCTGGAAACCATGGGCCCGCGCGGAGGGAACCGGATGGACCGTGATGAGCTCGACCAGCGCCTCAGCCGGATGTCGACCGTGTGGACGATGGTCTTCGAGGCGCACGGCGGAGAGGCCGACGCGGCGACCGCGGCCATGTCGGGGCTTGCGCTGCGGTATTCGGGCGTGGTTTACTGCTACCTTTTAGGAGCGGTCCGCGACCCGGACGCGGCTGCCGAGCTTTCGCAGGAGCTCGCGCTGCGGATTCTGCGTGCGCCTTCAAGCACGCCGATCCCAGCCGCGGCCGCTTCCGCGATTACTTGAGGACCGCATTGATCCACCTGTTGGACGACTATCGTGCGGCCCAGCGCTCGCGGCCGAGGCCCCTCCCGCGTGACGAGCCGGCGAGTCCCGCGGCGGCGGGCCCGGAATCAGAGGCGGATTTTCTCGAAAGTTGGCGCGCCGAGCTGCTTGATCGCACCTGGAAAGCACTGGCAACCGCCCAGCCAATGTACCAAGCGGTCCTCTTGTTCCGCGTCGAGAATCTCGACGTGCCCTCGCCGCGGATGGCCGAGGAGTTAGGCGCCCGGCTGGGCGCCTCCCTGCGGTCGGATCAGGTGCGCAAGGCCCTGGAGCGCTCGCACGCCAAGTTCGCGGAATTGCTGATCGACGAAGTCGCGATCACGATGGGCGAGCCATCCCGCGAGGAGCTGGCCGAAGAGCTGCGCGAGGTGGAGCTTCTGAAGTACTGCCGTCCCGCCCTGGAGCGACGTGCCTGAACCGCCGAGCGACGGTCTCACTTCGCTTGCGGCGCGGATGCAGCCAGGACGCGAGCGAGAAGCTGCCGGAACCCAACACGCGAGCGAATCGGGTTGAGGCTATTGTCGTTCTTCAATAGCTCGACACCCTCAGCGCCGCTGAAATAGCCGGCTCTCTCTGCTTCCAGGAGCATTCCGAGGGCAAATCCGCCGCACGATTCGGCGAACGTTGTGTGGTCAACTGCGCCGCTTGCAGTCGGGACGAGGGTCGTCGAGCAGCGTATGTAACTCTGGGCTACGTCGAAGTAATATGCGTTCGACTCTGGGCGCTCTCGGATCAACCGTTCCTCGAGCTCCTGGGCGGACCGCCGAGTTGTTTCCGCTCCAGCCGGCTGGCCGCTCGCATCGGAGGCGATGCTCAGGCTCCTCTGGATGAGTGCCAGGTTGTAAAGGTACTCAAAGTTGGACGGGTGCTCGCGGACGAGCTCCTGGAGCAGTTCTCGGGCGCGTTTCCATTCCGTCGACGCGCCCCCGATCTGGCCGTCGGATTGATGGAGTCGGCCCCGATCGTAGTGTGTCTTTGCCAAGAGATGCCGGTAGCCTGCCCGGCCCGGTTGCTCGCGAACCAACAGGTCCAGGTGGTCGATCGCTTGCTTCAGGACCTCTCTCGCTTTGGCAGACTTTCCACGGTCAAGGTAGAAATCCCCAAGATTAAAGTACGTGTATGCGAGATCGTAACGGATGCGGGACGGATCGATAGCGAAGGGCGTGAACGGGAGGTCGGTCCGGGCCCGGGCGGCATCCGGGGCTTCGCGAGCCAGAGCATTCTGGATTGCGAGGGCGCGTCGATAGACTTCCTCGACCTGCTCATCGTGACCACCGGCTTCGCGGTACCAATTGCCGAGATTCTGAAGGCTTTGCGCCAGGTCCCGGCGCGAGAGGAAGTCTTCAGGCTTCTCGCGCACAAGCTGTTCCCGCAGGGCCAAAGAGCGATTCCAGTCCTCGGCTCCGAGTGCACGCTGACTGTTCGATCGGTGCATGATGCCCAGGTTGTTGAAGCTCCGGGCCAGGTCGCTTCGGTATTCCTGCCGGTCCGGGTAATGGTGGGCCAGTCGCTCCTGGATCGCGATGGACTGCTCCATCAGACCGATCCCCTCTTTGACCGAACGACTGTTGCTAACCATGACCGCGAGACGCCAGATAGTCCTCCCCAGCTCGGCCTGGACGCTCGAGTCTTCGGGTCGCTCTCGGGCGATGCGCTCGTAAAACTCGCGTGCACGCTCGAGCAGCTCGATCCGTACGGTGTCCATGGTCGGAACGAGCAGGAGCTTGTTCTCGCTCACGTCGGTGTAGAAGCGTTTCACGGCATCAAGTGCGAGACTGAAGTCGGCCTCGGACTGCTGTTGCGCTTTCCTTGCAGTGTCCCGTTCGGCGCTAGCGATGGCGCGTTCGTGTCGTAACCGCGCGTTGTGAGCGAGGCTCAGGGCGAATAGAGACACGGTGGCAACAATGCTGCCACCGATCAGCACGGCAACAGCCGGTCGGCGCCGCGTCCACTTCGCGACCCTTTCCCACGAGGGAACGGGACGGGCGCAGGATTGGCCTCCCGGACAGAAAGCAGCGCAGGTCGAGAGCCAGGTCGTCGGCCCCGGTGTAGCGCCGTGCGGGCTCTTTCTGAAGGCACTTCAGGCAGATTGTCTCAAGGTCTCGGGCAACTCGCGGCTGAAGCCTGGTCGGCGGTACCGCGTCCTCGGTCAACAACTGCTGCACGGTTTCCTGCGTCGTCGCGGCGTGGAACGGTGGCCTGCCAGTCAGCATCTCGTAGAGAATCGCCCCGAGCGCGTAGACGTCCGTGGCCGGTCCAACCAGATTGGACTGTCCCCTGGCTTGCTCCGGAGCCATGTATCCAGGCGTGCCCACGACCACTCCGCTCCGGCTGTCTCTCGACGGGACATCGAGCCATTTGGCGAGCCCGAAATCGGTGATCTTGGGAACTCCATCGATCGTCAGGAGCACATTCGCCGGCTTGAGGTCCCGGTGGAGAATACCGCGCTCGTGGACGTAACCCATGGTCTTTGCCAGAACCTCAGCCAGCTCCGCCGCCTGGTGTGACGCCATTGGCCTCTTGGCGAGGGCCTCGGCGAGGCTACCCCCCTCGACAAGCTCGAGCGCCAGGTACGCGAGGTTGTTCTGCTCACCGATCTCGTAGATAGGGACGATGTTGGGATGCTTCATGCAGGCGACGGTCTCGGCTTCGGCGCGAAGCCGTGAACGCTCGCTCCACGCAGCATGCACGCCGGCCAGAACAATCTTGAGTGCGACATCGCGGCCGAGGCTCAATTGTTTTGCATGATAGACGACCCCCATTCCGCCCCGGCCAAGTTCACCCAAGATCTCAAACCCAGCGATCTGCGGTGGATCGACGGAAGCTCGATCCCCCGCCGATGCTGTCGAGAACCGTGCACGCGAATGGGCGTCCGGCACCGCTCTGATGGACCGAGACGGTGGGGGCGGAAGCTCATCCGCAAGATCGGCCGCGTTTGCGCACTCTGAAAACGCACGAGACGCACCCGGGGAATTGCAGATCGGGCAGGGACCCGAGACAGGATCGGCGTCGAAGGATTGAGCGGACTCGATCTGCCATCGATGTCCCTGGGGACAGGAAAAATGCAATAGGTGGAGCAAAAGCCTATCCCCCAATTATCTTGTTCCTACTTGATGAATCATTTTCGCAACGCGCAGCGCCTGTCACAACGGCAAAGCCGGCGAGCGCCCGAGTCGACGGATAGGCCAAGCGGAAGAGCTCGTCGAACGGCCGCCGGCGATCGGGCTTGCGTCGCATGCTCCGACGCGGCGAGCGACGGTCCTCGCCGTATCTCGTTGGGCACACCGACGACATAATCTCGCGGCTCCGCGGTTGCCTACCCGGCTCTCGGCGCAATTAGGTTATCATGTTGGAGGTGGGCATCAGCGCCCACAGCATCGGGCCGGGGTCGGTGACGCTGTTCGTGGACGACGTGATGATCTCGGCCGATCCGATCGAGTGAGGGCACTGCCCGGGCGCCGCCGAATCGGGGTCATCGATCGCCCCGTCTTACCGCCCGATGTCGTCCGTAGCTCGGCCCAGACTCGGGGTCGACTGGGCATCCCCCACCTCATGTGCGTGATCCGCGTAGAAAGGCGCAGTCGTTCAGGAGACATCGCGGACACCACGAGACGAACCAGTCACGATCCCGCGTTGTTTCGGCCGCTTGACGGGACTATGAGCCGAATGAGCATGCGTCGGAAAGCGCAGGAATTGCCTCTTCCGTGACCCTTGACGCAAGACTCACGGCGTTCATCTATACGGGTGACCACAAACCAGGGTCGCTTTTTGTCCATTCCCTATCCCCAGCCCATCCTGCCGAACGCCGTCGGCCATTGATACCCAGGCACGGCCACTGGACCCGTTCTCCGGGAGCAAATCACGAAAGCTTGCACGATTCGGTCGGACCGACCGCGCAACGATACTGGGCACACGGTGCCGATGTGTCATCCGCGGCTTACTCGAGGCTTGCCTGGCAAGGTTTTCTCGAATTGCTGCTCGCAAAGCCAGGAGAGGCTTCAGTTCGTGAGGCTGTGGCTCTCTTAAGCGCGGAACACGGAGTGGTCGCGTCAGGGACGAGCCGCCACGGGACTATCTCTTCGCATGAGGAATGGATAGTTTACGAGGCCCTGTACCACCCATCGGACGGGATTGCAGGTCAATTGAGCGACGCGGCATGACCCCATATCGCGGATCGAGGATGGATCACCTCAAGGGCTCTCGTTGATGAGCGTCGTCACGCACATCCTCTCGGCCATCGAGCAGGGCGATGCCCAGGCGGCCGATCAGTTGCTCCCGCTGGTCCACGACGAGTTGCGGAAGCTCGCGGACGCGCGGATGGCCGCGGAGAACCCAGGCCACACCCTCGACGCCACCGCCCTGGTCCATGACGCGTACATTCGCCTGGTCGATGCCGAGAAGGTTCAGAATTGGAACAGCCGCGGCCCCTTCTTCGCCGCCGCGGCCGAGGCGATGCGTCGGGTGCTCGTCAACCACGCCCAAGGCCGCTAGACGAACGTCTCACCAGCCGCCAGGGCCGCTTCTCATTTCGCAGAACGGTCGAAAGACCAGGCCATACCGGCAAAAGACATCGTTCAGACCGGAATATCCCCAAGCAAGGTTAAGCTGAATGCAACTGCCATACTGCCAGGATGTTCGGTTACTTCCCATCTCATGACAGCAACGCTGGACTAAGCAATAATCAGGGACAACCGGAAGATCTCCAGAAAAATCGCGATCAGCTTGTCCTGCACAACGTTTCCTCCGGAGTTATGTAGTGTATGGGAATTCTCATGATCAACAACTCCGCAGAAACAACGCGCCTTCTGGAACAGGCCCGGACTGGGGACAAGGAGGCGTTGAACGCGCTTTTTGCCCGCCATCGAGCGCGCCTGCGGCGCATGGTGGACTTGCGTCTGGATCGTCGGTTGCAGGCGCGGATCGACGCATCGGACGTGATCCAGGAGGCTCACGTCGAGGTCCTCACCCGGTTGGATGAATACTTGAGCGCGCCATCCTACCCACTGTTTCTCTGGCTGCGGCTCTTGGTCGGCGAACGGCTTCTCAAATTGCATCGCCATCACTTGGGCACGCAAATGCGCGACGCCGGGCTTGAGGTATCGATCTACCGGGGCGCCTTGCCGGAGGCGTCGTCGGCCGCTCTGGCGGCGCAGCTCCTGGGCAAGCACACCTCGCCGACGCAGGCGGCCGTGCGCGGGAACGGATGGTGCGGCTTCAGGAAGCACTCAATACGCTCGACGCAATGGACCGCGAAGTTCTGTCACTCCGGCAATTCGAGGAATTGAGCCTGGCCGAGACCGCGCTGTCGCTGGGAATCGAAGAGTCGGCCGCCGCCAAGCGCTACATTCGTGCTCTCAGGAGACTGAAGGCAACGCTCGCCAGTATGCCGGGAGGACTCGACAGTGTCTGACGAGACTTCGAACAGCCCCGCCAACTACGTCCTGCTCACCCGGCTGGCCGACGAGTTCGCCGCACGCTATCGGTCCGGGGAACGACCGAATCTCCAGGAATACATCGACCGCTATCCCGCGCTGGCCGAGGACATTCGCGAGCTATTCCCGGCCATGGTCGAGATCGAGCAGGTCAAGGAAGATCATGAGCAAGCCGCCGAGCAAGCAGAGGCACCCTCAGATCCCTCGTTACGGCAGCTCGGCGATTTTCGCATCCTCCGCGAGGTCGGCAAGGGGGGCATGGGCATCGTCTATGAGGCCGAGCAGGTGTCGCTGGGGCGTCACGTGGCGCTCAAGGTGTTGCCCAAGAACATGCTCTTGGACGCCCAGGCCAAGCGGCGGTTCGAGCGCGAGGCGAAATCCGCCGCCAAGCTGCACCACACCAACATCGTGCCGGTGTTCGGCGTCGGCGAGCAGGATGGATTGCCGTACTACGTCATGCAGTACATTCAAGGCCTGGGACTCGATGCCGTCTTGGACGGGCTGAACCACATCAGGCCGGATGGCTCGACCGCCGGGACCGACGGTGAGGTCAGTTTCAGTCGCAAGGGCGCCACCGCGGCCCAGATGGCCCGCTCGCTCATGACGGGCGCGTTTCCGCACGCGGAAGAGTTACTCGACCAAGCGCGCGTCGCCCTTGCCGTGACGTTGGGCTTTGACGCGCCACGGGAGGAGGAAGAAACAGGTCGTCCTAGTGGCGAGAACGCCGCCTCGATCACCAGCCCGCCGCCCTCAGGCACGCCTCACTCTGGCCAGCATTCGGACTCGTTCAACCTGTCGGCGTCATCCCTTTCATTGCCGGGAACGAGCAGTCCCGTCACCGGACGCAAGTCCACGGCCAGGAAAGAGACCTACTGGCATCGTGTGGCCAGCATCGGCCATCAAGTGGCCGACGCACTGGATTACGCTCATAAACAGGGAATACTCCATCGCGA
Source organism: uncultured Isosphaeraceae bacterium (assembly GCA_963806595.1). Taxonomy (GTDB): domain Bacteria; phylum Planctomycetota; class Planctomycetia; order Isosphaerales; family Isosphaeraceae; genus CAWDZZ01. The sequence continues at coordinate 568,104 of CAWDZZ010000016.1, read as the reverse complement.
CATCAAGCCGTCGAACCTGCTTCTGGATATGCGCGGCACTGTGTGGGTCACCGACTTCGGCCTCGCCAAGGCGGCCGGGCCCGGCGCGGACGACCTGACCAAAACCGGCGATATTCTGGGCACGCTGCGCTATATGCCGCCCGAGTCGTTCGAGGGCAAGAGCGACGCCAGGAGCGATGTCTATGCGCTGGGGCTTACGCTCTATGAACTGCTGGCAATGCGGCCTGCGTTCGCTGAAAAAGATCGCAACAAGCTCATCAAGATCGTGATTGCCGAAGAACCGATGCGGCTGGACAAGATGAATCCGGAGATTCCGCGCGACCTGGTCACGATCGTTCAAAAGACGATCGAGAAGGAGCCGCTAAGGCGCTACGCCACGGCCGCAGATCTGGCCGCGGATCTGCACCGTTACATTGATGATGAACCGATCCTGGCACGGCGACAAACGGAACTGGAGAAGTATATACGATGGGCGCGCCACCACCCCGGGATCGCGTGGCTAAGCGCGGTCCTGACGGCCGTGCTGGTCGGCGGGCTGATTGCGGCGATCGTCGTGGCGGGCCGCATGGCGCGAATCGCTGAGGACGAACGATCGGCTCGTCGGCAGGCCGAGGGATCCGAGAAGCGGGAAGCACGGGAACGCGAACATGCCGAACAGGCGAAAACGACCGCCGAGAGTAGCTTTACCAAGGCACGCGAGGCCGAGCGACTGGCTCGAGCCGCCGAGGAGGAAGGCCGCAAGCTGCTCTACACGACGAATATGCAGCTCGCCCCGTTCCTCTGGAAAGACGACCGAACCACTGCCGAGCAAGTGGGTGATCTGCTGGCGAAACACATTCCCGATCGGAACGCCGCCCTCGCGAAGCCCGATCTGCGCGGCTTTGAGTGGTACTACTACCAGCACTTACTGGAGACCAGCGCTCCGGTCTTTTCAGTACCCGGCGCTACCATGCTCGACGGTTCTTTTACCTCGGATGGTCAACTGTTGACGCTGTCTTCGAACGGCCAGTTACGGCGCTGGGACCTGGGTTTCCAGCAGGAAGACCTTGCGCATCGCCGCGACCTGCTTGGCGGCCGGAGCACGTCGGTCTGCGTTTTTTCGACTGACGGGCGGCTGGCCGCGCTGGCCGATGGGGACAAAGTTCGCGTATTCGACACGTCCACAGGTAAATTGGCGCTGTCGATCGACTCCGCCAATGAGCCATCCCGCCTTCTTGCTTTCTCACGGGACAGTCACTGGCTGGCCATCGTCGACGACAAGATTCGGTGGTGCAAATCCGGGACCGGCGAGGTGATCGCATCGGTCGATCGAAAATCCCACGAACCACATTATTTAGATCTGTCTGCTGATGGTCTGACTCTGGCCGTGGCGGGCTACGGCGACAATTACGGCCATGCTTCCATCTACCGCCTCGACGCGACCGCGAAGGCTGTGACGTTGCGGGCAGAAATCGTTACGGGAACGATCCACGCCTCCGCGCTCAGTCCGGACGGCCAACGGTTGGCTGTAGGCCAGTGGGGCGGCGGAGTCTTGTTGGTTTTCGACACAGCCACAGGCGGGATGATTGCGCGGCGAGGGGCCGCTACCGCATCACGGATCTCGGCGCTCGCCTTTTCTGACGACGGCGCGAATCTGGCTTCGGCCGATGATCAAGGGACAATCAAGATCTGGGCTGACGCCAGAAACCTCACCTCGAAAAGCACGATGCTCCTGACGCTCAAGGGTCATCAGGCACAGGTCAACCGACTACGTTTTTCGAACGGTGGCACGCGGCTCTTCACCGCCAGTTGGCGCACCAGAGCATGGCAAACCGGGGGACAAGACAGAACGGCCAGCGTCTGGGACCTGGAAAACGCGGGCACGGCAATGACGCCATTGCAACGTGCCGGCCGCACGGTAGTGGCGGGTATGTCGCCCGATGGCCAATTGATCGCCGGCGCCGGCGGCCGCGGCATTTGTCTGTGGGACGCCGCCACGGGGCGACTGGTGCGGAACCTGCCGGCCGGCGACCAGGGTCGTGTCACTAGCGTGGCATACTCGCCGGCGGACAGCCGCCTGGTCGCTGTCGGGTACGGCGGACAAGCAAACGTTTCTTACGTCGCGCTCCTCGACATCGATGCCGGAATGGAACTGGCGCGGTTGCCGGGAGCGATCGATCTGCCCGGGTTCCAGGCGGACGAACACAGTGGGGCGATCGGTTCACTGGCGTTTTCGCCGAATGGGGAATACCTGGTCGCTGCATTCGGCGACATACATTTCTGGCCAAAACAGAATCCAAATTCTTCGTATCCTCTGAAGGTTTGGGAGGTCGCCACGCGGCGACTGATCCGCACGTTGAACGGACACAATCATTACTGTGTTTCCCTTGGCTTTTCGAGGGACGGAAAGCTGCTAGCCAGTGGCAGCTATGACAGCAAGGCGATGATCTGGTCCACCAAGACCTGGAGAGCGACACAGACGCTTCAAGCGCCAAATCCTGTCTACAGCACGGCCTTTTCGCCGGACGGCAAGACGCTGGCCGTGGGTTGTATGGAGGGAAACATGCAGTGGTGGGACGTCGCCACTGGACACCTCCTGGAAGGGGTCAACGCGCATGCCACTTCGGTCCGTGCCATCGTGTTTTCGCCAGATGGCCTTACGATGGCGTCGGGGAGCGAGGACCAGACCGTTCGCCTCTGGAATGTCCCGACGCGGCGACAACTGATGCAATTGGATCACGGCAGCCTTGAACTGGGTACTGTGCAAACACTTCATTTTTCTCCCGATGGCAAACACCTGTTCGCTGGAGGACTCGGTAGCACCGTCACCTGGACCACCGCCCCGATCGGGTGGAACGATCCCGAGCGGTTCGCCGAAAAACTGCGACTGCTGCTCAACTCAAACGCCGACTTCAAGAGCCGCGTTCGGATGTTCTCCGAAAACCTTCGGCTACACGAAGCGTTAGGCAAGCTCAACACCGAGGATGTGCGTGTGAAAGCTGCCCTGGCCGCCACACAGGCCAACTGGCATGCCTCGCGCCGGGAATGGGCTGCGGCAGTCGCGGCATTCGATCGGCTCGTGGCGGTGGATCCCACCGATCACGAGGACTGGCTCCGCACTCCCGGTCTGCTTCGCGTGGCGACAGCCCTCGTGCAACAGGATAGGCCGGCCCAGGCGGCAATCCTGTTGCAGGGAGTGCGCAAGCGCCGCGCCGAGGATGGGCTTCCCGCCGTAGTCGAAGATGGCACACTTGGATTCCTGTGTTCGGCTGCCGATGGCGGGGTTCGAGTGAGAGAATTGCTACCTGGATCCCCGGCAGCACGGTCGCCCCTGGTACCGGGCGATGTCATCGTGAAGGTGAATGACGTCGAATTGAAAGAAGTGTCCCCTTCCCGATTGATTGAACTGCTCGCGGGGCAAGCCGGAACAAAGGTCAAACTCTGGGTGCGACATTCCGGAAGCGAAAAACCGGAAGTGATCGAGCTGACCCGGCGCGATTCATCAACGATCCGGCAACCGGAGACCAGTTGTATCCACTTCGATCAGCCGTCGATGAACGGCTCGCGAAGGAGCCTGGAGACGCCGGGCTGCTCGAGCTGCGTGCCGAGCTCGCCGGCCAATGGTCCGACGCCAAGGCGCAGGCGGACGATTACACCGCCGCCATCGAAGCGCTTGCCCAGCAGAAACCCGAGGCTGTGGCCGCAGACCTCAAGCGGCTTTATGACCGCCGGGGCACCGCTTACGTCGCTTTGCGGCACTGGCAACCGGCGATCGACGATTACGCCCGCGTCGTTACCGCCGCGACGACGGATGACACGCTGCTGTCCAACCAGGCGCTGGCGCTGGCCGAGACGATGCTCACACCGGCGCTGTCGAGTGATCTCGCCGCAGTCGACCAAAAGCGGAAACATCTCGCGATGACCAAGTTCATCGATCCCTGGCAAAAACTGGCGGCCGCGTATCAGCTCAAAGGCGACCAGAAGGCCATCGACCAGCTCGTCGAGCGACGTCCGAAGTCCGCCGGCCCGATCGGCGATCTGTTCACGCAGCGGAAGGACCAAGACAAGGACTGGCGGCGTGCGATCGATCTGTACAGCAAGGGCATCACAGCGAAGGCGACCGACGCTCTACTGCTCGCGAAGCGGGCGGCGCGTTACGAGGCGCTCAAGAATTGGGAAGCAGCCGCCGGCGACTGGGCGCGGGCCGCGACCCTTAATCCGGATGGGGCCAAACTGCTCGCCGAGTTTGCACGACGACTTGTTGCCGACGGTCAGGTGTCGTTGGCGAACGGTCAGTTTGAAAAGTCTCGAGCGCTTTATGAACGATCGCTCGAGATGGCTCCTGAAAATGACCTGGTCGCCGCGGAACTGGCTCAACTGCTTCTGGATCAGCAAGAAAATGAGAACGCCACTCGATGGACCGTGCTCAAGCCGGTCGAAGCAAAATCACAGTTTGGCGCGACCTTGTCGTTGCTTCCTGATGACTCGATCCTCGCCAGCGGCGCCGATCCGATGGGAGATCGCTACCGTGTCGTATTGACCGCCCGCGCCCGAATCAATGTTGTAGCCGTGCGGCTGGAAGCGCTCACGCACCCATCGCTGCCCGGAAAGGGTCCTGGCCGCACGCCGAAGGGAAGTTTCGCTCAGGCCTCCTGGAACGTGTCCGCGCCGCTCACCGGACCGAAGAGACCCCATCGCGCTCCAATTCGAGAATACTTGGGCAGACCATCAGCTTGCAGACTGGCCGATCACATCGACCGGTCACTGGAACATTGCCGCCGGAGGCGAGGGTCGGAATTGTACGGCGATCTGGTCGATGTCAAAGCCCGTTTTTCTGGGAGCGGGTACGGCGTTAACGTTCGAGATGCAATTCAAGTCATGGAATAACATGGGTGAAAACCTCGGCCACCTCCGTTTGTCTATGACCAGTGATCCCGCCGCGCTCGAGCGAAACCGGACACTCTCCGCGGCAATGAAGCTCATCGATCCCTGGGCGAAGCTGGCCGCCATGTATCACGTGATCGGCGACCAGCCGGCCCTCGACAAGCTGCTCAAACAACACCCGACAGCGAGTGCCGACATCGGCGATCTGTACGCCGCGGCTCAGGATTGGGACCGGGCGATCGTCGAGTATCGCAAGCTGGTTGCTGCACTTCCGGCTGACGGCTCCTTGTCTGCTCGACTCGCCAACGCCTACCAAAAAGCCGGCCGCGCGCGCGAGGCGGTGCCGGATCTGGCGAAGGTGTCCGCCGCCAATCCGCAGGACACCCTGCTCTACCTGAAGGTCGCGGCCCTCCAGGCATGGTTCGGACAGGAAAAAGAACTCGCCGCCACTCGTGATCGGATCCTCACGTTCGCGAAGGGCACCAACGACGAGTGGACGGCTGAGCGCGCCGCCAAGGCTTGCAGCCTCTTGCCGTCCAGCGACAACGGCGCACCGCGAAGCGGCGCTCGCCCTGGCTCGGGCGGCCGTGACGCACGGGAACGGCGGTGAGTGGAACCTGATGGCCGTCGGCATGGCCGAATACCGCATCGGCAACGACGCGGCCGCCGATCTTGCGCCTGCGCCGCGGAGCAGGCTGGCCCGAACAACCGTTGGGTGACGGGCGGTTCGGCGTTCTATCGGGCGATGATGCTGTTCCGGCAGGGCAGGAAGGATGAGGCCCGCAGGCTCGCGACCGAGGCCGCAGCCAAGATGACTCCGCTGCCCAAGGACGAGCGGAACCCGCTGTCCGGCGCGGCCAATCACGACGACCTGATCCTTTGGCTGGCTTACAAGGAAGCGATGGCCATGATCAGGGACAACTGAAATATCTCCGGAAAACTCGCGATCAGCCTGTCCTGTAAACGGCTTCCTCCGGAGTTAATAGTGTGTCGCATCTGCTCCCTCGTGCGTCACATTAAGACAAAGAACCGCAAGAGCATCCGGGCGCTGTTCCCCGCTCAGGCGAAGGCCTCCTTTCGAGAGACTCACCGATGAAGCCAAGCAGTTTTCCCCGTCGTCTGTTCCAGGCTCTTTCTTTGCGTTCGTCAATCGATTGCGAGCAGGGCCAAGGGTTCATCGATCGGAGGACACGTCCCGCAAAGCGTATCAGGCGGCTCTGTCCATTCGGAGAGGGGCTTGAGCAGAGGCTCGCCCTCTCAACGTTCCAGGTCACCAGCGTGCTCGACACCGTGGCGGTGAATCTCAAGTCGGGCAAAGACTCGAGCGGTCACATCACCTTGCGTTCCGCCATCATGGCCGCCGACGCCAAGGGAGGCTCAAACACGATCAAGCTGCCCAGCGGCACCATCACGCTGACCATTGCCGGAGCCGATGAGGACGCCAGCGCCACGGGCGATCTCGACATCAAGGGCAACCTGACGATCAAAGGCAAGAGCGCTGGCACAACCATCGTCGACGGCAACAACCTGGATCGAGTCTTTCAGGTGCTGAGCGGCAAGGTGACGATCTCCAACCAGACCATCCAGCACGGCAGGGTGGTCGCCGACGGCGGTGGCGGGCTCTTGAATTCGGGCGGCGGGGTCGCCCTCTCCTCGGTGCAGATCCTCAACAACAGTTCTCTCGGCCTCGACGGCGGCGACGGTATCAACGGCGGCTCGGGCCTGGCGGGTGGCGCTGGAGGGATTGGAACCGCCGGAGAGGGGGGCGGGATCTTCAACGCGGCTGGTTCGCTCAAGATCGCCAACAGTACGATCGCGTCGAACCGGGCGTTCGGCGGCGCCGGCGGCAATGGCGGCTCCGGGGGGTTCGCTGGGGGCAACAACGGCGGCTCCGGCGCAAACGGGCAAACAGGTCGAGGAGGCAACGGGGGTGCCGGCGGCGTCGGCGGCGACGGCCTGGGCGGCGGGGTCTTCAACGCGGCCGGCGCGAGTCTGAGCCTCTCCGGCGTCACGTTCTCGGCCGACCGGTCCGTCGGAGGCATCGGAGGTGTCGGGGGCTCGGGCAACATCGGCGCCGGCGGCGCGGGCGGCCCCAAGATCATTGCTCCCGGCCTGGGCGGAGATGGCTTTGGCGGCTCGGGCGGCGTGGGTGGCCAGGGCGGACGCGGCGCGGGCGGCGGTCTCTTCAACCTGGGCACTGTCTCGGTGTCTGGTAATGCCAGCACTTTCTCATCGAACACCGCCTTCGGAGGTACGGGCAGCAACGGCGGCAGCGGTGCCAACGGTGTGGGCGGCGCCGGCGGCACGGGTGGCATTGCCGGCGGTGACGGGGGCGGGGGTTTCGGCGGAATCGGCGGCGCGGGCGGCCGGGGTGGTGATGGCGTCGGTGGCGGTGTCTTCAACGGCGGCGGCGCGGTGCTGACCAGTACGGCCGCGCTCTCGTTTGCATCGAACACCGCATCCGGCAACCTCGGGGGCAGCGGGAGCACGGGCGGATTCGCGACCGGAGGCCGGGGTGGCGACGGGGGATTCGGGCAGAACTTTGACCGTTCCTCCACGGGAGGACTCGCCGAGGGCGGAAGCGGTGGTCCAGGAGGCCTCGGCGGCCACGGTCAGGGCGGCGGCCTGTTCAATGATGCCGGCGGGGCTGTCACATTCAAGGCGCTGAAGAACACCAAGAACCCGCCGACCAGCTCGTTCACGGGCAACCAGGCCAACGGCGGCGGCGGCGGTAGCTCGAGAGCCGGCGGCAGCGCCTCCGGTGGGCTCGGTGGCAACGGACAGGGCGGCCTCGGCGGGACAGCCGGCGGCAACGGCGGAGAGGCGCTGGGCGGCACCGGCGCCATTGGTGGCAACGGCGGATTCGGCGCCGGCGGCGGCCTGTCCAACAACGGGACCGCGACTTTCACCGGCGTTACGGTGAACTTCACGGCGGATAATCAGGTCACGGGCGGCTTCGGCGGCCATGCCGGTGCCGGCGGTGTCGCCATCGCTGGCCACGGTGGTAACGGAACCCACGGCGGAACCGGCGGTAGTGCGATCGCTGCTAGCGGCGGCAATGGCGGCAACGGCGGCATCGGCGAGGGGGGCGCCATCGAGACCGGCGGCACCCTCACGATCAAGCCCAGGCTCGGGGCCAAGAAGGGTTCTGCGCAGACCAAGGCAACCAACGTGATCACGACCAACAGGGCCTTCGGCGGAGGGGGAGGAGGACCGGGGAACCCGGGCACCGCCACCGGCGGCACTGGCGGCAGTCCTAATGGAGGCACCGGCCTCGTCGTCTTGGGAGCCGCCCGGGCAGCGGGATCCGTCGGCGAGGGTTTCGGCGGCGGAATTGTCATCTTCGGAACGACAACCATCGATGACACGACCATCACCGGCAATTTCGGCTCGGCCCACGATAATGACGTGTCCGGCGTTTTCAAGACGTGACGCCTTTCCGGTCGCGGGGGCGAGGGAGGCGGTATCTACAACAGCGGCGGGATGGTAACGATCGGCAGCAGTACCTTGTCCGGAAACTCCTCCCAGGGCGCCGGCATCTTCAACGATCTCGATGGCACGGTGACGGTCAAAAATCAGCGGCTGGGGAGAGTGCTCAACGTGCGAGTTACGGACGGTCCCGACCCGCCGGGCATCAATGTCTGGAAGCTGGCTCGCGAGAAGTAGCCCGGGCGGGCCGATCGTTGGCACCGGTGGGCTTGGCAGCGGCTCGATCCTCTCCCATCCCAACTCTGCGTCACGGCGGAGTAGATGATGAAAATCAAGCGAAGTCCGTGAAAATCCACCGTTGTGTGGAAATAGCAACCTAGTGGGCCGGCGGGGTGCTTACCGTCAAGCAAGCGCCCGCCGTCCCGGCGTGGGCAGGCCGAAGTGTACTGCATGGTAAACAAACTCGCCAAGTTCCTCACAGAAGGAGAAACCATCGTGAAGTCAGCTTCGGTCCACGGCCAGAACAGCCGCCACAAGTTTCGTCCTGTCATGGAGGCGATGGAGGATCGGCTCACGCTGAGTCTCGTCGTTGAAGTGACCAGTCTGATCGACTCCAATGCGCCGGATAGCGGCTCGCTACGGGCTGCAATCTCCATTTGCAACGAATCCAACCCGGGCTTCGATCTCCGGGTGGTCGAAATTATGAAGCCCGGTGATTACGTCCTCACACTCAACGGTTCCGATGAGGACAACAATGCCACGGGTGACCTGGACATTCTGCAAACTCTCAACATCGTCAACCTTTCCGGCGGTTCGGTGACGATCGATGGCTTCGGTTTGACCTCCCCCGACCGCATCTTCGACGTCGGCCCGAACGGGGCCGCCTTGAGCGTGACCATTCAGGGCGTAACAATCCAGCGCGGCTCGGCCCCGGCCGGCGGAGCCATCCGGGTGCCGAGCCCATCCGATCTGACGCTCGAAAGTGACTTCGTCCAGGACAACACGGCCGGGGTCGGTGGCGGCGGCGGCGTCTTCATGCTCGACGGCAACCTCACCATCAGGGGAACGACGATCCAGGACAACAAGAGCGCCGGCGCTGGCGGCGGAGTGCTGGATGTCGGCAACGGCGCACTCACCATCAACGACAGCCTTATCGAGGACAATCAGTCTCAGGGAACGTCGTCGCTAGGCGGCGGCGGCGTGCGTTACGACGGTACCGGCGATGTCAATATTTTCATCAGCCAATTCACCGGCAACACCGCTGTGGGCTGGCGGCGGCTTCCTGAACACCAACAACGCCGCGCTCACGATTGCGTCGTCGACTTTCAACAACAACCGTTCCAACGGAGACGGCGGCGGGCTCCTTCTCGGGACCGCCGTTCCTTCCTCGCTCACGAACATCACGATCAGCGCCAACGTGGCTCAGGGCAATGGCGGCGGTCTCGACGACGGAAGCACCAGGGGCGGGGTCATCACGCTTCAAAACGACACGATCGTGTTCAACAGCGCGGGAACTGCCGGCGGCGTCTTCGACGGCAAGGCCACCGTTCGGCTCATCAACACCATCATCGCGCAGAACCTCAGCGCCGCGACCGGCGCCCCTGATGTCGACGATGGCCTCTCACTCAACAACATCGTCGACGTGGGCAACAACTTCATCGGCGACAACTCTGGAGAGGACGCATTCCTCATCGCGGGTGCGCCCAACGCCCACAGCAGCTTCATCGGTAGCTCGGCGGCGCCGCTGGACCCACTCTTGGGACCGCTCGCCGATAATGGCAAGCTCGGCAGAATTAGCAAACTGACTCACGCAAACCTGCCCAACCTCGGCAACAACGGCGTTCGCGACCGCGGCCAAGACGCGGGCGCCCCGACGACGGACGGGCGTAACCAGCCCCGCGTATCAGGGGCCCACACCGACATCGGCGCCTTCGAGTTTCAGAACCCCGACATGGCCGTCAGTGCCAGCGGCCCCACCGAGACGATCCGGGCCGGCTCCCCACTGTCCCTCAGTTTTGTCGTGACGAACAACGGGCCCAACACCTCCAGTGCCGTCGTGCTCGAAGTTACACTGCCGGCCAATACGACCGTCGTCAGCGCCTCGGTCGGCTTTTCGGTCAGCGGCAACGTCGTCAGCCTCGCCGTGCTCGATCTGGCGAAATTAGCGAATGCAACGATCACGTTGACCGTGACACCGAATGCGCCTGGGCCGTTCAGTGCGACGGCCACGCTCGGGGCTGACCCGGACTTGTCGAACAACTCGGCCGCGGTAAGCCTAACCGTGATGCCGGGGCCGTTCTCTGCCAAGGGGTTTGCTGATGTGACGAGCATGGTGCAAGTCACGCTGCTGAGCCCCCACCGGCGAGCGAAGCGCCAGACATTCCGCATCACGAACGCCAGCAACACGCCGATCCAGGGCCCAATGGGGGTCGTGGCAGCCTTACGCGGCGGAATCAAACTGAAAAACGCGAGCGGGCTGACGGCAAAGAAGCAAAAGTTCGTGCGTCTGAACGTCGGTGCCGACAACATCCTCAAGCCCGGCGAAAGTGCGTCGTTTCAACTGGTGTTCTCAAAACCGTTCTTACCGCGGAGTCTCAAGGTGATGGCTGGATCCTTTACCTGAGAAACAGCGCGGCCAGCATCGCCAAGCGTCGGTGCGTCGATTGCTAATGCTCAGTGACTTGTCACGAGCAATTCCCCGATTCGCCGAGATTTCTTGCTTTGACGGAGGGGTCGTGATGCATGAACTCTCCGCATGAATCACACGGCTCCGTGAATCGCGGGGTGCCGACTTGGGTGCATCGGTCCGACGTCACCGGAGCGCCCAAGACGAAACAAGGTCGAGGCGCTGGGCCGCACGATTCCCGCGGTAAGTGGACCTCGGCAAGGCGCGTTGAGTTGAGAGCGGGAGGCGACGGGGCTCGGCTTGATCGCTAAGGCCCCTTCCTCGACGTGTCGGGAGTTCGGCGCGCCTCGGGCCTCATTTGAGCGGCATCTCGCGCCGGCCCTTGCGCTCCTTGAAGTAAGTGAAGACTTCCCCGATGTTGCTCCGGACGCTGTCCTCGACCGGCTTGGGAGCCCGATCGGGGCGCGGGGAAGAGGGTCGTGATCTCGCGCTCGACGCGGGCGGACGCGTCGCCGGACTTGAGCGAGGCCAGGGTGTCGACGGTGATCGTCTTCTTGAGTTCGTCCAGCGTCCGACCCTTTTCGATTCCCCGCGAGACCTTCTCGGTGATCTCCTCGACGTAGGCGCGGAACTGCGCCAGCACGCCCTTCCCTTCCTGGATCGACCCGTGGCCCGGGACGACGCGGTCGAAGTCCAGGGCCTCGAGCACCCGCAGAGTGGCCGGCCACTCGTCGGGGAAACCGTCCCCCATGTACGGCAGCAGGCCGTGCATGAGGTCGCCGGTCGCGACCAAGCGCTCCGAGGGGACGTAGGCGACGACGTCGCCGGCGGTGTGCGCCCGGCCCAGGAACAAGAGGTGGATCTCCCGGCCGCCGCGGTGGATCACCAGGCGATTGTCGAAGGTCAAGGTCGGCAGGGTCACCCGGGCTGGCCTCATCTCCTTCAGGTACGCCTCGAGCCCCTCGATGTGCGTGGCCAGCTCGGCGCGAACGGCCTCGTCGCGGCTCGCCTCCTGTTTGGCGCGGAACTCGGCGATCTGCTTGGGCAGGAAGTCGAGTGTCTCCTGCATCCGGCGCACGCCCAGATTCTCAAGCCACTCGCGCGTCTTCGCCGATGAGATCACCTCGACGCTCGCGCCGAAGACCTCGGGATAGGCCTCGTTCCCCATGGCGTGGTCGCCGTGGAGATGGCTGTCGACTACATAACGGACGGGCAGCTCGGTGACCTCCTCGCGGATCTGCCGGATCAACGCCTTGGCCGCCGAAGGCTTCGAGTGGGTGTCCACGACCAGGACATGATCGCGGTTGACGATCACCGCCGCGTTGCAATTCAGCATGGCAGTCGGCCGGGCGATGGCGCCGAAGATGCCGGGCGCGACCTGCTTGAAGTCGAACAGCCTGGTGGCTGCGCCCGCCGCCGGGGCCGCCTGCTTGTCATCGGTAACCGCCCGGACGACGGAACTCCATTGCGAGGCGCTCGCGGCTGCGACCAGCCCGGCAGCCTGCAATCGTCCCAGAGCTTGGCGGCGGGTGAGTCGCGACGAGTCGTCTACGTGGTGATGGGCGGGGGCGTGCTTCTGATGCGGTTGGCCAGGGTGCGAGTGGTGACGACAGTACTGATGATGTCCGTGGGAGCTCGACTGGCACATAACACCCCTCGGAGTCGGAACCGGATGAGTCACGATGACGGATTCGTTCGGTCGGGTGATACTCATTACCCGAACTGTGTCCCGATCGCAACCGCCTGGTCGCGATTCCACAGGAGAACTGGGACATACAACGCAGTACTGAAGCGCGGCCGCGCTGTCGGTCACGTCTGCCGATCGCCCGAGGAGCGGTTCACCCAATACGATGGCTCGCGCGCATCTCGTCGGTCCGGCCGCGACTCACTGGTATCACTGTGTCACGCGCTGCGTGCGACGGGCATTTCACTTTTCGTCAAGCTTCCCCCCGATTACCGTTGTTGGAGTGACCTCGCAGCCGTCGGCCATGGTTGAGTCGGTGGCCGATCCGGCGTGACCGTGAGAGCAAAGGCGGTCTCAATGAGCTGGTACGACCGATTTCGCAGATTCCTCAAGCCCAGGCCTGTCGCCACGGCGCTGGCGTCCGAGGTGGACGCCACAGTGAGCTTTGTCGCGGTGCCACTCATACCAAAGGCAGAGCGGGGTGCGATTCTTGTCGTTGCCCATACACCTGCCATCGTAGAGTCGTTGAAGCATTCCTTTCATGGGCTCTGCCAAGTGTTCGGGGCAACCCAGGTAGGAGAAGCATTACGCATCGTTGAGAGCGAGCCGATCCATGTGGTCCTGGTTGACCAGCAGATGCCCGTCATGCCGGGCGTCGAAGTGCTGCGCGAGGTCTTCCGTACGAAACCGGAAGTGATTCGATTGTTATTCGGGGGTTTCGCGGACATAAGGGCGTTGACGGACGCCCTGACAAACGGTGTCGCTTACCGTTATATCATGATACCCTGCGATAGCGAGGAGCTCAAAACTATCGTCTTTCAAGCGTTCGACCAGTACTGGCGTCTTCGCCGAAGTAACTTCCCTCTCGAGATTTGTCCTAATCCGGCATTGAGCGGCCCAGTTCTATCAAGGCCCGCCGGATGGCAACGATGGCCGGACGATTCATTCCCAGGGCAACAACGGTGGCTCTTCCCGTCGCCGTACGGCCCATCAACTTACTGCCGGACCAGCGGAAATGATCGCTCCACCGGTCGTAACGGGGATGAAAAAGCGGGACGAGCTCCTTGGATAACGCATCGCGGGCACGAGTCCGGGCGGCCTTTTTCAATGAGCACGTAACACATGCGAGTGCGAGATTATCTGCATGGGAAGGTCCCTTGCCAGAGCGCGGGGAAATGTGGTCGATGTGAAAAGCGGCTTCCTGTAGAAGCTGCGGAAGATGACAGTACTCGCAAATATGGCCGGCGCGGTTGCGAACCGCCCGGGCCAGCGCGCCGGAATATGCTCGCTCATTAACTTCGATTCTTCGTAGCGAGTTCTGCCCGCAGGCGCATGAGCGAAAGCATGTCCACGAGCTCGGCCAGGGCGGTTGCTTCGCGCCGTTCCAGGCGCGATAACTTGCCGTCCCGATCCTGACGGTCGAGCAGTTCATGGAGGCGATGATTCAGGGCGCGAGGCAAGCGGAATTTCCGCCAATCCTTCGGCAGTTCCAGTTCGACGAGTACGGTCATGAATCACCTCGGCGCGGAAGTCGCGTAAAGCCATGCTCCATGCTAGCGTTTCTAACCCGCGGCTTCCACAAGCTCACTGAACCCGCATCAGTGCAAGTCGAAAAATTCGAGAGGCCAAGTAACCTGCATCGACGAGCCGCAGGCCAGTGTTTTCCGACACCCCGGAGCTGATCGAGGCGATGAACGTGAAGGGGGCCGAGCATGGCAGCTTGGCGGGCTCGAATAGGTCGGCCGGGCTGGAGGAATCGCCCTGGCTTTGCCCGATCGAAGATCGACACACGCTGGATTCGTCACGTGAAGGGATGCTGGAAGGTTTCTCATTGGGAAGCTACTTGATGCTGGTCGACTACACGGGGCGTCTCGTCCGCGACGGCAAGGCCGCGATCTCGGCGGAGGTAACGGGAATCCTCGATCGGCTCCAGAGCAGTGCCGAGAGCTGGCGGGCCCGGCTCGAAAAGCTGAGAGGCGGCCGCCTGCTCGGCCGATTCTTCGCCGCCAGCCGAGAGCGCCTGCGTGAGGTCGCCGCACGCCTGGGGGTACATCACCTGGCAAACCGCGCCGGATGCCCGGCGCGTAGCGCTACGGACGAGCGCGACCCGTTCTCAACTCTCGAAGCGCATTCGAGCGGGCAATTCCCCCGCCGGTTCATGTCTCCACGCAGCGGTCCGCCACCCGTCGTGCGTTCGCTGCGCGACCCGATCGGCCGGTTGTCATTCCGCATGCTGCGCGGCCAGGGCATCCCGTCGGGCCTGCTATCGGGATCCACCAAACCGCGCCGCCGTTGCCATGCATGTCCTCCTATGCGTCTGTCGGACCGCGGCGCTGGGCGGTCACGTTGAGGCTTGCAATCGGTGCGGGCATCAGCGGATAGCCTACATCTCGTGCCGCAATCTACACTGCCCAAAGTGCCAGGCCACTTCCGCGGCACAGTGGATGGAAGAAAGGGAAGCAGACCTCTTGCCGGTCGAGTACTTTCACGTGGTTTTTACGCTTCCCTCGGCGCTCGGGCCGATCGCGCTCCAGAATCAACGGGAGGTCTACGGCATTCTGTTCCGAGCCGCCGCCGAAACGTTACGGCAAATCGCCACCGACCCCAAGCACCTCGGGGCTTAGATCGGCTTCCTGGCCATCCTCCACACCTGGGGTCAAAACCTTCAACACCATCCGCATGTGCATTGCGTCGTGCCGGGAGGTGGCCTGGCTCCGGATGGCTCTCGTTGGATCGCCTGCCGGCCTGGATTCTTCCTGCCGGTGCGCGTGCTTAGCCGCGTGTTTCGCGGCAAGCTCCTGGCTCTGCTTCGTAGTGCCTTCGACCGCGGGCGGCTTTCGCTCCATGGGAAGCTTGCCCCGTTGGCAAACCCGCGCGACTTCCAACTTCAGCTCGCGGCCAGCGCTCGAACCGAGTGGGTCGTGTACGCAAAACCGCCATGGGGTGGACCGGAGCAGGTCCTGAAATACCGGTCCCGGTACACTCGCCGTGTAGCGATCAGTAATCAGCGACTGGTCGGCCTGGAAAACGGTGACGTCCGATTCCACTGGAAGGACTACGCGCATCAGGGAGCCACGAAAACGATGAAGCTCAAGGCCACGGAGTTCATCCGCCGGTTCCTACTGCACGTGCTGCCGTTGTGCTTTGTGCGAATCAGGCACTACGGCTTCCTTGCTAACCGCGTACGTCAGGAGAAGCTGGCGCTATGCCGCTTGCTGATGAACGACAATGCAATGCCCGAAACGAACTCGGTGTCAAAGGAGCCGGTCGAGGGAAGTGGCGCGGCGAATGTTTGCCCGTCGTGTGGCAGAGGCTTGATGGTGATCGCAGAGACGCTTTCGCCGACGCCGACCCATCCCATAACAGGGGTGTGGTCGCTAGCCTTCGAGCCAGCCGGATTCGATACGTCCTGATCCTCCTTGATTCCGAGACCAACTGACTGGATTACCAACGTCGAGATCACCTGAGAGAAGGTGCCCGTGGAATCCCCGTCGCTCAAGTCGGAAAACGAGATCGGAACCTGGCCGGCGACGCTCAGTGAGCGCCGCCAGAGCGGGGCCGAGGTCAGCATTGGGTGCGTTGCGCCGACTCCAGCCTTCCGCTTCACCGCGAAACTGCCCGTTCCCAATGCCGGGGCGCCGATTCAATCCCCATAGGCGAAGGCCCGCCCTACGAGGCTCAGTTCAAAAAATTGTATTCGAAGTGCCGAACAGGCCCGGCGTGGGCGCGGTGCTCGCTTGTCGGCACTTCAGATACAATCCTCCGCTTTATGGGATACGAAGCGACGCGACCAGGGAAGCCACACCTCCATGCCGCCAGTTGTCCAAAGATTACCGGGTTGTTAACGTTTGGTATTCCAGTGAATGCTAATGCCTGGGGCAGGAACGACAACGGTGGTCGAGGGTCTTTCGAGCAGGCGAAAGCAGCGAGTGATCCAAAATCGGTGGGAGGTCGGGATGAGCAAACTACCGTGGACGTTTTGGGTGCCCTGGAGCATCGGTGGGGCGAGCTCGCAATTCCTGTTTGCTAAGGCCCTGTATAGGTGCGGGGCGGACCCGGTCGTGCTGACGTGTGAGGTGTTAACGGTCCTCAGCTGGAGCGGAATGCTGTGGAGATCGCTGTCGCGTGAGTGCCCGCCCATACGGACGACGAATGCGGGGTAATGGTAAGCGTGACCGCCTCAGCCTTCGGAGAGGGAATCGCGTTTAGCGTGGCGGATGCGTAGCACCCATACGGTATCGCCGATGATGGAAAAGAGGATGCGGTAGACGCCGTGGCGTTTGCCGTAGAGGAGAATTCGCACTTCGCAGCCTGACGCCTCGGAATCGTGCTGCGATACCGGGCAGCGGGTCGGGAGGTCGGCCAGGGTGTCGATCGCACGGGCGAGGCCGTCATGCCAGCGTTGAGCGGCATCCGGCGACCGCTCGGCATACCAGCGGGTTGCCTCCATCGCCTCTTCATAGGCGGTGGGGTGACGATGACCTGATCGTTCACCGGCCACGCTTCGCGTCGATGATTCGCTGCATATCGCCCAGCATTTCGGCGGCGGGTCTGCCCGTACCGGCTTTCATTTCGGCGACGGCCTGGCGGGTGGCGGCGAGCTCCTCGGCCTGCTCCTGCTTAAGGCGTTGCACCAGCATGGAAGCGGCGTCGGTCATGGCATCGTCGAGCGAGGCGTACCGGCCGCTGTGGACAGCGGCCAGGATCTCGGCCTGGAGGGGCTCGGGTAAATGAATGGTCATATACGGTGACTCCTTCCGTATCAGCTTAGCATGGAGGGGGGAAATTGCCAAGCGTAAGGGGTGACGGGCGGCATCCATGCCGGTGTTTTCAGTGGTGCTTGTTTAAGGAGCGGCGTGCCTTGGCGTGCAGCAGGTCAAGGAAGGAGCCGACGCGGAGATTGGCAGGGCGGGGGATTAGCGGCTGGGGCTGGTGTCGAGCTGGCGGATGCCCAGGAGTTGCTTGACGGAATCGCGGGCCGCGAGCACGTCGCGGGTGTCGGCGGTCAGCAGGAAGCGGTTACGTAAGCGATCCAGCTCGGTGGCGTTTACCCTGCCCACGGAGCGGATAAGGGGTTCGTAGCCGCATTGCAGGGCGTAGCTGGTCGCGACTGTCCGCCACCCGTCGTGCGTTCGCTGTGCGCCCGATCGGCCGATTGTCATTCCGCATGCTGCGCGGCCAGGGCATCCCGTCGGGCCTGCTATCGGGATCCACCAAACCGCGCCGCCGTTGCTATGCGTGTCGTTCTATGCCGGATCGAGCGTATCAGCGTGGAGTGATGGTGATCTTGAACCTACGGGAGAGAGAGCCACCAATCAGGGCGAAGACTAATTGCGGCAACCCGAGCACGACCAGAACGACGAAGCCGCCGATCGGGATGTAAAGGACAGGACGGCCCGGCCCGATGATCGTCTCCACGGGGTAGAGAAAAGGTGCCATGTAGGGAATCACTACCTCGCGAGGAAAGCAAATCGCCAAGGCCCCGAAGACGGCCAACGCCATCGCACCGAACGTCTCGAACCCGAGGAGGAACGGGCGACTTCCGGGACGCCGTTGACCAATCAGCACGCCGACCGCGAGAACGTTCGCCATGGGCAGGGCACCCAGTAACAAGAGGATACCAGGCGGCCGGCCGGGGCCATTCATTCGGGGATCAAGGAATGCCCGAATCGCCCCGAAGTCGAGTGCGGCTATGACGACGGCGACCATGACCCAGACGATTCGGACTTGAGGTAGTCTCACGGCATCCGTTTGGTTGCAGAAGTCCGCCTCTGCGTCCGGTGGGGCCTGCCTGCACATCGTCCGGCCGAGTACCGCACCGACCGCCTGCCTCCTCGGACCGGACTGAGCCATTCTCACGGAACAGAGGAACCGCCTCAAGGGCCGTACGCCGCCTACGCTTGCGTCTGCGGGGCGAACGACCTCAGCGCCTCCCTCGTCGATCAGCCGACGGTCCAACTGCACGGGTGCGAAACACGGTCACAACAACGCACGTTAACGATCATAAAGCGTCCCGACGCACCCGCAGGCGGGGACGTCCAAGAATGCCGACGTATTCGTCGGCGCTTGGCCAACTCCTACTAGCCAATGCTGAGTCAACGACCGCTGGCCCGACGTGACGCCGAGAGTCAAAACCACTCACCGAGCGTGCGCCAGCGCCGGCTTGCGTGCTTGAAGATGACAAAGAAGTAGACGTCCGTTCCTAAACTCAGGCGGAAATAGATGGTGAACAAAACGTCGACGCACTTCCCTCGACGTGATCGAGAGCGTTGCCGAATCTATGATCAGTCCCACTTGATGCTGGTCGACCACGCGGGGCGTCTCTTCCGCGACGGCAAGGCCGCGATCGCGGCGGAAGTAACGGGAATGCTCGATCGGCTCCAGAGCAGTGCCGAGAGCTGGCGGGCCCGGCTCGAAAAGCTGAGAGGTGGTCGCCTGCTCGGCCGATTCTTCGCCGCCAGCCGAGAGTGCCTGCGCGAGGTCGCAGCACTCCTGGGGGTACACCACCTCGCAAACTTCGCCGGATGCCCGGCTCGATAGCGCAATGGCAGAGCGCGACCCGTTCTCAAGTCTCGACGCGCCGGTCCGCCACCGTTCTTGCGTTCGCTGCTCGCCCCGATCGGCCGATTGTCATTTCGCATGACGCATGCCCTTGGCGTTGCGTCAGGCCGGATCACGCGATCCACCACATCGCGCCAGCGTCGCTATGCATGTGCTCAACCTCCCTCTGCGTAGAGAATGGCTGGGACATGCAGCGCGCTTTTAATGCGCCGCCCCAATGTTGGTAGCATCTACCGATCACCCGTGGACGTGCGGCGATGACCTTGAGCGTCTTGATGGTGATCGGCGGGATCGCCCTGTGCGCGATCGGATTGGCATTCGTCGATCAGCTCGGCACGCGGCTCTACCAGGCAGGCGGCCTGCTCACTGCGCTCGTCGGTCTCATCGCCCTGTATTCGACGTACGGCATGGACGTCGCATCGAAACCGGGCAAACCGAGCCGGCCGGCTGACGCAGCGCTGGAGTAGCGACCTTTTCGTCTTCTACTTCGTGCACGCCGGCTCACTCAGGCCGCAGCTTCCTCCTGGTGAACCCGCCGGAATGCCCGATTGACCGACCTCGCTCATTCATCTCGTTTCGTCGTGTCATTTCCGAGCAACACGACGTAGCCCTCAGTTCCGTTCACGCGGACGACGGCCCCGTCCTTGATTGCCTCCGTCGCCCCGTCGACACCAACGACCGCGGGGATGCCATATTCCCGCGCGACGACGGCACCGTGCGTCATGAGACCTCCAACCTCCGTGACCAGCCCGGCCGTGATCGTGAAGAGCGGGGTCCAGGCCGGATCGGTATACGGCGCGATCAGGATGTCGCCCTTCTCGAGCTTAGCCTCCTCAAGTTTACGGACGACCCGCGCACGCCCATGAACAATCCCCGCGGATGCGGGCGTGCCTGCGAGCGCCCCTGCGGGAACACCCTTCTCCGTCGGTGCCTCTACTATCTCCCCCTCGCTCGTGATGAAGCGCGGCGGGCGAAGCGACGCGTCCCGCGCGAACCGGTCCCTCCGCTCCTCGAGGAGGTGCCGGTCGACCCGCCGCGTCCGAAGGGCCTGTTCAATCTCGATGAGCGAGAGCCAGAAGAGATCATCTGGGGACGAAAGGATCTCGGCGTCGGCGAGCTCCTGGGCTTCCCGCAGGATGCAGCTGCTTCGCCATGTCGAAGAGCTGGACGAGGTAGTACTTGGGGTGTTCGCGAAAGCCGATCCGGGAGCGGTACACCGTAATGAGCCGTCGCATCACCCGCCGCTTGAGCCATCCGAAAGAAGTTCCATTCAGTCGCTCGAGGAGCCTGGCCCCGGCCCGCTCGGCTCGTCCCTCGCCGGTCAGAAATGCCGTGCGGTGCTCGCCCGGGGAACTCAATTTCATGTGGCTCTCGATCGCGGCGACGAGCTGCGTCGGGGCCTCGCGCCAGCGCGGCCGCGTGAGGTCGATCTCGCCGGTACACCGCATGCCGTATCGCTTGAGGAACGCTCCGATAGCCTGTCTGACCGTTGCCCCACCCGGCACTCCGTCGAGACTTGAGAGGAGCGTCGTGTCGTTCGCCGCCCGGAGGCGTTCGATCGCACCGGGGTGGGCTCGCACGACGTCAGCCACGTCCCCGAGGGCAAGCCCCATCTCGGTCGTCACGTTACCGCGGGGGGCCTGGGCGAGGTCGCCAAGCTCGGCGGCGTCCCCGAGCCATGCGCGTCGAGAGCGACTCGATGAGCCGAAACGCCAGCATCGCCGGCGCCACGTTCTGGAGGATCTTCATCCTGAGAACGTCCCGGAATAGCGATCGCAGCATGCTCCGAATGCGCGCGATGCGCTCGGGGCCCGAGGATTCATCGAGTGCCCGCTGCCACCGCGCGACGCTCTCGGCCATGGCCCGTTCGACCTGGGCGATGCCGCGCGAAACGTCGCGGTAGACAAGGACCGCGAGGATCTCGGCAAGAACGGGTGCAATTGCGCGGACAGTAGGGAGGCCCACGCGTCGCCCCGGCCCGAGCGCCGCCTGGTAGTCGGGCCGCTTGAGGAACGCCGCCACGGCGCGGGAGGCCTTCTCGTCCACGTTCGTCAGCACGCGCGGCAGGACGTCGCGCAGGCGTCGGTAGCTCAGGATCGGGTTCAAGTCGCCAAATAGCCGGCTCCCCGCCTCCTGCAAGGTCTCGCTCTCGCCCGCGGGCGTGCGCTCGCCGACGGGGAAGAACGTCCGGAGCGTTGAGGCCCCGAGCGGCTTCATCGGCTCGGTCATCATCTGCACGTGGCCTAACGACATGTAGAGATGCAGTGTACCGTCTCGCGCCTGAGGCGGCGGGTAAAGCGTGGTGATGGGTCGGCTCTGGACGATGTAGAACTCGCCGCTCGAGCGACACCACTCGATGTCCTGGGGCCGGCCAAAATGTCCCTCGATCCGAGAACCCAGTGCCACAAGCTCGAGGATGAGCTCGTCCGGAAGCGCCTGCCGCTCCTGGTCACTTGCGGGGACCTCCTCGGTCATCGTCCCGCCATCGGGTAGGCCCCGGATGGCGAGCGATTTCCTTGCAATGCGCCTGGCAATGATCACACCGGAGCGGACCTGATAAAGGTCGGCGGTGACAAGTCCCGAGACGAGCGCCTCGCCGATTCCGAAACTCGCGTCGATGGAGATGGTCTTGCGGCGCCCGGTGATCGGATCCGCGGTGAACATGATCCCCGAGACCTCGGGCAAGACCATCCGCTGGACGACCACTGAGAGGAGCACCGAGCGGTGCGGGAAGCCGTTCGTCGAGCGATAGCTGATGGCCCGGTCGGTGAAGAGCGAGGCCCAGCACCGCCTCACCGCGTCGAGCAGGTTCCCTTCGCCCCGGACGTTCAGATAGGTATCCTGCTGCCCCGCGAACGACGCCGTGGGGCAGGTCCTCGGCGGTGGCGCTGGAGCGAACCGCGTAGGAGTGCTCGGGGCCTGTCTCTCGCCAGCCGCAGAGGACCGAGGCCCGGACGGCGTCGGGGACCGGAAGCGAGTCGAGATGATCGCGAATTCGTTTTGCGAGCTCTCCCATCCCCGAGAGGTTGCGCGGGTTCGCGCCCTCGAGCGCGTCGAGCAACCCGTCGAGTTTCGGGCTCGCGGCAACGAACTCCCGGTACGCCGCCGTCGTGATGCAGAACCCCAGTGGTACAGGGAACCCCACCCTGGCCATCTCGCCGAGGTTGGCGCCCTTGCCGCCAACAAGCGGCACCGAGTCCGCAGCGACGTCACAGAACGGGAGAACGTAGGGATCCATGGCTCGAGGGGAAGTAGGTCTGTCGAAGTCCGGGAGGGTGAAGTCTTGGGCGGGTTGAATGTCAGGGTCGTCCAAGGTTATCCGAGACGGCCGCGAACCGGCAATGCACGAGCCCGGTTGCTCGGGCACCTCGAAAAGCCGTGCCGCCAGGACACGCAGACGCCCCTCAGAGGATCGACCAGATTCCGGCGGTGATCAGCTCGGCGAGGTTGCCATCGGGGTCACGGAAGTAGATGCTCTTCGCCCCACCGGCCCAGGTCACGAGGCTCTCGACGGCCACTCCGTCGGATTCGAGGCGGCGTTGCCACGGCTCCACGTCCTCGGAGGCGATCGAGAAGGCGAGGTGGTATCCCCCGCGCGACCCGCCGTGGGGCGGGATGACACCGACTCCGCCCGGCACCGGAAACGGCTCCGTCGTCCCACCCTCGGGGAACAACAGCAGGACGCTCCGCCCTGACGCGTCCAGGGCGACAAGCCGGTCGCTCTCCACAAGCGTAGGCAAGCCGAAGAGGCGGCGGCAGAACTCCGCCGCCCGCTTGATGTCGGGAACGTAGAGAGCGGTTTCAAGGATGCCACCGACCTGCATATCTGGTTCTTCGCTCCTTTGAATCCCAGGGCTCAGGGCCTGATGAACTTCTCTTGCCGATCCTTGTTGACCAGCTCCAGGCGGGCTTCTGCCCCCTGAGCCCCCAGCCGGGCCATGGTCGGGTCTTCCGCGCCGCCGAGATAGAGCCCGCCGCCACGCACGTCGGTCGCCAGCTTCACCGATGGCCGTCCGTTCGGGTCGATCAGTCGGAAGAGCACCGTCTCGGGATACGGATCGCCACTTGGCAGCTTGTACTTCGGGTCCGGCGGGAAGACTTGCAGCTGGGCACGGACCTTGCCTCGCTCATCAACGATCTCCAGGGCGCGACCCCGGAGAACCGGCGCGTTCTCCTCTGCGAAGGCGAACCTCGGCAGGACCACCTGGTAGGCCAGGAGTCCGAGGTTGATCACGGTGAGCGCGACGAGAAGGCGTGGGTTCTTCATGGCTCAGCTTCCGTTCGGGGGGGTGCTCTCCTGAGCGGAGAGCCATTTCTGCGTGTTACGTAGTCGACCATCCTACCGGATTCGTGCCGGGTCGGCTGCCGTTCATCTCAGGGCGTGAAGAATGGAGGCCGGGCCGGCGAGCAGCCAGACGAGCCAGCCCACCGTCCAGGCGGCAAGCCGCACGGCCTCTTTCCCGCGCACGGGCTGCACGTCCCGGAGCTGCAGAGCGGCGTCGCTCCCCCGCAGACGTTGCCGCACGCAGTCAGTTGTTCGGGTCCGAGCGAAGATCGACGCAGGAATTGCCGCAGGGCGCCAGTCCTGGCCCGCATACGCTGCAGGCCCCTTGATTGCAGTACGGGGCGAAATCGCGGCAGACGTTGCCGCAGGCGCCGCAGTTGTCCGGATCGGTGGCCAGGAAGGTGCACGTCCCGGTGCAGCGGACGGCTCCGTCAGTGCACTGGTACACACAACGGCCGTTGATGCACGCGCCGTATTCGTAGGGACCAGGCGGCGGACACGCGTGGCCGCAGGCCCCACAGTTATAGACGTCGTTGGCGAGGTCGGCGCCGTAGTAGCTGCCGCAGGTGACGCAGAGGCGACCAGTGTTGCCGCCGCACGCGTTGCAGGCCGCCAGGCAGGCGTTCTGCTGTGCTTTGTTGCGACACTTGCAGAAGGCTTTGCACGGATCCGTCGCGGCACGTGGGCTGGTGCCGACAGGTTTGCCCTTACCGCCAGCCCGCGCAGTCCCGGCCGCCAGGGGGCAGAGCACGATGCCGGCCAGAACGGCCCCGAGCCGCCGCAGCGACTCGCGCCGGGGGACTTCTTCGGCCAGCGATTTGGAGAATTCATCTCATTGATGAGTCATGGCCGGCACCTCGTTTCTGAAGGGAATTCCGACTCCGGTTGTCGGCCTGTGACGGCCATGAGTGAGACGTCGTGTTCCCCCGGGCCGTCTTGGCCTGGTTTCCGGCGGCGGCGCCTCGCCCGAACCGGCCGCGCGGGCCGGCTTGCCCCCCTGGAATCGGTTGCAGCCGCTGTTGCCCGAAACCCGCAGCAAGAACGGCTGGAGCTTCTCGTCGATCCACAGGCCCAGCGTCAGGTTCTCCACCGCGGCCGCGGGCTCAAGCTGCCACCACTTGCAGTCCTTGCACAACCCCCACTCGTTCTCGGGCATCGGTCACCTCGTCGCGTCGCGCGATTGCCTTGAACCGTCGATCCGTTCGGCCTGTCCCCGAACAACCGATCCGAAGGTCATGCAAGCGATCCGCCGCGACGGCGGTGACCATGGTCCCAAGGTACGCGTCTTCTCCCGCGTTCTTGACTCCGGCCGCGGGGAGCACACCAGTATTTTCTGGCTCCCGGACAGTTTTGAGCAACACGGGGAACGAACCGTGCGACGCCAGTGGCTCAATCGACGCTCGTAGTGGTCGCGAATCACAACCTTGATCCGTTCCGGTGCTTGAGTCAGCTTCGCTACCGGTCCTTGCGCCGAGTCGAACTGGAGGCCGCTATTGGCTTCGCCTTGACCGGCATCCTTCTTCCGGCCGATCCAAAGACAGGTGGATCCGTCCAGCCATCGCGCGTACTGACAGGAGCGTGTCAGCGTTAATCCGCTGCGGGGGACCTCTTCGTCCGCGACGATCAGCGCGCCGGGGACGCCCACAATTTGACCGGCAGCGTGCGGAGTCGTTGCGCCTGTGATCGCCAGGGCGGCTCGCCTCAAGCGGATTCGGCCCGTGGTGGATTCGGAAACCGGAACAAAGGGGATCCAGTTCTCAGGTACGGCCGTCACTAACCCATACGTGAGACCAGGGCCCCCGCGCTCGTCAGGTTTGGGAGCGGGCCGGGTGCGGTCGAACACGAATCCGGTGGCGTCCAAGACCTTCTTCTCGATTGCCCAGGCCATGTTGGCCATTTCATCGTGCGCCAGCAGCACGCTTTCGAGCAGCCGCAATTCAACGGCCGTCACCATCGCCGGCGGAACGAACAGCAACTCAGAGGGGCCTGCGCCGGCCAGCGTGAACATCTTCCAGGAATCCGGCGCTCCGCTGGTGCTTGCGAAGGAGGGGACCGTGAACACTTCGCCGAAGCAGTTGGTCACCGTCGCGGAAGCGATGCGGCAGATCGACCCCACGCTGACCGGAATGGGAACCACGAACCAATCATTGCCGTAGGTGATGGCAAATTGCAGAAGCGTGAGAGCCACCGGATCGCCCGGCAATGTATCGATGCCGCCGAAATCGACTTGGGAGTCTTCAAATTCCCACCATCGTTCCGACGGCATTCCCGGATATTTCACCGGTGTGGGAATGACGGTGCGGGTCAGAGGTTCGCGTTGCGCTTCACTGGCCGGCGAGCCAAGCGCCGCTTTAGAGCGAACATGAAAGGAGGACCAGTCCAGCGTTTCGCCCCGGTAGTCGGGGGCCTCTAGCACGATCTCGCCCGTGGGGGTGGCCGCGCTCACCGAAAACGAATACTCCATCCTGCTCTGCACCCAACTGGACGGCGCGTTCCCGGGCTCGTTGAAAACGCTTTCAAACCACAGCTGCCATTCCTGAGTCGCGCTGTCGACGGAAGCCTGGTCCGCGGCATTGATGGGCGGCGTGGGCGGGTGCCCCGCGGTGATCGCCTTGTAGAACTTAGTCCCGTCCATTACTCGTCCGGCCAAGGCGGAAGCGAACCGCGCGGCGCGGTCATTGAGCCCAGAGGGTATGTTCAGAGGATAGAGGCTTCGGTAGCCAGCGGCATAACCGCCCGCGCCGTGTGCCTCCAGCAAACGCGCGAAATACCGGCCCGAATCGGCCGCGAATCGCAGATTGACAGCGGGAGCCAGGGCGACGGGCTCGCGTTGGACCAGAACCTCCAAAGGAGCCGTTGATGCCGCGAAAGACTGGCCCTGGGCTACTCCGCTGGCGGGCAGGTCGCCTGCGAAATAGCGCGTCAGCTGAAACGCGTCGCCTTCCAAATGAAATGCCGTCGGCGAGCCGGCATCTTCAGCCTTAAATTCGTTTACTTGCCATTGCCGGCCCAGGAGCCATAACGGATCGTACACCCGGGCTTCCAGTCCCGCGTCAATGGAATCCCTGCGGCTCCGCGGCTCGAGTCTAAACCAGCTTGTGATGGAAGGCATGCTTATCTCACCCGGAGGTCGGTGGCGATCGTGTCGCCGTCTGCATTGACGGCGAAGGAAAGCGCCGGAAGGTAATGGTCCAATTCCGTCATGGCGTCCTGATCCACCATGCGGACTTTGCATAGTTGGAGCGCTTTGCGCAGCAGTTGTTCCATGAACAGCAGATTCCAGGGTCTGGTAAGGTCCCCCGGAACGGCCACTAGGATCGAGTGCGGGGAGCGGGAATTGGGGCGGTCGTAGTGGAACGCGAGCGCGGTAGTCTCTTTTGCGGACGGAATCAGCTCGTTCCATTGATCGAACGCGAATCCCGCAACGGGCTGGCTCAGCGAGGGAAGCGGACCTACCGCAAACAGCGAAAGCTGCCCAGTGCGCGGAACGCCCGGCTGCATCGGCAGGCCCACCCAAGGCTCGCCGGCGACGAAGGGAAGCTGGCCTACGGTAAACACGGGCGTGGTTCCGGCATAAGCTTCGGAGAAACGCAACACGTCTGCCAGGATTGCGGTTCCTTCACGAGCGTTTGAAACCCGTGTGAACCAATTGTGCGCTTCCATGCGATGGTTGAGCAGCAGAGCGTCGCTGGCAGCGAAAGCCGTGGTCAGTTCCGCAGCATTAGAGACGGTGCATTTTGCAATGACCTGAAATCCCGAGCCGAACACGGTGCGCATTCGGTCGCGTTCAAATTCGAGCACCACGTCCGCGTCGCGCCCGGTGGGATCGAACTGCGCGGTTAGGTGATCCACGCTCGTCAGGCGTGCGGTAATGTCTGATTGAGCAGCCAGGAGCTGAAGCGCCAACCGATCAGGCTGCGGGACGGCGTTCGCGATTCCGAAGTGGGCGGTGCCATCAGGGATGCCGGATCGCCCGTGCGGACTGAGGTCAGCAGCGAGCGCAGTGCTGCAATCGCGGTCTCCGTTCTGGAGTGCAACTCAGCGGTATCGACACCGGCGGGGCCGGGGTCATCGGGCGAAGTAAGGTCGGTTCCTGTGAGCGGCTTCGCGCGGCAAGCAGCGCCGCCAGAGCATCGGTAATCGCGAGGAAGCTGTTGAAGCTGACGTCCGCGGCGGTAGTGAAATCGATCTTGGTGCCGTCCACGGCCGCGACTAAATGCTCCACTCTTTGGCGAAGTTCCGTCTCCCCGCAGTAGATGGCATCCAGAGGCGACAGTTCGAGCTCCAGTAGAGCCACGGTTCGCTTGACTCCAGCGGGATTGGTCAGCTCGCATGTTACGCGCTTGGGATCCGGCAGGCGTCGGGCGGCCCAGGCGTTCAGAATCGGATCGGCCTGGGCGCGGGCCTGGAACGCGTTCGTGTTCCAATTGGCCACGGGAGCAGGAGCGGCGTCCAGGAACTCTATGATGCGATGCGAAAGCCCGGACCCGCTGCGAGGCGTGTGGATGACTTCCTGTTTGGGCAGAGGCTCACCGCGCAGCACAGAGTCCAGGGTAAGAGTCGCGCGGTTAAAATTGCCTTGCACCACTTGATAAACGCTATTGGCGATCAGCACGTCGCCCAGCGCATCCACCATACCGTCCAGCCTTGTGAACAGGCTGTCAATCACAGCGAAATCCGCCGTATTCTGCCGCCGTGCGCAGTGCTTGAAACTGGGGATCCTTGGCCTTCCAAAGCTCCAGGATGCGCTCCCCGTGCACGACATTATTCGCTGCAATCGATTCGGAGGTCTGGTTTCCCGCCGATGGAGTGGACGGCAGTGGTGCGAGCTTGCGAAAGGGCGCCACGTAACGGCTGAGTTGTGCGTCGTGAAGCGCCCGTTCCAGTTCGTAGCCGAGCAGCGCCGGAAGCGGCTGGCCATGCCTGACGCCCTGGATCAGGCGATCGGCGAGCTTCACCCGGTCCGAAGACAAGTCCACCGCGAACGGATTTCCATTGGCGGCGCTGCGGTGGGTAAGGTATCCGCTGGCCAGAATCGCCGCAGTGGCCGCATGATTGGGCGATGGCGCATGAATGTAGCCTTCCGATGTCGCCGCGGTCCCCGCGATCAGGTTCTCGACCCAACCGTATGCGCCAATGCGGACGCCGGTGGGCTGGGCCGTGCGCATTTTGTCGAGCCGGCGAGTGGCAAGGGAAGTCGCCCATGCGTCCCACCTGTGCGAGGCGGTGTCCAGGGTTGCCGCCAGATGAAGTTGCAGGCGATCCACCGTCTGCTGGGAGAGCGTACGGATCGCGCCCCGGATCGCATCCAGCACAGGGCTGTGATTGGGGGCGTCCAGAAAGTCACCCAACTTGACGGTGCCGGTAGCCGGCGGAACAGGCCGGTCGAGCTGCTGCCAGATGGTGTTGGGTGGCTGATCCGAATCGATTCCGACCAATTCCGGCTCGGGGTGATCCACCGTGATTGCCGCCCCGGTCTGCATCCGTCGGGCTTCACTCGCATAGGCGCATAGCAGCGAATGTCTTAGCAGGTCATAGAGGAGGGTGCGCTGGCCGGCCGCGAGCACTGTGTTAGCACGCAGATCGGACAGCTTGGCGCTCGCGAGCCCGAGGATGTACGTTGTGCCGCCACCTGAATCGACCATCGGCTTATCGCCCAGTTGGACGGGCGAGCCAGAAAACAAGGAGGTGGCCTGGGGCGTGTTCTTGGGCAGTCCAGGAACGTTTAGGGTCGGCATCGCAGCGGTCGCCTGCCCGTTCCACCAGGTAGCGTCGAGAGGAGCTCCGGTGAAGGCCCAAAAGTTGTTGACGTAGTTGGCGCCCACCAAAGGCCGCACCGCGTACTGCGCGGAGACGGCATCCATCCGGAGCACAGACAGTAGATCCTGATCCGGATCAGCTGTGCCGCCCAGGCGAGGCACATTCGCGACAGCGCGCGAGTACGGATCCAGCAGGTTGCGCAGAATCGTGACGCCGCGGTCGGTCACATCGTTCGCATCGACCGGCGACCACAAGTCGAGCGCGGTGACGGGAAGGATGCCATAAGGCTCCTTGGAGATGCGCAGTGGCGAAAGCGGTCCGGTAGCGCGGACGAAATTGACGAAATGCGAACGCATCTGCTCAAGGCCCGCGTCGGTGGCGATTCCCGCCAGGCGCTGATCCACAAAGTAGCCCCAGGTGCCGTGCCAAAGGGCCGTGTTCATGGCCTGCGCGATCGCTTCGGTGGGATCGTCCACCCACAGCGCGTTCGCGAACGCGGATGCAGGGATGCCTAATGCTCTCGCGGCAGCGTTCCCGGCAGGACCGCCCGCGGCTCGGGCGAAGGGTCCGGCGTCGTCTAGGCCGGGGGTCGAAGTATATGCAGATTTTGTCGCCGTGGTGTTGTTGGTAGGCATGCCTCGCTGCAGGAAAGAGAGCCCGCTCGTGTAACGGTGCGCTTCGAACAGTCGCGCCAACGCGTCCGCCGATTCGGCTCCGTCCATGGTGCTTTTGATCCCGAAAACGATCAGCGTCTTGAGCGCCGGCGGTATTCCGGCGGGCATGCTGCGCGCAACCCCATGCCAACCGATATAGCGGTATCGAAATCGAACAGCCAGCGCATCTCCGGATCCATCGCCTGAATCGCATCGGTCCCTCCGGGCGAAGGCACGGGCTGGTCATCATTAGGCGAGGGTCCGGCGATCAATTGATCGGGAATAGGATTGCCGACGGCGGTGAGAATCCGGCCCGTATCGTTATAGCCCAAAGCAATCCAGCGATCCGGGAGCACGGCCGCGTGGGCCGCTCGCGTCCAGGAAGAACTGCGGGAGGGCGGATTCGCGCCAGCGCCTGGGTTTCCCGAGCGATCCACTCTGCGCGCTCGGGGCCATGGAAGCGCGATAACTGCGCCCAGGCATCCCGCTGCGCCGTGCCCTGCGAGAGCTGCTGCCAATAAGTCTTTCCGCGCGGCTTCGTCGGCGGTGAGCTCCGGTTCATGCGAGTCCAGATGGATGTCGTCTGGGTATACGCGAATCAGAAGCTGCGAACCCTGGAAACGCGTTTCGAGACGCACCGGAAGCATCACGATGGGCAGCGCGGAATCCAAATTCCCCAACGGATCGGCTCCTGAAGCCGGTAGCGTAGACGTGCGAGCCGAATCGATCTGCTGCGCGGACGCGGCGGCCCGGGAAAGCGCATCCTTCCGCTTGGCGGTGAGCGTAGCGATGGTTTGGCGCTGCGCATCGGCCTGGGCGGCTTGCCCGTTGCGCAACGCGGCGTCCAGGACCTGGCGGGCGATCTTCAGCTGTGCGTCCAGCCCGGTGGCCTCACTTTGCGCCGCATCGCGCTGTTTTCGCAGGTCTCTGAGAGTGGCCACGTCAGACTCCCGCCAGCAAGTCGAGCGCGTGAATCGCCAGGTGCACCGGTGGCTGAAGATAGGTTTTGGCGGTCTCCGCCGAATTCGCGCCCGTATTTAGAGGGCCCGCGGGAGCATCCGGCTCTACCCCAAAGCGCGGCGCGCACGGGTGTTCCTGGATCACGAAAAACCACCCCGGGTGCGCAGCGGTGCCGTCCCCCAGAGCGTCATTCTTGGCGATGGGGAATCCGAAGAAAGCCATGTCCGGAACCATGGTTCCACTCATCACTGGCTGGAGCTCCTGTGTGCCCGGCGAGGGTCGCGTGTGTCCGGCGAGAAAGGTGGCCTGGGTCATATAAATGATCGCATCGGGGTAGCGCCGCGTGATCTCACCCCGGATCAGGAGCACCAGCAGATTCCCGGCACTCGAGGCAATCTGGCCCAGATGCTGGTCTGGCGGCCAAGCGGGGATCGGGGGGATGTCGGTGGTGGTTTGCCGCACGTCGGCACGCCGCGGCGATCCCAGAAGCTCTGAAAATACGTCCCGCGCTGATCGGTCGGATAGCCGCGCCATAGGAGTTCGCGTGCCATCTCATGGTTCAGACCGGCCATGTAGGCCTCCACGAAACGGGGATTGGTCTTCAGCAGAGAAACTGTGTTGTCCGGAACATCGTTCAACCCCGGCGCGATCATGTCTTGAGAAAGGTTGCGCAAAGGCTCGTACATAGGCTGAGGAAAACTGGGGGCCCAAGCAATCGGATCGAGCGTTTCCTGCGCCACGTCCGATCCGTTGGCGCGGATCATGGGCTTCACCCATTGTGCGACCCGCACGGCGGGATCGGTCTGCTGGAGCACCAGGGTCTTGAACGGATCCACGTTGACCGAAGGCAGCGGGATCAAGATTGCAACGGCTATAGGCCCGAGCATCTTCTGATGCGCGGTGATAGCCGCCCGAAATCGCGCCGCCGGCGCATTGTCCGGCAGATTCGCCGATACAGGAGGCGGTAGCGGAGGTGGCGGCACCTGAACGCCCGGCAGGGCCGGAGGACGGATCGCGAAGACCGGTCTTTGCGGCACGGACGCCATGGGGAAAATCTGCATTTCGAGTCCGCTCACCGGCGGTACGCCCGCTCCCCTGCTTCCGCCCGCAGCCTTAAAGCGAGCTTCCGCATCCTGCGGTGTGACCACCGCGAAGGGCGGCTGGAAGATGGTCACCAGCAAATTCCCCGAGGCCACCCGCCCCGCCACCGGGCGATGATGCGCTGCCCAGGCGGAAACACGGCGCGCATCAGCGGACCCCTAGGCCGCGACACCATGCGGAACTCGCGGCTCACCACGCTCAAAGGAATGCTCTTGTCGATAAACATTTTGCGCACGGTGGTGCTCGCCGCGAGCGTGATTTGCGTGTGCACGGGACGGCTCACGTCCAGCAACTGGCTGGAGGCGAGCTTGCTGATATGGTTCGTATGAATCGAGGTGAACGCTCGCCGCACCAGTTGCGCATGGCGCAGCATGGAGTTGGCACGGCGCAGATCACCGGCCTGATCCCAGGCGGATACCATCAGCGCTTCCTGCTGGTCCTGAATCACCCGAGTGCCATAAGCGGCAACGGATCGGTGTTGCGGGTTGAGGTTCAGATCGCTGAGCCAGACCGGTTGCGCCCAGGGGCTGGAGGCTGAGTCTGATTGGCGTGGTGGCCCGCATAAATGGGCGGAGTGACCAGCGGGTCCGCGGATCCGCTGACCGCCACGCCGATCATGGCGCAGAGCCGTTCGAAAGGAGTCCGCAAAGGCGCCGGTCCAATCCCCCGGATTGCTTCCGGGCGGCAGAAGCGCGCTCTCGAGTCCCACCATGGCCTCTAGCGATCCGGCTGGAGCGCCTTGGCAGTCCGGGGGAGGCTTGGCCTGCGAACATGGGCCGGGTGCCGCTCGCGGCCGGGAACTGATAGGCCGTCAGAAGCTTCACCAGGGACGCGAAATCGCCAGCGGGTCCGGTGCGGAATTGCCAGAAGTAGTAGACAGGGAGTTGGAGGGCGGTAGACGCGGAAGTCCACGCGGGCGCGAGCGTCGCGTCCGAGGAATCCGGGGAGAGCCCCAGCCCGGCCTTTCGGCCCGCTTCAAAGCATGGAACCACACACGCCACATACGCTGTATTCGGATCCAGACGGCGCGGGCAGACCAGGCGCGAAAGCGTGCGCTCCGGGGTCTGCGAATCGGTTTGATCCACACCGGAGGATACCACCTGTCCGGTGACTTGCGCGTGCGCCCATGCCCACGACTCGGTCAAGTCGGGAAGCTCCTTGCCGGCCGAAATTGGATCGCGAATGTCGAGCACGAGCGGAAGTCCGGCTCCCCCAGCGGTCATCGTGATGCCGGTGGTTTGGCGCACCACCACCAGGCACAGCCAGGGGCGAATGCGGTCCTGGGAGTCCGGAGCAACGGGCGTAAAGAGCCACGGGAAGTCAGGCCTGTCGAATTCCACCACCGCCAAAAAGTTCGGCTCGAAGTTTTGTGTGCCGGCGGCGGGTTCGGCCCGGATCACCTGGCGCGGGTCCAGCCCGGTGACGTCGCCCGGACCGGCCAATTTAAAGGATTGGGTAACGGGCGCGTTGGAGGAAACCTGCAACGCTACCGGAACCGTCGCGGACGACGCAAGGGTGGGGGCCAGCGTCTCGGGCGGAAGACTGGTCAGTCCCCGGCGAACCCAGGCGAAGAACGTTTCGCGCCTATGTTTGGATCCGGCATCACGACCCTTTCTGTCCGGTGACCGCGAGAACCTGCAGATTAAACCGATCCGCCGGGTTAGTGCGCAGGTGCTGGCGCAATGCCTGAGTGGCGCTCGAAAAGCTGGTGGCTTCCCCGGCGGCAGTTCCAGGAATGGACGCCACACTCAGATCCGCGGAGGACGCAATCGCGAAGGTGAGCTTGCCAACCCGAACCGGGTTGACCGTTCCTTTGAACCGGACCTTTCCGCCGCGCGTATTCGCTGCTTTCGCGGCTGGGCTCTTGGTCGCGAACAAGATGAGACGATCCAAGGGCATCACGTAGGGGACGTCGGGCTCGGCCTGTTTCGTGTCTGGATTGTAGATCAGCGTTTTATATTGCGTGGTGGCGGCCACTCCGCGGCTGGCGCTCAGGGGCGCGGGCGGAACCTGGACTCCCGCGTCCATGTGCTCAAAGGCCGGCGACGCGAGCCTCTCGTCGTCGCTCATATTGAAGTACTGCGACCGTGCGAACTGTTCTTGAAGCCTGGTCACCGGAATCGCCACGCCCGCGACGTTCACACCGGCGATCTGGAACACGTTATTGCCTGAAATGGGGCCATTTCCATATCTTTCTAACTCCAGCCCCAGGGGCACCACGCGCTGCAGGACCCGGATGGTGCCCAGGGGATGCAGCGTCTGCGCGGTGGCGGATTTGAGCGTAACCAGCGACTGCGCGTTGACCGGGAGGTCCGCGTTCCAGCTGCCCCGATCCGTGAGCGCGGCTACGAACAGAGCGTTCACGTCAACCGCCGACTCCTGCACTACCTGGCTCGTATCGCCCCATCTCTCATCGATCTGGAAAGTGTGGCTGAAGATGAAAATCTCAAAAGTAGCCTTGGCCCGGCAGTGGCGTGGGGACCAGCCTTCAAACAGTCCCTCCACCGAAACCAGGAAGAGCGTTACATCCCAGGCTTTGAGCTCCAGCTTTCCTCTAAGGTCGAAGACGAACGTCGGCTCCTGATCCTGGAATACGGCATCCACGCTGAACGCGCCCTCTACTCCAAATTTGCCCGCCTTGAGCGTCGCAGAGATGGACCCGCCCACCTGCGTCGAATTCGGCGTGTAGGCGAAGTAGAAGGTCACTTCAATCTTCATGACCGAGCTGTTTTTCAGCGTGATCTTCGCCGGTTTGAGAGAAGGAAAGTCGGGCGGAACCTGGGGTTGGTACTTGGTGTTAAAGCCTCCGATCGAAACGATGAACGTACCGTTGTCGCCCCATTCGCTGAGCAGCGCGGCTTCGCCGTTGAGCGAAATGCCTCCGATTTTGGTCCGGTTGACGCTCAGATAAGCGAACGCGCGCTTGGCGGAGCTATCGTAGTCTCCTTCAAAGTCGACGTAGATTTGCAGAAGAGCGTTCTTCTCGGTGGGGCAGAAAGCACGGCCCTTTCCTAACAGGACCCAACGCGTGTGGCCCCACTGGTAGATCACGGCCAGTTCGGCGCGGGCGAACTGTTTGGCGCCCCAGGAAATCTGGACCATCGCGCCCAGGATGGTCTGGCCGACGCTGGGAGGAAAAGCCGCGGCGGCCGAGTTTACGATCGCGGGTGCGTTCGCGATCGGATCCGTAGGGAACATCAGGTTATCGAGCGAGTGGGCCTTGACGCCCGCTTCGAGCGCTGTGGTGTTTATCTCCCGGTCCAAGCCGATTAGAATCCCGACGCCCGTGAGGATGAAGTCCAGAGGGAGATGGATCTCGAGGCCCGTAGCCGAAATGATGAGCAGGAGCGAAAAGATCTTCTGGCCGTTCAGCTGCGTCGTCAGCAGGCCCACTGCCTTCAGCGAGAGCCAACCATTGATGGTTACATCGAACACGCCCGCGTAGGTGTGGCTGGTGTGATCGAAGAACAGGAACCCGCCGCCACTAACGCAATCCGCGTTGATGGCCAAGCCCACGCCCTTGGAGGTGAGTTCTAGATCGAGAGCGGTGGTGTTGATGTGCAGGCCCAGGCGGTCCACTGTCAACACGAACCAACTCAGGGTGACTACGATCGTCGCCGATAGCTCGAGCGTTAAAGGCGGCTGGGCCTCGTCGGTGCTGGGGGTTAAACCCAGAGTAACGCCACGGACCTGCAAGGGGCCGAGCGTGAGCGATATCGGAATCGTCAGAACCAGCCCGCTGCCTCCATCAATCGAGAACTGGCCGTTTTGATAGGCGACGCCCGCGCTGATCTGGATACGAAGAGCTTCGGTGCTGCTACCCGCCGCGCGATCCATCACAGGGTCGCTCTTGGTGTCCACAACGAAGGCGCTTTTCTCGCGCTACGGCCCGGAGTTGAAAGCCGGAACTGCCGACGCCAGCGGAGATCTTGAAGTCTCCGAATTCGATTTTTGCTCCGCCTACGTCAAATTTCTGCGGCAAGGCGGTGGGATCTGGCAAGTGTTCGAGCGTAAGCTGTACCCCGGCGTCCGGCGGTAAATGAATCAAATCGCCCTCAAAAAGCGAAGTGAAGTCGAAGGCGCCCGCCGAGGAGAACGTGACTGTCAGCTTCCACGTCTTGCCCTCGAACAGGTGCGCGAACGACAGCGAACCGCCCAGGGATACGAACAATCCTTCGCCGCCCTCGTCCTTGGGAACGAACGCGATGGTCGTCAGAAGGGACCACGGCATTTCATCCGGCGTGTTGGGCTGCGAATTTGCGAAGGAGACCGACAGCATGC
The DNA here is from genome assembly GCA_963806595.1 of uncultured Isosphaeraceae bacterium. Lineage (GTDB taxonomy): Bacteria > Planctomycetota > Planctomycetia > Isosphaerales > Isosphaeraceae > CAWDZZ01. The sequence goes on along the minus strand of CAWDZZ010000016.1, from coordinate 531,901 downwards.
GGCTGGAGATCTGATCGGCGTTGGGAGTGTTCGGAATTTTGTCGGGGTTGGGGTCGTTGGGGCCGGGCGGAGGGTTTGGATCGGGCTCCCAGCCGTACAGGATTTGAATATCGCTCTGCTTGAACCAGTTGCCTTTGATCAAAAATGTGCTAAGGATTCCGAGCGCAGTTACCAGAGGCAAAAACGTGTAGTCCGAAAGAGTCTGCGCGTCCGCAGCGGTCTGGAGTGAAACCCGTTTGAAAAAGGTTTTCGAATGCAAGATTAAATCGGCGATATTGTGAAGAAGGGACTTGCCCGCCGCCAGCGTGTTAGAAGGCAAAATCCCGTTCGAGAGCACGTCATCCGCGAACAGCAGCGGCTGGAAGAGCCAGTAGGCAAGCGGCTGCCCGCAGCCGGATATAGTTGGTGCTCATCAGGCGGAACAGAGCGTCAGCTCCTGCCGCCTTCCCGTTCTCGTCATTCTGCACGATAAAATCACGCAGAGCCTGGTAGATGGCGCAGTTCTTCGAGCACGGCCCTGATCTGCTCACCGTCAGGGTCCGGAGTTTGGATATAGCCCGAGATGCTGTCGACATGGTCCTGGATGTCCGGCGTCTGAGCATCGTCTTTCGGAACGGGCAGGCCAAGGTCGGAATACACGCTCGCCGGACATCAGGGTCGGCGAGCTTCCTGGCCATCCAGATCAGGCCGTCCGTAAAGTACATCAGGCCGGCCACTACCCAGTTGTGTTTCGCCTCCTCGTTCATGTCTTAACTGGGGGCTCCTATGGTGGGTGGCGGCTCGGAAGGCGTGTCCAGATCGATCCGATGCTCCATATAGATTTCGGGCTTGTTGGGATCGAAGGCGTGGGGATGCGTGGAAAGCAGCTGATGGATTACCGTCACCACGTCCCCATTTTTTTCAAAGTGAATCGCGCCAATATTGGTGGTGAATAAGATCTGGCGCGTGTAATTCATGCGGTCGAGGAGTTTGGCATGGCGGACCGCAACGATTTTATAGGAGTCCGCTGTCGCGGGTACATCCTGGCTGGGATTGTCGAACAATGGGGAGGGACGCTCCTCCAGCGGACGCTTGGAATCGGGCCGCACATCTTTGACGATGTGAATGCGCCAGCAAAAATCGGGAGGGCTCTGGAGTTTTTCATGCGTGCCGTCAGGCCAGCCCAGGGTCGGCAGCAAAATCGGAGCCTGCTGCATTCGGGCGTCCAGGGCGGGCAGCGGCTTTTTGCCCGGCCGGAAGGCTGACCGGATCCTGCACAAAATCCTTCCATCCCAGCCTCGCCGCCTCATCATTCAACTGGAGCACTTTCTGAAAAATCGCAAAGGATTGATCGGCCCAGGCAAGGCGGTCGTCGAAATTGTTCTTCAACGCGCTGCACACCAACTGGGCGAATGCGCGCAGGAGGCTTTTTGCGGTCCTTCCAATAGCTCATGACGACGCTGGTGGAATAATGCACGTCGCCCGATAGCAACACCACCCGTTTTAGCGGCGCTAGAGCGTTCAGCAAACGCTCAAAGCCAGGTTCGTCGTTGGGCCAGGACTCGATCGCGTCCGGATCAGTGGCCGGTAAGGCGACGCGGTCCATGTGGTCTTTAATGTCGAAGATCTTGTACGACAGCGGACCGAACAAGGCATCAAAGATCGGCGGCCCCAGCACCACCAGGCTCGAAATCACGAGAACCGCGTCGATCTCCGCCGCCAGATTGACCAGCGTCGGATCGGTATCGGTGGGAAGCTGCTGTTTGACCGCGTCTTCCGATAGATTCTGCGGCGCGCGCGGTTCGCCCGGTCTGGCTGCGCCGCGTGCGGACGTCCAACACCAGAACAAGGTGCCGGGGTCCGGAGATGCGATAGTGCCAGGTGACGGTGGGCACCAGGGGCAAGGGAGGATCTCCGGCCAGGCCCAGTAGCGTGTCCACTCTATTGGCAATCGCGTCGGGCGGCGCGGGTCCGTCCCGGGGAACATCTGCGGGATCGCCTCCAGCAATTGCTTTTGCGGGCTCGTGATGACGTTGCCCTGCGGATCCCGCGTATCATCAATGAATTGATTCGGGTCGTTGCCCCAGCCCTGAAAAAGCGTGTAGGCCATCAGACCATTGCGCAGAATCGTGCGCCCCAGAGGGGAGGTCATGACGCGGTCTTTCCAGATCTTCGAGAAATTCCAATCGTCGCTGATCTCGTGGTCGTCGAAAATCATGTAAGTAGCGACGTTGGCCAACGCCCGCCTTATACGGGTCAGCCCGGCAATGAATGTCTTGGATGCCTTGACCTCGGTCTTGTACGCCGCCCCCCGCTTCGTGTCCGTCGCCAGATAGTTCAGGATTTTGTTGACGTTCTCGGGCGAGAAGATCTTCAGCTTCTTGAGGTCCGAATCCGCCTTTGCCGGATGCGTCGTATCGTCGGGAGGGTTGTCACCCAACAGCTGAAAATGCAGCGCCCACACAGGCGGAATCTTGGACCCATCCACCGCGGCGAACACGGTCTTGGCGTCCTGGTGGGCGTCCGGATCCCATTTGAGATCGGGCAGGCCCGAGTCAAACCACAGTTCGTTCGACCAAGCCATCAGATGCATAGCGCAGATTCCGCGAAGCTCAGCAGATGGTTGGTTCCATCGCTGGTGGACATCCGCGCGTCGTGCAGGATCATGTTTCTGCGCAAGCCCGCGGGGAACGTCGCCAGATCGCAGTCCAATGGAGTGACGCCCGCGCCCCCGTCTGCAAGCCGAACCGCGTGGACAGCTTTTCGGTGAATCCCATCATCTTATTTGCAAGAGGAGTCAGGTACTGCTGCATCGCGGTCGGAAGATAGTCGGCGTAAATCTGATCGCCGGTAAGGAACAGCTGATGAGGCCGAGCCACCGCATCGGTTTGCACGGTGGCGATGAAGTCGTCCACCCATGTCATGGCATCCGGCGCGTCAAACCCGACCCGCCGGCAGGAGCCATGCAGAATGTTCAGGTCCTTGAGTTGACGTGGGGGCAATACGAACGACGGCAAGACACCCTTGCCGTAGCCGAGGCGCAAGATGGGGTTTGTCCTGCGGCGTGGCGGGTTGATGGTCCTCCAGCAGGCCCAGGCTCAAGAGCGTCGCCGAACTGCTATCGGCAAGCGGGAAGAAGGAGAGGTCGTACGAATAGACCACCTCAGGCAGCAGCGGCTCCGGCTGGGCGTTTGCCTCCTTGGTCAGGTCCAGAACCACCAGCGCGACATGCAGATTCTCTCCCGCGCGAATGGTTTGCCCGCCTGCGCTGAACAGCGGCGGAGGCGCTGAGGATGCCGTTTGGAGATCTTTCCAGACGTCCAATGTGACCCGGCAAGCTACATCGGTCGCAACCCAAACCGACGCTAACCTCGGTTCGACGCGGCGCACGATTGGACCAGCGAGCACACGCATTTCTATGAGTATACCTTACTTGGAGCCGGGTAGAGTAGCGGAGAGGCAACCATCGCCGCTCGCGTCGCAATGGCGTGCTCTACCAGCGGGTACCCGAGCAGGTCAACAAACGGCGGCACCCAAGCGAGCATGAACGGCAGCAACAGCCACGCCGCCGCGGCCAGGACGTGCACCGTGACCAACGCCTTGAGCCGCCGCCGCGCAGCCCTCGTGTCGTCCACTTCACGGGGCACATGGGTGGTATTTCCGTTTGGATTCATGGCACTTGGGCGGCAGTCCTTCGCACGTTAATAGCTGTTCAGCTTCCTCATTGCCTTTGCGGCTTGGCATCGAGAAAGTCGTTCACCATTGGCACGATAACGGACATGCACTTCATCAGCGTGGCGTGTGTCGTGTTGGGCAATATGGCCAATCTCGATACCGAGCGCGGCCGCATGTCGCCGAAAATGTCGCCGCCCTTTAGCCGGAACATTTCCGAGATGTGATCAAGCCGAACGCCGTCGGCATCGCCGTGGATGAATAATATCGGCGCTTTAATGGCCTTGAGCTTGTCGGCGCCGAAGTCGTACGGCTTCAAATCCATCGCCATGACGCGCTTGATGAAATTCGGGAACTTGTCGGGCGTAGGGCTCAGTTTCTTGTACTCGGCTTCGACGGGCGACCCTTTGAGCATCTCCCCCGTGATTAGCGGGAACATGTCGACTGCTTCCTTGACCCAGCCGTCGTGGCGGAACACGGCCGAAATGCTGACAACCTTACGCACTTTTTCCGGATGGCGGATCGCGCACTGCATTGCGACGCCGCCGCCCATGCTGTAACCGATCACGTCCGCGCTTTCGATTTTGAGGTAATCGAGCAGCGCAGCCACATCGTCGGCGAGGTTTTCAAAGCTGAAATCGCGTTCGATATCGGCCGTGCGCCCATGGCCCTGCATTTCGACGGCAATCACTTTCCGCGTCTTGGAGAGTTCGCCGATCCACTCGGGAAAGTTGCGTGAAATGGTCCCGAACGCGCCGTGGAGCAACACCACAGGATCGCCGCTTCCGTGGACTTCGTAGTACATTTTCAGTCCGTTGACCGGCGCGTAGCCCACAGCTGGCGTCTCTTGCGCGGATGCGATGGCCGGCACAAGCGTTGTCAGGAAAAAAGCGATTGTCTTCATATTTGGTCCCTGGACACCTGGATGGTGACTGTGCCCTCAAGCAGTCGAATGCAGTTCCTCGCATCCGACACCAAAATCGGATTTCATCCTTCGATCGTCGCGCACGGAAATTGCCCGAGCCGCAATTGAAATGTTGGCGGTTCGGGGACATTGTCACGCCACGCGTTGCTTGCTTCCAGCCCGTTGTTCTGAGAACCAGATGTATCTCTCTGTACTTGCGCGAAAGCTCCGCCCCGAGGTGATGCTCCTGGATATCGGCCTGCCTGTGATTGACGGCTATGCGGTAGCCGGCCGATGCCGGCAGGGGCCGGCACCGGAGAGCACAACGCTCGTGGCCATGACCGGGTATGGCAAGGAAGAAGACCGGCTTCGCTCCCATCAAGCCGGCTTTGACGCGCACGTCGTGAAGCCGGTGAATCTAGAGAACCTGCGCCGCCTGTCGAATGAGCCCGGCATCAACTCCGAGCCGTGACGCCGCCTGATCTGTGCCAGCGGGCCAAGCGTCCGCCGATGAGTCCGTTCCTTCAGGGAAGGGGCCTGGTGCCGCGCGCGACCGATTGCGTGCTTGGCGGACGAAAGTCGCATTCTAGAACACGAATCACGAAGCGGACGGTCGGCGCGTTTTTGCGCTGCGGCCAAGCAACGGCGCGTGGTGAACCAGCAACGTTTCCGGATCAGTTCGCGATCTTCGCTTGAAACGCTTTCAATAAGGACTATTCTCGACCGTCACGACGCCGTTCTCGTTTAATAATGCAGATAGCGTCCGCGAGCGACGGTTACTCCGCCCGAAGAAGTGTTTGCTAGTTAATGAAAGGCCGAGCCACAAATTCGGTCGTGGGGAACCGCCGCGCGCCACGGTCTGTTGATATCTAGCTTTGAGCAAATCAGGGAACTCCGCGGGGCTCTGAAGTTGTCGCAGCCGAAACCCGCCGGCCAAGGCAGGGCGGAAAGACGAGAGACGCAAATCACGACGACACGATCGAAGCTTGACAACTGTCTCACACGGAAACGGAGCGAAACCATGTCTTTAGCTCGCTTGATGCAACGGCGATCGAATCCGCAGCCCACGCGCCAACGCGCCCTGCACCCGATTCCCGAGGTGCTGGAGAACCGCTTGCTGCTCTATTCGAAGCTCGGCGACCAGTGGACCTACGACAGCCGGATCACCTACAGCTTCGTCCCTGACGGAACCAACGTGGGGGGTATGACCGAGCGCTCTATTCAGTTCCCTGAACAAGAACTATGCGACCACGGCGTGGGAACAACAAATCGAATACGCGGCGTCGCTCTGGGAGAACGTGACGAACGTCAACATGGTGCAAGTTTCCGACGACGGTGCGGCGGTCGGCTCCGCAGGCGATCAGCAGGGCGACCCGAATTTTGGCGACATCCGCATCGGCGCCGTCCCGCTGTCGGCGGGCACGCTTGCGGTCACCTTCCTGCCGCCCGCCGCCAACGGTGGCACAGACGCCGGCGACATCTTCCTGAATTCCAATGTCAACTGGCAAATCGGCTCCAATTACGACCTGATGACCGTCATGGCTCACGAGTTTGGGCATGCGCTTGGCCTCGGCGAGTCGTCGGTGTCCACCGCGGTCATGTACGGGAGCTATAATGGGATCAAGCAAGCGCTGGCCAGCGACGACATCACCGGCATCGACTCGGTCTACGGAACGCACCAGTTCGACCAGTTCAATGACGCCGGCACGCGCGACAACATGTATACGACCGCCACGAACATCACCAGTTATATCAAAGGCGGTCAACTTGTCATTCCAAACCTCGACATCACGACGGCCGGCGATTCCGAATGGTTCTTCGTGAGCGTACCGGCCACGACCACGGGGACGATGAGCGTCACCGTGCAGTCGACGAACCTCAGCTCGCTCTCACCCAAGGTCCAGGTTTATAACTCGTCATTGGGGCTCGTCGGGCAGGCTGCCGCGGCGACAGCGTCGTTCGGGGCGACGATCAGCGTCGCGACCGGCGTCCAGTACAATCAAGGGTATTACATCAAGGTGTCGGCTGCCGGCGGGCCGGGACCGATCGGCAGCTACGGTTTGTCGGTGCGCTTCGCTAATCAGCCCGCAGCGGCGATCGCACCACCCAATACGGTTGTCGCGTCGCAGCCCGACCAGGGGGGTGGTTCAATACTCAACGGCGTGATCGTCGGTCCGACCGATCCCGGGAACGGCAGCGCCGGCGTGGAACCGCATGCATACATCACAGTCGGCAATCTGACGGCGTGGGGAGAGAGCTACTTCGCATCGCCGCCCGCCACGACTCCGGCGAGCGGCCCGGCTGCCCCGCTCACCAATCCGATCGTCATCACCCCGACCTCTCCTTTGCAACCGAGCAGCTCGGTGGGGGCGACGATCGTTCCCACGAGCGCGGCGCCCGCTCCGAAACGGGTGCGCGGACCGCTTGCGCTCGTGCACAAGAAACACGTGAAGCACGCCGTCAACGATCGGAATCCGCGCGTGGATCACCACATCAAGATGAAACATCACCATCACGCTTGATTCCGGAGACCTGCTCGCGGCGTCCGGCATCGCGGCCTGGTCCGGCTGGACGCCGGGTTGTCACACGTAAACATCGCGGAGCAGGCGGGCCGCCGTTTCATCGAGCTGATCGGAGCGCCGCAGCTCCTCGAATTTCTCGAGCAAGTCGTGGGGCCGCAGGCGCTCTTCGCGGCGCCGGAGACATCGAAGATCAGGCGGCCCTTGTGGGCCATGAGCAATCGGTCTCCGAGCGACGCGGCGTGGGCCATCGAGTGGGTGACCATCAAGGTGGTGAGGTGCTGGCGGCGGACGACCTGGTCGGTGAGCCGGATGACCTGCTCGGCGCTTCGCGGGTCGAGCGCCGCGGTGTGCTCGTCGAGCAAGAGCAGCTCGGGGCGCCGGAAGGTGGCCATGAGCAGAGTGAGTGCCTGTCGCTGGCCGCCGGACAGGCTGCCGATCGGGTTGTCCAGCCGGTCTTCGAGGCCCATCCCGAGCGGACGGACGCTGTCGCGGAGCAGGGCGGCGTTGCGCCGGGACACGGCTCGGCCGAGGCCGCGGGGAAGCCCTCGCCGGGCAGCGAGGGCAAGGTTTTCGGCGATCGAGAGTGACGGTGATGTGCCAGCGAGCGGGTCCTGAAAAACTCTCCCGATCAACTTCGCCCGGCGGTGCTCTGGCCACCGGGTGATCTCCCGCCCCGCCAGCCGGATCGTGCCGGCGTCGACCGGGAACGATCCGGCGACCGAGTTCAGGGCCGTGCTCTTGCCGGAACCATTGGTACCGATCACGACGACGAAGCTCCCTGGCTCAACCGTCAGGTCCATGCCCCGCAGCGCGCGGACCTCGTCGGGGGTCCCCGGGTTGAATGTCTTGTAGAGTCCGCGCAGCTCGAGGAGGGCCATGTTCAATCGCTCCCTGACCGCGAGACCCCGGGGGTGCGTCTGAAACGGCCTGCGACGACCTTCGGCAGCACGAGGGCGGCAAACACGAAGGCGGCCGTGATGAGCTTCAGGTCGTTGGGGTCGAGACCCCAGCGCAGCGCCAGCGCGACCATGAGACGAAACAGCAGCGATCCGAGTACCGCCCCGCTGATCGCGAGGCCCAGGCCGCCGCTGCCGACCAAGGCCTGCCCCAGGATAACGCTGGCCAGGCCCCAGACGATCATACCGATGCCCATCTGGATGTCGGTGAAGCCTTGATACTGGGCGAGGATCGCGCTGAGAGCGCGACGAGCGAGTTGGACATCATGAGGCCGACGGTGATCATCCGGCCCACGTCGACGCCCAACGACCTGATCATCCGGGGATTGTCTCCGGTCGCCCGCATCGCGGTCCCCAGGCTCGTGCGCAAGAAGGCGTGGAGCATCCATGCGAGCGCGGCGACAAGGAAGCCGACGGCAACCAGGTTGATCAGATCGCCAAACCTGACGTCCCGACCGAGCACGCGGACGGTCGCGACCGGGCCCCACAGTTTTGAGGTGGCGTGGACGAGGTCGGTGCCGACCGTCCGGGCATCGAGGAGAGGGATGTTGCTGCGCCCCATGACGTGGAGGTTGACCGAATAAAGGGCAGTGGCGACGAGGATGCCGGCCAGGAGTCCGTTGATCCGGAACCGGGTGTGCAGGACGCCCGTCGTCCCGCCGGCGAGCGCGCCGGCAAGCATCGCGGCGGCGGTGGCCGCCCAGGGTGAATAGCCCCGGACGATGAGCGCCGCGGCGACCGATGCCCCGAGCGTCAACGACCCGTCAGCCGTGATGTCGGGGAAGGCGAAAATACGGAAGCTTACGAATACCCCAAGTGCCAGTACCGCGAGGATCAGCCCGACGGTCCACGATCCGATGAGCAACGTCATGAGAGGCCGTTGTTCCCTCCGACCGCCAGGGGGACATACCAGATCGCCCCGCGGGTGAACGTGCTCTCGCCGGCACCGAGGATCGGTCGCGAGTCACCGAGCAGGTGGAGGATCGTCTCGATCCGGCCGGGCTCGAACAGATGTGCGACGGTCGCCGCCAGCTCGATGGGGCCGCCGGCGAGCGGCCGGTACGGGACGACCGCCGCATGAAAATGGCCGTGGATCTCCGGCGAGTCTGCAGCCATGAGCGGCCGCACGAACGGCCTGAGCTTCGGCCCAGGCTGACGAGTCGCCACCCCCACGACCAGGGCGGTGCTCCGGCTGTGCTCGGGCTCGGGGGTCAGCGAGAGCCAGTCGCGAACTTCGGGGTGCGCGAATGGGTCGAGCGCGCGGGGAAGGCAAACAGGCGACCGCCGCAGGGCGGCGCCGACGAGCCCGTCGGTCTCGCCGGCGAGCACGATGCCGACGGCTGCGGCGGCGGTCTGTTCCAGCAAAGCGAGGGCAATGTGGCTCAGCGGTATCGAGCCGGTGCCGGGCTCTCCCTTGGCCTCGAAGCGCGCGACCGCGGCCCGCGCCGTCGGAAACGCCAGACCGTACAGCACCCGGACGCCCGGAACGAATCCTCCGGCCGCTTGCTCAAAGTCGGGCCGTCCCGGCCCGGCGCTGGGCCGGTAGGCCGCGATGCCGGCTACCCCCAGGAATTCGCCGAAACGCCCCTGGCAGGCCTCGAAGCTCGGACCCAGTGCGCCCAGGCCGAAGGCCGCGGCACCGGGGCCCGCCGTCCAGGTTTGCTCGTCAGGCGCATCGTACCCAGGCCCGAGCAGCCGCGAAGGATCGCCCAAGAGCACCAGTGGCTCGGCCCCGCATGCGGAATTGGGGAAGATCTGCAATGTCATGCCGGCGCCTCGACGACCGTGCATCGAGGCGCCGCACCGGCCGCGGCCGAGCGCCGCCGGCCGACATCGCCCAGGATCTGGCTGACGCCGGTCAACTGCAGCACGTGGCTGACGGCCTCGGAATCGGCCACGATCCGGAACCGGCCGCCGATTTTCTGAAGCTGGCGGTGGTATCGAACGAGGAGGCCGATCCCGTTGGAGCTGAGGTAGGAAATGCCCGCCATGTCGAGCCGCACTTCGAGCGCGCCGCTTCGAATCACCTCGTCGATCCTGTCCGAGAGATACGACGACCAGGAAGAGTCAAGACTTCCGACCAATACCAGTTCGGCAACGTCATCAGCGCGGCGGATCTGGCACTCCATGATGCGTCCTTCATCACGTCAGGGTCGGGCGGGATAAACGTCGTCGGCCGATTTGACCCATTCGGCGGGGACCGAGATCCCGAGCCTTCGCGCGTTGTCGAGATTGACCGAGCGGCGCGTCTTGGTCGTGGCGTGAAACGGGATCCGCGACGGGTCGTTGCCGCGGATCACGCGGGCGGCAAGCAGGCCGACCTCGCGGCCATTCTCGGCGTAGTCAGACCCGAGACCGAGCACCGCGCCCCCCTTCGCGTGTGACGGCGAGAACGTGAAAAGCGGCGTCTTCGCCATCTCGCAAGCGCGGGCGATCGCCGGGAACGACGAGTTGCTCAGGTTGTCCGAGATCTGGCAGATCACGTCGACGCCCGACTGGCAAAGCGCGAGCGCGGCATCGCCCACCTCGCTCGAGCCATTCACCGGCAGGCTCGAGAGCAAGAGTCCCTCGCCCTTGAGCGAATCCTCGAACCGCTGCCGGGCCAATACCGAATTGATCTCGGCAGGCACGAACAACGTGCCCACACGTCGCGCGTCGGCAACACTTCGCGGATTGTCCGGGCCATGAGCCGCGTAGGGAAAGCTGAGGTAGATGCCGGTCACGTTCGGCCGATGGTCGGAATCCGACTTGCCCGCCCCGGCGGCGATCGGATCGAGGACGACGCCGAAGACGACCGGCTTCCGATCCAGCTTCCGCAGCGCCATCTGCAAGGCCGGCGTGGAGAAGCTGACGACGACGTCGGTGTCGCTGCCGCTCAGCTCGTCGAAGACCGCGTCAGAGTGGCGATATCACCCTGGGCGTTGCGGTAGTTCGCCGTATAGTCCCGACCCTCGACGAGCCCCGCCTCGCGGAAACCGCGCCGTAGCCCTTCGATCGCCTCGTCGAGAATCGTCGACTCGCTGTAGGAAGCCACACCAATGATCGAAGCCCGCGAGGGCTGCTGCGATACGGGGCTCCGCGCGGCGGCCTCCACGCGCGGGTGGCGCCGGACCGGACGACCATTTTCGACCACCACGTCGGCCTTGGCCTCGATCTCCGCGGGGAACGACCAGCCTCCGGACTGCGCCGTCAGCGCGAGCCGGTTGATCCAGAACTCGGGCGGTACCTCGTACAGGATCGGCATGTCCGCGGGCGATTCTCCCGCGAGTACACGGCCGGCCAGTTGCCCGACCGACTCTCCGACGCGGTGATAGTCGGCCCCGAGGTCAAACAAGGCGCCCGCGCGGCGCACCCCGGAATGCTCGTGAAGACCGGGACGCCCGCCGACCTGGCCGGCCCGATCACGGCGTCGAGTGCGGAAAGGACGGTGTTGTCGCCCCCAACCCAGACCGCCTCCGCCCCCCTGGCGACGACCGAGGCAACCGCCTCCCGCACCGCGGCCGACCCGTCGACAGTCGCCTCGAGCAACTCGATCCCCAGCTCCTTGCACACCGCGCGGGCGATCCTTGTGGCGGCCTCCGAATTCGACTCGGACGGGTTCCAGGCGACGCCCACCCTCGTCAGACCAGGGGCAAGCCGCCGGGCCATCCGGAAACTCTCGGCCACCGGCGGCATCGTCCCGAGCCCAACCATGTACGGGAGATGCTTCCTCGGGTCGTCCGGCGAGATGCCCACTCCGGCCGCGACGGGATCGCTCACCATCCCGAAGACGTGCGCGCGTTTCGCGTCGCGGTTGGCGCTGGCCACCGCCTGAAGGCTGGGCGTCGACAAGGTGATGACCAGCTCTTCGTCGCCGCCGATGATCGCCCGGGCGATCGTATTCGACGTCGCCGCGTCCCCCTCGGCGTTGTACCGGCGCACCCGAACGGTCCGTCCGTCCTCGTATCCAGATCGCCGCCAGCCCCGCCAGCACACCCTCGACGCCCTGCTCCATGGTGGCCTGCGAGATGTGCTGCAAGAGCGCAATCGAGCGAACTCTCACCGACGGCATCGAGCCGGGGCCCGACGCCATGCCGCGCAAGCGCTCGCGGTCCGTCAGCAGCAAGACTGCCGACGCCGCCAGGATCAGGAACACGGCGAGCCAAAGCCTGAGCAGAGTCTTGATCATCCACGGATCCAGGGGTGGCGACGATGGAAGCCGAGCGGAGGGAACCCGACGAGCGCGGCCGTTGCAAGTCGCAATTGGAAAACAACCGCGCGACGTTGTCCAGTCTCAAGATCCCGGCAGTGCGGGCGGAGTGATCAGGTGGAAATCCCTCCCGCTGGCATGCGGCCTGCATCGCGTCGACGCTCGAGGCTAGCGGCCGGTGGCCTGCTTATGTAACATCAAACGCCTGATTGCGGCTCCAGGGAAGGGTGCGACGCCCATTGCATTTCCAGCGGGTTTGCGTGGTGGCCGAGGCGCAGAATCGTCGGTACCAGGAACGACCGAGTCAATTCTCACGGAGGACAGGCGACACGATGGGCATCACGAGTGGTGCTGCGCGTCGGGCGAAGTCGATTGTTGCGTGGAGATTGCGACCATGATCACGGTGAAGGTTAATGGCAAGGAGCGCGCGCCTCGAGCAGAGCGCGGATACCCCGCTCTTGTGGGTGCTGCGGGAATCGCTGGGGCTCACCGGCACCAAGTTTGGCTGTGGGATGGCGCAGTGCGGGGCCTGCACGGTCCATCTCGACGGCGAGGCGGTGCGATCGTGCGTCACGCCTATCTCGCGCAGCGGGGAAGGATGTGACCACGATCGAGGGCCTGGCGCCGGAAGTTGCGCTACCTCTACAGCGTGCCTGGATTGCCGAGGACGTGCCGCAATGCGGCTATTGTCAGTCCGGACAGATCATGGCAGCCGCGGTGTTGCTGCGCGAAAACCCGCAGCCAAGCGATGAAGACATCGACGACGCCATGGACGGCAACATCTGCCGGTGCGGGACATACCAGCGCATCCGCCGCGCGATCCACCTCGCGGCTCGAATGAAAGCCGACGGAGGTCAACGATGAACGAAGTCATCAATCTCAGCCGCCGCGGCTTTCTCAAAACCGGGACGCTTACGGCCGGGGGCTTGGTCCTCGGCGTCTTTGTGCCGCGCGCTGCCGGCTTTGCGCAGGAGAAGGCGGCGACGTTCGCGCCGAACGCGTTTGTCCGCGTTGGCGACGATGAGACCGTGACCGTGATCGTCAATCATTCCGAGATGGGGCAGGGGACCTACACGGCGCTGGCGATGATCGTCGCCGAAGAGCTGGACGCCGATTGGAGCAAGGTCCGCATCGACGCCTGCGCCCGTGGACCCGGCCTACAACCACACGGTTTACGGCATCCAGTTGACCGGCGGCAGCACGAGTACGCACAGCGAGTGGGACAGGCTGCGAAAAGCCGGTGCCGCCGCCCGCACGATGCTGATCACCGCCGCAGCGACAACCTGGGATGTCGCGCCGGCGAGCTGCACGGCCGAGAATGGTCAGGTCGTTCACGGCGCATCCGGGCGCCGCTTGTCTTATGGGCAGCTTGCGGAAAAAGCGTCGCGCCTGCAGCCGCCGGCGCAGGTTGTCTTGAAGGATCCAAAGAATTTCAAGCTGATCGGCAAGCCGACGAGACGACTGGACACCCCCGACAAGACCAACGGCAAGGCCATTTTTGGACTGGACGTGACCGTGCCCGGCATGCTCGTCGCCGTGGTCGCCCGTTCGCCTGTCATCGGGGGCAAGGTCAAGTCATTCCGTCCGGAACGGGCCAGGGCAGTGCCCGGGGTTCGGCACATCGTCGAGATCGAACGCGGCGTGGCAGTGGTGGCCGAAGGGTTCTGGCCTGCGAAAAAAGGCCGCGAGGCCCTGGAGATTGACTGGGACGAAGGTGCGCTCGCGACCCTTGACAGCCAGGCCCAGCGCGAGCCGTGTACGCCGACCTCGCCGGCCGGCCGGGTGTCGTCGCCAGGAAAGACGGGGACGTCGCGGCTTCCCTGGGTGCCGCCGCCAAAAAGCTGGAAGCCATTTACGAGCTCCCCTATCTGGCGCACGCGACCATGGAGCCGCTGAACTGCGTTGCCGACGTGCGCCCGGATGGCTGCGACGTCTGGACCGGCACCCAGTCTCAAACGCTGGATCGTGACGCGGCGGCACGAGACGCCGGGCTGAAGCCGGAGCAGGTGCAACTGCACACCACGCTGCTTGGTGGCGGTTTTGGACGGCGCGCCGTTCTTGACAGTCATTTCGTCCGCGAGGCGGTGCAGATCTCCAAAGCTGTCAAGGCTCCGGTCAAGGTGATGTGGACGCGGGAGGATGACATCCGCGGCGGATACTTCCGCCCGCGTGCCTATCATTCCGTAAGTGCGGGGCTAGATGCCCTGGGCAAGCCCGTAGCATGGCAACACCGAATCGTCTGCCAGTCGTTCATCGCGGGCACGCCGTTCGAGTCTGTAATCATCAAGGACGGCGTGGATGAGACAGCCGTCGAGGGGGCCAGGAGATCCCCTACGAGATCCCCAACCTCCTGGTGGAGTGGCAACCGGCCCCGAGCGGTGTCCCCACACTTTGGTGGCGCTCGGTCGGGCATTCCCACAACGGATTTGTGGTGGAGAGCTTCCTCGACGAGCTGGCGCACGCCGCCGGCAAGGACCCTCTGGAATTTCGTCGCGGGCTCCTGGAACACCATCCGCGATTCAAGCGAGTGCTCGAGCTCGCTGCCCTAAAGGCGGGCTGGGGCACGCCGCTTCCGCAAGGCCGAGCACGCGGAATCGCGGTCCACGAGTCTTTCGAGAGCCTGGTCGCGCACGTCGCCGAAGTCTCGGTCGCCGCGGAAGGCCAGGTCAAAGTTCATCGCGTCGTCTGTGCCGTCGACTGTGGACCGGTCGTCAATCCCGACGCTGTCCGTGCCCAGATGGAGGGGGGGATCGTCTTTGGCCTGACGGCCGCGCTCTATGGTGAAATCACCTTCGAACGCGGGCGCGTCAAGCAGCGTAATTTTCACAACTACCAGATGCTGCGGATGCACGAGATGCCGGCGGTCGAAGTGCACATCGTCAACAGCATCGACAAGATGGGCGGCGTCGGGGAGCCTGGCGTTCCGCCGGTCGCTCCGGCCGTTGCCAACGCCGTGTTTGCCCTCACGGGCAAGCGCATCCGACAACTGCCAATCCGCGCGGTCGATTTGAAGACGTCGTGATCACACCTGATTCGGGCAAGAGGCAAACGGCGATGAGCAACGCAACCGCCCTGGTGCAGCGACCTGTGCGGAAAACTGTCACGCGCGTGACGGTGGTGATGTGTTTGGCCGTGCTGTGCGCCTCGGCAGCCGGTCTGGCCGTTTCCGCCTTCGTCCGCCGCGAGGGCCGGCCGTACCGCCAGCGAAACGGCAGCAGCCCGACAAGATCCCGCAGTATCACGAGGGGCCTTCAAGGAAGCATACAAAGTCTTCATGCACCCGCGCTGCATGAATTGCCATCCGGCGGGGGACGTCCCGCTCCAGGGCGAAGACAGTCACCTTCATGCACAGAACGTCAAGCGCGGCTCGGACGGCAAAGGCAAATACGCACTCAAGTGCGCCAACTGCCATCAAGAGACCAATCTTCCCGGCGAGAATATGCCACCGGGCAATCCCAACTGGCATCTGCCGCCGCCCGAGATGCGCATGATCTTTCAGGGCCGAACCGCCGGCGAGCTCGCACGGCAGCTCAAGGACCCGCTTCAGAATGGCGGAAAGACACTGGAGGAGATTCTCCATCACGTCTCGGAGGACAAGCTGGTGGCCGGGTGCTGGAACCCTGGCGAAGGTCGCACAAAGCCGCCGCTTGCCCACGCGGAATTCGTGAAACGGATGCGCGAGTGGGTCGATAACGGGGCCGTCGCGCCCGACTGACTGACTCGTGGCGTCGCCCTTGATCGACCGTCACTCGCGCGAGCAAACATACACGTGCGCGGATGCGCACCACATCGCCTGAAGCGCGAACGCGATCTCGCGGCCGTCAACCGCGCATCAGGCCGGCTCGGCACCCATGGACTTGAGCATACTGCGGCATGACTTCTCGCAGCGCTCGCACTCGTCAAGGCAGACCTTCATTTCGAGGTCGGTATCGAACGCCCGGCATTCCTCGGCACAGCGGCGGCACGCATCGGCACAGGCGCGGCAGGACAGCGGCATCAGCGTGCTCTGTCGGGCAATCAGCCGCGCAGACAAAGCGCAAAACTCTCCACAGTCGGCCACGACCTGGGCCACCTTCAAGTACGGCGCCTTGCCGAGTGCCGCTTGTGCCAGACAGTGGTGAAACGTTTGATCACAGACTCGCGCGCATTCGCTGCACGTACTGCAACAGGTCTTCAACATCGCATCCGATTTCGGTGGGTCGTCCCCGGCAACAAACTCAGATGCGTTGGCTGCAATCGAGGCCGACAGCGCTGCGGCGCCGGTGGCAAGTGCACCCAGTAGCTCTCGTCGTCTCAGCATCGGAACCTCTCCTCTCGAATATGAGTGCTCGGGATCAGCAGTAGCGTGTCTGGCCGGCCCGGGTCTCGCGGGCTCGTCCAGTCGGCGGAAAATTTGTGGCCAATGCAAAAAGGTGCGGACCACCGCGCAAAGCGGTGGTCCGCACCAGGACGTCACGGCCTTTGTTGGTCGAGCTCAGCGGGAGCGCACTGCCAAGCCGACCACGACGCCGAGCAAAACGCCGACGCCGAAAGCCGTGGCGACGGATCGTGCCGGGTTATCGCGGATCAGCTCGCGCGAGGAGTCGAATTGACGGCCGAACTGGTCCGACATCCGGTTATAACCCTCGCCCACCTGCTCCGAGATCCGGTTGTAGCCCTCACGAGCGGAATCCGTCGCGTGCCGAGCGTACCGGCCGGCGGTGTCGGCTGCCTGCGAGATCGCCGAGGCGCCCTGCGCAGTCAGCTCTTCCAGATAACCCTCGATGGCCTCGCGGGCCTCTCCGGTCTTGTGCTGGATCCGGCCGACAAGCTGATCGATGTTGCCATTGGCAAATTTCAAGTCGTCCTCGGTCAACTGGCTCCACTTTTTCTTGAGCTGACCGCGGACCTGGTTCCACTGTCCTTGCAGCACTTGGGTGTTCATGATCGTTTGATGCTCTCCGTTGTCTCGAGAAATATTCAGCCTCGACGAACCACTCCTTCTACTCGCTCAATCGCCGGCGGAAACGACGTTACGGATTGGCTTTTTCCGAAGGGGCCGCCGGCGCGTTCTTGCCGGACTTGTCGATCTTGATCTCCCGCGTCTCCTTGGTCTGGCTGCCGTCGGGCGCCGTGATCTTGGTCTCTGACTTCACACCCGACTCGTCGGTGCAGCCGGTGAATGCGACGGTAAAGCCAGCCATCATCACGAGCGTCATCAACGTGCTGATAAGTTTTCGCATGAGTGTTACCTTATCTCTTGGAACCTCGGTTGCAAGCAACCTCGCGTGAGGTTTGCGGCTTGCCGCCAACGCCGGTTGGTCAAGTGCAATACCCGTGCCGAATCGAACCATTCGGATCACCGGCAGCTGGCCGTTTCTGAGGGGCTCGCGCCTCTGTGTTATGATAATGCCCTCGCATCGATGTCTCCGGGATCACGGGGCCCGGTCATGCAAATCTCGAAACGCATACTCCTTCTCAACGGTTTTGCCCGCTCGCGAGGCCCGATTGACGACCTGCCCGCGCAACCACGGGCTGGCGCTTGCTCAAAAGAATTTGACAAGTATTTGATCTTGTGATCGGACCGGCAGTCGTGGCACAGGAGTTGCGTAGGTAATCGCAAGCAGTCTTCTCGGTCTTCGCTGCGGCTCGGTGCCGGAGAGTTGCGACGCCAGTCGAGCGAAATTGGGAATCACTCGCCGAAGGAAAGTGGGGGAAAAGTGACGCAGAAGGCACCGCTTGACGAGATCACTGAGATTCAGCGACGTATGGCGCAGATCCGCCATGACATGCATCATGAGGTACAAGGGGCGGTGCGCGGGGCACAATCCTTGACCGATTGGCGAAGCGTCGTCCGAACTCGCCCCTGGCTTTCGTTGGGCGTCGCCGCGGCGGTCGGCTACCTGATCGTGCCGAGACGGCAGCGCCAGGCACAGACGTTCGTGTCCGTCAGCCCTGCTATCAATCCGGTTTCGCAGTCGGCGCCAATGCCTGAGCAGAAGCGCGTGCGAGGGTCCGGATGGAGCTCTTTCGGGACGGCATTCAGCCTGGTCGCACCGATCGCTGTGCGCGCTGCCCAGAACTACGCGCTGCAGCATCTCGAGCGGTGGCTGGCGGCGCACCCTTTCAACTTATCTGAAATACCTCCGGCGGGCCGGAACCACGGGGCCGCGGACCGACGGGCGGTCCCTCCCGCGACGGCTTCTCGGTTGCGCGACACGCCTTAGGGAAATCGTGGCTCCGGAGAGCCGGATCCCCCGGCGACCGGAGATTCGGACCAGCTCCCTTCAGACATGAGGTGACGACTATGGGATTCTTCTCGGGCCCTCGTTCCGATTCGCAGCGCGGCAATGGGATTCACGTCGCGGCGATGAGAGAGTCAGCCGGCGAGTTTTCCGCGGAGGCAGGGCGTCGGCTGGCCGACGCGGGCGAGGAGGCGCGGAAGCGACTCTCTGACGCGGGGGAAATGGTGAAGACTATCGTGACAAACCAGCCCGCCTTGGCGATCGGAGCCGCTTTGGCGGCAGGAGTGATCATCGGATGGCTGATCAAGCGGCGATGAAGTCGACAAACGGTCCAGCTCAGTCGACCGCCGCGACGCGCGGCGGCTGGCCAGGCGCGGGCCGCTCGGCGGCACACGGCGAACCTGCTTCCAGCCCGAGCACGGTTGTGAGCAACGTCGCCAGTTTCGGAGAGAAACTGCTCAATCTGACCGAGCTGCAGGGCCGGCTCGCGGTCATGGAGCTGAAGCAAAACGTCGATGGCGCGAAAGCGGGGGCGTCCGTTGTTCTGACGGGAGCGGTCCTCGCCGTCGCCGGGCTGCCTGTCGCCCTGGCGGGCATCGCGGAGCTGCTCGTTTCGGAGCTGACAATCAAACGCGGCTACGCACTCTTGCTGACAAGCGCGACCGCGATCGTGATCGGCGGAGTCTGCGCAGTAATCGGCAGCGCCCTGCTCGGCCGCCGACGATCGGGCTTTCCACTCACGGGGGAAGAGCTAACCCGCAACCTCAACTGGCTACGCACAGTGCTGCAATTTAGCGGCCGGTTCCCCACGCGCCGTTAGGCAGGTCGCACGCGTGTGCCCGGAGATCGACAGACCGGGCATCACGCCGGACCATTCACGATGATGTGATGAGGTCCTTGACGACCTGACCCATCATTCGATCGGACAAGACCAACGCGATGTCAGCCCATCCGATGATGCCTTTTACCTGGTCGGCGGCGTCGACGACCAAAAGGCGGCGGACGCTCTGCGTTCGCAAGGCCTCGCAGACTTCGCCCAAGCTCTGATCGGGCGCAACGGCGACGATGCCGGGTGACATGATGTCACTCACCGGACGCTGCACCGCATCAGGATATTCGGCGATGGAAAGGGCGACGTCGCGGTC
This sequence comes from uncultured Isosphaeraceae bacterium, assembly GCA_963806595.1. Lineage (GTDB taxonomy): Bacteria > Planctomycetota > Planctomycetia > Isosphaerales > Isosphaeraceae > CAWDZZ01. The sequence continues at coordinate 512,310 of CAWDZZ010000016.1, read as the reverse complement.
GGTCAGGATCGCCACGGCCTTTCCGTCCGACAAGATCGGCACGGCACCGCAGTCGGTGTCGCGGAAGATCATCACCGCCTCCAGGACCGTGCTGAAAACTGAGCAGGTGCGCGGCGACGGCGTCATCACATCAAAAGCCGTCATGGATTCGCGTGTTTTTGATTCGTCATGATCCCTCATCATCAAACCTCCGGAACTTGCGAGAGCGGGGAAGCAATGGCGCGGTACACACTGGAAGCGCAAATCTCCAGCCACCACTGAGCACTGCAGAATCCATGCCAACGGGATGGCATGCGCTCTCTCGGGCCGTTTCACAGCGGCGTGACGACGCTATCGAGGGCGGCATTACATTTGCACTCTTCCAGTCTCGAGTCGGTGCGAAGTCGTGTTTTGCGCCGGAGGATAACGTCTCGAATTCAAACATCCCAGGAGTGAGGAATCATGGCAACGGCCTACGACGTTCAGTACCCGGAGGACATGACCAGTCTCAGTCGAGATGGCTCGCCTAACTGGGCCGAGTCAACGATTCATACGGTCGTCGATTGTATCGAGGACTATGCGCGGGCCAAACCGCTATCGTTTGCGCTCTGGACCTTCGGACTGGGGTTTGCGCTCGGCTGGAAGCTGAAGCCCTGGTGAGTGCCCGATGGCAGGGACGGCCGTTTCGTGCCGTCCCCCGCCATCCGCAGGCCAGCCGGCCTTGGCGAGAGGGACAGGGATCAAGGCATGTCAAGTTCGACGCAGCGACTTCGGAAGGCGCTCGGTCTCGGCGGGCTGACGATTCGCGAAGTCGCGATACGCACCTGGCGGGGCATCGACGAGCACGCGATTCTGACGCGAGCGGCCGCGATCACGTTTTATGCGATCGCGGCCCTTGTGCCCTTCATGGCGCTCCTGATCGCACTGACCGTTGGCTGGCTTCCGGCAGTGGCGCGCAATCCGAGCCATCGAGCGGATCGTCATGGGAATTCATCGATCCACTTGATGACCTGCTGCCCGCGGACGCCGTCTCGTTCATCGGCCATGAGCTTCAGCGGCTGCGGCAACGGCCGGCGACCGGATTGCTGTCGTTCGGTGTGCTCGCCTTGCTCTGGCTGTCGTCGAGCGTGTTCGTCGAGATCATCGACGCCATGAACGTCATCCTCGGGGTGAAAGAGACTCGCCCGTTCTGGAAACGGCGGCTGCTGGCGGTGGCGATGATGTTGATCGAAGCTGCGATCTTGATCGCAACGATGATCACGACGCTTGCGTGGCCTCAAATCCTGAGCTGGCTGGGCATCAGCGACCGGCTTTCCATTTTGATCACGGCAGCGCACGCGATCATCGTATCGCTGATGGTTTTCTTTTGTTTCGCGCTCGCGCTCTTGATCGGACCCGACTCCGACCAGTTCTGGGAATGGACGACTCCCGGCAGCTTGCTTGGAACCGTCGTGCTTCTCGGAACGAGCGTTTTGTTTCGTTACTACGCGCATTACGTCGGCGGGTATAGCGCGACTTACGGCTCGCTGGCAGGGATCATCGCTCTCATGACGTGGCTCTGGCTGGGCAGCGTGGTGCTGCTGGTGGCGGCCGAGCTCAATTGTGTCATCCAGAACGCTTGCGGAATCGATGCTCGCGACGTACCGGGGCCAGCGGCCGTACGCGCACTCGAGGAGCGGCGCCCGGCGACCAGCGAACTTCTTTTGCCCCGCGGGGCGAGCGGCAGATCTCCTCGTGTCGACGAATAAGGGGCACTTGGATACTTTTTGGCATTTGATTTGCTCTCATGAAAGCTCGAGTGAATTCAAATGGCCGAGACTACTTTGGTCCGGCCGTCTTTGCCCCGCATTCTCGAAGGAGACTCCGATGTTGCACTGGGCGGTTGTTTTTCTGGTGGTGGCGCTGATCGCGGCTGTGTTCGGTTTTGGCGGCATTGCCGGAACCGCGGCGGGCATCGCCAAGATGTTGTTCTTCCTGTTCCTGATCCTGTTTGTGGTTTCGCTCATCGTCGGCCGGACCAGAACACCAGTTGTCTGACGGCGGCGTGAGCAAGCGCGGGGCGTGGGCGCCGGCTCACAACCGTGGGTTCCATCGGGTGCGGAAGGAAGCCGCTCGTCGCGACTATCCTTCCGCAACCGTGTCGATCACATCCCTTGCATAAGGAGTTAGGTATGAACTGGGATACCGTCAAAGGGGATTGGAAGCAGTTTCGCGGCAAGGTGAAGGAAGCCTGGGGCAAGCTCACCGACGACGAGCTCGACGTCGTTGCCGGCAAGCGTGACCAGTTGATCGGGTTGATCCAGAAAAGCTATGGACTCGCCCGTGACGAAGCAGAGCGCCAGGTTCAGCAGTTCGAACGCTCGTATGGCGATGCTCGCGCGAAGAGCGAAGCCGCACGCCGGTAACGCGGCGCACGTTTGACGGACCCGCGCGGCTCTGACCGCGCGGAAGGGCGGGCCGGCGGAAGACGCCTTCTTCCGCTTTTGCAAGCTCCGGCGTCTCTCGCCGGGTTGTTCGATAAACAAGCCAGGCGGTTCAACTGAAATCTGCGATTCGGAATTGCTCCGAAGCCCGCTCCAATGCGGCCGGAGGCGATTCCCAGCAGGTCAGTTGGACCGCCTGGTTTCGTATCGCGATGGCACGGGCGCCGCGAGGACAAAACGTGAAGATTATCAGCGCTGCCGGCGCACATCCGTCCCCGGGGAGGCCGCCGTCGGAAGCGTCGGATCAGGGAGGCCCGGCGCCCGTGATGGCTGGCCGCGGCGCCGGCCCTCGGCCACATCGGGGGCGGCGGGTCCGGCGTCTCGCTCGATCACTTCCACCCGCAAATCATCGAAATACGCCTCTCCGTAACCGGCCAATCCCAGAGTGACCGTGAAGGTGCCGTTTCCGGGCGCCTTGCGGAACAGGAGAACCCGCGAATACTCCGGGATCGGGTTGCTGGTTCGAAACTGAAATTGCTCGCCCCCGATGGAGTCGCGCACGATGATGCCACCGACGCCCGGGGAGCTGGGGAATTCCCGTTTGACCAGAACCGAGATCCGGATGAAGTTGTTGGTCTCGACGCGGATCGGTGGCGAACGGATGGCTGCCACCGGGAAATCGAGGAACGGCGAGAGGACCGTATCCAGGTCCTCGGGCCGTGCGGGCTTGACTTCCAGCTTGATCGCGCGTTTTGAGCCGAACAACTCCAGCGGCCGGATCCCTTTCTTCGGGTCATCGGACGCCGTTTTCTTCGCATCCGGCGCAACGCGCATGGCCGGCGACACCTTGGCAACCAGGCCGTCGATCTCATAGCTCACGTCAGCCCAACCGGCGTCGGTCAGGCCATGCGGGTCCTCGAAATCGCCGGACGGGACCCTGTTTCGGCCGAACCGGAAACCCGGCATTCCCTTGATCCAGTCTGCCCAGATGAAATGTTCCGGCAGCGTGTAATACGAGATGATCGGCGGACATGAGATCGGCGTCACAAGCAAGGTCGGGTTTCGGGAAAGCTTGGGGCGCTCGGTTTTCTCCTTGACGGTGGGCTCTTTTTCCTCGTCATCCTCTTCTTCTCCGGGCCGCTTGGGGTAGAAACTCTTGGCGGCCTTGTTGAGGGCTGCGAGCGCCTGGGCCCAATGACCGTACATCACGATGCGCAGCGGTCGCGCCGCGCGGCGCGCCTCGGCCCAGGCACCGGCGTAGTCTTGCCGTTCGATGGCTTCCCGCGCGTTACTGATGTTCTTCTGCGACTCGGCGAGAAGGTCGGGCACGTCTGGCGGTGCGCCCTCGATACCCCTTTGACGCCGGCGCTTCAGATCGAGCTTGCTGATGAACTCATGACCGTCAGCCGCGAGCCGGCCGTTGGTCTCGGTGACGGCCTGCAAGCAGGAGGTCTGCCTGCTCGATCGCAAGCCATGCAGCCCTGGGCCGGATACCTTCGACGATGGCACGTAGTCGCTCGTACATCGAGACGTCGCCCGTGCAAAGGATCATGCTGGTGGTGTCGAATTCCTTGACCGTGATCTGGCGGCCGCCCGGTGTCCGCTCCACGTTAAGGACCTTGACGTCGCCGGGGCTGATCTCGAACGCCTGCGCTCCCTCGGGCAAAGCCGGAGTGATCGTGATCTCGTTGATCGACAGCTGAGGCGGCTGGTACTGGGTGGCGCCTGTGTAATCGGCCACCAGCAGCAACGAGCCCTTCCGGTCGAGGAGTGGCACGGCCGATGCCACCAAACCCCACCGGGGGCTGAGCTCCTTGACGGGCGCCGGACGCCGTTGCCCGAGCTGCGTCGCATTGCTGGGAACGAGCGGCGGCGCAGGGTCGTAGACGCTGTAATCCCGGATCTTCGCTTCATTCTGCGCCAGGATCTGCTCGACCAGGTCGATTTCCAGGTTGAGGAAGCTCATCTCGATCCACAGAGCGCGGCCGGCCCCGCCGGAACGCGTCAGATCGGCGTCGCCCTTGAAGCCGAGCCCGCGATAGCCCGACGCCAGTGCCATGTAGGTCATGATGCGCAATTGCGTGGGCTGAACTGGCGGCGTTCCCCACGATGGAGGCGTATCGTCGCCCCAGATATTCCTCATCACTTCGGGTGGAATCGTCGCGGGGATCCACGCCCAGAAAAGCGCTCCCAGGTTGGAACGGACCGTCAGCGACTTACGCTGAGCCAGATAGGCGTAGCTCTCCCACGGGTCCTGTCCAGAGCCCCAAAGTCGAGGGGCGATCCCGATCAAGTCCAGACCGGTGGGGGCGCGGGCGAACAGAGGGACTTCGCCGTCGACATCTCCGATCGTGAGGTGTGATTCGTTGTCGTCAAGGCCTCTGACGACAGCCAGAGTCTCGCGAACGCGAGCCAGCTCGTCTTCGCGCCCGCGGATCGCGCGAACGCGTCCAAGGCGATCGCCGACGTGCCAGAACGCAACTTCCTTCCGGAGCGGGTACGACGCGATTTCGTCGACAAGTCGCTGCCGGTCGCCACCAGCAGCGGCGCTGCTCAATCCCGTCATCAGGTAAGCGCCTTTATCGAGCGCCGCCCGGATCTGGTCGGGATCGGACTTCATGCGGTCGAATAGCACGTCAAAGCCCGCGAGGCGAAGTTCCACCGGTCTCGCGCCTGGTGCGTCGATCGCGGTGGGCAGCCAGGGGTGCCAGCGCCCGTCGTCCCCCTTGCGCTCGAGAAGGTTTCGATCGAGTCGGACGCTTGCCCGTGCGACGCCGCTGGCCTTTTTGTCGTTCGTCGCGGCCCCGATGCCCGTCGCGGGCTTCCGCGCTTCCTTGGTCTTTGCCCATTCCGCCAGAACTGTTTTGGGCACAGGCGTAATCTCGAGCTGGTCGAGGAAAACGTCCGAGCTGCCGGGACCTCCCAGAAGGTTGACGACCACTCGTTCGAGGTATGCCCCATCGAGGCGCACCGGCCGCCGCGACAGCACGCGCAGCACCCGGGCTCGCTGTTCGATCGCTGGAATCATGTGCGCCAGCTCGAGCCGCTGCCAGCGGTCCGGCTCGTCGAAGATCGTGCCGGGGACCATCACAAACGATGGTGCCTTCGTCTCCGGATCAATGTCCGACGGCAACACCACGCGGCCATAGATCTGAACGCCCGCACGGTCGGATCGCACGTAGAGGCCGACGTCCAGGTCGTCGGACACCGGCACATTCGGCACAGCGTAACTCACGAAAAACTGACTGCCGGGGCCGGCTTCAAACTGAAATCGCTCGGAGAGCCGGCCGTCGTGCGCCGCCCGCTGCGACCGCTCCTGCGCGATCAGCTTCACGGTCGTGTCGGTGTATTCGCGCTGCCAACCAGGCTGGGCGGACTCAAAGCTCTCGCGCAGCGTCCCGAACTGGACCGGCTTCTGTCCGTCATCGCCGCGTGAGACGACCAAGAGGCTTACCAGCGCGACCGTGCTCGCGGCAACCTCGACGATGCGGCGTCCCAGGAACATCAGCTCGAGACCTCCTTGTCTGCGAACCTTCCCGAAAATCCATCAATCTCCGAATCCGGCGGATCGTAACGTCATCGCGCCAAACGGGGAAGGGCAATGCATCGAATATGGGGCGCCGTCGCACGCTCGTCAGGATCCCGTCCCGGCGGCTTCGGTCCGAATGATGATTGATTTCACCGTAACCTTCATATTCAGTCGCTACTTAACTTCAACGCGACTCCTGCGGCTGGAATCATAGACACCGACGCGCGGCCGGGACGTGAAGAGGCCGGACAACCCGCAGATCCATCAAAGATTGCCCAGGCAGATAAGTTTCGTTGATCGCACGCTCTTCCCCATTTTATGTGTTAGAGTTGAGCACAACACAGCGATGAGGTGCATCCATGACGACCACAATTTCGGAACGACGCGAATCGAAAGCGGCTGCGGAGCTGCCGTCGGAGCTGATGGCCCTCAAGGACCGGATCGCCGGACAACCGGATCAGGTACGCGCGGAGCTGGAGCCGCTGATCGACGAGGTGCTCGAGCACGCGATGTTTCGCAGCCAAGTGATGCTGATAGCGCGCGAAGCTCTCCAGCGCTTCCGCGTGGACCTGGCCGCGATGAAGCTTGATCTGGAAGCGACCAGGCGCGAGCGAGGCGAGCGGGCCCGGTGATCACTCCGGCACGCGCGGAACGCCGGATCGCGACCTCCGACTAGCGCCGCGAGCGGGGCGCCGCCAGCCAAGCCGTCACGACCTTACCGACTGCCGCGAGACTGTCGGCCGAGCAGTTTTCCGGCAGGTCGTTGGCTTTATGCCAGAACGGGTATTCGAAGTCGATGAGGTCGATGGTCGGGATCCCGACCCTGTTGAGCGCGAGGTGGTCGTCCAGGACCTCTCGCCCTTCCTCTCGAACAAAGGAATTGATTCGCAACGACCGCGCGATCGCCCAGACCTCGCGCACCAGTTCGGGAGCGTTCTCGAGGCTGTTCGGCTCTTGCTTGATCCGGAGATTGCGGCCGCCGACCATGTCCAGCACGATACCGGCCACGTAACGCTTCTGGGTCCGTCCCTGCTCGACCTGCTCGCGATAGATTCGTGCGAACTCCTCAGAGCCGAGGAAATACTCTCCCACGCGGGGACTGTTGCCGTAGACCAGCTCCTCGCCGTCGAAGAGAACCAGGTCGACGCCCCAGCGTGTCTCCAGTTCGTTGAGGTGATGCGCGATTTCCATCAGCAGTGCGACACCCGATGCGCCGTCGTTGGCGCCGAGGAACGGCAGATTCTGTCGCCCCGGGGGTTCCTGGTCGGGGTGCGGGCGCGTATCGTAGTGAGCGCCGATCACGACCCGCTGCACACGCTCGGGGTTCCATGAGCCGACCAAGTTGACCATCACCAGCGGCTGCGCCGTCATGGGATCCTGCGCCTGAAACGGCTGCTCGCGCACCTTCGCCCCCTGCTTCTCAAAGTGGGCGGCGACGAGTTTCCGCTGGCGCGCGTTGGCATCCGAGCCCGCGGTGCGCGGGCCGATCTTGCAGATCTCCTTCAGATACCCGTAAGCGCGCTGGCCGTCGATCGGAGCAGGGGCGGCAAGCATGGCCGCATTGGCCTCCGCGATGCGAGGACGCTGGAAGCAGAAAAATGCCGCACCGGCCGCGGTTCCGACGATCGCGAGCGGCAAGAGAATCTTCGTGGCCACGGTCTTTTGCCCTTTACCGTCGAAGAGCCGCAGGCGTCTCATGCGATGACTCCATCGGGAGGCGCGTCAGCAGCACATTCTGACGGCTCGCGCTCTTGAACCGCGGCCACAGTGATATCGGCGGCTTCCATGAGGCGCGGATACGATTGCAGGATGCTATCCAGCCGCTCCATTGGTAATCCGACGACGTTGGAAAAGCTGCCTCTGACGACCGCGACAAACGGGTCGTTGTCCTGGACGCCGTAGGCCCCGGACTTCCCATCCCAACGACCCGATTCGAGATAAAGGTTGCGCTCGGCGTCTGGAGAGCGGTTTGAAGCGAACCACGCTCACTTCGACGGCCCCGATCCATTCCTGGCGATCCGCGCAAAACAAGCAAATTCCGGAGATCACTTCGGTGTCGTGTCCTTCCTGAAGGCGGATCATTCGCTCGGCATCAGCGCGGTCTGCAGGCTTGTTAAGAATCTGCCGTCCCACCACACAGACCGTGTCGGCCGCGAGGATCAATCCGGATCCGCGGCGCCGGGCGACCTCGGCTGCCTTTTGCCAGGCGAGCTGTGCAGCGTAAGCGCCGGGTGCTGTATCGCGCTCTGGCCCTGGCTCTTCGATGCGCGGGGGATCCACGACGAATCGATAGCCGGCCTGCGTGAGCAATTCGCGACGCCGGGGCGATGCGCTGGCCAGGATCAGGCGCGGTTTCATGATGGGTCGTGCTCGAGGCTCGCCGTTCTTTGAACTTGCCGCCGGCTCTGTCGAAACCCGATAGTATCGCCACAGGCCCCTTGCCAACAAGCCGGAAACCCGCCAGCCTTGAGTCCATCAAACCGCCGTGGCGGCGAAGCTCGCGCCGCAATCTCGCAGCGACACCCGCACGGGCACTTCGCTTCCGCCACGGTGTGTTTTGGTCCAGCGTGCCGGATCGGAAAGGATCGCAACATGTGGCGCAGACTTGCCATTCTCGCCCTGCTCCTGGTGATCCCGGCACCCGGTCGCTCGCAGGATCACGCTCCCCACGACGCGTCGCTCGCGGCCGCACTCAAGTCGATCTCGCTCGCACCAGGATTTCAGATCGACACAGCGGCGGCCGAGCCGCTGCTCTGCGATCCGATTGCATTCGACTGGGGGGCCGACGGCAAGCTCTGGGTCGCTCGAGATGGGTGACTATCCGCTGGGTCTCGACGGCAAGGGCAAGCCCGGCGGAGTCGTCCGATTCCTGGAAGACACCGACGGCGATGGGCGTTACGACAAGCAGACGACTTTCCTCGACGGTCTCGGCTTTCCCACGCGGCCTCATGCCGTGGCGCGAGGGCGTCCTGGTCGCCTGTGCGCCGGATATCTTCTACGCCGAGGACCGCGACGGCGACGGCAAGGCCGACGTTCGCGAGGTGCTGTTCACAGGCTTTATCGAAGGCAACCAGCAGCATCGGTTGAACGGCTTCGAGCTGGGCCTGGACGGCTGGGTCTACGGAGCCAACGGCGACAGCGGCGGGCGCGTTCGTTCCATCAAGACCGGCACGACGACAAGCATCAACGGCCGTGACTTCCGCTTTCAGCCTGATACCGGCGAGTTCGAGGCCGAGAGCGGCCAGACCCAGTACGGCCGCCACCGCGACGATTGGGGCCACTGGTTCGGCAACAACAACCCCAACTGGGCATGGCATTATGTGCTGGCCAATCAAGACATCAGCCGCAACCCGTACTATGCGCCGCCCGACCCGCGGCAAGACCCTTGAGCCGGAGACCCGGGTCTTCCCCACGAGCCGCACGCTTCGCGCGATTCAACGACCTGAACATGGCCAATCGCGTCACGTCAGCAAACAGCCCGACCCCGTACCGCGACGAGCTGTTTGGACTGGAGTTTGCGGCGTGCCTGTTCGTCAGCGAGCCGGTGCACAACCTTGTCCATCTCATGGTGCTCGAGCCCGACGGGGTGAGCTTCCGCGGCCATCGCGCCGCCGCCCGTTCCGAGCGCGAGTTCCTGCGCCTCGAGCGACAACTGGTTCCGGCCGACGATGCTCAAGACGGGCCCCGACGGTGCGCTCTGGATCGCCGACATGTATCGCTGCTGTCATCGAGCATCCCGAATGGATTCCGGACGACTGGGAAAAGCGGCTGGACCTCCGCGCCGGCAGCAAGGAGGGACGCATCTACCGGGTTTATCCGATCGGCAAGCAAGCCGCGGCCGATTCCGCGGCTGGATCGGCTCGATACCGCGGGACTGGTCGCCGCGCTCGATTCTCCCAGCGGCTGGCAGCGCGACACCGCCCAGCGACTGCTACTGCACCGGCGCGATCCCGCGGCAATCGAGCCGCTCCGCAAGCTGGCGATCGAGACCAGGCGAGCCAAGACGCGCGTGCAGGCGATCTGGACGCTCGCGGATCTGGATGGCACTGGACGAGACCGACCGCGCTGGCCGGCCTTGTCGATCCGGACCCGCGGGTGCGCGAGAGCGTGATCGCGGCGGCTCGAGCCGCTCTTGGCACGTCAACGAAAACCGCGGCGGCGCCTTATCGGGCTGGCGAACGATGCCGATGCGCGCGTTCGCTTCCAGGTCGCGCTCGCCCTCGGCAATCGGCGGGATCGCGCCGCGGGCGAGGCGCTCGCCGAGTCTGCGCGACGCGACGGCCACGACCCTTGGATGCGAGCGGCGATCCTGAGCTCGGCGCTGCCGCATGTGCCGGCGCTGCTTGCCGACCTGCTGGGGCCAGGCAAGTCTGCCCCTCCCACGGCCCTGCTCGAGCCGCTGCTGGCGATGGCGGGATCGCTGCCCGACCGCGGCGGCATCGACTTGATAGTGCGGTCGATCGGCGAGCCGGCAGAGCAGGAGGGCCGCTACGCCCCCTGGCAGTTCGCCGCGCTCGCCGGACTGCTGGAAGCGCGCGCCGGACGCAGAAGCGCGTCGGCAGTCGATCTCGACAAGCCGTTCGCGCGGTTGTGGGAAGCGGCGCCGCAAGGTTGGCCGACGACAAGGCCGCGGATGCCGACCGGCTGCCGGCGGTGCGGCTACTGGGCTACGGCGCCGCCGCAAGCTCCGTCGATCGAGACCTGCTGCTCGGCACTGCTCCGGCCCCAGGTCTCGATCGAGCTTCAGCAGGCGGCCGTGGCCGCGCTTGGCAAGGGCGACCGACTCCGAAGCGTCGCCGACCTGCTGGTGCACGACTGGAAAGATCATTCACCACAGGTTCGCGGCGCGATTCTCGACGCACTCTTGAGCCGAGACGGCTGGACGTCGTCGCTGCTCTCCGCGCTCGAGGACGGCTGCGTGCCGCCGGCTGAGATCGACCCCGCCCGGCGCCAGCAGTTGCTGTCGCGGCGGAGCCCCGCGTCTGCGAGCCCGCGCGCCAGGCGGTCTTCGCGCACCAGAGCGCGGCCGCGGCAGGCGGTCGTCGACTCGTTACCGCGCCGGCGCTCGGCGACAAGGGCGACCGCGTCGCCGGCGCGGCGGTGTTCAAGAAGCTGTGCGCCTCCTGCCATCGGCTCGGCAACGAAGGCGTCGAGGTTGGACCCGATCTCGACCTCGTTGACCGACAAGTCGCCCGAGTCGTTCCTGATCGCCATCCTCGACCCCAACCGCGCGTTCGAGACGAAGTACGCCAGCTTCACCGTCGCCACAACCGACGGCCGCGTCTTGAACGGACTGATCGCCAGTGAGTCCGCCACGGCCGTCACGCTGCGCCGCCAGGACGGCAAGGAAGACGTGCTGCTCCGCTCTCAGATTGATGAGATGGCCGCATCGGGCCAATCGCTGATGCCGGAGGGAGTCGAGAAAGACCTGAAGCCCCGGGACCTGGCAGACCTGATCGCCTTCCTCGGTGCTCGACGGAACGATACGAAAAACCGAGTGATGCCCACATGCCCAAGCCGACCGATGTCCGGCCGGTCGCGATCTCCCTCTACTTCCTGCCGATCAAGACCCGCGTGCCACTCAAGTTCGGCCCGGAGGTCACGACGGAAGTGACCTGTGCGCGTGTGCAGAATGACGGTCGAGGATCGCCACGGGGAGCGGGCCGTCGGCTGGGGCGAGACGCCGCTCTCCGTGCAGTGGGTCTGGCCGAGCCAGTTGAGCTATGAAGAGCGGCACCAGGCGCTGTGTTCGCTTTGCGAACGAATCGCGACAGCCTTGCTCGAGGCTGGCCGTGAGCGCGGGCACCCGATGGAGGTCGGGCATCGCTTCCTGGAAGAGGTGCTGCCCGGCGTTACTGGCGAGCGTTCAACGAGGACAGTCGTCGCGGTGCCGAGCCGGTCCCCTTCCTGGGGGCGCTCGTTTGTGCCTCGGCGTTTGACCTCGCGCTCCACGATGCCTTCGGCGTGCTGCACGGAGTTTCAACGTACGAGACTTACAACGACCGCTTCATGAGTCGTGGATCTGCGGCCATTACCTCAGCCCGGCGGCCGGCTCCGAGGTGTCGTTCGCCGGATCGTTTCCCGGAAGATTTTCTGGTCCGCCGGCCGCCGCAATTGATCGCCGCCTGGCACTTGATCGGCGGCAAAGACCCGATCGACCGCGACGAGCTGACCGGCACCGAGCCCGACGACGGCTATCCAGTGCTTGCTGCGGGACTGGATCGTGCCGCGACGGCCTCACCTGCCTGAAGGTCAAGCTGCGCGGGGACGACGCCGCCTGGGACTACGATCGGCTACCAGAAGTCGGCCAGATCGCGATCGAGAAACGGGTCGATTGGCTCACCGCCGACTTCAATTGCACGGTTCGCGAGCCGGCTTATGTCAATGCAATCCTCGACCGCCTGCTGCGCGAGCACCCGCGCACTTACGGGATGCTGCTCTACGTCGAGCAGCCGTTTCCCTACGACCTCGAGGCGCACCGCATCGACGTGCACAGCGTCTCGGCGCGCAAGCCGCTATTCATGGACGAGAGTGCCCACGACTGGCGGATTGTCCGTCTGGGCCGCGAGCTGGGCTGGTCGGGGGTCGCGCTCGAAGACTTGCAAGACCCAGACCGGAGCGATTCTTTCTCTGTGCTGGGCCAAAGCCCACGGGATGACGCTGATGGTGCAGGACCTCTCCAACCCGATGCTCGCACAGGTTCCGCACGTGCTCCTCGGCCGCGCACGCCGGCACGATCATGGGTGTCGAGTCCAACGGCATGCAGTTTTACCCCGACGCGTCGCTTCCCGAGGCAGCAGTCCACCCCGGACTGTTCCGCCGCCGCGGCGGCCAGCTCGACCTGTCCACGATTCGCGGAGCCGGTTTCGGGTATCGCATCGACGAGATCATTCGTACGTTGCCGCCTGCCGCGTGCTCGGCAGAAATTTGAATGCGCGTGCCGGCCCGAGCTCACATTGCTATGAGGCGAGGAAGCATCGTGATCAAACCGCAGTTGGCGCGTCCGTATCCGAGACCGCGGGTCAATCAACGTAGACAAACGCGTTTGTGTTAAGCAACGCAAGTGCGAGATCGCTCGGCGAGACGTCGCGGGCCAAAAACTCGTTGATCATCCGCGACTCGGCGGCATCGGGGAGACGGCCGAATGCGAGCGAGGCCATCAGCTCGACCTGCCTGGCGCGATCCGGACCTGACAGGCCGGCGACGCGAGCGGCCAGGTTGCGTGCCGCGTCGTGTGCAAGGCGGCTGTTCAAGAGCGTCAGTGCCTGGGGTGCGATGGTCGTGACCGGCCGGCGCGGGCAGCTCACGTTGGTGTCGGGCCGATCGAAGACCTCGAAAAACGGGTATCGAAGATTTCGCCGTACGAACACATACAGGCTGCGGCGCTCGCGGTCCTCGAGCCTGGGCGACACGGGCCAGACGGCCCCCTTGCTGCTCAGCTTGGAGAGCTCGGGCGGAAGCTCTGGAAATACCGATTGGCCCCCCATCGTCTGGTTCAAGCGGCCCGAAACGGCGAGCAAGGCGTCCCGGATGGCTTCACCGTCGAGCCGTTGCCGGTTCTGGCGCCACAACAGCTCGTTTTCCGGGTCGGCTGACTGCGCCGCCTTGTCGATGCGTGACGACTGACAGTAGACCGCGCTTGTCAAAATCAGACGGTGAATCGACTTCAGGCTCCATCCGCATCGGCAGAGCTCGGTCGCCAGCCAATCAAGTAGCTCGGGATGCGATGGCTCCACGCCCATCGTGCCAAAGTCGCTGGGCGTGGCCACCAAACCGCGACCGAAGTGATGCTGCCACAGCCGATTCACCATCACCCGCGCGGTGAGCGGATTCCCAGGACCGACCAGCCAATCGGCCAGAGCCGTGCGCCTTCCGGTGGTGTGCGCGGATGACCGCGGCCTCGCCGTGGACGGACCTGCGAGGCGCAGAGTGCCGCGGGAAACGCAGGGGCCACCTCCGGTCCTCTCGAGGAGTACTCACCCCGGCGCAGCAGATACGCAGGCGGCGCCTCGGGCTGTCTTCCTCGATCCCGCGCGCCTTGGGCAGCTCTGCTGGCGGCGGCCGAACGAGCCGATCGAGGCGCGCCAGGAGCGTTTCGCGCGCGCCGACGAGAGGCGATCGAGGAAGACGGCCCACATGGCGGGCCTGATCCGGCGGTCCGCCGCCAGCGCCGCGAAGACCAGCTCCACGTCGTGGGGAGAGCGTTCCGTCGATGGTTTTGCAAATGCCGCGGCTGTCTCGTCGGTGACGCCTGGAGGCACGCCGGGTGCCAGCGACGATCGCCACGGGGATTCCAGCTCGATCAAGGACGAGCGCGAGGCCGCCACCTCGCGCTCCCACGCCCGCCGTTGCTCCTGGTAGGCCAGCCGGACCGGCTCCGAAGCCAGCGGGTAATCATCGCGAAACCGCGCAGCCGCGAAGTAGGCTTGCAGCGAATAGAACTCGGACTGGCGGATCGGGTCGAACTTGTGATCGTGACACCGTGCACAGCCGATCGTCAGGCCCAGGAATACCAGGCCCGTGGTCTCGGTCATGTCGTTGAGCGCGTTCTGCCGCCGCAGGCCCTGGTCGTTGAGGTCGACCATATCGGGATTACAGCGATTGAACCCGGTCGCGATGAACGCCGCGGAATCGCCGGGCCGCGCCTCGTCACCCGCGAGCTGCCAGCGCACGAAAGCGTCGTACGGCAGATCCCGGTTCAGCGCCGTGACCACCCAGTCGCGATAGCGCCATGCATTGGGACGGGCCTGGTCAAACTCGAAGCCGTCGGTTTCGGCGTACCGCGCCAGATCAAGCCAGTGCTGGCCCCATCGCTCGCCGTAGTGCGGGCTCGCCAGTAGCCGATCGACCAGATGCTCGTAGGCATCCGGGGATCGGTCACCCAGGAATGCAACAATTTGCTCCGGGCCGGCGGCAGTCCCAACAGGTCAAAGCTCAAACGGCGAAGCAGCGTGGCGCGGTCGGCTCGCACACCGTGTGGAATCTTCTGCTCTTCGAGCCGCGCGAGAATGAAGGCATCGATCGGGTTGCGCGCCCAGGCAGCCTCGCTCACGTGCGGGACCACCGGGCGCCGGGGTGGGACGAACGACCAGTGCTCAGCGTCGCCGGCAAGACCGTTTGCGCCGACGACAATGAATGCCGCGCAGAAATAAAAACAGGAGACGATGAATCGAGTCATTCCCGGATGGCTCCGCCGCACCATAGTGGACATCGAGACCGGCTGAAACATCTCGTTCAAGACAGGATCGAGCGGATGACGACACCGGCGTTCTCGGTCAGGCGGTCGTCGCGTCCGTTATGGGAGAACGTGAGCTTGGTGTGGTCGAGCCCCAGTAGATGGAGGATCGTGGCGTGGAGGTCGTTGACGTGGACGCGATCGACCTGGCGCGCAGGCCCACCTCGTCGGTCGCGCCATGGATCGTGCCTCCCTTGACCCCGCCGCCGGCCATCCAGTAGCAGAAGCCGTGGGGATTGTGGTCGCGGCCCTTGCCGCTTTCCGACATCGGCATCCGTCCAAACTCGCCGCCCCAGATCACGAGCGTGCTACCGAGGAGGCCCCTGCGCTTCAGGTCCTTGAGCAGGCCGGCGATCGGTTTATCGGTTCGGCCGCACATGACACGGTGATTCGTCTCGACGTCGTCGTGCGCGTCCCAGCCGTTGACGTCGCCCGAATAGAGCTGAACGAACCGCACGCCGCGCTCGATCAGCCTCCGCGCCAGCAGGCAGCGGATCCCAAACTCGGCGGTTCGCGCTTCATCCAGGCCGTACAACCGCTTGGTCTCTTCCGACTCGCGAGAAAGATCCACGGCGTCGGGTGCCGCACTTTGCATGCGATACGCCAGCTCATACGCCTGGATCCGCGCTTCGAGCTCGCCGTCGTGGTCGTGCTCGTCGAGATGATGGGCGTTGAGCCGGCCGATCAGTTCGAGCACGTCGCGCTGCGCAGCGGGCGAAACGCCTTCGGGCGTCTGGAGATCGAGGATCGGGCTGGGACCGCCGCGCATCAACGTCCCTTGGTGGCTGGCCGGCAGAAAGCCCGCGCCGTAGGCCGGCGGACCCCCCTTGATCCCACCCGCCGGATCCGGCAGGACGACGAACGCGGGCAGGTCTTGGTTCTCTGTTCCCAGGCCATAGCTCACCCAGCTCCCGAGGCTCGGCTTTCCCATCAAGATGGAGCCGGTATTCATCTCGTAGACGGCCTGGGGGTGGTTGACGCTGTCAGCCCAGCATGAGCGGATGACTGCCAGGTCGTCGGCGCATAGGGCGGTGTACGGCAGGAAGTCGGAGATCTCGATACCGCTCTGGCCGTATTTTCGAAAAGGACGCCGGGTGGCGAGCAGGGGGTTGTGGGCGACCTTGCGCCGCGTCGCCACCGCGCCGAAGCTGGCCGGCAGCGGCTGGCCGGCGAGGCGCTGAAGCTCCGGCTTGGGATCGAATGTCTCGAGGTGGCTCGGGCCGCCGTGCATGAACAGGAAGATGACGCTGTGCGCTCGGGCCGGAAAATGGGGCGGGCGCGGGGCCATGGGCCCCGGGGATCCGTCGGCGCCGTGCGCGTCTTGCTGATTCAATAGCCACAGGAGAGCCAGCGCGCCAAGCCTCCCCCAGCTTCCTGGAGAAAGCGGCGGCGTGTCCACGCCGTAGCGGAATGATCGCACGACTGCGCCGGCATCGGCATCTCGGTGGGAAAAAAGGGTCGGTCTTTCGAATGTATTGTACTAAGTCGGCGCTCGTGCCTCCAGAAGGTGTCGGATCGACTGGCAAGCCAAGGAAATCGCGCTCGCGATTCCGGCAGACGCTCACGTTCAACCGGCCGGTCGTAAGTCTTGGCCCGGGCCGTGTTGGCGGATTGCGCACCCGTGTGCTACTTTCAATTTCAATGTCGTAGGGTATTCGGGGGCGCCGGCGATCGTGAGCCCATCGACTGGGGCGCAGCGGCATTGTGCCGATCAAATCTGTGACCGACGGCATTTCCGCGCCGTGCATTCAACATCAACTACAAGACGTCGGAGGGAAACTCACCGTGATTGCCTCCCGAGGAAAATATCGCCGGAATGTGCTCGTCTGCGCACAGATTCAGTCGCTCGAAGACCGGTGTTTGCTGAGCGCCAAACCGCCCGCACAGATCACGATCCAGGAAGTTCCGAGCAGCGTCAATCCGGGGATGTCCGAGCTGTTGATCACCGGCACCAAGAACAACGACGGGATCTCGATCAACGACAACGGAACCGGCACGGCCGGCAACATCTTCGTGTCGCTCGACGATGGCCGGGATTACGAGTCGGTAGGGGCGATCGACGAGATCGCCGTCGCCACGGGTAAAGGCAAGGATCACGTGACCTATGAGCTGGACGGCAACCTGCAGCCCGGCGTGAACGAACTTGTGTTTTTGGGATCGGGCCTCAAGAAGGGTGGGGGAACCGTTCAGCTCACGGTAAACGTCGTCGGCAAAATTCTGGACACTTCCATGCTCGAAATCATCGGGGCGCCGGACCCGAAGAAGAAGACGACGATGATCGTGAACGATTCCGGCGACATCGATGGCGAGCTCATCGCGGGAATCGCCCCGCTCACCGGCTCGGTCGCCAGACCGGGAGCGCCGGAGCTCTTCACACTGAACTCGACCGCCAATATCGGATCGAACGGCATTCTCGATACCGGGCTGCGGGGAGCCTCGCGGAACGACGTCGCGGCTATTTCCTATGCAGGCACCAACAACGGCGAGATCGCGATCACCGCGGTCGGAGACGGCGGCAACGACCAGCTCGATGCCGACGTCTACATGGCACCCGGCTCGACCGGCACAGTCGGCCAGTCTGGCGGTCCGTCCGTGATGGAAGCGTCGGGAAAGTCTCGCCTGCGCTTCACGGTCGCCCTCGGGACCGATTCGACCACGGCGACCAACGTCTTCGCCAAGGTCGTGGCCCTTTCCAGGAAGGTCATGACGGTGCGCACCGCCAATGTGACGGCCCCGGCGAAGGGTTCCGACAGCATCGTGTCGTGACAGACCCGTTCACGGCGGGAGCCCTCGGTCCTGGCGGTCGCGACACGCGGCGGGCGCTCAAACTGGGCTTGGGCGGGGTGCCACCGCTTGGGCCGCCATCGGCACCAGCGCCGAGGCGACCAGAACGACTGGAATCATCAGCGCGGGGGCGAGGGTGAGATTCAATCCGTTGAAAATTCCGGGCAAGATCGTCATGTGGAGAATGAGCAGCGGGACTGCGCCCAACCAGGCGGCCAGGACCGCGGTATTCGCGCCGCGGGGAAGCATGAAGCTCGCGGCCTGGCCGAGCAGGATCGCGAGCAGCGGCACGACAAACGCGTAACTCGCGCCGGGGAGCAGGTACGAAGTCGCGGCCGAGAGCGCCAGCCACCATCCGAGCAAGCCGAGCCCGAGCCCTTCCCACGACCAGCGCCGGCCTGCCGTCATGAAGAGCAAAGCCCACACCGCGAATGCGACGACCGAAAATGCCGCCAAGATCGCAAGATCGTAGCGGAACAAGGGCAGTTCCAGCGCGCGCAGGATCCTGATCGCCGCCAGCCACAACAGACCGACGATCACAACTGCCGCGAGCGCGGCCACAGGGAACAACCCCAAGCCGACCAGAAGATCCCGGAGCCGGAGCCTTCGCCTCACCAAACCCAGCAATGTCACGAGCACATAGGCCAGTAGCGCGCACCAGAAAACGGGCATTACCCAGCTCATCGGATAAATCACCATGAGCCGCTCCAGCACCGAAAAGTACACCACGTTCGTGCGCCTCACCTGGTCGAGGTCCAGGCGCCCCAGCCGGCGGGTCATTGCCAGAAGGTTTTCGCCCTGGTGCTGAAGTGTGCGCAGATCGAGATTTGCGGGCGTGTCCTCGGGTGAGTGGTAATAACCGAGGCCGCCGATGAATGCAAAATTCAATCCGGGCATGCCGCGGCTCTTGTAGATCGTCAGGTCGGTGTCGTTCGGCATGAGTGCATAAATGTCACCGGTGAGCGACGTCGCCAGCGGATGGGGAACCGACTGCGCGAGCTGCTCGATCAGCCAGCCGTTTCCGTTGCTGGTTTCAAACATGTACGAGGGCCCGGAGTTTCCCCGCGCGTCCAGGTTCAGCACGGCGCCAATGTCTGCGGCCCAACGATGGTCGTCCGCGAAAACGATCGCACCGTACAGGCCGGCCTCCTCGCCGTCGTTGATCAGGATCACGAGATCGCGCTCCAGGGGAGCGCCCGCCTTCAAGGCGCGGAGAGTCTCCAGGATCGCCGCGACTCCGGAGGCATCGTCCCCGGCGCCCGGGCCCTCGGCGACCGAGTCGTAGTGCGCCGAGAGCAGGAGCGCTTTCTTGCCCTCCGGTCCCGTCCCGCGCCAGCGGGCGACGATGTTCTGCACGTCCCGGAGCGAGGGTTCCGATTTCGGACCAGGGGCGGGCCCCGCAGCGGCGGGCGGGGCGAGATTCGGCTTCTGGATCTCCGGCTCCAGGCCGAGGGCCTTGAGCTCGGCAATCACGTAATCGCGGACCTTCTGTTCCTCGGCCGACCCGAGCGGATGCGGCTCCTGGGCCATCGCCTCGACAAACCGCATCGCCCTGACCGCCGAGAACGCGTCGAGCGGTGCATCAGCCGGCAAAGCCCGCGGAGGTCCTTCAAAGTAGAGGGTGATCCCACTCGCGATCGCGACAAATGCGATGCTCGCCAGGCGCGGCAGCAGTCGCTTGTCGTGCGGTTCTACCGGAACTTTGCTCGTCGAGTCCGAGTCCGAATCCAAGTCCTTCATACCCGGTCGCCTTCCCGTAAGGTGTCATGCCTCCGGAGTCGGGCCCGGATTCAGCAGTGCGCACAGTCGTTTCGGGGCAATGAGCCGGTAGGAATCTCTCACGAACTCGGCGACGTCATCCCAGTCAACGACCCCGTCGAGCCAGATCCCGACCCATCCGCTCGGGCCAACATAGGGCGGGACAAAGAAGCAGTCAGGCGCGGCACTCACCATTGCGGCCTGGTCGCCAGGGGCAGCCTTCAACCAGACGGCGGGGCGTCCTCTCCCGTGGTGATTGTCGGCATCGGCGTACATTGCGAAGATCTTGTTGCGCACGCGAAAGGTCGGCTCACCCCAGGCCTTGACCTCGTGCGCAGACGGAAGCGATAAGCAGAGCTTTCGCAGCCGTGTGATCGGGCGAGATGCCACGCGCAGTACCCCGCAGTCAACGCAGCTCGGCCGCCCCCCTGACCTCGAGGCGACGTTTGATCCACCCTGAAAAGAGACCGCTCGCGCGCGGGCCCATGAATCATATCCTAGCGAAATCGGACAAGGAATACGCGCGACCCGGCTTCATTCATCCTTCGCTCAGTCTCACGAAAGTCGCCTCGCGCAGACTGGAACACGGAAAAAACAAAATGGCCTCTTGACTCCTCAGACGGATTGTCTTAGACTGCGTGTCAGACATCTTGTCTTGGAAAGAGGGGTGAGATGAAAGGGCAGCACCAGGATGTGACCGAGGCGGAGCTGGCCGTGTTGCAGTCTCTCTGGGACGGCGGGGCGGCCACGATCCGGCAGCTGACCGAGCGCGTGTACAACGAGGGTGGGCCATCGGTCTATGCGACGGTTCAGAAACTGCTGGATCGTCTTGAGTCGAAGGGGATCGTGGTTCGTGATCGGCGTGGCGCGGTGCACGTCTTCCGCGCGGCGATCAACCGGGATGAGCTCATCGGCCGGCGTCTGCGGGCGGTTGCGGATTCGTTGTGCGGTGGGTCGCTCTCGCCGCTCCTCACGCACCTCGTGGAAGGGCGAGGGCTCTCCGAGCTAGAGCGCCGCGAGCTTCGCACCCTCATTGAAAAGCTCGATCGCAAACGCGGACAACGTTGAAAGTCTCACCGGCGGAATCGT
This sequence comes from uncultured Isosphaeraceae bacterium, assembly GCA_963806595.1. Taxonomy (GTDB): domain Bacteria; phylum Planctomycetota; class Planctomycetia; order Isosphaerales; family Isosphaeraceae; genus CAWDZZ01. The sequence continues at coordinate 491,513 of CAWDZZ010000016.1, read as the reverse complement.
CATCGCTCGGGCGTGTTACCGCCTGAGAACGAAAGGGAACGGCCGTGGAAACGCTCTTTTACGCGGGGCTCAGCAACGCCCTGACCGCGACTTTCCTGGCTCTCTTGGTGGTCTGCCTCGGGCGTTTCCTGGGCCGGCGGCCTGCCGTGCTGCATTGTCTTTGGCTGCTCGTGCTGGTGAAGCTTGTGACGCCGCCTCTTTATGAAGTACCCGTCCCCTGGCCCGAGACGTTCAGGGGCGCCGCGAAGGCAGCGGAAGCGGAATCCGTGGTCTCGGCCGAGATCGCCGAGAACCCCGAGTTCTTGTTGACCACGCTGGAAACGGCGGTCGGCGAGGCGGACGACGCGGAAGCCGGCGACGGCGCGAGCGTCCTCGAGCTGGTGCGGGTGCCGGAGGACCACGCCGCGGTGAGGCCGATCCGCGCGGCGGGCGCGTGGTTTTCGGCCGATTGGGTGCGGCCGCTCGCGCTGATCTGGCTCGTTGGAACGGTGTCGACGCTCGCCATCGCCATCGTCCGGATCCGCCGCTTTCAGCGCGTGCTGCGCAACGTGCGGCCGGCCGATCTCGAAACACAGGAATGGGTTCATGACCTGTCGCTAGACCTGGGGCTCAATCGGCCCCCCAGCGTCTGGTGGATCGAGGGCCGGTTATCGCCCTTGGTCTGGGCCCTCGACCTGAGACCACGAGTGATCATCCCCATCGACCTTTGGAAGAGCCTCGACGACCGTCAACGCACCACGTTGATCGTCCATGAGCTCGCGCATCTGCGCCGCGGCGACCACTACCTCAGGATCTTCGAGCTCCTGGTCACGGCGCTGTTCTGGTGGCACCCCGTGCTCTGGTGGGTACGCCAGGCGCTGCGCGACGCCGAGGAGCAATGCTGCGACGCGTGGGTCGTATGGGCGTTTCCCGATGCCGCCAAGGCATACGCCGAAACACTGCTGGAAACACTCGACTTTCTCAATCAGTCCCCGTGCGCCGAACCGCTCCTGGCGAGCGGCTTTGGAAAGGTCCATCATCTTCGAAAGAGGTTAACCATGATCATGAGCGGAACAACGCCTCGCCTCCTGGGTCTGTGGGGCGCACTTGGCTCGTTGAGCCTGGCCGCGCTGTTATTGCCGATCAATGCCACGTGGGCGCAGCAGGTCGAAGAAAAACGAGAGGTCCGCGTCCAGATCGATCCCGCCGTGTCGACCAGTACGCTTGCGGTCATCACCGCCGATGACCCCGAGGTTGTCCTCAAAGAGATCGTCACCACCGCGGATCCCTCGAAACAAGAAGTCTTCAATTTCGAGATCGTGACCGATGATGTCTCGACGAAGGTCTCGTCGGATTCACTGGATGACGCGCTGGCCCAGATCAAGCACTGCTTGGCGACCTGAGCAAGAAACCGTCGCTGTCCGACCAGGAAAAGGCGCACCTGAAAGCCTTGGAGCGTGTCGCCAAGGAGCTGGGAAGCATCGCCCAGAGCAAGGATACCGGCCAGAAGAAGCTGGATGAGCACAGACGCGAGGTCGTCGTCCGCCGGCTTCAGGATCTCTCCGACAAAACTGTCGGCAAGGAAGCGAAGGCTGAAATTGAGAAGGCCGCTGCCAAAGTCGCGGAGCTCACCGCGTCGCTGCGGGCCAAGCAGAAAGAACTCGCCGAGGCGCAGAGCAAGCTGGCTCGCCTGAAAATCGCCACCGGTGCCGAAGCGGTGGTCGTGGCGCGAGCACAACCGCGCACCGACGCTCGCGAATCCGTCTCAACCTATCGATTTGTCACACCGAAGACAGCCGAAACGGTGAACACGCGGATCCAGGCAACGCCCTCGAGAATCATTCGCGACGTCGGCGTGCCCGCCGACGCCAAGCGTCTGGAGGATCTCGAGAAGAAGCTGGACAGGCTGCTGGAAGAAGTCGCGGGCTTGAAGAAGGATCGAAGCAAAGAAGCAAAATAAGTGATGAGCTCAGTCAGCACGACCCTGCCCGAAAACGGCCGCGCCGATTCATTCTCGGGCGCGGCCGTTTCTTTCAGACAACGAGAAAGACGCGCTCTCGAATCAAGTGATGACGTCCGCATACGCGTTGCGGGCGACATTCCACGGCTACAAATTGCGAGCGACGAGGGCCGGGTGTCGACCGCCGACCGCGCAGACGAGACATTTGAGGTACTCGGTCTCGAGGCAGCTCGCCGAGACGGGGTGGTCGGGCGCCTGGCCGCGCTGTTCCAGGATCTGGATCGGCCGGCCGGATTGCTCGGCCAGCGCTGCCGATCAGCTCGGCGAACAGCTCGCGGCCGACCAGCCCCGAGCACGAGCACGTGACGAGGATGCCGTCGGGCTCGAGCACGTCGAGTCGCGGCCAGGTTGAGCCGCAGGTAGCCTTTCAGGGCATTCTCGACGTCCTTGGCCTGCCGGGCGTATTTCGGCGGGTCGCAGATGACCACGTCGAAGCGCTCTCCGTCGACCTCGCAAGCGGTCCAGGACCTCGAGCACGTCGCCGGCCTCGAATCGGACGCATTGTTCAAGCCGTTGGTCATGGCGTGCCGGCGTGCCAGCTCGATCGCGGGCGCCGAGCTGTCGACCCCGAGCGTCGCGCGCCGCCCCGCCGTGCTTGACCGCGTTCAGCGAAAAGCCGCCCGGAGAAGCAGAACAGGTCGAGCACGCGCTTGCCGCGGCAGTAGCCGGCGACCGCCCGGCGATTGTCGCGCTGATCCAGATAGAAGCCTGTCTTCTGGCCGCGCGCGCAGGTCGACGCGGTAGGTCAGGCCGTTCTCGACGATCGCGACCGGCTCGTCCGGGACCGAGCCGAGCGTCGTCTCCTCGCCGGCCCGCAGGCCCTCCTTCTGGGCGATGCCACGCTCGGTCCGAGCGATGACTCCGGTGCCCCGGTCGCATCGGCGAGCAGCCGCAGGAAAGCTCGCGGCGGGCGTAAAGGGCCAGGCTCGTGAACTGCACCACCAGCCAGCGGTCGTAGCGGTCGACCGTCAGCCCGGAGAGACCGTCGCCCTCGCTGAAGACCAAGCGGTAGGCCGACTCGTCGCCCCCCAGCCCGAGGACCTCGTGCCGCAGCCGGACCGCCGCCGCGATCGTGCCCGACCAGAATGCTTCATCGAGCGGGCCGTCATCCCAGCGATAGAGCCGGACGCGGATCGTGCTGTGCGGGATTGTACAGTCCGCGGGCAATGAACTGTCCTTCGTGCGTCACGACGTCGACCTCGTCGCCGGGCGCGGGCTCGCCCACGACCCGCTCGATCGACGAGTCGAAAACCCAGGGATGGCGCGCAAAAAACGGGCGCGCACGGCGCGGCTTGAGGACGACTCGGCCAGCAGTGGACATCGGTGCAGTGATCCTCTTCCAGTGGATTATCGTGGAGAGCCGCCGAGTCCGGAGTGCCGGCGGAGAGACGACCGACGAGCTACGACAGACGAGCCGCTACAGGGAATCACGGATCCGTCGGTCGACTCCCGGCTGGCGGCCTCGAACTCGGCCAGGTAGGCCAGCGTCCGATCGAGCTGAGTTTTCAGGTGGCGCACCCGCAGCAGGCTGCGGATCCGGCACAGGAGCTCGATCTTGTTGACGGGCTTGGTCAGGAAATCGTCGGTCCCGGCCTGAACGCCGCGCTCGAAGTCGGCGGCTTCATTGAGCGCCGTCACCATCAGAATCAGCAGGTCTTTGGTCGCCGGTTGGCTCGGATCTTCTTGCAGACCTCGAAGCCCGACAATCGGGGCATCATCACGTCGAGCAGCAAGCAGGTCGGGCGCGAACTCCTCGACCACCTGCAAGGTCTCTTCGCCGTCGTGGGCGGTGCGGATCTCGCACTCGAAATCGCTGAGATAGGCCTCCAACAACTCGACATTCTGAAGATTATCGTCGGCGATCACGATCTTGGGGACACTCGGAGAATGATCCAAGTTCCGTCCTCCTCGGAGTATCAAACTGCCGACGAATCGGCGCAAGCCAAAGCGATTTCAAGTCCAAGGACGCGATCCGGAGTGCCGTCCCGCACCGGATTGGGGCCGAGACCGCAATGCGACCCACGGCACGGCGCCCATCACGCGAACCAAGACCGACACCCGTGCCGGCCCCTATCGCGATGTTTCCGCGCCAAGGGTCGATCGAAGTCCGGATCCGTCGCAGAACGTCATTTTACCATGGCTGGCTAATTTTACATCGACTCGCACGGAACGAAAATCGGAAAACCCGCGGAAGGCCAGGACGCACCGACGGCCGAAGCCGCACCGGGGAGCGCTCGGCGAGTCCGGCCGCGAGCAGTCACCGAGCACCGCTGGCGATCGGCTCCGAAGCTTTTAGGCTTCCCAACGTCGCCAAAACCTTTAAATGGCGAGGTTGCCATCGGTCGGCAGTGTGCTACAATTGTAGAGTTTCCAAATTCCTCCGTGGAATCGACGGCTCCCCCTCGTTTCGAGCCTTGTTCGCGGAAAGGATGATGCGCCGTGCCCTTGCGCGATATCGACTGCAAGCTGATCGATCGCTGCCTTCGGAAGGAGCCCGGCGCCTGGAATGATTTCGTCGACCGGTATATGGGGCTATCTACCACGTGATCCAGCACGTGGCCTACGCCCGCAGCCGCCTTCTTTCCTCGGAAGATGTCGAAGATATCGCCGCCGAGATCTTGCTCAAGATCGTCGACGCCGACTACGCCGTCCTGAAGAAATTCAAAGGACGCAGCTCGCTCCCCACCTACCTGACCGTCATCGCCCGCCGGATCTGCGTCAAGCAACTGATCAAGCGACAGCGCGAAGAAGTGCTCGGCCACACCAAGGCCCACCGCGCGTCGGTCGACGACGGGGCCTCCGACGAAGTCGAAGCGATTCTCTCGGCGGAGGAAGTCGATCGCATGCTCGAAGACTTGAGTGATCGCGAAGCGGAAGTCGTCCGCCTCTATCATCTCAAGTTCATGAATTATCGAGAGATCGGTAAACAGCTCGGCCTCCCCGAGAATTCGGTCGGGCCGATCCTTGCGAAGGCGCGCAAGAAGCTGCGCGAAGCCGCGGCCCAGCAACAGAGCGCCAGATGTACGGGATCTGGCCGTCGAGTCACCAGGTCAGCGACCGATCGGCGAGGTGTCGGTGTTTGCCCACGCCGCGTTCGCAGCCTGCATGGCCCGCGTTTCGGGTGCTACGGGCAGCGGGGGAGTGACCAGATCTTCGAGCTGGTCGGGGATGCGCGGGCCGAGATTCCGGCTCACCGCTGTCTTCCGTTCCGGGCCGCTGTTTCGGCGGTCGGTATCGTTCCTGCCCAACCTTGGCTCCAGTCTGGGGACGACCGTGGTATCGGCCGGCACGGGCGCAGGGCGGCCGGGCTGCGCGCCGGTGTGCGATTCCGGCGGGGGTAGGGTGCGGCGCACGCTTCGCGCCCGTCCTGTTGTGACCGGCTAACTTCGGCCAGATTCACGCGTTCGTAACCAGGAATGGCGGGCTCCACGAAGACGGCCGCGGTTCGTGATGGGTCAAACTGATTCACCTCAACGCCTTTCAGAAGAACGTCAAGCACGAGTTGCTCGCGGCTTCCAGTCCAGCTTGACGTTCTCGGGAAGGTAGCACGTCCGGCGGTCGCCCGACTGCGCTGACCCCAGCTCGAAGTCCTTGAAATTGCTCACCTCGGCCTGGGCCAGCAGCGTTTGGAGGTTGCCCGCGTAAATGCGAAGCTCCTTGATGCGCATCGTGTAGTTGGAGACGATCATCATGCGCGTGTAAGTTTCGCTCCCCCGCCGCGTGGGCGGAAAGATCAGGGCCGTCGTGCCAGGAACCTTGCTTTCGCGAATCCTGATGTGCGCGGCCTCCTCGCTCGAGATCGGCTGCAGGCCGAGTGCCTCGATGATCCAGTCCGGCTGATACGTCGTGGCGAGGGGGCTGGATTCCAGCTCCGAATAACTGCACCAGTAAATCGATTTGTCCTTGTCGTTCTGAACCCAGAACCAGAACTCCTCTTCGTTCGAGCCGATGTTGCCTTTGACCGCGCCCTGGCTCTTGAGCAAGAGACTGAAGTTGTGCGGGCGGACCAGGGCCAGCTTGCCATCCGCATGCGCCGTGAATACCTTTCCTGCCACGCCGATCGTCGGTTTCGCCTCGAGGCTCTCGATGAGCTCGGCATTGCGGTTGTGCTCGGCGACGAAGGCGTCGACGTCGAGCGTTCGCTCGGCGATGGGGCGGGGTGCGCGGGCCACCGATCCGCGGTTGAGGGCGACGCACCCGCCCAGCCCGAGGATGGCGATCGCGAGCAAAAGATGCTGCGCGATTTTCATGGGCCCACTCCCACTGCAATTTTGTGCAGTATGAGGAATCGTGCTTCTCTTCTCATCCATTATTATGGACGACGAACGCTCGAGACGGAGATGAGGCGGCGAAGGGGTGGCCAACTTATCTCAAGTCCTTTTCCGGAACAAGAGCGAGTTGCTCCCCGCTTACGCTCGCACGAAGTCGCGTAGAGCGTCAAAGCCCCGCTCCAGAGTCCGAAGGTCGGTCGCAAACGAAAGCCGCGCATAACCTTCCGCGCCGAACGCCGACCCCATCACGAGCGCAACCGCGCTTCGCTCAGGGCGGCCATGCAAAATGATGTCGAGTCGGAAATCTTCTTGGTGCCGAGCGTTCGGCCGAAGTGGCTCGAAACGTTCAAGAAGGCGTAGAACGCCCCGGCCGGGGGCAGGCAAGTCACGCCCGGAAGGCCGGCCACGCGCGAAAGCACATAGTCGCGACGTTTCGCGAATTCGGCTTTCATGACGGCCACGGAATCCTGGGGCCCAGCAACGGCTTCCAGGGCAGCCCACTGGCTGACCGAGCACGGATTGCTCGTCTCCTGGCTTTGCAAGTCACCCATGAACTTTGCGACCGGCTCGGGCCCGACGGCCCAGCCGATCCGCCAGCCGGTCATCGCGTAGGTTTTGCTCACCCCGGAGATCGTGATCGTGCGATCGGCCAGACCGGGGCGAAGGGTGGCAAAACAGGTGGGCTGGGCGTCGCCGTAAGTGAGTTGCTCGTAAATCTCGTCGGAAAGGACCCCGACTTCGGTCTGGAGCACCGCGTCGGCCAGCGCCTCGAGCTCGGTGCGAGTGTACACGACGCCCGTGGGATTGGCAGGGCTATTGATCATGAGCAATCTGGTCCGAGGCGTGACCGCCGCGAGAAACGTCTCGGGACTCAGCTTGAAGCCCTCGGCTTCCGTGATGGGAAGGACGATCGGAGTGGCACCGGTCAACTTCACCAGGTCGGAATAGCTGACCCAGTATGGTGCTGGGATCACAACTTCGTCGCCCGGCGCCGCAGACCGCCATCAAAGCATTGTGCAACGAATGCTTCGCGCCGTTGGAAATCACCACCTGCGACGGCTCGGTCGGCAGCTTGTGTTGCTCCGTGTAGACAGCAGCCACAGCCTGTCGGAGCTCGGGAATGCCGGCGGGCGGGGTGTAGTGCGTCCAACCGTTTCGGATCGCCTTGAAGGCAGCCTCCTGGATGTTGGCCGGCGTGTCGAAATCGGGTTCCCCGAGCGCGAAGTCGAGAACCTCGATCCCCTTGGCCTTCAGTCGCCTGGCCTCGGCCCCCATCGCAAGAGTCGCAGATGGCGCGATCAATCCCGATCGCGCCGCCAGAGCTAACGGCATCGGCGAATCTCCTTTATCAGATACCTCGGTTGTCGCGGCTTCGCGATCTCTGACCGCTTCGAACCGCATCTCGTTCGCTCATTGTCCAAATTCAGAATTGCCGGACCTCCGCAATTTGCCCAAGCCCCTTAAACAATTTGCTGTCGGCGGTCATTCGTGGTAAGTTATGCTGACAGGGCAAGCCCTATCGATCGCAAGATTGACGGGGGGGTGTTCAAGGCCGGACCGCGCTCCGAAAATGGTGAACGAAGCGTGTCGGATTCGGCCACGAGCCAATCGAAACGATCGACCTGGTCCGGCAACCGGAAAGACCGGCAAGACAAACAGACATTCAGGATCAGGTGACCCGGGGAATATGTTCTTTACTTGAATGATCGATCGTATTGTGGTTCGTTCAAATCGAGGGTGGCGCGCTCGAGCCTGAGGACAGACATTCTAGCTGGGTAGACCACGGAAGGACAGCGAACGACGAACAGGATTCGCCCACACTGCACCACATGAGCTGCTGCGAGATTGAGGGTGGGGGACAACATGCACCGCGTGGTCGTGACCGGGGTCGGCGTGGTCGCGCCCAACGGGATGGGTCGTCGTGATTTTAGCGACGCCATCTTCGAGGGCCGGTCCGGCGTGAACTACATCGACAGCTTTGACACGTCGGGTCTGAGCATTCAGATCGCCGGTGAGGTCAAGAATTTCGATGTTCTTCCTTATCTGGGAGAACACAAGAAGAGCTTGAAGCTGATGAGCCGCGCTGTCCGGTTCGCGGTGGGCGCCGCCGCCATGGCCATCGAGGATTCCGGACTGGAGACAAATCGGCTCGACCCGGCGCGTTTCGGCGTTTGCATGGGCACCGGCATCACGCCGGTGGACGTCGGCGAGCTGGTGAATCCGATCATGAAGAGCGTGGGACCGGACGGACAGTTCGACAGGGGTCGCTTCGCGGTGGCGCGCGCGGAGTCGATCTTCCCGCTCTGGCTGCTGCAGCAACTGCCCAACATGGCGGCCGCGCACATCTCGATCCTTCAGCACGCGATGGGGCCGAACAACACGATCGTGACGGCGTGCGCGGCGGGAACGCAGGCGGTGGGCGAGGCATTTCGGTTGATCGCGCGTGGTGATGCCGACGTGATGCTGGCGGGGGGATGCGACAGCCGGCTGGATCCGCAGCTCTTCGTCGCGTATTCCGCCATGAAAGCAGTCAGCCAGTCGATCAGGCCTCCCCGCGAGGTGTCGCGTCCGTTTGACGCCGAGCGCGACGGATTCGTGCTGGGCGAGGGGGCCGCGGTGCTCGTGCTCGAAAGCTATCGCCGGGCCCGCCGCCGCGGCGCGACGATCTTCGCGGAGGTGACCGGCTACGGCTCGTCGTTCGACGCGTTCGGCATTACCCGGCCCGAGCCGGAGGGCAAGGGGGCCGCGCTGGCGATGACCGCGGCGCTCCGCGAGGCTCGCATCGATCCCGCCAAGGTCGACTACATCAACGCGCACGGCACCAGCACCAAGCTCAACGACCTCATGGAGACCGTCGCGGTGAAGCGTGTATTCGGGCATCGCGCCAGCTCGATTCCCATGAGCTCGCAAAAGTCGATGATCGGCCACCTGATCGGCGCCTCCGGCGCGGTTGAAGCCGCCGCGACGGCGATCTCGCTTCATCGCGGCGTCGTCCCGCCCACGATCAACCTCGCGACACCCGATCCGGAATGTGACCTGGACTACGTGCCAAACACCTCGCGCGAGCTGCCGCTGGCCACCGCCATTTCCAACAGTTTCGGCTTCGGCGGGCAGAACGCTTCGCTGGTCATGACGCGGGTTTGACACGAATCGCGCCGGGGCCTAGGTTTCCGGTAGAGAGCGCTCGTCACCACGTCCACCGTGATTTCCGTGCCGACGCGAACGTCGCGCTCTGCCCGCGGTCCGGCGACGTTTGGACGCTCTTTGCGGGCAGAATATCCCGCCCCATGAAAGACGAGGTACAAGCCTTTCATGGGGCGGCCATAGAACTTTGCGGAGACGCGCACGGCAGTCTGCCCCCCTAGCCCGCGCGAACTCCAGAGGATTCGGAATGAGCATGTTTCGCTATGCGCTGCGGTCGATTGCAGGCCGGCACCTTGCCGAACCGCGCGACCGGCGCCTCAGTTGCCGGTACCCTGTCCTCTGCCCCGACGCCGCGCTGGGCTGGTGGAGCGAGTCGGCGTTTCTGGACGTTCCCGCTCGGCTCGTGGACCTCTCGCTCAAGGGCTGCATGCTCGTGCTGACGCAGAATTTTGCACGGGTCGAAGGGCAACCCGTCTGGCTGTGCCCGCTCGAACTTCCAACGGCCGTCTGGACCGAGGGAGTGGTCCTGTCGGTGCGAAAGCCGCTCGTGCAGCTCTGGCAGATCCGGATCGCATTTCTTGCAGAATTCCCGTACGACCTGTTCAAGGAGTTGGTATTCGGCCGCGAGCACCTCCGCGACGTCTCTCGCGGCCCGGCGCCCGATCACGAACAGGATCATTACTGGCGCTGACCTAGAGGCCGCCTCGGTCGTTGGCGAGTGAGGGCCGCGGCGCGGCCCACCACCCTATCGCGGTGCAACCGGCGTAACTAAGATGGGTTCCCCAGCGACGCGAGGAACCCCACGATGCTACAGCGCCGGCTGAGCTTGCTCCAGGCCGTCAGTCTCAACATGTCGATGATGGTCGGGATCGGTCCCTTCATTACCATCCCGACGCTGATCGCCACCATGGGCGGACCTCAGTCGATGCTGGGGTGGATACTGGGCGCAGCGATGGCGCTCGCGGACGGCATGGTCTGGAGTGAACTGGCCGCGGCGTTTCCCGGCTCCGGCGGTACGTATCATTTTTACGACGCGGCATATGGCGATTCGCGCGCGGCCGCCTGCTCAAGTTCCTTTTCGTCTGGCAGTTCTTCTTCAGCGGACCGCTCGAGGTCGCCAGCGGCGCCATCGGCCTGGCTAACTACCTCGGTTACTTTTTCCCGGAATTGAGCCGGGCCGCGTGGAACTGGGGAGCCTTGTTTCCCGGTCTCGACATGAACGTGTCGCGCGGACAGGTGGCCGCGATGGGAGTGATGGCCGTCGTGACCATCCTCGCCTATCGGCGCATCGCCGTGGCGGGGCGGCTCATGGTCGTCCTCTGGGTCGGCATGCTCGCCACCGTGGGCTGGGTCATCGCCACCGGTCTTATGCATTTCGACGCCGCCCGCGCCTTCGATTTTCCGGCCGGGGCCTGGCGCATCGACCACCGGACGTCAATCGGGCTGGGGATGGCGCTGGCGATCGCGATGTACGATTACCTCGGCTATTACCAGGTGTGTTACCTCGGTGACGAGGTCTCCTCGCCATCCAGGACGATTCCGCGGTCGATCATGATCTCGGTGGTCGCCGTCGCCCTGGTCTATCTGACCATGAATATCGCGATCCTCGGCGTCGTTCCCTGGCGCGACGTGATCGGCTCTCAGCACATCGCGAGCGACTTGATGCTGCGAGTGTACGGGCCCAAGGCAGCGGCGGTGGTCACCGTGATGATCATCTGGACCGCCCTGGCCTCGATGCTCGCCGCGTTGCTCGGATACAGTCGAATTCCCTACGCCGCAGCACGGGCCGGCCATTTCTTCCGAGCGTTTGCTCATCTTCACCCCACCGGCCATTTCCCGAATCGCTCGCTGCTCCTCCTGGGTGCGCTGGCCGCGGCGGCGTGCCTGGCGGACCTGGGAACCGTGATCACGGCGCTCCTGGCTTCGCGCATCATCATTCAATTCGCCGGTCAGATCGTGACGGTCATCTATCTGCGAGCAAACCGCGCGGGATCCGTAGCGACCTACCGCATGCCGCTGTTTCCCTTGCCCGCCCTCCTGGCCCTGGCCGGCTGGCTGTTCGTGTTTTTCACGTCGGACCAACCCGTGATCATCTATGGAGTAGCGTCGCTATTCGCGGGTGTGCTCGTCTTTCTGTTCTGGGACCGCATGACGGCGGCACGCCGATTTGCGTCCGCGTCCCCCGGCGATGGCGAGCTTGCGTCCGACAAGGGCCCTCTGTAACATCAGAAGGACGTTGGATCGGCCGGAACAGGTAGATTTGCGAGGAAATGATGTCGCTCGATAAGAGTCTCAAGAAGGGCGGTAACTTGGCCCGGGCACGTAACGTACTGTCGCGAGCGGAGCGCCTGGCCGTACTGCAGGAGGACGATCGCTGGACGGCCGCAGCCGGCGTGTACAACCTTCCAAAAACGAAATACCGGCGACTTGCGGCCGGTCAGTCCGGTCCCAAGCGGACGACGGCCAAGGACTGAACCCTGAGAGCGCCGCCGGAGTTCCGCCCCCGTCAATCCGACCGGTCTCGAGGCCGGCGGAACGGGCGGTCGGCACAGTCGCGTGCGCACCACACCCGGGTGACAGCACGCTGGCCAGGGTCGCCGACCCGACAGTCTAGCGATCGGTCGAGATTTCGTTGATCTCGGCGATGAGCGCGAAGTCGAGATCGCTCAGCCCGCCGAGATCGTGTGTGGACGTCTCGATGCGAACAGTCCGATATTGCAGGACAATGTCGGGATGATGATCGGTCTTCTCGATCACGGCGGCAACCTGATTTACGAACTCAACGGCCCGCCGAAATGACGGGAATTGCCAGGTGCGCACCAGCATGTCGCCGTGGCGCTCCCAGTCTTTCGCCTTCGGCAGTCGTTCGAGGATTTCCGCTTCGCTGAGCTTGGACATGGACACACCTTGATCAGTGCGTGTGTTCTCTCCGGCCGTTTCGCGCGCGATGGCTCACCCACCTGACTTGGGACATGACGCCCTGACCGCCGTCCGTTATTATCTCGTGGCGGACGATGCCAGCACAAGGGTCGTCCACGACGCCCGTGCGCCCAACGGAATTGATCGCGAGCACGCTGTTCTGGTCTGCACCGGGCGGGAGGGCCAGGCGCGACGACTGGAGGCGGAGGGAAGCGACATGGCATTCACGCTCAGCGCGACTTGCCTGGCCATCGTGACAGCCAGCGTCCTGGGCGGTCTGCTCCCACTGTCCTCCGTATTGAACCATACGCGGCTACAAGTTTATCTGAGCTTTTCCGCCGGCACGATGCTCGGCGCCGCTTTCTTTCACATGATGCCCGAGGCTGTGCGGGTGGGATCGACGGCGACGATTCCATGGGCAGCCGCCGGCCTGCTGGCGCTTTTTTTCCTGGAACGGTTCTTTTCGTTTCATCATCATGAGCCGCACGAACATCCCGGTCCGGACCATTCCGCGACGGAACACGCGGGTCACGCCGGGCCCGGAGCGACCAGCGATTGCGCCACGCATGCTTCTGGCCACTCTTCCAGATTGGCGACGTCGACCGCGCTGGATGCAATTCCCTGGGGGTCTGCCGCGTTTGGCCTGGCGGTCCATTCTCTCGTTGGGGGCGTTGCCCTGGCCAGCGCGGTAACTGCCGATTTCCAGACTCGAGGAGGACTGGGCCCCGCCGGTCTCGGCGTCTTCCTGGCGACGCTCGTTCACAAGCCGGCCGATGCGCTCGACGATCACGTCGCTCATGGTCCGCGGGGGATCGTCCCGCTGGTTTGCTCATCTCATCAATCTCGGCTTCGCGCTCATGATCCCAGCGGGAGTCGCGCTGTTCGAAATCGGGTTGAGCGCGACGGGCTCGGTGTCGTCCGCGTCGCTCACCGCCGGCGCCCTGGCGTTCTCGGCTGGCACTTTCTTGTGCATCGCCCTTTCCGACCTGCTCCCGGAGCTTCAATTTCATTCCCACGATCGACTCAAACTGTCGGTGGCCCTGCTGGCGGGGGTCGCGCTCATGGCCGCGACGGCTGCGGTGGCTCCGGATTGAGCGCAGGCCATCGGTCCGCCTCGGCGCGGTCGCGACGGTCCGTTACGGAGCAGGGCGCCACACCGAAATGCCGCGACGCGGGTACACGGCACCTGACGGATGAGCCTGCGCACCAAATTCCATGATGTGGAATTCAATAATCCCGTGACGTTCAATACCGAAACTCACAAGAAATTCACGACCAGCAATACGCTGTGGTGGCGGCTCCAGCTTTCTTCTAAGCTTCACGATCTTGTGTAGGCTGCCCATTCGCGGTTGCCTGACGGTGCTCGATCGACTTGGTCTTGACCGGCACCCCGACGATCGGTTTGACTCAAGTTAGTTTGCATGGGGACAATGTCGGACGAGCTTGCCGATTCCAGGCGGGCTTTTTGCGGGCCGCGAAGTAGGCGACGGCCCGTCGACATCTCAACATCAGGCCGAATCCGGTTTGCGGCCAGCCGATCGCAACAAGGACCAATCATCATGGCGCATCGACATCCCTCTTGCCTCGACGGCCCGCGGGTTCGCCCTCGCGGGCCTTTCGTTGTTTCTGTGCTGCGCGAGCACGGCGGTTCTGGCAGCGGACCCTCCGGCACTTTTGAATGCAACGCTTCGCGGACCTGGACGGCAAGCGGGTCGAGCTGAGTGCCCCGCCCAAAGGGGCCACCGCGCTCGTTTTCTATTCGACGGAGTGCCCGATCTCCAACAGCTACAGCCCGACACTCGCCACCATCGTGCAGGCCTTCCCGGCCGGAAGGTCAAATGGGTCGGCGTGTGCGTCGACCCCGACCTGAGCGATGCCGAGGTCAAGTCACCCACTCGCGTGATTTCGGCTTGAAGTTTCCGGTCGTCCGCGACAAGCACGGCTCGCTTGCTCGCAAGCTCGGCGCCAAGGTGACGCCCGAGGCGTTCGTGATCGACGACGCCGGGCAAGTTCGCTATCACGGCCGGATCGACGACCAGTTTGCCGCCCGGCAGAAGCGGAATGCCAATCCGTCGGAAAACGAGCTGAAGGACGCGATCGCCGCCGTCTTGAACGGCAAGGAAGTGGCGAAGCCGTTCGTCGAGGCCGTCGGCTGCCCGTTGCCCGAGGTTCCGCGACGCGGCCGCTCTGCCGACCTACTGCAAGGACGTGGCGCCGATCCTTCAGAAGAACTGCCAGGAGTGCCACCGGCCGGGCCAGGTCGGGCCGTTTCCGCTGGAGACCTACGACCAGGCGCGCAAGCGGGCGGCCGACATCGCCGCGGTCGTCGAGGATCGGGTGATGCCCCCCTGGAAGGCAGCGCCGCACGTCGGCGTCAAGTTCAAGGACGTGCGGACTCTGACGCGAGCCGGAGATCGCCACCATCGTCGCCTGGGCCGAGGCAGACGCTCCGGAAGGCAACCCGGCCGACCTGCCGCCGCCCCCCAAATTCCCCGACGACTGGCAGCTCGGCACGCCCGACCTGGTTCTCGACATCGGCGCCGATTTCGAAGTGCCCGCCAGCGGCGAGGACATCTATCGCTGCTTTGTCGTGCCGACCGGCCTCGAGGAAGACAAGTACGTCTCGGCCGTCGAATTCCGGCCGGGAAACCGCAGCGTCGTCCATCACATCCTGGCCTATGTCGACATCTCCGGAAAAGCCCGCGAGCGCGATCAGGCCGACCCGGGGCCCGGCTATTCCTGCTTCGGCGGTCCCGGCGACCCGATCCACGGCGGCCTGGGCGGCTGGGCGCCCGGCAACCTGCCCGGCTTCCTCGACGAAGGAATCGGCCGGTCGCTGCCGGGAAAGAGCGATGTCATCATTCAGGTGCACTACCATCCTCGCGGCAAGGCAGAGACCGATCGCAGCAAGATCGGCGTCTATTTCGCAAGAAGCCGGTCAAGCAAGTCACTGCACTGGAGCGTCGTGATCAACCCAGAGCTGGAGCTTCCGCCCGGGGAGTCCAACGTCGAGGTCAAGGCCGCCTGGGAAGTGCCGGTCGACGTGTCGCGCACCGTGACCCCGCACATGCACCTGCTCGGGCGCGACATGCAGATCTCCGTGAAGTTCCCTGACGGCCGTGTTCAAGACCTGATCAGGATCGACGACTGGGACTTCAACTGGCAGTACACCTACCACTTCGAGAAGCCGCTCGACATTCCCAAAGGCTCAGTCGTCTACCTGGTGTCGCATTTCGACAACTCGGCGGCGAACCCCCGGAACCCCAACCAAGCCACCCAAGCAGGTCAAATGGGGCGAGGCGACGACCGACGAGATGTGCATCGGCTTCCTCGGCGTCACCAAGAAGGGCCAAGATCTGACCAAGCCCGGCGAGAAAGACGACTTCATGGACATCCTGCGAGAAGCAGCAGGAAGAGATTCGGGAGAAATACGAGAAAGAAGCCAAGAAGCGTCACCCGCCGGGCGGACCGGAGCGCAAGCCGGCGCCGACGCCGGAAAATGAGCGCGGCCGCGCCAACGACTCTTCGCGATCGGCACGCCCGGACCGGATCGCGGTTCTCGCGGTTCAGAGACATTCGGCCACGTATCTCGGCGGGACATGGGGCTCGCGCCCACGCCCCGTCAATCTGTTCATCTTCATTAGCGATCGGCGCCATACCGGCCGGCGATTCGATCGGCAGCCGCTCGGCGCGTGAATCGGGCCGGTCCGGCGGCGGTCTCAGTTCATCTCCGGCTCGAGCGGGCCGGCCAGATCGCGGTGGTAGAACAGCCGGCCGGGGAGCGTCGGCATGAACGAGCTGGGCACCCAGGGGTCCGGCCCGTAGCGCAAGGTCATCCAGAGGCTGGCTCCTTGCCACTGCATGCCGCGATCGAAGACCCCTTCGGCCCCGCCGATGATCCGATCGGCCTGGAGGAACAGGCCCGGGCCGATCGTGTTGGCGAAGGCGGGAACCAGGGTTGTGCGGCTCTTGAAGCTCGTGAGTGCGTTCTGCTCGATCGTGAGCGGATGCAGCCGTGCGCCAATCCGATGCGTCTGGGCTTTCCATTCGGCGACGCTGGCGAACTCATCGGCGAAATGAGGCTCCCAGAAGGCGATGTGGCAGACCCGCCCGATGCCGAAGATCACGATGAGCTCGGCGCCCTTGGCCTTGAGCTCGCCGATGCGCTCGGCGTAGTGCGGAAGCCGGTCGGGCGTGGCGAACCAGCGGTTTTCCGGCGGGACCGTCAGCGGCCGCAGCGGCCCGTAGAATGCCGCCTGCATCGCGTTCTGGAAGGCGCCTGGATGTCGGGCGGCAAGCGTCACGCCCGTCGCGGTCGCTCCATTCGTCCATGTTGAATCCGAAGACGTGGTCGCATGAGACGTTCCATTCCTTGAGGAAGTAGACCGCCCAGCGGTACATCCCCATCGGGCCGACGGGCAGGATCAGCGCGGCCGGCCGGCCCGCGTCGCGCGCCTGCTTGATCGCCGCGGCGATCTCGTGCCCCATCATCACGTCGAAATCGGCGACCGAGTCGCAGGCCACGGGCTGGAAGCCCGGATGCCACCACGGCTGGCGCTCGCCGATCGACTCCGGGGGATGGGAACAGCAGCGGTCGATCCTGGCGAGGTCCCACCCGCGGGGCAGAAACCCTTCCATCATCGAGCCGGCAAATGTTGTGAGCAGATTCATGTCGAATGGTGCTGACTACTCTATTCGATTGTGATCACGACTTTCCCGGTCAACGAGTCCCGCGCCCCTTCAGCGTGTTCTCTTCGAGGAATCGCTCGGCCGGGCTGCGGCCTGCGCCAGCGGGAAGACCCGGCCGACCAGCGGCTTGAGCTTGCCTTCCTCGACGAAGCGAATGATCTCGGTGGCGCAGTGGCGCTGTTCGTCGGGTGGCGAGTTGAACATCGCGAAGCCGAAGATCGCGCAGTTCCGCGGATAGAAGGCGCCGAGCGGGAGGGCGGGCTTGGCGGCGCGGCCGGCCATCAGGATCAGCCGGCCGTGCTTGCGGAGCAGGGGAATCGGGACCTCGAGGTTGGGCTCGCGCTGGGTTTCGTACCAGACGTCGACCCCCTCGGGGGCGAATTCGCGAAGCCGGGCCGGGATGTCGTCGGTCTTGTAGTTCGAGCGCCAGGTCGGCCCCGAGGCTCCGGCAGAGCTCGACCCGCTCGGGGCTGCCCGCGGACGTCGCGACCCTGGCACCGGCGGCCTTGGCCATCTGGACGACCATCGAGCCGACGCCGCCGGTGCCGCCGGGCACATAGACGACTCACCCCTCTTGAGCTGGCCGAATTCGGAACAGCCCGAGGTGGGCCGTGATGCCGACCAGCGCCATCGCCGCCGCCTCGTTATCCTGGAGCAGTCGCGGGGTGGGGTAAAGCCATCTTCATCGACGGCCGCAAACTCGGCCGCGACGCCCTGCCGGCCAAGCAGTCCCTGGTTCGAGCCCCAGACGCGATCGCCGACTTTGAATCGCGTGCAGCCCGGCCCGAGCTTGCTCGACCGTGCCGGCCAGGTCGCAGCCGATCACGTAGGGAAAGGCCAGCGGCATCGGGACCAAGCCCCGACCGGAGGTAGAGGTCGATCGGGTTGAGCGCGACTGCGTGGACCTTGACGAGCACCTGCCCGGGGCCCGGCTCGCGGCTCGGGCAACTCGCCGACCTTGATCACCTCGGGCGGCCCGGTCTCTTCGATGTAGGCGGCACGCATGGTCAAGAATTCTCCACGGTTTCGGTTCGCGGCGCTGCACGCCGAATCAGCCGTTTCGCGCCCGCGCTCTCGATTCAATCCACGGCGACCTGGATCAGGTCGCCGTCGACTCGCACGGGATAGGTCCCGACGCGGTTCCGACCGCCGGGGCTGTCGATCCATCGGCCGTCTTCCAGGCTGAATCGCCAGCCGTGCCAGGTGCAGGTGACCGATCCTGTCGAAGACGATTCCGTCGCACAGCGGGGCGCCCTTATGGGGGCAGGCGTCGTCGATCGCGTAGTAGTTTCCCTCGTCCAGAAAAACCGCGATGACTTGCCCCTCGATCTCGACTGGTATTCCGCGCCCTTGAGCGATCTCGCCCACGCGGGCGACAGTGTGATACATTACGGACGACAAGGCAATGGCTCCCCGTCAGGTGCAAGCGGCCCCGGCCAGCCTTCGACCGCTGCGATCGAACTCGATATCCCATCATAACCGCCGCGCTCATCGCGGTAAAAGGATGCGGGAGAGCGGAAGTATCGTCGCATAGCGGTTCGAACGATGGGTACAGATGAAGTATGGAAAAGAACCTCTGCATATACTGCGGCTCGGTGGTCGGTCAGACCGGAATACGCCGCCGCCGCCAAGCAGTTGGGGCAGTCGCTGGCTCACCACGGTTTCGGGCTGGTCTACGGCGGCGGCCGGGTGGGGCTGATGGGGATCGTCGCCGACGCGGTCCTCGCCGCCGGCGGAAGAGTGATCGGCGTGATCCCCGAGCCTCTGGCCTTCAAGGAGATCGCGCATGCGGGCTCTGACCGAGCTGCACGTCGTGCCGCGACATGCACGAGCGAAGGCCATGATGGCCAGCCGCTCAGCGCGTTTCTCACTTTGCCGGGCGGCATCGGCACCTTCGAGGAGTTCTTCGAGACGCTGACGCTGGGCGACGCTCGGGCTGCACGAGAAACCGATGGGAGTCCTCAACGTCGCCGGCTACTTCGACCCCTTGCTCGCCCTCCTCGACCAGCGGTGTGTCCGAGCAGTTCGTCAGCCCGAATACATCTCGAGCTCGTTCTCGTCTCCGACGGATCCGCGAGACGCTCGTCGGCGATCTCATGAGCCGCGCACGCGCGCCGGCCTCCGGCAACGCGTCGACTTCGATGAGTGAAGATCGCGACGTCGACGGCGGATTCGACCATGAGCACTTGACATCGCTCCACATCGATGAGAGAATTAGCCAATCTTCTAAATAACATGCTCGCGTCCGCGCGAATGGATCAGGAGATGATGGCAATCAACTCGGTCTTCAAGGCACTGTCGGACCCGACGCGGCGGGAGATCCTGCGGCTCCTGTCGCGGGGCGAGCTCACGGCCGGCGAGCTGGCGTCGTCGTTTGATATGACGAAGCCGTCGATGTCGCACCATTTTGCGGTCCTCAAGGAAGCCGACCTGATCTTCAGCCGCCGCGACGGGCAGCAGATCTACTACTCGCTGAATACGACGGTGCTCGAGGATGTGCTGACCCGCCTCTGGGACCATCTTGGGCTCAAGAACTCGAAAGGAAACGGCGAGACATGACGCGCGTTTACTGGGTTGATTGCCGATCCTGATCGTGGCGCTTGTCGGCCGGGGCCGCAGCCTGGCTCTGCGCCGACATTGCCCGACCAGATCCCGACGCACTGGAATATCCGCGGTGAAGTCGACGGATACGGCGGAAAATGGACGCTGTTCGTCATGCCCGTGATGATGGCGGGCATGCTCGTGCTCTTCTATTTCCTGCCGGCACTCTCGCCCAAGTCGTTCGAGGTGGATACGTTTCGCCCGACGTATCTGTATATCATGGTGCTCGTCGTGGGCTTGTTCGCCTACATGCAGGGCGTGTTGCTCTACACGGTCCATCAGAGCGTGGCGAAGGAGCCGTCCGTTCGACTTGGGCCGGGCGTTCATCGCGGGGATGTTCCTCTTCTTCGGGCTGATGGGCAACGTGATCGGAAAAGTTCGCAAGAATTTCTATATCGGGATCCGCGTGCCCTGGACTCTGGCCAGCGATCGGGTCTGGAACGACACGCACCGCATGGCGGCCTGGCTGTGGGTCGCCGCGGGCATCCTGGGATTCTGGCTCGATCGTCCTGGGTGCGCCGATCTTCATCGCGATCGTGCTGCTGGTCGCTGCCGGGCTGATTCCGGTCGTCTATTCGTTCATTCATTACAAGGCGCTCGAGCGCCGCGGGGCGTTGTGACATTGATCGGGACGTCGATCGACATCGGGCCGCGATCATCGGCCCTCGTCGACCCAGCGGGCGATCTGCTCGGGCGGTCGGGACAGTCTGGCTCGATGCGAGAGCATCTGGCGGTCGCTCGCCGGCGAGCTGTCGTAGAGCCGCCCGGGGCCAGCTCGATTCGATCGCCGGCGACGTTGCCGTAGAGCCAGAGCGGCGCAGGGGCCGAGAGAGCCGCGGCCGCCTTGACGCCGCCGAACTGCTCGAGCCCGGCAAGGTCGATCGTGGCCGGCCATTCGTCGGGCTTTCGGATTCGGGGCATGCTCGGACAGCTCGATGACGGTGCGCGACAGGCCCTCGAGCATCGGGCGGGCGACCAGGGCCTGGTAGCCGGCATCGTCCTGCGCGACCAGGTTCACCAGGTCGACGTCGGGCTGGCTCTTGGCCCAGGCGACGACCGTCGCCAGGTCCTGCATCTGGTCGGCGGCCGCGACGGGGTTGTAGGTCTCGAAGTGGGCAGCGTTCGGGCCGGTGCGGCGCCGGGTTGCGGGATCGAGCGATTCGCCGACGAACAGCGGGTCGAACGCGACGACGGCGTGGCCGCGCGCAAGCAGTGCCTGTGCCAGCGTCGTTCGGCTGGCCCGAGCCGCCGGCGAGTGCCGCCTTGCCCCGAGGATGAGCCAGGATCGTCAGCCGGTTCTTGAACTGTGCGGGGCACGAGCTTGACCACCGGGATCGCGTCGCCCTTCGACTTTCGGCCGACGGTCGAGTGCGACGATCGATCATGTCGTCGCGCGAGATGCTGCGCACCTCCTGCTCGACGATCGATTCATGTGCGGGCGTTTCGATCCCGGTGCGGATCTTCAAGCTGGTCAAGAGAAGCCTCCGGGCCGCTTCCCACCGCGCCGGGTTTGAACCCGGGGCCAGGTCGTCGAGCATGCTGGTCCAGCGCCGCGATCAAGTAGCGCCTCGAGCTGCTCGGGCGTCTTTCGATCCGGCGGCGCGGGGTGCTCCGGGTCGAACGTCCAGAGGTCCTCGGGCTTTTCGAGTTTCTGCTCGCCTTCCTTGGTCCGGGCCGGGTCGTCGATGCGGAAGAGCCAGTGGCTCATGGCCGCGTAGACGGCGTTGCGGCTGGTCTGGTTGTAGTTGTGGGGGAAGTCGAAGATCTGGGCGCTGACGCGATCGGTCGAGCCGATCAACGAATAAACGCCTCGGATCGCGGGAAAGACGCGATCCATGGTGCTGCGTGGTCCAGTCGCCGGTGGCGCCGACCAGGACCAGCGGGCGCGGAGCGCGTCAGCGCGGCGAATTCGATGTTGTCGGTTCCGTGCCGCAGGCCGGCGGCGTTTTCGCAGACGCATCCGCCCTGGAAGTAGTCGGAGACCATGACCACCGGCGCCGAGACGGTGACGCGGTCGTCGAGGGCTGTGAGCAGGAACGTCTGCGTGCCGCCGCCCGACTCGCCGGTGCAGCCGATCCGCGCGGAGTCGACGTCCGGAAGCGAGGTCAGCCAGTCGAGCGCGCGGATGCTGTTCCACGTCTGAAGCGTGGGCAGGCACAGGCCCCAGTGCCTCAGGCGGTCGTTCAAGAACTCGTGGGGAAACGGCTTGCTGTCGTTGTATCCGACCATGTCGTACATGAAGACGACGCAGCCGAGCTTGGCCCAGCGGATGCAGCGCGGCTGCACTTCCACGTTCACGCGGCCGTCGGACCAGTGGCCGTGCGGGCAGAGCATTCCCGGCATCTTGCCGGTCACCTTCGCCGGCCGGTAGAGGTTGCCGCTCAAGGTAAAGCCGGGAAAGGTCTCGAGCACGACCTTCTCGATCGTGTAATCGCCGCGGTCGAGCTTGCCGGTGATCTTGGGGTTGAGCGGGGTCTTGGGGAACATCGGCCATAATCCCAGCGTGACCAGCATCTGTTCGCGCAGATGCTGCGCACGGTCGCGCCAGGCGGCCGCGGAGGCCGGCGCCTGAAAATCGACCCCTTCGTTGTTGGTTCGGGAATGGCTTCGGCGCGTGTCGTGACTGGGCTCGATCGAGTCGACGCGGCCGCGGACCAGGTCGAATGACGGCGGCGCGGTCGAATCCTGGCTGGGAGAGATCCACAGAAGGCGGGCACCGGAGCGGTTGCTGGTCGCCGGTCTTTCGATTCGTGCGTCGATTGTCGTGATCGAGTTGGCGCGCGTTCGTCTGGGCGGTCGTTCGACACGACGACCTTGAGCGGCCGGTTCTTCGCCAGGTTGACCTTGCCGAGCGATTGCCAGCGAGGAGTGGGATCGCCTGCGCTGGCCTCGACTGCGAGCGTGATCGTCCCGTCGTTCGACGTGAGACGCCAGTCGTCTGCCGCAGGAGCCCAGACCGACACGATCGCTTCGCCTGAGAATCCCGGGATCGACTCCCTCGGCGAGTCGTGGGAAATCGCTGGCGGTATAGATGGCGCCCGCGGGCGGCTCGACTGCCGCTTGCCGGCGCGGCGAGCGTCGCGAGCACGACCAGGCAGCGCCGCGAGCGGCGACGACACACCCTGCTGGCGATACGTCGAACGATGCCGGGATTTCACGGTTCATCTCCCAGGTTGTAGAGTGCGCGGCGGCGCGGCGGGTCTCGTCAGACCGTGACGAGATTCACCAATCATCGTACAGGCTGGCGATCAAACTGCCAGAACGTCGACGGAGTGCACGCAGCTCAGGAGCGATTCGATCGAGATCAGCTCCGGTGGCGGGGAACAGGCAATAGCACGGGTGGGGGTTGGTTCCGTCGATGATGATCTGCCGATGGTTTGCCTGGCGGAAACCCTTCGTCGCAGGGCTGGTGGCCGGTGATGAAAAAATCGGCGTCGACCAGGGCGGCGAAGCGGTCGGCGGTTTCGGGCGAGGTGTCGCGGCCCCAGGTCAGGGCGTAGATCGTGCCGCGCCGTTTCATGGCGGACTCGGGCCAGTCGTCGGCCTTGAGCACGTCGAGGTCGAGCGTGTCGAGGTCGCTCGCATCGGGAATGGTGTGGCAGACGTAGACGCGATTCGGGGTGCGGATGGCCAGCGGCAGCGCGGCGAAGAGGGCCTTGTAGGCGTCGTAGATCTCGACCGCGGCGTCGCCGTAGGCCGTGGTGATGCCCTGCAGGAACTTGGCGTTCAGGGTCTCGCCGTCCTTGCCGATCGATGCGGCCGGTCAGCTCGGAAAGCTCGTGGTTGCCCAGGATCAGGTGAGCGCGATCGGGGTACTGGCACTTGAGTGCCGCGACGACGTCCAGGAGCTGGTGCGATCGGTCGCCGCCGTCGTCCGGGGTAGCATGAGCGGCCCGTGGATCAGCTCCTGCAAGACGAGGTGTCGCTCGGGATGGCGGTCGAGCGCCGCGGACGACGAGCACCTTCTTGAACGCCGGCAGGTTGCCGTGCAGGTCGCCGACGACCATCACGTCGGACGCGTCGATCGAGCGAGATGATGCCGCCCGAGCGGCCCGGGGTCTTGCGAAACAGCTCGGTCGCGCGGCGGATCGTGGCGAGGACTTTGCGTGGGTCGGGCATGGGTCGTGCTCGTCGGTCTGTTGCGCGGCTCGGTGCGAGTCGCGTGCGAGTTGAGTGCTTGCGGCGAGGCAATCGCGCCGCTCACCAGTTCGCTTCGAGCGCGGTCTCCCAGTGCTCGTAGAGGGTTTCCAGCTTGATCTTGAGGTCGCGGTGGCGGTCCTGGGTGCCGACGGCCTTGACGGGGTCGCGCCAGGTCGCGGGCTGGCCGAGCTGGTCTTCGAGCTCGGCGACCTCCTTTTCCAGCTCGCCGATCTCGCGCTCGATTTCGGCGGCCTTGCGGTAGGGGAATTTTCGCTTGGTCTTTTCGCGGCCGCGAGCGCCGGCCCGCGGCGTGCGCTGGGCCGGCGCCGGCCGAGCCGAGGTCGACTGCGCCTGCGCGCTTCTCGCGACGCTCCTTTTCTCGTCTGGACCATGTGCTGATACGTCTCGTAGTCGCCCTCGATCACGCGGGCCTGGCCGTCGGACGATCGCGACCAGCCGGTCGACGACCTGGTTGAGGAAGTAGCGGTCGTGGCTGACGACCAGCACGGTCCCCTCGAATTCGTTGATCGATCGCTCGAGCGCTTCGCGCGACCAGATATCGAGGTGGTTGGTCGGCTCGTCCATGACCAGGAGGTTGGCCGAGGTGGCGCAGAGCCGGGCGAGGGCGGCCTTGGCCTTCTCGCCGCCGGAGAGCTGGCCGACGGTCTGAAACACGAGCTCGCCGGTCAAGCCGAACCGGGCGAGCAGGTCGCGGACGTCGCCTTCGACCCATTCGGGATCGTCTTCGGGCCAGACCGCGCGGACCACGGTGGTGTCGGGGTCGAGCGATCGCAGGCCCTGGTCGTGGTAGCCGACCTGGACCTTGTGGCCGAGCTTCGACTCGCCCTGGTCGGGTTTCTCGCGGCCGATCAAGGTCTTGATCAGCGTGGTCTTGCCCGCGCCGTTGGGCCCGATCACGCCGACGCATTCGCCGCGGCCGACGGTGAGGCTCAGGTCGCGGAACAGGGGGATGTCGAAGCTCTTGGACAGCCGGCGGGCTTCGATCACGATGTCGCCGGAGCGCTCGACTTCGTCGAATCGCATGACCGGCCCGACGACGTCGCGAATGCGTCTCGACCCGGTCGCGTTCCAGCCGCTCGAGCTTGCGCTCGCGGTCGTGGGCCTGCTTGGCCCGCTGGCCGGCGCCGTACTTGCGGATGTAGGCTTCGAGCTTGGCCGCCTTCTCGTCCTGTCGCTCGGCCTGTCGCTCGAGGACCTTGGCCTTCTCGGTCCGCAGCCGCCAGTACTGGCTGTAATTGCCGGGGTAGACGGTGATCCGCCCGAAGTGCAGCTCCCAGATCTTGTTGACGACCTTGTCGAGGAAGTAGCGGTCGTGGCTGACGACGACCATCGCCACCGGCTGGCGCGCCAGGTAGCTTTCGAGCCATTCGGTGGTGGCGATATCGAGGTGGTTCGACGGCTCGTCCAGGAGCATCAGGTCGGGGCTCTCGAGCAGCAGCTTGGCGAGCATCAGCCGCGACTGCTGGCCGCCGGAGAACGTCGCCGCCGGCGCGGTGGAATTCCGGCTCGGCCGAAGCCGAGGCCCGGTGAGCACCTCCTCGACCCGATGATCGATCGAGTAGGCGTCCTGGTGCTCGATCTGGCCGTGGAGCTCGTCGTAGCGCCGCTCGGCTCGCTCGCGGTCGGCCGTCGTCTTCGGCCTCGGCCATCTCCTGGGCGGCCTCCTCGAGCTCGTGCTGGAGCTCGATCAGCGAGGCGAGTCCCGACTTGGCGACTTCGATCAGCGTCTGCTCCGGGCTCGAAGTCGATCTCCTGCCGCAGCAGGCTCACCCGGATGCCGGGCCGGACGAAGAGCCGGCCGTAATCGGCTTGATCGAGGCCGGCCAGGATCTGCATCAGCGTGGTCTTGCCGGCGCCGTTGGGGCCGACCAGCCCGATCCGCTCGCCGGCGCGGACCTCGAATTCCAGCTCGCTGAAGATCGGATCGCCGGTGAATTGCCGGCCCAGTCCCTGAGCGGAGATGAGGATCATTGATAGTTCAGGGCTGAGCTTCATGTTCCATGTTGGGCGAGCTCGAGACCGTCTCGGCATACCGCTGCCGTCTCGTGATCTCGCGAATCGCCAGATCGGGCCGATTCTATTCGTCCTCACCCAGGGTCCGCTTCTTCCGGAGCATGTGGTGATAATGCTGGGCGAAGCGGTGGGCCTCGTCGCGGACGTACTGCAGCAGCCGCAGGGCGAACGACCGGCGGGAGAGCACGATCGGCTCGGACCGTCCCTGCACGAAGATCTCCTCCTCGCGCTTGGCCAGGGCGATCACGGTCGGCGGGACGACCTTGAGCGAGTCGAACGCGGCCAGGGCCGACGCTGAGCTGCCCCTTGCCGCCGTCGATCAGCCAGATGTCGGGAAACGGCTCGTCGCGCTCTTGCAGGCCCTTGATCCGCCGCGTGACGACCTCGCGGATCGCCGCGAAGTCGTCGATGCCCGCCACGCTCTTGATCTGGTACCGGCGATAGCCCGGCTTGAACGGCAGGCCGTCGACGAAGGTCACCAGCGAGCCGACCATCTCGTTGCCGCCCAGGTGCGCGATGTCCACGCCGTCGATCGTGCGCGGAATCGAGTCGAGCTTCAGGATCTGCTTCAGGCCCTTGAGCCCCTTGCGCGGATCGACGTAGAAGACCTCGGGCTGGGCGTGCTTGGCGAGGTTGCCGCGCAGGTTGAGGTTGTCGAGCGCCTTGATCTCGTCGCGCAGCCGGGCGGCCTTCTCGAACTGGAGGTCCTTGCTCGCCTCGCGCATCTCCTCGTCCATCTCCTTGAGCAGGACGTCTTTCTTGCCGTCCAGGAACAGCTGCAGCCGGCGGATGCTCGCGCCGATAGCTTTCGCGATCGATCCGCAGGTTGCACGGGGCCGTGCACTGGTTGATCGAGTGCGAGCAGGCAGGGCCGGAACCAGCGCCAGCGCGGGTCGTCTTCCTCGATATCCAGCGAGCAGGTCCGGAACTTGAAGATCCGCTGCAGGACCTGGATCGCGCCGCGCAGGCTCTTGGCCCGCGGGAACGGGCCGTAGAGCTTGACGCCGCGGTCGAGCGGCTCGCGGGTGAAGTTGACGCGCGGGAAGTCCTCGCCGGTCGTGATCTGCAAGTACGGGAAACGTCTTGTCGTCCTTGAGGTCGCGGTTGTACTTGGGCTGAATGTCCTTGACCAGCCGCGCCTCCATCAGCAGGGCGTCGACCTCGCTGTCGGCGGCCAGGAACTCGATGTCGGCGACCTCGGCGATCCAGTCGCAGATCCGCCGGTCGTCGGTGGCCGTCTTGTGGAAGTACGAGCCGGCCCGGCTGCGCAGGTTCTTGGCCTTGCCGATGTAGATCACCCGCCCCTGGGCGTCCTTCATCAAGTAAAGGCCCGGCGTGGTGGGAAACTGCTTGACCTTCTCGGCCGGGGAGACTGGTCGCCGATGGAGATTCCGACATGCCAGCCTCGGAGGGTTCCAACCCGGCTGACGTCGTGAGCTCGGCCGGCACCGTCGCGGCACCTTCGGAACGAACCAGTTCGCCGATCCGTGGAACGCCCGTGCCCTCACGACGCCGTTTCGAAGACGTCCTCGTCGTATTGTTCGATATCGCCAGCATTACGGTCAAGTCTGACTTCTACGATGTAAGTCGTCGGCCGACCGCGGGCTTCGTCGGGCTCGGGTGATGGCGTGCCGGATGAGCTGCGTGCGATGCACCGAATCTGTTCTGCTATCCGTCCGTACGTTCGGTCGGAGCTTCGGCGGGCGCGATCGATGGTGATTGAGCCAGGCCGGCAAGCATTTGCTTGAATGCGCCGAGGTTGACCGGCTTCACGAGGAAATGGTCGAATCCGGCGAGACGCGCTCGCGAATGATTCGACTCGCCTCCGTACCCCGTCACGCCACGAGCACGAGGTCTTCGTCGGCAAAACGCTGCCGTAGCTCCTGGGCGACTTGATAGCCGTCCAGACCCGGCAGCCCGATATCGAGGAGGATCAAATTGGGACGAAACGACGCGACCGTCTCGCTCACAGAGAGCCATCGTAGGCACAGAAAGCGTCGTGTCCGTTAAGCTGGAGAATCCTCGCCAGAGTGCGCGCGGAGTCTCGGTTGTCGTCCACGATGAGGATGCGACGACGGTTGGCTTCGCGGTTTGCGCGCGGTTTCGGCGGGTCGATGAGCTGTCTGGGCCGTTTGCACCGCGAGGATGGGAAGGCTCACGACGAACTCGCTGCCCTGGCCGGCCCCGGCACTCGAAACCGCGATCGTCCCGCCGTGCAGCTCGACCAGACTTCGCACGAGCGTCAGTCCGATACCCAGACCGCCTCGGGAACGATCCAGCGATTGGTCCGCCTGCACGAAGAGATCGAAGATGTTTCGCTGCATCTCGGGAGCGATCCCGATCCCGGTGTCCCGACTCGCAACACGGCATGGTCGTCCTCTCGAGCGAGCGCCAGCGCGATCTGGCCACCGGGCTCGGTGTATTTCGCCGCATTATTCAGCAGGTTGGTGACGATCTGCTCCAGGCGGGTCGGGTCGCCGTCCACGTCGACGGGTCGGGCGGGAGAGACTCGAGAATTCGTGCTGAGACGACTCGAAGAAGAGGAAGGGCTGTTTCGACGGCATGGGTGACGATGGTATTCAAGTCGACGACCTTCTTGCGAAGATCCACCTTCCGCGCGTGATCCGCGAGACGTCGAAGAGATCCTCCAGCAGGCGAGTCATGTGGTCGATCTGGCGCCCGGCGATCTCGAGTGATCTCCACGAACCGGTTTCCGTTTTCCTGCATGCGGATGATCTGGAGGGTATTGGCCAGGGGGCCAGCGGGTTGCGCAGCTCGTGGGCCAGCATGGCCAGGAACTCGTCCTTGCGGCGGCGGCTTCTATCAGTTTCTCCGCCTGGCGGAAGAGTTGCATCTCCATCCGCTTCCGGTCGGTGATGTCGGAGACGAGGCAAGGGCCCCCTTGATGACGCCCTCGGCGATCGCGGATCGGATCGACCGTGACGTGGAGCCAGCGGTCGCCCAATGAGAGGTCGCGCGCCCCGCGGCTGCCGGAGACGAGCATCTCGCCGAACAGCGAGCCCTCGGCTCGGCCGGCTCCTCCCAGAATCCGGCAGCTCCTTGCCGACGATCTCGGTCCAGGGCCGCTCCAGGATGCGCTCGAGGTCCGATTGGCCTGCACGACCTTGCCCGCCGCATCGAGCAGCATCACGCCGTCGCTGATGGCGTCGAACGTGGTTTGCCACTGGCGGGTCGAGATCTGGGCGGCGTCCTCGGCCCGGCGAGCCCGGAGCAGGGCACGCACGGTGGCGATCAACTCCAGCGGCTCGGCCACGTTGGTCAGATAGCCGTCGGCGCCGCTGTCGAGCCCATGCACCTTGTCTTCGATGTCGACGAAGGTCGTGGAGATGTGCAGCACCGGGATGTCGCACGTCGCGCGGGTCGGACTTGATGCGGCGGCAGACCTCGAACCCGTCCATGTCCGGCAATTTGACGTCGAGGATGACCAGATCGGGCCAGCGGCCGCGACCAGCCGAAGGGCCTCGCTCCCGGTGCCGGCCTCCTGTACCTCGAAGCCCGCGCGACTGAGCGTCTTGGCGATCGTGTATCGCTTGGTCTGGATCGTCGTCGACGAGCAGGATCCTAGCCTCGGTGTTGTTCGCCATGCTCACGACTCCGCCGGTTCTGGGCCGGCGGATTGCAGGCCGGCCTTGCTCAACGAGTCTCGAACCTGGGCGATCGCCTCCTCTCGCGATCCTTGCTCCCTTGGCGAGGATGGCCACAGACTCTGCGACGCAGTCGCCCGCGCTCTGCGTCATCGAGGAACTTCGACGTGTTGATGATAACCGGGATGTCTCTGGGTTTCGACGTCCGACTTCAGCCGATCCAGGACTTCGAAGCCAGTCATGTCGGGCAGGACCAGGTCCAGGAAGATGACCTCGCGGCCGGTCGCGAACGAGCGCGGAGCAGTGCCTCCTGCCTGGTCCGCCTCGATCGATCTCGAAGTGACCGAGGCGGCCAGGTCCCCTTGATAAGGTAGCGATCTCCTTCACTGTCGTCGACGATCAAACCGCTGCGGCGTCAATCGCCTCTGGAGCAGCAGTCGCTCGCAGCCACGGTTGGGGCACAGGCTTTCGGCAGAAATCGTCGCGCGCCCAGTCGCAGCGCCTTCGTGCGGTCATCGATCGTGGTCAGGACGAAGACCGGGATGTCGCGCGTCGTTTCGGCCGACTTCAGCTCTGCCAGCAGCGCCCAGCCACTTTCCGTGTCGTCAAGGATATCCATGACCACGGCCACCGGCCGAAAGGCTCGCAGAGCCGACTGGGCTTCCTCGAACGTCCGGGCGCCGATGACCTGGTAGCCCGAACCATTCGAGATGTGATTCATAGAGCGTGAGCGTCGAGGGATCGTGGCTCGACGAAGAGGACCGGCGGCGGGACCGGGTCGATTTCCCACGTCGGTGGGAGCGCAGTGTCGTGCTCTGGGATCGGGTCCAATCACGCGCGGTATCTCGGCAGAAGAACGTCGAGCCCGACCCCGAGCTCGCTACGGACCGACACGCTACCGCCCAGAAGCTCGGCGAGCTTCCGCGCGAGGGGCAGTCCCAGGCCGGTCCCTTTCATGCGCGTCTGCAGCGGATTCTCGATCTGCCCGAACTCCTCGAAGATTCGGCCGCAGGTTCTCGGCGGCGATCCCGATCCCGGTGTCCTTGACCGAGAAGATCGACCACGTCGTCCGGGGCCCGGCCGGCGCGCAACACGGATCTCGCCCGCGCTCGGTATATTTCACGGCGTTGGTGAGGAAGTTTCGCAGGATCTGCGCGACCTTTCCCTCGTCGGTGCTGCAAGGTCGGCAGCGCCGGTCGGCTCTTCGAAGATCAGAGAGACCGCCTCGTGGTCGATCATCGGCCGGATCGTCCCCTGGAGGCTCTCGAAGAGCTCGCGACCTCGAATGTGCCGACGCGGATCACCGCCTTTCCCGCTTCGACCTTGGCCAGGTCGAGCAGGTCGTCGACCAGGGTCGAGAGCCCCTCGGCGGCCTGGCGGATGAACCGGACCTGCTTCTCCTGCTCGGCGGTCAGTTCGCCGTCGCTGCGCGCGAGCAGAAAGCCGGTCAGACCCGGATCGAATTGAGCGGCGACCGGAGCTCGTGGCTCATCTCCGAAAGAAAGCGGGACTTGAGGTCAGAAAGCCGCTTGAGCGCCTTGGCGCTCTCGTCGAGCTCGGCATAGAGAGCCACGACGCCGCGGTTGGTCTCGTCGAGCTCGCGGCTGTGCATCTGGGCGAGCTCGGCCTGGCGCTCGCGCAGCTCCTGCAGGGTGTTGAGCAATTCCTGGTTCTGCTGCTGGAGCTCTTCCAGGAGACCTTGCGGGGTATTCCGTGCCAGCTCGGCCGAGATCCGGGCCAGCTCCTGGGGGCTGAGGCACCGGTCGCGGTGCGGCAGGATCCTTCGCCATCGACGACCGTGGCACCGGCCGCCGGCGTTCGATTCGATCGCGAATCGATCCATGAGCCGCTTGGCGCCGACGATCCCAGCGCCCATGCCGGTCGTCGAAACATATCGACCATCGAGGATCGCCTGGAGGTCCTCGATGCCCGGGCCCCCGCTCGCGGATGCGGATCAACAAGGCCGGTGCCGGTCCGGTCTCGACGATGAATTCGACCCGGCCCCCCCCGCATACTGGAAGGCGTTGCGCGCGATCTCGGACGTGGCCGTCGCGATTCGGGTCTGGTCGAGCTGGGCGAAGCCCAGCAGTGCGGCGATCTGCCGCGCCCGCTGCCGGGCCAGGCACGATGTCCTGCTCGAGCCGGACTTCCAGGTTCAAGAGGGGCATGTTCATGACCGGCCCGCACTCCCCTGGCCGTGCCGCCAGCACCGTCACATCGTCGCGCCCCCGCTTGTGGTCCCGATAGAGGACCCCCGCGATGAGGCCGGGGTGCCTCCGCCGCAGTCCAGGATATCGATCGAGGTCCCAGTGCGTCGGCCAGCCCGTCGGAATGCATGATCAGGAGCGAGTCGTCGGCCAGGGATAGTCGAACGCCTGGATCTTGCGGATCGCGTACCCGACAGTGCCGTTCTGCGAGACCATGCTCGTGGTCTCGCCGGTCCGCGTGCTGAGGATGACGCCGGAGATGTTGCCGACGCCGGCGTACCGGACCTCGCCGCGACCGGGTCCAGCCGGGCGATCGCCATGGCCGCGCCCCGCGTGCTTCGCAGGGCCGCGTGGGCCGATTCGATGATCTGCGTCCGGCTCTTGTGCGCCATGCGCGCGGAAGACGCGGACCGCCTCTTCGGCGGCATGCGCCGCCGAGCGGACCATGACCCAGCCCGTCGACCATCAGGACGAAGCGTCCGGCCGTCGCGCTCGCTCGGACGGCCCAGTCGTCGCCGCAGACCTGCTCGCCGGGGCAGGGACGCTGACCGCACCCAGCTCCAGGTCCGGCAATCATCCCGCTCGCGGGGCGCCGGCTCGATCGGAGCCGAGCCCACAACGACCGTGCCCACCCCGGCTGCGAGTAGATCCCGAATGCGTCGGCGAGGCGGCGATGGCCCCCAGCCCGTTGCCAGGTGAACCGGCCGTCGAGTAGCCGTCCGCCAAGCACCGGCCGACGTCGCTGCATGCCCCGGCCCGAGTCGAGGGCCAGGACCTCCAGGCCGCACGCCGGCGTGCCGTGATCTCGAACCCCTGGACGATCAACTCGCCGCCGCCGCGCATGCTTGATGAGGTTGGTCGCCGCTTCGGTCGCGACCAAGGCCGCCTTCCCTTGTCTCGTCTCGTCAAATCCCGAGCTGCGCGGCCAACCCGAGGCCCGCCGCCGGGCCTCCCCGACCTTCGTCGGCTCATCGATGACTCACGACGACCGATCGCCCCGGGAGACGGTCATTTCCACCTCGTGATCGTCACGCGCGTCCCTTCGCCGACTCGCGAGGTGATCTCGAACTCGTTGACGAGCCGCTTCGCACCTCCCAACCCCAACCCCATTCCCTTCCCGGACGTATAGCCGTCCGTCATCGCCAGGTCGATGTCCGGAATGCCCGGACCCTGGTCCTCGAACGTGAGCCGCAGACCTCGTCTTGACCCCGTTCTTCGAGTGACTTCGAAGTGCACAATGCCCCCGCCCCCATATTCGAGCGAATTGCGTGCCAATTCGCTCGCAGCCGTGATCATTTTCGTCTGATCGACCAGGCTGAACCCCAGCTCGCCAGTCCACTTTCTCACTGCCTGGCGAATCAAGACGATGTCGGTCGAAGTGCCGGACCTCCAGGGTGTCAGTCTTCGACACCGTCATCGTCTCCTCTCTCGCGGTGCCGCCGCCGTCGCGGTCCGCAGCAAGGTCCATCCCCTTCTCGACGTCGAGTGCGGTGCGGACGCCGGGCAGCGAGAGCCCCAGCTCGACCAGCGTGATGGCGACCGCCGGCCGCATGCCGACGACGACGGTCTGCGGCGTCGAGCACGCGCGACATGCCGGCGATGTTGCCGATCATCCGCCCGATGAACGAGTCGACCATGTCGAGCGCGGAGATGTCGATCAGCACGCCGCGGGCTCCGGTCTCGGCGATCCGGCTGGTCAGGTCGTCCTGCAGCGCCATCGCCAGCCGATCGTGCATGTCGACCTGGATCGTGACCAGGAGGAATTCTCCCATGCGAAGGATCGGTATATGTTCCATGATGCCGTCCGGCTCACTTTCCAGGCTTCACGCGGGTGACCGTCCGCCCGGTCTTCTCGAGCGCGAGCGCGAAGGCGTCGGCCAGCGACGCCTTGGTCGTGACGTCCCCCAGATCGACGCCCAGATGGACGATCGTCTGCGCGATCTGGGGACGGATGCCGCTGATGATGCACTCCGCGCCCATCAGGCGGGCCGCGGTCACCGTCTTGAGCAAATGCTGGGCCGTCAGCGTGTCGACCGTCGGAACGCCGGTGATGTCGATGATCGCGATCGCCGAGCCGGTTTCGACGATCCTCTGCAACAGGCTCTCCATCACGATCTGCGTGCGGGCGCTGTCCAGCGTGCCGATCATCGGCAAGGCGAGGATCCCGTCCCACAGCTTCACGACCGGCGTCGACAGCTCGAGCATCTCCTGCTGCTGGCGGATGATGACCTCTTCCCGGGCCTTCTGGTAACCTCGGTCGTGTAGAGCCCGAGCTTGTCGAGCAGCTCGTTGGTCGACCAGGTCTCCTCGGCCAGAGCCAGCCCGTCGCCGTCGAGCTCGCGGCGGAGATGTACGAACAAGGGCTTCTTGAGCGAAAAGACGAAAGACGCCGTCTCCGAGGGGCTGTAGCCCTGCACGCTTCGCGACCGCGAAAGATGCTGCAACATCTCGCGCACGCCATTCCAGCCGGGCGATTGATATTGTCGCCATCTTGCTGCTCCATCGCTTTCCGCAGCAAACTGATGAACTCGGCACACTGCTTGCGAAGCTCGGATGCGTCGGGACGCTGCCCCTGATGACCCTGCGTCGCTGACTGCTCCTTCACCCAGTCAGATACGAGCTCGGTCTCGTGCTTGCTAAGGATCCGGGAAAGTCCGGTCCTGGTCGAACTCTGCCGCAGCTCATTTCCTGGTCTCCCGGGAGATTTCTACGAGGCTCGCCGCCGATCGATCCGCCTTTTCCACGAGTCGATTCGACACCGCGGGCAAATCGGGACCGCGCGGGACCTTTCATTCTGCGTCGCTGCGCGATCGACGCCGACGGCCTCGGCCAAAGTGAGTCGGGCCGCTCTGGCGGACCTCCGCTCCGATTATCAGTACTCTGTCGGAATTCCTCTACCCTGTTGTCAAAAGCGCGGTCGCGCGACTGCGGCGGCACACTTCCCTATTCCGGCCTGCTACTCTGCGACCGGAACAAACTTGACGCACACCGGCTTGGGCACGTCGACCTTCTGGCCGGTCGGCTCGAGCGCCGGTGTCGGGGTTGACCTTGAAGACGACGATCGTGTCGGACCCTTGGTTTTCGGCGAGCACGTACTTGCCGGTCGGATCGACGGCGAAGTTACGCGGCGTCCTGCCGCCGGTCGGCTCGTGCTCGACAACGGTAAGGCGGCCGGTCGCCGGCTCGATCGAATACACAGCCAGGCTGTCGTGACCGCGGTTCGAGCCGTACAGGAAACGGCCCGAGGGGTGCACGACGACTTCGGCGGTCGAGTTTCGGGGCCGCACAGGGACTGGCATCGTCGGTATGGACTGAACTTCGGTCAGCACACCCCTCTCGGGGTCGTAGTTGAGCGCCGTGACGGTGCAATTGATCTCGTTGATCACATATGCGTGCGTGCCGTCGGGATGGAACGCAAAATGGCGCGGGCCGGAACGGCTCTGGAGCTTGGTCGCGGGAGGGTCGTTGGGGGTCAGCTTGCCCTCAGTCGGATCAAACTTGTAAACAAAGATCCGGTCGAGGCCGAGGTCAGCGACCATGACAAAGCGGTTGGCCTTGTCCAGGTTGATCGAGTGGGCATGCGGGCTGCCCTGCCGCTTCGGGTCGGCGACCTGGCCGTGGTGCTGGATGAAACACGAGGCCGGCGCGAGCTTGCCGTCGGTCCCGATCGGAAGCACGGCCACGCTGCCCCCGCCGTAGTTGGACACGAGGACGTTCTTTCCCGTGGCGTCGACCACCAGGTGACACGGTCCCGCGCCCTTGGTCGACTGCTGATTCAGCTTGGTCAGCTCGCCGGACTTCGAATCGAGTGCGAACGCCGTCACCGACCCAGGCTGCTCGCCCGAATACTCGTTCACGGCGTAAAGGAACTTTCGCGAAGGATGGACCGCCAGGAACGACGGTTGTTCGATCTCAGCGGCGAGCGATGGCTCCGAAAGCTTGCCGGTGTCGGTATCGAGCACGAGCCGGTAAATGCCCTTACTCTTTCCCTCGGTGTATGTGCCGACGAAGACCCAGTACTTGGTAGGCTCCGCCGAGCTTGCCGCCGCCGCGCCCAGCCCGGCCGCGACCACCGACAACAACGAAGCGATCAGGCAACCGCGATACAGGAGAGAATGTTCAAGCGCCATCGGTGCAGACTCCGGCAAGCTCAAGGGGTGCGGTGACGAGTGGCCATCGTACGGCCGTATCATACCGCGGTGAAGTCGTCTGAATGAATAGTGGTCAGCAATCACGGCGCAGACGCGCGGTGCGCCAACAGGATAGAGTGCGACGATCGAACACAGGATCCGGCGATCGTGGCCTGCTTCGAGACGGACTGCGGTCGCGGAGAGTCGAGGACAGAGCTTACTGCTTGGGCGCAGGATAGAGCGCATATCCTGAGACAGCCAGAGGGATCTTGAAGATCGTCTTGCCCGCGGTGACGAAGAGCGTCTTACGATCCGGGCCGCCGAAGGCCAGGTTGGTGCAGACATCCTCGGGGATCGGGATGCGGCCCAGCAATTCGCCCTTGGGCGTGATCACGTAAACGCCCGCCGGCACGTCGGCCGTCTCGCCCGCGTGGCGGGGGAGCATGATTCCGCCGGCGACCCACAGGTTTCCGCGCTCGTCGAGCCGCATGCCGTCGCCGCCGCGGCCACGGCCGAAATCGAAGACCAGGCGCTGGCCGCTCGAGCCGGCCGTCCGGGGCGATGTCGAACGCCCAGACCTTGCGATTGCCGCCGGGCCGAGTGTGGCTGTCGACGACGTAGAGCGTTTGCGCGTCGGGCGTGATCGCCAGCCCGTTGGGCCGCTCGATCTCTGGCTGAGAGAGCACGCGCGTGACCTCGCCGCCCGAGTCGATCCGGTAGACGGCCTCGACGTCCATCTCCAGCGCCGAGCGGTCGTCACCGTAGAAAGGATCGGTGAACCAGATGCGGCCCTTCATGTCCACGACAACATCGTTAGGGCTGTTGTACCGCTTGCCCACGAAGCGCTCGGTCAAGACTTCGAGGCGGCCGGTTTTGACGTCGGTGCGAACCAGGCGTCGTCGACCGCCGGTCCCGAACTCGGCTCCCTCGCAACTGATCAATAATCCGTGCGCGTCGAAGGTGTTGCCGTTGGTCCGGCCGCTGTCGGCCCGAAAGATCGAGACGGTGCCGTCGGGCGCCATCCGGTAGATTCGATTGCCGATGATGTCGCTGAAGAAGAGATTGCCCTTCGCCGTCGAACGCGGGGCCCTCGAGCAAGCAGGTGCGAGCGGCCACGGTCGTGACGGCCTGCGGGGCCAGCAATTGCACGGGCAACGGCGCCGCGCCAGGTTCGATGTTTGTGCCATGGGTATTTACTCCAGAATTTGCTGGGCGGCAGCGTGCCCGACCGCGGACGTTGCACTTTGTGCCGGGCTGCCGTCCCGGCGATAATACAAGGGCCGGAACAATGCTCAAAAGGTGAAGGAGACGTAGCGGAGCAGCATCATGAACAGCGACCCTTTGCGCCAGCACCTGGTGGAACTCCTGCGCGGTGGGCATGCGCACCTGGATTTTGAAAAGGCAGTCGCCGACTTACCTCCAAAGCTGCGCGGCGTCAAGCCGGCGGGGCTGCCGCATAGCGTATGGCGGCTGGTCGAACACATGCGGATCGCCCAGTGGGACATCCTGCGCTTCAGTGTGGACCCGCATCACAAGTCGCCCGAGTTTCCCGACGGCTACTGGCCCGAGGACGACGCGTCGCCGGACGCCAAAGCCTGGGACCGGACGATCGCGGCGTTTCGGGCCGACCTGGAGGCCATGGTCGATCTGGTCACCGACCGCGAGACCGACCTGTTCACTCCGCTGCCGCACGGCGAGGGGCAAACCATCCTCCGGGAGGCGCTCCTGGTCGCCGACCATAACGCGTATCACCTGGGTCAGATTGTGATCGTGCGCAGGCTTCTGGGGGCCTGGAAAGATTGATGCATGCGGGCCGGAAGCCGAGCGCACGACCACCCGCTGGCGGCGCTCACGAACCCGCGACCTGCACCGTGATCCCGTCGATGTCAGGGAAGTACAGGCGGTCGCCCTCGCGCCGCGGTTTGAGCTCGGCGGCCTTGAGCTTTTGCTCGGTGCGATCGGGATCGTAGCCGCGGATGGCGTAGCAGTAATGATTCAGGCCCGGCTTCTCGCCATGGAACAGCGTGAGGCAGAAGTCATCACCGGCGGCGCCAGAAAACAATTGTCCTCGCCGCCGTCGCGGGTGACCTTGAGCCCGAGGTGCTTGACGTAGAAATCACGCGACTTGGGCACGCTCACGACGTTGAGCGCGACGTGATCCAGGCCGGTGGCCTGAAAGGTCGGACCGTCGGCTTGACCGGCCTCGACGGAGCGCGGCATCGCGGCGAAAGCGGCCCCCAGACCCATCAGCCGGGAAGCAAGCTGGCGGCGGGAGAGCAGACCCTGCTCAAACTGCTTGACGATCGTGAGCGCGAAATCGGTTTGCATGATCAGCCTCACTACGGGGTAAGAGGGCAAAGCGAACAAAAATACGGCAGCGACCAAGAGTCTCATCGTCCCAGAGCCTCTCACACCGGCGATCGAGGTCGCAAGGGGCATGCCATCGAGTCGGGGCGACGCGGGCGGGCCGGCGCAGAACCCTCGGCGACTTTGGCTCCTTGCCCGATCCGCGCCCTTGGTCTAAGCTGCGTGTGCTCGGGCAGTCTGGGTCCGGGGATCCAGAGACAGGGCGAAACAGGGGGACTGACGCGTGAAAATCGTGGTGTTGGACGGCCGCCCGCTGGCGGTGGATCGCAAGGCATGGGCTGGACTGGACCCCTTCGGAACACTCGAAGTTTACGAGTACAGCTCGGCCGCGGAGATTCGCGCGTTCCGAAGGTACAGCGATTCTGATCACGAACAAGGCCCCCATTCAGGCTGAGCTGATCGACCAATCGCCCGAGCTCAAGTTCATCACACTCATCGCGACGGGATTTGACTGCGTGGATATCGCGGCGGTGCGCCGACGTGGCATTCCCGTGTCGAACGTGCCGATTTACGGCACGCGCTCGGTCGCTCAGTTTGTGTTCGCGCTCTTGCTGGAAATGTGCCACCACGTCGGCCTTCACGACCAGGCCGTGCGGGCGGGCGAGTGGTCGAGCCAGCCCGACTTCTCGCTGCGGAAGACCCCGCTGCACGAGCTGGCGGGCAAGTCGATGGGGGTGATCGGTCTGGGCCGCATCGGCGAGCACACCGCCGAGCTCGCCCACGCCTTTGGCATGGAAGTGCTGGCCCACGACGCGGCGCCGCGGCCGCTGGCTTCCGGGCTCAAGGTCGAGTGGTGCGAGCTCGATGACCTGTTCGCGGCTCCGACGTCATCAGTCTGCACTGTCCGCTCACGCCGCAGACGGCTGGCCTGGTCAACCGAGGCGCTTGAAGCTCATGAAATCGACCGCGTTTCTGATCAATACCGCCAGAGGACCATTGATCGTCGAGGACGACCTGGCGCAGGCGCTCAATGAAGGCCGCCTGGCCGGGGCCGCCGTCGACGTGGTTTCGCTCGAGCCCATCCGACCGGACAACCCGCTCCTGAGCGCGCTGAACTGCGTGATCACACCCCACATCGCCTGGGCCACCGCCGAGGCGCGCCGGCTCATGGCATCGACGGTGGCCAACGTGGCCGCTTTCGTCGCGGGGCAGCCGATCAACGTTGTGAACCAGGTTGTGTGACGTTTTCCCCTGTCTTGATCCGCGTTCATCATCTTCATCCGCGGCTGATCATGACTTCGATTGCTGGGAGAAGACAAATACCAAAGAGAGATTTTGGCCGCTGATGAACGCGGATTCACGCGGATAATACCGTAGAAGATGAGGGATGCGAAAAATGGCAACCCTTTTGTCCGCCGAGGTCGGCTGAGAGCGCCGGTCCGACAGAGGCGACTGAATTTTTGTCACCGCGACGACGCAACGAGCGCGACGGGAGGAGGGACGAAGGAAGAAATCAAGAAGACCGAATTCCTCACCGCGGAGTGCGCGACGAAAGCGGGCGGACTGGCTCATCGTTTACTGACCGTCCGCGTCATGGCGCCGTTGATACGCCCGCTGTCTGCCACGTCAGTCGAGGCGATCGGCTTGAGGTGCAGGATACACCCGAGCAACTTGATTGTCGGGGACCCGGGCGCACTTGAGTCGGTGCCTTCCCCGACCCGAGACAGTGCGCAAACTGTAGAACAAGCCGCACGAGGCGCGCTGATTCTCGGGCTTGCCGGGGCGCGTCCAGACGCATGGAATCAGGCGCTGTCGCCCGGCATATCTGGGGCAACCCGTGCTGGAATGGAGACCGTTGCGGCGGACACAAGGCGATTTCCGACTCGCAAGGCAGGCCAACGATGAAGGACCTGGTCTTTCATATGTCTGCGGAACTCCGCCGCTCGGAGCTGCCCGCGCGATCCGATCCGGCGCTGTCGACCGTGATTCTCCGTGTCACGCGGTGTGCAAATTCGGTGTGGTGTCCCCGGAACCCGGAGTGGTGTCCCCGACCCCAGGGCCTCTCAGCGCATGTCGCCGTGAGGCTCGTCGTCACCGGGCGAGGTTTCCGATGGCCTCGCCCGCCGGGCCGGGCGGGTGGGCCATTTCGGGCTCGCGCTCGTCCGATCATGGGGCCTTCGGGCTGGGATGGTCCGGCGATGCGTGGTCCCTGTTTGGATTCATAATGTAGCTGTTACCTTGTGATCCTCGCTTCGTGATGATCCGGTCGAACTTGATCGTGTGCTCGCTGGCGGCCTGTTCGCCGGTCTCCTCGATGGTGAGGATGTAGCTCCCGCGCTTGGGATGGCCGGCCCAGCCGGCATCGATGAAGAACGCCATCAGGTGCACGCCGGCGCCGGGGTGGATGAGCCACGGGGACCGGAAAGTGATCGATTTTCCCGGCGCCAGGACGATCTGTCGCTCGGCGTCACAATCCTGTTCGTCGGTGGGGTAGTGCACCACCACGCCAGGGAAGGGGTCGGCATCGGGGCCGGTCTGCTCGCTCATGAAGGCCCCTCCGGCGGCGGTGATCTTGTAGAACTTGCCGCGCTCCAGGTCGACTCGGACGGCCCCGTCGTTTGGCCGGTCGTCCCGCTTCAGGCTCACGGGCGACAGGTGGATGCAGTGCCGCCTGGGGTCGACGGTGATCTCCTGCTTGCCGCCCTGGCCGTCGGCAGGGATCCAGTCGACGATCAGGTTGCCTCCCCTGGGGGGGACGGCCTTCGGCGGTCCCGACTTCGTCGCGAGATCCGACGGCTCGGCGCGCCCGCCGCCGGGCGCGTGGGCCGGCACGATCGCCCCGGTCGCGCCGAAACCGGAAACCTCGGGCTGCTTGAAGAACTGAAGCTTGACATTGGATATCTGACGTCCTTGTTCCTCGAGCGTCTCAATGATCTGGCGCGAGGTCAGCTTGAGCTGGGACCGATTTTTCAATTTGATGAGACAGGTCGCCACGTTCGAGCCCCGACTCTCGGTCAGGACATCGTAACCGGCCAGCGGGGAGACCGAGGCAATTCCTTCGATGTCCTTGGCGATCGCCTGCAGCTCGTGACACTTGGCGTTGGTGTACTCGAGCGTCGAGCCTGGAGGAGTCTGGATGACCGCATAGATCATGCCCTGGTCCTTCGAGACACCGGGCAACAGTGTGACCTCGAAGTTCATGCCGGGAGGGAACGACTCCTCCTTGAGCTGCTCGAGCTTCTTCTTGACCTCCTCGATGACGACGGCAGCGCTCGAGCCGGGCGTTTGCGTGAGGACGATGGCAGCCGAGGGGTAGCCGTCGATGGCCGAGTAAATGTCGTAGAACCAAGAGCCCAGCTCGACCTTGGCGACGTCCTTGAGCCGCAGGATCTCACCGTCAGAATGTGTCCTGAGAATGACGTTTTCAAACTGCTCCAGCTTGTTGAAGCGCCCGACCCCGGTCAGGACGTATTCGATTATTCGTGACCTCTGGCCGGCCGCCTGGCCGAGTCGCCCGGGGGATTCGATCGCGCTTTGTTCTTGCACTGCCTTCATGACGTCGTCGGTAGACACTTTGTAGGCGCGCATGCGGTCGATATTCAGCATGATCCGCATTGGATGCGCGCGGTTGCCCAGAATATTGGCGGTGCCGACGCCCCGGGTCCGCCTGATTTCGGGCAGGATGTTGACGGTGGCGAAATTGTAGAGGAAATCCTGGTTGACGCGGTCATCCGTGCTGTAGACGTTCACGATGCAGAGTCGGTTCGGGTCGACGGCGATCGCCGTCTTTGCGCCGGCCGTCGGCGGGGATCCGGTCGACGGTCGAGTTGCCTTCCTTGGCCGGGTCTAACGGCTGGGCGCGCCCGCCGCCGGGCGGCTGGGCCGACACGATCGCGCCGGCCGCGATGACCCCGAGCATCAGGGCGGCCGCGATCGCCTTCAACTTGGCCAGCATCATGGTCGTGCACGTCCTTTCATACAAGGATATCGCCGATCGAGAGATCACGCCGAGGCTCGATGCCTCGCCCCTCGAGAAGGCGAGCGCGGCGCGGGCCGCGGCTTGCAACACTTCGTGCCGGACGACGACCGCCGGGATCGCCGGCCGTGCGGCCGCGACGATGCCGGGGACCTCGACCCCTTGGCGGGCCAGGCTCTTGCGCAGCCGCTCGCGAGCCCGCGTCAACCGGCCCCTCACGGTGTCCTCGGTCACGCCGAGGCTGGCCGCGGCGGCCTGGTACGACATCGACTCCAGGTAACAGAGGACGACCGGCGCCCGGTACGTCTCGGGGAGCCGGGCGATCTCCTCGGAGAGGATCGCCCAGGCCTCGGACCGGGCATCGGTCAGCCCGACGAATGTGCCCAGTTCCCACAGCCGATGAATCTGCCCGCGCAGCCCGGCCCCTCCGTCCGCCATGTCCGATCCCTCCCGGGGACTCGTCCGATTTCACTGTAATGCCCGGAAGCGGGACTCGCCTCACGGATTTTCCGGAGGCGTTACCGATCGGGCTCGGAGAAGCGCGTGCGAACCCGGCTCCCTCTGTCACCTTGTGTTATATCGGACCTGATGCTCGGGTGGGTCGGCCCGCTGGCGGTTCCGGCTGTCGGCGAGGGGATAGCCCCTCAAACGGAGCGGCAAGGATGCCTTACGACTGCGATTCAAGAATGGCGAACGACGCGGAAAGAGAAGAAAAATGGGGACATAATGAATACTGATAGG
Source organism: uncultured Isosphaeraceae bacterium (assembly GCA_963806595.1). Taxonomy (GTDB): domain Bacteria; phylum Planctomycetota; class Planctomycetia; order Isosphaerales; family Isosphaeraceae; genus CAWDZZ01. The sequence continues at coordinate 448,750 of CAWDZZ010000016.1, read as the reverse complement.
TGCCGGAGGCGCCGGCGCACTGTCCTGTCCGATCGGCCCGCCGAAGGCGTCTCGCGTTTCACTGTGCCGTGGGACCGATCTCCAACTCGGCTGCGCTTTCGATCATTTGAATGGCAGCGCGGGGGGCGGGCTCATCCGTCATGCGGGCATCAGCGCGCACACCAAGTTTGCTCGGCACACGGTGGAACGCGCGGGGCGGAGCCGAATAAATACCGTGGCGTGACGATCGCATCCCGGTGATGCATCAGCCGGCCGAACAAGGCCCCGGCCGCAGCGCCGTTTCCCTCAGGGATGGTCGGCCGTCTAATGACGCCGCAATTTCGTGTCGACGAATGGGCCGGCGTCGTGACAGCTAACGACCGAATCAAACGACCTCTGCGCCACCCACGTCAATCAGCCGATGGTCCAAGTTCACCGGTGCGAATCACAGTTACAACAATGCTCATCACAATCATAAAAGCGCCCGCTTCCGTCATGGGCTGGCTCGGCTGGGAGGAACCTCCCAGGTTACACTGCTTGGTGCAGTTCAAAAGCCGCTCCCGGTAACAGGCACACGCCGTGAGCCGTTCGCACCGCCAAACGAGGCGTCGACGGAAACACGACCTCGCCCCAGCCGCCTCTTCCGCGACTTGAAGTCCGCGGTCTCAGCCGATCTCTCAGGAATTCTCAATGAGCTAACGGCGTATCCGCCACTTTCTGGCGGACACGACGGACAATCGGAGATAATCAAGACCGCGTCCACGAAACGCAGGCTACCAATCGCTGTCCCCACGAATCGCGCAGCGGCTTCGTGCCGGCTGCGGCTGGGTCGGCTGCCAATCGCTTTGGCTCAACGTCGAGAACACACGCCGTGACGATTCACCAACTTGAGAAAACTCGGTCCGCTGACCGCAAGGCGACCATGATCGGTTTCCCGTCGTTTTCCCTCAAGTTCACGCCAGGTGGTGGTGTTGTGATCTCGCGACAGTTTGTCGATGGAATGGAAAAGTACAAGGAATACTGGGGCGGTCCGATCACGCTCGTGTTCGAGCCTGAAGGCGCCTGCTCCTCCTCCAGCGTCGATGCCGCGGAGTACGATCTCGCGAGCCTGCCGTTCGACATACTTGTGATGTCGTTTCTCGACCCGAAGCTTGGCCAGGTAGTGGCCGGGCATCGACTCGCGGTGGGAGGCACATCTCATCGCCAGCATCACTTCCCGTCGCTATTCCGATCGGCCGGTGTGCCATTCATATACATCACGGAGTATTCGCTGAGAACGCGGCTCCAGGTGGTCCGTTCGGGAGTCAGAAATCCGGTGATCGCGCTGAAAAGGCAATGCTGGGAGCTGAACCAGGAGCGAAAGCAGCGGAAAACCGTCCGGCTGGCATCGGCCATCCAGTGCAACGGCACCCCGACATTCGAGGCTTACCGTTCCCTTAATTCCGATGCACTCCTTTTCTTCGACTCTCGTATCACGGAACGCTTGCTCATCTCCGATAACGAACTGGCAGCACGGGCCCAGGCTTTGCAGCGGGGTGACCCTCTCCGGATCATCTTCTCGGGCCGGCTCATCTCCATGAAAGGTGCTGACCACCTCTTGAAGGTCGCGGCCGAACTGAGACGGCTGGGCGTACCTTTCGAGCTGACAATTTGCGGCGGTGGCGAGCTGGAGCCTGTCGTCAAAGCCGATATCGTTCGACTGCACTTGAGCGATTGTGTGAAGCTGGCCGGCATCCTTGATTTCAGGGACGAGCTTGTCCCGCTCACCAAGCACGAAACCGACCTGTTTCTCTGCTGCCACCGCACGGGCGATCCGTCATGCACCTATCTGGAGGTGCTGTCGTGCGGTGTTCCGATCGTTGGCTACGACAACGACGCGTTCCAGGGAATCGTGCGCGCGTCGGGCGCCGGCTGGCTTTCGCCGATCAATCGACCTGAGCGACTCGCGGCCAGAATCGCCGAGTTGAGCAGAGACCGGGCCGCGCTGCTCGACGCATCGCGCCTGGCCGCGGAATTCGGCCGCCGGCATACGTTCGAGCGCACCTTCAAGACGCGACTCGAGCACATGAAGTCGTGCGCAGGCCGCACGCCAGGGCCGTTCTTGAACAATGAGTGATGAGGGCTGCCACGAGCGGTCCGTCAGTTGCTCAAGCCGCTCGCAAGATCGATTCGAAGGATACTGCCGAATTCGACTCGCGAGGAAATCGGCCGCCTCGGACGGTTCTTTGCGCCACCGCCACGTTCTAACCCGATGCCACTCCGGTGGCATCGGGGGACGGGAGGCGTTCTTGTGCCTTTCGCGGAACCGGCAACATCGCGTGGAAGAGTTCCTCGGTCGCCCGGCACCGGTCGTACATGTGCACCACCGGTGCCGGGCGCGTCGCCGATCTCGACCTGACCGTCGCGGATGGTCCAAAGGCTCTGGTGGTCGCCGACCAACGTCAGGACCGGACCGTCGCTCAGGGAGTGCGAAACCACCAGGGCCGGGTCCAGCTTGCGGTACACAACTTCGTTGAAAATCGCCTGGTCGAGCGGGACACGAGGATAAAACGAGATTTCCTCGGCCATCTGGGCAAGAAAGTGGCGGAAGGGCGCGACACCGCCGATGACGGTGCCGGAGCAGAGCGCAGTGCGGCCGGCCAGACGATCGGTGCGCGGCGATCCGAAAACCGCGCGATGCCAGGTCGTGTTGAGGTTGTCGTCACCGAAACGACAGCCGTCCTCCCGGAACACGTGAAGATGGTTGACATCTACGCCCTCGAATGGCGAGGCCTGGAAGATGACGTCGCGCACGTCGCTCGTCATCACGGCGCGGTAGGCCGAGTTAACCCGCAGGTAGGCATCGAAAAACATCCAGCGACCGGCTTGCGGATGGATCCACTGTGCGACCATGTTCCAGCGTGCAGAGCGGATCCAGGGGCGCTGCCCGGCCGGGCTGAAACGCCCGAGCAAGCTCAGCCACGCGAAGTTGGCGTGGTAAACGAGGTTCAATATCTTTGATCGTCGCGCGAATTTAAAAACATTCGCGACCGGAACGAGCGTCACGCGGTGTTCAATGGCTGCCTGAGCGAACTCGTCCCCAAGGTCATCGATGAAAATCGCGACATCAGTCTCATCTGCCGAGCAGGCGCGGCGCAGAGACGTGATGAAGCGGTAATAGTCCTCAAACCTTGAGTTTGTCGCGTAGCCCAGGATCAGGTTTTTGGTCGTCATCGAGAGTCCAGAACGTGGCTGCCATTCGGTTTCCAATGAAGCGGAGGGGCATACCGGCAGGATAGGGGAACCGATCGGACTTCGCCAAGCTCGGAAGGAACGAGATGGTGAACAAAACGTTTTTTGCGCCGGCCTTCAGATGATCAAGACTGCCGCCCATTCTGTGATCGGTCCCAACACGGTCCGGATTGAGGAGTCGATGGCCAACACTCCTCTACGCTCTTAGTCCAAGCTGACGGCGGAGGTCCTGCTGCACCTCGGCGGCGGAGGGGGTGCCATCCACGACAACCACCAGCTCTTTACGGCGAAACAACTCCAAGATGGGCTGGGTTTTGGTGTGATAATCCTGCAGGCGCGCGTGTACGGCTTCGGGCGTATCGTCGGGGCGGGCGATCAGCTCTGCGCCACAGACATCGCAGATGTTGGCGACGGCGGGGCGGTGGAAGATCAGGTTAAAATCCAGGCCACATTTCGGGCAGAGCCGGCGGTTCAGGATGCGCTCCTTCACCACTGCATCGGGTACCTCGATCAGCAGCACGGCGTCGATATCGTAACTCTCCAGAAAAAAGGCCGCTTGCCGAGCGTTGCGCGGGAAGCCGTCCAGGATGAAACCATAGTTCCAGTCGTGTTGCTCCAACCGTTGCTTGACAACTTCCTCGACAACGTCATCAGTCACCAATTGCCCTTCGGCCATGATCCGATTGATGCGGGCACCGAGCTTGGTTCGGCTCTGAATGTGCCAGCGAAAAATGTCGCCAACACTGATGTGCACCAGATCAAGCACCTCCTTGAGTAATTTAGCCTGAGTGCCCTTTCCGCAGCCCTGAGCACCCATTATAATGTACTTGTTCATATATGATGACGTCCCCCGAAGCTGCGAAGTCAATCGTAGTGCCCTCGGTCCAGAATAACCAGACGCCCTCGGACTGGCTGCCATAGGACGTCATTCCGCCGGCCTCGACTCCCATGTCGGCGACAAGTATCTTTTCCATCTGTCGATCGCTCAGATTTCCAGGAGAGCCGTCGCTACTGGGCAGGTCGCGACCGAGAAGCGCCATCGGTTGAGGATACGCCGCCGTTGACCGAGCCGAAAGAGATGGGAACAATGACGGCTGATAATCTCCAGGCTCGTTGGAGCTCGGCTCGCACAGCCTTTCCGTCCTGGTCGCGCAAATGCTAATGCTTACGATCTGAGACGGTGCATTGTCGGCATATACTCTCCCTTCACTCATGAGAGCAGGAGGTCTTGTCGGTGACACTGCTAAAAATTGCTTCGCTCCTACTCTTAGCTTTGCAAGTCGTTGTTCCTAAAGAGGCCGAATCGAAACCCTTTCGCAAGGTGCTCATTCTTTCCGGAGGCGAGCTTCGCTTCTCAGCGGGCCTCGCGATGCTGGCCACGCTTTATCAGAGGGGATGGGTTCCCGATGTGACCATCTACACCTGCGGATTCTCCAAGATCCCGGCACGTACTTGAACTCACTCGCCCATCTCCAGCCCGGCGAACCCGATCCGGCAAAATGGTATGAGGCCGCTGTGTCGGACGAGTATTTCCGCATCATGCAAAGAGTCAAAGTCAACAAGGATTTCTTTTCCAGAGTCGTGGATAAAGACGGAAACACAGCTTCGAGCCTGCTGTACGGGCAAATGACTTCCCGGATCGCCGGAATGCAGTTGAAGAAAGGGGTCAACAAGGCAAGCGAGCTCCCTTTTGTTTCTTCCCTGCTGAGGACAAACCCAAACCCATTAACGATGGTACCGGTACCCATCTATCCCGCCCTTTATCGAGACAACAATGACACCCTCCTGGATGTCCCTTTCGATCTCAGCCCCCCCGGGATGAATATCCCCTTCTCAACAAACAAGATGCGCGCCATTCTCGTGGCGACAAAGATCCTCTTTCCGCGTGAGCTGCAAGGTAAGCCTCGACCCGAGGATTCTCAGCCCCTGTATCAAGAGGTGGTTTTCACCGATCGGCTAACGGCAGACGAAATCGCACGGGTGAAATACGAAAAGTCGCCGATCGCAAAGATGTTCCCGAAGGCCCCGATCCATGCCGACGTGGAGGTCCGCAGCGGCTACCGAATCTGGGAAGTGGCCCGGGCCGCACTGGCAGATATGTACCTCACTGCGCCCATGTGGCTAGATGACCCCACCGGCGCTCATCCCAAAGAACTTTTCATCACAGGAGCGCTGAACATTTCGCCGATCGAACTAGCGCTTTCGCTGGGCGACCAAGTGATGGCCATTCGAATGAAGGAGCTGCGGGCGTCAAATCCCGCCGAGAGAATAGAATCGTACGTTTATGAAAATACGTTTGGTTTTACCAACGACGAGAGAAGACTGGAGATCAAAAAACGTTTCGGCGACAAGGTGATCTGGATCGATCTCGAAGGCATCCAGGAAATGGAGAAAATAAACGGCTTTTCCCCACTGCGCAGTCGGAGACGGGCCGAAAATGCATTTGGAGGATAACATCCCCAGTGATCCCGCGGAGTTTAGAAGGCGGAGCAAAGCCCAGTGGGACTGGGGTGTGGAGCAGATCAGGCGGGTTGAACTTCCAAGGAAAGGCAGCTAGAGGAAAATCACACGAGTCTGATCCTTGATGCCGGGCCGCCGAAACGCTTGCAGATCGCGCTTCCCCGGCTGCGCCCATCGGCGGGTTCAAGTCGCCTCGATTCGGAAGAAATGGCAACCAACGACGTCGATCGAGAGAGCTGTCGTGGCACAAGGTGCGCGTTCCTTGTGCCACGACAGCGGGCCGTGGCTTACTTGTTGCGGATGGACACGCGGTAGCGCAAACCGTTGCTGGGGAGCGGATCGCCGGGCACGTGGCTGACGAGCGTCGCCGCTCCGCCTTGGCGAGTGTACTCGAACGGCCGGCCGGTACTGGGGTCGTCGGGGATGAAAACTTCGGTCACGTCGTGCAGGTCGTCCGGCAACCGGCCGTCGTGGTGGGCGGCATACATCCGCAGGGCTTCGATCACGCGCAGGGCAGCGACGTTGCTCTCGATCCGGGCTTGTTGCGCGGTCACGATGGGCAAAGCCGGAAAGAAGATGCGCGACAGCACGCTATCCTCTTTCGCCGGCGCATCGCTGAGCCGCTTGTGGGCGGCGTCGAGCAAGGGTAAGCACTGCGGGTAGGGCAGGTAGATCGCCCGAAAATAGTCGTCGCGATCCTGCTGGTATGTGGCCATCATATTGAGGAGCAGCACCTGAGCGGGCGGCATCGCCTCGACCTGCTCAGGCGGCAGGCCTTTGCAGCGGGCGACGAACTTGCAGGCCGCGGCGAGGTCGGGCGACTTCGCGGCCGGTTCGCCGGGATCACGATCCTTCGGAAACCAGGCCGGATATTTCGGATTGCCGCCTTCCGAGTCTTCCACGACCATGCGCCAGAGGTAGGTGCGGATGCGCTTCAACACGCCGTCCCATTGCTCGGCGGTACGCTCGCGGTCCAGGTCGAGTAACTCGGGGATCTGCATTTCGGCCATCCGGTACTCCCACTCCTCGGATCCCCGCAGGTCGATCAAGGGCCGAGGCAGCGCGGTCAGCGCCCAGTAGAGGTTCGGGGCGCCTGGCCGCTCGACAAAGTCGGCAACCGTGCCGATGACCTCCGATACGAGGGTCATCGCGACGACTCTATGGATCAAGGTTGGCCCCAGGGCGAGATGACGGCTGAAGGCGAAAGCCGTTTCCAGATGGTGGGCGGCGGTCGTGAAATCGCCGTGCGCAAGGCCAGCCGCGCTTGCAGGATCAACATGGGGGTGTAGGCTCGCATCCCCTGCAGGTCGGGCAAGAGCAAGCCGATGGGGCCGTCGCGCACGTCGCCCGCGTCCAGCGTGTAATTCCAGTCGGCTGATCGCCGGCGCGCACCCAGCTCGAGCTGTCGCAACAGATAGTGATGGTCTTCCAGAAACTTCCGGGCAAGGTCGGCCGGCACCTTGTCCACGGGCATCAGGTTCCACGCCTTGGGGGTCTCGGTCCAGTATTTCCGCGCAGCGTCGGTTTGCTCGAGGGCCAGGCGCAGATAAACCGGTACGGCGTTGCCCTCCTTTAATTCCGAGCTGAGGGGCAGCAGCCGAAATTTGAACTCCGGCACCGGCGCACTCTGGGGCGAGACGTTCAGTGAGCGGTCCACGGCCCCGGGTGACGCCGGTTTGTCGTCGGCCCGCAGGGACGGAGCCAGCAGCACACTGAAGATGAAGACGGACCATCCGCGCAGTCGGATCATGGGAAAGACCTCTTTCTACAGGGGTAACGAGTTGGTCAGACGGAGAACATCAACATTATTCGAGCAGGCCATTTCGCTGGCCGGCCCTGAGGATGGCGGGTTCAGACGGGGGCCCGGGCGCCTGCTGCGGTGGTGGTCCGTCAGGCGGCAGCGACGCCAGCCAGCGGACCGGGTCTTGCTCTGCCCGCCGGCGCAGATGGAAGTAGTCGTCCGGCGAGGGTGTGTAGAACGATTCCTGTACAACGGCGACCGCGGTCGACCGGGGCGTGGTCGGTGCCTGGAGGCGGTCGTGCAGACGGGTCGCCAGCGTGAGGCGCTGGCGCGCTCCGACAGGCCCCAGGCGCCCAGCAGGGCGCCCTGAACGGTGAAGAGCACACACAGCGCCGGCCCCAGCAGCCGGCCGCCAAGCCCGCGCTCGCCGGCCGCTTGCCCCGCGGCGAACAGCATGGCGTCGGCATCCAGGCCGCCGGGGGCGGGCTGCCAACGGGCCAGATGGCGCTCGAGGTCGCTCAGCTCGTCTTCGTGGCGTGGGGTGTGCGCGTCCACGGTCCTTCGATCCTCTCTCGTAAAGCGGCCAGTCCGGCGTGGAAACGCCGGTGCGCCGTCGGCAGCGAGCAGCCCGCCAGCCGGGCCACCTCGTCGAAGGTCAGCCCGCCCCAGATGCGGGCCACGACCACCTCGCGCTGCTCGAGCGGCAGCTCGGCCAACAGGTGCGTCGCTTCCCGGCCGTCGATGCGGTCGTCGGCTGCGCCAAACCACGCCTCGGAGATACTCACCCGCTCCTGGCGGCGGCGCCTGCGGGCCGCGCCGCGACTGGCCGCGAGCGCTCCATTGCGAACCACCCGGTACAACCACGGCAGCACCTGCTGCGGTGCCGGCGACTGCTGCGCGAGGCTGATGAAGGCGTCCTGCACCAGGTCATCCGCATCGACGAGCCACTGCCGGACGTACAACCGCAAAGCCGGGGCGTGCTCGCGGTACAGGCGGCCCAATTCCTCCGGTCCGATTCGCTGCATGCACGGCCCTTCTGCTGGCGGTCTACTCTTAAGATGCCATGCTCCTCAATCTTTCTCGCGCATGCGCCAAGATTTCCACACGCGCAGACTTTCCGCGGGGCCGACATTGGACCACGAAGGGAGTACCACGATTTGTTGGGAACGAACTGAGGAAACGTTGGCCGGCGATGGGGGGCGTCAAACCACGGGGGACGGACGAAGAGATTTTGAACACGAAGCGAACGAAGGGAGTACCACGATTTGTTGGGAACGAACTGAGGAAACGTTGGCCGGCGATGGGGGGCGTCAAACCACGGGGGACGGACGAAGAGATTTTGAACACGAAGCGAACGAAGGGAGTACCACGATTTGTTGGGAACGAACTGAGGAAACGTTGGCCGGCGATGGGGGGCGTCAAACCACGGGGGACGGACGAAGAGATTTTGAACACGAAGCGAACGAAGGGAGTACCACGATTTGTTGGGAACGAACTGAGGTAACGTTGGCCGGCGATGGGGGGCATCAACCACGGGGGACGGACTTGGAGTTTTGGACGACAAAGGGCACGATGGGCACAAAGGGAGAACTTCGATTGTGAGAGATCGGACCGAGGTCAGAATTGGGCGGCGATGGGGGGCGCCAAACCGCGGGGGACGGACGAGGAATTTTGGACCACAAAGGGCACGATGGGCACAAAGACAGAACCACGATTGGGAGGGATCGCACTGAGGTGAGATTTGGCCGGCAATGGGGTGCGTCAACCCGCGGGGGACGAAATTCAGGCTCGCTCCTGGGCTGAAGTGACCTTACTCGACAGGTCTTCAGTCTGGCCGGCCGAGAGCGGCCGGCCAGACTGCGGTCAGTCGAATGAGCGGGGGGGATTCACTGCGGCCCGCCAGCGCCGCTGTCAAGACCCCCCGCGCCTCCACCGAACGTGCCGCCCGCCTGGTTGCCTGCCCCGGTGGGTCCCTGCATTCCCATGCCCCCGGCTCCCTGCAGGCCGGAGCCGCTCAGTCCCTGACCACTGAAGCCGCCCGGTCTCTGACCAGCGATGTTGCCAGGTCCCTGGGTGCTAAAGCCGCCCGGCCCAGTCATGTCCATGCCCCCGGGTCCCTGTAGGCCCGTGCCGCCCGGTCCCTGCCAGCTGAAGCCGCCCGGACCCTGACCGCCGATGTTGCCAGGTCCCTGGGTGCTAAAGCCGCCCGGCCCGGGCATGCCTATACCCCCGGGCGCCTGCCCGCCGAAGCCGCCCGCGCCCTGCCCGCCGAGATCATGCGACGCCGAAGAGCCCAGGCCCGGCACTCCGATGAGATACGCGGAAACGGACTGCATCGTCGCGTTGACGCCGGCGAGACTGGTCGGCGATGGACTCGAGCTGGAGGAGGATGTCGAGTCGGGAGCCTGGCTCATGGAGTCCTGGATCGCCGCCCCGAGTGCCGACTGGTCGGATTGAATCATCGTGACTTGGTCCGCGGTTAGCCCCAGGCTCGAGAGCGCGGCGGCCGTGTCGGTCTGGATCGTCGTGACGGCCTCCGAACCGGTGAGCGTCCCTGTCCGGATGCTGTCCAGGTCATCCATGACCTGGCCGATCGACGCGTTCGACGGCTGAGGGTTGCTGGGTAAGGCACTCTTCAGGTCGGATTGCAGAGTCCGGAACGCCGACTGCACCGCTGAGTCGGTCGCGGGTGTGCCCGGTAGCGTCGTCCCATCCGTAGGCGCCTTGGACGTCCCATCGTCCGGCGCGCTCGTCGCCGTGGTCGTCCCGCCATCCGCCGCGCTGGCAGAGCCAGAACCGGAAGCCGGCTCGATCGCCGACTGGACGCCCTCGACGTCGGACAGGATCTGGCTGACCTGCGACGAGGTAAGGCCCATGCTTGTCAGAATGGCAGTCTCGTCATTCTGGATGGCCGTCGTGGCCGCGTCGCCGGTCAATTTGCCGTTGCGGATCGACTTCAAGTCATCCTTGAGCTGACCGACCGAGGCATGTGTCGGCTTCGACCCTGCCGTCACATCGTTGCTGAAGTCGGTCTGGAGCGTCTGGAACGCCGCCTGGACCGCCGAGGACGATAGAACGCTCCGCGATGGCGGTGACGTCGTGCCGCCGCCCGCGTTCAGGAGCGAGGCCGTCAGCAGGAAGGTCGGGTTCCTCGCGGCGCCGCCGAGCCCCAGATTCCCCGAGCCGAACATCGCACCCGCGCCCCCACCCGCGAACGAGCCCAACTGCGCGTGGCTCGACATCGCGCGACCGCCAAGCCCGATGCCCCCGAGCGCCCCCGGCCCCATTCCCCGCGACAGGAGCTGCCTCGACTCGAGCGCTTCGCATCCGATGATCTTCCGCGCCCGAGGGATGCGCCGCGACCGATTCCCGGCCGACTTCGTGTGACCGTGTCCGAACATTCCATCACCTCCTTGTAACTGTCGCGAGACGGCAGAGCCGGAAACGGCCAATAGACCGCCATGCGCCGACAGTGAAGAATCGATCCATCATGGCTCGCAACAGCGCAGAGAACTCTGCCGAGCCGGCTTCCCGAAGGACAGCATTACGGGAATCGAAATTCGCACTAATTGGGCGTCACGGTTGTTTTGCCCCTACCCGCGGCGCGAACCGATTTACTTCTCATATCGGCAGCGACGCGCCAGGCCAGAATCCCTATGGCCACGACGCGTGAGGAATTCACGAACATAAAGAAAGCCAGCCCGGGCCGGGGTGACCCGGGATGTGACATCCGCGCCGAGAGTCGCGATTCGCGGCCCTCAGTCGCCGCGGCTGAGCTGGACACCTTCGACGCCTTCGAGCCCATTGAGCTCGGCGACGAGGCTGGCCAGCGAGCACCCTGCCCGGAGGCGGATGCGGTAGGTAAGGTCGAGCACCGACCCCTGTTTCGCCGTGCCGGCCGCGACCAGTTCGTAATTCCCAGCTGACGCCGCGAGGGTTTTTTCGGCCGCAGCTCGAATGCGGTCCGCGAGACCGACGCGGAGCGAGAGCGTCAGGCCCGGCCTCGGAAAGAGATCGCCCCGCCCGGGCGGCCAGAGGCCGATTGCCGCAATGCCCACGATGGCCAGGCCGACGAACGCGACCGCCAAGTTGTTGGCGCCGGCCGCCATGCCGACGACCACGGCGAAGATGACAAACGCCGTGTCCTGCGTGTCCTTGACCACCGTGCGGAACCGGACCACCGACAGCGCCCCGACCAGACTGAAGGCCCGGGCGATGTTGTCGCCGATGATCTGGGTGGCCATCGCGATCAGGACGGCCAGGAGCACGAGTGTGGTCGGGAACGTCGACGGGACGTCCTCGCCGCGCCGTGCAAAGCGATACAGGCCGGCGACCGCCGCGCCCAGCACCAGGGCGATGCCGATGCGCCAGGCCAATGGCCAGGGGTCCGCACCAGGGCTGCTCCCCACCGACGTCGTCAGCCAGTCAGGCATCGAATCGCTCCCAGCTCCCGGCATCCAGGTCGCAGGCCACGAGCGCCGAGCGGTACGTCGACGGCGCGGTGGGGATGAAGCCCTGCTCCCGGACCAGGGCCTTGAACGGGGCCGGCATGGCGCCCCTTTCGGAATCGTGCGAAGGCACTCCGCGGCGCTCACCGTCCGCCTCCCGTCTTGTCGACGTAGTTCAACAGGTACTGGCGCCTCTGGTCCGCGAACGCCCGCAGCCCCATGACCGGCCGGCCGCGGGGCGCCGCGGTCGTTTCGGGCGATTCGGCGACGGCCGCGCGGAACGAGGCGAGCGAGGAGAGTTTCCGGGTGTCCTCCTCCAGCGCCTTTCGATCAGCGCCCGGTTGCCGGCGACCACCGGGCCCAGCTTGGCCCAGTCGAGCCAGTCGTTGGCGATGGCCCGGACATGATCGAGATAAAGCGCCCGGAGTGAGGGCACGGCCAGGAGCCGGCTCCGCAGGGGCGTCCGGGAGTTGTCCAGGCCGACCAGCGGGTCGAGGTCGGCTTTCGGGGGCCGCGGCTCCCCGCCCGGCCGGCCGCCGGGCCGACTGCCCGGTGGGCCGAACCCGAATCCCATCGCCGGGCCGAAGGCCTCGTTCATGTCGTGCGGCGCGACGTGGAACCGGCCGGCCGCGTCGCGGTAGATGCTGTAATCGCTCGCACGGGTCCAGTAGCCGTCGTTGTTGATCAAGGCGTTATCGACGGCCAGGAACCAGAGCACCCCGTCGATGTCGAGGACCGGCCGCAAGGCCGCCTCCAGCCGGTCCGGCGGCGTCTGATCCAGCCGCTTGCAGAGGTCGATCAGGTCCTTCCAGTCCTTGGCGCCCCCCGACTTGATCTCGTAGCGCTTCTTGTACTCCTCGACCTCATCCCCGACGTAGGACAGTCCGCCGTCGGCTCCGGGGTTACCCCGGACCTTCCAGCGCGCCCGCCGCTGCCGGTCACGCCGTTCTCCGCCAGAAACGTCTTGTCGAATTGCTGGGCGTTGACGTAAACGCCCCAGCTCTCACCGTTGATGACCACGCGGACCAGGTTCGCCTTTGGGGCCGGGATGTAGCTGCGGGCGATCCAGGAATAGAGGACCGTGTGGAGGAAGCTCGGATCCTCGTGCGAGTTGAGCAGGTTGAGCGTCTTGTAGCGGCCGATCTTCTGGTCGGGATTCACGAAATCGAGCGACAAGTTCAGCGACGCTTGTGGCCGGCGCGGACTCCCATGTAGGACGACAGCCCCCGGAAGTGGACCCCGACGCCGGTGTAGGTGCGGCCGTCGACGGTCAGGTCGGCCGGGACCTCGACGTCAGTGCCGTGGAAGTCCTCGAGCACGGCCTCCCAGTCCTCGTCCTCGAACTGCAGGAAGAGGGTGCGGAGCACGTCGGGGTCGTAGAGCCCCTTGCGCGGGAACGTCGCGACGTCCGAGGGGGAGACGCGGGGCCCGGGCGTCGCCGGCTCCTCGCCGCCGAACCCCGGCGGCGGGCCGAAGCCGCGACGGCCGGGGCCGCCGCGCGGGCTCTTCGCGCGTTCGGCTTTCAAGGAGGCGCGGGCGGCCAGGCGGTCCTGCCGGCTCAGACGGCCATCTCCATCCTTATCGAAGTCCTTCACCAGCTTGCGTTCCGCGCCGATGGGACCGCCGGGGCCAAAGCCGGGGGGCGGACCGATATTCCGGTTGATCGCCTGGCCGAGGGCGCCGGCGTCGATCGAGCCTTTGCCACTCCGGTCCGCCTCGCGGACGAATCGTTCGGCGAACCGGGCCCCCTCGTCCGGAGACATTCGGCCGTCCTTGTTCGCGTCGGCCAGCTCGACGATCCGAGGGGCCAGGAACGTGCCAGGCCCGAAGTCGTCGGGAGGGGGGCCATCGGGACCTTCTGGAGGACCGCCGGGCCCGAAGCTGTCCGGCCGCTCGATCCGGCGGTTGATGGCCCGGCCCAGGGCCTGTTCATCGATCGAGCCCTTCTTGTCGGTGTCGGCGTCGCGCACGAACCGGAGGGCGGCCTCGGCCGCCTCAGTCGGCGTGAGCCGGCCGTTGCCGTCCGCGTCCGCGGCGGCGAGCGCTTGCGGGGCGAGGAAGGTACCGGGTCCGAACTCGCCGCCCCCCGGCCCCATCGGCCTCCCCCGGCCCGCCCCGGCGGGCGGGCCTGAACGCGTGCGGTCGGCCCCCGGCGCGTCGCCGGCGCGGTCTTGTTCCTGCGCGGCGACCGCGACCCAAGCGACGAGCGCGACGGTCGCTGAAAATGCCGACCTGTAGATCTGCCGCATTTCTTCCCCTTCCTGATCGAGATGGCCGGAGCACGCGTTCCGAGTCGCGCAGGCATCAATGAGCTCATGGCACGTGAGCGCCAATCCTCGCCGGCTGCCGAAAGCAGATGGTGGAGTGCATCGTCCCTCGGGCCCGCCCGCGCGATCGATCGCCCGTCTTTCCCCAGGCGAGCCAGGGCCGGCAGCGCACCGGCTACCCGGTTTCGAGCTTGAAGATCTCGTTAAGATCGAATGATATGGAGTGCTCGCGCGACGTTCCGTAGAGATTTGTCAATGACCCCGCGGCTAACGGATTCCGGAGCGGGAACACCGGCATGGTCACCGCGCGTGTCCGGGGCTGAGAACCATGACGCAAGGGACGACATCGGAGGTACATCCGGCGCGGGCCGAGCCCTCCATATTGCTGGTGGATGACGACGTTGAGCTGGGGGAGCTGCTCGGGAAGTTCCTCGGGCAGTGCGGCATCCGGCTGGAAGTGGCGCACGACGGGCCGCGAGGACTGTCGCGCGCACTTGCCTGCGACCACGACCTGATCCTGCTCGACGTGATGCTACCCGGCGTGGACGGGTTCGACTTGCTCCGACTGGTGCGGCGACAGAGCGAGGTGCCGGTGATCATGCTCACGGCACGCACCGCCCAGGAGGACCGCGTCGCCGGGCTGGAGTCCGGTGCCGACGATTACTTGCCCAAGCCGTTCGGGACGGCAGAGCTGCTGGCGCGGATCCGGGCGGTGCTCCGCCGGGCCGGCCGAACCCCGACGGCGTCCGCGGTCCTGGACGCCGGCGCCGTCCGTCTGATCCCGTCGGCGCGCGAGGTCACGGTCGGGGGCTCGGCTGTCGGACTGACCACCATCGAGTACGATATCCTGGAGTTCCTGGTGCATGCCGCCGGCCGGGTCGTCTCGCGCGACGAGCTGACGTCCGCTCTCTATCGCCGCCGCGCGACCAAATTCGATCGCACGCTCGATGCGCACATTTGCAACCTGAGGAAGAAACTGGGGCAGCGCGGGACCTGATCCAGACGGTCCGAGGCGTGGGCTATTTGTTCCGGATCGCCCCGGGAGACCCGGGGGCGCCTGACATGCGGTCTATTTTCGCCAAGGTCTTGCTCTGGACGCTCGGGACTTTCGCGCTATCGCTGGTCGCCTACTGGGGCATCCGGACGGTTCTCATGTCCAGAGGGCCGGTCCCGGGCGACCCGATCTTCCGGCTGATCGAGATGGTCGAGGACGACCTGGCCCGTGCGTACGAGGAGGGGGGCCCCGATCGGCTCGCGGAGCGGCTGCGCCGGCTGGCGACATATCTGCCGGGCGAGCACTTCCTCACCGACGCCAACGGCCGCGACCTGGCCAGCGGTGCGGATCGATCGGCGCTGCTGAGGCAGGCGACGACCCACCGGGGCCCGCCCCGGTTCGCCGGCGACCGCTTCGTCGTCCTGGGCCCGACGCACGACGACCGCTATCGATTCATCTCGGTCATCCACCCCTGGTTCGTCCCGCCGAACATCCTGCCCTATTACGGCGCCATCGTGCTGGTGATCTTCCTGATGGGCGCGACACTCGCGGCGCATCTGGTCCGGCCGTTGCGGCACCTGCGGCGGGTGGTCGTGCGATTCGGGCGGGGCGACCTGAGCTCGAGGGCGGATTCGGCTCGGAAGGACGAGATCGGCGAGCTGGCCCGCGCCTTCGACGAGATGGCGGGGCGGATCCAGGTCCTGATGACGGCCGAGCGGCGGCTGCTCCAGGACGTCTCGCACGAGCTGCGCTCGCCCCTGGCGCGGCTGGATGTCGCGGCGGATCTGGCCAGTACCAGTGCCGACCCCGCCGAATTCCTGGTGCACATCCGTCGCGACGTGGGCCGGCTCTCGGCGCTTGTGGACGAGCTGCTCCGGTTGACGCGGGCCGAGGGGGACCCGGCGGCCCGCGAGCATGAGGAAGTCGCGCTCGACCTCCTGTTACAAGAGGTGGCCTCCGACTGCGCGTTGGAGGCCGAAGCAAGCGGCTGCCGGCTGAACCTGACGCGCGGGGATCCCGTGACGATCCAGGGGGCGCCCGAGCTGTTCGCCGCGCGGTCGAGAACGTGGTGCGCAACGCCATCCGGCACGCGCCGGCGGGGACCGCCGTCGAGATCGTCCTGGAGCGGGATGGCGAGAGTGCCAGGATCGCCGTCCGCGACCTCGGGCCCGGCGTCCCGGAGGAGCTGCTGGGAGCGATCTTCGAGCCGTTCTTCCGGGTCGAGGGGCACCGCAGCCGCATTGATGGCGGCACCGGGCTCGGCCTGGCCATCGCGCGGCGCCAGTCGATCTCCACCGTGGCAGGATCGCTGCCCGCAACGCCCATCCCGGGCTCTCGGTCACCATCGAGCTGGGTGCGTGATGGGCACGCACCCCGAATCGTCTAAATGTGCACCACGGACCACCAAGACCACAGAGGGCAGAAAGTGAGAACCACGATTGGTAGGGATCGGAATAAGGAAAGATCTGGGCGGCGATGGGGGGCGTCATAACACCGGGGACGGACAGGGAATTTTCGACCTCAATGGGCACGATGGGCACAAAGGAAGAACCATGATTGGTAGGGGTCGGATTGAGGTGAGATTTGGCCGGCGATGGGGGGCGTCATACCACCGGGGACGGCTGAAGAGATTTGGACGACAAAGGGTACGAAGTTGCGCCAAGAAGCTCGGGAGAGGAGGAGATGCTCATGATCTAAACCTTTCGTAGGAACCCTGCGGGTGCGAATCCCGTCCGGTAGAGCTTGCGGACCAGCAACCGGAAGCGAGTCTTGCGTGGTGGCGGGCGACTTCCACTGCGAGGCGTAGACAGCGAGACCAAATGCCGTGTGATAGAGCCCCGAAATCCTACTCGTGGCGAGCCTCCGTCGTCTTCGTATGCGGGGGCCATGCCGGATCCGTTGACACGGGGTCCGCTCCCGCGGATTCGGTCGCACCGGGGTCCGAGAGCAGGGCGAATGGTCATGTGGGTTCCCCGGGAACTTGGGAGATCCTGACAGTTCTTCGAAGACGACCGGCTCGGGAGCAACCGGTACAGCAAACTCCGGGATGATCCGACGGCTCAGCGTCTGGGGCCGTGCGGGGACGAATCGCAGACGATCCGAGGTATCGCCGAGCGAAGGAAACGAAGCGAAGCGAAAAGGCTTTCAGGAGGTCGCAGCACTCCATAGTACCGATGAACCAGGGGAACCACCCGAGGGACCCTGGGGAGGGAAGGGGGTGCCATTTCACGAACCGCTGGAGGGAAACATGCCAGGTACGCCGAGACCTGATCCGGTGTCAACAAAACGCCAGCGGATAGCGGAACTCGCTCGGAATTGCCGCGACATGGCCTTCACGACTCTATCGCACCACATTGACATCGCCTGGCTACGCAAAGCCTATGACCTGACTCGCAAAGACGGGGCGGTCGGCGTGGACGGACAAACCGCGGCGGAATACAAGGCAAACCTGATGGGTAACCTTCAGGACCTACTCAACCGCGCCAAATCCGGCACGTACGTGGCCCCACCGGTGCGACGAACGTATATCCCCAAGGCAGGCTCGCCCAACGAGACCCGCCCGCTAGGGATACCCACGTTTGAGGACAAGATCCTCCAACGTGCGGTGCTGATGGTGCTCGAGCCAGTGTATGAGGCGGACTTTCAGGACGTCTCTCACGGATTCCGGCCCGGACGCGGCGCTCACACGGCCATCGGCTCTCTGTGGAAGCAGGCGATGAAGCTGGGCGGCGACTGGATCGTGGACGTCGATCTTCGAAAATTCTTCGACACGATCGACCATGGCCATTTACGGGAGTTCCTCAAGCGTCGGGTACGCGACGGTGTGATCCTGCGTCTGATCGGTAAATGGCTCAAAGCTGGGGTGCTCGAAGAAGGGGTGCACACGACCCTGGAAGTGGGCACGCCTCAAGGTGGGGTGATCAGCCCCTTGCTGGCCAACATCTTCCTACACTATGTGCTGGACGAATGGTTCGAGCAGGAGGTCCGCCCGCGTCTGAAGGGACAAGCCTTCCTGATCCGTTATGCGGACGACTTCGTCATCGGGGTAGCCCGCGAAGACGACGCTTGGCGGATTCTGGAGGTCCTGCCCATGCGAATGAGCAAGTACGGCTTGACGGTTCACCCGGAGAAGACACGCCTGGTGCGGTTTACCCCGCCCGAGGATGACGACTCTGTGCCCACGGCTCGGCAACCTTCCGAACCGCGGACCTTCGACTTTCTGGGTTTCACCCATTACTGGGATCGAACCCGACAAGCCGGATGGGTGATCAAGCGTCAGACGGCGAAAGGCCGATTTCGACGCGCGTTGCACGCGGTCTGGGAATGGTGCCGGAAACACCTGCACGACCCCGTCCGGAATCAACACCGACAACTCACACTCAAACTCCGAGGCCATTACGCGTACTACGGGATCACGGGGAACAGCGGTCGCCTCTCTGCCTATCAGCGAGGTGTGCACAGGATATGGAAGCACTGGCTCGACCGACGTGACAACGCTGGCTCGATGACCTGGGCTGACTATACACGCCTGTCCCGCCAATACCCGCTCCCCAACGCGCGGATTGTCCATCGGATTTGATCGGAGCCGCGTAGCGAATTCGTGACTTGACGAACCGGATGCGGGAAATCTGCACGTCCGGATCTGTGGGAGCCCTGGGGACTCAATCCCCAGGGCGACCCGGCGGCACAAATGAAGTACCACGAATTGTTAGTAACGGACCGAGGTGAGATTGATTGGCCGGCGATGCGTCGGAGTTATGACGGCAGCTCGGAGTGGCTCGCGATGGCTTGGGCGGTTAACGCAACGGGTGTGGTGGGTGGACGGTTGTGAAAGCGGGCGGGTGGAATTCCCGCCTGTCGTTGCCAAAGCGTGCTAATTTGTGCCGGTCGGCGATGCGTGGTGAGACGCGTGGGTTGGGGGGCGTCATTGCAGGGGCGGCGGCCGCCCCGGCCTACTGACCCCAGCCCCGTTCCGGGGCTGAGGGCCGGGCGGCCTGACCGCAGGGATTCACGAGCGTTGCGGGTTGTACTGGAAGGCCGCCCGTCGAGCGATTTGCGCGACCTGATTGCGCGGCACGCACCAGGGTCACGGTCTGGAACCGGCTGGGGATCTTGGTGGCGTGGGGGTCGTTGTCGTAGGTGATCAAGAGCTTGACTGCGGTTCGCTCGGGCTGTCTTCTCGACGCCCAGGATCGCCAGGCCCTCGGCCTTCATCGCGACCTCGAACGTGGCGACCTTGCCCGCGGCTGGCTGGGCTCGGCGTCGGCGACGAACCAGAGGGTGTTGCCGTGGAAGGCGTTTGCCTCGTCTTCCGACGCCGTGACGACGAGCGAGCCGCCGAGCGCGGGCACGTATTCGAGCGACGTGAGCTCCGAGGCCTGGCCTTCGCGCGAGTCGGCCGCGAATGAAAACGCGGGCTTGAGCTCGAGCTCGGCCTCGGGCGACGGCGTGCTGCTGATGTCGGCCTGGAAGACGCGGACCTTGTCCGTCGGCGCGCGCAGACCGATCAGAAGCTCGCGCCGGAGCGAGCCGTCGGCGTTTTTCGACTCGCGAATCGCCAGGCCCTCGACCTTGCGCTTGGCGACGTCCTCCGCGGGCAGTCCCTCAGCCTTCAAGACCGCCTCGAGCGAGCGGGCGATGTGCCAGCTCAGGATCGGATGCGTCGTCGATCGCCGGCGCATCGCCGTCCTTGAGGCGAAACCGCAGCAGGACGCTCTTGGTCGCTCGCTCTTCGTCGGTCTTGCCGACGTGCGCACCGATCAAGTAGAAGTTGCCCTCGCCGTCGCCGGCCATGCCTTCCCATTTCGGGCCCGCCCACGTTCAACTGGGGAAATCTCGGCGACGTGATCGGCTCGCCCATGAATCCGGCCGGTCGCGGTCTCGACGATGAAAAGCGCGGGATGTTTTGTCATGCGCGACCAGCAGCCGCCGGCCGTCGCCGATCGGCTCGACCGCCGAGGCCTCGATCACGGCGTTGACCTTATCGCCGTCCAGAAGCGGCGCCGGCAGGCTCGCCGACTCCAGCCGAAATTCGTCGGCCCGAGCACAGTCGGCCGGCAACAGGCCGCTCGTCACGAACAAAACCGCTGCGCACAGCGGAGCCATTGAGTCGCGCAGTCTTCATCCTGATTCTCCAGGTGATTCTGGATGTGTCGCGCGGTGAATGCGATGCCGAGCACCCGCGGATGCGTTTCACTTCGAATGTCGAAGGTGAACTCGGTATGCTCCGCGGTCGACGTCGGCGGTCGGTTCCGAGGTATTCGGGCTCGGTGTATTTCCGGAACGTACGATCGGCGGCGATGCTCTTGTCGGAGCTCGCGATAGAAACCCGGTGATGGCCGGCGACCACTCCGTCCCCGTCCCTCGATCGTCGTCAGCACGAATGTTCCGTCGGAATGCAGCTTGCCCGCTGGCCATGCGGCCGTAGTCGTCGGGCTCGAACCTGATCGAGCCCTTGGTCAGGGGCCGACCCTTGAAAGTGACCTTGCCTTTGACCGGAATCAGGCCGGCGAGTTGTCCACCGCGGCCCGACTCCGCAGCCGGACAGCCGCGACAGGAACAATGCGGTCAGGAGCAAATTGACTGTCCTGGCAGTACGATTCCTCATGGATAGACACCTGTGGGTGGATTGGATCGGAGGTCAACGACCAAGTAATCGGCGACCGAGGCGATCTTCCAGAGCCCGACGGAGCGTGGTCGTGAGGCACGCTCCCTCGGGTTCCGGCGTACACCGGTCTAGAGCGTATTGCGGAACGGCGGGCGACTCAATACGAGTCGGAGCTGATCACTTCGCCGCCGGCGATCGTACCCAGGGCGTACCAGGTGACACGGCTCACCGAGTTCTTGACGTAGTGGACGCTGCCGTCGGCGAACAAGGCGTTGACGCCGCCGGGATGATAGCTGCTGGCCGAGAGCGACATGAACGTCGGGCCGCCGTCGTTCTCGTCGATCGCAGTCCCAATCCATTTGCACGTTCTGGCCGGCATTGGCGAAACCGATGGCGCGGCTGATCGTGGAGACCGACCCGTTGGGCGGCATCGCGGTCGTGAAGCCGGAATAGTAGACGCCGCCGTTTGCCCAGCGGGTGTGGCCGATCGGGCCGCCCGCCTTCACCTTTCCGGTGCCTGTGCCGCACGCAGTTATTGATCTGGTACAGGCAGCGCCGCCGCCGAATCCGGCCCGGGCAGCGGGATGTTGGTGAAGGAATAGGTCGCCGGTCACTGGATCTGACGGCGCCGACCCGGCGGTGCCGCTGCAGCTTCGCATCTGGGCATGACCGATGTAACCTTCCGAAGCCATCAGCGTGTTGCTCATCCCGTCGGTGACCATCGCGATTCGTCGCGCGTAGTTTGGCCCGAACAGCGAGCGATTCTGGGTCCGACGCTGTAGGGCGGCGTGGCCCAGTTGATCGAATAGACGTACCAGTCGCCGTCACAGGTTCCGTAGCTCGTGGTGGCGTCGCCGGTGCCGCCCAGCGAACCGTCGTCGATGTGGCTGCCGGGGTCGCTCGGGCAGTACAGGAACGCCAGCGGCGTGAACTGTAGACCGTCGTGTTGGGAGGGTCGCTGTACGTGTTAGTCGAAGTTGATCGCGTTGTAACATCGGCCTGCTCCATGAACGGATCGCGCCGCGCGAATGCACTCCAGGACGACTGGAAGCCGCCGCACGATGCACCTGAGGCGAGCCGTTGAACGGGCCGAGCACGTTGGGGCAGGGAACCAGGATCGTCGTGGGCGAAAAGGTCGCCGTTGGAGCTCTCATAGTTCATGAAAGCCAGGCCAATCTGCTTCAGGTTGTTGGTGCACTGATCGGCGCGGCTTCGCGGGCAGACTGCACGGCGGGCAGCAAGAGTGCGATCAAGACCGCAATGATCGCGATCACCACCAGCAATTCGATCAGCGTGAAACCAGCAGCCAAACGTCGGCTCGAACGGGCGTGTGGCATCGGTCCGCTCCATGGGTCGATGAATCGAGAAGCGATGACAAAATCGGCTCCCGGGGCCGCATTCCGGGTTGGCAAATTCAGAAAAAGTAAAGCTGAGTGTGAAGGTTTAATGAGATGACTGTTAGGAAATGACTTACATCGGACGAGGGCTTTCCAGACGTTCGATCTACGGTGACTGCCCGGACGCGAATTTCCTCGTGCTCAAGAGGTTCCGCCGGCGACTCGTCCGAGCAGCCCACCGGGTGATGCACCTCATCTTGGTTCATGTTAGTGCAGCTTCCATTCGAGGCGGCCGCGAAACCTTGAACCGGCGACCGGCCGGCGTCGGCTCGGTCGCGCATCTGCACGGGTCGGTCGCCGAAGAACCGGTTGGCGGATTGCAGCCAGCTCACGGCGATCGATGGGTCGGTTGGCGTCGTCGAGATCCGCGGACGTCTCGCCGATTCCGGCGCGCGGGTCGGCGGTGTGGGATAATTCGACAGCAGGATGTTCGGGTCGCGGATTCCAGACGCGAGGACTCAGCGGACGGTCTGCCGGCAAACTCACGCGGCCAGGAATGCGCCTATTCACTCGGGATCCATAACGTGGACGACCGAACCAGCAGGCGCGGATTTTTGACGAGGGGCTCGGCGACGACCGCCGGCCTGATCGCTGCTGGGGCAGGGGCAGGGGCCGCGGCGAGGAGGCTCGGAACCACGGACCGAGCAGACCGACGGATCCGCGGGAAACTATCCCGCGGGACCGGCCCGGCGCCGGCGGTCCGGTGGGCAGCCGCCACCGACCGCGGCAAGCTGGTCCCGGGTCTGAGAAAAGCGGGCTTGCCGCCGGTCGCGGTCGAGACGCCAGACCTGCCCAAGCTGCCCTGGACCCTCCGCGACGGTGCCAAGGAATTCCACCTGATCGCCATGCCGGTCAAGCGCGAGCTGCTGCCGCACCTGGTCATGGACGTCTGGGGCTTCAACGGCACGATGCCCGGCCCGATGATCGAGGTCAACCAGGGCGACCGGGTCCGGATCATCGTCGAGAACCGGCTTCCCGAACCGACCTCGATCCACTGGCACAGCCTGGAGATCCCGGTGAGCCAGGACGGCGTCCCCGGCCTGGTGCAAGACTTCATCCCGCCCGGCGAGGCGTTTGTCTACGAGTTCGACCTGCACCAGCACGGGACTTTTTTCTACCACGCCGCACGTGGCGATGCAGGAAGCGATGGGCATGGTCGGGCCTGTTCGTCATCCATCCCAAGACGCGCCTACGAGCCGGTGTGCGACCGGGATATCGCGCTGATCACGCAGGAATTTCAGATCCTGCCCAACACGACGATTCCCGACAGCCAGGGGATGGACTTCAATTTCCTCACGTTCAACGGCCGCTGTGCGCCGCTGACGACGCCGTTCGTGGTCAAGCTGGGGCATCGCGTGCGCCTGCGGCTGGTGAACTTCAGCACGGCCGACCATCACCCGATCCACCTGCACGGCCACACCTGGTGGGTCACCGGCACCGAAGGCGGCCGCATCCCCGAATCGGCCTGGATTCCGGGCAACAACGTGCTGGTCGGCGTGGCGCAGGCGCGCGACGTCGAGTTCATCGCCAACAACCCCGGCGACTGGATCATGCACTGCCACATGTTTCACCACACCATGAACCACATGGTGTCGATGGCCGGCCCGATGGGCCGGCTCGCCGCGGACGACCCGCGGGCCCGCGTCCCCGGCTATCCGCAGAACATGGCCGGGATGGGCGGGGGCATGGGTATGGCGATGAATATGAGGATCCCCGAGGACGACGACCGCCGGCTGGCCCAGCGCGAGTCGCGGGGCATGCGCCGCGACTGGTCGCACGTGAAAGGCCTGACGACGGTCGTGCGCGTGCTGCCGCCGGACCTATACGACAGGGTCATGATCGGCAACGAGCCGCTCCCGCCGGGCTCGAGTATCTTCGGGCCGATCCCGGGCGCCGGCAAATGAGCTGAGCGCGACGCTCGGCGGTCTTGCGGATGCTCGTACGCTGGCTCGGGACAGCCGAGTCTTCGACGTCAATTCCTCCGCGCCGGTCATTCCACAAATTCCGCAGAACCGGCAATCCCTACCATACCGGCATGCCTGGTAAGAACGGAAGAAGTGACGGATCGCACCGGACCGATACATCCGGCAAGCGTCCGCGCGGCCGTCCAATGGAACGGAGCTCAACGATGATCCGGATGAGCGAGGCAACGCTCGCACTGGCCATTTTGATCCTGGCGATCCCGCTTCCGGCGTATCGTTGTGCGCGCAGGCAAGCGGTAGTCCGGGCAAACCGAACAGTCCCGCCGCAGTTGCCCGATGCGATGCATGCCGCCAGAGCCATGCCCGGGATGCGCGATGCCGCTATGAGCATGCCGGGGATGCCGACGCCATGCCGCGCCGACGCACCCACTTCCCCCGTCGAGCCATGACAACGCCACCGCAGTCACCCGCCGGCGGTCAGACGACCACTCCGTTCGCCTCGATGAGCCTGGCCGATTTCGAGCGGATCGCGATCGAGCGCAACCCGACGATCAAGCAGGCCGCCGCGCAGTTCGAGGCCGCGCTGGCGCGATCGCTCCAGGCAGGGCTCTATCCCAACCCGGTGGTCGGATATATCCAGGATCAGATCGGTTCCTTCTCGCAGTCGCTGCCGACCGCCAACGGGTTTGCCGTCCAGGGAAAACCGTCGCCGGGCGACAACGTCGGGCGCATTCATCCAGTGGCAGCTCGTGACTGCCGGCAAGCTCCGGCTGAGCCGGGCCAAGTTTGCCGAGGAAGCGAACGCGGCCCGCTGGCAGGCGATTGGCCAGGAGCTTCGCGTGCTGAACTGCGCGTGCGCATTCAGTACTTTGACGTGCTGGCCGCCGAGCGGCTGATCGATCTCCAGCGCGAGATCGTGAAGCTCGATAACGATGCTGTTCGAACCACGCAGGAGATGCGAAACGTCGGCCAGGCCGGCGAGCCCGAGCTGTTGCAGGCCCGCGTGCAAGAGCGCCGCGCGAGGGTTGCGCTGCGGAACGCCGAGAACCAGTACCGCGGCGATTGGGAGGAGCTTGTCTCGCTGCTCGGCGCGCCGAGCTGCGGCCGGCGCCGCTGGACCAGAAGCCGCTCGAGGCGGAAATCGTTCCGCTGAGCTTCGATGGGACACTGGCCGACTTGCTGAACCAGAGCCCCGAGATTCAGGCCGCGCTCGCCGAGATCAGGCGCGACGAGATCATGGTGCGACGCGAGCGCGCCGAGCCGATCCCCAACGTGCTGGTGCAGGCCGTCACCGGCTACAACTACGAGTTCGGCGTCCAGACCGCCGGGGTCCAGCTCGGCGTCACGCTGCCGATTTTCAATCGCAACCAGGGGACCGTCCGCGAGGCGATGTCGGACCTGAGCCGCGATCACGCCGAGTACCACCGGCTGGCGCTTTCGCTGCGCAAGCGGCTGGCGGAAGTCTACACGCGATATGAGAACGCCGCGGCGTCGGTCGAGGACTTCCGAGCCGGCAGCTTGCCCCTGGCGCGCCGGGCATATGAGCTACAACTCGCCAGCTACCACCAGCGCCGAACGCCCTGGCTTCAGGTGATCGCATCCCGGCGCATGTTCTTTGACCTGACCAAGGACTACGTCGAGTCGCTCAAGGAGCTGAGACAGGCCGAAGTCGAGATCGGCGGCCTGTTGCTGACTGATGGCCTGAGCGCTCCGCCGTCGCCGACCTCGCAAGGCCACATCGAAGCGGTTCCGACGCCACGGTGAGCGGCCGGTGTCCCGAGACAAGTTCGCGGTGCGTCTGCGGACCACGTTTCCCTTTCACACCTTGACCTGGGCCATGGCCTCAGCATCGCGGTGCGCAGGTTGAAACCGGGACGCGTGCTCGAAGACCCAGTCGATCCAGAGCTCCCAGCGGCCGTGTTCGTCGGCCGTCACGTGCCAGTGGGGGATCACTGCGGAGGACTGGTACACACGCTCGAATCCGCCCTCGCTGTGGCTGACGGTTTCGATCGGGAAGCACCAGAGGCCGGCCGATTGTGACCAGGTGAGCTTGGCGGTGAGGTCGAGCCAGCGGTCCGTGAGCGTCACGCCGCGGGCGTGGGGCAGGTCAATGCGAGCGTCGAGCAGTCCGAGGTTTGTCGCCGACGGGTCGGCGTAGTAGCGGTCGGGTGCATGGCCGGCCATCGCCGCATGGTTGATCTCGACGGCGAAATGCACAGGGGCATCCAGCGGCAGATCTTCGAATTCGTAATGGACGGTCAAGCCGGGCTGCCCGGCCGAAAGCGAGATCGTCTTACGCAGCGTGATCGTATGATTTTCCGCGCGGCCCGGGCGCTCCATTACGATCGCGACGCGTGCTGGCTGGCGCTGGATTTTGGCGAGGTAGGTGCCCTGTACGAAATCGCCGCGCTCGACGTCGTGGCACGCGATCAAGTCGTCCAGAGTCACGTCGAGCGGGTAGAAATGGTCAACGAAGGCCTTGCGCGGATCCCGGTCGTAGACCAGGCGCTCTTCGAGGCCCTCCTGCTTGAGGATGACCGCGGGGTTTCCCTGGCCCGCGGTCTCATTCCGGGGGTCCTCCAGGCGCGCGGCCGCGGCGGCCACGGTCGCGTGGTAGACCTCGGGCCGGCGCTCGAGCGTCGCCAGCAGATTCGTCGCACTCTCCCGCAGATCCAGCTCATAAACGTGTCCGCCCTGGGCCGGTCGGACAAAGGCGATCAGCCGATCGTTTTCCAGGCGCACTTCCTGCCGCGCGTCGAGGTTGAAGTCGCCGACCTCGATCGCCACGCGCGGACCGACCCGACCGGCACATTCATCGAGCGCATTCTCAGCGGCGATGAGGCTTCGGTACACGGCGTTCCGCAGGTGGGGAAGATACAATCCGCCAAATGACCCGTGCCAGTAGGCACAGTTGCACTGTCCGCGATAAAGCTCCTGGCGGGCGACCTCGAGGTAATCCGGGTCGCTCTCGGGTCTGGCGGCGGTCGCATTGAGCCGCTCGGAAACACCGAGCATGCGCGTGTACATCTCGTCGGTCTCGGGATACGCACCTTGAAATTGCGCCAGCTACCCCCCGCGCGAAAAAAGGCCTGCAGTGAAGCGTGGTCCTCGAGCGCGGCCAGGCATTCCTGCCCCTTGCGAAAGCGAGCACGGGCGTCGGGAGCAAGAGCCCATTCGGTCATCTCGCGGTACGAAGCATCGGGAATGTAGATCTTGCCCAGCGGCAGCGTTTGCTCGACCGCCTGCGCGAAGGTCGAGACCTCGAGCCAGCCGCGATTGGCCATCAGCATGTCGCAGAACCGATTCAGCCAGCCGTGTGTGTACACGTGATCAAACGTCTCGGGCCAGCTTCCGAATTTCTCTCCGTCGTCAGCGAAAACGACGGTCGAGCCCGGACGGTGCTCGGCCACGCGTTTGAGGAATTCATAAGTCGCGTGCGGCTCTTGAAACGGGATGCTGTAGCGCAAGGTCTCGGACGCGGGGAAGACCTTGAGGAGGCGCCCGGCATCTTCGGTCAAGTAATAGCCAAGGACGTCGCCGGCACTGCCGGAGGCTTGATGGAAGTGGTGGTCGTCGAGGACGGTGTACTCGATGCCGGCCTCGCAAAGCGACGAGACCAAGGTTTGCTCCCACACCCGCTCGGCCAGCCACATCCCTCGAACGCGAGTGTGGAAATGCTCTTCAAGATAGCTTGAGTACGCCCGGATTTGGCCCACGCGGTCTCGGTGGGGAATCATCGTCAAGATCGGCTCGAAGAAGGCGCCGCCCAGGATCTCGACCCGGCCGGCTGCGACCAGCGCCCGCAGGCGCGCGAGATAGTCAGGATGACGATCGACGAGCCATTCCAGGAGCGGCCCCGAGACGTGCAGGACAAACGGGATCTCGGCGTATCGTTCCATCACGTCGAGAAACGGCCGATAGCCGGTGACGTAGGCGTCCTCGAAGACGTTATCGAAGTTGCCCACAGGCTGGTGGTTGTGAAGCGCGAGAATCACGCGGACAAGCGACATTTTCTACCCTTTACCAGGCGACAATCGCACGTGGAGGGCTTCCGAAGCCGGGAAGCCACCTGGAGAAACTTGCCGGCGAGCCAGGTTCCTGGCCGATGCATCCCGATCACGCCGCTTGACCTCACGCGTTGCAACACGGCCGAGCGGCGTAGGGCGGCGGCGCGTCCCTGCGCCTGCCGATCGATCAGGAGGAAACGGCGGCGAGCCGCCGGAGCCCGGAACGATGTTCCGCCGGCTCCCGCGTCGGGTCGGAATCGACGACCTCGACCTCGCGCAAGAATCCCGCCGCGTTTTCCGGCGGCACGGGATTGATGTAAAACCCAGAGCCCCACTCGAAGCCCGCGACCTTCGTCAAGCGCGGAATCACCTCGATGTGCCAGTGGTAATGCGGCAGCTCGCCCATGTCAAACGGGGCGGTGTGGATGATGTAATTGTATGCCGGGCTATCGAGAGCGATCTCCAGCTTGTTGAGCGACCTGGTGCAGCACCTGGCCCAGATCGTCGACGCCGGGCTTGGGGATATTCTCGAAGTGGCTCGAGTGCGTCTTGGGCACGATCCAGGTCTCGAACGGGAAGCGGCTGGCGAACGGGCAGAAGGCGGTGAAGTGGGTCGAGTCGTAGACGATGCGTTTCTCGACCGAGAGCTCTTGCTGGACCATGTCGCAGTAGATGCAGCGGCCGCGGTAGTTGAAGAATTCGAGCGAGCCGGTCATTTCCTCCCAGACCGAGATCGGCACGATCGGCGTGACGATCAACTGGCTGTGGGTGTGCTCGAGGCTGGCGCCGCCGGCGGCGCCGAGTTCTTGAAGAGCATGCCGTGGACCAGCCGGTTGTCGCGTTTCAAGTCGACGAGCCGATCGCGATAGACCCAGAGGACCTCGCGGATATTCTCGGGCTGGAGCGTGGCCATGCTGGTGTGATGGATCGGGCTTTCGATGATGACTTCGTGGGCGCCGACGCCTTCCATCATGTCGTAGATGCCGTCGCCGCGCTTGTTGAGGTTTCCTTCGATCTTGAGCGCCGGGAAGCGGTTGGGAACGACGCGGATTCGCCATCCGGGGCCGTTGGGGCGCGAGCCGTAGTTGCGGTAGGCGACGATCTCCGGCGGCGTGTTCTCTTCGTGCCCTTCGCAGAACGGGCAGGTCGCCGGCGGCGGCCGGCGGCGGCGCCTCGGACTTGAAGTCGTGAGGACGCTTGGCCCGTTCGTCGCGCGATGATCACCCAGCGGCCCACGATCGGGTCTTTTCGCAGTTCGGGCATGCTCGGGACCTCCTCATCTCAGACTTGCCACATGATTCGCTCGAAATCCGGCGAGGGGGCGACCAGCTCGAAAATCCCCTCGCGCGGCGCTCGATCGAGGCTCGATCACCCTTCTGCAGCTCGACGTAAAACCGGATCGGGTCGCCGGGTCTCGAGCTCGAGCCGCGCGAACGGGACCGCCAGCTCGAAGATCGCGCCGGTCGCCGCTTGGATGGTCGTTCCGTTGGCGACCATGCCTCCGGCATGGTTCAAGTACGCCGATCGGCATGCTCGACGTCGGGCTCGCATCACCACGATTTCGCGCTCGGCCGGCTCGACGAAGCCGATCCGCAGCCGGTCGGCCTCGGCCAGAACCTCTCGCGCGCGGCCCTCCCTGCGGTGTCGACGCGAATCGAGCAGCCGCTCGGCGTCGAACCCGAACCATACCGATTCCAGCAGCCCGCTGGCAACCTGAGTCATGGTGCCGCGCTCGTTGCCGCAGGCGTAACGGGCCGCGTCGATCCATTCAAAGTAAGTGGCGCGGCCGTCGATCTTGACGTGCGAGAAACTGAGGGGCTGGTCGTGCAGCGGGCGATGTCGCACCGCCGCGCGAGATCGGCGTCGAAGAGCGACCCCGGCGGGTCGCAGCCCAGCAGCGTGTAGACGTTGCGCAGGTGCTTGCGGAACAGATGGTCGAACAGGCCGTCCAGCGCGCTGGAATGATCGTCGCCGTACCACCAGAACCAGTCGGAGCCCTCGGCGATGTAGATCTCGTTCCAGGCCCTTTCCAGGGTGCCCGGCTTCGTGGCGGCAGCGATCGCTCTTCCGCGACCAGGAACGAGCGGGCGGCGTGCAGGGCAGTCCCAGCCTCGATTGTCTTCGGGGTGGCCGACCCAGATCGCGAAGTTGTGGCTGATCCAGCTTCCGGCGAACAGCCGGGGCAGCGTGTCGAGCCGGCGGGTGCTCTTCGAGGAACTCGGCCGACCTTGACCGGCCGAAGATGCGGCGCTGCCGGGCCATTCCCTGGTACAGCGAGCGGAGGAACGAGACGCCGCCGTCGGGATAGTATTCCCAGCAGTTCTCGCCGTCCAGGATGACCGGGACGAGCGTCGCCGGGTTGATGCGCGGCAGGCGTCGCCGATGCGCCGCGAGCTTGCCCATGAAGTCGCCGGCCGCCACCGGCCCGGGGCTGCGCTGGTAGTGGAACCCGATCTGGTCCGACATCGAATGGTCGCGGAAGATGATCGCCAGCTCGTGGTCCGACTCGCGCACCTTCCAGGCGCGATAGAGCAGCTCGGGATGGCGGACGTGGCCCCGGCTGTCGCGGCCGACCTTGCCGTGGGTCGAGCATCCCAGGATCTCTTCGTCGGTCGCGATCCATTCGATCCCGGCCTCGGCCAGCAGCGGGATGATCGCCTGCGAGACCGAGCCTTCGCTCGGCCACATGCCCCGCGGGTCGTTCGCCGAAATGGCGGATGTGGCTCTCGATCGCGCGGCGCGACCTGCACGGCGGCGTCGTCGGGGTAGCCGCCGCGATAGCTCGGGCAGGGCGACGTCGGGCATCGCCTCGCGCGCCGCCGTTCTTGTCGAAGCAGGAGCGGCAGGATCGGGTGATAGAACGGCGTCGTGGTCAGCTCGATCTGGCCCCGCGCGGCGAGCTTGCGGTGCAGCGGGATCACCCGGGCCACCAGCTCGCGCTGCTTGGCCAGAAACCACTGCTTCTCATCCTCGGTGTAGTGGCGGCCCTTGGCCTTGAATTCCGCCAGATCGGTGTCCTGCTCGAAGAGCAGGGGATGGATCCACGCCAGGTTCGACCAGACCTGAAGGTCGCGCAGGTCGCGCGCGCGGAACCGCGCGAGCGCCTGCTTGGCCGAGCTGTTCCACGACGAGCGCAGCAGGTAGAGCTCGTGATAGCGCGGATGCGGCCGGATCATCGTATCCGGGATTGGCCATGAAGAAATTGTCGAGCAGGTAGCAGGCGTCGTCCGCATCCAGGCCGTCGGCCGGGCGGCGCGAGCAGCTCAGATGGGTGTCGGTCGCGCCGTTGGCGTAGGCTTCGAGCTGGGCGAGCAGGCTCGGCACCAGGTTGATCGTGCAGCAGAACTCGGGGACTTCTTCCAGATGCAGCGCCATCCCCAGATAGTCCTTGGTGGCGTGCAGCCTCACCCAGGGCATGGGGTTTTCGCCCGCGACATCATCGGGGTAATACGGCTGATGCTGGTGCCACAAGAGCGCGAGGGAAACCGTTGCCATCAGTGCCCTTCCGCCCAGGAGTGGGGGCTGCCGTTCTCGCTCACCGACGCGGCTACTCGGGCATTCGACGGGAGCACGCCGTCTGCGGGCCAATCGCCTCAAGCGGTCCAGGGCGATCGCGCCCGACCTCGCACGACTCACGTGGTACCGTCAACCCCTTTTCACAAGGATAGGTCGCCTCCGTCTATTGCTCGGAACATGCCGGGCCAAACTTAAGCCGTTCCCGACCGTGGCGGCCGGACGGCTCGACGGGTCGCTCGAATCCGGCGGAGTGCGTTTCGGGCGTGGACCCTGCGCTTGATCTCCTCGTAGAGCTGCGACATACTCCCGGGCGCGTGCCGTCCAGGACCAGTCGGCCTTCATCCCCGTTGTCATCAACTTCAGCCAGGTCTCCCGATCCGGCCAGAGTGCGAGTGCCCGGTCGATCGTCTGCCAGAGCGCCTGCGGGATCGGCCTCGGCGAAGACGAAGCCGTTGGCCGTGCCGTCGGCCAGGGTCTCGGGGTTGGTGTCGACCACGGTGTCGGCCAGGCCGCCGGTCGCCCGCACGATCGGCACCGTCCCGTGCGCCAGGCTGTAAAGCTGGTTCAAGCCGCACGGCTCGAACAGGCTGGGCATCAGGAAGAGATCGGCGCCGGCCTCGATCTGGTGGGCCAGATCGTCGGAAAACCCGAGGTAGGCCCAGCACTTGCCGGGATACCGCCGGGCGAGGTCTTCGAGCAAGGCGTGGTACTTGCGGTCGCCCTCGCCGAGGACGACGAGCTGAACGTCGCGCTCCAGGAGGCGCTCGGCGACCGCAGCCAGCAAGTCCCAGCCCTTCTGGGGATCGAGCCGGCCGATCTGCGCAAACAGCGGGACGTCGGGCCGCTCGGCAAGCCCGGCCCTGCGCTGGAGCCAGGCCTTGCAGGCGGCCTTGCCCGCGGTCGACGCGTCGCCGCGTCGTAGTTGCGGCCGAGCATCGGCTCGCTGGCTCGGGCTCCAGACTTCGGGTCGATTCCGTTGACGATCCCGCGCAGGTCGGCCTGCCGGTCGCCGAAGCAGGCCGTCCAGGCCCGAGCCGTACCGCGGCGTCTGGATCTCCCGGGCGTAGGTCGGGCTGACGGTGCTGAGCATGTCGGCGAAGACCAGCCCCGCCTTCATGAAACAGAGCCGGCCGTGGAACTCGAGCTGTCGCCAGTTGAAGAGGCGCCAGTCCAGCCCGGTGAGCGCCATGTCCCACTGCCAGAACAGCCCGAGGTACGCCAGGTTGTGGATGGTGAGCAGCGACCCGGCCGCGGCCAGCTCGGCAGCTGTTGATAGAGCGTCTTCAGGTAGACCGGGATCAAGCCCGGTCTGCCAGTCGTTGCAGTGGATGATGTCGGGGCGAAGCCCGAGCGGGCCGATCGCTTCGAGCACGGCCCGGTTGAAGAAGACGAATCGCTCGCAGTTGTCGTCGTAATCGTTGCCGTCGCTGCCGTAGAGCCCGTCCCGATCGAAATAGCGGGGTTGATCGATCAGGTAGACCTTGACGTTCGAGCCGGGCAGCCGGCTCTCGAGGACGCGTCCCTCGACGGTCTGGGCGCCGACCGGGATCTGGAGCGTGATGCCGGTGTCGGTAAGCTGCGGGACCGGCCGACCGCACGCGGCGATAGCAGGGAAGAAAAACGGCGGCGGTGTGGCCCTGTTGCTCGAGCGCGCGCGGCAGGGCCCCGATGACGTCGCCGAGCCCCCCGGTCTTGGCGAACGGCACCGCTTCCGAGGCGACGAAGACCACATGCATCCTTGGTCAAGCTCCCGGCGCGAGAACATCGAGCCGCGTGAGTCGCGAGAGGGGCAGGCTCTTCCTCGAGGCCCATGCTTCGAGCTCGAGCCAGCGGACCTGGACACGACGCGTGGTCGGTCACGGCCGCGCGTCGTGCTCGGGACTTTCAATCGATTCCGCTGGTCGACGGCCGCCCATCCGAACCTGCGCGAGTCAAACGGCAGCGATGGCCGGGGAGGGCCCGAGAGCGCCGAGACCTTGGTGCTGAAGTCGTACCGTCGAGAAGATCAGGATCATGAGCAAGGTCGAGATCACGATCGCCCCGAGCGCGACGCCCAGCAGCGACGACGTAGATATCGCTCTTGGGCGACTGCACCAGCACGCCGGGCCGGCGGGCCGCGGCGGCGCGGATCGAGCGAGCGGCTGGCGCCGCGCGCTAGAACCGCGGCTTGATGGTAGACGAGACAATGTCGCCCTCCTTAATCTTCTTGCCTATGATAGGTTTTGCCGACCACCTTGGCCACGGCCTGGTCGGGATCGACCGCGACGATCGACGACCTTGCCCAGATACTCGGGACGGGGATTGACCCGGTAAATGATACAGCTCATGACCGACGACCAGCCCGTCGTCGGAGCCGATCGTGATCTCCATCTGGCGGTTGGTGGGATCGACCCGCTTGACTTCACCCGTCACCGGCGGCGGGCTCTCGAGCCCCTTGATCTGGCTGATGTCGGTCGACAGGCCGTTTCTGCTGCAGCAGCGTCGAGAACTTGGCGACGCGCTCGCGGAGGTCGGAATTGTTCTTGGTGGCGGTCTCGAGCTGCGCGCTCGAGCTCGCGGATCTTGTCGTTCAAGTTCGGCCTGGTTGCAGCTTGAATTCGTTGGCCTGCTTCTCGACGGCCGGATTCTGCGTGCGGAGCTGCAGCGGTCTGCTGCCGCTTGGCTTCGACTTCCTCGAGCGTGCTCTTGGCCGTCTGCTGCGGCGACGCCCAGCTGGCCCCGGACGGCCGTGATCTGGGCCAGGTTTCGCTTGTTTTCGTCCTCCAGTGAGCGCGCAGGCGGTTCTCGAGAGTTCTTCTTTCGCCTGGTCGAACTGCCCCTTGGCGTCCTCGAGCCCCTTCTTGGCCGCTTCCGACGCCGCCTGGGCGTCGTTCAGTTTTTTCTTCAGGTCTTCGACCTTCTTCTGCTCGGCCTTGGTCGCGACCATCCAGTTCTTCGAGGTGGTGAAGACCACCGTCGAGATGCCGAGGAAGAGCAAGGCGAAAGCCATGATCACGATCACGAGGATTTTGCCAACGAAGGTCATGGTCCCATCCTACCAGTATCAGAATTTGACGGCCGGCCAAGCACCCCTGCAACGTCGCCGCCGCGAGTCGGAGAGGGATTGGGCCGCTACCATCGAAGGACCGTCAGGCGAGCTGCACTCACGCCTGGCCTACAGCGACCCGCGCAAGGCCAGCGAACCTTACTATTCATTCATATTAACGATGCATGACCTGGAGCGGCAAGCGGTCTCCGACCCCCGTGCGAGAAGCGACCGGCGAGAGATTCTCCCCGTCGAAGGTAGACTCAGACTTGACCAAATTTACCCCACGCTATCCGTTCTGGCAAGCAACCCGGAGTGGGTAATTCAGGAGATTCGGTCAATTCTCGCGGGCCGGATCGACCTGACCGCCGCGACCCAGCCCATCGGCATCAGCCCGATCGAGATGGCCAGGCAGGTAAGCCCGAGCCAGTCGCCCCATTGCGTGTAATAGAGCTCGTGCGCTCGTCGAGCGGGACGGTGACCGAAAGCACGCCCTTCGACTCCTTCGGCAGGGCTTCCCGATCTCGCCGTTGCCGTCGACCAGCGCCGAGAGGCCCGTGTTGACGGCGCGGGCCAGCGGCACGCGGTTCTCGACCGCGCGAAAGACGCCGATGGCCAGGTGCATGTCGAGCTCGGCCGAGCCGTGAAACCAGCCGTCGTTCGACAGGTTGATGAGCACGTCCGGCTGGCGGCCTGCTTCGGCTTCGACGAAGAATCGGCGGATCACGTGCGGAATCGTGTCCTCGAAGCAGATCGTGACCGCCAGGCGATAAGGGCCCAGCGGCAGCGAGACGGCTCGTCGCCGAAGTTCAAGCTCTGGAGCTTTTCGCCGCGATAGGGCGTCGAGTGCCGCCAGCCACGGCAAGCGTCTCGATCAAGGGAAAGTACTCGCCGAAGGGAACCAGGTGCATCTTGTGATAGAAGTGGAGCGCCTGACGTTCGGGCTCGAACAGGATCGCCGAGTTAAACCGCTCAACGCCGCCGGGCCGGTGGTCGTAGAAGGTGCTTCCCACCAGCATCGGCACGCTGGGCTCTGTCGGTCCAAGAGATGGAGCTCGCCGGCGATATATCGTTCGCGACCCGAGCCAGTCCTCCACCGTCACTTTGTCGCTCACCGACCGGACCTGGCTTCCAGGGCCGACGCTATCCACGGCGGGGTCGACCACGATGAACCCGTACGGGTAGGACGTCTCCGGCCAGACGATCAGGTCGGGAAGCTCGTTTCGCGACAGTGCAGTTTCGATCAATCCGGCAAACTCGGCGAGGATCGCCAGCGGTCGCCCTTTCGTTTTATGCTTCTGCTCGATGTTCGACTGCAATAGCGCGAGCCTCGGCCCGTCGCGGAATCGCGCCGTCGAGACCCGAAACGCTCCGTAGCAGAAGCGTCGTACCCAGGAGGATGGTGACGAAACACAGCCGAACGTTCTGCCGCGGCGTACAGCCGGGATCCCTGCTCGACGACCGAAAGAGCGGCAGCGTCAAAAGATCGACCAGCAGGGCATTGACGATCGCGATCAACAGGCTAACGCCCAGCGAGCTGGCAAAATCCGCGATCTGGATCAGGTAGAGTCGCCGGAACTGGCTGTGGGCCAGGTAGTACCAGGGGAACCCGCCTAACAAGAAATAAGCCCGCCAGTATTCGAGGCCAACCCAGATGATCGGCGCGGCCAGGATCAGTGGGACCTTGAGACGAAAGACGGCCCAGCGTGAGAGCGCGAGGAACGCCGGCCACCACCACGAAAACACAAACGCCATCACGAGCCAGGCCAGCCAGGCATCAGGGTCGATCATCCGGAGCCACGCCACCGCAAGCAGCCAGAAGACCATCCCACCCAGCCAGGCGGACGCGTACACGCTCAGCGGCTTGCCACGCCAGGTCACCAGCCAGAACAAGGGTGCGACCGCGATCCAGGCCAGCCAGTTCCACTCGACCGGCGGGAACGACATCCAGAGCAGCAGAGCGGAGGACACGCCGGCCAGCAGAGCGTAGAGCGGGAATCGATCATCCAGACGCGTCTTCCATGTCGCCAGCGTATCGTGTTCGGGAGCGGCAACCGAAGTCATCGCGGACACCTTGGTTCAGGGAATCGCCGGCGATCGGAAAGCCCGACGATTGCGGACGGCGTGGCCGCACAGCGAAACAGGGGGAAGCCGTGGGGCGCGACGGGCACAGGGCGCGGCAAATTCGACTCTTGGCTGTTCCTCACGCCGTCCTGCGCACGCCATGTTATCGCAAGGGGAGGAAA
Organism: uncultured Isosphaeraceae bacterium; assembly: GCA_963806595.1. GTDB lineage: Bacteria > Planctomycetota > Planctomycetia > Isosphaerales > Isosphaeraceae > CAWDZZ01. The sequence goes on along the minus strand of CAWDZZ010000016.1, from coordinate 411,909 downwards.
GCGACAATTTCACCGGGTGCGTAATCTCGGTCGCCCGCGGCGAAAACACCGAAACCGTCCGCGTGCGCCGCGGTGCGCAGATCGGCCGACCCTGACCACGTGAGCGTCTCGATCGTCATCAGATTTCGTGGTGCGTCGCAGGGACCGACGACTCGCGCAGGATGATAGGTGGCGCGATCGCCACGGTGCGAAAAGCCGCGCGCAAGCTGCGCGTCCAGCATTTTCGGACCCGCCGCCCCTTTGCCGGCCATGGCCGCGAGCGCCGGCCTGACGAACACCAGAAACCCGACCAGGCCGCTCACCGGATTGCCCGGCAGCCCGAAGACCAAGGCGCCGGGCCGCGCGCCACGCGCGGGGCCGATTCCGAACCAGAGGGGCTTGCCGGGCTTCACGCGAACCTTGTGAAATACGCACGTCGTGCCCAGCGACTCGAGCGCGGCCGGCACCAGATCGCGCTGGCCGGCCGATACGCCGCCCGAGATCAAGAGCACGTCCGACTCGAGGCCGCGGCCCAGGATCTCGCGCAGCCGCGCCGGCTCGTCGGGCGCGATGGGCAGCACGAGGGGGCTAGCGCCAGCCTCGATCACGAGCGCGCGCAGCATGACCGCATTCGAGTTGCGAATCTGTCCGGGACCGGGTGTTTGCCCCGGCTCGACAAGCTCGTCTCCTGTGGGCACAATCGCCACGCGCGGCCGCGGGATCGCGAGCACTTCCGTACGGCCCACCGCGGCCAGCACGCCGAGACGGCCTGGGTTCAGGACCGAGCCCGTAGCGACCACGACCTCGCCGGCACGCATCTCCGCCCCGCGGCGCAACACGTTCTGACCGGGCCGCACGCCGGCGGCGTCCAGCTCGACCTTGCCGCCCTCCGCCCGGGTCCGCTCTTGCATGATGACCGCGTCGCTGCCCGGCGGAATCGGCGCTCCGGTCATCACGACGGCCGCTTCGCCGCGGCCCAGCGGCCGGGACGGAACCTGGCCCGCCATGATCGCTTCACCGATCTCTAGCCAAACGTTCGCGCCCGTCAGCTCGTCGGGTCGGACCGCATAGCCGTCGACGAGCGCCTTGTCAAAAGGTGGGGAATCCTGGTCGGCAACGACATCTTCCGCGAGCACGCAATCAAGCGCTTGCTCGATCGTCCACACGCAGGGCGGCAACGCCCGCGCCCGTTCCAATACGGCGTCAAGCGCCTCGGCGACGGTCAGCATGGTTCGACTCGCAATCGCACGGTCCCGGGCGAAGTGGCAAGGGCGCGATGGTTACGCGCTCGACCCTACCTTGAGAAAATTCGCCAGGAGCTTGGTCCCTTCGATCGTCAGAAAACTCTCGGGATGAAATTGTACGCCCTCCAGCGGAAACTGCTTGTGCCGGACTCCCATGATTTCATTCTGGTCCGTCCATGCCACGACTTCGAGCGTACTGGGCAGCGTATCGGGCTGGATGACCAGGCTGTGGTATCGCGTCGCTTCGAATGGATTCGACAGGCCGCGATAAACCCCACGGCCGTCGTGATGAATCCACGAAGTCTTCCCGTGCATGATGCGATCGGCTCGCACGATCGTGGCCCCGAGCGCATGCCCGATGCACTGATGCCCCAGGCAAACTCCCAGGAGCGGAATCGTGGGGGCAAACCGCGAGACGACGTCATTGGAAATGCCAGCCTGCGCCGGCGTACACGGGCCCGGTGAAATGATGAGATGAGAGGGGTGGGCGGCCTCGATCTCTTCGATCGTGATCTGATCGTTGCGGACGACGCGCAATTCGATTGCCGGGTCGATCTCACCGAGCCGCTGCACCAGGTTGTAGGTGAAAGAGTCGTAGTTATCGATGAGGATGATCATCGTCGACCTGTCTGACCCGACTCGTCCGGGTACGCGCCCTGAAACCCGCATTTTCTTACTTGTTGGATCGTAACGTCCAGACGATGCAACCGGAAGGGAATCCGGGTTGGTGCCGCCGCCATGGCCTCAACCAGATGATATCCTTCCAGATGGCAATTTCGGCGTGTCCTTGACTCGGTTGGCGTGATCGGCCGAATTCGAGTGCCAGCGCGACCCAAGTCGCGCCGCTCGATCTCGAGGCCGGGCCGGCGCGGCCTGCTTCCAGTCCGCGGGAAACACGGAGGATCGCGATGTCGAGCACGATCGTCGCAGTCAGTTTGACCTTGGCGCTCAATTCGTTCGGTCTGGCCCAGGGCGCGGGGCACCAGCATCATTATCACTTCGACTACATCATGCCGCCCGGCCCCGGCGACGGATGGGGGTTTCCCAACGGCAACCCCGACGGCTACGGCTTTGTCGATTACGACGTCTTCCTGCCGCTCGGCGCCGGATCGAACCGCCGAGTACTACTTCCCGCGGTATTTCTCGGCTCCAGTCGCACAAATCATCCCTCAGACCTATTACAACCCATTCGAGACGCGCGGCCAGCGCTACATCCCGTTCTGCGGCGCCGGCGGCGATCACCCGATGGGAGGGCCGCCGCCCGCATCGTCGCACCTGCCGGTCTCGCCATACGCGGCCGTTCCCGACGACGTGCCGGTCGTCAATGTTCCGCAACTGCGCGGACGAGTCGAGGCCCCGCCGCAGTCGTCCGGTCCGTCCGGGCTGAATCCGTAGTCGCGGTCCAGCGCTCGAGACGGCACCAAGCCACCGGGTCGCGGATCTGGCCCAACCGCCGGACCGCGGCCCTTGCACTGCGCTTCACGTTTCTCCTGTGTCTCAACGGCCCTCGCCGCCATGCCATGAGACCTGGTCACGGGTGCGATCCGAGCCGGCATCGAGCGGCCGCTTGAGTTGCGAGCGCCAAATCGCTACGCTCGAGCCAGCTCGGCAAATCAAAAAAAGGGCCGGGGCGGAGACACAGCGGCGCGGTCTTGTGACGCTGCGGGCATTTGAGCGCTGCACGACAACCGGATCCCACATCACGAGAGCGGTGCAGGGCATGGACAAAGATTTCAAGCGCTTGACCAATTTCCTGGTGGAAATGGGCGTCGAGCAAGTACCCCACACGCACAAGTCTTACCTGGCACATCTGATCGCCGTCTATCGCTCGCTGGAAGCGGCGAATTGCCCGCTGGACGTGTGCAGGGCGGGGATGTTTCACTCGATTTACGGCACCGAGAAGTTTCAAGGTTTCACCTTGCCGCTCTCGCGCCGCGATGAGGTCCGTACATTGATCGGCGACCGGGCCGAGCGGCTCGCGTATTTGAACTGTGCCATGGATCGCGCATTGTTCGACCACGCAATAGACCGGCAGGAGGAACCCTATCCGATCATCGATCGGATCACCGGCCAGGAGGTGTTGCTCTCGAGACACGACTTCGACGACCTGTGTCACGTTCACCTGCTTGACTGGCTGGAACAGGTGCCCCGCTCGCGGGAATGGAGCTACCGCCGGGCTGCATACCGGCGCATGGCGCAGCGGTTGGGTGCGGCGTCGGCGGAAAGTTTTGAGCGAATCTACGCACTGGCGGGACCGGACGCCCAAGCATCGTGATCGTTTGACGACCGCCCGCGCAGGGATTTCGCCCGACCAGAAATACGCAGTCGTACGGCTCGCGGGCAAGAAAGCCGTGATAGTATTGTCGGTCCGCGGGATCGACGCCGGTCGGGCCGGCCCTCGCCCCGACTCGGGCCCAGGCCGCGGAGTCGTCGCCCGATTCTGGTTCTTGTCAAACCAGTGACAGTCTTTTAGCATGGATGTTCGCGAACACGGCCCGGATGGTCGAAGCGGGACCCGTGTTGGTAGCGAACACTGCGATCCATGGGGCGGCACGCGGGCGATCGATCGAACTCTTCGCGAAATTCGATCGTAGCACTCCGTGGGTAGTGAGTGTGAGCCGTGCGGCGCAGGCTCCAGGCCTGGCATTCGCTGTTTGTCGCACGGCGGGGCCCTTACGCCGTCGGTCGCGCTGCCGGCCGACCGGGCAAGTCGCCGGGAAACAGTTGTGCCTCTTTTCTCGATTCGATCATTCATCCAACACAATCGTTTCCCGAAGTGATCGCCATGCGCGATCGCTTCTTCCGAGCATACGCAGCCCTCGTCGTTGTTTTCGTCGACATTGTCATCAATGAGCACAAGGCGCCGCCCTAATGAGTCATGAAGTCATCATCGAAACGAGGAACCTCACCAAGGTCTACCGCGACTTTTGGGGTCGCCCCAAGGTTCAGGCCTTGAAGGCCCTCGATCTTCAGGTCTATCGAGGAGAGATTTTCGGGCTGCTGGGTCCCAACGGATCGGGAAAAACGACGACGATCAAACTCCTCCTGGGCCTGGTCTTCGCGACTGACGGCGAGGCCCTCATCTTTAATGAGCCAACCACCAACGTCGCCAAGAATGAGCGGATCGGCTACCTGCCCGAGGAAAGCTACCTCTACAAATTCCTCAATGCCGAGGAAACGCTTCAGTTCTATGGCGCCTGTTCAAGATGTCGGCGCGCGAGCGCAACAAGCGGGTCAGCCAGTTGATCGACATGGTCGGCTTGACGAGCGCCAAGCACCGGCAGCTCCGTGAATACTCCAAGGGCATGCAGCGCCGCATCGGGCTGGCTCAGGCCTTGATCAACGATCCCGAGCTGATCTTGCTCGACGAACCGACATCAGGGCTGGATCCGATCGGCACATCGGAAATCAAGGACACGATTCGCGAGCTCCGCCAGCACGGCAAGACAATCGTCCTGTCCGGGCACTTGCTGGCTGACATGCAGGATATCTGCGACCGCATCGCGATCCTTCACCGCGGAGAGCTCAAGGAGATCGGCCGGGTTTCCGATCTGCTCACGGTGCAGGACGTCACGCAGATCAAGGCGCGCAACTCGAGCGCCGCGGCGATCGACGAGATCCGCGACGTGATCAACCGTCACGGCGGGGACGACGTCATGGTCGACCATCCGACGACCACTCTGGAAGAGCTGTTCTTGCGAATCGTCAAGGAGAGCGAGGCTCACCCCGGACGGCGCAAGGTCGCCCAAGACATCGGGCGGTCCGGCGCGGCCGCACCCGGTGTGCTCGCGGGCACGCGGTCGAAATCCTGAGCCGTGGCCCGGGCTCTCTCTGAGTCAACGTCCATCATCCGAATCCTGCCGCGGCCCTGTCGCGGCAGACAACAGGCCGCAGGCGCGAGTGAATCGAGACTGCGCCGGGCGCCTTGGCCGCTCTATACAACCACACGCGTTACGTCTGGCCGTCGCGATCCATTCTTGAATTGCCGCCTCACCAGGAGCTACTTCACCGATGTCGGTTCTCTTCTCTAGTTGGCCTCTGCTCTGGGCGCAGGCGGCGGCCCCCAATCCGCCGGGCGGCCTCTCGCGCGAGTGGCTGATCCGGCTGATGTGGTTCTACATCGCCAGCGATCCCTGGTTCCGATCGAATGACTTGATCGGCGGCGTCCTCACCTGGGTGAAAGCCGTCAGTCTCATCTGCCTGATTTGCTGGCTGGCGAGCTGGCTGGTGACCGGTCTCAAGGAGCGCGTGATCGGCCGTGGCCGGTGGTATGACTACCTGGGCGTTGCGGCGCTCATGCTGACGCCCTTGTCGGTGATGCTGCGCGTTCTGGAATCGATGGGGCGATTGGATCCTCACCCCATTCTGGGACTTAACCTCACCGCCTGGGTCGGCCTCTTGTGCATGCTGTTTTACGTGCTCTGGGCCGAGGTCGCGATCGCGCCACGGTCGGGCGATTCGGCCATTCGCTTGATCGGGTCGTGCTGGTCGCCCTGCACGTCGCGCTCGCGGCCGGCGTCGCCATTGGCCTCTTCTTGCAGCAACGCGGACTCCTGGCGCTCATCGTGCCGACCATGCTCGATCCGCAAAACCAGCCGATCCCGTTCACCTGGCGCGATGGACTGGTTTATGGCGTGAGGATCGGCGCCACCTACATGGGGTATGTCGTCTTCTTGCGGATCGCCTCGCTTCTGCTCCCGGAGACATTCGCCGTGCGCGGTCGCCGCCTGGACGCCATCGCCCGGCTCAGCATCTACGAATCCAATCGCCGCATGTGGGCTCCCTGGGTCGTGATCACCATCTTCCTCTTGATCCTGGCGTTCACGCACTGGTTTCTGCAGCCGCCCCGGCCAGCCGAGATGGGCCGCCTGTACGTGGGAACCCTGAGCCTGCTGTGTTCCGTGTTGATCACGGTCATGGTCACGATCCTGACTCCCCTCTCAATACCGACGGATATCCAGCAGCAAACCATTTACACCGTGGTCTCGAAGCCGGTGCGGCGGCTGGAGCTCATCTGGGGCCGGATGATCGGCTACATGGCCGTCGTCAGCGTGCTGGTCGCGGTCTTCGGCGGGATCAGCCTGTGCTACCTGTACTACACGGTCGGCAGGACGATCCAGAAGACCGAGGCCCTGGCGGTCAAGGCGAGAAATGACAACCGCATCACCGACTACAAGCTCCTGCGAGAGCAGGCCGAGCAGCTTCGAGCCCGGATGCGGGCCCGCGTGCCGATCAAGGGATCGCTGTCATTTCTGGATTCACGCGGCACGCCCCACGCGATGGGGATCGACGTGGGCCAGGAACAATCGATGAGAGAGCCGCGCAGCCACATCGAGGGGGCGACGCAATCGGCGGCCATCTGGAATTTCGGCATCGTGCCCGATCCGTTCTCCAGGCCCAACCGCGTGGTGTATATCGATCGCCGCATCCCGGTGGGCGAGTTTCTGCAGTCCGGCACGATCGAAGCGCACCTCGACCGTGTCTATGAGCTGGGCGCTGATCGAGACCGCCAAGAAGGCCAAGGAACAAACCGACGTGACCGCGGCCCGCATCAGCCAGCTCGATGCGTCGATCGCGCGAATCAAGCCGAGCTCGACCGGGAGCGCCGACCTATGACGACCTGGTGAAAAAGAGCGACGACCTCAAGGCCCGGGCTGCCGAGGCGCAGTCCACCGGCAAGGCCGACGAGGCCGTGCAGATTCGCCGCCAGGCCGCGGCGCTGTCGTCCCCCCCGATCGTGGTTGAAATGAGCTTCAACGTCTATCGCACGACCAAGGGAAAGATCGGCGAGCCGGTGTACGCCGAGATCGAGGCCTTCAATCCTCGCACCTTGAGGCAGGTCGACGGCGACATCTTTCCGATCAAGGAATACTACACCAACAAGGTCCAGCTCCCCGCGTGGATCCTCGCGGGCTCGAATGGGGCACTGCGAATCCAGATCCGGTGCTTGAGCCATACCCAGTATCTGGGAATGGCCGAAAGCGACCTGTACCTCCTGGCGCGATCGGGAAGCTTCGGCTTCAATTACATGAAGGGACTCTTCGGCGTCTGGCTCCAGGCCATGGTCTTGACGGCAATCGGTGTCTTCGCCGGCACGTTCCTGTCCTGGCCGGTCGCGCTCCTCACCACCATCTTCTTCTTCGTGGCCGGCCTGCTTGCGTTCGAGTTTCTGGGAGATTTCTCCAGACAGGCCGTGATGGGCGGAGGGCCGTTCGAGTCCTTGATACGCATCGTCACCCACGACAATCAGATGAGCGACCTGACACCCACCGCCGGCGCGGTGCTCGCCAAGACCCTGGATGCACTGGTCATGCCTCTGATGTCGATGCTGGTGTTCGTCGTACCCAACTTCCAGGCGCTCGACGTGAGCAACATCGTGGCCGACGGCTTCATGGTGAGCTGGCGCTACCTCCTGGAGAATTCGCTGCTGGCTCTCGCGTACGCCATACCGTTCTCGCTCGCTGGTTTCCTCATCCTAAAACACCGCGAGGTCGCCGCATGAACTCCGCACCCAATTTCCGCAGAAAGATCATCTACGCCCTCATCATCGTCGCCCTGTTCGGCATCATGTTTCCCTACACCGGCTGGCTCGCGGAGGAGAAAAAACGCCGCGACCTGGGCGAGGCCGCGATCGGCCAGATCGACACCGGCAGCTTCATGATGAAGCTGTTCTTACTCGGCGGATTCCGGGGCATCGTCGCCGATATCCTCTGGCTGCGCCAGAGGAAAACAAACGCGACCACGACTGGGACCGCCTGAAGACAACGGTCGAGCTCATCACCAAGCTTCAGCCGCACTTCCTCTCGATCTGGACATTTCAAGGGTGGAACCTCTCCTACAACGTCTCGGTCGAGTGGGACGCACCCGAAGATAAATACGAATGGATCAAACAGGGGATCAAGTTCGTCCAGGAGGGAGTCGACAAGAACCGTCGCTCGCCCGACCTCATCTGGGATACCGCGTGGTTCTACTATCACAAGCTCGGCTTTGCCGACGAGTCGATCATCCTGCGCCGCTTGTTCCGGGACGATGAGGACGAAGAATTCAAGACCTATGACGATCCCGCGCTGGAACACCGAGTCGTCGGCAACGACAATTTCAAGCTGGGCTACGGCTGGTTCTCACGCGCGATCAGCCTGGTCGACTCAGGGGCGATGCGACTCAATTCCGGGGCCGGCGTCAATATCCAGTACGTCGATCCTAGCCCGCAGCGCAAGGGCGCGCGATGACATCGCCTTCCGCTCGATGCCGGCACACGCGCAGACGCGCTACGCCGCAGCGCTTGAAAAGATGAGCACGTATGGCATTCCCGCGACCTTCGGCGAGGTCGCAAAAACGGCGTGGTTCCACGCCCACAACGAGTGGATCAAGTTCGGCGGACACGAATTCATCTCGCCGAATGAGATCGAGCGTAACGACAAGCTCGAGAGAGACAGGGTCCAGATCGACCAGGCGACCCAGACGGACAAGTTTGATTCGTTCACGGAAAACCAGCTCTACTGGGCGAATCGCTGGTCAGACCAGATGAACTATCGCTACTGGAAAGAGCGGTCCAAGGCCGAGCTCACGACCAACGGCGTACTGGCGCACCAAATGTTTTACGAGGGAACGGTTGCCTACAAGACCGGCGATTTTCCCACCGCGGCCGACAAGTTCAAGGAGGGCCTCGCGATCTGGAAGGTGTTGATGGACGATCATCCCGCCTATCGCGACGACGAGCTCAGCAAGAAGGAAACGGGCCACATCGTGAAACGCTACGTGCGCGTCCTCAAGCAAAACCTGACGCCGGTCCCGAAGGATCTGCCGTTCAAGGAATACTTGCCTTTGGTCGAGCACGACAACACGCCCGATCCCTTTGACACGCTGGAGATGCTCGGTCCCATCGGCGATTCCAAGCCGTCGACGGGCCCGTCCGCTCCTGCGCCCGAGCCAACGCCGGGCCTGGTCGTACCAGCGATACCCAAACGATGAAAGAGAGCGGGCACACCGCTCTCACGGCTCATCGTCGCGACCGTCTCCTTGCCGCGGCTTGAGCCCCATCACGCGCTCGACCGCTCGGACCAGCTTCTCCATGGCGAAGGGCTTGCGAATGTACTCGCGCACGCCGAGCATTTCGGCATAAGCGCGATGCCGGCTCCCCTCGTTGCCCGTGATCATGATCGTGGGGATGAGGCCGCCGGACCGGCTGCGCAGCTTCTCCAGTACCAGAAACCCGCTCTTTTTCGGCATCATCATGTCGAGAACGAGCAAGTCGGGATTCTCCCGCTCGGCGATCATCAAGCCGGCGTTGCCGTCGCGAGCCACCAGGATGCGAAACCCCTTGTTCTCCAGGACGATGCGCATGGATTCCACGATTTCATGATCGTCGTCGACCAGCAGGATGGTTCGTAGTTGAGGGGGCATGTTCTTGGCTCCCGCGAGCGCTGCGCCCGGCGGCAAAAGGTCTACTTTCAACTCGGTCCTCATCATAAACGCCCCCGCGCGGTGAGCAAGAGGCGCGGCATAATATAACTGTACATATAATTTTGGCTGCGCGGGTATCGGCCGGCATAGGGCGTCTTCGCCGGGCCCGATGGCGCGGCCACGTCCAGGCGTGCCCGGGGCCGCGTTCGGCCCGAGCATGCGCGCAGCGGGTAGATTTCGGTGGTGGACCCTCTTCCACCCAGCGCATGGAATGGTCATAATCTTGGATGTGATTTGAGGATGAAGCCACGGCGACGGCTGCGCACGCGTTCCGTCTCAACGATGCCCTGCAGAGCTTCACGGACCGTTCGGAAAGGAAAACCCTCCCATGAGATCGTGGAACACATGGTGGGCGCGACTCGGAATCGCCGGGGCGTGCCTCTTGGTCATGGGTTGCGGAGGCGGCGGCGTCCCTGACCCGGACTCCGACACCAAGGCCGCCAGCGAAAGCGGCGGCGGTGCGGCGCCTGCACCCGCGGCGGCGGCACCCGCGGTCGCGGATGCCACCGAGCCGGCCAAGCCGCTCGATGCGCAGCCCGAGCCCACACCGCCGGCCCAAGCTCAAGGCTCAGAAGCGCCCAAGGGCGACGGCTCATCCACCTCCGAAATGCTTGCGATGGCGACGGCCCCGCCGGGCGGAGGCAGTCCGCCCCCCGCCGGCGGCGCGAATCCTCCGCCGGCCGCCAACCCGGGTGCAGGTGCGCCTCCGCCGGGCGCCGGTGCGCCCGGCCAGGGGGCCCGCCCGCGGGCGCGCCACCAGGCGCCGGCCCGATGATGGGTGGGCGGCCCATGCCGCCGAAGCCCGGAATGGCGGGCGGACCGCCGGACGTTGGCGAAATGGGCAGGAGACGGCAGGAGGGGATGCGAGGAGAAATGGAAGCGCGGAATGCGCCCAGCAGGCGGGCATGGCCAAAGGTGCCGCCGGAGGAATGGGCGGGCCCAGCGCCGGCGGCGCCGCTGGAGGAGCGGGTTCCAATGTCGATCTCTCCCAAGCCGATTTCCACTCGCCTCGGGGAGCCGTGAAAGCGTTCTTGAGCGCACTCAAGGCAAAAGACCTCGACCGGCTGAACGAATCCACCGCCCTGCGGGCTCAGCGCGAAGCGAGCTCCGCGAGAAACCAGGAGCTCTTTCGGAAGATCTACGACCTCACTCTTTCTGATTCGGAGCTCGACGACATCGTCAAGAAGCTCGAAGGCTACACCATCGCCTTCGAGAATCCACCGATCAGCACCGGACGCGTCGACGTAATCCTGCAAAAGTCCGGAGAAAACGGGAGTTACATACGCCGCAAGGTCACCGTCAGGCATGAGAAAAAGGGCTGGGGCGTCATGGACATCTCAGGGGAATCCGTTTTCAAGATGCCCGGAATGCGGAGACCCGGCCAAACGGCTAAACGTAACTACTGACGGCCAGAGCCTTTTAGCGACAATCGACTGCGTGCTCCTGCCAACAGGATGCCCGAAACACGTCGCCGTGTTTTGCGTGCATTTTGCAGATCGCTCAGTCTCTGCAGCCGGCAAACTACGCAATTCTTGTAAAATTGACGTCGCCGGAAGTGTAACTTCTGCACCTCCGGCTCGACAATTCTTCGGTTCACGACTGTTTCTCCTCAAGTTTTCGGCGTGAAATGCCGGAGGAACGGGTTTTTGCACCGTTTCTGCGGCATTTGGTCCGGAAAATGCGATCGCACCGGCATCAAGCGTTTGCCCAACTTAACGTGGAGCAACCCGCGCCGGAGAGTTCGACGGCTTTTCAACTCGGCGTGTCCCACGCAGGAACCAAGGAAGGAGCCTGTATGGTCATCAGTGGACCCTTCTCGATTTGCAGCGTCTTTGAGGTGTTGGTCATCTTGTTCCAGGTCTGTGGCATCATGGGGCTCTGCCTGAATCGTCTTATGCCTCGAACCACGCGCTGGTCTTCCCGCGGACAGATTGGCTCGGTCATCGCCCTGTTCGGGCTGGGAATCGCGGGTGCGCTTTGCGGCCGCCATGACTCGGAATTCGCGCTGTTTGCCGGTGGAACCATGACGGTCCTCTTGATCGGCATGACGATGGGGAGCGGAGCGGTCGAGCACCACGAGCCGGCAACCCCCGCGTGTGACGACCGAGCCCGAGCTGGCTGCTTGATCGGGTAGTACTGTCGCGACAGTTCGACCTCATCATCATATTCGTGCAATCGGGGCCAATCGGCCCCGATTTTTTTTTGCCGCGATTTGACCGGCTCCCGAAATCGCGCGCCATAGTTTGCCGCGACGATAGGAATCAGCGGGCTGGCTCATCCTGCCTCCACTCCATGTCACACACCCGGTCCGGCCCGTCGCGGCTCCTGTCGAATTCCGTAGGAACGTACCGAAACGCCTTGGTCGGCGAACGATGAAACCGAGGCCGTATCGGTGCTGCGCCCCGGGACCTACGCAGCGTTTCGTCACGATGGACCATCCTCCGACCCGAACGACGCGTCCCGCCCGCCGTTCGCCTTCTGGTCGAGTCGGATCCACGCGGGAGAAGGACACGCCCATGATGGTTGGACTGAAACGGATTTCAACCGCGCTTGGTCTTCTGGCCGCGACGTGCTTCGCAGCGCTGGCCCAAGGCGTTGCGCCGAATCAAAACCAGGTGACCGCTGATGCCGTTGCCGGCACGCTCCGAGCCAGTCGAAATCTAGCGGGCTATCGCATTCAAATCGAGGCACGCGACGGCCTGGTGACCTTGACCGGCGCGCTGGAAAGCCCCGAGCAAAAGGCGGAGGCGGTGGCGCGCACCCGCTATGTCGCCGGCGTCCGCGGCGTGGTTGATCAGCTCCAGATCACCAATGATCGCTCCGTGCAGCATGGTCCAGTATCAGCCGAATCCGATGCTGGCCTACCGCCAGGCGGCCGCGGGCGGCCCACCGGGCCCAGGCGGGATGATCCCCGGGGCCGGCGGCCCAGGCGGCATGATTCCCGGCGCCGCGCACGGCCCACCGGCGCCGCCGCTGCTCCCACCGGCGTCGCGTACGACGGCGGACCGGTTCCCGAGGGACCCGCCGGGATGATTGGCGCGACCCAAGCGTCTCAGCCTGGCTATCCCAACTACGCGTGGCCCAGCTACGCCCCCTATCCCAACTTCTCGGCAGTCGGCTATCCGACCGCCTATCCGTGGCAAGCGTGGCCGAACATCGGGCCCTTCTATCCCTATCCTGAAGTCCCCCTCGACTGGCGTGCCGTCACGCTCCGGTGGGATGACGGGATCTGGTGGCTCGACTTCAAGAAGCACTACACGCGGCCATTCTTCACGCCCTATCCGTTTGGTCTCTTCGCGTACTGACCAGCCGCAAGGCCTGTTGCACGCGACGATGTCCACGACAGCCGGCTGGAAGCAAACAGCTTCCCGCCGGCTGTTCTCTTGCGCACGCGGCGAGTCAATTACACTTCATGCGAGCGTGCATGAAGTGCTATCTGTTTCTGGCGCCTGGCGGCCCGCATTTCAGAATTCGCAAGGCCGGGCGCTCGGAATGACGATCAGACCAGAGAGTTGTGCGAGATCACACAAGAACGTGGACAGCGGGTTAGGGAAAGGCCGGGGTTGCACCGAAATTGTGGGTAACATCGATAATTTTCTCACTCGCCTGTCGCCTCAGGTTCGATAACTAGACCCGTGGACCGGTCGACGGACTGCGACAAATCGCCGGGAAGACCGGTCGGTCAATTCAAAATAAGCTGTCCGGCGCCCAGGGCCGGTAGGCACGAGGCCTCCGGCGCGTTCGCGCACGTTCCCAAGGAGGGGAGAAGACAATGACTCGATCCGCGCGGCACCGGAGCCCGCTCACCCCGCGCTGGGTTCGCGGCCTTCTGGCGGGTGCATTCCTGGCGTTCGTCGCCGTCAACAATGTGGGATGCGGCCTCTCTTACGTATTCCGCAACATCTCGCCGTTGCACGTGACCGGCTGGTCGTTTGCCTGGCCGATTCTTCCATCGCAGTCGCAACGGCTCGAAGACGACATCAAGCGCGAGGAGACCGACAAGATTCCCATCCTCGACCCGATCCCAGCCGAGTTTGCTCCCGGCGTCTGCCTCGATCCGCCCAGCGAGGAAGAGATCTGGAACAAGGTCTGCAAGTTCAAGAGCGGCCATCCCATCTTCTATGAAACCCAGCGGAACAACGTGCGGATCCTGATCGAGAAGATCGGTGAGAAGATCGATCCCTGCAAAGTGTATCCGCTCGCCGGGCCGTGCCAGCTTGTGCATTGCCACTACAAGTGCACCGTTTATTACGACGAGCTGTACTGGTCGGACTATCCGATCCCGTTCAACCACGTCGATCACAAGGTTGAGGTCGTCTACTTCGACAAGGACCACCTCCGCCGCTGCGGCGGGCCAGAGCAGGCGACGACTCCTCCGCTGTGATCGAGCGCCGCGAATCGCTTCAGCTTCATCGCCGGTGCGGATTGAACCAGAGGGGATCGGCTCGAAGTGCCATGACTTCGAGCCGATCCCCGTCGACGTTTCAGCGAAAAGCACGACCAGCACCGGCCGGTGACGACCGGCAGCGCACGATTCATTTCGAGTCGAAAAACGGGAAGATCCTCATGAGCTGTTCCCGGGTTGGCTGGTTGCCGTATTCACACACCTCGAAACACTCGGCGTACTTGACGGCCTTGCCCTGCTCCTGGCCCAAAAGCTCGACGAGCTTTGCGCGGAAGCGGTTGGCGATCTCTCCCGATCGCTTGGCGACCCGGTCGCGAGTCCAGTCCATGCGAGCGGACTTGTCGCTGGGGACCTCGGCCAGGTAGTCGAACAGCCATGGGTTCCACTCATAGAACTGCGACTCGAGGGCGTCGACACACGCGACCTTCTGCTCGAGGACCGGATCGATGGGAACAACAACATCAGGCGCGAATGGATTGGGCTTCTTGAAGCTGTCTTCGCTGTAGAGAAACACCGGGTTCTTGCGCAAAGCCGGCACGTCGGGACAGAAGCTGGGCACGATCACCATGAAGGCCGCGTCCTGCACCAGGATGCCGGTGTACCGGTGGTCGGGATGATAATCGTTCGGGCGATGCGCAATCACCACGTCCGCTTGCCACTCGCGGATCTTGCGGGTGATCGTCCGGCGATTTTCCAGGGTCGGGAGCAGCTCGCCGTCGTGGATGTCGAGCACATCGGTCTCGATGCCGAGGATCTCGGCGCACCGCTTGACCTCGGCAGCACGCCGGCGCGCGAGGATGGCACCGGCCATCTGATGATGACCGATGTCGCCATTGGTCACGCTCACAAACTTGACCTTGTAACCCAGCTTGGCCCAGCGCGCGGCGGTGCCGCCGGCCTCGAGCTCGCAGTCGTCGGGATGAGCGCCGAAGACGATGATCCGCAACGGACCGCTCGTCCCGGCAGGCGGCCCGGCGGCGCTCGCGATGCCCGACCAGAGCGCAGCGCCCAGGGCGACGATCGATGACAGAAATACCGGTGACGAAAACAACGGTGGTCTTCTTCTTGACGACATGAGCGCTCGCTCCCCTCTTTCTCGGCGTTGATCCTGAAAGTTGCCGCGTCCGCAAGCCCGTGCGTGGCGTAAGGCAAGAAGTTCGACTTGCCAGCTTATCACCGCGCCACCGCGAGTCACGGGGTAAGCGGTCGTGGCGGGAAATAGGCCGGGTGTGGCGCATTGTTCGCGCATCCGCCCTTCGGGTACGTCGAGCACACCAGGATCACCGTCGACGGCCGCCGCCGGACCTCGTTGATTGCAGCCGTGGACACCCACCGCAGGATTTAGCCCCTGGACAACCTAGGCAGTATGCCTTATCGTAGACCAAGGCATTCTGCCTAGGAGGCAATCATGGCTCGACCCCCTGCTGAGGATGTGACGAACACGGAGCTGGCGATCCTGCAGGTCCTCTGGGATCAGGGCGAGACGACGCGCCGCCAGGTCGCCGATGTGGTTTACCCCGGGGGCAGTGAGGCGCACTACGCCACCGTGCAGAATCTCCTCGGACGGCTGGAGCGCAAGGGCTTCGTTCGATCGAACCGGGAGGGGAACGTCCTGGTCTTCACCGCCACCGTCGACCGGGATGAGCTGATCCGCCGGCGTCTCCAAGGGCTTGGCGGACAAGCTCTGCGGCGGCGCGGCGGCGCCGTTGATCATGAATCTGGTTCGGTCACAACCGCTGTCCGCAGCCGAGGTCGAGCAGTTGTCTACCTTCCTTCGGGAGCAGCGCCGGCGACTGAAGCCCGGGAGTCACCAACCGTAGGAGGGGCGTGGCTGTGGATGCGATTCTCTACGCTGGTCTCGAATAACGCTGCCTGGACAGTGATCCTCGCCCTGGCCGCCGCGGCCGGTGCCCGATGGTGGCGGAGCCTTCCGGCGGTGGGCCATGCCCTCTGGCTGATGGTCCTCCTCAAGCTGGTGACACCCTCTGTGGTGCAATTCTCACTGCCCCGTACTGACCTCCGAGCTCGAGATGCCCAGGCGCTGATCGCTCCCCTCGAGCCAGGCGGTCCGGCCCCTACGGCAAGGCCATCTGTCGACCTCGGCCCGGCGGTCTCCGAACGCGTCGTGCCACGTGACGGGCGTCCGCCCGAGGCTTCGCATCAGGGAGCGGTTACGGGAAGCCTCGGAAGCTGTCGCGGCCGCTGGTGCCAAGGCGTCCCGCGACGTGGGAAATCGCGAGCAAGCAGGCCGTACCCGTACTGGCCCTTTCGTGGCTAGCTGGGTGCGGTTGTGTGGTGGTCGGTGGTCGGGCTCAATTCGGCTCGCTTCCGCCGGATGATCCGCTCGGCCCGGCCGGCGCCGGCGGAATTGCGCGAGCGGATCGGGCGGGTGGCGGAACGCCTCGGGCTGCGGAACATCCCGGTGGCATGCCTCCTCCCAGTCCGGATGTCGCCGATGGTCTGGGTCCCGCTCGCCGGCCCGCCACACCTGGTGCTGCCCGAGGAGCTGTGGGGCCTGCTCGATGCCACGCAGCAGGACGCCATCCTGGCCCACGAGCTGGCTCACCTGAAGCGGCGAGATCACTGGGTGCGACGGCTGGAGGCGCTGGCGTGCGGGTTGTACTGGTGGGACCCGGTCGCCTGGTGGGCGCGCCGCGAGGTCGAGCGCGCCGAGGAGCGATGCTGCGACGCCTTGGTGCTCTGGGCGCTGCCGACGGCCGCCGGGGCGTACGCCGAGGCACTGGTCATGACAGCGGCCTATCTGTCCGGGCTCCGCCGGCCGCTTCCCTTGGGGGCGAGCGGCGTGGGGCGCCTCACGTCCTCTCACGGAGAGATTAGAAATGATCCTGTCTGATCCTACGACCGTCTCGGTCAAATGGACCGCCCCATGGGCGCTGTTCGTCCTCGGCGCTCTTTCCTTGCCGTTCCTGCCCGCGCCGACCTGGGGCGGCACTCCCGTCGCCGCGGCCCCGGTCGCGGCGGCCCAGGATCCCGTCCGGAGATCAGCCGGCCAAGGCCGCGACGACCTCGGCCGAGCCGGATCGAAAGCCGAACGCCGCCACGACACCGGGAGACCAGAAGGGAGATCCCCCGCGCCAGCGACCCCGAGAGACCGTGCGGGTCATGCAGCCGCTCGTCCGGGAGGTCACCGATTACGAGGAATTCGTGGGACACATCGTGGCCGCCCGTGAGGTGGAGCTCAGGGCTCGCGCAAGCGGGACGCTCATCGCGGTCTACTGCGGGCCCGGGCAGGTGGTCAAGGTCGACGAACGTCTCTTCAAGATCGATCCAAGACCATACAAGGCCGCGCTCGACCAGGCGGAGGCGGAACTGCGAGCGCGCTGCGGCCCGACAGGACGCTGGCGCAGAACGAGCTGGCGATACACGAAAAGGCTAGCAGGCAACCAAAAACGTCAGCCAGTACTGAGGTCAGACCTCGCCGAATCAGACCTCCTTGAGGCCGACGCGGCCGTGAAGGTCGCTGAGGCGGCCCGGGACGTTTCCAGGCTCAACCTCGAGTTCACCGAGGTGACGGCGCCGTTCGCCGGCAGGATCAGCGGTCCCGTTCTCGGTCAGGGAAATGTGGCGGTCGCCGATACCACTCGCCTGGCCACGATCGTCTCCACGGATCGCGTCTGGGTCACCTTCAACGTTGCTGAGAATATCAGCCTGCGCTTACGTCGACTGAGGGCTCGAACCCTTCGAGGGCAAGGGCGAAGTCGTCGTGGGCCTGGCCGACGGGACGGACTACCCGCACCGCGGCAAGATCGACTCGATCGAGGTCGGGATCGATACGGCGACAGGCGCGGCTCGCTGGCGCGCTTCGATTCCCAATCCCGATGGCCTGCTCTTGCCCGGCATGTCCGTCCGGGTGCGGATGGTCACGAGCGCACCACACAAGGCCATCCTGGTGCCGGAACAGGCCACATTCGCGACCGAGGACGGGGGTCGGGCGATCGTGTTCGTCGTGACCGGTCAGGATATCGTCGAGCGACGCCCGGTAACAATCGTCGCGGACTATGATGGCCTGCGATCGGTGGAAGATCTCCGTGTGGACGAATGGGTGATCATCGACGGCATGCTGGGCATCAAAGAGGGCTCGAAGATCCAGGCAAAGAGGGTGCCGCCTCCCGCTGAATCCTCGCCTCCGCCCGGGGGTAAGCCATGATCTACGAGTGGACCTACCGGCAGCCTTGCTGACGTTCGTCGAGACGCTCTGGCCTCCCCCGCATCGATTGAGACCTGGAATACGCCGGCGGTTGCGCTTGCTGATCCCTCGTCTTTTCGGAGGTACGATGAACAAGCCATCTCGGACGGCCGGTTTTTGGCTGCGCCCCGGTCGCCTTGTCGGCCGCTCGAACGCCGCCGTACAATCAAGACCATGTCCATTCTGGCAATGACGACCGGGCCGCGGCGCGATCCGCCGATCGCTGTCGCCACGGTGTACCTGGCGCTCTTCGTTTTCGTGCCCGTGCTCGCGGCACGCGGCCAGACGCGCACCGAGACGCTGGAACGGCCCGGCGGCGAGCGCGTGCTCGGCCGATTGACGGGGGACGCGCAAGCCGGCTTCGCGTTTGTTCCCAGCCAAGGAGCGCCCCCCTTCGGCCTGGAGCCCGGCTCGGTGCTGCACTTGAGTGGCACGGGCCCGGATTCGCTCGCGCGCACGCGCCTTTTCGCGTTCTGGTGGGGGAATCCGCTCGTCTCTCGGGATCGCTCCGGCGAATCAGTCAAACCGGCGTTTTGCTCCGCGTGAGCTGGCAAGAGCAGGAGGTGAGACTGGCTCGCCCCGGCGCTGGAGCCGTCATCCAGCACCCCGGCGAAGCCAGAGTGCTCACCGACGGCTTCGAGACGCTCGAGGGGTCTCGCTGGGTGAAGACCGGCGACGTCGCGCTGGTCGAGAAACCGAAGCTAAGCGAAAAGCGATCCCTCAGAATCCCCGCGAGCGGAGCGTCGCTGGTCCACAACCTCGAAGAGCCCCTCGCCGCGGGGCGGTTCGAGGTTGCGTTTTTCGACGAGGGCTCGGTTGTCGCCGGGCAACAGTGGTCGATCGAGCTGACGTTTCGAAACTCGGCGCGGCAACGCAGTGGTGCGCACCGTGCTCGGGTGGTCGGAGGAAAGCCTGGCGGTCGAGCACCCCTTGTTCTCGCTCACCGTTCAGCGACTGGCGCGAACGCCCGACTGGCATCGCTATGCCTTCCGGTTCGGGAGCGAGCAGACCGAGCTTTCCGTGGACGGCAAGGAACTCGCACATGGCAAGGGGCCTGAGGGCCCGCTGATCTCCATTCGCCTGGCTAGCGCCGGCGCCCCAGCCAACCACCGCCCGGCGGCCGCCGCCGCGCCAGCAAAGCCGGGCGGCTACTTCGACGACTTGCAATTGATCCGGTTCGTCGACCCGCCGGCCAGCGTCGAGATCGACGCCGGACAAGACGAAGCTCGACTCGTGGTCGGCGATCAACTTTTTGGAGCGATCGAAGGCGCCGATATCGATCGCGTCAAGATGACCGTGCAGGGCGAGCCGATCAACCTGTCGTGGAACGAGGTCGCCGGCTTATATTTTCGCCGATTGCCGGCGACGGGCGTGCCCGTCGAGGGTTTGCTCGTGCGCGCCCTATGGCACGCCGCCGGCGGCGACGAGCGCGAGGATCTCGATTTCGCCGAAGGCGCACTGGTGGGGCTCTCTGACCGGACGCTGCGGCTGGCGACACCCTATTCCGGTGTGCTGTCGGTCCCCCGCGACCTTTGCGACAAGCTCGTCGTGCTCGGTCATGGACGGTGGCTCGTGATCGACACCGCCGCGCCACCATCTGGGCGACGAGATCTCGACGAGCGCACCGATCCTCGACCCGCCGCAGCCCGAAGGGGGGATTCTGGAACGAACAATCGAGCTGGCCAGCGTCCCCGACCAGCCGCATTTCCTGGTGCTCGACCTGGTCCAGGTCGTCGGCGAAGACAACGATCCTCACTTCTCCCAGCGGGTGCGCGACGGTGAGCTGCGGACCTATGCGATCGTGAACGGGCAGCGGATCGATTACATAAATCATTATATCAAGACGCGAAACGAGACGCCCGAGCGAGTGGCGATCCCGATCCCCGCCGGCGGCTGCATCCCGGCAAGAACAAGATCGGGCTGGAGCTGACGGGGATGGCCGGCAAGGAAAAGCAGCTCGACGATCTCGGCGTCCTGCAGATCGCACTGGAGTTCCGAGCGCCGCCCGAGCGCACACCTCGCTCGCGGGCGCCCACTGCCCCCTGAATTTGGCGGACGTCACGTGAACTTGCTCACGCGAAGCATGGTCTTGCACGCACACGCGATCGCCCGCGAAGCCTCCGCCAAGGTCGTGTTGCTGCACGCCGACGTCGTCGAGGCCGACGCCGACTTGGCTGCGCTCATCGGTGACGTGGGCTTTCGCGTCATCCTGGCGTCGCGCCGACCTGGATTCAATGCCCCAGCCGAATGGCATGATCGCTGTTCGGTCGTCCGGCTGCCGGACATCACCATGACCCGCGCCGGTCAGGTCAAGGTCGCGATCCTGATCGCGACCGCCGAGCGATTGATCAGCGCCGGCGACCGCGTGCTGTGCCTCACCGGCGTCGACCGCTCGGAGACAATTGACACCATCATGGTTCTGGACATGGGGAGCGAGGCCGAACTGTTCTCGGCGTCGACGGCCGACCCATTGCCGGCGGACGTGATGCCAGCGGTGTTCGAGCGGGTGCTGACCTTGGCCGGCGAGCTTGGCGTCGAGGGCCGCGAGGGCCGCCCGGTGGGAACCCTGTTTGCGATCGGCGACTCGGACCAGGTGCTTGCGCAGAGCCACCAGCTCGTGATCAATCCGTTTCACGGTTATCCCGAGACCGATCGAAACATCCTCGATCCCCGCCTGGAAGAGACCATCAAGGAGTTTGCGGCCATCGACGGCGCCTTCGTTGTGCGAGGCGACGGAGTCGTCCTGGCGGCGGGCCGCTACCTCGCGCCTCGCAGCAAGCTCGAGGAACAACTGCCGCAGGGACTCGGCACTCGCCACGAAGCCGCCGCCAGCATCACCGCGATCACCAAGGCGATTTCGCTGTGTATCTCACAGTCAACCGGGTCGGTCTCGATCTTCAAGGACGGGCGCTTGATCACCGACATCCAGAAGCCCTGGGGCCGCACTGCCGACTCGTTGTAGCGAGCAGCGCAGGACCGCTGCGGACGCTCGTCCGCGCGGGCCGAACCCCAGCGCCGGGTCTGGCATCGCGGGGGTTGCCGCGGCGACCTCGAGTACGATTCGCCGCTAAGGAACATTGGGGAGAGCCACCCCATTCGTGCCGCGGTACCTGTTGATAAAGTCGGCGTCAAGGATCGGTTGGAACAGTAGCTTGAACGGTGACCGATTGCATTTGGTCACCACTCCTCCGTTGTCGTACGAAAGGTCGTGCTCCACGTCTGACCCATCGGGCCACGTGTCGTCCGCGGCGCGGGCGATCATGTGAACCCCCGTGGTACCTGCGGTCCTAAGCGTGACGGCGATCGTGTCCAGCCCGTATGTTGCCGCTTGGGGGATGGCGAATGTGCTAGTGATGATGGTGTTGGGCAGGGACAACCCGAAGGATTGATCCGTACTCCGAAGTGTAATTTGATCGAAGTAGAACGTTACCGGCGGTGGCTCCGCGGTGGCGATATCAAAGATTCGGAACAGGACGATGGTATGGAGGTCGGGATGAGTCCCGTCCCTGAACATCTGGGACATGGCAATTTCCTGGTAATTGACGCAGATTGGGTATGTCGCAGATGCGCTCATGAGATGTTGAATGGCAATATTCTCGGCCATACGAGCGGCGTCCTCCGGCGCGGTCGGCGCCGGGCGCCCGTCCCCGACACGAACTGCTTTAGCCGGTCGGCGGCAGTCCCGCCATTGCGGTGGATCTGGGCGGCCTCTTCGGCCAGCGCCCGGAAGAACGACGGGTCGGCCACCTCCGTCAAGGCCTTGAATCGGGCCTGAACGATCTCTGGCGTCGGACCGGATGCACCGGCGTGGTATGAGGCTCCATTCTCTCGCTTGCCAGACGCGGCCGACAGCAGCGTCACCAGCAGCGGAAGGTCTGCGGGGGGGATGCCCGCTGAGCTGAAGATGTGATTGACCCACGACCGAACATCCCGGCGCAGGTCTTCCGTCACGCGTGTGTCCGGGAGTGCCTGGCCCGGAGACGTTTTCGTTTCGGGTCCAGCCGCCTTCTGGAGGAGGTCGGCGAGAAACCCGCGGGCGTGCGTGGGGCTGATGAGTACACTTGCAATCTCCTGATGTTGACCCTTGAGACGTTCTCGAGAAACAGCGACTTGTGTTTGACGGTCCGATAAAGAGGTGAAGTTACCCTCATTCCCTCCCCAGAGAGCCGAACGTGCACCTTGCAACGCATACGGCTCAAGCATCGAAGAGCGCTCCTGCCAGAATCGACCGGCCAAGCCTCCGCCGGCCCACGACACCCCTAGCGGGACGCCTGGCCCCATTGGCGTCGCGGTCGATCTGGACGTTACTGCGGCAGGGGGGACCACCCCCCTGGACACCCTTATGATTCCAAGGCGACAGCCACAAAAAAAAGCCGACGTGGTCGAACACCCTCAGGTATTCGACCACGTCGGCTTACTCGTCAACGAGCCCCCCGGCACAGCCGGGTTGCCCTTCATCCAGTCGTCCGACGGTATCTGAAGGGATCACGATAATGACCGCAACGTGGAATTACAAGAAAAATCTTCTTTAATCATCGCGTTTTCAGTGTCTATGTTTCTGGATATGCGGATGTAATTGTTCAGCGTGAAACGGAGAGAGCGGTGTGGGTCGCCTCGTGATCGACGCCGCGGCGACCATTGCCGGCGAGCTGCTTGTCGCGGGCGCCGGCAGTTACGTGCCGCCGGTCGGGACGAACTTTGCCCTCGTCACGTACGCGAGCGAAAGCGGTACCTTCAGCTCCGTCAACATCAATATCAACGGGCATGGCGGCACGACCCATTACAACCCCACGAACGTGACGATCACGACCACGTAGGCGCGGTCACGTCGCGTCCGAAGGCGCCTGGGGTAAAGCGCGCATAGCATCGAACCGCGCGAAAGCGGCCGGGAGAGCGAGGCTCCGCGCGAACCGCCAACGCGAACGGGCTTGACCAGAGCTTCGCCCGCCATCCCCGACGCCCGATCCGTGGCTTGCTACGGAGTGAAGGGAACGACAAGCGGGTCACACGCCGGCGGCGGCCGACGACTCAGTTGCCGCCCTTGTTGAGCTGGTCGTAGTACGACCGGATGTGCTTCTCGAGGTTCTTGGGGATCTTCTGGTTCGAGAGGCGCCGGCTCGCTCGCTGACGCCGGCTTCGATCTCGGCCTGGATGTCGATGACAGTATCCCCTTTGACGGTCTTGGTGGGCGTCGTGAGTCCCTGAAAGACAGCCTTGCCTTTCTTGAGCTGCTGCTTGACCTTGCTCGTGTAGGTTGAGGTTTCATCCGGAGCGATGGGGCGATCGCCCTGTCCGCGTCCGCGGCCGCTCATTCCCGAGCCCATCCTGCGCTTGCCCAGTCCCATGCCGAGGCTGTTGAGATCATCGCCGAGCTGGTTGGACCCGTCGCCGCTCATCCCGTTCTTGGCGTCCTGGACCTCGGCGAGTGCGCTGTCGAGCGACTGCATTTCCTCGAGCTGCTTGGCCATATCGCTCATTTGCTGTTGAGTCATGCCCAGCGCCTCGGCCGCCTTCTTGGCGTCTCCCTGCTGGAGCGCGTCGGCCGCTTTCTCCAGTTTATTCGCAAGCTGCTGGAGCTGCTTCAAGGTCTTGGCTTGCTCGTTGAGCTTGTCCATCTCGCGCTCGAACTGCTGCTGCGTGAGGCCGCCTTTTTTCAGCGCCTCTTCAAGCTGTTTCTTGCGCTGGTCCAGATTCGCCAGATCGCTCAGCTTCTTGGACATCTCGGCGAGTTGCTCCTTGAGCGCCTTTTTCTCGGCCTCGTTGAGCTTGCCCGACTTGAGCTTGTCTTGCAGCTTCTGAAGCTGATCGGCGGCTTTCTTGAAGTCGCCGCGGGCGAGGTCCTTGGCAAACTGGTCGGCGGGGCCCTGGCTGCCCATCTCCTTGAGCTTTTGAAGCTGGCGATTGATCTGTTCGGGCGAGCCGAGCTGCTTTTGACGCTCCTTGAGCGCATCGGTCAGCGAATTGAGCTCGACCAAGAGCTTGTCTTTCGCCGCCGGGGGCGCCTTCGCCAGGTCGTCGGCCTTCTTTTCGATCTTGGCAAGCAGCTTGTCGGCCTCCGGGAACTTTTCCTTATCGATCGCCTGGCGCTGGCTGGCGATCTTCTTGGTGAGGACCTCGCTCTGCTTGACCAGTGCCTTGGCTTCCACCTGCGAATTGGTATTCGCCTGCGCGAGCCTGGGGACCCACGTGGGGGCAAACAGCATCAGGACGGCGACGGACGCCGGTATCAGCACAACCCACGCCCGCCGCGGCAGGCGGAGACCGAATTCGGCGGTGACGTCGAGACCCGACAGTTTCTTGGCCGCATCGGCGATCAAAGCCTGACCCGCAGGCGTTTCCCGGAGGTTTTCCCCCAATGAAAGCGCGGAGCTGACCCGCTCGTTCAGTTGAAAGACGCGATCGAGCGCCAGCGCGGCGTCCAGCCGGTTCGGACCCGTCAGAATCGAGATTCCGGTGGCAATGGCAACGCCCGCCAGCCCGGCCACCGCGAACGGGATCCATTCGGGGCCAGGCAGTGTGCGATTGAGGAGTTTTTCGGCCGCGATGACGCCGGCGACCAGCGCCAGGGCAATCGTCCACGACCACACCAGCGCCTTAAAAACCGCTGCACTCGCAACCGCCGAAACACCCGAGCCACCGGCTTCTCCAGCTCGCGCATCGGCCAACCCCCCTTGTTGCTGCCGCCTAATGATCGTTGCGGAGACTGCTACTACGAACGTCGTACCCAGGAATAGTCTAACCACAACATCGTTGGCTGACAAGCAACGATCCCGAAAGATTTCGGGGGGACCAGACCCAACGCGATCACTCCATCGCCAGCTGTTGTCCGCGTCTGTCCAACACCCCGGCGATCGTTCTGTGTGTGTACACCAGGGACGGAATCAGTAGCGGCGTGCGTCGCGGCCAGCTCCAACAGTCGCGCCGTTACCTACTGCGCGTCCTAGTTCGACAGCCCACTTCACTCGATAGCCTCGGCGACTGCAGCTTCAGCGGCCGTTATTCTCTTGAGCCATCCGTGTATCCAGCGGTCGCGCGAGACAAGCGACCAGCCTTGATCGTGGCGAACGAGGCTGACCGTCCGGGTTCACGGCAGCTCATGAGTAATAGGCTTAGGTTAGGTTAGATCCTTCACTTCGCCCCTCGGACCGATAAACACGACTTCACGCCGCACTGAATTGAGGCCAGCTCACCGGCCTAGATCCGCTGGATCGTGTGACCTCCCAGAAAAGTCCATCGACAACGGTCGAAGTGAACGGTGTCCATTGTCATAGTCGTTTCCTCCTCCTCCTCTCCGTGGCACCATCTGATCCCCAGAACCCAGATAGGTGACTGCCACACAAGCCAACCAACACGAAGCGCGCCGCAGCGGCGTTCGGTTGACATGCCCGAGCCGGTCGTCCTGCCGCGTCAGCGCCGCCACCGGAACATCGATGGCCGCTACCGCAAAGCACCCTCCGTCGACGCCGCCTCGGGACCCGTGGCCGGCCTGCCGTCGGCTTTAACGCTGCGAGTAACGTCGCGCTTGCGACAACGTTTCCGCTTTGTTAAACTCGAATTTTGTCCGGTCGGATCTTAGATCTGCGAAGTAGCGAGTCCGTTTGAAATTGATCTCGCGGATGGACGCTGCCGGAGAATTGAAACCAGGGGCGAGTGAGAAGGTCGAACAGGAGGTCCGCTGCGGAACGGATGCGCAAGGCGCGTGTTCCTGGGGCCGCGGCGGCCACAGAAGAAAGCGGAGAAACGTATGCCCTCCATCGACTACGTCTCGGAGAAGGTGGCGACCGCCTTGAGTATTCTCAGCGATGGCACCGATCCTTTCGAAAGAGAGGATCTTCGATGCCTACACCTCGTCGCTCGTCCGGTTAATTTCCAGCGATCCCATGTCTGAAATCGCTGAGGATTTGAACTGGATCCTTTCCGTGTGCCAGCGACACATTGTTCCCGACGCAAGCCGAATGAGAACGTTTTCTGACTTGGACCGCCGCCTCCTCTGCCAGAGAATGGTTCATCTCCTCATCAGAGCATCGCAATTGACCGTTCCGGCGTAACTTCGGCCCAGTCCTGCGACGCCTCGAGCCGAGACTTGTAAAGGCTCGCCATCCACCAGGCATTCCGCGGAGCTCATGCCCGCAGCGAGCTGCGCCCATGCCGTTGATTTACAGCATCAGCCGCATCGCAGAAGAGCCCATCTCGACGTCGACCGACGAGGCGCAATCGTGCCCGCAATCCGCTCGAGCAAGCTCGGCCGCTGTCGCGTGGAATAGGATCTGCGCCGATCCGCTGCCGAGTGGCCACGCGTCGAGGCGATAGTTGTTGTTATCGAACAACGTCATCAGCGGTCGTGATCGAACCCAATCCGTGGGAAAATTGGTTGTCTGCGGTCCAGATCAGGCTAGTGATCGGTGGCGAACTGTGATCAGCGGAGATCAGAGAAATGGACCACCTTGAAGTGCTCAGGTTACTCTTCGGCGGACCGGAAGGAATTGCCGAATGGAATCAACGCTTCCAGGCACGTGAGGAAATCCCTAGCCTCCATAGGGCCGACCTCAGTGAGGCCGATCTCAGCGGGGCCGTCCTCAGCGGGGTAAACCTCAGCGGGGCCATCCTCAGCGCGGTCTACCTCGGCGGGGCCGACCTCAGCAGGGCCGACCTCAGCGAGGTAAATCTCAGCGGCGCCAACCTCAGCGCGGCCGTCCTCACCGGGGCCGTCCTCACCGGCGCAAATCTCAGCGGTGCCGTCCTCCGCGCGGCCGACCTCGGCGGTGTCGACCTCAGCAGGGCCGACCTCTGCGGGGCCAACCTCACTGGGGCCTACCTCCGCAGGGCTGACCTCAGGGAGGCCGACCTCAGCAGGGCCGACCTCAGCAGGGTCGACCTCGCACTCGCCAGCTTTAGTAAAGCGAACCTCCGCGATGCGGACCTCAAAGATTCGTGCTGCGACACGACCACGTTCGCCGCTGTTAATCTATCCGAGGCTAAGGGTCTCGAGTCGATCAAGCATGGGGGCCCGAGCACGGTCGGGATCGACACACTCTTCCTGTCAAAAGGGAGGATCCCCGAGCAGTTTCTCCGAGGATGTGGCGTCCCCGAATACTTGATCGACAACCAGAAAGCGTTGATCGGTGCGATCGAGCCGATCCAATTCTGCCACTGCTTCATCAGCTACTGCGATCTGGATGAAGACTTCGCCAAGCGGCTCCATTGCAAGATGCGAGACGAGGGTTTGCGGGTCTGGTTTGTGCCGGAGAAAACGCAGAGCGGTAACAAGGTTTACGAACAGGTCGATGAGGCAGTAAGGGTCTTTGACAAGCTTCTTGTGGTCCTATCGCCAAGTAGCATCAACAGCAAATGGGTGCGAGATAATATTCTTAGAGCGCGGAGGTCAGAGATTCAGGAACGGCGGCGGAAACTCTTCCCGGTCCGACTCATGGATTATGAGGAACATCGGAAGTGGGAGCGTTTCTACGCGGATCTCGCTCAGGACATGGTTGAAGAGATCCAGGAGTATTACATTCCCGATTTCTCGTACTGGCAAGATCACGGCTCCTTTGACGCGGCCTTCGCCCGTTTGCTCATCGACCTCAAGTCGGAGGAGTCAGCCGGCCCCGGCTCGCATTCTCCTCACGTTAGTCGGCGGAAAAAACCTCGTTGACCACAATTGCGAGGCGCATGCCCCATGATGGAGCCAACGACGCATAAGCGCAACGTTTGCTTTGAGGCAGGCATCTCCCAGATTCTGGCCTGGATTGAGCCGCTGACCGGTTTCGGGAACTTGGTTCGCTTGGTGTGAGGCCAGCAAGCTTTCGGTCGCCCGGACCTCCATTGTCCGCTTCGCAGCCATGGCTCGGGCGTCAGGCGTGTCGAGTCGCGTGACATTGAAGCCACGCACTGGCCGCGCAACGGCACGGCTGCGCCCGCTTACGGTCGCTTCGACTCATTGTTGGCCTCGTCTCGTCGAAAACGGCGAGGCTGAATTTGCCGACGCCGAGCTGCCAGTTGCACCGCCGCGATTCCAGAGCGAATGGGTTAACGGAAGACCTTCGACCGATCTGGTGGACTTTGAACAGATGAAACGCCTAAGTTCAGGTTTCGCACATTTCTCGGGGATCGTTCAGGTATACGTTGATGTCTGATTCGGCCGCTTCGCGTCGCTCCCCAGGGCGGGCGTGCAACAGGCGTCGAGGTGAATGACGTCGGCTTCCTTGCCCATTTTTGGCATCCTGTCTGGGCCAAACAATCCAAATAGGCACCAAGGCAAGGAAGCCGACCCATGGAACTTACAGCCTCGTTCGTCGACCTGCTACAGCATTTTGTTCCCGTCTTTACGGCCCCAACTTTTCAGACCTTTCTACAGGTCGCCACTGGTTGGGTTCTTTCTCATCGACACCGCTATCTGACCGAGGTCATCTTCGCGGGCGGCAACGTGGGCAACGGCCATTGGTGCCGATTCCATCGCTTCTTCAGCCATGCCGCCTGGGATATCGACATTTTGGGTCTGTTCCTGGCTAAATTGGTCGGCACAATTCTGGCTCCCGGTTCCACTTTGTTTTGGGCCGTCGATGATACCCTCTGTCGCAAACGAGGGCTGACCCTCTACGGTGCCGGCATGCACTACGATCCGCTGATTTCCAGCCGCGCCAAGTCCCTGGTCAGTTGGGGACATGACTGGGTCGTGCTATGCCTGATCATCGTGAAACCGTTCTGGGGCCCACGAAGGTCTTTGCCTTGCCGATCGCCGTGCGGCTGTACCGCAATCGTCAAGGACTCACCAAGGGGAAGAAGGGGCGGGGCAGAGCCCCCAAACCCAATCCCGATCATCGCACTCGACCCCAACTGGCCCTCGAGCTCATTCAGTTGGTGGCTCAGTGGTACCCTGACGACGAGATTATGCTCACCGGTGACAGCGCCTATGGAGGCAAGAGCATTCTCTCGCATCTGCCGGCCAACGTTCACCTCATCAGCCATGTTCATCCCAAGGGCGCGCTTTACCAACGTGCCCCCATCAAGAAGGTGGGAAGCAAGGGACCGCCTCGAAAGAAAGGGGCCCGTCTCCCTGGGATGGAGCAGTGGGCCAAAGATCCGGCCCAACCCTGGACTCGGCTTAAATTCAACCAGTTCGGGTTGCATGCCACGCTCGCCGTCAAAACCATCAAGGCTCTGTACTACAAGGCAGGCGGAGACCGCGAGCTGATGATCGTCCTGGTGCACGACCTGGACGGCAAACGTCCCGATCAGATGTTCTACTGCACCAAGCTGAATTGGAACGCGCGACAGATCCTGACAGCATATTCCTACCGCTGGGCAATTGAATGTACCTTCGAAAACTGCAAGCAGCTCCTGGGACTGGAGGACCCGGCCAATCATCTGCCCAAAGCCGTCGAGCGGACCGCGCCCTTTGCGTTGTTGCTCTATAGTCTGGTCGTGGTGTGGTTCCACAAGACGGGCCATCAATTCGTCCGTTTTCCGAACCGGCCATGGTATTCGCGCAAGGAAGAACCGTCGTTTGCTGATCTCCTGACCACACTACGCGATGTCAGCCTGGTGGAGAAAACCGGCACAGCGCTTTCGGATCACAGTCGGATAAAAACCTGGCTTGCACAGATCACCGATCTTTTCAGTCGAGCAGGGTGATCGTCGTTCGAGACGCGAATCTGTACTCAGATCGCTACGCCACGAGCAACCGACCGGTCAAAAATGACCGGCCGTCCCGCTCGCGGAACGGTGCCAGAATGTGCGAAACTTGAACTAAGAATGTTTAACGAAGAGCCGGTTGGGTCGACTTTGCAGGTTGGAAGGTCGCAGGTCTGAAGGTGCATATCTGCGAAGAGCGGTTTCGCGCGATCGCTTTGCGCAGCCGCCCGCAAACGACCGTGGGCGCCGGACCACGGATGTACGCGCCGATCCCACATGCGAGAATCCAATCGATCCGTCGTGCCCTCGCGACCAGACGCCAGGATCGGACGCGATGAGGCCGCAGCGTCCCGCAAGAGCGGGAGGTCATCCATGGCCGCCGATGCCGAACGCCATCTGCTTTTCGGGTTGATCGCGCTTCAGGTCGGGCTGGTCGACCAATCGCAGCTTGTCGCTGCCTTTCAGGCGTGGGCGCGCGACAAGAGCCGGCCTTTGTGCGATCACCTGGGCGAACGAGGCGTGCTGGACGCGCCGTGCTGCCGTCGAGGCCATGGTCCCCCTGCACCTGAGGAGGCATGACGGTGACCTCGAGAAGAGCCTTCTCTCATTGCCTGTGGGTCGCGCCGCACGCGAGCGGCTCGCCGGGCTGGGCGACGCCGATCTTGACGCCTCAATTCAGCATCTCGCCTCCGGCTCGACCGAACGCGACGCTGATCGGACCGCCACGTTCTCGGTCGGGGCAGCGACGGCCGACGGCCAGCGGTTCCGCGTGCTCCGGCCGTATGCCCGGGGTGGCCTCGGGGAAGTGTTCGTGGCGCTCGATGGCGAGCTGAACCGTGAGGTTGCTCTCAAGCAGATCCTTGACAGCCACGCCGACGACCCCACCAGCCGCCACCGATTTATTGTCGAGGCCGAGGTCACCGGCGGGCTCGAGCACCCGGGGATCGTGCCGGTGTATGGTCTCGGCGTCGACGCCGGCGGCCGCCCCTATTACGCGATGCGGTTCATCCGGGGCGACACGCTCAAGGACGCCATCGCCGCGTTCCACGCCCTCACCGAATCGCGCGCCGACATTACCCGCCGCTCGCTGGAGCTCCGCGAGCTCCTGCGGCGCTTCACCGACGTCTGCAACGCCATCGAATACGCACACGCTCGCGGAGTGCTGCACCGCGACATCAAGCCGGGCAACATCATCGTCGGCAAGTATGGCGAGACCCTGGTCGTCGACTGGGGCCTCGCCAAGGCCCTCGGCCACGGCGACGCGACCGCCGGCGAGCGGACGCGCATGCCTGCCTCGGCCAGCGGGAGCGCCGACACCTTGCCCGGCAGCGCGATCGGCACGCCGGCCTACATGAGCCCCGAGCAGGCGCGCGGCGACCTCGACCAGCTCGGGACGCGGTCGGATGTCTACTGCCTGGGCGCCACCCTCTATTGCCTGCTCACCGGCAAGCCGCCGTTCGACGGCGACGACCTCAGGGTGATCCTGCAACAGGTCCAGAAGGGCGACTTCCCGCGACCCCGGCAGCTCGATCCAGCGATCGACCCGGCCCTGGAGGCGCTTTGTCTCAGGGCGATGGCCGAGCGCCCCGCCGACCATTACGCCTCGGCCCGCGCCCTGGCCGGCGACGTCGACCGCTGGCTGGCCGACGAGCCGGTGACCGCGTACCCCGAACCGCTCGCGCGCCGCGCCCGGCGCTGGGCGAAGCGGAACCGGACGCTGGTCGCCTCGGCCGCCGCCACGCTGGTGATGGCGGCCGCGGGTCTGGGCGTGGTGTCGGCCGTGCAGACGAAGGCCCGCAACGATCTCGCCGTCAAGAACATCGCTCTGGTTCGTCGAGCGCCGTCCGCGCCGAGGCGAACGAGTCGCAGGCGATTGATGCGGTCAAGAAGTTCCGCGACGCCGTGGCCAACGAGCCGGTCCTCAAGGACAACCCGGAACCGGAAGCGCTTCGAAAGCGGCTGCTCCAGGAACCACTGGCCTACTTCCGCGCACTCCGCCAGCGCCTCCAGCTTGACCGCGATACCCGCCCCGAATCCTTATCGCGTCTGGCGGGAGCAATGCACGACTACGCCCACTTGACCGAGGAGATCGGCGACGTGGAGGACGGACTGCACTCAGAGGAGCAAAGTCTGGCGATCTGGGAGCGCCTCACGGCCGAACATCCCGAGGAGGCGGATTACCAGTCGCGCCTGGCAGAAGTGCAGTATTTCCGGGGCACTCATGCTCCGCGCCACCGGCAAGGTCGCCGCGGCCCGCCAGGCGTGCGAGGCGGCGCTGTCGATCCGGCAAAAGCTGGCCAATGCGCACCCCACCGTCACCGAGTACCAGAGCTACCTGGCGCAGCCACATCGAACTCGGCCTCGTGCTGCGCGACACCGGGGCTCCCGCCGAGGCCCGCAAGGCGATTGAGGCGGCGCTGGCGATCTCGCAAAAGCTGGCCGACGCGCACCCCACCGTCACCGAGTACCAGAGCAACCTGGCGAGGAGCCACAACCGCCTCGGCAACCTTCTGAACGCCACCGGCGCGCTTGCCGAGGCCCGCAAGGCGTACGAAGCGGCAGTGGCGATCAGGCAAAAGCTGGCCGACGCACACCCTACCGTCACTGAGTACCAGAGTGACCTGGCGGGCAGCCACGGCAACCTCGGCAACCTGCTCAGCGCCACCGGTAAGCTCGCCGAGGCCCGCGAGGCGTACGAGGCGGCGCTCTTGATCTGGCAGAAGCTGGCCGACGCGCACGCCACCGTCACCGAGTATCAGAGCAAACTGGCGGCCAGCCACAACAACCTCGGCCTCCTGCTGGGCGCCACCGGCGCGCCTGCCGAGGCCCGCAAGGCATACGAGGCGGGGCTCTTGATCCTGCGAAAGCTGGCTGGCGCGCACCCCACCGTCACCCAGTACCAGAGCAACGCGGCGGCCAGCCACAACAACCTCGGCGCCCTGCTGCGCGATACCGGGGCGCCTGCCGAGGCCCTCAAGGCGCACGAGGCGGCGCTGGCGATCCGCTTAAAGCTGGCACGGGAGCATCCCGAGTTTCCCGAATACGCCAGTGAAATCGGTGCGAGCCTCAGCAACATGGCCGTGCTCGACATCGACGCCAAGCGGTTTGCTGACGGCCGTGTCCTGCTCCTGCAGGCCATCGACTGGCAGAAGAAGGCGCTCGCCTCCAACCCGAGGAATCCGACCTATCGACAATTCCTGGCGAATCATCTGACAATTCTGATCCACGCCGCCCGGGGCCTCGGGCGTGACGATGAGGCCACCGACGCCCGGCGGGAATTGGCGGAACTGGGGGCCACCGGTCCGCGATTTGCCGCCACCGACGCCCGCCTGGCCGCCGCGATGCGCGGCCAGGCCCCGAAGGACAACGCCGAACGGCTCGCCTTGGCCCAGCGGGCCTATGACACCGCCCGGTTCACCACCGCCGCCAGGCTGTGGGCCGAGGCGCTGCAGGCCGATCCCACGCTCGCCGAATCGCGCCGGCCTCAGCACCGCTACGACGCGGCCTGCGCCGCCGCTCTTGCGGGCAGCGGCAAAGCGATCGACGATCCCGCGCCCGACGACGCCGCCAGGGCCAAGCTCCGCGGGCAAGCCCTCATGTGGTTCAAGTCCGAGCTCGCCGCCTGGTCCAGGCTCCTCCAATCCGGCACCACCGAGGCCAAGCGCGACATCGCCCGGAATCTCAAGCACTGGCAAGTCGACGCCGATCTGGCCGGTGTGCGTGAAACCGGAGCTTTGCAACAACTCCCCGAGGAGGAACGCAAGGCCTGGAACGCGCTTTGGGCGGAAGTGAACGAGCTGCTGAAGAAAGCCCAGGACGCTCGCCCTTGAACCAAGCCTTGCCAGGATCGCTACTGGTCTCAGCACGGTTTGCGGCAACGGCATGATGAGTGAGCACCGCGCGACGGTGGTCACTTGAGCGATTCGAGATAGGCCACCAGGTCGGCGAACTCCTGCGGCGTGAGGCCAAGCGGCAGGCCCTCCGGCATCGACGACGCGTCCCGCTCGGTCTTCAGCTCGATATCCTGTTGCCGGATCACGTGCTTCTGGCCTTGGCTGTCGACCAGCGTCAGTCGTCGCGCTCTTGATGTCGATCACGACGCCCGAGACGACCTCGCCATTGGCGAGTGCGATCGTCGTCATGCGGTAGCCGTCCGCGACCTTCTTCGAGGGCCAGAGGATCGATTCGATCAGGTCGGCGCGGCCGTAGTTACTGGCAATGTGGCTCAGGTCGGGACCGCCGTCGCCGCCCGCACCGCCCACGCGATGGCATTTCGCGCAGCCGACGCCTTTTTCGTCGGCGAAGACGACCTGGCCGCGCTTCGGGTCACCGCGGTTCGATCAGCGCAAAGGCGGAGTAATCGGCGGGCGTCGCTGCGCTCGCGAGCCTTCGGGAACGAGGCCGCGATCGACGGATCGTCGCCATAGAGCGACTTGAGCTCAACAACGGCCGCGGCCGGGCAGCGTACCCGCTGCCAGCTTCTCGCGAATCAGCGGCCGCGCCGGCTGCCGGATCGCCGCCAGGGCATTGCGACAGTCGTCGCGCAGCCCAGGGCTCTTTTCGCCGAGGCCATCCAGGTAGGCGTCGAGCGCGCGGAGATCAGGGACGCGGGCGAGGGCCGCGACGGCCTCGAGCCGGGTGCTGGGATCGCCGTAGGCGCTGGACAGCGCAGGCACGGCCGACTTCGCGCGCAGCGACCCGAGGGCGCTCACGGCCTCGCGGCGGACCGCGGTTTCCCGGTCGTTGAGGCAAGAACCAGGCCCTGCACGGCTTGGTCGTTACCGATCTCGCCCAGGGCCCTCGCGGCGGCGATGCGAACCTCCGGGGCCCCGTGCACCGAGCGGGCGCGCAGCACGGGGACCGCTTCGGAGACGCGCAGCTCGCCCAGGACCCGCAGCGCAGCCGCCAAGGCGTCGGGTGCCGGAATCTCCTCCCCGGCCAGCTTGACGATCGCCTCTTTCATCAGAGGGCCGCCCTGCTGCCGCGCGGCGGCGAGCGCGCTCGGGAGCAAAGCCTCCTGCCCGGACGGATCGCGCAGCACCGAGAGGATCGGGCCGGCCGCCGAGGAATCTCCCGCGGTGCCCGAGCGCTCCGAGGATCGCCGGCCGGTCGGCGGACCATACGCCGGGTCGTCGAACAACCGGGTCGAGGCGGGCGATCACCGCTCG
The DNA here is from genome assembly GCA_963806595.1 of uncultured Isosphaeraceae bacterium. Lineage (GTDB taxonomy): Bacteria > Planctomycetota > Planctomycetia > Isosphaerales > Isosphaeraceae > CAWDZZ01. The sequence continues at coordinate 376,812 of CAWDZZ010000016.1, read as the reverse complement.
ATCGAGATTCAGCGTGGCCCCTCGATGGCCACCCGCCGGACGTGTTCGTCCGGGTCGTCGAGGGCCTGGCACAATGCCTCGATCACGGCCGTCTGTGCCGGCCCACTCGCCGCGTCTTCGGGAGGCTGGGAGCGGCGTCGTGAGAATCCTCGAAATAGCCCAATGGCCCCAGCCGCCACCAGAGCCCGTCCCATTCGGGTGGTCTGACGGGCCAGTGCGAAAAGCCGCTCGATAGTGCGGCCGCGCGGACAGGGCCCGGCTGCGACGATCGACCGGCGAATCGCGACAGGGCGGCGATCAACGCCGGCGTCGTAGGTCTCGCGGAGGGCGAACGCCGTCCCTTCTCGCACCCGCGGACGATCGCTCGCCAGCCCTTCGATGATGCTCTCCCACGCCGCTTGCGTCGGCGCGGCCGATCCGGTTCAGCGCCGTGAAAGCGGCGTACCGGACCAGCGGGTCATCATCGTCCAGCCGATCGCGCAGCGCCGGCACCGCCTCCGCCGCGCCCAGGCGGCCGAGGGCCGTGACAGCCTGGAGGCGGACGGCCGCATCCGGGTCTCGGCAATGCGCCAGCAGCCGCGGCTCGCGCCTCGGCGATGCGCCGTGTTCCCAGCTCGCGGATGGCCTGGATGCGGACCGAAGCGGCCGGATCGTCCACGGCGTCGAGGATGGCATCCCGGCCGGCTTGCCCGCCGTCGAGTGCATCGAGCGCCCAGATGGCGTGCCAGCGGGCCCGCGGAGCCGCGGCCGGGTTGCTGCACCAGATCGCGCAGTGGCTCGATCGCCTCCTCGCCTCGAGTCAACCAGTCGCCGCTGGGCCACCATTCGCACGGCCCGCGACGGGTGGCCGAGGCCCTCGATGAGCTCATCGGTCGTCGGCATCGGAAATGACGCCCCATGGCCGCCGGCAGATACCACGCGGGTTTGGCAGCGGCCCGGCTCTTACCCCGATAGGAGAGCTTGAGCAGCCGGCCCGCCACGACGTCCTCGCGCCAGCCGGGGAACTGCCAGTCGCCGATGTAAAAGCTCATCCCGTCGGGTGAGATCGCGATGCCGGTGGGGCGGAACGCTCCCGAGAGGATCTTTTCCTCGGCAGACGACGCGCGTATCCGGCACCCCGGCGCTCGATCGTCAGCCGGACCAGCTCCTGTCGCCCCCAGTCGCAAAGAAACAGGCTGCCCGCGGTACGGCGCGGGGAGGCCATCCTCCTCGTAGGCGACGATGCCCGGTGGGCGCCCCGCCGTCATAAACCCGGACGTCCATCGGCAACACGTAGCCCGGGCGCGGCGGCCGAGAATCCCAGGGGTATCCGTAGTATCCGCCATCGTGGACCTGTCCCACGGCGACTTTTGGAAATTGAGGTGGTCATTGTTGTCGTAGAGGAAGATCTCACCTTCGGCGTTCATGGCCGGGTTGAGCACGGTGCGGAAGCCGGTGGCAAACGTCTCGAGTTCCGTCCCGTCGAGCCTCATCCGGATCAACCCACCCAGGGGCAGCTCGAGCTTCGTGCCGTCCCGGCCGACCATGCCGTGGATCCCCTTGTCACCCACCGCGATGTAGAGATAATCCATCCATCGCGAGCTGAAAGCCGGCCGGAACGTGGTCGTTGATCTGGTTCTTGCCGCGAGCCGCGGAGCCCCAGGGGGCGGGGTTGGTCGTCTTGATCAGATCGACGCGGTCCTTGCCGGCTTCGCCGCCATCGGCAAAGACGCTGAACCGGGGGCTGTGGTGGACGTAGAGCTTGCCGTCGATGTATTCCATGCCGAAGGCTCGCGTAGATCTGTTCCGCGAAGACGGTGATCCGTCCGCCGGGATGGATGCAGAGGATCCGATTCACCGGCCGGTCGACCGGGCCGGACATGTCCATCTTGTCTTCGCACACGAAGACGCGGCCGTCCGGCGAGACGGCGACGGCCGTGGGATGGCGGAGGCCGGGCGCGCCGGCGACCACTGTCGACTTCCCAATCCGCTGGCGCAGGTCGGGAGACCTTGCTCCTGCGGCGCCGATCGCGCGGTGCGAGCCGAGCAGCAAGAGTGCGAGCAGAAGGATTAGCGGCTTGATGGCCAGATCCAGGATGATCGGGCGTTTCATGCGAGTGACCGCAAGGGGAACAGGAAGGTCCACCGGCTCGTGCCGCTCAGAGTCAGCCTCGCGAGGTCCGGCCGGCGCGGGAATGGACGACGGACCGGTCGATGCTGGCGATCGTGGGACGGCCGGTCAATGCCATCGCCATCTCCAGCTCGTTGCGCAGGATGTTGACCACGGCGCGGACGCCCGCGGCGCCCGAGCACGCCAGTCCATAGAGGTAGGGCCGCCCGATCGCCACGGCCGAGGCTCCCAGTGCGAGGGCCTTGAGCACGTCGGTACCCCGGCGCACGCCGCCATCGACCAGGATCGGGACGCGCCCCGCCACCTTGTCGGCGACGTCCGACAAGACCTCCAGCGTGGCCGGGAGGGTATCCAGATTCCGCCCGCCATGGTTGGAGACGAAGATCGCCTGCGCCCCGGCCCGGATCCCCAGCTCGGCGTCTGCGGGGTCGAGGATGCCCTTGAGCACGAGCGGGAGCTTGGTCTGGGAGCGAATCCAGTCGATGTCCTTCCAGGTCGTCGGGAAACGCCAGTAGTCCACCGGGTAGTCCTGGAAGGACACCGGCTCGCGCGGGAACCGATAGGTCCGGTGCTCGCGATCCCGGGCGCCGACGACGGGCGAATCGACGGGAACGCAGATCGCTTCGCAGCCGGCGGCCTCGGCACGGCGCAGCAGGTCGCGGGTACGGCCGCGATCCTTCATCACATAGGTGGCGTGCCAGAGAGGTCCGGTGGCCGCTCGGGCGATCTCCTCCAGGGGCCGGTCGGCGAACGTGCTGACGATCAGGATCGCGCCGGCATCGCCCGCCCCGCGCACCGTCTCGAGCTCGCCCTGGGGATGGACCAGGCCGTGATTGGATGTCGGGGAGAGCAAGATCGGATGGGGGCGTTCGCGACCCATCAGCCGGATGCGCGTGTTGAGGCCGGAGAGATCCTCCATCACCCGCTGTCGGAGCCGCAGTCGCTGGAACGCCTCCTCGTTCCAGCGCACCGTCGACTCGTCGCCGGCGCCGCTATTGATGAATTCCCAGGCCGCGCGCGGCATGCTCGACGGATGCGCGGCGTTCGAAGTCGCGCAGGCTCACCGTGCGCGTCGCCGTCGGAGCTTCGGGCGGTGCTGCCTCGTTTTGCGATGGCTCGCCACCCGGGGCAGCACGGCCTGGGCCGGCGGCTCCCGCGATCAGAGCGGGCCAGACGAAAGCCCCCCTGCGAGTGAATTTCATGACGTCCGTTTCCTTGCTCGGCGGCCGTCTCCACCGTCGTGCTCGGCGATCGCTTCCTGCCCAAGCCCTGTGAACATCTGAGCGCTTGTGCAGGCAGGCGCTCCGGCAATGCCGGCTCGGTGTCACGAGCGGGAAACGCGCGACGGTCGTGGACGACACTCTAGTCCCCGCGAGCCGGAGCGTCCAGCGTGCAGGCAGTGTCCGGACCTCCATCGGCTCCAGCGGAAGCGATCGAGAAATTGCAAACTGACGGATTGGTTCTCGACTACACTGCAGTATCTTGAGTGAACGTCTATTCGAAACCAGAGGCGCAAGATGGCCGCACCCAACCGCGGTATCGTGTTCCGGCAGATCGACCGGCTGTTTCGCGAGGGAACGCTCGCGGGGCTGGGAGACCGTCAGCTCCTGGAGCGGTATCTCTCCCGCCGAGACGAAGCCGCGTTCGAGACCCTGGTCGATTTGCACGGTCCCATGGTGCTGGGCCTATGCCGGCGCCGTCCTCCGCAACCGCGCGCAACATCGAAGACGCGTTCCAGGCGACGTTTCTGGTGTTCATTCGCAAGGCTCCATCGATTCGCGACCGAGGACTCCTGGCAAACTGGCTTTACGGCGTCGCTTACCGGGTCGCCACGCGGGCCAGGACCAATGCCATCCACCGCCGGTGCCGCGAGATCGGGATCGCAGACGTGGAGGCGCCGGCGGCCCCCGAGAAAGCGGGCCACGCGGAGATCGGGCCCGCATCGATCAAGAGCTGAGCCGCCTGCCGGGAAAGTACCGCGCACCCCTGGTTCTGTGTTATCTCAGGGGACACACCCACGATGAAGCCGCGGAGGAGCTTTGCTGTCCGGTGGGTACGGTGCGCCGCCGACTTGCCCGGGGACGCGACTTGCTCAGGCGGCGGCTGACGAGCCGCGGATACGCCCCGACCGCCGCCGTGATCGGACCGGGATCGCTGATCCCGGCCCAGGTTCTATCGGAATCATTACCCCCCGCGCTGGTCTCGGCCACGGTCGAGTCGGCCCTCGGGATCGGCCAGTTCAAAACCCTCCAGGCCGGCGCCGGCCGCAGCGTCGGTGCTGGCGCTCACTCAAGGAGTGCTCACGTCGATGAAACTTGCTCCTCTGAAATGGATTGGTCTGGCAACCGCGACTGTCGGCCTGTCGGCGGGGGGTGCAATGGTCGTTGCATCCGCCTCGCCATGGAACTCCAGAACACCGGCCGCTCGAGGCTCAGCCGCAGTCGCTTTGAAGGCGGGGCAAGAGGATGGCACCCAGGGCACTAAAACGTCTGCGACGGACGATCGGCTCCCAGGGGCGACGGAACAGCGGCTCCGGAATCTGGAGCGAACCGTCGAGCAGTTGATCCACTCGACCGGCGAGTCGGAGCCAATCCTGGAACCAAACGCGGCGACGCTGGAAAGACTCGAGGCCAAGGTCGATGTTCTCCGCCGTCACCATGACCTTACGCCGCGAACGGCAGTCGCCGGCTCTGGGTCCAAAACAAGTTCGGCGTCGACGTCGTCACCGATGCCAGCGTCGGCTGCCGGCACAGCGAGCAAGTCGAGCTTCGCGGCATCGACCGGCGCGTCGCAGACAACGGCTCTGGATGTGGCGGCCGTTCGGAAAGCCGTCGACAATCAAGTCAACAATCAAGTCAACGGGCTGGTGCTCCGCGAGCTGGAAGCGCAGCTCAGGCTGGCCATTCCCGAACAGAAGAACTATGCGAAGCTGCATCTCGCTGGAACCGTCTCCGCGGAAGAGATGCGAACAGCCAGCGGCAAGGTCTTGATGGCGCTGGCCACGTTGCAAGGAATTGATGACGAGCTGCGCGACGAAATCGACAGTCTTGGCCTCGAGATCAGGAGGAAGAAGGCCGAGGTCGAAAAGGCAGTCGCCCAGCGCGAGGTCGCCAGTTCCGTGGTCGGACGCAATCGGAAGCTGAACGGGCGGAACGCCGGAATCGTTGCTGCCGAGGACGTTGCCAAAGCCGAAGGCGAGCAGCAACTCGCGGCAGCGCAGATCCGGATCAAGGAGATCGAGCTGGAAGAATCTCAGTTGCGGCTGAGCCAGATCGAACGCCGGCGCACTCGGATCAAGGAGATCATCAGCTGGGCACAAGAGGCATCGCGGCCCTGAATGGGGGCGCTCGGGGTTGAGAAGAGGCATCGCTCGGCCGGCGCACGCGGCCCGGCGATGCCTCAGGCTTTTACCGGCACGTCCAGCGCTACTATACGCTTCGTCGGCGGCGTGCAGTGCAGCGCCGGCTCGAGCCGATACCCGAGGTCGAGCAGGCACGTCTCGAGCGCAGAGAGCACCAGCGTGACGTTGCTGCGCCGCGAGCTGTGCCCCATCAGTCCGATGCGCCAGGCCTGGCCCTTGAATGGTCCGAGCCCGCCGCCGACCTCGATTCCCCAATCTTTCAGCAGGCGGCGTCGCACCGTCAGGTCGTCGATCCCGTCGGGAATCCGCACACAGCTCAGTTGGGGCAAGCGGTGACCGGGCACGGTCGCCAGGCTCAAGCCCATGGCGTCCAGTCCGGCGTGCAGCGCCCGGCCGTTCAGCGCGTGCCGCGCAATCCGGTTTTCCAGGCCTTCCTCGGCCACCAGGGCGAGTGCTTCCCGCAGTGCGTAGTTCATGCTGATGGGAGCCGTGTGATGATAGAACCGATCGCTTCCCCAGTAGCGCTGGATCATCGTGAGGTCGAGATACCAGCTTTGCACTGGAGTCTTGCGCCCGTTGAGCACTTCCACGGCCCTCGGACCCAGGGTCACCGGCGCCAGGCCGGGCGGACAGCTCAGGCACTTCTGCGTGCCCGAGTAGATCGCGTCGATTTCCCACGCGTCGGTCTCGACGGGAACGCCTGCCAGCGAGGTGACGGTGTCGAGCGCAATCAAGGCGCCGGCCTCGTGGGCGATCCGCGCGATCTCCTGCACGGGCTGCCACGCGCCCGTTGAGGTCTCGGCGTGCACGATCCCGACGACCTTCGGGCGGGCACGCGCGACGGCGATTTTCACCTCGTCGGGGTCAAAGACGTCGCCGTAGGGTCGTTCGATCGCCGTCACGACCGCGCCAGCACGCTCGGCCACATCTTTCATGCGCGCGCCGAAGACTCCGTTGATGCAGACGAGCATCCGGTCGCCGGGCTCGATCAGGTTGACGACCACCGTCTCCATGCCGGCCGAGCCGGTCCCGGAAATCGCAAGGGTCAGCCGGTTCGTGGTCTGAAACGCGTATCGAAGCAGCTCCTGGGTCTCGTCCATGAGTGCGACGAACGCTGGGTCGAGATGCCCGATCAGGGGCATCGCCATCGCTTCCAGCACCCGAGGGGGTACGTCGCTCGGGCCTGGCCCCATGAGCACGCGCGCTGGTAGACGCATGGGACCCTTCTGCGGCGGCTCTTTCACACCCGACATGGGCTCGACTCCTCACGAATGATTGCCAGTTTGACGACCAGTTGGCACCGGCGAAGACGACGGTAGGAACCTCCGGTGCGAGGCTGGTCCGTTATCGCTGTCCCATCTCTTTGATGAGGTCGCTGATCCCTTTGAACTCGGGCCGCTCCGACGTCTCGGTCCATTCAAACAGCACGGACTCGGTCGTGGAAACGACGGCGCCCGCACGTTCCAGCCGGCGCAGGGCAAACTCCCAGTCGATCTGCGCGCGAGGTCACAGCGTCGGCCGGTACCTGAACCTGAAACCCCAGATCAAGCAATTCCAGAGCCGTCTGCGCCACGCAGACATGCGCTTCGATGCCCGCGATGGTGACGTGTCGCACGTTGCGACCGTAGAGCTGTTCCAGAAGTTGCGGAACCGCACAACAGTGAAATGTCGTCTTGGCGGGCCGTTCGGTGATCAGCTCCGCGACGGCGGCTGTGGTTGGGCCCAGCCCGCGGGGGTACTGTTCGGTCGCCATCACCGGCAGGTGCAGCAGCTTGGCGCCCCGTATCAAGCTGACCACGTTGGCGACAACTTTCTCGTGGCCGGCGATCAGCTTCAAGAGCTTGTCCTGGAGGTCCACGACCAGGAGCGCCCCATGCTTGCCGGTCAGCCGCTGCGTGAGACGCATCACATCACCCCAATCGCACAGAAACGAGGTTTCACGCCACCCGCGGAACGATCGGTCACCCCGGACCCGATGCTAAGTGGCGCTTGACCTGACTGTCAAGCAAGCGGACGCTCGAATGGGTGCGGACGGTTTCGGTATGCGGACGGTCACCGGCCCGGCGATCCCAGGACCCCATGCATGCGGCGTTGCCGCCGGTGACCGTGCGCGTCGACCAGTGCTCTGAACTCATCGCGGCACTCGTTGGTTCCAAGGCAGCCGGGAAGCTCATTTCGTCGTGGTTTCGTTCCGAGGTGCGTCTTGCCGTGTTGATCTGACGGAGTTACGATCGCTTTGGACCACGTTTTGGTCCGGCAGCGGAATGAATCTCTGCCGGCGGATGCCGGCCTATATCGTGGATCGTCGAAGCTGGGGGTGGCCGGTGTGGCTGAAAAGCCTCGACTTTTGGTCATAGATCGCGACGGCTCGCATGGTAAGTCGGGTTCTGATTACCTGTCCGAGTGGTTCGAGCGCGTGACGGTCCGTACGATCTCGAAGGCGCTCGTGCTGCTGCGCGATCAAAAATTCGACGCTGTCTTTGTCGATGCCTCGCAGCTCTCGGCGGTGCGCTGGGTGGGGATGTTGATCCAGGCCGAGGAGATCCTGGACGCGATCTCTGATGGCGTTGCGGTTGTCGACCCGGACTTGAGGATCATCTGGGCCAACCCCGAGTTTCACCTGCTGGCCGATTCGGGCACGCCGACGGTCGGTTCTCACTTCTACAAAGCCCTTGGCCACGCCGAGATCCTCGGCCCTGATCCGTGCCCTTTCACCACGGCAGTGGCGGCGAAAGCGCCGGCAAGCACGGCGATGAAGATCAGCGGCAACCGCTATCTTCGCCTCTCGGTGACGCCGGTGTTCGATGCGACGAGCGCACTGACGCACCTGATCGCGCTCACGCGCGAAACCACGGACGAAACCCAGCAGCAGCTCAAGATCGACGCCATTCACCAGGCGGGCGACGAGCTGGCCGACTTGACGCCCGAGGAGCTCGCCGGGATGGCGGTCGACGAGCGGACCGACCTGCTCAAGTACAACATCGCCCGCCACATGAAAGACCTGCTGGGCCTGGACTTCATGGAAATCCGCATCCTCGATCGTGCGACCCATCGCCTCATTCCGCTCCTGACGGAGGGAATGACTCCGCTGGCGGCGAACCGCGAGCTTTACGCGCGCAAGGAAGGAAACGGGGTCACTGGCTTCGTGGCGGCAACCGGCCAGAGCTACGTCTGCCCGGATACGACGAGGGACCCACTTTACATCGAAGGCGCGACCGGATCCCGCAGCTCGCTGACGGTTCCTCTGATCATCCACGGCACGGTGATCGGCACCCTGAACGTCGAGAGCCCGCAACCCAACGCATTCGACGATCGTGACCGGCAGTTCATTGAAATCTACGGGCGCAACATTGCGGCCGCGCTGAACACGCTCGAATTGCTCCAGGCGGAAAAAGTCAGCACCGCGAGTGCGTCGGTCGAGGCGATCAACCGTGAGCTCGCCCTGCCGCTGGACGACATCATCACCGACGCCACCACGGTGCTGGACCGATACGCCGGCCACGACGAAGACATCATTGCCCGTCTGCGCCACTTGCTGTATCGGCGCGGGAGATTCGCAGCCTGATTCACAAGGCAGGGTCGACCGTGGTCCCACAACCCAAGCAGACCCGGCCAGGACCCGCGCCCCGGCTCTCGGGTGCGCGGCTGCTCGTCGTCGACGCGGACGAGGCCGTCCGCCGGTCGGCCCACCATCTCCTCGGCTGCCAGGGTGCCAGCGTCGAGACCGCTCGCGACGCGCATGAAGCCATCGCTCTCATGCGGCAAAGCCCCTACGCGGCCGCCCTGGTTGATATTCGCTTGCCAGACCTGGACGGCTACGAAACCTACAAACGTCTTCGCGAGGCCCAGCCGAGCGTGCCGATCATCCTCATGACCGGATTCGGCTGGGACCCTACCCACTCGATCGTGAAAGCGCGACAGGAAGGGCTCCAGACCGTTCTCTACAAACCGTTTCGCGCGGACCGCTTGATGGAGGCCGTCGAACAGGCTCTGCGCACGACGCCCGCCGATCGTTTCACACTCGCGCCCAGTCAGGATGCAAGAGCCGGCGCCAATTCCACCCCGTTGCCTTCCGACAACACCCCCGGCTCGACCCCGCCGGCAAACGCGCCGCAGAATCCACTGGCTGCGCGCGACTCCAGGACCAATCTCGAGGCACCCGACTCCCCGATCGAGGCCTCGCACCATGAGTCCTGACTGGCCCTGGCCGGTCATGCTCGCTCTGGCGGCCCCGACTGCGATTGGGCACCTCTGCCACTTCATCTACGTCGTCAACGTGACCAGCGGCCTGGGATATCGCGAACCAGCGATGGACCGCTTCCGCAGGGCCGTGTTCGCGGCGCTCCTGGCCTCGTCGGCGTTCTTGCTCTGGAAGCACATGCACGAGCCCTGGTGGCTCTGGTCGTGGCCGCTTGGCGGCTACGCGATCTTGTGCCTGGTCTCCGGCGCTCTTGGCTGGCCCATCGCCTCATTGCGACGGGCGCTGCGGCGGAGGCCGGGAGGGATCCAGTGCAAGTCACAAACGCTGGACCTGGCGCGAATCCACGGGGCCCAATCGCTGATCGGCACCGGCCGCCGCTCCTGGCTGCTCCGGCTGCCGCGCCACGATTCCTTCCGCATCGAGCGCCTCGAGTGGGACGTATCGATCGCCGATCTCCCCGCGCCCCTCGACGCTCTGCGGATCGTCCAGCTCAGCGACTTCCACTTCGCACCTTGCTTCCGCCGCCAGTTCTTCGAGTCGGTGGTCGAAGGCTGCCGCGGCTGGGCGCCCGACCTGGTCCTCGTCACCGGCGACCTGGTCGAGCATGACGACACGATCTCGTGGATCGAGCCGGTGCTCGGCCGCCTCGAGGCCCGCCTGGGCAAATTCGCGATCCTCGGCAATCACGACCAGGACCATGACCCGCGAACGATTGTCCATGAGCTGGAACGCGCCGGGATCCGGACGCTGGAGGGTCGCTGGATCATCATCGACGTCGACGGGTCAAAGCTGGCCGTGGGCGGGACGTCCACGCCCTGGGGGCCCGCCTTCCACCAGCGCGACGTGCCGCCGGCCGATTTTCGCATCCTGATGAGCCATTCCCCCGACGTCTTGTACAAGGCCGCTACCTGGGGCGCTGACCTCGTCTTCGCCGGACACAATCACGGGGGCCAGATCCGACTGCCCACGGTCGGCCCCGTGTTCATGCCCAGCCGCTACTCGCGCCGCTTCGACCGCGGCTTCTTCCGCCACGGCGGAACACTCCTGTACGTGAGCCAGGGCATCGCCGGAAAACACCCGATTCGCTACGGCTGCCCTCCGGAGATCAGCCGGTTCGTGCTGCACCGGTCGCCTGTGATTCCCGGACCAGAGGGGGGGAAGAAGGCGGGAAGATCTCGCGAGTCGATGGTACGGCAATGAGCGCTGCGTGCAGGATGCCGCTATAGCCACCCGCGATTGTTGCCGTGCGCGGCGGCGGGCTCGTGGCAATGTCGCGCGGGCTCGGGAGACGTAGCCGTTCACACCCCGGAAAACGTTGAAAACAACTGGTCTGGGATAGTCCGAAGTTCGACAGCCGTTTTTGACGTAACGTCTCAACTTGCCGGAGGTTAACTGCGATTCTGGCTCTGAAATGTAGCCAGTAAAAACTGGGAAGTTATCTTGACATACTTCATACGCTGCGCAAAATGCCCGTATGCCAGCACGACGCGGCTCCGTTCATGTGGCCACGACCAGGAGGGTCTACAAGGGTAGAACCTATGTCACCCATTTGCTTCGGCGTTCCATTCGTATCGGGAAGAACGTCACTCACGAGACACTCGGCAACCTCTCCCATCTTCCCGATCACGTCATCGATCTGATCAAGCGATCCCTCAAGGGGGAGACGTTTGTCCCCGCTGCCGATGCCTTCCGCATCACTCGCACACTGCCGCACGGGCATGTCGAAGCGGTCCTGAAAATGATTCACAAACTCGGACTCGAGAACCTCATCGCCTCCGAGCCTTCCCCGTGGCGGAATCTGGTCGTTGCCATGATCGTTGAACGTCTGGTATTTCCCAGCTCCAAGCTCGCCAACACCGGACACTGGCACGACTCCACTTTGGCCGAGGAGTTGGACGTCGCCGACGCAACCGAGAATCAGCTCTACAACGCCATGGACTGGCTGCTCCAGCGACAGTCAGCGATCGAGAAGAAGTTGGCGAAACGGCACCTCAGTGATCGGGCGCTAGTGCTCTACGATGTCACCAGCAGCTATTACGAGGGAAAGACTTGCCCGCTTGCCCGGTTCGGGCACGACCGTGACGGCAAGACCGGGCTGCCAATCATCGTCTACGGCGTGCTCACCGACGCTGATGGCCGGCCCGTTGCCGTACAAGTTTATCCCGGCAACACCGGCGATCCCAAGACCGTGCCCGACCAGGTCGAGACGCTCACAAAGCGGTTCGGCCTGTCGCGCGTCGTGCTCGTCGGTGACCGTGGCATGCTCACACAAACACAGATTGACACGCTCAAGAAACACCCGGGCTTGGGCTGGATCTCGGCGCTGAGAAGCGGAGCGATTCGCCGCTTGTTGGCCGATGGTCTACTGGTCAGGAAGGATCTGGAAGCCCAACGCTTGGCGGAGATCACTTCCCCAGAGTTCCCCGGCGAACGATTGGTGGCCTGCTATAATCCGCAGTTGGCCGAGCAACGACGACAGAAGCGTCAAGACCTGCTCGCGGCAACTCAAGCCGAACTGGAGGCGCTGGCGGCGAGTGTGGCAAAAGCATCGAAACGACCCGAGACAGCGGCCGAGATCGGTGTGAGGGCGGGCAAGATCATCAGTCACTATAAGGTCGCCAAACACTTCAACCTCACGATTCGAGACGGCCATCTGAGTTGGGCTCGCAAGGTCTCCGCGATCACGAATGAAGAGATGCTCGATGGAATCTACGTTATCAGGACGAGTGAACCGGCCAAGCGGCTAACGGCGGCTGATTCGGTGCGATCGTACAAGCGGCTCGGATTGGTAGAGCAAGCATTCCGAGGCCTAAAAGGAATCGACTTGTTGGTGCGTCCGATTCACCACCGTACAGCCGACCGCGTCCGGGCACACATCTTACTATGCCTGCTGGCGTACTACGTGGAATGGCACTTGCGTCAGGCGTGGAAATCGCTGCTGTTCGAGGATGAGGAACTGAAGCTGGAACGACAGTGGCGTGACCCTGTCGCGCCAGCCCAAGCGTCGACTTCAGCGCGGCAGAAGAAGAAGACGCACAAGACGCCGGATGGCTTGCCAGTTCAGAGCTTCCGCACGTTGATCGCTCATCTGGGAACGCGCTGCCGCAATACCTGCGTCGCAAGTGCCGACTCTAGTGAGACCACCTTCCATCAACTGACGGAGGCCGATCCGTTACAGGCAGCAGCACTGAAATTAATTGAAATGTAGCCAGAAACGGGAAATCGGATTCGACGCAAACCGTTACCCCTCGTGGAAATTCCCGTCTTTGCCCGCTCGAACTTCGGGCTAGTAGAAACTGCTCAAAGTGACCGTGTTGAAGGCCCCAAGCACGCGTGACCCGCGCAGGTATCAAGGAGATCAAGCAGGGAACAAAGATGCCTACATCGAAGAATAAAGGGCTCGCTCCCCTTCCGTGTCTTTCCGTGCCTTCGGTGGTTGAAGAATCTTCTGAAAGCGGAGAGCAAAAGAGTTCAACCACGGAACACACGGACCTACACGGAAGGATCGAAGCCCTATTCCCGATCCATGTCGTTCCGTTGTGTCTGCGGTTGAATGTTAGAGCACCATCCGCTCCACCTCTACATCGGGGTAGCTTCCGAAGTTGACCAGCAGACCAAGCCTCATGCCGGTTGCGTGCAGGTAATTCAGGAGCTGCGCCCGGTTCTCGGGGCGAGCTCCCTTACGGCTTTCAGGAGGGAGGGGACGGGATGGCCGTGTCGGGTGTTACCGTGAGACGAAAGAAAGTCGTTCAACTTTATATGTACACGCGCCGATTATAAATGTACCACTCCACGAGCAAGACGCCGAGAACGATGAGCGCAAACCACCACCAGATGTCCTTGCGCACATCCGGCGGCTTCTGCGTGCCGGTGACGGGGCTGTAGCCGATCTTGATCTTGTAGCTCTCGGCAAGGCCATCCGGGGTTCCGTCGGGCACGAGGCCTCGCGGGGCCAGGTCGCTTTCGCGCGCATCGAACAGGTTGACGGCGAATGGGAAGAGTCCGTTCGGATCCCACTGCGCAAGATAGACTCCGGCCGTATCTGCCTTGCTGTACACGAAGCCGCCCTGCGGGGATCGCGAGATCGCGTCGACACTAGCTCCGCCGGGCGGAGTCACCTTGATCGTGCCACTGGCGGTTTCGGCGTGGAGAACGATCGGACGGCCGGGTGCGGCGACCTCGTCTCCGGCTCCATCGCGCACGTTACCGAGCGCCTGAATGCTGTTGAGAATGAAGAGCGGGAAGCTGATGTAGCGAAACCACGTCGTATTCGGCGTGGGGCCGTCGACGAGCGGGAACGTCACGACCGTGTCGGTGTATCCTTCGCGGGGAGCCACGAAGGCGAGCGAACCCCGGTCGGAATCGATCAGGCTCTTCGCACCAGGCGGCAGCTCGAGGATACTGGCTTTCGCGACGTACACGAGCGAAAGGTCACGGACGTACTGCATGAGCGGGTGGGCAATATCCCAGTCCAGGATCACGGGCTGCGAAACTTCCTTCGACTTGGCGTAGGCCGGTCCTGGCGGAAACACTCCGAAATAGAGCGCATTGGCAGCAGGCGGTGACTCGGCCTTGACGCCGTCGAAGATGACAAGGTCGTAGCGGCTGCCTCGCAGGTCGCGAGCCACCGGCTCCTTCTTCGCCTCCTCGGGCGTGATGATCGTGACATCGGCTCGCTCTTTGGTGGACGGTGTGTTGATGGTGTCGAGCAGGTAGCGGTTCCCCTCGGTGATGACCAGGACCTGCGCCTTGCGCGTCGTCCCCACGACCGCGAAAGCGCGATTGTCGGCGTCGAGCGCGTCTTTGACGGTGAGGCGCACTTCGTAAGGCGTGAGACCGCTGTCCGGCAAGTCAAACTTGAACGACTGGTCGCTTTGAGGTGGGATCGCCAGCGCGATCGCGTCGACCAGCGTTCCGTCGGCACCCGGCTTGTCGGATTCGCGACGGAAGAGCTGCGCCTCGGTCGCCGTCTGTTCGCCGCGATAGTTATGAACGCGGCCGAAAAGCTGGTAGACCTCGGGCTTGTCTTCGTCGCGGCGGCCCTGAAGCGCCATGATCCCCACGTTGTCCGACGGGTGCTCTGCCTTTGGCTTGACGTCGGGACCAAGGCCGCCGGCGGGCGGGGCGGAATAGGGCGGCGGCGGAGGTCCGATCACCACGACCTCCGGCTCGAGATTGCCCAGGCTGAATCCCTCGACGTCGCCGAAGCCGCCGTCGGTGTAGATAAAAAGCTTCGGCGTGACGACCGACGACGCGACGACCCCTTCGCCGATCTGCTTCGCGGGGTTGGCAAGCCCCGCGGCCACCTGCAGTCCCTCACGCAGCGACGTGCCCGATTGCGAGGGCGCGATCGAGTCGATCCGCGACAACAGCACGCGGCGGTCGCTCGTGTAATTGGAAACGACCCGCGCCGCGTCGGAGAAGGAGATCACCATCGCCAGGTCGTCGTCGTCCATGTCCGCCACGACTTTCTTGGCGGATTTCTTGGCTTGCGCCAGCCGGTTGGGAGCGACGTCCGTCGCCGACATACTTGCCGAGTTGTCGATCAAGAGGACAAACCGCTGCCCCGCGGCGCTCGACCCCTTCATCCGCAGTCCGGCCAGGGCCAGCATGATCAATGCCACCGCCAGGAGCTGCAGAAACAACAGCAGGTTGCGACGCAGTCGCTGAAACAAACTGTTGACGTGGAGGTCCTCCATGCTGCGGCGCCACAGGATCGTGCTCGGCACCCGTACCGGGCGGCGCCTGAGCTTGAGAAAATAAAGCGCGATGATTCCGACCGGCACGCCGGCCAGCGCGGACCACGCCGCCAGCCCGAGCGGCGAGCTGAATTCCAGCGGAATGCTCCAGGCACTCACCTGGCTCCATAAACTCGACATCACCTTAGCTCCCCTCGACCGCTTATAGCTCGGCTTCGCGCTCACGGCTGCCCTTGCGCTCGCCCCTTCGCCTGCGAATCATCATGTAGAGGACGTAAATCACGAGCGCAGCGCCCGCACCGAAAAAGACCGCGGGACTCTTGATGGACCATGGATTCATGAGTGTTCCCGGGTTGGGTCCGGCGGCTCGATCGGGGTCGCTTTCGGGCGCGATTTCGGGCCAACCGATCGGCCAGGTCCCGCGCGCTTGTGCCGCCCGCGGAAGTCTCGCAAATGCTCCGGCGCTGCGCGCCGCGCGGTTACTTGACCAGTCCGCGTTGCCGCAGATAGTTCAGGATCAACTTGTCAAAGGGATAGAGATTCGTGGTGAAGATGTACGTGATTCCGCGCTGGGTGCACCACTCCTTCAGGCCGCCAACGAAGGCGTTCAGATTGTCCTTGTATCGCTTCAAGAGCGGTGCGCTGATCGTGATTTCGGCGGCCTCGTCGTCCTCGGCATCGACCAGGCGCAGGTCGCCGACAAGATCGGGATCCACCTCCTGCTGCGAGAGGACGTGGATGACGTAGATGTCCATGTTGCGCGCGACCAGGTAGCGCAGTGCATCCTGATATCCGTGCTTGTCGAGAAAGTCGGAGATCACCACCACGACTCCCTTGCCGGCATGCCGGATGGCAAACTCGCGGGCCGCGGCGGTCAGGTTGCTCTGGCCGTCGGCCTCGAGCTGATCGAGATACTGGACGACCCGCCACATCTGCGAGCGGCCGCGCAAGCCGCGCAGGCCCAGGTCCAGCCGGGCGCTGAAGGTGTCCAGCAGGATACGATCGTGATTGACCAGCCCGATGAACGCGAGCGCGGCCGCGACCTGCTTCCCGTACCGCAGCTTGGTGGGCGTGCCGAAATTCATGGACGCGCTTGTGTCCAGGAGCGTGTACACGTGCAGGTCTTCTTCCTCGAGAAACAGCTTGAGGAACAGCTTGTCGAGCCGTCCGTAAACGTTCCAGTCGATGTGTCTCAAGTCGTCGCCGACCGTGTAATTCCGATGGTCGGCGAATTCGACCGACGAGCCGCGGCGCTTGCTCTTGCGCTCTCCCTTCATCCGGCCGACGAAGATCCGCCGGCTCACCAATTCGAGCTGCTCGAGCTTGTGGAGAAACTCCGGCTCCAGGAGCGGACCATCGCCCGAATCCGCCGGTCGCGCGGTGGTGGGCGTGGCCTGGGGTTTCACGGGTGCGTCTGAAAGAGGGGCAGGCATAGCGGTCCCTTATGGCGCGGCAGCGAGCTTCAGAACATCTCTCTCGGCCGGTGGATCGACAGTAGGAACGCCAATCCTTCAGCTAGCTCGTGAGATCGAACACCCAGAACAGTGAAAGCATCACGGTCACGGCCACGCCCAGGCCGACGAGCCACGGTACGAGCGCGGCCAGAAACACCAGCCAGCGTGCCTTCAGCCGGAGCGGTCCGCTCCGATGGAGGAAGCCCAGCGCCGTGAACCAGCTTTCCAGGATCACGAGCGAGCCGGCCGCCGCCGTGGCCAGCGCGAGCTCCGGCTCGGTGCGCCAGGCGGTGACGGACGCGGCGAACAGCACGCCGCACAGACCCACCAGGCAGAGCAGGTCGCCCGTCGTGAACGCGAGGCGCTCGCGCCTGGGCGGCGTCCAGTCCTGTGTCGGTGCCGGCGGTGGGTTGTAAATGTCGTGCATTCTTGTCCTGGATCAAGGGATGCCGGTCGTGAGGTAGCTTTGTCCGCGAGCGGAGAAGAGCAAGGGCGCCCAGCGCCCGCTCACGCGACCGCCGCGGCGCGAGCCTCCGCTTTTTCGGGAACAGAGTCGAGGACCTTGAGCAAGACCTCGTCGGTCTCGACTCCTTCGGCCTGGGCTTCAAAATTTAACAACACGCGATGCCGCAGAGCCGGCAGATAGACCCGGCGCAGGTCTTCAAAGCTCGCGTTGAACCGCCCATCCAGGAGCGACCGGACCTTGGCCGCCAGGACCAGTGTCTGCACCCCTCGGGGGCTGCTTCCCCAGCGGATGTACTGGTTGGTCACATCCGCCGCGAATGCCCCCTGCGGGTGCGTGGCCAGGGCCAGGCGGATCGCGTAATCCTGCACATGAGGCGCGATGATCACCTCGCGCACCAAGGCCTGAAGCTGCAACAGAGTCTCGCCATCCAGCACTTTCTCGGCCCTGGGCGACTCGCCCCGGGTCGTCCGGTCCAGGATTGTGCTCAGCTCGTCCCGCGTCGAGTAACCGACGATCAATTTCAGCAGGAATCGGTCGAGCTGCGCTTCGGGCAGCGGATAGGTGCCCTCTTGCTCGATCGGATTCTGGGTCGCCATCACGAAGAACGGTTTCTTGAGAAGATGGACGTGCCCGCCCACGGTCACCGACTGTTCTTGCATCGCCTCCAGGAGCGCCGACTGGGTCTTGGGGGTGGCGCGATTGATCTCATCGGCGAGTACGATCTGCGAGAACACAGGGCCCGGCTGGAACTCGAAGATCCGGCGGCCGTCCGGCAGCTCCATCACGACGTTGGTGCCGATGATGTCGGCCGGCATCAAGTCGGGTGTGAACTGGATGCGATTGAAGTCGAGCGAGACCGCGTCGGCGAGCGTTCGCACCAGCAGTGTCTTGCCCAGTCCCGGTACGCCTTCCAGGAGTGCGTGCCCGCCGATAAAGAGGCACGTGAGCACGCCGTGCACAATTTCATCGTGACCGACAATCACCTTGCCGATCTCCGCCTTCAATCGCCCGTAGGCCGTGCGAAATCCTTCGGCGCGAGCTTCCATTGTTCCGTTGGCTTGAGCAGTCATCGACCAGGGTCCTTTCGAAGAGTTTCGGCCGGAAGAACTGGGCGGCTCGATTCCAATAGGGGCACGCGATGCCGGAGCTACCGCGAGCCGCACGAGACGTCAGAATTGAGCCGGTTTCGTTTATGCTTGATCCTTGGGCTTATCTTTCTCCCGCTCCTCCCACACCCGCTGCTTGGCTTTCAAGAGGCGGTCGGTGTAGCTTTGCTTGGCAGGTTCCTGGGCGCGCTTGCCAGGGTGGGGCGCGCCTTTTCCGCCGCTCGTGCCGCCGCCGCTCGCTCGGTCGCCTCGGCTCCCTCGAGCAGCGGCTCGCCGATCGGACCTGTGGTCTCGGGCGTCGGTAACAGCATCGAGGAAACTTCTGGACGAGGCGCCGCTCGCGACCGGTCGAGCTGTTCGTCGACCTCGGCCTTCCGGCTTCTCAGCTTGTCCATGTAATCGCTGCTGGTGGCAGCTTCCTGTCCGCGCAGCTTGTTCCATTCGGTCACGATCGCCATTTTCATCCAGTCGAGGTCGAGCGCGATGCGGCGCACGGCCACGTCGCCCAGGAACAGGCATGCGGCCAGCCAGAGCAGCATCGGCCACAGCGCCCCGAAGGAACGGGGATTGATCAGCCGGTCGC
Source organism: uncultured Isosphaeraceae bacterium (assembly GCA_963806595.1). Taxonomy (GTDB): domain Bacteria; phylum Planctomycetota; class Planctomycetia; order Isosphaerales; family Isosphaeraceae; genus CAWDZZ01. Next base: position 357,832 of record CAWDZZ010000016.1, on the reverse strand, counting down.
GGCGAAAGTGATCGATACTCTGGACCGTGCGGTCGAGGTCGATCCGACCGTCCGCGGTGGTCTTCCAGGTGACGAGCTCGCCGTCGGTCACCGATGCGAGGGTCTCGAGGGTCGTCGGGTTGGATCGCAGCTCGCGGTACTCGTCGGAGTAGGGGACCGACACGCCGCTGGAGATCACGCCCTGGATGTTGTCCGCGCCGCGATAGCCCAGGTTGACGAAGTAGTTGCCGCTCGCGTCGGTCTTCTCGATGGTCGCCTCGTAGCGGCCGGGCGCGACCTGGTGCAGCTCGATGGCGCCGCTTTCAGCTCGGGATCGATCACGTTGCCCTGGATCTGGAGAAAGTTGAGGAACTGGTTGTTCTTGTCGAGCGCGTCGACCACGACCTTGATCCGCCCTTCGTCCCGCCTCACGTTGAGCGTCAGGTTCCCCCGATCGGCCGGCCGCATTGACCAGCGGATCACCTGCGACCAGAACGCAGCGTAGCTCGCCCAGTCGGGCCAGGCCTTGGCCCACCGACGCCCGGCATCGGAGGTGAAGGCCACCGACCGCCCGAGGCCGTAGGTCCAGTGCGCCAGCACCGGGTTCAACTGGCCGGCCGGTAGCGGCGAGACAATCGGAATCTCCACCAGCTCGTTTTCCTTGGGCGACGTCAGCACCAGGCCCGTGATCGGGGGAACTCTTCGGGGATGCCCGTCACGGCCTCGGTGAGGGGATAGTTGATCTTGGGAAGCCAGGGGGTCTGTTGCTCGAAGATCAAGGGTCGCGAGATCGATCGGGCCTCCTTCTGGTAGATCCGCGGGAGGGCCTTGGGGTTGGTGACGTTGTAGAAGTTGCCCTTGGTCTTGTTGGCGAGATTTTTCATGACCTGGATCGCGCCGGGTCATTTCCGTGCGCGGCCGTCAAGACGCAAGTGACGGTGACCTTGGCGGCGGCGAGCTGGCTGATGACGCGGTTCGAGGGGGGGGTCGGGTCGCCGTCGCTGATGATGACGACGTGCTTGCTCATCGCGTCCTGGATGCCGTTGAGCCCCTTCATGGCCATCTGGAGCGAAGGGTCGAAATCGGGCATGTCGCCGGGTGTCATGCGATCGATGGCTCGCAGCATGCTGCTTCTGCCGGAGCCGATCGGGCGCAGCGAGAACAGCCAGGCCTCCTGGTTTTCCCAGTGCAGAAGCCCGGCGTAGTCGTAGCTCGAGAGTGCGCCGATGGCCGCCTTGGCCACCACGGCCTGCCAGTAATTGCCTTCGGGAATCTCGCTCGCGTGCATGATCAGGACCATCGCGCCGATGCCCTGAACCTTGATCGCCTTGATCTGCATGTCGACGGGGAGGGCTTTCTCGACCGGCGTGTTCATCCAGCCCCCCGCGCCAAAGCTGTCGCCGCCACCCAGCATGACCAGGCCGGAGCCCATGTCGTGGCAGTTGGAAGCCAGAAGCTGGTGCTGGCTTTCGGTGAACGCCTCCTTGGGCACATTGGCCAGGATCACGCTGTCATACGGCTGAAGCTGAGCGAGGTCCGTCGGCAGCGGGTCGCCTCCGACTCCTCCGGACCCGTCGATTCTGGGGGCGAGCAAGGTCCTGACCTCGATCTTCTTCTCGCGGAGGGCTTTCACCAGCTCGGCATGCTCGCCCCGCACCCCTTCAATCAACAGGACCTGTGCGATGCCGCGGGCGTGGGTGAAGCCCTCGGCCTTGTTGTTGATCGCCCTCTGGTCGCCACTACCCTTGTCGGGCACAAACTCGGCCGAGAACGTATAAAAATTGGTCTCGGTGATCAGTTGCTTGAGCGTGCGCACATTGATCCCACGCTCGAGCTGCACCGGTTCCGGCTGCTCGTTGCCCACCGCCGGCGCCCGGTAGTTGTCGGCCTTCTGAAAGACTTGCAGCGTGCCGGTGGTCGGCTCGCTGGCGCGGATCACGACGTTGATATTGACCGTCTCGCCCTTCTTGACGTCAGGCGGGATCGACACCTTTTCGACCATGACCTCGCGGTCGTACGAATATTCGATCGGCAGCGCGTCTACCTGCACGCCCAGCGACTTGGCCGTGAGCGCCTGCTCGAACAGGCTGCCTCGATTCTCGTTGCCGTCGGAGAGCACGACGATCCGCCGCGCCGTGTCGTCGGGAAAGCTCGCGAGCGCGAGCTTCACCGCGGCGCCGATGTCGGTGTTCTCGTGGTCGAGCGTGCTCTCGGGAGGGATCCCGGTCAGCTCGCTCGGAGCCGGCGGAATCTCGACGCGCGGCTCCGTGCCGAAGACGACCAGGCCGGCCAGATCGTCTTTCCAGCGCTTTTTCGAGGCCGCGGTCACGTAGTCGAGGGCCGCTTTTTGCTGATCGTGCGGTATGCTGTTGGAGAGGTCCAGGAGGAAGATCGTCGCGAGCCGGTCCGACCGCCAGACGGTTCGCAGCTCGGCCAGGGCGAGCACAATCAGGACGATCACCGCCGTGCGGAAGAGAATCGCCAGCGTCCGGCGGATCGTGCCCAGGCCGGCCAGGCTGCGATAGCTCGTCCACACCAAGGGCGGCACGATGAACGGAATTAGCAGCAACCACCACGGATTGCCGACGGCAAACGACCAGTTGCTCAGCATCGCCCTGCTTTCTCCCGAGCGACCTTACAGGCGAAATCGCTGAACCCGATGATTGTTGGAGTCGACCACGGAGACGCTTCCCCGGCTGTCGATGGCCAGAGCGTACGGGTTATAGAGCTGGCCCGGTCCCCGCCCCGCACGTCCCCACATGGCCAGCGACTTTCCGTCGAGCGTGAATTTTTGCACCCGATGATTGCCGTACTCGCACACATACAGGCACTGATCCGGGCCGATCGAGAGGTCGTAAGGATAACTCATCTCACCGGGCCGGTCGCCCCGCGTCCCCCATGACTGCAGCAGATTGCCCTGTGTGTCGAAAACCTGGATCCGGTGATTGCAGCTATCGGCGACGAACAGCCGGTCTTGCCCGTCGATCGCCAGCGCCCGCGGCTTGAGGAATTCGCCGGGCTCGTAGCCGTGGCCCCCCCACTGGCGCAGCCACTTGCCTTCGGGCGAGAAGACCTGGATCCGGTCGTTCTCTCCGTATTCCGACACATAGAAGTTGCCCGCCCGGTCGATCACGACGTCGGTCGGATACCCGAACCGCCCCGGCGTGGTTCCCTGCACACCGTCGCCCAGTTGAAACATGAGCTCGCCCGCCGGCGAGTAGACGAGCACGCGGTAAAAATGCGTGTCGGCCACCAGCAAGCGGCCCTGCCGGTCGATGGTCAAGCCGCTGGGTCCATCCACGTTGAACTCAGGGGTTCGCCACCCGCTCAGATACTTGCCGTCGCGGTCAAAGACCTGGATCCGATCGGTCAAATCCGCAAGATACAGATGGTCAAACGCGTCGAACGCCGCGACTCGCGGCTTGTGCAAGCGCCCGGCCTTGACACCGTGCACCCCCCAGACCAGGTCGGGCGCCGAACGCGCAGGGAGGTCGCAGCCGCACTGGGCCAGCACCAACAAGCCGAGCAATGCCTGGCAAAGGCGACCAGTGTGGCTCTCTATGCATGCCGAGCAACGCATGTGGCGATTCCTCATTCCGCAATCGCGGCTTGGGAACGGGTGAGCTGTTACGGTAGAATCTAATCGGAGCGCAGCCTCGGACGCAAGTCCTAGGTCGTTCGTTTTCCGACTTCGGTCGGCCCCGGCGAGGCGTCGTTTGATGGCCGAATGGATCGCGGTCTGCCGAGTCCACGAGATACCGGAGGGGCGAGGGCGCTCGCTCGACGCCGCCGGCGTGCGGCTCGCGGTTTTCCGAACCGCCGGCGGCCTGGTGGCCCTTTCGGGTCGGTGCCCGCATTCCGGGGGATCGCTCGGGCACGGGTGGATTGACGAGGGAGACGTCGTCTGCCCGCTGCACGGCTGGAGGTTCAAACTCGCCGACGGTCGCTGCTCGACGATGCCCGGGGAAGGGGTGCACCGCTTTCGGTGCGAGGTGCGAGGGGACGACGTCTGGGTTGAGGTTTGACCGCGGGAATCGCGCACTGCACGGCGCCGTCCGGCCGAAAGCCGGCGTTGCGCCGTCAAACTGCGGCAGATTGGTTCTCGCCACATTTCGCTCGCACCCGAGGCTTCTCAGCGCACGCACGTTTTAGTAAACTAGGATGCTTGAACGAGTTCGCAACCGACGGATGCCGGCCGCGCGACAGCGGGAGGTCGCCCAGCCAGGTTCTTGCTGCCTTTCGGGGGCAGATACGTCATCGATTTTCAACGTCCTTCCTGCGATATCGCCGAAATGTGAGGCTTCCATGGACGCCGAGCGCAGTTTGCTCTTCGGAACGATCGCGTTCCAGAACGGCGCGGTTGACGCCGATCAGCTCGCCGAGACGTGTGCCAGCTGGGTCTCGGAGCCAACGCAGCCGCTCGCGGATCTATTCGTCGATCGCGGGTTGATGACCTCCGAGCAGCGGACCGAAGTCGAACAAGTGATCGCGCGTGAGTTAGAGGCCCATGGCGGCGACCCGCAGGCGACGCTCGAGGCCACCGTGGACGGCCAGTCGCTCAAGGTGATTCGCGACGCCGCACGGCCGAACAATACGCTCGACGCAAAGCTGGGCGTTCTTCAGCAAGCTCAGGCCGGCCCCGTTGTGCTCGGGACCCTTTCCACCGGCGAGCCGGCCAATCGCGAGCGGTACACGCTGACTCATCTTCACGCCAAAGGGGGAATGGGACGCGTGTGGCTGGCCCGGGATACGCGCGCTCGGGCCGCCAGATCGCCCTGAAAGAGCTGCGCCCCGACCAGACCGATAACTCGATCGTGTTCTCCCGATTCTTGTACGAGGCCAAGATCACGGCCCAGCTCGAACATCCCGGGATCGTGCCGGTCTACGAGCTGGGCGAGGGAGAGGCGCCGTACTACACGATGCGGTTCGTGCAAGGGCCGCACCTTGAGCGAAGCCATCCGGGCCTTTCACAAGAAGCGGGCCGCCGGCCAGGCCGACTCCGTCGAACGGATCGAACTGCTTGACGGCCTTCGTCGGGGTATGTCATGCCGTCGCTTATGCGCATTCGCGAGGCATCATCCATCGTGACCTCAAGGGGCAAAATATCGTCCTCGGGAGAGTTCGGCGAGGTGATGGTGCTCGACTGGGGCCTCGCCAAGCGTGTCGCGCCCGACCATCAGGCCGATCAGACCCATCGACGACCGCGGCGAGCCGCTGGCCCCGGCGATCCCCGATTCCGACCAGGCGACGCTCGCGACCGAGTGCGGCGATGCCGATAAGACCCGGAATGCTCCGCCCTCTTGCCGGTTTGCACGACGTCGGTCGTCGCAACCGCACTCGAGCGCGGGCTCAAACGGCAGCGCCGATCATCATTCGGCCAGCGACAATGAACTCCGCAGGCTCGAACGCCGGGCCCGCCCGCCGGACCAACCCGGACTCGGGGGCCGGGCCCGAGGGCACCATGCAGGGCCAGCTTCTCGGAACGCCGGCGTACATGGCACCCGAGCAGGCCCAGGGTCGCCACGACCTGGTTAACGAGCGGACCGACGTGTACGGCCTGGGCGCCATCCTCTATGAGATCTTGACCGGCCGGCCGCCGTTCGTCGCAGCCAAGACGTCGGAGATCGTCCGCAAGGTGTGCAACGACGCTCCCACCCCGCCGCGACGAGATCGTGGCCGACGACTCGAACCCGGCCTCGAAGCGGTCTGCCTGAAAGCCCTGAAAAAGCCTCGGACGATCGCTACGCCTCCGTTGCCGAGCTGGCGCAGGACGTGCAGCGCTGGCTCGCCGACGAGCCCGTGCACGGCCTTCGCCGAGCCCTGGACCGCCCGCGTGCTGCGCTGGGCTCGACGCCATAAGACCGCGGTGCCGCCGCCGCCGCGCTCCTGGTCACCGCCACCATCGCTCTGGCGATCAGCACCATCCTGGTGGCGGGCGAGCGAAACGAAGCCGACGCGCAGGGAAAACAGGCCCGCACATGCCGTCCAGATGCTGACCAAGGTCAAGGAGATCGGCTTCGACGACCAGCTCGACCCGCTTCAGAAAGAATTCCTCGTCGACGCGCTCGACTACTACGAACAGTTCACCAGCCGGGTATCTCATGATCCTTCGGTGCGACTGGAGCACGGCCGGATCTACCGCAGATGGGCGACATCCTGCGCAAGCTCGGCAAGCTGGCCGAGTCCGAACAAGCCTATCGCAAGGCAATCGCGATCCTCGATCCGTTGTCGGCCCAGGCCGCGGCGGTGTCCGAGCCAAAGCGAGCGCTGGCCCGCACGCGTACCCTGCTCGGCGATCTGCTGGTACGGACCGGGTCCGACAAGGGCCAGGTCGAGACACTCTACCGACAGGCGGCGGAAGCCCAGGAAGCCCTGGCCGCTGCCAAGGACTCGGTCGTCGACGATCGTCTGCACCTCGGTCAGACCCAGAGAAGCCAGGGCGACCTCACCCGGCTCGGCGGCCAGTTCGCGCAGGCGAAACCGCTCTACGACCAGGCCGTCACCACGCTCGAGCAAGCGCGGGATGCCGATCCGCAGCAGGCCGAGGTCCGCAACGAGCTGGCACTCGCGGCCGACGCGCGCGGCCAGATCAACCGTGAGCTGGGCGAATTCAAAGCCGCCCAAGACGACCACCGCCGCGCGCTCGAGGTGCTCGAGCGCCTGGTCGACGCGTTCCCCACCGTTCCGCGCTATCGCGAATCACTGGCCAAAGCCTGCAATAGCCTCGGCCTGCTCGAAGAGAATCACGGCAGCCTGGTCGAGGCCGAGGCGCTCTACCGCCGAGAGCTGCCGCTGGTCGAGCGCCTGTCCCAGGATTTCCCGGACCGGCCCGAGCACGGTCGCCAGCTCGCCCGCACCTTGAGCAACCTCGGAAATGTCCTGGCCCGCAACCGCGACGCCGGCGCCGAGACCGTCCTGCAGCGCGCAGTCGACGTCAACGGCGCACTCGCCGCCAAGAACCTCGACGACGTTCAGATTCATTTTGACCTGGCGAAAGACTATCAATGCCTGGGAGATCTCCAGTCCGAGCAAGGAAAGCTCGAGGAGGCCGTCGCTTCGATCAAGGAGTCCCGCTCGATGAGCGAGGCGCTGGTAAGGCGGTTCCCCGACGAGCCGCGGTACAGCGAAGTCCTGGCCATGAATCTCGCGGACCTCGGCCTCGTGCTGCACAAGCTCGGCCAGCCGAATTCCGAGGAGAGTTTCCAGGCCTCCGCATCCATTTACGACAAGCTGGTCTCGTCCCACCCCGAAAACTTCGACTACAAGCTCGGGCAAGCCCGATGCCTGCGAGATCAGGGCACCATCCTCGCCGCGGCGGAACATCCCGACCAGGCCGAGACCGCGTACCGCAAGGCACTGGCCAAGCTCGACACCAAGGATGTCAAAGCCAAGTCCGTCGAATCGATGCGACTGCAGGCCGGACTGCTGAACAACCTGGGCGACCTTCACCGTCCGGATGCCGAAAAGGCCTTCCGCGACTCGATCGCGCTCTCCTCCCGGATCATCGAACAGCAGCCGTCGGCCAACACGGATCTCCATAACCTGGCTATCGCGCAAAACAACCTGGGAGACCTGCTGACGGGCGATGCCAAGCGGCTGCCCGAGGCCGAAACACTCCTGGGTGAGTCGGTGGCCAACTTCCAGAAGCTCGTCGCGAATGCACCCAAGGCGATCGATTACCAGAGTCACTTTGGAATCGTGCTGGCGCAGCAGGCGAAATGCTTTGATCTGGGCGGCAAGACCGTGCTCGGCAAAGCGGCACTGGAAAGTGCCCTCGAACACCAGCGAATAGCGCTTCAGGTCAGCAAGAACCGATCCGACTATCGCGAGCTCGTCGGCTCTCACCTGGTGGATCTCGCCGGCATGAACCTCAAGCTCGGCAACTATGAAACCGCCGCGAACACCGCGCTCGAGATCCCCAAAAGCGTGCCCAGCGCCAGCCGGGCCGAGGGCTGTTTCGAGGCAGCCAGGATCCTGGCGCGCGTCGTCAATAAGGCCGGTACCGACGACAAGCTCACGCAAGAGCAGCGCAGTCGTTTGACGAGGAACTACCTCGGCCGCACAGTCATCCTGCTGCGTGAAGTCATCGACAGCGACGCAAAACTGGCCGAGCAGGTCAAAACCGACGGCGACATCAAGCTCCTGCGATCGCGACCCGAGTTCGAGACGATCATGAACACGCTGGTCAACGTGGGGCAATAAGGCCGGGCGAGGGCTCGCAGCTTTGCAAGTCAGCGACAAGCGTCCTCAGCGCGACCTGGCTCGCCCGTAAGCGGTGGCGCTGCGCTCCAGGGTGATCATCGAGGCACTCGCTGCTCGCGCCGCCCCAAGTGAATCGCGCCGGACGTCCGATGCCCGCGTGATCAGGAACCGAGGACGACACGCCCACGGGAGGGCCCGTCATGAATCACGTGAGCCGCCGTCCGGTCGCCCTATTCACCATCCTGATCGCACTCCTGGGCACAGTCGGCGTTGCCGCTGATATTCCGGCGTGGAACGGCGAAGAGGCCCCGGGCGCGGCAAGGGGTGGTCGCAGCCGGCGGCCGCCAAGGTCGCACCGTCGCGGGACCAGGCGAAGTCCGGAACGTCGTCGTTGCGTGTCGACCTTCCGGGCTCGGACTGGCGGTGCGCCGGCTGGAACTGGTTTGGGTGGTATCCGGCCGATGCCGCCACCGACGCCTCGAGCGCCTCGGACGTGGTTTTTTCGCTCAAGGCCAGCCGCGCGGATGCGTCGATCCAGGTCCGCCTTGCCGACAATGCGAAGGGGGCTTCCAAGCTCGTCGACCTGCGCGAGGCCGGGCTGCTCCAAAAGCTGCCGACGCAGTGGCGCCAGGTTCGCGTCCCGCTTGCGCTTCTGGGCGCTGGGTTTGACCGCGGCCGGCTCTGGGAGATCCATTTCGCCACATCGACGCCGGGCGATTTGACACTCTGGATCGACGACATCGGCTTCGCGAATGATGGCGCGGCCGATCGGGCCGCGGCCACGCCTTACACCGCGCGGGTGACGATCGACGCGCGGAAGCCGCTACACGAAATCAACCCGTTGATCTACGGCGCCTCGGCCGTCGAGCCCGCTCGGGCGCAGGTCTCTGGGGCTCTCGGCCGTGCGCTGGGGAGGAAACCGCAGCTCGCGATACAACTGGAAGACCCAGGCCGACAACGCGGGATCCGACTGGTTCTTCTTGAACGGCAAGGCCGGCAAATGGTCCGAGTTTGTACGCGAAAACCGCCGCGCCGGCCTCTTCAGCTACCTGACGGTGCCAATGCTCCCCTGGGTTGCCAAGGGGCCGGATGGCTGGGCGTTCTCGGTTGCGAAATACGGACCTCAGCGCAACGTCGAGTCGTACGTGGCGGATCGCGGAGACGGCACGCGGCCCGACGGCACCCCGATCACCGGCAACGACCCGCGCGACACCTCCGTCCCCGCAACACCCGAGTTTCAGGCCGAGGGCCTCCGCGCAATCCCGCACGACCAGTCGCGGCCCACGATCTACACGCTCGACAACGAGCCCATGCTCTGGCACGCCACCCATCGCGACGTCTTCCCCAGCGGCCTCTCCTACGACGATTGCCTGGCTCGCGGTGTCGCGCTGGCCCGGGCGATCAAGCGCGCCGACCCGTCGGGACTGGTCGCCGGGCCGTGCACGTGGGGCTGGACCGATCTCATGTACTCGGCGGCCGACGCCGGCCGCGACAACTACGCCTCCCACGCCGACAGGAAAGCGCACGGCGACAAGCCGTTTTTGGCCTGGTATCTCGCCGCGATGATGTTCGCGTCGGCCCGCGAGGGACACCGCCTGCTCGACTACGTCGACGTTCACTTCTATCCGCAGGGCCAGGCCGAAGGGCAGGGGGTCTACGGCGGAAAATCGCATTCGCGCGAAATGCAGTCGCTCCGCCTGCGATCGACCCGCTGCCTCTGGGACAAGTCCTATCGCGACGAAAGCTGGATCCGCGAGCCAGTGGCACTGATCCCGCGCGTCCGTGCCTGGATCGCAGCCGAAAACCCAAAGACCAGGCTCGCCATCGGCGAATATTCCTGGGGCGGTGACGACGACCCCTCGGGCGCGATCGCGCAGGCCGAGATCCTCGGCATCTTCGGCCGCGAGAACGTCGATGCCGCATTCTACTGGGCGGGCCTCGAGGGCGTTCAAAGGTTCGCGTTTCAGCTCTTTCGCAATCCTGACGGATCGGGCAACGGGTTCGGCAATCATAGCCTCAGATGCGAATCGAATGCACCCGATCGCCTGGCCTCATTCGCGGCGCTGCGCGACGATGGGGCACTCACGATCGTGCTGGTGAACAAGGACCTCGATCGCCCGGCCGAGGTTCGTCTCGAGACCGTCGACGGTAAGGTTCGCACGCCGGGCGGAACGATCTTCCGCCTGGCCAACCCGCCCGGCCCGATTCGTAAGGAGGCGCTTGCCGATGGCGCCTCCCGGGTCGTGCTGCCGCCCCTTTCGGCCGTCTTGATTGTCCGGCGCTGAGGGCGATCCGAGGACGCATCGACCCATCTCTACGCTGGGCATGCTGCGTCGCCGGCGCGCTTTGTTCGGCATCGTTCTCTGGTCGCGCCGGCGCGGTGTGGGCCTGGCAGCGAGGGGCCGGCGAACAACCTTTGACCTTGTTCGGTAAATTTCCGTGCACGACAACGATGTAGAAAGAGAGGTAGCATGATGCGGGCAGAAAAGAGCCAAAGCAGCGCGCATCGACGCGCGTATTGCCCCCGCCGTCCTGGCCGTAGTGAGACGCGCCGCTGAGATGCAAGGCCGGAGCGTCAGCGACTTCATCGTTGCGGCAGCCCAGGAAGCCGCGCACCGAGTGATCGAAGAGGCGCGCATCATCCGGCTGTCGATCGAAGAGCAGCAGCGTTTCGTGGACGTTTTGTTGAATCCAGCGCCGCTATCGCCCGCCCTCAAGCGGGCCAGAAAAGCCCATTCCCGGTTGATCCGGGAATCGCAGTGATGGAGGGGCCGTCGCAGGCTGATTACCTCTCAGGTCTTGGCTCCGTACCGCCGCTGCACGCTCTTGACTGCCTCGGTGCCGCTGGCAGTCTCCGGCAGCTTCGACCCGGCCGATAAGCAGCGCGTCCACGACACCCGCGTAGTTGCCCGTTCGGTGATACCAGCCGTGCTCCGAGCCGTGAGTCGCCCACTGGAGCGGAGACGACTTGAAGTCGTTCGCGGCGTCCTCGAGCGACGGGCCGAACGGCAGGATCGCGCTAACCATTGGTAGATTTCCGTGATATGCCGCCCAGTGCAGCGGGGTTCCACCGTGCTGGCCTTTCGCCGACACCGGCAGCCCGGCCTTGAGCATGAGCCGCACGGCCTCGGTGTCGTTGTTGCGCGCGGCGTTCGCGACCTCGCTTTGGTGTGACTCGGTCAGGGTGTCTGCCAGGCCGGGATGCCTGGCCAGGAGATCGGAAACCGACGACTCGTCATGGAGCCAGCAGTACGCGATCAGCTTCTCTTGCACCGGACTTGCTCCGATCAGCAGCCGCACCACGTCCTGGTGACCGAACTTCGCGGCAGCCTGAATTGGCGTCGCGTTAGCGCCCAGCGCCCAAAAATAGATCGTGCCCCCGGCCTCCTTGTTTGCCATGGGGAAGAATTCGTTGGTCCCTCGAATCCGAACGCACGACGGATCGGCGTCGAGGAACGCGCGAACCCGGTCGATATCGCCGATGGCCGATACCATGAGAATATCGCTCTGGCAGCCTTGCTCGACGAGGTAGCGGGCCACCTCCGGGCGGTCGCCAAGCATGTACTGCGCGGGCGTCGATTCGTGATCGACGTCTTTCGCATCGATCTCTGCGCCGTGGTCGAGAAGGTAAGATGCGATCTCAATGGTCTTGGCGAAGTGGAGCGGCGTTTGGCCGTCTCCTCCGCGAGCGTGGACGAGCGATGGATCTCGCTCGACCAGTTCTCGCACCCGGTCAATCAGCCCGAGGCGAGCGGCCGCGTGAATGTCCACGTCGGCTCCGCGCTCGATGGCGTACGCGGCGAGCTCAGGACTGGCCGAATGCGTCACCCCGAAACCGCCTGCCCACCACCGGCTCTTCGCGTTCAAGTCGGCCCCGGCTTTGAGCAAGGCGTCGATCATTTCCCGACTGCGGGCGCTGTTTAAGGGGGGTGAATCAAAGGGCCCGATGGGATCGTTGATTCTCTTCCGCAGCGCCTGGTTGTTCTTGAGTGACTCGCGTACTCGGCGACGTCATCGTCCTGGATCGCATTCAAGAACTCACCGGACTTGTCGTCGGGAGGTGGGGCCAATGCGTCGACGTGTTCTTTGAGGCTCGGCCAGCCAGCAAAGCCATACTCGCGTGCGATGACAAGCTGGGCATCGCTCAGGGTCGCGGCTGCGCCGATGATGCTTGGGGATGATGCGCGGCGAAGCGTTTCAGTGCGGCCAGGTCAGCGGATTCGACGGCTTTCAGCAGATCCTTGGCCTGGTTCTTGAGCTGGTCGAGATTGGGGTGCGCGGGCAGTTGGCGGGACATGACGAACGCTCCTTCGGTTGATTCCTGTCGTCCGCGGGCACAGGTCGAAGAAGGTTCGTTTCAACATCGTGATTTCTGCCGAGTGGCCTCAGGCCTTCCCCGCGGACCGGGCGCGTCTCGTAACGCGTATCTGAATGATAACCGCTTGGAACCGATTTTCAACGTGGGACACACTTGGCCCGATCAAACATCGGGCCAAAGCCGAGCGTGTGCAGGTGGCGCGAAAGCTCGGTGTCTGATTGATCCATCCAATCGAATCGCGGGGCCCGCGGACGCGTCGACCGGCGATGTATCGCACGGGCCGTCGAGGGTTAAGTCGCGGGCACCATGGCATGAGGATCGATCCTGATTCTTCAGATCTTCCAAACCGCTAATTTCAGCAAATCCCTCACAACATGACATTTCGTTCCGGGCCATGCGATTCCGACAGTCCACGGCGCATGCGAATTCAGTTTCTCCGGCCTCCGTCCGAACCAATAAGTCATAGCTAAATACTACGATGCGTGGGGGAGGCGGGGTCCATGGACGGAGACCGTGTGCGACGATCCCGGTCATGGCGCCGCGATCCTGCGATCGCCAATCAGTTCTGGACGTACGAGGGAATCGGGTGGCCTCGTTCATTCGCCGCTATCCGTCTCTGGGTCCCCGGCGCTGTGATCATCGTGGCGCTCGCGATCTGGGGCTACGTTTCGATCGGCCCCAACGGCCGGATTGTGCCGGGCCATACTGAGCTGCACCGGACCGACTTCACCGTATTCACCGAGGCCGGCGCCGCTTTCTTCGACGGGCGAAACCCCTACCGCGTTACCAATCCGCGCGGCTGGCACTACCTTTATCCGCCGCTCTTCGCCCTACTGGTTGCGCCCTTGTCGGTCTTCGACACCGAGTCGCAAGTCGTGGTCTGGTTCGTTGTGAACGTGGGGCTGGCGTTCGGGTGTTTCGGCGAAGTGCGCAAGCTCTATCGGCTGGTGTGTCGAGGCGAGCCACGCGGCTTTCCGTGGATCGCCGGTTGTGCGCTCTTGGCGGCGGTGCCATCGGTTCTCGATTGCATGCAGTCTGGGCAACTAGGGATCGCAATTTTGTACCTGCTGATGCTGGGTTTCCGGCTGGTCGTTCAGGACCGATCTCGTTCGAGGTGGTTTCTCGGCGGCGTGGTCCTGGCGCTTCCGGCCGTCGTCAAGCTCGTGCCAGCGTTGCCCGTCGCGTTCGTGATCTTGCTCGGGTGGTGGGTGGCGGCGCAGCCGGGCTCGGGAGTGAGGCGATGGGCCCGAGCGACAAGGTTGACCGCGGGCGTCGCGACCGGCGTTGTTGTATTCGCGCTGGTGATCCCGGCATCGCTCATTGGCTGGCGTGCCAACCTCGGCTATCTGGGCCACTGGCACTCGCAGATCGTCACCAACGAGCGCGTTGGTCCGCACGCGAACTTCAACATCCACAGCTATCGCAACCAGAGCTTGGCCAACGCTTGTTACCTGTGGGAGAAAGCGACGAACCGCGTGTTGCGGCTCGATTCTCAATCAAAATCGTCGCAAGATCGCCCGGAGCGAATCGCGCATCCGGCCGTTCGCGCTGTGATCGGCCTCCTCGTGGCGATGCTTCTCGTCGTTGGGTGCTCGCTGGCAAGCGAGCGGGATCCGCTGGGTCTCGCGACCGCGTATGGACTGGCCTGCTGCGCGACTCTTCTGGTGTCGCCATTGTCATGGGGCCATTACTACATGGCCCAGTGCCGGCAGTCCTGTTTGTGCCCATCTGGATCACGCGACGCGGGCGGCCCGTGCAAGCCCGAATCGTCGCCCTGATTCCGCCGGTTCTTTCCTGGTCCTTCTACGTGACGATGCCTTACACCGGGGATTTTGGGCTTCTGGGTCTCGGCACCACGGCCTGGTTCATGACGGTCTGTGGGCTCGTCCTCGTCAACAAAGTTGTGAGTGCATCCGGGGGCTCGACCAAAGTCGTCCCAGCACCACACGTGCGGTCGACCGCCGGGAATGAATCGTTGGCCGTTGGCGGCCCGGCACCACGCTCCAGCAAGTCTCTCGAGCTGCAACGTATTCTCCTCACGAAATCGCACGCTGGGCTTCCCACGGCCGGTAAGTAGCGACGGCACAGGCATCCGACTGAAGGCTCGGTCTCGGTTCTGAGCGGGGCGGCGCGAGCGCGTCAGTCCAAGCCTATTAACGCGGTATTGCGACCAGCAAGGCGTGTCGGAAGCGCTGCGTAGCACGCTGCGGTCGACAAACGCGGTCGAGTCGGCCTTGAGCGTCACGCGGGCAGTGACCGTTCGTATGGCGCGGTGGCGACATGCGGCAGCGCTCTGTGCGGCCGGTCTGCTGCGAGCCGCGGCCAAGTTCCGGCGAGTCAAGGGTCGCCGCGAGCTGCCAACCTTCCCCAAGGCTCTGGAGTCTTTGGTGCGCGCACAACCGGCTGGAAACGATCGCGGCGCAGCGTGAGAAAGGTCGAGGGAACCGCTCTGTCGTCAACTACGGACGTGACACCCCGATGCGGGAACTTCAGAAACTCCTCAGATTCGCGCGAAAATCCCCCGGCGAACAATTAGCGAGGGTCCAGTACCATTTAGAAGGATGGGGTTGGAACGTCCCTCGACTCGGGAATGACAGAACAGCTTATGTCATTGGACTGTTCGGCACCGGCCGTTCATATGTAATTGCACTATTGCGGAAAAACATCGGAGAAAGGGCCAAATACTACAGGGAGGGTCTCCGCTGTCATGCCGGGCCGACATCGATGATCTACAGCGGCCATGCCACGATGAAGTACGTTTCTCGCGCTCAGGCATCGCCGGCGGTGACGAGCCGTGTATTGAAAGCCGTCAGATACGGATATGCCGACTTGATGTTTCTCTACCGGCATCCCCTCGATTCGTTGCTGACGAATTGGGTTTGGTGGCGAATTCGTCGCCGGGGATCGCAAATCACGGACTGGGTTTCCGCGATCTCGCAGGTTTACAAGAATACTGACGAACTCTGCGCCGCTGTGGAGGAGAATTTTTCGGAATTGAAGGCCTTTGCCGCAGGCGACCCTGACTTTGCGGCAGACCTCGCGGAGCCGTTCGCGGACATACGAGGCCCGCGGTTCTTGTCGTTCGCGGAATTCGTCGAGGAAACTGAGCTTTTTCTCCGGTCCGCCCCGCTCAGTTTGCGGCTTGAGGACTTCACGATCGACCCGCTCAAGGAGTTCTCAAAGATCGCTGAACTGATGTCGGTTGACCTTGATCTGAGCCGGTTGCATTTAGCACCTCCGAGAGCCATGCCAAATCGCTATCTGGCTGTCAAAGAGAAAGTTCCTCAATTCAGGCGCTTTCATCGACGAGCTGGACGCCGAGTCAAAAAGACGGATTGAGAAAATCGGATATGAGGTCTGAGACCGGTCACTCTGTCTGTTCTGGATCACGGCACTATCTGGCCGACGTGCGCCGCGACGCCCAGGCGCGCGTGATGTACGTTGTCTCGATCGCCGTCAGGCCTGCGATGCGTTCCTCGATGTAATCCAGGAACATCCGGAAAAGCTCCGGACCCAATTGCACCTGCAGATCGTTCACCGAGCGCCATGCGCCGAGATATTGCGCTGGAGTTTGTAGCCGGGAATGCCTGCCTTCGAGATACAAAACCTCGGCGAATTGCGGTTTGGCACTCAACATGTCGGTCAGCCGCTCGGTGATGCCGGAGCGGCCGGACGAGACGCGCTCGATGTCGGGCTTGAGCCGCGTGATCTGCGCCTCGATTTCGACGAGCAGCGGGTTTGCCTCGATCAAGCGCGGATTCCACAAGGCGACGAAGGCGCCGCCCGGCCGCAGGATGCGGTGGAACTCGTCGCACGCCCTGTCAAAATCGGCCCAGTGGAATGACGAGGCCATGGTGACGAGATCGGTTGAGCCGTCTGCCAAACCGGTGGCTTCCGCGGAACCTTTTTGCCAGCGGATGTCCGTGCCGCGCGAGGTCTCAATTCCTTGCGCGCGCATGTCGTCGTTGGGTTCCACGGCGACGATGGAACGCAGGCCGCGGCTCGCGAGGATGCGCGTCCAGATGCCTGTGCCGGCGCCCAAGTCGGCGGCGTCGATCCTGGCCGGATCGCGTCCCACGTAACTCAGGATCGCAGTCGCGACCGAGGGCGCGTAGCCCGGTCGGAACTTTGCGTAGTCGTCAGCCAACCCGGTGAAATCGCCGTGTTTCATGGTGATGGACAGCCCTCGTTCCTGGCGTTTCCATTGCGATCAGTGTGAAGTTCGGGACTACCGCACCGGCCGCGCGGTTGGATCGCCGTCATCCCGCCGTCAACTCGCTCCTGGAGATCGTTTCCTCGAGCAGCAGTTCCCCGTCTCTGACCATCTGCTCGTACAATCGCACGTCCTCCGGATTGTCGATCTCGCCCCAGTGGCCATCGGTGCCGAACGTGCCGATGGCAAGCCCCTTTCCCGCCAGGAGTCGGCGCAGCAATCCGGTCACGTCGAGGCGATCGCGGGTAGGAGCGTCGAGTGCTTCCAGCAGCGTGAGGACAGCACTCCATGCCGGCGGTGTGAATTTCAACAGGCCCATATACTGCCCCTGGATCTCTTCGATCCGCGTTGTCTTGCCCCCGATCTCCAGCAATTGACCCGTGGCGTCGATCCGGAAGGTCTCGGCATCGGCCAGCGGATCGGCAAAACGCCGGGTCCACAGGCGGCGCCAGGCTCGGTCGTAAGCGACGATTAGCTCGCCTGGCGCACCAGAGAGCCCTGCGCACCAGCTCGCTGCGGTAGAAGATGTCGGCATAACTGACAATCACCGGCCCCAACGCAGCCAGGGAGCGGCCGCGGCGAGCGACATCACCATGTTGGTTTCGGCCCACCGCAGGTTGGCGAAATGGACGAGGCCGGGAAGATCGATCGACTCGGCGCGATAGCCGCGGACGACGCCGATCTCGTCCACCCCGCCGCGCCGAGCGCCGCGACCTGGCGCTCGATCAGCGCCGTGCCTTCGAGCTCGACCAAGCATTTTGGGCGGTCGTCGCCGAGATGCCCCATCCGGCTGCCGCGACCGGCGGCGAGAATAACCGCGCGCATCATTCGACCCCAAAGACTTGACGAAAAAGCTTAATATCCAGACGTGAGAAGGGGACGGACCGCTCGGGGTGCCACATGATCCCCGTCAACGGCTGGCCGGAATGGCGAACCGCTTTGACGACGCCGTCGTCGGCGACCGCCCAGACATCCAGCGGCGGCCGCGAGTCGAAAGCGCCAAAGTGATGAAAGCTATTGACCTCCCTTGGCTGCGCCGTCGACTCGGATGAGCTGACGTTGCGCCACATGGCCATCGACGCGGCGTAACGGGATCGCGAAACGCTGCTGAATCACTTGCATGCCGCGACAAACTCCCAGGACCGGCAGCCCGCGCCGCTCCGCCAGATCCACGAGCGCGATTTCGACGGCGTCGCGTTCCGGGGCATCGCCGCCCAGCACCGCGAGATCGTTGCCACCGGTCAACACCAACCCGGCGACGCCGGCCCGCTCTGTCAAGGCAAGAGCGGCCTCGGTGACATTGGGGAGCAATACGGGAAGCAGCCCGCACGCCGCCAGGAACCTGGTCCACGCTTGATCCAGGCAGTCACGGCGCTCGCCATAGGCGGGAACGAGAGATACCCGCTGGGTCACGCCGATCGCTTTCATGTGATGACCGAGACCCTCTGGTTCGTGCAATCCAGACACAGCTCGCGCGCCCTGTGCCAGCGCCGAAACAGGGTTTCGCCGGCTCCGATTACTGCGGGAATGCCGAGCTCGCCGGCGCGGATCGCCATGTGCGAATTGACGCCTCCGTACTGGGTGACGAGCCCGCGGATGCCGCGAGTGAAGATCCAGTCGAAGCCGGGGTCGCGCTGGGCACGAAAAGAATCCGCCCCGCGAAGCTCTCTGGCGGGTCGTCGACCGAGGCGACCGGTGCGATGACGCTTTTTCGCGTGATGAAATTAGGCTGGCTAGGCGGAAGGTGGAATGCGAACACCTCGTCGGGCGACGCGATGATCGGCGGCAGCACGAGATTGCGCGTGAGCGCGTAGTGCTCCCTGCCGTGCGCGACATTCTCCAGCAACACCTCGCGCACGGAACCGCTGTCGCTATAAAGTGCTCGGATGGCGCCGTAGTTCAGAAATGCACAATCCTCCGCCGAAAGACCATGATCGGCGCCTAGCTCCTTGATCAGCGACAGGGCGTCGCTCAAGCTGCGCGTGAAGACGAACTTTGCGTATTCGCGGCCCTCAATGCCGGCCTTGATAAACTCGATCAAACTCAAGACGTCGATGTCGAGCTCATGCTCCTTGAGGAGCTGCTCGATGCGGCGCAACTGCTGGATCGAGAGCGTGAAGCGCGGCGGTGCAGACGCCGCCGGCCGGGGACACGACCAGTCGAAATAAAGATCGGGCGCCTCGTCGTACCGCGGCGACAGGATGTCGTATGTTCCCGGCCGGAGGTGGCCATAGCGCGCGAGAAAGGCCGCCTGCGGAAGTTGGGCGAAATCGTGCCCGATGCGCGACGCGACGCTATCGACGCTTGCCATGAACGTCGCACGCTCCTCGGCATTGAAAACGCCCACGTCGACGAAGGACTGGAGGAGCTGAACCGCGATGAATCCCGCCCGCGCGAGGCCGGCAAATGGCAGTGTGCCGTAGCGCTTGCAGTCCTCGATCAGCCAGTAGATGCGGCTGATCTTGTCGATCTCAGCGTTGCAGATTGTCGGAATGCGACATTCCAGCAGGTCGATCTTCGCGCGGTCGCGACGCCACAGCGCAGTCTCGCCATGAATGATGCGATTGGTGAGTCGCCTCAACGAGCCCGCAAGCTCGGCAAGGTCTGCTCGAGAGAATCCGTGCTCGGCGAGCCGGCCCAGCCGCTGCGGCAAATCGAGCGTGTAGCAGGAGAAGATGATCTCGAATTCGACCTTGTCGTGGAGATGGGGCTCGGAGAGGAGGCGATCGATGTAGTAATTCACGAGGCGTCCGGCGAGATCGTCGGAAACATCGCGTGGTATGAACGACTTGAAGCTGACTCGCACGTCGACGTAGGGCAGTCCGTGAAAGCTGACCAAGAGCGGAAAACTGCGAAGATTCTGGTACCCGTAATTGTCCCGCTGATAAGCCCAGATCGCGTCGGTGATGAGCTCGCGATAGAGCGACAACGAGAGGGGCCACGGCCGCACCCCGATGATCTCGGCCGGGTTCCAGTCGGGCATGACGCCGAACACAGCCCGGCTGCCGTGCAAGTAGGGATGGGGGCGGCTCAAGAGCTCGACCTTTCGCGCGACATCGGCAAGCGCAAGGTCGACCTTCGCGTCCGCTGCCCGCCCTTGGCAGTCGACGGTGAGCGGGCGGACCTGCAGCAGGTAGAGCTGCCCGTCGGCGTCGACGGCGAATTCCACGTCGATTGCATCACGGCCGAGCAGTGTTTCGAGCTCGCTGACCAGCGCGATCACCGGCGCCAGCGGCGGCGGGCAGGCATCCGGCCGCGATTTGAGGCAGAGAAAAGTCTCGAGATTGTCGCCTTCGCCCGCGGTCACGCGATCGGTCCGGCCGGAACGGTCGTCGTAATTGATGACGAAATAGGGTCCGCCGCAGGGACTGCGCGACAAGGCCACGCCGGCCATGGCCACGTCGTCCAGCATGGGCTGCACGAAGACCTGGTCATCATCACTGCCGTCACCGGCAAACGAGTCAACCACGCGGTCGATCGCCTGTGCAATCGCGGCGCTGCCGGCGACACCGAGCACCGAATCGAATTTCCCGGCGAGAGAGCTCGCGGCGCCGTCCTCGCTGCGTGCACTGCTGCGCACGATGACCCGATCGGAACCCCAGGGCGCCCTAGCGACGGCCGCGAGCACGAGGGCAGCCTCCGAGCGCCAATCGCCGACCGAGAATCGGACCTGCGGCAGGACTCGAGCGGTGCGCAGCAGGGGCGCCAGCGCTTCCAGAGTTTCCGCCTTCGTGGTGAAGGCGACGAGGCCCCCGCGCTGCGCCGCAGCCGCGCCGTTCGGCCTGGCGCAGACCGCCAGGATGCGGTCGACCGCCGTGGCAACGTCGAGCGCCCCATAATTGTCGACCACCAGGTCCGGCGTCCGGGAGCCTCCGCCGGCAAGTCAAGGCCGACGACGTTGTGCGCATCGCCGCGCTGGGCCGCCGCGTAGATGCCCTTGCTATCGCGACGCCGTAGCTCGTCAATCGGGACCCGAAGGTAGATCTCGCGATAACCGGGGATGTTCTCGCGGTTCCAGCGCTGCACGTCGTGAAACAGGGAGATGGTCGCGCACACGACATCGTCGCCCTGCCCGGCCAGCAAACGACACAGCCGCGCATTGCGCATTGCCGATTGCCGCCTGTCACTGCGCTGTGGTCAAGATCTTCGGCGATCGCGCCACGCAGCGCATCGCCATCGAGAAACGTGCCCGGACGACCGGCGGCACGCAGCCGGCGCCACAATTCACGGCCCACGGTTGTCTTGCCGGCACCGGATAAGCCGGTAATCCAGAAGACGCGCCCGGGCGAACATTCACGCTCGGCTTCAGGCTGGCGGTCTACCTGTTCGTCAGGCGGGCAGTCTACCTTTTCGATCGTTGGCAGCATTTGAGTCAAGATTTGCGGTTGTCGGCCATTCTTGGCCCGCAATCTCTGGTGGAATCACTGCGAAACGTCCTGTTACTTCGAACGGATTGATGAGGTGATCCAGACCTACCTGCCATCCGACATCCCAGCCGGCCGGTGATCGGCTTCGATGAGACGAGCAAACAGCTTTTCGGCACGGAACCCTGCGGAGCGTCGCGTGAAGTCACCGTCACCGATCGACGTGGATGCCCAGACTACGCCCACTGACTCCGAGATTCAGTCACCCGCACGACCGGGCGCCACAGTGACGATCCGTGAAGTGATTTCACGAATTGCTCACATCCCCTTAACATCATTTTCACGGCCTGGCAGCGATGCAAGCGAATTACTTAGTCGAAGCACGGGAAGTCAAGGAATGTTGTCTTTTCGCAGCAATCCTGCCCAGTCCGCGTGAAAACCTGCTTGATAATGCGCGGTAGTCAGCAGAACGGGTTTAATCCTACCGCAAGCCGAAGACGGCAAACGGACGATGCTCTTCGCGTCCTGCGAAGCCGGCGGTGGTCGAGCAAATCGACGTGTGGAAGAGAATCGAACGTCGACTCGACGCGTTGTGCGGGGACGGCCTAACGAACAGGGTCAGATCGTCAGACGCATGAGCCTTCGCCCTTGTCTTCGATTCGCGGCACAGACCCAAACCCAGGCGACCGCCCGGAAAATCCAGCTCCCACTGGATCGGGAAGAACTCCTGAGCTTGATGCAGGACTCTCTGGAGACGCTCGCCACCGAGCCCGGCGAGTGAATCCCCTCGGGCCTGCTGGAGGACGAGGCGGAAGCCGCCGCGCCCAGCGAATGCGGGTTCTCCCCGGGGCCTGGTCGCCGCCATCCCGGCCGCGGGAGCCCGCAGTCTTGCGGTCTCACGCGACGGCCGGCTGATTGCCGTGGGGGGCGACGACGAATGCGTTTCCGTTTGGGAGGCGACAACCGGGCGGTGCGTTGCCGCCTGTGGTGGGCACCGGCACCGGCCGGACCCGTTGGGCGACAGGTTCCGCGATTTGATGGCGCCGGTCGGTCTGATCGAGTGTCGGGTCCAGAACTCGGGCTGGTCGGTCGCATTCTCCCCGGACGGCACGCGGCTCGCATCCGCCGGCCAGGATGGGTCCGTCTGGCTGTGGAGTCTTCAGGGTCGAGACACGGTTCAACATCCCGATCGGCCGCTATTGCCCCGCCCTACGCGCCCCGATTCGCTGTCGGCCTTCCTCGTCACACTGGCTCTCGCGGCGCTTGTCCTCCTCGCATCAGCAATCGCAACAAGGTCGAAGTAGCCGGCGGCGGTCAGTCAATCGAGGCGCGCTATTGACAACCTTCAGCCCGCTGGGACAATACAGACAGGCTGTCTGTCTGGGTTCATGAAGCGGGGGAGGGGCGATCCCGTGAATATCGAAGCGGTCACCGAGGGAGAACTTTCGATCCTGGAAGTCATCTGGAGGCAGGGCACTCCAACCAGCCGCGATATCGCGGACGCGATCTACGAAAAGGTTTCCGACTCCAAAATGGCCTCGGTGCAAAAGCTGCTCGAGCGGCTTGAAGCCAAGGGCTGCGTGAGCCGCGATCGCCGCGAACGGGCCCATCGCTTCGGAGCGCTCTTCAGTCGGGAAGATTTCCTGCGGCACCGCCTGACGGGATTGGCCGATCGGCTCTACGACGGCGCAATCGTGCCGCTTGTGACCACACTGCTGCGATCGAAAAAGGGACTTTCCAGAAAGAACGGCGAACAGCTACGCCAGCTCATCGACGAGCTCTGGCCGAGAGATCAGTGATTGATTGTTAACCCTCTACTCGAGAGCAAGCCATGTACACGTTCTGGGGGGTGATTGCCAGTAACGCCGTGGTCGCAACGATTCTGGCGATCGGCGCCATGCTGATCGGCCGCGTCTGGAGGAACGCCGCCGCGCTCCATGTACTCTGGGTCGTCGTTCTGCTCAAACTGTTCACGCCACCCATGGTCATCACCGGGCTTCCGTTCGCTTTCACACCTGCGACGTCCGTCGCGAGCGCCGATTCAGATGTAACGATTCCGAGCTCGCCCGCTCATCATCGCGTGGAGCAAACGGCTCCCGCTGTCATGACGAATTCCCGCGAGGCGATTGCGGGGGCCAGCCAGGAGCGCGCGATCAGTAATCGCGTTACCGCGACAGCCAGCGCCCAGCCCTGGTCACTCACCTCCGTCCTCGCCGCAATCTGGATCGGCGGCGCCTGTTGCATGGCCATCGGCTTTTCCGTCCGCATTCAGCGTTTTGCAAGCGCCGTCCGCGATTTCGAGGCGGCACCACGAGGCATCCGCACGATGGTCACCGAGCTTTCGAGCCGGCTGGGTCTCTGGCGTGTACCTGATGTCCGGATGTCGTCTCGTCCTCTGCCGCCCCTGGTCTGGTCAATCGGACTCCGCCCGTGCGTGATCTTGCCTTCCGAACTCTTTGCCCGCCTGAGCAGCGGGGCGCAAGCCACAATCCTGGCTCACGAGCTCGCCCATATACGGCGCGGCGACCATCTCGTTCGGCTCCTCGAGCTCGCGGCGACGACTGTCTTCTGGTGGCATCCTGTCGTGTGGTGGGCACGCTGGCAGTTGCGTGAACTCGAAGAACAGTGCTGCGATGGCCGCGTCCTCGAGCTACTTCCGCATCAACCTCGGACATACGCCGCCACACTGGTGGACACCTTGGACTTCCTCTCGGAGCGACCGCGCATTCCCGTCCCATTGCGCACCGCGATCTATTCCGCCGGCTCATTGTCCAGGAGAATTCGCATGTTGACCCAGGGCCGAAACAATCGTCTCAATTCGCTGAGTGCCCCGCTCGTCGCCGGGCTTGTCGCTGTTCCGCTCGTCGTGGCTTTCGCCGACGATCCAGCACCGACGAGCAACGCTTCCCCCGAGGGCCGGCAACAGGGCGCTGCCGGGCCCGCGATTCTCCGCGGCCGCGTGACCGACGAGGCCGGCGCTCCCCTGGCCAATGTTCGCGTGCGCGTGGCCATTCCCGCCGCCGATATGCGATTCGTCGATGCCAGCACAATTCACAAGCAGGTCGAGGCCAGATCCGACGCCAAAGGGGAGTACCTGCTGGAGATTCCCGGGATCAGGAAGCCGACGACGATCTCAATCGATGCGATGAAGCCCGGCTATCGCAGGTTAGTCGGAACATTAATGAGCGGCGGCGACGCCAAGAGCGCCCTAGCCGTGCCGGGCGCGGCGGTGGAAGCGACTCTGATACTCAAGCCGGCACTCTATTTCGCGGGCATCGTCGTTGACGAACATGGGGGGCCGATCTCGGCGGTCAAGATCAGCGCCAAAGCCGCCTTTGCCCGCGGTACGGGCGGAGTCGAGCGAACCGCGAGCAAATCGGACGGGTCGTTTGAACTATTCAATTATTCCGAGAAGCCGTTCGCTCCTGGAGGCGGGCCGAGCAAGGGAATTGTCTGGTTCTTCCATCCAGATTATATCGATCTTAGAATTGATGATGTTTACGCGCTTGCCGCGAATGATCGCCCAGCTTTGCGGATAGTCCTCGAGTCCGGTTGCAAAGTGAACGGAACCGTGTTTGATGCTGCCGGAAAACCGGTTCCGAATGCGATCATCAAAGCCATGCTCAATGACGGATCCCATCGCAAAGGGACGATGACCGACGCGAACGGCAAGTTCGCCTTGCGCGGCCTTAGCAAAGGACTGACGCTGCTCGGCGCCCGCGCCCTGGATATCAAGCAGAAGATTCAGTTGCCGATGGCTGTCAACAGCGATCAGAACGACCTCGAAGTCCGGCTGAAAGCAATTGAATTGCCAGCCGGCCTCAAGCATTACGCTGTGCTCGGCATGCAGCTCACAGACGTGACTGCGGATCTAAAATCTGCTTACGACCTTTACTTTGACCGCGGAGCGTTAATCCTCGATCCGGGCAAGGATTCCGACCGCCTGAGCGTTGGCCGGCTCGAGGAAGGCTACAATTTCTGGATGGTCGGACACAAGCGCGTCGGCAGCGTTCGCGAGTTCGTCAACCAGATTCTCGCCGAGGCCGCCGGTCAAGACGCCGCAAAGACCGCGGTTCGCGGGGTTCGTGTCGTTTACAGCTTCAGCACGGCCGATGCCGAGGGGACCAATACGCAATATCTGAAGCTCACGAATGACGATCTGAAGCAGTTGCAAACTGTCGCGGACGGGCTTACGCCCGCGTCACCGTGATCGTCGCAGCGAGCTGCGCGACTACCCGGGATCACGACACGGCGGTGAAAGCCGTCGAGGACGGAGGATTGGGTGCCCCGGTTTCATTTCTCGATCGCCAAGCTCATGGCCGTGATGATCCCAGTTGCACTCGGGCTGGCCGCATTTCGGTCGGCCAGTCAGCTCTGGGTCAGCATCATCTTCAACCTCGTTGTCGCCGTCCTGCTGATCGCTACGTACAAGGCGAAATGCGCCTCCGGGGATCGAGGGCGCCTGGTGGACGGGCTTCGCAGCGTTCGGCTGGTGCCACCTGGTGCTCAGCCTACTGGGGATGCCGTGGGGGCAGCACTATGACGTCGAGCCGCGACTCGCGACGTTAGAGATCACCAGGCGAGTTGTGGCTCTACTGGAATCTGATCGTTCAGCGGCAGTCTTGCAAAGGGAGATAGCGAGGGCCCTTGTCGTCCATTGCTTCGTGTGCATCCCGGTCGCCCTGCTCGGGGCTACCGTCTTTGGACTCTTCGCGACTCGACGAATAGCAACGGAGCGGGCTTACCGTCAACTTGGTGGAGATTCGCCGTCGGCATGAAGTTTCCACCGGAAGATGCGCTGTGCCTCGCAGGCCGGCGACGACTGACCCGATTGGGTCCGCCTTGAGCGTCATGCGGCGATTGACCGGTTGTGTGACCGGACAGGGCGATGGCGAGAGCGCCAGCGTTCTAGCGCTACCGGTTTGCTGCCAGGCAAGGCCAGGTTCCTCCGGATCAAGAGTCGCCGCGAAATGCCCGCCCTCATCAAGGCTCTGGATTCTTTGGTGCGCGCTCAACCGGCTGGAAAGAAACGTGACGCGGCGAGACAATGTCACCGGGGAACCGCCAACATCTCAACTGCAGCCGGGGTAATTCCTGGGCACCGCCATTTTTATGATCAAAGGCGCTACCGAATCGCTGATCGGTCCCACACAGAGCGGAAAGCCGGCGACTTACGCTTGCGTCGGGGCGCTCGCCGGGCCAGTGCTGGGACTCCTCTTCGCTTTTGCTCGCGTCGGCCCGGCGGGACTCTTCTGGTGGCAAGGGAAGGGGGGCGAGACCATTCTGACCCCTCTGGGGCGGATCCTCTGCAGCATCGTATTTGCTGTGGGAGCCTACGCTGGCGTGCTTTGCGGGTTGGCATTGGAAGCGAAGTATCGACCCGAACGTCCCGCCGCGAAGCCGAAGAGCGATGCTCCGCAGGATCTGTGGGATCGTGAACTTGACGGATGATGTGGCGTCGAGCGATGGGATGTCTCGCTCAATGAAGCATCTTCGAGTTCCAACCAGCGAGACGTCGGGCGATCAGCCTGCAATCTGTACTCCAAGGCGCCGATCGGGCGATCCGATCGCGAGCGGATGGGGCCATTCGATGCGTAGCAGGGCTACACTTCTCCTCGTTTTGATTCTCCCCATCCTGTCGTGCAGCAAGCTTGTGCAGGACGGCGCTGCTGGGATCAGTGGTCGATCGTTCGTCGTCGGTAACGATTTTGTGATCCTCACGAACGGCTTCCGGCTAGGCAAGGTCACCTGGGTGGCGGTGCGAAACTGGCCGCTGTCGTCGACTGCGGAGGCGAGGCAGACGGATAGCCGAGTCACGCTCAAATCGACGGAGGGCTGGCTGATCCGGCGGTCGGATGGGCGGTCGCTTCCGCCCGACCCAGAGCCACGTCTCTATTTCTTCGATGGAGAAAAGCTCACAGACTTTCGGATCGCGCTCGAGGAGGATGACCTCACCGGCTTCCGACCCGCAAACTTCACGTCGTACGACGATGTCCTGGGTTTTTTCAAGAAGTTTGAAGTCCAGCCGTGAGACGAGGGAGGAACCCGGACGAACATGGCTTGGAGTCCGCGCAGTCGGCGTTCAAGCAGTGTTGAACGTCACGCTCCAGGGCCTTGGCCCAACGCGAGACGCGGAGAGCGTGTCCCGCTCGTCGTCGAAATCTGAATGAGACGGCTCCTCTCGTCCGGTCGCCAGACCTGACGTGGAGATTCCCTTAGAATGGAGGCGGATCCGCCCCAAAATGCGCCTCTGCGAATCGTGCCAGCACCCGCAAGCGCGTTTGACGAGACCGTCAAACCCAAACCCGGGCGACAGCCCGGAAAATCCGACTGACCTTGGATCGGGAAGAATTCCTGAGCTTGTTGCCGGATTCTCTGGAGAGGCACGCCGCGAAGCTTGGCACCCGGGACCTGGTGCGGCTACAGGAACGTGAATGGTGATTCAGCGATCAGAGTCCGCATTCAACGATCGACGATCAATCATGAGGCCGCCGCACGTGCGATTCACGATCCGGTGGATCATGCTCGTGGTGCTGTTGCTCGCTTTTTGGCTCGCTCTATTCCGATTCAACCGGCCGTTGGCTGTTCTGATCGGCGGAAGTGCGGGCGGCGGGTTCGCCCAACGGGCTAACGGTGGCCGCTGGGTAGTCGGCGCGGTAACGGGCGCGATCATCGTCTACTGCTTCTTACTTCGGTGGTCCGCCTGACCAATAAGCCGGAGCGATGGATCAAAGCCGTGGCGGAGCGTGTCCCGGTCGTATTTGGGTCCGGCGAGCGCCGCATCTTCCTTCCACGTTCGCCGAAGATCGCCGGCTAAGGTTTGCACCGCTCCCATTTCTCATCGATCTTGAAGTCTTGGCCACCCACTTGAATCGTCCCGATCTTGGTCATTTTTTCCCCGTCCACTTTGACCGTGAACTCGAACGAACTGCCGACGAATGACTCGGGAACGCCATCGCCGCTCACGTACTCGATGATCTCCGTGAACTTGTCTTTGTCGGCCTTGTAGCGGCCACCGGCAACGCCGACGACCTTTCCTTTCTGGACAATTGTCCAAATGAAGCGCCCGCCGACAATGCAATCGGTCATCACCGTGCCGTCGGGGGGTTTCTGGTATTCCTGGGCCTCGCCGTTCTTCTGCTCGACCTGCCTCCAGGCTCCTTCGACCGAATTAGCCTTGTCGTCGGCGAAGGCGGTCGTCGGCGAGCGCAGACGAGGCCATCAGACCGATCATGGCCATGCGGATCGTGTGAGTCATGGGCGGTTTCCATTGGGGGAGAATTGTCGACTCCAACGCGGTTGTAAGCGAGCGGCCCGGCGATTTCAACAGAATTCACACCCGCCGATTAAGCGGGACCAGTCTGAGTCGGATTTGGTCAACGACGGTCCTCCAGTGCGCCCGCCGACGCAAGTACTTCAGCGTCCGTCCCGGCCGATCTAGCCGTCACAGCGCCGGCGAGTCGCCAGATCGCAGCATGGCCAGCAACCTCTCCAGACCGCACCGATGCAGGTTGCCGCCGCTGGCGGTGTCCGCGATGATTTTCTCACACCCTGCCCGCTTCCGGGCGTCGCGCTGCGAATCAAGATTCTGCTCTGTCGTCAAATCCCGTGCATGACCTTCAGGTACCGGGCCGCAATCACCGTCTGACCGATTCCGGGATGCTCGAGTCCGCCGGTGATCTCGGCCTCCGCAATGAACCGCTGGCGGCTGGCGGGATGGTCGGCGTGCTTCTCGAGGATCTGCTTCAGCACCACCTCGCGGTGCAACTCAGCATCCAGCGCCACGAACGCCTCGCCCAGCCCGTCGCGGGCGTGGGGCCGCAATATGCGGAATCGCGGACCTTCCGATGTGGTTGCGCCGGCCGGGTAGTCCGTCGTGCGATCGGCATCGACGTGACCATGGTGCTCGGGAACCGCGCGAGCCGATCCCACGTGGCCGAGCGTTGCCTCGATGTCCGGGTCGCCCAGGATCGCTAGACTTTCGCGCGTGGACCTGCTGGCCGCGACATGGGCCAGGCTTTTCTCGATGTCGCTGCCGTGCCGCTTGAGATGACGCGCCACCAGGGCGTCAACCACGGCGCGGTCGTCGGCGTCGAGGTCGCCGCGGTCTTCGAGCCGGTCGGCGAAGCTCCGAGCCTTGTCGCGTGTCCAGGCTTGGAATGCTGCCACAAGCTGGACCTGGTCGATCAGGCCGTTCTGAACGGCGAGCATTCCAAACAGAAGATGGCGGTCGGCGGCAGCGGACATGACGTGGCCCCGGACCAGGACGTTATCCCTTGTAAACCCGACCACGGGAACGGAGCCAGGTAGCGAGGGTAGTGACGCCAGGAGAGGATTATCCCATGAACGTGCGGGCCTGCGCATATCTGCCGTTCTGTTGCCGTTACCCCTGGCCCTTGCGCCTTTGCACACAGAGGGAGCATATCTGGACCGACGATCAATACTGACCGTTGGTTCCAGTCCGTTTGCTATCCCAAGCCAGTGTCGTGTTGCCGAAAGTTTCGCTTTCTGGCTGAAGTCGGCCAGCGCGCGTCGGTCACATCGACCGCGGTGTGTCGGACCGACTCCCGCAAGCGGAAAGAAAGGTGACTCGCTCGGCCTCGCGAATCCCCCCGGGTTTACGGGATCGGCGGCGGGGCGAATGAATCGGACGGGAAGACAACGTCGCTCATGAGGAGCTGGAAGTCGGGCCGATTGCGGAGCGGGTCCAGGGCCGACTCGATCCGGAGTTCGTTGGTATTTCGGTAGCCCATGGCAACCGCCCGGTGTAGCCATTCCATCGCCCTGTCGGCCGCAATTTCCCCCTCGTCCGCCGAGACCCCTGCCAACTCGCCCCGCCAGCCCCGCGAGTGCTGCGTGGCAGCAGGCCATCTCGATCTCGAATAAATAGTGTGCCGACCGCGGCGGCGGTCCGTCGCACAACGCCAGCGCTCGCCTGATATCAGCGGCCGCGCCAGCGAGGTCGCCGAGATCGCGGAGGGCCAGCCCGCGCCGCCGCATCGCGCATATCAGAACATATCGGTGTTCCGTGTTCGTCGCATCCTCGTGGACCCGCGGTTCCTTCAGAGCGATTGCGCGTTCATAGCTGCCCTTGGCCGCGGCCGCCCGCCCGAGCGAGCGCACCACGTCGCCCACGGCACTGAGGGCGCGGGCGAGGTGCTCATCGAATGTGGCTACCGCGCGGTTGTCGTCGGCCAGGCCTTGCAGGATCGCCACTGCGTTGGTGAGCCGGGCCTCCGCCTCTGCCGGATTGCCCATTTGCAAGAGCACGACGCCCAGCTCCGTCTGTACGATCGCGATGTCCTCGCGGAAGGTTGAGATCCTGGGGTTTTCGTCCGCCAGCTTCTGGACGATCGCCAGCGCCGTGCGGAGCTCGGCCTCGGCCTGGGCGTGCTTGCCAGCCAAACACAGAACATGACCGAGTCCATTTCGGCTAACCGCCACGGATCTGCGGACTAGCGTGACCGCGGGATCCCGGTCCATCAGCTTCCTGGAGATCGCCAGCGCGGTGCGGAGCTCGGCCTCCGCCTGCTTGCCGGCCAACGACAACACTCTCCCGAAGTGAATGTGCATGGCCGTCAGGCCAAAGCCAAACTCAGTGACGGCGGGGTTTTCGTCAGCCAGCGCCTGCTGGATCGAAACCGCCGAGCGGAGCTCGGCCTCTGCCTCAGCTATCTTCCCCGTGTCCCAGAGCACAATGCCGAGTTCGTTGGCTGTGGCCGCCAGGTCGCGTCGGGCATCATTCGAGGCCCCGGGGGCGGCGGCCAGCACCGCCTGGTCGGCCTTCGCGAGCCGGCCGGCTACCAGCGCCTCGGCGGACTTGCCTGAGTACAGCAGGAACCGGGTCATACGCGCGCGGCAGGCCGCCAGCGCCGCTCGCGCCGCCGGGTCAGAACCCGCCAGGCCCGCCAGTAGCGATTCCGACCGACGGTAGGCCACCAGCGCCTCGGCAGTCTTCCCGTTCCAACTAAGCACGTATGCGACGGCGGTCAGGCTCCGGCCGACGTCGGCTTTCATGCCGGCATCAGCCTCGGAATCGGCCGCCAGCGCCTCCCGTGCCGCCAGCACCGCCTGGTGCGCCGCCAGCGCCGCCTCCGGGCGGCCGATCCTGCGGGTCAATTCGGCCAGCTCGAAGTTCGATTGCGCCAGCGCCCGCCGTGAAGCGAGGTCCGTCTCCTTGCCCAGCAGGGCGCTGAGCTTGGCGTAGAAGTCCGAGGCCGATTTCAAAGCCGGTCGCGGTGCTCCTTGAATCGGTCTTCCTTGAGCAGGAAGTCTTCGTTGACGCCGGTGTGGGATGCCTTGATCGCCTCGACGGCCAGGTCGAAGCGGGCCTGCACGGCGGCCTTCGATCTGCGCGTCAGTTCCGCGTTCGCGCATTGTCTCACGCTTGAGCGACTCCGACAGTCGGACGTTGGCCGCCGCCTGCACACCGAGCACCGCACAAAGCCCCGCCACTCCTGCCAGCACCGCCGCCGCCGCGCCGGTGACACTCGACCGATGCCGCGTCAGCCAGCGCAAGAGCTGCCGCGACCAGGGCTCGCGCCAGGCGGTCACGGGCTCGTCGGCCATCCAGCGGTCGAGATCATCCGCCAGGGCACGTGGCGTGGGATATCGACTCTCAGGCCCGGTGGCCATCGCCTTCATACAGACCGCCTCCAAAGCCCTGTCGAGGGAAGGATCGATCTGGGATGGCTTGGCAAATCGGCCCTCTTGCACGGCATGCAACACGGCCCCTATCTCGTCGCCCTCGAACGGCGGTTTGCCGGTCAGCAGGCAATAGAGCGTGGCGCCCAGGCGTAAACATCGGATCGCGGGCCCAGCCGATTCAAGTCGCCATGCGCCTGCTCGGGGCTCATGTAGGCCGGCGTGCCCAGTGCGCTGCCGGGTAGCGTCTCGGATGACCCGGATGAAGACGGAGCGATCGTCTGCTCACCGAGGGACGGATCGCCCCGGCCAACGGACTTGGCCAGGCCCCAGTCGACAACCAGGGTCTCGCCGTGCTTGCCGACGATCACATTGCCCGGCTTGATGTCCCGGTGCATACGCCGCGCGAATGGGCATTCGATGGCGTTGCAGACGTCGGTAAAGCGACGGAGGAGCTTGCGTAGCTCCAGCGACCGGCGACCAGGGTCGCGCTTCAGCGTTTCATCGGCGTGGAACAGCGCGATGGCGTCCTTGAGCGAATCTCCCTTGATGAACCGCATCGCGTAGTAAGGACGCCCGCCGGCATCCGTGCCCAGTGCGTAGACCGGGACAACGCCCGGATGCTCGAGGCCGCCGGTGATCTCGGCCTCCGCGATGAATCGCTGGCGACTGACCGGATCGTCGCCGTGCTTCTCGAGGATCTGCTTCAGCGCCACCTCGCGGTGCAGCTCCGCGTCCAGGGCGACGAACACCTCGCCCAGCCCGCCGCGGGCATGCGGCCGCAAGACCCGAAATCGCTGGCCGTCGGACGTGGCCCTGCCAACCGAGTAATCGGCAGTGCAGTCGAGGTCGTCGTCTTCAGCCTCGGTCACCGGGCCGTTCTTGCTCCGGGCGACCCGGGCAAGCGGCGCCTCGATCTCCGGCTCGCCGAGCGCGGCCAGGCTGGCGCGGACCGCCCTGCTGGCGGGGACAGCGGCGAGGCTCTGCTCAACCCCACCGCCGTGGCGTTTGAGATGGCGCGCAACCAGGGCCTCAACCGCGCCGCGATCGTCCGCGTCCAGGTCTCCAAGGTCGAGCAGGTGATCGGCCAGCGATCGCGACTTGTTGCACGTCCAGGCGTGGAATGCCGCGACGAGCTGCGCCTGCTGGATCAGGCCGATCTGCAGGGCAAGCAGGCCGAAGAGAAGGTCTCGGTCGGCGGCCATGGTGGAAGCTCCGAGGCACGACGCCATCCCCGGCACGACCGACCACGGCCAGGCAGTCCCGGTCGCGCGGGGAGCGTCGCGGCGAGGGTATTATCGCATGGGCGTGCGGGCGGTCCATCCCCGCCGGTCTGCCCTCGACACCCCTGGCCCCTTGCGCCTTTCTCTGCAGAAAACATCGCCGGATCGCCTGGTCCGCCGGTCGGGGAGACGAGGCCGAGAGCCTGCCGAGCGGCGGTCGCGGCGGCTGACCGCCGCGCTCGGCGCGACGGTCCTCCTTGCCGGCGTGCTTGGGGGGCCGGCTGGCGCTGGGTCGAGCTCCAGCGGCTGGACCGAATACGGGAAACATCCCGGCGCGTCAACGTCGCACTCCAGGGTGCGACCCGCCTGCGCAGCCTGGCGCAGGGCGCGGCTGTGGGCGATCTGGGTCCCTGGCAGCTGGCAGCCGTCGCTGCCGACAAGGCGCGCGACCTGCTGGAGTCCGGTGTCGAGCCGGCCCTACGCAAAGTGGTTCGACAAGGCGATTGCCTGGACCAAAGGGCAGGCGCCGAAGAACGCGGATCTGCGGCAGTTCTGCCGGGAGGCGGCGGAGCTCTTGGGCAAGCCTGAGCCTGACGCGGCCGCCCCGGGTTCGGCTCCCACCTCCGCGGCGGCAAAACCGCGTTGATCAGCCGTGCGGTGTGACGTCAGGCGGCAGACACAGCGGCGGCGATACGAAGCGGCGCATCGCCCCCGTGGACTTCGACTCCTGACCCTCGATACAGCCGCGCGCCCTCCGGCGCATAGACCTCGACCGTGACGGTTTTCCGATACTCCTGCGCGACCGTGCCGGCCGGGATCAGGCACGCAAACAGGCCCGCCGCCAGAATCAACGTTCGCCACATGGAAACACCTCGTGTGTTGGGAATTCACGAAATTCGGTGTCGTCGGACCGAGACCCGCTTCGGCCGGTTCCCCGCGAGGGGGGAGGGAATACGATCGGCGCAGCCGAGGTGTAACACAAGTCACGTCCACCCGCAGGGACGGTCTCGCCGTCGGCCAGAGTGTTATCGTCAGCCCACGCTGAAACCGTTGGATCGGAGTGCGAGCATTCTCGCTCTTGGAACCGACGGCCGAAGCGGAGTATCCTCGAGGCCATCTGGCGATCGAATCCACGTCCTGCCTGAGAAGGCCTGGACCACGGAGACACACATGACTCAAAAAGAGGATGCCGCGGAAGTCGCTCGTTTCAAAGGCGCGCTCGGACAGTTCATTCACCGGGTCGCAGACGATCGGTACGTCCTGGCAGTCGTCTTGGTACGGAGCTTGTCGATGGAGACAATCTGGCGGCGTGAAACGCTCGGATTGTGGATCATCGAGGCCGATGGCGTCAGCCGGCGACTACCGAGCGATGGTGAGGACTTACGCATCTTCCGCATCCTGGTCGAAAATGGCATCAACATTCACGCTGAGGTGGTTCCCCGCGTGCGCTTCAAGCAGATGGTCGAAGGGATGTCGCGGACCGCTTTCTCGTGCAATTTCTTTGCACATCGTCAAATTGTCTACAGCAAGGATCCCTCGATCGAGAGCTGGTTCAAGAAGGCGAACGCGGTCGCGATCAAGGACCAGGAACGCGAGCTGCTTGTGTTCTCGACCTGGACGATCGATGAGCATCGTCACGCGCGCAAGCGCCTGGACATCAAGCGCGACCTGGAATTAGCGGCCCAGGGAATAGTCTCTGCCGCGCACAGCATCGCGCACACCGAAATCATCAGTCGCGGTCAGATCTGCGAACAAGATGTCATCTACCGCGCGATGGAAGGCGACCCCGATCTCTTTCAGACAATCTACATCGACGTGCTCTCGAAGCGCAAGAATCGGCGCGTGCTTTCCACGGCACTGGACGCGATCGACGGATATCTCGAGAAACATTACCGGGCGTACCTGAAGCCGCTCCTGGGATTTCTCAAGAAACACAACCGAGTCGTGCCGCTGTCGGAGATCAGCGACCACTTCGCTTTTTCTCAGATTCACCCGGGGCATCTGGCAGCCGCCTGCGAATGGCTCGAACAGAAAGGACTGCTGCAAAAGGTCTCGGCGCCGTTCAAATTGACCAAGCGCAGCCTGGAACGGGTGGAAGAACCAGCGTATTTCCTTGAGGTCTGAACTTGCGAACGACCATTCAGGTTCGGGGAGCACGCGAGAACAACCTGCAAAATGTCGACGTGGAGATTCCGCGCGACAAGCTTGTTGTCGTCACCGGCATGAGCGGCTCCGGCAAGTCGTCGCTCGCCTTCGATACGATCTATGCCGAAGGACAGCGGCGATTGCTGGCGTCGATGTCGACGTTCGCGAAGCGGTTCGTCGGACAGCTGAAGAAGCCGGAGGTCGATTTCATCAACGGACTCTCGCCCGTCGTTTCCATCGATCAGAAGACGGTCGGGTCAAATCCCCGTTCGACAGTCGGCACGATGACGGATATATCCGACTATTTACGGATGCTGTACGCGACCATGGGAACGCCGCATTGCCCGGCATGCGGCGAGGCGCTCGTGATTCGCACCCCGCATCAGATGATGGAGCATCTGCTGTCACTGCCGAGGCACACGGAAGTGGAAGTGCGGGCGCCCACGTACAAGATCCACGGAGAAGATTACGAGTATCTCTTCGATCAGATTCGCGTTAACGGTTACCGGCAAGCGCGGATTGACGGCAAGCCTCACGACCTGGGCGACCATATCGAACTGGACGAGGATCGGGCTTACACGATTGAAGCGGTCATCGACTCGTTTGTCGTCGGTCCGGGAATCGACCATCAAGTCGTGACGTCGCTCGAACACGGACTGAAGCTCGGCGACGGGCTGGTCGGCTTTCACATCACGAAACCGAAGAAGGCCGGCGCCCTTCACGAGAAGTTTTACAAGAGGTTTGGCTGCTCGCAGCATCACCTTGTCGCCGGCGAGATGAACCAGGCCCAGTTCACGTTCAACGACCCGTCCGGCGCTGCGCGACGTGTTCGGGCATCGGAACGGCGATGAGGGTGCATCCTTCACTCCTGGTGCCGGATCCAACCCGATCCCTGAACGAGGGAGCGTTTGTCAGCGCGGCCTTGAACAACAGTCGTGACGGTTGGGGCGGCCGCCTCCTTTACAGTCTCGCCGCACATTACGGATTCAGCCTCGACACACCGTTTAAGGATCTGGCCGAGCGACATGTCCAGGTGCTGCTTTACGGCACCAAAGGGGAGCAGTTTGAAGTCTTGCTACCTCCAGGAGCGAAACTCGGGCACCAGCACGCCGGCAAGAGAATCAAATTCAACGGAATTGTGAATCAGCTGGAGCATTCCTACCGCCAGTACCGCAAGCAAGGGACGTCGAACGCCGGCATGGATGAATACCTCAAGAAGGTGATGGTCGAATACGATTGCCCGGAATGCGGCGGCGCCCGACTCAAACGCACGCGCCGGCTCGTGACGGTCGCGGGCCACAATCTGTTCGAGATAGGCGAGATGCACCTCGTCAAATTACTCGAATTTCTGCGATCGCTAGAGCCATCGGCTCGACATCAAGCGATCGCCGAGACGATCGTGCGCGAGGTCAGCACGAGGTTGGAGCTCATGATCGCGATCGGGTTAGATTATCTCAGCTTGAATCGTCGTTCATCCACGCTCTCGGGCGGAGAATCCCAGCGTATTCGACTCTCTTCTCAGATCGGCTCGGGCTTGATGGGAATGCTGTACGTGCTCGACGAACCCAGCATCGGGCTGCATCCCAAAGATAATGTGAAGATGATCGAGACGTTGAAACGACTTCGCGACCTGGGCAACACGGTGATTGTGGTCGAACACGACGCCGATACGATCCGGGCGGCCGATCATGTGGTGGAGCTTGGCCCTGGTCCGGGGGTGCATGGCGGCAAGATCGTGGCAGAAGGAACGGTTGCAAAAATCCTCAGCAACGAGAAATCGCTCACGGGAAGTTACCTGAGCGGCCGCAAGACGATCGAGATTCCGGATCGACGCCGGCCGACCAGCGGGAAATCGATCGTCATCAAGGGCGCGCGGCAAAACAACCTCAAGAATCTTCGCGTCGAGATTCCGTTAAGGCAGTTTGTTTGCATCACCGGCGCGTCGGGATCGGGAAAAAGCTCGCTGGTTCACGATATCGTGTATAAACGTCTCTATTCGCTGATTTACGACAGCCGCGTATTCGCCGGCGCGCACGACGAGCTCACCGGCAGCGAGCATATCAATGATGTGATCGATGTCGACCAGTCTCCGATCGGCCGTTCATCGCGTTCCAATCCGGCAACTTACATTGGCTTCTATGACGCAATCCGCACACTGTTCTCCGAAACCGATGAAGCCCGCAGTCGCGGCTTCAGCGCGTCGACTTTCAGCTTCAATGTCAAAGGCGGCCGCTGCGAGGAATGCACCGGGGAAGGAACGATCACGACGCAACTCTCGTTCATGCCTGACGTCGAAGTCCTGTGTCCGACCTGCAAAGGCGCGCGTTACAACCAGGACACACTGGAAGTCAAATACCGAGGGAAGAACATTGCCGAGGTCCTGAATCTGTCGATTGAAGAAAGCGTCGATTTCTTCGAGGATCAGCAGGCGATCGCCCGCAAGGTCGCGGTCTTGAATGACCTCGGACTCGGATATCTCACGCTCGGCCATCCGTCCACAATCCTCTCCGGTGGCGAAGCGCAACGCGTCAAGCTTGCGGGCGAGCTGGCGAAGCTCAAACGCGGTAAACACAATTTATACATCCTCGACGAGCCGACGACCGGTTTGCACTTCGCCGATATTGATCGGCTGCTCGTCAGCCTCAATCGGCTGGTCGACGACGGGCATTCGGTCGTGGTGATCGAGCACAACCTCGACGTGATCAAGACGGCCGACTTTGTGATCGACCTTGGGCCAGAGGGAGGCCATAAAGGGGGCGAGCTGATCGCCGCTGGTACTCCCGAGAAGATCGCGGCCTGCAGGGCGTCGTACACCGGCCAGTTCCTGGCCGAGGTGATGCGTCAATCACGCAATCGATCGTCCAGAGCCAAGCCAAGGCGTCCGTCGGTCTGATTGGCGAACGGCACATAGATATTGCCCAAACCTCCAATTATTGCCGCTTGAGCATCCAGATCCCCATCCGGCGTGTCATCAGACGATCGGTCAACACCACGTACCCGAGGCGACCGGATGGGCCACAACTGCCGGGCATCGTGAGCCGGCGGCCGGTACTCGCAGCCGCGATCAGCGGACTTGTGATCTGTCGTTTTTCCACGAAATTCCACCGCATGGCGGTCTCGCCAGCGATCGGGAATGCCACGCCAGTCCCATGGTAGGCGCCGACAAAGTACCGAATATTCCAGTGCCCGCGGCGAATGTCCTCCCGTTCCCCGCCCCCGCCTGCCGCGACACGGCCAGGGGGCCGTGGTACAATTGTCGGAAGCATGCTAGGATTGTCATTCGACAAGCAGACAGGCACCACGGAACCGCACGCAATGAACGCAATCACGATCCGCGGGGTGACCAAGCGATACAGCGGTGTGACCGCGGTGAGCAACCTCGATTTGACCGTGCCGCGCGGGTCGTTGTACGGCTTCATCGGCCCGAACGGGTCGGGCAAGACCACGACGCTCCGGATGATCATGCACATCCTGCTGCCCGACGAAGGCGAGATCGAGGTTCTGGGCGAGCGCGGGACGCGCACCGCGCCGACCGCGTGAGCTATTTGCCCGAGGAGCGCGGGTTATACAAGCGGATGTCCGTGCGGCGATTGCTTCGTTACTACGCTTATATGAAAGGCGCCAGACAGCCGGACGTCGACCGCGCGATCGAGCGCTGGCTCGATCGCATGGGGCTCTCACCGTGGATCGATCAGCGGGTTGACGCCCTCTCCAAGGGGATGGCTCAGAAAATCCAGTTCATCGCCTCGGTCCTGAACGAACCCGAGCTGCTCATCCTGGACGAGCCCTTCACCGGCCTGGACCCGGTCAATGCCGACGTCCTGCGGGAGGCTGTGCTCGAGCTCAAGAAAGCGGGAACCACGATCGTGTTTTCCACGCACGACATGGCGGTCGCGGAACGGCTGTGCGACCGGATCTTCATGATCTTTCAAGGGAAAAAGGTCCTCGACGGAACCCTGGGCGAGATCCAGTCGGAATACGGTTACGACACGATTCGCGTTCGCACTGAATCTGGAGTGCAAGCGCTCGAGGACCTTTCGGGCATCGAGAATCTCGACGACCAGGGCAACTTTCAGGAAGTCACGTGGCGCGGCGACCCGCACGACCTGCTTGGGGCCTTGATGGCCCGAACCCGGGTGACGCTTTTCGAAGTGGCCCGCCCGTCGCTCCATGACATCTTTGTGCGGATCGCAGCGCCGGAAACCGAAAACGGAGCTGCGCGGGAGGTGGTGTCCCATGCATCCTGATTGGCGCAAGATCTG
This sequence comes from uncultured Isosphaeraceae bacterium, assembly GCA_963806595.1. Taxonomy (GTDB): domain Bacteria; phylum Planctomycetota; class Planctomycetia; order Isosphaerales; family Isosphaeraceae; genus CAWDZZ01. The sequence goes on along the minus strand of CAWDZZ010000016.1, from coordinate 318,482 downwards.
GGTCGTCGCCACCACCGAGTTTGGCTCGTTCATCCGCACCAAGGCCTTCATCATTGGGATCTTGCTGTTGCCCGTCATCACAGGCGGGTCGGTCCTGTTGCAGCTTTTCATCGCCAAGCGTGTCGACTCCACGGCGCGGTCGGTCGCCGTGCTGGATCGCACCGGCGTGCTGTATCCAGCGCTCGCTCGTGCGGCGGCGGGCTACAACGCCCAGGCGAAGGACGCGCAAGGCAAGCCAGTCCACCCGACGATAAAGGTCGAATCGATCGAATCATCGAGCCAGGGGAATGCTGAGCCGTCGGGGGTCCTCGAGCTCTCCAACCGGGTTCGCCGCGGCGAGCTGGACGCCTTCATCGACATTCCGCCCGAGGTGATCGACGTCCCGAAAGCCAACGATCGGCCGACGCCCGGCGTCCGCTATCACTCGGATAATCCGAACGACGAGGTCATCCGCGGCTGGCTGGCCGCGGCGGTCAACGGCGAGGTCCGATCGCGGCGCTTCCGTGCCGCCGGCATCGACCAGGCCGCCACCGACCGCTTGATCCAGCCTGTCGACATCGACAATCTCGGCCTGGCGGAGCTCGACCGCTACGACGAGTCGGGACGGCCCACGATCAAGGATGCACAGAAAGTCGACCGGATCCGGACGATGCTCGTTCCGGCCGTCCTCATGTTCTCAATGTTTTTCGTGATCATCACGAGCGCTCCGCAGCTCTTGAACAGCGTGATCGAAGAAAAGATGAGCAAGATCAGCGAGGTGCTGCTGGGCTCGGTGAATCCGTTCGAGCTCATGATGGGCAAGCTTCTGGGCAACGCGGGAATTGCCGTCGTGCTGGCAGCGCTTTATCTCTCGGCGGGATATGCGGTCGCGGCGTACTACGGCTACACCGACCTGCTCTCGGGCTGGCTGTTGCTGGCACTTGGTCTCTTTCTCATCGAGGCGATCCTGCTGTATGGATCGCTGTACATGGCCGTTGGCGCTGCCTGCAACGAGCTGAAGGACGCCCAGTCGCTGATGATGCCCGTGATGCTGCTGACGATGTTTCCGACCTTTGTCTGGCTCGCGATCCTGCAAAACCCGTCCAGCAATTTGTCGGTGGGCCTATCGCTGTTTCCGCCCGCCAGTCCCTTCCTGATGATGATGCGCCTGGCCATGCGCCCGGCGCCGCCCTTGTGGCAGGTCGTGCTCTCGATCATTCTGACGAGCCTGACCGCGGTTCTATGCGTCTGGGCCGCCGGGAAGATCTTCCGGATCGGGCTGCTGATGCAGGGCAAGACACCCAGCTTCCGCGACCTGGCGCGGTGGGTCGCGGCGAGCTGACGCCCGGATCGCGGTAGGCGCCCTGGCAAGACGATGCTGTCGTCCCGTCGGCGTTGCGCCGGCGACGCGCTCCCGCGGCGAACTGCGCTGGCCGCTTGACACTCGAACGCAACCTCTCTGAAACTGAGACGTCGCGGTGCCGCGGCGTCGACGACACGCAGGCGCGGCGGACCCCGGCGAGGAGGCCTGTTCTGGACCCTCAGTCGCTCGAAATGGCGCGGCCGTACAATCCTGGCGACCCGGCGGTCTGGACCGCGCTCGTTGCGATCCTGGGGTCGATTTACCTCATCGCCAGGGCTGTCACCTGGATGGCCATGTCGATGGCTCTCATCCCCTGGAAGCGCGCCGCGAAGATGCACTGGTCGGAACGGGCGCGACGGGCGTGGCCGGCCCGTCGCCTCGGCAGACTCTCTTTGTTCCTGGTCGTCATTCCCCTGGTGTTTGCCGCGGGCCGCGACGGCCGTCGCATTGCGTTGTTTCCTGAAGCCGTGACGCTCTTTTTGCTGGTCATCGCGGCCTCGGCCGGCGTTTTGCATAATCGGATCCGGTTCGAACGGCGGCTGTGCCCGGCCATGGCGCTGACGCCCCGAGCCGAGCGCGCCGCCTGGATCTCCAATCTAGGCGCGGCCGGGGTCTTGCTGGCGCTGGCGTTCGTGTTCTATGGGGTGACGCCCGAGAAGGGCAGTGCGGTCGCCTGGGCGGTACTCGCCGGCGGCGCGGTCGCGGTCGTCGCGTATCTGGCGCTGGGCTGGAGCCTGCTAATGCGTGCGCTCGGAGTCCTGCGTCCGGCGACCGAGCGCGCGCAAACGATCGTGGCCACGCTGGCGCAGGAGATGGACATCCATCCGACGTCGGTACTGGAGCTAGAGGTGCCGGTTGCCAATGCCTTCGCGCTCGTCGTCGAAGGGAGCGTGGGCGCGACGGCGGCCGCGCTGCGCGTGCTTTCGGACGAAGAGCTCGGCGCCGCATTCGCTCATGAACTGGGGCACCTGAGCGAGCGCCGCTGGGTCCTGGCGGCGCGAGTGGCCGCGACCACGGTGGTGGGGATCTGGGTCGTATCGCCCGCCGCGGTTCGACCGATCCTCGCAAGCGCCGGGCCTACGTTCGGGTTACTCATCATCGTCGGCGTCGTCGCCATCTCCTGGCTGATGTTGAGCTTCTACACACGGATCTACCAGCGCATGGAGATCCGCGCCGACGAGCTGGGCAAGCGCTTCGAGCCGGCTCCCGGCGCCTATGCGCGTGCGCTCGAGAAGATCTACGAGGCCAATCTCGTTCCGGTCGTGGCCGCCGAACGCCGCCGCCGTTACCCGGACCTCTACGACCGCATGATCGACGCCGGCGCGCTCCCGAGCTATCCCCGTCCCGGGCCGCCGCCGCGACTTCCAGTCGTTCTCGGGTTGCCCACGTTGTTTCTCGGTGCCGCCGCCGGCGCGGTCGTTCTGGACGGGCTCGCCCTGGCGATCGCCAGCCTGTGAGCCGCCGGCGAATCTCGTCAATCGTGAGGGTAATTCTCCAGGAATCGAGCCAGCCGCTGGAAGTCGGAGCCCGGCTGGATGAACCGCACCATGGTGATCAGCGTCTCCGGGTCGATCAGGGTCTCGAAAGGAACGTAGTTGAGATTGAGCTGTCCGGACACCGAGATCAGCACGCCATCGGCGCGATTCTCGACCAGGGCGCGGTAGGCACCCACTCCGAGTTGACTGCCCAGGATCACGTCGAACGCGTGGGGCAGGGCACATCGGGCCTCGTAGCCGAGCTGCAAGCCGGTGACCCGCCGTTTCTTGGCTTGCCGCTTCTCATATTCGGCCTCGACGAGCTTTGTCATGTTGCGCGCCAGGTTCGTCTGCGAGAGCGAGATGTTGCCGTGATCGTCAAACTTCACTCCTTCGAGATACTGGGCGGGCATATGTTGAGCCAGCCCCTCCGCCAGCACGATGACGCCAAACTGCTTTCCCTCGCTCTCGCGCGCGATCATCACCCGGACAATCATGTCGACGATCTTTTCGATATTCATAATCTTTCGAGTCGCCGTCGCTCCGGTCTTCGGGTCGGTGACGGTTTCCGACGTCATGTAGCTCTCGGTCAAGTCTTCGACGCTCAAGACCAGGCTGGCCTCGCCGGCGATGGCCGCGCCGTAGGCCAGCCAGCCGGCGCTACGGCCCATGGTCTCGACCAAGAAATACATGCGGCCGGCCTCGGCGTCGGCCAGCAGATTCCGGATCTCGCCAGCCAGGGTCTCGACCGCGGTGAAATAACCGAAAGTGAAGTCGATCCCGCGGTAGTCGTTGTCGATCGTCTTGGGGACATGGACAACGGCAATCCTTGGCTCCGCCGCAGGCAGGTGGTCCTGGAATCGTTTGAACTTGTTGGCGGTCTTCAAGGTGTCGTCGCCACCGATCGAGACGAGCGCATTGACACCGAGGGAACAGAGTGCCCGATGGACGGTCCGGAGCTGGGCGGTGCGCTCCGGGTCGGACAGGTGGCTCGGCTGTGAGATGTCCTTGGCGGGGTTGGTCCGCGACGTCCCGATCAAGATGCCGCGAGTGTTGCGCGTGCGCCTCAGGCTGCTCTGGTTCAAGACGATATAATCTCGCCCTTCGGTCATCGGGTGGTCGGGAGCAAAATCGACGAGATGGGCATAGCCGTTCATGATGCCCAGCACCTCGATACCGTGGCGGCGAAACGAGGCCGCGGCCGTCGAGATCACGGCATTCGCGGCCGGCGCAGGGCCGCCGGCGAACAAGATCGCCACACGCTTGATTGCACTCGGGTTTCTGACGGATTCCACAGGCACGGAAGAGGTAGACGACATGACAGGCTCCCATCCCATTTCCACAGTTTTGCGCGTCGTTCCATGAGGGTAAGATCGTGACCGAAGTTCTTCGGGGCGTTTCGGCAAGAATACGGTCAGGGGCCGTCTGGCTCAAGCGGAATCGTCAGGGAGGACCGCCTCCCGCCTGGACTGGATACGCAAACGCGCGCGGCTGGGGGCGCGGCGAGCGGGCGGCGAGGCGCAGCCTGGCGCGATAGTCCGAGGCTCGCTCGAAACAAAGCGGTCGTCACGTCCACGGCGCGTTCGTGGCGTTCGCCGATTTGATCGACGACGATGAGCCAAAGGGCGATAATGGGTGGTTCCGGCCGCGGCCAAGTGCGATGAAATGAGTTGCGACCAACATCGCGGGGTGCGACGAACCGAGCCATGAGTGAAGATGCATTTCATCGCGCCATCTACCTGACAGGGCCGACGGCGTCTGGAAAAACTGCGGTCGGCGTGGCGCTGGCGCGTCGGTTGGGGGCGGAGATCATTGCCCTGGATTCGACGACGCTGTATCGAGGTATGGATATCGGAACGGCCAAGCCGACGATCGAGGAGCGCGGCGGGATCCGACACCATCTCATTGATGTGATCGAGCCCTGGGAAACCGCCAGCGTTTCGGCCTATCGCGAGTGGGCACGCTCCGCCCTTGCCGAGCTCGAACGACGCGGAGGGCGGGCTCTTTTTGTCGGAGGGTCGGCGCTCTACCTCAAGGTGCTGCTGCGCGGACTGTTCGAAGGGCCGGCGGCCGACCAGGAACTGCGCCGACGGCTGGAAGGCGAGGCGGCGTCGCACGGCGACGCCGCGCTCCACGATCGCCTGGCAGCGATCGACCCGAAAAGCGCGCGCCGGCTCCATCCGCGCGACCGCCGGCGAGTCATCCGCGCCCTCGAAGTGGCCATGCTCACCGGCCGGCCGATCAGCGTCCTGCAGTCCGAGCACGATCGCCCCGCCCCGCCCACGGTTCCCGTCCTGGCGCTGGAGCGACTGCGCGCCAGCCTGGTCAATCGCATCAATCGGCGCGTGCTCGGGTTCTTCGATTCGGGACTAGTTGAGGAAGTGCGGGCGCTGCGGGCCGCGCCCTAGCCGCTGGGCGACGCGGCTGCGCAGGTGATCGGCTACCGCGAGGTGATCGAGATGCTGGCAGGAAACGCCACTCTCGATCAAACGATCGCGCGGGTCGGGGCACGCACCCGCCAGTTCGCCAAGCGCCAGGCGACCTGGTTTCGCGGTTTGGAGGAAGTGCGGTCGATCCCGGTGGCGCCGGACGAAGAAGCCGACGCTGTTGCCGCTCGACTGGAACGGCTGATCAACGACACCTCGCATTCGGGCACGCACGCAAATGCCCAGTGATAGCGGCGACCGATGACAGGCGAAAGCGCGGCGACTTCCTCGCAGGATCATGGGTTCCGCGGGTCGCGATGCTGCGATTGCCGGCGGCTGGCGGTGGCCGCGCTGGTTGGCGAATTTTGCATCTTCCTCTTTTCCGGACAAGTTGCTCTTCCGCGATTTCGCCCGATCTGATATTAACCTGCCGCGGGACTGCCTCCCTCGTCGTCTGCGCATTGCGCGTGCCCGAGACTATGAGGAGTATTCATCGTCTCCCTGTCTTGACGCAGCTTGCTTATCAAGTCTCAGCTAACCGCGTGGTGTCGCGTCGATCGGGGTCGTTCCCAAGGAGGGGATCGAATCCATGGGCCGGCGACTCTTGCTGAATTTGACGATCGCGCTCTCGGTCGCGTCGGCTGCTTCCGTGACGCGCGGACAGGACTCGGATCCGAGTCGTCCGCCGGCGGAACCCACGCCCATTGCCACTCCGCCTGCTCCGGCATCGCTGCCGGACGAGTTGAAGCTGCCGGCCGTGCCCGCGATGTCCGACCCGGACGAGCTCGAACCGCGGCAGGGCGCCCTGGCGGAGCCGAAGAAAAGGACAGCGGCGAAGTCAGATCTGCCGGGGAAGAAAAAGAGCACCGGGGCGCAGGATCGTGCTCGCGAAGACAGCCCCCTCTGGAAGCCACAGGACGCAGAGTCCAGCAAACCGCGAATCGACCCCTACGTCTTGAAGGCACAGGGCCCTGCGCCCGCACCGGCCGCGGCGCAGCCCGGGGCCCGAGCGGCAGACCCGCCCGCCGGGCTCGCCGGCCGTGATTCCTTGCGTCCCACGGCGGATCGACTGCCAATCGGGAAACAGTCGGTCGCCGTCACGGTCGACGTGCAAGGCCCCGCCAGCATGAACCTGAACCAGGAGGCGACCCTCAAGCTGATTGTCCGCAACACGGGCGCCTCCGACGCGCTCAATGTCGATGTCCAGGACGAGCTTCCCGAGGGCCTGCAATACGTCGCCAGCCAGCCCGAGATGAACGTCACGGCTGATACGCACCTCAGCATGCGGATCGCCAACCTGCCGGCAGGCTCGGAGCGTCTGATCACCATTCGTGTAAAGCCGACCAAGACGGGCCCCTTCGACCACGCCGCGACGGTGCGGTTCGAGACCGGGTGCAAGTCGCGGACGAGAGTCCTGGAGCCCAAGCTGAAGGTCGACATCACCGTCAATCCGACCGTCGGCAAGGTTCTGAAGGGTCAGGCTGTCGAGTTCAAGGTGACGGTCACGAATACTGGTGACGGGCCGGCGCGGAATGTCGCGATCCAGGCCAAGCTCACTCCCGGCCTCCGGCACGAATCGATGCAGCGGAGCGAGGAACAGATGTTGTATGAGCTCTCGCTGCCGGAATTGATGCCGGGCCAGGTGGAAAAGCTCGATCCCTTGGTCGCGGACGCCGTCGTGGGTGGCGACCAGTCATGCAGCGTCGTCGCCAAGAGCCCCGACGTCGTTTTCGTCAAGGACGATGCCGAGAGTACCAAGACGGTCGCGGTCGTGGAGCCGAAGCTCAAGCTCACCTTGAAAGGCCCGGATTCACGCTACACCGACACCGTCGCCGATTACGAGATCACGGTCGAGAACCCCGGGACGGCGCCGGCCCGCAAGCTGCGCGTGCTGGCAACCTTGCCGGTGAGCGGCCGGCTGGTCAAGGAGCCGCCAAACGCCCATTACGACGGCACGACGCGGAAACTGTACTGGAGCATCGATCAGATCGAGCCGGGCGGCAAGCCGATGTCGTTTCCGTTTCAGGTGCGCATGGGTGGGATCGGCCATTACCAGCTTCTGGCCGAAGCCACGGGCGATGGCGGCGCTGAAGTCGTGGGATCGCCATGACACCGAGGTCATGGGAATGCCCGACGTCGACCTGGTGGTGAGTGAATCCAAGCGCGTGCTCGACATCGGCGGCACGACCACGTTTCAGATCAGGCTGCGCAACTACGGAACGAAAGACGCCACCAATCTGCAGGTCACCGCCAATCTCTCCAAGAATCTCCAGGTCGAGAAGGCAGGCGGCGGCTCGAAGGATGTCACGGTTGCGATGTCCAAGGACAAAGACGCAGTGACTTTTGGAGAGATCAGCAAGCTTGGGCCCGGCAAGGAAATCGTGCTCGGAGTCGTCGTTCGTGTTATTGGAGAAGACCCCAAGCTGGCGACTTGCCGGGTATTTGTCACGCACGACGACCTGACCGAGCGCTTTGAAGACATGGCGGGCGTGAAGATCACGTCCACGCGACGGACAGCGGCGGCGCCGAGCGGGCAGTGACCTGGCGTGAGCAATCCGCTGATCGCTGACCGAAACGATCGCAGGGAAGGCGCTCGAGGGATCATCGAGCTTCGGTGACCGCGCTTTCACGAACGCCAGGAACCGAGACTCCGGGGATACGCAAAGCTCCAGAGAGTGGTATCATTCAACTGTCGTGCGCCGCTTCGGCGCCGGCACCGCTCGCGTCCCATCGAGACCTGGTCGACTACACGCGTCATCACCTGGCGAGCTGACAACAAGCCGAAGGAACTCGGGATGCACACCCGCTGGAAGTCCCTGATCAGGATCGGCCTGATCGGATTGGCAGGCCTGTCACGATATGGCTACGCAGCCGACGATGGGCCGGCGGGCAAGCACGAGCACACCAACCGGCTGGCCAGGGAGACGAGCCCTTATCTGCTGTTGCACGCCCACAACCCGGTGGACTGGTATCCCTGGGGACCCGAGGCGTTAGAAAAATCAAAGGCCGAGAACAAGCCGATCTTTCTCTCGGTGGGCTACAGCTCGTGCTACTGGTGCCACGTCATGGAGCGCGAGAGCTTCATGGACGCGGAAATCGCGCAAGGCGCTTGAACGCGAGCTTTATTTGCATCAAGGTGGATCGCGAAGAGCGGCCCGACGTCGACCAGATTTACATGACCGCACTTCAATCCCTGGGCCCGGGCGGCTGGCCGATGTCTCTGTTCCTGACCCCCGACGGCCGTCCCTTCTTCGGCGGGACTTATTTTCCTCCCCGTGATCGCGAGGGTGCCACCGGGTTTCTGACGATCGTCCGCGAAATCGGCAGGGCGTGGGGCACGCAGCGGCCGGAAATCGAGCGGACGGCCGACGCGATCACGGATGCCTTGCGCCGCAGGCTTCAGGCGACGGGCGGCCAGCGAAAGTCGCCGCTCTCGCGGACCATGGCCGAGGAGGGCCAGGCCCAGCTCAGCCAGCAGTATGATCCCGAGTACGGCGGGTTTGGTTTCAGCCCGAACAATCCGCGCCGACCCAAGTTTCCGGAGCCCGTGAACCTGATCTTTCTCCTCGACCGGCACCGCCGCGGCGACAAATCGAGCAAAACCGCCGACCCGCTCAAGATGGTGCTGTTCACGCTGGACCGACTGGCCCGGGGTGGAATCCGCGACCATCTCGGCGGCGGATATCATCGCTACTCGACCGACCGATACTGGGTCGTCCCGCATTTCGAGAAGATGCTGTACGACAACGCCCAGCTTGCGTCGGTGCACGTCGAGGCCTTCGAGCTCACGAACGACCCGCGTTGGCGTCAAGAAGCCGAAGCCACGTTTGCATTTATCGAACAAAAGATGACCGCGCCCGAAGGAGGCTTCTACTCGGCTCTCGACGCCGAGACCAACGGCAAGGAGGGGGCGTACTATGTGTGGACTCGTGATGAAATCAAGGCCGCCCTCGCCGGCCAGGTCGATGCCGAGGCTTTCGAGCTGGTTTACGGCGTGCGCGACGAACCGAGTATCGAGGGGGGGTACCATGTCCTGCACGAGCCTCGCACGCGGGCCGAACAAGCCGCCGCTCTCGGATCGACGACGGCAGAGCTGGAGGCACGCCTGCGGCCGCTTGCGTGCGCGGCTACTCGCCATCCGCGAGAAACGCATGGCTCCGCTCCGCGACGAAAAGATCCTCACAGGCTGGAATGGCTTGATGATCGCCGCGTACGCGGACGGATACCGCGTATTCAAGCTCGCGAAATATCGCGAGGCCGCCGAACGATGCCGCCCGATTTCTGCTCGACAAACTGCGATCGCCCGACGGCCGCCTGCTTCGTACCTACCGAGCGGGCCAGGCCAAGCTGCCAGCCTACCTCGAGGACTACGCCTTCCTGACCCACGGCCTGCTCCGACTCCATCATGCGACCGGCGACCAGGAGTGGCTGACGCGAAGCCCGATCGCTGGCGGACCGAATGGTCGCCGACTTCGAGGACCGTGATCTGGGAGGCTTCTTCTTCACCGCCGATGGGTCACGAGAGCCTGCTCGCCCGCGCCAAAGACCCGCTCGACAACGCCTTGCCCAGCGGCAACAGCGTGGCGATCCTTGACTTGCTGGGCCTCTATCGCGTCTCCCGTCAGGCATCCGACCTCGAAACGGCGGGCAGGGCACTGGGTGCGTTTGGCTCTTTGCTCCTCCAGTTCCCGGCTGCACTTCCGCTCAGCTTGATCGGAGTGGAGCAATACCTCGACGCGAATCCCGATCGCAGCGCTGCCGGTGCCGTCGCGCAACTGCCGCCCGAAGCTCAGCAAGAGCGAGTGGTGCAGGCCGCGGCGAGCCTTTCCCGTAAATCGCCGAGCCCGGTCGCGCCGGGCGGCCAATTCGACGTGTTGATCAAGGTGTCGATGAAGCCAGGCTGGCATATCTATGCTAACCCCACTGGCATCGCCCTACTGAACCCGACGACGATCTCGCTCGACCGGCAATCGGAGACGACCGCCTCATTGCTCGAGACTGTCTATCCCGCGGGCGTGGCCAAGGTACTCGCGCCGCTCGGGAAGGAGAAGGTCGGGCTCTATGAAAATGAGGTCGAGGTGCGCCTGAGCTGCAAGCTCGCGGCAGGCGCGAAACCGGGTTCGGTCATCATCAAGTTTGTCCTGGCGTATCAGGCCTGCGATGAACACCTTTGCCGGGCACCCGAGAAGCTGGAAGTCCCATTGAAGGTTGTTGTGGGGGGGGACCGATCGACACGAGGGATTCCGTGAGCACGAGAATCACCCGGATCGGCCCAGCCGAGCACGGTCGAAGGACGAAACCGGCGAGTTTCACGGACGCCCGGCGCCGGGACTGCTGGCTGAGCTCGTATCCTCGATTCGCGCCGCCCTTCCGCAGCCCGGGCCGGCTGAACGATGACGCTGGGCACGCGACATCCTGAGTCCTCGGTCTCTCGCGCGATGTTTTCACGCCATCCTTTTTTGGCCCGAGCGCTCCGTCCCGTCGTGTGCGCGCTGGCGATCGCCGTCGTGATCGCAGGGATCACGGTCTTTCGCGCCTGGGTCCCGCTGCTCCCGCGGCCGCTATTGCGAGCGCTCACCGAGACGTTTTTGCGGACTGTGCTCGTCCTGTATGGTGCGGTCTTGCTGGCAGCCGTGGGCGGAGTGCCGCTGTTTGGTTGGCTGCTGGCACGCTCATGGCGGATGCGACGGCGCCGGCGGGGCGTCGAGCGGCGGATTCCTGATCGCGGTCGCGTGCCTGGTATCGTTGAGCTTGATCGAACTGGGGTCCGCCGCCTGGCGAGCCTGGATGCATCGTTTTCCGACCCTGCCCACCACGTTTGCGGCCTCGCCGCCCGAGGAATACCGGATCGTTGTTCTGGGCGGCTCGAGCGCCCTCGGCGAGCCGTATCGCCCGTGGCTCTCGGTGGGCCAGATCGTCGCCTGGAAGCTGCAAGAGGCGATGCCAGGCCGGCGCTTCGAGTGCGAGATCCTGGCGTGGCTGGGCGATTCGCTGGAGATGCAGCATCACAAGCTGGCATCGCTCGAGCGACGTCCCGACGCCGTGATCATTTACTCTGGACACAATGAGTTCGCAGCGCGGTTTGAAGAAGAGCGGGAGGGATGGCTGGGCGAGGAGCCTGCAAACCGGCTGTCTGGGGCGGCCTTTCGGGCGAGTCTGAACTCGCCGTTCTGCCGGCTCGTTTATGAAATCACCAGCAAGAACCGCCTGGATACGCCACCGCCGTTGTCCGGCCGGCACGAGCTCACCGATCCCCCGGTCTGCAGCCCGAGTGAGGCGGAGGAGATCCGTGCCGACTTCAGCGGCCGGCTCGAGGCCATCGTCGCCTATTGCGACCGAATCGGGGCACAGGCGATCTTGATTGTCCCCCCCGCCAATGAAGCCGCGTACGAGCCCGGCCGATCCACGTTGCCCGTCAATGTTTCCGAGCAGGAGCGCCTGCGGTTGGCACACGACTTTCGCGAGACCCGCTCGCTAGAGTCGCGCGCTCCGGCGGAAACCGCGGCACGATACGAGGCGATTCTCGCGGTGCACCCCGGTTTTGCCGAAGCGCACTTCCGGCTGGCCCGGCTGCTCGAATTCCAAGGGCGCACGACCGAGGCGGCCACTCATTTCCTGGCCGCTCTCGACAACGACGGACTTCCCATCCGCTGCCCGGCACCGCTGCGAGCCGCTTACGATAAGGTGGCCGCGCGGCACGCCGCGGAGCATCCTGATCGACGGCCGCCGCGAGCTGGCTGCGGTCAGCCCGAGCGGACTGCTGGGCGACCACGTGATCCAGGATACACATCATCCGACCCTGAAAGGACAGGTCGCGCTGGCCGCCGCCGTCCTTCGTGAGCTGGATCGGAGGAAGGTATTCGAAGAACCGCATGCGATCACGCTTCCCCTCGATGATGCCGCGTGCGCATATCACTTTGGCCTGGACGCCGAGAAATGGGCGACGGTGTGCGAGCGCACGGGCGAGCACTACAAGCGCGTCGCTGGTTATCGCTACGACCCGACCGAGAGGCTCGCGAAGTCGCGGCGCTATGTCGAGGCCGCAATGCGTCTCCACCAGGGTACATCGCCGGATGATCTTGGACTGCCCGGGAGCGGTGCACAGGCACCGAAGCAATCGGAATTCTGGACACTCGAAGTCGACAGCACCTCTGAAGCGCAATCGCGCCTGGAGCGTGCGAGCGACCGATGTCCGCTCGAGAATCAGCCAACGTTTTCGGATTCGACGACACGCTCGACTTGCCAGTCCTGGAGCTCGACCGTGGCACCCCGACCGAGGAAGTGCACCATCGCCGCGAACTGGTCGCGCTTTCCTCGGCGGATCACCTTCCCGATCATCCCGGAGAGGGGCCCGGTGACGATGCGCACGGTCGCTCCGACCGGCACTGTGGGCTCCTCGAAGACGGGCAAACCCGATCCGAGCATCGTGTGGATCTGCCGGAGATCACGACCGAGCGCCTCTTGATCGGCGACCTCGAGAACGCCGACCAGCCGATTCGCGCGACAGCGCGATCAAGCGATCGTTGCGATCGCCCTTCAGAAACATGTATCCCGCGAACAGGGGAACGACCGACTGGATCTTACGCCCCTGAGGCGTCCGACTCTCTTTGCGGACCTGAGGAAGGTAATAGGCGACATCGGCGTTGCGAAGCTCGCGCGCAGTCGCCTTCTCCTGGCGAGGTCTGGTGTGGAGACACCACCAGACGGTTTCATTCTCGTCTCCATGATGCCAAGAATCATCCCACAGATTCGGCGGATGACAGTCAGGCTCGGCCGGAAGAATCGGCATCGTAAAGCTCGTAACCGAAATGCTGCGGCCGGGAGGTGCCGTCGTTCGTTTCGTTCGAGTTAACCGGGCAATTGAGTGCAAAGTGACACGTTAGTGAAATCCGTGCACCCGCGTCAAGCGCGGCGAGCTCGGATGATGAGAGATGAACTCGATTCGCCGGGCATGGCCGGACGGTGATGCCTCGTCGTGCCGTTGATCATCTAAAGCCTGACTGACAAAGATTGCGGGCTTGAACTGTTTAACATGACAAATCTCATGATGGCGCCGCCCGATCATGACTGAACGTGCCCGGGAGACGGGAATCCTGGTCCTGAACAAGCATCCCGGTGTCACTTCTCGCGCGGTGGTAGACCGGGTCGCTCGCCTCGTTCCCCGCGCCAAGGTCGGGCACGCTGGCACGCTTGATCCGCTGGCATCGGGAATCCTCTTGATCTGCATCGGGGCCGCGACCCGGCTCGTCGAGATGCTGCAGCAGCCCAGCAAAACTTATCAGACCAAGATCCGACTGGGCGGCGCAGCGACACTCTCGACGCCGACGGCCGGATCACAGTCGAAACAGCGCCGCGTGCCCCGTCGGCCGACGAGGTCCAGTCGGTCTTGATCCCGCTCGTGGGGCAGGTCCTGCAAAGGCCTCCAGTCTACTCGGCTCTCAAGATCCAGGGCCGTCGAGCGTACGAGCTTGCCCGCGCCGGTTGCGCGGTCGAGCCGGCCGCGCGAACAGTCCGCATCGATCAGATCTCGGTCCTTGGGTACGCCTGGCCACACCTCGAGCTTGAAATCATTTGTGGCAGCGGGACTTACATTCGATCGATCGCGCGTGACGTCGGCGAAGCGCTGGCATGCGGGGGCTATGTCGAAGCGCTCGTGAGGACCCGGATCGGATCGTTCACGCTCGAGGAGTCGCTGGAAGCCACGGCGCTCTCGGCGGAGTCGATCAGACGGCATTTGAGGCCCGCTCTCGATGCCGTGAGCGGCTTGCCGCGTGTGGTGCTCGACGCTCGCCAGCTCGATGCGGTCACCCACGGCCAACGGCTTGACGCGCACGATCTGAACGCCCTCCCCATCGCGAACGGCCCCGTCGCGCTCATCGACAGCGATGGCAATCTCGTCGCGCTGGCCGAGTTCGTCGAGGAGCGAGCGTGGCTACAACCGCGGACGGTCCTGGTTTAGTCGCCGTGCGAGCGTCGTTGCACGCACCGGTATCTCTCGACGGCGATGGCCGATCCAGCTGCGCGAACCTCCGCCCGGTTCCTGATGTCCAATACCTGGTGATTCGTTAACGAAGGTCGTAACGTTTTTCTGCACAGCATGTTAGTCGTTGACGACGGCCGGTATACGAATTAGAATCGCATCTGCTGACATTCATGCTCGCGCTCTGTTTCGAACACGAAAGCGAGGTCAGAACTCGCCTTGATCGAAACAAATCGCATCGAGCGTTCGGGGCGTCAAGAACGTGCCATTCTCGTCGGGGTCATTCTACCCCGTAGCGACGCGACTCCCGAAGATCCGCTGGACGAGCTCCGGGGCTTGGCGAAGACAGCCGGCCTGATCGTTCTGGGCAGTCTGCTGCAAAAGCGACAAGATATTGACATAGCCACATACATCGGATCGGGCAAGGTCGAGGAGCTGCGAACGCTCGTCCTGGCCCAGGAGGCCGACGTGGTCGTTTTCGACAACGACCTGGGGCCGGCGCAGACGCGCAATCTCGAGAAAAAGCTCGACGTCAAGGTTGTTGACCGCACCGAGCTCATCCTGGACATCTTCGCCACCCATGCGCGGACCCACGAGGCACATCTTCAGGTCGAGCTGGCGCAACTCGAATATGCGATGCCACGACTGAAACGCATGTGGACCCACCTGTCGCGGTACAAGGGGGGGATCGGCGTTCGCGGTCCTGGCGAAAAGCAGCTTGAGGAAGATCGCCGGCTGGTCGGACACCGGATTCAGGAGCTCAAAGCCAAGCTCCTGAAGATTCAGGCGCGCAAGGAACGCGAGGTATCGAGCCGCGACGATGTTTCCACCGTTTCGCTCGTTGGCTATACGAATGCCGGGAAGAGCACTCTGATGAACGCGCTGACGGAGGCCGGCGTGCTCGTCGAGGACAAGCTATTTGCAACCCTCGACACGAGGACCCGGCGCTGGCGATTCCGCGGCGGCGGATACGCCCTCCTTTCCGACACGGTCGGCTTCATCAGAGATTTGCCCCACACGCTGGTGGCATCCTTCAAGGCAACCCTCGAGGAAGCGCGACAGGCTGACTTGCTGCTGCACGTCGTCGATGCATCCAGCCTCGAAGCCGAGACCCAGATCCGAGCGGTCAAGGCCGTGCTGGCGGAACTGGGACTCGACCAGCAGCCGACGCTCCTGGTTCTTAACAAGTCGGACAAGGTGCCCGACCGCTCTTATCTCGACGTGCTCAAGGCCCATCATGCAGAGTCGGTCGCCATCAGCGCGGCTCGTGGCGAAGGCCTCGACGGGCTAGAAGCCGCGGTACGCGAAGCTCTGTTTGAACGCGCACTCGACGCTGAAGTCGAGACAGGGGTCGCCGACGGTCGGATCCTGGCGTATCTGGCGCAGCACGCCCAGATTCATCACCGAACATACGATGACGATCGTGTGCGCCTGCACTGCCGGCTGCCCCGGCGCTGCCTCGAGTTTCTGTTCGAACACGGCGTGGATGTTCGCTCGAACGGGCAGCGGCTGTGGGCGTCGTAGTCACTGCCGCAGAAGCCCTCCGTTGGACGGAATCAAGCGCAACGTGATCGCCTCGCAGGCGAAGGATCTCGTTGCCGCAGGGTGGCTTCGGGACGGTGCGCGCTGGGCTGGCTACGCGTGTGCATAGTTCGCGCAGCAGGCAGACACGGCATCAATCAGGCATCGACCTACGCTCGCAACGACGACCAGTCCGGCTCGCGGTCGCTCGGACTCGGTCTTCACTGTTCTATTCAAAGAGTAGGCGACATCCGCGCGCTCTACGTCGCAGGAATCGAAATCCTCGTGCGTTTCGCGAGTGACTCGTTGATTCCGTGGTCTGCGCAGCGATAATGCGGGCTTGGAGCACACGCGTGGAGATCGCTGGGAGTCGACTGATTCAACAACAAGGGAGACTCGAAAATGCCGGGAATTCGATTTCGCTATCAAGTGATGGCGCTCGCGGCCCTCTGCCTGACAGCAGCAGTCGCGCGCGGCGACGAGCGCGCCTCTAGCGTCAAGAAGGGAGCGGTCGAGCTGAAATCCGCAGGGCCGATGGCCTTTGGGCCGGATGGAACCCTGTTTGTCGGAGACACCAAAGGTGCCGCGCTCTACGCGATCGACACCGGAGAAAGCGCGGGTTCGGCCGAGAAGCGCGCCGATCGACGTCAAGGATGTGACCGGCACGATTGCGGCCTTGGTCGGAACTGATTCCAAGCAGATCATGATCAACGACCTGGCAGTCCACCCGCGATCGGGAAACGTCTACCTGTCGGTCTCACGTGGACGTGGTCCCGACGCGATTCCTCTGATCGTTCGCGTGAGCGCTGATGGCAAAGTGGAACCGCTGTCGCTCGAGAATGCGCGTTTCACAAAGGCAGACGTACCTAACGCCCCCGGCGCCGATTCGAGGCAGCGCGTCGAGTCGATCACCGACCTCGCGTTTGCCGACGGCCGTGTCTTCGTCGCTGGCCTCTCCAACGAAGAGTTTTCATCGAGGCTGATCGCCATCCCGTATCCGTTCAGCAGCGAAGGCATTGACGGAGCGGCGGTCGAGATCTACCACGGCTCACATGGCCGGTTCGAGACCAAGTCGCCGATTCGCACCTTCGTGACCTATCGAATCAAGAACGAGCCGTACATGCTCGCGGCCTACACCTGCACGCCGCTTGTGAAAGTGCCTGTTTCGGAGCTAAAGGCAGGCGCGCACATCAAGGGCACGACCATCGCTGAACTCGGAAATCACAACCGGCCGCTCGACATGATCGTCTATCAGAAGGACGGCAAGGACTACTTGCTGATGACCAACAGCAGCCGGGGCGTGATGAAAATCCCGACCGAAGGTGCAGGCAGCGCCGAGGGCATCGTGGCGCGCGTGCCCGACAAGAAGGGACTCGATTACGAAACGATCGCCAGCCTGAAAGGCGTCGAGCAACTGGATCAACTCGACGATCACCGCGCTGTGCTGCTCGTGAAAACCGACCCGGACGGGAAGATGAGCCTTCAAACGATTGACCTGCCGTGATCGTCAGAGAAGGTCATTTCGTGGTCATTTTGATCGCCGCCGGGGCGATGTCCCTCCTTGAGGGACGCGTCCCGGCGAGCGCTCAATTGCCTGTGAGCCGAACGCAGGCGAGGTCGGCGGAGAGCGAGCGGGCCGATCCCGTGCCGCAGTTGACGTGGAAAAAACACTCTCCGGCTGGAACCGACGCCACCGTCGAAATTGTCGGGGCAGACCCCGTCGTTCTCGCCGCCCTCGACACGCCTGCAATGACGCTGGATCTCTGGACGTCGTTCCTGACGGTCCGGGTCGTTCCGGAACGGCCCGATTCTGTAACACTCTGGGGTTCCTACGGCGTGGCGAACGGAGTCATCACTTATCGTCCGCGCTTCCCGCTGGAACGCGGAATCCGATATCAGGCGAGATTCGACCCGGTCCGGCTCGACGAGGTTGCAAGAAAGGTCGGAGCGCCGGGTGCATTGTCAGACAGGCAAGTGCCGGTGGCGAAGACGATGGTGGCGGAATACTCGCTTCCAACGAAAGCATTCCAGCCGACGACAACGGTTCTGGAGGTTTACCCAACGTCGCCTGTGCTCCCCGAGAACTTGCTAAGGATTTACATCCACTTCTCGGCGCCGATGAGTCGCGGCGAGGTCTATCGCCACGTCGCGCTGTTCGACGCGACGAGCAACCGGCGCGTCGATACCCCGTTCCTGGAGCTCGACGAAGAACTTTGCTCGAACGACGGCATGCGGTTCACTCTGTTGTTCGACCCGGGCCGCATCAAACGAGGTCTGCGACCACGCGAGGAAGCTGGACCGATCCTCGAATCTGGTAAATCCTATACGCTGGTCATCGATCGCGACTGGCGCGACGCGCAAGGAACTCCACTTGCATCCGAGTTCCGCAAGTCGTTTCGGGCCGGACCGCCCGACGATGTTTCTCCCGATCCGAGGCTATGGAAGGTACGCACTCCGGGAGCGCGACACGCGCGACCCCCTGGAGGTTCGCTTTCCGGAGCCTCTGGACCGCGCGCTCGTTCGAGCGCTTGATTTCCGTCGAGCCGGAGGGCTCGAAACTTTGCCAGGAAAGATCTCGGTGACAGAACACGAGACGCTCTTTCGCTTCACGCCCGAGGCACCGTGGAAAGCTGGCGAATATCGACTCGTCGTGGGTAGCGACCTGGAAGACCCAGCGGGAAACAGCGTTGCGAGGCCATTCGAGGTGGATCTCACTGGTCCGATCTCGAAACGAGTTGAATCCAGGCGGGTCGACTTACCGTTTCACGTCGGCCCCTGAGCGCACAGCGAAGTCTGACGTCCGCAGCAGTGCAAGCGTGGCCCAGCCCGTGGTTGAAATGCGCTGCGCGTAGCTGACGTTGCCCGGCGGGCGGGTCGTCTCATTCCAGCTTCCGTCTTGCCGTTGCTGAGCGATCAGATACCCGCGGCCGCGCGACACCATGTGGCGGACCTCCGGCAACGCGACGTCCTTCGCTAAACCGAGTAGTACCAGCGCCGTATCGAACGTTTCGGGCGGAGAAGCGACCTCAGGACCCCAGCCTCCATCGTTTGACTGCGCGGCGCAGCAGCTCGAGGCTTCGCTGTCGTCGCCCGTGCCGTCGCCCTGCGCGGCAAGTGACGAATTCATCCATACAATGGCGGCGTCGGTGACTTTAGATACCTCGCGGCTGCTCAACCATCCGTCGGCCCGTTCAATCGCTGTTCGGAACCGAACCGGATCGGCTGCGACCAGGCTCTCGCGCGCCAAGAATGTCGCCAGCGGGCGCCCATAGGTCGCCGGCGAGCTTGCGTTGTCTTCCCCGTCGATCGGCCACGAGCCGTCCGGGGCCTGGTCGAGTGCAAGCCTCTCGGCTGCCAGAACCAGCACCGAGCGGTCTCTGATCCAGCCGGTCAGCGTCGCGGTTGCGAGCGCGGTACGTGAAGGCGACGCGCGCCAGCCGTTTGTCGCTGATATGCGCCCTCGCCGCCGTTGTGATCCCAACCGGCAGGCCGCAGCAACCAACCCGTGGTATCAGCAAGCGCCTGGTCTGGAACGCGATAACCCTTGCGGGAAGCCTGAAACAAGGCCCGGGCGGCATCGCCGTTATTATGGCAGGAATAGCATCGATTCTCCCGAGCCCACTTCGGGACCT
The DNA here is from genome assembly GCA_963806595.1 of uncultured Isosphaeraceae bacterium. Taxonomy (GTDB): domain Bacteria; phylum Planctomycetota; class Planctomycetia; order Isosphaerales; family Isosphaeraceae; genus CAWDZZ01. The sequence goes on along the minus strand of CAWDZZ010000016.1, from coordinate 299,106 downwards.
CGCGAGTCAGAAATGCCACCGCCCTGTCTTCCGGCGTCTCGGGGCTGCCCGGGCTCTGGATCGGAGCGTTTGCCAAAAAGAGCGAAAGCACCATACTACCGACGAGCATGGCGAGTCTCCGGTCGATCCGCTCAATCGAGTGGGACAAGCCGCATGATGGCGTCCTGGACGTGCTTCATCTTGATGGGCTTGGACATGATAATGAGCTGGTCATCGACGGGTAGTTTCTCCTTGAGCTCGTCTTGCCGCGGGCCTAATAGAACGAGGCCGACGAGCTGGTGTTCGTCCTCATGGGCCTTCTCATGCATATCCAGAAAAGCTTCGATCGACTCGGCGCCCTGCCCATCGGTGTCGAAGATCACCGCATCGACGGGGGACTCACGGAACCGCTCGGCGCCGCGCTCAGCATCGGCGACGATCATCACGCGGTATCCCATGCCCGTAAGATGCTTTCGGAAGGCGTCCTGGATCTCCGTTTGAGCCTCGACACACAGAATGCTCTTGGTCGGCACAGCCTTGATGTCCGGCTGCCGTGCCGCTTCTTGCTCGGCCATGACGCCCGCTGGCGTTTCCTTCACCTCGGGAACGACAAAGATCGAGTCGAACGCTTCGTCATCTTGCTTGTTCGTCGACACCGAACCGCCGGCATTGGCAGCCTCCCACGCAGAGTAATACCGACCCAGATCGGCGACCACGTCATCCATGGCCTGATACCGCGCCTTCAGATCGATCTTCATCATCTTCTCGATGATCCGCGCAGAGCTCTTCGTCCGGTGCATAGCGGTGTTCGTTGATGGGTTTGATAGCGCCGAAGGAACGCTTCAGCATCTTACGCAGCATGTCTTTGCTTTCGGACTCCTCCATCGGCAACTGCGCCCGTGATCATTTGATAGAAGACGCAGCCTAGAAAGTAGATGTCCGAGCGCGGATCACCCTTGGGACTGTTGCAGGTGCGCTCGAGGGCCGAGTAATCGACGGTGCGCTGACTTTTGACGCCGGGCTTCGACTCATCTCCTTGAATAGTGGCCAGACCGAAATCGACAAGCTTGGCCTCGCCGGTGTTGGAGATCAAAATATTTGTGCCCTTGATGTCGCGATGAGTGACACCCCGATCGAATGAATACTTGAGTCCGTTGGCCATCCCGATCATGAGCGGCGTGGCCTGGTCGGGCGGAATCCGCGTGCGCAGCTTCATGAAATCCCGGAGGTTCATACCCTCGACATATTCCATGATCATGAAATGCCGATTCTCTTGCCGGCCAACATCAATCACCGAAACGATGTTCGGGTGACGCAGCCTGATGCCGGCTTCCGCTTCCTTATGAAATCGATCGACGGCCTCGGGAATCATGGCGAATCGCTGCCGCAGCACCTTGATCGCGAGCGCCGCCTTGGTCGTGACGTGCTCACCGCGATAAACACGGGCGAACGTCCCCTCTGCCAGGTGGAAAAGCACTTTCGAATCGCCGAAAAAGAACCCACTCGGGTCACCTTTTTTGAGCCTATCGATCTGCCAGCTCGTGAGCGAACCCTTTCGAAGCAGCATCCTCAAGACGGCATCGGGCGATCCGTCCTCAGCGTCAGTCCTCGCTACGTGGAGCTGTTCGCGCGAGATCAGCCCGAGCATCATCACCTGATCCACTAACATTTCGGCGTCGATATCGGCCATGGAGAATTGGCCCTCGCCCAGATAAATTGGCAGCGAAGTGAGGACGACACAGTTCCGCTTGCGGGGAAAGACGTCCGGGGAATCATTCAGAGCGGTTTCTATTCTACCAGGTCTGGCGTTCTGGCAACCACTTGCACCGAGAGGGCGCCGCGAACCGTGCTCCCAGGGGAATCTCGTCATCGCGACGTACGAGCATTAGCGGCTGCCAGTCGAGACACGCCCACAATCGCGACGGCGAACAAACCCTGATCCGCGCGCACCCCAACTTCGTCATAGCTCAGCGAACATTTACGTCGTCGGAACCGAGGCGTGACGCCTGCGATTCGCGTGCTGGGGGAACCTGAGCCTGATCCGGGCTGACAACCGAACAGAGCACGTGGCAGTTTCTCACCAAGAGCCGCAGTCCCAGACCGCCGGCGATGAAAACGCCAGCGGAAATTTCATGTGTGCCACACAGGATGGCACCGGCATGGCGTAGCTTCAATCTCAGGAGCGGTCTCCGACGCGTGCTCCCTTCTCTTTCCGACGGAAGGCTGCAGCCAGGAGACGATCGCCGGAAGATGCTTCCAAGGTGCCGCCCCACACAATGTTCCGTCACGACTATGGCGGGCGATAAGAGGAGCTTGAAGAGGATGAGCGAACCGCTGTGTCAAGATCGCGAGCTCGACGACGTGAGTTCACCCTCGGAGCAAATTAGTGCCTGGACCAATCGACGGGCCTCCGAACAAGCGACCCGAGCGGCGAATGCGCGTCAAGTCAGTGGTCGACGTCGATTCGTCGACCCAACGACAAGCGAGAGGGAATACACGAAAGCCGAAATGGAATTCATGATGGCCATGAACGAGTACAAGCATCGAAGCGGGCGGATGTTTCCGACCTGGAGCGAGGTGCTGGAAGTACTGCGTGGCCTCGGCTATGAAAAGGTCGTGGCGTGCTCAGAAGGGCACAAGGTCCTCGAGGCTCGGCCAGTGCACGCCGACCTCGTGGCCCGATAACACGCTGTACATTGTCCGCCGGTCGGCATCGGGTCAACGAACGAACGGCGGACCCGGCGGGAGCGCTCCGTCGATCCACGCCCGAGCCGTTGACAGGCTGTGCTCAACTCCATATCGTTAGCTCGTTCGGGTCGCTCGCCACGCACCTGCCGCCGGCGCGGGTACGATCCTGTGTCCGCCTCGCCTTCGAACGGACAGCGCGAGCGACGCCTTAGCGTAAGCACCTTCCAAATCAAAATGCGGTTCTTCGCGCTGGACTCGGGCTCAAGTTGCTTATCTTGGCTCGAGAATTCGCGGATGCCACTGTGACGCCGGCCCGGATGACTGCGCTCCAAAGCTAATGACCTTACGCACTCGATTTGCCCCAAGTCCGACCGGGTTCCTACACATCGGCGGGGTTCGGACAGCCTTGTTTAACTGGCTCCTGGCTCGGCATCATGGGGGTCAGTTCATCCTTCGAATTGACGACACGGACCAGGCGAGGCACGTCGACCAAGCCGTAGGGCGGATCCTCGACGGGTTCCGCTGGATGGGGATGGACTGGGATGAAGGGCCGGAGGTCGGGGGACGCTTTGGCCCGTACTTTCAGTCAGCAGCGCGCTGCCAATTACCGTCTTGCCGCGGACCGCCTGCTCGCCTCCGGCCATGTCTATCGCGACTATAGCACCGAAGCCGAGCGCGCTGCCGGAGAAAGCTCTTGCCGAACGAGAAAAACGCGCCTACCGGTTTCGGCGCCCGCAGACGACCGACCGGCAAACTGCGGAATGGGAAGCGGAAGGTCGTCCGTTCGCGCTACGGTTCCAAGTTCCACCCGGGCGGACTCTCGTTCTCCATGACCTGATCAAAGGCGACGTCGAGTACTCGACCGACGAGATCGGCGACTTCGTGATCGTGCGGCCCGATGGAACGCCGCTCTACAATTTCGCGAGCGTCGTCGATGACGTCGAGATGAAAATCTCCCATGTCGTCCGAGCCGACGAACATCTTTCCAACACGTTTCCGCAACTGCTGCTTGTTCGAGGCCCTGGGCAGCCGATCTGCCGGCGTTCGCCCACATCCCGTTCGTCGCCGAGCCGGGCTCGCGGTCAAAGATGTCCAAGCGAAAGCTCGCGGAGTATGAAAAGCTCGGGATCCTGGTCTACCTTCACCAGTACATCGAAAAAGGCTATCTCCCGGACGCGATACTCAACTACCTGGCGCGATTGGGCTGGAGCTATGACGCCTCGCAGGAGATCTTCACTCGCCCGGAGTTGATCGAGAAGTTCTCGCTCGAGAAAGTGAACAGCTCCCCTGCCAGTCACGATCAGGACAAGTTGTTCTGGATCCAGGGCGAGTGGATGAAGACCATCTCGCTGGAGCAGAAGGTCGATGGCGACGTCCCGTTCCTGACGCGCGAGGGACTGGTTGCCGAACCGCTCTCCGAGACGGCTCGGACGCGGATCGAGGCCGTGCTCGTCGGCGCTCGGCGATCGGCTCAAGGTCTTTTCCGACATCATCAAGCTGGGCCGATTCTTCTTCGCCGAACAGCTCGTGTATCGAACCGGAGGCCGTGAAAAAACGGCTGAAGAAGCCCGGCGTTGCCGACATGCTAACGGAGCTCGACCTCGTGCTCGCCGCAGGTCGAGCCCTACGACGCCGCAGACACTGGAAACGGCCGTGCACGGCTACGCAGAGCGGACCGGACCGCAAGATGGGTGACGTCGTCAACCCGCTGCGCGTGGCGGTCACCGGCCAGGGGGTCGGGCCCGGCCTGTACGATTGCCTTTTCATCCTGGGTCGCGACGCATGCCTCGGCGCGGATCCGGCAGACGCTGGAGATGATGGGTGCGAGCATGAATCCCCCCGCAGCCGGCAGGGGACCGGTTCGCGCCTCGCTGCCGACGACGTTCTCGGAGTCTTGAGCACATACATCGCCAAGCATACATAAGGTCGCTGCATATGCGATATTTTTGTCACGGGCTCGATCGCGTACGACTACATCATGGTGTTCCCGGGCCGGTTTCGCGACCACATCCTGCCGGACAAGATGCACGTGCTGAGCGTCTCTTTCCTGGTCGACTCGCTGACACGGCGCCGGGGCGGGACCGGGGCGAACATCTCGTACAACCTGGGACTTCTGGGCGAACGGCCGCTCCTGGTCGGAACGGTTGGCGACGACTTTGTGGAGTATCGCGAGTGGTCTGGAGTCGCACGGCGTCGATTGCCGGACCGTCAAGGTGATCGCCGGAGGAGCACACGGCCTCGTGCTTCATCAATACCGACTTGCAGGACAACCAGATCACGGCGTTTTATCCCGGCGCGATGGCACACGCTTCATCCATCTCGGTGATCGAGGCAGGCGCCACCAAAAACGACATGGTGGTGATCGCGCCCAATGACCCGAAGGCGATGAATCGCTATACGGACGAATGCATCAAAGCCGGAGTCCCCTATCTCTACGACCCTTCGATGCAGTTGCCGCGGCTGGAGCGAGCCGATCTCGAGAGGGGCTGCCGGGGCGCGAGATCCTGGCCGGAAACGACTACGAGTTCGGGATGATGGCCGAAAAGCTGGAAATGAGCGAGGCCGAGCTGCGCCGGCTGGTCCCGATCACCGTGATGACACGCGGCGAGGCAGGGGCCCTGATCACCGCGGACGGACACGAGTTCGAGATCCCCGCCGCAAAGCCCACGCAGGTCGCTCGATCCGACCGGGGCCGGCGACGCGTTTCGCGCGGGCTTCATGCTCGGGTTCAAGCGAGGGTTTTCGTGGCCGGTTGTCGGCCGATTGGCCGCGCTCACAGGCGTCTACGCCGTCGAGCATCCCGGACCACAGCAACACTCTTATACCCTTCCCGAGTTCCTCGCGCGTACGCCGAGAATTTTGGCCGCTCGACGGAAGTCGAGAGCTTGACACACGCTACAAACTCCACCCGTTAAACCCGGCCACCTCGGACTTGCCGGGACCGCTCGCGCGCGTGATTCTATCTCTGGAGCCGACCGAGGCGCCACGGCAAAGAACCGAAGAGTCATCGCAGGACTGGCCGCGAGTACGATGCCTCAACGAAAATGGGCTATCCTGGTCGCCCTCTTTATCCTCGTTGCCGTCGGCGCCGAACTGGCTGTCCGGCGCTGGGGCTCGGCGAGCGGCTGCGTTCAGATCGTCAACGAGGGAGGCGGCACGCTCGAGGACCTGGTCGTGAGCTATGCGCGGACACGAAGGTCGCCCGGGGACCGCTCGCGGTTGGCGAGTCGACCAATGTCTGGCTTACCGTCGCGGCGAAAGGGATACTCTCCCTCGAGTTCAAGCAAAAAGGGAACCCGCTCAAAGGGTTTGAAATCACCGATTTTGACCCGGCAGAGAATATTCGGAACGGCTTCAAGCTCGTGCTGGTCGTCAAACCGAACCGCGTTGAACGCTTCATGGATGATGACCCCGCCCCCCTTCCCGTAGAGAGCCTCGGTGATCGCCTCATGGACTGGATCCGGTCGGACGCAAATTCGCCGCGTTGAACGAACGCCAAACGGCATAGCACGCCGCAAATCCCAATGCCCGAGACGACCAGGGTCTTTGTTGCGATCGCCATTCCCGATCAACTGGGTCTTCACCTCACCGAATTGCAGCAAGCCCTCAAGCAGGCTGCGGCCGGATGGCGGTGGAACTCGACGCTGCCGTTCCACACGACACTCGTCTTCCTGGGAGACGTCAGAAACCATGATCTTGACAGACTTTGCGGCGCCATCGCCGCGTCCGCCGCGCCATTTCAGCCGATGGAGTTGCGCATTGCCGGGTTGGGTGCATTTCCAAATGCGACCAGGCCGCGCGTGATCTGGGCCGGTCTGGACGCGCCAGATCCGGGCCCGCTGCTCCAGTTGCACGAAGCGATCGTCAAAGCGGCAACGCAAACCGGCTATCGTGCGGAGGATCTCCGGTTTCACCCCCATGTCACACTCGCGCGAGTCAAGTCGCATCGACGGGACATGCTCGACGTGAGTGCCCTCGTCGAGCGCCACCGTGGCTGGACGTGCGGTTCTTTTACGGCTAGCGAAGTCATCACTTTCTCCTCAAAAACTGGACCGGCCGGGCCGTGCTACGAGGCCATCGGCCGCGCTCCGCTTGCAGGCAAAAAAACCGTGGATGCTCCTTGACCTAAGACGAGCCAGAATGCTAAGATACTGTTCTTGTGTACATAACAAGGAAGCACATGAAAAGGAGTGATCGCCGTGGCCAAACGACAATCTACGCCAGAGACGAAGTCGGCGTTGTCGGCCGAACAAAAAGCACTCAACACCGCGATCAGCCAGATTGAGAAAACGTTCGGCGCCGGGGCGATCATGAAGCTGGGCGAGGGATCCCACATGGAGGTTGAGGGCGTTTCTACCGGCGCCTTGTCGCTGGATCTGGCGCTGGGGGGTAAGGGGTTGCCTCGGGGCCGGATCGTGGAATTGTTTGGACCGGAATCGAGCGGCAAAACGACCATCGCGCTCGCACGCCGTTGCCCAGGCCCAGCGCGACGGGGGCGTTGGGGCATTTATCGACGCAGAGCACGCCCTGGACCCGGCGTGGTGCAAGCGGCTTGGCGTCGACATCGAGTCACTGCTGGTCAGCCAACCGGGTAGCGCCGAGGAAGCCCTTCAGATCGCCGAGATGCTGCTCCTGTCCAATGCCGTCGATATCATCGTCGTCGACTCGGTTGCGGCACTCGTACCCAAGGCCGAGATCGAGGGAGAGATCGGCGACACTTTCGTGGGCGTGCAGGCGCGGCTGATGAGCCAGGCCCTGCGCAAGCTCACCGGCGCCGTCGTCGCGCTCGAAATGCGTCCTGATCTTCATCAACCAAATCCGCGAGAAGATCGGCGTCATGTTCGGTAGTCCCGAGACGACTCCGGGCGGCCGAGCCCTCAAGTTTTATAGCACCTGTCGTATCGACGTGCGCCGCATCGGACCGGTCAAGGACGGAGAAGAAATCGTCGGCTCGCGGATCAAGGCCAAGGTGGTCAAGAACAAGGTTCGCGCCTCCGTTTCGTGTCTGCGAATTCGACATGATGTACACACACGGCATCTCCCGCGAAGCGGATCTGCTCGACCTCGCGATCCTCGATAAGCTCATCGAGAAATCCGGCTCGTGGTTCAACTATGGCGACCTCCGGCTGGGCCAGGGCCGAGAGAATTGCAAGCAATACCTGCGCGACAACCCCGACCTCGCCAATGAAGTCGCCGCCAAGGTCGTCGCCCAACGCACAGCCTCCGGCGGCGCCATCAGCGCCAACGGCGCCCCCGACGACGGAGCGGAGGAATAGCGGCGATCAATCGGCAAAACGACGCCCCGGCGTCGGGCTCTCGTCAGTTGCTCTCGACGGCGTGTCTCGTGTTAGGATGAATGCCGGGTGGAACGGGCAACGACAACAAGACTTGCGACTCGGCGGTCAGCGGAACCATGACGCCCGGTTCCGACGGCGACACCGGGAACAGCGTTTTGATCAGCCCGTGCACGCTTGCGACACCGTGCGGAGCCGAGAGTAGCGACGTCGTGGCTCCGGCGATGACCGCGTCCGGCGCGAATTCCGCCCCGAGTGCGCCGTGGAGCTGAATCTCGCCGCTCGACTGCATCTCAAACGACAGTCCGAGCGCACGGAAGTCGACCTCGGTTCGTCTCGCGTCGAGACTCGCCATTCTCGGGGACGGCCGGAACCTCATCTCACGCGCGAGCGCTTCGATGAACCCCACGCCGATCGTCCCCGGACCCACGGAGAGATCACCCTTGGCCTCGAGCCAGCCGGTGCCTGAGTGTGGTCGCTGCCCCCACCGCGCCGTATGGATCGTCACTCGCGCACGCCCCGTGAGTCGATGGCGAGGAAAGCGCCGTTCGACCAGCTTGCCAAGGTCCACATCGAGCAGCTCGCCACGGAACTCGGCCTCCCAGTGCTGCGAGCCGGCCTGCCGCAGGCTGAGGGTCCCTTCGATCTTCGCATCCGGCCCCAGCCAGTCGGCGGCATCAAAGAAGACATCGAGCACCCGCGCCGGTACCGGCAACCCCTCAACCGTCTTGAGCACAAGCGCCGTCTGGAGCGGCTCGGTACGGCGATCGCGCGTCAGCGTCAGCTCGCACCGGGTGCCCGAGCTCGCGCCGGAATGCGGTAGGTCAACTTGAGCGCCGGTGCCATGGGATTCGCGAGAAACTCGCCGGCAACCTCCTTCAACTCAAAATTCAGGTGATCGCTATCGAGGCTCAGCTCGCACCGGGGAGCCATCACGCCGATCCGCTCGAATGGGATGGCTGCGGAGCGCTGCATCAGGGAACCGAGTAGTGCGAGTCCTTGCCCGGCGCTCTCGGCGTGAACTTGCGGGTTCTCGACCATGAGGGTCAGCTCGCGATCGGCGCGCTGCACCCGCACCAGGTCGGCCCGAACCAGCTCGGCGAGCCGCTTACTCTGCGGCTCCTCCTGGCGCAGCACGATCCCCCGGTAAACGACCTCGCCAGGCCGGGGATAGCGAACGCCCTCGAGCGTCACCTGGAATCCGAGCTGGCGCCCCAGTTCGATCTCGACGTCGCGGATGTGCCCGGGGCGGTTGATCCGCCAGGCCGTCGTCACCACGTAGCCTGTGGGCACGACCGTGAGCCCGAAAAGCAGCGACGTCGCCAGGATCTGGCGAAAGGGGCGAGTCACCGGAAACATCCTTGGCTCCGAGCGTGCGCCATGATCAAAAGACGGAAAGGCTCAAACACGGGCTCCATCTGCGAGGAAAGATAGTCGAATCGCGGGATTTGCTCAATTAGACTTTCCGGCCAGCCGGTCGAGCGCGGGCTCGCCGCCCTTGTCGGCCGACGGTTCGCCCCAATGGTCCAGTCGGGCGCGGTTGAGCTCGTGCAAGGCAGACATGGCCGTGCGTATCGCGTCGAGGCTGGTGCCGACGTATTTCTCGACCACGGCGGCCGCGATCTCGAATGCGACGACGTTCTCGACGATCACGCTGGCGGCCGGCACCGCACAGACGTCCGACCGCTCATAGGCCGCGGGCTCGCGCTCCTTGGTCGCCATGTTGATCGAGGGTCCGCGCGCCGCCAGCGTGCTGATCGGCTTCTTGGCCGCCCGGACAACGATCGGCTCGCCATTGGAGGTCCCGCCCTCGATCCCGCCGGCATTATTGGTCGGCCGGCGGAAGCCATAGCGGCGATCCTCGCTCGGATGCGTCCGACTCGTAGTCGATGGGATCCATCACCTTCGACCCTGGCCGTTTAGCGGCTTCGACGCCCAGGCCGATCTCCACGGCCTTGATCGCCTGAATGCTCATCACCGCGGCGGCGAGCCGAGCGTCGAGCTTTCGGTCCCACTGCGCGTGGCTTCCCAGCCCGATCGGGCAGCCGGTCACGATCGTTTCCACGACGCCTCCCAGGGTGTCTCCGGCATCTCGTGCCGCGTCGATCGCGGCCACCAGCGCCGGGTCGACCTCTGGGTTCAAGGTGTAAACCGCACTGGCGTCGCGGATCGACGGGTCGAACGAGCAGGGGGGTGCCGCGATGCCCCCGATCTCGCGCACGTAGCCGAACACCGTGATCTCAAGCTCGCTCAGCAGCAGCTTTGCCAGCGCCCGGCCGCCACGCGGAGCGCGGTCTCGCGGGCGCTGCGCGCTCGAGAACCTGGCGGATGCCCGTCTGGTAGTTGATCGCGCCGGCCAGATCGATGTGTCCGCCGCGGGGCGACGCCGGCTCGGCCAGTCGCTCGAGCTTTGCGTCCTTGTTGATCAGGCGCAGGACAATCGGCCCGCCGGTCGTCACACCGTGGAACACGCCCGATTCCACGATGATTCGATCAGTCTCGATCTGCTGGCGCTTACCGCGGCCGTAGCCGCCCTGGCGCCGCTCGAGCTCGCGGTCGATCACCGCGGTGTCGAGCGCGACGCCGGACGGAAACCCTTCGACGATCGCTGTCAGTGCCGGCCCGTGCGACTCGCCGGCGGTCAGGTATCGCAGCATGACGATCTCGATGCTCACTTCCACGGAAACGGCAGGCCGGTCAGGCGCTCGAAGGCTTCCACGTACAGCTCGCGGGTCTTGTCCACGACCGAGTCGGGCAGCGGCGGCGGTGGACTCGCCTTGTCCCACCCCGTGGCTTCCAGCCAGTCGCGGACGAACTGCTTGTCAAACGACGGCTGAGGTCCGCCCGGCCGATACTGATCGCGCGACCAGTAACGCGAACTGTCAGGGGTCAGTACTTCGTCCACCAGCAGCAGCTCGCCGCTCTCGTCGTCAAAGCCCCATTCAAACTTGGTATCCGCCAGCAACAAGCCGCAGCGCCTCGCGCGGGCCGCCGCGGTCCGATAGACTTCCAGGCTCATGGATTGTAACGAATCGGCCACCTCTCTGCCGACGGCGCCCGCCATCGTCTCGAAGGAGACGTTCTCGTCGTGGCCAGTCTCAGCCTTGGTCGCCGGCGTGAAGATCGGCTCGATCTGGTCGCTCTCGCGCAGGCCGGACGGGAGCGCCTGGCCGCAGACCGTCCCCGACGCCCGGTATTCCTTCCAGGCACTACCCGCCAGATATCCGCGGACGACGCACTCGAACGGAACCACGCGGGCTTTCCGCACCAGCATCGCCCGTCCCCGCAGCGCCTCGCGCTCGTTGTCCGGCAGCTCGCGGGCGAAATCGTCGCACGTCGGTCGATATGCGGTGATTCGGAACCCCCAAGTGGCTAAACCAGAAATCGCTCAGTCCGCAGAGGACGCGCCCCTTGTCGGGAATGCCGTTCGGCAAGACCCAGTCGAACGCACTGATGCGATCGGTCGCGACCAGGAGCAGCCGATCGCCCAGGTCGTAAATATCGCGCACCTTGCCGCGCCGTTTCGGGAACGACCATTGCGGCAGACTTGTTTCGAGCAAGGTCATCGGGTTCCTATCGGTGGGAATGCCTGGCGATTCCAGTAGTGGCGGCCTCGGTCGAGTCGTGGTTGTCGACCAGACCCGAGCGTGCCGCGCAGCGTTCACGTACCAGTTTCAATGTCTCGCCCTATCCGCGACCGCCCAGCTCGCGGAACCAACTGACCTCGTCGGTGAGAGTCTCCTTGAGGGGCCGGAATGTCGCCCCCAGCTCTCGCTCGGCCTTGGCGGACGACATCTTGTGCTCCATCGCCTCTCTCATGGTCCGGACACCGCTGGCGGTCAAGAGCGACTGGCCGCCGCGGATGGCGGCCGCCGTCTGGGACAGCCACGCCACGACGATCGCCAAGGGGTACGATAGCCGCAGCCGGGTGCCCCGAACGCCCGTCACCGATTCGAGCGTGCGCGCAATCTCCTCCAGCGAGACCGACCGCCCCGCCACGACGTAGCGCTCGCCGGGCTTCCCCTTGTCGACACTCTCGATCATCGCAGCGGCAACGTCCCGGGCGTCGACCACGCTCGCGCCGCCGGGGATGATCGCCGGGAGCTTCCTCGCCAGGAAATCCTGGACCAATTGACCGCTAGCCGTCGGCGCGAGGTCGTACGGCCCGAACATCCAGCCGGGGAGAATCAGCACGACGGGCAACTCGTGCGTTCTCAGCCAGTGGAACAGCCGCTGCTCGGCCTGGATCTTACTCTGGAAGTAGAGGTTGCTCGTTTTCACAGCGTACGGAGACGACTCGTCGACGGTTGCCGAAGACTCCGCGTGGTTCAGGACGCCCGAGCTGCTCACGTAGACGACCTTCTTGACGCCCGCACGCAGGGCGGCGTCCAGGATCTCGACGGTCCCGTGGACATTGATCTGATCCAGCTTCTGCCGGTGATCGCCGGCCCCGTAGTATTCGCGAAAATAGGCCGCACAGTGGAACAACGTATCGCATCCGCTCATCGCGCCGGCAAAGCCGGCGATGTCGTCCATGTCGCCCATCACGGGCTCGACCTCGATGCCCGCGAGCACGCGCTTCACCTTCTCGAGGGACCGACACAGCGTCTTGATCGTCCATCCCTGTCGCGCCAGCTCTCGGACCAGATTGGTCCCGAGCAAGCCGGTTCCCCCGGTCACGAACGCTTTGCGCTGCACGGCTCACCTCGGCTTGCGACTGATCCCGGGACAGGTTTCCGACAGAAATGAAACGCGACATCCACTGCGGCCGTGATTCTCAAACAATCATATGCGCCACGCGTCTCGTCGACGAGCTGGCTGAGCCATTCCAGATACGGCGTGCCGCCGGTGCCGCGGGGGTCGCGCACGTGCGCGGCGATGTAGCGGCGGGCGAATTCCAGATGGGTCTCGCGAAAGGCGGCGAGCGCTTCCAGTGCGTCGTTGTAAGGGGACTTGTCGACCTTGCCGCGCGGATCCGGAAGCTGTTCGACCCGCTCGATCAGCCCGCGATGCTCGCGGGGCATGAACCGGCGCATGTCCGCCAGATGGTTCGTGAGCATGGAAGGCTGATGAGGAACCTTGAGGAAGGCCACGACCGTCGGGATCACGCTGCTCTGGGCGCCGGTCTCACCGCGAAAGTTCAAGGGCGACGCCGCCACGCCTTCGTAGACGACCCCCTCGAAAAAGCGGATGTACGGGCGAAACGTTTTGTAGTAGAGCGCAGGGTCCATCTTCTCGGGGATCCGCCGCAGGGTCTCGACCTGCGCCCACAGCGAGCCGGGCAACCAGAGCCATCGGCCGCGCTCGGCCTCGGCCGAGTCGTTCGCGGCCATCGCTCGCGCGGCCGCATCAATGGCTTTCAACAGCGACGCCGCCAAGGCCTCGATCTCGACATGCACGAGGATGAACCAGTGCTCGTCGTAGAGGTGGACGAAGTTCTGGATGGTGTCGATATTGCCCAGCGCAATCGGTCCCGCCGGATCGAACCGCTTCCAGTTGAAAAGCGCGTATCCGTCGTAGCTGAGGATCGGCGGGCGGTCGAGCCGGGCACACACGTCGCACAGGGGCCGGGCGATGTTCTGCGGCAGCAAGGTCGCGGGCTCATGCCCGACCTGGTTCACATATGCCGAGGCCAGGAATCCGAGCCGCACATAGTACAGGTGCATTCCCGGCAAGGGGAGGCCGGCCGCGGGTAACGGCGGAACCGCGATGCCGCGAGCCCACTGGCGAAACCCGGTGTCCTGCAACAAGCTCGGCAAGTCGCGACCCAGGCGATCCAGCACGCTGAGCTCGGAGCCGGCCGGGAACTCGACCCAGGGGTCTTCGCCCGGTAGAAAACAATAAGGTGTCAGGTACCGTTGTTCGGTGTGGTGTACGTAATCAGGCTCAATCATTGCTGTGCATCGCTGTCGCCGTCAGGTTGGCCGGGCGCTCGCTGTCGTGCGGCGAGTTCCCAGCGCGTTTATTTCTTGTCGACCAGCTCGAGGAACGTGTCGCCGAGGAAGATCCAGTTGGACGGTGCCGCCGAGATCGGTCCGTTGATCCCGAACACCGCGATCTGGTAGACCTTCCCCGGCGCGGCGTCCTTGAGCTCGACCCGGTTAGGCACATTGAAGCCGGCGACCACGGCCTCGCCGCCCCGGCCAGGCGTGCGCGGAAGCCGGCCGTCGACCCAGATCTCGCCGTAGTCGTCGACCGTCGTCTGGAAGAACACGGTCTTCCCGGCGGCTTCGGCGGAATGGTCACCTTGATCCGATACCAGCAGAAGCAGACCTGGCCGGTCGAGCGCCGGTCCTTGAGCGTCTCGGGCGCGATCACTTCCCACTTGCTGTCGTCGAACTCGGCCTTTTCGGCCCGAGGCTCGATGTTGTACGTCTTGTTGGGGTTGCCGTCGGGGTTCTTGCCGTCGACCTCGACAATCTTGACGTCGTGATACTTCCACTGGCCCTTGACAGCCGCTGCTCCGTCCTTGGTGCGCAGGTCGATCTTGCTCGTCTGGGCGACCGCGCTCGCAGAACCGATGGCACCAGCCGCGAGCGCGGCCATGGCGGCAAACATCATTCGCATCAGGATGCTCTCCCTGTCCGGCTCACCGCGATTCATCGCTCTCGCACACCCTGAACGTTCGAGGAGGGGGGGGTGGCCGGCGCCGGCGAGCTTGTCGTCGCCCTGGCACCGGCCTATCGGTCACTTCCCGACGACCACGCGGGTCCCATCATCAACTGGCGCACGTCGAACCAATGTCGTTCCCACGATCATCCGGCCGCGCGGCCGCGGTCGCCGGAGCAGCCGGCGGCGGCGGAAGCTCGCGCGATGACGGATCGGCCGCATGCTTGAGCAGGTCTTGAAGCTGAAACGCATGGTACGGCTGCTCGGACGCCGGCTTGCCGTCCTTCGAAGCGTTGGCGACCCAGAACCGCGTGGTGGTGGTCTCGAACAGGACGCTATGGAGGTTCGATTTCATCGCCACGGGACGATCCATCAGGTGACGGGCCGACTCCGGGTCAAAGCTTCCGAGCCCCTTCTCGACGCGCTTGGCCAGCTCCTTGTAGCGGTCGCCGGCCGACAGCACGACCGCGTCTTTGAGGGCGTGCGCCAATCGGGGATGGCTTTCGCCCATTCCCACGACTCCAAACGCGTTCCACGACGCCTCGATCCCGACCGCCTTCCCCGTTTCGCCGTCGGCAATCACATAATAGTACTCGCACGTCCGCCGGTTATCGTGAAAGATCGCGATGCCGCGGGACAGCTCGTCCGCCTCTTCCAGGACGCTCCGCACCAGAAAGGCCATCGGCACCCCATCCCAGTGGCCCATGCCCCGGCCGCCCATCTCGCCGATCGAAACCCGCTCGGCGTTCATTCCAGTCACCGAGCCCACAAAGCCCGCGTAGGTCACGTTCACAAACGGAATCTTCCCGCGGGGTTCGGCGACGGTCAAGACGGCGTGCTCCTGGAGGCGCCAGTCACACCCGTAATCGAGGATCCTGCCGTGATAAAGCGTCCCATCCCTGGTGGCCGATCCGGCGATCGCAAAGCCCGAACAGTGGAACAGCTCGGGGATGAAATTGGCAATCACGATGTCGTCGACATCCACGCCCGCACCGTCGGCGATTCCGCGCATCTCGCCAAAATAACGCTCGGGCACATACTTCCGCTGCTGCGACACGATCCCTTTGATCACGCGCCTGGGATCAAGCAGCGTCACGCCGCCCAGCTCGAGCTTGATCTCCTTTGCCTTGACATCGAAGAGAAACCGGACGTTTTCGCGGATGTCGTCGCGCAGCAAGGCGCCCTGCTGATAGCCCATCTCATAGGGCTCGCCCTTGACGTGCAGGACGCGATACCCGTCGACTTCCTCGAGGAACCCTGCACCGCAGCGAGCGAGCGTCTTGCTCTCGGCCTGCACTGCGCGGCCCGGTGACCGCGAGCGCGACCAGCACAATTGCGACAATCCGTGACGATATTCGCAGCATGGGATGGTGTCCTTGTTCTTCCGCACGACTCTGAAGGCGGCCTGGCGATCGATATGACTCTATACCAAGACGTTCGCGAGATCCAACCGACTTTTCAGGATTACCCTGATCTCATTTTCGACCGTGCCGGCGGGGCAGAAACACTCATTTTCTGCCTGTACTGATGCATCGTGATTGGACGGGTTCCGGCATGCTTGGCTCGTATCGACATTCCCGTCCGCGGCCGGCATGTCGGCGGTCGGTGTCATTCCCACTCGATCGTACCGGGCGGCTTGCTGGTCACGTCGTACACAACGCGGTTGACTCCCTTGACGGTGTTCGTGATCCGCGTCGACGCCCGGGCGAGCAGGTCGTGCGGCAGCCGGGACCAGTCGGCCGTCATGAAATCCTCGGTCTCGACGGCGCGGAGGGCGACCACGCTTTCGTAGGTCCGCGCATCACCCATCACTCCGACAGCTTGAACCGGCAGCAGCACCGCAAACGCCTGTGCGATCCTGCGCTCGAAACCGGCTGTCCGCAGCTCGTCCAGGAAGATGGCGTCGGCCTGCCGCAGGATCTCCAGCCGCTCGGCGGTGACCTCGCCCAGGCAGCGGACGGCCAGCCCCGGCCCGGGGAACGGATGGCGCCACACCAGAGCGTCCGGCAGGCCCAGCTCGATGCCCAGCCGGCGGACTTCGTCCTTGAACAGGTCGCGGAGCGGCTCGATCAACTCGAATCCAAGCTGGGTGGGCAGCCCGCCGACGTTGTGATGGATCTTGATCGTCGCGGCCGGCCCATCGACCGCGCCTCCGCTTTCGATCACGTCGGGATAGAGCGTACCCTGCGCGAGAAAGCGCGCGCCCGGGATCGAGAGGGCCGCGTCGCGGAACGCGTCGATGAACACGTGACCGATCCGGCGTCGCTTCTCTTCCGGGTCGACCACGCCGTCCAGGGCCGCGAGGAATCGGTCGCCGGCGTCGACCACGCGCAGCTCGGCCGTGGTGCGGGCACTGAAGGCTTCGACGACGGCCGCCCGCTCACCCTGGCGCAGCAGCCCCGTGTCCACGAAGACGCACACCACCCGCGGTCCGAGCGCCCGGGCCAGGAGCGCGGCACATACCGCCGAATCGACGCCGCCCGACAAGCCGCAGACGACCCGCTCTTTCGGCCCGACCCGGCGGCTGACCTCGGCCACCGACTGCTCGATGAACGCTTCCATCGTCCACGACCGTGGATTCGCGCAGATGCGGTCGAGGAAGTTCCCCAGGATCAACGAACCGTACGGCGTGTGCGAGACCTCGGGATGAAACTGGAGGCCGTAAATCGGCAGCTTGCGATGGCGCACCGCGGCGATGGGGCAGGTGGGTGTCGCGGCCAGCCCCACAAAGTCGCTGCCGGCGTCCAGAACCTGGTCGCCGTGGCTCATCCAGACGATCGTCTCCCTGGGCACGTCGTGAAATAGCGGCTCGGCGGGATCGCCGATCCGGCAATCCATGCGCCCGTACTCGCCCCGCGCCGGGTTGGCCTGCACCTGCCCGCCCATCGCCTCGCAGATCAGTTGCACTCCGTAGCAAATCCCCAGGACCGGATACCCCAGCGTGAAAATCGACGGATCGCAGTGGGGAGCGCCCGGCTCATAAACGCTGGCCGGGCCGCCGGAGAGGATCACCGCCAGGGGATCGAGCTCGCGCACCCGCTGCGGCGTGATGTCGTGGCGGACAATCCGCGCGAATGCATGCCGCTCGCGCACCCGCCGCGCGATGAGCTGGACGTACTGCGCGCCGAAATCCAGGACCAGGACGGGACGGGATGTTGAGAGAGAACTCGCCATGAACCGCTTACTCGAGAGAAGGCAATGTGTCAGTGCATCTTGTCAACGGACGGAAACGGAAGCGTGATCCTGCCACGATCCGATTGAGTGTAACCGGGCATGCTCGCCGAGGCGAGCGAGCCTGGCGCCGGCTTCAGTCCCAGGGCTCAACCTCGACCTCGTCACCACTTTCGACGTCATGGAAACTCACGGCCAGTGAAGCGAAATCCACCAAGGCAAACGTCCTCGACGAATCAATATGCGGAAGCGATACAGTCGACCCCGGATTGACGAACAGCCCCTCGCGGCAGCGGAACGACATCGGTCGGTGCGTGTGGCCGACGACCAGCAAATCGCACTTCAGGCTCGTCAAATAGCCGCGCAGCCTTGCCGCGGGATGGTCGTGGCGATTCACGAATTCCATGTCGGAGCGCGGCGACCCGTGCACGACGACGCCGACCCTGGACTCGAACGCGACTTGCAAATCGAAGGGCAACGACTTCAGGAACTCCAGCGTCTGGCTGGCGGGAGTGCCGCCGCCGAATTCGTCCGGCTCGCCCTCGCCACGCTCGAGTGCCCAGCGATCGTGGTTGCCGCGAACCGCGGCGACCTGGCGTTCTTGCAGGAACGACACCACCCGGTCGGGGAACGGGCCATACCCCACGAGATCGCCTGCGCACACGATCTGGTCGGCCCCCATGACCGTCAGGTGCGACCAGGCCAGCTCGAGGGCCACGGGATCGCCGTGCACGTCGGAGATCAGCCCGAGCCTCATCGGTCCTCCTCGAGCGCGGGCCCGGTGCTCGGCCGCGCCGACAGGGCCGCCAGCTCGGTCGACCGGCGCGTCGCCGCGAGCACGGCGTCCATGAGCGCCCTGCGCACTCCCGCCCGTTCCAGCACATGCAGCCCCGCGATGGTCGTGCCGCCGGGCGACGCGACCTGATCCTTCAGTACCGCAGCGTGCTGGCCGGTCTCCCGCACCATCCTGGCAGCGCCGAGCACGGTCTGAGTGGCCAGCAGTGTCGCGACGTCGCGCGGCAAGCCGGATCGAACGCCGCCATCGGAGAGGGCCTCGATCACCAGATAGACAAACGCCGGCCCGCTGCCGGAGAGCCCGGTGACGGCGTCGAGCAGCGACTCGTCCACGCAAACGACCTGTCCGACCGAGCTCAAAAACGTCCGGACGAGCGCCATCGTCTTCCTGGCGAGCTCGCGGCCCGAGGGCGTAGGCCGAGGCACCCTCGCCGATCAGCGCGGGCGTGTTGGGCATGACCCGGACGATGCGGGCGTGTGACCCCAGCCCATCCGCGATCGACGCGATCGTGATTCCCGCCGCGATCGATACCACCAGGTGCTCGGACGTAATCGCCGGCCGGACCTGGTCGATCGCATGCGCCATGCTCTGCGGCTTGACCGCCAGCACCACGACGTTGCTGCGCCGCACGACCTCGACGTTGGATTCGAAGACGGCCACGCCGGTCTCGGTTTGCAAGAGTGCCGCGCCGCCGGCAGCGGGTCGCTGGCGCAGATCGAGTCCACCGAGGCCACGCCGGCCCGCATCAATCCCTTGACGAGCGCGGTCGCCATCTTGCCGGCGCCGATGAAGCCCCAGCCGAATTCCGATTTTGCCGGCCTCGCCACACTCGAGACATCGCTCATGAACTTGCCCCGCAAACGCCTTCGCGCCATCGTGCTGTTTTTGCCAGATTGTAACAACTCTTGGGTGAAACCGGGGTAGTTCGGCGACGGCGGCGCCGGCCCACGACGCTGGGATCGTGCGGCGCGAATCGGGTGCGCGGATCCCAACCGGTTCAAGTCACCACGGGATTCACCGTAACGTCAATTATAGATTCGTGTTGTGCGACGAACATGCTGTCACTTGCCGTGGCGCAAAATGGCGCGTTTTGCGGCTCCGGCTCCCGACCGGTGCATACATTCGGCTCGATGGACGGCTCGATCATCACACTCGCCGCGGTGATCTCCTGCGGATTCGAGAGGAAGAGCTTTAACCACGGAAGGCGCGGAACGACGCGGAACAGGACAGGGTTCTATGTGCCGAAGAGGGAGACGTGCCATGCGTGGGTTCATTTTTGAGGTTGCTCGCGAGAATGGATTTCGCCATTGGATGATTCAGGTCCAGCAGACCCAGCGCCGATGATGACTCAGCTGACTTCCACTGTCCTGATCCGCGTTCATCATCTTCATCCGCGGCTAATCATGTTTTCGATTGCTTCGGCGCTGCCGTGGTGAATGGGCCGCCGCTGATTCGGTGGGTTCGTATTGTGAAATCGGTGCTGCTCTGGTCGACACAGCTCCGTCGCGCACCGCTGGCGCGGCAGCCGGCGACCGCACGGCAGCCTTGGCACGACGCTCCACGTCGTTGTCTTCGCGCACGTAGTCGACTAGCTCGGGCGTCTTGGGCCCAGTCGATTCGAGGCTGATCCGCCGGTCGGCTTCGATCCTCGCCCGGGACGTCACGTGAGGTCGTCCAGTTCAACGCGAGAGAAAGGGCCTCTGGCTGCGACCAGCGGGGAATGTACGCCGAGCGCGAGCCGCACCGCGGAGCTCACCGCCTCGACGGAAGAGTGTCCTCGATGTGTTGCCGAGCTCGTAGCGGTTGCGGCAGTTTCCGGGCTACAACAAAAAAGTGACTGTCGGGCATCGTTCACCGCAATGGCGTGAAGATCGCGAAAAACTCGGGCGGACTTGGTCTTCATCCATCGACCATTCGCGTCGCGGCGTGCTTGATCCGCGTGCCGATCCACCGAACGAGGACATCAATCGGCTTCATCATGCACGAGCATATCTTTGGTAAAATGCTTCAGGACGACGACCGATAGGAGGATCCAACCATGACCAAGACGATTCACGGCAAAATCCGTGGCAAGACCATCGAGCTCGACGAAGACCTTGGCGTGGCCGAGGGCCAAGAGGTCGAGGTCCACGTGACGATCGTTCAACCGGCCCGGAAATGGGGCGAGGGCATTCTGCGTTCAGCGGGCGGTTGGGTGGACTACCCGGAAATGGATGAGATCATGGAACAGATTCACCGGGATCGGAAGTTGGAGCGACGGCCGCAGATGGGCGGCGAATGAGCCATCTGCTCGACGCCAACATCTGCGCGGCTCATTTTCGGCGTCCGGCTGGGCTGGCGCATCGGTTTATCCAGTACGGCGGTGGCTTGTTCGTTCCCACCATCGTCTTGGGTGAGCTTTATGCCGGGGCTTATCACATCGTCAATGCAGGTCCGCTGCTCCAGAAAATCGCCGACCTGCTCAACGACGTGCAGATCTTGGATTTCGATCATGCCTGTGCCGAGCAGTTTGGCATGGTCCATGGCCGCTTACTTCAATAAGGCATCTCGGTTCCAACCGCCGACCTGATGATCGCCGCCGTCGCCCTCGTCCACAATTTGACCCTTGTGACGAACAACACGGCGGATTTTCGGAATATCCCCGGTCTCAGGCTGGAGGATTGGCTCAAGCCGTGAGCTGAGAAGTTACCCGACGATCCAGTCCGGAGCGATCGACCACCTCAACACTCTGAAGACAGAAACGTTGATCATCCTCGCCGGTCCACAGCGCACTGATGCGCGCCGCGCAAGGGCTCTCGCGCTCCAGGAACGTCCGCGTAAGAGTCCCACCTGCTGACGTCTGCATCCACGCTGCGCCGTGCACCCTGTTCTTTCCGTCGCAAGCGCTTTCCGCTCGGGCAATGCGCTGACAACAGATCGACGATCACGGAGAACCAACTCGCTCGGGAGTCTCTGCCACCGAGTGCCGATCGCGTCTATCGGCGCGGAGGTCGGACCACGGTGGGATGTCGTCGCTCCTCGCCAACGAACACGGGAGTCTCGAGGTTGCACGCGAGCGGCACGATCTCGACGAAATGGCTCCGGTTGCATTGTTTCGACAGCGCCGAAACAATCGCCGGATCCGGGAACGTCTGGGCCACCCACACGAGCGCAGAAATGCCGGTGGCCGCAGGTTGCGTGGGTGTCTGCAGATTGCGCGGTCTCGAGATCAGTCGTCTGGGCGACGACGAAGAGTGACTGTCTGGAAATCTGTCGCGCTTCTCTTCCCTTCGCGCTGTTCGCGCCCGTGGCGGTGAGAGCTGGAGTTCGCCGTCTCGGCATCAATCCTTTAGTCGACGGCGAAAAGTGGCTGTCTGGAGATCGTCGGGGTACAACGAAGGGTGACTGTCTGGGATCGTTCGCCTGCGGCGAAAAGTGGCTGTCTGGAAATCGTCGGAGTGCGACGTAAGGTGGCTGTCTGGGTTCGTTCGCCTGCGGCGAAAAGTGGCTGTCTGGAAATCGCCGTGGCCATCTGCAAGTTGATAGTGGCGCGAGAGATTGCGCGTTCCGACCACCGCGACTGGTGGCTGTCTGGAAATCCTGCCGATGGCGAAAAGTGGCTGTCTGGGATCGCTCGATCTGCCGGGCTCGCCCGAATGGCTTGCCTGGGGTGTCGTGGGTCTTCCAAGCTTTGATCGATTGATGCCGTTCCGGAGCGGTCCTTGGCCTCGGATCCGCTGTCGACGTAAAATGAATCCAGCGCGAACATCGCGATACTTCGGCGCTCAAAGCGAGCTCGAGGATATTCGGAGGAGCAGGATGGGGTACCGGCCGTTTGACCAACTTCCCGACCTGTTGGCGGGGATGTATCCCACACCGCAGGCCGCCATCCCGTTCCTGCTGCGAGCAAACATTTCCCCGGAAACCATCAGGATCGACGCCGCGGCGCGCGAGATGTGGATGAGCATTCTGCATCAGGCCGCGGACCGCAATATGCTCCCGGCGCTCATCAGTCACGCAGCCGCGGATTTCCCAGAAGTTGATTTTGCAGCGATATCTCGGCGAGCAGAACAACCGACGCTCCACTGCCCCAGGCTCGAGCCAAGTGATTGGAGAGGGCCGGCCGTCGAAGGCATTATCTTTGAGAAACTGATCGCCGCGGAGCGCACTATTACGCCGATGGACTTTCAGACTGGCTGGGAACGGCAACGTTCCGTCGGCCGGGTGGTTTCTCCCCACGGGATTGCTTCGGGCCTTCTGATCAGCGACAACCTCGTGATCACCAACAGTCATGTACTTGGCTCCAGGGAGGATGCTCAACAGTCCAAGATACAGTTCGCCGATCAAGGGACAGCGCCTTGGCGCACGGCCAAATTCAGTGAGTTCGCCACCGCACCGGAGGACGGTTTCGCAACCTCGCCCGCCGCCGGCGGTGATGACTGGACTGCTGTCCGCTTGAAAGGCGATGCTAACGCAGACTGGGGCGCGATCGAGCTCACGGAGGCGACGGTCGCGGCGCACGACGTCGTCACTGTGATCCAACACTTAGGCGGATTCCCGTTGGAAATTGCGCTGTTTTCTGGCTTGGTGGCCTTTGCCGACGATCGCCGCGTCCAGTATTTGACCAGCCTGATTCCCGGCTCTTCCGGCGCGTTGGTATTCAACGAGGACTGGCGCGTGGTCGCGCTACACCACAGTGGCGGATGGCCTATTGAGCTGACGTCGACGCAGGAATGCTTTCGCAATGAGGGGATCCACGTCAATGCGCTCCTCCGCGGTCTCGACGACAGCGGGCTGTTGCGTTCCCGGCGTAAGGTCCTGTACGGGCTCGATACGGCCTCGGCGAAGCCCGCTTCGGAGCTCGGAATGGCTGCGCCGGACAGATCGAGGCCGGACTCGTCGCTCGCGGAACGGGACCTGTGGCGATCGCTCGTGCGGGTCGTCGGCATCACCACGGTTGACGCCGAGCGGACGGTCGAGGCCGTCGTCCCCTCATGGGATCCCCGCGAATCGTTCGGTTTCACGAGGCGATTCTACCCCGAGAGATCCAGCTTCAGTTGAAGCCCGGAGTCCGGCTCCTGGCAGACGTCAATCTCGGCGAGACCGACGCCGAGAAACTGGTTTTCCGCAATATTCAGCTCGCGCCGCAGCCGGTCTAGGAGAATGGCTTTGGCAGAGCTGTCCATCCTCGACGTCGGCCATGGGAATTGCGCGTCCTGTTCGACACAGACGGTGTCAGTGTGTTCGATGCACCCCTCGGCGACACCCTCTTGAAGACGCTCAGAGAGCGCGGCGTCGCACAGATCAGCTTGGTCATCATCTCGCACGCCGATACCGACCATCTCGGTGGGATATTGAGTCTGCTGCTGACCTGCGACGTACGCGAGCTTTACGTCAATCCTGATGCAAGCAAGGACACGGAGCTATGGCATGATTTCCGAACCGTGCTGAAGGTGCGGGCCGACGAAGGGCACCCCATCGACGTCAAGGTTGGACTGACCACCTCGAAAAATGGCCAGCTCGGCCAAGGTGACACCAAGGTCGAAGTCTTGGCCCCGAGCCCTGCGCTGGCACTCGGAGGAGTCGGCGGGAAAGACCTGATAAGGGCGTGCCTTGACGAGCAATTCCTTGTCGGCTGTCCTGCGTCTGTCTGGCAACGACGTGCCGTCGACTTTGCTGCCGGGCGACCTTGATGACGTCGGGCTGGAGAATCTTCTCGAAGGTGGCGGTGACCTCAAGGCGACGCGCACTGGTCTTTCCCC
The DNA here is from genome assembly GCA_963806595.1 of uncultured Isosphaeraceae bacterium. Taxonomy (GTDB): domain Bacteria; phylum Planctomycetota; class Planctomycetia; order Isosphaerales; family Isosphaeraceae; genus CAWDZZ01. The sequence goes on along the minus strand of CAWDZZ010000016.1, from coordinate 274,828 downwards.
ACCACGGGGGTCACTCAGGGACCCGGGATGATTCGGCTTTCGCCTTTCGCTTTTGCCAGGCCGTCCAGCCTGAGCTGGTCATCTTCTCGATTGGACGCGGCCACTACGGAACGCCGTTGCCTGAAGTGATCGCCGGTGCCCGCCGCGCTGTTCCGGATGCCCACATCGCATGCACGCAGCTCTCGGTGCGGTGTGCGGCCGCGGTGCCGGAACAGAATGGCCGGCACCTGTCGGATCGGCCAGCTCGGGGCAAATCGACAAGGAGCTGTTGTGCCGGAAGCCTGGTGTTAAGCTCCGCGAATGTGGCTCCGCTTTCCGAGCCGATCGAGAGCGAGCACCGGGAGTTCGTCGAGCGCCAAGCGAAGACAGCGCTCTGCAAAGCGCCGTGAAATCGGCAGGTTGAAGTCACCTGAGGTTCTTCAATCCTATTCTGCTATGCGGCGAAGGTTGACGCGATGCGCCGTCCAGCCTAGAGTGGCAGGATGTAACAAAACCCGGATCGTCCAGCTTCAGGGGTAACGCCATGACCTCGCCGTACGAGATGAACCGCCGGGCATTCATCAAGACCACCGCCGCCGCCACTGCCACCGCGGCCGTCGCGCCGTCGGTGCGGGCCCAGGACACGGCGGCCGACGGCCTGATTCACCGCAACGAGCGCAGCGGCATGCCCTACCGCAAGCTCGGCCGGACGAATTTCATGTGCAGCCACCTCGTTTTCGGCGGCGGGGCGGCGCTCATGGGCGGGAAGGCCGTTCGCTTGCTCGAGGCGGCGTTCGACGCGGGCGTGAACTTCTACGATCTCGGCTCCAACGCCTATTACAAGGGCAGCGAGCGCGCCTTCGCCCCCTTCTTCGCGGCGCACCGCGGCAAGATCTGGGTCACGTCCAAAGCGCCGTTGCGTCCCATCGACGGCTACCAGCCGGGCAAGGCGTTGACCGCCGCGCAAGGCAAGTCTCTCGCCGATTATTGGACGGGGCTGCTCAATGCGAGCCTCACCGATCTGGGTACCGACTATGTCGACGCCTACTACCTCATGGCCGTCGGCGAGCCGGAGGTCGTCCAATGCGAGCAACTGCACGAGGCCTTCCTCAAGGCGAAACAGGCCGGGAAGGTGGGCCATTGGGGCGTGAGTACCCACAAGCGGGCGCAGCAAGTGCTCGAGGCCATGATTGGAACGGGGTGGTACGACCTCGCCCAGATCGCCATCACCCCCGCCGGGTGGTACGACTGGGATTCGAAGAGTCTCCTTCCCGGCACGCCGGCGATGGTCAAGCTCCAGCCCACATTGCAGCGCGCCCGCGACGCCGGCATCGGTCTCGTCGGCATGAAGGCGGCCCGCTACTTATCGTCCCGCGGCGGTAAGGAGTTGCAGAACGCCTTCGACGGGCACTACAACGAGAAGCTCATGCAATCGGGGCTTTCGCCCTGGCAACGGTCCTACGCGTTTGTCCTCGCCCACGGCGTCGACGTGGTCAATTCCGACATGCAGAACTTCGCCCATTTCAAAGAGAACCTCGCCGCCGTTCAGCGCTCGGCGGAGCTCTTCGTCACGGCTTGATCCACGCCGGCCGTTTTGGTCCGCCGCGCCGCCTGAAGGTATCCTAGGGCGGCGGGGTCTGCGCACCATTCGCCGGGCCCCCCTCGATGCGGGCCAACGGTCTGTCGACGATGCTGGAAGAGCTGGAGGTTGACCCCGATCCGCAAGGATTGGCCAACTCTTGGCCGATCAGCAGGCGCCGCGCCAGGTCATTTCGGGATCTTCAGTCCTTTGAGCAGGAAGGTCATGGCCTTGACGGCCGCGTCGCGGCCCTTGACCGCCGTGACCCCGGCGATGACGTCGCCGACCTGGCAGGCGCCGTCGAAGTCGCCGCCGCCCACCTCGGCGAACATGACCGACGCCCCTTCGATTTTGGCCGGTTCGGCCATGTTGCCGAATTCTTCGAGGTGGGCCTTGTACTTGGCCAGGACTTCCGCGGCGTTATCCGCTGATTTGCAGCGCGGACGAAGCCGGTGAACTCGGCCTCGCCGTCGCGGTACTTGGCCATGAACGCGTTGGTCAAGAAGTCGAGCCCCAGGGCATCGACCATGAGGTACTGGACCGTATCGTCGATCCGATTCTTCGCCGGGAGCATGGCGAGACCCCATAGCTTTGCCGCTTCGCCTTTCAGGCGATTCGCTAGTGTAAGGGCCAAGGCCGATACCGCTTTCTGGACCTCTTGGTCGGGTCCCGATGTCAGGATCGACGCATAGTATTGGCCCTTCCGGAAGAATAAATCCGCCCCGGTGCGGTGGCCGCCGTCACCGGTTGCGATGGCCTTGCTGCCAGACGAGCGCTCGACCGAATAGACGCCGAAGGCGCCGAGGGAGGTGGTCATGTCGTAGAGGAAGACATCGATGAATTTGGCTGGGTCGTCCGCTTTGGAGAAGGTGACGAAGGTCATGCCCGTCACGTCGTAGGCGTGAAACAGTTCGGACCGGCCGTCGATCTTCTCGTACAAGTTGGCTTCGGTGTAGCGTTCAACAAGGCCCTTTTTCGTGAAGCCCTCGGGCGTGAGACCCTCGAGTGCCCGGGCGATGGTTTCTGTCTTGGCCTTCATTTCGGGCGTGATCCGGGCGGGGGCGTCTTTGGCGGAGCCGACGGGGTCTTGGGCGGCGGCGAAGACGGCGAATACAAACGGGATCGCGGCCAGCAATCCTCTCATGGGATACTCCTTTTTCGGGGCTGTTTTTACGGTATGGGATAGACGCCGCGAAAGGCAAGACCTTTGGAGATTGTGCGGGGGGCCGCTGTCACGGAACCGGCATCGGCCGCGCTCGAAAAGGGCCCTCTCATCGATGGCTGTCTGGAGATCGTCGTCGCCGCTTGCAAATTGATAGTGGCGCGATGGTCGCGCGTTCGCCTGCAACGCAGAATGGCTGTCTGGAAATCGTTGGGCTACAACGAAAGGTGGCTGTCTGGAATCCTGTCTTGCCTCTCTTCCCTTCGCGCTCTTCGCATTGCAAACGCGTCAGAACTTGTCATTTTGGCAAGAAGTTCAGGCTGGGATCTGCGCAACGTCAAGGTCTCTAATGCGCAACGCGGTGGTCATTACGTGATGTCCCTTCGCAGTGATTCGGTAGTAGCTGGTCCTGGAAACTTTTCGGATCAGCCCGTGAGCGCGGAGCAATCGCAGTTGTCGGGTGATGCGGCCCGAAGCTCGACGGCGCTTGACGGGGTCGGTCTCGTCACGCGAGTTCAAAATGTGGCGCAGGTCCTGGTTACGAAACCCCTTCAACAAGTGCTCACCGCGCAGGACAGCTCGGAACAAGCCAGCGTCCTCCGGGGTGATAGGTCGCAAGCCACGATAAGGACGGTTCTCCTTGATCATGGGCCGGCTCACCGGGTCGAGGACACTTTGTGTCGGCGCCGGTTTTTTCACCACCGACAGCGCCTCTAAGTAGCGCTGATTCGCCGCCCGGCTCACTTCTACACGCCGGGCGATGTCGGCCAATCCCTTGCGCATGGGGACCCACCCCAAGCTGACTTGGCCTTTCCGGGTCCTCTCCCGAAATACATGGAACATTCGGGGATTGTTGATCGTCGTCTCGATCCTGAGTACAGAGCCTTGTTTGTCGTACATCTTGATCGAATTGCTGTCGACCCGGTGCTTGATCCGAACTCCTTCGGTTCGATCGAGATAACTGGTCGTGACCTGGCCGCTGAACCGCGCGTTGACGCGACGGCCCAGGAATCGCAGTACGTCCTGACAACTGAACTGGCGCATGGCGTGGGCGATCAAAGAGGGATAGAGAGCGTCCAGGTCCGCAGCGCCGCTGAACATCACGTCGGTGGCGAATTCGGACTCGGCGATCGTCCAGTAGTAGTTGCGCAGACTCACGCCGGAGCTGGGGTCCAGCAGGGGATTGACGCGATCAGCCAGCGCGGTGAGAAATCGCCCCCACCTGCGCGTGATCAGAGCGTCAAGCATCCGCTGCGCCTCGGGGACGTTGTCGATCCGGCTGAAGGTGTTGTCGCGCTGCTCAAAGCCGATACCGGCTTTGGCCATCCGGCGGGCCAGGTATTCACGCCCATTGAGGCAGACCTGCACGGAGAACGGGAACCATGTTTGCAGTCGGACGTGCATCAGCCCGAACTCACGGTCCATGTAGTAGAAGTACAAATGCAGACATTTGCGCAAAGCCGAGACCAATTCGATCTGCTTGGTCTTGGCGTTTTTCCTGATCTGATAGCTTTGGCAAGGTTCGACACAGCTCAGAACGCAGATCAACCCTTCGGTGACGTGATCACGTTCATGATGCGGTGGGCGAAGGCTTCCTTATCGACATCGGACGAGTCCAGGTAAATGTAGGGGCGCTGTTTGGTTTTGGCCAAAGTGCGAGCGTGGTCGGTGATTCGGCCGGTGAGGTCTTCGCTGAACTTATCAAAATCGCGGTAAAGCACATGGTGAGCACCAAGAAACCGGTCCATGCCCTTGCGATAACAAATTGACCGGAGTGTGCCGCGGAAGAGAATTCGATCAAACCCCGACAGTGTTCCGATGATGCGCGTCCCGATGCCGCTCCAAGAATCGCTCCATGGCTGACCTCCAGCGCCTGCACCAAAACGACCTTGAGGTGAATGCCGTGGATTGTAAGTATTCGTTTGGTTGCGGCCGAGAGGCCGCGTCAGGATCTTGGCGGTGAGAGCTGGAGTTCGCCGTCTCGGCATCAATCCTCTAGTCGACGGCGAAAAGTGGCTGTCTGCAAATCATCTCAACTTGCCTCGGGAAGCGGAGCGTACCGATCCTGAGCGAGGTCGGCCGCGAAGAGCAACGCGGCTTGGATGTCTTCCCGCTCGATGTGATACCCGTTCATAATTGTCTCGAACGGCTCACCGACGGCGACATCCGCCAGCACGACCGACACAAGCACCCGCGTCCCTTTGATGCATGGCTTGCCGTGACACACATTCGGGTTCGCACTGATCCGATCCTGCCACTTCATGGTCAAGCTCCTTTCCTTTCGGCCCGTGCTTTAAATAACTGCGGTGTTATCGTCGAACAAATCGCCGGTGCGCAGTGTGACGTTGAGTTGATTCATCTGAGTAATCGCAACGCCCGACTTTCCCCAGGCATGTTGGCCGATCACTCTCGCGCCGGGAATGTCCAGCAATGATGGCCTACCGTCGTCTCCCCAGTGTATGATGCCCGCACGTCCTCCGTAGGGTAAGCTTTGCCGGACCGTTCCTTGAATTCTTCTCCAACCGGCTGGGCAGGGCGGGCGGAGGTGCGGCGGGTTGATGTCATGTGAGGTTTTTCCATGTTATTCGCATATTTTGGGCCGGATGTGGTGATGCCGGTCGCATCGGTGCTCGTGGGAATCGCCGGGGTACTCTTGCTGTTCGGCCGGCGGGTCGTACAGGTTTGTCGCGCTGTTTGGCGGCGCCCCGGCCTGGGGCATCCGCAAAGAAGAGAACGGTCGCGACGGCGGCGAGTTATCGTGGATCCAAGTCCGTCGCCACGGAAGAGCGGGTCCCGGCTGAAGCTGAGAAGTGAAAGCGGAGGATTGCCGCGCGCAGCCGCCAGGCTGGATGAACCCTCCCGATTCCCACCGTTTCGGAATAACCGTCGTAGCTCGTTCGGACGGTCGACGTTCTTCGCCGGGCTTGCGTCGTCGACGGCGTGAGCCTTTTTCTTTTTTGATTGCAAACTAGTCTCGCGGATTTCGAATAATCGCTTATCGGGTTTGCTGCGGTCTAAGTAAGTAAGATTGTTGTTCGCCTGTGCCCGCCGATTACCGACGCCGGTTATCTATTTTGACGCGGCTACGGCCAAAAGAGAGAGGTGAAGAAACGCCTCAAGGCGCCAAGCCTGTTCGGTGCGGAGCCAGAGCCTGGCGAACGTCGGACTGTAAGGGTGATCCCGAACAACGCGGCGCAGGAGGAACGGTTCACGATTCCGACGAACATGCGAGTGCCCGCCACCTCGGTGATGAGTCGTCAGTTCGAGGCCGACACGCATACCGAAAGCGACGGGCAGGAAAACTTGAGCAAGTGGGAATCGAAAGGCAATGCGCTCGAAGGCCGCGCCTTTGTCGTGGTGGCCCGTAAGGTCTCCGACAGCGTGATCGCCATGGCGCAGTCGGCGGAGGCGGCGAGGGTGAGGAAGCGACAAGAATCGAAGTCGAAGTTTTTCGGGTGACAGTCTCGAACGGCCAGGAGTGCCAGGGGGCTAATGGGAGTGATAGAAGCGCCGGAAACGCGCTACAAGGCCGACATCACCGCGGGGCGCACTGAAGCTGCCAGAAAGCAGGCTCATTGCGGATTTGCTGTTGCGCCATGTCGATGCTGAGGGCTGGAAGGATGCAATCGTGAAGAAGAACGTCCTTCAGGCCCGCAATCCCGCCACGGCCAGTCGATTGACGAGGCTCATTCGAGGGCGACTTGAGACGATGGGGCCGGACCTCTGGAAGCTGGTGCGTGACGGAAATGGCGCTGTCGCCACGCACGCGGTGTTTGCTGCCGCCGTGAAACATAGCCGGTTGCTCGGCGATTTTCTGGAGATCGTCGTCGGTGAACAGTACCGGCTGTTCAGCACGAAGTTGTCGAACAAACTGTTTGCCGACTACCTCGAGGGCTGCCGGGGGCGCGATCCAGAACTGCCGCAGTGGAACGAAACAACACGCAGGCGGCTAAGATCCTCGGTCTTCCAGATGCTCGCACAGGCGGGCTACATCGAGAGCACCCGGACCCTCAAGCTACAAACCGTCCACATTGCCGATCAGGTTCTTCATTGCCTGACACGCGACGACGAAGATTACGTGCTCCGTTGCATCCAGGTTTCTCCATGAGTGACCGAACTCCAAGAACGACTGAACCAGGTCCTTCCGAGGATCACGTCCGATGACTTCCTCAGCGGTTCGGGTATCGGCAATGAGATCGGCTTCTATATCTTCGACTACCCGCCCGAGAAAGAACTGGTCGTCAGAGAGCACGTCCGCTTCCTGATGCAGCATATCCCGAAAGCCAAGCCGGGGCTCAGGGTCACGCACGTCAATCTGTTCGACCTCGTGCTGGACTACCTGCGCGGTCGGAGCCTTCTGGATCGATCGCTCCAGATGCAGCGGGAGAAGGGCAACGAAACGCTAATGAAAGCCCTGCGGGCGGCGCTCCACGAGGACAAGCTCGCCCAGGTCTTCGAGCAGGCGGCTCGGCCCAAAGAGAACGATCTGGTTCTCGTCTCAGGGGCGGGAGCGCTTACCCGCTCGTGCGGTCGCATACCCTGCTCAATAACCTCCACCCGATAATGGGAGAGACGCCACTCGTGATGTTCTACCCCGGACGATACGACGGGCAGTCGCTCCGACTTTTCGGCAAGCTGAAGAACAACAACTACTACCGGGCTTTCAAGCTGGTTCCGTGAGGACGGCGACGATGTTGATCAAAGACCTCTTCACCCGTGACATCTTCCGCTCGATCAACGGCGTCGTGAAGGTGGACCAGTTAGATGACTCGTCCATATGGCAGGAACTCGATGAGTTCGTCATCACGAAGGAACTCGATCAGCACTTCCGCAAGTTCTTCTCGTCCTACACGGACGCGGTTAAGAGTCCGAATGATCCCAACGTGGCGGGCAAAATCGGGGTCTGGATCTCGGGCTTTTTCGGCTCAGGTAAGTCGCACTTTGTCAAAGTCCTGTCGTACCTGCTGCGAAACCGACTGCACACCTTCGAGGGGCAGTCCCGCCACGCTGTCGAGTTCTTCGAGGACAAGATCACGGACGCCATGCTCTTCGGTGACATCAAGCGATCCGTCTCGTCTCAGCCGGAAGTCATCCTCTTCAACATCGACAGCAAGGCTGACAGCCGGGAGGGACGGGATGCCATCCTTTACGTCTTCCTCAAAGTGCTCAACGAGATGCTCGGTTACAGCGGCGACCACCCGCATATCGCCCACATGGAACGGTATCTCGACGGCAAGGGGAAGCTGGAGCAGTTCCAGGAGAGCTACCGGAAGATCACCGGTACGGAATGGCTCCAAGAGCGAGATGTCTACGAGTTCAACAGGGATGAGGTGGTGAAGGCTCTGTCTGAGACACTCGGGCAGAGCGGGGACACCGCAGAGAAATGGATCGACAATGCCGAGAACAACTTCTCGCTGACTGTCGAGAACTTCTGCAAATGGGTCAAGGACTACCTGGACACGAAGGGGGCGAACCACCGCCTGCTGTTCTTGATCGATGAAGTGGGGCAATTCATCGGCACCGACAGCGGGCTGATGCTCAAATTGCAGACAATCACCGAGGATCTCGGTACGGTCTGCCGGGGGCGAGCCTGGGTCGTCGTGACCTCGCAGGAGGACATCGACGCCGTTCTGGGCGAGATGAAGAAGACCAAGGCGAATGATTTCTCGAAGATCCAGGGTCGCTTCAAGACCCGCCTGTCCCTCTCCGAGCGCCAACGTGGACGAAGTCATCCAGTCCCGATTGCTCAACAAGGCTGACAACGTGAAGGGCGAACTGGAGGCGCTCTACGTTCAGAAGGGGGATATTCTCAAACACCAACTCACGTTCTCGAACGTGGGGATGACTCTCAAGCCGTACCGGAATGCCGACGATTTCGTCAAGAATTACCCCTTCGCCCTTTATCAGTTTCAACTAATCCAGAAGATCTTCGAGGCGATCCGAAAGGCCGGCGCTACCGGACTGCACCTCTCCCGTGGCGAGCGGTCGATCATCGACGCCTTCCAGTCGGCGGCTCAGAAGGTGGCGAATGATCAGATCGGCGTCCTGGTGCCGCTGTACCAGTTCTACCCGTCTATCGAGAGCTTCCTCGACACGGCGGTCAAGCGGACCATCGACCAGGCGGGTACCAACACTGGCCTGGAGCCGTTCGACGTCCATCTCCTGCAAGTCCTCTTCCTTATCCGGTACGTCGAGGAGGTCAAAGGGAACGTCGACAATCTCGTCACGCTCTGCATCGATCGGATCGACTGTGACCGTCTGGCGTTGCGGAGGCAGATCGAAGCCAGCCTCCAGCGCCTTGAGAAAGAGACGCTCATTAGCCGCAGCGGCGATATCTACTTCTTCCTGACCAACGAAGAGCGTGACGTCAACCAGGAGATCAAGAACGTCATCCTGAACTCCGGGGAAGAGTCCCGGCTTCTGGGCGAGATCCTCTATGACGACGTGTTAAAGGGGGTCCGAAAGCATCGCTACAGCGCCAACGGGATGGATTTCACCTACAACCGCCTCTGCGACGGTTACCCCCACGGCAGCCGGGTGGACGGGGCACTGGTCGTGTCGGTCATTTCCCCCCTGCACGATGACTACGAGATCTTCAAGGCGGACGGCAAGTGCGTTCTCGACAGCAGCCTGGAGAACGGGCAGGTCTTGATGCGCCTCGTGGATGAGGAAAGCTTGGGTCGAGAACTGCGCATCTACAAGAAGACCGAGACCTACCTCAAGACGAAGAATGACGGCACCCTTCCCGAGACTACAAAACGCATCCTTCGGGATGCCGCCGAGGAGAACCGACTGCGCCGCCAGCGGGTCACGACTCTCCTCAAACGGCTTGTCGTCGAGGCGAGCTACTTCGTTGCCGGACAGCCGCTCACGATCAAGTCCCAGGCACCCTCCGACGCCATTGAGAAAGCCCTGGAGTACCTGATCGCCAACACGTATACGAAGATGAGCTACATCAAGGTGCGGAACCCGTCGCCAGAAAAGGAAATCCAGGCGATCCTCCGCTCCAACGACATTGGGCAACAGACCCTCAAGCTCACGATCGACGAGGGCAACCCAGAGGCGATTGCTGAACTCCGCAACTACATCGACCTCTGCACCAAGACAAGCAAGCAGATCGTCCTCCACGACCTCATCGAAGTCCGATTTTACAATCGCCCCTATGGTTGGCCCGACATGGAGGTGGCGCTCCTGCTCGCACGGCTCTTGGTGCTTGGAGAGATCAGCCTCGTTATGGACGGCGGCGTCATCCCGCACGACAAGTGCTACGACGCTCTGATCACGCCTGCGAAGTGGCGAAAGATCGTCGTCACCCAGCGGCGGACTCACAAGCCCGAGGAGGTTAAGAAGGCTCGATCTCTAGGACAGGACGTGTTCTCCCAGATGGGACCTGAGGGAGAGGACGCCCTGTTTACCTTTCTCAAGGGTAAGCTCCAGGGCTGGCAGACCGCCCTACTGAGCTACAAGCCCCTTGCTGAGACTGGGGACTATCCTGGACTCGAAGAGGTTAAGAACGGGCTGACGCTCACGAAGAAACTGCTGGCGGACGAGGACAGCTTCAAATTCATCGAACGCTTCAACGCCAACAAGGACGACGTCAAGGATCTGAGCAACGACTTCCACGACCTTGAGCACTTCTACGAGCACCAAAAGCCGACCTGGGATGCTCTCCGCAAGGCGTGCGGTCGATTCCAGTCGAACCGCAGTGAGTTAGAACACGACCCAACGGCGGCACCGGCGTGGAAGCGCATGGGTGAGATTCTCAAGGCTCCCGCCCCGTTTGGCATGCTGCACGAGGTCAATGGCCTGATCAACTCCGTTGAGGCGGTGAATAGGTCCCTGGTATCCGAACGGCGGGGTGAGGCACTCGCAAAGATCGCAAACTTCTTGACCATCGTTGGGCAGGAACTGGAGGTCATCGACGCTGAGTCCGCTCTGCGGACAGCGTGTACCGGTCCACTCCAGAGGCTCCATTCGCAGGTGGGGGCTGAAGAGAGCCTGGCGCATATCACCCAGGCGAAGCAGGATGCTCAGCAAGCCTACGACTCCGCCGTGTCCAAGATTGAGGAAGCGTCCAAGTCGCCGGCTTCGGGGTTGGAAAAGAACGGGGCGGGATCGAAAAGTGGAACCACGGTGACCGCCGTGAAGTCTCGCCGAGTGATCGAGCCCGCCAAGCTTGTGGCGAAGCACTACCTGGAGACCCCCAAAGACGTGGCGGATTTCTTGTCCACCTTGAAGCAGAAGCTCGAAGACGCCTTATCCAAGAACGAACGCATCGAGATCCGCTGAAAGTCGCTCCAGTATGAACCGCAACAAGATCAAAGCCTACGCTCCCCAAGCTCGCCGGGACTTCATCCGTGCGGTCACGGAACGTGCGGCTCTGTACGGGCTCACAAAAGAGAAGGCCGAGTCGGTTGTCGAGCGGGGCGACGTGGCGGTCATCGGAGGCAGACCGTATCCCCGAGCCTTCGCGGCACTGCGGAAGCGATTGCAGGAGCGGATCGGTCACGAAGGCTTCGATCACGTCATGGATGCGATCGCTTACACGTGGTTCAACCGCCTGGTCGCCATCCGCTACATGGAATTGCACGAGTATCTCGACCACGGCTTCCGGGTCTTGAGCGATCCCGAAGGACGGAACACGCCCCAGATCTTGGAGCACGCTGAGGAGGTCGATCTGCCTGGGTTGAAGCGGGAAGCGGTCATCGACCTGAAGCTGGCAGGAAATCGGGAAGCCGAGCTTTATCGCAAGCTCCTGATCGCCCAGTGCAATGCCCTGCACAACGCCATGCCGTTCCTGTTCGAGCGGATTGACGACGAGACGGAACTGCTTCTGCCCGACAATCTGCTTCAGACCGACTCGATCGTCCGCACGCTTGTGGCGGGAATCGACGAGGAAGATTGGCAGGAAGTCGAGATCATCGGGTGGCTGTACCAGTTCTACATTTCGGAGAAGAAGGATGAAGTGATCGGCAAGGTAGTTACCAGCGAGGACATCCCCGCCGCCACGCAGCTTTTCACGCCGAACTGGATTGTCAAATATCTTGTGCAGAATACTCTCGGTCGGCAATGGCTGGCGACCTACCCGCAGTCGACCCTGCGGCAGCAAATGCCATACTACATCGAGCCCGCTGAGCAGACGCCCGAAGTCCAAGAGCAACTGAAGGCAATAACACCTACCAGCCTGAACCCCGAAGAAATGACCCTGCTCGACCCGGCGTGCGGCTCGGGGCATATCCTGGTCGAAGCCTACGACTTGTTTAAGGCAATTTACGAAGAGCGGGGCTACCGGGCCAAGGACATACCGACGCTTATCCTGCAGAAGAATCTGTTCGGTCTGGAGATCGACGACCGGGCGGCGCAACTTGCGGCCTTCGCCCTCATGATGAAGGCCCGTGCCGACGATCGCCGCATCTTCGAGCGCCGGGTGAATCCGAGTATCGTGGCGTTTCAGGACAGTCAGGGGATGGATGCCGCCGCCATAACCCACGCCCTGAACTCGCCGATCAACACGGAACCGGCGCCGAGTGAGCTTCTCTTCGCTGAGATCGAAAACGAGAACACACCGCTCTTCAGCAAGAAAACCAAGCGTGAGACGGGCCACGTTTCGGAGGGGGACATCGCGTCCCTGCTTGCGTTGTTCGAGTGCGCCATGACATTTGGATCGCTGATCCAGGTTCCGGCGCAACTGGCCGAGAAACTGCCAGAGATCGAGCGGCGGCTCAACGAAGTTCTGAGCCACGGGGACCTGACACACGCCCCGGCGCATGTGATCAACCCCTTGCTTCAAGAGGCGCGGTTCCTGGCTCAACAGTATGGCATCGTGGTTGCAAATCCGCCGTACATGGGAGGCAAGTATTACCCAGCGATACTTAAGACATTTGTGAACAGCCAATACAAGGAGGCCAAAGGTGATCTATATACATGTTTTATTGTGCGTAATCTTGCATTGGCAATTCGTCATGGTTTAGTCGGAATGGTCACGATCCCGAATTGGATGTTTCTTTCAAGTTTTGCCGAATTGAGAGGCTACGTCCTCAATAGAGCGACCATTGACACTTTCATCCACAATGGCCGAGGTGTATTTGGGCCGGACTTTGGAAGCTGTAGCTTCATAATCCGCAAGGGCTGTTACGAGTCTTTTAGCGGGTCATTTCGACGCCTTTTCCAAAAGCAGGGAAGCGTCACCGACAACGAAGAACTCGAAAAGCGGTTCTTCACGGCTCCTACATACACGCCGAAACAGGCGGACTTTCGGTCAATTCCCGGCCAGCCCATCGCGTATTGGATTAGCAAACAGATGCGACAATGCTTTCGCGACGGCGTTCCGCTCAGCGTAATTGCGCCCCCAAGACAGGGAATGGCGACAACGAACAACAACCGATTCTTGAGATTTTGGGTCGAAGTCAAGTACGAACGGATAGGCTTCGGGATCACGTCTGAGGATGACTCCGCCCGCAGTCGCAAGAAATGGTTTCCGTACAACAAGGGGGGGGCTTACAGGAGGTGGTTTGGAAATAATCAATACGTTGTAGATTTCGCCGATAAGGGGAAAGCCATTTGTGATTACATCGACAATACGCCGGGCACGAAAGTTGGATCAAATGGTCGAGTGATTAACCGTGACTGCTACTTTCTCCCGGCTGTCACTTGGACCGACATTAGCTCCTCTTTCTTTGGTGTTCGATGTTCTGATGCGGGTTTTGTCTTCGATGTCTCGGGATCGTCAGTGTTTCCGCCCGATGAGTGGCGAGAATGCATCGCAGGCTTCATGTCATGCAAGATCGCATCGTCGATGCTCGCGGTTTTGAACCCAACGATGCACTTCCAGGTCGGCAATGTCGCAGCATTGCCCGTCCTACAGGCTGAACTGCTGGCTCGCAAGTCGTCAATCGATGCGGTCGTACGCGAATGTGTAGAACTGGCTCGCGCAGATTGGGACTCGTTCGAGACCTCGTGGAACTTTCAAACACTGCCAATCCTCCGGGTTGAGGAGACCGTCGTGCCGCGTGCAGTGGGCCGTACGCTCGTCCAGTCACAAGCTGTAGCCGACGCCGACTATCTCGTTCGTTTCCAGCGCATGGAGCAATTAGAAGAACATAATAATCGCTTGTTCATTGAAGCCTACGGCCTGCAAGATGAAGTTTCTCCCGGCGTTTCGGACGAGCAGATCACGCTTTACCGACCCGACCGGGAAGAAGACATTAAGCGTCTTCTTTCTTACGCCGTTGGTTGCATGATGGGCCGTTACAGCCTCGACAAGCTGGGGTTAATCTATGCCGACAGCGGCAACCAAGGCTTCGACCGCAAGCCGTACGAGACCTTCCAGGCCGACGACGACGGCATCATCCCGCTACTCGAAACCGACTGGAGCATCCGGGACGATGCCACAAACCGCTTCGTTGAGTTCTTGAGCGTAGCATGGCCCAAGGAGCACCTCGAAGAAAACCTCAAGTTCGTCGCCGACAGTCTAGGTCCGAACCAAGGCGAGTCGCCTCGAGACACGGTACGCCGGTACCTGGCGACGGGCTTCTACAAGCATCACCTGCAGACCTACAAGCGGCGACCGATCTACTGGCTGTTCTCCAGCGGAAAGCAGCGGGCGTTCCAATGCCTCGTTTACCTGCACCGCTACCACGAGGGCACGCTCTCTCGGATGCGGACAGAGTACGGTATCCCGCTCCAGGGCATGATCGCCTCCCGGATCGAGCACCTGGCTGGAAACATCGGAGCCGCCACGTCCACGGCGCAACGCAAGAAGCTCGAAAAGGAGCGGGAGACCCTGCTCAAGGACCAGGCTGAGCTTCACGTTTTTGACGAAAAGCTCCGTCATGTCGCCGACAAGAAGATCACCCTCGACCTCGATGACGGCGTGAAGGTCAATTACGGCAAGTTCGGCGACCTGCTTGCCGAGGTCAAAGCGGTGACGGGAGGGACGGATGAAGACTGATGAGAGCCCTATACTAAGCTCGAAGACGCTGATGAATGGCCGCTGGTCAGGGGTTGACTGATGAATTTCTTCGAGAGAATTCGGGTTCAAGGGTTTCGTCGGCTTCACGACATCGATCTTCCCCTCAAGCGCCTCAATGTCGTGATCGGGGCGAACGGATGCGGCAAGACATCGCTCCTGGATGTCTTCTCCCTTCTCGCAGCGTCAGCCGCAGGAGCACTCAGTGAGACGATCAGCGACTTGAGTGGGGTCGATGCCATTTTATCGAACCTCATCGCAGCCAAAGGTGACAAAGCTCGGTTCATGGCGCTCGAGTTGGCGATGACTGTCCCCAACCACAATCCTCTGGAGTATCGTCTTGCCCTTGCTTCACGGGGCATCGGGTACGAGATCACCGACGAGACACTAACGCAAGCGAGGGATCGCAAGCCGCAGCCCTTCAAGCACATTGACTCGCATCATGGGCAGGTCCGCTACTACGACCCGCAGCCGGGTAAACGAGGACTCGTGAAGCCGACCTGGGACTACAACGATAAGGAGACAGCGCTCTCTCAGGTCCCAAAGATGTTTCGAGAGCCAGAGGAGTTCCGCAAGAGATTGGCGTCTTCGACCCACTATCATGTCCTGGATGTCGGGCGTAGGGCGCCAGTGCGGCTGCCGCAGCAAATGAAGGATGCCAAATTGCCAGGGCATGACGGCGAAGACCTTATTTCGTGCCTGTACACCCTTCGTGAAACTGACCCAGATCGCTTCAATGCGATCGAAGCAGCGCTACAAGCCGGGTTCCCCAGCTTCGAGCGACTCAACTTCCCGCCAGTGGCAACGGGTGTGTTGTCGATGACCTGGAAGGACAAGTCCAGCAACACGACATTCGCCATGCACCAACTCTCTGAGGGCTCACTACGCTTTCTCTGGCTGGCAACACTCCTCCAGAGCCCAGAACTGCCCGCGGTGACGATGATCGACGAACCGGAAGTCAGCCTCCATCCTGAACTACTTTCATTGCTCGCGGATTTATTACGGGAAGCGTCTGACCGCACGCAGATCTTGGTCGCAACGCATGCCGATCGACTGGTGCGGTTCCTCGAACCTGGCGAAGTGCTCACCGTCAATGTGAGCGAGCAGGGGGCTGCCGGTTTTCAGTGGGCTGATCAACTCGATCTTGCCTCCTGGCTCGATGAGTACACTTTGGACGAGGTGTGGCGGATGGGACGCATGGGAGCCCGTCCATGAGAATCGCCATTCTGGTTGAGGGAAGGACCGAGACTGCGTTCAAGCCCCACCTCGTCGCATTTCTAAGCAAGCGGTTATCCGGAAAGATGCCGAAGCTGGATTTCCAGCCGTACGATGGTCGTATTCCCACAGGAGAGAAACTCAGGCGTATTGTCGAGAACCTCTTGAGCAACACGACGAACCCGGCGAACGCCGTCATCGCCTTGACAGATGTCTACACCGGGTCAAACCCACCCGAATTACCGACAGCCCAGGATGCCAAGGACAAAATGCGAGCATGCGTCGGAAGAGAACCAAGGTTCTATCCGCATGTCGCTCTCCATGACTTTGAAGCATGGTTGCTCCCCTACTGGGATCGGATCAAAGAGTTAACAGGATGCAATCGACAAGCGCCTGGCACCAATCCTGAACGTGTGAATCACGGCAACTCACCTGCCTATCGACTGAAGGAGGTTTTCCGAATCGGTTCCAAGACCGATAGCTATGTCAAGACACGAGACGCTGGACGGATTCTCAAGGGTCAGGATCTAGGGTTAGCAATTGGCGCTTGTACCGAACTGCGGGCGTTTGTGAATACGATCATCAAACTTAGCGGTGGAACGGAGATCAATCCGTCAAAGTAGAGCGGGCCACCTCCGGGATCACTCAGCCCGAAGAACCAACATGGATCACACAAAGATCGACTCCGCACTCTCCCGCCTTTTCGACGAGCAAGGTCACCGTATCGTTTTCTGGAACGATCCCGACCGGGAGTTCCAGAATGACCTCTGGCTCCTCAAGCTGGAAAACGTCCAGGTCGTGCGGCTCGATCAGGTAGGTGCCCTCGAAGCCAAGATCCGCATCGAGCGAGACGAGCCCGATGACCCGTTTCCTGCTCTACTCCCCCACCGAAGAGCCCGATTTCGAGGACGACTGGCTGCTTGACATCCGCCTCTACGCCCGCAGCTTCCGAGCCGACCGGGCATCGCTCCTGCTCGACGAACTGGGTCTGATCCGTCAGCACCTCCGTCAGCACCTCTTCGACCGGCGCAAGTTCTGCGACAACAAGGACCGGCTCAAGAAGCTCCAGGGCTTCGTCGCTGCCGACGACACCGAGGCAGACCTCGACCGCAAGATGATCGCCGTGGTCGTCAAAGCCGACCAGCCCGAGTGGTTCACCATCTTCCGCACTCTGTTCCACGCCTACACTGAGGCGGAACCGGGGCAAGAGTTCGACCTGGATGTACCGCCCCCCTCCTGGGAGCAGATCGAGAAGTTCGACCTGGATACCCCGTTCTGGCAGACGGCGAAGACGCTCTTCGGGTACTCGGACGAGATTCCCAGCCTGCGGAACCTTCTGATCCGCATGTTCGTCACCGACTTCGCTCACCACCTCAAGGGCGAAGTACCGATCGCCTACCAGAACCTCGTCCTGCCCACATCGGGTCGCCGCAACGTCATCGTCTGCCTTGCCCAGTGGCGGGACAGCGCCAGCCGGGGGAGCAGCTACGACAAAATCGCAGCGGACATCGCACGCCGGATCAAGCTGGAGGAGCACCTCCACAGCCGGGGGCTCGACGCCCTGATCGACGTGATGACCTTCTTCGACGTGGAGAAGGCGATCATCCGCAGCCTCCGGGATCGGGTGACCTCGACTGCCGAGACCATCAACGCCGACGAGGTTCGAGCGATCGCTTCCCGGAGGCAAGGCGGGCACTGGGCGAGCCCGACGAGCGTCGGCTGGTCGGAGATCCCCCGCAAGGCGCTCCACGCCGCCTACGACGCCCTGGTCGCCGCCGCCGACTTCTACACGATCCGAAATCTGTACTCGGGCGGGTTCGACTTCAACTCGGCAACCGCCCTGTACCAAGCCTACGAGACGGAGCTTTATCGGTTCGACCAGCTTTACCGCCTCGTCTGCGAGTCGGCCGACCAGGCCGAGGCTCAGGGCTGGGGCTTGCTCAAGCCGCTCCGTGAGGCGATCGAGGCGGTCTACACGCAATGGTTCCTGCCCAAGCTCTCGCTCGCCTGGGGGCAGTTCGTGGGTCCGCTCCTGGAAAAGTGGTGGATCGAGCGGGTGCCGAACCAGCAGGACTTCTTCGAGAGGTTCGTCCGCCCCCGGCTGGAGGAAGCGGATCGGCGTCGGGTCTTCGTCATCATCAGCGACGGGTTTCGCTACGAGGCGGCTCACGAACTCGCCCGAGATCTCAACGGCAAGTACCGCTTCCAGGCAGAACTGAGCACGCAACTGGGCGTGCTGCCCTCATACACCGCCCTCGGCATGGCGGCTCTGCTTGCCCCATAAGACACTCGGTTACAAGCCCGATGCCGGGGACGTGCTGGTTGACGGCATGCCCACCGCCAGCCTCATCCAGCGGAACGAGGTCCTGGCACGGGAAGCGGGGCTGGCGATCAAAGCCGACGAGCTGCTCGCCCTCAAGAAAGAAGAAGGGCGGGATCTCGTTCGGACCAAGCAGGTGGTCTACATCTACCACAACACGATCGACGCCACCGGCGACGAGGCGAAGACCGAGAAAGAAACGTTTCAGGCGGTGCGGAGAGCGATCGACGAAGTTGGCTTCGATCGTCGGCTACGTCATGAACAACCTGAACGGCACTTACATCCTGGTCACCGCCGACCACGGCTTCCTGTTCACCGAATCGGCACCGAGCGAGCCAGAGAAGAGCCACCTCGATGAGAAGCCCGAGGGAGCGGTCGTCTTCAACAAGCGGTACATCCTGGGTCGGCACCTGCCCCGTCCGGAGGGCGTCTGGCACGGCTCGACGGCGAAGACCGCCTCGGCGACCGGGGACATGGAGTTCCTGATCCCACGGGGCGTGAACCGCTTCCACTTCGTCGGCGGCGCTCGCTACGTCCACGGCGGCACCATGCCCCAGGAGGTCGTGGTCCCGGTGATCACGGTCAAGCAGATCAAGGGCAAGGCTGCCGAGGAGACCAAGATCAAGGCGGTCGTCGTCCACGTCCTTGGCGTGAACCACCGGATCACGACGAACCGCTACCGCTTCGAGTTGCTCCAGATGGAGCCCGTCAGTGATCGAGTCAAGCCAGCAACGCTCAAAGTGGCGGTCTACGAGGGCGACGAGCCCGTGACCAACATCGAGACCGTGAAGTTCGACAGCACATCCGGCAACATGGATGAGCGGAAGAAGACGGTCAGTCTAGTCCTGCGTGATCGGATGTATAATAAATCCACGCCGTACCGTCTGGTTCTGCGGGACGCCGAGACCGGCATCGAGCAGCAGAGCGTGTCCGTCGTGATCGATCGGGCGTTCCACGATGATTTCTGAGCCGACGACAAACACGAATGGTCGCAGCCTGGACGATCTGCTCAACCAGCACTTCGCCGGGAAGGTCGTGCGCAAAGACCTGACCAAGCTGGTCAAGGAGGGGGCGAACGTCCCCGTCTACGTCCTGGAATACCTGCTGGGCAACTACTGCGCGTCGAACGACGATGAGGTCATCCAGGAGGGGCTGAAGACCGTCAAGAGAGTCCTCGCCGAGAACTACGTTCGCCCTGATGAAGCGGAGAAGGTCAAGTCGCTGATCCGGGAGCGGGGCAGCCTCAAGGTCATCGACAAGGTGACCGTCTCGCTCAACGAGCGGCGTGACGTGTACGAGGCGCTGCTGTCGAACCTGGGCGTCAAGGGCGTCGAGGTCGAGAGCGGCATCGTCAAGAAGTTCGAGAAGCTGCTCGTCGGCGGCATCTGGTGCATCATCACCCTTCAGTACTTCTTCGAGGAGGACCAGAAGGGGTCGCCGTTCGTCCTCCAGGACTTGAAGCCGATCCAGATGCCCAACATGGACATGGACGAGTTGTTCCAGGGGCGTCGTGCCTTCACGGAGGAGGAGTGGATCGATGTCCTGCTCCGTTCGACGGGCATGGAGCCGACCCAGTTCTCGCAGCGGGTCAAGTGGCACCTGCTCGCACGAATGATCCCTCTGGTCGAGAACAACTACAACTGCTGCGAGCTTGGACCTCGGGGCACCGGCAAGAGCCACATCTACAAGGAGATCAGCCCCAACAGCATCCTGATCTCGGGCGGGCAGACGACGGTGGCGAACCTGTTTTACAACATGGCCCGCCGGGTCGTGGGTCTGGTCGGTCTCTGGGACGTGGTGGCGTTCGACGAGGTGGCGGGGATCAGCTTCAAGGACAAGGATGGCGTCCAGATCATGAAGGACTACATGGCTTCGGGCTCGTTCGCCCGAGGTCGGGACGCCATCAACGCCTATGCCTCGATGGTCTTCGTCGGGAATATCAACCAGCCGGTGGACACGCTGGTCAAGACGAGCCATCTCTTCGCCCCGTTCCCCGAGACGATGATCGACTCGGCGTTCTTCGACCGCTTCCACGCCTACATCCCCGGCTGGGAAATCCCGAAGATGCGGCCCGAGTTCTTCACGAACCAGTTTGGGCTGATCGTGGACTACCTTGCCGAGTTCCTGCGGGAGATGCGGAAGCGGAACTTCGGGGATGCGATCAACAAGTTCTTCAAGCTGGGCAGGGATCTGAACCAGCGGGACACGATCGCCGTCAAGCACACCGTCTCGGGCATGCTCAAGCTGCTTTACCCGAACGAGGAGTACGACAAGGAGGCCGTTCGTCGCTGCCTGGAATACGCCCTGGAAGCCCGTCGCCGGGTCAAGGAGCAGCTCAAGAAGATCGGCGGGATGGAGTTCTTCGACGTCCACTTCTCCTACATCGACCAGGAGAACGCTGGAAGAGAAGTTCATCAGCGTTCCCGAGCAGGGCGGCGGCTCCCTGATCCCGGATGGACCGCTCAATCCGGGGGTCTTGCACACCGTGGCGACGGGCAGCGCCGGTCACCTTGGTCTCTACCGGATCGAGACCCAGGTCACGGCGGGCAATGGCTCCCTCAAGACGAGCGGGTTGGGCTCAAACACGGCGGCGAAGGAAGGGATCAAGGTCGGCTTCGACTACTTCAAGGCGAACGCCTCACGGGTGAGTGCCTCGATCAAACCGGGCGACCACGATTGCCATCTTCACGTCGTCGAGTTGCACAACACCGGGGCAACGACCGCCCTGACGCTATCGACGTTCGTCGCCCTATGCTCGGGCATCCTCGGCAAGCCGATCCAGTCCCAGTTGGTCGTGCTGGGGAGCATGAGCCTGGGCGGTAACGTCGTCCCCGTCGAGAACCTCGCCGATTCCTTGCAGGTCGCTTTCGACTCCGGGGCGAAGCGAATCCTGCTTCCGATGGCGAGCGTCCGTGACATCCCGTCAGTGCCGGGCGAGTTGTTCGCCAAGTTCCAGACGAGCTTCTACGCCGATCCGGTGGATGCGGTGTTCAAGGCGCTGGGGGTGCAATGATTAGAGGGTAGACCCATGCCGGATGAGGAAATCACTCGACGGACTGATGCCAACGGGCATCTGATTTTGGATTGCGATTTCGGATTAGAAAACGCAAATCGTGAAGTGCGTGTCTTACTTGATCTGCTGGCACCACCGCATCAGTACCGAGGTAGCCGCAAGCACATCCTCGACCTTGTTTCCGCAAACAACTTCAATCAGCGGATTCAGAGCATTCTATGTCATCAATACTTTGAACTTGAAATGCAGCCTGAGCCGACACCCATTGGATTCGATTCGCCTGCTGAAACCGACCTGGATGATTATGTCAGAAGGCATGTCGGAGAACAGTCATTTCGTGCCTTGAGAGACGATAGTGATCGCAACTGGTGGGCACCCTATGGAGGCACAAGACCTCAGATGGATCTGATTTGCAAGGCAAGAATCGGTGAAAGGCTAGGGCTTCTATTCGTGGAGGCAAAGGCGCACGAAGGCGAGTTGGATTGGGGTGGGAAGCCGCTAGCCGATGATGCCAGCGAGGGGTCTGTTAAGAACCACGAGAACATCGCTACACAGATTAAAACAGCGAGCGAAAGTCTGGATAGGCTTTCCCCTGGATTCAACTTGTCGATCACCAGCCACTACCAGTTGGCAAACCGGCTGAGCTACCTCTGGAAACTGGCGAGCATCGGGATACCAGTTGCCCTCCTTTACCTCGGATTCTTGGGTGACGACGAGCTTTTCCCGAATGACTATCTCCGGGACGAGGCGCACTGGCTGAGGGTCATGGGAGGCTATCTAGAAAGCGTCGTGCCTCAGAACTTCCCAGAGCGAGTCTATACGTTAGGCGATGCACCACTCGTGATGCTGATTCGGAGTGTGCCGTGTATCGTCAAGACGGCGGTTGTGCCTCGTTGAGATTATGTCCTGGACGAGAGCATCACCTACGACGAGCGAGGACGGCCCCATCGCACTGGCGCCGAGGATCGATTGAACGGTGACCGAAACCGTCTTGGTCTGGCTCGGCGTTCCGACGGCGGTCGCTGCAGCGGAACCGAAGCGGGAGCGTAGCTGGCGGACTGGACGATCATTCGTTGGCCAGTCGCTTCATGACACCGCTGGTACGCGCGGCGGGGCGATCGGTCAGGTGGTTGGTGCGCGATTGGGAGTCGTCGCTGATCGACAACGGATATGGGCGGCTCGACGAGCTGCCAACGGCCGACGCGCTCACCAGAGAGGCAGTGTGCTGGGATGTCCGTGCCGGATGGGCTTCTCACGGGCCGATGCCTCGTTGATGGCATCGCTGGCGGGGCTGGCTTGTCCCGACGAAAATTGCTCGCTATTCAATCGGTTCGACGCGGGCAACCTTAGCGTCGTTGAATGGATCGGCAAACGCAAAGACATTCGTCGGCTGTACTGCTCGTATTGCGGTGCAGTGATTCATCGTTTCGCGCTGCCGGGACGGTAATTCTCCAGTTCGCGCATGCTCCGTTCGTAATCTGTCCGGCTCAAGAACAGTCCCAGGGACGGCGACAGGCGATTGAGCCACCAGGCGATCTTCCACCAAGACGGCACGACGATGATCGCCCGATTCTTCTCGATCGCGCAGAGCTTTTTCCGCGAAGCGCTCCGGCGCCATGGGATGGAGACGTTCCCAGTGCCGGCGCTGGAGTTCAGGTGGCGCGGGCAGGAGCATCTTGCCGTATTTCCCTCCCTGGTCCAGGGCCGGCGTCCGGATTGCTCCCGGGCAGAGAACGCTGACCCGCACGCCGGCCGCGGCGGCTTCGCAGCGCAGGGTAGTCGATAGGCCAACCACGGCAAACTTGGAGGCGGCATAGCTCGCGGTGCTCGGCGCCGGCACCAGGCCGGCCATCGACGCCGTGTTGACGATGTGACCGAAACCCTGCCGGAGCATCAACGGGTAGGCGGCATGCACGCCGTTGACTACTCCCCGCAGATTCACGTCGATGACTCGATACCAATCCTCCAGCTCATATTCCTGGACCGGTCCGACGACGCCGATGCCGGCGTTGTTGAACAGGTAATCCAATCGGCCGTGTTCTTTCCAAGTGTCCTGAATGAGCTGCTCGATGGCTTCAAAGTCCCGCACATCCACATGCGTTGCCGTGGCCTGGCCGCCGGCCGAGCGTATTCGTGCCACGACCTCGCTGGCCAGGTCGTCTTGCAGGTCGGCGAGGACCACCGCCGCGGCGAGCGAGCGCTTCGGCCAGCGCCCTGCCGATCCCCGAAGCGCCGCCGGTCACGATGGCCACTGCCCCGGCAAAAGCCCGAAGCGAATTCTGGGAACTCATTCCGAAACGTCCGTTGCTACTAAGATGTAATGACCATGGCCGCGCGGGCGTCGCAATTGCTACGTGAGCAGGTCCGTCACCTTCACCGGTGCCCATTCTATTCGGCCGATGACTAATGCGAGAGACCGATTCTTCTCACAATCTCGACCGATCCATTCGATGCATTCGATGCGTCCACACACCTATTCTTGGCATTTTCGCCCACCTCCATGAATCGGGGGACCATCGCGTTTTGCGTTTCGTGCCCGTCGCGTGGACTCGCCCTTCGGTCGGTGCGCGACTGGATGTCGTGGCTACTCGCCAACGGCAACGGGCGTCTGGGGGTCGCACTTGGATCGATGCGGCTGAGTCGGACAACTTCCGCTTGCTCAGCCCGAAGAGGCTGGCGGCGAGCAGGCCGCCGAGGAATGCGGCTAGTAACTCGGGCACGAAATAGATGATCGCCAGAAACCAATCCCAGTGCTCGTTGGTCAACAAGGCGTCGACCCGGGCGGGCAGGCAGAGATAGGAGATGTCTGACGCGGCGCCCGTGTACCAATTGTCGAGGTCGAGATCAGACCCGAGGATGGTGAACAACGCCAGAGTTGCCGCGAGGCCGGTCACCTCGAAACCCAGCCAGAGCTTTCACCGCCAAGATCGCCAAGAGCGCGACGAAAACGGGCGGACTTGATGAGAGAGGGAGAGTTTCACCGCGACGACGCAACCCGCGCGACGTAAGCGAGCGGACGTGGTGAGAGAGGGAAACACTTCACCGCGACGACGCTACGAGCACGACGTAAGCGGGGGGACTTGGTCCTTTCGTTGACCTTCCCCTTCGTGGCGTCGTCGATTCGCGCGGCGTCTCGCTTCACCATGAATCCAGATTGATGGCCCCGGAGCCGCTGGAGTGCCATGGACTGCTCCCCAAAAACTGGTCCAGCGGAAATGGGAGTCTCTCTGTAGGATGAGCCACGGAGGGACTCATGAGAAGGCGAAGGAACGCCGAGGAGATCGCGCGGTTGCTGCGGAAGCGGACCGCGATCTGGCCAAAGGGCTGACCGTTTCGGATATCTGCCGCAAGGTGGGTATTGCTGAGACGACTTATTACCGATGGCGACAACAGCACGCCCCCGAAAAAGTCGACTCGGATCGCCGAGCCGCGAACTGGAGCTCGAGGTGGAACGCCTCAAGCGGCTTGTCGCTGAACTGCTCCTGGACAAGCAAATGCTCCAGGACATCGCAAAAAAAAAGTGGTGACCCCAGACCAGCAGCGGGCCGCCGCCAGTTACCTGAGCGAACGGTACGCGGTCTCGCAACGGCGGATCAGCCGCGTCATGGCCAGGCCGCGGTCGATCCTGCGATATCGCCGAACCCGGACGGCTGATGATCACCCATTGGTCCGGGAGATCAAACGGTTGGCTCGACGCCATCCGCGTTTTGGCTATCGGCGGATTCATGCACTTCTGGTCCGGCGGGGCTGGTCAGTGAACATCAAGCGGGTACGAAGGCTTTGGAACGACCTAGGGCTGAGACGACGCGTAAGGCTGAGAAAACCCAGGAAACTTGGCTCCAAGCCCGGGACCAGCGCGAACAGCTGTGTTCAACAGCCGGCCCGGTTCAAGAACGACGTATGGACTTGCGACTTCATTCACGACCGGACAGCGGGAGGCCGTCCGCTCAAGTGGCTGACGTTGGTGGACGAATATACTCGAGAGTGCTTGGTGCTGCACGCGTCAGGATCGCTGACTGGGCCCGACGTACGGAGGATCTTAGCCAGAGTGATTGGGCGACGCGGCGCACCGACGCGAATACGGAGCGACAACGGCTCCGAGTTCATTTGCGAGGCGCTGGTGGATTGGTTACCGGGAATCGGGGCAAGGACAATCCCAGTAGCCGCGGCGAGCCCCTGGGAGAACGGCTTTATCGAATCGTTTCACAGTCGGCTACGAGACGAGTTTCTGGAGCGAGTGGAATTCGAGGATGTAAGCGACGCTCGGGAAAAGGGGGCGTGGTTCCGGCGGGAATACAATGCGGTACGACCACACAGCTCGTTGGACTACGCGACGCCGAAGGAGTTCAGCGCAGCTTGCGATCACGGGAAAGACCATTGAGAACAAGATCGAGTGAGGGTTCTTTCATCTCTAAATTCCTATGGCGAAACTCCCATAAGAAGTGGACCAAAAAACGGGGAGCAGCCCACCAGCAATTCGGCTTCGTATTGTGTGAGCATGTCTTACGTATTCCTTCTTCTTCGTTTCCTTCGCGAACTTCTGTTAAAGGTTGTTTTGTGTTTTGCTTCTTCTCTTCGCGTCCGTTGTCAACTTTGTGCTGAAAAATCGAAGACTCTCACCACAAAGATCGCCAAGAGCGCAAAAGAACGGGCGGACTTGGTGAGAGAGGGAAGAGTTTCACCGCGACGAGCGCGACTAAAGCGGGCGGGCTGAATGATCAGTTACTGGTGATGCGCCTCATCGCTTCGTCGATTCGCGCGGCGTTTCGCTTCGCCATGAAACCAGATTGATGTCCCCGGAGCCGCTGGAGTGCCAGCAATTCGGCTTCGTATTGTGTGAGCATGTCTTACGTATTCCTTCTTCTTCGTTTCCTTCGCGAACTTCTGTTAAAGGTTGTTTTGTGTTTTGCTTTTTCTCTTCGCGTCCGTTGTCAACTTTGTGCTGAAAAATCGAAGACTCTCACCACAAAGATCGCCAAGAGCGCAAAGAAAACGGGCGGACTTGGTGAGAGAGGGAAGAGTTTCACCGCGACGACGCAACCCGCGCGACGTAATCTCGATGCCACGGCCCTGGTCCACGAAGCGTAGTTCGGCGGCAGCCTTGGTTTAGCTGAAGTTCGCGCGGCGCGACACACCTCGCTCGATGCATCCCAGCACCGTCCACCAATCGCGGTCCCGCAGGGCATTCAGCGGGACCCAGAAGTTGGGCAGCGCCTCGCTCCTGAAGATCCCGTCGTCGTCGGGCTCAACCGACCGGTAGCCGCCGGCGTCCAACCGGTGCCAGGCGAGCGCCTTCGGGTCGTCGTTCAGGATGGCGACGTACTCATGAACTCCGTACCTGGAGAACCGATCCCGGCGACGCAGGTAGTTCTCGTCGGCGGCGTCGTCGAACACGTCGAGTACGAAATTCGGCGGCCCATGGAAGACCTCGTCGCGCACCTCGCACTGCTTCTTCCTACCGTAATTGACCATTGCGACGAGGCCCGGAACCTCCCACTCCTCCGCGGACAGTTGCACCTTCGCCAGCACGCAGACGTACCAGCCCGGCGAGAATAGGCGCCACCGGTTGACGCACAACGCCAGGTCCGTAAGCAGTGCGGACTCATGCACTCCGAGTGCGTCCATTGGGAATCTCCGCTCTTTCCAGGACCAATTTGACCCGACTAACCACCCAGGACGGATTTGAGCAGAGACGGATCAGCGAGACGGGGTTAAGTGCCTCGATTCGTCAATTTGTTTCCGCGCTTCCGGGTGGCCCGCCTTCCCACAACCTGAACCAGGATTGAATAGTCGCTCCCCGCCCTTCATTGTACTTGTTTCGTGGGCTCGCGTTGAACTCAGCCTCTGATCCAGAACCCGCGAGCGGCTTCCTGCGGGGGGCTTCGTCTTGACGATCTGGTCATCCTCTTTGTGGCCCGTGGCGGTCTACGGCGAGGAATTGGCGGTGGCCCCGTCCTCACCAAGCTCAGCAAGCTCGAACGCCTGGTCGGTCGGCCCGTCCGTGCCAAGCGCGGCCACGCCACATTGCTGGCTCGAATTGAAACGAAGACGCCGGTCCCTGCCTTGCACAGCTACTCGTACGCAGGAGACGAAGAACTCGACGGATCGCGCGGGAGTGCGGACGAGTGCCGCCTGTACATCGACGGGATGTGCCCGCATAATTCAAGTGCGGCGGCGGCACGGCTGGAGCTTCATGGCACCCGGCGCGACGGCCGCAAGGCTGTAAAAGCGTAAGAGCCGTAATTTGCTCATGTTTCGTGTCGTCGCCGCATTCCAAACCGCAAGCTATCGGTCAACTCTTTCGTATACCGATAAAAACCAGAGTTTCTGATCAATCTTTTGTTTGTCCTTGTTGAACCGCCTGAGCCGCTTCAGCACAATCTGGATAGTTGCCGAACTTCGATGGGGGAATGTTGCCTGGACCCGCAGACCGACGTAATCCTTCAATTCCGCGGATCCGTCCGGATGAATGATCTCGCGGACACGGCCCAGCGAACTCCAAGGTCCCGACATCAGGATTCCAAATCTCGCCACCTCGATGAGCTGCAGCGAGTGTAGGATCCGCTCCGGCGCCGACCCTTTCTCGTCATATGCCTCCACCCCACGCGGGTGACGAGCACTTCTCCAAGTCCATTGTGATGTCGCTCAGCGGGCGAGGACTTAGCCCAATAGCGGTACTCACGCCGACAAGCTACTTTCGTCGACTCGCGGAGGGGGACATTATTGACAAGCTCACGGGGAACTTCCAATTTCGGTGGGACACCTTCGGGGTGAACCCGACTGCTGAGTCGCCTTAGCTCACCCTTGGAATGCGAACCAAAGGTTTGGCGCTTCGGCAACAAGATGACTTGTTTGTTTTTCTTGCTGTAAGAGGATTCATCTTTCAGGTCGGTCCACCAGGCCAGCCCGTTCTTCCTTTTTGATTCCGTGTCCACATAGACCAGGATCGCGGGCCCGCGCAACAGGTTCCAGCGCGGTCGATGCGATGATATATAGTCTTTGCCGACATTCACCCTCACGTGGTCTTTTTGTGCTTTCGAATCGCTGCGGTAGCCCTCGCCTCCTTTCACCTGGATGTAGATTACCCCGCCCGTCGGTTTGCGGGTGTATTCGCGACGAATCTTGCCCGCTGGCCCGGGCCTTTTGACCGCGAGTTTTTTGTGGAGAAAGACAATGCCGTCGATTCCATCGTCGCTTGCCCCTTCGATCGGAATCCATTTGCTGTACCAAGATTCCTCAACAATTCGCTTCACAAAGTTGACCGCTTTCTGGCCGGTCGCGAACGTGGCCTCTTTGATTTTCTTCTTAGCGGCCATGACGGGTCACCCGATGTTCTTGAAAGTTGAGCCGAAGGGCAGCTTTGGATGGCCGGCAACGTCGCCGATCACCGCGATGACGCATTCTAACGGCGATTTCTACCGATACGGTAGCAGCCAGCGGCTTGGGCAGGCGCAGCACCGCTAGGTTGTGTTGAGAAGCGGCGGACGCCCAGCTTGTGGCGTGTCGAGGTTCACCGCGACGACCGCGACGTAAGTGGGAGAACGGGATGATCATTCGTTGAAATCGATCTTAGGGGAGTCGCAGGAACTTGGACGGCGCCGGCGTACTGATGGTCCAGGCAAACCTGCCGAGTTGCGGTTGGTCGTTTTGGGAATATCGTGTAAACTAAGACTTATGGAACCGGCAGCCAGCTCACAAACAGAGACCCTCGAGACGCCGCGGATCGTCCGCACGCCCGGAACCTGCGGCGGCAAGCCCAGGATTGACGGGCATCGCATCAAGGTCGAGCAGATCGCGGTGTGCCACGAGCGCATGGGCATGAGTCCCGATGAAATCGTGACCAGCCTCCCGACGATTACCCTCGCCCAGGTGCATGCGGCCCTTGCCTACTACTTCGAGCACAAGGACGAAATCGACGCCGACATCGAGGAAGGGAATCGTTTCGTCGAGGAGTTGAAGGCGAAGACGCCTCCGTCAAAGCTCCAAAAACTCCTTGAGGCCAAGACGGCCAATCGCTAGGGCGATTCGCTGGCTTGAGATCGCCGCGCCAGGCTCAATCACAGAGATTCACCGCGACGCTCGCGAAGGGCGCGAAGCAAGCGGACAGACTTGGTGAGAGAGAAAAGAGCTTCGCCGCGAAGTTCGCCAAGAGCGCAAAGAAAACGGGCGGACTGGATGATCATTGGCCAACGGCTTTATGGCGCCGCTCGTACGCGCGGCGGCGCGATCGGCGACCCGGTTGGTGGGCGGCTCGATGTCGTGGCACCTCGCCAACGAAAATGGGTGTGGTGACGTCGCGTCCTCAGCGGATCGCTGATCCTGCCGGCGAAGTCGTTCAAAGGCGAGTTCGTTCGCAACCTGTCCACAGGCGTCACCGGACTGGACCTGTCGAACGAAGTCCTATTCGAAGGACAGGGAGAACCCAGCGTTCTCGAGCTGCCTCTCGATCAGCATGTTGCTCGCCTTGAATTCGTGGCTCAGCAATTCAACCTGAGAAGGGTCTGCTCGGGATCCCGATACACGAGCCGCGAGCGCCCGCTGCGGAGCGATCAACTCTGCCGCGAATGCCCTCGAGGCCTTTTGATCCCATGAGAAGGCATCGGTGACGAGCCGACGGCTGTCTTCTGTCGTGACAAGTGCGTGATAAAGGCTTCGAGCTTTCAGAAATCGTCGGCTAGCTTCATGCGGCGGCAGCGGTCCCGCAGCCACAATGTCACGATCTCTCCTAGATTGACCGACGATTGCCCGAATCCCAGAACCGGGAAAATCATTTCGAGCTTCGATCCGAACTCTTCTTCCCAATACCTTCTGTGCGAACGATTCCACCGAGCTCAGAGGCGATTCTGGCGACACGCCCGCTAGAGCGCGTACCCGACGCGCGAGTTCAGCAGCGGATCGTGGACCCGCCAATCCTACGATTAGGACGTCGAAATTAGGATCAACCGGAATTGATTCCAATTCTAGATCCTTGCCGGCGGTCGATAGCCACGACCACTGCTGTTCGATGAAATCGGGTCGTGCCACCTCAGTCAGATCCCGGACCAGCGGATCCTCGGGACCGGTGACCGTCTGCTCAAGAAACTGCGCCAGATCGTCCGTCATCTCGCTGCCGTCGTATGGATCGATACCCATTCGACCCGCAAGCGTGCAAAACGCTTGTTCCTCGCTGTCGGCAGCTTTAATCGCGCGCGAATGTTCCCTGATCTCATGGGCGCGAGCGTCGTCGAGTTCTGTGACGCGGTCAAGAACCTGATCGATGAACTGTGCAAGCGAATCCTGCGTGGCGTCTGAATCGAGCCATTCTGCCCCGCCATCCACGAACTCGCCCGGCATATTTGGCATCGAACCTTGAGGGTCTGACTGCCATTCCGCTCGAAGAGTCCGGCCGTCATGGAAAATAGACAGGGCCGGCAGCATGAGTGAAGAATCGGCCGAACGAAGACAGTGCCGCTTCAGCCATCTGCTCTGCGTCGCGTCGAGCGGTGCGCCCGGAACCGTTTCCCAGGAGCAGAGCTCGTTCAGCAGTGACCACCAATTCTGGACGATCCACGCTGCAAGTGGAAATGCCGGCAAGTACAAAGTCGTCCGTTCGCTTTGAAGTGTCTGGTCCCAGACTCTTGAGGCGTATCGTTCACCGACCCGAATTCGCAGCGAGCACCAAGTGGCCCGCTCGACCGGATCCGTCGCCGCGGGTTGATCGATCGGGTCATATTCAAATAACAGGGATCTGGACACGTGGCGCCACCTCGACGCGTTCGACGGGATCGGGATACTGCCGCGAATCGTTTATCGGAAAACCGTGGTACTCGCCCGTTTCTTTATTCGTCAGACGGGCTTCGTGCAAAACGTCGTTGATCCAGACCCAGGCATGCGCCGGGAAAGACCCGCTGAACTCACTGACAGAGCCCGCGCGAATTGCGGTTCTAAGCGCGTCCAACAATCTGGGCCATTGCTCCTCAGCATACCTGTCGCACTTCGACTTGTCGGCTCGAATCGCCGGTGGCCCTGCTGGGGACTGGTACGACTTGTGAAGCGAACTGCCCGTAAAAGTCACGCGATCCGCAACCTGGGCGGGCGTTCCCACACCGTCAGGCCAGTTGATGATCCGATAACGCTTCCCACCGTGTCGGCACATAGGTCTTTGAGCCATGTCCTCATTCTAACGATGCCGCGAGCCGATGTCCGCGCCGAGTCGACATCCGTGGGAGTGCCGATTTCGCCGCCGCCTGGCGGGAAGGACCGCATTATCCAACATTGACGGCCGCGCCGCTGCGGCTTTCGTCTGGGTAAGAATGCCAGGGCCAATCGGATGGCCTGGCATCGCGCCGTAATCGATCGCTCCGCTCGGCGGGTGCGGGGCGCGAGGGGGCGGGTTCACTCTATCGGGACGGGGTGCGGCGGCTTATTATCTCGGGCTCAACCTGAGAGGGACCGATGAGCGACGGACGATTCCCAGAGATTGGGGCGGGCGAGTGGGGGGGCAGGGCGACGATCGTGCGCTATCATGTGCTGGCGGCGGCGTGCGCCATGGCCGTCATCACGTATATCCACCGCGTTGGGTTTGCTACTGCCTCGGCTGAATTCAAAGGCTCCATGGGCCTGAGCGATGGGCAGATCAGCGACCTGATGGTCGCGTTCATGCTGGGGTACGGGCTGTTCGAGATTCCCTGGGGGTTCCTCGGCGATCGGTTCGGAGTGCGCAACCTGCTGGCGATCATCATCCTCGGCGGCTCGATGTTCACCGCGTGCCTGGCACTCGTGGCATTCTTTCCGCAGAACGTCGCGTTCTTGATCATGCCCTACTTGTTGTTGCTGCGGTTTCTGTTCGGTGCGTTCCAGGCCGGCACGTTTCCGTCCATCTCGCGGATGATGGCCGACTGGATGCCGACCACCGAGCGCGGGTCGGCACAAGGGGCGATCTGGATGTCCAGCCGATTGGGAGGGGCGCTCGCACCACTCTTGTTTGCCGGGTTATTTGCGGTGAGCCGCGACTGGAAACCGCCGCTCGTGGTCGTGGCCGTGCTTGGCGTGACGTGGTGTGCGCTGTTCTGGCCGTGGTTTCGCAGCCGGCCCGAGGAGATGAGGCAGGTCAATCACGAGGAGCTCGCGCTGATCCAGAAGGGACGGGCCGCGCGGCCGGCGCAGGGCATTCGAATGTGCCGTGGGCCAGGATCCTGCGAACGCCTAGCGTGTGGGCGCTCTGTGCCATGTACGGATTCCTCGGGTTCAGCGGCAACTTTTACCTGACGATGCTGCCGACCTATCTGAAGAATCATCGGCACCTCGATTCGTCGGTCGCGAGCTGGCTGACGTCGCTGCCGTTTGCCTTCGGGGTGGTCGCGTGCCTGGTGGGCGGGTCGTTTTCCGACCTCATCATTCGCCGGTGGGGCAAGCGGTGGGGCCGGCGGCTGGTGGGCGCGAGCGGGCTGACGCTGGCCGGCACCGCCATCCTGGCCGTGCCCTGGGTCGAGGACACCCGGGCGCTGGGCGTGCTGCTGGTGCTGGCCTTCTTCGGCAACGACCTGGCCATGGCGCCGGCCTGGGCGGCCGCCGCCGATATCGGCGAACGCTACACCGGCGTGGTCTCGGGCGCGATGAACATGATCGCAAGCTTCATGGCGGCACTCGAGGCCAAGTCGATCGGCAGCCTGCTCGACGCCGAGGATCTGGTCACGCCGTTTTTTCTGCTGGCCGGCAGCTATGCGCTCGGGACCCTTGCGTGGATCGGCGTCGACGTGCGGAAAACAGTCGCGGAAACCCGTTGATCGGGACGATCGCCGAGGGCGCCGACCGGATGCCCCCGAGCACAAGCGCAGCGCACAGGTTGGTTCCGGAGGGAACTCGCACTTGAAATGCACCCAGCGATTCGGATAATGGTCGTTTCCGCTTGAAAGAACAGCGTGATCGGGCCGGAAAGGGAGAGCGAGTTCGTGGCCGTACCAAAAAGACGTAAATCACCGTCAGCGCAAGGGATGCGGAGGAGTCACGACTTTCTGGTCGCGCCCGCGCTGAATATTTGTCCGCAATGCAAGCTGGCCGTGCCGCCGCACAAGGTGTGCGACCTGGTCGAGGAATGCGGCAACGTGCAACGGAGCAAGCCGCACAAGCCGCTGGCCAAGAAGGAAAAGGAAAAGGCCAAGAAATAGCGCGGCGGGTTGCCGGCGATCGCAAGCGTGCGGTCGACCGACCGGGCCGACGCGAGGAGAGCTGGGGCGGCTGCCGGGCCTGGTGCGAGATTCCGCACCCCGGCGGCACGAGAGAGCCAAGACTCAATCATCGAGAAGAAGAAGGTGTGCGATGGGCCGTGAGTGTCCGGTGAGTGGAAAGAAGACGTCGTTCGGCAACCACAAAACCGAGCGCGGCAAGGCCAAGTACCTGGGCGGGGTCGGGAAGAAAACGACCGGCATCAGCCGCCGCACCTTCAAGCCCAACCTGCAGCGAATCCACATCTGGCTGCCGAACGGGACGACGCGGTACATCCGCGTGGCGACCTCGGTGATTCGCAGCGGCGTGTTGACCCTCGAGGTCGACGGCAAGCTTCAAACCTTCCCGCTGATCAAGGCGGCCAAGGGGAGCGCCGAGGCGCGCAAGAAGCTCAAGAACCTGTACCCGATCTGAGCCGGGCGAGCGGTCAGGTCGACAGGCGCGAGGCCGCGATCGCTGCCGGTGCGCGCGAGGTGGGTGCGACGCGGCCGGCGTTCCGGCTGAGCGCGGGTGGGGCAACGGCGTTGCACCAGTATTTATGAGCAAGTCTTGTATCGGGCTGTCCGAGTCCGCTACATTGACCGCGTGAAAACCAACCTGCTCGCCACGTCGGTGCGGCCCTCGGTGGAGAATTGTTTCCGCCTGTTCTTGCAGGCGGAGCTGGGCGCCGGTGCGCCAAGAATCCGCAGTATTCGCTGCGTGCGTTTGCCAAGTTTCTGGCCGTCGACCATGCCACGGTGTCGCAGTTGCTGCGCGGCAAGCGGGCACTGACGGCCCGCACGATCTTGAAGCTGGGCACGCGGCTGGGTCTCGATCGACCCGCTCTTGACCGGTACGCGGCGCACGAAGCGCTCTGGGGCCAAGATACGGGTGCGGAGGCGACGCTCGGCGAAGTCCGGCAGTTGACGAGCGACGCGGCCAACGTGATCGCGGACTGGTATCACTATGCGATCCTCGAGCTGACGCGGCTGGACGATTTTCGGCCGGAGACGCGCTGGATTGCGCGCGTGCTGGGGATCACTCCTGACGAAGTGAACCTCGCGCTCAGCCGGCTGGCGCGGCTGGGCCTGCTGGAGATGGTGGAGCGCGACCGCTGGGTCGACCGATCCGGCGACACGACGACGACGCTGGCCGAGTTCAGTCAGGCGGCGGTCGAGCGGCTGTCGGAGCAGGTGCGCAGGCTGATGGTCTCGGCGATGGCGGCGGTGCCGCCCGGTCACTGCGAGCACAGCACGACGACGCTGGCGATCGACACCGCCCGGCTGCCGGGGGTGCTGGAGCGGATCGCGCGGTTTCGCCGCGAGCTGGCTGCGCTCCTGGAGCAAGACGCGACGCGCGACGACGTGTATCAACTCGAAATCAACTTTTACCCTGTGACGAGCCTTCAACGCGACAAGGAGAAGACCGGTGGGACAACCCGTGATGCAGTGGCAGATCCTGGCCAAGGAACCGGATAAGCTGGCGGAGTTTTACACGAAGCTGTTTGCCTGGGAGATCAACACCAACAACGCGCTCAACTACCGGATGGTCGACGCCGGCTCGGAGCGCGGGATCAACGGCGGCATCTGGCCTGCACCGCCGGGAGCGCCGAGCATGGTGAGCCTGTACGTGGAGGTGGGCGACCTCGGCGCTTACATCGCCAAGGCGATCAAGCTCGGCGGCAAGGTGGTAATGCCGCCGCAGAAGCTGCCCGACGGCGACGAGATGGCGATCATTCTCGATCTCGAGGGCATCCCGGTCGGGCTGTTCAAGCCGGCCGAGGACTAACGCACCGACACCTCGAAAAACTCGGTCAAGCGATCGCCCGAACGATCGGCGATCGTGACGCTGGCACGGTAGCTTGAGAGCGGGTCAGCCCCAGACTTTCCAGGGCGCCTTGCCCTGGTCCCAGAGCGAGTTCAGGATCTGGAACTCGCGGAATGTGTCCATCGCGAAGAAGAAGCCGCGATGGCGATACACCATGAGTTGCCCGTCGGCCGCCAGTCGTTCCAGCGGCTTGTGCTCGAGGACACACTGGTCGGAATCCAGGTAGTCGAAGACCGCGCGCTGGAATACCAGGAAGCCGGCGTTGGCCCAGCCGTCGGTTTGCGGCTTTTCGGCGAAGGTGGCGACGCTGCCGTCATCGCGGACGTCGAGCATGCCGAACCGCGAAGGGGGCTGCATGGCGGTGACGGTCGCAAGCCGGCCGTGCGCGCGGTGGAATTTGAGCAGGGCGTTGATGTCGACGTCGGCCAAGCCGTCGCCGTAGGTGACCATGAACGTGTCGCCATCGACGTAGCGCTCGACTCGCTTGACGCGGCCGCCGGTCATGGTCTCTTGCCCGGTATCCACCAGCGTGACGCGAAAATCCTGCTCGGCGTGCGATTCGAGATAGTCGATTTGCGCCTTGCTGCCGAGGTGGATCGTGAAGTCATTATTGAGCGGCTCGTAGTTGAGGAAGTACTCCTTGATCACCTGGCCGCGGTAGCCCAGACAGAGGACGAATTCCTTCAAACCGTAGTGGGCGAAGATCTTCATGATGTGCCAGAGGATGGGCCGCTGTCCGATGAGCACCATGGGCTTGGGCCGATACTCGGTCTCTTCCCTGAGCCGCGTCCCTTGACCGCCGCAAAGGATGATAATCTTCAACGCCGTCTCCTGGTGAAAATCGCCTGCGATCGCGAGCGATCATCAAGCTTGGTGAAGCCTCTTACGAACAGATGTCGCGCCTGGTCCCGGCTGGGAGGAATGCTCGAATACGATCGCTACAGAAAAAGGCCCATCGATTGTAACGGTGTCGAGCTTTTCATCAAAGGCATACCAGCGCGTTTCGGCCAGGCGGCGGCCGTCAGCATCAAGATGGCGGCCGTGTCAGGGCTTGAGCACGCCTCCGCATCAACCGCGGCCGACGAACGGCATCTTGGTCGCCATCATGGTCAGGAACAGGACGTTGGCGTCGAGCGGCAGGCCGGCCATGTAGACGACCGCCCGCGCGACGTGATTCACGTCCATCGTCGGCTCGGCGGCGATCGATCCGTCGGCCTGCGGGCACGCCGGTCTTCATGCGCGCCGCCATCTCGGTGTCGGCGTTGCCGATATCGATCTGGCCGCAGGCGATGTCGTATTTCCGCCCGTCCAGGGCGGTCGATTTGGTGAGGCCGGTGATGGCGTGCTTGGTCGCGGTGTAGGGTGCCGAATTGGGGCGCGGCGCGTGGGCCGAGATCGAGCCGTTGTTGATGATGCGGCCGCCGCGCGGAGCCTGATCTTTCATCAGGCGGAACGCCTCGCGGGTGCAGAGGAACGCCCCGGTCAGGTTGACGTCGACGACCCGCCGCCATTCGTCGATCCGTCAGCTCTTCGAGCGGCACCGGCGGCGCACCGGTGCCGGCGTTGTTGAAGAGGAGGTCGAGGCGGCCGAAGGCACGCTTGGTCATATCGAAGAGCGCACGCGACGGAGCGAGGGTCGGCGACGTCGGTGGGGACGGCGAGGGCTCGCGGCGTGCGCGGCCGGCGAGGGCCGCGGTCTCGGCGAGCGCCGCCGGGCCGACGGCCGGCGAGCACGACCTGGTAGCCGTCGGCGAGGAGGGCCAGCGCAGCCGCGCGGCCGATCCCCGACCCGGCACCGGTGACGATCGCGATCCTGGCTGGGGAGGTCATCGCGAAGATTCCTCGGAAATGAGTTGAGAGCATGCCCCGTTGTTCGAGCGCGGATCGCTCGGGACGCGCTGGCGGCGACAAGAGCCCATCTATGATAGCCTGGAAGTCGCGGTGCGGAAGGATTCAGCGGCCGGCTGCGCGATCGATTCGTTCCCGGGAGAAGGCCGAACTCATGACACCAAAGCGAGCGGCGCCCGCGGGCGCTCGTCGGTCAGGTTTTCTTGCTCATTCTGATCGCGATGAACCGACCGGATCACGCCAAAGAGCCTGCGCGGGAACTGACGCTGAAGCGCGAAGCGGCGTCGGCGTTTGCTCGACTGGCGCTGGCCGGTTTGCACAAGGAGTATCCGAACAAGCCCGAGCACGTGCTGGCTGGGCCGGCGGATTTGAAGACAGCGAAAGCGCTGCACCCGGCATTTTACGGCTCGTACGACTGGCATTCGTCGGTGCACGGCCACTGGATGCTGGTGCGGCTGCTGCGCATGTTTCCCGACCTGGCCGAGGCTGCGGAAATCGCGGGCTGCGCTTGCGGCCAGCCTGACGGCGGAAAATCTCAAGACGGAGGCCGCGTATTTTGCCGCAAGGAAAGCAAGCCGTTCGAGCGGCCGTATGGCTGGGCGTGGCTGCTGAAATTGGCCGAGGAGCTGAGCGGCTGGGACGACGCCGACGCGAAGAAGTGGGCGGGCAACCTGCGGCCGCTGACCGACGCGGTGGTTACTCGCTATCTGGAGTTTTTTCCCAAGCAGACGTATCCGATCCGGACCGGCGTGCACCCGAATACGGCGTTCGGGCTCTCGTTTGCCTACGACTACGCTCGATCGGCGGGTGACAAGCGGCTGCTGGCGCTGGTCGAGGAACGGGCGAAGACGTACTTCGCGGGGGACGCGGACGTGCCGGCCGGCTGGGAGCCCGGCGGGGCGGACTTCTTTTCGCCGAGCCTGACCGAAGCGGACCTGATGCGGCGGGTGCTGGCACCGGCCGAATTTCGGGCGTGGTTCGGCCGGTTCCTGCCGGGGGCGGCCGAGGGGAGCCGAAGGCGCTGTTCGTGCCTGCGACCGTGACCGACAGGACCGACCCGCAACTGGTTCATCTGGACGGGCTGAACCTGAGCCGGGCGTGGGGAATGCGGAGCATCGCGGCCGCCCTGCCGGCCGACGACCCGGCGCCGAGGCGCCTCGCCAGGTCGGCAGCGCGCCACGCCGAGACGGCACTCGCGCACGTGGCCAGCGGGGACTATGCGGGCGAGCACTGGCTGGCGTCGTTTGCCGTCTATCTCCTCTCGGTGCCGGCGGTCGAGTGAGCGGGATACGAGAGCTGCGCGATCTCGCCCAAGCTTCCGTTCATTTCTTCAGGTGCTTGTCAAACCAGCCGACGATCTGGTCGATGTCCTTGTCCAGCCCGAGCCAGCCGTGGCCGCCGCCCTTCTTGATCACCAGCTTCGTCTCGACGCCGGCCTTTTTGAGCTGCTCGACGATCTCTTCGGACTGCTGGAGCGGAACCAGGCGGTCCTGATCTCCGTGGATGATGAGCGTGGGGGGATCGTCGGGCGTGACGTGGGTGACCGGTGAGATCTCGCGGGCGATCTGCTCGAGCCGCTTGGGGTCGGTGATCGGAACCCAGAGCATGCTCTGCTTGTCGAGCTCGCGGTAGTCGAAGGCGGCGCGATAGGGCGGGGCGTGGTCGGTGGCGTGGATCTTCGCATCGCCGGGCTTGCCGTAGTTCAGGAAATCGGTCGGCGGAAAGAAGCACGCGACCGCCTGAACGCGGCTGGATTCGCGGTCCACGGGGTCCTTGGCATCGGGATCGCCCTTGCTCGCCGGCGGTTCCCAGCATGAGCGACAGGTGCCCGCCGGCCGACGCTCCCGTGATGCCGATGCGATCGGGGTCGACCCCGTAATCCTTGGCGTGGTGGCGGATGAAGCGGACAGCCCGGTTCATGTCCTGGATGATCTCGGGCACGGTGTACCGCGGCTGGCTGCCGTGAACCACGGCGAAGACGGTGTAGCCCCGAGACGTGAAGGGGTGGATGAAGACCGGCACGATCGACTCGTGCGCGGAGCGAAAGCCGCCGCTGACGACCAGGATCACGCCGACGCCGTTGGGGTTCTGTCTTGGGCGTGAAGACGTCCATCGTCAGGGCGGTGCCATATTTGCGCCCATAGATCACGTCTTCCTTGCGCTCGAAGGAAGCATCGGCCGCGATTGCGAACGAGGAAGACAGCACCAGCGTGGCGACGAGGCCGAGGATCGAGGGCGTCCGGGCTCGTTTCATTGCAGCAGCTCCCGAAGGTCAAAATCGGTTGAAGATGGATCCGGAGATATCAACATAACCGATCAAGGCCTTCGGTGCTGCATCGCCGCCGGGCGCGAATCGCGATTGGCGCGACCGGGGACGTGTGCGAGTGAAATCCAGGCCCAATTCGGACCGAGGCAACCTCACGGCTGGACGAAGAGATCGGCAAAGCCGGTCGTGGCTTTATTGCCGGTCGGGTTACTGGCCACGAGCGTCAGGACGCCGCCGACGCTATAAATGCCACCTCCCTCGCCGAGCAGCGTGCCACCGGCCTGGTTGCTGGTGATCGTGCAATTTTGCAGGCTCACCGTGCTATCGAGGGCGTAGATCCCGCCGCCCAGGGCAGTCGCGCCACTGGCCTGGTTGGCCGAGACGGTGCAACCGTTCATGGTCAGAACGCTGTTTTCCGTGAAGATCCCGCCGCCCATGGCGGTCGCCAATGCGCTGGCTACGTTATTGCTCACGATGGTGCCGGTGATCGTCACCTTGCCGGAGGTGGTGGCGATGCCGCCGCCCTCGAGCACCGCGTGGTTGGTGGTGATGTTGCAGGAGGACACGGTCAGCTTGCCCTGGTTGTCGATGCCGCCTCCTGTGGCGGCGGAGTTGCCGCTGACCGTGCAGCTCGTCAGATTCGCCACGCCGGCATAGCTGTTGCCGCCGTAGAAGTAGCTGCCGTTGAACAGGCCGCCGCCGCCGGCGGCCGCGACGTTGCCGCTCACGGCGCAACTGGTGAGTGTGATCGAGCCTTTCACGTTGTTTGCGATGCCGCCGCCGCTAGCGCCCGCGACGTTGCCGCTGATCGTGCAGTTGTTGAGCGTGGACTTGCCGTAGTAATTGTAAACACCGCCGCCGTTCTCGATGGCGGAGTTGTCGGTGATCGTGCAGTAGTTCAGCGTGGCCTTGCCACCATAGTTACACACACCGCCGCCAGTGAAACCGGAGTTTCCGGTGATCGTGCAATTCGTCAGCTTGGCCGTGCCGTAGGCACTGTAAAGGCCGGTGCCGGAGTTGCCGCTGATCGAACACTTGCTGAGAACGACCTTGCCACCCCAGTTGTAGATGCCGGCACCGGAGTTGCCGCTCACGCTGGTGTTGGTCATGGTCAGCGTGGCCGTGGCTCCATCGTTGTAGATGCCGACGCTGAAACCGCCGAGGTTGCCGCTGACAGTGCATTTCGTCAGGACGACATTGCCGAGCTCGTTGTAAATCGCGGAGCCGTTGCTGGCGGAGTTGCCGCTGACGGTGCAGCTCGTGAGCGCGGCCGTGCCCAGGTGGTTGTACAGTCCGCCGCCGTAGCCGGCGCTGGCGTTGGCAGAATTGCCGCTGAGGGTGCAACTGGAGAGCGTGGCCGTGCCGTTGTTGTTGAACACACCGGCGCCGTCGAAGGCGGAGTTGCCGCTGACGATGCAGTTCGTGAGCGTGGCCGTACCACCGTTGTTGTACAGGCCGCCGCCGCTCGTGTGGTTGAGGGCATTGCCGCCGGTGATCGTCAGTCCCGAGAGCGACGCTGTCACACCCGGGTCGAGCTGAAGCACCCGGCTCAGCCCGCCACCGCTGATGGTCACCCCCGCCTTGGGGCCGGTGATCGTCTCGGTTCCGGTGGAATCGGTCAGCTCGAGCTGCGTGCCGTTCAGGGTGATCGTTTGCGGCGTCTTGAACGCCTTCTGGTCAAAGGCGATTGTCTCGGCCCCGCCGGCCGCATTCGCCTGGCCGACGGCCCAGCGCAGGGTGCCGGCGCTGCCGTTATCCAGCGTGCTGGTGACGGTGAAGGTCGAGAGCAACCGGCGGTCCTCGAGCGCCGTCAGCGTCGGCCGCATTTGCCGCCGGTGGCGAGCCTCGACCGTCCCGCGGCTGCGTCGTTTCTGATCCCTCGTCCCGTTGTGAATCATGGTGCTTGTGCTCCTCTCTTCTTGAACGACCTCGAGTGACGAATAGCTTCACTCACGAACCCCGCGGCCGGCGGGCGCGGGTCGTGGAAACAAGTCTTCGCTGCACAGCAAAGGCTGTTTGAGGGAAGCCGGTGGCCAGCCGCGAGCGCCGGCACTGGCGCACCGATTTCCCGAGGTTGATTGACGGGGTACCGAGGTCCGGTCGGTCAGTCGCGAGCGAGGTTCACCGGGCCAAACGCCGGCCGGGCGGATGGAGGAGGTCGACGTGGGCGAGTGCCTGGTCGACGTTCGCGCCGACCAAGAGCGGCACGAGACTCGAGATCTGGGCGTTCAATTGAGCCTGGCCGGCGGCGGTGGCCGCATCGCCGTGATTGGGCTTGTACGCCAGTGTGCCCGGGTCGGTCTTGCCGAAGGTCAGATACCACGGGCTACCGAGCGGACCGCCCGGCGCGACGAAGTTTGTGTAGGCGCTCGTGGTCACGTTGTAGCGACGCACGGCACCGGTGTCGGGACCAGTGCCCGAGATCGGCACGAAGAGCGCCGCCGGGGCCGAAGAGGATCGCCTGGGCGAACGCTCGATCGCCGCCGACCGCGTCGAGGTTGATCTCGTGCTGGAGCTGACC
Organism: uncultured Isosphaeraceae bacterium; assembly: GCA_963806595.1. GTDB lineage: Bacteria > Planctomycetota > Planctomycetia > Isosphaerales > Isosphaeraceae > CAWDZZ01. Next base: position 232,947 of record CAWDZZ010000016.1, on the reverse strand, counting down.
GGTCTTGCCGCTGAAGGCCAGGATCTTATCGGTGTCGGTGGCATCGGCCCGGAAGCTCGTGACGTAGAGATTGCCGTCGGGGCCGAAGGTGAGGCCCTCCGGCCGGTGCAGGTCGGCAGTCTCGCCCGGGTCGGCGATGCCGTCACCGTTGTTGAACGCCACGACCTGGTACGCGCCCGTCGTCGTGTCGAACTTCACGACATTGCCGACCAAGGGGTTGGCGGTGTCGAAGGCCGCGACATAGAGGCTGCCGTCGGGGCCGAAGACTGCCGCTCTGGGGTTGAACTTTCCGGGGAGGCCCGTGGGGAACAGGTTGCCGATGAACTTGCCGCTGGCGGCTTTGTACTCCTTGATCTCCCCGTTGGCCGAGAAGTCGGCGGGCTCGGAATCTTCCATGTTTGCGACGTAGACGACCTTGGTATCCAGGACCATGCCCCGCGGCGCGAAGGGGGCGTTGCTGTCGGTGGCGGCGACCAGTGGGGTCAAGGGCCGCCCCGGTCGTGTCGTCAAAGCGGTCGATCTCGCCATTGGTCGGGAGGTTGACGTTCTGATTGGCGACGAGCAACTGCCCGTTGTTGCGATCGATCAGGCCGCGCGGCCCGGCCAGACCGCCGCTGCCGGAAGAGACCAGGGTGCCCAGGTATGCGCCGGTCTTGGCGTCGAACTGCTTGACGGTGTTGTCGTTGTTGTCGCCGATGTCCAGAACGTCGTGACCACCCGAAAGCAGTTGACGGTCCTCGAGCAGTTCGAGAATGGGCTTGCGGCGTTGTTGATTGCGCCGGTTGATCCCGGCGTCATGGTTCCGTCGCTCAGCACGTAAGTTCGAAGTCATGATGCAGTCTCCTATCCTGTGAAAACGGCCTGCGATCGTGGAAAGACCGCCGCCGCGTGGCGGCAGACCGAGCGCCCGCGAGCGGCTGAACCGATGAGAGCGCATGGCTGCGGCACTCACCGTCAACTCACGCTGGATTTGCTGCTCCCGGAGCGGAGGTCATGGGATCCTTGGTTTCGGATCGACCTCGATCCCGGCCTTCCGTCAGCATCGGGGCGCTCCGTGCCTTACCCGTCATTTCTGAGTGGATATGCGGATCGAAATTGACGACGCTCTCGACTCATCGCGATTGCTTCGTCTTCACGTCGGCCGGCTTGAGCTTCGCCCGCCACTCGCTGGCCTTGTCGTTCTTGCCCCAGGCCTCGTAGAACGGGACGATTCGAGCGGCGGCGGAGATCAGATTGTCCTTCATGGGACGAAGGATCTTGCTTTCGCGACTCTTCAGTCCTTCGTAGCCCTGGAGCAACAAGGGCTCGGCATCGGCATATTGCTTCTGGCCCGACAGAGCGGCGCCGAGCTGGCTCATGGTGTGAAACCGGATCCAGTTGTCGGGCCGATGCTTTTCGTGAAGCGTGAGGCATTCTCGGAGGAGTCGCTCGGCGTCCTGCCACCGATCGGTCTTGAGATACAAGTCGGCCAGGTAGTTCATCGAGCTTGCCGTGCCGGGGTAGTCTGGGCCCAGCTTCGACCGGTAAAGCTGGACTGACTCTTCGAAGACGCGGATCGCATCCGCGGTCCGACCGGCGGCCTCGTAGGCGAATGCGAGCTGGCCCATGCCGATCAGCGTCTCGGGATGGCCGGGCCCCATCGTGGTTTTCTCCAGTGGGACCGCTTTTTCGAGAATCGCGATCGCCTCGGTGTTTCTCCCGGCTTCGCGATACGCGGCGGCCAGGTGGTTCAGATTGGTCAGCGTGTCGGGATGGTCGGGTCCCAGTACCGCTGTGGAGCGTTTGTCGGTCTCCTCGTGAAGCGAGATCGCGTCAGCGAGCCGGCCGGCGATCCAGTACTCGAGCGCCAGGTTGGCCATGGTCATGAGCGTTCCGCGGTGGTCGGGCCCGAGCGAAGTCTTCATGAGTTTCACCGCCTCCTCGTGGAGCGCGATGGCGTCGTCCAGGCGTCCGCCGTCGCGAAACGAGAGGCCGAGATTGTTCATCATGCGGAGCGTGTCCATGTCGAGTGGGCCCAGGGTTTTCCTGGACCGCTTGAAGACTTCCTCCTGGAGCGAGATGGCCTCGGCGACCCGGCCAGTCTCCCAGTAGGCCGCCGCGAGAAGTGTCATGCTGGTGAGCGTGTCGCGATGGTCGGGCCCGAGTGCCTGCGTTCGCAGTTCCCAGGATCGCTTCACTTGCCGCAGCGAAAGTGCCGGATCGCCCATGAGGCGGTAGCTTTCGCCGAGCGTCTCCCGGATCGCCGCCTCGATGGTCGGATTGTCCTTGAAGTCGGTGGCGATGCTGGACTCGGCCGCGTCGATGGCCGCGCGGAGCGTGACGTCTTGACCGAGCCCTCCTTCTTCCCCCTTCGATCGAGCCGCGGCCACCACTTTTTGACGAAGGAAAAACAATACTCCCTGGGCCTCTTCCGCCGACTGTTTGGCTTTTGCCTCCTCCGACGTCGCCCTGGCCAGGTTGGCCTCGGCCTGTCCTTCCGCCTTCAGTGCCCGGTCGCGCTGGTCGAGAGCCTCGACACGTTGTTTCTTCTCGGCGGCGAAAGCCCGGACTGCCGCGGCCCTGGCCCGATCGGCGCTGATCGCCTGCCAGAGGCTGACGATTGTGGCCGCGATCAGCACGGCGGCGAAAGCGCACGCCGTTGCCAGTGCCGCGCGATACCGCTTGGCGAATTTCCGTCACACGGTAGGCCGCCGACGGCGGGCAGGCGTGCACCGGCTCGTCGTCCAGGTACCGCCGCAGGTCGGCCGCCAGGCCGCTGGCCGTCTCGTACCGCCGATTGCGGTCTTTCTCCAGCGCCTTCATCACGATCCAGTCGAGCTCGCCCCGCACCAGGCCGCTCAGCTTCCGCGGCTCGACGTTGCCGGCACGCCGCGATCGACGGCAGCTCGTCGGTCGTCGAAAGCCGCGTGCTGGGGCGCGGCGACTCCTCCTCGCGGATGACCCGCAGCATCTCCAGGATCGCCGCCCCCTTGAGCCGCTTGTGCTCGAGCGGCGTCGAGCCCGTCAACAGCTCGTACAAGCAGCACGCCCAGGCTGTAGATGTCGCTGCGGGTGTCGATGTCGAGCTGGTTGAGCTCGGCCTGCTCCGGGCTCATGTACTCGAGCGTACCGACCACCGAGCCGAACTCGGTGTAGAGTGTTTGATCGGTCAGCCGCGGACCCGTCGCCTTGGCCACTCCGAAGTCGATGACCTTGGGGACCGGCTTGCCGTCGTAGAGGGCGATCAGGACGTTGGAGGGCTTCAAGTCGCGGTGGATGATCCCCTTCTGGTGGGCGTGCTGCACCGCCTGGCAAACCGGGATGGCCAGCTCGAGCCGCTCGCGCAGCGTCAGCCGGCGCTCGTCGCAGAACCGGGTGATCGGCATGCCCTTGACCAGCTCCATCACGAAGTAGGGGCGGCCGTCGGTCGGTGGTGCCGGCGTCGAAGACCTTGGCGATCGACGGGTGATCCATCAGGGCCAGGGCCTGCCGCTCGGCCCCGAAGCGGGCGAGGACCTGGCGGCTGTCCATGCCGGCCTTGATGAGCTTGAGCGCGACCATCCGCCGCACCGGATGCGTCTGCTCGGCCATGTAGACCGTGCCCATGCCCCCTTCGCCGATCGTCTGGAGCGAGCTTGTAAGGGCCGATCACCGTGCCGGCGACGTCATTCGACGGGGCCGACGCGATCGCGTCGGTTGGCGAGGCGGGCGGGGATTTGAGAAAGCTGCCCGCGTCAAAGTGGGCACCGACGAGCCGCTCGACGCGCCGGCGCAGCTCGTCGTCCGAGCCGCAAGCCCGGGCGATGAACGCCGCGCGGTCCTCGGTCGAGGCGATCTCGATCGCGCCGCAGAAGATGGAGTCGAAGCTGGCGTCATTGTCGGCCATGATGAAGTCCTGAAATCGTTGTTCCAGAACACAGTGCGAGTTTCAGGACGAACCGGGATCACCGCGACGGGAAATTGTTTCCCCGCGGCCGCTCGCGTTGCGATCGGAGAGCGCAGCATAGAGCCAGGCGCGGGCGACGGCCCAGTAGCGTTTGGCGGTGGCCGGAGAGATGCCTAGGCACGCCGCGGACTCTTCGATCGAAAGCCCGGCGAAGTGACGGAGCTTGACCAGCTCGGCCTTGAGCGGCTCTTCTCTCGCGAGTGCGCAGAGCGCCTCGTCGAGGTCGAGCAGGTCGTCGAACCGGTCATCGTGCGGCAAGACGATGGCATCGAGCGGAAGCCGCTTGCGATCGCCGCCGTGCTTGGGCCGCCGCTTGCGGCGGGCGTTGTCGACCAGGATCCGGCGCATCGCCTCGGCACGCCGCGGCGAAGAAATGCCCGCGACTGTTCCAGCTTTGGGCGTGCTCGCCGTCGAGCAAGCTGAGGTACGCCTCGTGGACCAGGGCCGTGGCCTGAAGCGTTTGCCCCGGCTTCTCCTGAGCCAGCTTGTGAGCAGCCAGCTTGCGCAGCTCGTCGTAGACCAATGGAAGTAACTGCTCGGCGGCCTGTGGATCGCCGTGCTCGATCGCCGTGAGGATCCGGGTCACTTCGGTCATGGCGGACGGTCGTCCCTGGCCATCCCCTCAAACCACGGTCACGACCTAACCCGAAACGCCGTTGTCCCGGTTCATCCCAGGGCGCGACCGCCCCGAGGGCGGACGACCACCGCACAGGATAAACCCAGGGGCCACGCCATGATAGCCTCGGGGCACTGCACGTCTTTGGCACAAGCAACGGGACCGAGCCATGCTCGTCGCGTTCTTGTCCCGGATCGAGACGGCTCTTATCATGAGCGATCACTTGAGGGAGACCGAGCGAATCGCGGCGTGTCGTGGGTCGAGTGCAACCAGGACCCGCAGCACAGCAAGTGCGCAGGGCGGGAGCAGCGACGTTCATGGGCGCGACGAGCAATTACCTGGCACTGGACCTGGGCGCCGAGAGCGGGCGGGGGCTCCTGGGCCGGTTCGACGGCAGCGACTCGTGCTGGAGGAAGTCCACCGGTTTCCCAACGGGCCGGTGCGGATGCTCGACACGCTGCACTGGGACCTGCCCCGGCTGTTTGACGAGATCAAGACGGCCATTCGCAAAGGCGCGCGCCATTGCCGGCGATCTCGACGGCGTAGGCGTCGATACCTGGGGGGTCGATTTCGGATTGATCGGGCGGGGCGACACCCTGCTTGCCAACCCGGTCCACTATCGCGATGCGCCGGACGGACGGAATGCTGGACGCGGCGTTCCAGCGGATCCCGCGAGCGGATGTACGAGATCACCGGGTCTGCAATTCCTGCCGTTCAATACGGTGTATCAGCTGCTCGCGCTGAAGCTCGCGCGCGCTCGCCGCTGCTGGAGGCCGCGGAGACGCTGCTGTTGATGCCGGACCTTTTCGGCTGGCTGCTGACCGGCCGCCGCGCGGCGAGCGCACCAATGCCTCGACGACGCAGTTGCTCGACCCGCGCAGCGGGAACTGGTCCGACGAGGTGTGCAGCCGGCTGGATCTGCCCGCGCGATTCTCCCCGTGCTGATCGAGCCTGGCAGCGTTCTGGGGCCGCTGCGCGGCTCGGTTGCGGATGAGGTCGGAATCACCCGCCACATCACCGTGATCGCCCCGGCGACGCACGACACCGCCAGCGCCGTCGCCGCCGTGCCGACCGGTTCGACATCGGTAGCGTCAAGCGCGGCGGCACCGGACTGGTGCTATCTGAGCTCGGGGACGTGGTCGCTGCTCGGCGTGGAAGTTCCGCGGCCGGTCATCAACGCGGAAACGCTGAAGTATAATTTCACCAACGAGGGGGGCGTCGCGGGGACCACGCGGCTGCTGAAGAACATCATGGGCCTCTGGCTGGTGCAGGAATGCCGCCGGACCTGGGCGCGTGCGGGCGCGACTTCTCGTATGAGGAGCTGATCGCCCGGGCCGGGGCCGCGTCTCCATTCGCGGCGATGGTTGACCCCGACGACACCACGTTTCTCGCGCCCGGCGATATGCCGGCACGGCTGGCGGCTTTTTGCGACGGACGGGACAGGCCGCGCCCGCCGACGAAGGCGCACTCGTCCGCACCTGCCTGGAGAGCCTGGCACTCAAGTATCGCTGGGCGATCGAGCGGCTGGAACGAATCCTGGGGACGACGATCAAGACGATTCACGTGGTCGGGGAGGAACGAAGAACACGTTACTTTGCCAGTTCACCGCCGACGCCTGCGGCCGGCCCGTGCACGCGGGCCCGACCGAAGCCACCGCCATCGGCAACATCCTGATGCAAGCGGTGGGCCTGGGCCGGCTGGGCTCGATCCCGGAATTGCGGGCCGTGGTCGCCCAATCGTTTCCCGTTGTGATCTACGAGCCGCGCGCGACGGGTGCCTGGACCGAAGCCGCCGGCCGGTTCGCGGCGCTCGTGCCGGCGTGATCGAGCGCCGGTGAACGCACGGTTGCGATCACTTCAACCACCCGTTAGATTGGCGGCTTCCGAGACCATGTTGAAGCCGGACGTGCGATCCGCGCCCCCGCCCAGCACTACCCACCTACGAGGAGCTCGCTCAATGGATCGGCGCGACCTGTTGTGTTGGCTGTCCGCCGGCGCCGCCGCCGGGATCGGGCAGCTCGTCACGGGCGAGACCGCAACCGTTCACGCCGCCGGAGCGAAGCTCGACGGGGCGCGCGGCCTGCCACCACTCAAGATCACCGATATCACTACGATCCTGACCGCTCCCAATCGAATCCGGCTGGTGATCGTGAAGGTGGATACGAGCGAGCCAGGCCTGTACGGCCTGGGCTGCGCGACCTTTACCCAGCGGGCCTACGCGGTGCAGACGGCCGTCGACAAATACCTGAAGCCGTTTCTGGTCGGCCGCGACGTGGACCAGATCGAGGACATCTGGCAGTCCTCCTACGTCAGCTCGTACTGGCGGAACGGACCGGTGCTGTTCAACGCGATGAGCGGCGTCGATATGGCGCTTTGGGACATCAAAGGCAAGCGGGCCAACATGCCCGTTTATCAACTGCTCGGCGGAAAGTGCCGGTTTGCGGCCGCGCTCTATGCTCACGTGCGAGGACGCGACGTGAAAGAGGTCGAGGACAATGCCCGTCAAGCGATGGCCAAGGGCTACCGCCATATTCGCGTGCAGGTGGGGATTCCCGGCCTTGCCACCTATGGCGCCAATCCCGACACCGCGCGGCACCGAGCCGGCGGCGCCGGATGTGATCGGACCGACCAATCCCAAATCGGTGTGGGAGCCCGGGCCCTATCTGCGGACCCTTCCCAAGCTGTTTGAGCACCTGCGATCGACACTGGGCGAGGACGTCGAGCTGCTGCACGACGTGCACGAACGGATCACGCCGAGCCAGGCGGTCGGCCTGTGCAAGGAGCTGGAGAAGTATCATCTGTTTTTCCTGGAAGACCCGCTGCCTCCCGAAGAGAAGGACCACTTCCGGCTGATCCGCCAGCAGTCAAGCATTCCGCTGGCGATGGGGGAGCTGTTCAATACGCAGCAGGAGTACGTGCCGCTGGTCGCCGAGCGACTCATCGATTTCATCCGCATCCACATCTCGCAAATCGGCGGGCTGACCATGGCGCGCAAGGTGGCCGCGCTGTGCGAGTTCTTCGGCGTCAAGACAGCCTGGCACGGACCCGGCGATTGTTCGCCGGTGGCTCACGCCGCGGGGCTGGCGCTCGAGCTGGCCAGCCACAACTTCGGAATCCACGAAGGCAGTGTGTTTCCGCCCGAGACGCGCGATGTTTTCCCCGGCTGCCCGGAGACGCGGGACGGCTACATGTATGCTCAGGAAGCCCCTGGCCTGGGAATCGACATCGATCTCAAGCTGGCGGCCAAATTCCCGTTCCCCGAGGGCCCCGCGTTCGACTTCCGCTGGGGCACGACGCGACGACGCGACGGCACAGTGATCCGCCCGTGAGTGTGTCTGCGGTTGATCGTTGCGATCCTCATTTCTATTTCGCGCTGGAGCCCCGCGCACGATGCCCTGGATGCAGAGCTACGACCCGTTGCACGCCTGGCCGCTCTCGACCCTGGTCTCCGCACTGCCGGTGTTATCGCTCTTCTTCGCGCTCGTCGCGCTCAGACGCGCGTGTGGGTCGCGGCACTGTCGGGATTTTTGATGGCCGTCGTGCTGGCCTTGGGCGTCTTCGGCATGCCCGCCGCGATGGTTGGCGCGGCCGGCATCCTGGGCGTCGTCTTCGGCCTGTCGCGGATCGCGTGGATCATCGTGGCGTCGATCTTTCTCTATCACGTGGCCGTCGAGACGGGACAGTTCCAGGTGATGAAGGAATCGATCGCCGCGCTCTCGAGCGACAAGCGGCTGCAACTGATCTTGATCGCATTTTGCTTTGGCGCCTTCCTCGAGGGAACAGGCGGAGGAGGAGCGCCGGTGGCGATCGCGGGCTCGTTTCTGATCGGGCTCGGCTTCGAGCCGTTTCAGGCCGCGACGCTGTGCTTGCTCGCCAATACCGCACCGGTGGCGTGGGGCGGAGTGGGCACCCCGATACGCGTGCTGGCCGGCGTCACCGGGCTCCCTGAATCGGCTCTCAGCGCGATGACAGGACGAATCCTGCCGCCGATCTCGGCGATCCTCCCGCTCTGGCTGGTTCGCAGCATGGTCGACTGGCGCAACTCGAGAGGTCTGGCCGGCCCTGGCTGTCAGCGGGCTGTCGTTCGCGCTGATGCAGTTTTACTGGTCGAACTACCAGGAGTCGGGACTGGTCGATATTGTCGCAGCGCCTTGTTTTCCCTGCTGGTGATGGTGATCTTTCTGAAAGTGTGGCGGCCGAAGACGATCATGCCGGTCCGGGATGAATCGGCGCCGCGGGATGAGGCGAGTGACTCCGCGCTTGCCACCGCGACGGCGAGCCGCGATCGGGGCCGGAACCATTCGGCGGCCGCGATCCTCAAGGGATGGTCACCCTTTCTGTTCGCCTCGGTGCTGATTTTCGTGTGGGGCCGGCCCACGGTCAGCCCGTGGCTGGCCACAACCGCGCTGAAGCAGCCGATGCCGCTGCTGGACGGGAAGGTGCTGCGCGTGCCGCCGGTGGTACCGCAGCCGACGCCCGAAGAAGCCGTCGCGGATCTGAACGTCCTGGCCTTGCCCGGAACCGCCGTGTTCTTGGCGCAGTCCTGGCGGCCCTGATCCTGGGCATGTCGCCGGCCAGGATCGCCAGAACTTTTGCTCGAACGGTCGTATCGCTGGCCCCGTCGCTGCTGGCGATCAGCTTTATGCTGGGCCTGGCGTATGTGACCCGCTACTCGGGAATGGACACAGTTCTCGGCCTGAGCCTGACGCGAACCGGCCCGGCGTTTCCGTTCTTCGGCACCTTGCTGGGCTGGCTGGGCGTGGCGCTGACGGGCACCGATGCGGGCTCGAATGCGCTGTTCGGAAACCTGCAGAAGGTGACGGCGGAGCGCCTCGGCATCAGCCCGATCTTGATGGCCTCGGCGAATTCGAGTGGCGGCGTGATGGGGAAGATGATCGACGCCCAGTCGATCGTGGTCTCGAGCACGGCCACACGGCAAGTGGGCAAGGAGGCTGCGATCTTCAAGGTCGTCTTCAAGCACAGCGTGATCCTCGCTTGCCTGGTGGGGGCGATCGTGCTGTTTTATGCGCCGGTGGCGCCCTGGGTCATTCCGGTGGTCGGGGATAGTCGACCGTAGGCTGTGGTTGAGTCGCATCCAGGCCGCAATGCCGATCATCGTCCGGATCGCCGGGATGCGGATTGATGTGTGCTGGCGAAGCGGTTCGAGGAGCGACGGGTCAAGCTCCGAGCCGTCTTGAACGCATCAGGCCGTTGCTGTCACTTATTGGGCCCAGTTGGGAGAACTGGAGAGCTCGCATGAACTCACGCCGCGATCTTTTGATTCGGCCCGCAGATCGTGGGCCCAGGATTGTTGCTGCTGCGATCGAGACTTGAACAAACAGGACTTTGAACAGAAGGGAAGCAAGGAAACGAAGGGGAAGAGAGCAGCCGAATTCGACGGATGGACAAGTTACGGAATCGTCGGGATGGTCTCCGCGATTGCCGACGCCGCTTGCGCTGACGGTCGGTTACTGGAACAGGCTGAGAGCGAACCGAATTCTTCGTTTCCTTCGTTGGCTTCTGTTCAAGATGAGATTGCAATCATGTGCACGCTATGACGTCCTGCCAATCTGTCCGGTGAGGGCATTGGCGCCGCCATCGGAGTGCACCGGATCATCGGGCCAGGATTGTTGCTGTTGCAATCAAGGCTTGAACAAACAAGATTTTGAACAGAAGGTAACCAAGGAAACGAAGGGGAAGAGAGCAGCCGAATTCGGCGGATGGACAAGTCACGGAATAATCAGGATGGTCTCCGCGATCGCCGACGCTGAGCACGCCCTTGGCCGGTTACTGAAACAGGCTGAACGCTGACCGAATTCTTCGTTGGCTTCTGTTCAATACTATATTGATTATATTCACATGTTATTACGTTGTGCCAGTCTGTCAAGTGAGGTCATTGTCGGCGCCGTCGGAGTGCACCGGATCATTGGGACAGGATTGTTCCTGCTGCAAAGTAGACTTGAACGAACAGGATTTTGAACAGAAGGCGGGCCAGTACATGATCGACGGGTGCTCATCTATTATTACATATACCCTATTAGACCCATTACGGCTTTTCGAGCCTCTTCTCCACGATATGGGTGGTGTGCGGTTTTTATTACGCGTGTTTTGGGTCTAGTGACGAGCGAACACGTCGGCGGGAAATTCAGCGAGGTCGACGGCCAAGACTTCCTCGGCCTCGGCACGGAAGCCAGTCAGCTCGGCGCGCAACGGCGCCCTGAGGTTCTTGGAGGCGCTCCACCACCCAATCGCCCGGAAAAAACAGCCTCGCGCCTTGGCAGCGTGCTCCAGCTTCTGGTGGGCCATCGCGAGGAAGAATAAATCGAATCCGTCGAAGTCGCCGTTTCCCGCGGCGAGACTTTGCTCCAGAATCGAGACGGCACTCGCGTGCTGCCCCGCGCGATAGAGGGACACGCCCAGCGTATTCAACGTGAGCTGGCGGCCGGGCTCGAGGGCGACGGCCCGCCGCGCCAGCGCGACGGCCAGGTCCGGATCGCGCTGAGTGATGGGTCCGGTTGCGAAGGTCCAGGCTTCATTGTTGAGCGCGGTCGCGTCGCTGGGCCAGAGCGAATCGGCTTTCTCCCGATCCGCGCGTGCACGCTCGCGATCGCCCAGGGCCTCCCACGCGGTACCGCGGAGGTCATACAGCATTGGGTCGTCCGGGTACTTCGCGATCAGGATTTCCAGGTCGGCCAGTGACTCGCGGCGGCGGCCGAGCCGGATCGAGGCCTGCGCCCGGCGGTACCGCGCGGCGTCGAGATCCGGCTCGAGGCGCAGCACGTGGCTGAAGTCTTTGATCGCCCGATCCGGCTCGCCCAGGGCCAGCGCGAGCAGGCCGTGTTGAAGTCTTGCATCTCGATCATCGGGCAGTTGCTCGACCAGCCGGCCATAGGCCGCGATCGCTCTGGTCAGGTTGCCAAGGTCGCGGTACGCATCGGCCAGAAGCCAGGCCGCGTCAGTATCGCCGGGACGCAGCCGCAGCAGGTGCTCGAGGTCGGCGGTCGCTTTGGGCCACTTTTTCTGTTGAGAAAACAACCAGCCGCGGTGAATGAGTGCGCCGGCGTCGTCAGGCTGCACGGCAATGCGGCGGTCCATCTCGGCCAGCTCGAGGGCGCGCCGCGCCTGAGTTTCGATGACCTCACCCTCGACCCGCACCGACCGTGGCGGGGACAGCGGTCCGAGAAGTTCGTGCGGCTCTGGCGCAGTCGAATACGCTGGAGCGTCCCAGTCCAGCCCCAGCGGCGCGAGCTGGTCACGAATCAGTCGCAGGTCCCAGACGAGCGCGGTTCTCTGGTTGGTGCTGGCAACCAGCTTCGTGCCATCGGGGCTGAAGGCCAGCGGCGTCGGGTTCACGGGCTGCGAGGTCGTGAGCCGGGCAAGCTCTCGTCCCGTGGAGGCATCGGCCAGCAAGACCTGGTCTGGCTCGATTGCCAGCGCCATGAGCCGCCCGTCGCGAGTGAACGCCGGCGGCAACGGGGCGATCCCGGTGCCCTCGTGTTCAAGGGGGCGCTCCAGCTTCCATGTCCCCACGCGCCAGAAGTGGTAGGCCCCTTTCGCCGCGTCGGGTTGCGTCGCCGAAATCAACCAGCGGCCGTCGGGGCTGAAGCCGGCGTAGAACTTGGCCTGCGTGACCGCGTCGCTCGAACGCAAGACCTGCTCGAGCCGGCGCCGGTGCAAGTCCCAAACGCGAACGCCGGCTTCGTACCAACCGCCGACGGCCAGCCAGCGGCCGTCCGGGCTGACCGCAATGGAGATCATGCGGCGATTCCCACCACTGGCGAGCACCGCGCCTTGCTCCAGGCGGCGTGGGGATGGCCGGAATCGATGAGCAAGACCCGCGCATCGCGGTTGTCGACGAGTGCCACGGTCCGATGATCGGGCAGCCACGCCGCGACGAACCCATTGCTCGGTCTCCCGCAGCAATTCAGGCGGCCCGACGCGGATTGCATGGGGCGCGCCATCGGGATCGGGCCGGATGGGCCAGCGATAAAGGCCCCATTCGCCCGCAGTCATCAAGCTGTTTCCGTCGGGGTGAAAGAGCACGGTATCGCAATCACCTGTCTTGAGCCGGGCCAGCTCGCGGCCGGCGCCTGCCTCCCAGAGGCGGACGCCATCGCCGCATGTGGCCACGATCCGGCCGTCGGGACTGAAGCCGGCGAAGCGAGCGCCGGGCGCTTGCGCCACTCGTCGCGATTGCCGAGCATCTCTGGGTGGAGCGTCAGGCACTCCGGGGCCGAGGCCACATCCCACACGCCGACATGATCCGCGTGGCGAAGGGAAGCTGGCCGTCATGCGGCGCGAACGAGCCTGCCAGGGTCCCCGGCGCCGTCGCCAGGAGCTCCCCCGAGGCCGCGTCCCAGAGGCGGGTCGTGTCGTCCCAGCCTGCCGTGGCCAGCAGGTAACCCGAGCGGGCGAACTGGGCATTTATGGTCTGGGCGGTGTGGCCTTGAAGGATCGATGACAGCGTTCCGCGATGGACGTTGCGGACGTAGACGCGGGGGTCAGCTCCGCCGCCACCGATGGCCAGTAACTGCCCATCGGCGCTCCATGCCATGGCGCCAGCGCCGACCAGTGACCGCAGATCGGCAAGGACTTTGCCCGTTTTGAGCTCCAGGATCGCGACGCGGGCGCGGCCGGGTCGGCGCTATTGACCGCGAGCCGGGCGCCGTCGGGATCGAGCGCCAGGTAACGCGGCGTGAAATCCAAGCGTAGCCGCTGGATCACCCGGCGCCGCGCGAATCCCAGATGGCGATGCCCCCCTCACGCGGACTGAAGAGCAAGCGGCGGCCATCGGGGTGAAACGTCCGGGCCGGTCCGCTCGTCAGGCTGCCCTTCAGCTCCCGAGTTCCCACGTGCCATATCCGCAGCAAGATGCCCTCGCTCCCACGGGGGTAGCCGGCCACGAGCAACTCTCCGTCGGGGCTGAATTGAGTCGATCCAGACCCGAACGTCACGTCCTGCGGCCCTGGCAGACGCGCCAGCTCGCTGGCGTCGTCAATCCGGCGCACGACCACGTCGCCGGATCGCTCGACCAGCGCATAACGCTCTACGACAGCGTCGAACCCCAAGCCGGTGGCCACGCCATAGTCGTGCTGCACATGCACACGGAGATCCGTCAGACCGAGGGCGGCGATGGCGTGGTTACGGATCTCGGGTAGCCGCTTCCGGCCATCGGGGTCGGTTGCCAGGGTTTGTGCGGCCCGGCCGAGCCGTTGCAGGCTTTCGAATCGCTGGCCCATGAGCCCCGTGCGCTCGAGCGCCGCTCCCTCGGAGGCCAGCGACTGGCCCAGCGCGAGCCGGGCCTGATGCTCGGCGTGCTCGGCGCGTGAGAGGCTCAGTCCCGTGAGGCGCTGTTCCAGCCGAAGCTCGTTGCGCTGCCCATAGTATGTCCACGCCGCCGCGGTGGAGACGATCGCGGTGATCGTGGTCAGGGCCGCGGCCAGGACGTTGAGCGCGGCCAGGACGGGATTGCGCTTGCACCACCGCCACAGTCGCTCGGAGGCCGCGATCGGCGCGAACGGATCGGCCGATTCTCCAGGAACCGCCGCAGCTCGGAGGCCAGCTCATCGGCCGTGGCGAACCGGTCCGCCGGGTCCTTCGCCAGCGCCTTCAGTACGATCGTTTCCAGGTCGCGCGGGATGCGGGCATCGAATTGCCGCAGCGGCGCTGGCGGTTGATTGACGATCTGGTCGATCAACCGCAGCCGGTCGTGACTCTCAAACGCGGCCCGTAACGTGAACAACTCGTACAGGGTCGCACCCAGGGCATAGATGTCGCAGCGGCGATCCGAGACGCCCCGGAACCGCTCGGGCGCCATGTAGCGCAACGTCCCGATCACGTCCTGCGAGTGCGACAGGTCCTCCCCTTCCTCGAATTTCGCCAGGCCAAAGTCGGTCACCCAGATGTTGCCGACCCCGTCCAAGAGCAGATTCGACGGCTTGATGTCGCGATGGAGCACGCCGCGCTTGTGAGCATAGGCCAGGGCGTCGGCCACCTGCGCAGCGATGCGGGCGACTTCGCGGAAATAGCGGTTCTCACCCTGCCCGGCCAGCGATGACGACGAATTGCTCGGCGGAATCAGGATGATATTCCTCTCCTTCATTGGCCACGGCGGGCGCCGAGACGTTCGGCCCGCCCAGCTCGAACCTGAGATCATGGCTCGCTTCGGTGCGCGGAGCCCGGGCGGCGGTGATCGGCTCGGTGGCCGGCGGTGGCGCCGATTCATCGACGGAAGCCAAGACGCTCGCGCGCAAACCGCCCGGTAAAGAGCCCGTGGGTGACGGTGCGCATCAAGGGATCGAGCGAGGATTCGGTCCGTGTGGCGTCGGCGGCCGACCGAGGGGTGCTGGCACCACCGTCGTACCTGGCTGTGGTCGCTCTTCCGGCGGCGCGAACTCTCCCTTTCGCTGGTCCGACCAGAGCCGGCGGACGTCGGCCAAGATCTGATCCAGACTGTGACCGGCGATATACTGCATGGCGTAGTAGCACACGCCGTCGTGCTCGCCGTAGTCGAAAACCGAAACGATATTGGTGTGGTGCAGCTGCGCCGCCGAGCGAGCTTCGTTATGGAACCGCCGCAGGTAGTCGGCATTCGAGCGGAATCGTGGGTGCATGACCTTCAGCGCCACGCGGCTGCGCAGCGATTCCCGCTCCGCCTCGTAGACCGCGCCCATGCCCCCCTCGCCGATGCACCGGAGGATTCGGTAGTCCCCCAGCCGCTCGGGCCATGAGCCGGCGCCGTCGGAAGCGGCAGCCGCGGGCTCGCCTGCATTCGCGTAAGCCGCCGTCGCACCGGCTTCGCATTGCACCGGGCGCGGGGCATCGGGCGCGATCGGGCGCGCCGCCCCACCGAAGGAGTTGAGTTGCTCGATTTCCACCAGCGCCGGGAACAACTCGCGGATCTCATCGGCCAGCGCCGGGTGACGCGCGATGTATTCGGTCAATGACGGCCGCTCGCCTTTGCGCAATCGGCCCAGGAACGACTCCAGGATCGGCCCGAGCGGGTCGCCGCTGGAGCTCGACGGGCTCGGAGTCGGGTCCATGTCCGTGTCCGTGTTCCGGCTCTCGAGGCCTCTCGCCTGGGGTCTCGCTCGTGGTCATCGCCAGGACTCCGCGGCGCCACCGGGCAGGCCCGTCAGCGTCTCCTTGAGGCGTCTGAGCGCACGGATGTAGCGCTTGGTGGCGGCCGACTCGCTCAGCTTGAGAACGCGGGCGCACTCGCCATTGGAAAGCTGCTCGAAGTGCCGCAGCGCCAGCACTTCGCGGTCGATAGGGTCCATGCTGTTGAGTGCCTCTTCGAGGCGGAGCTTGCGCTCGGCGCGAACGGCCGCTTCGCTCGCACGAGTGTCGTGGCCCAGGAGCTGCGCGGCGAGCGCCGCCGAGGTCGCCTGCGGAATCCGCCCGCCATCGATCGAGATCTCACGGCCGGCGTCGCGGCCGAGCGCGCCCAGGTGCCGCCGGTGGAGCGTTTGCAAGGCCTGTGCGGTGAGAAACCGCAGCCAGAGGAAGGCCGGCATCGGCGCCGGCTCACGAAGATATTCAGGCAGCCGACGGGCGGCCTCCAGGTAGGCGTCCTGGATCACGTCGGACGGATCAACGCGCCCCTGGAGCCGCCGGTCCATCCGCAGCGCCACCATCCGCCGCAGCCGCTCGCGGTGCTGGCCGAGCACCGCGCTCCATGCCGCGCGGTCGCCCCGCGCAGCCGCATTCAGTCGCTCGGTGCTGGCAAGGTCGTCGTCCAGTGGGTGCGCGCTCGTTCGCTCTCATATTAACTGAGACTGCACGCGCTCGGCTGTTCGGGACAGGCTGGCTCGGAAGTCACTTCAAATTTTCAAGAGAGCCTCGGAAGGCGTGCGATTCAGCACGCAGGGCTCTTCGCGCGCGGCCGCACCGAGACCTCCTTGAATTCGACGATCGAATGGGCATCGTGATTGTGGAGGCCGATCAAGCTCGCGCGGCTGGTCAGCCTGGGCGCCGACCATGAAGTCGAATATCGGGGTGGTGGTCACGATACAAGCTGACTGATGCCTTTCATGGCTGCTTCGCACGAGCGGGCATCAAATCCACGACGCTGAAGCTACCGCGCCGCCGCGAGCCGATCAACAATCTCAAGCCGATTGACCGTCATCGCGATTCCCACAGCGAACATCAACGATCGACGATCTTCATGTCGCGCTCCTCCAGCGCGTACGATGTCGTTGAGCTTTGGGGAAGAGTTCAAGTCCGGTTGGGTGTACCCAACCCAGCGGCGGACGACGACCACGCGTCGTGCGCAGGCTACCGGCCAGGGCCGGGCGTGCCGGACTGAGAGGTCGGAGGAGATCCTGGGCGATCTCTTCGAGAAGATCGAGGAGTTGCTCGCTCTCTATGCCAGGTATTGAGGCCCAGCGACCGTCATCTTGACGGCCCCGTCCACATCTTTCCCCGATGGCCTCATTGATGACAAATCACTGGTCGATGCGGGCCCCATGCGCTCCCCAATCTCCGGCGACACAGCTATCGGATGGCCCAAACACCGCGTGGGCCAGCTGGGTATACGGTTACGGATTTTGAACAGAAGATAACCACGGAAACGAAGGGGAAGAGCCCAACCGAATTCGGTTCATGGACAAGGCACGGAATAGTCGGGATGGTCTCGGCGATCGCCGACGCCGCTCGCGCTCTTGGTCGGTTACTGAAACATCGGAAGTGGCATCGGGCTCGGCGACCATCGAGGGTGCGATTCGGCGCCACCAAGGACTGTTGACGGAGCGCCGCGCCTTCCCTCGCCGAGGGCCAAGGATCAGCGGGCCGCCGCACGGCACATCCGCGGCATCGCATCGCATCGTTAGCCTGCCACACTCCACCGATTCGACGTGTCAAACTTTGCCGCTCGCTGGCGGCTGACTATCCCCTACTTGAGCGGTCCATCCAGGATGCGCGGTGGAATTTCTTCGCCGTACTGTTTCTCAAGCAAAAAGACAGCCATCTCGACTTTCGTCTTACCCGCTTCCTTTCTGATCTTATCCAGTTGATCGCCTCCCACACGCGCGAGCTCCATCAAGTCCAGCTTCCACTCACCATCCTCCTTGCGAAATGTGAACATGACGTCGGTAACGAACTTGCCCTGTCGGGAAACCGTCGCGTAGGCCGTGTCGCCTTCATACTGGACTTTATGAATGGCAAAGGCGTTGACCGAATTTTTATCGATGAGGCCAGAGGCGACACCCCACTCAAAAAGCTCACGGCCCGATATTTTCTCGAGCCGCGATTTCTCAAGGATATATCTGAGCTGAAAGATGATCAGGACGGTGAGCTGGTTGAGCTCCGCGAGATCGGTGCCGGAGGAATCAAGGGCGAGCTTTCGAAAGGTCTCGTAATCTGCGCAGCGTACTGCCCGTGACGAGCGATGCCGCTTTCTTGCCATCGGCATCGAGCAGAGCTTGCTTGAGGAGCGCATAGTCGCTATCCACCGACCTTGGTGGGATGGAAGGGGAGCCTTTCCTGGACACGATGTCAGGAAGTCGCTTTTGTCGAGGCACCCGCGTCACCGGAGGCGGCCTGTTTGAGTGGCGGGCTTTGCTCATGGGAGACGACGGGAGGGGCTTTGCTCGAAGCGCCCGCATCACCCGACGAGGCCGGGATGGGAGACGGGCTTTGCTCATGGGATGCAGCAGAAGGCGCTTTGCTCGAAGCGCCCGCGTCGCGGGCGAGCCGGTCCGCGTCAGTTCGGTCGTCCCGCGAACAGCCGAGGCATAAGACCAACGCCGAGGCAAGCGCAAGCTCTGGAGTACGCATCGGAAGCAGCCTCCCTACGCCTGAATCAAGCCGCGCCGCGAAGCGGCTTGAATGAATTTTCTGCGCGAGCACCAAAGCTTGAGACCGGTGGGAAGAAACGCCGGCGTATCCGCGTCATCGGGCAGTGGGCCCGACAAATAGCGGAATGAACCGCTGACCACCGGACTCGCTCCTATCCGCGAGAAGAGCCCACAAGGTCGGTAGCGTCCCGCCAGCCTTCGGATCAATATCTATAAGAATATCGTGATCTTTCGCAATTGCAAGGACACAATTGACCGTCGCACACGAATCACTTTCGCTGGACGGCGCGTAGACTCCTTCGGCGGCCTTACGTCCGTGCGCCGACGCCTGACTATTGGGGAATCCTTCGTGCTCGACGTTCGTTAGAATGCCCATCGGTGTTAGACAGAACGTGATTTCTGTCGAATTTCTGTTAGGCTCCCAGGGGGCACGCTCTTCGCGGCTTGCATCAACATCTGCTGCGTGGCTGGCGAGGGCGGGCTCTCCTGCGACGAGCTGGCGGCGAGGTTGGAGTCGTTCTTCAGCGGGGCCGTCTCGCGGCTCGAGAAGTCCAGCGGCCTGGCTGGGTTTGGTCTTTACTACGATCTGGCCGCGGGCGAGGATCCGGAAACCTGGGTCGATCGCCTCAGGCCCTATCTCGCCAGTATTGGCGTGCGGCCCAGCACCAAGTTCGACGTGTTCCCCGACGGCTGGGAGCGAGGCATGGAATGGCGCCGCGTCGAGGTGTTCGGAGCGGATCGACGAGGAACGGGCCCCCCGGTGCCGCCCTACCGCGCCTGACGAGGCGATCCGGCGAACCCGCCTGTCGGCGGGCCGCTGATCTTGGTGGTCAGGCGGATGGGATCGCGGGTCATGAAACCGACGTTTACGGATGCCGCGAACACCTTGGTCCGGGCCTATCTCGCGCTTCTGCAGCGCGGCTTCTCGGTTTCTCGCGACCCGTCGCTGGTGACCGACTCGGGGGCATACTGGGTCGCCGAGGATGCCGGCCATCGGTTCGTCGCTCCGGATCTCGTCACGCTTCTGGGTCTCGTCGCACGCTATGAGACACGCGGCTCGGCGTGGCAGGCATCGGACCAGGAGATCGATCAGTCCCTCGAAGAATTCGGCGTCCCATGACCCCGCCAGACCTCGCGCTGCGGCGGACCCGTACCGCCGCGGCGGTTTCCCTGTTAACCTGGCTCATCTTGGCGGTGTGGTTCTGCTGAACTTGGTCGTTAGCACCCAAGGAGAATCATGCGATATCTGGCCGTCCTATTTGCCACACTTGTGCTCGCAGGCTGCAACAAGGCTCCAGTCGCGCCCGTTGAATCCCAAGCGGTGAATCCCACAGTCGTACAATCCTTGCTCACCGCAGCCGCTACTGATTTTCATACGCACCGCCCACCAGATCCTGTCCGCTTTCGTGATGTGCGCATTGGGCACGTCATGACTCCCAGTGGGGAAGAGCAGTACAGGTTGTGCGGCCAGTTTCTGCCAGCGAATGAAGCGGGCAAGGCTGAGTGGACACCGTTCGCGACGATCAACACATCGGGTTACGAACAATGGATTGGGGCTCAAGCTGTGGGCTTTTGCCAGGACTCATCGGTCATATGGCACAAGGCAGACGATTTGTCGTCCGCGCTGCAGAGCCGACTCGATTCTCTGCGATAGGGTACAGGAAGATGCTTCGAGCGCATGGGTGCTGACAATTCATTCAAGCCGCCGCCGATTTGCGGTGCGGCTTGATTCCGGCGTCAGGCGGCGGAGATGGCACACCGACTCGACCCACCGGAAGCTACTCTGGCACTCGACCCCGCTGAGGTCGTGCGCCGGCTCCGTGAGGAGTTCTCGCACGTCGAAGCCGACGCGCCGGGCGGCGCCGAGGTCGTCGCGGCCGTGGTCCGCCAGTTCGAGTGCATGGGCGCTCCGCAGCCGGTCATCGAGGAGCACCGGCGACTGCTGCCGGCGGCCGTCCGGATGGTCGTTGCGGACGCCCCCGATTTCGAGGATGCTTATCTCTGCTTCACCGCTCTGCCAGGCCGGGGATTCCTGGTGGGCTATCACTCGGCCCGGCACGAGCAAGCCTCCGGCGCCTTGCTCGAGCGATGTGCCCGGGTGCTGGGTTACGAGATCACCCTGGTCTGAGTTTAACGAAGCGATGCAGCGAACGCGCCTATCGGCGGGCCGCTGATCTTTGGCGTCAGGGGCACATGGGGTAGTTCGATGTCACAGGTCCCGTCAGAGGGCAACGGTCGCGGTCGCTGGCCGTTTCGGTCGTGGCAATTCTGGTGCGGACTGCTCGCAGGTGCCGGCATCGGTCTGCTACTCGGAGCTGCCCTGGTCGAACTGGAATTGCTGACGCTTCACAGGAAGGCGTGGGTCAGCGTGCTGGGCATTCTGCTGGTTGGCGGCGGCGGAGCGGTCTCGCTTCTGGCCGGGCGTGGCAAGCGCCACTGACCAACGGCTGACGCTCGCAGGGGCCGCCATCCTGGTTTTCCGAGCTTCAATGTCCTCGTAGGCGGCCCCGGCAGCTTAGCCTTGGCGTTGGCCATCTCCGAGCTGCTTTGAAGTGATGAGCTCGGCCGGATATTTTACGACGCCGCGATGCGACGCGGCCGCCAGCCGCCGGAGCCGTGTCAACTCCGACTCGTCGGCCCAGAGAATCGAGACTTGTTGCTTTGACGAGTCACGGAATAGTCACGATGGTCTCCGCAATCGCCGACGCCGCTCGCGCCGACTGCCGGTTTCGGAAACAGGCTTCGTTGGCTTCTGTTCAATATGAGATTGAAACCGTGCACGCGGCATGACGTGTTGCCATTCCGTCCGGTGAGGTCATTGGCGCCGCCATCCGAGGCCGAACGAGGGCTGCGCATCAGATCGGTCGACGCGGACGGAAACGAATCAGGCTGAGGGGTTCCGCATCCTGGTTTTTTGCGTTCTATAGTTCCGACACGTGTACTGTGTCCGGGATCAAAGTGCATGTCTACTCATCACGTGGGCGATTCGAATTCCTCTGGGAGAGCGAGCCAAGCTGCGGCGGCGCGGATCCGAATTGGATTTGGAATCGGCTCGCGCGGAGGCGAGCCTCTCTTCTGGAATCGTCGCTCGGACGCCCGTGGCTGGTATCGAGGAGAAACGTGTCCATGGTTATCTCGATGAGAGCGAGCGGGTTGGCCTTCCTGGTCGTGCTGCTCGTGGCGGGCGCGGATTCCGCTTTCGGGCAAGCCGGTCAGCCGCTGACCGAGCAAAACCTGACCAATCTGATCGAGCTGCAGATCGACGACCAAGCGATCGCCGCGAAACTGGAAAAGGCGGGAGTCGCGTTTCCCGTCGATCAAGCCACCGTCGCCCGGCTCAAGAACGCCGGCGCTTCCGACGCGGTGATCGCCGCGGCCCGCGCCGCGGGCTCGGCCGGGAAGACAACCGCCGCCCTTGACGCCATCACCTACCGGGACGTGCTCAAGCTCTTGCAGGTCGGACTTCGTGAGAAAGACATTTTGAGGCGTCTGGAGAAGTCGCCCACAAGCTTCACGCTCGACGCGGCGCAGGTCGCCGCGCTAAAAAGGCCGGCGCCACCGAGGGTTTGCTGCAGGCGATGCAGCGAGGGCGCGTGGTGTCCGCGGCCGGCGGCCCGAAAGTAACCGACTTTGCGATCGTGCTCGATTGCTCGGGAAGCATGGCCGAGCCAACGCGCGATGGACAGATCAAGATGGACGTGGCCAAGCACGTCGTTTCGGAGCTGGTGGCCAAGATACCAGAGACACTGCGAGTCACATTTGTGATCTACGGCTATGACAAAGCGCTCGATTGCCAGGCCGTGCAAGTCGCTCGTGCACTTGGCCCCCTCGACTCGAGTGCGAAGTCGGAGCTGATCGCCTTGATCGGCGGACTGCGACCAGCCGCCAATACGCCGATTGCGCTGCGCGCTGGAGACTGCGGGTCGCGAGCTGGCGAGGAACGACGCCCCGTGCGGGCTGGTATTGCTCACCGACGGCAAGGAGACCTGCGGAGGCAATCCGGCCGAAGTGGCCAGGGGGCTGGCAAGCAGGCTCCCGCTCAGCTATGGAGTCAATGTCATTGGCTTCGACGTGCAGAACGACGAGCACGATTCACTCGAGGAGATCGCACGCGCGGGCAAGGGCAAGTACTACAACGCCGAGACTGCCGCCCAACTGATCGAAATCGTCCGCGGCGTGCAGGAGGAGCTCGAGATCGTGGCGCGACCCGCCCCGACCGGCAGCACTCTCCGACTGAGCGCGGCGCGGTTCGTCGAGGTTCGTTTTCCGTCGATCCAGCTTCCGCAACTCGAGTGGATTTACCTGGCCCCGGCGGGCACTGGCGCCATGGCGCTGCGGGTGGACAACGTGGCGCGGATTGGACGGTACGGCCAGAAGCTGCGGATTCCGCCGTCGGTGACAGCCAAGCGATTCGACCTTTGGTGGGTTCCCGAGCGCGGGCGGGCCGTGCGAATGATCTCGAACCTGACCCTGGACGAGGCGAATACCTCGATCAGGCCCGAGGAGCACCTGGGTCTGGTGCGACTGAAGGGCGCGAATCTGCCGGCGGCGAGCCTCGTGATCCTGACGCCGGTCGGGACGGCGAGCTTTGCAACCCGCGCCCAGGCCGCGCAGTCGGCCCCCGGCTATGGAACGGATCTGGTGGTCGCGCCGGGGCAGTACGACCTGTGGATCGAGCCCGCCGACGGCGGCAAATCGGAAAAGCTGGCGGAAAAACTCGATGTGACAGCCGGCAAGGCAACCGTGATTGATTGACCCGGCCGCGTCGCGTTGCGTTGCGCCGTGGTGAAATGGGGGGTCAGGAGGGCCAAAAGCCGCGCCGGCCGCAGAGTATTGAGCGGGCACGCCCGGCTCACGGAAGCTCCGCGGGCTCGCCCGCGGGCCATTCGTCAAAGTCGAGCTCGCGCGCGTCGAACGGTTTTTTCGGCGGCCAGGTGATTGCGCGTCCGCGCGTTTCCGAGATCCGCCCGAGGCAGCGGTCGAAGGTCGATGTCGTCGCGGCAAACAGGATCGCGGCCGCGCCGCCATGGACCAGGATCCAGAACAAGGCGCCCCCCACGACGTTCTGCTCCGCATTGCTGGGAAACGCCCGTCGGACCGACGAGACGAACATCGTGCCGACGAAGGTACCGAAAAGGGGGCTCCCCATGATCGCAGGGATCGTCATCGGATCAGGTCCCATCGTGAGTAGCGCGATCAGCCAGATCCAGCCGATCGAGAAGACCACATAAACCGATACGCTGGCGGCGACCGCACGCCCCAGGCGGCTGATCCAGGTCGCCGATGCCAGTCCTACGCTCGTGATCCCCGCACCATACGCCAGGAGCATTCCCAAAAACATGAGATAGCTGAGCCATCGTCCGCTCTCGACCAAGAGAAATCCGGCCGTGACGGCGGGCCATATGAGTATATGATTGACTTGCCGAAACGAGCCGAGCCACTTGCCTGCCAGGATGGAATTCGTCGAGAGGGGTGTGGAGAGCAGGAGATCGAGGCTGCCCCGGGTCCGCTCCTCGGCCAGGCTGGTGGCGGCGCTCGTGCTCAAGAGCAACAATCCGAACGCGACCTGAAATGTGTTCATGACTCCGATCACTTCGAGCTCGTTGCGCAGCCGAGGAGGATTTCGAAGGGAAAGGACAATCCAGAGCACTCCCGCAGCCGAGTACATGAACCAGACGGTGCGCAGGATGAGCGACGGCTTCGCGCGTGCCATTCGCGCCACAGGACCGGGTTTCCGTCGAGCGACGGACCAGGAAGGCGGGGGAGCCACCCGGGTCGGGGAATTCGAAGAGCAAACCAGCCGCGGCGGGACTTGCCGGCGGCCTGACCGGCCTGCGTGAGCACCACGCCTCGAATTCGCTGCGTCGCCAGGAACAAGCAGGCCGCCGAGAGGCCGAG
Source organism: uncultured Isosphaeraceae bacterium (assembly GCA_963806595.1). Taxonomy (GTDB): domain Bacteria; phylum Planctomycetota; class Planctomycetia; order Isosphaerales; family Isosphaeraceae; genus CAWDZZ01. The sequence goes on along the minus strand of CAWDZZ010000016.1, from coordinate 208,713 downwards.
GCTAACTGCGAGGAATCCCAGATAGGTCGTGAAGCCGACTTTGCCCGGGTCTGTGTAGGGAGCGAAGGCCAGGTAGTAGGGATTGGTGAGCCCCAGCGCATCCAGGAGGGGCTGCGCTGGAGGCCCACCTGACCGCAGGGATACAAGCGTCAGAATCACCAGCAGCGGGCTCGCGATCCAGAGAATCAGAATGGAGTAAGTGACCATCAGCACTTCGTGGGTCTTCCGGCCCCACACCGAGAGGGTCAAGGCCAGCGAGCACCCCAGAAAAGCGCAGCCGACGGCCGTGAGAAACGAGCCCAGGAGTGCGGTGGGATCGACGCCCCCCAGCAACCCGCCGAGCGCAGCCACCGGCAAGCTGCAAGCGATCAATCCCAGCACCGGCACGAGCCGCACGCTTAGCTTGCCCAGGACGATCTCGGCATTCGAGAGGTCTGTGACCAGCACGTGCTCGAGCGTTCCCCGCGCCTTGTCGAGGCACACCGCCCCGGCGGTCGCCGCGGGCGCCGCCAGCAGCACAAGCGTCAGCTCGATCGAAACGACCGTTTCGTAAAAGCTCTCGCCGTACCGTGCCAATGTCTGAATCGAAACGGGCTTGCCCGGGTTGTGATTGCGACGCACGTTTTGCCAGACGAGAATCATGCCCGCGAGCATCACGCCCACGAAGATCGCGCGCAGCGCGTACAGCTGCCACCGTCGCGTGGTCGTCAGCCACTCGTAGGCAAAAACCGGTCCCGGTCCCAATCGCACGTCGATGCCCCGCAACGAGCCCCGGACCCGCAGGTTCATACTTCACGCTTAGCCAATTCTCTCCGCGAACCACGACGTCTGTCAAACGACGCAAGGGCGGGTCGGTGGCTCATGCCATCGTGTCCGCGAACGGAACGCCGACCGAATGGACGTCAGCCGCGGGCATCCTGCTCTGGTACGCCACGGCGGCGGACCCAAACTTGGCGCTCGGATGACGGCCGGACCTCCGTCGGCATGAAAAGAGATTGGACTTCACCGAAGGGAGCTCATCAGCTAAATACGGGGTGCTGGTCGGTACCGCTATTGAACGACCGAACACCGCCGCACGGACCAGAAGAGGCCGTGCCGGTGCCTCGGCGTCCGTGACGCGGCCCGTACGAATTTATCGGCCTATCTGGTTTCGAGTGCGACGACCATGCCGAGTTCAAGCGGCGACGTCAACGAAGTGTTTCCCCACAAGGCCTGCATCAATCTGGATCGGGACGTCGATACCTGGGGGCGATTGCACGCCGAGTTGACTCGGCATGACATCCGCGGGGTCCGTCGATTCGCCGCCGTCGACGGCAGCCGACTGGAACTGCCCGCGACATGGCGGTATTCCGCCGGTGCGTACGGGTGCCTGCTCAGCCATCTTCAGGTGGTCCGCGACGCCCGGCAACGGGGCCTGCCCAGCGTGCTGATCCTGGAGGACGACGTCCTCTTCGATCCGTCGTTTGGCGAGAAGTTCCCCGTCTTCGTCAGGGGCGTGCCGGCAGACTGGGACATGGTCTTCCTCGGGGCCTTGCATCGCGAGGATCCTGATCCGGTCGCCGAGAATGTCGTCCGCATTCGCAACGCATATTGCACACATGCGTACGCGTTAAGGGACTCGATCTTCGACGCGTTCATCGCGGCCAACGACGGATCTCCCAGCCCGGTCGATGTCACCAACGGCGTGCTCTATTCGAGTCACAATTGTTATGGTTTCGCGCCGAACCTGGCCTGGGTCGAGTCGCATTACTCCCCTGTCCAAGAGCGAATGGCGGATCATTGGTATTTGAGGGAGTCCGTCGTACCGCTCGGCAGTCAGATGGACCGCATCCTAGAGCGCACAGTTGTGATCATCGCCCATCGAGCCCCGAACGGGAGTGTCAATAAGGGGCAGAATGTCGGGTTCCTGTCGCGCTTTTATGCCGAGTTCCTCGCAGGAATCAAGGACTTGCGTTGTCGAGCAAGGCGGTCGAGGTACGCCCTTGCCTTCGAATCTCCCCGCCGGATGTTCTTATCTCCTCGTGCAGGATGAAGGGCCCTTCGACAGGATGCGATGCTTCGCGGCTGGCCTGGAACACCTACCCGACGATTGCGCCTTCGTCATCCTTTCCGACGACGATGTTTTCATCGATGCGTTGAGCATCCGTGCGAATCTCCGGATCTGCGAGCGTTACGACTGCGCCACAGGGTTCAAGAGCTGCGTGAAATTGACCGAAGCCGATACGGAATCGGTCAGGCGAAACAAATTCGCGAAGGGGATCGACCTCACGACCTATGACCAGACGGAGGAGGGGCCGCCATTCACGCAGTATGGCCTGTTCAGGCGAGACATGTTCCGGGCACAAGGCAGAAGGCTCGACATTTTTCTGAAAGGGTTGATCAGGGATACGAAACAGGACCCGCCCCATCGTGTGTTCCATTCTCCCAACATGGTGCTTCGACTCTACCCTGAATAGATGCGTGGACGCGTGGAATCGCGGCGCCCTAGCGTTCCGAATTTCACACGCTAGAATCGTCCGGTCGGGCTGATCACTTGGCTTCTCCTTCTTGCGCGAGATTCGGCGGCCACGAGCGCAGTTCACGGTCCGCGGTCTGCTTCATCAGGTCGTCGCCCATCAGCCAGGAGACAAGCGGATGTCGATCCGTGGAAAGCGAGTCCTCACGTCCGAGCAGTTGGCCGGCTACGAGGAATTGGGCTTCGTCCACTCGGTCCCGATCCTCACGCCCGAGGAGGTCCGGTACTTTCGTGACCACGTGGAGAAGACGTGGTCTGCGCTCGGGGGACGTGTCGCGCGCGCCGATGGATTTCACCTGTTCTTCCGTTGGGCCTGGGATCTGTGCACGCATCCTCGCTTATTGGATTGCCTGGAAGATCTGCTCGGCCCGGTCATCCTCCTCCGACACACCAGGATCTTCTACAAGTACGGCCAGAGCGCAGCACGGGTGAACTGGCACCAGGACGGCTACACTGAGAATTTTTCAGATGCCCAGGTGCCGGCGATCTGGCTGGGGCTGACGGACGCCACGGTTGAGAACGGCTGTTTGCAGGTGGTGCCACGTTCGCACCGCCTGGGCATGCAGTCACACTGGTCGCGTCAAACTCATTACGACCTCGCGAGTCCCATCATGAGCGATCGCGAGCCCGGATCCGCGGACGGCGATGAACATGATCTCTCCGGCAAAACCGCCAAACTCCCGGAAGGCGCGGATGCACCTTTCGACGTCGTGATGAAGGCGGGGGAGATGAGTTTCCACCACCCTCTCGTTCTGCACGGCTCAAATCCGAACGCGTCCGCTGAGCCCCGGATCGGGCTGTCGGCAACGTATTCCACACCTCGGCCTCACAAGAACGGCGCCGCCCTCGCCTTGGTGCGGGGAAGTGTCGGCCCACAGCCGGGGTTCGCACTTTCGAGCAAGCCGGCGGATCTCCCGCTTGAGGAAGCAGTCGCAGCGTTTCGCGCATCAGGCCGGCAAGTCCTGTATGCTCCCAGTTAGAGGCACTTCCGATGCAATGGATGGCATGGCGAAAGGAAAGTCCGGTACCGACCGAGCCGCCGAGGAACGCCGCGTGAGCCACTGTCGTCTTTCCGTCGTGATCCCAACATGGAACCGGGCAGGCTTGGTCGGCGAGGCGGTGGAAAGCGCCCTGGGTCAAGAGGGCGGTGATCTCGAAGTCATCGTTGTCGACGATGGCTCGACCGACGGGACCGCAGAGATCATCGAGCGGAGATTTGGCAAGTCGGTCAAGCTGCTGCGAATGGCGACGCGCGGCGGCGTAGGCGCCGCGCGCAATGAAGGCGTATGCCAGGCCACGGGAGATCTGCTGGCATTCCTGGATTCGGACGACCTCTGGCTCCCGGGCAAATTGAAGGCTGAGCTGGACGTTCTCGCGCGATTCCCCGATGCTGAGGCGATCGTATCGGACAATCTGTTCATCGGGGACGGGCAACTCATCGGGACGTCTCGGTTCGCGGAGATTGGTGCCCTCGCCGCGACCGGAGGCCGCGCCCAGTGGGTCGATGATTTACCCTGGTTGTGGACGATACCCAGCAAAGGAGTCTCGAGCTGTGGGATCACGCTGTGCCGCCCTACCGTCACCAAGCTCGGCCAACCCTTGTTCGCCACGGACCTCCATTCGTGCGAAGACTGGGAGCTCCAGGTCCGCCTGTACCAGGAATGCCGCGTCGTGGCCTTGCCCGAGGTGTGGTCGCACGTGCGCTGGATCGACGACGGTACGCGCATTGCTCGAGCGTGCCCCGGGCAGCCCAGGAGTCGAGAGCAGGAAATCGGGTTGCAGCGCGATCGATTGACCGTCATCGAGAGATCCATTCGTCCGGGCCGGCTCACGGCGGATCTGGCGAGTGCGCTGGCAGACTTCCGAGGTCGCATCCGATCGGAGTTGGCACGGCTCGAAGCGGCACGGGCCTGAGCGCCTTCGATCAAAAGAGAATCATGTTGGCCTTCATATCGCAAAAACATAACCAATTCACCTGATTCTCCGTGCAGCCGGGCGAGCCGGATTGGAGCAAGATTGACGAGCGAGTGGCCGCACTGACGGCGGCGGCCTCTGACCTGCGGCGACGAGGGGAGCGGCTTGCTGGACGACCAGGGTATCGGCCGATTTGCGACGCGATGAGTCGGCGATCGCAGGCGGGCTCTACCTGGGTCGGCCGCCGGCCGCCCACGACGCAAGGCACCACGGTGAAGGCGGGCTCGATGCCTCTCGGAGAGTCAACCTCTGCATTCGCGGAAAAACCTGTAACCGCCGATCCGGTCAGGTGCACTAGTCATGGTTAGGGCTCTCGCCGATCTTACCCCTCCCCATAGTTGGACGATGCCGAGGCGACGCAAACGCGGTCACGTACGAGTCCCCAAGAGCGCTCGAGCCGGTGCTTTGGCCGCGTATTCCGGAGTTGCATAAGATGGACTCCTCACGAGCTCGGGATATCCCTGGGGACTTCGCAGGTGCGAGCGAAGATCCGGCGTCATCTCGGGATTGTCGTGCGGCCGCCGCTGCCGCACCCGCGTACTGTAATTGTAGTCAAGTTGGCTTGTGGACTTGATGGCGAATTGATAAGGTCCGCCGGCATGTCGCCGACTGGTTATCAAAGTCCGGGATATGTGGCCTCGTTGCGAGAATTCGGCCGGCCCCTCTCCTTGTCGCGCACGGGCGGATTCCTGCTCGAGCGGGCAATTCCCGGGACGGCCGATCGCGACGCCATGGGACCGTACCCTTTGTTCTGCTGCTCGCGACTGGTCGGCCCTGCCGCGAGATCTGGCTGATCTGGAGGGAAGGGTCGTCAGTATTGTTCTCGTGACGGATCCGTTTGGTCCGGATGACCCGACGAGCCTGGCGGATGCATTCAGCCACGGATTGGGGCGATACAAGGACCATCACGTCATTGACCTCCGGGTCCCCCTCGAGCAGTCGGCCTGCCCTCATCACCGCCGCAACGCGAGGTGGGCGCTCGGACGCTTGACCGTCGAGCAGCTCGCCGAGCCGGTCCAATACCTCGAGACCTGGTGCGGCCTCTACGCCGAGCTCATCCGTCGTCACGGGCTTCGGGGCATGAGCCGTTTCTCTCGAGAGGCGTTCGAACTCCAGTTCGCAGTGCCCGGCCTCGTCGCATTCCGCGCGGTCGATGACGAGGGTGATACGGTGGGCATGCTGCTCTGGTACCGACAGGGGGAGATCGGCTACTACCATCTGGCCGCCTATTCCGAGACAGGCTATGCGACGAAGGCATCCTACGCCCTCTTCTGGTCGAGTGCGGTGCGGCTGAGGGACGATCTCCGCTGGCTGAGCCTCGGGGCCGGGGCGGGGGAGAGCTGTGACGGCACCGACGGCCTGACGCGATTCAAGAAGGGATGGTCGACCTCGGTGCGCCCGACCTACCTGGGCCGCCACGTCGCCCGCCCGGATCGCTACGAGGCGTTGTGCGGGGGCCAGGGCGGGACCGGTTACTTCCCGGCGTACCGTGAGGCCTGGGACTGATCGATCGCGGTCGTCCGACTCCTCGGGCGGGTGAATCGCATCAGGTCTCCAGTTCCCAACAAGATGGTGTATCTGACGTTGATTGCTGCGATGAGCTCTTGGGTCTCGATCCGCGGACGGGAGGCGCGAGCCATGCCTCCGATCGATCGCCGCTACCGCGACATCGTCGCCCACTACGAGGACTCAGGGGGATCCCAGGCGAGGGCTGTTGCATGAGCCGACTCATCGCATCAAGTCGATTCCGGCTGCCGGGCCTGCTCCGTCGTCGGCCGACGCTGGAAGTCCACGTGCCGATGTCCCCGACGCCCTCGTTCCTGTATCAGCTCCGTTGCTTGACCCACTCGCTCCGACGATTCGGAGGGGCGTATCGGGATTCGCCGGTGATTGCGACCGTGGGCGGGGATCCCGCCGACGAGCGGCTGGCCGATCGGATGCCCTGGCTGGCCGCCAACGGAATCGAGCTCCGCTGGGTACCCGCCGACAAATTCGCCGCCTGGGGCGCCCGCGCCACGGTAGATCTCCGGCTCAAGCATCCTTACAGATCCGATGTCGTCCTCCTGCTCGATGCCGACACGCTGATTCGACGTCCGCTGGACGACCTGATCGAGCGAGTCCATCGCGACCGAGTCCTGGCCGGGACTATCGCGCACGTCTCGCCCTTGCCGTGCGGGAAGCTTGAGCGACCGGACTGGGCCCGGCTCTTCTCGCACTTCGGATTGCCGGAGCCCCGACTCGAGTACGAGCACACCGGTTGGGGCTACATGTCCACCGACCCCGATTACCGATTCTGTCCGGCTTATTTCAACTACGGCGTCATCGCGGCCCCGGCGAGCACGATCTCCCGGATCGGTGAGATGTCGGAGTATTTCATGATCGGACTTCGCGACGTCATGGCCAGCTACTTCGACACCCAGATCGCCCTGGCGATGGCGATCGCCCGATTGGAAGTTCCGGTGCTTACGCTGCCGCTCAGGTACAACATGCCCAACAACCCCCATCTGGAAGCACTCCATCACGCAGAGGTCGAGCACGCGACCGTCTTGCACTTGCTCGCGGAGCAGCATTTCCGCCGCACCGAGACCTTCGCGTCGCTCGCGAGCCTGGAAGCCTTTGTGGCACGCACCGACCTCCGCGTCGTCAGCCTGATGGCGCAGGAGATCATCCGGGCGGTCCTACCGGATTTGATTTCCGAGGAGCGCACGGCCGCCATCGCGATCGTAGGCCCACTCAAGGAGGATACGGCATGGCTGTCCATCCGTCCGCCGCGGTCCCGATCATGCGTCCCCATTTGCCACCGCTGGACCAGTTCGCGCAGCTCGTCGCCGAGCTGTTCGAGACGCGGATGCTGTCCAACTTCGGCAAGTACACAGGGCTGCTCGAAGAGCGGGCCTCGGGCCTGCTCGATCATCCGTCGCCGCTCTGCGTCTCCAGTTGCGACATCGGGTTGACTCTGGCGTGGCAAGCCCTGGAATGCCCGCCGGGCGAGGTGATTGTCCCGAGCTTCACCTTCTGCTCGACGGTCAACGCCCTGCGCTGGAACGGGCTCGAGCCGGTCTTCGCCGATGTGGATCCTCAGACCTATTGCATCGACGTCGAGGACGTCCGGCGGCTGATCACCCCCCGGACGGTCGGCATCGCGGCGGTCCATGTCTTCGGCCTGCCCGCGGCCATCGAGCCTCTCGAAGGCCTGGCGCGCGAGCACGGGCTGAAGCTGATCTTCGACGCAGCTCACGGGCTGGGCGGGAGATATCGGGGGACGGCGCTGGGGGCGTTCGGCGACGCCTCGGCGTTCAGCCTGAGCGGCACCAAGCTCGTGACCGGCGGCGAAGGCGGCCTCGTCACCTTCCGCGACCCGGCCGACGCCGAGCGGTTCACGTTCTTGAGGGCCTACGGGTTCAAGGACGATTACAACTGCCGATACGTCGGCCTCAACGGCAAGCTCTCGGAGCTGAACGCGGCCCTCGGCTGGCTCTCGCTCGACTTGCTCGAGGACGCCCTGGCCCGTCGTCATGCCCAGGTCGAGCGGTATCGGCGCAGGCTGGCCGACTGCCCTGGCCTGAGCTGGCAGCTCGTGCCGCCCGAGTGCGTGCACGGTTACAAGGATCTCGCCGTCAGGTTCCGAAAGCCGGAGCAGCGTGTGGCCGCCGAGGCCGCCCTCGCGGCCGCCGGGGTCATGACGAAACGCTACTTCTTCCCCGTCCATCGCATGGAGGTCTACCGCGAGTTCACGAACCGCTTCTTGCCCGTGACCGACCACCTCCACGAACGCCTCTTATGCATCCCCCTCTACTACGACCTATCCGACGATCGCATCGATGGCATCGCCGGGATCATCCGCCGAAGCCTCGGCCTCGGGTCGACGCACCATTACGCGGCCTGAGGCTCGCCCGGGCCGGGCGGGCCCGGAGTCGCAGAGGCCATCGAGCAAGATTATCCGGGTCGATCCGGTCCTGGATTTACCTCATTTACGCCTTCCGTCGTGCCGCCGCCCCTGCCGCAGCCGCGTTGCTCTTGACACTCCGGTACAGATGTGGTTGAACAAGCGACCCACTTTCCAGACCGACGGGTAAGGACTCATCCGGCGGGTGATAGATACGACCGAAGCCCTAAAAGCGGTCGAAAAGTCTTTTTGGACATCTCGTTCCCCGATTCTTTGCTTGATGCGACTACATCCCGCCCGGCCAAGAGCCTTGAGAATGTTGTCCAGATGCTACGGAAAGAACGGGATGGCCACGGCACAGGACACTGAATGAATCAAGGAGGCTGGAAATGCGAGTTACCGACGCTCGTCTCATCCGACTCAGAGATTCCTGCCAGCTCGAGGCTTGGGTCACGCTGGAATCGATGCAGTCGGACCCGTTCTTGCTGTGGTATCGTTTCCCACTGGATTACATCACGGCAGTAAGCGCTCGACTGAACGATGCCTTTGTCGCCGCCCTTCTAACGCCTGCGATGGCGCTGGGAGAACGGCTGAGAATTGAGGGGGCGGTATCCGGGCAGCTCATGCAGTCCCTGCCTCTATTGCAAGCGATCTACCAAGAATGGAACGCAGGACTCTCAATCATATCGGTTGATTCGTCCAGCCTCGATCTTTCGGCCGCGCACGACGGACGCGCCCGCCGCGTGGGCCTCTTCTTTTCTTTGGGTGTAGACTCATTTTACTCGCTGTTGAAAAACAATCGGGACCATCCTGGTGATGAAAAGACCATCGACGATCTTCTCTTTGTGCGCGGACTGGACATTGCTATTGATGACCCCAAAGTCGATGATTTGTTTGGCATGTCCGTTCTGAATGCAAAAAGGGTGGCTGATCAGTTTCGCAAGAAGTTACTCGTTGCCTCGACAAATCTTCGTCATTTTACTAATAGATTCGTCAATTGGGGCAAGACCTGTCACGGCGCGGCGCTCGCGAGTATCGCGCTCGCACTTGGCGAAGGATTTACAGAGGTAAATATTGCCTCCACCTATGATTGGGAACATCTCTTCCCATGGGGTTCCCATCCTGAGCTCGATCCGTTGTGGTCCAATGGGAAGGTGTTATTGTCTCACGATGGCTGTGAGGCGACACGCCTCGACAAGACCCGCCTGGTTTCCGAGCATCCGATTGCCCTGGAAACGCTCCGAGTTTGCTACGAGAATCCCGACTCGCTCTATAACTGTGGGAGGTGCCGGAAATGCTTGCGGACCATGGTTGAATTGCAACAATGTGGAGCCTTGGAACGATGCCGTACTTTCCCTCAGAATCCAAGAATCAAGGATGTCGTTGAAACAAGTAAAAGCAGAATTGTATATTATAATATCATCGTTTATCAGACATTTAATGATGCGCTTCGTCACGAAGTGCCAGTATATATGATTCCTAGTAAAATTCACGTGATATCAAGTATGCCGTTGAATTCAAATGGAAAAATCGACCGTAATGCGCTGCGCACGTCTGGGGTTGGCAGTATGATGTCTTGCTCGGTTCGTACCGCCTTCCCACGCACACGGGGATGCAGCCCGTGTCTAGTGCGAGTCTCGGCGTGGCGGGGGAGACCTTCTCTGGAGACCGGGCGAATGATTCGTGCGTTTATATTGGCCGCGACCGCCGCGTTGGGGCAGGTGCCCGTTCTGGACGAACAGTCGTTCGAGCGATGGCGTGACTATATCCGTCCCCAGGTCAAGGACGAGTCTTACCTGGAAATCCCCTGGCGTGAGTCGTTCTACATCGCGATCAACGAGGCGAGGGAGACCGATCGGCCCATCCTGCTCTGGGCGATGAACGGTCATCCCCTGGGATGTACCTGAAACAACGGTGTGATCGCCAGACAGTCTGTCTGGACCGACCCCGAGGTGAAGGAGCTCACCGCGAAGTTCATCCCCGCCGCTGACGAGGTAGGGCACCTGCAGTCAGGGACAGACGCCGAGTGCCGGCTCTTCCAGAAGATCGCCGAACAGGGCCACTATGCCGGCCGCACGCGGCCCTCGTTCACGCGTCAGGGGACTTATGCCACCACAGCCGACGGCACGTTCCTGGCCTCGTGGAACAAAAATGACCCGCGATACGTCGCCCGCAAGCTGCGCGAGGCCCTGGAGAACTGGGATAAGCTCAAGGCCGCTGGGCGTAAGTTCTCGGGCGAAGATCCGCTGGACATCGCACATTTGAGCCGTTCCGATCGATTCTTCCCCGAGGGGGGCTTGGTCCTGAAGGTCAACACACGCGACTTGCCGCGCGACCCGCCCCAAGAAGGGCGGTGGGCACACTCGTGGAACCAGGACTTCGCCTGGTTCACCAAGGAGCAGGCCAGCCAGTTCTTGCCGGGCGAGATCGAGCCCGGCCGGCCGCGCGAGGTGCCGCGGCACCTCGTCGAGCGACTCGCCCGGTTCCATTTCCTCGACAACGTGCGCGGACAGACTCCGCCGTTCCCGGCGCGCGCAATCGAGGACGCGACACTGACCAGCCGCGTGACGGCGGTTGATGGTGACGTGGTCTCCCTTCGCCTGGAAGGCCGGACCAAAGCCGTGGATAAGGGAGACTGGTCGATCCGGGGCTTTGCGGACATGAACCGGCCAAGCCGTCAGGAGCGCGGCCTGGAGATGAAGCTCCTGGGCAAGGCTCGCTTCGACCGGAAGCAGGGGCGCTTCGTCGGCTTCGAGGTGGTGGCCGTCGGGAGACGCTGGGGAGGCACTCAATACAACGGCCGGAGCAACGACCTGGCCCCGGCCCCCTTTGGAGCGGTGCTGAGCCTCGCCGGCGCGAGCCGCGCCGAGCGCGTCGCGCCCGAGCATTTCCGCGGCTACGGAGGCGCTCTCGTGGAATGACGGACGGACGGCCAACCATGGATAACGTCCCCGTTCTGGCCCTGCATGATCCCCCTACCGCCTCCACCACTTGACCGACATGAGCAAAACGATTTACTCTCCGTAACCAGCCGGCCCCAGCCGGCACTTCTCTCTGCGTGACGGGCCAACTCGACCGCGTTTCAAGACCCGGACGTCCAACAGTTCTGCCATCATGCTCGAGACGATCAGTTTGCCCATCGAGGATGCGGCCCGTATGCCCGCGGCCGTTCATCGACGAGCTGGTCTGGTACGTGCGGGGCCTGGCGAACCCGCGCGGGAGGTCGGTAGAATCCGGCTCCCCTTGTATGCAGGGGAGGAGGCTGTGTTGAAGCGGAGATTCACCCTGATCCGCCTCCCTTTGAATGGAAGGAAGAAGTTGTGTTGAAGCGAGGATTCACTCTGATCGAGCTCCTCGTGGTGATCGCGATCATCGGCGTGTTGATCGCGCTCTTGCTCCCCGCGGTGCAGGCGGCGCGGGAGGCGGCGCGGCGGATCCAGTGCGTGAACAACCTCAAGCAGCTGGGGATCGCGCTGCACAATTACGAGGGGATCTACGGGGGCTTCCCCCCGGGCTGCATCACCGGGCTCTGGCCGGTCGACCCGACGGTGCCGGCGGCCTTCTACCGCTGGGGGGCCCTGGCCTTCATGACGCCGGTACTGGAGCAGACGAGCGTCTTCAACGCGTTGAACTTCTCGTTCCCGGTCTATTTGCACACCAGCACGTTTCCGGGCACCGGGATCGCCCCGCCGAACACCACCGGGGTCGGGACGATGGTCGGCCTGTTCCTCTGCCCGTCGGACCGGATGCAGAAGATCACGACCACCGACGGCTTCCTCGGCGCCGCCTACCGGGACTTCGCCCCGTCGAACTACCATTTCTGCGCCGGCGACGGCGCCAACGGCGGCGACGTGACGATCGCCGACGGGTCCTTCCGGGTCAACGCCATGACCCGCGTGGCCGAGGTCACCGACGGCCTGTCGAACACCGCCTTCGGGAGCGAGAGCTTGCTTGGGCCGGGGGTCGCGGATACGATCCCGAACACCCCGGGGTTGGCGCCCACCGCCGACCTCCTGTTCTTGAACGCCGCCTGGCAGGGGACGGCGACCGCCACGATGAACCCGGCCAACTGCCTCGCGGCCACCAGCCTGTCCACGGAGCGCATGTCCTCCTGGGTCGACGGCACCTACACCTACGGCCTGTACGACCACCACTACACGCCCAACTCGACGTCCTTCGACTGCATCACCGTCCTCCACGACACTCAAGGCAATAACTTGGCGCTGTCGATGGGCTGGAAGGCGGCGCGGAGCCGGCACCCTGGCGGCGCCAACGTCCTGTTCGGCGACGGCTCGGTCCACTTCATGAAGAACTCGATCGACAGCAGCACCTGGGCAGCGACGGCGACCCGCGCGGGGCGAGGTGTATTCCTCCCAGTTCTGACCCAGCTCAGTCTCGACCCGAATCGAATCGAACGGTTCCCGCGGCCGACGGAGGACGATCCTGGACGCCCCCGAGTTCGCCCCCGACGTCCGCCGGACATATTCGTACCACCGGGCCTATTCCGCGCTCAGCGGGGTGGTGGCCGGGATGCTGACCAACGGGCCGACGATCGGCATCAAGGCGCTGAGGGCGGCCGACTGGCACCTCGCGCTGCCGACGAGCCTCTCGGGCATCGGCCTGTTCCTGACGCTGGCCCTGGGCGTCTGGATGGCCCGGCGGCCGAAGTTGCCGTTCATCCTCGTGCCCGGCTTCACCTCGTGCGCCGCCTGCCTGGGGATGGCGCTGGCGCCCGACCCGCTGGCCTTCCTGTTCCTGCTCGGGCTGTTCAACCTGCTCGATTCGATCTCGCGCCCGGCGCTCGCGGTGATCATCCGGCTGAACTACCCGGCCGAGTCGCGGGGCTGGGTGACGGGCCGCCTGCGGCGGTTGTCGGCGGGGACGTTCCTTTTGGCCGCGCTGGCGACGGCGTGGGTGCTCGACCGGGCCGGCACCTGGCCCGTGATCCAGGCCGCGCTGGCGACGGCCGCGGTGCTCCAGACGCTCGCCCATCTCGCCTTCTCCCGGATCCGCGTCCGCCCCGAGCCGCGGGGCGAGGCCGATGCCGACGCCTTCGCGCGGGGCGGGTGGTCGTCGCTCGTCGGCGCCCTCGCCGCGGTCTGGGGCGACCCCCGATTCCTCCGCTACCTCTGGGGCTCGGTGATCTTCCAGCTCGGCAACGAGCTGTACAACCCGATCGTCCGGCCGTTCCTGTCGGCCGAGCTCCACTTCAACTACACCCAGTGCGTCTTCATCGCGGACGTCCTGCCGAGCACGTTCTCGCTGGCGACGACCCCCCGCCTGGGCGCCTGGCTCGACCGGACGAACCCGCTGATCGCCTGGAGCCTGATCCGGCTCGGCTGGGGCATCGACCCGCTGCTGCTCGCCCTGTCGCCGATCTGGCCGGCGGGCGCGATGGCGATCGCCGCGACGGCGCGGCTGATCCGCGGCGGCGTGATGAACGGGTCGTACATCCTCTGGTGGGAGCTCGGCGGGAACTACTTCGCGACCCGACGGGAGCTGACCTCGGTGTACGTCGGCGCCTCGTTCAGCGTCAACGGCGTGCAGCGCATGGTCGGGCCGCCGCTGGGGGCCTACCTCGGCTCGGTCCTCTCGCGACGCGGGGTGCTCGTCATCGGCGGCCTGATGGTCCTGCTCGCCGCCTACCTCGCCCGCCGCCAGGCCGAGGACGAGAAGGTCGACGGCCGCTATCCCACCTTCGCCGACAAGGAGCCCGAGCCCGACGACCCCCGGTCCCGCGAGCCCGGCCGCAGCCCCCAGCTCGAGCCGACTTGCGAGACCTGACTCCCCCGCCCCGGTACCGCGCGAGCAGGCACGGCGCCGGCTCGAGCGCGAGGAACTCCAGCATCCGGCTCCCCAACCGGGCGCGCACCTCCTCCCTGATGTCACCCCGCGAAGTCGGTGGAACTCGTGTCAACCCCAATCTGAGCATGAAACGGCCCGGCGGCCCGGCCACGAATTCCCCTTGCCGTTCTGAGGATGATCGTATATGCGTTCCTAATCACAGATTGCCCCGTACAAGGGCCGACTCCGGAGCCGGCCCAACGACGGATCAAACTCCTCCCGCGGTTTTGCAAGATACCCAGTTACTCGATTGCCCAGTCCCTCCTGACTCACCTGGTCCCTTCGGACATTCACACTTGTCTCAGAAACCTCAGGGCATTTGTCAAGGAAGGCCACGTCGCTTTCGCGACTTTGTTCAAAAGGGATTGTTCATGCAACAGCGAGGAGTCCCATCCTCACGTTTGCTTCCATTACTCCGTGGAGGAAAAGGATGCCTTCGGCAGGCGCGTGGGGTGGAAGCCAGCTTACATCGGTGATTGGTACCATCCCAGAAACCCGATGATGATGCGTTTCGAAGCAATATAGCTGCCGCGTTCATGAAGATCGGCGGGGTCGGACTACCAAGGTCCCATGCCGGAGCCACAGAATCATGGAGGATACCCAACGTACACTCGTCATTCTGCTCTCGATGCATCGTAGCGGCTCGAGTCTGACGGCCAATGTCTTTATGGAGCAAGGCCTTTCCCTCGGGCCCTGGGAGCTTCTCCCGGCCCATCCGACCAACCCGCACGGGTATTTCGAGGCAATACCGATCCTGGAATTAACTCTGGCCGTACAGACCCTGATCCACGGTTTCCGAAACGACTTACCGGAAACCGAGGAGGCGGTGGCCGCTTTCCTGGCAACTGAAGGCCGCTGGGATGACTGGGCGGAGCAGGTGCCCGAGGAGTACGTGCAACGGGGTCGTTCTTTGATCCGGACCCTGCTGGATTCCGGCAAGATTTCCGGATTCAAGGACCCGCGAACCGTCTTGCTCTGGCCATTCTGGCGGCGCGTGTTGTCGGCGTTTCCCGGTGTGCGCGTGGTTCCGGTCGCTCTCCTACGGTCGCCGCACGAGATTGCCATGAGCCTCTTCACAAGGTTCGAAGGCGGGTCCGGCTACTGGACCTGCCTGGATGTCGTGGCGGTGCATTTCCAGCAACTCCAGGCGATCATCGAAAGCTGGAATCATCCCGTGCCGAGAGTCCGGTTCGGGGGCCCCCACTACTTCAGTGACCTGGAACGAGCCGTTCGAACCTGCGGCCTGGATTGGGACCCTATCAAGGCTGTCCGTGTCTTCGATGAATCCTGCATCCATCACGTTCCGGCCGTGGTTTCCCATCGGGCCCAACACCTCTACGATTCCCTCTGTGGGGCTGCTCCGGCCGCGCCGGATGCCACGAAAAACGCGGTCCAACTCGAGGCTGACGGACGAGCTCGCGACCGGTTGCAACTCGACCGATTGCGGCAATCCAGGGCCGATGCGGATGAAACCGCCGAAGCGCTGCGCCGAACTCAAGTCAGGCTCGAGCAGGAAACGGAGTCGCTGAAGCTCCTCGAACGGCAGATGCGGCTCACCGAAGAGCGTTTGAATCAATCAGTCCGCACTCAAGTCAGGCTCGAGCAGGAATCGGAGTCGCTGATGCTCCTCGAACGGCAGATGCGGCTCACCGAAGAGCGTTTGAATCAATCAGTCCGCGAAGCCAACCAGGTTTGGATGGCCTATCAGGAATTGCGGGCTTACGTAGACCGGCTCAAGGCGCACCCGGTGCTGAGTCTCGCCCTGACGGGGAGGCGTGAGGTGAGAAATCTGGTCTCCCGGTTCAAGGCGCGACGTCCTGCCGGATGACGTTCACCTTTCGAAAGCTCCAACAGTGGTGGCAATAGTGTTCCTGCACCCCACGGGAGCGCTTGGTTGAGGACTCGAAGGTCGCAGCGCTGAGATTCTCACGCCACGTCCCGTTCACTTCTAGCGCTGACGTCTGCGGGTGTACATCGACAGAAAGCGCTAGGCCGAGATCCGCCGGTCGGGCCCGGGTCGACGGACTCAGTAAGCGGGCCGCTTGTCGCTGCATTCTTTCATGACGCAATTCTGAATTGATCTTCCGGTTCGATTCTTCGTACCGGAAACGACCTCAGAGCATAGTCCGCGATTGCCGGCACCTTGTGGTAGCTAGAAGTACCGTAATCGACAGTCTTTCCGAGAAGCGCTGCGGCAATCATTACGTGGGCCCTGTCCGTCTTCACATCTGCGTGCCGGGCGATTGTCCAGAGCCACTCGTCCAAGCTGCTGCACGATCCCGAAATGTCGTGATTGCCTTCGGGGATTACGGTGCGAACCGATTCCTTGTCGATCCGGAAGGACGCCAAGCTTCCTTCACCGTGGCGTAGGTATGGACGATAGTCAAAGTAGAATGCGCAATCGTATGCAATATTCGCATTGCAAAGCCGGCGGATGCTGTTGAAGGACTCCCTCTCGCGAGCGAAGACGAGGGCCTCGGTCGCAGCGAGTGTTGCCCTGACCGAAGGCACGGAGACATCGAATGAAGAAGGCATGATGATAACGCGATTGAACTTGGTCTCAATCAAAGGCAAGTGTTCAATCACATCGTGATAAGGTCCGCACCAACACCCGCCGCCGGCTACCAAGGCTGTGTGCCCTGAGACCCCACCTAAATTCCTGACGCTGACCTCCTTGTAAAATCGTCGCGACAGCAATTGTCTGGTTCCTGCGTAAATCAATTCATCGCCGATGTTGCCGTAGAGCCTGATGAAAGTGAGGTCTTCGGGCTCCCCGATCGCCCTCTGGAGCACGTCCCGGCTTTCCTCGACGGCCTCTTCATGACTCTTTAGCATTGCCGATCACTCCCCTCGGGTACTTTGGCATCCCTGACTCAGCGGCCGGAGCTCTGGCCGGGCCCGGGGCCCTGTACGCCCGGGTGCGGGCCCGCCGCCAGGGACCTCAACGGATCCCACCCGAATTGGCGAGGGCCAACTGGCCGGTGCCGCCCGCATAAACGAGGTACTTTGGTTCCTCGCGGAGTGCTGGAAGGATCTGGGCATCCCCGAGCGCCGGCCCTACCAGCGATGGATCAACTAACTGACAGCTAACCCAGCGGCCGCTCGTGGCTGCCGCGAGTGTTCAGGGCAGCGATACGGTGGCGGACTAAAGACCCGCCGGAGATCGCGATGTGCTGTCGGATCACAACTGGGCCAGTCTGATGTGCCGTCTCGCGGACGTCCGGTTACAACTGCGCGAAAATTCTATGAATTTCCCGCGAAAACCAATGGCCGCAAGTTCAGATCGAGCCCGGAAATCGGTTTGTCGACAGAGCCTAATCCACATAATCGGCAATGTACCACCGTTGCTTGAACCGAATCTCGGGTCGTGTCACATGAGAATTCAACGGCCTCCGTAAGTCGTTACGGAGCAGCGAGACCCGCCACGGCCTGCCAGCGGTGAGCCGTTGTGCCACTTGGAGTTGGGGCGGCCACTCTGATCCCCTGGCACCCTGGCACACCACCCTATCTCGAGATTGACCGAAGTCGATTCGACGGTTATTGTGCCGCCGATTGCTCTCAATGGATCGCGGTTACGATCGCCAGACGAGCTAGAGCAATGGATTAAAAGATGATATTGTGATCAATCGTTGATCCCAGAACCACCCATGATGGGGCCTCAGGTAGGATGCGAGTCGCTTGAGAAACCGCTATTCCTTTGAGATTCGAGTCCATTCGACCAACCAGAATCTCCTGGCCGGGCCATCAATCAGAATCACCGGAAGAGTTTGAGCATGGATGACTCATTCTACCTTTCTGCGGCGTCGTTCGCGGAGGCCGAGCACCGGAGCGAGGTGAGCGGATGGGCGGAGAGTTACGTCCATTATCCGTGGGGTTGTGCTCAGTACCACCCCACGCGGCAGAGGCCTGGAATCTCCACTCGCGTTCAGAACGATTACTCTTCGTCGTGGTCCTGCCGGCGCAGCATTGCCAGTACGTTCAGGTCTTCGAGCGTCGTGGTATCGCCCGTGCTATCGATTCCCGCCGCGATGTCGCGGAGCAGCCGGCGCATGATCTTGCCGCTGCGGGTCTTGGGCAGGGAGTCGGTGAAGCGAATCTCATCCGGGCGCGCAGCGCGCCGATTTCTTTCGTCACATGCAATCGCAGCTCTTGTCGCAGGGCCTCACTGGCGACTTGCCCTGATTCGAGCGTGACGAAGGCGGCGATCGCCTGCCCTTTCATGTCATCGGGCTTGCCCACGACGGCGGCCTCTGCCACCAGGGGATGGCTGACCAGGGCGCTCTCGACTTCCATGGTCGAGAGCCGGTGGCCGGCGACGTTGATGACGTCGTCGACCCGGCCCATGATCCAGTAGTTGCCGTTATCGTCGCGCCGGGCGCCGTCGCCGGTGAAGTAGCAGCCAGGGATGTCGCTCCAGTACTGGGCCTTGTAGCGCGCATCGTCGCCGTAAAGGGTGCGGAGCATCGACGGCCAGGGCTGCCTGATGACGAGGAAGCCGCCCTGGTTGGCCTCGCACGAGCGCCCGTCGCGGGTAACGATGTCGGGGACAATGCCGGGCAGCGGGCGGGTTGCCGAGCCGGGCACCGTCGGCGTCGCGCCGGGAGTGGTGAAATCATGATGCTGCCGGTTTCGGTCTGCCACCAGGTGTCGACGATCGGGCAGCGTCCGCCGCCGATGACGTTCTGGTACCAGATCCAGGCCTCGGGGTTGATCGGCTCGCCGACGGTGCCCAGAAGACGCAAGCTCGACAAGTCGTGGCGGCGCGGATACTGCTCGCCCCATTTCATGAACGCGCGAATGGCGGTCGGGGCGGTGTAAAGAATCGAGACCCTGTAATCCTCGATGATCTTCCAGAAACGTCCCTCGTCGGGCCAGTTGGGCGCTCCCTCGTACATGACGCAGGTGGCGCCATTGCACAATGGGCCGTAGACGAGGTACGAGTGCCCCGTCACCCAGCCGACGTCGGCGGTGCACCAGAACGTGTCGTCGTCCTTGAGGTCAAACACCCAGCGGCTGGTGAGTGCTGTCGCGACCAGGTAACCGCCCGTGGTGTGCAGGATGCCTTTGGGTTTGCCGGTCGAGCCCGAGGTGTACAGGATGTAGAGCGGATGCTCGCTATCCAGGGGCTCGGGAGGACAGTCCGGCGATGCGTTTGCCTCAAGCTCGTGCCACCAGTGGTCTCGGCCGTGCGTCCAGTTGATTTCCGTGCCGGTTCGCCGGTAGACGACCATGTGCTCCAAGCTGGGGCAAAGCGCCGCCGCGGCATCGGCGTTTTCCTTGAGCGGAACCAGCTTGCCGCGGCGATATCCGCCGTCGGCGGTCACCAGCACCTTGGCCTGGCAGTCTCCGATCCGCCCGGAGAGCGCCTCGGCGCTGAAGCCTCCGAAGATCACGGTGTGCGGCGCGCCCAGCCGTGCGCAGGCCAGTAGCGCGATCACCAGCTCGGGAACCATGGGCATGTATACGGCGACGACGTCGCCCTTGCGCACCCCCAATCCCTTGAGGACATTGGCAAACTTGGACACTTCGCGCAGCAAGTCTTGATAGCGGAGCACGCGGCGGTCGCCCGGCTCGCCTTCCCAGATCAGGGCCGCCTTGTTCCGGGTGGGACCGGTGCAGTGGCGGTCGACGCAGTTGTAAGAGGCGTTGAGCCGACCGCCCACGAACCACTTTGCAAACGGGGGATTCCAGTCCAGCACATTGTCCCACGGCTCATCCCAGGCCAGGTGCCGCGCTTGATCGCCCCAGAATCCCTCCGGATCGTCCTTGGCGCGATTCCAGAGGGCCTCGTACTGGGCCATGCTGCCGATCTCGGCCTTCGCGGCGAAAGCCGGCGGGGGCGGGAAGACGCGCGTTTCGTGAAGGACGCTGGTGATCGACTCGCCGCCGTGATCCGCAGTCATGGTTGCTGGACTCCCGGGTCGCGATCTGGGAGAGGTAAATAGCACAACGATCGGCCGGCTCGTTCAGCGAGGCAGCGCGGCGCAGTCGAAAGCAGGGGCCTCTGTTCGCGGGCTGTCCGCTTTTCGCGAGCCCGCCGGAGGTGGATCTTATGGCGGGCCTGGAGACGAGTCAATTCCTCGGTAACTCGCGGAAGCGCGGCGCGTGCAGGGAACTGCCGAGGCAACGCCGGCGGGTGGCGAGTGCGGAAAAACGGAGGTTCTCGCGTGATGTCACTCAGCCGGAGCGGTAAACCCGTCCGGGCTGCATGGCGTGGCCCCAGGCGAGGGTGTGGGCATCGGCGAGGTCGATGTGCGCACCCGGAATCGCTCCCGCCTGGATGAGCGTCCCGAGCTGGAAGTAGACGGCGTCCATGTCGGAGTGATGCTCTGGAAAATGGCCGAAGCCGCCGTCGCGGTTGCGACAGCGAAGGACCCACTCGGCGGCCCGGGCGATGGCTCGTTTCACGGCCGGGGTGTCACCCCCCTCTTGCCGTAGAATGAAGACAGCGTCGAATGCGGCGTGGACGTCCCAGTCGGGCTCCTTGATCGCCCAACCGCCGTCAGCGGATTGATCCTTGAGGACGCGGGCGACCATGCGAAGGGCTCGCGGAGTGGGAAGACCGACAAGCCGATAGAAGTGCGACATGTGAAACGTGGCCGCGACGTGGTCTTGGAGATAACCATCCTCGGCCTGCTGGGCGGCCATGTGCCGGGCGATCGCGTCGCGAAACCGATCGGGAAAGGGACGCGAGAGCGCAGCGTAGAACAATGGGAAGAAGCTGGTCGTGTACAAGGGCAGCTTCTGAACTGCGTCGGATTCGAGGATGCGGGCGATCGGGGGCTCGGGGTCGAACTTCGGGCGTGCGCCCAGGGCCCGCAGGGCAACCGTGCCCTGGGTCGTGTTGTAAAGGAGCGCGAGCTCGGCGCCTGGGTCAAACTTTCCGGCCTGATTGACGAAATGTCCCTCGGGCCGCTGGTGACCCTGGACGAACGCGACCAACTGCTCGGGCCGGGGAGGCGCTTCGCCCAGCGTCTTTTGCAGCACGACCGCGTAAGTGACGGCGGCGAGGTCGCTGGACGACGTGTCGGAGCGGCCCGGATAGCCGGGGTCGCGGGAGGCGGCGTAGCCGCCGTCCTCGCGCCGGGAGGCGGCGATGAACGCCAGGGCCCGGTCGCGGACTTCTTGACCGGTGGCCGCGCCCGGCGCTGGCCCGGCTTGGAGTTCCGAGCGCGCATCCTTGAGCACATCGTCGCGGCACCATAGCTTGCCAGCGTCTGGCGAAGCCAGCGGCGGCGAGGCAAGTTTCGGCTCATCACGCACCCGCCTTTGGGCATATTCATCGACAAACGCTATCGCGATCGCTGCGGTTCTTCACGACCGCGAGGCGGGCGCGAGCGCCGCGAAGGTCGCCTCGAGCAACAGCCACATCTCCAGTCGCTGCAACCGCCGCGCGAGTGTCTCTTGCGGCGTACCGGATCGTGCTCCCGTGCACAGCTCAATCATGGCCGATGAGTTCCAGGCGCCACCGGAAATCAACGAACCGGCGAGCTGCGCAGTCGCCGTGCGCTTCCAGCAGGGGTCGAGCCGCCGCGAGCAAGGGCTGAAACACCGGATGCTTGGAAACACGGCGAAACCAGTAGGCGGCATTCCCGGCATCGGGTTCCCGGCGATGAGCGATGCCGTGCCAGTATGCTGCGAACGAAGGCTCTCCCATGTCGTCGGCGCTGCTGGGCGGCGTCGTGACTCGCGTCCCAGAAATCGTGAACCTGCAAGAGACCGGCGGCGAGCGCGAGCCGAAGACGGTGCGGCGGCGCCGGGAAACAGGCCGGCCAGGGAAGGCTCTGAAAGCGCCGAGAGAAGCCGCGGACGCCGCGGCTTTGCCTGAATGAGGGACGGCCCGAGGGAGTCGTCGGGCCCGAGTGCGCTCTGGGCCGCGGCGGCGATCAGGTCGACCGGCGCGAGCGCGCCGTGACCGACGAGCCTGGCGAGGGGACCACCGGCCTCCAGGCGGCCCATGAGCTCCGAAACCGGCGTTCCGTCGGATTTCAGGCTAGCCTCGCCGCCTGCCAACACCAGCCGATCGCTGAAGAATCCCATCACGCGACCTCTTGCGCCTCGGTTGCCGACAGCGCGGGCGCGGCGGCCACGCACGATCGGCAGCGGATCCGAGCGAACCATTAACCCATGACCAGCCTAAAGATGTCCTGGTATGTTACGAACAGCATCAAGCAGAGCACGAGGAACAAGCCGAAGTAGGTCCCGGCGAGCAAGGCCGATTCCGGCAGCGGGCGGCCGCGCACCTTTTCGGCGATCAGGAAGACCATCTGCCCACCGTCCAGGGGGGGGATCGGCAGAAAGTTGAGCACTGCCAGGTTAACGCTCAGGATCCCTAGGAAGAAGATCAAGACGGTGAGGCCGGAGCCCGCCGCGCCGTAAGCAACCTGCGCAATCAGGATCGGGCCACCGAGGTGCTTTGGGCTGACGCGTCTCTGGATCAGGCTGCGGAACGTGGAATAGACCATCAACACGTTTTTGATGGTTTCGTCATAACCGCTGCGAATTGCAACGGAAAAGGGTTGGGGCGGGAGCCGGCGGAACTGGGGCATGAACTGCAATCCCCGGCTGGGGTGGAACCATGTGGGATCGATCTCGGGCATGACCTTGATCGGTTTGGGCGCGCTCGAGACAGTCAGCTCCACGTCATCGAAGGGCTGGAGCTGAAGCTTCGCGAAGGCGCGAAACCAATCGGTCGATTGATCGCTGAACTGGATCGTCTCGGTCAGGGCCGACGCGGGCGTGGTCTTGCCGGGGAGGGGCTTGTATTTGACTTTCATGGCCTTGACGACATCACCGGCTTTGATACCCGCTTTGTCGGCCGGTGAGTCGGGCCGCACGGCCGTGACAACGTTGCGTACGGGATAGCAGAACCCGATCCCTGTCACGTCCACCGGCTCATTTTCCATCACGAGCTTGACCCGGGGGGGAGTGTCGTCCGGGGTGACGGAGATCGTCTCGGTCCGGCGCTCGCCACTGGCAAGGTCGCGCTCGATTTCAAAGCTGATCGGCTTGCCGGCCTGCTGATAGCAGAGGGTCGGAAGTCGCAATGGGTCGAAATCGTCGCGGTCACCGACCTTCTTGATCCGGTCTCCGATGCGGAATCCTGCCTTCTCAGCCGGAGACCCGCGCCGGATCCCATTGATCGGACCCATCGCCATATGAAATCCGAATACCACGAAATGATTGGGGGATGTCGCGAGCTCGATTTTTTCGAGCGCAGGGCCGTCGTCTCCGGACGGCAAGACCGACCGGCGGTCGATCAAGTGGACGATGGGCCGATCGACATACTTCGCGAGCAACCGATCATACGCATTGACGTCGGTGAATTCCGTAGGTTCTTCGCCTTCGGGACCCGCGGAGACCAGAACGTCGGTTTTCGTCTCGCGCTCCTTGTCGGCGAGGGACGGATAACGCGGCGGCTCGGCCGTACCTGGCGGCGGCAGAAACCCGGCGACGTGCAGATCGCTGCTGGACGTGAAGCCGATGGTGGGGCGATCGCCGTTGGCTTCCCTGCGCGCCTGAATGTCCAGATCGATCGGTTCCGACGTGCCCGGGCGCTTCACCTGGAGGTGAATCACCTGGCCCTCGGAGCTGAAGACCGCCTTGTGAAGCAGGTCGGAGTATCCGATGTTGCGACGATCGTCGATCGCCACGACCTCGTCGCCGGGGAGCAGCCCCTCCTCGTATGCCGGCGACCCCGCACTGACGGCACCCAGGATCGCCGGCTGATCCTCGCGCTCGTGCTGGTAGTAGAAGACGAAACAGGCATAAGCAAGCAAGAGGTTCATGATCACCCCGGCGGAGATGATCGCCATGCGCGCGCTCACCGACTTGTTGGGGTACGCGCGGATCGGTCGACTTGCTTACCTCGTCTTCCGGACCCTCGCCCAGCATCTTGACGAAGCCGCCCAAGGGGATCGCCGCCAAGACGTACTCGGTCTCGCCCCGGCGAAAACCGTAGATCGTCGGTCCGAAGCCGATCGAGAATTTCTCAACCTTCACGCCGTTCCACTTGGCCAGCAGGAAGTGGCCGAGCTCGTGGATGAAGATGACAAAGCCAAGCCCGAGCGCGACCTTCAAGATATTCAGCACTGTGCTCAGTGTTTCCAACGATCAACCTCCCGTCGGGCCCAGGCGTCGACCTTCCACAAGTCATCGAGTGTGGGCCGAGGATCGAACGTGTGGCTTTCCACGGCGGCGCGACACGCCAGAGCGATGTCGAGAAAACGGATCTCTGCTCGCAGGAATCGCGCCACAGCCGATTCGTTGGCGGCATTGAGGGCCGCGCCGGCGGTACCGCCGCGCCTCATCACCTCGAAGCCGAGGTCCAAAGCCGGGAACGTCTCCCGGTCCGGTGGCTCGAAGTGGAGCGAAAATGGTTGTCCCAGATTGATTTGCGCCCCGGCCCGGGTATTCGATCCGGGTAGGTGAGGGCGTATTGAATCGGCAATCGCATGTCCGGAGGAGAGAGCTGCGCGATGACGCTTCCATCCACGAATTCAACCATCGAGTGTATCATGCTCTCGGGATGAATCACAACCTCGACCTGGTCCGGCTCGAGCTGGAACAACCATCTTGCTTCGATGACTTCCAGGGCTTTGTTCATCAAGGTTGCCGAGTCGATGGTGATCTTCGGACCCATCTGCCAGGTTGGGTGTTTGAGGGCTTCGTCGGGCGTGACGTCGCAAAGCTGACTGCGAGTGTATCCCCGGAACGGCCCGCCGGAGGAGGTCAGAATTACCCGCCGAACTTCGCCGCGCAGCCGGTCTTCATGGCCTGAAAGATTGCGGAGTGTTCGCTGTCGACCGGCAGGATCTGGGTTCCCCGCGCCCGGGCCAGATCCATGACCAAGGGACCGGCAACAACCAGCGTCTCCTTGTTGGCGAGCGCGACGATCTTGCCGGCTTCGAGCGCAGCCCAGGTTCCGCGCAGGCCCACCGCCCCGACGATAGCGCTCAAGACGCGGTCGGTGGCGGGGTCTTCCACCATCCGCACGATGCCGTCCAGACCAGCCAGGACCTCGATGCCCGAGCCGCGAAGCTCGCGAGCGACGAGCGGAGTCAGGGCCGGGTCGGAAACAGCGACGAATCGCGGCCGGTGAACGCGGGCCTGCCCGACCAATGCCTCCCATTGCTGGTGAGCACTCAACCCCGATGCCCGGAGCCGCGAGCCGCCGTCGTGCGCGATCACGCTCAAGGCACTCTTGCCGATCGAGCCCGTCGAGCCCAGGATCACGACGTGCTCGGGTGATTCACGACGCTCCATCCGCGTCCCCAGTGACTCGCGCCGCGGTCCTTCCATCCGCCCGTGCCTCGAACTCGCCCCGGAGGATTTCCGTTCCCGATTCGCCAGCGTCCGTGGCCATTCGTTACACTCGAATTCAGTCAATCAGCAATATAGAGACTCGCTCCCCGAGGAACAAGCTGTGCGACGCTCGATCCCATCAAGCTCTCCTCGGCGGGGCAACCGCGGGGATGACAGTCGCAGATGGCGCGGCCAAACCAAAAAGGGCTATTCGGTGCCCGCAGAACATGTTCAATTGGATCACCATGGCGGCATCCTCATCCTTGATCGTAACCCTGTCGCGGTGGAGCGCCGCGCTGGAATCCGCACCGGGGCAGCAGCTCCGGAGCGAGTCAAAAAAAAGCGAGTGGAGCGAATGATGTGCGTTCGTCGATGGAATCGCTTGTTCAGGGTCGCGGCGCTGTACGCGGCCTGGGCCGCGCTGGTTTCGAGTGGCTGCGTGCAGGATGAAGGGTTGCCGCCGGATCCGGGAGACTTGCCGTCGTTTCCCAAACTGGAGGCGGGGCAGGGGCGCCTGGTCCAGGCGGAACGGCCGGCGGTCAATCAAAGAGCGCTTCGGGCACCGACCGGCCGGCGAGCGATCCGGACGGCGCCAGCGCGATCGACACTCGATTCGGCTCGAACGCCGTAGAGCGGCAGGTGAGGATCGCACATCGCAGCGTCGAGAAAGGCGATACCGCGAAAGCCGCCGAGCTCTTGGACCAGGTTCTGGCCGTTGAGCCGCTCAACCGCGAGGCGCTGCACGGTCGGGCGACGCTTTACCTGGAAAAATCGCGAGCCCCGGGAACCAGCGCGGACGATCGGGCCGCGGCGGTGACCAAGGCGGCGGAGCTCGTCCGATCGCTCCGCAGGGCACACGAAGCGCCCAAGCCCGTCGAGCAAGAACTGTTCGGGCGAACGTTGTATGCGCTCGCCCAGGACCTGGTCAATCGAAATCAGATGAGCCAGGCGCTCGCCGTGCTCAAGGAAATTGCCGACTCGGGGGTCGACTCGCTCTGGCTGGTCGAGACCGACGAGTCGATGGCTCGTCTCAAGTCAACCCCCGAGTACCGGGCGGCGCTCAAAGCGTCTGATGAAGCCAAGCTCGCCCAGGCACGCGCGGGGCTGGGCGACACGGTGAAACGGCCCCTTGATATTCCGTTTGATTTCTCACTGCCTGACCTCGACGGCAAGACGGTGTCGCTCAAGGACCTCAAAGGCAAGGTCGTCGTCGTCGATTACTGGGGTACCTGGTGCGGACCGTGCCGGGAAGCGATTCCACACCTCATCACTTTGTATCGGAAGCGTCACGACCGTGGACTGGAAATCGTCGGGCTCAGTTACGAACGCGACATGCCGGATCCAGCAAAGGCACTCGCCGCGGTCAAGAAATTCGCCGGCGAGGTCAAGATCCCGTATCGCTGTCTCATGGGCAATGAAGCGGCCATCCGCCAGATCCCGGATTTCAAGGGTTTTCCAGCGTCGGTTGTGATCGACCGTTCCGGAAGAGTTCGGCTGCTGGTCACCGAAAACGAGAAGAACACGCTGGATGTGATTGCCGCCGTCGTCGAGATCCTGCTGGCCGAGCCGGCCGATAGCGCGAGTGGGCCGGCAAAGAAGCCCGGTTGAACGCGCAGCCGCAGGCCGCGCAGCATCTCCGCTGCGCGGCGTCACAGCGTCGCCCTATCTCCGCTGCGCTCTAAAAAAGAGCTGCAAGGGCGGTGCAGGCGCACCGGTTCGCCGGGGTGCGGCTCAATCGACGGTCCAGCGGCGCGGGGGAGAGATTTCAAAGCGGCCGGACGGGGGGCTGAATTTCACGCCGAGCTGCCAGAGCAGGTCGGGCTGGTGCTTCGCGAGGAGGTACTTCATCACGACTTCGTCGGACGGGGGCATGCCTGGGTCTTGAAAGACCACGCACAGACTCGCGACGGCGCGACGTGTCTTGGCGTCCCAGACTTCGATGAGGGCGTGTGGCCGGCGCGGAATCCGGTAGTACTTGTCGCCGTTCAAGACCGTGAGGCAGTCAAACTGGCAAAACTCGTGGAACTCTTTCGGCTCGACGACGTTGCGCACCAGTTCGGCGGCGACCAGCTCGGGTACGCCCTGCGAATAATTTGATTCGTCGAGCCGCATAGGCTCGTTCTCCTCGGTCGGCTGGGGAAGGCTCTTGCCCTCGATGACGCGCAAGATCTCCCAGCCAACCAGACGCGCGTAGCCGGCGCGGAGCGCTGCGCTGGAAATCACCAATTGCGGAAGCAGCGCGGCGGCGCGAACCACCTCATAGGCAAAGGCAGCGATCTCGCGCTGGAGCTTCTCCATCCAGTAGCGGGGCAACCGCGCACGGTCGCTTTCCGAGTAGCGGAACGGCCGCGGGCCCACATTCGCGATGCGGACGTCGGTCTCGCCGCTATCGCGCTCGAGAGTTCGGAGGACAGAGCCGTAGGTGGCGTCACCTCTGACGAATTCTTCGGCAGCGGCGGCGTGGCGCGCTGCGCTGATCCGGACGATCCGGAAGCTGGGCCGCGCAGGAAAACGACCTCGCGAGACTGCCGGTCATCGGGGCTGAGGCGGTCGTCGGCCTCGATCTCCCATCTCAGGTATCCGGTGCGGATCATGACGGAGCCCTGCAAAGCGATGATCGGCAGCAAACAGGAATGAAATTCGAAACACGAAACCCGAAACGCTGAATCCGAAATCCGAGGGCGACGACCGGGCAGAGCGGCCGTTTTCCGAGACCTGATGACTGGGCATGCGCTGGTCTGGAGCACGAAGCTCGGACTGCGCCTGCTGGTGGGGAACTGAGAAGAGGCCTCGCGGTAAAGAATGCGCGGCGGCGGCGGCAGGACGTATTTCCCCGGTCGCGGAAAGTGAGCCGAGGGCCGGATCACCCTCCCTGGATCGCGGGCACGATCAGGATCTCGGGCGCCGATTTCTCGAATCGCCGGATCGGAGTGGACCGTCCCGGTCCATCGAGACGAAAAGCCAGCCGGCCGGCGGTGCAGTGCTCGGCAAACGCCGCTTCCGCCGCGACGACCGTTTCGGGACGATCCGCGTCCCATTCGGCGAGCGTCAGATCCCCGTGTCCGGTCTTCAGGAGCCGTAGTTTCGCCATGAGCGGAGCACTCCCTTCCACTCGGTTCATTTTGCCGACCCGCCGGCCCTGTGAGTCCGTTCGGGAGATTGAACGGACGGGGCGCCGCGACTCGGCGGAAATCCGATCTTTTCACGCTGCGGACGCTGATTCTATCCGAACACCCAGGATCGAACCACACGGATTGGAGCCCGCTCGGAAGGGTCGCGCCCAGAGCCGGCCGGAACGGATCGACTGGTCAAGTGCAACACACGGCCCCGGCGACCCTTGCCGGCTTCAGCCCGCTTTCGACGGCTGGGCAGCCGCGGCTGCCTTGGCCGTTTTTCGCTGCTCGGCCGGCTTGGGACGGCGCTTGCCGAAAGTTCCCCGAAAAATCTTGCCGCGCTTGGATCGCCGATCACCTTTGCCCATTCGTCTTCCTCCCTTAAAACGCGAATTCGATTTTCGTAATCTGCTTGAGTTTTGCGGCCTAAGCGATTAGGATGACGTAGATCAATGACGTTTGTCGTTTTCGCGGCATGTCATCGTCTACGCGAGGAGTCTTCGAAAATGTCCCGTCGCCAGATGGTCTTGTCGGCGGGTTTGATCGCAAGCACGGTCCTCTGGGCGGGTTGTCAATCGCGAACCACACCCGTCCCGACGCCTGGTGGGGCGGCGGTCGCAACTGGAGCCGGCGATCGCCCGGCGACTGCGCCCGGCGTGGTGCCATCCTCGAAGGGTCGAGAGGACACTCCCGCGCCGGCGGGCGGCGGGTCACTACGGATCTCGCCGGCGGAGTTCACAATAACGGCCGACGATCCGGGATTGCAACTGCTGGTTGCGCGGAATGAGGATCCGTCGGGTCGCGATTTGACGTCCCAGGTCCAGTGGACGGTCGAGCCGCCGGGCGTTGCAGAGATTGAGCCCGGGGGCTATCTGCGTCCGATCGGGGACGGAACCGTGACGGTCAAGGCCGCGCTCGAGAGCCAAAGCGCGGTGGCGACGTTTCTATTGCAACCGCGCTCGCCGCGCTCCTGGGATTTTGGCAGGACATCGTCCCGATCTTCAGCCGGCTCGGGTGCAACGCGGGCGCGTGCCACGGCAAGGCAACCGGTCAGAACGGCTTTCATCTCTCGATCTTCGGCTACGACCATGCCGGCGATTTCGAGTCCCTGGCTCGGGATGCCGGCCAGCGGCGGATCTCGAAGCTGGTTCCGGAAGACAGCCTGTTTCTCGCCAAGGCCACGGGACGCGTCGCCCACACGGGCGGCCCGCGGCTCAAGATCGGCTCTCCAGAATACCAGACGCTCCTTGCCTGGGTCCGCGACGGAGCGCCGGAGACTCGCGGCAAAACGCACGGCGTAGTCGATCGATTAATGGTCGAGCCCGCCGCGGCGACGTTGGCTGAGCCCGGTCCGCGGCAGGTCCGCGTCGTCGCTCACTTTCATGATGGCCACGAGCGCGATGTGTCGCACCTGGCGTCTTACCGCGTGAACGACGACTCGGCGGCGTCGGTGACCCCGCTGGGGCAGGTCACGCTGTTCCGCCGCGCCGAGACCGACCTGATCGTCCGGTACCAGTCGCACGTGGTGAGCACCCGGTTGGCGACGGTGATCAACCCGGAGCTCAGCTTCGACTTTTCCAAGCGGAAGCGGCGGAACTTTGTCGATGACGAGCTGTTCAAGCGGCTGGAATCACTGCGGGTGCCGCCGAGCCCGCCCGCGAGCGACGCAGCGTTCCTGCGCAGGGTGTCACTGGACCTGACCGGGCAGCAGCCGGGGCCGGATGAGATCCGGCGGTTCCTGGCCGACAGCGACCCCGAAAAACGCACCAAGCTGGTCGACGGGCTGCTGAAAAGCCACGAATTCGTGCTGTTCTGGCGCATCAAGCTGGGAGACTTGCTGCAGATCAGCTCGGCGCGGCAGGGCAACGGGGCGTACCAGTACCAGGAGTGGATCGACTCGTGCTTGCGGACGAACCGGCACTGGGACGACGTGATTCAGACGCTCTTGACCGCGGTGGGGGATCCCGTCGACCTCGAGAAAGGGGGCCCGGTCAATTATGCGATGGATTCGCCCGAGGCCAACGTGCAGGCGGAACAGACGGCACAGCGGTTCCTGGGCCTGCGTTTGAGATGCGCACAGTGCCACGACCACCCCTTCGACGTCTGGACTCAGGACGCGTACTTCGGGCTGTCGGCCTTCTTTGCCAAGGTCGAGCGCTCGGGAGGCGGCCAGATGATGAATCGGACCATGATCAAGATCAACCCGAAGGGTCAGATCACTCATCTGCGCACGAAAAAGTCGGTCGAGCCCCGGCTGCTCGACGGCAACGAATTGAAGGCGCCCCTGCCAAACGATCCGCGCAAGGCTCTTGCCGACTGGATTACACGGAAGGACAACCCCTACTTCGGCAAGGCGATGGCCAACTGGGTCTGGGCGCAGCTTTTTGGCAAGGGGCTGGTCGATCCGCCCGACGACATGAGCCGCTCGAACCCGGCGGTCCACCCCGAGCTCTTGGACGCGCTTGCGAGCCATTTCGTCGCGAGCAAGTTTGACCTTCGCGACCTGATACGCACGATTGCCGACTCCGAGGCTTACGGGGTTTCCTCGAGCACGGTTCCCGGGAATGAGCGCGACACGCGGCTGTTCTCGCACCATCTACCGCGTCCGCTCACGGCTCACCAGATGGCCGACGCGCTCGCGCAGGCAACCGACGTCGCCAATCGGTTTCCGGGCGTCAATCCCACGCGGCGGGCCATCCAGGTGCCCGATCCGATGACGGCGAGCCCGGTACTGGACACGTTCGGGCGCTGCTCGCGGGCGGTAAGCTGCGGCTCGACGTCCGCACCGACGCTCACCCTGCGGCAGGCGCTGTTGTTGATCGGCGGCGACTTGATCGACAGCAAGCTCACGAGCTTGAACGGGTATCTGACGGGCGTTCTCAAGCTCGAGCTGGAGCCCGAAGAGCTGGTGGAACACCTGTATTTCCGATCCGTCTGCCGACCTCCAACTGCCGAGGAATCATCGCACTGGGCGGCCGAGCTGAAAGCGGCCTCGTCGCCGCGCGAAGCCGCGGAGGACCTGTTCTGGGCACTATTGAACTCGCGTGAGTTTGCCTTCAATCACTGAGCGCGACCCTGGTGTGGAGCTGCCGCCGGCAGGGCTCGAGCTCGAGAAAGGGGATGCGAGATGTCCGGGATTTCGATGCGACCGACTTGTCGTGGTCCGAGCCGCCGTGAATTCCTGCGAGCGGGCTCGCTCTCGTTCCTCGGACTGGGGCTGGAGGAGTGGTTCCGGCTGGCGCGCGGGCCGATTCCAAGCCCGAGCCGTCCCCGAAATTGAAGAATTGCATTCTCATCTGGCTGGCCGGCGGCCCCTCTCACCTGGACACATTTGACCCCAAGCCGCGTGCAGCCGCGGATGTCCGGGGCGAATTCAAGGCGATCAACACGTCCGTCCCTGGGCTTTCCATCAGCGAAGTGTTCCCGAATCTGGCCCGGGTGATGAACCGCGTGACCCTGATCCGCAGCATGACCTCGCCGGAGGCCGACCATGATCGGGCAGCCCACCATCTGATGACCGGCTACCGCCCGTCGCCGGCTCTGGTGTATCCCGGGTATGGCAGCGTCGTGTCCAAGGCGCGGCGAGTCGACGCGAGGGATGCTCCCTCCGCACGTGGCCGTGCCC
Organism: uncultured Isosphaeraceae bacterium; assembly: GCA_963806595.1. Taxonomy (GTDB): domain Bacteria; phylum Planctomycetota; class Planctomycetia; order Isosphaerales; family Isosphaeraceae; genus CAWDZZ01. The sequence goes on along the minus strand of CAWDZZ010000016.1, from coordinate 176,452 downwards.
GATGCCCCGCTGTTCGCCTCGAGCGGCTACCTGACACCCGCGTACGATCCATTCTCGGTTTCGAGCGACCCCAACCAGTCCAGTTTCCGGGTCCAGAATCTCACGCCGCCCGATCGGCTGACCTTGGAGCGGCTGTTGCGCCGACGGGAGATGGTGAAGTCGCTCGACGACTTCTCGCACGATGTGCCGGGTACTCCACTGACCACGAGCCGCGACCGATTCGCGGAACGGGCGTACTCACTGATGACATCGAGCTCCGCGCAGGCGGCGTTTCGCCTGGGGGACGAACCCGCGGCGATGCGCGATAAGTACGGTCGGACCACGGTCGGGCAATCATGCCTGCTCGCGCGGCGGCTGATCGAAGCCGGCGTTTCGTTTGTGACCGTCAACGATCGCGGCACGAACCAGCTCGGCTGGGACACGCACGCGCAAAACTTCCCCACGATCAAGAACACGCTCGCTCCGCCGATCGACAAGGGTGTCACGGCACTCATCGAAGACCTCACCGAGCGAGGTCTGTTCGACGACACCCTGGTGATCATGATGGGAGAATTTGGCGCACGCCCAAGATCAATCCCAATGCCGGCCGCGATCACCACGGGAGGTCCAACTCGATTCTGCTGTTCGGTGCGGGCGTTCCCCAAGGGCTCGTCCTTGGCAAGACGGATTCGACCGGGGATTTGCCGGTCGAGCGTCCCGTGACGCCGAATGATCTGGCGTCGGTCCTCTATCACAAGCTGGGGATCGACCCCGACACGCAATACGAAACGCCAGACGGCCGTCCGCTGCGCGTCGTCGACGTCTACAATCCGCCGCGCGAGCTGTTGTGAGGCGTGCCGAGCCCGGCGCGAACCTCGCGCCTGCGCCTGGCTCACGTCGGGCTACTGGATTCTGCCAAGGCCATCGGTGCCCGATCCGCCGCAACACGGCGCTTCGCCAGCGCAGGTCGCGCACGATCTGCTGCGGCGCCCGCGCTCCCGATTCACCTTTTGCCGGTGCCACCTTGATTCCTGCAAGCTTTGTGGTAAGTGTGGTGATAGCATTGAGTTTGCGCCTTGCTGGATTCTTTATTCAACTGCTGGTACAACAAAAGCCACAGAAGCCAGCGTGCGGGACCGGGTTTGGGTATGGTAAACTACTCCGACTCGGCACCTTCTCGTTCTCGTCAGGAGTTTAACCCCGATGTCGCAAGGTCCTCGCCGTCATCTCCGCCTCGAAAATGTTGACGGAGTGACCGTTGTCAGTTTCGTTGAATCGAAGATCGTGACGGAAGAGAACATCCAGGAGGTTGGCGACCAGCTTTATAGCTTGGTTGAGGAAGAAGGTCATCGAAACCTGCTACTCAATTTCGGCAACGTCCAGTATCTTTCCAGCGCCGCGCTCGGCAAGCTCATCAATCTCAAGAAAAAGGCGGGCGCCGTCAAAGGCAAGCTGAAGCTCTGCTGCATCCATCCCGACCTGCTCGAGGTCTTTCGCATCACCCGTCTCGATCAAGTCTTCGAAATCTATTCCGACGAACAAGCGGCGCTCGACAAGTTTTCTTGAGCGGTCCTGTCCCGCGCGATTCTATTCGCATTCCACAGTCACCGAGTCACGTGTATCGCATCCAGGCGCGATGGGTTTGTACGGCGTGCGCAAGATCGCGGGCCCCAAATCTTCCGAAATTCGCCGGCTCGAACGACCGATGACAGCTCGCGGCGGCGGCGAACTTGAGATCACCAGCGTGCGGTGATGCCGCGCTCTGCGCCTGGGTTCCCAGGTCAAATTCCCCGTGCTCGCGGCCGGCGTCTGGGCCGGCGCTCTTGCAAAACCAACCGGGGGCACGCAGCAGCCGGTCCCGAGTGACGGAACGACGTCCCAGCGAGAGCGGCCCGCCCGGAGCGGGAGCCATGCGGACGATTGGCTCCCAGCGACGGGGGCGCCGGGCGCGAGCGGCGCAGGCGGCTTGCGAGCAGGACGGTCACGTCTCCTGGCGCGCACCGGGCGCTCGGGCGCTTCCGATAAAAAAAACTGGGTTGCCGCGCGAAGTCGACGCACAACCGTCCCGTCGGATGCTCGATCGTCTGGCCAACGATCACCGTGACTTGAATACCCCGGCGATCAAAGGTCAGAGTTCGCCGTGCGCCGGTACCGGAAAGCTTCCAGGCCGACCGTGCGGCATAGCCAGGTTCGGAACCGCCTAGTCCGCCTGCCTGACTCGAGGTCGGACTACTGGTTAGTAGATCGTTGTTCATGCACTTGATTCCCATGAGCCGGCCAAAGTCCCAAAAACGACCACACAGAGACGATCCGCAAGTCGCTCGAAATTTTTGCGTGATTCCTGCGACTGTCGCATTCGTTCCGGGCGATTGTGACGGCTGGCGCGGTCGTACCGACCTTGCGGGTCGCGCAGAATGGTCGGCCGATGCCGCGACGCCGGCGCTGCGAGTTGGGGAGGCGAGGATTCGCCGTGCCCGAGATCGCGAGGGGTTGACATGACCACGCTCGACGACGACGATTCGCTTCCAAATACCGACGCTCTGACGATCGGGGAGAGGTCTCCTCGTCCACGGGCTTGGTCTCCGGGCTGCCAGAACTTCCTGTATGAATGAGTCGCTCACACCGATGATGCAGCAGTACCGCGAGCTGAAGGCGCGCGATCCGGGTGCACTGCTGTTGTTCCGGATGGGCGATTTCTACGAACTGTTCGGCGATGATGCCGAACGGGCGTCTGCGCTCCTGGGGCTGACTCTCACGTCGCGCGACAAGGGTGCCGACGCGCTGCCGATGGCGGGCTTTCCCCATCCGGCACTCGAGACGTACCTGGCCAAAATCGTCCAGGCGGGGATGCGCGCGGCGGTGTGCGAGCAAGTGGAGGACCCCCGCGCGGCGAAGGGGCTGGTGAAGCGCGACGTGGTTCGAATCGTCACGCCGGGAACGTTGACCGATGACGATCTGCTCGACCCGAAAACCGCCAACTATCTGGCGTCGATCGTCGAGGCGGGACCGAAGATGGGGCTGGCGTGGGTCGAGCTGTCGACCGGGCGGTTCTCGCTCACGAGCCTGTTGCGTTCCGAGCTCATGGACGAGATGGCCCGGCTGAGCCCGGCTGAGACTTTGATCTCGGAGCTCAGCCTGGATGCGCCCTGGGCGCGCGTGCTCCGCGGGCAGTCGGCGACGACAATCACCTCACGGCCGTCGTGGGACTTTCAGCTCGAGCAAGCCCGCAACACGCTCCACGAGCAGTTTCACACCAAGACCCTGGGGGGCTTTGGCGTCGACGATCGCAGCCCCGAGGTACAGGCCGCGGGAGCCCTCGCAGCCTACCTGCGAGAAACTCAGAGGACGGCGCTTGGGCACATCACCCGGCTGGTTCCCTACCACCGCGCCGACACGCTCGCGCTCGACGAGATGACGAGGCGCAGCCTCGAGCTGGTGCGCACCCTCCGCGAAGGAAAACGCGAGGGCTCGCTGCTCTCGGTGATGGACTGCTCGGCGACGCCCATGGGGGCGCGGCTGCTGGCCGAGTGGCTCACGACCCCGCTCACGTCGATCGACCTGATCACGGAACGGCTGGACGCGGTCGAGGAGCTGGTGAATCAGCCGGCCCTGCGCGGCGATCTGCGCAGCCTGCTCGGGCAGTCATATGACCTGGAGCGTCTGGCCGCGCGCGTCGGTACCGGGCGAGCGACTCCGCGCGACCTGGTCGCGCTCGCGAAGACGCTCGCGATCCTGCCCAAGGTAAAAGCCCGACTCACGGCCCGCGTCGCTCGACGCTTGAACCAGCTCGAGGCCGCGCTTGAGCTGTGCCCGGAAGTTCGCGCGGAGATCGAAGCCGCGCTGGTCGAAGACCCGCCCTTGGCGGTGAAGGACGGAGGCCTGATCCGCGAGGGCTACCACGCCGGCCTCGACGAGCTGCGCGCAATGCGAAGGGAGGGAAGTCGTGGATCGCCAAGTTTCAGACCGAGCAGGTAAGGCGGACCGGGATTCAAAGTCTCAAGGTGGGATTCAACAAGGTTTTCGGCTACTACATCGAGATCACACATGCCCAGGCGCAGGCCAGCGGCGCCAGCATTCCGGAGGACTACATCCGCAAGCAGACGGTCAAGAACGCCGAGCGCTACATCACGCCGGAGCTGAAGGAGTACGAGGAGAAGGTCCTGCGCGCCGAGGAGCGAGCCTACGAGCTTGAATATGAGCTGTTCGCGACGCTCCGCGACCGGGTCGCCGCGGAGGCGCCACGATTGATCCAGGCGGGTGCGGTGCTGGCCCAGCTCGATGTGCTGTCGGCCCTGGCCGAGCTCGCCGCCCGGCAGGGTTACTGTCGCCCCGAGGTCGTCGCCGAGCCCATCTTTGAGGTCGAGGCCGGCCGCCATCCAGTGCTCGATGCACTACTGGCGCCCGGTGATTTCGTGCCCAACGATGTTCGCCTGGGTGAGGAACACGGCTCGATCCTGGTCATCACCGGCCCGAACATGGCCGGCAAGAGCACGTACATTCGCCAGGTCGCCTTGATCGCGATCATGGCGCATCTGGGGAGCTTCGTGCCCGCGAGGCGCGCTCGCATCGGCATCGTGGACCGGCTGTTTGCCCGGGTGGGAGCGACCGACGACCTGAGCCGAAGTCAGAGCACATTCATGGTCGAGATGACCGAGACGGCCAATATCCTCAATAATGCGTCACCCCGCAGCCTGGTGATCCTCGATGAGATCGGCCGCGGCACCAGCACATTCGACGGCATCTCGCTGGCCTGGTCGATCACGGAGCACATCCACGACAGCATCGGCTGCCGCACGTTGTTTGCGACTCATTACCACGAGCTGGTCGAGCTGGAGAAGACCAAGCCTCGCCTCAAGAACGCCAACGTGGCGGTGCGCGAAAACGACGAGGAGATCATCTTCCTGTACCAGATCGTGCCGGGCGGAGCCGACCAGAGCTACGGCATTCACGTGGCGCGGCTGGCGGGGGTGCCGGCGCCGGTGCTGGACGCGCGCGGGCGATCCTGAAATTCCTGGAAAAGCAGCACGGCCCCGACCCCGGGCTGCCGGAAGGGCCGATCCGGCGGAAGGTGAAGACCGCGGGGCTGACCGGAAGCCTGTTCGCGGCGCTGCCGGAGCCGCTCCTGGACGAGCTGCGGCAGATCGAAATGGACGCCATCACACCGAGAGCGCGCTCGAGCTGATCCGACGGCTGCGCGAGCTCGCCGACTGAATGCTGGGCGGCGATCACCGCGTTGCCTCTCGGCTCGGCGCTCGCTAGAATCCGAGGGCGCATCGAGATCACCGCGGGTACTCCATACCGGGCCAAGAGCGAACCATGTCCAGCGCTATCGGACCGCCGCCATCGGCGTCTGCCTTGTATCGACCGCCGCCGCCGGACATGCCGATTCCCGATCGATTCAACGTCTGCCTGGTAGTCGCGGTTTTCATAGGGGCCGTCGCGCTCCTCTGGCTGGGCTCGCATGCCCACGCATGGTACCTCACGCTGGCCGTGGGCGTTGTGTTCTCGTATCTGCTTCTCACGAACTATGCCTTGTTCCACGAGGCGGCGCACGGCAACCTGCACTCGGACCCGCGAACCAACCGCCTGCTAGGAACGATCGCGGGCGTGCTGTTCCCGATGCCGTACAGCATGTTCCGCGTGACGCACCAAGGGCACCATCTGCGCAACCGGACCGATCACGAAATGTTCGACCTGTATTACGCGACCGACTCCAGGATCCTGCGCGTGCTGCAGTGGTACGGCATTCTGTGCGGATTCTTCTGGCCGTTCGTGCCCTTGGGCGCGCTCTTGTTTGCGGTCTGCCCGTCGGTGCTGCGCACTCGCATCTTTCGCCAATCGCGACAGTCGATCTATTTGCTTGGCGACATCCGCGACGTCGAGGTTCGCTCCATTCGTCTCGAGGTGCTGCTGACGGCTGCCATCTTTGCGTTGTTATTCTGGCTGCTCGAGCTGCGCTGGCAGGCCATGCTCGTGCTGTACGGGTGCTTTGCTCTGAACTGGTCGACGCGACAGTATGTCGGACACGCGTTCTCGCGACGCGATGTGATCGAAGGGGCGTGGAACCTTCGACACATACCGCTCATGTCATGGATTCTCCTCAATGGAGAATGGGACTTGAACCATCATCGGCGGCCCGAGGTGCCATGGTGCTACCTACCCCGACTGGCGGACGCGGGCGAGCCGCGCGAGAGCTACGTCCGCCAGTACTGGCGTCAATGGCTGGGACCGCGCATGAATACCGAGCCGGCGCCCGAAACGCTTCGCGAGCTACCGCTCAGCATTCATCAGTGACGCCGTGATCGCCGTGGATCGACTCGTCCGGCTGGGCGCTGCCCGCGTACGCGGGGGTCCTGGCCGTGCGAGGGGCATTGCCGGCTGCGATTGCACTGCTGAGGCGCAATAGCGGCGCGAAGCGATCCGGCCAGCCGGTCCATGGGTCCAGTGACAGCGGCTTGATATCACCGGTTTTCTGGCCGAGCTCCAGACCCCGGCGCTCGTAGACCAGCCACGCGGGTTCTCCGGCCGGATCGAGAACGCCGGCCTCGACGGGTGCGAGCTGCCCGACCGCGACGGCGTGGCGATAGTAAGGGTTTTCCTCGAGCCCCGCTTGCAGCTCGAGGCAGAGCTGGCCGAGCGACTGCGCACACAGCTCGATCGACGGGCCCTGCAGGTACAGCCGATAGCGCGGCGGAGACGCGAGCGCGGGCACCAGCAGGCTGAAATGTGGCTGCAGGCGCGCGAGCGCAGGCAGCTTTTCGAGCACGGCACGGACGTGCGGTTCGGCAAGCTTTTCCCCGACCAGATCGCTGACCTGGTCGCTCTTGCCCAGAAAACGCAGCAGCGGGCACTGGTGATGAAACCCCACAACCTCGATTTCGTCGCGGAGCTGGTAGCGATAGAGGCCGCCGGCGGTCGTCACCAGGACGCGATACCGCCCGCCCCGGTCGAGCTCGTGAGCGAGCTTGAATCCGCGGCCGGTCAGCTCTTCAAACTCGAACACATGCGAGCGAACGGCGAGCGCCGCTGCTGGTTGATCGACCAGCGGAAACGACACGAACGCCTCTGTGGCCAGCAGGCCCTTCGGTTGAATCTCGACGGTGGGAAACAGTGCGCGCAGCGGAGGCAGGAACTGTTGCGCCGCGGCATCGGCCCAGCAACTGATGAGCGCGAGCTTGGGCCAAGCGAGCCGCAGCAAGTCACCGAGTGATGCGGCGGAACGGCCGATTTCCATCAAATGCGACGCGCGGCGCGGCATCGGCCGCAGGCTGCCGCGGAGGGCTGCCGCCCTACCCGAAGGCAGCGCGACGGGGGGATTGATCCGGCCGTGTTGCAGGTCGTCGCACAACCGCTGGTACCAGGGTGTGAGCGAAGACAAGAGTGCGGGCAGGAACGTGGGATTCCAGATCGAGATCAGCGATAGATCCTCGGCCGCCAGCAAGAAGAGGAGCGTCGTGTACCGAAACGCGATCATCTCGGGAATGCGAGCGACGGACGCCGGAACGGCCAGCAGCCGGCGCAGTGCAAGGCTCTCCAGCCGGCCCAGGTAATCGACATCGTCGGCAAAGCCAATTGGCAGGCCGCCCGCGCTTCTGCGCACTGGACCCATTGCGGGCGAGATCGACCAGTAGGCGCGGCCGCGGCGAACGGCAGGCCGCCGCGAATACAGATCGGCAATCCAGGCCGAAATGCCGCGCTGAAACTGCCGGCGCAGCCCTGCCGTGTACGGAATGAGCTTCTCGCCGCCGGTCGTGCCGCTCGTCGGCTCCAGCAGCAAGACGCGCTCCGCGGTGAGGACGTTGGGTTCGCCGGCGGCGATGCGCTCGAAATGCGGGAGCAGCTCGTCGTAGGTCGCAGGCGCCACGCGTTCTTGAAAAGCCCGCATGGACCCGATGCGGTCGAAACCGTGCTGGCGGCCAAACCACGTTCCGCGGTTTGCCAAGAGCAGGCGCCTTAGCATCTCGTTCTGCGTACGGGCGACGTGACGGGCCGACCATGCAAACGCCGCGCTTTCCCTGCTACATTTGAGCATCCACGTCGCATTGAAAGCGGATGTAATATTCACGAGACTTGAATTTCCGCGGGCTCCCGGCCGATGACGCGCCAGGCGGCGGCTGTAAAATTGCGCGAGACAGCGGTGCCAGGCAACACAGCTCGTCGCCGCGCTCGTGGCCCGGATTGCGCGTCTGGAAGAAACGTACGTGATCGTCGCGCAGGCGGGCCGGAGTGACGTCGGCGAGACCTTCCTGCAGGCGATATTGCCTGGCGCCGGCGCGGATGACGCCGGCCTGGCGATCGTAGGCGTGTGGGTAGCGCGCCAAGGCCAGTGCGTCGATCGCTCGTTGCGCCCGCTCGGGCGTGGGGGCGAGAAACCCGGGATAGAACTCATGAAAGAATACGGGCAGGAAACGATAGGTCTTGTAGCCCTGCGAGATCAGAAACCAGTAAAGCTCGGCGCCGGGATGCGCCTTGACCAATGACAGGGCCAGCCGGCCCCACACATGGGCAAGCGCCTGGTCGCCCCAGCGCTCGCGGTCGATGATCGTATCTCCGGAAAACAGGGCTTTGATCGGGCGCCCGCGACTGCGGCGTCCAGCATCATTTGCGTCGAGAAACCGCAGAGCTCGCCGCCGCCTGGATCGCTGATGAGAATCACCCAGGTCTTTTCGGCGAGGTCGCTATCGAAGAGGTCGCGCTGGACATTGACGTAGTGCCGTTCCATGAGGGTAAACATCGCATCGCGCTGGCGACGCGAAAGATCGGCCGTCGCCGTCAGAGCGCGCTCAATCTCATCCGACCCCTCCTCACAACGATCCCAGCTCGAGATAGACGGGGCGCGCGTCGATGGCCGCTCGTGCGACATCGCTGTCTTGCCAGCCCACCAGAAACAGTAAAGTCGTGTACGTCACGGACTCGAAGCGGCGGGCTACATTCAAGAGCGGGTCGCTCTCGTGTAATCCGACAAGCAGACGCGACCAAGCGCCGCCGGCGCATTGACGTCTGAGCGCGGCGATGAGCGCGGCGAAAACGCCGGGATCGTCGTCCGCGACCAGTGGCAGGGCAGCGGTCAGATACCGCAACGACTGCCCAGGCGCGGCAACCCCGGCAAGCCACGCACGTGCTGCACGACATTGTACAACGGCCGCAGCCAGCGCACGCCTCCGCTGTAGCCGTGGACAACGCTTTGCCGGAACGCGTGCTGATCCCAGCCGGCGAGCGTTCCCACCAGGCGCCCGCCGCGCTCGGCGAGCCAGAGGCGCTCGAGCTCGATCCCGCGAAGCTGCCCTCCGGCGGACAGAAAGTCGTCGGGCCCGTACCGAGGAAAGAACTGCCGCCGTGCGCCGGCTGTTGCCATGAATTCGAGCACGGCCGGCAAATCGCCGGCACGGGCGGTGCGGATCGTGACTCCGGGCAGGACAACGGGGCGTGGCTGACGACGCGGCAGCGTGACCGCCACGGTGTGATAGCGGCCGACAGCCTGATACGACGGCAAACCCGCGCGACCGGACGTCAGCACGCTGAGCGCGGTCTCGTTTCCCTCGGCGATCGTGCTGAGATAGAAGGCCGCGCGGCCGTCCTCGTGCAGCCGGCGAAAAAAGGCATAGCCGCGGGCGACCAGCCCCAGATTGCGACCCTCGGGCAGCGCGCGCAGGCTGCTCAAGTACCCGACGTCGCATGGACGGCCATTGACGTGAAGCCTGCGCACCGAGCGGCAGCCGAATCCGACGAGCCTGCCCGTCGCGCGGTCGCGGCAGGCAACCACCTGGCGGAAATAGCCGTCGACGACCGCGGCAGCAAACCAGCTCGGCTCGCGACGGAAGCTCACGGCGATCCGGCCCGGCATCGGTGTTGCCGCCGTAATCCGCCGCAGCTCCGCATCGTCGGCCGGCTGCGCCAGTTCAAACTGGAACCGGCTCATCGACGGCCTTCCACTCGGAGAGTCCAGCGCCCAATTGCAGCCCCTGCCGTCGATCGATATCGAAGTGCGCGCCGAAGTTGAGCGCCAGGTATACGCCCAGCATCGGGAGAGAACCGGCATTGGCCCGCCGATCCCAGAGGCGCTCGGCAATCGAGCCCCAGCCGTAAAACCGGCGGCGCCTCGAGGCACAATTCCTCGAGCTGGGCCGGCTCGAGCCGCTTGGGGCGAAACGTGACCTCGCCAACGCGGCTATCGGGGGCAAGCCACCAGCGCGGTTTCAAGAGCCGGCCTTCCTGTTCCAGCCGGCGGTATAGCGGCGTGCCCGGGAACGGAATCAAATGATTGAAGGCGGCCAGGAATAACTGATGCTCGCGCGCGAATGCGACACTGCGCTCAATGACCCCGGCGTCGTCGTTGTCGTAGCCGAAGACGAAGGTGCCGTACACGGCCAGTCCGTGGTCGCGGAACCGTCGCAAGCTGTCGGCGTAGCTGCCGGCGGCGAGGTTCCAGCTCTTGCCCATGTTGCGCAGATTGGCCGGGTCGAGCGATTCCATGCCGATCAGGACGCCGCGGCAGCCGCTTTTTTTCATGAGCGCGAGCAGCTCGTCGTCCTGGGCGATGTGGATGCTGGCCTGCCCGACCCAGTTGACGCCAAGCGGGACGAGCTCGCGGCACAGCTCGCGCACTTTTTCGGGCTTGCTGACGATGTTGTCGTCGACGATGAAGAAACGACGGCTGCCGGTCGCCTCCATTTCAGCGACGACGTCGTGCGCGGGCCGATGGTTCTGGCCTGCCTCGTGAAATGCCGTGATCGAGCAGAAGTCGCACTTGAAATTGCAGCCGCGAGCAAACTCGACCAGTGTGATTTTCTGATAACGTTTGCCGCTGAAAAGGTCGCGCCGGAGCCGGACGCCGGAGAGCGTGCGCCTCCCGCGCCCGTCGTACACAGGGTTCAAGCGCCGGCGCCGCGCGTCCTCGAGCAATTGAGGCCATATCGGCTCGGCGTCGCCCAGGATGATCGCGTCGGCTTCGGAGGCGGCCTCATCGGGCTGCAGCGTGACGTGGTATCCCCCCATGACTACGGGGACGCCCCGTTCCCGAAATTGCCGGGCGATCTTGTACGCACGCAGCGCAGTGAAGGTCTCGACCGAAAGGGCCACGAGGTCGGTGGGCTCGTCGAAGGGAATCTCCTCGATGCGGTCGTCGTAGAAGCGGACGTCGACGTCGGCGGGGGTCAGGCCGGCGAGCAGCGCCATCGAGAGCGGCTGCATCTGCCAGGCTCGGACGTAAGGGGTGTTTGCCTTGCGTCCGACGGATGGGTAGATCAAGGTGATGCGCATGGCTCGCGCCGCCGGTAAAGGGAATGGTCAAACGAGAGCCGCTTCACAAAACGCCCAGCTCCACGAAATTGGCTTCGGCGCTGGCTGCCCCGCAGGTACGCGTGGCTAGGGCGCCGGGATCGGCCAGTGAGAGTTGCCGGCGGGCGGCGGCCGCGGCCATGTAGGCCGGGTCGCGATAGACGGCCGGCCCGGTCATGAGGTGCAGGTGTTTCGCATAGTAGCGATAACCGAGATTGAGCGAGACCGACAGCGGGAGCACGCAGCGCGAGCCGAGAACCCTCGTGAACATCGAGCGCCACGAGTAGCTCTGGCGCCACGCCCATTCCAGCCCTTCCTGGAGGCGCTCCGGCGTCATCTGCCGCGGTTGAAACACCACGTGCTCGACGTCGAACAACGACCAGTTCTTGTGCAGGAGCCGCCCCTCGGCCTCGAGACGGCGATAGTAGCCCGTGCCGGGAAACGGGGTCATCACGGCGTACCGCGGCAGATCGATCTTGATCTTGTCGACGAACTCGACCGTGCGCTCGAATATGCTCTCGTCGTCGTTGTCGAAGCCGAAGACGAAGCAGCCCTGGATGCCGATGCCGTGGTCGTGCAGGCGCTTCACGACTTCCGCGTAGTTTTGAGCCTTGTGGAAGCCTTTTCGCGTCTCTTCCAGGGTCGCCTGGCTGATCGACTCGAAACCGATGAGCAAGCCGCGGCAGCCGCTCTCTGCCGCCAGGTCGAGCAGCTCGGCGTCCTCGGCAATGCGCGTGGTCGCGAGGCCCACCCAGCGGATCTTGAGCGGGATCATCGCTCGATACAGCGCCTTGGCGTACGGCACGTCTTCGACGGGGCTCAAGTCGATGAATACCGCGTGGCGCCCTTCGAACGTCTTCAGCTCGGCAATAACCTCTTCGATCGGACGATGGGCGTAGATATTGGCCCATGCCGCCGGAACTGCGCAGAAGTCGCACTTGTGGGGGCAGCCGCGCGTCGCTTCGATCACGTTGACCGTGGCGTAGCGCTTGCGCTTGAGAAGGTCGCGGCGTGCGATGGGCACACCTTCCAGCCGCCTGCCGGTCGGCGTGAAATAGCGAGCCTGCATTCGCTGGTCTTGATAGTCGCGCAGGAGCTGGGGCCACGAGACCTCGGCGTAGCTGGTCACGACTGCGTCGGCGTGCAGGGCGGCCTCCTCGGGCATGAGTGTCGCGTGCACACCGCCCAGGACAACGGTATGCCCGCGCCGACGCAGCTCATCGGCGATCTGGTAGGCGCGAAGCGACGTCCCGGTGATGGCGGTGATCCCGACCAAGCTCGGGGGAAAATCGAGGTCGAGCGGCTGCACCCCTTCGTCCTGGATGGTGATCTCGGCGTTCAAGTCGTCGGGAACCAGTGCCGCCAGCGTGGTGAGGGTCAAGGGTGCGTACCGCAACGAAGTCTTGAAGATGCCGGTCGCATTGCGGTGAATCTCGCCGGCGGGGGAAAGCAGCTGGATCCTCATGATTGCTCCCGTTGTGCTGCCGTGAGCGAAGGTGTTCCCAGCCGATGTTCGGCCACGTACAGGAACAACCGGCGAAGCAGTCCGCCAAAGTCCCAGGCCGGCTGCAGATAGTGATCGGCGCCCAGACGGGGTAGATCCGGCCTGGGAGCCCCACCAGGTCCGCCAGCAGGCTGGCGCCGCCATCATTGGGTCCCAAGGGGGCGAGGCGGCGATACCCGCGCCGCGCGATCGGCCGGCTCAGGTGCTGAAACAGGGGGAAGCCGTACACGTGAACGGCCAGCAATTCCTCGGGCACTTGAAAATCGCTCTGGAGAATCCCGGGCCAGCGTTCCAGCTCGGAAAGCGCGGCATACGAGTAGCCGTTCCAGGAGAAGAGCAGCCGCACGCCGAGTGCCCGGAGACGATGGCGGAACAACCAGTCGACCACCGCGGTCCCGCGCACCAATCCGCTCAAGTTGAGCCAGGCGGCAACGTGCCGGAACCGTCGAGCGCCGGAATCTTGTTCGATCGCCAGCCTCACTTCGGCGCCTGCTTTGCTCAAGGAGACCAGGACGATCGGGCGCGGCGGCTGCCGGTCGAGCCAGTCGAGCAAGCGCTCGGCGTTCTCGCGCAGGGGCCCGAAGCTCAGAAGCGGCACGCAAGCGGTGCGGCATCCCAGCCGCTCGGCCTCCTCGCGAACAAAACGGCCGTCGGCCCTCGTCTCCGGGCGCTCGGCGTAGAATGCGCCAGGCACCACGGCGACGGTGACGTCTTCCAGCAGTCGCCGCGATTCCGGCTTTTCGGTCATCGCGTCGACCTCGCTCTTGAACGGGCCATGCTCGTCGGAACGACAGAGCCGCTCGTAGAGCAGTGCGGTCGTAAAATCGATCCCCTCGCGGGCGGTGAGCTGCCGTACGGTCTCGGTCGACAGCTCGGGCCAAGCGTATCCGGGCCAGCGTGCCGCCCGGTCCAGCAGGGATCGTTCCTCGATCGTGAGGACGGGATCGATCGCGATCATGGACTGACTCTCGCCGTTCTTCTGCGCCCGATGAGCGAGCTGATCACGAACGCCACGATCATTCCTGCCACGGCGCCGATGCCGCCGGTCCAAAACGCAGTCGTTCGTACGGCGAGGTTCAGCACGGGGTTGTCGAACATATTGCCCGAGATATGCACGCTGGCGACCTTCCACTTGCCGTCTTTCTTGATCAAGGTCGTCGACCAGTGCGCATACTGATCGAGCTCGGTGCCATCGCGCAGCTTGAGCCGATCGTTGGAATGGCCGTAAGCGACGGCAGTTCGACCGTCGTTGTAGAGCAGCGAGAGCGCATCGGGTTCCGGAGCAATCGAGCTACTCTCGACGACGCGATTGGGCCCTTTGGTCATCATCTCGCAGAACGCCTTGACCTCCTGCGGGTTCTTGTCGACATGTGCGTTCTGCCAGGTGATGACGACGTTGTCATCGAGGTAAGTGATCATCTTGTCGAGGTCGCCCGAGTTGTAGACGGTGACGAATTCCTTCAAGAGGGCACGCAGCTCGTCGTGCGCCGGGTCCTCCTGAAATGCGAGTGTCTGTCCGGGTGTCCAGAGCGCGAGCACCAATCCCATGAACAAGATCGATCGCTTCATGAAACGCGTTCCTTCCCGAGAAAGGCGGGTTCCGATGCGTGTGATCCCGGAAGCGACGAGTCGACAGATTGGGTCTGCGGCAAGCCGGCGACCCACTCGAAAAACTCCACCATGAGCACGTCGCACTCGAGCAGGCGCTCCGGGCGGTAGCGAATCCCGGCGAGCGTCTCGAATTCGCCGGCCATGAAGCCGCGCGTGAACACGCGGCGGAGGAAAAGCGTGGCGCCCTCGGCCATCGGACCGAGTCGACTGCGACGTGCGTAGACCAGCACGTTCTGAACGCAGCTCTGTTCGTCGTCCGGCTCGATGTAGGTGATGAACGTGCTGCGCGCGCGGCCGAAGTCGCCGGTGACAACGACGATTGTGCCCCCCCAGTTGGTCATGGAAACTTGCACTCGCTCACCGGCGAACGGGCGCAGCAGGCGGTCGAAGATCGATGTGCCGGCCACCTGAAACGTGACGCAAATCCTGCGAGCGAAGGGATGCGGACAGTCGACCGTGGGCTCGCCGAGTAGTGCGCGATCGTGACCCGCCCGGAAATGCTGGATATCGAAGCTGTTGGCGTTGACCAGATACCAGGGGCAATCGGCATGGAAGCTCAGTACCCGGCCGGCGGCGTATGCGCCCGGATCGGCGCCGCCAAAGAACGGCAGCGGAAACAGTGGTCTGGAGCCGTTGAAGAAGAAGACGTGGCCGTGCCGCTCGACGGTGGGATAAGAACGCAGGCGCGCGAACGCCGGTGGAATCGGGGCGGCCGGCACGAGCGTGCAATGTCCGTCCGGCGCGTACGCGCCAGCCGTGAAACGCGCACTCGATCTCGTCGCCCGTCACGCGGCCTTCCCCGAGATCGGCGCCGAGATGCGAGCAGCGGCCCTCGAGCACGGCGGTGCGCCCCGCCTGGGTTTGATAGGCAACGAGCCGGCGCCCGAGCAAATCGCGAGAGACCGGGCCGCGCCCGAGCGCCTTCGCGGAGCAGAACCAGTACCAGGAGGCCGGGTAAGAAGGCAACCGACCCGCTGCGGGCGCTCGGGACATGATTCGTCGACGTCCAAAGGGAGAATTCCAGCGGTCGCAGCGTAACGCGCGCGCACCGCTCTCGCAAGCCGCTCGCCGTGTGCGGCAAACCAGGTCGGGTCAGAGCTCGCTTGCCGCCGGGCCCGGGATCGACGCGAGCCAATCAAAGTAGCGAATCAGCTCGTCGTCGCCCTCGAGCAGCCGCTCGGGACTGTAGCGCAGGCCCTTGGTTCCGAGCCGTGCGTCGGATTGCAGGAATGCCTTGATGAAATACCGGCGCACGGCGGCGTGCAACGGATCGAACAGCAGCCGGCCCGCGGGCGCGCGGCTGCGCCTCACGAAGACGATCCCGTGGACCAGGACTCGCTGCCGGCCCAGCGGCTCGGTGATCAGCATGCCGTAGCTGGTCGTGCGGCGAAACCTTGGCGTCGCGATAATGATGTTGCCGCACCAATCCGTGAACGACATTTCGACTCGCTCGCCCCCGAGGCGGCGGACCAAGCGATCGCGAACCGTCTCGCCGAGCACGGAAAACGTGCCCGAGATGCGCCTGGCCCGCGGCGCCGGCGTGTCGACCTCCAGCGGGCTGATCAACCGGCGATCGTGGGCGCCCCGGAAATGCTGCACGTCGAAGACATTCGCCCCCACCATCCACCACGGGCACTCGAGCACGGCGTCGAACGGCTTCGCCGGGCGAAACTCGTCGGGATCCTCGCCGGGGAAAAACGGCAATGGAAACAGGGCGTGCTCGCCGAGGAAGAAAAAGACGAAGCCGTGGCGCTCGACCGCCGGATATGAGCGCACGCGCGGCGAAATCCGGCACTGCGCGCGAGGCGGGAATGTGGACGCAGCGTCCGTCCGGGCCGTAGCGCCAGTTGTGGAACGCACATTCGATCTGGCCGTCCACGACACGACCCGCCCCCAGATCGGCGCCCGAGTGGGCGCAGCGGGCGTCGAGGACGGCGACATCCCCCTCGGCGGTCCGGAATGCCACCAGGCGCCGACCCAGGACGTCCACAGAAAACGGGCCACGAACCAGGTCTCGCGTGCGGCACAGCAGATACCACGACGCCGGATGATCCGGAAATCGCTCGGCGGGGGGAGCGGTGATCGTGGCACTCTGATCCGGATTGGCATGACTCATCGGATTGGGCCTTCTGTCCAATCGGCCTTGCCGAGCTCGGTGCGATGCTCGCGGCGGCGTGGGCGAGCCACTGGAAGTATCGCGACATCTCCACGTCGCAGGGCAGGAGTGAGCCTGGGTTGTACGAGAGCCCGCGGACGGCGAGCTCGGCATCAGGCCGCAGAAACTCCTTCACAAAGTAACGCTTCAAACCGAGCTGCACGGGATCAACGAACCGGCGTCCGAGCCGACTCCGACTTTTCTTGACGTACACGACGCCTCGCACCAGCACGGACTGGCGGCCCCAGTGGAATCGACGTCAGCATTCCGTGGCTGCGCCTGCGCCGAAATGTCGCAGTGACGAACATCATGACACCGCACCAGTCGGTGATCGACATCTCGACTTCAGGGCCGGCGAATGATCGTGTGAGACGATCACGCCACGAGTGGCCGACCACGGCGAACAGCGCGGTGGCTCGCCGCGCGTACGCTCCGATATTCTCGACGCGCGCGGGGCTCGCGAGCCGGCGGTCGTGGGCACCCGAGAAGTGCTGCAAATCGCACGCGTTTGCGCCGACGAGCCACCACGGACAGCGCAGCGTCAATCCGAACGGCGAGGCAGCGATAAAATCGTCGGGATCGGCGTCGCTGAAGAACGGCAGCGGATACAGCGGTCGCGGTGCGTTGAAGAAGAAGATCAGCCCGTGGCGCTCGACCACCGGATACGATCGTTGCCGGGCGAACGGCGGGATCTCGCTTGCGGCCGGAATGTGCACGCACCGGCCGTCTGTTCCATATCGCCACTGGTGAAACGGGCATTGCACGGTATCAGCGACCACGCGACCGTTGCCGAGATCGGCGTAGAGATGGCTGCAACGCGCGTCGAGAACTGCGAGCCGGTCTTCCTGTGTGCGAAACGCCACCAGCCGGCGGCCAAGCAGGTCCTTGGAGACGGGACGGGACCCGACCTCCCGCGCCATCCCGAAGAGATACCACGCGGGCGGGTGGATAGGAAACTCTTCCGCGAGCGGCATCGGCTCCGGCGTGACGGCAATCCCATCGTCCAGCATCGGCATGCCATCGCTCTCGCCTGGGGCTCAATCAGGACGTCTCTGATATACTCTTATCGACCTTCTAACACGCAACCCAGGAGGGTTCAAGCAAGAATGGCGGCACCGGGACCACTGGGCCTCAGGATCTCGCGTCCCGCGCTCCTGGGGAGCACCGTGGGGCGAATCTTCGCGGTCGCGGCGCTGTGCGCTCTTCTGGCGCCGCTTTTGTTGAGCGTGCCGGCATTCTCACTTCGGACCGACCGGCTGGCACTCCTGGTCATCGTGATCGGAAATCAGGGCGGGTGCCTGCTGGCCGGGCTCGCGGGCGCTCTTGAGCTACGGCGAGCCTTCGACAACGTCGCATCCTGGCAGCCGTATGTCCGGGAACATCCGACCGCGGCCCGGCTCCAGCGTCTGCTCTGCGCCGGGGCACTCGGCGCGATGCTGGCGATCGCGCTGGGAATCATCTACGACATGCTTTTGCGATCGTTTCCGGGCAGCGTGGCACCGACGATCGGTCCGTTCGGAGCGGTGCGGCAGGTTCATCCGACCGCGGCCGTCTTGATCGTGGCCGCTGCCTTGAGCGTGGGGCCGCTGGCCGATGAAATCTTGTTTTGCGCCAGCGTTTTCGGCGCGTGGCGCGTGCCGGGCAACCTGTTCTCGGCGCCTTCGTTTCCAGCGTGCTGTTCGCCATCTCGCGGCTGGACACGATCAACTTTCCCGCGTACCTCGGCCTGGGCCTGTTGCTGTGCGCCCTCTATCATCGGGCGGGGTCATTACTGGCGCCCTTGGTTGCGCACGCCCTCACAAACGCGGCCATGTTCGGATTGCTGTGGAGCGGCTACGAATGACGGCGTCACCGATGCAATCCTGCGCCCGTCGCATTGCCTTACTTCGATTGCATCCTTGAACACTTGCGACGCGGCGACATCGAGGTCGCCGAGGCGTTTTCTCGCAACGTGCACTGGGGATTCTGGGACGACACCGCGGCGGCCGATGGCTCGCTGAGCGATTTTGCGCAGGCCGGGATGCGCATGTCGCGCCAGTTGATCGCGGCCGGCGGAGTCCGCGACGGCCAGCGCGTGCTCGACGTCGGCTGCGGCTTCGGCGGCGTGCTTGCTGACCTCAATCAGCGATTTGACCGGATGGACCTGGTCGGCGTTAACATCGACCCTCGCCAGCTCGAGCGCGCCGGATCCGACCCGGAGCTGGCTCCACGAGGGGGCAACCGCATCTCGCTCGTGACGGCGGAAGCTTGTCGACTGCCGTTTGCGGATGCCTGTATCGACGTGGTCTTGTGCGTCGAGGCTGTGTTTCATTTTCCATCGCGCGACGAGTTCTTGCGCGAAGTGCGCCGGGTGCTGCGCCCGGGGGGCCGGCTGGCACTCTCCGATTTTGTGCCGCGGATCGTGATCCCGGTGCTGTGGGATTACCTCGACCGGCGCTTCAAGCCGGTGGTTGCGCGGCTTTATGGCCCCAGCGATATGCGCTGCACGGTTAGCGGCTACCGCCGGTTGGCCCGCAACGCGGGAATCGAGCTGATCCAAATCCGAGACGTCACCTCCCACACGCTTCCGAGCTATCGTGTGTTGCGTCCCCTGATCCGCCGAATCGCGCCCGATCCGAAGCTTGCCGATCGGGTGATCCAGCGCGTCGAATTTACCACCCGAATCGGTCTCCTTCGGTACGTGATCCTGATCTTCGAGAAAACGGGGGCGATCCGCCCTCCGCGCGAACTGGCGCTACCGGGATCAGACGAGGCCACCTAGAATAGTAGGACAGGGCGAACAGGAGGTCTTCGGCCGCGGTTCGGTCGGCATCACCCATTGGATTCAACAGCACAAGCCTGTGAGCGGTTTGAAATGGCGGACACAAACATCTTGGACGCGTCACTGGCGGATCTGGAAGCGAGCTGGCGCCGGCGCGAAGAGCTATGGCGGTGCCGGCTGGGTCGGCTGCGTCTCGGCGCCGAGCCGCTGCAGGAACAAGTGGCGCGTTACCGGCGCGTCACCTGGGTGCTTACCGCGATTCCGGCGGCGCTTTGCATCGCGTTCGTGACGATCTTCGCCGTCTTCGGCCGTCCCGAGATCGGACTGGCGTTCGCGGTCATCGTCCTGTTGCCGATCGTAGCAGGAGCGTGGATCGACCATGCGCTGCTGGCATACCGCGCCGCTTGCTATGACGCGGAACTCGGCAAGTTCCTGCACGAGCGAACGCTGCGGACCAACAAGCTCGGAGAATAAACACGACCTCGAGGCTTGCCCGTCAGCCCCGAGGTCGTTGATCGGTTCTCTGTGACCGTGGCGATCGCTGTCGGAACCGACGAGTCGAATCCGGCAATCACCACCGCGATTGATCCTGGGCGCGGCGCCGACGAGCTCGAGCTCGTCGTAGTCTGGAGTCGCGCCAGCGCCGTCGGTCCATTCGCTCCGGGTCGGCGACCGACGCCTCGAGCTCGACCTTCAGTCGCTTCCGAGCCGTGTGCAGGCGGCGCTTGACGGTGCCAAGCGGCACATCGAGCATCTCGGCGATCTCGATCAGCGAGTAGCCGCGAATGTAGAAAGCATCGATCGCCTCGCGATCCAGCGACTTGAGCCGTCCGATGGCCTCCCAGACGCGCTCGGCCCGCTCGCGGTCGATCAACTGCTCGAGAGGCTCGTCGCAATGCTCGCAGGCAGCCTCGAGAACGGCCGTCTCGACGCACGGAGGCGCCAGCCGGCGGGTCGCGCGGTTGATCGCCATGCGCACCGCGACTTGCCGCAGCCATCCCGCGAACCGCTCGGGCTCGCGGAGCTGTCCGATCCGCTCGCAGAACGTGCAGGAACACGTCCTGGGTAAGCTCGAGGGCGTCGCTGGCGTTTCCGAGCCGCCGCAGCGCGATGGCGTACACGGTCGGCTGGAACTGCTCGACCAGCGACCCGAACGCCTCGCGGTCTCCCCGCTGAGCGCGCCTGACGGCGAGCGCCAGATCAGCCCAGGCATTGTTCTCTCGCTCGAATTCAGTCGAAGCGATCAACACGTGACCCACCTTCCCCTCTTCGGGGTGCTGCGCTTCCTTCCCTCGCGTGCGGCCAATCTCGCCGCAGCCAAACAGGAGGAACCGGGCGACCTTCATGATCGTCGTGACGCCGGCGCCTTCGGAATCGCGGTCAGCCGCCTTTTTCACCGGGAAGCGAACTCTCGCGGTGAAAACTCAGCCTTCAAGGGGACCGCAATCAGGGACGCGGCGGCGAATGAGACGGCGCGTGCGCGGTGGCCAGATCGAGATCGATCGCTGTCAGTTAGGATCCGGGCCAGCCGTGCAAAGCCGATCGGTGAGAATCCGTGTTCGTCTCTCGCGCTACGACCGCCTACGCTCACGGGAGAATCGCGTCTCCCGAAACAAAGCCGCGGAAGCCTGTCGTCGCAGCGGGCGTATCGAAATACCTCACGGAATCGGGCGATCGGCACTCATTTTCCAGAAGCTGCGGGCATCGTGGCGGCGACGAGCCTGGTAGCTCGACGTCCAGCCGGCTTGGGACCGCGTTTCCCGGGCTTCTTCAGCCCCAAGCGCCGGTGCGACCCGAGTCGCTCGTCGTTTCGTTCCGCGTTGCCGGAACGATCGATAGGAAACGGCTTTCGCGGTCTTTGGCTCGCGGTTCAAGTCGATCGACGAGGTCTGCGGGCCTCGGGTCGGAATCGACCGGAACGTCAACCGCGGAATCGCGCCTGCTTTGATGTCACACAACTCAATCGACGTTGCTGAACCTTGGAAAATGAGCCCGGAATCGTGGGAATCTCGTGTCTCGGTTTGGGAATTGAAGACACGAAATACCACACCATTCCATCGCGCATGACGTCATGGCGGGAATGAAGGATGCAAAGGGTCTGCGCCATCACGATCTGACGCCCGCGTTAGCGGCGAGCGTCCGCGTCCCGAGATTCAGCCGGTTGGAGAGGGCCAAGGCCGACAGCGTTCGGTTCGTGCGGGTGATCATAGCGAGACCCTCACATCCGCCTGAGAAAGGCGGGTCACGTGTGACGCGGCCGCTTGGCGTCGTTTGCGCAGCGGCGTGGTCACGAGGTTTGGGACGAATTCGCGTCCCTCGTCAATTACCGAGTCATGGGCTCCATTATGGCTCCCGAGACGTCGATGCGACCGGGCAACAAACCCGGTCCTTCTATGGACCCCACGCGGGAAAGCGCGGGCTCGACGGCACGCAATCGTTCGATCGGATTACGAACCGAACGACGAGAGCACGCCGCCGATGGTCTATAGACATCCTATCGCACCGCGGTGTTCGCGCAAAATTGGAAAATGTCGGAATTCTCACGACCGGGCCGGTGCGACTGCGCCTCGCGATCAGCAAGTAATTCCCGCGATCGACGACTTCGAACCCCTGATCCAGCAGGACTTTGAGGAGAGGATACGACCTTCGAATGAATAGCCAGCGGATGCTGGGATCCAGGCGAGGAAATCTCGGAGGCAGATTCCAATCCATGAGATAGCCGAAGAGCCTGGGGCGGGATGACAGGGGCGCGGCGACCAGGTGGTCGGCGAGCACGCCGTCGCCGGGAGCGACCTGGGGAATCCAGGACCAGATCTGATCGGCCTCAGCGCGATCGATGGGCACGGGCACGCGGGCGCGGTGTTCGGCGACCGATCGTAGCCCGACGACGCTTGCCGCCACCGCACAGGCCCAAAGGGCGATGATCCGGGCCGGGCCGCCCCTGCGCGACAATAGCCAGGATCCCAGGCGTGCATATCCGAGCAGACCGGCCGCCAGGATCAGGATCGTCATCGGCATGAGATAGCGCACGTGGTGCCAGCTCGAGCTTCCCAAATCGCCAAAGGTCCATTCTCCGCCACATGGTCCAAGCACCCACGGGACCGCCAGCAGCCCAGCCCTGGGGGCCAGACAAGCCAGGATGGCCCACGCCCCGGCGCCCATGATGAGCGTCTCGGAGGATGTTTTCAGAGTCGTAAGAATCGGTGGCTTGGGCTTCAGGAGCTGGTTGATGAACAGATCGGGTGCGTGGCGGCCGACGACGAGCTTCAAGTAATCCAAAGAATCCGACAAACAGCCAGATCAGCCCAACGAGCAGCATGATCCGCCGCCATCGCAGCGTGACACTGAGGCTCTCGGACTCGCGTGCCGGCAGAAACGCAAAGGATGCGACCACGACGGCATACTCCTGGCGGCAGGCGAGCATTCCCCCGACCCCGAGCGCCGTCAGTCGCGGCGAACGACTGCGAATTCCTTGAACGGCCCACAGAATGAACGGCCCAGCGAGCTGCAGCTCTCGGAAATCATTGCGGGCCAGCGGCCACAAAAGCGGGGTGAAAGGCACCAGGAGCGCGGCCGAAACCGCGATCAGCTCTGATCGAGACTCCGAGCGTACGAGCGTATAGGCCGCGGGGACGACCCACCAGAAGACAACTGTCTGGATCACCAGCAGGGTGCGCGGATCCGGGTACACAAAGTAGAACGGCACGATCAGCCATCGAATCGGTGCCAGATAGTTCGTCTTCCAGATCGACGGGCCCTCCTCGCCGTAAAACGAGAGCGGGCGCACGGTCAACGACGCGTGACCGTGCGTTACAGCCCAGAACCACTGGTTGTAATAGGCAAGATCCCACGACCAGCCGCTCCGCAGCTCGCGAAACTGGACGAGCGACTCGTAGGCGGAAACCGCGGTCAAGGCGGCGGTGAGCGCTGCGATCAACAGCACGGGGGGCAAGCGGAGGGAGCGTTCATCGTCCGACGTGATGTTTGGGCGGTGCCGGTTTGCGGTCTGGTTCGAATTCGGTGTCAATGACGCGTCTCGACAAAGGTCGCCACCGCATGCGGGGTCAGGATCCCTCGACATCGATCAGCAGCCATCGTGGACGTCAAGACACCCGGCCGGACGGCCGATTCAAGGCGTTCCGAGGCGGCTCACCCAGCAGAATGCGCCGGGCTTCCTCGGCGGTCTTGGTGCGCAGCTCGATGTATCCTTCGACGCTGTAGAACGCGGTGTGGGGCGTCAACAGGACATTGGGGTGGCTTCTTAGCCGCTCATTCTCGAGCGGCTCGCGCTCGACGACGTCGAGGCCGGCCGCGGCCAGATGCCCCGATTCCAGGGCGTCGACCAGAGCGTGCTCATCGACCAAGGGACCACGAGCCGTGTTGATCAGAATCGCACCAGGACGCATCCGCGCGAACGTGCGCGGATTGAGCAAATGGCGGGTCGTGTCATCGAGGTAACAATGGAGGCTGACGAAATGGCTTTGTTCCAGGAGCTCTTCCAGCGAGTAGACCCGGCGAATCCCCAGCGCCTTATCCATCCCCTGGCGAAGAAACGGATCGAAAAAGACGACGTCGAGCCCCAGCGCCTGCGCACGGATGGCCGTCGCCGTTCCGATCCGGCCGCAGCCGACGACGCCAAAGGTCTTGCCGCGCAGCCGCGGGGCTCCCAGGACGCTCCTGTAGTCCCAGTTGCCGGCGCGGATCGCCTGATGCGACTTGACGAGTCGCCGCACGAGCGCGAGGAGGAACATGATCGCATGATCGGCCACTTCCTCGGTGCCGTAGTCGGGAACGTTGCAAACGACCACGCCGTGCCGCGTCGCGGCGTCGACGTCGATGTTGTTGTACCCGACGCCGGCACGTACCACACCTCGGCAGCGCGGTGCGCGCGCGAAACTGGCTGCTCCGACGATCGAAATATCGTGAAAAAGCAGGATCGCATCCGCATTCGGCAGGTAAGGACCTAGCTCGGCCTCTTCGCGCGCCTTTGCCATCTCGATCCGGGCGATGTCGCCGAGAACGGCTGATTCAATCGAGGTCTCGTCGAGGAAGTCGGCGATCAAGACGTTGAATCGCTCAGACATCGAATGCTCCTGCTCGAATGCGGGGGACCGCCGCGGCGTCGTACTGCGAAGCATCGGGTGGCCGAACCAGGCCAGGACGGCCTCGGGGTTGGAGGTCGCGATGACGGCGTCCTGGCCGGACCGCCCGCGCAGGTGCAACGGCAGCGGCCAGTTTCGAATCACAGCCAGCTCCGCGAGCGCCGAGCCTTCCTGCTCAACGTGTTCCATCTCGTCGAGACCCAAGGACCAGGGCTCGTCTTCGCAGGCCGCCGGGAAGAACCAGAGCCGGCGATTGGTGATCGAAAGCACTCCAGGCCGCCATCCCCAACCCGACCGCCGGCGGGCCGAGACGCTCGCGAGGATGGTCTCGCCGGGCGACACGTGAAAAAGCCCCCAGGATGAATCGACCGGCGGGCTGAGCCACAGGTAGAAGAGTGGCCGGACGAAGAGGCGTACGAGAAGGACCGCGAGCAGCGTGAGAACTCCGCCCGCCAAGAGGGCGATCACGAACGAGTGTATGGTCGCCCATGGTGCAAACAGAAAGACCATCAACCGAATCGCAAGCGGCCGGCCGGGAAACCGCCCGGCGCGATGCCAGGCGATGAACTGGAATACGAGAAAGAACAGCAGAAACGTGCGCCGGTATAGCCAGCGTGCGTCGATCTCGAGCCCCTTGCTCGACGGCCACATTGCGATCGAATCTCGCTCATCCCCCGGTCGCAAAAATCTGACCCCTTGGTTTAGGCGCCGCGGCCCAGTAGCTTCGATCGGCACGGAAACGATTGGTGCGAGCTCGCTGCCGGCAGTTCTGATTCTCCAAAAGATGCGGGCGCAATGAAATCCCCCTGGCCCTGCGCCGAGTGACCCGGCCGGGCCGACGGGAACAGGGCGGTCGTTCGATCGCTTGTCGGCAACGTTCACGATCTCCACGGTGAAGGACGCTCAGGATGCCACGTATCAAGCAGTTGCTACGCGAAGGGAAGCTAGTACGCGCATTCGGGTTTGGACAGCTGCTCGCTCCCAAGCTCGTCGAGATCCTGGGTGAGCACGGTGATTTCGATGCGCTCTGGCTCGATTTTGAGCACGGCGGCCTGACGATGAAGGATATCGAGCTGGCAACTCTGGCTGCGCGCGGTTACGGATTGGACCATTTCGTCCGTCTGCCGGCAACCGACTACGCGTCGGTCATGCGTCCGCTCGAAGCGGGCGCTGGCGGACTGATGTTCAGCATGGTTCGTTCCGCGGCGGAGGTCGAGCAGGCGGTGCGCTGGGCGAAGTTCTGGCCCCGGGGGGAGCGGGGTGTCAACGGAGGCAACCGCGACGGCCGGTTTGGCCTGACGCCCCTTGTTGAATATACAGCTCGGGCCAATGCGGAGACCTTCATCGGCGTTCAGATCGAGACTGCGGGGGCGCTTGAGTCGCTGGCCGAGATCGCCGCCGTACCGGACGTGGACCTGCTCTTTGTCGGCCCCTCGGACCTCAGCCAGGTCCTGGGTGTGACCGGCCAGTTCGAGCACCCGAAATGCCTCGAGGCGATTGAAAACATCGCACGAGTGTGCGCCCTGGCCAAGAAGTCGTGGGGGGTCTTCAGCCGCGGCCCGGAATACGCGGCCCGCATGCAAAGCTGGGGATGCCAGCTCTTTGTGCTGGGCGCAGATATCCATGCGATGCACGCCGGAATACGCGCCGTCAAGGACGCTATGCGAGCTTCTTCGCGCCGAAGTGACCTCACCGCCAAGCGGCGAGAGCTCACTGAATCCTGACCGGAGGCGGCGGTGGGGTCACCCGCTGACGGTTCATGTCGTTGATGAGGTCCTGGTTGCGGTTTTCGTCCTGGTTCGCTTCTCGTCAATGGCTCCGAGCACGCCGGTGACCACGTGACGATAGAGAACCGCCCGATGCTGTTCGGGGACTTCCGGCGCGATCCACTCTCGAGCGGATTCCGCCGCGCCGCGGCGTCCCTGCGACTCGGCGATGGCGCCGAGCGCGACTAACCTCTGAGACTCGAGTGGGTAAAGCACGATGCAGGCACGAGCGTCCTCGAAGCGCCCGGTCACCATCATACTCTCGACCACGAAGTTGGCCAGAACGCCGCGGAGTCCTTCTTGCGAAACCATGCCGACCGCCTGCCGCCTCCTGGTACGCAACCGTCGCCGCATCGTTCTGATTGCTGCGGCATTGCGATTCGGCAAGGACCAGCATGGCCTCGGCGCGGGACTCTCCATTGTCGATGCCGCGCGAAAGCTCGACATCCTGCGCGTACTGCTGGGAATCGGCGGCCGCGATTGCGATCTGGACCATGGCCCGATACTTCCAGATCAACCGATCGATCTTCTTCGCAACATCAAACGACTCGACGAGGATTGTGTCGGCGGTCTTGACGAGGGGATCATTGCCGTGGGAATTCGCCAGCGGCTGCACATCGCCCACCGATTCGACGGCCACTGTCCGGAGATAGGCGGTCGCGATGCTGGCGCTGCCGGAGGCCTGCGTGTCGGCGACCTTGTATAGCATCTCGTTACGATAAGTCGGATTTCCGATGATCGTCGCCAGATAGACAGCTCGCTTCCACTCGAGCCTGGCCATCCGTATCACGACGTCGTTGAGCTGCCTGGCCATTCGAGAAAGTTGCTCTCTCGTCGCTTTTTCCTGGGATTCGTTGAGCTTGTCGGCGTCTCTGGAAATCCCGTCTTGCAACTCTTCCTTGAGCTTCAGGATGAGGTCGGAAGTCTTCTTGAAGTCGCCGCGGCCGAGCTCCGTCGAAAACTCGCGTTCCGACAGTTGCCTGGCCATCCGAAAGAGCTGCTCCCTCATCGCGTCGGCCTGGGTCTTGGAGAGCTTGTCTTTCTCTCGCTTCTGGCCGTCCTGGAGGTCCTCCTCCATTTTCTGCATGATTTCCGAGGCTCGTTTGAAATCGTTGCGGCCAAGCGCTCTGGCAAATTCGTCCTGCGCCGGTTCCGCGGCGCCTTCGGGTCGCGGGCGGCGCCGCCCGCCTGCGGGCGATTGGACGTGTTCGCCTGCGCCAGAGGCTCCGGCAGGACCGGAGCCGCTGCGTTCAAACCTTCCCGGCCGACCAGCAAGAGCGCGCTCGAAAGCGCCGAAAGCGACTTCACGATCTCGATCAATCGCTGGTCGCGCACCAGTGGGATCGACACGGCGGCGGTCGCCTTCACGGCCTCTTCCAGCGTTTGATGAGCCAGGGTCAACTGCGTGCTGGCGATCGCGCCGTTGGCAATCCGCTCGAGCGCGAGGCTTCGTTCCTCGGGAGTCGCGATCAAACGTGCGTTCTTGAGCAGCTCGGGCGTCACGCGGCTGGGCGCGTTCGGGTCGCTGGGAGACCCGAAATGCTGCATCGTCATGAACGGGACCAGATAGGGGTCGGTGGGAAACGACACGTCAGCGCCTGGGTCGAAACCGGTTCCGCGAGGCGGAGGACCGCCTACGGGCGAAAATCCCCGACAGCGCCACCGGTCGGCGCGGCGGGACCAACTCCCGATAGCGAGCCGGTTCGGTTGCGCTGCACGCCGGAGAAACCGCCGGCGCCCGTGCCCTGGCCGGACCCGGACGAGAGTCCGGCACCGCCTGTCATCTGGGCCCCGACCGGACTGGCGGCGGCTAGTGCAAGGCAAGACGCAATGGCGGCCGTTCGGAGGTTGCCTGGTGGTGTAAAGCTGCATCACGACTCATCCCTCATCTGTTGACATCCAGAACTGGATCGACAACCAAACCGAAGCGGCGGAGGTTCGTCTCGTACGGCGACCCGGCATACGGTCACCACGTAATGCCCAAGCATGCCTTGAGATCGCCCGCGGGTCAAATCGAGGCCGCCGAACCCGGTCCGGTCTCGAGGAAAATGTCGCTTTGGGTTGTCAAGGAGGATCAGTTTGGCCAGTTGCAAGGCCTCTTCGACCGACCAGCCGCGCTCTCGGATCGCCTCCTCAGAGAGCACGGTCGCAAGGATTCGACGATACATGTTGAATTTTGGCGCGATGAACTCCAGCTTGTACGCATCTGAATAGTATCCCAGCAGTTTGACCTTGGGCAAGGCCTGGAGGCGCGCACGCAGATCGTTGGCGATGAAAACCGGTACGTTCGAGTACCACCAGTGCCCCATCGGCAGCACGTTGGGGAAGATCCACGAATAGGCCACCAGCTCGGCACCCGCGTCGGGCGAGAGCGTCGAGACCGGGAACGTCACCTTCGCGAAGTGATTGAAAAGCTCCCGGTATTCGTAGAGGCTGACGCGGCGGTCGAACAGGTCGCGGCCGCCGTGCACGCCGGCCGGATAGACATCTCGCGACGGACCGATCATGAGATCGAACGGCAATCGAAACTCGGCACAGAATTCGGCCAGGATCCAGAAGACGGCGCAGCGGATCTCCTCGTGCTCGTCGGGGCGCAGCTCCAATCCGTGGATCGCCTTGCGGATCGGCGTCGCCGCGCGGAGGGGCGAGCCCCGGCGCGGAGAGAAGTCGGGAGGCAAGCTGATGGCGCAGGCCCGCGCGCCTCGCTGCACGAATCTTCAAAGAGCCGGCCGATCGCCCGCCGTAGTCCGGCATAATCGTTCAAGTCCGTGTCCACGGCCGTTCGCAGCCGGTCGATCGTCGAGGCGCCGTGCAGTTTCAAGACCAGGTCGTCTGTGCGCAGGCATGGGATGTACGCTCGCGTATCCCAGCCGTCCAGTGGGTCGTCAAACTCATTGGTGAGGAACACGGCTTCCAGCTCGCTCGTCTGCCAGACTTTCCGATCCACGCCTGGCCGTCTGAGCGATGGTCGGCGCGAGCCAGCAAGTCACCCGCGTTCTGGCGGGTGATTCGACCGTGTGGAAATCGATGGAATGTCTGCGCGATTTCCAGCAGCCACGAATATTGCACCGTAGAATCGATGCGATCGAGAAACTCGAGGAGATGAGCCGCCCGAGTCTCGGGGTCAAGCTCCGGCGAAACTCGGTCTGCGGGCATCCCCGCCGAGTGCGCCAGCTCGGTATAGTAGTGATATCCCAGGATTTCGTCGAAGTGGTGCGCGGCCGGGCGATGCGGGTTGATATGAGTGTGCGGGTCGAAAATCGGCCATTGCGCCATCGCCGCGAACAGCTCGCCGGCGATCGGGTCTGCCGGTCCACGCGGAGCGGAATTCATCGGTTCTCACATTGAGTTTCGTTCTGGGCTTCGTGGCAGGGGTCAAGCGAAACACCCAGGCCAGGCTAGCGGCGCAGCTTTCGCTCGCAAGTGCCGGCACAGGAGTGAGCCCCCCAGTGAACGTTGTGGTGACCGGCGGCGCGACGATCGCGCCGATCGACGACGTCCGCCTCATGACCAATGTGTCGTCGGGCCGCTTTGCGGCCGCGATCTCCGAGGCATTCCTGCGCGCGGGGCGCTCGTCTGGCACATCCACGGGGCATCCGCGCAGCTTCCGATCCAGCGTTCGCCGGATTCGCGCTCGACGCGCCCGATCCCGCGGTCGAGACCGCGCGCCTGAACCG
The DNA here is from genome assembly GCA_963806595.1 of uncultured Isosphaeraceae bacterium. Lineage (GTDB taxonomy): Bacteria > Planctomycetota > Planctomycetia > Isosphaerales > Isosphaeraceae > CAWDZZ01. The sequence continues at coordinate 146,620 of CAWDZZ010000016.1, read as the reverse complement.
GCTGCGCGAGCGGTGGGTGGGCGAGCGCGACCGCCTCCGGCTGGTCCCGCTACGGATCGGCAACGTAGCCGATTATGCCGCGACACTGAAGCACGTCCTCGATTCCCAGCGAATCGACGTCGTGGTGCTGCCCATGGCCGTCGCCGATTTCGAGCCCGAGCCACAGCCAGGAAAAATCAGCTCGGACGTGGATTCGCTCACGCTGCGATGCCGGCCCACGAGCAAGGTGATCCAGCGGGTGCGCGACTGGAGTCCGGCGGCATACCTGGTGGGCTTCAAGTTGCTTTCGCGGCAAGTCGCGAGGAATTGATCCGCCGCGCCCAGATCGCGTGTGCCACCAATCGAGCCGACCTGACGGTCGCGAATGATCTCCAGACGCTGCGTGAAGGGCGGCACACGATCCACCTGGTTCGACCGGATGAGGAACCCGAGACACTCGAGCCGGGTCCGGATCTGGCCGAGCGACTGGTCGAGCGGATCCTGACCTGGTCGGCGCGAACGACCGATCGCTGCCACTCCCTCCGATCGAGCGCTAGAGGACGAATGAGCGACCCAGCGGCCACCGGCGCAAGAGACATGCTCGCTTCGGAGATTCCCGACAAGGAAGAGCGCGTCTATTTCCCCGAGCTCGACGGTCTGCGATTTGTCGCGTTCATGATGGTCTATCTCTTTCATCAAGGAATACCGCCTGAGCTGTTGACCCGGCTGATCGGCCACAAGGCCGCCGGCGCCATCCTCCTGAACGGGGGATACGGCGTGCAGCTTTTCTTTATCTTGAGCGGATACTTGATCGCGTCGTTACTCTTGCGCGAGGAGGCTCGGTATGGGCGGATCTCGCTCCAGGCGTTCTGGGTTCGACGCATCCTGCGGATCTGGCCGCTGTACTATCTGGTCCTCTTGATTGGCTTTTTTCTGCTTCCCGCTCTCGAGCGAGAGGTTGGAACGCTTGCCTATTCGGACTTGATGCGAGTGCACTTGGTTCCGTTTGCCCTATTCCTGGGCAACTGGTCGATGGCGCTTGTCAATCCTGTGCCGTACGACTGGATCAGCGTGCTGTGGAGCGTGTGCATCGAGGAACAGTTTTACCTGTTCGTCCCCTTGCTCATCGCGCTGGTCGCGCCGCGATATCGGCGCTGGGTTGTCGGCGTCTTGATCGTGGTGTCGATCGCAATTCGCGCGGTCTGTGTTTCCTATTTTTCGACGCACCTCATGGTTGTTTTTAACACGTTCGCACAGCTCGACACGCTGCTCTCCGGAGTGATGCTTGCGCTGGTGCTAGGCTGGGATCGCAATCGGCCGAAACTGGCCCGCTGGCTGCGCTGGCTGCAGTGGCCGCTCTATGCGCTCGATCGGTTGGGGATGAGCCAGGGTGCCATGGGACAAGGCAGTCACTGGCGTCAGACCTGGGACTTTGTCTGGGTTTGGCTGTGCGGTCTGGGGGTCGTCGTCGTTGCCGTGTGGGGAAACGGATGGCTCCGCGCCGCGCTTTCGTACTCCCGGGTTGTCTGGCTGGGCAAGATCAGCTACGGACTTTACATGTACCACGAGATCGTGCTCACCGAGTACCGGCACTACTTCTTTCGCATGGACTGGTTCCCCAACAAGGAAGAACTCTTGAGCATTGCGACCCTGGCGGTGACGATCGCGCTGGCCGCCGGATCCTATTACGGTTTCGAGCGACGGTTTCTGTTGCTGAAGCGGCGCTGGACTCGAGTCGCTTCGCGACCTGTGTAATGCAGAAGACGGCCGGCCGCTCGGATGCCACGGCGACGTCGCAGTCATCATCAAACGCTCACGATTCGAATTGCCGGGACGTGGACGTGCGCGCGCTCGCATCCCTGAAGGCGAATCCGCGGTGGACCTCAGGGCTTGGACGCGGGTGAGACGTCTTTCTTGGGCTTGAGATGTTCGTCGAACCAGTCGGCGACGATGGCGAAATCCTTCAAGAAGTCAGGCCAGCCGTGCTGGGCGCCCTTCTTGACAACGAGCTTGGTGTCGACGCCCGCGGCTTTGAGCTTCTCGAGGATCAGCTCGGCCTGCTGGATCGGGACCAGCTTATCGGCGTCGCCGTGGATGATCAGCGTGGGCGGATCATCGGCAGAGACGTGATACGCCGGGCTGATCTTGCGACCGATTTCCAGGATTCTGGCCTCGTCGGTGATCGGCCGGTAGACCTTGCTCGTGGAATCCTGCTCGTTGAAGTCAAACGGCGGCTTGAAACCCGAGAGGACGCCTCGACCCAGCGCGTTTTCGCCCGGTTTTCCATAGTTGAGGAAGTCCGTGGGCGGAAAGAAACATCCGACCGCCTGTACCCGGCTGGATGTCTGGTCGATCGGGTCCCTGGCCTGCTTGTCGCCGACGTCGCCGGCCGTCCCCTGCATGAGCGACAGGTGCCCGCCGGCAGAGGCTCCCGTGACACCGATCCTGTCGGCGTCGATGTGATAATCGTTGGCATGATATCGGATAAACCGCACGGCGCGATTCAAGTCCTTGACGATCTCGGGGATCGTGAACCTGGGCTGGCTGCCGTGGACCACCGCGAAGACGGTGTAACCTCGCTTGAGGAACTCGTCGATCATCGACTGATTGATCGCCTCGTGCGCCGAGAACCAACCACCGCTGACGATCCAGACGACGGCTGCGCCGTTTGCGCTCTTCTGGGGCGTGAATACGTCCATCGTCAAGGCCATCCCGTGCTTCCGGCCGTAGACCACGTCGACCTTGTGATCGACCGCCGGCCGGTCATCGGCGCTCGCCAAGCCCGATGCCAACCCCGCAAGCAGAATGCAATAGACTCGCTTGAGCATCGTAAGATCGACTCCCTGTGAGTGAAAACAGATGGTGGCTCGCTCGAAGCACGTCAATTCCGCCCAGCGCGATCCGTGGATCGACGTACCATGTTCGCGCCCAAGCGTCTGGCGGCCGCTGCGTGATCACGACATCATACCTCGCGTCGCGGGCTCACACCACGATCGGAAGTCGGAGATGCATCGCGACCTCACCAATTGATTCCGCATCGATGGGACCAGCTCCGGCATTCAGAACAACGCCGCAGAAAAACCAGGGCCCGCCGCGCCGAAAATGACGCCGAATAGCCTTGGGATCCGACTCTGGTACGGAGAATGTACTAGGGTTCTCATGGACTCGATGGCGCGCGGCACGGACGTCATATTTCTTAACAATCGGTGGTTACAAAACACCGAATGACGAGCACCGTCGATCCTGATGTGAACTTTCGTTAATTCATCGTCGCCGCGCGCACGATGCCCTTGGCGCACGACGGCGCTCGGATCTTTGGGCCGCAGGGATTGCGCGCTTTTACAATGACCTCAAACGCCAAACCGCGACTACCTTTATTGCGTGGGATCGCTCGCAGAGGCGTGACTTGACCGTCGATCGCCGCCGGTTCTCCCCGTCGGCGACAGAGAGCGACCGAGTCAACTGACACTGAGCGTTGTCTCGCGCCAGACTCCGCAGCCAGTGGTGCGGGGCCGTGAGTCGCCGGGATGAGCTCGAGTCAATCTCGGTCTTCGCGCCGATGGTCGAAATCACGCAGGTCGTGTTCTGGACTGGCGCTTTCGGTGGGGAGCGTTCGCGATGCTGGTGAGCTTGTCGCTCTATGCTTACTTCGGACCTGAGGTTCAGTTGCCGATCATCTCGATGATCGGTGTGTTCTCCGGCATCGTCATGATCGTCGGCGGCGCGCCGGTGCGCATGGTCAGGCGCTTCCTGAGAGGAAGGGTCCGCAGAGACGACTGAACGATAAGCGGCGACGGTGACTGAGCAAGACGCGTCGCGGCGTGCGTATCAGGCACGTCGAGGGTGCGCGCAATATCTCGAGAAGCACGCTTGTTCTCGACTCGCCTGGCCGCAAGGTCCTCTTTTCTCGGTTCTCGAACTGGAGTTTTGATGATGCTCGGTCGGGATCGCCGGATCGAGAGCGAGGTGGATTCGTCGGGCGCAGCGAACGGGAATCAAGGACGTCAGGACTTTGTTCCGAGACTGCCCGAGGTGCTCGTTCTGGCCGCATGGTGGGGCCTGGCCGCGGGATTGCTCGAACTATTGCTCCTCGTGTTGCGGGTCCAGGTTTTCGAGAAGGGCTTTTTCCTGCGCAGTCCTCACTTCGTGTGGATGATTCCTGTCTCTGACGTGCTGATCTACGTGAGTGTGGGCGTGGTGATTCTCCTGGTCTCGGGAGGGCGCCTTCCGATGCGATGGACGACGGGGATCTTCCTGTGCCTCGCGAGCCTGAGTCAACTGCTGTTGGTGCGCGGCCTGAGCTCGCTGGCATGTGTGTTCATCGCCACTGGAGTAGCCGTGCGAGCTTCCCGGTGGATCGAGGATTGCGGCTCGCGGTACTGGCGAGTGTTGCGCTTTCGAGGCGCCCCTGCTGTCGCTGGCACTGGCTGCGCTCTTGGGCCAGGGGATCGTCAGCGTCGCGCGTGCCCGGCCCGAGCGATCAAATGGACCCCCAGACGCCCGCGGCGAGAGTCCCAACGTCATTCTGATCGTCCTGGACACGGTCCGTGCGGATCACCTGGGGCTCTATGGCTATCATCGCGAGACTGCCCCCAACCTCGCGCACCTGGCCGAGCAGGGAGTCCGATTCGACTGTGCCCGCGCGACCGCTCCCTGGACGCTTCCCTCGCATGCCAGCGTGTTCACGGGCCGCTGGCCGCATGAGCTGGGTGTCGAGCGAAACGGCCGCCTCGATGGTACGTTTCCCACACTGGCCGAGTTCCTGTCGGAGCGCGGCTACTTGACGGCGGGCTTCGTCGCGAATCTCTTCTTTTGCGGCCATGAATCGGGCCTGTCGCGCAGGATTCGGCACTTACAAGGATTATCCGGTCAATGCCGTGGAGGTCTTGCGCTCCTCGAGCCTGGGCTGGCTGCTGTCTCGGACCGCCGGTCGCATCCGCGACAGTTTGCGCGGGGTGGTCGTCGCCGCCGGTCACGGCGGTGGCTCGCTCGATTTTTCGCGGAAGGATGCCGCCACGATCAATCGCGAGTTTCTGGAATGGCTATCGACCTGCGGAGATCGGCCGTTTTTCGCCTTCCTCAATTATTTCGATGCCCACGATCCCTACCTGCAACCGGATGGCGACGTGCGCCGGTACCTGGCCGGGCCGCTCTCGGGCGCCCAGATCGCCATGCTGCGCGACTGGCAGAAACTGGATAAGAGCACGCTCAAGCCAGCGGAGATCACCCTGGCACAAGACGCGTACGACGAATGCATCGCCGCGCTCGACGGAGCGCTCGGAAACTTGATCGGTGAGCTCAAGCGGCGGAGGCTGCTCGATCGGACGGTCATCATTGTGACCAGTGATCACGGGGAACAGTTTGGCGAACACGGCGGCTTCGGTCACGGCTTCAGTTTGTTCCAACCGGAGGTCCACGTTCCCCTCTTGGTCATCGGCCCGGGGCGCGTTCCCGAGGGCCGCGTCGTGCGCGAGCCGGTGAGCCTGCGCGATGTCCCGGCGACGGTCGTCGACCTGATCGGCACGGCCGAGGGGGCTCCCTTCCCCGGCGCGTCGCTGGCCGCGACGTGGAAGGAACGTGCGTCCGCTGGTTCCGGACCGACCAGTACGCCGCTGTCGGAGCTGAAGGCCGAGGGCGAGTATGGATCCCTGCATGGCCAATCAACGGCGAAAGGGATGATCCAGGCGATCGCCGTCGACCAGCGCGTCTATATTCGTCATCAAGACGGAACGGAGGAGCTGTACGACCTCAGCTCCGACCCCGCCGAGTCGTACGATCAGAGCGACCTGGAAGAGGCGAGGCCGCGGCTGGAAGAGTGCCGCCGGATCCTTGAGCACATGAACTGATCGAGCGCGAATTGACCTGCTTACCAGGCTTGCAGAGCGCCGCCCGTTTTCTGTCGTAGCGCTTCGCCGGATGGACGCCTCAACCCTCGACCAGTCTGCAACTTGGCCGCTGCGATACGCGCGGCGTGGTCGCCATCCTCGGTCTTCACCCCAACACCCTCCGCAGCGGACTGAAAAAGCTCCGCGTGACCCGCTCGTCCCACGAACCCTCGTAGTCCGCCACCACGGGCCGTGGCGCCTATGTCCCGCCGGACCACGGCTATTTCCCCCGACACGCCAAGCGAAGAAAAATCATCTCCCAGTCCACCAGTGACTTGCGGCGACCTTATGGCTCTCCTCACAGGTTGTGGCACGCAGATCGCGTTGGAGCTCCCTGGATTTTCGGGGGCTTTCGTCCGTGCCTTGGGCGGCCTGTGCGGTCGCGATTTCAAGTGATCGAGCTCGGCGATCGAGAGTGAAGAGTGAAGCTCGTTCAAGTGATCTCTAACAAGAAACGTCAGAAGATCTCGCGCGAGGACAATGCCTGGCGCGTGGGGTCATCACAGCTTCAAGGGGACTACAGCCATGACATCGCGACGGTGGAGGACACTTGATTCCATTTTGGTGCTTACACTGGTGCTGGCCTCAGCCGGAGGTGCGCGAGCGCAATGCGGTTTCCCCGGCATCTCCGATCAGGCGGGGATCAGCCACTTCGGCCAGGGCTATGGGTCCTGGCCTACCTATGGAGCCTCGCCATACGATCACGAGTACGAGTCGTTCTCGGGGACAGGCTATGGGGGCCCGAGCAACTTCATCGGCTTCCCGCAACCTGGCTATAGCCTGAGCGCAGGCCAAAGGCCGCTGACGACAACTTCGTTTGAGTCGGTCTCCAACGTCGTCACTCTTGTACCCGGATGGAGCGGTTCGGCGCACCGGGTTCACCGCAGAATCCGAGCCCAGCCGAGCGTTCCGCGCGCGGCGGTGCGGAGGTGATCCCGGTCCGATACCGCATCGAGGATATCAAGCGGATCGGGACGATACGGAGGGTCCGGGAGTATCTCGAGACCGGACGGCCGTTGAAGTATCATCACTAGACCCAGCTTGTGCCTCGTCGACGGGGCGCCCGACTTTCGCCATGCGCCACTTGGAAGGAGCTTGGATGTTAACCCCGATTCGATCGATCGCGCTCACGGCGGCGGTTGTGCTGCTGGCCGCATCGACCGCTCGCTCACAGGGCAAAGGGAAGCCCGCGCCCGAGGAGCGAACAGGCCTCGAGATCGGAGCGAAGGCACCAAAGTTCGCCCTCAAGGATCAACAGGGCAAGGAGCGAACACTGGACGAATTCCTCGGCAAGGGCAAGGTCGCCCTGGTATTTTACCGCTCGGCCGATTGGTGACCGTTCTGCCACAGGCAACTGGTTCAGTTGCAACGCGACCTCAAGCTGATCCAAGCCGCGGGATTGCAGATTGTCGGCATCAGCTATGACGACTCGAAGGTATTGAAGACCGCGTCCGAACGCATGAAGATCACCTTCCCGCTGCTCTCCGATCCCGAGAGCAAGACGATCGACGCCTACCACATCCGTAACGAGGCTGCCAAAGGCAAGTCGGAGGGAGTGCCCCATCCAGGTACCTTCGTCGTCGATCAAGAGGGCGTGATCCGTGCGAAGCTCTTCCTCGAAGGATTTCGTGAGAGGCACACGACGGAAGCACTCATCGACGCGGCGAAAGCTGTCAAGTGACCCCTTGTCCCCCGAATGATAGGAGACGGACGATGCGGACGCTGGCGCTGACCCTTGCGGCCTGGGGGATCTTGCTCGCCTCGACTTCGGGCCGGGGCCGGGTCGTACGCGCCGAGGGTCGGGGAGAGGCACCCCGACTTCACTCTGCCAACGATCGGCGATCGCAAACCCGTCTCGCTGTCGAACTTCCGCGGCAAGAAGGTCCTGCTCATCCAGTTCGCCTCCTGGTGAGTGGGCTGTCGACAGCACGTGCCAGTTTGGCACGAAGCGACTCGTGAGTGGGTCAAGCAGGGGCGCCTGGTTGTCCTTGGCGTCACTCAGGAACAGCACGCCGACCGCTGCCGGCTGTTTGCGCAGTGGAAGCGCTTCGACTGGCCGATCCTCCACGACCCGATCAATCTTCTGGAGGCGCCGGCCGTCCCGATCGTCGTTGCAGTCGACGAGCACGGGATCGTACGCGCCGTCCGCCCTCGCGCTCGAGACGTTCGAGGCCGACTTCCTTGAGAAAACGTTCATCGACGACGCGCAGCCTGTTCCTCTGCGATCCGCCGATCCCCCTGACCCGGCCGCGCTGAGCCATAAGGCGGAGGCAAACCCCTCCGCCCGCGCCTGGCGAGAGCTCGGCGACGCCCTGACAATCTGGGGTCACGCGGAGCGGCGTGACCAGGCAATCGATGCCTACGTCCGCGCTCTGGCGTTCGACTCCTCGGACAAGAATTCCCTTTTCCGGCTCGGTGTAGCCCACCGGATGCGCTACGAGTCGGCACAACGAAGGCCCGGTGACTTCCAGGCAGCGATCGATGCCTGGAGCCGCGCCCTGGAGCTCGACCCGAACCAGTACATCTGGCGTCGGAGAATCGAGCAATACGGCCCGCGTCTCGCCAAGCCATACGCCTTCTACGACTGGGTCGTGCAGGCCAAGGCGGAGGTCTCCCGCCGCGGCGAGAGACCCGTCCCCCTCACAGTGGAGCCCTACGGTTCGGAACTCGCAGGCCCCGTCCGCGATGTCCTTGCCGAGGTGTCCGTCGCGCCGGAACTCGATCCGCAGGGGCGAATCCAACGGGACCTTCACCGGCTCATCGAGGCCGAAGTGGTCGTCGTGCCGAGACGAGTCCGCCCCGGCCAGGCCGCTCGGGTGCACGTCACGTTCCGCCCCATGCCGACCCACCACGCGCACTGGAACAACGAATCGAGCCCGCTACGGGTCTGGGTCGCCGGAGCCGAGGGGTGGACGGTCTCCTCTCGACTGCTGACCGCGCCGCAGGGCGACCAGCCCGAGTCGGTTGAGGTCCGTCGCCTCGAATTCGAGGTGAAGGCACCGCCGACAGCCGCAGGAACGACCCGCCTCGCGGCATACGCCCTGTACAATACATGCGAGGAGGCGGGAGGACGTTGCCTGTTCCTCCGTCAGGACCTGTCGGTCGAGCTGGACGTCGCGAAAGGCTCGGCGCCTTGATTAATCAATTCATTGGTCTCCGGAGGCGCGCCCAATTTCGTGGTCAGTGGCCGCATTGATCATTGCATCATTTTTCCGATGGCCCGGCAGCCGGCCACGCCGAAGTGGCTCGATCTATGGCTGATCTGAATCATATCATTGCGGTCCTGGGACATCGAATTGGTTGATAGACGGGCCGCGCGGCGTCGGCAACATCCTCGGTCTTCACCCCAACACCCTCCGCAGCGGACTGAAAAAGCTCGGCGTGACCCGCTCGTCCCACGAACCCTCGTAGTCCGCCACCGTGGGCCGTGGCGCCTATGTCCCGTCGGACTGCGGCGATCTCCCCCGACCCGCCAAGCGAAGAAAAATCATCTCCCAGTCCACCAGTGACTTGCGGCGACCGAACGGCCCTCCTTCAAGGTTGCGGCATGGAGATCGCGTTGGAGCTCCGGATTCGTTGCGGAGATTCTTCACCTCAAAGGGCGTTGATTTCCGGTTCGGTTTGCTTGTGTTGCTCGCTCAAGATCCGGAAGATCAGCCTCACTGGAGTTCACCGATGCGTTCCGTTTCCGGAGTTGATTTCCAACCTGAGATTGCAACGATCGCGTCAGCCCCACCCGAGGCCGCAGCGATGAAATCAGCAGTGAGTCGTAGGAACAACATCGTGGTGGTCGTCGTAGCCTGGACGGCCCTTGGCTTGGGGCCGCGCCGGGCCGAGGCGCAATTCGGAGTGGGAACAGGCTTTGGTGGCAACGGCTTCGTTTTTGGAGGCTTCAGCGAAGTGCCAAAACCTGATACGTTCCTTTATCAGAAAGCGCTGATTGATGCCGGGCGCGACATCGACATGCCCGCTCGTGGCGTCTACGCCAACAATCCCAATTCCTACATCAAACACGTCCGCGACAACGGGTCTGTCGATCGCTACCATCCGTCGCGCAGAGATGATGCGGCCCGCTCCCGCTATGGCCTCACCCGTCACGTCACGGCCACGACTCTCACGGCGACGACCGTTGGTTCGCAAATGCCGGTTTTGCCCCTTTCCAGCTTCTACGACGAGAAGAACCAGCTCGTCTGGCCGGGTGATGCCCCGACGGCCGGAGTGCTCGAAGAGAAACGGACGATCTTCGAAAGGGCAAGCGAGGTGGTCTTGGCCGAGACGAAGAAGAATGGCGTCGCTTCGATGGCATCGGTTACAGATGCGCGGCAGAAGCTGCTGGATTACGGGCGGCCCGGGCTACGATACGTCCGCGCCCACGAGACTCCCGGTGTGCCCGAAGCCTACCACATGTTCCTGCTCTCGCTGTACGAATCGCTGGCTCAGGCGGTCAACCCACCGGCAGCGGCGGCCGCCCCCACGCCTCACGTATCGCTGGCGATTCGGAACCGGTGAGCACGTCATTGGCACGAGCCTTGGCGCGGTCCCTGGGGGAAGGCTCCACGCGCGGGCCGACGCGCGAACGGGTGTGATTCACCAGGCGCATGACGTCACCCGGCGATAAAGGCCGTTCGCGGCGGCGGCTGCGAAATGCGTCGCGGCTTGTCAGGATTGCCGTCCGGCGTACGACAAATTCTAGGAGTAAGGGCTGAAGGACTGCGCCAGGGCCCGCCACTCTTGCGAGGCAAACATTTCGTTCGGCTTCATGTCGTTGACTCAGTGCCGAACGCGGAGTGATCCATGATCTCTCACGACTCCGACCGAAAGACACCTCCACCGTGCTCGAACGGCCTGTTCAACGCTCATGATCCCCAGGCGACGGCCTCCTATCGTCCGGCGGACCTCTCCCCCCCGAGTCCAAAAGTGGTCGACAGGCAGTCGACCAGCGCTGATCGCTTCGACTTCCTCAGCCCGCCTCAAGCCGCGGGCGAGTACGGCTGGCTCGGCCAGTATCGCTTGCTCTCGCTGCTGGGCGAAGGCGGCATGGGTGTTGTGTTCCTGGCCGAAGACAGCCTTCTCTGCCGACCTGTTGCCTTGAAGGTCATCAGGCCGGAAATCGCGGACACGCCGGGCATCGCGCGAGCGGTTCACTCGCGAGGCTCGGGCTACGGCCGCGATCAAACACGACCACATCGTCACCATCTACCAGGTTGGGCAGGAAAGAGGCGTCCCATTCCTGGCAATGGAGTACCTGAAGGGGCTGTCCCTGGCCGAGTGGCTGGACCGGGGCCACAATCCGTCAATCGACGTCGTACTGCGGGTCGGCCGCGAAATCGCCGGCGGGCTTTCCGCCGCCCACCGCCACGGCCTGATCCACCGCGACATCAAGCCGGCCAACATCTGGCTTGAGGCGCCGTCGGGCCGGGTGAAAATCCTCGACTTCGGCATGGCGAGGTCGCGAGCGCGAAGACGTGGAGATCACGCGTTCTGGCGTGGTCATGGGCACGCCGGCCTACATGGCTCCGGAACAGGCACGCGGCGAGCCGGTCAGCGCCGGCTCCGACCTGTTCAGCCTCGGCTGCGTCCTGTACCGGCTCAGTACCCGCCGGCTGCCGTTCGAGGGTGACACGGTCATCGCCGTGCTGACATCTAGCTCGACGGAAACGCCCCCCTGCGCCGCGCGTTCTGAACGACGAGGGTTCCGACCAGTCTCAGTGATTTGATCATGCGGCTCTTGCACAAGATGCCAGAGGCCCGGCCCGTCTCGGCCGAAGTCGTGGTCGAGGAGCTGAGGCGAATCGAGCGTGAGCTGCTCGTGGGCCGGCGAAAGGCGGGACAATTAGCGGCCACGCCTCAGATGGATATCGTCGGTCCCGCCAGCCAATCTCCGCGCGAGCCCGTCGTAGCGATGAGCCCGCCTCAATCGGCGTCAACGCCCCGAAGTCGCCGGCGAATGCTCGGGGTCGCGGCAGTGCTAGCGGCGCTCGCGGCCATAGCGCTCGTGTGCGTCCTCTTCGTCCCGGCTCGGAAGAGCAAGGTGACGATCGTCGCCGTTGGGCCCACGTCCGCTACGGCCCATGACCAGGAGCCCCTCGCGACGATCCTCACTCCTCAGAAAAGGGCCGGGCAGACAGCTCAACCGGCTGCCAGCCCGGATCCGCTGGGCTCGCGAACTGATCGCCGTGCCGTCTCGGGACCGAGTCCGGGCAGAGGTTTCGAGGTCTCGCGTTCCCAAGCCGCAACCAAAACGGCTCCAAGTCATGCGCCTGATGTTTCCCAACACGGAGACGGGCCGGCCGGCCACATCGCCCCGAGTGCGAAGAAAATGCGCAATGAGTTACCCCACGCGAGCATTGCCGACGACGGGCCAGCGCCGAGGGACGGCCCCGGACGGCGCGAGGGAGGAAGCCTTGGGGCGATGCGGTCGACCCCGATGGCGATTGTAGGTTTGAGCTAGACCCTATTGAAGACAAGGTCAGGATCACGGTACCCGGCAAGACCCATATTCTCAGCGCTGAGCTCGGCCGCGTGAACGCGCCGCGCCTCCTCGGCGATCTCAAGGGTGATTTCGATGTGAGCGTGCGGGTCACCGGCCTCAGTCACCCCGGAGGGAAAGCGACGACGACCCACTATGCCCCTTATCACGGGGCCGGGCTCCTCATCTGGCAGGACCAGGACAACTACGTCCGGTTGGAGATCGCCGGGGACCAGCACCACGGCAAGGCGCGCCCTTACGTAAACTTCGAGCACCGCAAGGACGGCGCCCTCGCCGCTTCGAGCGGCATTCAGAATTTGGAGGGCTGGAACCATCTCCGGCTCAGGCGGCGCGGCGACCAAATCTATGCGTCCTTCGGACCGGACGGCCTGCGCTGGAAATCTTTCTCTCCGCTCTCAGCCAAACTCAACGACCGGCTGCAGGTTGGCGTATCGGCGATTAACAGCTCCACGAAGCCCTTGACTGCTGAACTGGAGGGCTTCGAGTTCTCCGAAAGACTGGAGGCAGCAAGTGATCTAGAAACACGCGGAAGCAAGCCATGATCGGCACGGCCGAGGGGGCTCCCTTCCCCGGCGCGTCGCTGGCCGCGACGTGGAAGCCTCAACCCGTGGACCAGTCCGCAACCTGGCCGCTGCGATACGCGCGGTTGCCCAGATGAGCGGCCGCCGCCGCACTCACGCCGGCTTCGGCCGGAGCGGTCGGGGCTTGTCGGCTGCGAACGCACTCGACCCAGTTGGTCAGGTGCAAGAGCTCACCATCAGGCTTGTCGTAAAAGTCCGCCCCTTTCTTCGGATTGCTTCCCAGAATCCATTCCTCGTGCGTTCCCTTGCCTGGCTCGTACGTGAGCTCGTAGCGCCCGCGATCGACGTACATCGTGCCGGAGGTCCCCATGAACGTGATCATTGCGCCGTGGTTTGCATTCGAAAAGGTCCCCTCGAAGTGAGCCTGAACGTTATTGGGGTATTCCAGAAGGCACTGGATCGTGTCAGGCGTTTGCCACACGCCACGGCTGGCGAAGTGGTTGCCGAAAGCTGTGGCCTTCTGCGGGCGATCGACGTCGAGGACCCAATGTGCCACGTCGATCCAGTGGACCATCAGATCGGTGAGCACTCCGCCGCCGAAATCCCAGAACCAGCGCCAGTTTCGAAAACGATATTCGTCATACGGCTGATCGGGGGCATGGCCGAGAAAGTCTTTCCAGGCGACCTGGCGGGGGTCAACCCCCTGCCGACCGCGCTGCATCCGCGTCGAGCCGCCTCGGTTCCAGCTCAGGTGAACCTTCAGAACCTCGCCGATCCGGCCTTCCTTGATCAGCTCGCGAGCTTTCCGGATATGCGGCATGCTGCGCTGCTGCATCCCGACCTGCACGACTTTGCGGTTGCGATTCTGGGCCTCAATGATGGCCGCGCCTTCGGACGGGTCGTGAGTGAGGGGTTTCTCGACGTACACATCCTTTCCCGCGTTGCAGGCATCGACCGACATCGGCACGTGCCAGTGGTCGGGGCTGCCGATCAAAACGGCGTCGATGTCCTTGCGGTCGAGGATCTCGCGGTAGTGCTTGGTGGCGAATGCCTGCGAGTCGGCGAGCTTTTTCGCACTTTCGAGGTGGGCGTCGTAGACGTCGCAAACGGCGGCGATCTTGACCCCGGGAACCGTCGCCAGCGACTTCATCAGCGTCTGGCAGCGCCCGCCCGTCCCAAGGCAGCCGACCGAGAGCGTGTCGTTGGCCATGTACCCGCGCCGATTCGAGCGACGCGAATGTGCCCGCCGCCGCGGCTCCGACGCTGCCCATTTTCTCGAGAAACGCGCGCCGCGTCGTCGTGGAGCAAGCCATGGTTTTTCTCCTGGTTTGGCGATGACTGGAGCCTGCGCAGTTTATCCATCCCGCGCGCGACAATCAATCAGGCGAACCAGGCCGTCACGGAGCGCGCGCCAGACTTGACCAGCAGAGGTCGGCGCGGCCGCAATAGCGCACGCACGGCGACGCGCCGCGGCGAGCGCGACAAAGATGAGCCCCGAGGCCACGAGCGCTCCGGTGGACGGCTCGGGAACGCTGGTGACGATCACGACGGCGGGGGGCGTTTTTGGCGGGTCGTGGTGCTCGCCCGGGCCGGTCGGATCGCTGGTCCAGGTCGTGATCGTGTCGGAATAGGGGGGCGGCGAAAGAGCCTCGTGCGCGTGCAGCCGGTGATAGATCAAGTCTCCGTACAGGACGCGCCAGACACATTCGTGATTGTGCTCGAATCGTAGCGGGTGTTCCTCCCACTCTTTCAGGAGCTTTTCGTAGACCGCTTCGCTCGCTAGCAGTCGACCGCCCAAGGGATGGACACGATCGAACTTCGCGGGAGCCAGATTGCGGAGCGCCACTTCGTGTTCGTAAAAGTGCAGCGCGGCGACGGCCTGGTGCTCGAGCCGCTCTTGGCCGGGGCGAATCGAACCGGCGTTCGACGCTGCGCTCAACATGCCCACAATGACCGCCGCGCATGGCGCGGCTGTCCGCAAGAATTGCATGAACCTGTCCCGGTGCTGGAGTCGCAAAAGATAGTTCTCTGTTCCATTCATTTCTATACGTATCCGAGATCCGGGTGACGGCCGCGTTCCGGATAATCAACGTCCGTTGCGAAAAAACGCGAAATCGACGCTTTCAAGGTGCGATTGAGCGCGCACACGCGTCGGGCCGCGCCCGGCCGGCTCCGGGTGCCGGAAACGAGGCGCGGCTCCGCGCTGGAACCCTCGAGCAGACCGGGCAGTGCGGAGACGGGCGTCCGACTGGTAGAGGGCCAGGGGCGAGGAACCAGGATGTTTATCCGGCGAATCCGGGCTTCACTTGACGAGGATGCGATCGACCCGGTTTCCGTCCATATCCACGACCTCGAAACGCAGGCCGCAGCACTCGAGGGTTTCCGCGACCCGCGGGATATGGCCGAGCTGCGTGACCACCAGCCCGGCGAGGGTGTGAAAGTCGCCTTCCGGGATCGACGTGAGCCCAAAAAGATCGCGAAACTCATCGAGAGGCATACGACCATCCAGCAGCCAGGATCCGTCCTCGCGCTGCACGGCTTTTGGTTCGTCGTCTTCGGCGTTCGCGGGCATATCGCCCACGATGGCCTCGAGGATATCGGTGAGCGTGAGCAGTCCTTCGACCGTTCCATATTCGTCGAGGACGATCGCGATGCGGGTCGCGGAGTTCTTGAGCATCTCCAGGGTTTTCAGTCCTCGCGTCCCTTCGTAGATGAACAGAGGCAACGTCAATCGTCCGTTGATGCGGAACGGCTCGACGCTTTGGTCCTGGACCAGGAAGTCCTTGATATGGACGATCCCCAGCAGGTTGTCGAGGGTCTGGTCGCAGACAGGGAATCGAGTGTGATGGCTGGCGATCACCTTGCGGCGGACCTCATCGGGGGTGTCGGCAACGTCGATCCAGACGACCTCATTGCGAGGCGTCATCGAGCGCACGAGCGCGGCGGTCGCTGAAACGGAAGACCCGCTTGATCAGCTCGTGCTCTCCTTCTTCCAGGACGCCGGCCTTGGTTCCTTCCTGAAGCAGCACCGAGATCTCTTCCTGGGTCACGGGGGGCTCTTGCGCAGGCCGAATGCCGAAGGCCCGCAGCACCAGATCGGTGACGCCGTTCAGGGTGCCGACCACGGGAACAGCGACCAGGGCCAGCGCCCGGACGGGCCACGAGATGAGCTTGGCGATTCGTTCGGGACGGACCAGCGCGATCCGACGCGGTACGAGGTCGCTCAGGACCAGCGATATGATTGAAAGCGCGATCGCGACGATGCCCAGACCAATTCCGGTCTGGTAAGGGGCGAGAATGCCAAAGCCGGCGACGGCCTCGCTCATTCTCGGCACCAAGCTGGCGCCGGCGTAAACACCGGCCAGACTGAAGAGCACCGTCGTCCACGCCCGCACCGTCCACAGCAGCCGCCTGGGATCCTCGCTGAAGCGCAGAGCCACACCGGCCGCACGGTCGCCCCGGCTCGACCACTCGCGCAACTGAGATTTGGACGCCGATTCGATCGCGTACTGCGACATGACCAGCAGTCCGCTGGCCAGAATCAACCCCAGAATCAGAAAGACGCCCTGGAGGATCGCTTGCATCAGGTCGACCTCGCGCTCTCTTCGCTCGAGCCATACCGAGCATCGAGAAGGTACTGGGCCCCACTCGTCCCACTCCGGGGGCGCGACCCATCATTCGGAGAACACGCCGGCGGAGAGCCGCGAGCCACAGCCGCGGACTGCATCCGAGCAGCGCCTTTGCACGCGCGTGCCATCCGAGACATCTTTGACGCTGGGCCGGCTGGCTGCAACAAACGGGGTCTGGGTGCTCGCGCTCACGTAAAGATAGGGGCGAACGAGAAAGGGGCACAAGCTGTGACCGGCCGCGCCCTATGATTCTGGTGCCCAATCATGGCGGCGCAGCGGCCCGCCGGCGCGCGGGAGCCCGGTCGACGACGTTGGTGGCGCCCTTTGTCAGTTTTTCTGATCCTCGTCGATCGCCGCGGGCTGTTCGGGACACTCGCGCAGCTTCAGATCGTTGCTGGCGTCCCAGATTCGGCGCACGAGCGCGACGTGGTAACCGTCGCGCACCGACTCGCGGGCCGCCATCAGGATCGACGCCAGGGACGAGGAGGATAATTCGCCGTCGTTGAGCAGATCGTCGATCAACGAATCGACCTGGTCGAGGAGCTTGGTCGTTCCTTGTGGCTGCTGTTTTCCAGATCGAACGCAGTCACTCAGCGAAAACATAAGGGGACTACTCCATTTGCACGTACAGGGAGGGCTTATCTGAATCTTCAAAGCTAGTGGGGAAAAAGTCAAGGATCCGCGTGAAGTACCGGTCGATCCGGCACCCGGTTGATGGCTTTGAGCAACATTTTTGCACCTGCAAGCGCTGTCATGCTGTTCTCCGATGCCGCACGGGCGCACGACATCGATTGAGTTAACAATTGTTCACGACGCTCGGCGGTAGCCGCGTCCGGCGCTGACACTGCGCCTCCGCGCCTCCCAGAACCGGTTCATGGTCTCGGTCTCGCTCAGATGGTCCGCTCGCAGTTGAAGGATTGCCTCAGCGCCCTGTTCCGACCAGAACTTCTCGCTCCCCTTAACGCGTTTGTTGATCATCTTGATCACCGACTCCACCGCGCTGGTCATGATGGGCAATCCTTGGCGACGGTAGTCGTCATAACGCATTCGGTCGGCATTGTTCTTCAGGTAACGCAACGACTCGAAGACGAGCTTTCGAGGGTCGCTGTCGGCGCACTCCGACGGTGGCATACCAATGGCCGCGGATCGTTCTTCCAACTCAGTCAGGATTGTCGTCACCTGACCCGACCAGACGGTTTGAATCCAGCGCTTATAGACCTCCGTCCCCTCGGCTTGGGGACGCCCGGCGAACGCCGCTGAGAACACGTAACTCAGGGCGTGCACGAAATCGAGAATCGGCGTGAAGGATGCAAAGTGCCGGCGCTGGATCGTCCAGTTCACCGGTAGACCATCTCCCAAAAAAGCCTCTCGCTTCGCCCCGAAGAAGTTCCGCTCCCAGGCCGCCTGATGCACCATCGGGCCGAATTCTTCCGCGCACTTTCGGCTGGCCAAGACACTGCGGACCAGACGTTTAGGACGGCCTGGACGGGGCTTGCGTCCACGCCCCTCTCCCGTCGCCTTGTCCTGCTTGTGCGGCGGGCATTCGCTCTCGAACTCCAAGCCGACCGGAAGAGGATGACCCAAGCCTCGCACCATCTCTTTGGTCCGCTTCAGGTCAAGAAAACAGCGCGGCACATCGGGATCGGGGTCAGCTTCATGGACGTCGCTTTGATAGGTTTCCAAGACGGAGACTTTGGACTCTCGCCAATGACTGTCTTGCTTCGGCTCCGACGGGTCCGATCGGATTTGCAGCCGGCCACCATCCACCGACACCATCGCCACAGACGGTGAGGGACGCTTTGCGTTGGCAACGACATCCTTAGCCATCAGGGGGACCCGCTTGTACGCCGCGACGGCCATGTCACGTTGATCGATCCGCTCTTGGCCGATCTTGCGTACGATCCGCTCGACCGGTTTGGGGGCGATTTTCAAGTCTGACAGTTCGGCCAGATCGCGGGACCCCTGCTGATAGGAAGAACTGTTGACGCCGGCATGGACAATTTTCTGCTGCACGCGTGGGCTAAAACCGGTATGGTCAAGGCCCAATGCTTGATTTTGAGGGAAAAAAAGCCCGCCGACAGCGAGGGCAATTGAAAACTCGTTGTTTCCAGGCCACGTCTCCCCGCGTGGTCACTAGCACGCGGGGCTCGTCGGGAGCCTTGCGGGCAGCCCCTCCGCAGACCGGGCACTCGCCCAGTTCCTCCTCGGGCCAGTCGTCGGCCTGCTCCTGAACGTTGATCTCGATCAGTTGCCGGGCCATCTCATCGCCCAGCGCCCGGCAATAGTCTCCAACTCCGAGAACTTGGTGCCTCTAGGAAGGCCATCCGGGTAAAGTTCCTTCGCGAGTTCCCGAGCCATCCGGCCCAAACGAGAGTGAAATTCCGTCCGAATTTGGGTGGCATCCTTGCCCATTTTCGCGGTCCTCTCCAAGGTGAGGGTGAAGACGACTGTAAACGACAGACTTCGATCCGCACGATACCATCGGTCCCCTTGGCAGGGCAAACCATGTCGTGCGCCCATGCCGCACGCAATCAAGAAAAGCTGTTTGAGTCACTCGGGCGAGCGCGTTAAGGTGTGGGCGGTCTGGCATTCGTGCTTCGAGAGCACGAGCGGATGCGACTCCTGTCCCTTTCCACGACCAGGATCACAACTAGCCCAGGGTCGACCTCGCGTGCCGCCCGAGCGTCTGGCGCACTGCCGGGCCG
Source organism: uncultured Isosphaeraceae bacterium (assembly GCA_963806595.1). GTDB lineage: Bacteria > Planctomycetota > Planctomycetia > Isosphaerales > Isosphaeraceae > CAWDZZ01. Next base: position 127,411 of record CAWDZZ010000016.1, on the reverse strand, counting down.
AGAGGAGGTTGGGACGATGCCATCGGTAAGCTGTCCGAGCTGCGGCGAAAAAGGCAAGATCGGGGCGAATCTGATCGGCGCCCGCATCAAGTGCAGAAAGTGCGGCATCAGCTTCATGGTCGCCGCTCCGGCCGCCAAGGCGGTCGCGACTGCCGGGCCGGCGGCTCCAGCCGCGACCACGGGATCATCGCACGGGATCGAGGTCGAGGGGCTGGACGCCTCCTCCTGGTCTCTCTCCACCGAGACCGGCGCGGCCGTCAGTGCCGTCGCCACGATTGATCCGGACACCCGCGTCGAGACCCCAGCGGCGTTCACCGCCGCGGGACCACCGTCGTCGGGACCGCGAGAGTATAAGCTCCTGACCCCGAAAGACAAATACTTCGATGGAAAATTCGAGCTAGCCCGCCTGGAGGACGCCCTCAACCACTATGGCCGGCAAGGGTGGGTCGTCAAAGCGATGTCGACTCCGCACATCAAGGGCTTTTCGGGGGGGCCGGAGGAAACGATCGTCGTGCTGCTCGAGCGCTCGAACGGCTGACGAGTGGGGATCGACGATATCGCAACGCCATGAATCAGGCTCGATCGGCGCCCGGCGCCGTCGCTCGCTGGCGCCCGTACGATAGCACGACAACGAGGCCCGTCGACTCGCAGAAGTGGTGCGGACAGTGCATCGGCGCTGCGCGGCGACCTCCGGGTTCGTGGAGCCCACAAGCTCCCAGAGAGCGATCTGGCGCAGACCCTGGTCCTCGAGCCGCTGGAACCGGCGCTCGAGGGCCTCGTGAAACCGAGGAGCGTCCAAGCGGCGGCAGACTTTCGTCGCTGGCGTCCGCCGACTCAAGGCTGCGATGCCCGTCCTTTAGTTCCAGATCATGGAACTCCTGTAGCCTTGACGTTGCCCGGCGCTGTGAACAATTATTGCGTGTAACAATTCTCTTGGCGCGATTATCGCGCCGGGACTTCCGGGAAGATGCGGCTGTCTTGCAAGGGCGCAGACCATAGTCAGGATTGTGGTGTCTTTTCGCGTCGCTCGATTTCTGCAACATTTCTCATTTCGGGCATTGAAAGGAACACACGATGGGCTGGGCCCCAAACTGGTTCGGCGTTCGCGGGGGTGTCGCGGCTCCTGGGACATCCATTACCGCGATCTCCAGATATCCGCAGCATCTCGATGCCTTCTGTGTGGGAAGCGATCTGGGAATCTACAGCACGTGGTGGGACATTTCTACGGCCGCTGGCGGTTGGGCTGCATGGTTTCAAGTTGCTGGCGGGGTTGCGGCCCCTGGCACGACGATTACCGTAGTGGCTCGCAACCCGAACCATCTCGACCTGTTCGCCGTGGGGTCGGACCACGGGATCTATAGCATTTGGTGGGACGCGAACGGCGGATGGGCCGCTCACTGGTTCCGGATCTCGAATCTCACCGCCGCCGCCGGCACTTCGGTGGCGGCCATCGCCCGCAACCCCAACCATCTCGATCTGTTCGTCGTCGCCGCGGACATGGGGATCTATAGCATTTGGTGGGACGCGAACGGTGGGTGGGCCGGCAGTTGGTTCAACGTGAGCGGCGGGGTTGCGGCCCCCGGCACGTCGATCACGGCGCTGACCCGCAATCCCAACCACATCGACCTGTTTGCCGTGGGGTCCGACCACGGTATCTACAGCACCTGGTGGGATGTCAACGGCGGATGGGCGAGCTGGTTCCACGTCGCCGGAGGTGTGGCCGCCCCGAACACTTCGGTGGCGGCGGTGGCGCGGTATCCCACGCATATGGATCTGTTCGCCGTAGGCACGGACCATAGGATCGATAGCATCTGGTGGGACGCGAACGGTGGGTGGGCTGGCAATTGGTTCAACGTGAGCGGCGGCATCGCGGCTCCGAACACGTCGATCAATGTTGTTTCCCGCTATCCCAACCACCTCGATCTCTTTGCGGTGGGCACGGATCACGGCATCTACAGCGTTTGGTGGGACGCCGCCACCGGGTGGGCCAACTGGTTTCAGATCGCCGGTGGAGTCGCGGCTGCGAACACCTCTGTTTACGCACTCAGCCGCTATCCGGACATCCTCGATGTTTTCGCCGTGGGAACCGACCAACACGTCGACACAATCTGGTGGCTCGACGAGATGTATTTCTCGATGCAATCCCAGCAGCAATCGAATTGGTGCTGGGCGGCCACCGCGACCAGCATCGCGCTGTTCTATCAGCCGGCGAGTGGCTGGACGCAGTGCAGCGTCGCCAACAACGAGCTGGGGCGCACGGACTGCTGCGCCGGCGGGGCTTCGGGGCCTTGTAACGTTTATGGGTATCTCGACCAGGCGCTCAACGTGGTTGGTCGTCTCGACCACTGGGCTAGCGGCACCGCCAGCATCGCGCAAATCGAAACCGAAGTGACGTTCGCCCGCCCACTCGGAATTCGGGTCGCGTGGTCAGGCGGCGGCGCTCATTTCTTGTGTATCATGGGCCAATACAGCGCCGGGGGCGTCGATTACGTGACCGTAGATGACCCGATCTACGGTCGCTCTGACGTGACTTATTCCACGTTGCAGGCGGCGTACCAGGGAATCGGTACGTGGACCCACACGTATTACAGCAAGTACTAAGGAGTCTCCAATGCAGCTACACGTTCCAGAGCCGCCTCGCCAAGTCGTTGAGACCGTGCAATCGACCTTCCGGACCATGATCGAGACCGGGAACATCCGGGTGCCGGTGCTACGGACCGCCCCCGGCCCGCTGTCGCTTGCTCAGCCCCACCAGATCTTTTCGCTGAGTCTTGCCGACCTTGCATCCGGCAAGGGCCTGGAGGCGGCGACGCCCACCGGATGGCGCTATCTCGTGCAATCTGGCGAAAACGCACTAGCCTCTGCGGAAACTACCGTGACTCCCGCGGGCCCGGAGCATGTGTTCTCGGCTTTCAACTCGGGCCGCTTGGTCGCATCGACGGCGGAGGCAATCCGGACCGCGCGAGCGGCTGCCCCGCGTGGACCAAGGCAATTTTGAGCTGCGCCTGCTCCGTGTGCCCGCGTTGTACTTCACTGCTGTGTGGGTGCATGACACCCGAGGTACCGACGAGCTGCTGATACCGCTGGAACCGTCGCCGGGCGTGGCGACAGGCAAACCGGTTACGGCAGCGCCACTGCTCAAGGAGCTTGCATCCAAGGCCCAAGCAGTGGCCGACCGCTCCGGGGGATAACGCGGCGGCAGTCCTTGCCCACGCTGCACGTGCCTTTGGCGCTCTCTAGCGACAACCGCCAAGCGGGTGTTGTGGCGACTTCTAACACGGCAGGAAATAGGCGCTGTCAGTCATCGACTCGCGAAAGCGGTAGCCCTCGCCGATCATGAGCTGGCCGCGGATGGCGAGGTTGAAATCTCCGCGACGCTGGCGGTGACAAAAGCTCTTGTACACGCTCTGAAGGACGTCTTCCTCGTCCTCGCGGCTGCGAATCCGCGCCGAGAGGTGGCTCCGGGCCAGCGAGAGTAACGCCTGGAAATAGCGCCCCCAGACCAATCCGACCGCGGCCTCGCGCACCCTCGGCTCGTCCGAGGCGCAAGTCGATGATCAGTCGAGTGATGGAACCTTGTGGGCCCATCCCACGTCGCGTCCTCTCGGGGATCGTCGCTGCCGCGAGACGGCGGCACCCGTTCGATCTTGCAGGCCCCCCGGTTTTTCGATCGAGGGATGGTCGCGTCTTGATCGCATGGTAAACTGTTGTCGACCGCCAGGGTGTTTCCTGGCGGTCGCGGCGCGTCGCCCGCGTGACGAGTTCAATTGATTTGCTCACGGTCATCCCATGCTCGCGAAGCTCGCGTCGTACACCCTTGTCGGCATTGACGCCACGCCCGTTGAGGTCGAAGTCGACGTTTCGTATGCAACGATGCCCAAGGTGGTCCTGGTCGGTCTGGCCGAGACCGCCGTGAAAGAGAGCACGCATCGGGTCGAGCGGGCAATCGTCAATTCGGGGTATCGACGGCCGATCGATCGGGTGGTGATCAACCTGGCCCCGGCCGACTTGAAGAAAGACGCCGGCGGCTTTGACCTGCCGATCGCGCTGGGACTCTTGCTGGGAAGCGGCCAGGTGTCGTACGACCGGCCGGGGTCGTTCGCCGTGGTGGGCGAGCTGGCATTGACGGGTGAGACGCGCCCGATCAAGGGTGTGCTGGCGATGGCGCTTGCAGGCCGCGGCCGAGAAGCGAGCGGGATTACTGGTCCCCTCGGCCAACGCACAGGAGGCGGCCGTGGTCGAGGGACTGAACGTCTATCCGATCGGCAGCCTGGCCGAGGCGGTCGGCTTTCTCTCGGGCCAGGTCGAGATGGACCCGGAATCGGTCGATCTGGACGAGCTATTCCGGCAGCTCTCGCACAACGAAGACGATTTTGTCGACGTGAAGGGGCAAGACTACGCCAAGCGGGCGCTCTTGATCGCGGCCGCGGGCGGTCACAATGTCTTGATGATTGGCCCGCCTGGCACGGGAAAGACGTTGCTTGCGAAGCGGTTGCCGACGATCCTGCCCCCGCTCACTCCGGCCGAGAGCCTGGAGACGACGCGCATCTACAGCGCGATGGGTCTATTGAAGCCGGGTCAGGCGCTGATGGCGGTGCGTCCGTTCCGGCCGCCGCACCACTCGGTGAGCGACGCGGGCTTGGTCGGCGGCGGGACGACGCCGCAACCCGGCGAGATCAGCATGGCGCACAAAGGCGTGCTGTTCCTGGACGAGATGCCCGAGTTCAACCGAAAGACGCTGGAAGTGCTGCGACAGCCGCTGGAAGAGGGCGAAGTGACGATCAGCCGGGCGCTGCGCAGCACGACCTTCCCGGCCGAGTTCATCCTGGTGGCGGCAATGAACCCGTGCCCGTGCGGGTATCGCTCCGACCCCCGGCGTGCGTGCAGTTGCACACCGCCTCAGGTCGAGAAATACCTCAGCAAGATCTCCGGGCCGCTGGTCGACCGGATCGACCTCCACGTCGAGGTCCCGGCGGTTCCCTTCACACAGCTCGCCGAAATGCCGCCGGGCCCCACGTCGGCCGACCTGCGGGCGCAGGTGCTGGCAGGCGCCAGCGCGCCAGGCCAAGCGCTTCGGCCCCAGAGGCCCTCAGGTCAACGGCCGGATGACGCCGCGGCAGGTGAGGAAATTCTGCCCGCTCAAGCCCGAGGCCATGTCGCTGTTGAAGGCGGCCATGGAGGATCTGGGACTCTCGGCGCGCGCCCACGATAAGGTCCTGCGCGTTGCCCGCACGATCGCCGACCTGGAAGGAAGCGACGATATCAAGCCGCAGCATATTGCCGAGGCTGTGGGGTATCGGTCGCTGGATCGGAGTGTCTGGACGTGACGTGACGCATGATCGTGTCCCGACTGTTCGTTCTCTGCGGTATCTCGCTTGTCGCCTCAATCATCCGAAACCGCGCGACGGACGCCGAAGGGAGTCGTGCGGCGAACTCGCCTGGACGGCGGAGCATCAATCGCGCTGCTCTCCCGGCCTCGGTCTGGCGACGCTAGAACGTGGTCAAGCCTTCCGCGGATTCGTCGGTCGGCGGGCTGGACGCGGCGGTTGGATCTGCGAGCCTGCGCCACCACGCCGCTGCTGCGACCAACGACCGTTCACCGGCGCTGGCACAGCGGGCGAGGGCCGATTCCAGCAACTCGGCGCTCTGGGTAGCGCTCGAGTGGTTATTTTGCCAGGCGACGGTGCACGATCTCCTGAAGGTCAAGCGGGACGTCCGGACGGAGGGTCGTCAGCGACTTGGGAGTTTCGTAGAGATGAGCCGCCAGAGTCTTCATGGAGCGCGACCCGGAAATGGCGCCTGCCCCGTGATCGCGCATTAAGCCAGGGCCCCAGGCCGTAGACGACGCGCATTTATAGCGCGATGGGTCTATTGAAGCCGCGTCAGGCGCTGATGGCGGTGCGTCCGTTCCGGCCGCCGCACCACTCGGTGAGCGACGCGGGCTTGGTCGGCGGCGGGACGACGCCGCAACCCGGCGAGATCAGCATGGCGCACAAGGGCGTGCTGTTCCTGGACCAGATGCCCGAGTTCAACCGAAAGACGCTGGATGTCCTCCGCCAGCCGTTGGAGTACTGCCGAAAAGGGGGCGTAGCGCACTACGGCTCTCCGTCACTGGCTCGCCATGTCATGCGTTCTGACCACCTCAAGAGTCCAAGCCAGCCTCAGTCCCAGAGCCTTGGCATAGGTCCTGAGGGTACCGATCGTCGGGTTGGCAAGCTTGCCCGTCTCCAGCTTGCTGATCGTGGCACGGTCGATCCCCGTCCGCTCGGCCATATCCGTGAGGCTCAATCCTTGTCGCTCTCGTTCGCGTCGCAGGCCGGCCAGGGCCTCGATCAATTCCGAATCGCGAAGCGGCGGATATTCCTGTCGATAGGCCTCGATGTCGCGCGCCATCTCCTCTTGATACTGGGGAGTCTGGCGTTCGGCGCGACGCGTCTCGATGGCGGCCCGTTGCTCCGGCGTCAGCTCAGCATCATCGAGCCGCCGCCGCTGGTGGCGATCAGGGTTCTTTGGACTTTGACTGCGCATGAATCACTCCTCGATCTCGTAGGCAGATACAGGGCGAACGACAACGATCCCGGCATCCGTGTGGCGCTCATAAATCACGATGATGGTCTTCCCCGTCGAAGTCCGACCGATCAAGGCCGGACGCCTCGAACTCCGGCTCTGAACCGGACGGCTCTGGGGATCGTAGATCACGTCCTCAACGTCATCGATGCTCAAGCCGTTGTCCGCGATGTGCTGGGCATTTCCGCGCGGATCGTCCGCGCTATCCCATTCCACGAAATCGAAGTCCATGGCGTCGTCTCACGCCCTAACTCATCGGCATCCATCTGTTGAATTATAGAACAATTACCGTCGAGGGTCAAGGCTGAGTTTATCGTCATGGCCGCGATGAATCCGCGCCCGTGCGGGTATCGTTCCGACCCCCGGCGCAGCGTGCAGTTGCACACCGCCGCAGGTCGAGAAATACCTTAGCAAGATCTCCGGGCCGCTGGTCGACCGGATCGACCTCCACGTCGAGGTCCCGGCGGTTCCCTTCACACAGCTCGCCGAAATGCCGGCGGGCCCCACGTCCGCCGACCTGCGGGCGCAGGTGCTGGCAGCGCGAGCGCCAGGCCAAGCGCTTCGGCCCCAGAGGCCCTCAGGTCAACGGCCGGATGACCCCGCGCCAGGTCAGGAAATTCTGCCCGCTCAAGCCCGAGGCCATGTCGCTGTTGAAGGCAGCCATGGAGGATCTGGGACTCTCGGCGCGCGCCCATGACAAAGTCCTGCGCGTCGCCCGCACGATCGCCGACCTGGAAGGAAGCGACGATATCAAGCCGCAGCATATTGCCGAGGCGGTGGGGTATCGGTCGCTGGATCGCAGTGTCTGGACGTGAAGCGACTACCGTGGAGTATCCGCTCCAAGATCCCGCGCCGCCGCCTGGTGAAAGGGGTCGTACCGCAGAATGTCTCCGATGATCTGGCGGTTCACAATGCAGCCGACGACGAAGCCGAGAAACCCTCCCGCAAGCACCCCGAATAATCCGAACCGTCCGCCTTTTCTCCTGCTGATCAATCTGATGCTCACCCCGATGCACCCCCCGAGGACGGCGCCGATAGTCGCAGGCCCGAAGAGAAAAACGATAAGAAGAATGCCCATGATGACATCGTCCTTTCGGTACGGACTCCGTCGCGTCATGGCGAGGGCGAGAGGGGTCCATCGAGAAGCGCGGCAATGACTGGTCACTTCCGTCCTAGGTAGGTTCGCGAGAGTGGCTCGATCCTCTCACTCCATGGTCGATTGGGCCCATAGAGTGCCAGACTGATCGTGAAACACCGCGGAGATGGGCGCGTGGTCGACCGGGACGCCGTGGTCAGACCAGTTTCAAGTTCTTCGAGCCCGGCATCGGGTCGACGCAGGCTGACGGCGTCCGAGGAGGTCGACGTCGCGACGCGAATCAGCTCCCGCCCCAGAGAACGAGCGCACGACGTCGAGTACGGATGCTTCGCGCCCACGGTGATGGAGAAGGCCCCCGGGACGCCGCCGGCACCGCCGTAGGTTTCATTCAGGGCATTGCCTTGTAGGTCCACCAGCATCTCCGCCCCGTTAAAGCCGATCCACTTTGGCTCGCCGATCTGGTACGTGGCGCTCGGGTTAAGCGGGCCTCGGGTGGTCAGGATGACCGTGTCGGTCGCGGGATCGTACTGGGCGGACTTGAGGGCGATCGCCCGCGAGCGGGCGCCGAAATTGAGGGCGAGCCGGTAGTCGCGCACGTCCTGCACTGTCACGGGATCCATCGCCTTGCTGAACGTCATGGAGATGCCCGTGATCTTGTGTCCCGTCTGGATCGTGTGGACGTCGGTGATCGTCGGCGGGATCGCGTCCGGACTGCTCACCACGTGGATCTGCTGATTCATTCCGAAGACCTGCGGCCCGCCGCCCTGGATGATGAGGCCGAGCTGCGTATTGCCGGTAGGACTCGCGAGTTGGGCCAGCGGGACCGGGACGCTGATACTTTCGATCCCCGCCGGGAAAGTGACGGATTGCGCGAACGCCGGCGTCACTGCAACCGGGGGGGGGAGCGAGGTCCCGGCCGGAGGCAACTTCCCGGACGCTCGAAGCGCGGCGAGCGTCCGCTTGGCGAGCGCAGGGCGGCCGGGCGACTCGCGGGGATCGGCCCAGGGATTGCCACAGGGCCCGCGTTCGGCGGGGCGCCCTGCACAATCGATAGCTCGACCGTCAGCGGCTGCGCCAGCAGGGCCTCGGCCTGGGCCGTCGCAGCTGCCCCCGGCCCGCCGGGTTGGGCCGACCGCTGGAGCGTGACGTCGAGCGTGCCCACGCGATCGCTGATGTAGGCGGAAGGCACCTGAATGGCGACCTGCTGGCCCGCCGGCGCTGCCGTCGAAGACGCAACGAGGGCACTCAGGAGCGACCGGCCTTCGAGCGGCTCGACCACCGCCCGTCGGCGGACCTGGGAACCATGGGGGTGTATGAAGCGATTCCTTTCACGGCGATGACGATCCGAGATCCCCGTTCCGTATCGCGTGAATGGCATCGCGGAGCCACCGCTCGGCCGGAGATCACCGTCGGCAGGGCGTTCGAGGTGCTCGGAAGCCGACATGCAGCCCGCGCGATCCGATGTGAATTGTCGCGACCGGGCTCGAGACGACGCCGTCTTCCGGCCGGTGGATCGATTATCGACACATGCAGGAGATTCTCATCAGTCCGATTAGTTGCATCCACTCACCCGCTGATCGCTATATCTGTGTTTTCGTACATAATGCCGTTGCCGGTAGGGCGAGCCAGAAACGGGGACGCAGCGCGGGTTGCAGTGAGTTTTTCAGTTCATCCGAGGCGCACCTGGCGAAGGACGATGCTCTACGGCATTCCAGCGGGACCGTCAAGGTCGCCGTTCGTGAGTTGCGCCAGGCGAAAGCCGATCTGGTTGAATTCAACGACTGGGTGCGAGTGCTCGGCATGATCGGATCGTACATCACTAACGAGCTTGTCATATGAGCCGCTCCGCAACACGCGTACTCGATCAGATTGCTGACCGGTTTGGTATCTTCCCGGTCCTCACGCCGTTCGATCGTCGAACGGCTCTCCTGGCACCATTCCATCACATTGCCGAGGATGTCGAAGAGGCCCAGGTCATTGGGCCAGAGGGAGCCTACGGGCCAGGAATGGATCCTGGAATTGTCGCGGAAGTAGGCGTACCTCGGCAGGAGCTGGTCGGAGGAGCCGAAGAAGCGGCTCGTCAGGGCACCGGCCCGACAGGCGTACTCGGCCTCGGACTCGGTCGGGAGGCGGTAGCCGGTCCGCTTGAGGTAGTCCGCGGGGAGCTGCATTCCCTCTTTGATATCGCTCACGGGTGGATAGCACATCTGGTGCGCTGGCACGCCCTCTCGTTCGCTGAGCCAGCGACAATACGCTGCGGCGTCGTACCAAGTCACCACGTTGATCGGGCAGTCCGGTGCTGGACTGTGTTCCGGAGAGTAGTCTGCCTGGGGACGGAACTGAAGGAACTGTTTGACCGACACCTCCTTGGTGGCCATCTCGAAGACGCGATCGATCGGCCTGCCGCACGACAGCGCCACGTCGTCGTCCCTCGGGTCGATCACGACCATCGTGTATCCCTCGCGAGTGATGTACCAGCGGCGGTCACCGCCGGGTTTGGCGCGATTTAATCCTTTGGCGAGTGCGTCGACCCGGTCGCCCTGACCCCACCGCCGCAGCAGCAGCTCGATGGCGGAGTGGATCCCAGGGTCCGGATCTGCCCGGAACGAATCCATGAGTTCGCGCTCGAGTGATGCTCGCTCGGCCGCGGGCAATCCTTGTCTTCGGTACTCCGACAGCGCGAGGATCAATGCCCGACGCGCCGACGTGTCTGTTTCTTTGCGCAGCCGCTCGACGAGCGCGCCAGGTTCCACCCCCAGGGCCTGCATGCGATCGAGCAGGTAGCCGCGCACACGAGGTTCGCGGGAGTGCCTGAGCAAGGGCCATACCTCCCGAGGCTCGCCCAGAAGCAGCAGGGTGACCGCGGCGTTGGCCGTCTGGCTCGCGTGTATCTCCGCGGTTTGCGCTGACTCACCTGGGGCCGGCTGCTTCTCGATGTCGGACCTGAGCAAGTCGATGACTTGGTTGTGGTGGGTTTTGAGGACCGGCAGGAGCGTCGCGAACTGCGAGAGATTGGCATCCTTGATCAGCGTGGCGAGGAACACGGGATCGTCGGCGGCATACTGCTCGAGGATATCGGTCGCGATCAATCGCTCGGTATCGGTTCTGGCAGGGTCGCGAAAAATCGCCGCGAGCGGCCCGAGGAGGACCTTTCGGGCCGGCCGAAGGGCATCCAGCCACCGCTCCAGCCGGGATGCGTGCTCGAGCACCACGGAGCCCGCGACGGCGCCCGCAAGTTGTTCCCAGCGGGCACCCTGGGGATCGAGCGAGGCGAGGGCGCAGGCAACGCGAAGCTGCTGCTTGCGATCGGTGCCCGCGTCGCTGGCCAAGGCCCAGAGCCGATCGATGAACGCGGCCCTGCGAGTCCCGAGCCGCTCGACGATCACGATCAGTTCCTGCGGCTCCGACTCGAGCAATCGATCGAGAACATAGTCGTCAAGCGCACCGCTGTAGGGCAGCACCGCCAGAGCAGCATGCAGTCGTTCTTTCGGCGTGCCGTTCGGGTCGCGTGCGATCCGGTCGAGCTCACCGCGTGTCCGATGGCGATAACCGTCAATCTCGCGGATGATCGCCGAGACTTGATTGGTGTCGGCGACCCGCAGTTGAGAGACGAGACTCGCGGCCTGAACGCGGCCCTTGATCTCCAGCCCTGCGACGACTGCGGCTGCAACGACGGCGGCAGCGGCGAGCCCTCGGAGGACGTGATGCCGCGTTGCGCGTGCGCATCATCCGCCGCTGGTCGTCTGACCAGAAGCGGGACCGCGTGTAACAGATGATGTCGAGCCATTCCAGTGGCGAGGGAAGCCGGCGCCGCTCGGGCCGATCGCTCCAGAACGAGGTGATCGTGGCGAGGCGCAGCTCGGCCCGCCCGCGCCGGGTCTCGCGCTGCTTGCGGGTCAGCCAGTCGCGCAGCGAGTGGACCAGGTAGTCGTGGGTGAGCTGGTAGCAGTGTCCGCTGGCCGGCCTGTTTGCCAGGCCCTCGGCCACCGTCCCCTCGGGGTCGGTCGGGGTGATGAGACGGAGCTCCGAGTCGAGAATTCGCAGCAGGTCGTGGAAGGCGCGGGGCCGCTCGGCGTAGCCCGAGGCGTCTAGCAGCTTGGCTTCCGGCTGCATTCGGCCCTTGATGTCGGTGCCGGTCTGCGGCAACAGGGCGGTGAGAACGGCTTGCGCCGCCCGCTGATGAATCCGGTGCTCCGGTGGCGCGGTGGCTGCGCCGAAGGTCTCTTCGAGGAAGGTCAATCCAACACCCTCGGTGCCGCCGACTTCCTCGAGCGTGGCCGGCGTCCACGACTTGCCTTTCATCATTTCGGCAAACAATGCCAGGCGAACGCTGATGACCTTTCCTTCCTGCGTCAGGCCTCGAACCGCTTGCTCGAGGAATTGCTCGTTGTCTTTGCCCAGCGCAGTCCCGCTCTCCGGCAGCGCGCCAAAGGCACGACCAAATGCCGCCAGCACTCTGCGGGCGTGGCGTACGGGGAAGAGATCGACCGCGGCCGAGTTCTGGCCTTCAAGCAGCTTGATCTCCAGTTCCCGCATGAACCTTGTCGCCGCCATCCAGAAATCATCCCGCACCATGACCACGCACTGCACGCGGCTGCCATCACACTGCCTGAGAGCGTGCACGAGCTCGGTGTTCTCTTCCTCGTTCCGGGCGTGCAGCCATTGCTCGAACTGGTCGATCACGATGAGCAGCTTCTTCTCTGGCGAAATCCCTTGCCCACGCCTTACTGCTGCCAGCGTCTCTTTCAACGTCATGTGCGCCGGCAAGCCGGCGCATCGTTTTCGCAGGCCGTTTAGCAGACGAATCTCCGTCTCGCCGGCGGTGGCCTCGATGTATACGACGATCACATCCTGGGACAGCCGCGGCAGGAGCCCCGCCTTGACCAGCGACGACTTGCCGCAGCCTGACGGTCCGTAGATGAGGCCAACGGGGAAGGTGTCCTCCGCGTCCGTCTCCTCGATGCGGGTCTTCCAGAAGCGGATACTCTCCGGCAGCCCGTCGCGGTCACGTGGTCCCGGCAGCAGCTCAAGGAAGAAGTCGGCATCCCGGGCGTCGAACGACCGCAACCCCTTCGGCACGATCCTGGCTGACTCGCGACCCAAGGTCGACGTCGTCGCTGTGGCAGCGGAGTTACGCAGAGAATCGGACGACAGAAGTGCGGCTGGAAGTAAGCCGGAAGCGCCCGAGGGAGAGCCGCCGCTCGTCGCTGCAAGAACCGGCTGCGGGTGCTCCGCGTGGCCGGCCAGGAACTGTCGCAGGTCATCGGCCAGGTCCTTGGCCGTCGTGTAGCGTTCCGAGGCCCGCTTCGCCAAAGCCTTGAGGCAGATGCGTTCCAGTTCTTTAGGGATGCCGTCGTCGAGCTGCCGTGGCGGGCGCGGTCGAACGTCGTGATCTGCTCGATCAGGTCCGGTAGCGAGCCGGCGCGGAAGGGGTGCCTGCGGACCAACAGCTCGTAGAAGACCACCCCCAGGCTGAACATGTCGGAGCGGCCGTCGACGCGATGCCCCTCGCCCCGAGCTTGTTCGGGGCTCATGTACGACGGCGTCCCCGCATATCTCAGGCCCTCACTGACGTCATCCTCCTTGAGCGCCATCCCAAAATCGACGAGGAACGGCTTGCCGTCGTGGTCCAGCAGGATGTTTCCGGGCTTGACGTCGCGATGCACCAGCCCTTTGCGATGTGCGTGGTGCAGCGCCTCGGCCATGGTGGCGACGATTGCTGCGGTTTCGCCGAAGGAAAGCCGGTCTCCCTTCATGTCTCTGACTGAGCGTCGTGCCCTCGATGAACTTCGAAACGACGAAGCACGGACACTCCTCGGTACTGCCCACGTCGTAGACCGGGACGATGCTCGGGTGATCGAGGCTGGCGACGGTCCGGGCTTCGGTCAGGTAGGCGTCGGCGTCTTCTCGGCAGGAAATCAGGCTGGCGTGCGGGACCTTGATCGCGACCTTACGCTGCAACTGCTCGTCGTCGGCCAGATAGACGATGCCGAATCCACCTACGCCCAGGATTCTCTTGACCTGGTAGCGGCCGATTTGCCGCGGCTGCTGGAGAGAAGCGACAGCAATGGCGGAAGCTTCCGACCCGTTTGGCTGGAATGCGAGTGTTCTTTGGGGGTCATCGTAGGGAGCTTCCGAGTCTTGCGCCCGGCTCGCCCCGGTTTTATCCAGGTCGGCGGCTGGAAGCTCCGAGCGTTGCGTCCGGTCCTCCTCCGTTCTTTCCGAGCCATGAGAGGAAGGTTCCGAGCCGTGCGGCTGGTTCGCACCTCGTAATTCGTGGGGGTTCACGGTCAGGACGTCCTCGGCCTGTGCTACGCAGTCACATCCGTCCTGTCACTTTACACTGGGAACGCCACGGTCGCCATCGAGTGGGTTTGCATTCGCAGACTTGTGAGATCATGCGACAAGTGACATGCTTTGCGAATTCGGGACTCTGGCAAAGAACGACAGCTGAGCAGGGGGCGGGATGTAGCTCGCCGGGCGCTTTCAGGACGGTTGCGGAGTCTTCGGATGCCGAACCGTTCAGATCCGCATCGCTTGCGCGTCCCAAATCCGCTATCGAGAATCGGCTCCAGGATCCCGGACCCCTGAGTTGTGAAGTGGGTCATACCGCCAAATCTCGCCGAGAACCTGGCGGTTCGCAACGCAGCCGACGACGAAGCCGAGAAACCCTCCGGCAAGCGTCCCGAATAATGCGAGCCGTCCGCCCTTTCTCCTGCTGATCAATCTGATGCTCACCCCGATGCTCCCCCCGAGGACGGCGCCCATCGTCGCAGGCCCGAAGAGAAAAACAATGAGGAGAATGCCCATGGTGATATCGTCCTTTCGGTTCGGACCCCGTCCCGTGACGGCGAGGGCGAGAGGGGGTCCTTCGAGAAGCGCAACAACGCCTGGTCACTCCCCTCCGAGGGAAGTTCGCGAGAGCGGCTTGACCCTCTCATTCCATGGTTGATCGGGCCCGTCGAGTGCCAGACTGATCGTGAAACATCGCGGAGATGGCGCGTGGTCGACCGGGACTCCGTGGTCAGACCAGTTTCAAGTTCGTCGAGCCCGGCATCGGGTCGACGCAGGATGGCGGCATCCGAGGAGGTAGCGGGCACGACGCAGCTCAGCTTCCGCCCCAGACCACGAGCGCCGACGCCGAGTACGGATGCTTCGTGCCAACGGTGATGGAGAAGGCCCCCGGGACGCCGCCGAAGCTCTCGTTCAGGGCGTTACCTTGCCGGTCCACCAGCGCCTTCGCCCCGCTCGAGCCGATCCAGTTTGGCTCGCTGATCTGGTACGTGGCGCTCGGGTTAAGCGGGCCTCGGGTAGTCAGGATGACGGTGTCGGTCGTGGGATCGTACTGCGCCGACCTGAGCGCGATCGCCCGCGAGCGGGCGCCGAAATTGAGGTTGAGCCGGAAATCGCTTACGTCCTGGACGGTCGCCGCATCCATCGCCTTGCTGAACGTCATCGAGATGCCCGTGATCTTGCGTCCCGTCTGGATCGTGTGGACGTCGGTGATCGTCGGCGGGATCGCGTCCGGTGTGCTCACCACATCGATCTGTTGATTCATTCCGTAGACCTGCGGTCCGCCGCCCTGGATGGTGACGCCGAGCTGCGTATCGCCTGTGGGACTTGCGAGCTGGGACAGTGGGACCGGGACGGTGATACTGGCGATCCCCGCCGGGAACGTCACGGATTGCGCGAACGCCCGCGTCGGTGCAACCGGCGCGAGCGAGTCGTCGACCGGAGTTAACTTCCCGGACGCTCGAAGCGGGGCGGGCCGTCCGTGCGGTGGACGTGACCACAAAAACGGCAACGACCACGACGCCATTTCTGGCTGGGCCACTTGCCGGGATCGACGAACTCGACGCCGCAATCTTTGCACCCCACTGTGTACTCGTCCTCGAGAATAGAACGCCAGCTCATCCACGTGTCCCTGGCCTTGATCAAGGCTCCGATTGGGTCCCAAACGGGCGGCGGGTCGAGCACACGCAGGGCGTCGGCCGCCCCGGCGTGAACCGTTTCATCCGGGCTGCTTTAACAGGTTGATCAGCTGGGCCAGCGCCCGCGTTACGGAGGCGAGCGCGGTCGACCTCATGTCCCGACCGACTCGTTGCATTCATGCCGTTGCTCTCGATCTTCTTGACCCCCGAGCGACATTTTTTCTCGCTGCACGGCTCAAACCTTGCCCCTCGGATGTGGCGACCAGAAAGCCGCTCGGCACCCATGCTCCCTCCTCATCGATCAGGAGCAAGCTTGGGTACTCGTAGCGTCGCAGCGTGATGAGCACGCCCAAGCCGGCAAAGACGGCAAGCAAGCTCACTGCGATGTCAAGGCCTTTGGCAAATACACGGCCGAAATGAAAATCGAGATCGTGAAGGCCGCCGCGAATGTCCAGCACATCGCGATGACTTGCCAGCGCGGGTTGTATGGATAGCTCGCAGGTACGTTCATCTTGTCCCGTCTTTCCCGCCGAACAACGATCGCTGGAGGGCGTCCGCAGCGTCGGGATCGAACGCGCCAGCCGGGGCAGCTCCTCACCCGCGGAAGCAAGATCGCCGAGTCGTGCTTGCGCGACGACAAGGGCGATCCAGGCTTCGACGAGTGATATGTCAAGTCCAAGCGCGGTCCGGGCGGCCCGGGCCGACTCGGCCCATCGGCCTGCCTCGGCGTGGAGGACGGCCAGCCGTCGGGGATAATCGGCACAGTACGGGTTGACCGCGGCGGCGCAGGCCGAGCAGCGCGACGGCCTCATCTCCTCGCCCCGTGGCGCCCGCGAGCGCGGCCGCTCCTTCCAGCAGCCGCTCGTTGTCTGGCTCGAGGGCCATCCCGGACTGGAAGGCGTCGCGGGCCAGTGTCGTACGCCCGCGCATCCAGAGCAGGTGCGCCTTCGCCTCGAGCGCGGGCACGTCGTCGGACCGCGCGGCGAGGGCCGCGTCGAGCAGCACTGACGCCCTTAGCACCATCTCGCTCGCGCCACCCTGCCGCCACCGTTCACCGCGCGACGTGGAATAGCGCGATCCCGAGATCCCGGTCGGCCTCCGCGCAAGTCGGACCACCGGCCCGGAGTGGCCAGAACCGTTCGACCGGGTCAGCCCTCCCGCCGTGGCGCGCGGCGCGTCGGAAGCCGCCGCCGCGGTCGGCAAGCGCGGGATGCGGTGATCCGTCATCGCCGTATGAGCGACGTCTCGGGTCCCGCGCCGGGGCATGTGGCAGTGGGCGCAACTGTCGTCGGCCTGGCGCGCGCGGCGGTCGGGCTCCGGGACGCGGCAGGCGCTTCCTTCGTGGCAGGCGAGGCGGCGCTCGCGGTAGTGCTCGACCCGCTCGGCGGTCCCTCGGGCGCCGGTGCGGGTCGTGGCATGACGTGCAGCCGAGGGCGCCGCCGCTGGCGGCGTAGCAGCGACTCGCGTGCATCTGTTCAACGTGGCCCACCGCTCGCGGCCGGCCGGCCGGCCCGGCCTCGACGAAGACCGCCACAAACTCGTCGAGCGGCAGCCCCGGGCGAAAGTCCCCTTCCGTGCGGCCGGCCCGCAGGAAGCGGTCGGCCCCCTGAAGGTGGCACTGCTCGCAGACCGAATCCCGTAGGGCAGGGGCCAGGTGCCGTGGATTCACGATCGTCGCGTCGAAGCCCTCGGAACCGACGCCGGGCCGGCGCAGCGTGCAAGGCGCCCGGGCCGTGGCACCGCTCGCAGCCGATCGGCCTCAGGTCCAGCGGCGACGCATAGTGATTGTGCGTGCCCGCGGCCGGCGTCGCGCCGTCGACGTGACAGAAGAAGCACCCGCGAAGGATGACGCGCTCGAAATGAAAGTTCCGCTCGTGGTAGCCGGGGGGAGGTTGATCGCCCCTTCTTGTGCGTACCAGGCGACCGGCGATTGAGCCACGAACCCGTCGCGCTCCACCAGGAACGAACAGCCCCGCTCGCCCGAGCCCAGAACGTAAGCGACGACGGCCTCCACGGCGGCAACCGGCTTGCCCTCGTCGAGCTTCTGTTCGCGGTGGACGAGCCGCCCAGCTCGGCGCTCGACCGAGTAGTGGTATCCGCCCGCGTCGAACTCCGCACCGCCCGGCACGCGGCGCAGCTCTTCGTCACCGGCCGCGGGGATCGCCGCCACCGATCGCCCCATCGGATGCGTCGGTACGACTCGGCGACGTCGGCGTGGCACCGCGCAGGCCGGATCGCCGACATAGCCGACGCCTGGTCCGATATTGCGGAACGGCGACTCGGCCACGAGCCGGCCGAGCCGGACATGGGCCGGCGTCGGCGCACCACGACGGGCGAGCCGGCCGTCCGCCGGCGCAGGCGTACCACGCCGCGCGATCCAGACGCCGCCGACGGCGGCCGCCGCCGCAACGGCGTACGCCACAGCCCGCCGCGTATGCCATCACTTGCCTGCCTGCCCGCACCGCGCCGCTCGTCATCGCACCCCCTCGGCAAGCCGCCCAGTCCGCCGCCTGTACCACCGGTTCGGCCCGCACCAGCCGACGTCTTCAGACGAGCCAACCGCCATCGTAGCCGCCCCGCTGCAAGCAGCTCCACTGGTCGCCGCTGGCCTTGCGAGTCGAAGTCAGACTCGGCCTAGTGTCTTGTCGGCCTTCGATTGACCGGTTGTTGGCAGGGTCTCCTGACCCCACCCGCTGACAGGCCGAAGGTCTCGCAGCGCGTCTTACCCGTCAATCGAAGCTTGACGAGGCGAGGAAAGCGGGCCAATGATCGCGGCGCGGCTGCTCCCGCTCATCTTTCAGAGCTGGTTTGCCCGGCGTCAACGCGCCTGGTACTCTAGTGCGGCCACGGAGGCACCCGGCCCACGCGCCGCCCTTGCGAGCGGCGGACCGCGGCATCCGACGTGCACATCTTCATGAGAGGATTACATCGATGGGACACGCCGAGACACTCGGGTCGGCCGTTCGTTCCGAGCCGGCCGCCGGCCGCATCTCGGCCTGGGCGTGGCGGCCGCGTCGCCGGGATCGTGGCCTGGCAGCTCGGCGAGGCGACGGTGGCAACCTTCCAGCCCAAGATGGTCACGTCGGATACGCCCGTCGGTCGGATGACCGCGGCGCCAGCCGACGAGGTGGTCCGGACGGACGTGAAAAATGCGGCGTCGCGTTTGCCGTGCAAGGAGCCTGCCTCGGCCTTGCGCTCGGGGCTTGCGGGAGGGCTGGCGAGGGGCTCGGCGCGGGCAGGAGCTGCGGCCGGGCTTGCCGGGGCGGTGCTCGGCGCGGCGCTGGCCCTCGGCGCGTCGCTCGCGCTGCAGCCGGTGTATTACCATCACATTCAACTGGACCAGGTCGACCAGAGCCTGACCGTGCCGATGCTGGTCCACGGCGGCATCTGGGGCACGGCCGGACTGGCTGGGGGCCTGGCGTTCGCGCTGGGGTTGCGGGGCCGCACGTCGTCGCTCGCGCGGGCCGCGGTCGGCGGCCTGGTGGGCGAAGTGCTCGCCGCGTTCCTGTTCGAGGTGACGGCAGCCATGGCGTTTCCCAAGGCCGCGACGACCCGCCCGCTCTCGCTGACCTCTGAGTCGCGGCTGATGGCCAAGATGATGGCCTCCCTGCTCCCGGCCGCCGGCGTAGCCGCACTGCTCGCACGCCGGGGCAGGGCGGTCACGTCCGGACCGGAACCCACCCCACGCGAGGCAGGCCGGCCCTCCGCTTGAGCGGCATCGGCCTATAGGCAAGCTGCCGGTCGACGTCGATCCTCCGACCCCCTCGCGCCGCCATGCGGGGAAAGGGCTGGGGCGAAGGGCCGCGGAGTACTGGTGCTTCCGTCGAGCCGCCGCATCCTATCCGCTCTGCGGCCATCTTCTCTCCGCCGCGCGAGAAAAAGCAGACAGTCGACGTCGCTCCTCGGACCCCCTCGCCCCGCCATGTCAGGAGAGGGCTGGGGTGAGGACCGCGAGACTGACGACATTTCCCAGGCCGCCGCGCCGCATAGACGAGCGGAGTCGAGCGCCGCAATCGCGGCACTCCACCCCGTTCTTCGTCGACTCAACCAGACCCTGCGGCGGCGGACCGTTTCGACGACTCGATATCGTCGGCGCTGACGACCTCGCCGCCGTTGCGGGTGCCCAAGGCCCACCAGATGTTCCGGCCGATCGTGTTCTTGATGAATCGGACGCTGCCGTCGGCCATCGCGGTGTTCACACCGCCCGGGTGGGCACTGGATGCGCCCATGCTGAAGCCGCCGTTGGGCCAGTCGGTGGCGTAAGCACCACCGCCATTGGTGTCGAACATGCAGCCGCCAAACGTGTCGTTCGGGGTCTGGATCGTGTTGAACAGCGACATGCCGATCATGCCGGGCCCCATCGCCAGCCGGGGTAATCTTGGATGGCCGCGGAGCCGGTGTTTGTCGCGGCGGTCTGGAATGCCTGAGAGCAGGCCTGGAGTGCGTTCAGCACGTCGGTGGGGTCGGCGAACGCGCTGACCTGGTAGGCCGCCCCGCTGGGCGGGCCGCCGGCGATCGACACCATGTTGCCCCGATCAGGCGCACCAGGGCCAACGCCCGACTTGTAGTAATTTTGGCCGTTCTGCCCGCACAGCTTCTCGGCGAAGGCGACCGTGTTGCTCGTGCCGTCAGTGATGGACTGGAAGCCGTAGGCGATGCCGTACGTGAAGACGCCCGACGAATCGGCCGGGATGACGCACCCGATGAAGTTGGCGGTGTTGCAGTTGTTTCCCCAGGTATTGAGCTGGGTCGTGGTAGCGCCGTAGCTCGCGTTGTAGCTGTTGGTATGGGCGGTGTTCCAGACGCCGCCCTGAGCACCCGGGTCGGACGGGCAGAGGAATGAGGCGATCACGGCGTCGTTGACCGTATCGTTGTTGACCCAGGGGCCCCAGGCGAAGTTCGCCGCCTGGTACAGGGGACTCTGCTCCAGGTAGGGGAGCAGCAGAGCCTGGGCGCAGAAGCTGCTCCAGGTCGAGCCATACGCCGGCAGCGCCGGGAGCTCCCTGCGGGTTGTTGGAGATGCCCAGCGGGAACGAGTTGGTCGAGCTCGCGTAGTTGTGAGAGGCCAGTGCGATCTGCTTGAGGTTATTCACGCACTGGGCGCGGCGGGCGGCCTCACGTGCCGACTGCACCGCGGGCAAGAAAAGCGCGATGAGCACCGCGATGATGGCGATGACAACGAGCAGCTCGATCAGCGTGAAAGCATGTCTCGATCGACGTTTCATCTCGAGGCTCCTTGAATGAATACGAGCTAGAGAGGTAAGTCTCGTGCGAACGAGCTAACGGGCGCGCAGGCCGCGCGCGGATGAACGCCTGCCGCCTTTGTCTGAGCGGCAGATGAACAATCGGAGCAAGACGCGATTATTGCTTCTTATTTGTCGGCTTGGCGTGTTGCTTGATCATGTTCTCCATATAACTCTTGTTGACCGCCGCGGCCGCGTTCCGGGCCTCCGGCGCGGACTCGATCTGTCCGTCGTTCTTGTTGCTGCCAGAGCAGCCGGCTGATAGCCCGGCGACCCCGATGGCCAACGCCAGGAGTGCCATCCTGACGACCTTCCAACCGGTCCGAGTCAATTCGCCCTCCTTTCCCAACCAGATCGCGGCCTCACGCCAGGGACGACGAGACCCTGGCTCCCTCCACCGGCGCGCGCCGCCGCGCCCGGTTGATCTCATCGCATTCGTTCCGGGCACCCGTGCCGGGGAGCTTGAAGTTCAGCGCAGAGGGACGCACATCGATACCGAGATCTCGCATCTGGCCCGCTCGACGCGGACGCCGCCGTGCAGACGAGCTTCAGTCCCCGACGATCGCCCGCCGGCCGTCCCCTGCTCGTAGTGACGTCGAACTTCAAGCGCGGTGAGGGGGTGATTGTAGAGTGCCAGCTCGTCGATCAGCCCGACGAAAGGACGGCTGTGCACGCGGCCCGAAGGCCGTGGCTTGGGTTTGAGGCCGCCCCAGCAGAACGCGGCACGGCTCGGTCGCCAAGGCCGACCGGGGCGCGACCGGAAGCGTCGCAACGCCGTCGACATAAAGCTCCAGCCGCCCGCCGCTCCCCTGAGCGACGATGTGGTGCCAGCCGTACGGGACGTAATGCTGCGTGGAGAAAAGGTTGTCGCCGCCCGAATCTCCGGGGGGCCACCGATGGAGGAAGCGGAACAAACCCGGCGAGAGCAGCGATCGCCGATCCCTCGCGGTGAACTCCAGCAGGAACAGATGCTTGTAGTCTTCGGTGGGCGGGCCGGGTGCGATCAGGCTGACGAGCGCGGCGTTTTCGATCCGTCCTGAGAGCGCCCAGAACTCCACCGCGTATCCCGGGTCGCTCGGCGGCTCCCAGAGGCCGTCCATCGCCACGCTCTGTTCGTCCGCTTCGGATCCAAATTCGAGACAACGGTTCCCGGGCCCCGCGCCGGCGAGCTTGACGGGCCCGGTCGCGCACAGCGGTCGATCTCCCGCGACCTCGTCGGCGACGACGCCGTTGTCCATCTTCTCGAACCGCCAGTAGGCCCACGGGCCGGCAGCCAGAACCGCCTCCCGATACGAGGCGTCGAGCGCGAGCGGCTTCGGGGCCAGCACCGGCGGTGACACGAAGTCCACCGAGTCCGCCGCAGCCTCGTCGATCTGTCCGCTCTGCGGGTTGATCGCATACGCGCGACGCTCTTTGACCTGCTGGCTGCGGACCGGTGCCCCGGCATCGTTAATCACGGCCACCTCAGCCTCCCCCTTGAACACCATCACGCGCGTCTTGCCGTCGTCGGCGACGTTCACGCCGAACTCGGTCCCGAGGTCGACCACGGCCGAGCCCGGAGTAGTGACCACGAAGCCCTCGGCGCCACGCGGGACATACGTCCTGAGCTTACCCCGTCGGCAATGGACCCGGTCGATCGACATCAGCTCGAGGTCCGCCGGCCCCTCCAGCGTGAGCGTGACGCCGCTGAGCAAGCCCAACGTGATCCGCCCCGAGCGCAGGACGAGCCGACCGGCCGCCAGCAGCTCGCCTTCCGCCGGCCGCTGCCCCGGCCCCCATTCGGCGGCCGCGAGCTGGACCACGACGGCGAATCCGCCGCGAGCCCCAGCCTCGGAGGGTCTCCGGCGGTCGCCTGAGCAGTGACAACCGCCGGTCCCCGTCCACCAGTTGGCCATTGCTGCGCGATGATGCCGGCCGCGACGGCGGCCGCCGCCACAACGAACCACCATCCCCACGCGCGGGACACGCGTGGGAATCGCTCGGCGCTGATTCCGGAACCCCGACTCGGTCCTCGCCCCGACCGCATCACCCCGCCCGCTCGGCTCGTCGCACGCCGCTCCCGGGCAGTGTACCATCAACCGGACGTCCTCGATCGGCAGCACCGACGCCGCGAGCACGGCGTGCTGATCCACGTATTCCAGGTAGAAATCCCGAAACTCCGGGTCGGTGCGCACCAACTCGTCGAGCCGCTCGATTTCGGCGTCGGTGAGCGCGCCGTCACACCAGCCCGAGAGCAAGCGATGGCGTTCGTTGTCTGAGGATGGTCGTGTCATCAGTGCGGACGCCCCATCTGCAAGCGGCGGTTGACGCACTCGAGTAACCGGCGGCGAATCCGCTCAAGCGCCTTGTACAGCGCGGACGTGTTCCGGCCCGTCGTCCCGGCGATCTTCGCGACCGACATCTGCTGCGAATACCGGTGCTCGACCACGAGACGATCATCCGCGCAAGCTGCTGCAAGCATCGCTCCAGCGCACGCCGGCGATCCTCGAGGATCCCGTCCTTCTCCGACCCCTCCGCGGCGATCAAGTCGATCGCCTCGATGCTCAGGTACTTGACCCTCCGGGCTTTCTGCTTGCGGTGCTTCAGTACGCAGCGGAATGCAAATCCGCAGGCCCACGGCGCGAACGCAATAGTCGGGTCGTACCGGTCAAACTTCCTCCACAGATCCACCGCCGTATCCTGGAGGATCTCGCGCGCGTCGTCGATGTCGGGCACGAGCCTCAGGATATACCGGAGGATCTCGCGCTCCCCCTCGACGAAAAGCCGAACGAACCGTTCGGGATCCTCCCCCAGAGCGGTGGGTGGCATCATGTCTAGTCGCGCATGACTCGCCAAGAAAGCTGCCTCGCCAAGAAGTGCTCTACCTCATACTCACCGGCTGACCGCCGGAATTGGACAATAAAATGCGATAAAATCAGAAATCGACTCGATCGCCAGCGCGATGCACAACACACGCGTCCATTCCTACGGAATTCGGTCGCGGAACGCCGATCCAGTGGTCGATGGTTCCCGCTGACCCGTCGTCACCGAAGCCCTGGCGCGGCAGGAAGTTGGCCGCAGCTCAGACGCGCTCAAGCTGTACCCGATGAAATTCGGAGTGAGACGCGGATGCGCCGGCGCTCGACTTGGTGGACGCTTGCTATCATGAAGGCGCTCTTGCGTGACGAATCCGAGCGCGGAAATTGCCTACGGAGGCGAAGGCGCGTCGGCCGTCGCGCCAGTCGGGCCAGGAAGCCCCGCAGCGGCTCGGCCTGGCTAGTCCCTTCGCGCACGAGGTAGCCCGCGTCCGCTGCGAGAGTCCCGAGTCGGTCGACCCGGCCGGAGGGCCAGCGGACCTCGACCGATTGGGCGCGATCGGCGTCGCCGAGTCCGAAATGGAGGCGGGCGTCGCTGGTGGCCTGGTAGCTGCCACCGCCGAGCCGCCAGGCAACGCGCGTCCGTCCGCCGGCCGTCACGGCGACCTTCGCCCCGACGGCGTCGCGGTTGGAGGCGGCGCCCTCGAGGCGGAGGGTCAAGTGGTGGCCGCCGCTGGTCCGGTTGTGGGCGTACAGGAGGGGTGCGTCAAGGCAGGCCATGAGCACGTCGAGACGGCCATCATTGTCGAGATCGCCGACGGCCAGCGATCGTCCGAGCCGCTCGGTCTTAAACGGCTCGCCCGCGCGGTCGCCCGCGTCCGTAAGCCGGCCGTCGCTCCGTCCGAGGAAAAGCTGCATGGGCATCGCGTACGGTGACTCGGGCCGAAAGTCGTCGACGTGTCCGTTGGCCTGGATCAGGTCGAGCCGGCCATCGTTGTTGGCGTCGAGGAAGGCGATGCCGAAGCCGAGCCGCGCAGCGTGTGGCAGTCGTCAGCCCGAAGGCGTCGGACCGATCGTAGAAAATGCCCTGGCCGAGGTTCTGGTAGAGAGTCGTCCCCTCGTCGTAGAAGTTGGTGACGACCAGGTCGGGACGCCCGTCGCCGTCGACGTCGCCGCAGTCGACCCCCATCCCCGCCTGGTAGCCGCCCGAG
This sequence comes from uncultured Isosphaeraceae bacterium, assembly GCA_963806595.1. GTDB lineage: Bacteria > Planctomycetota > Planctomycetia > Isosphaerales > Isosphaeraceae > CAWDZZ01. The sequence goes on along the minus strand of CAWDZZ010000016.1, from coordinate 102,568 downwards.
CCGCTGGCGGCGACGCCGGCGACGTGGCCGACCTCCTCGAATCGCAATCCGCCCAGGTTTCGCCAGAGGAAGTTGGCCGTCTGGTCGTTGGCGACGTAGAGGTCCACGCGGCCGTCGTCGTCGACGTCGGCGGCGAGCACCCCCATGCCGCGGCCGTGGGTGTCGACGATCCCGGCCTCGCGGGAGACATCGACGAACCGGCCGCCGTCGTTGCGGAAGAGATGATCGGGCTGGGAAGGGAAGAGGCCGGGGTTGCACAGTCGGTTCGCGCCGAACTTCGGATCGCGGCAGATGAAGGGTGAGCCCTCGTTCCAGACGAGGTAGTGGGCGACGTAGAGATCGAGGTCGCCGTCGCCGTCGAGGTCGGCGAAGACGGCCGAGGTCGGCCAGTCGCGTTCGCCCCCGAGCCCGGCGAAGTCGGTTGCGTCCTCGAAGGTGCCGTCCCCGCGGTTGCGGTAAAGCGCGTAAGACCGCCAGCGGGCGACGAACAAGTCGGGATCTCCGTCGTTGTCGACGTCGCCGACGGCGACCCCGTGACCGTACCCGCCGGGTAACGCGGCGATCCCGGCGGAGGCGTGGCGTCCTCGAAGGTGCCGTCGCCGCGGTTGTGGTAGAGGCGGTCGCCGTTGCCGCGTCGCTTGGGATCCGGCGGGAACGGGCCCCCCTGCGTGACGTAAACGTCGAGCCAGCCGTCGCCGTCGTAATCGAGCAGTCCGAGCCCGGTCCCCATTGTCTCGGGGATCTGCCGCGCCTCGGTGACGCCGGGATCGTATCGGAAGCGGAGGCCGACCGCCGCGGCGTCGTCGACGAACGCGGGCGCCGGGCCCGTCGAAGCGACGGCCGGCGCGGCCTGGGTCGGCACGCTGCCGAGGTCGGCGATCAGCCCGGCGAGCGTGGCGGCGCTCGGCGCACGGTCTCGGCGCGCGCCAGGCGCACCAGGGCTTCCTGTTGCCGTGCCGTGAGCGTCGGGTGGCCCGCGACCGCGAGCTCCCACCAAGCGCGGGCCTCGAACTGCCGGCCGAGTGACTCGGCATGGCCGGCGAGCTCTTCGGCCGCGGCTGTGGGGTCGGGCTTGAAGAGCCGCTCCCGATAGCGTTCGAGGATCCGGTCGAGCTCCGCCTTGCGTCCCCGCAGGCGGGCGGCCTCGCCCTCGTCGCCCGCCTGCTTGGCCAGCCCGGCGAGGCGGTCGAGCGCGGCGAGGCGGCCGGGAGCCACCGCGACGAGCTGCTCGAGCGCCCGACGCTCCGCCCGGAGGTCCCCCGCGCACGCCGCGAACCAGGCACGAACCGCCAGCAAATCCTCGGGTGAGATCGCATCCGCGGGCAGTCGCTCGAGCGCCGCGCGTGCGCCGGCGACGTCCTGCGTCGCGAGCGCCAGATCGAGCCGCATGCGCCAGACGGCCGTGTCATCCGCCCGCCGCTCCAGGCACTGGTCCAGCAGTCGAGCCGCCTCCTGGTAGCGACTCGTCCGGGCCGCCAGATTGGCCTGGGCGAGCCAGACGCGGTCATCCTCCGGCGCATTCTTCGCGGCGGTCTCCACGACGTACCGGAGATCTTCCAGAAGGACAGGGCTCGCGGTATCGAGCTTCCAGAGCTGCTGGAGCGTGCCGATCCGATCGGGGTAGGTCTCCCAGCCGTCGCGCACGAGCCGGCGCGCCTCCTCCAGGCGGTTCTGGACCTTGTAGAGGTTCAGCAAGACCTCGCGCGCCTCCTTCCCGGTCGGATACACGGCGCGAACGGCCGCTTTGAGGTAGGGCTCGGCGTCGGCCTGGCGGTCGGCGACGAGGGCCGCGCAGCGCAGCATCATGGCGGCGTGGAGGGTAAACCCCGACCCGGCCGGCACCGCCTGCCAGTACGCGCGGGCGGCATCGGGCCGTCCCATCGACTTCTCGAGGGCGCCCAAGAGATACTGCGCCTCGCCGACTTCCGGCCGCAGCGCCGTGCGCGCGCTCGGCGCCTTCCGGGCCTTCGCCATCGCCCCGGCTTCGGCCGCGGCTTTCCCCTCCGAGAGCGCCGCCTGGTACTGCCGCTGGGTGCGGGCCGCGAGCCCCCACCGCACCGCCCCCAGCGCGAGCACCGCCGCGGCGGCCACGCACAGGCCCAGCCAGAGTCGTCGCATCCCGCTCTCCACTCGCACACGCGCACACGCCCAGGTCGGACCGAAGGGCCGTCGCGCACATTATGCCGCGACGAGCCGATTCTGTGAACACCCGCGCGATCCATGCGCCCCGATTCGAATGAGCTGAGCACACGAAGTTGCCGACAGCGACCATTGCCATTCAATGGCATATTCGGCGCAGGGCGTTCAAGCGCCGAGGTGGGGATCTCCAATATCGCGAAGGCCGATCCGACGGGAGTCTTTTTTCGTAGATTTGTTTTGATCGGCCTGGTTTGATCAGTGACCATATCGTTCAAGAGCGAACGACCTGATAGAGGTTGCACGCCGCCGCGGGCTTCCCCGGCGACACGTCCGATCGCTCGGCATCGAACCCGGAGGGCGGCTCGGGGAACGCGGGCACGTCGTCGGGGTTCAGCACGATCGGTCGCTGCATCCCGCGGCCGGGCCGGCGGGCCACCGATGGGTTAGCGAACAGGAGCGGGGCGAACTCGTGCAGGCAGCGCCGCCACGTCAGCCACTCGTGCGCCGTGCCGGGCGACTCGTAGTAGACGTGCTTGATCCCGGCCTTCTCGAGCGCCTCGTGGTAGTTCTTGATGCCCTCGTACATCCGCCCCTCGGCCGTGCCGATGCCCAGCCAGACGAGGCGAACCCGCCGGTTGAACGCATCCGCATCCGCCATGACGCCGCCGTGGGCCGTCTTCGGGTCGAACGGCGCGCCGCGGAAGCCGCCGCCCCCTCCGCTGAAGCCCCCGAGGTAGGCGAACAGGTCGAGGTGCTTGAGCGCGATCTGGAACGTCTGCATGCCGCCCATGGACAGCCCGGCCATCGCCCGGTGTTCGCGGTCCGGGATCGTCCGATAGGTCGAGTCGATCATCGGGATCAGGTCCTTGACCATCACCTCCTCGAACGCGCCGAACATCCGGCTGAAGTCGGGCGGCGGAGGGGGATTCTGGCCGGGTGCGGCCGGCCGCGCCGGCGGACGGAATGAGGGGGCCGGATCGCCGGGCCGACGCGCATAGCCCCGCTCCATGACCACGAGCATCGGCCTCGCCTTCCGCTCGGCGATCAGGTTGTCGATGATGAAGGCCATGTGCCCCTGCCGCGGCCAGCCCGTCTCGTCCTCGCCGCCGCCGTGCTGGAGGTACAGGACCGGATAGCGCATCTCGGGGTTGTTGTCGTAGCCGGGCGGGGTGTAGACGAAGGCGCGACGCCAGTCCTGGGTCGTCTTGGAGAAGTACCGGCGCTCGCGGACCTCGCCGTGCGGCACGTCCTTCGGGAGATAGAAGTCGACGCCCTTCTCCGGGATCTCGATACCGCTGACGTCCTTGCCAGTCCCGTAGAACGTGTGGCTCGAGGGGTCGTGGACTTCGGCGCCGTCGATGAACACCCGGTAGTAATGGAACCCCGGCACCTGGGGATCCGTGGTCGCGGTCCAGAAGCCATCCTCGCCCTTCTTCGCCGGATACTCCCGGGGATCGAAGAACCGGAAGACGACCTTCTGGGCGTCCGGCGCCTTGACCCGGAACGTAACCCGCAGGTCGGGATGGATCCGGGGATACGCCGCGCCCGGGACGTTCGTGGGCGCGGGGACAGTGTCGGCGGGCTTGGTGTCGGCGGGCTTGGAATCCTGGGCTCGACCGGGGGGCGCAGCCAGGAGGAAGGACAGCAGGCCAGCGAGCCAAATGCGGTTCATCGGTGGACCTCCCCTATTGGTGAAAACGCAATTCCGACGAGCGGGAGACGTTAGCCCCTATCTTCACGGACGGACGGGGCTGACGCCCCCCGCTCGCCCCGGACTCACGCGAAACCCACGACCGTCGCGGCCAGGACAATCGGGGCCGTCTGGTCGCGAACTTTCACCAGCTCGATCCTGGCGATCGCATCCTTCTTCCCGCGCGTGACGGTCAGGTAGCGGACCTCCTGCCTGCCGAGAAGGAACGCTAACTTCGAGCCCCGGACAACCTGCCCGCCGTTGACGTCGGCGAAGTGCACGCCGTTCTTCAGCTCGTCGTCCTCGGTCGTGCGATCCTCATATCTGATGCGTGCGACCATCGAGACGGTCCCCTCGCGGCCCGCCGGGTATCCCAGGCCGGCCACGCCGCTCAGCAGGTGGATTGCCCTGGCCGGGGCGTTCACGGGCAGGCTCAGCTCACTCGAAGAGGCAGATCGGGCGGAAGTCGCTCGAGGGCGAGGTGACCATCGGTCCCGTGAACCTCGAAATCGCCTCTGCCCTACGGTTGGTTAGCGACGACGCAACGCTCATCGGCCTCCCGACCCATCCCCCGGACCGTGATGCGCGGCGGCTTCGTGCCGCACCCCGTCAGGAGTGACTCCCGAGTTCCAGGCGGCGATTCACGGACTCGAAAAGACGGCGGCGGATCCGCTCGAGCGCCTTGTAGAGCGCCGAAGGATTGCGACCGGTGATACCGGCGATCTGCGACACGGGCATCTGCCGTGAATACCGATGCTCGACCACGAGGCGATCGGCCTCGCACAACTGCTGCACGCACGCCTCCAGGGCGCGTCGGCGTTCCTCCGGGATTCCATCCTCCTCCGCGTGCTCGGCGGCGATCTGGGTGAGTGATTCGATGCTCATGCACTGGACGCGTCGCGCGCGCTGCTCGCGATGCTTCAGCACGCGGCGGAACGCGAACCGGCAGGCCCACGGGGCGAACGGATATGCCGGATCATACCGATCGAACTTCCTCCACAGGTCCACCGCGGTGTCCTGGAGGATCTCATGCGCATCGTCGATGTCGGGCACCAACGCCCGGATGTATCGCAGGATCTCGCGCTGCGTCTGGACGAAGAGCCGGCCGAATCGCTCAGGATCCTCTCTCGGGACCATGGGCGATACCATGGATGGTCGAGCGTTGATCATGAACGGACCCGCCTCACGGAGAAGTGATCGACCTCAGACTCGCCGCGTGACCGGCGGAATGGGGAGGAAGTGAGGGCCTCGTTTCCCCCCTCGTATTCAGATTGGGAAAATGTCCGCCGACGTTACAGGCGCCGTCACGGGTTTCTGCCCGCGCCGTGTCCTTGCGGGGTGGGAGCGGCGGCCTTCGCTCGCAACGCATCGATCCGGCGCCAAAGGTAGCGGAGCGAACGCGCGTTCGGGCTCGGGGAGTGCGGCCACGCCCTGTGTATCGCGGAGTCCCGCCAGGGCAGGGTCCACCTGCCACCGGCCAAGCCGCCTCAAGACGGCGGCTCGCTGCCGGAAAGACCCCGATTGTAGGGCGGCGGCGGACGCGGCGAGGTCGGCCTCCAGCCAGGTTACGGCCTGCTCACGCCAGCGCGCCCGGGAGCGGGCGTCGGGCCCGCCTTCGGGTCGGCCGCTCTCGGCACCGGCCAGCGCCGCGGCTCGCGCGGCTTGGTAGCGGTTACCCGTGGTCGGGTCGGCCGCCAGCGTCGGCGAGTCGGCGAACGCGGCGGCCCACAGGCGCGCCGCCGCCGCGTAGGAGTGGCGGGAGGAGGCGATCCGGGCGAAATCTGCGATGGCTTCCGCGTCGGCGGGGGGGTCCCATCCCTCCACGACGGCGGGCAACCGCGGCTCCAGCGCGAGCAGGTGCTCCGCTCGCGAGATCAGAGTCGACGCGCTGAGTTTGGGGTCCGCGGGCGGAGGCCCCGGGTCGACGCGCGCGAGCGCCTCGAGAGCCGCCCGGTATTCGCCCGCCTCGATCAGGGCCCGGCCCAAGTACAGGTAGGCCGGCGGGAAGCGGGGTTCGAGACGGACGGCCTCGCGGAATTCGGCGATGGCGTCGTCGAGGCGCCCAGAGCCCTCGAGGGCGTGGGCCAGTGCCTTGTGCGCGACCGCCAGCCCGGGGAACCGGCGGACCGATTCCCGCTGCTCCTCGACCGCCGCGGCCCAGTCGCCCCGGTCGGAGTGCGTGAGCCCGATCTGGTCGCGGACCACCCAATCATCCGGCTTCAAACGTCTGGCCCCGCGGAACTCGGCATCCGCCTCATGCGGCTCCCCGAGCATGAGGAGGGCTGACCCCAGCGCGACGTGGCCGAGGGCGTCGTCCGGCCGAAGCCGGATCACCTCTCGGAGGACATCGGCGGCCTCCGACGGCTGGCCACCTTGGAGGAGGGCCTTCCCCAGGCCGCTCAAGGCCAGCCCGCTGCGGGGGCTGATGCTCGCGGCGACGGCGAAGAAACGGACCGCCTCTTCAGGACGGTCGGAGGCCAGGAGCTCGCGCCCGAGGTCGGCGTTGACCCAGAAGTCGTCCCGGTGCGACGCCTGGGCCCGCCGCAGGAGCGCGATCGCCGTGTCGCGCCGGCCGAGGAACACGAGTGCGGCGGCTAGCTGGGTGAGGCTCGCCACCGGCAGATGGTCGACGCTGGCCGTGGCGGCGAGCCGTTCCAGCGCTTCCAGCTTGCGGGGCGGGTCGCCCCCCATCCGGCCGAGCGTGTCCCGGAGCCGGTTCCGCCACGGGTCGGGATCGGCCGTCCTGGCGGCCGCGACCAGCCTCGCCCCGCCGGCCGGGTCTCGCAACACCGGCCCGCGGCGCAGGAAGGCCCAATTGTCGAGAGCATTGGCGAGGTCCGCGACGGCCGGGCTGTCCGCGAGCGCCCGGCCGGCCGCCTCCGGCTCCGTCCGGTCGAGGTCGACACCGTAGAGTCGGAAGGCGGCAGCGTACTCGGCGTCGGCCTTCGTGCCGTCGTTGTGCACGCCCAGTTCGTTCTGGATGGCGGCGAGCCGCTCGACCATCCGGCGATCCTTCTCCGCACCCTCCGCCGCGTCGCGCTCGCGGGCCAGTTCCGCCAGAAAGCCTTTCACCCGCTCGCTCAGCTCCGGGCCGGCTTCCCCGCCGCCAAGCAGCGATTCGGCGCGGCGGGCGGCCTCGATCGCCTCGACCCAGGCGACCGGATTGGCACCGCCTGCGTCGCGAGCCCGGTCGCGCTTCTTAGACGCCTCGAAAAGGGCCGCATCGACCCCGGCCCGGATCGCCCGCTCGCGGCGCTGCTTCTCGCGTCCCATCCAGGTCCAGCCGGCCGCGCCGACGAGCGCGGTGGCGAGCACCGACCCGGCCAGCGCCAGCGTAAGCAGGCGACTCCTCCGCTCCCCGGCGGCCTGTGCCTCAGCCCGGGCCTGGGCCACCTCGGCCTCCCTCAGCCGCCTCTCGACGCCGCCGAGATACCCCGTAAGTCGGGCGACGACCGCACCCGCGTCCCGCGGCCGGAGCTTCGGCGCGGCGGCGAGACACGACCGCGCCAGCCCCACCAGCTCCGCGTCGGCGTCGCACGCGTCGAGGCGTGCCCACGCGTCCGACAAGTCGGCCCGCTCCGCCTTGCGACAGACCTCGGCCGTACTTTCTCCCGCGAACGCGGGCCGGCCGGTGATGACTTCACAGAGGATCGAGCCCAGTGCGAAGACGTCCGCCCGCTCATCGAGCGTGTCCAGCTCGCCCCGGGCCTGCTCGGGTGCCATGTACGATGGCGTGCCGAGCACGGAGCCGACCCGCGATTCCAGCCACTCCGACGCGCTGCGCAACGTCCGGACGGAGGAGTCGATCGCGCGCACAGCGCCCTCTCTTCATCGACCACGCCCCCCTGCTCGAGCACCTTGGCCAGGCCCCAATCCATGACCTGCACCTCGCCGAAGGCCCCGACCATGACGTTCGACGGCTTCAGGTCCCGGTGAATGACCCCTCGGCTGTGGGCGTAAGCCATCGCCTGGCAGACCTGCTCGAAGATCGAGAGGAATTGCATCCGATCCTCATAAGGGCCTTCGCGCGCGTCCAGCAGCGCCGCCAGGGTGCGTCCCCGGACGAGCTGCATCGCGATGAACAGCCGGCCGTCGGGGAAGCGCCCCAGGTCGTGGACCGGCGTGATCCCGGGGTGCTGGAGCTGGCCGCCGATCTGCGCCTCCTCGACGAACCGGCGGACCATCTCGGGGTGGTCGCGCTGCTCGTCCCGTATCACCTTGACGGCGAGATCCCGGCCGAGCTCGAGGTCGCGCCCCTGGAAGATCGCCCCCATTCCGCCCCGAGCCAGCTCGCCGATAAGCTGGTAGCGTGACGGCTGTCCTGAGAAGTCGGGCATCTCGAGCGAGCCGGGCCGGACCACGGGCGTGGCCTGCGTCGTGTCCCGGAGATGGATGCGAGCAACCGCGCCGCCGGCACCGTCCCGGGTCGACGCCGCCGGCGGCGACGCGCCCGCCCCGGCCGCCCCGCGCGAGGCTCCTTGGACATCGGCCGGCTCCCCCGAGCCGGATCCCCGCGCCAGATCCGCCGACAGGGCGGCGCCGAGTCGGAGCAGACAGAGAGGGCAGAGCCCGGCCGGCGATCCCGCCGGCAGGCGGGCACCGCAATCAGGGCAGATCTCGGAACCGGTCATCCCCCAGACTCCACGTTGTGCGTTAGCCCCCGTCTCGATGGGAGCCGAAGCACATCCCTAACTTCCTCATTGGGATCACGACCGCGAACGTTACAGGTCAAGGCCGGATTTCACCCCTCGAGGGCCGAGAAGAGAGCGCGGATCTCGTCGTCGATCTGCGCCTCATCGCCGACGGTCGCCGCGATCTCTTCGCGCAACAGCAGGCCGTACCGGCGCCGGAGGCGGTGGACGGCGACGCGGACGTTCCCTTGGGTCGTCCCCAGCCGGCGGGCGATTTCCGCGTAGGGGTCGGATGCCGGGTCGCGGGTCAGTATGGCAAGCAGTTCTTCGAATCGGTCCGACCGGCCCGCGTCGTCGTACTCTCGGCGAAGGCGCTCGACGACCCGACACAGCAGCGTTAAGGCCCAGGTCCTGTCGAAGATCTTCTCCGGGGTCAACTCGTGAGCGGGCTCGCGCGCGTACCGGCGTTCCGCGTCGCCGGGGTCGATGGGGAGCGGGGACCGGCCTCCGCCCCGCTTCGCCGCGTTCTGGCGATCGCGGTGGTCGGCCAGTTGGCGGGCGCATAGAGTGCGGAGGAAGGCACGAAAGCGGCCGCGCGTCGGGTCGGCCAGGGCGATCAGGTCACGCTCGAGGATGTACGCAAAGAAATCCTGCGTCAGGTCCTGTGCCTGCTCGGGCGCGTGTCCGCGGTGCCTGACATAAGCGTAGATGGGATACCAGTACGCCTGGCAGAGGCTCGACAGGGCCTCCCGGGCCTCCGAGGCGTCGCGGCTGGCGGCCGTCACCACCCGACTCCACTGCGTGGTGGGAAAGCGGCCCGGGACGTGACCGTCGGGTTCAGGATGTGGCATGCTTTCCCTCGCCGTTGGCCGAACGGTGGGGCTGGTGCTGCGGAGGACCAACTCGATTATCGCCTCCGGCGGCGGCAGTGACGAGAGTCCCGAGGATGCGACCGTCGCGCGCGACCGCGTTCGCCGCGGGGCCGTGGCCGCCTGACGGTACCGGACTGGGATGGATTCGCAGACCTGTGAGATCACGCGACAAGCGAGATGAGTTGCGACGTCAGGGCTCTGGCAAACGGCGACAGTTGCCTCGGGATAACCATGAACCGAGTTGAATTCGACCTGGAATGAGACGGCGATATCAAGCCGTAGCATATTGTGCTGGGGTTTTTACCAGAATCCTCACCGACGTCCTTCTCCGCAATTGTCTTGACACCACTACTCAGTCTGTCTAAATATTGAGTATGAAATCCATCGGCGGAGACCAACTGCGGGGGCATCTCGAGAGCCTGGTTCTGGCCGTGCTTGAGGACGGCGCGGCGCATGGCTGGGACATCTGCCGCAGGCTCGATTCTACGAGCGAGGGAGCCTTGTCGCTCAAGGAGGGCTCGGTCTATCCGGCGCTTTACCGTCTGGAGCGCCGGGGGCTGGTCACCGCCCAGTGGGACGATGAGCCCGCCCAGCGGCGCGGGCCCCGGCGGCGGGTCTACCGCCTGTCGCCCAAGGGACGGCGGGCGCTGGTCACGGCCCGGGATCAGTGGCAGCATTTTGCGGCGATCGTCACCACCATCCTGGGAGCGCCGGCATGATTGAGCTACGCAAAGACGTCGAGCGAGTGGTTCGACCGATTCGGGCCAAACCCTGGAGGAAAAACCAGATGCGCGAAGAGCTGCTCGCCCATCTCGAGGGGCTCTTGGCTGACGAAAAGGCCCGGCGAGGCGACGACGTCGATGCTGTCCGCCGCGCGCGGGCGCGATTCGGCGAGCCCGGCCAGCTCACCACCGAGCTTCAGGCCACGGTCCCCCGCTGGGAGCGATGGGCGTGTGTGCCGGTGCCCGGGCTGGAAGGAGGCCGCCGCCGCCCGGGGGAGACGCTAGCCGCCTACCAGCGGCGCTGGAATGTGCGAATGACGTACGTTGTCTTGGTTTGGTGTGGGTTTGCCGTGGGCTGCGCACTCGTTGGCCCGCGACCAATCGAAGTGACCGGAATCTTTCTGGTCCCAGTTCTCGTCTGCACCCTACCACTTGGACTTGAGATCCTCGCCGAGGCGATTCGCCGGAGCCTGATGCGGCTTGAATCGGCGGGCCCCGCCGCTCGTCGCGCGGCATGGCGGGCCGTGGCATTCGAGGCACTGGCCGCCGCTTTGCTGGCGGGCAGCACCATCGCTGGGGCAATGCTGTTGATCGAAAGGTCGGCCCACGTGCCGGTGTACTCGCCCCGCATTTTTTGGGGCATCACGCTCGTGTTCGAGCTCCTCACGCTGCCGGCATTGGCCGGACAGGTCCGATCAAAGATTTCCCAGATTCGCCAGTTCGACCAGTGGGACGGCCTCGATCTTTCGCTCGATGCATGATTCGGCAAGCGACCAGGTGCCTGGAGCCCGCCCGTCCAGCCCGTCGTTGAGCAAAACGTAATTGCCTGGAGCCTGTTATTGCCTTATTGCGAGAGATTTGCTCATGTTGTGGCATGAACACGACACGGAAGTAGTATCCACGCGACGTCTCGGATTCCGAGTGGGAGTTTCTTCTCCCGTACCTGACCTTGATGCGCGAGGATGCTCGACAGCTGTGCGTGAGCATGATAATCGACGTGAAAACCGCGAGTTTTGAGCAACTTATTTGAGGCTTGCTGTAGCATCGCCATCAGTTAGCGTGATCGTTTGAGCAAGTTAATTCAGGTTCGGTGTAGCCCCACCATTCGTGAGCCTGATCGAGCGATACCGCCCACAGCGCAGCGTCCTCTTTGGATGTCCCCACTCCAAGGAGCACACCATGCTGGCGCAAGAGTTACACCGCTGCGGGAGTTTCTGGTCGTTGCTGTTGTCGATTGACCGGGATCTGGCCGAATGCGCTCGGCGACAGGGTTGCCCGTGCGGCGGTCGCCTGCACTGCGCCAATTACCCGCGTGCACCACTGGGCGGCCCTGAGCAACTGCCCGACGAGTATCGCGAGCGGTTTAGCTTCTGCTGCGAGCGTGATGGCTGCAGAAAGAGGTTGACGCCGCCGTCGGTGCGCTTTCTTGGCAGGAAGGTGTACCTGGGTGCCGTGGTCGTCCTGATCAGCGCCATGCGCCAAGGGCCGACGCCGCGCCGGGTGCGCGAGCTTCCGCGTCTTTTCGGGGTCGACCGCGCGACCATCGCTCGATGGCAGACCTTCTGGCGCGATCGCTTTCCGCAGACGCCGTTCTGGAAGATCGCACGGGCACGTCTGGAGCCGGTTGTCGAGATTGTCAGCCTGCCGTACTCGCTGGTGGATGGCTTCCTTAGCCGTCATTCGCCTTGCGAAGGGTGGCGCTTCTGCTGCGGTTTCTTTCACCAATCACGACCCGAGGGGCGCCCGTGATCAACATCCGGCGATGACCGAGGGTTTCCCGCAGAAGATGCGCCGGCGGGGTCCCTGATCAATGTGCGCGTCGTCTCAACAGGAGTTTTTATACTGCCCAAGGCGACCAAAAGCCCTGCGAACGCCGCGATTTGGCGAGTACCGGTGCCGTACGACTGGCCCTGCTTGACCGCCCGAGGCTGGCGAGTTCGATCGCGCAGTCAGTTGCCAGGCCAAGCCTCTGGACTGTAATCTTCATCGATAAATGGCACGATTTCTTCCAGGATAATTGGCACGCTCTGCGTCCCTACGAGTCGTAAAGAAACCCGTGCCCAGGCTTTTTAGCTTGCCTTTGATTTCTTGACCGAGTTTCTTTACCGATGTACGCAAGGATTTGCGTCGGACGTGCCAACCTGCCGTAACCAGTAAAGAATACGGCCATTTGATTGATGATGGCCGAACTTATCGGCCCTACTTGCCGGCTAACGATTCAGCCACAGCCTTCTCAAGAGCGGTGCCTTGAAGGCCGCGGGCGATGAGCTTGCCGTCGGGGTCGATCAGGAATGTCGCGTCGGGTTGCAGCGCACCGTAGTTAATGGCGATCGGGTCGTAGAATTGGTCGCGGAGCACGGCTTGCGACCAGGATAACCCCGCCGATTGGATGACCCGAGTCGCCTCCTCGGATCTATCAGAGACACAGAGGCCGACCATCGTGAAGCGCTTGTTGCTTCCGAATCGTTCATGGATGGCCAGGAAGGTTGCAGCGTCGGGAATGCCTTGGGGTAGCCGCCAGAAGTGGAGCAGGACTGTCTTGCCGTGCAAGGACGCAAGACTCACGGCCTGGCCTCCAATCGTCGTGACGGCGAAGGGCGGAGCTGTCTGTCCGGCGCCGGGCAGTTTCCGCCGCTTGCGCAGGAGGAAGGACAATTCGGCGGCTCCGCTCTCAGGGACGCTGATTCGCTGGGCGGGCGCCGGTCATACACTTCACGAGGGCCCGCGACTGTGATCGCGTACTCATGATCGGGCATCAGGCTCTGGCTGCGATAGCGGCCGTCCGGCTGCCGGACAAATGGACTTACATAACCCTGCACCTCGATCGTGTGACGGGCCATGACCGAGAGATCCTCCGGAACGGCGCCGTCTTCCGTCTTCACGGAAACCAGCACGGTGGGCGCCCGGTAAACGATGATGGTTAACTGGCGGTCGCCTTCGACGACGCCCAGACGCGGCGCGGCATCGGCAGGACCGGGCCATTGGGGTCAACCCGGTGCTTGAAGGCCGTTGCCTCGTTTTCGGGCGGTAGCAACACCCATGCATGTTTCGGCCCTGGGGCGCATAAAAGACAACGCGTCCGTCGTCGTCGGGCTGGTCCTGAACGTGCCAGGCGGTGGGCTCCCAGGGATCTTCGCGCTCGGGGGCATTCAGCGCCGAGGTCGTTCCTTCCCTCCTGAGGGAAGTGGGGCCGGGGGCGCGGCCGGGCGGGTGCGGGTCGTCCGGGAGCAGACCCCCGAGCATCGTCGTACTCCCGAGGGTCGGTTTCCCCTTCGAATCGACGAAGCGCAGCTCGACTCGGACGGTTGGCATCTCGCGGAGTTTGAGCGGTTCGGGGCTCGCCTCCTCCTTGAGATAGACGCGCGCCGGGTGGACGACACGGATGGCTTGGGCGTGCGCTGCTGCATCAGGATCCCAGTTGTGGTACGGGGTCTGTCCTTCTCCATAGATCAGATAATTCGCGGGGCGGAGCGGACCCAGGGCGAAGGTGCCGTCGGCCTCGGTCGTGGTCGAATGCCGATCGCGCCCCTTCAGCGGATAGGCGATGATCGTCTGGCCGGCAATAGGCCGGTCTGCCGAGTCGACAAGCCGGCCCGAGAGCCGGATCCCGCGCGAGCACGATCCGGCCGAGGTCGGTCGGGGCCCAGACATGCGGTTGCCCGAGGGCGTTATCCGTACCCCAGAAGTGCTGATAGGGAGCGAAGGGGAATCGCGCCCGGGCGTTACGCGGCGGTCCCACGAAAAGGGCCAAGGCGTGAGTTTTCGGCATCCGCTTGCGGATGCGGCCGTCGTCGTCCGTCTGCCCGTCGTAATCGTCCGTGATGATGGGTATGAGAAGGCTGGTTCTGCTCGGCCCGTGTTCGAACGCGTACGGGATACCGGCCGCCGGCTTGCCCCCGGGCACCACCACCTGGCCGGTGTACTCGAGTCCTCGCTCGAGCGCGATCGTCGTGAAAAAGGGCGCCTCGCCCCTGGCTTGCTCGCGGATAAGGTCGGCGAGCGCAACCTGGCTCGACTTCCGGGAAATGAACTCGGGATGGCTGATCCGCAGCGCGATAAAGAGTCGCGGCTCGGCCACTTGTTCGGCCGGAAACTCGACGCGGAATCTCCCCTGAGCGTCGGTCCGAATGATGCTCGTGCCGGCCCAAGCCGGCGGCGTCCGCGCCGTAGAGCCACGGATGGAACGCTCCAGAAGGATTAGGGCGCCCCGACCGGCTTGCCGGTCTCGCGCTCAATGACCTGGCCCGCGAATGCAACGTCTCCACCAGGACCGCCGTCCGATGCCGTCGCGGCCGGGCTGGCGAACAGCAGGCCAGCCAGCACCACCGTCGCCCTCACGACACCGACGGCGGCCCGGCCAGACTCGGTTCGCAACGATTCATAAGCGCCGAGATCGCTCGGTAGCCGGATTTGTGTGTCCCACATGGTCGATCTCCCGCAGTTGCCGGCTCAGTGTCCAGGCCAATATCGTACACGCTTCGAGGCGCTCCAACGACCCGCCGGAGCTAGAGGAGCATGGTGGGTTGCCATGCCCGGATCAGAATGTTTAGCCTCCCAAGAGCCTGTTATTGACTTATTGTAAGAGCTTTGCTCATGTTGTGGCATGAACACGACACGGAAGTCGTATCCAAGCGACATCTCGGATTCCGAGTAGGAGTTTCTTCTCCCATACATGACCTTGATGCGCGAGGATGCTCCACAGCGCGAACATTCTCTGCGCGATCTGTTGAGCGCAGTACGTTACGTGGTTAGGACGGACTGTCAGTGGCGAGTCCTGCCAAACGATCTTCCGCCTTGGACCGCAGTCTACCAACAAGCGGGCGCTGGATGCAGGCCGGCGTCTTCGAGCAAATCGCGCATGATTTGCGCGCGATCGTTCGATTTCTCGCCGAGCTGGATCCCGAGCCGACGGCGACGATCTTTGATGGACGCGCGCTGCAATCGACGCCCGAGAGCGGCGAGCGGGCAGGCTACGACGGGGGACACTCGATCCATTTCTTGCGGTCTTCCGGTCCTTCGCCCACTAGAAATGCCCGTCGCACGCAGCGCGTGACGCAGTGATACCAGCGAGTCACGGCCGGATCGACGAGATGCGCGCGAGCCATCGTCATGGGGGAACTGCTCCTCGGGTGATTGACAGATGTCAACGACATCGCGCCGGCGCGGCAACGCCGCGCTGCATGTCCTTGCTCTTCCATTCGATATCGGTTCCGGCGCGTACCACCAAGCGGCGATCGGCCAGCGTCAACTATCTCGCCTTTGTCGGATCGCTCACGTATCCCCGCTGCAACTCGTTCCCACCGCTCCCGCGTGGGAATGCCGTCCTCGACGCTCTGCGTCGTCTTCGATCCCCTGCTCACCAGTCGGTTGTAACGCCGACCAACGACGGTCTTGACTCGTTCCCACGCTCCCGCGTGGGAATGCCGTGCTCGACGCTCTGCGTCGTCTTCGATCCCCTGCTCACCAGTCGGTAGTGACGGCGACCAACGACGGTCTTGACTCGTTCCCACGCTCCCGCGTGGGAATGCCGTGCTCGACGCTCTGCGTCGTCTTCGATCCCCTGCTCACCAGTCGGTTGTAACGCCGACCAACGACTCGATCCCTGCATAATTCCGGGCGCTCGAGTATCTCCAATGTGTCGGATCGCTCACGTAGCCCCGCTTCACCGGGTTGTTGTGGATGTATTCCAGCTTCTGTCGCAGCATCGCCTCGGTCTCGATCACTTTCGGCTGGCTCCCTTCCTGCCAAAGTTGAAAGGGACGATCGGTCTTGTGCCGGATTTTGTGATACTCCAGGCCATCGAGCAGGGTCCGCACGTGGCGTTCACTGAGGTAGTCGATGACACTTCGCGCCGTGTAGGACTTGAAATCGCCGACTTCTTTCGCCAGTTTCTCGGCCGAGGCGATGAAGTGAATGTGGTTCTCGAGGACGACGTATCCCAGCAGCACCATGCGATCCTGATCCTGGAGAAACTGCCAGGAATCGAGCACGATCTGAACGGTCTCAGGCCGAGTGAACACGGGCAGCCAGCCAACGACCGTGCAGGTCAGGAAGTGAGGGAAAGCGGCTTCGCCGAACCGATAGCGGCTGCGTCCCATGGGTCTGCTTCCTGTCTAGAGCCTGTTATTGACTTATTGTGAGAGCTTTGCTCATGTTGTGGCATGAACACGACACGGAAGTAGTATCCACGCGACGTCTCGGATTCCGAGTGGGAGTTTCTTCTCCCATACATGACCTTGATGCGCGAGGATGCTCCACAGCGCGAACATTCTGTGCGCGATCTGTTGAGCGCACTACGTGACGCGGTCAGGGCGGGCTGTCCGTGGCGAATCCTGCCGAACGAGCTTCCGCCTTGGACCGCGGTCTAACATGCGGGCAGCTCGATGCAGGCCGGTGTCTTCGAGCAAATTGCGCATGATTTCGCGCGATCGTTCGATTTCTCGCCGAGCTGGATCCCGAGCCGACGGCGACGATCTTTGATGGACGCGCGCTGCAATCGACGCCCGAGAGCGGCGAGCGGGCAGGCTACGACGGGGGACACTCGATCCATTTCTTGCGGTCTTCCGGTCCTTCGCCCACTAGAAATGCCCGTCGCACGCAGCGCGTGACGCAGTGATACCAGCGAGTCACGGCCGGATCGACGAGATGCGCGAGCCATCGTCATGGGGGAACTGCTCCTCGGGTGATTGACAGATGTCAACGACATCGCGCCGGCGCGGCAACGCCGCGCTGCATGTCCTTGCTCCTAAGCGACCTGGCTTTCGCGTTCGCTGCCTCGTCATCGCCACGACGTTGCTGGACGCCGACGAGTACACCAAGGACGATCTCGCTCAGGCCTATCGCGCTCGCTGGAACGAGGAACTCGATTTGAGATCGATCAAGATCACGATGCAGATGGACATGCTGCGCTGCATGACACCGGAACAGGTCCGCAAGGAGATTTGGACGCACGTCTTGGCTTACAACTTAATCCGTACGATCATGGCTCAAACGGCCAGCCAACACGGAATCGCGCCGCGATCCATCAGTTTCAAGGCAACGCTCCAAGTGCTAGCGGCCTTTCAGCCGGTGATCAGCCAGCAAGCACATCGTGGAGTCGAGCACCTGAAATCGCTCTATCAACAGATGTTGCGGGCCATCGCCCAGCACCGCGTCGCCGATCGCCCCAACCGCTTCGAGCCTCGCATGATGAAACGAAGACCGAAAAACTACAACCGCCTGACAAAGCCGCGAAAGGCGATCAAACTCGATATGATCAAATAATTTATGAAAATCTACGTGCCATTCGTGTCGTCGGACCGACGCGCGAAGATCATGGTTTCCGTCTCAATCGCTCGGACACAAGACGCATCCTTAGATCACTTATGTGTCAAATACCATATGTGCGAAAATCTCCAGGAGCAAATTCGCCGCCGCGTTGTCCGCCTCGATCAACTCCATCGCCCTCGCCATTGATCGTTATCGCGTTCCACGTCGCAGCGCCGCCCCGACCAAATTCGAGCGCCCGATCAAACGGCCGTTGCATCGTGGCGGGCGTGCGCGGCCACGTGCGGCATGACCTCGCGCGAAACTACGCAAGCTTGCGCACGAGCCTGCGGCGTTGAGCATCACGTATTCCACACCGGCGGCACTCAATGTCTGGAGCTTCGCCACGATCTCGTCGGGCTTGCCGATCAGCGGGCACTCTCGCTGCTGCTCCGCCGTTTGGGTATAGGCGAGAATGTGCGAGCCACCCGCTCGGCCCGGCGCGCGCGACACGGCCAGCGTGCGCTCATGCGCCCGGTTGTTGCGCTCGATCGCGGCCTCCCTCTCACGCTCGTCGTCCTCGACGAACATATCCTATCCCGAGCCACGACAACCTGCATCGGAACGTAGCGGCGGCCGCACGCCGCGGCTTCCGCCTGGTACAGGGCGGGACGGGCGTTGGTTACATTGGTTGTTGTGGCTGGGGCGCGACGTCTACAACTGGTTCGAGTCCATGGGTCGCTGAAGGGGCGATCGCCCGCTATGGCGATGGGCCTGAGCAGAGAGTCTGGTCGGTACTGCAATACGTCCGCCATCCGCTCCACGTCACGGTCCGAGGCGAATGATTCTGTCAAACGGGCTCCCGGAAAATTAAGAACTACTTATCGATCGTGTCGCCTTGTTGTTCTTTCCTTTTCAACGGGAGGGCCGGGAGGAACGGCTGTTGCCGATGGGGCGGACGGAAGCCGGAAGGAGGGGTGTCCTGCGATGGAGGGTTGAGGCGGGTTTCCGCGTCTATGAGGAACGCACCGGCCGCCGCGACCCGCTCGCCGGGGGCGAGGCCGCGGAGCACCGGATAGTGGTCGCCGGACCGAGGACCGATGACCACCGCGCGGCCCTCGAAAATACCGGGGGTGACCTCGACGTACACGATCGTTTTCGACCCAGTGTCAACGACCGCTGCTTCCGGCACACTCGGCAGGCTGCTTCTCCCCGAGGAATCGAGGAGGGCGAGATACTTCGCGGACGCGGACTTCAGCTTCGAGACGCAAGCATCGCAGCAGACCCAGACTGTTCGCCCCTCGACCTCGACCGGAGTCGCGGGGCCCATCGAGCCGAGGCTCACCCGTGTCACCGGGCAGATCGTCTGCTCCACGGGCGCCTCGTGTCCGGGTTGGTCCACCGAGCGCGACGTTCAGGGTCACCTTGGCGTACATGCCGGGCCGGAGACGAAGGTCGGAGTTGTCGAGGTCAAGCCGCACCGCGGCGGTACGCGTCACGGGGTCGAGCACAGGCGCGATCAGCGCGACCGTTCCCTTGAACACCTCGCCGGGGAAGGCCGGGACCGTCGCCTCGATCGGCTGGCCCAGGCAAACAAGCGCGAGTTGATTCTCGTAAATCTGGGCATCGATCCAGACCCGGCTCAGATCGGCGATCTCGAAGAGGACCGTCTCCTCGAAAGCGTACTGGCCCTCGTAGACGTTCTTCTTGATGACGTGACCGCTGATGGGCGCAAGGAGCGGCAAGAGAGCTTCGGGGTCGTCGTGCGTGGTGATCGAGTCGATCTGATCCTGGCGGACTCCCAGAACCTTGAGCCCCTGGATCGCAATGCGGACCCGTTCCTTGGGATCGCCGAGAGGGGTTTGCTTGAAATCGGGAGGCGTGCGGGCCGGCTCGGCCAGCGCGGTACGCTTCGCGGTAGGCCCGGATCGATTGTGCGACATCAAAACCGTACAGTTCCGCGAGCCGCTCGCCCGCCCGTACGCGCACGCCCACGGAGGCGACATGGAGCCGATCGACCCGCGCGGCCCCGAGTTCCGGAGGCGATCAGGACGTGCCGGCTTTCATCGTAGCCGACGAATCCAACGGTGACCAGCTCCTCGGTCGCCTGCGCGAGCCCCACCTCGACGGTCCGGATGCCTGCCTGGGCGATGCGCCACGGGGCGAGCTGAACACGCGCCAGGCCCGCCTCGGAGGTCGCGGTCGCGCCACGCTCGCGACGGGCCATCGGCATGCCGCAAATCGGGCAACTGGTCGACTGCTCACTCACCACGTGCGGGTGCATCGGGCAGTAGTATTCCGAGCGGTCCGAGACTTCGTATGTCTTCCCAGCAGGCCTGTTCCGCGTCTCGAAATAATTGACGACCGTCTCCCAGTAGCCGAAGAGCAGGCCCGTTCCCGCCAACAGGGCGATGAATCGGAGCCGCAGTTCGACGGCCTTGACTACCATCCTGAGCTTCCGCCGCCACGTCAGCGGCCCAGCCGTGGTTTCCTCCACGGGCGGGCTCTGGTCCGGACGGCATGGCGGGGCTTGCGACACCATGAACTTCACCTTTGCCTCGTTCCGTCCCCGATGACCCGGCGCGGTCCGAAGACCCGACGCGAGCCGGGCCCGATGTCAATGCACGGGCCCGGCTCCTCGGCCCCTTCCTCCGACTACTTGACCGCGATCCCGTGCGGGCGCCGGGCCGGTGTGGAACGCGGTATCGAAGTCGAGGACGAACCGAGTATCGAGCTCGAGGTGGTGCCGCGACACCTTCAAGACGTGGACCTTGTGGTCCCCCTCGAACTGGACCTTCCCGGGACTCGCGAAGGGGAACATGTCCTCGACGAGAAAGTAGTCCGTGACTACGAGCCGCTTGTCGTCATGCGTCAACATGATGTTGTGCGGCCCGGCCCCGACGCCCAGATTCACGACGGCGACCTGGGTCGGATCGGATCGATTGGTCGTATCGATCAAGACGACCTGCCCGGCCTGGAATAACCCCGCGAGCATACGGGAGCCGTCGCTGGTCATCTGGAGGATCTGCACCATGCCACCCGGAACGGGCGTCTCGATGTGGGGTACAATCTCGGCGCAATCGAACGCCGGAGTGGCAGTCCCTGCGTGCGGGTCGACCAGGTAGACGATTCCGTTGAACATTCCGGCGCAGTAGGCCCGCCCGTGCGGATCGCCCGGGATCAGTCTCACGTCCATCATGCCAACCCCGCCGGGAGCCTTGATGGTCTTCACAATCCGGCGTTCATGGAAGTCCCACACCCGGATCGTATCTTGCAACACCGGGGAGTCCGCACCATTGGGTGCGAACGCGGGGTTCAGGGTCGTGTTGGGCAGGATGAAGTCGCTGGTCATCATCAAGTTATGGTCGGGCCGGGCCGAGATGCCGTGCGGGTTGAACTTCCCGTCCGTCGGCGGGTGCGTCGGCCAGGAGTTGACCCGGCGAAGTTTGTGATCGAACTCGACGACGCGCCCCGGCACGCCGCCATTGGCCGAGCCCATCTGGGTCACCAGGAACCCGCCCGATGGCAGCGGAAGGAAGTCGTCGGTGATGCTCGAGTTCGGATCGGCCGAAGAGAACAGGAACCTCGGCCTTCTCGGATGCGTCATGTCGAAGAAGAAGATCCCGGGCTGGCCGCTCAGAACGCTCAGGAGCCCGCCGCATCCGAGGACCTTCTTGTCGGCCGACAGGTGCATGTGATGAGGCTCGTTGAAGGTCGGCGCCAGGGCCGGGGAGAGGCACCACGTTGATGACCTTCCCGTAACCGGGTGAGTCTTCATCGAAGTCGATCACGGCCAGGAAGTCCGGGATGGAGTGATCAACGTGACCGGCCCAGATGTAAAGGTATTTCTCGCCGTCATCGTCATCAGCCCGGGCCGGCCGGGCGGACCCGAAGACGAACAGGCCCACGGTGACCAGGATGGCCCAAACACTCGGATCCCAGATGGACCGCGACCACTGTTTCTTCATAAGCCTTCTCCTCTCAGCTGGAGTGTGCTCAGCGTCCGCCTCGGACCTGCCACTATCAGGTGCCCGTGACCCCGATAAGGTTTCGTCCAGGCCCTACGCTAGTTCACGTCGAAGAAGAACGGGTCGTCGAATACCCTCGACGCGTGGTCGGGCGTGGCCTTGTAGAGCACCACGATTCGTGAGCCCTCCAGCGTGTGAACTGTCTCCTGCGGTTGCGTTGCCTTGTTGGCGACCGGATCAAATATGACGCTTTGCAAGATGCGATCCTCGCACGGATCCAGCGCGGGCCGTCGCGCACGACGATGCTGACTCGATGACCTGAACATGGGGATTCCTTGCTGGGGGAACCCTGCCCGCCGACTCGTTTCCCACGGCATGACAGTCTCCTTTACCGTATACCTGTGCCTCGGATCTCAGTCCGTTCTTGCTCGATTACCGGTACGAAAGTGGATTCCTGGTTCAGCGTCGCGTGCCATGGCCACCTCACGGAAACCATCGCCTCCTATAGAGTAGTGCGATGTTCCGATCGCGTTTTTCTCATCGGCGCGAATACGTCCTCGGACGGATTAAGTCCTGGCTGCGGGCTCACGATTCACCGCGACCCACGCATTCATGCACCGGCTGCGATCCCGCGCAACGAACTGGCAACCCGTTCGGCGCCTTACGAGCGGGACTTTGCGTGAAGTGTTGCGGAAACGCTGATGCTCCTTCTGACTGACTGGCCTTGGATGAGGCGATCGTGTCGGACCGAAGCGCCCTAGCGGTCCCCGCCGCCGAGGGTAAAGACGACTTGGCTGGCCTGCCAATACTTTGGGCTGCCAGCCTTGAGCGTGGAACCGCGCAACCCGTCGCAGTGCTCGAGAACGGTATTCGCCATTTTCCCAGCCGCTCCTGATCACGTACGAGGAGTTCTTTCGGCGAACGTTCAAGAATCCGACATGGTTCGCGAAGCACTCGATAGATAAGTTATCTCTTACAGTTGTAGATGAGGTTGATCATGAAGTGGTTCCGGATGGCCGGTGGTATGGTAATGGGGGGTGCTGGAGCCCGCCAAGTCCGAACCTTGATGGCTGGGTGGCGCTGATAATCGTGTGTGGCTCGCAGGCGCAAGACCACTTCAAGGCGAAGCCTGATAAAGTTGTTCAAACTCCTGTCGCAAGGTTGAGCGGTCGAGTTGCGAGCCGCGCAACAAATGCTTATGCCGTTCGCGCGGCTGACGTCGTCCTATCCCATTGAGTCATTTGGAAGTTCGCTGATTGACGGGCCGACTTTGGCCCGTCAGTATCAATGCGTTTTCGTGACAGAATCACGAGTTCGGCTCCGAGAGCATCTCAAGGGGGGCACGATGTCTCGACCATGTTACGGTCGCTGGGCCGGTCCCCTCATGATGGCCGGCTTGATCGGATGCGATCGCGAGGCCGCGACGACTGTCCTGCCCGCGGGCGGCAAGGCCCCCGAGGCCGGGGCTAATTCCTTCGACGGGTCCAAAGCCGGGGACGAGCGCGAGGTCGCCGGCATCCGGCTCTGCTGGTGCCCGGCAGGCCAGTTCCTCATGGGGAGCCCGCCCAGCGAGCCGGACCGGCGCCGGACGAGGACCAGGTTGAGGTGACGCTGACCAAGGGCTTTTGGATGGCCAAGTACGAGGTGACGCAGGGGCAGTGGAAGCGGATCATCGGCAAGCTGCCGGGCGAGCCGACGGCCGAGCTGCCCGAGGGGGACGACCTGCCGGTCGGGAATGTCAACTTCGCCGAGGCGGAGGCGTTCTGCCGGGTTCTGACCGAGCTATCCCGTGCTTCCGGTGACTTGCCGGCGGGGTGGGAGTTCCGGCTGCCGACCGAGGCCCAGTGGGAGTACGCCTGTCGGGCCGCGACCACGACGGCCACGGCGTTCGGCGACAGGCTCAGCAGTAAGCAGGCGAACTTCAAGGGCAAGCCGTACAACGGGGCCGAACCGGGGCCGTCGCTTGGCCGGGCCGCCAAGGTCGGCAGCTACCCGTCGAACGCCTGGGGGCTGCACGAGATGCATGGCAACACCTTCGAGTGGTGCTGGGACTGGTATCACCCGAAACTCCCGGGCGGAGTCGATCCGGACCTGTATGCGGCCACGGCCACGTCGCGCGTGCGCCGGGGAGGGGCCTGGACGGACGATGGCTGGCCGTGCCGGTCGGCGTTGCGGTTGCGGTTTGAACCGGAGCGGCGTTACGACTACATCGGCTTTCGCGTCGCGGCTGTCCGGCCGTAACAGACCGGACGACGGAGGGCCGATCGCGCCGAACCAGGCGCCGCACCTGACCGGGGCCGCAGGTAGGCTTTCCGTGGATCGCCGCTCCCCGCTGCGGCCCCGGCAGGTAAGCTTGGTCGTTCCGGAGGCGCGCGTCGGTGTCGTCGGACCGAAGCGCAGGACCGCTCCAGGGCCAAGCCTGATAAAGTTGTTCAAACTCCTGTCGCAAGGTTGAGCGGTCGAGCTGCGAGCCGCGCAACAAATGCTTATGCAGTTCGCGCGGCTGAAGTCGTCCTAACCCACTGAGTCATTTGGAAGTTCGCTAATTGACAGTCCGACTTTGGCCCACCATTATCAATTTGTTTTCGCGAGAGAATCGCAAGTTAGCGGAAAATAGTGGCGCTCTTTAAAATCTCACAAGTGCTCCGAGCCCTTGGTCTACGCCTCTTCGGAGCAAGCGCATCTGCCTCTGACTTCACTGTTGCTGATCCTCAGTGGACGTTCAGCGGTCCCTGGTGCGGCCCAAGCAGCCATGCCGGCCCTCGTTCGCACACTTGTCGTCCCGGTTGTTGCACACTGTATGTTGGCCCTTGGCGTGGGAGCCGCGGAAGCGGTCTGGAAAGTCGGCGGGCGGCACGATTTGGCGTGGCGGTTCCTTGCCTGGGCACTGAAGGATGAGCACTGGGGCGTGTCGCGTAAGGCGGCCCAAGTGCTGGGTGAAATGGATCCCGTTGGCAGCAGACGGGGCCGGCATCACGGCTTTTCGAGGTATTCTGTCTCACCAGCGGCCGTCGCGGGTGAGCTTTGTCGTCCGGCAGGCGGAGGGCGAGTCGATGGCGCTCAGGAAGCGAGGCAAGTGGCAGTACGGCGATAGCCAAGCCGACATCCGCGACGAGATTCTGCGGTACAGTAAGCGCGAGTATCCCAGCCACTACTATGCCGACGCGGTGTGCAAGTGCGGTGGGCGTCTGTTTCTCCTTCGGATGGATGACCTAGTCGGGGCCGCAATTCGCCAGTGCGTAGGCTGCCATGACGAGCACCCAATCGGGGACAGCGGCGATTTTCTGGACGAGGCGGAACTGGATGAGTACGAGTGCATCTGCCTTGAAAAAGTCTTTGAGATCACTGTCGGAGTCTCGCTGTACGACGACAGCGAGGACGTGCGGTGGTTGTACGTCGGGTGCCGCTGTCCCAAGTGCGGATTGACCGGGGTGTATGGCGACTGGAAGAACGAGTTCAACGGGTACCGAGAGTTACTGTCGCGAGTGTAGCCGCATGGCCGAAGCCGGCGCTGCAGTTGACGCCGGCCCGCTTAGTCGTTTCGCGGTTCCAGCTTCAGGCGGGACCGCCAGAACGGAGCTTGGTCGCTCGCCGGGGCCCGTGCGCACGAGCGATTGACTGGGACTGCGCCCGCTTTCTGATGCTGTGCTAACTTGCTTCGGTCTGATCGACCGAAGGGGCGGTGGATCAATCGACTTCGGTTTCTCGGACCGAACGCGCAACGTAACTGCCCGAACAGCGCTCCGCGCGGCCGATCGCTGTTGCGGAGGGTGGCGAGACCGGGTTCGTGCGTCCGAAGGCACCCGCGGATCGTTGCAATAATTGGGACAGTGCTCCGAAGCTTCTCTGAGACGTTCTTCCGTGGCCCGAGCGGGCGGCGAGTTTCCCAACGATCGTGCCTGGGCGCTGGACTGCGCAAAGGCACGCGCGTGGAGGCTATCATGACGGGTACCGCTCTTCGCGCGGTGTTGGCCCTTGTCGTCCTTGCAGTACCCGTGCTTGCCGTCGACGTGCCGCGCCGAGGGGGACGCGAAGGATTGGCCGACGTACAACCGCGATTTCCTCGGGAGCCGCTTCAACCGGGGTGAGACGTCCCTCAGCCGAGAGAACGCTGGCCAACTCGAGGAGAAGTGGCGGTTCCCCGTCGTCGGCTCAGGCGAGGAGATCGGGGTCATCCACGCCACGCCCATCGTCGTGAACGGCTACGTCTACTTCGGCACGACGACCGCCAACCCGACGTTCTACAAGCTGACGCCTGACGGCAAGCTTCGCTCGTCTTACCGAAATCCGCTCTTCGTGAAAGGTCCCGCCCTGCCCAGGAAAGAGCCGAAGAATGAGACGACGCGCGTCACGCGCCTGCGAACGGCTACCCAAGGGGGCATCGTCGGCTCGGCGCTGGTGACCGAAGACACCGTCTTCTTCGCCGATTCGGAGGGCTGGATCTACGCGCTCGAGCGGGTGACCGGAAAGGAGCGCTGGAAGCTGAGCATGCGAGGCAAGGAGTTTCCCGGGGCCTACCCGCTCTATCTCTCCATCGCTTCGCCGATCATCGCCGACGGCAAGCTGATCATTGCCGGGGGTACGCTCGAGCAGGTCATCGCCGCCTCTCCGAGCTACAAGGGTTGCACGGGCCGAGGCTTCGTCTCTGCGCTCGAGCCGAAGAGCGGTCGGGTCTTCTGGAACTACGACCTCGGGCCCAAACCCGAGCCGCTCGACCCACCGATCACGATCAAGGACGGCTTCGGCGACCACGTGTTCTATTTCGGGCCCGCGACGAGCTCCATCTGGTGCACGCCTTCATTCGACGCGGAGTCGGGCGCGATCTTCTTTGGCACCGACGTCAACACCGCGCAAGGCGGCCGACGGACGACGACCCCCGGATGTACACGCGCCAGTCATGCGCGATCATTGCGCTCGACGTCCGCGAAGGCAAGGAGCGGTGGGTCACCCAGCTCAACCCCGGCGACGTCTGGACCAACGCCATGCGGGCCTACGACCCCAAGGAGGGGCGATACAAGGATCAGTCGATCGGCGACACGCCCAAGATCTACACCATTGCCGTGGAGGGCAAGCCGACCAAGGTGGTCGGTGTGGGCTGCAAGAACAGCGGGTTCTACATCCTTCGGGCCAGCGACGGGCGCGTTGTGGACCACACGCCCCTGTATACCGGTCCGCCGTCGTATCCGCTCGCGCCGGAGCCGGACCGCAGAATGCTCGCCCTGCCGAGCCCGATCGGCGGCCTTCAGACCGGCTGCGCGACCGATGGGGAGACCGTCTTCACCAATGGCATCGACGCCCTTTGGTTCGCGGCGCAGGAGACCCGGGGCGTCGCCAGCGTGCCGCGCCACATCAGCGAACACGGTCCCGTGACCGGCGGGCGCGTGACGGCCCTGAGCCTCGACCTGAAGACCGAGCGGTGGCGGCACGAACGGCCGAAGGTGCCGTCGCTCGGTGGGCCGCCGCCGAAGCACGTCTTCACGGACGTCGGCGACCCCGTCGGGTCGGGGATCGCGGTCGCCAACGGCGTCGTCTACTTCACGGCGGTCGCCAGCGGCAAGCTGATCGCGCTGGAGGCGGCCACCGGCAAGCTGCTCACGGAGATCACTCTCGGGCCCGTCTGGTCGGGCCCCTCGGTATCGCGCGGACGGGTGTACGTCGGCACGGGCAACACCCAGTTCACCCCAACGGAATACGAAGCGTTCCTTCCCAAGAAGTACACTGGCGTGCTGTTCTCCTTCGGCTTGCCGGGTGAGGACGAAGTCAGCCGCCTGGGCGCCGGAAAGGAATAGAGGCGAGGACAAGGTACGGTCCGCGCCGATCTTTTTTTGTACCTGCGTTCGCTCAGTGAAAATGGTTTGCGCGCGTCGGTCGGATCGACAACGCCGCGCAAATCGCGCGCTCGATGCTTCGGTGTCGTCGGACCGACGTGCGCTAGCCGCTGCCCCGGCATCGGGCACCAACACGCTGCTGGTGCTTTCATGTGGCATCGGCGGATATACTACCGTCTCGCCGTACACGCACACCGAGCGGGCCCACCGCCGGTCGACCTCGTTTCGGAGGACGGGACCGTGAAAGCCTTGGTGCTACTGCTTGCGTTCGCTGCCACGCTGCTGGCAGGGGTCGAGCGGATCTACGTCGTCAACACCGGCGGCGCCGACATCAGCGTGATCGACCCAGCCACGAACTCGGTGATCGGCGTGATCAGCGTCTCGAAACACCCGCATGCCGTCGCCGCCTCCCTGGACAAGACCCGCCTCTACGTCCCGAGCCAACAGGATGACGTCCTGGATGTGGTGGACCTCGGGACCTCGAAGGTCATCCACCGCGTGCCCCTGGGCCGCGATCCGAACAACCTGGCGATCACACCCGACGGCCGCAGGGTCTACGTTTGCATCCGGGGGGAGTCGCGGGTCGATATCGTTGACACCATCTCGCTCAAGAAGCTAAAGAGCGTGCCAGTGGGGCGAGCCCCGCACAACGTGTGTTGCACCCCTGACGGTCGATGGATGATCGTGACATCAGTAGATGACAATAAGCTCATCGCGATCGACATCAAGACCGAGACGCCGGCGTTCGAGATCCCCCTTCCGGGGCCGCCGCGCCCCCTGGTCATCGATGCCGATTCACGCCGCCTCTACGTGCAGCTGTCGGACCTTCACGGGTTTGTCGTTGTGGACCTCGCCTCGCGCAAGGTCATCGACACGGTCTTGCTGCCCGATGGACCTCCGGGAGCCAAACCGCTGATCCCGAGGACGTTCTCGCACGGAATCGGGATCGCGCCGGACCAGAAGACATTATGGGTCACCAGCCTGCTAGGCAATTCGGTCTCCGTGTTCTCACTGCCGGACCTGAGGCGGCTGGGAACCACCAGCGTCGGCGAAGCGCCGGATTGGCTGACGTTCTCGGCTGACGGCAGGCGGTGCTTCGTCTCTAACGCGGGCTCGAATGCGGTCTCGGTGTTGGATGTCGGCTCCAGAAAAGAGGTGACTCGCATCCCCGTGGGGGTGATGCCGAAGCGGCTCATCTCGGTCAATCGACCATGATGATCTCGTGACTCAGTCTGGGTTTCGAATTGAGCCAGTTTCGATGGCCAAGCGAGCGCCACCGGCAGTGTCTCACTCCTTGGTCTCTTCCAACCCCAGGCGAACAAAACAATCTTCTTTGTTGTCTCGTTCCACCAACGAGAGACGCAGTCCGGAATCTTGTTCCTCGTTTCGATCGAGTGAGGAGCCTTACGCCAGGTTCGCCACCGTCGCCTTCGGCTGTCTGAGGAGAGCCAAGTTGGGGGTGCTCCCCGTCGGTTCGAGGCGTCGGATTTCTCCAATTCGGAGACGGCCCGTAATCCCGGGCCGACCCTATTGGGAGCCTTTCGCCCACGCCCAAGCCATGACCCGCCACCCTGCGTCGAGCTTGCGAAGGGCCACCGTGAAGGTCGAGCCGGTTTGCGTCACCGGCGTGCCTTGCAGTCGGAATGTCATGGTCGCGGGAACGACCACATACCCACGGTCGCCGGTGACGTTGACATGCCACGGCTCGCCCAGAGTAATGAGATAGCCTGAAGCACCCGCATGCTCGCCTTCAACCAGCACGTCTCTGTACCAATCCTGAGTGGCGGTCGGCCCGTGCCACACGTGCGGAGCCATGCCGTCAAGAATGGTCATCGGGACATCACACGCCGCCGCCATGCCATTTACATCAGATTTGTTGAAACAATCGATGTAATGACGCACCGTCTCCATCGGGTCGGTTGTGCTGGCCATCGGGATTCTCGTTCCTGTCGTTGTTCCAGGATTTCTCAGATAAGCGTTGACCTCGCCGTAGGAGACCCCGCCCGGGCCTCCTGAACACGTAATGGACTCGGGCCGAATGCCCGTGTCCAGGGGATAGGTCGGCAAGACCGGCAGAAGCAACATAGAGGGGGCTTATCCGACGGTCACCCCTTCGCGGCAGAGCTTAGCGTTGTTTTTTGTCCGTTTGCTACGGGAAGGCCAGGGAGGATGAGCCGACGTTATCCGATCCGGCGGAGGAAGCGGAAAGGGCGGCCGCCGCCGAACCGCTACCGGGGGCCGACAGTCCGGCCCGATGGGTTCCAGGACCTCGGGCTGAGGTATCTGTAGACTGGGTGCTGCCCCAGCTCGAAGTCCGCGACCGACGGCAGAGGTTCAACCGGGCGGCGGCAGGGAGCATCTGGATCACGGCCGCGGCCTGTGTGTTCGCGGGCGGGAGCATGGTGCGGGTTGCCGGCTCCACCGTCGGCGGGGTGCAGGGGCTCTTGCTCGCGGACCGCGCTTCCGCAAACATCGCTTCATCCGCTGAGGAAGACGTGATGTCTGACTGGGGCTGCCGCGGCTGTGGTCGCGGCAGCCTCGGCCGTTTCTTTTAGCTTTTGCTGTCAGGGCCCCAGGGATCCTTCGATCTCCGACCCGGGTCTTAGTTCCCGTCGCACAATCGTCTCGTCATGCCGACGATTCTACGCGAAACTCTGAGCAAGCCAACCATGACCGTCGTCCTCGACAAGTCAGTTGTGTCTGTTGCCGGGGAACGGCGGCCATGAAAGTCCTCATCATCGCCGCAACCGGCGTCCAGCCCTTACCTGAACCGCTCGGGAGGCCCCGGAGCGTTTTGGAATTGGTGAGTGCCAAGCAACCAAACGATGTTCCCACCAGGCGCTGACAAGTGGCCCTGACGAGGCAGCGTCGAGCAATTTTTGCACGACGTTGCGTGCGTCGGTGTCGTCGGACCGAAGCGCGCTCAAATTGCTTCGATGTCGTCGGACCGACGCGCTCAAAACGACTGCGAGCTGACTTGCGACGCCGGGAATTTGAAACGTCCGCGGCGCTTGTTGACCAGTTCAAATAGAGTCGCCCTGTCCGCAAGTGGCTCGGCCGACGCTTCTTTTGGTCATCAACCTGTGTAACTGTCACTGTTTGTCGCAGCTTCTTCTCCGCCTTCACGTCGACCTCTACGAACAGCCTTTGAAAGTCCGCCCGTCCGCATAGGGCGTCGACGTCCGGATCCTTAAGTTCGCTGGCAAGGGCCCAGCCGAGCTTGAGGTTAGTCGCGAGGGCAGCGACAGGCTGGTCGGCGAAGGCCTTGTCGAAATGTTCACGATCAACCGCCTCGGTCTTCCCAGCCTGTTACGCCGATGCTTGGGCACGACGAAGATCATCGACAACAATCGCTCGGCATCGCGTGACGGCGTGCGTCGCGTAAAGAACTTGCCGAGCGGTTGGATGGCCTTGAGGTGATCCGCTGCGACCTTTTCCGCCGAATCAAGGGCCACGTCGATCTTTGGATGCACACAGCTGCGGTGGATGAACGAGGAACGGAGCAATTCATTTCCGGACCGTCCAAAACCGGATAACTTCAAAGCCAAGTTGACGCTGCCAGAGCCGCTGTCATCTTGTACCCCTCCATCAACCTTTTTGGGAAAACCTCGAGAATTCTCTTGATAACCGCGTGACGGGCTGCTTTCCTACTTGCCTCGGAGACAGCAAATCCAAGAGTTGCCCCATACCCAGCGGATACTCGACGAAAACCCGCTTGCGTCCTTTCTCTGTCGCACGGAATAAGGCAGTCGTTTAATACGACCGAGTCGTTGTAGGAGATTCTTTCATGGCCGTAGGTGGCGTAGTAGCTAAGGCTCCGACGGTCGGTGTTCAGATCACGGACCCAGCTGCGAGCGGGGGGGCCAGCAGCCAATTTCAGAGCGGGTCAGACCTCCGCGTGGTCGGATCTGTGACCTGGGATCCGGGCATACCATTGTACGTTTGCGCCGTCACCGTTTATCTCTACCAGTCACTTGCCTACGCGTCAAAAACTGCGCAAGTTGAACTGGACCGCGCGTCCGCCTCAATCTCAAATCATGAGCACGACGGAACGACGGCTGGGCAAGGCGGCTCGCTGCGCTGGGAGGCTGGCCTCAAAATCCCCAAGGACCGCGGCGGTGAGTTGATCGTTCGCGCAGTCGCACACATCAAAGACACGACGCAAGTCGGTCAAATCGAGCTCACCATCTTGACCGTTCCCTGAATACCGCCGTCTGGGCTTGGGCCGACGCTTAGTAAGTTAGTCTGCCCCGTGTGGCCATCAAGCGTCCACACAGCCTCGCCATCGATCGCGAGCCATGCACTGTCGTGCTCGATGACATGCACGTGACTCTAGACTGATCTTTGGAGACTTATCCGCCCATGAATGCCACTGTGTACAACCTCACTACGACTTATTCTCTGGTCGCGGGCGAGGAAAAAGCCGAAGTGGTTCTTCGGCTGGCCGAAGCGGTCTACTACTCCGTTGACCCGATGAGTTGGGAATCAATGGGCGGGGACGGCGCTCTCCGACTCTTCCATCGAAACGTCAACACCAAGGCCTGGCTACTTATCGTTCGTCAATCCCCGGCAAACCATACGGTCATCCAAGACGTTCTCAACCAGATGAAGTCCGCGTGAGTGCCTCGACTGTGACCGTCCTTCGAGCGACCACGCTTGGGTATCCGATCCGATCGATAGTCGGCGCCAGGATTGTTCCGAGGGTTGTGAGAGTCTCGTTTCCAGTCGGTGCGATTGGGCGATGATTCGATAGGAGATTCACCGTGGCCGGATTCAGCGTTGATGATGTTGGGAAAAAGCTCTCCAGTGCTGTCGACGTTGGCGGTGCCACGGTATCGATCGGCGACGTCCTTAAGCCGCCCGCGGGTCGCCGTGGGCAGTTTGTTCGACCATGTTGCTCAACATGCGAAGGGCCTCCAAGACCGGTTCGGCGTACCTGGCATTGATCCCAAGACTGGTAAGGAATTTGATCTCTTTTCACTCTTGAGCGTCCCGTTCGACACGGCGGGGACACCGATCTACTTCGGCGAGTATCTGGAGAAACTATTCGATCTTGGACAACAAACGGCTGACGGCATTGAGAACGAAGTCAAGAAGGCACTGAAGGCGTTCTTTGATCAGACTGGAAATATTCTCAAGCAGCCGCTTCACGACTTTGTGGACTATCTCAAGGGCGAGTGGCAGCTGGTTTACGACGCGCTCGTCGTGCCCTTCGAAAACCTCGTGAAGCACTTATTCGACGTTGCCAACGGAATATTGCAAGAGCTAATCGAGATCTTGGTGAAACTAGTCGTTGGAATTTGCAAGACGATCGTAGACGATGTGAAGGATGTACTTGATGTAACAAAGTCCATTATCACGGACTTTTACGACGCGATCGAGAAGCTCTGGAGGGTCATCCTTGGGTTTCTGTGTAAAGAGCTCAATGTCCTTGATAATCTGCCAAGCCCAATCCGATGTGGTCTGACGGATTCCTTCAACGCCGTCATCGCCTTGGGTGATTTGCTTACGTCTTCGGCCAGCTTCCATGCGACCGTTTCTTTAACCGGTCGAGCGCAGGCCGTTCTGTCGTCGCTTAAGGCGCTCGGTCTCTTGATCGTCGACGCCGCCGGCCCGAAATCCGCGGGGGCTGTCGAGGGCTTCCTTGAGGCTCTGTTCACAGCATTCGTCGAAGTCATACAGATGGCGCTGACCGCGGGTGCCAAATTCGAGGCCTGCATTCAAAAGCTGATCGACGTTTTCGTCGGTGCCGACGGACTTCTCCTTGGTGTATTCAAGGCGATTGCAACACAGCGGCTTTGGTTCTGGTTGGATTTCCCTTGCGGGCTTAAGTCCGGCCATGTCCAGGCCTGGATCAATTCCGACGCACAGTATGCGAAAGACACGGTCAACATTGACATCCAGCGTCAATATCGGATCCGGCTCATGGCGGCCGTCGACTCCCTCCTTCGCGCCAGAATCGATGATCCCAAACTGCCGTCAATCCTAGCCGGAGCAGATACGAGCGCAATCGCCCGTGTTGCCAGCGACTTCCTCTGCGTGTTTTTCGATACCACGATTTTTTTCATCCTGGAGCCGGATTGCTTTCCGTTTCTTGACGCGGATCTCGATGTCTTCGAGGATGTCGGCATCAAGTACGCGGGAGTGATGGGAGGCCAGATCCGCGGGAACGTTCGCGCGATGGTCAGTCTGTTGCTGAGAGGCGTCTGGCTCTATTCGATTGAGAATGAAGTCTTGATCGAAATGATCGCGTCGACCATTGGTTCGATCATCTCCGGCATCTACGCAGGCGTGATCCGCCACCTTACATGGACGTTCAAGATCGTCTCCCGCTATCCAGGCAGTTCGGTGGGAGGGAGCACAATTGTAGGCACTTGGCCCAGCATGGAAATTGTCCTGGGCACTCCGTCGACCTTTCGACTTGAGTACGTTGCCTTACTTCGGTCCGGGGATGACCTACCGGCCGGGTTCCCGTTGGGCTCCGCACTCCTGGACGGGATGATGGCGGACATGGCCGCCTATTTGGACATGAGCTACCAGCGCTATCGCTTGGAGAACCGATTCCCTCAGATCGAGACCGCGGATATTGTGACCATTACACGAGCAGATATTGTCAACAACGCGCTGATTGTCTGGGCAACGTCGTCGGATGCCCGCGATCTCCCTCAGCCGATACTTCGGGTGTATTGTTGTTGCGAAATTCAGGTGATGAAGCCTGGCGGTGATCTGAGCGGCGCAACACCCGAGTACAATCCCGCGGACCCCTACACGCTGGAACTGCCAATGAGCCGGATTCCACGCTGCCTCGACCTGACCGTTCTTTCCAGTCGTGGCGGTGTTGCCAAGAAACGAATTATCCGTGCCTAACTCTTGGGCTCCATCGATCGCGCGGCAAGTATGGCCGTTGCGTCCGCGAGACTCTCACACCCATTCGAGGAAAAGGGAATGTCGTACGTCTCAGAAGGTCCGAGCCGCACCAACGCGGGCGATCCGGCACCGCTGGAGTTCATGACCGTCTATGTGAAAACAGCGCCTGTGGATCCCGCCCTCATTCTTCCTTATGTTCTCGACGTCATTCAAGCGATCGGCTGCGGATCGGCAGTAGCCATAGGGAACAAGGGGCTTCAACTCACTGTACCCGCTCAGTTGACGCAATCTCTGCAGGCGACCATC
This sequence comes from uncultured Isosphaeraceae bacterium, assembly GCA_963806595.1. Lineage (GTDB taxonomy): Bacteria > Planctomycetota > Planctomycetia > Isosphaerales > Isosphaeraceae > CAWDZZ01. Next base: position 68,300 of record CAWDZZ010000016.1, on the reverse strand, counting down.
GCTCAGTACGTCGCCGTGGACAAGGCTGGTGTTGCGACCTTCGGTTTACCCGAGTTCGTTTCACCTGTGTTTTATCCGCCAGTCATTAAGGTGGTGGGGACATGCGCTTCGCTCAAGCCGCACATCAATGCTCTGGGCATCTGCCCACCGGACATTACCATTGAGTGGCTGCGTCTCGGCGAGGGCGAAGGCGCGTTACTAGTATCGGGGCCCGCCCCGAGGCTCGATTATTATCGAACGAACATTTTTCCAAGTCTGAAACTCCTCGCCAACGGTCTTGGTCCAAATCCACCGAGAATCGGTAAGTGATCGACATTTCAGATCGGCATGGCCACGAATCGGTGCGGCCCGCGGATTCGGTATGGGCTTCGGCGGGATTTCCGAGGTCCTTCGGTTAGCGTCACCAAATTGAAAAACTTCGAGACAATTCACGATCGGCCTTATCGAACATTATTATTCAGCAGATGAAGTTCACTCGAAACGTAAGCGTCCGAGATTTCCAGGGCGTCGCGCGCGGCAGCCTTGGGTGCGCAGCGAGATGAGAGAGCAGTGAGGCGAGGCGTCGTCGCCTCACCCGGTTTCACTTCGGCCAGGACCTTTGCGCCGGCGCTGATCCCGACGTTGTGCCTTCTGTCGGGATTCCTCAAGCCGATACGTCAGGATGTGCTCGGGATGCGCCAGCGCCCAACGATCCGGCAGCAAGCCGGCCAAGAACTCCGGACTCGCGTCGACCGCGAGCTGCAGGATCACGTCATGCAAGTAGGCCCAAGGTTCAAGCCGATGGCGCTTCGCTCCTGCAAGGATCGTGCACAGCACGGCCGCTCGCGGCCCGGCCTCGACACTCCCGAGGAACATCCAATTCTTGCGCCCGATTGCCTGATCCCGAACCCGACGCTCCGACATGTTATTGTCGATCGTCAGCCGGCCGTCTTCCGTGTACCGGCACAACGCTTGCCATTGGTTGGACGCGTAAGTCACCGCTTGCGCCAGCGCCGACTTGGGCAACAACTTCGATGACAAGCGATCCAATTCCTCGCGGAGCCGCTCCAAGATCGGCACTGCTTCCGTCTGGCGCATTGCACGTCGCGCATCGTCATCGAGTGGCCGAACCCGATCCTCGACTTTGTAGAGCCGCCAGATCATCTGCAAAACCAGCGAAGCTTCCGCGGGAGCCGACAATCGTGCATCGAAGAACTTCCGACGCGCATGTGCCCAGCACGCGACTTCGCGAATCTTGCCGTCGGACCCCGCATAAATGGCGTCGTACCCGCTGAAGGCGTCGGCCTGTAAGTATCCCGTGAAGTTCGCCAGGAACCGGGCGGGTCCGTCGCGCTTGCGATCCTCCGTGAAGTCGTACACGTCATAGGGGATCGTCGTGGGACCGATGTAAACCCAGAACCGCCCCTTGCGGCTGCCTGGCTGATCGCCGCCCAAGACTGTCACGTGCGTGTCGTCAGTCCAGATCACCGGTGCCGACTGCACCAAGTCCTTCTGAAACTCGTAGAGCGGCTTCAGCGTAAGCGTCCGAGATAACCATTCTTGCGGCGTCGGGTAGCCTGAGAAGCGGACCAACCCGTCACTTCTCAGGAGCCGAAACCGTGCCGAGAATCGCTGACCCAAAGCTCCATACGCTCTGGCGCGATCGCATCCACCGCCAGGTGGAAAGCGGTCTGAGTATCGCGCAGTTCTGTACCCAAGAGCGTCTTTCCGTCGCGTCGTTTCACGCTTGGAAACGCCGACACCGGCTTATAGACCTCGCAGATCGTCGCCCGGGATTGCCCGCCCCATCGGCTTTCCTCCCCGTTACCGTGCGCGTTGTCGAGCGCCCGTCCGACGCGCCAATGCCAATCGAGGCCGACCTACCAAATGGAGTCCGCCTTCGGATCCCAACCGCGAACGCCCGACTGGCCTGTCACCTCGTCCGCGCGATCGCTGAAGCCAGGACCAACTCCGGAGGTTCGCGATGATAAACCTTCCCCACCTCGTGCGGGTGTTCCTCCACGCTCCACCGACCGATCTTCGCAAAGGTTTCGACGCCCTTTCCGGTTTGGTGATCGCAGCCTTTTCGCAGGATCCGACGTCCGGCCATCTTTTCTTGTTCGTGAACCGACGCCGCGATCGCCTCAAGATCCTCTACTGGGACCGCGACGGACTGGCCATCTGGTACAAACGACTCGAAACACCAGGCTCGTTCCAGATTCCCGTAGCCCCGCGATGCAGTATCGATCGAAATGACCCCGACCCAACTGGCACTGATCCTCTCCGGCATCGACTTGAGATCTGTTCGGCAATGCAAACGGTATGAGCGTCCGACGTCGGAAGCCGAAAAATCGATCGGTGCCCCCTTGTAAGATCGCATGTTCGCGCTATAATCCAGGCCATGATTCATCCAGAGTCGTGGCCGACTGATCCTCGCGAATGTCATGACCTGCTGCAACGATTCACCCAGCAGGTTGACGACCTCCAAGCGGCGCTTGATCAAGCCGCGAAGCTGCACGATCAGGTTCTCCAAGAGCACGAGCTAACCGTCCAAGGGCTGCGTCATCAGCTGGAGCTCTACCGCCGCTACGTCTTTGGCCCGCGACGGGAACGGTTGGTGGAAGCCCCGGGACAAGGACATCTCTTTGAGCTCGACCTGATCGAGACCATCACCACGCCCTTGCCCGAGCCGCCGGCCGGCGACCCAGGCGCTGCGCCTCGACAGCGCCGTTCACGCAAGCCGGATTATGATCGACTACCTCAAGTCCGCATCGAGCACGACATACCCGAGGCCGAGAAGGTCTGCACGCATTGCGGAGAAGCCAAGGCACGCATCGGCGAGGATGAGGCACGCGTGCTGGAGTTCATCCCCGCCCGCTTTGAGCTCCAGGTCCATGTGCTCCCCAAGTATGCTTGCTCCCGCTGCCGTGATGGAGTCGTGGCTCCTGAGGTTCCCGCGCGTCCTGTGAGTGGCTGTATTGCCGGTGCGGGCGTACTTGCCGAGGTGGTCGTCTCCAAATTCGCGGAACACATGCCGCTGTATCGGTTCGAAGACATCTCGAGCCGTTATGGTCTGCATTTGCCCCGCAGCACCCTTTGCGACTGGGTCCGCAATGTCGCTGACTTGCTGAAGCCGCTCTACGAGTTTCAGAAGGACTTGGTGCAGTCGGCACCGGTGATCTGGACTGACGACACGCACGTGACAGTCTTGGGCGGCGATCAGCCAGGCAGCCGCAAGGGGCGGTTCTGGGTTTACATCGGTCCCACGACGATCCCCTATGACGTGTACGACTTCACGGAGGATCGCAAGCGCGACGGACCCGCCCGGTTCCTGGCGAACTTCACGGGATACTTACAGGCCGACGCCTTCAGCGGGTACGACGCCATTTATGCGGGGTCCGACGGCAAGATTCGCGAAGTCGCGTGCTGGGCACATGCGCGTTGGAAGTTCTTCGATGCACGATTGTCGGCTCCCGCGGAAGCTTCGCTGGTTTTGCAGATGATCTGGCGGCTCTACAAAGTCGAGGATCGGGTTCGGCCACTCGATGACGATGCGCGACGTGCAATGCGCCAGACGGAAGCAGTGCCGATCTTGGAGCGGCTCCGCGAGGAATTGGATCGCTTGTCATCGAAGTTGTTGCCCAAGTCGGCGCTGGCGCAAGCGGTGACTTACGCGTCCAACCAATGGCAAGCGTTGTGCCGGTACACGGAAGACGGCCGGCTGACGATCGACAATAACATGTCGGAGCGTCGGGTTCGGGATCAGGCAATCGGGCGCAAGAATTGGATGTTCCTCGGGAGTGTCGAGGCCGGGCCGCGAGCGGCCGTGCTGTGCACGATCCTTGCAGGAGCGAATCGCCATCGGCTTGAACCTTGGGCCTACTTGCATGACGTGATCCTGCAGCTCGCGGTCGACGCGAGTCCGGAGTTCTTGGCCGGCTTGCTGCCGGATCGTTGGGCGCTGGCGCATCCCGAGCACATCCTGACGTATCGGCTTGAGGAATCCCGACAGAAGGCACAACGTCGGGATCAGCGCCGGGCGCAAAGGTCCTGGCCGAAGTGAAACCGGGTGAGGCGACGACGCCTCGCCTCACTGCTCTCTCATCTCGCTGCGCACCCAACGCTGCCGTGCGCGACGCCCTGGAAATCTCGGACGCTTACGCTTCAGCAAGTCAGCGACATTGCGGACCCAGTCGCAAAGGGTGCTGCGGGGCAAATGCAGACCATAACGGCTCGAGATGTCTTCGAACCGATACAGCGGCATGTGTTCCGCGAATTTGGAGACGACCACCTCGGCAAGTACGCCCGCACCGGCAATACAGCCACTCACAGGACGCGCGGGAACCTCAGGAGCCACGACTCCATCACGGCAGCGGGAGCAAGCATACTTGGGGAGCACATGGACCTGGAGCTCAAAGCGGGCGGGGATGAACTCCAGCACGCGTGCCTCATCCTCGCCGATGCGTGCCTTGGCTTCTCCGCAATGCGTGCAGACCTTCTCGGCCTCGGGTATGTCGTGCTCGATGCGGACTTGAGGTAGTCGATCATAATCCGGCTTGCGTGAACGGCGCTGTCGAGGCGGTAGCGCCTGGGTCGCCGGCCGGCGGCTCGGGCAAGGGCGTGGTGATGGTCTCGATCAGGTCGAGCTCAAAGAGATGTCCTTGTCCCGGGGCTTCCACCAACCGTTCCCGTCGCGGGCCAAAGACGTAGCGGCGGTAGAGCTCCAGCTGATGACGCAGCCCTTGGACGGTTAGCTCGTGCTCTTGGAGAACCTGATCGTGCAGCTTCGCGGCTTGATCAAGCGCCGCTTGGAGGTCGTCAACCTGCTGGGTGAATCGTTGCAGCAGGTCATGACATTCGCGAGGATCAGTCGGCCACGACTCTGGATGAATCATGGCCTGGATTATAGCGCGAACATGCGATCTTACAAGGGGGCACCGATCGATTTTTCGGCTTCCGACGTCGGACGCTCATACCGTTTGCATTGCCGAACAGATCTCAAGTCGATGCCGGAGAGGATCAGTGCCAGTTGGGTCGGGGTCATTTCGATCGATACTGCATCGCGGGGCTACGGGAATCTGGAACGAGCCTGGTGTTTCGAGTCGTTTGTACCAGATGGCCAGTCCGTCGCGGTCCCAGTAGAGGATCTTGAGGCGATCGCGGCGTCGGTTCACGAACAAGAAAAGATGGCCGGACGTCGGATCCTGCGAAAAGGCTGCGATCACCAAACCGGAAAGGGCGTCGAAACCTTTGCGAAGATCGGTCGGTGGAGCGTGGAGGAACACCCGCACGAGGTGGGGAAGGTTTATCATCGCGAACCTCCGGAGTTGGTCCTGGCTTCAGCGATCGCGCGGACGAGGTGACAGGCCAGTCGGGCGTTCGCGGTTGGGATCCGAAGGCGGACTCCATTTGGTAGGTCGGCCTCGATTGGCATTGGCGCGTCGGACGGGCGCTCGACGACGCGCACGGTAACGGGGAGGAAAGCCGATGGGGCGGGCAATCCCGGGCGACGATCTGCGAGGTCTATAAGCCGGTGTCGGCGTTTCCAAGCGTGAAACGACGCGACGGAAAGACGCTCTTGGGTACAGAACTGCGCGATACTCAGACCGCTTTCCACCTGGCGGTGGATGCGATCGCGCCAGAGCGTATGGAGCTTTGGGTCAGCGATTCTCGGCACGGTTTCGGCTCCTGAGAAGTGACGGGTTGGTCCGCTTCTCAGGCTACCCGACGCCGCAAGAATGGTTATCTCGGACGCTTACCTCGAAACAACGTAAAGCTACTGAACGTCGCGCTGCGTTGAGTCGCATCGGAGCAGAAAACCGGATTAGGTTTGTCCGAGTCTTCTCCAGTTGCGCCGGATCATGCTCGGAATCATAGCCTGCGACATCCTCTGCAAAATCATGTGCCCTCCGGTCAGAGGCTGTGCGTATCGCCAACTCGCTTCGGTCTGATCGACCGAAGCCACCTTGGATCAATCGGCTTCGGTGTCGTCGGACCGACGCGCAAGATCATGGTTTCCGTCTCAAACGCTCGGACACAAGACACCTATTTAGATCATCTGCGTGCCAAAATACCACATGTGCGAAAATCTCGAGGAGCATATAAGGCGCAATGTTGTCCCCCTCGACCAACGCTAAAGGCCTTGCCTTCGATCGTCATCGCTTTCCGCGTCACAGCGCCGGCCCCCAGCGTATGTGAGCGCCCCCGATCAACCGGCCATTACAACGCAACGGGGCTCCGCGGCGACATGCGGCATGACCTCGCGCGAAACGACGCAAGCTTGCGCGCGAGCCTGCGGCGTTGAGCATCACGTATTCCACGCCGGCGGCACTCAACGTCTGGAGCTTCGCCACGATCTCATCGGGCGTGCCGATCAGCGGGCACTCTCGCTGCTGCTCCGCCGTGTGGGTATAGGCGAGAATGTGCGAGCCAGCCGGTCGGCCTGGCGCGCACGACACGGACAGCGTGCGCTCAGCCGCCCGGTTGTTGCGCTCGATCGCGGCCTCCCTCTCACGCTCGTTGTCCACGACGAACATATCCCGCGCCACGACAACCTGCATGGGATCGTGGCGGCGGCCGCACGTCGCGGCTTCCGCCTCGTACAGTGCGATGCGCTCGCACAGCATCGACGTCGAGGCGAATTGATCGAGGATGAGATTGTGCCCGCGCTGCGCTGCGCGCTTGATGGAGGCGGGACTCGCCGCGCCCATCCACAGCGGAGGATGCGGCGTTTGCATCGGGGGCGGCTCTACGACGACGTTCTTGAAGCGCCAGAAGTGGCCCTCGTGCGAGAAGCGCTCGCGCGTCGTCCACGCCTTCGGGATAATTTCGAGCGCCTCGTCGAAGCGCGCTGCGCCTCCTCGGGCGGGATACAGAAGCCTTCGAATTCGCTATGGCGGTAGCCTTTTCCGATCCCGAAATCGAGCCTTCCACCGGACATGAGATCGAGGGTTGCGGCCTGCTCGGCGAGCAGAACTGGGTTGTGCCAGGGCAGCACCAGCACGGCGGTGCCGAGGCGGAGCGTCGTCGTGCGCGCGGCGAGCCAAGTCAGAAGCTGCAACGTTGCGGAGACCTGGTTCCAGCCCGTGAAGTGGTGCTCGACGAGAAAGGACGCGCAAACAACCGGGTCGACATCCACATCGCCTTGTTTCGGGGCTTGCACAGCGTTCACTCGCGTTACGGCCCGCCTGATCGCCGAGCCGCCAACGCGGCCCATTGTCTCAGCGTCGGTTTAGACCAGCAAGAATGCGATCGGTCGGCCAATTGGGGGCAAACTCACCGGTTGCGGCGTGAGTCATCTGCTCTCGAGGGGGGTGAGACCGCTGACACGGGCTCCGCTTCGAGGGCGCCAAGAGATCTTCGCACCCCGGGCATGCAACCAGTGTCGCCTCACCCCGACCGACCAGTCAGGACGACACCACAGTTAATCGCCACAAACCCCAGGAATCGGACAGGAATCTACGAAGCCCGGCGCTAGATTGGCCAAACAACGGCCGTAGTAACTCGTAGACATGGTTCGAGAACCAAGTCTTGGGATTCGACCAGTCAGTGTGGGCGTAGCCGCCCGTCCGGGCACGCAGTTGTTCTGACTGACTCGTAATCCCTGATGGACATAAAACAGAACAGCGGACGTGGCGTCCGCACAGGCGGTCATGGTGCGCACAATCTCGACCGACAGCACGGCCCAGTCGAACTCCCGCTACACGACGCTGAAAGTCTCGACCGCAGGGAAGCCCCGAACGAGTCTGTCGGATCGTGGGGTCGATCGTTTCGGTCCCGGCGCCAAGACCGTAGTCAGCGGAGTTGCGAGCGGCCCTGATCATCATCACCCCCAAAGATTAGTTTCGCAATCGAATGCTCCCGCTCTGGAGACGCCTTTACCTTGGAGGATTTGCACCGTGTCAAAGCGCAAGTTGATTGACCTGTTCGTCGATCGCGAGCGCCGTCAGCGGCCGTCGCGCCACAAAGCTCTGGTCGAACTCAGCGGCCTTGAGCTGCTGGATCGCCGCATCCTGCCGGCGGTCACGGCCACGTTGTCCGCCGCCCCGGGTGTGCTGACGGTCGTCGGTGATGCACAAGACAACACCATCACGGTCTCCCGCGACGCGCTCGGGACGATCCTGGTCAACAACGGCGCCATAACGGTCCAGGGCGGAACGCCCACGGTCGTCAACACCAGGCTGATCCAGCTCTCCGGGCTAGGCGGCAACGACACTCTCTCAGTGAACGAGGCCAACGGCGCCTTGCCTGGCGCAGACATCGACGGCGGCGCCGGCAACGACAACATCACGGGCGGCAGCGACAGTTCTGTCCTCATCGGCGGCGCCGGCGACGACACTTTTCACATCGATGCCGACAACGCACCAGCGGTGCTCCCACTGCCCGGATTTGCCAACATTACGATCGACGAATCCGGCGGGGGCGTCGATAAGCTCGACTTCTCTGCCACCACAACCCGGGCCGTGAACATCGACCTCAGCGACCCGGCGCCTCAGGTCATCAACGACGCGGGGCTGACCCTGACCCTCTCAGCCGGCAACACGATCGAGAACGTCATCGGTGGCGCCCTGGGTGACACGATCACAGGCAACGATCTGAACAACGTGATCGAGGGTGGCGGCGGAGACGACGTTCTAGACGGCGGCGCCGGCAACGACACCTACCGCTTTGACACCGATAACGCCCTGGGCAGCGACACGATTAACGAGGTCGCCACGGTCTTCGACCCTGGCAGCGGGGTCGACACACTCGACTTCTCGGCCACCACCACCCGCGCCGTGAGCATCGACCTCGGCGCCATCAAGGGGACACAACAAGTGGTCAACGCGGGGCTGACCCTGTCATTCGGCGTCGACGCGATCGAGAACGTCACGGGCGGCGCCCTGGGCGACACCATCACGGGCAACGCCCTGAACAACGTAATTGACGGGGGAGGCGGCAACGACACGATCGAGGGGGGCGGCGGCAACGACACCCTGACCGGCGGGGCCGGCAACGACACCTTCCGCTTCGATACCGACAACGCCCTGGGCAGCGACACCATCAATGAGTCTGGCGGGGGCGTCGACACGCTCGACTTCTCGGCCACCACCACTCGCGCCGTGACCATCGACCTCAGCAACGCTGCGGCACAAGTCGTCAATGCGGGGCTGACCCTGACCCTCTCGGCCGGCAACACGATCGAGAACGTCACCGGCGGTGCCCTGGGCGACACCATCACGGGTAACGCCCTGAACAACCTGATCGAGGGGCTCGGCGGTAACGACACGCTGACCGGCGGGGCCGGCAACGACACCTTCCGCTTCGATACCGACAACGCCCTGGGCAGCGACACCATCAATGAGTCTGGCGGGGGCGTCGACACGCTCGACTTCTCGGCCACCACCACTCGCGCCGTGACCATCGACCTCAGCAACGCTGCGGCACAAGTCGTCAATGCGGGGCTGACCCTGACCCTCTCGGCCGGCAACACGATCGAGAACGTCACAGGCGGAGCCCTGGGCGACACGCTCACCGGCAACGCCCTGAACAACGTCCTCGTGGGGGGCGGGGGTAATGACACTTTGACCGGCGGGGCCGGCAACGACACCTTCCGCTTCGATACCGACAACGCCCTGGGCAGCGACACCATCAATGAGTCTGGCGGGGGCGTCGACACGCTCGACTTCTCGGCCACCACCACTCGCGCCGTGACCATCGACCTCAGCAACGCTGCGGCGCAAGTCGTCAATGCGGGGCTGACCCTGACCCTCTCGGCCGGCAACACGATCGAGAACGTCACAGGCGGAGCCCTGGGCGACACGCTCACCGGCAACGCCCTGAACAACGTCCTCGTGGGGGGCGGGGGTAATGACACTTTGACCGGCGGCGCCGGCAACGACACCTACCGCTTCGATACCGACAACGCCCTGGGCAGCGACACCATCAATGAGTCTGGCGGGGGCGTCGACACGCTCGACTTCTCGGCCACCACCACTCGCGCCGTGACCATCGACCTCAGCAACGCTGCGGCGCAAGTCGTCAATGCGGGGCTGACCCTGACCCTCTCGGCCGGCAACACGATCGAGAACGTCACCGGCGGTGCCCTGGGCGACACCATCACGGGTAACGCCCTGAACAACCTGATCGAGGGGCTCGGCGGTAACGACACGCTGACCGGCGGGGCCGGCAACGACACCTTCCGCTTCGATACCGACAACGCCCTGGGCAGCGACACCATCAATGAGTCTGGCGGGGGCGTCGACACGCTCGACTTCTCGGCCACCACCACTCGCGCCGTGACCATCGACCTCAGCAACGCTGCGGCGCAAGTCGTCAATGCGGGGCTGACCCTGACCCTCTCGGCCGGCAACACGATCGAGAACGTCACCGGCGGTGCCCTGGGCGACACCATCACGGGTAACGCCCTGAACAACTCGCTGGCCGGCGGGGCCGGCAACGACACGCTCGACGGTGGCGCCGGGACGGATACGCTCGACGGCGGCGCCGGGACGGATGTGGGGATCAACGGCGAGGTCTTGATCAATATCCCGTGACCACTCGGCGTCCGAATGAAAGGTTCAGAAATTGTGTAGTTCAATTGATGAATTGAACTGCACAATTTTCCTCGAAATGACACCGTTCTTCTCCGGCACCTCGTGTTGCCGATCCGAAAATGTCCCCCGATCTTCAAGAAACGTTTGATACAGGCGGTGAAAGCATTCCCATTGAAGCGGGCTCGCACCGCCACCGTGAACACGCCGCGGCGGTTGATCGGCCGGAAGTGGCAAGGGCACGTTACACGGGCTCTCGGCCGTCGGATGAAGTCCGAAAGCCCGGTCAGAGACCGTCTCGAGATCGGGAAAGCCTGATCCCGATCCACCGGCCACCGCGCGGACGCCCGAGGACGTGCCCCGATTGTGTCCGCGCGGCGGCGGATGCCCGGGGTCGGGTACGACACTAGTCGCCAGGGACATGATGCGCTCGCCCCGCACTGGAGCGTTGATCCGTGGCTTACCTGCGCGCTTCGGTCTGATCGACCGAAGTCATCTTCAGGGTGCGCGCGTGGGCCAGCCCCTCCGCGGCGACCTCGTCAGCCGCGATCACTTCCGGACGCCCCGGTGCTCGTCCGTGGTCCGGGTGATTCGGTGCTGCGTGTCGGCCCTCTCGATGCGGTTGTCGCTCCCGGAGGGCCGATCCCGCCGCGAACCGCAACCCGCCCGTGGCTCACCCAGAGCACTCCGCACCGATCGCAGGTGTCCGCGGCAATGTTGCCGGCTCGGCGAGGTGCCAGGAGTGCCAGAAGGGGGTGGCGGCACTCTCCCGCGGGAGGCTTCCCGCACTCTCGAAACTTGCCGCAAGCCCGGCTGCTGACCACCCAGGCGCTTTCGCCAGCCGTATCAGCCCAGGCCGAAAAATTGTCCTGAAAGGAAAATTCGGCCGATACTGACCATATCTCGGGTTTTTCGTTCGTCGGTGCCGACCTGCGAGAACGGCCGTGGGGAAACTCCGAAGATGCGAAGATTCCCACTGGCTATCCTCCTCTCGATCGTCGTCGCGGTTCCCTTGGGGTGCGGGGGCGTGCGCGCAAGAGGACGCCGGCGACTCACGGCTTGATAGACCTCATGCGCCGACCTGGCGAGGCCCGAAGTCGCGACGATCTGGAATCTTTCGTCCTCTGTCGCGAGGGCTTGTCCGAGTTCGACGGAGCCGGCGGCCAGCTGGAGGACTGGTTCGACGCGCACCCGAGCCCCGAGTTGGCGTTGGTGCTAGCCGAACGATCGCGCAAGTCGGGCGCGGGCGATCGAGTGTCGATCGTGGTGGCGTGCCATCGGCCTGTATCGCGACGCGGCGGCCTACGCGTCGATCGCGCTGCAGGGGTCGGGAGTGATCGGCCAGCGGGCACAGGAGGCTCACAACGCCGCGGTCGGGGGCCTCATTCACCTCGCCCAAAAGAGCTCCATCCTCTCGAAATCGGCCCTCCGGACCGACTGGCTGGCAACCCTGCAACACCTGGGCATCGCGACCGCCGGGACGACGCGGCTTCTTGCCCCGGACCGGGTCGGGCGCCTTGTCCCCGCCGACGAATACCACCTCGCGGGGCTATCCCACCATTACGGGTCGGACGGCCTCGGCGTGCCTGTTGTCGCCTTGTGGCCGTCCGACCGCGATCGCAACGCCCGTCCCCCCGAAGATCGCTACTTCCCCGAGGATGTGGCGACGCCCGCGACGGCCGTGCTGCGGGCCGGCGAGCGGGGGACTGGCGGGGCCTGGCATGGGCGGTCTTTGACGCTCATCCTAAACGACCCGTTCGACTCCCTGGCCGTCGAGGCCGGCGCCAAGGCGTGGCCGCTCGCGGCGGACCGGACCACGGCGCTGGCCGTGCAGGTGAATCGCGGCCAGGGGCTGCGGCGTGCAGCCTTTACCGGGGTGGTCGCCTCGGACCTGGGGCGGTTCGAGGAGGGCCTGTACCTCCTCCGCCCCTATCAACCCGGGAAGATCCCGGTGGTGCTCGTCCACGGGCTGATCGCCAGCCCGCTGGCTTGGGCCGAAACGTACAACGAGTTGTGCAACGACCCCGTACTGGCCGATTACTACCAGTTCTGGATGTTCCTGTACGCCACGGGCGAGCCGATCCCAGTGGCGGCTGCGCACCTGCGGGAGACCCTGCGCGAGGCGATGGCGACCTTCGACCCCTCAGGCTTGGATCCCGCCTTCCGCCAAATGGTGGTGGTCGGGCACAGCCAGGGGGGGCTGCTCACCAAGATCCTCGCCCAGGATTCGGGACTGGCCGTCTGGGACGCGGTCGTGAATGTCCCCTACCCGGCCTCGCTGCTCGCCCCCGAATCCCAGGCCCTCCTGGACCGGGCCCTGATCTTCCGGCCGGAGCCTTACGTGCGCCGCCTCGTCTTCATCGCGACACCGCATGGCGGCAGCCCGATGGCCGACGGCCCCCTCGGCCGGCTCGGCTTGGCCCTTTCACGCCCTCAGGGCAATACCGCGCGCATCGGCGATGAGCTGGAGGCCGCCTACGGGCCCGGCAGCTACAACCGAGGGCTTCGTGGCGAGACGTTCAGCCTGCGCAACCTCAGCCCATCCAGCCGGGTCATCCAGGCGCTGCGCGGGACCCCGATCGACCCGAGCGTGCCCCACCACTCCATCGTGCTCCAGTTGCAGCATCCTACGACCCACGGGCGTGGCGACGGGGTGGTCCCCTTCGAGAGCGCGCACCTCTCCTCGGCCTCGTCGGAGGTGCTCGTTCCAGGCTTCCACCTTGAGGTAGGCAAGCAGGGAGTCACGGACGAACTCCGTCGAATCCTGCGGATCCACCTTCAGGAGGCGGGGGCGGACCTCCCGGCCGGGAGACCAGCACAAACCGGGGGCTGATTTCCAACGTTGGCTTCGGGTACGCTGACCCAGGCCATGGCCGATGAAACTACGCTCCTTTAAGGTTTCGGCGGGGCAGGCGCGGTCTCGAAAAGCGGTGTTGCCGTTGCGCGCTTCGGGTCTGATCGACCGAGGTGTGTGTCGGACCGACGCACGAAAGACGAGAGAAAGGCGACTCTTCCCCGGTCGGAACGCACGGACCTTGAACGACCTGCCTTTTGTGCCCTTCCCGACAACCTTGCAGGCGCCGGGGCAGCGTCGCATGGCATCGCTTACATCGAAATTCTAGAAGATTTAAAAAAGGTAGATGCAAATACCAATTCCACTGGTAATATTAAAGTTGGTTCCTCCTTCACCTCTCACTTCAATTCGCAGCCCGGAGTAAATCGCCATGAACGAAGTGTCGACAGAACCGATTGCGCAGGCTACGGAAGAGATCACGGACGTCGCCGAAAACGTTGAGTCTATCGATGCTCCGCCAGTAACCGAGCTTGTGGAGCAGGTCCAGGACCAGGTCAGTCTGACCGAGAACGTAGAGCAAGTCGCGCCGATCCGGGATGAAGTCATTCCGACCGAGCCTATCGAGCAGGTCGCGCTGATCCAAGACGAGCTCATCCCGTCCGCGGCCGTCGAACAGGTCTCGCCGATCGAAGACGAAGTCGTTCCGGCCGACGCCGTCGAGCAGGCCGTGCCGGTCGCCGACGAGGTCGTTCCAACCGCGGCCGTCGGGCAAGTCACGCCGGTCATGGGCGAAGTCAATCCGACTGAGGTCGTCGAGCACGTCGCGCCGGCCGAGGAGGAAGTCGCTGCCGGCTGAGACGGTCGTTGAGGTCACGCCGGAACAGCCAGAGGTCGCCTTGGTGTAGGAGATTATTGCGATCATCGACAAGTGGCTTCTACGCCGTCGAAACCTGTCGTCGGCGCAGCGGGGAGCTACTCGGTGATGGGGCACGGGAGTGGGATGGACCCTGGGATGACCTGAGGCGGGGGTGCAGCAACCTCCGCCCCACTTCTGCGCTTGTGCAGTGGATCACAATTTCCAACACCCTCCGCGGTCGCAGCGCAGGGCACGCTCATGCCGTCGACTGCGCCGCTAAAACGCGGTCCGGCACCGAGACACGATTTCCCACGAAGCCTTACGTAATTTCGACCGGCGCTGTGTTTGGCCTGGCTGCCAGGGACATCGTTCTGGCGCAGCGCGCTTCGGTCGATCAGACCGACGCGCGCTATCCGAGATTCAGCGGAGTCATCTGCGTTCGCCCGACCGCCGATGGAGCGGGGCCGAATGCGGGTCGGCCAAGCGGGGCCGGAATCGGGACCGAGCGAGCGGCGGGAATTCCACCCGCGGCGTTTTTTCCGTAACGATTCGCGCCGAGCGTGGTCACCACGTGGCAGCTGGTGATTGGCCAGAAATGTCTCTGGAGGACGAGGCACCACTGGAGCCAGTTGACCACTGGCAGGCTCTGGCGCGGGGTGCGAGAGATCAGGTCGTCGCGGTCGGTGACCGCAGTTGCGCACCGTAAATGAAGTTTCAGGGGCATTGCACCTTCCTTTCTGCCGGACAACCGCGTAAGCTCACGCCTTAATGTTTCTTTACAATTCCGTTCTGATCGCCGCCCGCTGGCGGTTACTCTTGCTGCGCACCGCTGTGGGCCATCGTGCAAGGGAGCGATCGTATGACGACGACATCGCGGCTATTCGCGGCCGTTGTGGGGTTGATGGCAATAATCCAAGGCGGGTCAGCCCACGCGGGCAGTTACATCTTCACCACGCTCAATGACCCCAATGCCACGAACGGCACCTTCGCGTCGGGGATCAACGACGCTGGCGTGGTGGTCGGACACTACGTCGTGGGGTTCGTCAACCAGGGGTTCAAGTACCAGAACGGGCAATTCACGACGGTCCAGATCAACGGCGGCGCCGCCACCCTGACCTCCATCAACAACGCCGACACCGTCGCGGGGTTCTATTCCGACTCCGCGGGCATCCACGGCTTCACGCTGACATCCGGCGGTACACTGACCACGATCGACGACCCCAACGCCGTCCATGGGACTGAGGTCACCGGGATCAACAGTAAGGGCGACGTTGCCGGCTTCTACTTCGACGCCGCCTTTACCGCCCATGGCTTCTCGCTGATCAATGGGACATTCTCAACCATTGACTACGCCGGGGCGGGCACCGGCCCCAACGCAGGGACGTTCGCCCAGGGTATCAACGACTCCGACCGGATCGTCGGGGGCGTCGTGGGCGGAACCGCAGGGAACATTGGGTTCACCTACAACGGGACCAGCTTCACGAAGTTCACGGTGCCGGGTTCGACGACGACCTTCGGCGCGGGGATCAACGATTCCGGAACACTCGTGGGATACTTCAACGACTCGGCCGGCCAGCACGGCTTTGTGGACATGGGCGGCCAGTTCACGACGCTCGACGCCCCCGGCGCGCTCGGCACGCGGGCGGCCGGGATCAACGGCTCCGGGACGGTGGTCGGCTTCTTCGACGACTCAAATGCCGGCGCGCACGGCTTCGTGGCGGTGCAGTCGGTGCCCGAGCCTGGGACGATGACGCTCGCGGTTCTCGGTGCCCTGTCGCTGCTCGCCGCCCGGGCTTGCCGGTTACCCCGAGGGCGGGTTCGGGGGACACCATACACAATTCTTGACGCCGGGTCCTGGGCTTGATAGTGTTCGCTGATGGCCCGACTGGCACGTGTTGTCGCACCTGGCATGCCACACCACATCACCCAGCGGGGAAACCGCCGCCAGCAGACCTTTTTTTGTGACGAAGATTACCGACTTTACATCGAGCTCATGGCGGAGTGGTGTGGGGCCCATCAAGTCGAGATCTGGGCATATTGCCTGATGGTGAGCCATGTCCATTTGATCGCCGTTCCGCACTCTGCCGACGGATTGAGACGCGCGATCGGCGAGGTCCACCGCCGTTACACGCGCATGGTCAACTTCCGTGAGGATTGGCGAGGACATCTCTGGCAGGGGCGGTTCGCTTCATTCGTGCTCGACGAGCCTTATCTGCTCACCGCCGTACGTTACGTTGAGCTGAACCCCGTGCGCGCACGGCTGGTCAATGCACCAAGCCGTTATCAATGGAGTAGCGCCGCCGCCCATGTGCGCGGCCGAGACGACGCGCTCGTGCGGGTCGCTCCCCTCGCCAAACTGGTCCCCAACTGGCGTGGTTTCCTCGCGCGTGTGATCCCGGCGGAGGACATCAAGGTCCTGCGCACGCGAGCGTACAGGCCGACCGTTGGGAGAGGAGGAGTTCTTGGCGACGCTCGAACAAAACCTGGGCAGAATTCTGCGACTGCAAAAGCCAGGCCCGAAGCCGCGCCGCCCGATACGCCGAACCCGGAAGCCATGACCAGCGAGTTACGTTTGGTGTCCCCCGAATTCGCGCGTCAAGTCGCGAGCTGCCGCGTGGGGCATAGTGCGGCCGCGCTCACCAGCCAATACTCTGCGCGGTCGAGGCGCTAACGAGCGGTTAAATGAGGCTGATTTCCGGAACGAAGGTGTCGAGGCAAGAATTATTTTTCGGCGGACAAACCCGCAAGCTCGTTGAGCATGCGCCGATCCGGACGACGCGGCCGATCACAAAAAATCGAAAACGTCCTATAGTGTCTTATAGGCGCCATGCGCTCATCGCTACGACTGCGCGCTTCGTCATCCGGGCTCACCGCGGCGGTTGCCGGCGGCTTGTGCGCAACGTTTGCCAACCGACCCAGGCACGTTCAAGGATGAGCCCGATTTGCGAGACCGCGACGGCGAAGCATCACGCGTTGTGAGCCGCGTGCCGGGGACGACAGACGGCATTCCCACGCGGGGAGCGTGAGAACGAGTCAATAGCCAGTGAACCTTGAGCAGGCCTCGAAAAGTCCAATGTGGTCGCCGACCTTGCGTGTATATGGGGAAGACTGCAGCCGCTGGGTACAGGGAAACGGTTGGAATGGGCCGTCCCACGAGAGATCAAGGCCCAGCGGGCCACCGGGGTATTGACGACGGCATGTCGGTAAACGGGGATCGAACACATCGCGGGAAGCCTATGCGGTGAGGACGCGTGATCCTCAACCGGACGCCCGCGAGGGACTTGCCGGGCCGCTTTGGGTGGCGGAGAGGTCCGCAGTACCTACGAAACCTAGCGGCAAGGACATACAGCGCAACGCTAGCCATTTCCTCTCGAGCAGCTCAGTGCGTAAAATAGGGACATAAATTCCAGTGCGCACAACCCGCTCCACCTCGTACGAATACCGGTCCCCGGAGCGCAACAATTCTCTCGTGCCGGAAAGCGCAGGCTGGATCGAAGTTGAACGAGCCCATCGGAGGCAGCCTCGATCCACGCGCTTGGGCGGGCCGCGAGTCGACCGACGGCCACCAATCGTATGCGTGAGCGCTCAGCAGGGGTGCGGGGAACGCAGTTTGCTCCGTCCGCCATGAGAAGAATTCATTGACGATCGCGGCCCGCGCGACCCGAGAACCCTTCTGAAAACTGACATCCACTGACATCTGCCGACGTTTCGCCTCGGAACATCGGCTACGACCGCTACAAGCGTTCCATTGTTTCCGTACCCTTCGAGGGCGTGCCGGCCAGCCAGAGCCCCGGGCTGAGAACCGAGCGTCGGGGCGCACAGGAGCCTCGGTGACGAATCGCCACCGAGTCGTTCCCCCATGACCGGAGAATCCACCAACAGTGAGAAAATGATGCTCGCCCTTGCCGTCGCCGACGGCATCCCCGTCGCCGAATGGGCGCTGCAAAACGGGGTCAACGAACGGACTGCGTACCGCTGGGCCGCCGAGCCCGAGGTTCGGTCTGAAGTCGAGTCGATCCGCAGCCGCGTCCTCGACGAGGCGATTGGCCGGATGTCCAGGCGCGTCGCATACGCCGTCGATAAGATCTTCGAGCTCGGCGAAAACGCCACTTCCGAGTCCGTACGGCTCTCGGCGCTGCGAGCCGTGATCTCGGACTTCATCGCTGTCTCCAATTTCTCCGGACTCGAAACGCGCTTGGCCAACTCGAGGCGCAGGCCCGTGCGCACTCTAGCAACGCGTGTTGAGTGTGGACGCCTATCGGAAATAGCACCGCAAGGGCACGCCCGAGCATCTCCGACCGAGGACCGGCGCCGGACGCATCTCGATCAGAAGCCAGCGTTCTAACCACGGATAACGCGGAACCACGCGGATAAGATCAATCAACTTCAACAATGACCCAGCGAGGCCGGTTTTGTCTTCGGCGTGCAGCGCTATAAACCCGAGCTTGAGTGTCCAGATAGGCCGAAAATGCCGGTGGCACAGCGAGGGCCGAAACGGCACACTTCGCCGCAGCGGCGATGGGTGCTTCCCAGCCCTACGAAACCAGGCGATACGACACTTTCGGTCAGTGCCAAAAATGGCACTAAAACCATGACCCAAAAGTTGCCACTTTGTGCCAAATCGTGGCATTCTTTCGTGACGATTTGACAAGCCATTCGAGGCTGCCTGCCATCCTCTGTTTGCTTCCGCATTGGCTCGCATTCGTTGCACTCCTGCTCGCGAGCGCGGAGTTGAAAAGTGCATAACAGGCTCTAGCCAAACCGGACCCGCTCACTCTATGGTCGACTGGGGCCCGTCGAGTGCCAGCCTGACAATTCAAGTGAATTCCTACGGGTGCGGTGCTGCGATCACGTTAACCCGGTGCGTCTGGGAGCTTGGCGGGCCTTCTGGTAATCCGCCTGGGCAGAACGCCGCCTTTGGCCATGCTGGTCAACACGGCCACGCTGAACAGCACCATGCCGACGGCGATGTAGTCGATGCCCGCGACGACCAGCCTCAGCGAGCTATAGCCCCGGCAGCACGCTGCGGCCATCCACGCGGACAGAATGAGGGCGGCGGACGCGGCGGAGGCTCTGTGACCGAGCATGAGGCCGTAGCCCGCGATCAGCAGGCACATCACGACCGGATAGAGCTCGCACTGCCACCACGAGATGGCTTCGAGACCTCCCGCTTTTCCTGTGATCACGGCCAACGAGCCCAGCAATGCCATCGCCCCGCCGGTGGTCCGCAAGAATTGGCCGAGCGGGTCATCGAACGCCATGCCGACCGCCAGAACGGCGATCAGGACCAGGTGAAAGACGATCGGCAATTGATGACCGGCCGCCCCGATTCGCGGCATGGCGATCACCAGGGATGCCACCAGGCAGCCCGCGCCGATCAGGCAGCGCCCAGCATGGCGACGACGCAGCCCAGTCGCGATCTGCAAGATCGCCACGGCCGCGATCGGCAGGGCTCGAGGTGGGACGAGCCCGGTCAGGTCGAGCGACTGCGGCGCGACGAATGCGAGCGCCAAGAGCGCCGCAGAAATCGCATCGAATGCCATCGGAGCTCGGCGCAGAGCCGCGTAGGCGTAGAACCCGAGTGATGCGAGCAACGTCAGGTACAGCGGCGTCCCGCCAAGCCGCTCGACGAATTGCGCGAGGAACCACTGATAGGTCGGTTCGGAGCGATGACCGACCGCCGTGAGCACGAGCAGGATTGCCGGCAACACGAGCGCGGCTGTGGCAACGCCCTTCCGGCATTCGACGAGCCCGATCTCGAGCAACAGGAGCGCCAATCGCCAGCCCGAACGGAACGAGGAAATACCATCCGAAAATGTACGGTTCGGTCTCCGCGATTGGGATGTGGTGCATCGACCAGCAGAGCAGGGCGGAGCGCGCCGCCGCCCCGAAGGCGAGCACCCCGAAGAGCGTCCAGGGATACCATGCCCAGGGCCACGGGCTTCCGTTTGAGCGGACGTAATCGCGACCACGGCGGATGGCGGGGAGCAGGGTGAGGAACACGATCCCGGCGACGGGCGAGAAGCCGAACAAGGCCCAAGACAGCGATTCGCTCGTGGGCCGGTCCAGGAGCGGGGCCAGCGCAACAGGATACAGGAAAAAGTGGGCGAGGATCAGATAGTAAGGTATGCGGAACAATGCCGGCAGCTTGAGGCGAATCCCGCGCAGCATTCCCTCGCTCACAACCATGGCGAAGAAGAGTCCTCCGAGGTAGCTGGCAACCCCCCGCGACGGGCTGCGGGCGAGGACCTCGTCGAACGTCACCGAGGTGGCGAGGAACATCAAGACGACCAGCAACAACACGGTCCGCACGTCGTCCCAGACGGCCGCGAACCGCACGAGCAGGCACGCCGTCACCGCCAAAAGCAGCGTGTATCCCGCCATCCCCAACCACAGCGCCCAGGTCTGGGTGGCATCGACCTGAGAACCGAACGAGATCCAGAGTCCCAGGCAGACCAATAGCGCGCTCAAGACATAGAACGGATTGCTGGTACACACCCGGCGAACCAGCCAGGGCGAGCCGGCGGCGAGCGATCGCGGCGCGGCCTCGCAATGGACATCCAGAAGAGTCATGATATAAGTCCTTGATGTGAGGATTCGGGTTCCGAGCACGAGATGTGCGAAGACGATGAGGTTGCTCGATCCCTTTCCGGAATCATAACTCGGCTAGGACAAATGTCGCAAGAGGCCGTACGAGCACGCCGCGGCGGGCGGGACGGCAGCCGGAGCCGCCGGTAATTCGCTGAAGATCACGCGCTTTTGCAGCAAGGCACTGCCTCACGGCCTCTATCCTCGTCCGGGGATGCCCGAGATAATGCAGCAATTCGATCTAACGACACCGGGCGATCGGGCGATCGATGCCCGACAACAACGTTGACCGCAAACCCTGCGTCTGCGCTTGATTTGACGAGAAACCACTGGAAACACCATGCGCCTCGGACTGATCGGTTCGACGGGACACTGGCAGACCTACGAGCCTGCGCTTGCAGCGTGCGAGACCTGGTGCTCGTCGCGGTGGCAGCGGCCGGTCCGGAAGAGACGACCGGCGCATTTGACCATGCGCCAGGCCTGACGGTCGACACGCGCCGCTATGACGACGCTCAAAAGATGCTGGACGAACAGCGATTGGATCTGGTGCAGGTTTGCTGTCGCAACGACCGGATCCCTGTCTGGTCGCGCATCTGCCTGGAACGCGGGCTGCCGGTGATGGCGGAGAAGCCGATCGCCATGGACTTGCCCACGCTGGAATTGCTGTTTCACGCTGCCCAAAAAAACAAGGCCGCCCTCGTGCCCATGCACACGATGCGGGAAGTGCCGGCGCTCGCGGCGGTGCGCCAGGCGGTGCGCGCCGGCGCCATCGGCGACCCGGTGCTCAGTTTCAGTCAGAAAACTTACAAGTGGGGCAAGACGCGACCCGACTACTACCGCAGCCGCCAGACGTTTCCCGGCCTGGCACCATGGGTCGGCATCCATGTTTTCGACTGGTTGTTCTGGATCCTGGGCGACGTCTTTACCGACGTGCGAGGACAAGAAGGAACGATGGTGCGTCCCGACTTTCCGGCGTGCGGCAGCCAGGCGGCTTTCTCGCTGGCGATGGAGAACGGCGGCGTGGCGGCGGTCACACTTGACTACCTGCGCCCGGAAACCGCGCCCACGCACGGTGATGAGCGGCTGCGCATCGCCGGTTCTCGGGGCATCGTCGAGACCGCGCTTCTCGAGAAGAAGGTCGTCCTGTGCAACGCCCAGAGCCCGCCTCGGACGCTTCCACTCTTGCCAAAGACCGACTTATTCACACAGTTTGTCCGGTCGCTGCGCGGCGAATCGCCGCCGCCCTTGTCGCTGCACGAGGCTTGTCGCGTCACGGAAATCGCATTGAAAGCCCAGCAGGCTGCTGATACCCAGCGAATCGTCTCGCTCCGTGACTCGCTGTACAAGACCCCGGGACCCGCAAGCCAGAGTTCATCCGCGCGGCCATGAATTCTTGCCCGAGCTCGTATCGCATTCGCCGCGCCCGAGATACTCCAAGGGCAATTCAGGCGTCTTCGCCGGCGCGATATCTTTCCAGCGCATCCCGGTTGATGGTGATCCCGAGGCCGGGCCTCTGGGGCAGCGTCATCTGCCCGCCGATCATGGTCAGTTCGTCGACGAGCAGCTCGTTGCGCAGCGGCGACTCCGACAGCTCTTTCGGCATGAATTCAATGTAGGGACAGCACCGCGATGCGGCGGCGAGGTGCGCACTTGCCGCAATACCGATGCCGCTCTTCCAGCAGTGCGGGACAATCTGGCGCCCGCGTGCCGCGGCGATTGCGTCGACCTTGAGGGCCTCGGTGAAGCCGCCAACCCGGCCGACATCGGGCTGAAGTACGTCGACCTTCCCGCGGTCAGCCAGGTCGAGGAACTCAAAATGCGTGTTCTGCCATTCGCCGGCGGCGATCGGGATCGGCGAGTGCTCGTGAAGGAACGCGTAGCCGTCGAGGTCGTCGATGTCGATCGGGGTCTCGATGAACCGGATGTCGTAGGGGGCGAGTCGCTCCAGGACATGCAGGGCGGTCTTTGCGTCCGGCCACGCATAGGCCACGTCCACCATCAGTGTAAGGTCCGGGCCGGCGACGCGCCGGCACTCGGCGACCAGTGCGATCACGACGTCGTTGCTCTCGTCGAGCCCGTGGTGGCTGTAGGGCCCATTGACACAGACCTCGAGCTTCGCGGCCTTGAAACCGAGCGACTGCGCCTTCGGACCTTTGCAACCAGGGAGTCACAGTAATCGTCGAGAGTTCGCCCCGCCGGCAGCAGCGAGGCGTACGGCGTGATCGGCCGCGATGGATCACCGCCCAGCAAGCGGGCGACCGGGACGCCCTCCGCCTGGCCCTTGATGTCCCAGAGCGCCATATCGATCGCCCCGAGGGCACAGATGAGGGCGCCGCGCCGGCCAGTCATCTTCGAGCCGCGGTAGAGCGCTCCCACGTGAGCTCGGGTTGCATCGGGTCGGCGCACAAGAGCATCTCGTGGAGCCCCAGCCCCATGCAATGCGTTCCCCGCGCCAGCAGGCACTCGCGCACAACCCATGGGTTTGTGTCCGTTTCGCCGACGCCAACGATACCCTCGTCAGTGTGGACCTCGATCACGAGGTCGTCCTGCGCGGACGAACATGCCGTTGCGTCGTAGTCGGGAGCCAGCAGGATATGACAATCGATCCCGGTGATCTTCATGACTTTCTCGCTGCGTCCTCCAGGTCTACCTTGAGAACGCCCTCGGGATTTGGCCTCGCGGTGAGGCCGGGAAGGACCCTGAGCCGGCCGTTCTCGGGATCGCTGACGCTGACGGAGTACATGCCGGCCGAAAAGACATGGGGCCGGAAGCTCGCGCCCGGCGATCCGCAGGGTGTAGACGACCTCGCCCGAGCGATCCTCGATGACCTGGACGACGGGATGATCGACACCCTGAAACTCCAGGAGCGGGAGCCATGCCACGGGCCGCCGTGCGTAGTTGTCGAGCATGTGGACGGTCACCGGCCAGCCGGGAAACTGAGTCCCTGGCCGTGTCACGTCGGCGAGGAATGGCCAGCACTCGACCTTGATGGTGCCACTCCGCTTGTCGAACCGGACGATGCCGAGCCCGGCGGCCTTGTCGCGCTCGGCGTCGAGGACGCCGGCGCGGAAGCGGGGCAACGGGTTGGCGACGGCCAGCACGGTGAGCGGGTGGCCGAAGCTGTCGTGGAAGTCGCCGAGTTTCGCATCGGCGCCCGCCGGCCGGTTGGCTCCGGCGAGTCGGGCTCCCACCACCGCGGATAGATGCAGTTCACGGCCGGGCTCGGCGAAGGCAAGCCCTGCGTCGCCGTGGGT
This sequence comes from uncultured Isosphaeraceae bacterium, assembly GCA_963806595.1. GTDB lineage: Bacteria > Planctomycetota > Planctomycetia > Isosphaerales > Isosphaeraceae > CAWDZZ01. The sequence goes on along the minus strand of CAWDZZ010000016.1, from coordinate 44,297 downwards.
CTCGATCCCGTAGTGAACCACGGCGGGCAGGTGCTGGTCGCCGGCGATGTGGAACGCGAATGCCTTGCGGATCTCTCGAGAGCGCTGCGTTGCGCAGCTCTGGGGCCAGCCGTTGCTGTCGTAATCGGCGCGGAGGCGCTGGCGATTCCTGCCCGTGGGTGGTGGCCATCGCGGTGAAGAGGGTCTGCGAGATAACTGCCTTCATGTCGGCCCCGCGCCAATCGGCGGCCCAGGCGCGGAGGAACCGCAGTTGCCGCTCGCCGAGCAAGATCGAGGCCCGGCAGGTCGGCGGTCTTCGGGTCGAAGTTCGGGTCGACGACGTGGTCGCCGCGGCCGCCGGTGGCCGGCACCTTCCCCTCGGGGCCAGACTTGAACTGGCGGTCGGCCAGGATCGCGAAGCTGATCCGACCGTAAACCAGCGACCCGAAATAAACGCTGATGCCCTGATCGACGGGCGTCGGGTCGTCGCAGTCAGGGTGGTGGGATGTCTGGGTCCGGTGGACGACGTTCACCCACGCCGGCGGCATCTCGTAGCCGCCGCTCTCCTGAGAGCCGTGGTTGGGCGCTCCGGCCTCGCCCCAGATGTTGCCCTGGTAGACGTCGTGGTCGTCGGGGATCGATATGCTCGGCCGGTCGCGCAACAGCTCCCTCCACGTCCAGCCGTGGAGATACCACTTGCGCAGCAGGTCGAGGACAGACTCGTCGTGCGGGGAGCGCTGTACGCCGTAGCCGCCGCTCGGCTCGTAGAACTGGTCGCCGGTGAAGGCGAGCAGATCGGGATCGAGCTTGGCCAGTTGAGCGACGTATGCGGCATTGGGGAACGCCGAGTGCAGATTGCACGATACGTCGGCCACCGTGAGCACCGGAGCGTGCGCCGGGTCGCGTCGCACGACGCCGTCCCAGTGATGTTCCTCGCTCGTTCCATCGGCCGATTGCAGCGTGTAGACAAGCCTGTATGGCACGTCGCGACCATCGTCCCAGCCCTCGACCCGAAAGGTGGCCGTGCGCGCCTCGGGATCGATGGGCGCCTCGGCGAGCGTGTTCCAGTCGGCCTCCGGCCGGACCTGGAGGCGCAACGATCTGCGAATCGCGACGGCCGAGGGGCGGCATTTGCGCCGTGAGCTTGAGCACTCGCCGACTGAGCGTGTATTGCGCGAAATAAGATTGGCCCGAAAGCTCGATCGTCGTGCCTCTCGACCTTCGATCCTCCCACGCGCCAATCGGCAAACCAGAAGGTGCCGCAGCGGTCGAAATCTGGATTCGCCGCGGGCTGCTTGCGAGTCGTTGCCGGCGCGCCTCGAGCGCGGCCGTTCGGCGGGTAGTTTGCCACGAGTGCGAGGCCGCCGACCAACCGGTCGGGGGCGACGTCGCTCCGGTTGCTCGCCGAGGACGAGCCCCGGTGGCGACGTCCGACACCGAGAGCGTGACCGCGTAATGATCGCCGCGAGGCTGGGCCAGCAGACGTAATTCGATCGCATCGCGCGCGAGGTCGACCGCAGGGCTCCGGGCGGTTTCGAGGTCATCAATAAAAAGCACGCCGCCGGCGGTCATTCCCGCGTTCAAGCCGGTTCCGAACAGAAGGCCGTTGCGATACTCGGCAACGGACCTTGGATTCCGACCCGAAACCCGAATGAACCCGCGCCTTGACCGAGGGCGCCGCCGTTTGCCGCCCGATGCGCACTGCCATTCGAATATCGCCCGGTCGTTCGCCGAGCGATCGGGTGAGCAGGTGAACGTTGCGATCGACCTTGGCCTGGACACATTCGAGCCGCCCGCCGGCGATCCGCCAATCTTGAAGCGGATTCGACCAGAGCTCGTGTCCCGGCCAGACGCGATCGCAGGTTGTCTTCCACGGGCTGGCATAGTCGGCGGATTGCGCCGCTTCGCGCGCGAGGACTTGACAGCCAGAGCGGAACCGGCGGCGAGGCCGATCGACCGCACGACGTCTTCCCGAAACCACTCGCGGCGCGTCATGGGCTCGTCCAAGTTCGCGGCTCCCCCCGCTGTAATGGAGATCGACCGGAAATGCCGTACGACTGGGCTGCTCCGAGAAGCCGACCTGATCGACCGAAGCCATCAGCGGCGTGCAACCGGCCGCTGGATCGCAGCGCGCGGGCATGAGATACTATTCTTGCCGTGGGGCGATCGGTGCGGCCGCCGTCCTTCGCGATCAGCTCGATCAACAGGTTGCTCGTCACTCGTGCTGACATTGCCGGAGCTATCATGATGATTGTTCGACGCGTGCGTCAGCTTTGTCTCGTGCCGGGTTTGCTTTTGTGTCTCTCCGCACCGGCCCTCGCAGGCGAAAATTCACCCAGTGCGTGGGATCCGGCCAAGGCCGGCGAGTACCTCGATCGCCGCGGGGAGGACTGGTTCAAATTCGGCTCCGCCCGTCGCGGGGAGGGACCCTCGGCCAGCTCATGCGTGAGTTGCCACAGTCTGCTGCCTTACGCACTGGCCAGACCGGTCTTACGACGGCTGGCGCACGAGAGCGGGCCGACGGCGCTGGAGACGAGGATCCTCGCACAGACGAAGGACCGCGTTTCGAACTGGCGCCGGCTGGACGAGGCATCATTTCAGCTCCTTTATGATTTCGACGACGACAAGAAGAAGCAATCTCGTGGCACCGAGGCAATCCTCAACGCCCTCGTACTTGCGCTGGATGACCGATTCCAAGGGCTCGAGAAACCGAGCGCCACGACGAAGAAAGCCATTTCGAACTTGTGGTCCACGCAGATCACCGACGGCGAACACAAAGGATCCTGGGAATGGCTCAACTTCGGCATGGAGCCCTGGGAGTCGGGCGGAGGACGATTCCTGGGCGCTGCGCTGGCGGCGATCGCTTTGGGTTCCGCCCCGCGAACGGCAGCCGCGGGGGCCGATTCGGGCTCGCCCGAACGGCTCGACTTCCTGCGCAATTATCTGCGGGCGAAGTTCGGTACTGAGAACCTGCACAACCAGGCCTGGATGCTGTGGGCTTCCACGTGCATGGACGGTCTACTGACACCCGAAGAAAAGCAGCGGCTGGTCGCGCAGTTGATCGCCAAGCAGCAGGCCGGCGGCGGCTGGAGCCTGGCCTCGCTCGGTGACTTCGCGCGCGGCGAGGTGGCGGCCCATGTGAAAGGGGCTGACGGCTACGCAACGGGGCTGGTCCTTCACGTGCTCCAGCTTGCCGGCCGCACAAAGGACGATCCCCAGATCGAGAAGGGCCTGTCCTGGCTGCGTTCGAACCAAGATCCGACCGGTGCCTGGCGCCAAATTCGGTGAACAAGATCCGATCGCCGGAGTCGAAGGAACCGGCGAAGGCCCACGTCGGAAAGTTCATGTGGGACGCGGCGACCGGGTACTCCGTGCTCGCGCTTAGCCATTGAGAAGCTCTGGCTTCACAGAGTCGCGGTCAACAAGCACAGGCAACATAGCCTCTTCTTCATGATCATAGGACCACACATCTCAGTAGTTCTTCGGGCGTCCGCTCATCGTGATTCTCAGTTCGTGAGTTCGGCCGCCTCTCGGCCGCGGGCTGCCGCTTGCTGGATCGCTTTTTCCAATCGTTTGAAGTCGACCGGCTTGGTGAGGTGCTCGGCGAACCCGGCAGACTTGCTCTGCTCGATGTCGGAAGTCGATCCAAAACCAGAGAGCGCGATCCCGGAGACCGCACGGCTCGAACGGAGCGTGCCGATCAGCTCCAGACCGGTTCCGTCGGGCAGCTCGATGTCGCTGACGAGCACGTCGAAATCGACTTCCCGGGCGACGCGGAGGGCCCGGTCGAGGCTGCTTGCCGTATGGACACTGTTGCCTTTTGAGGTCAGAACCTTCGAGAGGTAGTTCAAGGTATCGGTGTTGTCCTCGACGAGCAGGATGGTGAGCGGCCGGTGCGGAACGATCGCGCCATGCGAGAGAGCATCGCGGGACTCATCCCTGGCCGGCGGAGTGACGACGGCGGGCACGTCGACGGTGAAGGTCGCGCCCGAGTCTTTCCCGCCGCTCGAGGCGGCGAGCGTGCCGCCGTGCTGCTCGAGGATCGAGCGGCTGATCAAGAGACCCAGCCCCAGGCCGCCGGATCCGCGGTGCGGCCGTGGAGCCTCCTGCTCGAAAACGTCAAAGATGCGCGGCAGCAATTCGGGCTCGATGCCGACGCCGGTGTCGCTGATTTCGAGGATCAATCTGGCGCCCTCCCGCACCCTGTTCATTTCCGTGGGAATCGCGCGATCGGATGGTGACAACGCCGCCCTTAGCACTGAACTTGATCGCGTTCTTGAGCAGGTTCCAGAGGACCTGCTGGAACCGGGCAGGATCGGCAAACAGATCGTGTTTCCGGGCACCGAGATCAAGGTCGACGCAAAGGCGCCGGCGCGGAGGTCCTCGCGACAGATCTCGACGACGTGATGAATCAAGGCGTGGGCATCGATCAGCTCGCGCTCCAGATAAAACTGTCCCGTTCGGATGCGAGTCAGGTCGAGCAGGTCGTCGATCAGCCGCGCCTCCAGCGAAATGTTGCGCCGAAACATCTCGAGGACGGGCCGCAGCGGCTCGGGGGTTTCCGCGTCATCGAGCATCGCGGTCACGACGGCGAGGATCGGTGTCAGCGGGGTGCGCAGCTCGTGGCTCAAGGTGGCGAAGAAACGCTCCTTCGCGCGGTTGGCGGCTTCGGCATGAGCACGGGCTGCCTGCTCGCGGTGCATTCGCACCCGTTCCTCTTCGGCGCGCTTGAACTCGGTGATCTCGCGCAGCACCAGGACCCAGCCGCAGGGACGCGCGTCATCGCCCAGCGGGGAGATTCGCACGTCGAACCAGGAAGTCGGCCGCCGAGCGGGGCCGGCGAGCTCGAAGCTCTCCTGCCTCGGCTCGAATCGGCACAGCCGAGCGGTCAAGTCGGGCCAGTCGGCAAACGCCTGGGATACGCTCTCGCCCGCGAGCTCGTCGGATGTCCGGCCTGCGAGCCGCTGGGCCGCTGGATTCAGCTCGACCAGCCGGCACTGCGGGTCGATGACGACGACCGGATCTTCCATTCCGGTGACGACGACGGCCCAGGCGATGGGAGGCAGGTCCAGCAGACGAAAGCGGAGCAAAGCGGGTAGAAAGGTGAGCCCGGTTATCGCGAACGTCGGCGAAACCAGATCCACCGGGATGAAAGGGATCATCCTCGTCATGTCGCTGATTTCGACGATCCAAGGAAAGAGCACTCCGAAGAGCATGACGGCGGCCTGCGCCGGTATACACCGCCCGATCGCATCGCCGCCTGGAGCAACAGGAGGGCCGAGACAGCCACCATGGCGTAGCAATACGAGAGCAGCGCCCAGAATCCGGGTCCGAACGATCGGACGGCGATCCACGAGTCGCCGATCCGCTGGTTGGAAAGCTGCGTCCAGTAGAGATGGTGCAGGGGATCCGTCCAGGCCAGCGCGATCAAAGGGATCGCCGGCGCGCAGATCGCCGCGAAGCGACGGATTGTCAACCAGCGGAACAGCCCCGTGTAGCGAAGTACGAACGCCAGCAGGCCGAGGATTGCCGTGACCGTGCCCAGGATCCGAAGATCGATGCAGATCCTCTTGGCGGACAGGTCGACCAAGATCGGCTCCAGCGTTGCTCCAAGGGCCCATGCGGTCTCGCCGGCCATCATCGTGACAAAGGCTGGGGCCATCGGCATCGCCGGCGCCGCCACGCAAAGATGGCCAAGGCGCACGATAGCACCGCGGCGATGCCGATCGGTATCGCTTCGGGAATGCTCTGAAAAGTCATTTGAACTCGGCTCCGACCAAGCCAAAAGGCAGCGGTCGTCCGTACGATAGGACCGCGGCAGGTCCAATGGGTTGCAATTTCGCACCAAGCCAGGCGCCGTCAGCTCCGGAATTGTAAAATGTTGATGCCCCACCGCCGTTCCGCGCCGGCGAATCAAAGCGCGGCGCGAATTTGCACGCGTGTGGTCCGGCGGCATCCCCAGCGGAATGACAAACGGTTACGTTAGACGATCAGGCGACAGAACCGCAAGATACGGCCCCGGCGCAATTGCGCCGAATGCTCGGGGAGACCGAATCGTTTGACGTCGTGCAAGAGCGAGCATCTCTCACGTGCCCTTTGCCGTGACGCGATCGCATCGGACAAAACACGCGGTCCAGAACGATGTGGGTCAGTTGACTGGCAGATCGTCGATCGACGGCCCCACGCAAGAAACGGGCGGAACTCTTGCTCAAGGAGTGCATCGACGGCGATCGCGGTCGGGACGGCCGCAATCTGCGGTCGCACGACGGCGCTGATCTTCCCGCCTTTCCGGCTGATCGTCGCCACCAGGCTGCCACCCAGTGTGCGGCCGAGCGAATCGAGCACGCCCGGGGTCTGGATTGTCAACTGCAACGGAGGGCTCAGTGAGAGCTTTTTGACGGTCCGCAGGACGACCGTGTTGTTCGCCGCTTTGTACTTCGCACTGAGCACGGCCACGTTCTTGCTCTTGCGATTGTGCGATGGAGGAATCGTGGCCAGGGTGTAATTGTGGCGGTTGGAAGCATCGACCGCGGTCAACGGGCCGCTGAACTGGAGCACGATGACCTGCACAGCCTTGCCGCCACTGACAAGCTGCTTCTTGACCGACACGGCCTTGAGCGTGATGAGGGCCGGGTTGACGGTGAGAACGCCGCCGGCATCAGCGATAACGTAGTCTGTCGAGGTTGCGCCGGCGACCGTGATGGGGTACGTTCCGGCTGGGCTGGCGGAAGTCGCGGTCGTCGCGAGGGTGGGCAATGACCCGAGACTGGCCGGTGTGTCGCCGTTACTGAAGCCGGTGTAGGAGGCCGTGAGGATGGGGACGGCTCCTCCGACATACATCATCGCGTCGTTGGCGGTGATTGTGAGCGGGGCTGGCGCCACCGAGAGAGTGCCAGGGGCATAGTGGATCACGTAGTCGCTGTCGCTGGCTCCGGAAACGGTGAGCGGATAGCTTCCGGCGTGCACACTGGACAGCACCGAGCTGACGCTTGGGGGGCTGTTGCCGGCGGCAGCAAAAACCGCGGGTGTGTCGCCATTCACGAGCCCCGCGTAGCTCACCGTCAAGGTCGGCAACGCCCCGCCGTACGTCATCGTCTGGTCGTTGGCCTTGATCGTCAGCAGGGCGGGCGCAACGTCGATGGCCGTGCTGGAGGAGACCTTGGCGTAGTCGATCGCGTCCGTCGGCGTGAACAAGACTGAGAGCGTCTGGTCGTTTCCAGCACGCAACACTGTTCCCGCAGCCGGCGTGTAGCTGAAGGTGCCGGCGACGGAAGCGCTCGAGTCAAGCTGGCTGGTCCCGAGCGCCGTGCCGTAGGCGATCGATGCTGGCTTGGTCCAGTTGACAGTCGGAGTTGCCTGAGTCACGGTGATCGTGGTCGTCGCGCTCGTGGTCGTGTAGTCTGTAAGGTCGGTGGGCGTGAAGCTCACCGTGAGCACCTGATTCTTGCCGGCGCCCATGATCGCGCCCGCTGACGGCGTGTATGTGTACTTCCCGGCCACGGACGCGCTCGCATCAAGCTGCGTGGATCCGAGCGCAGTGCCATACGTGATCGACGCCGGGCTCGCCCACGTGATTGACGGAGCCGCCTGCGACACGGTGATCGTGGTTGTGGCGCCGGCGTTTGTGTAGTCGACCGTGTCGGTGGGAGTGAACGCGACGGACAGCGTCTGATTCTTGCCGACGCCGAGGAGCGTGCCTGCGCCCGGAGTGTAGAGATACGTCCCGGCCACCGATGCACTGGCGTCAAGCTGGGCGGATCCCAGCGTGGTTCCGTAGCTGATCGACGCTGGGCTGGTCCAGCTGATGGCTGGCGTCGCCTGCGTCACGGTCAGGGTCGTCGTCGCACTGGCGTTTGTGTAGTCGGTCGCGTCGGTCGGCGTGAAGGTGACCGAGAGGTTCTGGTTCTTGCCGGCGCCCAGGACGGTGCCCGCGGCTGGCGTGTAGGCGTACTTGCCGTCGACTGACGCACTCGCATCAAGCTGCGCGGATCCGAGCGCGGTGCCATACGTGATCGAGGCCGGGCTGGTCCATGTGATGGTCGGAGTCGCCTGCGAGATGCTGATCTTGGTGCTCGCGACCGCGTTTGTGTAGTCGGTGGAATCGGTAGGGTCGAACTGCACGGAAAGTGTCTGGCTGCCCGCACCCAGGACCGTACCCGCGGCGGGCGTGTAGGCAAACGTGCCCGCCACCGACGCGCTCGCGTCGAGCTGGGCGGCTCCCAGCGCGGTGCCGTAAACGATCGACGCCGGGCTGGTCCAGGTGACGGTCGGAGTGGCTTTCTGGACGTTGATCGTGGTGGTCGCGCTGGCGGTGGTGTAATCGGTCGTATCAGTCGGCGTGAATTTTACGGACAGAGTCTGGTTGTTGCCCGCACCGAGCAAAGTGCCGGCGGCAGGAGTGTACACGTATGTTCCAGGCACCGAGGCGCTGGCGTCGAGCTGCGACGATCCCAGCAGAGTGCCATAGGTGATCGGCGACGGGCTGGACCAGGTCATCGACGGGGTCGCCTGCGAGACAACAATTGATGTGGTGGCGCTCGCGTTCGTGTAGTCGATCGTGTCGGTGGGCGTGAACTGCACGGTCAGCGTTTTCGTGCCGGGGTGCAGGACCGTGCCCGCGGCCGGATTGTACGCGAATTTGCCGGGGACCGAGGCAGTCGCGTCGAGCTGGCTGGCGCCGAGCGCCGTGCCGTAGGTGATCCCCGCCGGAGTGTTCCACGTGATCGTGGGTGTCGCCTGCACAACCGCGGTATTGGAGCTCGGCGAGTTCCCGTTGCCGTTGTAGGCGAAAACGCGGTACTGGTACGGACCGGCCGCGCCCACGGTCTTGTCCTGGTATGTGGTCCCGGTCGTGGTGCCGATCTGCGTGAAATTGACACCATCGGTCGAGCGTAGAACGGCAAAGCCGGTTTCGTTGTAGGAATTCGAGGTCCAGCTCAAATCGATCTCGGAGGCTGACGACCGCGTCGCTTGCAGGTCCGACGGTGCGCCCGGGATCGGCGCCGTCGACGTGAAGGTCCAGCTCGTGACGTCCTGGAGCTCCCAGAAATCGCCGTCGCCGGTCGACGCCGGTGAAGCCGACATAGGCCGTGTCGCTGCCGATGACCGCCGGGATATTCACCGTGTACGACGTCGTGAAAACCTGGGTCGGATCCAGCGTGTTGGTGATCGTCTCGGTGAGCGTCGTGCCGTCGTAGCTCAAAGTGACCAGCTTGGGGGCCTGGCTGTCGATCAGCGGCCCGTTATTCGCCGTCGTGTCGACCCCGCCGAATCGGCACGGCGCCGTTTTTGGACAGCCCGGTCGAGCTATCGGAGGGGTCGCCGGGGTTCTGGAAGGTATCGAGCTTGATGGCGATACTGTTGCCGATATTCTGATAACCCATCCCGCCTAATCCAAGGCCCAGCGCCGTCGGCGAGCCGGTCTGGATGACGAAGGTGATGCCATCGGCGTAGTCGGGCTGTGTCCCTTCATGGAACCGGATCTTGAACGACGTGTTGAAGCTGCCGATCGTGATCCGGTTGTTCGGGAAGACGCTGCCGGTCTGGTCGTTGTCGTTGGTGATCCGCGCCACATTCTCGGCGAACTGCGTACTGCCGTTGGCGGTGAGGGCGGTCGTATTGACAAACCCGCCGCTTTGATCGATGACGGCGCCGACGGTCGCGCCTTGGACGTTCGAGAGCGAGCTGCCAGTGGGATTCACGCTTGAAGGCGCCGATCCGGTAAGCGTAGATCCCCGGTGCGAGCCCGGTGACGGTATAGGTCGTCTGGCTGGCCGGTACGGTGGCGATCGTCGTGAAAGTTCACCCCGTCGGTCGACTGCTCGATCGTCGTACTGGTCGTTGGCAACGCCGGTCCAGGAGAGGCTGATGGCTGATGCAGTCGACGTTGGTGATCGTCAGGTCCGGCGGCAGGGTTCGTGAGGTCAACCGTCGCCGTGGCCGACGGCGCGGAGCTGCCGACCTGATTGACGGCCACCAGCTCGTAACGTATAGACCTGCCCGGTCGCGAGCGGGCCGGGATCGGTGTACGATGTTGCGCTCGCAGGGACCGTGGTGATTTGCGTGAAATTGACTCCGTCGGTTGAGCGGAGGATCTGGATGCCGGTCGCGGCAGCCCCGGGGCCGGCGTGGGATTGGTCCAGTTGAGTTGAACCTGAACGTTCTGGTCGAGCAGCGCTGGCGGTGAGGTTCGTCGGTACCGCCGGTGCGGCGGTCGACGGCGGAAACAGGCCGAATACCGAGAACTGGTATTGCGAGCCGACGAAGACGTGCCCGTCGGCCACGGTCGGCACCGTGAACTTGACCGCGCCGCCCAACTGGTCGCGCTCGCCGGTTTCGCCGCTGTCATAGTATTCGGTCGTGAGCTGAAGGGGGTTGTACGCGCGGAGAATGGCCGGGCCGCTGGTGCCATACTGGTCGACCTGGAGCTCCCAGACGATCGCGTTGGTCGGGCTCGTCGGGTCGACCGTCCCATTGGCGGAGATCACCGGTTGAGTGCCGGGAAAGCCCGAGCTGAATTTGCCCTTGAGAATCGGCATGGTCGCCCGGGAGGCTCCCGTCCTCGATATGCCCGTTCGTGATGTAGTAGCCCTTCAGACGGCGCCCGAGCCGTGATAGTAGATGATTCCCGTGGTGCTGTTGATCTGGAGAAAACTACGGAGAGCCCCAGACGCCGGCCTGCCCCGCGGTGACTGTCTTGCACGACTTCGTCCGGCCCGGTGCCCGGGTTGTGCACTTCTCCCATGTCGTCGCGGTCGATCAGATAGATCTTGCCGGACTTGCCCGTTTCGACCATCAGATGCGGGTGGGCCGCGCTGCCGACCGCAGTCCGGCAACAGCATGGTTCCGCCGGAGCCCAGGTCGGCGTCGTTGTTATTGAGGGTTTGGAATTCGTAAGGCGTGAAGAAGTCCTGAACGACGAACTGGTTGCCGACCGGCGTCGGATTCAGCCGGATCACGCTCTCACCGTAGTCGTTCTCGGGATCTGAGCCGAACTCGTCGAAGGTGCCGTTGCCGGTCGCGAAGTAGATGGCGCCGGTGGCAGGATCGACGGCGGGCGGGTCACCCGACTGCCAGATGCCGGCTTCCGAGCCGTTCGGAGTGGTGTCGTTGAACCAGGCGACCGGCTGCAAGGTCGTCTTGTCGAACGCCACGAGCCAGCCGTGATACGGCCCGTTGTCGCCGTGCGAAGCCCAGGCCACGAGAATCCAGTTGCCGTCGAGCTGCAGCGCGGGGCGCTGATTTTCGCGGAGCGCGTTGAACGTCACGACACCGTTGATGCTGTCGTCGCCTGTCCCGGCTGACCGGGATCGCCGTGGTGTTGACGTGGGTGCCGTTCGGGTTCTCGACCGTGTCGCCGATCACGTATCCGCCGCTTTGAAACTTGTCGGCACCTGTCGTAACGTCAAGCGCGTGCAAGGTCTGGACGTAATTTGGGTGCGGTGTGTCGCCGTTGATGATCTCCTTGGTCTTGGTCACGACGTAGAGCGTGTTGGTCGACGGATCGATGACGGGCGTACCGGTGATCCCGATCACCGGCACGATGTCACGTGCGTGAACGTCGGCGTTGCGGGACCGCCGTGATTCCGGCCGAGGGATCGGTAAAGCTGTGCACCCAGAGCGGCTGTGCATCAGCCCCGAGATTGCTGTCGGCATCGAACGCGTAGACCGTATCGTTCTCGGTGGCGACGAACACGACGTTGTGGACGACGCCGTTGATCGTCACGCCGGACATGTACAGCGGCTCGGCGTAGATGTAACCATCCACTGGCTGGTGAACAAGCAGGCCGAAATCCGTCGGGTTGACGTTCGACGGGGTCAGCATCGTCTCGTTCAGGTTGGCGCCGGAAAGCTGCAGATCGTTGTGATACTGAGTGACGTCCACTCCGCTGAGCAGCACGCGACTTTCCAGCGAGAGCAGCCGTGGACGACAGCGGTTGAGAAACCGCGAGCTCAGGACGCGACGCCGTACCATGAATACCCTCGGATGATGCGGTCAAAGACCGTAATTAGGCGGGAATGCAGCGTCCCGCCAATATAAGTTCGTTTGCGCGAAGCTTACAAGGTTTGGTGACAGGCGACGGCTGTGTGTCCTGTTTCGGCAACACGACATCGGTTGCCGCTCGAAGCTCCGCACGCCGAGGCGGAGCCTATCCCGCCGCTTTCTCCCGACGATCCGCCCGCTCACCCCGGTTCTGCCTTGATTCGGACATCTCTGGCCGCAGCGACGATCCGAGGCCTTTACGGGTTATGTAAGGCGTAACGCGCGTCGGGTCGCCGGCGAGGAGTATAAGCGAACGCAAAAATGTAACATGGGATCACCCCCGACGAGAAGACGTGATCAAAATTGTTCTTTCCCGCTCTTTCTGCGACGTACAGACCGCAGAAATGACGACCGAGGATGGAGCCCCCGCGAACGAATCACCACCGGCCGCGGCGCGACCCGACGACTACCTTTCGCTCGCGGGCGCCGGACCGTAGGATGGCTCATTCGTCGAGAGACCGGCCCTCTGCGCACATCGCGGAGGCTGACCGGCCGCGGGTTCCGACATTGAATTCAACCAGTGAGACCACCTCATGAAACGCTTTCTCATTGCGGTCTGGGCGGCATCGCTTTTTTCCGGCCTTGTGAGCCCGACTCGGGCAGATGAAAAGGATGTGACAGCCGTCCTCGACAAGGCGATCACCGCCCTTGGCGGCGAAGAAAAACTGAGCAAGGCCAAGATCGTCTCGTGGAAATCGAAAGGCACATTCACGATCAACGGCAATGACAACCCGTTTTCCAGCACCGCCACCTATCAAGGCGTCGATCATTATCGCGGCGAGATCGAAATGAAGTTTGGAGACAATGACGTCAAGGGTGTCAGCGTACTCGCCGGCGAGAAGGGGTGGCGCAAGTTCGGCGAGATGGATCAGGAACTCGAGGATGGTGAGCTGGCTAACGAGAAGCGCATGATTTACCTCCAGATCGTCCCGACGACGATCATTCCCTTGAAGGGCAAGGGATTCAAGACCGAGGCTTTACCTGATGAGAAGGTCGCCGACAAACCCGCAGCCGTCATCAAGGTGACGGGCCCGGACGGCAAGGACTGCAAGCTTTACTTCGACAAGGAGAGCGGGTTGCCGGTGAGGATGGTGGCCGTGGTGATCGGCTTTGGGGGCGAAGAGTTCACGCAAGAGAGCAACTACAGCAATTACAAGGATTTCGACGGGATCAAGAAGGCTACGAAAGTCGAGTCCAAGCGCGACGGCGAGAAATTCGTGGACGTGGAGGTCTCGGAATTCAAGGTGCTCGACAAGGTCGATGGCGAGACGTTCAGCCAGCCGAAATGACGTTGCCCGATTCGAAGCGGAGAGAGCGCGGCGGTCGTTGCGCGGCGCTTTTCTCATACGAGACTGATTCGAATCGCGGGGTGCAGGGCGCCGAACGGCACGAACCGTGCCGCCTCGCTTTCAAAACTTATTGTTTTGAGGGCAACAGTTTGACGACTGCGGCCGTCATCGCGCGGATGCCCGTGGCGATGCTGGCTCGCGGCTCCGGGTAATACTTTGCCGAATGCAGGGCGGGCATTGTCTCGCCCTTGGCGGCCACCGCGTCCAGTCGATCCGGCGGAATCGTCCCCAGCCAGAACATGCAGATCGGGACGTTCCCTTCGCTGTAGAGCGCGAAATCCTCGGCGCCCATGACGGGTTTCGCGGGCTTGACGTTGGCAGCGCCGAGGGCTTTCACAAACGCGGGGACCACGCGCTCGACCAAGGCTGGAGTGTTGATTGTCGGGGGAGTGCCTTCCTCGATCTCGACGCTCGGCGGCGGCGCTTGATGCACTCGGCCAGTGCCCTCACGCGCCGCGAAATACCGGCGATGAGCTGCTGGCGAACCGGCTCGCTGAAGGAACGCAGCGTGAGCTGGAGCTTGACCTCGTCGGGGATGATATTGTGTTTTGTTCCACCGTGGATCGAGCCGACGGTCAGCACCGCCGGCTCTCCGGGTTCGACCTCCCGGCTGACGATCGTTTGAAGATCGAGCACGACCAGGGCCGCGAGCACGATCGGGTCGATCGTGCGGTGCGGCCAGGCGCCGTGGCCCCCCTTGCCGCGAATCACGATGCTGATCGAGGTCGAGCTCGCGAGCGTCGGGCCGGAGCAATAGCGCACTGTTCCCACAGGCTCGTCGGGTCGACAATGGAGCGCCAGTGCGAAATCGGGCTTTGGGAAGCGTGTATACAATCCGTCCCGGAGCATCCCCCGAGCGCCGTCGACGGCCTCTTCGGCGGGCTGCGCGACCAGCACCACGGTTCCCGACCAGCTGTCGCGATGATCGGCCAGCCACCGCGCCGTCCCGATGAAGCTGGTCATGTGAATGTCGTGGCCGCATGCGTGCATGACACCCACTTCGCGGCCTGCCTTATCGCGGGTCGTGACCTTGCTCGCATAGGGGAGCCCGGTTTCTTCGACGACCGGCAGCGCGTCCATGTCGGTACGGACGAGCACGACCGGGCCCGCGCCGTTCTTGAGCACTCCGACGACTCCGAGCTTCCCGACCCCGGTCGTCACCGCGGCTCCGGACTTTTGCAGCTCATCCGCCATCCGTTTGGATGTCTCGACCTCTTGTGACGACAGCTCGGGATGGGTGTGCAGGTGCGTATAGAGGCCGACGAGATCGTCGAGATGCTGCGCGATCCAGGGATCGGAGTCAGCGGAGCTCTGTGCGACGGCCGCCACAGGCTGCGATCGAGTCTCGGAGGCCGCGACCGACACGGACGCCACGGCGAGAACAATTACGCGCGAAATTTGTCTGTTCCCGGCGTGCGGGCATTCTCGAATCATCGGCCTACGTCCCCTGGTTCCCGGGCTCGCGATCGAGCTGCCCGACTACTCCAAGCCCATCTGCTTTTGCCACGCCATCGCCTTGGCCTGCTCGGCCTCGGGAATCCGCCCGCACCGCTGGTAGATCACCGACAAGGCCGTGTAGCTGAATGTGTCGTCGGGCTCGAGCTCTACGACCCGTTGAGCATGCTCGATGGCTTTCTCGGCATTGGCCAGGTCGGCATAGAGCTTGGCCAGCATCCCGTGCCCGAGCGCGAAATCTGGATCGAGCGCGACGGATTCCTCGAGCTTGGCGACGGCGCCCTCCTTGTCGCCACGGTCACGCAGGTCGGCGGCCTGATCATACAGTTCGTTCGCGGTGGGCATGGCTCTAAATCCTGTCCGGCTTGCGTCTCGGAGGTTTTCGCACATTCTAAGGCAGTGCAACGGCCGGCCGCCAGTCCTGGCCGGTCGCGAGCGATCCTGCTTGACGCGCGTTGCACGCAAGCCGTCAGCAGTGTGCACATCTTTGTCGTAGCCGCGAGTGGACTTGAGTGACGTACGCACATGGGTTGTCGATTCCGCGCCCATCGCTGCGACCGTCAGCCGACCTTCGCGCGACGACCCAGGCATGGCTCCGCGCGCGCGATCGGTCCGGCTCGCATGATCGGGTCTCTTCGCATAAAATGGAGCCCACTGAATCACCCGCCGAACCTGGATGCGAGGGAGGATTTCGATGCGATTGGCTTATTCGGATCAGGGACCCGGGCCGGCCGTCGTGCTGCTGCACGGTTACCCGCTTAGCCGCGTGATGTGGGACGAGCAACTCTCGGGAATCGGCTCGACGTATCGTGTGATCGCGCCCGACCTTCGCGGACATGGTGAGTCGCCGTCGCCCGATGGGGTCTACACGATGGACGAGATGGCCGACGACGTCGTCGAGCTCGTCGATTTTCTTCACATTGACGAGCCGATCGTGCTGGGCGGGCTGTCCATGGGAGGATATGTGGCCCTGTCGCTTGTCGCGCGCTATCCCAATCGCGTGCGGGCGCTTGTGTTGATGGACACGCGCCGGCGCCGACACGCCGGAAGGTGCAAAAAACCGCGAATCCACTGCGCAGGCGGTCCTCGCCGCCGACAGCGCGACTGCGGTTGTCGATGCGATGCTCCCGAAGCTCTTTAGCAAACTGACACTTGAGGAGCGCCCGGAGCGTGTCGAGCCGTTGCGAGCCGTGATGCAGCGGACGTCGGCGCGGGATTGCGGGGGCGTTGCGCGGCATGGCGATCCGCCCAGACCGCACGGGGGACCTTGCGGGCATCACGGTGCCCACACTTGTGCTCGTCGGCCAAGACGACGTGATCACCCCGCCTTCGGAAGCGAAGGCGCTCTCTGATGCGATCAAGGGGGCTCGCCTCGAGGTGATCCCCAAGGCTGGGCACCTGGCACCGTACGAGAATCCGTCCGTGGCCAACCACGTCATCCTTCGATTCCTCAACAGCCTGCAGGACCACGCTTGATGACCCAAGTGAACGGGGACGCATTCATCACCACGCAGGCCCAGCTCTCCGCGCTGGTCGACCATCTGCGCGAGCGGCTCCTTTGCAATCGATACCGAGTTTGTCTCGGAAGACACGTTTGAGCCGATCCTGTGCCTGATTCAACTGGCAACTCCCGATCGACTCGCAGTGATCGATCCGCTGGCCGTCGGCGACCTGAGCCCGTTATGGGACGTGATTCACGACCCGGCGATTCAGCTTGTGATGCATGCAGCCAGCGAAGATCTGCGAATTTGTCTGTTGCGGACCGGGCGCTCCCCCGGCGGGTCTTCGACGTGCAGATCGCCGCCGGGCTCATCGGACTGAGCTATCCCCTGTCGCTCGTGAATCTGGTGGGACAGGTCCTGGGAATCTCGCTGGCCGGAAGCGAGACTCGCACCGACTGGCGTCGGCGACCGCTCAGTCCGGCGCAGCTCGAATATGCGCTCGACGATGTACGCCACTTGCTGGATCTGGCCGCGCACTTCGCGACGCGGCTGGACGAGCTCGGGCGAACCGAATGCGCCCGAGACGAGTTCGACGCGATGATCGATTCGATCGCCCGCCGGCGCGGCCGACGACCGCTGGCGGCGCCTGCCCGGACTGCACCAGCTCGGCCGTCGCAGCCTGGAGATGGCACGCCGACTCGCCGACTGGCGAGAAGACCAGGCGCGGCGGCAGAATCGACCGCTGCGCCAGGTGATGCGCGACGACCTGCTGGTGGCCATCGCCAAACGTCAACCCACCAATCGGCGCGGGCTGGAGGCCCTGCGCGACTTCAATCGCCCGGCTCTCATGAATCGTAGTCCGGAAATCCTCGCGATACTGAACGAGGCCCGCGAAGTCGGCGATGATCAGCTCCCGGAGCTCTCGGCTCGCCATGAAGAGCCACCGGGGATGTCGACCATCACGAGCCTGCTCTCGGCCGCACTGGCACAGTCGTGCGTACAGAATCACATCGCCGGCTCGCTCGTGGCCAGCGTTGCCGATCTCAAGGACCTGGTCCGCTGGTACATGGAAGGCCGCGACGAAAGCCGGCTGCCGATTCTGCTGCGGGGCTGGCGCAGGGCGCTGTGCGGCGAGCTTCTGCTCGACGTTCTCGAGGGCCGCCTGGCGCTTCGCGTCGTCGATCCTTCGCGTGAGTTTCCGGTCTCGCTCGAGCCGGTCGCAGGGCCGCGGCCCGGCTCATGAATTCGTGACTCTGAACGGCACGACAGTAAGGACTCGAGACCGACGAACAATGGCGCGGATTCTGAGCTGCTATACCAACTGTTACGGTCCCGCAGGGGTGCGAACGGCGGCCGAGCGTATCGGCGAGACCGGGATTAACCATCTGGAGCTGGCCCTGCGCGGCCACAATTTCGGCGGCCTGGTGATCCCGGAGTCAGTCGTGGTCACCGAGACGGCCGATGACAACACGGCCCAGACCTTTTGCGACCATCTGGCGCGATGCGGCGTCAGGGTCAGCGGTTGCAATGTCGGTGGGGCCGATATCCGCACCAAGGACGGCGTTGAGCTGACGGAGCGGCGAATCCGGTTCGCGGCGGCTGGTTCGGTGTCTCTGTATGTGTCTCAGGGGCCGGTCAGCCGGTGGATGAGCGCGAAAGGTCGATGATTGTCGCACACCTCCGCCGGCTCGGAGATACGGCTGGCGCCTGCGGCGTGACCATCGCGCTCGAGACTCACAAAGGACCCACCCAGAACGCCCTTGCCATGCTCGCGATCGTGGCTGACGTGGACCATCCGCACGTCCGGCTCAACTTCGACACCGGCAACATTGCTTATTATAACGAGGGCGCTGATCCGTGCGACGTGCTCGAGAAGGTGAAGCACCTGGTCCGAAACGTTCATCTCAAAGACAATCGAGGGGGATTCGAGGACTGGTACTTCCCGGCAGCGGGCGATGGCGGAGCCGTCGATTTCGCACGCATCCGGCGACATCCTTGACGGGGTGGGCTTTACCGGACCCTGCACGATCGAAATCGAAGGAATCGGCGGCGAGGCTGAGCCGGGCTTGGAGGTGAGGCAAGAGCGCGTCCGGCGCAGTGTCGCACACCTGCGAGCCTGCGGTTACCTCGATTAGGCCGCCGGGCAACTGGCCGATTGTCCCGCCGCGCAGAGCGCGATCGTCGGTCGAACGCAACGAGATTGGCGGGAGCGTATGGGAATCGAACCCACCAGGAGCCTGTTTCCAAACCCCTCAACGGTTTTGAAGACCGGGCCGGGCACCAGCCACGGAAACGCTCCCCGCGTGGGCGGGTATCATTCGCTGGCCGAAGTAGAGTCAGTCGTCCAGTATCGTAATTCTACCGCTCCCGCGCGGATCACATACAATACTCAGGGCCGATTGCGCCGGATTGCAGCCAGGCTTCGAAACGACGCCGACAGCGCGGCCCCATCGCCCCGGCCCGTCGACCGACGGGAGTAGCCGGTGCGCCTCAAGTTCCAGGAGTCTACGCTCAGTGAACGATTCCGAACCGAGTGTACTGGACCAGGAACGCGTCCTCGCGGTGCGGCTCTGGTTTCGCGAGGATCCCTCGCGAATGACGATGATGGCATCCCGCAAATTCAATCTGCCGGAAGCGGACGTCGTCGCGACCTTGATGGGTGAGTGGCCGATTATCCGCTTGCGCGATGGAGCCTTTCTCGAGCTGATGGAAGCGCTCCCGAGTCTGGGCCTGATGCGAGTGTTCGTTCGTAGCAGCGCCGCGGTCATCGAAGCGGTCGGGACGTTTGGCGGCTACTCCGAGTCGGGCCCGTTCTTCAACGTGCAGACTGAATCGCTCGACATGCACATTTTCCCGGCGGAGATTGCGTCGATTTACGCGGTCGAGAAGCGCGGGCATGACAGCGACTTCGTGACGCACTCGTTCCAGTTTTTCGACCGAAAGGGGGACGCTGCCTTCAAAGCGTTCCTGTGGGATAACTATCCCAACATACCCGCCGCACGCCTCGAGTCGTTCCGTGATCTGGGCAAACGACTGGCGTCGCCTTGACGCGGGGAATCCCATTCCGCAGGTCCAACCTGCACCCAAACAGCTGCGAAAGCGCTCTACGTCGAACCGATAGAGACGCTCGACCGGAGTGAAGTCGGATCACGGCGACATTGCCGTAAATCAGAGTGCTCGGCCCCCAATCGCATTCAAGTTGCAACGCTTCGGCCGCCGATCCAAACGATACGCCTCACGATTTTCCGCAAAGAAATCGCATCGGCAGGCGAATCTTTGAATGAGACACCATGCTACGCTGGTATCCCAGAGGGGGCTGATGATGGGTCTGGATTTGGCTTTGGCGGTCGTGGTCGTCACCGCGGCATTTCGCGGCTGGTTCCAGGGGTTTTTGATTCAGATCGTCCGCATCGCAAGCCTGATTGCATGCGTGTATCTTGCGGACAGGGTCCGCGACTACGCCAAGCCCTACGTGGTTCCCTATCTGGCAACGATCCAGCCGGACCTGGTCGATCGATTGCTGTGGTGGGTATCGGCTGTCGTGACTTACATCGTGCTGGTTGCGGCGTCGATGCTGGTGATCAAGATGACGCGGCGGCCGGTGATACCGGGAATATCCGAGCCCGGTCGCAACGACCAGTTCGCTGGATTCCTCGTGGGCACGATCAAAGGGGCGGTGATCGCGGCCTTTCTGGCTGGCGGCATCGAACGATACGGCGCGGACCAGGTCAAGATGGTCCCCTGGGCCGGGGAACAGGTCAAGGCATCATGGGCGATGCAGTGGACCGTGGCGTACCAGCCGGTGCCGAGGATCTGGGCGTCGCGGCCGGTGCGGCACTTCGTCAATCACGTCACGCGGATGGGGATTCAAAAACCGGGCGACCCATCGCAGCTCCCCGCCGCTCCTGGCGACGGGACAGAGCCGCTGTTCCGGACCGCCAGCCGCCCGGGCGACGTCGAGCGCCCCAGCCAGGACCGGACCGACTTGAAATCCGCTTCGTCATCGAGCTTGCCGGCGGAATCCGCGGTCGTTGACCCGAATTCCGAGACGCGGCGCGGCGGTCAAATCCGAGTCAAAGCCGCCTGCCGATCAATCGAACTGAGATTGACCGAACGCGTCAGGAGCGGCACACTCGCGGTCCAATCGGGATCCGACGTGTTCCGTTAGTACTCGAGGCTCGCTGGGAAGGAGCCCGCGATGACTGGGGACTCCCTGCCCGATGGACACCGTCCGCCGCGCTGGCTTTTCTATGCGGTGGCACTGGGGCTCTACCTGACGCTGCGCGGTTACCATAGCTTTGACGGCGATCAGGCTTATCGGCTGCCACTGCTTCTGCACTGGCGAGACCCCGGACTTTTCGCCGACGATCCATTCGTTCAGGCATTTGACGCATTCAATCCGCATCGCGGTTCATTCATCGTCCTCGACGTCGTGACGCGGCCGCTCGGGCTCGCGCTCGGGCTATTCGTGGTCTTTGTCGCGACCTTCGGCGCGACGTGTATGGGTGTCAATCGCGTGGCTTGCGGGAGCTCACCTGGCGGTGCGGCCGATTGTCGGGCGCGGTGGCGATTGGGCTGGTTCTGGCCGCAAAGGCCGGCAACATCGGCACCAATCACCTGTTCGAGGCAATGGTTCTCGACCGACTGATGGCCTTCGCGCTGGGCTGGGTGGCGCTGGCGCGACGTGGTGCTAACGCCCCACCGGAGCGGCTGGCTCGCTTTCGCCGCCCTGGGCGGGGCGACGCTCGTCCACCCTTCCGTCGGGCTACAGTTTGCGATCGTGATCGGAGCAAGCTGGGCCGTCTGGTTCGTCCTTGGGCGCTGGACGAAGGTCGACGCAGTCAGTTCGCTTCGGGGACTGACCGGCTTAGCGGTGGCCGTGCTGCCCGGGCTCGCGGTGAACCTGGGGAGCGGTTCGACGCTCATGGGCGACATGCCCGATGATCTTTTCTGGCTCTTGAGCGTGGAGCTTCAGAGCCCCCAGCACATGCTCCCGCATTTGTGGCGGATGCCGCAGTGGCTTGCATGCGGCTGCTACCTCGCGCTCGCAGCGATGGCGATCACGGATCATGGCCGTTCGCAGGGCGACGGATCGAAGCCAGCGACGGATGGCGAGATGGCTCCAGAATCCTGGCCGCCGCCGCGGCTCCGGCTGGTGGTTACGCTTGCCGTCATCCTGATCTGGCTCGGCGCGGCCTGGTATCGCCATCGAGATGAAACACAATGTTCGGGTGACGGTCTTCCAGCCGTTCCGGATGGCGACGCTGGCGCGGGGAATCGCTCTGGTTCTGATTGCCGGACGCGTCGTCCGGCTGTGGCGGACCGGAACGATGGCTCGGCCGACTGCGGGCGATCTTGATCTGCGTATCTGTGGTCGGCGACTGGCTGATTGTGGTGGTGACCGCTGCCGAGCTGGCCGTGTCGGCGACCGAGACATTGCGGGGTCGCCTGCGCTTCCGCGACCAGCTTCGCATCGTGGACGTCGGCGTTCTGTTCGCGATGCTGGCCCTCGGGCTCTACTTCCTGGGTCATCACGACACCGAATATGGACATATTCCCCTGCTCGCGACACTGGGCACGGCGCTACTGGCCGAGTCATGGGGTCAATTCCGAAGGCACATTCGCATTGCACCGCCGCAATTCTCGTGGACGCCGGCACGGCTGCGCAGCGTTATTTGTCTGTGCGTGGATCATGCCGGCGGCGGCGCTGCTCGCGGCCACGGTGCCCCCGGATCACGCCGTCTCGCGCCATCCTATTTCCCGCTTCCTGGTGAATCGCTGCCGGTTCACGGTCTTCCCGAACGATGACATCGAGCGTCTTGCCGTATGGTGCAGGGGCCACACACCGACGACAGCACGGTTCATCGGACCACCGGGTCCGAAGACGTTTCGACTCTGGTCGCCGCGGAATCTCGCATTCAATCGTTCTGCCAGCCCGTACCACGCGACGGGTCTGTCGGACTGGTTCGCGCGGTTCCAGGACCACGTCGACTTCCACGGTACGCGGCCGATTTCGTGCGCGCCTATCAGGCCGATCGTCATGGATTCGAGGCGCGTTATCAAGCGCTCGACGATGTCGCGCGGGCCGCTCTGGCCTTGCGGCAGGGTGCGACACACGTCGTCGCCGCGGCCCCGCCCAAACACGACGGCTTGCGCGAGTCAGCGGCAGGTGCCGGGCCGCTCGAGCTCTTGCACGTCGAGGGCGATCTCGCCGTCTACCGCGTCAGATTCGCGCAGCTCGTCCAGCGCCAGCGGTAGTGCAGGCGTTGTGTGAAGCTGTGGGGATCGATTCGCGCCTCCACCCGCACGAGCGTCGATGGATGAAGCTCCGGCCCGATCAACTGGGCGGGCGGTTCGGCGAGCAGCTCGAGTCGCCCTTCTGCCAGTGATCCGCCTCGCCACGCAACCATGCCAGGGAGCGTATCGATTCGCTCTGGCTTTGCTCCCCTGTGATCGACCGAATAGGTCGCGGCGAGCTTCTCGACGGGCGCTCGGCAGCGATCGGCGAGATCGACTTCAAGAATGATCGAAGTGGGCGTTGCCTGTTCGCGGTACAGGCTGAACACCGACGAGAAATGGTGTTGGAACCAGGAACCCGTCAGGAGGACGCAGAGCCCGTCGCCATGCTGCCGGGGTAGCTCGTGCTTGACCAGATCCTGGTAGACAGGATTGAACACACGAGAGGGGTCGGCGGGTGCGACGTCGTGCGCCCATCCGGCCTGATTGACACGAACGGCTCGGGAACGCGAGTTGCGTGGTCGCCCAAGCGCCCTGACTCGCGAACAAGCTGGAGCGAGTGGATCAATCCGCTCGCCCGCGAGAATTCGAGGCTCACGCCTGGTCCGCACAGCGACGGCGTTTCCGTCCCGAGATCCCGGTAGTAGAATTCAGCGCTCGACATGCAGGTCTGACCTCGAAAGCCGACGAAGACCCCGCCGTCAGGCCTTCGACAGGTCGGCCCCGCCCTTTGCCAGCTTCATGCGGCAGGTAGGCCTCGATGAAGCCGTCGATCTCGCCGTCGAGCACGGCGCGGGATTGCCGACCTCGTGGTCGGTCCGCAGGTCCTTGACGATCTGATACGGCTGGAGCACGTACGAGCGGATCTGGTTGCCGAAGCTGACCTCTCCCTTCTCGTCATATTTCTTGGCGTATTCGGCCTCGCGCTTCTCTTCCTCCATGCGGATGAGCTTGGCCTTGAGCAAGGCGAGGGCGTTGGTGTCGTTCTTGTGCTGAGATCGCTCGCTGCGAGACTCGGCGGCGACGCCGGTGGGAAGGTGGGTGTAACGAACACCCGACTCGGTCTTGTTCTGGTGCTGGCCGCCGGGCCCGCCCGAGCGGAATACGTCGCGCTTGAGGTCATCATCACGCAAGACGATGTCGATGGTGTCGTCGACCTCGGGCAAGACGTCGACCGAGGCGAAAGATGTATGCCGCCGCGCATTGGAGTCGAAGGGGCTGATCCGGACCAGCCGGTGCACGCCCGTCTCGCCGCGCAGGTATCCGTAGGCGTACTCCCCCTTGATGTGGATCGGTCGCCTCCTGGATGCCGGCTGCGCCGCCGTCTTCACGGTCGGTGATTTCGGCGGAAAATCCCTTTGACTCGGCCCACATCAGGTACATTCGCAATATCATCTCGGCCCAGTCGCACGCCTCGGTACCGCCGGCACCGGCGTGGATCGTCACGAATGCGTTGCAATGGTCGTTGGGCCCGCCCAGCATCGAGCGGAACTCGAACGCGCCGAAGTCGGATTCCGCCTGGCGGCAGGCCGACGCTGATCTCGTCGTCGAATTCGTCCGTCTCCGCCTCTTCGGCGAGCTCGATGGATGCTCCGAGATTGTCGGCTTGCCGCAACAGAGCCTCGAAAGGTTTCAGTACGGCATTCAGTCCCTTGAGCTCGGAAATGACCGACTTGGCCTTTTCTTGATCGTTCCAGAAGGTGGGGCTGACCATGCGCTCGTCGAGCGCGTCGCGGCGAGATTGTTTGTCGCCGAAGTCAAAGAGAGTCTCGGAGTTGGTGGATCTTCTCGATCACGCTCTTGGCGGTTCGTTTCAGCTCGGGGTCCATGGGCGTGGTTCCTTCTTGGGGGGTGATTCTGCGGCTTCCCACTCGCGGCGTTACGAATTTCGTTTATGCTCACGGACGCGGCACTGGCGAACCGATTCACCGACCGTGCCCGCAGTTCACGCAACCTGTGTGCGGTCTATTAGAGCCGATCAGGCCAGCCGCGGCCAGTCGAACCTCAGGGCGGGCAGGGCGTACCCGGGCGAGATGTCGTGATGACGCGACGTGACCAAGGCCTCGACATGCAGGAGGCGCCGGTGGGCCGACTCGCCCCTTCGCCGACGGGCGGGCTGCACCTGGGCCATGCGCGGCACCTTCCTGATCGCCTGGCTGGCGGCGCGGCACGCGGGTGGACGAGTGATCCTTCGTGTGGAAGACCTGGACGCTTCCCGGGTCCGCTCGCTGGCCAGCCGCACGCGCTCTCGAAGACCTCCGCTGGCTCGGGCTCGACTGGGACGAAGGACCCGATCTCGGCGGTCCGTCGGCGCCTTACGTGCAATCCGAGCGAACAGCGCTCTACGACGCTGGTGCTCGAGCGTCTCAAGGCGAGCGGAAAGCGTTTATCCCTGCACCTGCACGCGGGCCGACATCGCGCGCACCGCCAGCGCGCCGCACATCGAGGATGAAGGGCCGACCTACCCGGGCACATGTGCCGCACCGGGTCGTGGCCGATGCTCGCGCCTGGCCGACCGGCCGTTCTGCTGGCGGTTTCGAGTTCCGAGCGGGCCCGTCGCGTGGGACGACCTCTTCCTGGGCCGTGTCGAGCTCAACCCCGCACAGATCGGCGGCGACTTCATCGTCGCGCGGCACGCGGTCGGCCATTCGTATCAGCTCGCCGTGGTTGCCGACGACGACCGCATGGGCGTGAGCCAGGTCATTCGTGGCGCTGACCTCGTCACCAGCACGCCGCGCCAGATCCTGCTGTATCGCCAGCTGGGCCGGCCCGAGCCGCGCTTCGGGCACGTCGCCGCTGGCGGTCGCGCCTGACGGCCGGCGGCTGGCGAAGCGCGACGGCTCGCTCAAGCTCGCGACCTTGCGCGAGGCCGGCGTCGATCCGCGCCGACTGGTCGGCGCCCTGGTCCGATCGTGCGGATGGAGGGCGGAGCTGATCCCGATGGCGCCGCACGAGGCCATCGGTTGTTTCGATCCACAATGCCTTCCCGCTGGGCCCTGGGTCGTCACTCAAGAGTGGCTGGAGGAAATCCAGAAGGCGTAGCTCGACCTTTCGCGAGTGGGCCGGGTCGGCGCTCAGAACCGGCCCGCTCGGTAGGCGCGGATCGATGTGCGGGAGCGCGCCTGTTACCAGCTCGGCGACCAGCTTCCCTGTCGCAGGAGCCATCGACAGGCCGAGCATGTTGTGTCCAGCGGCGATCATCACATTCTCGTAGCGCGGGCTACGGTCGATGATCGGCAGGCTGTCATACGTCATCGGGCGCCAGCCGAACCACTCTTCGAGCACCGGCTCGCAATAGGGAGTCTGCAGAAAATCGGTAGCCCCGTCCTTCAAGAGCTGGAGCCGCTCGGGGCGGATCGAGTCGTCGTAGCCGGCGAATTCCATCGTCGAGCCCAGACGGTAGCCCGACTGGAACGGCGTTACGGCGACGCGAGTTTCAGGGAAGATGAGCGGGATCTTGGGGCAAACGGCCGGCCGAGGCATCGTCATGCTGTATCCCTTGCCGGGCTGGATCGGGACGCGGCAGCCCAGCTCGTCGTTCAAGAGCGGCGTCCAGGCGCCGGCGGCGACGATGAATACATCGGCGGAGTGCTCGCCGGAGGCGGTGATGGCGGCGGCGGCGTGCCCGTCGCGGGATCGAAACCCTTGAAAAGCGCAGTCCTCCGGAATCGTCACGCCACCGCGCATCCAGCACCTCGCGCCAGGCCTGCATCAGCTTATCGGGCCGCAGATGAGCGTCGTCGTGGTAATACCAGCCGCCGGCCAGCCCAGGCCGCAGCGCCGGCTCGAGCTCGACCAAGGCCTCGCCGTCATAGCGCCGCGCCGGGCAGTGAAACGTCTCGGTCATCAGGCGATCGGTCGCGGCATAGGCCTCCATTCCTTGTGCGACCGGTACGCGAACAAGAGCCCGCGCGACTCGAATTCGCAATCGAGCGACTCGCGCTCGACCAGCTCGTGGTACAGCGAAAGCGACGACTGCAGCAGCGGCTGGATGCCGCGGCCGGCCGCGATCATGTCGCGCTCGTTGCAGCGCCGGGCGAAGGAGAGCAGCCATGACCAGAGTGCCGGATCGAAGCCGCGGCTTGATGGCAAAGGGCGAATTGCGCCGGAACAGGCTCTTGAGCCCCGTGGCCACCATGCCAGGCTCGGCCAGAGGAAGGACGTGGCTCGGGCAAACGAATCCACAATTACCGTGCGAGCTGCCGCCGCCCGAACTCTCCGCGCTCGATCAAGCGTGACCTGCCAGCCCGATTTCATCAAGAAGTATGCGCACGCACGTTCCGATGACACCGCCGCCGATCGACGATCGCCGCTCGCCCGGCCGCCGGTCGTGCTCATGTCCGGATACCCAGTGCGAACGGGTCTGCCGGATCGAGGATCAAGGTCGACTCGGCATTGACGTAGGCGCGTGCCGCGAACCTGAGGCCGGACCCGGCCGCCCTGGCGCCTCACCCACCCTTCAAAGATGCTGCCGATGATGCTCTCTTGACGCCAGACGCCGTCTTTCGTCGAGCTTTCCGTCGGCCGCCAGGCACGCGAGCTTGGCGCTGGTGCCGGTGCCGCAGGGGGAGCGATCGTACGCCTTGCCGGGGCAGAGAACGAAGTTCTTGCTATCCGCCCCGGGCGTGCTGGGGGGGCCGAAAAGCTCGATATGGTCGATCTCGGCTCCGCCGGCCCCTGTGATTCCGTGCGCCGGTCAGTGCCTGGCGGATCCGCCAGGTCACGTCAGTGAGCCGCTCGACGTTGGCCGCGCTCAGGGTCTCGCCGTGATCCTTGACCAGGAAAAACCAGTTGCCCGCCCAGGCCACATCGCCCGCGTAGCTCTGCAAGCCAGGCACGTCAACGCGTACATCCTTGGCCAGGCGATAGCTTTCGACGTTATCGATCGTCACGTCATTGCGACCTTCGAGTGTGACGGAAACGACGCCGACCGGCGTCTCGAGTCGATGGGTCCCGGAGCCGATCCGCCCCAGGTGCGCCAGCGCCACGGTGACGCCGATCGTCCCGTGGCCGCACATGCCCAGATAGCCGACGTTGTTGAAGAAAATCACTCCGGCGGCACAGGCTGGGTCAACCGGCGGCAGCGTGATCGCACCCACCATGACGTCCGAGCCGCGCGGCTCATTGACCACAGCCGAGCGAAACGTGTCGTGCCGCTCGCGAAAGACGGCCAGTCGCTCGGCCATCGTGCCGCTGCCCAGGTCTGGCCCGCCGTCGATGACCACGCGGGTCGGCTCGCCGCCGGTATGAGTATCGACCACTGAGATGCGCCTCACGCTTCCTCCGAAATTGTCGCCAAGGGAGGCCTCGCTCGCCGGCGTCAAATCCTGGCTCGAGCGGGCGAGGCAAACCCATTGACCTGAGGCGCGTTGCGATCCCTTTGCGAATGACCGCCAGGATTCGCTCGCGCTCCTCGCCGATCAGCGGAAGCCGGGGTGCTCGCACGACCTCCGAGCCCGATTCCGCACTCCTGCTGCGCCAGCTTGATGTATTGCACGAGCTTCACATGGGTATCCAGGTGCAAGATCGGCGTGTACCAGCGGTAGACGGCCAGCGCTTCCTCCCAGCGGCCGGCGGCGGCAAGATCCCACAGCAGACGGTTTTCCGACGGGAACGCGTTGACCAGTCCCGAGACCCAGCCCGCGGCCCCCAGGATGAGGCTCTCCAGGACGAGGTCGTCGACTCCGCAAAACAGGACGTAGCGATCGGCGCAGACGTTCTTCAGATCGGTGATCCGCCGCACATCCTCCGACGATTCCTTGATCGCGACCAGCCTTGGCTCGTCCGCCAAGTCACGGAACATCTCGGGCGTGACGTCGACGTGATAGGACACCGGATTGTTGTAAACCATGACGTCGAGATCGGTCGAGCGCGCGACGGTGCGGAAATGGGTGATCGTCTCGCGCGGTCAGACTTGTACACCAGGGCCGGCAGCACCATCAATCCCTGGACACCGATGCGCCTGGCATCGGCCGCAAACCGGCAGGCCAGCGCGGTCGTATACTCGGCGACCCCGGAAAGCACCGGCACCCGCCCGGCGACGTGCGCGACGGTTGCTCGCAGCACGTCGAGTTTCTCGGCGTGCTCAAGCGAACAATTCTCACCGACCGTGCCCAGCATGATCACACCGTGAATCCCGGCGTCGATCATACGGTCGAGATGGGCCATTGTTGCCGGAAGGTCGAGTGATTGGTCCTGTCGGAATTGAGTCGTGGCCGCCGGAAAAACGCCATGCCACCCCGCGCTCATTGCCCTGCTCCTGGAATGGAATCTTGCATTCTTTCGCGATGGTCAATTCGCACATCTTGGCCTGGCGCGACGATCGATTGCAAGATTCGAGCGCTCTTTGCACATCATCCGGCGAGTGCGCGAATCGGCGTGCCGTGCTGAGGAACTGAGGTAGATTGAGCGCGTCGCGGCAAGACCGCGCGGCGGCGGCGTGCCTGCCACTGGCGATCACGCCGTCACGACCAAGGTTTGACACGGGATCAGGTTCAAGCCGGACTTCTGATACGGGCGCGGCTCGGGCTGTGCGAATCCGTTGAGGTCGACGGTACGGGCGCGGAACTCATACGCGCCGGGGGCGAGGCCCTGCAGCCGGACGCTCCAGGGAACCATGCTGAAGAGCACCGGCCAGTCCCGGGGCGTTCCGGATTCTCGGTCGAAGCCCCAGATTTCCCGGGTCGAGGTTCCTTCGGGAAGGATCGATTCCCAGTTGTCGGGTGGGGGCATCAGATCGCAGGTGCGCCAGATCGCGGTTTGCCAGGCCGGGTCGTCGTCGCTGAGCTTCGCGTCGCCGCCGGTCGCCGGCCGCAGCCAGTATTGGACTTTTTTGAGGCCTGACCACCCGACCATCGCCACCCCCTCCCGGACGATCGGCTCGCCGGCCCGGAATGTGAGCGGGCCGTTCGTGATATAAGCTGCCGTTTTCAAGTAGGATTCCGGATCGTTGTTTTGGAGCGCGTAAGTGTCGTTGGCCTTGTAATCGTTGGTCAGGACAATCCGTTGCAGCCATTTGATCGACTTGAAGCCGTGCGCCCAGGGCACGAGCATGCGGACCGGCCCACCGCGCTCGAGCGGAATATCCTGGCCATTGAGCCGATAGGCCACCAAGGGCGGCGGTTCCCACGGGGGCGTCTCCATCGCGCGGTTAAACGGTAGCGACGATTGAAAGAGCTGCGCAGGATCGTCGTTGTGGAAGCCCGAGTAGTAAACGCGGCGAACGTTGCCGATCTTGCCGACTCGCTGTAACACCTGCTGCAGCGGCACGCCTTCCCACAGGCCCTGACCGAGCGGGAACGGGATATTGTTGCACTGCATGGCCTTCAGATATTTGACACCGTGCGACTGCCCCAGCTTTTTGAGCCCGTCCAGATCGAGTGCCGTGCCGTCGTCGAGCCGGCTCGGGCGCGAATTCGAGACGATCCGTCGCTGACGATCTCGAGCCGCCACGTCTGCGGCGTGAGTCGCGCTTTTGAGAGAGCGTCTCCCTTGAGCGTGAAAGGCTTGGGGTTGCCGCGGCTCACGTCGGTGAACTTGGCGGCCTCGGTCAAAAACGGACGTGTCGGTCGCGGGACCGCGACTGGATCTTTGCCGGTGCGCTCGCCGGACGGTCCGTCAGCCGCGCACGGCCTTGCTCGCAAGCGCGGTCGAATACCCGGTCGCGGCGGCGATTCCGAGAAATTGGCGGCGATCCACGGGTTCGCTCATTCGCACGCCTCAGATCTTGATGAAAATCCTGTGCCTGTAAAGCCAGAAGCTGATCAGCCAGAACACGAGCAGGATCGATAGCCCACGGACGAGCCCACCGCCAGGACCGTCGAAAATGTCATGGCCGAAATGCGTGCGGAGCGAGGAGGCGACGAAAGGTCTCGCGAGCTGGGCCATGAGGTAAACGGCGATGGAGTTCATACCGACGACAACCAGCGGCAGCGACCACCGGCGGTAGCCGGCGACATCAATGACGGCATAAAACACGGCCGTCATCCAGAGTGTCCAGGCCGTCGATGACACGACCCATGTGGGAGTCCAGATCCGCTTCACGCTCGGACAGACCTTGGCGTCAAGCACCAGCCCCAGTACCCAGCAGCCTGCCCCCGCCAAGAGCAAGATCTGGGCCTTGTTGACGCCTCTGCGATTCGACCGCAGCAGCTCGCCCGTCAGCACACCGAACAATATCGTCGCGATCGAAGGTATAAAATTCAGAGTCGCGTATCCTCCTTCATTGAAGAGGAACGGTTGATCGGCGGGATGCGGAAACAAGTTGAGAAACCAGCGGTCGAAAGCCGCGGCGGCGTTGATGTTCTTGTCCCAATGCGCATAGGAGCCACCCATGACGATCTGAAAATCGTTGGCGCCGAGCTTGCCGTGGTGAAAGTCGGCACCGGGCACCGGGTAAGTGGCAAACCACGCCCAGTACAGCACGAGCACGGCGACCGCGGCGGCGAGCTGAAAGCGCGGCCGGGCACCCAGGAGCAGGAACACGAACGGGTACGCGAGGCCGATCTGGCCGAGCACATTGACGAAGGAAAATTGAGTGAACGCGCTACCGGTCGACGCGAGAAAGACCGCGAGGGCGATCAGGACGAGCGAGCGGATGATCGCGTGGCCGAACAGCCGAAACCAACCGTCGCCGCGGGCTCGCCGTCGGGCATACGAAAACGGCATCGCCGCGCCGACCAGGAACATGAAGGACGGCTGGATCAAGTCCCAGAACGTGCAGCCGCGCCAAGGCGCGTGATCGAATTGCTGAGAGACAATCTGTGCAATAGCGACCAGGTGGAATCTCCCGAGCTTTCGAGAATCCCGAAGGTGCCAATGCCTCCGGAAGCCATCGCCAGCATCACGAATCCGCGATACGCGTCCAGCGACAGCAGGCGCGATGATTCCTGATTCACCTCGAGCGACATCGCTGTCTGCCCTCCAGGCTCGAGCGGCAATCCAAAGGGAGCAAATCTCGAGCAGCAGGCGTCCCTCCAGGTGGGAAATTGTACGCGTTCGACTTGCGCGACGATAGAAGCAAGGCCTCGCGAGGGCCCGGCTTTCGTCGTGCGGCCAGGGTTGCGCGCCTTTGCGTTGCGTGGGTGCGTGTCGTAGGCTGGTGGCTCGGCCGCCGGAGCTGAGAGCCTCCACGCGCGGCCACAAGAGACCCAGGGCGGTGCAGGGGCGAGGGTCGACGACCGACCGCCGCCCTGGCGATCGATCCCGAACGATCCAAGGTACGAGGAACTTCCGGATGGGATTGTTTGACTCCAGCTACTTTCGGCGGAAAGACGTTCAGCAGTTACTGGTCGAGATGCAGGGCGGCGAGCGTCTCCATCGCAGGCTGGGTCCCCTCGCTCTGATGGGTCTGGGGGTCGGGGCCACGATCGGTACCGGGCTCTACGTGCAGACAGGCTTCGTCGCCAAGGAGTTTGCCGGGCCGTCTCTGATGCTGTCGTTTGTCTTCGCCGCCGTGGGCTGCGGATTCGCGGCCTTGTGTTACTCAGAGCTGGCCAGCATGGTCCCGGTCGCCGGCAGCG
This sequence comes from uncultured Isosphaeraceae bacterium, assembly GCA_963806595.1. Classification (GTDB taxonomy): domain Bacteria; phylum Planctomycetota; class Planctomycetia; order Isosphaerales; family Isosphaeraceae; genus CAWDZZ01. The sequence continues at coordinate 12,271 of CAWDZZ010000016.1, read as the reverse complement.
CCTACACGTACGCTTACGCAACCCTGGGCGAGGTGATCGCCTGGATCATCGGCTGGGACCTGATCCTGGAATACGCGATCGGCTCCAGTGTCGTCGCCGCCGGCTGGTCCAACTACCTCGAAGCATTCTTACGAAACGTCTTCCATTTCCAGATCGACCCGCGGTTCACGTCGGCACCGTGGGATTACGACGTGCACGAGGGAGCGTTTTTCCTCAAGATCGTCACGCTCGCCGACGGTCAGTCGTGCATGGCCTGGTTCAATCTGCCGGCGGTGTTGATCACGGCGGCCGTCACGATCATCCTCGTGATCGGGATCAAGGAAAGCGCCGGCTTCAACGCGGCGATGGTGCTGCTGAATATCGCGGTGATCCTCGCCGTCGTCGGCATCGGCGCGGCCTACGTCGACCCGAGGAACTGGCGACCGTTCCTGCACGAAGACAAAAAGTGGTGGGGCGTGGCCGAGGGAGCAGGGCGGATCTTCTTCGCATACATTGGCTTCGACTCGATCTCGACCCACGCCGAGGAGGCCCGGCGGCCCGCAGCGCGATCTCGCGATCGGCATCATGGGAGCGCTTGCGATCTGTACCATTCTGTACGTCGCGGTCGCGATCGTCCTGACCGGGATGGTGCCCTATCGACAGATCGACATCCAGGCGCCCTTGGCCGCGGCTCTGCAGGGCCGCGGCCTCACGTTCGCCAGTGGCATGGTCACGATGGGCATCCTGGCCGGCATGACCAGCTCGCTTTTGGTCGGCAACTTGAGCCAGCCGCGGATCCTGCTGGCCATGGCGCGCGACGGTCTGCTGCCACAAGGGATCTTCGCGGCGATCCATCCTCGGTTCAAGACGCCGTGGAAGTCGACGATTCTGGTCGGCGCGGTCGTGGCGGGCGCGGCCGCGCTGTTCCCGCTGGGCTTCCTGGCGGATCTCGTGAGCATCGGGACCTTGTTTGCGTTCATCCTGGTCTCGGCGGCCGTATGGATCCTCAGGACCACCGATCCGGACACACCTCGCCCGTTCCGCGCCCCGTGGGTTCCTTTCGTCTCGTCCATGGGGGTGCTGGTCAATGGCTATATGATGTTCTCCCTGGGCCGCGAAAACTGGTGCGGCTGCTGGTATGGCTGGCGCTGGGGTTATGTATTTACTTTGGCTATAGCCACCGGCATTCGGTCCTGCGGCGCCGCGACGCGGCCCAGGCAGTGGCCGGATCCGGATCCGCCTGAGGCGGTGGTCGAGAGACGCGGCGGCCGTCAGCCCAGGCCGGCAAGACGGGTGGAGGCATCACCGAAGTGATCGAGCTTCACACCCATCCGGTCCAAGAGCGAAAGGTAGAGGCTACACAACTTTCGGTGCTCGTCGCCCTTGGCCGTAAAATCCAGGATGCGCCCGGTCTCGAGGGAGCCGCCAAGGCCTCCGAGCAGGAGGACCGGCACCTTCGTCGAGTCGTGGCGGCTTCCCGACCACAGGTTGGAGATGAACATCAAGCAGGTGTGATCGAGCACGGACTGCTCGCCCTCTTGCATCGACCTCCAGTCGACCCGCGAGGTAGGCCAACTGGCTGACATAATAGCGCGACACGCGCTCATACGCATCGGACTGATCGTCGTGTGAGGCGGGATGATGTGCGGTCCGCACGTCGAGAAACGGGTAGAACAGGCCGGAGAGGTCGCGGCAGAGCATGAGGGTTGCGACCCGGGTCTTGTCGGTCTGGAATGCCAGGGCGACGATGTCGCACATCAGTGCATGTGCTCGCGAATATCCTCGGGCAAGCCGTTATCGGGCGCGGCATGGTCGCGGAGGGCGTCCGCGGTCACGGGCGCGGGCATCCGCACGATCCTTCAGCCTCTCGGGTTTGCACCGACCCGTTTTTCGACGTCGCGTACGCTCGAAAGGTACTCGTCGAGCTTCGCGCGATCGGCACGGCCGACCTGCCGGGCGAGCTCCGCGGCGTCTTCCTTGACGCGGTCCAGGATGCTCTGAGCTCGCCGGCTCCCTTGGTTGTCGAAGAGACTGTCGAAGGCCAAGGACGGGTAGACCTCCATCGGGACCGGCGAGAGTCGCATCTTGCCACGAGATGTGGGAGCTGTAAGCCATCGAGAAATTGGTCTCGTGGTAGCCGGTGATCGGCTGCTCGCAGCCGAGGACCAAGCTCGGCTGCGGAGTCTCTTCACCCAGGTGGCCGGCGAGCACCTGATCCATGCTCACACCACCTCGGAGCACCGCGCCCTTTTGCAGCGCAGCCCCCGAGAGAATGTTGCCCGTCTGCCCCGGGTGGATGCCGACACCTGTCGATTGCTTGTTGAACAGCCCGGAGACGACGTTGAGCTTGGCCCGCAAGGGTGCCATGGGCTGCAGCGTTTTGCTGAGCTCCATCTCCTGGCCCGCACCCTTGGCCCACCAGTGGTTCGGGTTGATTCCGTTGCCCATGAACAGGGTGGCAAATCGCTTCGGAAACGCTTGCGAGCCGCGTCCGCGCCGTTTCGACACCCCAGGCGGGAAGCGATTCCAGCCACGGCAGCGCCATCTCACTCCCGTGCCGCGAAGAATCGTCCGGCGGTTCACGGGAAAATCATGAGTTCTCATGGATCCAACTCGCAATCAGCCGGTCGTGATACCGAATGCTTCATCGATTACGAAGTATTCCTGTTCGACTATACCAGACGCCCCGGAGCCTGTAATGCATTTTTCAACTCTGCGCTCGCGAGCAGGAGTAGAACGAATGCGAGCCAATGCGGAAGCAAACGGAGGCTGGCCGGCAGCCCTCGAAAGGCTTGTCACATCTTCATAAAAGAATACAGCGATTTGGCACCAAGTGGCAACTTTTTGGGTCATGGTTTTATGTGCCATTTGGCACTGACCGAAAGTGTCGCAAAGCCTGGTTTTGTAGGGCTGGAATGAGCCCACGCCGCTGCGGCGGAGTGCCATTTCGGCACTCGCTGTGCCACCGGCAGTTTCGGCGTACCTGGACACTCAAAGTCGAGGTTGTAGCGCTGCATGCCGAAGAGAAAAACGGCCTCGCTGGGTCATTGTTGAAGTTGATTCATCTTTTCCGTGCGGTTCCGCGTTTTCAGTGGTTAGAACGCTTGGTCCTGATCGAGATGCGGCTCGCCTGCGACGGCATCACGTGGCGCCGCACTCGCCGGCCTGATCACCAGAGGTCGCGTGCGCGCAATGAGCGCGTCAACGATCGCGACCGCGAAATTTCGGCGGAAGCAACTCTGCCTCCACCGGCTTCGTCAGGTGTCGGGCCCCGCTTGTCAAGTTCCGGCGAGCCCGCAGAATTCGCCGCAACTCGAACAGGCTCTTGGTTTTTGGTGATGATCGCGTTTTCACTCGGTTTGGCTTCGCTCGCCTGATTTTGATCTCACGGGTCCAGCTTCCGGAGCGGGCCAGCACCGGACTCGGGGCCGGCTCGATCGTCGCAGTCGCCGAGATGATCTCTCGCGGATTCACGAGCAAGAGCTTTGACCACGGAAGGCGCGGAACGACGCGGAACCGGACAGGGTTTTGCGTGGCGACGAGAGAGACTTGCGATGCGTGGGGTCATTTTTGAGGTTGCTCGCGAGAACAGCTGATGGGTTCGTTCGGCATCGGGTGATTCAGGTCTGGGCGACCTGACGCCCAGAATGAGTGCGCCGAGGTTCTCAGTGACTTGATCCGCGTTCATCATCTTGATCCGCGGCTTATCATGTTTTCGATTGCCGGAAGAAGGCGAATACCGCAGAGAGATTTTGGCCGCTGATGAACGCGGATTCACGCGGATAAAACCGCAGAAGATGATGGATGGGAAAAACGAGAGATCTTCAGTCTGCCAATCTCAGCGGCGAGCGCCGCTCGACGGGCAGCGGCGGACTGTCCACGTCACGGTGCACGCCAAACCCCGCTCGGGGGCGTTGCCAACCGTCCGACTGTCTTTATCCGTGTTCATCATCTTTATCTGTGGCCAATCAAGTTCTCCCGTGCCGGGAGAAGGCGAATACCGCAAAAACGGGCCAGCACCGGACTCGGGGCCGGCTCGATCATCGCAGTTTCCGCGATACCAGGCTTGTTCCTGCTACGAACAAGACTTGAACAAACGGGATTTTGAACAGAAGTTATCAAAGAAAACGAAGGGGAGGAACCCGGCCGGATTCTCCGAATGGACAAATCACGCAGGAGACTTGCGATCCGCGGGACCATTTTTGAAGTTGCTCGCGAGAACGGATCATGGGTTCGTTCGCCATCGGGTGATTCAGGTCTGGGCGACCTGACGCCCAGGATGAGTGCGCCGAGGTTCTCAGTGACTTGATCCGCGTTCATCATCTTGTTCCGCGGCTTATCGTGTTTTCGATTGCCGGGAGAAGACGAATACCGCAGAGAGTTTTTGGCCGCGGATGAACGCTGATGGACGCGGATAATACTGCACAAAATGATGGATGGGAAAAACGCCAACCTTTCTGTTCGCCGAACTCGGGTGCGAGCGCCGGCGCGACAGGGAGAATCATTTCGCACGGCGACGAGGCAACGAGCGCGACGGGAAGACGGACGAAGTAAGAGAACGAGCCGACGGATCGCTTCACCGCGACGGCGCGCGGGTTTCTCGGTCACGGCGACTGCGGCGGGCGCGGCGGCCGGGACTCAGACCGCCGGGCGCCAGATTCCCCCGCGGGCCTGGCCTTGGGTTCGCCGGGCTGTGAGGCCTGCTTGTCAAGTGCCGGAGCGACCGCGGATTTCGCCGCAATTCGCTCGCGCTCTTGGTTTTGCGTTGTGATCATGTTCTCACTGAGTTTGGCTTCGCTCGTCTGATTTTGACGTTGTGGCTCCCTCGCCGGAGCGGAGTAGGCGTCCCAACGCCGGAACCGCCATGATCAATGATGCCCGAGGTTTTCCGATTTTTTGGATTCCGCCGGAGAAGGCATGCCGGGTGGATTCTCACCGGGACGCTGGATTTGCGGATTGCAGCGAACGAGCACGCGGTCGCGAGATGAGAGACCTGGACTGTCCTCGCCGTTCACGTCCGGGATCAAGCCGCGCTCGCAATGCCTGTCGACCTCGTTAGGGCTCACAACGCGCGATGCTTCGCCGTCGCGGTCTCCCGAATCGGGCTCATCCTTGAACGTGCCTCGGTCGGTTGGCAAACTTCGCATACCGGCCGCCGGCAACCGCCGCGGTGAGCCCGGATGACAAAGTGCGCAGTCGTAGCTCTGAGCGCATGGTGCCTATAAGACACTATAGGACGGTTTCGGTTTTCTGTGATCGGACGCGTCGTCCGGATCGGCGCATGTTCAACGAGCTTGCGGGTCTATCCCCCGACAAATATTCTTTTTGATGCTGGTCGACTACACGTGGCGTCTCTTCCGCGATGGGAAGGCCGCGATCTCGGCAGAGCTGACGGGAATCCTCGATCGGCTCCAGAGCAGTGCCGAGAGCTGGCGGGCTCGGCTCGAAAAGCTGAGAGGTGGGCACCTGCTCGGCTGATTCTTCGCCGCCAGCCGCGAGCGCCTGCGCGAGGTCGCCGCACGCGTGGGGGTCCACCACCTGGCAAGCCTCGCCGGATGCCCCGCGCGATAGCGCAATCGAAGAGCGCGACCCGTTCTCAAGTCTCGACTGCGCATTTGAGCGGGCGATTGCCCCGCCCGTTCATGTCTCCACGCGACGGTCCGCCACCTGTCTTGCGTTCCCTGCGCGCCCCGATCGGCCGACCGTCATTCCGCAATCCGCATGCCCTTGGCGTTGCGTCCGGCCCGCTATCGGGATCCACTGCATCGCGCCGCAGTCGCTCTGCCGTGCCATTGTCTTGGTCAGTGAAATACGCATAGTGCCGGCGGAACCTATGGTGTCCCCAGACTCCGGACCCCAATTACGTATGCTGTCTCCCGAACCGATGGCCGGTCAGCGGAAGATGCGCTGGGAGAAGAGATACAGGTTGTTCTTCCACTCCGTGGGGTCGTGCGCGTGGCCGTCCACGTGCCAGACGTGCGGGACGCCCTTGTCCTTCAGGTAGGTGTGCACCCCCTGGCTGATCCGGATCAGGCCGTCCTTCTTGCCGCAGGCGAGCCAGAGCAGCTTCAGCTTCCCCCTGGCGACCGCCGGGTCGGGCACCAGCTCGGCCGCCGGCTTCGTGTTGGGTGCGGACGAGAATCCGCCGACCCAGGCGAAGGTGTCGAGGTGCGTCAGCCCGAAGTTGAGCGACTGGCCGCCTCCCATGGACAACCCGGCCACGCACCGGTGCTCGCGGTCCGCCTGCACCGAGTACCGCGCCTCGATTGTCGAGATCACGTCCCTCAGCAGGTCCTGCTCGAACGCCGCGAAGGCCGGCGCGGCGGCGAAGACGTTCCCCTCGGCCCGGTCGTTCTTCTGGGCCCTCCCGTTGGGCATGACCGCTATCATCGGCACGGCCTTGCCGTCGGCGATCGCATTGTCGAGGATGACCTCGGCCTTGCAGGCCCTCTTCCATTCCGTCTCGTCGCCGCCGATCCCGTGAAGCAGATACAGCACCGGGTACTTCTTGTCCTGCGAGTAGCCCGGCGGCGTGTAGACTTGCATCTTGCGCGTCGTGCCGACCGACTTTGACTCATAGCTCACCATCTCGGAGCGCCCGTGCGGCACATCGTTGCGCTCCTTGTCGAAACCGGCGGGCGGATCGGAGAACGCGGGCACGTCATCGGGCTTCAGGACAATCGGCAGCCGCGGAATCCGACCGGCGCGGCCGACCGAGGTCGAGGAGTTCCCGAACAGAAGTGGGGCGAATTCGTGGAGGCAGCGGCGCCAGGTCAGCCACTCATGCCCCGTGCCTGGCGACTCGTAATACACGTGCTTGATCCCGGCCTTCTCCAGCCCTTGGTGATAACTCTTGATGCCCTCGTACATCCGGCCCTCAGCCGTGCCGATACCCAACCAGACCAGGCGCACTTTTTTGTTGAACGCGTCCGCGTCGGCCATCACGCCGCCGTGGGCCGTCTTCGGATCGAACGCCGCGCCACCGAATCCGCCACCACCGCCGCTGAAGCCGCCCAGGGCTGCGAACACCTCCAGGTGCTTGAGCCCGATCTGGAACGTCTGCATGCCGCCCATCGAAAGACCGGCCATGGCGCGGCTTTCACGATCGGCGAGGGTGCGGTACGTCGAGTCGATCATGGGGATCAGGTCGTTGACCATCACCTCCTCGAATGCCGCGAACATCCGGCTGAAGTTGCGCGGCGGCGCGGGCTGCCCCGGAGCCGGTCGCGCTGGCGGCGCAGGAAGCGGCTCGCCGGGCTTTCGCGCGTAGCCCTGCTCCATGACGACAAGCATCGGCTTTGCCTTTCGCTCTGCGATCAGGTTATCCAGAATGAAGGCAACGCGACCCTGGTTCGGCCATCCCGTTTCGTCCTCCCCGCCCCCGTGCTGGAGGTAGAGCACGGGGAACCGAGTGTCGCGGGCGTTGTCGTAGTCGGGCGGGGTGTAGACGAAGATCCGCCGCCACGCCTGGGTCGTCTTGGAGAAGTACCACCGCTCCCGGACCTCGCCGTGCGGCACATCCTTGGGAAGATAGAAATCGACGCCCTTCTCGGGGATCTCAATCCCGCTAGCGTCCTTCCCGGTTCCATAGAACGTTTGGCTCGACGGGTCGCTCACCTCCGCACCATCGATGAACACTCGGTAGTAATGAAAGCCAGGCACCTGCGGGTCGGTGGTCGCGGTCCAGTAGCCTTTTTCGTCCTTCTGCGCGAGATATCGCTTGGGGGTATAGAACCCAAACTCCACCTTCTGTGCGTCTAGCGCCTTGATGCGGAAGGTCACGCGCAGGTCGTCATGGACGCGCGGGAACTCCGCGCCCCGAATGTTGGTGGGGGCGGGGACACCCTCGGCCGGTTTAGGATCCTGGGCCACGGTAGGAGCCGCGACCAGGAGAACGGACAGCAGGCCGGCGAACCGGATGCATCTCATGAGCAGACCTCCCGGCTTGTGCGGCCCTGGTCCAGGCGCCTCATTGGCGCGCCAGAGCCGCTCTGAGGGTTGGAGTCAATGTACCAGATATGTCATGAACACACGCTCACTCGAACGCCTCGACCGTCGCAGCCAGTACGATCGGGGCTGTTTAGTCACTTCCTTTCACGAGCTCTATCCTGGCGATCACGTCCTTCCTCTTGGGTTTCAGGGCCAGATAGCGAACCTGCTGGCCGGCGAGCTTGGACGCCGGCTTTGAGCCGGGCATCTCCTGCTCGCCGTTGACGTCGGCGAAGTGGACTCCGTTTTGTAGCTCATGGTTTTCCTATGTGCCGTCGGCGTAGATGACGCGCCTGATCATCGAGACGGACCCCGCGCGGCGGGTTGGGAATCCAAGATCGTAATGCCGGCCAACGCGTGAAGACGGAACATGAGTTCCTCCTGCCACTATGGGGAGAAACTAGAGCCAACTATCGTCCCTGATATCACATGCGGGCCCCACGCCCTGCGAGCAGCAAAGCTAATGAGGAAGCCTCTGCGAGTCAACAAGAAGCCGGAAAAAGGCGCTCCTGATCGACCGACGATAAGCATCCGCGATTCTGTGTCGCTTCAGGCTGGTGAGTTCGGCGGTGCTCGATCTCAAAGGTCCGCCGCGAGCTCTTCAAACCCAAATTCTTCGTGAGCTTCGGCGAGGATTTGACTACCTCAAAGCTCTGAGGACTGATCGATACGCGCGTCGGTTGCTAGCTTCAGGTCATGATGCTACACGCCGAGATATGCTCAGTCGTCGAGTGCCGGAGTAAATAAACCCGTCGCAATGCGTGGAAGTGATTTTTTTGGCAGCAAGACGTTGAGCTACATTACCAGTAAACAAAACGGCCATTTGAGTGATCACCGCCGAAGCAAGCAAGATTCGACACCGATGACAGAGCGGCGAGCAAAGAAACCGCAGGTTGGATTTACAACCCGGTGCGGCGCCCTTTCCACCTGCGCCACCTATGTGAAGTCAGCCCGTTGTGTTAGTGGGTTTCCCGATGCGCGGATGGCGGACGCCCGCGCAAGACGTCGTTTTCAGGTGTTTGACGCGGCAGCCATATCAGAGTTCGTACGGATCGACGACGTGACTTTGATTGCCTTCGGACCGGTCGCCGCAAGTTTTCAGACGGACGGCATCGATGCTCAGGGCCTGATCTCCCCCGATCGGGTCATTTCGCCCCCAGCAGGACGGTGACGACGCTTGTGGCGACCGGTGCGAGGATCGACACGCTGGCCCGCAGGTTGTGGACCGCCCCGGAACGCAGTTGCAAGATCTCCTCCAGGCTCTTACGGTTCGCCTGCCAGCGGGACAGGTGTTCCAAGTCCAGATCGGGCGCCGTGACGGGATACGCGGACTCAACGAGGTCGGCACCGACATCGGCGAGGATCGTGAACGTGGGGATATAGACGAGGGCCAGCAGCCCCGTGAAATACGCGCCTTGGAGCAGCACGTATTCCGACGGGAAGTCCGAGGCAGCGCCGCCAGTCGCGAGGAACGCCTGCCGCAGCGCTCCCTTGGCCAGCGTCGCCAAGGCGACCATCGCTCCCAGCACGGTGATGAACCACTGCAAGTAGCCCCGTAGGTCGAGTAAGACCTGTATCCCCTCCTGGACGGATTCCACCGACTGCTCTCTGGTTCCCTTCCCCGCGAACCGGAACTCCAGGGAGGCGCGCACGTACCAGACCCCGGCGACTGCAACGAGCGATAGGATCATAGCGGTGAAGTTCACGAGCGCCATCTTCAGGTCGTGGTGCGCAAGGTTCGAGTCGGGAACGATGCGGACGAGGAAGAACCCGGGCAAGGCGAAGAAGACGATAGCGGCTGCCAACTTCAGGTGAATCTCGCGCGTCAGGCCGAGGCCATACTCGAGCCGCAGCCGCGACAGCTTGCCCCAGAGCGGCTCGACGATCATCGCCCAGAAGGCAAACTGACCGGCCACCAGGATGATCCAGACCATCGCTTTAGGCGACGTGAGGAACTCCCAGCTCCGCTGGCTCAGCGACCTACCGGCCACGACGTAATCGCCGGTCATGATCAGAAGCCCGACAAAGAAACCGGCACAGTTCAGCGCGATCTCGGCCGTCGACCGTGGGTGAACCAACGAGCCCAGGTTCTCCCCCCGCTTGAATCTTACGCCCACCCGGCGCGAGATGGCCGGATCGTCGCGATGGTCGCTCATGGTCAATATGGTCTCACGCGCCTACGCGTCAGGCGACTCCAGTTGATGGTAGCCGCCACGACGGACTGACAACAATAAACTGCCGAAAGTGATCGCTAGATCTGGTTAGCAGAAACTCTATCGTCCTGGAACCGGACAGCCGGATACCTATCCGAACCTGGCCACCATCCTGGCGTGAACCATCAACTGGGAACTGATCCGGCAACAATATGACCGGATGGTCAAATACGCCACGGCGCTGTGTCTCGGCACCGAGGAGGCGGAAGCGATCCTGCAGCGCTTCACCCGCAACAACCTGCAGCACCCCACGAACTCTCAGGGAGACTTCCTCGCGCTCATTCGGTTGCTCGACTTGTTGTTTCGGTCCGCCGCCGAGACCCTGCTGCTGCAGATCGCCGCTGATCCCCGACACCTCGGCGCTGAAATCGGCTTCCTGGCCGTGCTCCATTCCTCGGGCCAGAACCTCCAGCACCACTCCCATGTGCATTGTGTTGTGCCTGGTGGCGGGCTCTCTCTCGACGGCTCGCAATGGGTCGCGTGCCATAACAGCTTCTTCCTGCCGGTCCGGGTGCTGAGCCGCGTCTTCCGGGGCAAGTTCCTGGCAGGCTTCCGGACGGCCTTCGAGCGGGGCCGGCTCAAGTTCCGTGGCCGGTTGGCTCGGCTCGCCGACGCAGATCGGTTCGATCGCCTTCTCGTCGATGCGGTCAAGACCGAGTGGGTCGTCTACGCGAAGCCGCCGATCGGTGGCCCGGGCCACGTGCTGAAGTACCTGGCCCGGTACACTCACCGGGTGGCGATCAGCAATCGTCGGCTGGTCGGGATGAAGGACGGACGAGTGCGGTTTCGGTACAAAGACTACGCCCAAGGTGGCAAGCGACGGACGATGGAACTGGCGGCGACCGAGTTCCTCCGGCGATTCCTTCTCCACGTGCTGCCGACGGGATTCGTCCGGATCCGCCATTACGGACTGCTGTCCAACCGGCACCGTTGGGAGAAGCTGGCGGACTGCCGCAAGTTGCTCGGTGCCGCAGCATCGCCCGAGGTCGTATCTCCCGAGGCCCTGGCGTTGGCCACGCCTCTCAGCCTCGAAGTGGGGGTGACTGAGACGCGGTGCGCGACCCTCTGTCCGAAATGTGGAGCGGGACGGATGGTGATCATCGAGGACCTGACTGCGGTGCCCCAGAATGCTCGGAGGCTCGCAAGTCCGCTCAACAGGTTGTATGGGAAAGTGCCCACGACAGCGGGTCGCAACGGAGAAGGTCTCTCCGGGCACTTCCCCATACAACCCTCTTCGTTCTCTTAACAGAGGAACGAATGCTCGATTACCGCGATTTCGACCGAGATGCGAGTTACTGTCTGCGGTAGCATAGATGGACATGATGATTACGCGGTGATGGCTCCCCAGTGGCAACTTGCGGGTAGGCTCGAATGAGGCTCCAGTTTTCCCTCGTATCGATCATGATTTTGATCGCCTGCGTCGCAGTCGGTTGTGTCGCGTTGGTCAGGCCCACCTTCCTCTGGGCGAGCGCGACTTGGAGTCTGAGCGTAGCGATCCTGGCCTTGGCTATTGTCGTCGCGCTTGCTCGTCGGGGCCGGACGCGGTGCTTCTGGGCCTCGTTCGCCCTCCTAGGGTGGGGCTACCTGATCTTGACGCTTGGTCCTGGACTCGATGATCGCACCGGGGAATTCCTCGTCACGCGCCCCTTGCTTGACTGGTTGGGCGATCGACTCGGACATAAAATTGCCGACCCGATCACAATGCCCGGCATCTGGCCCAATCTCCCCTACGCTCGGGACCCGTCGTCTGATTATGTTTACTTGGCCTACCTCATTTCCGGCCATTCCCTGATCGCCCTCCTCGTCGCGATCGGCGGCGGTTCTTTGGGCAGTCTGATTTACAACGACCGCGAGGAGAGGACTGTCACGCCTCACACATAATCCTCGCGACGAGAGCGAGGCAGGGTCCTGAAGAAGGAATGCGAGGTCTGTCACACCAAAGCGGCACGAGGGCGGAAAGGAGTCGTGCTTCCTGGATCAGCTCGCCGAATCGCTCTTTGAGGCGGTGCAGTACACGCGACTTGGGGATGCGGACTGGGTCGGGCTGAGCCCCGGCCTGGCGGCGCCGTCAACCGGGGACCGCCCTTCCA
>CAWDZZ010000015.1:0-102941 GCA_963806595.1 uncultured Isosphaeraceae bacterium | reverse complement strand
AACGCATGCGTCTTGTGTCGGGGCGAAGGTCGGCGGCCGTACGGATGGCATCCCAGCGCCCGCCGCCCTTCGGAGAGACGCTGCCGAACCTTAACACCCACAGGTTCGGAGTTCCACGATAGAGATTCATGATCCGGTCCGTGGTAATCCTTCCAGCCGTCCTTTTTTGCACTGAGTCCGTTCGTCGTGTAAAAGTGCGCTCGGAACGGACCGGATTCACGGATGGGTGCGCAGCCGGGCGACGACCTCGTCCCAGGTTACGATCTGTTCGTCCCACAACAACACGTGCTCGGCAATGATGATACGCGGTTCATCGCGCTTGCCGTTGGCGTTTGGCGGGTCTGGAGCCGGAGAGAGTGCTGGCTGCCAGTTCGACCATTGCAGGCGTGGCGCGCCCAGGCCTGCACAAAGAGTGGCGTGAGTGCGACGAGAACAAGGGCCGCGACGAACAGCGCCGGCCAGCGCAAGTAAGACGGAGTATCGGCCGATCGTCGCCGGCGACGAGGCGCAGAATCCGGCGTTTGAATTCGGATTCACGTGGGCCCCATGCGGCGAGGGCCTCGCCTGCTCGACGAAGCGAGTGCTGCGCAATGTCGATGAGAGCTCGGCCATCCGTACGAGTGCGTCTGCATAGTGGACTCGGGGCCAGCCCGCTGCGAGCACCGTGTCATCCGCGACGACCTCGCGTTCGATGCTGACCAAGCGGCTGACGAACCATACGGCCGGATGGAAAAACAGCACGGCCTCTGCCAAGCGCTGGAGCAGATTCACCATCAGGTCGAAGCGGCGAATATGGGCCAGCTCGTGTGCCAGGATCGCCTGCAATTGATCGGGCGACAGACCGCTCGCCAGCGCCGCCGGCAAGAGGATCGCCGGCTCCATGATGCCCACGACGATCGGGATCGAGATTCGCTCGCAATAGGCGACCGCCGGGCGCGGTCTTCACACCGATTCGCCGGATTTCCCGGTCGAGCATCGCGAGCAGGCACGTGTCATCCACGGGGATCGCCGATTGACGCAACCGCCGGCCGCCCCGCAGAGCCACCGTCAAACGCAGCGTCATGAGCGCGACGCCGAGAAAATAGGCTGCCGTCACGAACGGTGCGAATGGAGCGAGCCACGCCAAGAGCCGGTTACCTCGAGATGCCAGCCACGACACGACGTCGCCGAGCGCTGGAGATTCAGGTGCGGGCGTCGGATTGGGAATTCCCGCAGAAGTTCCAAGTCGCGTGTCGGGAATACGACCGCCGTCACGGCTGGTTGTGCCAGAACCCGGCGATTTCGTCAACGAAGGCAACTCCACTTCACCATTTCGCGGGTCACCCAGCAGCGTGAACGTCACCGGTAGACACACAACCATCACGAGCATCGCTGCAACGTAGAACGAGTAGCGGAGGTGCGCAGACCGCTTCAGCGTCGTGCCGACCGTCATCGCGACCAGCGCCACCGCACAACCCTGCCAGAGAAAATGCAGCAGCCCCTGTACGAGCCGCAAGGCCAGCGAGTCGTCGAACCACGGACACGTGTTCATGAGAAATGTCCTCGTTGTGGCCAGATTCGGTGAGCTTCGACCGCCGCGATCGTTCGGAAGGCTGGTGCCTTCGGCTCGTGTGGGTTATTCGCCGTTCAGCTTATCGTCGATAATCCGCCGCAATTCCTTGAGCTCCACGTCGTTGACGCTGGTCAGATCAAACAACTTGAGCAACACAGCGGATGTTGATCCGTCAAAGACACGGTCCAAGACGTCGCGCAAGACCTGCTCCGAAACGTCTTCTGCCAGGATCCGCGGCGAAAACAGAAATGAATTGCCCTGCTTCTCGCGCTTCAGGTATTTCTTGGTCACCATCGTATTGAGCGTCGTGATGACGGAGGTCTTTGCCAGATCCCGGCCGCCGCCCGCCAGCGCCTGTTGCACGTCACGGGCGAGCATCGGAGATTTCTGCCACAGCACCTTCAGAATCTGAAGCTCCAGTACCGTGGGATAAGTCGATGCCGGCCGAGCCATCGATTGTCTCCTCTCTAGTCGAGTACGATCGGGCACGCTGTCTAGTTTTATAGACGGTCTGAGGAAGGACGTCAAGAGACAATGTCTAGAAAACTCGACGGTGGGGAACGGGAGTACAAAAAAGAAGGACCACCGTGTTGACGACGTGCCGCAGATCTCTGCCCAGCCGGTCGAGTTTGCAGACCATGAGGGTTTCTCAATCGCCTCATGCCTTCGACAGGAGGCCAGGCCTGTCGTCCCTTTTGCCGGAGGCGTCGGCTTCGTCGATGAGCCGCAACAGTCGCAATAGAAAGAAGAGCTGCCTCTGAGATCCGTCACACACCCATCTTCCGACGCCGGAATCAACTGGCGCCGTGCATCCGTTACTGCTGGTCGAGAACGGCGTCGATTCAGGCAGGGTGCTTACTTCACGGTGCGTGGCCTGTGCAGAATGAATGAACTCGGGAGCGTCTGGCACGTGAGACCGATCTGGCCGATTGGCAAAGCGGACGGCGCGGCTGGATGGCGTGCTCGGGTCCGATCCGAGGAGCAACAGCGCAGACTGCTGGCGATCGCCAACAAATGTTCGGTTCATCGCGCGTTGGTTTCCCGAGCCCAGATTGCCACAAGACTGGAGTCGAATCATGTCTGAAGTCATCGCAGGAATCCGAATCCCCGACAGCAAGCTGGCCCGGGAGGCGACCGACCTGCTGCGGGAACACGGCACGCCGTTGCTCCTCGCCCATTCGCTGAGGGTCTACCTGTTCGGGGCGATCCGGGGCCGCCACCGGGGGCTGACGGTCGATCACGAGTTGCTGTATTTCGGGGCGGTATTCCACGACCTCGGCCTGACCGCGAAGTATCGCAGTCCGGACCACCGGTTCGAGATCGATAGTGCGAACGCGGCCCGAGACTTCCTGCGGGCCAACGGCATCGACGAACCGACGGTCGGGGTGGTGTGGGACGCGATCGCCCTGCACACGACGCCGGAGATCCCCTGGCACAAGCGGCCGGAGATCGCGCTCGTCACCGGCGGGGTCGAGGCGGATGTCCTCGGCGATGGGCTCGACGAGATCCCGGCTGGCGACCGGGACGCCGTACTTGCCGCATACCCGCGAATCAACTTCAAGCGGGGGATCGTCCAGGCGTTCGCCGACGGCTTCGCCCACAAGCCCGCGACCACATTCGGGACGATGAACTCCGACGTGCTGGAACGGACACTACCCGGCTACCGCCGGCCGAATTTCTGCGAGCTGATCGCCGCCAACCCGCTAGGAGGCTGACCAAAATCTGAAGAGCGGGGGCTGGACGCGTTCTCGGACAACGTACTCGCTCTGGGACGCCGTCCTGGCTATAACGCGAGCTCATGGACACCCGCGAAGCCGCACCCACGGCCACGCCCACAACCGCACTGCTCACCCCCACGCGGCGTTTCGTGCTGGCCTGGGCCGTGATGGTCGGCGGCCTGGTCGGCTTCTGGTGCTGTCGGCCCTGGCTGGGGACCCGGACGTTCAACTATCGGGCAGGTCGCCGTCCTGCTGCTGACGTGGAAGATCGCCTCGCTGCTTTGCCTGCCGCCCGCGGCGTGGGCGCGCTTCACACCGCTCCGGCTGCTGGCTTACTGCGTCTGGATCGGGATGCAGCCGAAGCAGTTTCTCGTGGGCCAACGGACCGCCGCCGACGCCCCGTTGCCGACGGTTTCCGGGTTCCTCATCAACATGCTGACTGGCGTGGCACTGCTCTGGCTCTTGCCACACCTCTTGCCGGTGGCGACCCCCCGGATGATTCGCTTCTGGATCGCGTTGGTCGGGCATTGGCTTCCTGGAGCTCGTCGCGCGGTGCGACTTCTGGGCGCTGATCTTCCGGGCGATGGGCTTTCCGGTCGAGAAGCTCTGGGACTGCCCGATCGCCGCGACGAACCTCGGCGACTTCTGGGGCCGGCGCTGGAACCGCATCGTTCCCGGAGATGTTGCGGGAGGTCATCTTCCGACCCGTGGCGCGCCGGGCCGGCGCGGATCGCACTACTGGCCGTGTTCCTCTACAGCGGCATGTACCACGAGATCCTCAGCTTCATGACCCGGTCGGGATACGGCGGACCCACCCTGTACTTCCTGGTGCAGTACCTCGGAGTGGCCATCGAGAACAGCCGCCCCGCCCGCCGCTGGCTCCGGGGCCACCCCTGGCTGGGTCGGGGATGGACCTGGGCTGTCGTGATCCTGCCGGTCGGCCTTGTCGTGCAGCCGAGCCTGGTCGAGGGCTATCTGATCCCGCTGCTGGTGAAGGCCCGCGTGCCGGGTCTGGAAGGCTGAGTATTTCCAAGCGGCGCAGAGATCGGACTGGGGTTCCGGGCGGGGCAGCGCAGGCACCCACCGCCTGCTCGCAGCACGCGATTCACGGGTGAGCAGATTGTCAGATCGCCGACGGCTGAACTCGAATGATGTCGGTCGCGGACGACGTTCTCGCGACGGCGCCGTTGGGCAGGATCGTGGTGGTGGACGCGGTTGAGTCGAGCTCACCCCGCTTGGTGGTGGTGGTTTTTTGATGCTCGACCCCGCCGTCGGGCTCGGTGATCGTCCGGTTCGCGACCGTCGTCGGGCCCTTCTGGTGCTTGACGGTCCACTCGGTGACGACACCGCCGCCCGGCTCGTTAATCGTGATGCTCACGACCGTCTTCTTGCCGGTGATGACCGCGGTCTCGGTCTCGGTCTTGATCGAACCGTCGGGCAGCGTGGTTGTGATCGAGTGGGTCCGGTCATTGCCGGTGAAGGGGATCGTGTTGCCGTCGGCCGTCGGCCTGCCGGCTGAGAATGTCTCTGTATCGACGACCGACTCGGTACCCCCGTTGTTACGCAGGTTGATCGTCTCATAAGTCGTGATTGTGTTGTTGACGGTGTTGGGGATCTTGAGGATGGATTCGGTCTGGGTCGAGCCGTCGTTGTAGCTGATCGTCTTTTTCTCGGCGACCGGCGAACCCGTCTCGAGGGCTTCGCTCGAGTCGAAGCCGAAGGGAACCTCGCTGGCATTGCTCTGGGCGATCTCGGCCCGCGACAGGTGAACCGGCCGGACCTCGGCGGCACGTCCCCCGGCGGAAGGAGCCAGCGCCGCTCAAGACCAGCCGGCCTTCGAGTGCCGCGGGCCACGTCGGGACAAACGGGCGCGACGCTCTCTTCACGCGT
Organism: uncultured Isosphaeraceae bacterium; assembly: GCA_963806595.1. GTDB lineage: Bacteria > Planctomycetota > Planctomycetia > Isosphaerales > Isosphaeraceae > CAWDZZ01. The sequence goes on along the minus strand of CAWDZZ010000015.1, from coordinate 97,781 downwards.
GAACGCATCACGGTCCGACCTCCTTTTCGACACAGCGTGGGTCGCTGGCGGAATTCCGTTTCCAGAACGTTCCCGAGGCTCGGATACCAGTACGATGGGTCAGGATCGGATTGTTCGGGCCATTTTTGCGAGCCTAACAAAAATCGCGACCTTGGCCTATGTCATGTGCGAAATTGACAGCGGTCGCGCGACCGAAGGGTGGTCCGAATGATGACTTCCGTTCACCGCCCCATGATCGGGCATCTGCGCGGCTCTCGGACTTTCGAGGACGTGCGTCACGGTCCTTACTCGTGCTCATGCGATCGTCGGATCGCCGGGCGGGCGGTGCGGACGGCGCGGATGACCCTTCCCCCGGGCTCGAAGCGGCCTGGGATGAAACGTGGGGGGACCTTTCCAGCTGGGAGGCCCGGCGAGCTGGGTGATCGAGACGCTGTCGAACCAAGCAACCTGGCCGCCGGCAAGCTGGATCTTGACGCGGTGCGCAAGAGAGGAGCCTCACCTTGAGCGGATCCCACGGGGCAGAGGTACTCCCACTCGCCGGATCCCGAGTGCGTGGCGATCGCAAAATCAGCCCAGGTGGCCGTGCTCTGGAGCCTGAGGGTTGCACCCGGGGCGGAAGCTTTCGCCCAGCAGCCCGCGCCGTAGGTCGTCTGGGCGGCACAGAAAAAGCCGTCCTGGCTGATCCAGGTCATGCCCGCTCTGGCATCGACGCGGAGACTGAAGTGACCTCCGTCATCGATCATCATGTTATCAAAATTGGGATCACGAGCGGCCGGGGTTGGGCTCACCTGTCCAGTGCCCTCAAGGATCCACCCGACCGGAAGGCCATCGGCCCACACTTCGAATCCAGAGTTGATGATCTCCGGACTGTCAGGGCACGCGCAGCCTAGCCGGCTGAGCAAATTCTGCGTGATCTGGTCAACCGGTGTCCATGCGTCATCGAGGCTCAAGCCGTTGGCCCAAAGGATCGTTCCCGCAGTGAACACCGTGCCCTTCCGGTGATAGATCCCCATCATCGCATAGCCGGGCCGACCCCAATCCCAGTTAAGCCAGGCTTGCTGGTCGCTCGGCGACAGTCCAGGAGGAACGTTGTCGGAGCCGGGCCAGTCCGTAAGATCGGCCGCGGCCAGAACCAGGAAGTTGCGGGGCGTGCCGTCGTTCCCCGTCACGACAGGAGGGTCGCTCTGGTCGACGATCTCGGCGGCGTCGGTCTCGTATCCTATTATGCATGTATCTACGCTCGTTCCCTGGCCGAACACATCGCCGTTGGACAGCCCGGTCCCGTCGAATAGCCAGTGCTCTGCACTGGTGACGGTATAGCCGCGGATGCGGCGTTCCGGGATGATCGGGCCTCCCCACCAACCGCCGCCATTGCGAAAGCTGACGCCGGTCATCGAATTCTCCGGCCGCAGAACCGGCGAGTCGGACCAGACGACGGTGGCACGAGCCGGGTCGGTGGCGAGGATCGGATCGTGTGTGTTGGGACGTTCATCCGACTTGTAGCAAACCATCCTCCGATTGTTGTTCTCGAATCGCACTTGCCACCAGCAGGTGTTGGCGCTGAAGAAAGCCACATGGCCCCCATTGCCGATGAACGCCTCGACATTATCCCGCATCTCCTTCGACCAGTACTCGTCGTGGCCGACGCTGAGCAGGAGGTGGTATCCGTCCAGAAGATCGGCATCCTCGTGAAGATCGACACTTGTACAATATTCGAGCGGGAAGCCGTTGAGCTCCGCCCAGGCGATGAAGCGCTGCTCGCCAAACCCGAGGAAGGTGGCCAGCAATCCGCCCGGGCGATCAAAGGAGACGGTGACGGACACAGGATCCGAGTAGAGACTGGTACCGCCCCAATCGTTGTAGGCCTGGGCCGTGCTGACCGTGATCGCGAGCAGGGTCCTCGAGTTGCTCCCTGGACTCGGGGCCCGCACCACGAAGAGAACGTCGGACCAGTCGCCGGTGCTCCCGGTGACATGAGCGATGTATACGCCGGTCGTCCAGTCGTCCGGAATCTTCCACGCGAAGGTCACCGGCCACTGGCATCCGTTCGAATTGAAGTCTGCGGGTGTGGCGTGAAAATCAGCCTGGAGCCCTGCAATCTGCCCGCCGATTGGCACGAGTGAAGCGCCGTACCGGAAGAAATCAATCGTCACATCGGGGGACGATCCGCCGTGATCGAACGATACCATGAAATCGATTGGGTCTCCTGGAGAGACACTGATCTGAGAGGCGTAGGCGTCAAGGGAGCTCATTGCACCATCTCCAGAAGGCGCTACAGCAACTGGGCCCAGGCGCGACTCCAAAGCACGGTGGGATTAGCACCTGTTGGATCCTAGCGAATCCAGTACGGTGAGTCGAGTAGATACGACGCCGCTCACTCCATCAGGTAGTCTCCGTCCTTGTTGTTGAAAAACGTGATGGTGATGTTGCTGATCTCATCGGTGTCTCCGCCCATGATCACGATGCCGTACAACCCGCTGTTGGCGACCGTGTCGTAGGCGATCAAATTACCCGAGGTGCCATCGAGGACGATGCCGTACTGGGTGTTTCCCAGGTTGATCTTCCCGGAAGAGTCGGTCCCGATGAAATTGAACTCCACGTTATTGCCCGTCGTGCCGGCGTCGGTGATCTCCACACCGGTGACATTGCCGGAGATGACGCAGCTGTCGACAAGGTTGATCGACGCGCCTCCGGCCAGCAGCACACCGATCTGGTTGCCCAGCGCGGCGTTGTCGGCGGCATTGACGCCGATCTTATCCTCGGCGACGGAGTTGTCGTCCGTGCCCTGACCCGTGATCGCGACACCGGCCGCGGCGTTCCCCGCAATCACGTCGGCCGCGCTCGTGGTGCTGCCACCGATGACGTTGAAGCTCGCCCCGTTAGAGATCGAGACGCCATAAGAGCCGCTGCCCAGGATCGCATTTCCGGCGGCGTTCGTGCCGATGAAATCGCCTTCGACCGCGTTACCGGTCGTTCCCGGGTCGGAGAGGAGCACACGAGTCGCGGCGTTGCCGGAGACGACGTCGTGCGCGCCGGCCGTCGTCCCGCCGATCATGTTGCTCGCCGCGCCTCCGCTGATGATGACGTCATCGCTCGAGTCGTTCAGGGCGGCGTTTCCGGCGGCATTCGTGCCGATAAAATCGCCCTCCACCACATTGCTGGTGGTGCCGACGCCGTTCAAAAAGACGCCGGCCAATCCGTTTCCGGAAACGACGTCGCGGGCGGCGGCGGACGTCCCGCCGATCGTGTTGTTCCCGGCCCCGGCGACGATCGCCAGGCCGTATGCGGCGTTAGCCAGGACCTTCTGACCGGCGGCGTCGGTGCCGATGTAGTCTCCCTCCACCACGTTGTTGCTCGTGCCGGCGCCGGTGAAGACGACGCCGGAGGAATCGTTGCCCGAGATGACATCGCGGCCGAGGGCGGTGGAGCCGCCGATGATATTGTCCGCGGCCCCATTCTGGATCACGACGCCGTTTCCGCCGTTGCCCAGGACAAGCTCGCCGGAGGCGACGGTGCCGATGAAGTCGCCCGTGACGACATTACCCGTGGTGCCCGCGTCGGAGACCGCGACGCCGCAGGAGTCGTTGGCGGAGATGACGTCGCGGGCGCCGATCAGGTTGCTGACGGCCCCGCCATTGATCAAGACACCGTAGGCCTGGTGCCGGGATGCAACTGCACCGCCCGTGACTGTCGTGCTGGGAAGCGGGACGGCCGCGGTGCCGGTCACGTCGGTGCCGAGATAATCCCCCTCAACGGAGTTGCTGTTCGTGCCCCCTCCGGTGATGAACACGCCGAAGCCCGTGTTGCCGGAGATGACGTCGCGGGCGGCGACGGACGTCCCGCCGACCGTGTTGCCGGTAGCCCCGGCCGTGATCGCCACGCCGTAGTAGTTGGGAACGGCGTTCTTGCCGGTTGGGTCGGTGCCGATGAAGTCCCCCTCGACCAAGTTGCCGCCTGTCCCGGAGCCGGTCAACAGGACGCCGCTGTAGGCGTTGCCGGAAATGACGTCGCGGGCGGCGGCGGACGTCCCGCCGACGGTATTGTTGGTGGACCCTGACTGGATCTGGACACCATTGCCGCCGTTGGGCAGGGTGTACTTGCCGCTGAGGTCGGTGCCGATGTAGTCGCCTTCGACCACGTTGTCGGCCGTGCCGGCTCCCGTGATCAACACGCCGTTCGAATAGCGCCGGCGGCCGTGTTTCCCGAGATCACGTCGCGGGCGAGGGAACTGGTGGTCCCGCCGATCGTGTTGGCCTGGGCCCCGTCCTGGATCCGCACGCCGCAGCCGCCGTTGGAGAGGGGGGCCAGGCCCGTGACGTCGGTACCGATCCAGTCGCCCTCGACCACGTTGGCATTGCTGCCGTCGATGAGCACGCCGTCGGCCGTGTTACCCGAGATGATGTCGCGGCTGCCAGAGGCGGCGCCCCCCACAATGTTCTGCGCTGGCCCCGCCCGCGATGTAGACGCCCTGCTGGCCGTTGGCGAGCGGTGACTTGCCGCCGGCGGCCGTGCCGATGAAGTCGCCCTCGACCACGTTGCCGGTCGTGCCCGCCTGGTAGAGCAGGACGCCGTAGGAACCGTTGCCCGAGAGGACGTCGGCGGTGGCACTCAATGTCCCGCCGATCGTATTTTTCGTGGCCTGGCCCTGGACGGCCACGCCGTCGAAGCCGTTGGCCAGGGCCGACCCGCCGCCACGGTCTGTGCCGATGAAGTCGCCCTGGACGAGGTTGCCCGACGTTCCGGGATCGGTGATCACCACGCCGCTGTCCGAGTTGCCCGAGATGATGTTGCGGGCACCTGGAATTGCGCCGCCGATCTTGTTGTTCGTCGCCCCGTTCTGGATCTGCACGCCATTGCCGCCGTTGGGCAGCGCAAAAAAGCCCGAGCTGTCGGTGCCGATGAGATCGCCGTCGACAACATTGCCGGATGTGCCGGGGTCGGAGATGAGCACGCCGCTGGTCGGGATATACAGAGTCGCGTTGCCCGAGATGACATTGGCCGCGCCGGCGGTCGTCCCGCCGATGGTGTTGTTCGCGGCCCCGAACTGGATATCGACGCCGAAATACTGGTTCGGCAGGGTGCCGGTGCCGGCCGCATTGGTTCCGATGAAATTGCCCTCGACCACGTTGCCGGTCGTGCCGGCGTACAAAATCTGGACGCCGCCGTCGGAGTTGCCCGAGATGACGTTGCGGGCGGCGGCCGTCGTGCCACCGATGGTGTTGCCGGTGGCCCCGGTCTGGATCAAGACACCGCTCTGCCCGTTCGGGATCGCGACGGTGCCGGTGACGTCCGTCCCGATGTAGTTGCCCTCGACCAGGTTGCCCGACGTGCCGGGGTCGACGATCGCGATGCCGTAGCTGGCATTTCCCGAGATGATGTTGCGAGCTGCCCGCCGCAGTCCCGCCGATCGTGTTCCCGGCGGTATTCGTGGCGAGGGTCACACCGGTGCCGTTGTTGGGCAAGGGAGCCGTGCCGGTGACGTTGGTGCCGATGAAATTGCCCTCGACGACGGTGTCCGAAACGCCGCCGTCAAGGCAGACGCCCTGGAGCACGTTGCCCGAGATCACGTTTCGAGCCCCGGGGGTCGTCCCGCCGATCGTGTTGCGATTGGCCGAACTATAGACATGGACGCCGTACAGTTGGTTGTGATAAGCGAAGGCGTTGCCGGTGGCGTCGGTGCCGATGAAGTTGCCTTCGACGAGATTGCCGCTGGCGCCGGCATCGACGGAGACCCCGTCGATCACGTTGTCCGAAATCAGATTTCCGGCGCCGGGACTGGTGCCCCCGATCAAATTGCCGACTGACCCGGACGCCACTGCCACGCCATACACGTTTGATACCCCAGCCGCGCCCGTGGCGTCGGTGCCGATGTAGCAGCCCGTGACTACGTCGTGCGAGGATAGGATCGTGACGCCATGATAGAAATCGTTAATCACCAGATCCTTGACGGTCACCCCGGCGGCGGCGAGGGTGAGCCCATCAAAGTTCTCTGGGCTCGCGGCGCCGGTCAGGACGATGAATGGTGCGCTGCCGTAACCAGGCTGGCTCGTGCCGTCGATCACCACCGGCTGCGTGATCGCCGGCAGGGGGGTCGCTGGCGTGATCGTCTGTATCCCGCTGCTGATGCTGAAGTTAATCGTGCTGTGGGAGGCAACACTGTTGTCGACCTGCGTGATGGCCCAGCGGAGGCTGCCGGTCCCACTGTCGCTCGTGTTGGTGACGGTGAACGTCGAGAGCATCTGCCGGCCCTCGAGCGGCTCGACGGCGAAGTGCCGGCGGCGTTCCTGGAGGCGACGGGCGGCACGGGCATCACGGCGGCTGCAGAACCAGTTGGTCGACATGGCAAGGGATCCTCTTTGTTGTGCGCGGGACAGGAGGGGTCCGGAGGAACGGAAGCAGACCTCGTCCCGCGTTCGCGGGCCGAGTCGTGACAGTCCAGGACCGGCATTCCGAGCCCATGACGGAAAGGGGATTCGGGAACTTGTGCCGGTTTGGCGTCTATCGGTGAATTGTCATCCGTCGCCAATGACCGACATCCTGCGCGAAAGAAAAGCTTCGAGACCGGGGAATCCAGGGATGGCGTCCCCGCCAAGCGAAGGCCGCCGAGTCAGGAGTGGTGTCCGCGAGCGGCGTACAGCGTCGCACGAAGATCGACGATGCCCGGTCGAAGCTGACCGCCGTCTACCCTAGAATCAACGAGCAACCGAGGGCTCGCAGCCAAAGCTCGGCGACAAACGCGCATCATCGAGGAACGGCTATCATGCTTTCACTTATGCCGACGCCGCTAGTCCGCCTGGGCAATCTGTTTCCGGGGCAGGAAGTCCATGCCAAGTGCGAGTTCCTGGCTCCGTCCGGGTGTTTCAAGATTCGCGGGGCGGTGCATCTGCTTCTGCACCTGAGTCGTGAAGGGAGCACAGGTCAACTGATCGTGCCCTCGATGGGAAACACTGCCCTGGGAGCGGCGACCGGCGCGCAAGCGTTTGGCTTCCGCATGACCGGCGTGGTGCCGCAAACCATCGTGCGCGCCAAGGACGAGAAGCTGAGGGCCCTAGGCGTCGAACTGATCAAGATTGCCGGCGGGGGCAGCGACCTGCTGCGCCATGCCACCGAGCTTGCCAGGGAACGCGGGGGCTATTTCGTACATCCCCACCTGGACCCGCTCTGGACCGATGGTTACCAGTCGATCGCCGCCGAGGTCATGCGCGAGCTCCCTGGTTGCCGGTCGCTAGTGTTTCCGGTCGGAGGCGGCGGCTTGCTGATGGGGCTGCTCGCGTACCTGCGGAACAAACCGGCCCCGGTCCGGCTCTTTGGCTGCGAGCCGTACAACTATCCAAAGTACGCCCAGTTCGACCACGTGCGGTCGACCACGATCGCGGACGGGCTGATCCTGGAGACGGCCCACCCCCAGGTGAAGCAGGCGATCGCGGACGGAGGCGTGGCGATCTCCCTGGTCCCGGAGGCGGACATCCGCGCGGCGCTTGAGGACCTGTTTGCGACGCAGGCGGTGGTGGTTGAACCGTCGAGCGCGATCACTCTGGCCTTCGTCAAGGCCCGCGCCGCGCAGCTAGAGGAGCCGATCTGCGTGATCCTCACGGGCGAAAACATCACGCGCGAGGATCACCGCCGACTGATTTCCGAGGCACGCGAGGCGTGAGGATGATTGATCTCGACGGACGCACGCGATCCGAACTGTGGCATCCGGCAGTATTCGCACGCAATCCGTCGGGGCGACACGAAACCGTCAGGACTTTTTATGCCCGATATCCAGGAATGAGGAGTCGAGTTGCGGTGCCGGCTCGATAACGGCAATCCGAACGAAGACCGATAGAGCGACGTAGTCAACTCGATTCAGCACAGCAGTCTTCAAGGATCCGGGTGAGCAGTCACTTGCGCTACGCTCACCGCCGTTGGGTCAGTGGCCGCCTACCCAGTTTGTGCAATGCCATTCATTCAATCTTCGCGTTCGAGATTTATCATCACAGCAGCGAGCCGTCTCAACCCGTGCGCAGTCTGTTGATTGGGTTACCGTCCACTCCACACAAAGGAACGTCACCATGCCAACCTCTCGCCGTGACTTCATCAAGCAAGCGGCGATGTTATCCGGGATCGGTGCCACGGGGCTATTCACCGAGTCAATTCGGCGGACGATGGCGATCGAGCCCCAGCCCGGGACCACCTACCTCGATGCCGAGCACATCGTCATCTTGATGCAGGAGAACCGGTCCTTTGACCATACCTTTGGCACGCTACGCGGCGTGCGCGGGTTCAACGACCCTCGCGCGATCACGCTGCCCAATGGAGACCCGGTGTGGGCGCAACAGGACAGAAAGGCGAATCGCTTCCTTCCGTTCCGGCTGAACATCAAGGACACCAAATCGACCTGGATGGGCTCTCTTCCGCATTCGTGGACGAACCAGGTCGATGCCAGGAACGGTGGCCGCTACGACCAATGGCTGGATGCGAAGTCCTCCGGCGAAAAGGCGTTCGCCGGAATGCCGCTGACGCTGGGATACTACACGCGCGAGGACATTCCATTTTACTATGCGCTCGCGGACGCATTCACCGTCTGCGATCAGAATTTCTGCTCTTGCCTCACCGGTACGACGCCCAATCGCCTGCACCTCTGGACCGGCACCATCAGGGCGAAGCAATCCTCGGATTCGTTTGCTCACGTCTTCAACGAGGACGTTGACTATGGCCGCTGGGCAAGCTGGCCGACGTTCCCCGAGCGGCTCGAAGATCTTGGTGTCTCGTGGCGGATCTACCAGAACGAGCTGAGCCTTGAATCGGGCCTCCGAGGCGAGCATGACGCATGGCTTGCGAACTTCGGCGACAATCCAATCGAGTGGTTTGCGCAGTATGGCGTACGTTTCGCGGCGACGCACCGCGAATACATCGTCAAGCGGCTGGGCGAAATCCCCGGGGAGATCAGCGCCAAACAGGACGAAGCCGCGTCGGCAACGGGGAAGCGCCGTGATCGTGTCAACAAGCAGATTTCCGAACTGGAGAAGACGCTCGCTCGGTTTCAGTCCGAGCAGGCCGAGTTTTCCCAGGAGCGATTCGCCTCGCTCCCGGATCGTGCCCGGCGGCTGCACGATCGGGCCTTCACGATCAACTCGGGGGATCCCGACTTCCGAAAGTTGACCGAACTCGCCTACCGGGACGGCGACATCGACCGCCATATGCTGGCCCCAAAAGGCGATGTGTTGCACCAGTTTCGCAAGGACGCTCGCGAGGGCAAACTGCCCACGATCTCGTGGCTGGTGCCGTCCGAACGATTCTCTGATCACCCCAGCTCCGCGTGGTACGGCGCCTGGTACCTCTCGGAGGTGTTGGATATCCTGGCCAAGAACCCGGCGGTCTGGAAGAAGACGGTCTTCATCCTGACCTACGACGAGAACGACGGCTACTTCGACCACGTGCCCCCGTTTGTGGCCCCCGACCCCGCCAGGCCCGAAACCGGTCGCGTCTCCAAGGGGATCGACGCGGCGCTGGAGTACGTCCCCCTTGAGCACGACCAGTCGTGGCACCCGGGTCATGCGCGCGGCAGCTCGATCGGACTGGGGTACCGCGTGCCGATGGTGATCGCTTCGCCCTGGAGTCGCGGCGGGGCAGTGTGCTCACAGGTATTCGACCACACCTCGGTGCTGCAGTTCATAGAGAAGGTGTTATCCCACAAAACCGGTAAGAAAGTCGAAGAGCCGAACATCAACCGGTGGCGGCGAGCAGTCTGCGGCGACCTTACCTCGGCCTTCAAGTCGGCGGACGGATCTCCTTCGTCTCTGGCGCCGATTGATCGCGACCGGTTCATGACGCAAATCCACGGGGCAAAATTCAAAGACCTGCCCAAGGGCTACCGCCCGCTCCGCGACTCGGAACTCCTGGACCTGCGGCGGAGTCCGGTCGGTTCGCCGCTGCTGCCCAAGCAGGAGAGCGGCGTCCGTCCTTCCTGCCCTCTTCCGTATGAGCTCTTTGTTTCCGGTTCGCTGAACTCGGCGCGGAATGAACTCGTCATCCGGTTTCAGGCGAAAAACGATCTCTTCAAAGACAAGGCCGCTGGGGCCCCGTTCACAGCCTACGCGTTTACTGGGGCTGGCGGGTATGTCTGTCGGAACTACGCCGTCCAAGCGGGGGATGCCACTGAGGATTCGTGGAAGCTTTCCGATTTCCTCAACGGTGTGTACCACGTTCGTGTGTATGGGCCCAACGGTTACTTCTGGGAGTTCACCGGCAGCGCAGAAGATCCGATGCTCGAAGCTCAACTCGCGCCAGCTCCTCGCGGCCCTGAGTCTGCAGATGTGGAAGTTCTGTTTGGCTCGACTTCGGCAGGCACTGGAGTCACTGTCTCCGTCCTCGATAATTCGTATGGCAATGCCGAACAGACGAAGCAGGTTGCGGCTGGCGCGCCAGGCTCTATCCGCGTGTCCACGGCCGAAAGCCACAGGTGGTACGACCTGAGCCTTCGAGTGACAGGGGCGGCGAAGTTCGAGCGGCGATTCGCGGGCCGCATTGAGACTGGGGCTTGGGGATTCAGCGATCCGAGAATTGGCTCGGCGTAGTCGGAGTTTTCAGGACTGCAAATCCTGCCACAAGTCGATCCAATTCGCGTGCGCTTCGGGTTCAATGCGGGCGCTCATTGAAATGCAGCGTCCGAGGCGCGAGTCAAGCTCTCCCACCCCTCGACGTCGTCGGGCCTCAGGCCATTCGAACGTGGTTCTTCTCCAGGTCCCACAAGCTCGCGTTTCAGCTTCCGGCGGCGTGGGCGACGGCGAGGGACTTCCTTATCCCCGATGGCGCCGATAGATTGATGCGACGTACGCGTTCAGGGCCGCCGGTATCGACACTTCAACGGCTCAAGAGCGATCAAATCAAGGGGAACTCTCATGAAGATCGACGACGTTGAGATCATGGACGGCCCGCTGGTCCTGGCGACACAGGCCGACGTCGACGCCCTTGAAGCGAAGCTCTGGATCCGGTTCCCCGAGGGCTATCGCGAGTATGTCACGCGCCTTGGCGAGGGCGTCCTGGGGGGAACAATGGTCCGGATCTATCCCCCGTGGCGGATCGAGAAGGAGCTGTCCCGATGGGCGCACGCATCAAGAAATACTGGTTCTGGGATGAAGGCAAGGAGCTGCTGCCCAAGGAGCGGGCCCTGGAATGCGTCGTCCTCGGCGACACGCTCAACGGCGATGAGCTCGTCTTTCATCCGGGGCGACCGGATCGCCTGTTCGTCCTGCCGCACGAAAGCGAGAACATCTTCGACCCGGGCCGAGACGTGCTGGAGGCCGTGGAATGGATCTGCGCATCCGGTCAACTCGTGGAACCGTTTGCAGAACGCCAGTTCGAACCGTATGACAGCCGGAAACTCGGCGAAGCGTCCGAGTCGGGCGAGGTCCCGGTGACGGACGCGGAAGGCGAGACCCTGGACGACCTCATCGAGCTTGGTCGGCAATGGGCCGAACGACACGCCGTTCGTCAGTTGAGCCAGCAAGCAATGGCACGGGCGATTGGCGCGGGCAAGTCCGGCAAGCTACTCCACGAGGCGATCGTCCTCGAGGGCACCTTCACTTATGAGGCGGGCTACCTGGCCCTCTATTCGGTCATCGGCCCAGCCAGCAAAGCGGCGGGGGTCTACCGCTTCCAGTACACCGGAGACTCCAACACCTCCCTGTACGACCGGAAAGGACGAAGCTGACGGTCGAGTGTCCTCTGTCACGGGTCTGTCATCGCCATGGCCGACGCCGCGAGAGCCGCGGCCATCAGGAGCGGTTCGAGGAACCGGTCTACTCGAATCAGGTTGGCCTGCCGTCCGGATCGCCGAGTCCGGGCTTGACAAATTCCTATAAGGGAATATAACTGAAGCATGCCGCGTGCGCCGACCACATCCGACGTGTTCAACGCCATCGCCGAGCCTCGCCGGCGGCAGATTATCGAGTTGCTTGCGCGGCGAGGGGCCCTGGCTGTGGGAACGCTGGTCGTGACGATGGGGCTTCCGCAGCCGGCTGTCTCGAAGCACCTCGGCGTGCTGCGCAAGGTCGGCTTGGTCGCGGTGATCAAGCAAGGCCAACAACGCGTGTACAACCTGGAAGCAGAGAAGCTGAAAACTGTGCACGACTGGGTGACGGCCTTTGAAGCGCTCTGGGGCCATCAACTCGATCGCATCAAGGAGCGCGCTGAGCAAAAAGCGCGTGAGCAAGCGGAATCGCCAACATCCCTCAAACCCCGGAAAGGACAATCATGAAAACGGAAACCAGTGAACGACAGTCGGTCGAAGCTCTCGAAATCGGCAAGGAGATCGAGATTCGGCGCCGATCGAGATCGCGTTCGAAGCCACGCTCGACCAGCTTGGTCCGGAAGGGCAGATGCCGGATGGCAAGCCATACCCGATGAAAATCGAGCCGTGGCCCGGCGGACGCTGGTACCGCGACCTCGGCAACAATTCCGGCCACCTTTGGGGCCATGTGCAGGTCATCAAGCCGCCGACGCTCCTGGAGATTTGCGGGCCGCTCATGATGTCGTACCCGGCGGTCAATCACCTGCAATACCGCTTGAAAGCGGAAGGGGGCGTGACGCGCCTGGCGTTCCTCCATCGCGGCATGGGATTGATCCTGCCCGAACATCGCGACGGAATGCCCAAAGGCTGGGCGCACTGGCTGGAGCGCATTCGCGAGCTAGCGGAACGCAAGAGTCGGTAGGAGGCACGACGATGAGCGCTTGCTGCGATGCCGCTAGCGACCGGAAAACGCCGACGTCGCTGCGAAGAGTCCGAGAGATTCTTGCGTGGGGCTTCCCGAGCGCGGTCCTGGTGCTGGTGCCCAAGTGTCCCGCTTGCCTGGAAGCGCATGTGACGCTGTGGACCGGCCTGGGCCTGTCGCTTTCCACGGCAACCTACCTGCGCTCGTTGCTGTTGTTCCTGTGCGCTATCGCATTGCTGTTCCTGATTGTGGAACGTCTGGATCCCAAAGGGGCCATCTTCCGTTACTTCAAACAGGAGAGCGAATCATGCAACACCAGATCGTAAGTCGAGAGGAATGGCTTGCCGCGCGGCTCGAGCTGCTCAAGGAGGAGAAGGAGCTAACGCGGCGCAGCGACCTGCTGGCGCAGCGGCGGCAAGAGCTGCCGTGGGTTCGGATCGACAAGGCGTATCGATTCGACACCGACTGTGGGAGCGCCTCGCTGGCGGACCTGTTTCGAGGGCGCTCGCAGCTCCTCGTCTACCACTTCATGTTCGGGCCCGACTACGCGGCGGGGTGTCCGTCCTGCTCGGCGATCGCGGACGGATTTGACGGCGTTGTCGTCCACCTGGCGAACCACGACGTGACACTGGGCGCGGTATCGCGGGCGCCGCTCGCGAAGCTGCAGGCGTACGGGCGACGGATGGGGTGGACGTTTCCATGGGCGTCCTCGATCGGCAACGACTTCAACTTCGACTTCAACGTCTCATTCACGAAGGAGCAACAGCGCGAAGGGGTCGAATACAACTACCGGCGCGGCGGCTTCGTGATGGACGCGACTCCGGTCCCGAAACCGGTCGCCGAGTTCGCGGCCATGTCTGGAACCGACGCGGCCACGTACACGCGCGAAAGGCCAGGGATGAGCGCGTTCGTGCTCGAGGACGGCGCCCTTTACCACGCCTATTCCAGCTATGCGCGGGGTGGACGGCCTGTGGGGCATGTACCAATGGCTCGACCGCGCCCCCAAAGGGCGTAACGAGACGGGCGTATGGTGGCGCCGGCACGACGAATACGAGCCGCTTTCTCAAAAGGCCGGCTCGTGTTGCCACGCGGCGGATGCGAAGGCGTGAACACGCGCCACTGCTGCCCAAGATCGGCGCCAGACCGCGAGCCGGTGTCGGGTCAGGGCGGCACGGCGGCACGGGATTGACAAGGCCAAGGGACATCTTAACCTGCACGGAGACACTCGAGACCGAGCGTAACCAGGAGAGGTTGTGCCGATGCGCCGACTTCGCGGATCGCGCGGGGAACTTGGCTTTGCCGTCATTGAACTGCTGGCGGTGAGCGCGATCATCGCGATCCAAGGAAGGTGAAGCCATGATGCACCAAGTCCGCAAGATGTCGGAGATCATGAAGGAAATGGCGGAGCGTTTGCTACGCAATCCTGGCGGCGCTCCATCGTCGCAAGCAGCCGCAGTCGCACTGATGTTCGGCAACATTGCATGGAACGAATCGGTGGGCCTCGTTCATGCCCGCAACGGCTACCGCTCGGCCTGGGAATTGATCGAAGCCGAGAACCCCGAAATGTGGAGCGAGCTCAAGTCAAATGATGTAGACGCACTGATCGATGAACTTGTTCAGTTCAAGAAGCAGCACTACCCGGATGATCAACGACGGATTCTCGGTTGCGGCATCATTGAAGGCAGTATTCGAGTGGAATGGCTGAAAGCCGTTGCTCCTGGCGTCGATTCGCAATGGGAGATGCGATTGTACGGGCTGGTCAGAGCGGGCGACCTTGAGACAGCGACACAGTTCTTGATGGAGACACGTCGGCTCTCGCGTAACGATGCGGCGACAAAGGCGGCTGCAGTCGCCGCTGAGCTGGGAATTGCGTAGCGTCACGAGTATTGCCATCACGTCTGATTCCTGGCAAGGAGAACCGGGCAGCGGGGGACGTGATCGCGGCCTTCAACGAAGGGAATCAAGGGAGCGAAGAATGGTGACTGAGGCGAAAGCCCCGAACCCATTTGCGGGACGGTGGCGAATAGTTTCGATGGACACCTGGGATCAAGAGTACGTTCATGAGGAAACAGAAGGGTACTTCGAGTTCAATGACAAATGTCATGGCGATTTTCACTTCGGCTACGTCCACGGCCAGATGGACTGCCGCTTGACGGTAAGGGAAGGAGTGCCAGCCGTCGAATGGACCTGGGATGGCAACGACGAGATGGATCCCGCTCACGGCCGGGGCTGGGCCGTGGTGAAAGATGGTGAACTGCACGGCATGATATTCTTGCACTGTGGTGAATCTTCCGGGTTCGTGGCGAAACCGATGACAGCCAAGAGAGCGACGAAGCGGAAATAAGCAGCGAATGGCAAGAGCAGCCCGGCCGGGAATTCTCTCAATCGCCAGGCTGGGGCCGACGGCTTCGCAAGCTTGCACCCCGGCGGCTGCGGATTCCTGCTCTGCGACGGCTCGGTGCGGTTCATCAAAGACACCGTAACCGCGCCGGTGTTTCGAGCGCTGGCCACGCGCGCCGACGGCGAGGTCATCGGGGCTGACCGGTATTGATGTGAAGAGGGCCCACGAGGTCCCGCCTTGCGGGTTGGTCAGCCGTGATCCCTGTTCCGAATTGCCATCGACCCATGGCCCCGGTTCGTCGCTTTTCTCCTCGAGCGCACCCGTTCCGGTTCAATTCAGCCCGGAGCGCCGGCCTTCAAGACTCTGGGCAGGTCGCGGAGGACATCCTTGACGTCGGCCTCGGTCAGCTTCCCGCGGGCAAAGACACGGTTGAACCGGACGGTCGGGCCTTTCCACAGCAGGATCGTCACGTCGGCGTCGTCGGCGATCTTGTAGTCCTGGGGACCATAGGGGTTGTTCACCAAGGTCAGCGGAACATGCTCGAGCGGCACGTTGCGCGGCCAGTGCCTCGAGCTGTTTTGCCGTCCGCTTGGGGTCATCCGTCAGGAACACGACCAGGGCCTTGAGGCCGTCCTTCCCGGAGGCAATCCGGGCATCGAGCCGCGTGAACAAGCTCTCCAAGGGCGCGGTCATGCGCGCGCGAAGACGCACACGACCGGGCTGTTGCCGAGCTCGCAGCGGTAGCAGAGCGTCTTACCCCGGTACGGGCCGGTGATGGCCTGAACCGAGAACATATTGGCGATCTCGCCGACGCGGAGGCCGGACTCCAGCCGCGGCCCGTCCGCGCCGCCGGCAAAGAGCGTCAAGGCAGACGCCAAGAGCGCGGCGGCAAGAAGGCTCAAGGTCGCAAGCCTCCGGACGCGGATCGCCTCGAGACGGCCGGTCCAGTCGACCGCACTGGCGAAGTCATTTTCTCGCCTCACGGCGGTTCCTCCACAGTTCGACGGCGTTCGCGGCTCCGTAGAAGCCGTGATTGGCGTTGAGGATATCGGGGTCGCCGTCATGATCGACGTCGCCGACCTTGATGTTGTGGCCGCCGGTCGTCGCCAGGATCTGCCGGCCCCACGATGACCCGTCGCGCTTGAGATTGTAGAAGACGGCCACGCGGTCGGTGTCCGACTGCTCCTGCTCGGCGACGGCGAGGTCGGGATTGCCGTCGCCGTCGAAGTCGGCGACGTGGATCGAGCCCTGGTGCACGTTGTTGATCGAGGCATCGATCGAGTGCTCGGTCCAGGCCGAGGTCCTGCGGTCCATTGGTGCCCGGAACCAGCGCAGGCCGCCGGTCTGGTACATCGGTGCCATGATCACATCGTTTCGGCCGTCGTGATCCAGGTCGGCGACCGCGATCGCCATGCGGTCGTAGCCCAGCCCGATCCCGCGCCTGGTCCAGATATCCGTCGCTGGTTTGCCGCTCGGCAGCGGGTTCTCGAACCAGACCAGGTGGTAGGGCTTATCCAAAGTCGGGGTCAGGAGATCGAGGTCTCCATCGCCATCGAGATCGCCAAGGGCCGTGCCGTCGCTGCCGCGCTGTACTTGCGGCTGGGCGACCTGCAACCAGGGACCCTTGGCGCGTTGAAGGAGGATCGCCGAGCTGCACGCGACGTCGACTTTACCATCCTTGTCGACGTCGCCGACAACCAGGTCGTGCGAATACAGCGAGCCCACGTCGTGGGCCCTCCACGGGCCCAGGTCCGGTCGCTTGCCCTGTCGCAACGGGTTTTCGAACCACTGGACTCCGGAAACGACGATGTCGATGTCGCCATCGTTGTCGACGTCGACGGCCTGGGCGTCCTCGTCGCACTCGTGCGTCGTGACGTGGATCGGATGCTTGACCCAGGAGGGGGCCTGGTACCAGTTCAAACCTTCGCCGTTGGTCCACGCGACGAGGTCGGGGGCGCCATCGCCATCGAGGTCGCCGATGGCCTTGGGCTTGTGGCCGTTGTAGGACTGTTTCGGCTCGATGACGACGCGCTCGAACGGCACGCGCCGCGGCACCTCGATCGGTCGCGGGGCCGAGCCCGCTTCACCGGCGCGCGTCGACCGCAGCGCCGGCAAGAGCGCGAACACGATGCCGGCGGCAACAAGCGTGTGTCTGAAACGGAAATCTTGGTGTGTCATGGGCATGTGGACCGGGAGGGATTCTCGTGCCGCAGTGCATGGCGGAGGTATTACTTCATTCTACTACGGAGCTCGCCCTCGACCTGTTGGCGCTTGTTGCCGTGGGACGTGGTGCGTCGCGGTATCGCATCGCGTATCCGCGCCGGAGGCTGCGAGCAAGGACTGGCAGCACATAAGACAAGAATGGTTGCCCCACGTCTTGGTTTCGCAAGTCCGCGAGCTTCGATCAACTGGCTTTCTCGTCGTTTCCAGAGGGACCGTCCCCGCCGTCGCGAAGCAATTCAGCGACCCCGTCGTGGCCCAATTCCAGCGCAAGCTCTACCGGGGTTTTGCCGTCGCCGTCGGCCAAGGAACGGTTTGCTCCGTGGCCGAGCAGAATGCGCACGACCTCGGCCCTGTTGTTCTTTGCGGCTTCGTGAAGAGGGCTGGTCCGCCCATCCATGATGTTGACGAGGCTGGGATCTTCGGCCAGTCGAGCCCGGACAAGGAACGCGAAACCCCAGTTGGCCGAGATGCAGATCCCGAACGACCGCGGAGTACAACCCACGGAATCGTCGCGAGCCGTGGTGTCGGCACCGCTCTGCTCGAGCAGTTCCACGGTCGGGCGCGAACCGCCAAAGTACGCCCAGTGAAGCGGGGTGTGCGCCAGATAGGCCCGGAACGAAAGATCCGGCTGCTTGCTCAAGAGGAATCTCACGACCTCGGTGTGACCGTTGCGGCAGGCCATGTAGAGTGCGTCGGAAACTTGCTCCCGCGCCGTCAGTGGTGGGCACGAAAGCCGCGATCCGTCAGGTGCAAAGCGGCTACTGCCCGTGCGCGATGCCCCCGGGACCAAGGCACCGGTCGCATCGAAAGAAGCTTGGACGTGTTCGAGCGAGCCAATCCCGGCAGCGCAGAACAGGTCGGGTTCGGCCCCGAGCTTGAGAAGAGTCTGGCGCATTCCGTCGCATTGCACGTGACCGCCCAGGAGAGCGCGGAATGACCCGATTGTCCAAACTTCGCATCAACGTCGGCCCCGTAAGCCACGAGAGCCGCGGCAATTCGCGGGTCGTTAAACTGCACGGCCATGTGGAGGGGCGTCTGTCCGTCGGATGCATGCGCAGCCGCAAGCGCCGGCCGCCTGGTCAGCAGGTCGGTAACGGATTGCATGTCGCCCGAAGCAATTGCTGCAAGCAGCCGGGAGAGGTCGGGGTCGTCTTGCGAGACGGTGTCGGCCGCGGCGCGGCGCCGGACGTCCGCGGGAACGATCGCGTCGAGTTTTGCACGGACGTCCTCGACGTGGGCCTTGAGCCTTCTCCAGCTCGGAAAGCCGAACTGTCGGGCGATGGCGAGCTGTGCATCGCTGAGCTTCGCGCCTGGATCGCCGGCGCGGAGGGCAGCAAGGCGATCCTTGCTCAGTTTCTTGAGCCACTCGAGGCTGGCGCGAAGCGGGAGCGGTCGGGACATGACGGCACCTTCTTTCAAAGCGCTCGGTGTCCGCGGCTCGCGAGCAGAAAGAAGGCCGTAATGTGGTGAGAGTGACGAGTGGGTTCGACCCTTCACGCGGACCGTCGGCCGCCCGTCCCGGCCAGTTGCAAGCTTAATTGACAGAGGCGGATCGAGCAAGAGTTACTGCTGCCGCTTGTCGTACGACAATGGAAATGTCCGGTCTAAACGCAATAGAACTGTCCGGTTCCAATCGACCCAACATGGCCAAGCGCCAAGGAGGTTCTTATGGAGAGCCGGATCGCGATGAGCAAGGCTGCTTGAACCAGGAGTGGGCTACATGCTCTCAGCACTCACGATCATTGTCGAACTAAACATAGTTATAATATAATGATCTTTTAACTATGTGTAAATATCTAAGAACGATCGGAATTCAAGCAAAAGCCGGCCATCAGAACTGATGACGGGCCACTGGGAAAACCCTGTCGGGGCGACAGGACACCGTCAGAACTTTTTATCGCCGGTATTCGGGTCTGGCAATCTTGGTTGCGACCGACCCTCGATGCGATTACAGCGACAAGTTAGCCGCGCGACTTGGGCGGCGGGTATCGGTTGGGAACGTTGCCGAGCGGCCGAACCTTCCCCCCCCGTGGCTTCCAACAGACAATTGAGGTTGGAGTCAAGCAACTCTGAATTTTCAACCGACGCGAGAGGGGGGGCAATGCCGTGCCGTACACGGTCGCGGTTTATGCCTCCTGGGGAACCTGCTCGACCACCCAAAAGAAGAAGTCGGTGGCCGGTTGTTCGATGCCGAACTGTTTCAGCTTGGCGGCGACCTGACCGCGGTGGTAGGTGGAGTGATTGACAATGTGGCGCAGCATCGCCCACGGCGGCAGGGTCGTCGTGCGGCCGCGCCGGCGCAACGTCAGCACGGTGTTGAGCCACTCCGGCGTGAGCGTGGGACGCAGCTCCTCGAAGCGGCGGTAGGCACGCTCCAGCAACTGGGCCGCGTCGTCCACCGTGGCCAGGTCGGGTTCGGTCGGGATGCTGTCATCCGGATCGCCGGCCAGCGTGCGCAGATGGAACTCGGTCACCAGGGCGATGTGGTAGATGGTCGAGCGCACCGACGACCACCCCGGGACCGGCTCCGCGACATACTGTTCGGCGTTAAGCTTGCGGCAGGCGTCGAGGACCTTGGTATTGGCCCAGCGATCGTACGCGAACAACGCCGCGAAATCGTCTTTCATGAGGATCTCTCCTGGGCTGGGACAGGGATAGTCTACGCAGCCACGTTGCCGAGTGCCAGCGATCCGAAAAGGTTCAAATCCCGTCGCCAGTCGCATTCGCAACCAACGACGGGAATTGGCGTTGTGAACCAGTCGGGGCGACTGGAATTGAACCGGGTTGGCGCACGCCCTCTGGCACTATAGTTCTCGCACCGGTCGCGCGGAACTGGGACTCGTTGTGCGCGCTCGAGCAGCCACGGCCGCTGACCCCATCGGACCCGTGGGGCAGACAAATCACATGCGCTGACCCCACGGGACAGAGCCCATCCGAGCGCCCGAACTGACGGTTTCGATGAAGCCGGCGCGTGCCGCAGAAGCCGCGCGAAAACTGGAGGATCACGTCGATGGCCAGGGTGAGCTGGCTGCCGCGGGTGCCGTCGCTGAAGGGCCTGGTGAACTGTGCCCAGTCGTAGCGTGCTTCGGGGCGAAACCAGAGCCACGGCTTCGGCTTGTAGACCAGGCCGAGGGTCATCTCGTAGAAGGTGTCCGCGACGCCGGTGGCGGTCCCGTTGGTGTCCTTGAAAACCTCGGGCGCCAGACGCCGGTGTATTTCTCTTCGCTGTCAAAGTTGTAGAGAAACCAGTTCGTGAAGCCAAACCAGCTCGCCTCGCGGAGGACGTGCCCGCTCGTTTGTACCACATCGGTGTCGATGATGAAGAAGGCTTCCGACGCCTGAGTCAGCCGGTCGCTCCACTTGTGAGTGACCACCGTGTCCAGAAAGGTCCGCGGGTGGTTTGCGTACAGGGGATTCACCCTGCCGACCAAGGCGGGGGGCGACTGCGGGACTCCCAGCGGCAGGAACGGCGAGTTTGCCGGCGGGAACGTCGGGAGCTGCGCCGGGCCGACCAGTCCGAACGCCAGCCAGCTCGTCTCGCCCGACTCCGACGTCCAGTTAAACCCTCCCTGGTAGCTAAAACGATAGCGGGTGTCGAACCAGCGGTCGTTGCCGTTGACCGCCGAGTTGATCAGGTTGAGCCGCGGATTGACGTGCAACGTGGACTGGAAGCCCAGCAATGTGAATGGAGTGAAGCTGAAGGTGTAGGCCGCCGACAACAGCGGCCGCTTCGTGGCCATGACCGACTCGAACCCAGCGGGATCGTAGAATCGACCGCCGCGGATGTCGAGGCCCAGCGGAGTCAGCACGGGCAAGTGAAGATCGGCGTAGATCTGTGGGAAATCGACGCCGGCGAACGAGTTTGGCGTGAAGGCGCGATCGAAGAGTCCGTAATCCTTGGAGTATTGCCAGTCGTTGCCGAAGAGCGTGTCGAAACGGAAGCCGAAGTCAATCTCGTCTTCTTGCGGGGTTGGTTTCTCGAGGATGACGTAGAACTGATTTCCCTGCCAGCGGTTGGCCAAGCGGTTGGGGAAGACGCTGAAGTTTTGATCGTTCCGCGGCGTGCCGTTGGTGTTGCCGGTATAGCTGTTCTGAATCCAGCCGTAGATCTTGACGGGGCTGTCTTCGATGCCGAGGAACCGGGCGAGGAGGTTGGTCTGCGAAGGGGCGGTCCCCGCCTGCTGGCGCTGGATTTGTGTGGGTACTGACTCGGCAGCCCGCGCCTGGGACGGGCCGCCGGGGCCCGGGCTCGTCACGTCGATGGGTCTTGGGAGTTGAGCCAGCGCTCGCTCGCCGACCCGGCCGCCGGGTGCCGGCGGCGGGACCGCTGCGCTGGGGCGGGTCCGTCAGCGGGTGCAGGGGGCGGTGGTGGCTGGGCCGCCGCCTGGCCGCCGAGCGCGGCGAGCCCGATGGCGAAGACACAAACCAAATGGCGGGAACCGCTCATCAAGGTCGAGGCTCCCGTCCGAATTCAGGCTGGCTGTAGTTTGGTGCTTGTTGTGACGCGGGAACCCGCGCGTTCCGGCTCTCGTGAGTTGTAGGGACCATCCTTCTTCATCGACCAGCGGCGGTGGCGGACTTGAGAATCGGCAATCCACTGGCGCCTTGAATCCTTTTCGATTGGTCGCGACGGGTTTCGGCTCAGGTACGGGTGACGGTTCGGTTCCGAATGGCATCCTGGTATGCTCGACGGGTGTAACTCATCCCGGAATTTGTCCTTCGGCGCGGTGGCAAGCAACAGCGCATCGGACCAAGTCGCCAACCGCTCCGCGCGCCGCGACGGCGTGTGAAGTTTGCTTCAGCGAAACAAAGGAATCGCCCACATGAAAAGGCCTCTCTCGCTCTTGTTGATCGCGCTGGCACTGCTCATCGCGCCAGCCGTCCGCGCTGCCGACCCCTTGGCGTCGTGGAGCGAGGGCAAGGCAAAACAAGGCGTGCTGGACTTCGTCGTGAAGGTGACGACGCAGGGCTCGCCGGATTTTGTGCCGGTCGCCGATCGCATCGCCGTGTTCGATAACGACGGTACGCTCTGGTGCGAGCGACCGATGTATGTCCAGCTCGCCTTCGCGCTCGAGCGCGTGAAGGCGCTCGCCCGCAGCATCCCGAATGGCAGACGACGGAGCCGTTTGCCTCGGTGCTCAAGGGCGACCTGAGGAGCGCGCTTGCCGGCGGTCACAAGGCTTTGCTGGAGATCATGGCGGCGACGCACGCGGGGATGACGACCGAAGAATTCGAGAAAATCGTGCGCGAATGGATCGAGACGGCGAAGCATCCCAAGACAGGCCGGCCATACACCGAGATGGTCTATCTGCCGATGCTCGAGCTGCTCGCCTACCTGCGCGAGCACGGCTTCAAGACCTACATCGTCTCCGGCGGCGGTGCGGAGTTCATGCGCCCGTGGACGGAGAAGGTCTATGGCGTCCCGCCCGAGCAGGTCATCGGCAGCACCATCAAGACCAAGTTCGAGAAGCGCGGCGGCAAGCCGGTCCTCGTCCGACTTCCGGAAGTCTTCTTCATCGACGACGGGGACGGCAAGCCGGTCGCCATCCAGAACTTTGTTGGCCGACGCCCGCTCCTGGCCTTCGGCAACTCCGACGGCGATCTGCAGATGCTCGAGTGGACGGCGGCCGGCGCGGCGCGAGGTTCATGGGCCTCGTCCATCACACCGACGCTGTGCGCGAGTGGGCTTACGACCGCGCGTTGAAGGTCGGCCGCCTCGACCAGGCGCTCGACGAGGCGCATGCAAATGGCTGGATGGTCATCGACATGAGTAAAGATTGGAAGCGCCTGTTCGCTTTCCAGCGCGACTGAACCCTGCGCGGAGACGGAAATGCGGGCGCAGTGAGTATTGAAGGCGATCCAGCCTGACGCTGTGTGTGTTTCTCGACAATCCGATCTCAGCCACCGGATCACCCCGGCATTTTCTACGTGTCGGGCTGGACCCTGTTCGGCATTCCACGACCACGCATGGCGGGCGCGATCGAACTCCTGGCCGGCTTGAAAGCGAGCCGCCAGCAACCGGAAATGCCTTCGCAACCCAGCTTTGTTTTCCGGCGATTCCGCGAAGCCGAGCGGCCGCGAAACTGCCGGCTGCTGTGTCCGGTGTGTGGCGCGTGGAAAGAGCACGACTCGGTCGCTTTGATGTATTCGTTCTTTGACGGCCTGGGCGAAGTCGACCCGGAAAAACACCGTCTCGGAAGACAGGCTGCTGCCAAGGTGAGCCCGTTTGTCGAACAGCATCTGGTGTGCCTGATGAGCGCGGGACCCGCCGTCGCGAATGCCGGGCTTTGTTTCCTCTACGAAGGCGACGATGCGTTCGACAACCTGGATCCAGGCAAAGAGAGCTGGGATTGAGGGAAAGTGGGGCCGATTCTGCGCGAGTTGATTTCCCGGGGTCGGGACAGCGCCAACGTGTCTCGCACCTCAATCCGATCGGCCCGTCAGGCAACGCGGTCGGGAAGTGAGGCAATGTCGCGGCGCGTCGGCAGGAATTGAATGTCAGGACGTCACTCGCTGCACCGCGCTGGCATCTTGATCCGGCCAATCGCGGACGCGCCGCGGTATCCGTCGAGCGGAGAGTCGTTCCGCCTCAGTAGAGCACGTGGTAGTCCCACCAGCACGAGAAGGGGATGATCGCAATCCAGTAGGCCCCCAGGCCGCGACCGAGACGGTCGAGCCAGCCGGGCTCGGATCGCCAGCGACCGCTCACAGCCAGGAGCAGCCAGGCGGCAGCGACGGCCGTGCTGATTCCGAATGCCGACGCGGCAAAGTAGGCTGAGTTGTGGATCGTTGCGACGTTCACCGGACCGGGGTACGGTACCGTCACGGTAAAGGCATCGAACACGGAGAGGGAAAGCATGTAGAAGCGATTCCCGAGCGTGCGGACCACCAGCGTCAGGAAGCCCACCAGCCTGATGGCGCAGACAAGGGTAACCGCACCAGAGGCGACAAACCCCGGCTGGCGGACCAATCGGCGCAGATCCGGGCGGGGGCGCCGCAGGCTCAACCCGAACAGGGCGATGGACCACATCGCCGGGACCGGAAGCGTGGCGAGTATGTACGCCCAGATGGTCAGGAGGACTCTGGGGACGGCGGGGAAACGCGTCAGTTCGTTGCCAACGAGCACCAGGGAATAGGTCCGCGCCAGAGCGAATCCGATCGCGGTGGCCGCGACCAGGGCCATCGCGTCCAGCAAGGTGCATCTTCGAGGCTCTGGCGAGCGCATCGCAGTTGCTCCTGGTCGACCGTTTCGGAGCGGTCGGGAATCGCGTTCGCGCGTTCCTGGGGAGACGCGACCTGGTCACCGCCGTTATAGCCGAAAGGAGCCGCTCGGCCAATTCGTCGCTGTCAAAGCACGCGTCGTCAGAAAAACGCGAGGAGCGAAACGATCAGGAACCGCCGGTAATAAGCGTCATGCAAATCTGCGGGCAAATCATTTGACTCAGCCGACTGTCTCTGGCAGTCTAAGCCCCGAGGTGCGGATGGCGACAAGGAAGAGATCGGTCGCCAGGAAGGCGGCCAAACAGGGCAAGCACGCTCCGTCCGGCACAGTCGCCGCCGGTCCACTCGGACCGAGGGCATTGCGGCCTTAGCTGCAAACTATTCGCACATCATGCGGCCTTCACGGAGGCGCGAACGCGGCCTGGGAGGGCAGGAAGTCGCTGAGCGAGCCGGGCCTCTGGCACATCAAGGAACTGGATCGATTCCGCCAGCGACTCGCCGAGCTCGTGGCGGCGGACGCCCTCCCGGCTTGGCTGGACACCCCGCACGAGGCTTTCGCCGGCGAGAAGCCGCTTGAGGTGATCGAACGGGGCGAGATCGATCGGCTTTGAAACATGATCTTCTACCTGGGATCTGACGTCGCAAGCTGAGACCGGGATGGCACGCTCCGACCGGTCGGCAAGAAGCTGCTGGGTTCTTCGGGGATGCGATTTCCGATCGCTTTATCGAGGAGATGCGATGACCAAGCCTGAAGCATTCTGGGACGCCGAGCGTCCCGCAGCATCGAGACCGATCACAGAATCGGACATCAGCCGCTGGGAGACGAAACACGGCGTGAGCCTCCCGCGCACCCTTGCCGCGGTGCTCTTGGTCCGCAACGGCGGGGGTGTTGCAGGAGCGGAGTTTTTCATCGAGCCGCTCGCGGGGATTGCGCCGCTCTCTGACGAGTTGCGGGAAACGGCCTCCGAGGGTCCCGACCTGGACCTGAGCGACGGCACCAAGCTGATTTCCTTCGGGGGGGACGAAGACGGGGCGGTCCTGGCACTGGACTACAGCGTCGGCCCGGAGCCGCGCGTCGTCACGTTGTGGCTGGACGGGGCTGGCGAATCGACCGTTGCGGCCGAATGCTTCGACGACCTGGTGGGCGGGCTGGGCGAGGATCTCGACGAAGACTCTTAGCTCGCCCCTGACCCGCTTTCAGGCTCAAGACTGATGAGCCCCGCTTCGGTGGGCCGAAACCCACATGCCAGGTAAAAATCCCGGAGGTGCGCGTCGAAATCGACGTGCAGCCATTCCATGCCGCTGTCTCGGGCGCAGTGTGTCGCGTGCCGGACCAGGTTTCGGCCGATGCCGCGGCGACGCCAATCGGGATGTACGGTTGTGTCCAGCAGGAAGGCATGAAGGGCGCCGTCCCAGGCGACGTTCACGAATCCGACGAGCTGGCCGGCGTCGTAGGCACAGATATAAGCAAGGCTTCGCTCCAGGACCGGGCGGAAATCGCGCGGGGAATGCGCCGGCCAGGCGGCGGCGAAGAGTTCGTTGAGCGACTCATTCGTCATCGACGGATTCACGTGATATTCGATGCCGGCGTCTTCGGAAGCTATTGGCATTGAGCGGTCTCTCAAGCACAAATCGCGACCACGGCTGCGCACGGGCGCCTCCGCACATCGTATCAACTCGGCCACCTCGAGCTCGTCTGGCGGCGCATCGCCGCGGGTGGGCAGGCCAACGATGAGACCGGGATTGGCCGCGATTCTTTGATCGCTTGGACGAGGATCAATATCGGGTGAAGTTCCCTTCGGTCCGACTCATTGGAGGATACCGCAATTCTCCGACGGGCCCGACGCCGACCGTGTTCGGAATCGTCTCGATTATGCGGCAAAGTCGAAGCATATTCGATCGCCGATTCAGGAAATCGATGCCGGGGAGTTTGTTAGCCGCGGATCAACGCGGATGAACGCGGATCGGACGAAGAGCGAACGAAACGCGCGCCGCGCGTGGAACATCCAGAGGATCAGTCCGTGGGTGGCCGTTGACGATCGGTGAGTCGAACGCGGATCAAGACCGGGAATCTCTTACGTCCGCGATACAGGGAATCTGTGCCGGGTAGTTTCTTGCCGCGGATGAACGCGGATAAACGCGGATCAGACGAAGACCGAATGACACGCGTACCGGGTCGCACATGCCAAGAAGCTGGGCGGCGCCGGGCGGACGGGATCATCGCGGACTCAAGGATCAGACGACAACGATCACACTCCGGCTCGGCCTGCAACAAGAGCCGTTGTTTGAATACATCCCTCCCGTTCTTTCAGATCCGCGTTCATCCGCGGC
Organism: uncultured Isosphaeraceae bacterium; assembly: GCA_963806595.1. GTDB lineage: Bacteria > Planctomycetota > Planctomycetia > Isosphaerales > Isosphaeraceae > CAWDZZ01. The sequence continues at coordinate 70,970 of CAWDZZ010000015.1, read as the reverse complement.
CCAATTTCTCCCGTGTGTTCCGGATCGAGGGCGAATCGATCTTCGAAGCCGCGACACGCGAGCGTCGCTGACGATGACGGCTTACTTCCTGGTCACCAGCACGGTTTTGAAGCGATCCATGGACTGAACCGGCACGCGTTGGGTGCAGGCGCTGGTCGCACCGGCTGCTGGGCATTCGCTCATCGTCGCAAGAATCACGCTGGCCGAGAACCCGGCGCGGTCGTGAGGCCCGCGCCGGGAGAGCGGCGCCCGATCGGCGGCAGGCCGAGTTTGATTTCACAGGCTTGTCGCCGCGCTGATGAACACGTCGATCACCTGGCCGGGATAAAGCGTCGGGCTTGCCTTGGCTGGTTCCAGGCGGAACAGAACCTCGACCACGCGAGTGTCGATGACCTCGGCACTGGACGCGGTCGCCAGGTTCTTGGGTACGGCCAGCGGCTCGATTCGCAGCAGCCGCAGGTGGTGCGACCGGCTGGTCTCGTCGCGCAGGAACGCGAACGCGCGAGAATCGGCGAGGAGGCGCGAGGCGTCGCGCTCGTCGACCTGGGCGCGGACGTGCAAGGTGGACAGATCGCCGACGACGATCGCCGGCTTGTCGCCGATCGGCGCCAGCTCACCAGGCTCGATCTGGGCCCGCCGCGCCGGCGGTCGTTGAGCACGACCGGCTGGCCGTCGGCGACACAACGTGAGAAGTCTGGCAATCGATCGGCGGCGGGCTGGGGTTACGGTCCGTCGTCTCGCGAGCAGAGCTCCCGCTGAAGCGGGCGCACGTGGGTATCAACCGAAGCCCCTCCGGTCGAGTACAATCCCGGGATTCGACGCGAGGCGCATCCCGATCCAAAGTCATCAGCGATTCCCGGGGAGAACACCAATGAAGACCGATCCCGCGGCCCCGCAATACGTCCTGGGTCGGTCGGAGGCGGAGAGCCAGCGGCTCGCCAAGCAGGCGAGTGTTCTGCGCCCGTCGACGGAGCGCGTCTTCCGGAAAGCGGGCGTCACCCCTGGAATGCGCGTGCTGGATCTCGGCTGCGGGGTGGGCGATGTGAGCTTCCTCGCGGCCGAGCTGGTCGGCCCGGAGGGGTCCGTCGTCGGAATCGACGTCAACCCGGGCGTGCTGGCGACGGCGCGCCAGCGCAATTCTAAGCGGGTTCACGTGGGTCAGCTTCGACGAGAGTCCGATCGAGCAGTTCACGACGGCCAGACCGTTCGACGCCGTCGTCGGCCGCTTTTTCCTCATCTACCAGGCCGATCCGGTGGCCACGCTGCGCCACATTGGCGGGCTGGCGCGGACCGGAGGGCTCGTCGTGGTGCAGGAACCGGATTTCCAGGTCGGCATCCGCACCGTGCCGGCGGTCGCTCTGTGGCAGCAAGTGCAGGAGTGGCTCATCGAGACCTTCCGGCGCGGCGGGGTCCACTGCGACCTCGGGACCAAGCTCTATCCGCTATTTCGGCAGGCGGGATTGCCCGGGCCGGCGCTCTTGCAGCACGTGTCGGTCGGCGGCGGGGCGGCGATGAGGCCGTTCTGCGAAAACACCGCCGAGATCGTCGGCAGCCTGTTGCCCAGTATGGAGCGATTCGGCATCGCCACCGCCGCGGTGGTACAGGCGGAGACTCTGGCTGACCGACTCGAGCGAGAGCTGTGCGCAGCCGAGTGCCAGCTCACCTACATGCCCGTCGTGGGCGCGTGGACAACCAAGGGTGCGTGAGGCCGGGGACCACGATGGGCCACTCGAAGTGCACGGCCCAATCCCGCGGGGCGGGGCAGGAGGTGCAGGCAGGCGCACAGGCCTGATTCTTGCCGGAAAGACCGGAATCTGTTAATCAGTTGAGTCTGTCCCGAATCGGCGCACGATTCACCCCAGCGACGGTGCGCCTCGTCCCGCTCGAGTCACACCGGAGCGAATCAAGATCGCGTGTGCGCTCCCAGAAGGAATGTCCTGCGAACTCGCCCCGCGCCTGCGCATGCGGTCGATGACTGGCTTCTTCACGACGCGATGCTCCGTGCGTACCGTGGAAGATCTGCGGCCGGAGACTGGCAGCGCGTGAGCAACGGGCCGCGTAGGGCGGTGCCGCGGCGGGGCCAGCTCGCTGGTCAAGACCGGGACGCCTCGCGGCTCGTGGGACAGGCATGGTTCTTGCTCGCTGAAAAACGAACGTCATGAATGATGGACGCTCACAACCGGATGATTCTCTCGAGCTTTCCACGCTCGAGCAGATCAGCGAAGCGAGCGACGAGTTCGAGACGCTGTGGCGGGACGGCAAAGCGCCGCGTATCGAGGACTTCCTGGCCAGGTACCGGCACTGCGACCGATCGACGCTGCTCTCGCATCTGCTGGCGATCGAGCTCGAGCTGCGGCGCAGCGAGGGGGGCATCCGCTGGCCCAGGAGTATCAAGCGCGGTTCCCGGATGGGACCGCCGCGATCGAGGCCGCGTTTTCGGAACCGGTCGACGGCCTGGCGCGCACGCGATCGAGAGTGGTTGACCCGCCGAGCACGGTGGCTTCCGTGGGCGCGCTGGACGCGACGACGGCGTTCGACCCCGACGGGAATCAGAAATCCCGCGGGCCGAGAACTTCGGGGCACCCGAGCGGCGCAGCCACCGGGCTTCACGGACGGCCGCACCGATGCGGCGGGACGCTACACACTCAAGGATTTGCTGGGCGAAGGCAATTTTGGCCGGGTCTATCTCGCCCACGACCGCGACCTGCGGCGCGACGTCGCGATCAAGGTCCCGCGGACCGATTCGTTCACGACCGAGTCGCAGCTCGAGAGTTTCGTGAGCGAGGCGCGGCTTGCCGCCGGGCTCAAGCATCCTTCGATCATCGCCGTCCACGACATCATCCGGCTCGACGGCAACGAGATCTGGATCGTGCTCGAGTTGATCCGAGGCCGCTCGCTCTCGCAGATGATCCGTGAGCGCAGCATCTCTCACGACATGGCGGCCGAGATCGTCGCGGGAGTCGCGGAAGCGGCCGACCATGCGCACAAGATGGGGCTGGTGCATCGCGATTTGAAGCCGTCGAACATCCTCGTGGACGGGCAAGGCAGGCCGATCGTCACCGACTTTGGCCTGGCGATCCACGAGGTCGAGCGGCCCCCGGAGCCGTGGGAGATCGCCGGGACACCCGCGTACATGGCGCCCGAACAGGTCAGAGGGGAGTCGCACCGGTTGAGCGGCCAGACCGACGTGTGGGCCCTGGGTGCGGTGCTGTACGAAGCGCTCACAGGCCAGCGCCCGTTTTCCGGCGACCGCGATCAAGTGTTCGACGAGATCCTTCACCGCGAGGTCGAGCCGCCCAGGCAGATCGACGGCACGATTCCCCGGGAGCTCGAGCGCATCTGCCTGCGATGCCTTTCCAAGGGGATGACAGACCGTTACGCGACCGCGGCGGACCTGGCGGCGGACCTGCGGTGCTGGCGGCGCAAGCTGCGCGGGCAAGGAACCCGCGGGCGAACCGGTGCCGGACACCGCGGGGAGCGCCTCGTCCACCATGTGGTTCCCAAGGGATTGCGGGCCTTCGATGCCCACGATTCCGCGTTTTTCTTGTCGCTATTGCCCGGCCCGCGCGATCGCGAGGGCGTGCCGGAGCGCTGCGCTTCTGGAAGCACTGGGCCGTAGAGACCAGCCCGCAGGATCCTGCGCCGATCGGCCTGGTCTACGGGCCCTCCGGATGCGGAAAGTCGTCGCTCTTGAAGGCCGGCCTGCTGCCCCGGCTCACCGCGAACGTGGTGCCCGTCTACCTGGAGGCGACCCCGCACGGGACCGAGGAGCGCCTGCTCCATGCGCTACGGCGAACGTGCCAGGCTTTGCCGGAAGAGCTTGGCCTGCGCGAGTCGATGGCATGGCTGCGCGTCAGGTCTGCCACTGCGGAACCGAAAAACTACCTGATCGTGATTGACCAGTTCGAGCAGTGGCTGCACGCCCGCTCGGGCGAGCGATCCGAAGAGCTGGTGCAGGCGCTGCGGCAGTGCGACGGACGTTGTGTGCGATGCCTGATCTCGGTGCGCGACGACTTCTGGATGGCGATCACGCGGTTCCTTCGGGACCTCGACGTCCGCATCGTCGAGGGGAAAAACTCCGCGGCCGTCGATCTTTTCGACGAGGCACATGCGCGCCGCGTCTTGATCCAGTTCGGGGTCGCCTACGGCCGGCTGCCGGCGCACCAGGCCGATATTTCACCGGAACAGCACCGCTTCCTCGACCGCAGCGTGGCCCAGCTCGCACGCGCCGGACGGTGCGATCGTGCCGGTACGATTGAGCCTGTTCTGCGAGATGTTTCGCAGCCGGCCCTGGACGGTCTCGTCGCTATTGTCTGTGGGAGGCGAGCAAGGAATCGGCGTGGCGTTTCTCGACGATAACTTTGATTCGCCGGCCGCGCCCCCGGCCTATCGCAGCTACGAGCAGCCCGTGCGATCGATCTTGAAGGCGCTCTTGCCCGAGGACGGCACCGACATCCGCGGGCGGATGCGCAGCCTGAGCGAGCTGCGCGCATCCTCCGGGCTGGTCGAGCCGGAGTTTGACGCCCTGCTTCAGATCCTCGATTCCGAGCTTCGCCTGGTCACGCCGGCCGACGCCCTGGGCACGCCGCAAACCGGCGGCGAGCTGGCTTCGGAGCCGTCGTATCAGCTCACGCACGACTACCTGGTTCCCTCGATCCGCCGCTGGCTGGCCCGCAAGCAGAAGGAGAGCCTGCGCGGCGCACCGAGATCGCTCTGGCCGAGCAGGCGCAGATCTGGAAGGCTCATCCCGAACGTCGCCACCTGCCGACCCTCTGGCAGTATCTCTGCATGCGCTTGCTCTTACCCAGCGCCCTCCGGACCGGGCCGCAGGCGCGAGTACATGGGCGCGGCGGGCCGCTATCATTCGGTCCGGTGCGCGATCGCGGCGATCGCGGGGGTGGTGCTCGCGCTTGGGATCAGGGAGGTGCTGGGACAGCTCGAGGCGGCGTCGATTCGCGACCGGCTGTTGGTCGCAAGCACCGCCCAGGTTCCCGGCATCATTCGCGAGCTTGCGCCCTATCGGCGGTGGGCCGTTCCCATGCTGAAATCGGCCACGGCCAAGTCGCCGGAGGACCTGAGCCGGCGCAGCCGATTGCACCTGAGCCTGGCCTTACTGCCCTCGGATGCTGCCCAGATTCCGGTGCTGTTCGAGCGCATGATGGCGGCCGATCCCGAGGAGATGCTAGTGATCAGGGACGCGCTGCTGCCGCAAAGGGCGGCCTTGACCGAAAGCCTCTGGGCGATCCTCACCGACCCCGCGGCCGAGCGCGAGCGACGGTTTCGGGCCGCGTGCGCGCTGGCGCTCTACGACCCGGACGACGTGCGCTGGAGCGACGTCGCCGACGACGTCGTGGCGCGGTTGACGGCCGAGAACCCGATCTTGATCGCCGGCTGGATGAACACGCTCCTGGGCGCCGAGGCGAAACTGATTCCGGCGCTGCGCACGGCGTTTGACGACCGCGAGCGCTCGGAGCAATCGCGACTATGCGGCCGCGTACGTCCTTTCCGAGTTCCTGAAGGACGAGCCCGAGAGCCTGGTCGAGCTCGCGCTGCGAGCCGAGCCCAGCCAACTCGGAGTCCTGTGGCCCAAATTGACCCGGCACGCCGCGCAGGCGATCCGGCTGTTCACCGCACGAACAGGCGCGGCGAGCCTGCCGGACTCGGCGGCCGAAAGCGACAAGGACGCGCTGGCCCGCGTGCCGCGCCAATGCGGCCACGGCGCTCCTGGGCCTGGGCCAGAGCGACCGGGTCTGGCCGCTACTTGCCCAGACCGCCGACCCGCGGCTGCGCACCTACCTGATCCACCTGATCGGTCATTCGGGCATCGACCCCGCGGTGCTGGTGGAGCGCCTCTCCGTCGAGGCCAGTGCTTCGATCCGCCGCGGCATCCTGCTGGCGCTCGGCGAATACGGGGCCGATGGATTGCCGGCCAGCCTCCAGAACCGTGTCACCGTTCTACTGCTTTCCACGTATCGCGCCGATCCCGACCCCGGCGTGCACTCGGCGGTCGACTGGGTGCTGCGGCGCTGGGGCCGTGCGAGCGATCTGGCCACGATCGACGCGGAGGCCGCCACCCCGGACGCGCGACCCGATCGCAACTGGTATACGAGTCGCCAGGGGGTGACCTTCGCGGTGGTCCGGGGGCCGGTCGTCTACGACATGGGGAGCGGGACCGAACGCGCCGGGTGCGGATCGGCCGATCGTTTGCGCTGGCCACCAGGGAGGTCACACAGGGTGAATTCGCGCGGTTCTATGGCGCGGGAGCCGCCGCGCTTGCCTCCAGTCGAGACCGCCCGGCCCAGTCGGTCTCATTCTATGCGGCGGCGCGCTACTGCCGCTGGCTGAGCGAGCAGGAGGGAGTCCCGGAATCCGAGATGTGCTATCCCGCGCTCGACCAGATCAAGGACGGGATGGAGCTTCGGGCGGGTTACCTGGAGCGGACCGGCTACCGGCTGCCGAGCGAGGCCGAGTGGGAATTCGCCTGCGGCTGTGAGGCCCGGACGCCGCGCCACTACGGAAATGACGATATCATGCTGCGCCATTACGCGTGGACTCTTTACAACAGCGACATGCATACCTGGCCGGTCGCTCGACTGAAGCCGAACGAGCTCGGGCTGTTTGATATCCAGGGCAACGTCTACGAATGGTGCCATCCGCGCACGTTCCCGCTCGAGAATCCGCCCCCCGCCGCGCCCTACGAGGATGCCGGCGGTTCCTCGGTGATCCGCAACGGCCACGCGATGATGCTGAGGGGCGGCGCATTCGACTCGCGCCCGGTGTTCGTTCACACGAGTTTCCCGAACTGGAACCCGCCGGAAAACGATGATCCACCCATCGGATTTCGAATAGCCAGGACTTGCCGGTGAAGGTCTCGTGTGCTGTACTACTCTTCCGCGTGAAGCCAGGGATCTTGGCCAACAACCCCGCGTTCTCCACGGGGAGACCGGGCAAGCCATAGTCGCGACCACGGGATCGCGGCGCACAACGTGAACGAGGGGTGAAGAATGGCCAGAGATGACGCGGCGACGCCCGGCCCCGGTGATGCCCCGGGCGCATCGCCACGCGTCGCGCGCACGCCGTTTCCGCATTCGCAGAGCGCAGGGATCCACGAAACGGGCAGCGCGAGTGCGCTTCCGATCGGGGTCGGCACCTGCGTCCAGGAATGGACGGGCACGCAGTGGGTGGTCGTCGACTCCGACTGCGGAGAGGGCTACGAGTGCCGGGCGCTCGAGGCCTCGAAGTATCAAGGCGAGTTCGTGGGGCACCGCGTGCTCACACCGGCGGTCCGCAAGGAATAACACCGATCGGCACGGTCGGCCGCGGGTAATCCCCAGCGCGACAGGTGTGTCGTAGAACGTGTGCGTATGCAAATATCAACGGAATGTTTTGCAAGGTCGATGAGGAGTGCAGCGGATGCGAGCGGTTGAATCGTGCCCGCATCGCGAGCCCGTAGGGGATGGCGAGGCCGCCTGCCTGCTGTTGGGCCGGATCACGGGGGTTTGCGACAAGGGAGCCCTGCACGTGCGGGATGACGCGTGCCGCGCCTGCTGCGCGGCACCGATGCCGGGGCCGACGCGGCTGAACTCGGTCGTGGCGTCGCTGGTGGACGGCCTTGCGGGGCGCGTGGCCGCGGCCGGCGGCGTGGCCGGCTGCGATCCGGAGCGGGCGACGGCGCTGACGGCACTGGGCGCGGCGCCACCTGGGGACGGTGCACCAGCAAGGGATCCGGGTCAGCGACGCGAGCCGGGACGCGTTTTTCCCGACGGTCGCGGTGGTGATCACGTGCCACAACTACGGCCAGTTCCTGGCGGATGCGATCAAGAGCGTTCTTGATCAGAGCGTGAGGCCCCAGCAGATCCTGGTGATCGACGACTCGAGCACCGACGACACCGCGCTCGTGGCGGCCCGATTCGAGCCGGCGGGCGTGGAAATTCGGCGCGTCGAGTATCGCAGCGTGTACCGTGCGCGGCACGCCGGCATGCAGGCAACCGAGTCGGAAATCCTGTGCTTCCTCGACGCCGACGACCTGCTGCCGGAGGACTACCTCGAGCGGGGCCTGCCGCTCTTTGGCAGCAACGAGGTCGGCCTGGTGTACTCGGACATCGAATTGTTCTGGGAGCGCAGCGGCCGCGAGATCCAGCCGGAATTCGACCCGATCGAGTTTGACCGCGACAATTTCATGCATGCCGGGACCCTGGTGCGGCGCAGGGCGCTCGAGATCGCCGATGCGTTTCGCGGGCCGGACGTGGTCGACGGCCACGAGGACTGGCTGGTGTGGCGGCGCGTGATCGACGCCGGGTGGACCGGCGTCAAGCAATCGGGAGTCTACTGGTACCGCAAGCACTGGAAGCAACTGCCGAGCCGGTCGGACCAGCTAGGCGGCGACTACTTCGCGCTGGGCTCGCTGCGCCTCATGGATGTGACGATCTTCACAGCGCTTTCCGGCGCAAGCAGCTCTGGCCCGGGCACAAGGACTGGCTGCTTGCGCAGAGCTGGCCCCGCGCAGACGCGCCTGTTCCTGCTGGATACTTCCGGAGACGCGGAATTCGGCCGCGCGGTCAGACTGTTTCTGGCCGACGCGCCCTATCCCGACACGCGGTACGCGTCGCAGGTCGTGGGGGAAGCGGGTCTGGCCGACAAGCCGCGCGACGACTATTGCGACGCCGTTCGACTGGTGTGCGCGCGGATTTACAATCGCATGGTGCGCGAGATTGTCACGCCGTTTGTGCTGGTGCTCGAGGACGACATCATTCCTCCGCCCGGCGTGATCGACCGGCTACTTCGGGCGATGGACCAGCGCACAGGCGCTGTGGGAGTGCCCTACCGGTCGCGGCTGCACGGCGACTACGTGGCGTGGAACGATGAAGGCGACCACCTGCACGGCGGCGAGGGAGTCGAGGCGATCGGCGGCTGCGGGTTTGGCTGCCTGCTGTTGCGCCGATCGGTGCTGCTGGGTGAGACTCTGAGCTATGGATTCGGCGAACCACCCGACTTCGATCCCGCATTCTGCCGGCGGCTGCGGCGCAATGGTTGGACGATCAAGATCGATTGGTCGCAAGAATGCCGACACCTGAACAACGAATAAGTGCACCGCCGTTCGATAAGGAGATCCTGGCGCCGGCGGTGCGAAACGTGGAGTCGTGCCCACACCGCCAGCCAGAGGATGACGGCGGGGCAATTTGCGGGCTACTGGAACGGCTCACCGGCGTTTCCGACCGGGGATTACTGCGCGTCGGGCTGGACGCGTGCCGCGCGTGTTGCCGCGCACCTTGCCCGACCGCGACGCGGCTCAATGCGGTCGTCGCCTCGCTCGTGGACCGCGTCGCAGGGACCGCGGCCAAGGCCGGCGGGCTGGCAGGGTGCGACCCCGCGCGGGCGACCGCGCTATGCCGCTGGGCGCGCCGGTACCTGCATTTCGAGTACCCCGACCTTCAGGAGCCGAACGAACCCCGGCAGGCCAGGACTCCGTGCTATTACCTGGGTGAGCCCGCACGCGGTGCGGCGTTCGAAGAACTGGACGCGCGTGGGGACGTCGCCTATTTTGAATGCCGGCACGAGCGCCATCCCAGAACGACGCGCGACCAGTGTCATCGGTGTCGCGACTGGGCGGATCGGCCGCGCTCCGAGCCGCGTCCGCTCGACGAGCTGCTGCCGCCGCCGCCGGCTGCCGGCCCGCCGGTCCGGAGCTGGAGCGTGGGCGTCACGACCGCGCCCCGATCGCGCGCGACGGTCGACTGGACGATCGACAGCCTGGGCCGCGCGGGCTGGCCGGCGCCGCGGGTGTTTGCCGACCTGCCGGTCGCGCTGGCCGAGCGGCACCAGCGGCTCGCGATCACAGTGCGAGAGCCCGATCTGGGCGCCTGGCCCAACTACTACCTGGCGATCGTCGAGCTGCTACTGCGCGAGCCGTCGGCCGATGCAATCCTCATGGTTCAGGACGACGTGCTGTTTTACGACCGCCAGGACCTGCGGGCCTACCTCGAGCGCTCTTTGTGGCCGACCGACCCGCCGGGCATCGTGTCGCTTTACTGCTCGGCCGCCTATTCGCGCGACGAGCCCGGCTGGCATGCCTTCGACGGCGTGTGGGTGTGGGGAGGCGCTGGCGTTTGTCTTTCCCCGAGCGCTGGCCCGCCAGTTCGTCGCCGATCCCGTCGTCATGGCGCACCGCTCCCGCGAGTGGAACGAGGGCCGGGCGAATATCGACGTCGTGATTGGCGACTGGGCCGCGCGCAGTGGCATCCCGGTGCATTATCCGTGTCCGAGCCTTGCCCAGCATATCGGCGACGTGAGCGCGCTCTGGCCATCACAGCGCGCCCGGGGCTACCGCCGCGCCGATCGCTTTCTGGCCGACGTCGAGCCGCAGTGAGGGGGGGTCAATGCCCCGGCCGCCGCGGGGGTGAGGCACCAGAGGCGCTGGCAGGAGAGCGTATGTTTTACGACCATGTCATCCGCGGCAATCCACTCCCCCGCGGGGTTCTCAGCTTGACCTATGACGACGGGCCCGGGCCGCACAGCATCGAGATCGGGGAATTGCTGGCGTCGCATGGCATCGGCGTCACGTTTTTTGTACTCGGGAAGAACGTGCAGGGCCGGCAGGCCGCGATCGCCCGCCTCAAGTCACTCGGCCACTTGATCGGCAATCACACGTTCGGCCATCCCCGGCTACCCGACCTGATGGCAGACGGCGGCGACGTGGCCGCAGAGCTCATTCGCACGCACGAGCTGATCGCGGATCCTCACGAGAGCGGACCGGTATTTTTCCGCGCTCCCCACGGCGACTGGAACCGCGACGGCGACGATGGCGAAGCGGTGGCCAGCGCGCTCAACCAGTGCCCGCGGCTGCACGAATACGTCGGGCCGATCGGCTGGGACATCGACGGCGCGGACTGGCGGTTCTGGCGAGAGGGAAGATCGGTCGCCGACTGCGCGGCGCGTACATGGGAGAAATCGCGGTGGCGGGCAGCGGCATCGTGCTCATGCACGACGGCTCGGAGATCGAGGAGCACTGCCTGGGCAACCAGACCCTGGAGCTGACACGGGTGCTCCTGGACACGCTTTTGCAGGTGGGTTACCGCTTCGTGCGGCTCGACGAGCTTCCCCAGGTCCAGAGCGCAGTGCTCGGCACGGCTCGCCCCGGTGCCGTTCACCAGAAGCTCGGGTAGTCGTCGACATTGAGCCCAAATCGCGCAAGCGCGTTATCATATCCGCTCAAGTGCTCGGTGAAGAAGTCGAAGACGTCCGATGTCTTGAGCGCGTTAAGACGCTCGAACATCGCGTGGCAGGGATGCTCGAGGGGCTCGTTCGAGGGACCGAGGAAATCGGCTCTCGCGACGGCTTTGGCGCTCGCCAGCCAGGCGGCTCCGTAGGCGACGACCCTGGATTCGGCCGTGAAAAACCCGTCGACGCCGGAACGCACGTGGTCGTCGCCGGGGTGGTTCCACAGGACGTAATCGCTCGTGCCCAGCCGAACCAGCGGCTGCCCGCGGCGGTTTGCTCCCTTGTAGTCGCGCTCGAGCCGGTGCGGGACGAGATAGTGATTCTCGTCCAGGACCGACAGCAGGCGCGAGCTGTCGCGAATGTGGACGATCTGATCGGCTTCGGTGAACAGGATATAGCGATGCGCCCTGGAAGTCGTGCCTGCCCAGGCCGGCGCGCGCCACCGGCAGCACGGGATTACCGGACTCATCCTCCGGCCTGAGCTCGAGCTTCTTCGCCTCGAGGTCGAACGGCAGGGCCCGCACCAGGGCGAGGTCGGCATCCGTGGCGACGAGGACCAGGAGGCGGGTGGTGTACCGCTCGAGGCTGGCCAGCGTCTTGATCAGGTATACGACGCGGCTGGCCCGCTCGGTGGGACAACCGTTGCGCCAATCTCGATTGCAATACGCGGTCACCCCGAGGCTCTCGGGGATCCGCACCGGAGCGGGCACCGACTCGATGGAAAGACGCCTGGAACTCATCGCAGTGATCGCCAATGGAGACCGCGGCATTCGGGTCGATGGTTACTTGGAGCAGTGGGCAGTCGGGCGGTTGCGGCGAAGTCGGAAGAACCGCGCCGAGCGCTCTACGTGGTGGCGGGGCGAAGCGATCCTACGGACGCATCCGCGGAACGGCCGACATCGTCCGGGCGGCGAAATCAGCGTTTCTTGCGCTTGCCGGACGACTTGGTGCTGCTCTTCGCGGCGGGTCCGTCGGGCTCGACCTTGGTCAGGGCCAGGCGCCCGGTTCCCTGGGTGTACTTGTAGTCGAAATGATGGAGGAAGCTCTGTCCGAGCAGCAAGGCAACATCGCCCTTTTCGTCGGGCATGGCGACGCAGGTCACATTCTTGACGATGAGGCGGCCGACTCCGACGGAGGGTATGATCATCTCCTTGGCCATAACCTTGGACCCGTCGGCGACCGTGCACTGGACGGTGCGGCCGGTGGGCTTGAGCTTGAGCTCGGCGGCGAGCTTGGCCGAGATGGTCGTCGGGCCCGCGCCGGTGTCGAAGACCATCCGGTAGGGACCCTTGCCGGCGAGCACCGCGTCGATATGGTCGACGTTGTTCTCGCGATGCAGCTCGATGGTTTCGCTCTGCACGGAACCCTCGAACCGCTCGAGCCACTTGAGGGCGGCGGCCAGCTCCTTGGATGGGCCGAGCTTCTGCTTGGATTTCAGCACCTTCGAGGAATCGGCCAGGGCCTTTGTGATCTCGTCGTTATTGCCCAGCTCGGCGTACTTGGCCATGATCTCGTCGACCGATTTGCGGAGGTCGTCGACGCCCTGCACGTAGGAATCCCGGAGACGGATGACCTCGCCCATGAACTGCTGCTGGAAATCCTGGAATTCCTGCTTCTGATTGTCGAGGCTGCTGATGAGCTGGTTCAACCGGTTTTGCTCGGCCACGACCGCGTTGCGCTCGCGGACCAAAATACCGCGATAAGTCTCCACCGTGTTGTTGCCGACCGAAGGCCCGAGGTTGGCGAGCTCCTGATCGAACATGGCGACCCGCCCGCCCAATGCGTCGATTTGCTCACGGTAATATTCCATCATGACCTTGGGATTCTGGTTTCCTTCGTCCAGGGCTTGCTGCTGCATCTGCGCGCTGCGCAACTGTGCAGAGAGCCCTTGGACTTGAGCCACATCCTTGCGGATCCCGGCCTCGCCGGAGAGGATCCAAGTCGAGCCGGTGGACCGCTTGAGGTCGTGGCTCTTCAGGATCTCGACACCGCCAGGCTGCGCTGCGAATGCGGCGCTTTCCAGAACACCGAGCACAACCAACAAACGCGCTGTCCACGGGAAGATTCTCGCCGACACGGAAGTCACTCCTTTCGCAGGCGCCAAAAGACAAACGAGTATAGCATCCAGCGCCGAGAATTGCGCACATCCGACCTTCATCCTGTCGCAGCGATGGTTTTCGGATGGCAGCCGTCGGCAACCGGCGTGCGGAGCGCCGACCGTTCGGAGTCGGCGCGGCAGCGTCATGAAAATACGCGGGCAATCGCGAACGCGGCGGCGGCGGCCAATCCGCCGATGAGTGCGGTCTGCAACGCGCTACGGATCGGTCTCAGGCCGGTGAAGCGGCCCTTGATGTAGCCGAAGATCAATAGTGCGGCCAGGGTGACCACGATCGAAAGCACCAGGGCGGGCTGCGTGCGTGCGAACAGGAAGTAAGGCGCGAGCGGAATAAAGCCGCCGACGATATACGCCCCCGCGATCGTGAGTGCGCTCGAGAGTGCGCGCTTGGGGTTGGGAGCCTCGAGGCCCAGCTCAAAGCGCATCATGAAGTCAATCCACGCCTCGGGACGGTCGGCGAAAGCCCGCATGATCGGGGCGATCTCGGCGTCGGAGAGTCCATACTGCCGGAAGATCGCGGCCGTTTCCGCCGTCTCGGCCTCGGGCATCTCGGCGACCTCGCGCTGCTCGCGGTCGCGCTCATTTGCGTAGTGCTCGGCATCGCTGTGCGCCGCGAGATAGCCGCCCAAGCCCATCGCGATCGATCCGGCGGCGACCTCGGCCAGACCCGCGGTGACGATGATGGCGGTCGAAGCCACAGCGCCGGAGAGCCCGGCGGCGAGTGCAAACGGGACGGTGAGCCCATCGGCCATCCCGATCACGATATCCCGGATGACCTCGGTGCCCGTGAAGTGGCGCTCGGTGTGAGGTGTCTGCGGCAAGGGGTCACCTCCTCTGGCTCGCTGTCGATATTCTGTAATGGAAGCGGCACAGTTCGCGGCGGGCTGCCTGGATCCGACGGCTTCGCCGGGGTAAGTCAACCGCGGCTCGCCGCGCCCGTTGCGCGGGTGGTGCCGGCAATGCCAACGCGCTTGTCGAACCGGCAAAGCGTAATTGGGTGCGGGTTTCGTTGGCAAGGGGAGGGGGCCGTGATGCCTTGGTTTCGGTTTTCGATTGCAGGGCTCATGGGCGTGGTGCTGGTCGCGGCGATTGGCGTGGCGGCCCTGCGCGACGCCTCGGTGACGTGGGCGGGTGTCATGTTCCTGCTCACGTGCGGCCTGCTTGCCCTCGCAGTCGTCGGCCTGGTGTGCCGCGGGAATTCCGAGCGGGCGTGGTGGCTCGGGGTGTGTTTATTCGGATGGGGCTACGTGAAGCTGGCATTCTTCACCAGGTTTTACGCGCAGCCTGGAATGGCGACGACAAGTCTGATCAAGGCGCTCGGGCAACAACTCGGTCTGCTGCATGGTCAGTTCGTCGACGTTGACGGACTTCGCGTACCGGCGCGGTCGCTCTTTTATCACGTCGGTCATTGCGTGTTTGCCTTGCTGGCCGCCGTGCTCGGTGGGCTCGTCGCCAGGGCGATCTTCGGTCGTGAGAGGGGCCGAACTCTGAACGCGGCGGCCGAGCCGCCGCCGGCGGGCGCCCTATCTGGGCGGCCGTGGCTGCGGCCGACGATCGTGGGGGTGGCGGGCTCCGCCGCTGGTGACGTCGGTTGCGCTCGGCGGGCCGAGCGTGCTCGCCCCCTGGCCCTGGGCGGGCGCCACGTTTTTGCTCACGTGGGCACTCCTGGGGCTGGCGGCCCTGGGCGCACTCCTGGGCCGCGGGAGTTACCGGGAGATCTGCCTGGGCGCAACGCTCTTTGGCGGCGGCTTCATGTTGCTGGCCTTTGACCGGGTCTCGGACGATCCGGATTCGCGGTATTACCAGCAGTTCTGGGGATGGCCCAGGCTTCCGACCGTCCACTTCTTGAACGCCGTCCGCCCCTGGTTTCCCCCGGTCGTGGGTGGCTTCTCCGGCGATTCGTACAGCTTCGTGGTCACGGGTTCGCGGATCTTGAAGGCGCTCGAGCGACCGATCCCCTTGCGGTTCCCCGAGGAGACGCCGCTTGCGGACATCCTGAAATACATCGAGAACGCGACGCGGGACCGCGACGGCAAGAGCATCCCGATCTACGTTGATCCGATCGGCTTGCTCGAGGCTGAGAGAAGCCTGGCTTCGCGGGTGTCGATCGACCTCGAGGGCGTTGAGCTCAAGGAGAGCTTGCGGCTTTGCCTGAAAGTGCTCGACCTGCGGTACGAAGTCAGCCACGGGATTCTCGTCATCACCTCGGTTGAAGATGAAACTCCGGCGCCGGTGTCTGACGATCCGGTCCTGATCGTGGGACAGTGCCTGCTGGCCTTGATCGCGGCGGGGCTCGGCGGCGCGGTCTGCGCCCTGGTCTCGGGCATGCGACGCGCGCCCGCTGGTTGATCGCGAGCGGGCTGCGCTCAGGCCAGCAGCTTCTTGATCACGCGGCCGCCGACGTCGGTGAGCCGCTCGTCGCGGCCGTTGTGCAGGAAGGTGAGCTGCTTGTGGTCGAGGCCCATCAGGTGCAGGATCGTGGCGTGGATGTCGTTGACGTGGGCGCGGTCCTCGATGGCCTTGAGGCCGATCTCGTCGGTGGCGCCGACGATCGGTACCCCCCTTGACGCCGCCGCCGGCCATCCACATGGTGAAGCCGGTGGCGTTGTGGTCGCGGCCGCGGCCGCCCCCCTGGCGGACCGGCGTCCGGCCGAACTCGCCGCCCCAGACGACCAGGGTCTCGTCGAGCAGGCCCGGTGCGCTTCAGGTCGGTGAGCAGGGCGGCGACGGGCTTGTCGGTCAGGCCGCACATCTTTTCGTGGTTGGCGTCGAGGTCGTCGTGCGCGTCCCACTGCATGGCGACCGGGCCGCCGCCGGAATAGAGCTGGACGAACCGGACGCCGCGCTCGACCAGCCGGCGGGCCAGCAGGCAGCGGGTGCCGAACTCGGCGGTCCGCGGATCGTCCAGGCCGTAGAGCGCCGCGGTCGACTCGGGCTCGCGCGAGAGGTCGACGGCCTCGGGCGCGGCGCTCTGCATCCGGAAGGCCAGCTCGTAGCTGGCGATCCGGGCCGAGAGCTCGGTGTCGGCGGGGTCGAGGTCCTCCTCGTTCATCGACCGCAGCAGGTCGAGCGTCGCCGCGCTGGCGAGAGAGCGAGACCCCGTCGGGCGGCTTGAGGTTGACGATCGGCGACCGGCCCGCTGCGGAAGAGCGTCCCCTGGTGATGCGCGGGCAGGAAGCCGGCGCCCCAGCAGGGCGCGCCCCCTTCGGGCGTCCCCTCGGGCTGGGTCATCACGACGTACGCCGGCAGGTCGTCGCTCTCGGAGCCCAGGCCGTAGGTGACCCAGCTTCCCAGGCTGGGAAAGCCCATGAAGACCCGGCCCGGTGTTCATCTGATACATCGCCGGCGCGTGGATCACGCTGTCGGCGACGCACGAGCGGATCAGCGCGATCTCGTCGGCGTGCGGGTGCATGTGCGGCACGAGGTCCGACATGTCCATGCCCGACTGGCCGTACTTGCCCCACTTGCGATGGCTGCCCAGGCAGAGCGGGTCGCTCTCGAGGAACTGGCTGTGGATCTTGCCGAAGCTGGGGGGCAGCGGCTGGCCATCGAGCCTGTTCAGGAGCGGCTTGGGGTCGAACAGATCCATCTGGCTGGGGCCGCCGGTCATGAACAGGAAGATGCAGCGCTTGGCCTTGGCGGGGAAGTGCCCGGCCTGCGCGGCCAGCGGGTCCGGCCGGCGAGCCGGCCCGAGTCTCGCGCGCCGAGCAGGTCGGCCAGGCCGAGCAGGCCGAAGCCGTTGCCGGCGGCCCGGAGGAACTCGCGACGGCTGCGCGGCCGAAGTGGCTGGGGGCCGGGACACTGGCTCGGGCGGGTCTGGGACATTCCGATGGTCCTCGATGAAAAATTCGGTCACGGCCGGGATGAGCGGGCCGGTGCCCAGGGGTCAGGGGACGTAGAGAAACTCGTTCCTGTTGAGCATCGCCAGCGCGAAGTCGACCCACGCGGCGGCCTCGGCCGGCTCGGCGGCGTCGATCTCGGCCGCCGGCCCGCTCGACCGGCTGGCGCATCCTGTTCGAATCCGATCGGCCTGCGTGCTCAAGAAAGACCGCGCACGTTCGATCTCGGCCGGATTCGGCTCGCGGGCGAGGACGAGCTCGGTAGGCGCGGCGGATCCGAGCGTCGACGTCCGCGCCGCACTCGCGCGCGATGCGCGCCGGCCAGCGCCTGGCGCTCGCGGCGGCGAACTCGCTGTTGAGCAGGATCGAGGGCCTGGAGCGCGTGCGTGCTGGTGGCGCGGCGCGGGCAGGCGGTCTGGGTGTCGGGGGCGTCGAAGGCGTCGAACAGCGGGTAGCGGACGTTCCGCTTGCGGAAGAGATAGAGCGAGCGCCGCAGCGTGCTCGGCCGGGTCGCGGTCCTCGGGCCAGAGGTCGACGACCTCGGCCTCGGTGAAGATCAGGTCCTCGACCTCCTTCTCGAGCGGCGCGAGCACGCCCGGCCCGCCCATCCTGGGATTGAGCTCGCCCGAGACGGCCAGCATCGCGTCGCGCACGCCCTCGGCGTCGAGCCGGCGGCGGTTCATCCGGCCGAACAGCGTGTTCTCGGGGTCCTCGGCGGCCTGCTTCGGGTCAGGCCGGCTCGACTGGCGATAGGTCGGCCGAGGTCACCATCAGGCGGTGGAGCGGCTTGAGCCGCCAGCCCTGCGGCGACCAGCTCGGAGGCGAGCCAGTCGAGCAGCTCGGGGTGGACGGGGGCTCGCCGCGGACGCCGAAGTCGCTGGGCGTGGCCACGATCCCCCGGCCGAATGATGCTGCCAGAGCCGGTTGACGATCACCCGGGCCGTCAGCGGGTTGTCGCGGCTCGGTCAGCCACTTCGCCAGCGCGGCCCGGCGGCCGGTCGTGTCGGCTCCGGTGCGATCCGGGCTGGTCGTCGTGAACGCGCCGGACGGCTGCGAGCCAGGAGCACGCCGGGCGGCCGCGGGGCGACCTTCGGGCCGCGGTTCTTGTAGTCGCCGCGGCGGAGCACGAACGTCTCGGCCGCCTTCGACTTCTGATCGACCAGCGCCATGGCGTGCGGCCGGCGGGCGGGGCAGGGTCCGCTCGATCTCGTCGATCGCACGCTTGAGCCGCTCGCGCCGGGCGTGGATCGGCGGGTTGGCGGCGACGGCCTCGGCGACCTCCTCCCAGGTGATCCGCAGCGACGTCTCCAGGCCCTTCGCCAGCCGCTTCTGGGCCGGCGTCCGCTCCTTTCGCGGGAGTGCTCATCACGGCGCGCTCCTCGGCGCTGAGCATGCGTCAGCTTGCTCGCGGCTTCAATCGCCTTGCGATACGGAGCCTCGAGCTCGGCCAGCTCGGCTCTCGAGCGGCGCGATCTTGTGCTCGACCGCCTTCTCGGCGGCCGCGAAGGCCTCCTGTTCCGGTCTTCGAGGCGATCGGGACGTCGGTCGAAGCTCGGAGCGCGGCGAAGAACGCCTGGAGCCGGTAGTAGTCGGTCGTCGGGATCGCGTCGAACTTGTGGTCGTGGCAGCGGGCGCAGCCGATCGTCAGGCCGAGGAAGACCGAGCCGACGGTGCCGGTGATCTCGGTCAGCTCCGACTGCCGCTTGACCTCGGGGATGACGTTGCCGCCGACCACCTCGCGCGGGCCGCACCGGCAGAAGCCGGTGGCGATCAGGGCGTCGTGATCGCCGGGCAGCGAGCTCGTCGCCGGCGAGTCTGGAGGGTCGACGAACCGATCGTAGGGCATGTCGGCGTTCAAGGAGCGGACGACCCAGTCGCGATACCGCCAGGCGTCGGGCCGCTCGGCGTCGAGCTCGAAGCCGTTGGAGTCGGCGTAATGGGCCAGGTCGAGCCAGTGCTGGCCCCAGCGCTCGCCGTACCGCGGGCTCGCGAGCAGGCGATCGACCAGCCGCTCGTAGGCGTCGGGCCGGCGGTCGCCGAGGAACGCGTCGACCTCGTCCGGGTGTCGGCGGCAGGCCGGTCAGGTCGAAGGTGACGCGGCGGATCAGGGCCGACGCGATCGGCCTCGGGCGCGTGGCCGAACCTCGAGCTCCTCCAGCCCGGCCAGGATGAACCGGTCGATCGGGTTGCGGACCCAGCCCGCTTCCTTGACCTCGGGCGGCTCGACGCGCTTGACCGGCTGATAAGCCCAGTGGCCGCGCTGTTCGTCCGTGAACGTTTCGGGCGGGGCAAGTGCGTCAGTGGCGGGGCGGCGGATCGCCGGCCATCAGGGTTGAGGTGCGACCAGGAACGCAGCGAGCGGGAAGGGGATGAGCTGACGGACTGCCAATGGCATGAAGGTGGGTTCCTCGGCGAGGGTCGCGCGGCCGGCTCTCCCTGGGGCCGAGCCGCGGCGGCCTGCGCCGCCTCGATCATTATTGTGCAGCAATGGCGCGCTGCGGGCAAGGGTGGAACGCGGGCTGGCGGGGCGAGCCTGGATTCGCTGCGCGACCCAGCGACGGATTCTTGGCTGGATGCGGCCAGCGCGATCGTTCTGGCGACGTCGCGCTTACACCAGCTCGCGGATCACCCGGCCGTCGTAGTTGACCTGGACCGGCCGGCCGTCGGGCGTCTGGTGGGTCGTGTCGAGCGGGATGCCCAGGCAGTGATAGATCGTCGCGGCGAGGTCCTCGGTGTAATAGGGGGCCTCGGTGGGCTGCTCGGCCAGCGCATCGGTCTGGCCGACGGCGACTGCCGGTCGGAGCCCGCCGCCGGCCAGGAGAGCGACACCGGCCGTCGACCAGTGGTCGCGGCCCGCCGATGGGTTGACCTTGGGCGTGCGGCCGAAGTCGCTCAGGACGACGACCAGGGTCGTGTTCGAGCATGCCGCGGTCGGAAAGGTCCTGGAGCAGGCCCGAGACCGCGGCGTCGAGCCGGGGCAGCAGGCGCGTCTTCAGCGACTTGAAGTTATTCTGGTGGGTGTCCCAGCCGCCGTCGGTGACGGTGACGAACCGGACGCCCGCCTCGATCAAGCGCCGCGCCAGCAAGCAGCCCTGGCCCAGCGAATTCCGCCCGTAGCGGTCGCGCAGCCGCGGGATCCTCCGATGTGAATGTCGAACGCCTTCTTGGCCTGCGGGGCGGTGACCAGGTTATAGGCCTTCTCGTAAAACGTGCCGGCCGCCTGCAGCGGAGTCGAGCCCGTGCTCGCTCTCCATCCGCGCTCTGCCAGGTGTCGACCGCGTGGAGGACCTTCATCCGGTGCTGGAACCGGTCGCGGTCGACCCCGCCCGGCAGCACGACGTCGCGAACCGTGAAATTCGGGCTCGAGGCATCGCCCGGCAGGATGAACGGGTTGTACTGATCGCCCAGGAACCCGGCCACGCCGCCGCCGAACTTCTTGTCGATCGACGTGCCCGAGCTGAACGTAGGGAGGCATCGCCGTTGCGGTCGCCCTTCTCCTTGGCGACCACCGCGCCGTACGCCGGATAGGTCAGCGCCTGGTTGAACGGATGACCAGTCAGCATGTAGGCGTCGGCCACGCCGTGCGACCCGTTGCGCGGGTTGAGCGAGCGGAGGATCGAGTACTTGTCCTGGTGCTGCGCCAGCTTGGGAAGCGGGTCGCAGCACCATGATGCCCGGGACGTTGGTCGCGATCGCGCCGAACTCGCCGCGGATCTCCTGGGGTGCCTCGGGCTTGGGGTCGAAGCTGTCGATGTGGCTGATCCCGCCTTGCAGCCAGAGCAAGATGCACGAGACCTCGCCGGCGGATCGTTCGGCCGACGCCCGGGCGCGGCCGCCCAGCAGGGACGGCAACGTGAGCCCGAGCGAGCCAGCGAACCCACTCGCAGCAAGGTCGCGGCGGGTCACGCGATCGCAGCTCCGATTCAAGCCCAGCATGAGGTCGAGCATCGCACCCCTCCCTTGTTCGGGTCTGTGCGCGACAAGAATGTCGTCAGTCCTTGGCAGGACGTCGGGCGCGGCGAGCGGCCGGTTGTTTCACCAGTGTCGGACGAAAGTTTAACATCAAGTTAACCGATCTGACAAGGCGGCGTGGTGGCGGTCGTCCGGTCGCCGACAATTAAGGGCAAATCGGTTGGCGCAGATCGAGCTGCGAGGGGTGGCGAAAGTGTTCCGGACGGGGTGGCAGGCGCGTTGCGGCCGCTCGATCTGACGATCGAGGGCGGCGAGCTGCTGGTCGTGCTGGGGCCTTCCGGGTCGGGCAAGAGCACGCTGTTGCGGCTGATCGCCGGGCTGGAGCCGCCCAGCTCGGGAAGCGTGTGGATCGACGGCAGCGACATGAGCGGGTGCCGCCGCACCGGCGCGACGTGGCCATGGTGTTTCAGACACCCGGCGCTTTATCCCCACCTGTCGGTCTTCGACAACCTGGCGTTCGGGCTGCGAGCCCGCGGCGTTTCCGAGCCCAAGCGCGGTGCGGGTGAACAACGTCGCCGGGCGTGCTCGGGCTCGACCAGCTTCTGGCCCGGCGTCCCGGCGAGCTTTCCGGAGGCGAGCGGCAGCGGGTGGCGATCGGCCGGGCGCTGGCGCGCGCAGCCGCGGATCGTCCTGTTCGACGAGCCGTTCTCGAATCTCGACGTTCCGCTGCGCGTCGCGCTGCGCGAGCAAGTCGTCGAGCTTCATCGCCGGTTCGGGACGACCCTGATCCACGTCACGCACGACCAGGCCGAAGCCTTGCTCATGGGCGACCGGGTCGTGCATCCTCGACCGCGGCCGGCTGCTTCAGTGCGGCAACCCGCGTGCGGTGTACGATCAGCCGGCGCACCGGTTCGTCGCCACGTTCGTCGGCAGCCCGCCGATGAACATCCTGCCATGCCAGATCGAGGAGCGAAGGCGAGTCGATCCGGATCCATCCCATCGGCACCGACCGGCACGCTGCCGTGGACGGCCGATGCCGGCTTGCTGCCGCGCGACTGGCGGGGAACGACGCGGCTCTTTGACCTGGGGATGCGGCCGGAGGCAATCGCGGTTCGGCGATCCCGGCGGCTCGGGAGAGCTCTCGCCATTCTCGCCGAGCCTAACGGCGCACGTCCGCCGGCTGGAGTTCAACGGGCCGGAGCTGCTGGCGACGCTCGCGTGGGGCCGCATCGGCTGGTCGCGCGGCTGCCGGCGACCCAGGATATCCACGAGCGACAGCGCGTCGATCGCGGTGCTGGACCTCAGCCGCGCGGTCTGGTTCGACCAGTCGACGGGCGTTGCCCTGCGCAGTGATTGAGTGGCGGAGCTCGAGGCCGGCGAAACCGCGATGAACTGGGCACGGCCGTGCCGATCCGGACCCGCGGCGCCGGCTGTTCGCAAAGAGACCAGCATTGCCGCACTCGATGGGAACCGATAGCCTGGCAGTGAGTGAGTTTCGTGGTAAAACCGCGGTCGGCTGGGAATCTTGCCTGTATGCGCGACGTCGTCCGGCACTTGATCAACATGCTCGAGCAGGGTCGCGAGCCGATCGTCTGCCAGGTGGTCGAGACCCGCGGTTCGACGCCGCAGAAGGCCGGCTCGATGATGGTCATCGATCCCGACGGCGGCCAGGCCGGGACGCTGGGCGGCGGCTGCGTCGAGAACGAGGTCAAGACCGAAGGCGATCCAGCAGATCGGCGGATCGGCGGCGGCCGTCCATTCGTTCGTCCTGGACCATGACTACGCCTGGGCCGACGGTCTGATCTGCGGC
This sequence comes from uncultured Isosphaeraceae bacterium, assembly GCA_963806595.1. GTDB lineage: Bacteria > Planctomycetota > Planctomycetia > Isosphaerales > Isosphaeraceae > CAWDZZ01. Next base: position 48,076 of record CAWDZZ010000015.1, on the reverse strand, counting down.
GGCAAGATGGTGATCCTCACGCAGCCGCTCGCGCGGGCCGCGTCCGCTCGCGTACTTCCGCGCCTCGATCGGGCGATCGAGGAGGGCCAGGGGTTCACCGAGGCGATCGTCGTCGATCGCGAGCAGGCAGACGGAATTGCGGTGGGGAGCCGTTTCCTGTTCGACGGCGAGGGCCAGCCGCGGGCGAGCTGGCCGGCCGGCGAGTTCCCGCGCGGGCTGGCCGCGCGGATCGAGCCGCCGGCCTCCCGGCCGAGACCGTCGGTTCGAGCGGGGTTTGCACTGTTGCCGAGCTGGCCGCGGATCCGGCTGGTGATCGTCGGCGCCGGGCACGTCGGCCAGGCGGTCGCCAGCCTGGCGGCGCAGGCGGATTTCGACGTCTGGGTCGTCGACGACCGCCACCAGTACGCCAATCGCGAGCGGTTCCCGGCCGCCCAGCGAATCCTGGTCGGGCCGATCGAGGAGGTCGCTCCGCTCGCTGGAGATCACGCCGTCAGACCTATGCCCTGATCGTGACGCGCGGCCACGGCCACGACCAGGAAGCGCTGTATTGCCTGGCGCCGACGCCGGCCTCGTACGTCGGGCTGATCGGCAGCCGCCGCAAGATCCGGCTGATCTTCGAGAACCTGCGCGAGGCCGGGATCAGCGACGAGGACCTCGGCCGCGTGACCGCGCCGGTCGGTCTGGACATCGGCTCGCAGACGGTGCCCGAGATCGCCATCAGCATCGTGGCCGAGCTGATCGCCCGGCGCAACCTGGGCCCGCGGGCCGGCCGGCCGCGCCTCGAAGGCGAGCTTGCGGGGAGCGCGCGGGCCGACGCCGGCATTGCGACCTCGCCATGATCGCCGCCATTGTGCCCGCCGCCGGCCGGAGCGAGCGGATGGGCCGGCCCAAGCTGCTGATCTCGATCCAGGGCGAGACCGTCATCGGCCGCGTCGTGACCGCGCTTCGCGAAGGCGGGGCCGACACCGTGGTCGTGGTCGCTGCCGCCGGCCGATGCCGCCGAGAGCCCGGAGCTCGCCGCCGAGGCTCGCAGGCGCCGGGCGCTCGTGGTCGTGCCCGCAGAGCCGGCCGGCCGAAATGCGCGATTCGATCGAGCTGGGGCTCGAGACCCTGGACCGGAGCGCCGCCCCGTCGACGCGTGCTGCTTGCGCCCGGCGACACGCCCGGCATCACGCGGGAGCTCGTCGCCCGGCTGCTGCACCTTGCCGCGGCGATCGCCCGAGAGCATTGTCATCCCGTGCTTCGAAGGACGGCGCGGGCATCCGATCGTACTGCCGTGGTCCCTCGCCGCGGCGATCCGCGGCGCTGCCGGCCGACGTCGGCGTCAATGCGCTCGTCGCCCGCAACCAGGACCGAGTCGTTGCTCTTGCCGGTCGACGACTCCCGCGTGATCGCCGACCTGGACACGCCGGAGGACCTGAGCCGATGGAACGGCGGCGCCCGACGGACGACGCGATCGAGGGCGGTCGCAGTGCCGGACCGTTCGGCCCGGGCGGGCTCGGCCGAGCTTCCGCGAGTGCGGGTCCGGCTGTTCGCACTGGCCAAGGAGCGGGCCGGGCGCTCCGAGATCGACCTCGAGCTGGCCGAAGCCGCCACGGTCGCCGGCCTGCGGGCGGCGCTCGCCGAGCGACTGCCCGCGCTCGCGCCCCTCTTGCGGCAGCGTCTTGATCGCCGTCGACGAGGAATACGCCGCGGACGACCAACCGATCCCGCCCGGCGCGCGGATCGCCGTGATCCCGCCGGTCAGCGGCGGCGGCGAAGTGTGCGGCCCTTGCGCAGTGCGTCCCTGCGTATTGATCGGAGTCTGGCTCGCCGATGATCGAGATCACCGATCGCCCGATCGACCATGCGGCCGTCACCGAGCGGGTCCGCTCGAACGCGGGCCGGGGCCGTCTGCACGTTCCTGGGCACCGTCCGCGAGCTGACCGGCGAGCGCCGGACCGTCGCGCTTGACTACGAGGCGTATCCCGAGATGGCCCTGAAGAAGCTGGCCGAGCTCGAGGACGAGGCGCGCCGGCGCTGGCCGATCATCGAGCTGGCGCTGGTCCATCGCGTCGGGGATCTCGACCTGGGCGAGGTCAGCGTGGTCGTCGCCGTGAGCTGCCCGCACCGCGAGCAGGCGTTCGAGGCCTGCCGCTGGCTGATCGACACGCTCAAGGAGGTCGTGCCGATCTGGAAGAAGGAGAAGCTGGGCCGACGGCGACGAGGAATGGGTCCACCCCGGATTGGGCCCGACCTGAACGGGGCGTGAGCCGTCGCGCGACGACACGGTGCCCGCCGGCTGGGTATAATCAAACGAGTGGAGCCGCCTGCTTACTCTAACCGACGCGACCGTGATGACACCCGCACCAAGCCAGCTCGTCGACTCTTGGGGCCGTGCCGCACAACAACCTGCGGATCAGCGTGACCGACCGCTGCAACATCCGCTGCGTTTACTGCATGCCCGAGCAGGTCCAGTTCTTGCCGCGCAGCCTCGCTCTTGAGCTTCGAGGAGATCGAGCGGTTCGTCCGGATCGCGCGCACCCTGGGGATCGACAAGGTCCGGCTGACCGGCGGCGAGCCGCTGGTCCGGCGGGACCTCCCGACCTTGGTCGAGAAGCTGGCCGCGATCCCGGGGATCAAGGACATCGGGCTGACGACCAACGGCATCCTGCTGGCCCCGGTGGCGCGGGCGCTGCGCGACGCGGGCCTCGAGCGGATCAACATCAGCCTGGACACGATGGACCCGGCCCGGTTCGAGCGGCTGACGCGGCGGCCCGGGCTTCGAGCAGGTGATCGAGGGGATCCTCGCGGCCAAGGAGGCCGGGTTCGACCCGGTGAAGATCAACGCCGTCGCGATTCGGGGCGAGACCGAGGACGACGTGGTCCCGCTGGCGCAGTTTGCCCGGCGGCACGGGCTGGAGCTGCGGTTCATCGAGTACATGCCGCTCGACGCCGGCCATCACTGGGAGCGAGAGAAGGTCCTGTTTGCCGCCGAGATCCATCGACCTCCTCGCCGCGAGGATTCGGTCCGCTATCGCCCGCGCCGGACCAGGATCCCGCGTGCGCCGGCGCTCGATTACGAGTACGCCGACGGCGGTGGACGTGGTCGGCTTCATCGCCTCGGTCAGCCGTCCGTTCTGCGCGAGCTGCAATCGGATCCGGCTGACGTCCGACGGCAAGCTGCGCAACTGCCTGTTCGCGCTCGAGGAGACCGACATCCGCACCCTGCTGCGGGGCGGGGCGGGCGATCGTCGAGATCGCGCGGGCGATTCGCGACTGCGTCGCGTCGAAGTGGGAAGGCCACGAGATCAACACCGCCCGGTTCATCCAGCCCGAGCGGCTGATGCACTCGATCGGCGGTTAGCGGGCTGCCCGGGTTGCGACCGCCATCGCCAATCATGACGCGGCCACGCGGCAGTAAGCGGCAAGGTCCACGGCCGCCCGAGGTCCGCCGTCTGGTGCGCTGCCGTCGTGGCGACGCCGCGACCGCGGCCGCGAATCCGGCGCCGCTTCCGGAAACTGATGGGAGCCGCAATCAAGTACACAAATCCCGATCCAATAGCAGCTTAAAACGGAAATAGGGTTGCCAGCACAGACTCCGGCCGCTAGAGTAAGTCGACCTCCAGCCGAGTGTCTTCGCGAGTTGATCGGGACCTCATATGAGTCTGCCGGAATCGCCGTCACCCTGGTATCGAGACGGGCTGGCCTTCAGCTGCACGCGATGTGGGGCGTGCTGCACCGGGGCCCCCGGGTTCGTCTGGGTTTCGCTGGAAGAAATCGCTCAGCTTGCCGCGCTGCGCGGCGATACGCCCGAGCGGTTTGCAGCGAAATATGTGCGGCAGGTGGGTGAGCGCTACAGTCTGATCGAACGGCCCGGTGGAGACTGCATCTTCTGGGAAAAGGACGCGGGCTGCACGGTGTATCCGGCGCGTCCCATCCAGTGCCGCACGTGGCCGTTCTGGCCCGAGAACGTGGAAACGCCAGCCGATTGGAAGCATGTGCGCAAGGTCTGCCCCGGCTCGGGGCATGGCCGCCTCTACTCCGTGGAAGAGATCCTCTCGTCGGTCGAAAAGACTCCAAAATGAACGATGTCCGCCCTTCGGCTGAGTTTGGCCGCGAGCCGGTGGAACCGGACTGGCTGGGCGAGCTGCGCGCGCTCTATGCCGAGCTCGACGCAGAGGTGGCCCGGCTGGGACCGGTCTGCGAGCTGAGCGGGCGCTGCTGCCGGTTCATCGAATTTGGGCACACGCTCTTTGTTTCCGAAGCCGAGGTGGGGTACCTGCTCGCCGCGGCACCGCGGCCCCAGCGTGCCGCTGGATCGGGGTGAGAGCTGTCCCTGGCAGGATGGTTCCGGACGATGCACCGCACGCGCAGCCCGGCCGCTGGGCTGCCGAACCTATTATTGCGACCCGTCGTATGAGCGTGCGGGCCTGGCCCTGTCGGAGCGATTCATCGCCCGCCTGAAACGACTGACCGAGAGCCACGACCTTCCCTGGAATTACGCTCCGCTGCACCGCCACCTGCACGAGGCGCATGCCTCCGCGGCGCTAGCGATCGAACTGGCCGATCAAGATATCAAGGCATCACGAACTTGAACCACGGAGGCGAGACATGCTCTGATCTCGATCCTTGACGATGGCGGGCCGGTACGCCCAACGGTTCCGGGCCGTTTCAGGAATGTCTGCGAAGAAAGCAAAATGTGAAATCGGGAAACGGGCGGATGGAACCTGCTTGACACTACTCCAAGCCAGCAATACACTTGAGCCGTTCGCTGCCCAGATTGGGCCAACCACGCATCCGTGGAGACGAGCATCGTGACCAAGAAAGAGATTGTCAAAAAGATCTCAGAGGACATCGGTCTGACGCAGCTCAAGACCAAGGACATCGTCCAGCGGACTCTTGACGCCATCATCCAGACCTTGGTTGCCGAGGGGCGGATCGAGTTACGCAATTTCGGCGTGTTCGAGGTCAAACAGCGAGCCCCGCGCAAGGCGCGAAATCCGCGCACCGGCGATAAGGTTTATGTGCCCTCCAAGAACGTCGTGACGTTCAAGCCGGGCAAAGAAATGGAAGAATTGGTTCGAAAGATAGATCCGTCAAAACTTCCACTATTGGAAGAAGGCTCGGATGCCGATCTAGAGAACAACGGGCCCGTGGAGCCGGTGTCAGAGCCGCGGGCCAGCTCATCTGCCGACTGAATCGGAGTGAATAGCTCACGACGTCGCCTGGGCTCGATCCTGAGCCAGAAAGGGCGAAGCCCCATGAGGTTGGGTTTGATCGACCTCGTGACGGTTTCGTCGGCGCGCGGCGGGTTGCGGATCACACATACGGTGGCGAATGGAGTCCGGACTCGGGCCGAGGTTGCAGGCCGAGGCATCGAGTCCCCCGGATCAGACCCGTGCAAGGAGTGCACGGAGACGCTGATTCGAGCGGTCACCAAGACGGGAGGAGCCCGACATGCGGAAACTGTTCGCGGCCTTGGCGATCACGGCCGCATCACTCGCCATCTTCGAGGGATGCGCCCCGGTGCCTTTGCCGCATTATGCCGCGTACAAACCCCGGCGAGTGGAAGAATTGCTCGTCGACTCGGAAAATCTGCGCCAGGCGGGCGACGAGTGGGAGCGATTCTGGCTGCTCGACCAGCCGTCGCACCTGACGCCCTTCCGAACGCACGGCGGCGTCGGCCCTTGATTTGCGGCCAGTGGGTTAGCCCTCGCCGGGCTCGAGGCCAACGGCCGTTCTTCGCCGTCGCCTGAGGCCCGGCCTGGTGTGGGCTGATCGGCTGATGGAACAAAACACCCCCGGCTCAGTCATATCCGACCGGGCCGGGTTCGTTCGTTTCGACGTGCGGCGCCGGGCAGGCTCGTTCTTCGATCGGAGCTGCTGGTGACGCTCGCCAGCGCTCGAGCCGGGTCGCGGGAACGACGACGTCTCTCTCGATGTCGAGCACCACCAAACAGCCATTCCCACGCTGAGCTTACAGCGAGAACTGGAATCACGGCGTCGACGCCGACGCCGTCAATTCGCCTCCTTCCGATGCGGGCTCCCAGCCACCCCGGCAGCCCGCTGAGACCGCTCGACCGCTCTTCCGACGGTCGTAAAAAAGGCCACCTGGATCCGCGGAGTCAGAGCGGTCACCGGCTCACGGTGATTCCTCACAGCAGTACAATCGTAACGATCGACCGAGCCTATCCTTGCGCCGGCGACCGGCGCCCTTACGCCGACGGCGCGGCAACGGCGAGCAGCGTATTGCTGAGCGCTGGTTCCGGCAGCCCGCCTTCGCTATCCGACGCGGAACCCCTGGCTGGCGACACCTCGTGCCGTCGAGGAAGCCAAGTCGGCGGCGTGGTGCGCGCGCCCGCGAACACAGATCACGCTGAGATCATCGTTCGCATGCGACACCAGGCTGTCAGTCGCGATGCGCCGTCTTCCTCCAGCCGCGTGAACTTCCTATGTTTCCTGGCTTTACAGCCGCAGACCGGATGTGATGGCTGCGGACGGCGACTGTCGTTGATCAACTGGCGCTCTTTGTTAGACTGACCACCCCGATTGTCGATCAGGAGCCTCCGCACGCCGTCGGCCGGGATTGCCTGCAATCTTTTGGACAATAAAAACCGATACTACTAAAGTTCGGTCACAACTCGTCGCTATAAGCCCATAACCACAAAGTTACTATAGCCCTACTAATCCCCTTAACAAAAATAAACATCCGGTTGTTCCCGACTCAAACGAGCCAGCGCGCATCCAACGCGATGGCGGCGGCGTGGGCGGGTGAGTGAGTCCGACCGGAGGTTGGCAATCGGCCCGCGGAATCACGGCGAAGTGCCCGCTGCCCAGGAAGTGGGGCACTCTCGGAACCGCGGGGTACCAATAAACCGCACGCGATGCTGGCTCTCTGGCGATGACGCGGGACCGGCAATCGGCCTGGGCGGTAGTCCGGTCGGTGGGGCAAGGGAAACCGATGGCGATCATCTCTTACGCCCAGAACCGCGAGGACGTGCTACTCAATCGGCTGTTTCCCGAATCTTCCAGCGGGTTCTACATCGACGTCGGCGCTTGCCATCCGGTCGTACACTCGGTGACCAAGCTGTTTTACGAGCGCGGCTGGCATGGCATCAACATCGAGCCAATCCCGAACTTATCGGCGATGCTCGCGCAGGACCGGCCGCGAGACGTGAACCTGTGTGCCGGCCTCTCAAATCGCGAGGGGACGTCGACACTCTACGAGTGTGTCGCGTCGGTGGAACTCTCGACATTCTCGGAAGAGCAGGCCGAAGACCTGCGGCGGCAAGGCTTCGAGCTCGTGGAACATTCGATACCGGTCACGACGCTTTCGCGGGTGTGTGAGGAGTATGCCGGGCGGACGGTCGATTTCCTCAAGATCGATGTCGAAAGCTACGAGCGCCAAGTGCTCGAGGGAGCAGACTGGGGCCGACACCGGCCGCGGGTCGTCGTGATCGAGGCAACCCGGCCGGCCACGAGCGCTCCCAGCTACGAGCACTGGGAGCCGCTTCTGCTCGCGGCCGAGTATCTGTTTGCCTGTTTTGACGGGCTCAATCGTTATTATGTGCGCGCGAGGATCGGGAGTTGCTCCCGCTCTTGGCCGTGCCGGCAAACGTATTTGACGAGTACGTAATCTACGAATATCACCAACAGATCCACGAGCTTCGCCACGCCTGCCAGGTCAGTCAGGAATCCGTGGCAATTACCCAGACGGCCCTGGGCGCTGCCCAGGCGGGGCTCGAGCATGCGCAGCATGAGCTCATGGGAATGCGCCGAACATTCGCTGATTCGCAGCTCGCACTCGAGGGGATTCGCGCTCAGCTCGACGCCAGCGGAGCACAGCTTGCAGCCAGCCAAACACAACTCGCTGCCAGCGAAGCCAGGCTCGGGTCGACCCAGGCTCATCTGGAGACGGCGCTGGAGGAGCTCGCCCCGTTTCGGGAACTGGGGCCCATAGCCATCAGCGTGGCGCGCCGGCTGCGGCGGTTGTCGACCCGGTCGCCCAGACTGGCCTCGATCGCGAAGCGCGTGATCCGCCGCGTTCATCCGCGCGCCCGCGTGCCGGTTCCGGACGCGTGATCAATCTCGGTCGACTGCAGCCGCTCGCGCGGGGCAACTCGCGGCCGGCGTAGCGGGCTTGGGGCGGGCGGAGCGACTTGCCGCGGGAGAACTCGTGCGTGAGAGCCGCGGGATTAGATGACAATACTTTCACGTGCACGGTAGTACGCTCTTATAAAGGCTTCACGTATGGACGTTTTCTGCGTCGGAATGTACCGCTCGTGCTCGACATGGCAATACAATATCTGCGCGGAGTTGATCGAGCGGAAAGCAGGGGGAGAGCGTCTGGGATTCATTCTCGGTCCCGCGTATGAATCCTCCGGAGAGTCTGACACGCCCGCGTGGAGGGTCTTGAAGACTCACGACGGGCACGAGTCTTTCGCCACAGCCCTTCGGGACGGTCGAGCGCGGGCCGTTTATTCCCGACGCGATCTTCGCGACGTGGTGTTCTCGCTGATGCACAAATGGTCGCTCAGCTTTGACGAGGTTGTCGCGCCGGACGGCTTGATGGACGCCTGCATCGCGGTCGATGGCTACTGGCCGTCGCTGCCCGGTGTACTGTGCCAGAGCTACGAGAGCATTGCCGCGAATCCGAGCAAGGCAGTGCAGGCAATCGCGCTTCATCTTGGGTTTCAGATCGCCGCTCTCGAGGCCGAGGAGCTATCCGCGGAGTTTTCCGCCGCGAGGAACAAAGAGCGTTCCCTGGCCCTGGCGGCGGACCTGGCCGCGGCCGGAATCGACCTGGCGAAGCCCGAGAATTCCCTGCGTTATGATTCGCAGACGCTCTTCCACTGGAATCACATGCGGGATGGCGGGATCGGCGGCTGGAAGCGTGCCGCCAGCCCGCAACAACGGCAGACGCTTGCAGAACGATGCGGCCAGTGGCTCGTCGACCGCGGCTACGAATGCGAGATCGCGCCAGCGACTGTCTGATCGCAGCCGATGGGACGACTGGTCAAACCGCCCGGGCCCGGCCGGCCCAGAGGAGCAGCTCGTCGATCGCCCTGGACGCTGCTTCCACTGAGAAGTGTTCCCGGAGCGTTTGACGTCCGTTCGCCGAAACCCGCTCCCAGAGCTCGCGCGTGGTGCACACGCGAACGAGCGCGTCGGCAAAGCTCTCGGGGTCGTCGGCGATCATGGCGTTGTCCTCATGCACGAGGTGCATTCCCTCGGCCGCGATCGACGTCACGATGGTGGGAACTCCGAGCGCCATGCTCTGGCTGACCTTGCCTTTGACGCCCGCCCCGAAGCGTAGCGGCGCGACCAACGCGCGGGCCCGGTCAAACAGCGGTCTGATGTCAGGCACCTGACCGAGGATGCGAATGCTGGGCGAGGCGAGATTGAGCACCTCGGGAGGGGCGCCGGGGCCGATCACCTGAAAGGCAGCATCGGTCAGCCGCAGGCGAACCAGCGGGAAGATTTCCCTCGCAAAATAGAGGACGGCATCGGCGTTGGGCGTGTGCCCAAAGCTGCCGATGAACGCGATGTCCCTGCGCCCGTCGAAGCCCGGCACGTCGTGCTGTTCCAGCGCATGAATCGTCGAGAGAATCCGAACGTCAACGCCCGGACATTCCTGTTCCAGGATCGCCTTTTCGATGGGGCTGACAACGAGGGTAAGATCGGCGCGCCTCGCGAGCTGAAGCTCCAGTTGTTTTCGACTCGCAACCGCGCTTTCCAGCTCGCTGTCTTGCTCGATGCGCGCCTGGCGCTCCTCCCGCACGAAATGGAGGTCGACGGTGTCAAAGACGATCCTCGCGTGCGGCGCCAGCCGCCGGACCGCCGGCATGAACCTCGCGGCGGTGGCCAGCCGGGAAAGGATCACCAGGCTGAATTCGCGACCGTGCTCGCGCAAGTACTGAAGGACGGAGAAGTAATAAGGACGGTGGATGACCTCGACGCCGGCGGATTGCACGGCCTCGAGGTAGCGCGGCCAGCCGGTCAGATCGCCGGGGATAAAAGTCACATGCTGGCCGTTTTTCGCCAGGGCACGGACCATCTCCAACATGCGCAGGGAGCCCGCGTCGTGATCGAAGAAGGGAAGGCGGTGATCGATCACCAGAACCCGGTCTCGCGAGGCCGGATCCACCGCGCGCGTCTCCGCATTGCGATCGGCGTCTGCTTGCGGAGCAGGGGGGTGAAAATCAAGCCGGTGGCGTCTGCGCTCGCGAAACGCTGTCGGATGGACGACCACTCGTGACGTCGCTGCGGTTTCGGGCTCCGGTCCCGACATCGATCCCCCGCGATGAATGATCCTGGCGTGCGGCTGGTAAATGACCTTGTGCCCGGCGTGGCGAATCTTGAGCGCGAGATCGGCGTCCTCGTCGGACACCGGGCCGCGCGGCGAGTCGAACCCGCCCAGCTTCTCGAACAGCGCGCGCGGGACCATCAAGCCGGTTCCGGGGCAGTCGTCGACCTCGCGCATGAAGTTATGGCTGGGGCGGCCGCCGTCGTCGCTCTCGCCGTCGTTCGAGCGGGTACCGTCACGCCAGAGCACACTCGCGGCCGCGTGCAGGCGCCCAGCGCGATCAACCAGCTTGGCGCACGCAAGCCCGGTCCCGGGTCTATTCTGGAACGTCTCGGCGAGTGCCTGCAGCCACCCGGGAGTGACCACCGTGTCATCGTCGAGGAAAACGAGGAATTCGCCCCGCGCCGCCACCGCCCCGCGGTTGCAGGCGTCGATGAAGGGGCGATTCCGCCAAGTTCGCGTCGGGCTGTTCGCTTCGCCTGATTTCATCAGCATGGGCGCGATACCGGCCGGGGCATCGCTCACAACGATGAGTTCGTACGACGGTCCGCTCGTGTGTTCGACGATCGCCGCCAGGCAGCCAAGGGCACTGCGCTTCTGATTGAGCAGGGGAATCACGATCGATACATCGACCCGATCGCGAGTGGAACCGCGCGCCTGACCGCGGAGCGACCGGATGCGGTTCCGCTCGAGTCCTGCCAGGCGGGCGGCCTCGATGCAGCAGGCACGAACGAGCAGCTGGACGCTTCCGCGCGGACCGCGCAACAGCCTGTGCATCTCGCCGGCCAGCCGGATCCCGTCCTGCAGCTTCGAGAAGGAATGGCGGCTGCGTTCACCTGGGCCGAGAGCCCGCAGCGAGCTGGAGATCGCCGCCGCCATGCGGCGGCACAGACGCGAGACTTTGATGGCGGCACGGTAGGAGCGCGACCGCTCGACATTCTGGAGGGCCCCCTCGAGCTCGCTGACTTTTCGTCGCAGTTGCTCGACCTCGGACTCGGCTCGGTTGAGCGATTCCTCAAGCTGGCTGATCCAATCGTCTTTGTCGGCCAGCAAGGCGGGTCGTTGTTCTACCGTCTCCATACCTGCACACCTACTTGCAACGGTCCCGGCATCAGCCGCCGCATCGGGACAAATGAAGGTCCGGAAGGGAAGAGGCAAACGGCGGCGAACCAGCATCGAATCTGGGATCGATCAAGGGTGAGGGTGCACAGTTATACGAGATCGGCAGAACAGTCAACCGCGATTCCGATCGGATTCGTTCCTGCGCTCTATGTCGCCGCGATCCGGTGCAACGTGGAAAGAATCGGCCAGTTCACATTGACAGGTACTGACCAAGCCGATTGAATGCGCTACTTTTCCTCGTCGGTGGCGGTTGAGTCTGGAGGATCCAGACGGCCCCAACCCAGCCTGGCCGGCAAAGCGGAGCTCAATCCATGACCGCAGTGCTCGAAGCGACAGCGACACACCGCCCCGATCCTTCCATCGAGGAGTGCTACTTTTACCATTCGATGACCCTGCCGGGACACGGCGAGGTGCAGGGGGAATGGGACTTGCGCGGCCGCGAGCGAGAATATTTCGGGAACGTCGAGCTGGCCGGGCGCAAGGTGCTCGAAATTGGGACGGCGAGCGGCCACCTGTGCTTCTGGATGGAGCAACAAGGGGCGGACGTGCTGAGCTACGACCTCTCCCCGCAACAGGATTGGGACATCGTTCCGTATCACAATTATGACTACGGCGACCACATCGCCGGGCGAAAACAGCACATCAGGGAGTTAAACAACGCCTGGTGGTTCGCGCACAAGCGTTTCCATTCCAAGGCGCAGCGTCGCCTATGGCTCGGTGTACGATCTCTCGCCGGCCCTGGGCAAGTTTGACGTCGTGACCATGGGCGCGATCCTCCTGCATCTGCGCGATCCGTTCCTCGCGATCCAGAAGGCGGCGAGCCTGTCCACGGACACGCTGATCATCACCGATGTGCTTCGGCTCTCAGAGGACCAGGCGGTGGCGACCGTGCTCGGCCAGGGACGAATCGTGAGGTTCATGCCCGACTCCCAGACCCGCTGGCCATTCGAGACCTGGTGGGCGCTCTCGCCGCATTTCATTGCGGAAGTGGCTCAGATCCTCGGCTTCACGAACATTGAATTCTCGGTCCACCGCCAGCGGCGCCGGTCTGGAGAAGAGGACTTCTACACGATCGTCGCGCGCCGGAACCCGGCGGGCGAAGCTCGCTACAACAAAGCGACCTACAACGAGCTCATCCTGCAGGACTTCGACTGCGACCAGTACCTGCTCTCGCACCTGTCGGCGCGGAGTGCCCGGATCCTCGAATCAAACCAGGCACTGGTCGCCCAGATCGATGAGAACGCCGCGCGGATAGAACAGCTCGAAACGCGCGTCGCTGCCGCAGAAACGGATCTGCAGGAGCGGGCGCGGAGGATCTCGGAGCTCGAAGACGGGCTCGCGGAGCTGACGGGCTCGCGGTCGTGGCGGCTCGCGCCCCGGCTGGCCGCGGTCAGCCGACATTTACTGCCGGCCGGCAGCGGCCGCAGGCGAGCGGTCGGGTCGGGATATCGGGGCATGCGCGCCCTGTATAGCATGCAGGTTCCGGAGAACCACGCCAGGGCGACCGAAGGCCGCCAGAAGTGATTTCGCACCGACTGGTGTGAGAGACGGGCTCGCCGCCCGAGCGGACGCTTTGGCCCGAAAGACGACGGAGCCTGTCGCCTTCCTTTGCGGGTCGAAGGCGCCTAGCGACCGATCGCGCAGGAGGCGAGGCGCAGCCGTGGGCAGCACCGCGGGTGAGCTCCAATCTTGTCATCGCGGGTTACAACACGTTGGTTCGATTCCGCCCTGCGGGCCGGGACAAGCCGGGCGCGGGGCGGCTGGCAAATCCAGAGGAGGGCACCGAGCGATGGGACGCGTGAAGAACACTGTAAAGCGGTGGACCGCCCGAGTGGTCCAACCGGGGCTCGCTGCAGCGCGAGCCTCGAACGTTGCCGACCTTCGCGCTGTGCTTGAGGCCGAGCTGGCACGCTGGCCGGGCACGCTCAACGCCCAGTGGGAACGCGTTCCCGACGCACACTGGCAGCGCACCCGCGTGGACAAAGGCACGCAGACCTTGCTCCAGCTCGCCTACCAAGATTTGCTGCGCGAGAACAAGCCGCTCCCCCGGCTCGATGAGGTCGGCTTCCGCGCGTTCTCGCAGTTCGATGAGGACGGGATCTTGCTGTACCTCTTCACCGTGCTGGGCGTCGAGCACAAAACGTGTGTCGAGATCTGTGCGGGTGTGGGCTACGAGTGCAACACGGCCAACTTGATCATCAATCACGCGTGGGATGGGCTGCTGGTCGACGGCAACGCGGAGAACGCACGGATTGCGCGCGCCTTCTATGCCAGCTATCCCGACACGTTCTGGCGCCCGCCCACGGTCCTGCACACCTGGGTCGACGCCGAGACGATCAACGACCGGATCTCGGAGAACGGCTTCACCGGCGAGATCGACCTGCTCTCACTCGACCTGGACGGCGTGGACTTCTGGATCTGGAAGGCGATCAACTGCGTCAATCCGCGGGTCGTGGTTCTGGAGTTCAACGTCTGCATGCCGGCCGACGTGTCGGTCGCCGTCCCTTACGACCGGAGCTTCGCGTGCTCCGACCTGAAGCCCGGGTATTTGAACGCCTCGCTGGCCGCATGGGTCAAGCTGGGCCGCGAGAAGGGTTACCGGCTCGTCGGCGTCAACCGCAACGCCGTGAACGCGTTTTTCGTGCGCGACGACTTGCGGCCGGACCTGGTGCCCGAAGTCACAGCCGCGAGCTGTCTCGACGACCGCATCAGCCGCGGCCACGCGGCGCGCTGGGCCGCCACCATGTCTGCCTGGGATTGGGTGCAGATCTGAACTAGACGGAGCCCTACAATAACTGACAGACAGTTGCGACCGGACATCGGCAGAGGGGAATCCCGATGGTCGACACCGTGGTCGAAGCCCTGATCCTCGATCTCCTCGAGTGGGTCGCCAAAAGCGAACGGCGCACCGAAGAAGTGATGGATGCCTGGCGCACGTCCTGTCCCAGGCTTCCCGTCTGGGAAGAGGCGAACGATCGGGGACTGGTCATGCGGGAGCATGCCGATGGGCGCAGCGTCGTCAGGATCACAGCGTCAGGGCGCGCCCTTCTCGATCAACGCAAGCTGAATCAAGGCGCGCAGCACGACGTAGGGCGCGATTGCGATGAAGATCTCGATACTCGATGATTACCACGATACGCTGCGCGGGCTCGCTTGCTTCCAGAAGCTGAATGGCCACGATGTGACGGTATGGAACGACCATGTCCAGGACGTCGAATTGCTCGCGGACCGACTCAAGGATGCCGAAGCGCTCGTGCTCATCCGCGAGCGGACCGCGATACAGGCACCGCTCCTCGATCGCCTGGACAAGCTGAAACTCATCAGTCAGCGCAGTGTCTACCCGCACATCGACATCGCCGCTTGCACCAGGCGCGGCGTGATCGTGTCCTCGAGCCAGCATCCCGGCACGCCCTCCTATGCCGCAGCGGAGCTCACCTGGGGTTTGATTCTCGCTGCAATGCGCCAGATCCCCAGACAGATGGCCGCGCTCCGGGCCGGTCAGTGGCAGATTGCCGTCGGAAACAGCCTGCGCGGCAAGTTACTGGGGATTTACGGGTACGGCCGCATCGGCAGCGTGGTTGCATGCTACGGTAAGGCATTCGGCATGAATGTGGCTGTGTGGGCGCGAGAAGTCTCACTCGCGCAAGCACGGGCGGACGGCCACAGGATCGCGCGCTCCAAAGAGTCATTTTTTGAAGATTGCGACATCATCTCCCTGCACATGCGGCTCGTGGAAGCGACACGCGGGATCGTGACCTCTCTGGACCTTGCACGGATGAAGCCGACGGCACTCTTTGTGAACACCAGCCGTGCACCGCTCGTCGAGAGCGGCGCGCTCGAGTCTGCGCTGCGCGGGGCGGCCGGGAACGGCCGCAGTCGATGTCTACGAAGAAGAGCCGGTTCTGGACGGGAGGCATCCGCTGCTATTCTTGGAAAACGTCGTGTGCACGCCGCACATCGGATATGTCACCCACGAGGAGTTTGAGATTCAATTCTCGGAGATCTTCGACCAGATCACTGCTTATTGCGCCGGCAAGCCCATCAATGTTGTGAATCCGCTTGTGCTTGCGGCGAATCCTGACCGCTCTCGCCTCTAGCGTGGCGGTCCAGAAAAGGTGCGCCGGCCACCGCGCTGCGCACCTTCTTCGTCAGGCCCAGCACCGCGCGGACGTTGAAGCGTCTGTTGCGGCCAGGATCTGCGATCAGATCCACGGCACGCCGCCTACGCCGGCTGGCGCGCGAGCAGCGCCCGGTCTTCCGACAGGACAAACCGCGGCCGATTGATGGGGTTTTGCAGCCAGCCGGGCGATGCTGTGGGAAGGTTCACGCCACTCTTGCGACCGCGCCATTCGTCGAGGACCTCGCGGTAGAAGTTCTCGGTCTGGCGGCCGAAGTTGTAGAGGCTGAATCGCTGCTCGAAACGCTGCAGCCCGTTGTGCCCGAAGGTCTGTCGGAGATCGGCGTCGGCACCAAGGCGAAGCATCGCCTCGGTGAGCGCAGGCACATCGCCGGGGGGGACCAGAAGCCCGGTTCCACCGTCGTCGACGACCTCGGGAATGCCGCCGGCGTTCGACCCGATGACGGGCTTGCCCGCCCGCATCGCCTCGACGTACATCAACCCGAACGACTCGTAGAGCGAAGGCGCCACGAGAATGTCGCAGGCCGAGAGCAGGTAGTTCTTCGACCGCGTCGTCCACGCCTGCCGAAGATAGTGCACGCGCTTCCCGATATCCTCGCCCCAGAGATCGTACAGAGCCTGGATGTAGGATTTGCCGGTCCTGGCCGCGAATCCGTCGTTGGCGCTGTTATCGGCACCGACGAGCCAGAGCGTCGCCTTCGGGTCCTGACGGGCGACCCGGGCAAACGCCTCGCCCAGCTCGAGCACGCCTTTGCGGGCCTCGAACCGGCCGATGTAGAGGAACCGCGTCCCTTCGGAGGCTGGCGTCTCGATCTGCCGGAACGGGATGCGGTCGACCGAGGGCAATCCGAGGGGAATGACCGTGAGCCGCCGGCCGTGATACGACAGCGGGACGTGATAGGTGGATTCCACGGTCGAGACGACCGCCTGGCTGATCCCGATGATGCCGGTGGCGTAGGCGAGCTGAAGCTGCTCGGCGGCGATCAACGTCTTCACGCCGTGATTGTACTCGATCCCGGACATCTCCCGGATCAAGGCAAACGGCGTCTCGAGCCGGACGACCAGCGGCCAGCGCGCCGCGGACCCGACCGCCGCGCCGTTGCCGCTCCACAAGGGGCGACTCGACCAGGTCGAATTCGCGGCGGTCGGCCTCGCGGTGCAGGGCCATAAGAAACACGTGCCGCTCACGAACGGGATCCCACTCCAGCGGCACGTCGACGACCCGGTAGCCCGCCGGCTCGATCCGGCACGGGCCGACTCGCGAACGGAAGACGGTGACGTCGTGCCCGCGCGAGGCAAGGGCCTCGGCCAGATGGGCCGTGTAGACGCCGACGCCGCCAAAGGCCGGACCGCCGAACTCGCCGCAGAGCAAGCGCCAGGCGAAGCGACTGGCGTCTGTCGACGCCGCGGCGGTCGCGGCAGCGGGTCCATCGTCAAGGGCAGGAACTCGGGCCGGGGATGCTCCGGCGAGAGGATCGGAACCCGCCCTTCCCGACGATACCGCAGGCCGGCCTTCAGCCCGCTGGTCACACCCTTGATCGTGTTCCAGGTGAAGCGGGCGGCATCGCGATGAGCCGATCTGCCCCCGCCTGGTCATCCGGACGAACTCGCGAAGCCAGTCGAGCTTCGTCCGGACGACCCCGCGGAAGCACTCCCAGCTCGTCCGCTTCGAGAACTTCAAGGCGAAATACATCTGGTGGCGGGCGATCGCGTAATAGCCCGGGTCGAACGCGCTGCGGCGGTTGTGGCTCAGGGCGGGAAGGTGGTGCACGAGCGCCTTGGGGTGGTGGAACAGCCGGTACCCCGCCTTGATGATCGCGACCGACAGGTCGGCGTCTTCGTACGGATAGAAGTAAGTCTCGTCGAATCCGCCGGCGGCGAGGATGGCATCGCGTCGCATTGCCATGTTCGCGCCCATGAAATAAATAAACTCGTTGCCCTCGGGGTCGTTGAATCCCGATGGGGCGAGGCGGCATGGAGTCGGCTCACCGAGATCGTTGATCGTGTTGTTCATCGACTGGACCGGCCGGCCCGGCCCATTCTCGTTGACGACCAGTCCGGCGACTCCGCCGCAGGTCGGCCCCTCGGCCTCGAAGACCCGGACGAGTTCCTCGAGCCAGGTCGGCGTGGCGATCGCGTCGTCGTCGATGAACGCGATGATGTCGCCGGAGGCCAGGCGCACGCCGGTGTTCCTGGCGAACGAGACGTTCAGCCGGTCGACCCGCGTGACCTTGGCGTCGGTCAGGCTCGACGCATAGTCATGCGATCCGTCCTTGGACGGTCCGACCACGACGACGAGCTCCAGTGGCCGATAGGTCTGCCGCCGCAGGGATGCAATGCAGTTCGGCAGGCACTGACGGCGGCCCGCGGTCACGATGACGACCGAGACGGTGGGGCACTGGTGGCTTGACGGTTGCCGATTCGCGACATGAATGGCGCCCTCCTGCGCGGGGGTCGTTCCCTCTTGGGATTTCAGGCCACGTCTCGCCCATCCCACCGAAACCTTGGTGTCACGGGTCGCGGACGACCGTGGCGCCCGCTTGTTCGCCTGACAGCCATGTTGACGGGATGCGCGAGCAGGTCGATTTCAGGCCGCGGGGGCGGCGGCGGTCAGCTCGAAGCCGTAGACTGCCGGCGTCCGGGCGTCGGCGGCGCTCGGAGACGCGGACGTGGACCAGCCCGGCCTCCTCGGCCAGCCGTCGGAGCAATCTCGGGCGTGAATGCCGAGCGTCGGGGCGGCCGCCGTCGCCGAAGAGGGCCTCGGCGAAGGTCTCGGCATCGATCTGGCCGTCGCGAAGCCGGTCGGCGGCGGCCCCGAAGTCGTCGGCGATCAGGGTGAGCCAGCCCCCCGGGCGCAACAGCGCGGCCCAGTGCGGCAGCAAGACGTGCCGGACCTCGGCGGCGCTGTAGTCTTCCAGCACGTTGGCCGCGACGACTTCCGCGATACTCCCGGCCCGCGCCGGGATCGCATCGAGCGGGGCGGATACGTCGGCCGCCGCATCATCCGGAGCGACCCGCAGATAGCCCGGCCGCGGCACGGGGGTCTCGCCCAGGAACAGCCGGGCTCCCTCGGGAATCTCGACCGACTCGCTGGCATCCGCCACGCGCAGGCCGTTCGCGGTCGAGCCGGCCGACATCCCTTCGGCGCGTCGCTGACCCGCGAAGCATGGCGGTTCGGAGC
The DNA here is from genome assembly GCA_963806595.1 of uncultured Isosphaeraceae bacterium. Classification (GTDB taxonomy): domain Bacteria; phylum Planctomycetota; class Planctomycetia; order Isosphaerales; family Isosphaeraceae; genus CAWDZZ01. The sequence continues at coordinate 29,347 of CAWDZZ010000015.1, read as the reverse complement.
CGGTTTTCCTGGTACTCGAGATCGTCGCGCACCTCCTCGCGCGAGCCCTTCCAGCGCCGAGCCTGTCTGCTTCACCGCCTCGGTCAGGTCGAAGAGCCGCTCGACGATCATGCGGTCGACCCGCGCCTGATGGGCCAGATACGGCCGCAGCACCCGCTTCACCAGCGTCTTGGCCCAGCGTGAACCGGCCGCGGATCTCGACCCCCGCGTCGATCACGTGGGCGAGAAATTCGAGCTGGCCGGAATGGTCGCGAAGATACTCGGCCCGGAAGGATTGCCCCGACGTCATGGCGCGGAGACTCCGGTCGAGTTCTCGGGCAGCGGCTTCGAGCAACCCCGCGTGCAAACGGTTGGCGGACATCCTGCCCTCCTGGCTAAATATCCTGCTCCTGTGCGCACGACATTGCTGCCGTGGCGCGATTCCGAGTTCGGGACAGATCAGAGCCGCCATCCCGACAATGTCCGGAGAGGGCTCGGATACTAATGGACGGTTCGGAACGCGTCCACCCCACTTCGGTTGCGGCAGCGCCGGCTTTCCGTCGCAACTCTGCCTCGTGCGCGACCTCGCCTCCCACGATCGGAGACCGCCCCAGAAAACTCACCGCAACCGCATGTTGATTAAAACCTTACGGTCGCGAACCCATTCGCGCGACCAACCGGCGGTCCCCGCCGCGCGAACGTCACGCCGTTAGCAGCTTACTTGAGCTCCGTTCACGGTTGGGGAATTTGACGGCGGCCGGCGCGTGCTCACCCGCGGTTCTGTGTGCGGGTGGCACTGCCCGCCGCGACTTCCGCTCAAACACGATGTTCAAGTGACGGTGTAGGTTTCGTAGACGTCATTGGCGCTTGTCGACGCAAAGTTGAGGATGACCTTGCTCGACTTGCTGAGCGTCACGACGGCGCCCGTATCGATGTACAGGCCGCCGCCGGTGCCCTAGCCGCTTGCGCCACCGGCGCCGGCGTTGCCGGCCAAGGCGGCGTTGGCCACGATCCAGGTGGCATCGATCTCGGCGGAGCTCCCGGCGAGGACCGAAACACTGCCACCGGAGCCGTTGCCGCCATTGCCGCCGGACCCGCCGGCGCCGCCAACAGCCAGATTGCCGACCACGGTGCTGTCGGAGAGCGTCAGCGAACAACCGTCCGGGAAACCGAGGATGACACCGCTGCCGACGTTGATGCCGCCGCCCCAGCCATTGCCGCCATTGGCCCCGGCGCCACCCGCCCCGCCCAAGGCCTGGTTGCCCAGGAGGGCGGTGTCGCTGACGGTCACGGCCGACCCAAAGGCGATGTCGATTCCGCCGCTTGCGGCAGGCGCCCACCGCGCCGCTGCCGCCGGCCCCGCCGCGAGCCACGTTGTCGACGATCGTGCAGCCGACGACTAGAGCCGACGGTACGGCGATCAAGGAGATACCGCCCCCTTCGCCCACACTGCCGCGCTACCGGTTGCCCCGGCGCCCCTGGGCCAGATTACCGGCGAGGGTGCTGTCAGACACGACCGCGGTGGCAGGCACGCTCGAGGCTCAGGCAGAAGATGCCGCCGCCGGCGACCGCGCTGCCGCTCAAGACCGTCTGCGAGGGGACGGCACCGGGGCCAGCGGCGTGCCCACGGCCTGGTTGCCGGTGAGGGTCGAATTGCGAACGATCAAGCTCCCGAAATCGTTGATGGCGCCGCCCTGGCCGGAGCCGAAATTCGCCTCGCCGTCACCGCCGGCTGCACCGATGGCTGAGTTGCCGCTGAGCGTGCTGCCCGTGACGGTCATGACCGCGCCCATATTGCTGGAATTGCTGAGCGCCCCGCCGCCCGCACTTGCGCCGGGGCTGCCGCCAGCGGCCTGGTTCCCGGTGAACGTGCTGTGACTGATCGTGACTGGCCCGTGCTGTCGTAAGTCACGTCGATCGCACCACCCAGTGCGAGGATGTAGCCGGGGGGAACCGAGGGATTGTTGCTGCTGCTGTTGGCACCGACGCCGACGGCACTATTGCCCGCGAAGGTGCTGCCCGCGACCGATAGCGCGCCTGACGAGTCGTCCTCGATGCCGCCGCCAAACCCGCCGCCGGCCGCATTGCCCAGGGCCTCGTTGCCGATGAACGTGCTGTTGCTGATGCAGAGCGATGCGCTGTCCTCGAGCAAGATCCCGCCCCCCGCGGTCGCCTGGCCGCCGGTGATGGTCAACCCGGCGATGTTCACGCTGGCGCTGCCCGTGATGTCAAAGACGCGGCTGGAGTTGTCGCCGCTGACAGACAGCTTGCCGGCCCCGGGACCGTTGATCGTCACGCTATCGGCGATCGGCAAGTCGCCGCTCGTGAGCGTGATCGTGCCGTGCAGCCCCTTGGCGAAATTGATGGTGTCTCCGCTCTTGGCGACGGCGATGGCCGCGCGCAACGAGCCGGAGCCGCTGTCGAACAGGTTGCTGACGGTCAACGGGCTGAGCAAGCTCCGGTCCTCGAGTCCTTCCAGGCGCGGAAGAACCGAGCGCCGCGAAGTAGCGGTTCGTGACCCAGGGCGCCGCGACCGAGTCGGGGAGCCCGTTGCCAACTGTCGAAACCAGAATGCAGACATCATGATACATGCCTTTCTTGAAGAGAACTGATCCGCGTGACAAAACCAGCTTTGCCCGGCGCGGATCCACTGCCGGAGCTTGCTGCCTCGAACTCATTCACGATTCACGGACTGCCGCCGGATTCCTCGGCGTGCAGGCCGAGCGCGCTGGGCCTTTGCCGGGCCGGTCGTGGCGGCAAGGCTCACCGGCCGCTTTTGCTTTGTGTGGATATCAAGACACTTTCACGCTCAGGCGCCCCCGAGAGCCGTTGTGCCGTACAGGTTACCGCTGCCGTCGGTGACCAGGCCGGCCAACGACCGGTAATCACCGCTGGTCGACACGAACGTTGCCAGCGTGGTCAGGCTCAGCGTGAGCCGCGTCTCGAGCGTTTCCAGACCAGGCCGCGCGGTGTGCCGGCGGTGGGACGAAGTTGTCGCCGGGCTGCGACGATGCCTGCGCCGACCTTGGCTGCGCGAAAAAGTCCAGGAGAACCGAAGGGAAAGGGACACGGTGAAGCTCCTTCTTGGGTGCGGTCCGCGATGGCATGACAGAACAAGCGCCCGCCGGCGCAGACCCAGCGCCAGGACTTGCCGGGGCCCTGAGACATCTGCTTGGTGGCGACGGCCTCACGGGCCGCTCGTCGCTTTAGAAATCCAGCATCCGATCCGATGCCCGCCGTGCTAATTCGCCTGGGACTTCTTTCCTGGCGCCATCTCTGCCCGAGCCTGTGCCAACGTGTCGGCGACGCCGCTCCAAAGCTCCTGCCACGCTGGCCGCTCGGCTTCAGGCAGCTTCGCTAACGCCTCTGGCCCGCGCACTCCCGTGAAGTCGGTGTCCGCGAGCCACTGCTGCATCTCTTCAACGATGATCGGTCGGAACTTGTCCGGCTCCTTGTCAAGGCGACGCCTCCACGCATCCAGGTCGGCCCGCAGCCAGTCCACGGCCTGACGGCGCAGGCGGGAGCGCTCGTTGCCGTCGAGCTTGTCGGCGTCCTTGCCGTGACCGCAGCCGGCCAGCGCCGCGGCACAGGCGGCGTTGTAGCGGTGGAAGGTTCCGGACTGGTCCGCGAGCTTGGGCTGTGCCGCGAAGGCTTCGTCGTAGAAGCGGGCCGCGGCGCGGTTCAGGCGTTTGAAGGAGCAAATATCGGCCAATTCAATTCGCTCGGCGTGGCTGGCCGGCGTGGTTTTGCCTTCGAGGAAGCCGGGCAACTTTCCGTCCAACTCGACCTGGCGTTCACACTGCCGCACCCACTGGGCCGACGGGTAAGGCCAGCGCGGATTCCTGGAGCCGAGTTCGTGGCCGCGGCGTAGCTCCTCCAGGGCCTGGAGGAACGCACCCTGCCGCCGTAGTAACGTGCCGAGGTTGCAGTGGGCCTCGGCATAGTCGTTCTTGATCCGGATTGCCTCGTGGTACTCGGCGATGGCATCTTCCTCCCGGCCCTTGGCCCGCAGAGCGGGCCGAGGCTGTTGTGGGCCGGGGCGAAATCCTTATTGAGCCGGATCGCCTCGCGGCACTCGGCGATGGCATCGTCCACCAGGCCCTTCTCCCTCAGGCATCACCGAGGTTGTTGTGGGCCGAGGCGAAATCCTGATTGAGCCGGATTGCCTCGCGGCACTCGGCAATGGCATCGTCCACCAGGCCCTTCTCCCTCAGCGCATTACCGAGGCTAGTGTGGGCCAGGGCGTAATCCTTCTTGAGCCGGATGGCCACGCGGTACTCGGCGATGGCGTCGTCTAAGCAGGCCCTTGTCCTGCAGGAGACCGCCGAGGTTGCCGTGGGCCTCGGCATAGTCGTTCTTGATCCGGATGGCCTCGCGGTACTCGGCGATGGCATCGTCCACCCGGCCCTTGTCTCGCAGGGCAATGCCGAGGTTGTAGTGGGCTTTGGCGAAATCCTTCTTGAGTCGGATGGCCTCGCGGAACTCGGCGATTGCGTCGTCTACCAGGCCCTTCTTTCGCAGAACATAGCCGAGGTTGACGCGTGCCTCGGCATAGTCGTTATTGAGCCGGATGGCCTCCCGGTACGCGGCGATGGCCTCGTCCAGCTGGCCCTTGTCGCGCAGTGCATTGCCGAGGTTGTAGTGGGCCAGGTCGAAATCCTTCTTTGAGCCGGATGGCCTCGCGGCACTCGGCGATGGCCTCGTCCAGCAGGCCCTTCGCCTGGAGGGCATTGCCGAGGTTGCGGTGGGCCATGGCGTATTCCGGGGCAACGGCAACGGCTTGGCGAAAGTCCGCGATGGCCGCGTCCACCTCCCCCGCTTTTTCCAGAGCGTTGCCGCGATTGAGATAGAACCCTGGGTTATCCGGCCGCAAGGCCAACGCCGCCGTGTAGTAGCGGACCGCCTCCGCCGGCTGAGCGTCGTTCATCATCAATTCCGAGGCGAGCACGTGATTGGCCCACAAATCAGCCGGGTAGGCACGCTGAATCCGCCGCAACAGATCCAGCCGGACTGTCGTCATCTGCGCGGGCAGGTTGCTTGCCAGAAAGAGGAGAAAACTGGGCCGTTGCTTCCGAACGTCCGCCTCGTGAGCCAGTTGCTCCAGCGCCTTCGAGTCATGACCAGCCACAGCGTTCCGCGCCCGCTCCCGCCAGGCATCGGTTTCAACGGCAGCCAGGGCGACAAGCAACCATTGCCGCGTGGACGCATCTTCTTTCGGCGCGAGCCGGAGACACTCGTCAAGGGCGGAAATGAGGTTTTGGGGGACTGGCTGCGGCCTGCTCTGAACGCTGGCGGCCGCTTGGGCCGGCGCCATGACGCCGATTTCGATCCCGTAGGAGCGGAGGGCGTCCCGAATCTCAGGGAAGGCGGCCTCGTTGGTAAAGCGGCTCGCTGCGACATCGACCTGGCTTTCCACGCGCAGCCGAATCTCCTCGAACCGCGCGACGAACGCCTGGTCGCGCGCCTCGGCGGCGAGCCGCTCTTTGAGGGCAAGCAAGCCGCCGGTCCCGGGCCAGGTCAGGGGGGGCCTGACCGGCGAGCGATTCTGCCCGATCGAGCGCCGCCAGGGCCTCGGCCCTTTTTCCTTCCGCCTGAAAAAGGTCCGCGCGGTCCAGCGCCAGTTCCAGATCGTGGCCCACCTTGGCCTGCCTCGCCGCCCGGTCGCGGATTACCCAACCTCCGCCGCTGCCCAGCAACGCGATGAAGAACAGGATCAGGCCGGCGACTGCCAGCGCCGTCTTGTTCCGCCGCGCGAATTTCCGGAACCGATACCACGCCGACGGCGGACACGCCTGCACCGCCTCGTCGGCCAGGTAGCGCTGGATATCCACCGCGAAGCCGTTGGCCGTTTCGTAGCGTCGGGACCGGTCCTTCTCCAGCGCCTTCATGACGATCCAGTCCAGCTCGCCGCGCACGGATCGGGTCAGCTTCGCCGGCTCCATGTGTCGCTGGGCGGAGATCGAGGGCAGGGAATCCGTCGAGTCCGACAGGCGCGTGCTCGGCTTCTGCGGCTCATCCTCGCGGATGATGCGCAACATTTCGGTGAAGGCCGCGTGCTTCAGCCGTTTGCGGTCCAGCGGCGTGCTGCCGGTCAGCAACTCGTACAGCACCACGCCGAGGGAGTAGATGTCGCTGCGGGTGTCGATGTCGAGTTGATTGATTTCCGCCTGCTCGGGGCTCATGTATTCGAGCGTGCCGATCAGCGAGCCGAAGCCGGTGATGAGCGTCTTGTCGGTCAACTGCTGCCCGGCGGCCTTGGCGACGCCGAAGTCGATCACCTTGGGCACCGGCCTGCCGTCGTACTGCGCGACCAGAATATTCGACGGCTTCAAATCGCGGTGGATGATCCCTTTCTGATGGGCATGCTGCACCGCCTGGCAGACGGGAATGAAAAGCTCCAGGCGTTGCCGGGGTGTCAGCCGATGTTCATCGCAATACTTGGTGATCGAGACGCCCTTGACCAGCTCCATGACGAAGTAGGGGCGACCACGGGAAAAATCCGAAGCACGAAATTCGAAATCCGAACCAATAGGCGTCGCACGGTCCTCGTCTTTCGAGTTTCGAGTTTCGAGTTTCTGATTTCGGATTTGGTTCTGTCGTCCCGGCGTCGAGGACCTTGGCGATGTTGGGATGGTCCATCAGGGCGCAGCGCTTGCCGTTCGGCCTCGAAGCGGGCGATGACCTGGCGGGTGTCCATGCCCGCCTTGATGATTTTCAAGGCGACGGCACGCTTGACCGGCTCGGTCTGCTGGGCCATGTAGACGGTGCCCATGCCGCCCTCGCCGATCTGCTCGAGCAGCTTGTACGGGCCGATCGTTTTTCCCGCGCCTTCGCCACGCGGAAAGTCCGTTGTATCAGCCGGGCCGGTGGCGGCACCGCCATGAACGCTGCCCATCGCCTGGTGGGAGTGCAGCAGTTGATCGACCCGGACGCGCAGCTCGGCGTCATCGCTGCACGCCTCGTCCAGGAAGGTGGGCCATTCGCTCGGCCCGCGCTCCACGGCGGCCAGGAAAATCGATCGGGCACGGTCTTCGATCGCGTTCATGGAACCCTCACCTGCCTATCGCCTCTATGAACCAGTGCGACGCGGCCCGAGGAGTTTTCTCACGACTGACGAAGAATCTTCAGGCCGCTACGTGTTGTCCAACAGCTCGCTGCGCAGCCACGCGCGTGCGTAGGACCAATGCCGATAGGCCGTTGCCGTCGACACGCCCAGAGCCGCGGCAGCCTGGTCGAGAGGCAGACCCGCAAAATATCGGAGCTTGACGAGTTCCCCCGCGAGGTGATCGAGCGCGGCCAGTCGCACGAGCGCGTCGTCCAGGGCCACGAGCTGGTCGGGGGAGACGGACGTCGTCACGTCGAGTTCCTCGAAATCCACCCGCTGCCAGTCGCCGCCACGCTTTTCCCGCGCCTTGCTGCGGGCGTTCTCGACCAGAATCCTCCGCATCGCCTCGGCGGCAGCGGCGAAGAAATGGCCGCGGCTGTTCCAGTGCTGAGCTTGCTTCACGTCGACCAGCCGGAGGTACGCCTCGTGCACGAGGGCCGTGGCTTGCAGGGTCTGGCCGGGCCGCTCGTTCGTCATCTTCTCGGCCGCCAGCTTGCGCAGCTCGCCGTAGACCAGCGGCAGGAGCTGGTCGGCGGCCTGCGAGTCGCCGTGCTCGAGCGCAGACAGGATGCGCGTCACCTCGCTCATGGGCTACACCTCTCTGACAGTGTTCGCACTGGCATGAGCGTAGCCGCTCGTGAAGCAGGTAGCCAGGGTGTGCGGGCTCGGGGCAGCGGTCAGAGGAGTTCGTGGCAAGCCGTTTCTTCATCCTCGTTTGTACGAGACGGCAACTTGCCTCCCGAGCGTCTGTCGTACAGAGCGCTCTTGGTTGTGCGTCGTTGCGGCGACGCACGCCTCGGCGGTCTTGACGCCCGGCCTGGATCCGCCAAAGAATGGCGAACAAACCTGGCGTGACGCCGATCAATCCGGCAGCGGATATCGGGTTCAAGCAGATATTGATGACAGGCGCTGTCAGAGCAAGGATTTGATTATGGTCGGAATCGGCATCGTCGGCATCGGCTTCATGGGGATGATCCACTACCTGGCCGCCGGCAAGGCCAAGGGGGCGCGGGTTGTGGCGGTGTGCAGCCGCGATCCCAAGAAGCTGGCCGGCGACTGGACGAGCATCCAGGGTAATTTTGGGCCGCGCGGCACGCAGATGGACCTCTCGGGGGTGGCCTGCGTTCGCGAGCTTAGACGCGCTGATCGCGGATCCGCGCGTCGACCTCGTCGACCTGTGCGTGCCCAACGACTCGCACGCGACGATGGCGATCCAGGCCCTGGAAGGCGGCAAGCACGTCCTCGTCGAGAAGCCGATCGCGCTGACGTACAGCCGACGCGGATGCCATGCTGGCGGCCGCCAAGGCCGCGGGGAAGCTGCTGATGGTCGGTCACGTGTTGCCGTTCTTTCCCGAGTTTGCGTTTGCACTCGATGCCGTACAGTCCAGGCGGTATGGCGCGCTGCGGGCCGCGCACCTGTACCGCGTGATCTCGAAGCCCGACTGGTCGAGCGATATCGCCGACCCCGGCGCAGCGGCGGCCCGGCGGTCGATCTGCATATTCATGACACCCACTTCGTCGCCCTGATCGCAGGCGCGCCCCGCGCGGTCCATTCGACCGGCGTCGTCGAAGACGGCGCGGTCGTACATCTGACTACGCAGTACCTCTACGACGCACCGAACCTGGCCGTCTCGTGCATTTCCGGGGCGCTTGAGCCAGGCGGGCAGGCCGTTTGCGCACGGCTTTGAGCTCTATTTCGATCGAGCGACGCTCGCGTTCGAGTTCGCCAACCTGGCCGGCGAGCCCAATGCATCCATGCCGCTGTCGGTGATCCTCCCCGACGGCACGGTCGAGCGCCCTGCGCTGGGGTCGGGCGATCCCGATCGATTCGTTTACGCAGGAGCTCACGGTCGCGGCCGAGGCGGTCGCCTCGGGTCGCGAGGCCGCACGGCTCTCGGGAAACCTGGCCCGGCAGGCCCTGCGGCTTTGCCTCGCGGAGATCGAAAGCGTCAAGACCCGGCGCGTGATCGAGCAGGCGTGACCGGCCGGCGACGCCAGGCTCGCGCGGCTGGCGGCGCGGCTGCTCGGCGCTCCGGCGGGTACGCATGCGCAACGATGTGTCCACGCGTCGGAAGTACGAATCCGAGCACAGTCGGGCGCGACCGGATCGAATCGTCTCCCTTGTCTACGAGCCGAGGGAAAAGCGTATCGGTTGTGCGGATTCTATCGATTTGGATTATTTCTCAAGCAGGTGGTGGGATCGTTCCGATGCAACAGAGAGGACAGGAGGTCGTGCGTCCGAACGATCAAGGAGGTCGATCATGTCGCTTGCCATTTCGGATCTGATCCACCCGACGGCCGTCATCGACCCTGAGGCGATCCTCGCCGAGCGACGTTCAGGTCGGGCCGTACGCGATCATTGAAGGGCCGGTCGAGATCGGGCCAGAGTGCGTGATCGAGGCCCATGCCTGCCTATGCGGCCCGCTCACGATGGGCGCAAGGAATCACGTTGGGCACGGGGCCGTCCTCGGAAAGAGCCCTCAGCACCGCGGCTATCAGGGCGAGCCGACGTCGGTGCGGATCGGCGAAGGCAACGTGTTCCGTGAATTCGTGACCGTCCACCGAGGCACCGCCCAGGGCAATGGCGTGACCTGGATCGGCGACCGCAACATGTTCATGATCGGCAGCCACCTGGGCCACGATGTCCACGTGGGAAACGACTGCACCGTCGTCAACAACGCCCTGGTCGCCGGCCACGTGACGCTCGGCGACGGCTGCATCCTCTCCGGTCATACCGCCGTCCAGCAGCGGGTCCGCGTCGGGCGGCTGGCGATGCTCGGCGGGATGGGCTCAACCTCCAAGGACATCCCTCCGTTCATCCTGCAGCAGGGACAGAACTGCGTCACCGGATTGAATGTCATCGGATTGCGACGCGCCGGCATGTGCTCGAAGACCATCGACGCCCTTCGCCAAGCCTTCCGGATCTTCTTCCGGGAAGGACGCTCGCAGAGCGCCGCGCTCGATCGGATCGAGGACGACCTGGGCACCGTTCCCGAAGTCGCTCGAATTCGTCGCGTTCATCCGCGAGTCCAAGATCGGGATCAACCCGGCGCGATCCTCCGAGCGGCGCAAAGGAACCTCTGACGCAACAACCAGCCGTCGGGGCTGACGAACGGTCCGCTCTACGGGGCGGCTACTCGCCGTGCGAAACGCCGTCTGCGCCGGCCTCGCCGGACCCGGCTGCCGCGCTCGGGTCGAGCGGAGTGCTCGCGGAGGTCGGGCGCTCCCGCGGCAGGTGCTTTCCCTTGGGCAGGGCTCGCCGATGCGGCTCTGGCCGACGGGCGGGGACGCCAGGCGTGCGCGCACCCGCTCGAGCTCGGCGTCGTCGAGCTCGCCGGCGCGATGGGCTTGCTCGAATGATTCCAGTAAATCGTCCGGCGAACTTGGCTCCTCGACGTCGTGAATCTCCTCCCAGACCCGATAGGCCTTGATCAGCGCGACGACCAGCAGCACGGCGAGTAATGCGAGACCGATATACGTCGGCCTGAACGTCTCTGCCGCGCGGCCCGCCGCATAGAGGCCGATGATTTCGTCCCAACCGTTCTCGAACAGCGCGGCCATTGCGGTACACCTCGCTGGTTCCGGGCGCGTGGCAGGATCGCAACATGACCGCGCCGGACGCTTCGTCGTTCGGAACACCTCGCCGATTGCTGCCGGACATTTTGCCCGCATCCCGCGCGTGGTTTTCCCGCGAGCCGCCGCGCTACCAGAGCGGGTGCCGGCCGTTCGACTTCTCCGGGAGGCGAGCGGGTTCCAGGATTTCTCGCCTTGTGGCTTGATGCACGGCTTATCCCGGTTATGATAAAGAGTTTAGTCGGCGCGAGCGCGTGAGAGAAGCAATTTCAACTTCCGCTCGCGTCGGCAGACCCCACGATCCGAAATCTCGCTAAGCACGGGACTTCAACGAAAGAATCGAGAGGGCGCGTATCATGATCCGACACCTGATGAACACGGCCGGCGGATGGATCGTGCTTGGTCTCTGCCTGATGTTTTTCCCTGCACCAGCGAGCGCTCAGGGCTTGTTTGGGAACGGCCAGGGTGGGATCGTGAGCGATCCTTTCACCTTCTATTACGCGTTCTACCTGCCCAATCAGCAGATGCAGGCGATGCGCCCCTCGCCCAATGACAGTATCAATCAGGCGCTGGTCGCTCGCCAGTACTTCATGCAATCCGACAAGAATCTCTCTACAACCCGATTTCACCCTACTCGGCGGATCAGAGCTATGACCCGCTCCGGCCGTACGGACCGCAGGGGGGTGAACGGAGCAGTCGCTCCTATCGTTTCGCTCAGGATCCGTCGAACGCCGACGGCTCCGGCCCTCGCTGTATTACAGTCGGGCGGGGCAGTACTTTCCCGGTCTGCGGACGGGCCGAGGGCAACGCCAACGTCTTCACGCCGGGCGCCGCGGAGGCCGCGGTCGCAGCCGCATGGGCGGCATGGGCGGCATGGGTGGCATGGGCGGTGGTATGGGCGGGATGGGCGGAGGTGGGATGGGCGGCGGCATGGGCGGGATGATGTAGACGGTCGCTCACCGGCCGGGGATCTTCAACGTGGCGATGCGGCCGGAGCAGTTCAGGCTGACGCCGGACGAGCGCGCCGATCTGGTCGCGTACGTCGACGGCGAGCTGCCCGAAGCCCACTCACGCTCGATCGCGACCAAGCTGACCCACAGCGCGACGGCGCGCCGTGAAGTGGAGATGCTCGAGAAGACCTGGGAGCTGCTCGACCATCTGCCACGCCCCGAGCTCACCGAGCAGTTCTCCGAACAAACGATTTCGGAGATCCGGCGACTCGAGCTGACCGATCGCTCATGGGAGCCGGCGGTCGCCGCGTGGTCGGCCCGGGTTGCCCGGCTGGTGGCCTACGTCTTCTTCGGCGCTGTCTTTCTCGGGGCCGGATTACGTCGCGACGCGCTGGGTCTGGCCGGATCCGACGCAGCGCCTGGTTCACGACTTGACGCTCGCGGAACACCTCGACGAATATCTAGAGGTCGGGTCGTTCGAATTCTTGAGCCAACTGGCCGATTCCGCAGAGTTCGGTGGCGATGCCCATTGAGGGCGGATGGTGCGGGCAGCGCGGAGACCCGACGCGTCAGTCCGGGAGAGTGCGCCGGCCGTTCCGCGAGGAATCTTGGCGGGCATGACCTGAGCCCGCCACGGCAAGTCAGACCGATGAGATTGGACAACAAGCACCGATCGATCCGCAGGTGGTGGTGCCGGTAATCTCCGGCCTGGCGACGATTTTGGTCGCGGCGGCCATCGATCCCGACCGGAACTGGGTCCGGCTGCGCAGCTTGCCGAGCGTCGAGCGGCAAAAGCTGGTCGAACGCTGAAGAAATTCGACCTGCTCTACACGCCCGAGAAGCAGCAGGCGCTCCGCGAGCTCGATCGGCGGGTCAACGAGCTCGAGCCCGCGCAGCAGATCGCAGTACTTCGCGGTGCTCCGCCGCTATCACAACTGGCTGAATCATCTGCCGGAGAAGAAGCAGGACGAGCTGAACGGACAGCCGACCGGGCGAGCGAATCGCGCTGGTGAAGAAGCTGGCGACAGACTACCCTGTGCCGGCGATGACGACGCCGCGTTTCTCCAGATCACCGACGTGGGAGACTTCACGCCGTTCGAGCTGGCCGCCCTCTTCAAGATCTGGCAGGCCCTGCCGCCGGCGCAGCCGACTCAAATCGAGAAGTTGGCCGCTGTTCCCAAACGGACACGAGGCCTTGTTCAAGCGCGGCCGACGAGAAGTCGTACCGCGGGAGATCAAGCCGCCGGACTTCGACGACAAGCACTGGGTTGCGAAGTTCGAAGAATTCGCGGAGGCGAAGCGGCCGGCCCTTCTGCTCAATGAACTCAAGAAGAAAAACGAACTGCTTCGGGCCGAGATCCTGCGGCGGCAGGCGATCAACTATTATTTCCTGGATCGCAACCATCCGCCCAATTCCGTCACGCCCGAGCACGGCTCGCCGATTTCCTGGCGGCGTTTCCACCGTGGCTCCATTCGACTTCGACCACTATTCGCCCGACGAAGCCCGGCGCCGGCTGACGATCGTCTACCGGCTTGTTTTCCCGTTTCCGGCGGAGATGAAACCGTCGGCCGGCCACCTGCCGCGGCGTGCACCGGCCGCCAGCCCGCCTGGCGCCCGCTGGGAAGACGCAAGCCGCGCCCGGCCGGTCTCCCTTCTGACCCGAGGCGCGGCGCGTGGGACCGATCCCGCGGAGAACGAAGACGTCCACTGGATGCGGGTCGCGCTCGCGGACGCCGAGCGAGGGCGCGGCTGGGTCGAGCCCAACCCGCTGGTCGGCGCCGTCGTCATCGCGGGACGGCCGGCCGTCGGAGTCGGCCATCACGAGCGGTTCGGCGGGCCGCACGCCGAGGTCGTCGCCCTCGCGCGAGCCGGCAGAGGCCGCCGGCGCGACGCTCTATGTCACGCTCGAGCCCTGCTGCCACCTCGGCAAGACCCCCCGTGCACCGACGCCATCCTCGCCGCCGGCATCGCCCGGGTCGTCGCGGCGATGCGCGACCCGTTCCCGGAAGTGAACGGCCAGGGCCTGGCAGCACTCGAAGCCGCAGGGCTGGCGGTCGAGGTCGGCTGCGAAGCCGACGCGGCCCGACGCTCAACGCCCCGTACCTGAAGCGACTGACGACGGGCCTGCCGTTTGTCACCGCCAAATGGGCGATGACCCTGGACGGCAAGACCGCGGCGGCCTCCGGCGACAGCCGCTGGATCTCCTCGGAGCCGTCGCGGCGCCTGGTCCACGAGCTCCGCGGGACGATGGACGCGATCGTGGTCGGCATCGGGACGGTCGGGCCGACGATCCGCTGCTGACCGCCCGGCCGCCCGGCCCGCGCGCCCGGCGCGAGTCGTGCTCGACAGCGCGGCCCGCCTGCCGTTTCGAGCCGGCTCGTCCAGACCGCGCGCGAGAGCCCCGTCTGGTGGCCGTCACCGAGCGCGCGGCCGCCTGCGCGGCGAGAGCAGCTCGCCGAGCTCGGCTGCGAGGTCGTCGTGTTTCCGGGCTCGGGCCGGGTCCCGATCGTCGCTTGCTCGAAGAGCTGGGCCGCCGAGGCATGACCAACGTCCTGGTCGAAGGAGGCGGCCAGGTTCTGGGCTCGTTCCTCGACGAGGGGCAGGTCGACGCGGTCGACGTCTTCATCGCGCCGATCCTCGAAGGAGGCGACCACGCGCGACACACGCCGCGCGCGGCATCAGGGCATGCGCAGCCATGAGCGAGGCGATCCGGCTGTTCGAACGATCGAGATCAGCCAGGTCGACGGCGACGTGCGGATTCGCGGCTCGCCTGCCGCAGCCCTGGCGACTGCAGGCCGGGTTTCGGCAGCGGTGAGTGACCTTGACCATGCGAACGGCCGGTCGTTACAGTCATTGCGTGGATGGGCATGGATCTCGCTCATCGCGATCGGGCCCGAGTGCTGCCTTGATTGTGAGCTACCCTTTCTCCGCCACGGAGACTCGCAGGTGAGCGACCCCGAGCGCGAGCCTTCGGGAGTGAAGATGGCCCCCAAGGCGGTCGTGGGGCGGGTGAGTCTCTACCTGAGGCAGCTCGAGACCTATCAGCGGCAGGGCATACAGACGGTCTCGAGCAGCCAGCTCGGCGAGCCGCTCTCGATCAAGAACGCCCAGGTCCGCAAGGACCTGGCGTTCTTCGGCAGTTCGGCCATCCGGGCATCGGCTACCGGATCGAAGAGCTGATCGACACGCTGAGGCACATCCTCGGGATCGACCACGACTGGCCGCTGGCCCTGGTCGGCCTGGGCAACCTGGGCCGGGCCCTGCTGCGGTACCGCGGGTTCCGGACCCGCGGCTTCCACGTCGTCGCCCTGTTCGACAACGACCCGGACAAGATCGGCCAGAAATACGACGGCCTGATCGTCGAGCCGATCGAGTCGCTCCGCAAGGCGGTCGCTCCCGCGGAAGATCAAGCTGGCGATCCTGTGCGTGCCCGCCGAGGCCGCCCAGCGCGTCGCCGACCTGCTGGTCGCGAGCGGAATCGCGGGGATCCTGAACTTCGCCCCGGTTCCGCTGATCGTGCCGGCGCACGTCAACCTCGTCCCGGTCGATCTGAGCGTTCAGCTCGAGAACCTGGCCTACAAGGTCCAGAAGACCCTGGGCGAGGTCTCGACGTCGTGCGCCGGCTAGCCTTTCCCGGCGCGCGGTCGAACCGCTAGAATACGTTACACGCCTTACCCGGTGGTGAAACGGTATCACAACAGGTTTTGGTCCTGTTTTTCCAGGTTCGAATCCTGGCCGGGTAGCTCGCCTTGATGAAGGCCGTCGGGAGGGTCCCGGCGGCCTTTTCTTCCCGGGTGATCGCCGCCGCATCCGCAAGCAGATCAAAGGGTTGGCGAAACTCGGGCGTCAGCACGCCGTCGGCCCAGGTCGAGTTCGATAGTACGAAGTCGAGGAGCCGTCGTTTCTCACCCGGCTCCTGTTTCTCGAAGAGGTCGGCGGCCCGACCGGCCAGTTCGAGCAAGGCCAACCCTTCCTCCATGTAGGACTGGTCGGCCTTCCGGTGATCCTGGATCGCACGTTCGATCCGCTCCTGTTCCGCACGCCACTCCCCGGCCTTCTGGTCGAAGAATGTCGGCACCGATCCGCCCGTCGAGCTTGTCCTCGTAGGCGGACTCGATCCGGCGCTGGAGTCGGTTGTACTCGGCCTGGAGGCGCTCGATGGCCTCCCGGTGGAACTGCCTCTCGTCGACATGGCTCTGGCGGAGCGCCTCCTTGACCCAGCCAAGCACCTCGTCGTCGAAGGTCATGCGCCGCAGGATCTCGGCGAACTTCGCCTCCAGGACCTCCTCGCGGACGTAAGGCTCGGCGCACTTTCCCTTGTAGCCGGTGCAGTGATAGTAGACGTATCGCCCCTTCTTGATCTCGCCGACGAGGGAGCAGCCGCAGTGGCCGCAACGGACCAGGTTGCTGAAGGCCAAATCGTGCGTATCCCTCCGGGGCTTCCGAGTCCCGCGTTCCTTCAAGACTCTCTGCACCTTCTCCCATAGTTCCCTGCTGACCAGGGGCGGATAATCCCCTCGATAGAGCTTGCCCCGGTGTCGGAACTCGCCGTAGTAGAATGGGTTCGTGAGGATCAGGTGGATCGTCGCCGTGACCCGATCGGTCTCTCGCCCCGCGAATAATCCTTCGCGCTTGGCCATCTCGGCGAGTTCCGCGAGCGAGTATTTCCCGGTGGCATAGTCCTCGAACATGCGACGGACGATCGGTGCGGTCACGGGGTCCGGCTCGATCGTCCGCCTCCCATCGGCCCCTTCGACGTTTCGATACCCCAATCCGCACCCTGTATGGCGGTATCCCTTGCTCCGCCTTCTCGCGCAGCCCCTTCCTGACCTCCTCGCCGAGGTTGTCGACGTAGTTCTTGGCCATCAGCACCTTGATGCCGTGCATGAACTTCTCGGAGGAGCGAGAGTCGGGCGAGAGGACGACGTTCTCCTTGACGAAGTGGATGTCGATCGTCGAGTTCGTCGAGGGTCACGTAGTCCTTGAGGTTGCGGTAGAGTCGGTCCGTCTTCTCGACCAGGAGCGTGCGGCAGCGATGCTCGGAACTCAGTTTGCCTCAGACTTGAAGAACTCGATCATCTCCCTGAAGCCCTGTACGCCCCGCTCTCTTCGCGGTCTCGATGTCGATGAACTCCTTGACGATCGTGAAGCCTTCGCGCTTGGCGTATTCGTGCAAGGACTTCTGTCTGCGCCGGGATCGAGTAGCCTTCCTCTCTCCTGCTCCTCTGAGGAGACGCGGGCGTAAAGGACCGCCTGCCTCGGCGGGGAAGGGCCGTTCGAGCCGTGATGCCGAAACTTCGGTCTCATGTCCACCTCGGGAGCAGATCGTGCCTGGGACCGTTGAGTTTATGATCGGCGGGCGCTTAGGGGCAAGCCTCCCCTTGGTGGTAGAGTCCGGGCTTTCCCGACCGGGAGCCATTCGGTTCGCAGGCCTGATCCGGCGGCCATCCAGCAAGCGCGGGGGCCTACGCGACTACGCGGCGACGAGTGAGCCGCTCCATCCCTGACGCGCCGGGCCTCGGACCCGATCTGGACCTAGCAGCGACCGGCCAGGGCCTTGGACTGACCAATTGCGACTGGCCCCCACGAGCGCGACGACGACGCCATCCACACCGGCTCGGTATCTGTGCTCGCGCCGGAGTTACGCTGAATCTACGCCCTGGCGAACACGAAGCAAGGCCCTCAGTCGAACCACTCGTCGGCCGGGTCGAACGGCGGCACCACGACGTTCAGGATCGTCATTGTCCGCCCCGCCACCCGGTGCCACACCTCCGGCGGGATCAGCACGGCGCCGCCCGGCCCCATCGCCACCCGCTTGCCGTCCAGCTCCACCACCGACCCGACGGCACAATTCAGGACCTGGTCGATCTCGTATGCTCCCGGTGGTCGTGGGAGCTGGCGTCGAGCCGCTCGTTCTCGATCTTGCTCAGGTACGTGAAGTCGATGCCGAGCATCGGGGCCAGCGCCCGCTGGCTCAGGCCCTTCGCCTGACGCAACGTTCGGACCTTCTGCCCGAACTTCATGGAGGTCCCGGCCCTCGCTTGCATGTGCCGACGTTTCATCGCAGGATCGTTGCGGCTGTAGTCAACACCGCCGCTGGTTGATCCCGATGTTATGCGCCGTGCCCTCGATCGCGATACCCTGCCGCGCAGGATCGGGCGGTCGTCGCCGAGGGTCCGGCATGCACGGCCCGGACGTCAGGCTCAAGGACGTACAGCGCGGGCCCCATCCCCCGGCCTACTCGTCGCGCATCATCAAGGCCGGGGCGCTCCTCCCCGACGCCAGGACCTTCCTGGCCCACTGGGACTCAGCCGCGATGACGCAGGACAACCTCGACCGCATCCGGCGTGACAACCTCTTCGGCAAGGCGTCCCGGTCGCGGGTCGAGGACATCCTCGCGATCTTCCGCCAGCGCTACTTCGCCGAGCCCGGCGGCGGGAGCCCTCGATCGATCGGGACGAAGCGAGCAAGGCCAGGGAGCTGAAGCTGGCCCCGGGGCGGCGATACACCCGGCATAGCTACCGGATACGCCACGCCTCAGACTCGAGCCGATTCGCAGTTTCACCTTGGCCGCACGGCTGGCACTGCTCCTAAGTCGGATAGACCGGAATGGGCACCACTAACCGATCCTGACCCATTGGGCCTAAATCGGGAGCTACGCTTAGGTCTGGTTAAGAGCTAGAATACTTAAAGGTGAAACTGAAACGACTTGAAGATTTTCAGCTAACAATGGGCAGGCCACGATCATACAGCGAGTCGGATTATCAGGCGTACCTTGCCAATTTGCTCGGCGGTATGTCCTCCGAAGAAGCTGCTGAGAAATTGGAGGCTGGAGAGCCAGCGTTGCGGTCCGCACTTAGAACGAGAGAGCAGATGACGGTCGGTGATTTCCGTGACAGGTGCGTGGGAACCCCGCACGCTACGACCAATTCCGTAACCCAGCGTGATGACACAGAACAAAAAGCTTCGAGAAAGCTGAGAGAGATCCGGCTCCCCACGTCGGGCAGTAAGATCGGTAGACCTGCCAAGATCCATGAAAAGACATGCGAATTTTGCGGCAGACACTTTTCGACGAAGAAAATACGCCAGTCCTATTGCAGCGTCCAGTGTCGTAGTAGGGGCATCAGAAGCCCAAGGTCCGGTGTTCGAGAAGTCATGTCCAAACACTGCGACAACTGCGGTGCTCAGTTTGCAACAAAACGGAAAGTGCAGAGGTATTGCAGCAATGCGTGTAGAATCGCTCGCATTTCGACCGACAAGACTTTTCTCACGTCCATCCCATGTAGACACTGCGGCAACGCATTCCGGCCGTCACAATCGACGACAAAGTTCTGTTCCAAGGCGTGCAGCCATTTCGATAGAAAACCTGCTGGCCTAGTGTCAGGATCGTTCTCGTTCGCAGGACGCCCAATCCGGTTCGAGTCGTCTTACGAGCTTGCGTTCCTCCTTTACGCACTTTCCCACCGGAATGAGTATCCACAGGTAAAGCGATGCGACTTCTCCATCCGCTACCGTTATCGGGGTAGAAGCTGGCGATACTATCCCGACTTTGTTAGTGGTGAGCCACCGAACGCGAAGTTGATCGAGCTAAAGTCTTCCTCGACGGTGGAAAAAGATAGAAAGAGGAACGATGCAAAGCTCGAGGCCGCTAATGCTTGGTGCTCTATCAATGGCTACACGTTTGTGTATCTTCATGATAGGGGAACGGCACTGACCGAGATTTGCGATTGTGTGACTCAACACCACGCTATTGATTTTCTCAAATTTAGCTCGGACCAGGAACTCTCTGCGTTAAAAGAGCGACGATGCGTCGAGTGCGGAGAAAAGATTGCCAAGGGAAATCGCGGCCTCCGAGCTTACAACAACAGGAGCTTTTGCTCACTCCAATGCTACAGATCCTCTAATCTAGGCAAGAAAAAACGGTTGCCGACAAGCCGCCATATTTGCATCCAGTGTGGTAAGACGTTTTTTGGCCATAGAGCAAAAAAGTATTGCTCGAAGGCGTGTTACACGACGAACCAAACGATCTTGACAGAGATCCCATGCCCGGTCTGCACAAGAACATTCACTCCGCAGTCTTCCGATCAAAAAACTTGTAGCAGCCGATGCGGCATTGTTTCCCGGTCTGCAACCAGATCCCGCAGGACGATCGCCACGCAACGATCGCACCTCGACAACGAGGCGGTACTCAAGGCGGCACGTGGCGAACCAAGAAAGGAAATTACGGAATGGAGCCTGCACGTAATCCTGACATGCTTGGAGCAGATTAAGGAAGAGCTCGGCGGGAAAATGCCCACATATTCGCAGCTTTTGAGAGACGCGGGCTTGATCTCCAGATTTAAGAGCAACTCCCTTGCTGGTGCAATCTTTCGTTACAATAAGGAAAACCGCATAGAGACGTATCAGGATTTTGTTTTTAAATTCTTAGGATGGATCATTCCCAGCAGGTTTACTTGCGAGTCGTTGGCGAAGTTCATAGGAGCGGTTGTATCCGAGTTCGGTGGGATTCCGCTACGAATCTGTGAAGCGAATAGCGTCCTGGGGGTGAAGGGTAGCTACCTCTGTTTCAGCATCAAAAAGAAATTTAATATTACTTTAGACGAATACTGTAGGCTCAATTCTATAGCCCGCGTTCCACCCCTTTAAACCACCAACCACCAGAGCGGGGGCGGCACGGTGCGACCCGTGCTCACAGAATCATCTGCCGCGTCTGCGGCAGCGATCATCCCAGAGGCAACTCAGCCGGGAAACGCGAGATTCATGGCTGCGTGTAATTCTGGATAATACTTGCAAATGAGTTGCAAGGCGTAGCGGATTGGTGTACCCACTAGGTAGCGGCGGGAGCGTTGCCATCGGTGTTGGATACCAACGAGCTTGAGATCTGACGATTTCCATTGAGTCGAATGATGCACGCTATCGTTGAGCCTCCAAATGCCGCAGCCGCTTAAGCCATTTGGGTCAGGCACGCATGTAGCGTCACCGTCCGATGTCACGCTGTGGTCAGGATATTCCAAGAGAATCTGAGCGTGTCCGTCTCGATGCTCGCGGTCACCGTCATAGATTCCCGTGATGTATCTCAGTACTTTTGTATCAGTTGTCCGATCCGCCACGTTTGAATGCGTCATGGCCAGTGGATATCCTGCTACGAGAAAAGTGCCGCGTAGCGTGTCGCAGCCGCAGTCTATCTGTCGAAGCTGTGCGAATCGCCAGAATGTTCTGAGGTTGTTAGCCGATTCGAGTGACAATTCCGCGACACCGATGTCCCACGGGTCGTTATCACGCATATTAGAGTCTTTGGGCTGACAACAAGGCGGAACAGGCGAAGTGATCACCTTCCTAAGATGAAGTGGAATCGCACTTCCGTGTTCATTGATGGTTAGGTAGCCGATTCCATGGATCGCCGGAAAGTCCAAGACATGGGCGGCGGCGAGTACGAAGCTCACATCGCCGATCTGGAGCAGGACGCCCGTGCCGTTTTGAACGGGACACCCATCGACCCAGCCATAAAACGGGATCGTACATCTGACGATCTCATACATGGTTGCGTCCATTACCGCGCTTTGTTGATCATTAGAAACCCTGTAGCACTAGGGGATTACGTCTTCGACGCTGATCTATACACATCGAAATCCGCTCAGCGATGTTCCGCGTCACCAGCGACCCCGGCTATCGTCATTTTTGGTCCGCATCTAACCAGTATCCTAATAGCCACGTCGCATTTGCTACCCTTGTGTTTTTGCTGGCGTCTTTTTTTGGCGGGTTTATAGTTCGGATAAAGCGAGTTATCCGAACCAAGCCAATGCGGGTCAGGCGGTAGATTTTAGGAGGGTGGATGGACGACAGGGCAGGCATGGGAGCAGCAGCAATCATCCCGGCGGCGTAAGCGTCCGAGATTTCCAGGGCGTCGGCGGCAGCCTTGGGTGCGCAGGCGAGATGAGAGAGCAGTGAGGCGAGGCGTCGTCGCCTCACCCGGTTTCACTTCGGCCAGGACCTTTTTCGCCGGCGCTGATCCCGACGTTGTGCCTTCTGTCGGGATTCCTCAAGCCGATACGTCAGGATGTGCTCGGGATGCGCGACGCCCAACGATCCGGCAGCAAGCCGGCCAAGAACTCCGGACTCGCGTCGACCGCGAGCTGCAGGATCACGTCATGCAAGTAGGCCCAAGGTTCAAGCCGATGGCGCTTCGCTCCTGCAAGGATCGTGTACAGCACGGCCGCTCGCGGCCCGGCCTCGACACTCCCGAGGAACATCCAATTCTTGCGCCCGATTGCCTGATCCCGAACCCGACGCTCCGACATGTTATTGTCGATCGTCAGCCGGCCGTCTTCCGTGTACCGGCACAACGCTTGCCATTGGTTGGACGCGTAAGTCACCGCTTGCACAGCGCCGACTTGGGCAACAACTTCGATGACAAGCGATCCAATTCCTCGCGGAGCCGCTCCAAGATCGGCACTGCTTCCGTCTGGCGCATTGCACGTCGCGCATCGTCATCGAGTGGCCGAACCCGATCCTCGACTTTGTAGAGCCGCCAGATCATCTGCAAAACCAGCGAAGCTTCCGCGGGAGCCGACAATCGTGCATCGAAGAACTTCCGACGCGCATGTGCCCAGCACGCGACTTCGCGAATCTTGCCGTCGGACCCCGCATAAATGGCGTCGTACCCGCTGAAGGCGTCGGCCTGTAAGTATCCCGTGAAGTTCGCCAGGAACCGGGCGGGTCCGTCGCGCTGTAAGCGTCCGAGATTTCCAGGGCGTCGCGCGCGGCAGCGTTGGGTGGCGCAGCGAGATGAGAGAGCAGTGAGGCGAGGCGTCGTCGCCTCACCCGGTTTCACTTCGGCCAGGACCTTTGCGCCCGGCGCTGATCCCGACGTTGTGCCTTCTGTCGGGATTCCTCAAGCCGATACGTCAGGATGTGCTCGGGATGCGCCAGCGCCCAACGATCCGGCAGCAAGCCGGCCAAGAACTCCGGACTCGCGTCGACCGCGAGCTGCAGGATCACGTCATGCAAGTAGGCCCAAGGTTCAAGCCGATGGCGCTTCGCTCCTGCAAGGATCGTGCACAGCACGGCCGCTCGCGGCCCGGCCTCGACACTCCCGAGGAACATCCAATTCTTGCGCCCGATTGCCTGATCCCGAACCCGACGCTCCGACATGTTATTGTCGATCGTCAGCCGGCCGTCTTCCGTGTACCGGCACAACGCTTGCCATTGGTTGGACGCGTAAGTCACCGCTTGCGCCAGCGCCGACTTGGGCAACAACTTCGATGACAAGCGATCCAATTCCTCGCGGAGCCGCTCCAAGATCGGCACTGCTTCCGTCTGGCGCATTGCACGTTGCGCATCGTCATCGAGTGGCCGAACCCGATCCTCGACTTTGTAGAGCCGCCAGATCATCTGCAAAACCAGCGAAGCTTCCGCGGGAGCCGACAATCGTGCATCGAAGAACTTCCGACGCGCATGTGCCCAGCACGCGACTTCGCGAATCTTGCCGTCGGACCCCGCATAAATGGCGTCGTACCCGCTGAAGGCGTCGGCCTGTAAGTATCCCGTGAAGTTCGCCAGGAACCGGGCGGGTCCGTCGCGCTTGCGATCCTCCGTGAAGTCGTACACGTCATAGGGGATCGTCGTGGGACCGATGTAAACCCAGAACCGCCCCTTGCGGCTGCCTGGCTGATCGCCGCCCAAGACTGTCACGTGCGTGTCGTCAGTCCAGATCACCGGTGCCGACTGCACCAAGTCCTTCTGAAACTCGTAGAGCGGCTTCAGCAAGTCAGCGACATTGCGGACCCAGTCGCAAAGGGTGCTGCGGGGCAAATGCAGACCATAACGGCTCGAGATGTCTTCGAACCGATACAGCGGCATGTGTTCCGCGAATTTGGAGACGACCACTTCGGCAAGTACGCCCGCACCGGCGATACAGCCACTCACAGGACGCGCGGGAACCTCAGGAGCCACGACTCCATCACGGCAGCGGGAGCAAGCATACTTGGGGAGCACATGGACCTGGAGCTCAAAGCGGGCGGGGATGAACTCCAGCACGCGTGCCTCATCCTCGCCGATGCGTGCCTTGGCTTCTCCGCAATGCGTGCAGACCTTCTCGGCCTCGGGTATGTCGTGCTCGATGCGGACTTGAGGTAGTCGATCATAATCCGGCTTGCGTGAACGGCGCCGTCGAGGCAGTGCCTGGGTCGCCGGCCGGCGGCTCGGGCAAGGGCGTGGTGATGGTCTCGATCAGGTCGAGCTCAAAGAGATGTCCTTGTCCCGGGGCTTCCACCAACCGTTCCCGTCGCGGGCCAAAGACGTAGCGGCGGTAGAGCTCCAGCTGATGACGCAGCCCTTGGACGGTTAGCTCGTGCTCTTGGAGAACCTGATCGTGCAGCTTCGCGGCTTGATCAAGCGCCGCTTGGAGGTCGTCAACCTGCTGGGTGAATCGTTGCAGCAGGTCATGACATTCGCGAGGATCAGTCGGCCACGACTCTGGATGAATCATGGCCTGGATTATAGCGCGAACATGCGATCTTACAAGGGGGCACCGATCGATTTTTCGGCTTCCGACGTCGGACGCTCATACCGTTTGCATTGCCGAACAGATCTCAAGTCGATGCCGGAGAGGATCAGTGCCAGTTGGGTCGGGGTCATTTCGATCGATACTGCATCGCGCGGGGCTACGGGAATCTGGAACGAGCCTGGTGTTTCGAGTCGTTTGTACCAGATGGCCAGTCCGTCGCGGTCCCAGTAGAGGATCTTGAGGCGATCGCGGCGTCGGTTCACGAACAAGAAAAGATGGCCGGACGTCGGATCCTGCGAAAAGGCTGCGATCACCAAACCGGAAAGGGCGTCGAAACCTTTGCGAAGATCGGTCGGTGGAGCGTGGAGGAACACCCGCACGAGGTGGGGAAGGTTTATCATCGCGAACCTCCGGAGTTGGTCCTGGCTTCAGCGATCGCGCGGACGAGGTGACAGGCCAGTCGGGCGTTCGCGGTTGGGATCCGAAGGCGGACTCCATTTGGTAGGTCGGCCTCGATTGGCATTGGCGCGTCGGACGGTGCTCGACGATGCGCACGGTAACGGGGAGGAAAGCCGATGGGGCGGGCAATCCCGGGCGACGATCTGCGAGGTCTATAAGCCGGTGTCGGCGTTTCCAAGCGTGAAACGACGCGACGGAAAGACGCTCTTGGGTACAGAACTGCGCGATACTCAGACCGCTTTCCACCTGGCGGTGGATGCCATCGCGCCAGAGCGTATGGAGCTTTGGGTCAGCGATTCTCGGCACGGTTTCGGCTCCTGAGAAGTGACGGGTTGGTCCGCTTCTCAGGCTACCCGACGCCGCAAGAATGGTTATCTCGGACGCTTACGTCGTGCTTCGATCCTCCGTGAAGTCGTACACGTCATAGGGGATCGTCGTGGGACCGATGTAAACCCAGAACCGCCCCTTGTGGCTGCCTGGCTGATCGCCGCCCAAGACTGTCATGTGCGTGCGTCAGTCCAGATCACCGGTGCCGACTGCACCATGTCCTTCGGAAACTCGTAGAGCGGCTTCAGCAAGTCAGCGACATTGCGGACCCAGTCGCAAAGGGTGCTGCGGGGCAAATGCAGACCATAACGGCTCGAGATGTCTTCGAACCGATACAGCGGCATGTGTTCCGCGAATTTGAGACGATCACCTCGGCAAGTACGCCCGCACCGGGAATACAGCCACTCACAGGACGGCGCGGGAACCTCAGGAGCCACGACTCCATCACGGCAGCGGGAGAAGATACTTGGGGAGCACATGGACCTGGAGCTCAAAGCGGGCGGGGATGAACTCCAGCAGTAAGCGTCCGAGATTTCCAGGGCGTCGTGCGCGGCAGCGTTGGGTGCGCAGCGAGATGAGAGAGCAGTGGGCGAGGCGTCGTCGCCTCACCCGGTTTCACTTCGGCCAGGACCTTTGGCCCGGCGCTGATCCCGACGTTGTGCCTTCTGTCGGGATTCCTCAAGCCGATACGTCAGGATGTGCTCGGGATGCGCCAGCCCAACGATCCGGCAGCAAGCCGGCCAAGAACTCCGGACTCGCGTCGACCGCGAGCTGCAGGATCACGTCATGCAAGTAGGCCCAAGGTTCAAGCCGATGGCGCTTCGCTCCTGCAAGGATCGTGCACAGCACGGCCGCTCGCGGCCCGGCCTCGACACTCCCGAGGAACATCCAATTCTTGCGCCCGATTGCCTGATCCCGAACCCGACGCTCCGACATGTTATTGTCGATCGTCAGCCGGCCGTCTTCCGTGTACCGGCACAACGCTTGCCATTGGTTGGACGCGTAAGTCACCGCTTGCGCGAGCGCCGACTTGGGCAACAACTTCGATGACAAGCGATCCAATTCCTCGCGGAGCCGCTCCAAGATCGGCACTGCTTCCGTCTGGCGCATTGCACGTTGCGCATCGTCATCGAGTGGCCGAACCCGATCCTCGACTTTGTAGAGCCGCCAGATCATCTGCAAAACCAGCGAAGCTTCCGCGGGAGCCGACAATCGTGCATCGAAGAACTTCCGACGCGCATGTGCCCAGCACGCGACTTCGCGAATCTTGCCGTCGGACCCCGCATAAATGGCGTCGTACCCGCTGAAGGCGTCGGCCTGTAAGTATCCCGTGAAGTTCGCCAGGAACCGGGCGGGTCCGTTGCGCTTGCGATCCTCCGTGAAGTCGTACACGTCATAGGGGATCGTCGTGGGACCGATGTAAACCCAGAACCGCCCCTTGCGGCTGCCTGGCTGATCGCCGCCCAAGACTGTCACGTGCGTGTCGTCAGTCCAGATCACCGGTGCCGACTGCACCAAGTCCTTCTGAAACTCGTAGAGCGGCTTCAGCAAGTCAGCGACATTGCGGACCCAGTCGCAAAGGGTGCTGCGGGGCAAATGCAGACCATAACGGCTCGAGATGTCTTCGAACCGATACAGCGGCATGTGTTCCGCGAATTTGGAGACGACCACCTCGGCAAGTACGCCCGCACCGGCAATACAGCCACTCACAGGAGTGCGGGAACCTCAGGAGCCACGACTCCATCACGGCAGCGGGAGCAAGCATACTTGGGGAGCACATGGACCTGGAGCTCAAAGCGGGCGGGGATGAACTCCAGCACGCGTGCCTCATCCTCGCCGATGCGTGCCTTGGCTTCTCCGCAATGCGTGCAGACCTTCTCGGCCTCGGGTATGTCGTGCTCGATGCGGACTTGAGGTAGTCGATCATAATCCGGCTTGCGTGAACGGCGCTGTCGAGCGCAGTGCCTGGGTCGCCGGCCGGCGGCTCGGGCAAGGGCGTGGTGATGGTCTCGATCAGGTCGAGCTCAAAGAGATGTCCTTGTCCCGGGGCTTCCACCAACCGTTCCCGTCGCGGGCCAAAGACGTAGCGGCGGTAGAGCTCCAGCTGATGACGCAGCCCTTGGACGGTTAGCTCGTGCTCTTGGAGAACCTGATCGTGCAGCTTCGCGGCTTGATCAGCGCCGCTTGGAGGTCGTCAACCTGCTGGGTGAATCGTTGCAGCAGGTCATGACATTCGCGAGGATCAGTCGGCCACGACTCTGGATGAATCATGGCCTGGATTATAGCGCGAACATGCGATCTTACAAGGGGGCACCGATCGATTTTTCGGCTTCCGACGTCGGACGCTCATACCGTTTGCATTGCCGAACAGATCTCAAGTCGATGCCGGAGAGGATCAGTGCCAGTTGGGTCGGGGTCATTTCGATCGATACTGCATCGCGCGGGGCTACGGGAATCTGGAACGAGCCTGGTGTTTCGAGTCGTTTGTACCAGATGGCCAGTCCGTCGCGGTCCCAGTAGAGGATCTTGAGGCGATCGCGGCGTCGGTTCACGAACAAGAAAAGATGGCCGGACGTCGGATCCTGCGAAAAGGCTGCGATCACCAAACCGGAAAGGGCGTCGAAACCTTTGCGAAGATCGGTCGGTGGAGCGTGGAGGAACACCCGCACGAGGTGGGGAAGGTTTATCATCGCGAACCTCCGGAGTTGGTCCTGGCTTCAGCGATCGCGCGGACGAGGTGACAGGCCAGTCGGGCGTTCGCGGTTGGGATCCGAAGGCGGACTCCATTTGGTAGGTCGGCCTCGATTGGCATTGGCGCGTCGAAAGGGGGCTTGATGATGCGCACGGTAACGGGGAGGCAAGCCGATGGGGCGGGCAATCCCGGGCGACGATCTGCGAGGTCTATAAGCCGGTGTCGGCGTTTCCAAGCGTGAAACGACGCGACGGAAAGACGCTCTTGGGTACAGAACTGCGCGATACTCAGACCGCTTTCCACCTGGCGGTGGATGCGATTGTGCGAGAGCGTATGGAGCTTTGGGTCAGCGATTCTCGGCATGATTTTGGCTCCTGAGAAGTGACGGGTTGGTCCGCTTCTCAGGCTACCCGACGCCGCAAGAATGGTTATCTCGGACGCTTACCTCCAGGACGCGTGCCTCATCCTCGCCGATGCGGGCCTTGGCTTCTCCGCAATGCGTGCAGATTTTCTCGGCCTCGGGTAGGTCGTGCTCGATGCGGACTTGAGGTAGTCGATCATAGTCCGGCTTGCGTAACTTGCGTTTCCGTGCTGGTATGCCGCGATCCCTGGCGGGGGGCACCGCCGGCAGGGAGGCGCTGGGGCCGTATCAAGCTCAAAGAGGTGTCCTTGGCCAGGAGCCTCGATCAGCCGTTCCCGCCGCGGGCCAAAGACGTACCGGCGGAGAAGCTCGATTTGTCGACGCAAATCATCGACGACTTGCTGGTGTTCTTGGGCGGCTTGATCATGAATCTGCGTGGCTTGGTCGAGCGCGGCTTGGAGGTCCTCGACATGCTCTTTGAACCGGTTTAAGAGGTCGTGACACTCACGCGGATCAGTCGGCCATGACTCGGTGATGTTCATGGCCGAATTATAGCGCATTTATACGATACTACAAGGGGGAAGCGGTCGATTTTTGGGCTTCCTGAGTCGGCCGCTGATATCGCCTGCGTTGCCGGGCGGAACGCAGGTCGATGCCCGAGAGAATCAGCGACAATTGGGTCGCCGTCATTTCGATCGACACGGCATCATGGGCAACCGCTGGGAGCTGGAACGTACCCGGTGATTCGAGCCGTTTGTACCAGATGGCCAGCCCGTCGCGATCCCAGTAGAGAATCTTGAGGCGGTCACGGCGTCGATTCACGAACAAGAATAAGTGGCCGGAAGTGGATCCTGGGCAAAGGCGGTGGTTATCAAGCCGGAAAGGGCATCGAAGCCTTTGGCAAATCGGTGGCCGGGGTGTGAAGGAACACGCGGACGGAATGAGGGAGGTTGATCATGCGAGCCTCCGGAATCGGTCCTGGCTGCGGCGATCGAGCGGACCAGTCGGCAGGCCAAACGGGCGTTTTCCGTTGGGATCCGAAGGCGGATTCCGTTGGGAAGGTCGGCCTCGATCGGCAGCGGTTCGTCGCGAGTTCGCTCGTCGAGGCGTACGGTCACGGGCAGGAAAGCTGATGGGGCGGGTAACGCTGGGCACTGATCTGGAGAGTCCATGAGCCGGAATCGTCGCTTCCAAGCATGAAACTGGACCGGGCGATGCGTTCCTGGGCGCAGAACTGCTCGATTGTCAAACCGCTCGCCTGCTGGCGGTGGATACGATCGCGCCAGAGCGTCATGGAGCTTGGGTCGGCGCCTTGCCACGGGTTGACTCCTGGAAGGGACGAATTGGTCCGCTTCGCAGGCTACCAGACCCGACAAGATGGTTATCTCGGACGCT
>CAWDZZ010000014.1:0-521523 GCA_963806595.1 uncultured Isosphaeraceae bacterium | reverse complement strand
GGCTCGGGTCGGCTGTAGCGGCGAAAACCTTCCGCCATCCGCGGTACGCCGGTTGACTTCCGCGGCCAGGTAAGTGTTAGGCCAAGGGCCAGGCTCGGCCTACTTCTGGCGCTCGAGGGTCATCTCCAGGAACTTATTCCAGGTCTTGCCATCCGTGCTGGCCTCGCCGACTTCGTGCCACCGCTGCGCATCGAATTGGATCGTGAAGCGGACGGTCACGCCGCCCTCTTCGCTCCGGAAGCCCCATTCGATGCCACCGTCCACCAACTTCGGTTCCACCTCGAGCGCCTGCCCGCGCAGGTCATGGGACTGCCAGCGGTAGCGCTTCGCCTTGCCCTCGTAAGACACCACCGTCAGCGCCTCGTGGACCACAACCTCTTCCTTCTTGTCGGCCTTCTTCGTGCCCCGGCCCTCGACGAGGAGGACGGAGCCGCCGACCTTCCGCCGGACCGTCTCGACGATGGTGAACTCCTGGCGTTCGCCGCGCCCGGACCAGCGCCAGCCCGACCCCTTCCACTCCCCAACCCAGCGATCCAGTTTCTTCATTGCCTCGACCTGGGCCGCCGGTGGTGTCGGGGCCTGACTCAAGGCGGGCCGCCCCGCCAGCAAGGCCAAAACGCTCAGCACTACGGATGTCCTGCAACGCATGCTCACCCCCTTGACGGATGCTGGCACAACAGATCCACCGACATCGCGACGTCCTAACGCACAAGCTCAGCTGCCGGGCCGGCCGGGTGGGCTTCGACCCTGGAAAGCCATCATGCCGGCCCGGTCAGCTTGTATGTTGCATTTCACTCCCGACGTACTGTCCGGAGTATCCTCCTCTGAGGAGTCGCGAGGAGGTCTTTCGGTCTGGTGAGGCACGACCTCTGGCTGTTTGACCCCTCCGCGTCGGACCCAAGAGCTTGTTACATCCTGAGGCGCTGACCTCTTGTCACAAGCTTCCTCTCGGTTCGGCAGTCGCCGGCGGAACCTCGCGGCTACGGCCCTTTTCCGCCTCCCCTTTTCTCCCCGAGGGTCACCGCCGCGATAGCCTGACCGGCGAGCGGCCGCGGCTGCTGGGCCGGGAGGCGAACCCGTGCCCCCGACTGTCACCCGTCGCGCGCACCAGCGGGCAGGTCAAGCGCCAACACGACTCGGTGGGGCTGCGTGCTGTCTGTACGCCTGTCACCCTCAGCCCGTGAACGGGTACATCGGGGTGTTGCAGGCACCAGAATCCTCATGCCGGTTGAGATGGCATCTCTAGTGGGTCGAATCGATGAACGCTCGGCGTTGTGGCGGTTGTCCGTCAACGCAGCCGACCGGCCCCAGTGCGAAGTGTGCTCGCAGAACGGCAGTTTCGCGAGACTGGCGACCAGCCAGTAGGCGTGGTCGCGGCATGAATTGATGAAGATCGGCAGGAAGTGAGAGCAGCATTTCTTGGAGTGTCGAAAATCGGTATCGCTTTCAAACGTCCATGACTCATTAGCCGACTCAGAATGAGGCCCATCATGAAAGCCCTTCAAGTCGTGTTCCGGTTGGGGCTGTTGATCGGGTTGGGAATCGAAATCCCGGCGTTGCCCGTTACCGCCCAGACCACGTCTCCCAAGGAAGCGCGCCCCCCAGGCACCGGGATTGCGCAAGCTGACCGGCGACGACGCCAAGCGGGCTGAGGAACTCGACAAGGCCATCGAGGCGGCGCTCAAGGCCGATCGCTGGGACGAGGCGATCGCGCGGTCTGAGGAACTGCTCGCCTTGCGGACGCGGGTCCAGGGGCCGAAGCACTTCGAGACGGTGAACGAGGAGTGGCGTCTCAAGACGTTGCGCCGGGTGGCCCCGATGCCGAAGGAGGATCGAGTCGCCTACCAATCGGCGCGAGACCATGGATAAGCAAGCGATAGCCCTCGGCGCCCAGGGGAAGTACGCCCAGGCCCAGCCGCTGTACGAGAAGGCGCTGGAGATCCGCCGCCGCCTGCTCACCGACGACCACCCCGACACCGCCGACAGCTACAGCAACCTGGCGTTGCAACCTCAACGACCAGGGGAAGTACGCCCAGGCCCAACCGCTGTTCGAGAAGGCGCTGGAGATCCGCCGCCGCCTGCTCACCGACGACCACCCCGACACCGCCACGAAGCTACAACAACCTGGCGGTCAACCTCGACGCCCAGGGGAAGTACGCCCAGGCCCAGCCGCTGTTCGAGAAGGCGCTGGAGATCTACCGCCGCCTGCTCACCGACGACCACCCCGACACCGCCACGAGCTACAACAACCTGGCGTGCAACCTCAACGCCCAGGGGAAGTACGCCCAGGCCCAGCCGCTGTACGAGAAGGCGCTGGAGATCCGCCGCCGCCTGCTCACCGACGACCACCCCGACACCGCCGCCAGCTACAACAACCTGGCGGTCAACCTCAACGCCCAGGGGAAGTACGCCCAGGCCCAGCCGCTGTTCGAGAAGGCGCTGGAGATCCGCCGCCGCCTGCTCACCGACGACCACCCCGACACCGCCACGAGCTACAACAACCTGGCGGCCAACCTCAACGCCCAGGGGAAGTACGCCGCAGGCCCAGCCGCTGTTCGAGAAGGCGCTGGAGATCCGCCGCCGCCTGCTCACCGACGACCACCCCGACACCGCCACCAGCTACAACAACCTGGCGGCCAACCTCAACGCCCAGGGGAAGTACGCCCAGGCCCAGCCGCTGTACGAGAAGGCGCTGGAGATCTACCGCCGCCTGCTCACCGACGACCACCCCGACACCGCCGCGAGCTACAACAACCTGGCGGCAACCTCAACGCCCAGGGGAAGTACGCCCAGGCCCAGCCGCTCTTCGAGAAGGCGCTGGAGATCCGCCGCCGCCTGCTCACCGACGACCACCCCGACACCGCCACGAGCTACAACAACGTGGCGGCCAACCTCGACGCCCAGGGGAAGTACGCCCAGGCCCAGCCGCTGTCGAGAAGGCGCTGGAGATCAACCGCCGCCTGCTCACCGACGACCACCCCGACACCGCCAGCAGCTACAACAACCTGGCGTACAACCTCAACGCCCAGGGGAAGTACGCCCAGGCCCAGCCGCTGTACGAGAAGGCGCTGGAGATCCGCCGCCGCCTGCTCACCGACGACCACCCCGGCACCGCCAGAAGCTACAACAACGTGGCGTCCAACCTCAACGCCCAGGGGAAGTACGCCGAGGCGCGAGACCGATGGCTCAGTGCGGTGAAAAGCCTGGATGCGGCCCGGCTCCGGATCGGCCTTCACCGGACTGGATCGTGCCGGGGCCCGGTAGTCGGCGCGCCCCGCCCTGGCCGCCGTGCTGGCCCGACTCGGTCAGCCAGCCGAGGCATGGCAAACGCTGGAGGAAGACCTCGGCCGCGGCCTGCTCGACGAGCTCGCAGCCCGCCAGGATCGAAAGCTCGCGCCCGCCGAGCGAGCCCGCCTCCGCGAATTGATCGGCGAGCTGGAACGGCTCGACCGGCTCGTCGAGACCACGCCCAAGGATCTCGACCAAGCCGAGCGGGCGAAACGGTTCGAAGAGCTGAAGCGCCAGCGCGAGCTGGCCAGCATCGCCCTCGGCGAGTTCCAGACCAAGCTCGTCGCAGCTTATGGCGCACGGGCTGGCGAGGTCGCCGCGCTGAGCGAAATCCAGGCCGCGCTGCCCGCCGATGCCGCGCTGGTCGCCTGGGTCGATATCCCACCCGCGGGACCAAACGCAGCCGACCCCGACGGCGAGCACTGGGGCGTGGTCGTCCGCTCCCGGGGCATCCCGGCCTGGGTCGCCGATCGCCGGCACCGGGAAGGACGGGCTGTGGACCGAAGACGACACCGCGCTTGCCGGCAGAGTCCGGTCCGAGCTGCGCGGGCGTCCCGGCGCCAGCACGGCGGATCTGCAACCCCTGATCAAGAAACTGCGCGGCGCAGCGTCTCGAGCCGCTGGCCAAGGCCCTCGGCGCTGCGGCAGACGGCCTGCCGCCGGCCAGGCGGCTCATCATCCTGCCCTCTCGATCGATGGCCGGCATCCCGGTCGAGGCGCTGCTGGCGCCCGACGACACCCGGACCGTGAGCTATGCCCCCTCGGCCACCGTCTTCAAGTACCTGCGCGAGCAGCAGCGGCCAGACCGCCACGCCGGCCTGCTGGCCCTCGGCGACCCCGTCTTCGAGCGTCACGACGCGTCGAGCGACCCGAAGCCGCTGCCCGACCATGGCCTGCTCGTCAACGTGGTCGTGCCCGGCTCCAACGCCGCCGCCCACGGCCTGAAGCCGGGAGATGTGTTGCTGGCCTACAACGGAGTGGCAACTGAACACGAAGGACGACCTCAAGGTCGTCTCCGAGGGCAGCAAGCCGGTTATCGTCGACGTCTGGAGGGCCGGCCGGTCGGCGCAGCGCGACTTGGCCCCCGGCAAGCTCGGCGTCGTGCTCGACCCCCGGCCGGCACCGGTGGCGATCGCCGAGCAGCGCAAGCTGCGAGCAGGTACTCGTGGCGGCGCGGGGGGCGACGAAGACTTCGCCCCGCTTGCCCGGCACGCGCTACGAGGTTGAAGCGCTCGCCCGGCTCTTCCAAGCGGACGATCGTCCGACGCGGATCCTGCTCGGAGCCGAGGCGAGTGAGCCCGAGCTGGACCGCCTGGCCGCGTCCGGCGAGCTGGGCAAATTCGGCTTCATCCATCTGGCGACTCACGGCGTGATCGACGAAGAGATTCCCGCGCGCTCGGCGGTCATCCTGACCCAGACCGGCCTGCCCGACCCGCTTGAGCAGGCCCTGAGTCACAAGCCGGTCTTCGACGGCCGGCTCTCGGTCCGCGAGATTCAGCGCGGCTGGGAGTTAAAGGCCGAGCTGGTGACACTCTCCGCCTGCGAGACGGCCCTGGGTCGCGAACAAGGCGGCGAAGGGTTTGTCGGGTTCACCCAGGCCCTCTTGATGTCGGGCCGCGGAGCGTCTGCCTGTCGCTCTGGAAGGTCGACGACACGGCGACGGCGCTCTTGATGCAGCGGTTCTATGCCAACCTGCTGGGCCGGCGCCCCGGGCTCACCGGTCCGTTGCCGAAGGCTGAGGCCCTCCGCGAGGCGAAGGCCTGGCTGCGCGGGCTGCACCGCGCGGAGGTGCTGGCTCTGACCGCGGCGATGTCGGGCGGAGTCGAGCGAAGCAAAGATGCCAAGGCCCGCCAGCCGGCCGAGCTTGCCGCCGCGATCACCAGGCGGCGGGGACAACGACCGGCCGTACGCATCGCCCCACTACTGGGCCGCATTCGTGCTAGCAGGCGACCCGGATTGATCGGGATGCTCGAAGCGCTCGACCAGCCCGATTCCGATAGGGATGGCGTCAGAGATCAGCCGCACCGATGACGGTCTTGCGGTGATGGGCCTGCACGTCCACGGTCCCGACGTCCCAGGCCGATGGGTCATCGTCGACGGGCGGTTCGAGGCGGTCGAGGGCGATGCGGGTTGCGACTCCGGTCACCGGCAGAACCGGGCGTGCTCGATGGTCATCAACGCCTCGTGCACGATGCCAGCCGAGCCTGCTACTCGCTTTTCCGGTTGCCCCTCTTTAAGCGCATCCCAGTCTCCCCGCGAGAATGGCGGCGAGACGCTGCGCGTTGCTCAGGGCTTAGGCTCGCAACGAATGCAACAAGGGGATCTGTGCTCAGCTCGACCTCGCGTTCAGTGCAACCGGGAGTGCAACGAGTCGCATCGCTCGACGTAACGTCTTTAGCTAGAGTGGTTGCAACGGATGACGCTCTGGTTTGCAATCGGGACGTTGGGGGTTAGGCTTCGACCAACCGAGCGATCAGCGGCTCAGACAGCACGGCGTGCAGATGTGCCGCGGCGTGATCGACTGACCGCTCCGCCTACAGCGAGCCCCAGTTTGAGAGCGTTATCGATCGTCAGTCTCGATTGCTTCGTTTCTGTGAGTTGAGCGGCGTCAGAGCCGAACTCGATATGAAACTCCGCCATCCCTTCTTACGTATCCGGCTGTGTCAGGTGGGGATGTCCTCAAGAAGGCAGTAATCGTGGCCAGAATACCGGCGCACACGGCCTCGGTTACCCCACTCGCTCCATCGCCTCCGCCGCTTTCGCTCCGTCCAATTCCGCGTAGACCTCCGTCACGACCGGGGAGGAATGGCCCAAGACGGCCCGGGCCACGTCCAGGCCGAACTCCCGACGGAGCCGCGTCGCCGCGTTGTGGCGGAGTTGGTGCGGATGCCAGTGTGGGATCGCTCGGCTTCCGCCTCTCTCCGGCTCCCGGTTCGCTCGCTTGATTCCGTACTCAATGGCCCGACGGTAGGAATCGACGGTGTACCTCTCCCCGGGAGCTTTCCGGGGCTTGCGTCTCCGCCGGTTCTGTTGGGAGGGTTGGACCCGGGTCTTCCGATTCTCTCGTTGTTCGGCCCGACGTTCGGCCTCCGCTTCGGCCGGAGAGAACAGATAGGCCGTCAACTCGGGTCGGAGCCACGGCCGGAGGGTCTCTTGGGCTTGCGGGCCGAGATAGATCCGCCGCTCCCGGCCGTGATGCTCCGTCTTGTGACTCTCGGGAGTGTAGACCCAAATCCGGCCGGACGTATCGACATCGATCGTCCGCATGATGCAAACCTCCCCGGGCCGCATTCCCGAGAGGCGTTGGAGTTCCACCATCGCCCAAACCTGTCGGGAGACGTGCGGCCCGAACCGCGTCAACGAACGCATCGGGGACCGGCTTGACCGGCTCCGACTCCCGGACGTCGGCCCGGCCCCGACGGAGGCCCGGAACCGCTTTCAGGCCGTGATGGAGGGACGGAGGGACCATTTCCTCTCCGACGGCCCATTTGAACGCCCGGAGAACATGCCGGACCCGCTTGTTGATTTCGCTCCGACAGAGACCGGACTCGATGAACGCCTGGCGAACGGTCTTGAGTCGGAGAGGCCCGAACTCCCGGGCCAGTGTGTGACCGTAGAGTTGGCGGAGAGGCCGGAGAGCCAACCGGATGTTGACCGGCTCCGTTGTCGGCTTGCCGTTCTTGACGTAATAGGCGTCGGCATGATGGAGGTACGCCAAGAGCATTTCGTTGACGGAGAGATCGGCCCCGGAGGCCGAGTCGGCCACCATCGGCCGTCGGCCCGTCGCCAACCACTCGGCGATGATCCGATCGTATTCGGCCCGGCTCTCGGGAGTGTCGATGCTTCCCGAGATAGACGTCACGACCGCCGATCGAAACGACCGCCAGGCCGGTTGGTTTGTGGAGTCGGTAAGACGGTAGGCGAGAGGGTTGAGCAAGCATGGAACGGCCCCAAATCCGGTAGACTACCGGCTTTCTTGGGTTTTCAAGGGGCCGCACTGTCGAACCTGACAGGTAAGCTAAGTCTAGCCTTCGGCGGGGTTTACGTCCAATACACCCGAGTGGATTCGAACCACTAACCTTCGGTTCCGTAGACCGATGCTCTATCCAATTGAGCTACGGGTGCGTGTCGACGCGATGCAGCGATTCGACTCGATCATCCTAACGCATCGGGATTCACGCAACAAGTCGGCGCGAGCCCGCGACGATCGACGGCCCGCCCCGCGGCGTCGCGCGATTCAGACCGACGAGCGTGCGTCCTTCCTCGGCCGAGCGGTAGGCCGCCCAGATGACGTCCATGGTCTTGAGGTTGTCGGACGCGCGGGTCTCGTGCTCGGCGCCGGTGAGCAGGCCCTCGATGAAATGCCGCTGGGTGGCGGCGTAGCCGTCGACGTAGACCTGGTCGTCCGGCGGCAGGGCCACCGGCCTGCGCTCGCGCTGGCCGGTCGGGCTGATCCACTCGAGCGAGCCGTCGGTCAAGAGCCGCAAGGTCCCGTCGGATCCCTCGGCCACCGTCTCGTTCAGCGCCCACTCCGGGCGCGACCACGTCGGGCGCCGGCACACCAGCTCAGGTCGAGCAAGCCCAGGGCGCCCCCGGCGAAGTAGACCGCCAGCATCGCCACGTCCTCGCCGACGTTGCGCCGCCCGAACCGGCCGATCGTCGCCGAGACCGTCTGGATCTCGCCGATCAGGTAACGCGCCGTGTCGACCAGATGACAGCCCATGTCCATCAGGATCAGCCTGCGCATCGTCGCCAGGTACGGCTGCTCGGCGAAGCCGTCGGGCACGCAAGGCCCGCGTGTCGCGGTGGGCGATCCGCAGCCGGATCGGCCGGCCGATCGCGCCCGCGATCGATCTCGGCGCGCATCGCGCGATACCACGGGCGGAACCGCCAGTTCTCGTGGATCATCAGCCGCACGCCCGCCGTCGAAGCAGGCGTCGATCATCGCCACGGAAATCGGACCGGGCCAGGGCCGCCGGCTTCTGGCAGAGGATGTCGACCCCGTGCCGGGCCGCCAGCTCCACCAGCTCGCGATGCGACTCGGGCTGCGTGCAGATCTCGACGAAATCGAGCTCCTCCTCCCGCTCGAAGAGCTCGGCCGCGTCGGTGTAGACGCCTGCGCCGCGGAGACCAGCTCGCCGGCTCGCTCCAGCCGCTCGCGATCCGGGTCGCAGAGCGCGACCAGCCTCGCATCGGGCACGCGCGGCCAGGCCTCCAGGTGGAACCGCGACACGTACCCGCAGCCAATCAATGCCCCGCGCAGCGGCGGCGCCGGCATTTCTCATGATCGTTGCCTCGCTGTTCGATCGTGCTTCACGACGCCGATGACGTGGCTGAGCGTGCATACGACCGTGCGCGATTGCCTCGAGCCCGCGATGCTGTACCGCCGAGGCTGCTAACCGGTCGGCGACGGATCCGACTCCGGACGGATCGCAGACGGTTGCAACGTCCGGGCAGCCTGCGCATAATGAACACATTCGGCCAGCCCTCGTAATGAAATTTACAGAGGGTTGCGCGCCTCGTGGTTTCGCGCCAGGGACTCCCGCGCGATGCGGCCGGCCGGTTCCCTCGTGACTGTGCGCGACCATGCATGCAAGCGTGCGGGGCGTGGAACTCGTGCAGGGAATACTGTCACTCGAAAGAGCGGAGGATCGCAACGGTATGTCCAAGCCCGTCATGATCGAAGCCGATGGGCTCTGCAAGCAGTTCGGGTCGTTTCTGGCCGTCCGGGACGTCTCGTTCTCCATCCCCAAGGGCGAGGTCGTCGCCTTCCTCGGTCCCAACGGGGCGGGCAAGACGACCACGATGCGGCTCTTGACCGGCTTCGTGGCGCCGACGCACGGCTCGGCCCGGATCGCCGGCATCGACGTCCAGACCGACCGGATCCGCGCGGCCGAGCACCTGGGCTACCTGCCCGAGAACGGGCCGCTCTACCCCGACATGACCCCCATGAGCTTGCTCCGCTTCTTCGGCGAAGCGCGGGGCATGTCGCCGGCTCGGCTCACGATCGCGGTCGACGCCGTGGTCGAGCCAGTGCGCCCTGGAATCGGTCGCGCACAAGCCGATCGGCAAGCTGTCCAAGGGCTATCGCCAGCGGGTCTCCATGGCCCAGGCGCTGTTGCACGACCCCGAGGTCCTGATCATGGACGAGCCGACCAGCGGGCTCGACCCCAACCAGATCCGCGGCGTCCGCCAGTTGATCCGCGACCTGGGCCAGTCGAAGACCGTGCTGGTCTCGACCCACATCCTCCAGGA
This sequence comes from uncultured Isosphaeraceae bacterium, assembly GCA_963806595.1. Lineage (GTDB taxonomy): Bacteria > Planctomycetota > Planctomycetia > Isosphaerales > Isosphaeraceae > CAWDZZ01. The sequence continues at coordinate 511,980 of CAWDZZ010000014.1, read as the reverse complement.
GGTCGAGCCGGTCGCCGATCGGGTCCTGTTCATCCATGACGGCAAGATCGTCTTCGACGGCAAGCCGGCGGCAGCTGGCCAGCCAGAACGGAAACCTCGAGCAGGCGTTCTACAACCTGACGGCCCAGCCGGTCTGAAACGGCGGCAGATGCGGCCGGCGGTCGACGCAGTCGACCGGCGAGCCCGGCGGTCTGTTGTCGATTCGGCCCGGTCTGACATCGGCGAGTTGCGATCAGACCGCGAGCCGACAGACGATCGCACACAGGTCGACGATCGGCAGCCGCCAAGGACGAGTCAGACCGCTGACCGACAGACCAGAAGAGAGGATGACCTGCGGTGACCACGCTTGAAACCAAACCGACCAGCAAAGAGCGGGCTGCGACGAAGCTCCCCGCCGGCCGGACCCGGCCGTTCCGCCCTCACGTGATCTGGGCGGTCTTCAAGCGCAATTTCCTGAGCTACTTCAGCAACCCCGCCGGCTACGTGTTCATCACCCTGTTCGTGCTCATCAGCTCGTGCGTGGCCTTCTGGCAGGACGTCTTCTTCACCAACAACCTGGCGAACCTCGACCAGCTCAACCGGTACATGCCGTACCTGCTCTTGCTCTTCATCCCGGCGATCACGATGAGCTCGTGGGCCGACGAGCGCCGGCAGGGGACCGACGAGCTGCTCCTGACGCTGCCGGCCCACGACCTCGACGTCGTCCTGGGCAAGTACCTGGCGGCGCTGGGCATCTACACGGTGGCCCTGGCTTTCTCGCTCTCGCACGTCTTCATCCTCGAGCTGCTGGGGTCGCCCGACTATGGGCGTCATCTTCGCCAACTACCTCGGCTACTGGCTGATGGGGGCGCTGCTGATCGCGATCGGGATGGTCGCCTCGCTGCTGTCGTCGAACGTGACCGTGGCCTTCATCCTGGGCGCCGTCTTCTGCGCCGTGCCGATCTTCCTGGGCATGATCGGCTCAGCTCGTTCGAGGTCGGTCGCTGGCGGCGTCTGCATCGAGAGACTGGTCGGTGCCGGCGCAGTTCCAGGATTTCGGCACGGGCGTGATCACCGCTCTCGGGCGTGTTCTACTTCCTGGGCTCGGCGGCGGCGATGCTCTACCTGAACATGGTGCTCCTGGGCCGGCGGCACTGGGCCGGCGGCGAGGCCAGCTGCGGCCACTGGCTCCATTCGGTCGGTCCGGTTCGTCGTCGGTGGTCGCGGCCCTGGTCAGCCTCACCGTGATCGATCGACCATCTGGGCGTCCGCGCCGACGCCAGCGCCGAGCAGCTGCACACGCTGTCGCGCGAGTCGCTCGACCTGGTCAAGCAGATCCCCGCCGACCGGCCGGTCTTGATCCAGGCGTATTACAGCCCCGAGGTCCCGCGCGAGTTCGTCGAGGTCAAGGCCGACCTGCTGGGCTTGCTCAAGGAATACGCGGCGCGGAGCGGCGGCAAGATCCGGCTCGAACCTGGTGCCGACCGAGCTCTACTCCGACGAGGCCCGCGAGGCCGAGAAGCGGTTCGGGATCGAGCCGCGCCGCGTTTTCAGCCGTCGATCAGGGCAAGCAGATGTCCGCCGACGTCTTCCTGGGCGTCGCGTTCACCTCGGGCGTCGAGGAGGTCGTCATCCCGTTCTTCGACCGCGGGCTGCCGGTCGAGTACGAGCTGACCCGCTCGATCCGCGTCGTCTCGCAAAAGCGGGCGCAAGAAGGTCGGCATCCTGAGCACCGACGCCAAGCTGATGGGCGGGTTCGACATGCGGACCTTCAGCCAGACCCCGGAATGGTCGATCGTCACCGAGCTCAAGAAGCAGTACGACGTCAGCTCGGTCTCGCCCGACACGCCGATCTCGTCCGACCTCAACGTCCTGCTGGTCGCCCAGCCGTCGTCGCTGACCCAGAAGCAGATCGACAACCTGACCGACTACGTCAAGAAGGGCGGAGGCAGCTCTGCTGTTCCTCGACCCGCTCCCGTTCGACAACCCGTCGATCTCGCCCGAGCTGCCCAAGATGCCGCCGGGCGGCCCGTTCGGCGGCGGCCAGCCCCCGGAGCCCAAGGGCAACCTGCGGCCGCTGCTCGACCTGGTCGGGATCGAGTGGCCCTCGGCCGAGATCGTCTGGAACGCCTACAACCCCCACCCCAAACTGGCCGACCTGCATCGACGCCCGAGATCGTCTTCATCGGCAAGGGGAGCGGCGCCGACGACGCCTTCAACCCCGAGCAGAGCGCCAGCGCCGGGCTTCAGGAGATCGTCACCCTGTTTCCCGGCCTGCTCCGGCCCAAGGCCGGCGGCTCCGGCCCCGAATTCATCCCGCTGCTGCGCACCGGCACGACCGGGCGGCACGATCGCCTGGAGCGACGCCGTCCAGCAAGGCTTCATGGGGAACGTCCGGGATCAACCCGCGCCGCCGCCATATTCCCGACCGGCACGAGCTACACGCTGGCCGCCCGGATCACCGGCCAGCTCCCGGCCGAGACGCCCAAGGACCGACCAAGGATGCCGACCCAAGAAGGACGCCGAGAAGAAGAAAGACGAGAAGGCCGCAGGCCACGCCGGCGAAGATCAACGTGATCGCGATCGCCGACCTCGACTTGATCGGCGAACAGTTCTTCGAGCTGCGGCGACGCAAGATCGAGGACCTCGATTTCGACAACGTGCCGTTCGTGCTCAACTGCGTGGACGTGCTGGCCGGCGACGAGTCGTTCGTCGGCCTGCGGAGAAAGCGGCCCATGCACCGCCGGCTCGACGGCTCGAGGAACAGGTCAAGATGTTCGACAAGGAGCTTGCCGAAAAGACCAAGCAAGCCGAGGACCAGGCCAGCGAAGAGCTGCTCGCAGGCCCAGAAAGCCTTCGACAAGGAGGTCGAACCGTCCAGAACAACACCGACTGGGACGAGCGGACCAAGGAGATCCAGCTCGCCAACCTCCAGCGCGTCGCCCAGCGCCGGCTCGACGTGCAAGAAGCAGATCATCGAGGACAAGAAGCTCAACGAGATCCGCGAGAGCAAGGCCGAGTCGGAACAGAAGATCCGCCAGATCCAGAACACGCGTGCGGTTCGTGGCCGCCGCGCTCCCGCCGCTGCCCCCGCTGATCCTCGGCTTGATCGTCTGGTTCGTCGCGGATGCGCCGCGAGAACCTCGGCGCGAACCCGAAGCGGCTGGCCTGATCCGATAGTCGTTGCATCGTCAGTGGTCCGGGACACTGGACAGTGAATCCGCTGCTGAGGCGGCTGTAGCTGCATCGTTACGCTCGACTAGCCAATTGACAAGTTGACCCAACGGTTGCGATCACCTGGCGACCGACGACGAACCGACCAGGAACGTCGCCGATGAACGAGCTGTGGAAGACCTTGACCTTCGTCGCCGTGGCCTTGGTCTTGACCGGCGCGGCGTTCGTCAGCACGCGCGACCGCGACCAAGCTGACGCCGAGTTCAACGACCAGGGAAAGCCGTTCTTTCCCGAGTTCAAGGATCCGCTGGCTTGCACCGACCTGGAAGTCGTCGAGTTCGAGCCGTCGACGGCGACCGCGACGCGGTTCCGGGTGATGTTCAAGGATAAGAAGTGGGTGATCCCGTCGCACTACGACTACCCGGCCGACGCCAAGGACCGGCTCTCGAAGACGGCCGCCGCCGTGATGGACCTGACCAAGGACACGATCCGCTCCGACAGCGTCGAGGACCAGGAGGCGATGGGCGTGATCGACCCGCTCGACGCCAAGGTCACGACGCTCCAGGGTCGAGGCAAGCGGATCACGCTCCGCGACGCGTCGGAGAAGGTCCTCGCCGACTTCATCATCGGCAACGAGATCAAGGGCACCGAACGGAAGGAAGGCGGCGCCCAGCACTACGTCCGCGTGCCGGACCAGAAGCGGATCTACGGCGTGAACATCAAGGCCGAGCCCTCCACCCGGTTTGCCGACTGGATCGAGACCAACCTGCTCAAGGTCGAGGCCGGCAAGATCCGCCGCATCGTCTTCGACAATTACAAGATCCAGGAGGATCCCAGACAGCCGGGCCGCCTGGTCCTGCAGCGCGGCGAGAAACTGACGATCGACCGCAAGGACTCGTCGGGGCCGTGGACGATGGCCGGCCTCCCCGCCGACCAGGAAGCTCAACGAGGACAAGCTCCGCACCCTGGTCGATGCCGTGGGCGACCTCAAGATCGTCGGCATCCGGCCCAGGCCGCGCGGGTCTGAAAGAACCTCGACCAGGAGAACCTCAAGCTCACGCCGATCGTGCCGTCGCCTCGCTCCAGAACAAGGGCTTCTTCCTCGACCACGCAGGGACTCTTCTCCGACCAGGGCGACGTGCTCGTCTCGACCGACGAAGGCGTCGTCTACACCCTTCGCTACGGCGGACCGGTCTTCGCCGCAGGCGACGAGCTGACCGACGGCGCCGCCGACGACGCCGAGAAGAAGAAGGACGAGAGGCGCCAAGAAGGACGCCGCGCAAGAAGTCCGAGGGCACGGAAGAGAATCGCTTCCTGATGGTGACCGTCTCGTTCGACCCGTCGGTGATCCCCAAGCCCGAGTCGATCGAGCCAAGCCCGTGGTCAAGCCCACCGGGCCCGTGAAGCTCCCCGACAACGTCTTCGCCCCGGACCCCAAGGACCCCAAGTACCTGGCCGAGCAGAAGGCAGCCGAGGAAAAGGCCGAGCGCGACAAGACCGACTACGAGAAGAAGATCGCCGACGGCAAGAAGACAGGTCAAGGAGCTTGCCGATCGGTTCGGCCCGTGGTATTACGTCACCCCGGGCGAGCAGCTTCCGCTCGATCAACCTCGACCGCACGGCACGTGATCGAGCCCAAGAAGCCGCCAGGCGCACGCCGGGGCGCTGCCCGGCCGGCGATTCCCAGGCAATCTGCCGCGCGGATTTCCGCCGCTCCGGCCCGAATACCAACCCGGCACGCGAGCGAGTGTCGCTCGCCGGATTGTCATCGGATGAGCGTGCCGTTTCGGTCTCGCGCGAGCAGCCGCTGCGCATCGCGCGCGGATCTATGCATCGAGTCGCCTGACTCGAAAAGTCGGCATGCCGACAACCGGAAATCCAACCACGGTCGAGCAACATGGCAAACCAGTCGAGCTCGAGCCCGAATCCGCCGGAACAGCCGGGTTGGCCGAACAGCCCGATTCGGGGCGACGGCGTCATCTCCTGTCGGCCTTGGTGCAGAACCAGCCCGGCGTGCTGGCGCATGTCTCGGGGATGTTCGCATCCCGCGGCTTCAACATCGAGAGCCTGGCGGTCGGCGAGACCGAGAACCCGCACCTCTCGCGGATCACCGTCGTCGTGATGGGCGACGACCGGCATCTCGACCAGGTGCGAAAGCAGCTCGAGAAGATCGTCACGGTCGTGAAGGTTCACGACATCTCGCGCGAGGATTACGTCGAGCGCGACCTGATGCTGATCAAGATCAAGGCCCCGCCCGCCCTTCGCCCGGAGATCAAGGCGCTGGTGCAGATCTTCCGGGGCCGGATCCTCGACGTCAGCCCCGATCAGTTGATGATCGAGATCTCCGGGCAGGAGAAGAAGATCGAGGCGTTCATCGAGCACGCCCGTCATTACGGGATCCAGGAGCTGGCGCGGACCGGCCAGATCGCCCTGGTCCGTGGAGACCGGCCGCTCGAAGGCGAAGCCGAGCGTCCGGCCGAGGGCCTCGACCACGAGGACCGAACCGAGCCCACGACGTGCAAGGGCATTCCGAGCTTTAAAAAAGCGACGAGGACACGCCGATGGCCGCCAAGATGTACTACGACCAGGATGCCGATTTCTCGCTGCTCAAGGGCAAGACGATCGCGGTGATCGGCTACGGCAGCCAGGGGCACGCCCAGGCACAGAACCTTCGCGACTCGGGATGCGAGGTCGTGGTCGGCCAGCGCCCCGGCTCGGCCAACTACGAGGCCGCGGTCCGCGACGGCTTCAAGCCGGTGTCGGCCGCCGAGGCCGCCGCAGGCGGGCGACCTGATCAATATCCTGTTACCCGACGAAGTCCAGGCCGACATCTACGCCCGCGAGATCAAGCCCCACCTTCGCCCGGGCGACCTGCTGCTCTGCTCGCACGGGTTCAACATCCACTTCGGCCAGGTCGTCCCGCCCGAGGGAGTCGACTGTGCGCTGGTCGCCCCCAAGGGTCCCGGCCACCTGGTGCGCAGCGAGTTCGTCAAGGGGGGCGGCGTCCCTTGCCTGATCGCCACGACCGAGACGCTGCACGCCCGCCGGCAAGGCACTGGCCCTGGCCTACGCCAAGGGAATCGGCGGCACCCGCGCCGGGGTCTTGCAGACGACGTTCGCCGAGGAGACCGAAACCGACCTCTTCGGCGAGCAGGTCGTCCTCTGCGGCGGAGTCAGTGCGCTGGTGAAGATGGCGTTCGAAACCCTGATCGAAGCCGGCTATCAGCCGGAGAGCGCCTATTTCGAGTGCCTGCACGAGCTGAAGCTGATCGTCGACCTGATGTACCAGGGCGGGCTCAACTACATGCGGTACAGCATCTCGAACACGGCCGAGTACGGCGACTACACGCGAGGCCCGCGGATCGTCACCGAGCAGACCCGCGCCGAGATGAAGAAGATCCTGAGCGAGATCCGGTCCGGCCAGTTCGCCAGGGAATGGATCCTGGAGAACCGGGCCAATCGCCCGGTCTTCAACGCGACCAAGCGGATCGAGCGCGAGCACCCCGTCGAGCAGGTCGGCAAGCGGCTGCGCAGCCTGATGCCCTGGATCGACGCCAAGACGGTCTGACTGGCATTGCTGCCCTCATTTCCATGTGCCCATGGCCCATTGTCCCGAACGCAAATCCTTGCTAGGAAAATATTCGGGCGTGGGATAAGATGCGACGTCGATCGCTTGCTCGCGTGTGAGGAACGGAATCGATGGCCGGCAGACGTCAGGTGCTGGGTTTGGCACTCGCGTGCTCTGATCGGGGCTGCGGCCCTGGTGAGCGGGCACGCGGCGCTCGCTCAGACCGGCTCTCAGAAGGATCAAGGCTGAAATCAAGGAGCCCGCGGCCGGGGCGGCGAGACCGGGCGGCGCGATCGAGCGTCGGCGTCGTCCCCGCGGACGAGCGCTCGCGACCGGCACCGAAGCCGCGGGTCGACCGCTCGAGCGTCCTGCGGCTGCTCGCTCAACGCCAACCCGATGCTCTGGCCACTGGCGATCTGCTCGGTCGTCACGCTGGGCTATGTCCTGGAACGGCTGCTGGCCGCTGCGGCGGGAACGGGTCATCCCGCGCGAATTCGCCGATCGCTTCCTGGAGCGGCTGTCCAGCGGCAAGCTCGACCGAGAGCGGCGCTCGAGCTGTGCCGGGCACACGAGAGCCCGGCGGCCCGGGTCTTCGCGCTCGTGGTCAGCGCGTGGGGGCAGCCCGGAGCGACCATCCGGCAGATGTTGAGCTACGACGCCGCCGGCGAGGTCGTCGAGCTGAAGCGCAACCTGCGGGTCTTGAGCGCCATGTCGACGCTCGGGCCGCTGCTGGGGCTGCTGGGGACCGTCGTCGGCATCATCCAGTCGTTCGACGCGCTCGGCGGCCGGGTCGGGCCGGCCAGGGGAGAGGCGCTGGCCCACGGGATCAGCCTGGCCCTGGTCGCCACGGCGTTCGGCCTGGCGATCGCCATCGTCGCGGTCGCCTTCTATTACTTCTTCCTCAATCGCGTCGACCTCCTGGTCCGGGAGCTGGACGAGCGCACGCGGCAGGTCATCGAGCTCGTCGCCGGCGAGTCGCAGCGCCTGCCGGCGGCGGATCGGCGGCACGCCGCCCCTGGGCGGCGTCGAGTCGCACCGTCACGAGTCGCGAGTGATCTGAGGCCACCGGAACCGGAATTCCGCGCCAAGGGCACCCGGCCGATCGAATTGCCAGTCCTCCCCGGCCCAGGCCGCAGAGGAACGCCCGATGCTCGCGAGCCGCAACCAGGTCGACGAGCCGCCGGTCATCAACATGACGCCGATGGTCGACGTGATTCTCTGCCTGCTCGTGTTCTTCATGGCCGCCACCAGGCTGTACGATTGGGACGAGAGCGAGTTCGTGGTCAACGTGCCCGAAGTCGCCGAGGCCGCGCCGGCAACCGCCGCCCCGGACGACCTGGTCCTCACCGTCGTCAAGCGCGGCGTGGTCTCCGTCGGACTCCCGCTACAATCTCGACCAGCTCGTCACGCTGCTCGGCGAGGCCAAGGGCGCAAGTACATCAACCAAGGCGTGGTGATCCGCGGCGACGCCTCGCTCGCCTATCAGGACCTGGCCGACGTGCTCTCGGCCTGCGACGAGGCCGGCATCCGCAACGTGCGGCTCCCCGTCCGAACGCGCGATCAATCCGCGAAGGCGCCGTGAGAAGCGCTGATCCAGGCGAGCGCCAAGCGACCCACGGCGCGAGCCGTATTAACCTATGCTTTCGTGATTGTCATTTAGATCCCAGTCTTCCGCGGAGAACTCGCCGTTGCCCGCGGCCGCGTCGGCCGCTTTCGCTCGTGAGTCGAGGATTGACGATCCACCAGTTCGGAGCATCGGATGGACTTATTTCGTCACGCGTTTCAGTACTTGATCGACCTCGCCCATACGGTGATCAATCTGAGCCCAGAGACTATCAATCAGTACGCAAGCGACATGGGTCCGTGGCTCTACGGCCTGCTGTTCCTGATCATCTTCGCCGAGACGGGGCTCGTCGTCACGCCGTTTCTGCCGGGCGATTCGCTGCTCTTCGCCGTCGGCGCCGTCGCGGCCCACCCCGAGTCTCCGATCCAGCTCGGCTTGATCGCGGTCTTGCTCATCGTGGCGGCCGTGCTGGGCGACGCCGTCAACTACGCCATCGGCTCACTTGTCGGCCCTGGTGTGTTTTCGCGCGAGGACTCCTGGCTGCTGAACAAGAAGCACTTGCTGCGCGCACATGAGTTCTACGAGAAGTACGGCGGCATCACGATCGTCCTGGCGCGGTTCATCCCGATCGTGCGGACCTTTGCCCCGTTCGTGGCCGGCATCGGCAAGATGACCTACCGGCGGTTTGCCCTCTACAACGTGACGGGCGGGGCCGTCTGGATCCTGCTCTTTCCTGCTGGCGGGCTGGTGGTTCGGAGGCCGTCCGGAGGTCCAGAAGAACTTCAAGCTCGTCATCGTCGCGATCATCGTGATCTCGGTGCTTCCGGGCGTCTTCGAGTTCGTGCGAGTGCGGCGCAATCCGGGACGGACGGCGAATGAAGCTGGATTCGAGGCCGGGATGATCGATCCATCCTTCCGAACTCGCGCTGCGGGAGAGAAGCCGCCGGAAGATCGGGTGTGAGTACGATGCGACGTGCTTGCCGCCCGAGTGCGGAACGAGGCGTGCTTGGCTCCCCGCCCATGCGCAATTCGACACCATTCCGCGGGAGTATCCAGCCGGTCAACTGGCTTTCTGCTCCAGGGCCTTCTCCAGATCGTCAAGCGAGACGGAGTCGAGACTTCCGCCGAGTAGCGCCGTCAATTGCAGCCCGACCAACGCCTCGCTGGGGCGGCGTCCATCCATGATCATTCGCAGATAGGGCTCCGGCCCGATCAGCACAGCCCGTGGCCTGCCGTGCACGGTCAACACATAGCGAACGGAGTGGTTCTCGAGCTCTCGAAGAATCCCCGGCAAATTCTGGTGCAACTCACGGCTCCCGATTATCCGCACGGGAGCATCCGAAGTCTTTTCCGCCATTTAAGATGTGCCTCCCGTGGAGAAGCTGCGTCTGCACCCTCCACGCACCGAGAATCACTCGGCGTACTGCGAACATAGGTCCGTCATGGCGAGGAAACAGCCAGAACCGGGGACGGCCGGCATGCCGTCACGCGATGGCTCGACTGCTCGAAGCGCCTCAGCAGCAACCGGAAACGACGGGCGACCCAACTTTGAAACGCAGATCCGAAAAGCCGCCCATTCCGAGAGTTCGGTATTTCTGACGTGCTTGCCGCTTGGAGCGGTCCGGTCATTCTACAGAATGTACACTCGATTTCAAGGGTCCAGGGTCACGCACGCTGCACATGTAATCAAGGACGTATCGTTCGATAGAAGCGCGGGATGGGACCGGCATCCAGTTGCCCGCCCGGGCCGATCTCATCGCTGGTTGCGTCCTGCGGTCGAACAACCGCAGGGGCGATCTCGCAAAACAGGTGCCGGATCCGATGGTGCGCGGGTTGAAATGGGCAAGCTGTACACACCCCGCTCGCCGCCGGAGCGCCTCTGAGAGTAAAAGCGACAACGAAGGCGCTGGAGCCCACCTTGCCGGTCGGGATTGCAAGAAGTTCGAAACGACCGGCTGGATTTCGCGGTGAGCCGGATCTGTCGCGGCTCGCGATACTGCTTTCACAATGCGACCTTGGCTATCATCGGGAGCGCTTGGCGAAAGAAAATGCGTTTCATCAATCGTTGCATGAATTGAATCGGAACTGCCGCCGAATAAGGAGGAAGTGTGAAGACGACGCGTGTCGCTGCCGTGAGTATGAACGGCTTCCTGGGCGAGCCCGAGCGGGTGCTGCGCGCATCGACGCATGGTGCGAACGGGCTGTGACGTCCTCGGCCGAACTGGTGCTGTTTCCGGAGCTCGTGATCCACGGACACTGCACTCCCAACACCTGGGAGATCGCCGAACCGGTGCCCGATGGTCCAAGCTCGAAGACGCTGATCGAGATCGCCCGGCGCCGCGATGTCGTGATCTGTGCGGGATTGAGCGAGAAGGAACGCGATATCGTCTACAACACCTCGGTCCTGGTCGGGCCGCGCGGGTACATCGGTAAACAGCGAAAGCTGCACCTGTCTCGGGATGAGGTCTTCTACTACAAGGGGGGGCGCAGATCGCTGTCTTCGACGTCGGCCCGTGCAAGCTCGGCATCGTCATCTGCTACGATAACCAGTTCCCTGAAGTCGCGCGCGTGCTCGCCCTGCGTGGCGCCGAGGTCATCCTCATGCCGCACGCCGGCCGGTTCAAGCTCTGGGACGATACCCCGGAAAGCCAAGCCGCCGCGCGTCGTTACTCGCACAACTTCCTCAAGAAATATGCCTTGCGCGCCCGCGAGAACGCTTGCTTCGCCATCCTCGCCGACCAGGTCGGGCGTGCGGGATATGTCGAGCTCTGGCCCAAGGACAGCGAGAACCAGCCGCACCACGCGGGTGCTGCCCCGTCTGGGGACCCGACGGAGAGTTGCTGGCCAGCACACAAGAGGATCAGATCCGCGAAGAAATGGTGGTCGCGACGCTGGAACAAGGCGCCCTGGCCCGCGAGCGGCGCTGGCCAACTACATGCTGCGAACGCGCCGGCCGGAGCTCTTCGAAGAGCTAGTGCGCGACCAGGTGAGCTGGTGACACCCCCCCGGAATCCCCGCCATCCGCAGCGTCCGTGACCAGCCCCGCCCAGGCATTGGTAAGCGATGATACGGCCGGGCTGTGGACCGCCTTCCCCCCAGCGGTGCCCGCGGCGATCGCGAGCGAGCGACGAGTGCGGCCGTCGGGAGCAAGGCAGCCTTGCCACGCATGGCACGGGCCGAGATACAGTAATGGCGGTACTTGATCTCACCGGCACTTTCCCGTCTACTGGATGACTTCGTCGTTCGCGTCGTCAAGCCAGTGACGGCAGTTCGAATACGGCAGGCGGACGATCGCGTATACTGGCGATCGTCGTGGCTATCATCGAAGCCACCGCCTGAGCCGTCACGCATCTCGCCGTCTTTTCCACCGCAGAGCCTGCGTCCTCGCCGGTGCCACCGAGGGGGCGAAACGAGACACAATGACCACTGCCTCAGCCATTTCCGCGCCGGCGTTTCGGTACCGTACGTTTCAGCGCCCCTTTGATCTGCGCTGGCGATTCGTGACGGGATTCAGCTCACCCCCGCGCCGCATCCTTGACGTTGGCTGCGGACCGGGCTGGAATCTCGCCCACTTTGCCGAGCACTACCCGGGTCTCGAGCTTTACGGCGTCGACCTGCTCGAGCATGCTCCCGAAACAATCACGTACCGCCGCGTCAATCTTGACCACGAGCCGCTTCCGTTCCCGAGCTCGCATTTCGACATCGTCATGATGACTCACGTCATCGAGCATCTGCACCATCCCACTGCGATCGCTCGCGAGATCGGCCGTGTACTCGCGCCCGGGGGCTGGTGCTACATCGAAGCCCCAAACTGGCGGGCAACCGCAAGGCCATGGGCTTGCTTCTGGGACGATCCGACGCACGTACGGCCGTGGTCCAACAACGGATTTCATAGCTTGTTGACGGAATACATAGGCGTCCGCATCGAAGCCATCGGCACGCGTCGCAACTGGCCCGCCGTGCCGCGCGACCTCGCCAAGATCGCCACCGCGGCGATCACAGGAAAATGGAATGATGGCGCGGGGGCGAGGTGGAACGTTCTCGGCTGGGCGACGTTCGCGATCGGCCAGAAGCTGACCGAGGCGGAAGGCGAGCGTTGAGTCGCCCGGGGCGGGATCCCGCCAACGGGGCCGCGAGCGGATTCACGTCCGGCGCCACCGCACTGCTGATCGACGCTGCCAACGGTCCGAAACCCCGTACACAAAAGTTGCCGTTTACGCGACGGTTTCCACCGCCAGCGCGACGGCCTCGCCGCCCCCGATACACAGGCTCGCGATCCCGCGCTTGCCGCCGGTTTGCTTGAGCGCCGACAGCAGCGTCACCAGGACGCGCGCTCCGCTGCAACCGATCGGATGCCCGAGCGCGACGGCTCCGCCATAGACATTCACCTTCTCGGCCGGGATTCCCAGCGTGCGCTCGGCAAACATCGTCACGACCGCGAACGCCTCGTTGATCTCGAACAGGTCGACCTGGTCGACGGTCCAGCCCAGCCGATCCAGCAACCTGCGGATGGCTCCGACCGGCGCGGTCGTGAACCATTCCGGGTCCTGGCTGAATGTGGCGGCTCCCTTGATCTCGGCGACGGCCTCGAGCCCGAGCTCGCGGCAGCGCGGCGCGAGGCAACCAGCAAGGCGGCCGCGCCGTCGGCAATGGTGGAGGCATTGCCCGCCGTGATCGTGCCGTCGGCCCCGAATGCCGGCTGCAGCGCCCGAAGCTTCGCCTCGTCGAACCGCGAAGGCCCCTCGTCGGCCTCGACCCGAGTCTTTTTTCCCCTGACCACCACGTCGAACGGCACGATTTCAGACTGGAAGGCACCGGCCGCGATCGCCTGCCGGCGCGGGTGAAGCTGCGGACGGCGAAGTCGTCTTGCTCGCGGCGGCCGATCCGGTTTTCCCGCGCACAGATCCCCGCAAGTTCCCATCAGCTTCTTGCCGTACACGTCCCACAACCCGTCCAGGATCATCGAATCCAGCAGCTCGCCATGGCCCAGCCGATATCCTTCGCGCGCCTTGGTCAGCAGGTAAGGCGCGCGCGACATGCTTTCGATCCCGCCGGCAAGGATCACGCTTGCGTCTCCCGCCCGGATCGACTGGTCGGCGAGCATGACCGCCTTGAGGCCCGACCCGCACATCTTGTTGATCGAGAGCGCACCGACGGAATCGGGCAGCCCGGCAAAACGGCCCACCTGCCGCGCTGGGTTCTGTCCGATGCCGGCGCTGATCACGTTACCCATGATCACTTCATCGACCAGGTCGCCCTTCAATCGCGTGCGCGCGATCAGCTCCTTGACGCACGCCGCGCCGAGCTCGGGCGCCGTCGCGCTCGAAAGCTGCGCCATTCATCGACCCGATCGGCGTGCGAACGCCCGCGACAATCAGAGAAGCATTAGCCATGGGTGCAGTGTCCGTCACTCGTGCCGGAAATGAAGCTCCTTGAGCTGCCGGGGGTCGACGGTGCCCGGGGCGCCGGTCATGAGGTCGGTGCCCTTGGCGGTCTTGGGGAAGGCGATGCAGTCGCGGATGTTGGTCAGGCCGGAGTAGAGCATCGACCAGCCGGTCGACCCCGAACGCGATGCCGCCGTGGGGCGGTGCGCCGTTGCGCAGGGCGCCGAGCAGGAAGCCGAACTTCTCCTCGGCCTGCTCGGGGGTCAGGCCCAGCAGGGCGAAGATCTTGGACTGGATCACCGGGTCGTGGCAGCGGATCGTGCCGCCGCCGGCCTCCTCGCCGTTGATGACCAGGTCGTAGGCCTGGGCGCGGACCTTGGCCGGGTCGGTGTCGAGCAGGTGGCAGGTCCTCGGACAGCGGCATCGTGAACGGGTGGTGCTCGGCGGCGAAGCGGCCCTCCTCGGCGTCCCAGGCGAAGAGCGGGAAGCGGACGATCCACGAGTAGTGGAACGACTTCGGGTCGTAGAGCTTGAGCTCGGCCGCCAGCCGGGCCCGGAGGTTCGAGAGGGCCTGGCTGGTGACGGCCTGGGTGTCGGCGACGATCAGGATCAGGTCGCCGGGCTTGGCCTCGAACCGCTCGCGGAGCTCGGCCTGGGCTTCGGCGGGGAAGAACTTGGCGGTCGGGCCGGTCAGGGCCTCGGCCTCGACCTTGAGCCAGACCAGCCCCTTGGCCCCGAAGCCGGCGATGAACTCGGTCAGGCCGTCGAGGTCCTTGCGGCTGTAGCGCGCTCGCCGCCGCCGGGTGCGCAGATGCCCCGGATCCGGTGGCCGGCTCCCTGGCGCTGCTGGAAGACCTTGAACTCGGTCTCGGCCGCGATGTCGGCCACGTCCTTCAGCTCCATGCCGTAGCGGAGGTCGGGCCGGTCGTTGCCGAACCGCTCCATCGCGTCGTGGTAGTCGAGCCGGGGCAGGGGGAGCGTGAGCTCCTCGCCGGTGAACTCCGTGGCCATGCGCGGCGACGAGGAGCTCCATCGTCGTCATCACGTCCTGGTCCTCGACGAACGACATCTCGACGTCGAGCTGGGTGAACTCGGGCTGGCGGTTGGCGCGGAGGTCCTCGTCGCGGAAGCAGCGGGCGATCTGGAAGTAGCGGTCGAAGCCGGCGACCATCAGGAGCTGCTTGTAGAGCTGCGGCGACTGCGGCAGCGCGTAGAAGTGGCCGGCGTGGACGCCGGCTGGGGACCAGGAAGTCGCGGGCGCCTTCGGGCGTGCTCCGGCCGAGGATCGGCGTCTCGACCTCGAGGAAGCCGAGGTCCGACATCGTGCTGCCGCATGAGCTGCGCCAGCCGGTGGCGGAGGATGAAGACCTCGCTGCATCGCCGGCCGGCGGAGGTCGAGGTAGCGGTACTTGAGCCGCAGCTCCTCGTTGGGCTCGGGCCCGTGCATCTCGAACGGGGGCGTCGGCGTGGCGTTGTAGACGTCCAGCTCGCTGGCCCGGACCTCGATGCGCGCCGGTCTTGAGCTTGGGGTTCTCCTTGCCCGGCAGCCGCGGCGCGACGGTCCCCTTGACGCCGACGACGTACTCGTTGCGCAGCTCGCGCGCGCGCGCCTGGAGCTCGGCGCCGGCCTCGGGCTCGAAGACGACCTGGGTGAGGCCGTAGCGGTCGCGGAGGTCGATGAAGACCAGGCCGCCGAAATCGCGCCAGGCGTCGACCCAGCCGTTGAGGATGACGGTCTGCCCGACGTGGCTCGTGGTCAATTCGCCGCAGGTATGCGTCCGTTTGTAGAGCATATTTGATATCGAGCAACAAGATGGTTCAGGACACTACCTTCGGTCGATCACGATACCCCTTCGAGCCGAAAACCGTCAAGGTGCCGAAGTTTTGGACAGGACCCGGCTGGCCGGGGTTCGTCGCGACCGGAGGGTGTGGTCGAGTATGATCGAACCATGCAGGACACACGCTCGAATCTGGCCGGTCAAGGAATGCGATCCGAATGAGATTTGACCCCGCGAGGGCCACCGCGCTCTTCGAGGAAATGGGAAGTTCCTCCTTCGCCGGCCCTGACGGCGAGTCGCGCCTGGCGGAATTTGTCGCCGATCATTTCGAGCAGTTCGGGCTGACTGTGGCACGCCGGGAAGTCGAGGGATCGCGGTTTCCTGGGCGAGCCGCGCCCTGGATCGGCTGGCTCGGTTACGGAGCGCCGATCACGGCCGCGTACTTGCTGGTACTGGCAAGGAACGCCCGTGCCGGCTTGCTGGCGATCGTCGTGATCGTGCCTGCGCACGCCTGGCTGCGGGCGGTGCTGCTCAATCGCATTCGATGGGGCCGTCAGATCCCTCCGATCGAATCGGCGCCGCTGGTCGTCGCTCAAGGGTCCCATGATTCATCTTCACCGGTCCGAGTCGTGTTTCAAGCGGTACTCGGAGATCTCAAGACGGATTTATTGCAATCAGGCCGATTGACGCGCGCTCGGATCATGCGGACTCACGCCGGCTTTTTCCTGTCGATCGCGGTCACCGTTGCCGCCCGGCAGCTCGACCGCCCCGTCGCCTTTGCCTGGTGGCTTGGCTTCGACACCTTGTTGCTGGCGCTGCTCTGGCTGGCGATCGTTCGCATCCTCTGTGGTGAGCTTCGCGAGTCGCCGGCGGCGCAGCGCTCGCTTGCGGTGGATCGTCACGGGCTGGCGGTGATCATCGAGCTGGCGCGGACCTGGCCGCGGAGCGCCTCCAGGCCGATCGAGGTGATCTTTGCGGTGGCCGGCGGCCAGGGCCTGGACTTCGCCGGCTCGCGCGCCGTGCTTCGCGCGCTTGACTCAGAATGGCCGGCGAAACCGTCGCTGCTACTGTTGTTCTTCGCCCCGGGTGCGGGGGGAGAACATCGGCTGGTGCCGATTGTGTCCGCCTCACCCGAAGCGGCCGCGCTGGCCGGCGACGTGGCCAGGAGCCTCTGGATTCCAACGGCCGGGGTTGACCCGTGGTCGCACTCTCCTTTCTGGCCGTTCGGCAAGGGATTCAACGCGGCGGACGTGATTGCGCTCGTCGGCGCGCACTCGGCGCTGGATTCCGGTGCTCCGATCAATTCCCAAAACCTCGTGCACGCCGCCCAGCTCGCCACCGAGATCGCTCTGCGCTGGGCCAAGAAACAGCAGCCGCTACAGGCTGATGGCGGTGCGGCGGGTTCGGTCGGACGGAATTAGATTGGCGATCCTGGAAGCGAATCGCTGCTTGACGCCGACTGCCGTTAGTCATCGTCACCATGGTCAGAGCGTCCCCGGGGCCGCGGAACGCGGCTTGACGACTACCGCCATGTTTTCATTGGCTTGATCCGCGTTCATCATCTTTATCCGCGGCTCACCATGAATTCGATTGCTGGGAGAAGACGAATACCGCGGAGAGTTTTTGGCCGCGGATGAACGCTGATTCACGCGGATAAAACCGTAGAAGATGGTGGATGCGAATAAGGACAACGCTTTTGTCCGCCGAGCTCGGCTGCGACGCCGGTCCCACCGCGGCTCCGTGCGCCCCGCTCGCGGTTCTCAGCCCGGGGCCCGGGCTGGCCGGCAGCCCTCGAATTGCTTGTCACATCGTCATGAAAGAATGCCATGATTTGGCACAAAGTGGCAACTTTTGGGTCATGGTTTTGGTGCCATTGTGGCACTGACCGAAAGTGTCAAATCGCCTGCTTTCGTAGGGCTGGAACGAGCCAACGCCGCCGCGGCGCGGTGTGCCATTTTGGCACTCGCCGTGCCACCGGCAATTTCGGCGTACCTGGACACTCAAAGTCGGGGTTGTAGCGCGGGCTCCCTTCCGCTCCGTTGCGCGATTGTCCCCCCCGCGAGAAGGGGGGGTCGGGGCCGGCTCGATCATCGCAGTCTCCGCGATACCAGGCTTGGTCCTGCTACGAACAAAGCTTGAAGAAACGGGATTTTGAACAGAAGTTATCAAAGGAAACGAAGTTCGCCAGAAGCTCGGGAGAGGAGGAGATTCTCATGATCTAAACCTTTCGTAGGAACCCTGCGGGTGCGAATCCCGTCCGGTAGAGCTTGCGGACCAGCAACCGGAAGCGAGTCTTGCGTGGTGGCGGGCGACTTCCACTGCGAGGCGTAGACAGCGAGACCAAATGCCGTGTGATAGAGCCCCGAAATCCTACTCGTGGCGAGCCTCCGTCGTCTTCGTATGCGGGGGCCATGCCGGATCCGTTGACACGGGGTCCGCTCCCGCGGATTCGGTCGCACCGGGGTCCGAGAGCAGGGCGAATGGTCATGTGGGTTCCCCGGGAACTTGGGAGATCCTGACAGTTCTTCGAAGACGACCGGCTCGGGAGCAACCGGTACAGCAAACTCCGGGATGATCCGACGGCTCAGCGTCTGGGGCCGTGCGGGGACGAATCGCAGACGATCCGAGGTATCGCCGAGCGAAGGAAACGAAGCGAAGCGAAAAGGCTTTCAGGAGGTCGCAGCGCTCCATAGTACCGATGAACCAGGGGAACCACCCGAGGGACCCTGGGGAGGGAAGGGGGTGCCATTTCACGAACCGCTGGAGGGAAACATGCCAGGTACGCCGAGACCTGATCCGGTGTCAACAAAACGCCAGCGGATAGCGGAACTCGCTCGGAATTGCCGCGACATGGCCTTCACGACTCTATCGCACCACATTGACATCGCCTGGCTACGCAAAGCCTATGACCTGACTCGCAAAGACGGGGCGGTCGGCGTGGACGGACAAACCGCGGCGGAATACAAGGCAAACCTGATGGGTAACCTTCAGGACCTACTCAACCGCGCCAAATCCGGCACGTACGTGGCCCCACCGGTGCGACGAACGTATATCCCCAAGGCAGGCTCGCCCAACGAGACCCGCCCGCTAGGGATACCCACGTTTGAGGACAAGATCCTCCAACGTGCGGTGCTGATGGTGCTCGAGCCAGTGTATGAGGCGGACTTTCAGGACGTCTCTCACGGATTCCGGCCCGGACGCGGCGCTCACACGGCCATCGGCTCTCTGTGGAAGCAGGCGATGAAGCTGGGCGGCGACTGGATCGTGGACGTCGATCTTCGAAAGTTCTTCGACACGATCGACCATGGCCATTTACGGGAGTTCCTCAAGCGTCGGGTACGCGACGGTGTGATCCTGCGTCTGATCGGTAAATGGCTCAAAGCTGGGGTGCTCGAAGAAGGGGTGCACACGACCCTGGAAGTGGGCACGCCTCAAGGTGGGGTGATCAGCCCCTTGCTGGCCAACATCTTCCTACACTATGTGCTGGACGAATGGTTCGAGCAGGAGGTCCGCCCGCGTCTGAAGGGACAAGCCTTCCTGATCCGTTATGCGGACGACTTCGTCATCGGGGTAGCCCGCGAAGACGACGCTTGGCGGATTCTGGAGGTCCTGCCCATGCGAATGAGCAAGTACGGCTTGACGGTTCACCCGGAGAAGACACGCCTGGTGCGGTTTACCCCGCCCGAGGATGACGACTCTGTGCCCACGGCTCGGCAACCTTCCGAACCGCGGACCTTCGACTTTCTGGGTTTCACCCATTACTGGGATCGAACCCGACAAGCCGGATGGGTGATCAAGCGTCAGACGGCGAAAGGCCGATTTCAACGCGCGAGTTGCACGCGGTCTGGGAATGGTGCCGGAAACACCTGCACGACCCCGTCCGGAATCAACACCGACAACTCACACTCAAACTCCGAGGCCATTACGCGTACTACGGGATCACGGGGAACAGCGGTCGCCTCTCTGCCTATCAGCGAGGTGTGCACAGGATATGGAAGCACTGGCTCGACCGACGTGACAACGCTGGCTCGATGACCTGGGCTGACTATACACGCCTGTCCCGCCAATACCCGCTCCCCAACGCGCGGATTGTCCATCGGATTTGATCGGAGCCGCGTAGCGAATTCGTGACTTGACGAACCGGATGCGGGAAATCTGCACGTCCGGATCTGTGGGAGCCCTGGGGACTCAATCCCCAGGGCGACCCGGCGGTAGGAGCCGGGCCGAATTCTCCGAATGGACAAATCACGGAAGAGACTTGCGATCCCCGGGACCAGTTTTGAGGTTGCTCGCGAGAACAGATCTTCGGTTCGTATGCCATCGGGTGATACAGGACCAGCCGACTGAACGCCAATGACGAGTCGGCTGACGTTCCCATTGTCTTTATCCGTGTTCATCATCTTTATCTGTGGCTACTCAAGTTTTCGTGTGCCGGGAGAAGGCGAATACCGCGAAGAGTTTTTGGCCGCTGATGCACGCCCCGCTGCGGTTCTCAGCCCGGGGCCCAGGCTGGCCGGCAGCCCTCGAATGGCTTGTCACATTGTCATGAAAGAATGCCATGATTTGGCACAAAGTGGCAACTTTTGGGTCATGGTTTTGGTGCCATTTTGGCACTGACCGAAAGTGTCAAATCGCCTGCTTTCGTAGGGCTGGAAAGAGCCAACGTCGCTATGGCGCGGTGTGCCATTTCGGCCCTCGCTGTGCCACCGGCTGTTTCGGCGTACGGGGACACTCAAAGTCGGGTTTGTAGCGCCTGCATGCCGAAGAGAAAAACGGCCTCGCTGGGTCATTGTTGAAGTTGATTCATCTTTTCCGTGGGGTTCCGCGTTTTCAGTGGTTAGAACGCTTGGTCCTGATCGACATGCCGCTCGCCTGCGACGGCATCACGTGGCGCCGCACTCGCCGGCCTGATCAGCAGTGGTCGCGGCGCGAATGAGCGCCTCAACGATCGCGGCCGCGAAATATCGGCGGAAGCAACTCTGCCTCCACCGGCTTCGTCAGGTGTCGGGCCCCGCTTGTCAAGTTCCGGCGAGCCCACAGAATTCGGCGCAACTCGAACAGGCTCTTGGTTTTCTGCGGTGATCATGTTATCATCGAGTTTGGGTTTGCTCGTCTGATTATGATCTCGCGGGTCCGGCTTCCGGAGCGTGCCAGCACCGGACTCGGGGCCAGCTCGAACATCGCAGTCTCCGCGATATCAGACTTGTTCCTGCTACGAACGAGACTTGAACAAACGGGATTTTGAACATAAGTTAACAAAGGAAACGAAGAAGAGGAACCCGGCCGGATTCTCCGGATCGATAAATCACACAAGAGACGTGCGAACCGCGGGGCCATTCTTGAAGTTGCTCGCGAGAACGGATCATGGGTTCGTTCGGCGTCGGGTGATTCAGGTCTGGGCGACCTAACGCCCAGGATGAGTGCGCCGAGGTTCTCAGTGACTTGATCCGCGTTCATCATCTTGATCCGCGGCCTATCACGTTTTCGATTGCCGGGAGAAGACGAATACCGCGAATACGGGCCAGCACCGGGCTCGGGGACGGCTCGTTCATTGCAGTCTCCGAGATGTTATCCTGCGGATTCAAGAGGAAGAGCTTTGACCACCGAAGGCACGGAACGACACGGAAACGGACCGGATTCTGCATGCCGAAGAGAGAGACGTTCCCTGCGTGGGGCCATTATTGGAGTTAACCGTGACAACGAATCAGGGGTTCGTGTGATGTTGGGCGATTCAGGACCAGCGGACCCAGCACCCATGTCGAACGAATCATCCGAAGCGAGTTTTTTTCCGTGAGATTCCGAGCTTTCCGTGGTTAGAACGCTTGTTCCTGATAGGCATGCGCCTCGCCTGCGACCGGATAAGTGGCGCGGCAAGATCGCACTCGCCGGCCTGAGCGCCAAGGGTAGCAGTCCCGCACCGTCGTGAAGCGAATCATCAACCGAATCAAAGCCGGCCGCAGCTCGGCGAATCGCGACGTCAAACTGGCGGGGCTTCATCCCGGGTATCACTGCGGAGACTCTCGACGTGTGCGCAATGAGCGCGTCATCGATCACGGCGGCGGAGGTCGACCTTGCGGAATCGACGATGACGTCTCCGAGCGCCGGCCGTCCGCTCATCACGACCGCGAAATTTCGGCGGAAGCAACTCTACCTGCACCGGCGAAGGTAGAGAAGACCCATGGGCGACCCCCGGCGCCTTTGGCTTCGTCAGGGGCTGGGCCCAGCTTGTCAAGTCCCGGCGAGCCCACGGAATTCGCCACAACTCGAACAGGGTCTTGGTTCTTTGCGTTGATCATGTTCTCATCGAGTCTGGGTTCGCTCGTCATATTCCGATGTCGCGGTCCCGGCTTCCTGAGCGGGTCAGCACCGGACTCGGGGACGGCTCGATCATCGCAGTCGCCGTGATGATCTCCTGCGGGTTCGAGAGGAAAAGAGTTAACCACGGAAGGCACGGAACGACACGGAACCGGACAGGGTTCTGCATGCCGAAGAGAAAAACGGCCTCGCTGGGTCATTGTTGAAGTTGATTCATCTTTTCCGTGCGGTTCCGTGTTTTCGGTGGTTAGAACGCTTGGTCCTGATCGACATGCCGCTCGCCTGCGACGGCATCACGCGGCGCCGCAGGTCGACCTTGCAAAATCGACGATGACGTCTCCGAACGCCGGCGGTCCGCCCATCGCGACCGCGAGATTTCGGCGGAAGCAACTCTATCTCCACCGGCTTCGTCAGGCGCCGGGCCCCGCTTGTCAAGTCCCGGCGAGCCCACGGAATTCGCCGCAACTCGAACAGGCTCTTGGTTTTTTGCGGTGATCATGTTCGCATCGAGTCTGGGTTCGCTCGTCAAATTGCGATGTCGCGGTCCCGGCTTCCTGAGCGGGTCAGCACCGGACTCGGGGACGGCTCGATCATCGCAGTCGCCGTGATGATCTCCTGCGGGTTCGAGAGGAAAAGAGTTAACCACGGAAGGCACGGAACGACACGGAACCGGACAGGGTTCTGCATGCCGAAGAGAAAAACGGCCTCGCTGGGTCATTGTTGAAGTTGATTCATCTTTTCCGTGCGGTTCCGTGTTTTCGGTGGTTAGAACGCTTGGTCCTGATCGACATGCGGCTCGCCTGCGACGGTATCACGCGGCGCCGCAGGTCGACCTTGCAAAATCGACGATGACGTCTCCGAGCGCCGGCGGTCCGCCCATCGCGACCGCGAAATTTCGGCGGAAGCAACTCTACCTCCGCCGGCTTCGTCAGGCGTCGGGCCCCGCTTGTCAAGTCCCGGCGAGCCCACGGAATTCGCCACAACTCGAACGGGCTCTTGGTTTTTTGTGATGATCACGTTTTCATTCGGTTTGGCTTCGTTCGTCTGATTTTCGCGGTGGGACGCTTCTGCCCGGCGAGAGTCGGCAACGGACTCGAGTGGCCGCTCTCGGCGCCCTGCTGGGCGGCCTGGCGCGGCCGACGATCCGTTGGAATCCTCCTGCTCTCGTCGCACGGCTTCCGCTCGCTTCGCTCCCTGCTTGTCAAGTCCCGGAACGACCGCGGATTTCGTCGCAATTCGCTCGCTTTCTTGGTTTTGTGTTGTGATCATGTTCTCACTGAGTTTGGCTTCGCTCGTCTGATATTGACGTTGCGGCTCCCTCGCCGGAGCGGAGTACGCGTCCCGTTGGGTGGCCGCCGGCGCAGTCCGCTGGCAGTCGGCGATGCCGGGACGTGAGTCGGTCACGCGCCGGAAGGGTTCGTCGATCCTGCGTGTGTTGCGGTATCGCGAGTTTTGCAGGATTCTTCGTATTTGTGGAATTTCTCGAGCTCTCGGTGGAACGCGTTCGAGCATTTGAATTGGTGGTCACGCATTTTCGTGGCGACGAGGCTCTGCCCGACTCCAGCAGTGCGCAGCTCCTCCCAGCGATCCCGCATCCAGCAGCACCCGAGCGCAGGTCGATTCAAGCTTGTGCACCAGCATGGCGGGGTCGTTGGGGTCGATGGCCTCGCCGGTCCACGACGTCCTCACTTTGCCGCGGCAGTCGGGCCCGTTGCCGTAGAGCTGCGTGACAATGTGCACAGTCGTAGCTCTGAGCGCATGGCGCCTATAAGATACTATAGGACGGTTTCGGTTTTTGGTGATCGGCCGCGTCCTCCGGATCGGCGCATGCTCAACGAGCTTGCGGGTTTATCCCCCGACAAATATTCCTTGCGTCGACACCATCGTTCCGGAAATCAGCGTCATTTAACCGCTCGCTAACGCCTCGACCGCGCAGAGTATTGGCTGGTAAGCGCGGCCGCACGATGCCCCACGCGGCAGCTCGTGACTTGACGCGCGGGAGCGATCCATGGCAACGGCGGCTAGACCTGGTAACTAGGTGCGTCCTTGTTTCCGCGCCCGATGCCCGGAACTATGCGGGAATCGCTTCTTTGGTCGACGTCACAACCGACTGTGATCCGGCGATCGAAGACGACGGAGAGCGTCCAAGACGGCATTCCCACGCAGAGCGGGTGGGAACGAGTGTGGAAAAAGCGCCAGCAGTAACGAGTTAACATAGATCAGTTCCGCGGCAATATGCCAGGTGAACCCGATCATGGGACCGTCCAACCCGAGACTGTTCGGCTTCACGAAGCTCGAGGGCAACCCGCGACCTGTGTGCGTCCGCTCAAACCTCAGCCACTGGTCGACCGTGACCTCCTTGGCGGCGATGGCGAACCGGCCGCCTGCGACCGGAGGAGGACGCGGCGTGGTCACCAGCCGCTCAAGACGGTGGAGAACACGATCGAGTGGACCAGGTCGTTGCTGAGTGCCATTTGTCCCACGCGCGGCAATTCGTCCGCAGTATCACTTTTTGGACAGGACCGCCACAGCGGCCTCCAGCACGGGATCGCCGGCGGCGAAGTCGCGCGGGCCGGCCTTCACCTCGACGTCCGGCGCGATGCCCTCGCCCTCCAGGCAGGTCCCGTCGGGCCGCAGGTCCTTCCACGAGGGCACGAAGGCCGTCACCCCGTTGCCCAGGTCCACCGGCTGCGGGTTGCCCGAGCTGCCGTACGACCGCTCGCCCACCAGCGTGCAGCCCGGGACCTGCTTCATCATCAGCAGGAACGACTCGCAACTGCTCATGCTGGCCGGCCCCATCAGGACGACGACCTTGCCGCGATACTTCGGCCCCTCCGGGTTCGGACTGACGGACCGGTCGCGGATCGGCGAGACGCGCGCCGCCGCTGCGGGTGACGTGCTTCGAATAGACCCTGGTCGCGTCGAGGAAGCAGCCGGCGAACTCCTGGGCCAGCGGCTCGCTGCCCCCTCCGTTGGGGCGGACGTCCACGATCAGCCCCTTGGTCGCGTCCGCCTCGCCGAGCGCCTCGTACGCCGCGTTGAGCATGGTGTCGCCCGCCCAGGTGGCGATCAGGATGTAGGTGATACCGTTCCGGAGGCGGCCGATGGCGATGGGGCCCTCCAGGTTTAGCCCAGGGATCGCCCTCTCCAGCGAAGGCTGGTTCATGTTCATCGTCACCTTGCGATCGAAGCTCGGCACCTGCCAGTCGCCCACCTTCAGCCAGAGGTGCATGTCCTTGGCCGGAGCCAGCAGCAGCGCGGCTCGCTTGGCGAATTCCAGGGGCGCCCTGGCCGCAGCCAAGTGATCCGCGGCCGAGTCGAAGGCTGCGTCCCAGTCCACCTCGTGCAGGTCGCGGTACGAGTAATCCGCGTCGATCGCCGCCTTCAGCCGCTGGATCGCCTCGCGATTGTCGCGCTGGGTCAGCTTGCTGGCCGCACCATTCCCCTTCTCCTTGCCCGTGCCAGTGCGGAACCGGATGGGATAGGGGACCGACGCCTGACCCCGGGAGTTGCGGATGCCCAGGAAGCGGCCGCCGTTGAAGCTCAACTCGTAGTCCCGGCCCGGCTCGAGCTTCAGCGGCAGCATCAGCGTGCGCGCATCGACCCACCGCATCTCGCCCGCCGGGTCGGCCGGGAACGTCGGCCCGTCGCCCAGGATCGACATCGAGTCGTGGCTCATGTCCTGGTCGAAGCTCACGCGCAGCTCGCGCGTGGCCGGGTCGACGTCGATCGCACCGTCGTCGGGGCTGGCCGAGGCCACCCGCGGCGTACGGGCCGGCGCCTCGGCCTTCGCCTTGGCGGCGCCCTCAAGCGCGCCCTTGGCCTTGCCGTCGCCGGTGCGGAACCGGATGGGGTAAGGGACCGCCGGCTTGCCCCTCATGTTCGTGAAGTTCTGGAATCGTTCCGTGTTGATGCTCAGCGCGTAATCCTGGTTGGGCCTGAGCTTCAGCGGCACCACGATCGTCCGCGCGCGGCCCACCGCCCCCGGGCCGACGGGTCCAGCGGGTCTGTCGGGCCGCCGCCGCTGGAGGCGACCGACATGCCGCGGCCCATGTCCTGGTCGAAGGTCACGCGCAGCTCGCGCGTGGCCGGGTCGACGTCCGCCTCGCCGTCGTCGGGGCTGGCCGAGGCCACCCGCGGCGTTCGGATCGACGCCTTGGCCTTTGCCTTGGCGGCGCCCTTGGCCTGCCCCTTCTGCTGATTGTTTGGTCCCCGGCGGACGTCCCCCCGACGCTCGGGCCCGGCGGCCTGTGCCCGGCAGGCGAGGCCGACCCCCCCGGCGACGACCGCGACGCCCGCGACGAGCGCCGCCACGGCGATCTTGATCCTGGACAGCAGCATTGCTTTCAACACCTCCTCCGTCAGGGCGGCGACCCCGGCAGGGACCGCCCCCGCCATCGCCGTCGCCCCCCCCGCCGCGAACAGGCTCGCGGCCCGAACCGTGAGACCGACCAACCCGGCCGGCATGCCGGCCGCCGCCGATTCCCGGGCGAGCAGCACCGCCAGCGAGCCGGCCGAGAGCGACAGGCCTTGCCGGGTCAAACGCTTCGACAGCATGGATCGGGCCCGCGACAGACGACTCGATACCGTCCCGATGGGGACGCCGAGCTGGGCGGCGGCCTCCTGGTGCGACCTTCCCTCCAGCTCGCAGAGGACGAGGGGGGTGCGGTACTTCTCCGGCAGGCGGCTCAACTCCTCGTCGAGCCAACCGGTCAGGTCATCCCGATCGCCCTGAGGCACAGGCGCCGGCTCCGGCATGTCGGGCACCTGGCTCTCGCGCCGCGCCGCTTCGCCTTCATCATCCTCGCTTTCATGGCCGTCTTGTACGCCACCCCGTAGAGCCAGTTGCCGAGCTTCTCGCGTGGCACGACGGACGCGGCCTTCCGGGCCAGCACGAGGAACGTGGCCTGGAACGCATCCTCGGCGTCGTGGTGATCCCGGAGAACCCGGCGGCAGACCCCCCAGACCATCGGCCCGTGGCGCTGGACGATCGCCTCGAAGACGGCCGCCTCTCGCCGCTCCAGAAAGCGAGTCAGCAATTCCCTGTCAGTGCGTCTCCCCAGGACCCCGACGTCGAAGAGGGTCTGAAGGTCGCGGATCGTCGCCAGCATCTTCCCCGTCTTCCTCCACTCGCCCCTTGTCGACCTCGCTCGCCCTCCAGAGGTTTATTACCTTCTCGAGCCCGTTTTCATCCATCCTCTGCTGACGAATCCGAGGAGGTTCGTGACCAGCTTGGCGTCCGCTGTCAGGAGCTCATATCCTTCGCGCTCGGCGAGAGCGACGTAGAGGCAGTCGTAGAAGTTGTGGCGCGTCTGGATCGAGATATCAAAGGCGCGATCTACCAGCGAGAGGATCGGAGTGAACGTCGGAGCGTCGAGCATAATGTCGTCCCAGAGCGCCTGCGCGTCCGGAAGGAGCCTCTGACGCTGCGTCGTGGTCAGGGAATAAGGACATTCGATCGCGAGCGATTCTGGAGCGATCAAATGGTGGATCGCAATGCGAGAATCCTCACGCACGCGGGTCGCTTTGTTCGAGTCTGGCTCGACGATCACCCATTTGATCGCGACGGAGGCATCCAGGACGTACTTCATTCGTCGCGGGCATCACGGATCATATCCACGGCCCACTCCACGACGCCGTGCTTTTCGAGGATCTCCTGCCGGACCTTCTCGGCCCGTGCCTGGATTCGTCGGCGCAGCTCAGGGTCGCTGACCTTCGTGCCCGCCGCGATCAGTCGGACGACTTCTTGTGAGTCCGCTTGTTCTGGCGTCGTGGGTGAGTTCAGTTCGGTAGCCACAGCCGTGTTCTCGCGATCCGATTCAAGCGCTGCCCTTCGGGGCGCGATGAGCGATGATCAAGGCATCACCGTTGTCCGGTCGCCCGGAACGGCATTCAGCAAAGATAATTCGATTAACGGTAGCAGACTTGGCACTCGTCGAATAAATATCGCCAACTTGCGCGTTGAACCAGTAGGTCGCGCGGCTCAGGTAACAGGGAGTCTCTGGTCCCTCAGGGGCGGTCTGCGCCTCAGACCCGTTTTCTACTGCTATTGCGGCGCCAATTCAAGATCTACACCGTCGTAACGACAGCTTGAATGTGCCTTTGCTTTCCATAAATCAAACCGCCGGTTTCTTTACTGCTCCGGTGGTTCGGGGACCTGACCACAACAGAACTCCTTCCGTACGCTGCGACGGGTATCCGTTCCCTAGTAGCAAGCGGGTGAAGGATGACGATCGGCGACGCGAGTGTTTCGACGACGAAGCAAAATCTCGGCTTGCAGCGTGATGAACTCAAGCGTGGAACAGACGCCATGTCGCTGGTCCACCTGATCGTGTAAACTGAGCCTCTTCAAGTTTTTCAGCAGTCGGCACCCCGACAGCCCGGTAGAGTGACTCGCGAAAGTGCAGCGGTCGCGCACTGGGTCGCGGCGGTTTGGGACCACGAGATCAAGAAATCATCACGCATACCCTTTGGCGCCCTGCTGTGGAGAGGCGCATTATGGAAATGCTTATCTTGCGACGCAAGAGAGCCGTGCATTCGAAGGCACGCATGTGCCCGTGGGCACAGGCGCTGAAGTCGAAGCGGTGTTTCAGGATCTTCCGCCCAGTGAGGTTCGTGGCCTGCGGCGAGACGACAACGTCTTGGGGGCCGCTCAGCCAATGCCGATGATGCTGATCGAACCCGTTTCGGCCTCCGACGCAGTGACGGCAGCCCCGACTGCAGGCGAGGTCGCCTGGGGCATCAAGGCCGTCGGCGCATCAACTTCGCCATTCTCCGGCAAAGGAGTAACGGTCGCGGTGCTCGATACAGGAATCGACAAGAGCCATCCAGCGTTCTCGGGTATCGACATTATCGGCCGCAACTTCACGCCCGGAGATCCCCAAGACTTTAACGACACGAGTGGCCACGGCACTCACTGCGCGGGAACAATCCTCGGACGGAGCGTCAGTAAAACGCGAATCGGCGTCGCTCCCGGAATCACTAAAGCTGTTATCGCCAAGGTTCTCGGGTCGGATGGGGGCTCGACAGGAACTCTCGTGTCCGCGATCAACTGGGCGATTGACAATAAGGCTCACATCATTTCCATGTCTCTGGGCATAGACTTGGTCGGTTTTCGTGAACGCTTGGCGGCGCAGGGACTGCATCCGAAGGAGGCAACCTCGACGGCCATGCGGGTGCTGATTGACAACGTGAGATTCTTCGACAAGTTTGGAGATTTTATCCATTCAGGTGCGGCGTTCGGCCGCAGCGCGTTGATCGTGGCCGCCTCAGGCAACGAGAGCGACCGCTTCGGTGACACGCCGTTTGTGTTGGGGACCGCCTATCCGGCCGCCACCGACGACTTTCTGTCCGTAGGGGCCGTTGAGGAGACGGGAGACGTGTCCCATCCATTCCGAATAGCGACGTTTTCCAACGCGGGCGCGAAGATAGCGGGGCCCGGGGTTCGAGTCCTGTCGTCGATTCCCGGCGGTGGACTTGGCGCGAAGAGCGGGACTAGCATGGCGACTCCGCACATCGCCGGCGTCGCCGCCTTGTGGCGCAGAAGATCATGCTCAGTGGCGCCGTGAGTGCCGAAAAGATCCTGGAAAAGCTGAAGACTTGCTCTCAGCTTCCACCCGGGCTAGACGAGGCCGACGTCGGGGTTGGGATTCCGCTGGCTCCTCAGTCGTGATGGTCCCGGTTGTTCGGACGAACCGGGGTTGGGTGCACTTATTCTGCTTGAGGCCGGGCGTTCAGCATGCCGGTTTCGAATAATACCCAGGGCATCGCTCGCATCGTCAAACTCAAACTTGACGAGCCTGGTGATACGCACGTTGGCATGGCATTCATTGCTGGCGCACGTCACGTGATAACTTGCTGCCATGTGCTGAACGATGCTCTGGGCCGAGAGAATCGCCTCGATACGGAGAAGCCACCCTCCGATACACAATTCTCGATTCGATTTCCGTACGCTGACGATGCGAGAGGATTTGGCGTCGTCGTCAAATGGGGCCTCGCGCTCTCGGGTGCCAAGGATATTGTGGTTCTCAAACTGGAAGAAGACGCTCCATCCGGTGCGGGCGTGGCTGTCTTCAGCAAAGCCGAAGTTCAACGGGAGAAGTGGTTCTGCATTGGTTGGGACGCCAATGGAGTCGATCGCGAGGCTCATGGGGA
The DNA here is from genome assembly GCA_963806595.1 of uncultured Isosphaeraceae bacterium. Lineage (GTDB taxonomy): Bacteria > Planctomycetota > Planctomycetia > Isosphaerales > Isosphaeraceae > CAWDZZ01. The sequence goes on along the minus strand of CAWDZZ010000014.1, from coordinate 482,064 downwards.
ATTCGGATCCATATTGGCCAGAGACGAACGTCAACTGAATGGGCCTGCTGGCGTCGCCGCGAGAATCGCTGGCGGCTACAGCGGGGCAGTGGTGTGGTCCGACGTTCTAGAGGCATTCGTCGGAATGGTGGTGACCAGAGATCGCGATCAGATCGAGAACGGGCTTGCGTACGCAATCCCCACACGCGTCCTATCGGAGTTTTGGCCTCTCCAATGTGCAGTGGGGAAACTGATCGACGTGCCGTCGCTACCGCCGCACTTTCTGTCGCGCACCGATCGCCTTTGACCTCTTTACGCGATGCCGTGCTGGTGAACCTCGATCGGCCCGTCGTCATCACCGGAGCGGCGGCACGTGTCGGCATGCATGGCATGGGCGGCATCGGCAAATCGGTGCTGGCGGCGACCCTCGCGCGCGATCGCAAAGTCCGCGAAGCGTTTCCCGACGGCATCGTCTGGATCGGCCTCGGCCCGCTGCCGACGGTCGCCGACCTGCAACGCCGCGTCCACAAGGACCTCGGCGGCGACGGTGCCTTCCAGACCGAGCACGAAGGCCGCGTCAAGCTGCGCGACATCCTCAAGGACAAGGGCGTCCTCCTCATCCTGGACGACGTTTGGCGCCGCGAGGACGTCGATTGGTTCGACGTCCTCGGCCCGCGCTGCCGAGCGATGATCACGACGCGCGACGCCGGCCTGCTCACGTCGCTGGGCGGCGTGCATCATCAGGTCGAGCTGCTGACCGATGCGGAATCGCTGAGACCTGCTCGCCCAGGCCGCTGGCGTCGAGCGCGACAAGCTGCCGAGCGAAGCCGCCGACCTGATCGCCGAATGCGGCCGGCTGCCGCTGGCGGTGGCCCTGTGCGGCGGCTTGATTCGCCACGGCTTCGCGTGGGCCAAGGTGCTGGAGCAACTGCGAACCTCACGCATCGATCGGATCAAGGATCCGCACGCGGCCAAGGTCGAGCACGAGAACATCTGGAACGCCATCGATGTCAGCGTCAAGTTTCTCAGCGCCGACGAACAATCGCGTTTTCTCGAACTGGCCGTCTTCCCGCCGGACGAGGCGACGCCGATCGCCGCGATTCATACGCTCTGGTCGCACACGGCCGGCTTCGACGATTGGGACACCGACGCGCTCGTCATCAAGCTGTCGCAGCGTTCGCTGCTGGAACTCACGACCTCCGCCGACGGCAAAGCGATCTCGCTGCACGCCCTCGTTTACGATTACGTCCACCGCGCCGCGGGCGATGAAACCGCGTTGCATCAACGCCTGTTGGAGGCATACCGCCGGAAATGTCCCGATGGCTGGCACGTTGACCCGCCGAACGATGGCTATTTCTTCACGCACCTGCGCCACCACCTCATTGCAGCGGGCCGTGTCGGCGAATTGGCCGATCTGCTGCACGAGCTGCGCTGGCTGGAGGCGAAGAACGAAGCGGGGTTGACGTTTGATTTGACAGCTGACTTTGACAGGGCAATGAACGCGCTGCCCGAGGCGGACACTCGCCAGAGGAATTTGCAACTGCTGGACGAGGCGCTGCGGCGCGATATTCACTTCATCGCTCGCCATGCCCAGAAGTATCCGCAGGGAGTGTTCCAGTGTCTGTGGAATAGTTGCTGGTGGTACGACGCGCCAACTGCCGCAGTTCATTACGATGTAAAAAAGCGCATTGAGCAAGGTCTGCTTCCCTGGGAATTGCCGGCTGAGGACGCGCGTTTCACTGCTGTTGGAACGCTGGCGCACTGAGCGTGAACTGGGCAAACCAGGGTTCTACTGGGTACGCGCACATAGACCACCAGCAGTTCGATGCGGCACAGTTCAGAAGGCAGTCTTACGCGGGCACGGCGGCATTGTGGTGAGCGTCGCGACTCACAGCGATGGAAACCAAATCGTCAGCGGAGCGACGGACGGCTCGGTGTGTCTTTGGGACGCCGACACAGGTCAGGAACTTCGCAGTCTAAATGCGCACCGGGAAGTACTCCGCGTTGCAATCCGTGGCGACGGGAAGCGGATTGCAAGTGCAGGTTCCTCTATGATGTGTATCTGGGACGCAGATTCGGGCCAAGAACTCCTCTGCATTGAACGGTATATGCACGGATATGTGACCAGCGTGGCATACAGGTGCGATGGAAAACGAATCGTCGGTGGCTCTCAGAGTGTTGTGCAAGTCTGGGATGCTGAGACCGGCCAGGAACTTCTTTCTCTTCGTGGACATCACGATTATGTGAATGACGCAATGTATAACTTCGATGGCATGAGGATCGTCAGCGGCTCGAGAGACAAGACTGTACGCGTGTGGGATGCCGACAACGGGCAAGAACTACTCTGCCTCCGAGGGCATAGCGAGAGTGTAACGAGTGTGGCGTACAGCCCTGATGGCAAGCGGATAGTCAGTGGTTCTTGGGATGGGATCTTGCGTGTCTGGGATGCGGACACAGGCCAAGAACTCCTCTGCATTCATGGACACAGGTGCGGCGTAACAAGCGTGGCATACCACCCAAACGGCAACCACATCGTCAGCGGCTCTTACGATAAGACCGTGTGCGTGTGGGATGCCAGCAGCGGCAGGCAACTCCAACTCCTTAAGGGACACCGATGTGAAGTCAGCAGCGTGGGTTACATGAAGAACGGCAAATGGATTGTGAGCGCCTCCTTGGATTGGACTGTTCGGGTCTGGAGAACTGCGATCGACCAAGAGCAACTCTACCTCCACGGACACCAAAGTGCCGTAATGTGCTTGGCATATCACCACGGCGGGAAGCGAATAGTTAGCGGTTCCCTCGATGGCACTGTCTATGTTTGGGAAGCCAACACAGGGTGCCAACTCTTTCGTTTTCACGATCGCGAGCAATGCGTTAACGAAGTCGGATTCTCGCGTGGTGGCGACTTTGTGGTCGCCCGGTATTCTGATTCTGTTTATGGCCTTTGGAATGCAGAGACCGGTGATCGCGTTGTGCCGTGCAAAAATTCCAAAAACGACCCACGCTTTGTTGATTGGCAGGTTTGGTTTGAACCACCGCCCCCCGACGAAACGCAATTTATTGTGCATGGTACAGATTTTGGATGTGAGGTTCTGGAAGCGGGCCTACGGAGACCAGTTGCCTGGGTCCCTGTGGAAGACGTTCGGAGGCACCAAACAAGCCCTATCGGTCGAGAGTGGGCTATAGGGGATCTCGCCGGATATGTGGCTATATTCACGTTAGAAGGTGGCAAGGCTACAGATAAAGCAAGTAGAGCGGCAGCGCCTGCCAAAATCGATTGACAACCCATCCGCTCAGGGCCAAGCATGAGAGGCGGCACGTTGATCGCCGAACGACAAACGGTCGTCGGTCATTCAGGGAGTTGGCGCAGAGGAGGGCTACTGACAGAAGTCCTGCTGCCGTGATCTCGTTGGTCGGCTCGATTTCTCGGTCGGCATGTCGCTAGCGACAAATTGAGCTTGCCGCCCGACGTGCAATCGACAACCTGGCGAATCAACGCTTGGCCGAAGGCGACGGCCTTTTTCTTGTGGGCCCTCTGCAACTCGCGATGATTGCACAACGCCCGAGGTTGCGCCGCTGCACGAGTGCGTCTGCATCGCAACCGACTTCCCGCTGAACGTCAGCGCCTAAATCACGCGAAGCCATTCGTCAGGATACTCGTACAGCAGCGATTGCAACAGCGAAAAGAAGGTCGTGCCGACGGCAGCGCTCAGGCCGCGCTGGCCGATCTGGTCGCGGTAATGCCTGCACGATCCATTGCCTCACCGCGTCGATCGTGAAAGGCATGCCGATAAGGCCGCGACTCTCCCAAATCTGCGACGCCACTTGCGACAGGAGTTACGACGCGGTGATCGGCAATCGCAGCTCGCCGAAAGGGAACGGGAACCGCGCCTTGAAGGTGCGAGCCAGGCTGAAGAAGGTAATTCACGGCCTGTCGGGCAGCAGCGGGCCGGTCGCTTCCTCGAAGGCCTCGCGCTGGGCGGTGCGAAACGGGTTGTAGCGGCCGTCGGCGTCGCAATCAAGCAGCGGGCTGCCGGTGCCGCTCACCGCGGGGCTGTCTTTCCGTCGTCCATCCGCCGCCACAATCCGGCCTCCCACCCCCGGATGCAGGCCAGGAAAAGTTCAATAGCCGTCTTGTCGCCCCGATTTTCGCCTTACCCAAATCGCCCAGATGGGCGACTGGCGACAGGATTTGAACTTTGTCTCACTTCTACCATGTTGCTGCCGGTACGTAAGCGTCCGAGATTCCCAGGGCGTCGCGCGCGACAGCCTTGGGTTCGCAGCGAGATGAGAGAGCAGTGAGGCGAGGCGTCGTCGCCTCGCGCGGTTTTACTTCAGCCGGGACCTTTCGCGCCGGCGCTGATCCCGACGGTGTGCCTTCTGTCGGATTCCTCAAGCCGATACGTCAGGATGTGCTCGGGGTGCGCCAGCGCCCAACGATCCGGCAGCAAGCCGGCCAAGAACTCTAGGTTCGCGTCCACCGCGAGATGCAGGATCACGTCATGCCAGTAGGCCCAAGGCTCAAGCCGACGGCGCTTCGCTCCTGCGAGGAGCGTCCGGACGGGATGAACCGTCTCTTTCACATTTCAACCACGACCGCGGCACGCTGAGCGGTGAGCGCTGGCTCAGCCGTGGCGGCTGTTCGGGCGGCGCGCGGGAGCGCCAGACTTGCCGCGCCGCCTGAATTGCCGGCTGAGGAGAGCTGCGCCCTTTACGATCACGCCGATTCCGTCTGAACAGGCTCCGCGGCGAGAAAGATCATCGCGCCGGGCGTGCGGGAGAAGACCTTGGGAAAACTGAGGAGAAAACCCAAGAGGCCGACCACCACAATCGAAAGGAATTCGATGGCGATGTGATCCTCGATGAATCTCATGACCGCGGGGATAAAGTAGGCGGCGACCGCGAGCGGAACGGCAAACCATATCATCATGAGCTCGGCGAAGCGGAAGAACCTGTTTGTGACGAGCGGCCTGAGCCCGCAGACGAGTGGAACAGATTGCCCGCGCTTCAGATCCAGAGAAACGATGTCGGATTTCCACCAGTCGACCTTGATGAAGAGCTCGTGGCAACCTTCCGGAACCAGCATCTGGACAACGGGCTCATCACCCACGTTCCGCACGGGCTCATCATCGAGGTAGACACAAAAGTAATGCAGCCGCGACCGACCGACGGTGGAGCGCCGGATGGAAATGACGGCGGGGTTTCGAATCGGCTCCGGATGTGGCGGAACTCGGCCGGCGGCAGCGCTCGCGGCAAACGACTCGGCCGTTTCGACTTCCCACGGGCTGGATCTCTTTCTGAAATGATTCCAGGCGCCGACTTGCAGCCCGATCAAAACGCCGATCAATGGACCATTCACGACGGGTGCCAGCAGGATTCGGAACGAATGTACGTCTGCAAACAACCAGCGCGCGGTCGCGATGCAGACAATCGCCGTGTCCAGCACCGCCAGGGTCAGCATGATGCCGAGCGGAGGCAACAGCGCCTTCCGAAGATTTGCCTGGTCGCGCACAGAGAGGGTCTCCGCTACGCGCTTGAGAAGTCGCTTGAGCGCGGGCTGATCAAGATCGTTGTCGTCCTTCATGGTAACCAGGCAGCTCAGAGTCTCCCACCCGGCAACCGCGATGCTGGCATTCGCGGAGTCGATCCACTCGAGGGCGACTTCAAATCCGTGATTGCTGCGCGCGGAGACCCAACGAGCGGATCGGGGCTGCGCTGGGACGGTTTTGTGGACTCGGCCGCGGTGTCGGACGCGCGGCGCAGAGTGGTCCCGGCGCGGGTGGAAATTTGCTTTTGTGTAGACCTGCTGCATAATCTGGCGAGCGAACTCGCCGGGTGTGGCCACCAGTTGATAGCTCAGTTTGTCGAGATGGCTGCCTTCCAGGACCTCTGGAATTGGCCCGAGCCTCTGCGCCGACTGAGATTTATGCCCTTCGACAGGTTCTAGCGCCTGCCATCCTCGCAACAACCGGCAGAACTCCTCCGATCGGATTCATTTCGCAGACCGGCCCGGATTGTTTAGCGAATTCGTTCACGCAAGCGTCTGGGGCGGCCGAGTGCCGCGTCAGCAAGAAGCGCTACGGCCTCCTCCGAAGGGAAACGAGCCATGCCAGCCGCCAGCGCCAGCGCCAACGCCAACGCCCGCGTTCGCCGGGACGCGCCGTCCAGCGAGCGAGTGGCGGCGCTCGATGCCCTGCGCGTGGTCTCGATGGTTGCCGTCGTTGCCCTCCACGCCTCGGCCGCATACATGACGGCTCGGATTCCGGGACTGATCTGGCTGGTGCACGAACCGGCGGGTTCCGAATTCGTCCAGCAATTCGCATGGTGGGCTTATGGTGCCACCATGCCGGTCTTTTTCGCACTGGCCGGCTATGCGGCGGCGGCGGTGCTTGAAGCCAAGGGAACGCGCGGCTATGCGCTGGATCGCACGCGCCGAATCGGCCTGCCGTTCCTGGCGGCGATTCCAGCGGTCCTGGTTCCCACGATCCTCATCTGGATGCTTGGCCTCTACCTCGCCGGCCGTTGTAACGTTGCCGAATTGCTCGCGATGAGCTTCGCCGACGATCAGATTCAGGCCAATCGGTTCGGCCCGGCCCATCTCTGGTTCATGGCCTACCTGATTCCGATGCTGGCCGTTCTGGGCGTCGTTCAATTCTGGAGCCGGGAACGGCCGCGCCGCGCGGAGGGCGTGCTGAGCCATTTCTGTTCGCCGCTCGCCCCCTTGATGCTGGTGATACCCACCACGCTAATTCTCTGGCTGGGGCACTGGTGGAACGGTGTCGACCCCATCCTGGACCTGCGGAACAGCTTCCTGATCAACCCGATCCGCTGGTTCCATCACAGCCTGTTCTTCATCGCGGGACTGGGCTGGTACGCGGGCCGGAGTCGTTTGCCCGCGCTGGCCCGCGGGCCCCTGCCCTGGCTGTTCCTCGCGGGCTCGGCCGTCGCGCTCTTGGTCCGGGTACGATGGCTGCCTCTGGACCTCGCGACCTCCTTGACGGGATCGGCCGCCTGGGTGTCGGTGGCCTCGGCCGCGCTCTTCGGCTGGCTGACGCTTTATGGGTTGCTCGGCGTGTGCGCGCTGCTGGCACGATATGGCGGCCGAGCGTTCAAGTACCTCTCCGACTCGTCTTACTGGGTGTACCTGGCTCACTTCCCGGTCGTGGGGCTCGTTCAGGCGGACCTGTTCCTGGTCACGCTTCCCAGTCCCGTCAAGTTCGCGCTCGCGCTTGTGATCGGCATGGCCTGGAGCCTGCTGACCTACGAGGCCTGCGTGCGCCGCACCTGGATTGGCCGGTGGCTGCGTGGCGGCATCCGCGAGCCCCGTCGGTTCCGAGGCCCGTGTACCTCGATCGCGACGAGGTCACCAGCGTCCCCAGCCGAAGCATGGCCTGACGGCTTGATTCGGAAGCCTGGTTCGGAAAGGCTGTGGGTCGACGGCCTTGCCAGCGAGCGGGCGAAATGAAGGGGCGTTCTGCTTCCGACCCGGCAAACGGAGAAGCCGCGTGAGCCTCGCTCACGCTGCGCCTCGTCGCCTCGACCGTGGAGGCGCGACTGCCGGCGATTTCGGGCGCCCGGAGAGTGCGGCGCATGGCGCACTTCAGCGATCCCGCGCCGTGGCCGTTTCCCTGCGAAGCCATGTTCGCAGCGCGCAAGCACAAGAACACCGTGGTCGGTCGTTCGCTCGCCTGAAAGTTACGTCTCGGCTATATAATGGACGGGTAGCCTGGCGAGAGCGGCTGGTAAGCCATCGCCGGGTCCAGGGCAGCCTCCGCCGGCACGCAGTCCGACGTGGGTCGAGCGTCAGCATCGACCCGTGGAATACTGTGCACGACGGATGTTCTCTCATGTTTTGAGCCCTTCGGGGCGTGAACCTCGTCGGAACGGTTGAGCTGACGGAAGACCTGGGAATTGTGAACGGGCAACCGGTCGAGATCACCATCAAGACCGTCGCGAGCGGGAAAACGATACGGTAAGGGTCTATGGCGCTCCGGAGTGACCCATCGCGGCGGATTGGACCGGGGCGGACGATCGGATCCTGGAAGAGATCCACCGGGAGCGGAACGAAAAGCGACCCCGCAGCCAAACGGAGGCAATAGCATGGTGAGGCAGGTTCAAGGTGTGATTCACGGCAAGACGATCGAACTCGACCAAGACCCCGGAATTGCCGAGGGCCAGCGAGTGGATGTCCAGCTGCGCGAATCCTCGCCGGCACGGCCCTGGGGAGAAGGCATCCTGCGATCGGCCGGCATCGCCGCCGATGTTCCCGGCTTCGACGAGGCGTTCGAGCAGGTTCAGCGCGACCGCGAGCTAGCCACGCTGCGAGACGCTCCGGAATGAGCTACCTACTGGATACGAACATCTGCTCGGCCCACATCCGACGGCCCGGAGGCCTTGCGCATCGCTTCATTCAGCACTCCGGGCGACTCTCGGTGCCGACGATCGTGCTGGCGGAACTCTACTCCGGGGCCTACATGCTCGATGTGCCCGACCGTATCCTGATGGGCATCGTTGAACTCCGGAAAGATGTGGGATTGTTGGATTTCGATGAAACCTGCGCGGAGAAGTTTGGGAAGCTGAGAGGGTGGCTCAAACACCATGGCATGCAGCGGAATGCCGTCGACCTGATGATAGCCGCCGTGGCCCTTGCTCACGACCTGACACTGGTGACTCACAATACCCAGCACTTCCAAAACATCCCGAACTTGCGGTTGGAGGACTGGCTCGCACCCTGAATCTGCCGAGAAGACTCCGAGGAACGAGCGATCGACGCTATGTCCCGTCGATGCCAGGTGTGACATTCTTGACGCGCGATCGCAGGTCCGCCTTTGTGTTGCTACTTCGACGCCTCTTAAGCTCTGCGTGCGCGCGGACCGGGCTGCAACATCGGCGGGTCGGCGGGAGGGTCTTCGGCGCGGTTCTGGTTTCTCACCCAGTCGCGAAATCGCGCGGCCGTGTGGGGTACCCGGCTGGTCTTGAGCGAGGATGCGTACTCGTCGAGCGGCTCGTACAGGTGCTCGGTCCCGAAGTAAGGAATGTGGCCGAATTCCAGGGAGAATGCGCCAAGAGAGCACTCGGGCGGCTCGCTGGCGGACGTGGATGATTTGGGCGGCAACGATGCCGTCAATGGCCCTTCCGGTGTTTCTTCAGGGACAGGCGGGCCTTGGAGTGCATGAGGTCGAGCAGAAAGCCGACTCGGCGGTCATTGTCGAGCTCGTGTCTTTCCTTGGCGGTGAGCTTGCCTTCCTGATTCCTGGTCACCAGCTCATGCATCCGGTCAAGCTGCTGTTTGTCGAAGCGGACTGCCAGCCAGCCCTTCGCGGCCGCCGGTGCCAATGCATCATCGTCGGGCCAGGTCAGATGGGAGAGGATCGCAGTATCGCTGGTGGAAGATACGGTGTGGGTTGCCATGGGCTCACATATCGAAGCAGGTTAATATAGAGATTACGGACATTATAGCCGAAGAAGCGTTCATGGGCAACCGAACGTGCGAGCGCGTAGTGTCTCACCTTGAAATCCCGGCCCAAGGTCCTCTTAAGAACGGGTCGCGAACGACTTCCCGCGTTGACGTTCAGCACGCCGCAGAGCGGCATGAAGACCACTCCCACGCCGGAGCGTGGGAGCGAGGCGTCTTGTTCACAGGTCGTCTAACTTCGAACGCGGGAAGTCATTCCAGGCCTGTTCCTTAATTCTTTAGCGAAATCTGAATCGGCTCCGACCAACAATCGGGTCGGCGGTGAAAGCCGTGCGCTCCCGGGCACAAACGATGGGGCTCGTGGTTGCCGTCGTCGCGGTTTTATTACCATAGTCGGCACGACGATGACCTGCTGGGCGTCGCGCTCCGCGGGCCAGGCTACTCTCTCCAAGACCGATCGCGCCATGCGACTTTTCCACTTACCCCGATGGGCTGTGAGGCTCCGGCTTCGCTCACTCATGATCCTGATCGCACTCATGGCGGTCGCCATCTCCGCCAAGATGCGTCACGACAAGTGCACGGAGCGGGCGCGATTCTACGAGTCAAGGGCCGATCTGTATCGCACTCATGCAGACATCTGGCATTCATGGGCACGAGGAATCGACGTGCGGGACCAGTGGTGCGTCGAACTACTTCCGACAGACGGGAGGATCGTCGAGCCTGCACGAAACGAATTTCGGGCTCTGGCCGGGCGGTGCGCACGACTGCAGGCCGAATTCGAGCGAGCCGCTTGGCTGCCGTTCGGCCCGATGCCGAGAGAACTCCGTCAGGAGGAATTCATCACTCCGGGTGGGATGTGGTGAGGGGCGCGCCAGAACACTTGGGCGACGCACGCACAGAACCGCTGCGGCAGCCCCAAGCCAGCCGCGAGCAGGCGAAGCGCAGGGGGCGTTCTGCATTTACGCCGGCCAAAAGCCAAGCCTCGTGAGCCCCGCTCAGGCTGCGCCAGGTCGCCTCGACCGCGACCACGTGCGGGGAGAATCGTGTCCTTCTGGCAGGCACGTAAACGGTGATCTCTCCGGTGTCGGACCGGGAGGTTCGAGAGCCGCGCCGAAGGAGTCTCGGTGGGGATCGGTGAAGGCTGGGCGAGCGCGGGCAGTGTCGGTTTTCGATGACGGTCGGTAACCGGCCGCTCGGCGATCGTGCTGCGGTCGTCTGGAAGTGGTTTTGCAACGATTGAAGTGGCTCACGGGGGATCAAGCCCATGCGGTCGGTGCTCGCCTACCGGCAGCCCGTTCCGGGGCGCGTGGTTTGAGGGGAGTCGTTCCGGGGGAAGCGGCTGACCCAGAAACCAGGGGCGGACGCCGACTAACCAGGGGCCGACGCCGACTAACCAGGGGCCGACGCCGACTAACCAGGGGCCGACGCCGACTAACCAGGGGCCGACGCCGCCCCTGGCTACTGACCCCAGCCCCGTTCCGGGGCTGAGGAGTGGGCTACCGGCGGCCCGTTCCGGGGCGCGGGGTTTGAGGGGAGTCGTTCCACGGGAAGCGGCTGACCCAGAAACCAGGGGCGGCCGACGACTAACCAGGGGCGGACGTTGCCCCTGGCTACTGACCCCAGCCCCGTCCCGGGGCTAAAGAGTGGGCTACCGGCGCCCCGTTCCGAGGCGCTTTGTTTGTCGGGCGTCGCTCCAGCGCGGTCGCCGTCACAGTCATCAGGGGCGGTCGCCGACTAACCAGGGGCGGTCGCCGCCCCTGGCTACTGACCCCAGCCCCGTACCGGGGCTGAAGAGTGGGCTACCGGCGCCCCGTTCCGGGGCGCGTTGTTTGTCGGGCGTCGCTCCAGCGCGGTGGCCGACACAGTCATCAGGGGCGGACGCCGACTAACCAGGGGCGGACGCCGCCCCTGGCTACTGACCCCAGCCCCGTACCGGGGCTAAAGAGTGGGCGACGGTCGGCCGTGTTGGAGCCGCTCGCCGTGACCGAATCGCAACTGTGGCATGAGTACCGACTGCGATGCCTTCAACGGCGACGCGACGCGCAGGGGGCGTTCTGCATTTACGCCGGCCAAAAGCTAAGCAGCGTGAGCCTCGCTCACGCTCCGCCGCGTCGCCTCGACCGCGACCACGCGCGGGGAGAATCGTGTCCTTCTGGCAGGCACGTAAACGGTGATCCCTCCGGTGCCGGACCGGGAGGTTTGACGGCCGCGCCGAAGGATTCTTGGTGGGGATTGGTGAAGGCTGGGCGAGCGCGGGGCTGGACATTTACCGAAGTTCGCACTCACAACCAACCTTATTCCATGGGCTTGCGTCGCCATCGTGGTTATGGAACCACTGCGCTGCTGGCCGTATCCTCACTGGTTGAAAAAAATGGGCTGGGGTTGTCCCCGACGGCACTCGCCGCGCAAGTACAAGGGTATGGAATGGTCCATGACCAAGCCTGAGGATACCCGAAGCGCTGACGACGCGCTGATCGGCCGCGCCGTCGCCGGCGATTCCGCGGCACTCGCCGAGCTGTTTGGCCGTTATCGCACGCGGCTGCGCGCGATGGTCCGGCTGCGGATGGACCGGCGCCTGCAGGGGCGGGTCGATCCGTCCGACGTCTTGCAGGAGGCCTATCTCGATGTCGCCCAGCAACTGTCCTCTTATCAGGCCAAGCCGGAGATGCCGTTTTACCTGTGGCTGCGGCTCACGACCGGCCAGCGCCTGACGCGGCTGCACCGGCGGCACTTGGGCGCTGCCGTGCGCGAAGCCGGCCGCGAGGTCTCGCTGCATCGCGGGGCGTTGCCGCAAGCTTCCAGCGTCTCTTTGGCCGCACAGCTCCTGGGCAAGATGACTTCGGCGAGCAAGGCGGTCGAGCGGGTTGAGATCCAGTTGCAGTTGCAGGCAGCCCTCAACGGCATGGATGAGATGGACCGTGAGATAATCGCCCTGCGACATTTTGAAGAGCTGTCCAACGCCGAGGCCGCCCAGGTGCTCGGCCTCGAGCCCTCGGCGGCCAGCAAACGCTACATCCGAGCGCTGAAGCGGCTGCAACAGATTCTCAAAGCGATTCCCGGGCTCCTGTGAAACGCAGCACCACGTGGAGGGAGTCGAACATGACCGACGCCGTCGCGGGCAGCTTCACGGTCGAGGCGCTGGCCGAGGAATTCCTGGAACGCAAGCGCAAGGGCGAGCGGCCGACGGTCGCGGAATACCTCGACCGGTATCCGCACCTGGCCGAGGAGATCCGCGAGGTCTTCCCGGTGCTCGGTCTGGTCGAGGATTTCAAGCCCGGCTCAGGCGACGCGACCGGCTCGCTCGCGGGCGCCCAGATTCCTGGGCTGGAGAAGCCGGTGGAGCGCCTGGGCGACTTCCGCGTGCTGCGGCTGGTCGGCCGGGGCGGCATGGGGGTCGTCTACGAAGCCGAGCAGGAATCCCTCGGGCGCCGGGTGGCGCTGAAGGTCCTCGCCGCCGGCGCCTTGCCCAACCTGCAGCAGGTGCGCCGATTCGAGCGGGAGGCGAAGGCCGCGGCCCGGCTACACCACACGAACATCGTCCCGGTCTTCGGCGTGGGGCGGCAGGACGGACATCATTACTTCGTGATGCAATTCATCCCGGGGCTGGGGCTCGACTCGGTGCTCGATGACCTGCGGCGGCTTCGGCGAGGGAAGTCCGAGGCCGGGCCGGCGCCTGAGCCCATGCCGGCGGCGCCGGCGAGCGGCCCAATGGCGGCCGAGGTCGCCCGCTCGCTCTTCACCGGCCGGTTCGCCGCGCCTGCGCCGCCGGCCGACGGGACGGATACCGAGCCCGTCGACGGCGGGGACCCCGCGGCCCCGCCCGCGGCCGCCCCGAGCGGCGCGCCGGATGGCCCGTCCTCCTCGGCGGTCGTTTCCGGTCTCTCCGAGCTGTCCTCGTCCGATCCCGGCCGGCACTATTATCGGAGCGTGGCCCGCATCGGAATCCAGGCGGCCGAGGCACTCGACTACGCCCACCGACAGGGCGTGTTGCACCGCGACATCAAGCCGTCCAACCTCCTCTTGGACAACCACGGCAACGTTTGGATCGCCGACTTCGGGCTCGCCAAGACAGGCGAGGCCGACGACCTGACGCATACCGGCGACATCCTGGGTACGATCCGTTACATGGCCCCCGAGCGGTTCCAGGGGAAGGCGGATGCGCGGTCCGATGTTTACAGTCTGGGGCTGACGCTTTACGAGCTGGTGGCGCTGCGGGCGGCATTCGAGGCGACGGATCGGCATGCGCTCATCGAGCGGGTGCTGCACGAGGCGCCGGAGCGGCTGAAGAAGCGGGCGCCGGACGTGCCGCGGGACCTGGAGACGATCATCGCCACGGCCTGCGCCCGCGAGCCGGCGGGGCGGTACGCGACGGCCGCGGCGCTGGCGGAGGACCTGAGGCGATTCGTGGAGGACCGGCCGATCCGGGCGCGGCGGGTCTCGGCGGCGGAGCGGCTCGAGCGATGGTGCCGGCGCAACCCGGTCGTGGCCGGGCTGCTCGCGACCCTGCTCCTGGTGCTCAGCGGGGGGCTCGCCGTCGTGACGGCTCTCTACCTCCGGGCCGACCGGCTTCGGGTCCGGGCTGACAACGAGCGCGTGGAGGCCAACCGGTTGCGCGGGGTCGCCACTTCCAATGCAGAGAGCCTGGCGCGCCAGCTCTACATCAACCGTGTCAACCTCGCCTACCGCGAACTCCTCGCCAACGACGTGGCTACCGCGGACCGGCTTCTCGAATCCTGCGAGCCCGCACGCCGTGGCTGGGAGTGGGATTACTGCCGGGCCCGCTGCCACCTCGAGTCTTTCAACCTCGGCGGCTCGGGCGATCACACCTCGGCCAGCAAAAGCCCCCTACACGGGCAGCCGCAGGACGTCGCATACAGCCCAGACGGCCGGCGCATCGCAGTGGCCGGGGGGGACGGGACCATCAGCCTGTGGGATGTTGCAAACGGACAAGAGGCGCTGGTCCTGCGCGGTCACGAGGGACCGGTCACCTGCCTTGCCTTCGATCGTGAAGGGCGGCGGATCGTTTCGGGTGGGTATGACCGGACGGTCCGGGTCTGGGACTTGACAAATCGTACGCTGATCTCAACGCTTCACGGCCATTCCCAGTTCGTGACGGGAGTGGCTTTCAGTCCCATCGGGGATCAGGTCGCATCATGTGCCTATAGTAGTTTTGATATGTACGGTACCGGCAACGAATTCAAACAATGGGACCTCTTGACGGCGCGGGAGATACGGACCATTCACCACTGGTACGGCTGGTCTTTTGGCTCAGTCGTCTATAGTCCCGATGGCCGGCGGATCGTGACGTCGACAGGATGGAAGAGGGCCGTCCGGGTCTGGGACGCTGCGAATGGCCGCGAGATCGTCCACAGCGCTTTGAAAGATGGGACGGAGAGTCCGGCGCTCGCCATCAGCCCCACCGACGGTCGAATTGCGGCGGGGGATGAAGAGAACTCGATCAGCCTGTGGGATCCGGAACGTCGAAAGCCCGTGCAGTACCTGAGAGGTCACTTGGGAGTTGTCCAGGACCTGGCCTTCAGCACTGACGGTCAAAGGCTGGCGTCGGCCGGCGCGGACGGAACCCTCCGGATCTGGGATACTGCGAGCGGCCGTGAGATCACCTGTTTACGCGGCCACACTGCGGCCGTCAGGTCCGTCTGCTTCAGTCCTGATGGCCGCGGACTGGCTTCGTGCGGTGACGACGGCACTGTCAAGGTGTGGGAAAGCTCTTCGTCCGAGGTTGTGCCCCTCCATGTAGCCGGATGGGGCCTACGGGTCGCCTACAGCTCCGACGGCCATCGTGTCGTTTTCGCCTTCGTCCAGGACGCGTACGTCGTCGATGCGTCCTCGGGGCGCGTCATTCGTAAGCTTGTAGCGCCCCGAGGGAAGGCGGATATCCACGGCTTGGCCATCATGCCTGACGGCAAGAGCTTTGTGACTGATTTGAAGAAGTCCTCGACGGTCGCCATCTTTTGGGACGCAGAAACGGGGACGCGCCGATTTGAGCTCGTGGGCCATAGAGCCCCCCTGCGGGCGATTGAGGTGAGCCCGGACGGGCGGTTGATCGCCACGGCCAGCGATGATGGAACCGTCCGGTTCTGGGACGCGGAGACCGGGCGAGCGGGGCGGATTCTCGATGGTCACAAGGGGGGCGCATTGGCGGTTGCCTTCAGTCCCGACAGCCGGCAGGTGGCGACATTCGGCGGTGACGGCACGACACGGATCTGGGAAGCATCGAGCGGCGCCCTACTCCGCACGCTCCCGGCCGTCCGCGAGGACGAGGGGTCACCCTTCGCGTCTGGTGCACAGGGTGCGCAAAAGCCGCTAGCGTTCGACGAGGATGGCCAGCGACTCGCCGTAGCTGGAGCCCTTGGTACGGTCCAGGTTTGGGACCTCACCTCGGGCAAGGTATCCCTCGAACTGAAGGGGCACTCCAGATCGGTCAGCTCCGTCTTGTTCGGCCCTGGCAAGCGACGAATCACCACCGCTTCGCTGGACAATACAATCAAGCTGTGGGACGATTCCACCGGCGAAGAAGTCTTCACGCTTCGCGGTCACACCGGCGAAGTCCATGGCCTGGCAATCAGGCCCGACGGGAGGCAGATTGCCTCCACCGGTAGTGATACGACTGCGAGGCTCTGGACCGCCCCCGAGGCTGGGGGCGAAACCCCCATCCCGAACCGTTGACAAGCAACCGTTGGGCTAGCTCGAGAGGGCGATCACAATGCAAGTCCCGGAACGGTGGCAGGATTATCCCTGCCTGGATTACTTCTCCTCTCCGCTCGCGGTCACAGGGGCTTGGTCCGAGCCGGATCAGCTCTGGCTGATCGAGCCCGCCGAGCGCGTGGAGGAGGAGAGCGAGGCGGAGTTCCTGCAAGTCGGGCGGCCGGGAGTGGACAGCATCGGGTTCGGCTACCGCAAAGGGCATCCGGGATTCTGGGCTTATCATCGTATGATCGACCGCGATTTCCAGCTCCTCTCGGCCACGGTTCAGCAATTCCTCGATGATTGGCGCGGGGGCCGGATCAAGGTGTAGCAGACGCCACCGTGGACTCATCACGGGTGCCGCGTCCCTCGCTACGGCATGAACGAGATGCAAAACGATCAGGTGGTCGCCCAGTTCCGGTGGAAGTATCAACTGCTGATGCCCGAGATGGACGAGCGGCGGCGCAGACAATGGGCGGCGGCCGAGGCGCGCGAACCCGGCTGAGGCGGCGTACCATGGGCCGACAAGCACGAGCTAAAACGGCTTCGCACGCTGGCGGCCTTGTCCCACCGCTCGGTTGTGGAATACTCCAGAGAACAGATCACGCCGAGGGAGCGCCGCCGTGGGTGACCTGGTTGATCGCGAAGCGTTCATCATCATGCTGACTGAACGATACCCCGCCGTAGCCGCGGAGATCGACGAGTGCGCTCGAGGACTACTCCATCTCGAGATGGGCGCCCTTGCTCTCGTGCATGCGAACCCCCATCTCGAACTGTTGACAAGGAACCGTGGGGCTAGCGGGTCCGCCGCTCCCAGCCGACACGCTACGACTTCGGCCGGGGTGATTCTCGGTAGGGTTTCTCTTCACGGTAGAGCGTCAGCCGAGTGCGGTAGTCGGCCTTCCGCTTCTCGTCGCTCTGGAGCTCGATCGCCTTCGACTGCCACCCGGCGGCGGCTTCGAAGTCGGCGGCCTCGGCGCAGGCGGCGGCGAGTGTATTCAGGTCGTTTGGCTCACGGTAGAGGACCCCGCTGCGCGGGCCGCTGATCTTGGTCGTCAGGCAGGAACACAGCGGAAGGCTCTGTCGAGAGCTTCACGCATCATTTATGCTCGCGTGACGAGCCGTGCGAACTTGCTTGGCGAAATCGAGTAACGCGAGAATCACGTGACAGGTTTTCTTGAGGGTGAAGCGTCGCGTTTTTGCCTAACCGCCGGCTGAGGCAGAGCGCGCGGCGCGTTCTGCCTGGCCATGTCCCGCTGAAGCAGCAATCGGAGGACCGATTCTGCTCAGTTCAACAACAGGCGCTCCCATCCATCGATCGCTCAAGGAGCTAGCTGACAATGAATTTATGTAATTTCGGGCTATCTCTGCTGTTGGTCTATGTTTCGACCACGGATGCGGATGATCAGATCGTCGTTGGTCAAATGCATGGCATTCATTCCGCTGTCCTCAACGAAAAGCGGAACTACCGGGTCTACCTGCCTGAGAGCTACGCATGGGCGAAGGATCGCCGGTATCCGGTCCTGTACGTGCTCGATGGCGAGTCAGATTTTCTCCACACCGCCGTTTCTGTCGGCTTTCTCGCTGCTTGTGGAGAAATCCCAGAAATGGTCGTGGTGGGACTTGATAGCACGGTAAGGGTAAGGGACTTCACACCAACGGACTGGCCCGAAGCATGGGTCGGCGGCGGGGGTGCCGGCAATTTCAAACGCTTCCTGTCCACTGAGCTCATTCCGACCATCGAGCGGACTTACCGTACAGACGGGTTCCGAGTGCTTTCCGGGCATTCTGCGGGCGGGCTGTTTGCTCTGTATTGCCTGACCGCTGAACCATCGCTCTTTCGCGCGTATTTTGCGCTCAGCTCAAGCCTCGACTGGGACCACAACTGGCCGCAACGGTCGCTGGAGAAAGCCTTCGAATCGACGCGCAGTTTGCAGGCATTCCTCTATGTCGCCCGGTCCGATGACTTCGGCCGTCCCTTGGAGGATTATGAGCGACTCGTTCAGACACTCAAGACCAAATCCCCACAGGGATTTCGCTGGTTCAGCCAGGCATTCCCGGACGAAACGCACGCCGGTATGGCCTTGCTCGCGCAGATCGATGCGCTTCGCCACCTCTATCTCGGGTACCGATTTCATAATGACATGATTATCAAGGGATTCCCCTACGCCGAGCAGCATTTCCAGGACGTGTCGAAGACAGTCGGGTGGCCCCTCGCCATTCCAGAGGCCGTGATCAACGATTTTGGGCATGCCGCCCTATCCCAGGGAAAAACTCAGGATGCGATCGGATTTTTCAAACGAAATGTCGAGGCCAATCCGAACTCCGCCGATGCCTATGACAGCTTGGCCGACGGTTACGCGAAAGCCGGACTGTGGAAGGATGCCGTACAGGCATCCGAGAGAGCAGTCGCATTAGCCACTCAATTCTCCAATCCTAAACGCTCTTATTTCATCGAGCAGGCGAAGAAGATGAATGATCGTCTCAAACAGGGGCCTGGGCCTTCAAAATGAGAGTTTGATCACCGCCGCGACGCGCCTGACCATGATGGACTGGAGTCCGCGAAGCCGGACCTCCAATGAGCCTTTTCGGTCTGGCGAACTGGACGGCAGGGTCGCCCGATGCACTGGCGACGATCGGGCTGGCCGAGACCGTCGGCCTGTGGCGCGGACGGCCGCTCACCCCTGGGAGTCAGCGCCATCCCGAGGGCTGGGGATCGCTGCCGCCGACGTGTCGCATCTTGCACTGCCTCCTGGAGGGAAACGACGGTGATGGTTGGCATGCTCAGAGCCGCGCGTATAATAGCCGGCATGACCGTCAATGAAATCCTCGCTCGGCTTGCGTCCCTCGGCGACGACGCTCGGCGAGCCCACAACACGAAGGCCGGCGCGCCCGACAACCAGTTCGGCGTGAAACTTGGCGACATCCGCGTGATGGCCAAGAAGATCAAGACTGATCACGAACTCGCGCTCAAGCTCTGGGACACCGGCAACGTCGAGGCGCAACTCCTCGCCACGCTCATCATCAAGCCCAAGTCGCTCTCCGCTGGCGAACTCGACAAGTTGACTCGCTCCACCACCTGCGCAGGTGGCGGACTGGCTGAACGCCTATGTCGTCGCACAACATCCCGAAAAGGAAGCACTGCGTGAGAAGTGGATGACGGCGAAGGATCGCTGGGCCGCCCGCGCGGGCTGGAACCTCACGGCCAGCCGCGTGAACAAGGGCGCTCGCGACCTCGACCTGCCTGCGCTGCTCGATCGCATCGAGAAAGAGATGCCGAAGGCGATGCCAGAGGTGCAGTGGACAATGAACAACACGCTTGCCGCAATCGGCATCCACCACCCCAAGCACCGCAAGCGCACACTCGCCATCGGCGAGAACATCGGCCTGTACCGCGATTGGCCGGTGTCCAAAGGCTGCACTCCCCCCTATGTGCCGGTGTGGGTGGAGGCCATGGTGAAGCGGCAGGACTCTTGAGAGCGGCCGTTACTGCACAGGGTCTTTCGACATGCTCATGGACCGAATCGCGGTATTGCGCCGCGAGGGGCACACCACGGTGTTTTGAAGCGTCCTAGGAGTCGTCCGCAGTCGAGGCCTTCGGCAGCTTACCTTCGAGACCTGCGTACCGCTCACCCGCCTTCCTGAAGGTTGAGCCGTCGTCGATGAACTTCCGCTGCTGACGCTGCTGGTTCGCCACCGCGAACATCCTGCGCACGATCGCGGGGCTGGCCTCGTTGCCCGCCTCGCTGAGGCCGCTCTCCTTGTCTGGTCGCCAGGTCTCGATCAGCTCGGGGACGACCTCGAGGAGTAGTTTCACGCGGGTGGCCCGGGCGAGCTTCGGATCTTCGAGCTTCGCCAGAACCTGAGCTGGAGTCCTGCGAGCGGTGCCGGAAACTGTCTTCAACTGGCCGTCGTCCACCGTCGTCGGTTCGAGTGCCTTTCGCGCGTACGGCTGGAGTGCGAGCTTGTCCGCCTTGAGGGGATCGCCGCCCAACACGCCTGCTTTGTATGCGAGTACCTCCTCGAGGACGCCGCGCAATGCGGCGGCGAGCGGCGTCCGGGACTCGGCCCGCAACGGATTGAGAGAGACCCGCAGGAGGTTCGCGAGGTGCTCGTTCTGCAGCCTGCGATCACTCGGGTGGCGTCCCGCTGCCTGAACGAGCAGCCCGTTGGCCCACCGCGACTGTCCCGCCTTGGCCTCGAGCAGCGCACGCAGTGAAGCCGCCTCGGCGTCGTCGAGCGCCCGTACCGTCAGATCGGCCGGGAAGCCGGTCGTCACTGCCGTCGCCTTTTTGGCAGGCGGCATACCTGCTGGACCGCACGGCGCCGGTTCAGGGGTCGGTGAAGCCGTGAGCGTGCCCGCTGCCGGAGCCGGATCAGCCGCCTGGGCATATTCCCGAAGTGGCCCAGACGGCAGCCGCCGCGCCGGAGACGGCGCCGGCCGGGACGCCTCAGGCTCCGATTCAATTTCGGCGGGCGGCGACGGTACGTCACCGAGCTCGGCCAGGGCAAGCTCATGGAGTCGATCTGTGTCTTCCACATCGTTGTCCGGCTCGCCGAGCAGGGGGACTGTGATGGGCAGGTCCTTTACCTTCTCACCTTCTGCATTCTCGAAGTGGGTCAGGACGAGCGCATCCCCGTACATCCGGCAGAAGATCTCGCGGACGCCGATCTCCTGACGCTCGCCGGCGCCGTTGAGATAGGTGATCTTGATCGAAGGCCCCGAGGGACGTTTGGTCATTCCGTCCCTGTAACTCGGGTCGGCTTCGGCGGTCGCCAGGAATTGACGGGCGGAATACGCGCCGTACGTGGCGGGGTCGGTTTGGTCGATCCGCAAGCGTCCTTGATCGTCTTTGATGACCCGGATCTCGGGTATCGACCACGCCGCAGGCGCTCGAGGCGAATCGGATCGTGGTTCCGCCTCTCTTCGTCCGCCTTGATCGGTCGCTCGAGTCACCGGGCCGTTTCTCGAATGTTTGGACGGTAGATATTCGGTCACAAGGTATCCAACCAAAAGCGCCGTTCATGTCGGCGCCCCGCCGCCCAGCGCGGTACGCCGCTTCCCACTCGAATCCCGTCACCGGAATCCTAGACCAGGTCTGGTCCTTTGTCCTTTTTGACGCTTCATTCCGCTGAAAAGTTCCATGGCATCTGGGACATCGAGTGGCTCGCCGCCCGCGAAGACCGGTTGGCCCGCATGGGTCGAGGCCCTCGGGTAGGTTAACGCAGCCGGACGTAACGGGAAAGATGGCGCAAAGGGAAAAGTTCCCCAGCCCAGCGATGCGGCGCCGATGTCGGCAGCGAAAAGCTTGTTCGTGCGACTATCGCCTGCCGTCGAGGGGGGCGTCACCTGTCGCCTCGGTGAGGGCCCCTCATGTAGGATCGAAACCAGGGATCGGAGACAACCGGAAGGGGGACCACAATGCATCGGGCCTTCACGATCGGGACGGCGGCGACTCTCTTGCTGTTTGTCGGTGGCAGTTCCGCTCGGGCCGGGAGCGCGGGCGACGGGCCCGCCGCGCCCTTCGGTCAAGGGCATGCGGCTGAAGGTCAGTCCGAACGGCCGCTACTTCGTCGATCAGGACGGGAAGCCGTTCTTCTACCTCGCCGACACCTGCTGGCTGCTCTTCCAGCGCCTCAATCATGACGAACTGGACGAATACCTTCAGAGACCGGGCCGCGAAGGGGTTCACCGTCATCCAGGCGTATGTCATCCGGGGGCTCGACGAAGCGCCATCCGGACGGCAACAGCTCGCTCCTTGGGGAGCCTCCGTTCATCGACCGCGACCCCACGAAGCCCAACGAGGCGTACTTCAGGAACGTGGACTACGTCGTCAACCGGGCCAACGAACTGGGACTGGTGATGGGCCTGGTGACCTCCAAGTCCTGGCACGTCAACAAGACCCCCGAGCAGGTGTTCGACGAGAAGAACGCCTACACGTTCGGCAAGTTCCTCGGCGAACGATACAAGAACAACGCCGTGATGTGGTATCCGGGCGGCGACTCGGTCCCGGGGAAGGACGACGCGGTCTGGGTGGCGATGGCGAAGGGGCTCCGGGACGGCAGCGGCGGCGCGCAGTTGATCTCGTACCACGGCTCCGGCCAGACGTCCTCCTCGACCTGGTATCACAAGGCTGACTGGCTCGATTTCAATACGATCCAGTCCGGGCATACCTTCGCGTCCGACAGCTACGCTTTCGTCTGCAAGGACTACGCCATGTCCCCCGCGAAGCCGACGGTGGACATGGAGCCGGCGTACGAGAATCATCCCACCGGGGCCGGAAAACCGCGTGTCGACGCGCACAAGGTGCGTACGCAGGCTTACGCCGCGATGCTCACGGGCGCGGCGGGCCACGCTTACGGATCGCTCGACCTTTTCTGGTTCTACAAGCCGGCTGACGGGCCCGTTCCCCAAGGATGGATTCCATGACTGGCGCACGGCGATGAACTACCCCGCCGCCGGCCAGATGCATCTGGTGCGCCGACTCTTCGAGCGATTCCCGTGGTACAAGCTCGTCCCGGACCAGTCGCTCCTGGCCTCGGAGCCCGGAACTGGCCCGTTTCGGCTCGTCGCCGCCCGGGCCGAGGACGGGAGCTTCGCGATTTGCTACTCGCCCCGAGGCCAGTCCTTCCGCGTCCGGATGGACAGCCTCGCCCGCGCGAAAGTGAAAGCCCGCTGGTACGACCCGCGCGACGGGAGCTGGCGCGAGATCGGCGAGTTCGCCAACTCGGGCGCTCACGAATTCAACCCGCCATCGCGTGGTGAGAGGGACGACTGGGTGCTCGTGCTGGACGCTTCTGGCCAGGACACTCACGGGTGAGCTGAGTGGTGAATCGAGGTGGCCGGCAGGGGCAACCGAATTCATGGCAGTAACGCGTCAATGGCGGCTCTGCCATTGTCGCTCTTATGAGGCCGCTTACCATCAGGGAGAAATGACATGGCGAACCCAGCAAAGAACACGATTTGCCTTTGGTACGATGGCGACGCCGAGGAGGCGGCGCGGTTTTACGCCAAGACCTTTCCCGATTCGTCCGTCGGCGCGGTGCACCGCGCACCGGGAGACTTTCCGTCGGGGAAGAAAGGGGACGTGTTGACCGTCGAGTTTACCGTGATGGGCATTCCGTGCCTCGGGCTCAACGGCGGACCTGCGTTCAAGCACAACGAAGCGTTCTCGTTTCAGGTCGCAACCGCTGACCAGGCCGAAACGGATCGCTACTGGAACGCGATCGTCGGCAACGGCGGCCAGGAGAGCGCGTGCGGCTGGTGCAAGGACAAATGGGGATTGTCCTGGCAGATCACGCCGATCGCCCTGACGAAAGCGATCACCGATCCCGATCCCGCCGCCGCCAAGCGCGCGTTCGATGCGATGATGCAGATGAAAAAGATCGACATCGCTGCCATCGAGGCGGCGCGCCGCGGTTGAGTCATGTGGTCGAGGACGCGGTGGTTTGGCCCAGCCGGCCGCAGCAATTCACGGGGTTGCACATCGACTTTTCGTGACAGGTGACTCAGCCCAGTCGGGCCGGGGTAACACGTGCGACATCCGCTCCTGGCGACGGATCAAGCTCGGCGAGCGCACGGCCCGGGCTGCAACATCGGCGGGTCGGCGGGGGGGTCGTCGGCGCGGTACTGGTTTCTCACCCAGTCGCGAAACCGCGAGGCCGTGTGGGAGAGCCGGCTGGTCTTGAGCCAGGATGCGTACTCCTCGAGCGGCTCGTGCAGGTGCTCGGTCCCGAAGAAGGGAACGTGGCCGAATTCCAGGGAGAAGGCGCCCAAGGCGCGCTCCGGCGGCTCGCCGCGGCGGACCATCAAGTAGAGCGCCGAGGCGAGACCCGTGCGATCAGCGCCCGACTTGCAGTGAATCAAGAGCGGGTAGCGGCAGTGCGCGAGCAGATCGATCAGGATCAGGAGCTGGCGGCGGGTGGGGCGCCGGGTCGCGCTCAACGGCAGGTCGTAATACGCCAGTCCGTGTTCGAGCGTCCGGTGAATCTCGGCTTCATACCACCAGTCGGACGAGCTTCCGCCGCGCAGGTTGAGAATCGAGTGGAGCCCGAAATCGCGGGCCCAACTGTCGAGCTGGCTGGTGGGCTGAGCCGAGCGGATCACGAGACCCGGATCGACGACGCCCAGGTTTCCCAGAAACCAGGGACGGCGAAATTCCCAGCACATGCCGATTGCACACACAAGTGCGAGAACGGCCGTCGTCTTTGCCAGCCGCCCTCGAGGCAAGCGAGACCGGGCTGGTGCGAGGTCGCTCTCTTTCGAGATCGTGGTCGTTGCCAAGGCGCTTTCCTTTCCCACACGATGCTCGAACTAACCATATTTCGGCGGCCGCGTCCACCGCGAACCCGTGGATGGCGCAGACGTATGCCGGTGACCGACGTCGCACCAGGTGCGCAGACCTGGGCACACCGACGCCGAAAGAACGGAGGCCGGTCTGCTCGCGCTGGTGCAAGCAGACCGGCCAGAATCGTTGGTCGAACGGTCGCGGTCGGGTCCCGAGCGGACCGACCCACTCAGATCGGCTGGGTCAGGCTATCTGGCCCCAGGCTCCAGGGGCAGGTTGGTGACGGGCCCACGAGCTGCCGCGGCACCAGCACCACCCAGTCCGCCCGCCGGCAGGCCGGCAAACTTGACGGCCCGGATCGTGAAGGCCGTCTGCAACGTCGAGCCGATGACGGTCTGGAACGGTGCCGCCAGCCGGTCGAGGAAGATCGTGAAGCGGACGATCGGGTCGCGATAGACGATGAGTCGGTCGCCGGGCATGATCTGGTAGTTGGTCGTGGGATCGCCGCCGCTGGTGATGGCGGCGAGGTTGACCGGCAAGACCTGCTCGCAGCAAGCACCGGGGGGTGCCGGCCGCACCAGGCGAATGTTCTGGGGTGCGGCCGTCGGCATCAGGCCGCCGGCATAATTGATGGCGTCGAGCACGGTTTCGTTGCCGGTGATCGGCAGTTTGCCCGTGATCAGCACGTCGCCCAGGACGTAATAGTTCTTGCTGTTGTAGGCCGTCACGTCGACGAAGACCGTGATCGAGTCCTTGGGATCGATCAGCTCCGGCTTCTCCGGTCTTCTGGTCGAGCTTCGGCTGTACCTGTCTCGTCGTCGATCTCGACAAGCCCAGCAACTCGTCGGTGAGGTACTTGCGGAGGTGGAGGACGATCTTTCTCCTTGACCTCCGGAGAGCGTCAGCCCGGCGACGTAGACGTCGCCGTAGAAGCCCAGCGTGATCTTGCCGTCGGGCCGGACCAGCCGCTCGCCGGAGATCGGTCGGCCGGGGAGCGCCTCGAGGACCTCGACGAGCACCAGGTCGGGAGGCTCGACGACATAGTCGGGCATCGAGACCTTCTGGAACTTCTCGCGGGATATTGCCGTTGGCGATCTTCTCTTCGGGCGTACGAACCGTCTGGCATCCGCAGGCAGCAAATAATGCCAGAAGTGCCAGCCAGCCGGCCCGTCGGTAGACATTCCTTGCGATTTCCATGCGAAACATCCTCCCGGCACTCCGACATCGGCCGAACAGGCGCCCGGAGAGACGAACTCGATTCGACTCCCGGAGACGATTCCGACGATCTCAGCTCACAACGGAACCCCAGCCTGTTCGCCGTCCGATTCGCTCCCGCACGTAGGGACCGACCCACTTACATCCGGATCGGTCTTGACACGAGATACAATCGGCACAATCGCTCGTTCGCTCAAATCGAAAACAGACGGATTCCGCTTATCGGGTAACTTGCGGGAAGTAGCGAGTTCTGCCGGTTGTAGTAACTTTGAGGATAACGCGTTGCACCCGTGGTGCGATTGAAGTAACGCGCCGCCAGTCCGCCGGGCTCGGATGCGCTGCCGCGTGCGCGTGCTGCGCCGCCTGAGGAGCCGGTTTGCGTCGCGATGTACCGCCGGGGCGAACTCCGCTCAACTGCCCGGAGCCGATCCCGGTCATCTGGACCTGATTACCGAGCATCATCAGGCCGGTTTGTCGCGCGGTCATCGGGTACATGCTGCCGTAGAGCATGGGGGAGGACATCGGGTTGGCGAATACGTTGTTGGATGCCGCGGCCGCGGCTGCGCCGTACCCGTTCCCACACCGGACCCACCGGTTCCCATCAGGCCCGGCGCCATCATCCCCATCCCCATTCCGATGCGCGGTCGGCGTAGGCATGCCGAGGGCGGCGGCGTCGGTCGGGCTCAAGGTCGGGGAACCAAACATGCCGTAGGGCATCGGCACGAATCCCATGCCCATGCCCCCCATTCCCGACGCTGTGCCCGCGGAGGATGACGCCGCGGAGCCGGCCGCGGACGCGGTTTGCGCCCTTCGCCGGCGCAAGCATCGACACCATCGCCGCACACGCCATGGTTCCGCAGATCAAGCGGTTTCGTAGGTCACGCATGGAACATCCCTTTCCAGCACAGACACTGATTGCGGGCCCGCAGCCACCGGCATCACCGGGCGAGCCAGCCCCTCTGTTCCCGGTTGTTCACGAAGCGCACCAGCACCCGTGACCGGCCGAGAGCCAAGCCAGTCCCTAGTTTTCGACGCCGTAGCCATCGGGAGAACACTCAAAAACGATGTTTCCCTCAAATGCCCCGATTCGTCATCTACGTAAAACCCGAAGTTTTGCCCTTTTCCCCAGTTTCTCTGGAGCAATCGACGCGAGCGACCCGATCGAACCAAACAGGATGGAAGTGCGGAGAGGGGGATTGCCTCCGCCCTGAGATATCGGGGGCGAACCAAGTCAACCGCGACAGGACGAGGCGAGGATGAGAACGAACTCTAGGAGGGGGGGCTGGGGCCTGGTTCTGGGGCTGATCGCGCTGTTTGCCAGCGTGCCGGAGCGGGCGAGGCGCAGCAGACCGGACTCTTTCCGCTCTCGCCGATCAAGCGCCAGCGGGTTCCGTGTGATCAGCAGGACCCGATCTACAAGGACATCAAATACAAGTACTACGGCTATCATCCGACGTGCTGGCGGCCGTTTCCGACGGGCTGGGGCTGCCCGAGCCCGGAGCGCCCGACAAGGAGAAGTCGTTTCGCGAGCTGAAGCTGAAGCCCGGCACGCCGTTCGGCCAGGAGCCCGGCGAGCCCGGCCCGGGGGGGATGGAAGGTGGACCTGCTCCGACGCGTCCGGCGGCCCCGACTCTTCCCGAGTTTCAGTCTCCGTTCGACCAGCCGGCGACTCCCAACCGGCCCGGCAATGCGCCGGGAGCCGCGCCTGCTGGAGGGCGGCCGGGCGCGAGTCCCTTCGAGCTGGATAAGCCGGACACTCCGCCGGCGGCCGCCCCGAATGCACCGCGTGCGGGACGATCGCGCCGGCCGGCGCCCCTGGACGGCGAGGACGGCGCCGGAGCTCTCGGCGCCTGCGGCCGAGCAGCCGGACAGAATCGTCGGGAGCCGGAGTAGCCGCGCGGATTGGGACGACGAAAGTGATGCCCGGCCCGAGGGTGGTCCGCTGCTTGCGGTGCCCAACGTGAATCTGCCCCCGGTCACCGACTCGACTCTCGTTTTTGGCACCGAGCCGCCGCCCGCGGCCGCGCCACCCGCCGAGACACCGATCGAGCCGGCAGCCGCCCCGGGGGCTACCGCACCGCGCCGTGGGATCCTGAGCGGACTCTTCAACAACCTCGGCTGGAACTGGACTCGCCGGTAACGGTCCGCCGGGCTCCTGCCCGGCACCCTCTTGACCTCACGGCTGATCCATCCGCTCCACCCGGATCTCGTGTTACGCGAGATGCGGGTGGAGCTCGTGTTTGCGCATCACGGCGAGCCGCATCCGAGGTTTTCGGTTCGCGGGGCTGCAAAATCATTGGTGCAAGGCGGGCGCGATCCTGTCACAATCAACGTTGTGATCGGACGTGGGCGTTTCGGGAACCCCTGGCGCTGGCCTTTTGTTGACGGATCAAGGTCTGCCCCCGCCGCGTCGCCCACAGTCGAACGCGTGAGCCAGAAGGCATGAAGACGCGCAGCTCGTATCTATACATCACGCTCGCGTTCATGATCGTGCTGATCGCCCTGGCGGCATGGCTATTCAACTCGGCCACCGAGCTTCACGACCGGTTCTCCCGGCACTCGCCGGGTCTGGGCGTGGCCTTTCTGGTGGTTCTCTTCGCGCTACTGGCCGTCGCGACCTTGTGGGTGAGCCGATTGGTGTGGACGTCGCGATCGCCGCGCCGCGATCCGGCGCAGGCGCCGGAGGACGTGATCCAGGCCGCGGCCGTGCAGGCCGAGCAGGCCGAAGGGGTGATCCGGCAAGTCGGAGACTCGGCGCACGTGCGGGCTTGATCGCGAGCTGGCCGAGCTGCGCGACGGCCAGCACCGCCGCGAGTTTCACGTCGTGGTCTTCGGAACCGGATCGGCCGGCAAGACGTCGCTGGTCAACGCGCTACTGGGACGCGAGGTCGGCAAGACGCGAAGCGACCATGGGGACGACCCGGCACGCGGAGAACCATACGTACACCGTCGAGGGGGTCGAGGGTGTGGTCTATCCTCACCGACACGCCCGGCCTCTCGGAGATCGGGGCCGGGGGCGAAGCCCGCGAGCAGCGAAGCGCGCGAGCTGGCGGCGCGCGCCGATCTTCTGGTGTTCGTGCTCGACCACGACCTGATCCGGACGGAATTCGAGCCGCTGGCCGCGCTGGTGCGACAGGGAAAACGCTCGATCGTCGTCCTCAACAAGACCGACCGGCTTCAGCCGAGGCGGATAGCGCGGCGATCCTGGCGAAGCTGCGTGAGCGGCTGCGCGGGCTGGTCGCTGCCGACGACGTCATCACCGGCGCTGCCTCGCCGCGGCCGATCACCGTGCGCGTGCCGCGCCGGACGGCACGGTCGAAACCCGGCTGGAAGCCCA
This sequence comes from uncultured Isosphaeraceae bacterium, assembly GCA_963806595.1. Lineage (GTDB taxonomy): Bacteria > Planctomycetota > Planctomycetia > Isosphaerales > Isosphaeraceae > CAWDZZ01. Next base: position 453,125 of record CAWDZZ010000014.1, on the reverse strand, counting down.
GCCGCCGGAGCTCGACGCCCTGCGCGGCCGCATCGCCCGCGTCCTCCAGCAAGAGGGGGATACGCTGCGCGCGGGCAATCTGCTGCTTGCGCGCCCATCTCCTGAGTCGAAAGGCCCAGGACCAGCTCGCCGCCGAGCGCGAGGTCGCGGGCCGAACGACGTGATCGAGAAGTTCCAGTGGATCACCGCCGGAACCGTCTTTGCCAACCCGTTCCCGGCGCTCGAGCTGGTGGCCAACGGGGCCGTGCAGTTTCAGATGATCTCGGAGCTGGCCTCGGCGTCTACGGGGTTCAGATCTCGGCGTCGCACGTGCGGATGATCGGCGGCCAGATGGTCCAGATGCTGCTGAAGCTCGGGCTGGTGGAGACGGCCACCTCGCTGGTCGCGGGCATCTTCAAGTCGTCGCTGGTCGGCTACGCGGCCGCGGGCGCGGTCCAGGGGGTTTCGATGGCCTATCTCACCCACGTCTCGGGCGAGACCTTCGCGGAGTATTTTCGCCAGCGGCCAGACCTGGGGCGACGGCGGGATGCAGGCAGCCCTCGTCCGCCAGTTCGACCTCACCAGCCGCGTCGAGTTCCTTCAGGAGTTCGCCAAGCAGGCGGTCCAGAAAGTGTCGAGCCGACTTCTCCAGGCGCCGCCGAAGAGTCCCGAGCAGGCGGCGGCCAAGACCTGAGCCGCGACCGAGGACGATCGACCGTGCCCCAAGCCGAACAACTGTTTCCCCGCCTCGTTCCCGAGCCCGACGACACGATCGTCGGGGCCGGCCGCGCCTCTGCGCGCAGGCGGACGTCCTGCACTGGGATCCTCGCAGCGTTGCCTCGAGCGCATCGATCAATGGGAGCCGGCGGTCCGCGCGTGGGTGGTGGTGGACCGCGATCGGGCGCGTCGAGCAGGCGGATCGGGCGGACGACGAGCTGGGCAACGGCATCGATCGCGGGCCGCTGCATGGAATCCCGATCGGCATCAAGGACCTCATCGACGTCGCCGGACTGCCGACGGCGTGCGGGTCCAAGCGCTGGGCCGAGCGGGTTGCCAAATTCGACGCCGATGTCGTCGCCCGGCTTCGCGACGCCGGGGCGGTGATCCTGGGCAAGACCGTCACGACGCCCTACGCGTGGATCGATCCGCCGGTCACTCGCAATCCGTGGAACCTCGAGCGCACGCCGGGCGGCTCGTCCAGCGGATCCGCGGCGGCAGTTGCCTGCGGCATGTGTCTCGGCGCGATCGGCACGCAGACCGGCGGCTCGATCACGCGGCCTGCGGCCTTCTGCGGCATCGCGGGCATGAAGCCCACGTATGGCCGCGTGAGCCTGGACGGCGTGCTGCCGCTGGCGCCGAGCCTGGACCACGTCGGGGCGCTGGCGCGCACCGTGGAGGACCTGCGCCACATGATCACGGCGATGGGAGATCGGCCGCACGGCAGGCTGGCGAGCCTGGCGGGTCGCGCGGGAGCAGATCGCCGGCTGCGCCTGGGCCAGTTGCAGGGCTTTTTCGATCGGCGGGCCGAGCCGGCCGTCAAAACGGTATTCGACGCAGCGATTCGCGTGCTCGAGGGCCACGGCACCGAGATCATACCGCTGGACGATCCCGTCGACTTCGAGCTGATCCTCGTCGACCATCGCCGCGTTGTTGCCCCCGAGGCTGCGCTTGTTCACTCCGACCGGATGAACGACGAACCCGACGAGTATCCGCCGCGGATCCGCGAGCTTGTCCTCGAGGGGCGAGCGCTGACTGCGCTTGCGCACTGGCAGGCGCGACGCCGGATGGACGAGGCGACCCGGGCCATCGAGGCGGCGTGCACGCGCCACGGGCTCGATGCCTTGATCACGCCGGCTGCGCTCTCGACGGCGCCGGATCCCTCGACCACCGGCGACGCCGCGTTCAATTCGCCGTGGAGCTACACGCACCTTCCGACTGTGTCGTTCCCGATTGGCCTGGCGGATGATGGCTTGCCGGTCGCGATTCAACTCGCCGGCCCGCTTGAGAGGGACTTCGAACTCTTGCAGACCGCGCGCTGGTGCGAACAGATGATCCACAACCACGCGCAGTGAAAGGCAGACTCCATGGCCGACTCCGAGATCAACGAGCTGCTGAGCCAGCTGGAAAATCAAGTCGGCGAGAACGACGAGGTCGTCGAGCGCGCGCGGGAAAGCCTCGAATCGACGCTGGCGAGCCTGAAGCTGACGCCGGAGGAAGAGACCGCGCTGGCAGGCGAGCTGGCGCAGCTACGCGACCTCGGCAAGAAGCTCGACGAGTCGACGATCGAGATCGCGGCATTCGGGATGGTGAGCCGGGGCAAGTCGTCGGTGCTGAACGCCCTCCTGGGCCAGGATGTGTTTCAGGTCGGCGCCACGCATGGGACGACGATCGCGCGGGCGGCGCAGCGCTGGCAGCACGACCAGTCGGCGCACCCCGGGCTGGAGGGGGCCCGGCTCATCGTGGTCGACACTCCCGGGATTGACGAGGTCGGCGGCGAGGTCCGTGAAGCGCTTGCCGCGACGTGGCGCGGCATGTCGACCTGATCCTGTTTGTCGTCTCCGGCGACATGCAGCGCCGGGAGATCGAAGCCCTGTCGGAGCTGCGCGAGGCACACAAGCCGATCATCGTCGTCTTCAACCAGGTTGACCGTTATCCCGAGATCGACCGTGACCAGATCTATGCGAAGATCAAGGACGAGCGGGTCAAGCACCTGATCCGTCCGGACGACGTGGTGATGACGGCGGCCCGGCCGGACGCCTACAAGGTCAAGATCCAGCTCCCCGACGGAACGACTCAGATCCAGTGGGAGCGGCCGGCACCCTTGATTGAGCCCTTGAAGGCGCGGATCCTCGACGTCCTGGAGCGCGAAGGGAACGCGCTCGTGGCGCTCAATACGCTGTTGATCGCCGGTGATCTGCACTCGGACATCGTCATCCGCAAGATCCGGATCCGGGACGACGCGGCCAACCGTTTGATCTGGAATTTTGCCTTGGCCACGGGAGCGGCTGTTGCCTTGAACCCGATCCCGCTTGCCGACATCGCCGGTGGACTGGCCGTCGACGTCGGCATGATTGTCGCGCTCAGCAATGTTTACGGAATCCCACTCACGCGCCGGACCGCCGCGAGCTTGGTCCGGGACATGATGCTCGCTTTGGGCGCGATGGGTGCGGTGGGCATATTCGGACGGCTGATCGCCAGCGGGATCAAGTCGTCCCTGGCCGGCGTGACCATCCTGAGCGGCGGACTGGCCGCTCCGCTGACCGTGCTCGGCTACGGAGTATTCGGCCTGGCGCAGGCCGCCACGGCCGCCTCGACCTCATACGTCCTGGGCCACGGTGCCAAGACCTATCTCCGCCAGGGCTGCCAGTGGGGCCCGCGCGGTATCAAGACGGTCATCCAGCAAATCATCGCCGAGGCCAAAGCCGACTCCGTCATCGACCGGCTGCGTGACGACCTCAAGAAGCGCTTGAAATCCTGAGCGATCGGGCGGTGGGCGGCACTCGCCGCTATGTGACGCAGACCACGCTGGACGGAACGATCGATCGAGCCCGAGATAATCTGATCGACTGCTACGATCCGACCAGTCACGATTTTCAGACGAGCTCGGCAGAAAACCCGCGCGGTTGGTTCCGGTTCGCGCTTCGTCCGTGCGCGTAGCGACGCAGTGGTGACCAGGCCGCCGGCGCTGCGCGACAGGCGCGACCGCGGCCATCGCGGCGACACGGAATGCTTGCGAACGCTGAATCGCCGGTTGGCCGCACGTGGAACATTTGTGGGCTAGAATTCTCCTCAGAGGAGCTGGAAGGGAATTCAAAGTCCATAGCGGGGTGCATTCTCGTCGACCTCGGGGCGGACAATCGCGCGAAGCCTGCGTGGCGCGGTGATCCGCAGGGCCCGTTTGCGTTCCGGGGCGGAGAGCGACGACGCGTCTTCGCTCGAAACCATCGTGGTGAATGGCCGGCCAATCGCAATGGGGTCGACCGGGTCGATCGGAGCGCGCACCGACCGTGGCGAGGAGCACACCCCAGGGGTCCATGGCCGGCCCGTACGGGTCCGGGTCATGGCTCGTCCGCGACACGGAGAGAAGCATGCTCCACGGTCAGCGATCCGCCCGCCGCACGCGGTTACATAGAGCCCGCGCCCTGTGTCCGGTACTCGAGTGCATGGAAACCAGGCTCGTCCTGTCTGCTGTGGCGGGCACGTCGTTCGTCGCGCCCGTGGTTGAGCCGGACTTCGAGCGTCTTGTGCCGTCCGGAAGTGCGCTCGGCGACGTCGTCCTGGGCGCGACGGTTCCCGTCAGTCCCGATTCCGGCAGTGCGACTCCGGTGGGAATGACGCCCAGCCAGATCCGCACTGCGTATGGAATCAACAGCATCGCGTTCGGATCGGTTAATGGCGATGGGACGGGCCAGACGATCGCGATCGTCGACGCGTACGACAACCCGAGCCTGGTGAACTCGACCGCCGCCAATTTCGCCACGAGCGACCTGGGCGAGTTCGACTCTCAGTTTGGCATTGCCGCACCGCCGAGCTTCATGAAGCTGAACGAGCAAGGAGGCACGACCGGCCTGCCCGGGACCGATCCGTCGGGCGATTGGGAGACGGAGGAGGCGCTCGACGTGGAATGGGCGCACGCCATTGCGCCCGCGGCCAGCATTGTGTTGATCGAATGTGCTTCGTCCAGCTCAAACGACATGTATCAAGGCGTCCAGACCGCCGCGGGGCTGTCGGGCGTGTCGGCGGTCTCGATGAGCTGGGGTTCCGGCGAGTTTGCTGACGAAGCTTCGTCCGATTCGATATTCACGACACCGGCCGGGCATGAGGGCGTGACGTTCGTCGCGGCCACGGGCGATGCAGCCGCGCCCGGCGACTATCCGGCATACTCGCCCAATGTGCTCGCCGTCGGCGGCACAACGCTCAATGTCGGATCGGGAGGAGCGTACGAGAGCGAGACCGGCTGGTCTCAGGGGGGCGGCGGTCCGAGCGATCAGGAGACCGAGCCCGCTTTTCAAGACCCCGTGCAGAGCTCCCGTTTTCGCGAGACGCCCGACGTGGCGTTTGACGGCGACCCGAGCAGCGGCGTCGCGGTCTACGACGCTTACTCCGGCGGCTCGTCCGCGCCCTGGCAGCGAATCGGCGGGACGAGTCTGGCGACGCCATCCTGGGCGGCTCTCGTGGCCATCGCCGATCAAGGGCGAGTCTTGAAGGGAGGTTCCACCCTCGACGGTCCCACGCAAACACTGCCGTACCTGTACGCACTCTCGGCCTCGGACTTCCACGACATCACCGCGGGGAACAACGGCTACCAGGCGGGCCCGGGTTATGACGAGGTCACCGGCATCGGCACGCCGAGCGCGAATCTGGTCGTGCCCGCCCTGGCGTCGGATGGACTTTCTGACGAGCTGACGGTGATTTCCGAGCCGGCTTCGCAGATCACGGCCGGGTCGCCGTTCGGCTTGCGGGTGGCGATCGAATCGTCCGGCGGTTCGGTGGATACGATCGCCCAGGGCTCGATTTCGCTTTCGATCGCGTCCGGTCCCGCGGGCGCAGGCCTCAGTGGGTCGACGAGCGCGACGATCGTGAACGGTGTGGCGACCTTTTCCGGCCTGGTGCTGACCACCGCCGGTGCGAATTACACCCTCGCGGCCAGCACGAGCGGGGCGTCGCCCGCGACCACGAGTGAGTTCAGCGTGGCGCCTGCGGCTCCGTACAGGCTCGCGATCGTCTCGTCGCCGGCGACGGCGACGGCCGGCAGCGCGTTCACCGTGCGGGCAGCGATCGAGGATCAATACGGCAATGAGGTCACGGGCAATACCGAGTCGATCTCTCTCGTGATCGCGAGCGGCCCCTCGAATGCGGTACTCGGGGGCACCACGTCCGCGCAGGCGGCGAGCGGAATCGCTACTTTCAGTGGGCTGTTGCTCACGCAGGCGGCGGACGGCTACACGCTCGAGGCCGTCGCTTCCGGTTTGGCGTCTGCCTACACGGGCACGTTCAGCGTCAATCCCGGCGCGGCGTACCGGCTTGCGATGGCCTCGTCACCCTCGAATGTGATCGCCGGGGGCACGTTTGGCCTCTCGGTGTTTGTCGAAGACCAGTATGGCAATCAAGTGACAACGAGCGGCATCAGCATCTCGCTCGGCCTGGCCAGCGGCCCTGCCAACGAAACCGCGGCGGTCAGCACGGCCGCGGTTGACGAGGCTGGGGTCGCCAGTTTCAGCAACTTGAATTTGACGACCGCCGGCAGTTACCAGATCGAAGCCGTTGCCGCGGGATTGATCGCGACGTACACGAGCACATTCGCGGTCGCGCCCGCCGCGGCCTACCAGCTCGCCATCGGCTCGCCGCCGGCAAACCTCGCCGCGGGCGACACGTTTGGCATTTCGGTGTTGGTTGAGGACAGATACGGCAACCAGGTGACGACGAGCGGGATTGAGGTCACATTGGGCCTGGCGGGCGGGCCGTCCAGTGAAGGCTCCGCCGCGAGCGCGATTGCCTTCGAGGCGGACGGCCTTGCGAGTTTCAACGGCTTGATGTTCACGACGGCCGCGTCGAATTTTGGGCTCGAGGCGGCCGCGAACGGCCTGATCTCCGCGACCACGAGCCCGTTCACGGTGTCGCCGGCCGCTGCAACTCAGGTCGCATTCGCGGCCGGCCCGCCGTCGCTCATCGGGGCCGGCGAACCGTTCGGCGTGACGGTCGAGATTGAGGATCGCTTCAACAACGTCGTCACCGATGCCGGCCAGCCGGTTTCGCTCTCGATCGCGAGCGGCCCGGCAGGTGCGAGCCTGATTGGCGGCAGCGCGCTCTCGCCGTGAGCGGCGCCGCGGAGTTCACGGGCTTGTCGCTGACGGCGGCGGCGAATGATTACCGAATCGAGGCTGATGTCAACGGCCTCACTCCGGCGATCTCGTCCGACTTCCAGATCGCGGCGGGTGCCGCGACTCACCTCGCCATCACCGCCGCGCCGCCTTCCGTCCTGGCGGCCGGTCAATCCTTCGGCGTGGCGGTCGCAGCCCTGGACCAGTTTGGCAACGTCGTGCCCACGGTCACTGCGCCGGTCACGGTGTCGCTCGCGAGTGGACCGAACGGCGCGCTTTCGGGCGAAACGAACAGCATATTATCAGCGGGAGTCGTCCGCTTTTCCGGACTGGCCCTCGACAGCACCGGATCGAGCTTTGCGCTTCAGGTCGCCAGCCCGGGGCTCACACCAGGCTTTGCGGGCGCGATCAGCGTCGTTCCCGCCGCGCCGGCTCGGATCCTGATCGTCGCTTCGCCGCCATCGTCGGTCGCGGCCGGCGCGCCCTTCGGCGTCACGGTCGAGGCCGAGGACAGCTTTGGAAACCTCGCGACGTCGTTCGACGGTCCGATCAGCGTCGGACTTGCCGGCAACCCGACCGGGGGCACGCTGGCCGGCAGTCTGTCGGCGAATTTCCACGGCGGCATCGTGTCCTTTTCCGACCTTGTCGTCGATCGAGCAGGCGCAGGTTACTCGCTCGTCGCGACGGCCGGTCCGCTCGCGACTGGGCCCAGTGCCGAGTTCTCGGTTTCCCCCGGCACGGCGGCGAGCGCCGTCATCGCGTCGGGGCCCCCTGCACATGCCCAGGTTGGCCGGCACTTCGGCCTGACGCTCGAGCTTGTGGACCAGTTCGGCAACAGGGTCACCGCGTTCGACGGAATGGTCACGACGGCCCTGGCCTCGAACAAGGCGCGAGCCAAGCTCGCGGGCACGCTCTCGGTGAGCGCCAGCTGGGGCGTCGCGACCTTTACGGACCTCGTTCTCAAGAAGACGGGCAAGGGCTTCACGCTCGCGGTCACGCCCAGTGGATTACCCTCGTTGACGACGACCGCCTTCAATGTGACGAAGACTCCGCCCAAGCGAGCGCTGCACGCCTTTGCGCGACCGTCTTTGCCGAGACGGCTGCGACCGTGAGGCTCCTGGTCGGGGCTTGCTTCAATGCGCGGCCGACCGTCGCGTGTTTCTGAGCTGCGCGATCCCGGCGACCGCGATTGCGCCGACGCCGCGAGCCCGCGCCCTCGCAAACCTTCCGCGATTTAGCGCTGTTGCGTCGCATCGGGGTTTGGCATGAGCCCCCAGATCACGACACCGACTGAAAATCCCGCGAGTGCACCCCAATATGCAAAGAGGAACAGGATCTCGGCCGTCCCGGCGGGCTGCGTGGTCATACGCTCGAACGTAGAAAAGGACCACAGGTACATCGCGATCCCGTAGACGAAGTAGGAGATCATTCCGCCAATCACACCGCCCGCGATACCCCTGCCCCCGCGCCTTCGCTGCAGGATCGAGCCGGCAATGGGCCCGATCACCGCGAGCGTGAGAAAAATCGCAATCCATTCCAATCGCGCCAGATCGACAAGTGCAAACGCAACGGCGCACCAGAGCGTTCTGAGCATCATGCTGCGCGTTGTCGCCCCTGGGCGTCGCATTCTTTGGTCCCGGAAACCATGGTCACGAGATCACTGCCCCACGGGCCGCGGCTGTGCCGACCCTATTAACATAGCGGAAAGTTTATGCAACAAAACCCGACATTTTGCGGATCGTATGGGGAGAGCAATCGCTGGAGATGCTCTCGCGCATGCCGTACCGCGCTCGGACGAGCCGAGCCGGCGGCGCTCGATTTCCTCGTTCACACCTCCGATCGGGCGGGAACCAGGGGCGAGTTGTCGCTGGCCGCCCAATCGTGCGTGGTATTGCGCGTACAGCACGCGAGACTTCCCGATCCTACCTGGAAAGGCCAGTTCATGTGGACGATCGAATTTGAGGAATTTGCGCTCACCGAAGCGGTGATTCGAGAACATGCCGAGGCGCAATTTCGAGCGCTGATCGCGGAGATCGTGGGCGACGCGGACGCCGACAGGGTGAAGCTCGCGCTCGTCAGCTCTGACTCGTCGGGGGGCAGTTACCGCATCGAGGCGCCGGCCGATCTGGCGAAGCGAATCGCGGAGAGTCTGACGCAACGGTGATCACGCGCGGGCCGCCGGTCGGGGGAGTCGCGTCTCGCCACGCGAGTGTGCCGCGACCGCCATACGAGGGCAGTCGAGCTGGCGCTTGCGCTTGCGGCCAGGCGCGGCAGTTCGCTCACATACTAAAGAGGTTCAATCGCAATGGAAAGTTTGATCTGCCAGGCAATCAACGAGCATCGACTTCTGGAGATCCGGTACCGTGCGTCGGATCGGATGATCGAGCCGTATCTGCTGTACAGGACCAAGGCGGGGAAAGAGCTCGTGCACGGCTACGTGGTCGATGGCCTGTTCGACCAAGACCGCGACACGCACTGGTGTAATCTTTGCGTCGAATTGATCGAATCGGCGGAGCTCAGCGAGCTTCGGTACGAGCAACCACGACCGGGATTCAACCCGCAGAGCGGCAGTTCCACGAAATCGTCTGTTCCATCTGACGATCGCGAACCGCGGCGCCGATCAGTTATTGCCGGGGAGCATCGGGGTCACGGGCACGATCGAGCCCGGCAGCGGGCTGCCGAGGCCGCGAGAGCTGTTGAACGGTCCGAGCGTCGGCGCGCCGAGCTGCGGGTTGGGCATGTACATGCCGCCGCTCGAGGAGCTCGTGCTTGTGCTCGGCGCCTGCTGGTTGACCGCACCCAGCGGCATCGGAGGAGGCACAGGCGCTGTGTCGGACGTCTGCCCCGATGACGACAGATTCGTGCTGGAAGAGGCGATCGAGCCGCCGATCACGGTCAGGATGGGCCTTTGAGTCGGGTCGGCCACCGTATTAAGGCCGACCACGTTGTGGGTCGCGCCACCGGCAGTCGGGCCATCGGACGTGTCGGCGCCCGAGCCAACCTGGATGCTGATGCTCACGCCACCGGGTCCGGCGACGCCGCCAGCCAGGCTGGGAACGCCCGTGATATTGCCAGGCTTGAGACTGGAAATCCCGCCACTACCCGTGATGTACAAGCTGGTGGGAACCGCCACGCCGCTCACCGAACTGGCGGTTCCGCCGCTCGGACCACCGCTGCCGAGCGATCCTGCTGCCGAAGTGTTCGCCCCTGGAAACGGGATGAGCAGCGCATAACCGCTCGTCGTCAAAATCATCGTGCCGAAATTCGCGATCGCCGGAAGAAATCGACCTTCCAGGATACACTCATTGAGATCTGGTCGTAACCTCAAACGGCTATTCATTTTGTACATCCAGACGGGATCCAATCCGTTGTGATCCCACCCTCCGATCCAAGGCGGACTGACCGGTCAGTCCGTCTAGTCCTGACATCATAATAGTGCGTTTGTCACGATTAGGCAAGAAGAACTTTCCGATTCGATCGCGCCGCAGGGGCGGGACGGCAGAGCAATCACGGAATGCGGGTCCGAAGACACCGTAGCGCATGACGGCCGGTTGTCAGGCGTGCTGGATCGCGCCGCGCGGCGGGGACCCGAAAAAGTTTAACCGATGCAGAATCGAATGCCAGTGGTGAGTCGCCGGAGTCCGCTTGGACTGGCGCGGTGCTGGCTGCGAATTCGTGGTGGTGCACGCCAGATTCCCGCGCCGGACCGACTCCCCGCGCGCTCGACATTGCGCAAATCCCGCGTCGCGCCCGCAGTCCTCATCGGCCTGACACAAGCGACCGAGCGGGTGGTTCACTGCCGGCGGCGAGCCGGGCGCGCATTCCGCCTTTCTGGGAAGATGACGGATTATCGCGGTTGGCGGAATGCCGCCGATTGGAACGCCCTGCGCGCGTCCACCACCCTCTTTTAAACAGCCACCGCGTCTGTCACAATTAGCCCGCCTGCCGGCGGTCGTTGCGAATTCACAGAGAATCCTCCCAGACAGTGCATGTCTCCGTAGGGTCTGCACGAACGACTGGCAGTTCTTGCGAATCTACAGCTCATTTCTCGTGCTCGCAAACAACTGCGAAAGGACAATGCGATGGTCCCCAAACTGATTGTGGAGTTCATCGGGACGTTTTTCCTGGTGTTCACTGTTGGCCAGACGGTTAAAGGTCCGGACGGCGCGGAGCGCTCGCGGCGCTGGCGATCGGGTCATCGCTGATGGTGATGGTGTACGCAGGCGGGCATTTCTCGGGTGGGCATTACAACCCCGCGGTGACGCTGGGTGTCACCCTGCGAGGCAAGCTTTCGTGGGCCGAGGCCCTTCCCTACTGGGGCGCGCAGTTCGCCGCCGGAATCGTGGCCGCACTCCTGGTGCTGTTCATCAAGGGGAGCGCCTCGCCGCAGCCGGTGGCCGGTCCAACGCCCACAGAATACAGCGTTCTAGCCAAGCTACTCGTCGAGTTTCTGTTTACTTTTGCGCTTGTGTATGTTGTTCTGAATTGTGCAACGGCCAAGGGCACCGCGAACAACTCGTTCTACGGCCTGGCGATTGGATTCACGGTTGTCGTGGGAGCGTTCGCGGTCGGGCCGGTTTCTGGCGGAGCGTTCAACCCGGCCGTCGCGGTTGGCGTGGCGACGGCGCAGATCGCTGACTGGGTCAACATCTGGATCCCGCTGGCGGCCGATTTCGCGGGGGGTGCGGCGGCGGGTCTGTTGTTCAACGCCCTTGACATGGGCGGCGACCGGCCGGCGTGAGCAGCCCGCCAGAGGCGTTGCGGCCGGGCCGAGGACGCCGAAACAGCATCGCTTCAGGCGGGTTTCCGCTCAGATTCGATGCTCAGGACGCGCCTCGGCTCGCCCGCTCGGTTCACGGATCGTGACGGAGGAAGGGAGTCAACGCGTCGCATGTCTGACCTGGTGGATCTCGTGGGCGGTGCGCGTGGGGCCGCCGACGCCGACGCGCTGCTCGACGCAGAGATGATGACGCGAGCGCTCGGGCTGGCGCGAGAGGCGCGCAACCTGGGCGAGGTGCCGGTCGGAGCGCTCGTGGTGCGGGACGGCCGAATCCTGTCCCAGGCTTTCAACCTGCGGGAGACGCTGCAAGATCCGACCGCTCATGCGGAGCGGCTGGCGCTTGCGTGGGCGGGGAGGTCGCTCGGCTCGTGGCGGCTCGAGACGTGTGTGCTCTACGTCACTCTCGAGCCGTGTGCGATGTGCGCAGGCGCCGTCGTCCACAGCCGGATTGCGCGGCTGGTGTATGGGGCGGCCGACCCGAAGGCCGGGGCGTGCGAAAGCCTGTACCGGCTCGTCACGGATCCCCGACTCAACCACCAGGTGAAGGTCACCGCCGGGGTGATGGCGACCGAGTGCGGCGCCGTGCTCAAAGAATTCTTCCAGGAACGCAGGGCATTTCGTAGAGTATGAGATGCCCGCGCGGGGAATCGCTGTCCTCATTCTGCTGGACGCTCCCCGTGACGGATGAGACCAGGAGGGGTGCCTGAGTGGTTGAAAGGGCCGGTCTCGAAAACCGGTGTACCGCTGCGCGGTACCGTGGGTTCGAATCCCACCTCCTCCGCTTCTTTTAGAAACCGCCCTTCGACGAGAACGTCGAAGGGTTTTCGGTCTGTTAAGACGAGATTTGCGACTCCTTTCGCTCATCGAATCCGCGTTCGATACGGTGGAGGAGGCCGAGGACTACCTTCACGCGCCAGAAGCCTCAAACGCCCTGGCTGCGTGCGAAGTGCTGGCGCGTCTGAACGGCAAGTCGGGGTACAAGAACTCGTATACGTAGAAAGTCGATGAGTGGGTGGCCGCTCATCCGCAAACGCCGTCCGCCGTACTCCTCAGGCTGGCGTTCCTGTCCACTCCGCTTGATGGATTCGCGTTGAAAAGCGGCGAAAACCGCTTGATAAGGAAAAGCTCAACCCGAAGCCCAAGCGGGAATTTCCCACTTGATATGTCATCCCACTTCGTCGTAGACTTCAAACCATAAGCGAAGGAGGGAGTATTTATGCCCGCCGAAACGCGGACTACCGACGCCAAGGCCCGGCTCGTTTTGCCAAAAGCGTTTGCCAACGCCACCGTCATCATCGAGCAGGTGAGTGATACCGAGTTGCGCGTACGCAGGGCCAAGGTGATCGCCGAAGACGAACTCGCATTCGCCGAGGAATCCGCCGCCCCCCTCTCGGACCGCGACCGCGAGCGTTTTCTCTCGCTGATTGAGAATCCTCCGGCCCCGACGCCGGCCCTCAAGAAAGCCGCCTCTCGCCATTAGGCCCGCCGTGGCTGACTGGATTATCGAACCGTTCGGCAAGGCCCATGACCGATCCGACTTTACCTGCGGGAAGCCATCGCTCGATGACTTCATCCGTACCCGCGTCAGCCAGTACGAAAAGCGACGCTTGGGCAAGACATTCGTCGCCGTGCCTGAAGGTGAAAAGCGCGTGATCGGCTACTACACCCTCGCGGCCGGGGCGGTCACGTTTGAACACCTGCTGACCGAAGCCTCTCGCAAACTCCCGAAGCATCCAATCCCGGTCATTCTCCTCGCCCGTCTGGCCGTCGATCTGTCGGCCCAGGGCAAGCGGTTGGGAGAAGGATTGTTGCTCGACGCCCTTCAACGCTCGCTGGATTTGTCCGACAACCTCGGGGCGCACGCAGTCGAAGTGGACGCCCTCGACGACTCCGCCGTCGCGTTTTACGTCAAATACGGCTTTGCGCCGCTGCTCGACAACCCGAAGCACCTGTACCTGCCGCTGGCCACCATCGAAAAGGTTTTGGGATAAACGAGAGCAAATCGGCGAAGAGCAAAGCCTGTTGTAAAGCAGTCACACGATCTCGCGCAGTTAGCGGTTTGTTTCACTTGTGATTGGATTTCCCACCCAGCCATCGCCGCAGGTCGGCATCCCACCCGCTCACCCCCGCGATGATAAGTTCAATTGGCGTCCCGCCCTCTCCGCTGACAGATGAGGACGCCTCTCGACAACTCGTGCCAGGTGCTCGCTGCCACGGCTGGCTAAAAGCACCCTTGGTTGTTCCGGTGAGTGCGTCGTGATACAGTCACTTGCCTGCGCGTCCTGGACCGGACCGCAACGTCTTTCGCAATTCCTACAGGCTGTCGTAGAGCCCCGATCTTCCGAACCCGTCAATCGTCGGCCGGATCGAGGGTGTCGGAAGGGTGTGACACATCTTCGACTCGCTAAAGGGGTATCTTCATGCCCAAAGCCTCTTCGAAACCGAGCGGATCAAATAACCCGGATGACGGCTCGACCCAAACCGCCGCCCATGCCAAGGGCACGGTTACCGTCACCAAGAATGAGTACGCCGCATTTCAGCTGAAGCTACAGCGATTTCGAAAATCGTTGAGTGCGGTGGAACAAACGATCATTGACTCGATCTTGAAGGGCGCACCCTCAGGTACTGTACCCCAGGCGGCCCGGCAACCTGGGGACAGGGACTCGATCGGCGCAACCAAGATCAGTGGCAACCAGATCAGAGACGCCGATGGTTCTGTGACAACCTGTCCGGCGGGTTCTCATGTCGAAGACGTCGATGATGGCATGGGAAATTTCAACTGGCTGTGCGTGAGCGGCTGAGGTCGTCTCTCTTGTGCACCAGCCCACGTCAGGATTTGCAAGCAAAGCCGGGACACTGCGCTTGCTCGGGTCGATCCGGGCCCGTGCGACGCATCGCATTGATCCAAGGAAACTGGCACGTAGCACATTGTCGACGTCTGCCGCAGGTTCAAGCCGCAAAAAGCGCTATGTCCCGGTCTTGCCGCGCTACGCGCCCCGGGGGGGCGGTGGACAGACTCACTGGACATCCCGCCGCGGTTGATTTAGAAATGATTGTAGGCCTGCCCCCACCCCACCGCCAACCAGCTACGGCAGCGAGCAGGCCGCATGGTCGGCGACATTGCAGGCACGCGAAGAATGGGAGTCCTTTTCCATGTCGTGGCAATCCACGGCGGCTTGGGGCCCGGTTGTGCTGACAGTGCTCTTCTCGGGTGCAGTACGGGGCCAGGAGAGCGGCTCGCCGTCGCAGACGAACACTCCCGATGCGCACAAATCGCCGGCGGCCCAGAAGCCGACGACAACCAAGCCCCAGCCCAAGAAGAACGTCGCTCGCTCCAAGTCGAAAACGCGCAGGGGCGGCCGACGACGGATCGAGCCCGTCTGAACCTCAGACGGAGCTGGCGACCTTTGGCGCCGGCTGCTTCTGGCACGTTGAGGATACGTTCGAGCGCCTACCCGGTGTGATTTCGGCCGTTTCGGGCTATGCCGGCGGCGCGGTTCCTAACCCGTCGTACGAGATGGTGCACGAGGGGACGACCGGCCACGCCGAGGTCGTGATGGTCCAATACGACCCGGACATGATCAGCTACGAGCAGCTCTTGAGAGTATTCTGGTCGTCGCACGACCCGACCACGCCCAACCGGCAGGGACCCGACGTCGGCCCGCAGTATCGCTCGATCATCCTCTACCACAACGAAGACCAGCGCAAGGCCGCGCTCAAGTCGTATCACGACCTTGTCGATGCGCGGGCCTTCCGGTATCCCATCGTGACGGAGCTCTATCCGCTCAAGGCTTTCTATCGCGCCGAGGATTATCACCAGGACTATTACGGCGGCAAGCCGCGGATCTCCGCACGGCGCCGCGCGAGCACAGTCAACAAGGCCCGGAAAGCGACGTCGAAGCCCGCGAGCCGGACTGCGAAGGCAAATACCGCGAGTCCGACGTCGCCTTGACGACGGGGATGCTCGAGATCGCCGGTATCGTTGCTCGTGAAGCTTGGGCCGAAGAGACCGCTCTACTCGACGACGGAATCGCCGCGGTCATTCCACCGAATTCAGCGAGGCGGCCGGCGCGACTTCGAGCATGTCATTGATGGGCGCTCTCGGCTCGTCCACGGCAAGCTCGGCCGACTCGCCGCGTTTTCCGGTCGGCAGCAACACCGGCTGCGTAGCGCCGCCGCGCAGCCATGTGTCGACCGCCGTGCCGATCGTCCCGCCGGCCATGCGGCCGGCGATGCGATCAAAGCGAAGGGCGGTGTCGCCGAAGACCGCGAGTGTGACCAGGATCGTGATGATGTTAACCGTCAGGGGCCAACCGACGCCCCAGCTCATGGGAAACCATGGGGCCGAGTTGATCGCGACCGGCCCGTACTGCATGGCGACCAACCAGATACCAATGCATAGCATCATCACAACCGCGATGATCGACATCGCAAAGAAAGCCACGATCGCGTGGCCGGCGAGCCAGAGCGCGATCGTCCACGTCATCGCTTTGGTCGCCGTCGGCAGCGAGAGCGAGCATCGTACTCCGATCGCGGCCATTGCGGCGCATGCCGTGGCCGTACCGATCATCCACTTGATGTAGGTGCCCGGCGTCACGATTTCCAGCACCACCCCGAGCGTCCATGCCAGAATCAGTGCGCCGGCCATCCAGCGCAGGGCGTGCAGGCTGCCGACGAGCTTGGCTCGTCCGATCTCTCCCGGCTGGAGCCGGCTCGTCAAGAGCGCATCCCACGTGCCGCGCTCGCGTTCCGAGGCGATCGAGACCGCCGCGCGCAGGCCGACTCCCCATTGCAGCATCCAGCCCAGGAAGGTCGCGGCGGCGCCTCCCAGGAGGGCGTGAAACACGTCGTTCGCCCGGAGGACGATCTCGGACTGGGACCCTGACCAGAGCGACCAGGCCATGATTCCCGCCAAGACCAGGCTGCCACCGCCAATTGAGGCTGTGAGCAGGACGCCGAGCCAGCGGCCGAAACGGCCCAGCGTGCCGGCGCGCTCGATGTAGATCTCTTTCCACATCATCGGCCGATCGTCGACCGGAGGAACTCGCCCCCGCCGGCTGCGATTGGTGACCGGTCCCGCGGTCGCGAGACAGGAAGGCCGCAGCCTCCAGACCGCGAGGATCGTGCCGGCCAGGCCAAGCGAAAGCCAGAATGCCGAGGTCAGGAGCGCCGGCACCAGCCTTCCTTGCCAGACGAGTTGATGCATGCTCAAGAACGGATTGAATACGATGAGGAATTCACCGACCTCGCGTGGCAGCCCCACCCATGAGAGCATCGGGCTCAAGGTGAGCAGCATCATCAGGATGTAAACGGCGAGCAGGGCATCCCGGCCGCGGCGGGAAACAACCGACGCCCCCACGGCCAGGCCGCCCCCGCCCAGGCCGACGGCCGCGAGCAGGAATGCCATCGCGCCCAGGTGTAACAGGCCGAGGCCGTTCCACGCCGCGAGCAAAGCCAGGAAGGGAACGCCCGCAAGGAGAACCATGCCCACCTGGCTCAGCTTGCCCACGAGGCGCCCTTCGACGATCTCGCGAGGACTTGCCAATGTGGAGAGCAGCAGCTGGAGCACCCCGCGCTCGCGCTCGCCGGCGAGTGACCCGGCCAGCACGGCGGGCGCCTGCACCACGGTGATCGTGAGCATGACGAGCGACGCGGCGGCGAGCGTGAATCTCAATTCGTAATTCGGGAAGAAGTGCGGGTTGTATTTGCGCTTAGCCACCATATCCAGACCAGAAAGAGCACGCATACCGCCAGCACCACGCCTACTGCGCCGCGCACCACGATCAGCCAGCCGCGCCCGAGGGCGCGGCGGCATTCCGGACCGGCAAGATGGCCCAGGACGAGCGTCGCCACGTTCACCACGCTTCTCCCACTGCGACACCCGGCTGTTCCTTGGAGGACGGCAGCGCTTTCAAACAGGCCGCGCGCGCCTGCGGTCGGGTCAGAAACCAGATCGAGAGCGCCGGGTAAATCGAGGACAGAACGGCGGAGAAAATGACGCTGACTGCGCCGGCGATCGCGCCCATGCGGGCAAACTCGATCAGACGAATGGGAGTCGGTCTCCCCGCATTCTGAGCCCTGATCTGCTCGTCAACTTTAGCGAGGGCCTTCTGCGTTTTCTCCATCGAGATTGGCAGAATCACGACCATGGTCGCCACGATCATCACGAGCCAGCGCAAGATTTTGCCCCAGGCGACCCACACGGAGAGCCGCCGCGCCCACTCCGCGGTGGCGAGCAGCCCAGCCCCGGCAATGATCAGAAGTAAATTGAGGATGATGCTCGCGGTGACTTCCGATATCGAATAAGCCGCCAGCCGAGAGTCGGAAAAGATGTTCCAGCCCATGATTTCATTCATGGAACTGAGGTCGGGCTCGACTTCTTTCTCGAGCGCAGCCTGTTCGTCCTTGATCGCCACTTTTTCCTCTTCGGTCTTGGCGGAGGATGCCTTGGTCTTGAGCTCCGCGAGCTTTGCCTGGCGCGCGGCCTTCTGCTCGGCCTGCTCCTGCTCGACGCTCGCCATGATTTGCTTTTGAAACGTCGGGGCCACCGCCAGCATCACGGCATAGCCGACCGCGAATAGCAGCAGAATCGCGCCAAAGATGATGTTCATGAGACCGAACGACCGGCAGATCTGGGGGTTGGGCACCACCCACTTTGCCTGTGGTTGATCGACCATCGCTCACCGCTCCTCTTCCCAAGGCTGCAGGCCTATTCAGTCGTAGCGTGCAATCGGAGATCCCGCAGAGCCCCTGCGGAGCCGCACCCACGCGGCGACCTGCGTCGTGGAATCAAGGGAGTCTTCGTCAACCGAATTCGGATATTGACGAACGGGCCATGCCGTTGCCCCCTGCCCTCTCCTCTTTTGCGAGACCAAGCTCTGCCCGTTGAGGCGCGCACGGCTCGTCGCAGCGATCTCGCGGATGGCATCCGAAACAGATTCCGAGACGCCCGCGGGCTACTGCCGGTCGAAGTCGCCGGTCCGAATGGCGTCTCATTATCCGGCAGCACGGCGTCAGTTGCAACGAAACGACAGTTGCTTCATGTTCCTGAAGGCCATTGCCTATCGTTCGAGAGCAGACAGTGGACCCTCTGGGTGAGGAAAGCTGGGCGGGATCCACGCGACCACTTGCAGGCCGATTGCGAAGGGCCACATAATGGATACTTGATCACGTCGCTTTCGTGGTCCGCGCGGGCAGAGACCGTGCGATCCTGTCTTGACGCCGGCTCAGCCTTCTTCGCGAATCTCACGATCAAGGGCACAACCCGGCCGAAAGAGGGGGTTATGCTTGCCAGCGACGACGACGCACAAGTGCTGTTCGGCGTGCTCGCGGTCGAGCTCCGGTTTGCGCCGCTCTGCGACGTCGCGGCGCTGGCCGCCCGCGAGTCCACCCCCGCATCGTCGCTGAAGTGCATTCTGCTGGCGGAGGGAATTCTCGACGAGGAGGACGCGGCCGTGGTCGAGGCGGCGATCGACCGGCACCTCGCGATGTCGGATGGTGATGCCGGCCGCTGCCTGCAATCGTTTGCCGGCAGCGCCGCGCTCGAAGCGCTTTCGAGCGTGCTAGAGCGCACGGCGACACCCGCAAAGGGGCAGGATCCCACCATCGCCAAGCTCGACGCCTGGCCGGTGCCCGCGGTGCAGAGCGGCAACGGCTGGTCAACACCTCACGAGCCCGCCACGGAGATCGGCACGCACGAACGGGCGCCTGATGGCCCGAGCGGCACCCGCGATCCGACTCTGAGCGATGATCGTTCCTTTCAGTTGCTGCGACCGCTCGCTCACGGGGGGCTAGGCGAGGTCTTCGTGGCGCGTGACGGCAGCCTGAACCGTGAGGTGGCGCTGAAGCTGATCCGCGCGTCGCAGGCGGGCGACGCCCAGGGCCGAGCCCGATTCCTGCTCGAGGCCGAGATCACCGGCGGCCTCGAGCACCCGGGTATCGTTCCTGTGTACGCGCTGGGCGAAGACAAGGACGGCCGACCTTTCTACGTGATGCGGCTGGTCAGAGGCGAGACCTTGAAGGATCGGATCCGGAGCCGGCATGCCGCCGGGCCGTTCCGCAGCCGGTCACTCGAGTTTCTCCAGTTGCTCAATCATTTTCTGCGCGTCTGCGACGTGGTGGCATACGCCCATAGCCGAGGTGTGTTGCATCGCGACTTGAAGCCCTCGAATGTCATGCTCGGCAAGTTCGGCGAGACCCTGGTGGTCGACTGGGGATTGGCCAAGTCGATCGCGCTGGGGGATTCGCCGGCCGACACGGCGAGAGACGAATTGACGCTACGCCCGAGCCCGGGGAGCAGCGTGTTCCAGTCGCTGCACGGCGCGGCGCTCGGCACACCGCAGTACATGAGCCCCGAGCAGGCCCTGGGCCAGCTCAGCCGCATCGGCCCGCACAGCGACGTCTACAGCCTGGGCGCCACTCTCTACTGCATCTTGACCGGCCACGCGCCGTTAGCCGAGGTCAACCAGGTTGATGAAGTATTGCGGCGGGTCGCCCTCGGCGACATTCCGAGCGCCCGCACCGTGAAGCGAGAAGTGCCGGAAACGCTGGACGCGATCTGCCGGAAGGCGATGGCGGTCGACCCCGCGGATCGGTACGCCTCACCGATGGGTCTGGCCGCTGACGTCGAAAGCTGGCTGGCGGATGAGCCCGTACAGGGGGTTCACGAGTCGCTTCCGCGCCGGCTCGGTCGCTGGGAGCGCCGGCATCGCGCGTTCATCCGCGTCAGTGTACTGGCTGTTTTCGCGCTCGCTCTCGTGTCCATCGCCGCCGCCATTGGCGTCAACTCTGCGCGCAATTGCGCCGAGGAACGCGGGCGCCAGGCCATCGTGCTTGGTCGGATCGCCGAGGCTCGCAAACAGGAGGCCGACCGGCACTATGGCAACTTGCGCAGGCTCACCATTCGTTTGACGCTCGACCGCGGGCTCGACCGGCTGGAAAATAACGAACGCCGTTCGGGGTTGCTCTGGCTGGCCCGCAGCTTGAAAGGCGCGGCGGCCGAAGGGGATCCGCTCGAAAACGCAATCCGCATCAATCTGGGCGCCTGGAGCAGCGCGCTGCATCAGCTTCGAGGCTGCCTCGAGCACAACGGCCCCGTGCGGGTGGTGGCCTGGAGTCCCTCTGGCGGTGCGCTTGCGACCGGCAGCGACGACGGCACCGCACGCGTGTGGGACCCGGTGAGCGGCACGCTGTTGTTTCCGCCGCTAGCGCACTCCGGCCCGATTCGAAGTCTCGCGTTCAGTCACGACGGCAGCACGCTGGCCTCAGCGAGTGAAGACCACACCGCACGGCTCTGGGACTCATGCACCGGCCTTCCGCGCGGAGAGCCATTGCGCCACGGCGGAGCCGTGACGTCGGTGGGCTTCAGCGCGGACGATGCGACCTTGGTTACGGCCAGCACCGACGGGTCGGCGCGGCTCTGGGATGTTGTCACGGGTGAGCCGCGCGGCCGGTCGCTGGAAGGCAAAGAACCGCTCGAAACCGCCCTTCTCACCCCGTGCGGCAAGACCGTGGTCAGCCTCGACAAGGAAGGCACCGTGCGCATCTGGGACGTCGAGTCCGCCAGGCCGCGCGTGGAAGTTCAGGCGCCACGGGGCTCGGTGGAATCGTTGGCTCTGTCGCCCGACGGCATGAGGATCGCGTGCGGCGGACGAGACGGAATCCTGAAGCTCATTGACGTGGCCACCGGCGGGGAGATCGCGAGCTCTGGCCTTGCTTCTCAGAGCGGACCGATCCTCACGATCACGTTCAACAGCCATAGCACGCGGGTCGCCACCGGCAGCTACGACACATCCTGCCGGTTGTGGTGCGTTCCCGACCTCAAGCCGGTCGGACCGCGAATGGAGCAGCGCGGGCACGTCTGGGCGGTCGCGTTTAGCCCCGACGGATCGCGGCTGGCCGCGGCGGCCGACGACAACACGTCGCAGGTCTGGGATCTGGTCGATTCTCGACGATCGGGATGCCCGCTGCCGCATCACAAGCCGGTCCGCGCCGTCGCGTTCAGCAGCGACGGGCGGTTGCTGGCGACCGGCTGCGAGGACGGCGCAGCGCGGATCTGGCAGCTGGGAAGCGATCGTAGTACCGGAGAGCCCATGATCCATTCGGATTATGTGCGCGCTTGCCGCGCGGCCCGACGGCAAGGCGATCGCGACGGTCAGCCAGGACGGAGTGGTATGGCTCTGGGACGCAATCACGACCCGCTTGATCGCCAAACGCAAGGGACACGATTCCGCGCCAGTACGAACTGGCGTTCGATCCCACGGGCTCCATCGTGGTCACCGCCTCGCAAGACAGAACGCTGCGCCTCTGGAACGGATCCACGCTGGAACCAATCGGCGCGCCCCAGTGCATGACCGCCTGGGTGCGTCGCATTGCCCTGAGCCGGGATGGTGCGATGCTCGTGGCCGCCGACGACAAAGGAAAAATCGGATTCTGGGACGCTCGCACCGGTCGGCTGCTTGCGCCCTATGCCTCGGCGAACCGAGGTGTGACGGGGCTCGCGATCAATCACGACGCGACCCGGCTGGTCGTCGCCGATATGCAGGGAGAAGCTCGCATCTGGGACGTCTCGACGTTTCAGCCGATGGGCGCGACCTTGCGGCACGGCGGCGCGATCCGCTCGGTCGCGTTCAGCCCCGATGGATCACGCATCGCCACGGCAAGCCTGGACAACACAGCGCGGCTGTGGGACGCCCGCACCGGCCTACCCATCTGTGCTCCGCTGGAACATCACGCTTACGTCTGGAGCGTTCGTTTCAGCTGCGACGGACAACGCGTCTTGACCGGAAGCTTCGACGGAACCGCACAGATCTGGGACGCCCGCACGGGCCGACCCATCGGCGAGCCGATGAAACACGGCGACCTGGTCTACGGCGCAGTGTTCAACACCGACGCGTCGATCGTGCTCACGTACGGACGCGGATCCGCGGTGCGCCTGTGGGACGCCACCACCTCGCGCCCCTGGGGCCGCCTCTGTCGCACCGGGGTGAAATCGACGCCGGCGCATTCTTACCGGGGCGCGGCGTCGTGGCGACTGCATCACGCGATGGCACGGCCCGCCTCTGGTCCATCCCGGAACCCTTGACCGGCGACCCGGACAAGGTCATCGACGGGATTTCGGCCCTGACCGGAATGGAGCTGGGCGACGACGACGTGGTGCGCGTGCTGGATATCGCTGCATGGAAATCCAGGACGAACGCAACCGATCCGATCCTTCACGCACCGCAGTGATAGCCTCCTTGGCGAGCTTTCCGACCAGGTAGTACACTTCTTGATTGCGTACGTGAAGCGCTGTTCGCGGAATCACGGGCTCCGACTCGACGATGAATCAACCCCAGGCTTCCTTCACCGGCCTAGTCTTGCTGATCGGGGTCATGAGCATGCCGACACCGGGCGCCCAAGACGCCCAGCCGCCGCCGGAGCAGCGTCGCCTCGAGCGGCTCTCGCGGCTGGCCAAGCTCTGGGGGACAGTCCGTTACCTGCATCCGTTCCTCGCGTACAAAGAGCTCGACTGGGATGCCCCGCTGGTCAAGGCCATCCCCAAGGTATCCGCGGCGCCGTCGGTCGCGGCCTACGCAGACGCCGTGAGCGAGATGCTCGCCGCGCTAGGCGACCCGGCGACCGGCCTGGTACCGCAGTCGGACGAGGGCAAGACCGCAAGCGGCGAGCCTCACCCGGTCGCGAGCTGGATCGACGAGAAGATCTTGCTCGTGCGCATCACCAACTACGCTCTTCTCGAGCGCGACCCTGGCGGCGCCATGAGCAGAATGACGGCGCTCGTCAAGGAGATCAACCGGTCGGAGGGCATCGTCTTCGACCTTCGTGCGCTCGCGCCGGCCAAATCTCAAGGCCACGTGACCGGGATCTTCGGCCCGATCGGAAACGCGCTCGTTTCCCACGAAATTGTCGGGCCGGTCGAGCGCTCGATCCTGCATTCGGGTTACACGCCGCAAACGGGGATGACCTCCGGAGGCTATCAGTCGTCGTTCGCAATGCCTGCCGCAACGCGATTTGTCCCGGTCCGGGGTGCAAAACCGAGGCGCGTGGCATTCGTGGTAAACGCGCGCTCCGAGTTGCCGCCCGTCGCTCTCGCTTTGCAAGGCAGCGGCGACGGCGTGATCGTCGCCGAAGGCCCGATTTCCGACGCGCTTTTTGTCACCACCACGCTCGTCGACCTCGGTGAAGGCCTGATGGCGCGCGTGCGCGCCTCGGACTTTGTCGGCACGAATGGACCGGAAGAGGTCAGCGCCGACATCGAGGTGGCACCATCCTCCGGGGCGGAGGCCACGATCCCGTCGTACGCCGCCGCACTCAAATTCGTGCGAGGCAAGGGTGGCGAAGGCAAACCGCCCCGCGTGGCCAGATCGCTCCCTTCGGGATTCGTGGCACGGCTCGACCAGACTTACAAAGAAATGAAATACCCATCGCGTGAATTTCGGCTACTCGCGGTGATGCGGTTCTGGAACGTCATCCACTACTTTTTCCCCTACAAGCACCTGATGGGCGAAGACTGGGATGCCGTCCTGCTCGAGTTTATTCCGAAAATCGAGGCCGCGCAGAATGCTCGCGAGTACGCTCTCACACTGGCCGAGATGGCGACGCACACCCACGACTCGCACGTCTCGGTTCGCGCCGACGCTCTGAACGAATACTTCGGCACCGCCTCGCCTGGGCTTGCTGTTCGCGAGATCGAGGGCGAGGTGGTTGTCACAGGGATCGGTAACAACAAATCCGTCAAATCCTCTGGGATAGCAATCGGCGACATCGTGTTGAAAGTCGATGGCGAGCCGGTCCGCGACCGGATGCGGCGCCTTGGCCGATACGTGACTGCATCGACGCCACAGGCTTCGAGCTACGTGATCGTGCTCCGGCTGCTGGCCGGGGCGCCGGGATCGACGCTCACGCTCTTCGTGCGCGATCGCGAGGGCCAGGAGCGAGAGCACTCGCTTCGGAGGTCGGAACCGGGAATATTCTTCGACGCCGGCGGCAAGGGGGCCGTCACGAGGATGCTCGACGGCAAGATCGGCTACGCCGACCTGGCGCGACTGGCCGTCGGGCAGGTCGACGCGATGTTCGAGCAGTTCAAGGACACAAAGGGAATCATCTTCGATATGCGCGGCTATCCCCGCGGAACCGCCTGGGCAATCGCGCCTCGGATCAATACGAACGCGGCTCGCGTCGCCGCCGAGTTCCACCGGCCTTTAGTCGGGGGCGGTGATCTGTCGAATGGGTCGTTCATCTTCCGCCAGCCGATACCGTCGTCCGATGGAAAACCCCTGTATCGGGGGAAGACGGTGATGCTGATCGATGAGCGCGCCATCAGTCAATCGGAGCACACCGGCCTCTTCTTCGAGGCGGCCAACGGCACGACCTTCGTCGGGAGCCCGAGCAACGGGGCTAACGGAGACGTCACCACGCTCACCGTGCCCGGCGGCATCGTCATCTCATTCAGCGGCCACGACGTGCGACACGCCGACGGCCGGCAGCTCCAGCGCGTCGGCCTGGTGCCGCACATCGAGGTCCGCCCGACCATCGCCGGCGTACGCGCCGGCGGCGACGAGGTCCTCGAGCGGGCATTGCAATACCTGTCTCTTCCCACCCAGAACGCGCCATCGCGGAATCCAAGATAGAGCTCAGAACAGGCACGCGGGCCCAAGCGGTGGACGCTCTATCGCTCGAAGCGGGGCTGCTCGGCCGTCGTCGGGCCTGAGGCAGCCGGCCAACTCGCCTTGACCGATCTGCGAACTTTGCTACAACTCGTCGCTTCCCCTCGCCCACCCACTTCGCGCCTGCCCCTCGGGGGGAAAACAACCATGTCTCGGCCTCGGTCGCGCCGGAGCTCGCGACCTCGATCGGTCGATCGAAAGCGGACCAGCGTCCGCCGGCCTCCGCAGGCACGGGGGTGCGGGCGGAATCGGAAATCCTGACCCGCCACTCAAGGATGAGGAATCGCGCATGTTCGGATCCAGGAAACGAACGAAATCATCGCCACTGAAGCGGCTTTTCTACATTCTCATGGCCTTCTGCGGCGGCGGGGCTGGGGTGGGAGGATGGGCACTCAAGGACCATCCGCGCGTCCAGGCCATCTGGATGCTGGTAACGGGCAACTCCGCCGACGCGACCAGCGACGCTCCCGAGCTCGACAAATCACTGGTGAGCGAGGTGGTGGGCATCCTGAAGCCGAGCGATGACTTTCGCAAACCCGGGCTTTTCCGGGTCACGATCAACAAGGTCGAGCTCGAGCCAGCCTTGTTCAAGCACGGGCACACCGTCGACATCCAGGCCAAGGTGCACGCGCTGGACTCGCGCGGGCGGGATACGATTCTGTGGGATTCCAAGGAGTTCGGCGAGCGTCTGGCCGTCGTCGGCAAGGACACATTGACTGCGGGCTGGCCGAATCGGCCGTTTCAGGTCGAGTGGAGTCCAGGCCGCACGCTCAGCCTCCAGGTCTACGACCGCAAGACAGGACTGTTCATCCCGCCAAAATCGTTCACCCTCGCGTCGTCAGATGCCGCGGCCGGGGAGTTTCCGTTCAAGACGGGCGATCTGCCGCTACAGCCGGACCAGAAAACCGACCAGGCGCCAGGGGTTCGCAGCAATCACATCGTGCTCGTGAGCCAGCGCGTGGGCGACACCCAGCAACGAGACCCCGCACAGCTCGCGGAGCGGCCGATCGTCATCAAGTGAGCCCGCGCGGGCCCAAGGAGGCAGCGGAATGTCCATCCAGCTCTCGCTCGACCGTTTCGAAGGCAAGAACAAGGAGCTCGCCGTCCTCCTGGCCGATAGCGGCGAGAGCATCGTCGTTCCCAGGTCGTTTTTACCCGCGGGCGCCTTAGCCGGCGAAGTTCTGACTCTCTCCGTCGAGCGCGACGCGCAGTCCACTCGGAAGCTCGCCGAGGAGACCAAGCGCGTACAGGACAAGTTATCAAAACGCGACCCCGGCGGAGATATCAAACTGTGATGGTTTCACGTCGTCTTCGCATGTTTGCGCTTGCGCTCGCGGGCTTCTGGCTATGGCCAGCGCCACCAAGAGCCCAGGCACAGCTATTCCGCCATCAGAGCGCCGCGGCGCTTTCGCTCGAGGTGCTCGATGTCGGCCAGGGAGACGCGATCCTGC
Organism: uncultured Isosphaeraceae bacterium; assembly: GCA_963806595.1. Classification (GTDB taxonomy): domain Bacteria; phylum Planctomycetota; class Planctomycetia; order Isosphaerales; family Isosphaeraceae; genus CAWDZZ01. The sequence continues at coordinate 426,430 of CAWDZZ010000014.1, read as the reverse complement.
TGCGCTCGCCGGAAGGCAAGACGGCCTTGATCGACGCCGGTCCCACCAAGGAAGGCGCGCTAAGGGTACTGCGCAGCAAGGGTATCACGTCGCTCGACCTCGTCGCGATCAGCCATCACCACAGCGACCACTATGGCGGAATGCAAGAGGTTGTGCGCGCGATGAAGCCGCGCTATTTCCTGGCAAGTAACTCGGGTCACTCGACGGCGCTCTACCTCAAGCTCTTGAAGACCGTCGAAGCGCAGAAGATGACCGTGATCGGGCCGACGTCGTCTCCGCGGAAAATCGAGCTGGGCTCGGTCGAGCTCACGGTGTTTCCGCAGCCGCCGGAGGACCGCAAGGAGGAGAACAACAACTCGATCGGCCTGAAGCTGAAGTACGGCTCGTTTTCGGCACTCCTGACCGGAGACAGCGAAACGCCCGAGTGCGCGTGGTGGCTGAAAAACGACCCCGAGCTGCTGCGAAACTGTACGGTCTTGAAACTGCCGCACCACGGCAGCCGCAACGGGACCGACGCGCGCTGGCTCCAGACTGTCCGACCCGAGCTCGCGGTCGCGAGCATGGGCCGAAACAACGAATTTGGCCACCCGCACTCCGAAACCGTTTCTTTATTGCGACGCACGGCGATTCCGCTGTTGCGAACCGACCAGCTCGGGACGATCACGATCACGAGCGACGGTCGAAACTGGCAGGTGGTTCGGCCCGCCCTCGCCGGAGGAAGACACCCCACGCAGGCCGACGTCGACCGCATCGCCGCGTCCAGCACCGAAGATGCTTCCACCGGTCGCGCCAGCCGAGTTCGCACGCGGTAACGAGCCGCCGCGGCTTGCGCGCTGCTCACGAGGGAGTGCTTGATCGGCCGGCGCCCAGGCGCGGGGCTCGATCCCGCGGCAGCACCACGGCCGCCGTGCGCGCACAGGCCACGTTCGGCGCGCTGCCGCTGCTGCCGCGAGCGAGCGCCTCCAGGAATCCAAAGACTGGAGACCGACCGATCGCGCGGTTATTCTGCATCACGTTGCCATCATTGGTCGCGCCAGGCCGTCCACGAGCATCATCTCGATCCGGGGGACCCGCGTATGTCGAATTCATCAGTGCGTTTCGCGAGGTTAGCTGTGCGGCTGGGCTTGGGGCTCGCGCTTCTGTGCGCACCCGTCCCGGGGGCGAGCTCACGCGCCCAAGGGCCGCCGGGCGATTTTGGCGGAAAGACCGACGTGGGCACGGTCGAGCTCGCGGGCTCGGCCGAGCGTGATGGCGCCACGGGTGCCTTTCGTATCACCGGCAGTGGAGCGAACGTCTGGGGCACTGAAGACGCATTCCATTTCGCCTGGTGGAAGGCCGCGGGCGACCTCGAGATGACGGCGGACGTCCAGTGGGTGAGCGAGGGAAAACAGGCTCATCGCAAGGCGGGATGGATGGTCCGGCAGGACCTGGCCGCGGATTCCCCGTATGCCGATGCGGCTGTTCACGGCGACGGACTGATCTCGCTGCAATATCGACGCACGCGTGGGGGACCTACCATGGAAGTGAAGTCGCCCGTGAAGGCGCCGGCCGCGATTCGCCTGGAACGCAACGGGAATCTGTTCACGTTGTCGGTGACGCCCAAGGGAGAGACGGCTCAGGTTGTCGGCTCGCTCACCGTCGCGCTGCCGGACGCCGTCTACGCGGGCTTATTCGTGTGTTCCCACGACGCGACGACGCGCGAGACGGCGATCCTGGGCGACGTGTCGCAGAAGAGCATTGCCCACGAAGCCGGAGCGGGTCGCGTGCGAGAATCCAGCCTGGAGACCGTTGCGATCGAGACCGGCCGGCGGCGCGCTCGTCTACCGCGGCGCGAACACTTCGAAGCCCCCAACTGGTCACCCGACGGCCGACGATTCCTGATCAATCGCCAGGGGTCAATTTTTGCGTTGCCTGTCGACGGCGGCACGCCGGCGAAGCTGGATACCGGGGCGGCCAACCGCTGCAATAACGACCACGGCTTCTCGCCCGACGGCAAATGGGTCGCAATCAGTCACAGCAATCCGCGACAATCGATGATTTCTGTTGTGCCGAGCGAGGGAGGGACTCCGCGGCTCGTCACCCCCCAAGGCCCGTCGTACTGGCACGGCTGGTCACCCGACGGGCGCACGCTGGCCTACTGCGCCGAGCGCGACGCCGAGTTTGACATTTACACGATTCCGGCCGACGGCGGCGAGGAAAAACGGCTCACGTCGGCGCCTGGGCTGGATGACGGACCCGATTACAGCGCCGACGGCAAGCAGATTTACTTCAACTCGGTGCGGACCGGGCTCATGAAGATCTGGCGCATGAACGCCGACGGCTCGCAGCAGGAACAAGTCACAACCGACACCACGTACGCCGACTGGTTTCCCCATCCCTCGCCGGACGGCAAGTGGCTGGTGTTTCTCTCTTATGACAAGAGCGTGACCGGCCACCCCGAAGACAAGGATGTCGTGCTGCGGATGATGCGCACAGGCGGCGGAGAGCCAACGGTGCTTGCGACCCTCTTCGGCGGGCAAGGCACGATCAATGTTCCGTCGTGGTCGCCGGACAGCAAGCGCGTGGCGTTCGTCAGCTACCGCCTGCTGCCGCGATAGACGGCCTCAGGGCCTGCGCAGATGCATCCGCCGCGCCAGGGCGGCGCGGCGATGCCTCAGACCTCCTCGTATGCAGGCTGCTTGCAGGAACTGGGCGTGCCCTTGTAGCTCAAGTCCATCACCATGCGAATTTCTTCGGCGGACATCCCTCGTTCCAGCATGGCTTTCTTGAGGCCGGTCGCGAGCTCGGCTTTGCGCATCTCAACGCGCAATGCCCATGACGATTGCCACAACCCCGCAAAGCAGACCGCCCACCACCGCCGTGAGCCCGATCAGCTCGCCGGGCTCGAACTTCGACAGTAACTCGAGCATGTGATATCACTTTCGTTGCGAGTATTACGCCGTTGGGGTCGAATTCCGGCCGTCGGCCACCGTGGTTATTCGCTCGACGGCTTCCATTATTGTGCCGGCGCCCTGAAACGTGCCGCCATCTGGAGCGGCGACCCGCTGACAAAGTGTGAGCGCCCAATCGCCGCTGTGTACTCCCTACTGCGCTGATTGCCGGTCAAGGAACCCCTGGTTCTTGAGCCAGGTCTCGCACAACTTGGGCCATGCTTGAAACGAGGGCTCGGCCGCGACTTTGAACTGAGGCGCCCGCTGCCCAGACCCAGGCCATGCTGTCCGCGCTCGAAGAGGTGCAACTCTACCGGCACACCTTTTCTTCGCAGGGCCAGTGCAAACAGGATGCTGTTTTCAGCGGGCACTCCCGCGTCGGCATTGGTGTGGGCGAGGAACGTCGATGGCGTATCCTTGGTCACCTGGCCGCTCGTTGGAGAGCAGCTCGATCAGGTCCTTGGCGGGATTCTCTCCCAGCAGGTTTCGCAATGAGCCGGCATGCCCGTGGGGCGTCGCCAGCGCGATCACGGGATAGATCAGGATCAAGCGGTCGGGCCGCGAGCTGACGCGCTCGATCGGATCGCTTGCATCGGGTTTGCCCGCGTGGAAATGAGTGCCGGCGGTCGAAGCCAGGTGGCCTCCGGCCGAGAAGCCCATGATTGCGATCCGGTGCGGGTCGAGCCCCCACCGCGACGCGCCGGCGCGAACCGTCCGGATCGCGCGGCTGGCGTCATGAAGCATCGCCGGGTGGTGATAGCGCGGGCCGAGCCGGTACTTGAGCACAAACGCCGCGACCCCGAGCGAGTTGAGCCACTGGGCGACCTGCGTACCCTCATGATCGACGGCCAGCATGCCGTATCCGCCGCCCGGGCAGACCACGACTGCGGCGCCTGTCGCTTTCTCGCTCGGTGGCAGCCACACGGTCAGGCTCGGCACGTCCTTGTCCGGGTCGGTCCCCTTTGCACCGGCGCCCCGTCGGGCCAAAGCGGCAACACCGGATGTTCATCGGCCGTCTGCACGCCCGCCGCGACTCGACCGCGTGCGCTCCCCGCGACGTACACTCCCGCGACAGCGATCGCCACTGCAGTCAGAATGCCGGCACCTCGGAATCGCAGCCGCCACGAGCTTGAAGGAACCATCGCTCCGTCTCCCGCATTTGTACCGGAAAAGATCTGTAAAGAAATCTATACGCACGATTCTTCGTCACCACACCAGTCTGACCGGCGCGGCCGCGCGCGTCAAAGGCCAGGCTGCCGGTTCCGGGTTTGTCTCATGCTGGCGATCGGGCGCGTTTAGAGACGATCGTCCGCGCGAGCCGCTGGTTCCGATCACTGGCGGGCGAAGGTTCACGAGCGCGCCCTGAAACGGGCAAAAAACGCGGCACAATTCGTTCTGAATAACGCTGAAACTCTCATGAAGAGGCGATGACACCGGGGCAGGATCTCCGAGTAAATCAGTGGACATCCCCTAAATCGTTCGTTGACGATCCTTTCCGTCTCGTCGCGCGATGGGGATGAGGCCCGACGAATAGCCGTCCGCGCAGTGCCGGAGGGTCAGGTGATCACGCTGCGCCCAGATCGAACCAGACCGCCCGTGCGGCGATCCAAGGTCGCGGTGCTCGCGCTCCTGTGTGCCCTGCTGGCGGCGGGGATGGGCGTCGTGAGGTCGCTTTGGCAGGGACGTCCGGCGGCCCGGGCCACTATCCGCCCGGCGGGCGTAACCGAGCAAACGGGATCCAGCGCCGAGACGCCCTGGTTGAACGCTCGGCCGGGCGTTGCGTATGTCGGCAGCGCGGAGTGCGCTCGCTGCCACGCGGAAATCGCAGACACGTATCGCGATCATCCGATGGGGAAATCGTTGACGCCAATATCCGAGGCGCCAACCGTCGGCTTCGATCGACCGTACGGCGTGACGACTTTCGGATCCGGTCCCTCGCGCTACTCCGTGGTACGACGACTGGGGTGCGAGGTGCATCGTGAAACCCGCCGGGAGGGACGGCGCGTGCTGGCGCAGGTTGAGGCCGAGGTGAAATACGCGCTGGGGTCTGGCACACGGGGGGTTGCGTATCTCGTCGAGCGCGGCGGCAGGCTCTTCGAATCGCCGATCTCATGGTACGGTCAGAAGCATCAGTGGGACCTCTCGCCAGGCTACGAGGAGCAAAACGCTCACTTCGATCGGCCGATCGAGCCGCACTGCCTGTTCTGTCACGCGAATCGCGTTGAGCCGGTTGAGCTGTCGGTCAACCAGTACAAGCCGCCGATCTTCCTGGGCCACGCGATCGGTTGCGAGCGCTGCCATGGCCCCGGCGAGCTGCACGTGCGGGGCCAGACGCTGGTCGATGGACGCGACGTCTCGATCGTCAACCCGCGGCATCTGGAGCCTGCGCTGCGGTCCGACGTCTGCGAACAGTGCCATCTCCTGGGCGACCAGCGGATCGACCGGCTGGATCGCGATCCGTTCGACTATCGTCCGGGCCTCCCGTTGAGCGAATTCTTCGCCGTCTACGCCCGGGCGAGCGACCAGGGGCACAAGGCCGTGGGGCACGTCGAGCAGATGAAGCTCAGCCGATGTTACCGAGAGAGCCAGGGACGTCTTGGCTGCATCTCGTGCCACGACCCTCATCAGGTCCCGGCGCCTGAGGAAAAGATCGAGTATTTCCGCGAACGCTGTCTGGCATGCCACGAGCAAAGCGGATGCAGCGTTCCCGAAAAGGTGCGCCTGTCCCAGAGCGCTTCTGATGATTGCGTGAAATGTCACCTTCCGCGATCGGCAAGCGTCGACATCGTGCACACGGCGACGACCGATCATCGGGTCCTGAGGAATCCCAATGTCCCGGCGAGCGAGCCGCAAAGCGCCGCTCGAGAGTTTCCGCTGGTCCTCTTGAACGGCGACGACCAGGCGGGCGCGGCGACCGTCAAGTCGATGGATCGCGAGCTTGCGATCGCGGTGACGTCTGAAGGACCTCGGCTGCCGAACACGCCGCGGATCAGGCGAGTGGGATCGCTCGTGCTGTCATTCCTCGACAAGGAGATTGCCGAGCGGCCCGATGACCTGGTTGGCCGCCGGATGAAGGCTCAGGCACTGTCGCTGACGGGCCACCGCGCCGATGCGATCGCGCTATTGGAATCCGTGCTGAAATCCGCCCCGTCGTACGAGCAGGCGCTCGACGACCTGCTGGCGCAGGCGATCAAGCAAGGATCGGTCGAGACAGCGCTTCGGCCCGCCCGGCAGGCCGTCGCGCTCAACCCGTGGTCGGCGCCGTATCACGAGCGGTTGGCCTACGTCTGTCTCGAACGCCAGAGCTGGGACGAAGCGCTACGCGAATCTCAGGAGGCGCTGCGCATCGATCCGTTCCTCCGCTTGCGCATGTTCGTCGTGCAATGCTTTCTCCATCAGAAGAACCTCAAGGCCGCCGAAGCCGAGTTTTCGACGCTGCTCGAGCTGTTTCCCGAGCAGCGGGACTCGCTCGAAGCGTGGTTTTCGGAACAGCGTAAGCGTCAGGCTTCACTGTAGTCGGTGGCGCGGGGCGATCCGCCCGAACGTACCACACTACAGCATCGAGGTGGATAGACCCGTCACCGTGCTCGGCATCGCCCAGGAATCCACCAGGGAAGAGTCTGTCGAAGCCCTGGCCCGGATCGCCCGCGAGTTCGACCGCGAACTGGTCCACTGGTGCCGGCGCGTGCGAATGGCATGGGACGACGCGCTGTTCGGCCAGCTACTGGCGGGGGCTCTTTGAGCGTCGCAGCACGGGCTACTGGTAGCTCGTCAGCACGCACGGCAGCCGCGTGTCGGCCTCGATATTCTCCTTGATGTCCCGAACAAGCGCGACCGCCTTGGCCTCTTCCATCTGGCCTTCGATGACGATCTCGACGGAGAAGGCTGCAACCTTGATCGAGACTGGTATCCCCGCCACGACAATCCGGTCTTCGAGCGAAAACTCTTCGGAAAAGATGGTCTCATACTCGACATGCCGCGGGAGGAGGGCTTCGGGAAGGATGTAAACGAGTGTTTCTTGGAAGTCTGGTATTTCCAGGGCGTCACGTTTCCAGGACTCGCCTTCCATCCCGCAGCATCCCCTGAAGGGCTGACCTTTCATGAAAACCTTGTTTTGCTGGTTGGAGATCGAGAACTGCCGCCACTTCCGGTCCGTAAGCCGTTTCCAGCCTCCGGTTGCGGGGACGTACAGAAAGTCGTCGAAATTGCGCCTTATCCGCTCGTCGCCGTTCTCATCCTCCCAGACTTCGCCGCCACGGATGACGATCCCGTCGGGACCGAGCTCGGCGTCATGCCCGAAGATCCAGCCGGGCGTCTCCCCGTGGCTCGGAAGCGGTTTCATGCGATAGCTGGTCAGGTCGAGGGCAAACACCGGCGTCGTCCCCGGATGGCGATCGCCCATGTACCCGAGTCGACCGATGATGATTACCCGATCGCCGAGCAGCGTCGCGCTATGAAAGTCAGTGGGAGGGAAGACGTCCTTCGGATAGCCGTAGATCGAGACCGACCCATCCAGGTCGAGTACGACGACGTCGTTGTAGATGCAGAAATCGGGATCGTAGTGGTCCTCGTGCTCGCCGGCGATGCAGATCATCCTGCCGTCGGGGTGCGGCGTGCGGCGTCGCGCCCATTCGATCAAAATTCCAGATCGGACCCTTCGAGTAGTCGCCCTCCTGGCCGAAGAATGTCCGGAGAGCGTAAGGCGAGTGCTTCGCCGGCTGAACGTCCGGCGACCAGTCGCGAAGCCGGGCATCTTCCGAGGCGCGGATCATCCATTCCCAGAACGCGAGCGGCTGGTGTTCCGGGTTTGCAATGCCAAACCGGCGCTGCTGCTGGCCCTCGAAGACCGTCCGCGTGATTTCCATGTCGAGCCTGAAAAAGGTGTCAGGTACCGTTATTTGGTGTCTTGATGGGGCGGCCGCGTGGTCGAAGCGTCGACTCCAGGCCCAGTCGTGAGGCCGTACGCTTTTGCCAGGGTTCCGTGCCATAGGGTTGACCTCTGCGGATGCTGCGACGCACGGCCTCTTCTTCCGCCGGGGTCATCGGCATGTTGACGCGGCGTGTCCAGTCCGGCGGCTTGGCGATCGGCCAACGAAACAGCCTCGGCTCCGCATCCGCGTCGATGGTATGGCATCGCGCCAAGCTCCCCCATCGCCAATCCTCCGCCCGCGCCGCCAAGCCAGCTCGCAGCGCGTTTCGCTCCACGTAGCGGCAGACAGTTAGAAAATGGTCGTCGGATTGCACGGGGAAGGATTTGAAACGACCCTGGTAAAGGTGACCGGAACCAGCGGTCTGGTGATGAGCATGCCAGCGCTGGGTGTGAGTCAACGTCAACCACTGCATGAATTGAGAGAGGTCACCATCGCCGCGAGGCCAGAGCAAGAGGTGGAAATGATTGGGCAGCACGCAGTAGGCCAACAACCGCATGCCATACCGAGTCACTGCTTCAGCCAAGATCCGTTCGAACGCAATGAAATCGCCCTCGTCCTCAAAAATGGTGAGCCGGGCGTTGGCTCGATTGAGCGTGTGATAAACAAGTCCACCTTGGGCGGCACGCCGAGGTCGTCCCATGGGATTCAGATTAGCCCACAGGGGCAGCAGAATGTCAACAACGGTACCTGACACCTTTTCCGGGCGTTGGCTCGGTTGAGCGTGTGATAAACAAGTCCACCTTGGGGCAGCACGTCGAGGTCGTCCCATGGGATTCAGATTAGCGCAGGGGCGCAGAATGTCAATAACGGTACCTGACACCTTTTTTTATTCGCTGTTCCGTTCCTCCTGATTGCTTCTTCCGGAGGCGAGGGCGACCAGCTTCTCCTGGAGACCGGCGACCCTGAGGCGCGCGGTTGCGTTTCGGGGGTCGAGACGTAACGCAGTACTTGCTTCGCCCAGCGCCCTGCGTAGCGCGTCTTCGATCGTCGCGTAATCCTCGACTTCCCAGGCGTTTTTTGCTTCCTGTTCGAAGGCTTTGCAGAGCAGCACGTGAAACGCCGCCTCGTGAGGATCTCTTCGTGCCAGCCTGTTGGCGAAAGCAGAGAGACATGCCGCGGTTTGCCGGGCATCGTCCAGGCGGCCCGCGTTTCGCTGCGACTTGGCACGAAGGAAGGCGATGTCGGCCACGTGGATCGCTGCCGCGGGAAGCAAGGGGTGGTTACCGCCGAGCGCCTTGCACCTAGTTTCGATCGCCCGGATGACCCGATCAGCGTGCGTGTCCGGGTCAAGGCGGCCGTTCAATTCGGCGGTGGAGCTCGGGCCGGATGGATACGGGTCGACGTCCGTGGCTATCCACTTCCCCACTTCCGCTTCGGACGGTTCCGGGAGGCGCCGATTGGCGGGGAATCTCTGGATCGCGGTGCAGAGCTTTGCGCGGCGCTATCATCGGGGGCCAGGTCCCATCGGACCAGCGCCGCAAGGAGTCCGATGACCGGATCGGCCCCGGCACGCTCGCTTAACCGTTCGAGCATGCGAAAGTGCGTCTCCAGAAGCTTTCGGCGCTGTTCCTCCAGGCCGCTGCGACCAAGTAGCACGGCCATCGACCGTCGCAATTCTTCGATTGAGAAGATTACCTCCAAGCGTCGCGGGTCGTGGGCCAACCTTTCCAGCACACTCCTCAGCGCGGTGGAAGCAGACCAGCGCCTCGTCGAAGCGTTGCTGACTGTTCGCGACACGGCCAAGTTCCGTGAGCGCCTGCGCATACGCCTCGTCGACATCCGGGTCGACTGCGCCGATCTTCGCCCTTCTAATAAGTCCAGGCTGTCTACGAGCAGCGCGCGGGATTCCGCGTACTTACCGCGACGCCGGAAATCCACCGCGAATTGACGCTCGAGTTCACTGATTGCGACGAGATTGGATGCAGCGAACACGGGATGCCGACGCAGTTTCGCCGTGAGATCGCGTACAACATGCGAAGACTTTTCGACTCTTTCAGAAGCGAGCATTTGCGGTGCATCCACGGTCGTCGCGAGTAGGCCGACGAGATCGCGGACCGCGTCGGAGGTGGCCTGGTCGCTCTCGATGGCATGGGCCAGGGCATTCTCGGCCCGCGCGCGCTCGGCTTCGGAATGGCGCCAGAGTGTGAGCAAGCCCACGAGGCTCGACGCCACGGTGAGCGCGAGGACGGCCAGGAGCGACGCGAACGCCGGCCGGCGCCGGCACCAGCGAGCGGGCGTGTTCGAGCTTCGAGACCGGACGCGCTGGATCGGGAACCCATCGAGCCAGCGCTGCAGGTCGTCCGCCAGCGCACCGGCCGACGCGTATCGCCGCCGTGGATCTTTCCGCAGGCACGTCAGCGCGATCGTTTCCAGGTCGCGCGGCAGGCCCGGGACGAGCGTCCTGAGCGGCGCGGGTTCGCGGGTTCGCACCAGATCGAGGGTCTCGATCACCGACGCGGCCTGAAACGGAGGACGCCCGGTCAAGAGGCTGTACAGGGTGGCCCCGAGGGCGAAGACGTCGGATCGTGGACCGATCGCAGCGCGATCGCCGGCAATCTGTTCCGGGGCCATGAACGACGGGGTACCCCGCACTCCGATCGGACCGGTCGCCGTCGCGCCCGGATCGTCGCCCGCCCGGGCGATGCCGAAGTCGGCGATCATCGGCGTGACCTGATCCCACGGACCGATCCGGCAGGCCGTCGAGCAAGATGTTCGAGGGCTTGATGTCGAGATGCAACATCCCGGCCTTGTGGATCTGGTCGACGGCCCGCGCGACCGTCGCCATCAATCCGACCGCGACACGCGCCGGCAACGGGCCGGTGATGCGGTCCGCCAGGCTTCCCCCGGTGATCAGGTCGAGTACCAGGTAGAGACAGCCGTCTTGCTCGCCCGCCTGGTAGAGCTGAACGACGTTGCGATGGCGGACCCGCCCGATCGCCCGGGCCTCGCGAAGCCAGCGTCGGCGATCCTCCGCCCCGACCGCGACGCCCCCGCTCACGACCTTGATGGCCACGCGGCGGGCGAGCTGCGGCTGCCATGCCTGATAAACGACCCCCATTCCCCCTCGCCCCAGCTCGCGCTCGATCACGAACCCGGGGATCGTGGGCGGTTGTTCCCGCGGCGGGAGCCGCTCGGGCTCGCGATCCTCGCAGGCCGACGAATCGGCGGCCAGCCGCTCAAGGACGCCCTTACAGTCAGGGCACGCTTCGACATGGGCTTCCACCGCGGAGAAGCGTCGTAGGCTCGACGAAGAGTCAGCGAGCCGGCCGAGCGTCTCCGGTGAGGGGCATGGGGACATGAGGGCACCCCCGACGACAATATGAAGGTTCAATCAATTTCCGCGTCCGCCCGATTCTGGCTCATCCCTCCGCCTCGACGATGAGCCGTTGCCCCTCCTCGCGGAGCATCCGGCCGACACGCTTCTGGGCGGCGAACGCGGCATAGTAGGAGATGCCCGCGGCCTCTGAAGCCTCGCGGACGGACTGCCCAAGGACGGCGACGTTCCAGAAAACCTGCCACGTCCGTTCGTCGACCCGTCGCCGAACGGCGTTCTGGACCTCGCCGGCCTGGCGGAGCAGAAGCGGGCGTTCCGCTGCCGCGTCTTCGTCGACCTCGAAACCAGCAGGGACCTCCCGCAACAGCGACTCGATCGGCTGGTCCTCCAGCGAATGCACGGCGTCGGCATTCTGCTTTCGCAGCAGATCAATCGCCCGCGATTGGCACAATCGGCGGAGCCAACCGCGAAACGCCTTCCCGGGGTCGTAGCGGAAGGTGCGCATTCGCCGCGCCAGGTCGATCCAGACCCGCTGGCAAAGCTCTTCAGTGGACTCGGCGTCGAGCCGGTATCGACGGGCAGCGAGCCGGATCACCGGATCATATCGCGTGACGAAATCGACCCAGGCTTCGTGATCGCGCCAGTCGCCGAGGCGGTTCAGAAGCGTGGGATTGGTCGTGCCTGCGTCGTAACGGACCATCGGGGAAACCTCAAGTCGGAAGCGTTGACTTGAACTCGATCGCCACGAGCCGTGTTAAGACCCTTCGTACTACTCTATGGGGAGCCCTAACTCACTGAGCGTTGCAGAGCGAGGTTAGCTTGCCTGGCGGGCGACCCTGCCGCGCCGGCCCTCAGCCGGGAAGCGAAGGCCTACGCTTATCCCAGTCGTTCCGATGACTGTACCAGGATTGCAGGCAACCCCGGAACCATCCTGCGCAAAAATGCATCGATTGCTGCGATCTATCCTGAACCCAAGCGCGGCCGTGTGCTGGACGTTGAATTCGGTGTCACTGGCTACGGGCTGGGTCCGAACATCCGACGGGATGTACAAGACCAGTAAAATGATAAACCGATCAGCACGGGCGATCGGCGAACCGAGCCAATTGCCAGCACTGCACTGATCGATCGCGCAAGTATTCGATCCGCCAGACGTTTGAAACTTGGGGCGTTCTTGAGGGCTTGAACCTTATCTATACAAGCCTTGATCGTGACCGTGAGACGAGACGGTGATGACGGTTCGAGCTCTGTCCGGATGCTCGCCCTCGACGATCGAGCTATTTTCCGGTTGCCCCGTTCTTGACCAACCAGCCCAGCACTGCTTCAAGGAGCGAACAAGGCCGCATCCACACCGATGTGGAACGGCATTTTCAGAGCAATCTGATCGAAGTGCACGGAAACATCCAGAGCTCTCATTCCGAATGCTGGAAGTTTGACAGAATTGCGTGCGGTCAAAGTTGATCTCACGTTCGTGGCGTTGTACTCACCTCGGAACTAGCAGTTCCGGTCGAACATCGCACCCTCTTGACGAAACAGAGTGACCCCAATGAACCGATTGCCGCGATTCGGTTGGATCGATTTCCCTGCTATGCACGACCGGCCACGAATGCGTCGCAGACGGACCTCGAACGCTGTGCTCTTTCTGGAACCACTGGAGGAGCGGACGCTCCTTTCCACGATCACCTGGAGCACGACTGCCGCACCCAGCGGCGGCAACTGGGACCTAGGCAGTAACTGGCAGGGCGGGGTTGTCCCAGGCCTCTTCCGACACCGCCATCATCAAGGGACTGACAAGTCCTGGTACCGTTTATCTGGACATGAATAATGCCGATTCCATCTCCAACCTGACCACCGATTCGACGACCAACCTGGAGGTGATCAATGGTTCGCTGTCGCTCGGAGTCGGCGCTGCTTCCACGCTGGTCGGTTCGATGACAGTGGAATCGGGGGCCGCTTTGAACGTGGGAGCCGGGGCTAGCGTCTTGGTGGAGTCGCCGCTCGTCGACGCGGGAAAGGTGACCTTCGCCAGCGGTGACCTGGTGAACTTGTCCGAGGCGGCGACTTCCGTCAGCGGTAGCCTGACCGCCAACGGCACCAACTTCATCAACGACGGGCAGCTCGTCCATCACATTCACTTCGACCGCAACCCTCAGTGGCGGAACCAACACCTTCAACTTGCCGATGATACGTTCCCTACACCCTGGTCCCCTCGCTCGCGGGCAATACCAGCTTCGATGAGGTCGCGATCGCCGCCGGCACCATTTCCAGCGGGACCCTGTCGCTTAACGTTCTGGGCACCACCTCACCAACTTCTCTTATCGAGTTCCTCAATGGCTTCACCGTGGGCGCTGTTGGAACGATGACGGTCGCTGCGAACGTGCCGATCCTGACCGATTCGACGCTGATCGACGCGGGAAACGTGACCTTCGCCAGCGGTGACCAGGTGAACTTGGCCGATTCGGCGACTTCCGTCAGCGGGATCCTGACCGCCAACGGCACCAACTTCATCAACGACGCGGCAGCTCGTACCATCACATTCACTTCGACCGCAACCCTCAGTGGCGGCACCAACACCTTCAACTTGCCGATTTTCGTTCCCTACACCCTGGTCCCCTCGCTCGCGGGCAATACCAGCTTCGATCAGGTCGCGATCGAAGCCGGCACCATTTCCAGCGGAACCCTGTCGCTCAACCTTCTGGGCACCACCATCACCAACTTCTCTTATCGAGTTCCTCAATGGCTTCACCGTGGGCGCTGGTGGAACGATGACGGTCGCTGCGAACGTGACGATCCGACCTGGAGTCGACGCTGATCGACGCGGGAAAAGTGACCTTCGCCAGCCGGTGACCAGGTGAACTTGGCCGATTCGGCGACTTCCGTCAGCGGGAGCCTGACCGCCAACGGCACCACCTTCACCAACGACGGCAGCTCGTACCATCACATTCACTTCGGCCGCAACCCTCAGTGGCGGCACCAACACCTTCAACTTGCCGATTATCGTTCCCTACACCCTGGTCCCCTCGCTCGCGGGCAATACCAGCTTCGATGAGGTCGAGATCGACGCCGGCACCATTTCCAGCGGAACCCTGTCGCTCAACCTTCTGGGCACCACCATCACCAACTTCTTTTACGAGTTCCCCAATGGCTTCACCGTGGGCGCTGGTGCAACGATGGCGGTCGCTGCGAACGTGACGATCACCTGGATGTCGACGCTGAGCGACGCGGGAACCGTGACCTTCGCCAGCGGTGACCAGGTGAACTTGGCTCGATTCGGCGACTTCCGTCAGCGGGACCCTGACCGCCAACGGCACCACCTTCACCAACGCGGCGGCGGCTCGTACCATCACATTCACTTCGGCCGCAACCCTCAGTGGCGGCACCAACACCTTCAACTTGCCGATTTTCGTTCCCTACACCCTGGTCCCCTCGCTCGCGGGCAATACCAGCTTCGATGAGGTCGCGATCGAAGCCGGCACCATTTCCAGCGGAACCCTGTCGCTCAACGTTCTGGGCACCACCATCACCAACTTCTCTTACGAGTTCCTCAATGGCTTCACCGTGGCGCCGGTGCAACGATGACGGTCGCTGCGAACGTGACGATCCACCTGTCGATTCGACGCTGATCGACGCGGGAACACGTGACCTTCGCCAGCGGTGACCAGGTGAACTTGGCCTCTTCGGCGACTTCCGTCAGCGGGATCCTGACCGCCAACGGCACCACCTTCACCAACGCTGCGGCAGCTCGTCCATCACATTCACTTCGGCCGCAACCCTCAGTGGCGGCACCAACACCTTCAACTTGCCGATTTACGTTCCCTACACCCTGGTCCCCTCGCTCGCGGGCAATACCAGCTTCGATCAGGTCGCGATCGAAGCCGGCACCATTTCCAGCGGAACCCTGTCGCTCAACGTTCTGGGCACCACCTACCAGCTCCTTTTACGAGTTCCACAGTGGCTTCACAGTGGGCGCTGGTGGAACGATGGCGGTCGCTGCGAACGTGACGGTCCAGCTGTAGTTCGACGCTCATCGACGCGGGAACAGTGACCTTCGCCAGCGGTGACCAGGTGAACTTGTTCGATTCGGCGACTTCCGTCAGCGGGAGCCTGACCGCCAATGGCACCAACTTCACCAACGAGCGGCAGCTCGTCCATCACCTTCACCTCGACCGCAACCCTCAGTGGCGGAACCAACACCTTCAACTTGCCGATTTTCGTTCCGTACAACCTGGTCCCCGTCGCTCGTCGGCAATGCGAACCTTTCAACGACGTCAACATCAACTCGGGCACGCTCCCCGGCGGCACGCTACTAAGCCTGAACCAGATCGGCACCGGCTCAGCCCTTGCTACGTCTTTCGCCTCGGGATTCACGGTGGCGGCGGGGGCGACCCTCGACGTCGGGCCCAATGTCAGCGTCCTGATCGAGTCCACGCTCACCGACGAGCGGTGCCCTCAGCTTCGACACCGGCGACACACGTGTCAGCTCAACGCGGGGGTGATCGCGGTCAACGGGATCATGTCCGCCACGGACGATATCTTCACCAACGCGGGAGGCAGCACCACATCGCGGTCAACTCCGGCGGCCAGCTCAACGCCAGCAACAGCACCTTCGCGCTGTCCAACCTGACCCTGAACGACGGCTCAAACGCCCAGCTCGCGGTGAACTCGGTCGCCAACGAGTTCTCGATCAACAGCGGCGCGACCATCAACATCACCGGAAATAATTTCACCAACATCAGCAACACCCCGCAACCAGAACATCGTCGCCTCGGGCGATCCCAATGCTCACGATCAACCTCGACAACAACTACTGGGGCACCACGAACACAACTCAGATCGCCGCCAAGATCACCGATCCAGCGAACTCCAATCTTCCGACCGTGACCTACACGCCTTTGTCGGCCGCCAGCCCGGCGGGCGTGGTCTCGGCGACGGCGGCTCGCCAGCACGTCCACCACATTCAACTCCTCCTCCCAGACGATCACCCTCAGCGCCACCGTCACCAGCGGGTCGACCAATATCAACGAGGGGAATGAGACGTTCACAATCCTCAACGGGATCAACATCATCGGCACGCCCGTCACGGTCAGCGTCGCGAACGGCGTGGCCAGCACCAGCAGCTACACCCTGCCCGCCGGGACCGCCGCCGGGACCTACACGATTCAAGCGTTTTATTACGGCACGGGGAACTATCTCGGCTACATCGACGCCAGCCACACCCTGACCATCAACCCGGCGGCCACGACGACCGCCGCCAAGAGTACTTCAACCACCTACAGCACCGTCGCCCAGTCGGTCCCCCTCACCGCCACCGTCACCAGCGCAGCCGGCACGGTCAACGGGGGCACCGTGACGTTCACCATCCTGAACGGCGGGACGACCATCGCCACGGCCACGTCGACCACCGTCGTCGAACGGCGCACCGCCAGCGCCAGCGTCACGTTGCCCGCCGGCACCGCGATCAACAATTACACGATCCAGGCCGTCTATAGCGGCACGGGGAACTTCGGCGGTTCCACCGACAGCAGCCAGGTTCTGACGGTCAACTCGACGGCCACGACCACCTCCGTCACCTCTTCGGCCAACCCGTCGGTCGTCGGCCAAGTCCGTGACCTTCACGGCCTGGTGACCGCGAGCTCGCCGGGTCTCGGGACGCCCACCGGAACCGTCACGTTCAAGGATGGCACGACCACCCTGGTGACCGCGAACCTCACCGGCGGGGCGACGACCTTCACGACGTCCAGCCTGGTGCTCGGTACCCACTCGATCACGGCCGTCTATGTCGGCAACACCAACTTCGCCACCAGCACTTCGACCGCCCCTGACCCAGACCGTCAATCAGGACGGCACGACGCACGACGGTCGCTCTCCTCGGCCAACCCCTCGGTCTTCGGCCAGACCGTCGTCTTCACCGCCATTGTGACCGCGGCCTCGCCGGGCACGGGCACGCCGACGGGCACGGTGACGTTCAAGGACGGCACGACCGCCCTGGGCTCCGCGGTCACGCTCAGCGGCGGGACGGCTACCTTCTCCACCTCGAAGCTCGCGGTCGGCACTCACTCGATCACGGCCGTCTATGGCGGCGACACCAACTTCACCACCAGCACCTCGGCCGCCCTGACCCAGACCGTCAATCAGGACGGCGACCAGCACGGCGGTCGACCTCCTCGGCCAACCCCTCGGTCTTCGGGCCAGTCCGTCACCTTCACCGCCTCAGTAAACGCGGCCTCGCCGGGCGTGGGCACGCCGACGGGCACGGTGACGTTCGAGGACGGCACGACCGCCCTCGGCTCGCCGGTCGCGCTCAGCGGCGGGACGGCTACGTTCTCCACTGCGAAGCTCGCTCTCGGCACCCACTCGATCACGGCCGTCTACGGCGGCAGCACCAACTTCACCACCAGCACCTCGCCCGCCCTCAGTCAAAAAGTGAATAGCGACGGTACGCACACGACGGTCGTCTCCTCGGCCAACCCGTCAGTGTTCGGCCAGACCGTCACCTTCAGCGCCGTTGTAACAGCAGCATCGCCGGGCGTGGGCACACCGACGGGAACCGTGACTTTCGACGACGGCACGACCGCCCTGGGCTCCGCCGTCGCGCTCAGCGGCGGGACAGCTACCTTCTCCACCTCGCAGCTCGCGGTCGGCACCCACTCGATCACCGTGGTTTACAGCGGCGATGCTAATTTCAACACCAGCACGACGACCGCCCTCAGCCAGGTCGTCCACAAGGACGCCACCACCTCGACGGTCACCTCGTCGGCTAACCCTTCGGTCTCCGGCCAGACAGTGGTCTTCACGGCCGTGGTTATCGCATCCTCACCGGGGAGCAGCACACCGACGGGCACCGTGACGTTTCGCGACGGCTCGACCGCCCTCGGCGCGGCCGTCGCACTCAGCGGCGGGACGGCCACCTTCGCCACGTCGCAGCTCTCGGTCGCCACGCATTCGATCACGGTGGTGTACAGCGGCGACGCCAATTTCACCACAAGCACGTCGGCGGTCCTGAGCCAGGTCGTTCAAGCCACGGGTGGCCCAGCCTTCGCGGGCCCGACGGGTTCCTCCGTCGACCCCGGCAACACCGTCACCGGCCCGGTCGGCGGGCTATCAACCAGAGCACCGAGACGTCCGACAATCTCAGCGGCACGTCGATCATCGGCGCACCCGCCGCCTCGGATACCTCGTCCCAGCAAGTCACCCCGACCACTACCCTCGAGACAGCCGGTGCTCGCTCGAAGCTCCACCAGGTGAGGCACAATGCGAAGGTGCACGGGCCCAAAATCAACCGGGGCCCACTCGGTCTCGCTCACTCTGCCCACAAGGGGCGGCCGCGATCCGATCACAAAATCCGAGTCGCGGACAAGCATTCTCATCATCGCGCTCGCCCGGGCCATCACGGGAGCTGACCGCGTGAGAATGATTCAAAGGTGTCAGGTACCGTTGTTTGGTGTCTTGACGGGGCTGCCGCGTGGTCGAAACGTCGACTCCAGTCCCAGTCGTACGGCCGTACGCTTTTGCCAGTGGGCCGAGCCATATGGCTGACCTCGGCGGATGCTCCGGTGCACGGCTTCTTCCTCCGCCGGAGTCATCGGCGTGCTGACGCGGAGTGTCCAGTCCGGCGGCTTATCGATCGGCCAACGAATCGACCTCGGCTCCGTACCCGCGTCGATGGTATGGCATCGAGCGAAGCTCCCAATCGCCAATCCTCGGCCCGCGCCGCCAACCCAGCTCGCAGCGCGTTTCGCTCCACGTAGCGGCAGACAGTAAGACGGTCGTCGCATTGCACGGGGAAGGATTTGAAACGACCCCGGGTAAAGGAGACCGGAACCGGCGCTATGGTGATGAGCATGCCGGCGCTGGGTGACAGTCAAGGTTAACCATTGGATGAATTGCGAGAGCTCGCCATCGCCGCGAGGCCAGAGTGAGAAGTCGAAATGATTGGGCATCAAGCAGCAGGGCAACAACCGCATGCCATACCGGGTCACTGCTTCAGCCAAGATCCGTTCGAATCGCAATGAAATCGCCCTCGTCCTCAAAAATGGTGAGCCGGGCGTTGGCTCGATCGAGCGTGTGATAAACAAGTCCACCTTGGGCGGCACGCCGAGGTCGTCCCATGGGATTCAGATTAGCGCACAGGGCGCGGGATGCCAACAACGGTACCTGACACCTTTGTCTGACACCTTTGTCCGTGCTCGCCGAAGTCAAGTCGGCGATCAGCGGCGTGTGTTTACTCCTTGGCCGCCGGCTGCGCTTGCGCCGTCGCTTCGAGCTTCTTCTGCCACTCGTATTGCCTTCTCGCGTTTCCCCGTCGATTCGTAGAGATGCACCAGCCGCTCCAGTGCCTCGGTCAGGCGGGGCCTGGCTTCGTTCGGAATCTTCGAAGCACGCTGGCTCAGCCCCTCGTAGCCTTGCACGAGCAGCGGCTCAGCCTCAGCCCATTTCTTCTGGCCGCTCATCGCCTCGCCGAGCATCGACCTCGGCGCTCGACGTTGTCCAGGCGTCCGGTTGTTTCATTTCACGGAGCGCCAGGCATTCGCGCAGCACGGGCTCTGCGTCGATCCATTTTTTCTGCTCCAGCATCCTCAACCCCAGTTGCGCCAGTTCGTCGGCGTAGGGCAGCGACTGGGGGCCGGAGCGCTCCTTCACGACTGCCAGCCACTTCCGCCGCCAGGCTTCGGCTTGGTCATACTGCTTCAGCCGCTCGTGGCACTCGATCAAGTCGCCGATAAACCGGTCGGAATGTGGATCGACGAACTGCCGCTTCTCGATGCCTTGAGCGGCTTGCTGATACCACGGCAATGCTTGTTCCAGTTTGCCGGCGGCCTGGTACGCGGTGGCCAGGCGGTAAATGCTGGCGAGGGTGTCGGGATGGTCGGCCCCGAGCGTCTTCACCTGTGCGCCGCGCACCTGCTCGAAGAGGGCAACGGATTCGGCCGTCTTGCCGGCGGCCTGGTACGCGGTGGCCAGGCCAGTGAGCGTGTCGAGGGTATAGGGGTGGCTAACCCCAAGCGACTGCACGCGCAGCGTCGCGCACCTGCTCGAACAGTGCGACGGACTCGGCCGTCTTCCCGGTGGAGAGGTACGTCCAGGCCAGGCCGGCGAGGGTGGCGAGGGTGAGGGGATGGTCGACTCCAAGTTTCTTCACCGAGCGCGTCGCGCACCTGTTCGAACAAGGCACGGGCTTCGGCTGTCTTGCCGGAAGCCCGATACGACTGGGCAACATTGTGCAGCACGGCGAGCGCGAGCGGGTGGTCGGCCCCGAGCTTCTTCACGAGAGCTTCGTACAGATGCTCGCGCAGAGCGACGGCCTCGGCTGTCATCCCGGCGGACTGGTACGCCATGGCCAGGCCGAACTCGGTGATCAGGGTGTGGATGTGGTTGGCCCCCAGATTCTTGACCCGAGCATCCCGCACCTGTTTGTACAGTGCGAGGGCCTCGGCCGTCTTTCCGGCGGAAAGGTACGCCCGGGCGAGGTGATCAAGAGTGGTGAGGGTGTCGGGGTGCTCGGCTCCGAGCGTCTCCAGCCGAGCGTCGCGCACCTGCTCCGAGAGGGCGACGGCTTGAGCTGTTTTTCCGGCGGAATGATACGCGTCGGCCAGGTTATCAAGGGTGGTGAGAGTGTCAGGGTGGTTGACCCCGAGCTTCTTGATCCGAGCGTCGCGGATTTGCTCGAACAAGGCGACGGCCTCAGCCGTCCTTCCTGCGGAGTGGTAAGCCCCGGCGAGGTCGGCAAGCGCGGCGAGAGTATCGGGATGGTCGGGCCCGAACGCGCGACGGTACGTGTCGCTCGACCGCGTCAGTAATTCCACCCCCTTGGCATACTCACCGATGCCCCAGTATGTGCCGCCCACCGTCCTCAAAATCGATGCCTGTACCTCCGGCTGCTCGGGGAACTTCCACTCGATCTTCGCCGGCATCAATTCGTGCGCGGCTCGGTCCAACAGCTCCTTCATGGTCGGGTTCGCGGTCGTCTCGAGCCCGTCGACCGCCTGCCGCATGGCGCTCGCCGTATCGGCCGGG
This sequence comes from uncultured Isosphaeraceae bacterium, assembly GCA_963806595.1. GTDB lineage: Bacteria > Planctomycetota > Planctomycetia > Isosphaerales > Isosphaeraceae > CAWDZZ01. The sequence continues at coordinate 405,284 of CAWDZZ010000014.1, read as the reverse complement.
TCCCCCTGGCGAAGCAGGTCCTGCTGCAAGAAGTTCCGCACTGCCTCGGCAATCCGCGTCTGCTCGAGCGCCTTCCGCTCGTTCGCCTCGGCTGCCGCGCGCTGCGAGGCTTCGGCCTCTAGCGCCTGCTTGGCCCGGACCAAGCCCCAGGTCGTACCGAGGACGCCGGCCAGGAGCGTGAGGAACACAAGCGCCGCCGCCAGCACCGGGCCCCGGTGCCGCCCTATGAGCTTGCGCAGCCGATAACCAGCGCCCGGCGGGCCCGCCAGGACCGGCTCGTCGCGCAGATAGTGCTGCACGTCCGCCGCGAAGGCGCTGGCGGTCTCGTAGCGCCGCGACCGGTCTTTCTCCAACGCTTTCATCACGATCCAGTCGAGCTCGCCGCGCAAGAGACCGCTCAAGTTCCTCGGCTCGGTCCCTCGGTTGGCCGCGATGGACGGCAATTCCTCCGTCGTAATCAATCGCGTGCTGGGCCGGGGCGATTCTTCCTCGCGGACCCGCCGCAGGAGCTCCAGGATCGCGACCTGCGTGATCCGCTTTCGCTCTAGCGGAGTCGTCCCGGTCAGGAGCTCATACAAGAGCACGCCCAGGGAATAGATGTCGCTGCGCGTGTCGACGTCCAGTTGATCGAGCACGGCCTGCTCGGGGCTCATGTACTCGAACGTGCCGACGATGGCCCCGAACTCCGTGTAGAGTGTCCGCTCGGTCAGCTTGGGACCGGTCGCCTTGGCCACGCCGAAGTCGATCACCTTGGGCACCGGCTTGCCGTCGTAAGTGCAAACCATCACGTTAGACGGTTTCAAGTCGCGGTGAATGACGCCCTTCTGATGCGCGTGCTGGACCGCCTGGCAGACCGGAACGAACAGCTCCAGCCGTTCTTGGGGCGTCAAGTGGTGCTGGTCACAGTATTTAGTGATTGGCACCCCCTTGACTAGCTCCATGACGAAGTACGGCAGGCCGTTCTCCGTCGTTCCCGCGTCGAGCACCCTGGCGATGTTGGGATGGTCCATGAGCGCGAAAGCCTGCCGCTCCGCCTCGAAACGAGCGATGACCTGCCGGTTATCCATGCCGGACTTGATGAGCTTGAGGGCGACCTTGCGCTGGACGGGATGGGCTTGCTCGGCCATATAGACCGCTCCCATGCCGCCTTCGCCGATCTGCTGCAACAGCTTGTACGGGCCGATGACAAGGCCGGCACCTTCCGCCGCTAACGCGGGCGGAAGTGCGGTTGCGTCACACTGCGTTGCAGGGGCCAGAGTCGCGCTCCTAAGTGAGGAAGCGGGCTCCTCAAGAAAGCGAGGGTCGGCGTCGTGGGCCTTCAGCAAGGCCTCCACCTGGGCCTTGAAGTCGTCATTCCCGGCGCAGACCGCGTCAAGGTAAGCGGCCCGCTCGCCCGGCGTAGCGAGCTTCAGGGCGATGGCGAACACCTGGCTCTCGTTCACGGGAATGTCTCCTCGCAACACCAATGCGCCGTCCGGAGACGAAACCCCCGACGCTTTTCTCAAGTTTTTTCCATCTCGCGTTTCAGCCAGGCCTTGGCATAGGTCCAGTCGGCCTCGGCGGTCGACTGCGAGATGCCGAGGATCTCGGCCACTTCCGGGAGAGTGAGGCCGGTGAAGTAGCGGAGTTTCACCAACCGGGCCCGGCGGGGTGACGCGGCTTCGAGCCGTTCGAGGGCTTCGTTGAGCGTCAGCAGATCGACCGCGTCCACCGGCGCCGAAATGGCCGGCTCGTTGCCATCAAGGGGCTCTTTCTGCAGTTGGCCCGCGTGACGCAGCCGCTGCTTTCGGCGAGCCCTGTCGACCAGGATCCGCCGCATGGCCTCGGCTGCGGCGGCGAAGAAGTGACCCCGTCCGTCCCAACGTGGGCCCGCGGCCTTGGACTCACTGTTGGGCTCGGCCACCAGCCTGAGGTAAGCCTCGTGCACCAAGGCCGTGGCCTCGAGGGTCTGACCGGGCTTCTCATGGGCGAGCCGCTGCGCGGCCAGCCTGCGCAGCTCGTCATAGACCAGCGGCAGGAGCTGTTCGGCAGCGTCCGACTCGCCTCGCTCGATGGCCGAAAGAATCGAGGTGACCTCGTTCATCGTCACACACCGCTCCTTGGTCCCCAGAAACCAGGATGCGAAACGCCCATTGAGACTCGAGGCTCACCGACTCGCCGCGGGGAGCCAGTCAAGCGCTGTCCGGATCGAAGAGTGGAGATTCTGAGAGGCTTCCAGAACAGGGTTTCTCGAAACCGATTGTAGTCGCACAATTCCGAGAAAGCGATTTCGAAGAGGGCTAATTCATGTCCCACGGTTCCGGGGTTTCGGGGACACCTATCATGTGCCAAGGATTTGCGAGGCGATTGGCGCAAGCACACGATAGGAGGTTGTTCATGCTTGCGCGTTCCTTTGAGTGAGCCGATGGGCACCGAGCCCTCCGGCGCCTTTGGGTGCAACGGAAGTGGCTTCGATGCCGGACTATCCGGGAACCGTCGCGGCGGGGGACTCGTCGGCGGCCACATTGTCCAGGAACGTGGCGGACGGCACGAAGAACAGGTTACCGGTAACCGCGCGGCTGAAATCGAGCAGCCGGTCATAATTACCAGGCGGCTTTCCGATGAACATGTTTTCGAGCATCTGCTCGATGGTTGCCGGCGACCGGCTATAACCGATGAAATAGGTGCCGAATTCGCCTCCCGCGCGACCGAAGGGCATGTTGTCGCGCAGGATCTTGATCTCTTTGCAGTCCTGCTCGATCGTCGTGAGGACATTGTGTGCATAGGGTGCCTTCCTGGCATCGTCCGTCTCGATATCCGACAGCTTGGCGCGGCCGATCACGCGCTCCTGCTCTTCCGTGGGAAGCGCGTTCCAGCTCGCCAAGTCATGGAGATATTTCTGCACGATGACATAACTCCCTCCGGCAAACGCCGCATCCTCCTCGCCGATCTTCGTGGCATCCTGCGCAGCCTGCCCGGTCGGGTTCTCGGTCCCGTCGACAAAACCCAGAAGATCGCGGGCGTCGAAGTAACGAAAACCGTGGACCTCGTCCACGACGGAGATTGCGCTTCCCAAACGCTCTACGATCTGCGTCCCGAGCTCGAAACAAAGGTCAAAATGCTGGGCGCGAATGTGAAATAGGAGATCGCCCGGTGTGGCGACGGCGTGGCGGCCGGGAGCGCGGATCTCGCGGAACGGGTGCAGTTGTGCGGGTCGAGGCCGACCGAAGAGCCGGTCCCACGCGTCGCTTCCAATCCCCATGACGCATGACAGGCTGGGCTCCGCGGCCCGAAATCCGATGGCACGGACGAGTGAGGCCAGGTCGCCGCACAAAGAGCGCACCCTCGCGCGGATCGGTGCCGGGATTGATGATTGCGACCAGAAAGAGCGCGGTGCGCGTCAACGGTGCATTTACCGGCTGAGGAACGGCGGTCACGTTCATGCCTCATTTACAGAAAGTGCTGTGACGGTTTGCGGGGCACCGTCCGTCGAGAATCGACCAAAGAAGGAACCAGCCCTCCGATCACCAAAACCTTACGGCCACCGAACGGCTTTGCCGCTCGTCGCATGGGCGAGCAGGGAAAAGGTGTCAGGTACCGTTATTTGGTGTCTTGATGGGGCGGCCGCGTGGTCGAAACGTCGACTCCAGGCCCAGTCGTGAGGCCGTACGCTTTTGCCAGGGTTCCGTGCCATAGGGTTGACCTCTGCGGATGCTGCGACGCACGGACTCTTCTTCCGCCGGGGTCATCGGCATGTTGACGCGGCGTGTCCAGTCCGGCGGCTTGGCGATCGGCCAACGAAACAGCCTCGGCGTCGAATCCGCGTCGATGGTATGGCATCGCGCCAAGCTCCCCCATCGCCAATCCTCCGCCCGCGCCGCCAAGCCAGCTCGCACGCGCGTTTCGCTCCACGTAGCGGCAGACAGCTAGAAAATGGTCGTCGGATTGCACGGGGAAGGATTTGAAACGACCCTGGTAAAGGTGACCGGAGCCGGCGCTCTGGTGATGAGCATGCCAGCGCTGGGTGTGAGTCAACGTCAACCACTGCATGAATTGAGAGAGGTCACCATCGCCGCGAGGCCAGAGCAAGAGGTGGAAATGATTGGGCAGCACGCAGTAGGCCAACAGCCGCATGCCATACCGGGTCACTGCTTCAGCCAAGATCCGTTCGAACGCAATGAAATCGCCCTCGTCCTCAAAAATGGTGAGCCGGGCGTTGGCTCGATTGAGCGTGTGATAAACAAGTCCACCTTGGGCGGCACGCCGAGGTCGTCCCATGGGATTCAGATTAGCCCACAGCGGCGCAGGATGTCAACAACGGTACCTGACACCTTTTTACAGGGGCGCAGGGTGTCAACAACGGTACCTGACACCTTTTCGCGTTACGGAATCGCGGGGGGTAGGTCATTGGCTGGGCGGGGCTGCGGTGTTTTTGGGTCAGCCGGCTGGGGGTCGGGATTGGCGCGATCATTCGGCGGCGGCGGCATCGCCCTGGCACGAGCTTCAGCGGCGACTTCGGGCGACGGTGGCCCTACGAATTCTTTTTGCAAGAAGCGGTGCTTCAAGCCGCCGCCGAGGGCTTGATAGGCGTTTGCGACGGCAGCCAGTTGCTCGCCTTTGGTTTCGATCAAGTCCCTAATCGCGGCAAATAGCTCATTCTGGGCTGTTAGCACGTCCAAGTAGTCGATCGGAAATTCGCCGCGGGGAAGCTGATAAAGGCTGGTGGCGGCTACGACTGCTGCCTCGAGCGATTGCACCTGCTGCTTCTTGATCTCGATGCTCTTGGCCGAAGTTCTGCACCGTGGCCAGGCGGTTGACGACTTGCGGTGACGGCCTCGAGGACTACGCGCTGGTAGCTGTAGAGGGCCTGCAATTGCCTGGCATCCGCGGTGAGGTACTGGGCCTGGATCGCTCTAAAGTTGACCAACGGCCCGACCAGGCCAGCTGTGATATTGCCAAGCACGGCGTTCGGCTCGAAAAGATGACTTATGACGAAGGAGCCGAGGCCAACGCCGCCGCTGATGAACAACTGAGGAAAGAAGTTGACCCGGGCGACCTTCACGTCGAGCCCGGCAGCCACCAGGTCGCGCTCGGCTTGGCGGATATCGGGTCGGTTCAGAAGTAGCTGCGATGGCACTCCCACGCTCAGATCGTGAATCTTCAGATCGAAGAATTCGGAGAATCCGGGAGACGGCCGTTCGACCGGCTGAGGGAAGCGATTGACGAGGAAGTTGATACGGTTCTCGGCCTGGATGATGTCCTGGTTAACGATCAGCTTTTCGCTCTGGTTCTTGCGAACCTCGGCCTGGAACCGCTGGACAGGCAGGTCGGTGCCGCGGGCTGCAAGCTTCCTGGCCTGGGCGATCTCGAGACTTCGCTCCTGAAGCTCGATGATTCTATCCAGATTCTCAAGCCGTTTGTCGAGCGCCATGAGCCCGTAATAATTCTCGGCAATGTCTGCGACCAGACGAGTCACGAAGAAGTTCCGCCTCTCACTGGCGACGACGTAGCGCTGCGCTGCCGCGTCCCTGGCATTCCGCAACTGCCGATAGATGTCGAGCTGCCAGTTGAGGTTGACGCCCCCCAAGTAATTTCCAAACGGATTGCGTAAAGTGCTTCCCGGGGAGAAACGGGTCGTCGAGTATGCCGGCTCCGTTTTCCGTGAAGCGGCTAGTTCTGTTCCAGCCCCGTGCTGCCCCCGAGAGTGACGAAGGGAAGGTACGCCCCTGACCGCCCCAGAATCTCGGCGCGGGCGATCTGGACCTCCTCATTCATAATCTTCAGTTCCCGATTGCCGATCGGTGACAGTGCCTGGTGGATCAAGCAGATAAGCATCGGATCCTTATAAAACTCTTCTATCTCGACCTTGGCTGAGTTGTCCGGGCTGGTCGTTCCCCTGAAGCCTTCCGGCAGCCGGTTTAGTCCCGGCTCCGGGTGACGGAGATTCGGGATACAGGCCGGCAGAACCAGCAGCATGCTGCAAGCGATCGCGATCGCAATCACGTGCTTGAGATGCTTTGCGTTCGAAAATCTGACTGAGACGTTCATCCGCCTCGTCCTTGAGGAGTTTGCGCTTGTCGGCAATCCCGCCGACCAAGTGATAGCCGATCAACTCCTGGCTCGTGCAGGGCTCATTCATGAGCGTCCTCAGCCATGTGCTTGCATATGCTTTGCGTTCGAAAAATCTCATTGAGATATTCATCCGCGTCGTCCTTGAGAAGTTTGCGCTTGTCGGCATCCCGCCGACCAAGTAATAGGCGATCAACTCCTGGCTCGTGCAGGGCTGGTTCATGAGCGTCCTGGCGCATGGTCGAATTGGCCATGCCAGCGGAGGACTGTCTATTAATCGACTAATGCGGGTTGTGACTTAAGTAGCGGATTTTGCGATTGCGGAAACTATCCGAGCTGAGATGAGTTTTCCGAGCTGGTCGCTCCCTGGAAGCCTTCCGGCAGGTCTGGTCCTGGCTCCGCCTGACGGAGCTTGGGGATTCTCACAAGCCGGCAGAACCAGCAGCATGCTGCAAACGATCGCTATCGGCAATAGCGTGCTTCTTATGCTTCGTCGTAGCCGTTTTCGTGTTCGTGCTTGCGTGTTCGTCTTCGTGTCCGTGTATCGAGCCTCTCGCTCAGAGGTTGATGCGACTCGTCCTTGAGGAGTTTGCGCCCGCCGTCAAGCTTGCCGAATAAATAATAAAGGCCGGGAATGACCAAGACTCCGACGACCGTGCCGACGAGCATGCCGCCGGCTCCCGTGGTGCCGATGGTTCGGTTCCCGATCGCCCCGGCGCCGGTGGCCACGACCAACGGAAGGAGACCAGCGATGAAGGCGAAGGAGGTCATCTGAATCGGCCGGAAGCGCAGTTTTGCGCCTTCGACGGCCGCCTCCTTGAGAGACACGCCCTCCAGCCGCCGTTGGACCGCGAATTCCACGATCAAGATCGCGTTCTTGCCGAGCAGACCGACCAGCATGACCAGACCAATCTGGGCGTACACGTCGTTAGCCAAACCCATGGCCTGCAGGCAGAAGAAGGAACCGAAGAGCCCGACCGGCAGCGACAGGATCACTGCCAGCGGCAGGATAAAGCTCTCGTATTGCCCGACCAGCACCAGATAGACGAAGGCGACGACGATGAGGAAGATATAAACTGCCTCGTTCCCCTTTTTTGACTCGTCGTAAGCGAGACCCGACCAGCCGACGTCGAAACCGCGAGGCAGCGTCTCGATCGCCGACCTCCTTGATCGCCTGGATGGCTTGACCGGTGCTGTAGCCAGCAGCCGGCGCGCATTGAATGGCGGCGGAGGTGTACAGGTTATACCGGGTGATCTCATTCAAACCCTGCTTCTTCTTCGATCGTCATGAACGCGGAGTAGGGGACCATTTCCCCTTTGTCGTTCTTGACGAATAGGTTGTCCAGATCCTCTGGGTAGCGCCGGAACTCCGGCTTGGCCTGGACGAAGACCTTGTAGAACTGGTTGAACCGAATGAATCCCTGCTCCCAGGTGCTGCCAATGAGAATGTTGAGGTTGTCCATCGCTGCCTTGATCGACACGCCCTTCTGCATGGCCACGTCGTTGTTGATGATCAGCTCGTACTGCGGGTAGTTGGCGGCGTAGAAGGTGAACAGGTTCGTCACCTCCTTACGCTTTTTCAGGGCGGCCATGAACTTCTCGGTCACTTCTCCGAGCCGCTGGTAATCAGCGGAGAACGTCTTGTCGAGGACTAGCATGGAGATACCCCCGGCGGTGCCAAAGCCGGGAACCGCGGGCGGTTCAAAGAACTCGAGCTTCACGTTGCTCATCTGGCTGCATTTTTCTTCGAGATCCACAATGATCTGGCGTGCGGTTCGCTTGCGGTCGGACCAGGTTTTCAGGTTGATGATACAGGTTCCCGCGTTCGAGCCGCGGCCTTCGGTCAGAACCTCATAACCGGCCAACGAGGTGACGGAGGTGACTTCCTTGATCTCCTTTGCGATCTTCTCGAGCTCCTGGGATTTGTCGTTGGTGTACTCGAGCGTGGAGCCTGGAGGCGTCTGGAGGACGGCGTAGATGATGCCCTGGTCCTCGCCCGGGATAAAACCCGTCGCGAGCTGCGTGTTGACGACATAAATGCCGGCGGCAAAGCCCGCTACGACGGCCATGGTCAGCGTGCGGCGCGTGGCGATCCGCCGCACGATCGCGGCATAACCGTCCGTGACCTTCTCGACGGCGCGGTCAAAAGGACGCCGCACGAACGGCAGAAGAATGAGCAGGAAGCCAACCGGCCCCCACAACTCATACGCCAGATACGTTACTCCGCCCAAGACCAGCAACCCTCCCAGCGCAAGAAGCAGCTTGACTCCCAGTCCGCGCGGCCTGTTCCCGTTGCTCGTGTGGGAGTCGGTGCCGTCCTCGATCGTGTGGGTTTCAGGGCCGGTGTCGCTCGTGTGGGAGTCAGTGCCGGTGTGGCTGTGGGGCTTGAGAATCATCGCACAGAGTACGGGCGTCAGCGTCAGGGCCACCAGACCGGACAGAATGATGGACGTGGCCATCGTGATCCCAAACTGGCGGTAGAAGGTGCCGACCGCCCCGGGAATGAACGTCACCGGAACGAAGACGGACGTCATCACGAGGGTGATGGCGATGATCGCGCCTGAGATCTCTTGCATGACCTCCGCGGTCGCCCGGTAGGGCGATAAGTGCTTCTGGGCCATCTTGGCATGCACCGCCTCGACCACCACGATCGCATCGTCCACCACGACACCAATCGCGAGAACCATTGCGAAGAGTGTGATCAGGTTGATCGAGAGGCCCATCAACCGCAAGACAAAGAAGGTCCCGACCAGCGACACCGGAACCGCGAGTGTCGGGATCAGCGTGGATCGTAAATCCCCGAGGAACATGTAGACCACGAGAGACACCAAAATGAACGCCTCGAGCAGGGTGTGCAGCACCTTTTCGATCGAGGCGTCCAGGAATTTGGAGACGTCGTAGGCGAATTCGTAGTCCATGCGGGGAGGGAATGATTCCTTCTTGATCTGCTTGAGTTCCTCCTTGATTTCCTCGATAACCTCGGCGGCGTTGGAGCCGGGAGCCTGCTTCAAGACGACGGACGCCGCGGGATACCCATTGATGTCGGAGTAAATATCGAAGAACTGGGGACCCAACTCCACCGTGCCAATGTCCTTGATCCGCAGGAGCTGCCCATCGGGATTTGCTTTTAAAATGATGCTCTGCATACTGCTCTGGCCTGTTAAAGCGCCCGATATAAGTCAACACGTACTCTTTTGATTGCGACGTCTTCCCTGTGGCCTGGCCGAGTCGTCCGGGCGAACCAATGATGCTCTGTTCCGACAGAGCCTTCATGACATCCTCGGAGGACAAGTTGTAGGCGCGCATGCGGTCGGGATCCAGCCAAACCCGCATCGCAAAGATGCGGTTGCCCAGATTCCTGGGGATGCCCATGCCTTTGATCCGCTTGAGCCGGGGCATGACGTAGACGTTGGCAAAGTTGAAAAGGTCTTTCTGGTCGGCGTTTGGATCCGTGCTGAAGATGTTCACGTACATCAGCATGCTCGGCACGACCTGGCTGACCAAGATCCCCTCCCGCACCACCAGGGGCGGGAGCTGGAACAGCACGATGTTGACCCGGTTTTGCACGTTCACGACATTGATGTTGGGATCCGTGCCCGGCTCGAAGTAGATGATGATCGCCGCCTCGCCCGCACTGGTGGCGGAGGAGGTGATGAAGCGCATGTTCTGAACGCCGTTGATGGATTGCTCAAGCGGAATCAGAACCGATTCGACCAGGACATTGGCGCTGGCGCCGGGATAAGAAATGGAAACCATGACGGTCGGCGGCGCGATGTTGGGGAACTGTGCGATCGGAAGGGTCCTGATCCCCAGCACCCCCAGGAATAAGAGGATGATTGAGATGACGATCGCGAGTGCCGGCCGATGGAGGATGTTTGTGAACATGGTTCGGAAACAATCCGTTCTGTCGGTTCGCGATCTCGGTGACGCGGTTGCTATTCCGCGTGGAATTTTTGGTTCTTGAGGGCCTCTTCCGGCTGACGAAACTCGAATTCCACCTTTTTGCCGTCCTCAACCTCCCGAACCCCTTCGAGAACGATCTTGTCTTCCACGTCGAGTCCGGTATCGACGACAAAAATGTCGTCGAGCTCGTGCTTGATGGTGATCAGACGCTGCTGCGCCACGTCATCCTCGCCGACGACCCAGACGTATCGCTTGTCGAGGAGCTCGAACGTCGCCCGCTGTGGGATGACGATAGCATTCTTGAGCGTTCGGCGGATCAGGATGGTGCCGGTCTGACCGTGACGCAGCAGGCGGTCAGGGTTCGGAAAATCCGCCCGGAAGGGGATATTTCCATTCTCGTTGTTGAATTGGCCCTCGATCGTAAGGCGAACGCAGCTTTCCGGGAACTTGTCCTGGTTCGCCAGCCGGAGCTCGATTATGCCCTCAGGCTCATGCCGCTTCTGGGCGGCCTTGTATTCGAGGTATTGCTTCTCGGGTACGTTGAAATAAACCCACATCAAGCTGTTATCGGACAAGGTCGTGAGGACTTCACCGTCCTTGATAAAGCTGCCGAGCTGCTGGCGCTGGCGGTCGACGATACCGTCGAAAGGTGCTCTGATTTCGGTAAAGTCCAATTCGGCCTGCGCCTGGGCGGCCTTGGCCTTGGCCCTATCCTTTTTGGCCTCGAACAGTTTCACCTCATTCTGCAGAGACGACCTTATTGCTGTCGAACAAACTCTTGGTGTTAAGGTATTCCAGTTCCGCGAGCCGGGCCTCGGCCGATCTCGGCGTCCCGCCTTGGTCATGTAAAGGACTGGTTTGATCTTGAACATCAAATCGCCCTTCTTCACCGCCTGGCCTTCCTTGACTGCGATCGCCTCGAGAAACCCGCTGTCCAAGGCTTTAACCTCTATGTGATTTTGCGAGTGGATCTGGCAGACAAAGGGCTGGGTGATGGTGACGTCCATTGCCTTGGGGCTGGTGACCACGATCTGATGTTGCTCGTGGCTGACCTCCTCGTCCTCGTGCTTGTGAAAATATGACTGATACCTGGCCGACGATGGAGCCTGTCATCTGCTTGGCGCGCGTGCCAATAGATTCGGCATAGGCGAAAATTTTAGGCGTGTTCAGCGACGGAACGAGATCGTCCCGCGACCCCGACAACCCCGGGACGCAGCCACCTACAAGCGCGATGCCCAGCATGAAGGTTGTGACGGGTCGCCGCCTGACGAAAACCATGGGATTCATGATACGTATTGCCCTCCTGCAGGCAATCGATGGCAAATGGGATACCAGAAAGCGGGGGAGAATAAAGGGGGCAGGATGCGCAGCGAGCTTCGGCAAGCTCGAGGATGCGTCTGAACCGGCCACCGGCTAATTAGGTTGGGGAAGGAACTCGAAGCATCGAGTTTCCCAAGGGACAAGATGGACGATTCCGGACTTGTTGCTTAGAAGCGTCTGCTCATCAAGCCGTGAATCGCGACAAAAGGGAGGAAAGGTGCCCGAGGAGAGGTGTGGCTTGAGAATTCGCCGAGAAGGATGAGACTCGTTTCGGGAAACGCTTGAGGATGCCCGGGATCTTCCTCGAGGGAATCCAGCTCCTCGGTCTCCACACAAACGAGCGAGTCACATGCGAGAAAAACAGGCTGATGGGAGGTCCTGGTATCGTGAGACGGAAAGACAACGGGACTGGAGACATCGAGGCTTCGCGATGAGTCCGTTGCAAGATCTCTCGAAGATCGAGAAATGGTGGGAATGGAACCGCTAGTGAAGGGAACGAAGGACGCGTGAAGGAGGAGACAAGCAGTCAGTGCAGCCAGAACACGTACCGGCTGGCATCGAATTTCAGCCTTACCAACAGTTTGACTTGTTGGCTTGTATGTCATTCGCCGCCGTGTGCCATCAAAAAACTGGGAAACACAACTCCAAACACGCCGCCCAATTCGCGGAATCCAATACCTGAATTATAGTTCGCCAGAGAGTTGCGTCAAGCTTGTTGTACCGAAACTGAGGCTTGCGATGGATGTAAGTCGTTGAGACATCGAAGTGGTGCGCTCGTAGGAGATCACAGACACCAATGATGGCGATGGCTTCGGAACCCGTGAGTCGTTGACCCTTCTGGGGTTCCACCGTTGCCCGCATTTTGGCGACCGCTTCGCGATCCTGATTGTCGAGCTCGCGACAGGGTTCGAGCATCCGCTCTGCCTCGTGGAGATTCGCCGCTTGTCATAGAAGCTCGATCCGATATTTCGGGGCTAGCGCGTTCGGCTTTTTCCTTGAATGCCGCCACCCTGGCGGCGTCGGGTTTGAGAGGAGGCGTCGTTCGGCTCGCGACGGCCGTACCCACGGCCAGGAAGAACTCTTCCAGTCCGGCCGGCGAGCATATGCACAGAAGGCGGCACGGATCGGTCCGTCTTGTTCGCGAACTGGTGCGGCGCATTCGGCGGGATATTGGCGGTCTCGCCGGCTCGCAGGATGGATTTCTGGCCTCGGAATGTGATCTCGATCTCGCCCTCACGGATTGTAAACGATTCCTCGAAATCGTGGCGATGCCGAGGAGGGCCTCCGCCGGCCGGCACGTGCATGTCGATCAAACAGTAACGGCCACCAGTATCCTTGCCGGACAGCAGGATCGTGTACGTGTCGCCCACGACTCCGATGCGCGGCAATTCAGAATCCTCGTTCGGCTTCGCAAGCGCCAACTCGCGCCGCAGGTCATCGGGCGGCAGTGTCGGGGAGTTTGCGCTTGTCTCTGGCATGACTGGCCTCCACTACTTGTTGTTTGGCGGCATATCGTTTGAGCTGAAGAAAGGCCGGAACCGTCGCTTCTTCTGGCACTCCCGTGCGGCTCCCTGCGGAAGCCTTCGTATCGGGTTCCGGGGAGACCAGCCAGAATCACTCACGTGCAATTCTAGGCGTCGCTAAGGCGACAGAGGAACGACCGACCTACGACCGGCGGTGGCCGGCCGATCTGCATCCCGTGCCCGGTACTTCTCGGTCCGCGATCTCACAGGCGGATCCTGATGCTCCGGGGTCTGGACGCTCGACGCCTGCGGTCCGACGAGATAACATAAGCCAACTCAGCTTGGATCAGGCATTTTCCTCGCCGCAATTCCTGTTGGCGCGATCATTGCCGGAGGCGGGTCATTTGCCATAGTGACCACCTCTTGTCTTGACTGGGCGTGCGTCGACTTCCGTGAGCAAGGCGTCGCAGGCGCGTCGGCGTGCGGCGTTCGCCAAATTTCGACTCCTTATCCGAGTCGTGTGCGCAGCATTCTTGTGACTTGCGTCTGCGCATGTCCAAGCGGGTCGCCGAGGGTACGATCGACGCGACTGTTTCGTTCCGCTTCTCGGTCGACGAGACGCTCGACGTCGGCCAGGATTGCGGTACGCCGATCCTCGAGGATTACGCCGGGCGGATGCGGTTCAAGTTCACCGGCAAGATCGAAAAAGTGACGGTTGAATTGAAGCAGTAGCATCAGTCAGGGCGGGAACGATCTCGCCCGGTTGCTGATCAACTCACGAGGCTCCCACCATGCGCACGCGATTCCTCCTCCCGGCCGCGCTCGTCGCTGCCGGCTGCACCCTGGGCTGGCTGGCGGCATCCACGCGGATGACCGAGGCGTTCGCCCAGGATACCAGGCCGGCCGACACGTCCACCCGGGCCGATGGCACGCAACTGCCCAAGCCAGACCCCGCGTTCAAGGGCAAGATCGGCGAGACGTACAAGGACTCGACGCCGGACTATCCGCAGCCCGTGAAGGCTCCGAAGGGAGCGCCGAACGTGCTGCTCGTCCTGCTCGACGACGTCGGATTTGGGATGTGCTCGACGTTCGGCGGGCCGGTGCCGACCCCGCACCTCGACAAGCTCGCGAAGAACGGACTGACATACAACCAGTTCCACACCACCGCCCTGTGCAGCCCGACCCGGGCGGCTCTGCTCACCGGCCGCAACCATCACAGCTGCGGGACGGGCGTCATCATCGAGATGGGCACTGGCTACCCCGGCTACACCGGCATCATCCCGAAGAGCACAACCGTCGTGGCGCAGACGCTGCGCGACAACGGCTACGCCACGGCCATGTTCGGCAAGGCCCACAACACTCCCGAGCCAGAGATCAGTCCGGCCGGTCCGTTCGACAACTGGCCGACCGGCCAGGGTTTCGAGTACTTCTACGGCTTCAATCAGGGCGAAACGAACCAGTACTATCCCACGCTGTACCGCGACACCACGCCGGTGTCCCAACCGAAGTCGCCGGAGCAGGGCTATCACTTCATGGCTGACATGACCGACGAGGCCATTGCCTGGACGCACAACGTCCGGGCCGCGAACCCCGACAAGCCGTGGTTCAACTATTTCAGCACTTCGGGCGTTCACGCACCGCATCATGCCCCGAAGGAGTGGCGCGACAAGTACAAGGGCAAGTTCGACCACGGGTGGGACAAGCAGCGCGAGCTGACTCACGCGAGGCAACTGGAGATGGGCATCATTCCCAAGGGGACCAAGCTCACGGCACGCGACGAGAGCATTCCGTCGTGGGACACGCGATCAGCGGACGAGAAGAAAGTGTACACCCGCTTGATGGAGAACTACGCCGGATACATGGAGTTCACCGACGATCAGGTCGGGCGGTTGATCGACAGCCTCGCCGCCTCCGGCGAGCTCGATAACACGCTCGTGATGTACGTCGTCGGCGACAACGGCGCGAGCGCCGAGGGCGGTCTGGAAGGCACGTTCAGTGAGCTTGCCAGTCTGCTCGGCGTGCAACTCGGCCTGGAGAGCACGATCAAGCGGATCGACGAAATCGGCGGGCCGACCAGCGAGCCGCACGTCCCGGTCGGCTGGGCGTGGGCGATGAACGCACCATTCCAGTGGACCAAGCAGGTAGCCTCGCACTTCGGCGGCACTCGCAATCCGCTGGTCGTTCACTGGCCCAAGCGGCATCAAAGCGAAGGGCGAGATTCGCGACCAGTTCCACCACGTCATCGATGTCGTGCCGACCATTCTGGAGGCGTGCAAGATCCCAGAGCCGAAGGTCGTGAACGGCATCGCGCAGAAGCCGATCGAAGGCGTCTCGATGCTCTATTCCTTCGACGACGCAAACGCCAAGAGCAAGCGCACGACCCAGTACTTCGAGCTCGCGACCAATCGGGCGATCTACCACGACGGCTGGGTGGCGTGCAGCCGGTATGGCTATCCCTGGATGACCGCGGGCAACGGCGACGGACTTCCTCAAGGCTCCGTGGGAGCTTTACAACATCGACGGACGACTTCAGCCAGGCGGATCGATCTCGCGGCGAGCGAATCCGGAGAAGCTCGAAGCATCTGCAGGCCAAGTTCCTGGAAGAAGCCAAGAAGTACGACGTGTTCCCGCTCGACCCACGGTTCTCGGAACGGCTCGACCCGAAGCTGCGGGAGTCCGGTGATTCCGAAGACGAGCTGGACGTACTACGGCAACAACGTCTGGCTGCCGGAACCGATCGGCCCGCAACTGTTCCCGCGCCGGCACACCATCACCGCCGAACTGACCATCCCGAAGGGCGGCGCGGAAGGCGTCATCACCTGCGCGGGTGCGTTCTCGGCGGGGTGGTCGCTCTACATCAAGGACAAGAAGCCGGTGTTCCGCTACACGTTCTTCGACATCGCCGACGTCACAATCCCCGGCACGGTAGCGATTCCCGAGGGCAAGGTGACGCTGAAGACCGAGTTCACCCCGGACGGCTCGAAGGAAGGCGGCGGCACGCTCAAGTTGTTCGTCAACGGCAAGCCGGCCGGCGAGGGCAAGCTCAACGCGGTCGTCGTTCCGGCACGGGCTGGAGCCGTTCGAGGTCGGCCGCGACTCGATCACGCCCGTCGATCCGGCCTACAAGGACAAAGGCAAATTCGAGTTCACCGGCAAGATCGATAAGATCACGTTTTTGTTGCTGTGATGATCCTGTCGCCGCGAAGTGAACGTTCGGCAGTTCTCGGGCAGGCCCAAGCGGACCTCGCGATCGCCCGGAATGAAGGGCACGTGCTGGAGGTCAGAGGGATCGGCCTCTCATGCCTTGCTCAAGCTCTTCTCGGCCTCCTTGAGTATCTCCGCCGACAGCTTGGGGTCGGACACCATGCGCGACATGGTCAGCGCGCCGATCATCGTCGATACCGCCACCAGTGCGCGCTCTCTTGCGGTGTCGCGCGGGAGCTTGCCGAACTGCCCCGCCATGATGTCGACGAGTTTCAGGAAGCCTTCCGTGGCCACCGCGCGCGTCCTTTCGTCGCTCCGGGAGAGCTCGCTGCCGATCGCGGAAAGCGGGCAGCCTGCGGACGGATTGTCTCGGTGACCCGTGGAGAGATAGGTTGCCGGAGCCGCCCCCGGCCCCTTGGCAACAGCTGTCTTTACCTTTTCGATCAGCGTTTCCACGGCCTCGGCACAGGCCTCGGCGACGAGCTGGTCCTTCGATTCGAAGTGCTTGTAGAAGCCGCCATGGGTGAGCCCTGCGGCCTTCATCAGGTCGTTGAGCCCGGTCGCGACAATCCCGTTCTTGCGGAACTCGTCGGCCGCGGCCGTGACGATCCGTTTGCGGGTCAGCGCCGCCTCCTCTTTCGACTTCCTCATGGCGATGCCTTCTCTCAGAGATTATTTGGATTATAATTGACATCTAAATGCAGCCCGCCTACCATTTAGATGTCAACCGCAATCTTAGACGACTTCAGCGGAGAATTCAAATGATTCAGGGCAAAGTCCTGGTCACCGGCGCGACGGGGGACACCGGCCGGGCGACGATCGACGAGTTGCTGGCCCGCGGCCACCAGGTGCGGGCGCTGGCCCACGGTCGAGGACGACCGATCGAAGAAGCTCCAGGATCGAGGCGTCGAGGTCGTCTACGGCGACCTCCTCGACTTCGGCCAGGTGCGCGCCGCGCTGAACGGCGTCCAGCGGGCCTACTTCGTCTACCCGATCCGCCCCGGCATCCTGCAGGCGACGGCGTATTTCGCCCAGGCCGCGAAGGAGGCCGGCGTCGACGGCATCGTCAACATGTCGCAGAAGTCCGCGCGGGAGGACGCGAAGAGCCACGCGGCGACCGATCACTGGCTCTCCGAGCGGGTCTTCGACTGGTCGGGCCTGACGGTCGCCCACATCCGGCCGACCTACTTCGCCGAGTGGCTGCTCTACCTCGCCCCGATGATCAAGGCCGGCCTGCTCCACGTGCCGTTCGGCACGGGCAAGCCACGCCCCGATCGCGGCCGAGGACCAGGGACGCGTGATCGCCGGCATCCTCGAAGACCCCGCGCCGCACAAAGGCGGGATCTACCCGCTCTTCGGCCCGGTCGAATACACCTACCAGGAGACCGCCCAGCTCCTGAGCCGGGTCCTCGGCAAGGACGTCCAGTACAAGCAGGTCGACTTCGAGGAGTTCAGCAAGACCCTGCAGGCGAGCGGGAAGACAGCGGGCCGGGAGAATTCCTTCCTCTTCCAGCACCTCAAAGAGGTCGCGATCGACCACCAGAACGGGATCTTCGAGGGCACCAACGACCTCGTCGAGAAGCTCGGCGGCCGTCCGCCGATGACGCTCGAGGCGTTCATCGAGAAGCATCGCAAGGCTTTCGAGTGATCAACCAGCGGCCTCCGCCGGCCTCTTGCCAGCTTTCCCGAACGCCCACGAGGTGAATCATGACCGGATCGCTCTCGACTGCGCGCTGCTGACCGGGACCACGGCCGGTGTGGTCGCCCTCGCTGGCGTTCGGGCTCGCCCGGGCGGCCCGAAGGGCGGGACTGGCATCCGAAAACCCTTGCCGCCTCCGTCGCGGTCGGGATGATCGCTTGGCTCGGCGCGACGGCCGTGCTCGCCCAAAGCGGATTTCTCGCCGACTGGACGGCTCTCCCGCCGCGGTGGCCGCTCCTCCCCCTGACCGCCCTCGGGACGTTCGTCCTGCTCGGC
Organism: uncultured Isosphaeraceae bacterium; assembly: GCA_963806595.1. Classification (GTDB taxonomy): domain Bacteria; phylum Planctomycetota; class Planctomycetia; order Isosphaerales; family Isosphaeraceae; genus CAWDZZ01. Next base: position 387,371 of record CAWDZZ010000014.1, on the reverse strand, counting down.
CTGACGCAGACATTCCGGCGGCTCCTCGCGGAAGTCCCGCCGTGGCAGCCGGTGGCCCTCCAGACGTTCCGGGTGGGCGTGGAGCTCGCGTTCTGGCGGCTCCATATGGAGGGGATCGCGCCCGTCCAGGTCACGTTCGAGGGGCGGAACTTCGACGCGCTCGTCGGCCTCACGGCCCCGGTGGTGGCGGCCGGGATCGCGTTCGGTTGGTTCGGGCCGCGGATGACGATCGCCTGGAACCTGTTCGGCCTGGCGATGCTGGCCAACGCGATCGGGACCGTTGCCACGTCCACCCCGGGCCCGCTCCACCTCAACTGGCCGGGCGAGCCGTTCACCGCGATCGCCACCTGGCCGGTCATCTGGATCCCGGCGCTCCTCGCCCCGGTCGGGATCTTCCTCCACGTCGTCTCGATCCGCCAGTCGATCGCACGCGTTGCTTCGCGCCGGTAGAGCCAGTATTTGCGGAGACGAGAGACGCAAACAGCACGGTTCCGCAATTCTCTCGATCGCCAGCCTTCTTACCTTTGACCACCGGAGAAAATCATGAAAGTGATGGCAATCGGCACGCTGAAGCCGCTCACCCAGGAACAACGACAGCGCTATCTGCCGAAGGAAGTCCCAGCGACGCTGCAACTCTATCTCGACGGCAAGATGGAACAGTTCTGGCTGCGGGACAAGGAGGAGGGCGTCATCTTCCTGATGAGCGTGGATTCGGTCGACGAGGCGGACAGGCTCCTCAAAGCACTGCCGCTCGGTCAAGCCAACTTGCTGACCTTCGACCTGATGCCGATCGGACCCTTGCTGCCGCTCGGCATGTTGATGAAATAGCGATGCTCGGAAGCGTGCGGCGCACGAGCCAGAAAGAACTCATTTGTCCCTGGTATCGCCGTCTTGCAGGGACGGCGGCAGTATCAAGGAACGATGGGCTGCTTTTTTGTCGTCCTTGTGGTCCTTCTGATCAAACGAGCCGTGGCCGACGACGGGGCGATCCTCGCTGACGAGTCATCAAGATCGGACGCTCGAAATGAGCCCGACTCTTTCCGCAGTGCTGACCGCCCTGGCCGATTTCGGCCAGCGGCACTGACGGCCGCTTGCGCAGTCCCCCCGCGACGGCTCTGAGAATTTCGTGCCGGAAGAAGGGTGGTGAATCAGTAGGAAGCGATGAGGAGGTTTGTGCTGATGCCTATGCTCCGAACACCATTTTCAAGCGTCACATAATCACTTCGTCACCTATTTACAGCGTCACGGCCCATGCACGTTATGCCAGGTCGGTGTGGCCGATGGTGTGAATCCCGCAGGCGGGTCGGTGAGTGTGAAAATCCGCTTGAGCGTCCAGCAAACCCAAAAGTCCTTTTCGATGATTGCAGCGGTCAGCGCATGACGGTTCGCGGTCGCGACGAAGAGGTCGGTGCGGTCAGCGAACGGCAGGCGGGCGACATCATCCATGACGCACCCGCTCGGTCTCGTCCTGAGCGACCCGGCGGGCGACCGCCGCGATCCAGTCGGTTGTGTACTGCGCATCCCGACGAAGCTCCTGCCGCTGTTTTGCCGATAGTGCGCGCCGCAGACGCGCGATTACTTGGTCGTCCACAGCCGGCTGTCCGAGATGTCGAAGCGCCTGGAACACCGTCGCGCGGTCCGGCTCGCCGCCCACAGCTCCTGCGGGGCGACGTGCCGAATCTGGAACACCATGCCAACGATTCTCACCTGGCGGGTTCGCCCATCAGTCACGTACACCGGCTTCGCCGGCACCTGGGTCGATAGCCCTAGCCGGTTGGCAGCCACCGCGCCGGAGGGCAGCACCCGGCTGCCTGTCTGCCGGCCCAATGCCTCGGCGATTTGATCGGGATCCGGGCCGATGGGAATGCCGAGCCGCGCGTTCATGCGGGGATTGTGATAGAGACCCCGCCCAAGCCGCTGGATCTCGCTGCTCTTCACCAGGCGGGAGAGCGACTGGTCAGCGGCATCGCGGCTACCCAGATCGAGAAAGTCCTTCGGCGTGAAGACCTTTCCCCGGTCCTGCCCGCGAATCCGGTTCAGAATGTCGTCCTGTATGGTGCCCATCGGCCGTACTCTCCTGTCAGGAAAGTGTATACAGATTCCTGACAGTCGGCAAAGCGCAAAAGGCACCTATCGCAGCGGCGTTTCTGAAAAAGCGACCGTGCGTGGCGGTTCCCTGTATCGGTGTGGCTGATCGGAAAACACCAGTTATGGTAAGGGGTTACGATTGGATACCGCAGTTCGATGTCTCGGGAAGAATCCGCGACAACCGAGCTTCCCAGCCCCCGTGTTCGGTCAAAAAAAGTTCAAGAGCCGACTTGTCCCCCCGAGGTGAATCGCGGCCTTTATTCGGGATGGCCGCGATCGGCTGCGAAGTCCAAGCCAAGGGTTCCTCTCTCTCATGACGCGGGCTGGATTCTTCATGGCTCCAAACCTGCGTCCCGAGAAATATCAGCGGCGAGCCAAATCGAAGGTCGGGCTCCCGACGGAAGGCGTCAGGCGGTGCCAATTCGCGACATGCTCCTGTGCTGCCGCGTCAGTGCAGACATCGTGCAACCACCGGCACCTCCATGCCACGCGTATGACTCAGGCCGCTGCCGAGGCGGCAGCCGGAGGCATTCCTGCGCCACCAGACCCCGTCCGACCCGGTGCGTGGGCAATCCACGCTTGGTGATCGATGGCCCGCGAATCAGACCAGTCGTAGGAACTCACGGCGGCGAGCAACGACTCACGGGCCACTTGGGCTTGCCCTTCGCGGTGCTGGATCATCGCCAAGACGAGCAGCGAATCGGGCTACACGCCCTTGGCGGCAGACTCCTTTAGCGACGGGGTCGCTTCATCAAAGCGGTTCCGCCGGTACTCGGCCAGGCCCCTGGCGAGCTGGAACCAGCGATAGGATTCGTTCGCAGGCCCGGTGGCAAGGGCGCGATCCGCCGGGGCGGATGCCCGCTACAGGTCGTCGCCGGCGTACTGTGACTACACCTGCTGGATGAAGGTTTATCCCGATCGGTCGCATCGCCCTATCACCGGTTGCTCGGTCTTCTCGAGCGAAGTCTCGTGTGGAGGGTCTCATTAATGGATCACGATAACATCGACCAGGTCGATCCGATCAGAATCAACAGCAACAGGGCCATGACGCGCCTCACAGCGAGCGGCAGCTTGGCCTTGATGTGGATATGTGGCGTATCGGCGACAGCCCGAGCGTAATCCTTGGAGAGGAGGGACCTGAGATCGAGCCTCCATAGCGCAACCACTGGCATCAGTGGCATGGCCTCGAACACCGCCGTCAAGAGGGCAAGTTTTGGTTCGCCTCGCTGTTGATCGTTGTAGGCGAGCAAGACGAACTGCGAGAAGAGTGCGAGCGAGTAGGCTCCCAGGGGCCACGAAGACCACCAACGTAGATGCCGGAGACCGTACGCTGCGGTGAGGCCTGTGACTGCCACGGGAACAGCCAGCGCGATCGCAATGTTGGCAGAATAGCTATGAATGGGCGATGGAGTTGAGATCGCACCGAACCGCGCGAGGATAGCCCATCCCGCCCAATACACGAACATCATAGCGTTTTAAATTGCGAAAATGATGCACACGATGCCAACCGCTTCGGCGAACGACTCAAGATGGGCCAACTTTCCGCGCAGGGCCTCCGGCTCGGACTCGTCCGTGATCGACGGTGTGCCGACACCAGCCCGCGGTGGAGCATATGGATTGTCTGCGTCTTCGGGAGATATCACTCGTCGCGGCAACGAGATTCCTCCAACAGCGTATCGAGCCGAGGACTACAAACGCCTCGCACGGACTTAGCAAATCCGTCTCGGGTGCAAGCCTGTACGCACTCGCCGCCAAAGTAGCGAGGTTAAACATCCCTTGCTGGCCACTCAGCCAGAACCTATTGCCGCTCGAAGGCAAACCGGACCGCGCTCGGGCTGACGACTGGTCTCCAATTCCATTTAGCGAGAAACATGTCCAGTACGCGCTCCGGTGATCCGACTCGTGATGCATCGCGCCGGTCGCTTGTCAGATCTCGGTCCCAGTCTACCCGCTACACGCCCTCGCCGCTCTACGGCCAGGGATCTCACGTCCGGGCCACTGTTTGCCGATATAATCCGCATAAACCATCCGCACAGCGCCTCCCCGGGGATCGCATGCGTGTTGCGATGTTCATTTTCACCCTCGGCTTGGCCTGCGTGACCGGATGCACGACCGGCCGGCTGCGCCAGAGGACGGTCAACCAAGGCGGCACCCTGCCCGAGCTGCAATATCAGCAAGTCCTGGATAACCTCGCCCAGTTCGCGACCAACCCATCTGCACTCCCCTGGCACGTAAATCTGCGCGAGGGGACGACGCAGATCACCGACTCGATCTCGGGGGGAGCGGCGGTGGACATCGGCCCGCCGGTCACATGGTTCCCGCAGCTCTTGGGCTCGCGGACCGCGGTCGCCCAGTGGGGTATGTCGCCGGTGATTGATGCGACCGAATTGCGGCTGCTTCGGATCGCCTATCGGCGCGCCCATGGTGCTTCTCGAGATGCCATCGCCGGAATTCCTCGACGAGCTGGCCCACGAGTTGAAGGACCAATTCGCGTCCAATGCCGACCTCCGGAATGAGTCTGAGTTGTTCTACGAGTTCCAGGGCAACGCAAGCCGCAGCGCGAAGGAGCTGGATGCCCACATCATCACGACCAATGACGATACCGTCTGCGGCGACGCGGAAACGACGCGTGATCGCTCCCCGCTGGCGAGGAACGTCTGCCGAAAGGTCAAGCTGATCCAGAGCGATCTAGCCATGATCCAATCCGGCTGGTTCCACGTAGGTCGCAAGCGAGACGTGCCGAAAGACGCCTGCTACGTCGGAAGCTGCGGAAATAGCTTCGTCTGGGTCGGCCCAGAGGGGCGTGACCAGCTGACGGAGTTCACACTGACGGTGCTGAAGCTATCCGCCCTGATCAAGGAGACGCAGACGCTGATCAATCCGGGATCGGTGAAGTTCTCGCCGGGAGACCGGGGCGGATAAGCAGCTGCGGTGCGTTCACATCCTAGTCGCTCGATCGCGGAACGCCTCGACCTGCTTCCAGAGGGCAAGCCATTCAACTCGCTTGCGACTGATCCGACGCCGACGGAAGGGCATGTCGCACCTCCAGGCCAGAGGCCGTCCGGTTCTGACGACGCAATCGAGTGAGATGGCGCGAATCTCGATCGAGACCGCTGGATTCGATGATCGCCGTGAACGTCGCCCGACCCATTGTCCGTCGATGCGGAAAAACAAGTAGAATGATTATCACGCTTGCGATGGCCGTTCGGCGGGGGGGCGGGGGAATTGGAACAAACTGGAAGAGAGTCCGAACGGCTTTCCCAGGCACGCTCGGCTGAATTGCGCCGCCGGGAAGCCGATTGTCGCCGGCTCCTTGGCGAGCAAGCCAATCGCCCGGATCTGCTGGGGCAGCTCGCGGCTATTCTCCAGCAAACAGGCAGAACGGGGGAAGCGATCGCCGCCTTGGAGCGCGCGATCGTTCTTGCGCCGCGCAGCCCGGATTACCCCTACGCTCTGGGCATGCTCCACTTCCAGCACGGGAAGGTTCGCGAGGCAGCGACTTGCTTCGAGCAGGCGCTGGCACTTGACCCAAGAAACGCACCAGCCTGCTTGCAACTTGCCGACTCATTGATGGATTTGCACGAATACGACCGCGCTCTTGCAGCGTACCGGCATGCGCTCACGCTGCGGGTTCCTTTCCCCGAGGCCCACAACAACCTGGCGGGAGCATTGCTGCGCCTTGGCGATGCAGAAGCGGCCATCGCCGAGTGCCGGCAGGCCCTGGTTGAGCGCCCCGGCTACGCGCTGGCGCTGAACACAATGGGAGCCGCGCTGGGGAAAGTAGGTCTGCTCGAGGAGGCAATCGCCAGCCTGCGGCAGGCTATCTCCTTGAGACATGATTATGCCAACGCTCATCACAACCTGGGAAACGTCCTGGATCGAGCCGGCCGCGCTCTGGAAGCCAAGCAAGCGTACCACGCCGCGCCTCCAGATCAACCCGAGGCTCGAGGAAGCCCGGTATAACCTGGCGGCCCTGGGCGACATGCCGCCGCCCCCTGCGACGCCCTACCCTTATTTGCTGCGGCTGTTTGATTCCTATGCGCCCTCGTTTGATCAGCATCTGGTCGAAACACTCAACTACGTGGTTCCCGAGAAACTATTTGATGCGGTGCTGGCCGCCAGGCCGGGAGCGACGGCATCTGGACGTGATCGACCTGGGTTGTGGGACCGGCCTGGTTGGCCTGCAGTTTCGTGGGGTCGCCGGCCGACTCACCGGGATCGACGTCTCGGCCCGCATGATCCAATGGGCCGCAGCGCCGCAAGATCTACGATGAGCTGGTACTGGGCGACTATGTCGCGTATCTGAGCGCACGCCAGGAACCGTTCGACCTGGTGCTGGCAGCCGACGTGTTCATCTATGCCGGAGACCTGGTTGGCGTCTTTGAGGCCGTTGCCCGGTTGCTGCGCCCGGCGGACTGTTCGCCTTTTCCCTGGAAGCCGTCCCGCAAGCCGATTACGTGTTGCAGCCGAATCGACGCTACGCCCATTCCCTTGGGTATATCCATCGCCTGGCCCGACAAACCAATCTCCACGACGTGGCGGTCGATCCGTCAAGCTGAGGCGCCAAGGAGAGGACCACGCCGCGGGCTTGATCATCGTACTGCGGAGCGATGGCTTTCACGTTTGAGTGGGCCGAGCTGCGCCGTCGCCCTGGCGTGCTCACGTAACTCGATCGCGTTGCCGGAGGAAACAAAACGCGCGGCAGCGCGGGCGCGGTGCGTGGCACGGGCCGATTCCGGCAGATCAGCAAACGAAGAGCGTCTCGCGCGTTGTGTTGGGCTCAAGCCGCCGGGACGGGCCGCGGCAACGATTTTCTTAAGAGCTCCTTGCGGACGCACTCTCGGGGCACTACTATCTCCCCTCAGGGTCGAACCCGCACAACGGAGGCGGGCCATCTGGGAATACCCGGGTTTCAGCCGAGGGCTCGACGCATTCGGTCTCATGATCGATCGCTTCGAGAGCTCTTCGCTTTGGTTTCTTGTGCGGATCTGAGACGCTAGCACAATTCTCGGGCGTTCATTTTCTGTGCTCGAAACGCGAGCATGGCTTATTCCGAGGATCAGCCCGCATCTTCGCGTCGAACCGCGACGGGAAATTCTTTGCATTCCCTCAAGAAAGATGTTCTCGATCCAGGGCTCAATGAACAAATCGCCGGTGGATTCATTGTGAGGCGCAACGCATGTGGAAATCGAGATGGAGCCGTTCCAACAACCTCCAGCCCAAACGCAAACGGCCGCCTTGTCGGCCTCTTCTCGAGCTACTCGAGGATCGTCGCCTGCTCGCGACGAATATCACGCAATACCACGTTGACTCCCAGTCGACCGGGGCCAACCTGACCGAGACGCAATTGACGTCGTCGAACGTCAACGCCGCCGATTTCGGCCAACTCTACAACACCCCGGTGGACGGCCAGGTCTATGCCGAGCCCCTGGTTCTGACCAACGTCACCATTACTGCCGGCCCGAACACTGTGGGCACGCCCGGCACCTACACTTCGGTCGTTTTTGTCGCCACGCAACACGACTCGCTGTACGCCATCAACGCCGCCAACGGCGCCATCCTCTGGCAGCGCACGTTCCTGGATACCACCAACCCCAATGACTATCTCCCTGGCGCGACTTCCGTCACCACCGATTCCGAGCGACGACACGAATTCGGGTGACATCAACCCGGAGGTCGGCATCACCGGTACCCCGGTCATCGACCCGTCCACGAACATCATCTATGTTCTTCCCAATACCAAGGAAATCGTCGGCGGTAACGCCTACTACGTCCAGCGGCTCCACGCCATCAACATCAGCGATGGCACCGACGCCGCTCCGTCTTTCGTCATCGGCACCACCACCAACGGCAACACCAATAACACACCGATCTATGTCAACGGCACGGGGGACGGCAACGTCAACGGAGTGGTCCAGTTCAACGCCTTGCGCGAGACCAACCGCCCCGCGCTGAGCCTGGTGAATGGCCAGGTCTACGCCGAATGGGCTTCGCACGGCGACAACGGCCCCTATCATGGCTGGGTCGTTCGCATGGAACGTCACTAACCTGTCAACGCAGGGGATGGTTCTTTCCGGGGTCCTGTGCACCGACCCCAATGGCGGCGAGGGAGGCATCTGGGGCGGCGGCGGCGGCCTGACCTTCGATCCGGACGAAACCGTTCAATGGGCAACCCGCCTTCTACTTTGAAACCGGCAACGGCGACCCGCGCGGCGGCCCTCCGCCCCTCGATGCCAACGGCTTCCCCGCCGACGATGACTATTACGAATCCCTGGTCAAGGTCGAGGCCGACCCGACCACCACCGCGACCAACCAGAATTCCAATGGCTGGGGCCTGAAAATCGTCGATTACTTCACACCCTACAACGTCAACGCGCTCGACGACGCCGACGAGGATTTCGGCTCCGGCTCGCCCCTGGTGCTGCCCGACTCGGCCGGCATCCCCGGCCATCCGCACCTGATCGTGGCCGCCGGCAAGGAAGGCACGATCTACCTGCTCGACCGCGACAACCTGGGAAAGTTCAACGTCAATGACGACAACGTCCTGAACTCGGTTTACAACCCCAGCACCGGGATAACCACCCCGCCGGTGCTGATCAACGGGTCCCTGAGCACCCCGGCCTACTACCATGGCACGCTTTACTGGGTCGCGGGCTACGACAGCAATGCCTGGTCGTACATTGTGGCCCCCAACCCGGCGCCCGACCCTCCCACCGTCCCCGTCGCCACGATCGAGCCAACCTCGGAAACAGCCAACAACAACTTCGGCTATCTGCCCGGTTCCGTGATGATTTCGGCCGACGGCAGCGAGGACCCTGCCGGCGGCATTGCCTGGATCATGGACACCAACAACGACGAGCTCCATGCCTACAGCACCCTGTCACTCAGCACCGAATTGTGGAACAGCGGACCGGGCAGCATCGCAGCGGTCAAGTTCGCGGTGCCAACCGTGGCCAACGGCCAGGTTTTCGTCGGCACGCAGAACAGCCTGCAGGTCTTCGGGCTCACCGGAGCGAGTACGCCGGCCCAGGCGCCCAACGCTCCGGCCAACGTCAGCGCCCAGGCGCTATCGGGTTCGGCCGTCGAACTGAACTGGACCGACAGCACGGTATCGCCGAACTTCGCCACCAACTACGCCATTCTAGGAATCCACGGATGGGGTGAATTTCACCACGGTGGCCAATGCCGGCCAGGAGTCGACGAGCTACACGGTCACCGGCCTGAAGCCGAACACGACTTATTATTTCCAGATTGTGGGCAGCAATTCGGCCGGTTCCTCCGGCCCCTCCAACATCGCCACTGCCACGACGACCAACCAGACGGGCCAGACCCCGACTGCCCCCCAGGGCCTGGGCGCCACGCCTGCCAGCGGTTCGGAAGTCTACCTGACCTGGACCAACACGGCGACCAACGAGACCGGCTTCGTCCTCACGCGCGCGACGGACAGCCTGTTCACCCAAAACGTCGTCACCCAGACGCTTGCCTCCGCGCCTTATTACTACACGGACGGGGCCGCCGGCCTGAGCCCCGGCAACACCTATTACTACAAGTTGCAAGCCACCAACTCCTCCGGTTTATCGAGCAGCTCGAACACGGCGTCCGTGAACATTCCCAATGTGCCGCCGGCGCCGACCAACGCCGCGGCCGTTCAAAGCGGTAACAGTGTCGTGCTGAGCTGGACCGACCACGCCGGACCGTTTGCTCTCGGTTACCAGATTTCCCGATCCGTCGATGGGGGGCCCTATACCATCTATGCCGATCGGCCCGAGACCAGCGATTCCCCTCCCTCGACCCAAACGTTCACGGATACCAATGTCCCCTTGGGCCACACCTACAGTTACGAGATCGTGGCGGAAAACGTTTCCGGTTTCAGCGCTCCCGCCTACGCCACCGCGAGCGTGCTCGGACTCGCCACTCTGACCCTCGGTAACGGCGGCAACCTGGCTTTCACCGTTTCTCCGGGCGCTCCGGACCGGCTCAGCGTCCAGCTCGCGGCGGGCATCTACACGCTGACGGACCCCGCGGTGACCATTGCCGTGACCGGCGCGGGAGCGGGATTCGTCACCGGGGCCGGTACCTCCACGGTGACCATCCCGGCCGCCCATGTGTCGGCCATGACCCTGGACACCTCCGATAACACGGACACCATCAGTATCATTTCCGACGCCGTTCCCATCACCATCACTGCCGATTCCGGTGGCGGCAACCCCACCATCAACCTCGGCGACCCGACCCAGAATGAAATCGATCAGCGGCACGATCACCAACGCCAGCAATGGCACTCTGTCGATCTCCGGCTCCGGCACCACCACCATCACTGGCAATCTCATCTGCCAGGGGGGCGGGGGCGTCGCTCTGGCTGGCACTGGCACCATCGACATCGCCGGCAATATCAATCTGGGCCCGGCGGGCAACCTCATCGATTCCGGTTCCGGTCAGGACACGATCAGCGGTACGATCAGCGGCACTGCCACCTCGGGATCCGCCCAGGTCCAGGGGCTCATCGGCACCTATTTCAACCTTCCCGCTGCCCAGAGACCTGATCCAGCCCGCTGCCCCCAGCAATTCCGCCTGGCTGGGAAATCAAACCCCGGCCGTGACCGCGCAACTCGTCGGGCCCATTGACTTCCCGGATATCGCGGACAATGGGTTCGCGGATAGCGTGGGCGACCCTGCCTATTACAATCTCGGCGCCGGCAACAATAACAACGTCGAGGCCCGCTGGTATGGCGATATCATGATCCCCGGCACCGGCACCGCCCCGGTACCCATCAACTTCGCCACCACCAGCGACGACGGCAGCATGCTTTATATCGATGGCAACGCGGTGGTTAACAACAACAACTTCCAGGCGGCCACTCAGGCGAACAGGCCTGGCGGATTTGACCCCGGGCCTGCACACCATTGACGTCGAATACTACCAGGGGGGCGGCGGCGCCACCATGGACGCTCAGTGGGACCCCACCGGCGGCACCAACTTCGTGGATATTCCCAACTCCGCCTTTTCCAGCATCCAGGCCGTTAACGGCGTGACAATGACTGGCACCGGCACGTTGACCCTGTCCCATACCAACAGCTACTCCGGGTCAACCACGATCAATGCCGGCACCCTGGTCGTGACGGCGAATGGCGCCATGGGACCGGCCACGGCCACGGGCATCGTCGTCAATACCGGCGGCGCCCTGGCCTTTACCGGCGGCCTCCACTATACCACCGCGGAACCGATCACCATCAGCGGCTCCGGTCCGGCCGGCAACGGCGCCATCGAGAATATCAGCGGCGCGAACACCTTTGCCATCCCCATCACCGTGCCCGGGACGGCGGTGATTGGCTCCGATGCCGGCAGCCTGACGCTCGGCAGCAATATCATTTGCCAGGGCGCGGGCGTAACCCTGACCGGCGCCGGCGCGATCCACGTCGCCGGCAATATCAACCTGGGCCCGGCGGGCAACCTCACCGATTCCAGTTCCGGCCAGGACACGATTACCGGTGTGATCAGCGGCACTGCCATCACGGGATTCGTCCAGGGACTCACCGGCACCTATTTCAACCTTCCCGCGTCCCAGAACCTGATCCAGCCCGCTGACCCCAGCAATTCCGCCTGGCTGGGAAATCAAACCCCGGCCGTGACCGCGCAACTCGTCGGGCCCATCGACTTCCCGGATATCGCGGACAATGGGTTCGCGGATAGCGTGGGCAACCCTGCCTATTACAATCTCGGCGCCGGCAACAATAACAACGTCGAGGCCCGCTGGTATGGCGATATCATGATCCCCGGCACCGGCACCGCCCCGGTACCCATCAACTTCGCCACCACCAGCGACGACGGCAGCATGCTTTATATCGATGGCAACGCGGTGGTTAACAACAACAACTTCCAGGGGGCCACCCAGGCAACAGGCCTGGCGGATTTGACCCCGGGCCTGCACACCATTGACGTCGAATACTACCAGGGGGGCGGCGGCGCCACCATGGACGCTCAGTGGGACCCCACCGGCGGCACCAACTTCGTGGATATTCCCAACTCCGCCTTTTTCGAGCCCGTCAATAGCCTGATCAAGACGGGCACCGGCACGTTGACCCTGTCGAAAACCAACACCTATTCCGGGTCAACCACGATCAACGCCGGCACCCTGGTCGTGACGGCGAATGGCGCCATGGGACCGGCCACGGCCACGGGCATCGTCGTCAATACCGGCGGCGCCCTGGCCTTTACCGGCGGCCTCCACTACACCACCGCGGAACCGATCACCATCAGCGGCTCCGGTCCGGCCGGCAACGGCGCCATCGAGAATATCAGCGGCACGAACACCTTTGCCATCCCCATCACCCTGTCCGGGACGGCGACGATTGGCTCCGATGCCGGCACCATGACTCTCGGCGGCAATATCTCCGCGGGCCCCAACACGCTCACGGTGGTCGGAGCCGGCACGACCACGATCAATGGCAACATTATTTGCCAGGGCGGGAGCGTGACCCTGGCGGGCAGCGGCGCCATCAACATCGCCGGCAATATCAACCTGGGCCCGGCGGGCAACCTCACCGATTCCAGTTCCGGTCAGGACAAGATTACCGGTGTGATCAGCGGCACTGCCACCTCGGGATTCGTCCAGGGACTCACCGGCACGTATTTCAACCTTCCCGCGTCCCAGAACCTGATCCAGCCCGCTGACCCCAGCAATCCCGCCTGGCTGGGAAATCAAACCCCGGCCGTGACCGCGCAACTCGTCGGGCCCATTGACTTCCCGGATATCGCGGACAATGGGTTCGCGGATAGCGTGGGCGACCCTGCCTATTACAATCTCGGCGCCGGCAACAATAACAACGTCGAGGCCCGCTGGTATGGCGATATCATGATCCCCGGCACCGGCACCGCCCCGGTACCCATCAACTTCGCCACCACCAGCGACGACGGCAGCATGCTTTATATCGATGGCAACGCGGTGGTTTACAACAACAACTTCCAGGCGGCCACCCAGGCAACAGGCCTGGCGGATTTGACCCCGGGCCTGCACACCATTGACGTCGAATACTACCAGGGGGGCGGCGGCGCCACCATGGACGTTCAGTGGGACCCCACCGGCGGCACCAACTTCGTGGATATTCCCAACTCCGCCTTTGGCGAGCCCGTCAATAACCTGATCAAGACGGGCACCGGCACGTTGACCCTGTCGAATACCGACACCTATTTCGGGTCAACCACCGTCAACTCGGGCAAACTTGTGGTCAACGGCCATTTGCTCAATACCGCCGTCACGGTTAATGGCGGCGGTACCCTGGGCGGCGATGGCAAGGTCCCGGCCACAACCGTTCAAAGCGGCGGTGTCCTGTCGCCCGGTGATTCCCCCGGCACCCTCACGGCGGGAAGCTTATCCCTGGCGACTGGTTCCACTTTCAACGAAGAATTGGGAGGCACAACCGCTGGAACCCAGTACGACCAGACGGTCATACCGGCCGGCGGCACCGTCGCCCTTGACAGCCCTACCCTGAACATCTCATTTCTGGGCGGCTTCCTGCCGACGGTCGGCCAGCAATTCACCATCATCAAGAACCAAAGCGGCAGCAGCGTCATCGGGACATTCAGTCAGGGCAGCACGTATACTTTCGATGGCTACATCTTCGGGATCAACTACGCAGGGGGCGCTGGTCACGATGTGGTCCTGACCGTGCTTGCCCAGAACGTCAGCAGTCAGGTCAGAGTTAGCAAGTCGGGGCTGGTCTATAACCGCGCTACGCAGTTGTTCGGCGGCACCGTTACCGATCACCAACACCGGCACGACAAACCTCATCGGGACTCTGGAGTTTGAAGTGACGGGCTTGCCGGCTGGTGTCACTCTGGCCAACGCCAGCGGCATCGCACCGGATGGCAACCCTTACATATCCATCAACCTTGCCAACGGCGTACTGGCCCCAGGCCAGTCCATCACCTTTACGGTCCTGTTCAAGAATCCGAAACTATTGTCGTTCGCGTACGGCATCCTCGCCTTTGACGAAAATGCCAACAGCTAGCGTGATTCAGGGGGAGGAACTACTTTGCTCAAACGCCAACTTGTCTGTGCCGTTGCCGTCGCGTTGTTCCAGTTGGGTGTTCTCGGATCTGGGTCCGCGCGCGCCGGCCTCGTCTTCAACGTCAGCGTTGATACATCGTCCCTCAACATGCAGAGCGGCTTCCTCGACTTCCAGTTCAACCCCGGCGACAGCAGCTGCTCTGGCTGCCACCGCCAGCGTTACCCTCTTCCGAACAGTTGGCGGCATCCTCTCGCAACCCGCGTCTCTCACGGGAGACGCTGCAGGATCGTTACCCGGCACGCTGACACTCAATAACGGCACGGCATTCAATGACGCCTTCCAGGGATTCACCTTCGGCGACAGCTTCGGTTTCAAGCTGACTCTGTCTGGCCCGGCGGTTGAGAGCCCTGGGGGGACGACCGGCTCGACGTTCGCGCTGTCTCTCTTCGCCGCCGATGGCATCACGCCGCTGCTTGACCACGGACCCCAACGGCAGCGTCGCGACCATCGATCTGAACGCGAACGGCACTGCATCTGTCTTTACGTTTTCCCAAAGCCCGACGAACAACTCGCACGGCCGCAACCGTCACTGCCGTTGCCGTTCCCGAGCCGTCGACCTTGGTGCTGGGCCTGATCGTCGTTGCGTGCGCGGGCTTGATCAACGTCTGTCGAAGCAGACGGGATATATCCTCCGCGGCGCCTTCGCTCGGCCACACGCCCGACGACTGAACGGAGGACGGTGCGTACGGATGTGAGCTCGACCGATAGAGTGCTTCCCGAAAGGCTCGAATCGAAAGCCTCCGGGTTATGCGTCCCAGAACGACGAATCTTTCCAGGTGGCGAGCAGGAACCAGAACGAACCGCAAGTGTCCAGAAGCATCACGGCGATCCCGATGAGAGCCGAGACAACTCCGCCGAAGCCAGACAGCCCGCCCATCACCACGAGGAGCGTACCAACTATCGGGATGCCGGATATGTGTCGATATCGTTCGATCGAGCCGTGACGTAGGCGGAAGATTGCCGAGCGTACGAACGACGAGTAAAAGTTGAAAAGCCCCAGCGATGCGGCCGCAAGCATCCATCCCAGACCGGCATCCCTGTCCGCCAGCCGTGCCAAGCCGTATGTCAGCGAAGCGAAGAGTAACAGCAAGGGAGAGAGACAGACCGCAACACCCAATGAGCGTCTCCAGTAACTGCTAGCACGCCGAGTAGGCGGATTTTGGGGCGCGTCCATCGTTGGTTTTAGAGTCCGGGGGCGCCAGTAGCGATTCGTCAGCGTCCGGCCATCCTCAGGTCGCGTCGTGGAAGATGATGCCGAGGGTGTGGCGCCGGCCTGAGCGCAAGCGACTCACGCCGTGGCGGAGGTTAACACGGTAAGTGCCCCGCGTGCCCTGGACGGGCCGATGCGCGAACGGGGAAGATCACGCCTTGTCCCTGGGCCAGAGGCACGACCTCCGGCCGGGACTGCATCCGGGGCCGTTGCTCGACCAGCACGAATTCGCCCCCGGTGAAATCGGCCCCCGGCTTCCCGAGCAGAAACGCGACCTGAAACGGGAAGACGTGTTCGCCGTATAGATCCTGGTGCAAGCAGTTAAAATCGCCGGGACCATAGCGCAGCAACAGCGGCGTCGGCTTGACCTGGCCGGCCTCGTGGCAACGGTGACGGAAGGCCTCGTGCTCGCGCGGGTACGAGACCGCGATTCCCATCGCCTCGTTCCAGCGATTGGCAACCTCGGCCAGGGGCCGATAGAGGGCAGTCCGAAGCCCGGCGATCAAGGGAGGCAGCGGGTACGAGAAGTACTGATATTCGCCGCGGCCAAAGCCGTGGCGCGCCATCACGATTCGACTGCGGAACAATCCGTCCGAGTCGTACGAACATGTCAGCAACTCACATTGTTGTGTCGTGAGCAAAGGACCGACCACGGCACAGCCGTGCTCGTCCAGCTCCGACGCAACCTCCGGCCAGTCGAGGGCCGCGACCCGCTCGACGATGTCGTCACAGTCGATCATGCCGGCACCGCTCATTTTGCCCTGGATCCGGTCGCTCGAACCTGGCGCCGCGTGCCGGCATGCCGTATGAAACCGCGCGATCGTCTCCCGCGCGCAGGGCTCGATCATGCTCCGTCGACCGGGGTCACCGCGCAGGTGACTTCCTTGCCGTCGCGAATCACGACGACAGTGGTTTCGCGCCCGGGCTTGACGTCCCCCGCGGCCTGGTACACGTCGGCGGTCGACGTGGTCCAGCGCCCGTCCAGACTGATCATCACGTCGCCCACCTTGAGGCCACCCCGGGCAGCCGGTGAGTCCGCGTGGACCCTGGCGATCGGCATGCCGGGGGACTCCAGTCCGCCCGCTGGATCCGCGAAGCTGAGTCCCCACAGGCCCGAGGGAGCGAGCACGCGCTGGCGGGCAACCTTTGGCCCCATCAACCGGTCGGGGAGCTCGGCGAACAGGTCGCGGACGTGATAGTCGATCGGCTCGAAGCTCATCTGGTGAGCGTGGTAGTCGATCGTCGTCTTGTACCGCGCGAAAAAACGTGAAGCCAATGATTCCGTCGATCTGGCGGCCGGTGGCTTCTCCGAGCGCAGACAGCACGGGATGGTCGAGGACGATCACCGGCAGCTTCGTGACCGACAGGTCGCCGACCTCCATTTTGTCAACCTTGGCCTCGCCGCGCATGCCGAACAAGAATGACCGCGGCGCTTTCGCCTCGACGACCCCCGCGGCCTCGCTCGCCCGATTGCTCAGGAGCGTGATCGGCGCACCCAGGTCAAAGATCAACCGGTAAGGCCCGCGGCCATTGATCCGCGCTTCCACCAGCATGTGATTGCTCGGCAACATCTCGAAGCCGACAACGCCCTTGGTCTGGGCCTTGTCGGCTTGCCGCGCCGTCGGCGGTGGAACTTGCTCGGCCAGAGGCGCAGTGACGGCCGGACGCGCTGCCAGGGCGAGGACGGCGCCGCCGCTTGCCAGGCAGACGCCCAAACAAAGGACGGCCGCCCGCGCCCGGAAGCCAGGCGCCGTCGCGGGACGACGGGAGCTCAAACGGGAGTCGGCATGCGGGTCGCAGTGATTGTGAACGCGTGCGCACATGGTCTAGAGTCCCTCCCCGGCGGTGATCGTGAGTCGAAGCTCGCGACCATCGACTCCGGATCCGCGGCGCACGACCATCAACACTTCGTCACCCGGACGGACGCTCGCCAGGGCGGCATGCGCTTCCGCGAGAGACGTGATGGCGCTGGCGTTGATCCGGAGGATCCGATCGCCGGCTTGCAGCCCGCCGCGCACGGCCGGCGACGGCTCGAGCACCCGATCGATCCGGATCTGGCTGTGGCGGGTCGCGACAGGCACGGACCACTCTAGCCCCAAGAAACCGCGAGCGTGCCGCTGTTCCTCCGGCTGCTTTCCCATCACGAACGCGAGCCCTTTTGCGAGTGTGCCGAACGCACTCATTGCCTGAACGCCCAGGGGTGCCGCTGCTTTCTCGCCTCGCGCAAGCTTCGGCACCGGCGGATCGCGCGGCTCGTAATCAAGCCTGGTCCAGGTCATCCGGTCCTTCGTCAAATCAATTTCCAGACGAAACCGCGCCAGGATGGTGAACCCCAGGATCCCGTCTATCAACGCGCCCGGCAATCCAAGCGCGTTCATTCCCACGAGCTGGAAAGGGTCGTCGACCCGCGCCTTCAACCGGTCGAGCCGCGCGCCGCCCTCGAACTCGAATCGGTCAACCTGCGTCCAGAACTCGTCCGGGTCCGGCTTCAATCCGATCTTTTTTGCGGTCTCGGTTGCGATGAAGAGCGCCGGCGCCACCGTGTCCACCAAGAAGTTGAACGGCCCCTTGCCGTTGATCCGCACGCGCACCAGGAAATGGTTGGTGTCGGTGAGCCGATAGGGCACCTGGAACGATCGGCCGACCTGCGAGTCGACGGCCGGACGCGCTGCACCGTCCTGCGGACTGAAGGCAAGCGCCAAGGGAATTGAGAGCGCCAGCCCAACGCCTGAGAGCATCGAGCCAAGCCGCGACGCGATCCACTTCATGAGTGATCTTCGCATTCTATAGTCAATTGGCTATGTGAATAAAAGAAACTGCTGAAGTCGCGACTCTTTGACCCGGCACCGCCCTGGCGAGTTCGGCCGAAAGCCAGGTACGGGACGCCGAGGACATCCGCGTTTTTGCCGGCCTCGTCCCGGCATCGAAGCGCAGAGTTTCTGGGCAGTCCGGCGTCATTTGTCGTCCCCGCCGAGCTGACCGCCGAGCCAGGCGCCGCGCAATGCGCCAGTCTCTCTCGACGGTGACGACCGAAACCCCGAGCGCAGCGGCGACTTCGGACACAGTCATCCCCCCGAAGTACCGAAGGGTCATGACCTGCGACTGGCGCTCGTTCAGTTCCGCCAGCCGATCGAGGGCCTCGTGGACGGCGACGACCTCGAGCCCCTGCTCATCGAAGTAATCGGCCACCAGGTCCAGCGGCACACGGCGGCGGCCGCCGCCGCGCCGGTCGGCAGCCCTCCGCCGCGCATGGTCGATGAGCACTTCGCGCATTGCCCGCGCGCCCGCCGCGAGCAGGAAGCTTCGGTCCGCCGCCCGTTCGAAGACCTCCTCGCCCATGAGGCGAATCACGGCCTCGTGCACGAGCGCAGTGGGCGAGAGGGTGTGGTCCGTGCGCTCTCGGCCCATGAGTCGCGAAGCGATCCTGCGCAGCTCGCCATAGATGTAGGCGACCAGCTCACCCCGTGCGCGCTCGTCCCCGGCTCGGGCTCGTCCCAGAATCAAACTTAACTCGCTTCGCACGTTCACCTTGGCCACCGATCCGTACAAACCCATTGAAGGGAATCCCCTCCATTCTCCGCGAGATTTATGAGGAGGGCAAGGCGCACAGATACTGACACGCCTGCCCACCGCAGGTGGCGTGGCCTTTCGCATGCAAGTCTGCTGACGCGATAGCGCAGAGGCGTGACGGTGCGATCAAGGAGAGACTTTCAATGATGCTCCAACTCGTCTACTGGTCTGTGGCAATCGGCTTTACACCCCTGGCTCTTCACCTCGGGATCAGGCTGATCATGGCTTTAGGGAACCTGCTCCACTTCGCTTCGAGCGCGGTCGACAGCTCGATGTCGCTCGCCATGCTCAGGTCGTCAGGTCCAAAATCCGGACTACCGCGCGCCCTGCTGGGAACCGATCGTCGCGGCGACCGTGACCAACCGGCCTCGCGTCGCCAGGTTCATTGCTTTCGTGGACCCGATGGCGATTCTCAGCTTATATTCTGAACTCGGCGGCAGGCGTGAGGACCGAGCTTGTTTCTGCCGTCGATCGGAGGCGCTCCGCCGATTGAGGCCGTGGAGGCCTCCGTGGATGAAATCGCTGGATCGCGTTCCGAGCGCGCCGGCGCGGACATGGGGACGCACCCGATGACCGTGCGTTGCCGAGTGTGATCGGCTGCCGGTGCGCAAGGGCGCGCGCGGAATCGACGACCGCATCTGGTCTGCCGAGGCGGAGCGGCCGGCGGAGCGATGCGCCGACGCGAATCAAGGCCGGATCTGCCGGTGGCACCGTGCGAAGTGCGCTGGCCCTTACTCGCCGTTTCGGGTTTAGAATGAAGACCATCGAAGAGACGAAGCTCTCTGTCGGAGCAAAGAGTCGCTCGTCCCACGGTTACCATGCACGAGGAGACACCATGTCTGATCAGTCGCGTCGAGGGTTCATTGGCGGGGCGGCGTTAGCGGGGATGATGGGGATGTCCATGCGTGAAACCGAAGCCGGCGATCCAAGCTTTCAGAACAACGTGCCAGATCCGATCCTGGCGGGTGAAGAGCTCCCGACCTTCAAGTTCGAATTGGAGAAGTCGGAAGGCAAGGTCATCGGCAACAGCTACGGCAAGGAGGCGACGGTCAAACAACTGCCGATCTCGAAGGGAATCGCGGGCGTGTCCATGAAGCTCGAGCCGGGTGCCATGCGCGAATTGCACTGGCATGCGACAGCAGCCGAATGGGCCTTCGTGATCGAGGGCAACGTCCGCACCACGGTGATCGATCCGCAAGGAAGCGCCGAGACCAACGACTTCGAGCCGGGGGATGTCTGGTACTTTCCGCGCGGCCACGGCCACATGCTCGAATGCCTGGGCGAGAGCCCGACGCACTTCATCTTGATCTTCGACAATGGCTATTTCTCGGAATTCGGCACCTTCAGCATCAGCGATTGGATCGGGCACACGCCGACGGCGCTACTTGCAAAGAACTTTGGCCTCGACGAATCGGCCTTTGAGGGCTTCCCCAAGGAGGAGGTGTACTTTGCACGCGGCAAGGTGCCGCCGCAGAAGCCCGCGGCGCCCCTGCAAGGATGGAAGAACCCGCCTTTGACGCACAAGTATCAACTCCTCGCGCAGCCTCCTCATCGGGTGTTCAACGGGGGTCGGGAATGGCGAGTGGACTCCACGCATTTTCCGATCTCGAACACATTCACGGGGGTGGTCCTCGACCTCGATCCCGGCGCTGCGGGAGCTACACTGGCACCCGACGGCCGACGAATGGCAGTACGTCATCGAAGGGGACGTCAGCGTCTCGATGTTCGGCTCGCACGGGCGCTATCGGACCGAAACGCTCGCCAAAGGTGACGTTGGCTATATACCGCAGGGATATGGCCACTCGATCGAGAATGTGGGAGGAACGCCGTCCCGGATCCTGATCGGCTTCAACACGGGCGTGTACCAAACGATCGACCTGTCGCAGTGGATTGGGGGCAACCCCCGGGATGTGCTGGCGACCAACTTTGGTAAGCCGGAGTCGCTGTTCGAGAAGTTCCCACGTAAGGATGTGTTCATCGCCGACAAGCAGGGGCATTAGGAGCCTCTACGCAGGGACACGCAAGGCCGTCACTTCTCCTGGCCTGGCCGGGCGCGTTGCCACCGACGCTCTGCGCGATCCTGGTCCCAGTCAAGGGCGCATGCGCATCCGGAGAGCGCTCGTTCCAGGCTCTGGGCATCCGGGAATCGATCGTCGGCGTTCTTGGACAGGCACCGCAGCACTATTCGCTCCAGATCCTTCGGGATGCCCGGCGCAGCTCGGATGGGGGCACGACCGGTTCGCGCGCGTGCGCGATCAACAGGCCAATGCCGTCATCGCTCTGGAACGGCGGGCGTCCGGTGAGAATGTAGTAGGCGACCGCCCCCAGGGAATAAATGTCGCTACGTCTGTCGAGATCCCGCTGGCCTGTCGCCTGCTCGGGCGACATGAACAGCGGCGTGCCGAAGATGCGGCGGTCGCCGCTGGCATCGGTAACACCATTTTTTGTGAGGGCCAGGACCAGACCGAAGTCAAACAGCTTGGCCACGTCATCACGCCCGCCTCGCCGCGACGCGAAAATATTCGACGGCTTAATGTCGCGATGGACCAGACCAGCATCATGCGCTTCGCGCAGGGCTTCGCAGACTTGCCGCAACAGGTAGACCGCGCGTCCTGACGGCAGTGGACCGTAGCGCTCGACGAGCTCGGCCAAGCTCAGCCCGCGCAGGTATTCCATGACATAGTAATAGGTCCCGTCCTCGGTCCGGCCATAGTCGTAAATCTCCACGGTGTTGGGGTGCGAAAGCGTGGCAGTCAGCCGAACTTCACGCTCGAACCTCTCCAGTGCCTTGGGCCCGGATTCGAGACCGAGCCGGATCAGCTTCAAGGCGCAGGGGCGCTTCAGGAGCTGGTGCTCGGCGAGGTAGACTTCTCCCATGCCTCCGGCACCGAGCCGCCGCCGCAGGCGATACTGGCCGAGCTGGCGGGCCTCCATGACCTGCCGTCGCAGTCGGGAAATGGTGTGGGCCCCGGAAGCGGAGCCGGCCGCCAGGATCAACAGGATGATCGCGTCGAAGCCAAGCAGTGTGAACGGCGTTGGCCCGTGCTCAGCCCCCGATTGACCCAGCCACGCCATTTCCGCGGGGTGTCGCAGATAGAGCGCCAGCAAGGTGGCGAACGGCAGGACCGCGAGAGGTCCGACCACCAAGGTCGCGCGCCGCCAGTTCTTGGGGGCATAAATCCCGTAAGAGAGGATCAAGACCGCGGTGACGAGGACGCGATTCTTCATCACAAGCTGCGCCCGGACTGTGTCCGCGCGCGTCGAGAAGTCGAGCATTGCCTGGTACTGGGCAAACGCGAACACGATCGCGACCATCGCGATCATCCCTAGCTCGAGGACCTTCAGCAGCGACGTCGAGAGAGGTCTGCGCCGCGAGAGAACCGTCACGATCCCCCCCAGGGCGGCGATCACGATGGCGTAGGGGACGGCCTGCCAGAGGTCGGGGTCTCTCACCACGAAGAATTTCCAGAACACCATGAGCCCGGCGATCAGCAGATAAATGATCGTCAGGTCGCGCAGCCGCTGCTGGGCCAGCGAATGTGCTCCGGCGGTGGGGTGCGACCGCGCCCCCGGGAAGATCGCCGCCTTGGGTGCGAAACCGTCGCCCCCAATCTCGGTAACTGAGCCCGCGTGGGAGTTCGGCGCGAGATCGTGTTCATGCATGGCGCTCATCGTCGGGGCGTGGGGGCCAGCTCCCTGTGGAGTCCCCCGGTCCATCTGCCAGATCCGGCGGGGTAAGAAACCCGACCCGGGCTGCCCGTTCATCCTGCTCGAGGAGTCGCGCGACCTCAAACCGCAGCCCTTCGTCACCGGCGCAGGCGGTCCGGAGCCAGGATTCTCGCTCATCCGGAATGAGCTTCAGCGAGGCATCGAACAGGTCGTCGATCTGGCGCCACCGTTCCGGTGTCAATTCAGCCTCCGTCGACTTGCCCGCGACGCGGATACTCCGTGGCAAAACGGTTGCGGATCCCTCGGACATTCTTCGCGAGACTGGCCGACGAGACAAGACGATGAGGCGGGGGCGCGCCGTCGAGGTTTGGATGGGTTGTACGCATGTTAATAAGCGTATAGTCTGCTCTGGTCGCGTGCACCGCCGCGCCCGAACGTCGACACCCCGACGCGAAACGCGGCGGACTTCATTCAAGGACGAGTGGGCGACGGACGTCTCACCGACCAACAATAATTGGCGGGAGAATCGCCCTCGACTGCCAAAACGACAGCCGGCACCACCTGGCAATCGCCCAGGGCGTCGCCGTAACTCATTACATAATTTACGTTAACGTAATTCGTTTCTCATGGTATATGACTTGCATCACGAGCGAACCTGAATACGCCGTCGGCATCTGCAAACCATCGATGCCGGTTTCGTCGCGGCGTGTCGCGCCGGACGGGCGAGAACCGGCCGACCGTTCGATCAATGACCAAGGAGAACCATCGTGGCGAAGATCTTGGCCTACAATGAAGAGGCCCGCCAGAAGCTGGCAAGCGGGGTCACGAAGCTGGCCCGCGCCGTTCGCTGTACGCTCGGTCCGCGCGGCCGAAACGCCGTGATCGACAAGGGCTGGGGCAGTCCGACGGTCACCAAAGACGGTGTGACCGTGGCGGAAGAAATCGAGCTGACTGACCCTTATGAAAACATGGGCGCGCAGCTCGTGAAGGAAGCGGCGTCCAAGACTTCCGACGCGGCCGGCGACGGCACGACCACCGCGACGGTCCTGGCGGAGGCCATCTACAAAGAGGGTCTGAAGACCCTATCGGCGGGCGCCGACCCGATGGCGCTGAAGCGGGGAATCGACAAGGCCGTTGCGGCCGTCGTCGAGCAGATCAAGAGCCAGTCCAAGAAGGTTTCCGGCAAGAAGGAGATCACCGAGGTCGCCTCGGTCGCCGCCAACAACGACCGTTCGATCGGTGAAAAGCTGGCCGATGCATTTGAAAAGGTAGGCACCGACGGCGTGATCACGGTCGAAGAGGGCAAGTCGATCGAGACCACGGTCGAGGTGGTCGAGGGCATGCAATTCGACCGCGGCTATCTCAGCCCGCATTTCGTCACGGATCAGGAGCGCATGGAAGTCATCCTCGACGATGTCTATATCTTGATCTACGAAGAAAAGGTCAGCTCGCCCACCAAGCTCATCCCCTTGCTCGAGCAGCCTCGCGAAGGCCAACAAGCCCTTGTTGATCATTGCCGAGGACATCGAGGGCGAGGCCCTGGCGACCCTGGTGGTCAACAAGCTGCGCGGCATTCTCAAGGTTGCGGCGGTCAAGGCGCCGGGGTACGGAGATCGGCGCAAGGCCATGCTGGGCGACATCGCCGTGCTGACGGGCGGCAAGGCGATCTTCAAGGATCTCGGGATCGACCTGGAGAACATTCAGCTCTCTGACCTGGGCCGGGCCAAGAAGATCACGATCGACAGCGAGAACACCACGATCGTCGAGGGTGCCGGTACCACGGCCGAGATCAAGGGCCGGGCCGAAATGATCCGCCGCGAAATCGGCGATACCGACAGCGAATATGACCGTGAAAAATTGCAGGAGCGCCTGGCGAAGCTCGCCGGCGGCATCGCGCAGATCAGCGTGGGCGCCGCCACCGAGACCGAAATGAAGGAGCGCAAAGCCCTGGTCGAGGACGCGCTGCACGCCACCCTGCGCCGCGATCGAAGAAGGCGTCGTTCCCGGCGGGGGCACCGCGCTTGTGCGAGCCGCGGCGGCCCTGGGCGACCTCAAGCTCACCGGCGACGAGGCACTGGGCGCGGAAATCGTCAAGAGGGCCGCTGAGCAGCCGGCCCGCTACATCGCCGAAAACGCCGGAATGGACGGCGCCGTCGTCGTCAATCGCATCCGCAAGAGCAACGACCCCAAGTTCGGCTATGACGCCGAAACCGGAAAGTGGGGCGACATGCTCGCGGCTGGCATCGTCGACCCAGCCAAAGTCACCCGATCCGCTTTGCAGAACGGCGCCTCCGTCGCAGCACTCCTTCTGACCACCGAGGCGCTCGTGGCCGAGCCGCCAAAGAAAAAGGAGGCCGGCGGTCATCCCGATCCACACCACGGAGGTGGGATGGGTGGCATGGGAGGAATGGGTGGTATGGGAGATATGGGAATGATGTGATCGGTCGGATCGCATCACCACCGATCAACGGCAGAAATCATCGATTGACCAGAGGCAGGCGGCAAGCTTGCCGCTGGATTCTTCGAGAGACAAAGGACAAACCTCAGATGGCAAAGCAGAAGATTCGCCCTCTGGAAGACCGCGTCGTGATCAAGCAGATCGAAGCCGAGGAGAAGACGGCCGGCGGAATCGTCCTTCCGGACACCGCCAAGGAAAAACCGCAGCGCGGGAAGGTCCTCGCGGTCGGCCCGGGCAAGCTGCTCGACTCGGGCGAGCGTGCGCCGATCGGCGTGGGCGAGGGAGACGAGGTGCTCTTCGGCAAGTACTCGGGAACGGAAATCAAGATCGACGGCGAGGAGATCAAGATCCTGCGCGAGTCAGACATTCTGGCGAAAATCGTCAAGTAACCCGCGCCGGGGGCCGTGCACGGTCGATTGCTAAATCGACGGCGCGGCCCGCGGCTCTTTCATATTTGAACTTGAGGAGCGTACGTCCGTGGCTAAACAACTGCTGTTCTCCGACGCCGCCCGCCGCAAGATGATGGAAGGCGTCGACATACTCGCTCACGCGGTGGGGACCACGCTTGGGCCTACGGGCCGCAACGTGATCCTCAGCAAATCGTTCGGCGGCCCGACCGTCACCAAGGACGGCGTCACTGTCTCGAAGGAGGTCGAGCTGGCCGACCCATTCGAGAACATGGGCGCCAAGCTCGTGAACGTGGTCGCCTCGAAGACCTCCGACATTGCCGGCGACGGCACGACCACCGCGACGGTCCTGGCCCGCGCGATCTACCGTGAAGGGCTGAAGAACATCACTGCCGGTGCCAACCCCATGGCCATCCGCCGGGGCATCGAGAAGGCCGTCGAGGCCGCGGTTGCCGAGCTCACCGGCAAGATCTCACGGCCGGTCTCGAAGAAAGAAGAAATCGCCCAGGTCGGTGCCATTTCCGCCAACAATGACCCCACCATCGGCAAGATGCTCGCCGACGCCGTGGAGCGAGTCGGCCGCGATGGCGTGATCACCGTCGAAGAGGGCAAGACCGCGACGACTTCCCTGGAATTCGTCGAGGGGATGCAATTCGACAAGGGCTACCTGAGCCCTTACTTCGTGACCAATCCCTCGACGATGGAAGTCGTCTTCGAGGATGCGCTGATCTTGCTGCACGAGAAGAAGATCAGCAACCTGCGCGAGATGATTCCGCTTCTCGAAAAGGTCGCCCAGTCGGGAAATCCGCTCTTGATCATCGCCGAGGACGTCGAAGGCGAAGCGCTTGCGACCCTGGTCGTGAACAAGCTGCGCGGCGTGCTCAACTTGTGCGCGGTCAAGGCCCCCGGTTTCGGCGACCGCCGCAAGGCGATGCTGGGCGACATGGCCGTATTGACCGGTGGCACCGTGATCAGCGAGGACCTGGGTCTGAAGCTGGAGAACCTCCAGCTCGCACAGCTTGGCCGCGCCAAGCAGGTCAAGGTCAACAAAGACACGACCACGATCATTCAGGGTGTCGGAAAGAAGGCCGACATTCAGCGGCGCATCGACCAGTTGCGGCGCCAGATCGAGGAGACCGAGAGCGAGTACGACAAGGAGAAATTCCAGGAGCGGCTCGCGAAGCTCTCCGGCGGCGTGGCTTTGATCCGCGTCGGTGCGCCGACCGAACTCGACATGAAACAGACCAAAGCGCGCATCGAAGACGCCCTGCACGCGACTCGGGCCGCCGCAGAAGAAGGAATCGTACCGGGAGGCGGGGTGGCGCTCGTCCGCACCATGCCGGCCGTCCAGAAGGTGTCCGACTCGCTCTCCGGAGACGAAAAGATCGGCGCGAACATCGTGTTGCGGGCGCTGGAAGAGCCGACGCGCTTGATCGCCTCCAACTCGGGTCATGACGGCGGCGTGATCGTCGATGACGTCAAGGGCCGCGAGGGTGCCGTCGGATTCGACGCCAACACGGGGAACTTCGGCGACATGTTCAAAGCCGGAATCGTCGATCCCACCAAGGTGACCCGATCCGCGCTGCAGAACGCGGCCTCGATCGCAGCGCTCATGCTCACGACCGAGGCGATGATCACGAATATCAAGGACGACGAAAAGGAAAATGCGCACCGTATCGAAGGAGCGGTGCGCGTAGAAGAACTCGTCCGTGGTCCCATGGGCGTGGGGGGAGGCCTTTGCTCTGGTGCGGTCTCCAGGTGCGCCACGCCCGAGTTAACTGGATGCCGGTCTCACCGTCCCGCCCTCAGGGCCGGCAGGAGGACTCCGAAGAGCGCAGATTGCTGTTTACCGTGAGCTCGAGACTCGCGAAAGGTCTTTGAGAGACACCGGTTAGCGGCGCGGGCTGAGACGCGTGCTTCCAGCGCCCAGCCCGCGCCTTTTTAGCCCGAACACCTTTCTCAAACAGGCCCCGCGTCGCCCCGTCGAAGCGTCATTTCACTCGGCCAGGGCGAATTTCGCGTTCGCAAGTCTTTCGGGCCGTCCTTACCGAAGCGGGGTGCGGCCAAGAGAATCCCGCGGTGGACCTGCCGGCCGGCGCGCCTCGCCGGAAACTGCACATCCCTCGTTCCTTCCGCTGCTGGCGGACCGCGAGGGATTGAGTGCAGCGATCCGGCGCGTTCATTGATTCAAAAGCGAGCATTCGGATTCGATGTCACGAACGGAAGGCTTATGATATCCTGAGAGTGTGCTTGAAACTGGTGCAGGCCGTGGATCGCCGCCCGGCAATCCGGACCTGATCCGCAAACTTTAAACGACCGAGTAGCCATGCCGATGGCAGCCGTGAAGCGCGATTATTACGAAGTCCTTGGGGTCGTGCGCGAGGCCCCGCTCGATGAGATCAAGAAAGCCTATCGCTCGATGGCTCTCAAGTATCACCCGGACCGTAATCCGGGCGACGATGAGGCACCGAAGCGGTTCAAGGAAGCCGCCGAAGCTTACGAGGTGCTCTCCGATTCCGACAAGCGCCAGCGGTATGACCGCTACGGACACGCGGGCTTGAACGGCGCCGGCGTCCACGACTTCCGCTCGACCGACGACATCATGTCGGCGTTCAGCGACATCTTCGGCGGCGGCTTATTCGGCGACCTGTTCGGCGAACGACGCCGCGGTCCGCGCCCCGGCCCGGACCTGCTTTTCAAGCTTGAGATCGAGCTGCTGGAAGCAGTGCGCGGCTGCACACGCACGATTGATATCAGCCGCCATGACTTTTGCGGCGAATGCCGGGGGTCTGGTGGCGCGGAAGGGAACGACGCCGTCCACTTGCAACTACTGCGGCGGTCGTGGGCAAATCGTGCAAGCTCGCGGTTTTTTCCAGGTGGCGACCACCTGCCCTGCGTGCGGCGGTGAAGGAGTTCGGATCACCGATCCCTGCAACCATTGCCGGGGCGCGGGCGCGTTCCGGCCACGGCCCGCCTTCAGATCGACATTCCGCCGGGCGTCGAAAACGGCATGTGGCTGCCGTGCCGCAATCAGGGAGAACTGGGCGAACTAGGAGGTCCGCGCGGTGATCTGAGGATCCAGATTCTGGTCAGGAATCATCCGTTCTTCGAGCGCAGGCGAAACGACCTGATCTGCCAGGTCCCGATCAGCTACTCCCAGGCGGCCCTGGGCGGCAATGATTCAGGTGCCGACCCTGGACGGCAAGGAGCACCTGGAAGTGCCACGCGGGACCCAGAGCGGAGAAATCCTGCGGATCAAGGGGCGAGGGATGCCCGACCTGAGTGGCCGGGCGCGCGGCGACGAGCTGGTGGAAGTCGTCGTCGAGACCCCGCGACACTTGACCGAACGCCAGGAAGAGCTGCTCCGCGAGTTTGCCGAGATCGAGCACGAGCAGGTCAGTCCCAGGCGTAAGAGCTTCTTCACAAAATTGCGCGATTATTTCACTGAGGAGGCCGAGCCGATCGACGACTCCCGCGAGTCATGATCGAATCGTGGCACGGGCACGCCGCGTGGAAAGTCGACAGGCCCAGAAGTCCGCGCTGGTGGAACCGAGCTAGCCAGGAGCAGAGCCGCATGAATGAAGCGAGCGGAAAACCAAAACACGCGGAAACAACGGCGGCTTCCGCGCGTGCCGACGATCTCAGCGCGGAACGGCGCGGGCAGGAACCGAACCTGCCGACGCCGAGGTTCCGCCAGGAGAACGTTCGGGTGACACCCAGGCCGAGGACGGCATGACGATGCCGGCTTCCGAACGGATCGCGCTGCTCTCGCGTGAGGTCGAGGAGCTGCGCGATTCAGCCCTGAGAGCGCGGGCCGAGTTTGCCAATTACCAGCGGCGGGCCAAGCAACAAGCCGACTCCGAGCGAATCTATGCCGTCGTCCCCCTGGCACGCGACCTGCTCGACCCGCTGGACAACCTGGAGCGAGCGATCGACGCTCTGCGCGCGTCCGGCGCGTCCGGAGTGACTGCGGGGCTGGACATGGTGCAGCGGCAACTGCTCGATATCCTGGCCAAGCACGGCGTCGAACCAATCGCCGCTCAAGGCCATCCCTTTGATCCCAACATGCACGAGGCGGTTCTTCAGCAGCCGATCGCCCTTCATCCGGAGGGGACTGTGATCGCCGAGCTCAGCAAGGGCTACACGATACGAGACCGCGTGCTGCGGCCGAGCAAGGTCGCCGTTTCCGCGCGGAGCCCCTCAAGCTAGGCTCAGGTAGGCCGCGATCCGTGCCTCAACCGATTTCTTGAGCAGTTTCGAATGCGAGGGTGGGACAACAATGCCGACGTACGACTATATTTGCGACGCTTGCGGCCATGAATTCGAGGCATTCGAATCGATCATGTCGGAGCCCCGCAACGACTGCCCGGTATGCAAGAAATTGGAGCTTCGTCGCAAAATCGGCCCGGGAGCGGCGATCCTCTTCAAGGGCTCCGGCTTCTATCAGACCGACTATCGCAGCGATTCGTACAAGAAGGCAGCCCAGGCAGAGAAGTCGTCAAACGAGCCGGCCAAGTCGACGACAGATTCCAAGGCCCCTGCCAGTGACTCAACCCCGGCGGCCAAGAGCGAGCCGGCGAAGGCCGCCGCGACCCCTTCAAAGAGCGAGTCGTGACATGATACGGGGACGGTGCCCCACCTGCTCGAAATCGTTCGAGATTGCGTCGATCGACGATCGTCCTGCGTTCCCATTCTGTACCGAACGTTGCCGGCTGATCGACCTGGGCCGCTGGATTGACGAACAACACACGATCCCTCAGTCACAGGACGCCAGAGAAGAGCCAGACGTCGCTGACGTCGAAGTGGAGGCTGAGGAGAGTTAACTCAGTCCCGATCATTCACCGCGGGGGCGAACCCGTTTCCGGGAGCCGAGCCGCGTCAGGCGAGTAGACCGTAGACAGTCAACCCGGTTTGCGTGCCGACATACACCTTGCCGTTTGCGATCGTCAGGACTGCGAATTTGACCGCGAGACCGGCCTGGTCCCGGGCGCCGGCGATCGTGCTGTTGTACAGTTCCTGGCCGAGGTTGGCGGCATTAAACGCGTGCAATACTGCGGGGCCGGGGCCAGGGCGCGTGCCTGTGTGTTCGATCTCCCAGACAATGCCGCCCTCTGCACCATCCGCCGATATGCTGGGCGTCGCACCCGGGTACGCATCGACATGTGTGGATTCCGCAACGGGACCGACGAGACGCCCATTCACGAGTTGATACTGTCGGAGGACGTCGCCAACGGCGTGGATGTAGACCATCCCGTCGAAGTAGGCGGCAGAGGAAAAGATGAGATGCCCCGGATTTGCAATTGCCTGTACATGGGGATTCTTCGCTCGTTGATGTCCCATGTCATCGATGTCAACGACGTAAAGGGTCCCATCCTTCCCACCGCCGATCAGAAGGTCGGGAGCGCCGCCCGGTTGGGCGGGAGCAAGCAGCACGCCGCCGGAGCCGAGATCGAGATCTTTCTTGTCTAGCTGAGCCGTGCCTGGCGGAGCAAAGTAGTCGGACAGCTTGAGCGAACGGGTCAATTTGAGCGCCGCGTCGCTATAGCTGCCGCTGCGAGGGATTGAATTGACCAGACCCGGTCAGAAGGTAGATGTTCCCCTGTGGATCGGCGGCAAGGCCTCCGCCGTCCATCCAGATGCCTCCCAGGTTGCCATAGTGATCGCGGCTGTTGGGCGTGTCGTTGAACGCGAACTCCTTGGCGAGCGTGGCCGCGTTGTATCCGATCACCCACCCGTGATACGGACCGTGATCCCCCAGCGAGCCAAATGCCGCATAGACCACGCCGTCGTCCAGGAGCAATCCCGGGCGCTCGATCTCCCAGTTAGCCTCGAAGGAGACCCTTCCTCGAAACTGCCCTGCACCATGGCCGAGCACGGTCGCCTTGATCACGACGGGGCCGCCGGCCTTCTCGGCGCCGGTACTGACGTCGAGCGCATGCAGAGTCAACTCGTAGGTCGTACGCTTGCCGCTGGTCTCTTGGGTCTTGGCAACGACGTAGAGCGTCCCGGAAGCCGGGTCGATGACCGGCGTGCCGGTGATGCCTTCCTCCGGGCCGATATCACCCTGCCAGACCTGGGTCGTGGGAACGGCGGTGATCCCGGCGGCCGGCGAGGTAAAGCTGTCGTGCCAGAGCAGCGTATCAGGCTTGTCGGCGTCGTATGCGTAGACGCTGTCGTTTTCGGTAGCCACGTAGACGACGTTGTGAACCCCAAGGCCGGGGATCGTCACATTGGCCATGTACAGCGGCTGCGCATAGACATAGCCGTCCACCGGATCGGTGAACAGCGCGCCGAAATCGCTCGAATTGACGTTGGACGGCGTCAGAATCGTCTCATCGAGATCCTGTCCGGTCCGCGCGTTGTCATTATGATATGTGAGTACGTCAGCCGCCGTTCCGGAGAGGAGCAATCGCGGCTCGGCGGTTTCGACTCCGGGACAAAACAGATAGCGTCTGGGATTCCGACAAGATCGCACACACCGGGAACGGCGAAACACACGCATAATCAACTCCGAATGGATAGGTCAGCTCGCGTCGCGCGGTGAATCCATTCGGGTCTTCAAGCACAGCTTCAATTTCGTTCCCGGACTCCACGACTCGGGAGCGATCCTCAAAAGCGCAGACAACGGGTTGTCAGACGACGGGGGCCGGCGATGACGGGTGCCGGCGCTCGCCGGCTTCGTAGACCGTCAAGCCCGCACTGTTTAGCCCAGCGTTTTTTGAGCGCGGTGGACCAATTCGACGATTGGCAATTGATGAGGACAAGCGGACTCGGCAGCGCGCAAATCGGCTTCCGCCAAACGGCGTGATTCGGGCGAGAGCGCCTGGTACAGCTCGCGGGCACGCTGGCGCTTGCCGTAGACCTCGTGGTAGCGGAGGTAACGGAGGATGTCGGCGACGGCGACTCCGCCGGCGGCGGGCTCGCAATGATGGCCGCAGCCGTGGCAGTAAAGGTGCGCGGTGGCCAGGCGGTATTCCTCGAGCAGCTTCTGGTCGCGCAGCGTCAAGGCGTGGTCGCGGCTGGACGTCATGTTTTGCCTGAGCATGTCGCGATTGGTCATCTCGCTGACGACGCAGTGAACGCGCTGGTCGGAGAAGACGGTCTTGATCGCGGCTTCTTGCTTCTTGAAGCCCTTCTCGGTGAATTCCTTGAATTTGGGTGGCGTCTTTGCCTTCTCTGAAGCTGCCGGCGCCGCCCTGGGTCTTCATGGCGACGATGGCCAGGTTGGCCTTGGCGGCGGCGTCCAGGGCGCGGCGGACGGAGTCGGTGCGTCATGGTGCGGTAGTTGTACTGGATCATGATCTGGTCGATCCAGCCGCATTCGGCGGCGGCGGTGACGATTTCGGGAAGCCGGCGATCGTGGCAGCTCAGCCCGCAGAACTTGATCTTTCCCGATTTCTTGAGCTTCTCGAACGCCGCCTTGACGTCGGGATCGCTGAACAAGCGGGATCTCGCGGCCCTCGACGCCGTGGAGGTAGTAGCAGTCGACGTAGTCGGTTCTGAGCCGTTCCAGGCTGGCGTTCAGCCGTTTCTCGTAGGCTTCGAACGCGCCGGGCGCCGCCGACCTTGGCCCTGCTGTTCTTGGTGACCAGGTAAACGTCTTTGCGCATCTTGGTCCGTTCCAGGACCTCTCCGAGTGTCAGCTCGGCATTTCCCCCTTCGTAGGTTTCGGAGGTGTCGATGTAGCGGACGCCGGCGAAGAGTGCAGCCTGGACGAAGCTGGGTTGCAACGTCCCAGCTCGTTCCCATGCCCAGGACGGGCACTTTCTGTCCGGTCTTGCCCAGGGTGACCAGCGGCAGGCCCGCCGGTTTGGTTTCGGGCTGGTCGGCCCAGGCGGATGCGCGCGGCGCCACGGCGGCCGCTCCGCCGGCGGCCGCGGCCGATTTCAGGAACGCACGCCGGTTGTCACCGCCGCCAGATCCACCGCGAGAGTCTGCCGCCATGGTTGCGTTCCCCTCGAAGTCAACAGCGGGCGAGAGCGATCGTCTCG
Organism: uncultured Isosphaeraceae bacterium; assembly: GCA_963806595.1. GTDB lineage: Bacteria > Planctomycetota > Planctomycetia > Isosphaerales > Isosphaeraceae > CAWDZZ01. Next base: position 353,909 of record CAWDZZ010000014.1, on the reverse strand, counting down.
GTCCACGTCGAGCGCGCGGCGTCCTCTGCACCTTGAATCGCCTCTCATTGTGGTGATGGGGTTTGGAGATGGTCAACAAGTTTGATTTCTGAGAATGCCGGCGCTCAACCGGGTGGCAGCGGCGGCAGGTCGATCGACACGGGCAACGGGGGAAGGTCTTCCGCGGCTGGCTTCGCCGCAGGTGGCACGGCGGAGGCGGCGCCCGTTGCCGGGGCACGTCGCGACGTCGACGGCGGCAGCGACGGGGAACCCGGCGGCTGCTGTGTTCGCATGCCGGAGCCGGCGGCGTTTTGAACCGGCGGCGGTCCCGACCGACCGAGCGACGCCGCGACCGAATTCGAGCCGACGCCTGGGACCGTGGGATCGATCAGCGACGCCTGCGAGCGGGATCGACCCGGACGCTCGAGCCGGAAGTCAGCGTCATGTCGCCGCCAGGCGCGCTCGCCGGTCCGGCGGCTGGTGCTCGAGAGCCCTGCGGCGGCGTGTCTGCGACAGGGTCGGGCAGCAGTCTGCGCCGGGCTGTACGGTGGCAGCGGTGCGGTGGCGGCGGCCCAGCGGACCGGCGGGGCCGGGCAGCGGCAGCTGGACCTCTCGGCGGGTCGACACCCGGCGGCGGGTTGGTGTCGACGGGATCGGGATTGAGCGGGCCGACCTGCCGCTGGGGAACCTGCGGACCGTCGGGGTGCGATCCGGAACCGGCGATGGGCGCCCTGGATGTCGCGGGCCTGGGTGTAGGCCTTGCCGGGGTGGGGGCCTTCGGCGACGGCGATGTTGTCGTAGGCGAGCAGTGTTCCCTTGGCTTCTTCGAGGGCGACGATCGAGATGTTGTAAGTCGTCTTGTACTGGGCTTCGGTCGCGACGGCGGTGGCGTACTGGCTGACGGCATCGAGGAATCGGTCGATGGTGATCCGGCCTTCCTCGTAATAGGCCCGCTGCGACTCGAGCCGAAGTGGCGGCGGCGGCCCGCAGCCGCGAGGCTGTCTTGAATTGCTTGTAGTTGGCGTCGATTTCCAGGAAGAATCGAGCGAGCGAGTGAGTGGTCTGGTGGACGATCTGCTGCAGATAGGCACGTGCTCGCAGCAGGGCGTATTGCGCCTGCCGGGTATTGGCCAGCGGCGCCCGCATGCCGAGGGGTGCCTGGAAGGTGAAGCCGACCTGCCAGGTCACGAAGTTGCTGTAGTTTCCGGGCTGAGAATTCAGGCCGGCGGCGCGCTGCATGTTGGCGATGACCGGGTTCAGGGCCTTGAGGGTCGCGCCGGTCATGACGGCCTCGGCGCTATCGAGCTGCTGGCCGAGACCGTTGAGCTGGTAGAGGGCGTTGCAAGCTCAACTGCGGCAGCAATTGATTTCGGGCGATCAGGAGCTGGAGCTCGGCGACGCGGACGAGGAGTTGCTGCTGGACGATATCGGGCTGGAAGTTGAGCATCTGGGCGAGGCTGGTTTCCCAGTCGGGCTCGAGGCGTGCCTCGGTCGGCGGCGTGACCGGGATGATGCGGCGATTGTCGGCGGGGGGCAGCCCGAGGATGTTGCGGAGCTGGCGCTCGGTGGTGATCACGTCGGAGGTTCGGGTGACCAGGTCGAGGTTGAATTGTTCCAGTCGCTGGGCGGCTTCGGCGACGTCGGCGATGGTTCCGCGGCCGACGACGAGCTCGGCTTGCTCGCGATTCAAGATTTCCTGGGCCAGGCTGACGGCCCGGTCCGAGCTCCAGAGCTGAACGTGTGCCTGTGCGAGGTTCCAGTACTGCTGCTCGACCGAGCGCACATGGGCCATCACCTCGGCCTTGAACCGCCAGACGGCGGCGTCGGCGTTCAGTCGCTGGATCACGATCGGTGGCGCGGTTGGCCTCCAGGCCGACGGGCCTGGGGGCGGCCTGGCCGGGCAGCGGTGCACTTCCCAAGAGGGGCTGAGTCAAGGTGAGCTGAAGATTGGTGGTGTAGGCCGAGGGCCAGACCAGGAACGAGCTGTTCTGGTAAGACCAGGCGACGTTGTGGACGATGCCGAGCGTGCGCACCGGTTTCGGTCTGTTTCGAGAGGCCCATCTGGAAGGTGACCGAGTCGTTCACCGAGACGATGGGGAACTTGGTTCCGGTCAAGGTGAGCGAGCCGCCCTGGACGCCGTTGTTGAACGGCGTGGTGTTGTTGCCCCAGAGGATGCTGGTGGTGAAGGCGGTGTCGAACTTCGAGAGGGCCGATGGCGATCTGGGTTTCCAGGATGGCCGGGTCGTAGACCGACTGCAGCGTGCCGGCACCGAGGGAGCTGGCGACGCCCGCGCTGGCACCGGTATTCAAGGGGGTCGGCTCGAAGCCGCCGATCGGGATGCCCTGGGCACCGAAGGCGATGACGCGGACGATCTCGGAGTTATCGAGACCGATCCGGATCGACTGCTGAAGCGTCATCGGCCAGATTTCTTGCGCCTCGGGGTCGTTGGTCGTCCTCGGCTTGGCCAGCCTAGGAAGCTGGAGCGGCATGGTGGCTGCTGAGGAGATCGGCTCGCTTGATCTCCTTGTCCTCGAGCGCGACTCGCCCGAGATTGTCATGAGGGACCGGCTTGGTCTGATCGAGGTAGGGAAGTCTCTGACAACCGGATGAGATCATCCAGGCTGCAAGCACTGCTACCTGAATCGACCGGTTCCTACATAGGCTCAATCGCATGGCCAGCCGTCCTTGACTAAGATCGCCATGTGACGATGTGTTCGAGTCGTGGCATCCGCCGCGCCATCCTTGGCTTGGCTTCGGATTCCCGCGACCCACGCTACGCCGCCGGGGCCGCTATGTGATCCGACGTCTGTCTCGCGGCGGAAGATTTGACATGCCGCGAGGGCCTCGATCTCCGACAGAAAGGAACTTGGTCATCGGCCCTCGTGCTCTTGATCAGACCGCGACGGGGCTCGAGCCGGTGCACGGCGCAGGCCGCCTTCGTTGGGTCTCACGTGATCGACTCATCGGATTGGATCGGATATTCGCGACGTGCGACTTGAAGCGATTAGGCGGATTTTATCGATTTTTCGATCTGGGCCTAGGTCAAAAAGCCGAGGCTGACGACGGAAGTGCCATGGAAAGAGCGCTGGCAGCATTAGTCTTGCGCCGGAGACGAGGCGGGCTGGCCGCGCACGCGCAGACCCTCGATCGATCGCGAAACCGAATCCCGCCCGAACTGCCCAGCCCGGCAGGGGTACCCAGACGCGACTTGCGAACCAGTTCCACCGAGATTCGATCTTTGGGTCACCCGAGTCGCGGAACGGCCAGCACCGCCGTGCCACCGATCCAGAGATCAAGCCACATCCTCGTTACCCGCCACCTGTCGGCGCGGTCTCGTGGGCGGAAACTCGACGTACGGTAAACCCAGCTTGCGCTTGAAGTAAATGATCTCGCCAGGGTCCGTTCCCTCGAGCAGATGGCCGGCAAACTGGAGGACGTATCCGCCGACGAAGAGCCCGAGCGCCAGGAGAAAAATCGGAAAGGACAACAAGCACAAGTAGATGGGGACAAACAGCACCCCGAGAATCGTGGGCGGAATGCCGACCATGTGCAAAATGAAACTGGTCGGGTTGGGATGGCGATCGAGCCAGTGCTGCACGAGGTGATGCGGGGGGAGCGGCGGATCAATCAATCGACCAGCCCTGAAAGAGCGAGTGCGTCGACTCTCGTCACGGATGAGGCTTCCGACAGCTTGACGGCTGCCCCCGGACGGAGTTAGCCTGACCGATTCCACAGCTTTCCGCAATATTGGCAGCTTCGGTGATCACAACCTGCAGGTTGACGCCGCAGTTCGGGCAAGAACGGGCCGGCGTCCCATCCCAGTATTAATTCCCAAGCGAGATGGTGAAACGATGGCTCACGATGTGACGTTGATCCTCGGCGACGGTGTCGGTCCGGAGCTGGCGCAGGCCGCCAGAATGTGCGTCGACGCCACGGGCGTCAGCATTCGGTGGGACGAGCAGGAAGCGGGCGTCGACGTGATGGCCAGGACCGGCACACCGATTCCGGACAGTCTGCTCGAGTCGTGTCGCCGGACGAAGGTTGCGCTCAAGGCGCCGGTGACGACGCCAGTCGGAACCGGCTTCCGCAGCGTCAACGTCTTTCTCCGACACGCCCTCGACCTTTACGCATGCGTTCGGCCTTGCAAGCTGTTCGACGGGGTGCGCACCTACTTCTCGGGTACGCACGTCGACCTGGTCATCGTGCGCGAGAATACCGAAAGCCTTTACTTCGGGTGTGAGTTCGAGCAGGGCAAGCCTGAAACCGCGGAGTTGATCGCGGATATCAAGCGCCTCAACGGCAAGACGATCCGGCCCGACTCGGGCATCACCATCAAGGCCATTTCGATCACCGGCACGCGCCGGATCGTGAAATATGCCCTCGAATACGCACGCAAACACGGCGCAAGAAAGTGACTTCGGTCCACAAGGCCAACATCCTCAAATTCACTGACGGATTGTTTCTGGAGGTCGGCCGCGAGGTCGCCAAGGGCTACCCCGACATCGAATTTGAGGATCGCATTGTTGACAATATGTGCATGCAACTTGTGCAGAAGCCTGAGCTCTACGATGTGATGGTGTTGCCCAATCTTTACGGCGACATCATTTCCGACTTGTGTGCCGGGCTGGTGGGCGGGCTGGGCGTGGCGCCGGGGGCCAATATCGGTGAAGCGGGTGCGGTCTTTGAAGCGACGCATGGCTCGGCTCCTAAATACAAGGGGCTGTACAAGATGAATCCGACCGCGCTCATTCTCTCGGGGGTCTTGATGCTCGACCATCTGGGCGAGACGGCGGCGGCGCGCTCGCCTGGAAAATGCGGTGCGGAAGGTGATCAAGCAGGGCAAAGACGTGACCTACGACATGAAGCCGAACCGCGACGATCCGTCGGCGGTCGGTACGCTCGAGATGGCGCGGGCGATCATTCGCGCGATGGAAGCGGATGCTTGATTCGGACTGGACAGGGACGCGTACTTACGGCTGATCAGGGGCCAGGCGCAGGGCCCCTTCGCACATCTTGCTCGCGGCAGGTTTACGGCTCCCGTCGATCGCCTACGGGGCGGCGGTGCTGGTGCGCAACTTCGCCTACGACCGGCACTGGAAGCACACCCACCGTGTGGCCGTGCCCGTCGTATCGGTCGGGAACCTGACCCTGGGGGGCACGGGCAAGACGCCGATGGTGGAGTGGCTTGCGCGCTGGTTCCGTCGCCGCAGCGTGCGCGTATCGATCCTGAGCCGCGGCTACGGAGGGGTCGAAGGATTGAACGACGAAGGGCGGGTGCTCGAGGAAAACCTTCCGGATGTTCCCCATCTGCAAGACCCGGACCGGGTGGCGCTGGCGCAGGTCGCGGCGCTCGAGCTCGAGACCGAGCTCATCATCCTTGATGATGGTTTTCAGCACCGCCGCCTGGCGCGAGACGTCGATCTGGTTCTGCTGGACGCGCTCGAGCCATTCGGGCTGGGGCGCCTGTTTCCAAGCGGGTTGCTCCGCGAGCCGATACGATCGCTGAGGCGTGCCACCGTCGTCGTCTTGACCAGGGCCGACCTGATCAGCCTCGCGGATCGCGCGATGATCCGTGCCGAAGCCGAGCGCCGGGCTGGTCCAGCTCGCTGGGTGGAATCGCGACACGCGCCGCTCGAATTGATCGACGCCGAAGGTGCCGCTGTCTCCACTCGACTTGATCGACGGCAAGTCGGTCGCCGCGTTCTGCGGGATTGGCAACCCGGAGGGATTTCGCCGGACGCTTCGGTCGCTTTGCGGCGAACTCATCGATTTCCGCGTGTTTCCGGATCATCACCGTTACACCCTTTCGGATATCCAATCGCTGGAGAAATGGGCCGGCGAGCGCGGGGCCAATCTCGTATTGACCACTCAGAAGGATTTGGTCAAGCTGCGCGCAGCTTGCTGGGGTCGACTCCGCTGCGAGCCCTGAGGATCGGGCTTGAGATCACGGCGGGCAGCGAAATCATGGACGATGTTCTGGCCCGGCTCCTTCCCGTGGAGCGTCGGGATCAGTCGCTGGAAAAGGAATTCTCTTGAGCCGGAATGAACTCGGCAACGCAGGAGGCGGCTCGGCCTGGGCCGCCCAGGCGCGTCCCGCTTTCTCAAAGAAGCGTGGGTCACGCCCACGGCAACGGTGCGTTCGGGTCCGGAGCCCTCGACCTGGACTCGCTGCGGTACGAGCCGCTTGCGGAACGCCCGAGCAAGGTGTCGATTTCCGATCTCGGACGGGCCTCCGATCCGAATCCCCGGTTCGACGAATGGCTCGAACGCCTGCCGCGGCTTCTCGGCGCGACGGCTCTCATTCGTCTGCGAGATGCCATCGTTCGTGCGCACGCCGGGAGGCGGCCCATCGTGGCCGCGCTGGGCGGGCACGTCGTCAAGACCGGGTGCGGCGCCTTACTTGATCGACTGGATTGGCCGGGGACTCCTGGACGGGCTCGCCTTGAATGGCTCGGCAGCGATTCATGATCTCGAGCTCGCGATCGCCGGAAAGACCAGCGAGGACGTGGGCTCGCGGCTCATGGCGGGCTCGTTCGGCTTCGCCCGTGAGACCTCGGAGCTTTTTGCCGAGGCCTGCGAGCGTGCGTCGGCGAATTCGGTCGGGCTGGGTCTGCCCTTGGCGAGATTCTGATCGAGCACGGCGGTCCGGGACTCGACTCGTCGCTCCTGGTGGCCGCGCGACGAGCCGGACTTCCCCTCACGGTTCACGTCGCCATCGGAACCGACATCGTGCACATGACACCGGCCCTGACGGCGCAGCGCTGGGGCAGCGGCGCTCGATCGACTTCCGCGCACTTTGCTCGCTGGTTGCGACCATGGCCGGGGGCGTGTGGCTGAATCTTGGAAGTGCCGTGGTCATGCCGGAGGTATTTCTCAAGGCGGTTTCGATTGCCCGCAACCTCGGGCATTCCCTGGACGGTCTGACGACGGCCAATCTCGATTTCGACCAGAAATACCGAGGTCTCCACAACGTGCTCGAGCGGCCGGGTGCCCAGGGCATCGCGCTCGTCCGGGCACCATGAGATCTTGATCCCGCTGCTGCACGCCGCGGTGCTCGCCCGGTTCGCGCGGGCTGCGCCGAGTCGGCCGACGCCGTCCCGGATGATCCGATCTCGAAAAACGGCGACCATCAATGAAAATTGCCGTGTTTTGCCCCAATCTGGTCGGCGACACGGTGATGGCGACACCGACCTTTCGTTCGATTCGACGGGGATTCCCGCAGGCGTCGATCGCGGGTGTGATCAAGTCTCGCGTCGCGCCCACGCTCGACGGGACACCTGGTTCGACGAATTGATCAGCCTCGACCCTACGTCGGGCGACCGCGCCGAGCGGACCGCGCCGGTGTTGCGCCAGTTGCGCCACGCACGATTCGACGTCGCGGTCCTTTTTCCGAACTCGATTCGTTCAGCCTGGATTGCGTGGCTCGCCGGTATTCCCCGGCGAATTGGATACGTGCGTGACGGCGCGGGCTGCTGCTGTCTGACCGGCTTGCACTACCGCGCGACAAATCGGGACGGCGGATTCCGACGCCGATCGTGGAATCGTACCTCAACCTGGCGCGTCGACTCGGCTGTCCGGTCGACTCTGCTCGGATCGAGCTTGCCACCACCAACGACGACGAGGCGGCTGCCGATCACGCCTGGTCGACACTGGGTCTGCGACCCGGCGAACGCGTCGTGTGCTTGAACACCGGCGGTGCGTTCGGCGCGGCGAAGAGCTGGCCGATCCGCATTTTGCCGAGCTGGCACGCGCGGCTTGCCGTCGACGCCGACGTAACTGTCCTCGTCGTTTGCGGACCGGATGAACGCGCTCGGCCCGCGCAGATCGTGCAGTTGGCCGACCATCCCCGTGTGGTCAGTCTCGCGGACTTGCCGCTGGGAATTGGCCTCACCAAAGCCTGCATTCGGCGATCAGCCCTGCTCGTCACGACCGATTCGGGGCCTCGCCACTTCGCCGCGGCATTCGGCACGCCCGTCATCACTCTGTTTGGTCCGACGCACGTCGCCTGGACGCGCACGTATCACCCGCTCGCGTGGCACATGCTCAATCCCGTGCCCTGCGGACCATGCCAGCGGCCCGTTTGCCCGGAAGGGCATCATCGATGTATGCGGGATCTAACGCCGGCAAGTGTTTTCGGTGTCGCTCTGCGAGCGCTGTCGGCGAACGTGCGTTCCATCGAGACGCAATGATGCGGAGGCGCGTCGTTCGCGATCAAGGTCGGATGAATTTCGAGACCGCGGTGAGCGGGCCAATGTCGGCCGATCGGAAGCCAACGATGCTTTTAGAGAGCAGCCCAGGTGTTTCTTGTGAGCGCTTACCCAGCGGCAGAGACTAAAGTTCCAATGAGCCGCCGGAGCCCTGGGCAGACCGGTACCAGAGAACGTGTTCGGGCCGGTGAACGGCGCTGGTCGCCGCGTTCGACGTCGGAAGTCTCTCGCGGATAGAGAGCTTCCCATCATGCTGACGGAACTTTACGGAGCGAGGCATGGCAGTCTGGTTGGTCACGGGTGCAACGGGCTTCGTGGGAAGACATGTCATTCGGCGCTTCGAGACGGCGACGGTCGTCGCACTCGAAGACAAACTCGTCGTGCTCGGGCGGCTGCGTCCGGCGGATTGGCCCGACGACGCTTTCGTCGGAGCGGATTTGAACGACGCGAACCAGATCAGCGAGACCATCGAGCGGCATCGCGCCCGATTTCGTGATCCATACCGCGGGGCGAACCCCGCCCGCGGCCGATGACGAGCTTTACCGCGGCAATTTCTGGGCGACGATTCATCTGCTCAGTGCACTTCGCTCGCCCGGACGGCCGGTGCGCGTTGTGCTCTCCGGATCGGCCGCCGAGCTGGGTACGGTCGACGCGGCCGAATTGCCGGTAAACGAGACTTTTGCGTGCAATCCGACCGACGCCTACGGCCGCAGCAAGCTGCTGGCGACGGTGGGCGGGCTGTCCGAGCGAGCTCCCCTGGAAGTCATGGTCGCAAGAGTTTTTAACCCAATCGGACCGGGAACGCCGGTCACCGCGGCCTTTGGCCGGTTTGCCGACCAATTGACCGATCCCGCCGCCGATCCGATCGATCTGGTCGTCGGTGACCTCGAGCCGCGGCGAGACTTCATCGACGTCCGAGATGTCGCGCAGGCCATGATCGCGCTTGCGCTGCGCGGCCAGGCAAAGCTGGTCTATCATGTGGGTACGGGCGTATCTCACAAAGTCGGCGACGGCCTCGACCGGCTGATTCGCCACAGCGGCCGCACGGTTCGCGTTCGGGTCGATGCCGCGATGGAAGAGCGCCGCGGGCCGACCGACTCGTGCGCCGACATCGGTCGAATCGTCGCGCAAACCGGCTGGCGTCCGGCAATCTCATGGGAGGAAAGCCTCGCGGATCTCTGGAGCACCGCGCAGGCCCAGAAGGCACCCATCGACCTGACCGGCGAGTCGCGTCGGTCTGGCTTGCCGGGCCGGGTCGCGGCGAAGCGTGCGATCACCCTCCAGTCCTGACACATTCCGCGGTTCGTTGCCATCACGAATGCTTCGCGCCCTTACACGGACATTCGTACCGCCATTTTCCGCCCCATGATCCCAACACACAGTCAATCTTGACCGTTTGCTGACGCGCCCTATAATGCCGCCCACGGCCGAAGGAATCGGCTGCGCGCGCTCACTTTCTCGGGCTTCAGGTCAGGGAGGATCGCGATGGCCGGCCGCCACAGTCTGCACGCGGTCGTCCTCTTCGCGGTGGTCCTGCACGCGATCGCGATTTCCCAGACCCTTCTGCCGGCGCAGGACGGGCTGAAATTCATCCGGATCGCCCGCCAGTTTCAAACGCAGCCCTGGACCGACGTCGTCCGCGGGTCCGATGCGCACCCCCTCTACCCTGCGCTTGATCGCGGCCGCCGAGCCGCTGGTCGCCTGTTTCGCCGGCCACGGCCCGACGCCTGGCGCATCGCCGCGCAGATCGTGGCCGTGCTCGCGTCGGTCGGGTTGATCTTGCCGATCTACGGCCTGACGCAGTTCGACTCTTCGACCGCCGGATCGCCTTGCATGGCGGCCGCCCTCGCGGTCCTGCTGCCGCGTGCCGCCGAGCTGGGACACGATACGCTGAGCGATAGCCTCGGGCTCATGTGCACGTTTCTCGTCTCTGTGGCTGGGTGGCCGTGGCCTTGCGCGGCGGCGACTGGCGAGATCGCGCTGGGTTCGGGGCTGGCCGCCGGGCTCGGCTATCTGGCGCGGCCCGAGGTCATCCTCGTGCCAGTGCGCGATCGGGCTCACCTGGCTCGTGGGGTTCGTGCGTGATTCCCGGTTCGCGCGCCGTCGCGCGCGGCCCTGCCCTTGCGATTATTCTGCTGTCGTCGCTCTGCCCTGGTCGGGGCGTTACGCGCTTGTCAAAGGGGAAATCTCCGAGAAGCTCGCGCTGCGGCATGGAGCGCTCGCTCGGGCCGAGGACACAGACAGCCGCGCCGAGCTCCGCAGCAACTCCCGCGCGGGCTCGACGACCCGCGATGGGACTTTTCACCCAAGGAAGAAACCGACCGGATTCCGATCCGGAACTGGCGATATGCCGTGATCCGGATCGTCGGCAAGTGGTGGGAAGAGCTGTGCTGGCTCTTTGCGGTGATGACCGTCTGGGGCCTGGCGCGCCAGCGGTTCATCCGCGGCCTGTGCCTCGATCGCGACCCGAACGACAGCTCGCTGGTGGATCGCCGGCTGCTTGCTGATCTTCGCGGCCGTCTACGGGCTGGCCCTGGTGCGGCATAGCGTGCTGCTGGGCTACCTCTCGGGCCGGCACGTCATGGCTCTGGTCTATGCCTCGGTGCCCTGGGCGGCGGCCGGAACTTTCGTCTGTGCTCGCGGGCTCGCGGTCAAGCTGCGCTGGACGCCGCGACAGGCTCGCACCATGGCCGCCATCTGGCGGGCAGCTTGATCGTCGCGGCCTCGATCGTGGTTCAGATGCAGCCGAACCATCTGAACCATCTGAGCCGGTGGGGCCACTGGGCGGCCGGTCGCTGGCTGGCCGACCACGCCGAGCCGAGCGAGCTGGTGCTCGACACCCGCGGCTGGGCCCGCTTCGTCTCAGGGCATCCCGGCTACGACTACTGGCACGTCCGCCAGGCACTGACCGACTCGCACCTGGCTACATCATCGTGGGCCTCGACGAGCTGGAAGCGATGAGCCCGCGCGCCAGGACGCTGAACGCGCTGCTCGTCTTACGCGGCGACGCCGCTCCTGGACTTTCCCGGCTTTCCCGGCGATCGGACGGCCGGCGTTCGCCTCTATCGCTTCCACCGGCCCAGCACCTGGGAAGGACTGATTCCGTGAGCTACGGCTCGCTCTGGGAACGATGGGCCCGCGGCGTGAACTGGACCTGGATCAACGAGCACTACCGCGCGCGGTTGCCCGAGCGACTTCGCCGCGACCGTCATGTCGCTCGAGAGCCGCGATCGGTTCCACGCCAAGCAAGGCCGCTCGACGGCGCGGGTGGTCTGGAATCAGGCCGATCGACCGCTGGCCGTCTATCTGAAGCGGCATTTTCGGCTGCCCTGGCCCGCGAGGCTGGCCGCGCTCTTCGACCCGGCGGGCCGGCACTCGCCGGCCGCGGCGGAATGGGCCCATCTCGAGCGCGTGCGAGCGCTCGGGATCGACGTGCCCGAGGTCGTCGCCGCCGGCGAACGCATCGGCCCGCGGACCGATCTGCAGCAGCTTCCTGATGGTCGCCGAGCTGTCCGGCTGCGAGCCGCTCAACGAAGTCGCTGCCGCAGCTCGCCGGCCGGCTCGATGCGCCGGCGTTTGCCGCGCTGAAACGGCGCGTGATCGCGGAAATGGCCCGGATCACCGCGACCCTGCACGCGGCCCGCGTCTTCCACAAAGACCTCTATCTCTGCCACTTCTTCCTCGATCCAATCAGCCGCGACGAGCCCGAGACATCCGCCGCGTCGGTCGCTGATCGACTTGCACCGGCTGCGAGAACATCGGCTCTGGTCCGACTGGTGGCGATGGAAAGACCTGGGCCAGTTGCTCTACTCGACTTACGGCGTCGCCGGCATCACCGACCGCGATCGCTTTCGGTTCTGGAAGCGGTATTGCCGCCTCGCCGGGATCAAGCGGCCGGCGCTGGCATGCGCGATTGGTCCGGCTCAGAGCGGCGCGTTACCGGAGCACAACCGCAAACGGCGCTAAACGCGGATCGGAGCCGCGGGAATTCACTCAAGCCGTGTTCGCCGGGCGGTGCGATAACACGATGATGGCGAGAATGGTCTGGATTCAGCCGGATCGAGCGCAGATCGCGAGTGGAAGAAGAAACGATGCACCTGGCCCTGAACTTTCAGCGGGTTGACCCGGCGCGGGGAGGCGCCGAGACCTATGTCGCCGACCTCTGCCGGTATCTGGTCCAGCGCCGGGCATCGGGTCGACCTCTATGCCGAAAGCTGGGCCGACGGCTGTCTTCCGCCGCAAGTCAACATCGTGCAGATCGCCGCGCACGGGCGAGAACCAGGCTCGAGCGCATCATGAGCTTCGCCCGGAATTCCGAGGCGGCCCTCCGCCAGGCGAATCACGATTGCTCGATCGGCTTCGTCAACACCTGGGCTCACGATGTGATCATCCCCCAGGGAGGCGTCCAGCCGGGGCAGCCTGACGGCCAACGCCCAGCGATTTCCCGCCCGCTCTTCGGCAAGCTCTATCTGCTGGCCAAGACCGCCAATCCCAAGCACTGGATCCATCAGTTCGATCGAGCGCAAGCAGTACGACCCGGCGACGGCAGCCGCGGGTGGTCGCGGTCAGCAACATGGTCAAACGGCACATCGAAGAGTTTCAGCACGTGCCCCGCAGCAGATCCACGTCGTGCCCAACGCGATCGATCCGCGGCGGCTCGAGGTCTCGCAGCCGGGAGCGTCCGCTGCGCCTTCCGCAACCGGCTTGGGCTCGAGCCCGGCGACCTGGTCGGGCTCTTCGCCGGACACAACTTCGCGCTCAAGGGGCTCAAGCCGCTCTGACAGGCTCTGGGGGCCCGCGCGCGGGCGCGACCGAGGCGGCCGGCCCATCCATCTGCTGGTCTGCGGCAGCGGCGAACGCGGCCGCATACCGCGGCTCGCCAGTCGCCTCGGCCTGGCGCGACACGGTCCACTTCCTGGGTTTTCATCCGGAAGTTGAAGCGTGCTACTGGTCGAGCGACTTCTTCGTGCAGCCCACCTACTACGACCCTTGCTCGCTCGTGGTGCTGGAAGCCCTCGCCTGCGGCCTGCCGGTGATCACGACCGCGCAGAATGGGGCCAGCGAGCTGATGACCGACGGCCGTGAAGGATACATCCTGACCACTCCCGACGCCCAGGGCGAGCTGATCGCCGCGCTCGACCACATGACCGACGACCGCGGCGCGGTCGGCGATGTCGGACCAGGCGTCGCGCCTCGGCCGGCATGCAGACCTTCGACACCCACGTCGCGCGGCTGATCGCGATCTTCGAGGAGGTCGCGGCGGCCAGGAGCCGGCGCGTGCCCCACGCTCGCCAGCAAGCCGGAGGTCAAGCAGGCCGCGCCTCACTTCGATCGACCCAAGAAATCACGGCGACTAAGCAGCTAAACCTACTCTCGAGACGAGGACACATTTCAATCGAGCAAGGAGGGCTCGACCATGAAGGCCGTATTGTTGGCGGGAGGCAAAGGGACGCGGCTCCGGCCCTACACCCACGTGCTCCCCAAGCCGCTGATGCCGCTGGGCGACGACGATCCGATGCCCATCATCGAGGTTGTCCTGCGCCAGCTCGGCCGGTTCGGCTTTCGTGACGTGACCATCATCACCGGCTACCTGACCGAGCTGATCGAGGCGTTCTGCGGCGACGGCCGGCAGTTCGGCACCAGCGTCTCGTATCGCCGCGAGCCGACGCCGCTGGGGACCGCGGGCGGCCTGACACTGCTCGAGCGCCCGAGCGAGCCGGTGCTCGTCGATCAACGGCGACATCCTGACCACGCTCGACTACGCCGAGATGTATGCCTTCCACTGCCGGCCGGCGCGGCGGCCACGATCGCCTCCTATCCCCGCGAGGTGAAAATCGATTTCGGCGTGCTGCTCTTCGACGACGATCCCCACATCTTGACAGGATACGAGGAAAAGCCAGAGTATTCGTTCGAGGTGAGCATGGGCGTGTACATTCTCGACCCGCTCGCCTGGAACTACCTCGACGCCGGACCGGCCGCTGCCGATGCCGGACCTCCTGGAATCGATGCGCCGCCGACGGCCACGATATCCACTGTTACCGCCAGGAATGCTACTGGCTCGATATCGGCCGCCACGACGATTACGCCACGGCCAACGAAATCTTCGAGGCTCGCCGCGGCGCGTTTCTGGGAACCCCCGCCGCCAAGAGACTCTTGATCGGCGCGACCAGTGAACGATATCTTCGCCAATCGCTCGGTCGGGAGCATCGCTGCTGGCGGTGCTGGCCGCTTACCTGGCCGGGTCGATCCCGTTCGGCTACCTGGTCGCCTACTGGGTCAAGGGCATCGATATCCGCACCGTCGGCTCGGGCAACCTGGGCGCGACCAACGTCGGGCGTACGCTCGGGTTTCGCTACTTCCTGCTCGTCCTCGCTGCTCGACCTGCTCAAGGGATTTCTGCCCACTCTCGGGTTCCCGTGGATCGCGAGCGGCTCGACCGCGCGCCGTCACCGCGACTTGCCGGTCCTGCGTCGCACTGGCGGCGATCCTCGGGCATACGTTTCCGATCTATCTCAACTTCCGCGGGGGCAAGGGAGTCGCGACCAGCCTGGGCGGGGTGCTGGCGCCTTGACCCGGTCTCCTGTGCGCGTCGCCGTGGCGGCGTTCGCTTGTTCTTGCTGCTGCACACGCGATATGTATCTCTGTCGGCGCTCGGCAGGCGGGCTGGCCTTCGTGGCCGCCACTTCCTCCGCGACCCATCTCCCTTTAGTCGCGAGCATATCGCAATGAGCATATTCTCGATCGCCGTCCTGGCGCTTGCTGTTCGTACCGGCATCGCGGCAACCTCGCCCGGATCTGGGCAGGGCACCGAAAGCCGCGTCAACCTTCGGCGGCGGCGGCCAGGGCCGACGGGCCAGCTCAGCCGAGCGGCAAGATGCGCTCGTGCTACTGGCCGCCTGCCTGGTCGTGCTCTCGCTCGGCCTGATCGGCGGCATCCGGCTGTACCGGCAGGTCGACCGTGCCGATCGAGGCCAGCGCCGGCCCCTGGATGCTGCGCGAGACCGATCGCGCTTGCGACCGGGCAGCAGCGCGTCGATCGCGTCGCGTTCGCCGCCGGGGCGGACCGCCTCGCCGCGACCTGTCCCGCGCTACGACCGCCTGCTCATCTACGATGTCGAGCGAGCAGGGAAAGCTGGCTCGCGTCACGGAAATCGAGCTCGAGGGACGCCCGGTCGCCCTCGCCGCTTTCGGCGATCGATTCGTCGTCCTCGAGCGCCCTACCGGCGACCAGCGACACGTCGAGCCGGGCTGGTGGGAGACCTTCGACCTGGACGGCAATCGCGTCGGCGGGCGGAACCTGGCCGGCTACTATCCCGACGACCTGGCCGTCGCGCCCGACGGCAAACGATCGTTCTCCTGATCAGCTCGGGCCAGGCGGAAGGAGACCCGAAAAAGCCGCTGCCCGCCCTCGAAATCGTCGCCGCCGATCTCAGCTCCGGCTCGGGCCGCACCGTCGGGCGCCTCAATTTCGATGCCACGCTGGACCCGGCCCGGCTGGCTCTCTCGGCCTCGGGCCGATACGCCGCGGTCTTGCTGGCCAAGACCAACCAGACCGTCGCGATCGACCTGTCGGCTCCCGAATCTCCGCGCGTGATCGGCCGGACCAAGCCCTCAGGCGCCGATGTTCCCTACGTCTCGCTTTGCCGGGGACGACGACTGGATCATGATGCCGGTCGCCTCGCAGTCCGAAGCGATCGCCATCGAGTCGCCCGACCTCGGACGAATGCCGACTCGGACACGGGAGCCACATCGGTCGACACAAACCTCTACCTTGCCTGCACCCGACACCACGATTCCGTCCTGGAGCTGTTTCAGACAACTCCGCTTCGCTCGCTGGGCCGACTCGCCTCATGGGACCACTCAACCTCGGCCGGACTCGGCCGACCGGCATGGCATACTCGCACGACCGCGGCTTGCTGGCCGTCGCCACGCGCTCTGGGACGATCCACCTCATCGAGATGCTCACGCAAGGGCAGTCGCACAGCGAAAAGCCCGGGCGAATCGCCGCCAAGTCCGAGCCGCTCCCGCGGAGATGAACAGCGACTGGAGGATCAACGTCTTCACGCAGAAGGACTGGCACGCGGTCCGGAAGGCGCTTATGCTCAGGCTATCGACCCTCATCGCACGCAAGGCGTGCGATTCGAGGCCCGGCATCGTAGGACATAGATGCAACCAGTATCCAACATTTGAAACATGTCTGCTCATAACCAGATAACACGCGAGCCGGCGCCGCAATTTTGCCCGGCTTGCGGGCTGAAGGCTCCCGAAACCCTCGAGGCCACGCTCTGCCCTGAGTGCGGAGACACCCTGGTCCCGCAGGGTTACTGTCCTGTGTGCGACGGATTACTGGAGTCTGCGCGAGGGCGAGCTGTGTCCCAAGCACGACCTTGTTCTCGAGCGCGCTTCCGCGATGCCGAACGAATCTGTCGCTCCCGGCCAGGCCGTTTCCTGGACGACGGTTGCCGTATTTCCCGATAGCCTGGCCGCTGCGATTCCGCGCAGCCGGCTCGACGCCGAGGGCATCCGGACGTTCCTGGAAGGCGAGCGGATGGGCGGCTCCGGCATGTTCGGGTCGGCGACTGTGGGAGTGAAGCTCCAGGTTCCCACCGAACACGCCGCCGAGGCACGGATCATCCTGTCTCAAAGCTGGGCTATCGAAAGCGACGAGAAGGCGGACTTTGACGACCTGCTCTGACGGATTCCGCGCAATGCGCAGTGACTCGCCAGAGACACGGAGCTCGACGTGGCTGGCAACCACCTCAGGGTTCAGTGAAGATCACCAGCGCGCTTCTATTTCAAATGCTTGCGTAAAAACGCGAACGTTCCTTTGCCATTGATGGTATGCGGGCCCACAAAAAACTCGATCGCGCACCGGTCTCCGATCCGAAGCTGTGCGTCGTACAGGTGGCTTACCTTCGCGAACTCATAAGCAACGGTTTCATCCGGTGCGACGTTGTCGAAACGACCACGTTCGACCATGAATGGCCGCGGCGCGATCAGGCAGGCCATCTCGGCGTAGTTGAACGTGCTGCCGAGGTCAAATTCAAAGATCTCGTACTCGCCCGACCAGACGTAGCTGTAATCGCTCCTGGTCGAAGCATTCTTCCAGATCCACTCGTTGAAGTCGGCCGAACAGATGGACAAGCAGTAATTCTGCACCAAGGGCGGCACCCGCATCGCCGTCTTGCCGCCGTAGCTTAGCCCGTAAAACGCGATCCGGCCGGGGTCCACCCAGGGCAGCGTCTTGAGCCAGTCGGTGATCTGCTGGTGCTGGGGAACGATCACCGAGAACAATGTCTTCTTGATCGGATTGGCCTTCCGTTGCAGGCTGCGGAACCGATCCTCGAATATGTACAGGATTTTGCGGCGCGAATGTGATGAATCCCTGCTCGGCCAGTTGAACTGCAAACCGCCGGTAGTATTGACTGTCGACCCTGGGGTCGGCGACGTCGCGCGGGCGGCCCTCCAGGCCATGTTGACAGACGACGACCGGGCGCTTTTCCCCCTCCTTGAGCCCCTTCGGCACCAGCAGAATGCCGTACGCAAACACGTCGGGAAAGACATCCATCAACACTTCGTATCCCGTAAACCTCGGCTCGTCGAAGATCCGTCGCGAGCGCACGTTGCGGGGGCCAGCAGCGGCCGGTTGAAACGGCCGATGATCTCATCCGCGAAGAACTCGCGGTACGGCTCAACCGATTTCGCGAAGGCGGGGAGCGAAGAGAAGTCGAGATTCTTCATGAACCGGCGGCGGACGCCGGCACTTTCGACCAGCAGCTCCTGGTTGTGACGGTCGAGCTCGTGAACCTGCCGCGCCTGGCGCTCGGCGAGCCGTCTTTTCGAGTTCAAGCTGATTCAAAGCTGGCGAAACGGATGCGACCTTCGGATTCGCATCCGCGGCATCCGGGCGAGCCGAACGATTCGTGAGGTAGTTCCTGAATCTTTGGAGCGTCTCTTCGGTTCCGAACGGACCGGTGCCGCCCGGAGCCGCTCGTCACCAGATCGATGCGAGGCTCGGGTTGCAGGCCGGCGAAGAGCCGGCGCGCTCGCTCGACCTCGGCGGTCACGACTGCGAGATCGGGAGTCGTCAACCTCCCGGGGGCGGCTCCCGTACCCGGCGGGACGACGAATTCAGGACCTCGCGCCGCTTCGATGATCAACGGCGTCGGAACCACGAGGCTTGCAACCTCGGCGTCGCCGAACTGTTCGAGCAGCCCAAAGACGTTGCGATCGATCGGCTGGCGCCAGATGTTGTTGCGGTCGTCGAAATAGCCGCTCACGCACACGGCGTCGATCCGCGAGTCGAGCGCCGCGGCGTAGAGTGCGATCTGACCTCCCTCGCCGTAGCCGAAGACGCCGATTGGCGTGCTGGCGAGCTCTCCGCCTTCGCTCTTCCAATGTGTCGACCAAGGCCAGCACCTTCTGGACCTCATAGCCGATCAAGTGCCGGCCCAGCTCGAATGCCGCTCGGTACACGAACTCGCGATTTGTGAGCCTTGCCCTGCCATTCCTCGCCGCGATCGTGCGATCGATCAGCGTGGGGACGACCACCCGAAATCCGCACTCCGCAAGTCGCCGGGCCACCTGCGACTCCGGGGGAACGCCCGGCAACAGGCCCGCAAGCTGCTCGGGCGTCTGGCCGGCGTCCGGGATAACGACGACCGCGGCCGTTGCCGGACCATGGGGCGCAGCTCCAGACCTTCCCCGGTGACGTCGCCGAAGGCCGACCACGTGACTCGGAAAACCGAGATGCGGTCCTCTCGCTCGCGACCGGGCTCGATGGGACTGGTCCGGTAGCCGATCGAGTAAGGTGTCTGCCTGGGATCACGGACCCCCAAAATGTGGGCAAGGCGCTCGCGATTGGGCGCGACGGAAGTACGATAACCGGCGTGCGAAGAGAGATCGCGCTTCCAGAACTTTGCGCACTGCGCTTCGACTCTTCGATCTGCGCGAGCAGGAACCGGTCGATCCCGGCGACCATCTCACTCGCGAAATCAACGGTGATCAGGAGCGGCTTCGTGCCCGGCAAGACCGCTTCTGATTCTTCACCCGGCCGAGCTGGGGGCGCGGCACGGCAGAGGCCTGCAACGACGACCGAGGTGAGTATCCATTGACAAAATAACATACGACACTTTATATGTAGATTATTATAAATACACATACTCTTAACTAATATTGAGTCTGCGTCGTCAGGGCTCGACACGGCCAAGAGTCGTTCATCCCTGCGGCTGATAGGCCAGCCAGAGCGCCCGGAAGTAACGGAGCACGCGCTCGGGGTCGGTACTTTCTGGGATTTCTGCGAGGGTGAAGTTTTCGTATTTCTGGGCTTTAAGGAGTGCGAAAAGCTCGCGCCAGGGGTAGTCCTGGTCGGTCAAGTCTCGCAGGTGGACTTCGTGAATTTTGGGAGCGACCAGGGCAAAGGTCTCCTTGATCGAGCCCCCCTTGACATCGGAGGGGTTGGAATTCCAGCAGGCGAAAACATTGGGGTGGTCGGCGTAGGCGAGGATCTTGGCGAAGTTGTTGAGATCGGAAGTCACGCTGCCGTGAACCTCCACACGGATCGCGATGCCAAACCCGGTTGCATCCTCGCCGACCTCGTGGAGAGCCTGCCCGATCCGGCGGAGTGTTGCATCGAGGTCTGCGCCCCTGGGCACTCCATTGGGCCTGACTTTCACGCCAGGAGCCCCGACGTCGTGCGCCAGTCGAACGTATTCCTTGGTGTCGTCGATGTTCTTGCGCACGATTGCCGGGTCGGCCGCGTGATACTCGAACGCACTGCCCAGGCCGGCGAGCTGCACCGGTGAATCGCCGAATCGCTTGCGGACCTCGTCGCGAGCCGCCTTGCCGAGGTTCACCTCGACCCGGTGTGCATGGGTGGTTCGCAGCTCGACGCCGTCATAACCGAGCTTTTCCAGCCTGGTCAGGATAGTGGGGAGGTCCCAGTCCTTGGCGATGTTGTAGGTGACGATCCCAAGCTGAGACATGGTGGACAGTCCTGAATACGACGGTGCCGGCTTGGCTCGAGGGACGAACGCACCCGGCATTTTCGGTCAGAACGGAGCCACGGGCAAGCGCCTGGGCGCTGGGCCGTTTCGCGTGAGCCTCGGCGGGCAGACCGCGTCGCACCTAAAGGGTCTTCATCAATTGATGAATTGAAATTCCTTGGTGTTGAGGATCGCCCAGATGATGTCTTCCCACGCGGTCTGCGTCTTGTCGGCGTATCGGGTCAAGTGCTCGAGCGCGCTGGACCTTTCCTTTTCGGTCGGGGGTCGGCCCAGCGCCGCCCAGAACAGCTCGTCCACGCTCTGCGCCGCGACGCGAGGATTGCTCGCAAGCTGCCCGGCGCGGCTTCCCGGCGACGAGAGCTTCGACTGGATTTCGCTGGAATTGAGGAGCATCAGGCTCTGGCTCAGGGTGGCGTCGCTGGCGCGTTCGCATTCGCAAGAAGTGTCGCGCCTGGGCCGCCCGAATGCGTCCAGGAACGACGAGCCGACGCTCTCGTCCGGCAGCTCGATCGCTCGCGTTCCGGCGGGCAGGCCGTCAAACGCCGTGGCAACGCCTGAAACCTGCGTGATCGCGTCCAGGAGAACCTCGGCTCCCATCCGGCGCGGATAGTGCCGCGCGAAGCTCTGGCGGTCCTTGGCGTTGGACTCGGTAGGAGCACTCGAAAGACCGTAGACGCGGCTGGTGCAGATCGTCCGTACCAGCTTCTTGAGGTCGTAGCCGCTTTGCTGGAGCGACAATGCAAGTCGATCCAGCAGCTCCGGGTTTGACGGCGGATTGGTCATTCGCATGTCGTCGATCGGCTCGACGATGCCGCGTCCGAAGAAGTGTGACCAGTAGCGGTTGGCAAGCGCCCTGGCGAAGAATGGGTTGCCGGGATCGGCCATCCAGTCGACCAGCTTTTGCCGCGGGTCTTCACCGGCGGCCACCTTCACCACGTTGCCTCCCAGACCCTTTGGCGCCACGGTTTCGCCCGTCTTGGGGTGCGCAACGCTCCCCGCTCGCTGCGTGTAGATCACCTCGCCGTCGCGACCGTTGCGCTGTCCTACCATGTCGGGCTTGCGGCCAACGCGGGCAAAGAACGCCGCGATCCCGTAATAGTCGCCCTGACTCCATTTCTCGAAGGGATGGTGATGGCACCTGGCACACTGGAGGCGCATGCCCAGGAACACCTGCGCCGTGTCGTCGACGACCGCTCCGGTCTCGCGCAGCTTTCGATACCATTGCACCGGCGGCGACGTCTCGGGTGTGCCGCTGGCCGCCAGGATGGACCGGACGAACCGGTCGTAGGGCACGTTGGATTCCAGGCACTCGCGGATCCAGTCGTGGAAATTGAAGGTCGCGAACTGGATTTCGGGCCGCCCCTCGCGCTTGTTTCGCAGGACGTCGGCCCACTTGACCGCGAAGAAGGCGGCATATTCAGGACGAGCCAGCAGGCTGCTCGACCAAGTTCACGCGCTTCTCGGCGTCGCGATCGGCGATGAACGCCTTGACCTCGACCGTCGTGGGCAGCGTGCCGGTGATGTCGAGCGACGCCCGCCGGATGAACTCGGCGTCCGTACAGGGGGGCGAAGGGGCGATCCCAGAGCGCTTTCCACTGGCGGACCGCCGCCGCGTCTATGGCGTTATTCACCGGGAAATCTAGCTCGCGGCCGATCACCATTCCCGTCGGAATCGTGGCGCGAAATACCGCGACCTGCCCCTGGTAGCGCGCCATGATCGCCGCCTGACCGGCGAGCCGCTGCGTCTGGACCTCTCCCGCCGGGCCGACGGCCGCGACCTCGGTCTCGTTGGACTGGTACTGGGTCCAGCGGCTGACATCTTCCGTACTGCCGTCGGAGTAATGTCGCGGTCACGACCATCTGCTGGACACTGCCGCGCGCCAGTACCCGCTCACCCGGATAAACCGAAATCCGGTCGACCCGGGGATCGGTCGGTTTTCCGACCGGCATGCCGATGGCGATCCAGCGCCGAATCAGGCGATACTCATGCGAATCGGGATCGAGCCGCTTCCCGCCTCCGTGAGGGACCTTGCCTGCGGCCTTCACCAGGAGCAGGCTCGCATCAGGGGCCGCGGGGAACAGACGTCGGCCGCGGCCCTCCTTGACCAGCGTCTCATAGTCGAGATCGGGCTCGAATCCGAGCAGACTGAGGCGAAATCCGTTCTGGCCGCTGGACTTGCCGTGGCACCCACCCGCGTTGCAGCCGAGTTTTGTGAAGATCGGAACGACCTGGTTCGCGAAATTCACCGGTAGGCCGGCGCCGAAGTCCTTGACGCTGACGGGCGTGGATGCGCCTGAGCTTCCCCAGCGATACCGTGATGGCCGCGACTCCGTCGCCACGTGCGGTGATCAAGCCCGTGTGGTCGACCGTCGCCACGGCAGCATCGGAGCTCGTGAACTTCACCCGCGCGTGATGTCACGCCGGAGCTGGTCCGCCATCAATCCGTCGACCGCCAGTTGCTGCACGGCAGTCGGGCCCGCGCAACAGCACGGCCGCCGGCACGATCTGGATCTCGTCGCGGCTGCGGGGGCGGCGAATCGACGGCGCCCGCGGCAACCCGAGGCGCGGCCATGCCCAGAGCGACGAGCGCAATCCGCAGCACGTGTGTCACCGCCCGGCCGCGCCCGAACAGCGGCCATGCGAACACCTCGTGCTCTCCAAACCAAATGCATCACTCGTTCTCCCGGTGCTCGCCGAAGTTCGCCGATACGCAAACCGGCTGCTTCCAACACGATCATCGGCGAGACGACCGCTCGCACCCTTGATCCTTCCTCAACTCATACGTGATCCGCAACACGAATGTTAAATACTTTTTTACCATCTTTGTCAAGCGTGCATGCAATCACTCGGTCGCTGACCGTCGCAGACAGGCAATAACGAGGGACTTCCTCGACTCTGCGGGACCGAGCGAACGGACCGACAATTCAGCAGGGCGTACGCCGGCGGCGCGGTCAAGGGCACCGGTGCCGGGTGGCAAGGTCTGGACGGCGCGTCGGTGGGGCCGTAATGTTGGACTGTCCTTGAGACCGGGTAGCTCAGTCGGTAGAGCAACGGACTTTGAACGCAGAAAGGCACTGACACGGAGCCTCGCGCGGGAAGAAGCGGAACCGCGACGAGTGAATGCCGCAGTATGCTGGAACGCCCTCAGAGCCGCGAGCACCACAACGTGGCCGGCAACGGCGAGCGTGATGGTTTGAAAAGCACGCGGATTGGGTAATCAGCAGGCAAGGGAGCGGTCTCGGACCGGTCTCAGCCCCAGAGACTAGACGCGGCACGCCTGCGATGGCGAAGGGATAGTCCAGACTTTCAACTCGGGACCGATCGCGAGCGCGAGCAATCGCAAAGCGCCAGCGGTCGCGGCGGTCGGTGAAAACCGATGAGGTATGTTAATCCGTTGGTCGAGGGTTCGAGTCCCTCCCCGGTCACTTAGGAAACGCCTTGCGGAACAACAACTTACGCCAATGCTGACCGATAAGCGCCGTTGACTACATGGCGGGTTTGCTCGTCCCGATGTAGAAGCAGGGCGGATCGAAGTTGCGGTGCCACGGCTTCCTCTGGTAGACGTTCGATACGAAAGCCGTTGACCGATCTTTCCGCCCATGTCCCGCACCGTGCTGAACAAGTCCGCCAGCGTCAAAGGGCTTGCCTCGTCACACCCGCCTCGTCCACTCCGTGGCGCAACCTCGGTGCGAACGAGCGAACGGTCTGCAGTCGCCTGCTCATCAGCATTCACTGCTTCGACGACTTGGGCTTTATCTCCCTTGGGTTTAGTTCGTTCTACTCTTACGCGCTCATTTTCAGCTTGATCCCGCCAACGCCGCCGGAGGTATCGGGCGTCGGATCGTAAGGGGGAAGACACTCCAGGCGAACGACATTCCGGTCGTGGACTCGATGCGTACTGCGAATTCGAGTCTGGCCCCGAATGTTGATTCGCCAATGCCTTTGCCCGACAATTAATTGAGGCACACTTCTGATCGGAACATAATCATGCCCCGATTGGCAGCGGCGTTCCGTTGCGTCGAGGTGGGAGCGTCAACGGAAGCAGAATCGACCAGACCGTTGCGATGCTTCCGACGTGACTGTCACCACATAGGCTGCGAGGCTTGCTTTCCATCAGGCTTAGATAAGACGGTACTTGAAAGTGTCGTGGCGAACTGACTGACACGAACGTTCGGATGGGTTTAAATGAGCGCCTATCACACACACGCTTGGGAAGCAATAAGCGACCTGCCGGTTGATTGGAAGACCACACTCGCCAGCTCGAACACCGCTTCGCTGGTACAAGCGTGGCAAGACCAGGAAGAGAAACTTCGACTAAAGGACCTCTACAAGAATTTTGTGGCGAAGCTCAAGCGGAAGTGGGCGATCGAAACCGGAGTGATCGAGGGGCTTTACAGCTTGAGCGAGGGGGCGACGCTTGCACTGATAGAGAAAGGTCTTGACGCAGCTCTAATCAGTTTCGGTGACACGGATCGACCACCTGCGGAAGTCATCATCAAGATCAAAGATCAGCATCAGGCAATCCAGGGTCTTTACCAGTTCATCTCCGGCCAGCGGCCGCTGGGGACCTCGTACGTGAAGGAACTGCACCAGGTTCTTACAGCCCATCAGGACTCACTTGCAGGGCGTGATTTCTTGGGGAACCCCGTCGAAGCGAAGCTGCCCAAAGGCGAATGGAAAAAGTGGAAAAACAGCGTGGAGCATGCCGATGGGTCCTGCTTCGAGTACTGTCCCCCCGAGCAGGTTGCGTCGGAGATGGACCGATTGCTCTCATTACACGACGAGCACGCCATGGCGACAGTACCCGCAGATGTCGAGGCGGCCTGGTTGCACCATCGTTTCTCGTTGATCCATCCCTTTGCGGACGGAAATGGTCGTGTCGCGCGGTGTCTTGCTACCCTCGTCTTCCTCAAAGCGAACTGGCTTCCATTGGTCGTCACTCGCAAGGATCGAGCGGATTACATCGCTGCTTTGCGGGCAGGAGACGACGGCAATCTCAAGCCGCTTGTCGATCTATTCGGCAGCCTCCAGAGCAAGTTGATACGTGAAGCACTAAGCCTCGGTGACGAAGTGATTCAGGAAGCGACCGCGGTCGACGAGATCCTGCAACGCGTGCGGGAGCGTTATAGCCGCGAACACGCGATGCGAGTCCAGTTGTTCCAGGAGTCGATCAAGACAGCCGCCTCCTTGAAGTTTTTGGCCGCCGAGAAGCTGAAGGAGGTCGCCAAGCAAGTGCAAGAGACGATTTTGGCTGGGTCTCCGGATTATAAGGCTTTTATGTACGAGTCTCGAATCGATCCAGACAACTCCTACTACTTTCATCACCAGATCGTGCAAACCGCAAAGGCGCTTGGTTATTTCGCCAACCGTCGCCGATATCAAGCCTGGGTCGCCCTCGTCATCGTCACCGAGATGCAGACAGAGATCGTGTTTTCGTTTCACGGAATCGGGCACATGGACTCGGGAATCCTAGGGTGCTCAGCGATGGCCTATACCAAAGATAAGGCAGAGGAGGGCGAAACAGTCATCGGCGAGGTGATTCCGCTGGGCAACGAACCATTCCAGTTCACTTATTTGGAAGAGGGAGTCGAGGTTCGTCAGCGGTTTAGTAAGTGGCTCGACGTGCGTGTCATCGAAGGATTGAAATACTGGCAGCGTGAGATGTAAATGCAGTAGCAAAAAGGCCTAGCGGCTCCATTCCGAGGTCGGGACACAACGCCAATCGCTGTCCAAACCCGCCGTGCATTCCACGAAGCAGCGTGCGAGCGACAGAACAGAGACGCCTGACTGACACGTGGGGCAGTTCGATCGCTAGCTCGAATCATCCAGGGACGCTGATGGGTAAAGTCATTGCAGTGCAAGGCGGTCGGTGAAAACCGATGAGGAAAGTTAATCCGTTGGTCGAGGGTTCGAGTCCCTCCCCGGTCATTCACGCTGACATCTTGCACCTGCTGCCGTTACAGCGAACGTCCCCCGTTGATCGACCGACGCCGCCAGGGATCGCATCCGAGGACCGGCGCGCACCCTTGGCTGCCTCGCGATCGGTCTGATATGATCAGTCGGGACGAGGTTGCCCCGACGACGTCGCATCGAGGCGCCCATGGATAGCAGTGCGGAAGCCGGCCAGACCCTGTCGGCCGGAGAGGGCGAGCCTGTCCCCGCGGCCAAGGCGTCTTTGGAGAGCGCTCTGCCACCGGGGCGGACTCTGGTCTCCGGCGCTGGAGATCCCGCGATTCCGGCCGGCATGCCGATGGCCGGCGCGGCGGATCTCGACGAAACCCAGGCGGTTGTCGAGGGCACGCACGCCGCACCGAGCGATTCGACCGGCGAGCTCCCATCGCACGTGGGCCGCTATCGCGTCCGGTGGCTCCTGGGCGAGGGCTCGTTCGGCCGCGTCTACCTTGTCTTTGACGAGCAACTCGAGCGCGACGTCGCGGTGAAAGTCCCCCACCGACACCTGATCCCCGACCGGGAAGCCGCCGAATTCTACATCGCCGAAGCCCGCACTGCCGCTCGGCTCGACCACCCCAACATCGTGCCGGTCTACGATGTCGGGAGCGCCCCCGGCTTCCCGTGCTTCATCGTATCAAAATTCATCGAGGGGCAGACGCTCGCGCGGCAGCTCAAGGCGAGACGGCCTTCCTACGTCGAGGCAGCCGGGCTGGTGACGACGGTGGCCGGGGCGCTGCATCATGCCCACGAGCGCGGGGTCGTGCACCGCGACGTCAAGCCCGGTAACATCCTGCTGGATACGTCAGTCCGCCCTTACGTCGCCGACTTCGGGCTGGCCCTGCGCGAGGCAGATTACGGCACCGGCCCGTGCTTTCCCGGGACGCCGGCATACATGAGCCCCGAGCAGGCCCGGGGCGAGGGGCATCGTGTCGACGGGCGTTCCGATGTTTTCAGCCTGGGCGTCGTCCTTTACGAGCTTCTCACCAGGCAACGGCCGTTCCGTGCCAGCACCCTGGACGAGACGATGCGCCTGGTGGCGGAAGCCGACCCACAGCCGCCGCGGCAGCTCGACGACGGCATCAGCCGCGAGCTGGAGCGGATCTGCCTGAAAGCCCTGGCCCGCCGCGCCTCCGAGCGCTACGCCAGCGCCCACGATCTGGCCGACGACCTCGAGCATTACCTCGCATCGGCCGCGGATGGATCGGATTCGTCGGCACTGCGGCCGAAGACATTAGCCAGCGTTTACACCGGTAGCTCGGGCGCTGGCCATACACCCCCGAGCGCGACGAGCGTTTCATCCTTGCAGGCGCGGGCGGTGAAGATTGTCCCGCGGGGCTTGCGGTCGTTCGACGCCGCCGATGCGGAGTTCTTCTTGAGCCTGTTACCCGGCCCGCACGACCGCGACGGACTGCCCGAAAGCATCCGCTTCTGGAAAAAGGGGGTCGAGCAGACCGACCCCGAAGACACCTTCCCGGTGGGCCTCTTGTACGGGCCATCAGGCTGCGGCAAGTCGTCGCTGATCAAGGCGGGCCTCGCGCCCGTGCTCGCGTGGCACGTGCTGCCAGTGTACGTCGAGGCCACGGCAAACCTGACCGAAGCCCGACTGATGGCGGCCCTGGCAAAGCAGTGCCCCGCCCTGCCCCGCGGCATGGGGCTGCCCGAGACGATGGCGAGCCTGCGCCGCGGCCGGGGCCTGCCGCCGGGCAAGAAGATCCTGATCGTGCTCGACCAGTTCGAGCAGTGGCTGCACTCGCGCAGCGAGACGGCCTCGGACGGGCTGATCGAGGGCTTCGGCAGTGCGACGGCGGACGGGTCCAGTGCCTGGTGCTGGTCCGTGACGATTTCTGGATGGCTGCGACCCGCTTCATGGGCGCGCTCGAGGTCGCGCTCGTCGAGGGGCGAAACTCCGCGGCCGTCGACCTGTTCCCGGTGCGGCACGCCGAAAACGTACTCGCGGCGTTCGGTCGCGCCTTCGGCTCGTTGCCCGAGCATCCGGGCATCCTCGCGCGCGAGCAGCGGCATTTCCTGCAGCAGGCGGTCGCCGGCCTCGCCCAGGAAGGCAAGGTGATCTGCGTGCGCCTGGCCCTGTTCGCGCAGATGATGAAGGACCGGCCGTGGACCCCGGCGTCGCTGCGGGGCGTCGGAGGCGCCCTCGGGGTCGGCGCCACCTTCCTGGAAGAGACCTTCAGCGCCGCGGCGCGCCCCCGGAGCACCACTATCACCAGAAGGCAGCCCGCGCCGTCCTCAAGGCGCTTTTGCCTGAATCGGGCACCGACATCAAGGGGCACATGCGGTCCGAGGCCGAGCTGCTGGCCGTCTCGGGCTACGCCGGCCGGCCGCAAGACTTCGACGGCCTGCTGCATATCCTCGACAGCGAGGTGCGCCTGATCACCCCGACGGAAGCCGAGGAGACTACCAACCTGGCGCAGCCGCAGCGGCAGCCCGGAGGGCCGGCGGCGGGTTCCTCGCTGGTTCCAGAGACCGGCGCGCCCCCGGTGCCGAAGTACTACCAGCTCACGCACGATTACCTGGTGCCGTCGCTGCGGGACTGGCTGACCCGAAAGCTGCGGGAGACGCGCCGCGGGCGGGCCGCGCTGCGCCTGGGCGAGCGGACAGCGCTCTGGAGCGGCCAGCCCGAGAATCGCTTTCTACCGCCCTCGTGGGAGTGGCTGACCATGCGCCTGCTCACGCGTCCGCGCGACTGGACGACCCCAGAGCGGTCGATGATGGGGCGGGCCGCACGGTACTACGCGGCGCGGGGGCTTCTCGTCTTCGCAGGGCTCGTGGTGCTGGCACTGGCCGGCCGTGAGGTCTACGGCCGGCAGCGTGCCCAGGTGCTGCAGGATCGCCTGCTCGCGGCCGCGATCGAGGGCGTGCCCGAAATCGTGCGCGAGATGGAGCCTTACCGGAGCTGGCTGGACGGACCCTTGCGCGGCCCGCGCCCTAGCCGAGGCCGAAGACGATTCGCGCCGGCAGTTGAACGCAAGCCTCGGCCTGCTTCCGGTCGACCAGGGGCAGGTGGGATACCTGTGCGACCGTCTGCTCACCGCATTGCCGCCGGAAATGCTCGTCATCCGTGCGGCCTTGCAACCGGTCGCGAACGCGGCGGGCCCGCGGCTCTGGGCGGTCCTTGAGGACGGCAAGCGGCCGCCGGGCGAGCGCCTGCGGGCGGCCTGCGCGCTGGCCGAGTATGATCCGAACGACGCGCGCTGGCCGGCGGTCAGCCGCGACGTGGCCGCCCGTCTCGTGGCCGAGCCGGGCCATGTGATCGCACGGTGGGCAGACGCCCTGTGGCCGGTGCGCCGCTTCTTGCTGCCGCCCCTGGCCACGCTGCTCGTCGACGATGGGCAGGACGCCGCCGGACGCCGGACGATCACAGGTCTGTACGGCGACTACGCAGAGGGGCTGCCCGAGGCCTTTGCCGCCCTCGAGAAAGAGGCGGCCCAGGAGAGCGGGCCGGCCGCCGACCCCGACGACCGCCTGGTCCGGCAGCGCAGGCAGGCCGATGCGGCGGTGGCGCTGGCCTCGCTGGGGCGTTGGCAAAGCGCGCGGTCGTTGATGCGCGACACGCGCGAGCCGACGGTGCGCAGCTACCTGATCGATCGCCTGGGGTCCGGCGGGGCAGAGGCCGAAGCGCTCCTGACCGTGCTCAGCGCCGACGGCGATCGCTCGGTTCGCCGCGCGGCCTTGCTGGCACTGGCGGAGTTTGGCGAGGATCGACTGCCGCTCCCGGCGCGAGAGCGACTCGCCCCGCGGCTCGTCGAGCTGTATCGGGACGATCCCGACCCCGGGGTCCACAGCGCCGCGGGCTGGGTGGTGCGCCAGTGGGGCCAAGGGCGCCTGCTGGACGACGCGGACCGGGCGCTGGGCGCCCGGGGGCCGCAGGCCAGCGCCCGGCGCTGGTATGTCAACTCGCAAGGGCAGACGATGGTCCTGATCGCGGCGGGCAGCTTTCAGCGAGGTCCGGGCCAGAGGCGACCCCAGCGCCGGATCGATCACGGCTTCGCGCTGGCGTCGCGCGAGCTGACCATCACCGAGTTCAGGCGCTTTCGCAAAGACTACGCCGGCTGGGCCGAATTCGCCTGGAGCGACGACTGCCCGGTCCATCAGGTGTCGTGGTACGACGCGGCCGCCTACTGTAACTGGCTGAGCGAACAGGAGGGCATTCCCAAGGAACAGTGGTGCTATTCGCCCAACGAGCAAGGGCGGTACGCCGAAGGTATGCGCGTGGCGCCCGACTTCCTGACGCGGTCTGGATACCGGCTGCCGACTCCGGCCGAGTGGGAGTACGCGTGCCGCGCCGGCAGCGTCACACGCTGGTCGCTCGGCGAAGCCGAGGACCTGCTGACGCGGTACGCATGGTATCTCAGCAACGCCGCGAGCCGGCTCCACCCCGTGGCGACCTTGCGTCCCAACGACCTGGGTCTCTTCGATATGCACGGCAACGCCTGGGAATGGTGCCAGCACGGGGAAGAACCCGGGGCCGGCGTCGTCACCGACGCGGGACCGCGGTTGGCGTTCGGCGGCGCCTTCGGACACAACTCGCTGGCCGTGCAGTCGTCGCGCGACATCCCGATGCCGCCGACGGAAAAGAATCCCGACCTGGGCTTTCGCCCCGCTCGAACCATTCATTGAACGCTTTCGCCGCCGCATCCGGCAGCCGCGCTGCCGAGACGCGCACGCAGCGCGCCGCGGGCCGCGCAGCCCTTCCGCAGCCCTGAGGAATACGATTTTCGCCGCACCTTAGCGGTGGGCCAAGCTCTCTGCGCAGATTGATTTACGGCAGATCCAGATTTTTGCTATCCTGCGATTTCTTCGCACTTGGCTTTTTCGGGGCATTTTCTGGTAAGATGGGCTACTTACCAGTTAGCCCATCTTCGAGGCCGCCATGCGCATCCCACGGCATCCGACCAACATTCGCCGGATGCTCGAAAGCCGGGTTAGACAGGTCGCCGCTGGCAAACCGTTGCTTGCCGCCAGCCTGGTTGCTGTCGAGCGACGGTGTGGGAAACCCAGTTGCCACTGCGTTTCCGGTGCGAAGCATCATGGCCATCAGCTCACGTACAAAAACCGCGGCAAGACGCACACGGTTTATGTTCCGGCCGATTTCACGGAAGAGGTTCGTTCATGGATCGACGAACATCGCCGGCTCAAAGCCCTGCTCCAGGAGATTTCTCAACTGAGTCTGGCTCTGGTTCGCAGCCATGCCCAGGAGCGGAAACGGCGAAAGGGCCGGTTGTAAGTCTGGGCGAGTCACTCCCGACAACCATTCGTCACTTCTGGCCTGAGTTCAATCAGTGGCTCGATGGCGTGCCGGACACCCGGTTTTTGCCCCTGGTCGTCTACCACAAGCGGTTTCTCATCTGGTGGGGGATCGGTTTGTACCTGTTCCAGCTCGGCAGTCGCAGACAACTCGATTTCGATCTCGATGCCCGCGGCACCGAAGTGCTGAACAATCTCAACCGCCTGGCTCGAACCCAGCAGGAACACGCCCGGTAAACGACACCCTGGATCATTTCTTGGAACATACAGGCGCTGCTCCCTTCGCCGAGCTGCGAACACGCATGCTGCGCCGCCTCATTCGCATGAGGTGCCTGGACGCTGCCCGCTTGCAAGGGGGATTAGTCGTAGCGCTCGGATGCCACTGGTCATCTCGCATTTCGGCAGCCACATTGCCAGCATTGTTTGATCTACCGTCATGCCACCCACACCTCGTATCTGCATCAGGTCCTAGAAGCGAAGCTGCTCGGGCCGTCCGGTTTGACCTTGTCCATGGCCAGCGAGTTCATCGAGAACTCGGACAGTAACGCTGGCTTGTCAGGCGAGGCTCATAAACAAGACTGCGAACTCAAGGCGCTGAGCCGCTTGCTTCCCCAACTCCGGCGGGATTTTCCCCAACTACGCCTGTGCCTTTCCGGCGATAGTCTCTACGCCTGCGGCCGAATGCTGCAACTGGCCAAAGACTACCGTTGCAACTACGTACTGACCTTTAAACCCGGCCACATGCCCGCCGTCTGGAAAGACTTTCAGAGCCTTCTAAAGCTCTGTCCGGAAAATACACTGGAATGCGCCACCCGCGAAGGCGTTTGCCGCGTTTATCGCTGGGTCCACGGCTTGGCCTATCGGGACGACCAAGGGCGACCCTGGGCTTTAACGCCATCGAATGCACGGAAACGGTCGATGGTGAAACCGCTACGTTCGGCTGGATCACCGATCTCGAGGTTAACTCCCGCAAGGTGGAAGACGTCGCCATGAAAGGAGGCCGACATCGCTGGCACATTGAGAATCAAGGATTCAATCGCCAGAAGAACAGCGGCTTGAACCTGGAACATGCTTTCAGCACCGACCCAGAAAGGCTCAAAGTGAGAGTAGTCACGATAATTGATAGCGTTTCGATCAAGATAATTGATTCAAAGCGAGCATGGAGGCGGGGCCGCGAGGACCGTTCCGTTCCCCCTCTCGGGAAGGGGAACGGAACGGTCCTCGCTTTCCGGTTCAGCAAACGCGCTGCCAACCTTTCGGCGTGTGGATAATCTGACCGGTGAGAACGGTCAAGATAATCGACAATGGTCTGATCACGATAATTGATATTCGGCTTCACGTGCGCTTTCCGCGGAAGGACCGTTCCGTTCCCTATCCACTGATGGGGAACGGAACGGTCCTCCTCCGATCTTCAGCAGTAGCGTTTCCAATCACCAGGCGCGGGCAAACCTTGCCAGCCAGCTCAAGCGACTTCAGCAAACCGCCTGATCGCTCATTGTTGGCCAAGAGGCTGTCGGGAGCCTGAATCGCGGCGGCATCAGCTCGATTCCGATGGGATCGACTTGGCCTTGAGAGGGAAGATCGAAGCTGAATTTCACGATGCACGTTGGTGCCCGCGGTGTCGCCTCTGGTCTTGCCGCTTTTGTGGCTTCGAGTCGCATCGAACAGCTCGCAGAAATCCTCAGCCGTGTGAGCGAGAATTCCGTTCCTGCACGACCCGAGGGGGAACGCGGTACGGCTGATTCCAATCCGTCGGTGTTGTCGCCCCTCAGCCGACTGCGCACAGCCATCGCCTCGATCCAAACCGTTTGAGTAGGGTCGATAAACGCGCTCAAATTCGAGTCTGACCGGCTGCTTTCTCGGGCCTCTTGGTGGCCTTGAACAGTATGAAAGCTCCTGATAAAACGACGTGCCTATGGATCAAAGAGCCTGGACGGCGCATCCTCTGCGGGTGGTCGTCGATCATCGGAATATCTCGATTATTGGTCCCCCTCGGAATGTAATCGGTGACAGAAACTTCAGGAGACATGCCCAGGCCCGAGACTCGTCGTCATTGCGGAAGAATGCCGCTAGGATCGATAGCGGCAACGAGACAATCTCGACAACCGGCACGAGGCGCCCACGGGCAGTTTTCCAGAAGGGAGTCTCCGGAAACTGGTCGCGCCAGAAGGTCTGCCATCGAGCGATGGTTGCTGCGTCGATGTCGAACAACCTGGAAAGCTCGCGGGCCCGCCGCGGCGCTGGTCCCTGCCTCATCGCGCTGATCAAAATGACCAAGGCTCCGAGGTAAACCTTCCTGCCGAGGAACCGCACCGACGGTGGAGTCGCCCGCTTTCTACAGCCGTCACGATCGCAGCAGAAGCTGAACCGGTAGCGATACTCCTCCGGTAGATCGCCAGGGCCACCCCGCGGTGCTCGCGGGTAATTGGAGCAGTGGAGACGTCCACCGCACGAGCATGCGTTATGCCGAGTGCGTTCGGCCAGGTCTCGATCAATCGACGTGAGAAAGGACCAGAAACTTCGTCTATGAAGCAAGTGATGCCCCGTCATGGTGTACTCCTTGAGTTGAGGCATCCATAGAGTACACGCTTCGTCAGTCCCTTCAAGAAATGAATGCTATTGATGTAATCTTTTCTCGAAACACTCAAATATCTTGATCAGGATTCGCGGTCTACACGGTGACCGCGTTGTCGTTCCCGGCTCTTGGTCGCTTCTCGTCTCGGAAACCTTGCTCCGGCGATCACGCTCTTCGAGAGAAATCTCCTTCGTTCCCTCAGCGATGTTGCTCAAGAATCACGGATTTCGCATCGATTATCTTGCTCACGCACACTCAAAGCGTACTATTACTTGCTGCAAATTGCCACATGATGCTGCAGATCCTGGAGGTCGGCAGCTTGCTCCGCGAATGTGGCGGCCGAGTTTGGACGGACACCTGGGCAGTTATTCGGCAGCTTGAAAAATCTCGCCCGCCGCTTGCTGGAAGCGTTTCGCTACATGCCCTTGAGCGACCGAGCCTTCGACTCTCTCCACGCCGGCCGCATTCAAATTCGATTTGATACTTCCTAGTCCGAGCCGTCGCGCGTTTCTCGGGTCACCAGGTGCCAGCCGCCCTCTCGCGAACTTGATTGGACCATCGCTCGCCGCTGCTTGCGGGCACGAACCCCGTGCGCATGCTTGCTGCCCGGGGTCAACCCTCACCCGCCCACAAAACGCCCGCTCTGTGTATTCCTCACGGCTGGCCCTTCCGCTGGCGCGTTGAAATGTCGAGCGACGCGCCTTACACTCGGCCTCCCACGAATCCGGTTTCCCGCCGGGAGCGTTCCCGGAACGAACGGGAAAGGGACCAAGACTGCCCCGGCCCGCGCCGGGGCACTCCGCCATGGCGGAGGTTACCGGGAGGAATGATCGATGGCAGCCCTCATGCGATTGGTCGGGCCGGCGGTGGCGAGATACTTTGACCCTGGCCCCGACGACCTGATTGACTCCTTCTTCGACGGCACGCCGATGCCGGTGACCATCGAGGTTTACCCATTCGCTCCGGCAACGCGCATCACCGGCCAGAAACTGCTCATCAACGGCACCGCGCGCGACTTCACGGGCGTCTCGGGCCAGAACCCGGCCTCGCTCCAGTTCCACTCTGGGCGGCGATGCCGACGAAACGGCGGGAGGAATCAACACCGTGAATTTGTTGGTGACCGACGACGCCGGCGCCACCACCCATTTTTCACTCCGCTATTTCCGCATGGCTGGCCGCAGGCCACTGGCGCAACCGCCACAAGTCCACCCGCGACCACGGCGAAGTCAAGACGTAG
The DNA here is from genome assembly GCA_963806595.1 of uncultured Isosphaeraceae bacterium. Classification (GTDB taxonomy): domain Bacteria; phylum Planctomycetota; class Planctomycetia; order Isosphaerales; family Isosphaeraceae; genus CAWDZZ01. The sequence goes on along the minus strand of CAWDZZ010000014.1, from coordinate 318,689 downwards.
GCCTCTCCGACCGCAGTCCGCTCTTCGGCTAGCGAAGCGATCTCCGTTGAGGGAGCGGCCATGGACCTCACCGTCGGAATGGCGACGTATCGCGACTTCGACGGCGTCTATTTCACGGTCCAGGCCCTCCGGCTCTACCAGGACATGGAAGGGGTGGAGCTCCTGGTCGTGGACAACTTCGGCTGCGAGACCACGCGCGATTTCGTCGAGGGCCCGGCGGGCGGCAGGTACATCCTGGCCCAGCAGGCGGTGGGCACGTCCGCGCCCCGCGACCTCGTCTTTCGCGAGGCGCGGGGTGAGGCCGTCCTGTGCCTCGATAGCCATGTCCTTTTGGACGAGGGCGTGCTCGCGCGGCTCAAGCGCTTATTACCGCGAGCACCCCGACTGCCTCGACCTGCTTCAAGGCCCGCTGGTGGACGACGACCTCGAGGGCCTGTCGACCCACTTTGACCCGGTCTGGCGCGATCAGATGTGGGGGGTCCTGGGCCCTCGACCCGCGGGCGCGGCAGCAGGGGCCGGACGGCGAGCCCTTCGACATCCCGATGCAGGGACTGGGGCTGTTTTCGTGCCGCAAGGCGGCGTGGCCCGGCTTTCACCCCGGTTTCCGCGGGTTCGGCGGCGAGGAGGGGTACATCCACGAGAAGTTCCGCAGGCTCGGCCGGCGTTGCCTGTGCCTGCCCTGGCTGCGGTGGGTCCACCGTTTCGGCCGGCCCGCGGGGGCCCCCTACCCGCTCCGCCTGCGCGACCGGATCACGAACTACCTGATCGGCCATCGCGAAGTCGGACTGGACGAGGCCCCGGTGCTCGAGCACTTCCGCGCCATCGCCACCGAGGCCGAGATGGTCGAGGCCGTGCGTGACGCCGACGCGGTCCTGCCGTCGGCCGGGGCACCGGCGGTCCATCGAGCCCCGGCCGCTCATCAGTTGTCTGTGCCCCACGTTCGGGCGCTGCGGCTCCCCCTGGCAGCATCTGCTCGAGGAAGCCGTCGAGTCGTTCCTGCGCCAGACCGACGTTCACAGCGAGCTGCTGATCTTGAACGACCACCCCGCGCAGGAGGTGGTGTTCGACCATCCCCGTGTGCGGGTCGTCAACCGAGCCGCGAGCGCTTCCGCACGCTGGGCGAGAAGTACAACGCGCTGGTGTCGCTGGCCTCCGGCAGCCTGCTCGCCCCCTGGGAAGACGATGACATCAGCCTGCCCCACCGCCTCGAGCTGTCGCGGGAGCGCCTGGGCGAGCGGGACTACTACAACCCGCGCCGCTACTGGTTCCTGGATCGCGACGGCCTGCACTGGGACCACGCGATGGGGGTGGGGCACAACCTGTCGCTGTTCCGCAGGCGCGCCTGGCAGACCGTCGGAGGCTACCCCGTCGTGACCGGGCTCGCAGGACGCGCGAGATGGACCAGCTGCTGAGCCGGCCACGCCCGCGTCCGCTGCCGGGTCGAGGAGGAGCCGCTGCCGGTGCCGGAATGGTACTACCTCTATCGCTGGGGCGCGAGCCCGTGCCACCTGTCTGGCCAGCCGGACATGCAGGGCCTGTACGATTCCCTCGGCGCGGCCCCCGCCGCGGCGGGGCGGTTCGACGCTGCGGCCGCACTGGCGAGAAGACTACGCGGCGCTCGTGGCCACCGCCCGCGCCCGATGGCGCGTCGAGTCGCGACCGGCCGTCGGCGCGCGGCGACTGCGCACGGACAGACACGGCCCGCGGCGGGCCGGCTGCGACACCACCTTCAAGCGCGGCGGCGGCCTACCTGTCCGGCGTCGGCCGGGTCGAGGACTGGGGCTGCGGCACGGCCTACTTCAAGCGATTCGTGCCGGCGGGCTGCTACTGGGGCATCGACCACGACCCGTCCGCCGCCGCGACCAGACCGCCGACCTGGCCAGCTATACCTCGACAACGGACGGCCTCTTCCTGCGGCACGTGCTCGAGCACGACCTGCGCTGGCGAAGCGTCTTGCACAACGCCCTGGCGTCGTTCCGCCGCCGCATGGTCCTGGTGGTGTACACACCCTTCGTCCGGGCCACCGCGGAGCACCACCGCGTGCGAAGGGCCCGCTGGGAGCGCTGCCGCCCCGAGATCCACTTTTGCCGCGGGGACCTTGTGCGCGAGTTCCGCGGTGTCTCTTTCCGGCTCGAAGAGAATATCCCGACCGACTCTCCGTTCGGCCGGGAGCACGTCTTCTACATTTGCAAGGACGGACCGGCATGAGATCGACCCGCGGTAAGGCCGGCTCGATTGACAAGCTCGCTCGGTACCCGAGAGAACGGCCTTTGACCCAGATCCATCCGAGCCTGGCGGCCGCGTCGAAACGCGCCGATCGGCGTCAGTGCCCGGCGCGGCGCGGGTCCGCGGCCGGACGGTCGCGGCGACAACAGGGGGAACTTCTGGATGACCTGGTCGATCACGTTGAGCTTTTCATTGGTTTGCGAGAGCACCTTGTTCGTCTCGCCGAGCTGGGCGAGCGTCTGAGCAAGCCCCTCGTTGGTCTTGTCAATCTTGCGATTGGCCGCGGTGACGTTCTCCTGGGTCGCGTCCAGCCGCTTGTTCGCCGCCACGAGCTGGCGGTTGGCTTCCGTGAGCTGGGATTGCATTTCGGCAAGCTGGTGGTTGGCCATGCCGAGCTGGGCGTTCGCCGTCGTCAAATGGTCGTTCGCCGCTCCCAGCCGCTCGAGCGTCGCATCCACGCGGCCGAGCATCGAGCAGCCGGCCGGCGACGCGATGCACATCCCGATCACGCACATTCCGAAGATCATGTAACGACCCATGAGAACCCTCGCTATTCCTGATCGACTCGCCATCGGATATCCAAGATTTTATTCAACCTCGTTTGGCACACTTACTAATACCTTGGCTTATGCGCAGAACCCTCAGGCCGTGCCGCTCAGGCAGCCTGATTCCCCTGGAGCCCCGCCGCGTCCGACCAGGCCTCGGTCTCGGTTCGCCCCCACCCCAGCTCCTCGTCCTCGAAGCGTGGACCAGCAAAGACCGCCCAGTAGCCGCTGTCGACCATAACGTCCACGGCGGGCACGACGATCGGCGCAATCTCTCGAACAACCGCTTCAGGGAAGCACTCACACACCATATCTTGAGCTGTCATCATTCGCCCTCCTGACCGGAACCGACTGACAAAACTCGTCAAAGCAGTGAACGCCGAGGACATTCACTCCCTGCGAACGACGTGCCAAAAGCGCGCCACGATCCACTCGCGACCTTGGCTGCGTCCTCAACCCGCTTTGCTTTCGTCGGTTTACGGCGCCTTGCTGGCAGGACGCTCGTCGGCGGTGCGGTGTGGAACGGGACCTGATTGAAAAAATAGCAACGACCCGGGATCGGCGACGGGTGACCATGTTTCCGTCGGCCGTAAATCTACGAAAAGGCCGAAGGGCTCGACGCGGGCACGTCTGAGTTGATGGTTTCGTCGATCGAGAAGCTCAAGGAAACAATACGACGCCGCCGGCAAGTCAACCGGGGGCATGCTGGCCGGTTATTCGATCTGAATTCGTCGCGGCCGTCGAAGATCAGAGATCATCCTTTGCAAGAAGATCACTCACGCCGCCCTGCGGACGCCCGGTTTCAAACGCCGGTGACCGTCGTTCCGCCCGAGCCGATTGACGTTCGCAGCCGGGCCATGTATATTCGGCTATGCGGATGAAGAAGCAGACTGCCGAACCTCTGGATGTTTCAATCGAACTCTTCAAGGCGTTCGCCGACCCGGTGCGGCTGCGGCTTCTGAACCTGCTGGCCGGCGGCGAGGTCTGCGTCTGCCATCTGCATGAGGCTCTGGACCTGCCGCAATCCACGGTGTCCCGCCATCTGGCGTATCTCAGGAAGCGGGGACTGGTGGTCGGCCGCAAGGAAGGGCTGTGGGTCCATTACCGGCTGGCGAAACCGGCCGGTGAGCTGCATCGGACGTCTGATCGGTTGCCTTGGGGCGTGCTCCAAGGAAATCGAAACCTTGAAGCAAGACCGGCAAAGGCTCAATCAGCGGCTCTTGCTGCGGAGACTGAGGCGATTTTTTTTGACCTCAATATATCCGCCTAGGCGGATGCAAAAGGGAGGGATACGACGATGGAAGGCAATCAGATCAAGGCGGCGGTCAAGGAGCAGTATGGCAAGGTCGCCAAGGGTGAAGCCACCTGCGGCTCACTCTGCGGCTGCACCGATAACGCCGAGGGCCTGGCCGATCACATTCGGCTATTCCGCCGCCGAGCTGGCGACGCTGCCCGAGGGGGCAAATCTTGGGCTTTCCTGCGGCAATCCGCAGGCGGTCGCGGCGATGCAGCCGGGCGAAACCGTGCTCGATCTGGGTAGCGGGGCCGGGCTTCGATTGCTTCCTGGCTGCCCGCAAGGTCGGGCCGTCGGGCCGGGTGATCGGCGTCGATATGACCGACGCCATGCTGGAGAAGGCCCGTGCCAACGCCGAGAAATCCGGCCTCGGCAATCGTCGAATTCCGCAAGGGCGACATCGAGGCCCTGCCGGTCGATGACAATTCCGTTGATGTGACGATCAGCAATTGCGTGCTGAATCTCGTGCCGGACAAGGATCGGGCGTTCCGCGAGATTCACCGCGTGCTGAAGCCCGGCGGGCGGCTGGCGGTTTCGGACATGGCATGGGCAAGTCGAGCCGTCGTCCGCGGTCCGCAAGGACATGGAAGCGCTGGTCGGCTGCATCGGCGGGGCGCTGGTCCTGGACGATTACGTGGCCCGGCTCAAGCGGGCGGGGTTTGCCCGCGTCGAGGTCGAGACGCACGCCGAAGCGGCCGCAAGATGGTCGAGGTCTCGGGGATGGTGCCGCCGCCGGGCATCGAGCATCTTTTAAGCGTCAATATCACCGCCACCAAGTGAGGAGACATACGCCCATGTCTTTTTCGCTCATCACCGCCCTGGCTTTGGCAACCGGCCCGGCACCAGGCGGCGACGTGGGGCCGCTGGTGCGGGCGCTCTGGCTCGTCCAGTGCTATGGGACGGCCGACGCCGTCGATCCTGCCAACGATCAGCGGGTGAAGGGGGCCCTGTTCAAGGCTCTCGGCAAGGACGGAGAGCTTACGCTGTCAGAACTGGATGGATTCATGGAACCCGAAACGTTCAACAAGCTGGCCGGGCCGGATGGCCGGTTGACCCCGGCGGAAATCAACAGGGCGGTGGAATCCGCCGTGCCTGAGAGTCGCTTGCGGCTCTTGCCCAAGGTGAGAGCAGCATGCCGATTCGCTCACTACGTCGTTCGACATGATCGGCGAAGCTCACCGGCGTGGCCGGCCGGAAGCTGGCGGAATGGATCGCCAAGAACTACCGGCCGGGAGAACCGCTCGATGTCGTCGTGGTGTGCACGGGCAATTCCCGCCGGAGCTTCCTCGGGTCGACGATGGGCAACCTGGCCGCGGCCTACTACGGAATGCCGGAGGTTCGCTTTCACAGCGGCGGCACGGCTCCGACCGCGTTCAATCCCGCACGGTGAGCACGCTCAAGGAAATCGGGATCGAGATCGAGCCGACCGGCCGGGAAGCCGCCAGGGGTGAGCCCCAGACGGCGAATCCGATCTATCGCCTTTGCTGGGGGACGCCGGCAGCAACCGGCGAGCCGCCGCTGGAAGCGACCGAGTTTTCCAAGCACTACGACGATCCCGCCAATCCACAACATGGCTTCGCCGCCTTGATGGTCTGCGGCGAAGCCGACGCCGCTTGCCCGTTGGTGAAGGGCTCGGCCTTCCGCGTATCGATGCCGTACCTCGATCCCAAAATTTACGACGGCGGCTCCTATGAATCAGCCAAGTACGCCGAGCGGCGCGACGACATCGCTCGGGTGATGCTCTCGGTGATGATGCAGGCCCACCAGCGCATCGCGATCGCGGGCAGCGGGCTCGAAAAGGCTCGGTAGCGGCGGAGAGGAGCGTTCGCCTCTGCGCTCCAGTGCCCCGGCCGTCTGCGTGCGCGGAGGGTCGCCCAGGGCCTTCACAGAAGGCGGCGAATGTAAAAATCTGTTGTCGTAGGCCGAACGGACGGTCCTGCATGCCTCCCATCAAGTACAGGCTGAGCGTCGACCGCACCGGGCATCTCCCCTCGGGTACGCAGCAATTGCGGTCGACCGCGTACGTGCTCAGCATCCTGTCCCACCCCATGCGTCTCCGCATCATCCTACGGCTGGCCCAAGGCGAGCGGCACGTTGGAGAACTATGCACGGAAATGCGTGCGAATCGAAATACTGTGAGCTCCTGCCTCTGCCAGTTACGCCAGGGAGGTCTGGTGGTCACTGAACATAAATGCCATCACAGTTATTATTCATTGACGGATATGGGTGATAAGATGGCTCGATTCGTTCAAGTAGCGTTTTCAGATACCAGCGCGGGGGAACCAGCGTCATAGCGGTGGTTGAACCTGGTGGCGGGCACCGGCGTCCGCGCACTCATTCGCTCCCCGTGGCGGCCGACGAGCCGGTGACAGCCTGGCTCGAGCCCTGGCTCGTTGACCGTCGCTGCACAGCTCCCGGCTGGCGCCGCATCGGACGCTGATGCCCCGGATCAGGGAACGCTGACGTCAAGCTCCTTCCGATTGCCAGACAACCCTGCTACGGTCTCTTACATCACCGTCAGCAGTGGAGTATTCGGATATGGAGCGGATCAGCGTCAGGGTAAGCCAGCAGCTCAAGGAGGAACTTAAGTCCGAAGCGAGAGAAAAAGGCGTCAGTGCTTCCGACATCGTGCGCGAAGCGCTGGAAAAGCATGTCAGGCGGCGCACGCCCAAGGAAAGCTGTCTCGACATCGCCCTTCGCATCGGCTTCATCGGCGCATACAAGAACACACTGCCCAACCTCAGCACCAACGAAGAGTACATGGAAGGTTTCGGGCATAGCTGATCGCCGCATCCTCCTCGATACCGGGCCCCTGGTCGCCGTCCTTGCGAGCAACGACAGCGGTCTCCGTCTCTGCGTCGATACGCTCGCTTTACTGCCGCCGCCGCTCCTCACCTGCTGGCCCGCGCGGCCAGGTCCGAATTCACTTTCCAATCGCAATCACCAAAGACTGGATGCATGCGAACATCTGTAAAAATGCACTTTGTTGCATTTGGGCAACGTCCGCGTGGAAATCAGGTCTTCCGGCGCGGTGTTAGCTATGCTTGGAACAGAGTGTCGAGCGATACGTCGAGGACGGCACGCGCATCCGGATGCGCTCTTAACGACTCACGCGGAGCGTTACCGATGGCGGCCAGTGAGGCCGAGCGCCGTCCCCCCTACCCTCTTCCACCGCCGGGAGTCGCGCGCCTCGATCATTTGCCGACGGTCGAGGCGAGCATCCGATACTGGGACGCCGTCCGGGACGAAGCCGCGCGAGCGAATGATCCTGCACGTTATCGGACTGCTGTCGCATTGATTGCGTCGTACCAAGCCGCGCGACAAGCTTTGACCAAGCGGGCGAGCAGTGCGGGCCCGGCGGAGCCCGGTCAGCAATGAACCTGCCCGCGGCGGTGTTATTCAGCGATGCCGAGATCACGGTGCTCGCCGGGAGAGCGCATCAAGGATTTCGGGCCGCGTCTTGTGGGTATCGCAGACGTCGCGGAATTCCTTGCGCGTCAGGGGCTGCAGACCGGGCATGTCGGCCTCGGCGAATTCGTCAACCGCGATGACGTAGTCGGCGTCTTCGAGCTGACTGCGCTCCGCGTCCTGCCATATCGTCGTTTCGCCGTCCGGCCTGATCTTCGGGGGCCTCGCATACGAGACGTTCAGCTTCGCCAGGCGCACTCCCACGGTCGACCAGAGGCGGGTTCGGCGGCCTGGGACGTCGAAGTAAAGGGGTACCGAAACGCGAGTGTCCGCCTTCAGGTCGGCGTCGCTGCCATAGGAATCGAGCCAATCGGTTGCCCTGGACTCGCAGGCGGTCCGGTCGACCGGTTCGTCTGGCCGCAGCGCCGGGGCCATGCCGATGTCCTCCGCGGAGAGGAGATGAAGGCCGTAGTAAAACTCGCGCATCCAGCGCAGCTCCTCGAGCAAGCTCTTGCTGCGCTCTCCTTCCTCTCTCATCCCATGCAGCGCGGACAGGCCGTCCTCGCCCAGGGCCGATAACAGGAAGCTCAAGAGGAAGTCGTAGGATCGGGCCATCCTCACGTAGTAGCTCGGGCCGGGCTCGACGCGCAGCCTCGGCTTGATGCGTGCGGGCGGAGGAGTCACGAGCATCGCCGCGGCGGCTGGCTCCATGAGCGAGTGCGTCTCCCTGCGCTTCGTCATCAAGGCGGCAAACGCCTCGAGCATCCGCTTCTTGTAGGCCTTGGTGAGCATCAGCTTCGCGTGTTCCTCCCCTTTCTCGGGCAGCAAAAAGGTCTCGAGCGCGTGGATCTGATACTCGTACCACCCGCTGCCGGACTTCGGCGCCAGGTCGACCGTGCCGCTGCGGATCGCTCGGATCAGGGCACGCATCAGGTCGGCGCTCGGTGGGACGCCGTTCGGAAACAATTGCCGGAACAGGTCGGTTTCCTTGGACCGGGAGCCGGGATAAACCGCGATTGCCTGCGAGACCGGCTTCCCGGGCCCAGTGGCCACGACGGCGTCGAGCGCATCGGTGTCGAGGGGATTGGCGAGCCGGGCGCGGAACGCGTTTGCCTGCTTGTAATCCTCGAGCAACCGGGGATCCGAGCCGACCGCCCTCGCGAGCTCATCGATCAATTCCGGTCGGTCCGCCGGCAACGGCTGCTGGAAAAACCGCATGAACCGGAAAACGCGAGTCAGCTCGTCGCTCCAGGTGTAAAACCCGAGCGGCTTCGCGATCATGGAATTGGACTCGAACCCGCTGATCCAGCCAGCGACCTGGTCGGGCTGGCCCGCGCGGGCGTCGACACCGGCCAGCTTCAGTCCCGCGGCGAGATACGATGACGCCGCACCCTCCGCCTTGACTTGCTCGAGCAGACGCTGGATCAAGGCGACGTGGCTCACCAGGGCGCAGTTTCAGCCCGTTGTGATAGGCGAGGCTGATCGCCGCGACCAGACCGTCGTCGAACTGCTTCGCCTTGCCGTCGACGAGGTTGATTGAAGGAAGGACCTTCATTCCGGCCGGCACAGCGGCGATCGCGTCCGCATATGATGGCCGGAGCACGAGGAGCGCTGCGTCGGCGTCGGGCTTGAGCATCGGGACGTCGAGGCCAAGAACGGCCGCGCTGGCGTTGATGCGCCAGGAGCCTTCCGGCCGGCGATCCACCCGCTCAGAAGCGAACGCGGGATTCTTGTCGGCAAGCTGGTCGTCGACGAGCTCGTCGTTCGGCGCAGGCTGTGGCGGCTTGTACTCCGTGATGTCGACCGTGACCGTGCCGGGCTCGTCGAGGGCCGTCAAGACTCGCTGCAGGAGGCCACTCCGTTGAGGAGTCAACCCGTAGAACAGTGCCAGCGAAAGGCCCAGCATCACGACGAGCGACGAGAGTACCACTCGCACGCGCATCCAGACGTCCTTTCCACGAGGGGGAGGCAAAGCGGTTGAGTCGAGGTCTCGCTTGGGCTGCCGCCGCGCACGGCCGCGTGAGAAGTGCACGCCCACTGTTCACGATAACGAGCGTCGCGAACTGGCGTCCAACATCCGTTAATCGAAAACGATCGACATTCAACGACCCCAGACCGCGGGGAAACGACCGAAGAGCGAGCGCATGAAGGGGGGTTGATTGCCGCCGGCATTTTGGTAGGATAAAAAATAAAATTTTGAATCTCCAAATAAACAAATTGCCGAAATAGACGAATAGAGGACGGGCGGCCTTCGCGCACGGGTGATGCCGGATCTGTCGAGACGGCCTTCGGGCCGGATATTCTTGTAGAAGGAGGGTAGCCATGGATCCTGTCAGGGAAGCTGACCTTCGCAGCGCCGCTTTCAAGGCAAACCCCTATCCGTTCTACGCGCAGTTGCGCAGCGAGGCGCCGTGCTGTCGGATGACGCTCTTCGACAAGCAGGGGGGCTGGCTCGTCGCGCGCCTACGACGACGTGGTGACGGTATTGAAAGACGAGCGCTTCACGACGGAGCGTGCCAAAGCCCAGACGTCCGAACAGTCCGCCAAGATTCCCTGGGTGCCAAAGGTCTTCAAACCGCTGGAGCGCAACATGCTCGCGCTCGACGGCGCAGACCATACGCGGCTGCGGGGCCTCGTGCACAAGGCGTTCACGCCGGGGCTTATCGAAGTCATGCGGATGCGCATCCAGTCGCTGACCGATGAGCTGCTCGACGCCGTCGCGGGCACCGGCCGCATGGACCTGATCGGCGACTACGCGCTGCCCTTGCCTACAACGATCATCGCCGAGATGCTCGGCGTGCCGGCCGGCGACCAGCACAAATTCCACCGCTGGTCGAGCGCGCTCATGGCAACCTCAACGTCCACATGGGGAAAATTGAAAGCGATCCCGAACATCATGGCGTTCATGGGCTACATCCGCAGGCTGGTGAAGCTCCGCGAGGCGGATCCGCGCGATGACCTGACCAGCGCCCTGGTGAGTGCGCGCGAGTCGGGCGACCGGCTCAGCGAGGACGAATTGCAGGCGATGATCTTCCTGCTGCTGATCGCCGGGCACGAGACCACCGTGAATCTGCTCGGCAACGGCGTGCTGGCATTGCTGGAGCGGCCCGATCAGATGGCTCGGCTGCGGGACGACCCCGAGCTGGTCAAACCGGCCGTCGAAGAACTCCTCCGCTACGATTCGCCGGTGCAGATGTCGAGCGAACGCTATGCGTGCGAAGACGTGACGATCGCGGGCGTGAAGATCGCGCACGGCGACATGGTGTTCCCGATACTGGGCTCGGCCAATCGGGACGAGCGGCAGTTCGAGCGGCCCGACGAGCTGGACATCACGCGAGAGCCGAACCGGCACCTCTCGCTGGGGCAAGGCGTGCACTATTGCCTTGGCGCGCCCTTGGCTCGCATGGAGGGACAGATCGCGCTCAACACGCTGTTGCGCCGGCTGCCGGAGCTGCGGCTGGCCGTGCCCCGCGCGGCTGCGGCACCGGCCGAGCTTGGGCCTGCACGGATTGGAATCGCTGCCGCTGGCGTTCTCGGCCCGGCGCGCGCCCTTGGCGATGACGGCGGGCATCGCGCGACGATCGGCCGAAGGTCGACGACTCTGAAAGTGACATTTCTGCGACGTTCGCAGGATTGGACACAGCGCAGCGCACCAAGTGCTTGCACAGAGCGCACACATTGTGCAGACTATCAGGCTCGACTGGAGTGGCGGCCGTCTGCCGATTGCGCCCGAGGGAGAGTCGCGTTGACCTCACGCAATAGAGAAGAAGCCGTGGCCCGGGGCGTGGCGGTCGAGTCGCCACCCGCGAGGGGCCGGCTGGGCGAATGCTACGAGGCGGTCCGGCGGATGACCGAGCGCTCGCGCGCCCGCTCTCCGCCGAGGATTGCCAGATCCAGTCGATGCCAGACGCCAGCCCGGTCAAATGGCATCTGGCGCATACGACCTGGTTTTTCGAGACGTTCGTGCTGGCGCAGCAGGTGCAGCGGGTACGAGCCGTTTCATCCGTCGTATGGCTATCTCTTCAATTCTTATTACAACGCGGTCGGCGACCGGATCGCGCGGCCCAGCGCGGCCTGATCACGAGGCCGGCGCTCGAAGAGGTGCTTGCATATCGCTCGGCCGTCGACCGCGCGGTCGTGGCCTATCTCGACTCGGCGGGTTCTGATCTTCCCGAACCGGTGGCCGCGGTGATCGAGCTCGGGATCAATCACGAGCAGCAGCATCAAGAGCTGATCCTGACCGACATCAAGCACGCGCTGGCGCTCAATCCGACGCGGCCGGTCTATCGCGCCGGCGCGGCCGCGGCGGGGTTTGCCGAGGCGGTGCCGTGCGAGTGGCTGCCGTTTCCGGGCGGAGTCACCTGGATCGGCCACGAGGGACCGGGCTTCGCGTTTGACAACGAGGAGCCGCGCCATCGCGTGTATGTGCAACCGTTTCAACTCGGCTCGCGCCTGGTGACGTGCGGCGAGTTTCTCGCGTTCATGACCGATGGGGGCTACAGTCGTCCGGAATTCTGGCTCTCCGACGGTTGGAACGCGGTGCGGACTCATGCCTGGGGGGCTCCGCTCTACTGGGACCGGATCGATGGCGCCTGGTGGATGTTCACGCTGGGCGGCCTGCGCCGCGTGACCGACGGCGAGCCGGTGTGCCATGTGAGCTTCTACGAGGCCGACGCCTTCGCCCGCTGGTCCGGCGCTCGATTGCCGACGGAAGCCGAGTGGGAGTCGGCCGCGTGCCGCGAAGAACCGGGTGGAAACTTCCTCGAAGCCGGCCGGTTTCACCCAAATGCGGCCGCTGGTGGCACTGGAATTGCTCAGTGTTTCGGCGACACCTGGGAGTGGACCCAGAGTCCGTATACACCTTATCCCGGCTCGCGGCCGGCGGCAGGCGCTCTCGGCGAGTACAACGCAAAGTTTATGTGCAATCAGCTCGTGCTGCGCGGCGGCTCGTGTGCGACACCGGTCGGGCATATCCGCGCGACCTACCGAAACTTTTTCCCACCAGAGGCCCGCTGGCAATTCACTGGAGTCCGGCTGGCGAAAGACCTATGACTCAACTGATCGCGACCTTTCCCCGCCACGAAGAAAAGCTGTGCTGGCGTCCGGGATTCTTGAAGGACGTTGTCCAGGGACTCGGGCGGCCGCAGAAGGCGATCCCCTGCAAGTATCTTTACGACGAGGCCGGCTCGGCGCTCTTCGAGGAGATCTGCGAGCTCGACGAGTATTATCTCACGCGAACGGAGCTCGCCATTCTGGACGCGCATCTTCCGGAGATGGCCGTGGCGATCGGCGAAGACTGCGAGCTCATCGAGCTGGGCACCGGCAGCGGACAGAAGACGTACCTGCTGCTGCGCAGCCTGCGGAAGCCGCGCGCGTACGTGCCCATCGACGTGGACCGCACGCTGCTCGAGCGCACGGCCGGGGCACTGGCCGCCGCGTTCCCGGGCCTCTGCGTGCTGCCGGTCCACGCCGACTTTACCGCCCCGCTCGTGCTGCCTGAGACCAGGGGAGAGATGCGCGCCGGGTCGTGTATTTCCCGGGCTCGACGATCGGCAACTTCAGCCCGCGGGCGGCTGTCGAGCTCTTGCGATCGATCGCGCGGCTGGCCGGCCGGCGCGGCGGGCTCTTGATCGGATTCGACCTCGACAAGGACGAATCGATCGTGTGGCCTGCCTACAACGATCGGCGAGGGATCACGGCTGCGTTCAATCTCAACTTGCTCACGCGGATCAATCGCGAGCTCGACGCCGACTTTGACCCAGGCAATTTCAGCCACCGCGCCCTTTATGTTCGCTCGAAACAGCGGGTCGAGATGCACCTGGTGAGCACGGCGGCCCAGAGCGTCCGGGTGGCGGGGTTCGAATTCGAGTTCGAGGCAGGCGAGACGATCCACACCGAGTGCTCGTACAAGTACGCGCTCGAGCACTTCGGCCGGCTGATCTCGCGTGCGGGCTTTACGCTGGTCAAGCAGTGGCTCGACCCACAAGCATACTTTGCAGTGCAATATCTGAGCGTCTCGTAGCGAGCGAGCAAGCCGGCGACTTGAATCAGAGCCTGAGCCCCTTGGGCACGAGCACGCGCTCGGCGAGGTCGAAGGCGGCCTGAACGGCGAGCGCGAGCAGGGCGGCGGGGATCGCGCCCTGGAACAGGATCATCGGGATGTCGTCGAGTCGAATCCCGGTCAGGATTGGCTGACCGAATCCCCCCGCGCCGATCAGGGCGCCGATCGTGGCGGTGCCGACGTTGATGACGGCGGCCGTCTTGATCCCGGCGAGGATGGAGCGCGAGGCCAGGGGAAGCTCGATCCGCAGCAGGCGAGCGAGCGCGGTGAGGCCCAGCGCCTCGGCCGACTCGCGCAGCGAGCCGGGGATGTCGGCCAACCCGGTGGCCGTGTTGCGCACGATCGGGAGCAGACTGTACAGAAAGAGCGCGGCCAGGGCCGGCTTGGCCCCGATCCCGAGCCAGGGGATCATAAAGACCAGCAGTGCCAGGGACGGAATGGTCTGGATGATGCTGGCGGCGCCGAGGATGATCGTTCCCAGCCGCGAATACCGCGCGGCCGCGATGCCGAGCGGGATCGCGACCACAATGCCCGATGCCAGGGAGATCGATACGAGCGCCAGGTGCTCGCCGAGCCGCGTGAGCAGCGATCCGACGAACGTTTCCGAGTGCACGGCGGCCTTGATCCCGAGCTTGCCCGTAACAAAGTCGGCCGCCACGCGATCTTCCGGCACGCGATCGATCTTGGCGCGGGCGTTCATGGCCGCCATCTCGGACGTGGAGATGCGCCCTTCCAGGCGCCCGAGTGCCGCGAAAGCGGCCGGGCTCCGCGCCGGGAGGTCAAGGCGATAGAGCCAGACGCATTCATACGACGGGAAAAACCGGAGATCGTCCGCGAGCACGCGCAGGCCGTGCGCCGGATCTCGGCGTCGGTCGAGTACAGGTCGGTCGCCTGGATTTCTCCGCTAGCCAGGGCACGGTAGGCCAGGTCGTGGTCGAGCCCGCGGACGTCTCGCTGAGGGAAACGGTACCGGCCTGCGCAGACCGGGCCAGCCGTCGGCGCGATCCATGAATTCGTTACTGAATCCGAATTTCAGATCGGGATGCCGCTGGAGGTCCGATAGCTTCACGAGCCCGAGCCGCGCCGCCAGTTGTTCGCTCATGCCGATCGCATAGGTGTCGTTGAAGCCCAGGGAAGGGCTGATCCCGACGCCGCGCTCGGCCAAGGCCGCGCGCAGGCCAGCGTCACCCTGGAAATTCTTGCCCGTGAGGATCTCGCCCAGGATGGTGCCGGTGTACTCGGGGTAGACATCGAGCTCGTTTGCTTCCAGCGCGTGGAAAAGCACCTGCGTGCCGCCGAGCGCCGGCGGTGCAGTGCCGCTGCTCCTGCGTCGACGATCACGAGCCTGCCGATCTCGCCGAGAATGACCGACTCGGTGAATGTCTTCGAGCCGACGCGCACGGTGGGCCCGGTCGCTTGAGCCACGATCGCCAGGGAGAGGAAGAGTCCCAGGGCAGGCGTCATCGATTGGCCTCCGCGGCGAGATCGAACAGCGGGCGCGAAGCGTTCACAAACTGGGTGACGAACGGCTCGGCCGGCTCGTCGACGAGTGCCTTGAGCGGCCCGCGCTGAACGATCCTTCCCTCGCGCAGCAGCAAGATCTCGTCGCCGAACCACCCCGCCTCAGCGAGGTCGTGCGTCACCATCACGACCGTCTTTTCGAGGGCCCGGAAGATCTGCGCAGGTCTGATTGCAGCTCGGCGCGAACCATGGGATCGAGCGCGCCCAAGGGCTCGTCCAGCAGCACGACCCTGGGCTCGAGCATCAAGGCCCGCATCAGGCTCACGCGCTGGCGCTGGCCGCCGGAAAGCTGGGCGGGGAAGCGGTCGAGACCGTCGCGGGGAAATCGCGTCAGGTCGGCAAGCTCGAGCAGGCGAGCCTGGGTCCGGGAAGCGTCCCACCGCAACTGCCGCGCCATCAACGTGACGTTGTCACGCGCTGTCAGATGGGGAAAGAGTCCCCCGTCCTGGATGACGTATCCCAGCCTGCGGCGGACCTCGAGCACCGTGCTGGGCGATAGCTCGGTGCCGTCGACAACGACCGAGCCGGTGTCGGGCCGGATCAGGCCGATCATGAGCCTCAGCAAGGTCGACTTGCCACAGCCGCTGGGCCCGATCAAGACGGTTGTCCGGCCGGGTGCGATGCCAAGGTCGAGCCTGGCCAGGACAACCGATCCCGCATAAGACTTCGAGACTCCCGTCAGCTCGATCATCAAGCGGGCGATCTCCGTGAGCGGGGCGACCTCACCGCAGGCGAATCACAGGGGAAGGCGCGAGTCGAAGCGACTTCAGTGCAAGCCCGCGATCCTATTCGAGCGTCAGTTCGACGTCAAAGCAACGACCAACAGCGAAGAGCCGAAAGCGGCGGCGACGTCGGCGCCGCCGGAAATGATTGCCGGACGTCGCCCAAATTGGCACATTCGTTGCATGTGGCGTGTCGGTCGCATCAAGACCGCCGCGCCTGGCTCCGCGCCGGAGCGGCGCATCCACCGCGACCGAGAGGCAACTTTTCAGGATCCTCTGACATGAAAGCCGTGAGCATCGTTCTGGTACTTTCCGCGATCGGGGCCGTCGCCGCCGATGAACCCAGCAAGGACGAGGTGTTGTCGCTCGCAGGCCAGTGGTCGGCCGTCGGCATCAAGCTGAGGGGAAACGCCGCGCCTGCGACGTTTGTGCATACGTTCAAGTCCAGCTTCGAGGAGAAGACTTATTCGAACCGGATCGAAAACAAAGTCGTCGAGAAGGGGAACTATACGGTCGACGACACGAAGAGTCCCAAAACCATCGATTTTGCGATCACCGAAGGGGAAGACAAAGGCAAGCAGCAGCTTGGCATCTACAAGATCGAGGGAAAGAAACTGACCCTCGTGATCGCGGAGATGGGATTAAAGGAGCGTCCGAAGTCGTTCAAGGTGAAGCGCGGGGACAGGGTGCTCGAGGTCGTGCTCGAGCGCGCAGAGTAGGGCGGCGCGCGTGCCGGGGCGCCTGCGCCGAGGCGGCTCGAAAGCGGCCGCTTGTGCTCCGGAAACAACTGAGAAATGAACGCCCCCCCACCCGGCTTTTGGCCGCCTTCTCCCGCGCGGGGAGAAGGAAGAAGAGTGGGGGGGCGGCCTTGTGCGGTCATCGTGGAGGACGGGACTAGAGGCCCCTGTCGCGCCGCATTATCGCGCGTTCATGGTCCAGTACGGTCCCGGTCCGTAGGCGATTCCGAAACGAGTGATCGACGAGGAAAGCATATTGGCGCGGTGTCCGCGTGAATTCATCCAGGCGTCGGCGGTGCTGGCGGCGTCGGTCGTGTTCCAGGCACAGTTCTGATAGCAATTCGCGCTGATGTGGTGGCCGAGGCCCTGGCTTACCTGTGCTTCGTTGTTGCGCCGCCGCCCATTCGGACAGCTCGTGGTCATAAGCCACCGGGGCCAGTCCGGCGAGGGCGCGGTGTTGATTGAGGATCGCGGCGAATCCGTAGAGGTCGGTCGTGGGCACGAGCTCTTCGGGAGTCCGCTTCGAGTCGGGGTCGACTCGCCAGAGTCCGCGCTGGGGTCCGTCCTGGATCTGATAGCCGTAGCCCCAGACGCCCTGCTTGGAGAGCCATACCCATTGTTTCGCTGGTTGGTCCTGTGCCGGGCAAGATGTCGCCATCGCCACCAAGACCACGGCCGCCGTCATGAACCGCGTCGCGCTGCTCATTTGGTATTCCCCTTTCTCGGACGGAATTTATTCGTCACGTGGGAAACCCTGCGCAACCCGATCAGGGCGCTCGTCGATCCGTCGAGGACATGCGGCAAACGGCGATCGGGGCTCGCAGGCGAGCCGGAAGGCCGTGCCCCATCCGTGGACCTGGGGGATGACTCAGGGGGGCTTGTCTGGTCAATCGGTCACAGTGTGCGGAAGGGCATCCGGACGGGAGCCTCCCGCGGGTCGAGAATCGGCGGAGACGCCGACGGGTTGAGTCCGAGAGCAAACGTCGCGCCAAATCGACTTCCGAGCCGAAAAGCGGGGCTGTCCGCGGTGTGACGTTCGCGTCGCGCGGGTCGTAGCGACCATGCGGCGACTTCACGCCCTTCACCGACACCCAGTGCTGGCCGATTTTACAATCCGCGAGGTTGAAAGATTGTCGACGCCGGCCCGGTGGCCGCGCCGGATCCGCGCTCCCTGATTTCGTCGGGCACAACAATTGCTTGAGATGACGAGGCAAGCGTGCCAGGAACGTTCACGGCGGGATCGAGCGGCAATTAACACGGCGGCGCGGCAGCCGAATGCGCCGCAGTATTCGTGAACGCTTATATCGACCGCGTGGCTTGTGTTCCGGGCTGTGGCACACCGGGTCTCACACCTTGGGAGGGCTTTGTCATGGGCTTGATCTTGCTGATTGTGATCATCGTGTTACTCTTGGGCGGGTTGCCGACGTGGCCCTACAGCCGCAACTGGGGTTATGGCCCCAGCGGCGGGCTGGGCTTGTTGCTGGCGATCCTTCTCATCC
This sequence comes from uncultured Isosphaeraceae bacterium, assembly GCA_963806595.1. Lineage (GTDB taxonomy): Bacteria > Planctomycetota > Planctomycetia > Isosphaerales > Isosphaeraceae > CAWDZZ01. Next base: position 300,676 of record CAWDZZ010000014.1, on the reverse strand, counting down.
TTTTGCTCCTCGGGTATCTTCCCTCGGGCTTCTGACGGGCGGGTGCTCCCATGCGATTCCTTCAGGCGGTCATTTTCCTGGTGTTTCTGGGGGCGGTGGGTTTATTCGCGCTCCAGAATACGAACTGGATCACGGTCCGGTTCGCGAAATGGGATTTCTCCGGGACGGTGGCGATTCTGGCGATCGCGATCTACCTGCTGGGAATGCTCAGCGGGTGGACGGTCGTCGCGTTCGTGACCCGTTCTCTTCGCAACGTGGGCCAGCCGCGCAGGAATTAAAACCTGCTGGCGAGCTGTCGATGGGCGGCCGAGACTCCACGCTGCCCGACGGGCGAGAATACCGCGCGGATTTTCAAGCTTTGGTCCGCGACCCGGATTTCCCGCCCTTGCCCGCTGCGCGGGTTCGCCGGGAGGCTGGCTCGGGCTGATTGATCACGGCCGCGAGCAAGGCCGCCAGTCGCTTGCCGGCCGGGCAGTCGCAGGCTGCAAGCTCAGCCATCTCGGCAAAGCTGAGCTGCGGGTCGGGGAACGGCAATCGGCCCTCGGCCTCGGCGGCCGTGGGGGTGAGGTGATAGAGCTTCACGGCATGGCGGACCTTGACCCCGCAGCGCCGCAGCAGCTCGAGCTCACGGTAGAACGTCCGCAGGCCGACGCGTAGCTCCGACAGGATCGCCGGCCGCGTGCGCGGCCCTTCGGCAAGGAAGCGAACCAGGCGATGCAGCCGAGCGGCCCGCTGGAGGGTGATGTGGACTGAGGGGCGTCGTCTCGTATTCGGTAAGCTGGTCATATTCAAGCGGCCCGTCGTGATCCTGGCTGGAATGCCTCGATGCGGCCGTCCGCAGTCGATTGCCGGTCGGAACGCTCGCGATCCGCCCCGGCCGAGACACTGTGAAGCGCCGTTACCATTTACGGCGGCCGGGGATCGCAATTGCTCCCCCCTTCCATTGAGAGGACTCGACGGCTCCTTCGGGTTCTGATGACTGGCACAATTTTAACGATTCTCTCAAGAATTCCGTATCGGCATGTCGATTCTCGATAAAGCAGGCGGACGCTCTCGCCGAGGCTGCGCATTGCTGGATGGTCGCATATCAGAATGATTGCATTCAAGTCAAATCGCAGAAGTCTTGATCCTGGCTCGGATCTTCGAGATCGACGGGAGGCGACACAAGGTCAAGTCGACCTGAACGTTCGAGCTGCGCATCGGGGCGACGGTCGGTCTTGCCTCGTGGGAAAGGGGTGTCTGTTCCATGTCGAAGCGGAAGCCAACGCCTCGAGGCGGTCCCTTCAGCCGACGGCCGAGGGCCTGGAGACACGCGAGCTCTCTCGATCCGGGGCCGGCACCGGTCCCCAAGGGTGTGCCGACCCAGCCGGCGACGGCCGTCGTGCGGGGAACGGATCCCGACGGCGCCCAGTGGACGCTGCGGCTGTACGGGCCGGGCGCGCTCAATGTGGTCGGGACCAACGGCGACGTCTTCACGCAGTCGACCGGCAGCACTGCAGGAATCGATCGACACGATCACCGTCGCGGGCGCGATCACGACGTCGACCCGGCTGGTCGGCACGGTCTATCCCGAACCCGAACAACGCCAATGCGAAGGTCTTCTTCCAGAACCTGATCGTGACGCCGACCGGCGAGCTGGGCAAGATCGACCAGGGCCAGGTCAGCAACTTCAGGACCGTCCAGAACGGCATCCTCGCCATCGATATGCCCAACTTCTACCTGGCCCATACCGAAACCACCAAACCGAGCACGCGCATCGCTGATTCACACCATCGGCCATGTCGGCCGGCGAGATCTACATCCCGCAGGGCGTGATCACGCTCCGCTTCGGCGGCGTCGACGTCGACTTACACGCCCCCGGGCGGAATCGCCGCTCAACAAGACAGCGCAGAGCAACGAGTTCCAGATCAATCTCGGCCTGCCGGTCGTTCAGGGAACCAGCGTCATCGTCAACACCGTCAACAGCGACGGCGCAAGCCAACTCCACCGCCGGGTCGCCCGCGTTCCAGGACTTCGCGACCTTCCTGGTCACCGGCCGGCTCAATCTCTTCCAGGCCAATGAGATCGACGGAAACACGACCTCGGGGCTGGTCCCGACGCAATTGGTCAACTCGCCCTCGAGCTCCGGCAATTCGCCGGGGGGCACGTTCGTGATCTCCCAGGGCGGTGCGGCCACCGGCCAGATCGGCGACGTCCGCGTCGGCGGCAGCGCCACCAACTTCACCACGTTCGTGACCGAAGATCCGATCAACGTGGCCGCCGCCGAAGGGCAGCTCGACGCCAAGATCAGCAACTACTACATCGGCGGCCAGACCAACAACGTCCTCCTGGTCGCCCCCTCCGGCTCGCGGAATATCTCGTTCGGCCTGGGCATGGACAACGTGACGATCAGCAGCCTGGCCATCGCCGTCGCTGCGGGCCAATCGCGACGCCCTCAATTCGACCGTCACGGTCAGCCGCTCGATCCAGAACCTGTTGATCGGCGGCGACGTCGCAGAACACCAACGTGAACGTGGGCGAGAGCCAGAGCCTCTTCACGTTCGCCAACACGCCTGCCGCCAGCGTCTTCTCGCTCCGGCACCGGCGTCTTCTTCGGCGAGCCGCCGCCAACGGTCGCCAACCCCGAGGTCAACCCGCTCACCGGCCAGCATCGAGCCCGTTCGCGCAGAACGGCGGGACGATGCAGGTGCGGATCGCCGGCAGCGTGATCAACTCGATCTTCTCGGCTTCCGTCGATCCCGACCCGACCGGCTCTGACCGGCAACGGCTTCGGCACCAAGCAAGACCTGATCCTGCCGCGCGGCGTCATCAACGCCAAGGTCGAGGGGAACATCAGCAACACCAATAATTCCCTGGTCGACCCAGCCAGCACCGGCAGGGCGTTCTTCGCCAAGTCGGTCAAGCTGATCCACGGGCCGGTCATTCCGCCGACCGTGCCGTACCAGCCGTTCGCGGCGCCGACGATGTATCACATCGGCCAGAACGGCCTCAAGGGCTTGTTCAAGATCGACCACTTTCCCAGCACGTCGCCAGCCACCACGCCAAGAAGAAGAAAGAGCCAAGTAGTCGACTCGCAGACGAGCCGCGGTGATGGCGAGGCACAGCGGCCGCGACTCGCTCGCGGCGATCCGGCTCGCGCGACGAGGCCCGCGCAGCGCCGCTCGCGTCGCCGGTCATTTGCCCGGGCGGAGCTGGCCGGCCGCCGATGTCGCGGCGATACCAGGCGCCGGGAAACTTGATGGCGCGGGCGGCTTCGTAGGCGCGCGCCTGGGCTTCCTCGAGCGTGTCGCCCCGAGCGCGGTGACGTTGAGCACCCGGCCGCCGTCGCTGACGACGCGGCCCTCGCGGCCGATCGCCGGGTCGGCGCGGAGCGTCGGTGCCGGCGTGGAAGACCTTGACGTCGGGCATCCGGTCGGCGACTCGAGATTCGGGATCACGCGGTCGCGCTCGTAATGGCCCGGGATAGCCCTCCGACGCCATCACGACGGTCACCGCCGGCCGCGGGTCCCATTCGAGCGACACGGTGTCGAGACGGTCGTCGACCGCGGCCTCGAGCACCTCGAACAGGTCGGTCTTCAGGCGCACGAGCACGACCTGGGTTTCCGGATCGCCGAATCGGACGTTGAACTCGAGCACCTTCGGGCCCTGGTTGGTGATCATCAAGCCGGCGTAGAGCACGCCGCGGAACGGGCGGCGGGCTCGCTTCGAGCGCGTGGATGGCCGGGACCAGGATTTCGCGCTCGACCTGCTCCATCAGCTCGGGCGTGACGCTGTCGGTGGGTGAGAAAGCCCCCATGCCGCCGGTATTGGGCCCTTCGTCGTGGTCGAAGGCCCGCTTGTAGTCCTGGGCTGGATTCCAGCGGGATGATCGTGCGGCCGTCGGTGATCGCCAGCACGCTGGCTTCCTTGCCGTCGAGCCGCTCCTCGATGATCAGCTTGTCGCCGGCCTGGCCGAAGATGCGCCGGATCATGATCTGGTCGATGCGCCTCGAGCGCCTGGCGGAGGTTGTCGCAGACGTAGACGCCCTTGCCCGCGGCCAGTCCGTCGGCCTTGAGGACCAGCCCCAGCGGGCGGCCCAGCACGAAGTCGCGGGCCTCGGCGGCCGTGTTGAAGACGCGCTTCTCGCCGCGCTCTTCGATCTCGACCTGCACGCCCGGGCGTGAGCATCTCGCGCGGGTCCATGATCCGGTCGATGGCCTCGAGCGTCTCGCCGGCCGTCCGGCAGTGGAGCGTGTGGCGGATCGTCGATCGGCCGCGCGAGCGGACGTCAAGCGCCACCTCGCGCGAGCGGACGTAGATGCTCGGCGTCGGGCGCCGAGCGGAAGACGCGGTAATCGGCCGTCGGGATGCCCGCCTGCCGCATCAGCTCCTTGGCGAAGACCTTGCTCCCCTCCAGCTCGGCGGCTTCCTTCCGCGGGCCGAAGATCCGCAGGCCCTCGCGCTGAAAGACGTCGACGATCCCCTTGACCAGCGGCTCCTCCGGGCCGACCACCGTCAAGCCGATCGCCCTCGCGTTTGGCGAACTGGACCAGCCCCGCGATGGTCGCCGGGCTCGATCGACACGTTCTGCACGTCGATCGCCGTGCCGGCGTTGCCCGGCGCGCAGAAGACCGCGGTCACCCTGGGCGACTGCTTGAGCTTCCAGCAAAGTGCGTGCTCACGCCCTCCCTTGCCGACGACCAGGACTTTCAAGCACAGGCCCCCATCCTCGAGAATCGAACCGACGGCCTCCGGCGCGACCGGCACTCTATTCTATAGAACGCCGCAGCTCGCCGGACAGTTGACAATTCCGCGCCGGCTCGGAGATCCGGCTCGCCTGGATTTCTCGGCCGGCGCCGCGTATCGTAGGAACTGGGCAACGGGCTCGCCGACTGCGCGAGCCCGGCAGTCGGGCGAACCTTGCGTCCCGAGTGACGATCCAGGGCGATGTCGGCTGGAGAACGGGGAGCGGGCCGTGAAGAACGTCGCGGTCGTCGGGGCCAGTGGAGCCGTCGGAGAGCGGATGATCCGCCTGCTCGAGGAACGGTGCTTTCCGGTCGCGTCCATCAAGTTCCTGGCCTCGGCCAGGAGCGCGGGTCAAGTCGGTCGCCTTCCGCGGCGAATCGCATCCGATCCAGCGAGCTCTCGGCCGGCGCGTTCTCGGGAGTCGACATCGTCCTGTCGAGCACGCCGGCGAGCGTCTCGCGGCAGTGGAGCCCGATCGCCGCGGCGGCCGGCGCGGTCGTCGTCGATAACTCGAGCGCCTTCCGCATGGACCCCGACGTTCCGCTGGTCGTCCCCGAGGTCAACCCGCACGACATCATGAAGCACCGGGGAATCATCGCCAATCCCAACTGTTCGACGATCCAGATGGTGGTCGCGCTCAAGCCGCTGCACGACTTCGCGCGGGTCCGGCGGATCGTCGTCAGCACGTACCAATCGGTCTCGGGCGCCGGCATGAAAGGCATCCACGAGCTCGAGTCGCAGACCGATGGCGCAGCGTCGACGAACGCCGCGCCTCCCGCTCCGTCGAAATTCGCCCACCCGATCCTCGGCAACTGCATCCCCCAGATCGACGACTTCCTCCCGAACGGTTACACCAAGGAAGAGATGAAGATGGTGAACGAAACCCGCAAGATCATGGGCGACGCCTCGATCGACGTCAGCCCGACCTGCGTGCGCGTGCCGGTTCCGCTCTCGCACAGCGAGTCGATCCTGATCGAGACCGAGCGGCCGGTTTCGCCCGAGCAGGCCCGCGAGATCTGGTCGCGAGTCGCCGGGCGTGACCGTCGTCGACGATCCCGCGACGAAGCCAGTATCCCCTGGCCGCCACGGCCGCCGGCAAGGACGACGTCTTCGTCGGCCGAATCCGCCAGGACCTCGGCCGGCCCAACACCCTGCTCTTCTGGTGCGTCAGCGACAACCTCCGCAAGGGCGCCGCCACCAACGCCGTCCAGATCGCCGAGAAGCTCCTCGAGCTCGTGCCCGCCCACGTTTGACCGACAGAAACACCTCGGGCGATGCGGAACATCCAGCTCACTCTCGCGTACGACGGCACCGACTTCCACGGCTGGCAGCGCCAGCCGGGCCTGCGGACAGTTCAGCAGGTCCTGGAAGACGCCCTCGAGCAGCTGACCGGCGCACGCGACCTCCACAACCGCCTGCGAGCCGAACCGACGCCGGCGTCCACGCCCTCGGGCAGGTCGGTCCACTTCCTGACGGCCTCGCGGCACTCGACCGAGACGTTCGTGCGAGCCTTGAACGCCCTGTTGCCCGCGCGACGTCCGCGTGCTCGATGCCCGCGGAACGACCCGCAGGCCTTTCACGCGACGCTTGGACGCCAGGTCCAAGCGCTATCGCTACGTCGATCGACAACGGCCGATCGCCAGTCCGTTTCAGCTTCGCTATAGCTGGCATGTTCGCCGGCCGCTCGACGTCGCGGCGATGGAAGCGGCCGGCGCGTTGCTGCTGGGCCGGCACGATTTTCACAGCTTCGAGACCGATTGGCCCAACCGGACCAGCAGCGTGCGCACGATCCTCGACCTGACGCGTCGAGCGCTCGGGCGCGTTCGTCACGATCGAGGTCGAGGCCGACGGCTTCCTGTACAATATGGTTCGCTCGATCGCCGGCACGCTCGTGTGGGTGGGCACCGGCAAGCGCCCCGCCGGATGGGTGGCCGACGTGCTCGACGGCCGAAAGCCGCATCGAGGCGGGGCCGACCGCGCCCCCGCAAGGGTTGTTCCTGGTCGCGGTCCGCTATGATTCGTGACTGCGCAACTGACAGCTGCCAGTGAGCAACCGGCGCACTCTCCGCGGCGCTGACGCCTGCCACTGAGCAAGGCTGCCAATATGCGGATCGTTCACGTCATCACGCGGCTGATCCTGGGGGGTGCCCAGGAGAACACGCTGCTGACCGTCGACGAGCTGCACCATCGCTATCACGACGACGTCACCCTGATCACCGGTCCGGCCGAAGGCCCCGAGGGCGATCTCTTCGACCGCGCGCGCGGCGCGGATCTCAAGGTCGAGGTGATGCCCGAGCTGGTCCGCGCCGATCCGGCCCTGGGTCGACTGGAAGGCCTACCGGCGGCTGCGCGCGGCATTCCGGCGGCTGAAGCCGCGAGGTCGTGCACACCCACAGCTCGAAGGCGGGCATCCTGGGCCGCGCCGCGGCCTGGCACGAACGCGTGCCGGCGATCGTCCACACGATCCACGGAATGCCGTTCGGCCCGTTCGAGACGCCGCTGAAGAACCGTCTCTACATCGCGCTCGAGAAGTGGGCTGCCCGGCGCGCTCATGCGATCGTCAGCGTTTGCGACGCCATGACCACCCAGGCACTCGCGGCCGGAGTCGGGCGGCCGGACCAGTTTCTCACCGTCTACAGCGGCATGGACGCCGACGCGTTCCTCGAGCCCGCGGCGCTCGCGCGACGACGTCCGCCGCGAGCTGGGGCTCGCCGACGACGAAGTCGCCTTCGCCACCGTCGCTCGGCTCTTCGAGCTCAAGGGGCACGACGACATCATCGCCGTCGCCAGCGACGTGCTCGCCGCGAACCCCAAGGTCAAATTCGTCTGGATCGGCGACGGCATCTTGCGCGAGCCGGCTGATCGCCGACCTCGAGCGGCTGGGCATCCGCCAGTCGTTCATCCTCACCGGGCTCGTTCCGCCCGACCGCATTCCCGAGCTGCTTGAGCGCCGTCGACGCCGTGATCCACCCCAGCCTTCGCGAGGGGCTCGCCCGCGTGCTGCCGCAGGCGCTCCTGGTGGGCCGGCCCGTGATCAGCTACGACATCGACGGTGCCCGCGAAGTCGTGCATCCCCGAGACCGGCATCCTGCTCGCGCCGCGCGATCTGGCCGGGCTGCAAGCAGGCGATCCTCGAGCTGGCCGCCGACCCCGCGACCCGCGCCGCGATGGGCCAGGAAGGCCGCCGGCGGTTCGCCGACCAGTTCCGCCACGAGACGATGGCGCGCGAGCTCCGCTCACTTTACGAGCGTCTCCTTGAGCCCCACCCGGCGAACGTTCGGCGTCTGACGGCAGCTCGGCCGCCGGCGTGGTCTCCTTCGCGCACCACGGCGATCTGGAGCGTCTGGCTCTTGCCCTTGGTCAGCACGAAGCCGTCGACCTGGTCGACGGGCGTGACGACCAGCCCGAAGTGCTTGCGCATCACCGCGATCTCGCTCGGCAGCGCGACCGTCAGCACCGATCGGCCGCCCGTCAGATGAGCGAAGAAGCCGTCGCGATCCCGCGTGGTCGCGACCGGCCGTCCCAGCGCGTAGATCACGCCGGGCTCCTGGTACTCGAGCAAGACCGGCTCGATCCCCAGCGACGCGGAATGAGCTCGCGAGCTTCTCGCCGATGATCCGCGACGTGCGGTAGGGCTCGGCCAGCGGGATCAGCCAGGCGCCGCAGACAGAGCATGATGATCGCCCAGGTCGCCGCCAAGGCAGTAGACGGCCCGCTCGGTCGCGCCTTGCTGGAGCCAGAACATGCCGCCGAGCGATCCCGACGGCGATCAGCAGCGCCGACCACGAGCATCGGCAGCCCGAGATTGCCCCGCACGATCACCGCGCCCGCCGACGAGCAGCACGGTCGCCGGCCAGCCCGATGCCGACCAGCAAGCGCCAGCCCAGCCGCCCCAGCGGCCGGCGGCGGATGTTGACCTCCTCGGCCGACGATCGAGCCCGACAGCCACGACAAGCAGCAAGGCACACGCGGGGAACGCCGGCAGGTAGTAATGGATCAGCTTGGTCTGGAAACACTCGAGCAAGAGCAGCGGCCCGATCGCCCAGCCCATCAGAAAGCCAAACTTGCGGATCGGACTTGCGGCGCACCCAGGCGCCGACGAGCGCCGCGGGAATGAACGCCGACCAGGGATAGAAGACCAGGGTCGAGACGACCGGGTAATAGCCGGGGAAACCGCCGTGAGCTTCCATGTCGTGCGAGACGCGATGGACGATCTGTCGGCCCACGGCGAACCGCAGGAACTCGCCGCCCGAGGCGATGCTGATCGCGACGAACCAGGGAAGCGTCAGGATCGCCAGAGCCGATCAGTCCGTTCCGCCAGTGCAGCCGCTTCCACGCCGCGGTGCGCCAGCCCAAGCACCAGGCCAGCAGCGACGACGCAGCGATGAGCGCCGGCCCGACCGGGCCCTTGATCAAGGATCGACAGGCTCAGGCACACCCAGAACAGCCCCGCGAGCAGCGCGCGACGGTCGTCTGCCCAGCTCCCACAGGCAGAACTGGCAGCCGAACAGGAAAAGCGCCAGGGTCGCGTCGGTCGTCGCCAGCTTCGATTCGGCGACCGCGATCGGCGCCGTCGCCAGGATCAAGCCGGCCAGCGTCCGCCCCGCGGCCCGAGCATCCGCCGGCCGAGCACCGTGACGCCGAGCACGGTCGCCGCCCCGGCAAGCGCCGAGACCAGCCGCACGCCGAAGGGATTGTCGCCGCCCAGGGCCGTTCCCAGCCTCATCAGCCAGTAAATCAAGACCGGCTTGTGATAGCGCGGCTCGCCGTTGAAGGTGGGAAAGATCCAGTCGCCGCGCTCGCGCATCTCGCGCACGCAGACCGCGTACCTCGGCTCGTCACGGTCCCAGAGCCCTGTACGGGCGTTGCCGGCCAGATTCAGGACGAGTGCCAGCAAGACGATCGCGATCGGCTCGAGCCAGGCCCATCGCCCTGGTTTTGGTCCTGACGCGGCACTCTTGGGCGCGTTGCGCGTCGAGGTCGCCTCCTCTTCCACGGCCCCCTCCTGCGTTCCCGCGCGGCGAGCCGCCGTGGGAAGTTCATCCTGAATCGCCGGTTCCGGCGCGGACGGGAATCCTCGGGAGGGCGTACTATAATGGGTGTCCATCGTTTCGAGGAGACCGAAATCGGCCGAGCGGGATCGATCGGGCAGCGCGGGCCGGGGCGTCAAACGGCGGACAATGGGCGATTCACGAGCAACCAGCCGCATGGATCAGGGTCATCGCACCGAAGCTGCCTGTCTTCTCGAACAAGGCGCCACTTACCGGAGACGGATCGGGCTGGCAGCCGATTTCCGGGCCGGGGGAGCCGATCTTCGCCGGATTCAAGCCGGGTGCCTTCTCGGTCTATTTCGGCGATGCGCCCATCTATCACTTCGACCTCGAAGGGCGCTGGCAGCGGGCGTTCGTCGAGGGCACTCACTTCCTCAAGGGACTCGACGGGACCGTTCAGTCGATCGATCGGGTGCGCGAGGGGCAGCCTCGTGCTGAAGCGCCAGACGCTTGGCGGACGCCGAAGCCAGTCGACTTCGATGCGCGGGTCCGATCGATGGCGCTGGAGCTGATCGCGTCGGTCGATGCCGGGAGCTTCGCACGTCTTGGAGCCGCCTGCGAGCAAGGCACGGCCGCTGCCGCCGGAGGAGCTTCACGAATTCCTGGAACGGATCGGCCGCTGGGATACCGCCGCCTGGTTCGCTCATCGCGAGCGATACGCCGCGACCTATCGGCCCGCTCCCGTTCCTGCCGCCGGAATGCCAGAATGCGGTTGTCTTGCAGGCGACCCTACGCGACGCGGGCGGATTCGGCATGATCGGCTACGCCGGCGGTCAAACCGGTCGCGCGCTCGGTCGCCGAATTCGCGCAGCACGTGCACGAGGTGGCGGCGCTCTGGGGCCGCCGGCTGCTGCAGAGCCGCTCGATCTTCCTGGCGGGAAGCGACGTCTTGCACCTGCCGGCCGAGGACGTGCTGGGCTACCTCGAGGCGACGAATCGGGCGTTTCCGATCGGGCCGGCACGCGGGGATCCTGTGGTCGAGCGCGCCGCCGAGCGGGACGAAGCCGCTTCGCGGCTCGATGGCGTCCACGTGTTCCTCGACGACTTCGCGCTCGAGGCTCGGCCGCGCTCGCCTGGGGCGAATTCGCCGCGCAGGGACTCATCCGCGTGAGCCTCGGGGTCGAGTCGGGAGACCCGGACGTGCGAGCGATCTACGGGAAAACCTGGACTGAGCCGGATCTGCAGGCCGCGGTCGCCGAGCTCAAGGCGGCCGGATTCGGCGCGAGCGTGCTGACCTTGGTGGGAGCCGGCGGTAGTCGAGCGTGCTGCGTCGCACATCGAGCCGAACGACGCGGCTCATCGAGTCGCTCGACCTCGGGCCCGGCGATTTTGTCTTCCTGCTCGACGAAAACGAGATCCGCGAGCCGCAATCGATGCCCGCGGGCGCGACACCGTACGAAAAGCCGGCGTGGGCCGAGCAGCAGGCCAAGCTCAAGGAAGCGCTCGCGCCCCTCAAGAAACGGGGCGTCAAGGTGCTGCCGTATACCCTGGAAAAGCAATGGGCCTGACGCAAAGGCGTGCGGCCGCGAGCGAGCCGCCGCCCTGGAACGCGATCGTCAATGGCCCGAGCGCCTGGTTCGGCGGCCGCCGACGAAGCTGTCGAAGACGAGGTTGCCGATCTCGTCGGTCGAGCAATAGGCGGCCACGCCCTTGCGAGACGCGGGCCATCTCCTCGACGAAGTTGACCAGGCCGAGATAGAAGTAATCTTCGATCAGCGCGAAGCTCGAGACGCGGATGCCGGCGTTCGCGCAGTTCCTGACCTCGGCCAGCGTGTGCTTGGCGGTCTTCTCGGCGGGCGGATAGATCAGGACGACTTCCCGCCCCTCGATGTGGGCGGTCGGCTCGCCGTCGGTGATGACGATGATCTGCTTGTTCGCCGCCGGCTGCCGCGACAGCACGCTCCGGGCCAGCCGAAGGCCCGCGTGGATGTTGGTGAAGTGCTGCGGGACGCGGCCGGGCGGATGGTCGAGGTCGAAGCGCAGGTGCACGCGGCTGTCGAACATGCTGACCGGCTTGGGCGCCGAGTTCAGGAGCTGCCGCTCGTTCATCAGGCTGGCGAACGTGTAAAACCCGATCATCTGCAGCGAGTCTTGCGGATACCGGGCCCGCACCATCGCCTGGAGCGCCAGCGCGACCTTCTTGGTCGTGTAGTACTTTCCGTATCGGCCCATCGAGCCGCTCATGTCGATCAGCACGACGGTGGCGCACCGGGTCTGATACTCGGTCTCGTGCACGACGTAGTCTTCCGAGCTGAGCTTGATCGGCACTCCGCCGCCCTGGCGGATGTAGGCATTCTTCAAGGTCTCGTGCAGGTTCAGGTTGGCCAGCGAATCGCCGTAGACATAAGGCCGCGTGTCCTCGAGCGGGACGCTTCCCTCGCCCTTCTCGGGCGTGTCGTGGCGGCCGAGCGAATCGCGGCGGAAGGTCTGGAACAGGTCGTCGAGCGCCTTGTCCTGGATGCGCCGCACGCCCCGAGGCGTGACCCGCCACTGGCCCTCCTGGTCCTTCTCGATCAGGCCTTCCTTCTGGATCAGCTCGATGATCTCCGGAATCTCGTCCTCGAGATCGTCCATGTTCCGCAGGACCCGCTCGCCGTGCTGCATCAGGTACTCGGCGAGCTGGTCGAAGACCCGGTCGGCCGACTGCGGCAGGAACTCCTGCGAGCCGTCCCACTTGGAATATTCGAAGATCGGCATGGTCGATCGCTCCTTGTCCAGATCGGAATCAGCGCGCTGTAGCGGCGATACGACGTGCTGCCGGCCTTGGCCGGCTTGTTGATCTTGTTGTGCACGTGCAGCCCCTCGAGGATGAACTCGGCCGCGCTCGCGGCCGCGGCCTCGCGGGCATCGCGGTCGGCCGAGCTCGGCAACCGACTGCGGCGGCGAGCTCGTCGGCCCGCTTGCGCAGGCCGGGGACCTTGCCGATCCGCTCGAGCACGGCGCGGGTCGGCAGCGCGTCGCCGACCTCGACGCTCTGGCCCGTCTCGAAGTAGTCGACGATCGGGCGCAGCTCGCGGAGATCAACATGAAGCGGTGAAAATATTCTTGATCGCTTCGTCGATGATGCGATGGATCAGCTTGTCTTCGTGCCCTTCTTCCTCGGTCATGGTCAGCTCGAGCTTGCCGCGCGAGCTGGCGGCGGCGAAGCCAGGTCGGAGACCCGCGGCACGATCCAGCGCTCGCGGTGGACGATCGCCCGCCGCTCGGCGTTGGAGACGACGTTTTCCAGGTTGGCGATCGACATCCGCACCGAGACGCCCGACTGCTGGTTCACGTGCGGCGACGATCGGGCCAGCCGCGCGATCTCCTCGACGATCTCCTTGATGTAAATGCGGAATCAGCCAGCGTGCCGCCGCCGTCGCCTTCGCCGTCGAGCCAGGCGTTCTGGTCGCTGATCGCGATGCCGATCTCGCGGGTCAGCGGATAGTGCGTGCGGATGACCGAGCCGATCCGGTCCTTGAGCGGCGTGACGATCCGCCCGCGGTTGGTGTAGTCCTCGGGGTTGGCCGAGAAGACCATGCAGAGATCCAGGTCGAGCCGCACCGGATAGCCGCGGATCTGGACGTCGCGCTCTTCGAGCACGTTGAACAGGCCGACCTGGATCTTGGGGGCCAGATCGGGCAGCTCGTTGATGCAGAAGATGCCGCGGTTGGTCCGCGGGATCAGGCCGAAGTGCATCGTCAGCTCGCTCGAGAGATAGCGGCCCTCGGCGTGCTTGATCATGTCGACCTCGCCGATCAAGTCGGCGATCGTGACGTCCGGCGTGGCCAGCTTTTCGTGATAGCGGTCGTCGCGGCCGATCCACTCGATCGGCGTGTCGTCGCCCTGCGCGGCGATCAGGTCGCGGGCGTGCTTCGAGACCGGCGCGAACGGATTGTCGTGGATCTCCGAGCCGGCGACGATCGGGATCGCGTCGTCCAGCAGGCTGGACCAGCTGGCGGAGCATCCGCGTCTTGGCCTGGCCGCGCAGGCCCAGGAACAGCATGTCGTGCTTGGAGAGGATCGCGTTCTGGACCTGGGGCACGACCGTCTCGTCGTAGCCCAGGATGTCGGGAAACAAGCGGCTCGCCGGACGGCAGCTTGGCGATCAGGTTGCGCCTCATCTCATCCTTGACCGACTCGATCCGATATCCGCTCGACTTCAGCTCGCCCAAGGTCCGGGGCCGATCCGTCATCATCACTGCCTGCCTCTCCGTCTCGAATCCGCGACGGCGCATCGCGAAAGCCATCATCATGCTAGGCAGCCGGGGAGGGAAGTCAACGACGACCGATCGGTGCCGATGTCTGATGCGAAAAGCACGAGGCGCTGACGGCTCGGCGATCGGCGTCAATGCCGGGCACGAGGCGGCTCAGTAATCGAAGAGCCGGCTGACGCTCTCGCGGCGGTGGATCGAGAGGATCGCCTGGGCGAAGAGCCGGGCGACGCTGACGATCTTGCAGCACGGGGGAGCGGCTCGAAGCGGTATTCGATCGTGTCGGTGAGCACCAGTTCCTTGATCGGGCTCTGCTCGATCTTCTCGGCCGAGCCTCGCGAGAAGACGCCGTGCGAGACGCAGGCGTAGATGTCCTTGGCGCCCCGCTTCTTGCAGCCGTTGGCCATCTCGATCAAGGTGCCGCCGGTGATCGTGAAGTCGTCGACGATCAAGACGTTCTTGCCCTCGACCTGGCCGACGATGTCGAGCATCTCGGCCTTCTCGTCGTGCCCGCGGCGCGTCTTGTTGCCGAAGACGACCGGCGCGTGCATCATCTCGCCGAACTTGTAGGCCTGCTTGCCGAAGCCGACGTCCGGCGCCGCCACCACCAGGTCGGGAATCTCCTTGGCGCGGAAGTAATCGACCAGAACGGGCATCGCGTAGAGGTGGTCGACCGGGATCTTGAAGAAGCCCTGGATCTGCGGGCTGTGCAGGTCCATCGTCAGCACGCGGTCGGCCCCGGCGGCCTCGATGCAGTCGGCGCAGACGCGGGCCCGGATCGAGACCCGCGGCTCGTCCTTCTTGTCCCCCTTGGCGTAGGAGAAATAGGGAATGACCGCCGTCACCTGGGTTGCGCTGGCGCGCTTGAAGGCGTCGATCCAGAAGAGCAGCTCGACGAAATTGTCGTTGACCGGGTAGTCGGTCCCCTGCACGATGAAAACGTCGCGGCCGCGGACGTTCTCCAGCACCCGGACGAAGACGTTTCCCTCGCTGAAGACGTGGATCTCGGAGCTCGCCAGCTCCATCCGAGAAAATCGCAGATCGTCCGGCCCAGCGTCTGGCCGGACGTGCCGGCGAAGACCTTCAACTCACCGTACGGATCGGTCTTCTTGGAGGAGTCGTCGTTGCAGATCAGCGATTTGTCTTTGCCCACGGTGGTCGCTCCGCCAGCCCGGTCGTTGGGAAGCCGCCAACCTTAGCGGATCACGCTCCGGCGTCACCACGCACGCGCCCGCGGACGCGATCGCTCGTCCTGAATTGACGACATCTTAACAATTTGCCGAACGAGATCGCCAGCCGCGCTCGCTCGGGCTCAGACCGTGTCGATTCGCTGAATCATCGCCGCTGCCGTCGCACGAGCCGTGCGGACTGCAGAAAAAGACATGCCGAACGCAGTCGCGTTGTTTACAATGCCGAATCGTGGATTCACGGCGCCGCCGTGGCGCCGGATCGATCCGGCCTGCCACCATCGCGAGGCTCCCGGCATGCGTCTCAATCCGCTCTTCGACTCGCTGGCTGATGCGCTGCGATCGCTGCTTGTCGCCATCGTCGTCATCTGCGTCTCTTGACGGCACGCGCTCCGCGAACTCCTCGACGCCTTGACCCTTTCCGACGGTGCTCGGGAGTCAATCCTCACGTGAAGCTGCTTCTTATAACCAGGGGGCCGCCCCGAGCCTCAAGGGAGGCGTCGACTGGATCAATTCCGGTCCGATCTCGCTCGCCGAGCTGCGCGGCAAGATCGTGCTGCTCGATTTCTGGACCTTCTGCTGCATCAACTGCCACCACATCCTGCCCGATCTGGCCAAGCTCGAAGCCAAATACAAGGACGAGCTCGTCGTGATCGGCGTGCACACCGCCAAGTTCGACGCCGAGCGCGACACCGAGAACATCCGCCGCAAGGTCGCGCGAATACCGGATCAAGCATCCCGTGGTCAACGACGCCAACATGGTCGATCTGGAACCGCTTCGGCGTCAATAGCTGGCCGACCCTGGTCCTGATCGACGCCAACGGCAATATCGTCGACCGCGCCAGCGGCGAGGGTAACTTCGACGCCGTCGACCGCGTGATCGGCCAGCTCGTGGAAGATGCACAAGGCCAAGGGTGAGCTGAACCTGACCCCGCTCAAGTTCACGCCCGAGATGGAGCGCCCTCCGAACGGCCCGCTCCTGTTCCCGGGCAAGGTGCTCGCCGACGCCGCCGGCAAGCGCCTCTTCATCGCCGATACCGGCCATAACCGGATCATCCAGACCGACCTGGACGGCGACGAACCCGGTCACGATCGGCAGCGGCGAAGAAGGCTTTGACGACGGCGACTTCAAGAAGGCCACGTTCAACCGCCCCCAGGGAATGTTCCTGGACGGCGAGACGCTCTACGTCGCCGACACCGAGAATCACGCCATCCGCGCCGTCGACTCTGAAAGACGGCAACGTCTCCACGATCGCGGGCATCGGCAGCCAGGCGCGCGCGCATCTTCCGGCCCGGCGTCGTCCGGACCGGCCAAGACGACCGCCGCTCTGCAGCCCCTGGGACGTGATCCAGATCCCCGGCGACAAGGCCCTCTACATCGCCATGGCCGGCCCGCACCAGATCTGGAAGCTCGACCTCGACTGCCGGCATGGTCGGCGTCTTCGCCGGGTCGGGACACGAGGACATCCTCGACGGCCCAGCCGCGAACGGCCAATTTCGCCCAGCCCAGCGGGCTGGCGACCGACGGCGAGAACCTGTTCGTCGCCGACTCCGAAGTCTCCGGCGTCCGGGTGATCACCGGCATCCAAGGCGAGCGGAGGCCCGTCGTCCGCACGATCGTCGGCGAAGGACTCTTCGAGTTCGGCGACCAAGACGGCCGGGGCGGCGACCGTCCGGCTCCAGCACTGCCTGGGACTGGCCTACGCCGGCGACCACCTCTACATCGCCGATACCTACAACAACAAGATCAAGGTCTGCGAGCCCAGGAACCGCGATCGGTCAAGACGCTTCGTCGGCACGCACAAGGCAGGCGACAGCGACGATCCGCCTCACTTCTACGAGCCCGGCGGCTTGAGCGCAGCCGATACCAAGCTCTACGTCGCCGACACCAACAACCACAAGATCAAGGTCGTCGACCTGAAGACCGAGGCGGTCAAGACGCTGCGCCTCGACGATCTGACGCCGCCGCGCCTGGCCGACGCGCGCGCCGGTCTTTCCCAACGCGAAGACGATCGACGCCGCCGGCGTCGAGGTCGCGCCCGGAAAGTCGATCACGCTCGCGGTCTCGGTCCCGCTGCCCAAGGGCTATCAAGCTCAACGAAGAGTCGCCGCTGGCCTACCTGGTCGAAACGCCCGACAAGAAGGGCATCCTCGTCGGCCGGATGTGCCGCCGGAAGGCGAGAAGGTCAAGCCCCCGGCCACGAGTTCAAGATCGACCGTCCCGCTGGCCAAGGCGGCCGAGGCCGGCGAAAAGCTCGACCTGCGCTCTCGCTCCAGACCTTCGTCTGCAGCGAGCCGTCGAGCCTCTGCCGGATCCGCAGCTCATCTGGAACGTGCCGATCACTTTTGGCGACTCGGCGCCCGCGGGAGCGATCAACCTGACGACCGACGGGAAGTGACCGGCGACGACCCGGAATAGATCGCGGCGCCGGCGCTCACACCGGGCTGCCCCCGGCGCTCGCGTCGGTCACCAGCCGCAGCCCGATCGGCAGCGAGTCGCCCAGGGCCTGGACCTGCTGGGCCGATTCCAGCTCGTGATATTCGCGCACCGGCCTGCAGTGGCAGGCTCGTCGGCGCCCAGATCGGTCAGGCGGGCGATGACTTCCTCGCGCAGGCGATTGGTCGAGGTCGCGTGCGCGGTCGTTGGCGACCCTCGCCAGTTGCGCCAGGGCGAAGATCGCGTCGCCGGTCTCTCGGCCCGGCGGCGAACGACCGGCCCGAGCAGGGCCCTGGTCCAGCGCTCGGCGGTCTCCTTGCGAACGACCGTGTTGGCCGGCCCGTAGAGCGGCACCCGCGCGCCCAGCCGTCCCAGGCACCAGAAGACGTGGGCGCCGGGCGACGGCTGCGCAAACTCTTTGAGCAGGGCATCGCCCAGCGCTTCCTTGACTCGGGCGGCAAGCGCTCGAGGCTCGGCGGCGCAGCGCCACATCTCGGCCAGCTCGTGGGCTTCGGGCTTGGGCCGGCCGGCTTTCTTGGCGGGGCTCGATCCCTTGGCCGGCAGCAGAAACGGGGCCAGCCGCCGGTGGATCTCCTCGTGGTGCGGCCGCGACAAGCCCGGCGGCCACCCGCCGCCAGAGGATCCACCACTCGGCCCAGCATTGCACGTCCTTGGTGTGCTTCACGCCTTGATGAAAGATCGGCCAGAGGGCCTTGATCCGCACCTCGTCGAGCGGAAAGCCGCGGCCGGGCCGCAGGAAGAAACCCGCCAGGTTGAACCAGCGCGATTCGTGCTGCGGGCTCTTCAGCCGCTTTTCGGCCAGCTGCGAGCAGCGGATCCCAGAAGCCCGCAGCGCCGAGGGCGGCCACTCGTCGCGCGGCACGTCGAGCACTTCCTCGAGCCGCTTCACCAGTCGCGCCGGCCCGGTCTTCGGTCGCCGCGGCGGCGGCGCTCGGCATTGTCGGCCGGCCGGTCGTCAAACGCCGCGCGGATCGCCGCGATCGCCGCGTCCAGCTCGGACTGTTCGATCACGACCTGGTCCGGACTCGTCGCCGGTCACGACTGCCGCGGGGTCGAAGCTGGCCGGCCGGCCCGCGAAGCTGGATCTGGAGCCGCCAGCGGCGATCGTCGGTTCGCGACTGGCACCAGAGCTCGATCGTGCCGACCTCGGTCACCCGCGCCGCCAGGCTGACCGGCGCTCGCTCGGCCTTGGCCTTGCGGCTGACGCGCATCAGGCTCTGCAAGCGGCGGAAGCTCGCGAATCGAGTCGGGATCGGCGCGCACCAGGTCGCCCGGCTTGTCGTCGGGCCGAACCGAGCTGCTGGCCAGCGGGAAGACGACCGGCTGGCCCATCAACAGGTCGAAGTCATGGCCGGCGATCGCGATCTCTTCGCCCTCCTGCGCAGTCGCGGGGCACGACGCAGAGCCAGGGCTTGTCGGCCGCGCCGGTCTCGAGCCCGACGTAGAACGACCGCGCGGTGCCGCCGCCGATGCGGATGCCTTCGCCGCGCCGCACCACTCCGTAATAGGCGGCGCCCTGGGCCACGGCCAGATCGAGCGAGACGTTGGTCAGCACGCGCGGCGCGAACGGCCGGCCCGGGGTCGTCGGCGAACCACGAGGTGATCACCTCGACGATCCGCCGCCGCACGCTCTCGGGCGTCAGCGCCCCGCCGTTGAAGAGGATCGCGTCGGGCCGCGCGGGCCGGTCGTCCGGCCTCGTCGCGTCGCCATCCGGACCCGATGCCGCCTCGGCCCGATGCCTGCGCAAGAACTGGCTCAGATGCTTGGGCACGGCCGGATCGGCCACGAACGGCAGGCCGAACTCCTGCATGCCCGCTCTTCGCGCCGCGATCGGGATCCTCATCGCGGCGCGACGCCGGGAAGAAACCGTCCACCGCGATCGCCTCGACCTCTTGCCGCGTCAGCTCGGCCTGGATGCTGCCGCCGATCAGCTTCGACCCTCGGCCCGCGATCGTGACCGGCCAGCGCTCGAGCCCCGGCTGCTCTTCGCCCAGCAGCTTCTCCTTGGCCGTGCGGCACGCCGACCGCAGGGCACTCCATTGCTCGGAGTCGAGCCGCACGCCGCCCAGCTTCTTCTCGACGTGATGGGCCAGCGCCAGGTCGATGTTGTCGCCGCCCAGCATCAGGTGATCGCCGACGGCGACGCGGCGGAATCCCGGCCCGGTCGGCGTCTCGACGACCGTGATCAGGCTGAAGTCGGTCGTGCCGCCGCCGATGTCGCAGACCAGGATCAGCTCGCCGGCGCGAACCTCCTTTCTGCCAGCGGTCCTGGTGCGAGACGATCCAGCAGTAGAAGGCCGCCTGCGGCTCCTCCAGCAGCGTGACCGAGGCGAGCTCGGCGCGCTTGGCGGCCTCGAGCGTCAGCTCGCGGGCCGCCTCGTCGAACGAGGCCGGGACCGTCAGCACGACCTCCTGCTGCTCGAGCCGCATCGAGTCGTCGTCGCGCGCGAACGTGTCGTTCCAGGCGTCGCGAATGTGCCGCAAGATAGGCGGCCGAGGCCTCGACCGGCGAGACCTTCTTGACCTCCGGCGGGCTGCCCCAGGGCAGGATGTCGGCTTCGCGGTCGATCCCGGGATGGCAGAGCCAGCTCTTGGCGCTCGCAGACGCTGCGGGCGGGCACCTTCGCCCCTTGAAACCGCGCGAATTCGCCCACGATCGCGCTCGGCTCCCTCGCTCCAGGGCAAGCCGGCCGCCCCGGGCGGCAGCTCGTGCTCGCCCGGCAAGTAGAGGAACGACGGCAGCATCGCCCGCGGGGCGGTTTCGCCGGGCGCGACGAGCTGCGGCACCGGGAAATTGCGGATGTCGGCCGCCGGCCGCTCGCGCCCGTGCGTATCGACGTAGGCGACCGCGCAGTTCGTCGTGCCCAGATCGATCCCGACAAGATAGTGCGACCGAGTCATTCCCCGCCTCAAAATCGTGAACGGCCACCTCAGCCCACGACGAAATTGACCAGCTTGCCCGGCACCACCACGACCTTGCGCACCGTCTTGCCTTCCAGCAAGCACGGCGATCTTGGGATCCTCGCGCGCGGCTCGCTCGATCTCCGCGGCGTCGGCATCGGCCGCGACCAGGACCCGCCCGCGCAGCTTGCCGTTGACCTGGACCGGGATCTCGACCTGTCTCCATCAGGAGCGCAGGGTCGAACTGCCGGCCAGGGCTCGTAGGCGAGCGTCTTCGTCGTGGCCCAGGATGTGCCAGAGCTCCTCGGCGATGTGAGGCGCCATCGGCGCAAGCAAGCAGCGTGAATGTCTCCATCGCCGTCTGCGGCCGCATTTCCTGCGACGTGAAGAAATTGACGAACTCCATCAGCCGGCTGATCGCCGTGTTGTACCGCAGCCCCTCGAATCGGCGGTGACCGCCGCGACGGTCCGCGCCACCACCTTCGCCTGCTCGAGCGTCAGCTCGACTCGCTGCACGACGCGTCAGTCCAGCCGGACCAGCGTCGGCCTCGGCGTCGACGATCATCCGCCAGGCCCTGCGCCAGGAATCGGTAAACCCCCTCGACCCCCTTCATGCTCCACGGCTTGACCGCTTCCAGCGGACCCATGAACATCTCGTAAAGCCGCAAGCTGTCGGCGCCGTATTCGGCGACGATCGCGTCGGGATTGATCACATTGCCGCGCGCCTTCGACATCTTGTGAGCCCGCGCATCGACCCGGACGCTCGGGTCTTCGGCGCCAGGACGAAGCCCTCGCCTTTCTTGGTGACCTGGCTTTCGGCAAGCTTGACTGGCGACGACGCCCGGCCGGTCGCTCTCTTCGGGCGCAGACCCAGTGTCCCTGTCGCGTCGCGATAGCCGGTGTACTCGGTCTCGCCCAGGATCATCCCCTGGTTGACCAGCTTTCTGAAACGGCTCGGGGGTGCTGACGAGCCCGCGGTCGAAGAGCACCTTGTGCCAGAACCGGCTGTAGAGCAAGTGCAACACGGCGTGCTCGGCGCCTCCGACATAGAGGTCGACCGGCATCCAGTACTTCTCTTTCTCGGGATCCCACGGAGCTGTCGTCGTTCTTGGGATCGAGATAGCGCAGGTAATACCAGCACGAGCCGGCCCACTGCGGCATCGTGTTGGTCTCGCGCCGGTAGTCTTCGGAGTAGCGCACCCATTCCTCGCCTTGCTCAAGCGGGGGCTCGGGCTTGCCGGTCGGCTTGAAGTCTTCGAGCTCCGGCAGACGGACGGGCAGCTCCGACTCGGCGACGCGCGTGCGGTCGGTCGTTCTCGTCGAGCACGACCGGAAACGGCTCGCCCCAGTATCGCTGGCGCGAGAACAGCCAGTCGCGCAGCTTGTAATTGACCGTCTTCTTGCCGAGCCCGCGTTTTTCGAGCCAGCCGGTGATCGCGGCCTTCGCCTCGGCGGTCGGCAGGCCGTCGAGCGCGATCTCGGCTGTTCCGCGAATTGACCGCGATCGCCGGCTCGGGCTCGGCTTCGTCGAGCGGGCATCCGCCTGCTCCACGCTCGTCGGCGACCACGCCGGACGATCGGCAGGTCGAATGTCCGGGCAAACTCGAAGTCGCGCTCGTCGTGACCGGGCACGGCCATGATCGCGCCGGTGCCATAGCCCATGAGCACGTAGTCGGCGATCCAGACCGGAATCGACTCGCCGTTGACGGGATTGATCGCGTAGCCGCCGGTGAAGACCCCGGTCTTGGTCTTGGCCAGGCTCGGTGCGGTCGATCTCGCTCTTGCTGGCCGCGGCCTTGCGATAGGCCTCGACGGCGGCTCTGCTGGGCGGTCTGGTGAGCGCGATCGACCAGCGGATGCTCGGGCGCCAGCACCATGTAGGTCGCGCCGAACAAGCGTGTCGGGGCGGGTCGTGAAGACGCGGATCGTCGATCGGCTCGACCGGCGGACATCGCAGGCGCGACGATCGATGAGAAATCGACCTCGGCCCCCTCGCTGCGGCCGACCCAGTTGCGCTGCATGTCCTTGATCGGCCGCGGCCAGTCGACGTCCTCGAGCTCGTCGATCAGCCGCTCGGCATAGGCCGTGATCCGCAGCATCCACTGCGTGAGCGGCATGCGGACGACGGGAAACCCGCCGCGCTCGCTCTTGCCGTCGATCACTTCCTCGTTGGCCAGCACGGTGCCCAGCTCCGGGCACCAGTTGACCGGCACCAGGGCCCGGTAGGCGAGCCGCCGCGAATCGCGATAGGCGTCCGGGTCGCGCGTGCCCGGCGGAATCGGCAGCTCGGCGATCGGCCGGCCCTTGCCCTTGCCGCAGGCGGCCCTGCCAGTCGGTCCATTCGAACGTCGGGGTCGTACCAGGTGTCGTGGATCTTGAGGAAGATCCACTGCGTCCACTTGTAATAATCGGGGTCGGTCGTATCGATCTCGCGATCCCAGTCGTACGAGAAACCGAGCGACTTGATCTGGCGGCGAAACGTATCGATGTTGGTCTGGGTGGTGATCCGGGGATGGGTGTTGGTCTGGACGGCGTATTGCTCGGCGGGCAGACCGAAGGCGTCCCAGCCCATCGGGTGCAGGACGTTGAATCCGCGCATCCGCTTGTAGCGGCAATAGATGTCGGTGGCGGTATATCCCTCCGGGATGGCCGACGTGCAGGCCCGCCCCGCTGGGATAGGGGAACATGTCGAGGATGTAGAGCTTGGGCCGGGACGGGTCGAGGTCGATCGCGCGGAACGTCTTGTTCCGCTCCCATTCGAGCTGCCACTTGGGTTCGATGCGCTGAGGGTGATACGCAGGCATTCGTCAGGATCTCCGGCCGCGGCCGCGACCGCCGAGAACGCTTCGATTGTGCCCGTGCCGCCGGTCGCTCCGTTGACAAAAAAAGCCCGCCGCGGGTTCGGGGGCCCTTCATTGCGATGTACCGTCTCGCGTATTCGAGCGGTTTCCCGAATATCCGGACCCGCGTTTTCGATCGATCGAGAGACCGATCGGGGCCGGCGAGGCCGTACACAGACTCGACTGTTAAAGCATAACGATTTCACGTGGGCGTCGCCAGCATCGCGCCGCGCTGTGCCTGGCCCATACCAGAGGGTGCTCCGAACGGTCGAATTCCGCCGTTAAATCCCGGAATGGCCGTACAAACCGCGGGTAGGGCCAGGCTTCCCCGCTCGAGCGAGCCGTTTGATCGCTTCGCCCAGCGCGGCCGGACGGCGACGCTGTTGACGAACGTACAGTCATCGGCTCGGGCATGGAACTTTTGACAAACGACCTTGCGGAAATGACGGCCTCTGACTTGAGAAAATCTGAAAAAAAGTCTTCGACGTCGCTCGGCCAAACGGCGTGTAGACTTGAGTCGAAAGCCAGGATTATGGGTCGATCGTCGCGAACGCATCGATCCACGGTTCGGCATCCCGCTTGCGACTGGTAGCCTGTTGAGTTCCGACCCGGGATGTCGGACGGCTCTTCCACCTGGCAAGGAGATTCATGATGGCCCTGCAAAAGTTGGCCGCGATCGCGGTGCGCCCGCGAGGCGCGTGGCCGGTCGCGGTGACCTGGATCGCGGCCGTGATGGCAGCGGGCTGCGGGCACAGCCGCAAATCGTACCGGCCGGTCTACACGTCGCCGGCGACGGTCGTCGGCCCCCTGCAAGAACTGCGGATCCGGGTGCGACGGTGACGACCGAAGAACCGGTTGGCTGCCGGTCACCTCGGTGCCTTCGCTCGCCGAGCCGTCGATCCTCGGATTCACCCGCCCCACCGGCGAACCTGCCGGCCGCGCCGGGGCCAGGGGCGACGCCGCAGCTCGACCGTCGAGTCGCCCGCCCAAGTCGCGACTCGGCGAGCCCGCGTTCGACGAAACCGCGTGCCCTCCAGTGGACGGCGGACGGACACGCCTCCGCCGGCGCCCAAGCCGGCAGGCCCCGGCCCGGCCGTTCAGGGCCCGACGACCTCGCTGTCGCCTTCGGACTCTGGAGCAGGATTCCGATCAGGCGAGTCGCCGCGAACTACGGCTCGAAGCGCGTTCGCCGCACCAGCCTGAGCGAACGGCTCAAGCCGTTTCTCGATGATTCGAGCGCCAACGAGCTGATCTATCCCAACAAGGCCGACCGGCCCTGGCAGTACATCGTGCTGCATCACAGTGCCGCGCCGAGCGGCAACTACGACCAGATCGACGCCGAGCACCGCAAGATCCTCGGATTCGACGGCTGCGGCTACCACTTCGTGATCGGCAACGGCAACGGCAGCGGCGACGGCCAGATCGAAGTCGCCCAGCGCTGGACCAACCAGAAACAAGGCGTTCATTGCCGCAACGCCCGCACGCACGACGTCGACGAATACGGAATCGGCATCTGCCTGGTCGGCGATCTCGACAAGCAGCCGCCGACGCCCCGCCAGATCGCCGCGGCCAAGGCCTTGATCGCCCATCTGAGCCACGCGCTACACGATCGCCAGGGCCGGGTCCAGACCCACTCGCACCTCGCCGCCACCAAGACGGTCTGCCCCGGCAAGCATTTCCCGAACGAGTGCGATCCTGCACCGTGAGCAGCGACGCGACGAGCCGCCCGGCCGGTGCGCACGACCTGGAAAGTCGTGCCGAGACGCGAAGACCGAGCTACTGAGCGACGCACCAGGATCTCAGCGCCGCCAGACCGTCAAGAAGATACGAGCCCGCACGGAGGCGGACTCGCTCACTCGCCGGCTCCTCGAGCCGGCGCACGGCCTCGTGCAGGATTGCGATCACGCTCAGCGAGTCGGTGATCTCGCCCGCCTTCAGCATCCGCCAGGCCTCCTCCCAGTCGAACCGCCGCACGGCGATCCGCTCGGTCCCTTCCGGCTCGTCGGCGTCCTGCGATGAGCTCCGTCGCGCGGAAGACATAGCCCAGCTCGTCGCTGACCGAGTTGGAGAGATGCGACGTCGCCACCAGCTCGAGCCGGCCCGGCCGTCAGCCCGGTTTCCTCGCGCAGCTCGCGGCTGGCCGTCTCTTCGCGGGATTCCGTCCGCGGGGCATCCGCCTTCCGGGATCTCCCAGGAATAGGCTTGCAAGGGATAGCGGTACTGCCCGACCAGCCAGATCGCCCCGTCATCGCTCGACCGGCAAGACGCCGACGGCGCGGTTCTTGAAGTGGACGACGCCGTAGATGCCGGGCAAGCCGTCCGGGCGCACGCACCTGGTCTTCGCGAACGCGGATCCACGGGTTTTCGTAGACCGCGCGGCTGGACACGGTCTTCCAGGGATTGGCGCGGTCCGGATCGGGGGAGTCTCCGGCGCAGGGCTCGTCATCCGTCGATTCACCCCTTGAGGGCAGCCTGCAGGGTCACGCCCATGTCGGCCGGGCTCTTGGCGACGCGGATGCCGGCGGCCTCGAGGGCGGCGATCTTGTCGGCGGCCTTGCCCGACCCGCCCGAGATGATCGCGCCGGCGTGGCCCATCCGCTTGCCAGGCGGCGCGGTCTGCCCGGCGATGAACGCGGCCAGCGGCTTGGTGAACTTGCCGGACGCCTTGAGCGCGGCGGCCTGCTCTTCGGCATTGCCGCCGATCTCGCCCATCATCAGCACGCCGTCGGTGTCGGGGTCGGCTTCGAAACAGCGCGAGCGCGTCGACGAAGCTCGTGCCGTTGACCGGGTCGCCGCCGATGCCCGACGCAGGTGCTCTGGCCGATGCCCAGGCTCGTGAGCTGCCAGACCCCCTCGTAAGTGAGCGTTCCCGAGCGGCTGACGACGC
The DNA here is from genome assembly GCA_963806595.1 of uncultured Isosphaeraceae bacterium. Taxonomy (GTDB): domain Bacteria; phylum Planctomycetota; class Planctomycetia; order Isosphaerales; family Isosphaeraceae; genus CAWDZZ01. The sequence goes on along the minus strand of CAWDZZ010000014.1, from coordinate 274,432 downwards.
CGATCCGGCCCGGCTTGTGGATATAACCGGGCATGATGCCGATCTTGCAGGCGCCCGGCGTGATGATGCCGGGGCAGTTGGGGCCGATCAGCCGCGCCGCCGGATGATGTGCTTTCAGGTAGGCGACGGCGCGGACCATGTCGAGCACCGGGATCCCCTCGGTGATCGCGACGATGACCTTGATGCCTGCGTCGGCGGCTTCCATGATCGCGTCGGCCGCAAACGGCGGCGGCACGAAGATCATGGTGGCGTTTGCCCCGGTCGCGGCGACGGCCTCGGCAGCAGGTGTCGAAGACCGGCACGCCCAGCGTTGTCGTCCCGCCGCGGCCGGGCGTGATCCCTCCCACCAGGTTCGTGCCGTACGCCTGGCACTGCTCCGCGTGAAACGCCCCGGCCTTGCCGGTGATGCCCTGACAGATCAGCCGCGTGTTCTTGTCGACCAGGATGCTCATGAAATTCCACCTGCTAGCGGTCAGCCACGAAGTTCAATTTTGTGGGAATCGTACTCAGGAACGGGAGCCAAGGCTCGGCGGTGGGATCGCGTTCACAGGCCCGGAGGACGAGACGTTGGTAGCCATGCGCCCCTCGAGGCTCGCCGGCGATCAACCTCCGCCCCTCGCGGGGCGGGAGTTCCGTTTGGAGTTCGCTGTTTTCCAGGGGCAGAAGCCCCTGGCTATCGACCTCCGCCCCTTCCGGGGCGTGACTAATGCGTTTCCGACGCTTAGACCGGCGATTCAGGGCCAGACTGGTTTCCAGGGGCTCAAGCCCCTGGCTATCGACCTCCGGCCCTTCCGGGCGTCCAGTCATCGACGCTTGACCGACGATTCGGGCCCGGCTGTCAGAGGCCCAAGCTCCTGGCTATCGACCTCCGGCCATTCCGAGGCGTTTCCAGCGCCATTCGCGATAATCCGACCGACGATTCAGCCCCGGCAATCGAACCTCCGCTGATCGGGCGGAATCCGTTTGGGGTTCGTTGCATTCCAGAGGCCGCCCTGGCTCTCGATCTTCGCCCCTTCCGAGGCGAGACCAGTGCGTTTCCGATCGCTTAGACCGACGATTCAGGGCCCGGCGTCCGGACCTCATGCGCCTTGCGGCGCATGACCGATCTCGCCGCTACGCCGCTTCTTTGGCGGCGGCGACGACCTTCTTGGCGGCGTCGGCGAGGCCATCGGCGGTGACGATCTTGCGGCCGCTCTCCTTGATGAGCTTCTTGCCCAGCTCGACGTTGGTCCCTTCGAGCCGCACGACGAGCGGAACGCGGAAATCCAGCTCGCCGTAGGCGGCCAGGAGGGCTGTCGCGATCGTGTCGCACTTCATGATGCCGCCGAAGATATTCACCAGCACTGCCTTGACCCGCGGCGAGCTCAAGAGGATGCGGAAGCCTTCGAGCACCTGGTCCTTGTTGGCGCCGCCGCCGACGTCCAGGAAATTGGCCGGCTCGCCGCCGTGGTACTTGATCAGGTCCATCGTGCTCATGGCCAGGCCGGCGCCGTTGACCAGGCAGGCGATGTCGCCGTCCAGGCTGACGTAGCTCAGGCCGCTCTGCGCGGCCCGCAGCTCGGCGGGATCTTCCTCGGTCTTGTCGAGCATCGCCGCGATGTCTGGGTGGCGGAACAGGGCGTTGTCGTCGAAGTTGAGCTTGCAGTCCAGCGCCAGAACGTCGCCGCCGGCGGTGACGATCATCGGGTTGATCTCGGCCAGCGACGCGTCGGTGCTCACGAAGAGCTTGACGAAGTTCTTGAAGAAGATCGCGCCCTTCTTGGCCGAGTCGCCGGAGAGCGCAAGCGCCTTGCAGATCTTCCGGGCCTGAAAATCGGCCAGGCCGAGCCCGATGTCGATCGGCACGCGCAGGATCTTCTCGGGACTCTGCGCGGCGACGGTCTCGATCTCGACGCCGCCTTCGGTCGAGGCCATGAGCACCGGGCACTGCAGGCCGCGGTCGATCGCCATTCCCAGGTAAAGCTCGCGGGCGATGTCGTGCCCGACGGTCACGAGCACCTTCGAGATTGGGCTGCCCTGCGGCCCCGGTCTGGTAGGTCACCAGCGTCTTGCCCAGCAGGCTGGCGGCGGCCCGCTGGGCGTCCTCGGCCGATTTGACGAGCTGGACCCCCTTGGCCATCGACTCGGGCCGGGGCTGCCGCCCGCTGGCGATCTCGAGCGCCTGCTTGCGGTCGTCGCTGGGGCCGACGGCAACGCCCTTGCCGCGCCCGCCCGCGTGGACCTGGGCCTTCACGACGATCAATCCGCCCCCGAGCGCATCAAACGCCTTGGCGCCGTCGGCCGCGTCCGTGACCACGATTCCGTCGGGAACCGCGACCCCCGGCTTCTTGAGCAGTTCCTTCGCCTGGTATTCGTGAACCTTCATCGCAAGCCGGCCCTCAATTCCTGATCGGCATACCTTCACCACGTCATTCGCGGCGACGGAAACACGACTGGTTCCTTTGTACCTTCGTCCCCCGCCCTTATCCAGACCGATGGCGGGGCCATTGCCACCTTAGCCCGCAATCCAGAGGCGACCCTCGCAAAGTGGAACGCGGTGCTTTCGATTTTTCCACTTCACATTCCGGTCGCGAGTTCGCTCGAATCGAAACGACTCGAAACCGGCCGCGAGCGCCAGGCGGGCGAGCCAGTCGGCCACCGGAACATGAACGCCGTACGGCGCCGAGTCGCCGATCACGAAACAGGCCGTCGACGGCGATGCACACACCTCACGCAGCGAACGCCAGACCTGCGCCAGATCAAAGAAATAGCAGGCGACCATCAGATGGTACGTCTTTTTACCTGCCTTCAAAAGCCGCACTCGCGCCAGCTCTTCGCAGACAGGTCTCAGCTCGCGAGCGATCGGCTCGAGCTCACGGCTGGAGAGCACTTCCTCGAAATTGACGGCCTTTTCCGGGACGTGCTGCGAGCACGACCGGATCAGGTGCTGCCGGACCGCGCGCTGCAGATCACCCCAGCCGCCGACTTCGCCCAGAAACGACATCTCGAGTCGGGTGGCATCCGCGTAGTCGAAATTATTGGGATAAGGGGGAGAGGTCACGACGAGGTTCACGCGGCCGCGCGGAATGCCCGCGCAGGTGCGGGCGTCGGTCTCCTGCGAGAACCGCGCGGGGAGCATCGACTGCCTGCGATGCCAGCAAGTCGTGGTCGAATGGTCGCCGCGCAGTCTGTCAAACGCCGCCGAACGGCTCCTGGGGCTGCCGCTTGCGCTTGCGGGGAAGGATATACTGCCACTGCGCTGTATTGGCATGCGAGACGCGGCGAAGGATGCCGATCAGGGTGAGCCAGCAGAGCTCTGCGGAAGGGCTCCCGTCGGAAATCTCCTGGACGGCTTGCCGCAACGAGTCGAGCCGCGCAAGTGAGCTGTCGTCGTAGCAGCTCCGCACCAGCGACGGATAATGCGCCGAGGGAAGGGGTCTTACTGGCGGCGAGCCGTTTCACTCGCTCGATCGCCGCGCGAAAAGCGTCCGGGTCGGTGCGCCGGGCGAGCTTTGCCCTGGCAACGCGGGAGATGAACGGGTGCGATTCGATCCCATAGGATTCGACCCCGGCGTCTTCCGCGGCAATCAGGGTGGTGCCGGAGCCAGCGAACGGGTCGAGAACGACCGTCGGCTCTCGCCAGCGCGGGCGCGGATCAAGGATTCCGCCCACGACGCCGAGAAACCAGCGCTGATAGCGGAACCAGCGATGCACGGGCAATCGCATGTTCTCCTGGAACGTCGACGCCGCGCGATCGGATCGTTTCGGGTCGATCTCTTCGGGAGTCGGGAACGCGTGCGCCGCGTCGTTGTTTTCGCTGGGGGACGCCGGCAGCAATGGTGTCACTTCTCGCGCTCGATCTGGCGCTGGATCTCGGCGATCTCGGCGTCGGTCAAGAGCGGCTCGTTGGTGCGCCAGGGCTTGCCGGATCGCGGGATCCTCGGCGATCGTGCGGAAGGTGTCGAGCCAGAAGGCCGGCTCTGCCGGGTCCGCGGGATACGATTCGCGCTCGTCGCGGCGCAACGCTCGCGACGTCTCGGCGGCGTCAGCGCCGGCGCCGTGCTCCTTGAGGTCGTCGATCAGCTCCCAGAATTCCTCGGCGGTCAGCGACCTGGCACGGCGGCGCGTGGCCGCCGAGCGGATTCGGCGGTCGGATGAAACGACTGTGAGCGCCTTAGGGTGCGATGTTCGGCGATGAGCTGCTCGATCCGTGCATCGGCATTCTCGTCGCCGAGCGCGAAACGGACCCGCATCCCGCGATAGCCGGCATCGACGGCAAGGTCGCCGGGCGGGACGGAGGCGTCGAAGACCACGGTCGTCTCGCGAGCCCGGTCGGCCCCGAGCGCATCGGAGAGCTCGTCGAGAAAGCGGCGGCGGGCGCGGCGGAAACTCTCACCCTTCTGACCGGGATGGATCCGCCCCCCTGCGTGCATGACGTTGTACCCGTCGATGAGCCACCGCATGGACGTCCTTTTCTGTGCAAACGCGCCTCGGTCTCCCCTGTGTGAATCGTAGAGCGGCGATCGATAGATTCAAGCGGCGGTGCGGTGGCGCGTGTACGGACCAATCCGTGGACGACGGCCGGCGCGAACGGCCCTCGTGGTTATGGTTGACAACGTTCCGATTTCAAGCCGGCACCGGCGCGCCGGCCTGCTGGACGATGCCGCCGCGGGTGAAGCGGACCTCGCCGCCGACGATGACGGTATGCGCACGGCCGCGAACTCCCCAGCCGCCGAACGGCGTATTTCGGCTCTTGGATCGGAATTTGGCCGGGTCGATCGTCCACGCGCAGATCGGGGTCGATGATCGTGACGTCGGCGTCGGCGCCAGGCGCAGCGTCCCCTTGGGAATTCCCAGAAGCTGGGCCGGGTTGAACGTCAGCTTGCGAATGACCTCCGGCCAGGTCAGATGCCCGGCTCGATCAGGCTTCGTCACCGTGATCGGAATCAGCGTCTCCAGGCCGACGATCCCGAACGGGGCCTGGTCGATCTCGCTCATTTTCTTCTCGCGGGCGTGCGGCGCGTGGTCGGTGGCGATGATTTCGATCGTGTTGTCCTTGAGCCCGTTGATCACCGCCTCGACGTCGTTCCAGGTGCGCAGCGGCGGGTTCATCTTGAAATTGGAGTCGAACGCAGCTGAGCTCTTCGTCGGTGAGGGTGAAATGATGCGGGCACGCCTCGGCCGTCACCCGCACGCCCCGCCGCTGGCCTTCGCGCGACCAGCTCGACCGAACGGGCCGTCGAGATGTGCTGGATGTGCAAGCGGCCGCCGGTGATCTCGGCGAGCCGGATGTCGCGTGCGACCATGATGTCTTCGGCGGCCGCGGGCATGCCGGCCAACCCCAGCCGCATCGAGACCAGCCCCTTCGTTCATCACCCCGCCCGACGGTCAGCTCGGGCACCTGGCAATGCTGCATGATCACGCGGTCGAACATCTTGGCGTATTCGAGCGCGCGCCGCATGAGCGACGCCGAGGCAACCGGCGAGCCGTCGTCGGTGAAAGCAACCGCGCCGCCGGCGACCAGCTGGCCGAGCTCGGCGAGCTCTTCGCCCTTGCGGCCCTTGCTGACGGCGCCCACCGGATACACGTTGGCCTGCGCGCGCGCTGCGCCTGCAGCACCACGAATTCGGCCGCCGCCTGCGAGTCGATGGCCGGCCGCGTGTTCGGCATGCAGGCCACCGAAGTCACGCCGCTGGCCAGGGCGGCGCTGGCGCCGGTGGCGATCGTCTCGTCCTCTTCGTTGCCGGGCTCGCGAAGATGGACGTGGACGTCGATCAACCCCGGGCACACGATCATCCCCTGGGCGTCGATCACGATTTCCGCTTCCTCGTAGCCTGCCCCTGTGGGCAGGATCCGGCCGCGGCTGATCCACAGATCGCCGATCTGGTCGATGTCCTGCGCGGGGTCGATGATCCGTCCGCCGCTGATCTGAATGGTCCGCACGGCTCGTTCCTCCATCCGCATTTCGCGGCCGGCCCGCCGTCCACGCGGGCCGTCAGCCCCCCGTGATCTCGTCTCCTACGAATCGTGATCAAGCATCGCCACCGCACCTCCGGCGAGCGTGGCCCTATCGGCCGTCAGTGTCGCCCGTCAGGTCGCGAGGCCCTGCTGTCCATCTTGCCGCAGAGCAGATAAAGCACCGCCATCCGGACGGCCAGCCCGTTCGTCACCTGATCGAGGATCGCCGAGTGCTTGCCGTCGGCGACTTCCGGCGTCAGCTCGACGCCCCGGTTGACCGGCCCGGGGGCCAGCAGCAGCAAGTCGCTCTTGGCCAGCCGCAGCCGCTCCTGCGTCATCATGTAAAACTGCGAATACTCGCCGATCGAAGGAAACAGTCCCCCCTGCTGCCGCTCGAACTGGATGCGCAGCACGTTGACGACGTCGCACCGCGGCAAAACCTCATCGAGATGATAGGCAGACCTCGCAGCCCATGCGCTCCCAGCCCTTGGGCACCAGGGTCGGCGGCCCGCACAGGATCACCTTTGGCGCCCAGCTTGGTCAAATCCCCAGATGTTGGACCGCGCGACCCGGGAATGGGAGATGTCGCCCAGCAGGCCGACGGTGAGCCCCTCGATCCGCCCCTTGGCGCGGCGGATCGTCATCAAGTCGAGCAGCGCCTGGGTGGGATGCTCGTGGGCGCCGTCGCCGGCGTTGATGATCGAGCACTTCAGATGCTGCGCCAGCATGAGCGGCGTGCCCGGGCGTGGGGTGGCGCACCACCACGACGTCGGCCCCCATGGCCTCGATGTTCTTGGCGGTGTCGATGAACGACTCGCCCTTGGACAGGCTCGAGCCGCTCGGGGAGAAGTCCTGCGTGTCGGCCGACAATCGCTTGGCCGCCAGGCTGAAGCTCGTGCGGGTGCGCGTCGAGTTCTCGAAGAACAGGTTGAAGACGATCCGGCCCTGCATGGCCGGCACCTTCTTGCGGCTGCGCGTCGAGATCTCCGCGAACGATTCCGACGTGTCGAGCAAGGCGAGGATCTCGTCGGCCGAAAGCTCCTCGAGGCCCAGCAGGTGCCGCGGCGACCCCAGCGCGCGGTGTCGTCACCAGGGCCGGTGGCGACGTCGCAGCCGTCACGGACCGTGCTCCTTTCCGACGGGGTTGATTCGCGGCCGGGGGTGATCTTGACGATCTCTTCGACCGCGATCGACCGGGCGCAGCCGCACCCGGACATGATCGCGGCGGTCGGTCGTGACGGCAGAGTCCCACCACGTCGGGATGGATCGGAATCTCGCGATGACCGCGATCGACCAGCACCGCCAGGCGGATGCATGCCGGCCGGCCCAGGTCGCAGATTGCGTTGAGCGCGGCGCGAACCGTCCGGCCCGTGAACAGCACGTCGTCCACCAGCACCACCTCGGCGCCGTCGACGTCAAAGGGGATCTCGGTGCCTCGGAGCACGGGCCAGCGCTCGGCCTGCCCCAGGTCGTCGCGGTAGAGCGTGATGTCGACCGCACCCACCTCGACCTCCTGGCCGAGCAGGACTCGCAGCTCGCGGGCCAGCCGCTCGGCCAGCGGAACTCCTCGGCTCCGGATCGCCGACCAGGAACAAAGGTCTCCCCGCGCCGCCGGCGTCAACAAGCTTGCGGGCCATCGACGCGATCAGGCCCTGAATCTGGTCCGCCTCGCACAGCCGATGCTCGCTCGGTTTCATCCCCATCGCCCCCCATCCCTGTGGTCGTTCCCCTGCGCGAAGCCGTCAGGAATGTAGCAGAGACGCACCGTCGCCATCAAGCCGCGGCTCAGGCCGCGCTTCCGACCGAGGGCCGCGCGGGGCGGGCGCAATCGATCCCGAGATCGGCGTCATTCCTTCCGAAAGCGCGATCCGCAGCACAAACGCCTCGCCGTCCTTGAAGCATGCGCCAGGCGCCGGCGAAGAAGACCAGGAACTCGTTGTAGCGCTTCACACCCACCAGCTTGATGGCTTGCTCGCGATGGGCCGCAAGGTTGACAAACCAGGCGCGGAGGGTCGGGCGGTAGTCGTGTCTCGACTGCTCGAGGACGCGGAACCCGGACGACTCGCACGCCTGGAGCTGGTGCCTGTACGACGACAGCGCCGAGCCGGGAAAGAAAGTTTGCTCGCCGATCATCACGGTGGTCGGCAGGTGCTCCGAAGTAAGACAGATGAATTGCTGCACAAGCCGCCCGCCCGGCTTCAGGGCGCGGTGCAGCTTTTCGAGCAAAGGGGGGATCTCCAGCGGCCGGACGTGCTCCCAGGCCCCGATCGAGTAGATCTTGTCAAATTGCGCTTCCGGATAGTCGGCCGTGACGAAATTCGTGAGCGAGACGTCGAACCGGCCGTGGTCCTCGTTGTAGACCAGCTGCTCGCGCGAGAGCGTGTATCCCGAGAGGCTCTCCTTGTCGCCGGTGTGCTCGTAGATGCGCCTCAGCATGCCTCCCCAGCCGCATCCGAGGTCGAGGATGCGCTCGCCAGGCGCGGGAGAAAGCAGCCTGACGAAGTCGTTGGCCTTGTTAGCCTGGGCCTGCTCGAGAGTTTCGGTGCCGGTGAGGAAATCAGCGCAGCTATAAAACATATAGTCGCGGTCAAGGATCAGGCGCAAAAAGCTCGTTCGATGCATCGTAGTGCGTGGTCACAGCGACCTTGTGATCCAGCCGCAGCCGGGCGGCGACGTATTGCTTGCGGATGAAGTGCGGCGGGTAGCGGCGTGCCAGCCATGAGAACAGGGGCCGCGCGGCCTCGGTCGCCTCGCGCCAGGTCCACTCCGGGTCGAGCGGCACCGGCGACCGAATGAGGTACTTGAGCGCTCCGTAAAGCGGACCGTGGGTCCGCGCATTCCAGCGGTAAGGCAGCGTAGCGAAGAGACCGGGCCATCACCATCAGTGGGAGACTCAGGCGGTATTTGCAAAGCGCAAGGCGCACAGCGAACTGCAAGCGCCGCGGAGATCGCGGTGACCTCCGGGTGAAATCACGATGACCCAGTCTGCAGAAGCGTGACGGCTTTCGCAAGACCGGGTGAATGGCGATCACGCAACTGAGGGTTTCTGGCGTTCGCGTATTTTCGAGATCATCCGCTCCTGGACCCGGGCGCAGTCATCGCCCGCAGAAAACCGACACACCCGACGTTTCAGGCTCGCCGTGCGTCGCGAGCTTCGTTGCGATCGTTCACGAGCCGCGCGCGGAACAGCCGCGGTCGCGCGTGCTCAGCTTTCCTCGACTTTCAGCTCGCACTCCATGATATCGCCGTTGTGGCGGTGGTGGAGCTGTACGATGCGCAGCATCCTGACCTTGCCGTCCTCGGACTTGAACTTGTCGCTGAGAACAGCGGGATCGGAGTCCCAGCCCTGGCTGACCCGGGGACGGAGCTGAGTCTTGGTCAGGACCAGGTAGGAGTGCGCCGCGCTTCGTTGCGGATTCCGGCGTCGGCCGTGTGAGCCGGCCGGAAATACACGACTTCGGCGGGTGTGCTCACCTCGCCAGGGCGGAATGCGAAGGGATGACCACACTCAGCGTCATCCGACGGACCCGGCCCGAAGACGTCGGGGTACGTGTACCACGCGTACCCATGAATCAACCTGTTGGACATGGCTTTCGACCCTCTCGTGGGAGATACCGAGAGACGGAATAACCGAAAGACGGAGAAACCGAGAGACTTGCAAGCGATATTCTATTATCAGCGCAGGGCTTTTGTCGATCCCAGACCGGCCGTCCGGAACGGTTCTGTCAGTTGACCAGTGACGGCAAGGTGCACCATCATCGTGGCAGCGAAGATCCGCGTTTCCCTGCTGATCCAGCCTGCGGAACAGCGAGAGGCCGCGTACCGAGTGTCGAGTTCGGAACAACGAAAGAATTAGTGCTCGTGCCGATGAGGGCGGCGACGATGATTGATCACGCGACGACGTGATGAATTGCGGACTTGGCGACGTTCCCTGGCGGGCCGGCGGGAGTCGTTCGTTCGTGGCCGGCGCGTGATGCCGTGGGTACAATGCTCGGTCTTGCCAGCGACCGGGCCGGGCACTGCCTGGGCCGGACCGCTGGCGTTTTCTTCGGCTCAACCGGGACATTCGGGACTCAAGATGCGCTGGATCGGGATCGCGGCCAGGTTGCTGGGTCGGGCCGCATCGATCTTGATGGCGGGGGCGCGGCGATGGCCAAAGGTGGCGATCATCCTCACGGCGCTTCTGATCCTGGTCGTCGCCCTTGTGTGTCGATCTGTTCTTTGCGATCCCGCCCCAGGTGCGCAAGGCCGGGGGATGGGTGATTGTCGCCGCGCTCCTGGCGGTTTGCCTGGAACGGTTATGGACGGTCAAATCGACCGATGACTCCCCGCCCGAGGATCTATCGCCGCCCGCCGTCGTCACGGGATGGTGGTGGTGGCTCGTTCCGCCCTTGGCTTGTGGCATCATGGCGGTGCCGTACCTGCGGGATCCCGGCAATCTCGGATTTCGGCGACTGGAACTTTTTCCTCGAGAAGTACGAGGCGGTGCGACGGACGATCCTGGAGTGGGGGCAGTTTCCCTGGTGGGACCCCTGGTGTCACGGAGGCTTTCCGCTGGGGGCGAATCCGCAGTGCGCGATCGTCGGGGTCGCGACGCCGCTCGTGCTGGCGCTGGGACCTCCCTCGGGATGCGGGTCGCACAACTGGCCTGTTTGGTTCTCACGATGGAGGGGCGCGGCGGCTGGCGTTCCTGTGGTGTCGCGAGCCGCTGGCGGCGGTCGCCGCGGGGCTGATCTACGGAATGAACGGCGCAGTCCTGTCGCTGGCCGTGTGCGGGTATCACGTGCCGGTGACCTTCTGTTCGTTTCCCTGGCTGTTGTATTACGTGTTCCGGCTCGAACGGCGACGGGCCGACGGGGTGCTGCTTGGGTTCTGGCTGGCGTTCACGGTCTCCAACGAGATCAATTATTACAACGTGTATTCCCTCACGGTCGTCTCGGTCGTCTGGCTGCGCGGTGCACTGGCGCGAGCCGGGCCGGCGCGGAGGCGATTCCTGATCCACACCGTCCTGGCGGCGGGGGTGGTGCTGGCGCTGGCGGGATGGCGGCTGGCGACCACGGGACTGGTCTATCGCGACTTTCCCCGCCCGTTCAAGTCGTCGTACGACCTGTCCCCATGGTCGATCTTGACGTACATGCTCTCGCGGCCAAAGGCCGTGGACCTCGCTCAGATCGAGATCCCCTATTTCTGGGAGACGCTGTGGTATGTCGGGCCGGTGGTGGTGGTGCTGGCGGCGGCGAGCCTGATTGGCGGCTGGCGGTGGTGGCATACGCTGACGGCTGTGTGCATCTGGCTCGCGGCCGGCTCGGTCGCCTGGTATCACCCGAGCTACTGGCTGTCGCACTTTCCGGTGTACACGTCGATGCACGTCGTGACCCGATGGCGGATCATGGCAATGCTTGGAATCGCGCTCGCCGTGGCCGACGTCTTGGCCCGCTGGCGGCGCAGCGCGCTCGCCGGCGCTGCGGCAGCTCGCGGTGGTCGCGGTGCTGGCCATCGCGGCGGACTTCACGTTCCTCGGTTGCCAGGTCTTGCACCTGGGATTCCGGATCGCACCGACCGAGTCGCAGTTTCCCGGGCCGCCGACGCCGGATGTGATCCAGCTCGGCGACTGGCTCGGATTCGCGGCCGTGCAGCGCGGCTACGGAGTGATCCACCACCAGGAACCGCTGCTCGGCTATTACTTCGCGGCGCCACCGCGCGGCGATGGCGCGGACACCCGGAATACGCCGGCGAGTACTGGACAGCGCACGGCCCGGTGCGCCCTCGCTCGTGGAGTCCAAACCGGATTGTGTTTCAGGTGGAACCGGGGGAGACGGTCTTCGTCAATCAAAACCCGGGCTCGTGGTGGCTGGTCAACGGGCATCCGGCGTTCCCTGAATGGCGATGCGCCGAGACGGAGCGGATGTTTCAGGTCCAGGCTGATGACCAGGGCAAGATCGACCTGCAAATCCGGCCGCGCGGGCTGGGGCTCGGTCTGGGCCTGCACATCGCCGGCGCCGCGATCGTCGGGCTGGCGTTGGTTTTGAGCTGGTGGGGATCCGGATCGGCGACTGAGCGGGCCCCGTGAAGCACCGCTTCTGACCGGCTGGTTGCGGCTTGCGTGGGGAGGCGTGGAGACGTCCAATAGATTGTGTGACGACCGCGCGTGCGAACAGGATTGCGATGCGTTTGTATCGCGTGGCGCGGGCGGCCTGCCTCGAGGTGATGATGGATGAACGTGTCGCGTTTTCCACCCCCTGGTTCGAGATCGTCGCGAAGCGGTTCGGGGACGACGACGCCCCCCATTACTCGCTGCGGACCAACGATTACGTGAGCGTGGTGGCGGTGACCGATCACGGGCGGATTGTGCTCGTGCGCCAGTTCCGGCCGGCGGTGGGCCGCGCGACGCTCGAACTGCCCAGCGGCCACGTGGAAGCGGGTGAATCGCCCGAGCTTGCCGCGCGCAGGGAGCTTCTCGAAGAAACGGGCTACGCCGCCGAGTCGTTCGCTTTTCTTGGCAATCTCTCGCCCGATACGGGCCGGCTCGCCAACCGCATGTGGTGTTTCTTCGCACCTGCCGCACGCCCGGCCGGCGAGCCCGCGTTCGAGCCCGAGCCGGGCGTCGAGCCCGTGCTCTTTGAAGGCACGCTCGCGCAGCTTCTCGCCGAGCGCGAGTTCGACAGCGCCTTGAACTGCGCCGCCCTGTTGTACGCGGTCGTGCGCGGGCATCTTTCGATCGCCGGAGCAGACCTGTAGCCGGCGGCATTGCAAGCGAGCCGTGCAAACCGGGCGGAATCGGGAAATGGGTGAACTGATCAAGATCGGCATCGTCGGCATCGGCTACGGGCAACATGTTCATCTGCCGGCCTTCGGTTCCGACGAACGCTGTGAGGTGGTGGCCATCTGTGCCAGCTCGCGCGAGCGAGCGAGAGCCGTTTCGGCCCGGCATGGGATCGCTCGCGCCTTTGGCGACTGGCGCGAGATGGTCGCCGATCCTGGGATCGACGCGATCGCGATTGCCGTCCCGCCGGCCGTGCAAGTCGGCATTGTTCGTGCCGCCGCGGCCGCGCGGAAGCACGTCTTCTGCGAAAAGCCGGTCGCGCTCAACGTTTCCGAAGCGCGAGCAATGCTTCAGGCCGTCGACGAAGCGCGGGTCGTGCACGCCGTCGACTTCATCTTTCCCGAGCTCGCGGCCTGGAAGCTGGCCAGGCAGGTCGTGAGCGGAGGTGAGCTGGGAGCGCTACGACAGGTCAACGTGACATGGCGACTGGAGACGTACGCTGTTCGATCCAATGTCGACTCCTGGAAGTTATCGACGGAATCGGGAGGCGGGACGCTCAACAACTTTGTTTCGCATTGCTTCTACTACCTGGAATGGCTCTTCGGCGCAATCCAGAGGATCGCGGTTCGTCTGGCTCCTGGAGGCGGCGCCGGCGACGTGCGCGTCGACGCATGGCTGGACCTCGCCGGCAACCTGCCCTGCACGCTTTCGGTGGCCGCCGACGCGTTCCTGGGCCCCGGGCATCGGCTCGAGGTCTACGGCGAGCGCGGGACACTGATCCTCGAGAATCGGACGTCGGACCACGCCGCCGGGTTTCAGCTCATGATGGGCACGCGCTCGAGCGGTTCGCTCGCGGCGGTCGCGGCGGAAAATCTGGGCGGCTCTCTTCGCGACGGACGTCAGGCGGCGACCGCCGCCATTGCCGGAAGGTTTCTGGACGCAATCGCGACCGGCCAGAGTGCGACCCCAAACCTCGAAGACGGAGTGCGCGTCCAGGCATTGATCGACGCGGCCCGCGCCGCCCATGGGACTGGTGCCTGGCGGACGATTTGAGCGGCGATCGATCGCGATCGCGGCGACCGAGCGCCAAGGATGCGGACACCGGGATACCCGGACGGAGTAAGCAACTCGCCGTGACGACGGAACTCGACATCGTGATTCCGGTCTACAATGAAGGCGCGAACATCGTCCGGGTGCTCGAATCGCTGCGCGCGCACGTCAAGACCTCGTTCCGGGTCTTGATCTGTTACGACCACGACGAAGATGACACGATCGAGGCGCTCCAGACTGCGGCCCTGCCCGGACTCGAGCTGAAACCCAGCGTTACAGGACGTGATGTCGGCCCCGCGAGCGCGGAGCGACCGGCGGGCGCCGCCGGCGCGGGCAGAGTAGGAACGAGCTCGGCCGAGCGTGCGCCGCCGCTTGAGGTCGCGCTCGTGAAGAACCGAGGTCGGGGCGTCCTGAGCGCGATCCTCGCCGGCTTCGAGGCGAGCCGGGCGCCTTCGGTCCTGGTTTTTGCGGCGGACGACGACTACAATGCCCCCAACCTGGACAAGATGGTCGAGAGGTTCCGCGACGGCTGCGATATCGTCGTGGCGAGCCGATTCATCCCGGGCGGTTGCATGAAAGGTTGTCCCTGGCTCAAAGGGGCACTGGTGCGCACGTCCGCCTGGGCCCTCCATCACGTCGCGCGCGTGCCGGCACACGACCCGAGCAACGGCTTTCGGCTCTTCTCCCGGCGCGTGCTGGACTCGATCGCGATCGAGTCGAAGGTGGGATTTGCTTACAGCATCGAGCTACTGGTCAAGTGCCACCGTCTGGGCTGGAAGATCGGCGAGGTCCCGGTGCAGTGGTATGAGCGGACGGCCGGGCAGAGCCGGTTCCGCGTCGTACGGTGGCTGCCGCAATACCTGGAGTGGTTCTTCTATGCTTTCGCCACCACATACCTCGTACGCGCGGCCGGAGTCGGTCCCGCGAAAGGGAGACGCGCAGCGCGGCGTGACGCTCGTACCATGACACTCTCCGGTCGCAATTTCCTCGTCACCGGCGGGGCGGGATTCATCGGCAGCGCACTGGTCAAGGCGCTGGTCCGGGCCGGCGCAGGTTCGCTCGCTCGATGATGAATCTCGCGGCGCTCGCCGGCGACTGGCCGAGGTCGCCGATTCGGTCGAGATGTTGACAGGGGACGTCCGCGACGCCCGGTGCGTCAGCGCCGCGGCCGCCGGCGTCGACTGCGTCTGCCACCTTGCGTACATCAACGGCACGGAGTTCTTTTACTCGAAGCCCGATCTGGTCGTCGAGGTTGCCATCAAGGGGATGATCAACGTCGTCGACGCCTGCCGCGAGCACGGGATCGGCGACCTGGTGCTGGCCTCGAGCTCCGAGGTCTATCAGACGCCGCCCGTGATTCCGACCGACGAAACCGCTCCGCTTGCGATTCCCGACGTCTTGAATCCGCGCTACAGCTACGGCGGCGGTAAGATCGCGTGCGAGCTCATGGCGATCAACCTCGGGCGCGTTGGGTTCGAGCGGGTCGCGATCTTTCGTCCGCACAACGTTTATGGACCCGACATGGGCCGCGAGCACGTCGTCCCTCAGTTCATCCTGCGCATGGACCGATGCTGCTCGCGAGACGGCCGGACCGGTGCGGTTTCCGATCCAGGGCTCGGGCCAGGAGACCCGCGCGTTTGTGTACATCGACGACCTGGTCGCAGGCGCTCTGCGCGTCATCGAGCGCGGGGAACACCTGGGGATCTACCACATTGGAACCGACCACGAAGTGACCATCGAGCGACTGGCACAGGAAGTCGGGCGGTGCTTCGGGCGCCAGATCGAAGTCGTGCCGGGCCCCCTGCTCGCCGGCAGCACGCCGCGTCGCTGCCCCGATATTTCCAGGATGCGCGGTCTCGGCTTTGAGCCGCGGATTCCCTTGCGCAAGGCCTCGCGCAGACAGTCGCCTGGTACGTTGCTCATCGTGAGACTCGTGGAATAAGGCCGGACCATCGCGAAAGGGAGTGCACCCCCATGTCAGACGCGCCGAAGACGAAAAAGCTCGCCGCAGGCACCGGCGGAAGCGTCGTCGTGGACCGGTGCCAGGTCTGCGAGTCGGCCGAGCTGGCTCCGCTCATCTTCATGGGCTATCTTCCGCCGGTAAACACGATGCCCGCGATCGGAACCCGGCCGGCGGAGCAGCCGGCCTACCCTGCGCAGCTCCTTTACTGCCGGCGGTGCGGGCTGGTCCAGCTCGGCCTGATCGTGGATCCGGCGATCCTGTTCCCCGCCACGTACCCCTACACGAGCGGAACCACCAGGATCCTCCGCGAAAACTTCGCCGAGCTCAGCCGGGAGGTTGCAGCTCTCTTCCCGATCGGCGCTTCCGACCTGGTCGTCGACATCGGCTCCAATGACGGCACGCTGCTCGGCAATTTCGCCGGGAAACATCGCGTTCACGGCATCGAGCCCACGAACGCGGGGCTGCTGGCCAGGGAGCGCGGGATCCCGACCTTGACGTCGTTCTTCACGCGGGCGGCCGCCCGCGAGCTCGTCGGCCGGGAAGGGAAGGCCAGGATCGTCACCGCGACGAATGTCTTTGCCCACATCGAGGATATCCACGAGGTCACGGGCGCCGTGCTGGAGCTGCTCGACGAGTCCGGGCTGTTCATCACCGAGTCTCACTACTTGCTTTCGCTGGTCGAGACCCTGCAGTACGACACCATTTATCACGAGCACCTGCGGTATTACTCGCTTTCGAGCCTCGCCTACCTGCTGCAAATGCATGGGCTCGAGGTCATCCACTCGCGAACGATTCCGACGCACGGTGGCTCGATCCGCGTGTACGCCGGGCTGAAGGGGCGTCACCCCGTTCATCCGAGTGTGGCCGCGACCCTGGCCCGCGAGCGCGATTCCTTGAGCGAAGACAAGCTGCACGCGTTCCGCCGGAACGCCGCGCTCACCAAGATGGGGCTGCACTCGCTGGTCAAGGAGATCAAAGCACGCGGCGAGCGCATCTACGGCGTCGGCGCGCCGTCGCGGGCAAGCACCTTGATCAATTACGTCGGACTCGACGATGCGATTCTCGACTGCGTGCTCGAGATCAAGGGATCGTACAAGATCGGTAAATACATCCCCGGCACGCTGATCCCGGTGCTCGAAGAAGGCAAGTTGTTCGATGACCAGCCGGAGTACGCCCTGCTCCTGTCCTGGCACATCGCCCTTGAGCTCATGCCGAAACTACGAGCGAGCGGATTCAAAGGGAAGTTCCTCGTACCGCTTCCGGAGCCCCGGGTGGTCGTCTCTTGATGGCTCGGGACGTTTGACATGGATATTTCCAGGAAGTCGCATTCTTCGACCGTTTCGAGCTCGAGCACGGCGAGTATGACGTCCTGGGCGAGCGTGCCTACCGGAGGTTGCTCGGTCTTTTCGGCGCACTGGTGCGGCCTCAGGCGGGCGAGCGCTGTTTTGACCTCGGGTGTGGAACCGGAGCGTTCACGCGGCGGCTGTCGGCGTTCAAGCTGGACCTGACGGGCCTCGACATTTCGCCGCGTTCCATCGAAGCGGCAGGGCGCCGCTCGGGAGCCGAGCGGTACCTCGTCGGCGACCTCCGCGACACCGGCCTCCCGGACGGGTCGGCCGACATCATCGTTTATTCGGGAGTGCTCCATCACATCGACGCGAGCGCACTGCGCCTGGCGTCGCTTGCGGAAGGACACCGCATCCTCCGGCCCGGCGGCAGGCTGTTTGCGTTTGACCCCAGCGCACACAGCCCCTCGATGTGGCTGTATCGCGATCCGAGGTCACCGCTGTACTCGAGCAAGGGGAAGACCGAGAACGAGGTCCTGCTGGATCGCCGGGACATCCGGCGAGAGCTGGAGCAAGCCGGCTTCTCGTCCATCGTGGTGCGCGGGGCCAGCGGAATCTCGTTCCGATATGTGGAAAGCCGATTTGCGCGCTTGATCCTGCCGCTCTATAACCTTTATGAAGAGATCGTCCGGTTTTCGCCGCTGGAAGACCGCCTGGGCACATTTCTCGTGAGCTTCGCCGTGAAGCCGGGACGAGTCAGGGCGTAGGATGTCGTGCTGGGGAGCGCCGACGTTGCGGCTGTCCGAGTTCCGGCGGAGGTCTGGCCAGAGGCGAGTTGTGATGGCGAGCCTAGCAGACTATCGGCGAAGGTTACCATTGTTCGCGCAATTGGCCCTGGCGGTCGCACTTGCAGTGCCAATTTCGCTCTTCATTTTGCGGAGGCTGCCGACGCTGTTCACGCGTCAGACGCTGATGAAAGCGACGGTGGGCTTTCTCGTCCTACTTGACGTCGCCTACATTCTCATAGTCTTGACTGCGGTAGTTGGCGTTGCAGTCATCGGATTCCTTCTTTATCGGTCAAGGCGCAGAGGCAATCGTCGTCCCTCGCTGGTTCGTGGGTTCGTGGTCTGTTTTAGTTGCCTCGTTTCCGCTACCCTGGCGGACGGCATAGCAGCCGGATGGCGGGCGTGGTCGGAACGGCTGACTCCTCTGACCTACGGCATCTCGACGCCCTCAGCTTCCCAAGTCTCCGATCCCTCGGAAAATGCGGTCGTGAACGTAACGGTTGTGGGTGAGTCGCGACGCCGTAGGCGTTCCGTTCGATTCATGGCTTTCAGTCGGAGAAATTGTTGCATGGCAACTCGGAGAAGTGATTCCAAACAAAAACTTTCACGTCGACCTGCTGGCGAAACTTGGCGACACGCTCGCGGGACAGTATCAAAAACTGGCTGCTAGTCGTCGCCGACCTGACGTTTTGATCGTCTATTGCGGCCACAACGAGTTCGACGCTGTCAGACCCTGGTCGCGCCGAGCGGCGCACTATTTGGATGATAAGCTGCCGCCTCACTTGATCGCCTACGAGTGGGCTGGCCGTGTATCTTCCATGTGCGCGGTAATCCGTACGCTGGCGGACAAGTGTCGCGTCGCTGTGCTACCACCGGGTAACGCCCACACGCCATTTGTCGACGTGCCGACCTATACTCCTGCCGAATTCAGCCGCATGCCTGGAGGGATTTCGTCGACGCTTGGAAGCAATCGCCCAGTACGGGGACCAGCTCCACGCACATACGGTCCTGGTCATTCCCCCGGGCAATGACGCAGGGTTTGACCCGAACCGATCGTTTCTCGCGCCGTCAACTCCGCGAGCGGAGCGGGAGGAATTCGAGCGTGAGTTCCAGAACGCACGCCAACTGGAAGCGTCGGATCAGGCAAGAGCCGTCCAAATTTACCGGAAATTGTGGGCTCGACAGCCGGGGTTCGCCGAGACACATTACCGCCTGGGAGTGCTCCTGTCTCGGTCTGGGGCGTGGGACGAAGCCTATCAACACTTCGTTTCCGCACGCGATCTCGACGGTTTCCCACTGCGGTGCCTCAGTGCGTTCCAGGACGTCTATCGCGAAGTGGCAGTGCGGCACGGGTGTATTCTTATAGATGGCCAATCGCTATTCCGCGCGATCGGATATCACGGCCTCCTGGATGACCACACATTCCAAGATGCGATGCACCCGTCGCTCCAGGGTCACATCGCCTTGGCGCAATCCATTCTAGACGCGCTTCACGCGCGACAGGCGTTCGGCTGGTCCGATGCTACCGCCGCCTCAGAGATCAATTTGGCCAGTTGCGCCGCCCGCTTCGGCCTGGAGGCGAACGCTTGGAAAACGCTATGCGAGAAAGGGGCCATGTTCTACTTTGCGACCATTCCGATGCGGTCGGACCGGACGTATCGTCTCGCCAAGTTCAAGGCCTTCGAGGCTGGAGCAGTGCGGATTGCTGCCGGCGAACTTCCTGAGGAGATTGGCCTGCCGAACATCGGTATTCCAGCGAATGCGCGAATTCGCGTGGATCCAAGTTCCGGAGTACCGGGGAGACCATACACCAGTCCTACACGAGTTCCGGGACCACCGGCCTCAGCTCCGGGTTTTTCCCTTGGGGCCGGGCGTGCGTCGTCTTGAGACAGCGAGATCAACCGCCGTGTGATTGAGCCTCGAAATTCCCGTCGTTGTGAGCCCTCGTCTTGGACATCCGCGGTCACGGAGCGATCCGGCGTTTTCGCCGAAGGAAGACTGCCTGGGCACAGTTCTCGTGAGCTTCGCCGTGCTGCCGGGACGCGGAAGGGCGTAGGATGTCGTGCTGGGGAGCGCCGCCGTTGCGGCCGTCCAGGTTCCGGCGGAGGTCTGGCCACTCAGGCCGCGGGCGCGAGTGCAGGATCGGGGGAAACGATGAGCTTTCAGTACGACGTGTGCGTGGTCGGCGGCTGCGGGCACGTCGGTCTGCCGCTGGCAATCACCTTCGCGATGAACGGCCTCGGCGTCTGCATTCACGACATCGACGATCGCGCGGTCGCCCAGGTTCGCGCAGGCACGATGCCGTTTCGCGAGCCCGGAGCGCCCGAGGCGCTCCGGGGGGTGATCGGCCGCACGCTGTCGGTCGCGAACGACCGAAGTTTGATCGCGAATTCCAGGTACGTCATCGTGGTGATTGGCACTCCCGTCGACGAGCATCTCAACCCGACGTTTCACGCGATGCGCCGTTTTCGCGCAGCAGATGCTGCCGCTATTGCGCGACGGCCAGTGCCTGGTTCTTCGCAGCACGGTTTACCCGGGTACCACCTCCAAGCTCGGCGATCTGGTGGCCGAGAGCGGGCGCGACATCCGCGTGGCATTCTGTCCGGAGCGGGTCGCGGAGGGAAAGGCGATGCACGAGCTGACGGCACTCCCGCAGATCGTCTCGGGCTGCGATCAGGCGGCCGAGCAGATGGCCGCGGAGCTGTTCGGCCGGATTGCAAGCTCGGTGATCCGCCTCTCGCCGCTGGAGGCGGAATTCACCAAGATCTTCGCGAACGTGTGGCGGTACATTCAATTCGCCACGGCCAACCAGTTTTTCATGGTCGCGATGGATCACGGTCTCGACTTCTATCGAATTCACGACGCGCTCACTCGCGATTATCCGCGGATGGCCGGGCTTCCCACCAGCGGGTTCGCCGCCGGCCCGTGTCTGTTCAAGGATACGATGCAGCTTGCCGCGGCCACGGCGAATGGTTTCGCGATGGGCCACGCGGCGATGCTCGTCAACGAGGGCCTGCCCAACTTCGTCGTCCGACATCTCAAGGCGCGATTGCCGCTTGCACGCATGACGGTGGGCATTCTCGGCATGGCGTTCAAGGCCGACAGCGACGATCCGCGCGAATCGCTGTCGTACAAGCTCCGCAAGATCCTCGAATACGAAGCGGCGACGATTCTCTGCACCGACGTTCATATCCGCGACCCGAGCTTCTTGCCGCTCGAGGAGGTGATCGATCGGTCGGACGTCCTTGTCGTCGGCGCCCCCCACCGCGAGTACCGCCAGCTCGAGTTTCCGGACTCCAAGTGGATCTTCGACGTCTGGAACATCTACGGGAACGGGCCCCTGTTCGCCGGAGGATGCAGAAGTACGACGAAATCCCTTTGAATTGCATCCAGGGCGACCGGCGCGATATGATACAGGAGTTGCCATGAATCAATTCGTGGCACGACGTGCCGGTTTGCAAGGGTGGAGGAGCGCTCGGGGTATGTCATTCTTCAGCACGCGGCAGGATTCGGACGTTCTGGTCGTCACGTTCGAGACGGCGGCCGGCCTCAACGATTTTCGCAACAACGCGCTGCGCGACTCGCTCTACGAGCTCGTCCAGGCCCAGCCGCGCCCCGCTTCGCCGTCGACCTCGCCGAAGGTCGACTACCTCTCCAGCTCCGGCGTGGCCATCCTGGTCGGCCTCAAGCGCCGCGTCGAGACCAAGGGCGGCCAGATGGTCATCTACCACCTCCAACCGATCGTGCACGACCTCCTCGCGATCATGAAGCTCGACCGCTTCTTCACCATCAGCCGAAGACGAAGCACGCGCCGTCGCCTCCCTGCGTCCCCTCTCCCACGGCCTAACCGGTTCGTTCGTTTTCCTCGATACCCCGCATTCCCCATCTTCACAGGTCTCATGAAGGCGGGCGGTGCAGCCGCGCCGATTGAGAGAGGCGTAAGTGCGTTGCTGCGTTGACTGGGAGTCCGGGGGTCGAGGCGCGGTCCGGCGATCACCTCGGTGAGGCGCTTTCGTAGGCGCAGCGGTATCGCAGTATCTCCAGAGCCGGATGACCATCGAACCAGGGAGGGCGGCTTCCGGGGCGTCCGACGAGCGTCTCGTCGATCGCGATCGATCGACGGCCCGACGCCTGTTCGCGAGCTGCCGGGGAGGGAGTCTTCCATGAGTTTGCCACGGACGCGGTCTAGCCGTTCCGAGCGAAGTCGGATCGAGCGCCGGCTGCTCTGCAAGCCCGATGACGCTGGAGAGCCGCCGGGTGCTCTCAGGCCGGGATCCCGACCTACCAGTCGCCCTGGATACCCTCTGACCTGCTCGTCACCAACCCGATCACCAAAGAGCGAGAGCTCTTTCATGCGCCAGGAACTCAGGTCAACCCGTACAACCTCAACAGCCAGGGTTCAGCAACGCAGGGCAAGGTCGTCTCGGGCACCGATCGGGCCGGCGACAAGTGGGTGATCACGGTGCACGGGCCGGGCAAGGTCGATCGTCACCGACACGACGCCCAACGACGGCGCGCTCGACGACGACATCAACACGATCCAGCTCGTCAACACCAACCCCAAGACGACCTACGTCACCGGCAACGTGATCCCGTCGAACCTCGTGCAGACCACCGGCGACGATCCTGTTCAATCAGCTGGTCGCGGTCTCGGGCGTCAAGTCGATCGAGCTGAACGGCTTTGACCTCTCGGCCATGGTCACGCCGGCCGTGACCACGCCGACGGGGGTCTTCCTCTACGGCGGAGTGGGCACGCTCTCGTTCAACGAGATCGACGCGCAGATCGACACCTCGGTCAACCCCGCGCCGTTCCAGATCGTGATCGGCACGCCGAATACGCCGCTCAAGTCAGCAGCCGTCGATCTTCTTCAACAACATCACCAACCTGGTCTTCGACAGCACGTCGACGACGATTCCGACGACGCCGCTGACGACGCCGTCGGTGCAGTTCATGATCAACGGCGTGGTCCGCAACTTCGACATCGTCTCGGCCACGCAGGGGACGGTTCCGGCCGGGTTCCAGTTCGAGTTCCCGCAGGTCGGCACGACCGGGCGGACGGCCGTCCAGGCGACGGCGATCAATAACCTGTCACGTCGCACGGCTCCGCCAAGAACTTCACGGTCTCGCGGGCGCTCGATGCCGTTCTCGTCGGAAGCCAGCGGCGTCGGCTACCTGCAGAAGGCCACGTTCGGCGGCAACGCCGACGCGGTGGGCCTCGACGTGCACGGCAAGATCGGCAAGCTCGACTTCAAGCGCGGGCTGGGAAATCCCGCGGGCGTCTTCACGGCCAAGTCGCCATCAACGGCCTGCTTGCTGCCGGCGACGACCTACGGAACGCCTCCGGGCACGACCGGCTATCCCGCCGCCGGGCTTTCGGGCGGCACGATCCGGGCCACGAAGCATCGGCAAGCTCAAGGTCAGGCCGGCCAACGTGCTGGTCGCGAGACGGCGCAGAACCCGGATTTCGTCCAGCTCAGGCAGCAAGGGTATCCGACCTACGCCGTCAGCCCGGGCTATTCGCTGACGAACGCCGTCATCACCACGTCGGGCTCGATCGGTCAAGTCAAACGTCAGCGGCACCGCAGCTCAACAGCGAGGTCAAGACCGGCTTCGACTACTCCGCGTATCTCGCCGGACTCGAAGGGACGCGGGCAGCCAGCCAGATCGCGCAGGCTGCACCAGCGCGGCGACCAGGTCAACAGCGTCAGCTCCGCGAGCTTCCGCCCCGCCAACAACCATTACAGCCACGCGACCGGCACGCGCCGGGCCGGGCTAGATCACGGCCCAGGTCACGGGCAGCCGACTTCGACACGGGCGGCGACGACCGGCCTGGGCAACACCGGCGCCGGGCTCTTCGCCCGCACGGTCAAACGGCTCCGCAGCGACCAAGGGCTAGATCCGCCAGTCGGATCGTCGCATCCGGGCCGCGCACGGCTCGAGCCGCAAGCTCGAGACCGCCGGCGGCCTGCACGCGACATCGGACTCGCTCACCAGCGCCAGAGCGCGGTGCCCCAGTTGAGGCCGGCCCCGAAGCCGGAGGTCAGGAGCAGGTCGCCGCGGTCGATGGCCGCCTTCGCGATAGAGCTCATCGAGGGCGATCGGGATCGAGCCGGCCGAGGTGTTGCCGTAGCGTTCGAGGTTCTTGTAGACGGCGTCGCGGTGGAACCCGAGAACGTCGCTGGCGGCGTGGATGATGCGAACGTTGGCCTGGTGAGGGATGAACCAGCGGACGCTGCGGCACCTGGCATCCGGCGTGCTCGAGCACGACCTGGGATGAATCGGCGAGGATTCGCACGGCCCATTTGAAGACGGCCCGGCCGTCCATCGTCAGGTAATGAAGGCCCTTTTCGAGCACGGCCGGCGGACGGCGGAATCCGGCTGCCGCAGGCCGGCCGGCTGAGGAGGTCGCCGCCGGAGCCGTCGGAGCCGAGCTGGTAGGCGACCAGGCCCTGGTCTTTTTCTCCGGGCGCAAGCAAGACCGCCCCGGCACCGTCGCCGAAGAGCGGAAAGCTCTTCTGGTCGCCGGGATTGATCACCCGGCTGTTGCAGTCGCCGCCGATGACGAGCGCGCACTGGCTGTTGCCGGTCGCCACGAACTGCGCGGCGATCACCAGGGCGAAGACGAACCCGGCACAGGCCGCCTGGACGTCGAAGGCGGGGCAGGCCAGCTTGAGCCGATCCTGGATCAGGTTGGCCGTCGACGGGAAAGCCATGTCGGGCGTGAATGTGGCCACGACGAGCAAGTCGACGTCGGCGGGCTCGCGGCCGGCGGCCTTCAGGCAGCGGGTGGCCGCGTGCACGCACAGGTCGCTGGTCGCCTGGTGCGGCAGCGCGAACCGGCGCTCGTGGATGCCGGTGCGATTGACGATCCAATCGGGGTCGAACCCGTGGGTCTCGTGCAGGTCATGATTGCTGACCACCAGCTCGGGAAGATAGCTTCCCGAGCCGAGGATGCGCACGCCCAGCAGTGTGCGAGCCGGCGGCGCGAGATGGATTTGGCCGTTGTTCATGAGCAATTCGTGACGGAACATCAGCTGCGATATGTGAATGCCAAGGCTTCTGCTGCCGTTCCGCCCGCGGCATTATTTCCTCCGGCAGCGTCTGGAGTATCGGCCGACCTGGACTTGGCTCCGCCAGGTAGCGGGAGGAAGGCCATCGAAAGCGGGAACGTGGCACGACCTTGAATTGCTCCAAGGAAAGCCTGACTATAATGATTTTGATCGCCTGAAGACTATACCAAAGCCGAATGAATCTTGAAGTTTCGTCGTCCGATCGCGCAACGATGCATTCTTCAGCGCTGGCGGGTCTATGGAATCGGCCAGAGCGAACGGGAGCTGCCGGTGGACGAGCATCGCATCCGGCTTCGCGGCGGGTGGGAGTGCTGCGCGCGTCGGCGGCGGCGGAGCCGATCGAGAGCGGCTGTCCCTGCCGGTCCGGTGGGGATCCGGGCCCGCGGACGTCTGCGCTCTGACCCGGCGACTTCGGCCGCCCCCATTTGACCCCAGACGCCAGGAATTGGTGCTGGAACTGGACCGAGGTGACGGGATCCATTCCCTGTCTTGAACGGACAGAAGGTCGAGTGCGTCTCTCCGGAAACGTCGAGATACGAGATTCCGCTCGCGGGAGCGCTCGAGTCGCAACACGCTCGTTCTCGAGATCGAGACGCCTGCGCCCGAGTCGACGAGCCGCAGCACGCACGGGCCGATTGGGGCTTGATCGCGCTGGTGATCCGGCCGATCGCGCGGCTCAGGCCGCCGCCGGCACTCCTGCGTGAATACTCCCAGGACAGTCCGTCGCCGCGATCCGTGACTTGCGGTCGTACCGCGAGGCGGGCACGAGTGCTCGTCTCGCCGTTCCAGGCAGCGGCGCACGGTCTGGCCCCTTGGCGGCATTGCGACCGTCACTTAGAATGGATTGCACCTGGACTGCCGGATCTGGCCGCGTCAATCGACTCGTGGCGATTCGCTCATGTTCGACCCGGAACGAGAACAGCTTCGCAAGACCTATCAACTCTGCCGGCTGGGCTTCGGGATCACGGCGTGGCTCTGGTGACGGCGTGCTTCACATCGTCGGTGGATCTGCTTGCTTTCGTATTCCATCTCGAACAGGTCGGCTGGATTCGCCAGCTACCGTGGTACCAGTGGCTCGACACTCCGATCGTCTGGCTGAGCCTGGTCGGAGCAATGCTCCTCTGGGGGCGCTGGGACCATCTGAGCTGGCAGCGGCGGGCGGGCCTGCTGCTTGTTGATGTGCCTGGTCGACCTGGCGTCCTGGTTCGTCGCGCATGGCGAGGCCATGGGATTGCACGGCGGGGACGTCGGTCACGAGTGGCTGCGCATCAATCTGGGAGAAGCCCTGGGCTGGGGCCAGTTTGCGTTGCTCTCGAGCCTGTCGTGCGACTATCTGGTCCACCTGGGGGTCGAACACGCGCGCGACTCCGACAAGTCAACGCGGTCGATGACCGTCACCGGGCGCTCGTCTGGATGCTCTTCTTCTGCCAGCAGACCAACTGGTCGGCGCTGGCCCCTGCACGCCAGGTCGCCGCGGCGGACTCGAGACCATCCTGCTCTTGCACGGCTTCACCTTGATCTAGACGATCACGCTCATCCAGGTGACCGCGCTCGTGATCTCGGCGGCACGCCAGAGCACCCTCGTCCTGGCGGAGATGGACCGCGAAGACCGACGACATGACCTGCTTCGCTCGCGTTCCGATTCCGGTCAGGCAGCCGACCTGGTCGCGTCTCATCCGGATCGCGGCTTCCGCGCCGGCTGACGGTAGATTCGTGGATGCCAGAACAGCCGCCCGGGCACGCGCCGGCTGCGCACGGTCGAACTCGACCTGGTCGGTCACACCGGCTCGACTGCCGGGTCGCTCGGCTCGCTTTCTTCCATCGCGCCGGAGCCGTTCTGACCACCCGCAGTGGCCGCGCTGGGTAGCAGCTCGCGCAGCGACCTGGGCAGCGGGAAGTGCACGTTCTCGGTGCGGATGGTTTCTTCCTGGATGGTCGCGCCGAAGTTGCGCTCGAGGTATTCGACGCATTCCTGCACGACGTCCTCCGGGGCGCTCGCGCCAGCGGTGATCAAGACGTTCTCGACCCCGGCGAACCAGTCATCGCGGATCTCGGAGACGCCATCGATCAGGTGCGATGGGATGCCCAGCCCATTGGCGATTTCGGCGAGCCGGCGGCTGTTCGAGCTGTTCTGGCTGCCAAGCACAAGCACCAGATCGGCCCGCGCCGCCAGGTCGCGGACCGCCTCCTGGCGATTCTGGGTCGCGTAGCAGATATCGTCCTTGGGCGGGTTGGCGATGCTGGGAAACTTTTTGCGGAGGGCGGCGATCACGATGTTGGCATCGTCGACGCTGAGTGTCGTCTGGGTGAGGTAGGCGACCTTGTTCGGGTCGCGGACCGTCGAGCCGTTCGACGTCTTGGGCCGTTTCGACCAGGATCATCTGGTTGGGCGCTTCGCCCATCGTGCCGATGACCTCGTCGTGGCCTTCGTGGCCGATCAGGATGATGGTGTAGCCTTCTCGCGCGTAGCGGACGGCTTCGAGATGGACCTTGATGACGAGCGGGCAGGTGGCGTCGATGGCGAGGAGCCGGCGCTTGCGGGCCTGGTCGCGGATCTGGGGCGAGACGCCGTGCGCACTGTAAAGGAGCGGCGAGCCCGGCGGAACTTCGTCGAGCGACTCGACAAAAACGGTGCCGCGGTGGCGGAATCGCTCGACGACGAACTTGTTGTGAACGATCTCGTGATAAACGTAGAGCGGCGGACCGAAGAAATCGAGCAGCGCGCTCCAGGCACTCGATCGCCATGTTGACCCCCGCGCAAAAGCCTCGGGGATTCGCCAGCAGGATCTTCATCGACACGTAGCCTCCCTGGATGGTCGCACGATTCGCCCCTATCGTATGCGTTTCCTGCAAACGCGAAAAGGCGAGACGGACCACGCGGCTGGCCAAGGGCCGCGCGCGGCGGAGCAGATCGTCACGAAAACGCGAGCGCGAGTGGACGACGGATCACGCCGCCGTGCCGAAAAACTCTGCGAGGGAACCTTGGGCACGTCCTTGGTGACAAGCAGAATCTGCTTGCGGACGGCCGGATCCTGCTGGAACCAGCGCTTGAACGCGGCTTCGGAATGGTAGGTCTCGGACGTGTCGTAAAACCGGACGCCGCGCACGAAGCCGTACCGCAGCAGCCGGTCGACGTCGGGGCCCTTTCCGGTACCCTGGTCGAGGATCGTGACGTCGACGCCCGTCTTGCCCAGCGGCCGTTTCGGTAGCTCACGCGATTTCGCGGCGGCATCCTGGGCACCCTCGCCCGCAGACGTTCCCAGCGCGGCGGCCGTGGCCAGCGCACTGGCCTGGAGGAAGCTGCGGCGATCGGTGCGGCTCGACTCGTCGTGGGCCATCGTTCCGGACTCCTCAGCAAGCGATTCGCATACCTGGTGTATTCACCGCTCGGCGAGACGCGAAGGAGGGAGACCCTGGGAGTGTAACTTGCAATCACCCTGGTGGGAACCGATCCGATCCAGTGTAGCGCTACCGCGGGAGTCCGTTCGGGCGACGAAATGCGCTTCCCGACCCAGGCCGGATCGGTGAGTTTGTGACGATTCACGCAACGATCGAGGATCTGGCGGCAGAGCGCCACCGCCGAGTACCGCCCTGCTCCGCCCCGGCTCTCCACCAGAACCCGTCGCCATTCGTCTCGTGGTCGTGGCGCCATCGAACGAGAACGTCCTGGAGCTCATTCAAATACCCGGCGACGGCAGTGGTCTGGCGGCACAGCTTACCGTGAACGCTTCGGCGCGAACAGGACGTCGCTGAGCGAGCGCTCGACAGCCAGCGCTGGACCAGGCGGATTGCCCGTCCTCGCGCTGATGACCGCCCGGCCGCCGCTCAGCACGGCCACGCCGTTGCCCCCGGGCACACCGTCATGGTTGCCATCGATCAGACGCCCGAAGCTGTCCTCCAGCCCAGAGGGCGGCCCACCATTGATCACAAGCTCGGCCGGCCTGGACAGCTTCAATGGCTTCTTGATCGTGAGCGTCACCTTGTCCTCCGCCACGTTGTACGCCGACGATCGAAGCTTGATCACCTTGGAATTCTTGGCCGTGAACGAATTCTTCTTGCCCGCGATCACCAAGCGGTAGGTGCCCAGATCCTGTGCTAGCACTGCATTGAGGTCACCGCTGAAACTGATTTCGATCTGCGACAACTTGTGTTTCTTGTTGACCAGTTGAACGCTCAAGAGCTCAACCAAGGGGGGCGCAGTGGTCGTCGTCACCTGCGGCGGCATCACGATCAGTGTGCCGTCGACGTAAGTGATCGCGTAATTGCCAATGCCGGTGCCAGCCGCCGCGCTGGGGATGATGGCATAGGGCGAGCCGGCGAGGGTCGCCGTCGCCGTCGACCCGGCACTGGTCAGAGTCACGTTCGTCACCGCGTCGCCGTTGACCAGCCCGCTGCTGGTGAATTCGGTGCCGGCGAAGGTCGCTGTCTGCCCGTAAGTCTTGACCAGGTTGTTCGCGGTGATCGACAGAGCCTTGCGATTGACCGTCAGAGCGCCATCGGCGTAGTTGATCGCGTAGTTGGCAAGGCCCGTGCCGGCCGCCGCGCTGGGAACGATGGCGTACGGCGAGCCGGCAACGGTTGCCGTCGCGAGCGCGCCGGCACTGGCCACGACTACGCTCGTCACCGTGTCGCCGTCAATCAGCCCGGAATCAGTGAACTCGTTGCCGGTAAAGCTCAATGTGCTCCCGTAGGTCTTGCTCGCGTCGTTAGCGGTGATCGTCAGTGCCTTGGGATTGACCGTCAGCGTGCCGTTCGCGTAGGCGATCGTGTAGTTGGCGAGGCCGGTGCCGACGGCCGCGCTGGGGACGACCCCATAGGGCGAGCCGGCAACGGCTGCAGTCGCCGTCGCGCCGGCACTGGCCAGCGACACAGAGCTGATCGAGTCGCTGACGACGAGCCCGACCGCCGTGAATTCGGTGCCGGCGAAGGTGACGGTCTGTCCGTAGGTCTTACTCAGGTTGTTCGCCGTGATGGTGAGCGAGGCCTTGTTGACCGTCAATGCGCCGTCGTTGAACGCGATCGCGTAGTTGCTCACGCCGTCGCCCACGGCCGAGCTCGGGACAATGGAATATGGTGAGCCGGCGACAGTTGCCATCGCCGACGCGCCGGCACTGGCCAAGAGTACGCTCGTCACCGTGTCGCTGTTGAGCAGCCCGACCGCCGTAAACTCGGTGCCGGCGAAGGCCTCCGTCTGGCCGTACGTCTTATCCAGGTTGTTCGCCGTGATCGTGAGCGACGCCCTGTTAACGTTCAGCTCGCCGCTGGCGTAGGTGATCATGTAGTTGTCGAGCCCGGTGCCGGCAGCCGCGCTGGGGACGACGTCATAGGGTGAGCCGGCGACGGTCGCCGTCGCGAGCGCGCCGGCACTGGCCACGGCTACGCTCGTCACCGTGTCGCCGTCAATCAGCCCGGAATCAGTGAACTCGGTGCCGGTAAAGCTCAACGTGCTCCCGTAGGTCTTGCTCGCGTCGTTAGCGGTGATAATCAATGCTTTGGGATCGACCGTCAGCAGGCCGTCGGCATACGTGATCGTATAATTACCCAGCCTGCTGCCGGTCGCCCCGCCGGCAGTGATCATGTACGGTGAGCCGGCGACCGTCGCCGTCGCCACCGACCCGGCGCTCGAGAGCGATACGGAGCTGATCGTGTCGCTCGTGAAGAGGCCGACCGCCGTATAATCGATGCCGGCGAAAGTCTCCGTCTGTCCGTAGGTCTTATCGAGGTTGTTCGCCGTGATGGTGAGCGAGGCCTTGTTGATCGTCAACTGTCCAGTTATATAAGTGATTATATAATTATCAAGCCCGCTCCCGACCGCCGCGCCGGCAGTGATGGTATAGGGTGAGCCGGCAACTGTCGACGACGCAACTGCCCCGGCGCTCGCCAGCGACACGGAGCTGATCGTGTCGCTGCTCTGTAGGCCGACCGCGGTGAACTCGGTGCCGGCGAAGTTCTCCGTCTGGCCGTATGTCTTGCTCAAATTGTTCGCCGTGATGGTGAGCGCGACCTTGTTGACGGTCAACTCGCCGTTGTTGTACGCGATCGAGTAGTTGCCCACTCCACTGCCGGCGGCCGCGCTGGGGACGATGGCATACGGCGAGCCGGCAACCGCTGCCGTCGCGGTGGCGCCGGCACTCGCCAAGGTTACGCTCATCACCGTGTCGCCGTTGATCAGCCCGGAATCGGTGAACTCGGTGCCCATGAAGCTCAGCGCGTTCCCATAATTCTTGCTCGCGTCGTCAGCGGTGATCGTCAATGCCTTGGGATTGACCGTGAGCAGGCCATTGGCGTATGCGATCGTATAATTGCCGAGACCGCTCCCGACCGCCGCGCCGTCGGTGATGATGTAGGGTGAGCCGGCGACCGTCGACGTCGCCGCCGAGCCTGCGCTCGCCAGGCTCACGCTCGTCACCGTATCGCCGTTGACCAACCCAAGGGCGGAGAATTCGGTACCGGCGAAGGTCACCGTTTTTCCGTAGGTCTTGCTCAGGTCGTTGGCTTCGATGGTCAGCAAGGCCTTGTTCACGCTCAGCTCGCCGTTCGCGTAGGTGATCGTATAGTTGGCGAGCCCGGTGCCAACAGCCGCACTGGGGACGATGACATAGGGCGAGCCGCCGACGGTTGCCGCCGCCCTTGCGCCGGCACTGGTCAATGTCACGCTGGCGATCGTGTCACCGTTGACCAGCCCGACGTCGGCAAACTCGGTGCCGGCGAAGGTCAATGTGCTCCCATAGGTCTTGCTAAGGTCAGCGGCCGTGATTGCGAGGGGGGCCGGGCTGACCGCGAGCGAGGTGGACCCAGTGCCGGCAGAGTACGTCGAGTCGCCGGAGTAGAATACCGAGACGTTGTCAGAGCCGGCCGGAAGGGTCGTCGTGCTCAAGCTTGCGGCACCGCCCTTCAACGTGACAGGATCGCCGTAGTCAGCGCCGTTGATGATGAATTGAATCGTGCCCGTGGGCGTGGCGGTGTTTCCTCCCTGGTTGACCGTGGCGGTGAATGTCGCGGACTGGCCGTAGACCGGCGAGGTGGCCGGTCCGGTGACGGTGGTGTTGACCGGCAAGTCGAACGCGAAATTCCAGGGCGCCGAAGCGATCCCGTTCGCAACGACGTAGAGCGAATAAACGCCTGATTGGAGCCCTGACGGAGGCGCGAACTGAGTCGACACTACCGCGGAGCCCGTCGCCACTCCGGTGCTGCTCCAGTCGTACGATCGGGCATACAGCACTTCCCCGCTCGAACTGACCAGGCGAACGATCGGGTAGTTGCTGTCCATCTCGGCGTCGTCGCCATAGGAAGCGCCCTGAGAGATCCCGTTGAGTTGAGTCCCCGCCAGGGTGTAGGTCCCATCTCCATTGGCGGTCACCTGAGAGACGTTCGGTTCCCATCCTGGAGAGGGCGACCCTTCAGGCGTGAAGAGGATCAACTGGTTGCTCAGGCTGGTGAACAGGACCTGCCCGCTCGGCAGCACCAGCATGTGGCACGTGTAGGAGTATCCGCTGAGATCGTAGGCCGTCGGCGTCACGTTGGTGTAGGTATTGGTGGTGGGATCGAACTCGAAGATTGTCGTCGGCTGCTGGAACACACCACCGGTGACCGGGGGGCTGGCGGCGAAAATGATATCTCCGTTCGGCATCATCGCCCCCGGGGCGTCGGCCGTCGCCAAACCGTCGGGTATGTCGGGTCCCGCGGTCCAGGAATCGGTCGAAGGCGAGTAAAACGCCGTGTGGCCGGTGGCGCCCAGGAAGAAGGCCCGTCCATCCGGAAGCAAGAACGCGGGGCCAAGCTCATCTCCAAAAGCCGAGCCGCTCAAGGCAACCGGAACCGTACCAGTGGCCACCCATTGGTTCAGAGAGGGGATATACCGTTCGGCGTGTCCGTTATCCCACACGTCGTACGAAAGAATGCTGTCATCTGGAAGCTTGATCCAGGTCTCCTCGCTGCTGCGCGAATCCAGCTTGTTCGCCGCGGCCGACCAGGTATTCGTCGTAGTGTCGTAGATATAAGTGCTTTTATCCGTGATGGAACCTGCCAGGACGTCCCCATCCGGCAAAAGCTGCGTGGGATCGTCGCCCATCTTCGGCTTGGGAAAATCTGCAATCGTCGTCCAGGAGTTTTGGACCGGGTCGTAGATCTCACCAGTATTGGTTTCGTTCTGATCGCCGCTTGGTCCAGAATATTCGCCACCCGCGACAAAGACATCGCCGTTCGGCAGCACGTTGGATGGGAAGTCGAGGCGCTGGAGGCTCATCGACGCGAGCTGCGACCAGGTCCCGTCGGCATAGCTGCCGGAGCCATCCGGCGCGAGCCCGTACCACGCACTGGAGACGTCTCCTCCCTGTACCAGGACCGTGCCGTCGGAGAGCAGTAGCATCGTGCCGACGGTCGAATCGGGAGCGAGGTCGACGAGTGGCGTCCATGTGCCCAGGCTCTGGCTCTCGAGCTGAAACGCATTGGAAAACTCCGAAGTATCGCCGGACGCATCCGTGGCCGTGGCCGTGACCCATTCGCCGGCGGTGGTCGCCGCACTCAAGCTGAAGGTCGGCATCGGGTTGATCTGCCCGTTCGCGTCGGTTGTCGCCGAGACCGAGCCGAGGTAGGACTGCCCCTGGCCGTAGCCGGACGGGCCCGGTTGCAGGCTCGCGTAGAAGTCGATCGTGTAGGAGGCGTTTGGCAAGCTGACAAACGACGCGGTGATCGTGGTCGCTGTCCCGGGGCTCGCGGACCAGATGAGCGGATAGTTCTGCAGGTTATTGGGGCCAGAAGAGGCCGTATCGCCGTGGTTCGCAGTGACCCCATTTCCTCCGAGGTCGATGCCGAGACTACCGTTGTCGAAGATCGAGTTGCCCCGAATGCTGTTACCCGTCGCCGCCGCGGTATACACCGCGACACCGGCGTCCGTGTTATCCGCGATCGTGTTGCCGGCGCCGGCGGCGATGCCTCCGATCGTATTATCACTCCCCTGGATATCGACACCGTTTGAACCGTTGGCCAGCGCGGCGGTCCCGTCGGCGTTCAGGCCGATGACGTTTCCCTCGACCAGAGTCGATCCACCGGTCGCATCCAGATAGATCCCGTCGTTCGTGTTTCCCGAGAGAACGTTGCCGGCGTCCGCCGACGTGCCGCCGATCGAGTTTCCCGGCGTGTAAATCCCGATCCCGTCCTTGTTGGCCAGCGCTTCCGTTCCGGTTTGATCGGTCCCGATGTCGTTCCCAAGAACGAGGTTTCCTGTCGTGCCGGCCCCAAAGATGACCACGCCCCAGTCGGTATTTCCGGACAGAACGTTGCGGGCCAAGCTCGAGGCGCCGCCGATTGTGTTTGAGCTGGCTCCATTCTGGATCGAGATTGCCGCGTAGCCATTGCCGGCCGCTGCGGAACCGTCCGCCGACAGCCCGATCCAGTTGCTCTCGACCAGAGTCGACGAGGCTCCAGTATCGATCGCGATCCCACTGCTGCCGAAGCCGTTGATCGTGAGGCCCGTGATCGTGCACCCCGAGGCCGTAATGTCCAGGCCGTCTGCCGTCGAGCCCGCTTCGGCTCCGTTGAGAACGATCAAGGGACGCGTGGTGTAACCCGGTTGGCTGGCTCCATCGATATTCACCGAGTGGTCGAGCGCCGGCAGTGGCGATGCCGGCGCGATGGTCCAGGTGCCGCTCGCGCCGCTGTAGCCTGGATCCGAGACGCCTATGTTGAAGTCGATGGTATCGCCGTTCGCGGAATTCAAGATCGCATACCGCAGCGAGCCGGCGTCGCTCGTCGAATCGCTCGTGTCGGTGACGGTGAACGTGGCCAGAAGTCGCCGTCGTTCGAGCCGCTCGAATCCGGGACGGCGCTCGACGGTTGCTGGAAATACGTCTGGGACTCCGCCGGCGGAGCATCGCGGCCATCGCGTCGTTCCTGTTTGCGTGATCGACCCAAGGAGTGGAGTCGCCTATTGTGACCGTGATCCTGGCCCATACAAGCGGCGACCAGGGCGCCGCATGCCGTTTCCCGCTGACCCGGCAAGGGATTGCCGCACTCAGAATGCTATCGATGTCCTGCGTTCGTCGTCGAGGGCACAAGCGCGTGGCGGCTGCAACGCGACAAAATTCCAGCGACGAGGACGAGTGGATGATGGTCCGGTCTTTCCCGATCTGAAAGTGAAACGGCCCTGCGGCGGCCGATCACTGGCCGCGACAGGCGCGGCGCGTTTCGGTACACTGGGTAAAGCGGACCGCGAGCGGTGCGATTCTCACGGATCTGACCACGTTACAGACCCTGCGAGGCTGGACAGTTGAATCGAATTGGAATGGCATTTCGGGCGTTCTGGCGCATCTTCACCGACGACGAATTCGCGGCGCGGGTCGAGCCGCTGTTTTCTCGGGCCCCGACGGGCCCGGATCTGCGTGTCCTGGCCGTACTGCAGCGCGACGGCCGGTTGATCGACTTCCTGGAAGAGGACATCGACGGCTACACAGACGCCCAGATCGGCGCAGCCGTCCGCGACATCCACCGGGGGTGCCGCAAGTCGCTGCACGACTATCTCACCATCTCGCACGTGATCGAGGGAGCCGAGGAACAACCCGTCACAATCCCCGCGGATTTCGACCCAGCCGCGATCCGTCTCGTGGGCAACGTGAACGGCTCGCCTCCGTTCCAGGGCATCCTCAAGCATCACGGCTGGCGGGTCAGCTCGGTCCATCTACCGGTCCTGCCCGTGCCGCGCGACGACTCGTCGGTGCTCTCACCGGCCGAGGTCGAGATCGCCTGAGCAGGCAGCCCCGCATTCCGGCACGTCGTCGTCATCCCGGACCTTGCATCACCGGACCCGACCAGCTCAGGGACGCACTGCATGTCTCGCTACGTTGTCGGCATCGACCTGGGAACCACGAATTCTGCGCTTGCCTACGCCGATTCGCGCGCAGTGCGCGATGACGAAGAGCCGGGGCCGATCGCGAGCCTGCCGATCCCGCAAGTGGTCGCGGCGAGCGACGTGTCGGAACGGCCGCTATTGCCGTCGTTCCTGTACTTGCCGTCGGCCAAGGAGTTCCCGGCGGATTCGTTTGCCCTGCCGTGGAAGGCGCCCTCCGACCGCGTGGCCGGAGTCTTCGCCAGAGATCATGGCGCCAAGGTCCCCGGCCGGTTGGTCAGCTCGGCGAAGAGCTGGCTCTCGCATGCCGGAGTGGATCGTCGCGCCGCGATACTGCCGTGGACGCCCGCGCCGGACGTCGAGCGGATCTCGCCGGTCGCGGCGTCCGCCGCCTACCTCGAGCACCTGCGCGACGCCTGGAACACTCGGGTTGCGGGCAAGGCCGCGGCCGACCGGCTCGAGAATCAAGACGTCTACCTGACCGTTCCCGCTTCGTTCGACCCGGTGGCGCGCGAGCTCACCACCGAGGCGGCTGCCAAGGCTGGATTGAAGAATGTCACGCTGCTCGAGGAGCCGCAGGCCGCGTTCTATGCCTGGCTCGAGGCCGAAGGCCCGCGATGGCGCAAGCAGCGTCAAGGCCGGCGACATCATCCTCGTTTGCGACGTCGGCGGAGGGACGACCGACTTCACGCTGATCAAGGTCAGCGACGAGAACGGCGACCTCGTGCTCTCGCGCCTGGCTGTCGGCGAGCACATTCTTCTGGGCGGCGACAACATGGACCTGGCGCTCGCGTATGCGGTCGCCGGCACGTTGCCGCAAGGCATGGAAGGCCTCGATGCCGGCCAGCGCATGGCGCTCGATGCACGCCAGCCGCGGGGCGAAGGAGGTCCTGTTTTCCGACGGCAAGAAAAACGCCGCACCGGTGACCGTGCTCGGACGAGGATCGAAGGTCGTCGGCGGCTCGATCAAGACCGAGCTGGCACGCGACCTGCTCAAAAAGGTTGTGATCGACGGTTTTCTGCCCCGCTGCGCCCAGACCGATCTACCGGAGCGCGGGCGCCGGGTGGGGCTCACGGAGATCGGGCTTCCGTACGCGGCGGATCCCGCGGTCACCCGCCACCTGGCGCGTTTCCTCGCTCAGCAGGCCGGCTCGCTGCACGCCGAGGGCGCGATCGTGCGGCCAAGCGCGGTCCTGTTCAACGGCGGCGTGTTCAAAGCAACCGAGCTCCGCCGCCGCGTGCTCGACGTGCTTTCCGACTGGGCCGAGCGACCCGTGCCCGAGCTCGAAGCACCGGACCTCGACCTGGCGGTGGCGCGCGGGGCTGCCTACTACGGACAGGTTCGGCGCGGAAAAGGAGTCCGGATCCGCGGAGGCGTCGGCCGATCGTATTACGTCGGGCTCGAGATTGCCGCGCCCGCGGTTCCCGGCGTCGCGCCTCCGATCAAGGCCCTGTGCGTCGTCCCGATGGGCATGGAAGAAGGAACCGAGGCCGACGTCCCCGGTCCCGAGATCGGCCTGGTCGTCGGCGAGCCGGCGCAGTTTCGGTTCCTCGGCTCGACCACCCGCCGCGACGATCCGGCCGGGACCACCCTCGAACGGTGGAGCGACGAGGAGCTCCAGGAGCTGGCACCGCTGGAGACCGCGCTTGCGACCGACAACGACACCCGCGCCGGCGAGGCGGTTCCCGTGCGCCTTCATGCCCGCGTCACCGAGGTCGGGACCCTCGAGCTCTCGTGCCAAAGCACGCGCGACCCCAGGCGCTGGAAGCTGGAATTCAACGTGCGCGAGCCCTCCGGAATGTAGCAGCGATTGTGTTCGGATCTCGTATTCACGGGCCCAGGCATCATCAAATCAGCCGCGACTCGCGACGGCTGCGTGAACCAGACGTCAAAGGCAACAACCATGAGCGAGGAATTCGTCCTGACGATCGACGGCGAGGTGGAACGGCCATTGCGCCTCTCCTACGCCGACCTGGAGACGCTTCCGGAAGCAGCGCAAGTTTGCGACGTTTCGCAGTTCCATCCGCAACGGCGCGGTGATGGTGTCTCACTCGATGCGCTGCTCGAGCGGGCCCGCGTTCGGCCCGCTGCCAATTACGCAACGCTGCACGCCGACCGCGACGATTTTCATGTATCGGTGCCGCTGGAGGCGCTCCGCGGTCAAGGAATCGTCGTGTACCGGCTGGGCCGGCAACGATTGAGCACCGAGCATGGCGGCCCCATCCGCTTGATCATCCGCGACCCGTCGGCTTGTCACACGGGCGAGCTGGATGAATGCGCGAATGTCAAGTATCTCAGCCGGATCGAGCTGACCGTGCGCCGCGGGCGCGACACGCGACCCGCCGGCGAAAGCGAGCACGCCGCGCTGCACAAGGCGCAGGAGACGGGCGGGCCGTGAGGAACGCGCGCGAAAATCGGCGGTAGCGCATTCCCCACCGCGGCGCCACCGCTCGATGAGAATGCGAGCAAGCCGCGCTACGCGCCGCGCGGCAGCCAGGGCGAGCCTCGGTGCAGCACGATTGACCCACGCCGCTCATGGAATGAAAGGCGAGTGTAACCGCCGGCCCCCGCCGAGCCTCATTGAAGGGAGACGAGCAGTAGAAACACTGCGCCCGGACTCGGTCCGCCTGACTCCTTGGATGTGATACTGCGGATGAGTGGATTGGCGCGTGACCGCTCGGCGTCGCGAGGACGACATCAATGAGTGTGAGCCTGGCGGCGGTTGTCCCGCGGCGGTGCCCCGCGCTCAATGGCGACCGCAGCCGTGCTCTGTCGAATGCGGCCGGCGCGGACGGGGCAGAGATCGACGACACTCTTTCACTCGCGGCCGCAACGGCGCCGGCGGCTCAGCTCGACTCCGGCCAGATCGACCATGTTCGAGACCCCGCTCCGGCGCGGGCCCGGCGGCTGCTGCGGTCAAGGATCCGGTACGTCAGCCATCCGAGTTTCCAGGACCCCGCGGCCATCGCCGAGATCCTGGGGCCGATGCCTGACCCCAACGAAGCCGGCACCGCTGCTCAGGCGGGCTACTCGGGCACGGCCGCCGGATCGCCGAGGCACGCGCCGCTCACACGTGCGCAAGAGCTGCATCTGTTTCGCAAGTACAACTTCCTCAAGTACCGGGCCGCGCAGTTGCGTGGCGCGATTGCGCCGGCCGGGGCCGTTGCTCCCAACGTCGATCGCATCGAGGACCTGGTCCGGGAAGCCAGCGCCGTCCAGAATCAAATCATTCGCGTCAATCTTCCGCTGGTCATCTTCATCGCGCGGCGATGGAACTCGACCGATCGTGATTTCCTCGAGCTGGTCTCCGACGGGAACTTCGCGCTGTTCCGGGCCGCAGAGCGATTCGACATCGCCCGGGGCGTCCGGTTCTCGACGTATGCATACTGGGCAATTCAGCGCGACTTGCGCGGCGAATCCCGCGAGAAAGGCTGCGGCGCACGCGGTTTGCGACCGGACACGAGAGCGTCTTCCGCACCCTCACCGACCTGCGCGCGGCGGAGACGGGAGTGGCCTCCGATCTTGACCACTGCCGTAGCACAATCTCGCAGTTGCTGCGTTCGCTCAACGAGCGCGAGACGACGATCATCAGACGGCGGTTTGGACTCTCGGGCGGTGACCGCACGCTCCGCCAGATCGGTACCGAGCTCGGGATCAGCACCGAGCGGGTGCGCCAGATCGAGTGCCGGGCGTCGAGAAGCTCCGGGAGATCGCGCGGTCTCGAGGATTTCAACCGGCCGGTTCCGCGATCGGGCCGACGTGACGGCCTCGTGCCGTGATCAGGGGCCTCCGGACAAGAGCTCGGCGAATTTCCACGAGAGGACGATCGAGGTGACGGCCCCCGAGCCGAAGGCCGCGACCAGCACGCCGCCGGCGGCGATTTCGCGCGCGGTCTTCAACCGCGGCTCCTCGGGATCGCCGATGGCGCGCGCCAGGGTATCGACGGCGCTATGGGCGAGCTCTGCGATCAAGACCAGGCAGGCGCCGATCACCAGCAGGCACCAGCCCCGCTGATCGATTCCCAGCAGGGCGGCCGTGATGGCGATCAGAGTGCCGCGATAGCCGTGCGCGAAGAAGCTGGAGTCGCCGCGGATCGCCGACTTGAGCCCGCGCCAGCCCGCGGCGAGCTTGCCGCGCATGTTGCGGCGATCGGCCTGGGCGTGCCAGGTCCGAGGGCGCATCGAGCTCGAGGCGTGCGGTCGTCGTAGCCGGGGACCGGCTGCAAGAACGGCGACTGCACGACGCCGACTTCGGTTCGAACGCAGGGCCGGATCCGCCGGCCTCGCTCATGCTGTCTCGAGTCGTTCATGTCGCCGCCCCCTCGCCGATCATTTGTGTGGTCACTGGGTGGGAGCAAACCGCGTGTCAAACTGGCTGCCGACGGTGGACGATCCGGCCCTGATCGCCGAGCCGAGCCGCGGCACGATCTGGAACGCGAACATGTAACTTCTTCGCTGCGGGTCGACCGCCAGGCCGATCGTCGTCAAGTAATCGGCCCCGATCCGGGTAAACGAGAACATCGACGCCAGCAGGACCGCGTCGCCGAAGTCGTACGACTTCGAGAAACGTACCATACCACTTCGGGCTGAGCCAATAGCTGATCGAGCACGTTCAGCGCCGAGGTCTTGATCGGGCCGGTGTCGATGATCGAATAGCCGACGTAGATGTTGGATCGCGGCGGCCGGCTGATCGAGATCCCCGAGGTGATGATGTTCAGCCCGTTGGGGTTGTATCCGCTCACGATGCTGGCCAGCGGCGTGCTGCCGACCAGCTTGAAGAAATCGAACCAGCCGGCCGAGACGATGCTCGTGCGATCGCCGATGTACCACTGCCAGTTGTACATGGCCTGGCCCCAGGGCGTGCCGAAATTGTCGCGGGCGGCGTAGGGAAAATACGTGGTCGTCGCGTCCAGGGTCATGTAATCGACGATCCGGCGGCGTCCGATCGGGCCGCGCTTGGTCTGCAGCCGCTGGTGGATCCCCAGCTGGACCGTGTCGATCGACGCCTGGACGTCGGTCGTGCCCGTGATCGGCGAGAGTGTCTGGCGCAGGATCAGGTGCCGCGGGTCGTAGGGGAACGGCAGCATGCCCCCCGTGAAGCTCGTGATTGCCAGGTATCTCCGCACGTACTCGTAGGTATTGTCGTCGAGATCGTCCTGGACGGCGATGTTGTTGAGCTTCACGTTGGAATAGGCCGCGCGGGCGTCGAAGAAGAGGCTGATCTTGTTGTTCAGCCCGTGGACGTTCCAGAGATCGCTCTCAGACGCTCGGGGTACATCTTGCAGGCGGTGACCTCGCCGCGCAGCCCGCCGCGCCCCAGTATCGCCCCATCGCGCCAGTCGGCAGATGCCCGAGCGGGCCGCCGCCGAGCTGGTCCGTCCACCCCACGGCCTGACCCTGAACGTACGGCACGAAGCGGACCACGTTCCCGATATTCAGCGGCATGTCCAGCTCGTGGCTGGTGTAGAACCGCCCCGACGAAAACGTCCCCGTCGTGTTCGAGATCGGGTCGTAAGGGCAGGAATGCGAAAAGATTGGGATTATTGACCATGACGTCGGTGTGGATCGTGGCGTAATCCATGCCCGAATGTGGTGTAGTAAGTGAACAAGTTCGAGAACAGCGAGTCGCCCAGCCGGTAGTAATCGACGCGCGGGAGCCACTGGGTGTCGGTGTACCAGTTCTGCAGGTTGGCCTCGGTCCAGATGTTCGACGTACTGGTTGTCCTTCTGCCAGATTCCGTAGAGCAGCGTTTCCTGGTCCATGCCCGTATCGAAGAGCCGTCTTGTAGTATTCCTCGATGAAATTGCGGTCCGAGGCGTAGCCGACTTCGAGCTGGAGCCGCAGCTCCTCGAATTCGTGGTCCTCGTCCTCGGGAAGAAATCGCTGATTGTGGCGGAAGTTGAACCGTCCCCGCTCCTCCTGGAACGGAGGGTCGGGCGCATGCGCTGGAATCCGGCCTTGCCCGCGCCGGGCGGGCCCGTTGGTCACGATCGCCGGCCCCGTGCCGAGCACGTCGATGCCCGCCAGTC
The DNA here is from genome assembly GCA_963806595.1 of uncultured Isosphaeraceae bacterium. Classification (GTDB taxonomy): domain Bacteria; phylum Planctomycetota; class Planctomycetia; order Isosphaerales; family Isosphaeraceae; genus CAWDZZ01. The sequence goes on along the minus strand of CAWDZZ010000014.1, from coordinate 232,704 downwards.
CTTCAAGCCCCCAGATATCAAAGTACCCGAAGTAATTCTTGGTGATGTGATCCTGGGGCTTGTGATCCTTGTGGTACGGGTCGTTCAGGTCGCGGATCAGATCGCTGCCGAACCAGCCCATCTCGCTCCCCACCGCCGGGAACTGCTTGGTCCGGGCGCTCAAGTAGTCGACGTCGACGTTCCACATGTCGATCCACTTGGGCCGGCGTAGCCCGAGGAGCCGGAAGCCGTTCCAGTCGGCCTTCAATTGCTGGCCGAAGTAGTTGTTCGTGTTGAAGCCGATCATGCGGAGCGGCGGCTCCAGGTCGTCGAGGTCGGTGACGATGCGCGGCCAGTAAAAGACGGGGAAGGGCCCCATGTAATAGAAGTTCTGGCGGGCGTCGACGTGCCAGACGATCTTCCGTCGGGCGTCGCGTTCAGGTCGTCCGGGTCGCCGACTTCCTTGCCCGTGTTGGGGTTGGTGAGCGGGCCGCGAGTACCGCGTCAGATCGATCGACGTTGCTGCTGATCTTGTAGCCCGGGTTGGGAAATCGGCTGCCGGTCATGAGCGACGGCTCGAGGCGGATCTCGGGCTGCTCGGCCAGCGTGTATGTCCCGTTGGGCAGCGGACCAGGCCTGCGGAACTGCTCGAGCCGGGGCGATTTGATCTTGATCGGCGCCAGCAGCGATGGGCGCGAACATGTCGATTTCGGCGTTGGGCGCCAGCATGCGGTCGGTGAGGAAGTCGTAATAGAGCCGGGGCGCGCGAACGGTCCGCTGATCGCCCCTGCCCGCGACCTTGTTTTCGTCCTGGCGGAGGACCACGTTGCCCTCGAGATAGACTTCCATCGGCTGCCTGGCGTCGTCGACCCAGGTCTCGCCGTTCTGGCCCACGAACGGCTCGCCCTTCTTCGGCGCGGGGCCCGCGCCAGATCACGGCCTCGTCCGCCTCGATGTCGATGGTGCCGAACCGCGGGGCCCGGGTGACGATGATTGATGCCGCCGCGGAAGATCCAGGTCTCGACGCCCTCGGGCGATGATCGGCAGTCGCTTGAATTCCATCTTTCGTCCGCTGCGGGGGAACGAGCTGGTGACGCGCTGGGTTCCCGGCATGATCGGCACAATCGGGCGGACGGGTGTGCGGGGCGGCCAGCCGGGCTGCCCTCGGGCCCTGGCGCACCGCCGGGCACGACGGGCACGGTGACGTGCGCCTCGGTGCCCGGTAGAGGCTGGATGGCTCGGCGGCAGGTCGTCCGGGTTGGGCGAGAGGTTCGGGACCTGGACCTCCGGTGCGCCTTCGATCGGTGGCAAGTCCACCCGCAGGAGGCTGGCTACCGGCCTGCTCGGTGGCTGCTTTGCCTGCTGGTCCGCGGATCACCCGAGCCTTGCGCGGATCGCCCCTCGAGCCGTAGCTGGCTCGCCGCGAACTGCGCTCGCCGGACCATCGGATCGGCGGGATTCGCCGCGCAATCTGCGCCGGCTGGACCAGTCTCGGCTCGACTCGTCGGGGTCCCCGGCTGCGATGGGCTCGCGGCGTCCGGTCGCGGCCGCACGCGCCGGGCTGGCGACGGTCGGCTGCGTTTCCGCAACCGGCGTCGCTTTCGACGGCGAATTCGTGCGGACCGCCGCGGGCGGCTTCCGGCGCGGGCGATCCCGCAGCTGCCGCATCCGCCAGATCGGCAGATCGCGGCTGCGGCAGCCCTCTGGAGCGGCCGGCCTTGCGGCCCGCATCGGCCACGTCGGCTGACGGCGCGGCTTCGGCACGCGGAATCCAGAGCGCCGGACGATCTGCAATTGCCAGGGCGGCTCCTTGGCCGTCGTCGAGGCCGGAGGGCTATAGCACTTGAGCCGGACCTCGGATGTCCGGAACACGACATGGTAGCTGGATCGGGCTCGGCCCTCGCTCGCCGGCCAAGCGGACCTGACCCTCGGCATAGACCTCGACTTGCGAGATCTTGTCGGTCTCGGTGGACACGTCGACGACCCGGACGACCGCTTCGCGCGCCCGGATGCCTTCAACACCCTGGAGAACCGACAGTCGCCGTAGAGGTGAACCCAGCGCCCGTCTGCTGCGTTCCACTGCGGTCACGCGGTTCGCGGCCAGCACGATGGGGTCAGCGAGCCGGGACGAGGCGGTCCCGTCATCGGGCCTTCCTGAGCCGAGAATGCGCGCACCATCCCGATGCGAGGATGAGCCCAAACCACACGCCGCGATGCGGGCGGCGACTGGATCGCTCGTCCCCTCGCACGGTTCCTCCCCAAGTACGGCCCGCGATTCCTCCGCGGACAGCCTGCTCGGGCCGTCTCCCGATTCACCGGCTCTCCCCAGCTCGAAACCGAGATGACACTGCGAACCCGTCCACGAGACGCAAACCGGGCTCCGGACACAGACCACCGCCCGAGCGACCTTCAACCCTTCGGAGACGCCGCACTCGATCGCAGACGGCACCTGAGCCGTGTCCGGACCGGACCCGCTTCGCGAAACTCGAGACATGCATGTGACGGGACAATCGGCCGGGAAGATAGCGGGAACGACTGCTTTCGTCAAGGGCGAGCGGATATCGGCGGGAATCGCGATCTCAGGGTCGACGCGTTTCTTGGCGAGGATCGCCGCCGCGCCGCGGATTTTCCCCAGGTCCAGCCACATCCCCCAACTGGGCACTCCGCCCAGTCGTTCCGCATGAGAATGTCATGCCGCACCAGTCCCGCCGGTTGGTTGCCTGGCTGCCGTCGTTATGGCATAAATCGTTCGTGGTACTGGTTCTGAAACCGCCGGCCCAACGGGTATCCGGCCGAAGGGCGCCCGAGGACGCCGGTAAAAGTGGCTCGACGGAATGCAGAGCCGGTCAGGCCAAGCCTTTTCTTGCCAGCTAGCCAGCAAGCGCGGAGCCGAGCATGAGACACAGCGGACGCACCGGTTGGGTCGTCTTCTTGCTCGCGGCCTCGTTCACGGGCCGGGGTCATGCCGCGGAACCCGCCGCGCCCGAAAAACCTCGCTTCCGCGAGTTCATGGGGCTATGCGGCCACACGATCCAGTTCAAACCCACGCTGTACGCCCCGGTCTGCCGCGCGGTCCGTGACTATCACCCGTTTGAATGGGACGTTGGCGGCGACACGAGCTTCGCGCCGCGGTTCCCGTCCGCCCGCAACGGCGTGGACTGGGGGCAGGTCTACGGCGACTGGAAGGCCGCCGGCTACGAGACCGAAGTTTGCATCATGTTTCACAATGTTCCCGCGAACACATGGATCGACCTCCCCCGGGACGCTCGCGCGTACGGCCGGGCGTTTGCAGAGGCATTTGGCCCGTCCTCCAGAGCAAAATTGGTCGCCGCGGCCGAGATCGGCAACGAGCCGGGACATTACGACGACGAGTCCTACCGCAAGCTGTTCCAGAACATGGCGGCCGGCCTGCGCGGGCGATCCGAAGCTGAAGGTGGGCACGTGCGCTCACCACCGGCGAGAGCGGCAAGTATGCCAAGAGCGTCAAGTGCATCGAGCGGCTGGAATCCCTGTACGACTTCCTCAATATCCACACATACGCCGAGGTGGAGGGTTATCCCACCTGGAGGCGCACTCATCCCGAGGACCGCGGTGTCGACTATCTGCGCCGCGTTTCGCAGCTCATCGATTGGAGGGACCAGCACGCGCCCGGCAAGGAAATCCGCGTCACGGAATTTGGTTCCGGCGGGTCGTCGAGGAGCGGCTTGATCACGTTTTCGTCTACGAGTACGTTCATGGTGAGCAGCCGGACCGTCGAATCTGGGCGGTGTGGTCGCCGACTGCGACCGGCAGGCACGCGACGATCGAGCTGGCGACCGACGGACTGGAGCCACAAGGCGCGGAGCGAATGCCGCTGGCCGCCGGCCTAAGTCCGGCCGAGCGCCCGGCCGTCCGCGGGCAGACGATCTCGATCGAATACGACGAGAGCCCGGTGTTTCTGCGATGGAAGGCAGCCGCTCGGTGAAGCAAGCACCGGCCCCACGGAGCAATCGCGCCGCGTCTGCACAATTGCCCGCACGTCCCGGTCGCGTCAGGACATCGCGTGAGCAGGCTTGGGGTCTTTGAAGTGCTGGCGGAGCGCCGGGTTCAAACCATAGCCCAGGCTCAGCAGCTTGATCGGGTGCAACGTCCGCTTGGCGACGCCTTGCTCCATCTGGATCCGGCAGGCGCCGCATTCGGTGGCGCCGATTTCGATATCGGCGTCGCGGAGTCGCCTCAGCAAACCGCGGCCGGCGCGGATCGAGGTCCAGAAGCGGTCGCGCGAGAGCCCGTAGGTTCCCCCCATGCCCGAACAGCCTCGATTGATGAATTCGACGTCGAGCCCGAGAACGTTGCGCAAGAGGTCGAGGCCGGGCGTGCCGACGTCGAGCGCCCGGAGATGACAGGGCTGATGGTAGCCGACGCGCGCGTGGAGCGGCTCGTGGGGCTTGGGAAGCTGGCCGCGGGCATCGAGGCCGAGCAGGTACTGGCCAACGTCCATGGTATGGGCGGCGACGAGCTCGGCATCCAGGTCCTCGGTGAGCTTCACGTACTCATGCCGGAGCATGAGGGCGGCGGTCGGCTCGGAGCAGACGACGGTGTAGCCGTCGCGGACGGCGTTGGCCAGCACGCGCAGGTTAGCCAGCGCCTGGTCGCGCGCGTGATCGACGTCGCCGACGATCAGGCGCTGCCATCCCGGAGCTGCGCTGCCGCGTGGGCACGAAGACGTTGACGCCGGCCTGTCGCAGCACCGCCACGACGGCTTCGGCGAGCTCCTGGTCATAATAATTCGCGTAGACGTCCACGAAATAAACCACGCGCGGGCCCGGCTAGCTGCGGGCGTGGCTTGTTCAAACCGAGGCGGGCCGCGCGGCGCGCGAAGGGGGTGCGTCCGCACCCGCGGCAGCAGCCGATGGCGCGACACGTCCGAGCAAACGGTCCAATACCCAGCGTGCCGAGCGTCGCGACAGCAGGAAGTTGGTGATGATCGGAAAGCGGCTTCCCAGCCTCGCCCAGAAATCGATCCGCGAGAAAATCCAGTCGCGCGGGGGCAGTCCGTGTTTCTCGACATAAGCCGCCTTTGCTTCGAGCATCAAGCTCGACACGTCGACCGCCGACGGGCACTCGGTGCGACAGAGCTGACAGTGAATGCAGAGATCGGCGTGAGCCTTGAACTCATCGCTGCCCCAGAGCCGTGGATCCACTTGTCCGGTGGCGAGCTCGCGAATCAGATTGGCCTGTGCACCGTGGCGAGGCGGCCTCGGTCCGCAGCGCGCGGAAGCTCGGGCACATCCGCGTCGTGGGATCGAGCGACCGGCAGGTTCCACATCCCTGGCACGCGGAGGCTGTCTCGATCAGATCCAGGCCGGGCCAGCGCAAGGCGGGCTGGATCACCGGCACCTCTGGCGGCATCACGTGCTGCAGCGCGGACACCGCCCTTTTCCGACTGGCTCGCCGCGGCCGCTTGCGAGAAGGCCTCGGCAGAGGTCTCGCCGCTGCCCCAGGAGAAAAAGCCGGGCTTTTCTTCCGGCGGATCCGGCCCAGCGGGCACGCCATGCCATGCTTTCAAATTCTGGAGCATCAGGTGAGGGTCGTCGCCGATCACCTTTCCCGGGTTGAGCTGGCCGAGCGGGTCGAAGGCATCCTTGATCTCGCGGAAGATCTGGACCAGCTCACCATACTGCTTGCGCAGAAACTGCGTACTCGCCAGGCCGCAGGCCTGCGAGCTTGCAATGGTCCCGCCCGCATCGAGCACGACTTCGTAGAACCGGCAGGCCAAGGGCTCGAGCTTGGCGCGATCGCCCGGGTCGGAGAGATCGAGGAACGGCCGGATGCGGAGCCGGCCATCCCCGGCGTAGGCGTCGAGCGTCCAGGTGACGTTTTGCTGCTGCAACACGCTTTGAAGCCGCTGCAATACGACAGCGAGCTGGTCTGGCGGGACTGCCACGTCGTCCAGAAACGAGACCGGCCGCGCGCGGCCGCGAAACCGCATCAAAAGGGGCTCGACCAGGCGGCGCAGTCCTAGAATCCGCTCGCACTCCACCCGCTTGAAGGTCGCAAACGGCGTCGAGACCAGCCTGGCCTTGCGCAGGCGGCCGCTCGCGCAGCGACCGGATTGCTCCGGCGATTCGTATCGGCGTCGCCCCCTTCGATTTCGATCGTGAGTATGGCTTCGGCCTCCTCGGCGATCCACCCGCGAAGCGATAGGTCGGCATCGCGCGCCAGCACGATCGAGCGCCGATCGAACAGGTCGCAAGCCGAGGGCGGAATCGAATGGTCGAGCACGTCGGTCACAAACGCCGCGGCGTCCGAAAGACCGACAAAGGGAAGCAATAACACACCCTGCGCCGCCGGGAGGGGATGCGTGCGCAGCACCGCTTGCACCACAACGGCCAGGGTGCCTTCCGAGCCCGCCACCAATCGCCCGAGATGGACACCCGACTCGCCGGCGGCGCGCGCCAGCGCATAGCCAGCTCGATTTCGCGATACGCGCGGCAGCATCCGCTGCAGGCGATTATCGCTGCTCTTGTAGAGAGTCTGGAGCTTGCGAACGATCAGATCCTTGAGGTCGGCCGGCTCGGCCTCGAAATCGGGCCACGGCTCGAACCCAAGATCGGCCACCTCGCCCTGCGCGAAGACGACGCGAAGGCGGTCCACCTGGTCGCCGATCGATCCATGAAGCGACGACCGGGCACCAGCGGCATCGACGGCGATCAGCCCGCCCAAGGTGGCAACGTCGGCGTGGTGCGGCATCGGGCTCGACCCGGCGCCCGAACGGTGCGAGCTGGGCATTGAGCCGGTCGAGCACGACGCCCGGCTCGACCACCACGTGCTCCGGCTCGATCGAGATCACCTTGCGGAGATGCCGGCTCAGATCGACGACCAGCCCCGGGCCGAGCGAGCCGCCCGCTGCGTCGGTGCCCGCCCCGCGCACGTGCACCGCGATCTGGTTTTCAGCGGCGTAGCGGACCACGCTCACGACGTCGAGATCGTGGCGGGGAACGATGACCCCGAGCGGATCGATTTCGTAGAGACTCGCATCGTGCGCGTACGGCGCACGGTCCAGCGGCTCAAAGTAGAGCTCTCCCTGGATGACTCCCCGCAAATCGTCAAAAATTCGGCGCGGCGCTCGTCCACGGCTGTGGCAGCACCTCAATCTCAAGGACAATCGATCGTGAGACCGGAAAGGGCGTCGAGGCTGGGACCAGGGCGATCCGCTAAGAACCGCCCAGCTTTTGCCTCATTCCGGCAGGGCTCCACATGAGCCAGTTTCAAGCAACGCTGTACGCACGCTGCGCAGCGATATCAGTCAATCTGCTTTTGCCGCTTGCTCTCGCAACTGCTGTGCCCGGATCCGCTCTTGCCGATAGCGCTCGCCGGTGGCCAGATCGAACGCCTTCAATCGATGCTCGGGATTGGCACCCGGCCCTCGTAGCTGGCAAAGGCAGCGATAGCAGATCGTCACGTCCGGCACTTTGCGATACATCACCAGATCGAGCAACATCGACGCCACGAGAACAGAATAGGCAGGAATCGGCATTTCATAATACCAAAAGATGGTACTGATCGCGAATCCCACCACCACGATGAACAGACCCAGACCCTGGGGAAAGTCTTTCTGAACGTAAAGATCGGCGGTCAGGCACCAGGGGCAAGCCTGCAACTGCTCATCCACGAATGCTTCTGGGTGGAGCTGTCGCACGGCCCCGCACTGGCGGCAGACCGCTTGCGCAGCGTTCTCCACGGGCGCGATCCGGTCGACGGTGCCGCAGTCCGGACACGAAAATGTCAGCTCCATGTCACTGTACTCGGTCCAGCCGGCCGCTGGCCGGCGGATCCCGGTCTGAGGTTCGCACGCGCCGGCACTTGGCTCTGATTGTAAACGATCAGGATCGCGGCGAAACCAGGAGCCCAGCCAAAACCCCAAAAACGTGCGTGATGCCAGGTGTAAGGACCGCACGAACTCGACTCTCGCGCGCTCGAGCGGTGTTTGCGATCGAGCCTCATCGCTCCATCGTGCAGGACGGAGTTGTGACGATCGCCCTGCCGCTGTGCAGTCGCATGCAATGCCTCCCCCCGTGACGCACGTTCGACGATTTCAGCGATCGGCCGAGACGGTCGCGGGTTTCGCCTGCCACTCTTTTCCGCCGCAATGCCGGCAAGTAAACTAGAAATAGGCTATCTCAGGCCATCTCGACCCGCGACTCCGCGGGCTGCCGGGTCGGCGAGCACGCCGCACCCTGACAAGGTGTCTCCTGAATCCGAATACTGGTGAAGGTATGAGCGACGCGGCTCGGATTCTCTCGGCGATCGAGCAAGGCGACCCGCAGGCGGCCGAGCAACTGCTCCCCCTGATCTACGAAGAGCTTCGTCGCCTGGCGGCGCGGAAACTGGCTCGTGAGTCGCCGGGGCAGACGCTGCAGGCCACGGCCTTGGTGCACGAGGCGTATCTGCGTCTGGTCGGCCCTGACCCCGAGCGCTTGTGGGACGGCCGCAGCCACTTCTTCGCCGCGGCCGCCCAGGCGATGCGGCACATCCTGGTCGAGGCCGCCCGGCGCAAGTCTCGGAAGAAGCGTGGCGGCGAGCTGCGCCGCGTTGAACTTGGTGACCCGCCTGCCCCCGACCCGGACGACGATCTCCTCGCCCTCGACGATGCGCTCAACCGGCTAGCGGCTGAGGATCCGATCGCGGCCAAGGTCATCGAGCTCCGCCAGTTTGCCGGCCTCGGGCACGGGGAGATCGCGGCCGCCCTCGGCATCACGGTTTACCTCGCTCGCCAGAAGTGGACGTATGCGCGGGCCTGGCTCGGCGACGTGCTCGGCGGCTGAACCGGTGCTGAGGTATGATCAATCGCACGACAGCTCACCGCGCATGGAAGCGTAAAACCAACCGTAGAACGATTCCATGCCACTCGACGCGCAGCGTGTTCAAGCCGTGTTCCTTTCGGCCGTAGCATGCCGCGATCGCGGCAGCGCGCGGCTGTCCTGGACCGTGAGTGCTCAACCGATGCGGACCTCCGGCGGCGGGTGGAGGCGCTCCTGAGGGGTTACGACGAGCCGGAGAGCCTCCTCGATCAACCGATCGTCAATCGTGAACACCAGGTATTCGCGATGTCGGGCGAGTTGTCGCTCGATCAGGCGCAGCTTACCGGATGCATCTTTCCCGACGAGCTCGGGTTCGCGGACGAGCTGTCATCATCCCACGGGAATAATGCCGGAACCGAAGTCGATCGAACCGTGTTTGCCCGGCTGCCACCCAATCAGCCGGCAGCTCGCGAACGGCCTGTCCCAGCGATCTCCGGCTACGACATCCTGGGCGAATTGGGCCGCGGGGGCATGGGCGTGGTCTACAAGGCCCGCCAGATCCGTCTCAATCGTCCCTGCGTCCTGAAGATGATCCTGGGCGGTGCCCACGCGGGGGCGGAGGCCGTTGCTCGCTTCCTGGCCGAGGCGGAAGCCGTCGCCCGCTTGCAGCACCCAAATATCGTGCAGATCCACCACATCGGCGAGGTGGACGGTCTCCCGTTTTTCGAGCTGGAGCATGTTCCCGGCGGTAGCCTCGATCGGCGTCTTAACGGCGCGCCGTGGCCGGCGCGGCAGGCGGCCGAGCTGGTGGAACCACTCGCGCGCGGCGTCGCCGAAGCACATCGCCAGGGGATCGTGCACCGCGACCTGAAGCCGGGAAACGTGTTGCTGGCGGCCGACGGCACGCCCAAGCTGACCGACTTCGGCCTGGCCAAATCGCTGGCCGCGGAGAGCGGCCTGACGCGGACCGACTCGATCCTCGGCTCACCCGGCTACATGTCGCCCGAGCAGGCCGAGGGCAAGACCAAGCAGGTGGGCCCGCTTGCCGACGTTTACGCCTTGGGCGCGATCCTGTACGAGCTCTTGACCGGCGGCCCGCCGTTTCGCGGCACGACCGCACTTGAAATCCTCGAGCAGGTCAAGAACGCCGAGCCGGTGCCGCCTTCGCGCCTGGTTCCCGGGCTGGCCCGCGACGTGGAGACGATCGCGCTGAAATGCTTGCAGAAAGAGCCGGCGAAGCGCTACGACTCGGCCGCCGAGCTTGCCGAAGACCTGCGGCGGTTCCGCGGTGGCGAGTCGATCGTCGCACGGCCGGTCCCGTTCTGGGAGCGGGGTATGAAGTGGGCGCGACGGCGCCCAGCGATTGCAACGCTCGCGGCGGCGGTCCTCCTGCTATTGGCGGCATTAATGGGCGTTGGCGTTTTGTCGTACGAAAAAATCAACAGCGCACTACGCATCGCCGAGGTGCGACGCGCGGCCGCCGAGGCAAGTCAGCTTGAGGCCATCAAACAATCGAAAGTCGCCGATGCCAACTTCGCCCGCGCCCGCAAGGCCGTTGACGACTCGTTCACCATCGTGAGCGAAAGTAAGCTGCTCAACGTCCCAGGCCTCCGTGCCCTCCGCGCCGATCTGCTCGGCTCGTCCATGAGATTCTACGAAGAGTTCCTCCGAGAGCGCAGCGACGACCGCTCTCTGAAGAACGAATTGTCGCGGACCCGACTGCGCGTCGCTGACGTATTCCGCGAGTTGGGACAGACGAAGGAAGCAAACGATGCCTATGAGGCCGCCATCGCCGGCTTCGAGCTGGCCCTGCGGGACCGCCCCGACGAACTCGACCTCAAGACCGGCCTGGCGGATGCGCTGCACTTCGTCGTCTCGCTCAGGCCGCCGGACCAGAAGATCGCGACCATGCGCCGGATCGTCGCCTTGCGGGAGGAGGTCTTCGAGGGCCTCCACTCCGATCGACGGAGCAAGCGGGACGTCGCCCTCGCCTGCAGCCGGCTTTACGAAAGCTTGATCGGGACGAGTCCCGCAGAAGCCCTCATCGTTCTAGAACGGAGCCGCGGTGCTCCGGCTCGAGCTGGCGGAAGAGATCCCGGACGACGCGGATGCGATCGACGGAGTGTTCGTGTCGTTCCTCAAGCTCGCGCGAGCGATGGGGTCGAGTCAGTCGCTGGCCTTGTACCAGCGGGCGCTGGAGTTCGGCCGAGAGTCGCTGCGGCTGCGGCCGACCGACTCGATTACCGCCCATGACTTCCTGTTGGCCACTCAAGACACGGTGTCGATGCTTTCGGACTCGGGCCGCAAAGACGAGGCGATCGCCGAGTTGCGCTGGTCGGTGAAGACACTCGGCGAGATGGCCAGCGCAAACGCCGACACGCCGAAAAACCAGGAGATTTATCTCGAGATCAGTCGCAACCTGGCTGACCGGCTCATCGAGTCGAACAGGCCAGAGGAGGCAGTCCGCGCCCTTCTTCGAATCGCGAACGGCTCTCGACCGATTTTCCAGAGACACCGCGGCCGACATCGCTGGCTCTGCCGGTCGGAATGTCGCTCTCGCCCAGCGGATCGGCGAGATCAACACGGACCTCACACCAGAACAGAAAGCTCGTCGCGATGAACTCCTCGACCGCGCGGTGAGCGACTACCGGGCAGCCGTGGCAGGCGGCTGGAAAGACTCCGCCGTTTTGAAACACGCGACGCTGATCAAAGACCGCCCGGGCTACAGCGCGCTGTTGACGGAAGCAGAGTCCGCGGCGAAAAACCCGGCCAACCCGACCGCGGTCGGCAGGGCGGCCGTTGCGTCCGGCGTTCCCCGACCCAAACTGGACGTCAAGCTCGATCTCGCCAAGACCAAGGCAGCGCTCGGCGTCGCCCGCGCCCGATCCAGGTTAGTCGACGAGGCCATCGCCACAATGGACAACGCCCGCGCCCTCTTCGACGAATTGGCGCGCGAAAGACCCGGCGACTCCGAAGTCAGGAAAGGCCGCGTCGACGCACTCGTCGGCTTCCACGTCGCCCTGTATGCCCTTGCTCTCGATAGGCAAAGGCGTGGAAAGGCGGACGAGTCGGCCGTGGTACAGAAGAAGGCCGACGAATTTTACGCCGAACTTTCCCACGGGCGTCCGAATCACCCGGACGTCGATGCCGCCCGACGCCAAGCCCTGCTCGGCGTCGCCGACGTCCGACGCGAGGCAAGTCGCTGGGGCGAGACCTACCAAACCCTGCGAAAATCGGAATCGAGCGCCCGAGAGGCTCTTCGGAGTGCCGCGGCCGGCAGACCAGCAGACCAGAGCACCATCGCGGCCTTGGCGCAAGTTGCCTACGGGTACGGTAAGCTCGCCCTCTGGGACGAGGCGGCCGGTGCCATCCGCACGGCATACGAGATCGACCCGGTGGGCTTGCAGACCGTGGAAGGCGCGGGTGATACCGGCTTCGCCGCCTGGTACCGTGTGGCCGTATTGCTGCTTCAAGGCGGCCGGACTGACGCGTTTGAACGGCTCCGCGTGAGAATGCTCCGCGAGAACGCCGCCGGCAACCTCCGGTCTCCCCTCGATCAGATCCGAACCGCAACGCTTCGCCCCGATCCGCGCCTCTGATTGGAAACAGATCCTCGAGCTCGCCGAGAAGTTCCCCGAGCAAAATCCCTGGGGTCAGACTGTGCGAGGGTTCGCGCTCCTGCGAGCCGGAAGAAACCAGGAGGCCCTGGACAGATTCAAGAAAGACCCTGCGTGGATCAACGGTTGGCCTGCGCGAGCGATTGCTCACCACCGGCTGGGACAAACCGCCCTTGCCCGTGAATGGCTCGACCGGGCCGACCAGCATCTCCGTGAGGACCTGGACAATGCTCTGGCCTGGGCCGGGTTCACTCAATCAGGTTGGGTTTCCTGGTGGGACGACTGGCTGTTAAGGATGATCTGGACGCGCGAGGCTCACGAGCTCATCGACGGTAAGGCCTGGCCTGACGCGACGTGGATGCAGCAACAAAGAGCCCGCGTGCTCGCCCTGGTTAACGAAGCGAAGTAGTTCGACTGCGAGTTTGCGCCCGTCTCCGCCGCGACCAGCAGCTCGAGCCCCGACACGAGCGAGGAGTCCGCCGATCCGGCGGTCTTTGCTGGTTTCTTTTCGCCTTTCGTCCCTTCTACGAACTCGAAAGCCCCGGCTTTGCGGCTGGTGACGCGTTCGTAGGGTTGGAGCCGGGTGGAAGTGCTTGCCGTGCTCGACCTGGGCGACCTGGCCCCACGCGACAACAACGACGACCCGCATTCGCTGTGCCGCCAGGACGACGTGCTCGCTGCCCGGCGGCGATTGGCCTGGTAAGGATCGTGTCGCAAGCCAAGGGGGTGTCCGTCCAGCCGACGCGACCCGGAATTGGCGATGAGCGATGTGACGCAGGTTCTGTTCTTTTTTTCCGTTTTTTTCGACAGCCCTGGCCGTGGACGGCGCGTACGACTGTGGAACGGAACGATCTCACCCGGCGGGGGCAACATTCCATGCCGCTCAACCCGATGCGCGTGCAGGTTATCTTCCTCAAGGCTGCAAGCTATCACGACCTCGAGGAGCGCTGCGCAATCCTGGACCACGAATGCATGGGCGAGCCGGAGTTGCGGATACGGATCGAGGCGCTCCTGAAAGCCCACGACCGATTCAATGATCTCGTCAACCAGCCGCTCGATGGACGCGACGGCCGGGCCGAGTGGTCGTACCCGGAGTCCGACTCACCGCGATCGGCGGACGAATGAATGCCGGCGGGAGTGATGCGAGCTACCGGTTGCCTACCGACATCGCCGAGTCGCCCGCGCGGACCTTTCTCGTTCCCGAAGTATCGACTCCTGAATCAATAGCGCCCGAGACGACAATCACAATCAACTATTGCGAGAGAGGTGTTTTGTCCATGTGTGCGAATGTGGCCGCCAAAGCATCGTCGCGTGATCCGCTGGAGACTGTAGCGATCGCGCTGGACAAGGCCTGGAAGGCCGCGAAAGGTCGTACCGCGGCCGAGCAGTCCGCTGGCGGAAGTGCCCTGCCCCCCGCCGGCCGTCTGCTGTCCCGGCTAGTCCGCACCACGTCGTACACGTTGGGGTACGGGATCGCCTTGCCGGCGTTTCTGATGGCCGAGTTGATCCCGGAAAAAAACTCGATCGTGGACGGACTTCTCGACGATGCGCGGGCCGCGCCTGAGAATGCCGAGCCGTCTAACCATCCTCAGCGGGAACCACCTGGCGAGCCGGCCCGGTTGCTTCCCGGCAAACGACTCTCGTCTTCTTCCAGATCTCGCAGTTGAGAGCGGAAGACCACACGCTGAATCGCATGCGGCTTCTCGGCGACCTCACGTTTCGTCCACATGCACCGATACGCTCGCACGATTCGCAATTGAATACGTGAATGAAAATGATTTTTGATTTTGAAAGGAAGCGCAAACCATGAGTCTGATCAGAGACCGTTCGCGGAATAGTGCACCGCTCAAGATGATGGTTGTCGGCCTGGTGCTGATCGGCCTCCAGGCCTATCTGGCGGCCGGCGCCGGTGCCGCGCAGTTCATGGTCGGTTTCTCGTTGAAAAAACTCTTGATCCAGATCCCGGCGGGCATCGCCGCGGTCTGGATCGCGTCGCGATTCATCGAATTCGACTTCGGTACGATCGGAAAGATCGCTCAGAAGATTGCGGCCATCACCGTCCTGGCCGAGGGAGTCGCCTGCTGGATCCCCATTCCCTTCTTCAGCATCATGGCCGACCTCACCGTGATGCTCCTCGGTTTCTTCATCCTGTTCGAGCTGAGCAAGTGGCAAACCTACTCGATCGTGTTCTTGAATTTCGCGGTCCTCTTCGGGGCTCACTATCTACTGGCAAACTTCATCAATCAGACGGGCTCCTACGGCTCACGGCCCCCTGCCCGAAGTCAATGACCGGCAAACTGACGAGCGACGCGGGCTGAAATCGGCAGAATCTCGCGAACGACTGGGCAGATAACTAACTTTCAGTGTCCAACTTGAGCCACGCCGTTCGACGTCGAAGACGGTCTGGCCGGTCGCGCCGGCGGTGGCAGCAGTGCGGCACGCAGATGCGGCAGCCCAGATCTGAGAAACCGCCGCCCTGGTGCCTGCCGCCACGTCGGCGTGATACACCCGGCAGGTCGGAATTCCCGCGGCCATCAGGTGGCCGGCCCCGAAGTAGCTCAGGACCAGCGTTACCAGAATGAAGATCAAGAGGCAGTATTACGGGAGTCTCATCATGCTTCGCTTGCTCACGATCGTGATCGGTTTGCTCGTAGGATTGAATCTGCTGGCGTCGCCGGCGCGGGCGCAATGGATGTACCCGAGAGGCTACGGCGGCTACGGGATGAGCCAGTGGGGGGCCGACCCTGCGTCCGGCCTCATGGCTGGGCTGGGATCTTATGCGCGGGGTCAGGGTGTGTACCAGCTTGAAAAAGCCAAGGCGGACTCGATCAACGTCGATACGATGGTCAAGTGGAACAAAGCGCTGCGGGCGCGCCAGCGCGCACTTCGAGAGGAAGATCTGAAAAAGGCGATCAAGCGGGAAGCCGAGCGTGAGCTGAGGGTGGAGCGACTCGACCTCAGGGATGGGACGACGCTCAACACCCTGCTCACCGAGATCTTTGACGGCGATCCCGGCGTCGTGAAGTCGGGCCGCGCGAAAGCTCCACTCAGCCCCAGTGCGATCCGCGAAATCCCGTTTGAGTGGGACAGCGAGGCGATCACGGTCTGCATCGATCAGATGACCGGTACCGACGCGCTCCCCCCTTGCTGATGCGTCCCACTTATGTGGACGAGCGAAACGCGCTACGCTCGGCCGTCGAGCCGGCGCTCGCCGAGGACGCCAAGGGAAACGTCTCCCTCGAGGCGCGCAAGCGCATTGCCGAGGCGACATCGAGCTTCCGTTCCAGGTTCTTGAAGACGTCCAACGACTTCGACAACGGATATCAGGATGCTCTCGATTACTTCACCACGCTGGCCAGCCTGACCCGGCTCTTGAACGACCCGAGCATGAAGTCGTTTCTGACGCAGCTCGACGACGGCCAGGAACGGACCGTCGGTGACTTGATCGCATTCATGAATGCCTATAATCTCCGGTTCGGACCGGCGACCTCTGACCACCAGCTCGAGATCTATACCCGGCTTGTGCCGGCCCTCACGGCCATCCGCGACGCGCCGAATCCCGAGAAGGCCGCTTCGCCCGAGCCGGATCGGACCGGAAAGGGTTTGATGTCCGCCGCCAAAGACGCGTTCAAATGGATGAGCTGGGGCCATCTCGAATCGCATCTCCGCGGCCTCTGATCGCTGTCAAGCATCGCGCTCCCACGGCGATGCGACCAGCCTGTGGACGTGATCGAACGTGTCTCTTCTGACGAAAACGCGGCACCGCTCAATGAATCGCCCGGCCGATCGCGTGGGTCGGCCGGATTGCATCCAACGAAAGGAGATCCGTGATGATTCGCGCAATGAAAATGGTGGTCGTGATTTTTGCTGTCTCGATGGCTGCGGGCGAGGCTCGCGCCCAGTACGGTTACGCTCGCGGGTATGGGGGCTACGGTTGGGGCGGCTGGGGCTCGACGCCGGGCAGCTCGATGGCCCGCGGCCTGGGCATGCTCGGCATGGGCCGCGGCATGTACAACGTGGGCACGGCGCAGGCCCGATCGATCAACGCATCCACCGTGATGAGAATGAACCAGTTCATGTATGGTTCGCAGCAGAACCAGCTCAAGAAGTACGAGGCCCGGAAACATAAACTCTCAGCCGATAACAAGAAGGCATACGACGACCTTCACGACCGGCTGCGCAACCACCCCAGTCAAAGGTACATCACTGACGGCGATGCCCTCAATACGCTGCTCGACGTCCTTCTCAATCCGGCCAGCGCCGACAGCTCGCTCCAGCAGGTCAAGACCCCGCTTCGCGCTGAGGTCATTCGCGACATCCCCTTCGAGGTTGCTTCCGAAGGCTTGACCGTCTGCCTGGACCGCATGACGATGGACGACCAGTGGCCGCTGGCGGTTCGCGGCGATGCGTTCCGGCCGGAGCGCGAGGCCGTGCGAACCGCCATTTCCGCAGTGCTCGAGGAAGACAAGAATGGCAACCTCGATCCCGACACAATCCAGTCCGTCCAGACCGCGATCGACCAGCTTCGGCTCAAGTTCGAGAAGGATGTCCCGCACGACAACCCCGACTATGTCACAGCCCACTGGTCTCTCAATGCGATGAACGGCCTCACCAAGATGCTGTACAGCCCCCAGATGGAAAAGGTCCTCGCCGAGCTGGAAGACTACCAGGGCACGACTCTCGGAGACCTACTCGGCTTCATGCAAGCTTTTAACCTGCGGTTCGGTTCCGCCAACTCGTACCGCCAGAAGCAGATCTACCTGAAGCTCTATCCGATGCTTTCGGAGCAGGCCAACAGTTCGGTCGCCTCGGCAGCGGGTGACGTGAGCGCGGTCGCGACGGGCGCGGTCAACACCGTTGAAAGCGAAGGCACCAAGTTGGCTGACGGGCTGAAATCGGCGGCCGTCGATTTCTTCCACGACATGAAGTGGTGAGGCGTTGCGCGCGCGGTCTGGATCACCACACTGCCCGGCTCGATGTTGAGGACGAGCTTTGCGCAGAAGCGACCAGCCACGCGGCTCATTACCCAGGCAAGAATCAGGCCGACTGGTCGAGCGGAAGCTTGGCCAGCGGCCGCCCGAATCCCTCTCGCGTCTCGGCGTACTGGCGCCTTCCCCGATGTCGTCGACCCGAATGAGAAAACGCCCCTCAGCAGATCACCCCGGCGCGGCCCGCAAGTACCAGCGAGCTGAGCTCGCCGAACAAGACGAAAATCATCGTGATATAGAGGATGCCGGTCGCTGACTGGGTCGAACGGATTTCGGCGGTCTTCCAGGTCATGAAGGTCGCGACCCCGGCGGCCACAATCCCCATTCCCCATCGGACTGACAGGAAGAGGGCTCCAGCCGGATCCGCGCTGGCCAGTTGCGGGCCAAGCGCGCCGGTCTGCGACGACAGCAGCGCGACGACGGCAAGCAGGGCACGCGCGGTGAGGCCGCCTGCCATGAGCACGACGACTCGTTTGAGCGGATCGATCGTCATCGCCGGAGCGGTCAGATAGTGGTGGCCCAAGAGCATGGCGGTGAGCGTGGCGCCCAGCAGGAAGCCCGAGGCGGCCCGGCTCGCGGCGTTCAGCGCCCAGACGGCCAGGTCTGGCGACCGGGACGCGGCGGCGAGCCAGGCCGCCGTGAGCACGGCGACGAGCGCGGTCGACGCCAGGCCAAGCTTGGGCAGGCCCAGCCCCCACGCGACGGCGGCGATGTACGCCAGCACGGCGCCGAGGAATAGCGCGCCGGCCGGAAAGCTCTGTCCGGTGGAGCGCCCTGGTCGAGGCCGCCCAGAACGAGCAGGCCGAGCATGATCTGAGCCTGGGTCCGAAAGAAAGAAAGGGGGACCGCTTTCCAGGAGGTGACGAGCAGCGAGATTGCCAGTCCAAGAGCCAGTCGTATCGCAAAGTCAGCGAGCATCGGTAAAGCGCTCGTCGCAACGACTCCGGTCCCCTTCGGGTTGCTCGTGGCTGTGCCCCGCACGACGCGCACCCGAACTCCGATCCCATCTTGGCACGACGCGCGGCCAGGCGGCAACCGGTGAATCCAGCCCCCTGGTTTCGGAGAATCTTCCACTGTAGCATACATGCATACGCGGAACGACGCACGGAGAGCACGCGTTCGACGCTGGGGGGATAGGGCTGGCTCCGCGACCTGGCGAGGTGCGGGTGCCAATTTTCTGCAATTCGAAGGAGGAACCGATGGGCAAGCTCGTCAAAGGCTGCTGGGCTGTGCTTTTCTTGGTCGGATGTCTGGTTTCGGCGGTCAGCGCGCTCGCCGCCGACCGCACGGGCGAAGAGATCCTGAAGGAGCTCAAAGCAAACCCGCTTCCCACGTTCGACGGCACGAAACGAGAAGACAGCGCCTACATCAAAGACTACGTCGCCAAGCAAGCCGAGGCAGCGGCAAAGCGGGCCGCGCTCGTTCTCGAGCTGTACAAGGCGGCCCCCGATCACGAGCGCATTCCGGAGCTCATGATCGAGCGCTGGAACAGCCTTTCGCGCCCGGCACCAAAGGCAACGACATCAAAAAGGAAATCAACGAGGTCCTCGCCGCGACGACCAGCCCGAAGCTCAAGCTCGACGGAAGCTACCTCAAGGCGCGAATCCAACTGATGGAGAGTCAGATGACGGGCAACCCCGACATCGCGGCCATTGACGAGTTCATCAAGCTCGCCCCCAAGGATCCGCGCGGCGTCCAACTGCTGTACGGTGCGACCCGCATGATCCGTGACGACAAGGCCAAGACCGCGCTCGAGAATCGCATCGTCAAGGAATTTCCCGATTCGCCATACGGTGGCGTGATCGAAGGCGTCCGCCGGCAGCGAGCCGCGGTCGGCAAACCGTTTGATCTCGAATTCAACGATGCGACGAGCGGCGCGACCGTCTCGATGAAGGGATTGAAGGGCAAGGTGGTGGTCATCGATTTCTGGGCGACATGGTGCGGCCCTTGCGTCGCCGAGATGCCCAACATGAAAGAGCTCTACGGCAAGTTCCACGACCAGGGGGTGGAATTCATCGGCGTGAGCCTCGATCAGCCCGAGAAAGACGGCGGCCTCGAGAAACTGAAAAAATTCGTCGCCGAGAAGGGAATCAAGTGGCCCCAGTACTACCAGGGCAACGGCTGGGACAGCGAATTCTCGAAGACATGGGGCATCAATTCGATTCCGACCATGTTTGTCGTCGACCCCGAGGGAAAGCTCCATTCGACCGAGGCCCGCGGCAAGCTCGAGAGCATGATTCCCGAATTGCTCAAGAAGAAGGCCGCCCCGATCGGAGCGGCCACCGGCGGGGGCCAGTGAGAACGGGCGAGGCCCGCAGGGCTCGCCGAGATCCGGGCCGATCCCCGCCGGCATCGACGGGGGTCGGATTCGGGGGATGGGTTCGCCCGTCCGAAACCAGCGTTTCTTGAAACGGCAATCAAAGAGAGGTGCACGATCATGAGAGTTACTGTTGTGGCTATCATGCTCACGGGCTGGGTCGTGTCGTCCTCGGTGGCGATGGGCGCCGACCGCACTGCCGACAAGGTTCTCAAGGAAATCGACGCGGTGAAGGTACCCGCGCTCGACCCGAAGAAGAAGGACGACAGGTACTACCAGAAGGAGATCCAGATCAGGCAGCGTGAGGCGGCCCAGAAGCGGGCCCGGTTGATCGGCGAGCTGTACAAGGTCGCGCCCGACCACAAGCGCCTGCCCAGTCTGCTTGAAGAGCGATGGAAGACGCTCGGTGCCAATCTCGAGCGCGGGCGATACGCCGAGCTGATCATCGAGCTCGACAAGGTCATCGCGCATACCCAGGACAAAAAACTGAAGGTCGAAGCCAGCTACACCAAAGCGCAGCTCAAGCTTCACCCGCTCGGCTCCAAGAGCAGCCCCGACCCAGCGGGCGCCCTCGAGTTCGTCAAGCTTG
The DNA here is from genome assembly GCA_963806595.1 of uncultured Isosphaeraceae bacterium. GTDB lineage: Bacteria > Planctomycetota > Planctomycetia > Isosphaerales > Isosphaeraceae > CAWDZZ01. Next base: position 212,431 of record CAWDZZ010000014.1, on the reverse strand, counting down.
CACCCTCGGATCCTCGCGCCGCCGGACTGCTCGCCGCGGCTGCGAGCGCGACTCGCGACCAGAAGACCAAGAATGCCCTGCTGGCGCGACTGAACGCGGAATACCCGGATTCTGATCTGGCGGTCATGCTCCAGGGCAGCCACGACCAGAGTGAATCCGTCGGCAAGCCGTTTCATTTGCAGTTCACAAACGCCATCGACGGAACGTCGATCTCGATGAAGGAACTCAGGGGCAAGGTGGTCGTGATCGACTTCTGGGCAACCTGGTGCGGCCCGTGCGTCGCAGAGATGCCCAAGATGAAGGAGCTTTACTCGAAGTATCGCGAATTGGGGGTGGAGTTCATCGGCGTGAGCCTCGACCAGTCCGAGAAAGAGGGGGGCCTCGACAAACTGAAAAAGTTTGTCGCAGAGAATGGAATCAAGTGGCCTCAGTATTACCAGGGCAATGGCTGGAACAGTGAGTTTTCCAAGTCCTGGGGCATCAACGGGATTCCGTGCGTGTTCGTGGTCGACGCCGACGGCAAGCTCTTCTCAGTGCACGCGCGCGGCAAGCTCGAGACCATGATTCCCGAGTTGCTGGACAAGAAGACCAAGGTCGCGAAGCTCTCCTCCGTTTCCCGCGGCCGGTAACGCGACCGCCGGCGCAGGAAATCCGGAATCCCGCCGACTCCCCGCCCAGCGCGACGGGGATCGGCCGTCTCCTGAGTTTGGACGGGTGGACTGGCAGCTCGCCTGGGCACGCGGAGCTTTGCGCTTCGCTGGGGCCGACGTTAGTTCTTTGAGCCCGATATCAGCGACATCACCTCGGAGCGCGTTGCCAGCCGTTCCTTGAACACGCCTCTCATCGCACTCGTCACGAACGTGCTGTCGGGCTTGTTCACCCCGCGGATCGTCATGCAGCTATGGCTGGCTTCGATCACGACCGCCACGCCCCGGGCGTCGAGCTCCTTCATGAGCAGGTCGGCCAGCTCTTCGGTCAGTCGCTCCTGCATCTGCGGCCGTCTTGCCAGCACGTCGACTACGCGGGGAATCTTGGAGAGGCCGATCACCTTCCCGTTGGGAATGTACGCGACGTGCGCATGACCCACGACGGGGAGCAGGTGGTGCTCGCAGAAGCTCACGAGACGGATGCTCTTGATGAGGATGATCTCATCGTATTTTTGCGTGAACAATTTCTGGAGGTGCCCGCGCGGATCCTGGTGCAGACCGTCGAATACCTCGGCATACATGCGGGCCACGCGGTCTGGAGTCTCGCGCAGCCCCTCGCGGTCTGGATCCTCGCCGACGGCCAGCAAGATCTCCCGAACAGCGCGCCGAATTCGATCAAGGTCCATCGGCGCGCTCCGGCCGCCAGAAGATTGAAGCGGATGTAAGTCGTTATCCATTATTGACTTCCGAACAATGACGATCCTATTCTATGGCGAGCGAGCTCAGAAATCAAGCCGCCGCATGTGCCGTTTCAGTTCATGCTGAATCGGGGTGGAAAACGAGGCTTCGGTTCGTCGTGTACGACGAGCTCGCGCAGGATCGTCCGCAGCGTCTCGACGCGGTGAACCACCTTCGGCTCAGCGAGCAGCCCTTGCTTCACGTCGGCGGGAAGCGGCAGGGCATGCGCGATGATATCGGTCAGTACGGCCAGCGGCGGGGCCTGTTCCAGCAGCTTCTTGAGGTCTTCATTGTCCCGCTGAGACTTTTCGAAGACGTCGCGAAACAGCTCGACGAGCTCGCTGCCTCGGGCTTCGAGCAGGCCGCCGGACTCGTCATCCGCCAAGATCTCGCCGGCGGCGATTCGATAGAGCTTCCCGCTCGGCTGTTCCCTCTTGAGCCGAACCCGCCGGCTGCCGAGCAACAAGAGGTTGAAGCGGCCATCGGCGAGTCGCTCGTGCTGGACGATCTTGCCCACGCAGCCCACGTCCTCAATCGGAACGGGCTCGACCCACGGGGACCCCTCCGGCGCGGGCTGGATCTGCACCATGGTGAGGAGTTGATCGTCAGCGAGGGCGTCCTCGGTCATCTGGCGATACGCGCGGTTCGAAGATGTGCAGGGGCAGCAGGGCGTGGGGAAACAGCACGAGCTCCGGCAGCGGAAACAGCCGGTATTGGTTCCAGAATCGCGGCAGGTCTGCGGCGGAGTCCATGATTCGATCCGGGAGGCCCAGCTAAGGACGTCAGAAAACCGCCTGAATGTCCGGCAGGGGTAAGACACGCGAATCCTGCGGTGCGCCCGAGCCTTCCGGCGAATGTCCGATGCGAGATTACCATCCCTGATCCGCAGCTCGAGACGTCCAGTTTGACATTTCGCCGCGCTCTTCGCCACCGCTTCCGGCCCGCGGTGATGGACTCTAACAGGGCCGGCGCATCCGGCAGGCTCGAATGGTTTCCCTGCGGATTCCGCCGCGAAGGCCCACGCGCGCACGTGACGGGAGGCACTCCGTTGTCACCGCGTGTCCGGCTTGCGACATTGTAGCGCGCTTCGATCGGCCGGCCAGCGGCACCGGTTTACCGGTTCTGGCTTGATCGTGGCACCAGGCTTGATCGAAGAGATCGCGGTATCCACTCCCGAAGGGAACGCGGAAATGCCTCGCGGCAAAGGCCCCAAGTCGGATCCCAAGCTTCAGGCCCAGCAGGTGTGCGCAGCGCTTGCACGCGCCTATCCGGACGCCACCTGCGCCCTCTCGCATGCCAATGCATATGAGCTGCTGGTGGCAACGATCTTGTCGGCCCAGTGCACCGACACGCGGGTCAACATGGTGACGCCCGAGCTGTTTCGCCGGTTCCCGGACTGCGCCAGCCTGGCGCGGGCGGTCCCGGCCGAGGTCGAGGCCTTGATTCGCTCGACCGGGTTTTTCCGAGCCAAGACGAAAAGTCTGCTGGGGATGGCCGGACAGGTCGTCGAGCGGCACGACGGCGAGATTCCTCGCGACTTCGGCGCACTGATCGCGCTTTCGGGAGTCGGCCGCAAGACCGCGAACGTCGTGCTCGGCACGGCCTTCCGGATCGCGTCGGGAATCGTGGTCGATACCCACGTCAAACGTCTGGCGCGAAGGCTGGGACTGACGGCGAGAACGACTCCGGAGCATATCGAGCGCGATCTCATGCAAATCGTGCCGCGTCGTCAATGGGTTGACTTGAGCCATCAGTTGATCCAGCATGGGCGGCGAGTGTGCCTGGCGCGGCGCCGCGGTGCGAGCAGTGCACGCTTGCACCGATTTGCCCCAAGGTCGGTGTCGCCGGCGCCGGCAAGGCCGCCAAACGGCAGCCGCCGCAAAGCCCGCCGGCGCGATCTGGCCGGCCGCGCAAATCGGGGTGATCGAGCGCCCGGCAGCCGCGCCGCCCGGCTTCGCCGCAGCACTCATCTCCCTTTCGGCCCACGAGCCCATCTCCCGCTAAGCCCGATACTCCGTTATCGTAGGGTAGGATTGAATCACGCGCGACCAGGGCCGGCGCTTGGCTGGGGGAGAGAAACGACGAGAGCCATGCACATACAAGACATTTTCCAGACACGTGCCACCACATTCAGCTTCGAGTTTTTCCCTCCCAAGACCGATCAGGCCTCGGCCGAGCTGTTCGCGACAATCGCCCACCTCCAGGAGCTGCAGCCGTCGTTCGTCTCGGTGACCTACGGCGCGGGGGGATCGACACGCGAGCGAACGCACGACCTGGTGGTGCGGATTCAGCGTGAGACCAGGCTCACGGCGGTCTCGCACCTGACGTGCGTTTGTCACACCGAGGACGAGCTGAAAGCGATCCTGGAGCGCTACGCCGCCTCGGCGATCGAGAACATCCTCGCCCTGGCGGGTGACCCGCCGCGGACCTTGGCCAGCTACGACCGGTCCCGAGACGCGTTTCGATACGCTGAGGAGCTCGTGCGCTTCGTCCGATCGTTCCAGACAGTCCACGACAGCCGGGGATTCGGCATCGGTGTCGCCGGATTTCCCGAGGGCCATCCCGAAACGCCCAACCGTCTGAAGGAACTGGAGTACCTGAAGCGAAAGGTCGATGCCGGCGCCGACTACATTTGCACTCAGCTCTACTTCAGCAACGCCGACTTTTACGATTTTCGCGAACGTTGCGACCTGGCCGGGATCCGCGTTCCGATCATTGCCGGGATCATGCCGATCACCTCGAAGGAAAACCTGGCGCGGATGTCTGAGATGGCCCTCGGCACACGGTTTCCGGCCCGGCTATTGCGGGCCATTGATCGCTGCGGCGACGATCCGAAGGCTGTCGCGAAAGTCGGCATTCACTGGGCCACCGAGCAGTGCCGCGACTTGCTCGACAACCAGGTCCGGGGCATCCATTTCTACACGCTCAACCGCTCGGACGCGACGCGGCAGATCTACGAGAATCTTGGCGTCAAAGACTCGGCGGCGCTCGAGCGGCGCGCGAGCTCATGAGTGGACCACGCCGATGCCGCTAGCGGAGCTGACCGATCGCCTCAAATCCGAAGCGCTGCGGCTGGGCTTCGATGCAATCGGGATCGCGCCGGCCGTCGCTCCGCCCGGGTACCCGAATTTTCTGCGCTGGCTGGAAGCAGGCTGCGCGGGCGGCATGGAATACCTCACGCGCAGTCACGCGACCCGCGCCCACCCTGAAAACGTGCTCGAAGACGTCTGTTCTGTGGTCGTCGTGAGCGTCGTCTACGGCTCCAGGGAACACGAACCGGCTGCACTGCTCCCCACGCAGGGGAAGGTGGCCCGTTATGCGCAAGGCGCTGACTATCATCCGACTCTCTGCGCACGGCTCACGGAACTTCTCGACTGGCTTCGCACCGAGATCCCCGAGGTGCGCGGCCGCGCCGTCGCCGACACGGCACCGCTCATGGAGCGCGATTACGCTCGGCTGGCAGGGCTCGGCTGGATCGGCAAGAATACGATGCTGATCAACCGCCGTCTCGGCAGCTTCACGTTCTTGGGCGCGCTCCTGGTCGATGCCGAGCTGGCTTACGACGCGCCGCATCATGCGAACCACTGCGGGACCTGCACGCGCTGTCTCGACGCCTGCCCCACGGACGCGTTCGTCGGCCCCTACCAGCTCGACGCTCGTCGGTGCATCAGCTACGCGACGATCGAGCATCGAGGTCCGATCGACGACTCGCTCGCGACGGAGCTCGACGACTGGGTCTTCGGCTGCGACATTTGCCAGGACGTCTGCCCGTGGAACCGTAAGGCCCCGCCCGGCCGGCACAGCGAGCTCGAGGCACGACCCGAGTGGGTCAATCCCGACCTGTTCGAGTGGCTCGCGCGTGATCGCTCGGCGTGGAAGCGGGCACTCGCGGGGACCGCGCTTGAGCGGTCGAGACGCGTGGGGCTGATCCGCAACGCCGCGCTATTGCTGGGCACGCGCCGGTTGCCCGCGGCGGCCGGGCCCCTGGCGGCGCGGCTCGACGATCACAGCGAACACAAGACCGTGCGAGCCGCGGCGGCGTGGGCCCTGGGTCGGATCGGGACGAGCGAGGCACGCGCCGCTCTGGGCCGGCATCGAGACGATCCCGAGCACTTGGTCCGCGGCGCGGTCGAAGCCGCGATCGCGGAATCAGAGCGCCTGCCAGTAGTCGAGGGCAGCCCGGCGAGCGAGTTGATCTCGCCGGGCTGCCCTTCTTGATGGAAACGTATCCGAGTTACGTCGGACTGGCGCGAACGCGACGTTCCAGGAGACGCGGCGCCGTTCAGGGATTCCGTTAGCCCGAGGGCGGTGAGTAGACCACCGGCGAAATCGTTCCCACGATCGACTGTCCGAACGCGTCGTGCGTCGTCACCTGGAACGTGTTCGACCCGCTCACGAGCGGGACGATGATGCTGTACGCTCCCGACGAATTGGCTGTGGCCGAGGTGGTCGCGCCGCCGCTTTGATCGAGGAACAGGACTGTCGCTCCCGGCGTCGTCGTACCAGCGAAGTGCACCGTGCTGAAGGCCGTTGTGCGATCCGCGGCGGGATCCGAAGCCGGGTCGAGATTCACCGAGATCACCGGGCTGACCTTGGTCGTCGAGCCGAGATCTTGCTTGGCGAGCATGTAGTCTTGATGGTTGATGATGCCGTCACGATTGACGTCGGCGTCGAAATTGTAATTGGAGTTCTCGGCCGTCATCCCGTGATCCTTACGGATCGTCTGAAGATCCGCCTTGGTCACCGTGCCGGCGCCCGACACGTCGCCGGGCAGATAGAACCCGATCAAGTACTGGCCGGTCGTTCCCTGCAAGCCCTTGACTTGCACCGAGTAGTCATTGGCTGGCTTGCCGGTGGTCGGCACGTTCAAGGTCACAAGAACGGCCGACGACATCGTGGTCCCGAGCTTACTCGCTTTGGCGACCTTGCGATCATACCTCGCGTGCTGCACGCGGATCACGTGGCCGCTCGGCGTCGGTGACCGAGACGATCTGCGGCTTGAGCGTCGCCGGCGTGCTCGTATTCGTTGTCGAGCTTACCGGCGATGCAGCCGCGATGTCGATTCCGACGTGATGTGGCCGTTCCGGTTCGCGGAAGTAAACAGATTCGGGTCGACTTTGAAATTGAGCGTCGAAACCTGCCCGGCAGTCGCGACCGTGCCGGGCATGATTGCAAACGTGCTGCCTTCGCCCGCGCTCAGGACCATTCGTTCTTCCAGGGCTTCCGGAGCGGGGCAGACGCGACGGCGCACGCGGCGCAAGTCCTTTAGCTGGTTCATAGGCCCTCCTTGGCCTGCACCGAGTGGGACGTGAGGAATCGGCCGATTCAAGTTCGGACCGAACTTCGAGAATCGTTCCGCAGGCAGCCCGATCTGGGCCGCGCGATCGATCATTCTCTTATTATCGATATAACCGGTCGTCTCACGCCACAAAACCTGCCGCGTTTCCGCTTTCAGGACGAGACAATCGGCCGAGGAGTCGACATTGCCGCCAGATGCGGACCGGTGAATCGGCGGGCCCGTGTAGCCGGGAGCGGGACCTCCAGACGTCGCGCCCAGACGCGCCAGGCAACCATCACGTACAGCACGACCCCCGCCCACAGGAACGAGCCGTAGCCCTGAGCGATCTCGTGGCCCTGGCCCTCGGCGAACAGCCCGCCGACGTCGGTGGACGTGGCCGCCATCAAGGTAAACGAAAGGGCCCACGAACCGACCAGCAAAGCACGCCCGCGAGGTCCGACCCTCGACGAGAAGAACTCGCACACCAGATAGCTGTAGGGGAGTAGCACCGTCACATAATGGTGCTTCCAGCTCCGCTCCGACACGAAGAGCATGGTCAGCACCACGAGGGCGACTTCCCCGAGCAGCCGAGGATCGCGGCGATCGGTAGTTTTGGTCCGGCAGAAGAACGCCAGCAGCGCCAACCAGCAGATCCCGACGAGCCTTGATCAGGTAGCCGACCAGCCACGGGCGGCAGGACGCCAGGTTCAGGTCGAGATGGACGTCGTAGCGGCCCTGGCCGGGCGTCGATGTCCGTCAGCAGCCGGGTGATCACCGCCGCGACCGACTGGTTCATGTCCTGCGGGCTGGTCGCTCCTTTGACGACGAATGGCGTCACCATGCGGTTCCACCACATGCCCAGACACTCACCGTTGAATTCAGGGCCGATCACGATGCTGGGCACGATGAGCAGGAAGATCCCCATGCCCAGGAGTCCCCAACCGACGGTTCGCCACTGCCGCTTGTAGGCAAAATAAAGGAAGAATAATGCGGGTGTCACCTTGTACGAGGTTGCCAGACCCAGGAGCAGCCCCGCGACGATGTCATAGCCGCGCCGCCAGGCGTAATACATCGCGACGATCAGGAACAGGATCACGAGGTTGTTATTGCCGTGATGGAGATCGCCCAGGATCGGTCGCAGGCTGACAAGAGCAGGATCAACGAGCGGAACATCGGCGGGAATGGCTCGCCAGGCGGGCTGGACGATCCGGAAGCACATCACCAGGGCCGCGGTCGTCAGCACGACCTTGATCGCCGAACCAGCACATCGCACCGGCGACCGTCGGGAGCACCATCAGGGGATGCAGCGTGATCGGCATGATCGGCGGGTTGGGGAAGATCATCTTGTCGTAGATGTTGACGCCCGCCCAGAACTGCAGGACCTGCGGCCGCCAGCGCACGAAGGCGCTGCGATGATCGGCGGCCTTTTCATAGTAAAATGCCGCCGCGATCACGATGATCGGCGCCCAGAGCGACCAGAAGAACCAATTCGAGAGCCGGTCGTGCCGGCCGTGCTCGTCTGGCTCGCTGTCGATCGCAGGCACGGCATGCCCCTTCCCTGGAGAAAGCCACGCTCACGCAATCCGCTTGCGTGTGATGTCTAGGCCGGCGGCGAAAATCGGCCGGAGGACCGCGCGGCTAACGCCCTGCGGGGAAGTGCAGCTGGAGCTCGACGTCGCTCGTCCCGAGGGGTGGACGTAACCGGATAAAAGGGACCGGATCATCCTCCTGATTTACCGGTTCAGCCATGACCGACGGTCTGGCCGCCAGATACGGGACGGAGTGATACCGCAGTACGACCGATCCGTCAAGTCCTGGGGTGATCCCGGAGACCCGAATTCGACCCCGACTCGGCCCGGACCGTCGCTTTCCCCTCGATGCACGCCGCCGCGAAGCCCACGATCCGGCCGATCAAGACCGGTCCATCCTCGTCCAGAACGCGAATCAGATCCGGGTTTTGCCGGCAGAATCCGCGAGCGTGCGGGCTCCAGCATAATATGGCCGACGGCCGATAAAGTTTGGCGTATCGCACGAAGTCGGCGCGGTCCCAGTTGGCCTTGCCGCACAGCTTTCCTTCACCAAATTGCGTGAAGTTGGTGGTGAGCGATGCGTGGAGATAGGGTCCGCCGATCACCTCGACTCCGGTGCGCTCGGGCAGCAGGCCGCTGAATCGTCCGCGCTGAAACGGATCGCGCACTCCCGGGTAGATCTTTACCCCCTTCCTCGTACAGCAAGCGCTCGCCAGGCTGAACGTGGCGCCGCACGCGGTCGACGACCCAGAGGAGGCGAGGCAGAGGGCTGGCTCGAGAGGAAGGGCTCGCCGGACCAGAGGCGCAGCCGCAACGACTCGGTGAGCGGGTATCTCAACAAGGCGATCGCGAGCAAGGCGGCACCGATCATGAACGCGACGTGGAGACGGTCGGCGCCGAGTGAGGCGGCGCGAAGCGCCGCCGCAGCTCGTCGAGCCCGGCACCGCCGGCGAGGGCCAGCGCCGTGAAAAAGGCGTAGGTGTGCCGTCCCGGTTGCAGGAAATCGAGAGCTCGCACGCCCGCCGGCCAGGTAGCCCCAGAACAGTCCCGGCAGCGCAGAACCCGACAGAGCCCAGCCCGGGACCGCGTCGCGACGCAACAGCAGCATCAGCCCGGGGACGCCCGCGGCCAGCAAGATCGCCTGGATCGGCGGCTCCGCGCCGACGAATCTGCAGCAGCCGCTGCGCCACGCCCTCCGGATGGGCGAACGCAAAATCGCTCAGCCCCTTGGTCGACGCCAGCCAGATCCCCGGCAGCCACCAGAACGAGTTAACCGCCAGGACGACGAGCGGAATCGTCCACACCGCGACGTGACCCGCCAGCGCGAGCGTCGTTCGGGCCCAGCTCCGGACGCCTGTCGGAACGCCAACGCCCCGCCACCGCCCGACGGCTCGGCTCTGACGCCGCCACCGCGAACGATGACTGCGACGTAGGCCAGCCCGGCCGCCGGGACCATGACCATCGCCGTGGTCAGGTGGACCAGAAATGCCAGGCTCACCAGGACGCCGCGCACCAGCCAGTTGATCGCACCCCCCTCGCGTGAGAAAACGAGCGAAGACGCCGGTCGCGACCAGCGCCAGCGGGATCGAAAGAAAGTATGGCAACATTCCAAAAGCCACGTAGTTGATCGGGAAATCGGTCCAGATGTAAAGCAAATCAAGCAGGACCGCCAAGGCCACTCCGCCAGGCGGAATCCGCCAGAGTGTGCCAGGCAATCGCGATCAGCCAGGGCACAAGCTGCAGCCGCGATCAAGACGTAGAGCTTGTAGGCGAATTCGGGGTGATCGGCCCCGAACGCCGCGACCACCAGCTCGGGGAGGGTCGACGAGGCGGGGAAGACAACGCTCTTGGCGTATCCCGCCATGAAGCTGGGATCGTACCCGGCGGTCGTCCATGACTGTTTCGAGGAATGACCGCGTGACGAGCGCGGAGTGGTAATAGAGCGGGTGGTCGTCGCGCCACAGCGGCCAGCCGTTGGCCAGTCCGGCGCCCCACCCATCCCGACCAGATCGCGAGGCTGTGCAGCGAACAGAGAACAGACAACGAGTCCCGATCGCGACCCACTTCGCGGCCCCGAACGGACGCCGGCCGGCAATCGTGCTCGCGACCACTGGAATCTGTTCGCGGGTGCGCGCCACGGCTGGTCGCGCAACGCCGCTTTCGGCGAAGGAGATCGGGTCGGGATCAGCCACGGGCATTCGCCCAACTGTCGAACGAGCACAGGGGGCGAGTCGCGATTCTCAGATCGTCGAGCGCCCTCATGAGGTCACGACCGAGCACACGCCAATTGCGGCCCGCAGGATTCGAACCTGCAACCAAGGGATTCAAGGGCCCTCGCGTTTCCGCGAGGCTTGGACTATCTCATCCTCCTCCCCGCCGCCTCCGATCTTCCCCCGCGCTTGCGGGGGAAAGGCGAGGGCGGTACGTCCAAGGAGGAGGCCGGGCGCTCGGGGCGGGGATTATTGTTGGGACTCACCCCGCTAGTCTCTGAACCTTCCTGGCCACCTGTGCCCGACCAGGCTTGGCTGCGGATTGCCGTGCCAGTAGCGCGCTCGGCTTGCCGGGCGCACGGCCGCGAAACGGCCGCAACGCTCAGCAAGGTCTACCGGTGACGCTCCCGGATTAGGTTCCCCGCAATTCACCCGGTTCGCAGTCGAAGGTTACCCTCCGCCGCCACCTTTTTCTGATGAGTCCCCTGCTCTGCCGTTGAGCTAGGGCCGCGTTATCAAGGCGTTGTCATCTTTGCCGCGCGCCGCCCGGAAGACAAGGGCCATGGAACGCACGCCCGGCGACGTCGCTCAGCCGGAAGAGCCGCTCACGGCCACGCTCGGCGCGCTCGCGCGAATCCTGGGAAGCCTGACCTCGTACGCAACGCGGCAGAATTTCATCGCCTGGATCGCGAGATATGTCATGTCGACCTCCCACCATCTCAGACCGTGGCGAGCGGAGGTCTGGTAGGCGTGATGATTATTGTGCCAGCCTTCGCCGTAAGTCAGAATTGCAACCCACCACAGGTTTTTCGATCGATCGCGTGTCGTGTGCGAGCGGTAACCCCAGATATGGCTTGCCGAATTGACGAGCCAGGTCGAGTGCAGGACGAAGACGGTGCGGACGAATCCGCCCCAGACCAGCCAGCTGATCCCGCCGTAGGCGTAAAGCCCGATGAACAGCAGTATCGGAAACACGAGGTGATAACGCTCGATCCAGCGATGGATCGGGTCTTTGCAGAGGTCAGGGCACCACTTTTCGTAGTACTCGGGGGTATGCTCCCCACCGTCGGCCACCGTCATCCACCAGTACATATGAGCCCAGAAAAAGCCGCGAAGCGGCGTGTGCGTGTCTTCTTCCTCATCGGAATTCGCATGGTGCTTGCGATGATCGGCCACCCAGCCAATCGGCCCGCCTTCGGAGGCGCAGGTTCCCACGATGGTCAGGACGTACTCGAGCCAGCTCGGACGCAGCGCAAAACTGCGATGCGTCAACAGACGGTGGTAAGTCAGGCAGATACCGATGCCGCCGGTCAACCAGTGCAGGAGCAGGCACACGGCGAGTGCCTGCCAGGAAAAGAATGCCGGAACGAATCCCAGCAGGGCTGCAAGGTGCAAGCCGCCGATCCAGATCAACGGAGGCCAGGCGAGGCGAATCGGCGCCGGTTGCGCGGTGGTCGTCGTCATGATGAACCCTTGGTACTCAACATCGCGGAGGGTGAAACAGTGGCGGGAAGCAGTTTGGCCGAGACGTCGAGAGCGATCGGGCGATCCTCGGTGCCGGCAAACTGGGTAAGACAGGCGGTGCCCGCTCCGGTTTGCCACGGCAATTCTGGTCTCAACCGCGCGTGCCCGTCGGCTTGTCCAATGGTGTCTAATGGTTTACTTCGCACGGCAGGGCAAATCAAGCCCCGGCCGCCGAATCGATAATACTTCACCTAAGCTGGACATCGCCGTTCCCGAGAATCGCTCAGAGTCTCCACTTTTTCCCCGGCACGAGGGAATCCGACCCAAAAAACCGCCCATTTTGTGGATTTTCGCAGGCGTAAGTAGCGATCGTCCTTACACTCGTGGGCAGATCGACCGCGCTGGTTACGTAATCCCGTGCGACCGGGCGGGAAAAACTCTTCCTGAATTACCCAAACCTCCAGCTCGCAGGGTGCGATCGCGCTTTACTCGTGGACGTTCTCACCCAATGTTAGTCTGCATTTTTCCGAATCATGGACAGTGGCGGAGAAAAACCGAGCGATTCCGCTCGAGTCTGATGGCGGGCCGTTCTGCTGAATCAGGGCAGACGAGAAGGACCATCACCGGGTGATGCTCAACCGATGAAACTCAAATGCCTGCCGGAAGACTTTCGCGTTGAGGAGCTGCCGCTCGTGGCGGCCGAGCGAGCCGGCCCGTACGCCTTCTATCGCCTCACCAAGCGAAGCATCGGGACGATCGAAGCGCTCGCCGCAATTCGCCGCCGCTGGAACCTGGCAGGGAAATCGATGAGCTATGGCGGGCTCAAGGATCGCCATGCCGTCACCATCCAGTATCTGACGATCGCGGGCGGGCCGGCCAAATCGATTAACGAGCCGAATTTGACGCTCGAGCCGCTGGGCCGATTGCCACGGCCGTACGGGCCGCAGTACTTGAAGGGCAATCGCTTCGAGCTCGTCTTGCGCGACCTGTCCGGGGAAGAGCTAGAGCGCGCGCTGGGTGAGATCGCGATGGTGCCGCGCGACGGGCTGCCGAATTACTTCGACGATCAACGCTTTGGATCGGTGGGCTATTCGGGTGAATTCATCGCTCATGCCTGGCTGGCCGGCGATCACGAGCGCGCGCTGCGGCTCGCGCTCGCGGAGCCCAACCCGTTTGACCGCTCGGGCACCAAGGCCGAGAAGGCGATCCTGCGTGCGCATTGGGGCGAGTGGGGGGAGGCAAAGGCTCGGCTCGAGCGCTCGACGCGCGCAGTATCGTGACCTACCTTGTCGATCATCCCACCGACTATCGAGGGGCGTTTGTACGCATGCGGCACGAGCTGCGCACGCTCTATTTCTCGGCGTTTCAGAGCCACCTCTGGAACCTGGTGCTCGCGCGCTTGATGGAGCGGTCCAGCCGGCCGGAACAGCGCGTCGCGATCCCGCTGAAGGCCGGGACCTTTCCCTTTCCGCGCCACCTCGATACGGCGCAGGCGCAAGCGTTCGCGGAAACGATCATTCCCTTGCCGTCGTCCCGAACGCCCGCGCCGGCTGGTGCCCTGGGTGAGACGATGGAACAGGTGCTCGAGCCGTTCGGGCTCCGCTGGTCGGAGCTGAAGGTCAAGCACCAGAAGGACGTCTTCTTCTCCAAGGGATCTCGTGCGGCGATGGTGTTTCCAGGTAACCTGGAATCGAGCGCGGCCGCGGATGACCTCCATCCCCGTCGTCGCGCACTGCGCCTCTCGTTCGAGCTCGGAAAGGGCTCGTACGCGACAATCCTGGCGAAGCGGATCACCGAAGGGGCCGACACGTCGTCATGAAGCTTGACGTCCTGTTCGAGGACAACCACTGCCTGGCGGTGAACAAGCCGGCCGGCCTGCTTTCGCAAGGCGACGAGTCGGGACATACGAGCCTCGTCGACGAGGTCGCTGTCTACCTCAAAACCCGGTATGCCAAGCCGGGAAACGTCTATGTGGGGCTCTTGCACCGGCTCGATCGCCCCGCCTCAGGAGTCGTGCTGCTGGCCAAAACCAGCAAGGCAGCGGCGAGGCTTTCCGACCAGTTTCGAACGGGGTCGATCACCAAGGTGTACTGGGCAATCGTCGAGGGCGTGCCCCCAAGGGATGAAGGCGAATGGGTGGACGTCCTGGAGAAAGACAGCCGGCTGAATCGGTCCGGCGTCGTCCGGGAGGGGAGCGCTTCGGGAAAGGCCGCTCGCGTCTCGTTCCGCGTGGTGAAGAAATGGGCGGGCCGGAGCAAGCTCGAGCTGCGGCCGGCAACGGGCCGAAGCCATCAGCTCCGTGTTCAACTGGCGTCGCGGGGCGTTCCGATCGTCGGGGATGCAAAGTATGGCGCGAAGTCCCGGATCCGTGCCGCGGACGGGCACCTGAGGATAGCGCTGCACGCCGCCCGGCTGACGTTCACGCACCCAACTCGCGGGGAAGTGATTTCGGTCGATGCGCCGGTCCAGGCAGACTGGCCAGAGCGTTCCCAACCAGGGTTGGAAGGGTCGTGCGACCCCAGTAGGCCAGCGGCAGGCTCAAACCCGTGATCGCCATCGCGACGAACGGGCGCCAGGCGAGCGGGTCAGCGGGGATTGTGGAGACCGCCGAATTGCGGCTCGCCAGGGCCGCTTGGGTCCCCCCGGTCGGGGCGGTCTGGGAACTGGTCGAGGCCGGAGCCGGAGATTGCGACGCGGCGACTGCGGGACGCGCGCCCGGCTCGCTCCGATCTTGCTGCTCGGGCTGACGAAGCGCGCCGGAGGCAAGGTCGGTCTGCGCTGGCTTGGCACCAGAGGGCGACTCGGCGAACGGCGCAGTGGAATTGGCAACGAAGCCGGTGGGGCGCTCTCGGCACGAGCACTTTTCTCGCCGGCTCCCTGACGTGCGACGTAGTTTGTCACCGTGGACCAGTCGCTCTTGTCGGTCAAACCGAGCTCTTCCGCTTCCCGGCGCGCAATCTGGTGATCGACGCGATCGCCGGTAATTCGACGGATGTACCAGAGCGCACCGGCCCGCGTGCCGCTGGAATCGAAGAAGAACAATGGCCGGGCCTCTCCCGCGGCGATTTCGAAATTGAAGCGAGCGACGTGGTCGCGATCGATCGAGCCCAGGTGAATCGGCAACGCCACGTAGCGAAGGCCCAGCCTGGTGACCTCGCCGATGAACGCCGGGGGCACTTCCGACGATTCCCGGAGATCCAGCAAGGTCCGATATCCCTTCTCGACCAGCCAGTTGAGTCCGGCGGACGAGGGGACGCTGCCGCCGGCCAGCTTGAGGTCGACGGCGGCGAAGCGAGCGAGCCCCGGCCCGACGCTCGCGGATAGAGCGGGCTCGGGCGCGGGTAAGGTCGCGGACGTCAGTTCGGGCTCAAGAGCGGAGGCGGCCGCACTTTCGCGCGGCGCCTCGGGCTGCTTGGAGTTGTTATCGCCGGTTTTTAGCGAAGGCACGGTCACAGGCGCCGGGGACGCCGGCGCGGTTGATCTGGTCACTTCTCCGGGCAGATCCAGCGGTGGAAGATGATCCAGGGGATCCTGGTCATCGGCCGGGACGTGATCCCTGGCGGTGCGCGACGGCGCCTGTGCCGACCGCGAGGTCGGCAGAGACGACGAGGCCATCACGCTGGCTGAGTTGTCGGTCCTGCGCCGCGCGACCCGGGCTCCCGAGTCAGCGCTGCGGGGTAGGAAACCTGACTTCTGCGGTGCGATCGCCCCACTGCTGCCGTTGGGAGGCGGCGAGACTCTGGATTTCACCGCACTGTCCTGGACGGGGCTCAGATCGCTTGCCGGGTCGGATGACCCAGGCGTGACGAATGACGGCGAGGTGGTCGACCCGGAAACGACACCCGGCGTGACGACAGTCGACGGGGTCCCCATCTCGATCGGCGTGCCGGAACTGACTCCCGAGGGGCAGCACGCACCGTTGCTGCGGTTGAAGACTCGGTCCGAAACGCGACCGAAGAAACCGCAGGGGCTGAAGAGACCGGTGCCCGTGCCGCAGTGGCTGAAGGGCCCTGATTGACAGCCGGTCTGAAACAAGACGACGCAGGCCAAGAGCCCCCATGCCGGCCAGCGCCCGGGGTGGGTATGGTCACCCCCGGGCGTGCCGCGCGTTGCTCGGCCCGCCTGCAACCAATCCAGACGAAACATGATTCGCTTCTCCTGTTCTCCGACACCGCCGCGCGCATCATCGAGAGCCCTGGGCCGCGACCAGAGTCGCGTCTTCGGGCCGCGCAACTGACCACGAGTGGTCAGTCGCCTGGAATCGAGGAGACGATGCACATCGGGACGCTCGGGGTGCCAACTCAAAGGATCGGTGAAAGTTCCCAGGAGCGACGACTGATCGGGCCAGCGATCGGAATATGCCGGCTGCGCCGCGTGTCCCGATTATGCGGGAACCGCGCCGCCCTTCCGTCAGCTCGACCGTCCGCCCGTTCGCCGCATGCATAGGAAAACTCGACGACCTGCCTTTGCTAAGGGTCGTCAGTGAAACGTAGCCGACGATCGGGCCGTTGCCAAAGAAACCAATCGATTTGTAAAATCAGTCGTTGCGTCTATCTCGTGCAGCCGCTATATCGCGCAAGGCCCTTCCCGAACATGGGGATCACGTCACCCCACCATCGCTCGCGCACGGAAGACTCTCCGCAAACCGTAATCTCCTCGATCGTACTGGCCGCGGCGGTTGGCTTCGTCGCCCTGGTCGTCTTCGCGTCTGGTGTGCTCGCAAGCTCGTTCGTCGATGAGTACGCGTACATCAGCCAGAGCTTTTACACCGACCTCGTCCTGGACGGCCGTTTCCACGATCCGCTCTGGCTCGAGATGTCTGCCTACGACCTGCAACCAGTCCCGAAATACATGATCGGGGTGGCCCTGCAATCCGCCGGCCTCGCGGTTCCCGCCCCCGCGAGCGCGGCCGAGTGGTACCGGAACTACTCCCCGTACGGCAATCCGAGAACGCTCATCACCGCTCGCATTCCCTTCGTTCTGCTGGGTGCGCTCGGCTGCGTGGCGATCTTTGCCTGCGGCGCGCTCCTGAAATCGCGCCTCGTGGGAGTCATTGCCGCGGTGCTGCTCATGCTCGATCCGCTCTATCGTCTGCTCGCACACCGCGCCATGTCCGACGTCCCGTGCGAGGCGTTCACGCTGGCAGCGCTCGCGTTAGCATTATGGGTCGGGCAGCGGATCTGGTGCGGTCGGTTCGGTATCTCGGTCGCCGCCGCCGCGGCGGTCGCCGGAATTTGCGCGGGTCTGTCGCTGCTCTGCAAGTTCAACGGATTCCTGGGGCTCTTGATCATCTCGGCGTGGTGCGCGGCTGCCTGGTTGGCGCCGGGTCTCCCATGGCGGCGCAAGCAAGCGCTGGCGGCCGCGACGGTCGCAAGCATCGCCGTCGCGCTCGCGGCCCTGGTGGGGCTCAACCCGTTCATGACGGCTCGGCCACAAGGCTTCTTGCCCAATCCCGAGGCTCGCGAGCTTTCCAGCCAGGGCCCGATGCAGCGGTTTCTGTTCCAGGTCGAGCACCGGCAAAGGACGTCCCGCTCCCAGCAGCAAAACATGCCTCATAACGCGCTCCACACCCTCGCTGAACGAGCGAAAGTGCTGCTCATCCAGGGATTTGGCCGGTTCGGGCCGCTGGGACCGAGCGAATCCGATTCCACGATCCGCAGCGATAGGCGGCAAGACTGGGGGATGATCGTCTGGATGCCGATCGTGGTCCTGGGGCTGTTCGAGGCGGTCCGGCTGGGTCGAGCAGAGCTCAAGGCCGGTGAACCGCCGCTCGCGCTGGCACTCGTGACCTGGGCGGTGCTCTCGTGGATCGTGGTGGCCTGTTATCTCCCGATGGCCTGGGACCGCTACCTGCTGCCGATCCAGAGTGCCAGTGCCTTGCTGGCCGCGCTCGTTGCCTCGGCCATCTGGGAACGGCTGGCAGGGCGGATCCGGGCTCCCGGGACGGGGAGTTAACCGGTGCGTGCCCTTTTCCGCCGGCCGGAGAGCTGGGTATTCGCGATTCTGCTCTCGAGCTACGCGTTCTTCTGGCATTCACGCGATTGGAACACGGCCAGCCGCCTGATGCTGACCTACGCCGTCGTCGATCGGGGCACCGTCGCCATCACGGGCCTCGAGAATCAGACCGACGACAAGGCCCGGTTCCAGGGACAGTACTATTCCGACAAGCTGCCGGGCTATCCGATGCTGGCGACGCTCCCCTATGCGATTGCGCGGTGGGTCTTTGCATTTCCGCCTCATCCGCTCCACGGCGAGGCGCTGCGGTACTGGACGGCCGACTACTGGGTCACGCTCGGCACCTCCGGAGTGCTCACGGCATGGACCGCGGTGCTGCTTGTGCGGTTTGCACGCGAGCTCGGCTGCAGTCCGCGGTGCGCAGCACTGCTCGGCCTCGCGTACGGCCTCGCGACACCGGCGTACGTCTATGCCACGCTCGCCTATGGACATCAAGCATCCGCCTTCGCCCTGCTCGGCTCGTTTTACCTGCTCTGGAACGAGGGCGCGCCCGCGCCTCCCATTCGAATGTTCCTCGCGGGCGTGCTCGCGGCCTGCGCCGCCGTGATCGAGCTGCAGGTTGGCCCGGTGTCGGCGCTCCTGGGGTTCTATCTCCTGGCGCAATGCCTGAAAGGCGAGCGGCCGCCGGACTCGCTTGCGCTCTTTGCGGTGGGAGCGTCGCTGCCGACTCTGTTGTTACTCGGTTATAACCAGCTCGCCTTTGGATCGCCGTGGGACATGGGGTACTTTCACCATGCCAACTCCGAATTCTCCAAGGTCCACAATCCGGATAACCCGCTTGGCCTCAGGTTTCCAGACCGCCCCTGGGAGACTCTGCGATTCCTGCTCTGGGGTCGGTTCCGGGGTCTCGCGTGCTACGCGCCGATCGTGCTGCTGGCCGTGCCTGGCTGGGCAGTGCTTCTCATCCACCGCGTGTGGAGTATCGCGATCGTCAGTTTCCTCGCGGTCGTGGCAATCTTGCTCGTGAACGTCTCGTACCCGGAGTGGACCGGGGGATGGTCGACCGGTCCGCGCTTGCTCGTTCCGCTGTTGCCGTTCGCCATGCTGCCCGTCGCCGGGTTGCTCGCCGGTCGCACACGAATCTCCCAGGTCGCCACCTGTGTCGCGCTCGTGCTGGCAGTGATCGGCGGCGTCGAGATGCTGCTCTTTCAAGGCATCGGCGCCCGAATTCACCCGGAGGTCGACGACCCGCTCGTGCAGGCGGCGTGGCCGATCTGGTCCGGTCGGACGCCGCTTCCCGGTTGGCGGTTCGGGGAACGGTTTTGCCGCAACGTGGTGTCGCTGTGCGCGCCCGACCAGATCGCGAGGCTCGATCCGGCGTGGCAGGCGGTCCAGTTCCTACCGCTGGTGCTCGCGCAGGTGCTGGGGATTCTCGGAGTGTGCCGCTTCGCGACCGACGGGGCCGGCCGCGGTGAATCCTCCCGCCCGCGCGACGCGACGCCCGCAGGATCGGTCGCGGCAGCAGCGATCGCCGAATCCGTCGGCCCCGTGGCGTAGATTCGCGTCCTTGATCCAGGTTTCCGGCGATGGCTCTCGCCGCGAGCTCCCCGATCACGGTGGAGTCTCGGCGAGGATGGATCGCCGCGCGAGCAGGCGCGCGGCATCGCGTGCGGCCGCGATCGCAAGGGCGGCGTAGTCTCGCCGATCTCGTTCCCACAGCAGCGAAAAGATCGACTCGCTGGCCGGTGCGCTCAACGCGGCGAAGGCGAGCTCGCCGGCCGCGGTCGCGGCAACCCTGGGATCACCCGGCCAGAGGTCCTTCCGCTGGCGGGCCAGTTTCGCGGCGTCGGCCGGTCGACCGAGCTTGAGGTAGAGCCAGCAAAGATGACGCATCTGCTCGTCAAGCGACTGAGCGCGCCCCGCGATTCCCGGCTCACGGCGGTAGACCTCCTCTTGATGCGCCAAGCTTTTCTGGTTCGCGGCGATGGCCTCGTCATACCGGCCGAGTCCTTCCAGAGCTTCCCCAAGCCGATTCCACGACCCTGTGCAATTGGACCGCCAGTGGGTATTGGCCGGAACCAGCAGCACAAGGGCCTCGCGCAGCTCGATGGCCTTGCGGCAGGCGCAGTGCCTCCGCCGGCCGGCCGCTTTCGATCAGCAAGCGGCCGATCTTGTGGTAAACGCAACCGAGCGCATCGCGGAAATTCGCGTGAATGGGCCTGTCCTGGAGCTGCGCGCTCGAACAGGAGGGCAGCGCTTTGAAAATTGCGGAGTGCTTCGGTTGGCCGCCCGGCGCGATCCTCAGCGTCCGCCAGCCGGTCGACGGTGGTCGCCAGCAATCGCTGATGGTCTGGATCGATTGGTGCCGACTGGAATGCCACCTCCAGATGGTCGCGGGCCGCGCGAGAGAACTTGAGCGATTCCTCCGGCCGATCGTCGCGCACTAGCAATGCCAACGCTAAGCAGACCAAACCTAGCTGCTCGCGAGCATCGATCCCGGCAGGTTCCTCGTTGACCATTCGTAGCGCTCGGTCGTGGGGCGCCCTGAGCACGGCGATGGCTTCGGACGTTCGACACAGGTTACGCAACACCTCGGCAAGGCTGTACTCGCAGTCAATCAGCCGGATCTGGGCGCTCCGGTCGTTCGGAGAATGTTCGACAGCAGGTTCCACGATCGTGCGCGACTCGATCCAGATTTCCATGGCCCGGCGCAAATGGTCTTCAGCCACGGCAAAGCGGCTGAGCTGCGCAACCTCAGGCCCTGGACGAGATGACAGTCAGCGAGCTGGCTCCTGTGAAAGATGTTGGTCGGATCGCGTTTCACGAGCTCTTCGAAAAGCTGCTGGGACTGGGACCAGGCGGCCTGCCACGACGTCAGTGAGTCGGAATCATCGAGCAAGCTGGCCATCTTTTTTGACCAGGCCGCCAGGAGTGGAAGGAACGTCGCTTCGTCGTGCAGATTCTGGACGAAGCCACGGTACGACTCGAAAAGCGAAGTCCACGCCACGGCCCGATCGGGATGGGGATTGCGGAGCGTCCGATCGAGCGTGCGCTCGACAAGCGTCGCGAGGGCCTCGTTGCCTTGTGTCAGAGCCCGGACGGCGCTCTTGCGCCGCTGCTCGGCCAGGGCGAGATTCGAGAGTGCGCGGTGGCGCTCCTGGTCGGCAATGGCGCGACTGGCCTCGACGCCCTTGCGCAGGGTCTCCGCGTCGCCAGGCCCAGGTCACGCCGGCCAGACCGGAAACCACTGCCAGAAAGAACGCGGCCGCCAGACCAGAGACGACCGGCTTGCGCCGGCAGGGGCGCCAAAAGCATGCCGAACCGCCCCACAGGTCGAGCCACCGGCTGGCCGGCCAGGTAGCGGCGCAGGTCGGCCGCAAGCGCAGGGCGTCGGGGTAGCGATTGGCCGGTCTCCTTGGCCATCGCCTTCAGACAGACAGTTTCCAGGTCGCGCGGAATGGTGTCGTCGAGATGCCGTGGCGGCCGCGGGTCTTCCTCCTGAATTCGGATCAGCAGCATTTGCTGTGCGCCGAGAAACGGCCGCGTGCCCGTGAGTAACTCGTAAAGGATGACGCCGAGCTGCATAGATGTCGGTGCGCGCGTTAACCTTTTCCTTGTGGCCGCGTGCCTGCTCGGGGGCCATGTAAGCCGGCGTCCCGACGAGCTGGCCATCGATCGTCACCGTCGCGTCCTGTCCGTCGCTCTTGGCCAGCCCAAAGTCGGTGAGATATCGCTCGTCTCTCGCCGTCGATCAGGATGTTGGACGGCTTGACGTCGCGGTGGACCACGCCAAGGCTGTGGGCATGCGCGAGCGCCTCGGCCAGCGAGGCAACCCACAGGCGGCCTGGCGAAACGACGGTCGGCGCGTCGCCGCGAGCTCCTCGGAGATGTCTCGCCCCTCGATCAGGTCGCTCACGAGGAACGGCTCTCCCCCTCCTGGCCGACGTCGTGGACACAAACGATGTGCGGATGTCGGAAGCAACGCGACGCTGCGAGCTTCGCGCAGAAACCGATCGACGGCGCCGGTCGCCTCGAGCACCCCGGGCCGGAGACGCTTCAAGCGCCACGGTCCGCCGCATGCGCGGTGTCCCACGCGCGGTAGACGACCCCGAATGCGCCTCGTCCGATCACGTCCCCCAGCTCGTACCGGCCGACGCAGAGCTGGAGACAAGCCGGTCCCGGCTCGGGGTTACCCGGAAGAGTCGAGCATTCCCACGCAATCGCCGCGCATGCGCCGCCGCAACGTCGAGTCGGCCGCCACCAGTTCGCTCGCTCTGCGCGGATCTTGAGCGATCTCGGGAAGTGCTTGAGGTACGACGACAGAGCCGGCGGCTGCGCCGGCCTTGATCTGGAATTCCATCTCCTCGTGGATCAATTCGAGCATCACCGGAATCCGATGGGCAGCCCGCTCGGGTGCATAGGCCTCGATCGCCGGGCGCTCGCCGCGCCCCAGGGCCCGGCGGAACGATCGCACGACATCCTGGATGTTTTCCCACGCACCGCTATCGAGGCGCAGGCCGACCCGGGAAGAGCAGAGAATGGCGGGCCGCCCCGCATCAGGCCACCTCCTCATCATGCTTCTCGCCTACGCTCGAGCGCTGGAGGCGAACCTTCGCCCGCAGGCGAACGCGCCGGACTGTGCGCTCCGAGCAATCGAGGCGTTCCGCGATTTCCTGGGCGGTGTATCCGGCGAGGATCTGCTCGACGATCGGACGGTCTTCGGGCGTCATTGCCTGGAACAACTGCTCGACCGTCTCGGTCAAGATGGCCGCCTCCAGCGGCGTCGGGGCCCGGTCCCAGAGCCAGCGGATACCGTCTGTTTCCCGGGGCCAGCGGACCTCACGGGCCGCGTCGCGCCTGGCCGCTGCAGGTGCTTGCGCCGCCGTCCGCATTTCCGCAACGTGATCATCGCCAGGATCGCCCAGAGCTCTTCCCAGGTGGCCAGGTCAAACTCACCCCGCCGGTTTCGCAGGAAAAAGCTCTTGCACGCCGACATCACGGCGTCTTCGACGTCGATCCGGTCGCGCATCCAGCTTTCGAACTGATGGGCCGCCAGCGAGATCAGCCGGTGGACAAACCGGCGGAACACCACCGATTCCGCCGTCCGGTCGTCGACCTGCAGCCGGGCCATCAATTCGGTGAAATCGTCGTCTTGCGGCATCATGAGTCTGGCCTCGACACTTTGCGATCAACGAGCTGGGGCAATCCTCGATCCTGCGCAGCCCGGCTGCGCGGGGATTGCCAGGAAAGCGATCGGCGATGCTTTCCGGCAACAACGCTGGTCGGATCGCCTGTTCTTCTTCACCTACGAAGGAATCGCAAACTGTTACGCAACCACGCGCCAGTTTCCGCGAAATCGCAACACAAAGGGCAAGGTTCCGCCCCAGCCGTGGGATCGGCGATCCGATCCCCCCGGCCCAAATCCGCGGAAATCCCGCACTGAACCAGCCCGCCCGCTTTCGGGGCTGGAGATCGCCAGGAAGCCGTTTCGAGGCGTTCGTATTTTCCAATAAATGGTGGGATGAGTTCAAGCATTCAGTTCCGAAATGGTTGGATTTTGGCGGTTTCCGCAGGCCGCGGATCGCCTGTCGGGCCGGTTCAACGCCGCGTTTTGGCCGTTTGTCCAATTTGTTGGCCGGTCGCGCGCTGAGCTGTGCATTCCCTTCCTCGGAGCGTGGGCGTCGCACGCGAACTGGCGTGACGCCCACGCCCGGCGCGTCCGCGTTGCTTGCACAGCTCGCACCCGCAATCGACCGGTCGTGCTCGCGCGCCGCAGCGATCAAACGCGCGGTGGCCACTCTGAAGCCGCGACCGGACGCAGCCCCACGGACCCGACGAAATTCGAAACACAGCCGAGGTACCCACCATGTTCAGTCATCCACCGGAAGGGCGCAGGGCGCGACACCGACATTCACGGCGGCGCCGGCTGAGGCCGGTGGTGCTGGAGCTGGAGGTGCGCTGGCTGCTCTCGGCCTACGTCGTCAACGACGCCGGCGACGCCCCGCTCGACTCAGTGGTGGGACCGGGCGAGACAGCCACCGGCACGATCACCCTGCGCTCGGCGATCGAGCAGATCAACATCGACAAGAGCGGCTCGATCAGCTTTGCCAAGGCGATGACGGTCTCGGTCGGCTCGCAGCTCGACACCATCACGGCCGCGGGCGTGACGATCAACGGCGGCACTCTCGGCTCCGTGACCATTCACGGCGGTTCGGGATTTAGCGGCCTGGTGATCCAGGGTGGCAGCGCCACGATCGAAAACCTCGTGGTCGACGACTTCTCCGGAAGTTCGTTCGCGGGCATTGTTCTCAAATCGGGCGGCAATCTGATCCAGGACGACTACATCGGGATCGACGCCTCGGGGTCGGTAGCCGCCGGCAACTACGACGGCATCCTTGACGACGCCGGCAGTAACACGATTGGCAATGATGTCATTTCTGGCAACACAAATGCAGGGATCGTGATCAGCGGCGGCTCGCACGATCTGGTGCACAACAACTACGTCGGAACCGACGCCACCGGTCTGAAGGGCCTGGGCAACCCGGTCGGCATCGCGATTCAAAACGCCTCTGCGCTCAACACGATCGGCGGCTCGGTCGGAGGCGTCGGCAACATCATCTCGGCCAATAGCACCGCCGGAATCGATATCGACGGAACGGGGACGACCCAGAACTTCGTCTCGAGCAACTGGATCGGGACAGAAAGCAACGGTGTCAACGGCCTGTCCAATGGTGTCGGCATCGCGATCTTCGGCGGTTCCACGGCGAATACGATCGGCACCACGAACTCGGGCGCCGGCAACGTCATTTCGGGCAACGCGACCGCGGGTATCTCCATCAGCGATCCGGGAACGAGTCAGAATCTTGTCGTGGGTAATTTTATCGGCACGAATACGAGCGGGGCCGTCGCGCTGGCCAATGCTGACGGGATCGTCGATGAATCCGGAGGCAACACGATTCGCGGCGATGTCGTTTCTGGTAACTCGTCGATCGGCATCTTCCTCGAGGATGCGACGAGCGATCTCGTCACCGGCAACATGATTGGAATCGACACCACCGGCTCGGTCGCGGTGGGCGGCCAGTCCGCGGGCGGCGTCGTGATCCTTGACCCCTCTGCGTCGAATACGATCGGCGGCACGACGGCCGCCGCGCGCAACATCATTTCGGGCAACGCCGGCTACGGCGTGGAAACTTCCGGCGCTTCGAGCAACGTGATCGAGGGCAATTACATCGGCACCGATGCCACTGGTTCTGTCGCGGTCGGTAACCAGAAGGGCGTCGTGATCCTCCTCAACTCCGGGTCGAATACGGTCGGTGGCACGGTCGCGGGCGCCCGCAACGTGATCTCGGGCAACACGAGCGACGGCGTCGATGTTGAGGGTACAGGCACGCAACTGAACCTCGTCGCGGGTAACTTCATCGGCACGGATTCCACCGGCAAGAAGGCGCTCGGCAACGCCGGCGTGGGCGTCTATGTTTACATTTCCGCGACGAGCAACACGATCGGCGGCACCTCCGCCGCCGCCAGGAATATCATCGCGGCCAGCTCGATTTCCCCGTACTCGGGCGTGGAGATCTACCAGGCAGCGAGCAACGTCGTCGAAGGCAATTACATCGGCACCGATGTCACCGGCTCGGTCGCACTGGGCAACAACGCCGGTGTGGAGATCGAAGGCGGCGCCGTGTCGAACATCATCGGCGGCACGGTTGCCGGCGCCGGCAACGTGATCTCGGGCAACACTTCCGACGGCATTGACATCGATGGCTCCGGCACCGCCGGGAATCTCGTCGCGGGTAATCTTATTGGTACCGATGCCACGGGAAAAATCGCCCTGGGTAACTCGAACGTCGGCGTGTTCATCTTCAGCGGGGCCTCGGGCAATATCGTTGGGGGCACTTCCGCGGCGGCACGAAACATCATCTCAGCGAGCGGCAGCGCAGGGATCGTCTTCGACGGGACATCGGGTAACCTCTTCGAGGGCAATTACGTCGGCACCGACATCACCGGCTCGGTCGCACTCGGCAACAAGGCAGTCGCCGTCGGGCTTCAAGATGCCTCCCCGTCGAACACGATCGGCGGTACGGTCGCCGGCGCCCGCAATCTCATCTCGGGCAATCTCGCCGATGGCATCGACTTGAGCGGGGCGGGCACCTCGAGCAACCTCGTCGCGGGCAACTACATCGGCACCGATGCCACGGGCAAGATCGCCCTGGGCAACTCGCACGTGAATATCGACATCTTCAACTCCGCATCCGCAAACACGATTGGCGGCACCGCCGCGGCGGCGCGGAACATCGTCGCGGACAATGTCAAAGTCGGCTACGCCGGGATCGAAGTCTTTGCGGCGTCGAAAAACGTGATCGAGGGCAACGATATCGGCACCGATGTCACGGGTTCCAACCCGCTGGGCAACCAGATCGGGGTTTTGGTGTGGAGCAGCTCCACTTCCAACACGATCGGCGGCACGGCCGCCGGCGCCGGCAACGTGATCGCCTTCAGCAAGGCTGGCGGGGTTGTGGTGGGGACGAGCACGACGGACAAGAGCACCGGCAACGCAATCCTGGGCAACTCGATTTTCTCGAACACCAAGCTCGGCATCGACCTGGGCGACAACGGCGTCACAGCCAACGGCGCCAGCGGCCACACCGGGCCCAATCTGTTCCAGGACTTCCCGGTGCTCTCGTCGGTGCTCACGACCGGCGGCGTCACAACAATCACCGGCACGCTCGCCGCATCGGCCAGCACCACCTACCGCTTAGAGTTCTTCAGCAACCCGGCTTCCGATCCGTCCGGGTACGGGCAGGGGCAGACGTTCCTCATGTTCGCCAATGTGACCACCGACGCGAGCGGCAATGCGTCGTTCTCGGTCCAGACTCCCACGGCCGTACCCGGCGGTCTGTCCTTGAGCGCCACCGCCACCGATCCGAACGGCAATACGTCCGAATTCTCGGCGGATCTCGTGAACGCGACGTCAACCGCGGCTTCGCAGCTCGTGGTCACCACTGAGCCCCCCTCCACCGTCACGGCCGGCTCCACGTTCGGCCTGACGATCACGGCCGAGACCTCCTCAAACACAGTGGCGACCAGCTTCAACGGCAGCGTGACCATCGCGCTCCTGAATAACCCCGGCGGCAGCACCTTGGGCGGGACCCTGACGGTGACCGCGGCCAGCGGCGTGGCCACGTTCTCCGGCCTTAGCCTCAACAAGGCCGGCACTGGCTACACGCCTTCTGGCACCAGCGGCACCCTCACCGCCGCCACCACCTCGGCCATCGCCGTGAACCCGGCGGCTGCCACTCAGCTCGCGGTCACGATAGAGCCCCCCGCTAGCGTGACTGCGGGCGCAGGCTTCGGTCTCGCCGTTTCCGCGGAAGACCAGTTCGGCAACGTGGTCCCGTCGTTCACCAGCAGCGTGACGGTCGCCCTTGACAACAACCCGAGCGGTACGACCCTGGGCGGCACGCTCACCGTAACGGCCGCCAAGGGCGTGGCCAGCTTCTCGGGTTTGACGCTCGACCTGGTCGACACCGGCTACACGCTCAAGGCAACCACCAGCGCTTTCGCCGCGGTGCAGACCGGCGCCTTCAGCGTGGTCCCGGCGACCGCATCGAAGCTCGTGATAACGTCGCAGCCCCCCGCGACCACGACGGCGGGGAGCGCATTCGGGCTGGCCGTGACGCTGGAAGACAAGTTCGGCAACGTGGCGACGTCCTACAGCGGCAGCGTGACAGTCGCCTTGTCCAGCAACCCGGACAAGAGCACCCTGGGCGGCACGCTCACCGCGACCGTTACGAGCGGCGTGGCTACCTTCTCCGGCCTGACGCTCAACAAGGTCGGCACCGGCTACACACTCTCGCTCAAGAGCGGGACCTTGCCCGTGGTCACGACGTCCGCCATCACCGTGACCGCGGCCGCCGCCACGCAACTGGTGCCCACCACTCAGCCGCCGGCCAGCGTGACCGCGGGGCAGCCATCACGTTCAAGGTCTCCGCGGAAGACCCGTTCGGAAATGTCGACCCGACGTTCACCGGCAGCGTGACCGTCGCGCTTGCCAGCAATCCCACCGGCACGACCCTGGGCGGCACCGTCACCGTCGCCGCGGTCAAGGGCGTGGCCAGTTTCACCACGTTGACCGTCGATATCGTGGGTACCGGCTACACGTTGAAGGCAACATCCAGCGGGCCGACGGCGGCGGTCAGTGGAGCCTTCAACATCGTGCCGGCGGCACCCAAGATCGTGATCACCGCGCAACCCCCGGCCAGCGTCACCGCCGGCAGCACCTTCGGGTTGACCGTGACCATCGAAGACAAGTTTGGAAACCTGATCCCGACCTACAGCGGCAGCGTGGCCGTCGCCATCTCCAGCAACCCGGGCAAGAGCACCCTCGGCGGCACGCTCACCGCAACGGTGGCGAACGGAGTCGCCACCTTCTCCGGTCTGACGCTCAACAAGGTCGACGCTGGCTACACGCTCTCGCTCACGAGCGGGACGCTCGCCGCCGTCATCACCTCGGCCATCGCCGTGACCGCCGCGCCCGCCACACAACTGGTGGCCACCACGCAGCCACCGGCCAGCGTGACCGCGGGCGCAGTCATCACGTTCAAGGTCTCCGCGGAAGACCCGTTCGGAAATGTCGACCCCACGTTCACCGGCAGCGTGACCGTCGCGCTCGCCAGCAATCCCACCGGCACGACCCTGGGCGGCACGCTCACCGTTGCCGCGGTCAAGGGCGTGGCCAGCTTCACCACGTTGACCGTCGATATCGTGGGTACCGGCTACACGTTGAAGGCAACGTCCAGCAAGCTGACGGCGGCGGTCAGCGGAGCCTTCAACGTGGTGCCGGCCGCGCCCAAGGTCGTGATCACCGCGCAGCCGCCGGCCAGCGTCACCGCCGGCAGCACCTTCGGGTTGACCGTGACCATCGAAGACAAGTTTGGAAACTTGATCCCGACCTACAGCGGCAGCGTGGCCGTCGCCATCTCCAGCAACCCGGGCAAGAGCACCCTGGGCGGCACGCTCACCGCGACCGTGACCAACGGCGTCGCCACCTTCTCCGGACTGACGCTCAACAAGGTCGACCCCGGCTACACGCTCTCGCTCACGAGCGGGACGCTCGCCGCCGTCATCACCTCGGCCATCGCCGTGACCGCGGCGCCCGCCACACAACTGGTGGCCACCACTCAGCCGCCGGCCAGCGTGACCGCGGGCGCAGCCATCACGTTCAAGGTCTCCGCGGAAGACCCGTTCGGAAATGTCGACCCGACGTTCACCGGCAGCGTGACCGTCGCGCTCGCCAGCAATCCCACCGGCACGACCCTGGGCGGCACCGTCACCGTCGCCGCGGTCAAGGGCGTGGCCAGCTTCACCACGTTGACCGTCGACCTCGTGGGTACCGGCTACACGTTGAAGGCAACGTCCAGCAAGCTGACGGCGGCGGTCAGTGGAGCCTTCGACGTGGTGCCGGCCGCGCCGAAGATCGTGATCACCGCGCAGCCGCCGGCCAGCGTCACCGCCGGCAGCACCTTCGGGTTGACGGTGACCATCGAAGACAAGTTTGGAAACTTGATCCCGACCTACAGCGGCAGCGTGGCCGTCGCCATCTCCAGCAACCCGGGCAAGAGCACCCTGGGCGGCACGCTCACCGCGACCGTGACGAACGGCGTCGCCACCTTCTCCGGCCTGACGCTCAACAAGGTCGACGCCGGCTACACTCTCTCGCTCACGAGCGGGACGCTCGCCGCCGTCATCACCTCGGCCATCGCCGTGACGCCGTCGACAGCCAGCCAGCTCGTCGTCACCACGCAGCCCCCGGCCAGCGTGACCGCAGGCGCCGGCTTCGCCCTGACGGTGACGGCCGAAGACAAGTTCGGCAACGTCGCGACCGCGTTCACCGGCAGCGTGACGGTCGCTCTGGACAGTAACCCCACCGGCACGACGCTCGGCGGCACGCTCACCCTGACCGCCGTCAAGGGCGTGGCCGCCTTCACCGGATTGAAGCTCAACCTCGTGGCCACCGGCTACACGCTGCAAGCCACCACCACCGGGCTGACCACGGCCGTCACCGGCGCCCTGAGCGTGGTGCCGGCCGCCGCATCGCAGCTCGTGGTGATGACGCAGCCGCCGGCCGGCGTGACCGCCGGCACTGAATTCGGCTTCGCCGTGGTCGCCGAGGACAAGTACGGCAATCTCGTCACGTCGTTCACGGGCACCATGACGGTGGCCATCGGCGTCAATCCCGGAGGCAGCACCCTCGGCGGGACGCTTACGGTCACCGCCGTGGCCGGCGTCGCCAGCTTCTCCGACCTCACGCTCAACAACCCAGGAACCGGCTACACGCTCAAGGTCAGCGCCACCGGACTGACGGGCATCACCTCGAGCGCGTTCAACGTGACCTGACGTCCGAGCAGGGCCTGGCGAATCGCTATGATCCAGCGCCATTGCGTCCGCGCCGAAACGCCTGCCAGCTCAGCACTCACAATTCGCGTTCGGATTCGTCATAATGGGCCCAGGCATGCAACGACTGCTTTGAGCAAGACCGGGCATGCTGGGCCACGACCGGGTCGGGTTGTGGACCGAGGAAGGTCGGCTGGCGCGTTGTTCCGGCGAGAGTGGATTCGATTCGGATATCGTTCCCCGGCACCCGCGTCGCCACTCCGGCCGAGGATCGATTCGCCGGTTGTCCTGAGATCGTCGGCGCAAAATTCGGAAGAGGCGGCCGCTTTTTGTAACAATCGCCGCCGCGTCCGTAAGTGGAGTCGAAAGACGTCCCAAGAGTGTGATCCGGTGACGGACCTCGGGCAGCAATCAGGGTCCCCGCCGCACAGGAGCGTGCACCATGCGATCTCAGAGAGACAATCGTCGTGCGCGTTGGCCCCGGCGCAATCGCACCGTGATGTTTTCCATCGAAGACCTGGA
The DNA here is from genome assembly GCA_963806595.1 of uncultured Isosphaeraceae bacterium. Classification (GTDB taxonomy): domain Bacteria; phylum Planctomycetota; class Planctomycetia; order Isosphaerales; family Isosphaeraceae; genus CAWDZZ01. The sequence continues at coordinate 181,695 of CAWDZZ010000014.1, read as the reverse complement.
AGTCCGGCTGGTCCTGTCCCAAACGGCTCAGATTCCAGCGAGGCGCAGCGGTGCTCATGCAGACGGACTACCAGGAATACCACGTTCCCGGCACGTATCCATCCTGGCTGACGCCTGGCCCGCAGGGTGTCCTTTCGCAAGACAACGGCTTGTCTGGTCCATGGGCTTACTCGCCCGCGCAAATGCAATCGGCGTACGGAATCAACAACATCCACTTCGGCTCGACCGCCGGCGACGGCACCGGACAGACGATCGCGATCATCGACGCCTACGACGATCCCAGCTTCGTCGACAGTTCTGCGTCCAATTTCAGCACGAGCGACCTGGCCCAGTTCGACAAGGCATTCGGGCTGGCCGATCCTCCCAGCTTTACGAAGTACAACCAGAACGGCCGCACGACCAGCTTACCCGGCACGGATCCGGCCGGGCCCGGCACCAACGACTGGGAGGTCGAGGAAGTCGCTCGACGTCGAGCGGCGCACGCCATGGCGCCGGGGGCGAGCATTGACCTCATCGAGTGCAACTCAAACGACAGCGACGACCTGTATGCCGGGGCGATGACCGCCGCCGGTCTTTCCGGCGTTTCGGTGGTCACGATGAGCTTCGGGGCTTCCGAATGGAGCGGTGAGACGTCGTTCGACGCCGATTTCACCACGCCGGCCGGTCATCAAGGGGTGACGTTCCTGGCGTCGACCGGCGATACGGGATCTCCGGGCGGCTATCCTGCCTACTCACCCAACGTGGTGGCCGTCGGGGGCACCAGTCTGTTCGTCAATCCGGACAATTCCTACAACAGCGAGGTCGCCTGGGGCAAGGGGAGTGATTCCTGGAACACGAGTCTGGCAAGCGGCGGTGGCATCAGTACATTCGAGCGCGTGCCGGCATATCAGCAGGCAGTCGAGACGATCCAGACGCTCAGTGGGCGGGCGATACCCGACGTCTCCATCAACGCCGACCCTGGCACGGGTGTGTCGGTCTACGACTCGTACAACAACGGGACGGCCACCCCCTGGATCGGTGAAGGCGGGACGAGCCTGGCGTCGCCGGCCTGGGCCGGATTGATCGCCATCGCCAATCAGGGGCGCGTCGCCGAGGGGGGGACAACACTCAACAGCAGCTCCAATCCGACCCAGACGCTGAGTGCTCTCTACAGCCTTCCCCCGACCGATTTCCACGACATCACCGTCGGCAACAACGGGTCTTTCAAGGCGGCTCCCGGCTATGACGAAGTCACGGGCCTGGGCAGCCCGATCGCCAATCTCCTGGTACCCGACCTGGCCGCCTATGGGATGGCGACTCAACTGGCCGTCACGGTGCAGCCACCCGCGCTCGTCGGCGACTTCCAGCCCTTTGGCGTGCAGGTCTCGGCCGAGGATTCCTTTGGACACGTCGACCGCGCGTATACAGGCAGCGTGACGCTGACAAGCCTTTACGACGGCTCGCCTAGCGCTTCCGCGATCCGCGGCGTGGCAAGCTTCACCGGTCTCTTTCTTGACACGTCTGACTTTTACGTGGCCACGAGCGGAAGCCTGGACTTCACCAGCACGATCGCGATCGACGCAACCTCCACGATCGGTGCGGGGACGAGCGGGCTTACCCCAGCCCAGATCCGCACTGCCTACGGGATCAACAACATCACGGTCGCCGGGATCACCGGTGATGGCACAAACCAGACGATCGCGATTGTCGACCCCTTCAACGACCCGTACATCAACCTCGACCTTGATACGTTCGATTCCGACTATTCACTGACATCCTCCGGACCAAGTCTCTTCAGCCAGTATGGCGCGTCCTCATCGTTCCTGACGGTGTTCAACGAGTACCCGAACAACCCCGCGCCCCCCTATCCGCCCGGTAGCAACACCGAGGAAGAGCCGCTCGATGTCGAATGGGTTCACGCCATCGCCCCGGCGGCCAAGATCGACCTGGTCCTCTGCAACTCTGTTTCCAACGCTGATTTATATTTTGGTGCGACGTTCGCCGCCGGGCTCACTGGGGTCTCGGTGGTATCGATGAGCTTCGGTGCCGGCGAGTTCAGCGGAGAGACGGGCGATGATACCGATTTCGTCAGTCCGGGCGTGACCTTCGTCGCGGCCACGGGCGACAGCGGTGCGCCGGCGCATACCCGGCCTACTCGCCAAACGTGCTGGCGGTGGGGGGCACGAGCCTGTTCCTGAATTCGGACAATTCCTACGACAGCGAGGTGGGCTGGACTGATGGCGGCGGCGGCGTTAGCAAGGTCGAACTGAAACCGTCGTACCAGAATAACGTCCAGGGCACCAAGTTCCGGTCCATCCCCGATGTATCGTTCGAGGCCGACTCGGGCACGGGGGTGTCGATCGTCGATTGGTACGACTTTACAAACAAGAACACATCACTGTTCGAGGCGATCGGCGGCACGAGCTTCGCGGCGCCCGCGTGGGCTGGATTGATCGCGATTGCCAACCAGGGCCGGGTCGCCGAGAAGGGGACGACGCTCGATAGCGCGGGGAATCCGCAACAGACGCAGACCGCGCTGTACAGCCTGCCGTACAGCGACTACCACGATGTGGCGAGCGGCAACAACGGCGGCTTTGTGCTGGACCCGGCTACGACGCCGTCACCGGCCTGGGATCGCCGATCGCGAGCGAGCTGGTCCCCGACCTGGCGGCCTACAAGATGGCCAGCCAGCTCGTCATGACCGACGAGCCACCCGCCAATCTCACTGCCGGCGGCAACTTCGGCCTGGTCGTCACTGCCGAGGACGCCAACGGGCACGTGGATATGCCTACACCGGGAAAGTGACGCTCGTGCTTCCCGCCGGCGGGGGCACCGTCTCCGTCAACGCGGCGAGCGGAGTGGCTCGATTTAATCATCTATCCACGATTCAGGCCGGCACCGGATACACGGCCCAAGCGACAGCGACCGGCCTGAGCGCCGCGACATCGAGTCCGTTCAACGTCGTGGTGGCCAAGGTATCGAAACTCGCTGTCACGTCCCAGCCGCCGGCGAGCGTCGCAGCCGGCACCGCCTTCGGCCTCACGATCACCGCCGAGGACCAGTACGGCAACGTCGCCACCGGCTTCACCGGCAGCGTGAGCATCGCGCTTTTGAACAACCCCGGCGGCAGTACCTTGGGCGGGACGCTGATGGTGACAGCGGTCAAGGGAGTGGCCAAGTTCTCGGGGCTGACGCTCAACAAGGCCGGCAGCGGCTACACCCTCCGAGCCACAGGCACCGGCGTGATGCGCCGCCACAACCAGCGACATCACCATCACGCCCCTGGCGGCGTCGAAACTGGTGGCGACGACTCAGCCGCCCGCCAGCGTGACGGCCGGGACCGGCTTTGGCTTGACCGTGACGGCGGAAGACAAGTTCGGCAACCCGACCACGACTTATAACGGAACCGCCACCGTTGGCCTCTCGAGCAACCCCGGAAAGGCGACCCTGGGCGGCACGCTCACGGCAACAGTGACCAGCGGCGTCGCCACCTTCTCCGGCTTGACCATCAACAAGGTCGGCACCGGCTACACGCTCTCCTTGACGAGCGGGACGCTGACCGCCGGCCTCACCTCGGCCATCACTGTGACACCGTCGACGGCCACTCAGCTTGCGGTCACCACCCAGCCCGCCGCCAGCGTGACGGCAGGCGCGGCCATCAGCATCAAGGTCTCAGCCGAAGACCTGTTCGGAAATGTGGCGACGTCGTTCACCGGCAGCGTGACGGTCGCCCTCGACAATAATCCAAGCGGCTCGACCCTGGGCGGCACGCTCACCGTCTTGGCCGCCAAGGGCGTAGCCAGCTTCTCCACGTTGACGGTCAACCTCGTGGGCACAGGCTACACGCTGCAAGCAACCACCACAGGGTTGTCGACGGCCGTCACAAGCCAGTTCAACGTGGTGCCGGCATGCGCCGAAACTCGTGCTGACGGCACAGCCCCCTGCCAGCGTCACCGCCGGCAGCGGCTTCGGATTGACCGTCACCATTGAAGACAAGTTCGGAAACCTGATCCCGACCTACAGTGGGACCGTGGCGGTCGCACTCTCGAGCAACCCCGGCAAGACGACCCTCGGCGGCACGCTCACGGCAACTGTGGCGAACGGCGTCGCCACCTTCTCCGGCCTGTCCATCAACAAGGTCGCCACCGGCTACACGCTCTCCGTCACCAGCGGCACGCTGACCGCCGTTCTCACCTCGGCCATCGCTGTCACACCGTCGACTGCCACCCAGCTCGTCGTCACCACGCAGCCCCCGGCCAGCGTGACGGCCGGCGCAGCCATCAGCGTCAAGATCTCGGCCGAGGACCAGTTCGGCAACGTGGCGACGGCCTTCACAGGCAGCGTGACGGCCGCCCTCGCCAATAACCCAAGCGGCACGACCCTGGGCGGCACGCTCACCGTCTCGGCCGTCAAGGGCGTGGCCAGCTTCACCACGTTGGCCGTCGACCTCGTGGGCACCGGCTACACGCTGCAAGCAACGACCACAGGGCTGCCGGCGGCCGTCACAAGCTCTTTCAACGTGGTGCCGGCCGCGCCCAAGATCGTGATCACCGCACAGCCCCCGGCCAGCGTCACCGCCGGCAGCACCTTCGGGCTGACCGTGACCATCGAGGATAAATTCGGAAACCTGATCCCGAACTACAGCGGCAGCGTGGCGGTCGCACTCTCGAGCAACCCCGGAAAAACGACATTGGGGGGCACGCTTACCGCGACGGTGGCCAGCGGAGTCGCCACCTTTTCCGGACTGACCATCAACAAGACCGGCAATGGCTACACCCTCTCGCTCACGAGCGGGACGCTCGCCGCCGTCATCACCTCGGCCATCGCCGTGACGCCGTCGACGGCCACCCAGCTCGTCGTCACCACCCAGCCCCCAGCCAGCGTGACCGCCGGCGCCGGCTTCGCCCTGACGGTCACGGCCGAAGACAAGTTCGGCAACGTCGCGACCGCGTTCACCGGCAGCGTGACGGTCGCTCTGGACAGTAACCCCACCGGCACGACGCTCGGCGGCACGCTCACCCTGACCGCCGTCAAGGGCGTGGCCGCCTTCACCGGATTGAAGCTCAATCTCGTGGGCACAGGCTACACGCTGCAAGCCACCACCACCGGGCTGACCACGGCCGTCACCGGCGCCCTGAGCGTGGTGCCGGCAGCCGCATCGCAGCTCGTGGTGATGACGCAGCCGCCGGCCAGCGTAACCGCCGGCACCGAATTCGGCTTCGCCGTGGTCGCCGAGGACAAGTACGGCAATCTCGTCACGTCGTTCACCGGCAACATGACGGTCGCCATCGGCGTCAATCCCGGAGGCAGCATCCTCGGCGGGACGCTCACGATCGCCGCCGTGGCCGGCGTCGTTAGCTTCTCCGACCTCACGCTCAACAACCCAGGAACCGGCTACACGCTCAAGGTCAGCGCCACCGGACTGACCGGCATTACCTCGAGCGCGTTCAACGTCACCTGATGCTCGAGCGGGGCCGCCCGCAGCAGGTGCCGGCTCAACCTGCCGAGCAACAGGCCCCCTCGCCAGTCGCCTGCCGGTCAGACCTGAGTGTTGATGAAGAGCAAGAGCGCCGTTGCGGCAACCAGCAGTCCGATGATCCACAGAGAGAGGCGCAATCGAGCGCCACCAGATCCTCGGCCAGGATTCATAGCGCGACGCCGAGTAGACGATGCTGATCGCGGCGACGAGCGGTAGGATCATCCAGTAGACCTGGACCTCGGCGGCGGGAGCAATCATACCGGTCCCTCCGCCTTGAGGTCGCTGGCCAGGAGCGGACTGCCCTGAGACGCCATCTCTTCCTCTTGCGCCAGGTAAGCCGGCCCTTCGTAGGCATCGTAGATGGCGAGGATATTGAGCAATCCAGCCACCGTTGTGTAGATCGTGCCGATCTCGACCAGCTTGCCGAGTCGCGGATGCAGTCCGTTCAAGATGTTTGGCGACGGCTCGGCGAAGAGACCGCCGAGAATCGGGTCATGGAAAAAGTATTGCACGGTCCCCTGGACGAGCGCCGGCAGTGCGGGCAAGCCCACGAAAAACTGCCCCAGGTAATAGACGCAGAATTTCTCGGGATTGTTGAGCGGATTGACCCACCGCCAGTAGACGATCTTCCCTTCGCCCATCAACAGCCCGATGAAATACAACCCGAGGATGCAGACCCCGTACAGGACCGCCTTACCTTTTCGTCCCTGATAGTAATGGCCCAGCCCGGGTATGAGCCAGGCCAGCAACGCCGCTACCGCAGGGTTGCGCAACGAAATCTCCGGCTCTTTCATGGAATGCGATCAGTCTCCCCACAAGTACTGCGCACGAGCCGCGAGGCGCTGTGCTTTTCCGCCGTGCCCAACCGTTGATGCTATCACGAAACCGAGCGCCGAATCTACCCCGGGTCTGACGCGGCGCGCCTCGGCCGTACGGCAGGCCATTCCACGCTACCAGCTTTCGCCGACTGTCATCTCGCTCGGGTGCTCGCGGGCGATGCCGTCGACAAGATCGGGCGGAATCACCTCGAGACCGTGGCGCGGCGCCCCCCACGAGACAGAGCATGGCCTGTTCCTCGAGTCTTCGAGGGATGCCTCGCGACAGCGCGTGCAGGCGCGTGATGGCCCGTGGCGTGAAAACCGGGCTGATACATCCGGCCGCGGCGAATTTTGTCGTGAGGTAGCTCTCGGCCTGCGAACGCGTGAGAGGCCTCAGGGTGATGGGGACGATCCATGAATCGCTCGCATCGGACTCGTCAGTCGTGCCCGCGCGCTCGAGCTGGATGACCGTGAGCCTGGTGCCGGCGATGATACCGAGCTGAACAAGCGCATCGAGGTCGCGCCGCGCATTGCGAGGTGGCAGGAGAAAACAATCGTCGACGGCGACGACAAAGTGATGTCTGAGAAGGGACGCGACGCGGAGCGCTCGTTCCAGGCTTCGCCACGCGCCAGGTGGCTCGGCTCGCGGCCGATGCGTTCTCCCAGCCGCTCGACAAGCTGGGCGAATAGCATCGTCGTCTCGCCGGAAACGCTCACTCGTGCGAACCGGCGCCCGGGCTGACGCGTCTCGGCGAACGCCTGACCGACGACGGTGGTCTTCCCCAACCCGGCCGCCCCCGTGACGATGGCGCGACGCTGCGAGTTCTCGATCGCGTGGACCAGCCGCGCGACGGCCTCATCGTGCGACGGCAACGGCACGTAGGGCGACTCCGGCCCGGCAAACGGGTCTCGCTCCAAGCTCCAATGCCGCATCCACACTCGGGCGTATCTCCGTGCTGAGTCAATCGTTCGATCGGGCTCTGCTCGTCGTCTCGGTCACCGCGGAAATGGAGAGCCACGCGACCCGGTCAGACCGGCGATCCGCACGTCGCCTTCTATCCCTACGATCGGATAGGATGACTCCAATCTTTGACGAGCTCGGGAGATTGAGCGTGTCTGTCCGGTTCTATTGTCCCGATCCCCCACGTGATGGCCGCCAGCGCCTCGAAGCGGGCGAGGCCAAACACTTGACCCGAGTCTGCCGGCTCGGGCCCGGCGACATCGTCGAAGTGTTTGATGGACGAGGCGGCGCAACCCGATCGCAAGTCGTCGCCGTGGGCAACGATTGGGTCGATCTGATCGTGGTGGAAGTCGCCGTTGCCCGATCGTTCTCCCCCGTTCCACCTCACGCTGGCGTCGGCCGCCCCCAAGGGCGATCGGCTGGATTGGCTGGTCGAGAAAGCTACCGAGCTTGGGCTCGATCGGTTGATCCCGATCGTGACCGATCGCAGCGTCGTCGAGCCGGGCCCCTCGAAGCTCGAGCGATTGCGGTGCTCGATCATCGAAGCGTCGAAACAATGCAGGCGCAACTGGCTCATGTTCCTCGACCCGCCGGTGCGCTGGGCTGACCTCGCGGGATCCTGGCCCGACTCGTTCAAATTCATCGCCGATCCGGAAGGTTTGCCCATTCCGCGTGCCGCCGATCCCGCGCGGTCAGCATGTGATCCTGGCCGTCGGGCCCGAAGGGGGCTTTTCGGCCGCGGAACAATCTCTGGGCGATCAGGCTGGCTGGCGTCGCATCAATTTAGTGCGCAACGTCTTGCGCACCGAGACCGCCGGTGTGGCCGGGTGCGCTGCCCTGTTCTCGCGCCCGAGGAGCCACACGGTTGACGGTCGCGACACAATTCGGCCGGTCAGCTCGTCCACTGGCCACCGGATTTGTCCTGATAGATCGACCACACAAATCCATCGGGGTCTCGCAAGGCAAATTCCCGCCAACCCCAGCTCTGATCGGCGGGTTCTCCGGAAACGCTCAGCATGGCCCCTTCGTCCAGACAATGCTGATAGAACGCATCCACGTCCGGCACCTGAATCTGCAGATGGATTCCGACACCGACACGCGTGTCCGTGAATTCATCAGCATGCGGCTCCTGAGGATGCAGCATCACCGTGAATTGACCGATGCGGCACGATTGCCAGGCTATATGGAGCGTTCTCGGCTTCGGCGTGTACCTGGACGATCTCGGCTCCGACAACCTCGTTGTAAAACTCCAGCGACCGTCGAACGTCCTTGACGTAGAGAAAGACGCTCGTCACGCGGGCCGCCATTACTACCCCCTCTCGTCTCGACGAATAGAGAGACCGAAGTGGAGTCTCCCTCCGCGTTTCCGGTCCGTTTGCTTTGGGTCTTAGACGGAGATTAACGCGAAGGGCGTTTTATGACAACCGAAACCGACACGCCGGCGGGGTAACTCGAAACGAGGTGTCGGAAGAATCTCTGCGGCCGTAAGAGTTGATCCATGATACAGCGTTGCCAGAAAAGATGAACCACAGATCGGACGGGCCCCGAACCTTTCTTCGCTAGGCGTGCGTGGTTACGACGGCACCAAAAGTTGCACGCGGTCGGCGTGGTCGCTCTCCGGCAAGCGCCTGGTCTTACGACCGAGGCGGTCCCGGCCGAAGCTGCCGGAACAGAGGATGTGCGGTGAGCTGGCTCCGGACGGCCGCGGCTCGCTCCGGGTGACCCGACCAGAGATAGGTCAACGTTTCCATGACGAGCAACAGGAGGGTCAGCCGGCTCGACGCCGGATCGAGACCCTGACGGTGCAGCGCCCACCACTCAAGGGCCTCGGGGTAACGACGGTGCTTGAGGAAGACCAGACCCTTTTTGAGGATCGACTGCGCCTCGCCACCGTCCTTGATGAGCTCCGCGAGCAGGCTCCGCTCCATGGCGCAGCCCCGTCGTCTCCGGCGCGGCCAGCAGGCTCTCGAGCTCCGAAAACGACGGCAGCGCCTGGCCCTCCAGCCTGTCGAGGCTACGCGTGATCTCGTTCAAGGCCAGAGGCGCGTCGACGGCCAGATCGAGCGCGCGCGTGAGCTCCTGCGCCGAATCCTGACGGGCCAAGAGCGACTCCGCGCGGATTCGTTCCAGGTCATGTTGCACGGCACGGTCGAGCGCCGCGGATGGGTCGGCGGTCAAGTTCGGGTCTTGCGGACGGCGCGGCTCGGGTTCCATCGCTTGGGCTCCGCACGTTGCGTTCAGACACGGCTCATGCGAGCTCTCGGCCGCTAGCCATCGCGAGGGTCCGGCGCAAGCGGTTCGAGCGGACCCAGAACGGCGTCGGAGCGCAGTGAGACGATCCCGGCCCACTCTTCGTCGATCTTGAAGTCTTCCTTTGCCGACCAGCTTGCAAAACTGAGCTTCGGAAGCTTCTCGATGAGCGCGGCGCGCAAGTCGGTGATCGCGCTTCCCGCCCCGGCGGATCGCCGGCAGCGTTTGGCCGACAGAGCTCTCGACCACTGCGGGTTCGGCCTCTGGACCGTCGTTTGCGCCCGGGCTGCTCATGACACACCTCACAAAAAATCACGATATGACGATTTTCCCGACTTCCTGCACGAGCCTCCGCTCGATATCGGCCATGCGGCCGGTCGAGGCGTCGAGGCCGGCGATGAGCTGCTGGTAGTCCGTGCGAAGCTCGTGAAGCACGGGCCCGAGGTCGTCGCGACTTGCGCGCCGCCAGATCGGCGACCATCTTCTCGAGGTAACCGGCGCGTTCGCGAAGCAAGCGCAAGGTCGGCTCGCGCGGCTCGAGCTCGGGGCTTGTTTCGAGGTCAAGCAAGAGCGGCTGGAACTCCTGGAATCGCCCGAGCTCCTCGATCAAGGCCGGCGGCACGCGGCTGGCGACCGTCGGGTCGTGGAGGAACCGGGCCGAGGCCGAGCGGAACCATTCCATCGCCTCGCGGTGCTCCTCATCCAACGCACGGGCCTGTTCCAGCAGTCGCCGGGCGATCTGTCCCTCGGCGCCCATCGCCACGGCCGCCTCGAGCCACTGCACGGCTTGCTTCCGCCGGTCCGGCACGAACCAGTAGTAGAGTCCGCCCGAGCGCCGCCAGGATGTCGCGCTGACGGAGCTCGAACTGCAAGGCGCGGAACAGGGGTCGGGCGATCCAGGCGACCTGGTCGTCGGTCAGCGGCGATCCTCGGCTTCGCGGCGATCTTGCTCCGGGCCTCGGCCTGGAGGAAGAGGAAAGCCCGGAAGATCTGGGGCGAGAGCCGCAGGTCGATGCCCGCAACGGGCGATTCGAGGTACTCCTCGACGATCTCCTCGTCGGGCTCGGGCAGACCCTGGAGGCAGGTGCCGGGCCAGGAAACGTGTCGGTGTGCCGCAGGATCGCTGGCGGGTCCCCCTCGCGCACCGCGATCAGGGTCTCGAGCGCGTCACAGATCGCCTCGATGCCCCGCCGCTGCTCGGCGTCGAGCCCCTCGAGCTTCCGCACCGCCTCGATGCCGCTGGGCGGCCTCCTCGTGATTGCCCGTCGCGGAGGCTCCGCGCGCACGTTCAGCAGCCGGACCTTCACGAGCGAGATCGGGATCTGGTCGACCAGCACGCCGCGCTTCGTGACCTGGTCGAAGAGCCGCGACGCCGCCTCGGCGTCGCCCTGGCCGAGAGCTTCCTCGGCCAGCCCGAGCAGGCAGACGCTCTCGTTGTGGGCGAAGCGGCAGCTTGGAACGCTCGCTTCCGAGACAAGCTCGCCGGCCTTCGCGAATGCCGTCGAGCGACTTGCCGCCCGTCGCCGAGCAGGCCGTGCGCCATCGCCAGGAGATAGACCGCCTCGCCGCGGTTGGGCGCCTGCTCGAGCAAGGTTTCGAGGTCGCGAACGGCCGTCTCGAGGAGCTGCCTGGCGCTTCGGCTGGATCGGTCGTCTCGGTCGCCGCGACCTGGACGCAACAGTAGCTCTTCAGGTACGCCCAGTCGAGCCGGTCGAACTTCTCGAGCAGCCCGACCTCGACCGGCCCGGCGCGCCTCGCATCCCCTCGCGGAACTGGCCGAGCTCAGCGAGGTGGGCCAGACGGTCGAGCTCGGCGAGCGCCTGCTGTTCTCCTCGTCGGCGTCTCGCGCCCGGCGCCGAACCACCCGGGCCGGAACAGCGTCGTCGGGTCGCCGAGAGCGACGAGCGCGACCGTGCCCAGCATCACCAGGATCGGGACCAGGAAGTGAGCCAGCGGGCCGACGTCGAAGGCGAACCACGGCGCGTCTCGGCTTCCGCGACGGTCGGCGGCTCCGTCGACGCGGCGAGAGCTTCGCGATCTCGCATTGACCCGGTCGATCTCGTCGTAGAGCTCGTCCTTGCGCTTCTCGAGCTCCCTTCTGCTTGGCGGCGGCGAGCGGGATCGGTCGGCTCGGCGCGGCGGCGGACGTCGAGGTCGCGGCGCCATGGGCGGGAAGAGCGGCCGACGCGGTCGCCGCCAGCGACGAGCAGCGCCACGGCCGCGCCACACGACGCTCACGGCGATCAACCGCTTCCGCGACGACGGCCAGTCCCTCCTCTTGCTCGAGCCGCCGCGCGCGGGCCGAGAGCACGACCATCGCGACCGTGGCCGCCAGCAGGAGCCAGAGCATCAGGAGCTCGAACACGCTCGACACGATCCCCTCCGCTTGTCGCGAGATTCAAACAGGGAAGAGCTGGACCTCGTCGTACCAGGGGATCTCCGGGACCCCCGCGGCGGCCACCGACTCGGCCGTCAGGCCGTGCGACCTCAGCACCGCCTCGATCCCCGCGGAGAGCAGCGAGAGCGGGGGCCCTGCGCGATCGCCGTGAACCGGCCCAGCCAGCCAAACCAGCGCAGGCAGGCACGGATCAAGTCGTCGTGGCCGGCCCGGCCCGCCAGCTCGAGCGCCCGGCCGAAGCCCTCGAACGCATCGTTGTAGAACGATTCACTCTTGTAAAGGCTGACGGCCCCGATGTGGGCGATGCCGTCGAGCAGGTGAAGGTAGGCCGTCGCGTAGAGACCGGCCTTGCCCCCTTTCTCGGGCATCGATTCGTAGAGCCCGCGTGCCTCCTTGCAGAGGCGGCTCACCTGGTTGTACGCCTGCCCGGTCGCGAGCAGGAGGCGAGCCTGCATGAGCCGCGCGGTGGCGTCGTTCCATCGGCTCGCGAACTTGCGGTGCGCCAGGCCGAGCCGGTCGGTCTTCTCGCCGAGGTGGCGCGTCCGGATATGGGCGAGGCGGAGGACGTCCGACTCGTCGAGCCTGTCCCCGAACGCGCCGACGAGCCGGTCGATCGCCGCGGCGACCTCGGTCGATGGCCCGGGCCGCCGCGCGGCGATCCGCTGCACGACGGCCAGGTAGAAGCGGATGCGGGCCGGGCCGTTCTCCTGGATGTCGTTCCAGGCGGCCTCGAGGGCCCCGGCCAGGTCGCCTCGCTCGACCAGCTTGGGACCTGCTCGTCCCAGGGGACGGCGCGGGGGCGTGGCGAGTGAGCCGGCGCAGCCGCCGGCGCGGTCGGGGCGGCCGGCGGATGGCCAGGAGTGCCGAGAGCCGGGCGACGACGGCCGGCTGGTTCTCGAACCCCCAGTAGCGGATCAGGCGCTCGGTCGCGAGCTTCTCGGCAGAGCTGCTCGAACCGCTCTCGGGCCGAGGCCGGGCGAGGCCGGGAGCCGGGGACCGGCTCGAGGCAGTCGAGGACCAGCCGTTCGAGCGCGGCGGCGTCCTCCTCGAGAGAGCGGGGCAGGGCGATCGCGGATCGCCTGCGCCGAGCCGCGCGGGCAGGCCGATCGCGGCCCCGGAGCAGGCGGGCGAATTTCTCGCGGTTCGGCAGCGACTCGGGCACGAGCGGCCCGGCAAGCGCCGTGGTGCAGGGCCGCCCCGAGCAAGTGCACCGGGTCGAGCCCCGCGCCGGCGAGGATCGACTCGCGACGTGCTCCAGAGCCAGGTGTCGGGCTCGGCCCGGGCCCAGTCGGCGAGTGAAGTGCCGCGGGTCGGCAGCGGCACGAGCCGCCAGGGTCCGGGCGAGCCGGGGACGAGCCGGATGGTCGCCAGGCGCGACGAGCGCGTCGCCGAACCCGCGGCCGGCCAGCTCGCCGGCGGCCTCGAAGACGAACCGGCCGAGCTCGAGGATCGCGGGAATCGAGGCCGCGCGGATCGGACCGCCACCGGCTCGATCGCCGTCGCGAGCGAGACGGCTTCGCGGGGCTGCGGCTCGTAGTGGATCTCGAAGCCGCGCTGGCCGTCCTCGAGCCGACTGTGGGCCAGCACGCCCCGGGGCCGCGACGCCGCCAGGCGGTCAAACCAGTCGCGCATCGCCTGCCGCGCCGGCCGGCTCGCCCGGACCTGCGCGATCAGGGTGCCGTCGGCTGTCGACCAGGAGCTGCCCCTTCGGGAGAGCGACAGATCATCGGGTGTGTCGTTCGGTGACGCTCATGAGCCCCGGCTCTGCACGAGCAGCATGGTCAACTGGGCCACGAGCACGGCGACCGAGCGGTGTGTCGTTGGTCGCCCGGGCTCCGTGCAGCCGGCCGAGCACGTCGCTCATCTCGCGCTGGCGGTCAGCGGGCAGGTTGGGGAGCTGGCGGTTTGCCTCCTCGACGAGCTGGGCGACCGGGTCAGGACGCACCGGACGCTGCGCCGGGTGACCGGCTGCCGCGGGCCGGCGCTCGGGCCCGATCATCCCGGACTCGACGATGTCGGCCAGCGCGATCCGTTTCTTCTCGGTCATCGCGCCCTGGCCGCGGCTCAGCTTGATCGGCGTGACCTGGCTCGTCTGCTGGTGCAGCAGCTCGCCGAAGAAGATGCCGTCGGCGTCGAGCGCGAATGTCACCTGGAACTGGTGCGACCCCTTCGGCCCCGGCGCGAGGCCGTCGATCACGACGTCGCCCAGAAGAAAGTTCAGGCTCGCCTTGGGGTTGTCGCCCTGGTAGACGGGCACGTAGATGCTGGTCTGGTTGTCCTGCGCCGTGGTGTAGCCGCGGCGGACGACCTTGTGGGGGATGACGTGGTCCTTGGGGATCAGCGGATCGTAGATGTCGTCCTTCAGGCCGATGCCGAGGGTGTGGCTGACGACGTCCTTGATGTTCGTGTCGACGAGCTCCTCCGGCGGTCGGGCCGCCTCGGTGTCGATGCTGCAGGGGGACGTCGTCCTGTCCGACCCACTCGAGGCTCGGCTCGAAGTTCAGAGCCATCCTGGCAGCGCCCATCGCGACGATCTCGTCGGGATTGAGGTTCGACCTTGATCGGCTTCTTGTAACGCCCGGCGAGCGCCTCGGCTGACCTGGGGAATGCGGCTCGAGCCGCCGACGAGGATGAACGCGTCGACGTCGTCGAGCGTCAGGTCGTGCCGCTCCTTGGCGCTGGCCAGGGCGACGTCGACCTCGGCCATGCGCTCGGTCGAGCAGCGGCTGAGAGCATCGCCTCGAAGTCGGCCGGCGTGAGGCTGTAGTTGATCTCGTCGATCTCGGGCGTCGGGAACTCCAGGAAGAAGTCCTGCCGCTGGCGCTCGTTGCAGAGGTGGATCTTGACCTGTTCGGCCTTGAGCCTGAGGCGGCCGATCAGCCGGGCGTTGTCGCGGAAGTCCTCGCCGAACTGGGCTTTCATCTTCTGGCCAGCGCCCAGTCGACGATCTTCTGGTCGATGTCGCCGCCGCCCAGGTGAGGGTCGCCGCCGGTGCCGAGGATCTCGACGGTCTGGTCCTCCATGATCCGGACGACCGAGACGTCGAAGGTGCCGCCGCCGAAGTCGAAGACGACGAAGGTCTGCGGCTCGCCGCTGTCGAGCCCGTAGGCGACGGCCGCGGCCGTCGGCTCGTTGATGATCAGCCGCGGGTTGAGCTTGGCGATCCTGGCCGCCTCGCGAGTGGCGTTCTTCTGCGGCTCCTTGAACCGCGCGGGGACGGTGATCACCGCGTCGTGGATCGGCTCGCCGATCACCTTCTCCGCGCACGCCTTCAGCTCCTTGAGGATGTGCGCCGAGACGACCTCGGGGTCGAGCTCGACGCCCGCCCCGTGGACCATCGCCTTGCTGGCCGTCGTGCTGCTCGCCCATCAGCCGCTTCACTTCGAAGATGACGCGGTTCGGGTCGCGCGCCAGCTTCTCCTTGCGCGGCCTTGCCGACGCTCACCCGGCCGTCGGGCGCGACGTAGACGACCGACGGCGTCGTCGGCTCGTTCTGGCGGTTGGGGATGACCTTCACGTCCTTCTTGTCGTAGCTGTACGCGGCGACGACCGAGAATGTCGTGCCCAGGTCGATGCCGATCACGCGGTGATATTCAGCCATCGGGCGAACCCCCTGTTGACTGTTCTCGGTGATGCTTCGGCGGGACGAATCGCGTCCGCCTCGAGGCAACCGTTGCCGCTGGCGGGACTGGCGCCCGAGCCGGCTCAGGTCGGCGATCTCCGGCAGGGCCGTCTGGCCTCGATCATTCGATCGCGGTTCGCTCGCCGGTCGTCGCCGCGGCAAACTGCGGCGAGGAATGTCGACGAGGTCGGGGTCGAGGCCCTTGGGTGCCCAGAGCGCCAGGCTCTCCGGAGAGGGGAGCGCGCTCTCGCGGCCGAGCTCCTCGACGAGCCAGGCCGTGGCCAGCCCGGCGCGGTGCTTGGGGTCGAGGCGGGCGTCGCGCCGGGCCAGGCTGGATCGTCAAGAGCGCGTTCTGGGGATTCAGCCGGTCATACCGCGCGCGGGCCTTCGGCGTGCCGATCTCGTCCTCGATCGCCTGGAGGCGGGTCATCTCGGCCTCTTCCTCGCCGAACTGCTGCTCGCCGCGAGTCCGCCGCCGCCGCATCACCTCCTTGCGCTTGCGGTTGATGACCTCCTTGATCTCGTCGGTCGGCAAAAGCGGCGAGACGCCCAGCCGCGCATAGGCATTGTAGAGGTCGAGCCGGACCATCGTCTTCGCCCGCGGCCGTTCGCCGTGCTCGGTGTCTGCCATGGCCAGGGTCCCTTCGGTCGGTCGGTGTCAGTTCGTTGGTCGAGTTCCTTGTCGAGCGTCTCGTACAGCTCGATCAGCCGCGCATGCCCCGAGGCGCGCGCGGCGGCGACGTGCGGCTCGACGACGTCCATCGCGGCGGTGAACGCCTGACGAGCGCCGGCCTGGTCGCCGGCGCGGCGGAGCCGGTAGGCGTCCATGGTCAGGCCGAAGCCCCGGCAGTACGCCAGCTCGACGGCCTGGTCGCGGTCACCGGCGACAGCCCCGTCGAGGACCGCCAGCGCCGAGCGCGGATTCTCCGGCTCGAAGCATCCGGCTCGCCGCGGCGATGCGCTGGCGAACACGCGAGCGCCGGAAAGCTCTCGAGAAACTCCCTCGCGACGGGCGAGCGTCGATCCCCGCAGGGCCGTCGCGGCGGCCTCGGCCTCCTCGAACCGCTCGAGCTTCAGCAAGAGCAGGGCGCGCTGCCGGACGATCGCGCGGCTCGGCCGAGCCGGGCCGGCATCGTCGAGCGCGGCCAGCGCCTCGGCAAAGTTGCCCTGCCGGAGCAAGTGCCCCGGAGCGGGCCAGCACCTCGGCCAGCGCCGCCTGCTCCTCGAGCGCGTCGGCCTTGCGCAGGATCAGCTCGGCCTTGCGCCGCGAGGGCTCGTGGGTCGCCAGGCGTCAAGCCGGGCGAGCCGGCGCGCGCCGCTCGAGGTCGGAGCTCGACGGCATAGACCTCCGCCAGCCGGCCGCCGCACGAGCTCGAGCATCGGAACCTGTCGGCGCCGGCAAGGGGTCATGCGCGGTGCCGATCCGGTCCAGGGCCGCGTCGAGGTGGATCTGCGCCAGGTCGACCAGCGCGGCCTCGGGACGGCGGAGCCGGGCCATCATCGCCCATGCCTCGCGCAAGCGCGGGCTCGAACGCTCGCCGGCGTCGATGCTTGTCGGCGATCGAGCGCCGTGCAGCCACGAGGTAAGGCTGGTCGACGTCCATCGCCAGGCCGCGGAGCACGGTTCGGTGCAGTTGCCGGCCGCAGTGCTCCAGTGCGCCGTTCAAACGCCAGCCGCGCCTCCTCGGGTCGGCCGAGAGCCAGGCGGCAATGGCCCAGCAGAAAGTCGAGCGTGTAGTCCGGGGCATCCGCCTCGGGGATGCGCCTCGAGCACGTCCAGGGCGGGCCGATGGGCCCCCGTCAGCGTAGAGCCGCACCGCGCTCTGGTCGCGCTCGCCCGAGCTTGCCCGAGCCCGAGCATCTCCATGTTCAGCGAGCGCGCGCGGAGCTGGCCGTCGCGTCCCAGGCACTGGGTCATCGCGCGCTCGCTCCAGTCGATCGCGTCCTGGAACCGGCCCCCCGCGGCGAGCTTCCGGGCGAGCTCCTCGTAGGCCTGGATCGAGCCGGGGAATCGGTCGATCTCCGCCTCGAGCTCGGCCATCGCGCCGGCCCGCCGCTTCCGGCGCCGCGGGCTCGGCTGCGTCGGGCGCTTGCCGGCGGCTGGCGACGCCGGTCCGGCTTCCGCTCGTCGAGGATTTGCCGCAGCTCCTCGATCTCGGAGTGGATCTCCGGCTCGCGGGCGCGGGCCGATCGCTGGAGCTTCGCGAGCGTGGCCCGCGACTCGTCGTCGTGGCCGGCGATCAGCGAGGAACCGCGCGGCCATCAGCTCGGTCCGGACGTTCTCGGGGTCATGATCCTCGGGCGCGCTCGATGATAGGCCAAGCGCAGACGCGGCGCCAAGCTCCACCCCGCGATACGCTTCGTACGTCCGGTAGGCGAGCCGCGTGAGCAGCTCCGCCGCCAGCCGGCCGGTCACTGCGGCGCGCTCTGCCGCGTCGAGCCGGCGTCGGGCGCGTCGGGTCGATGCCCGAGGCAATCGTTGATGAACCCGGCCAGGAGCTTCAGTGAGTAGGACGCCTCCACCTGGCTGCCCTTGCAGCACCTCCTGAGCAGCGCGTCGTCGAAGAACGGGCCCTCGTCTTCGAGAAGCCCCAGCACTTCCTCGACGAGCGCGGGCCGGCGTCCATCGGGCTTCCACGTGAGGCAAAGCAACGCGAGGTCGCCAAGTGTCTCCAGGTGGAGCAGCCTCAGTGCGCGGGCCTCGGGGTCCGCCGGCGGCGGGGCGTAGGCCGGGTCGACCCGAGCCGCCGCGCCGGTCCACGCGGCCACGAGCCGCCCGGCCAGGAGCCGCCCTTCCTCGGGCACGAGCACTCCGAGTGACCGCGCGCACGCAGCCAGCGCCGCGAGCCGCGCGCGGGCGGCCTTGGGGCTCTCGGGGTCGAGCAGGAACCGGCGGGGATCCAGACCCAGCGACCAGTGCGTGAAGGTCAGCTCGGCGCGGCGATGATGGACCCACTGCCGCAGCAGATCGGGATCCGTCCTCGATCCGGTCGTTGTTCACGGCCAGCACCGTCTCGCTCGCCGCCATCTTTCGTCCGGGTCGTCTCCATCAGGAATCCCAGATTCGGACGGCTCCCAGAGCCGGCCGATTCGCCGGACGGTAGCCGGGCTTGCTGGGCGAATAATCGGTGGGGTCGCGCCAGCGCCAGCGCGTCGGCCGCCGCGATCCGGCCCAGCGAGCGCGAGCCGGTACTGGTGGCGGTCGAGCTCGAACCACGCGTCGTGGTAAGCCTCGGGCTCGCGCAACAGCGTGAACAACGCGGCTCGGTTCTGGAAATGGACGGTCTCGTGCGGCTCGAGCTGCAGGCAACGCTCGACCACGCGCAGGGCCTCGGCGTACTTTTCCCGGCTCGCAAGGTCGACGGCCAGCCGAGCCAGCCGAGCGACGTACAGCCTGCGCACGGCCGGGCGATCCGGGAAACGCGCGACCAGAGCGCCGCAGCGCCTCCAGGGACGACCGGGGCGACGACCTGTCATCGAGGCGGTCGCCGAGGTACAGAAGAATGACCTCCTCCGCGCGCGAGCCCGCCGCCGCGGCCGCAAGCTTCGCTTCCAGCACCTCTGGCCCGGCGCCGCTCAGTTCGAGCATCTCCTCCGCCAGAGCGCTCTCGCGGGAGTCTGGAGGAACCTGCGCAGGGTTGGCGGCGATCTCGGCGGCCAGTGCCCTGCCCTCGTCGCTTCCCGAAAGCAGCAGCTTGAACGCAAGGTCGAGCCACGCGGCGCGCTCGACTCGCCCCGAGGAGGACCAGAAAGCAGCTTCCGCAGGCCCTTGAACTGCGATCGCAGTTGCGACTCCATCTGGAGAAACCGCGCGAGCACGAAACCCGGATGCGCCGCGACCACCAGCGCGGCCACGTTCGCCGCGCGCCTGTACTCGCGCTGGCGATGCGTCGCAAGTGCACGCAGAAACGGCGGAAATGCGAGGCCGGGAAGCAATTCCTCCAGTGCAGCGGCCTGTTCCAGCGCGGGCTCCGTCAGGCCGAAGCGCAAGAAGTGCAGGATCTGACGGACCGCGTGCAGCGGGTTATAGGGCTCGAACTCTCGAGCCGCGGCGATGCGCGAGACCCCCGGTGGAAATCGTCACAATAAAGTGCGGACAGACTCGAGCGCGTCGGCCAGCACTCCCGGCGGAAATCGCGTCGGCTGGCGGCGGTCGAGCGCGGCATCCGCCACCGCGTCCCAGTCCAATTCGTCGAGCTTCAACGTCAGGGTCGCCACGGCCGAATCACCTCGCGGTTTCGGGCCGGAGACGCACTCACGCGGATCCCGCGATCCGCGTGCCAATGCACGAGGCCGACTGCGTTCGGCTCGTCCAGCTCGGCGTAGGCCAGCGCGACGTCGCCCGCGGCAAGGGTCGCTAATGTCCGGTCGCGCCGAACCGCGACCAAGGCGCCGGCGGATGTCCAGGCGACCAGCCCCGCACGCGCGGGCAGTCGCGATGCCTGCCGTGTCTGGCAAGAGAATGGGGGCGACCCTCTTGAGATCGGATTCGACGACCCAGAGAAAGCCGGCATCCGTGAGCAAACCCAGTGGCGCGTCGCCAGAGCCGGCGGATCCGGCGCCGAACGGTACAACCTGCTGAATCCCTTCAGGAAATCGCCGGATTCCGACAGAGAGCGTCCGCGCTCCGCGGCCGATCACTGCAATCCGGTCCGCACTAAAGACCCCTGCGCGGGACCGGCTGCCGGTGTCGAAGAGGCCGACCGGCCGGCCGATCGCGTCATTCGGAGCCACGGGCGCGACGGCCACTGTACCATCCTGCGGCGGGCCGATGATCCAGATCGCGCCGCGGGCACCCAGTGCGACCAGCCCGTCGTCAAACGCCCTGAGCTCGACAACCGGCTCGCTCACGAGCGCTCTGGCAACGGCCGGCGCCGGTGGTTCGCGAAACACCACGTTTCCGGCAGCGTCGCCGATCGCGAGCCCCCAGGGGCTGGCACACAGGCAAAGTACCGGGGCTTGGGCGGAGTGGTAGGCCCACTCGCCGTCGCGGGGGGTGGCCAGCATGCCGTCGTACAGACCGACGAAGAGGTTGCCCGCCTTGTCCACCGCAACCGCCGAGCAGCCATCGAGGTCCGGGAGCGGCTCGAGACGGTGAGGTGCTCCACGGCTGATCTTGAAGCACGCTCCCGAGTCGGTCAGAACCAGCGTCCAGTCTCGCGCAGAACGGGCAAGCACCGGCCGGCTGGAGCATTTCAACGAGCTCAGGGATCCGGTCTCCTGCTCGCCGGCCGCCTCGAGGGGGCCCGGGCTGCGGCCGGCAAGCAGTTGCCGGCCGCTCTCGGCCCACAGCCTCCGGTTACCCGGCGGCGTCCTGGTCAGTCCGCAGTAGACCTCCCAGAACCGCGCGTCCGGCTCCGGGTCCTCGGGCGGCCATTCGACCGACGGGAGCCCTTCAAGCAGCGTCGCCAGCGGCCGCTCGTCGAGCGGCTCTCGGCGCACGGCCAGGCGGCGGCGTGTCTCGGCGGCATGCCCGCTGGCAAGCTCGATCTCGGCCCGCGAACCGGGCCGTTCGAGCCAGGCTTTCGTGACGATGAATACCGCGTGCCGCGCGCTCTCGATCGCCTCGCGGGCCGCGCTGCCGCGTGCCGCACCCGGCCCTTCCGACTCGTCGTCACTCCAGACCTCGAAACCGACAAAGCGGAGGCGCTCGGCCAGGTCCATGGCGAACTGGACGTCCTCGCTTGGATCGCGGCTGTAGCTGAGGAAGACACGCGGCTTCCTCGGGTTTTCAGTCATCGGCGTCTCTGAATCTGGATCCGGCCACCCTCGCTGCCGCCCCGCGGGCGCGTGCCATCCGTCCGCATTTCACGATGCGCGCCCTGGAGCCGCCAAGCCTATTGTCCGTGCTCGTCCTTGAAAAGTTTGAACGCGTTCTGGCGGTAGTCGAGCCACATCTTGCAGCCCTCCAGTCGCATTTCTTCGTATTGCTTTGCCGACCTGGCCCGCCAGTAGCGGCGCTCGCCCGCTCGGCGTGGCCAGGAGAGTCAGTGCCCATCGCGCGAGCAGGCCGGCCATCCAGGCCGTCGCCGCGGCCGCCGCGACTGCGACGATGTAAACGATAGGCTCCACATCGTCGCCGAACGGCTTGGCCCAGATCAGGAACACGAGCGAGGCCGCGAATGCGACCGCCAGGGCCGCGCGGATCGCGCCCGTCACGTTCCAGAGGTAACTGTGAAGCTCGCTGCAGCGCGGGCAGCGCGGAATGACGTTGGCCTTGATCATGTAATGAACGGTCGTGCTATTGAAGCCATACGTCCGGTGCGACTCTCGTTTTCCGGTCACGACAACGGAGCGATTCAAGTCCATCTCGCGCGTGCGGCAAAAGTGACAGGCGTAGTTTTCGAAGCTGTTTAATCGCGCGACGTTCGTGGCGATTCGCTGCTTGAGCGAATCGGCGGCAGCCAGGCTCATCGCCGAACCAAAGAGGGGCTTGAGGCGGTCGACGGCCGCGTAGCTCTCGAGAGCCCCGAGCGATGCGCACGCTTTCACCACCGCTTCATCGCCGACCTCCGCCAGTCCCAGGTGTCCGGCCGGGTCGATCGACTCCCAGCGCAGCTTCTTCGCCCGCAACCGAGATAAGTACAGCGCAATGTCGTCGAAGCGAGGCTCAGCCGCCGGCAAGAGCGCATCGAGCTCGGCGGCCTCGGTCCGGAACAGGCTGCGCAACGGCCGCAACGCCAGTGACCACCGGCGCGGATCGATCCCGCTCGACTGCGCAGCCTCCAGCAACTCGCGCACCCGGTCCATCCTCCCGGCCAGGAACTGGGCCTTCACCTCGGCGACGACCAGGTCCGCGAGCCGCGTCCGTGCCGCCTCGACGATCGTCTCGGCATCCTCGGGCCCCACGACCTCGTCATCGAGCCGCGCGATGTTCTCGTGCACGAATGCGAGGAATTCCGGAGAGTTTGCCAGCCGGTTCCAGCGCGCCAGAGCCTCCGACCACAGAAACAGCGTCGTCCTGGCAGAGGGCGCCGGGCGCCTGCCTGTGCAAAACAGCTCGTGCGGGTTCTGGCGCGGTCTGCATGCCGTGCGACCATTTCCACTCGAAGCGCTCGGCGCCCGTTCGTCGGTTTCGAGCGGCGTGCCCGCGCTTGGGCCCTCGGGCAAGCCGTCATACAGTGAGAGCGCCGCCAGCAGCAGGCGGAGATTGGCGTGGTTCAACAGGCGGGGCACACCGGCCGTCACGACCGCGGGGGTTGTTTCGGACGGAGAATGGCCATTGGCAGGCAGTACTCCGTTGGCGGGCGGAAGTGCGTCCGTCACCGCACTTGACACTGTATCCGTGGAAACGCTCACCGTCGCGACGCAAGCGAGGCCGTCGTCGGCGCAGCGGGCGAGGTAGTCGTCCACAAG
Source organism: uncultured Isosphaeraceae bacterium (assembly GCA_963806595.1). Taxonomy (GTDB): domain Bacteria; phylum Planctomycetota; class Planctomycetia; order Isosphaerales; family Isosphaeraceae; genus CAWDZZ01. Next base: position 158,832 of record CAWDZZ010000014.1, on the reverse strand, counting down.
CGCCGGGTCGAGGGACACCAGGGCGCGGCGAAGGACATCGCCATCGGGGTCATGCTCCGGCCAGAACCAGAATAACTCGTCGGTCAATCGGCGCAGGGGTTCCTCGATGCGCTGGACGGCCTGGCGGATCTCCGGCTCGTCGGGCTCGGGCATCCAGGGCAGCAGGTCGGGCTCGTCGGCGCGCAATTCCGGCTCGGAGCCGCGTGAGCGCTTCCTCGGCCTTCCAGATCGCCTCGTCGACGCCGACGTCTGGCGACGCTCGCGAGCACCCGAAATGGATTCGCGCGGAAGCTGGCCAAGCACGGGCGAGCGGGTCGGCAAGAGCGGACCAGACCGGCGGCCCGACACGGTCGTGGCTGTCGCGACTTGATTCATTTTGGGGGCACCACGCGGGATCCGGGTGGACCGCGCAAGCGATCCGCCGTCATCGGAATGTCGCTCAAACTACTGCACGTGCGAGACGACGCGTTCGCCGGGCACGTCCATCTTGCCGCGCTCCTCGCGCGGCAGGAGGTTGATCAGCTCCATGCAGACGTCCGCAAGCTCCTGAATCGCATTGTTGTTGGCCGCTCGCACCCCTTGCTCGAACCGAGGGCCAGCCAGCGCCATCAGGTTGAGCTCCTGGAACCGGCCGTAGAGGAACTGCAGCAGGCCCATCCAGTAGTCGATCGTCTGCATCCAGACCTGCTGGGTGAGCTCCGCCAGGGCGTCGCGCTTCGCCTCGGCCACGCGCGATGTCGCCTCGGTCCATGGCGCTTGCGAACTCGCGGCTGAGGGCCTCCAGCTCGTCCTTCCGGCCACTCTTCTCCAGGATCTCACGCGCATCCGGCGACGCGCTTCTCGAACTCGATTCGCACTCCCTCGGTCCGCGTCTCCGCTTCGACCCTGTCGATCTGGTGGGTCATCAGCCGGACCATCTGGTCGGCCAGCTCGACCGAGTCGCGGTCGCCTTCGGCGATCAGAGACCTCGACCTCTCGCACGCGTTCGTCGAGCGCGGGCGCACGCCCGGCCTCGGCAATCTCGAGCTCGGCGGCCTGCTTCTCCAGTAGCTTGAGCCGCTCCTGCTGCTCGTTCAGAGCCCCTGGTTGACCTGCTCGGCCGACTTCTCCTCGGCCTCGAACTGGACGATCTCGTCGAACCAGCGGTCGAGGAGGGGAACGTAGCCCCGCGAGCCTCGGTCCTCGAAAACTCGTCGACGGCCAGCGTGACCTCGATCTCGGTGCCGGCCGGCAGGTCGCGGTGCGATGTGGTGGGCGTGAATGCACAGCACGCCGATGACCTTGTTCCGGTCGGCGCGGTCGCTCTCTCCCTGGACCAGCGGCACCTTGATCGCGTCGCCCGACTCGCCCGCGCTTCAGAGGCACGGTCGTCGCGTGCGTCACCGTGTTCCGTGCCGGCAGCACCGCCCCCTTGCGCAGATACCAGCAGACCGAGTTGTCCGCGAGCATCACGCCAACCGACTGCGAAAGCGGCGGCTTGGCCACGCTCATCCCGTGCAGTATCGAGAACCGCGACGGGACGACCGCCAGCCGGCGCCGCCTCGGCGAGCCGCCTCGATCCGGAAGACGTTCAGCTCGCCTTTCTCGCAGCGCCAGCGGCACCGCGAAGGCAGCCTGGGCGGAGAGAGGAACAGGCCCGGAATCGAACGCCGTTGCCATGCCCGTCGCGCACCACGCGAATCGCGAGCTCCTCGGGCCGGTCGCCGATCTCGGCCTTCCCGACCAGAAGCGGCGCCGGGTTGGTGGTCATCGACTCATACTCGAGCTCGAGCGAGAGCGAGCCCGACGGCTGCGTGTCCGTGCCGAGTTCGTAGTGCCCGCGGGCAGTTTCTGGGTCGAGGCAAACAGGGCCGCCCCGGCCGCGACGATCGTCGTCGGGTCCATCTGGTGCCGCGCGTCCAGGCCGAGCTGCGCCTCGATGATCCGCGGCAAGGCGGGCGTCCGCGTGGGCCCGCCGACCAGGACGATGCCCTTGAGCGCCGACGCGGTCAGGCGGTTCCGCGCAAGCAGCGTTTTGCAGAGCTCGGTCGTCCGCATGATGATCGGCGCGATCAGCGATTCCAGCAGCTCGCGGTCGACCGGCCCGCTGAAGCCGACGGGCTCGCCGTCCGGCCCCCTGGCCAGCTCGGGCACGTCGAAACGTCACCTGCTCCGGCTCGGAAAGGGCAACCGCGACCCGCTCGGCCTCAGCCGATCAGGCGGACGAACGCCGACGCCAGGGCCGGGTCGGTGCGGCGGAACTCGCCGAGGATGTCCCTCCTCCCGCACCCGCTCGGCGGCCCAGCGGGCCAGCACGCGGTTGAAATCCTTGCCGCCGAGGTGGTTGTCGCCGTCGTGGTCGAGCACCTGAAGCCGGCCGGCGCGCGAGCGGACGAGCGAGACGTCGAACGTCCCGCCGCCGAAGTCGTAAACCAGCCAGTGCCCTTCGCGCGTGAATCCCGAGCCTGAGTGGGCGATCGCCGCGGCGATCGGCTCCTGGAGCAGAGGGGCGTGCTCGATCCCCGCCAGCGCCGCCGCGCGGCGGGTCGACTCGCACTGCGCGAGCTGAAACATCGCGGGGACCGTGATCACCGCCGCCCGCAACGGGTGGCCGTCGTGCCGCAAGGCGCGCTGCGCGAGTACGCGGAGCACCTCGGCCGAAAGCTCCTCGGCCGAGAAACGTCGGCCCGAGGCCGGGAACGAGCGTCGCCTGGGTTGTCCCCATCTGCCGCTTGAACTCGACGGCCGTGTCGTCGGGGTGGGCCAGCCGAAGCCGAATCGCCTCGTCGCCGACGACGACGCGACCGTCCCCGGTCACGTGGACCGCCGAGGGCAAGAGCACGCTCTCCATCGTCGCCCGGCAAGAGTCGAGGCGCTGCCCCGTCCTGCACGGCGACCGCCGAATTGCTGGTCCCCAGGTCGATTCCGTAGTCGATCGTCGCGCGCATCAGAGCCCCTCCGGAATTCGAGCCGTCAGGCGAGCGCGAATTCGTAGGTCCATCCCGGTCCCACGTCGGGGCCGCCCGCCGCCTCTGCGAGCTCGGCCGGATACCGGCTTCCATCGTCCGCCTCGTAGGCGACGGCCAGCGCTCCGTCATGCGCGTCCAGGCCGAGGAAGTACAGAAGCGCGACCATGGGGGGTACGATTCCACCCTCGGCCGCGGCGCGCGAACCGCCGCGGCGTGGGCAGGCCAACCCGCAGAAAATGGTTCGAAACCGTGAACCGCGCGACGGTCTCCGAATCGCGCAGGGAAAACCAGAATGTAAACGATTGCCTTCTCGAGACGAACCAGAACCGACTGCGGATCTCCGGCTTTCATGGCGCGTAGGGCGACCGCGTCGATCTGATCCTTCAACTCTGCTTCGGCCGATGCCACCGCCTCGAAAGCGGCCGCGGCACCCCCGCCCTCCGTCGCATAGTCGCGGTGCGCCTGGGCGAGCGTTTCATGAAATACCTCGTCCCAGCGCCGGGAACCGAGTCGTTCGGCGACGCGCCCCGGTTGTGACGCTTCGTCCAGACTTCCATTCCGCCTGAAGAGCTTGTGCCGAAGCGCCCGCCACTCGTGTCTTGAATGGAGGATCACGCCGGCGAGCGCAAGCGCGATCACGCCCAGGCAGACGAGCAGGCTCCGAACGGGCTCGCTGCTTACCGCCAACTCTCCCATACCGGAGTCCCCCCGCGAGCGGACCGTGCGGAGCAATGCGCGCCCGGACGAAACCGCCAGGCCTGCACGATGTGGTACGCCGGCGCAGACTATTTCTTACAAAAATATGATACGGGAGATCAGATCTGCTTCACAACGACCCGAGCGGACTGCGACGTCGAGCGCTTTTGCCGGATGCCGTACCCGACTGCCTCACTGCCACTTACGCGAAATAAACACGCACGCCGGTCGTACGTGTGATCGGCTCGCCATGTCACGCTTCAAGGAGCCGTTCGCGACCGAGCGGAGTCGGCCGTCGCTCGGTCGAGCGTCTCCGACGTAAGAAATCACGAGGTAATGCGTAATCAACTACGACGTTGCGCGGCGTGAGCGACAGGGATTGACTCGTAGCTCGTCGGGACGGGTTTCATTATGATCTCAGGCTGCAGAGGCAGGTCTTCGGTCTCGCCGCTGCCGGCTGGCCGCTTCCGGGGGTCGCAGCGCGCGATCATGCGGCCGCCCACTATTTCGCCGTCGTACAGTGAATCGCACGAGGCGCACGGAACCTCCCCCTCACGGAGGCCGCTTTGATGGTTCACGTCGATCCGTCCACGAAGTTTCCCGAGCTCCAGCCGGTCCGGACCGCGCCGCGGCTTTACCACGTCTTTGGCTTCGGACTTTACCTTTACGGGGAGCGCGATTTCGACCTCGAGACCGAGAGCTTTGTCCGTACGCTCTGCTTTTGTGTGCTGTATATCCCGGTGCTGGCCCTGCGCGTATCGCGTGGCGCCTGCCGAGCTCGGCTGGCGCTTCCTCGGCGGCGTGCCCGTGTCGGTCCCGGCCCGAATCCTGGGCTCGATCGGGACAATTGCACTTCTGGGCGTTTGCGGCTATCTCGGAGCTTTCGCCTATCTGAATTCCCCGGGGGTGCTGGCCCAGCGGAAGCTTTCTGAGGCCGATCAACTCGCCGCCCAGGGACAGTTCGGCCAGGCCGCCACGCGACTCGCCGAAGTCGCCATCGGGCCCACCGAGCACGCGGCCGCGGCCGCCCAGCGGCTGGAAAAGCTGCTGGAGCGGCCGGCGTCGTCATCAGATCCCGAAGGTCGTGGCGCCGCATTTCGAGCGGCGGTCGAGGTCCAGAAGAAAGGTCGATGGCGAGGATCGGGGAAGACGCTACACGATTCCGGAGTGGCCCTGGCCAAGGAGACTGCCCGTGAGAATCCGGCGGCTGCCTGGGCGATCCTCGAAGCCGTCGCGCCCTTGAGCGCACAGGACCAGGCGGACGCCGTACTGCGCCGCGACCTGCTGGAAAAGATCGTCGCCGCCAATGCGTCGAGCGCCGAATGGGCTTCGCGGTTGGCTCTCGAGTATGAATCGAAGGGTGAGTTCGACCGCTGCGAGAAACTTCTCGCGCCGCTCCGCGCAGCTCGGCGACCTGGAAGGAGCGCGGCTGCTGGGCACGATCGACGCCCGGGCCGACCGCTTCGACCAGGCGCTGCCCCTGCTCAGGAACTATACGAAAAATCGACTCGATCGACTTTCGCTGGCCATCGCCAAGCTCAAGATGTTGTACGACGCGGCACAGAAACGGATCATCGGCCGCCTGGAAAAGGAGCGCGTGTATGACTTCGACTACAACCGCTACCGCGACTCGAGCCCCAGCGCTCGTGAGGAAATAATCATCCAGTACATGGAGAGCAAGATCGCAGCCGATGCCGAGATTGCCAGTGCCAAACAGTCGTTGATCGCCGAGTCGAGCGTTGCGCCGGTCGCGATGGAGCTCGGCATCGCTTTGCTCCAGCACGCCCAGGCGCAAACCGACCAAGTTCGGCGCAGATCGCTGCTCGACGAGGCCGAGTCAAACTTTCTGGCCGTCAGCCGCGTCGCTGGACAGCAGGCGGAGTTCCAGCTCAATCTCGCGCAGGTTTATTTCTGGCAAGGGAAGCACGCGGAAGGCCAGAAGCTTTTTGACGAAGTGCTGAAGTCACATAACCGCGACCCGGCGCTCCTGTACGAGGTTGCCAACCTGCTGCGGAATCTGGGGAGCCATGCGGAAGCTCGGGCTCTGGCCGAGGAGGGGTACCAGAAAGCCTCGGCTGCCGACGTCAAGGCTCGGTGCGCCGTCGTCCGGGGGCTGCTCGGCACCGACATTGAGGATCGGATCCAGTGGCTCACGCGTGCCACCACAAACGACCCGAGCGTCAAGGCGATCCTGTGCGGCGACCTGGCCACGCAGGCGATCAACCAGGGCAAAGAGAACCTGGCCATCTCGAACCTGAAGCAGGCGGCCGCCATCTACGATGCGATGCCTGAATCGTCGGGAATGCTGAACAACGCGTCGATCGTGCACAGGACCCTCGCCGACCTGACCGGCGACCCGGCAGCCTACGAGCGGGCCGGAACGCTGATCGCGAAGGCAGCCGCCCTCAGTCCGGGCAACAGCCTGACGATGGCTAACGCCGCCGAAAGCCAGATCGAAGCCGGATTGCGCGACGTGATCGGCAGCAGGATCGAGCTGAAATTGATCAAGAGCTCCGCGAGCGTCGATCTGCTGGGTTTCCTCGTCAAGGACGAATCGGAACGACAGGCGCTCGCGAATCTCGTTCGCACGCAGTTAGTTCTGAATCAGGGGCTCTCCCAGATGGAAAAGGTCTTCATGCTGGCGCCTCGGAACCCCGATCCTTACGGTTCGGCTGTGCGAATCTTCGGCTATCGCGACGACCTGGCCGGACTGCGGCGGGTCGAGAGCCGGCTCAAGGGGGTTGACCTCGACGTCTCCGACGACGCCCAGAACGCAAAAGAGACGTTCGCCGGCAAGAAAGACAAGCAGATGCGCGAGACCGTTCAGTCAGCGACCGCACGTTTCGAATCGATTCTGCCGGTCGCCCGCGCCAAGGGAGGGCCAACCTTCGCCGCAGCCGCGTCGCTCGTCGTGCGGAATCGACTCTCGGCGTCGAACCTCGGAATCGCGTACGAAGCCGACGCAATGGTGGCCCTCGCAGAAGAGGCCTTCGCCGCCGCGCCGTCGCTGGCGGGGCGGTGGAACTTGATCGACGCGCTCTTGCACCGCGCCGCCGACCGGCTGGCAGGGGTCGACGCCGGGTTTGCCGCCTCGCGAAACAGGTGTGCCCGCGCGGTTTCGACGCGGGAGCTGCTCGCGTGTGTCCTCTGCACCCCGGGCAATTTCAAGGACCGGGCACTCATGGACGCCGATCTTGGCCGTGCGATCGAGCTGATCCGCGACTCGTACGCCGCCAGCCCCGGGTACACGTCGAGCCCGCTCGCATGGAGCCTGCTTCGCAACCGCCACCCCGACGACGCGGCGGCCATGGCGAAGCATTACCTGGGCAGCGACGCCGCCCAGCTCACGGATGTTCTCGAAGCCAGGCTGCGCCCTTTCACTTCGACGGTTCACCTGAGCGCGCGTACTTCAAAGCCCTGATGCAAAATAATCCGGAAGCGGGCCGGAAGGTCCTGGCGGAAGCAAAGTCGCGGGATCCCGATCCCGATCGAGAATCCCTGAACGATCGATGAGCCGTGGGTCGGTCGGTCGCACTGGCCGTCACGGTCTGTTTCCGCGAGGCCGGCTCGCTCGAGCCTCAGGAGGGTCCGGAGAAGAATTCGACCGTCCGGCGAATTCCGGGCAGCAGGTATCCGACGGCCGAGTAATGGCCGCAATCGTACCAGCGGATGGCGGGGCGGCCCGCGGCTTCCCACAGCAGCAGCGTCGACGACGGTGGAACGACCTCATCAACGTTACCGGCAATCAATAGCAGCCGCTTGCCGGCGAGTCCTTTCGCGTAAGTCAAGGGATCGTAGGGGTCAGTCAATAACTTGAGATCCGCACGCGTGCGGCCGGATTCGAGCCATTTTGCACGATACGGCGCACTCTCGGGCATCCCCCACAGAATCGCCGACAGATCGCCGCCGGCCAGCAGGAACACCCCCTCGTTGATGGCGGGATCAACACTGGCCACAAGCGCGGAAACGATCCCTCCCAGACTGATTCCTGCGACTCCCAGACGGCTGGCGTCGACGTTGGGCCGCGCCGCCAGCCAGCATGCAGCCCGGCGGACGTCGAAGACCGCCTGACGCATCGAGGTCACGCTCCGTTCGATGTCCGCCGAAAGAAATCGCTTGGAAACAGCCCCATCGCTCGGCGGCCGGCGCTCGCCGTAATAGGGAAGCTTCACAAACAGCGCGGCCACACCCCGGTCGGCCAGGCGTGCCGCCATGTAGCGCGAAAGTGGGAAATCCGCGCCGAGGATGTGCAGCACGATCACTGCGGGCCGCTTGGATCCATCGCCCAGGGGGGCAAAATACTCGGCGTGCACCACGTTGTTTTCGACGTCGGGCGTCGTGATGAGCGACGGAAATCGCAGCTTTGAGACGGTGATTCGGCGCTCCTTGAGCACCGGTTCCAGCTCGAAGGAAAACGACGCGGGTCCCATGCGAAACCGCTCGGGCACCGCCGGCTCGCGCGGCCCTGGCTGGAACCTGATTTCCCCTTTCTCGACCGTGGCTGCCCCGGAACAGAGCAAGACGCACGCCACTATTGAATTAACCATTGCGACGGTCTCGCCTTCTACGTCAACTCAATCGTTTTTCGAGAAATCACCCTTATTCAATGTTCGAATCTGGGTTAATGTGTGCGCCGTGCCGGGTACATCCAGGCTACCGGCCTCTTTCGCTGCTGGTCGCCGGCTCATTATGCCCATTCCGCGGATTCGAGGAAGGGAGTTCCTCGCAGATGACCGATTCGCCGCGACGGCTCGAGCGGCTGGAAGCTTCCCGGGTCTGCATCATCAAGCCAAGCTCTTTGGGCGACGTGGTTCACGCCCTGCCCGTGCTTGCGGCCCTGCGCGATCGTTGGCCGGAGGCCCACCTGGCGTGGGTGGTGAATCGCCCGTTCCAGGATTTGTTGCGCGGCCATCCCGACCTGGACGAAGTCATTGTTCACGAGCGAGCGGGCGTGGGTATCGATCCATTGGACCTGGCCGGCTCGGTCGGGCTATTCCGAAAGTTAAGGACCGGACGGTTCGACGTGGCGATCGATTTGCAGGGATTGCTGCGATCCGCGCTGATGACCATCGCGACGGGTGCCAGAACGCGGGTCGGGATGGCCGACGCTCGCGAGGGCGCGCGGTGGTTCTACACCGATCGGGTCGACGCGCCGCGCCTGGGGATGCACGCGGTCAATCGTGTGCAGCGGGTGGCGTCGGAACTGGGGGCGAACGCTTCGGTTCCGAAATTCAACCTGCCGATCGGCCAGGAGCACCTGCGCTGGGCCCAGGCGGCGCTCGCGCACGTGCCCAGCCCCCGCGTCGTGCTCAATCTGGGAGCGCGCTGGCTGACCAAGCGCTGGCCTCCGCATCATTACGCCGAGATCGGCCGCCGTCTGGCAGCGGAGTTTGGCGCGGGCTTGATCGCCGTCGGCTCCGCACTCGATCGCCCGCTCGTTGATGAGCTATTGAGCCAATCTGGATCGGTTCCCTTCCTCGACCTCTGCGGCCGGACCGGACTGCTCCAGCTCGCGGCGGTGTGCGTCGAATCGGATCTGACGATCTCCAACGACACCGGGCCGCTTCATCTCGCGGCAGCCGCTGGCGCCCGGGTCGTGGGCTTATACACCTGCACGAATCCCCAGCTCACCGGCCCGTTCGGCCCCCGCGCCGTCACGGTCCAGAGTTGCGTCTGGTGCGCCCCCAGCTTCCTGAAAAAATGCCGGAGGCTCGACTGCATGGCCGAGCTCACACCCGATCGCGTCTGGCCGGTGGTGAAAGCACAGATCGAACAGGCGATCGCAACATCGCCGGCCAGGGGATAGCTGCGAAGCGCAAGAAATAAAGCCCGCCGTTCGAGCACCGGTTCCGGCGGCCCCAGCTCCCCCGAGCGGGGTAGAGCACGCGTGCAGCAGTCAGTCATTCGAACGGCTGGCCGAACGTGATCCGGTTACCCTCGAGGTCCAGCACGCCAAAATCCCGAAGCCCCCAGGGGTGGCTCACCGGCTCGCCCAGGACTTTCGCCCCGTTTGCGCACAATTCCGCGTACAGACCGTCGGCATCAGTCACATACACGTAGCACGACCCGATTCCCTTGTGTTGTTCAGTCCTGGCGACGAGCAGCACGCCGCGTCGTCGCGATCCATGACGCCGAGGTCGTGCTGTGCGTAGTTGACCGTAAAGCCCAGCACATCTCGGTAGTGCGCCACGCCGCCAGGAACGTCGTCGAGGGGCAGCTCGGGCATGATCTTTTCGAGCATGGGTCTCTTGCCGAGCTGGTGTGGGTCAGGCTCATCGAACGACTGACCGAACCACAATGTGTGCCCGTCCGGGTCACGGATCTCGAACATACGCATCTTGATCCAGTTGACCTTCTCGAGCCCGCTCGGCTCTCCGCCGCGGGTGCGGACTGCGGTGTGCATCGCCACGACATCATCGGTGGGAAAGAACACGATGGCCGAACCGCGAGCCTGGTGCTCGTCAGTCGTATCGCCCGCGCCCCTTGCGCCGAGAGCTGGATTCGCACCGGGCCCCGCACGGCCTCGGCCGCGCTGTGATCGCCATCTCCCCCCGTGGTCGGACTCACGTCGAACGCGAGCACATCGCGGAAGAACGCGATACTCCGATCGAGATCCGCGACGGTCAACCGCCGGCTCACCGGCGCGACGATCCTGGGCTGGCTTTCGTCGAAAGATTCTCGGCGCTCATGTGACCCACTTCTTTGTATCATTTGCGCGATCGAGAACGCTCGCCTATTTTGAACAGTATACAGCGGAACCTCGACTTCCGATCACCCCGACAAGCCGGCGCAATCACCCCCCCCAATTCCCGCCGCACGCCTAGCGAACGTAGGCCAGAAATGTCTAGGACACGCAACGCGCTCTTGACGACAATCGGCGGTTTGGGTAGTTTGATCCCGTGTAGCTAAGTGATGATACATGGCGATCGTACGAGTGGCTCATCACTGGGACACGCATTGTGATCTTGACACGGTCGATCGTTGGCGCGTAAATTTTGATCGGCACCCCAGGAGACACACCGATGACGATGGCGCGCTCGCAACTCGTCGACGTTTCCGTAACCCGCTGGTATCACTGCGTCACGCGCTGCGTGCGCCGCGCCTTCTTGCTCGGCGAAGGGCCGATCGACCGTAAAGAATGGATCGAGAGTCGGCTGGAAGAACTTGCACAAATCTTCGCCGTGGCCATCGGTGGGTTCTCGGTGCTGGATAACCACTTGCATCTGCTGGTGCGGCTGGACCCGGACGTCGCCAACGGATGGTCCGACGAAGAAGTGGTGCGGCGCTGGGGACGGCTGTTTCCGCCGCGCGATAAGTCACGGCAACCGCTGCCAGTTTCCGAGCAATGGGTTCAATGGCGGCTGCAAGACGTCCTGTGGGTGGCGACGGCACGCGAGCGTTTGCAGAGCCTGAGCTGGTTCATGAAATGCTTGAAAGAGCCGCTGTCGCGGCTGGCCAACCGGCAAGACCAAACGCGAGGGGCGTTCTTCGAGGGGCGGTTCAAGAGCGTGGCGATCCTCGATGAGGAATCGCTGCTGGCAACATGTGCATACATCGATCTGAACCCGGTGGCGGCCGGCATTGCGGCGGTTCCCGAAGCGAGCCCGCATACGTCGATCAAAACCCGTGTCGAGCACGTGAAAGCCCAGGGCCGAACCGGCGACCTGGAGGCCGCCGAGCAGGGCAGCGTGGCGGGTTCGCGTGCGTCGGCGGGCCTGGAGGAATCGATCTGGCTTTGCCCGATCGAAGATCGACGCGGGCTGGATTCGCCGCGTGAAGGGATGCTGGAAGGATTCTCGCTGGGCAGCTACCTGCTGCTGGTCGATTACACGGGCCGGCTGTTCCGCGACGGCAAGGCGGCGATCTCGGCCGAACTCGCGGGGATCCTCGATCGGCTGGGCAGCAGCGCGGAGAGCTGGTGGGCGCGGCTGGAGAAGCTGAGCCGGGGCCGGCTGCTGGGCCGATTCTTCGCGGCCAGCCGAGAGCGATTGCGAGAAGTGGCGGCCCGTCTGGGCGTGCACCACCTGGCGAACCTGGGCGGGTGCCCGGCGCGATAACGCTAGGTAACGTGCAGTCGATCCGTTGTAGGGCACAACATCGCTGCGATCGGCAATCAAGAATTCCGATCATTCATATCGCCGATCAGCCAGGTCGGATCCGATCACGGTCCATTCTGCTTCGTTGTGCGCAGGGCGGTCAGCCGATTGAGGGGCGCCACACCGTATCGAGATTCGACAGGGGCTCGCCGGATCGGCCCAGCCGGTCAACCGGCGACACCCACAAGCAGCAGTGCAGCGTCCTGTCGAGCCGACCCAGCCGATCAAACTACATACCCGGCTCTCTACAGTGCGTGTCTGAGACTTTCTCCGCATGAGGCATGTCCACAGTGCGTGTCTGAGTTTTTCGTGTCTGAGTTTTTGATTCGCGCACGTTGAACTCGCCGAGCTTTTGATGTGAAGTTCCCACAAGGACTAGGCGGGTCGACCAGCTGCGCGCGAGACTGTCGCCAGGCACGAGAGCCACGATATACTGCGGCTTCGTGCGAGTTGCTGCACGTGTCGTCGTTGAACCCGCATTCGGAGCTGAGCCGTGTCAGAGCACTGGTTCGTGCCTCGATCCGCTTCGCAGCTGATAGTCCTCATAACGCTTGCCGGATGCAGCGTCGAGCCACGAGCCGTGGTGACGCCGCCAGCGAATCAGCCGGCGAGCCTGTCTCCGCCGCTCGCGCCGATCGCCAATGCCGAGCCCGCGCCGCCAGCGCAGCTGCCGGCTGCGTGTTCGCAATCGCCAAGCCTGGTCGACCGTCGAACGAATTCCAGGGTCGCGACCTAAAGGAAGTGGACGGGGAACAGCTTGCCGCCGCCGCGCAAGCGGCGGCCGCCAATGGAGACAACCATGCGGCGGCGCTCCTCCAGTACTGGTCGGTCGAGGCGCTCGACCACGGGCGCTACAATCTGGCGTGCTGGCAAGCGCTCGCGGGGGATAAAGAGGCGGCCTTTTACTGGCTCCAGGAAGCAGCCCTCCGAGATGGAGTTGACGCTGCCTGGGCAGATCAGGACTCGGACCTCGACTCGCTCCGGCTCGACCCACGATGGCCGCGCATCGCCGCATTCTTGGGCCAGTGCAACGCGTACTGGGCGTCGAGCGGCCGCCACTCGATCTCGCTCGTGCTGCCGGAGGGCTACAAACCGGGTACCCCGATCGGCGCCGTCGTGGGGCTGCACGGCCTCGGCGCCGAGCCGAACGGCTTCGTCGACAAGTCCTACCAGGACTTCGCGAACGATCTGAACATGGCGTTCATCGGCGTGAGCGGAATCGTGCCGCGAGGTCCACGGTCGTTTGTGTGGTCGGAAGACGCCGTTCGAGACGCCGAACAAATCCGGCGCAGCTCAAGGAAGTCGCCGATCGGGTGACGGTGCGCCCGGGCCGCGTGGTCACGTTCGGCTTTTCACAAGGCGCGCAAATGGCCTTCGAAGTCGCGTTCCGGTATCCGGAGGAATTCCAGGGGGCGCTGGTGATGTCGCCGGGGACCAGCAAGCGACTTAATCTCGCGGGCTTTCCACCGACCGCCGGCAACCGGAACCAGGGTTACATCTGCACCTGCGGCGCTGCAGAGCTGCCGGGGAACGTCGCCTACACCCGCGCCGACGCCGACCTGGCCAAACGCGCCGGCTCGCGCGTCGAGCTAAGGCTTTACGACGGCGTCCAGAAGCACGGATTCCCCAACGACTTCGCCCAGAAGTTCGTCGACTGGGTCAAGTTCATTCGGGGAGACCAATAAGACGTGAGCGAGAATCCGGCAATCATCGCTCTTCACCCAGGCGCAGTTTCAAACGATTGACCCCGGGCACCAGCCCTTGGGTGCAGAGCCAGCGCCCTCGGATGTAGCGGTCGCCGCGGATCGCCGGCCGTCTCGGACTCCCCTGCTTCCCCGTTACCACCCCTCGGGCATTTGATACGGGAAGTTGGGGTCGATCCCTTTTTCCTCCGGATCCAGCACCTGAGTCTCGGTCAGCTCGACCGTGACCTGGTCGACGTGGCCGAGGATCAATTCGGTGGTCACAAACGGGTAGGGAAGCGCGGGCAGGTCCGCGCCGGACGGATCGACGAAGTTTTCGGCGGAGGGATTGGCCGCCGGAACCGACTGCGGAATCGAGACGGGCCGGCGGCGATCGAGCAGGTGGCCGACGTCGAACCGCTCGCCGATGTAGTGGCGGCGCACGTCGGGGTTCTCTGAGGATCTGCTCGCGATTCCCGTAGGCGAATACCCGCCCCTCGCTGATCACGTAGCAGCGGTCGGTCACTTCGAGCGTCTCTCGGAACTGGTGGTCGGTCAAAAGAATGCCGATGTTGTACTGCTCGACCAGGTCGCGGATCTGGTCCTGGATCTCGGCGACCGTCTTGGGGTCGATGCCGGCGAACGGCTCGTCGAGCATGATCATCTTGGGCTCGGTGATCAGCGACCGCGCGATCTCGATGCGCCGGCGCTCGCCGCCGGAGACGCGGTTGGCCTTGGTCTTGCGGATCTTGGTCAGGCCGAACTGGTCCAGCAGCTCATTCTGCCGGTCTTTTCGCTGCTTCCGGGTCATCTGAGGTCGGGTTTCGAGGATCGCCATCAGGTTGTCTTCGACGGACAGCTGGCGGAAGACGCTCGTATCCTGAGCGAGGTATCCCATGCCGGCGCGGGCGCAGATACATCGGCAGCCGGGTGACGTCGCGGTCGTCGAAGAGGACCGTGCCGCCGTCGGCGTCGATCAAGCCGATCGTCATCCGGAAGCTGGTGGTCTTGCCGGCGCCGTTGGGACCGAGCAGGCCGACGACCTCGCCGCGGTCGACTTCGTAGTCGACCCCGCTGACGACCTGGCGGCGGCCATACCATTTTTCCAGCCCGCGGACTTGCAAGAGGGGCATCGCTCGATCCTCCTTGATCGCGTCAGCGGTGATCAGATTTCCATGAGAGAGTAGATCGGGCGGCGATCCATTCTTTTTCGCGTCAACCAGTCCACGACGATTCGGCGGCGAGACCGCGATGACCTGGTCTTCTCAGACGTCGCCGAGGTGCAGGGTTCAGCGAATCCACTTCATTCGCTCGACAGTAGGGTCGGAACGAAAACGGATGTCGTGAGATAGCGGAAAATCGAGGCCCGAACGGCACCCCATGCGGCCAGTAAACATAAAATGCCTTGCCGGTGATGAGCTGTCGCGGAACCTCCCATTCTCTGCGGTCGAGGGTGTCCCAGGCGGAGTCGTCCGCGACCCCAGCCCCGGCTGTCCTTGCTGCGCGGGCTGTTGTCTCCCATCATGAAATATCGGTCGGGCCCGATCTCGTACTCATGCGATCTCACGTTGGCCAGACGGGGAAATCGGGAGGGATCGGAAAGAAAGTCGAATAGCTCGGCCGGCGTCCGGGGATAATGCTCTTCCCAGACCACTCCGTAATCGAGCCGGCCAGGGTACTGGGTATAGTAGATATCGCGCTTCAGGACAAGGTCGCTCACGACGACCGAGGCGTTGCGATGCCGACGGCCGCCGGCGACAGGTCGGCCTCGGTCGGAATCGGGATCGATTCCGCCCTGGCGAACTCGAATCCCGTCCGCCGACGGCGCGTCCGTCGACGATCAAGCTGACGCGGTCGTCGACGTTGGCGAATTCGACCTGGTAGCGTCCCGGTGCCTTTGATCGGGGTCTCCCATCGGCCCAGCTCGTCCTCGCCGCGAGACACGACGGCGGTTCCGGTCGCCAGGTCGATCGTGCAACGGTGGGCCATTCCCGCCTTGACCAGCTCGAGACGGATCGAAGCGTCCGGACCTGTGCTTGCGACCTCCAGATTCGTCTGCAAGCGTCAGGTCGCCGACCCAGTGCGGCTGCATCCATGCACCTTCCTGATCGCGTTGAGCGTCGTCGAGAAGGCTCGAGGAATCGCTCGCCATGTTGGTGTTGTAGGAATAAAAGTCGGTCACCAGCGTGGCACGGGGCTCGCGGGGCAGCGCGCTGTCGTTGCGCATGGCTTCCCATTGCTCGGGCTCGGGCACGAGATTTCGATACCGCAATTCGGACCACTCGTTCTTCGCTGTGTCTTTGGTTCGGTATCGGCTTACCTGCTCACTGGGCAGTTCCCAGCCGTCGTCCGGGCTTTGCCACCGCCGCCAGTCTGGCCGATCCGAGCAGGGCACGCAGGCTGATGTCGATCGTCGTAGACGTTGATCTGCATCGCGGATTGGTGCTTGAGCGGCTTGCGGCAAGCAGGTATTGGTCGCCGCCCGGCGGCTTGACATAGATGTCGCCGTGAAAGATCCGGATCGTCTCGCCGGGCAAGCCGACCAGCCGCTTGATGTAGCTGACCTCGGGCTCTTCCGGGTAACGGAAGACGACCACGTCCCAGCGCTCGGGCGGCCGCTGCCGGGCAAGAAAGGCAAGTCGTACGGAAACATCATCACCAGGATGCGGTCGCCCTTGAAGCTCGGCTAGTCGGCCAGCCGCGCCTGAAAGCGGCAGTTGCCGCACAGGCCGGCATGCGACGCGTCCGAGGCTCGACCGCGAGCTCGACTTCCTCCGACGCGTTGACGGCGTAAACGAAGCCGCATTGCGGGCAAGCGATCTCCTTGTGCCGGCCCATCAAGGTCGGAGCCATCGAACCGGTCGGGATCACGAAGGCCTGGGCCTCGAAGCCCCGAACGACCAGCGCCAGGATGAACGCGACGACGATCGCTTCCACCGTGTCGCGGTGCCCTCCCGGGCACGAACGGGGACCGCGACCGTGGAAGCCCGCGGGGTTGCTTGCAACGTGGCGGAAGACCGTCCCATCGTCGTGTGTTCCCTCTCCTCGAGCGTGATCACGGAGCTCGACGGCCGTCGGCCGTGATTGCGATCGATATCGCGGACGCCCGACCCCAGGGCGCCGGCCCTGGCGCCACGTGTTCAGGCCAATGGAGCCGTTACCGAATGTAACGAATTCGCCGCGGATCGGGAACCCAGCAAACCGACCGGCCGAAGACCTTGAGCGGCACGAACCTGGCCCGGCAGATGCACCAGGAACGGCTTTCCCACGAACATCGAGCCGCGCACAACCGGCCCGTCACTCCAGAACCGCGAATCGTTCGAAACCGGGCTGTTGTCGCCCAGCACGAAGAAATCGTCCGGACCCAGGTCCACAGTCGCCATCATGCCGTGAGAATGATGCGGGCGTGTTGGCCAGCGTACCCGTGTAATAGATGTCGCGATAGACGCGAATCTCGCTGACCTCGAGCGATCCTCCCCGCACGCCAATCGACACCGGGCTTTCGTTCGAGCGCTCATCGTCGAGCCGGATCGTCGTAGTCGTATGGATCGAACAAGAGCGGCCATCGATCGCAGCCTGGAAGCGTCCATCGATGACGGCGGCCTCGAGGCGGACAGATCGCGGCCAAGAATCTGTTTTCCGCGAATGGATTGCGACCATTCGTAACAGAGGTACGCGCGATCGTTTCGAGTCAGCTCGATCGACCCAGGTCTTCGTCACGGGGATCCGCACCAAGAACTCGATCGGATCCGGACCGCAGTGCCAGCGAGATGGAATCGACCGACTCACCGACTGCGCAGTGCGTGCTTCCATTCGCGAGATCCTTGATCTCGTTGAGCTCGCGCGGCTCGTTGCCGTTGTAGCCGTGAAATCGCTGATCGGCCCGTAGCCGCCTCGGCCGGATCCCAGTGCTTGTAGACCAGCCAGTCGTCTGTCTCGAGCAGACTGCGACGTCGGGGACGTCGTGCACAAATTGGCCGTCGTGTTGCTTCCACCCGCTTTGCACGCGGCGCCGCGGACGTTCCACGTCGGAACAGACCCAGCGCGGAAACCGGTCGGCGTCCTTGGCCTTGAAACCGGCTGTCGTGGATCAAGATCCTCATCGCCCGGATTTCCGGCAGCGACTTGCGGACGATCCGATCGTTGACGAAGACGTCGCCGTCGGACGATCCGGATCGATTCGCCGGGAGGCCGACCACCCGTTTGACGTAGGCCTGCGGAGGCTCGCCGGGAAAATGGAAGACGGCCACTTCCCACCGCCTGGGCCGGCGAAACTCGTAGAGGAACTTCTCGACCAGCACCCGATCGCCGCCGCACTCGATCGACGGCGCACGTCATCAGGTCGCGCTTGCCGCAATTCGGGCAGATCGCTTCGCCGGTCTGTCCTTCGTCCTCGATCCCGACCACGAACACCGACGCGCAGCTCGGGCACGTGAGCTCGCGATGCCAGCCCAGAAGCGTCGGAGCCATCGAGCCGGTCGGAACGACGTAGGCCTCTGCCGAAAACGTCCGCACCAGCAGCGACGCTCAGGCAGAGCACGACGATCAACTCGACCGTCTGCCGCATCACCCCCGATCGCGGAACCTCGACGTGGCGGCGACGCCGGTCACGCGACAGGCGGGACGCATCGTCGGAGTGCAGCAGGTACTCGACACTAGACGTTACTCGGCAAGAAGTTGCGAACGCCGGATCGGCCCTTTTGTCGCGGCCGAAATTGGCGAGCGGGCACGATCAATCGTCGCTGTCATCGAGAACCGAAAGGAACGCGTCCTGCGAGATCTCGACGTTCCCTACCTGTTTCATACGTTTCTTGCCTTCTTTTTGCTTTTCGAGAAGTTTTCGTTTGCGGGTGATGTCGCCGCCGTAGCACTTGGCGGTGACGTTCTTGCGCAGGGCCGAGATCGACTCGCGGGCGATCACCCGGCTGCCGATGGCCGCCTGGATCGCGACCTCGAACTGGTGCCGCTCGATCTCGCCTTTCAGCTTCTTGACCAGCTTTCGGCCGCGGCGATCGGCATGGGCGCGATGCACGACGGTCGAGAGCGCGTCGACGCGCTGGCCGGCCACCAGGATGTCCAGCCGGCAAAGGTCGCCGGCGCGATAGCCGATCACCTCGTAATCCATCGTACCGTAACCGCGGGTCGCGCTCTTCAGCTTGTCGTAAAGATCGTAGATCATTTCGGCGAGCGGCAGCTCGTAGGTCAGGATCGCGCGGGCCGGCGAGAGGTACTCGGTCTTGATGAAAACCCCGCGGCGATCCTCGCAAAGCTGCATGATCGCGCCGATCGAGTCGCTGGGGATGATGAAATTGACGCGAGAGAGGGGCTCGCGGAATTCCTCGATGCTCGCCGGCGTCGGGAATCCGCGTCGGATTGGAGATGTGCAGCGTCTCGCCTTCGCGGGTGAGGATCTCGTAAGTGACGGTCGGGGCGGTCTGCACCAGCGAGAGGTTGCTCTCGCGCTCGAGCCGTCTGCTGGACGATCTCCATGTGCAGCATGCCCAGAAACCCGCAGCGGAACCCGAAGCCGAGCGCGTCGGACGACTCGGGCTCGAACGTGAAGCTCGAATCGTTGAGCGCCAGTTTCTGGAGGGCGGTCCGCAGGTCGTCGAACTGGTTGTTAGTGGCCGGGAAAAGCCCGCAGAAGACGACCGGCACGGGCTCCTGGTATCCGGGCAGGGCCACCTGGGCCGGCCGCGGCATCTGGGTGATCGTGTCGCCGATGCGGATGTCGGAGAGCCTCTTGATGTTGGCGATGACGTAGCCGACCTGCCCGACGCCCAGCTCGTCGCAGGCGACCTCGCGCGGCCGGAATCGGCCAAGTCCGGTCACCTCGTAGTCGGTCCCTCGGCCATCAGGCGAATCGACTGGCCGACGCGAAGGGTGCCGTCGACGACCCGGACGTAGGTGATCACGCCCTGGTAGTCGTCGAACTTCGAGTCGAAGATCAGTGCCCGAAGCGGGGCATTCGGATCGCCGGCGGGGTGGGGAACCCGCTCGATGATGGCCCGGAAGACGTCGGGCACCCCCTGCCCCGTCTTGGCGCTGATGGCGAGGACCTCGGCCGGGATCGATCCCCAGGCTGGTCAGGATCTCTTCCTTGATCTCCTCGGGCCGGGACGCCTGCATGTCGATCTTGTTGAGGACCGGCACGATCGCCAGGTTGTTGTTCACCGCCAGGTAGGCGTTGGCGACGGTCTGGGCCTGCACGCCCTGGGTGGCGTCGACCAGCAGGATCGCCCCCTCGCAGGCCGCCAGGCTGCGCGAGACCTCGTAGTGAAAGTCGACGTGGCCGGGCGTGTCGATCAGGTTCAGCTCGTAGACCTGCCCGTCGAGCGTGTAATTGATCGCGACCGCCCGGGCCTTGATGGTGATTCCGCGCTCGCGCTCCAGGTCCATGTCGTCGAGCAACTGCTCGCGAAACTCGCGCGGCGTGATGGCGCCCGATTGCAAGAGGAGTTGGTCGGCCAGCGTGCTCTTACCGTGATCGATATGGGCGACGATCGAGAAATTTCGGATGAACTTCGGGTCAACAACCATGTTTGTGAGTCCAGCAGCCTTTCACTCGGAAAAGCGAGCATCGGGAACGCAACGAGATGCCGGTCCCGCGTCGTGCACGGCTCGAGAATCGGCGTGGATGCGGCTTTCGGGCCTGAATCCGACGAAATCAGCGATGATCCGGGATCACTGTATAACCGGGTCGGGCAGGACCGTATGCCTGGAAGAGAAGGCTAACCGCAAGCCGTGAATTTATAATGATATCGAGCGCTGGAAGCCGACGACCCTCCGGTCGAGGCGCTGCGACTCCCTGACTGCATGATTATATTGCGTGGGGACACGAGGGAGAAGGCGGGTTGCACCTAAAGCGAGAATCGGTCGGCAGGTACGGTCGTCGGAGAGCGCGACTATCATCGTCTTTGAGCGGACGGCCAGCCTCCACCGGGAAACGAGTTGGGAAATCTGCGAGAGTGCTGAGACTGACCACACGCGATTCCGCCCGGCTTGGCCGGACTTTCACGCCGACGGTCCGATGCCGCCCTGACGTACACCAAGCTCTTCGAGCTTTCGGTAAAGCGACGACAGCCCCAGCCCCAGGCGGCGGGCGGCCTCGCGCTTGTCGTCGCCGCAATCGCGCAGGACGCGCTGGATGTGCTGTCGCTCGTAGTCGCGCACGGCCGCGCGCAGGTCGTCTGCCGGGATCTCGGCGTCGCTCTCGAATGATCAGGCCGGCGGGGAAATCGTCCGGGGTCAGGATCGGCCCTTCGCTGAGGATCACGGCTCGCTCGAGGGCGTTGTCGAGCTCGCGGACGTTGCCGGTCCAGGGGGCCGCCATCAGCCCGCGGATCGTCGCGTTGTCGACGCCGTCGACCCGCTTGCCCAGGCTGCGTGGCGTGCTTGGCGAGCAGCGCCGGCGACCAGCTCGGGGATGTCGTCGCGGCGGTCGCGGAGCGGCGGCAGGTGGATCGTGACCACGTTGAGCCGGTAATACAGATCGGCGCGGAACCGGTCGGCGGCGACCTCGGCGGCCAGGTCCTTGTTGGTCGCCGTCGAGCACCCGGGCCCGAAACGACACGGGTCGGGTCGCGCCCACCGGCAAGACCTCCTTGTTCTCGATGGCCCGCAGCAGCTTGGCCTGGGTCGACCGCGAGAGCTCGCCGATCTCGTCGAGGAAGACGGTGCCCGCCGCCGGCCGCGACGAACGAACCCGGCGTGGTCGCGATCGGCGCCGGTGAAGGCGCCCCGGACGTGGCCGAAGAGCTGGTTCTCGAGCAAGTCGTGCGGGATCGCCGCGCAGTTGACCGCCAGAAACAGCTCGTCGGGCGCAGGTCCCAGCGCATGCGAGCGCTCGGGCGACCAGCTCCTTGCCGGTTCCCGACTCGCCGGTGATCAGCACGGTCGTGCGGGTCGGCGCGACCTTGCGGATCAAGCGTCTTGACCGCCTTGATCGAGCGCGCTTGTCCCCACCAGGGCGTCCAGGTCTCCCCGGGCGTGGAGCTGGCGCCTCAGTGCCTGGTTTTCCTGAAGCAGCCGGCGAAAGCGGATCAGCCGGTCGATCTTGGCGAGCAGGTCCTCGAAGAGGACCGGCTTCATCAGGTAGTCGTGAGCACCGCGCTGAAATGCCGCGACGGCGTTCTCGACCGTGGCGTAGGCCGTGATCATGATGAAGAGGGTTTCGGGCGGAGCTGAAGCGTCCGGTTCAGAACGGTGATGCCGTCGGCGCCCGGGAGCTGCACGTCGCAGAGCACGATCTCGGGCTCGAAGGCTTCGACCTGGCGCGAGGGCCGAGGCAAGGTCGCCGGCGACGGCGACCTCGAAGCCCTCGCCCTCGAGAAACTCCTTGAGCGTCGAGGCGATGACCTCCTCGTCGTCCACGATCAAGATGCGGCCCCGCAACGAGTGCAGGTGTCGCCGCTCTTGGACGTCGTCGACGCTTTTTCGAGTGGCGTGGGACCTCGTCATTCCTCGGCTCGCCAGGTCACCCCGCGGCCAGTGACTCGCTCGCCGATCGGGATCCGGATGACGACGCATCCATGCGCGAGCGCGAGCTCCGCCGAGAGTCGCGGCCGGCGGAAAGTCGGCATCGCGGTGGCCCGTGTCGGGCTCAACTCTGGCGGCGGGAAGGCGGACGAAGAACGTCGAGCCCTCGCCCGGCTCCGAGCGGAAGCGTGAGCGTGCCGCCAAGCTCCTCGACGATCTGCCGGCTGACGAACAGCCCGAGGCCGGTGCCGTGGGCCTTGGTGGTGAAGAACGGCTGAAACAGCCGGCAGCGGTCGGCGATCGAGACCCCTCGGCCGTCGTCGTCGACGCTCAGGACCAGCCAGCCGTCACGGGCGCGCGGCCGACGTGAATTCGGCCCTGGTCGTCGGTCGCGTCGATGGCGTTCAGAACGAGGTTGAGCACGACCTGGGTCAAGTAATCGCGCACGCCCACAGACCGCCGGCAAATCGGCCGGGAACGCGGTCGTGATCGTACGCTGCTTGGTGCGCTGGTAGTACTTGGCGATCCCCAGCGCCTCGTCGACGACCTCGGCCGATCGCGGACCCGGGTGACGACGGTCGACGCCGGCCGCGAAAAGTCGATCAGCTCGCGGATGGTCCGCTCGATCCGCTGCAACTGCCGCGCGGCCAGGTCGAGCTTCTCGGCGGTGTAGGGATCGGGGCCGCGCCGCTTGAGGATCTGCACGAGCGAGCTGAGGGCGGCCAGCGGATTGCCGACCTCGTGGGCGATGCCCGCCGCCAGCAGGCCGAACGCGGCCATCTTCTCCTGCTGGATCACCCGGGCCTGCGAGGCCCGCAGGGCGTCGGTCCGCTCCTCGACGCGACGCTCCAGGTCCTCGCGGACCGATGCCAGCTCGCGTGTTGAGGTGCTCGAGCTCCTGCCCGGCGGCATGCAGCGAGCCGGCCAGCGACGAGCACGCCCACGTCACCCAGGCCATGATCGTCGAGCGTCAGCGGAAGATTCGATTCCCAGAGCGAAGGGCTCTGCGAGGATCCGCGCCAGGCAGAGCAGGCTCAGGCTGTGAAATGCGAGGGTCCACCAGGCCACGGCCGACGATACCGGATCGAGCAGCAGATCAGCGACAGCAGATAGTACCAGCGGAACGGGCTGGCCAGCCCGGTGTCGTGGTAGCAGAGCAGCGTGATGAAGACCGACTCCATCAAGGAGACGAACAGCGGCCAGCGCTGGAGGAAGACCTCGCCCATCCGCCAGAAAGCCAGGTCGAGCGCCGCGTAGCCCGCCCCGAGCGCGAGGAACGCCCGCACGGCCCAGGGGTCGTGCAGGCCGGTCCGGGTCTGGACCAGGATGTAGCCCATCACGACGCCGAACCAGCGGAGCTTGACCACGACCGACTCGGCCGCCAGCTCCCAACGAGACCGCTCGGTCGTACCCGCTGTCATCGATCTGGCACTCCGGCGTCACGAGCGAATTACGAGCCCGGTCGTGTCGAAGCCATAGGTGCCGTCACCGGGCAGGCGTCTGAATTGATTATACAAAGGACGCCGCTCTGAGATTTTCTGTTATTCCGCACGAGCGCCGGCGCGACGGTCGGGTGCGGGAACAATGTTTCGCCTGCCCTTGCTGGCAACATGATTCCGGTCGTGGAACGTGACGGCGGTGATCCCCTGAGGACCCACCAGCGGGCTCGTGCACAGCTCGGTGCGCATACCCCGGTGGATATGGGTGACGGCGGAACGACCCTCTTGCCCGCTGCAACCTGAAAACCGTTAAGTTTGACACACGATACGCAGCTTGACCCGGCTCGATCGCGCGGGTTTCGCCACTGCGGTACCTGGCATGGCCCCGCCACGTGCCCAAAGTCAAGTCGGTGCTCTGGTGAGCAGCCACACGTTTCGCCGAGCGAGGGAGAAAGCGCCCCGTGCCCGAAAACCTCGACGCCCTGTTGGCCCGCGCCAAGTCGATCCGGCAAGACATCTTGAAGATGACAACCGAGGCCGGCTCGGGCCACCCCAGCAGCTCGCTGTCGGCGACCGAGATCGTGACGGCACTCTATTTCGGCGGATTTCTGCGGCACGACCCCAAGAACCCCCACTGGCCCGACCGCGATCGTTTCATCCTCTCGAAGGGGCACGCCGCCCCCGTCCTCTATGCCGCCCTGGCGCAAGCAGGCTATTTCCCGCATGACCAGATCATGACTTTGCGCAAGATCGGCAGCCCGCTCGAGGGGCATCCCAATATGAAGCGGCTGCCGGGCGTCGAAGCGTCCACCGGCTCGCTCGGGCAAGGACTCTCGATTGGCATCGGCCACGCCGTGGCCGCCCGCATCGACAAGAAGAGCTATCACACCTACGTCATGACCGGTGACGGTGAGCTGGGCGAGGGCCAGAACTGGGAAGCGGCGGCCGCGGCCGTGAAGCTCCGGCTCGACAACCTGACCCTGATCGTCGACCGCAACCACTTCCAGCAAACCGGTCCCGCCGAGGAGGTCCTCAATATGGACCCGATCGACGGCAAGTTCACCGCCTTCGGATGGAAGACGCAGGTGATCAATGGAAATGATCTGCGCGAGGTCTTGAAGGCGCTCGAGCGGGCCCGCGCCGTCGAGGGCCAACCGAGCTGCATCGTCTCGCTCACCCATAAAGGTCAAGGGATCCTCAACCTGCTCCGAAAGCTGGGCGACACGAATTTCCACGGCAAGCCCGTGCCGGCCAAGTACCTGGCAGAAGCGCTTGCAGAGGTCGCCTCCGGCTCCGAATGAAGGCGCAGAGGCAGAAGTCTCCGGCCAATGTTCGTTCTTTGCTGCGATCGAGGTTGGCGACACTGTGGTGATGGAGTCGAGCGGAAGTCGCGTGCGAACCCGGTGAAACTGGACCGGTGCGAGACCGTTAGCGAAAGGTGACGACTCATGGCGGGAGCTTCCTCCGCATTGCAGACGAAACGCGAGCTGGGCAAGGCGACACGCGACGCGTTTGGCCGGGCACTGGAAGCCCTGGGCGCCGACCATCCCAGCGTGGTCGTGGTCGACGCCGACGTCAGCAACTCGACGCGTACCGAGTGGTTTGGCAAGAAATACCCTGACCGGTTCTTCAATATCGGGATCGCCGAGAGCAACCTGGTGGGAATCGCCGCAGGTCTCGCGTCCGCGGGCAAGACCAGCGTGATCGCGAGCTTTGCGGCGTTCATTACCTGCAATGCCTACGACCAGCTTCGGATGTCGGTCGCCTACCCGGGGCTGAATGTCAAGGTTGTCGGCAGCCACGCCGGAATCTCGATCGGCGAGGATGGCGCCTCGCAGATGGGGATCGAGGACGTCGCGCTCGCATGTGCCCTGCCCGGCTTTGTCGTGATCGTGCCTGCGGACGACGAATCGACAAAGGCCGCGACCAAGGCGATGCTCGAGCACACAGGTCCCGTCTATCTTCGCGTCGGCCGGCCTGAAGTGCCGAGGATCTATACCGCCGGCACGCCTCCTTTTCAGATCGGCAAGGCCAATAAGCTTCGCGACGGGTCCGATGTCACCATCGTGGCCAACGGCCTGATGGTCGCGCCGGCGCTCGACGCCGCCGAGGCGCTGGCCGGCGAAGGAGTCTCTGCCCGCGTACTCGACATTCACACCGTCAAGCCGATCGATCGCGCGGCACTCGAGACGGCGGCGCGCGAAACGGCGGCGCTCGTCGTCGCCGAGGAACACCTCGCACACGGCGGCCTGGGCAGCATCGTCGCCATGACGCTCGCCGAGATCCGCCCGGTCCCGATCCGCTTCGTCAATATCGGCGATCAGTTCGGCGAGAGCGGCGCACCGGATGAGCTGCTGGAAAAGTACGGACTCACCGCGGCCAAGGTTGCTGACGCCGCTCGCAAAGCGGTCGCCGCCAAGGCCCGCTAGCCCGCGCCGCTCGCGGATGAGTAAGTCTGGTTGTCAATGACGCCGGCGGGCCGTCGCCGGTCGGCTGCGCACTGATTCCGCCGAAACCGAGACTTGTACTGCCCGGTTGAGCTCAGGCCGAGCGCGGCGGGACTTTCAAACCCATCTCTTTCATGAGCATCTGCAAATCTTCCCATGCCTCCTTCTTGAAGTCCGGCCTCCGCAGCAGATAGGCGGGGTGAAAGGTGACGATGGTCGGGATACCGCGGTACTGATGCCACTTGCCGCGGGCCTTGCTCATCGAGATCGTGGTTTTCAAGAGCACCGAAAGGGCGACCCGTCCCAGAAGGCAGATGAACTCGGGCCGGAGAATCGCGATTTGTTGTTCCAGGTAGGGGGAACAATTGTCCGATTCTTCGTCGGTGGGATTGCGATTTTCGGGGGGGCGGCACTTGAGGATGTTGGCGATGTACACCTGCTCGCGCGTCAGCCCCATGCCCTTGGTGATCATATCCGTCAGCAGCATGCCCGCCCGGCCGACGAAGGGCTCGCCCAGCCGGTCTTCATCGGCTCCAGGCGCCTCTCCGATGAACATCAACCGGGGTTCGGGCGAGCCGACGCCGAATACGGTCTGAGTGCGCGTCTCCGCGAGGTAGCGACACTTGGTGCAGTCTGCGACTTTCGCGGCCAGTTCGGCGAGCGCGGCCGGACGGTCGCACGCGGGCATCGGGGCAAAGTCGATCCCGGACGCGCCAAAGAGCGAGCCCGCCGGAGGGGCGGCCGTTGCCCCCAAGGCCCAGGAGCGTGACGCCGGCGGCGGCGCTGGCTGCGTCTCGAAGAGGGTGTTGGCGTGAAGCGGCGTTTGTGCCGGTTTCTCATCGGGCGGTCGCTCGACGCGGTCCGCCTCGCGGGCGGCCCTGGCGGGCTCTTCAGGACGCGCCGCAACCTCGCTCGAATGGTTTTGCGGCGGCGCAGGGATGCGATCGAGCCCAGCCCTCCCCAGCGATTCCAGGCGCTGGCGCAGTGCGCGAGCGAGCGAACGCCGGTCCTTGTGGGCGCTCCAGTCATCTGTCACGGTGGCAACCTCGGCAGAACGGGTCACAACGTTTGACAGGCCGTTCGTCTCGGCCGCGACGGTCGGGCTCGAGCCGCGTCACGGCTGCGGCACCCGACGAGACGGCTTGGGGGTGGGGTTGAAGCCCCGGCTGACCCACTTACGCCACGATTGGACGTCGTAGCCGAAGTCTTGCCCCGTCATCTTCTGGAGCGCGCTTAACACCTCGACGTTTTGAAACGTGAAGGTCACCAGGCGTGGCTCGGCGCGTGGCTGGATCTGCGCCCCCACGTCAAACGGCGCGATCGGAAGACCATAGTGGGCGCCGACATCACTCCGTAGGCGACGACTCCCTGGCTGACGGCCGGCGGCGTGAGGATCGCGGCCGAGCTACCATTCATGGCCAGGGCTGCCGTGCCCGCCGGGAACCCGACGCCTCCCAGCTGGTTGGCCGTCGGCATCATCACCAGGTGCTGCTCGTTGGTCAGGAGAGCGGGGATCAGCTTCGGGACCGCTTCGATCGCATTGAGATTGCCGAGCGTCCATGCAGCCCGATTGATCACCGGTATGTTCGACGTGGCGAGGGCTTTGACCAGGGGCACGACCTTGCCAGGGTCGTCGCGGTCCTTCAGTTTTTCGAATAGGACCGACCGCACCTCGGACGTGGGTTCCGCCAGCATCTGCTTCACCAGCGCGGCTGTCGCCTCGGGCTCGGGCATGGCCGATAAGACCTGGGCCAGTAAAATCCGCAACTGCGGCTCGTCCTCACCGAGGACGCGAAGCAAAGGTCCGATGGCCTCAGGATCACGAATGGCCGACAACTGCAGCTCAGCCTCGCGCTGGCGGTCGGTGGGACCATTGACGATCGCTTGCCGCAGTACCCGGATCTTGCGAATCCACGCGGTCTGCGAGGCGGCCATCTTCTGCTGGTCTTCGCGCTTGGTTTTCTCTTCCGCGGTGATCCATCGGCCCTTGTACTTGACCAGTCCCTGAATCGCGCTGAGCTCGTCCCGAGTGAGCCAGTAGCCGTTTTGAAAGATATGTCCGAGTTTCTGATGGGCGGGAGCAAACGTTCGGTCGCTCTCGAGCGCCGACTCGAAATGGAGGCGGGACAGGTCGGTCAGCTTGTGCTGCTCGCACCAGATGCCCAGGTCGAATTGAGCCTGTGCCGTCCGTTCGGTCTTCGTTCGCTTGCTGAGATACTCGTCGAGCGGACTGGCGCTCTTGACGACCTCGAGGATCTGTGCTTTTTGAAACGTAACCGGCTTGCGTCCCTGCAGCAGCCACACCTGCACGCGATCCTTGTCGTTGGGATCAGGGACGACCTTCCCCTGGATCTGCCCGCCCCCACGAATCGTGATCGTATCGGCATGCGCTGCCGCGAGCCAGGATCCGACAATCATCGCCGCTCCGGCGAGCGCCGCTCCGAAGCCGGCCGCGGTCGTCGCCACCAGGGACCGCCATCGCGCATTCGCCGTGACCATGACCAAATCCTCCGGTCGCCGTGGAAAATAGCGCTTCTTGACCTGACAGTGTATTCTAGCCGACGAAACCGAGCGATCGTTCCGCATCCCTCACTCGAACCAGGCTCGAATCACCAATAAACTCAAAGCGGCGGGAATCGGTGCTGTCTGCGTGCGGGTTTCAAGGTCACAATCGCTGTATTCTAAAGCATTCGACGACGGGCCTGCAATCGACGCCTTCGCTTCGCGCGCAATTTGTAAGTTTGGATAAGCTGCGTCGATCGCGCGGGCTCCTGAGGTGGAAACGTGAGCCAAGCCGTTCTTGAGCATCGTGCCGCAGCGCTGCCCTCATTGAACCTGGCGGTGATCACAGTCTCGGACACGCGAACCATCGAGACAGACACGTCCGGTGCGTTGATCGTGTCCCTGGCCAAGGAAGCAGGGCATCAAATTCTCGAGCGTGCGGTCATTCCGGACGAGCCGCAGGCGATGCAATCGTTGCTCGCAGAGTTGAGCGCCCGCGCCGAGCTCCACGCGACGCTGATGACCGGCGGGACCGGCATCAGCCCGCGCGACCAAACGTTTGAGACCGTTTCCGCCCTCTTGACCAAGCCGATGCCCGGCTACGGTGAGCTTTTTCGCTGGCTCAGCTTCGCCGAGATCGGACCGGCGTGTCTGCTCAGCAGGGCAGTCGGCGGCCTGATTGACAAGATGGTGGTGCTGGTGATGCCGGGCTCGCGCGCGGGGGTCGAATTGGCGATGCGCAGGATTATCCTGCCGGAGCTGCCGCACATCGTCCGCGAAGCACGCAAGACATGACGCGCCTGTCGGCGCTGGTCTCGGTTGCGAAGCATCGCGATGAGCAAATAGACAGGCCGTCGAGTCGGTCGGCCCGGCCGCCGCGGTGGGCTTCCGTCACTCGGGCCGCTTGAAGAGGTCGAGGAAGCGATCCTCGTATTCGCGGTACAGTCCGAGCCGGTCCAGCTCGCGCTTCAGCTCGTAGGCGCTTGAGCGGTCTTTCGCGGCTTGTCGGAACAGTCGTTGGATGCGTGCTTCGGACTCAGGGCTCCGGTTTTCCTCCTCGACGGGGTTCTCTGGGACGATCTCCTCATCGTCCTCGTCGGGAGTCTGCTGCTCGAGCTCTTGCTGCATTTGCGCGAGCAGCTCGCCGAGCTTCTGTTCCATCTCCGTGGCCTGGTTTGTCAGTTCACCGAGATCGATCTTGATATCCGTGATGCGCGTGAATGCCTGAAGCACGGCCAGCGACGCCTTCGGGAACGGGAGTTGAGCGAAGACGTGCGGCATTTCGCCTAGCAGGCACGCCCCGCGCAGGCCGCTCTCGGCGGCGGCGCCGAGCAACACGCCGTTCAAGCCGCCGATCTGGCCGTCGTCGAGGATCTCGAGATCCAGAACTTTGAGCTCGCCGAGAATCTCCTCATCGGTCGCGGCGACAAAGATCCGTGACGCCGCCTCCGGGTGCATCTGCGTCGCCATCGCAGCGAACGTGAAGATCCGCTGCACTCCGAGCTGGCTGGCAAATTCGATGAACCGGCGACAGAACGCATAGCGGCCCTTTGACGGCTGGGCCTCGCCAAGGAATACCACGATATCGTGTTTGCCGCGCGGATCGATCCAGACGAAGAACCGGCTCCGAGGCAATCGGCCGGGGTGAATCAGCCCGCGCTTCACGTCGATGTGGTCGACGTCGAATAACTCGTGCGCGGGGAACTCGGCGAGGATATGCATGCCGAGCTTCGCCATCAGATAATACCCGGCCGTGATGGCAACGTTTCCCATGCCCGGCCACACCGCGACCAGCCACGGATTGTTGAGTTTGATCTCGTTGGCCATCGGATTGATTCCCTTTCAAGCCGTTGTGAGTCGCCTGTGATCTGCCTGCCATGGTACCGATCCCCGTGACTTTAGGAGAGCGGAATGCGCGGGGACGAATGCCGAACTTGAGCCGAGCAAGAATATTTCCGGATTCCCGGACGCGCCCGCTCGTTCGCGACCAGTACACTATTGAGAGGCACGTCAACCCATACGGGAGTTACCGCCGATGGCGCGGGAATCAGCGAATCAGCTCATCCGGCAGATGCGGGCGCTTTATGCGATGGGTCCGGTCGCCGGACTGACCGATGCCGAATTGATCGAGAGTTTCCTCCGCCGCGACGGGGCCGAGCGCGAGGACGCGTTCGCCGCGCTGGTCCAGAGGCACGGACCGATGGTCCTGCGGATCTGTCGGCGGATGCTCGGCGGCTCTGCCGACGCCGAGGACGCATTTCAGGCCGTCTTCCTGGTACTCGCACGCAAGGCCGGGGCGCTCCGAAGGGTCGACGGGCTGAAGTCGTGGCTGTACGGGGTCGCGGTCCGGACGGCGAAAGAGGCACGCAGGCGATCGGCAAAACGAACGGCGCGCGAGGGAGGAGCCATGGACGAATCCCGGGCCGTGTACGCGCCGGACCAGGGGCAACACGACCTGGTTTGCGTGGTCCACGAAGAGATCGACCGCCTGCCGAGCCGTTACCGCGATCCGCTCTTGCTGTGCGAGCTGGAAGGCGCATTGCGCGAAGACGCCGCGCGGCAGCTCCGCGTACTCGAAGGAACCCTCTCCAGCCGCCTTTCTCGGGGCCGATCGCTGCTCCGC
This sequence comes from uncultured Isosphaeraceae bacterium, assembly GCA_963806595.1. Lineage (GTDB taxonomy): Bacteria > Planctomycetota > Planctomycetia > Isosphaerales > Isosphaeraceae > CAWDZZ01. The sequence goes on along the minus strand of CAWDZZ010000014.1, from coordinate 127,921 downwards.
GATCGGTTGACCCGTCGTGGCGTCGCCTCGGGCGCCGGCGCGATCGCGGCACTGCTCTCGGAACGGTCGAGCGCCGCGGTCTCAGGTCCGCTCGCCGACGCCACCGTATCCTACGCGTTGAATTTCTCCGCCCGAGCGGCTGCTTCCGCAGTTGTCCCGACGGCCGTTGCGTCGCTTGCCAGCGGAGTGCTCGAGATGATCTCTGCGGCGAAGCTGAAGTTGATCCTCACTTCCACTGCCGCGCTCGGCGCGGCGATTTGCCTTACGGCCGGAATCGGCTGGGCCTTCGGGTCCAGGCAAAAGGCGCGCTCCCCCCAAGCCAACGAGCCGCCGGCTATCACCGCGACCAAAGAGTCAGCCGACGCGATTCAATCGACATCGCCGCAGATCCTGGTGCGCGGGGTCGTTGTCGACGAGGCCGGCAGCCCGGTCGCGGGGGCCGAGATCCGGGCTAATCCTTTTTCTCGCCACGAGGCCCGCGGCGTCTCGGACTCGAATGGATCGTTCGCGATCGCGCTGCGGCGCGAGCGAGTCGATGGCACCTACCTGCTGGCCCGCGCAGCCAGCAGCGATCGGCTCGGGTTTTTCCGGTATGAATTCAACTTGACCCCGGCGGCGGCCGAGGCACCCGCTCGGATCGTCCTGAAGCCGCCCCGGCCCGTCGAGGTACGCGTGACCGACGCGACCAAGGCCCCTGTGGCCGGCGCCGCGGTCGAGGCGGCCGGCAACTTTGCCGTGCTCGACGATAGGGCGACCGGCCCCGACGGGTCCGCCAGGCTCCTGATTCCGGCGGACGCCAAGGTCGAATGGGTGGTCGCGCTCAAATCCGGTCGCGGCTTCGACTACGCCGAATTCGGCCCGATCGATGAACTACAGCAATCGAAAGGAGGCGCACCCGCCACCGAAATGCCTGCGTCGGTCGTGCTTACCCTCGATGGTGCCCGGACCGCCCAATTCAAGGCGATCGATCGCGCTGGCAAGCCCTTGGCCAATATTGGCTTCTATCCTTGGCTGCTTCACAAGGCCGGCCGGCGCAGCTCCGTCAACTTCTCGACCCGCATTTTTGTGGCGGAGACCGGACGCGACGGCATCGCCACGTTCGACTGGCTGCCGGCGACCAACGAGGACCTTACCTTCTTCCCGGCTTCCGAGGGCTACGCCCAACGTCGCGCGATTCTAAAGGAGGGCGACGGCGGGATGGTCACCGCCAGGCTGACGCGCACCGAGGTGATCCGGGGTCGAGTCGTTCGGCCCGGCGGCTCGCCTGCACCCGGCATCCAAGTTCGGGCGTTCGGCTCCGGCCAGGGTATCGACCACGGCCAGGCGCAGGCTCGCACCGCGGGCGACGGATCCTATGAGATGCACGTCAGCGCGGGCGAGGCCTATGCCGTTTACGTCGACGACGAGAGCTGGGCTGCGCCGGCTCGGCTTGACGTCGTCGTCCGCGAGGGGAAGCCGGCCGACGCGGTCGATTTCCAGCTCACCCGGGGGACCGTCATTCGCGGGACCGTCACCGTGGGCCCGGGCAACCAGCCCGTCGCCAATCAATTCATCCGACTTGACGAGACCGGCGGGCAGGCGCCGGACGACCTGCGTGAGGAGGGCGACCGTCTTTCACGCCAGATCCGACGACAATTCGGAGCGATGACCGACGCCGCGGGCCGCTATTCCATCCGCGTTGGCCCTGGTACCTATACCGTCGGGGGCCCGCCGCGGACTCGGGATGAGAAGATCAAGATCAACGACCAGACCGAGCTCGTCCGCGACTTCCAGATGCCGAGGCCCGAAAAGGGAACGCTCGCGGGTAGGGTTGTCCTTCCCGGGGCCCAGCAACCGGGGCTCGCCGGTGCCAATGTCGCGATCGCACCGGTCAGTACGCTGTCCGGTCCCTTCGCCGTGACGGCCGACGGCCTCGGGCGATTCCACGCCGAACGACCGCTCGATCGTCTGCTCGTCTGCGCCACCAGTCCTGACGGCAAGCTCGGGGCCGTGGTCGAGGTCGGGGCCGAGGATCCCGAGGCGACAATCGTCGTCGCCCCGACGGCAACGGCCTCCGGCGTGATCCTCGACGACTCGGGGCATCCCGCCGCGAACGAAAAACTCGAATGGGGCCGGCGCGTGTTTCTCGACGAAACGCAGACGCTGTCGATGATGTGTTTTGCCCCCAAGGTCGTGACCGACTCAGAGGGCCGATTCCACCTGCCCTCGCTCGTCGTCGGCCAGGAGTACGAGATCACGCTGCTGAGGAAGAATGCCTATCTCGCGGCCGCCGCTGTCCGACCCGAAAAGGCTGGCTCGATCGACCTGGGAACGATTCGCGCCGGAGCCTATCAACAAAAAGCACTCGTCAGAGCCGAGGACGAGTCGTCATTCCGCACGGACGCACCCGGCGCGGGCACAGTTGCACCGCCCCTGGAGGCAACAACCCTCGACGGCAAGCCGTTGACACTCGGCGATTTCAAGGAACGATTCGTCCTGCTCGATTTCTGGGCGACCTGGTGCGGCCCCTGCATCGCCGAGATTCCCAACCTCCGGTCCGTTTACGATGCGTTCCGAAACGACCAGCGGTTTGCGATCCTCAGCCTGAGTGTCGACGAGAAGATCGAGACGCCCACGAAATTCCAGGAAAAGCGCCAGCTCCCGTGGTCGCAGGGCTTTCTCGGCGGTGGTATCCGAGGGGCGACGTACAACGCCTTTGGCATCCGTGCGATCCCCGCCTTCGTGCTCATCGGCCCTGACGGCCGCATCATCGCCCGCGGGATGCGGGGCGGCGACATCAAGAAAGCGGTCGCCAAGGCACTCGCAAAGACGCTCTGATCGCGCGTCACCAGCCTCGACCGGCTCTTCTAGCCCGGTCCCGGCGTGCGTCCATTGGCCCACACGTACAGCGCAATTGCGGCTGCGGTGGCGGCGTTCAGCGATTCGATTCCGGGCGCCATCGCGATTCGCCTGCGCTGCCCTGTCCGCAACTCGGACGGCAGCCCCGGCCCCTCGACGCCGACGACCAGGCCAAACGACTCGGGGAACGGCGCTTCGCTCAGCTCGGGTCCCGCGGTATCGAGCGCGACCAAGGGCACTGCTGAACGCGCAGGTCGCGCAGCGAAGGCCCTTGCGCGATCGGCACCTGGAAGAGCGCGGTCCCGGCCGCCCGGCTGCTGCGCGGATGAAACGGGTGGGCGGCCTCTTTCAGCAGCACGACTCGCGCCACCCCGAACGCCGCCGCCGAGCGGATGACCGCTCCGACATTCTCCGGGTCTTGAAACGGGACAAAAAGCGTGCAGCCCGTGGGCCAGGGATCGGCGTCCGACCAGGGCGCGATCGCCGGCACGCTGACCAGCAAGAGCGGGCTGTGCGTGCCGGCGACGTCGAGCTCTTTGAACAACGCCTCGCTGAGCCGGAGCCATGTGATCTCGCTCGGGGGTGGTGGAGGGCCGTCGCCGCCGGTCAGCCAGCCGAGGACCTTTTCGGGGAACCGCGCGAGTACCTCGCCGCGCATCGCGCGCACCGGCCAGGATCGCCTCGGCGTGCTTGCGGATCCCCGGCCCGGCGAGCAAGTCGCGACAGCGCTGAAACGTCGGGTTGGCCGCACTGGTGATCTCGCGGACCGTCCCGGCAAACGACGCGGCCGCCTCGGCCTGGTCGCTCGTCGCTCGCCGCCGCGGCCGCGGCGGCGCTTCGGCTTCCAGCCGCTCGTACACGACCAGGCGACGGTGATGCGTCGTGCCGGGGATGGTGTAAGCCTGGTCCGCAGCCAGGCGGAATAAACCCGCATGCGATTGCTCTGCCTCGCCGATTTCATCGTCGCACGCCGGGCCTTTCATGAAGATCATGCGGCCGCCGGCGCCCAGGCACGCCGCCACGCGGTCCAGAGTCTCCCGGATCGATCCGACCGCGCAGGCTGATGACGCCGCCGACCCGCGCGGCATACTCGGTGCCGACCTTGTGAGGGTAGACGTCGATTCCCGTCAGTTTCAGCGTCTGCAATGCGTCGCGCAAAAACGCGGCCCGCGCCCGCGCGGCTCGGCGAGGATCATCTGGATTTCCGGCCGGGCAATCTTCAGTGGGATGCCGGGCAGCCCGGCCCCCGAGCCCATGTCGACCAGCGGCGACGGCAGCTCGAGATACTTGAGCACGAGCAAGCTGTCGACATAATGCTTGAGCACCATGTTTTCGAAGTTATGAATGCGCGTGACGTTGAGCTCGACGTTGGCGCGGCGCAACAGACGATGGTAGCGCCAGAGCTTCTCGATCGCTCCGCCCTCGAGCATAATCCCGCAGCGCTTGAGGATCGCTGCCAGAGCTTCCGGTCCGGGGTTCACCGAGATTGTCCCCACACAGTGGTGCGCCTGAAATCACTCCACCCACAGTCTATGTGACCACGCGCGGTCTTGGGAGGTGAGGCGGCCTGGCGCTCGCGCAATCCAGGGGTGCGCACGTCGGACCAGCGACGACGGCAAGCGACGATCAGTCCCAAAGCCGGAGTTCACGCAGGAATTCGAGCGCTCGTACCAGCGGCCGTTCGCCGTCGCCGGTCTCGATGGGATGAGTCGACCGCTCGGTGCCGGCACCTGGCGGTTCCCATCGTTCCGCTGCCTGAAGGTAGATCGCCCAGTCGGCATCGGAGACGTCGTGCCGGCGGTTTTCCAGCCGGCTGCGCACGATCGCGGCATCCGCCCGACACAACAGCAGAACCGCCGGTACCGCCCATCGTGAAGCCAGATCGAGGAACCAGCGACGGTGCGATTCACGACCGAACGTCGCGTCGACCAGAACGCGCTTTCCCTCAAACAGAGCATTCCGGGCTCGCGCAAGGCACTCCTGATACGTACGCTCCGTCCATTCCGCCGTGTAGATTCCCGCCTCGTAGCCGCGCAACGTCTCCAGGGTATCCGCCGCGGCCGCAGCGGCGAGTTCTTTGCGGACCGAATCAGAGCGGATCACGTCGAACCGCGCTTCGCAAGCCAGCGACCGGGCCACCGTGGATTTGCCGGTGCCGGGCAGGCCGCCCACCAGCACCAGGCACGGACGCCGGCCGGCTCGCGCGAGCTCGCCGAGCGCCAGCAGCCACTCGGCCCGCGCGTGCGAATCCGCCCTGGTGCGCTCGTCAGCCGGCACTTCGGCTTCTTGAGATTTCATGCCGTCGACCTTCGCCCGCACCAGGGCGCGATAGGCCACGTAAAACGAAACCAGCTCCCGACCCTCCTCATCGCCGGCGGCTTCGAAGTACGCGTCGCAGAACCAATCCGCCAGGTCGCGGCGTCCCGTTCGAATCAAGTCCATCACGAGAAACGCCATGTCCGCCACCGGGTCCGCGGCGCGATACCGGAGATTGAATTCGATGCAGTCGATGATGACGATGTCTTGTGGCGGTGATTGATGGGGAAACCAGTAAACGTGATCCAGCCGGAGATCCCCGTGGCTGTCACACGGAACGCCGCGAATGGCGCGATCTTCGATGAGTGCTTTCAGCCGGGTTAAAGACTCCTCTGTCAGTGCCTGTAACCGGCCGTATACTGCGCGGCTCACGCTTGTCCCGACCTGGCAGGCCGACTGGCGGAAGTTATCGCACGCGTTTTGAGCCACCTCAGCGAACCGCCCGAAGCGTGCAATCTCCTCGCTGCGGCCGGCGGTGCGATGAAAGTCAGCGACCCTGCGCGAGCAATTCGATCGTCTCACGACCGATGTCGCCGCCCGCGACGATCGCGGCCAGCATCGCCTCATTCGGTAGCCGGTGCATCTTGACCGCCCAGTCGACCACCGTGCCGGCGCCTTCCACCCGTACCACACCTCCGAGGTCGGCGATCGGGACCACGCCCATGTACACCTCAGGCGCGAGCCGGCGATTGAGACGGACCTCTTCCTCGCACCAGTAACGCCGCTTCTCCAAGATGCTGTAGTCGAGGAACCCGAGATTGACCGGCTTCTTGATCTTGTAGACGACCGAATCCGTGACAAACACGACCGAGATGTGAGTCTGATGCACGACCACCTCGGCTGCCCCGCCGGGGTAAGCGCGGATCAGACAGGATTTCGATCAACCGCGATAACTCCATGAGCATCGAACTTGGAGTGCATGAGAATTCAGAAGGCCATCGCCCCCATAGCTGAAAACGACGCCGCCACCGCCGCGGATCCCCCCATACCCGTTGACCTGGCCGGAGACGCCCGCCCAATTAGACGAAAATCTCGCTAAATTCGATTTTTCTATCGTAGACGGGGAATTGAACTGTGGTATTATTGTGCTGCGACATCCCGCTTAGTAACGGAAAACACGCGAGTGATCCTGAGTGAGTGGTTCCGTGCGATGGTGGGAGCTATTTCGCAGTTCGCCCCCATCGTGCACGACCAACCCTATCCGAATCATTGGACGCCGGGCAATCGTTTGCAGCAAACGGTGAGATTGTTCGTGATCCGGTAGGATTCGAAATCCGATCACGGTCAAGGAGCGCCGGACGACTGTTTTCGACTCGAGGCTGAGCTCAGCGGATGAGGGAATCGACCATGACGCACCGCCGAAATCCAGGCGCCGGGCGTGAGCATTATTCCTCGGGTGTGGGGGTCGCGACGCGCCGGCGGGCTTCGCATCGGCGGCATCCGGCGCTGGAATGCCTCGAATCGCGCCAGTTGCTCTCGACCGTCTCCGAATTGACTCCGCCGAGCGGTGTTCACACGGCTCCCGATGGGATCACCGTAGGGCCAAACGGCAATCTCTGGTTCACCGAAGACGGTGCCGACCAGATTGGAATGATCAATCCGGCGACGCTGAAGATCTCGGAGTTCCCGGTGCCGACGGCCAATGCCCGGCCGTTTCGCATCACGCTCGGCTCGGACGGGAACCTCTGGTTCACGGAGCTGGGCGCCGACCAGATCGGAATGTTCAGTCCGACGAGCGGCACGTTCAAGGAATTCTCGGTGCCGACGCCAGACTGCGCAGCCGTTTGACATCACGGCCGGCGCGAACGGGACGATCTGGTTCACAGAGTGGAACGCCAGCCAGATCGGGACGCTAAACATAGCGAGCGGCACGATCACGGAACTGGCGACTCCGACCCCCTACTCCAGTCCGCAAGGCATCACGCTCGGGCCGGACGGGAACATCTGGTTCACGGAAAGCGGAACGGGCAGGATCGGGATGGTCAGCACGGCGAGCGGCACGATCAGCGAGCCCGTGGTTCTGGCCGCCACGTCCGAGCCCTATGGAATCACGAGCGGTCCCGGCGGCACCCTCTGGTTCACCGAGTACGGAACCAACCAGATCGGGACGTTCAACCCCGCGAACACCGCCGCAGTGCAGCAGATTGCGATCCCGACGACCGGCTCCGAGCCAACCGCGATCGCGGCCGCGAGCAACGGCCATCTCTGGTTCACGCAGAGCGGATCCAACCAGGTCGGCTCGATCAACCCCGGGACGCCGGGCGTCACCGAGCTCAGTCCCCCGTCCGCGAGCGCCGGGCCCCGCGGGATCACCGCCGGGGCCAACGGCTCAGTCTGGTTCGCCGAGGTGAATGCCGGGAAGATCGGCTACCTCGCCCCCAGTACGCACCTGGTCGTGACGAACACCCCGCCCAGCGGGATCAACGCCGGTTCGCAATTCGGCTTCTCCGCCAAGGTCGAGTTCGACTCAGGCGCCGTCGATTCCAGCTTCACAGGCACCGTGACCGTTTCGCTGGCAAGTGGCCCCGCCGGCGGCACGCTCAATGGCCCCGTCACGGTTACCGTCTCGGACGGAGTCGCCACTTTCTCCGGGCTGTCGCTCAGTACTGCCGGTAGCTATACACTCGTGGCCAGTGCGGGCCAGGCCGGCTCGGCGCCCGCCGGCGCAATTGCCGTCACGAGCACAGGGGGTCAGATCAACCCGCCGCCCCCTACCGGTAAAACCGCGCCACCGCCAACCATCATCGGCGAGGCGGTCTTGACCGCGGGCAAGGGAAAACATAAACACATCGTCGGATTTGAGCTGCTATTCAGCGCGCCGATCACCTCCGCAAGCGCGCTCGACAAGGCCAACTACGCCATCACGCAAACGATGAAGCGCAGCCGGGCCACGATCACGGCTCGGTGCGGTTCCGGGCCGTCTTCAACCCGAGCTCGGAATCCGTCAAGCTGATGGTCGCGGGCAGGCCCCGCTTCGCCAAGGGCGGCCAGCTCGTCGTCAAGGCCACCCCGCCCGTCGGAATCGCGAGCACCACGGGCCTGTACTTGGACGGCAACGATCAGGGCTCCGCCGGCCAGATGACGCGATTCATCATTCTGCCCGGCGCACGCGGTCTCGCTCGGTAAACCGTCGGCGCGGCGCGGCCAGCACCGGCTGCAGCGCACTCAACTGCTGGCGCTGCGATAGGAACGTAGCGCGCGTTGAAAGAAACGGCGGCTGATCCAGAGCAGAAGCACCGTGGCTCCCAGCGTGAGGGCAACCGCGCCTGGTGTGAGCGTGCGGACCATGGCATTGGCCGGCACGTTCACCACCACCAGGATCGGCAGGCAATAGGTGAAGAAGGCGCCCAGCGGCTCGGCCAAGGGGCCCGCGAAAATCTCCTTGGGATAGCGCGCAACGCTCGAAAACAGCCACCACATCTCCATCAAGCTCTGGTTCCTCACCATCCAGACCGAAACCGACGTGAGGAGAAGCATGAAGCTGTAGGCGATGGCCGTGCCGCACACGAACGTCACCAGAAAGAACAAGACCTTCTGCAGCTCGAACTGCCAGTGCAACTGGACGAGCGCGATCACCATCAGAATCGCCCCCATCAACACGTTGGGCGCTGTCCCCCAATCGATGCGGCGGCACGTGATCAAGAACTGCTCGTCGATCGGTTTGAGCAACAGCCCGTCCAGGTCGCCCGTCCGCACCAGCTCGGAAAACTCGTTGCAGTTGTCCAGAAACAGCATCTCGATCAGGCCGTTCATCGCGAAGAAGCAGCCCACGAAGAAGAAATACTGCGGCTCTGACCAGCCCGCGATCGTGCTCGTGCGCGCAAAGACGGTGCGAAAAAACGCCACCAGGATCGCCAGCCAAAGGACCTCGACCGAGACCTTGACCAGAAAGTTCCCGCGGAACGCCAGCTCCCGCGTCAGCGTGTATCGCCCCAGGCTGCCCAGAAGCCGAAAATACCTTGCAAGACCCGCAAAGACTGCCACGGTCTTCCTGGCCAGTTGAGACGACTCGAGAGCGCCTGCGCAGTCATCGATTCAACCTCCAAACGCACTGTACCGGCGCAGGCCCAGCCGATACAGGCCGCGAGCCAGCACCAGGAAAAACACCGCCCAGAACAGCTCGCCCAGGAGGTAATACACGAGCGTCATCCCCTTGACCTTGCCCAGAAACACGACCGCCGGAAAATACGCCATGTAGTGAAACGGCAAAGCTTGAGCAGCGTCACCCACGGCTCCGGAAGCAGATCCAGCGGAAGCATGTGCCCGGAAATGAAGAAATTGAGAGTCATCACGATATACAAAAGCGACGTCACTTCCAGAAACCAGAATCCGACCATTCCCACGCTCGCCTCGAAAAAGAAGCCGACCAGGAACGAGAGCACGAGCGATACCGCAAACGCCGCCAGGGTGAGCGCGTCCGGAAATCCGTCAAAATACGACCGGCACAGGAAGAACAGCAATGCATAAGGCAAAAAAGACATTATGATATATGTTATTTTATGTGCGACTCGATACAAGAACAGCGAGCCGATCATGTCGATCGGCTGGATCATGTAGCGTTTCGTGGTGCCTTCGCGGATTTCGCGCGCGATGCCGCCGGCCAGGCCTGGCATGCTCGAGAACATGCGGCTGATGTTCGTGAGCAGAAGGTAGGCGATCATTTCGCGGTAGCTGAAGTGCATCCGGTCGCTGCCCAGCTGCTTTTCTTGCGAGCCGGCGTAAATGGCGTGCCAGAGCAGGATGGTGGTGATCATGGGAAGGAACCGGAGGATTGTCCCGATCAGGAAATCGCCCCGGTAGGTCATCCGGTCCTTGAGCGATACGCGGAAGATCGCCAGGTACTTGCTGAGCCTCGTCTTCGCAGCGCGCACGGCGTGCGCGAGCGTCTGTGCCCGCGACTCGGCAGCGGGCTGGGCCGGCGGCGCCAGGCCCTCGCGGGGCCGGGCCGCCACGGCGTCAGGCGGCGTCATGTGCGGTTCTGGCCTCCTCGAACACCCGGGAGATCACCTCTTCCAAGGGAGGCTCCTCCACGCTCACGTCGGCAACGGAATCTCGGTCCAGGATCGCGGCCAGCACGCTGGCCACCCGGGCGCGCTCGACCTTGATGTCGGCCCACGGGCCCTCGCGGCGCACGACTTCGCCGTAGCGCTCCAGATCAGCCGGTGCGTCCGCTTCAAACTGAAGCTTCACGAGCTTGGTCTCGCTGAAGCGCTCCACGATCCTCGCGAGGGGCCCATCGTAGACCAGGGTGCCGTGCGTGATCACCAGCACGCGGTCGCACAGGGCCTCCACGTCGCGCATGTAGTGGCTGGTGAGGAGCGTGGTCACCCCGCGCCTCTTGTGGTAGTCGCGCAGACAGCGCTGAATCGTGCCCTGGGCCACCACGTCCAGGCCGATCGTGGGCTCGTCCAGAAGGAGCAGCCGGGGGCGATGCAATAGCGCGGCGATCAGCTCCATCTTCATCCGCTCGCCCAGCGACAGCTCGCGCACGGCCTGACGCGTGAGCTTCTCAACCCCCAGCAATTCGGTCAGCTCGGTGAGCGTCTCGCGGAACTGGGCAGGCGGGATTGCGTAGATCTCGCGATGGAGCTCGAAGCTGTCGCCGGCCGGAAGGTCCCACCAGAGCTGATTCTTCTGGCCCATCACCAGGGCAAACTGGCGTCGAAACGCGTCGGCCCGCTGCGACGGCACGAATCCGAGCACGCGTGCCTCGCCGCTCGTGGGATAGACGAGGCCCGAGAGCATCTTCAAGGTCGTCGTCTTTCCCGCGCCATTGGGCCCCAGAAACGCGACCATCTCCCCCGGCTCGATCGTGAAGCTGATCCGCTCGACGGCCCGGACCTCGCGATACTCGCGGTGAAATAGACCCTTGAACGCGCCGCGCAGGCCCTCGTTCTTCTGCACGACGCGATACGTCTTGGTCAGCCCGTCGGCCTCAATGATGCCCATCGATTCACCCGAAAATGATAAAGTGCCAGGGCCTCGCGAGCAGAAATCCAAGCATCGGGTCGACACTCTTCCCGGTGCCCAGGCCAATCGCGCAAGGCCACCGGCCAAGCCCAGGTCCTAGATGTCGATGTCCTTGGCAGTATAAGCTTCTTCCATGATGAACTTGAAGCGGGCCTCGGGATCCTTGCCCATCAGGTCGCTGACGGTGCGGTCGGTGTAAGGGCGATCGTCGTCGGGAACGACGACCCGCAGCAGCCGGCGGCGGGCCGGGTCGAGCGTCGTCTCGAAGAGCAGTGCCGCGGGCATCTCGCCCAGCCCCTTGAACCGGGTGATGTTCGGCTTGGCGTTCTGACGGAAGCTTGGCGAGCACCCGGTCGCGGGCGGCGTCGTCTGACGCCCAGTGCGTTTCCTTGCCCCAGGTGATCTTGTAGAGCGGCGGGCAGGCCAGGAAGACGCGCCCGTCGGTGAAAAGGCCGGGAACGTGGCGATAGAAGAAGGTGAGGAACAGCGTGGCGATGTGGTGGCCGTCGCTGTCGGCGTCGGTCAGAAGGATGACCTTGCCGTAGCGCAGCCGGCCGGGGTCGTACTGGTCGTCCATGCCGCAGCCGAGCGCGCTGACGATGTCGGTGAGCTCCTTGTTATCGAGGACCTTGGCCTTGCCCGCCTGCTCGGCGTTCAAGACCTTGCCCTTCAAGGGCAGGATCGCCTGGATGTCGCGGTCGCGCCCCTGCTTGGCCGAGCCGCCGGCCGAGTCGCCTTCGACGATGAAGAGCTCCGATTCTTCGGGGTTGGTGCTGTCGCAGTCGTGGAGCTTGCCGGGAAGGTTCAGCCGCCCGCTGATCGCCGTCTTGCGCCGCACCTGGACGGCGGCGGCGCGGCTGGCCTCGCGGGCCTTGGCCGCCTGGATCACCCGGGCCGCGATCGCATCGCCCACGCTCTTGTTCTTGAGCAGGAAGTTCTCGAGCGCCGGCCGGGTCATCGACTCGACCTGGGCCTTGATCTCCGGGATTGTTGAGCCGGCCCTTGGTCTGGCCCTGAAACTGCGGCTCGTGCACGCAGACCGCCAGCACGGCCGTCAGCCCCTCGCGGATGTCCTCGCGCTTGATCTCCATCCCCTTCTTCACCAGGTCGTGCGTCTCCATGAACCGCTGCACGGCCGTGCCGACCGCCGCCAGCATCCCCAGCTCGTGCGTGCCGCCGTCGCGCGTCGGGATCGTGTTGACGAACGAGCGGACGTCTTCGTCGGTCGCCTCGGTCCAGGTCAGGGCCAGGTAGCACCGCAGCCCGTCTTCCTCATCCTCGCGCTCGAGCACGAACGGCAAGGGCGCGACCCGCTGGTCGTTGCGCTGGCGATTGATCGCGTCCAGAAAGTCGACCACGCCGCCGTCGTGCCGGAACTCGACGCTCGTCTTGTTCTTTTGATCGACGAACTGGATGACCAGGCCCTTGTTGAGATAGCTCTTGACCTCGAGCCGCTCGGCGATCAGGGCGGGGTCGTAGCGTCAGATCCTGGAAGATCTCGGGGTCGGGCGTGAAGGTGACGGTCGTGCCCGAGCCCCGCGAGGGCTCGCCCTGCTCGACCGGCCCCGACCGGCTTGCCGCGCCGGTAGCGCTGGCTGAAGGTCTGCCCGTCGCGGCGGACCTCGGCGACCAGGCTCTTCGAGAGGGCGTTGACGACGCTGGCGCCGACGCCGTGCAGACCCGCCGGCCACCTTGTAGGCGTCGTTGTCGAACTTGCCGCCGGCGTGCAGGGTCGTGAAGATCACCTCGAGCGCGCTCTTGCCGGTCTTGGGATGGACTGTCGACCGGAATGCCGCGGCCGTTGTCCGAGACCGACATCGTCTTGCCGTCGGCGTGCAGGGTCACGACGATCCGCGTGGCGTGGCCGTTCATCACCTCGTCGACCGCGTTGTCGACGATCTCCCAGAGCAGGTGGTGAAACCCGGTCTTGTCGACGCCGCCGATATACATCCCCGGCCGGCGCCGCACCGCCTCGAGACCTTCGAGGACCGTGATCGATTTGGCTGTGTATGTTCCAGTAGACATGATCGTTTCCGTGATCCAGTTGTTCCGAAACTACCCTGACCTCATCACGACACCGCTGGCGGCCGTGGCCCTTGGTCCGAAAACGTCCGGTCTCACGATTGGACCGAGGATTCGACCTCGGAGCCGCCCGACTCATTCGCGCGCTCTCATCCTTCTGGCCCGTCGGATCGGGTTGATCCGCGGCACCGTTTCGATTGGCGAGCCCTTCGCCGAATTCCTCGAGCGACGGCACCGGCTCGGCCTCGCCGGGCACGACGGCTTCGAGCGAGCCGCGCTGGAGGATCGCGTAGCCCTTGCCGCCGCGGCCGGTGACCGGGTACTTGGTCGCCCGCACGATCTGGGTCGCGCCCCGGTTGGTCCGCACCGTCAGCCCCTCGCGCTTCTTGTTGGCCAGCACGAAGCCGATCACGCGGTCCTTGGAGTCGAGCCGGATCGCCTCACGCCCCGGGCCGCGCCGGCGACGATGTTGGCCTCGGTGACCGGGAAGATCAGCACGCGGGCCGACCGGGTGGCCAGGCAGACGTTTTCCGAGCCGTCGGTCGCCTCGACGCCCACGACCAGGTCGCCCTTGAACGCCGGGTCGAGCCGCACCACCAGCCGGCCCTTTCGAGTCGAGACCGCGGCCAGCGGCGCAAGGGCAAATCGCAAGACCTTTCCGCCGGCCGTGAGCGCGATCGCATAGGGAGGCGGCGGCAGCGACCCGGCGCCGTTCTCGCCTGCCCCGGCCGTGGCCGTTGCCCTTGACCGCTCCCGATCTTCGGAACTCGTCGTCGAGCTCGCCGCCCAGCATCCGCTGGACGCAGCCGAGGGCCGGTCTGCGGATGCTTGCTCGAGTCGGGCAGGCAGCGCGGGTCGTGGCAGATCGACGCCGACGATGTGCTCCTGGTCCTCGAAGGCAAACTGCTTCTGGATCGGCTCGCCGTGCCCCGTCGTCATCGGGATGTCGTTGACCCGCAGCGTGTAGGCGATCCCGCGGTCGGTGAAGAACGTCAAGGTCTGCCGCGCCCGGGCCCGGTAGACCCAGCCGACCCGGTCGTCGTCGCGCACCCGGATGCTCGCCACGTCGGTGAACGACTTCTGCCGCTTGGTCCAGCCGTCGCGCGTGACGATCACCCAGGAATCCTCGTCGACGATGTAGTCTTCCTCGCGGAATTCCATGCGGCGCCGCGGGCACCTCGATCCGCGTTCGCCGCGGCTCGCCGAAGGTCTGCGCGATCTGCTTGAGCTCGCCCCGGATGATCTCCCACCGCGCCGGCTCGTCGTCGAGCAGCTGCTGGATCTCCTTGGCCCGCTTCCGCTTCTGCGCCAGCTCGTCCAGGATGTCGCGAATCTCCAGCTTGCCCAGGCGGTAGAGCTTGGTCTCCAGGACCGCGTCGGCCTGGAGCGCCGAGATCTCGAACCGCGCCATCAGCTTGGGGGCGGCGTCGGCCTTGCCGTCGCTGGCGCGGATGATCGCGATCGCCTCGTCCAGGTTCTTGAAGACGATCGCGAAGCCTTCGAGGATGTGGATCCGCTCGAGCAGGTTCCTCAGCTCGAATCGCAGCCGCCGGGTGACGACCTCCAGGCGGAAGTCGAGGAATTGCTGGAGGATCGTCTTCAGATCCAGGCGGCTGGGAACGGCCACCTCGGCCCCCTCGGCCGGCAGCAGGCAGGTGAGATTGATGCTGTAGTTGATCTGGAGGGGCGAGTTCTTGAAAAGGTAGGCCAGGGCCGCATCGGCGATTGGCGCCGGCTCTGAGCTCGAGCAAGATCCGGACGTCGTCGGTGCTCAGGTCCTTGACGTTCGTCAGTTGCGGGACCTGCCCCTTGGCGATCAGCTCGCCGATCCGCTCGACCAGGGCGTCTTTCTCGATGCCGTAGGGAATCGACGTGATCAAGATCGCGCCCGGCCGTTCGGGATGCGGCTCGTACGTCGCCGCGGAGCTTGATCGTCCCCTGGCCGGTCGCGTAGATCTGGCGGATCTCCTCGGCCGAGTTCAGGATCACGCCGCCGGTCGGAAAATCGGGGCCGTGAATCGATTTGAGGATCCTCTCGAGCGGCAGCTCGCGGTTGTCGAGCAGTGCCACCAGCGCGTTGCACACTTCCTTCAGGTTGTGCGGCGGGATGTTGGTCGCCATGCCGACGGCGATCCCCGTGACCCCGTTGACCAGCAGATTGGGGAACTGGGCCGGCAAAACGATCGGCTCTTCGGCCGTCGAGGCATAGTTGGGCCGGAAGTCGACGGTCTGCTCGCGCAGCTCGCTCAAGAGGGTCTGGGCAATCGGCGTCAGCCGGCACTCGGTGTATCGCATCGCCGCGGGCGGATCGCCGTCGATCGAGCCGAAGTTGCCGTAGCCGTCGATCGAGGGTTTGCCGCAGGCTGAATGGCTGAGCCATGCGCACCAGGGCGTCGTAGATCGACTGGTCGCCGTGCGGGTGATAGGTCTTCATCACCTCGCCGACCACCGCCGCGCACTTGATGTAGCGGCTGTCGGCCGTGACGTGCAGGTCGTGCCACATCGCGTACAAGATGCGGCGCTGCACCGGCTTGAGCCCGTCGCGCAGGTCGGGCAAGGCGCGCGAAGTGATCACCGAAAGGGCATAGTTGAGATATCGCGTCCGCGTCGCTTCGGCGAGCGCGACGTCCTCGACGTGTGCGCTCGATCGCGCGGCTCGTTTCGCCGGTCCTCACTCGAACGGCGGTTCCGCTTCGCCATCGCTCCTTTCACCCCGCGCAAGTTGCCTGACCCGTACGGGCCGTCTCCTTCACTTCGTTTGGAGCCTCCTGCGACGTCGAGACGCACCTTGGACCCTTTCCTTCCGGGAGCCGGCTCCCACGAGCCTCGCCCTCGCCGAGAAGATCAGAAAGCCCTGCCTCGCCCGTCGACTCGATCCAAACAAAAGACCCGGAATTCTTGCATCCCACAATGCCAGTTTGAGGATTACTATAAGTGCGTATACTATAAGGCGTTTGACTGGATCGTGCAACCGCAATTCCACGAGCCGGGACCGGGACGGCGGAGCATTCTTATTTTAGAATGGGCGTACCTCTGATCAGCGTTGCCGGTGCCTGTGTCCCTGGAATGGATCAATGCCCATGATCTGGCCATTCGGTCGCCGCGAGCCGATTGCGCGCTCCGCCCCGCTGGACGCGGCGGCGATCGTCCGGCGTGCGCGCCGGCTCCGGTTTCGCGTGCGGCCAGGGGCGGTCTCGCAGCTTGCCGGCGCTATCACGGCGCGCGGCCCGGGATCGGGCTGACATTTGCCGAGCTGCGCGCCTACGAGCCGGGCGACGACGTTCGCCATCTCGACTGGAACGTGACGGCGCGCCAGGGCCGGCCGTTCGTGCGGCGGTTTGTCGAGGAGCGGGCGCTGTCGCTGTGGCTGGTGGTCGACGTCTCGGCCAGCATGCGCTTTGGCTCCGAGCGGGCGACCAAGGCCGATCGGGCCGCTCAGGCGGCGGCGCTCCTGGCGACGGCCGCCATTCAGAACGGCGACCGCGCCGGGCTGGTGCTGGTGAGCGATCGGATCGAGCTCGAGCTGCCGCCCAAGGGCGGCGTACGCCATCTTTCCCAGCTCGTGCGCGCGCTGGTCGCGACCCCCACGACCTCACCCAAGACAAAGCTGAGCGTCGGGCTGGCGCGGGTGCGCCGGGCCGCGAGGCGCGCCATGCTGGTCGTGATCAGCGACTTCGTCACCGAAGAACCGGTTGGAACCTGGCGTCGTGCGGCTCGGCGTCACGACACCATCGCGCTTCGGGTCGTCGATCCTCGGGAAAACCAGCTCCCAAAAAGCGGGCTTCTGGCCCTCGAGGAGGTCGAATCGGGGTCCCGGATCGTCGTTGACGGGAGCTCGTCACAGGTTCGAAAACAATACGCTCAAGCGGCTGCCGCGCGATCCCAGGCGTTTCAGGCGCTGGTGCGCCAATTCCGGCATTCAGGCCCACACGATGATCGACCGATCTCGACCCGATCGTTCCCTTGATCGAGCTGTTTTCCAGTCGGGCATCGCGTCGAGGTGCCCTGTGAGCGAACCGGTTGCCCGGGGCCTCGTTCCCCCGCGCCCAATCTCGGACCCGAACCATGGCCCGAGGATCAGCCGGCAACCGCCGTGTTCATCGCCGCGGGCGCCGTCGCTTGCCTCCTTGTGGTGCTCGCCTGGCGCGTATTCCAACGGCAACGGGCGCGCCGCCGAGGCCGGGGGACAGCCAGAGCCACACCAGCCTGACGAAACCCCGCGCGGCCGGCTGCTGGCGCTCTCGCAGTCGGTCCGGGAAGCCCTGACCGTTCAGTTCGGAGCGTCCTCGCGCGCCAAGACAACCGAGGAATTGTCGACCGACGCGCAGCTCGAGCAGGTCCTGGGCCCGGAGGGCTTGCGCGAATTGATCCGTTTCCTCGACCACGTCGATCGCCTCAAGTTCGCCCCCGAGCGACCGAGCCGTGGGCGCGAGTCGCTCCAAACCGAGCTGGCGACCTGGCAGCCGCGAGTGGATGAGCTCAGGAAGCAAATCCACGTCAACGTTGCCACCCGCGGCAAGTCCGCGAGCGCACCACCGGCTCCTACGCTTGAGTCTGGCGCGCATCCGTCGCCAAAGCGCCGCGACGACGGTCTCACTCGTTGTGACCACACGACGGGGATCGTCCGTGCGCGAAGCACAGAAGTCCAGGGCGTAAGCGGTCGGATCTGCCAGCGCTTTGGGTCAGGGCATGATTTCCGATTCGTTGAATCGAACGCCCACGATGTCGCTGCGATAGGGACCGATCCGCAGCCGGACGCGCCAGATCATCTGACCGCTTGGACGGCCCGCGGCCAGTGGCTCGCTGGCGACCAGGGTCTCGGCGGTCTCGCCGGGGTTCAGGACCGGAAATGACTGACCAGAAATCACCCATTCACTGTCGAGGGCCAGCGGAAACAGACGGATCTTGCCGCCGTCCGAGGTCGCGATGTGCGAGCCGTCCAGCGGGGAATTCTGGTCGCGAATCAAGGCCGCCTCCAGAGGGGCAAACGCGTGGCGGCTCGAGACGTTCGTCACCTTCAATCGCAGGACGAGCGACTCCGATTCTTCATCCCGGACATCCGAGGAATCGATCGAGCGCACGAGCTGCAATGGGGTGGCGACGATCTCGATCGGTGTGATCTCCAGCTCGCCGACCTTGATCGCGTTGCCCAGGATCGTGAGGTTCTCAGCCGGAATGGCAGGCAGGGCGGCGTGCTGCCTTCGAGTCGTCCGGCTTGGACGCACGTTCGCCCGGCGACGGGCTCGCGTCCCGCGCGGGCTCTTCTGTGGTACGGAATGAGCGACCGGCCAGGAGCACCCACGCCAAGGCCAGCGTGACGGCGCTTGAGTAACTCAGAACCATGATGAGAAACCACGGGATGCGCCGATCGGCGCCATGCTCGTCTCCCTCGCCGCCGCCGGCTGAGCTGCCGGTGGAGGCGTAGGCGGCCTGGCCCGACTCGCGGCGGGGTCCGCTTTGTCCAGCGCCGGCGGAGCGTGCGCGCGACTCGTTCCCGCGAGCCGGATTCACCTCGCGGTTCCTCGAACCCGCCCCCCTCGGGGGCCAGGTTTCCGAATACTTCCTCGGTCCGGGGCTGCTTTCCCCGATCCTTCGCCGACGCCGCACCCTGCGCGGTCGATTTTGCCGCGTTCGATTTCTCGTCGTTGGGCGAATCCGACTGGAGCGCACGGGTCTGGATCATGCACGGGCTGCGACAGGATGGCGTCGAGATCGTCCACATGCGAGTCGTAAGTCGGCTCGTCGGAATCAATCTCGCCGGGCGAGTGACCCTCGGAACCCGACTCGGGCATCCAGTCAGGGTCCCACGCTGGATCTGGGTGAGGGGTGGGGAAGGGCTTGCCCCGCGTTTCCGTCGGCATGGTGGAGGCCACTCAGAGAGCGACGATCGAGGCAGGCAGGAGCGGTCCCGGCGTGTGCCGGGCATCCATGCGCATCATGATCACTGTCCCGCTTAAAAATCAATCCTGGTTCCTTGAACCGCGCCACCAGGCAACGATCGCGTGGCCCGCACGGAATCGCCTCACGAGCGCCGTCGAAACCAGACGGTCGTTCCCGCCCCGGCCGTGAGCTGGTGGGCAGCGTCGCCATTGACGACCGCCACCTCGACCCAACCTGAACTGCCGACAAGAGCTATCAGCGTTCCGGTGGGTCGATCCCCGTAGGTTCGGAGTATTCCGTCGATGTGTTCGCCGGCGATCTCGATCGACCACGCGCTGTGCGGCACATTTGCGAGGTGATCGGCGTTGATATTTGTAATCAGATTGCCGAACGCATCGCGATAGATCACCTCGCCGACGAAACCCTGTTCGTGGGCATTAGGCTCAAAGTTCCGCAGCGCGACGAACTTCGTCCGGGGTGGGCCAAGCTCGCCAGGATCGCCGCCGCGCAGCAGGTGCGCCGCCGCCGGCGCGAGGATGTCGCGCCCGTGAAATGTCGCCGAGACGATCGAGCGTCTCAGCGCCGGGTTGGTGAGCTCCCAGATACCCGCGGGCGTCTTGCCGCGCGCCACACCCGTGAGCAACCCGTTGTCCGGAAGCACGAACCACTGATCCGAGATCATGGCCGCGATCAATCGGCGCTCGGTGCCAACCCCCGGGTCGACCACGACCAGGTGAACGGTACCCTTCGGAAACACGTCGACGATGCCCGCCAGGACAAAGCCGCCCTCCAGGATGTTTTGCGGCGAAATTGTATGACACACGTCGACCAGCTGCGCCCCGGGGGCCAGGTCCAGCAACACTCCCTTGAGCGCTGCGACATAGGGCCCGCCCAGCCCGAAATCGGTCGTGAGGGTCAGGATCATGGGCTTCGTCATTCCAGCCAGCCTTTCCACGGGCAGCTTCATCACCCCTCGCGCGACGTTCGCCGGGCGCCGGCGCGATCTGTCTCGCCGCCGCGATTCGGCCGATCAAGAACCGCGAGCCTCGTATCTCGCCGTTACCCGAGACGTGATCCCTCCCCGCGGGTTAAAATGACCTTCCACCCTCATCCTGCGGGGCTCGCAGCTCGCGATGAGGTCATTCGAGAATGGCATTGACCACGTGCTCGTAGAAAATTCCCCGGTCGCGGAAGCCAACGAGGTACAGCTTGAGGCTCTTGAGCTCGAGGCAGACCGCGGCGGGAACGTAATGGATAATGATCGTACCGAAATCCGGCTGACCCGTCTTGGGGCAAACCGCCGTGAATTCCGGACATGTGATCTCGATTTCGTATTCTCGCTCCGGAAACTGGTTCGGGAAGGTCTCGACCACGGACGCCATTTCATTCCCTCGCTGAAGCGCATTCTATGTACCTGCTTACGCATCCGTTTCCATTTTAGTCACAACCGGTCTCGACTCGAAAGTTCGGATGCGGCAACCGGCAACGCGAGGGAGCACATGGCGATGTGCACGACACCGGCGTTCCTTTGGTTGAGAGGACAGCTCGATGGAAACACGGCAATTCGGCAAGACCGACATGAAGGTGAGCGTGCTCGGCTTCGGCGGCGCGGAGATCGGCTTCGAGAAAGCCGGCGCCGAGCTGGTCGGCCGCCTGCTGGGCGACGCACTCGACGCCGGCCTGAACGTGATCGATACGGCTGAGTGCTACCTGGATAGTGAGGAGCTGATCGGCCAGGCGGTGTCGGCGCGCCGTGATGAGTTCTACCTGTTCACCAAGTGCGGGCATCCGGAAAAATCCTACGTCGGAGACTGGCGGCCCGACTCGCTCCTGCAGAGCATCGAGCGTAGTCTTCGACGTCTGAAGACCGACCGGGTCGACCTCGTCCAGCTCCACAGTTGTTCGGAGGACGAGCTGAAGAAAGGCGACGTGATCGCCGCCCTGCGTGCGGCCCGCGAGCGCGGGTACACGCGCTACATCGGCTATAGCGGCGACGGCCAGGCAGCCCGCTACGCGCTCGACACCGGCGCCTTCGACGCGCTGCAAACCTCACTGAGCATCGCCGACCAGGAGGCGATCGACTTGACTCTGCCCCTGGCCGTCGAGCGCGTCGATCGGCGTGATCATCAAGCGGCCGATCGCCAACGCGGTCTGGCGCCATGCCCAGAAGCCCGAGAACTCGTACGTCCAGCCCTACTGGGAGCGGCTTCAAAAGTTGAATTACGACTTCTTGAAAGCCGACCAGAGCGCCGCGGCCGCGATCGCGCTCGGTTTCACACTCTCTGTCCCCGGCGTGCACACGGCAATCGTCGGTACCGCAAAGCCCGGCCGCTGGCGCGAAAACGCCGCGGTTCTGGAAACCAATCCCCTCTCGCCGCAACAGTTCCAGGCAATCCGCGCCCGCTGGAAACAACAGGCCGACCCCGATTGGCTGGGCCAGATCTGACCTGCGGCAATCCCCGCGAGCACTGCCGACGCGGTCCGTTTGGCACGGCGTCGGAGCCCCCGACCGATCTCACAGATGATGCGGTAAGTTCAGCCGCCGGCGATCTGGATCAGACCCGTGCCGTTGATCCGATCGTTCTTGAGGTCCTGCAGCGCCTGATTCACTTGCTCAAATGCATAAACTTGAACCTCGGGCCGGATCGGGATGCGCGCGGCTTCGCGCAAGAGCTCGATCCCGTCCTGCCGCGTATTCGAGGTGACCGAGCGAACGTCGCGCTCGTAAAACAGATGCTGCGAGTAATCGAGACCCGGGATCGGGCTCATGTAAATGCCGGCCAGCGCGAGCGTGCCACCCCTCTCGATGCAGGTAAGTGCGAGCGGAACCAGCTCGCCGGCCGGTGCAAAGATGATCGCGCTGTCGACCTTGCCCGGCATCCCTTCGATCGTCTCTGAAGCCCACGCGGCGCCCAGGCGGCGGGCGAGGTCCTGGTGCGGCTTCCCGCGGGTCACGACGTAGACCGTGCAGTCCCAGGCCCGGGCGACCTGAATCATCAAGTGAGCCGACTGTCCGAATCCGAAAATCGCAAGCGTGCCGCCCTTGCGCAGAGTTGCTGCGCACCAAGGTGCGGTAGCCGATGATCCCCGCGCACAACAAGGGCGCAGCGTGGGCATCGTCGATCTCCTCCGGTAAGCGATAGGCGAAATCCTCGCGCACTGTCGTCAGCTCGGCGTAGCCCCCGTGCTGGTGGTAGCCCGTGTATCGCGAGCGTGCACACAAGTTCTCGCGGTCCGAGAGACAGAACGCGCAGCCGCCGCAGGTCGATCGGAGCCACGCGATCCCGACGCGATCGCCGCGCCAGCCTCGGCACGCCCGACCCAGCCTCTCAACGGTTCCGACAATCTGGTGGCCGGGAATCATCGGCAGCACCACCGGCTCGAGATCACCCTCGATGACGTGGAGGTCGGTGCGGCAGGTCGCGCAGCAGCGAACCCGCACCAGCACCTCGTCGTCGGCCGGCTCCGGGTCGGGCAGCTCTTCCAGCTTCAGCGGCGAGCTGTCGATCGGCGCGTTCTTCCAGAGGATGGCGGCCCGCATGGTCGGAAAACTCCAGAGCAGCCCAAACGAGACAAGGCCGGCTCGCCGAGCTGCCGCGACACCGCACCTAACAAAGTGCTTGGGCTCATTCCTCGTTCGTGATCGCCCGGTCGATCCGCGGCTGGATCAGGCGAGCAGTCCCTTGACGACCTGACCTTCCACGTCGGTCAGTCGGAAGTCGCGGCCCTGGAATCGGTACGTCAGCCTGGTGTGGTCGAACCCCAGCAGATGCAGGATCGTCGCGTGCAGGTCGTGCACGTGGACCCGGTCCTTGACGACCTGGAAACCGAGCTCGTCGCTTTCGCCGTGGCAGATGCCCGGCTTGATGCCGCCGCCGGCCATCCACATCGTGAAGGCGTTGGGGTGATGGTCTCGGCCGTCGTTGCCCCCTCCCTGGACCATGGGCGTGCGGCCGAACTCGCCTCCCCAGACGACCAGCGTGTCCTCGAGCAGACCGCGCTGCTTGAGGTCCTTGATCAGGGCAGCGCAGGCCTGGTCGGTCTCCTTGCAGTTCCCCTTGATGTCGTGCACCAGGTTGCCGTGCTGGTCCCACGACTCGTGGAAGATCTGCACGAACCGCACGCCGCGCTCGAGCAGTCGCCGTGCGAGCAGGCAGGTGTTGGCAAACGACGGTTTGCCGGGCGGACGCGCCGTACATGTCGAGGATGTGCTGCGGCTCATGGCCGATCTCCATGACGTCGGGAGCACTCTGCTGCATCCGAAAAGCCATCTCGAACGAGTTGATCCGGGTGGCGATCTCGGGATCGCCCGTCGTCTCCAGTCGCAGGTGATTGAGCTTCTGGATCGCGTCGAGCGAATCGCGCTGCAGGTCGCGATCGACGCCGCGCGGGTTCGAGAGATACAAGACCGGGTCGCCGCTGGTGCGGAACTGGACGCCCTGATAGACGGTGGGCAAGAAACCGCTGCCCCAGTTGGAATTGCCGCCGCTTGGACCCTTCTTGCCGGTGCTGAAGACGATGAAGCCGGGCAGGTCTTGCGACTCGCTGCCCAGGCCGTAACAGGCCCAGGCGCCCATGCTCGGGCGGCCGAAGATCTGCGAGCCGGTGCTCATCATGATCTGCCCGGGCGCGTGGTTGAACGCGTCGGTCACCATCCCCTTGACGACGGCGATGTCATCGACGACGGTCGCGAGGTGGGGCAACAGCTCGGAGAGCTCGGTGCCGCATTGACCGTGCCTGGCAAACTTGAACTTGGGGCCCAGCAGCTTCGAGCTGGGCTTGATGAACGCCGCGCGATATCCCTGGATCAGCTCGGGCGGCGGCAGCGTGCCGTCGAACTTTGCCAGCTGGGGCTTGTTGTCGAACAGCTCGAGATGGCTGGGTGCACCGGCCATGAAGAGGAACAGCACCGCGCTTGGCCTTGGGCGCGAAATGGGGCGCCTGGTGGCCAGCGGATTGGCCGATGTGTTGTCGGGCGAGGCGGCGGCGTATCCGTCGGCTTGCAGCAACTGGCCCAGTGCCATCGCCCCCAGTCCGACGCCGCACTGCTCGAGAAACCAGCGCCGGCTGACCTGGCGCGGGTCTGCCGCTTCGATAGAGGTGGTCCTGGCAATTCATCGGCTCGGCTTCCGCTCCGGGATGCCAATTAGTCTTACTCCTTGGTGATCGTTTCATCCAGGTTCAAGAGGACGCGCGACACCGCCGTCCAGGCCGCGAGCTGGGGCGGCGTCACGCCGGCGGGCAATTCGGGCGGCCGCTGGCGGGTCGTTCGGCCGCCAAGGCCCACGGGTCGGCCCCGGCGCCTTCGAATCGCCGAGTCTGCCGTGCGCAGCAGTTCGAGCAGGGTTGCAGTCTCGGCTTCGGCCGGCGTGCGCGCCAGGCAGCGGCGGAAGGCATAGATCGAGGCGGTCGGCATCGGTGTTCCCGCCTTCCCGGAGGCTGAGTAGCGCCGAGCGCCCGCGCGCATTCCAGGCAGATCGGCTCGTTGAGCGTCGCGAGCGCCTGTAGCGGCGTGTTCGAGCGGCTGCGGCGGACGCAGGCGAAGTCGCCGTTGGGGGCATCGAAAGCCTGGAGCATCGGATACGGCACCGAGCGATATCGGAACGTATAGAGGGCTCGGCGGTACCGGTCGCCGCTGGCGGCCTCGATCCAGACCTTGGGGCCGTAGCTCGTCGGCGGCTGAAACAGGAACGCCGGCGCCGGCGGGCACACGCTCGGCCCGCCGATCTTGGCGTCGAGCAGCCCGCTGGCCTGCAGGCGCGATGTCGCGGACGACCTCGGCGTCGACGCGGAACCGCGGTCCCCGCGCCAGCAGGCGGTTGTACGGATCGCGGGCCAGCAGCTCGGGCGTCGAGCGCGACGCTTTGCCGGTAGGTTGCCGAGGTCGCGATCAGGCGGTGCAGGTGCTTGAGGCTCCAGCCGTGCTCCATGAACTCGACCGCCAGCCAGTCGAGCAGCTCGGGATGCGACGGGTGCTCGCACTGCGTGCCCAGATCCTCGCTGGTGGCGACGATCCCCGTGCCGAAATACGCCTGCCAGACCCGATTCACCAGCGATCGCGCCGTCGTCGGGGCATTGCGGTCGACCAGCCACCGGGCAAACGACAGCCGCGTGGCGCGGCGCCGGCCGGCAGCGGGTTCAAGAACGCGGGTACGCCCGGCTCGACCACCTCGCCCGGCTTGAGGAAATCGCCGCGTTGCAACATGGTGCGTCGGGCGCCGCTTGTCGCGCTCGTGGAGCACCAGTTGCGACGACCCCTCGGGATGCTGCCTGGCCAGCGACTCGATCCAGGCGTTGGCCCCCCTCCACTCCGGCACCGTGGTCCGCCAGTAGCTGAAAACGGCGGCTGTTTGCTCGGCCGTTCGCCTCGCCTCGGGGAATCGCCAGGATCTCGCGCACGCCGGCGGGCACGCGGGTCGGCGGCGACGTCGGCGCGCGTCGTGACCGACAAGCCGGAACCGGCCGAGGTTGTGGTTCTGGTTGTCGTCGCTGTTCCAGCCGCCGTGGTTCTGCGCCAGGTGGAAAGTCAGGACGGTTCCGCCCGGGAAGCGAGATCGGCTTCTCGGCCGTGAACACCGCCTTGCGCGGCTGGTTGCGCCGGTCCGGGCCGATGTCGATGCCCCAGGCGGTCTCGTCCTTGCCGTCGATCGCGAAGCCGACCGGGCCGGTGATCCGTTTCCGCTTGCTGCGATCGTCGAAGATCGCCTCCAGCGGCGTCTCGGGCGGGTTGACGTCGGCCGTGGCCCTGGAAAACTTGATCGCCACGCGCTTGCCCTTTCCATCGGCGGGCGCGGCCTCGACGCGAAATTCGGTGAGCGCCGCCGTTCCCTTGATCGACCGGCCCGGACCCCCCAGCGGCAGGTTCGGATCGTTCAACAGCTCCAGTCGAAACGCCGTGATCGGCGCGACGCCGGTCTTCACCGACATCTCCACCGTGTGCTTGGTCGGCGCGTATCCCTGCGCCAGAAACGAGCCGTCCGCCAGCAGCAAGTACTTCTCACCGCCGGTCGATTCCTCGTCGACCTCGGGCCGCACGACCTCCCAGGCGGGCTGTGGGCCGGAGACCCGCTCGCTCCCAGTCGGCCATCCGCTCGGGCCAGTCGGGGTTCTGGCGCTGCAAGCAGCTCTTCGATCTCGCGGACCTTGCGCGCGATCTCCGCGCGCTCTTCTCTTGCTCGGGAGTGTAAACCGCGACGTTCGCCTCGTGCGCATTGTTGAGGAAGGCAAACATCCGGTAATACTCTTCCTGCGTGAGCGGGTCGTACTTGTGGCTGTGGCACTGGGCGCACTGGATCGTCAAGCCCGAGAATCCCCTTGCCGATGCAGTCCATCCGGTCGAACATGGCCTCCATCCGGAACTGCTCGGGGTCGATCCCCCCTTCCTCGTTGATCATCGAGTTGCGCAGGAAGCCGGTCGCCACGATCTGGTCCGGCGGTCGCGCCGGGAAGCTGATCGCCGGCGATCTGCTCGATGATGAACTGGTTGTAAGGAAGGTCGCGGTTGAGGCGCGGATGACCCAGTCGCGATAGGCGAAAACCTGGCGCGACTTGTCTTTCTCGTATCCGTCGGAATCGGCGTACCGCGCGGCGTCGAGCCAGATCCGTCCCCAGCGCTCGCCGTAGTGCGGCGAATCCAGCGAGCCGCTCGACGAGCCGGTCGTAGGCATTCGCCGCGGCATCGGCCACGAAATCGATCGATCGCTTCGAGCGCAGGGCGGAAGCCCGATCAGGTCGAGGCTCAGCCGCCTGGCGAACGTCGACTCGGTCGGCCTCGGGCGAAGGCGCAAGCCCTTCGGCCTCCAGCCGGGCCAGGATGAAGTAGTCGATCGGATTGCGGCACCACGACGCGATTCTTCACCGGAGGCAGGGCTGGTCGCTCCGGTGGCACGAACGCCCAGTGCCCTTGATAGTCGGCCCCTTCCTCGATCCAGGTTTTGAGCCGGGCGACCTCGGCGGCCGAAAGCGACTTGCCGCTCTTGGGCGGCGGCATCCGCTCGTCGGCATCCTCGGACGTGATCCGGCGGTAGAGCTCGCTGTCGTCGACCTTGCCCGGCACGATCGCCGCATCTCCCGACGCGGCCGGCGCCGTCGCGTCTTCGAATCGATCGAGCCTCAGCTTGCCTTTCCGCTCCTTGGGATCGGGACCGTGGCACTTGAAGCACTTCTCCGCCAGGATCGGACGAATGTCGCGATTGAAGGCTAGCGTATTCGATGGCTTGGTCGCTTTGCCTTGCGCAAGAACCGTGGCGCAGAGAGGAAAACCGCGATTGAACCAATCAAGCCGAGCGATGCAGCTCGAAACACGTCGTGTGTGGGCAAGGGACGATGCGTAGAGCGCGCAAGACCGAGTGTCATCTGCCCGTCTCTCTTGCGGTTACAAGTGTTCATGCAAGCAATACTCTTTAGCACGTGGAGCAAGAAACCGCGAAGCGCCCTCGCGCGGGACGTCATCTTGAAAAAATCTCGTGCTTGCTGCCGCCCTGAGTGCAGCCGACGGGCACGGCAAGGTCGCGGCGCTAAAGCTCGGGCACTGCCCCGCGAAGTCCCCTTGATTGTAATCGGCGGCGCGTCCGATCTCCACCGAGAAACCCGCTCCGCACGGGCGAGTGAGGCGGCTCGCTTCATCGCTCAATCGTCGGGCGATCCGCCCGATTGACGGACGGCCTGGCGATGCGCTCCCACACAAAGAACGGTCCCGCGTGGAATTGCCGGACGTAGCCGAGCTGCGGCAGGGTCTCGGCGATTCCCTCGATCCGCGGGCCTCCCGAGCCGTTGACGACAAAGCGAATCGCGCCGGAAGTGAGGGCATTCCGCAGCCAATTCGAGCGGGGCTCGGCCAGGTGCACCGACTCGAACACGGGATAGAGCCACTCGTCGTAGACGAGCTCGATCTGGCCATGAACGCGATTGCAACCGGGACGACCGGCGAAGAAAAACTCGGAGGGGGGCCGCCTTACCTGTTGCATGACATAGGCCAGGGCAATCCGTTCGTAGCGACGTTGCGCCACACTCTCGAACGTGCTGCGCACGGCGGCAAGCAGAACGACAAGCGCCGCCAGCACGACCGGAATCAGCATTCCCGGACGATCGACCTCGTCGGCGACTCGCGTCAGTGCCCGGGCAGTGAGCACGCTCGCGAGCACGGCCGCCTGCAGTGCGTAATTCACCCAGGCGCCGGTGCTGATCCGGGAGAGAGCGACCAGCACTGCCAGCTCGCCGGCGACCAGCGCCCACAGCACAAGATCCAGCCTTGCGGCCACGAGCGCGCGAGACGCCGGAAGGGCGCCGAACGGGAGCAGCGCCAGCAGGCCGATCGAGAAGACGGCGATCGAAAACACATCCTCCCATTCCCCGACCTTGCCGAATTGCAGCGCGATCGAGACGCAGCAGGAGGCAAATCATCAGCGAGCCCGTGATCATGACGACAATGCGGCCCGGGCGCGACCGCATCCGTGCCCCGGTCGCGCCGACGGCAATCAAGAGAGCGATCAGCCCTGTGCTCTTGCCCGCCACGGCCAGCAACACGATCAAGACCCGATCCCAATCCGCCGGCTGAACCCGCCCTGCCTCTGCGGCGGCCCGGAAGATCGCCTGCGACATCCGGCCTCCGGTCCCCAGCTCTTCGATTCCATAAAAGAGCGCGACGACCGCGATTCCCGCGAGCAGGGCTCGACCGACGTGAGCAAACGCGATCCGCCCACTCCGGCAAGCCGCCAGCAACACCAATGTGCACACGATCGCGCCGATCACGAAATGGAGCTTGACGCAGAACGCCAGCGCGAATGCCACGTAAGCGCCGGCGAGCCTTCTGCCGCCGGACCGACCGGACTGCAAAACCGAGAGCACCCACAGGATTCCGGTTGTCTGGAGGGCCACGCCGAGCGCGTCGGGCCGGACCGCGTAGGGCTGCGTACCGACCAAGGGCAAGCTCGCGAAGATGAACGCCGCCCACCACCCCGCCCGCGCGCAGCCCATCCAGCCGCGCCAGCCGGTATGCCGCGATCAAGGTCCAGGCCAAGCTCAGGATCGAAAGCAATCGCCCCCCCACCCTGGCGGCCGATACCGTATCGAGTCCGCTGCGCCATAGCGGCCAGGCCAGTAGCGCCGCGAGATGGTAGTAAAGCGGCGAATGAATCATCACCAGCGTGTTGTGGCGGCCGTAGGGCCCGTAGAGCTGCCAGGGGCCCGCGACTAACTGGCCGGCCACCGAGAGCATCAGCGGCGACTCGAGAGCTTCGGTATCCTCTTCTCCCAGCGCCAGTAACACGCCGACCGCCACGGACAGGACCGCTGACGCCGCCAATGTCACCGTGATCAGGGTACAAAGCCGGGAGACCGTGAACCGCCGCACTCGTGAAGGATTCGTCATCAAGAGGGCTCCAGGACCGCGGCCGAGACAGCACTCATCGGACTGCTATCCATGATCCGGAATCGCCTGCCGATCGCAACGGGCGTGCTTCTCGAATCGCGCGACCCCGTGGCGAGCGCCTGGGGCACAGTGGCGCAACACTGTTGTTCTCGGATTTCGATTCCCGTAAAGTGAGCGTGTCACTCTATATCCGTCGTGCGACTTGCCTTGGCCCGCGGTCTGGAACCCGAGACGGGAGTCGATACTGGATGAGCACAGGAGTCGATGCCCCGTCGCGCGTGTCGAACCCCGAAACCGGACCGTTTGCGCCCCTGCGCGAGTTGCCGCCGCTGCCCGCGCACTGGCGATCGCTTCCCCGGGCGTTCGTCCACCAGGCGCGCGCGCTCTGTCGTCGCGCACCGCCATGGCCGACAGCACCGGGGCCAGCCTCACCTACGGGCAGACGCTGCTGCGCGCCTTGGCTCTCGGCCGCGTTCTGGATCGCGAGTGGGGACCCGCCGAGCATATCGGACTGATGGTCCCCCCCACCGTGCCCGCCGCCGTCGCCAACCTGGCGGTTTCGCTCCGGGGCAAGATCCCGGTCAACCTCAACTACTCGGCCAGCCAGGCACTGGTCGATTCCTCGATCGAACAGTGCGGGATCACCCACGTCCTGACCTCGGCCAAGGTGCTCGATCGATTCAAGATCATCCCCAAGGGACGCTTATCCTGCTCGAAGACATCCCCAAGAAAGTGCGGCTGACCGACAAGCTCTGGGCCGCGGCCGTGGCCAAGCTGGTGCCGATCGGGGCCTTGCCCGCGTTCGTGCCCGGTCTGCGAGATGAGCGCCTCGACGCGACCGCAACCGTGATCTTCACCTCCGGGTCGACCGCCGATCCCAAGGGGGTTGTGCTCTCCCATCGCAATATCTCTCAGCAACGTCCATCAGGTCGAGGAGCAAGTTCACTTGAAGCCCGACGAAGTACTGCTCGGGATTCTTGCCGTTTTTCCACGCCTTCGGCTTCACGGTCACGATCTGGACGGCCCTCTGCCTGGGCAAGAAAGTCGTCTATCACTTCAATCCGCTCGACTCCCGGACCGTCGGCAAGCTCTGCGACGAGCACGGCGTGACCCTGCTGGTGGGCACGCCCTCGTTCATGCGGTTCTACCTGAAGAACTGCGAGCCCCGGCAGTTTCGAAGCGATCACCCACCTGCTTCTGGGCGCCGAGAAGCTCAAGCCCGAGCTGGCACGCGACATCCAGAACGCGCTTCACATCGATCCGGTCGAGGGCTACGGCTGCACCGAGCTTTCGCCGGTCGTCGCGGTGAACGTGCCGAATGAGGTCGGAGATGCCGGACGGACGCAAGATCAGCGGCAACCGCCTGGGAACGGTCGGTCAGCCCTTGCCCGGCACGGCCGTCAAGACGATCGACCCCGACACCGGAGCCGACCTCCCCGCGGGCACCGAGGGGGTGATCGCCGTCAAGGGACCGCAGGTGATGGTCGGCTACCTGAATCGTCCCGAGGCGACGGCCCAGGTCAAGAAGGACGGCTGGTACTCACCGGCGACCTGGGCTATGTCGACCCCGACGGCTTCCTCAAGATCACCGACCGGCTCAGCCGGTTCTCCAAGATCGCCGGCGAGATGGTGCCGCACCTGGGAATCGAGTCGGCGATCATGGAGGCGACCGGCGTCGACGAGCACCACGTGGCGGTCACCGGCGTTCCCGATCCGAAGCATGGCGAGACGCTCTGCGTCCTCTACACCGACCTGGGGATGTCGCCCGGCAGAGGTCCACCAGCGCCTCGACGCCGGGCCGATGCCCAAGGTCTGGATCCCCTCCATCCGCGATTTCGTCCACGTCGCCGAGATTCCCGATCACGTCCACGGGCAAGGTCGACCTGCAGGAACTCAAGGACATCGCGCTCAAGAGCATGCCGCGGACGAGCTTTCGCTGAAACGCTAAAGCACGCGGCTCGCGGAGCATCCGCCGACGATGCTGGATCGCGGCTTTACTTACGTCGCCAACCGCGGAAAGCGTGTCCGACTGATTCCAGTGGATCTCGGTCCAGCTTGCGGCCTGCACGGCCTCACCGCAATGCCGCGAGCCAAAATCGCGATCAATCTTGGCCCAAACCAGAAGCCGCAACCATCACGACGGCGAAGCAGGCTTGCCGGACGTTCGGCGAAACGATCCGGCGTCACCAGGGTTTAATTCGTTAGGAAATGCTTGTCAGAACGGAGTGAGTGGCTTCAAAATAAAGTCGAGGGATCACGTCGATGGCGGTTGTTCTAAGGGTCACGCTGGGCCCTCACTCCGGCAGGAATATCAGATCGACCAGCCGGATACGTTCACGGTCGGGCGTTCATCGCGTGTACAGTTCCCGATGACGCAGGACCTGGTCCTCTCGCGCGAGCATTTCCAGGTCGAGAACCAGCCTCCCCTCTGCCACCTGATCGACCTGGGAAGCACCAACGGCACCAAGGTCAACGGTCTGCGCGTCAAGCAGGTGGCGCTGCGCGAGGGCGACGTGATCACGGCGGGCGACAGCGACTTCGTCGTCCATTTCATGGAAGACTCGAACGATTCACGAGATTTGCGGCCTGCGCCGGCTGTGGCGGGCGGATCCCGATCGGCCCGAGCGCAGCGCGATCGACCAACGAGATCGCTCTGCCTGACAGTCCAGGGCAGCGTCTGGCTCTGCGAGGAATGCCAGGCCCGCCGGCTCAAGTTCCCCAAGACCGCCGCCGACTATCTGATCGAGGAATGGATCGGCGGCGGGGGCATGGGCGAGGTCTTCCGCGCCCGCCAGCTCTCGCAGAACCGCCCCGTCGCCATCAAGATGATGAGCACCAACAGTGCGATCGGCGAAAAAGCCAGCGGTTATTTCCGCCGCGAGATCGAAGTCCTGCGCGACCTGCTGATGCCCGGGGGGCGGTCATCACAGCATCGTGAGCTTCTACGAGATCTACGAGGTCGACTCCCAGTTCCAGCTCGTGATGGAGTATGTCGACGGCAAGAACGCCCACGACTGGGTCGCCGGCTTGGACCGCCCGCTGCCGATCGCCAGCGCCGCACAGATCGGCCGGCACTTGCTGCAGGCGCTCGACTTCGCCCACTCGAAGGGTTACGTGCATCGCGACGTGAAGCCTTCGAACCTGCTGATTTTCGGCCCGCTGCACCGGCCGCGAGTGAAGCTGACCGACTTCGGGCTCGCCAAGAGCTTCGCCGAGACCGAGGGCCTCGACATCCTGACCCGCCAGGGCGACATCGGCGGCTCGATCGGATTCATCTCGCCCGAGCACATCCGCGAGTTCAGCGAAATCCGCGAGCCCGCCGACATCTACAGCGCGGCCGCGACCCTGTTTTACCTGCTGACCGGCAAGTACCCCTATCTCGGATTCGACCCCCGCCAGCCTGATTCCTACCAGATGATCCTCCAGCATCCCCCCGTCCCCTTGCGCGCGTTCCGCCCCGACGCCCCCGAGGGCCTGCAAGCGCACTTGCTAAAGGCCCTGCAAAAACAGCCGCGAGACCGCTGGAAGTCGGCCCACGCCATGGCCGACGCCCTTCGTCCCTTCGCCTCGCCTTCCTCGGTGTGAGAGCGGTCAGATCGCAGCGTGCAGGCATCCGCGCGGCCGCGCCGGCCCGCAAGGCGCGGGCGCACACGGCCCGTGATCCCGCGTGGCGGCGGCGCCCGCAAAAAGTTAAGATTCACTAAGGCCAACGACGGTAGGAATGGCCATTGTGTAATTCAGGCGAGCGCAGTCAAGAGGGTCGTCACTTGGAGCGATTCGGGACGGTGGCGATCATTGGCGTCGGACTGATCGGAGGGTCGATCGGTCTGGCGCTTCGCTCACGCAGACTCGCAAGCGAAGTGGTGGGCGTGGGACGCGACCCGATCGCGCTCGAAGAGGCCGCCCGACTGGGTGCGATCGACCGCGGCACGACCGACCTGAGCGCGGGCGTCGCCCAGGCCGATGTCGTCGTCGTCTGCACGCCGGTCAATCGCATCGCCGAGGACGTGTCGCGAGTGTCGGAAGCGGCCCCGAACGACGTGCTGATCACCGACGCCGGAAGCTCGAAGCGCAGATCATCGAGGCCGTGGAACGTCACCCGCCGTCGGCGGCGGTGTTCGTGGGCGCTCACCCGCTGGCCGGTTCCGAGCAGCGGGGCGCCCTGCACGCGAAAGCCGACCTCTTCGATGGCCGCGTCTGCGTGCTCACGCCCACGCCGCGAACGCGACTGGACCGGACAGTTCGAGCACTTTCATTCTGGGCGGCGATCGGGTGTCGCGTCGTCGAGATGGGACCTTCCGAACACGACGAGATCCTCGCCTTCACCAGCCACTTGCCACACGCCGTCGCCGCCGCGCTCGCCGCATCGGTTCCGGTCGAGTGGCTCCCGCTGGCCGCCGGCGCCTATCGCGACGGCACGCGCGTCGCCGCGGCTGACACCGGTCTCTGGACGGCGATCTTTCGCGACAACCGCGGACCTCTTCTCAAAGCGCTCGGCACTCTGCAAGAATGCCTCGACGTCCTTAAATACGCCTTGATGCACGACGACGAAGCAGCGATCCGCGATTGGTGGGACGAGGCCAGGCGCTCACGGCTGTTGTACACTCACGAATTCGAGCCGCCTAGAGCGGAGACTGGCCCGGTTTCTGACTCGTCGTGATGCACATCTTCTCGCGAGACAAAGCGGCACCGTAGAGTCCGACGTCTTTGGGTAAAAACCGTCATGCTGTGGCACATCCGGATCGAACCGGCAAACGGGAATCACGATCGGCTGGGCGAGCGCCTCGCCCTGGAAGCGGCCGAATCCGGTCTTGGCTCTCGGTGGTCGATCCAGAGCAGCCGCGGCTTCCTGATCGAAGGCGAGCTCTCCAGGTCCGAGCTCGAGCGGGCCGCCACGGCCGTGCTGGTCGACCCGGTCGTCGAAACCTATTCGATCGGTACCAACCACGCGCCCGAGGACGGCCGCGGGACAGTCGTCCATGTCCTGCCCAAGCCCGGCGTGACCGACCCCGAGGCCGAGAGCGCGCTGGCGCTCCTGCGCGATCTCGGATTTGCCGTCTCCGACGTCCGCACCATTCGAACGTATCGCCTCGAAGGGCCGCTCGATGCGGTGCCCGAATTGATCCGCCGCGTGCTCTCTAACGACGCCGTCGAGCAGGCCGTGCGCGGCCCGCTCTCGCTCGATCATCTCGGCCAGGGACATCCGTATCAATTCGTCCCCGTGACTGTTCCCGATCCGCGGCCTCTCTGACCGCGAGCTGGAACGCACGAGCCGGTCGGGCCAGCTTGCGCTCGACCTGGCCGAGATGAAGGCGATCCAGCGGCATTTCGTCGAGCTCGGGCGCGAGCCGACCGACTGCGAGATCGAGACCCTGGCGCAGACCTGGAGCGAGCACTGCTCGCACAAGACCTTGCGCGGGCGCATCGCCTTCGAGGGTCGGACAATCGTGAACTTGCTCAAGCAGACGATCTTCCGCGCGACCCAGGAGCTCGCGTGCGACTGGCTGGTCAGCGTCTTCTCCGACAACGCGGGGGTCGTCCGGTTCGACGCGGAACACGACGTTTGCTTCAAGGTCGAGACCCACAACCACCCATCGGCCGTCGATCCCTACGGCGGCGCCAACACCGGCCTGGGCGGCGTCATCCGCGACGCGCTCGGAACCGGCTTGGGCGCCAAGCCGATCTGCAATACCGATGTCTTCTGCGTGGCGTCGCCCGAGCTGGCCCCCGAACATCTGCCCAAGGGCGTCCTTCACCCCAAGAGAGTGCTGAAGGGCGTCGTCGCCGGCGTCCGCGACTACGGCAACCGGATGGGGATTCCCACAGTCAACGGCGCGCTGGCCGTCGACCCCGGATACCTGGCCAATCCGCTCGTCTTCTGCGGCACCGTCGGAGTTTTGCCGCGCGGCATGGCGCACAAGAAGGTCGAGCCGGGCGACCGGATCGTCGCCGTCGGCGGTCGGACCGGCCGCGATGGCATCCATGGCGCCACCTTCAGCTCGGCCGAGCTCACCGCCTAGAGCGAGTCGGTCTCCGGAGGCGCCGTCCAGATCGGCAACGCCATCACCGAAAAGATGGTCCTCGACGTGATCATCGCGGCGCGCGACCTCCATCTTTTCCACTCGATCACCGACTGCGGCGCCGGGGGCTTCAGCTCGGCCGTCGGCGAGATGGGCGCCGAGCTCGGAGCCGAGGTCGAGCTCGTCGCGCGCCCCGCTCAAATACCAGGGGCTCTCGTACACCGAGATCTGGATCTCCGAGGCCCAGGAGCGCATGGTGCTGGCTGTTCCGCCGGAAAAATGGCCTGCGCTCCTGGACCTTTGCCGGCGCGAGAACGTCGAAGCGACCGACCTGGGCCAGTTCGTCGATTCGGGGCGTCTCACCTTGACGTACGAAGGCCATCAGGTCGCCGACCTCTCGATGCGGTTCCTGCACGAGGGCCGCCCCGCCGTCGTTCGCGAGGCAAGCTGGACGCCCCCGGCGCCGCGACCGATCACGCTACCCGCTCGCCGTGACTTTACGCCCGACTTGCTCGCGCTCTTGCAACACTGGGACGTTTGCAGCAAGGAGTGGATCGTCCGTCAGTACGATCACGAGGTCCAGGCGCGGCACGGTCATCAAGCCGCTGGTGGGCGCCGAGGACGACGGCCCCGGCGACGCGGCGGTCGTACTGCCGGTGCGGGGGTCGACCCGCGGTCTGGCCGTCGCCTGCGGAATCAACCCCCGCTTTGGCAAGATCGACCCGTACGCGATGGCCGCGTGCGTCGATCGACGAGGCAATCCGAAATTGCGTGGCCGTCGGCGCCGACCCGGATCGCATCGCGCTTCTCGACAATTTCTGCTGGGGAAACACCGAGCGGCCCGAGACATTGGGCGCGCTCGTGCTGGCTGCGCAGGCATGCCACGACACGGCGCTCGCTTACGGAACACCGTTCATTTCTGGCAAGGACAGCCTCAACAACGAATACACCCACGAAGGCCGCAGTCTTGCGATTCCACCCACCCTCTTGATCAGTGCCCTGGGACAGGTTCCCGACATCCGGAATTGCGTGACGATGGACTTCAAGGAGCCGGGCAACCGGATCGTGCTCATCGGGATGACGCGGGCCGAGCTCGGCGGATCGCTCTGGGCCCACGTGCACGACCAGGCGGGCGGCCGGGTTCCGCGGGTCGACGTGGCGCTGGGAAGGGCGTGCTTTGGAAAATTGCACGCGGCCCTTGCGCGTCGCCTGATCCGTAGCTGTCACGACTTGTCGGAAGGGGGGCTGGCCGTCGCCTTGGCGGAGATGGCCTTCGCCGGCGGCCTGGGCGCTCGCGTCTCCCTCCGCGGCGCTCCATGCGAGCCCGATGCGCTCTCCGACTTCATCCTGCTGTTTTCCGAATCACCGTCCCGCTTCCTGCTGGAGGTGCGTCCCGAGCACTTCAACGAGCTTGCCGCCCTGTTCGACGGTCTGCCGGTCGCCCCGCTCGGCGAGGTGACGGCCGGAACCGGCCAAAGCGGTGCCCTTTCGCCGCGGTTGACCGTGCTCGGTCTGGACAATTCGCCCTTGATCGACGCCGAGCTCTCCGCGCTCAAAGCCGCCTGGCAGCGGCCCCTGTGCTGGACGTGAGGCAGCTAACAAGCCAAGAATCTGGTAGTGGTATCGCTCGGATGTTCAAATCGTTCTTTTCTAAGTAAAGCGACACCTTGAATGACCATGTATTTCAGAGGATTTCAAAATGCTTCGCTTCGTGACATTCGTCGATGGATCGAACCTCGATGGGGTATTGAAACATCTCAATTTGCGAGTCGATGATTATGGCGCGTTTCTATCGTCACGTCTTCGAGCAGAGCGTGCACTACTGGGGACGCACCTTCGCCGACGGGGCCGAGTGGCCGACGGCCCAGCATTCGCGGATCTACTGGTACGTCGTGGGCAAGATGGACGAGTGGGACTTGAGTGACCCCAAGGCAGAGGCCCGGCTGCGGACCCGTTTCGAGATGAATCCGCGGCTGCGCGACGCCTACATGGAGGACGCAAGCCGGCGCATGCCCGACCAGCCGATGGAGCCGCCGCGTCGAAGAGGCCTGGAACCTCTGCTTCAGTGAAACGCGCGAGTGGTATGAGAGCAGCGCCGCGCCCTTGAGCGCAAGAAGCGGTTCTATCACGGGGTACAGGCCGCCACCGACTTCGTCGAGATCCGCCAGGAGGGGCACTGGAAGGTCGACTTGCTCCATCACGCAGTCAACGAGAAAGGGCTCGATACCAGCCTGGCCGTGGACATGGTGGCCCTCCAGGACACCTACGACATCGCCCTCTTGATCTCGGGCGACGCCGACGGGATTCCGGGGATCAATTACGTCAAGAGCCGGTCCAAGCACGTGGGCGTCGCCGAGTTTCGCCGGGGCTCTCCCGCGGACTTTCCTGCCAAGGGAACCTCCTCGCGGCTGAAGATCGCCGCCGATTTCGTCGTCCAGGTCTACGAAGCCGACCTGCTGCGGCGCAATCTGGCCTATCGCTCGGAATCCGAATACTCGTCGCCGCTGGGCCCGGGCGATCCGCCGTATTGAAGACCGGGCTCGCCGGAGGATTCGCGCAACCGCTCCCATCGATGCCGCCCGCTGACCCTCGAGACTCGTGTTCCTGGGGAAAACCATGGCTCGACCGCGTGCTCTCGTCCTGCGTGCCCCCGGAACCAACTGCGACGAGGAAACCGCCCTTGCCTGGCAGCGCGCGGGGCGCTCGCCGAGACCTGGCATATCAACCGGTTGATCGAATCGCCCGCGGACCTCGAACGTTTCCAGATCGTGACGATCCCGGGGGGCTTTTCCTACGGCGACGACCTGGGCGCCGGCCGGATTCTGGCGGCACGGATCGCGACGGTTCTGGGCGAGGCCCTGCAGCGGTTTCACGACCGCGGCGGGCTCGTGATCGGCATTTGCAACGGATTTCAGGTATTGATTCGAACTGGCCTCCTCCCCGGCGGAAAGTCCCCTGGCCGCGCCACGCTGGCCCACAATGATTCCGGGCGATTCGAGGACCGATGGGTGCGGCTCTTGCCTCGGCCGGGGTTGTCGCCCTTTGTCAGCTTCGACGAGCCGATCGAGCTGCCCGTGGCCCACGGTGAAGGAAAGTTTGTGGCGGCCGATCCCGGGATGCCTGGCTCGCTGCAAGCGGCCGGTCAAATCGTGCTGCAATACGCCGGGACGGCCGGGACCGCGACCCAGGAGTATCCCGCGAATCCCAATGGCTCGGTCCACGCCATCGCCGGGATGTGCGACCCGACCGGACGCATCTTTGGCCTCATGCCACACCCGGAACGCTTCGTCGATCCCTGGCACCACCCGCGCTGGACGCGCACGCCTGCCGGCGCCTCGAGCGAAGGCGACGGCGTGCGGATCTTCGCCGGCGCGGTGACCGCCATGAACGGCTGACCACGGCCACAGCGCATCTGCCAGGGCGAGACACGACGGACCTTGCTTCCGATCGCTGGATCGGAGCGGGCCGGAGACGATCATCGAGGCGCGGCCACGGGCTGAGGATATGGCGCCCACGGGAAACCGCCGCCCACGCGGAACCCTGCGCACCGATTTGGGCTTGGAAAAAGCGAGCAAACGCGTTTTAATCTGCGCCTCGTTTCGCGGGTAAAGGAGGATCCGCCGTGTCGGCGCTCGAAACAGAACGTGCCAGGGTCTCGGCTCCGGGCCAGTCGGCCACCGATCTTGCCGATCCCGACCCCGGAATCCGCAACCGCAACCAGGCGATCCTGCTGTCGCAGCAGGAACGGTTTGAGGAATCGGAAACCTACGCCCGCGAGGCGCTCCGCCTGCGGCCCGATGACGTCGACGTGCTCAACGAGCTCGGCGTGGCGGTCTGGCGACAGGGCCGGCCCGTCGAGGCAGAGTCAATCTATCTGCGGGCGCTCGAGATCGCGCCCGACGACTTCCGGATCCTGACCAACCTGGGGCTCGCACTGCACGAGCAAGGGCGGATCGACGAGGCCGCCGAGTATTACCGTCGGGCTCTCCAGATCCGGCCCGACACGTTTGAAGCCGTCATGAACCTGGGGGTGGTGTTCTCCAACAAGGGAAAGTTTGACGAGGCCACCCTCTGGCTCGAGGCCGCCGAGCGCCTCCGGCCCGACTCGGCCGACGCCCTCCAGAACGTCGGGATGAACCTGGGCCGCCAGGGCAAGTGGCATGAGGCGATCGACTATTACGAGAGGGCGCTGACGAGAGCGGCCCGAGTTTCCGGAAGTGCACCGAAACCTCGCCTACGCGCTCCTCTGCTGCGGCGACTACTCGCGTGGCTGGCCCGAGCACGAGTGGCGCTTGAAATGCAAGCCCCGTTCGGGCCATCGCGTCCGGCGCACGTTCTGGAACGGCGACGCCTTTCCCGAACGGACCATCCTGCTCCACGCCGAGCAAGGGTTTGGCGACACCTTGCAGTTCATTCGCTACGCCCCGCTGGTCAAGCGGCGCGGCGGCCGCGTGTTCGTGCTCTGTCCCGCGCCACTGCTCCGCTTGGTCGCCCGCTGCCCCGGAGTCGATCTGGCGTTCGACGCGTCCTCCTTCGTGCCGGATTGTCATCTGCATGCGCCCTTGCTCAGCCTGGCGGCGATCTTCGGCACAACGCTAGAAACAGTGCCGGCCCAGGTCCCCTATCTGGCCGCCGATCCGCTGCTGGTCGATCACTGGAGATCGCAACTGGCAGCCGCCGTCGGAATCGATGAGGCAGCGCTTGCACATCCGGCGCAGGCCGGGCCCGCTCGGCCCGAGCGGCCGTTCTTGATCGGCATCGCGTGGCAGGGAAACCCCTCGCAGCGCGCGGACAACTGGCGGTCAATTCCGCTGGCCGAGCTTGCGCCGCTGGCCGGGCTGCCCGGCGTGCGGCTAGTGAGCGTCCAGGTCGAGCATGGACTTGATCAGCTCGACGAGTTTTCCCGGCGATTTCCCGTCATCTCGTTCACCGGCCGCCGGCGCCGCGACTTCATGGATACCGCCGCGATCATGGCGCATCTCGACCTCGTGATCGCTCCCGATACCGCGGTCGCGCACCTGGCGGGAAGCCTCGGCGTGCGCACCTGGATCGGCCTCTGCTCCGTGGGTGATTGGCGATATCCGCACGGCCGCGATGACACCCCGTGGTATCCCACCATGAAAGTCTTTCGCCAGCCCTCCTTCGGCGATTGGCAGGGAGTCTTCGCAAGGATGGCAGCCGAGCTCCGGCAGGAGCTTGCGTCGCGCGCCGCCGTCGCATGAACATTCGCCGCCACGCATGCGATCTGTCCGGCGGCTTGACCGTAAGCGCACGCCGGATGGTATATTAGAGTCAATGCCCGCAATCCCCGCCCGCGGTGCCTCGCGCTAGAGCTCCTCGTGCCTTCATCCCTGGCTCCGTTCCGCGGACACGATGTGGTGCCGGCGAGCCATGCACCGATTGCTGATCGCACCGCGAAAGATTGAGGACGCCCTCATGCACTCCAGGATCGGCTCGACGGACTGCGCAGGCCGGGCTGATCTGGAGCTTGGTTCTCTATGCGCGCTCGCGGTTCCGGTCGCCGCCAGCGCCCAAGAGCCGGCGGCGTTTCAGAAGCTGGGGACCGAGTTCACCCGAGAGATTCGCCCGATCCTGGATGCGCATTGCATGGAGTGTCATGCCACGGACGTGCAAGAGGGGACACTGGACCTCGAGAAGTTTGCGAAGTTCGACGACGTGCGCGGCTCGACGAAGACGTGGCTCAAGGTGGCGGAGATGCTCGACAACGGCGAGATGCCGCCGAAGACCGCTCGTCAGCCGTCCGCGGAGCGCCGAAAGCGGCTGCGCAACTGGGTCGGCGAGTACCTGAGGGCCGAGGCTCTGGCAAGCGCGGGCGACCCCGGGCCGGTCGTCCTTCGGCGTCTCGGCAACGCCGAGTACACATACACGCTTCTGGACCTGACCGGCATCGACCTGCAGCCGGCCCGCGAATTTCCCGTGGATGGCGCCGCCGGCGAGGGCTTTACCAACGCCGGCAACGCACTCGTGATGTCGCCGGCCTTGCTCTCGAAGTACCTGGACGCCGGTAAGAAGGTCGCAAGCCACGCCGTGCTCCTGCCCGACGGCATCCGCTTCTCGCCGGGGAGCACCCGGCGCGATTGGACCGACGAGGCGCTCGCGCGCATCCGAGGCTTCTACAGCCGGTTCACCGATCCGCGGGGCGGCTCGCAGGTCAACCTCCAGGGGATCGTTTTCGGCACCAACGAGGGCGGGCGGCTGCCGCTCGAGAAATACTTGCGCGCCACAATCCGCGAGCGCGACGCTCTCGCCGCCGGCGCGAAGGATATCGCGAATGTCGCCAAGGCCGAGGGGCTGAACGCGCGCTACCTGGGTACGCTATGGCAGACGATGTGCGCTGCCGATGGATCGCCATTGTTCGAGGGTGTCCGCGCCCACTGGCGCAGCGCAAGACCCGACGACGCGCCCGCGATCGCCGCGGAGATCGCCGCGTGGCAGAAGGCACTCTGGCGGTTTTCAAGCGTGGGCCACATCGGCAAGGTCGGCGGTCCGACGGCGTGGATGGAGCCCCTCAGCCCACTCGTATCGCAAAGGGAGCTGCGGCTGAAGCTGCCGGCCGCCGCCGCCGGCGAGATCACGGTCTCGATGGTGGCCGGCGACGCCGGTGACGGCAATGAGCACGACTTTGTCGTCTGGGAGCAACCCCGGCTGGTCGCACCGGGACGTCCGGACCTCTTGCTGCGCGACGTGCGCACGGTCGCTCGGCAGCTCGCGAATCTGCGCGAGCGGGCATTTGGTGCCGCGGCCGTGTGTCTCGACGCCGCCAGCGAGGCTGCTCGGGCGGAGGGCCCGGTCGACCTGCCGGAGCTCGCGCGGCGTCGCGGCGTCGATCCGTCAGTACTGGCGGCCTGGTTTGAGTTCCTCGGCATCGGCACGGGCGGCAAGGCCGTCAAGATCGCCACCCCGCTCACCGGAAAAATCAAAAACGCCTCGGGCCACGACTTCGTCACGGGCTGGGGCTCCGCCGAAACCCCCAGCGTCGTTGCCAATTCATCGGGACAGCACGTGCGGATTCCCGGCAATTTGAAGCCGCACGGCGTGGCCGTGCATCCCTCCCCCACCCTGGCCGTTGCCGTCGGCTGGCAGAGCCCGGTCACGGCCGTGCTGCGCGCCCAGGGCCGCGTGCAGCACGCGCACCCCGAATGCGGCAACGGCGTGACCTGGTCGCTCGAGCTGCGGCGAGGTGCAGTGCGGCAAACCCTCGCGGCCGGCGTCGCACAAGGCGCCAAGGAGCAATCCGCGGGCCCGATCGACGACCTCGCCGTCGAGCCCGGCGATCTCATCTCGCTGGTGGTCGGCCCGCGCGACGGCAACCACGCCTGTGACCTCACGGCCATCGACCTCACGCTCAAGGGCGGCGGATTCGAGTGGGACCTCGCTCGCGAGGTATCGCCCGAGCCCCTCGCCGGCAATCCCCACGCTGACGCACACGGCCACCCCGGTGTCTGGCACTTTTACTCCGAGCCCGACAAGACCGGGCAGGCCGGCTCGGTGATTCCTGCAGGCTCCTTGCTGGCAAGATGGCAACGGGCGGCCACAAGTGACGAGAAACATCGGTTGGCTCAGGCGCTAGCGGACCTGCTCAAGACCGGTCGACCCGCGTCAGAAGAAACCCCGGATGCACTCTTGTACCGGCAACTCGCGTCGCTGCGCGGACCACTCGTGAATGCGTCGCGCCGGCAGCCGTCGGAACCGGCACCCGCGGGCTCGGCTCCCGAGGCCAGTTTGCCGAAGATCGGGCTCGACCCATCCGTTTTCGGCAAGCACCCGCGCGGTGGCGCGATCGACGCCGCCAGCCTCTGCGTGCAGGCGCCGAGCGTGTTCGAGCTGCAACTGCCGGGCGACTTGGTTGCCGGCTGCGAGCTGGTTGCCACGGTGGCGCGCTCGATGCGAGCGCAGGCGGCGACGGCAGCGTCCAGTTGCAGTTGCTTGCCGGCCACGTCGAATCGCCCCACGGGATCCGGCCCGATCTCCCCGTCGTCGTCCGCGACGCAACCCCAGCCCGGCGCCGCTTCGAATTGGCGATCGAGACGCTTCGCCGCGTGTTTCCACCGGCTCTCTGCTACACCAAGATCGTGCCGGTCGACGAGGCGGTGACGTTGACTCTGTTTTACCGCGAAGACGACCACCTCCGCCGCCTGATGCTCGACGACACCCAGGCCAGGGAAATCGACCGGCTGTGGGCCGAGCTCCACTTCGTGAGCCAGGACGCGCTCACGCTGGTGGATGCGTTTGCTCAGCTCATGGAGTATGCGACTCAGGACGCCGATCCCAAGGTGTTCGAGCCGATGCGCAAACCGATCAACGAGCGCGCGGACGCATTTCGCAAGCAGCTACTGGAGGCCGAGCCGCGCCATCTCGAGGCCGCCGTCGAGCTTGCCTCCCAGGCGTTCCGCCGCCCGCTACAGGACGCCGAGGCGGGCGAGCTCCGCGCTCTCTATCGCAAGCTGCGCGGCGAGCAGATCCCGCACGACGAGGCGATCCGCCTCGTGCTCGCCCGCGTGCTCGTGGCGCCCTCGTTCCTGTATCGGGTCGAAATCCCGGCGCCCGGCCGACAGCGAATGCCGGTCTCCGACTGGGAGCTGGCGAGCCGCCTGAGCTATTTCCTCTGGTCGTCGCTGCCGGATCGCGAGCTGCGCGAGCTGGCCGCAGCCGGGCGGCTAAAGCGCCCGGAGGTGCTACGGGCCCAGTCCGAAAGGATGCTGAAAGACCCGCGCATCCGCCGGCTTGCAACCGAGTTTGCTTGCCAGTGGCTCAATATCTACGACTTCGAGTCACTCGACGAGAAAAGCGAGCGCCACTTCCCGACCTTCGGCGCCTTGAAAGCCGCAATGCACGAAGAGGCGATCCTCTTCTTCACCGACCTGTTCCGGAACGACCGATCGGTGCTTTCGATGCTCGAGGGGGATCATGCCTTCTTGAACGAGGCGCTCGCGAGCCACTATGGCATCCCTGGAGTCTCGGGCCAGGAGTGGCGGCGCGTCGACGGCGTGAGAAAGTTTGGCCGGGGCGGCATCCTGGCCTTCTCGGCGACCC
The DNA here is from genome assembly GCA_963806595.1 of uncultured Isosphaeraceae bacterium. Classification (GTDB taxonomy): domain Bacteria; phylum Planctomycetota; class Planctomycetia; order Isosphaerales; family Isosphaeraceae; genus CAWDZZ01. The sequence goes on along the minus strand of CAWDZZ010000014.1, from coordinate 83,452 downwards.
TGGCCAAGCAGTCGGGCGCGTCGCGCACCAGCCCGATCCTGAGGGGAAACTGGGTGGCGGAAGTACTGCTGGGAGAAAGGCTCCCCCGCCCTCCCAAGGATGTCCCGAAGCTCCCCGAAGATGAGGCGCAGCAATCCGGGCTGACCGTCCGGCAGCTTGTCGAGCAGCACACGAGAGACCCTCGCTGCGCCGTCTGTCATGTGCGCATCGACCCGTTTGGCTATGCGCTGGAGGGCTATGACTCGATCGGCCGCCGGCGCGACCGCGACCTGGGCCAGCGTCCGATCAACACCGTGTCACGGCTGCGCGACGGCACCGAGCTCGACGGGATGGACGGCCTGCGCCGCTACCTGGCGACCACCCGGCGCGACGCCCTCTTGCGGCAGTTTTGCCGAAAGCTTCTAGGATACGCGCTGGGCCGCGGAATCCAGCTCTCGGACGATCCTCTGCTCGAGGAAATGGATCGAGCCCTCAAGCAGAGCGACTATCGCTTTTCAAGGGCACTGGAAACGATCGTTGCCAGCCCTCAATTCCGCGAGATCCGCGGCCGCGACTCGGGCGGAGGATGACGGCCGTGACGGATGTTGAAAAAAAGAGTATAACGATGCGAGCGATGGCGGTTTTTTGCACACCGCGAGGCAACCCATGAAGACTCAGAGCTTTTCGCGCCGTACCTTCCTCCGCGGCGCCGGCGTGAGCTTGGCCTTGCCGTGGATGGAGTCGCTGCCGGTCTGGGGCGACCTGGCCAGGACCAATCGCGACTCGAGCGAGGCACCGGTCCGCCTGGCCGTCATGTTCGCCGGTAACGGCTTTCACAGCACCGAGTGGTGGTGCGCGGATCCGGCCGCGGCATGGAGCTCGGCAAGGTGCTCTCGCCGCTGGCCGACTTCCGCGAGCGGATGGTCTATATCCGCGGCCTGTTCAATGCCGAGGCCTTGAAGGGCAATATCCACAGCTCTCAGACCGGCAACCTGCTCTCAGGCGCCCCGCTGGCCTCCGGCGGCGAGATCCGCTCGGGCACGAGCTTCGACCAATTGCTGGCGCGCACTCACGGCCGGTCGACCAAGGTGCCCAGCCTGGTGCTCGCCTGCGAAAAGTCAAACCCATCCGTGCACAAGAATTACTCGATGCTTTATAGCTCGCACATCTCATGGACCTCGCCCACGACCCCAACGCCGCTCGAGCTTTACCCCGCCCTGGCCTTCGACCGGCTGTTTCGCGACGAGGCAAAGCGCGGCGATAAGAGCGTGCTGGATGCGGTGCTCTCCGACGCGCGCCAGTTCCGCCGCGACGTGAGCGCTTCCGATCAGCGCAAGCTCGACGAATACCTCGACTCGGTGCGCGAGGTCGAAGAGCGGATCGAGCGCGCCGGCCGGCGCGGCGAGCTCCAGGGCTGGCGCCCCACCCTGGAGCAACCCAATATTCCCCGGCCCGCCGACGGAATTCCTCAGGACATCGGCGAGCACATGCGTCTCATGTGCGATATCCTCGTGCTCGCATTCCAGACCGACTCCACGCGAGTCTGCTCGCTGAAATTGAACAACGACCATAGCTCGCTGCGATTCTCGAATCTGGGCGTGGATTATATGATCCATCACTTGCTGTCGCATTCAGACACCGCCGACTGGCTGAAGGTGAATCAGTTCTTCCTGACGCAGGTCGGCTATGTCGCGCAAGCTCGACGCAATTCGCGAAGGCGAGCGCACGGCGCTCGATAATTCGATGATCCTGTTTTGCTCGAGCATGCTCACCGGCAACCACGACGCCACCTCGCTGCCGGTGGTGGTCCTGGGGGGTGCCGCCGGACGCCTTCAAGGAGGCCGCGTGCTCGACTACGCCGGCAAACCCAACCGCAAGATGTGCAGCCTCTATCTCTCGCTGCTCGAGAAGGCCGGCCTCCATTTGGACCAGTTCGGCGACTCGCGCGAGCCGCTCGCGGAATTGTGATCCTGGCGCGAATCTTCATCCCCTCAAGCGTGATTCGACTAGCGCGGCCCCGGGCCAAACTTCCGGCTTTTCACCAGTTCCGCGACCGCCTGGCCATGCGTCAGTTGCTCCTCCAGCCGAAAATGGCGGTACAGAGAGCAAAACTCCCCCGCCCGCTCATTTCCGGGAGGCTTCACCCCGGACTTCCTCATCACATCGTTTGCACATGCGATCAACTGGTCCGGGTCAACTCCCAGGCCTTCTCGTCTCATCCCTCGGGAATGCTCGCGGAAGACCATCCAGATATCGATGATGTCGCCGGGGAAGTAACTGGGTGCCTCCATCACTTCCTTCTCGCCGGTGCCTTCTCTGGGCATTTCACGAATCGCACTCCAGTAGCTTGCTAGCAGCTTCGCTCTGTTGGCGGGCGGATTCGCGCCCGCCTGCTGTGGAATCCACAATCCCTCGCTCAGGATGCGGTTTTCGAACACCGTCAGGTACTCCATCGGGATATACCTCGACTCGCGGACGATGATCGCCTCCACCTGATCCACGGTGATGTTGGGATCGTTGAGCGTCGCCACCGGGGGCTTGGCCGTGATTCTCGGGCCCGCGCGCGACCGCGGCCGCTCGCGGCCGCAGCCGGCGAGGACCGCGCAAACCAGTACGCACGACAGGGGCAACGCTCTCATCGCATTCCTCGATGCTGCTGTCGCAGTGAACTGGTCGCGGACTAGAGCTCGATTTCCCGGTTTGCAGTGCGGGCGATCTGCGCCTTGATGAACGTCGCCACTCCCTGGTCGATCCGGTTGCCGCCAACGTCAAAAAAATCATTGTGATCGGCGCGATCGATCCAGATCGTCTCGACGGGCCCGCCCGCCTTGGCTGCCAGTTGTTCGCCCATCTGGAAGGGAACAATTGAGTCGAGACGCCCGTGGCCGATCAGGATCGGACACCGGATCCGGCTGAGCTTGTCCACACTTTCAAATCGATGCCGCATCAAGAGCTTTACCGGTACAAACGGCAGCGCGCCGCCGGGCGAGCTCGACCGCGCTCGTGAATGTGGAAAAGACAATCAAGCCCCCGACCTCGCGGTGCGCGGCCAGGTCGATCGCGACCGCCCCGCCCAGCGACCAGCCGGCCGAGATGATTCGTTTTGGCGAAGCGCCGCGATTCGCGACGAGATAGTCGTAGGCGGCAACCGCCGTATCTCGACAGCCGCTCTCCGATGGGTGGCCTCCGCTCATTCCGTAACCCGCATACTCGGGGATGAGTACGTTCAATCCGAGGCGCCGGAGCTTGTCGAATTCGGCAGTCGCGTACGAGAGGCACATGGCGTTGCCGTAGAAGTAGATCACACTCGGCCGAGTGTCCGCCGCGGCATCGGGCCGTCCGTCCGGCGCATGCGCCGGACCATAGAGCGCGACGAGGGGTACACCGCCTCCGCTCGTCAGGTGAACGAGCTCCGTATCCGGGCTCGGATGCACTTCGGCAAAGGATTGCCCCTGCGAATCGGCGCCCGGAAAAACCAGGCGAGTCTGAAGCCAGTAGAACACCGCAACGACACCGAGGTAGATCGCGGCGGCCAGGCAAGCGATTCGCATGATCGCGGCTCTCGTCGCGGAAGAGCCAACCCGGATAGATCTCGCCTCAGGCGATGCCTTCCCGGAAGCTGGCTGTCGATCGATGGATAGCGGTTGTTCGCCGGTCAACGATGAACCTGCTGCTGTGAGACAAATCACTGGCGCCGTCTCATCTGATTAGATCCGATCGATGCGGCCCGCTCAAGGAATGCGCGCAAACTGACCCGGCGCGTTGGGTTCTTCCGCAACGCGCCGGGTCGGGTGGGGAGGGTGGAGTGATCGATCGATCAGTCGATGACGAAGGATGGGATGACACAGAAGGTGAAGCAGCAGAGAACTGGCGAAGGCGCGACCAGGAGGACTGACCGTGGCCGCAGAATCGAACTGGCCTCAGAGACCACTGCCGAACGAGGACGACTCGCCGCGATGGTGGTGGTGCTCGGAGGCGATTCCCTCGGAGGCGCTTTCCTTGCGGGAAGCGACGTGCGGGCCGCGCAGCACCGACTGGTTGCCGCGGGCGTGCTGGGTGTGGCCGCGAAGCGGTCCGCGGCGCAAGGGAGGCTCGTTGCCGGAGGACATGGCCGCCGGCGGCTTGTCCCTCGTACTGCAGGTCGAACTCGTCGGCCTCGTATTCATCGTACCGCGAGACGTAGCCGGGCATCTTGGAGCGCTCGAGCTCCTCGGCGTAGGAGGAGAGAACGGCCCCCTGGATTTTCTCGCGGCACATCGAGTTGATTGGGTGGGCGATGTCGGCATGCAGCTTGGCTCGCCCGTCGGCGTCGCGGAGTGCGCGGTTCTCGTCGAGCCGGCACCCGCATTGGTTGCAGAAGCGGCTCCGCAGGTGGTTCTTCGTTCCACAATTGTGGCAGCGATCAGTCAGCTTGCGCGACGGCATCGCCACGAAGAAGCCCTTGGCGCCTTCGATGATCTTCAGGTCGCGGATGACGAACATGTCGTCGAAAGTGATGCTACAGAAGGCTTGCAACCGTTCGTTGCTGCCCGAGTTGTCTTCCATGAGCTTGATGCGGACTTCAGTGATCTCCACAGCCGGTACTCCTTTACGGGGCGTTTGCTGCTTGGGGGGGGCAGGTCACGACCCGGACCCATCCTAGTCCGAGCGGTTCGAGGATCTCCGCGGCGCGGAGCGCCGCAGCCGAATCGGGGCACAGCCCGAAATAGGCCGAGCCGCTGCCACTCATCATGAACCCGTCGAGCAACGGGCCCAGGCTCGCCAGAGCGTCTTTGACCCGAGCCAGCTCGGGCCGCAAAGCCTCGGCGACTGGTTGAAGCCGATTGAACAAGCTTCCGACCCAGTTCGGCCAGTTCACCGTGAGACAGGGCCTCCAGAATCGGCCCGATCGGTCGAGGCTCTTCCGGGTGGAACCACCCGGCGGTAAACGTCGGCCGTGCTCATTCCGACCGGCGGACGAACCAGAACGAAGTGATAGCTTTCCTTGAGAGGAACCGGCTCCACCCGCTCGCCCCGCCCGCGGCAAACCGCGGCCGGTCCATGGGTGAAGAAGGCCACGTCGCTGCCGATCTCCGCCGCCAGCGCCTGCAGCCGCTCAGGCGGCGTCTCGCAGATCCCATAGCCGGTCCAGTGCCGCGAGCGTCGCTGCCGCGTCGCTCGAGCCGCCAGCCAGCCCCGACTCTGCGGGGATCGCCTTGTCCAGCACGATCCTCGCCCCTCGAAGGCTCCGCGCCGACGCCTTCGAGACGTTCGGCCGCCATCACCACAAGATTGTCGCCGCCGACCGGCAAGGTCGGCTCGTTACACCGCAGGCTGATCTCCCCCGACGGGTCGTCTGTGAAGGTCAGGGAATCATACAGGCTCACGGCGACCATCAACGACTCGATCTCGTGATAGCCGTCGGGCCTGCGCGCCAAGACTTCCAGAAACAGGTTTAACTTCGCCGGGGCGAGGACTTCCACGCCTCCGGCGATCGAACGGATGATCATGTGAGCCATACCCAAAGCACCCGCGCACGGCAACCAGCCAGGCGCTGGCCTGCCGCGACGGCTCCCGGATAACCCAGACCGGCTCATTCTGCCGCAAAACGTTCTCATCGACGATCGGCTTCCTTCCCGTCGGCACGTTCGCAAGAGAGGTCAGTGGCAGGCGATTCCTTCGGCTTTGAGTCCCGTTCTGCGGTCGTTCTATCCCGTTCCGGGAATCCCTGCAAGTCCGAAAAATCCCTAAAGTCGAAAAACCCCGACGACCGACGACGACCGGCTTTAATGTTTTTCCATTTCGCGCGAAAAACAGGCCGGCCCGCTCAAGAATTCGCGCCTCTGGACAGCCGATCGCGCATTGCGCGGAGGCTCAGGCAGTCCTGGGACCTGCCCAGCGCCTCCAGACACTCGAGCAGCCCGTCGATCGCCTCATAAAACGGGCGATTGTTCCGCCGATCGCCGGGCAGCCGGCCCGCGAAATCCGCGCGGCAACGCAGCGCTCGACCAGCTCGAACGCATAGCCAAAGTGGCCGCGCGCGAGCGTCGGATCGCGAAATTCCGCAAGCGCGATCCGCCCCAGCGCCACGTGGACCCAAAGATTGTCGTGACAGGCCGAAAGTGCATATCGCAACGCATCGCGAGCCGATTCCGGATCACCCTCTTTCCAAAGCTCGATGCCGTCCTCGTAATCGAGCTCCATCTCGTCGACGCCGCGCGGGTGCACTAGCTCAAAGTCGCCGCCGTCCAGCCGCAAGAGTCCGAAGGGACCCTGTCCCTGCGCTGTCGACCGCGCCGGCGACGATCCGCGCGATCCGCGCCGCGATCCCCGAGAGACGCTCGGCCTGCCGCTCGACCGCCCTCGGCCCGGCACCCGCCGCGGTTCACGATTCCCACTGCCAGGCCGCTCGGACATTCCCGCTTCTCCGCTCCACGTGCGCAAGGCGATTCCGCCCCTACATTTCCGTTCAGAGCCCGCAATTGACCCTAACGGCCGCGGCTTCCGGCTGCAAGGCGCTGGCTCGGATTCAACAAGCCGGCTCGATATCACCGCGTCGCTACGTTTGCGACAATGCTTCTGTGGAATGCTCGCGACCGCCTGACGATCGCGCGGTCGCTCGCGGGGAACCAGAGCATTGTCCAGGTCATCGGCAGGCAACGACGAGCGGAAGCCCCACGTAATGGCACGCAAACGAGTTGGCATCCTGATATACCCCGACGTCGAGGTCCTCGACTTCTGCGGGCCGTTCGAGGTGTTCTCGGTGGCCCGCCGGGATGAATCTCGGCGCCGCGAGGAGCCCTCTCCGTTCGAGGTGATTCTCATCGCCGAGACGCTCGAGCCGGTCAAGGCGACCGGCGGGCTGCGAGTGCTCCCGGACTTCGACCTGGCGGGCTGTCCGCGGCTGGACCTGCTCGTCGTTCCCGGCGGCTGGGGAACACGACCTCTCGTGAATCGCGTCCAGGTCGTCGACTGGATACGCGCGAGGGCGTCCGAGGTCGAGCTTGCCGCCTCCGTCTGCACCGGCTCGTTCCTCTACGGGCAGGCGGGCCTCCTGGACGGCCGCCGCGCGACCACCCACTGGCATTCCCTCGAGCGAATGGAGCAGACATTCCCCAGCGTCACCGTGGTGCGCGACCAGCACGTGGTCGAGGACGGCCCGATCGTGACCTCGGCCGGGATTTCCGCCGGCATCGACCTGGCGCTCCGCGTGGTGGAGCGACTCTGCGGCCAAACAATCGCCCGCGCGACCGCTCAATACATGGAATATCCCTATCCCGACAGTAACGAGCGGCGCATCTGACGATCGCCCCGCTCAGCCAATCAGCGGCTCTCGACGAACAACAGCGGCGACGAACTGCGCCAGATAGCGCCGCCAGACCGGCCAGCTATGGTTGCCCTCGGTCGCCAGGAACTCGTGGTGGATTGCCTTGTTCTTCAAGAGATCGGCGAGCCGCTGGTTGCCCGCGATCAGTCGATCGTCCTTGCCGCACGCGATCCAGATCACCCGAAACGCGGAATCGGTGGCTTTCGGGTCTTTGAGCGCAGCGGCGAGCGCTGTCTCGGGGTTGAAGACCGCCGCGCTGAAGGCCCCGACCCAGCCGAACCGCTCGGGATGATTCAGCCCGACCGACAGCGATTGACCTCCACCCATCGAGAGGCCCGCGATCGCTCGCCCCGAGGGCTCGCTTCGCACCCGATAGTTTGCCTCCACGAACGGGACGACGTCTTCGAGCAGGTCGCGCTCAAACTCCGCCACGTTCCGCGACATCCCCGCCGGTTCGCCGGGCGGCCGAGGCGCAGCCCGCTGCCGGCGGGTTGCCCCGGTGCGCTCGCCGGCGGCCGCGTGAAGAGCGTGGCGTGCCCGTCGGGCATCACGACGATCATCGGCTTGACCTTTCCCTGGGCCAGCAGGTTGTCCAGAATCCAGTGTGCGCGCCCAGCTGCCGTCCAGGTGCCTTGATTGTCGCCGGCGCCATGCAACAGGTAGAGCACGGGGTAACGCGTGCCCGAATCCTGGTCGTAGCCCGGGGGCGTATAAACGTAGAGCCCGCGGCGCCGGCCCAGGGAACGCGAACGATAATCGTGCAAGCGCACGCTCCCGTGCGGCACCTCCAGAAACTCGTGGATCCGCGGCGGATCGCCCGGTATCTCCAGGATGCTGGTGCGCGGTGATCGCATCGGCTTCACAGCGGGGTTGCCGGGGTCCAGCGTCTGGAAGCCGTCCACCGAAAAGCTGTAGCCGTAGATCTCCGGCTCCAGCGGGCCGAGCGTCACGCTCCACACACCTTGCTCATCGGACTTCATCGGCTTTGTCCCACCGGGCCATTCCCCCGAGACGCTCACCTCTTTGGCGCCGGGGGCTCGCAGCCGAAACGTGACCCGCCGGTCCGCGAGCACCTCAGGCGAAGTGATCGGCGCGAAAGCCGGCCGGCCGCCGGTCCGCGCTTTCGGCTGATCCGCTTTCGCTTTGGGCCGCGCATCATCCTGGGCCATCGCCCAGGTTCCAGCCAGACACAGCCCGCAGATCAAACCCGCCCGGAATGTGAATCGAGTCGCAGGCATCAGGCTTCTCCCCAGTGTTCACACAGTCGTCAGCGATCAGTCCGCTTCCGCTATCAATACCAGGCGTCGGGAACGCGTGCCGCGCTCCAGTGATTTTTCAGCAGGAGCGACGAAATTGATCCCGCGTGCGCGACGGCCGGCGTCGAACACGTCAACCTCCGCAAGCGGCCGCGGGATACCACGCCTCCGCGTTTTTTTTCCCGACGCCTTGTAACACGTCCCACCCCGCCCGTACGTGAAGCCGAGGCGAAGAGTCGGCGACATCGATGAACACCAAGAGTCACGAAGGGGTGCGCCATGTTGAGCACGCGTAACTTGTTGAAGCGTCGTGGTTTCGGTGAGCAGACCTCGACCTCGAGTCGGCGAAGCGGCCGTGGCAATCGTCGGTTTCGTCCGATGATCGGAGGAGGTTCCGGCGCAGCGCCTTGCAACTGGAATCGCGACTGGTCCTCAGCGCGGCGAAGGGCCACGGGGCGATTGTTCAGAACCTCGGCAACCTGTCCGGCGCGGGTGACTTTTCGATGAACGGCACGTTAAAGTCGACTCATAAGAGCGGCATCTACGAATTCAACACCACCGTGCAGGAGCGGTTTCAAGGGGAGCTTTCCGGCTTGACCCATCCCGCCTCGATCGAGCTCGTCGGATCGAACAAGCAGTTCCTCGGCTTCTCGTATGCGACCCGCGCGACCAGCGGATCGATCAACGAAACCCTGAACCCCGGCACGTATCTCGTGCAGGTCGAGAGCGCCAGCCGCGCCAAGACGAACTACCGGCTTTCTCTGAGCGGCCAGGCGACCTACGTTCCACCAGCACCCGCCCAGATCAGCACTCCGAAGGCCCCGCCGCCGTCCACACCGGTAAACGCGCCCGCGACGACGACCACCACCCCGCCCGCGACCACTCCCAGTAATCCTCCGTCGAATCCAAACACGGTCGCGCTCACGCAATTCTTCACCGAGCTGCGGGAGGGAACGACCCTCTCCGTGGCGCTCTTCTTCAAGGACGCCGCGACGCAGGAACTGAGCCAGCCGACGCTTCTGGGCGGTGTGATCAAGCAGCAGCTCATTCAGGTGGGAGAGGATGCCGAGGCGGGCCAGAATGTTCAGGCGTTCCAGGACATCCAGACGGTGGGACAGACTATGTTCACAGAAGCCACCGACGTCGTGACTTACCACCTGTCGCCCTCGTACGCGATCCTCGCGAATCCGGCCGTGGTGCGGGACCTCGAAATCGTGGCGTTCTTCAAGGACGTCACCTACGTGGTCGCCTCCTACATCGCCACGCACACGCAGTACCACGCCACGACTACGACCCCGACCGCGCCGGTCTGGAACACCGGCCTGGTGGCCCCGACTGCGAGCAGCACCATCAACATTCAGCCGATCGTTGCCCCAACCACGCAAACGGCCATCAGCCACAGCTTCACGGCCGTCAATACGCAGGTGGGCTCGTACTTGAGTAGCTGGAGCACCCAGAACTTGAACGCCGCCACCGACGAGCAAGCCGCCTACGATTTCGGCTCGCAGCTTGTCGACCCGGACGACATCGCCGACATGCCGTCAGTCGGCGGACAGGACCCGATCATCGGCAACAACGACGTGATCTCGGCCGTCGGCGATGACAGCGACCGCGGCAGCACCGGCGGCGACGATGGCTCCGGCAGCGGCGGCACCGGCGGCGGCGAAAATCCGGACGGATATTGACAGCCCTGACTCGCCGCCCGTGAGTCCGCCATCACTGACGTTCAATTCCTCGGCATGGGCCGTGGCGCCACCATCGCTGGCGCCACGGCCCATTCTCATTTTCGCCGCCTGATGCTCTCTGCCGTTTGGCTATCTACTGCTTGAGAGCTTCTCCGTTCCCCTGTTTCACTCCGGTCGCGGCCTCTCTCACCGCCTCGGCTCGTACCTGGACCTCTCCGACCAGACGCTCGAATTCCTCGCGCCGCGCAGCGGGTCGAATGTGTGGGATGTTCTTAGCTCTTGCTCATCAAGAAAGCCGAATCGCACGGCTCTCCGCAGCGCAGTTTCCGCTTGATCGGCGTACGACCGCTCGAGCGCCCGGCGCTCCGCCGCGGCGATGGCGCGATCCTCGCGGCACAGCACGATACAGCGGCACAGGAACCTCGCGGCTTCATGAGCCTCTTCAAAGCCGCGCGGCTCGATCGCTTGATAGAGAGCGATGGCTGTTGCGGCAGCGCGGTGGTCCTTGCGATCGAGCTCGAGCATGCACAACCCCCAGTAGGCGTAGCTCGCGGCCGTCCGGTACTCCGGTTCCAGGACGTTCGTCCGATAAACGCCAACCAGCCGCTCGACGGCTTCGCGCTCGAGCGTGATCGCCTCCTCGACGCGGCCGCGCTCGCGCAAGAATTCGGCAAGATTGTGGAGTGCTCGCCCGTGACCAAAGCGAAACGCGCGTCACCTCGGGATGCTGCGCCTCGAGCCGCGACTGGCACAGCAACGCTTTGCGCTCGAACTCTTCGGTCTTCTCATATGATTTTTCATCGACGTAGAAGTCTGCCAGGCTGCCATAAGATTCCGCCAGCTTCGCCGTCGCCTCGGTCGCCGCCGGCGCAGCGGCAGCCAGCTTTTCTCGAATCGCCACCGATCGCTCAAGTAGCCGGCGGGCCGCCAACCGGCGGCCCGGGTCGGCCTTGATGGTGACGCCTAGCTGATTGAGGATTGACGCGACCAGGTCTTGATATTGCGCCTCGACGCGAATTCGGTGGCCAGCCCCTCGGCAATCTCGAGCGCCGCGGCGAGCGCGCGCTCCGCCTCGGCCGGCCTGACCAGGGCGGCGTGAACCCGGGCTTGTTCGGTGAGCAGCCCGGCGAGCAACTCGCGGTCGTTTGGCAAGCACGACCGCTCGACGAGCTTTGCCTGGACCCGTGCGGCCGTCTCCAGGCTCTCGACCGCGTCTGCCCATAGTCCCATCTCAAGGTTCAAGCGGCCGAGCTGGCTTGAAAGGGATACGCATTCTCGCTCGACCCGCGGATCGACGGGCCGGCGGCCTCCTCGGTCGGCAACGAGCTCGCGACCACGCTCCAGGGTGCGCTTGGCCGCAATCCAGCGGCCGTCCGCACGCTGCAAGGGCGCCAGCCGGTTCAAGCAAGCGGCCATGCGCCATCGGACCAGAGCGTCGCCCTGATCCTCCGCGAGCATCTCGGAACACAAGCGGATCACCTGCTTGTACGCAGCCTCCGCGCGGTCGCGCTCGCCGCTGGCGACGTCGATCTGTCCCATCGTATCGTGCGCGGTCGCCAGCTCGCGCCGGTAGCCGCGCGGTTCCGGCGAACCGGACACCAGCTTTTCCAGGAGCGCGATCGCCTGCCGGCACTCTCGTTCGGCTTCGGGAAGCCGATTGGCTTCCCGAAGAATCTCCGCGGTATGGAGCGCGCGGACTGCGCGCTCGAACCGAGCCTCGGAATCATTGCGAGCCAGCACGACCGCGACCACCGCCGCTGCGGCACACAATAGCGCAAGCGCAGACGCAACCGCGGCGCTGCCGCGCTTACCGCCGTGTGCCCATTCGAGGAATGATCCGCGATCGGTGGCCAATGGCAGTAATGTCAACGATCAGAAACCAGGGGAGCGCAACCGATCCGCCGAGACTTCCTCGGCCTGCTGCTGGCTATGCCACTCCGTTTTTCTTGAACCACTCGAGCATCCGCTTCCAGCCATCCTCGGCTTTCTCCTTGCGGTAGCTCGGTCGGTAATCGGCGAAAAAGGCGTGCGGCGTTTCCGGATACAGGACGATCTCGGCGTCCTTGCCGGCATCCTTGAGCGCTGCGCACATCTTCTCGACCGACTCGACCGGAATCCCTTGGTCTTGCTCACCGTACAGGCCGAGCACCGGGCACTTGATGGCAGCCGCCAGATCGACGGGATGCTTGGGGTGCAGCTCGTCGGCCTCGCCGACCAATCGCCCGTACCACGCGACGCCCGCCTTCACGTTGGGATTATGTGCCGAGTACAGCCACACGATCCGGCCTCCCCAGCAGAACCCCGTGATCCCGAGCTTGGCCACGTCCGCCTTGCCGGTCCCCTTGGCCCACGCGACGGCGGCGTCCAGGTCGGTCATCACCTGGGCGTCGGGCACCTTGGAAACGACTTTCGAGATGATCTCGCGGAAGTCCTCGATCTTGGACACGTCGCCCTGGCGAGCGTACAGCTCCGGAGCGATGGCCAGGTAGCCGAGCTTGGCGAGTCGCCGGCAGATGTCCTTGATATGCTCGTGCACGCCGAAGATCTCCTGCACGACCAGAATCACCGGAAACGGCCCGCCCGTATCCGGCAGCGCCCGATACGCGGGGATCGCGCCGTCCGGAACGGGCAGCTTGATCTCGCCGGCCTCGAGTCCCTTGGTGTCCGTCGAGATCGTCTGCGCAGAGACGGGCTGCACCGACATGGCGAATCCAGCCGCGAGCGACGTCATCACAAATCCGCGTCTCGTGAAGTCGGCCACGGGCGTACTCAAGAGGTCATCGTGCATGGGTCGTGTCCTTCAGTCGTCCACGTGTCAGGAGAGGGGAAACAGTTGCCAGCAAATACAATCGATTCGGGAGCCATGATAGCTCGCGCTGGACCCATGTGCGAGAGGCGCCCTCTCTGGGGCCAGCCAGCACGTCGTACAAAATTGCCCGTAGCGTGCCTGACACGTAGTGGAAACCCGACCCCGTTGCTTTCCGTCGCCCTCCGCTTCACCAGTCGTGAAATGATCCGCCCACTTTGGGGCCGAGCGCCGCGGTGCCCAGCGCCTGGCTCAGCGATTCACGATCTCGTACACCCGCTCGACCAGCGCCGCCGCGATCGGCTCGACGATCCCGCTCATCGACATCTTGTTCATGACGTAGGCGACGGTCATGCGGCGATCCACGTCGGCGATCACCAGCGAGCCCCCCGCGCCGCCACCGAAACACTGCCGGCCTTCCGGGACGAACGGCAGCACCTCCGGCCACGGCAGGCCATAACCGACGCCGATCTTGAGCGGTATGCCCAGCACGCGGTCGACCGTGAAGGTCTGCACTTCGAGGATCCGGTTGATCGTCTTCGGCGACAGCAGCCGGACGCCGTCGACTTCGCCGCCGCAGGCCACCGCCGACTGCAGGCGCACCACCGCGCGGGCATTGCCGTGGCCGTTGCACGCGCCGATGTCGGCGCACCGCCACCGCTCGGTCCAGCTACGCTCGATGTTCAAGTCCAGGTCCGGGCCGGTCAGGGTCTTGAACGCCGGGCCGCTCCGGTCGAGCCCGGTCAGGTCGGTCGGCCGCAGCGAGGGCGGCGGCACCAGGTTGGCGACGCGATGAAACTCCGAAGCGGGCAGGCCGATGTGGAAGTCAGCGCCCAGCGGCCCTGCAATCTGCGAGGCAAAGAACTCGCCCAGTCGCTGACCGGTGATGCGCTCGATCACGCCGCCGATCAGGTGGCCGAAGGTCAGCGAGTGGTAGCCCGAGCCCGCCCCGGGCTCCCACCAGGGTGCCTGCGCCGCCAGCATCGCGGTCGACTTGTCCCAGTCGTACACGTCGTTGATGGTGACCGGCTGGTCCCAGCCCGACACGCCCGAGGTGTGCGAGAGCAACTGGCGAACCTTGATCCCCGCCTTGCCCCGAACCGCAAACTCGGGCCAGTACGCGGCGACGTTCGCGTCGAGGTCCAGCTCGCCGCGGTCGACCAGCACAAGCGCGGCGAGCGCAGTCATCGCCTTGGTGGTGGAAAACACGCACGTGATCGTGTCCTCGGTCCACGGCACAGTGCGGGCCGCGTCGACCCAGCCGCCCCAGAGGTCGACGACCATCTCGCCGTCGATGTTGACGGCAAGCGAGGCACCCAGGTCTTCACCCGACTCGAGCTTGGCTGCGAACAACTCGCGCACGGCATCAAATCGGGCGCTGCACGTGCCCGCGAGCGCCGGCCGATGATCGCTCATGAGGACTCCGCTCTGAAGACCCAGCAGCAGCCCGCGCCGATCGGGCGCGGCGGGTTGTCGCTGACCGTCCTGCTGCCGGACCTCGAAAAAACCCGAGCGGCCTCTCAGCATATCAGGGCTCGGTCAACTTTGAACCGTATCCACTCGGCCACTGAGCGTCCCCGTGGCGAACCCTCGTCCTCCCAGCCATAATGCCTATCGCAGGACGCGGCCGCCCTGCCTGCAAGAGGCGGATGAGATCCGTTGAGAACGAACCGTGATCCGGCCGGATGACCAGCCGCAGAGCACGACTAACTTCGGGAGCCAAGCATGCCTCCGGGCACCACCACACCTTCCAGCGGAAGACTCTCATCTGACGAAGCGGCGGTCCTCCTGATCGACCATCAGACGGGTCTCATGTCGCTGGTCCAGGATTACAGCCCCGACGAGTTCCGCAACAACGTCCTCGCCCTGGCCGACATCGCAAAGCATTTCCGCCTCCCCACCATTCTGACCACCAGCTTTGAAAACGGCCCGAACGGGGTCATCCTGCCGGAGCTCAGGTCGCTGTTCCCGGACGCCCCGTTCATCCCGCGACCCGGCCAGATCAACGCCTGGGACAACGAGGACTTCGTCGCGGCCGTCAAGAAGACGGGCCGCAAGCAGCTCCTGATGGCCGGCGTGGTCACCGACGTCTGCGTGACGTTCCCCGCCCTCTGCGCCTCGCAGCGGGCTACCAGGTCTTCGTCGTCGTCGACGCCTCGGGCACCTTCAACCACTCCGTCCGCGACGCCGCATTGATGCGGATGACCCAGGCCGGGGCCGTCATGGTCAACTGGTTCGCGGTGGCCTGCGAGCTGGCCCGCGACTGGCGGAACGACATGGAGGGGCTCGCGGGCATTCTGGGCGGCCATCTGCCGGCCTACCGCAACCTCATCACGAGCTTCAGCGCCCTGACGGCCAAGAAGTGACGCGACGGGCGCCGTCCGTCGATCAGGTGAGAATCCCGACCGTGCACAGGAGCGGGCGGCCATGGATTTCGACGAGCACGCCGACCTCATCCTTCACGGCGGGAAGCTCACGACCCTCGACCCGGCCAACAGGGCGGCGACCGCCCTGGCCGTCAAGGGTGATCGCATCCTCTCGGTCGGCTCCGACGACCAGGCCCTCACGCACTTCCGCGGCCCGCGGACAACCGTGATCGACTTGGGCGGCCGGCGAGCCGTGCCCGGCCTCGTCGATTCCCACACGCACCTGATCCGGGGCGGGCTCAGCTTCAACATGGAGCTGCGGTGGGACGGCGTGCCGAGCCTCGCCGATGCCCTGCGAATGCTAAGGGATCAGTCGCGCCGCACCCCGCCGCCGCAGTGGGTGCGGGTCGTCGGCGGCTGGAGCGAGTTTCAGTTCGCCGAGCGGCGAATGCCCACGCTAGACGAAGTCAACGCCGCCGCGCCGGACACACCCGTCTTCATCCTGCACCTGTATGACCGGGCGCTCTTGAACCGGGCAGCGCTGCGGGCCGTCGGCTACACCAGAGACACTCCCGAGCCTCCCGGCGGCACCATCGAGCGCGACAAGCGGGGCGAGCCGACCGGGATGCTCGTCGCCCGGCCAAATGCCACGATCCTCTACAAGACGCTCGGGCTGGGGCCAAAGCTCGGCCCCGACGACAAGGAGGTCTCAACCCGCCAGTTCATGCGGGAGCTGAACCGGCTCGGCGTGACCGGTGTCATCGACGCCGGCGGCGGCTCGCAGGTCTATCCCGACGATTACCACGCGGTCGAGGCGCTGCATCGCCGCGGCGAGATGACGCTCCGCATCGCCTACAACCTGTTCACGCAAAGCCCCGGCGGCGAGCTCGAAGACTTTCGCCGCTGGGTCGGCATGACCGCGCCCGGCGCCGGCGACTCGTTCTATCGGATGAACGGCGCCGGCGAGATGCTCACGTACTCGGCAGCCGACTTTGAAGACTTCCTCGAGCCCCGTCCTGATCTCCCACTGGCGCTCGAACAAGATCTGCCAGCCGTCGTGCGGCTGCTGGCGGAGAAGCGATGGCCATTCCGCCTGCACGCCACCTACAACGAGTCGATCGGCCGGTTCCTCGACATCTTCGAGACGGTGAACCGCGACGTGCCGTTCGACGGCCTGCACTGGTTCTTCGACCACGCCGAGACGGTGACCGACCTCAACCTCGAGCGGATCAAGGCGCTCGGTGGCGGCATCGCCATCCAGCACCGGATGGCCTACCAGGGCGAGTACTTCGTCGACCGCTACGGGGCGCAGGCGGCCGAGCGCACGCCCCCCATTGCCCGCATGCTGGAGCTGGGCATCCAGGTTGCGGCCGGGACGGACGCCACGCGGGTGGCCAGCTATAACCCATGGGTCTGCCTGCACTGGCTGGTCACGGGGCGGACCGTGGGCGGGCTGTCGCTCTACCCGCAGGCCAACCGGCTGGATCGAGAGCGGGCGCTGCGGCTGTGGACCCAGGCTGCCGGGTGGTTCTCGAACGAGACTGAAGTCCGCGGTGAACTGAAGGCAGGCCACCTGGCCGACCTGGCCGTGCTGACCGACGACTATTTCACCGTGCCCGAAGAGCACATCCCGGCCATCGAATCGGCGCTCACGCTGGTGGGCGGACGAATCGTGCATGCCGCGGCCCCCTTCCTCGGCCACTCGCCGCCCCCCCTCCCCATCCGGCCGGACTGGTCGCCGGTCGGAGTCTACGGCGGCTATCACCGCGCCGCGGCCGCGACACCGGCAGGCGGGCGTCCCCCTGCCGGCCGCTCGACCCGCGCGGGCGGCCTCCCGTCATCAATTCGGCGCATGCCCAGCCGACGGCGGGCCGTCATGGGGCCAGAGCTGCGGATGCTGGGCGTTCTGAGGATCGATGTCTCCAGCTCGTCGAAGGAACAGGCCATGATGATTCAGTCGAAAGCATGGTTCGGAGCAGCACTCGTCGCGACCCTGTGCGGGCTCCTGCCGGCGGACGAGCCGCCTGCCGTCAAGGAGACGTCGCTGGCCGGCCCCGGCGGCATGAAGCTGACGGTACGGATGCAAGGGCCCTACGACGCCGACGTCCCGCTCCAGGTCGTCTGCTACTTCAAGCACAAGCAGGCGGGCGACACGACCCTGGGCGCGGCGGTCGAGCTGGACAAAAGGCTCGGCGGCGTCATCACGTCGCTTCGGGACCGCGGCGAGTTCGCCGGCGACGAGCTCGAGACCCTGCTGCTCACACCCCCCTCAGGCACCATAAAGCCCAAAGCCCTCCTCCTGATCGGCCTGGGCGACGAGCAGTCGCTGTCGCTCCAGCGCATGGAGCGCGTCGGCCGGGCGGCTCTGCGCGAGGCGACCAGGCTAGGCGTCAATCGCGTGGCGTTCGCCCCGCTGATCCGCGACCAGGGCAATTCGCAATTCGGCACGGGCGACGTGGCCAGCGCCGTCGTTCGGGGCATGCTCCTCGCCCACGATACCGAGAACCGGCTCCAGAAGGAGGGGCTCTCGAAAGCCCCTGTGATCGTGGAATGGGAATCCGAGGCCGGGCCGAAATACTTCGATGAGACCGTGTCCGCCGTGCAGAAAGCCGCGAAAGAAACCAGTTCAATCCTCGCCGCGCGGCCTTTGACGCCTTATCACGAGGGTAAGAAGTAGTCGGTCCCCGGCCAGGTCGACGCCACAGGCATCACCGACCGCAATGAAGCGAGGATCCGTCGTTTGGACGCGCCGGACCAGCGCCGGACGCTCTCGCTTCGCCCGGTTCGACGTTGGATCCCGCGACCGCGCATGCGCCCCTTGCGGCCTTCATCCCACGCTCACGTCGCGAGCACCCCAGTTCGGCCGGCAGCCTACGGCCGCCGGACCGGCAACTGTGCGTGAATCTCGAAGTACTCGGTGCCGTGCGCGAAGGGTCGGCCGATCCAGGCTTCAAAGCCAGGATGATCGTCGGGCACGTATCCGCTGCGCGGGAGCCACGTGCCATACAGCCATTGCAGCGCACGCAGCTCCAGATCGATCCCGCCGCGGATCTCGACCTCCGCCACGACCATCGGCGGGAACCGGAACCGGCTGATCTCGCCCTTCGGTGTGAATCGCTCGGCCTCGACGGCGACGTGGTATCGGCAGTCTTCCAGCGGCGTGATCTCGGGGTTGTCCCACTGGTAGCCAAGCCACTGGCCGTCCGCGAGCCCCTCGCGTGCGGCCCACGCGACCAGCCGCTGGGCGGCTCGCACCACGGCATCCCCTTGATACGGCCTGGCCACTCGGATGTATGCCACGCTCCGAGCCGGTATGTCGCGGATCCTCACCCGGAACTTGTCCGGATTGCGCCGCGACGGCAGACGCTCCACACGCAGCCGCTGGGCACCTTGCTCGACTGTTGCCTCGAGCTCCGCGCCGCGGGCCTTGCGCCACGCACCAATGTCAAACGCGCTCGGCGGCACGCCGAAGCGCTGCTTGAAACATCGCGAAAAGTCGGATGACGAGGCAAACCCGCACTGAAGCGCGATCGCGGTCAGGGACGGAGCGCGCGCATGCGCCATCAGTCCCAGCGCTTTATCCAGCCGCAGGCGCTTCACGAAGTCGGCCGGCGTCGCCCCGACCATGGCCTGGAACACGCGGTGAAAGTGGAATGGCGAAAGCCGCGCGACTCGGGACAATCCCCGCAGTCGCAGCGGTTCAGCCAGATGGTTGACGACGTGGTCGATCGCCAGATTCACCCGCTCAATGTACGTCGCCGTCGTGGCAATCCGGCCTACCTCAGAGATTCGCAAGATTTGGCAAGCCCTCCCCTTATTAGCCGGTAGGATTCCTGGATAGATGCTCGCCGATGACGCGGCGAACTCGCCCGTCGAGCCGCCCGGGAAAGAACCATTGTAAGCCCGACGCTGTGTATTTTCGCCGGTTGCGCGAGGGCATGCGCTCCGGCACTCGCCACGGCACACCTCACAGGAACCACCAACATGCGTCTCGGAAACTTCTCCGTCAGCCTCGCCGTCAAGGACCTGACCGCTTCACGCGAGTTCTACGAGAAGCTCGGCTTTCATGTCACAGGCGGCGATGGCCGCAACTGGTCAATCCTTCAGAACGAAACCAGCACCATCGGGCTGTTCCAGGGCATGTTTGAGAAAAACATCCTGACCTTCAACCCCGGCTGGGATCGCACGTGCGCAACCTTGCCCGCCTACGACGACGTCCGCGACATCCAGCGCACGCTCACGAGCGGCGGGCTCGCGCTCGCGACCAGGGCCGACGAGTCGACCACGGGGCCCGCGAGCCTCGTGCTGTTCGATCCGGACGGCAACCAGATTCTCATCGATCAGCACGTCCCCAGCCCGCGCAACTAGGGCCGCCGAATTTCGACAGGCATTGGCCGCCTCCGCATGTCGTCATCAATGACGACCAGTTGGGCTCTTCGATCGAGGTGTGCGAGATCGCCTGCGGGGCCGTGATCGGAATAACGACGCCGCAGCGCTGTGAGGCGAGGCGTCGTTGCCTCGCGAGGTTCAACTTCGGCCGCGCGCGTGCGTCCCACGAGCTCCGCCAGACCGAGCTTCGCGCACGCACAACGAGCCCGGCAATTGCGTTGCGTGTCCTGGCCCGTTCAGGCCTGACACCAGGGCGGTGAGATTCGCGAAGAATCAGCCACCGCCCTGAGCGCCGGTCGCTCGAGTCAGGCCCCTGGACTCCAGAGGCCTTCCTCGAGGAGGACTGTCTCGTTCGCACGCCGGGAGCGGCATCTCGAAAAATCCGCTGCCGGATTACGCGATCGAGTGCCGTCCCGATTCACGCGTGTCGCCTCATGTACTGATGACGATGTTCTTGTTGGCGCCGAGAGACCCGGCGGCGCCGGGCGCGGCAAGGGTCAACTTGGCGGCGTTACCGGCGATGTCCTTGATGGTGCCGCCGTTGAGCGTCAGCGCGGCGATGCTGGCGTAATCCAGGTCGCTGCTCTCCTGACCCGCGGCGACGACGTAGGTGAAGGTCAGCGTGTTGGTCCCACTGCCGCTCGTGTAGTTTGCTGTTCCGCCCGAGTTGAGCGCCAGTTGCGGCGTGCCGGTCACCTTCACCACCTCGCTGAAGGTGATCGTGATGGTGATCTTGGCGCCGACGCCATACGTTCCGTTGGCTGTCGGCGAGGTCACGTTCGCCACCGCGGGCGCGGTGGTGTCGATGATGATGTTCTTGTTGGCACCCAGCGATGTGGCGGCGCCTGGGGCGGCGAGCGTGAGCGAGACGGCTTTGCTCTGGCTGTCGATGATGCTGCCGCCGTTGAGCGTGAGGGCGGTGGTGCTCGTGTAATCGAGGTCGCTGCTGTTCTGACCCGCGGCGACGACGTAGGTGAAGGTCAGCGTGCTCGTCCCGCTGCCGCTGCTATAGTTTGCCGTCCCGCCCGAGTTCAGCGCCAGATGCGGCGTGCCGGTGACGGTGACGACCCGGCTGAAGCACACGGTGATCGTGATGGTGGCGCCGACGCCATAGGTACCGTTCGCCGTCGTTGCGCTCACGTTCGTCACCGTCGTCGTAGCCGGGCTGCTGACGGAGAGCGAGGCGCTGGTGGCGCTCGTTTGCTCGGTCATGGTCAGGCCGCCGCCGAGGGTCGGGAGTTTCTTGGTGGCGAAGTCGCTGGTCCCGGACCGCGAGCCGTACGTCATGAACTGGAACAAGTTGCCGGCGCCGGGGCAGCAGTTCAGCGCGACGTCGAGCGTCCCGCCGAGCGTGGCGACTCCGCTGACGGCAAGCTGGTCGAACTGGCCGGCGGCTGTGCCGTTAATCCGGATGTTGAGCGTGCCCCCCGCATTCTGGGTGTAATTGCCCTTGATGGTCAGCTTCCCAGCCTGCGCGGGCACGCCCGGATTGACCTGGCCTCCGGAGTTGATCGTGCTGGTAAAAGTGGCCGTGCCCGTGCCCAGCAACTGGCCGGCCGTCAGGTTGAAGTTACCGGTGCCTGCCGACTTAGCGCGCCGGTGACGGTCGTGGTCCCACCAGTCTGCGTGTAATTGGAACCGGACACTACGGAAATCGTACCGCCCGTCCCGACGAGCACGGTCCCCGCGTTCGTGAAGGCCGGCGTGTTCAGCGTGCGGCCGTCCTGCACAGTCAGGTTGCCCTTCGCAAGATTGCTGGCGAAGCCGGTCAGGGCGTCGGTGGCGGTCGTCGCGTTGATCACATTCGAGCCGGCCCCGTCGAGCACGAGAGTGGCGGCGTTTGCGTTCAGATTGTTCAGAGTCATGCTGTTGGTTGGGTTCGTCGTGTTCAGCTTCAGGGTGCTATTCGCAAACACCTTCCACGTCCCGCCCGTGAGGGTATTCGCCGAGAAATTGCTGATGGTCCCCGTGGCGATGATGGTGTCACCGTTCTGGGCCACTATGGTCCCGGCGTTCGTCCAGTTGGTGCCGCCCAGGGTGATGGTACCCGCCGCGGTGGAGAGGACTTTGGGATCGGCCGTGATCGTCCCCTTGTTGTTGAATGGCGCATTGCTCATATTGATCTGGCCGGCAGTGCCGTTGACGGTCAAGTTCGCGCCAGGGTGAGCGCACCGGTGATACCGTCGTTAATCAGACCGTTCGAGCCGCTGAGGCCGAAGGTGATGGTGCCCGGGTGTCCGCTCACGCCGTCGATCGTCTCCGCCGCGCCGATGAGGAACAGCTCGCCGGTGGTGGTGCCTGCCGCATTGCCCAGAAAGATCGTGACGCCGCTCAAGGTCAGCCCGCCTGAGACGAAGACGTCGGACGAGTTAGTCTTCATGTCGAGCGGACTGGCGTTGCCGCCACTTGCGCTCAACGTTACCCCGCTCAGGGTGCCGAAGGACGTGTTGCCCATCAGGGCGATGCCCGCCGTCGCCTCGACTGTCCCACCCTTGACCGTCCCGCCTTGCAGGTTCCACGAGCCCGTCGTGGTGTTCAAGAGCAGCGTGCTGGCCGCGTTGTTCAGCGTGCCGGTCAGGTTGACCGTCCCGCCGGTCCGGTTGTAGGTGCCCAGGCCCTTGAACGTGAAGAAGCCCCCCAGGTCGACCGTCGAGGCGTTGCTACTGAGCGTGCCCAGATTGAGCCAGGCGGTATTGTCGGCCGTGGTGGCCGCGTTCTCTGGAAGTTCAGCGTGCCGCCGCCGGTCACCGTGATGGTGTGGCCGGCGTCATTGGTCCAGGCGTGGGTTGCAGGGGAGGCAACGGCGGTCCCGCTGAGGGTGAGGTTGTCGCCGTTCTGCGCCTTGATGGTGCCGTCGTTGGTCCAGTTGGTGCCGTTCAGGGTGATGGTGCCTGCCGCGGTGGAGAGGACCGTGGGATCGGCCGTGATCGTCCCCTTGTTGTCGAATGGCACATTGCTCATATTGATCTGGCCGGCAGTGCCGTTGACGGTCAAGTTCGCCCCAGGGTGAGCGCACCGGTGATACCGTCGTTAATCAGCCCGTTCGAGCCGCTGAGGCCGAAGGTGATGGTGCCCGGGTGTCCGCTCACGCCGTCGATCGTCTCCGCCGCGCCGATGAGGAACAGCTCGCCGGTGGTGGTGCCTGCCGCATTGCCCAGAAAGATCGTGACGCCGCTCAAGGTCAGCCCGCCTGAGACGAAGACGTCGGACGAGTTAGTCTTCATGTCGAGCGGACTGGCGTTGCCGCCACTTGCGTCAACGTTACCCCGCTCAGGGTGCCGAAGGACGTGTTGCCCATCAGGGCGATGCCCGCCGTCGCCTCGACTGTCCCACCCTTGACCGTCCCGCCTTGCAGGTTCCACGAGCCCGTCGTGGTGTTCAAGACCAGCGTGCTGGCCGCGTTGTTCAGCGTGCCGGTCAGGTTGACCGTCCCGCCGGTCCGGTTGTAGGTCCCCAGGCCCTTGAACGTGAAGAAGCCCCCGAGGTCGACCGTCGAGGCGTTGCTACTGAGCGTGCCCAGATTGAGCCAGGCGGTATTGTCGGCCGTGGTGGCCGCGCTCTTCTGGAGGTTCAGCGTGCCGCCGCCGGTCACCGTGATGGTGTGGCCGGCGTCATTGGTCCAGGCGTGGGTTGCAGGGGAGGCAACGGCGGTCCCGCTGAGGGTGAGGTTGTCGCCGTTCTGCGCCTTGATGGTGCCGTCGTTGGTCCAGTTGGTGCCGTTCAGGGTGATGGTGCCTGCCGCGGTGGAGAGGACCGTGGGATCGGCCGTGATCGTCCCCTTGTTGTCGAATGGCGCATTGCTCATATTGATCTGGCCGGCAGTGCCGTTGACGGTCAAGTTCGCCGCCAGGGTGAGCGCACCGGTGATACCGTCGTTAATCAGCCCGTTCGAGCCGCTGAGGCCGAAGGTGATGGTGCCCGGGTGTCCGCTCACGCCGTCGATCGTCTCCGCCGCGCCGATGAGGAACAGCTCGCCGGTGGTGGTGCCTGCCGCATTGCCCAGAAAGATCGTGACGCCGCTCAAGCTCAGCCCGCCTGAGACAAAGACGTCGGACGAGTTAGTCTTCATGTCGAACGGACTGGCGTTGCCGCCACTGGCGTCGAGCGTGACCCCGCTCAGGGTGCCGAAGGACGTGTTGCCCACCAGGGCGATGCCCGCCGTCGCCTCGACTGTCCCACCCTTGACCGTCCCGCCCTGCAGGTTCCACGAGCCCGTCGTGGTGTTCAAGAGCAGCGTGCTGGCCGCGTTGTTCAGCGTGCCGGTCAGGTTGACCGTCCCGCCGGTCCGGTTGTAGGTCCCCAGGCCCTTGAACGTGAAGAAGCCCCCGAGGTCGACCGTCGAGGCGTTGCTACTGAGCGTGCCCAGATTGAGCCAGGCGGTATTGTCGGCTGTGGTGGCCGCGCTACTCTGGAGGTTCAGCGTGCCGCCGCCGGTCACCGTGATGGTGTGGCCGGCGTCATTGGTCCAGGCGTGGGTTGCGGGGGAGGCAACGGCGGTCCCGCTAAGGGTGAGGTTGTCGCCGTTCTGCGCCTTGATGGTGCCATCGTTGGTCCAGTTGGTGCCGTTCAGGGTGATGGTGCCTGCCGCGGTGGAGAGGACCGTGGGATCGGCCGTGATCGTCCCCTTGTTGTCGAATGGCGCATTGCTCATATTGATCTGGCCGGCGGTGCCGTTGACGGTCAAGTTCGCCCCAGGGTCAGCGCACCGGTGATACCGTCGTTAATCAGCCCGTTCGAGCCGCTGAGGCCGAAGGTGATGGTGCCCGGGTGTCCGCTGGCGCCGTCGATCGTCTCCGCCGCGCCGATGAGGAACAGCTCGCCCGTGGTGGTGCCTGCCGCATTGCCCAGAAAGATCGTGACGCCGCTCAAGGTCAGCCCGCCTGAGACAAAGACGTCGGACGAGTTAGTCTTCATGTCGAACGGACTGGCGTTGCCGCCACTGGCGCTCAGTGTGACCCCGCTCAGGGTGCCGAAGGACGTGTTGGCCACGAGGGCGATGCCCGCCGTCGCCTCGACTGTCCCACCCTTGACCGTCCCGCCCTGCAGGTTCCACGAGCCCGTCGTGGTGTTCAAGACCAGCGTGCTGGCCGCGTTGTTCAGCGTGCCGGTCAGGTTGACCGTCCCGCCGGTCCGGTTATAGGTCCCCAGGCCCTTGAACGTGAAGAAGCCCCCGAGGTCGACCGTCGAGGCGTTGCTACTCAGCGTACCCAGATTGAGCCAGGCGGTATTGTCGGCCGTGGTGGCCGCGCGACTCTGCAGGGTCAGCGTGCCGCCGCCGGTGATCGCGATGGTGTGGCCGGCGTCATTGGTCCAGGCGTGGGTTGCGGGGGAGGCAACGGCGGTCCCGCTGAGGGTGAAGTTGTCGCCGTTCTTCGCCTTGATGGTGCCGTCGTTGGTCCAGTTGGTGCCGTTCAGGGTGATGGTGCCTGCCGCGGTGGAGAGGACCGTGGGATCGGCCGTGATCGTCCCCTTGTTGTCGAATGGCGCATTGCTCATATTGATCTGGCCGGCAGTGCCGTTGACGGTCAAGTTCGCCCCCAGGGTGAGCGCACCGGTGATACCGTCGTTAATCAGACCGTTCGAGCCGCTGAGGCCGAACGTGATGGTGCCTGGGTGTCCGCTGGCGCCGTCGATCGTCTCCGCCGCGCCGATGAGGAACAGCTCGCCCGTGGTGGTGCCTGCCGCATTGCCCAGGAACGCCTTGCCCCCGCTGAGCGTGAGGCCGCCTGAGATGAAAGCCGACGAGCTGTTGGTCCTCATATCCAGGGTTCCCTGGAGCGTGATGCCATTCAACGTCCCGAAGCTGCTCGTCCCGATGATGGTCGTGTCCGAGGTCACCGTAGCCCCGCTAAGGGTGCCTCCCTGGAGCGTGAAGGCGCCGGGCATGTCGAAACTGTTGGGGTCCGTGATCGACCCGCCTGAAAGAATCAAGGCCGCGGTCTTGTCAGCCCCCAGGCTGTGGATGGTGTCCGATCCCGCCGAGTGCGTGACGCTACTGCCGGCGCTGATGAAAACGTCCTCTGTGGCCGTGGGCAAATGCCCCAGGCTCCAGTTGGCGACCGTGTCCCAGTTTCCCGAGCCCGTCCACGTGTTCATGGACATCAGGGTCCGATCTTCCAGCACGGTCAAGCTGGCCCGTAAAAGGCACGCGTGTGAGGCGCGGGCTCGACGCCGGTCGCGTCGGGTCGATGTGTGGGAGACCGAAGCAAAACGGCGAATCCAAGAAGTGATCATGGCTCATCCTCAAATGATGAGAGGTGCGTCGGGTGCTCCTTCCGCCTATCGATCACGGGCGGCAGCCTCATACTGCCGGCCTCGACGACGATGTCTGCTCACTCCAGGACGCGACCGTCACTCTTCGAATTGATGGTTGTCGTATCCGGGTTCTTTAACGTGAGCCTGCCCGCTAGATGATCAACAACTTCCGTTCCAGCCCGAAACTTGACCGATCCACCGCACGACTCGCGTCCACCCATGGTGACCGCTTGGACAGAGGCCGCGCGGTTCGCAGCGCGTCGGTTGCCAAACGAGCAGAGCGAGCGAGCCTCGTCCTGGAAAAGGAGTTAGTGCGCTGCTTCGGTGGTCCAAGAGTCTCACCAAAAGATGCCCAGATGCGCCACGGCTCAGTCCCGGAGCTGATCGTCGTCCTCATCGTGGTAATCGGCTTTTTTTTTGCGGTCGTGCCATTCTGCGTGAATAATCTTGCGGGCATGATGGATTTTGCCGAGCCAGGTCATGCGTTTGCCCTCCCGCGGGCGAATGCAATGACGGGAAGCAGGGGTGCTGCCGCAGCACGACGCCTAGAAGCGGTTGAAGGAGTTCGAGTTCCTTGCTCAAAAGCGTGGCGGAGCGCCGTGCATCGAGGGCGAGCGTCATCCGTCTTCGCGGGCCGCACCGATCGAAATCGCTTCGGCTGCGCGGTTCTTGTGGATGTCAGAGATGAGCAAACGTGAGATCGATGAGCTCGTCGCGAAGCACAAGAGGTGGGACGCCGCCATCGCGGAATCATTCAAGCGGCCTTCCGAGCGCACGACATGTCCCTTCTGCGGCGGCCAGTCCGTATTGGCTGCATGGTCGCTCTTTCATCACGATCCCAGAACAGCCAGCTTGACCATTCGGTGCACGCAGTGCGCCGAGCGGATGCACGCCGCGGTCCCGCTGCCCGACGGCGTGCCGGACAGCTTCAGCCGATAAGCACGCAGCCGCGGCAAGATCGGCGCACACCCGCATCTCGTTTGCTCCGGCTGTCGGTCCAGTCGAGTCCGCGACTCTCTCCGAGAGTGTCCACATAAGTCTTCTCTTTGATTGACCACATACACCATAGGTGCGCGAGATCCGAATGCTGCCGGCCAAGAGGGGGAGAAAACTCTCCCTCGGCCTCCGGCTCAGAGGATTTGCCGCGGGTTGCACAACCAATTCGTCCGCGGACAGGTCTGAGATGGGCCAGATCGACCGGAGCCGACGGCGAAAGGGGATGTGCGGGAGGCCCGCAACGCGAAATCTGCACCGACCGCGCTTGACAAAGACGCTCTCATAGATGGCGTCCGAACGGGGTTTCATCCTACAATAGTCGGGGGGGCGGGGACGGGAGGGTCGGTCTTCAGGGGGGCGAGTCCATGATGCGCAGGGCCAGGGTTTCGTCGGGCGTCGGCCTGTTGGCGGCGCTGGGGGTCGTGGCGGCGGCCGCGGTCACGGTGCGGGCCGTCGACGACAAGGACAAGGTCGCGCCGGGCCGGCGCGCCGACCAGGAGGCGCTGAAGGCGTACGCCCCGCTTGTGGGGTCGTGGCGCGGGTCGGGCAGGTCAAGCGGGGACAGGTGCGAGGGGCCTGGACAGAGTCGGCGGATTGGGCGTGGAAGCTCACCAGCGACTCGGCCGGACTGGAGATAACGGTCAAGAAGGGCAAGTACCTCAAGGCCGGCGTGCTTCGAGCGGGCAAGCCGCCCGACACTTTCGTCCTCGAGGCGACCCTCGCCGACGGCACGTCCCGCACCTTCGCCGGCACGGCGGGTGACAGGAAGCGGTTGGTCTTGACGGCCGACGCCGAGGCGCCGGCCGGCGGAGTGCGCCGGGTCTCGATCACCCCGCTGCACGACACCCGCCTGCTCGTCCTGCTGGAGGCCGAGGACCCCGAGCTCCACACCTTCTCCCGGCTTGGCGAGGTCGGTTACACCCGCGAGGGAGTCGCCTTCGCCGCGGGCGAGTCGTACCCGCTCTGCGTCGTTACCGAGGGCCGCGGTACGATTCAGGTCAGCTACAAGGGCAAGACCTACTGGGTCTGCTGCTCCGGCTGCCGCGACCTGTTCAAAGACGACCCCGAGTCGGTCCTCGCCGAGGCCGCCGCGCGGGAAAAGGTCAAGGCGAAAAAGTAACGCTGGGGTTCCGACAGCAGCGGAGACTGTTAACCCTCATTAGTCCAGTTACATCGCGATGCCGGGCGATCGATTTCTGAGACGATGGAGGCACTATGTCTGCGACTTCCAGCAGCCGTGACCCGCGCCGTTGTCGCCGAACAGATCCTCGAGCGGGCCACAAGTCAGGCGTGAGCGGACGGATCGTGAGCTTCATCGCCGGATGCGCCCGGAAGCCGTGCGAGCAGTCGCAGGTGTCTGTAAACCGTGACCGCTTGTCGATCCGTTTTCCTGAAGCCGAAGCAATTGAAAACCAAGAGGGTGAGGCCGCCGATTGCACAAGGCAAGGGCCGGTCGCATCACCGCCTCCAGAGTGCGCTCTCCAGTCTTGAGCCCAATTTCCGACGTCAAGCCGCCTCGGCCTGCGACGGATCGCTCTCACCGACTTCGGCGAAACCGCACCTTCGACTCGGGCCGGCTGTCGACGATTGGGCTTCCCGCGGGCATTCGCAATGATGCTTCGGTGAACAGGTCAGTGTCGACCTTGGCGTTGGGCTCGAACCTGGAATTTCCGTTCCCGATGCCGGAATGAAGTCCCTTTGAGGACGCACGAAACGCCTCACGGATTGTGTCGAGCGGGTCGGCACCACGCACCAGGCTAGGCGTGGCGAAGCTGACGGCGAGAAACAGTAGCCAGCGTATTTCCATGACCGAGCTCCTGGTCGCCAACGGCAAGATGACGCGATTCGACAGCCCGTACTTGATCACCGAAGCCGGCGCCGCCAGCCCCGCTGATGATACCGCGTGGGTCGGCCGGCTTCGCGGTCCTGGCGGCGGCAATCCAGCTCCGATCCCTCGGTAACGCAAACGAAAACGTTTGTATTGGGCGTGCCCGGAGATACCGTCGCATCTGAGTGACAACGACGCGAAAATCGCGTAGCATTCTGAGCGTCCGCGGCGACCGCTAACCAGAGTATGCCCGAGTCCGAAGCGCTGTAGCGCGCCGCACCGTTCCATCAGGAGTCCACGAGTGGCAAGGAAGCGCGCCGCACCCGCTCAGCCTGAACGTTCCCCGCAAAAGCCAGCGGCGTTGCTCCCCGAGGGTTACGAGGAGCTTCTTGGCGAGATCAAGCAACGCATCCGCTCAGCCCAGCTTCGCGCCTCCCTGGCGGTCAACCGCGAGCTGGTGCTTCTTTACTGGCAGATCGGCCGCGACATCCTCGCCCGCCAGGAGCACGAGGGATGGGGCACCAAGGTCATCGATCGGCTGGCCGGCGACCTTCGCCTGGCCTATCCCGGAATGACGGGGCTTTCGCCACGCAACCTCAAATACATGCGGGCGTTCGCCGAAGCGTGGCCGAAGGAGCCAATTGTGCAACGGCTCGTTGCACAAATTCCCTGGGGCCACTGCGTCCGTTTGCTCGACCATGTGAAGGAGCCGGCCGCCCGCGAATGGTACGTTCGTAAAACCATCGAAAACGGCTGGAGCCGCAACGTCCTCGTCCATTGGATCGAAAGCGATCTTTACCAGCGCCAGGGCAAGGCCGCGACCAATTTCGGCAAGAGCCTCCCCTCCCCGCAATCTGACCTGGCCCGTGAAATTCTGAAAGACCCTTACAATTTCCAATTCCTGTCGCTCGCCGTCGACGCCGAAGAACGCGCCCTGCAAAAAGGGCTGCTGGATCACATCCAACATTTTCTGGTCGAGCTCGGGGCAGGATTCGCCTTCCTCGGCCAGGAATACCCGCTCGAGATCGGCGGCGAGGATTTTCACATCGACCTTCTGTTTTACCATGTGAAGCTGCGCTGCTACATCGTCATCGAGCTCAAGACCACGTCCTTCAAGCCGGAATACGCCGGCAAGATGAACTTCTATCTATCGGCCGTCGACGAGCTGCTCCGCCACCCCGACGACAAGCCGTCCATCGGCATCATCCTGTGCAAGGCGAAAAACCAGGTCGTCGCGGAGTACGCACTGCGCGATTTGGCCAAGCCGGTCGGCATCTCGAGCTACGTCACCAAGCTCGTCGAATCGCTGCCGCGGGCCCTGCGCGCAGCCTGCCGAGCCCCGAGGAGCTGAAAGCGGAGCTGCGCCGGGATGGCTCGACCGCAGACTGAGTGAGCGTCCCTATAAAAAAGTGGGCACGCCACCGGAGTTAATTGAGCCGCCAGATCCTCGAGCGGCAGAAGGAGGAGGAATGGGGAACCAAGGCGATCGATCAGCTAACCGCCAATCTTCGCGGCACTTTCACCGAGATGACCGGTCTGTCGCCCCGTAATCTCTGGGTATCTGGGCGGAACCGTAGGTGCGTATCGGCATCGCTTTGAGGAACACGGTTGTCAACGGCTCATCCAGAAGGAAGGGTTTGAATGAAGGCGCGACCGACGGTCCTGGGACTCATGGGCGTAGTCGCATGCGTCGCGGTCGGCCTCGCCGCCGCCCGTAGCAACGACGAATTCTCCGCCGCTGGCATTCTTGCCCTGACCGTTGCTGCCCTATGCACGACCACTCTGGTCGCCATCTATCGTCGTGGAGCGTGGGCTGGGTTTGCAGTGTTCGGGTGGGCGCAATTCTTGATTTGCCAACCGCACACGGCCCCAACCATCGGACCAGCGTCGCTACCGATGGGAATAGCCTGTCGACTACTCACCCAGGTCCATCACACGGCACCCGCCGCTCCAGTCCTTACAGTCCGGATCCCTGACTTGACGGTCATCCATGCCGGGGATGGGATACCGATACTGATGGACGGGTCAAAAGGCAAGGTCCTCGGCTTGATACCAGTTCACGGCCTCCGTGCCAACCTCTGCCTGTCAAGCATTCTCGTCGGATTTCTCGGCGCCATCGTCGGGGGCTTCATCGCCCGTCGCAACCAAGACTGAGCGCCTGTGGTACGCCCAGGCGTCCGTTAAAAAACGCTGGAGCCGCAACGTCCTCGTCCATTGGATCGAAAGCGATCTCTTGCGTGAGACCGGCGAAGGGGCGGAGCTTGACCAGCTCGACGCCGCGGACAAGAGGCCGCAGCGGTGCCGAGGTCGCCCTGCGTCGCTTGGTCTGGTCAATCCACCGCGAAATGGTTATTGAAGAGGCCCGTTCGCGCTGGGGCCGGCAAGGACGGCCGTCCATGCGACCTCCGGGCCACGAAAAGGCTGCTTTCGCCCGAACGTCCCGGGGCCCGGTCACAAGACCGGCGGCCCGCACTCGGCAGAGCAACGGCCCCGCCGCCATCCCTGACGATCAAAAAGCAGGAGGCTTGCTATGGGAACAAGACGTCTTTCACGGTTCCCGATCGCCGGCGCAACCCTCGTCGCGGCGCTGGTTGCGACGGCGCGGGCCGGCGAGCCGTCGGCGCGGGAACTGATCGCCCTGGCCCCGGTCATCGACAGCTCGGACGCCGGCTGCCGGAGCCTCGACGTCGGCGGGTACCTCGGGGGCGAAAAGGGTACCGGGCCAAGGCTGAGGTTTCGCGCGCTTTACCAGGCCCCGAACCAATCGAGCATGCTGATCTGCGACGCGGTGGACGGCACGCCGCTGGCCTTCTGCTCCGGCAGGAAGATGCTCGTCTACGATCCGGTCGGCCCCACCGTCTACTACTCCGAGACCGCCGGCTTCACCCTCGAGTTGACGCGCACCAACACCGCGTTTCAATTTAGTTACAATTTTTCACTCGTGACCGGAAGCCCTCACCGCATCCTCGCCGATTTCCGCTCCGTGATTATCGGCGTTCGAAGGGCGGGCCCCGGGGGGCGGGGCCAGCGCGGACAGGGTCGTCAAACGAAACTCCGGGAAATTCGAGTTGATCAGAACATTTGAAAATAACCCTAGTTTGACCGTCGACGTCGATCTGACGAAAGAGTGCCCATATACGTCGGCCGCTTTCATCTCGGATGGCGTCACCTACTTGTGCCTCGACCGGCTTGCCAAGAACGGCGCCTTGGGCGACGAGCCGTTCGCGTTCCCCACCAAAGACCAGTTGACCCGGCGGTTTCCCGTCAAGGATGTGACGGCGGTCACGGATTCAGGTGTGAGCTCTGACATGAACATGGTGATCGGCCGGGCCGCAGTCGTCAGGTCAGTCGTCAACAAGGCCCGGCCGTCCGGTCCGATCAACATCCCCGGTCTCTCCGGAGTCGATTGGGATCGCGTGAAGGAGAACGACAGGAAGTTCGCAAAGGCCCTGCGGGATCTGATCCCGCCGAGCGTTCAGGCAGACCCGACTCGTGGCAGTTTGTCGCATCCGTCGCGTGCCGTGTCCCGGTTCAGCCGAACGAAGCTTCCATTGCTGGAACGAATGGCACGCAGTTCTCCAGCGAGTCCATAGCCGGCAGTGATATAGGCAAGAAGGCCTCGCTCTTGTAGCTGGTGTGTGTTCGGCAACGCAACCATCACCGGCAAAGTGGCCACAACGACGCCATTCCTGCCGTGCGGCGTCGACACCACCAGGATTGGGAAACGCACCCTCCCGGCGGTCGCCGCCTGAGTCGTAACTCCACGGGCCGGCAACGGCGGCTCAGCCAGTTCGTGCAATGCGACCACGCTGCCTCACGCGCGTTCGACCGCCGATAGTTGTCGCGTCTCTATTTCCCCGCCTTGCTGAGTGGGAATGCCCCGCATGCCTTCGGTGGCACCTTCGTGCGCACAGCCGGCCTGAAGGCATGATCGGTGCCAAACCCGCCGAGAATCCTGCGGCCAACCGCGGTTCGCCCGCGTCTCCGGCGCGGCCCGTGCGCCGCACTACCTCAAATTATTCTCCACAGCGTGGCACGCCTCGCCAGGGTTTGTGGATCAGTGTTTGTCGAGAGCTCAGTCAAATCTTCACCACGAAAACAAAGGAAGAACATCATGATGTCTGGCAAACTCAAACCCCGACCCCGCGCGGCGATCCTCATCGGCACCTTGGGGGTCTTGATCTCGTCGACGCCGGCGCTTGTCCAGGCAGGAGACAACCCAAACCCCGATGTCGTCCGTTTCTCGTCCGAGTACGCCGAGCTCAGCGAGCAGTGGTGGAAGTGGGCTCTGGAGCAGCCCGTGACGCCGAACAATCCCCGAACGACGAACCCGCTGATCGATACCACGGGCGTCGCTGCCCATAACGGTCAGCCATTTCGGAGCGACATCTTCTTCCTCGGTGGCCTCATCACGTTCAACTCGGGTCTGACGGCCCAGGCCGAGCGCAAGGTCACCATTCCTCCTGGGAAAAAACTCTTTTTCCCCATTCTGAATTTCGAGCAGGACAATGTAGGAGTGAGCCCACCACTGTCGGTCGCGGAACTTCGCCAGGGCGCCGCCTTCGGCACCACCCAGGTGACGAGCCTGTTCGCCTCCATCGACGATCTCCCGCTCCAGGACCTTGCCTCGTACCGCGCCATTTCGCCTGTGTTCGAATACAGGCTTCCGCCCAACCACCCGGACAAAGGTAGCGAGAATCTCCTCTACTTCGTAACCGGTGGCGCGCTCGACCTGGCGGGGAAGGTCAAACCCGCCGTCGCAGACGGTTTCTACCTCCTGCTCAAGCCCCTCTCGCCAGGCCATCACAAGGTCCATTTCGGCGGCACCTCGATGACCCTCGACGGCAATGGAAACCCCGCGACGTTCCAGCTCGACATCACGTATCACATCCACGTCCGTCCGTAGCGTCGTATCAAGGACAATCGAGAAGACCCACGACGGCGGCCGGCGGACGCAATTGGACTCGTTTACGCCGCCGTGGCGGCAAATGGCTGCGAGTATGAACGCCGCCCCAATTCCCGCCAAGGTCAGAGTGGGCGGCTCGGGAACTGAGGTAATCTTGAGCGGGCTGAATACCGCGACCATATCTTCGCCGCTCGTGGACACCGAAACGATTCCCGTCATGTTCACCGGGCCGGCCGGACCGGCCAAGCGTTCCAGGTTCATCTGGGACTTCCCCATGTTCGTGGGCCAATAGAACAGCGCCATGCTGTTGCCGCCGCTGTCGGTGATCGAGGCGGAAAAATTGTTCTCCCCAAACGTGGCAGGTGCGCCGGAAATCCGCACGCCATTGAGGTCGATGAGATACCCAACCAAGTTCAAGGGCAGTATCGGCACGTTCATCTGGGAAATCGTGGCGGCGATCGACGTGTGACGTTCGGCCCTCGAGGCGCTGGAATGCCTCGGCGATCCGCAGATCAACGCCGCGATCGGCCAGGTCGGTTCTGGCGTGACCGAGCGCGACGGTGATCTCGACCGCACAGGAAGCTATGTGCTCACGGCGATGACAGACGGCGAGAGGTTCCGGGTCCTGCGGCTGCATGCTCGCGGCGGCCTGGGAGACGTGTTCGTGGCGATCGACGCCGAGTTGCACCGCGAACTCGCGCTCAAGCAGACTCTCGACGATCTCGCCGATCACCCGCGCAGGCGTGCCGATGAACGCCGGTATCGGCCAGAAGCTCCGCCAAAGCTCAGCAGTTGCTCTCAGGGGTCGCGATCAGGGACTGTTTCTCGCCACTGGTAAACGACTTCTGGACGCGCAGCGGCCTGGGCGACAGCGCGATCCGCGCGAGGTACTTGTTCACGCTAAGTGTAGGTCGAGAATCAACTACCGATCGGAAAATCGCGTTCTTGACGTGACTGGCACCCGGGTGCGAGCGTGGATCGAATGCCGAGAATTCCCGGTGTCGATTGCGATTTTTTGTGAATGAGCCGGGGGGCCTCGCAGTTATCATGACAGAGAGGGCCCGAATTGATGACCGCGACGAGTGAAGCCGACGATCTGGTCCGCCGCGCCGAAGCGGGTGATTCGTCCGCGCTGGCCGAGCTTTTCGACCGGCACAGCGACCGGCTGCGCCGGATGGTTCGCAATGCGCCTCGACCGGCGGCTCCAGGGGCGAGTCGACCCCTCGGACGTTCTGCAGGAGGCGCAGATCGACGTTCTGCGCCGGGCCCCGGAGTATGCGGCTAACCCGAACATGCCGCCCTTTCTCTGGCTCAGGTTCCTGACCGGACAGCGGCTTCTGGCCATGCATCGACAGCATCTTGGGGCCAAGATGCGTGACGTGGGCCAGGAGGTCTCGCTCTACCGGGTGCTCTTCCCGAAGCGACGTCTGTCTCGTTGGCCGCATTGCTGCTCGGTCGACTCACCTCGCCGACCCACGCCGCCCAGCGCGCCGAGATGAAGCTCCGGCTCCAGGAGGTCTTGAACGGCATGGACCCGATCGACCGCGAGGTGTTGACCCTGCGCCACTTCGAGGAGTTAAGCAACTCCGAGACGGCCCAGGTCCTCGGCATCGGAAAAACGGCCGCCTGCAACCGCTACCTCCGGGCGCTCAAGCGTCTCAAGGAGATCCTCGCGAGCATACCCGGTTTCTTGGGCCCATGACCCGACGGCAGATACGCCCGTGGAAGGACCGTCCATGAATGGGGACTCTTCCAGCGTCGATCGCGATCCTGTAGGGTTGCTCGCCGAAGAATTCGCCGAGCGGCTGCGCCGCGGTGAGCATCCGTCGCTGACCGAGTACATCGGCCGGTTTCCCGAGCTGGCCGATGAGATTCGCGAGCTGTTCCCCGCGCTGGCGATGATGGAACAGTTCAAGCCGGAAATGGCCGAACGAACCGGCTCATTCGAGGAAGTGCCCATCGGGGCAGCACGATCGCTGGAACGGCTCGGAGACTACCGCATCCTCCGCGAGGTCGGCCGTGGCGGCATGGGCGTGGTTTACGAGGCCGAGCAAGAGTCGTTGGGCCGGCACGTCGCGCTCAAGGTCTTGCTGGGGCATGCGCTCCAGAGCCCGCAGACGGTCCTCCGTTTTCGTCGCGAGGCACGGTCCGCGGCGCGGCTGCACCACACGAACATCGTGCCGGTATTCGGGGTCGGAGAGCAGGACGGTGCCCATTACTACGTCATGCAGTTCATCCACGGTCGGGGGTTGGACGAGGTCATCCAGGAGTTGAGACAGCTTCGCCCCGATGCGGCCCCGCCCGGACCGCAGACCGAACATCGGCCTGGCGATGCCTCGGCTGCCGACCTGGCCCGCGCGTTCGCGACCGGTCAGTTTTCGCGGACCGTTTCCGCGCCCTGCAACCCAGGGCCCGATGCGACTCCGGCCCCGGAAGTCGCGAGAGCGGGGCCAGCCGCACTCGCCGCAGCGACCCAGGAATCAGTTCGATTGGAGGCTGAACCGGTCGCAGCGCCACGTCGAATGGAGACGTCGGACCGCGAACTTACTCGGGGAATCGCATCGCTTTCCGGGACGTCGCGGCATTACTGGCGTGAGGTGGCACGGGTTGGCGTTCAGGTCGCGCGCGCCCTGGAATATGCGCACTCGCAAGGGATCCTCCACCGCGACATCAAGCCATCGAACTTACTGCTGGACCTTCACGGGGCGGTTTGGGTTGCCGACTTCGGGCTGGCGAAGGCGATTGCCGACGACAACCTCACGCACACCGACGACATTGTCGGCACGCTGCGTTACATGGCCCCCGAGCGATTCAATGGACAGGCCGACGCCCGGAGCGACATTTATGGCCTGGGGCTGACACTTTACGAGCTGCTGTCTCTCAAGTCTGCTTTCGGGGCGACCGACAGGCTGCGCCTTATCCGGCAGGTCACTGACGAGGAGCCACCGCGGCCACGCCAGCTCGTTCCGGAGATCCCGAACGACCTGGAGACGATTTGCCTGAAGTGCATCGAGAAGCAGGCATCCCGCCGGTACGGCTCGGCGGAGGAGCTGGCCGACGACCTGGACCGATGGCTCGAAGGGCGGCCGATCGCCGCGCGGCGAGTTTCGGCGTGGGAGCGGGCAGTCAAGTGGGCCCAGCGCAAGCCTGCGCTGGCAAGCCTTGTTGCCATCACCACGGGATCCCTGCTCGGTGGGATGAGCCTGGTCGGCTGGTACAATATCCAGCTCTCGCGGGCTCTGGCCAATTCACATCGCGAGCAGAGGCGGGCCGAGCGCGGCGCGGATATCGCAAATCTCAACCTGATCAGGTTCTCGATCCAGGCCGGCGACGTTTCGAGCGCGCTGGCCGCGCTGGACAAGCTGGCTCCCGCGGATGCGGGAGCCGAAGATCGCCGCGGATTCGAGTGGCATTACCTGCGGCGGCTATGCGACTACGAGCTGCTCAGCCGCTGGGAAACCGGCGTACCTATCGAGTGCCTGGCGTACAGCCCCGATGGGAAAAAGATCGCCACCGGCCACGGTTACAGCACGCATCAAAGATTCGAGGACCGGCCCGGCGACCTGCAGATCCGCGATGCGGAGACTGGGCGGCTTCTCTTGCCCGCATTCGAGGCCCACCGCGGACCGGTTTTCGATCTCGCGTTCAGCCCCGATGGCCGCCGGATCGCCACGGCGGGCGCCGACCGGACGGCGAAGATCTGGGATGCCGGAACCGGCAAGCTGGTCTATACGTTGGGTGGGCACCCGTTCGAGGTGAACGGCGTTGCATTCAGCCCCGATGGCAAGTGGATCGCCACGGCGAGCGGTTACCGCTATGCTCCGCACGGCGGCCTTGTCTTGCAGACTGAACCTCCGGGAGAGGTTGCGCTCTGGGACGCCTCGACCGGACTCAACGTCTGGCGAGAGACGGAATCGGCCGGTGCGGTACACGGCGTCCTGTTTGCTCCGAGCGGTGAGCCGCGGCTGGCTTCGGGCAGCTCGATGTCTTTGAAGGTCCGCGACCCGGCCACGGGCCGAGTCCTCCTGGAGTCCACCGGCGATGGCGGGATTCCAACTTCCTTCAGCGCCGATGGGAGGTCGCTATTCACGAGAGGCTGGGGGCACGGGGGAATCCGAGAAGACGTCTCGGAACGCGGCGAGTATAAGCCTCTCCGCTCCTTCCGGAGGATTGGCGACCCGCAGGTCATCCCGTGGATCAAGTTTAATATGATCTCGACGGCTCTATTCCAGCCGCCAGCAGCGGACTACATCGCTTTCGCCAACGGATTAATTCTTTCGGACACGACGAATGTTGGCGGAAGAGAACGAGCATTGAACCTATTCCTTATCGCGGATTCCCGTCGCGATACCATACTCTATTCGTTACATGCCCACCGGGCGCCTGTGAGGGACCTGGCGTTTCGGTTCGACGGCAAACGACTGGCCTCGGCTGACGCGACCGGAACGATCGTCACTTGGCTGCCATTCCAGTCCAAGCCTCCAGCTTTCGTGCACAGGTACCCGTGCAGCGTGCGTGCCGTGGCGTTCCGGCCCGACGGCCGCGAACTGGCGGCCGCGGGCGAGGATGGAATAGTCCGGCTCGAGGGCATCGATGCTGCCGGTCCGCGCGTTGAGCGAAAGGGGCACGAGCTCGTGGTGCTCGCCCTCGCCTACTCTCCCGATGGCCGATCGCTGGCCTCGGCTGGGATGGACGGCTCGATCCGGGTGGGCCCAGCCGACGGTACCAATTCGCCGCGCGTCCTGGGGAAACACACCGGACCGGTCCACGGCTTGGCCTTCCGTCCCCCCGATGGCCGCCAGCTCGCCTCGGCCAGCAGCGATGGAACGGTGCGGCTATGGGATCCTGAAGGCGCCCGGGCCGTCCAGGTCCTCTCGGGCCACTCCGGGATCGTTCTCTGCGTTGCCTACAGTTCAGACGGAGGCCAGCTCGCCTCGGTCGGCGGCGACGGTGTGGTCCGGCTCTGGAATCCGGGCTCCGGCCGCCTGACTCGCTCCTGGCAGCCGCACCTCTCGAACCTGTCCAGCCCGATGATCCACGCCGTCACCTTCGTCGGGTCGGACGGCCGGACGCTCGCCACGGCAGAGTCCGACCGCATCATCCGGCTCTGGGACACCGCGAACTGTCGCCTGGTGCGCGAGCTCAAAGGTCATACCCTGGACGTTGTCGCTTTGGCATGCGGCGGTGTCGGTCAACCCCGGCTCGTTTCCGCAGGGAAAGACATGACCATTCGCCTCTGGGACCCGGAAACCGGACAGGAGATCCTGAGCCTGCTCGGTCATAGTAGCGACGTCCTGTCCGTTAGCTTCAGCAACGACGGCGCCCGACTGGCGTCAGCCGGCGTCGATCGAACGGTCCGAATCTGGGAGGCCAACCCCTCTCCGTTTGTCAAACCGATCTGGCCGGGCTGGGATCTCTCCGTCAGCGATAATCCGGGTCGCTGACCAGCTCACCGCCGCTGCGGGTCGTCAACTCTTGATATACGCCCCACTTCGCACCGACATTGTGGTAAAGCGCACCGTCGTAAGTAATGCCAGCCGGCAACCCCGTCTGAGGGTCGTTATACCACGTGTTGACCGTCTCTTTGATGAATCGGACCGATCCGTCGGCGAAAGCAAAATTGGCTCCGCCCGGATGCATGCTTGACGCGGCGCAGATGTAAGGGCTAACGTCGCCGTCGGCCGCGATATCCGGCAGCTTCTTGAACGGGTTGATCGGATAGAGCGATGTGAACAGCGTGTCGCCATTGTAGCCGGACGACCACCATTGCCACGACGAGAGATACGGCTCTTGAAGCTGCGAGTGCGCTCGCTCCGCAGCCAGGATCGTGTTGCTTGTACCATCCGTGATCCCCGCGAACGCCACTGTCTTGCGATGGAAGATTAAGCCATTCTGCTGGTCTAATCGCATCGGGTCCCGCGAAAACTGAAAGTAAGTCCCCAGACTGCCCCCATAACTGGTGAACCGCATCTTGACCGGGAACGGGCAGAGCTCGAACGCGAAGTCCCCGTTCACGGTCACCTGGTTGTGTGCCGCCCAGTCGCTCGGGCAGACCAGGGTGCTGCACCGTGTGTCGTGGATCGTGGCGTTCTGCGACTCGGCAAAGTTCACGCTGAAATTCAGGATGTTGTAAACGGGGGTCTGCTCAAGTTGCGGCAGGATCTGCAGGAAGAAGCTGCCGGTGGACCAGCCCTCGACCGAGCTGCTGCCGATCGGAAGAGTTCCCTGGGCGTCGGCGTAGTTTGCCAGCGCAAGGGCGATCTGCTTCAGGTTGTTGGTGCACTGCACGCGTCGAGCCGCCTCACGGGCTTGCTGTACAGCCGGCAAGAGAAGGCCGATCAGGACGGCGATGATGGCGACGACGACCAGAAGCTCGATCAGCGAGAAGCCTTCCAACCTCTTCGTCCGCAAAGAACGCATCTTCGTTCTCCCTCTTTGTTACATCAGCTTGTCCGTTCTGTCAGTTTTCGATCCGATCGCAGCACCCGACCGTCTTTCATGCACGCGGAGCGTCATTTCTTCGGGACGGCCAGACCGGTCTTTTCGCTTGGCATCTTCTTGACCTTTGATGCCCCGCTTGCTTCCTCCCGTGCCCGGACCGACCACAACTTCTCGCTCGAGAGCAACCCGTCAGTGCGGGAAGCGATGCTGCGAAAAGCCAACGCAATGCAATGCGACGAGTGGGGTCGTTCATGACGTCCCTCGGTTTCAATAATGCGTGGGCCAGACGATGCGGTACCTTGAACCTCACAAAATCGGCGCCTCGGGTTTACCGCGGCTCGGAAGGTGTGCCGGACGATGCATTTGCGTCTTTCGCTGGCGGATCGGCCGTTGCATCGACTGGCGCAGGCCTCAAAGTTATCACTTCGCCCTCATTGCTAAGAACTGTACGCGGCATGCGATTATTCACCGGGCGGCGTTTTTTTTCCGGAAGATCGGGACGGATCTGCTCTTCCGCAGCCGAAGAGACCGGTGCCGGCTAAGTAGAACTGCAGAATGATCCATTCACATTCTCTCTTCCCCGCAGGTAAGCTCATGGCAACTCGTTTGCCAGGAGGGCACCATCGGAAGAGGGATTCGTTTGACCCACGAGGAATTGAATCGCATCGATGTGATGCGATTGAAGACGACCTCGACGGACGTCTTTCGTAATCGCTTGATTATCACGAGTCGCACTTCGGCGACACGATTGGAAGCTCTGCCGAGCGGCTGGGCAGTTCCCGCGAGACCGTTATCCGAATCCGGCGGGAATTCCGCGAACGCGGACGCGATGCCCTCAAGCGGCAAAAACCGCCGGGAAGACCCAGTCGGGCGACACGGGAATCCATTTTGGTAATGAAGCATGCGGTGGCGACCAATCCCCAGGATTTGGGTTATGGATTCTCCACTTGGTCGACCAAGCGACTGGCAGCCCACCTCAAGAAGGTTACCGGAATTGGCTTCAGCTAAGACCAGTTGAGTCGGCTCCTGCATCGCCATGGCTATTCGATCCAGCGTCCCAGACACACGATGAAAGGCAAACGCGACGAGGCAGCTTATCAGCAAGCTGCCAAAGAACTCGAGCACTTGAAAAAAAAGCGACTCACGCCAATGCGTCGGAAGTCTTGATTTATCAGGATGAGGTCGAGATTCATCGGCATCCCACCCTTTGCCGCATTTGGGCTCCGATCGGATCGCAACTGCAGGCTCCGGCTCCCGGACAAAATGAGAAGACGGTGGTCTATGGCGAAATCGATTACGCCACAGCTCGGATCACTTACACAGTTGCTCCGACGAAATCGGGAGGCAACTTCCTGATTTTCTTGATCGCCCTGTTGAAAGCCGATCCTGGTCGAAAGATTTGCTTGGTCTGCGATAACGGCGGGTTCCACCACACCCAGGCCGCGAGAGAATGGCTCAAGGAGCACCGCAGGCAGATTCAGGTTTATTGGTTACCGCCGTACAGCCCGAGCCTCAATCTGATCGAGCGGCTCTGGGGACATCTTAAACGAACGATCTTGGCCAACGTGCTGTACCGAACCCTCGACGACTTGGTCGTCGCGTTCCATTGTGGCGTTGCCAGGATCGGGCGTCGCGATCTCATGGAGTTCATGTTCAACCATGAAAAAACTCACAGAATTCAGGGGACACCATACCGAATTCCCACGTCGCGTGACGCGGAGAACCACGATCAAGAGCGCCGCGTCGGATCGCGCACGCAGCTCCCAACGGTTGAGTGTCGCAGATAATGCAAGACCGACCTCCTTGATCGTTGGCTTCACGAATGCGGCCTGTTCTACACGTCGCGCAGCGTCTCGGCTCGGGCAAGGTCCTGACTCAATCGCGCCCTGGTCACGAACAATCACACTGCTCGGGAGTATCCTGTACCTTAAGCCAATCCCCTCGACTGACGACGCAGACAGCGGACAAATCAAGGGCGTCATCAACGCGGATGGTCAACGAAGCCAGTCCGCCCGCTTTCGTCGCGCACCTCACGGTGAGGACTGTATCTTGCCGCTCAGCGTGAGGAAATCGATTCACCGCAGCGGCGCGACGATCGCGACGTAAGCCAATTAAACCGCCGATAACGCGTCGACCGTCCGCTCAACCGGCCGGGAGCCACCGCACGGTGCACCGTGAGCCGCCGACCGGGACCAGCTCAGAAGTGAGTCGATCTCTTCCTTCGTCCGATTCATTGCCGGTCCTCTTCCCCCTTCGCGCTCTTCGCGCACTTCGCGGTAACAAATTCATTTGTCTTGATCTCGTGAGTCGCACAATTCATCGTCCCTCTTCCCGTCGCGATCGCTGCGTCGTCGCGGTGAAGGTCTTCCTACTCCCGCACCACGAATCCACGTTGCTGACGACCGCCTGCCACGGCCCGCTGGCTAGCGCCGGTCGTCACGCAAGAACCGGCCAAGAACTTGCAACGCAGCAGCTTTATGCGGTCACACACATCCGCAGAATCCGTCTGATATGCTGTACGAAATTCAGAAATATATCTTATATGAATATATATTAATATATGGTGTGCCAATCGGCAGCAGCACTTGGTAATCGCCGCGACGAAGCGATTTATCGATTCTTCAGTCGATGTCTGCGTATTGCCTGCTCTCTCGTCGACGAAGAGCGATTTGCGCGTCCACACATCGAACTAAGAATCGCGGCCGGACCGCGAACACTACGCATGCCGGACACTTCAACAGCACGGCGTGCGCCGTCCAAACCCTCAATATCCGATCGGTTCGGGCTTCGCAGCGCCGCCGGGGCGGCGGGAGCCCAACTCGCGTCACAACGAGACTTAAGTCTTTATAGCGAAAGCAATTATGGAAATGGCTCGGAACGCTTGACGCCGAAGGCTTTCTTTTGGAATTGAGAGTGATCAAGGTAACTGACGCACGTTGGCTCGAGACGATCGATGGGAAGCGGGCTTTCTCAACACCATCAGCCAAGTTGCTCAGGCCTCGCCGATTTCGCGTCGATTAACTTGGTCAGCCACTCCTGCGCCATGGACAAGAACAAGGACGGCAAGATCAGCACGGATGAGTACACCGGGCCAGCGCCGCTCTTCGATCGCCGCGATCGCAATTCCGACGGGTTCATTTCCAGCGACGAATTGCCGGGCGGGCTCGGGCGGAGCCAGAGCCAGGGGTGCCCGACGCCCATCGTTTACTAGAATTCGCCCTGGGTCGACTCCTGGCCGAATGGAGTATACCCAGAATGCACGTAAACCCAGAATTTTCCCGGTTTGCCGCCTTCGTTGATCGCGTTGCCGTCCAGGTCAGCGAGACCTTGGGCGGGGCTTGACCCATCTCGAAGCGCGGCCGAGGTCTTCGCCGGCGATCCCTGCGTCACGACCATCGAGCCTGATCCAGGGTAGCTCAGCTTGCGCTTGGGGATGAGGGTCACCGTGAAATCTGCGGGGTCGTAGCTTGCCGAGCGGAGAGGCACCGATTTTGCGGAGTGCTTGGTCGTGGTGCTGCCGAGGGGTCCGAGCCGGGGCAACAAAATCTGGATGGGGCGGGAATTGAGGAAGTCGTCGTTGCCCGAAATTGTGGTAAAAGTCTCGCGCACTTTGTAGTTATGGACGTTGGAAGCCTGGACAGGGTTCATCGGCTTGCTGAACATGAGCTGGATGCCATCCGGGGTGCCAGCCACGCCGATGATCCTTGGTGGAGTCGTCGCATCCGGCGCCAGGATCCTCAGCTCGAGCGGCCCCCCCTGGACAGTGAAGCCGGTTGGCGGATCGATGGGGGTGATCGTCAAGTTGACATCCACTTCGCCCGGGTTTGGGGCACCCGCGTTAGTCGGGATGGTCACGGAGGCGAAACTCTGGCCGTCTTCTCTAAAGCTCCGTCCGCCGGGAATGGTGACCGTCTGGTTCACCGCTGGCAAGTTCACGCCCACGGCCGGCGATGACGGGTCGGTCGCCACTTGAACCTGCAACGGGCCGCCCCCTGTATATCCTCGCAACCATACGGTCGCTTCGCCGCCTTGCTGAACGACCTGCTGCGTGATCCCCGCGGAACTCGGAGTGCCCAAGAACCCCACCGAGCCCAGGGAGGCGGCGGGGCCGACGGTGACGGTGGGGACGGCGACGGTGGCGGTGGCGACGGGCGGCGGTAGCGGTACATGCACGCGCGCGAGCAGAGTCCGCCCCTCGAGAGGGAGGGCCGCGGGCTGGAAGGCACGAACGGAGCGATCCATGAGGGGCGGAATCCTTTCCGCAGCGTCGGGAGGGTCGCCCGGGCCAACATCGGCCACGGGACGCCGGCTTCTGAAAGGATTCGGCCGGAGCGAGGCCGAACTTGAATAACGATCGGGCTGGTCCTCGATCTCGGCTCGACCCCGTCGATATGCCCGACTGGTCCCTGGCGCATCAGGTACTAAAACACAGTATGTACAGAAATACGGTACAGACCCTACAGGGGCGGGAATGTCCGGCGTGTGTCTCGGAATTGCTGTCGCAGGGAGTGAGCTGCCCAAGGAGCTTGTCAAGCGGTAGCCGGACGAGCCACTGTGTTCCGCGATTGGCCCGCAAGAAGACCGACACGATGATCCAGAAGGATCTGGAGCGGGCGGGCATCCCGCACGAGACGCATGAGGAGCTGGCCGACTTCCATGCCGCTGGGCGGCACAGTCACATTACGGGACTGATCGCCTCGGGCGCGTCGATCATAGACGCCGAGGAACTGGCCCGCCACGCCGACAT
The DNA here is from genome assembly GCA_963806595.1 of uncultured Isosphaeraceae bacterium. GTDB lineage: Bacteria > Planctomycetota > Planctomycetia > Isosphaerales > Isosphaeraceae > CAWDZZ01. Next base: position 38,492 of record CAWDZZ010000014.1, on the reverse strand, counting down.
CCGGCAGACGGCGAAGTACACCCATAGCCGCATGCGGGCGCGACGGCCCTGGCTGGGCTGCAATATCACAAGTAATGTGCACCCATTGAATTGTCGGGAATGTGTCGGGATTCGGGCGGCGTCTTGCGTCAGGCGGTTTCCCGAGGTGACAGCAATGGCGAGCGCCCGGGCGGGTCGGAAAACGCGAAAACCTCTTCCGAGGAAGGGGTTTCATCGTTTCTTGTCACCGACTAGCAGAAGCTGTCAGTTGACGTAACTAATGGAGGCGGCGGGAATTGCACCCGCGTCCCAGATTCCGCAAGTCGTATCGCCACACACTACTTGCGTCGAACAGGGATGCCAGTGGTTGCACTATGTCTGCACTGAGGAGGCACTACAGGAGCTTGCCGCCGCGTGGCATAGCCTGGCACCGGAAGTCAGGGAAAAGTTGTAAGCGTTTAGCCAACTAGGTCGGTTGTCCCGATCCTCGCGCGGGGGCGATCGATGGGGCTCACTTTTTCTCCCCCGGCGTCCTGGCTGCCTCCGGGTACTTCGCCCGCTCGGCTTGCCACTTCTTGACTTCGTCCGGCTTGTTCGTGGCCGTGGAAAGTTCGATGAGGCGGTCGAGAGCTTCGGGCAGACGGACCTTGCCTTGTTCGGGAACAGTGGACTCGCGCAGCTTCATCCCCTCGTAACCGGCCAGGAGCGGCGGCTCGGCCTCGGCGTATTTCTTCTGGCCCAGCAAGGCGCCGCCAAGAATTGACTTCGTGTTGAAGGTCCGCCAGTCGTCGGGTTCCTTCTGCTCGCGGATGGTCAGGCATTCGCGGAGGAGCGGCTCGGCCTCGGTCCATTTCTTCTGTTGGAGGAAGATCATACCGAGCTGGACGAGCAGGCCGGCCAGTTCGGGGCTGTCCTTGGGCAGCGACCTGCGAGCATCGGCCAATTGCTCCTGGATCAAGTCAGCGAGCTTGGCGTTCTCGCCCGCTTTCGTATAGGCGTCGAGCAATGACTCTCCCACCCAGCGTAGCGTGGGGTGCTTCTTCGCGGCCTGATAGGCTTCCTCGAGTAGCGGAATTGCTTCCGCCAGCCGGCCTGCGTCCTTGTAATTCACTCCCAGGTTTGCCACGGTGAGGAGCGTATTGGGGTGGTCGCGGCCGAGCTTCTTTTCCTCGAGCGGGAGTACCGCTTCTAACAGCGGGATGGACTTGCCCAGCCGCTTCATCGACCAGTAGCACGCCGCCAGGTTGCTCATGCTGATGAGGGTGTTGGGGTGGTCGGGGCCGAGCTTGGACTTCTCGAGGGCCAGCGTCTCCTCCGAGAGCGGCAAGGCCTTGTCCAGCTTCCCGGCGGCCAGATAGCCCGCCGCCAGCCAGGCCATGCTCGAGAGGGTTTCGGGGTGGTCGGGGCCGAGCTTGGACTTCTGGAGGGCCAGCGTCTCCTCCGAGAGCGGCAAGGCCTTGTCCAGCTTCCCGGCGGCCAGATAGCCCGCCGCCAGGCTTTTCATGCTCAGGAGGGTGTCGGGGTGGTCGGGGCCGAGCTTGGACTTCTGGAGGGCCAGCGTCTCCTCGTAGAGCGGCAGGGCCTTGTCCAGCTTCCCGGCGGCCTGATAGCACATCGCCAGGTTGTGCATGCTCAGGAGGGTGGCGGGGTGATCGAGGCCGAGCGTGGCGATCCGGGCGTCGCGGACGCGCTCCTCCAGAGCGATCGACTCGGTGAGCCGGCCGGCCTTCGCGTAAGCCCCGGCGAGGCTGTCGATCTCCTCCAAAGTGTCGGGGTGGTCGGGGCCGAGCGTGCGTTCGAGTCCCTTGGCGGCCGCCTCGGCCATCTCCAAAACCTCGGTGTCCCATCGTCCGCGGTGGCCAAGAATGTGAGCGAGTTCTCCTTGCGCTAAATAGGTGTCGGCCGACCGGGGATCGTGCTTCCTGGCCGAGTCGAGCTTGGCCCGCCACTGCGATTCGGCCTTTTCCCAGGATCCCAGGCCATGATATGTCTTCGCGATCGTCCCGCGGAGGGATCGTTCGAGTTCCGGCGAGCCCGCGAACCGCCTTCCCACCTTTTCGGCCGCGCGGTCAAGGACTTCCAGGAGGGTGACCTTGTCTTCCACGGCGTTGTTCGCCGGCTCTGCCTGGGTCAGAAGGTCCTTGGTCAGGAAGTCGTTGATCGCCTGGGACTTGGAGGCCTCGTCGCGAGTCTTGGTTTCGGACGCGATCGCCTTGTCGCGCTCATCATCCGCAATGCGGCGCGCTGTTTCGCTTCCGCCTTCTGCGCCCGTCGGGCGGACGCCATTCCCAGCCCGGTACCCACGATCCCGCCGACCAGCGTCAAGAAGACCAGGCTCGCCGCGATCACCTGGATCTTGTTCCGCTTGACGAATTTCTTGAGTCGGTAGCCGCGACTCGGTGGGCGGGCCTCGACGACCTCGTCGGCGAGATAGCGCTGGATGTCGCGGGCGAACCCGTTGGCCGTCTCGTAGCGCCGGGTGCGGTCCTTCTCCAGCGCCTTCATCACCACCCAGTCGAGTTCGCCTTGGAACAGCTTCGACAGCCGGGCCGGCTCGATGCTCCGGTTGGCGGCGATGTTTGGCAGACGCTTCGGCCGTGCTTAGCTTGGTGCTCGGACGCGGCGGGTCGACTTCGCGGACCATCCGAAGCATTTCCAGCACCGCGCCCCGCTTGAAATCCTTCGCCTCCAGCGGCGGGGAACCGACGAGCAGCTCGTAGAGAATCACCCCCAGCGCATAGACGTCGGTCCGCGTGTCGATGTCCATCGACGACGGATCGGCCTGCTCGGGCGACATGTACGCGGGCGTGCCCACGATCGCCCCGGTGTCCGACGAAGCTCATGTCCGTCAGGTTCTGCTCGGTCGCCTTGGCCACGCCGAAGTCGATGACTTTGGGCGTCGGCCGGCCATCCACCTCCGTCACCAGCACATTGCCCGGCTTGAGGTCGCGGTGGATGATCCCCTTCTGGTGGGCGTGCTGGACCGCCTGGCAAACTGGCGACGAACAGCTCGAGCCGGGCCTTCACCGTGAGCCGCTGCTGTGTCGCAGTACTCCGTGAGCGGCACGCCCTGCACCAGCTCCATGACGAAGAACGGCTGGCCGGACTGGAGTGACGCCGCCGTCGTAGATGCGGGCGATGTTGGGGTGGTCCATCATCGCGAGGGCCTGCCGCTCGGCGTCGAACCGGGCGAGCACGCCCCGCGAATCCATGCCCGTCTTGATCAGCTTGAGCGCGACCTGACGCTTGACCGGCTCGGTCTGGCTCGCCAGATAGACCGAGCCCATGCCCCCCTCACCGATCAACTCAACGAGCGAGTACCGGCCGGCGATGATCGTTCCGACCCGTTCGTCCATCGCGAGCCTGGCTGCGCTGGGCATCCGTGCCGCTGCCGTGGTGGCATTGGGATCGGGCTGGCGCAGCGTCGCTGTGGCCCCGGCCGGTCCGTGCTCCGTCGACGCGATCGTAGGGGGTGCGCTGCCTTCCGATTCCAGTGCCGATGTCGCATCGGGATGGGTATGGTCGAACGCCTCCGTCGCCCCTTCGGGCGGAGACTCCCCGGTTGAAGACGGAGTCGGCTGTTCGACAGTTGCCCCAAACCCGCCTGGCGCGACCGGCGGCCGGTCGAGCGGGTTCTCCGCTTGCGCGTGGCCGGCGAGCAGCTCTTCCAGCCGACGGCGCAGCTCGGGGTTCCCGGCGCACGCCTGGTCGAGAAACGCGGCTCGTTCGGCCGGGTCGGTCCGGCTCAGGGCTTCGGTGAAGAGGTCGAGTTCGTTCATGGGAGGCTCCGGTGGGGTGGTTCGTCCCACCCAATGCGGAATCTGCGTCGAAAACGCGCAGTGGATTCCAGAAATTTTTCTAACCCCGCGACAGGTCGGCCGCCAGCCAGGCCCGCGCGTAGGCCCACCAGGCGTCGGCGGTGCGCGGGGCGATGCCCAGATCGTCGGCCGCTTCGCGGAGGGTTCGACCGCCGAAGTAACGCAGGCTCACGAGCTTGGCCATCCTCGGGTCGACCGTGGCCAGTCGGTCAAGGGCCTCGTGGACCGCGAGGATGTCGTCATCGGGGTCGCTTCCGGAAAGGCGGTCCAGGTCGACCGTCACCTGCCGCCCCGCCCCACGCTTGGCTGCCATGCGGGTGCGGGCGTGGTCAACGAGGATTCGCCGCATGGCCTCGGCGGCGGCGGCGAAGAAGTGGCCGCGGCCGTCGAACTGCTGATCCCCGACCAGCCGCAGGTAGGCTTCGTGAACCAGCGCGGTGGCGTCGAGGGTGTGGCCGGGGGCTTCGGCGGCCATGCGCGCGGCGGCGAGCTTCCGGAGCTCATCGTAGACGAGCGGCAGCAATTGAGCGGCGGCGCGGCGGTCGCCGGCCTGGGCGGATTCGAGGAGTTGGGTGATCTCGGGCATTGTGGATCAAGTCTACTGGACACGGCGACCCCAATCGCCCCACCAGCGGCTGATAACTGACTGGTTCCTGGGACACCATAGACTGGTTCCTGGGACGCCATACGGAATTGCCTCAGACTTCGGGCCGGCGGAGTTCGGAGCCACCAGACCGAATCCCAGCGGTAGGTGGAGCGGCCATCGGGATCGGCCACGCCATAGCGGGCCGCCGTGGCGGGTCTGAACGCCTGATCGTTGTAGACGTTTGAGACTGAAGTTGCGGTCGATTCTTGTGTTGTTTCACAAGTTGCCGATCCGATCGCACGCATCACGATTCGTCTGCACACCGAGCCGGGCCTAGCCTCGAAGAAAGGATCGAGGCGCCATCGCCAGATGGCCCTAAACTCTGCGGCGATAAGGGACTACTGTAACTAAAGAATTGATGTCCGAATCGTCGTGAACGCGAAGCGGCGGGAAACCAACCCACGTCTTGCGTAGACGTAAATCACAGCAGCAAAAAGACTTATGAAAACAAGAATGGAGGCGGCGGGAATTGCACCCGCGTCCCGAAATCCACAAGACATTATGCAGCAAGACAGTTGCGGCGACACCCCTACCCCCTGTTTGCACATTGCCTGCACGGATTTCGCCCTGCATGAGCTTGTCGCGTGCTGGCACCGCCTGGCGGCGGATGTCAGGGAGAGAATGATCGAATTGGGCCGTCGCGGAGACCCAGCAAGATCGACGCCAGCAAACACAGCCGGGCGCTGACCGCGGAGATTGTTCCCGACCAACTGCAGTTCGTGCTCGACTGCAATGCGACCGGCGCCTGAGCCTGCATTCGTATCGGGAATTACACCTTCCCGATCAACGCGTGCGACAAGGCCTCGGTCTTGAGCACGTAGCCTGCCGCCTGGATCTTGAACAGTCGCGCGTAAATCTTGCCGAGCCGCATCAGGTCGTCGTGCGTCCCCTGTTCTGCCACGATCCCATCCTTGAACACGCAAATCCGGTCCGCCTTCCTGACCGTTGAGAAACGGTGCGAGATGAGGATCACCGTCTTGTCCTCCGGGCAGCGCTTCCAGCTCCTCGAAGATGCGCGCTTCGGCCTCCGCGTCGATGGACGCCGTGGGCTCATCGAGGATCAGCAGCCCGGGATCGCGGTAGAACGACCGGGCCAGCGCCAGCTTCTGGAGCTGGCCCTTGGAGGGGTCGATGCCGTCGGGAAATTCGCGCCCCACCATCTGCTCGTACTGCCCGGCCCATTCCGCGATGAATCCCTCCGCGCCGCTCTGCCGGGCGGCCTGACGAACTTTGTCCATGTCCGCCGCCGGACTGCCGTTGCGCCGGCCCATGGCGATCACTTCCTTGACGAGGAAGTGGTAGTCGGCGTAGTCCTGAAACAGCACACTCATCTGGTGGTGCCAGCTATCCAGGTTCAGGTCGCGGAGGTCGTGCCCGTTTACCAGGATTCTGCCCTCGGTTGGGTCGTAAATGCGGCAAATGAGTTTTACGAGTGTCGTCTTTCCGGAGCCGTTCACCCCCACGAGCGCGACCTTCGCTCCCGAGGGGATGGCCAGCGACAGGTTCTTCACGACCAGCTTGTCGGTTCCGGGATAAGCAAACGACACATTGTCCAGGACGATCTCTGGAGCTGCGTCCGCAGACAGCACACGCGCATTCTGCACGCGGGGGATGGCGGGCGGAGTGTCCATGACCTCGAACAGGTTGGTGACAAACAGGCTGTGCTGGTACTGATGGCCCAGGCTCAGGAAAAAGCCCGACAGGGCGTCTTGCAGCTCACGGATGGCTCCAATGACGAAGGTCATGGTGCCTACCGCCAAGGCGCCGGTCGCGACGGCATCGATGATCGACACGACGGCCACCGCGATGGCGATACCGGCGGCCGAAAGCGCACCCATTTGGTAGATCAGTTTCCTCCGCTCGTTCGCGCGGTGTTCCTCGTTGAAGGCATGCAGCAGGTCGCGCATGGCGGACAGGAAGTACCGGACGTTCTGGAATAGCTTCAGCTCAATGAGATTGGAGAGACTGCGGAAATGGCGATGAAAGTCCGCATACCGCCGCTGCTTCTCGGCGTTGGCATCGTGAATGCTCCAGACGCCATAGCCGTATTTCGCTTCCAGAACGAACTTGGGAATCGCCGCCACCACGACGAGGCCGAAGATCCGCCAATCATAGAGAGCGAGCACGGTCGCCGCCACGCTGACGCCCAGCAGGCTTTGAAGGTTGTAGAACTGTTGCTCCAGCAGGGCGACCATCGGGTAGATCCCTTGACCTTCCGCCTTGGTGAGGAGGTCCTGGAACCTGGGGTTCTCGTAGGTGGCGACGTCGATTTCGCCCTTTTGTTCGACCAGCTTCAGCTCGAAGTGCTCGTGCATCAACAGGTGCATTTTGCGATCGAGGAATCCTTTCCAGGCGTAGAGGGCATCGGGAAGGACGGTGGCGCCGACCGCCAGCGTAGCCAGCACTGACACCCTGCCGGTCAGCCCCTGGCCCGCGGTCCGAACCAGTTCATTGATCAGCAAGGCGATGATGCCCGACTGCACGAACGGAACGCCGGCGCTCAGCAGAGACAGGAGAGTCTCGGCGATGACGATGCCCGGTTGTTGCCGCCAGGTTGCCGCCAGCAGTCGGCCGGCGTTCACCAGCACGAGCTTGACAGCAGACAGAGGCAGTCTCATGAATTCCTTCAGAGTCGTGTCCTTTAGAAAGGGAAGCGTGTTGGTCCGACGACATGTTGCTGCCAGCCGCCTACCACGAGAAACTCCAGGCCACCACGGTGCCGAAACGATGACACTGATGCCACTAGTTGGAGTTCGCGAACTTGGTGAGTGGATTTTCGCCTCGCGGGCGCAAAATCATTGCTGCCCAGTGAAATCCCGTGAGGATCGCGACGGGTGTGATGTACGCGATCAGCAATCCGCGCTACCGGTAAGACGCAAAGACACCCACCTTCTTAGGAGCGTCGGAGACGCGCCTTCTTTTGTTCGAAGCGACCAGCGGCCGTGCCGTGGTTCCCGCTGTTCTTCGAACTCAGCGCCAAGGAACAAGCAGACACCCAGTTTGTCAACGACGTCAGCCACGAATGCCGGCGGTCCGAATCCTGGGTCTCTGGAATGTCCCGAATCAGAAATTCGATCAAAAAACCACCGGCCAATGGAGACGATCCGTCTGGGACCGCACTGTATAGGTTATGGACAACGCGCAGCCCAACGGTGAAAACGGCCAGTCCGAAATGCTCCGGCGGGCCGCCGCCGGCGACGATGAAGCCCTGCGCTCGTTGTTCGCGGCCCATCGCGACCGGCTGAAGCGGATGGTCCACCTGCGGCTCAGCCGGCGCCTGGCCAGCCGGGTCGACGATTCCGACGTGCTTCAGGAGGCCTTCGTCGAGGTCGCCCGCAAGCTTCCTGAGTATGCCCAGGACCCAAAGTTGCCTCTGTTCTTGTGGATGAGGCATCTGACGGCCCTCAAGCTGACCGAAGTTCACCGCCGGCACCTGGGCGCGCAGCTCCGCGACGCCGATCGCGAGGTCACTCTCCATCGCGGCGGGCTGCCGCTGGCTGACTCGGTCTCGCTGGCGGCCCAGTTGTTGGGCACGCTCACGACGCCGTCGCAGGCGGCCATCAAGGCCGAGACTCGCCTGCTAGTTCAGCTGTTCTCCGTCCGACTTGTTGGTCGTCGTATGCGACAGGTTGGCGAAGAACCAGTTCTGCGCGCTCGGCTCGCCGGCGCCCGTCAGCTTGTTCGCGCTGCTCGTCGAGTTGTCGTGGACGGTGACTCCCCAGACGAACGTGTTCGACCCGTTGAGGCCGCCGCCGTTCTTGATGTTGCTGATCCGCGTGGTGTAGGAATTCCCCGATTGCCACTCGGCCAGGATGGAATCCAGCGCCTGGTCGAAGGCGAGGCTGCTTGCGTCGTAGTCGGTGTAGCCGGCGATGATGATATCGTTACCGGAACCGCCGGTGACCGTCGCCTTCCCCGTGCCGCCGATCAGGATGCTTGGGCCAGAGCCTCCGACGATGGTATTGGCACCGGCGCCGCCGATGAGGATATTGCCCAGCGAGTTTCCGGTCAGGGTGTTGCGTCCCTGGCTGCCCCGAATGTCGCGGAGGTTGGCGATCCCCCCGGCCAAGCCGCCGTCGATTCCCGTCGCGGTGTTGGTGGCGAGGTTGACAGTAACCGCGCGTCGTGTAAGCCGCGTAGTCGAGCCAGTTGTGCCGCCACCGCCGTCGATCTTCCCGGAGATCGACTTGCCGGCGCTGAAAACGAACACGTCCTCTCCGCTGCCGCCGGTCAGGTTCTCGACGTTCGTGAAGGAGACCCCCCCGACGCTGCCGGCGTTCAAAGCGGTGATGTTCCAGGTCTCATCGACGTCAGGGCCGATTAAGGTGTCGATCCCACCATTGCCGTTGAGCGACAAGATGGCACCGGAAGTAGGCTGGGTTTGGGCGTGGAACGTATCGTTGCCAGTGCCGCCCTTGATCGAGAGATTGAAGGCCGGCAGGCTCGCGATGGTGAAGGCGTTGCCCAGGCTGGAGCCCTGCACGGGGGACCCGCCCAGGACTTGCAGGTTCGAACCGTTCGCCAGCTCGAAATACATCCTGGACGGCGCCAGGCCACTGATGCCGAATGCGCGACCATCGTAGTTGAAGGTCACCTGTTGGCCGGTTTGGGTGTCCGCCGAGTCGTCGACGGTGACGAGCTTGACCTGCCCAGAGATGACAGGTCTACCCAGAATCTGGGCCAGGCTGTGGTTCTGTCCGATCGTGACCGTGTCCCCAGGCCCCGCGCCGACGATGGGCACGTCGTTAAGGGCGATGCTCTGGATGTTGATCGTGGCAATGGCCACGGAGCTGGCGTAGAGAATGGTCTCGACCAGATGGTCATAGGTGAGGGGAGCCATGCCGGACCGGTTCAGGGCTCCGGCCGTCAGGGTGTACGTGCCAGGGTTCGAGTTAAAGTAATCGTAGAGAACCGCGTAGCTTTCCCCGCGCGGACTGGTCTGACCGTGGAGATGGAGCGGTCCCTGGATCGAATAGAGGTCAGGCCAGAATTCATCCGTGCCGCTACCGGTCCCGCCGTAGACATCGGTCGTCGTGCCGGCCGCGGTGTTCTCCACGAACAAGGTGTTGCTGCCGGTGCCACCGCTCAAGACGAGGTGCTTGGCATTCGCGTACGTGATCGGTGCCATTCCCGATCGAGTGATCGAATTGGCCCAAATCGTGTACACTTCGTTGGCCGTTGCCTGCTGGTCGATGACGTTGAGCGTGGTGTTGGATCCCCGGCCATTGACATTGAGCGGACCCTGGATGCCGTCGAGAAAGTTGGCTGCGCTGCCGACGTTGACCGTATCGCCGCCCGGTCCCGTGTTGACGGTCGTTGTGGTACTTTGGGTTGTGCTTCGCACGTTGAAGATATTGCCGGATGATCCGCCGTTGATCGTGAGCTGGGCGACATTCGCGAAGCTGATCGTCGAGGTCACGGTTCGATCCGAGCTCCGGACGCCGCTCGTCACCTGGCGGTCGCTCCGCACGACGGATTGTCCAGTGATCTCATACGTCGGGCTCGTGGAGAAGCTCTGTGTGCGACCATTAACGGTGGTCGTGAAGTTTGCGTTGGCCTGGTCGTTGAATGTCAATACCGTGCCCGTGCCACCCTCGACGGTCAGTTTGCCGATGCCGCGGACGAGATTCGTCGTGCTGCCGACATTGACCTGGTCGCCACCATTGCCCGCCGCGATCACCACCGACGTCCCGGCCGGAGTCGACTGGACATTGACGACGTTCGGGCTCGAGCCGGCCTCGAGGAGGATGCCGCCGTCACGCCCGATGGTGTCGAACGTGATCGTTGTGACGTAAGTTGACGTGAATGCCTGCGCCGGATGTCGTGCGGACTGGATCAGTGCGGACGACACTCTGGTCCGTCACCAGGTATTTGGGCCGACTGGTCGTCACGGCCGTCGATGTGCCGTTGCTCGTGGTCGTATCGGCGTTCGCCTGATCGTCGAGGTAGAGGATCGTGTCGCCCTGTTCATGAATGGCGAGCGTCTTGATGCCGCGCATCAGGTGGACAGCGCCGCCCGCATCGATGATGTTGTGTCCGGTTCCGGTGTTGAGCGTGACGACCGTATTTGCCGGCGTGCCGGCGACATTGAACGTGTTGCCGGCGCGGCCGCCATTGACCGTCAAGCTGGCGAGCGTGGTGTAGGTTACGTTCATTTGCACGGTCGTCGAATCGATCGGCCCTCCAAACGTCGTGTTGCCGGCGTAGGTCTTCATCACGTTCGTCCGGCTGATGCTGCCGGAATTGAGCGCGTACGTGACACTCGGCTGGAAGGTCTCGTCGAGATACTGGTTATACCGGGTCGCAGTCGACTGGTCGCGGATCGCGAGCGTTGTCGTCTTCGTGCCGGTGATGCTGATATTGCGCACGTCGTCGGCGATGGGCAGAACGGCGATCTGAGTGTGGACACCGCCCAGCTCGATGTCGTCGTTGGGCGCCTGGGCGCGAAGGTTGACCTGAGCCGCTTCCGTGGTGCCATAAACGAGGAACTGGTTGAAATTGGGCGCAGTCGTGCTCGCCGCGCCGTCGTACACATCGAGCTCGGCCAGATGGCTGTAGTAGATTCCGACCGCCGAATTGTCGGTTTCGCTGAGGCCGTTGGGGCCGGCGATCAAGGTCGCCGTCTCTCTTCTGACAAACGTATTCTCGACGTAATACGTCGACGCGATGGGCGTGTATGTGGTCAAGAGCCCTGCGGCGACGTCGAAGGTCGCGTCGGGCGTGATGCCTCGGTCGTCCAGAAGCAGCGTGGTTTGTGCACCGCCGTTGACCGTGAAGACGCCAGCGAAGGCGCGAAGCGTGAGTGCGGTCTCGGCGATCGTGACCGAGTCATGGCCGGCACCGCCGTTGATCGTGGTATAAGTGCCAAACTGGCTGGCAGGAACGGTAAATGTGTTGCCGTGATTCGTCCCCGTCACGTTGATATCCGTGATGTTGCTGTAGGTGACGGTCAATTTGTCATCCGGGGCTGCTGAGGGGTCTTTCGGTGTCCGCCCTGTGCACACGATCTTGCCGATATCAACCGTGTACTTGGTCGCGCCGACGTCGGAATTGTCTGGATCGTTGATATCGAGCTCGTTGAAGCCGAGAGCCCCGCTGTCATTCACGGCGATGTTGCGAATGCCCCCTGATTGTGAAATGGAATACGTATCATCGCCGGCTTGTCCGTCAAGAGTGAGCGTGCGGTTTCCCGCGTCGCTCACAAGGAAGCTGTCCGGCCCGTAGCTGCCGTAGATTGTCGTGGGGATGGAAGTGCCTGTGAGGGTGACGCCGAAGCTGCGCGGAGTCTGGTCGGCGAGAGCATGGATCCGCTCACGGTGAGAGCCTTGAACCCGCCCATAAAATTGACCGTATTATTCTCCTTGAAGGACAGTCCGCCGGCGAAGGTGTTCGAGGTGAATACGATCGAGCCCGGCTCGATGCTCACGGCGATTGGGTTTGTCGATGTGAAGGAGTCGCCGTTGACGTAGAGCGAATTGCCGGTACTCGTGCCTGAATCCTGGATCGTCGTTGTCAGGGGAAACGGACCGTCGAGGGAGACGCTGTACGTATCGTTTCCCTGGCCACCGTCGAGCAAGACATTGTCGCCACCATGGACGCCTACGACCCGGAGCTTCAAACCAGAGCCGTAGCGGCTCGGAGGAGTGAGGTCGACATGGAGCACCGCCGGGGTACCGTTGCCCGGTTCTTCGACCGACTCAAGGTAACTGTCGTTGCCGGGGGAGCCTTTGGCGGTCACCGTGATCGGCGCCTGATTGGCCGAGTTTCGCGCCGCGTTCACGATGATCTGGTGCAGCCGTGTGCCGCTCAAGTCGTTTAACGTGATTGTATTCAGACCGGTGATACGCGTTAGCATCAACTGCGCAACCTGGCCGCCGATTATGGCGCTGAAGACCGGCTGCTGCCGGCTGTCGCTGGCGGTGACCACGACCGCCTCGAGCGCTGGGTCCACTTTGAGGCTCTCCACGCCAAGCCCCCCCGTGATCTCGACGATGTTTCCGGGCTCAGAACCAGCGTCGATGAGTGGGGCCGGTCCGGGTGCGGGAACGCTGATGGCGTTCTTACCGCCAAGGCCGTGAATATCGTTGCTGCCACTGCCGCCAATGATGGTGTCGTTTCCGTCGCCGCCCGTGAGATGATTCGAGCCCGACCCTCCCACGAGCGTGCTGTCGAGCTGGCCGGCGTTGAGCACGGCGGTTCCGGAACCGATGTAGGTAAAGTACGCGTGCTTTGAACCGCCACTCAGGTCGGCTTCGGCGTGCACTCGGGGCGACACGTTCACGGTCAGATCGCCGGGCTCCCGAAACACTGTCGTGCCGGTGATCAAAAAGTGCCCGACGAGCCCGTCAGCGATGATCGTCTTGACGTGGTGAATCGTTTGCTTGTTGCCATAGGCGTAGACATCGATGGTCTCCCCGCCCCACGCATCGTCGTCGTCGCCGGCATGCACGACGGTGAACGCCTCGTTCGCATCCTGGTCCTGCAATGGAATCACGTTGCCGCGATCGTCGTACACCCGCCGGTCGAGCGCTAGCGGCCCTGCGTAAAGACGCACGACTCCACCGGTATCGTTGCCATCGGAGTCCGCGAGTAGCGGTACCTCCTGGCTAGGATCGTGAGTCAGGTCGAGGATTCGTACCGAAGCGATATCGATGACGTGCTCGATGCCAACAAACCCGACGGGGTCGGGAAAATCGACGCCAACACCGACGTGCAGGCCCAGCGCAGCATCCAGCACTCCCTCGGTGTGGAAGAAGCTCGATGAAAAGATGTCGCCGAAGCGAAGTGTGCCATCGCCCGGCGTGGGATCGGCGATCGAGATCATGACAGGAGCATGGCCTTCATTACCCGTCCGGACGTAGCCGCCGGCCGCCGCGTGAAGGAGACCGAAGTCGATTCCTTTCTCAATACCAATTCGGCCTGCAAGTGAGAACTGCGTACTATCGGAAACATAGAACCCGTCACCGATGTCGCTCGGTATCTCTCCCGGGTCAAATCCTGGGCTGACAATGGCACCGAGAAGCTCGCGGATCCCAAATGTGTCATAGCCAAGCTCGAGATGTGCATTAACGGTGATGTCGCCGGTAACATTCAATCCCATCCCAAAGAACGAGAGGCCGGACGCGACACTACCTCTCGCCCTGGCGCTCGGCACGTCGGCCGTCAGCCTCACGAGCGGGGCATCCTGGCCCAGCAATAGCTGGAAGACGCAATCGGCCGGGTCGTCCACGATCGGGTAGTCGAGCTTGACGCTGCTGGACTGATCAAAAATGTCTAACACCTTGTTCTTGACGTCGTCAGCCACTGGTACGCCCGTCTTCAAATCCTTCAGTTCGTTGACAGCGTCTCGCAGGGTGGGGAAGCTCGAGTTGTTCGCCTCGAGATGCGTCAACGGCTCGGTGGACGAAACTTCGGTGATATCTTTTGCTGGTTCCTGCGACCTCAGGTCGTACTGGTTGAGGTCGAATTCCCCCAGCGGAATCACCACTTCGTCCCCGACCTGGATGCTGTTGATTTCGTCGACGATCTGAATCGCCTTGCTGATCAGGTCGGCGATCGGTCCCGAACCGGGTACGAGCAAGCTCGCCGCTTCATCGGCCAGGCCGAGAAGAGTCACGTCATTGCCATGGAACGGCTCGACATCGCCGAGGATGTGACTGACGTCGCTCAGCCCCGGGATCGGGTACGTCATGACACTAATGATAGGTTCGAAAGGTTCAGTCACTCGCTGGATCCTTGTCAGCACCGGAGCCAGAAAGCCGGAGAGAAAACTGCCGAGCCCGACGCCGACGTTATCGTAGGAGACCGACGGCGGATTCAGGTCGGGGTGACTGCTGTCGAAGAGCCAATGCAAATGGAAATCGGTGCGGATGTCGGGCAAAGCGATAGCGATATCGGAGCCGACGGCGTCCGGAGAAAACCCCGCTTTCAGCCGCAGATTCATATCAGCCCGCCCGTCAACGCCGGCCGATTGGGGGTTATCGAGTCCGTCCATCACATACGAAACACCGAGCGCCGTGCGGTCGGCGGGGTTAGACGAGCTCGGATTCCCGATGTCGCTCGCCGACCCATAGAGGAAGCCGACGTCCGCTGTGGCGTTGAATCCGTCCGGAAGAGTAGCCTGCACGGATAACGCCAGCTCGTGGTGGGCATCTGGCAGCCTGCCGTTCAGCGATGACGGAAAATCGTCCAAGAGCGCGCTTGTCACAAGGCTGACGTACTGCGTGGCCGAGGGGTCGTAGCGAAAAGCCAGCTCGTAATCGACCCCGACGCCAACGTTGATCTGTCCATTGAGACGCACGTGAAAAGGCAAACTCGCCAGCCCTGTGCTGAAGTCGACGGTGACGGGATCCTTCAGCACGTCTTGATGCAACCGCATCTCGATCTGGAAACCGCCGACATTTGGATGAGTGATGACGACGTCGTGGTAGTCGAGCCCGTTGTTGGACAGGTCGCCCAGCACGTTCAAGCCGCCCTGATTCCCGAGCGCGCTAAACAAGGCTTGCTGGATGTCGGCGTCGGTCGGATTCGAGATCTTGTCGAGTGACGCAAGCGCGGAACGGAGCTGGTCGCGAAACGTGTCGATGAAATGTGTGCGTTCCAGGTCGGCGGCGGGCTTATTCAGGAATGGAACCTGCACCGCGGCCGAACAGCGCTGTGCACACCGGACTGCATCACCAGCAACTGGGCATCGAGGCTGTCGGCGATCTGCTGGAAGCTCGCGAGTAACGTTCGATCCTCCAGTGCCTCAAGTCGCAATGGACCGTTACGCCTCCGCAACCGGGCTCGATCGCCACTCCGGTGGGAGCTATTGCTGTGCGCATCGGCGGATCGCTTGTTCAAGGCACGCATGATGACACTCCTAAGAAGAAGTCGATCGGGGAGCCGTTTTCAGACGACGATCATCGAGCGCTGTTCGGAGTTGCCCCGCCTTGTTCCGGGAGCAACTGTCCGAGGTACTTGCTCTACTCCGCGAATTGCACGCGGCCGGGAACTAGACACCGCACGCGGCGAATTCCGACTTGCAACAACGTGACACGCGGGGAATGCGTCGACTCTCTGCGGAGCCCGGCGATGAGATTGATGGCGGATCATGCTGCCCCGGATAGCCATGTAATTGCGCCCGTGGTTGATCGGGGACAGAGACTCGATCATTTGTCGCGAGACGTTGGGAAAATCCGAAATCTCCAGTGGGACTTGTCCTGAAACGTGCGCGGCGCAATCCAGGGTCCTTTGGAATCGAATCGGAGCGAGTTCTGTTGGTTCGGTTGCCGCTGGCGAATTAGCATCGTGGCGAGTCTGTCCGAAACCCAGTGTCAACGGTTGCGGCGAATGATCGCGCCGCGCATTGAGCGGTGGGATCGCCGTGCCGTTTCGGAGTCGGTTGGTCGGAGCGCGGCCTTGAGGTTCCTGTTCCGCGGAGAAGCACGTTGTCCCGAACGCCATTCGGCGCGCGAATCTCTCACTTATGAAGAATTCCACGACGAGCACGGGAACCGAAGCCGAGCGGATTTGCCGAGCAGCCTCGGGCGACCAGCAGGCCTGGGCTGAGCTTCTCGCAGCGCATCGCGGGCGGTTGCGCCGTATGGTCGCGCTGAGACTGGACAGGCGATTGCAGAGCCGTTTCGACCCGTCGGACGTGATCCAGGAAGCCTACGTTGACGCCACCGCGGGGCTTGCCGAGTTTGTCGCGCGGGGCGAGATGCCGTTTTTTCTGTGGCTGCGCTGGCTTACGGGCATGAAGCTCAATGCGATTCACCGCAAACATCTGGGCTTCAAGGTTCGTGATGCGGTGCGCGAGATCTCGCTCAATCGCGGATCCTGCCCCCAGGCGAGCACAGCGGCGCTGGCCGCAATCTTCTCGGCCGTCAAACGAGCGCCAGTCAGGTCGCCATCCGACTTGAACGCAAGGCGCGCCTTCAAGAAGCCCTTGATGCGATGGATCCCATCGACCGTGACGTGTTGGTTTTGCGTCACTTTGAGGAATTGTCCAACGCCGAGGCGGCCTTGACGCTCCAGATTCAAGAATCCGCGGCGAGCAAGCGGTACATACGCGCCCTGCGCAAGCTCAAGGAAATCTTGGCGACACTTTCGGGGGGGAGTGAGAACTTTTCGCCGTGAAACAGGAATCCAGCCATGTCGGTCGCGATCCGCTCGAAGAACTCTTCGAGTCGTTCCTGATTCGATACCGGCGCGGCGAGCACCCCAGTCTCACCGAGTATCTCTCGGCATATCCCGACCTTGCCGAAGACATCAAGCATCTGTTTCCGGCGCTGCTTGAGCTTGAAGGTCTCAAGTCGGCGGAAGGGACCGCTGCCAGGAGTGATGACCAGCCGGCAAGCAATGCGAGGGTTATTCCGGACCAGCTTGGCGACTTTCGCATTCTTCCGCGAAATCGGTCGCGGCGGCATGGGGATGGTGTACGAGGCGATTCAGGAGTCGCTCGGGCGCCGCGTGGCGCTGAAGGTGCTCCGTCCCGAGTACGGGTCGAATCCAAGCTTTCTTATGCGATTCCGCCGGGAGGCGCGGTCCGCGGCCAGCCTGCATCACTCGAATATCGTACCCGTCTTCGGGGTGGGTGTTTGCGATGGGCATCATTACTTCGCGATGCAGTACATCCCGGGCCAGACACTCGAGAACGTCCTGGACGAGGTCCGGCGCCTGCGGGCACTAAACGGCGATGCCATCGAACCGACGCAATGCAAACCGGCCAGGGATGCGACGGTCCTTGCAAATCAATTGCTGACTGGCCGGTTTGCACTTGCCGAGGGAATTGAACGGCCGGTTCAGTCTGGCTCGGCCATCGACCTTACCCAGAGCATTCACGAGGCGGATGGACCAACAGTTCTCGATTCGCCGGCTTCCCTCGCGGCGCAAGGCCCTGAGCCAAAAGATGCGAGTGAGAAGCTCTCGATGCAAACGGAAGGGCGCTATTTCCGGGGCGTGGCTCGCGTCGGCATGCACGTCGCTGACGCCATCGCCTATGCACACAACCAAGGCGTGCTCCACCGCGATATCAAGCCGGCCAATCTGCTCCTGGATGCGAGGAGCGTCGTCTGGGTGACCGACTTCGGGCTCGCGAAATCCGAAGGGACCGAGGCAGTCACCGAGGCGGGCGACATCGTCGGCACCCTGCGTTACATGGCGCCGGAGCGATTTCAAAACCGATCCGATCGCCGTAGCGACGTCTACAGTCTAGGCATCACGCTCTACGAGATGGCGACACTGCGCCCGCCTTTGAGGCGAGCGACCGCGCCACGCTCATCAACGGCGTCATTCACGAATCCCCCACTCCGCCGCGCGATCACGACGCGAGCATCCCGCGCGACCTGGAAACGATCATCGTGAAGGCCATTGCCAAGGACCCGGCCGACCGTTTCGCCACGGCCGCCCTGCTCGCGGACGAGCTGCGGCGGTTTGTCGAGAATCGGCCGATCCTGTCGCATCCGATCTCTCTGGCCGAGCGCTCGTGGCGCTGGTGCAAGCGCAACCCGTGGCTGGCGGCCGCCAACGTCGCGGCCGTCGTCCTGACCTTGGTCCTGGCCATCGGCTCGACCATCGCGGCCTGGATCTACCGTGACCAGCGCGACGAGATCGGCCGGAGCCTGGTGCAGACCCAGCAGGCCGAGCGTCAGGCCCGGCTGGCGCAGGGCCAGTCGCTGGTCTCGGAAGGTGCGGCCCTTCAGCGCACCGGGCTGATCGGCCAGAGGTTCGACAGCCTGGACCGGCTCCGCCGGGCCGCGCAGATCCTGGGCGCCGAGCCCGAAGGCCAGAAGCGCTTGCCCGAGATCCGCAAACACGCCATCGCCGCATTGGGGCTGACCGACCTCCGCGTGCGCTGGCAGCACGACGGCAACGTCTTCATGAATGTCGATGCCACGTTGGAGCGGTACGCGGGTATGGACTGGTCCGGCGCGGTGGTCGTGCGCCGGCTGGACGACGACCGCGAGCTGCTCCGGCTGCCCGCGCCGGACCAGCGCGATTTCTGGGGTGCCAATCTTGCGTTCAGCCCGGATGGCGAGCTGTTGGTGATCCATTACTGCGGCAGCGAAGTGGATCGGCTGCGAATCTGGCACGTGGAAGAACGGAAGCTGCTCGGCAGCCTGGAGGAACGGCGTGGTGATCCACTGCCCCGGTTCCACCCGGACGGCCGCCGCCTGCTCTTCCAAGCGCCGGAGGGGGGCATTGCCATCTGGGATCGGGTCGAGCGCCGAGTGGTCCGGCGACTGCCGCTGGATTTCGTGCCGCACCATCTGTCGCTCGATCCCGATGGCCGGCGACTCGCGGTCAACGTCGTGGATGAGGCGGCGCCGCGGGTGATGATCCTCGAACTGGAAACCGGCCGCGTGCTGGCGGACTGGAGGTCGCAGGTCGGCATTGGCGCCCTGGCCTGGAGTGCCGATGGGCAATTGCTGGCGGTCGGCGGTCGTGACGGCCGCGTCTACATATGGAACGTCCGCCGTGGGCGCCGGCGTCGCTGCTTCAGGGACACACCGACCTTATCACGGGCGCCGAGTTCGCGCACACGGGTTACCTGCTGGCGACCGCAAGCTGGGATGGCGGAACCCGGCTCTGGGACGCGGCCTCGGGGGATCTCCTGGTGACCGCACCGGGTGCTACGATGGGCGGCTTCGCGTTGGACGACCGCCGGCTGGCGTTCTGTATGGGTGGCAAGATCGGCGTCCGCGAGGTGGCCGCGGGCGGGAATGCAGGACGCTCCACCCGGGGATGCTCGGCAACCGCACCGAGCGGCGGGACGCCACCAGGGAGCTCTCGGCGGACGTAAGCCCCGACGGCCGGCTGCTGGCGATCGGCGGTGGGGATGGCGTGCGCCTCTGGGAGGCCGACGCAGGCCGTGAGCTGGCCCACCTCAAAACGGGTTACTGCAACACCGTACTCTTCCACTCCGACGGGCAGAGCCTGATCAGTTCCGGCGAGTGGGGCTTGTACCGCTGGCCGATCCGTTCCGCTCCCGAAGACGGGCCCGACGCGATCCGCGTCGGGCCGCCGGAGCTGCTGAGAGAAACCGCGGGGCAAGACTGGAACCGGGCAATCTGGCTCCCCGATCATCGGACCCTGGCGCTGATCGATAACCCCGGTGCCCGGGTCTGGCTCATCGATTCAAGACATCCCCACCCGGCCTGGAGCCGGGCCACGGCCCTGGACAGCGGGGAGAATCGCCGCATGAGAGATGTCGCCGCGAGCCCGGATGGCCGATGGCTGGCGGTCGGCGGCTGGAAGGAAGCAGGGGTCCGGGTCTGGGACCTGCGCCGGGGCCGGCTCGAGCGCAGCTTGAGACCAGACGATACCGCCGGCGACCCGTCCTTCTTCGTAGCCTTCAGTCCCGACGGCCGCTGGCTCGTTTCGAGCACGTTCGTTGATCTGCACCCTGTGTCTTACCACTTCTGGCACGTGGGAACGTGGGAACCCGGCCAGCCGATCGTCCAGGAGCAGAGCGGGAGAGTCTTTCGCCCGCCGGCGTTCACCTCCGACGGCCGGTTGATGGCCCTGGCGATCGCGCCCGACCAGGTGCTGTTGGCCGACGCCACGACAGGCTGGGAGCTGGCACGGTTGACGACCTTGCAGTCGGTGACCCCCACACCGCTCGTCTTCAGCCGGGACGGCACGAAGCTAGTCGCCACGACCGTGCAAAAGACCGTGCTGGTGTGGGACCTTCGGATGATCCGCGACCAGCTCGCCCCGATGGGTCTGGACTGGGACGCGCCACCTTACCCACTCGCCTCGACCGCGAGCGAGGCGTCTGGCCCGGTGCCGCCGCCCTTGCCGGTGCGGGTCGTAGGCGAAGTCATCGAGCCCCAGGCGCGTCGCGCGGCTGAGCTGGCCGCGATGAACCGCCGGCTCGCCGCCAATCCTGACGACGCCGACGCCCTGATCCACCGCGGATGGCTGTTCCACCAGGGGGCGAATTGGACCGCAGCGATCGCCGACCTCGAAGGCCCTCCGTCTACGGCCCGACGACGCCGACGCCTGCTGGCTGCTGGCCGAGGCGTACGAGGAAACAGGCAACCTGGTTTGCGCCTGGCGGCCTTCAGCCGGCGACTCGAACGGACGCCGGAGGACCGCGACGCAAGATTCCAGCGCGGGCTGCTCGCCATGGCCCTGGTCCAGCCCGCTCTGGCCGTAGACGATTTCACCCTCATCCTCGCCGCCGAGCCGGACCTGGAGCGTGCCCGCTACCGCCGGGCGCAGGCTTTGATCCGCCTCGGCCGGCACCGCGAGGCGCTGGCCGACCTCGACATTCTGATCCCGAAAGCCCCACAGGACGACGCGCTGTACCAGCTCCGCGGCGCTGTCCACGAGGCCCTCGGCGACTCCGACAAAGCCCGCGCGGACCGAGAGAAGGCCAGCGCCCTCCTACCCAGACACCCCAAGGCGCTGAATGATCGGGCCTGGACCCTTGCGACCGGCTCGATCGATCAACGCGACGCCGAGCGGGCCGTGGCGCTGGCGCGGCAGGCCGTCGCTCTGGCTCCCGGTGAGCAGGAATCGCTCAATACCCTGGGCGTGGCCCTGTATCGCGCGGGGCAGTACGCGGAGGCGGTCGCCGTCCTGGAGCAGAGCCTGGCCGCGGGAAAAGGCGAGTTCGATGCCTTTGACGAGTTCTTCCTGGCGATGGCCCACTACCGGCTGGGCCGTGCCAATCGGGCCCGCGCCTGCTTCGACCGCGCGGTGCGATGGTTGAGCGAGCGTAAGAACCTGCCGGCGCAGTCTATCCCGGAGCTGACCCGTTTCCGCGCCGAGGCCGAGGCGGTCCTGGCCCTGGCCAGCCCCGGCGCCGAGCTGCCTGAGGATGTGTTCGCGCCCGAGTAGCGCCGGCTCGACCGTCCATGCGACAACCCTCTTTTCGCCGTGCGAACGCACGCCCTCTCAGCCTGTGGTATCGCACAGCGCGTCATGCTTGTTTCGCTTCCGATCCGTATAGCGAGAAGGGACCTCCCCCAAACCGCTGACGCCGAAGCGCGGCGCTATGGCGGCCGATTACTACGCGCCTTCGCTAGGCTGGCGGCATCGAGGTCCCGAACGCGGCAAGTTCATCGAGTGCTCACGCGACGACCAGCCCTGGGCGCTGATGCACGAGATGGCCCACGCCTACCAGCTCTGCATCTTCGGCGAGGACCACCCCGCCGTCCATCGGGCGTACCGGAAGGCGATGGACGGCGGACCGTACGAGTCGGTCGCCCACGTCCACGGGGGGACGAGGAAGGCCTACGCGGCGACCAACGACAAGGAGTATTTCGCCGACCGCACTGAGGCCTACTTCGGCAAAAACGACTTCTTCCCCTTCACACGCGCGGACCTGAAGCAGTACGACCCGACCGGATATCAGTTAATGCACGAGGTCTGGGGACAGCCGAGGGACGGTGCGGCCCCGTCCCGGAAGCGATGAGCGGGCCGAGCCCCAGGGTTGCCAGACACCCTCTTTTCGGCCGGGTTCCGGGGACACCATCGATGAAAGAGCCTTTGTCAAGCGCGGACGGTGCAGATTTCGCGTTGCGGATCTCCCACACATCCCCTTTCGCCGTCGGCTTCGGTCGATCTGGCCCATTAGAGACCTGTCCGCGGACGAATTGGTTGTGCAACCCGCAGCACATCCTCTGAGCCCGAGGCCGAGGGAGAGTTTTCTCCCCCTCTTGGCCGGCAGTGTCAGAGCGCAAGCCGACGTGAAGTGACTCGCTCAACCATCGATTCGGGATCACCGGGTCGCCCCGATGTCGCCACGAAGCCGGTATCCAAGGGATGCCACCATCGCATCCAAGCGGTCCGTCTCCTCGGTGGACTCGGCGATGACATTTGGCTTTCTCTAATAATGTTTATCTTGATCTCTTTACTCAGCTACTTTACGTCAACACGCAAGCGAAATCGCCTCGCCACCGGCCACGAGCCAGGAGTGAGTCGAACGCACGTTTTGTTGACTAGCTTGGAAAGGGGCAAGACGCTGGCGGTAGTTTAGAATGGGGATTTGGCCCAGATTCCCAGAATAGTCGCTAGGCTTTGCACGGAAGGAACTTATGCCTGTACGTTCTAATATATTCCAGCGCTAGTCTTAGAGATCCATAGGGAGCTTGGGCCGGGGTGGACCGTAACGGAGTCGCTCGCGTTAACAGACAGCGCTACTGGCGAACCACGCGAGGTCGATATTGTTGCAGAGGCGGTTGTCGGGGGGTATTCCCTATTTATGTGCATTGAGGTGCGGGATCGTGGTCGACCGGCTGACGTTCCTTGGTTGGAAGGCATAGCGAAAAAGCATGACCATCTTCCTACCCATAAACTCATCGCCTGGTCGGCCACAGGTTTTTACAAGACGTGCCTTCAGAAAGCCAGAGCCCTTGATATTGAGGCAATTACGCCTGAATCCATCGATAAGGCTCCTTGGGCTACGGTTGCTCGAAGTCTCCTACGTAGTTCGGTCAAATGGGTTCGGCCCGAGCTGACGCCGTGGGCCGATGTCGTCTTGGAGGATGGAACGGTCGAACGATGGGAATGCCAACGGGAAACGGTTCTCACCCAAGTGGACTGTAACCAGCGGATGAATGTAGGTGCCGTCCTTGACCTGATCTGCTGGAGCTCGGAATTTCAAATGGTTTTTCTGGACAATGCGCCTGAAGGATCAGGAGAGTTTTCTCGCCATCCATCAATTAGACTTTCCTTGCACTGTGGAGGGTCCTGATGGAGCGTTGGGGAGGTTAAATCGCTTGATCATTGGCATAAAAACCCACTGCGAGATTGCTCCCGTGGTCACAAAGTTTGCCCTCCACGGCGGGACAGTGACCACGCTTGCTGAAGCACAATTGAGTGACGGTACGCTGCGACTCGTGTCGCGGGAGAGGGAGGCAGCTCTGCCATCTATTTCTGTCGCCCACAACAAGCCTCAAAAGAAAACGCGTTCTCGGAAAGCAAAAACCGAGGATAAGAAGAAACACAATTGATATATCCATTTCAAGTACTATTTGTATGGGAAACGGCCGTCTGCTTTGCCGCCAGTCCGTCACTTACCGGCGACCGCCAGGGCAGCGGCTAGATGTCTCGTTCGAAACGCATTGACGGACTTTCGCCGCAAGGATTCAAGGAGCGCGCAGTGCGCCAGATGGCTTTCTGTTCGCCAATCGAGCCAACCATGAATTGATCGGTCCCCAGTGAGCAGCAACCGTCACGCTTCTTTGAGCGAACTGAGCTCGTCGCTCGATCTATCAGGCAAGGAGTTCGACCCGCGCCGACCGGGCGTAAATGGTGGCGTGTGGCGGGGAGTCGGAGTCCGCTTTGTACTCCTCGATTTTCTCGTTCAGGGCGCTCGATGTTCTGATCGACCAACCGGCCTGCCCGATCCGCTCGAGCAGGCACTCGCCGGTAAGCCGGTTTTCGACGGTCGGCTCTCGGTCCGCGAGATTCAGCGCGGCTGGGACTTGAAGGCCGAGCTGGTGACCCTCTCCGCCTGCGAGACCGCCCTGGGCCGCGAGCAAGGCGGCGAGGGCTTTCTGGGCTTCACCCAGGCCCTCTTGATGTCGGGCACCCGCCGCGTGTCCCTCTCGCTCTGGAAGGTCGACGACACCGCGACGGCACTCTTGATGCAGCGGTTCTACGCCAACCTGCTCGGCCGCCGCGCCGGCCTCGCCGCGCCGTTGCCCACCGCGCGGGCGCTTCGCGAGGCCAAGGCGTGGCTCCGCGGTCTGCGCCGCACCGACGTGCTGCCCCTGACCGCCGAGCTATCCGGCGGCGTCGATCGCGGCAAAAACGCCAAGGGCCGCAGCCCCTCCGGCACAAGCCGCGGAATTCCACCCGGCGGCGGCGGCGACCACCCGTTTGAGTCTCCCCACTTCTGGGCCGCATTCGTGCTCGCCGGCGATCCAGATTGATCCGCAACCAGGGGCAGCAATGTGCGAATTCCCGCGGTCGACTCGCCCGAACATCGTGCAAGTCAACGACAATGGAAAAGGCAGCCCTGAGGAATACGATTTTCGCCGCACCTTAGCGGTGGGCCAAGCTCTCTGCGCAGATTGATTTACGGCAGATCCAGATTTTTGCTATCCTGCGATTTCTTCGCACTTGGCTTTTTCGGGGCATTTTCTGGTAAGATGGGCTACTTACCAGTTAGCCCATCTTCGAGGCCGCCATGCGCATCCCACGGCATCCGACCAACATTCGCCGGATGCTCGAAAGCCGGGTTAGACAGGTCGCCGCTGGCAAACCGTTGCTTGCCGCCAGCCTGGTTGCTGTCGAGCGACGGTGTGGGAAACCCAGTTGCCACTGCGTTTCCGGTGCGAAGCATCATGGCCATCAGCTCACGTACAAAAACCGCGGCAAGACGCACACGGTTTATGTTCCGGCCGATTTCACGGAAGAGGTTCGTTCATGGATCGACGAACATCGCCGGCTCAAGCACCTGCTCCAGGAGATTTCTCAACTGAGTCTGGCTCTGGTTCGCAGTCATGCCCAGGAGCGGAAACGGCGAAAGGGCCGGTTGTAAGTCTGGGCGAGTCACTCCCGACAACCATTCGTCACTTCTGGCCTGAGTTCAATCAGTGGCTCGATGGCGTGCCGGACACCCGGTTTTTGCCCCTGGTCGTCTACCACAAGCGGTTTCTCATCTGGTGGGGGATCGGTTTGTACCTGTTCCAGCTCGGCAGTCGCAGACAACTCGATTTCGATCTCGATGCCCGCGGCACCGAAGTGCTGAACAATCTCAACCGCCTGGCTCGAACCCAGCAGGACACGCGCCCGGTAAACGACACCCTGGATCATTTCTTGGAACATACAGGCGCTGCTCCCTTCGCCGAGCTGCGAACACGCATGCTGCGGCGCCTCATTCGCATGAGGTGCCTGGACGCTGCCCGCTTGCAAGGGGGATTAGTCGTAGCGCTGGATGCCACTGGTCATCTCGCATTTCGGCAGCCACATTGCCAGCATTGTTTGATCTACCGTCATGCCACCCACACCTCGTATCTGCATCAGGTCCTAGAAGCGAAGCTGCTCGGGCCGTCCGGTTTGACCTTGTCCATGGCTAGCGAGTTCATCGAGAACTCGGACAGTAACGCTGGCTTGTCAGGCGAGGCTCATAAACAAGACTGCGAACTCAAGGCGCTGAGCCGCTTGCTTCCCCAACTCCGGCGGGATTTTCCCCAACTACGCCTGTGCCTTTCCGGCGATAGTCTCTACGCCTGCGGCCGAATGCTGCAACTGGCCAAAGACTACCGTTGCAACTACGTACTGACCTTTAAACCCGGCCACATGCCCGCCGTCTGGGAAGACTTTCAGAGCCTTCTAAAGCTCTGTCCGGAAAATACACTGGAATGCGCCACCCGCGAAGGCGTTTGCCGCGTTTATCGCTGGGTCCACGGCTTGGCCTATCGGGACGACCAAGGGCGACCCTGGTGCTTTAACGCCATCGAATGCACGGAAACGGTCGATGGTGAAACCGCTACGTTCGGCTGGATCACCGATCTCGAGGTTAACTCCCGCAAGGTGGAAGACGTCGCCATGAAAGGAGGCCGACAGCGCTGGCACATTGAGAATCAAGGATTCAATCGCCAGAAGAACAGCGGCTTGAACCTGGAACATGCTTTCAGCACCGACCCAGAAAGGCTCAAAGCGTACTATTACTTGCTGCAAATTGCGCACATGATGCTGCAGATCCTGGAGGTCGGCAGCTTGCTGCGCGATGTGGCGGCCGAGTTTGGACGGACACCTGGGCAGTTATTCGGCAGCTTGAAAAATCTCGCCCGCCGCTTGCTGGAAGCGTTTCGCTACATGCCCTTGAGCGACCGAGCCTTCGACTCTCTCCACGCCGGCCGCATTCAAATTCGATTTGATACTTCCTAGTCCGAGCCGTCGCGCGTTTCTCGGGTCACCAGGTGCCAGCCGCCCTCTCGCGAACTTGATTGGACCATCGCTCGCCGCTGCTTGCGGGCACGAACCCCGTGCGCGCATGCTTGCTGCCCGGGGTCAACCCTCACCCGCCCACAAAACGCCCGCTCTGTGTATTCCTCACGGCTGATGGAAAAGTGCCAGGCTTGTTAGCGACGAATTCATTCGTCAAGATGGAACTGGTTGCAAGCCGGGTAAAGTAGGTTACGTTTGAGGCGGGCCAATCGACGAGACAACCCCGCCGGCGGTTCGACGGGCCGATCGCAAGCCGAGAGCCTTCATACCAATCGATCGCGGCCGCGCCGGCGCCTCCCGGCTGCTGCCATCTGAGGAACGCTTCATGAGTCGCATCGTTGTCAAGGGATCGGTCGCTTTGCTCGGTATCTTTCTCATCGCCGCCGAGCTCGGAGCCCAGGAGCCGAGGCCGCCGGGGCATCGACTTCGAGGCGGTCATCGCCGCGGCCGGCGCCGGTGGCCGCAGCGCGGCCGGCCGAGCCAGTTCCGCGACTTCAACGAGGTCACCCGGGGGGCCGAGAAGATCGAGGGGCTGTTCACGCTGCACAAGACCGGCGACCACCTCTACGCCGAGATCCGGCCCGACCAGTTCAACCAGACTCTGCTGCGTGCCGATCACGATCGCGCGCGGCCTGGCCTCGGCCGGCATTCCCGATCGGCGACGACGACACCGTGCTGATCTTCCGCCGCGTCGGAGACCGCATCCAGCTCGTCCGGCGCAACATCCACTACAAGGCGCCCGGCGGCACTCCGCTCGACAAGTCGGTCAAGCAGAACTACACCGACTCGGTCCTGATGGCGCTGCCGATCATCGCGATGAATCCCGATGAAGGGCGGCGCGGTCTTGATCGACTTTTCCGACATCTTCATGACCGACTTCGCCCAGCTCAACCTGGGCATGCTCGACCGCAGCCGCAGCAACTGGAGCAAGGTCAAGGGCTTCCACGACAACATGGAGCTCGAGGTCGAGGCGACCTTCGCAGCGGCGGCGGCCGCCGGTGTACCTGGGCGGCCCGGACGGCGTGGCCGACCACCGCGGCATCACCGTGGTGATCCACTACAGCCTGATGAAGACCCCCGACTTCGGCTACCACCCGCGCACCGCCGACGACCGCGTCGGCCACTTCCTGAGCGCGACCAAGGATTTCGGCGTCACCGACGCCGATTCGAACTTCGTCCGCATGATCAACCGCTGGCGGCTCGAGAAGGCCAATCCCGGCGCCAAGCTCTCGCCGCCCAAGCAAGCAGATCGTCTGGTACGTCGAGGACACCGTGCCGATCGAGTACCGCCCCTACGTCGAGGAAGGCATCCGCGAGTGGAACAAGGCGTTCGAGAAGATCGGCTTCAAGGACGCGATCGCCGTTCGCTGGGAAGAGTCCGGCCGCGACGACTTCGACCCCGAAGACACCCACTACTGCACGTTCCGCTGGGTCACCAGCGACATGGGCGGCGCGATGTCGTGCCTGCGGGCCAACCCGCTCACCGGCGAGATGATCGACGGCGACGTGGTCTTCGACGCCGGCTTCATCCGCTACTGGAAACAGCAGTACGCCCTTCTGGTCGGCACACGACGGCCGCCGGCGGCGAGCAGCAGACGACGCCGCTGGCCATCGGCGAGGTCATCAGCCCGATCCTGGCCTCGAAGATGGGCTACGGCCTGCCGCAGTCGAGCGCGCTGCTCGGCATCGATGCGCTCGACAAGAACCCCAGCCGGATGGTGCCCGAGGTCGTCCCGGCCGACCAGAACTCGCTCGCCTGGGAGCTCGCCAGGAACTTCGTCCGCGGCACTCGCGGCTTCTGCCAGTTCCAGACCGGCTTCCAGCGCGACTTCGGCCTGGCCGCGATCGCGCTGGCCGACGGCAACGGCCCCGAGAAGCCGGCCGGCGACAACGACAAGGACAACGACAAGACAGCCGCCGAAGAAAGCCCGAGCCCAAGCACGAGCTGCCCGAAGAGTTCCTCGGCCAGGCGATCAAGCACATCGTGATGCACGAAGTCGGCCATTCGCTCGGCCTGCGGCACAACTTCAAGGCCAGCACGATGCTCACGGCCGACCAGCTCAACGACACGGCGATCACCCACGTCAAGGGCCTGGTCGGCAGCGTGATGGATTACAGCCCGATCAACATCGCCCCCAAGGGAAAGAAGCAGGGCGATTATTACTCGACCACGATCGGCCCCTACGACTACTGGGCGATCGAGTATGCCTACAAGCCGGTCGATGGGCGACGAGGCGACCGAGCTCAAGAAGATCGCCGCCCGGGCGCCCGAGCACGACCTGGTCTACGCGACCGACGAAGACTCGTTCTTGAACGACGACCCCTACGTCAATCGCTGGGACCTGGGCTCTGACCCCTGCGAGTTCGGCAAGGAGCGGATCGCGCTGGCCTCCGAGCTGCTCAAGGACCTGGAGCCCGCGTGGTCAAGGACGGCGAATCGTGGGCGCGGACCCGCCGCGCCTTCGGCATCCTGCTCGAGCAGTGGGGCGACGGCGCGACGCTGGCCTCGCAGTACATCGGCGGCCAGTCGGTCTCTCGCGATCACAAGGCCGATAAAGATGCCCGCGACCCGATCGTCCCGGTCGCAGGCGCCAAGCAGCGCGAGTGCCTGAAGTTCCTGACCGACTCGATCCTCGCCGACACGGCGTTCCAGTTCTCGCCGGCTCTGCTCCGCCGGCTGGGAACCGAGCGCTGGATGCACTGGGGCACCGACGGCTTCTTCGGCTCGGGCGTCGACATCTCGGTGCTCGAGCGGATCCTTGGCGATCCAGAAGATCGTCCTGGGCCACTGCCTGAGCCCGGCGACCCTCGCCCGGCTCGAGAACCAGCAGCTCCAGTCCGACCCGGGCTCCGAACCCGCTGCGAATGGACGAGGTCTTCCGGTCGCTGACCGACGGCATCTGGTCCGACCTCGATCGCCTGTCCAAGCCCGCGACCGACAAGTCGGCCAAGGTCGCCCTCTCGACCATCCGCCGCAACCTCCAGCGCGAATACCTGCGCCGGCTGAGCAACATGGTCCTGGGCAGCAGACGCCGAGCTCCTACGGCGATCTGTTACGGCTACGTCGTCTTCCTGCGGGGCGGAAACGCCGCGGTCGCCGGCCGACGCCCGCGCACTGGCCCGGCTGCACCTCAAGGAGATCGCCGGCCGGATCGGCAAGGTGCTCGAGACGAGCAACCTGACCATCGACGACACCAGCCGGGCGCACCTCGAAGAGTGCCGCCACCGGATCGCCAAGGTCCTCGAGGCCAACCTCGACGCCCGCGAGCCGTGAGCGATTCCTGAAGTGCGACATTCACACGGACGATACCGCCAATGTGCAGGGCCGGCGAGCAGCCGCGGTGAGCCGGCACGGGCGTCTCAGCCTGCGCACCATTCTGCGGATGGCGGCTCGATGATGAGACGACGCGATTTGGCGGGTCGTCGCCGCGAGCGCGGGGTCGCTCGGCCTGGCGCTCGGCGCCGGCCCCAGAGCCGCAGGGCCCCGCGCCGGCCTCGGCCGGGCTTGACCGCCCAGCAGACCAAGGAGGCCGTCAGCCTGACCAAGGGGGCGATGACGCGAGCTGCGCAAGAAGACCGAGGGCGCGACCGAGCCCGGCGCCGATCGTCGCGAATATGTCGTCGGCGTCGAGCTGCTCGTGCGCCCAAGGACGACGCCCGGCCCGCCGACGACCAGGCGGCGCCGCCGGCGGAAGACCAGGCGCGAAGACCAAGCCGAGCCGAAGACGAAGAAGAGACGAGGGAAAAGACGAAAAGGCCAAGGCGAAAGGCCCGGGCCCGCTGGCCGTCGTCACCTCGTATCGCTACTTTGACGACATCACGGTCTTCTCGACCGTCGACCTGGGCACGGGCAAGGTCGTCGACGTCGAGGCCGCCCAGCATCTCCGCACGCCGCTCTCCGACGACGAATTCGAAGAAGCCCAGGAGCTCGCTCGCGAGAAGAGCGACGAGGTGAAGCAGCTCTACGAGCGGTTCGGCAAGCGAGCTCAGCGTCTACCCGCAGTTCAGCCAGTTCACGCTCAAGGACGACCCGCGGGTCAATCGGGTCGTTCACCTGACCTACCGCGTCGGCAAGCGCGACCTGAGCTATCCGCGCCCGCAGGTCAACCTGACGACGCGCAAGGTCGAGACGCCGGCGCCCGAGCCCGAGGCCGAGGCACGCAGCCCAAGGCCCGCCCACGACCCGAATGATTCGCGCCGGTCGCCGGAATCCCGGTCGACAGCGAGCCCTCTGATGACTCAATCGAGGATTCCGCATGCACTTGCCGCCGATCCGCGCCTGGCGCTCTTCGCACTCCTCTGGTCCTGGACGCCGCGTCGCCCGCGGCCTTCGCTCAGCGATTCTTCCGGCCGCGACGCTGCCCGATCCCCCCGCGCAGGAGGTGACCGCCGAGTTCCTCTTCAGCGAGTCGGGCGGCCAGGACCCGCGCAAGGGGACGGCCTGGAAGGTCCAGTACACCCGCGGCCTGCACAAGGGCCTGTACATCACCGGCGCCTGGTTCAAGCGCGACCTGGGCGAAGACTGGATCAAGATCCTGAAAGACGCCCGCGATCGCCGAGCTGTTCGTCCCCTACCACCAGTCAAGCTTCACCCGCTTTTACGACCTGACCAGCTTCTCGTTCCCGCTGGCCGAGGTCAAGGCCGAGGACGCCGGCCCGTTCGGCACGCTGATGCCGCCGTTCCAGGGCGACCCGTTCGCCACGGTCGTCAAGGAAATCCGCGACCGCGGCATCGCCTGGAAGGATTACGCCCACGGCGTCCGCCGCGGCCGCGAGCTGGTGCTCTGGGGCGGGCTCGAAGCCGGCAATTACATGTATCTCATGTCGTATGCGTTTCACGACGACGGCACGATCGCCTTTCGCGTCGGCGCCACCGGCCAGAACCTGCCCGGCCAGCGCTACGAGGCCCACGTCCACAGCGCCCACTGGCGGATCGACATCGACCTGGTCGACGGCAGCAAGAACTCGGCGATGCTGATGAGGCACGTCGAGAACCCCGCCGGCCTGAGCCGCCGAGGACCTGAAAGAGCCGTTCAACGGCGGCCTCGAAGGGGGCGTCGACTGGGACCCGAGCGAATTCACGATGATCCGGGTCGAGTCCGAGAAGACTGAACGCCCGCGGCGAGCGGATCGCCTACGACCTGATGCCGCTGCGCCACGGCACGCCGCGGCACAACGAGGAGTTCACCCGGCACGACCTCTGGGTCAGCAAGTCGCACCCGGAACGGCCCATGGAGTTCCTCTTCGCCAACCTGCCGAACATCGTCAAGGACGAAGAGGTCGTCGAGCAGACCGACATCGTGCTCTGGTGCAACTCGGCCGTGCACCACGAGCCGCGGCACGAGGACGGCATGCCCAACTCCGCCCCGCGGCTCTGGCCTGGCGACGACGCCTGGGAAGGCTCGGCGCTCGTGATGTGGAGCGGCTTCGACCTGCGGCCTCGCAACCTCTTCGACCGGACGCCGTTCTATCCGTACACGCCCCAGCCCGCGCGGGGGCTTGCCAACCAGCGCGGGGAGCCCGAAGCCGGCGGGCGGAGCCAGCGAGATCCAGCCGCGGCGGAAACGCCCGGAGCCCAGCCGGATCCGAACCGGCGCCGCTGATCGCGACTGCCGGAGAAGGTCGAACCGTGGGCCGGGCTTGCTGCTGTGCTCAGGGTGTCGCGGCCGGCAGCACCGGTCCTGCGCCGGCCTGGGCGCCGGCGCACGTCCCTTGCGGGCAAACCAGACGCGCCAGCCCCAAGACGAGGAGGGCAACGCTGATATTCTGCGACACGGTCATGCCGGCGAAGCGCGCGGATTCGTCGCCCCGCAGCGCTTCGATCGGCCAGCGGGTGAGGGAGTACAGGATCATCAAGAGGGCCATGACCTCGCCGGGCCGGCGACGGCGCGGCAGGTATGCAAGCAGCAATCCCAGCACGGCGAGTGCGGCCACTGCGGCGTAGAGCTGGGTGGGATGCACCGGCAAGGATGCGTGGGCTTCCGGTGAAATCAGGCCGGCATTGAACTGGCGGACCCAGGCATGCGAGCCCGCCGGGAACCGGACCGCCCAGGGCAGGCCGCAGACCGCGCCGTCGCAGCAGCCGTTCAAGAAACAGCCGATCCGGCCGACGGCCGCGCCGATCGCCACCGCCGGCGCGGCGACGTCGCACATCCCCCAGAAAGGGAACGGGCGGCGGTACCAGTAGAGGAGCGAGCCGGTCAGCCCGCCGAGGATGCAGCCGTAGAAGACGTTCCCGCCTTGCCAGCTCCGGAAGATGTCGCCGACCGAATGAATCGCCTCCGGATGCAGGATCAAGAACAGGGACCGTGCCCCGATCACGCCCCCGAGGAACAGCCAGGTCGCGAGCTCGTAGACGATGTTGGAATCGATCCGTTCCCGCGGCGCGCGCCAGAGCGGATCGCCAGCGCGGCAAAGCAGGCCACGAAGATCATCACCCCGTAGCTGTGAACGTTGATGTCCGACCCTGGAACCACGAACAAGATCGGCCGCATCCTTGCTTCCCTCCCCAGGGCAGCGAGTCCCCGAGTCGCTCGGGCGGTCCGCCCCGATCCGCGGTAATCGCGCGTTCCGCCGGTCTTGCGCCGGGATCGCGCCACGGCCCAGCGTCGCGCCGCCGGCAAGATGACAGGGAAGCCTCTTTCTTTCAAGATCAGAACTGTCTCGCCGATGGCGACGGCGACGCTCTTCACGGCGGCCAGTGACGGGGCACGCGGCCTGCAAAGTTCGTAGGGCGTTCGAGTTCGGCCGAGCTCGCGGGCCGGGGGCCGCCGCCCTTGACTTCGATCCCATCGAGGAATGCAATAATGAGTCGCATCCCGAACCGCTCGGCGAGGCGGGTTTGCGCGCCAGGCGCCGTGGCGCCGGGTCATCGCCCACGCCCAGCGAACGGATACGTTTCAGAAATCAAGGCCCGCACGAGGCCAGCCGACATGCCCGACACGAGATCCCACCGCGGCCCCGACCCCCGCGACGCGGCTGCTTTTGAGCCGGCGAGCTGGCCGGCGTTGCGCGAGGCGGTGGCGGACCTGGCGTGGTTGCTGGGACGTGGTTATGCCCCCATCTCGGCACTGAAGCTGGTCGGCGACCGCTGGCGATTGATTGAGCGGCAGCGCCAGGCGGTGCGCCGCGCGACCTGCACGGACCTGGCTCGGGAGCGGAGGCTCGCTCACCGCGTCTCCGAGACAGAGCTGGCGGGCCGAAGTCTCTTGATCGACGGATTCAACGTCCTCACAACGATCGAGGCTGCGCTTGGCGGCGCGGTCGTGCTGCTCTGCCGCGACCAGACATGTCGTGATATCGCGGGCGTCCATGGCAGCTATCGTAAGGTCGCAGAGACGCTGCCCGCTCTCAGAATGCTTGCCGACGGGCTCGCAAGCCTGGGCGTGGGCCATTGCCTCTGGCTGTTCGACCGCCCCGTCTCCAACAGCGGCCGGATCCGCGGCGTCGTCCTGGAACTCGCGGCCAGGCTGTCTTGCGATTGGTCTGCCGAGGTGGTCGATGATCCCGATGCCATCCTGGCGGATTCGCCCGAGATCGTGGCGACGTCCGACAGCGGCATCCTGGATCGCTGCGGCGCCTGGTTCAACCTCGCGCGGGCAGTGATCGAAGCGAATTGCACCGAAGCGCGGATCATCGACCTGGGCGGCGACGGCGCCACACGAGGGTCGATGGGCTCTCACGCTGAATTCTAGAGGCTGTCTTTGACTGATTGTAAGAGCTTTGCTCATGTTGTGGCATGAACACGACACGGAGATGGGCGAGGATGCTCGATACCGCGAACATGTCCTGCGCGATCTGTTGAGCGCGATACGTTACCTGGTCAGGACGGGCTGTCGGTGGCGCTTCCTGGCAATCGATCTTCCGCCTTGGACCGCAGTCTACCAACCAGCCCGGCGCTGGATGCAGGCCGGCGTCTTCGAGCAAATCGCGCATGATTTGCGAGCGATCGTTCGATTTCTCGCCGCGGGATCCCGAGCCGACGGCGACGATCTTTGATGGACGCACGCCGCCATCGATGCCCGAGAGCGGTGAGCGGGTAGGCTGCGACGGAGGACACTCCCTCCGTTTCTTACGGTGTTCCGGTCCTTCGCCCAGCAGAAATGCCTGTCGCATGCAACGCGTGACGCAATGACACCAGCGGGTTACGGCGGGATAGACGAGATGTGCGCGAGCTATCGTCTTGAGTGAACTGCTTGGGCGATTGACAGAATTTACCGATAGCTCGCCCGCGCTTTGAACGATGCGCTGCATGGCCTAGCCCTCTGGAAATCACCACTATGGTCGCTCGACTGCGAGAAATGGAATTGCGCCGGACGAGAATACAGAGGCGGCGTCAATCCGCCGCAGACGGCGAATCGTCTCATCCTTCAGATCGGATTCCTGCTCTCGATATGGCCTCCCGCCTTCAAACGATCTCAGCAGTCCCCTCAGCCAAGCCTGTGACTTTAGCCGGGTCAGCAGCGCGTCCTTTGCAGCTACCTTTTTGTAAAGATCGATCGCCGTTCGCTGGTGATCGATTGCAGACTTAAAGTCGCCGTTCTCCGCATGGGCGACGGCCATGAGCGTGGACGCGGCAACCTTGCTCATTTGGTCCGGACGCCCGCCTTTCGCTGAACGGCCATAAAGGCCTTTCGCCAGGTCGAGGGCCCGCCGGCCATCGCGAAATGCGTCGCGCGGGCACGTCGCCCGGATCCAAGCCTTTTCAGACGCCACGCAATCATCGATACTCGGATGTGGCCCCGTCCTGTCAAGCTCGAGTAATGCGCTCTCATATTCTTTCTTTTCCTCGTAGACGTAGGCGCCGAAGAGGCGAGCCCAATAGAAATCGGGGGCGCGTCGAAGGGCCTCGAACAGATCACTCAATGCGCCGTCCAGATCGCCTTTGACGCTTCTGCTCATACCGCGCAAGGAGTATGCCAAGACGCACTCCGGATCGAGTCGAAGCGCCTCCTCGTAGTCACCCAGGGCTCGCGCTCGATCGCCCTTGGCATAGTAAGCGTTGCCTCTCATGCAGTAGCCAATCGCCCAATCCGGTCCCAGACGCAGCACCTCCCCAAAATCGGACAAAGCACGATCGTGCTGTCCCTTCCCCTGCCACGCAGTTCCGCGCATGGCATAACCGAGAATGCTGGCAGGATCCAGCTTCACAACCTTCTCGAAGTCTTTGATCGCGCGATCAAAGTCCTGTCGGCGGATCCAGATGCAGCCGCTGCCGTGATGTGCCCAAACCAAGTCAGGCGAGAGCCGGATCCCCTCGTCGTAGTCCGCTAACGATTTGTCTTCCTGCGAAAGCGTCGCAAAGGTGATTGCGCGGAAGCAGTAGGCGACGCCATCCGACGGGTCAAGATGGATGGCGTCCGTGTACTCCTTTACGGCGAGCTCGGGCTTTTGCGTGGTTTGGTAGACATGGCCGCGAAGCAAGTGAGCCTCTGCTGATCTAGGGTTGAGGCGGAGCGCTTCGTTGAGGTCGGCGATCGCAGACTCACAATTGCTCTGCGCGATCCAGGCTTCGGCGCGATCGATGTATGCCGGCGCGAAAGTCGGACGCTCGCGGATCGCCGAGTTGAGATCTTCGATGGCCGCCTCCCTCTGCGACAACTTGAGCTTGACCAGTCCGCGGAGTCGGTAGATCTCCGGCGAGGCGGGGTTGTGCGCGAGGACGCCAGTGAAATAGGCAATGGCATCTTGCAAGCGAACGACGTCAGCTTGATTCGCCCAACCGCTAAGCCGGTCGTCCCCACCCATCAGAAACAGTCGCTCACCGTCGACCTCGGCAACCGTGAAGACCCGCATCCGGTTCCTGCCAGGAACACTTCGTCCGTCAAGCATGAGCTCGGTGTCGAGAGACTTCATGATCACGAACTCTCCTCGAGTCGGTCGATCGTTTTGATCTGCGCGAGTGGACGACGCGATCAACAGGATCGCTATACCCGCCAAAAACCCCGCTCGAGCTTTGTCCGTCGGTTTGTCCATTGCAGTCTCCGTACGGCAAGGTTTCCTATCAGTGGGCAGTTAAAGACCGCCGTTTCCGTTGTGGTCCCCGGGGGGCGATGTGCGTCGGACGGGGAACCGGCCGCCTCGGTTGGCGGATCGACTTGGGGGGAACTCCGCTGGTCTTCCTCAGCGGGGACTACCAGCGGTTCGAACGACACCTCAGGTATAAGCTGCTGGAAAGCCGCCTTCCTTTCAGGGGTGACCCGGGCGCCGTCGAGTGGCATGTAGGTGAGAGCTGCAAGCCCCTCGAGATGGATCAAGCCGGCGTCCGTGACCTTGGTGCGCTCGAGGCCGAGGATCCCCAGAACACTCATTCCCTTGAGGTGAACTGACCCCGCGTTGCTGACGTTCGTCCCGTCGAGGTACAGGGTGCGAAGGCCGCCGAGCTCTGCCAAGTGTAGCAGTCCGGCGTCGCTGACCAGGGTGTCACAGAGCCTGAGAGTGAGAAGTCCGGTGAGTCGCTCGAGATGGATCATGCCCGCGTCGGTGATCTTGGTGGCGCTGAGATCCAGCGAGGAGATTCCGTTGATCGCGTCGAGGTGGATCAGACCCGCGTCGCTGACGGCGGTGTTGCTGAGATCCAGCATCCGAAGCTGACCGAGCGCCGCGATCGCCGCCAGCCCCGCGTCGGTCACCTTGGTGTCGCCGAGAAACAAGTGTATGAGTCGGCTGAGGCCTTTGAGGTGCACGAGACCCGCATCGGTGACCGAGGTCCCAACGGACAGTGACTCGAGCCGGTCGAGCCCTTTCAGGTGCACCAAGCCGGCATCGCCGATCGCCGTACTGTAAAGGTCAAGGTTTGTCAGGTGCTTGAGCCCCTCCAAGTTCGCCAAACCGGCGTCCGTCACTTTAGTCCCGCGCAAGTTGAGGAATTCGAGCCGGTCGAGCGAACGGAAATGAGCGAGCCCGGCATCACCAATAACGGTGCCCTCGAGGTCAACCATCTCGACGGTCCGCCAATACTCGTCCCCGAGATGAGCGAAGATCCACTTGCGAAGCCACGGGTGCGCCCCCGAAGTGGGAGCGGGGCTCTCCGTGCCGTCGAAGTGTTGACCCTCGTAGAACACCTTGCCGCCAGCCTTGACGATCACGGCGACCGCCTCGCGCTGAAGTCGGGCACGATAGGCGACCCATCCGAGGCCGGCGCCGATGAGAAGGGTCAAGGCCATCATTCCGCGCACGCTCAGGCGGACGCGCCGCCCGTCGGAACGAGCTCGATCGGGCGGTGCCTCCGGCATACTGGCAGCTTCGTCAGAAATCGTCATGCTCCGGATGGCTTTCAATTGCTGGGCGAATGGCCCGGCTCTCGACCTGCCCAAACTGGAACGGGTGGAGTTCAATCCAAAACTTAGACGGGACCCGCTCCGCAAACCATTCTACCGACACGTTCTCCATTGGCGCGCCGTACGCGTTGCCAGTTGGGTTAGCGTGCTGCGTGTCTTTCGGCCGGGGCGACACGGACCCCAAATTGCCTCCTTACCGCCGTGGAAGTCTGAGCACAGGCCCAGTTACCAGACCATCGCTACTCTGGCGTGCGGACCAAGAACTGGCCCACGACCCCTCCGCTCGCCGCGCCCGGCCGAAAATGTTCCGCTGCTGCAACGTGCCTGGGCCCTTGAAATCCGCGTATGGGTTAGTCCGGTCGTAGCCGTTTCTGGTCTTCGAGCGGCTGTCGTCGATGCCGATCCGCGGATTCCAGGCGTCACAGGCGCACGTCGCAAATACT
Organism: uncultured Isosphaeraceae bacterium; assembly: GCA_963806595.1. Classification (GTDB taxonomy): domain Bacteria; phylum Planctomycetota; class Planctomycetia; order Isosphaerales; family Isosphaeraceae; genus CAWDZZ01. The sequence goes on along the minus strand of CAWDZZ010000014.1, from coordinate 433 downwards.
GTACCAGCTTGCGTTTCTGCCGTCAATCGATTATCACAATTATAGGGATATGTTGTGATCGTCGAGCCGGTTTCTTAGCTTAAGCATATTTCCCACGTTTTCATCCAGAGCATAGATCGTCAACGGGGTCAGATCCGTCAACGGGGTCAGATCCGGTTAACGGTTCTGGCGTGTGTAATGGGCGGAAAGTCAACGGGGTCAGATCCGGTTAACGGTTCTGGCGTGTGTAATGGGCGGAAAGGGAGCCTGCGAACGAGCTCTCTAACCGAGAGAGCGGATGCGCCCCCTATCTTCTGTGGCTAGGTGCCATTCTTAAGAAGCTCGTAGCGAATAGCATCTATGTCTTGCCTGAGCTTCCTGGAGGCACGCAGGGCACGATCAACGCGACGAGTTAGATTGCGGACACTGTCAGCGTCAACGGGGTCAGATTGGG
>CAWDZZ010000013.1:0-259258 GCA_963806595.1 uncultured Isosphaeraceae bacterium | reverse complement strand
ATCTGACGCTCAGGCCCGGGCGGTTGGGCGTCGAATTAGAGACCAGGCCGGCGGCCGAGGTGATCCTCGCCCAGCGCGAGGGCGATGACCTGCTCCGACGCACCCGCGGCTCGGCCTTCGGTCGCCTTCCGGGGCGGTGTGCGGCCAGGTTCAGGCGATCGCTCCGCTGTTCGACCGCAAGGACGTCTTCCTCGGCTCCGACGCCAGCGAACAACTCCTGGCTGACTTGCAGATCCACGGTCAGCTCTCCCAATTCTCGGTGATCCACCTGGCCGTGCATGGCCGGATGGACGACCTCGCCCCGATGAACTCGCGGCTGTTGTGGTCCCAGGACCGTTTGCCGGATCCCACCAAGATTCCCGCTATCACCAGCCGTGCTTCGACGGCACCCTCACGGCCGGCGAGGTCATGAGCACGTGGAAGCTCAACGCCGAGCTGGTGGTCTTGATGCCTGCCAGCCGGCCTGGAACGACAGTAGTGGGGGTGAAGGTTTCCTCGGCTTCGCGCAGGCAATGTTCCTGGCCGGCGGCCTGGAGCCTGGTGCTCAGCCTCTGGGAGGTGGACGATCGGGCGACCGCGTTGTTGATGACGCGATTCTACCAGAACTGGCTGGGAAAGGACGGGCTGGCCCAGCCGCTGCCGAAGGCCGAATGCTTGGCGAGGCGAGCAACGGCAGGCGGATCGACCTCCGAAGCGGTCGAGGCGGAGTTGTCGGCTGCAGACCGTGCGGGTTATTCCCCGTGCGAAGCGGGGCCAGCCGGTTGTCGGGCACCCGTTCGAGCATCCCCACTACTGGGCTGGGTTCATCCTGATGGGTGATCCCTATTAGTACTGCTATGAGAATAGAGGGTCACGCCGCCTCATCCCGTGGTTCGGGTGTGACTCAACGGCCCAGCTTCCTCGGTCGTTTGACCAGGTGCCGGGTCAGTCGATCCGGGTCGAGGCGGTCCCCCCAGTCGGCCCCCAGCTCGATATAGGTCGTCTGCCGCTTCACCGCGTGATAGACGATGATCAACAGGGCATGTCCCAGCGCCCTGATCGCTCGCTTCTTGCCCCGCCGCAAACTTTAGCGAGATCGCGGGTCCAAGGTATTCCCACGGGCCGGAGCATTGAGTGCGTCGGTTTCATCGACCGAAGCCACCTCGGCCCGTATCAGCTTCGGTGTCCGACGACACCGACTAGCAGTGTGCGGCCCGTGCGACGGCCCGTCTAGGGATAACGGGCGGCCGGGGGGCGCGGCCGGGCTGGATCTAGCTTGGCAGAGCGAATGGCCGGCGGTGCGGCGGCTCAAAGACTGGGACCGGCTCGACCGGCGGGGGCGCGTTTGCGGGGCCTGGCGGCTATATCGCAGTGATCAACATGACGACGGACGCCATCACGCCCAATGCAGGCGCTGTGCGCTCTGGCCGGCAGCGGTACGACCGGCGGGACGCCAACCACGTTCCAACAGGCGCGGTAACTGCTCGGAGTGTAGCTAACCGAGCAAGTCTAAGGGGTACGATGGGGTGCTACACCAAATGGACATCGGCGGGTGCGGCTGCGTCGGCTGTACAGTTTGACGCCCCGCTGCTCGAGAACTGTCCACACGTGCGGCCGCTCTACTCACCTCTCCGTTCGCCTCGATCGCGCTCGCGGCTTGTGCGCTCGCGACGAGTTTTGAGGAGATGGTTCAAGAGAAGTGCTACTGCACCGCCTACAATTCCCACCGGCACGCCAACCAATAACGCGTACATAAAGTTGCCCATGATGCTTCCTCCGATGAATTCGCGACAGAGAACGAGAAAGCGGGCGGCCGTGCGGTCAAACTCGGATACTAGCGTAGACAGCAAGCTAAGGGGGTGTCGGCGCGAGTAATTCGATATCCTATAACAACCCAAGCATTTTCCCAACAATATGCGGGGTGTATGTGAATTGCTCAAACTCAATCTTGAATTCGACATCGCTTTGTTGCCTCTCCAGAATTCGACGTCTGGATTCTGACCGCCGAGGATGAGGCACACTATTTCAAGTCCTTGCCGGTCAATGTTGGGGCCAAAATACACAGCTCTTAACGCTTCTCGCGGATAGCCGAAGAGCGATCCCGCCACAACGTGAAATGCACGCCATTCGCGTTCGTACGCCCATGCCGCTGATTTCGTGCAATACGCCTTCTCGAACAACTCGTTGACGTCTTTGTCGCACACAAGCGGAACGATCGAAATCTCCGGGATGCGGTCGACATAGGAGACCTTCCGAAGCTTTTGGAACGCCTCACTCTCGGTACGAAATTCAAGACAGAACCCTCGATAACCTTCGCGCTAGCCGGCCCACATTAATAGGTCATTATTCACTTCTGAAAAACAAGTGACGCCTTTGGTTTTGACAAACCGCTCTCTAGGTCGTGTGGACATTCAACGGTAGCGTAACTGTTGATGCGAACTGAACGAAACCCAAGAAGGTCGCTGCCAATTTGTCGTAGCGAGTCGCTACGCGGCGGCAATGCTTGAGTCGGTTTATGAGTCGTTCGACCACGTTTCGGAGCTTGTACCTTTGGCTATCGTGACGGCGAGTGCGACAATCGCGACGCGATGGGATGACCGGCTCGGCGCCGGCAGATCGAATGTCTCGGCACAACGGATCGCTGTCGTATCCCTTGTCGGCAATCACGTGCTCGAGTTCGAGGCCTTCCAACAGGGCTTCGGCAGAGGTCACGTCGTGGCGTTCCCCTTCGGTCAGATGCAGCGTGACCGGCTGGCCCTCGCCAGTGACCGCGACGTAGATCTTGGTCTGAAGCCCCCACGGGAGCGTCCCAATCCTTGGGAGTCTTGCCCCGTTTACACCCGCCGCATGTTGGTGGGCTCGAACGATCGTCGAGTCGAGCCATAGGTTCGCGAATTCCCCGTCGCCCCCGAGTGCTTCGAGCACTCGTCCCCAGACCCCGCTTTTGCACCGGAAGCGTCCGAGATAACCATTCTTGCGGCGTCGGGTAGCCTGAGAAGCGGACCAACCCGTCACTTCGCAGGAGCCGAAACCGTGCCGAGAATCGCTGACCCAAAGCTCCATACGCTCTTGCGCGATCGCATCCACCGCCAGGTGGAAAGCGGTCTGAGTATCGCGGAGCTCCGTACCCAAGAGCGTCTTTCCGTCGCGTCGTTTCACGCTTGGAACGCCGACACCGGCTTATAGACCTCGCAGATCGTCGCCCGGGATTGCCCGCCCCATCGGCTTTCCTCCCCGTTACCGTGCGCGTTGTCCAGCGCCCGTCCGATGCGCCAATGCCAATCGAGGCCGACCTACCAAATGGAGTCCGCCTTCGGATCCCAACCGCGAACGCCCGACTGGCCTGTCACCTCGTCCGCGCGATCGCTGAAGCCAGGACCAACTCCGGAGGTTCGCGACGATAAACCTTCCCCACCTCGTGCGGGTGTTCCTCCACGCTCCACCGACCGATCTTCGCAAAGGTTTCGACGCCCTTTCCGGTTTGGTGATCGCAGCCTTTTCGCAGGATCCGACGTCCGGCCATCTTTTCTTGTTCGTGAACCGACGCCGCGATCGCCTCAAGATCCTCTACTGGGACCGCGACGGACTGGCCATCTGGTACAAACGACTCGAAACACCAGGCTCGTTCCAGATTCCCGTAGCCCCGCGATGCAGTATCGATCGAAATGACCCCGACCCAACTGGCACTGATCCTCTCCGGCATCGACTTGAGATCTGTTCGGCAATGCAAACGGTATGAGCGTCCGACGTCGGAAGCCGAAAAATCGATCGGTGCCCCCTTGTAAGATCGCATGTTCGCGCTATAATCCAGGCCATGATTCATCCAGAGTCGTGGCCGACTGATCCTCGCGAATGTCATGACCTGCTGCAACGATTCACCCAGCAGGTTGACGACCTCCAAGCGGCGCTTGATCAAACCGCTAAGCTGCACGATCAGGTTCTCCAAGAGCACGAGCTAACCGTCCAAGGGCTGCGTCATCAGCTGGAGCTCTACCGCCGCTACGTCTTTGGCCCGCGACGGGAACGGTTGGTGGAAGCCCCGGGACAAGGACATCTCTTTGAGCTCCTACCTGATCGAGACCATCACCACTTGGCCGAGTCGCTGGGGCTCGGTCTACCCAGCGGCTGCGCCTCGACAGCGCCGTTCACGTAAGCCCTGGACGACGAACGACGACGCGAAGATCCGCATCGAGCACGACATACCCGAGGCCGAGAAGGTCTGCACGCATTGCGGAGAAGCCAAGGCACTCATCGGCGAGGATGAGGCACGCGTGCTGGAGTTCATCCCCGCCCGCTTTGAGCTCCAGGTCCATGTGCTCCCCAAGTATGCTTGCTCCCGCTGCCGTGATGGAGTCGTGGCTCCTGAGGTTCCCGCGCGTCCTGTGAGTGGCTGTATCGCCGGTGTGGTGTACTTGCCGAAGTGGTCGTCTCCAAATTCGCGGAACACATGCCGCTGTATCGGTTCGAAGACATCTCGAGCCGTTATGGTCTGCATTTGCCCCGCAGCACCCTTTGCGACTGGGTCCGCAATGTCGCTGACTTGCTGAAGCCGCTCTACGAGTTTCAGAAGGACTTGGTGCAGTCGGCACCGGTGATCTGGACAGACGACACGCACGTGACAGTCTTGGGCGGCGATCAGCCAGGCAGCCGCAAGGGGCGGTTCTGGGTTTACATCGGTCCCACGACGATCCCCTATGACGTGTACGACTTCACGGAGGATCGCAAGCGCGATGGACCCGCCCGGTTCCTGGCGAACTTCACGGGATACTTACAGGCCGACGCCTTCAGCGGGTACGACGCCATTTATGCGGGGTCCGACGGCAAGATTCGCGAAGTCCCGCGCCGGTCGACATGCGCGTCGGAAGTTCTTCGATGCACGATTGTCGGCTCCCGCGGAAGCTTCGCTGGTTTTGCAGATGATCTGGCGGCTCTACAAAGTCGAGGATCGGGTTCGGCCACTCGATGACGATGGGCGCGATGCGGACTGGCGCGAGACGGAAGCAGTGCCGATCTTGGAGCGGCTCCGCGAGGAATTGGATCGCTTGTCATCGAAGTTGTTGCCCAAGTCGGCGCCGGCGCAAGCGGTGACTTACGCGTCCAACCAATGGCAAGCGTTGTGCCGGTACACGGAAGACGGCCGGCTGACGATCGACAATAACATGTCGGAGCGTCGGGTTCGGGATCAGGCAATCGGTCGCAAGAATTGGATGTTCCTCTGGAGCGTCGAGGCCGGGCCGCGAGCGGCCGTGCTGTGCACGATCCTTGCAGGAGCGAGGCGCCATCGGCTTGAACCTTGGGCCTACTTGCACTCAACGTGACCTGCAGCTCGCGGTCGACGCGAGTCCGGAGTTCTTGGCCGGCTTGCTGCCGGATCGTTGGGCGCTGCCGCATCCCGAGCACATCCTGACGTATCGGCTTGAGGAATCCCGACAGAAGGCACAACGTCGGGATCAGCGCCCTGTGGTAAGGTCCTGGCCGAAGTGAAACCGGGTGAGGCGACGACGCCTCGCCTCACTGCTCTCTCATTCCGCCTGCGCACCCAACGCTGCCGCGTTCACGCCCTGGAAATCTCGGACGCTTACTTTGCACCAACGGTAGAATCGTCTGTAGACCGTATTCCACAACCCGAATCGTCCGGGCAAGTCCCGCCACGGAGTGCCGGTCCTTGCAATCCAGAACACGGCATTCACGAACAACCGGTTGTCCTGGCCCGTTCTTCCGGGGTCGCGGGCCTTGCCAGGTAGGTGAGGCTCGATCGCATCCATTGTTCATCCGAGATTTCGTGTCGCCGCATCGTTCCGCTCCTCCATGAGCCAACTGATGCAGCAGTCATTAACGTAAAACGGAAAACCGCTCAAGACGAATGTCCACAGGCCCTAGTGTCCTCGAATGCCTTGGTGGCGTTTTTCATAAAATAGCTTGAGTTTTCTCTCGCTACTGAGCGATTCCACGTACGCTGGCAACCCCGGCGGTAGATTTTTACGCTCTAAGAAGCATCGCCTCATTATTTCGATTTCGTCTAAACGAAGGCCGAGCGAATCCCGCGGCGACCGTGCAGTCATACGGGTCATTGAATCGAATTGGCGGGCCAAAATGGAGAGATTGTTTCTTCAGATTCATGAGGCTGTTGACGCTGAATGGTTCATACTTGAAGACGGTCTCGGGTGGTGTTGGCATGGCGGGGTGCCGCGTGAATGGACAGCGATAGCAACTCAACGGAACGATCCGTTGATTCTGGCGTATGATCTCCCCCAGTCCGGTCCGCAGCAAGAGTGTTGATGCGACCGGCCGACCGACGAGTAGCGGCGGAGCTACAGCTGATGAAAATGCCCACTCGACCTGGCTGGCCGGTTGCGCGCTTGAACTCCTGCGCGGGGCGCCAGTCAGGCACGGCTGGACATTACGCTGTGCCTAGCTTGCGAAGCTAGCTACGGAGATGAGTTGGAAGGGGAGTCTTACAGAAGGTTCATATCGATTTCGAATCCGGCTTCTCGCAATTCTTTCGCGAGACCTACTTTCCAGCCAACGTCATCCATCGAAATATAAACGATTCCGCTATAGTCGGAAGGAAGTTCGACCGAGGACCTGCGCAGACCGCAGACCCGATGGTCTCCAAGCTTACCGATAATGAAGCCAAGCTCAAAAGTTACGTTTTTGACGGGCTCTGGGTTGCGGTGGGATTGCATCGGGCTTCGCGGCAACCATGTCGTCTGGCGTCAGAAGAACGACAGCAAAATCGACGTCTGCGTTGCACTTCAACTTCTCCAACAGCGAGCACCCGGCGATCGAGGGCTACGAGAGGCGAGCCCGGAAAGCGATATCGCTTCTGGTAGGCCTGAGCCGACAGGTGGCTTGCAGCACATCAAAGGCTGTCGCGATTGCTGCCGAGACCCTGCACAGCAGAGCCTGCACGTCGTCGGCTAGTTCCCAAGCGCAGTGGCCTAGATGCCGTGGCTCGCGTCAGGCAATGGCGTGTGCGCCGACTCCACGTCTTTTGGCAGCCCTTCATCTGGGTGATGAGTTCAATCATGCCCGGGCACTGTCGTGCCTCGGCTCGGGTACGAAAGGCTTCGCGGTTTAAGGGGCATGGCACCTGGGACTGCTTCGCTGGGTCCGCGCCGGTTCGGTGGACCTACTGGATCAACGGGCCGGGTCGCCTCCGGGGTGACGCCCGGCCGCACTGGTTGAAGTTCGAGTCTCCTCGGTTGCCGGCCACGGCGCCGATCAGTTGGCCGCCACCGCCCCGAGTGACCCCATAGGTCCAGGCCGGCGGCGCCCCGCAGGGTAATCGGAGAACCTCTGGACGGTCAGCGCCCCGGGCCGAAACCGCCGGCGCCCAGGCCGGGCCGCACCCCAATCCCGGACGCCGGCCCTCCGAGGCCGCCCGGGTTGTAGCCGGGCCGGCCGAGGTCGTACCCGCCGGGATAGCCGGCAGTGCCGCCGGAGTACCCGCCGCCGTAGTAGCCCGTGGAACCGTATGCAGCCGGCATCCCCTTGCCCGAAGCTTGCGGTTGCGGGAGGACCTTTGAAGGTGCCTGGGCCGTCGGCATCCCCTTGCCCGGAGCTTGCGGTTGCGGGAGGACCTTTGAAGGTGCCTGGGCCGTCGGCATCCCCTTGCCGGGGGCCTGGACGGACTGGGCGTTGCCTGTCGACGAAAGGAGGAATAGAGCACCAGCGGCGAACCCCATCAAGCGAATGCTCGGCATGGATTTTTCTCCAGATGTTCGGGAATCTGCGCCCTCTTGCGACGTGATTGCAAACCGGCCTCATGCGGGTTCGACGGCGAATCGTTCCAGTATACATCCGGAATCGCTGGTGTGTCGTCAATCGTGGAAACGCCGAATCTTCAGCATCAAAATAGGGCGTGTCAGCCCGCGGTCGCCTTTGCCTTGTGAACGACATTCATGGTGTGGGCCCGGCCGTCTTTCTGTGACTCACGAAACATGTCAGGGTGTTCCGGCTGCGAATATGCTCCTGGGTGCGGACACGATAGCGCCACCTCACTCGAGGAGGGGGTAGAGGTCTGACCGGTGGTCTTGAGTCTCTTGCCGAACTGCTCCGTCCGGGAATTCGGCTGGTGGTTCGAAACGGCGGCGGGCCTCCGTGATTCGCTGGCGCGGCTGGCCGCGCGAAAAGGCAAAGCTTGGCTACACCGCCAGATCGCCGTCCCTCTCGCCTTTCGATAATCAGCTGCCCCGAGGATCGAGCGATACCCGCCATCGGCGACGATCGCGCGATCTGCTTCCGCTTGATGCGGGACGAGCCGGGGCGGAGGGACGCCGGTGCCAGGTCACCGTTTGCGCCGGAAGTAAATTTCAACTGAAACTGATTTGCCGTGCCGTGAACTGTGACCGGACGGCGTCGATTCAATTCCCGGCAGAGGAAGGACTCCACGAGTTCGGCGCCGGGAACCAAGGGGATCGTTATCGGTTTGAGGCGACCTGTTGCTTGATGCGTTCGCCCTCGAAGGCGAAGGAACCGGACGCCCAACCGAACGACCAGCGCACCAAACCCTGAAGGGCGTCACCCCGTGGTACCCCCTTGTAAGTGAGCCCGTACGACTGACCGGCAAATTTACCGTCGACGTCAACGCTCAGTACGCCATCGTCGAAAACCACGTTTTTGGCTGGCCGCGTCACACCGTCCGCGGCGTAATCCCCTTTCAGGGCCGATCCTTCCCTGTAGACAGTGACAACGCACTCGCGTTGTTTTCCGTCCGGTGAGACGCACCTCAGTTTCCAGGCGCCCACGGGATCTTCGGCCTTGTTGCCAGTTCCCACTTGGCTGGGGCGGTAGAGGACACCAATGGCACAGGTCGCCAGCAAGACGGGCACTACTCCGCATCTTATCCAAGTCGTTCTCCGCAGTGGCACGGCAGCACCTCTTGGTGGCGATGGAGATCGATCTTCCCGGGGAGAGGCGGTGCCGCTTTTCTTGCTTTGCTACACGACCCTCCAATGATCTGGGCTCGATCCATCTTCAGCGGCCACGGTGCTAGCCCACAGCAATTGGGTATGCCATGAGCGCTCGTTCCGGCAAAATCTGGATTCGTGGTGACGTTTTCTATTCCGCAACGAGTGTTATAGCTTTGGAGTTGAGGACGCGCGGACCGCGGCTGTGAATACGCTCTCAGGGGCCGACATTGCGAGATGACTCTTCCGAGTCGCCCTATTTAGGCTAACATACCAAAATTCACACGCAAGTGAATCGCGAGCAAATCTGGTTTTTCCGCTGCGCCCGTCACAGTAACCGATCCCGTGGCGCGGCGCGCTACCAGTCCGGGTGCTGACTGCTCACGTAAAGCATAGAGGCATCTCAGGAAGCAATCGCCCTGAGGAGTAGCTGCTGATGTCGGCGCCGTCGCGTGACGGCACGCTGGCCGACGAGGTGATCGCCAACGCCGAACCCAAAGAATGTCACGGCTCAGCCGACGGCAAGGATCGGTCGATTCGACGGCTGGACTCGAAGCACGTTCACCATTTCCTCCACCCTGAGGGGTACGAACTCCTTCGAAGGCGCCGCCCGGCAGATCGATCCCTCACCCGGTGACGGGACGCCCCAATGCTCGGGGACTGTTCCTTTGCCTTTCTATCTGCTTTGGCCGACGATCGTTACGAACTTTCAAAAATGCGGCTCGAATCGCAAGAAACATCAAGACACCCTATTCGCGTTCCGTTAGTCTGACCCACCAACGTTTGAAAAGCTGCTGGATTCGTTGATCAGAAATGCAAGGTGAACAAGGGGCGCGGACCATGATTCGAAGCGCACTGGCGATACTTGCTGGGATTGTCGTGTTGACCGTGACGTCCTTCGCAATTGAGTGGGTGACCGATCCGGTGCTGGCGCGCGTTCTTCCCGACGCGCAGGCAAGCGGAGCGACGTGGCATCACGACGCCCGAAAACTGATAATGTTTGTGTACACGACCTTATGTGTGGCATTCGGCGGATATGTCACGGCGTGGCTGGCACGAGGTTCCGAGGTTCGGCACGCGGTGGTCATGGGCGTAATCCAGATGGCGTTGACCACATTGGCAATGATCGAGTTTCGCCACAAAGCCCTTGTATGGTTCTGGATCGCGGGGATCGCCGTCACCGTGCCGGCGGCGTGGTGCGGGGGCATCTTCCGCGCGACATGGGCGAGACGCCCTGCAAAGTGAGTGTGACGACAACTTACGTCGAAAAGTACGAGGCATCGGGCCGCGTGGGCGAAAAAACGAGCGACAATTCGTGATAGACGGACGGTACGCAAAGGACCGGGCGCGAGCCGCGACTTTTGCATCGGTGCAGCCGCTCTTGGCCTACGCGGCGGCCAATCTCGACGACGACGTCTCGTTGACCGTCCTGGCCGGTAAAGCCAGTATTTCGGCGTTTCATCTCCACCACATCTTGTCGGCCGCTATCGGAGAAACGCCCAAACAACTCACAATGCGTCTGCGGCTCGCACACGCCGCGGCGACGCTGCTCATGACCGACGATTCCGTATTAAGTGTGGCGCTCTCCTGCGGCTTCCAGAGTCACGGGGTGTTTATACGAGCGTTCCGGCGATCGTTCGGCATGACGCCCAGCGCCTACCGCCGGCGCGGCTTTGCCAACCGCGTCACAACCGAGTGCGCACAGAGTCTTGACCGAGCGGGCGAGCAGGTCGAGGAGTTCTTCCTTTTGTCCACGTTGGACCTCATCCGAGGTTCGGGTGGCGAACAGCGCATCGTGGGCCGCCCACAGGTCGCTTTGCATCAGCGCCCGTGCGAGCGGGGAGCGTCGCGGCCCGTCAACACGCGCGTCGGTCAGCGCCTCGCTTGAGCCGAGTGAAAGACGGCTCGAATACTCGACATTGGCCCGGCCGGTGGGCGTTTGCGACGAACGAAGTCAGCAGTTGCGGATGGCGTCGAGGAGGGCATCCTGGCAAATCTCCCGGATCTGTTTCCCCGTCAGTGTGTCATGCGTCAAAAGCGATTCCGCGACTGCGGTAATTCGTGTCCAAGTGACGGGGGGCTCGACGATGACCTTAGCTCGTTCGATCATGAACGCGAGAAACCGCTCGAGGACTGGACCGCTGTAAAGATAGCTCGCTAGGTCAACCGCTTCGCCAAAATCTTGGCCGGCTCCGGTCCAGTGATGTCGCCCAGCCAGTTTATGTTCCGCTGCGATTCCGGCGAACAGGATCAGAACCTCATTCTCGATCCACATTCGTGCCCTGAACTCGTTTAAGATATCTGGATTAAACCAAGTTGGCAGACGGTCGTTCTGGCAATGGCCAAGAGAACCCCGCCCCTCGTCCGGGATGATGCTCACGAGTCGAACGCCGCGTCGCATGTCCAGCGCGATGACGGCATGTCCCGCCTCGTGATAGGCCCTGGCTCGCAACTTTGCAATCTCGCGTTCTGATTTCGTCATCTTGGTCCCTCCATTAACAGCCCTTCGATTCAGTGTAAGTCGAGGGGCGCCGTTGGTCACGTGGGAACGGCGGGGCTCGCACTTCCCCTCGCCCCAGCTTGATCACGACGCGCGGCGATCCCTCCTCGCTTCGTGGGATCCGCCAACGTCAGTGAGGATCGCGGAAGGGGCGATGAAATGGGCTAGGATCGCCTGACGCTAGACCGGCGAGTCAACGGCGGATTATGTGAGCCAAGTCATCGAGGAATGTGGCAGGGACGACGCAGTACGCGTTCACGCGGAAGTGACGAGCGTCACGCGCAAGCGATCCAGAGGCGGAAAGTAACCGAGAATGCTCGGATGGCCGCCCGAGCGAACGAATCACGGCCGCGCAGGACGTGGACTGATCGGGGCTGACGCGGGCTCAAGAGTGCATGCTGCCTCGAATGCTGAAGGCAGCGGATATGGGTCGACTTTTTCCGATGACCCGCGACTGGCTGTTAAGGTCGGTCAAGCGGGGCTGCCGACGAGGTGATGTGCCGGCATTCTCACCGAATCAGATCCGCCACACGGTCGGCACTGAAGTCCGAGCCAAACTCGGGCTCCAGGCCGCGCAGATGATCCTGGGTCACAATCGAGCGGACGTCACGCAAACTTACGCTGAGCGTGAGCTGGCCAAGGCTCAAGAGGCCGCGCGGAAGATCGGGTGAGTTTGGTATCTTGAGCGCGCGGGACGAGGGAGTAATTAACCTTCGAAGGCCCGGCGTGGCGCGGACGATCCTACCTCTCATCGTAGTCACGTCGGGCCAGCCCCAATAAGAGGTAGAGATCATGTCGAGACATCAGAAGGCTAATGTCTGGTCGACCATAACGGACAAACAGGGCAACCCGATCCAGGTCTCGCCTGCGCGGCTTGAGTTCGAAGCCCTCGAATTCGCCAGGACTGAACCGCTGCCAGATCCCGCCACGTTGACCATCGGTCAAATGATCGAACTGGTGACGCTCGTGGTGAGGCTGCGAGACATGATCGCTCATCCCGTATTCAGTTTGCAGTCGTTGCGGCGCGCCGACGTCCTGGAGAATAGCCCCGGTTTCAGCGAATTCATGGGGTGGGTAGAGCGCAAGGCAGATCCGACGAATCTGATTGAATCGGCTCACAAGCTCCGCGACGGTCTCTCGAAACGCTTCAACAAGCCACATTCGTATATCGAGGCGCTTCCGCTGTCGCGGTCGGTCGAACTGCTTGAGTTCAGTCCAGCCAACCCGAAAATACGACACGCACTCTCTCTTGCGGACTCGCTGAACGAAACCGACTGGACCAATCTTCGCGCTCTAGAGGCACTCGGGGCAACAAGTCGACTGCGCTACACAACCCGCGAGCGCGTCGCCGAAAAAGCCAAGAATGGCGATCACGACAGCAAGCATAACCGACAGTCATTCAATCGCCTGCAACAACATAATCTCATCGAATCAAAGCGTCGTATTGGTACGTGGCTGACTGCAAAAGGCGTCGCCCTGCTGGGTGCAAAAAAACGGCAGTAAACGGTACCAGGAATATGGCCGTTCGTCCCCGCTAGACGTCCTGGTCGCCAGGCCGTCCCCTTTGGAGCATAGGGATCATGTCGAGTAAGGACCCGCATTCGCCGCTTGTATTTCGCACCAAATCGGCTCATCTCTTTGATGCCGAAGGCGCTGAGTGCTGACTTGCGACGGACACGATCGCTCTGTGCGTGAGTAAATGCGAGGAGACGTGATCAAGACAATCGCTATTCACAGAGCACCGGTCTTGACCCTCGGCAGCCGTCGTTGCCGCGCGACTTACTTTCGACGAGGACGTGGCTCTGACGTTCCGTACGGTGCTGGACGGACTCAATGCTAGGCCAACGGACAGAGGCTTGGCATGTATAAGCCCCATGAGGATAAGCTGCTGAACGCTGCAGTCGGCCAATCTCGGGTGGCTCCCGAAAAGCGTGGAAGTCAAATTCGTCTGGTGTGCGGCGCCGTCGAGCGATAAGATTCCATCCACTACGATGACTGTCGACCGCAAGAAGCGGCAGGCTCGCGGGATGGAATCCAAGAGGCCACGACGGTTCATCATGGCCGCCGGTCCGGGCCTGGGCACGAGAGCGACCGCCGAACGCGAGGATCAGACGGGGCGGTTGAGCTGGCGCATGGGCAGGGACGGGCGGCCAGCTTTACACGGCGGGAATCTCCCGGGGGATCGCCCGTCGTTGAACTTTTCGCCTGGTCGCCCGAACAGGAGGGCGCCGGCCATTTCAATTGGATTGTCGGCGTTGTTCGCCCGCGTCCATCGCCGCTCACTGGTCATGCCGTGCAGAGGTCAGCAAGTTCCTCATCGCTGATCCTGTCGAAGTCGTCAAACATCCGGGCGAGCACATCGCGCGACATCGTGCTCTCGCCAGTTTCGTCCTGGGAATCCAAGATCGTCCGGGCGATCGGGTGCGGCTCGATGGCGAGGATGTCGAGCCCGTCAATCGGCTCGTCTTCGAGCAGGGCCTGGCCGAAGGAGATAAGCGGGTTCGATGCCGGCTTCAGGTTCGATGAGACCTTTACCCAGTTGCGCTGGATCTCTGATGAGTCGATCGCGTCACTGATTGACCGGGCCAGCGCCATCGCGGCTGACTCATCGTCGGCCATGCCAGCCAGGCCTTCAACGCTCAACCGGCCGTCCAGAGCCATCATGGCGGACATCTTGCGAGCCAACAGGGCCATTGCCCGTGTCGTCGGACCGACGCACGCGAGCGCCGATTCCGCCGCCCGATCCGCACATCGGGGACAGTCCTCTCGACCTCGGCAGGCCGGGGTAGACGTCGACCCGCCACTCACAGCCGGGACGGATGATTCAATGGGCCGCGACGACCGCTAGCGCAGAAAGCCCCTCGACTCCATCAATTCGACGATACGACTGACGCTCTGCTCGACGCTGATCCGATCGGTCTCCAGCACGAGGTCAGCCGCCTTCGGCTCCTCGAAGGCCGCCGTCACACCCGGCATCTGTGCGATCCTGCCCTCGTCGGCCAACCGGTATGCGCCGCTCCGGTCGCGCGCCCTCAGCACCCCCATCGGCGCCGTGCAGTACACCTCGAGCACGCGGTCCCGGCCGATCAGCTGCTTCGCCTTCTCGCGCACCGACTCGTGAGGCGCCACGAACGCCGCGATGGTGATCACCCCCGCGTCGTTCATCAATTTCGCCACCTCGGCCGACCGCCGCAGGTTCTCCGAGCGGTCGTCGGCGGTGAACCCCAGGTCGCGGTTGAGCCCCTGTCGCATGTTCTGGCCGTACAGCACCGTCACCGCCCGGCCCTCATCCCACAGCCGCCGCTCCAACCCGTAGGCGATCCGGCTCTTGCCGCTGCCGGTCAGGCCGACCAGCAACACCGTCACCGGCACCTGGCCGTAGCGCCGCTGTCGCTCGGCCGGCGCGATCAGGCTCTCGCGCAGCTTGAGGCGGACCGCCGGCTCCGTCGCCCATCCGTCGCCCGGCCCCCGGCCGCCGGCCTCCAGGATCATCCCGGCGCCGACCGTGTTGTTCGACAGCCGGTCGATCAGGATGAACGCCCCGGTCGCCGGGTTGGTGCGGTACGGGTCGCACGCCAGCGGCTGCGTCAGGCTGAGCTGCACGTGGCCGACCTCGTTCAGCCCGAGCCGCGCGACGACCCGGTGCTCGAGGGTGTTGACGTCGACGCCGTAGCGGAACGCCGCGACCTCTGCCGTCACCTGGCGTGTGGTCTGCTTCAGCGTGTACGTCCGGCCGGGCACGAACGGCTGCTCGGCCATCCACACCACCATCGCCTCGATCTGGCTGCTGACGTGCGGCGGGTTGTCGGGGTGGACCAGCATGTCGCCGCGGCTGACGTCCACCTCGTCCGTCAGCGTGACGGTCACCGCCTGCGGCGCGAACGCGTCCTCCAGCTCGCCGTCGTAGGTGACGATCGACTTCACCCGGCTCCGCTTGCCCGAGGGGAGGACCATCACCTCGTCGCCCTTGCGGAGGATGCCGGACGCCACCGTGCCGGCGAACCCGCGGAAGTCGAGGTTGGGGCGGATGACGTACTGCACCGGGAACCGCAGGTCGGTCAGGTTGCGGTCGCTGGCGATGTGGACCGTCTCCAGGTGGTCCAGCAGCGGAGGGCCGGAGTACCACGGCATCGCGTCGCTCCTGGACGCGACGTTGTCGCCTTTCAGCGCCGACATCGGGATGAAGGTGATGTCGCGCAGGTCGAGCTTGGCGACGAAGCCGGCGTAGTCGTCCTTGATCCGCTCGAAGACCTCCTGCGAGTAGCCGACGAGGTCCATCTTGTTGACGGCGACGACGACGTGCCGGATGCCCAGGAGCGACACGATGAACGAGTGCCGGCGCGTCTGGGTCATGACGCCGTGGCGGGCGTCGATGAGGATGATGGCCAGCTGGCACGTCGAGGCGCCGGTGGCCATGTTGCGCGTGTACTGCTCGTGGCCGGGCGTGTCGGCGATGATGAACTTGCGGCGGTCGGTCGAGAAGTAGCGATACGCCACGTCGATGGTGATGCCCTGCTCCCGCTCGGCCTTCAGGCCGTCGGTCAGGAGGGCGAGGTCGATCTCGCCGGCGCCGGTGGTGCCGACCTTCTCGCTGTCCCGCTTCACCGCGGCGAGCTGGTCCTCGTAGATCATCTTGGTGTCGTGCAGCAGCCGGCCGATGAGCGTGCTCTTGCCGTCGTCCACGCTGCCGCAGGTGAGGAGGCGGAGCAGCTCCTTCTTCTGGTGGCGGGCGAGGTAGGCGTGGATGTCTTCCTGGCCGAGGTCGATGGCTTGCATCTCAGAAGTACCCCTCGCGCTTCTTCTGCTCCATCGACCCCGCCTCGTCGTGGTCGATCACCCGGCCCTGCCGCTCGGAGTTCCTCGCCAGCAGCATCTCCTCGATGATCTCCGGCAGCGTCGTCGCGTCGCTCTCGATCGCGCCCGTGAGCGGGTAGCAGCCGAGCGTGCGGAACCGGACCCGCTTCATCATCGGCTTCTCGCCGGGCCGCAGCCGCATCCGCTCGTCGTCCACCATGATGAGCGCGCCGTCACGCTCGACGACCGGGCGGACGTCGGCGAAGTAGAGCGGCACGATGGGGATGTCCTCCAGGTGGATGTACTGCCAGACGTCCAGCTCGGTCCAGTTGCTCAGCGGGAAGGCGCGGATGCTCTCGCCCTTGTTCACCTTGCCGTTGTACAGGTTCCAGAGCTCGGGCCGCTGGTTCTTCGGGTCCCACTGGTGCAGGCGGTCGCGGAAGCTGTAGACGCGCTCCTTGGCCCGGCTCTTCTCCTCGTCGCGGCGGGCCCCGCCGAAGGCCGCGTCGAACTGATAGTGGTTCAGCGCCTGCTTCAGCGCCGCCGTCTTCATGATGTCGGTGTGCTTCTTCGAGCCGTGGTCGAACGGGTTGATGCCCTGGGCGAGCCCCTCCGGGTTGACCCAGACCTTCAGGTCGAGGCCCTGCTCGCGGCAGTACCGGTCGCGGAATTCGATCATCTCCCGGAACTTCCAGGTCGTGTCGACGTGCAGGAGCGGGAAGGGCAGACGACCGGGGTGGAACGCCTTCTGCGCCAGCCGCAGCATGACCGCGGAGTCCTTGCCGATCGAGTAGAGCATCACCGGCCGCTCGAACTCGGCGGCGACCTCGCGGATGATGTGGATGCTCTCGGCCTCGAGGACTTTCAGATGAGTCAGGTTGTAACTGCCGCTAGTCATCCGCCCTCCTGTTCGGCCTCCACTATCGATCTTAAAGGATCGACTTCTCCATCGGATAGTGGCACCGCGCCGGCCAACGCGGCTGCGACCCTATCCACGCAGGCGGTGGTGGCGCCGCTCCGCCGGGGTCGGCACGCGGCATCGAAGCCGTCGGGCGCTCCCTTCTTCACGGCCCGGTGTTGCGCACATCGGTGTGGTCGACCCAAATGGGCAGCGGATCAATCGACTTCGGGTTCTCGAACCGACGCGCGCACGAACAACGAAAGGTGACTAATCGGGCCGCGACAGCGATTAGCCAATAGGGCATATGCCATCTCATGGAGGGCATGCTGCGACTGGGAGCTGACAACCGACCGTCACCTCGCCACTGAACGTTTGCGATCAAGGAGGGCAAATACGCCCTGAAGTGGACGCGGTTGTCGTGCCGCCGGTTCAAGGACAACCGGGACCGCTCCAACTGTTCGCCCTGGCGTACAACTTGGCCAACCTCCTGCGGCAGCTGGCGCTATCCCGGTCGGTACAGAGCTGGAGCCTGACGACGCTCCGGGAGAAGCTGATCACGATCGGGGCGAAGGTGGTGCACCACGCGAGAGCCGTTACGTTCCAGTTGGCCGAGGTAGCCGTGCCCCGGGCGTTGTTCGCGGCGATCCTGGCTCGGATCGATCGGCTACGCGCGGCGCCGAGCCCCGGATGATCGTTCATCGCTGGCGGATGAGAGTGGCGTGGAGTCGAGGAGGACGGGGATGGTCCGCCACGCACAGAAAATTCGGGCCGAATGCTTAGATTGTTGTGGCGTGGGTAATTGGGTGATATAGAATGGCTGCGAGGTCCTCTCAAGTTGTAGCGTCTCTTTCTTCCCATCACGCCTGATCGAGTCTTAAAAGGTTCCGACCTGCAAGGGATCGAGACCACGGTATCGTCATCGTGACGATTCTCGGTCCCCGCTGGTCCGACGGGCTATCGCTACGTATCACAAACCTCGCGCAGGGAGGCCCGTGTTCGGAGACCAGATTCATGACCCTTCTCCGTCAGAGCTTAGCTTCGCCTCGAGCCACGCGATTCCATCGTCGTCATCGGGCATTCGCAGGAGGGGCCGCTGGTCGTGCCTGCAAGACGATCTTCATCCCCCGCCTGACAGCCCTGGAAAACCGCACCCTGCTGGCGACGCTTGTCGTCGACCCAACCGGGAGCGGGGGTGCGTTCACCACCATCCAATTAGCGGTCAATGCCGCGAACGTTGCTGGCGGCGACACCATCGAGATCCATCCGGCGACGTACACGGAACAGGTCACGATTGACAAGAGCCTGACCATGATGGGCACGGCCCCGGGCGTCATCATCCAGGCCCCGCCCACGCTCACTCCGGACTTGGGGCTTAACTCTGTGGTGGAGATCAAGAATGCTGCGATCGTCACCGTGAGCGACCTGACCATCCAAGGTCCCGTCCCAGATGGCATCACCATCGACGCCGGCATCTTGGTCGTCGGTGGGGCGACGGCCAACGTGACCAACTCCACGATCGCCCACATCCGGGACGAAACCCTGAACAACATCTCCGGCACCGGCTATGGCATCCTGGTCGGCGACGTGAGCGGCGGCGTGCAGGTGGGGACCGCCACGATCACCAATGACACCATCACGGACTACCAGAAGGAAGGCATCAGGGTCAATGGCGGCTCGTCCGCGACCATCACGGACAACATGATCGCCACCGAGGGGCCGGCGACGAGCATCGCTCAGAACGGCATCGTCATCAACACGGGGGCGACGGCGACCATCACGGACAATACGATCACCGGCAACCAGTACACGGGCCCCGGCAGCGGGCCCGACCCGATTACTACGACGCAGGCGGCAGGAATCATCCTTCTTGGCAGCGCCAGCGTTACGGGCAATACGGTCACCGGCAACGACATCGATATCGCCAGCAGTACCACCGGAGCCACGATCAGCGGCAACAAGGTAGAGAACAGCTTCGAGGGCGTCTACCTCCTTGCAGGCACCGCGACCGTCAGCGGCAACACCATTGACGGCAACAACATCGGCGTAGCCTTGATCGCCTTCGTTGGTGACACCGCCAACGCCGAAGGCACCTTGGTCAGCAACAATATCTTCAATAACGGCAACGGCATGCTGACCTTCCCCGGCGCCGGCATCAGCGTGCTGGCGGAGTCCGGGGCGACCACGATGGCACTCGTGACGGCAAATTTCAACCGGATCGTGGGCAACTCGGTCGGGGTGGACAACACGACCACCAGCCCGGCGGAGGCCCCGCTAAACTGGTGGGGGAGCAACACCGGGCCGAACACAACGGGCAACGACACAACGACTGGCACCGTGAACACCAGCCCCTGGCTGGTGCTAAGCCTCTCCGCTTCTCCCGCCACGATCGTGGCTGGGGCGACCGCGGTCGTGACTGCCGACTTGACGAAGGACTCTGGTGGCGCGACCCACTCGACGGCGCCCTTCTTCCCCGACCAGATTCCGATCGCCTTCAGCGCGACCGGGGGAACAATCGCTCCCGCCTCCGTGCCCACCATATCGGGCATGGCCTCGTCGGACTTCACCTCGAGCACGCCGGGAACCGCGTCCGCCTCGGTGACCCTCGACAACCAGACCCTCAGCACCCCGATCACGATCCAGTCGACGCCGACAGTCACGGGCCTGAGCCCGACCAGCGGTCCAGCGGCTGGCGGCACTTCGGTGACGATCACGGGTACTGGTTTCACCGGGGCCACAGCGGTCAACTTCGGCACAACCGCGGCGAAGTCATTTACCGTGGTCAACGACACGACGATCAACGCGGTCAGCCCGGCGGGCACCGGCGCCGTGAACGTGACTGTGGTCACACCGAATGGCACGTCACCCGGCTCGGCCGCCGCCCAGTTCACGTTCGCTGCCGCTGCACCAACCGTTGTTACTTTGGTACGGTTCGGCTTCCATGCGCAACAGACGTCGCTGGTCCTGACCTTCAGCGCGGCGCTTAACCCAACGCCGGCCCAGGATGTCAAAAACTATCAGATCGCGACAGCCGACGGGACGGTCATTCCCGTCACCAGCGCTGTCTATGACCCGACAGCATTGACAGTCACGTTGATTCCTGCCCAACATCTGACCCTCACGGCAATGTATCAGCTCACGGTCAACGGCACGACGCCGGGCGGGCTTACAAGCGCGACCGGCGTTCCACTCGACGGAGCGGGCAATGGCACGCCGGGCACGAACTTCGTCCGGATGTTCTCGGGCGGGATCCTGGCAGGCCCGGCTACCGCGTTGCAGAGCGCGCAACCGAAGCGATTTGCCGCACTGCAACGGCAACTTGCCGCGGACATGAAACGGTTTGCTGCGGAACGTAGCAAGTTGACTGCGGCACAACGGTTCGCTCAGGCGAAGAGAGTGGCTGCGCTTGAGAAGAGGCTGGCAACGAACACTCGGCTCAAGAAAGAATTCGCCGCCCAAGCCGTGGATCACGTCCTGGGCTCGGGGAACGTGAGCGTCAAGCGGATCGCGGCTCGACGCCACGGCCGACATAATTAGCCGCTGGGCTGATGTGTTCCGAGAGGATGAGCTTGGGAAGAGTCGCGGCTCGAGGACGCGAGACCGCTCGTGCACCGCGACTCATCCCATGCGTTGCTGGACGCCTGATCTGGAGTCGCCGGCGCGTCCTCGCGCGCATTTCCGTCGCAACCACTCGCAAGGTCGTTTCGTCGTTTGGCCCGGCCTCGAAGGGCCGGTCCGGGACTGCGGGCGTCACGCCGCGGTCCCGGGCCGGTCCTTTTCCGCTCTGCGCGACGACCGCGATGATCACCACACAGAGCAGGAGGATAGGCCGGCCCAGTCCTCGACTATGGGTAGCAGGCCACCTGGTAGGCTTGCGTTCTGGATCATGATGAAAGCGACAGCGTCGGTGACGAAGTACTGAAGTCCGCTGAGTTTTTTCTTGCCGCTCTGACCTTGTTACGGGTTCATACTTTTCATCTGCGTTGTTTCCTGTTGGTTGGGGATCTATCGAGGCTGGTTGGGGTTTCAATGCGTAAAAGAAAAACGGTGAAAAGGCAGCGGCCGCAGTGAGCGGCCGCCGTCACGAGGGTTAATAGTTGACCAGGAGCGCTTCGGCGGATGGGGTGATGTTGCCGGTCCCTGAACGACTCCGCTATGTCCACTGGATCGAGACGTGCCAGCCCACTTTTTCATAGAACTCGACGAGCGCGTTCGCCGCGTTCTTTCTCGCCTTTACCTTGTTGCTTTCGGCATTGGCCGCCTTCTCGATGAGCTGCTGCACCAAGCCATCGCCCCTCGTTCCAGGCCATCCCGGTCGCCAAAGA
The DNA here is from genome assembly GCA_963806595.1 of uncultured Isosphaeraceae bacterium. Classification (GTDB taxonomy): domain Bacteria; phylum Planctomycetota; class Planctomycetia; order Isosphaerales; family Isosphaeraceae; genus CAWDZZ01. The sequence goes on along the minus strand of CAWDZZ010000013.1, from coordinate 237,850 downwards.
TCGAGGCGGCGCCGGAATCCGGGAACGGGACTGGGTATCCCACCTCTGGGTCTTGGTGTGATCGACGCGAGCCGACATGACAGTTGGCTGGGGCAGGACGATCGTAGCGGTCTGGGCCTTCACGTCCTTGTCATTGATCTTGGACTGGGATAGATCGACTGCGAACAGAGCATCCCCGTGGATGATCCAGGAGCCTTTCCACCATCGCGTCTCACTCACCATGACATCGCTCACGTCCACCCGGGCAGAGACCAGCTGGCTGAGCGTTTCAAGCTGGGTGATCGTTGGCCCGACCGAGCTGTGAACTGGCGGGGTATCGCCGGTCAGGTTGCCTAGCTGGTCTATGGCCTTGCTCGCCTTCCAGGCAACCTGACCGATGACCAGCACGACGGCGAGCACAAGGTGATCTTGAAAACGCTGGCAAGGCTGAGTGGTTTCTGCTTATCGGAGCTGGCCATGGGCGGATCCTCCACACCATCCGGCGCAATCCACAATCTGGAAGCTCCGAGTTCGATCCCGTAGGCAACTGGCCGCGCAAGGGAATCACGTGGCGGATCTCCAACGTCTCCTCCCCCACAATCACCCGATCGATTAGTAACTGCAATATCGCTTGCTTTTCCTCCAAACTCGCCCCATTCAGGCGGTTGCGGATTCGGTCGCAGAAAGCGCTCAGGTCGCTCAAGACGTTTTGGGCATGGGCTGACTCTCGCGCCAACCTCAGTTGTTGCTCATACTGCTCGGACAGCACGACGCGGCGTTCGGCGAGCCGCCGCCGCCGTTGATCCAAGTCGTCCAGGCTGATGATGTCGGCTTGGTACGCGTCGACGAGCCGTCCTGCCTCCCGATCCAGTCGCCTGAGCTGGGCCTGCAGCTTGTCGGCTTCGGTCTGTTGGCTCACGTTTCCTCCTTCGGCGCGCTGGGCCGTATCACGGAACTGGGCAAGCAACACCTCTGGATCGCTGAGGAGTTGCTGAATATGGCCCCAGACTGCTGCCTCTAGCGTCTCCGCTAGTGTCATCCGCTGAGAACAGCGGTGCTCCCGCGAGCTGCTCGTGCAATCCTTGCCGCTGCACCGGTAATAGCGGGGGAGTGACCGACCTTGAGTGGATGTGGGGCTGATGCCGAACATCCTTAGGCCGCAAGTCCGGCACGTCAACAAGCAGCGCAGTAGGTAGGAATGTCGCGTGTTATTGCGGAACGAGAGTGTTGCGTTCCGTGCCAACTGGTCTTGGGCGCGGCGATAAGTCTCCTGATCGATCAGGGCTGGTACCGGGATGCCGATCCATTCCTCACGGGGGCGGGGCTGCCGGCACGTGTTCTCGCCTCGGCCAAGTGCTCGGGATCGTGGCTTCTTCGGTGGGACAAAGCGATACCGGTTGGTGTGCGCCATACCGGCGTAGGTCTCGTCGTAGAGGATCCGGTGCACGACGGATGACGACCAGGGATGTCGACCCGAACGCGGCCACCACGGTCCTTCGTTGAGCCGCTTGACGATCTGGCGAATCGTCATTCGCTCCTCTACCAGCCAGGTAAACAATTGTCGCACGAAGATCGCCTCATCCTCGTTGACAACCAGATAGCCTGGCACTCCGTCCCGCTTGGGAATGTAGCGATATCCGTAAGGCGCCTGACCTCCAAGCCAGTGGCCTTCATGAGCCTTCTGAAGCTTGCCACGGCGGAAGCGCTCGCCGATCACGGCTCGCTCGTATTCAGCCACGGCCCCCTGAATCTGAAGGAGCAACTGGTCCTGCGGGTCGTCCGTGATCGGCCGGTGGAGAAAGACGACTTCACAACCAGCCTTGCGAAGTTCCTCGAGCAGCAGTACCTGGTAAGCGTACTTGCGCGAGACGGTCTGGGCTCAAAACCGCGATGACGTCAATGGCGCCCAACTGCACTGCGTCGCGTAAAAAGTCCAGTGCGGGACGGTCCAGCCGAGTGCCCGTGTATCCCTCGTCGACGTAGATGTGTTCTGGCGACAGTTCGTGGTGCTGCTCATCTGCCCATCGACGGAGGCTCTCCACTTGGCTGTCGACCGTTTGCTCTCTGCCCTGCCTCTCGGTGGATACTCTGGCATAGATCGCGGCGCGCATCGGACACCTCCGTTTCACAGGCCGTTCGACACTGGTCCTTAGGGTCTTCTTGGAGCAGGATTCGGTACACTTGACGGAGCCGATGCAGACCGTCACGTGGCCGCACCGTCACCGACTTGATCACCCATGGTGCAATTGCACTCGCCCGTCTCCTCCGTGCCATGGCTGTGCCCTCCTCAGCTCGCAGGATGAGAAGGGCTGACCGAGACGGTCACGCGAAATTATTTACGGGGCTGTGATTGCGGGTTCAGACGCACGAAAGGCAGGATAATCGTGGCCCGCCATTCTGCGATTGCGTCCGGATGGTGCATTTGCAACATCGTTGTTACCTGGCTGACCTTCATAAAGAACGCCGGTAGACACTCCAGACACGCTCTCCACCGGGTCATCACTATTACAGCCGGTGATGGCCATGGTGAGAGCAGCTAGGACGGCCAACAAGGCGCGCCTGCGTTTGCGATCGAGAACTCTGAAATTGTCGAACATTGTTCCTCCAAGTACGTGTCGAGTGGGAAAGAACGAACGTAAGAGAAAGGGGCGAAGTAAAGACGGCGGCCGCGACGAGCGACCGCCGCCCGATGAGTTGGCGGGTTCGGGCGCCGGCCCGGACGCCTATGGTGTCTGTACTTGTGACCGTCGTCGTGTTGAGGGTCGTGGAGCCCGTTAGGTTCTCGGTCACGATTGTGGTGGTCGTGGTGCGTGTAGCCTCGTCGCCAACTTCTTCGCCGCAGCCCGTGACGGCGACGAGGCCGGCGATGGCGCAAGCTAACGCAGCGATGCGGGTGAACCGGCTAATGATCTTCTTCGCGATCTCCTCTTTCGCTCGCTGATCAGTGATGGTCGGTGTTGGTGAGATAAGGTCACATGCCGGACGGTCCGGCCTATTGCGTCGGGATGGCAGCCGGTCTGAGCGGTAACGGCAACACCGAGAACGGCGTCGCGGGGGTCAGGGTCGCGGCCGGGCGCCACCTTGCCTCCTATTCCTTACCCCGGCGGCAGTCGCACCGAGGGATAGCGACGGCGCGGTATTATCCCCCGGTGGTCGCGAACCGGGGCGTCGCGCGGGGCATTCAAGCCGCCTGCCGGGGTGGCCTCGGGAGGGCCGACCGCCCGGCCCCCCCGCACCAGACTGTCCCACCCACTTAGCGGCTGTTCACTCGGTATTCCACGTTCTTGGCCCACCAACTTTCGAGCCCGTTGATCGGTCCGGCATCCTTGACGTACCGTGTGCCAACGAACACAGCCGTGAACATAGCAGCCAAGAAAGCCCAGACAGCGAGGTCCCACAACATCAAACGAAAGCGTCTCATCGTCGGAATCTCCGTGTGCCGATCAGTGGGCGAAAATTATTGGGCAGAGCCTGGTAGAGCTTGATCCCGTACTGATGCTCCCGCTTAGTCGCTCTAACTCTGGCAGCGAATGGCGGGAGCAAAGCGGATCAGGATTGCGCTGGATTCCCTTAATATCGATCCGAAACCATGTCCGGAATGGAAGTTGCATCGAGCCAATCTTTTTCGGTCAAGTCATGAAATCATACTGATTTCCCTTTCTGCACAAGAACCAGGAACAACTGCGCCGCGTGGCTCTCGCGGCAACGACCATCAACAGGAGGGGGGACGGCCGCGGCTCGGCGGCTCCTTACCTCCTATTCCTTACCCCGGCGGCGACCGCCCCGAGGGATAGCCCCAGCGCGGGGTTTTTTTCGGGACCGCCCCTCCCGGTTCGAGTAAACTGAGAAGCGCAGCGATCGTCGGCCGGAGCGAAGGGAGCGTGGAAGGTGAGCGATGAATCGACCGCCGTCCTCCAGGGGCAGTTGGAGCGGGCCGTGACGGGCGACGCCGAGGCCCGGATGGTGCTGCTCGAGCTCACCCGCGACCGCCTGATGCGCCACGCTCGTCGCTTGCTGCACGGTCGGTACGCGCGCCTGGAGCCGTTCGCGCAGACCGACGACGTCGTTCAGCAGCTCTACATCAAGGTGCTCACGAACCAGGACCGCTTCTGGGTGAATTCCCGCGGCGAACCGGTACGGACCCTGGCAGAGTTCTTCGGCCATACCTCGGCCTGGATGCGCGACGTGCTGTGCGACCAGCTGCGCAAGGCGTACGGCCGCGACGACAACCACCCCGCCGTCTTGCCGCTGGACGGTGGCCCCTCCGACACCGGCCCACGGCACGAGCCGTCCAGCGACACGCTCGATGGGGAGAAGGTGCAGCGCTGGACCGAGTTTCACGAGGCGGCGGCCCGGCTGCCGGACGACTTGCGGGCGGTCTTCGACCTGCTCTGGTATCAGGAAATGACGCAGGCCGAGGCAGCCGCCTTGCTAGACATCGCGGTGCCGACGGTGAAGTTGCGCTGGATGAAGGCGCGCCTGGGGGTGCAGCAGGCGTTGGGCGGCTCACCCTTCGACGAGCCGGGATCGCCGGATTGACGGACAACAACCCGGCGTCGCACTCGGATACCGAGACTTCGAGAAGACGTCCATGCAGGCAAACGATCAGGTGGCCGAATGGCTGGTCCGCTGGGAGGATGCGCGGGCGGCTAACCTGCCGCCGCCGTCCCTGGACCAGTTGCCACCCGAGTTGCGCCGCGCTCGCGAAGGGCTGCAACTTCTTCTCGGCTTCGTTCAGATGGCGCACGGCTTGATCACAACCGCCCCCAGCCCGCGCGACGAAGCACTCCAGGCGCCGCCGGACACACCGCGCTACCGTTTCGAGACGTTTCTGGCCCGGGGCGGAATGGGCGAGGTGTGGCGCGGCCGCGACGCCCTGCTGGCGCGAGGTGGCCCTGAAGGTGCTGCGTGAACAGGTGTTCGGCGACGGCGGGGCCAAGGAACGGTTTCACGAAGAGGCCCGTCACATCAGCCGGCTCGAGCACCCGTCGATCGTGCCGGTCTACGACCTGGGCGAGCTGACGGACGGGCGGCCGTTCTTCGTCATGAAACTGATCCACGGCCAAACCCTGGCGGAATTGCTCGCAGCCCGGGCCACGCCGGGTGAAGATCTGTCGCGCTGGATCAGTGTGTTCGACCAGGTCTGCGCGGCGGTGGCGTTTGCTCATGCCTGTGACCTGATCCACCGCGACCTCAAGCCGTCCAATGTCATGCTGGGAGAGTTCGGCGACGTTCTGGTCATGGACTGGGGGATCGCCAAAGCGCTGGCGACGAGACCGCACCCGGCGCTGGTACCGCCGGCGCCTGCTCTGCTTTCCCCTTTGGTCGGCGGAGCGGTGAAAGGCCAGGTCGGACCGGAAACTCTGCCGGGGCAAGTCCTGGGAACGCCGGCGTTCATGGCGCCCGAGCAGGCCCGCGGTGGGGCGAGCCGGGTCGGCAAGTCGACCGACGTCTTCGGGCTGGGCGGCATCCTATGTGTGATCCTGACGGGTCAGCCGCCGTACACCGAAACACGGCAGGCGCTGGCGGGCGACGTGACCGAGGCGTTCGCGCGACTCGATGGCTGCGGCGCCGACGGGCGCTGATCGAGCTGGCGAAGGTGTGCCTGGCGCCGATCTGCGGGCTCGTCTTTCGGATGCCGTCGAGGTCGCCAGTCGGGTCAAGCGCTACCGCGACGAGATCGTCGCGCGACAGGCCGAAGCGGAGCGGCTGTCGTGGATCCGCGCGTTGGCAGAGGCGTTCCCCCCGGCCGCCGAGGACGCCCGTGCGCGGTTACGGCAGCAGATCCGGGCGCTGCTCCGCGCCGAGGTGGCGGCGCAGGCGCAGCGGCTGTCGGGCGCCAGCCCCGCCGAGGCGGCCGCCGCCCGGCAGGTGCTCGAGTGCCTTCGCGGCCTTCCCGTGCTGGCCGGCGTCCACGACCTCGCGGCGCTGGCCGACCTCCCCGAGCCCGAGCGGCAGGCATGGCAGGCGTTCTGGCAGGAAGTCGAGGGGCTGCTCGCGGCCCGGACCCGGCGCGATGACAGGCTCCCTGGACTCGGCGCAGCAATCGAAGGGAACCTTCCGTGCTAGCCCGGGGCGCACAGCCTGGTGCGAAGCCTGTGGAAGGTGGACGACCGCGCGACCTCCTTGCTGATGGCGCGGTTCTGATCAAAACCTGCTGGGGCAAGCGTACCGATCTGGCAATGCCGATGCCCAAGGCCGAGGCGCTGGACGAGGCCAAGCGCGTGGCTGCGCGACCTGTCGGCCGGCGAGACCGGCCTCGCTCTGGATTCGATGGACCGGGGGGAGCAGCGGCGGCTGAAGACGGGCATCAAGCCCTCCCCTCGTGAGCCGCGGCCGTTCGAGCACCCGTACTACTGGGCCGCGTTCGTCCTGATCGTCGACCCGTCGTAGGCGTGTAGGGGTTCCAGCACGCAATCTGCCAAAACCTTGGCTAGCGTGATGACTCAGTTTCACGATGCGGTGGTCGCTACTTCGCCCGCGGTGATACGAATGTTGGGTTTGGGCCGTAAAGAGTCTCTCGAGCCTGCCAAACAGTCGAATTCGCCCGAATTCAGGCTATTTTCTTCCAAATGGCGGTTGATGACACGACTGTTGGGTCTACCCCTACTCGTTCGTGGTGCCGGATCGGGTCAAATGCCTCGCGTTGGTGAGGCGGCAGGGGCAGTCGAGCAGGGCCATGTCCTCCCTCTCGGCATCGGAGTGGCTGTGGCCATATTCCTCGATCGCCCGGAAGGAGGCGGCCGGATGAAAGCTCAATTAGCACACATCAGATTATCCACAAAAAGTCTATATTTCTTCATTTTTTTGTAGAGGGTGGTGCGGTTAATGTTCAGCACCCGGGCGGTCTCAAGGCGGTTCCAGTTGAAGGCCTGGAGCGCCTGGATGATGATCCGCCTCTCGGGCTCCTCCAGGGCTTCCTTCAGGGGGTGGATCCTCATGTGGCGGTGGGGCGGCGGCGTGTCGGCGTCGGCGTGCGCCTGGTGGTGATGATTGATGATGGGGGCCAATTGGCTCGAGGTGATCCGGGGGCCGGTGCACCGGGCGACGGCCCGCTGGACGGCCGCCTCGAGCTCGCGGACGTTGCCCGGCCAGTCGTGCCGCAGCAGGATGTCCAGCGCGTTGCGGGTGAAACCCGTGACGTCCTTGCTGAACTCGTGGGCATGGCGGGCGCGGAACGACTCGGCTAGCAGCTCGATGTCCATGCCGCGATGCCGTAGCGGGGGGAGCATCAGGCTGATGACGTTGATGCGATGGTAGAGCCCCTGGTGGAACCGGCCCTGCTCGACCAACTCCGGCAGGCTCTCGCTGGTGGACATCACGTACCGCATGTCGCCCGGGGCCGCGGCCTGGGCGGCGGTGGACGCGAAGTCGCGGGCCTGCAGCTCGCGCAACAGGCGGAGCTGCAGCTCGGTCGGGAGCCCGGAGACCTCGTCGAGATAGAGGGTACCGCCGTGCGCCTGGCTCAGCTTGTCGGACCACTCCGGCGGGGGGGCCACCGGTGCGCGGGACGGGGACTCCGCAGTCTCCCGGATCGCGAACTCGTGGGCCATCGCCGATGCCTCGACCGTGACGAAGGAGCGATCCGGGTTGGACCCGAGCGAGTGGATCAGGCGGGCCAAGAGCGACTTGCCGGTCCCGGGCTCACCGAGGATCAGCACCGAGGCCCGCGTCGCGGCGAGGGTCCCCGCCAGGTCGACGACCCGGCGCCAAGTCGGGTCGTGGCCGATGAGGCCGATCGCTTGGGCGAACTGCTCGAGGCGTTGCATCGCAGCCACGGCCGGGCACGCGGCGGGGGCCGGGGCCGACGTGGGGGTTGCCTGCGCCAGGGCTGGGCCGGGATTCACGTCCGAGCTCGGATTCAGCCCCGAGACCACGACGGCGCTGGCGGGCGACCCGCCTCGGACCGCCGGGGAGGGGCCAGTGCTGCCGCCGACCGGGTCCCTCGCAGGCCGCCCCCCGGATTGGTCCAGCGCCTGCGACACCGCGGCCCGCAGCTCCACGGCGGAGACCGGATACTTCAGCACTGCCATGGCCCCTTGCCGCAACGCCTCCTTCGCCCGATCCGGGTGGGCACTCGGGAATAACAGGATCACTGGCACCTCGCGATGCTTGCGCCGCACGTACGTCAGCAACTCCAGGGCGTCGTCATCGGCCGGCTCGACCCCGGCCACGACCACGTCGATGCGCCGCCGCTCCATCAGCTGGACCGCCGCGCGATCATCGACGGGCTCCTCGATGGGATGTCCCAACGAATTCAACATCGAAGTCAGCAGCGCCAGCCCGGCGGGATCGGGATAGCGGATCAGGATTCGGGGCTTGTGCATGGGATTCGTTCTCTCAAGGTGAATAGGAGGGGGGGACGGCCGCTGCCGGGCGGCTCCTTGCCTCCCATTCCTTACCCCGGCGGCCACCGCCCCGAGGGATAGCGCCAGCGCGTTTTTTTTTCCCCGGCGGTCGCGAAACAGTGCGCCGCGCGGGTCATTCCAGCCGCCCGCCGGGGTGGTCTCGGGACCTTCCGCCTCGGCGATCGGCGGCCATGACCGTCGTTCTCTACGAGTCGCGTGTGTCTGTTGCCGGGGAACGGCGGCCTTGAAAGTCCTCATCATCGCTGCCACCGGCGTCCAGCCCATACCTGAACCGCTCGGGAGGCCCCGGAGCGTTTGGGAATTGGTGAGTGCCAAGCAACCAAACGATGTTCCCACCAAGCGCTGACAAGTGGCCCTGACGAAGCAGCGTCGAGCAATTTTTGCACGACGTTGCGTGCGTCGGTGTCGGACCGACGCGCGAAATGCGGCTACTGGTTTGAAGTGACCGGCGCGGCAACTGTAGCGCCAGAGGACACGCGCCAACTCGGTTCAAAACTACGACGAACCCTGCTGATGTCCGTTAAGGCCCGCCAATTGACTCGGGTCGCACGTCTGCTGCCTAAATGGGTCAGGAGCGATATCAGTCCTGACCGCGGCTTTCGCTTCGATCGCGACGCCGACTCCTGAGGGGAGAAACCAACGTACCGAGTACCGCGTCCACGGCGTCCGCCCTCATCCGGCCGAGGAGGGCTTTCGTCACGGTAGGATGCGTTCGCGCTCTCTGCACGGCCGATGCAGAATCGGGTGATCGTCGTTCTTCAGTCAACGTATGCCTGTGCAAGGATCTCAAGTGTCGGCTCAGGTATTTGGTTCTCGCGGGGAATCCCGGGTACGAACCCGCCAGGATCGAGGGGCCGAAGATCTTGACGTAGTTACTGCCCGGAATGCCGTTCCCGAGACCGTCCAACAGGATGCCGGCAGGGCTGGCCAGGCCGGCCGGAGGCATGCCGTTGACCACCAATTCGTAGCGCCGGAACAGATACAGCCGGTGGGCGGGATGCAGCGTGACTGTATGAGCGAGCGGGATGTAGACCGCCGAAATGATCCGGATTCGTTCGCCGGTATGGCCTTTGGGGCCGATCGGCGTGAGCGTGTAATTATGTACGTCCTGGCGCGTGCCGGGTCCAGGGCAGAGCTGAACGTCAGCACGAATTCTGTCGGCTGGGCATGGAAACCGAAGCGGTGCAACGACGTGACGGAAGGCGGGGCACCCGGCGTCACTTCAGGTGACGGCGGGATGACGACCACGCCGTCAGTGTTGCTGGTGGGCGCTGGGTCGTACTGATCGGAGTGGGTGATCGTCGCGATGTTGGTCTGCGCGCGGGGATGACGACCCTCGCCTGGATCATCAAAGTCTGCGGGGACGCGGTGGTGACGGTCCCCAGGGCCCAGACGCCGCTGGCCGGGTCGTAGGTCCCCTGGCTGGGCGTCGCCGAGACGAAGGATAGGCCCGCTGGCAGCTGGTCAACGGTTTGAACATTCGTGGCGGTGTTGGGGCCGTTGTTCGTGAGCGTGAGGGTGTAGGTGATAATCTCGCCCACGTTGGGGATAGGGTTGTTCACGGTTTTGGCCAGGGCCAGATCGGCCTGCTGGGGCGTCAGGGTGGAGCTGGCCGTGTTGTTGCTGAGATTCGGGGTCAAACTGGTCGGAGTGGCTGATCGTCGCCGTGTTGGTTTGCTGTTTGGGGCTGAGCGACGACCACCATCAAGCGGAGCGTCAGCGGCGCCGCTGTGGTCACGGTGCCGACGGTCCAGACGCCCGTGGTGCTGTCGTACGTCCCCTGGCTGGGCGCGGCCGACATGAACGACACGCCCGGGGAGAGTTGATCCCGCACCTGGACGCCGAAGGCAGGATCGGGGCCGAAGTTTCGGAGGGTGACGATATAGGTGATGGTGTCGCCCACGTTGGGGGCGGAGTCGTTCACGCTCTTGGAGAGCGCCAGGTCGGCTTCTTCCGCCGCCTCCGGGCGCTCGCCGTATTGTTGGAGGGATCGGGGTCGAACTGATCCGCATTCGTGATCGTTGCCGTATTGATCACCTGCGAGGGGGCGACGACAGTCGCCATCAAGGTGAGCGTCTGCGGTGCCGACGTGGTCACCGAGCCGACGGTCCATAGCCCCGTGACACTATTGTAGGTCCCCTGGCTGGGCGCGGCCGAGACGAACGTCACGCCCGCGGGGAGCAGGTCAGTGACCTGGACGCCGGTGGCTGCGTCCGGTCCGTTGTTGCTGAGCATGACAACATAGGTGATGGTATCTCCCACGTTGGGCGCGGCGTTGCTCACCGACTTCGAGAGCGCCAGGTCGGACTGTTGCGGCGTCAGGGTGGTGCTGGCGGTGTCGTTGCCGGTGTCGGGGTCGAACTGGTCGGCGCCGGTGATCGTCGCCGTGTTAATTTGCGCGCGGGGCTGACGACCGTCGCGAGGATCAGGAGCGTTTGCGGGGACGCGGTGGTGACCGTCCCCACCGTCCAGAGGCCGCTGGCCGAGTCGTAGGTCCCCCGGCTGGCCCTCGCCGAGACGAACGACAGGCCCGCGGGAAGCAGGTCGGTCACCTGCACGCCGGTGGCGGCGTCGGGGCCGCTGTCGCTCAGCGTGACGGTGTAGGCGATCGTATCGCCGACGTTGGGGTCGGATCGCTCACGGCCTTGGCCAGCACCAAGTCGGCCTGCTGCGGCACCGTGACGACGCTGGCGGTGTCGTTTGTGGTCACGGGGTCGAACTGGTCCGAACTCGTGATCGTCGCCGTATTCGTCGACTGGCCGGGGCTCGTGACGGTCGCCTGGATCACCAGCGTCTGGGGCGACCCGACGTCGACCGTCCCCACGGTCCACAGGCCGGTCGCGGGGTCGTACGCCTGGCCAGGCGTCGCCGAGACGAACGTCACGCCCGTGGGGAGCAGGTCGGTCACCTGCACGCCGGTGGCGGCATTCGGACCGTTGTTGCTGAGCGTGACGGTGTAGGTGATCGTGTCGCCGACGTTGGGCGCGGCGTTGCTCACCGACTTCGAGAGCGCCAGGTCGGACTGCTGGGGCGTCACGGTGGAGCTGGCCGCGTTGTTGCCGGGATTGGGGTCGAACTGGTCGGAGTGGGTGATCGTCGCCGTGTTGGTCTGCGGGCTGGCGGTGGTGACGGTCGCCACGATCATGAGCGTCTGGGGCGACCCGACGGCGACCGTCCCCACGGTCCACAGGCCGGTCGCGGGGTCGTACGCCCCCTGGCTCGGCGTGTCAGAGACCAGCGTCAGGCCCACCGGCAGCGGATCGCTGATGCTGACGTTGGTGGCGTCGCTCGGGCCGAGATTCCCGAGCGCGATGGTGAACGCAATCGTCCCGCCCACGTTGGGGGCGGCGTTGTCCACGGTCTTGATCAGGACCAGGTTGGCCTGTTGCGGCGAGTCGGAGGCGGCGGCCGTATTGTTGCCGGAGTCGGGGTCGAACTGGTCGGAGTGAGTGATCGTCGCGGTATTCGTGTGCGCGCTGGCGGTGATGACGGTTGCGTCGATCAATAGCGTCTGCGGCGCCCCGACATTGACCGTCCCCACGGTCCACAGGCCCGTACTCGAGTTGTACGCACCCTGGCTCGGCGTGGCCGAAACGAAGGACAATCCCGCGGGGAGCAGGTCGGTCACCTGGGCGTTGGTCGCGGCGTCGGGGCCGTTGTCGCTCAGCGTGATGGTGTAGGTCACCGTATCGTTGACGTTGGGGGTGGGGTCGTTGGTCGTCTTGGTGAGCGCCAGGTCGGCCTGCTGCGGCACCGTGACGACGCTGGCCGTGTTGTCGGCCGAGTTGGGGTCGAACTGATCCGAGCTCGTGATCGTCGCGGTGTTCGTCCGGGGGTTGGGGCTGGTGACGATCGCCTGGATCACCAGCGTGGCCGGGGACCCGACGTCGACCGTCCCCACGGTCCAGATCCCGCTGGCCGGATCGTAGGAGCCCTGGCTCGGATCCGCCATGACGAAGGAAATGCCGGCGGCGGGAGCGTCTTGCGCCTGGACGCCGGTGGCGGGATCGGGGCCGCTGTTGGTCAGGGTGATGGTGTAGGTGATCGTGTCGCCGACATTGGGCGCGAGATTGCTGACTGACTTGGTCAGCGCCAGGTCGGCCTGCTGCGGCGTCTGGGTGGCGCTGGCCGTGTTGTTGGCCGTGTTGGGGTCGAACTGGTCGGCGTGGGTGATCGTCGCCGTATTGGTCGACTGGCCGGGACTGACGACCATCGCCTGGATCATCAGCGTCTGCGGCGCCCCGACGACGATCACCCCCGCGGTCCAGAGGCCAGTGGTGGGGTCGTAGGCCCCCTGGCTCTCCGTTGCCGTGACGAACGACAGGCCCGCGGGGAGCAGGTCGGTCACCTGGGCTTTGGTCGCGGAATCCGGGCCGTTGTTGCTCAGCGTGACGGTGTAGGTCACGGTGTCGCCGACGTTGGGGGTGGAGTCGCTGGTCGTCTTCGTGAGCGCCAGGTCGGCCTGCTGCGGGGTCAGGGTGGCGCTGGCCGCGTTGTTGGCCGTGTTGGGGTCGAACTGGTCGGAGCTGGTGATCGTCGCCGTATTCGTCTGCGAGCCGGGATTGTTGACCGTCGCCTGGACCACCAGCGTGGCCGGGGAGCCGACGTTGACCGTTCCCACTCTCCACAGCCCGGTGGCCGGGTTGTACGTCCCCTCACTGGGCGAGGCCGAGACGAACGACACGCCCGCGGGCAGCAGGTCGGTCACCTGGGCATTCGTGGCGGCATTCGGGCCGTTGTCGGTCAGGGTGATGGTGTAGCGGATCGTGTCGCCGACGTTGGGGGTCGGGTCGCTGACGGACTTGGCCAGCTCCAGGTCGGCCTGCTGCGGCGTCACGGCGACGCTGGCCGTGTTGTTGGTGGTGTTGGGGTCGAACTGGTCCGAGTGGGTGATCGTCGCGCGTATTCGTCGACCGGTTCGGGCCCGTGACCGTCGCCCGGATGACCAGCGTCTGGGCCGTCGACGGATCGACCGTCCCGACCGTCCAGGTCCCCGTAACGGAGTCGTAGCTCCCCCGGCTGGGATCGGCCGAGACGAACGTCACGCCCGCGGGCAGGAGGTCCGCCACCGCCACATTCGTCGCGCTGTTCGGGCCGTGGTCCCCGACCGTCACGGTATAGGTGATCGTGTCGCCCACGTTGGGGGCGGAGTTGTCCACCGCCTTGGTCAGGAACAGGTCGGCCTGCTGCGGCGTCACGGTCGTGCTGGCCGTGTTGTTCGTCAGGTTGGGGTCGAACTGGTCCGAGTGGGTAATGGTCGCGAAATTCGTTGTGGGGTTGGGGCTGACGACCGTGGCCTGGATCGTCAGGACGGCGGACGAGCCGCTGGCCACACTTCCGACGGTCCAGGTCGACGTCGCCGGGTCGTACGCCCCCTGGCCCGGGCTGCGCCGACACGAAGGTCAGCCCCGCCGGCAGGACGTCCTGGACGGTCACGTTCGTGGCGTTGCTCGCTCCGATATTGGTCAATTTGATGGTGTAGGCGATCGTCTCGCCCACGTTAGGCGTGGGGTCATTCACTGTCTTGGTCACCGACAGGTCGGCCTGCGTCGGGTCGGTCGAGGTCGTCGCGATGTTGTTGGCGATGACCGGGTCGAACTGATCGGCGTGGCTGATCGTCGCCGTGTTGACCGTCGAGACGGGGCCGGTTACCAGCGCCACGATCTCCAGCGTTTGTGGCACGGTCGTCGCCACGGTGCCGACGGTCCAGAGACCGGTGACGGGGTTATAGATGCCCTGGGTCGCTTTGAAACTCAGGAAGAAGAAACCGCGTGGCAGGAGGTCGGTCACCTGCACGTTGGTCGCCGAATCAGGGCCGTTGTCGCTCAGCGTGACGGTGTAAGTGATCGTTTCGCCGACGTTGGGATTGGGCTTGTCGACGGTCTTGGTGATGCTGAGGTCGGCCTGCTGCGGCGTCTCGGTGGCGGTGGCCGAGTTGTTGCCGATATTGGGGTCGAACTGGTCGGAGTGGGTGACCGCGGCGGCGTTCGTCTGGGCGCTGGGCCCGAGGACCGTCGCCTGGATCAGTAGCGTCTGCGAGACCGTCGTGCTGACCGTCCCGACGGTCCACACCCCGGTCGTGGGGTTATACGTCCCCTGGCTGGGCGTGTCCGAAACGAACGAGAGGCCCGCGGGGAGGAGGTCGGTCACCCGGACATTCGTGGCGTTGTTCGGGCCGCTGTTGCCGAGCGTGACCGTGAAGGCGACGACCTCGCCGACGTTGGGCTTAGGGTCGTCCACGGTCTTGGAAAGGGCGAGGTCGGCGAGCTGCGGCGTCTCGACGACGGCGGCCGTATTGTTGGCGATGATCGGGTCGAACTGGTCGGCGCCGGTGATCGTCGCCGTGTTCGTCTGCGGGCTGGAGCTGGCGACGATGGCCTGGATCACCAGCGTCTGCGGCGTCCCGACGTTGACCGTCCCCACGGTCCAACGGCCGGTCCCGGCGACGTACGTCCCCTGGCTGGGCGTGTCCGAGACGAACGTCACACCCGCGGGCAGGAGGTCGGTCACCTGGACACTCGTGGCGGCGTCGGGGCCCTTGTTGGTCAGCGTGACGGTGTAGGTGATCGTGTCGTCGACGTTGGGAGTCGGGTTGCTCACCGTCTTGGCGAGTGCCAGGTCGGCCCGCTGCGGCGTCACAACGGCGCTGGCGGTGTTGTTGGCCGCGTTGGGGTCGCGCTGGTCGGCGTGGCTGATCGTCGCCGTGTCGGTCGATGTGTTCGGGCTGGCGACGGTTCCCGTCAAGACGAGGGTCTGCGGCACCGAGGTGGTCACGGTGCCGACATTCCAGAGGCCCGTGCTGCTCAGGTATGTCCCCTGGCTGGTCTCCGCCGAGACGAACGACACGCCCGCGGGGAGCAGGTCGGTCACCTGGACACTCGTGGCATTATTCGGGCCGTGGTCGGTCAGCGTGATGGTGTAGGTGATCGTGTCGTCGACGTTGGGGGTCGGGTTGCTCACCGTCTTGGCGAGCGCCAGGTCAGCTTGCTGGGGCGTTACGACGACGCTGGCCGAGTCGTTGCCGGTGTTGGGGTCGAACTGGTCGGAGTGGGTGATCGTCGCCGTGTTGGTCGACGGGTTCGGGCTCGCGACCGTCGCCTGGATCACGAGCGTCTGGGCCGTCGAGAGACCGAGGTTCCCGATCGTCCAGGTCCCCGTGCCGGAGTTGTAGCTCCCCCGGCTGGGCGTGGCTGAGACGAACGTCACGCCCGCAGGCAGGAGGTCCTGGACGGTGACCCCGGTCGCGGCGGACGGGCCGGCGTCCCGTGCCGTCACGGTGTAGGTGATCGTGTCGCCCACGTTGGGCGTGGGATTGCTGACGTCCTTGGTCAGCCCCACGTCGGCCTGCTGCGGCGTCACGACCGAGCTGGCCGTGTTGTTCCCCGGGTTGGGGTCGAACTGGTCCGAGTGGGTGATCGTCACGGTATTGGTCGCGGGGTCGGGGCTCACGACCGTGGCGCGGATCGTCAGGACGGCCGAGGAGCCGTTGGCCACACTTCCCGCGGTCCACGTCGACGTCGGCGTCGCCTGGACATACGTCCCCTGGCTCGGCGTCGCCGACACGAACGTCAGCCCCGCCGGCAACATATCCTGCGCGGTCACGTTCGTGGCGTTGCTCGGGCCGTTGTTCGTCAACGTGATGGTGTAAGCGATCGTCTCGCCCACGTTGGGCGTCGGGTCGTTCACCGTCTTGGTCACCGAGAGGGCGACCTGCTGCGGGTTGGTGGAGGTCGTCGCGGTGTTGTTGGCGGTGACCGGGTCGAACTGGTCGGCGTGGGTGATCGTCGCCGTGTTGACCGTCGAGGTGTCGCTGGTCACCTGCGCCCGGATCCGCAGCGTGCGGGCCGCGGCCGTGTCGACGGAGCCGACGGTCCAGAGGCCATTGACGGGGTTATACGTCCCCTGGCTCGGGGTCGCGGACACGAAGGTGCGGCCCGCCGGCAGGAGATCGGTCACCTGCACGTTGGTCGCCGAATCTGGGCCGTTGTCGGTCAGCGCGACCGTGTAGGTGATCGTGTCGCCGACGTTCGGCGTCGGGTTGTCGACGCTCTTGGAGAGCACGAGGTCGGCCTGCTGCGGCGTCTCGGTGGCGGTGGCCGTGTTGTTGCCGGTGTTGGGGTCGAACTGGTCCGAGTCGGTGATCGTCGCCGAATTCGTCTGCGAGTCGGGACTGACGACCGTCGCCTGGATCACCAGCGTTCGCAGGCCCCCGGCCACGTCGACGGTGCCGGCACTCCAGACGCCCGTGGCGCTATTGTATGTGCCCTGGCTGGGGATCGCGGAGACGAACGTCAGGCCCGCGGGCAGGAGGTCGGTCACCTGCACGTCGGTGGCCGTGTTGGGGCCGGCGTCACGCAACCCCACGGTGAAGGAGATCGTGTCGTTCACGTTGGGAGCGGGGTTGCTCACGGTCTTGGAGAGGACGAGGTCGGCCTGCTGGGGGGTCGTGGTGGCGGAGGCGGTGTTGTTCGAGGTGACGGGGTCGAACTGATCGGAATGGCTGATCGTCGCCGTATTGGTCGACTGGCTGGCGCTGACGATCTGGGCCTGGATCACAAGCGTCTGGGGCGAGCCGACACTGACCGTCCCCACGGTCCACAGACCGGTCGTTGGGTTATACGTCCCCTGGCTGGCCGTGTCCGACACGAACGTCACGCCCGCGGGGAGGAGGTCGGTCACCTGGGCATTGGTCGCGACATCGGGGCCATTGTCGGTCAGCGTGACGGTGTAGCTGATCGTGTCGTCGACGTTCGGTGTCGGATTGCTGACTGTCTTGGCCAGCGCCAGGTCGGCCTGCGGCGGGATCGTGACCGGCTCATCGAGGGGGCCGCTGGCCACCGAGCCGTTGTTCGGATCGCCGCCATACGTGGCGACCCAGTGCCACACACCTGTCGCGTTCGACACGAAGCCAACGTTTGTGTTGTAGCTGCCGTTGCCGTTGACCCCTGACACGATTTCCGTGTACGCGACCGGGCCGACGGCCGGATTCACCCCGGGCGCGTAGAGCCGGAAGGTGATCGTGCCGGTCGGGCGGTAGCCGCCGGCCAGGCTGGCCGTGTCCTGGAGCGTCCCGCCCAGGTTGACCGTGGTCGGGTTGGGGGTGGTGCTGATCGTCGGGCTGGCCGCGCTGACCATCACCTGCTCGTTGGCGGCGTTGCTCTCGCTGACCGGGTTGTTGCTGCCGTCGCCGCTGTAGTTGGCGTGCCACTGGTAGGTCCCGATCACGGTGCCGGTGGTCGGCAGTATGAAGCCAGTTGGCGTTGTGTACGTGCCGTTCCCGTTGACCGCGACCGACTCCGTGTCCACCGGCGTGGCGCCGCCGTTCTGGAAGAGCGTGAAGTTGATCGTGCCGGTCGGAGAGTTGCCGCCGGCCAGAGTGGCCGAGTCGGTCAGGGTCACAAGGTTCGCGCCCAGCGTGACCGTGGTCGGGCTGGGGGTCGTGGTGAGGGTCGGACTCGCGGTGTTGATGGGGGCGGTGATGTTGGAGCTGTTGAACTGGAGATTCCGGCTATCGCCACCGAATATACGCCCGAGGAGATTCGATTGGCTGACGCTGATCATGCCATTCGGGTCGAGGATGATGCCTTGAGTGAGGTTCGTCGAGCCACCGCCGTTGTTAATGTTCAGATCGGGACCTCCACCGGAGAGGTCGCCCCCAACGAAGTTGAAGATCACGTTATCGGGAGTGAGTCCTCCGGTCAGGGCGACTTTACCAAAGAAATTCGTGCTGCCCCGGAAGTTCAAGACGACCGAGTCGTCATTCGCATCGCCGTTGATCGTCAGGGTCTGCCCGTTGTTAAGGCCGAAGGCGGTTATGTTGAAGACCCTCACATTGGTGTAGCCAGTCCCCGAAGCGTAGAACGTGCCATCGATGGCATTGATCGTCGTATTGCCGTTGATAGTGGGACTCGGCCCAGTCAAGCTGCCGAGGGCCGTATTCAGAGCGTTGACCGTGCTGAGGGCGCTCGTCACCGCGGCGACGTTGTAGTTTTCCCCTCCCGTGATCGCGTTACCCCTATCGCTGGAGAATTGCGCGGTGTTCGAGGCCGAGAAGTCGAGACGGCCGTTGATGGTTGAATTACCGGTGACCTTGGACTGTCCTGCCATGCCGATCCCGATATTGCCGATGCCGCCGCCTTGGCCGGGGCCACTGCCTGTGACGTTGGTCGTGCTTTGCTTGATGTCGAGGGTGTTGTTGCTTCCGCCCCCCTCGAAGAGGATGGCGTAGCTCAAGGCAGCCCCGAGAGAAAAGGTCGGCAGGACCCGATCTTCGAATGACTCGAAAAGGATCCTTTTATCTCGAGACCGTTTGACGACAGGAGGACGAACTGTGCGCGATTTGGGCGCCCGCCGAGTCTTCAGGCTCTCGAGGAGGAGACTCATGACGAAGCGACTGCGGTTGTTCTCGCGCCGGGCGGCCATCGGGTCATAGGACGGGCGTTCTCCGTGGACCGGCACCATAACAGCCTCGAAGTGCGAATGTGATCCAGAGCGGTTAACTATTCAGTGTTCCCATAGCCGCGATGTGCGAGCCAACTCGCTGCATCTATTGTTGTCACGGCTCGCAGCGCCACACCGATGGCGTCGAGCAACGCCTCGGCCGTCCGCGCCTTGATCGATCGGAGGATGCCGTTGACCTTGGACTACATCGCCTCGATCGGATTGAAGTCCGGAGAGTATGGCGGCACGTAGCCCGCGATCGCACCGGCCGACTCGATCGCTACGATCAGTCGCGCAACTTTGTGGGCCGAGAGTCAGGCAACCTCAAGTCCGATCGCCTCGCGCAAATCGTGCAGCGTGGCATCGGGGTTCTCAGCGATGGCGGCCGGGAGCGTCTCGGACACTTCACCTTCGACCAACGGCTTGCGCCCGGCTCTTCGAGGCTTGCGTGCAATCAGGCCGGCCGCGGCTCACTTGGCAAGGAGTTTGCGAATTCACCGGGACTAGACCCGAAATCGCTTGACAATCTGCTCCTCGGTCCCTTCGGCCGCGTCTACCGCCGCCAGGACCCGCTCCCGCAGGTCGTTTGAGTATGCCACCATGCCCCGCTTCCGAGCTTCCTACGCCGTTGGCTCCTGAGTTAAAGTGCAGCAAACGATGGTGATCTGGGTAGTTTGGGTAAATCTACTAGATCGAACCGAGACTTGCAAATCATACTGCTCTAATAATTTAGGCACGCGAAATGTCTTTCGACCCAGAAGCCCCATTTTCATTGTCTCTTTGGACGCGCAACACCGCGTGGCGACTTTCTGTGATTGAATTCATTCGGATCAGGAGGCGGATCCCCCTTCAGCTTTACCCCACGGATCGGAGGCCGCGCACATCCGGTTCCTCAAGGCCAATGCCTGAGACTACTACGAGACCGACGAGTTCATCTTCGTCCACGCTGCGTCCGACCCGACCAAGCCGATGGGCGAGCAGTCCAGTACGACCCTCCAATGGGAGTCCGTCGAGCCCAAGAAGTCGCGACCGTACTGTTCGGGGAAGCTCGTCGTCGCAGGCCACACGCCCCACCCTAGTGGCGAGCCGTTGGAGCTTGGCTACCTCAAAGTCATAAACACGGATTCGTCCAGGGGAAGCTGGCTCACTGCCCTGGAAGTCCAGATCGGTGAACTCATCCAGGCCAACCAACAGAGTCAGCTGAGACGGCAACCAACTACTCCGACCTGACATGGGAAATCCGGCACGACCGTCCAATGGGAACACGTCCAGCCCGGGACGATGCGGCCCCATGTATCGGGATGGATCGAGATCGCTGGCCATACTCGCAGGTGTCGGGAGACGTTCTTGACCACGGTTTCCTGATGCTCATCGACACCAATTCCAGCCGAGGCGGTTCTTTGACTGTACTCGATGTGGTTTATCAACGAGTCTTCCAAGCCAATGAGACAGGTCAGATGCGGCACGGGACATCGTCCGACTTCATGGGAGCCGGGGCAGCAGGCTGGTAATGTTTTGGTAACGCCGACCAAAGACACAGATGCGATCATTCGCTGCTTTCCGTGACAAATTGCAGCGTCTTGCACACCCGACCGGTTTGTCGTAAACTTAGGGACCCACAAGAGTTCTGGAGGTTGTCGGCAACTCTTGCGACGAGTTTCCCAAACTGGACGTCAGGGGTTTGAATCCTCTCGCCCGGTCTTGACGGCAGCGCTTCTCCGGCGCGGCCGGTGGTGGAACTCGTTGTCCTTGAACGCGGTCGATCCGCCGAGCGCTCCTGCTTTGCCGTAAGGGTCTCGGTTCATGCCGAAGTAGCGACCACGTCTCCGCGGGGACGTTTGCACATGGGACAGGCGTACAATCTGCTCGGTTCCTGCCCGGAAACAATATCTTGGGCCCCGCTCAGTTGGGGATGAGCCCGCTTTGTCAGTGGGTGAAGACTAACCCTTGATCCTCGGGCCCCGTCCCGATGACTCGAAACGTCCACTTGTCGTCGGCTTGCGACGAGACACGGCCAACCAGCGCCCCCGCGTCTCCTGCCTGAGCCAGCGTAAGCAGATTATTGGTGAGTGACCACTTTCCGGCGAACTGCCTGGGTTTGCCCTTGGCGGTGACTTTCCAGGTGAACGTCTCGTCGTCGCCGATGTGCAGGTCGATTTTCGTGTCGCCGGCCGGGTGAGCGGTCCAGTTTCCGGCCAGATTCTCCGGCTTGGCGGGCGTCGTCGAGGGTGGCGGAGCGGTCGCCGCAGCCTGGGTGTCTGGTGCGGTTGCGGGGGGCGAGAACTGCTTGATGAGTTGTGCAGAGAGCGTGTCCTGGGGAGCCAGGGCCACGACCTGCTTGAGCTGAGCCACGGCCACATCGGTGTTGCCCTGAGTCAGGTAGTGGTACGCCAGGACGAACCGGCCGGCCGTCGATGTCGGATTCGCGGTGACGAACGCCTCCAGCTTGCGGAGCTGGGCCGTGTAGACCTCGATGTCCGGGTAGAGACCGGCCATGGTGGTCCAGTCCCAGCCGGGCCCAACCGAGAGGACGGCGTAGAGTGGCCCCGCGGCAAGGTCGTACTTCCCGACCGCGAAGAGGACCAGTGCCCGGAACTCGTGGAGGGTGGCGTCGTTCGGAAGCACCTTCAGTGCCTCGTCGGTGAGCCGCAGTGCGCCGGCATAGTCGCCGGAGCCGAAGGCCGCCCGCGCTGAGTCGAACTTTCGCGACGGCGGGATCGGCGACTTCCGCCGGAGGCGGGGCCGACTGCGTGTCGATGGGTTGACTGTAGTCATACGTGTAGGCGGGCACGGTCACCGTCTGCGGTTCACGCTCCGACGACCGTCTGCTCGATCACGATCGGCTGCGCCATAGCCTCTTCGGCGTAGTAGGGGTTCGCATAGCTGGCATAGCCCCAGTTGTAGAACGACGAGCCGAGGGCCCAGGCCGTCACGCCGAGTCGCTGCGCCCAGTGGCGAACGGGCCCCATCCCCAGTTGTTGTTGTCGTGGTAGCCGTGCCAGTAGCCGTTGGCCCAACCCTGGTGGTAGCCCCAGTACGCGCCCCGCCAGTTGTTGTAGGCGGGCGGGCGGACCCCGATACCCGGGTCGACGAATCCGATCGACGTTGCGCCGCCGGATCCCGGCCAGTTGTCATTGCCCGGGCGATTGCGATGCCGCCAACTCCGCCAGGACGGTTGTCGATGCCCGGGCGATTGCCGATGCCGCCAACCCGCCATCCCGCCAGGACGGTTGTCGATGCCCGGGCGATTGCCGATGCCGCCAACCCCGCCAGGACGATTGTCGATGCCCGGGCGATTGCCGATGCCGCCGATCCCCAGCCAGGACGATTGTCGATGCCCGGGCGATTGCCGATGCCGCCGATCCCGCCAGGGCGTTGTCGATGCCCGGGCGATTGCCGATGCCGCCGATCCCGCCGACCCCGCCAGGGCGGTTGTCGATGCCCGGGCGGTTGCCGATGCCGCCGATCCCGCCAGGGCGGTTGTCGATGCCCGGGCGGTTGCCGACGCCGCCGACCCCGCCGGGGCGGTTGTCGATGCCCGGGCGGTTGCCGACGCCGCCGATCCCGCCGGGACGGTTGCCCGGGCCCGATCCGGGACCTCCCGGGCCGACCGCCGACCTGTGGACGGCTGGGCAGGGTTGAGGGACGACCTCCGCCGAGTTGCGGGCCTCCAGGACGGCCGCCGCCGGGACGACCACCTCCAGGTGACGGACGAGGGGATGGCCTCGGGGAACTTATGGACGGGCTGCGGCTGAAGCCCCCGCCCACCGCCACCCCACCACGCGGCATCCCCCCGCCTCCACCGCCGCCGACCGCCGCCGACTGCCTCCACCACCGCCGCCGCCGCCCTCCACCTCCGCGCGCCTCCACCTCCTCCGCGCCCACCGCGGGCGGGGACCACCGGGACAGCGGTTGCGAACACCAGAATGATGACGATGAGGAGTCTTCTGCTGATTCGGGATGTCATGGGCCACCTCCTGCGAGATTGTGCTGGCGCCTCGGGTGTTCGACGGACGGCCGATCGTGGGATTTCACTTGCCGGGCGGGGGCGCGGGGCGGACCAGATAGAACTGGTCGGTGCCGGGCACGACCTCGCCGCCGACCGACCGCTCCAGCGTCTCCCAGAGGATCCGATCCTTGCCGAGTGCCGTGAACGCGTTCGTGGTCGAGACCGATCGTCCGTCCGAGCGGACCCCCGACGCCTTGATGATCCATCGGTCGCCGTCGCGCGACACCAATCCTTCGGCGAAGCCGCCCCGGTCGTCGAAGACCCACGTCCGGAACTGCTTCCGCTGCGCATCCCAGCCGATGCGCTGGGTGCCGCGCAGCGCGATGCGCCCCTCGACCTTGACGTCGAACTCGCGGAGCAGGAAGTTGCCGTCATCCGACCATCTGCAGCTCGTCTTGACGATCCCGTCGTCGCTCTCGTTGACCCACTCGCCGAGCATCCACTCGAGCTCCTCCAGTCGCTCGTGCGGATCGTCCTCGGGCGGTTCGTCGCGGATCAGCGCGTGGAGCCAGCGGCCGCCCTGGCGAGCGTAGATCACGGTGTACCGGTTGGTGTGCGGCGGCGTCTCCGCCCCGGTCGAGAGCGACGCCGTACCCTCCTCGATGGCGAGATCCGTCCCGAGGAACCTCAGGGAGTCGGCTGTCCACGCCGAGACTGGTGTCGCCGTTCTCCTTGAAAATCCCCGCGAAGCGGGCGATGATGGCCTCGCGGCCCTGCGTGACGTCGCCGTCCTCGTCCTGGATCTCGGCTTCCGGCGTGAACAGGGCACCGAGTGCCTTCGCGTCCTTCTCGTTGTAGGCCTTGATGAACGAGGCGAGCAGGTCGGTGATGGCCCGGACGTCTGACTCCTTGCCCTGTGACGCCGTGGTCTGGCCGCCTCCGGGGGCCAGCACAGCCGTATCCCGTGCCGGCCGGTCCTGGGCCACGACCAGGCCCAGCGTCGCGCTGAGAACAACTGCCAGAAATTCTGCGCGGACTCTCATGACCGATGACTCCGTTACACGATCCCATACTGACTGAGGAGCGCGGCCGCCGCCCGTCACGAGAACTCCCAGCAGGAAGCAGATGGTCCTGCCTCGGCGCGACGTTGCTCGGGGGATGTGGCACCTATGGTACGAAGTCGCGTGAAGCGATGTGGGCACGCTCGGAGCGAACCATATCATCCGCTTGCGGCGCTGGATCCGCAAACCACTCCTGTCAAGCCAGCACGTTTATCATCTGCCGAGGCTGATGGCAAGGATGTACCGTTACGGGCTTCAGGGCAGTTTCGATCGGGTCAGCGACCTTTTGAGCCAAGGTTCCCAAGGATGCAATTGAGTAGCCTGGGCAAGGCTGATGGACATCGGCCTCAGTCCGGGCAACGGCAGAGGAAGCAATTGCGTTTGGGAATCTGCTGCGGGGGACGAACTCGATTGGATGGCGGTCGAGGCCCAGGCGCGGGATCAGCCAAGAGTTGTCGCCCTGCCATTGGTCGAACACGCTCCGGGTCATCACCTGGCGGGCGATGAACCGGCTGGCCGGCTTGCCGATGCGGACCAGCGGGTAGTGGCCGCGCCGAAGATGGGATCAATCGCGGCTACCGCATGGATGCAGTCGCTGACCAGCACGTTCCGCGGTGTGCTGATCGCCCGGTATTCCGCCATACCGCTGTCAAGGATTTCCTTCACCTCGAGCGAACGCTCGTAGACCAATGGTGGATCCGGAACGGCCCCCACATCGTGACGTGCTCGCGATCCCGGTAGACTGCTTCGAGAGTGCGGTACAGGTCGAGGTTGACGCCGGGCTCTGGGAAGAAGCTCCAGGTCCGGACGTCGAGCGATTGCGGCAGCCAACTGATGGTGTGCTGGTAGACGGAGTAGTTGTTCGCGTCGGGACCCTCACCGACAGCCCGGATAAACGTCGCCCAGGTATGCGTGTATTGCAGCAACTTCGGCTTCGACTGCGACCCGAAGATCATGACGTAATGGAATTCATCGCCTTTCGTCTCGCCTGCGGTAATCGCGAACGCGAGGCCGAGGAGCGCGATGACAACCGGCCGAATCCATTGGTCCATCGGTGTCTCCCCTGCCATTCGGTCTTCGAGAAGTTGCATCGCCTAAATTATGCCACGGGATCCGGCGCGACGGCCGGCCGATCGGCGCAATGGCCGTGCGGCGCGGTCTGATTCCTTCAATTTTTTCGGCTGTCCAGACGGTGATCGCAACAATGCATCGCGGTCCAATTCATCTCGATCAGGACCGACGAGAACGCGAAGGCGCACGCGAGGATCGCCAGTGACCTGGCTGGGCCGGCCAGCCCGCCATTTCTACTGGAAGACGCAGAAGACGGCACACTGCACTCGGACGCGGCAGGCGATCGAGGGCCGATTGGCGCTGGACCTGCTGCGGGAGACGCAGGCCGAAGGGCGGGTCCTGACGACCAGGATGCTTCAGAAGTTGTGGGCGGCGTGATGCGATGACCTTGTAAGTTTGCTAGAGTCCGGAAAGTTCTTTTTGGCACGCACCGGATACCAAGGAGTATATCGAACGACACGGCGATGACATGCCGGCGATCAGCGGCTGGCGGTGGGGGCTGGAGACGACGGGCGCAGCCGCCACTTCCACCGAAGGGGACAACGTCTGAGAACGAGGCCTCCGGCCGCCTCTGGAGCTAGCCATGCCACTGGAAATGCCGAAACTGTTCCTCGCCCGGCACGGCGATACGGCCTGGACCGACTCTCGCCAGCGCACCGGCCGCACCAACATCCCGCTGAATAAAGCCGGGGAGGAACGCGCCCGGCAAATCGGCGTAAGGTTGCAGCGACACTCCTTCGCCTGCGTCTTTACCAGCCCGTTGCAGCGGGCCTCGAAGACGTGCGATCTGGCTGGCTTCGGGGCGGTGGCAACGGTCGACCAGGACCTGGTCGAGTGGGATTACGGGCGATTCGAGGGAATGGTGCTCAAGCAAGTCTTGAAGGAGCAGCCTGGCTGGGAGTTGTATCGCGACGGCTGCCCGGGCGGCGAGTCGCCCGAGGAGGTCGCAGCGCGGGCCGATCGCTTCATCGCCCGCGCGCGGGAAATCGAAGGGGACGTGCTGGCGTTCTCGAGCGGGCACATCATCCGGATGATCGCTGCCCGCTGGCTCGGACTGCCGCCCGGCAATGGCCGGTTCTTCTACTGCAGGCCAGCCAGCGTAGGCGCGCTCGGCTACGAGCACAAAAACCGAGACGAACCGATCGTCGGGCTCTGGAACAGCATTGTCCACCCGCGCGACTAAACCAAGATGTCCGCGGCCCCTCGAACTGAGTCTGCGACCTTGTGGATCCGCGCACCCATGGCCGAAAGAATCGAGAAAAGCCTGGCGGAACTCGACTTCGCCTCGTTGACGCGGCGGGCCTTCACCCCGTCCCCGGCAGCCTGGGAGGACCAGGTTTTGTATTTCGTGCTCGTAGACCGTTTCTCCGATGGCCGGGAACAAGGCGGCTATCGAGACAACGAGAGCCGGCCCGTACGCACCGGTGTCACGACTCTCTACCGGCCAGAGGATTCCGGTCAGATCGACTATGACACATGGTTTCGCGCCGGCGACGGCTGGCAGGGGGGCACGCTCAAGGGGCTGATGAGCAAACTCGGCTACCTTCGACGGCTTGGAATCACCGCCCTCTGGATCAGCCCCGTGTTCCGGCAGGTCGCGTTTGAGCCGACCTACCACGGCTACGGCATCCAGAACTTTCTCGACGTCGATCCACATTTCGGGATGCGCGCGGAGTTCCGTGAACTCGTCCAGGCCGCCCACGAGCAAGGGATCTACGTGATCCTCGACATCATTGCCCACCACACCGGGAACGTCTTCACCTACGCCGCAGACCGCTACCCCAAGCACGATCCGGCTTCGGGTCGAGTCTGCAACGACCCGCGGTGGGACGGCAAGCGTTACGCTGTCCAAGGCTTCAACGACCGCGACGGCCGGCCGACCTTGCCCTTTGACTCTTCCAATTCCGACGCGCTGGAAGCCGCCTGGCCGGATGGCGCGATCTGGCCGCGGGAATTCCAGCGGCCGGACCTGTTCGTCCGCAAGGGGCACATCACGAACTGGGATTACGACCCGGAGTATGCCGAGGGGGACATGTGGAACTTGAAAACCCTCGATATCTGGGCCCAGTGTGCCGGTGAGCACCGTCAGGCGTCCTCGGCCCTGGCATGTCTGGGTCTCGTCTACTGCTTCTGGATCGCTTACGCCGATCTCGATGGGTTCCGTATCGACGCTGCCAAGCACATGGGGCCGGAGTCGCTGCGGGCGTTCTGCGACGTGATCCGGGAGTTCGCCCAGAGCATCGGCAAGGAGCGTTTTCTCCTGGTCGGGGAGGTTTCGGGTGGCCGCGAGCACGCGTGGGAAGTGGTCGAGAAGACGGGCCTGGACGCGGCCCTGGGGATCGACGACGTGCCGGGCAAACTGGAGGGGATGGTCACGGGCCAAGCCGACCCGGCGGCTTATTTCGCAGTCTTTCGAAATTGGGTCCTGGACGACCCGGCGGGGCACCGCTGGTACCGTAGCCAGGTGGTGACGCTGGTGGACGACCACGACCAGGTCCGCAAGGGGGGTGGCAAGCGCCGGTTCTGCGGTGATAGGCGTCTTCACGACCTGGCGTTCAGCGTGATGGGCGTGCAGTTGACGACGATGGGCATCCCCTGCATCTACTACGGGGCAGAACAGGGATTTGACAGCGGCGGGCGCTCCAATGCCTCGGACCTTGTCCTTCGGGAGAACATGTTTGGAGGCCGGTACGGCGGGCTGTGCACGCAGGGCCGCCATTTCTTCAATGAGGACGGTGAACTCTACCGTGCCCTGGCTGCCCTGATCGACCTCCGCAAGAAACTTCTGCCGCTACGCCGGGGCCGACAAGTCCTGCATCAGATCTCCGGAGACGGCGTCAACTTCGGCGTGCCCCACTGGCTGGGCGACCGGATGCGATCGCTTGTGTCTTGGTCGCGCCTCTTCCTCGATCAGGAGGTCTTGGTCGCCTTCAACACAGACGAAGACCGGCCCCTGACGGCCTACTCGACGGTCGCACCCACTTTTCGGGTCGAGGGAGACCGGTTTCAACAGATCTTCTGGTACACCCCGAAGCCCGCTTCAGCTCCTCCGTCCTCGTTGACCGTGGAGCGCAAGGGAGGGCTTCTGGCAGTCCGCATGACGCTCCCGCCCGCCGGCTTCGTGATCTATCAGGCGGCCCCCGGCCTGCATCGACTGGGTCCCAGCCCGCCGCCGGACTTGAAACCGTGGGAACCAAGAGCAGCTCGGGGCGGCCCCAAGGATGATTGAGCATAGGTATCGGCAAACCAAGTCGCAGGACCCGAAGGAATTGACCATGGCGATCGGTTGCGTCAAGCTTCAGTACGTGTGGCCCTTCGAGTATCGGGCCACGTTCTCGAAAACCAAGTTCGGTTGGGGGAGCCGTTCAGACCGGAACACACGGCGGCAATCGCCGCTATCACGGATCTGATCTATGACGCCGTCGAGTCGGCCATCGTAGGCGGGGATTTCCGCCCGGGAGTTAGTAGATCTCTTCGAAGAGTCAACGTGAGGCGCCGCGGGGCCGCCCCGGGACCGTGGCCCGCACTCGCGTCGGCCCGCTGCCGTCTCGGACGGTATCGATCGGGGGCTTGAAATCGTGTGCGAGCAAGCTGGTTCCACCGGGCCATCCGAGATCGTGCCGCCTTGATGACGAGGCGGCGACGACGCAGGTGCTCTCGCAGGCCGTCCTCGGCCTGTGGGAGGTCGTCAATAACCTCACGCGGCTCCGACCGACGCGACGGCTGCGCTACCGCGCCACCATTTTTGGGTCGGCCCGGACGGATCCCGACCACTGGGTCTATGCAGCCGTTCGAGACCTGGCCGCGGAATTGACGCGCCTGGGCGCTGACATCGTCACCGGCGGCGGACCCGGGCTGATGCAGGCGGCCAACGAGGGGGCGCAGATGGCCGGGGCGGACCCTGACCGATCTTCCGTCGGCATCAGGGTCGACTTGCCGTTCGAGCAGGACGTTAACCCATTCGTCGGCCAGGTCTTTGAGCACCGAACGTTCTTCTCCCGGCTGCACCACTTCGTGCTGGTCTCGGACGCCTACGTCATCGTACCAGGCGGGATCGGCACCGTGCTGGAGACCATGATGGTCTGGCAGTTGCTCCAAGTCCACAAACTGTACGACACACCGCTCATCCTGGTCGGGACAATGTGGGCAGAACTGGTCGAATGGGCCAGACAGTCGATGCTTCGCCCCGACGGCTCGCTGGCCAGCCCAGAGGACCTCGCCATCCCGATATGCTGTCAGACCGGCCATGACGTCCTCGACGTGCTTCGCAAGCACCACACCCGGTGGAAAGCGAACCAGGAGGCCACGTCGTGATCGACGAATTGCGGCTTCCAAGAACCCTCAGGCGAAGTTGGAACAATCAGTCTTGCATGAAATCAGAGAAAATTTGGTAGATTGCGACGATTGCCTAGATCTTGAGGGTGGGGCACCTTAGACTGTCGCGTTCGGGACTTCTGCGACATCGCGTGGCATGGGAACGGTGTCATTTCATCGCGAGCGCACGCGGTTCCGAGGGAGAAACCATCATGACTCGCAACTTTAGGGGAAGTCTGCTCATTGCATTGACGCTGATCGTCGCGTGGGCGACGACGTCGGATGCCTGCTGTTGGCGCGGGCTCGCTCGAACTGTAACACTGCGTATAGCTGCGGAGGGTATACAAACGGCAGCTATGCCTACGGGAGTGGCCAGGGCTACTACGGTGGCGGCGGTTACAACCAGGGGTATCAGGGCGGGTACACCCAGCCGGGTTACTACGGCGGCCAGCCCGCCGGGTACGACTTCGGCCGGCCCGGCTACAACCCAGGCGGTCTCGGTGGGCCGGCGTCCGGAATAGGGGTTCGGCCCGGTCTGGGCGCCGGCGGCTTCGGCCCGGGGCGCTGACCGTTCGCAGTTCTCCGATCACCCCCGGGGGCGCCCAGGCATGGGCGTTCGGGCTCAATCGGGCCGGCCGTCGGCGGCTGTCAACTGATGGCCGCCGCGGCTGGTTACCGTGCGGCCAGCGGCACGTGAGAAGACTCGGACTTCAATCAGAGCGGCCGGGCGTCACCCCGGTGACGACCCGGCCGTTTTCTTGGAGCCGGAACACGATGTTCCCCGAGCGGAGCGCATCGCGTCCCCACCGAGACCAGCGGCCCATCTGCTGGCGGAGCCCCCCTGCACCGAAATGACTCTGAGCTGGGTGTCTGCAAGGGCGTCAAGCCGGTCAGGGGCCCACAGGTGGTTGGTGAGCAACGCTGCTGGTTCTTCTCCTGCCTTCTTGCTCACGCGAATCCGGTCCCCCCATCAAGTGGTCAGGCTTCTTGCACGTTCCCAGAAATGACACACCCTCCCGGTTCGTGGAGTTCAAGCTCAACGCGTGATCACCAGGCTGGGAACGTCGCGGCCGATCTCGTCGGTGATCTGGCCGTTGCTCACGATGATCTGCCTGACGGAGTAGACGCGGCCGCTGGGCATGGTCACGCTCACGGTCCAGTCTCCATCGGGAACCCTCATCGCAAACCGGCCGAAGGCGTCGGTGAGGGCTTCGCGCCTCTCCGAGGTATTCTGTCGATTCGAGATGGACACGCGCACGCCTTCTTCGGGTTCGCTCGTGTCTCGGGCCTCGACCCTGCCGAAGAGGACGTTCCGGAGTTCGGGCCGGATGTATCGAGGAGTGGTCAGCACGGGCCTTTGCGAGTCTCTCCGCTGGCCACTCGTGCGAGGAGCCGTTTGATCGAGGGCCGGCTGAAGTTCCTCACCCTCTGTGGGAGCGACCGGTCTCGGTACCTCGGCACCGGGTGCGGGGGCCGCGGAGACGGGCGGGCCAGGTCGGGTCGTCGACTTGGGCTCCGCGGCGGGATCCGTCACGGTGTCCAAGTCGTCGCCCTGCCCCTGTGCGGCCGGCTTGGCCGCGGTCGGTGCGGAAGGAGTTGACCGGACAGTCGACTGCTCGCGTCTGGGAAGCTGCGAGATGGGCAGCTCAGGTACTTTCGACGGGATCGAGTCATCCTCCGCCTGCTCGCTCCGGACCGGTGGCTGCTCGCGGCGGTCGGTCCTGGCGGCGGGGCTTGCCGCGACGGTCGACCAGGCCGGCTCGGAGGACGCGGGCAAGTCCCTCACGATCGGCGTGTCAACCATCTCGCCGCAGCATCGAGTCGAAGTCGTTCTCGCGTACAAGGTCGGCATCACGGCCGCGTCCACAATCGCCGACGACCTGAACGTGGTCGGATCGTAATAGGTCGTCGGATAATACGCGTTAGTCGGAATATAGTAAGCTCGACTCGTCTCCACGAGCCTGCGACCGAAGAGTCCCCGCCGGCGAAAACGGGTCTCGTAATAGCTCGGTGCCAGGTAAGTCGTGGGAGTGACCAGCGCCGACTCGGTCAGATAAGCCGTGGCGTAGACGGTCGGAGCGGCATAGGACGTCGGGAACACGTAAGCGCCAGCGGCCACGTAAGACGTGGGCATCGTCAGGACGCTCGCGGTCGGAATCCAGTCCGCTGCTTCCAGGTAGAGAACCTCTTGCGCCCGGGCCTGGGCGCGGTTCAGGGACAGGATAGACATCGCCAGGATCGGCAAGCTCCAGCCAATCGAGCGCATGATTTCGTCTCCTTCGGTAACGTCCTGGACCCGGTGAAAAGCCCGGCGTAATGCGTGGGGTCCGCTCTCTGTTCACCATACCAGAACCGTCTTTGTTTACGACGCTTGCGGCGGTTCACCTGGGTTGGCCCTACCACGCGCCCCTGGTCCCCGACCGCCGCGGTGCTGGCAGTCGCGATCTCGGCTCGCGCTCCGTTCGCCACCCTCGCGGGTGAGGATCCGTTGTCGCGAGGGATTCGCAACGCCGGCGTTGCCGGCGACGCGCGCCTCGGTAGGGAACCCCGGCTCACTTCTGGCGGTGGTAGGTCTTGACGGTACCGAAGGCGTCGGAGATGACCATCGTGTCGTCTCCTATCGAGTCGACGTGGCCGGACACGCGGTGACCAGCCAGATCGCGAGCGGTGGTCGCCTGGACATACGCCTCGAGGGTGCTGTTGCCGAAGCCCCAGGTTCCGCTTGCCGAATCAGCGGCGGCGCCGAATATCGTCTTGGCGGACCGGGAATAGACACGGCTCCCGCGGAACGTGCCTTCTTTAAAGAAGATGATCGTGAGCGTCCCCCGGGAATCGGTCATGGCCCAAGAGCCAACAATTTGGCGTCGGATGTTAGCTTCGCGGGCTTCGTCGTCCTCCGCGGACGAGGGTGGGGGGGATGCGGAAGGGGCCGGCTTCCGATCGGATGCCGCAAGCTTGAGTCGGATTAGCATGCGATCGGAGCCGCGCGGGGCCTCGAACGCCGTGGGGCGTGCTCCGTCCTCGTGCTTGGCCACGCAGACGCTTAGCGCGTCGCCCTCGAAGGTGTAAATGCCTTTCAGCACGCTGTCAAACTGAGTGGTCACGTCGATCTGGCTGGGGGTCTTCGACGGGTCAATGCGATAGGCCGAGATCCGCCGTTCCTCTGTCCGGGGATTGGTCGTCGCGAACGCCCGGGTGCCGAACTGGACACGGCCGCTCTGGGCGAACCGTTGCCGGATCAGCTCGGGGCCGAGCGACTGGCCGTCATCGAGGATCGATACGATGTCCCAGTTCCCCTTGAACAGGTCGCGAACACGAGCAAGCTCGCTTTCGGTCGGCCTGCGCGTTGTTGCTGCCGTGGCCGGCGCAGATTCCGGGGCGTCCTTTTTCGTTGCGGGGGAAGCCGGTGCGGAGGGCGCGGTCGAATCAGAAGCTAACTTGAGCCGCAACAGCATGCGGCCCGATCCTGCACGGGCCTCGAACGTGTCGGGGCGGGGCTCCTCGGGCTTCGACTGCTGGCAGATCACCAGCTGGTCGCCCTCGAAGCGATAGATTCCTCGCAAGATCCGGTCGTCGCGCGAGATCACGTCGATCCGGCGCGGGGACTGCGACGGGTCGATTCTGAACGCCGTTGTCCTGGCCTCGCCGGTTGCCGGGTTGACGATCTCGAACGACCGGTCGACGACCCGAATCCGCCCCCCCTCAGCCAACTTGGACCGAATCAGGTCATGGCTGAGAGTCTCGCCATCATCGACCATCTCGAGGACATCCCAGGTGCCCGCCAGAAGGCGGTGCGCCCGCTCAAGCTCCGCTGGGCTTGGACCAATCTGTGCGGTCACGGCCAGCACGAAGGGCACGACGACGAAGGTTATCATGTCTGGATTATCTCCCGGAGAGGAATTCGACGCGTGGCACCGACAGTCCGAACGGCCGATGAGATTCTCCCACCCGCGCAGGAGTGCCTCTTCCACGATTCACCTTCCCGGCTGGGCACCTTGAATTGGCCGGGATTTCCCAGATGGGCCTTGGCCTCGCCGTCGGCGATCTCGCTCGGGTCACCTGAACACGTATTGGACTCTGGCCTGATGCCCCTGTCCAGGAGTAAGCGGGGAAATCATAGCGCCAGCGCGCACTTTTATGACGATCCGGTAAACCTTGCGGGCTTGCGCCCTCTCCCCCGACCTTGTATACCGTCCACCGTGTCGTGGATCGGACCCCGTGGCCGGAGGTCGGTGACCGTCGCGACCTATCGTGTGCTCGATGACTCTGACGACGCGCGCTGCCTGTGATTGGGTTATAACGAGCAGAGGAATCCTGTTGAGGAAGGAAGCTGCTTCGGACGGAGGAACAGGATGCGGAATTGGCGGGAATTGGCGCAGTCTGCCGAAGGCAGCGGCACTGTTGGAACAATTGTCCGCGATTTCAGCATTGCACCGGCTGCAGTGGGTCATACTTATCACAACCCACCGTAGAAACGGAGCAAACGATGCTGAGCGGCTTCCTGGAATCCCTCACGCAGTTGCCGCTGATGGCCCGGTCCGCACTCGTCATGGCGGTAATCCTGGTCGTTCCCGCCCTGTGCCGGAAGATTCACTTGCCGGCGGTGGTCGGGCTGCTCCTGGCCGGCGTCCTTTACGGCCCGTACGGCCTGCACGTCGGGCCAAAGAGCCATGAAGTGGGCTACTTCTTCGCCGATGTCGGCAAGCTCCTGCTGATGTTCTTCGCAGGCCTGGAGATCGACCCGGTCCAGTTCCGGCGCACGGGCCGCCGCTCCTTGGTCTACGGGCTGGCGACGTTTGCGATGCCTCTCGCGGGCGGGGCTCTCGTCGGCCTGGTCTTCGGTTATGGTTGGCTCGGGGCGCTCTTGATCGGTTCGCTGCTCGCCTCGCACACCCTTCTCGGCTATCCCATCGTCCAGCGCCTGGGGCTCTCTCACGACGAAGCGGTGACCGTGACGGTCGGCGCCACCATCTTCACGGACATCGCGTCCCTGATGATCCTCGCGGTCTGCATTCCGATCCACGTGGCCGGTTTCTCGGCAAGAGCGTTCCTGCTGCAACTCGCCCAGCTCGCCGTGTACGTCCCGCTCGTGGTCTTCGGGCTCGGCGCGTTGACGCGATGGCTCATGTCGCGCGTGACGAACAAGGAAGGCCAGTTCCTGGTCATGCTCCTGGTCGTGGCCATCGCCGCCATCGGGGCCGAGGCGATCCATCTGGAAGGGATCATCGGTGCCTTTTTAGCCGGCCTCGCTCTGAATCGAGCGGTTCAGGAGTCCCCGGCGAAGCACGAGCTGGAGTTCCTGGGAAACACGCTGTTCATCCCCATGTTCTTCATCACGGTCGGGTTCTTGATCGACGTCCGCGTCTTCGCGACCACCCTTGCCAGCCACCTGGGACTGGTGGTCGGCATCGTCGGCGGACTGATCGCAAGCAAGCTGCTCGCCGCCCTCCTGGCCCGGCGGGTGTTCGAATACTCCCGGTACCAGGGACTTGTCATGTGGTCGCTCTCACTGCCGCAGGTCGCCGCGACGCTGGCAGCCGCCCTGGTGGCATACGAAGCCCAGGACGCGAAGGGTCGAAGACTGATCGACGAAACGGCGCTCAACTGCGTCATCGTCTTGATGGTAGTCACATCCATCCTGGGGCCAATCCTTACCGAGCAGTTCGGCAAGAGACTCAAGGCCGCCGGCCAGACCTCTACCGCCTCCTCGAGTGAGGTGGCTTTAGCCTCGGTGTGACCTCTCCAGGGCTATGGGGCCAGTTCCAAGGCCGGCAGACGCGGCTTGCTCGTCACGTGCGTTGAGAATTCGGGGAAACCTGCTTTTCTAACTCAGACCAATCCCCTGACCCTTGACGAACGACCTTCAGGCCCGGCGAGCGCAGCGCGCGCCCCCTGGGGATTTCGATCGACTACGGAAAAGGCACAACTTTCCGGATGTGTGAGCTGGAAGGAGTTTGCGGGGATTCGCGATTTGAGGGGGGCCGGTTGCCGGAAAATTGCAGAATCGCTGGAACCGCCAGATCGGTATCGATCAAACGAGTTATATTGAATCATCGCACGTCCGCTTCTTGATTTCACTTTCCATGGTCCGCGCGAAAACCAGAGCAGGCACCGATGACGGCTGAACACGTTTGCCTGGATGAGGCTCGCGACAAGCCTGTGCCCTGGAGGCTTCGATGGGTCTCGTGCCGGGCGATCGCAGGAGCGTGATCATGAAGCGACTTGGACTCGCCCTCTCGGGTGGCGGCTTCCGGGCGGTGCTCTATCACCTTGGCCTGGTGCGCTTTCTCCGCGATGCGGCGATTCTGCCTCGGGTGACCCACATCTCCGCTGTTTCCGGCGGCAGCATTTTCGCTGCCCACTTGGTGCTCAACTGGGACCGCTACAACGGCTCGCCCAACGAGTTCGAAGCGGCTGCTTCCGAGGTGCTCTCGTTCGTGAGTCTGGATGTCCGCAATCGGATCGTCCGCCGCTTTCCTTTGAGCTTGCCGCTGCGCTGGCCGCGCAGGCTGCTGGGACTCTCGAATCGAAGACTAACGCTGACGGGCCTGCTGGAATACCACTACAGGAAGTATCTCTACGGGGACAAGAGTCTGTTCGAGTTGCCGGAACGGCCGGAGCTGCACATGCTCGCCACGAACCTGAGCGAGGGATGCCTCTGCTCATTCAACCGGAACGGCCTGATGATGATGCACCGGCAAGCAGGGCACGCCGTTCGCATCGAGCGGATCCACGTCGGGCTGGCCACGGTGCCGATGGCCGTCACGGCCTCGTCGGCCTTCCCCGGATTCTTCCCGCCGGTCGAGCTCACAGGCGCGGACGTCGGCGCCAAGGGCGGCGAGTTCGGCCGACAGTCGTACACCGATGGAGGCGTATTCGACAACCTGGGCGTCCGGATGTTCCGCTGCCTGGAACGGCCGCTTCTGGCGGAGACTCCCCTATCCTGCGACGACTTCTTCGATTTTCAAGGCGTCGTCGAGACATTGTGCGCGGCGGGCAAGTCCAGCGAGGAATCGCCGTTTCGCCGACTCGGTCAGATCATGGCGGCTGCGTGCAGCCGACCGGACCTGTTGTCACTGAGCGGCGTGGAGCGGCCGGGTGGGGCAGGACTCCAGCCTATCGGTGGGCCAGGGCAGGTTGGAGGCGAGAGCTCAGCGCCGTCGTCGGAGCCAGCGGTTGGCAATGGCGACGTCGAGAAAATCGTGCTGCCCATTCTCTCCGACGTTTTGCACCGCTTCCAGTTACAGCGCGAGCCGCTATTCGCGGGACTCTTGTCCGTGGACCCCGACGCGGAGGTGCTCGTGCATGCCAGCCGTTCCGGAGGCCGCGTGCTGGAGGCTCGCGATCAGGTCTGGCTGAACCGGCACCTGCTCGAAGCCGCATTCCGACAGGCCACGGGCCATCCCTGCTTCCGCAGGCTCAACAGCGCGCTGGACGGCATCCTCGTCAGCGATGTGGGAAAGCGGTTCGAGGTTCGGGGCGACCACCCCGCCGGCGGGCTGGTCAGGACCGCGCTGCGCTCAACCGACATCGTGATGGATCGGGTCTGGCAGCTCGAGACAGAGACGTTTGAGGACTCGCCCAGCTTCGTCTTTGCCCCGATTACCGAGGTGGTCGAGCCGGCCGAAGACTCCACGGCGCTGCACCCGGAGATCCAGCGGCAGGCGGTCAACATCCGCACGGACTTTGACCGCTTTTCGCCTCTGGAAATCAGCAGCCTGGTGCGACACGGATACTGTGTTGCTCGCAAGATATGCCGAGCGCACCCCAACCTGTTTGGAGCTGAGCTGCCACTTGGCGGCTCCCTGGGATCCAGGTGCCGGGCCACACGCCACGGCCCCGCGCGCCGCGGTGGCGCCGCCCGGTCGCGGACGGTCGGCGGAGCCAGTCGCGGCCACGGTCGAGGCACGGACGCTGCGAAGCTCGGCCGTGCGGCGGACCTGGAGCACTTTGCTTGACCGCCGGGACTGGACTTCCTACTTGTACGTGCCGCTGTTGCTCCCGATCCTCGTCCTGCTCCCGTACATTCTGGTCAAGGCCCACCAGCGGTCGCAGCGGATCAACCATCTGGTCGAGTCTCTTTCCCAGGGGAGCCGTGACCTCGGACAGATGAGCCGACTGCTTGAGGGCAAACAGGAGCCATGGATCGGCGATCCGGCCGAGGAGGTTCGCCAGTTCGACGAGTCAGATTTCAAGGGTTTCGGGATTCTCCAGGACTCGCGCATCTTTGACTTGCGTGGCTGGAAGCCACTGAGGGCCGCGGAGAGGAATCCCAGTTCCTTCGTCTTTGGTTATCGGAGGTTGAAGGTTTTCAAACAGCCTGATGAGGCCGGAGACAGTTTGTTCCACGTCTACCTCCTTGGTACCAGTCCCGAAATAGGCGTCCGGTTTCCAAAGCAGCAGCTCCAGCCAAAGTTGAGCATGAGCCGCGTGGAGGACGCGACGCGCGGTCAGAAGGAATATCACTGGCGCAAGCTACGATTTTCAGCATGTACCGGCCGGGGAGTTCGTCGATCTCATCGTCGAATACCACACCCCGGGACAGTATCTGCAACGTGGCGGCAATGGAACCGTGCTGGTTTTTCCGATCCACGCCGACACCGCGGAGCTGACCGCATGGATACTGATGCCCGAAGGGAAAGAATACGAGAGCTTTCGCATCATCCGCTACGAGACGGCGAAGCCCGAGAACGTGGAAGCCGTGAAAGTTGTCACTGAATACCTGGCGGAGGAATTCACGATCATCGCATTCAAACTGTTGTCTCTGAAGTCCGGGTATACCTACGAGGTGAGCTGGACTTACCGGTGAGCATTCGGTTGTTCTTCTACATGAGCGCCGGTTTTGAAACCAGCCATGGCAGTTGCATCAATCCCCTACTCTCAATGCGCTGCGTCAACCAGAAGAGAATACGCTCGTGGGCCTCTTAATCGGAATCAGCACGGCAGCATCGCTTGTGGCGTGTGCCCTGGTTGCGGCCTGGATGGTCGGCGCGATTTACTACGACCTGTGTGGCGGAGCCAAGTGGGGCGGTTGGGTCGCGCTGGCCTGGGCTGTGGGCGTGATTGCGATGTTCGCGGCGTGGCGGCCGCTGTGGCAGCCGATCTTTGCCTTGCTCGGGGCGGAGATCCTATTTCTCGTCTGGTGGTACCGGCTGAAACCGAGCAACGACCGCGACTGGGAGCCGAGCGCCGCCGTGCTGCAGCGGGCTGTGAGAGCCGAGGACGCGGTGACGATCGAAAACGTCCGCAACCTTGAATATCGGTCGCTGGACGATTTCACGCCGCGGTATGAAGCCCGCACCTATCATCTGTCGAACATCAAGGGCGTGGACGTCATCTTCTTCGACTGGGGGAATGGGTTCTCGGGCCACCCAGCCCTGATCTTCGACTTCGGACCAGATGGCCGCATCTGCATGTCGATCGAGGCGCGTATCCCGAAGGGGCAGAAATACTCGGTCGTTCGCAGTCTGTATCGACAGCAGGAACTGATCTTCGTCGGCGCGGACGAACGCGACGTCATCCTGCGACGCACGAAACACAGCAAGGGTCAATGGGCGTACCTGTACCAGCTCAATTCCAGCGTCGAGGAACTGACAACAGTGTTTCTCGATTACGTAAATATGCTCAATCAATTGTACGAGAGTCCGCGCTGGTACCACGTCCTGTTCACGAATTGCACGACGTCGTTCTACAAGCTTCCCAGCACACGGTTCCGCTGGGACTGGCGCGTCATTGCCAACGCCCGATTGGATCGAACGCTCTATCGCGACGGTCGATTGGATCGGACTCTTCCGTTTCAGGAACTCCGCCGACTCGCCTACCTTAACGACATTGCGAATGCAGCCCCGTCGGAGGGATTTGGGGATCATATCCGCCGCGAACTCGAAAGGCGCCGCTATGAACGATGAGCTGATTTCGCTTCTGAAAGTGCACGAGTACTTTCATGGTGTGTCGGATGAGACGCTGGAGGAAGTCGTGCGGCTGGGACGGGTCGCGCAGTATCCAGCCGGGAGCGTCGTCCACGAGGCGGACGTCGTGCTCACGACAGTGGGCTTCGTGCTGCGCGGGCGGCTCAAGGCCGTCCGGGTCAGCACCAGCGGAACTGAGTCACTGTTTCGCATGATCGAGCGCGGCGAACAGTTCGGGCTGATGGTCGGTGCGCTGGGCGAATCGGTGCCGATCCGCGTGGTTGCGCTCGAGCCCTCGACGGTCCTCAGGCTGGACTACGAAGAGGCGATGGAGCTGACGATTGCCAGGCCGGACCTGCGCCGTCTGTGGCTAAAGACCTACGCGGGGAGCATGCGAAATTTCTTCTTCGGTGCCGCCCCCAAGCACTCGGTGATGATACTGGCCTTGATCCACGATTCGCCCGCCACGCGCCCGACGGCTGAACGGCTGATAAGGCGACTGAGCGACATCGGCGAGCATCTCGGCGTGTTGAGCGATTCGGACCAGCGGATCGATTCGCCCAATGTGCGGTTTCGGCCGCTCCAAGAGGATGGCCGATATCTGACATCGGAAGAAATACGGGAGCAGGGCATCGCTGGCAGGACGCCAATCGAATCATTTTCGACGTGCACACGTACCTGACGCCGGAACGTGAGGCGCAGCTCATGAAACTCGTCGACCGCGCCATCTATTTCGTCCCGGCCGATGCGGCAGACCGCGCAATCCGTCGGTTGCAGGCGATCGACGTCGCTGCGCGGGGCTGGCGCGACAAGATCAGTGTCGCGTGGGTGATCGAGGGCAACAGTCCCGTGGTCTCTGCCGCTCCGAACCTCACCGATCTTGCCGCCCGCGACTTCAAAATCCACGCAACGCCCCCGGCACTCCCGTCAGGCCGGTCGCTGGCCTTCGGGCTTGAGCGGCTGGTGCACGACCTGCGCGGCGTGCGGGTCGGCGTGGCCCTGGGCGGCGGGGCCGCCCGAGGCATGTCGCACCTCGGCGTGCTCAAGGCCTTCGAGAACAGCGGCATCGTTGTCGACATGATCGCTGGCACCAGCGCCGGCGCCATGACCGGCGTTTTGTACGCCGCCGGCCTGGATCCCGACTACAACGCAGATCAATTCGCCACGGACCTTCGCCCCTCATGGATTTTTCGCCGCCTGCCGCAGGGCAACTACTGGTACCTCATCTACAAGTACCGGCGCGGGCAATTCGATCCAATGCTTCGCAAGTACCTGCACGATTGGAGACTCGAACAACTTGCCATCCCCTGTCTATCTGTCACGGTCGACCTGGTGAGCGGCAGCTCGGTCGTTCGCGAACGCGGCGACGCTGTCCATGCGATCCTCGAGAGCATCAACTTGCCCGTGCTCTCCGTGCCGATCGTTCGCAACGGCCAGGCGCTGATCGACGGCGGGATCGTCAACAACATCCCGGCGGACGTGCTGGTGTCGATGGGCTGCAATTTCGTCATCGCCATCAGCGTGACGGCGAAGCTGGAGACCCGTTTCTGCGACATCAAAGCGGGGCAACCCATTCTGTCCAAGAACATGCCGGGCATCGGGCCGACGATCTTGCGCAGCCTGCTGGTTCAAAACCACAACCTGAACGCCTTCGGTGTTCAGCCGGCGGACGTGGTTGTCGAGCCGGACGTGACGGGCGTCGACTCGGCGGAGTTCATGAAGGCGAAGGAACTCGCCGCGATCGGAGAAGCGGCCGCGCTCGAACAAGTACCGAAGATCCAGCGGCTGTTGAATCGGCTCGATCCCCAACTTTTCAAGTCAACCACTGGCGCAGATCAGCCGGCGCCGGTGTGACCACGAAGCAGCCTCGATCCTTCATCGCGTTGGGCACCTGAAACCACCATGCGTTGTCAGGGACGAAGGGATGTCAGAATTGCCGGCGATGCGGGGGATCAAACCACCGGCCGCGGACGAAGAGAGTACCACGATCGGAAGGAACGAATCGAGGCGACGTTAGCCGGCGATCCCGCGCATCGAACCACGGACGAAGAGATTTGAACCACAAAGAACACGAAGGGCCTGACGCGGCCTCTCGGCCGCAACCAAACGAATACTTATAATCCAGGGCATTCACCTCAAGGTCGTTTTGGTGCAGGCGCTGGAGGTTAACCATGGAGCGATTCTTGGAGCAGCATCGGGAGCGCATCATCGGAACACTGTCGGGGTTTGATCGAATTCTCTTCCGCGGCACACTCCGGTCAATTTGCTATAGCAAGGGCATGGACCGGTTTCTTGGTGCTCACCATGTGCTTTACCGCGATTTTAATAAGTTCAGCGAAGACCTCACCGGCCGAATCACCGACCACGCTCGCACTTTGGCAGAAACCAAACACCGCCCCTACATTTACCTGAACTCGTCCGATGTCGATAAGGAGGCCTTCGCCCACCGCATCATGAACGTTGATCACGTCACCGAAGGGTTGATCTGCGTTCTGAGCTGTGTCGAACCTTGCCAAAGCTATCAGATCAGGAAAAACGCCAAGACCAAGCAGATCGAATTGGTCTCGGCTCTGCGCAAATGTCTGCATTTGTACTTCTACTACATGGACCGTGAGTTCGGGCTGATGCACATCCGACTGCAAACATGGTTCCCGTTCTCCGTGCAGGTCTGCCTCAATGGGCGTGAATACCTGGCCCGCCGGATGGCCAAAGCCGGGATCGGCTTTGAGCAGCGCGACAACACCTTCAGCCGAATCGACAACGTCCCCGAGGCGCAGCGGATGCTTGACGCTCTGATCACGCGCAAGTGGGGGCGATTTCTCACCGCGCTGGCTGATCGCGTCAATCCCCTGCTGGACCCTCGCTCCGGCGTGAGTCTGCGGAACTATTACTGGACGATCGGCGAGTCCGAATACGCCACCGACGTGATGTTCAGCAGCGCTGCGGACCTGGCCGCTCTCTATCCCTCTTTGATCGCTCACGCCATGAGCCAGTTCGCTTGTCAGGACGTACTGCGATTCCTGGGCCGTCGCGTCAATGCGCGGTTCAGCGGCCAGGTCACGACCAGTTATCTGGATCGAACCGAAGGAGTTCGGATCAAGCACCGGGTCGACAGCAATTCGATCAAGATGTACGACAAACAAGGGTCTGTACTCAGGATCGAGACGACGATCAACAATCCCCGAATGTTCCATGTATTTCGGGAGAGGACCCGGAAAGGCCAAGTCAGCTTGGGGTGGGTCCCCATGCGCAAGGGATTGGCCGACATCGCCCGGCGTGTGGAAGTGAGCCGGGCGGCGAATCAGCGCTACTTAGAGGCGCTGTCGGTGGTGAAAAAACCGGCGCCGACACAAAGTGTCCTCGACCCGGTGAGCCGGCCCATGATCAAGGAGAACCGTCCTTATCGTGGCTTGCGACCTATCACCCCGGAGGACGCTGGCTTGTTCCGAGCTGTCCTGCGCGGTGAGCACTTATTGAAGGGGTTTCGTAACCAGGACCTGCGCCACATTTTGAACTCGCGTGACGAGACCGACCCCGTCAAGCGCCGTCGAGCTTCGGGCCGCATCACCCGACAAATGCGATTGCTCCGCGCTCACGGGCTGATCCGAAAAGTTTCCAGTACCAGTTACTACCGAATCACTCCGAAGGGACATCACGTAATGACCACCGCGTTGCGCATTAGAGACCTTGACGTTGCGCAGATCCCAGCCTGAACTTCTTGCCAAAATGACAAGTTCTGACGCGTTTGCAATACGAAGGGCACTAAGGAAAAAACGGGATTTGTTGGGAACGATTCGAGGTAGGATTTGGCGGCGGTGAGGGGCGGTTCCGTCGGCGATGCGGCACGCAGTCCCGTGCGACATCCTGGGGAGTTGAACCACCGGGTGTGCTGGGCGGAGGGTTGCGGAGAACAGGCGGGTGCGGTTCCCGCTCGTCGATGCTGTCAGAGTGTTCCAGGTTGTGTTGGCCGGCGTCGCGCTTCGGTGGGTTGTCGCTCTGGGGATTCAGCTGGCGACGAGACGAGCGCGCGTGTGCTCGGCCTCCTCGACGGGCGTCACGCCGAAGAGGCGCTTGAACTCCCGGCTGAACTGCGACGCGCTCTCGTAACCGACCGCCCGCGCGGCGGTGCTCGCGTTGTATCCGTCGTGAGCCATCAGCCGCCTGGCCTGGTCGAGGCGGATCCGCTTGAGGTACTGGAGCGGCGAGCTGGCCGTCACGAGCTTGAAGCTGTGGTGGAAGGCCGAGACGCTCATCCCCGCCCGCCTGGCCATCTCCTCTGCACTCTGCGGCCTCGCGTACTCGGCGTGGACGTGCTTCAGGACCCGCGCGATCCGGGTGAAGTGGTCGTCGCGGCTGGCCAGCGCACGCAGAGCCCCGCCGAGCTCGCCTCGTAGCACGCGGTAGACGATCTCGCGGACCGTCTGGCGGCCGAGCATGCGGCTATCGAGCGGGGACCTGAGGCACTCGAGGAGCCGGATCACAGTCCCGCCCAGCTCCTCGCTCATCGGGCTCGTCGAGATGCCTCGCGGCGTCGGGCCGACCGGCGGCAAGGGCTCGT
The DNA here is from genome assembly GCA_963806595.1 of uncultured Isosphaeraceae bacterium. Classification (GTDB taxonomy): domain Bacteria; phylum Planctomycetota; class Planctomycetia; order Isosphaerales; family Isosphaeraceae; genus CAWDZZ01. The sequence goes on along the minus strand of CAWDZZ010000013.1, from coordinate 194,201 downwards.
CCATCTCCAGCAACATCTCGCCGAGCATGGTCGGATCGACGTTGATGGCGACCAGAAGCAAGGGCTCCGCCGGACTCGCCTCCCACTCGCACTCGGCCGGCAGCGGCACAGACAGGACGAGGTAGTTGAACGGGTCGTACTGGTAGACCTTGTCGCCAAGATAGCCCCGCTTCCGGCCCTGGCCGACGACGACGATGTTTGGCTCGTAGACCACCGGGGTGCGGGGCGACGACTGCGACCTGCGGGTCACGTGCACCCCTTCGACCAGTGTCCGGTGCGTACCCTCGTGAACAGCCACGTCGTCGAGGAGGCTGGCGAGCCGCTTGCGAGTCTCCTGCTGGCCTTCCATCGCGTCCTCCGGTCTTGCTGGGGTATCCAGAGGATTATGTTACGAAGTGCCCCGTGTTGTGGATAGTTTTCCTGGCCTGGAAGAGGATCAGGCAAACCTTTTGGAGAATCGTTCCTTTCCGTCGCCGGGTCGCCGGCCTCTAATAAACCTCGGAGAGCGGGTGTAGAGGCATCGTGAGCACAGGGTGAGGCGAGGCTCGTACGGTCGCACTCAGACGGAGGAACCAATGCAAACACGAAAACTCGGGAACAGCGGCCTGGAGGTCTCGGCCCTCGGGCTCGGCTGCATGGGCATGAGCTTCGGCTACGGCCCGGCCATGGACAAGCAGGAGGGGATCTCGCTGATCCGGGCGGCCGTCGAGCGCGGCGTCACCTTCTTTGTCACGGCCGAGGTCTACGGCCCGTTCACAAACGAGGAACTCGTCGGCGAGGCCCTCGCCCCCTTCCGCAGGCGGGTGGTGATCGCCACCAAGTTCGGGTTCAAACCCGACCCGAACGGCGGGCCGCGATGGACGGGCCTGGATAGTCGACCGGAGCACGTCAAGGAGGTCGCCGAGGCCTCGCTCAAGCGACTGAAGGTCGATGCCATCGACTTGTTCTATCAGCACCGGGTCGACCTGGAGGTGCCCATCGAAGACGTGGCGGGGGCGGTGAAGGAACTGATCGGGGCCGGCAAGGTCAAGCACTTCGGCCTCTCCGAGGCGGGGGCCCAGACGATCCGCCGGGCACACGCAGTCCAGCCCGTCGCCGCGGTCCAGAGCGAATACTCACTGTGGACCAGGGGCCCCGAGGCGGACGTGCTGCCGACGCTTGCGGAACTGGGAATCGGCTTCGTCCCCTACAGCCCGCTTGGGAAGGGCTACCTCACGGGGAAAATGGACGAAAAGACGAAGTTCGACAGCACGGATTTCCGCAACATCCTCCCGCGCTTCACGCCGGACGCATTGAAGGCGAACCAGGCCCTGGTTGAACTGCTCGCCAACATCGCCGAGCGCAAGCAGGTGACGCCCGCGCAGGTTGCACTCGCGTGGCTGCTCGCGCAGAAGCCCTGGATCGTCCCGATCCCGGGCACCACGAAACGGCATCGCCTGGAGGAGAACGTCGGGGCGGCTGCGCTGGAGCTGACGGCCGGCGACCTCCGCGAGATCGAGACCGCGGCCTCGAGAATCACCGTGCAAGGGGCTCGATACCCAGAACATATTGAGAAAATGACCGGCCGCTAGCCGGCAAAGGAGATCAGGATGGAGATCAGGATGGAAATCAGCACGCTCTTGGAGCCGTCCCCGTTCGCTCAAGCCATCCGGGGCCTCGCACGGGATGCCCACCAGACGCTCGCACATTCGCCGTCCACCGCATCGCCGACCGACCCGACCGCTTCGAGCCTCGCATGGCGAAACGCAGGCCGAAGAGGTACGACCGTCTGACGAGGCCACGGCACGAAATCGAGCGTCATATGCTCATCCGCGTCGAGCGGGGCCAATCCCGGACGGTCCTCTGCGCCTCGAGGTCGGGGATATGAGAGCCATCCGTCGATCCGACCGACGCAGGCAACAGCGACATCGGTTTTCGAGACCGCGCGTCCGATGGGGATGTCTATAGACAATATCCCGTGAGGGGGCGGTGGAGTGCCCCCGAGTCCCCGCTGACCGCTCGCTCGCGCTCACGGACCGGCTGAATGAGGGCTGACGACTGTGCTGGGAGTCATCGCGGCTTGTATAGCCCTCTACATTGGTATACACTCCTGATAGATATCACAAAAGGAGAATCCATGGGAGAGAGCGGCATTGCGAAGGTGTTCAGGCATGGGCGGAGCCAGGCGGTGCGGTTGCCGCAGGCGTTTCGCCTGCCCGGTGACCGGGTGCGGGTGCGTCGCGTGGAGGGCGGCATCCTGCTTGAGCCGATCGTCACTGACCTGGACGCCTGGTTCTGCGAGCTCGACCGTTTCGCCAATGTCCCGTTCATGGAGGACGGTCGGCGCCAGCCGCCGATGCCGGAGTTAGAGGACCTGTTCGATTGACCTATTTCCTGGACACCAACATCGTCATCGCCCTGTTGAAGAACCGGCCGGCTCGGGTACGCGAGCGGTTGCGGCATGTGGTTTCCGAGGGGGCGACGATCGTCGTGTCATCGGTTGTGTTGTTCGAGCTCTGGTACGGCGTCGCACGGAGCGACCGGCGCGAGGAGAACGCCCAACGGCTGCGCGTGTTCCTCTCGGGAAACATCGGCGTCCTACCCTTCGAGGAGAGTGACGCGGCGATCGCGGGCGACGTGCGCGCCGCGCTGGAGGCGAACGGAACGGCGATCGGTCCATATGACCTGTTGATTGCGGCTCAGGCGCTTCGGACGGGCACGACGCTTGCCACCGCGAATGTCGCGGAGTTCGCTCGACTGCCCAGTCTGACGTGGCAGGACTGGACGCTCGAGGAGTGACGGACGGGCGATGTTGCAGGGACGCACGAACCGGGCGATCTACGACGAGTTCCGCAAGCTCGCGCCCGCCCGGATCGCCAACGAACGGGCCGATTCGCGCGCGACGATGCGCTCGACCGACTCGCGCGGCAATATCCCCAGGCCGCCGAGGTCATGAAGCTGCGGTTCTTCGCCAGGATGACCCTGGACGAGGCGGCCGGTTGCGGTTGGGTCCAGCGGGCGGGGGGTCGGTCGAGGAAGTCCATCCCGGCGACGTGGTCTGGTTCCCGCCGGGCGAGAAGCACTGGCACGGCGCCTCGCCTACGACGGCCATGACGCATGTCGCCGTCCAGGAACAGCTCGACGGCAAGGTCGTCGATTGGCTGGAACACGTGAGCGACGAACAGTACCGCAGGTGAGTCCTTGGGGGGGCAGAGCCGTTCAGTGGTGAGAGTGATTCGGGGGAGCTCGTTGCTGGCTCCCGCGGCGATTTCGGCCGCTGGCGCTCGGTAGCACAGGTGAACGGCGAACCTCAGACGCGGGCTGCAGCGTTCTGACTGGCGCCGACGAGATGTCGGTAGCGATGTGCTGCGCCGATGCGGTCACCGACTTGAGCGCAGGTCAGGGCACAGACACCCAACAAACCGCGCCAGCCCGCGAACCGAGTGCCCGCCCCTGAACCGCACCGAGGCCACGCCCGTCCATAATTTCAGTCAACTTGTGCCGGACGTGTCGCAATCCGTGCGATAATCGAGTGCTTAACCTCGGCCAGAAACACGGCTTCAGCGTCTCAAGCAACAACCTCCGGTCACCCGAGGCGTGCGCGGCGCTCCCATTGCTCAATGTATCGCCCACGAAGTAGCATGCCATTCGAACCAACGGAACGGTCACCGAGCACAAGTCCGGTCAGATTTCCGCGATCAAGAGGTGCCACATGGCGACCAGGTGTGCTCGCTGCAGCCGATGGCTGACTCCAGAAGAAGCCGGCCTGCCATGCCCGCGATGCGGAAGTATGGATCGGAATGATTTTGCTCTGGACCAGGCCGTGGTTGACGACAAGGCCCGAGTGGCGCGCGAGCTGGCAAAAAAGCATTATGAGGCTGAGACCGGATTACAGAGGGTATTTCGCCTCACCGGTAGCGCGGAAGTTGAACTGAGGCCGATCGAGCCGATCAAGCTGCTGGAGGTCAACACGAACACCGTCGCCTCTGGGGTACTGCCGGTACAATTCGGCCCGGCCCCTGCCAACGGGGTTCCATACCCCTCGATCATCGTCGAGGTTTCCCCGGAGGAGTTCGAGAAGATCAAGACGCAGGAATTGAGGCTGCCGAAGGGCTGGCAAGTCGGAGAGGAGATGCCCAAGCCAGCGGATGCCCCCAGGGGGGCATGATGGCGACGCAGGCACAGTGGGCGAGAGGCTACGCCAGGCAAGCGCACGCGGACTTCCAGAGTTGGCAGGCGATCGAGTCTGACGAGATTGTCCGTCCCTGCCACCGAATGCTGTTTCTCCAGATGGCCTGCGAAAAGTTATGCAAGGCGCGGCTGGTCGAGGCTGGTACTCCACCGCAGGCAGTTCAGACAAGCCACGGCTATGTGGCTAATCCCCTGCCAATTGTCATTCGCGCACAACTCGAGTTCATGGGCCAGGATCTGCGTGCGAAAGCCGGATTCCTGACGTTTACAAGGCACATCGCCGCAGAGATCGAGATCATGAACCCAGCGGTTGACAGGAACGGCCAGCGCCCGGACAACTGCGAATACCCCTGGGAGGACCGCGCACAGAACCTTCATTCCCCTCTTGACTGGGCGTTTTCCCCGCTCCAACTCCTCCTCGGCCGATTTGGGCCCACCTTCGTGAAGGTGCTGGGCCTTGCGATTGATCGTGCGCTGGAAGAACTGCAATAGAGAGTCCCGCGAAGCGCGCCTGATGGCTGCCGAATGGACTCTCGCCGTCGAGTGCCAGAGTGAATTGGATCGCGGACAGCGGGACGCACCCGGAGTGCCCTATCAACCTATAAGCTTCTGCATGTGCAGAGAAAGCGTTAACCGGCCTTCCGCAACCGACTGAACCCAACGAACTGCTCTGCTTTGCGCAGATGCGGCGGCGAGACCGTGCCCTGCGAGTTTTCGGTTATTTCGATGGCGTGAAATCTACTTGTCTCTCGGCATACGGACCGCCGCGGCGACTGAACGATCACGTACGATCGCAGCCGGTTCGCGCTGTGATGTCGAACCGTGCCCGGCGTTGAATTCAGGCGATGAGCGCGAGGTTGTCGCGATGCACGACTTCGTCGTAGTGCGCTGGTCCGAGTACCTCGCGGGCCTCGTGCGTTCGCAGTCCGCAGATCCGGCGGGCGTCGGTGGTCGCGTAGTTGGTGAGCCCGCGGGCAAACTCTTGTCCTGAGCGGTCGCGAATCCCGACGACATCGCCTTTTTCGAATTCGCCGACGACTTCGACGATTCCGATCGCGAGCAAGCTCTTCAGGCCTGTTTCCAGCGCCTGCCGCGCGCCGTCGTCCACGACGTAATGCCCACGCGGCCGCGCTGTCAGCCCGATCCAGCGCTTCCGCGCGCGATGCCTGCGCCGTGGGCGAGAAACAAGGTTCCCGCCGGCTCACCAGCCAGGATTCGAGTGAGCGGCTCGGGCTTGATGCCGGACGCGATGATCACCGAGCCGCCGGCCTGTGTCACCCGCTTTGCCGCCTCCAGCTTGCTTTGCATCCCACCCGTTCCAAGCGTGCTGCGGCTGGTGCCGGCGAGCGATAGCACCTCGTCGTCGATCTGAGGCACGATCGCGACCACCTCGGGCAGTCCCGAGCCGGCCGGATCTGTCCGATACAGGCCGTCGACCACGCTGAGCACGACCAGGAGCGGCGCCTGGAGCAGGTTCGTGACCATGGCCGCGAGCTGGTCGTTGTCGCCCAGCTTGATCTCGTCGACGCTGATCGTGTCGTTCTCGTTGATGATCGGCACTGCGTCGCACTCAAAGAGGGCGTGCAGCGTGTTCCGCATGTTGAGATATCGGGCTCGGCTGTCGAAGTCCTCGTGCGTCAACAGCAATTGCGCCGCGTGCCGCCGGTGCTTGCGAAGTCCCTCGTCGTAGGCCCGGATCAGGTAGGCCTGGCCGACCGCGGCGGCCGCCTGAAGCTGCCGCAGGTTTTCCGGCCGGCGCTTCCATCCGAGCTGCCCCATCCCCGCGCCGACGGCGCCGGAACTCACCAGCGCCACCTTGCGGCCAGTGTCCATCACCGCGCTGATCTGCTCGGCCAGGTGGTCGATCCGGGCCGGGTCAAGCGTCCCGCTGCCGCTGGTCAGGACGCTCGTGCCCACCTTGACGACCCAGGTGTCGGCCGAGAGCACCACGTCGTCCCGGACGAGATCGCGCGCGGTCGTTGACGGTGTCTCCTGCGGGCCCGCGCCAGGCCCGGGTATCGATTTCGCGGAACGGGGTCGATCGTCGTCTGATTTCAAATGAGATGGTCCGAACGATAGAATCGTCATGGCCTTGCGAGCCCGAGTCGGGCGAGGCCGAACAACGCGTGGCATGATCGTTCTGTGAAGGTTGTCGCTAGGTCTCGACGACATTATAATGCCTCGTCGCCGCGGGCCTAGTGAAACAGGGTTTGGGTCTGGCCGGCCCAAGCGTGAAGATGTTCGGTGGGCCGGACATCTTTCGCCGTAGGCAGCCGGTGGCGGGATCACAGGCGCCTCTCCCCGACTTACTTCGAGGTGGAAAGAAACGCATGGGTGAACTGCAACACGAGTGCGGCGTCGCTGCTGTCTACCATGCCGCAGGACGGGCGGTATCGACCCTGGCGCCGATCCCCGGCGACGTGAACAGCGTCGCCAGACTGGTACCGCGGATGCTGCTCGACATGCAGAACCGCGGCCAGCTCGCCGCGGGGATGGCCAGCTACCGGCCCGACCGCAATGCGCTGATCGCGACTCACAAAGAAGTGGGCACGGTCGCGGAGGCGTTTCGGCTGAATCACCGCGAGGAATTCGAAGCCATTGTCAAAGAGGTGGATGGTCCGATCGCGATCGGCCATGTGCGCTACGCAACCTGCGGCGGCAATGACCGTTCCGACGCGCAGCCCTTCGAGCGCGATCACGGCCGCAAGGCCAAGTGGTTTGCCTTTGCCTTCAACGGCCAGCTCGCCAACTACGAGGAGCTGAAGGAAGAGCTGCTGGCCAAGGGCGACTATCACCTCAAGCGGAACACCGACACCGAAATCATCATGCACACGCTGGCCTTCGAGCTCGGGGCTGAGGACCAGGAGCCCGATTGGGTTGGCGTGTTCTCGCGTCTCTCTGAACGGTTCGACGGCGCCTACAATATCGTGCTCATCACGGCGCACGGCGAGCTGGTGGTGGCGCGCGACCCGCTGGGGATCCGGCCGTTGTGCATCGCCGAGCACGGACCGCTGTTCGGGGCCGCCAGCGAGAGCGTGCCGCTGGCGAACCTGGGCTTCCGCAACATTCGCTCGCTGGAACCGGGAACGATGGCGGTCGCCAATCACGACGGGGTACGGATCGAGCGATTTGCCCCGTCTCCCCGCCAGTCGCACTGTTTCTTCGAGTGGATCTACTTTGCGAACGTCGCGAGCACGCTCGACGATCGGTCTGTGTATCTCAGCCGCGCCGGCGCTGGGCGCGAGCTGGCCCGTCTGGAAGACGTGCCGCTGGACGCGGACACCATCGTCGTTCCGGTTCCCGACACGGCCAAGGCTGCTGCCGATGCCATGGCATTCGACCTCGGAATCCCGTCGGTTGAGGGCTTGATGCGGAACCGTTATGTCGGCCGTACCTTCATCGAAGGCACTGCAGACCGCGCGGCCAAGGCCAGGCTCAAGTACACGCCGCTGCCCGAGGTGCTTGCCGGCAAACGCGTCTTGCTGGTGGAAGACAGCATTGTCCGCTCGACGACGATGCGAGCGCTCGTCCACGAGATCCGCGATCGTGGCCGCGCTCGAGAGATCCATCTGCGCGTGGCGTGCCCGCCGATCATCGCCCCGTGCTACTACGGCATCGACATGTCCCGCCGCTCGGAGCTATTTGCGACCCCTTTCGTGGACGGACCCGACGGCGCGGTCTCGGCGGCCGCTCAGGAGCGCATGGCTCGCGAGCTGGGGGCAGACAGCCTTCGCTACTTGCCGGTCGAAGCGATTGCGAGGTCGGTCAGCCTCTCGCCGGAACGCCTGTGCCGCGCGTGCATCACCGGCCGTTATCCCACCGAAACCGGCCAGTACCTCTATCAGATCGAGGACAAGCCGGACGCACTCTCCGCTCGCAAGGCAGCGCAACGAGCCTACGAACCGGTGTTGCCAGCGCCTCCGGGCTTGTAGGAGACCTCCGTCTGTTTGGTGCTGCTTCGTCTGCGCCCGCAACCGGACTGCCGAGATGAATCTGCCTTTGAAGTGGCATGGAGGAAAATACTACCTGGCGTCGAAGTTTGTGCGCCTGATGCCGGCTCATCTCCATTATGTTGAGCCGTTCTTTGGCGGCGGGGCAGTGCTGTTTGCGCGCGAACCCGAGGAACCGAGCCTCTGGCTCTTCCCCCACAAGGGGGTTTCAGAAGTCGTCAACGACATCAACGGCCGGCTCATCAACTTCTGGCGAGTGCTCCAGGACCCCGCGTCGTTCGGTGCCTTTCACCGCCGTGCCGAAGCCATTCCGGTGGCAAGGGAAGAATGGGAGAAGGCGCACGCTCACGAGTACGGGAGTGACGCGGTCGCCGATGCGGTCGCGTTCTTCGTCGATTGCCGCCAGAGCCGTTCAGGCATGATGAATGGCTTTACTTCGGTCACGCGCAACCGGACGCGGCGACGGATGAACGGCAACGTGTCTGAGTGGCTATCTGCGATCGACGGCCTTGCCGACGTGCACCACCGGCTAAGCCGCGTCCTGGTCGAGAGTATGCCTGCGGTCGAGTTGATCCGGCGGGAGGACACGCCAGGTACGCTGTTCTATTGCGACCCGCCCTATCTTCATGAAACGCGAACCGCGACGGATGCGTATTCGCATGAGATGACCGAGAGCGAGCATCAAGAGCTTCTGGCCGCGCTCGTGGAGTGCAAGGGCAAGATCATGCTGTCCGGCTATCCTTCGCCCCTTTATGATTCTGCCCTCGCGAGCTGGAATCGCCGTACATTTGAACTGCCGAATAACGCCGCGGGCGGAGCGACCAAGCGCAGGATGACCGAAGTGCTCTGGTCCAATTTCTGACGATTCGGTCCCGGCGCGAGCGTTCTGGTTCCGATGCTCGAAGTGGAGGGGGTAGGCGGCCCGCTACGTGCGGATCTGTGAGGCGGTCTCGTCGAGGACATAGAGGGCGCGAAAGATCGGCCGTCCTGTCAGGCGGTACTTACGCTCGAAACTCGTGAGATACTCATGCGGCGCGGCGGGTTCGATTGATTCGAGACTCGTTCGCTCGGAGAAGCGAGGATTCGCCGCGATCAGGGACTGGATGACCCCGAAGTATTCTTCGACGTCGCTGGCGACCTTGAGCTCGCCACCGAGCTCGAGCGTGCGCGATCTCGCTGAGCAGCTCATTTGTAAAGACGCGGCGCTTCTTGTGCCGCCGCTTCCACCACGGATCGGGGAAATAGACGTGGACAGCGCGCAGGCTGGCTGTCGGGACCAGCCGAGCGATCAAGAGCCCCGCATCGCCCCGCCAGAGCCTGGCGTTTGGAAGGGCGCGCCGAGCCCGCGCTCGGCCGCGAGCTGGGCGTACTTCCGCGATAGCTCGATTCCCAGGAAGTTATGCCGCGGGTTGGAGCTGGCGGAGTTAGCGAGAAAGAGGCCCTTACCGGACCCGATCTCCAGCTCGACGGGATTGCGGTTGCCGAAGCAGACGGCCCAGTCGATCGCCGCCGCGTCTTGCGGCGCCTCCGGCTCGAACAGGTACTCCGAGACGTCGATCGCGGGTCGAGAACTTGACATGGGATTACTTACGTGGGACGGGAGTGCCGCATTCGCGGCAGTTGGCTGCGCTCGAGTGAACGGGCTTCTTGCAGCGCGGGCATATCCGCAGACCGGTCTCAAACTTCACCGTCGACGGAGGCGAAGCGCCTCCGCGCATGAATTCGAGACTGCCGCCAAGGCCGGCGGAGTCGTCGACGTTGTGGAGAGCCGTGCTGCCTGGACTGGGGACCTCGGCGTCGCTTGCAGCCGCGGCGTGACGGGCGGCCCAGTCTCGCAGCAATGTGAGATCATCAGTATCCAGCTCTTCCGTCCGCGCCTTCGGGGTCATTTTGCGCGAGTTTTTTCCCTGCGCTCGCGTTGATCGCGCCCTGCGCGGACGTGGGAACCGGGACGACGCGTCCGCAATCCGGGCAACGCCCGGCCACAGGGCGTCCCGCGATCGGCACCTTGAGCCGGCGGCCGCACGGGCAGAGGAAGCGCAGGAAGCCATCGCCCCCTTCATCCTTTTCCTCGGCAGTCGGCCGGCGCAGCCGGATCTTGGCTCCGCACTTGGGACAGTCCATCCGCTCGGGGCTCTCGCGAGAATACTCAGCTTTTCGCCGCAACGGCAGGTCACTCGCAGCATAAGAGGGGTCCGGTCGTGAAATGTTCGTCACTGACCAATTCTACCGTCCCGACCGAAAGAGCGGCACGCGGCGATCGCGTTTCGGATCGCGGTGAGGTGGATTCAAGACGGCAAGGCGGCGTCATCTCCGGCGGCAATCGGCACGCCGATGATTTTGCCGTGGAAGACCATGTTCGTGCCCGACGAACCCCTGACAATCGAACATCGTCTGGCGGCGATGGAGGCGAACGGCCTTGGCGACCAGCACGCAGCCGGTCGCCGGGCCGGACCTGCCCGCGGAACCGAACGTCCTCCATGCCCCCGAAGGCGATGAAGCCCTCGTTGTGCAGGCGGAGCTGATGGCAGAAGAAGCTGCAGAGCTGCGCGGCCGCCTCGCAGATCAGCACGCCCGGCATCAGCGGGTAATCGCGGCATGTGTCCCGCGCACCCAGAACTCGTCGGGCTCGACCTCCTTGTAGCCGATGATCAGCTTGTTCTCGAGGTCGAGATGGATGATCGCCGTGAGCTGCTCCATCTCGAACCGCTGGGGATTGCAGCGGCGGATCCCCTCCTGGTCGACCAGAACGCGGGAGGTGTCGACGGCGGCGGGGTCGATCAGGGGCGCTGGCGGCATGCGCGCGGATCCTTTCTCGATTTCCCCGCGGCGCTGGAGGCGTCGGTCGGGGCGAAAACCTGTGTGCGATCGGGGCGAACGTCGGCTGTCATCGCTCCGAGCCGGCCCGCCCGCCGACCGATTCCGGCGTGATCGTCGCGCAAGTGGCGATTGTGTGCGATCGCTCCGTTGCTATGATGACTTCCACCGGCGACTTCGACAAGAGGACTCGTCACCTTCGACGATCCCGATGACGGAACTCGCTTCAAGGACAAACATTGTGGCCGGAAGACCTCTCGGCACCATGGTGACGTACGGCTATCGCCGATATCGACCTCGACGACGAGCTCAGCCTGGCCGTCCGACTCGGCGCGAGCGTGCTGGAGATCCTGCCGGAGTGGAGTCGTCTTCCCTGACCCGAGCTTTGGTCCGCCGAGCAGCGCTGCCGAGCGCGGTCTGTCGATCCACAGCGCCCACGGCTGCTGGGGCGGGCAGACCATCCGCGCCCGGCGCGTCGACCTCGGGGCGACCGATCCGTCCGTCCACCAGGAATCGGTCGACGACCTGAAGCGCTGCGTGGACTGGCTGCGGGCCGCCGGCGGGACGTGCCTGGTCGTCCATCCCGGCGGACTGTCCGACGCCGCCGACGATCGATCGGGCGGCGCGAGGCGCTGGCGCGGGGTCTGGTGATGCTGGCAGAGCACGCCGATGGGAACGAGTGTCATGATCTGCGTCGAGAACATGCCGCCCGGCGTCCACCCGGCAGCCGGATGGCCGATCTCGCCGAGGTGCTCGCGGAGCTCGACCAGCCCGAGCTTGCCCTGGCCCTCGATACCGGACATGCCAATCTCGGCGCGGGGCTCGCGCGGAAACCGATGGCGGCCGGGTCGCTGCTCGCGACGACTCACGTCCACGACAACAACGGCCGGCAGGATTCGCACGAGCCCGCCGGGCCACGGAACGATCGACTGGCCGGGCTGGGGCCGTGCGCTCGATTCCGATCGGCTATGCCGGTCCGATCATCCTGGAATGCATTCGCCACCTTCGCCACCATCCCGCCAGTTTCATGCCCGAGATCGTCGCACCACTGTGCCGGATCGCGCCGCGCTAGCTCGATGGCGAGCGACGCGTGTTTGCAGGTTGCCTAGGGCCGGGGCGGCTCACGCCTCACCCTGGTCGGGTTCGTGTGGCTGGGCCGGTTATGAGGAAGATGACGGCGTTGATCGCGGTGAGCCCGACGTGAACGACTCCGGACCCGAAGGAGCTACGGCGTGCATGTCGATAGAGACACGACGGTCGCGCCTCGTCTCGACCGCGCGGATCGACCAAGGATTGGCGGATAGCGCATTGATCGCATGCCGGCTCGGCCGGGAGGGAGCCCGAACGTGTCACCAGAGCTGAACCGGCGTGAGCTATTCTTGGCTGGTGGAGCGATCGGGGCCGCGGCCGCCGCTCTCGGCGGTCGGATCCGACGTGCAGGCCGGCCACGTCGAGCTGGGCCGGTTCACGCAGCCGGTCAGGCGTCCAGGGCAAGATGACCGGCGCCCAGGCGGCGGCGGCGGCGCTCGCTTGCGAGGGCGTGCGCTGCGTCTTCGGCATCCCGGGTGCGCAGACCAACGAGCTGTGGGATGCGCTCAAGGCCCGCGGCGTCCCCTACCTGCTGGTCGGCGCACGAAGCATCGGCCAGCGTGATGGCCGACGCCTCGGCACGCGTGACCGGCGAGGTCGGCGTCTTCTCTGTCGTGCCCGGGCCCGGGACTGACCAACGCGCTCACCGGTATCGGCGAGGCGCTCTTGGACAGCATTCCGGTCGTCGGGATCGTGAGCGATGTCGATCGATCTCCCCAGGGCACCGATCGGCCAGGTCCACGGCCTGGCCAACGCGGCGATTCTCCGCCCGGTCGTGAAGGCCTTGATCGAGGTTCGCCATCAGGCCGAGATCCCGGGTGCAATCTTCCAGGCGTTTCTGGATCGCGCGGGCGGGCGAGCCGGGGCCGGTGGGCGTTTTGATCCCTTATCCGCTTTATACGCGAGGCCTGGAACTATGACCTGCCGGTGCCTGCCCCCTGCCCGGTCCCGTTCGATGAAGCCGCCTATCGGCCGCGTGCTCAGCGCACCTGATGGATCGCCGCCGCCGAGTGGGGATCTACGCGGGCCTGGGATGCGTCGACGCCGGCCCGGCCTGGCGACGGCCGGCCGAGCTGCTTCAGGCGCCCGGTGGCCACTTCCGTGAGCGGCAAGGGCTGCATCTCCGACCTCCACCCGCTCGCCGTCGGCTGGGGCTACGGCCGGCAGGGAACACGGGCCGCCGAGGCTGCCTTCAAGGATGTCGACCTCGTCCTCGCCGTCGGGGTCCGCTACAGCGAGGTCTCGACCGCATCTTACGCGATTCCCGCGCCACGACTCTGATCCACGTTGACGTCAATCCACGAGAACCTGGGCCGCAACGTCCCCGCCCATGTGACGCTCTGCGCCGATGCCCGGGCCTTTTTCGACCGGCTCTTGCTCGACGGCGACGCCGTCCGCCGCCCGCCGTGCCCTGCCCTGTGGCAGCGAATCACCGCAGATTCCGCCAGGTCGACCGCTGCGAAGCCGCGACCGTCCGGATCACCCCCTGCGTCGATCCCATGTTCTTCCTGAGCCAGCTTCGCGTGCGCGCTCGGGCCCGACGAGCTCATCTGCGTCGATGTGACCGCGGCGACCCACTGGGCCTCCGAGGCGATCGAGGTCCCTGGCCCGCGCCGGTATCTCACGCCGGCCGACAACCAGAGCATGGGCTGGGCGATTCCCGGCGGCCATCGGCGCCCAGCGCGTCCGGCCCGACCGCCAGGTCGTCTGCGTCACCGGCGACGGCTGCTTCCTGATGTCGGCCATCGAAATGTCGACGGCCGCCCGCGCGGGCCTGCCGGTCAAGTTCTTCGTCCTCGACGACGGTGCGTACCACTACATGCAGATGCTCCAGGAGCCAGTCTACCGCCGCACCACCGCGACCGAGATCGCACGAATCGACTACGCGGCGTTCGCCCAGGGCGTCGGGCTGGGCTTCAACCAGATCACGCGACAACGCCGACGCGCTCGCGGGAATCCAGCGTGCCCTCGCATTCCCCGGCCCGATACTCACCCGGGTCGTCGTCAGCTACGAGGGACGCGAGATCCGCTGGCTGAGCGCGCTCCGGTCTCAGTACATCAAGAAGCTGCCCAATCGAGCAGAAGGTCCGCCTGGCCGCCCGGATCGGACGTGCGAGCGCTCACTCCTCAGAGCGGACAGTGATTGACAGAACTGCGAGAATGGCATAGACTCGGGAAGAATGGGGAAGCCCGCGATCTCCGGCTGTTGACCTTCCGTGGACTGCAGGTTGACCGTAATATGCCGTCGCCGTCGCTGGCCGGATCGGAACGGACGCCGATCGGCGACGCGCGGCACGGATGGGAAATCTCGGGCATGGATGTTCGAGCGAGCGCCAAGTTCCCGCACGCGGAGTTCTTTCCGCCGCCGCCCGCGCCTCGCGGGCCGAGTCTCTGGCTGGCCAGGCTGGCCGAGGATCGTCGCGAGCTCGTGCGGTTCTGGCCCGTCATTCAGAACATGGTCGTGCAGGAGCTGCGCGTCCGCTATCAGCGCTCGATCCTGGGGTTCTTCTGGACCCTGCTCAATCCGCTCCTGATGATGGTGATCCTGTCCTGGGTCTTCTCGCACCTGGTCCAAGGGACGTCAAGAACTATCCGCTCTTCCTGTTTGCGGGCATGGTGCCCTGGAGCTTTCTGAGCATCAGCTTGAACGAGTGCGCCGTCTGCATCATTCAGAATGAGGGGCTGATCCGGAAGATCTACCTGCCCGAAGCTGGTCTTTCCGCTGGCGCGGGTCCTGATCGGCCTGGTGACGTTCGTGCTTTCGCTCGGTGCGCTGTTCTTGCTGTTGTGGCCGCTCGGTGCCAGGCCGGCGTCGTCGATGTTGTTTCTGCCGCTGGCGATCGCGCTCCTGGCCGTGTTCACGCTCGGGCTCGGGTTGATCGTGGCCACGGCCAACACGTTCTATCGCGACTGCGGCCACCTGATCGCGGTGTTCTTGCAGGCGTGGTATTTCGCGACGCCGATCTTGTTTCCGATCGAGACGTTCCGAGAATGCGCAGTGGCGGCTTCGTCTCAATCCGGCGTTCTATTTCATCGAGCTGTTTCACGACGTGTTGTACGCGGGGCGTGGCCTCGGATTGGGCCTGGTGGCGGCCGCGGCCGTGATCGCGGCGGCGAGCCTGGGAATCGGCTATGCCATATTCAAGTCTCAAGAAGACAAGATGGTCTTTCGACTCTGATCGGCGCGAGGCCGGGCCGGCCAGACCGCGGCTCGGCCGCGCTGATCGAGCTCAACGACGTCTCGCTTCGGTTCGTCAACTACGCCGACAAGCAGTACTCGCTCAAGCGCGCCGTGCTCGACCTGGTGCTGCGCCGGGAGTCGCCGGCGCCCGAGCTCGGAGTTCTGGGCCCTGTGCAACATCACGCTCAAGATCAACCACGGCGACCGCGTGGGCATCGTGGGGGGCAACGGCGCCGGCAAGAGCACTTTGCTCGCGGCTGCTGGCGAAGATCTATCCGCCGACTCCGGCCAGGTCACGATCCGCGGCAACGTCGCCCCCTTGATCGAGATGGGGGCCGGCTTCAACCCCGAGCTCTCCGGCACCGACAACATCCTGCTCAATGGCGCGATGCTGGGCTTCAGCCGCAGCCGGATGCTGGAGCTGGTCGATCGGATCCACGAGTTCACCGGGCTGCGCGAGTTCGCCGACATGCCGCTCAAGTATTATTCCAGCGGCATGTACATGCGGCTGGCGTTTGCCATCGCCACCGAGGTCGATCCGGACATCCTGCTGATCGACGAGTCGCTCGGCGTCGGCGACGCCGCGTTCCAGGACAAGGCCAAGGCCCGGATCCGGGATTTGCTCGACCGCACGCAGGTCGGTCATCCTGGTCTCGCACGACCTGGACTCGCTCCGGGAGTTGTGCACGCGCGGGCTCTGGATCCAGCAGGGCCGGCTGGTGGCCGACGGCCCGATCGACGAGATCATCGACCGCTATCTCGAATCGTGCGACTTCATCGCCGCCTGCGGCGGCCTCGGCATGAGCACATCAGCCGTGCTCGCACGGATGTCTCTGGATCGAAGATCACCGCGACTTGTGACGAGCCGGCAAAATCGTGCGTGACGGGACGTCGATTCTGCCGAATGATTCAAGATCCGCCGATCTACTTCGCCGATAATGAACGGGAGGGCCGCGCAGGCCGCAGGCCTTGCCCGCTGATCGGTTGTACACCTGGATCCACGACTACAACGTCACTGATCGGGATTGACCGTGCAACGGCTGATCGTCATCATTCGGACGACCGATCACAGAACGGGGCCGGGAGGGACGCCTTGTCATGGGTCGAGGGAGTGACCCGCTATGCCGGTGGCTCAATTGACCGTCCTGGTCTCGGCGCTTCTGGGTTGGTCGGACATCACGATTCAGCCCAGTCGGGGCGATCGCGCTTCGTACGTACTCCAGCGGAGCCTGGCCGGCATCGACCGTCCCAGCGAGCGCACGCTCGAGACGCTCAGGCGGTTTGACCTCGACAAGGAATACCGCCACGACGTCAACGCGGCCCTGCTCCACCTCGAAAAATTCGCCCAGCGGCGCGCCGAGGCCGAGCTGGTCTATGCCCTGGCCGAGCTTTCCTGGATCGAAGCGAAACGGCTCGACCGCCGGCGCAAGCCGCAGGCGATCGACCGGTTCCTGGACGCAGCCGCCTATGCACATGATTACCTGTTCGACCCCGATCCCGTGCTGGCCGAGGGGCGCGGGCCGTCCGACCCGCGGTTCCGACTGGCCTGCGAGATCTACAACGCGGGCGTCGACCGCTTGATCCGGGCGGCCCAGACCAAGGGGCAGATCCAGCCTCAGAACGGCGAGGCCATCCCGTTCAAGGTCCACGGCCGCGAGCAATCGTTGCGGATCGTCCTCGAGGACTCGCCGTGGAATCCGGCCGACGTCCACAAGATCCTGCTCGCCGTCCGACTTCGAGGTGACCGGCATCAACCGCGACCTCTCGCAGTACGGCCTGGGAGTGCCCTTGATCGCGCGTTCGCGAGACGGAGATCAAAAAAGGCGAGCGGCCGCCCGCGGAGCGATTCTATCCGGCCGAGATGGCGTTTCCGCTGACCGGCGTTCCTCGTGCCCAATTCGCGGCTGCGCGACCCCAATGTCGACATCAACGGAAGCGCGCGAATGCACGCTCTCTGATCGACCCGTGCGGCAACGGACCGTCGGCCGCGACCGGAAGACGTGCCGCCGGCACAGAGCCCGCAACGTCATCGCGCTCGAGGTCGACCTGACGACTCCGCTGGCCTACATGTGGTCGCGGACCGATCTCGATCGCTATCGGTGGTCGGGCCTGCTCCGTCCCGAACATGCCCTCGAACGGGCCAACCTGCTGTTGATCCGTCCCTACGAGCCGAACAAGATTCCGGTCGTCATGGTTCACGGGCTGATCTCCACGCCGCTGGCGTGGATCCCGATGCTCAACGAGCTGTTGCGCGACCCGGTGATCCAGGACCACTATCAGTTCCTGCTCTACATGTACCCGACCGGCGTGCCGATCCCGATCGCCGCCGCCAGCCTGCGCGAGTCGCTTGCTCCAGGCGAAGCAACTCTACAATCCGGACGGCCGCGACCCGGCCTTCGACCAGATGGTCCTCCTGGGCCACAGCATGGGGGGCCTGCTTGGCCCGCACCATGGCGGTTTCGAGCGGCGACCAGCTCTGGCGGCTCTATTCCGATCGCCGATTCGACGACGTCCTGGGCCCGCGCGAAGTCCTCGACGAGCTGCGCAAGTATTTCTTCTTCGAGCCGCTTCCGTTCGTCCGCCGCGTTGTCTTCCTGGCCACTCCGCATCGCGGCTCGGACTACACTCGAGGCGTCGTCGGCCGGGTCGGCTCCAACTTGATCTCCGACCCGGACAGCATCCACAAGCTCCTCTACCGGCTCGTCAAGGATAACCCCGATACGTTCGACCCCCGGCGATTTCGCCGGTTCCCCTCCAGTATCGAGACCCTCGACCCCGGCTCGCCGATCCTGGCGGCGCTGCTGAACATGCAGCCGCCCCCGGCCCGGGCAGCGGCCAAGTTCCACTCGATCATCGGCTCGCTGCGACCCAGTGGCGTCGACAAGACGCACCGACGGCGTCGTCCCCTATCGAGAGTGCCACCTGGACGGCGTCGCCTCCGAGCTGGTCGTCCGCTCGGACCATGGGGTCCAGAAGGACCCGGAGGCCATTCGCGAGGTCCGCCGCATCCTGCGCGAGCACGTCGGCGTTAGCATGATCGCCCCGGGCGTCCAGGAGTCCGCGGCCCGCGTGACCGCAACCGGCCGCGAAGCTGGAAATGCCGGCGACAAAGCGTTAGAGTCCGCTTGGCCGTTCGCCGCCTGGACAACACCGTCGCGCGATCATCGAGCCGCCTGAACGTTCGCGTCGCCCCGATCGAGCGGCGACGCCGCTTTCGAATCCACGCATCTTGAGCGAGACCGATCGATGCCCGACACACTCGCTGAACGGCTGGCTGCGTTTCGCCCTCAATACCCGCTTCGAGGATCTTCCGCCCGTGGTCGTGAACGAGGCCCGGCGGCGGCTGCTCGACACTCTGGCGTGCGCAACCGCGGCGATCGCGCGAGCCCGCGCCTACCGATCGCGCCGCAAGGTCGCAGAGAGGTTTCAGGGTTCGCCTTCGGTGGGGCTGATCGGCGGCGGAGTCGTCGGCGCCGGACTGGGCGGCGTTTTCCAACGGCGTCCATATCCGCTATCTCGATTGCAACGACACCTATCTTTCGCTCGAGCCGGCGCACCCCAGCGACAACTGGGCCGCCGTCATGGCCGCCGGCCAGGCTCGCAGCAGCGGATGGGAAGGCCTGGATCACTGCCGCGGCCGTCGCCTACGAGGTGCAGTGCCGGCTGTGCGACGCCGCCAGCATCCGCGCACGGGGCTGGGACCACACGACCTACGGATCGATCTCTTCGACGCTGGCGGCGGCCAAGCTGCTGGGGCTATCGCACGAGCAAACGGTCCACGCGCTCGGGATCGCGGGAACAACCGGGACAGCGCTGCGGCTGACCCGCGCCGGCGAGCTATCGATGTGGAAAGGCTGCGCCTTCGCCCACGCCGCGCGGAACGGCGTGTTCGCCGCGCTGCTGGCTGCGGAAGGTCTCACCGGCCCGGCTCCCCTCTTCGAAGGGGAGATGGGGTTCTTCCAGCAGGTCTCCGGACCATTCACGCTGGCGAAGCTGGGCGGACCGAACGCCGGACGACTGGATGCTCACGAAGACGTCGATCAAATTCGTGCCGGCCGAGTATCACAGCCAGTCCGCGATCGCCGCGGCCTTCGAGCTCCGTCCTCAGATCGGCGATCCCGCTCGGATTCGCAGCATCGAGATTGCCACGTTCCGGACGGCCGTCGAGATCATTGGAAAAGACCCGGAGAAATGGCGTCCCAAAACCCGCGAGACCGCCGACCATAGCCTGCCGTATTGCACGGCGGTCGCACTCGTCGACGGCGCGGTCTCGGCGGAACAGTTCAGTGCCGCACGGTTGTCGGACCCCGCATTGCTTGACCTGGTTTCGCGCACTCAGTATCGTCGAAGATCCCCGCGCTCTCGGCTGGCTACCCCGCAGGCATCCCCAACCGCGTCACCGTCGAGCTCGACGATGGCCGCAAGCTAGTCTCGGAGGTCGCGTATCCGCCCGGTCATGACAAGAATCCGCTGACCGACGCACAGCTCGCCGTCAAGTTTCACGGACTCGTCGATCCGGTCCTGGGTCGCGATCGCGCGCGTCTGGAGGTCTGGCAGCAGAGTCTCCAACCTCGAGAATGACCCGGCTCCTCACCAGACGCTCGAGCTTCTGTCGCCGGCATCGGGCGATTGACAACGGGCGACGGACGCTGCCGATCGCGCGGCGGTTCGGTCATTCAGTTCGTGACGTCGTGGCCTGGCGACTTACCGTCGCGTTTCGGACGGCCTTGCCGGTCGCAGTTTTCGTCGGAGCGCGCTGGACAGGCTGAGCAGTCCGTCCGGGCGGCTCGTGAGTGCTTCGCACACGAGCTCGCCCATGCGCCGGTAGCCCGCGGGCGTGAAATGGCACTCATCCGCGAAGAGCTCGGTGGGTAGCCGTTCAAACTGCCGCTGCACGTCGAGCAAGGGGACCTGCTGCTCTGCGCCCACGCGACCAGGGCCGCGTTGTAACGAGGCACGGACCCGCGCCAGCCCGCATTCCTGGCGAGTTCGGCTGGGGCAAGTTTGTGGGGACGGGTGAGGAACATGATCCGGATTCCGCGAGACAGTGCCTCGGAGCGAAATCGATCGAGATTGGCCAGGTATTCTTGGACGCTGACACGCGATTGTACGGGCCGGTCCTGCGTGACGGGAGGGTCGCTGCGCCACTTCCGCGTGTAATGCATGAGCACGAGGTAAGTGCGATATCGCACCAGCGTGCGCTGAGCGACAATCAGCGGCCAGGGCGGCAACTTGAACGAGTTATCCGGTTGACCGATCGCCTCGGCCGCGTCGTTCCAGCCGAACGAGACCAGGAGCAAGTCGGGATCGTAACGGTCCGCTTCCTGCAAGAACCGCAGCAGCCCCTGGTGTGAAGAGTAGCCGGCGACCCCGGCGTTCAAGACCTCGAACGCGCGTCCCGGGCTCGGGCGGCTGCGACGCCAGAAGCTGTTGCAGCCACGTGGGCCATCCCCCCTTCGGCGGTCCATCGGTGAGCGAATCGCCGTAGCAGATCACGCGCACGACATCGTGCGGCTTGGGAACGGCGGCCGGCGGGCTCTTGAAGCGCTGCCAGCTATAAGGCTTGCGCGGTGCGGGCCGCCACAACAAGACGGGGTCAGGTTCGCGGTTGTCGTCGCCGGTGATCGTCGCCATCCGCCAATCGTCGTGTCCGGCCCGCCAGACGGTCTGAATTCCCTGGTGATAGCTCAGAACGCGACAATCGGTGAGTATCCGGCAAGTCGACTCGGTGATTGCCAGCGGCACGAGGCTCATGCCCAGGCAAACAACCAGCACCTGTGCTGGTTTCCGCCGCGCCAGCGACACCAGGCGCCCTGCGATGCCAGCCGAAACAAACCACGCGCCGAGATCGAGAGCAGCGAATCCAAGGGCGGCGATCGCGGTTTCGGTCCGGCCTCGATCGGGAGCGACGATCACGAATATCGACACGAATATCACGTTGGCAACGGCCAGGATGACAGCCAGATTGCGGCGACCGCGATAGCGTGCCAGGCACCATGGGCCGCCCACGACCAGCAGCCAGAGGACGCATTCCCAGACGAGTCGAGGCATTTCGAATCTCCACCAAGCATGGTCAAGCGCGCCGCCAATTTCCAAGCCACCGGCAATCCTGTTCCGCGTGGTTGTGCTGACGTATCGCGGCGCGGGATCGTCGACGCGGCGGCTGGGAAGTAACGCCAATCCGTCCGCGACCGACGCGGCATGCTCGAAGCCTGTCTCCCCGGGCGAATTGTGATCGCCGCCCGGGATCTGTCAATCCGAACGCCGCGCGATTGCAGGAACCGGGCGCGACGGCCGGCCGGCTAGCCAGCGCGCGTCTGCTCTTGGAATTGACAGACTTCGATCGTTGACATAGATAGAGGCCGCGCTGTGCGGTGAAGCTGCGCGCGCACCGATCCGGCTTCGGTGCGGTCCAGGGCAAGGTCGTCGCCCGCTGGGTCGCCTCGAGAGGAGTGCCGGCTTCATCCGAGTCGAGCGTCGCGCGTCTCAAGGATGAGGATGTGCATGCTGTTCAACTCCTATGGATTTGCGATCTTTTTCGCCGCGCTCCTGCCGGCATACTGGCTTCTGAACAAGTGGCGGCGTGCGCAAAACGTGCTACTGCTGGCGGCCGGTTATTACTTCTATGCCTGCTGGAACCCAAAGTTCCTGGCGTTGCTCGTCTTGTCGACGGTTGTCGACTACGCGTGCGCGCTGTGCGTCGATCGAGTCGAGGACCCGCGACGGCGCCGAGCAGCCGTCGCGCTGAGCATGATCCTGAACCTGGGCATGCTTGGTTATTTCAAATACTACAACTTCTTCGCGGAGAGCCTGCAGGCGCTCCTCGCGCGCGGGAGCATTGCAGTTTCGATCAGGCATCTTGAAGTCGTGCTGCCAATCGGGATCTCGTTTTACACGTTTCAGTCGATGAGCTACGTGATCGACGTGTATCGGCGCGAGCTGAAGCCGACCAGGAACTTGATCCAGTTCGCCACTTTTGTGTCGTTCTTCCCGCACCTGGTCGCCGGGCCGATCGTCCGGCCGACGTCGCTCTTGCCACAGGTCTCTACCGGGCGGCGGTTCCAGCTTCAGCAATTCTACGAGGGCGTCTACCTCATTCTCTGGGGGCTGGTGAAGAAGGTTGTCGTGGCCGACAACCTTGCGCTCGTCGTGAACGACCTCTTCGGCCGCTGGTCCGGGCTCGACGGCGGCTCGTGTCTCCTGGCGGTTTATGCGTTCGCGTTCCAGATCTACGGCGACTTCTCGGGCTATACCGACATCGCTCGCGGTGTGGCCAAGTGCCTGGGCTTCGAGATTCCGTTGAACTTCAATCTCCCGTTTTTCGCAACCAGCCCCCAGGACTTCTGGAACCGCTGGCACATCAGCCTCTCTCACTGGCTGCGCGACTATCTGTATATCACGCTCGGCGGCAGCCGGCGCGGAACGCTTGTGACTTACCGCAACCTGATGCTGACGATGATCCTGGGCGGGCTCTGGCACGGCGCGCAATGGACTTTCGTGGTCTGGGGCATCTACCACGGGATTCTACTGGTCCTGCACCGGCTCGCCGCGCCGGAGCTCGGCGCATCTGCCCGGTGGATCCGGTCGATCGGGCATGCTGGACCGGACTGCGGATCGTCGTCACGTTTCACTTGATCTGTCTTGGCTGGCTGATTTTTCGCGCCGATTCCATGGAGCAAGCCGCAGGGATGTTGAATGCCATCTTGACGCGGCCCTCGATCCCGGCGGCGGCGTCGCTGGTCCCGGTGCTACTGGCAATCATCCCCCTCGGGGTCGTTCAGTTCCTTCAATACACCTCCCGAGATCTGAATATCGTCGGCCGAGCGCCGTGGTATGTCCGCACGTTGTTCTACACCGGCTGTTTTTACGCGATCATTCTGGCCGGCCAGTTTGGCGGCGAGCAATTCATCTACTTCCAGTTCTGACCGCCGGAATGGTTTCCTGGGGCGGCAAGTGCCGGCGCAGGGCTACGTTCGACGCCGCCGTGACGGCGGCTGAGAGAAAGCTTCCAGCAATGCGAAATCCGCGCGACCGCTCCAGATTGAAGAGAACGACATAGTTCGTGACAATGGCACCGGGAGGCAGCGACGAGCGCCTTCGGACGAGGTGTCTACTGTCTTGCACTCTCTTCCACGGCCGACGGCTCCGCCACGAAAGGCTCTGCGTGGGGCGACGCGATGCCGAAAGGCGATCACGATCGATAGGACGTGTTGATGTCGTTTAGCGTGTCAATGTTCACGCGCAGAGACTTACATTACTTCTCATTCTTTGCTGCTTCTGCGCGCTAGCACTCTGTTGCTACGCGCCTGTGCTGTTTCGGGACCATCAGTTCGCGTATCGCGATGCGAGTGAGTATTACTACTGGCTGAATAAACGAGTTCAAGACGCGTGGGACCATGGGCGGTGGCCCTTGTGGGAGCCGGAAGAGAACGCGGGGATGCCGCTCCTGGGCAACCCGACCGCGGCAGTCCTGTATCCGGGCAAGCTGATATTCGCGATGTTGCCGTACGCCTGGGGGGCGCGGGTATACATTCTGTTTCATTCGGCGCTTGCATTTCTCTGCATGCTCATCTTGATGCGATCCTGGCGTACGAGCTGGATCGGCTCGGCTCTGAGCGCATCGGCTTACGCCTTCGGCGGGCCCATCTTGTTTCAGTATTCCAACGTCATCTATCTCGTCGGCGCGGCCTGGCTGCCGCTGGGCGTGCACGCGGTCGATCGCTGGGTTCGACTGGGCCGGCTGTGGGCCTTGGTCGAGCTGGCGATTGTGCTGGCGATGCAGACTCTGGGGGGTGAGCCGCAGGCTGCCTATCTTCTGGGGGCGGCGAGCATCGGTTACGCGATCGGCGTGAACTGGAGCCGCGGGCGCGGCACCGAAGAAAGCAGTGTCGGCAGCAGTCCCGCGCGATCGTTGTTCTGGTTGTCGGCGGTGATCGGGCTGGTGCTCTGGGTCGTGGTGACGCTCGTGCTCGCACAGTGGCTGCCGAAGCTACGAGAATCCGGCAGGCCGCCGCCTCCGTTCCGCTGGATGGCGTACGTGCCTTTGGTTGTGAGCGGGGCGTGGGGTTTGGCAGCGATCGGTTGGATGTTTCAGTGGCTCCGGCGCGGTGGTCGCTATCCGCTCGGCGCGATGCTGATCGGCCTCGGGGGCGCGGCGGCTATCGCAGCCGCGGCTCGGGGCCGCCCAGCTCTTCCCCGTGCTTGAGTTCATCCAGCGCACCGGGAGATCCCACGCGAGCCCAGACGAGATCTATGAGATCTCGGTCGAACCGTCCCGCGTGGTCGAGATGGCGTGGCCTAATGTCATGGGAACGCCATTTCAGACCAGCGACTACTGGGGCGATCTGATGAAGCCGCCTGGCAGGCAAACGACGGGCTGGGTGCCGACCTATTACCTGGGGGGACTCAGCCTGGCGCTTGCGCTCAGCTCGCTGGCGATCCGGCGAGGGCCGCCGTGGCGTGTGTGGCTCACGGTGATCGGTTCGATCGGCCTGCTGGGGTGCCTGGGCCCGTTCACCAGCCCGATCTGGGTCACGCGCACGCTGGCCGTCTCCTCGAGCTCGGCGTCCGTTCGCGGTTGGTTGCCCGACCTTGGCCCGCTGGATCCGCGCGATTCAACGCCTATTCGCCATGACGGCTACCTTCGCGATTCCGACGGAAGCGTGTACTGGTGGATGGCAACCGTCTTGCCGGGATTTCGCCAGTTTCGTTATCCCGCGAAACTCTTCACCCTCACCGCGCTCGCCGTGACGGCGCTGGCGGGGCTCGGCTGGGACAGGCTCGCTAGCGGCCGGAGGTCAGTCCCGGTTGCGATATTCCTGGCGCTACTGGTGTTGAGCTTGACCACGCTTGCGATTGCGATGTTCCTGAAACAGCCGATTCTGGCTGCATTGCGCACTTTGGAGCGACCTTTTTTCTTCGGTCCGCTGGATCCGACCGCGGGATACCAGGCGATCATCTGGGGATTGAGCCACGCGGCGATCGTTTTCGGCGCTGGGGCTGGTGCTCACCCGTGTGGCAGCGAGATTCCCTGCATCTGGCGGGCGCATTTGCTCTCATTCTGATGACTGCCGACCTGGCTGCGGCCAACTCGCGCTATATCTTGACGGTTCCGCAGTCCGTATTCGATGCCAAGCCGGCAGTAGTGAAGGCAATCGAGGACGCCGAGCGTGAACAGCCCGGATCGGGGCCGTACCGGATTCATCGCATGCGGTACTGGCACCCTCAGAGCTGGTCCGAGAGTAATTCACCGCAACGATTTGTCGAAGTCGCCCGCTGGGAGCGTGATACGCTGGATCCCAAGAATGCGATCGATTTCGGGCTGGAATACACGCACTCGATCGGCGTCGGCGAGCTCGCGGAATACGACCAATTCTTCGCCAGTTTTTACTTGCGGGTTCCGGACGATCGGGCCGCCTCAACCCTCGGCGTCGCGGTCGGAGAGCCGGTGGTCTACTTTCCACGGCGGGCTTACGACCTGTGGAACAGCCCGCTATCTCATTGTTCCTTTTGACGCCAACGGCTGGCGCGACCCGACGCGGGGCGCTGCGCCGTTCTTGTTTCAGACAAGCCAGATCAGTCCCAACGAGAGCGGACTTCGTCGGCCCAGCAGGGGCTGAACGCGCAAGGCGCTGGACCAGAAGACCGCGACTACAGGGTCTTGCGCAACCTGACAGAATACCCTGCGCGTGGGTCGTCCACGACGCGCGCGAGACGTTTCCCAGCACCGAGCTCTTCCGCGGCCGCCGGACTCGAACCATGCAGGAGATCCTCTATGCCGCGGACCCGGTATGGAACGAAGCTATCGCAGCCCACCTTCGACCCGCGCAGCATCGCCTGGCTGGCACCCGAAGATTTGAAGGCAATCCGCCCTTACCTCTCGCGCCAGACGACCGGGCCATCCGAGACGGTCAAAGTGACATACCCGAGCCCGGAACAGTGCGTGCTCGACGTCAATCTCGATTCGCCAGGGCTCGTCATCCTGGCCGACGTTGATTATCCGGGATGGGAGCTGACCATCGACGGCAAACCAGCGACGGTCTATCGCGTTAACGTCGTGATGCGGGGAGCGGCGGTCTCGGCTGGCCGCCATCGGCTGGTCTACAATTATGCTCCCAGATCGTTTCGAATCGGCCGGCTCGTGTCTCTGGCCGGCTTGTCTGCCCTGTTGTTTCTTGGCCTTGCATGCGCCGCTGGCCGTCCGTCGCCGTTCTCGCGGGACGAGAACAATCCGTCAATTCTGATACGTAACACTGCCGTCTGAACACCACCCAGGCTCCGCCCTATCAATCGGTGGCCACTGTCCTGGTTGCCGCGGTGTCGTCGCGACTGGCCTGCCGCGATGTTTGCCGACGGCGTCGGACGTCGTGCAGCTCCGCGAGTGGCCACGTCAGCGCGTCGTCCTCGCGGCCCTTGGAGATTGGCGTCGGCCGATCAGGCCAGGATGGGAGAGACGACCTCGCCGTGGACGTTCGTGAGGCGGCGCTGGATTCCGTTGTGATAGTACGTCAAGCGCTTGTGATCGATTCCGAGAAGATGCAGCACGGTGGCATGGAAATCGGGCCAGGTCACTGGGTTACCGTCGGCCTTCCAGCCGATGTCGTCGGTCGAGCCGTGGGCGATCCCGTGTTTTAACCCTGCGCCGGCCATCCAGACCGAAAAGCCGTATTGGTTGTGATCGCGGCCCGCGCCGACCACGTCGGCGGCCGACTGGGCGAATGGGGTGCGGCCGAACTCGGTTGTGAAGAGCACGAGTGTATCCTCGAGCAGCCCACGGCGCTTCAGATCGCGCAACAAGCCCGCGACCGGCTGGTCGATCCGACGCGCCTCCTGGCCGTGATTGGCTTTCATGTTTTCGTGGCCATCCCAGTTGCGCCGGGGGGTCCCGAACGTGCCGCCGGAAAAGAGCTGCACGAAGCGAACGCCGCGCTCCAGCAGTCGGCGCGCGATCAGACATGCACGGCCGAAATCCGCAGTTTCGGGGCTGTGTGCTACCGTAGAGAGCGATCGTCTCCGGTGTTTTCGCCGGCCAGGTCGGTGACGACCGGGACCGCAGATTGCATCCGCGCGGCTAGCTCGTAACCCCGAATGCGGGCGGCGAGCGCATCCTCGCCGGCATGATGCGCGAGGTGACGCTGGTTCATGGCGGCGACCAGTTCTCGCGCGGCCGACTCGGCCTGGGCGGAGACCGGCCGCGCGGGGAACAGGTCGTCGATCGGCTCGCCCTGCGGGCGAATCACCACGCCCTGGTGGCGGGCGGGCAGGAATCCATTGGTCCAGTTGATCGAGCCGCCGGGCGGAAACTCACGAGCATCGGGGATCACGACAAAGGCCGGCAGGTCGTCAGATTCGCTTCCGAGCCCGTACGAGAGCCAGGCACCCGTGACCGGGAACCCATTCAAGCGAAAACCGCTGTTTTGCTGAAAGGTGGCCGGTGTGTGGTTTGAAGTATCGGCGACCATCGACCGGATCACGGTGAGCTCATCGGCCATCCCGGCAATGTGCGGGAACAGGTCGGAGACCCACAGACCACTTTGGCCGCGCTGCCGAAACGTCCAGTCGGGCCGGCGCAGGCGGCCGACCTGCCCGAAAAACGTATCGGGCTTGGCTGATGTGCTCAGAGCCTTGCCGTGTGCCGCCGCCAGGCCCGGCTTGAAGTCGAACGTGTCGACCTGGCTCATGGCGCCGCACAGGCAGATGTGGATCGCGCGGGTCGCCTTCGGCGGAAAATGCGGGCAGGCCGGGCTGGCTTCGCCGGGCACGCCCGCCCGCAGCGTGCCGTCGCGCAGCATGAGCAGGGAAGCGGCCGCTCCCGCCAGTCCTCCGGAGACCCAGGAGAAAAAGTCACGACGGTCCATGCGAGACTCCGGTCAGGTCCCTTTTGGCTCAGGCCAATCAGTCGAGGTAAAGGAATTCATTGCAGTTAAAGATCGCACGCGCGAGTGCCGCGAGCCCGCCTCGCTTGGCCGCGCGTATCGCCTGCGCTTGCTCCGCAGGCTCGGGCTGCCGGCCGAGCGCAAGCTCGTAGGCGCGATCCACTTGCCGGGGGAGATCCGGCCCGGCATCGCGCGCCAGGCGTGCGGCAAAGGCTTCTGAAAGGTACAGCACAAGCGCGTTATTCATCAGCGACAATGTCTGGAGCGGTGTCGTGGTGACGGCGCGGCGGGGTGCGGCGGCCGAGGGATCGGGGCAGTCGAAGGCATCGAGGAACTGATTCCGGCCGCCGCGAGCCCAGGCTCGGTACAGAGTCCGCCGCGCGAGTCCCGCAGCCTCCGGATCGACTGGCTTGTACAGGATCGAGAGCGTGCCCGGCCCGAGGTACACTTGCTGGTCGCGAAAACTCGGGCCGCCGGGATCGGTCTGTAGCGCCCCGGAAACGGCGAGCATCGCATCGCGGACCATCTCGGCTTCGAGCCGCGCCGGGGCTTTGCGCGACAGCAGCCGGTCGCCCGCGTCCTTGCGAAGCGCCGACGCGTCGGACCGCGAGGACTGCCGATAGGCGGCCGAGCTCACGATGAGGCGATGCATCGCCTTCATGCTCCAGCCGTGCTCGATCATCTGCGACGCCAGCCAGTCGAGCAGCTCCGGGTGGGAGGGCCGCCCGCCGTTGAAGCCAAAATCGCTGGGTGTCTCGACCAGCCCGGCCCCGAAATGCGCTTGCCAGAGACGGTTGACGATGACGCGTGGGAACAACGGATTACGGGCATCGCAAACCCAGGCCGCCAGCCGGGTGCGGCACTGGGCATCCGGTGCATCGGGCGCCAGCCCGAAATCAGCACCCGGCGCGACGACCGCGGCGACGCCGCCGGGCGTGACGACGTCTCCAAGCTGGTTGGGGTTCCCGCGGATGTTCAGATGCGTCGTTGCCTTCGCGCCGGGCAAGACCGCGTAGGCCTTGGGCCAGCTGGCAAGCGACTGACGGAGCCCCGCCAGCGCGCAAGCAGCCGCGCGTGCTCGGTGCGTTCCTCGACGCAAAGCGCCGCACTGAGATCGGCGGGTGAAACGAAGTCGTTGAACCCGGCGGCCGAGCGGGCAACCTCCGATGGATCGAGCGCCCGATCGTAGAGGCGGGCACGCACCAGAGTCCCGGCCAGGAACGGCTTGCCGCTGGCCGTTGTGTGTCGCAGGCCGAGGAGAACGACGCTCTCTCGCGCGGCGAACGCCACCGGACCCTTCGATTGGTAAGCCGACCCATACGGCTGGCCGTCGCGAAAGAGGCGAATCGTGCCGTCGGCGTATACGTGATCGCGACGTGAACGGGGCGATCGTTCGCGTCTCGCTCCGCCGGCCCAGCCACGCTCACGTGGCGCTTGAAGTTCTCACTGCCGGCCATCCAGCGGCGCTCTTCGGCTTCGCCAAAGACAATGGCGTCGAACACTTGCCCGTCTCGAGACTGAACGGTAATCGCAGCCCCGCCGCGTTGCTCGAGGTTGTCGAGGCGCACCCAAGCCTCGATCGTCTTTGCCGATAGCGCGCGGCAGCGGAGGCGAGATCGCGTAACCCGTTTTGCCGTCCAGACGCAGGCCTTCCGGCGTGATTGACGCCGCGCCGTGAAGAGTCAACTGATACTCACGCGGCCCATCTCCATCGTTCCTGTCGAAGTCCCACGCCGCCAGCGCGACTGGAGGTTTCCCGGTCAAGGCGGGGCGAGAGGCGAGGATCCGCGCCGCGCCGGTTTTTCGATGGCTTCGATTCGCGCGATGATCGACTTCATGCGCCGCGAAGTGCGATTGCCTCCGGGTCGACCTGAGACATGTCGCGCTCGCCGTGCCGGACCCCGCCCAGCGCGGCGGCGAGACGGTAATACTCGACCTGCGGGACAGGATCAAATTTGTGATCGTGGCAACGCGCGCAGTTGACCGTCAGCCCGAGAAACGTCTGACTGACTGCGCCGATCACATCCTCCAGCTCGTCGCCGCGAACGACGGCCCGCATCACCTGGCTTAGCTGTTTCTGGCCGACCGTGTCGTAGGCGCCGGCGACGAGGAAACCGGTGGCATCGATCGCTCGCGCATCGTCAGGCCGAAGCACGTCGCCGGCCAGTTGCAGTCGGGCGAATTCGTCGTACGGACGATCGCGATTGAACGCATCCACCACCCAGTCGCGATACCGCCACGCCCCAGGGCGGAACTCGTCGTATTCGAAACCGTTGCTTTCGCCATAGCGGGCGAGGTCAAGCCACCAGCGTGCCCATCGCACGCCGTAGCTCGGCGAGGCCAAGCAGCGTTCGACCAGGCGTTCGTAAGCATCAGGCGAGTTGTCGCGCTCGAATGATTTGACCGCCTCCGGCGTGGGAGGAAGGCCCAGCAAATCAAAGCTCAGACGGCGGATGAGAGTTCGGCGATCGGCCTCTGGCGCCGGTGTAATGCCTGAGTCTCCAATTTCTGGAGGATGAACGCGTCGATCGGCGTGCGCGCCCAAAGTGAGCAATCCGCCGCGGGCGGCCGACCATGACGGAGGGGCTGTAACGACCACCAGTCGCGGCCGGCGCGGCGGTCAGTGCTGAAACGATACGGATCGATGGGGTCGGTACCCCACGCTGCGCCGTCCTTGATCCAGCGGCGCAGCTCGGCCTTCTCGGCTTGGGCCAGCGTCGATTTCGGCGGCATCTCGTCCGATTCGATCCGCTCCCACAACAGACTTTCCTCGGGCTCGCCGGGGACGATCGCGGGCCCGCTCTCGCCGCCCTTGCGAGCGCCCTCGCGGCTGGACAGATCGAGCTTGCCCTTGGGCTGGGCTCCGGAATGGCAGTCGAGACAGCGACGCGCAGGATCGGTGCAACCTGCCCGTCGAAGTCCTGCGCTGCCGCCTCGCCGGCGCATCGATCGAAGCCGCAGACCGCCGTCATCAGCAGGGCCAGGGCGCAGATGCTCGAGCGTTTCATGGGGCGGACGCATCCTCGCAGGCGGGGCGACGGTCAAAGCTCGCTGGTGCGGAGTGTCCTTATCTTACTGCAATCCTCGGTTCAAGTTAATCCGACGCTCCACATGAGACCTGGTGGGTCGACGCTCCGTATCGTGGGGGCGGGACACTGCTCGAATATGTCCCGCGCGCACGCGCTCGACGCCGTATCCATCATGGTGCGACGCTGTCGCGCCGACCGGCTATTTTTTGGGGTCGATCCGGCGGCCGTCGAACCCGGCCAGCGCACGAGGCTGGGCGTCGCCTTCGCGAAGGCGATAGCCGGTGTCGGCGGCGAGGCCTCGAAAATGGTCGCGGCGACCCGACGGCCACGTGATCTCGACGTCATCGACCTTGGATGCGGCTCCCAGCCCGAAGTGAATGCGCTGGTCGCTGGAGGAGAGGTAGCTGCCTCCGCCGAATCGCTCCGTAACCTGGTTACGTCCCGCCGCGGTCACGGTCAATCGCGCGCCGACTCCATCGCGGTTCGAGACCGTGCCTTCCAGTGCCAGGGTCAGGAAGTGGGCCCCTGCTCCAGGCGCGTCCCCTCCGAGCGTGGCCGCCTGATTGGCGAGCAGGACAAGTGGAGTGTTCTCGGAGACCAGCAGGACGTCGGTACGGCCATCATTGTCGAAATCACCGACGGCCAGCCCTCGCGCCAGCCGCGGGATCTGCCAGGGCGGCCCAGCCCGGCTGGAAACGTCAAACAGCTTTCCGGCACCGTCGCCAAGAAAAAGCTGCGGGGTCATCGCGTACGGATTTGCGGGACGATAGTCACCGACGTGGCCGTTGGCCTGTGTCAGGTCCAGGAATCCGTCGTTGTTCGCGTCGAGCGCAGCCAGCCCGAATCCAAGCATCGGGCGGGTCGCCGCTGCGAGGCCCGACGGAATCGAGCGGTCGCTGAAGACGCCACCGCCGTGGTTGTGATAAAGCGTGGTCGATTGGTTGAGGAAGTTGGTCACGGCCAGGTCGAGCAGACCGTCACGATCGAAGTCTCCGCACGCGACTCCCATTCCTGCCAGGTAGCCGCCTGATGCATTGGCCGCCAGTCCCGACTCCATTCCCTCTTCGGTAAATCGCATTCCGCCGCGGTTGCGGAAGAAGTAGTTGGCGGTGGTATCGTTGGCCACGAAGAGGTCGGTCTTGCCGTCGGCGTCGAAGTCGGCGGCCACCACGCCCAGCCCGCGCCCGTCGGGGTCGACGATGCCGGCCGCCTTGGTCACGTCGACGAAGCGGCCGCCGTCGTTGCGGAAAAGATGGTCCGCCATGGCGGGAAATCCGCGCGGGTCGCAGTATGTGTGGCCTGCCTCAGGATTACCCGGGTAGCCGCACAAGGCCGGGTTGGCGGCGTCCCAGCCCAGATAGTGACAAACATAGAGGTCGAGATCGCCGTCGTTGTCGAGGTCGGTCCATGCCGCGGACGTCGGCCAATCGCGATCGCCGCCGAATCCCGCGCGCTTGGTCGCGTCCTCAAACCGTCCGTTGCCGAGGTTACGGTAAAGTGCATAGGAGCGCCAGCGCGTGACGAAGATGTCGGGACGTCCGTCGTTGTCATAGTCGCCGACGGCCACGCCATGCCCGTAGCCCCCTGGCAGGGCGGCCAGTCCGGAAGCGCCGGTCACATCCTCGAACTCTCCGTTGCCGCGATTGCGGAAGAGCCGGTCGGCAAAGGCCGGAGTGCCCGCGGCGGGGGGAAACTTGCCCCCCTGAATGGCGTAGACGTCGAGCCAGCCGTCGCCGTCGAAATCGAGGACCCCGACTCCGCCGCTCATGGTTTCGGGTAGCTGGTGCTCGTCGCTGAGCCCGTTGTTGAACGTGAAGACAAGGCCCCGGCACTCGGCGACCTCGGCGAACACGGGTATCTTCAACCCTGCGGGCACGATGTCCTTGCCCGCTGCCGTCGCACGCAGCGGTCCCAAGAAATCGGCGAGGGTTCCGCTCGTGGCTGCCGGCAGCACCTTAACTTGCGCCAGTCGTGCCTGCGCCGATTCGGCTTCGGACTCCAAGGATCGATCGCGCTCGACCGCGAGACGCCACCAGGCCTTCGCGTCGAACCGCCGGCCGAGTGCTTCCGCGGCGCGGGCAAGCGCCGCGGCATTCGGCGCTAGCTCGGGTCGGTTCGCGAGCTGCCGGTACGCCTCGCGCGCACTCTCGATCTCGGTCTTGCGGCGTCTGAGCTGGGCCAGTCGTTCTTTCTGTCCGTCCTGCGCGGCGAGGTCTGCCAGTCGCTCGACGGCCACGGCATCCGTCGGCTCCAGGGCGACCAGCGACTCGAGAGCAGCGCGCTCGGCCTGGCGGTCGCCTTCGTGCGCTGCCGCCCACGCGCGAAGCTCGAGCCCGCGCGCTTGCGTGAAATCCTGCGCAGGCAAGCGAGCGGCGGCGCGCATCAATTCGTCGGGCCGGTCGGCGGCTCTGGCCCACTCGAGCCGGGCGCGCAAACCGCCTTGTCGTCGGGCCGCGCCTGCTCGCATTTCGTAAGCCACGCGTCGGCCTCGGCGAATCGCCCGGAGCGAGTTTCCACGTCGACCAAGGCGAGCCAAACTCGGTCGTCGTCCGGGTATGTCCGGTTGGCCTCCTCGGCCACCATCCTGATCCCGTCCAGGGGATACGGGTCGTAATCGACGCTCCAGAGTGTGCGCAAGCTCTCGGAGGGATCACGCATTCGCTCGACATCGCGACGGAGAAAGTCTCGGTAGTCGTCGCGGCGGCCGATCATCCAGTGGATCCGGCTTAACAAACGGCGCGCCTCTTCGCCGGTGTCGTCACTCGCGCTTTTGGCGCGTTCGAGACACGCTTCCGCGAGCGCGTATCGCCCGAGCCCGATCGCGGCGCGGCCCCGTGAGAGGGCCGCGATCCTGGCCTCGCGAGAATCGTCGGGCACGCGTCCCCACGCTTCCATCGCGAGGTCGGTGTGGCCCTCGATCATCTCGCAGGTGCCAAGCCAGTATTCGACCGCTCCTCGCCGGGGCCAGCGACGAGACATCCGCGAGAGGCGCGCGGCGGCCTCGCTGTATCGCAGCGCCTTATATCGCGTCGAGCCAGCCGCAGCTCGCGACGAAACTGCCACTCGCCGGCTGCGCGCATCCCGAACCACGCCACCCCGGCCAGCCCCAGACCGCCCACCATGATCCAGAGGCCACGTCGCATCGTCAGTATCCCGGACGCGGTAAAAAGACGAGGCCCAGCCGAGTGATGAGCTCTGCCGGGCCTCGTGAGTGCATTCAACAGTCGAACAGACGAATCAGTGAAGGGTCAATAGGAGTCAGAGCTGATCACTTCACCATTGGCCCGCGTGCCGATCGCCATCCAGGACTGCGGGCTGATCGAATCCTTGATAAACCTCACGCTACCGTCCCCGAACAGGACGTTCACGCCGCCAGGGTGGTTGCTCTGAGCGTTGGAGTAAATCGAGTCGTCCGGTCCGCAATTCGCGCACGAATCGCGGCACACGCTGAAGGGATACTGCTTCGAATTCGGCGTGATTACCGTATTCATCAGGCTGATGCCCATCGCGCCCCAGCCCCAGCGATTGCCGTTATCCGAGCTGTAGGTCGCCCCGCCAGCCAGCGTTTGGAACGCGGTGGCGCATGCCTGCATCGAAGGCACAAGCACGTTCACATATGAAATTGCGCTGGCGTCGCCGGCCTCGCCCGCGGCGGCCGCCGTGACGTTCGTGACGGCGTTGTTTCTCTGATTGCCCTGGACGTTCGTCCCGGCGTTGCCCACGAGCGACTCGACGAAGAGGACGGTGTTGGAGGTGCCGTCGGTGCAATCACGAACCCCGTAGCAGTTCCAGTACGTGAACATGCCGGTGGAGTTCGAGGAGCAGACGTTGCCGCCGCCGCTCAAATTCATCGGGTCAGGCTGGCAGCTGGCGTAACCGGTGAGCCAGCCGTAGACCGCGGTCGTGGTCCCGATGCTGCCGCGGTAGCTATTGGTGTTCGGCGGATAGACCGTGTTACTCCACGCGGTGGCGGTGGCCGTATTGGAGTTGGGTGCGCCACCGAAATTCACGAGGGTGTCGGACGGGCACGCGTAGGTGCTGATCACTCTCGTCCACGGTGTGATATTGGCATACATCGCGTAGCCATATCCGCCGCAGAAGGAGAAATTGATCGCATTGTAGATCGTGCCGCCTTCAATGTACTGGAGCATTTCCGCCTGGGCGCCCCATTCGGTCCACCCCGCGTAGCCGCCAGCGTAAAGGAGGCCCGTAGCCGACTGCGACTTCCCTTGCGGGAACCGGTCGCCGGCCTGGTGATAATTGTGCAGCGCCAGACCAATCTGCTTCAAGTTGTTGGAGCATTGGCCACGGCGGGCTGCCTCCCGCGCCGCCTGAACGGCCGGCAGGAGCAAGGCGATCAGGACCGCGATGATTGCGATGACCACGAGGAGTTCAATCAGTGTGAACCCTCGTCGCATTCTCTTA
This sequence comes from uncultured Isosphaeraceae bacterium, assembly GCA_963806595.1. GTDB lineage: Bacteria > Planctomycetota > Planctomycetia > Isosphaerales > Isosphaeraceae > CAWDZZ01. Next base: position 158,665 of record CAWDZZ010000013.1, on the reverse strand, counting down.
CTCATAGACACTCTCCTCACACGATAAATGCAGAACGAAGCAAGACCGCACGACTGAAAGACGGAACAATCAAACGACTGACAATTTCCAGGATTTGAACTCGTTGGCCCGTGTGTCTCCGCAGATATTCGGAAAAACTCGAAGAATCAAAACGCACGGACCTATCCTGGACCCCCACGGCCGCCACGGGCGCTCGTGTCTCTTACCTAGAGGCCAGCAGACACCTCTCGGTTACCCAGATCAAAGAACTTGTCTACGAAAACCAACGTCAAGAAATTCCAAGCTTCGGGTCGCAAAGCCATCCTGGAAAAGCGAATGTGCTAGTGCGAAGGCCAACTCGGGCTTGACCCGCCGTCACTATTTCGTCTTTGACTTCACGTTACCCGGCGCACTGGGGTTGCCCAGAGCCTTCTCCATGGCGGCTTTCTTGTCCGCGCCACTCTGGCCCGGCGGAGGAGTCGCAGGAGTAACCGGCGAATCTCCTACATTGGTTCCACTGTCGCAACCGCCGGCGAACGCCACGACCCCGATCAGGCCCGCGGCTAGCAGCTTTCGATTCGCACTGAGAACGTTCACAATTCGCATGGAGTGGGTCCCTTGTTGCTCTGAACGACGGAACGAAGAACTTGGCAGGTTGGCGGCTCTTCCCGCGTCATGATCCGGCGTCAACGCCGTCTTCAGAATCGGCCTTATTGGGTTCGAACCTCGCAGGAAACAAACCGGGGTGCAACCAGCGTTTGCGCGGCTTGTGCCACGACAAGTCGAGCGGTCATGTTGAGCCAAAGCTCGGCGCTTTCGCTCCGCGCGCGCTGAACGACCCGTTCAGTGAGCGCGTAATCGCACTGGCCCGGACGAAACCTCGGCGCACGAACCCATCCGCCGAACCGGCAATGTGCACCCCGAACCCATCAGAGGCGGGCGAACCCTCTGCAGATTCAAGACGGATTAAGAACGAGGATTTAGGGAAGAACCGATTAACGCACCAATCAATGTATGGAACGCGGCAGGCCATGTCAATAAGGTGTCGTTTTTGAATCAGCGGTCGCGTGATCGAAGCTCCGGATGGCACGAAAGTGAGCAGTCGGCACTTGAGCCTGATCATTCCCAAGATATACCACTCGTTTTTCAAAACGCGTTTGGAAAGTCCGCCAGGGCGGCATCTGCGGTCGGCGCATTCATGCATTCGTTGCAGCACGCTGACCAACTGCTTTGCATCGCTCGCGCTGTCGTCGGCAGCCAGCGGCCGTGCGCTGCCACAACGGTGGCGAGCGGGACTGCCATCGGCGACGCGAGTCGATTCCCCCCTCTCGCACGACCCTACCTCTATTTCAGCGTCAAACCTCGCCTGAACGGCAAGCCGCGATAAGATGAATTGGACACTCCAGGCAGAATCGACGACTTTATTCCCCGAAAAGCGGTGCCGCGAACGTGGCCAACAGAACTCTCGCCAATCGCATGACCGGCGCCCTGGGATCACAAACGGCCGGCGCGGGCCAGAGCCCCGGTGGTGCGATGGATCTGCTCTTGCTCTCGATCTGGTGTGGTTTGACAGCGGGGTTGCTCGAGGTCGCCGCGCGAATGGTTTGTCGGACCGCTTTTCCGACGGGGCGGCTCTACTTGATGAGCCGGCACTTCCTGTGGTTGACCCCGCTGGCGAACCTGGCGGTGTTCCTGACCCTGGGATTGTTGCTCGCCGGGGTCGCGGCGCCTCTGGCCCCGGCGTGGCGCATGGCTCGGCCGCAGGGTACTTGGCGCTTCGTGATCGTGCCGGCACTCATGGTGGCGGTGCCGCAAGTACTTCCGCTGGCGTGGTTCATCCTGGCGCTGGGGATTGCCTGGTGGGTGGTGACACGGCTCGAACGGAATATCCGGCACCCGCGTCAGTTTCTACGCTGGAACATCGGCGGCCTTTTCGGCGTGGTCGCGATCCTGGCAGGAGCCATCTTCGGCGGCGACTGGCTCAAGCGACACCGCGAGGACGCGCGAGCCCGGCCGGCCGCGAGTTGCCCCAATGTGTTACTGGTTGTCATGGACACGGTGCGGGCCGATCACCTCAGTCTCTATGGATATGAACGTGCGACCACTCCGGCGCTCGACCGGCTTGCCAAGAGGGGTGTCCGCTTTGAAAGTGCGCGCGCCACCGCGCCCTGGACGCTTCCGTCCCACGCCAGCTTCTTCACGGGCCGGTGGCCGCACGAGCTCAATGTCCAGTGGATGACTCCGCTCCAGACCAGCTTCCCGATGCTGGCTGAATACCTGGGGACACAAGGTTACGCGACTGCCGGGTTTGTCGCCAATGCCGGGTATTGCTCCTATGAAACCGGCCTCGATCGCGGATTCACTCACTATGAAGACTACACCCTGGTCAGGCTCGGTTTTCTGCGGATCTCCGCGCTCGTCGACAGGGCGGTGAGGACTTTGATCCGCCTTGACGCCGGCGACGATGCTTTGCCCGAAATCCTGTCGCGCGAATTCCTGACGCACTGGTTCTACTCAGGGCACCGCAGGGATGCCGCCGCGATCAACCGCGCATTCCTGAGCTGGCTCGACCAGCGCGCCGAACCCGCGCGGCCTTTTTTCGTGTTCCTCAACTATTTTGACGCACATGTCCCTTACAAGCTGCCCGAGGGTGCGACACCCCGCTTTGGCGGCATGCCCGAAACGCGGGACGAACGCAGAATCGTTTACGAAAACTGGGTTAACGTCGACAAGGTAAACTTGCCGCTTCACTATGTCAGAATGGCCCGCGACGCCTACGACAACTGTCTGGCCTACCTGGACGATCAACTGGGCTCGCTCTTCGGCGAACTCGAGCGACGCGGCGCGCTCGACGCACACCTTGGTAATCATCCTCTCCGACCATGGCGAAGGGCTGGGCGAACATGATCTGTTTGACCACGGCCAGAGCCTCTATAGCACTGAGATCAGCGTGCCGCTCTTGATCCTGCCGCCCGGAAACACGGTGTCGTCGCGGGATGTGCGCGCGACCGTCAGCCTCCGGGATATCCCCGCGACCGTGGTCGACCTGGTCGGACTGGGCTCGCTCGCCGTTTCCGGGTCGGTCGCTCGCGTCAATCTGGGATAAAGCCTCATCGGGAGCCGCGCGCACGCATGGAGATGCCGTCGTTTCGGAATTGCTGTCCGCGAGTCCCAACGATCCGAATCAGGGTCGATCTCCGGCTCGCCGCGGCCCGATGATCTCCCTGGCCGAAGGGGACTTCCTCTACATCAGGAACCAGGGAGACGGAGGCGAAGAGCTCTTCAATCGGCGCGAGGATCCTCGAGAGCTGACGAATCGGGCGCGCGCCGGCGCGTTCGAACAGGTCCTGGATCGATTCCGGAAAGACGTCTCGATGTTCGGCCCCGATGGCGGCCGCGGCGACCGGCGAGAGGCGGCGCGCTGACAGGGCGAGGCAGAGTCATTATTATTGATGCGACCGTCTGCGCCGGTCGACGATCGGCGGGACTGCGCCACGGAGCGCACGCCTGCTGTGCGACCACGCGATCCGTTGCCGGCGAGCTGGACCTCGTGGTTCGTCTCTGTCTGCGCGCTCTGGTTGCCGACCCGCGTGAGCAGCCCGTTTCGTCCGCCACCCTTGTGACGGGAGTAAGCTGCGATGGACCAGAGCGAGATCGCTGGCACGGACCAGGCACCTGGTATCGAGTCGAGCCGTCATGGACTGGGTGAGTGGTGGCTGGCCATTACTCTCGGTGCCCTGGCGGTCGTGTGCTTTGCCGTGCTGGCGGGTGTGAATCGCGGACGTCCAGCCGCATCGCCGCCGAGCTCGGATATCGAGTCGCAGCGCCGGGCGCGATGGGTCGTTTCCAATGAAGTCTCGCCGGCCGAGCACGGAAGACAGGTGTTTCAGGCTCGTTGTGCCCGCTGCCACGGGCCCGAAGGCCGCGGCGACGGCCCCGACGCGGCGGCTCTCCCATCGCCGCTCTCCGATCTGGCCTCGGCTTCCTGGCGCACGACGGCCGTTCGTGAGGACGTGCTGCGCAGCATCGCAAACGAAACTCACGAAAAAGGCATGCCCGGCGCCGCCGGCGGAATCTCAGCCGCGGATCAGGATGCGGTCGTCGATCATGTGCTCGCGCTTCGAATCGAGGCCCTGATGACCCGCGCGGGCTTTACCCCCGGCGGCGGTGAAGCCGCTCCCGCCCTGCCCTATCGCGACGCCGCCGGCGCGATGCACACGCTGGAGGAACGTCGCGGCGCCCTTGTATTGGTGGCCTTCTGGGGAACGACTTGCGTGCCTTGCATGAAAGAGCTGCCCGGTCTCGAGCGACTGGCTGATCGCTTCAAGGGGACGGGGCTGGAAGTACTGCCGGTCTGCCTCGATGAAGAGGATCCCAAAAAGGCTTCCGACGTCGCCGCCGGTCCAGCGCCAGGGCTGCCGGTCTACGTCGACGCCGATGGTTCGGGACGGATCAATTACCGGGTGCGCGCCCTGCCGCAAACCGCCCTGGTCGATCGCGAAGGTCGAATGATCGCACGGTCTTACGGTGCCCGGCGATGGGAGCTCAAGGAGGTGGAGGAGGTGCTCTGCGCGTGCCTCGGCGTGCCGTTCCCGCTCGCGCCGGAGAGTACCGCCGGCGACTGACGTTTCTTCACCAGAACGCACCGCGGCGAAGACCGGGGTGAGCGACTTCAGGATCGGATCCGAGGCACAGACTGCCAAGTGGGTATGTATCGACAAAGTATATAAGCACTCTGTAAAAGGTACGTCTTGACGCGGTCAAACCGTCGTGAATGTCCACTCTGGCTGGTCTATTCGGCTCCAACGTGCTCTCCTTTTTCAGCCACCGGCGCTTCATGAGCAAGACGAGAGGGACGAGCGCAAGCGCGAGTACGGCAAAGAGCCAAAAGTCGTCGAAGTAGGCCAGCGAAGTTGCCTGTTGCTGGCGGAGATTCTCCAGCGACTGCAAGGCCATCTGCCATGACGCGGCCATGTCGCCAGTCTGCTGGAAGTAGAGGTCTCGGCTCTGCCGAAGGAACGCATCTACCGCGGGGTTCAAGGGGTCGAGAAGTTCGCCTATGCGCGGTGTGAAAATGATCGCGTCGCCACTCGAGGGCCGGGGCCAGCGACGTGCCGACGCTGCCCCCTTCGTTGCGGAGCAAGGCGAACAGGCCGACCGCGGCCCCGCGCAGGTGGGGGGGATGTACTTGAAGGCGGCCACGTTGATCGAAACGAAGATCATCGACAGTCCGGTGATCAACACGACTCGCGGCCAGATCACCACACTCGGGCTGATGCTCAGGTTCATGAGCGCCATCCAGTAGTTTCCGGCGGCCATGATCAAGAGACCCAGGGTGATGAACCAGCGCGCATCAACGCCCCGGCCGATAAGAGTGCCGACCACAATCAGCCCCATGATCGAGAAAATTCCCGATGGCGACTGTACCACGCCCGAGGCATAGGCGTCGTAGCCGAACTCAGACTGAAGCAAGCCCGGAAGGGACGTGCTGGCACCGTAGAGAATGCCGTACGCACAGAAGATGATGACACAAGACGCCGCGAAGTTCCGCTCGGAAAGCGGCCGAAAGTCGACGACCGGGTTGGCAATCCGCGTCTCGCGCAGGAACAGGAGGGCCAGCCCCAGAATGAATACGACGAAGAGGGTCTGTACCCGCCAGAACGCGTCATTGTACCAGTCCCACTCTTGCCCCTTGCTGAGCATCACTTCCCAGCTCGACATGATCAGGACGAGCAGGCCCAAGCCGATGTAATCAAAATTCAGCGGCGCCGGCGAGCTTCGCTCGCTCGTGCTTCAGGTAGGCCGGGTCGTCAACCACAAGGTAGCTCACCAGCAAGCCAATGGCGCCCACAGGGACATTGATGTAGAAGATCCAGCGCCAGTCGTACTGAACCGTGAGATAACCGCCCAGGGTCGGGCCGACGACCGGCGCCAGGAGGGCCGCGATGCCGAACATCGTCATGGCGGTTCCCTGCTTTTCGGGCGGGAAGGTGTCCAAGAGGATTGCCTGACTGGAAGGCTGGAGTCCGCCGCCGCCCAGACCCTGGATCACCCGGAACAGGATCAGCTGCTCGAGGCTGGTGGCGATGCCGCACAGCCCCGAGGCGATGGTGAAAACGGCAATCGAGAGTAGAAAGTAGTTGCGACGTCCGAGGTGTGCCGACAGCCAACCGGTGATCGGCAGGATGGTGGCATTGGCCGCGAGGTAGCTGGTGAGGACCCACTCACTGTCGACGTTCGATGCCGACAGGCCGCCGGCGATATAGCGCAGCGCGACGTTGGCGATCGTCGTATCCAGAACTTCCATGAAGGTGGGTACGACGACCGCGGCCGCCACAAACCAGGGGTTGATCGCCGGGCGGCTGCCGAGGTCCTGCGCCACGGTCATGCTGCTCATCTTGGGGGTTCCTTCAGCACGAGCCGGGAAGCACGGTCACTTCTCGTCCCTCAGGCGAGCGCACGCCGTTGTCTAGCAGGACGACGCCATTTTGCACTCGACCGCGGGCAACCATGAGAATCCTCGTCCAGACGCGAGTCAATATGCAGACTTACCGGATTTTATCCGGCGTGGCATTCGACAGAAAAGTAACGTGCGCTGGTCGAAATCGGACGAACCACGCAACCGAAGCAGACCGAATTGAATTCTGCCGTAAGTACCGAAGGTGGGACTTGAACCTACACCCTTTTGCGAGGACTGGATTTTGAGTCCGGGACCTCTGCCATTTCCGTGGTACTGGAAACACGTTTCAGTGATACTTACGGGCGTTGCCTTCAGGCCATTCACGATGCTGCCTCGACGAGTGTACTTCGGATTGGCATCGGGCTGATATTGCCTGTCCTGCTCCCATTTTGTTCCCAATTCGGCCCCGCTGGTCGTAGTGTTCGGCCACGGAAAACTAAGCTCCGTCCGCGTAGTGGACCGCAGCGATGACGGAGCCTGGAAGCACGCGGTCGCAAAGATATCGATGCTGCTGACGAATCGCCGACATCGGGGCGGGGCTGCGGGAATTGCACCCGCGTCACTGTTCGCGTAACTATTTGCCCTAAGTATGGTCACGACACAACGCTTAATGGCTGGCCGGAAATGGGCCGGGAGGTTGAGGCACTCCGGGTGTTAGTCGCAAGCTGGCGCTCCCTGACGCCTTCCGTCAGGGCCGCGATCATCGATCTGATTCGGTGAGGGTGAGAGTTTGCACTGGGATCAACCGCCAAACCACTGCGGGGATCTCCTTTGCCGATCTTCTTGGCGCGAGCGTGCGATTAGATTGTCGTTCGCGTTCACCGGCCAAAGAGTCGCGATCGTGCTTCCGTCGCTCGCTGATCTTGTAGCCCGACTATGATCGGGACTTCGCCACCGTCCGGTACACGAGTGAGCGACCGAATACCAAAAACAAAGGCTGACAATCACCCACGGATCCCGAGCACTGTTGCTGCAAGCAGGTTCCGATTCATAGACCCTTGAAGTACTCATGCATGAACTGAACCGCCATGGCACCCTCGCCGACCGCGGAGGCAACGCGTTTGATCGAGCCGGAGCGGACGTCTCCGGCCGCGAAGACACCGGGCCGGCTGGTCTCCAGCAGGAACGGTTGCCGCGGCCAGTCCAGTGGGGGAACCCCGTCAGAGCCGTACCTGTCTTGACGAAGCCCTTGGGGTCCCTCTCGATTTCCGCCGGGAGCCATTCAGTCCGTGGGAGTGCCCCAATGAAGCTGAACAGCGCCGGGGTCGGGATCGTTTGAACTTTCCCGGTCTTCTTGTTGACGATCTCGACGGTGTTGAGGAAGTTTTCGCCGTGCATCCGCCGGACTTCGGTGTTGAGGAGCACCGCGATATCAGGGGTCTCCTCGATCCGCCGGGCCAGATAGCTTGACATGTCCTTGTACAGACTGTCGCCTCGGACGACCAGGTACACCTTGCGAGCCTGGCTGCTGAGGAATACGGCGGCCTGGCCCGCGGAGTTGCCACCGCCGACGACCACGACGTCCGATCCCCGGCACATCAGCGCCTCGTTGGAAGTCGCGGCGTAGTAGATTCCGCAGCCCTCGAACCGCTCACATCCTTCGACGTTCAGCAGGCGGTATTCGGCGCCGGTGGCGATCAGCAGGCACTTGGTTGTGACCTTCTCGTCACCGTCGAGATGAATGACGGGGCCTCCGCTCTCGAACGTCAGGCTGATGACTTGTGCGCCGATGGTCAGGCATGCCCCGAACTTGTTGGCCTGAACAACGGCGCGCTCCGCCAACTCGGCTCCGGTGATGCCGGTCGGGAAGCCCAGATAGTTCTCGATGCGCATGCTGCGGCCGGCCTGACCCCCGGGCCCGGACCGCTCCAGCACCACCGTGTTCAGGCCCTCCGAGGCGCCGTAAACCGCCGCGGCGAGGCCCGCTGGCCCCGCGCCGACCACGACAAGATCGTACACGACCGGCTTCAGCGCCCGGCGGAGTCCCAGTGCGTCCGCGAGTTGCCGGTTCGAGGGGTTACGCAAGAGCAGCTTGTGGCCCCAGGCGACCACGGGCGTGTCGGCTTCGCTCACCCCGAATCGCTCGAGGAGTAGTCTCACCTGAGGTTCAGCCTCGGTGTCCAGCCAGGTGAACGGAATCCGGTTCTTGGCCAGAAAGTCGCGCACGCGAAACGTGTCTTGCGAATACCGCGAGCCGATGACGCGCAGGCCCACGAACTCTCCCGACTCCCGCAGGATCTGCCGCCGGGCGATGAACGCCTGGAGGATGATGTCGCCCAGGCCCGGATGATTATTCAGGAGATGTCGCAGAGCGTCAGGGGATACCTCGTAGACTACGGTATCGCCACGAGCGACGGCCTTGACGATCGCTGGGCCGCCGGTCAACTGCGTCACGTCACCTGTGAACTCACCGGGCCCGAGGACAACGACAGCCCTTGGCGTCTCACCGGATTCGTCCACGATCTCGACCGCGCCCGACTTGACGACGAAGAAACTGAGGTCCCGGTCGCCGACATCGAAGAGCTTTTCCCCATCCGTGCAGCACTTGAGCGTCGTCAACGGGCATCGATCCAGTGCGGCCATCTGGGCCAAATCGAGCACGGGGAATGCGAGACTTCGCAAGTCGTGTTCGCCCATGTGTCACGTCCCTCCCGATCCATGATCCTACCTCAGCGGAGGTACACCGTGAACTCCTTGGGGACTTTTAGCTCCGCCTGATCGATATAGCACCAAGCCCATCGCTCGCCGGGCTCGAAGGACGCGACCACCGGGTGGCCGGTATGGTGAAAATGTCGGGTCGCGTGACGTCCCGGCGAGCTGTCGCAGCAACCGACGTGACCGCAGGTCAGGCAAAGGCGCAGGTGGACCCAGGGCGTACCCAGTCTCAGGCACTCTTCACACCCCAAGCTCTGGGGAGGAACTGGGTCCAGAACGATCACGTGTTGACAACTCATGTATCGAACTCTCCATGCGGTTGGGTTGCGTTCGTGCCCCGTTCAACTGCTTTTCCCGTGATTCAGGTTGGCCCGCCCGACGGGCGTTGCCTTCAAGCCATTCACGATGCTGTCTTGGCCGGGTTAGGTGGGGACGCGAAGTCCTGCGTGACGAAAGATGAGGCCAGGAGGTCCGCGGACCAGTCCGTCGCCGCGTTTGCGGGGGCCGTCAAGGCCGGCTGGGCCCTTGCCCGCGAGCTGAAGGGGCCGGACTTCGACGCCGTCCGCGACCGGGACGATTTCAAAAAGCTAGTGGCGGAGCTGGAGGCCAGGTCCGGGCCCGCTGTCGCTGGTCGATCAGGCGGCCGATGTCCCAGTACAGCCGGACGAGCTCCGCGCTTTCGGCCAGCACCGCCCGCGTTTGTGTTTGTTGGATCCGGGCCTTGATTTCCTTGAGTAGCTTCGGGAAACCTGCCGGAACCGGCATGTGCGGCTTGCTGATGCCACCCTCAAGCGCAGGGTGAAGCGATCGGAGAATTTCCCCCTTTTGCTCTCGATCGTGTGGGCAGCCGTGAGCGGCTGATGTGGGCAATGTGTGCAGAAGAATTGCGGAAGACCCGGCGCGGATCGACCTCGATACTTTCGTTCCGTCCACCGGCCGTCCGCGAGATATTCGTCGATCAATCCGGGTCACCCGCCAGCACGAACGCGGCCCAGAAGTGCGGTGAAGCGTACGGCCGGTCGTCGTCTGTGCCGGCAGGAATCCCAGCGGCGAGACTGGTCGGTGTGCGTGCCTTGGCATCTTTGCCACGCTCGACGCCGCCCGACAGCTCCGCGGTCGCCGCCAGCAGCTCAGCACGGCTCAACTGCCGCAACCAGGCCTTCGCCTCCCGCAGCGCCTCCGCCTTGGACATCGGACCGCTCTGGCCAGGTCGGCGACCGAGCAGGTTGGCATAGAACCGCTGCATCAGGAGGGCGGTCGCTGTATCGTCCACCTTCCATAGTGAGAGGCACACGCTCCGCGAGCCCGACATCAAGAGCGCCTGAGTGAACCCTACAAAACCCTCGCCGCCGGCGTCACGGCCCAGGGCGGTCTCACAGGCGGACAGCGTCACGAGCTCGGCCTTCAAATCCCAGCCGCGCTGAATCTCGCGGACCAAAAGCCGGCCGTCGAAGACCGGCTTGTGATTGACGACCTGCTCCAGCGGGTCGGGCAAGCCGGTCTGGGTCAGGATCACCGCTGAGCGAGCGGGAACCTCTTCATCAATTACACCGTGCGTCGCCAGATGGATGAAGCCATACCGCCCCAGCTCGCCCGAGGCGGCCAGGCGGTCGAGCTCGGCCTCGCTCGCGTCGGCTCCGAGCAGTATCCGCGTGACCCGATCGTCGCCTTGAAACAGCTTGGCGAGGCCCTCGACCTCGTATCGCGTACCGGGCAGGGGCACGAAGTCTTCGCCACCCGCCCGCGCCGCCACGAGCACCTTGTCGACAGCTCGCTTCGCGGCGATCGCTTCCGGTGCCGGCCGGGGGTCGAGCGCAACGCCGAGCTTTCCTGGGGCCACATTTCGTGGGGTCGACCGACCGTCTCTCCAGACGTCGACGACGATCGTTTTGTCGTCCTCGGTCATGACCGTGAGATCGTCCTTCTTGTTCAACGGTCGACCGTTGTAGGCGAGCAAGACGTCGCCCGGCTTCAGGCCGTGAGTCGCAGCGTTGGAGCCGGGCATCACCATGTCGACGAGCAGTCCGTGATCAGGCATTGGCTTGGGATCGCTCGACTTGTCGGAGCTGCCATAGACCGGGTCGCCCACAGCCAGCAGGCCGGAGTGGCGGCCAGGTCGGGGCTGTTCACGCAGGTACTTGAATACAGTGGCCGACGGGGCGTAGCTCACTGTCCGGGTGTCGCCGGGGGCGAGCAGAGCCTCGACCGGGATGCCCGCCATGGCCGCGGAGGGAAGGATGATCAGCCTGTGGGCGGGTGGGAGGACGTCGATTTCGGGCCGCGACCCAGCAGTCGCCCTGAGACCTTCGCCAAGAGCTTTGGCCAGCGGCTCGATGCGTTGGATGCGTAATCTGTCGACCAGAGACCGAACGTCCGACGGTCTGGCGCCGGGGCGAGTCTGCAACTCGCTTCGGACTTGGGGGGCGAGCGTGGAATCGTCGCTTGTCCACAATCCGTCTGGCCCGGTCCCCATAATCGGCACCCAGGCGGGGATACCTCGCGCGCGGACAACCACCCCCCAGTGCTCCCCGTCGGGGTCGGCAGCGTTCGGTCCAGCAGGCGGGAGATCGATCCACGCGAGCAGGGCGGCATCTGCGGGTAGTGCGGCCTGGATCTCGTTCAGCCTGGCGACCCGGCCTGCGAGTGGGCCATGATCCTGGACCAGCTTCGTCTGAAACTCGCCGAGCGCTATGCTGGCGAGCCCGCGCTGGCGCTTCAGTTCCTCGAATTGCTTGGCCCGCTCGACCGCATCGAGTTCCTTGGGTGTGGTTTCCACCAACTTGTCGAGCCGTTCCAGATCGGCGGTCACTTCGCGAAGCCGGGCTCGCTCGGCCTGTGTGAGCCGCCGGTCCTGACGGGCGGCAAGGTCGTCAAGCAGACCCCGGCCGAAATCTTCCTCGAGACTTTGCCGGGCCGCGGCCGGCTGACCAAGCCGAATCAACACGGCGGCTAAAGCGGGGCGGATGGGCTTCACTGTCGCGGTGCGCTCCAGCCCCGTGAACGCGACCCGGAGCCTCGCTGCATCTTGGCTCTTGACCGCCATCTCCAATCGGTCTCTCGCCAGGATATAGTTCCCCTGGGCGTTGGCGTTCATCGCCAGGTTGTACGAGCTCGTAGACGTGTCGCTGTGATCTTCTGTGAGCATGCGCCGGTGGATTTCGAACGCTCTCTCGAGCAGCGGCTGGGCCGCGGCGTATTTCCCCTGCGAATAGAGGTTGAAGCCGACGTTGTTGAAGCTCTGGGCGGTATCGGGGTGGTCGTCGGTGAGCAGTCGACGGCGGATCTCCAGCGCCTTCTCGTGCAGCGGCTGGGCTTCCCGGTGCTTTCCCTGGGCTTCGAGGTTGTGCGCTACATTGTTGTAGCAGCGGGCGGTATCGGGGTGGTCGTCGGTCAAAAGGCGGCGATAGATCTGCAGTGCCTTTTCGACGAGCGGCTGGGCCTCGGTATACTTCCTCTGTTTGTTGAGATTGTACGCCAGGCTGAGATAACTCGTGGCAGTGTGAGGATGGTCGTCGGTGTGCAAGCGGCGGTGGATCTCGAGCGCTTTCTCGTATAGCTGTTGCGCCAGGACGTACTTCCCCTGAGAGTCGAGGTTGAGCGCCAGGTTGTTGAAGCTTTCGGCGGTGTCGGGGTGGTTGTCGGTGAGCAGGCGGCGGCGGACCTCGAACGCCTTTTCGTGGAGCGGTTGGGCCGCGGCATGCTTCCCCTGGTTGTTGAGATTGACCGCCAGGCCATTGTAGCTTGAAGCGGTATCCGGGTGATCATCGGTAAACAGTCGGCGCCGGATCTCGACGCGCCTTTTCGTTCAGCGACTGCGCCGCGGCGTATTTCGCCTGGGCATTGAGATTGGAGGCCACTCCGTCGTACGCGAGGGCGGTGTCGGGATATTCGTCGGTAAACAGGCGGCGGCGAACCTCGAGCGCCCTTTCGAACAACGGCTGGGCCGCGGCGTATTTCCCCTGGGCTTTGAGATTACACGCCAGGTTGTAGTAGCATAGGGCAGTTTCCGGGTGAAGGTCGGTGAGCAGGCGGTGGCAGATCTCCAGTGCCTTCTCCATCGGTGGCTGGGACCTGGCGTAGTTCCCCTGGCCAAGCATGCTGCTTGCGAGGTTGCCGTAAGCGAACGCAGTTTCGGGGTGGTCGTCGGCGAGCAGGCGGCGGCGGATCTCGAGCGCCTTCTCGAAGAGCTGCTGGGCCTGGGCGTACCTCACCTGGGAATAGGCAGCCACTCCTTCCGCGTTGATCGTAACCGACGACTGGTACGCGTCTCGATCTGCGCGGGCTCGAGGCCAAGCGGCGCAACAATTTGAGACGCCATTCCTCGTCGACTGTCTCGAAGTGGTTCGGCCCCTGGGTCCGCGTCCGCAGGGCGAGAAGCTGCTCTTGGCTCGCAATCGCGCCGACCCAGTTGTCGGCCTTCAGCGCCGACTCGATAGCCTTGTTGAGTTCGTCCGCGCGCCTTGCATCGTCGCCGGTCAGCTTGCGCAAGCCCGGCGCGGAGGTCTGTGCTTGCTTCGGAGACGAGGTCTGCGCGATCGCCGGCGAGCCTGCGATTCCGATCGCTGACTCCACCAGTAGTCCCAAGCTGAACAGAACGCGAAACGCTCTCATGAAGGGCCTTATCATGTGTCGAGCTATCGGTGTCGAATGTTTGAAAGGATACCGCTGATCGCCGCTCGATGAAATGCCAATGGATAACGGCGTCAACCCTCGATGAGCGCTGCCTGCTGGGTTGCCGCGATCGGCTCGAAGATCTCCGTTCCATCCCTTGCTGGCATGGCATTCAGGGCGCCGCAGTATTCACAAGTGTCGCGTGTGACGATGCGAAGCTTGCGGCATTTCGGGCAAGCGATGCGCGCCGGCCATTCTTGAATTGCGATCATCAGAACGAAGCCAACCCATCCGAAACAGAAGCCTGCGAGCGCCCAGCCGATGGAGCGGGCGCGGGAAAAGGCGTAGCGGCGTGCCAGCAGCAAACAGCCAAGCGCGCTCGCTGCTGCCGAAAAGAGGATCAAGGCGATGTAGCCGGGGACGAGACCGTTTGGCGTCTCTTCGTACCGTGACGTTCCGGGAATGAAATACCCGATATTATCCAGGTAGCTGAGAAGCACGGTCTGGTGGATACTTCTTTGAGACCGCCCCTGCGAGCGAAGAAACCGGGAAGTCCCGACCAGGGTGGCGGCCTCCCCCATCGGTGTAACCAGTCCAAACAACGCCTTGGCATACGAAGCGGCTGGGTAGGGAAGCTGCGGATCGCTCCGGTGGGCGAGCTCGCGTGCGCCGGAATCGTATTCATGCAAATGGAAAGGTTCGGTCCTGGACTCCTCGGGCCCCACGAAAAGAGCAAAAGGATAGGGTCGATACCAGGCGGAGTAGCGCTCGGGGTTTTGCAGCTTGAGGAGGGCGACGAGATAGCCGTAGCAGTCGTGAACCCTCGGAAGGCAAACCACCGGCCTACCTTCACGCGTAAGAAACTGGAGCGACTTTTCGGTGGTTACGACAACCCCCTCCCACTTGATCGAGCGATCCCCGACGTTGCGTGCCATGGCCACGGTATCCCCGGCACTCGGAGTAAACAGCGTTCGGATCGTGCGCTGTGCAAGATTGACGGCGTAGACTCTGCGGGGAAAAGCCAGAAGCTGTATTTGCCCAGCGCCCCAGCGACCATTGAAATAGCGAAGCTCTCCCTGGAAGTGCTCGCCCGGTTGCCCGCCGGCGGGAGTAAAACCGTTCGGGCCGACGCTGCCGAGGTAATAATGGAGCATCATATCGTAACCGACCAGGCAGCCCTGAACCTGGTCGTAAAACCAGCGCTCCTCGCTTGGCTTCGAGTCGTTACTGCACTCGACGTAGAATCGGCTGAAATTGCGGTAACTCGAGAAGAGCGGCGCTTCCATGAAGGCACCCGGGGCGTGTATGTCCGCGTCTTCGCTGCGATTGAGATCGGGCAGCGCATGTCCTTGGAGATCGATCCAGGGGCCAATCGGGCCGCGGCCGTCGATGTATGGCATTGCCGCCTGACGCCCGTTGCGATCGACGATGTAGTTCCAGCTGAACCCGGAATCGAACCACTCGCCGATCATTTGCTTACCGAGCGCGCTTATGATCAAGAAACCTGCGAGCAAGGTCATGGACAGGGCGGCCTTGGCGACTCGAGGTTGCTGGGCGTACGCGCCGCCGGCACAGAAGCTACCCCACGCTGCCACGCTCACGAAGAGACCGAAGAACCCGATCGCCACGAGCGCCTGCCAAAACTCAGGCACGGTCCAGACGAGGTAGGAGCTGAGGAAGGCCGCGGCCACAGCCAGTCCCCGGCTGCCGTACCAGCGCGCTTCGCGCTGCGCCGTGAGCATCCCGGCGAAATAGTAGACCAGGCCGGAGAGAATGTCCGCCAGCCAGGGAAGACCGGTCCGCCAATGGTACGGCGCCGACAACTTTCCCGGCGTCGCGTACCAGCTCTCCAAACACACGAAAGGAATCGCCAGCGCCAGCAAGTAAAGCCCGACCCCCGCGAGCGCTTTCGCCAGGAAGATGCGCGACGGGCCCAGCGGGCGGTGCAAGAGCAGCGAACGCCTCTCACCATGTCCCTCAAAGAAGATTTGCAGAAACCCGAGCGCCGCACCGAAGACGACCCCGGTGAGACAGAAGAAGAACGCCCCCGTGACATCCAGCATGGGCGCCGCGGGCCTATCGATGAGGACCACGACGAGGATGGCCAGACCGGGCAGCGGGACCCACTTGATGTTTTCCCGCCACTCTTTCAAGATCAGCGCTATCATGGTGAGTCTCCAAGGGTCTCGTGACGAGAGGCGAGCCGCGTGTCTCTACAGTTTGTCGAGCCGCCGCGTTAGCCTGCTGTCAACGCGACATGCCGCGTCGTGGCGGCCGATTCGAAGATCTCGGTGCCGTCTGATGCGGGCGCGGCGTGCAGAGCGGCGCAGTGTTCACAGTTGCTGCGTGTGACCACGCGGAGCTTGCCACACTTTGGGCAAGAGACGCGTGCGGGCCATTCCTCCAGCACGAGCATCAGGACCAAGCCGACCCAGCCGAAAAAGAAGGCCAGGAGAGCCCATCCGATGGATCGGGCGCGGGAAAACGCATAGCGGCGTGCCAGCAGCAAACAGCCAAGCGCACTCGCAGCTG
The DNA here is from genome assembly GCA_963806595.1 of uncultured Isosphaeraceae bacterium. Classification (GTDB taxonomy): domain Bacteria; phylum Planctomycetota; class Planctomycetia; order Isosphaerales; family Isosphaeraceae; genus CAWDZZ01. The sequence continues at coordinate 142,428 of CAWDZZ010000013.1, read as the reverse complement.
CCGAAAGGAGGATCAAGGCGACGTAGCCGGGGACGAGATCCGCCGGGCGGCTGGGCTGCGGCGAGAGATCATTGTCGCCAGGGTCGAGGTTCCGGGAATGTAGTACTCGATGTTCTCAAGATAATCGAGAAGGATGCTCTTCCGGGTGCTTCCGTTTGATCGTTCCATCGAGCGGACATACCGGCTCGCTCCAACCAGGGTAGCGGCCTCGGTCATCGGCGTGACCAGTCCGAACAACGCCTGGGCATAGGAAGCCGCTGGATACGGAAACGGCGGGACCGGTCCGGCGGGCGAGCTCGCGGCCGGCGGCATCGTACTCGAGCAGATGGCTCGGCTCCGCCCTGTATTCTTCAGGCTCCCGAACCCAGTACCTCAGGTGGTACCAGACAAAATAGCGTTCAGGGTTCTCGAACCGGCCGATGAAAACAGGGCCATACTTCCGGGAGTCGAAGGCCCTCGGCATGGACACCACCGCCGACCCCTCCTCCGTCAAGATGTGGAACGACCTGTCCGTGCTCACGACAACCAGTTTTCGGTCTTCGTCCCTTTCATCCCTCCACCCACGTGCACTGTAGACGGTCTCGCCCGCCGCCGCTGCGAAGATCATCTTGATCGAGCGCCCGGCAAAATCCACAGCGTAGACGCCGCCCGGGAATGTCAGGTACTCCGATGCCATGTCACGCCAGCGATTGGTCATATACCGAAGGTTCCATCGGAAAGGATCACCTGGTCGCTCGCTGGCCGGCTTGAAGCCGTCCGGGCCGAAGCTGCCAAGGACGTGATGGTGGTGCGCGTCGTAACCGAGCAGGCGGCGCTCGGCGTGGTCGAAATACCAGCGCTCGTTGCCGGGCTTCGAATCGTTTCTGCACACGACGTAGAATCGACTATTATTTCGGTAACCCCAGTGGGCGGGCCACTCCAGCATGGTTGCGTTGGCTCGCCAGGATCGCTCGTGTTTGAGATAGTTTGCCGGCCGACCGTCGAGATCGGTAAAGGCAATCTCGCCGCCTCCCTCCTCAGAGACGCTAAAGAACACCCCTGCCCTGGCGGTCGACGTCGACCTGGTAGTGCATCCCGGGACCGAACCATTCGCCGATCCTTTGCTTGCCCATCATGCTCAGGATCAGCAACCCAAGAAGCATGGTCATGGCCAGGGCGACCTTGGCCAAGCGCGGCTGCGAGGTGTACGCGCCGCCGGTGCAAAAGCTGCCCCACGCCGCCACGCCCACGAATGACCCGATGATCCCGATTGCCACCAGCGCTTGCCAAAACTCGGGCAAGGCCCACACGAGGTAGGAGCAGAAGAAGGCCGCGGCCAGAGCCAGCCCCCGGCTGCCAAACCAGCGCGCTTCGCGCTGGGCCGTGAGCATCCCTGCGAAATAGTAGACGAGGCCCGAGAGGATATCCGCCAGCCAGGGAAGGCCCGTCCGCCAATGATAGGGCGCCGGCATATTACCAGGCGTCGCGTACCAGCTTTGCAGACACGCGAAAGGAATCCCCAGTGCTAGCACGTAAAGCCCGATGCCGGCGAGCGCTTTCGCCAGGAAGATGCGCGACGGGTCGAGCGGCCGATGCAAGAGCAGCGAACGCTTGTCGCCGTGCCCCTCGAAGAAGATCTGCAAAAACCCAAGAGCCGCACCGAACACGACTGCGATGAGGCAGAAAAAATACGTGCTCGTGGGTTCCGCCATGGGCTCATCGGGTTTATCGATGAGGAATGCGAGCAGGATCACCAGGCCGGGCAGTGGGACCCACTTGAGGTTTTCCCGCCACTCCTTCCAGATCAGTGCTGTCATGGTGATTCTCCGCTGGATCCGACCGTATTAAGGAAGAAGCTCTTGTCGCCCTGCCGCCCGACATGCGCGATCAGAGCGTCTTCCAGACTGATGGGTTGTTCGTCAACGGCCAGGGCCCCGAGGGCTTCGAAGCCTCGATAGGTCCGTCCATCGAGATTGGCCACGATGAGAGAAAGCTCGTTTTCGGCCCGCGTCACCTGGAGCAGGCCGGGGATGGCAGGCAGTTTGCGGGGCGGATCGGCGGGGAAACGGGCAACGAACCGGCGTACGCGCTCACGGAACGTGTCAGCGCTGCAGCAAACTCGCAATACGCTGTAGTCCAGGACCGCCACGTGATCGGCGACGCGTTCCACGTCATCCAGCAAGTGGGTGGAAAAAAGATGGTGCGCTCGCGGCTACGCGTGAAATAGATCATCGCCTCCAGCAACGACCGGCGGGCGGACGGGTCCAAACCCGTGGCCGGGTCGTCGAGCAAGAGCACCTCGGGCTCGATCGCGAGCGTCATGGCCAGGTGTAGGCCGGCGCGCTGCCCGTGCGACAGGTGCCCGGCCTTGGTGCGCGGGTCGATCGCGAAATAATCGATCACGCTGGCGAAGATTTCTTGATTCCAGCGATTGTAGAAGCCGCGCTGGAACGCCCCGTACTCGCCGACCCGCATCCAGCCATACACGGGATGGCCCTCGGCGATGTAACCGATCCGGGCGCGGGCCTCCGGCGGCAGCGCCATGCTCTCGTACCCAAGGATGGTCGACGAGCCGCGTGTCGGCGCCAGGAGTCCCAGGATCATGCGGATGGTTGTGGTCTTGCCGGCGCCGTTGCGGCCGATGAATGCGAAGACGCTGCCGCGTGGCACGCAGAATCCGACGCTGTCGACAGCGCATTTGCGCCGAAGTAGCGCGTGAGCCCGCGGGCGTCGATCACCGAGTCACACGGATCGGTGGGGCTAGCTTGGTCAAAAAGATCAGTTGTGATCATGTTTTTTCTCCGATTGGTTTGGTTTGCCAGTCCAGCTCGGTCAACTTCTCTTCCACGACCTTGCGGATTTCCTCGGCGCTGAAGTCGAGGTAAACCGCCTCGTGGATGAAGTCGTCGACGGCTGAGCGCAACCGCCGCAGACGTTCGGCCTTGCTGTAGATCTGCCGCTTCTGGGCCGCGTAGAAGCCCATGCCTTGCTGCGACTCCAGCACCCCGTCACGCACGAGCTCCGCGTACGCCTTGACGACGGTGTTGGCGTTCACGACCAATCGCTCGGCCAAGCTCCGCACGCTGGGCATCGCTTGACCGGGGAGTAGAGCACCCGTGGCCGTGGCGAGGCGCACCTGATCGATGATCTGACGGTAGATCGGCGTGCCGGTTCCGGTCGTGACGTTGATGTGGAAGGCAGACATGGTTCACCATCTGTACTAGTTGTGATAGTACAGGGTATGTCGTGCATTCCGGGTTGTCAATCCCGTGGGCGATGTTTTTCGGCGCCAATCGTGATGGCGGGTGATGGGTCTGGGAGAAGACGCCGATCGCTCAGCAGTGAATCGCGATCACGACGAAGGCGCGGGAGCGCTCGGGTCGTCGCTTTTCGATCACTGCAGCCCAATGTCCGGCGAGAAAGGTAGCTGACACATTTGATCGCGAATTAACCCGGATCGCCGGCCAGCACGAACGCGGCCCAGAAGTGCGGTGCCGCGTATGGCCGATCGTTGTCCCCACCGTTGGGGACGGCGTCGGTTATCTCGGCCGGCGATCGAGCCTTGGCGCCTTTGCCGCGCCCGACGCCGCCGGATCGTTCAGCGGTGATGGATAGGGCGTCCACGCGACGCAGGCCGCGCAGCCAGGTTTTCGCTTCGCGCAGGGCATCTGCCTTGGGCATGGCGCCTGCGAGCCCGGACCGACGGCCCAGCAAGTTGGCGTAGAACCGCTGCATGAGCAAAGCGGTAGCCGTATCGTCGACCTTCCATAGCGACAGGCAGACGCTACGTGTGCCCGACATCAAGAGCGCCTGCGTGAATCCGACGAAGCCCTCGCCGCCGGCCTCGCGGCCCAGGGCGGTCTCGCACGCGGAGAGCGTGACCAGCTCGGCCTTGAGTTCCCAGCCGTGTTGAATTTCGCGGACCGACAAACGGCCGTCGACGGCCGGCTTGTGATTCAATACCTGCGTCAGCGGGTCTGGCAATTCCGTCTGCGTGAGGATCACGGCCGAGCGGGCCGGAAAGCTCTCGTTGATCACCCCGTGCGTCGCGAGATGAATGAAGGCGAACCGACTCAGCTCGCCCGAAGTCGCTAACCGATCGAGCTCGGCTTCGCTTGCGTCGGCAGCGAGCAGAATGCGAGTGGGCCGATCGTCGGCTTGAAAGAGCTGGGCAATCGCGCTTACCTCGTAGCGCGTGCCCGGCAAGGGGGTGAAGTCTTCGGAGCCCCACTCGCCGCCACCAGCACATGTCGCAGCTTGCGCTCTTCGGCGATCGCAACGGGTGCCGGCCGAGGATCAAGCCTGACGCCGAGCTTACCGGCGGCCAGGTCTCGGCGCGACGAGCGACCGTCTCTCCAGACGTCGACGACGATCGATTGGTCGCCGTCCGTGACGATTTTGAGGTCGTCATCCTTGTTCAAGGAGTGGCCGTTGTAAGCGAGCAAGACATCCCCGGGCTGCAAACCGTGAGTCGCGCCGTTGGAGCCCGGTGCTACCAGATTGATCAGCAGGCCGTGATCAGGCCCAGGCACGGGGTCTGCCAACTTTTCGGGCCGCTCGAAGATCGGATCGCCAAGCGCCAGCAGACCGGCGTGGCGGTCCGGCCGCGGCTGTTCGCGGAGGTGCTTGAACACCGTGGCCGAGGGAGCGTAGCTGACCGTCCGCATGTCGTCGGGCGCGAGCAGGGCCTCGATCGGAATGCCTGCCATGGCCCGGGAGGGAAGAATAATGAGTCTCTGGCTGGGCGGCTGACCGTCGCTCGTGCGGCCGAGAGCCTTTTGCAGCGGCTCGAGGCGCTGGGCTGCGCAGCGCCTCCAATGGTTGTCGCGCGCTCGCATCAGTTGCGCCGGACGGTGTCGCAGCGCCGTCCGAACTTTCGAGGGGAGTTTGGTGTCGTCCTCGGTCCAAAGGCCGCCGGGACCGGTTCCGTCGATCGCAACCCAGTTCGGCGTGCCTTGGGAGCGGACGACCACGCCCCAGTGCTCTCCATCGACGTCGGCCGCGCCTGGTAAGCGGAGGGCGAAATCGACCCAGGTGATCAGGGCCGCATCGGCGGGCAGAGCGGCCTGAATTTCGTTCAGCTTCGCGACCTGGCCCGCGAGTGGGCCGTGGTCCTGGACGAGCTTGGCCTGGAACTCGCCCAGGGCGATGCTGGCGAGCTCGCGTCGATGCTTCAAGTCTTCGAATCGTTTCGCCCGTTCGGCCTCGTGCAGGTTCGCGGGAGTGGTTTGCACCAGCTTGTCGAGACCTTCCAGTTCGGTTGTCAATTCTCGAAGTCGGGCCCGCTCTTCGGGTGAGAGACGCTGGTCCTCGCGACCGGCCAGCTCGTCGAGCAGGCCGCGGCCCAGGCCTTCTTCCAGCGTGTTCCAGGCCTCGACCGGCTCACCCAGCCTGGCCAGCACGGCGGCCAGCACGGGTCGGACTGTGAACTTGACGTCGCTGGCGCGTTCCAGCCCGCTGAAGGCGGCCCGCAACCGTGCCCTATCCAGGTTCGTCACCGCGCGCAGCCAAAGGTCACGCGCTTCGCGGTATTTCCCCTGGGCGTGCAGGTTCGAGGCCAGCCTGCTGTAGGCAGACGCGGTATCGGGGTGGTCGTCGGTGAGTATACGGCGGTCGATCTCGAGCGCCTTCTCGTAGAGCGATTGTGCCTGGGTAAACTGTCCCTGACGATTGAGAGTCGATGCCAGCTTGGTCATGCATTCGGCCGTTCGGGGGTGGTCGTCCGTGAACAGGCGGCGATTGATTTCCAGCGCCTTCTCGTTCAAGAGCTGTGCGGCGGCGAACTTTTCTTGATCCTCAAGGTTCATCGCGAGGTTCAGGTAACAGACCACGGTTTCGTGGTGCTGGTCGGTGAGCGTTCGGCGGTTGATATCAAGCGCCTTCTCATAGAGCGGCTGCGCCTCGGCGTACTTCTCCTGCTTGGCGAGATTCACAGCCAAGTTGTTGTAACTGATCGCCGTCATGGGGTGGTCGTCGGTGAGCAAGCGGCGAAAGATGTCGAGCGCCTTCTCGAATAGCGGCTGGGCCTCGGCGTACTTGTCCTGAGCGCACAGGTTGCTTGCTACGGAGGAATAGCCTTGCGCGGTTTCTGGGTGATCGTCGCTGAGAAGCCGACGACGGATCTCCAGCGCTTTTTCGAGCTGCGGCTGCGCCTCGGCAAACTTCCCAAGATCGGCGAGATTGGCTGCTAACTTGAAATAGCTGGTTGCCGTGTCGGGATTATTGTCCGTGAACAGGCGACGGCGGATTTCGAGCGCCTTCTCGAAGAGCGGCTGGGCCTGGGCGAACTTCGCCTGGCCACGGAGACTGCTCGCCACGTTGCCGTAGCTCTGGGCGGTGAGGGTGTCATTGTCTGTGAGCAGCCGGCGGCGGATCTCTAGTGCTTTTTCGAACATGGACTGAGCCTGGGCACTCTTCCCCTGGAATTGCAGACTCAGGCCAACGCCGTTGTAGCTAACGGCGGTATCAGGGTGATCATCGGTGAGCAGTCGGCGGACGATCTTGAGCTCCTTCTCGAAGAGGGGCTGGGCCTGCGCGTACTTCCCCTGGCCGACGAGCGCGAACGCGACGTTGTCGTAGTTGCTGGCGGTTTGCGGATTCTCGTCGGTGAGCAGCCGGCGGACGATCTCGAGCGACTTCTCGTAGAGTGGCTGGGCTTCTGCGTACTTCCCGTGGTCAAACAGGGAGCCGGCTTGTGCATTCTTCACCTTGATGGATTGGTAGGCGGCGCGATCCTCGTGCGGCATCGCGGCCACCTGCCGCAACGACTTGAGCATCCACTGCGCAGTCACGGTCTCGAAGTGCAATTGCCCCTGAGCTCGCGTCCGCAAGGCGAGCAGCTCTTCGGCCCGCGCGACTGCCTCATCCCAGCGATCGGCGTCGAGCGCAGCCTCTACGGCCTTATCCAGTTCCGCGGCGCGCCTGATGTCATCGCCGATGAGCTTGCGCAGGCCCGGTGCTGGCGGCTGCGATTCCTTCGGTGATGCGATCTGGGCGGTTGCGGGCGACCCGGAGAGTGCGACGCCGAAACCGATCAACAGCGCCAGTCGGAACGCGACACGAAGAGCTTTCATGATGGGTTACATTCCCTCTTGAATGATCGGCGTCGGAGTCTTGAAAGAATAGCGGTGGTCGGCACGCAATGAAATGCTGCCCTGCGGCCCGCCCGACGTAGAGCAGTTGATAGCGATCGCGGCCGATAAACGCGCGAAAAAGGTACCTGACACCTTTTGCGTTCTTCTGGCGGAGTTTTCCGGCATGGCGCTCGGCGCGGACCTCACTATTCGCCGAAACGGGCGCACAGCTGAACCCTCGCACCCTTTATCGACTTTCGGTAAGCTTTCGAGAGATTTGACGCATCAGAGATGACGGGACCTCGGGAGCGTCCTGAGCTCCGGCGACGGAGGCCGACCCGATGGCCCCAACAGACCGTGCGACGTGCCCCGAATGCGGTGTCCCACTCTCGGCTGACGACCCGCCGGAGCTTTGCTGGCGCTGTTTCCAATCGGAAACGCGCGGTGGCCGGACCGAGGATCCCGGGGATTCCCCGTCCTCTCGCGAGGGGCTGCGCCCCGGGCAGAGGCTGGCGCGTAGCCTGCGCCAGTCGCGGCCATCGGCGCGATCCTCTTGGGGGGCATCTGGCTCGGGAACAGGCGGGGGCAGCATCCGGCCGACGCCGATGCTCACTTCAACCGAGGCAACGCCCTGGCTGCCCAGGGCAAGCTGGATGAAGCGATCGGCGAATTCCTCGCGGCGATCCGGATCGTGCCGAACTTCGCCGACGCCCACAACAACCTCGGCAACGCCCTGCACGCCCAGGGGAAGCTGGATGAGGCGGTCGCCGAAATCCGCACGGGGATTCGGCTCAAGCCCGACAAGGCCATAGGCCATTACAACCTCGGCACCACCCTGGCAGCGCAGGGGAAGCTGGAGGACGCGATCGCCGAATACCGCACGGCGATTCGGCTCGGGCCTGACCGCGCCGCGCCCTTCAACAACCTCGGCCTCGCCCTCGACCGCCAGGGGAAGCAGGAGGACGCGATCGGCGCACTCCGCACGGCGATCGCGCTCCAGCCCGACGACGCCGAGGCCCACAGCAACCTCGGCCAAATCCTTGCGGGACAGGGCAAGCTGGATGAAGCGATCGGCGAATTCCGCGCGGCGATTCGGTTCAAGCCCGACCTTGCAGAGGCCCACAACAACCTCGGCAGCGCCCTGTACGCCCAGGGGAAGCTGGATGAGGCGGTCGCCGAAATCCGAACGGGGATTCGGCTCAAGCCCGACAACGCCATAGGCCATTACAACCTCGGCGAAGCCCTAAGAGAGCAGCGGAAGCTGGAGGAGGCAATCGCCGAATTCCGCACGGGGATTCGGCTCAAGCCCGACTTCGCGGAGGCCCACAACAACCTCGGCAACGCCCTGTACACCCAGGGGAAGCTGGATGAGGCGGTCGCCGAATTCATCACGGGGATTCGGCTCAAGCCCGACAACGCCATAGGCCATTACAACCTGGGCGCCGCCCTAAAAGAGCAGGGGAAGCTGGAGGAGGCAATCGCAGAATTCCGCAAGGCCCGCGACAACGCCGCCCAAGGCGACTCCGAGCTCGCCCAGAAAATCGACCGTGCACTCACCGCGACCAACCATTAGTCGGGCCGGGGCGAAGGGTGGAGGAACTGGGCGTCGGCGGTGAGCTTCCTCACGCGCCCCGCTTGTGTCCGCTTCTGCGATTGTTCTGCTCAAGTGAGTACGTTCAGAACTGTCTGGCGCTCTTGTGGAGTCAGGCCATTGGCTCATCAACAAGCGAGGCCCACAGGTGGATTGACATGGCCGCGAGCCGTCGAGAAGCCGAGCCGATTGTGTTGATCACGAATTTGGGGAGTCAGGGAATGGCCGACCATCCCTTACGGGAGCGGCGCTGTGGCCAGGGCCTTGCTTGAGTGGCCTATTGGGCCGTCAATCTTAGATCGACGGGTGAATCGTTCTCCTGTCTCTTGAGAATGCGGTGCATACCGGACCCCTCAAGTGAAGGAGCACTGAGATTGAAAAATACCCAGTCACTCTGGACGCAGAGGTACATCTCCAAGTGCACTTCCCCGCCGCCATTGGACTGCTGCGCTGGGGGACATGTCATCGACACCTTCTGAAGCGAGCCGCACGGCCTTTGACCTTCTCCATCAAGACGATGTGATGGAACCAGGGTACGGACCAGAGTGGGGAGTCGGGTGATGGCGCCGCGGGCGGTGGCGATTCCAAGACGGTCGCTAGTTCGACAGCGCTAAGTTGATCTTGCCTTAATTCCTATTCGAGACGAATCTGTGTCTTGCCAACGACTTCCGGAGGGCAAGACATGGATGTCGACCAGATTCGTCGGCTGGAGCCGAAGCTCGCCAAGTTCATCGATCTCTTTCACGATTGCTTCGATGAGGCGCGAGTTCCAACGCCCCGGCCATGTGCACCACGATGAGCGGCTGTGAGATCGTCGGCCCGGAACCGATCGGCAGCGGCACATTGCGGTACGCAAACTCCCGCATTTCCGCTGACACAAACGCTTCCCGCGGGACGATCCGCATCGCGCGAGCACGGCTTCGTCGCGGATCCCGAGAATCCGCAACTCGTTCTCAACAAGTCGTTCTCGTTGTAGCTCAAAACTCATTTGAGTCCCTCTATGGAGTTCCGGGGCATGAAGTGTTGGGTCGTTGCCCGGGCAATGCTCCCTGGTCGAGCCGAGGTCCAGACCGACCGGCCAGCCTCACGTAGTAAAGCGTTCCCCGTATCGCATGGTTATCAACCAGCCAAGACGAGCAGCCACCCCAGTCCATCCACTGCTGCGTACAGCCAAGATCAAAAAACATAAACATTTGCTAATTATGCTCGAGGGTCAGATGGCGCTCCGCTCTTGCAGGAGCCTGATCACCACGACCACCAAGATCACGACCAGCAGCAAGTGGATCAGACTCCCGCCGATCGGAAACGCCAGCCAGCCCAGCAGCCAAAGAATGATCAGAATGATAACGATCGTTTCAAGCGTGTAACGAGGCATGATCGAAAAGCCCCTTCAATTTCTAATTGTCAGATCACGACAGGATCACCGATGAGCTGCGGGACTGGTCCCGCGTGGAAAACTCGCCCACGCATGCGGGTTGACGACCCGGTTTAGCAAGCTGTCCGCCGCCGACAATTGCAGGCTGCGCGGCAGCGATTCCAGCTCGAAGCCAAGTACTTCCTTGCGCAGCGCAAGATAGTCGTCCACGCGGTCCCGCCATGCGCATGACCCCGCCGGACGTGGGATGGTTCCGCCGCCGGGCGCAATACCGATTGAGCAGCGACATCGCCGTGATCCGCGCGGAGCCAGCGCCTTGTCTGCGCAGCATCGACGTGTCGCAGGTCATCACGTGGGGGCCGCCCTTGACCGCCATGCACCCGTCCCGCCAGGCGTGAGCGGCGAGGTCGAGGCGCGATGGGACTGGTGGCTCTGCACGTCCGCCAAGGCCAGCAGATTCCGGCCGCGTCGGGGCCGCCGGAGCAAGGAAAGGTACCCCAGGTCGGTATAAACATATTCATCGATCGTGTGGCGTTCCACCTGCGTGCCGCCAAGCTCCTCCGGCGTCATGCTCCGCACGTACGGCACCGTGCTGTTGGGCATGAATCCCCAGCGAAAACGCTCCACGTAGCCGTCCGACGAGTACATGCTGGGCTTGAGAATCACGAGTCGCAGTGGGTCGGCCATGGTTGTAACTCGTGCTCACAGGCCTACCAGAGCCTTCTCGACCAGGGCGAGCAATTCCGGGAAATCCACCGGCTTGAGAAGAACATGCCAGGCCCCGGCCGCTCGTGCTTCGGTGTGGAGATTGCTGTCGCCGTGCGCGGTGACGATCATTGTCACCATGAATGGCTGCAACTGCTTGAGGTGCCGGCAAAGGGTCAGGCCATCCATGCCTGGCATCCGAAGGTCCAGCAAGCCCACGTCGTAGGGTTGCTGTCGAACCTTAGCCAGGGCTGTGTGGGCGCTCTCTGCGGTCGCGATTGCATAGCCCAAATCCCCGAACAGATCCGCCATGTTGCGGCAGGTGTCGGCGTCATCATCCACGACAAGGATCGTGGCCATCGGCGGCTCCCCAGCACGGCTTCTTGCCCGGGTCACCGTCGGCATCCCCTGCCGGACGAGAGAAGATCGGCGGACTCGCAACGCGCGAGCCGTCGGAGGATGTTCACCAGGTCGTCGAGTCGGAACGGCTTGGGGATGACATACGCGGCACCGCGCTCCAGTAACTCTTCCGGCTCGTAGCCGCTGTGCTCGCCGCTCATGAAACAGGCCAAGATCTCGGGATTCAGTCCACGCAAGACCTCGAGCGTCTCGCGTCCGTCCAGCCCGGGCATGCTGACATCGAGCAGGACCACCGCAATCTCCTTTGCATGCCGGCGGTAGAAATCGATCGCTTCCCGGCCATTCCGTGCCTACCAGACGTCAAAGCCGTCTCGCTCCAGGCCCATTTGCACCATGATCCGCACCATGTGTTCGTCATCGACCACAAGCACACCGGGCTTTTCGCTGGGCCGATGGACCGTCGGCTCGACGGCAACGGCCTCCTTCTGCACATCTGGCGGAACGCTGAGCTTGGTCATTGGTTGTCGCATATTGCAGGCCTACTGGCGGTCCGAGTGTCCGTTGCAGATCTGATGCGTTCCCGGCACAGCCAGGGCAGTCGCCTGCGCGACCTGCTTCAAATAATGACTGGAGACTCGACCAGCGAGCATTACGACCCGAGCGCTCACGGAGACACGGATGGTGCGCACTGCCCCATAGGCGTCGCACGCAGGGCGTGTTCCACTCGTTCGGCCAGACGGTGGTCTTCCATGCTCCGTGTTCGGAACGGGACGGTCGCGCGGAGAGCGTCCTTTCCCTCGCTGGGATGTTCACCGGTGGGCCGGTTCACGGGCGTGTCGGACTGGTCCATGTACGGTGCCCCTCACTCATTCGGCAAGAAGCCCAGGGCAGCCAAGAACAGGATCGAGGTTTGACGGCTCTCTTCGTCCCTTTGTGGCGACGGCAGATTGAATACTCTCCAGCAGTTCGGCCAGCGAGAAGGGCTTGGGCAGGTAGTGCACGACGGGCGGTACTTTGAATAGGGCCTTATCCGGCCGATCGGGGGCGGTGGCGGTGATCAGCACGGGAATCCTGGGCGCTCGACTCTCCTCGCGGAGCCAGGCAAGCACGCCGTCACCACCACCCCAGAGAAGCTCCAGATCCAGCACGAGCACGGCTGGCGTCGCGCGACGCAGTTTCGCCAGGCAGTCCAGGCCATCCGTGGAGGTTTCGACCTCGTAGCCTCGCGCGGAGAAGAAGATGCGGTAGAGCTCGCGCAGCCGTGAATCGCGATCGGCAATCAGCAGGCGAAGTTTCATTCACAACCTCTCGACGCGACCCGGTCGGCCCTGTCGCCGCCCAGAGCGGAACTCAGAACAGTGCAGAGATACCGTAATCGGCGCGGCGGCGACCCGAAAGTCGGGGTCGCGGAATACTTTTTGTGGGGGAAACCCCGACAATCAGTGCCTGGCATTTTCTGCCTCACCGTTCGTGCAACTGTGGCTAGAATGAGTGGCGAGAAGAGGTCGAGCGATGAAGGAGGACCGGCGATGGCCGCAAAAAAACGAGGGGAGGCGCGTGCGACGGATTCCGAGAGGCAAAAGCGGTCGCCACAGCCGAAACTTCCTGTCAGCGTTCCTGACGCAAGCGATGAATCGCGGCCGACACCGGCCAACGAGGATGTTGGGCCGAGCGAACGAGGCCGATTGAAGCTAGCCGTGGCCGGGTTAGTCGCTTCGGCCGGCGGGCTCGACGCCTTCAAGAAGTTCTTTGTCGCCATGCCGGCGGACAGCGGAATTGCATTCGTCCTCATCCCCCACCTCGACCCCACGCACGAAAGCCTGATGGTCGAGTTACTCACCCGGCACACGTCCATGCCGGTCGTCGAGGCCGCAGACGGGATGGCCGTCGAGCCCAACCGCGTTTACGTCATCCCGCCCAACAAAAACATGACCATCTCCGGCAGCGTGCTCCGACTGACCGGGCCGGTGCCGCGCGGCAACTGGCAGACGTCGATCGATCTCTTTCTGCGCTCGCTGGCCGACGATCAGCAGGAAAAGGCGATCTGCGTAATCCTGAGCGGGACCGGGTCGCACGGGACACTTGGACTCAGCGCGGTGAAGGCCGCGGGCGGCATGGCCATGGTTCAGGACCCCGAGACGGCCAATTACACCACCATGCCGGAAAGCGCCATTGCCACGGGCCTGGCCGACTTTGTCTTGCCCGTCGAGCAGATGCCGGACGCGCTCGTCAAGTACGTGCAGCACGGCCACGTCGGCGGGGGCAGAATCGTCGCCACAGTCGGTGAGAATCAGGACGATCTGAACCAGGTGCTCGCGCTCCTGCGTGCCCGCACAAAATTCGATTTTCACTGCTATCGCAAGAAGACGCTCGGACGGCGACTGCAACGGCGCATGGGACTGAGCCGATTCGATAACGTCGCAGAGTACCTCGCCCACCTGCGCGAAGATCCGGTGGAGGTCCAGCGGCTCGCTCGCGATCTCCTGGTGAGCGTGACCAGTTTCTTCCGCGACCCGGACGCCTACAGCACCCTGGAGGCGGAAGTCATCGCCCCGCTCATCAAGGCCAAGGACGCCGACGCCCCGTTGCGTGTCTGGGTTCCCGGTTGTGCAACCGGTGAGGAGCCATATTCCCTCGCCATGCTGTTGCTCGAACATCAGTCGGCGGCGCAAAGCTCCTGCCGCCTGCAAATCTTCGCCACGGATGTCGACGAATCAGCGCTGGCGGTCGCCCGCCGGGGAACCTATCCCGAGGGCATTTCCGCCGATGTCTCTTCAGAACGGCTCGCCCGTTTTTTCACGCGGGTGAACGAATCCGCCTGGAAGATCAGCAAACAAGTGCGCGCAACAGTGACGTTCGCGGTGCAAAACCTGATCACAGACGCCCCCTTTTCCAGGATGGACCTGATTACTTGCCGAAACATCCTGATTTATGTCGAACCGGAGATGGAGAAGAAGATCGTCACGCTCTTCCATTTCTCTCTGAAAGAGGGAGGCTACCTGTTCCTGGGTCCGTCAGAGACCGTTGGCCGGCAAACCAACCTGTTCGAGCCGGTCTCCAAGAAATGGCGCATTTACCGGCGGATCGGCCCGGCCCGAGCCGACGGCTTGCAATTCCCGGCGATGCAGACAGAGCCACGCCGCGCCACGCCGCCGCCCGCGAGCCGGTCCCAAGCTCCTTCGAGGTTGGCAGAGCTGGCGCAAGACGCCGTGCTGCGCCGGTTTGGCCTGGCGTGCGTTGTGATTAACCGCGAGCAGGACGTCCTGCTCTTCGCCGGGCCGACCCAAGACTACCTCGTCCAGCCAGGCGGGCCGCCCACGCAGCATCTGCTATCTCTGTCGCGCAAGGCCCTCGAACCCAAACTGCAGATCCTCGTCCGCCGGGCCATCCGCGACAACTCCGCCAGCGCATCAAAGGCGTGACGATGCGCCACGGGGGCGGCGTCCGGCGGGTGAACATCGATGTCGAGCCGCTCAACCCGTCCAAAACAGACCGCAGACCTGTTGCTGATCTCGTTCCAGGAGCAGCCGAATCCGTCCGTTGAAGCGCTGGATGAAGCACGAGCGCTGGGCGATACAGCAGAGCCGGAGCTGGCTGGGCCGGCTTGAGCAGGAGCTGGAGACGATGCGCAATGACCTGCAAGGCACCATCGAGGAGATGGAGAGTGCCAACGAGGAGCTCAAAGCGTCGAACGAAGAAGTCATGTCGATGAACGAGGAGCTCCAGTCCGCCAACGAGGAGCTGGAGACTTCCAAGGAGGAGCTGCAATCCCTGAATGAAGAGCTGAGCACCGTCAACAGCCAGCTCCATGACAAAGTCGCGGAAGTTGAGTCGGCCAGTAACGACATGGCCAATCTCTTGAACGCGACCCACATCGCCACCGTATTCCTGGACGCCGGCCTCCGGATCAAGTTGTTCACGCCGCCCGCCACGCGCATGTTCAACCTGATCGCCGCGGATATCGGCCGGCCGATCGGCGATCTCGTCACGAGGTTCACCGATGACGACTTGTTGCGCGAGGCCCAGGAGGTCCTGCACGACCTGACGCCGCGTGAAAAGGAAGTCCCTACCAAGGACGGCCGCTGGTGCATTCGGCGGATCATGCCCTACCGCACCTTGGACAACCGCATTGACGGCGTCGTGATCACCTTCGTGGACATCACCGAGCGCAAAGAGGCCGCGGACGCGGTCGTCCGGCGCCTTGCCGCCGTCGTCGAGAATTCCGTGGACGCGATCTTCAGCAAGGATCTCGACGGGACCATCAGAACCTGGAACGGCGGCGCCGAGCGGCTTTACGGGTACAGCCGCGACGAGGCCGTGGGCCGATCGGTCAAGATGCTCGTCCCTGAAGACCGCAACGACGAATGGACCAAAGTCATGGCCACGCTGCGCGCGGCGAGCATGTCGAGCAGCTAGAGACCGATCGCATCCGCAAGGACGGACAGCGTCGCGCGGTGGCGCTGACGGTTTCGCCGATCCGGGATAGCGATGGCAAAGTCGTGAGCGCCTCGGTGACCGGGCGTGACATCACCGACCGCATGCGGGCCGAGGAGGCACTGCGTGAGTCCGAACGGTTCGCGCATTCGACGCTGGACGCGCTAACGGCTCAAATCGCCATTCTCGATGAGAATGGCACGATTCTCGCAGTCAATCAATCGTGGCGGGCGTTCGCGGCGGCCAATGGTCCTATCTCGGGCAACGTCGAGGAAGGCGCAACTATTTCAGCGTTTGCGAAGCGAATGTGGGACGATTCTCCGACGAAGGCCCCGCCGTCGCGCGCGGAATCCGAGGGGTTTTGACGAGGCGAGTTACCCGAGTTCGCGATGGAGTATCCGTGCCATGGCCCTCATGAGGAACGTTGGTTCGTCGTGCGAGTGACACCGTTCCCCGGGGACGGTCCGCGCCGGGTCGTTATTGCTCACGAGGACATTACCAGGCGAAAGGAACTGGAGCGCGAGGTTGTGGAGATCGCGTCTCTGGAGCAGCGACGCATCGGTCAGGACCTGCACGACAGCGTGAGCCAGGAACTGACCGCCCTCAACATGCTTGCGGGCAACCTGGCCGAAACCCTACGGTCAGACCCCTCGAACGCGTCGCGGTCTAGTCGAGCGCCTGATCCTGGGATTGCACGACAGCCAGCAGGAGCTTCGGGCCGTCATGCGGGGGCTGCTTCCCGTTTCGGTCGATGCCGAGGGGCTCATGGCCGCACTGTCCGACCTCGCCAACCGCACCAATCAGAAGGACAAGGTGACATGCGTCTTTGACTGCCCTCAGCCGGTTCTCGTCGAGGACAACCTCGTCGCGACCCAGCTCTATCTCATCGCCCAGGAAGCGGTGCACAACGCCGTCAAGCACGCCCGGTGCAAGAACATCCGCATTTCCGTGGAGTCGGATCAGCGCCTGGTCCTGCGCGTTCAAGACGACGGCATCGGCATCCCCGCACCAGCCGGCAGAAAACCACGGCGGACTGGGTCTGCGCATCATGCACAACCGTGCCGCGATCATCCGTGGGAATTTGACCATCGAGGCGGCGAAGCCCACCGGCACCGTGTTAACCTGTGCCTTGGCAAGGAAGAACCATGAGCCGTCACAACAGCAAGAAACGAGCGACGAGTCCTCATCGTCGATGACCACCCGGCCGTGCGCGAGGCGCTGGCCATGCGGATCGGTATGCAATCCGATCTGGAGGTCTGCGGAGAGGCCGCCGACTTGAGCGAGGCGCTGCGCCTGGTCGCCGACACGCAGCCTGATGTGGCCGTTATCGATATCTCCCTCAAGACCGGCTGCGGCATCGACCTGATCAAGCGGATCAAGGACCGCAACGACACGGTCCGCATGCTGGTCTGGTCAACGCACAGCGAATCGCTCTACGCCGAGCGTGCGCTCAAGGCCGGTGCGCTGGGCTACATCAACAAGGATCAGGCCACGAACAAGATCGTCGAGGCCATCCGGCGGGTGCGGGAAGGCAAGGTCTATCTCAGCGACGCAATGGTCGAGACGATGTTGCACCGCACCGTCGGCGGGGGGCGAGAGGAAGTCACGCGTTCGCCGCTCGACGCGCTGGCCGATCGCGAGTTGGAGGTCTTTCGTCTCATCGGCCAGGGCGTGAAGACCGCGGAGATTGCCGAACGACTGCACCTGAGCGTCAAGACCATCGAGACCTACCGCGACCGCATCCGGGCGAAACTGGACCTGAGCGATGGCACCGCACTTGCCCACTACGCGACGAAATGGATGCTGGAGAACGCGTGAGTCACGCTTGTGAATCGCGCAGTTCCGAGAAACGCACAAAGTGGTGGACCGCTCCCCGATAGCGCACCGCACCCGCGCGATCGGAAGCGCTCGAGCAACATCGCGGGGCCGGCGACGCGCCGGGAGCTGGTCGTGGCGGCCGGGATCACGCTTGGGTTGTTGTGGTGGGGAGACGGCACGATTCGCTACGGCGGCTTGACGATCCTCGATTGGACTTTGTTGACAATCCTTGCCGGCTGTGTGCAGACCATATGTATACGGTTAGTCAAGATTATTAATGTTATCCAGAAGGAGGGACCGAAATTGACCGCGGCGGAGTAACCACCAGAGGACTAAAGCATGTCGCCCGATTCTGGCGCGTGCAAAGCCCGGTTTTTCTGTTCTACCTGGCACTGGCCGCCGGCTTGTTGATTGTGGGCGGCGTCATCCTCGCCGTGCTGAAATGGGGTCTGCGTGAACAATGTCGGGCATGCCTGGAAAGCCTATTGCGGTTGGCTTTTCATGGTGCCGCTCTTGATCCTCGGCTTTTTTCTTGGGCGCGAAGCCGCCATCGTCTTCCTGACCGTCGTGGCCATCTTTGGTTTCCGGGAGTTTGCCCGCGCCACCGCGCTGTACCACGATCGGATCATCACCGGAACAGTCTACCTTGGAATCATCGCCACCGGCGTCGTCTGCTGGATGAGCGATCCATCCGACGGCAAACCGGGGTGGTACGGTCTGTTCATGGCACTGCCCGTCTTTGTGATCGCCGCGATCCTGGTGATACCGGTCTTTCGCAACCGCGGCCAAGGGCCAGCTTCCGTTGCTCGCCCTGGCCATCGTCGGCTTCGTGTATTTCGGCTGGATGTTCGGGCACGTGGCGTTTCTGGCCAACTCCGCCCACGCCTACAGTTACCTGGGCTATCTCGTAGCTGGCCGTTGAGTTGAATGACGTGGCAGCCTATACCTTCGGCAAGTTGTTCGGCCGGCACCCGCTCCGCAGCAACATCAGCCCGAAGAAAGACCTGGGAAGGGGCCGCCGGTGGCCTGGCGGTTTCCCTGCTCTTGCCTTGGGCCTTGCTCCCCACTTTCCCGCATTTTGAGACGTGGGACTGTCTCCTGGCCGGCTTGATCGTCGGCGTCGGCGGGCAGCTAGGCGACCTCGTCGTCAGCGTCATCAAGCGCGACCTGGGGATCAAAGACATGGGGGCGCTGATCCCCGGCCACGGTGGCATCCTGGACCGCATCGACAGCTTGATCTATGTGGCGCCCTTGTTCTTCCATTACGTCCGGTATCGCCACGATCTCAGTCCGTCGGCGTGATATTCGCGGCGAGTTGGAGTCAAGTTATGAAACGGCGACAGCGAAATGAACGGGTGATGGAACAGTGGTACTCGATCTGGCGGACGGACGTCGAACCGACGCCGAGGGCATCCGCTGCGAGACTTCTGGCGCGAGCCAGGCGTGCTGGTCCGCGGGGTGCGCTCGCTGGCGGCGGTGGTGCTGCGCGGCTGGCTGCACGTCTACCACCGGCTCACGATCGTCGGCCGGCAGAACCTGCCGGCGGATCGCTCGTTCATGCTGGTCGCGAACCATGCCAGTCACCTCGATACGCTGTGCCTGTTGTCGGCGCTGCCCGTCCGCCAGCTGCACCGGACGTTTCCGGTCGCCGCGTCAGGACTACTTCTGCGTGAATCCTCTGCTGTCCTTCCTGGCGAAGCTGTTCGTCAACGTGCTGCCGTTCGATCGGCAGTTCGCCCGCTGGCAGAGTTTGAGCGTGTGCGCACATCTGCTGCAGAGAAGCCGGGCACCATCCTGATCCTCTTCCCTGAGGGGACGCGCTCCGGCGGCTTCGAGCCGGGCGAGTTCAAGCCGGGCGTCGCGCTGCTGGCGGCGGGCCGCGACATTCCCGTGGTGCCGTGCCACCTCGCCGGCACGCACGCCGCGCTGCCGAAAGGGGCGTGGTTTCCCCGGCCCAAGGCGGTCCGGCTCACGATCGGCGCCCGCGCGTCTACGCGCACCTGCCGGCCACCAAGGAATCGAGGAAGCATATCTGCCGCGAGCTGCGCGAGGCGGTGATGTCCTCGGGCACGGTCAGAAGCGTGACTCGGCCGAGAGAGCGTCGAAGGACGTATCGAATTGGGCCTGCGATCGTCTTCAGAAAATCGTCTCGAACCGGTCCTTAACCGGGAGGTCCCATGAACTACAGCGAATTGATTCAGGCGTACTTCGAGCGCTCCGTGGCTCTGCAATGGTACTGGACGATTTACGTCCTCGTGATCGGCGGCGTCGTTGGGTTCTCGACCTTCCGGCAGCGCCGGAATTCGTGACGGCCGTCCTGATCACCATCTTGTTTGCGTGCTTCGCGTACAAGAACCTGGGAGCCATCGAGGCGACCGCCGAGGAGCGTCAGGCCATCCGGTCGGCTTTCAAGGATTACCCGGCCTACCGGGCCGAACGCCGACTGACATCAAGCGGGTCCGCGACAGAGTTCGAGCCCACGCTGACGGCGTACGATATCGCCGGCGCCCGCTACTTCCACGTGGTGTGCGACCTGCTGACGATTGCGTATCCTGTGGGCCAAGGAATGGCGACGAGAAAACGACGCTGTCATGCGGAACGATAAGGAGAATCTCACATGGCCAACGTGCAAGAACGACCCCACGCGCCGGCCGCGCTCGCAGCCAAGCGAGCACACGCTGACGTTGCGAGACGGGACCGAGCTGTTTTACCGCGCCTGGCTGCCGGAGAAGCCAACCACGAAAGCCCTGCTCCTGTTTCACCGCGGCCATGAACACTCGGGCCGCTGGCAGGAGACCGTCGCGGCGCTGGGACTGGACGATGTCGCCGTTTTCGCCTGGGACCAGCGCGGGCACGGCCTTTCGCCCGGTGAGCGCGGCTCGGCGCCGGACCTGGCCACCGTGATCCGCGACGCCGACGAATGGGTGCGCCACCTCTGCACCACGCACGGCATCGCACTGCACGACACGATCGTCCTCGCCCACAGCCTCGGCGCCGTGATCGCGACGGCATGGGTCCACGATTACGCGCCGCCGATCCGCGGCCTGATCCTCGCCACGCCGGCCTTCCGCGTGAAGCTGTACGTGCCGTTCGCCGTGCCGCTCCTGCGGCTGCGGCAGAACGCTGTTCGGTCCGGGGTACGTCAAGAGCTTCGTCAAGGCGAGCATGCTCACCCACGACCCGGAGCAGGCCGACGCGCTACAACGCCGACCCGCTGATCTTCCGGCAGATCGCGGTCAACATGCTGCTCGACCTGCACGATACCTCGACGCGGCTGCTCGACGACGCCGGCGCCATCACCGTGCCGCTGCTCGTGCTCGCCGCCGGCTCGGACTGGGTGGTGCATGACGTCGGCCCAGCGGCAGTTCGTCGAGCGCGTCTCCTCGCCGGTCAAGCGGTTCGAGGTGCTGCCCGGATTCTCCCATGCGATCTTCCACGAGAAGGACCGGCGGCTCGTTGTCGAGAAGGTGCGCGACTTCATCCGCGAACGCTTCGCGGAACCGCCGTCGCCACCGTCGCTCCTCGATGCCGACCGGCGCGGCTTCACGCGCGACGAGTACGACCGCCTGCGCAGGCCGGGCGGTCTGCGGTTCGCCCCCGTGCGCTGGCTGATGAAGGGACCGGGCCGGCTGAGCCGCGGCATCGACCTCGGCTGGAAGCACGGCTTCGACTCCGGCGTCATGCTCGATTACATCTACGAGAACCGGGCGCAGGGCCTGACGCCGCTGGGTCGTCTCATCGATCGCTTCTATCTCAACGCCATCGGCTGGCGCGGCATTCGCGTCCGGCGAACGCTGCTGGAACAGGCGTTGCGATCGGCTCATCGAACAGACCCACGCCGCGGGCCGGCCGGTGCGGCTGCTCGACATCGCCTCCGGGCCGGGCCGATACGTTCTGGAGACGATCCACACGCTGCAGCACGATTCCCATCTCCGCCGTCCTGCGCGACTACAAGCAGGAGAACCTGGATGCCGCCGCCCGGCTGCGGGACCAACTCGGTCTTGACAAATGTTACGCTGGCGCACGGCGACGCCTTCGATCGCGGCTGCGCTGGCGGCCGTCACGCCGCGGCCCACGATCGCCATTGTCTCCGGCCTGTACGAGCTCGTTCCCGGACAACGAGCCGGTGCTCCGCTCGCTGCGAGGCTTGGCCGATGCGGTCGAGCCGGGTGGGCATCTGCTTTACACGAATCAGCCGTGGCATCCGCAGGTCGAGTTCATCGCCCGCGTGCTGACCAACCGCGAAGGCCAACCGTGGATCATGCGCCGCCGCACGCAGGCGGAAATGGACGAACTGGTACGAGACGCGGGCTTCGAGAAGGTTTCACAGGAGATCGACCCATGGGGGATATTCACGGTGTCGGTGGCCCGGCGCGTCGGATCCTGATGCTTCGGGCGGCCGGGACCTCGGTGCTGCTATCCTTGCTCTTCGTGGTCGTCTACGGCGGCACGAACTGGTTTACCGCCCAACGCCCCGGCGCGGACGTGGAAACGTGGTATTTCGCGTGGGAGCTGACGATCATCCCGTACGTGCCGCTGCTGATCGTGCCGTACATGTCGATGGACCTCTTCTTCTTCATGGCGCCGTTCCTGTGCCGCGATGAACGGGAACTGCGTACCTTCGCGCAGCGGGTGGTTTTCTCGATCCTGGTGGCCGCGGCCTTCTTCCTGCTGCTGCCGCTGAAGCTGGCCTGGCCGGCGCGGCCCGCCGTCGGCGGATGGTTCGGGGACTTCGTCGAACAGTCCTGCACGGCGCCGTTCCTCATGGAATACCCGCACAACCTATTCCCGTCGCTGCACATCGCGCTGTGCCTGATCCTGGCGGACATTTACGCGCGGCATACGCGCGGGATCGTCCGGGTTCTCTTGCACATCTGGTTTATCCTGATCGGTTTTTCCACGCTGTTGACCTGGCAGCACCACCTGGTGGACGTTGCGGGCGGATTCGTGCTGGCCGGGTTCGCATTCTACCTTTTCCGCGAATCGGACTGCGCGCCTCCCCGTGACGCCGAACGTCCGGGTCGGCTGCTACTACGCCGCGGGAGCCGCGATGGTGCTGGCGCTGGCGCCGGCGGTCTGGCCCTGGGGCGCGTTTCTGCTCTGGCCCGCGGCCGGGCTGGGGATCGTTGCCGGCGCCTATTTCGGACTCGGGCCGGGGATCTTCCGCAAAACCGACGGCCGGCTGCCTCTGGAGCACGCGGTTCGTGCTGGCTCCGGTCTTGATCGGGCAGTACTTGTCGCTCGTTTACTATCGCCGTCAATGTCGCGCGTGGGACGAGGTGGTGCCGGCGGTCTTGATCGGTCGCACCCTCACCGAAGCGGAGGCGGCCGAGGCGGTCAAGCAGGGCGTGACGGCCGTGCTGGACTTGACGGCGGAGTTCTCGGAGGCGGCGGCTTTCCGGGACGACGACGTATCGCAACCTTCCCATCCTCGATCTGACAGCTCCGACGCAGGACCAATTGCACGAGGCGGTCGCATTCATCGCCGAAGAAGCGGCGAAAGGCACGGTGTACGTGCATTGCAAGATCGGCTACTCGCGAGCGCGGCGGTCGTCGGGGCCTATCTGCTCGCCAGTGGACAGGCCGCCACGATCGATGAGGCCGTCGAAATACTGCGCGAAGCTCGCCCATCGATCGTCATCCGTCCCGAAGTGATGGAAGCGCTCCGCGCGTTCGCGAACTGTGAACACTCGCCGAATCTCCCGCTCGAAGAAAATGCAATACGTGAGTGACGCGGCGTTCGGTCCTCAGTGAACACTTCAGAGAGCTTGTCAGGACGGCCATGGGCGTCGTTGCCGCGTCCCCCGTTTTGAGTGTCCATTCAGGGCGACTTGTGCCACCCCGCCTGTATCGCTAACGCATTTTCGGGCATGGTAGCGTTGTGCGGTTAATGGGCGCGGAGCGCCGTCCGCGTCGCGAACTGCACCGATAGCGGAGCTTGAGAGCACTCGCTCGGCGGGATAGCGATGCGGCCAAGGAATTGGCGATTTCGGGATTGGGCGGAGGTGCCACGGCTAGCGACGCGAAGCTTGCCCCCGTATACTCATCGGCCGCGACGATGCCGAGCGATGGTAGCTCACCGACGGCCTACTGGGCTCCGACTTCAGCCAATGTAGGGACTGAGACGACGACCGATCGGTCCGAGCCAGTCGCACGAGAATCCTGAGAGAGCGCGTTGCAGGCGGTGGAGTCAACGTGGCCGCACGAAAGGCCAAATCCCTTCGACGGGCAGCACGCGTCCCGACCGGGTCCTGCCCGGTCGATTACCGGAAGGACACCACCTTGAAGCGAAACACGCGATTGCAGAACGTCGTCTTCGCGGCCCTGGCTTCCGTCTGCGCTCGCGCAGCCTGCCCTGGCACAGGACCGCGTCGGAGGCACGGAGACGCACGTAGACAAGGACGACATCAAGCTGCTGCAGAATAAGGAATATTCCCCCTATCTGGACCAGTCCTTCCCGAACCGGGTCCTGTGGGGGAATACCCACGTTCACACCTCCTTCTCCTTCGACTCCGGACTGATGGGGGTCACTCTGGGACCGGAGCAGATGTTTCGCTTTGTCAGGGGCGAGGAATTCGTCACCGCCAACGGCGTGCGCGTCAAGATTGACCGGCCCCTGGACTGGCTCGCCGTCACCGACCATGCCGAATATCTCGGTATGGCCGACCAGATTCGCACGGCCAACCCCGATTTGCTCGCCACCGAATATGGCCGGCGCTGGTACAACATGTTCAAGACGAGCAAGGAGGAGGGCTTCAAGGCCGCCTACGAAGTGTTCTTGTCCATCGGCGAAAAGAAGGAACTTGTCAAGGGCGACAAGCTCAAGCGGTCAGCGTGGGAGCACGCGACGGCGGCGGCCGAGCGCGTCAACCAGCCGGGCGTGTTCACCGCGCTCCAGGGCTACGAATGGACGTCAGCGCCCGGCGGCAACAATCTTCATCGCACCGTCATTTTCCGCGACGGCGCGGAGCGTGTGAACCGCATCATTCCCTTTTCCGCCTTCGACAGCGAAGATCCGGCGGACCTCTGGAAGTTCATGGGCGGATACGAGCGGCTGACCGGCGGCGAGGTGCTCGCCATCCCGCACAACGGCAATATCAGCAACGGCCACATGTACACAGTTGAAACCTACGACAAGAAGCCGATGGACCGAGCCTACGCCGAGGAGCGCATCCGCCGCGAGCCGCTCATGGAGGTGACGCAGGTCAAGGGTAACGGCGAAACCCACCCCTTCCTCTCACCGACCGACGAATTCGCTAACTATGAGCTGTGGGACTTCGGCAATGCCGCCAATCCCCCAGTGCCGAAGGAGAAGAGCATGCTCCAGTGGGAATACGCTCGATCCGCGCTCAAGAACGGGCTGAAGCTCGAAGCCCAGCTTGGAGTAAACCCCTACAAGTTCGGCATGGTCGGCGGCAGCGACCAACATGTGGGCGTGCTGACCAGTCAGGAAGACAACTTTTTCGGTGAGTTCACGAACGGATTGCCTTCGCCGGACCGCTGGAAATCCCCGATATTCAAGGACAAGGACGGCAAGCCGATCGTCACCGTCTGGCAGGAACAAACCGCGGGCCTGGGAGCCGTGTGGTCGCGCGAGAACACCCGCGAGGCCGTCTGGGACGCACTCAAGCGCAAGGAAGCCTATGCCACCACCGGCACGCGCATCATCGTGCGGGTCTTCGCGGGCTGGGACTTCCAGGCGGACGAAGTCGAACGGCCGGACTTCGCCGCGCAAGGCTACCGGCGCGGCGTGCCCATGGGCGGAGACCTCAATCGAGCGCCTGAGGGCAAAGCGCCCACCTTCATGGTGCGGTCGCTGCGTGACCCCGACGGCGCGAATCTCGACCGGGTCCAGATCATCAAAGGCTGGCTCGACGCCAAAGGCGAAACGCTCGAGCGCATCTTTGACGTGGCCGTATCCGGCGGCCGCAAGATAGGCCCAGACGGCCGCTGCGCGACGCCAGTGGGCAACAGCGTGGATGTGGCCAACGCGACCTATACGAACACCATCGGCACCCCACTGATAACGGCGTACTGGAAGGACCCGGAGTTCGATCCCAAGCAGCGCGCGTTCTATTACGTCCGGGTCATCGAAATTCCGACGCCGCGGTGGACGGCCTATGACCAGAAGCGTTTCGGCATCAAGATGGCCGACTACGTGCCGATGACCGTCAACAAACGCGCCTATACCTCGCCCATCTGGTACACGCCGTGAATGTTCAACCGTTGCCTCTAGAGATATGAAGATGAAGAGCCCAGAACCCAACGCGGCCAGTCCGCCCAGAGGCAAGGCCAACCTTGAGGTCGTCGCGGCAGTACTCGTCGTGGCCGCAGGCTGCGCAGGCGGCATTTGGAGGCAAAGCAGTCGTACCCTCACCGACAAGGGAGGATCGACAGCCTTGATCCCCGGAGGGAAGGTCTCTCAGGGCGCGGATTGGGGCCTCGAATCGTTGTGCGGCGATCCGAAAGGGATTCTCCGCGTGTATCTGAACGGCTCCTGGAGGGAGGCGACAGCGGGACCCAAGGAAGAGTTGAACCCGACTACCCTGAAACGAACGCCCATCAGGAAGAGCGTCGGCGCCGTGCAAACGACCTCAACGGTGGTCTTGGCCGAGGAGACCGAAAGCCCGGAGAAAGAAACAAAATCGCCATGAAAGAGAATCTCTAACCATACAGCGAGCACGTCCAAATTGATCCGTCAGCAGAACTGCGCTAGAAGGCGTTCCAACGAGATTCCGCATGAATGATAGAAGCGAGAGAATCAAGCAATGTTCCCTCGTGATGAGGATCATCGGGTGGGGCCTTATCGTCGGGATGGCGGCGGCCGCCTTTGTCTATCCGCCCGGCTTCTTGTGGGGGGCCTTGCCAGCGGGTTTCCCGCTCATCGGCCCGGCCCATCCCGCGTCGCCCCTCAACGGGCTGCACCCCTATGTATTCATGATCGCAGTCTTATATTTCGCATGGGCGATTCTATTGATTCGTGGCGCGGGGAATCCCAGGGCTAACTCGGCCCTGTTCGATTGGGGAATCCTGGCCAACGTGCTTCACGCGTTGATCATGATCCCGCAAGCATTTGCCTATCCGAACGAGCACGCCCACTTGTGGGCGGATATTCCGATGCTTCTTGCTGTGAGCGCGGCCTGCTGGTACTGGCATCCCAATCGAATCGCGCCGGAAGCCCCGACTCTATGAATCCTCACGACCCAGATGTGATCGTCATCGGCAGCGGATTCGGGGGCAGTATCTCGGCGAACCGCCTGGCCTTGGCGGGGCTCAAGGTGCTGGTCCTGGAGCGCGGCCCCTGGCGTGATTCGCTTCCAGTCCGCTCCATGGGTCTCGAAAGGCGTGCGCCGTTCCCCTACGGCACGAGATTCGTCACGCATTTACTGCGTACGATTCATAGCGGTCGTTGGAAGCTGACGCTGAACAAATCCGGCATGTACGAGGTGTTCTCCTACCCCGGGATTGACGTCTTTGCGGTTTCGGCCGTGGGCGGCGGCAGTCACGGTTGGTTCGGCATGCTCACGGAACCGCAGGACGCGGCCTATTGGAGAGACCGTCATCCGCACCTGGACCCGGCCGACGTGGAGAAGTATTACGGCAAGGTCATGGCCGATATGGGGGCGATTCGATTCTCGCAAGACTATTTGCTTCGCAATTCGATATGGACGGAATTGCCCGACTCCCCAGGCGGCAAGTGCCTCCCTGCCGATCCGCAGCCGTACATGGCCATGAAGTTACCTCGCTCCCAGAGCGAAGCGGGGCAAGTGACCGTGGACGCAGGGGGCATCAAGCGCCAGACTTGCGCGTTTGACGGGGACGGTTTCCTGGGATCGAGGGGAGGAGCCAAGGCGTCGGTGGATTTCATCTATCTGGCGCCCGTCCTCGACAAAGGCGCAACGGTCCGCGACATGTGCGAGGTGACGAAAATTACCCGCGACCCGGCCGCTGTCGCGGATGGCTACACCGTGCACTTCTCAAGTCTCCGCGATCGAAATAAGGAAGTGGCCTGCGCGAAACGGGTCGTCCTGGCTGCCGGGACGATGAGCACCTTGCGACTCCTGTTCGCCGGCAGCAGCGGTGAGCCGGGCGGTCTCAACCCCATGCCTTCCTTGGGGCATAGGTTCGGCGGCAACGGAGATCTAATCGGCGCCTGGTTTAAGCCATCCGTGCGATCTCCAATGTTCGAGTCTGCTCCGGTTCTCGGCCGGTTCAAGGTGGAGGGGCAGGACACACCGTTCTTGGGAATGTGGTCCTTGGCCGGCATTGAAAAAGTGCCGCTTCTACCCGGTTGGAAGAAGAAGTTGGGGAAAACGGTTCCTCTCATCGGCATGGGCGCGGATACCGGAAAGGCCACGGTGCGATTCGAAGAGGGACGCCTGGAAGTGGACTACGATCAGAAACAGCAGCCGATTTTTGAACGAATCCGGGCAGCGTTCCTCGCCCTCGAAACGCAGACCGGCTTGAAGACCTGGGCGTTGAAGAAACCGATCACCGTTCACGCCTGGGGCGGTGCTTGCCTCGGCGCCAGCCACGAGTCTGGCGTCGTCGATCACAAAGGTGAGGTTTACGGCAATCCGGGCCTTTTCGTCGCGGATGCGGCGGCGCTTCCCGCCGCCGTCGGGACGCCTCCGTCGCTCACCATCGCGGCATGGGCTCACCATGTCGCCGATCATATCGCACAAACCACGTCCTGAGTTTTCAACGGTCCCCCCCATCTCGTTTGCAATACTTAAACATAAGTCAATTGTTGATGATCTAGGTCTACACTCTATGAAACAAGTTTTTCGAGAGCCTCTTGTTCACTTCGTGGCGCTTGGTGCACTGCTGTTCGGCGCTTACGCATTGCTCAATCGCGGCTCGGCAAGTCCGAAGGAGAATGAAGCGGTCACGATCCGCATCACCACCAACCTGGTCGCTTGGCTCGCGGACACGTGGGTGCGCCAGCGGCAGCGCCCGCCCACACAAGAGGAGTTGAACGGTCTGGTGAGAGAGTCACTCAGAGAGGAACTGCTCGCCCGCGAAGCACGTGCGATGGGGCTCGATGAGAACGACCTCATCGTGCGGCGCCGGCTGGCGCAGAAGCTCGAATTCGTCGTCCAAGACACAGCGCGACTCGCTGAGCCGACGGACGAGGATCTGCGGAGGTTTTACGAAGCGAACCCCGACCGTTTTCTGACGCAGGCGACGCTGTCGTTCACGCAGGTCTATTTCAGTCGTGAACGGCGCGAGGACGCGGCTGCGGACGCGAAAGCAGCCTTGGCCGAATTGGGCCAATCGCCGCCCGCCGCGCGCCCCTCGGACTTGGGCGACCACCTGCTCGACCCCGAAATGCTCGACGCTGATGCGCAGACCGTGTCCGGCCAATTTGGAAGGGAGTTCGCACGCGCGGTCTTCGCCCTCCCACCCGGCGCGTGGCATGGCCCGATTGAATCGGGCTACGGTTTGCATCTCGTCCGTGTGACGGGAGCCAAACCAGCCCAACGCCGCGAACTTGGGGAAGTCAAGGCGCAGGTTCTCGACCTCTGGCGCGACCAAGAACGGCGGGAAGAGAACGAAAGGTATTTCGCATCGCTGCTGAAGAAGTACGTCGTGGTGGTGGACGAGGATCTGAAACCACTCGTCGGGCAGCTCGACAGCTCAATTGCCGGACCGGTAGGCGTTTCGCCTGAGGAAGGACCAAGATGAAAGCGGCGGTCTTCATTCGCCCCGTGACCGCCGGCGCAAGGAGGCGATTGCCGACGTTCGTGGCTCTGGCCACCCTTCTTTTCCCTGTTCCGGCCCTCGCCCACGAACTGCGCCCGGCCTACCTTGAATTACGCGAGGAGAGGCCTGGCGTATTCCGCGTGTTGTGGAAAACGCCGATGCTTGGCGACGCCCGGCTGGCGCTCGAACCGGAATTCTCCGGCGACGCAAGAGCGATAACGCCCGTCACGACGCGCACGCCGCCCGGCGCGGCGATCCAGCAATGGACGCTGCGCGCGTCCGCGTTGCGCGGACAAACCCTGCGCATCCGTGGATTGGAAAGCACCATGACGGACACGTTCGTACGGATTGAGTTCGCCGATGGAACGACGTGGACGCAGCGCCTGACAGCGAGAGAACCATCGGCGCTGGTCCCTGCCCGCCAAAGTGGTTGGTCGGTGGCCGCGGTTTATTTCAAACTCGGCGTCGAGCACATTCTGCTCGGGATCGATCATCTGCTCTTCGTGCTGTCGCTACTCCTTATCACGAACGGGGTATGGAAACTGGTGAAGACCGTCAGCGCGTTCACTCTTTCGCACAGCATCACGCTCACGGCGGCCACGCTCGGATTCGTGCATGTACCGCCAGCGCCGGTCGAGGCGATCATCGCCCTGAGCATTGTCTTTGTCGCGGCGGAAATCGTGAAGAAGCGCAGTGGACGCGAGGGCATCGCCGCGAGAGCACCGTGGGTTGTGGCGCTGACGTTTGGATTGCTCCATGGGCTCGGATTCGCGGGGGGATTGAGCCAAGCCGGCCTACCGCCGGGACACGTCCCGACGGCACTTCTGTTCTTCAGTGGCGGCGTCGAATCGGGGCACCTGCTGTTCGTTGCCGCCGTGGTCGGCCTAATTACGGTGGGGCGTCGCACTCGCATTCAGATGCCACGATGGGTGGGACTTTTCCCTCCCTACGCCATCGGCAGTGTGGCGATGTTTTGGGTTATCCAACGCTTGGCAGCATATTTGAAGAGATTCACGGTTAGCTCGATCGCCTGGCTCGCACGGGACCAAGGTCAGAATTGGCGCTGCCGGCTGCAGCTACCGGCATGCAGAGCACGGCCGGGCGATCGATCCGTTCTGCTGGAGTTGAACGAAACCGCTTCGCGGTGGGCAAGAGCGAGCAGGTGTCGAGCGGCAAGGCGGCGTTCCAGACTGCGGTCAGTTTCGCACGGACCGGCGGGAAGTGAGCGAAGCATGAATCGTGTGATCGCAGCGCTGGTGCTGGGAGTGGGGATGGCGGCGAGTTGGGGCGCCGTGGCGGCCGATGATTCGCCCCAACAACTGACGCCGCAGGAGCGGGAACGAGTTGCCGACCAATGGCAGCGATTGATTGCAGCGGGGAGCAGTCAGCGCCGTGCGAACAAGTTGGCGGAAGCCGAAACCTCGCTCACAAGAGCTGTCAAGGCTGCCCGCCTGCTGTACGCCCGAGCAGACTACCCGGACGGCCACAAGGACCTGATTCTGAGCCTGGGTAACTTGGGCGTTGTGCTCGACGAACGGGGGAAGGCCAAGGAGGCCGAGCCCGTCCTGCGTGAAGCCCTGCGCATGCAAAGGCGTCTGGTCAAGGAGGACGACGTGAGGACAGTCGCCTATCTGGACGCACTGGCCCGGGTGCTCTCGGCGCAGCGGAAATATGCCGAGGCCGAGGACCTCCTCCGCGAGGCAGTGGGAGTGCAGCGGCGGTTGGTCAAGGGCGACGATCTGAAAACCGCGGGGCACCTGAAAAACCTGGCTCTAGTGCTCCAGGAACAGAAGAAATTCGCGGACGCCGAACCTCTCCTCCGTGAATCCCTGGGCATGTGGAGGAGGCTGGTGCAGGGCGACCACCCAGAACTGATCAACTGCCTACAAATCCTGGCATGGGCGGCGCGGGACCGCGGGAATTATGCCGAGGCCGAAACCCTGCTCCGCGAGGTTCTGGACCGGCAGGGGCGACTGATCAAGGGCGACCACTGGGCCAAGGCCAAGAACTTGGACTTGTTGGCCTCGGTGCTCCGCAGCCAGGGAAAGTACACGGAAGCCGAGAGGAGCATGTGGGACGAACTGGCCATGTGGGAGCGGCTTGTCGAAGGGGAAGTCCCCAACAAGGCGATCTGCCTAAGCCACCTCGCCCTCGTACTCCAAGACCAGGGGAACGACGCCGGGGCCGAAACCCTGCATCGCAAAGCCCTGGCCATGCACAGGCGGCTATACGCGAAAGAGAAGTTCCCGGCGGGACATCGCGAACTCGCCCAAAGTCTGGAGGGTATGGCTCACGTGCTCCGCAAGCGACCGGAGAAGTTCGCCGAGGCCGAAACCTTGCTCCGAGAAGCCCTGGAGATGCGCGGGCGGTTGGCCCCGGGCGATCAGCCAGAGTCGGCCGAGTGTCTGACTGGACTCGGCTCGGTGCTCCGCTGCCAGGGAAAATACGAGCAGGCGGAACAGGTCCTGAGAGACGCCTTGAACATGCGGAGGCGACTGTTCAAGGACGACTGCCCTGACGTGTCGGAAAGCTTGTGGGTGCTAGCCTATGACTTGCAAGCCACGGGAAAGCATGCGGAGGCGGAGACAGTTCTGAAAGAGGTCCTGAGAATTGATCGTGCCTTGCTGAACACCTATGCCGAAAACAGGGCCTACGGGGAGGCGCTGACCATGCTCGCCAGCTGGCATTCCGGCCTCGACGGCTACCTGACGAGCGCGCGGGCTCTGAAGACCGACCCGGTGGCCGTGTACCCAGAGGTATGGGCTGAGAAGGCCGCCATCGGCCGGGTCGTTGAACAGCGACAAGCAGCCGCCCGGGGGGCCACCGACTCAGGGGTGACCTCACTCCTGACCGACCGGGCCACGGCCCGGCGCCGGCGGGCCGACCTCATGCTTGCCCCCACTCCCGTTGACCCCGGCACCCGCAAGAAGCGGGACGAGGATCTCAAAGAGTTGGCCGATACCATCGCTCGGCTCGATCGGGAACTCCGCCCCCTCCTTCCGGCCGTCGGGCGGGCCGAAAAGCTCTCCAGGGCGACCCCATCCGACCTCCAGAAGGCGCTACCAGATGACGTGGCCGTCGTGGACTTCCTCCGCTACAAGTTCATCGAGCAAAACCCGAGGAAGCCCGGCGCCGCCGGGGAGAAACTGACACATAGCTATCTGGCGTTCGTCGTGACCAAGGACAACTTGACCTGGATCGACCTCGGCCCTGCGAAGCCCATCGAGGACGCTGTCGCCGCTTGGCGCGAAGCGATCACCGGCGGCAAGGACGTTCCGCTTGCGTTGCCCGCCAAGGTCCGTGAGCTCGGCTGGGCAAAGGTACGCATAGAACTGCCCGATAAAGTGAACGTCGTGTACATCTCCCCCGACCTCGCTCTGTGCCGGGTCCCGTGGGCGGCGCTACCGGGAGACAAGCCGAACACTATTCTCCTCGAAGATTACGCCGTCGCGCTCGTCCCTCACGCCGCCTTCCTGCTCGACAAGCTGTGGTCCCAGGACTCGCTTCGGAACCCCCCGACTGAGGCCCTGGTCGTCGGCGACGTGGCTTACGACGCCGAGCTGGCTTCTCTGGGTCAACTCGTTGTCAACCACGGCGACCCGCTCCTCAAGCCGGGCCAGAAGGCGGCGTGGCCGGCCCTTACCGAGACGGCGGCTGAGGCCAGAGGAGTGGCCGGGCTCGCGACGAAGAAGAAGCTCGCCCGCCGCACGCTCGATGGAGAGAAGGCGTCCGCTGCCGCCGTCCTGGCCGCTTTGCCCAAGGCGAAATTCGCCCACCTGGCCACGCACGGGTTCTTCGCCGATCCGTCCTTCCGCTCCGTCTTCCAAGTGGACCCCAAACTGTTCGAGATGACCCAGAGCGGCGAGCGCGTCGGGGCCGGCGCGCTCAGCCCGCTGGTAATGACGGGGCTGGTGTTCGCCGGCGCCAACAAGCCGAACACGCCCGGCCGCGGGATCGTGACCGGAGAGGCGCTGATCGATCTGGACCTGTCGGGGCTGGACCTGGCTGTCCTGTCGGCATGCGAGACCGGCCTGGGAGACGTGGCCGGCGGCGAGGGGACCTTCGGCCTGCAGCGAGCCTTCCACCTGGCCGGCACCCGCGACGTGGTGGCCAGCCTGTGGAAGGTTCCGGACCAGGCCACCGCCGCCCTCATGGCCGAGTTCTACTGCAACCTGTGGGAGAAGGACATGCCGCCGCTCGAGGCGCTTCGGCAGGCACAGTTGACGATCTACCGCAGCACGCCGGCGCGGCGGGCGGCGCTGGCGGCGGGGTTCCGGGGGACGTTAAATCGGGTCCGCGCCGAGCGGAGACGACGCGGTGCTGTCCGCGCCGGACGGCAAGGCGCACCCCTGGCTGTGGGCCGCGTTCACCCTTTCCGGACCCGGGCGCTGACCCAGACCGGGCCGGGTCGCCGTCGCATTCCAAAGTCCGGGCGCCCTCCGGTCCGAGGCACCGACGACCGTTTTCGAGCGTGGTAGCGAGAGGGAACGCGGGAGCTGCCGCCACGCTTATGAATTGCAGCCATCGCTGCGGCTCCAATGTCATCGCAACGCTTTTGCGAGATTGTTACCACGGCCGGCAGTTCGCCAGGTTGCGATTAAATGTAAGTCTGCAGTACCGAAGGTGGGACTTGAACCCACACCCTCTTGCGAGTGGAAATGAGCGCGTAAGCGGGGACCACCTTTAGCGCGTAAGCGGGGACCACCTGGGTCTTAAAATAGCCGCTCTGGGCAAGAACGGCGGATCTGTTCACTCGGGCTTTCGGCCTTTCTTCGTTTTCATCGACTCGCGGAAACGATAGCTCTCACCATTCATCTCGAAAATATGCGCATGATGGGTCAATCGGTCCAAAAGTGCAGCCGTCATGCGCTCTCCCTGGAAGATCTGGCCCCACTCGCTGAAAGGTAGGTTGCTCGTCACCAAGATGCTGCCGCGTTCATAGCGGTCGGCAAAAACGCGGAACAAGAGCTCCACGCCGCCGCGGCTTATCGTGACGTAGCCCAGCTCGTCGCAGATCAACAGGTGCGCCCGCTCAAGCTGGCCCAGGAAGCGGTCCAGTGTGTACTGCTTTTGCTCCGTCTCGAGTCGGCTCACCAGTTCGGCCGCCGTGAAGAACCGCACCCGCAGGCCCGCTCGACACGCTGCAAGGCCGAGTCCAATCGAAATATGAGTTTTCCCAGTGCCATGACTTCCCACCAGGCAGCAGTTCGATTTCTGGGCGATCCATTCGCAACGTGCCAGCTCCAATATCTTCGGCTTGGAGAGCTGGGGCATCGCACTGAAATCGAAGGTGTCGAAGTCTTTGTCCACGGGAAAACCGGCGTCCTTGATTCTCGTCGTGACCGCGTTGGCGGCGCGGGTGCCAAGCTCCAGCTCGGTCAGGCGGAGCAAGAACTGGGTGAAAGTTTGATTGGCACCGGCGGCATCGCGCGCCAGTTTCTCGAACTCTCGGCCCATTGTCGGCAAACGAAGTTGTCGCAACTGATTCTTGAGCAACTCGATAGTGGCATCAGCCATCGGCAGGTTCCTTTCCGATAAGCGATTGAAGGGATCGGATCAGGCAAAGATGACACTGATGGGGTTGTCAGCATCGGGGCTGCTCAGAAGTTGATTGAAGCGGCCGAGGTCGGGGAGCGGGACGTCAACACGAGGCGCAGCGGGCTCGTCGGAAGGAGTCCCCGCGCCACCGCGTTTCGTGGCCTCGATCGCCGTGAGCGATCGGGTCCGCTGGATCACGGCCTCGGCGCTCTGGAGATGATCACGCTGACAGGCTTCGATCGCCCGATTCACGCGCGACATCGGATGTTCGCCCAGCAGTTGTAAGACTCGCACGAACCGGCGTGAGCCGCCCAACGTGCCGTGGATCCGTTCCAGTTCAGCACGAAAGCCAGCGAAGCACCCGGGGAGCTTCCAGTCGCGAAATACCGGGGAATGGTCGAGTGCGCCGGGCTTCTTGCCGAGGGTCGCGAGATAGTGGATCGGGTCGAGAATCATCGTGTGTTTCTCCAAGGATCGTTCGTGAGTGGCGACGACCTGACCGTGCGCCACGATCACGACCTTGGCGACGTAGGCCTTGACCTTCACCATCTGGAAAGCGAACGGCCGCGGGACGCTGTAGCGATTGCTGTCAAAGGCGACGGTCTGGAATTTGTCGACCGCGACCGCCGGACGAATCACGCACGGGTCGAATCGATACTTGGGTAGCGTGGTCGCTCCGGCCAGGTCCTCGACGAGCCGGTCCTTGATCGTGAACGGACCGAGCAGCGACTGCACGACGCGGTCGCGCTCGGCCTCGCAACGCTTGCGAAAGAGAGTGTTCAACTCATCAAGGCTCGCGACACAAGGCACGGGCGTGGCAAACCGCTTCTGGACCGCCTTGACGGTTCCTTCGGCGTCGGGCTTTTCGTTGCCGCGCGCCGGCATGCAGAAGTGCGGGGCGAAGACGTAGTGGCTGGCCAACGCTTTGTAGCTCGGATGGCACTGGCGTTCGCGTCCCGGGAGGATCAGCGTGGCGACGGTCCGCGGGTTGTCCCACCAGACTTCCTTGGGAACGGCGCCGAAGAACTCGAAGGCGGCGACCATCCCTTCGAGGATCGCCTCGGTGCGCTCGAAGGGGAGTGCCAGGACGAAGGGGGCATTCGAGTAGGCCCAAGCCGTGACCAGGAATGGCACGAGTCTGCGGCCCACGGGGAAATCGATGTGGATGTGTCCGAAGTCGGCTTCGAGGCGTTGTCCCGGGAGATGTCCCAGCGGAATGAATGTTTCCTCATGCCGACGTCGGTGCTTACGCAGATGGCGTTGTACCTGGGCATACCCTCCGCGGTAGTGCTGTTCGTCGCGGAGGCGCCGGAAGATCTGGGCGGCGGTGTGCCGCTGCTTGGGCGGAGCGGTTTCGTCATCGACCAAGATCTGGTCGATGACCGCCTGGAAGGGCCCGAGCCGGGGGGCCAAACGGTTACGGGTCAATGGCTCGGGATGGGGGTCCGCATGCACGAGAGCGTGGCGTACGGTCCTTCGAGAGTGTCCAAACTGTCGGGCGATCTGCCGGATGGACAAACCATCGCGCAAGGCTCGCCGAATCGCGCCATAATCATCCACGGTAACCACGTCCTCATCCTCCGTGCAGGTGATCGATCCATGTAGGAACGTTCACTATACCGAAGGTGGCTGGGGTGGGTCCCGCTTACGCGCTCATTTCGCCCCCAGGTGGGTCCCGCTTATGCGCTCAGTTCCAGCGAGGACCGGATTTTGAGTCCGGCGCGTCTGCCAGGGAGAATGCCGGATCGTGCGTGTGGTAGACCAAAGGACTTCGACCGAATCGCCCTGGTCGCGGATGAGGGCTGGGGGCGGAATAGCCACTACCACGCCTTACTCTTGCGACAACTACCGGGCCGGTACCAAGACGTTCTAGAGGTCGGCTGTGGGACCGGGAATTTCTCACGATTCCTCGCCCGCCACGCCAATCGGATCCTTGCCTTGGACCTCTCCCCAGAGATGACCCGCATCGCCAGGGAACGTGGCTTAAATCCGACGGAAGCGAGCTCGCGAGCGTGGGTTTTGACCGGACGGTCCGCGTTTGGAACGTGCCGACACGTTGGGACTAGGCCACCGGTAACGAATTCTGCGAGCTACGCGGGCACGAGGACTACGCCCACGTCGTCGCCGTGCGGGGATGACAGTCGAGTCGCGGAAAAATGATTGCACCGCCATGTTTGGCACGCTAGACTCACGCGGTATCAAACAGAGAAGTTTTGGGGCGCAGAGCGCAAGCGTTGTTTTCCTTCGCGCCGGCTGCGCGTGTTCCAGCAATCCTGAATTTCAATCAGTTCTTCATGTTCAGGCCGCGGCTGAAATTCATCAACAGATTCCCACTCCTCATCGATTCGTTTGGCTGGCTGAGACCTTGATTTCGGCGTCGGTAGCCCTTCGATACGCGGGGTGAAACGAAGGTCTCCGAGCATGTCGCAAAACCCTCGGACACGTTGCGGTTCCGTCAACCGGTGTCTAGTTGCTGCTGCCGCAGTCAGCGAGTCGTTCACCAGAGTACTGTTGTTTTCTTGAGACCACTCAGTTGCAGTCGGTTGGGAGGCCGTAATGCACTGGTTGAGAGACCTTTGGCGCTTATCTTCAGACAGAATCGGGCCGAAACGGCGGCGTTCCGGGTGTTCACTTGAAGTTCTCCCGCTCGAGCGCCGAGGACTTTTGAGTACTTTGACAGTCTCGAGCGCTGCGGACCAGGGAGCGGGAACCCTCCGAGCTGCGCTCGAGAGCGCGCAGAATGGAGATTCGATTGTCTTTTCAACCCAGATGCACCGCAAGACGATCCGACTGGCCAGCGGTCCGCTCGTCGTCGCGAGCAGCGTTACCATCGGCTCGCCGGGAGGCCGTGGGGTTACGATCACCGCGGACGGTAGCAGCGGAGACTTCGTGATCGCCCAGGGTGTGCAGGCGACACTCCAATCGCTCATAATCACCGGCGGAAAGGCCGCTCAAGGCGGCGGCATCGAGAATTTCGGCGGCCTCGACCTATTTGGCTGCACTTTGCGGGCAAATCAAGCAGTTCTCGGGGGAGCAATCTACAATGAAGCCATCGGATCGTTCACAGGAACCTCTCTGAATCCATCAACAGACACGAGTGGTACTCTCTCGGTCGTGAGCTGTATGCTCGTCGGCAACTCGGCCATCGCTGGTCCGGGACAACAGGCCGCTGGAGGTGCCATCGAGAGCGTGAACGGCAATCTCGCGGTGGCCTCTAGCACGTTTAGACGCGACAGCGCAACGGGCGGTTCCAGCGGAGGAAACGGCGCCGGTGGTGCCGTTGATGCGATTTTCAGCGTGGTGAGCATTTCCGGCAGCACATTCGTTAAGAACGGGGCCTTCGGTGGCTCTGCGGCCGGCAGCGGCTTCGGCGGCGCGGTCGACATCCAGCGTTCTCCATCACTGCAGTCAGCAGGCGTCGCCAATCAAACCAGTCTGATCGGCGACATTTTCAAGCAGAACCGAGCGCTGGGAGGACTAGGCGGAGGCAATGGGCTGGGCGGAGCCGTTCGGGTGGAGGACGATCTCAGTTCAACGGGCGATGGCGTCTTCATCAGTTCTTGTCAATTCACTAGCAACCAGGCGATTGGGGGTTCGGGTTCGGTCGCCGGAGACGGGGCGGGTGGCGCAATCAAACTTGGCTCGGAGATCGGACCGGACACCACGATCGCGATGACGCTTGACGGCGAGAAGTATATTCGCAATCGAGCGCTCGGAGGCAAGGGCACGATTCAAGGCGGTGACGGTCAGGGCGGCGCGGTGGACTTGCTCGCGAATAATCCCGCTCCGAATTCTTCGCGGGCGCAGTCGAGCGTCGCCGGTATTGTAGACGCAGTCACCAAATCCAGGATCACGGCCTCCAACAGTTCAGGCCTGGGAAATTCGGCCACTGGGGGTTCCGGCGGAGGTGGCGGTGAAGGAGGAGTTTTCCATCTCGGATTCGGGGATCTCGCGACCTTGCAGCTCGAGGATAGCTCTTATACCGGCAACTCCGCAATTGGTGGAAAAGGCGTCAATTCGTCCGGTATCGCATCTGGCGCAGCCGGGGGTGCCATTCTGCTTGATAGTGGTACGATCGCCTTTCGGAACAGTGTCCGCGTCTCCAATAACAAGGCCATGGGGACGCCGAAGTCGCTCCAAGGAGGGCTTGGCGGCGGTCTTGCGCTGCGGAACGGGAGCTTCATCACACCCGGGAGTACCGGGGAGAACATTACCGGCAACCAGGCTCAGGCTCCAGACCAAAATGTGTTCATGCAAAGCTAACTGACCCAGCGACGAGTGAGTGTTCGCAAAGCGGTTTCTTGCCCGGCATGAACGGCCCGTCGCTCCGGCGTGATGGTGTGCGGGCGGGGGAATCGAGGAGCGCTTCAATGAGGGACGGCAAATCGTCACCAGCCCGCTGTGAAGCAAGCAAGGATGTTACGCTCTCGGATTTGACAAACGCTTCGGGCAGCCATTTCGTTATCGAACCGGGTTCGGTCAATTTGGTTTTCCGAACGGTCGCAATCCACATGCTCGCGCTCGAGCGCGGGGAAGACGGCAAGGGTTTTGAACGAACACTGCTTGGACGTTACGAGCTTGAGCGGATGCTCGGCGCGGGGGGCATGGGTATCGTTCTGCTGGCTCGTGACCCGTCGACCAGACAGCAGGTCGCGATCAAGCTGATCCGACCCGAGTGCCTCCAGGAGCCAAACGTCATCCGTGCGTTTCTCCGGGAGACCCACCATATGGCGCGGATGGAACATCCCAACGTCGTTCCTGTTCGCGAGGTCTCGGAGCAGCCCGATGGTCCCTTCTACGTTATGCCCTATTTTGCCCAAGGATCGTTGGCCGGGCGCATCGGGGGCGAAAACCCTCTCGATCCGGACGCGGTCCCGAGGATCGCCCGGCAAATTGCAGACGCCTTGGGGTACGCGCATGGCCGGGGAATCATCCACCGAGACGTCAAGCCCTCGAACATCCTGATCGCGGATGACGGCCGAGCCTGCCTGGCCGACTTTGGCCTGGCGCGGACTGTGTTCAACGACACCATTTCAGGGAGCTGGCAGAGCTGGTGTGTGGGAACGCCGGCCTACATGTCGCCGGCAGTGGCCGCGGGCGAACCCGAAGACACTCGCTGCGACATTTACGGGTTTGGGGCCGTGCTTTATGCGATGCTTACGGGAGTGGCACCCTATAGCGGCCGGGGGGTAAAGGCCGTGCTCGACCAGATCGTTGTCGGGCCCCCCATGTCGATCGGCAAGCTCAATCCGGCTGCCAACACCTACCTCGCCTCGATCGCCGAAGGGGCGATGGCGCGCGAACTGCGCGATCGCTACGCGTGCATGGCCGATATTCAGAGCGACCTCGATCGCGTGGCGGCGGGCCAGGCACCGCTGGGACCTCGCGGCAACTCGCCAGAAGGTCCAGCGGCGGCCGCGCACTGGAGTGGAATGACCGCGGGCGAGGCAACGGTCGCGACGAGGATCGATCCCGCGGCGTCGAGATCTCACTGGATTTGGCTATCAGCTCCTTTGCTGGTTCTGGGCGCGACTGCTCTGGCGGTCATGATGACGTTGGACCCATTTCATTCCCGCGACCATGAGTCCTTTTCTAGCCGCCCCCAGCTCGCTGGATCTTCAAGCCAGACGGCCAGATCCCCTCTTTCCATCAGCGCATTGAAAGTCATGATTTATCCGAGTCCGGATGCAGGTGA
Source organism: uncultured Isosphaeraceae bacterium (assembly GCA_963806595.1). Lineage (GTDB taxonomy): Bacteria > Planctomycetota > Planctomycetia > Isosphaerales > Isosphaeraceae > CAWDZZ01. The sequence continues at coordinate 102,154 of CAWDZZ010000013.1, read as the reverse complement.
TGTGCGCGAGATCGGAGCGATCTGGCTGGCCGCCTATTCCTCAGAATTTGCACGTGTCGAGGCCGACCTGGTTTCGCCAGCCTTTTGCTGCCTTCTGCTGCTCCACCCCAAGGGGACGGCCGAAGTATGCTATCCCCGCGGCCAAGAAGAGAGCGGGGCCGCAGGTCAGCCAGTTGATGCTCTCTCAAGCCTCTCTTTCCCCTCGTCTAATAATAAGTACATCTCACTCGGTGAGGATGGCCAAGGGCTTGCGGCATTTGTGTTGGTGGCGTGGCGGGAGCCGTTAAAAGTTTCTCCCAAAAACTTGCGCACGCTGGCCGAGGAGAAGTGGAGTGGGATCACCTCTGCGAAAAACGCTGCCTCCGGATGTTGGGAGCACAACGGCGCGGCACTTCATCAATCGGGTGCGGTGCGGGGCGCCATCGTCACTGGTCCTGATCCGCCCGAGGCTTTAAGACAGACATGCGACGCTCTCAGGGACTACCCCGGCGTCGAAGCCATTCGCGCGCGCGCTTTCCCGATCAAGGGAGACGAACCCCCAGGAATTCCGCGAGCACCAGCCGGCAGAGACCCAGGTTGATGTCGAGAATAGTTCCGGGGCGGTATGCCACGCGAGGTTGATCTTCGATTCGCTCGCTGCTTTCTGGCTGCGGCTTTCCCCATCGGTCATGATTTCGGAAGGTCTAACCGCGATGACGAAGCGAAGCACCGGACGGGGGATCAAAGGGCCTGTATGGAGCATCATTTTCTCCCTAGCGGGCTTCGCGTCGTTTTGCGCGGCACACGTAAGGTCGCTCGCGTTCCCACCCCAGGATCGACCGGCTCAAAAATCGCTTTCCATCGCCCTACAAGAACGGGTTGCGGTTCTCGAGAAAAAGCGAGACGAGCTCTTCGAAGCAGGCGAGTTCTCAGCCGCTGTCGACCCCGCGCGTGAAATCCTCGGGATCCGGAGCGCCTCGCAGCCCGCCCAGCACTGGGAAGTGCGAACGGCCAGCGAGCATCTTCGCAGCTGCAAGCGCCTCTCGGCGATTCCGCAGGACCAACGGAAAAGGATAAAAACCGCGTGGGACTCGTGCTCGCGAGCGTCCGAGGAGTCGGCAGCGAGACGATTTGACAGGGCCGAACCGATCTGGAGGCAGGCCCTCGATACCTTTCGCGAAGTCCTGGGCGAACAGGACGTCTACACGCTCGTCATCGAGAACGAGTTGGGTTTCGCCCTCTATCACCGAGGCTTTTGCGATGCGGCCGCAGCCGTCTTCCGGAAGGAGCTGACGGGTTATCGGCAACTCTTCGATGAGCTTCACCCCGACACAGCGATGGCCCATGACAATCTGGCCATGAGTCTGCATGCTTTGGGGGATGACGATGCTGCGCTCGACCATGGAACAAAGGCCCTCGAGACTTATATTCGCCTTACGGGAGCAACTAGCGAAAACACGGCCACATCCTGTAACGATACGGGTTTGTACCTGGAATCGCTCGGTGAGTACGAACAGGCGGAAAAGATGTACCGTCTGGGGCTGGAAATCCGTCGAAAGATCCTGGGCGAGGAAAACCTAGAGACCGCCCGCAGCTACAACAACGTGGCCGTGCTCCTGTTCAACCGCGGCTCTTTTGCTCAATCCGCGGACTTGAATCGCAAGGCACTGGCCATTCGATGCAAGGTCGTTGAAGATCCCCATCCGGATATTGCCCGGAGTCGCGACAACCTGGCCAATTGCCTCGACGAGCAAGGCAACTTCGCCGAGGCTGAAAAACTCCATCGCCTGGCCCTCGCGACTCGTCTGCAGATTCTCGGAAAAGATCATTCGGACACCGTCTTGAGCTTGAACAATCTCGGTTACAACTTGCGCGCGCAAGGCCGCGACGCCGAGGCGGAGGCGACCTGGGCCAAAGCCGCTGCTGGCTTCGAGCGCGCACGGTCGAGGGTCGCAAGCGCGGGGCTTGATCGGGCTGCCTTCAGCGCGGCCCGTTCACCGCTGATCGCTCTCGCGGTCATCCTGGCTGGCCACAACAAGCCGAAAGAGGCTTGGGAGCGACTGGAATCGAACCTGGGCCGGGCTCTCTTCGACGAGCTAACAGCTCGAGACGCCCAGCCACTGCAGCGAGCCGAGCAGCAACAGCAACAAGAATTGCTGGAGAAGCTACAGGCCATCGACGAGAAGATCACGGCGGAACACGTGCAGCCGAATTTGCCTCAGCGCCCCCTCGAACAACTGAAGGCCGAGAAAGATCGTCTCCAGGCAGACCTCGACACCTTCGATCGCGGTCTTGCCAGGAAATACGGTGTGGCGAGTGGACAGGTTTACGGATTGGAGCGCATCCAGCGCCAGCTCGCCCCCGATGTTGCGATGGCGGCCTGGGTGGACCTCGACCTTCCCAGGCGGTCGCCTGACTGGAACAAAGAGCACTGGGCTTGCCTGGTGCGCTCAGAAGGAACACCGACTTGGGTGAGGCTCACGGGCAGCGGGCCCGGAGGGGACTGGACAGTAGACGATCAGACTTTGCCCCTTCGTCTCAGACAGATGGTCGCCAATCCGCCCGGTCCACGTGCCGAAGAGTGGCGCGACATTGCTGGCCACCTGGCTCTGCAGCGATTGAGCCCGCTGCGCGAGCAACTGCAGGCCAGGGGAACACTCCCCGCCGTCCGGCACCTAGTTGTTTTGCCGTCGCGGGCGCTCGAGGGAGTGCCCGTGGAGATCCTTCTGGACGCCTGGGAAGCGCAGAATCGACCGCAGACCGTCAGCTATATTCCATCGGGCACGATCTACGCCTGGCTGCGCCAGCGTCGAGTGGAACGCAACTTGGCCGGACGCTCGGGCGGGCAAGAGAAACTCCTGGCCATCGGCAACCCGGTTTCGCCCCGCTCTGCGGCGGTGGCCCAAGCTCCCACCGGCGCGCCCGATGAGAGCATCGCGGGTCTGGTCTCGGTACTGAACCGTCGGCGCAATACGTTGGGCTCCCTGCCGGGCACGGAGAAGGAAATCAAAGCCATCGCCGGGCTCTTCAAAACGCCGGCACCCACGCTCTTGCTGGGGGTCGAAGCGAACGAGTCGAACTTGAAGAAGCTGGCCCGGGACGGCGCGATGAGGCAGTTCGACGTAATTCATCTCGCGACCCACGGGAAGATCGACGGTCGCGCGCCGATGCGCTCCGCGCTGCTGCTCTCGGCTCAGACCATGGTCCGCACGCCGGACGCGAAGGAATGGGGAGACGAGGACGGAGACGGGCTGATCACGGCAGGCCAGATCCTCCGCACCTGGAAGCTCGATGCCGACCTGGTCACCTTGAGTGCCTGCCAGACCGCCCTGGGCAAGACGAGCGGAGGGGATGGCCAGATCGGATTCGCGCAAGCGCTTTTCCGCGCGGGGAGCCAGAGTCTGATCCTAAGCCTCTGGAAAGTCGACGACGAAGCGACGGCGATGGTGATGACCGATTTCTACCGCGGTTACACGAATCACGTCGAGCCCGATCACCATCGGCGCCGTAAGGCCGATGCCCTTCAACGTGCCAAGAGTGAGCTTCGGAAAGTGAGCGACGTGCAGCGAACAGTTCAGGTCGCTAAGTTGAGCCGAGGTCCCGAAGTCGAGGGAGCCGATGCCACGAAACGTGGTCGCAAGCGGCCGTACGACCACCCCTACTACTGGGCGGGTTTTGTTCTCATCGGAGATCCCGAATGACCGGGCCGATCGTCTGCGAGACCTTAGTACCGAAGGTGGGACTTGAACCCACACCCTCTTGCGAGGACCGGATTTTGAGTCCGGCGCGTCTGCCATTCCGCCACTTCGGCTTGCCCGACTTGATTCAGCATTATCGAGGGCTCAAAAGGTGTCAACCCCTCCGACTCCGCGAGCCACTACCGGATCTTGTCGAGTGCTCGCGCCCAAATCCTTGGAGCGCTGGAACTTCTCGCGCGCGAACTTCATTGTGCGGTCGTGTCCCCAGCGGCTCGGACCGGCGCTCGTGGCGACCTCGGCCATGCTCTACCAGATCGAAACACTCGAACCGTGCTCCCCACGGCTGCTGGCCACGATTTGTGCCGTGATCGAAAGGCGATAATGGTTGTGAAAATTATTTAAATCTACACACGATTAATTAGTAATCTTGCCCGTCGAACTCGTAGGCAGAAATCGCGAGCAGGATTCCCGCCATCACGAGTGAAGAAAGTGTCAACGCGCATGCCGAGAATGCCCGGCCGGACTCGAGCAACTTGAAGACTGCCGGCTTCTCGAAATTTTCGAGTGCACCCAGCGTGTTGAACACGATCAATCCAGCGTCAATCGGCTTGGGGAAGATCCAGTACGCGACCTCGGCCAGGACGAGCGTGCCTGAAGGTAGGTATTGTGCATCGAGCGCGCCTGCGCCATCACGTAGCCGTAGTTGATCCCCCAGGCCAAGAGCCAGAAGAGCAACGATCCGAAAACGCACGCGACTGTGCTGCGCATGATCACGGCGAGCAGCACCGAAAAGCTGTAGAAGACGGCAAACTGCAGCAAGAGCAGCGGTATGCATCGCCAGTAGGTCATGTTCCAGATGTGGGTGCGCACGCCTAGGGCCATCCACGTCAACGCGACGAAGAGCACCACCTGGAAACCGACAAACGTCAACACGCCGACGTACTTGCCAAGAAGCAGTTGCCAGCGCGCGACGGGCTTGGCGAGCAGAACCGACGCGGCTGCCGGCTCAAGGAACGTCGGTACGAATCCGGCGGTCCATACCAGCGCCAAGAGCAGTCCGAAGGTGCCGGCGATGCCCCAGGCGAGGACCAGCTCCAGGAAGCCGACCGCGTCGCTCCGGGCGCGGCTAACCGGGAAGGAGACTGCGCCGAACGCCAGGCTCACGCGGCCGCGAATTGTCTCGACGCCTTCGTGCCGGGCCGTGGCGGGATCGGTTACGAGCGGACGATCAAGCTGAAGTTGAGCCGCTACCTTCGACGCGACGGTGGCGGGCAACGGCGCGGGTAAGAACAGCGCAGGCTCGTCGCTGCCATCGATGGAGACGTCGCCCGATACGGATACGCTCAAACACAGAGCGACGCAGATTCCCGTGACCGCGAGCATCATCCAGCATACGCCGCACGCGCACGCTTGGCGAAACGTGTCGCGGATCAACTGGATCAGCGTGACGAGGTGAAACCTCGCGGTCATGATGAGCTTTCCTCAATTGCAATAAATCGGTTCCAGGGCCGATTGCAGCGTTCGTTCGTGCCCCGTCCGCGGGTCGTGCAACAGCTCGGCGATGGACCCGGTATACGCGAGTCGACCCGCGACGAGCACGGCCACGCGGTCGCAGACTTGCGCGACCTCGTCCAGCGCGTGCGACACCAGGAGCACGGACTTTCCCGCCTGGCGCTGCTGCGCCACGATCTCGTGGAGCAAGAGGCGTGCGCTCAAGTCGAGCCCCTCCATGGGCTCGTCCAGCACCAGCAGATCCGGCTCCGCAAGCACGCTGTGGGCTAGAGCGAGGCGCTGAACCATTCCTTTGCTGAAGCGCGCGATCGGTTCGTGGGAACGGTCGGCCAGCCCGAGTTGTTCGAGCAGTGCGGGCACGCGGATTCGCAAGACCGCGGATGGAATCCCGGAGAGGCCGCCGTAGAATTCCAGGAGTCGGGCGGCACTGAGATAGCGCGGAAACGCCTGGTTCTCGTGCATGTAGCCTACGCGCGACAGAGTGCGGCGTTCTCGGGTCGGGCGCCCCATCCGGTACACGCGGCCGGCGGACGGGCGACAGAGCCCGAGAAGTAGCTTGAGCAGGGTTGTCTTGCCGGCCCGATTTGGCCCAAGCAGCGCAAAAACTTCTCCCGGCTCGATCTGCAAGCTGATCCCGCAGAGCGCAGGGACGCTGCGGCCGGGCGCGAGCGGCGCCCGGTAGGCTTTGAAGACGTCGACAAACTCGGCGACGGCACCAGGCATGGTTACTTGATGAGTGCGATTTGCACGCCGTTTTGCAGGATCTTGGTGAAGGTGTCAATCATGTTCGTCGACATCTGGGAATCAGTCCCGGTGATGATCTGATTCGAGGGCAACGCGGTCGACGCGCTGGTCTGCGTGCCCGCGTAATATTGCATTGTCTGCAGCGTGGTCTTCGCCGAGCTGGCGTTCGTGCCTTGAAACACCGATCCGAAGCCGATGGCATACAGCCGGAACGGATTCCTCGAAGTGCCGTAGTCGGTCACGAGCTGCTGGATCAGCGAATAGACCTGGCTCAAGACGGTGGGATCGTTGAGGTTTGCCGAGGCGGTCGAGGGATACTCGCTGCTGTTAGGCTTGTTCATATCATAACGAATCTGGTAATACTTGTAGGTCCCGGCGTTCACGAGGCTGGCGGTCGCCGAGGCGTTTGCCAGGCCGTCGGTCTCGAAGATGATGACCTTCTGGGCCCCTTTTCGGCCCATGCCGCCGGCCATCCCGGTCGGAAACGTGATCGGCGAGGAGGAGACGTAGGACCTCAGGGTGGAATCGGAGCTCGGCGTCACGGCGAACTGGTTGTAGCAGAGCATCAGTCCCATGGCGAAGCACGTGTTGCCCTTCGGTCGCGGCGTATCGCTGAAGTTCGCCGACGGTACTGAGGTCGTGGCCGGGTCGGCGTCGTAGGGAGTGACCTCGGTGATATTGGCCGAACCGTCCGCATTGATGGTGGAAAACGGGAAGAACAGGGACGAGGAAGCGTACTTGTAATTCGTTCCCAGCGGGGAGGCCACGGTGTTGAAGCGATTGGTCGAGCTCGCGGAGTCACGCGGCTGGCTGTAAAAAACCAGCGTGAACCAGTCGTTGGGGTGGTTGTTCTCCACAGTGGTAATCGCAGCCTGGTACGCTTGCCGGCCGGTATAAACCGGTGCCTCGTATGAATCCCCGGCCTGCATCACAAAATAGTTGGATATATTCTCGTACATATTATAATTGTGGAGATAATCAACCATGAGGATCGGGCTGAACCAGTAGCGCAGATTCGGGCGCTGGGGATTGTCGGTGTAGCTCATGTATTGCGTGGCCGACGGTTGGGCGGTACGCGCGATGGTCCCCCATGTAAAATCGCCGCCGTAGCCGGCGATGTCGCTGATGTCGGTATAGACGCCCGAGGACGTTTGCCTGAAGCCGAGCACGTGGTCGATAAACTCGACCCAGAACCGCTGATCGGTGCTGCCGTAGCTCGGCCAGCTTCCGGTGATCGCCGTCGGAATCGATCCGTAGTACTTGATCCGGCCGGCTCGCAGCTGGGTGGGGAATGGATTGGGCGACGCGGCGAGCCAGCGCAGGATCTCGTTGTAGTTGATCGTGTACGTCGAGCTTCCCGGCAAATTCAGCTCGCCGGTGGTGTCAAATAGTTTCGTGTTGTTGTTGGTGCCGAAGAATCGAACTCGCCAGTCGCACGGGGTCGTGCCCACATTGTCGACGACGTAGTTCCAGTTGTAGAGCCTCATGATCTGCTGGTACTGGGTATCGGTGGTCTTGAGCTTGCGGCTACCTCCCGGAATGAACACATTCGTCGTGAGATACGTGCCGAGCGAGCTGCCGCCGTCGCTGGGCCAGGGCCAGTTGTGATCGCCCGGAGTGGTGGAGGTGGAGCTATAAATGCCGAGCAGAGGCTGCCAGAGGCTGTTGGTGGTAAAGTCGGTGTTTGTGTAGCCGAAATCGGTGTAAAACTGCTTGAACTGCGTCGCGCTGCTGGTTGAGAGCGGCTGGCGCGGATCGGGCGGCCAGATGAAGAACGTCTTGCCGTAATACTCGGGCCCCTGCGTGTAGCCGTAGAAGGGCGCGCTTGAATAACCGGTCTTTCCCGAGGCCGCGTTTGACAGGGAACCGTTCGTGTAGTTGGAGTAGCCGTCAAGCTCCCACGCCGCGTTCCGCGTGGTACTTCCAAGTACGTCCTGGACCGTCTTGGCATAGGTCGACAAGCTCGCTTGTTTGAAGAGCGGCACGTCTCCGCCCGGCGTCGATGTGTAGGAGGATGGCGGCAAGACCGGCGATCCGGAGCTGGGCGCGCTCCAGGTGCTTCCACCGTCGGAGCTCGTGTAAGAATCGAACGCTCGGATCAAGGTCGAAGCGTAGGCCGCATTTTGATAGAATCCGTTGATATACGTTAATGCATAAGAGGAATTGCTGGTGGTGGTGTTGCTCGGGGAGATCGTGTAGCTGTCGTAGCTGGAGGTCTGGTTGCTGGTTCCGCCGACCAGCCCGGCACTCGAACTGGAGTAATGGCTAAAGGTCGGAACGACGCTGTCGGGATTATTCGTGGTGCGCGAGGACGTCGTGATGTCGAACCCGAGCATGGTTCCGTAGCGCATCGAGCTGGAGAGGTCCATCACCAGAGCGATGTCGCGCGGCCGGTGCACAGCCTGTGCCGTCGCCGTGACCTTCGGCAGAAGCTGCGCCTTCAACATCGAGCTGAACGCGCCTGGCAAGCTGTTGGAGGTGATGGTTGCCGAGACCGCGGTCTCCGCCGCGCCGGTGGTCGGTGGAAAATTGGCACTGAAGGTCGAGGTGCTCTGGTTGTAGTCGTACGACCCGAACGTGAGCGTTAATTGCGACGACTGGACGGTCTGGCCCAGGACCACATTGTAGGTGACGACGTTCTGCGCGTTGGTCGTGGCCGCACTCTGGTTGTAGTTGATGCTCGAGTTGCCATTGAGCGTGCGCATCGCGGTGAGCGCAGCCAGGTCAGCCGACTGTTGCACCTGTGTTTTCGCAATCGCCAGCATCCCGAGATCGATCGCCAGCGCCAGGAATCCCACCATGACCACGATCAGCAGTGCGACCGCCGGCAGGACGATCCCTCGACGGCAAGCTGGCCGCTGCCCGGTCGCGTATGTGTTTCGCCGCATCATCGTATGCCTCGGCAATAAAATTGCCAATCGGGTCTCCCACCGAACGAGCGATGGTCGCTTCGGGAGCCTAGATTCCGCCCTCGCACCCCATGATGACCGAACTGGTGATCGAAAATGTCGTGGGCAGCTTGACTAGAGGTATGATGTTCATAAACTTGTACGTGCCAGATACCGTGACGGTGACCATATCTCCCGCGGTCAGGTTGTTGACCGGGGTGCTCACGCCCTGATGAGTTCCGGTCACACTCACCGTGAAATTGGTGAACGCCACGGTTTGTCCCGCCATGAAGCTGGTCACGGTGGTTTGCACGCCGGTGCTGATCGTGGTGCTCGTGTTGTTGACGACCGCGTAACGGCAGCCCTCCCGCGCGGCGTTGTTCAGCAAGTTCCAGTCCATGAGCAGTCTCGAGAACTCGAAGATGCCAAAGATCAACGAGAGCAACGGGATCAGGACCATGCCGGTCTCGAGCGCCACGGCACCGCGTCGTCGTCTCTCTTCTCGATTTCGAATGATCACGGTTCGTTCTCCTGGCGGCGCTCTAGGACCCTACTCGGCCGGGAGGTCCGGCGCGATCTGAAACGGCGTATCGATCAACGATGTCCAGACCACGGTTACCTTCAACCGCGTCAGACCCCCGATCGGGATCACCTGGCACCAGCCAATGCTGGAGAACGGCACCTGAAGGCCGATCTGGTACAGGTCGAGCTGGGTCATCGCCGTCGGATCCGTGACGTTGGGATTGGTGACGTCGGTAAAGGTCATCGTGAAAAGCTCACGGTTGGCCGTGTTGTCCCAGCATGTGTACCCGGTCGTGTGTGCGGGCAGGGTGATGACCGGGGCGATCATGCTGGTCGTATGGCCCTTGCCAAATGCCGACTGTTCGGCACCTTGGAGGTAGGTGAGCAGGTTGTTGGCGACAGCCTGAAGGTTATCCTGCCCGAGGGACGCGTCACGCGCGCCTTCGCGGGCGGCATTCCAGAGAACCTGCTGCACTTCTGTAAAACGTCCGACCTCCCACAACGCGGAGAGGATCAGCACCAGGAGGGGCAGGCAACACGCAAACTCAGCCACGGCAATGCCTTCGCGGCGAGGCTCGTTACCCGGGAAACTGGTCGAAGAGCGCCGGACTAGCATGGAACGAATCCCCATCCGATCCTGCGAGCAGACTCTGTAGTTATCTAGGTCATGATGCAACCCATGCCAAACCATGGGTCATGAATGCACCCTGAGGCCGGTCCGTTTTGCGTCAACGTTGACTGGAACGGCCCTTTGCTGCGATTTCTCGACACCCTCGCGCGACCGGAGTGCCGCCTCGGGTCCGGCTACAACTTCAACATCCTGATGGCAATGATCATCACGACGGCGCCGACCGACATGACGACTCTGGGGTCCCAGGGCAGGTTCTGAAACCAGTGGGCCATGCACTCCCAAAACGAACCATGAGCGGACTGCATCTGATCCTGCATTGCATCCATGATCGGGGTTTTGGCATACGTGTTCGTCCCCATGACCTGGCACCACTGAGCGAAACAGAGCCACCCCCCTTCCGCGACCACGGGCGCGAGCAGGAATCCCAGGAGGACAATCGAAGCGGTTCGCAGCCGCTTGGACTTGCGTCCCGACGAGTTCACATCATGGCCAATCGGCATCGGAAACTTGTGCATTTTATTCCTCCACCGCAGAATCGCCGGCGCGATGGTGTCATCACGCCGGGGGCCGGCGTGCCGTGCCCGGTCAAAGAGCCTCGCTAGTTGGCCATCACGGTCGCAATCCGCATGATCGCCGGGCCGACCAGCACCACGAAGACTGCCGGAAAGATGAAGAAGATCAGGGGAAGCATGATCTTGACCGACGTCTTCGCGGCCTGTTCCTCGGCGAGCTGCCGGCGCCGCAGCCGCATCGCATCGGACTGGATCCGGAGCGCCGAGGCGACGCTCGCTCCGAACTTCTCGGCCTGGATGATCACCGCCGCGAGCGCGCGCACGTCGTCGACCCCGGTGCGCGTCCCCAGGTCGCGGAGCACGTCGCGTCGCGCCCGGCCCATCTGGAGCTGGAAATTGGCAATCGCAAACTCTTCGCAGATCACCGGCGAGCTTCGGGACAGCTCGGAGGTGACGCGGCGCATCGCGGCGTCGAGCCCCAGCCCGGCCTCGACGCAGACGACCATCAGGTCAAGTGCATCAGGAAGCCCCAGGAAGATCGACTCGCCGCGGCGCTTCCTCAGCTTCCCGACGATGGCGTCGGGGAGATAAAACGCCAGCCCTACGACACACGCAACGATGATGTATGTCGTTTGCGCCATTCCGAAATGAAGCAGGCAGGGCGGGCACGCCGCGATCAGCCCGATCGCCAGCCCGATCAGCTTGATGCCGTAGAAAACCGCCACGGACTGCTCGTGTCGAAAGCCCGCATTCAGCAGCTTCACGCGGATCTTGCCCAGCTCCTGAGCGTCAGAGGGGCGAAGCGAACGGCCCAGCTTGCTGGCGGCCGCGGTCACCTTTGCTTGAAACTGCTCCTGCCGCTTGTTCTGGACGGCCAGGGCGACGCCGGCGGCCTGAGGATTGATGAGGCGGAGCAGCCGTTCCTCGGCCGCCGCCGGCCGGGCGCCGGCCACCCCGAGTACCGCCCACGCGCCCAAGGTGATCGCCACGAACACGGCCAGTGGGATCAGGGTCTCAAGGCTCAGAATCATGACCGTTCACACCTTGATCGCGATGATCTTCTTGATGACCCAGGCGCCGATCAACTGGCCGCCGGCGGCCAGGCTCAATAGTTTCACGCCCATCGGTGTCTTGAAAAGCGCGCTCACATAATCGTAGTTCAAGTAGCAGAGAAATAAGAGCAAGGTTGGCGACAATGCCAGGAGCACGGTTCCCGAGAGCCGGCCTTCGGCCGTCAGGCTTTTCACCAGGCCTTGCAGCTCGAACCTTTGCCGGATCAGCCGGCCAATCTTGTCGAGCACCTCGGCCAGGTCGCCGCCGGTCGATCGCTGGATGATGACGGCGATCACAAAGAACCGGACGTCCATCACAGGGATGCGATCGGCCATGTTTCGCAGCGTGAGCTCGATCGGGATGCCCAGGTTCTGCTCTTCGAAGACGCGGTTGAACTCATCGGCGATCGGGCCTTTCATCTCCTCGGCAACCAGGTGGAGGCCCGCCGCCAGGCCATGCCCTGCACGGAGGGCTCGACTGATGAGCTCGACGGCTTCCGGCATCGCCTCGACAAACTGCTGGATTCGCTTCTTTCTGCGGCGGATCAGCCAGAAGAAGGGGAGCGAGCTCAAGAATGCCGCCCCCAGCGGTATCGCGTAGAATGGTAGCTTGAACACCAGGCCGAAAATGGCGCCGGTCATCGCGAGCCCCGACGCGATGGTCATGAACGTCTTGAACGAGAAGCTGACGTCGGCCTGTTCGTACAGGAGATTGAGGTTCTCGGCATTCGGGACGAACTTTGTGAGGAACGACGGCCGGCCCAGATCGATCGCGGCGGGCCGCGCCAGGATTCCGCTTGCCAGGTCCTGCTTCTTCTTCGCGGGGGCAGGCCTTCTGCCGCTGATGAGCCCGGCGAGCCGATCCTCCGCGAGCGACCCGGACGACTTTGACATCGCCAGGCCGATGACGCCGATCACGACGATCACGCCGACGCCGATCAGCATCGAGAGCATCGATGGGTCATTCATCGCGGCGGCGCCCCTCTCCCGCAAAACCGTTCGTCTTCCGGCATGCGCATGCGATCAGTCTTTCAGGAGGATACGGTTGGTGAACAGGTCGTAAGGAAGGTGGCAGCCCCCCTGCTCCAGGCGGTCCATGAAGCTGGGCCGAATGCCGGTCGCGATGAATTCGCCAAAGGCGCGGCCGCTGGCATCGATGCCGAGCTGCCGGAACGCGAAGATTTCCTGCATGATGATCGTGTCTCCTTCCATTCCGATCACTTCGGAGACGCTGGTCACTTTGCGCGGGCCGCCCTGAAGGCGGCTGGCCTGCAGAATGAGGTCGACGGCCGACGCAAACTGTGCTCGCAGCGCCCGGATCGGGAGTTCCAACCCGGCCATGCTGATCATGGTCTCCAGGCGGGAAAGGGCGTCGCGCGGCGTGTTGGCGTGGACCGTGGTCATCGAGCCTTCGTGGCCGGTATTCATGGCCTGGATCATGTCGAGAGTTTCGGCGCCTCGGCACTCGCCGATGATGATCCGGTCGGGCCGCATTCGCAGCGCGTTCTTGACCAGGTCGGTGGCCGTGACGGCCCCGCGGCCCTCGATGTTGCACGGACGCGTTTCCAGACGGACCACGTGATCCTGTTGCAATTGCAGCTCGGCGGCGTCCTCGATCGTGATCACCCGATGGTCGGGCTGGATGAAGCTCGAGAGCGTGTTCAAGAGTGTTGTCTTGCCCGAACCTGTTCCCCCCGAGATGATCACGTTGAGCCTGGCTTTCATCGCGCCTTCCATCAAGGCGAGCATCTCGGGCGTGAACGCCTTGTAGCGGAGCAAGTCGTCCTTGCTCAGCGGCCGCGAGCCGAACATTCGGATCGTGACCACGGGGCCATCGAGCGCCAAGGGCGGGATGATCGCGTTGAACCGGGATCCATCGGGCAGCCGGGCGTCGACCATGGGCGAGGTCTCGTCGACCCGGCGGCCGACCCGCGACACGATCCGGTCGATGATCTGGAGCAGATGGTCGTTGTCCCGGAAGCCGACCTCCGATTTCTGGATCCTCCCCTCTTTCTCGACGTACACGTGTTTCGGGCCGTTGATCATGATGTCGCCGATCTTGTCGTCCTTCAGGAGCAGCTCGAGCGGCCCGAAGCCGAGCGTCTCGTCGAGGATCTCATTGACGAGCCGCTGGCGCTCGTTGCGGTTCAAGAGGGGGTTTTCGGTGTCGCACAACTGCTCGACCACGCCGCGGATCTCGTTGCGCAGCGTCTTGGGGTCGATCTCGGCGATGCGATTCATGTCGAGACGGTCGACGAGCCGCATATGGATGTGGCGCTTCAGAGCCTCGTACTGCTCCTGCGCGGGGTCGATCTCCTTGGCCGCTTCGCTCTTGCGCCGGGGGAGGCGGCTGTGGGGGGGGCGCGGGCACGGCGCCGGCGCCGCCGCCGGCCGCTCAACCGTGGTGCCTGAGGGAGGATCCGCCACCGCGGCCCCCGCTCCTGCTGCCACCGGCGCCCGGGGTCCAAACGCGGCTACGTCCCAAGCCTTTCAACATTGCCGTCGACTCCTCGTTCGAGAATTCCAGAATGATCCCGCCCTACCGCGAGCGCATTCGCTAGAGAAACGCAGCGAACAGGCCCCGTCGGGGCTTGGACGCCTCCTCAGGGCCGGCCGGCCGCAGCGAGCGCGCGATCTCGAGGAACACCTGATGCGAGCGGCTGCCCTTGCCTTCTTCGCTGATCGGCATTCCTTTTGTCCGCGCCTCCTGGAACAGCTTGCACGCGTTGGGAATCTGCCATGAGATCGGCAGTTTCAACGTCTCCTCGGCCTTCTTTTGACTGATCTCGTTCGCGAACGAGCCGCGGCGGTTCACCACCAGCTTGACCCGGTCGGCCAGCCCGTCGAACTCACGGAACATACTCAGGAGCCGCGCTGTGCTTCTCAAGCACACCAGGTCGAGCTGGAGGACCACCAGGATCACGTCGGAGTACTCGAACGCCGTGAAGTCGGACGATTGAAGCCCCTTGCTCGTATCGATGACGACCATCGTGAACGCCGCCCTCAATAACCCGAAGAGTCGTCTGAGGGCTTCGGGATCGACCGCGGCGGCGTCTTGCATCGCGGTGGGGTGCGGCAAGACGTACAGACCCGAGGCATGGCGAGTCAGCGACCGCTTCAAGAGGGTCAGGTCGAGGCGGTCAAAGTTCTGGACGACGTGGGAAAGGGTGTGGTCCGGAGTGATGTCGAGGCAAGCGTCGACCGCTCCGAACATGAGGTCGAGATCGAGCAGGATGGCTTCCTGGTTCTTGCAGGAGGCCAGCGTGGTTGCCAGGTTGACGGCGAGCGTCGTGCTGCCGACGCCGCCGGCGGCGCCGGTGACGCTGACGACCCGTGGGCCCTCGGCCTGTACTGCGCTCGACTCACTGCGCCCGCGGTGCAAGCGAGTGATCGTCTCCAGCAACTCGGCCGACTCGGTGGGAAGCAGCAGAAACTCGCGCGCTCCGGCGCGGATGGCTTTCAAGATCAGGCCGCTGTCGGCGGCTCGACTGGACGGCAGCACGATGGCGTCGGGCGTGCTTCGCATCAGGCTCTGGACGAGCTCGATGCCCTGGTTCGCGTCGTGGTCCAGCGACACGATCGTCAAGAGCGCGCTTAACTCTTTCGCCCGTGCGGCCGCGTCCTGGTAGCTGGTCACAACTTCGGACAGCCAGATCGAGGCGGTCCCGCGCAGGAGGGCTTGCAGCGAGTCCCTCGACTCCTGGTTCGGATCCACCAGCACGACTCGGATCAGATCCTTCATGATGTTCGACTCGGATTGGAAGCGAGGAAACGGAGGGAAAGCCGAGACCGGCGCCTCGAGAACCGGCGAGGGCGAGGCAAAGCCAGTGGCAGGAGCCAGAGGTACGACAAGACGAGCTCTGGCCGATTGTCAATTCTTGGAATGCTCAGGGCTCTCTTTCGTTCCCGGCCGCGACGATCGGGCTGGTGCGCGGGAAGGGCGGATTTCGATTGTCGGCGGCCTCGAGTGATAAGGGCGCGTCGCTCGATTCCTCTTCCATGACCGCAGAGCGATCCGTCCGGACGCGCTGAATGTTGTGGAGTCCCCTATAAATGGTGGCGATCCGCGGCTTCGGGGGTTTCGCGAGTGCCGGCGGCTCAACGACCTTCCTGGCCAGTTCTTCCTTCAATCGCTGCAATTCCGTTTCCGCTTTTTGCCGCTTCTCTTCTTCGAGCTTCCACCGTTTTTCGTGCTCGGGGTCAACGGTCGCCTTGGGCTTGGCCCGGGCGATCACCTCATGGTCGTGGAGTCCGCGGAGTGCAAGGGACAAGGCTCCCTTCGCGGGCGGCGACCAGGATATCCACGTGTGCCGGAATCAGCGCCAGGGTTACCGTCCGCGACTGGACGGTGCGCTCCTCGGGTCGTGTGAACACCTGGCCGGCCGCCAGCACGAGCACGTCTTGCAGGATCGTCTCGCCGCCGAGATCGTGCTTCTCGTTCGATTCGTAGCGAACGACGTCCACGTGGTGGCCGGGCAAGATGAATCCGGACACGCCGCTCTGCTCGGTCACGTCGATGGCCAGGGCTCTCATGCCCTTGGGGATGTTTGCAACCAGACCCGGCGGCGTTCCCTTGGGCCCGAGCTTTTTCTCGACGAGCACATCGCCTTCCATCATGGCGGACTTCACCCACCGCTCCTCCACGTCCTTGAAGGACGCGAAGGCCCGCGGCGGCACGGCTGACTTCGCCATCCGGACGACCGAAACCATATCCGGTTTGAGCGTTTCTTCTTCCTTGAAGTCGCGGGCGGCAACCAGCACCTCCTGGGTTTCCTCCGGTCTATTCCCCTTGGAGGACAGCAGCTGCTGGCTCAGCTTCATTGCTCCCAGACCGATCACGACCGCGACGATCAGTGTGATAATCGACCTCTTGTTCATGGCGGTAACTCGCTTTCTCAGAGGCCCATTTCGGGCGGGCCACAGGATGCACGGATCAGGTCAAGAGTCCCGCCCAGGCGAAGTAGGCGATCGAACCGATCGCGATGGGAATGCCGTAAGGCAACAATAGCGCCGTCGGCTTCCGCCGGGCCGCGCGCTCGGCCAGAACCACAGGATTGCGGCACGTTCAGCACCTCGTGGCCGATCGTGTGGAGGGTTGCCAGATGCCCGTACCACTTACCTGAATACGCCATCATCGCCAGCGCGATGGCCGCACCGATCAAGGCCGACGATACGAACGCCGACATCGTCAGCCACGGGCCCATCCAGGCGCCGAGGCCAGCCATCAGCTTGACGTCCCCGGCACCCATCCCGCCGATGCTGTAGAGCGGCAGAAGGGTCAGCAGGCCGACGCCCGCCCCGGCCAGTGACGTGAGAAAAAGCGCGCTGCCGCCGGTGAAGTACGCAAAGATCAAACCACCGACGAGAAAGTGGTACGTCAGCCAGTTGGGAACGCGCAGCGAGCGGCCATCGATGATCGCCGCCTCGACGAGCACAAACGATACCAGCCACACGACTTCCTTCGGTACAGCGCCCATAAACGATCTCCCCAAGCGGTTGCAGTTTTGGCTCACACTTGACACCGGGCCCGCGCACGACGCGCTAAAGCCTGTCGGCGTCACTTCCACCATTAACCTGTGTCGCTTCTTCAAGACTGTCAAATTCCGGCGTCCGAGAGTCGGACGACCGCCTGACGTTACAGCGCGGGGCCGGGCTCGGTGCCGTTCGGATTCGCGACAGGCTGGACCGGAGGCGCTGCCACGCCGTTCGAAACGACGTTGAGCGAGGCGACCGGATCGACCGGAGCCTCGCTCGAACGTTCGCGGGCGACAGGATTGCTGGCAAACCGTGGCACTCAGGCGGCGGCACCTCGCGACGACTGTTGCGATCACGAACCCGAGCCCGAGCCCGAGCCGAGAGTGCTGCTCACCGTGCTGAATGTGCCGCTCATGCTCGAGGCAAGCGCGGAAACGACGGTGATGGTGGCGACCACGATGAGACCCACCATCACGGCGTATTCGACCGCCGTCGGGCCATCCTCGCTTGTGAGAAATCTTCGAAGTCGTGAAATCAGCATGTGCATCATTGGCTCCCGTCCGAAGGGTTCATTGGCCTCCGCTTCGCGACTGAGGAAAGGGGTTTTGCGGATGTGACTCTGGGGCCGAGCGGTCCGGCCGGGAACCGATCACGAGGCGGTGCCGAGCGTGCTGCTGACGGTGCTGAACGTTCCGCTGATGCTGGTGGCCAGCTTGCTGACAACACCGACAATCGCGATCACGATCAAGCCCAGCATGACTGCGTACTCGACAGCCGTCGGGCCATCTTCGCTCACCAGGAACCGGCGTACTCTGGAAATCGCAACGTTCATCTCGTGCTCCTTTCAAATTGCAACTGCAAACGCTTGTGTTCGCCCCTTTGGACAAGGGCGCCCAACCGGGTGTCAAACGACATGGCGACGTCGGGCGTTCCATTCCCGTTTGTCCTCGGCAGCTCGACCGCCGTGTCTTTGTCGCCATGTTCACTGCAAACCTAGGTCACGCGCTCGAGCCGTGTCAAAGCTTCGCGTCGAGCGATCCGAGTCGTGCTGCTTTTCCGCAACCGTGCCGTCCCGTCCAGCGGCGTGAATCGATTCACCCGCGTGGCCTATGCTCCTTTAAGAGCGCCGAGAACGTTTTGCCGTTTGTCCGACCGGGCCCGTTTGTCCCGCCGGAATTGAAATCTCCTCGACGACACGGCGTTCGCCCCAACGGGAGAGACCAGATCAATGAAACCGGCCTGGACGCAGCAAGCGCGCGGAGAACTGGCCGCGGCGCGCACGCGCGGAGCGCCTGGTGCTACAAGCGGGGCGGCACACCGAGCGTCGAGCCCACGGTGCTCGCAACCCTGGCGCTTGAATCCACGGGTGATGAACAATCGAAAACGGAAGATTTCGCGGCGGCAGAAGCGGCCGGCGGCTGGCTGCGGGCGATCCAGCGAGCTGACGGGTCGCTCCCGGTGTCGCACGGCGTCGCCAGTCCGGGCTGGGCGACTCCGTACGCCCTTTTGCTCTGGAGCGTGCTGGGCGCTCGTCACCCGGCGCGGCGCGGCGCGGAGCTGGCTGCTGGGAGTCGCGGGCCAAGCAGTGCCGCGCGATCCGTCGCCCCTGGGCGTGATCGGGCACAACGCGGCGTCGATCGGCTGGCCCTGGGTCGAGGAAACGCATTCCTGGCTCGAGCCGACCGCGCTCGCGGTGCTCGCGCTCTGCCGTGAAGGGCTCGCCGATCATCCGCGAGTGAAGTCGGGTGTCGATCTCATCCTTGATCGCGCTCTCAAGGGGGGCGGCTGGAATTACGGTAACAGTTCCGTCTTCGGCCGGGACCTCCGCCCCCAGCCCGGCCCGACGGGCCTCGCACTCCTGGCGCTTAAGGCCCGCGGTGAAGATCCGCACGAGGCGGAAGCGGCGGTTGACTACTTGCGCTCCACGTTGCCGGGGCTCAAGGCTGGAGTATCACTCGGCTGGGGTATCCTCGGTCTGCGCGCGCACGGCGCCTGCCCGCGCGAGGCCGAATCCTGGCTCGCCGAATGCTATCGGCTGTCCACCGGGAAACGGGATGCGGCGCTCTCGATCGCGCCAGCGCTCCTGGGCCAGAGTGCGTCAGGCGTGGGTCTCTTTCTGCCAGCAAAACCATTTGCCGTCGCCACGTCCGAGCGACAGGTTTCACGCGGACCTGGGGCGGGGAGCACTTCAATATGAATCGGCGCGAGTTCATCACCGGCGCGGGCGCAGCGGTCGCCGTCGGTCTGGGAGTCGACGTCGCCTGCGACTGGAATGAACGGCACTGGCGGGCCCCCGTCTTTGTGGCCAGGTCCCCCTCGTACCGCGCGGATCTGGAGTCAATCGTTCTGGCAGGACTCCGCGAGCTCGGGCTCGGCTCGTCCTGGGCCAAGGGGAAGTCGGTGCTGCTCAAGCCAAATCTTGTCGAGCCCAGCCGCGACGCGCCTCAGATCAACACGCATCCGCTCCTGGTGCGGGCGGCGGCCGAGGTATTTCGGAAACTGGGCGCCCGCGAGGTCTTCGTCGCCGAAGGACCGGGCCACTGCCGCGACGCACAGCTCGTACTCGACCAGTCCGGACTCGGAGAGATCCTGGCGGAATCTCGGCTCGAGTTCGTCGATTTGAATCACGACGACCTTACCTTTGTTCCCAACCGTCTCAAGTTGAGTACACTGCCGCGCCTTGCCCTGCCGAGCGCACTCGAGCGGGCCGACATCATCGTCTCGATGCCCAAGCTCAAAACCCACCACTGGGCAGGCGTCACGCTCTCGCTCAAGAATCTCTTCGGGGTGATGCCGGGGGTCTTCTACGGCTGGCCCAAGAATGTATTGCATTACGCAGGCATCGGTCCCTCGATCCTCGATATCGCCGCGGCGGTACGGCCGCACCTGGCGATCGTCGACGGCATTATCGGCATGGAGGGGGATGGCCCCATCATGGGGACGCCGAGGCACTCGCAGGTCGTGGTGATGGGCACAAACCTGCCGGCTGTCGACGCCACCTGTGCGCGGCTCATGGGAATCAATCCCTGGCGCATCGGCTATCTGGCGGCGGCGTCGGGCCGGCTGGGGCCCATCGCCGAGCGCAATATCCGGCAGCGCGGCGAGGGCATTGCCGGGCTCGCGCAACGTTTCGAATTGCTGGATCGCCCTGAGTTCACTCGTCTTCGCGCGTGATGAATCGGGCGGAACGCGCAGTCGCGGTCGACCCTCGACCGAGGGCTCGGCTAGCAAGGACCCGTGAACCTCCCGAGGCGCCCGATGGCCGGCACACCGCGGCTATCGCTATCCCCACGCATGCGTGGCGGTTAAGCTAGAGGAAGCCACATCTCTCAGGCCGGGCAGCGAGACGCCTAGATTCTGGGTCTCGGCCGCGGGCCAGGGCCGTGGGCATCTCCGTCCCGGTCGCGCTCGACCATGAATGACGTCACGCGCATCCTCTCGGCCATCGAGAACGGCGACCCGAAAGCGGCCGAGGGACTGCTGCCTCTGGTCTACGAGGAATTGCGCAAGCTGGCCGCCCAGCGGCTGGCGCTGGAGAAGCCGGGCCAGACCCTCCAGGCTACCGCACTTGTGCACGAGGCGTATCTGAGGCTGGTTGGCGGGGATCAGGGTCAGGACTGGAACGGCCGTGCCCACTTCTTCGGTGCCGCGGCTGAGGCGATGCGCCGCATCCTCGTCGACCAGGCACGCCGCAAGAAGGCCGAAAAACACGGCGGTGGCCTGCTGCGGGTGGAATTGCCCGCGGGGCTCGCCGAGCCCGAGTCCCGCTCGGACGACCTCCTCGCGCTGGACGAGGCGCTGGGCCGGCTCCAGGAGCACGACCCCGAGGCCGCCCGATTGGTGAAGCTGCGCCACTTCGCCGGCCTCTCGCACCAGGAGGCCGCGGACGTCCTGGGCATCAGCCGCGGTGCCGCGGACCGCCTCTGGGCGCTGGGCCGGGCCTGGCTATTCCGCCAACTGTCGAAATAGTTGGCCCGCCTCCGCTTTTTCCGCGCAGGCCGCCGCCATTTCTCGCACTGAGAAGTGAGGACACCTCTTATGAACCGGATCCATTCCATGGCGACCTGGAATCCACGAGCGAACGAGCTGTTCTTGAAGGCCATGGAATTGCGCTCCTTCGAAGAGCGTCGGGTGCTCCTGGACGGGGATTGTGGTGCGGACGTAGCCCTGCGGGCCGAGGTCGAACAATTGCTGGAAGCAAGCGACCGGGCCGGGAGCTTCCTTGACCGACCGGCGGTTGAGGTCGGCATCACGACGGTGGCACCTCGACCCGGCGACGAGACGGGCGTCGCCCTTGGCCTGGAAGCGGCAGGCTCCGTGATCGGGCCGTACAAGTTGCTGCAGCAGATCGGCGAGGGCGGCATGGGCACCGTCTACATGGCCGAACAGACCCGCCCCGTCCGGCGCAAGGTCGCGCTCAAGGTCATCAAGCCGGGCATGGACAGCCGCCAGGTCATCGCCCGCTTCGAGGCCGAGCGGCAAGCCTTGGCCATGATGGACCACGTCAACATCGCTCGCGTCCTCGACGTCGGGGCCACGGAATCCGGCCGGCCGTTCTTCGTCATGGAGCTGATCCACGGCGTGCCGATCACCAAGTACTGCGACGACAACCACTTGACGCCGCGCGAGCGGCTGGAGCTGTTCGTGCCGGTCTGCCGGGCCATCCAGCACGCCCACCAGAAGGGGATCATTCACCGCGACATCAAGCCGTCCAACGTCATGATCACGCTCTACGACGGCAAGCCGGTGCCCAAGGTGATCGACTTCGGCGTGGCCAAGGCGACCGAGCAGACGCTGACCGAGCGGACCCTGTTCACGCAGTACGGCACCCTGGTCGGCACGCTGGAATACATGAGCCCGGAGCAGGCGGAGATCAATCAGCCTCGGCGTCGATACCCGCAGCGACATCTACTCGCTGGGCGTGCTGTTGTACGAGCTGCTGACCGGGCAGCACGCCGCTCACCACAAGCGGTTCGAAGACCGCGGGCCTGCTGCGAGATTCTCCGCATGATCCGGGAGGAGGAGCCGCCCAGGCCGAGCACGCGGCTGAGCGATCGGCAGAGGGCTTGCGTCGATCTCGGCCACGCACCGCGATGGAGCCGGCCAAGCTGACGAAGCTGGTGCGCGGCGAGCTGGACTGGATCGTGATGAAGACCTCTGGAGAAGGACCGCAACCGCCGCTACGAGACGGCCAGCGGCTTCGCGGCGGACGTGCAGCGCTACCTGGACGACGAGCCGGTGCAGGCGTGCCCGCCGTCGACGTGGTACCGCTTCCGTAAGTTCGCCCGTCGCAACCGGCGGGCGGTGGCGACGGCGGCGGCCGCGGCCCTGGTGGTCGTGCTGGCGCGTGGCGGGACTGGCGACGAGCACCCTGCTAATCGCGCGCGAGCAACGGGCGACGGCAGAAGCGCCAGGCCGAGACCCAGGCCAAGGACGACTGGAGAATGCCCTCTATTTCCACCGCATTGCCCTGGCCCACCGCGAGCTGTCCGTGGACAACCTGGGCCGCGCCCTCCAATTCCTCGGGGAGTGCCCGGAGGACCTGCGCGGCTGGGAGTGGCACTACCTCATGCGGCTCTGCCGGGTCGAGCCGTTGGTCCTCCGGGACAAGACCGAAGTCAACAGCCTGGCGTTTAGCTCGGACGGCGAGTTCCTCGCCTCCGCGCTCGGGGACGGGGCCGTCAAGGTCTGGAACAGCCGGACGGGGAAACCGATCCAGACGCTCGAACACGCGCACGCCGATTCCGTTTTCAGCGTGGCCTTCCACCGCGACGGCAGGCACCTGGCCTCGGCGGGCGCGGACCGGAAGGTGAAGGTCTGGGACTGGACGACCGGCCGTAATGTGTTCACCTGCCCGAGCCAAAGCGGCGCCGACCACAACCGCGGGACGGGGTATGGCGTGGCCTTCAGTCCCGACGGCCGGCGCCTCGCGGCGGGGGGCGACGGGGCCGTCCACGTCTGGGACTGGGAGAACCAGCAACCCGCCCTGCCGCCCCTCCGGGGCCACGCAAAAAAGGGGATCAGCGTGGCATTCAGCCCGGACGGGCGGCGCCTCGCCTCCGGGAGCTGGAGCGGGGAGGTCATGATTTGGGATGCGGAAACCGGGGATCTCCTCCTCCCCCTCTCCGAACATCACGCACCCCGTCGAGCGCGCTGGCGTTCAGCCCGGACGGTCGACGCCTGGTCTCGGCCGGTTTCGACCGGCACCTCATCGTGTGGGACGCGACGACCGGCGAGCGCCTCCAGACCTTCGAGGCGGGCAAAGGCCTGGTCCTCGGCGTCGCCGTCAGCCCCGACGGCTCGCGCCTCGCCTCGGTGGGCGAGGACAAGACGGTGCGCGTCTGGGAGTCGGCGACGGACCGCGAGGTGCTCGACCTCCGCGGGCACACCGAGTGGTCCCAGGGCGTGGCTTTCAGCCCCGACGGCCTGCGTCTCGCCTCGGCCGGCGGGGACGGGACGGTCCGCGTGTGGGACGCGACCCCCTTGCGGGGGGACGAAGCCCAGGAGGCATTCACCTTGAGCCAAGGGGCCGGTGAAGTCTGGACCATGGCCGTTAGCCCCGACGGCCGGAGCCTGGCCTCGGCCGGCCTCGGCGCGGACTCGCGGGTGAAGGTCTGGGACGCTGAAGTCCCGCCAGGTGACTTTCGAGTTCGCCGGCCACTGGAGTCGGTCATGTTCTGCGTGGCCTGGCACCCCGACGGCCAGCGGATCGCCTCCTCCGGGTGGGACGCCGAGCGGAAGCTGTTCGTCGTCAAGGTCTGGGACGCCCGCACCGGCGAGGTCGGGCTTCGGAACTGCCCGGTCGGCACCGAGACGTACGCCGTGGCGTTCAGCCCCGACGGCGAGTACCTGGTCACGGGCAGCGCGAATAGAACCGTGCAGGTCTGGGACGCGCGGGCCGGCCGGCAGCTCGGCAAGCTCGGCACGCACGGCCGGCCGGTCCGGGGGTTGGTGTTCAGCCGCGACGGTCGGCGGTTGGCGTCGGCGAGCGGCGACGGGGTGGTCAAGCTGTGGGACTGGGACCCGACCCGCCTGGGGGACGAGCAAAAGCCTCTCCGCACGTTCCGTGCCCGGGTCCCCCTGGCAGGCATGACCTTCGCGTTCAGCCCGGACGGCCGGCGCCTGGTCGCGGGGGGCGAGGAGCACACGGTCCAGATCTGGGACGTGCAGACCGAGCAGGTGCAAATCCTCCGGGGACACAGCGGGGACGTCTGGGCGACGGCCTTCAGCCCCGACCCCGAGGGTCGGTGGGTCGCCTCGGCCGGGGAGGATACCACCGTGAAAGTTTGGGACACCCGCAGCGGAGAGGCTGGTCCACAGTTTCCGCGGCCACACCGGGCTCGTCAGCAGTGTCGCATTCAGCCCCGACGGCCGACAGCTGTTCTCGGGAAGCCGAGACAAGACCGTGAAGGTCTGGAATCTGTCACGGTTGATCCACAAACCACTTGACCGCTAACGAGTCGATCTTATCAGGGACTTTCAAACCGACCCATTCGGATCGAGAGCCCCTGCCGTCACGCCAATCCACTCAAAGAAAGAGGTGCAGCCATGCTTCAGTCATCAAAACTATCCGCGGTGCGGGTTCACGCTGATCGAGCTGCTGGTGGTGATCGCGATCATCGCCATCCTCATCGGCCTGCTGGTGCCGGCGGTACAGAGCGCCCGGGAGGCGGCGAACCGGATCAAGTGCGCCAACAACCTCAGGCAACTCGGCCTCGCCGCACACCAGTTCCATGACGCGAACCAGCACCTTCCGCCCGGTATCGGCTATTACCCACCGGCCTGCGGTGCGTTCGGCACTTACCATTTCCACCTGCTGCCGTACCTCGAGCAGAACAACCTCTACCGCGCTGCCCTCGGCACCGTGGCATTCCCGGCGCCGGACGGACCGAGGACGGTGTATCTACCCGGGCAACAACACCGTCTACAGCCGCCCCGTATCGGTCTTCCTTTGCCCTTCGGACCCCAGCGTCGGTCCGGACGGCGAAGTGACGATCAATGGGGTTTCGTTCGGCGCTACCAGTTACGCGCCCAATGGCATGGTGATCGCGACAGCCCCAAACCCCCCGACCGTCCTCAGGGCAAAGCCCGCCTCGCCGACATCACTGACGGCACTTCGAACACGATTCTCCATGCGGAAAAATATGCCCGCTGTTCAACACGACCATGGTCGCCGGCGCTCAGGGACGGCGGCACGGCGTGGGCGTACTGCACCTCGCCCCTGTTTCCCTGGCTGCCGCCGCCCATGAATTTGCCGCCCAGGGGGTTTCTCACCGGGGTTTTGCGATCGCGGCTTTGGCGGCCCGCGGTGCTCCCGATGCCATCGGCCCCGGGTCGAAGTTCCAGGTCCAGCCAGCCCATTGCCGGTAACTGCGACCCGACCCGGGCCTCGACCCCTCACGCAGGCGGCATCCAGGTCGGCCTGGCCGACGGCAGCGTCCGCACGCTGTCCCCAGGCATGAGCCGCACGCATCTGGTGGGCCGCCGTGACGCCCAGGGGAGGCGAAGTGCTGGGCTCAGATTGGTAACACGGGATCCGTATTGAGTCGTCGGTTGTTCTCGCGGGAAAACACCGGTCGCTTCGCGACGGGCTGCGGACCACTGACGACCGACGACTAACAAGACCAAGCGGCCGGTGAGGCCTTACCGCCAAGCAAGCTCCTCACCGGCCCGGCACCGCCCCTGCGCTCGGTCTGCGCCTGGGAACGCTGTCTCTCCATTCTATCGCAGACCAGTCTTCTCGAGGAGTCTTCGCCATGCGTCTGTCATCCTGGCTGCGATCCGGGCGTTCGTTCTTCGTGCCGTCCGGCACGGTGCAAAGGCGCCGCCCCACACCGCTCCCGAAGCGATTCCTGCCGACCGGGTTGAGAGTCGCACAACTCGAGGATCGCGTCGTCCTCAGCACGTTCACCGTCGGCAACCTCGCCGACAGCGGCCCGAACTCGCTGCGGGCGGCGATCACGGCCGCCAATGCCAACCCCGGCGCCGACGTCATCGCCTTCGCTGGCGGACTGCGGGGCACGGTCATCCTGGCGAGCGGGGAGTTGAGCATCACGGACGGCCTGCGGATCAACGGCCCGGGCGCCGGCAGGCTCGCCGTCAGCGGCAACGACGCCAGCCGGGTCTTTAACATCAGCAGTGCCGCGGCGGTGAGCATCGACGATTTGACCATCACCCGCGGGCACGGCTTCTTGCGGGGGGGCGGCATCCTGAACGCCGGCGCCCTGACCCTTTCCGACGCTGTCGTGTCCGACAACATCGTTGTCGGCCTCCCGGGCATTGGCGCCGACGTCGACCCGTTCGGCGGCGGCATCCTCAACACGGGAACTCTCAGCGTCAGCCACACCACCTTCATCCACAACCGGTCCCTGGGTGCGGCCGGCGACCCGGGCGGCCCCGGCAGCACCGGGCTGGGCGGAGCGATCATGTCGGTCGGGACCGCGGACGCGCCGGCGACGGCCATCGTCCGCTTCAGCACCTTCGTCGACAACCAGGCCATGGGCGGTGCGGCCGGCCTCGGTGCCCCCTTTACCCGCGCCGGCTTCGGCGGTGCCATCATGAATGATGCCGGCACGTTCACTGTCAGCCACAGCCAGTTCCGCGACAATCAAGCCGTCGGCGGCGCGGGCGGCGGCTTCCCCGGCGGCTTTGGTGCCGGCGGCGCCATCGCGAACATCGCCCTCTTCGGCGACGCAATCCTCTCCGTCAGCGACAGCACGCTACTGGACAACCGGGCCGTTGGCGGGGCTGCCGGCGTCGGCACCAGCGCGCAAATCGGCCGAGGCGGGGCGATCGCCAACTTCGTCGCCGGAGCCGCCTCCCTGCCTGTGAGCGTGACTGCCACCGCTACCGTCACCGGCAGCACGCTTCTCGGCAACCGGGCCGTGGGCGGAGCCGGCACCACGGGCGCGACCGGCCAGGGCGGTGCCATCGCGAACGAAAACGGCGGCGTCCTCACCGTTTCCGACTCGTTGATCGCGCTGAACCAGGCGACCGGCGGCGCGAGCCATGGCGGCAACGGCGGCAACGGATTGGGCGGCGGCATCTTCAACGGAGTGCCGAACCCGTTTGGCACGCCGAGCCTCACGCTGCGGCGCAGTCTCGTCGTGTTCAACCAGGCCGTCGGCGGGACGGCGGGCGGCGGCGGCACCGCCGGGCTCGGCCAGGGAGGCGGCCTCTACCTCGCTCCTGGCGGGGTCGCGTCCGCCGATCTGCTGACTGCGATCCTCTTCAACGATGCCTCCACCAGCGACCACGACGTGTTCGGAGCCCTGATCAAGTCGAAAGCGTAACCAAGACGAGTGACCGGTGAGGCCCGAGCCGCGCGGCGGCCCTCACCGGCCTCGTGCCAGAGGTGCGCGGCCGCGGCGAGTCCTCGAGCGGTCCCGGAAATTCCCCATTCTCGCGCGCGTTCGGCCACGCTGTCCGTCCGGCGCCGAAGCCGCGAGCTGGCGGCCGGACGATATTCAGCGATCTGGAGCCGCCGTGGCATCCGTGCGAGGGCTGTCATCCGGCCGAGCGGCCAGCGGCAGGTAGCCGGGCGAGAAGTCGCGGTGCGCGGGTTCCAGCTCGGGCCGACTCAATGGGACGGCCCGGATCCGATCTCCCGGCTGCGACATCAGACCGCGCAGATCGGCTGATCGAATCGAGGATCGCTTTCTGTTCGCCTGTTGGATTCTTGATTGCGGCGCGCGTGAACGGAAACTCCTGCACCGACCATTCATCGCCGGCAGCGTCAGCCGCCTTGCCCTGCTCGGCCTGCATCTCTCTTTGGCGCCGCGCGCAGCGCTTTCACTCGATCCGTCAGCGTGCCGGTCACTGCCGTGAACAGCACCGCTCCGGGGTCGACTTCGTCGGTCGTGCCCGTCTTCGCGATGGAGAGCGGATCGATCTGCAGGACGCGTGACATTTCCAGCAGCGAGAGTTCGGTGCGGAACCGACCATCGGGCGCCACCAGGCCATCGGCGAGTTCCGGGTAGAGGACGGCGATGCCGTCGAGATTGACCGCAAGTCCCAGCTCGGCATTCCTGTTGTTGGCATCGGCTCGCCGTTGTCTCGGCATGCCCGGCGGCGGGGGCGAGTAGCCGGTCAGCTCGTCATTGTTTCGTCCATCCGACGAGCTCCTCTGATCACGTCCGATCCACCAGAGAAGGCAGGTCGCAGCGATGAGCAGCAGTCCGACGGAATTCCAACGCAGCATGGCTAGCCATCGACCGGAGCCGTCACCGACCTTGCGTCGTAGGTCGCGACGCGAGGGAATGATCGGACCATGGTTACCTCCGCGCGGGCGGCTGTCCTTTACGATCCTTCACTTTGTGTTCCCCCGGTCCACTCAACAAAACGCAGCTCGCTTAACTGCCGATCGGGGTCGTCGGTCGTGCGACGAAAGCAGCTCTCGCGCTGCGATCGTCGCCACCATCGCGACGATTCCTGGAGAATCCTAGTACTCGCATCCAGGACTGCGGCAGACTGGCACTTTGTTCCAGATTGTCCGTCCACGACGCGGTGCAACGACGCACTACCCGCCCCTCGCGGCTCGCCCATGACGCGAGCCGTCACCACGCATTCTTAAGCCCCCTCTCTCGCGTCCCGAATTCAGTTCCATGCCGATATCGGGGTCACGAGCAATCTAAAAGTCGCGGTCCCGGCCAGCAACTTCGCGCTCTCCCCAGTGAATTACGACGAAATCTCGCGATGTGTCGCGACAATCGCCCCGCCGTCGACGCTTCGACGAGCACCCGCGGGGCGATGGTTGTCGCGCGTTCATCACAGCCGATCTTCCTGGCCGGCGTGAGCGTGAGACGGCTTGTCCTTGATCAGGACATGATGACCGGAGCGGACCTGAGCCCGATGAGCCGGCCGGCTACTGAGCGCGAGCGGGCCCTTGTTGAGCTTGACCGTCGAACGGTGCGATTTGCGCCGCTGAATGTGCGTGCGCGCCGTTGCCCGCGCTCTCCGCTGAAGAGGTCTGGAAACCCTCCAGGAACGGCGCCGCCGTGATTGTGGTGCCGGTCGCCGGGGCCGCGCTGAGGGCCGGGCTCGAGACGGCCGGTGCGCTGATCGTGAGCGTATGAGAGCTGTCGATGAAGCTGCTGTAGTCGACGGTGCCGTTGTACGATGCCACGATCGTGTACGTCGCAGCCGGCGTGCCGGCAGGCAAGTTGTAGCTTGCAGAGGCGGCGCCGTTCACGACATTCACGTTGACGGGGGAGCCGACGGGGGTCGTTCCGTTCTCGATCGTGAACGTCTCGGTGCCCTCCTTGACCGTACCGGCAGAGCTGCTCACGGTCGCGGTGAGGATCACCGAATCCGCGGCAGTACTGAAGGTGGCTTTCGCGTTGGCGGCGGCGGTCGTCGCGATGGCCTGGCTGACCGTGAGCGAGTGGCTGCTGTCGGTGGAGGTCAGGAAATTGGCCGTGCCATTGTAGACCACCTGAACGATGTACGTGCCGGCGGCGGTGCCGGCGGGCAAGCTGTAGCTTGCGCTGGCGGCACTGGCGGTCACACTGGCCGTGACGGGTGCGCCGATGACCGTCGAGCCACTGAGCAGGGTGAACGTCGCGGTTCCTTGGCTCACAGTGCCGCCCGGGCTGGTAACCCCGGCAGTGAGCGCGATCGTCTGCGCCGCGGAAGCCTTGAATACGGCCGCTGCGCTCGAGCCGGTCGTGGTCGTGGCTGCCGGGCTTACTGTCAAGGCGTGGCTGGTGTCGGTCGAGCCGGAGAAGTTCGTCCCGCCGCTATAGACCGCCTTGATGATGTACCCGTTGGCCGCCGTGCTGGCCGGTAAGGTGTAATTCCCGCCGGCGGCACCGGCTGTCACGTTGTAGACCACCGCCGTGCCGACGGCCGTCGTGTTGTTGAGCACGGTGAAGGTCACCGTGCCCTGATTGACCACGCCGGCCGTACTGGTCACGGTCGCGTTCAAGACAAGCTGCTGGGCGATCGTCTCGAACTTGGCCTGGACGTTTGCAGCGCTCGTGGTCGCCACCGCCGGGCCGATTGTCAGCGAGTGGGTGCTGTCGGTGGACCCCAGAAAGCTCCCCGCGCCCGCGTAGACGGCCTGGATCGTGTACTTGCCCCCCGCCAGGGCGGCGGGCAGGCTGTACGAGGCCGTCGCGGAGCCGCTCGAGACCGGGGCGGTGACGGGTGTGCCGATCGGCGTCGAGCCGCTGAGAACCGTGAAGGTCTCGGTGCCCTGGTTGACGGTACCGGCCAGGCTCGTGACCGCGGCGGTGAGATTGACCGACGAAGCCGCTCCGCTGTACGCCGCCGTGAACGTTGCCCGCAGAGTTGGTGGTGGCGACGGCGCCGATGGTCAAGGTGTGGGTGTTGTCGGTCGAACCGAGGAAATTGGTCGCGCTTGTGTACGCGGCCTGGATAGTGTACTTGCCGCCCGCGGTGCCGCCCGGGATCGTATAGCTTGCCGAGGCCGAGCCGGCGGTGACGGGCGCTGTGACCGGCGTGCCGATGGGCGTCGCGCCGTTCATGATGGTGAAGGTGACGCTGCCCACGTTCACCGTGCCTGCTCCACTGGTAACGGTGGCCTTGAGCGTGACCGGCGCGTTGGCGGTACTAAAAGTCGCCGTGGTGCTTACCGCGGCGGTGGTCGAGACTGCTGGGTTCAAGGTCAGCGTGTGCGTGGCGTCGACGCTGCCGAGGAAGGTCGCCGTGCCGGAGTAGACCGCGACGATTGTGTACGTGCCGGTCGTGGTGCCGGCCGGCAGCGAGTAGCTGGTCTTCGCGCTGCCGCTGGCGACGCTGACGGTCACGGGCGTGCCGATCACCGTTACTCCGTTGACGACGCTGAACGTGACGGTGCCCTGGCTGACCACGCCGGCCGTGCTGGTAATCGCGGTGCTGAGGCTGACCGACAGAGCGGCGCCGCTGTAGGTGGCGACGACATTCGCGGCGCGTATTCGCGGTCGCGGTCCCGGCCGGGCTGGCGGCCGAGAGGACCGGCGTGGTGTTCACGGTCGGAAGGCTGGAGTTATCTGAGTTATCCGTGATCTTGGCCGCGATCTGGGTCGCATTTGTGGTGCCCCAGTAGTTGTTGCCGAGGTTGATTGTGGCGGTGGGGTCGCCAGAAGCGATGACTGTGCCGTTCGTGAAGTTGCTCTGCGTGACGGTGGCGGTCGTACCGCTGTTCATGGAAAGCAGGGTATTCATAATGTCGACCGCGAGTCCACCGCTCGAGCCGGCGTCAGCGTAAGTTTATCCCACCCGAAAGTGGTGTTGGTCGCGGTCAGTTTACCTCCTGTGAGGACGGTGATTCCGGAACCGGTGCCATCGGCAGGCCGTGTGGGAGTAAATGACGTGCCGGAGGCGGTGAGGGTTCCGGCGACGGTGATCCCATAGGCGCCGACGTTGTAGTCGTCGAGCACCACCGTGGTGGCGCCGACGAACATCGAAGCGCCCGCGTCGACGGCGATGGTCTCAAGGTTCGGAATGAACACGTTGACGCTGTTTGCGATCGCCAGCGTTGCCCCGGGCTTGACCTCGTACCCGGAGGGAAACACGTACCGCAGACTGGCGGTCGACGCCGAGCCCATCATGCCCAGGAACAGAAACTGGCCGTTGTTCAGGCTGCCGGCGTTGATGTCGATGTCCTCGAAACTCTTGTTCGCGGCGAGGTTGGAGCCAGCCAGCAGCGGGATGTCCGTTCCCGGTGCGAAGACGATGGTCTGAAAGGTATCGTTGGCGAGGTCGCCCGCATTGAGGATGCTGCCATCGTTGAGCCGGAAGGCATCCCAACCGAAGGTCGTGTTGGTGGCCTCGAGGTGTCCGCCGGTGAGGACGGTGATTCCGGAGCCAGTGCCGTCGGCGGGCCGTGTGGGAGAGAACGTGGAGTTGGTGGCGGTGAGGGTGCCGGCGACGGTGATCCCATAGGTGCCGACGTTGTAGTCGTCGAGCACGACCGTGGTGGCGCCGACGGTCATCGACGCGCCGGCGTCCACGGCGATCGTCTCGACGTTAGGAATGAACACTCTGACGTTGTTTGCGATCGCCAGCGTTGCCCCGGACTTGACCTCGTACCCGGAGGGAAACACGTAGCGCAGACTGGCAGTCGACGCCGAGCCCATCAAACCAAGGGTCAGCGTTCCGGCGTTCAGACTGCCGGCGTTGATGTCGATGTCCTCGAAACTCTTGTTAGCGGCAAGGTTCGAGCCAGCCAGCAGCGGGATGTCTGTTCCCGGTGCGAAGACGATGGTTTGAAACGTGTCGTTGGCGAGGTCGCCCGCATTGAGGATGCTGCCATCGTTGAGCCGGAAGGCATCCCAACCGAAGGTCGTGTTGGTGGCCTCGAGGTGGCCGCCGGTGAGGACGGTGATCCCCGAGCCAGTGCCGTCAGCGGGCCGTGTGGGAGAGAACGTGGAGTTGGTGGCGGTCAGGGTGCCGGCGACGGTGATCCCATAGGCTGCCGCCGTTGTAGTCGTCGAGCACCACCGTGGTGGCGCCGACGGTCATCGACGCGCCGGCGTCCACGGCGATCGTCTCGATGTTAGGAATGAACACTCTGACGCTGTTTGCGATCGCCAGCGTCGCCGCCGGACTTCACCTCGTACCCGGACGGGAACGACGTACCGCAGACTTGGCGGTCGACGCCGAGCCCATCAGCCCAAGGGTCAGCGTTCCGGCGTTCGAGGCTGCCGGCGTTGATGTCGATGTCCTCGAAGCTCTTGTTCGCGGCGAGGTTGGAGCCGGCCAGCAGCGGGATGTCCGTTCCCGGTGCGAAGACGATGGTCTGGAAGGTGTCGTTGGCGAGGTCGCCCGCATTGAGGACGCTGCCGTCGTTGAGCCGGAAGGCATCCCAACCGAAGGTCGTGTTGGTGGCGCTCGAGGTGTCCGCCGGTGAGGACGGTGATTCCCGAGCCAGTACCATCGGCGGGCCGTGTGGGGAGAACGTGGAGTCGGTGGCGGTCAGCGTGCCGGCGACGGTGATCCCATAGGTGCCGCCGTTGTAGTCGTCGAGCACCACCGTGGTGGCGCCGACGGTCATCGACGCGCCGGCGTCCACGGCGATCGTCTCGACGTTAGGAATGAACACGTCTGACGTTGTTTGCGATCGCCAGCGTTGCCGCGGACTTGACCTCGTAGCCGGACGGGAACACGTACCGCAGACTGGCGGTCGACGCCGAGCCCATCAGCCCAAGGGTCAGCGTTCCGGCGTTCAGGCTGCCGGCGTTGATGTCGATGTCCTCGAAGCTCTTGTTCGCGGCGAGGTTGGAGCCGGCCAGCAGCGGGATGTCGGTCCCCGGTGCGAAGACGATGGTCTGGAAGGTATCGTTGGCGAGGTCGCCCGCATTGAGGATGCTGCCATCGTTGAGCCGGAAGGCATCCCAGGCGAAGGTCGTGTTGGTGGCCTCGAGGTGGCCGCCGGTGAGGACGGTGATTCCGGAGCCAGTGCCGTCGGCGGGGCGTGTGGGGGAGAACGTGGAGTTGGTGGCGGTGAGGGTGCCGGCGACGGTGATCCCATAGGTGCCGCCGTTGTAGTCGTCGAGCACGACCGTGGTGGCGCCGACGGTCATCGACGCGCCGGCGTCCACGGCGATCGTCTCGGCGTTGTTGATGAGCGCGCTGGAGTTGTCCGCCAGGCTGAGCGTCGCTCCGGACTTCAGCTCGAACACGCCGCTTACTGTCAGCATGCTGCCGGCGGTCATCGCGACGCTGCTCAGTGCCGTACTGCTGCTGTTGCTTGTGGTCAGATGACCCGCTTCGGTTACACTACCGGCGCCAATCAAGCTGGTGCCGCTCAGGTTGAGAGTGCCGCTCCCACTCACTGAGAGGGGACCGCCGATTGAGGACGTGGCGGCGCCGAGCGACAGCGACCCGTTGCTCACGCTCACGGTGGTCGAGGCGTTTGTCATCAAGCTCATGACCGAGTCGGTCGGGCCCGTTGTGACCGTCCCTGCGCTTGTGAGGTTGATGACGGCGCTGTCAGTCGCTGTGGGGAGCACGCCTCCGACCCAGTTGCCAGGCGTGTCCCAGCGCTTCCCTTGGGCGCACTTGTGGTGTTCCACGTGATCGTGGAGAGCACGAGCCGGTCTTCCATGCGCTCCGCGGCGGGTTGGAAACGCCTCGACATCCGCGCGATCGCCTGCTGCCGCCGTGTGATCCCGTGTCGCATGGTGCTCTCCTCAAAGCTTGTGAATGGAAAAGGCCTCTCTCGATCCGAATCGTGGGGTAAGTACGACCGCGCTGTCGCGGGATCGGCGCGTTCGAGTCGAGTCGGTACACGTGATCGCCCGCTGCTGAGCGTTCACGCGGCTCGACTCGCGCCCGGAACGGCCTGGGCACGTTAAGTTCAGCGGATTCGCAGCGCCGCGTTCAGTTCGACGATCGCCTCGGCGACCGAGGCGCGGCGCTCCTCGATGATGCTCGAGGCTCTCGGTCCCCGACCCCAGGTTTCGCTCCGCGATTCTGAGCTGCGCGATCGCATTGCGCAGGATCTCGTCGGAACGGGCCTGCGGCAGGTTGCCCATTCCCTCGATGAGGTTTGCATTGAGAACGCTTTCCGAGCCCAGGCGGTGAACCGCGGCGCCGATATGTTCCATCGCCCGGATGCGGTGTCCGCGGTAATCGGCGTCCGCTTCCTCGAGCTTGGTGTGCACGTCGCGCAGGATCGCAACGGTGCGCCGATCGGCTGCCGTCGTAGGCTTTGTGGCGGCGTTCGCCGCGCGCGCCCGAACCTTCTGAGTCGAGCGGCCATCGTTGTGATGAGGCTCCTTCGCGGCGGCGTCTCTTTCGTGCTTCTTCGGCGCCTCCTGATTCTGCGCGTCGCCAGGCGCCGGCCGCCCGAGACGCCGGCCGTTCACGTCGCCCAGGCCGTGTTGATTTCGGATTTTCGCTGTTCCCGCCCGGGTGTCCGCTTGCGCGCCGGATGCGATTGCTCGAGGTCTGACGGCTGCCGGTTCATACCGGGCTGAGTCGACGAATTCGGTCGCCGCGCTCGCCGCGGGGCCATGATCTCGTCCAGCATCATTTGCTCGTACATCCACTGGTGCCACATGTGCTCTTCCGGCGTCAGCCCGTGATGTGGGCCTTGGCCCGCATGGGCCTGCCCAGGATGCGTCTGCCCCGAATGGGGCGCCGCCGTGCCCGGGTGCCCGCCCCGCGGGTGCGGAGATTGAGCAATCGCGGCGCCGCAAAGGGCGGGCAACATCAGAAGCGACAAAACCCGTTGTGGACTCATCGTGGTTCTCCTCGAAGTCCTGAAGTCGTTTCCGAGTGCGGCCTCGCGTCGACCTTCATTGAGATCCGCGTTGAGTCCGACGCATCCACCGAGGAGTCGATCTCAAAAGAGCAACGCGCGGACTCCGGGACGAGGCGTGTCCGACTGCGTCGCCGGCGCGCATCAACACCAGATCCGACAACCGGCGGCGTGCCGGTCGCCGATGGCTCGGGGCCGCTCGACCGTCGCGGAATCAAGGCATCCAGGTGCGGATCTTGGCCCGACGTGGCCGCGTTGTCTTCCAGACGAGGCCCGAATCGACCGCGGCACGTTGTGTTCGTGTGTCGCCTCGAACTGAGCCGCTCCTTTTCAACTAAGACGCACTGCGGCGGATTCACTTGCGCGACGACCAAGAAAAACCCTACGAAGCCCAAGAAGGTCACCGCCAGTTTGTCATAGCGGGTCGCTACGCGCCGGCAATGTTTCAGTCGGTTGATGAATCGTTCGACCACGTTGCGGAGCTTGTACCCTGGGCGATCGTGACGGCGTGTGCGACAACTGCGGTGCGATGGGATGACCGAATTGGCGGCGGCAGTTCGAATCGCTCGGTGCAGCGGATCGCGGTCATATCCCTTGTCGGCAATCACGTGTTTGGGCTCGAATGGCCGGTTGTCGGCGGCGTGGAGCTTCGCGGGCGCTCCAAGCGGCCCGACCGACCCCCAACGATCACGTCGATGGGGGGGAGCTTCGTCAACCATTTTCAGTTTCGAGAACGCTCAATCACGCGATTGTCGTTGGTTCCCGCTCTGCGGTATACTGATGCCATGAGCGATACAGCCACTCTTGAGACAGAAAGCGAAATCCTTGAGCAGGTCATTCAATCCGACACCGCCGGGTTGTCGCCTGAGGCTGCGCGGCGCTGCTCGGATTTCGGTTCAATCCTGCCGCGGTCGCACGCATGAACGAACTGGCGGAGAAGAACCGCGAGGGCACCATCGCGCCGTCCGAACGCGCGCTCTTGGAGCGTTACGTGCCGCGTCGGCAACTTCCTCAATTTGATCCACGCCAAGGCTCGCTGCGCTTTGGCCTAGCCCTCTTTCCCTGCCTCCTGACGCGATGAACGAGGCGCTCAAACGTTTGGTTTGGGACCGCGCCCAAAGCGCCTGCGAATACTGTCGGCTGCCGCAATCGCTCGACGTTCTGCCCTTCCAGATCGACCACGTCATTGCCGAGCAACACCACGGGCCTACGGTCGCCGAAAACTTGGCGTTGTCCTGCCTGAATGACAACCTCCACAAGGGGCCGAATATCGGCGGCCTCGACCCCGACACCGGGTTGTTGACGCGACTGTTCCACCCCCGCCAGGATATTTGGGAAGAGCATTTCGCCTGGGTTGGCCCGGTGCTGACAGGCCGAACCGCCATCGGACGAACGACGATCGATGTCCTGGTCATGAACGCTCCCGAGCGCGTCGAGGTGCGCCGGCTACTGATCCGAGCTGGGCTTTTTCCTGGCGTTCAGCCACCGCGTCACTGAAGTCGTCGTCGTTACCCGGGATCAGGGGAACTTCGAATCGCGACGACTAAACCGTCCCGAACATGACGGTCCGCCGCCCTTCCGGTCGGAAGGACGAACTGTCTTCTGTTCGCTTGAATTCTCGGGTGCTCACACGATCACTCTTGAAGCTTGCACTGACTTGAAACATCGCACGGCCGCCAGGCCATCGGGGAACGCGTCGCGAATATCGGCCGAGGTCGGCGCGATCAGGCAGCCCAGCCTCATGACGCCCGCTGGGCGCGGCGCCGGACTCAGCAGGCGCCCGGCCACATCTCCCCAGACTCGCCATCGCCCTCGGGCGGCCGCTGGCTCTCACGGGCTCGGGGATGCGCGTGGCATCCGCCAGGCGGCAGGGCCCACGGGCACGATTCGGCGTACCAGTCCCAGCACGCCCGGTCGACGGGCTCGGCCGCGGCCGCGAAAGCGGTCGCGAGCGCCTAGCCCGCGCAGCCCGGGATTCCAGTACGAGCATGGAGACTCTCCTCGATTTCGTTCATGCGCTTCTCCAGCAGTGCGAATTTCGAGACGCTGATCATGGTGGAAAACACGGCCTTGTTCGCCGACAGCCGGACCGACTCGGATTCGGCAGTCTCGCCGACGTCGGCAATGGCATTGGCCGCCCGCGTTAGTATCCCGCTCAGCAAGCCGACCGAATGATCGACCGCCTTGCGGCGACGCGCATCGACAGCCGCCTTGGCCTTCGGATCCTTGGCCCAGCCGTAGGCCGTCCGCCTGGACACCTTGTTTTCTCTCGCCCACACGGCGATGGGCTTCCCCGCCGCGATGGCGGCGACGAGCTTGTTTTCGCGGTTCTGGCGTTGTCCTGCCGACATGGTGCGCTTACGTACGCGATGGCGTTATTCCACCGCGGCTCCGTGCGCCCCAGCTCGCGGTTCCGAGCCCGCGGCCCAGGCTGGCCGGCAGCCCTCGAAGGGCTTGTCACATCATCATACAAGAATACAGCGATTTGGCACAAAGTGGCAACTTTTGGGTCATGGTCTTGGTGCCATTCTGGCACTGACCGAAAGTGTCGAATAGCCTGGTTTCGTAGGGCTGGGAAGCAGCTAACGCCGCTGCGGAGCAGTGTGCCATTTTGGCACTCCTTGTGCCACCGGCAATTTCGGCATACTTTGGCACTCAAAGTCGGGGTTGTCGCGCGCTTCCTTCAGCTCCGTCGCGCGATTTTCCCCCCCCGCGAAGGGGAGGTCGGGGCCGGCTCGATCATCGCAGTCTCCGCGATACCAGGCTTGCTCCTGCTACAACCAAGACTTGAACAAACGGGATTTTGAACAG
Source organism: uncultured Isosphaeraceae bacterium (assembly GCA_963806595.1). Classification (GTDB taxonomy): domain Bacteria; phylum Planctomycetota; class Planctomycetia; order Isosphaerales; family Isosphaeraceae; genus CAWDZZ01. The sequence goes on along the minus strand of CAWDZZ010000013.1, from coordinate 64,122 downwards.
AAGTCAGCCAAGGAAACGAAGAAGAGGAACTCGGCCCGATTCTCCGAATGGACAAATCACGGAAGAGACTTGCGAGCCGCTTGACCATTTTTGAGGTTGCTCGCGAGAACAGATCTTCGGTTCGTTCGCCATCGGGTGATACAGGACCAGCCGACTTGACGCCAATGACGAGTCGGCTGACGTTCCCACTGTCTCTATCCGTGTTCATCATCTTTATCTGTGGCTAATCAAGTTTTCGTTTGCTCAGACAAGACGAATACCGCGAAGAGTTTTTGGCCGCTGATGAACGCTGATGAACGCGGATAATACCGCACAAGATGATGGATGGGAAAAACCCCAACCTTTCTGTTCGCCGAACTCGGGTGCGAGCGCCGGCGCGACAGGGAGAATCATTTCTCACTGCGACGACGCAACGAGCGCGACGGGAAGAGGGACGAAGTATGAGAACGAGCCGACGGATTTCTTCACCGCGACGACGTGGCGGGTTTCTCGGTCACGGCGACTGCGGCGGACGCGACGGACGGGACTCAGCACCCGGCACCAGATTCCCCCGCCGGCTTGGCCTTGGGTTCGCCGGGCGTTGACGCCTGCTTGTCAAGTCCCGGAGCGACCGCGGAATTCGCCGCAACTCGAACGGGCTCTTGGATTTTTGTGATGATCACGTTGTCACTCGGTTTGGCTTCGCTCGTCTGACTGTCGCGGTCGGGCGCTTCTGCCCGACGAGAATCGGCAACGGGCTCGGGTGACAGCTCGCGGCGTCCCTGCCGGTCAGCCGGCACGGCCGGCGATCAGTTGGAATCCTCCTGCGATCGTCCCACCGCTTCCGCTGGCTTTGCTCCCCGGTTGTCAAGTCCCGGAGCGGCCGCGGATTTCGCCGCAATTCGCTCGCGCTCTTGGTTTTGCGTTGTGATCATGTTCTCACTGAGTTTGGCTTCGTTCGTCTGATTTCGACGTTGCGGCGCCCTCGCCGGAGCGGAGTACGCGTCCCAACGACGGAACTGCCATGATCAAGGATGCCCGAGGTTTTGCGAGTTTCTGGATTCCGCCGGAGAAGGCATGCCGGGAGGATTCTCACCGGGACGCTCGATTTGCGGATTGCAACGCACGAGCACACGGTCGCAAGATGAGAGACCCGGACTGTCCTCGCCGTTCAAGTCCGGGATCAAGCTGCGCTCGCAATGCCTGTCGACCTCATTGGTCACGGCACGCGGCTCACAACTGCGCGATGCTTCGCCGTCGCGGTCTCGCAAATCGGGCTCATCCTTGAGCGTGCCTCGGTCGGTCCGCAAACTTCGGCGCTCCAGCCGCCGGCAACCGCCGCGGTAAGCCCGGATGACAAAGTGCGCAGTCGTAGCTCTGAGCCGCATGGCGCCTATAAGACACTATAGGACGGTTTCGGTTTTTGGTGATCGGCCGCGTCCTCGGGATCGGCGCATGCTCAACGAGCTTGCGGGTTTATCCCCCGAGAAATATTTCTTGCGTCGACACCATCGTTCCGGAAATCAGCGTCATTTAACCGCTCGTTATGCCTCGACCGAGAAGAGTATTGGCTGGTGAGCGCGGCCGCACGATGCCCCACGCGTCGATGATTGGGACAGCCTTCAATGAGGCGGTTCTGAACGGAACGCTACACCAGCGTAGCGGCGCGATGTGAAGTTACCGCGCCAGGGCTTTGTGCTCCGGGACGCCGTTGGGTCTGAGATCGTGATCAATGAAGCTTCTTCAGAAAGCCTGACCCGGGAATAGCAGATTTGTCGCGCAATGCCCCCAACCCCTTGCGATGCAATTCTGCCGTATGATTTCTGGGAGGCAAGCAAGTTCTCGAAATTTCTGTGGACGGATTGTTCGCGCTTGACGGTTATGCTGATGATACCACCGTGGGCAACGGGGGACTCTCTCAAACGCCGCGGTGCTCTGGTCTCTCCACGGGTACAAGTGCCAGTCGGGCCATCACCGAACACGATCAAGCCCCGGGGCCCGGCGTCAATAATTATGTATGCTGTCCCCCGAACCCGCTCACTGACCCGGCGCGAATGGCTGCTCGGGGAAGGCCAAGTCCAGGAGCAGGGCCTGGAAGTCGTGCCGGGGGTGGAGGACGTCGAGGTCGGGGTCGCTCCGCAGGGAGGACAGGTTGCGGTAGCCGTGGGCGCCGGCATCCCGCAGCGCCGTCATGGCACGGTCGCCCTCGGCCCAACGTCCCCAGCGGCGGCAGGGCCCGACCCGGCCAGCACGCCGGCCAGCATGGCATGGACGCAGGCCAGGTTGTAGCGTACGCTGCGATGTCGTGCGGGCTCGGGGATCGCCTCGAACGTCGCGATCGCCTCGCGAAGTGAGCCCGCCGCGTCGGCCTGGCGGCCGAGGGCGGTCGCTGTTCGCCCCGCGGCCGCTAGGGCAGTAGCGAGCATGAATCGGGATGTAGTCATCTCCGGATTCGAGGCCACCAGTTTGCGGGCGACCGCGAGCCCCTGGCGGCCCGACTCCAGCGCCTCGGGCAGCCGCCCCAGGAGGGCCTGCGTCTCACTGAGCCTGTTGTAAGACTCCACCAGCTTCGCCTGGAACTCGTAGACTGCGGGGCTGCCGTCGGCGACCTGGCGGCAGACCTCCGCCGCGCGTCGGGCCGTCTCCAGAGCTTCCGTCGGCCGGCCGGCATGGCGGAGCAGCTCACTGATTGTGCCGTATGTCTGCGCCAGGCCGAACTGGAACGACGAGACCGCGGGGTTGGCCCCGGCCAGGCGCCTGTAGTCCTCCAGGGCAAGGGCATAGTTCGCGAGCGCCTCCGCCGCCTGTCCCGCAACCCTGAGGAGCAGACCGAAGCCGTGCCGGCGGCGAGCCAGCTCGTAACGGAAGCGGGTCGCGGAGGGGGCGAAATCGACGAGCCGCTGCTGGATGTTCAGCGCGCGACGGAAGGGCGCCATCGCCTCCGCCGCTCGGCCCGCGTCTCTGAACAGGCAGGCGATCCGGAAATGGCTCATCGCCAGATCGCTCTGGACTGTGGTGTTCGAGGGATCGCTCGCGGCCAGGGCCTCCCGGACGTCCCGCGCCTGCTCCAGCCGGGGAAGCGCCTCGGCCGGGCTGCCCGCCGACTGGAGCAAGGAGCCTAGGGCGTACTCGGCCTCGGACAGGGCGGCGCGATAGGCGGAAATCTCGGGCTGGGCCGTAGCCAGCTCCGACAGCCGGGCCTGCGCCGCATGGTAACAGGCCAGCGCCTCGGCGGTCTGACCGATCGCCTCCTGGCGCCGGCCCAGCGCCGCCAGGCTGCGGCCAAACTAGGCCTGCGACTCGGGGTCGGCCCCCGGCTCGGCCGCCAAGGCCTCACGCAGGGCCAAGACCTCGCGGTGCCGTTCGAGGGCGCCCTTCGGGTCCCCGACCTTCGCCGTCAGCTCACCCAGCTCGAACTCAGCCTTCGCCATCGCCCGCCGCGAGTCACTGTCGGACCGCGGCTTCAGCAGTGCGCCGAGCTTGCCGTAGAAGTCGGCCGCCGAGCTCAGGAGCCGGTCGCGCAGGCCTTTGAACTTGTCTTCGCTGAGCAGGAAGTCCTCGCTGACGCCGGTGTGGAAGGTCTGGGTCGCCTGCATGGCCAGGTCGAACCGCTCCTGCACCCGGGCCTTCTCGTCGGCCAGCTCGGCGTTGGCCCGCGCCTGCACGCCGGCCACGGCACGCAGGCCCAGGAGCGCCGCCAGCAGCGCCGCGGACGCGGCGGTCACGGCCGTGCGGTTGCGCCGCGACCATCGACGCAGCCGCCGCGCGAGCGGCTCGCGCCAAGCCGAGACAGGCTCCTCGGCCATCCACCGCTCCAGGTCGTCGGCGAGCGCCCTCGGGGTGGCGTAGCGGTCCTCGGGCTTCAGCGCCATGGCCTTCAGGCAGATCGCCTCCAGCGGATTGTCGATCGACACGCCCCGCTGGGTCGGCCGGGCGAACGCGCCGGCCCCGACGGCGCGGAGAATGGAGCCGACGTCGTGGCCTCAAACGGCGGCTTGCCGATCAGGAGGCAGTAGAGCGTGGCACCCAGGCTGTACACGTCGGACCGAGGCCCCAGTCGGTCGAGGTCGCCGGCGGCTTGCTCGGGGCTCATGTAGGCCGGCGTGCCCAGCGCGCTGCCAGGCACGGTCTCGGAGCTGCCGCCCGAGGACGACGGGGTCAGCGTCTGCTCGCCGACGGTCGGGTCGTCCCGGCCCACGGCCTTGGCCAGGCCCCAGTCGATGACGAGCGTCTCGCCGTGCCTGCCCAGGATGATGTTGGCCGGCTTGATGTCGCGGTGGATCACGCCGCGGGAGTGGGCGTAGTCGATGGCGTTGCAGACGTCGAGGAAGCGGCGGGGGAGCTTGCGGAACTCCAGCGACCGCCGGCCCGCGTCGGCCTTCAGGCCCTCGTCGCCGTGGAATAGGTCGATCGCCTCTTTCAGCGAATCGCCGCGGATGTAACGCATGGCGTAGTAGGGCCGGCCGTCGGCGTATGTGCCCAGGCCGTAGACGGCGACGACGCCGGGGTGCTCCAGCCCGCCGGTGATCTCGGCCTCCAGGAGGAACCGCTGGCGGCTGGTCGGGTCGTCGGCGAACCTGTCGAGGATTTGCTTCAAGGCCACCTCGCGGTGGAGCTCACCGTCGAGCGCGACGAAGACGGCCCCGAGTCCCCCGCTGGCGTGGGGCCGCAAGACCCGGAATCGCTGGCCGTCGCTGGTGGCGGCACCGACGGCGTAAGTCCCTGTTTGGTCGGCGTCACTGTCGTCGTTGGTGCTAGGGCCGAGGCTGGCCAAAGAGGTGTCAAGCCCCGGGACGGCGATGTGGGCGAGGCACTGCGCGGGTCGAGCGCCCTGCGGGGATGGCGGCCAGACTTTGAGCGAGGTCGCCCCCGTGGGTCTTGATGTGGATGGCAACCATGGCCTCAACGGCGGCGCGGCCCTCGGCGTCCGGGCCGCCCCGGTCGGCCAGGTGGTCGGCCAGGGACCGGGCCTTGTGGCGAGCCCAGGCCTGAAAGGCAGCGACGAGCTGCGCCTGGTCGATGAGGCCGACCTGCAGCGCGATCAACCCAAACAGAAGGTGGCGGTCGGGTGCGGCAGCCATGAGATGTCTCCGCGGCTTGAGACGAGTTGGGCATAGTGGAGATCGGCACTGAGGCCTTCAGCGGCCGTGTGAGAACGGATCGGACGGAAACACGAGGTCCGCCATCAGCGCCTGAAAGTCGGGCCGCGCACGAAGCGGGTCGAGATCGGGGTCGCGTGTCATCCAGATGACGTTATGGTAACCCGCGGACGACCGCCCGGCGTAGCACGCCCATTGCCTTCTCGAGCTCGGCAACGCCCTCGGCAGCAGACGGGCCCGATCCCGCGACGCCAGCGATGCCCCCGAGTCGGGCGTGGCAACCGGCGAGGAAGTAAAGAGTCTCATTCGCGGCGGTTTGACTCTGCTCGTCCGATGCGACGGCCCGACGCCAGCTCAACACCGCGTCGGCGGTCTGGCCGGCAGTCTGCTGAGTGGACCCGAGGCCCTTCAGGCCGAATACCAAGTATGTCTGAAGCTGATCGGCGGAGGCCGGCTGGGCCTTAAATAATCTCTCGATGATCGCGAGCGCCGCCTCGTAGGACGCCCGAGCCTCGGCCGGCTGGCCGACCAAGCGGAGGACATCGCCGATCTCTAGATGGGCATTCGCAAGCTCGATCTGGAACTTTGTGACGGACGAGTTGGCCTCGGCCTGCCTCTGCAGGATCGCCCGCGCCGCCTTCAACGACGCCAGGGCCTCTTCCGATCCCCCGGTCTCTTTCAGGAGAATGCCGATGCAGATGTGGCTGTTCGCCACATGGCTTTGTAACTCGAGAACGGCGGGGTTGGCGTCTGCCAGCCTCTGTTGGATTGCCCGCGCAGCCTGGTACGACAACAGCGCCTCTCCCGGCTTGCCAGTCCTAAGCAGCATTACGCCGATGTTGCTGTAGGCTCAGCGCCAGGTCGCTTTGAAACCTGGTGACGGTGGGGTTGGCGTCGGCCAACCGCTGCTGGATCGGCAGCGCCGCCTGGAACGATGCCAGCGCCTCTCCCGGCTTGCTGGTCTCACTCAGGACGACGCCGATGTTGTTGTAGGTCGATGCCAGGTCGCCTTGAAACCCGGTGACGGCGGGGTTGGCGTCGGCCAGCCTCTGCCGGATCGCCCGCGCCGCCTGGTACGACGCCAGCGCTTCGCCCGGCTTGCCGGTCGCGTTGAGTAGGACGCCGATGTTGTTATGGGTCAGCGCCAGGTCGCCTTGGAACGCGGTGACGGCGGGGTTGGCGTCGGCCAGCCTCTGCTGGATCGCCCGCGCCGCCTGGTACGACGCCAGCGCCTCTCCCGGCTTGCCGGTCTCACTCAGCAGGTTGCCGATGTTGTTGTGGCTAATCGCCAGGTCGCGTTGAAACCCGGTCACGGCGGGGTTCGTGCCGGCCAGCCTCTGCTGGATCGCCCGCGCCGCCTCGTACGAGGCCAGCGCCTCGCCCGGCTTGCCGGTGCCACTAAGTAGGAGGCCGATGTTGTTGTGGCTCGCCGCCAAGTTGCGCTGGAACTCGATGACGGTGGGGTCGGCGTTGACCAGCGCCTGCTGGATCGCCCGCGCCGCCTGATACGACGCCAGAGCTTCTCCCGGCTTGCCGGTCTCGGAAAGTAGCAAGCCGTTGTTGTTGTGGCTGGTTGCCAGGTCGCGTTGGAACGGGGTGACGGCGGGGTTGGCACTGGTCAGGACCGCCAGCAGCGTCCGCGCTTCCTCGTACGACTTCCGCGCCTCGTCTGTTTGGCCGACTTCCTTCAAGAGTACGCCCAAGTCGTTCAGGCTGCGGCCGACTTCGGCCTTCGCTTCGCCGTCGGCATCGGCCCCTTCGGCCAGCCCCCGGCGCACCGCCAGCGCCTGCCGGTGGCCGGCGATCGCCTGGTCCGTCGCTCCGATCTTGCCCGCCAGATCGGCCATCTCGGCGTATGCCTGGCCCAGCGCCCGCCGCGAACCCCGGTCGGCACTGGCCCGAGAGCTGGTCCCCGAGCCGCTTGTAAAACTCACCCGCGTCCTTGAGCAGGCGGTCACGCACTGGCTTGAGATTGTCGTTCTTGAGCAGCACGTCCTCGCTGACTCCGCTGTGGAAGGTCTTGATCGCCTCCAGCGCCAGGTCGAACCGCGCCTGTACTTGGGTATTGGCCGCGGCCAGCTCGGTGTTGGCTTTCGTCTCGCGCTGGACCGACTTGATGAGCTGGTCGTTAGCCCTCTTCAGCACGCCGTTGGCCCGGGACTGCACGGCCAGGACCGAGGCCAGCCCGACGGTCGCCACCACCAGCGCCACCGCCGAAGCCGTCATGGCTGTACGCCGCCGCCGCATCCACCGCCGGGCCCGCTCGGGGAACGGCTCGGGCCGCGCCGCAACCGGCTCGTCGGCCGTCCACCGCTCCACGTCCTCGGCCAGTGCCCGGGGCGTCGCGTAGCGGTCCTCGGTCGCAGTCGCCATCGCCTTTTGACACACCGCCTCGATGCCGGGTCGATCGATGAGTCCACCGACCGGGGGGAGGAGAAATCGCCCTTTTGCACGGCCCTCAGCAGTGCCCCCAGGTCGTCGCCTTCGAACGGCGGCTTGCCGGTCAGCAGGCAGTAGAGCATGGCGCCCAGGCTGTAAACGTCGGAGCGCGGGCCCAGCCGGTCGAGGTCGCCTGCGGCTTGCTCGGGGCTCATGTACGCCGGGGTGCCAATCGCCGAGCCGGGAAGCGTCTCGGCGCTGCCGCTCGAAGACGACGGCACGAGCGTCCGCTCCCCAACCGCCGCCCCGGGGTCGGACCGGCCGACAGCCTTGGCCAATCCCCAGTCCACCACCAGCGTCTCGCCGTACTTGCCGACCATCACGTTGCCAGGCTTCAAATCCCGATGCAACACGCCACGCTGGTGGGCGTACTCGATGGCGTTGCAAACGTCGAGGAATCGCCGCAGCAGCTTGCGCAGCTCCAGCGACCGGCGGCCAGGATCGCCCTTGAGCGCAGGGTCGGCGTGGAAGGCGGCGATGGCGTCCTTGAGACTGTCCCCGCGGATAAACCGCATGGCGTAATAGGGACGGCCGTCGCCGTAGGTCCCCAGGCCGTAAACCGGGACGATCCCCGGGTGTTCGAGCCCGCCGGTGACCTCTGCCTCGAGCAGGAACCGGGCGCGGCTGACCGGGTCGTCGGCGTACCTGTCCAGGATTTGCTTCAAGGCCACCTCGCGGTGCAGCTCGCCGTCGAGCGCGACGAAGACGGCCCCGAGTCCCCCGTTGGCGTGGGGCCGCAGGATCCGGAACCGCTGGCCGTCGCTGGTGGCGGCTCCGACGGCGTAAGTCCCTGTTTGGTCGGCGTCACTGTCGTCGTTGGTGCTAGGGCCGAGGCTGGCCAAAGAGGTGTCAAGCCCCGGGACGGCGATGTGAGCGAGGCACGCGCGGGTCGAGCGGCCCGCGGGGATGGCGGCCAGACTTTGAGCGAGGTCGCCTCCGTGGGTCTTGATGTGGAGGGCAACCATTGCCTCAACGGCGGCGCGGCCCTCGGCGTCCGGCCCGCCCCGGTCGGCCAGGTGATCGGCCAGGGACCGGGAGTTGTCGCGAGCCCAGGCCTGAAAGGCAGCGACGAGCTGCGCCTGGTCGATGAGGCCGACCTGCAACGCGATCAATCCAAACAGAAGGTGGCGGTCGGTTGCGGCAGCCATGTGATGTCTCCGGGGCACGGCGGCACCCAGCACGGCCGGCCACAACTTTGGAAAGCCCGGGCCCAGGTAGCGTCACGTCGGAGCTATTTTCACACGAACGTAACGGCAGGTATATCAGACGGTCTCGCCATCATTCTTAGACGATTGTGCGATACACGGATGACGCAGTGGGCTCGAGACCAATTGGGCGTGGTGGAACGGCCGGGGCCGTCAGCGGCCCTGTGAGAACGGTTCTGACGGAAACACAAGGTCTGCCATCAGCGACTGAAAGTCGGGCCGCGGCGCGGAGCGGATCGAGGTCGGGGTCGCGTGTCATCCAGATGACGTTATGGTAACCCGCGGCCACCGCCCGGCGGAGCACGCCCATCGCCCTATCAAGTTCGGCCGTGCCCTCGGCAACCGACAGGCCCGATCCCGCGGCGCCAGCGATGCCCCCGAGTCGGGCGTGGCAGCCGGCCAGAGAGTAAAGAGTCTCAGTCTCGACGGTTCGACTCCCTTCGTCCGTCGCGATGGCCCGCCGCCAGCTCAACACCGCGCTGGCGGTCTGGCCGGCGGTCTGCTGGGTGGCTCCGAGGCCCTTCAGGCCGAACACCAAGTATGTCTGGAGTTGATCGGCGAAGGCCGGCTGGGCCTTGATCAACCCTTCGATAACCGCGAGCGACGCTTCGTAGGACGCCCGAGCCTCAGCCGGCTGGCCGGTCAGCCAGAGGGCGTCGCCGATCTCGAGACGGGAATTCGCCAGATCAATCAGGAACCGGGTGACGGCGGGGTTTGCGTCGGCCAGCCTCTGTTGGATCGCCCGCGCCGCCTTTAACGACGCCAGTGCTTCTCCCAGCCCCCACAGCGGACGAGAGGACCAACCTGAGTTCCAGACCTTCCACCATCGGACGAACAGGCCGCCGGCGGTTCCGACTGTGGAAAGCTCGAGGGAATCGATTCGCGGATGTCATTGTGTTGCCCTCCTGGTGATGAATGAACTCAGTTGGTGGAACACTCACGTCGCTTCCGCGAATCCGCCCGTCGCGCCTCGGTTTCAGCTAGGCCCGGTCCTCCGCAAGGCCAACGAAAGGTCGGCCAGCGCCGCGTCGGGCACGGTGAACGAGTTCTCCAGCAGCTTCGCGTCGTCCTTGATCAGGTCCGGATACCGTCGGCCCGCGAGCACCGTCTCGGCGAATACTTCCTGCACGGTGGTTTCAAACCGCAAGAGCGCGACGACTTTCCCCGATGTTAGGTCGATCGCGCAAACACCGCACGTCCGCTGTTCCTCGGTGAGCGGCTCGGTGATCGGGATGCCACTGAAGACGGCGCTCTTGCGCATCTGCGAGAGGCCGACGAACGCGAAGTTGCCGGCGAATTCCAGCCCACGCGTGAATCCCGGTACCTCGGCGATTGGCACGTACTTCCCGCTGTTCATGTCGATATACCCGAACGTCCCCGCGCCGGACTCGCAGACCCAGAGCCGGCCGGCGTACCACCGCGGCGAGTGGGGCATCGACAGCCCGTCGGTGATCGCCTCACCCGAGGCCACGTCCATCACGATGCCCCCATTGGCCTTGTTTTCGCGCCACCCGGCCGGCGTGTGGTCTCACCCAATGCCGTCACATACCGCGGTCGGCCGTCGACCATCCCCAGGCCGTTCAAGTGGCAGCGGTCGGTAGGCTCGAGCGCGCTGACAAACGGCGGCCGCCACTTGGGCGCGAAACTCGCCGAGCCGTCGAGCATGCAGAGGCAGGAAAACCGAGTGTTGACGACCCAGAGCTCATTGCCTGCGCCCCAGGCCATCTCATGGATCTGGATGTTGCCCGTGACGTGGCTGGAGCGGGGAAGGAAGCAGGCGTCGTGGCGGCCGGGCGGTTCAAGCTTGGCGGTCACGGCCGGGACGTCGACATATTCCAGACTTGAATCTTGGTGCCGATGGCCAGCCGGTTGCCGGACAGGGCCATGCCCATCGGCGCCTGGAAGGCGCGGAAGTGGGTGTTGAGATGGTCCCCCTCGTCGCGGACCATCACGAGCTTGCCGGCCTGGTAGGTCGTGACCAGAAGCGATGCGCCGAGCTGGCGCAAGAGCGCGGGGAAGTTGGGCGTGTGGACCGCCCGCAACGGCGCCGGGTCGTCCACATTTGGGCGGTCAGGGCCCAGCGTCGAACCGGCGGCGGAAACCGCTGTTGGTCATGATGTTCCGTCAATCCACGTCAAAGGGCCGATCTGTCCGATCCGGACACGACCAAGCTCAGCGGCCCTGATCACCGAGAGAAGCCCTGACACGACCGAAAGGCACCGTTGCCGAATGGGTCCGCTGCAGCGCGAGGTGTCGACATGAGCAAAAAGGAACCGCCGTGGCGGAAGGCCCTGGGGCATTCCATAACGTCGCCTTAATCGTTAACGAGCCTCCCGGACCAGCCGGGTACCCTTCATCTCGTCTTCCGAGAATCGGAAATAAAGCACTGAAACGGACGGAGAGAGTCTTCGTCACGACCGCGTAAGGCGTGATTATCCTGCGCAGGCTCGCAATTGCAATAAAGAAATTTGTTTTTTGTTTTGTTATGTTAAGAAATTGATGGTTGGAGGACCGGGGCAAGAAGAGGAGATGTGAGTCCTTTTCAAGGCGACCAGGCGTTTTTTGGGGAGGGCCGCAGGCGTCGAGCAAGCCCCAATCAACGGATCTCAGTTCAGGCGGCGGGTTCGATTGCGGGGTAGGGTTGTGCTTTTGTATCGGCGAGCAGCGAGCCGCACGAACCAGTGTCTCGGAAACCCCGCTAACGGGCTACCCTCACTTGGCGACAATCTGTTCGCCCAGCCGAGCCGGGGCAGTGTCGAAGCCGCAAGGGCTGGGCGTGATGTGATGACGCATTGCCGCGGATTCGGCTTTGTTCGCCCAAGTAGTGCTGCGGGCACCGACCAAACTCGGGGTGCTCTTACAGCTTGCTCACCACCATCTTGAGGTGAAGCGAATAAGGACGGACGATCCCGACCGTTTCCCACGATCCGCCTGAAGCTCCCGGCGATGTTGTCGGACTGCTTGGTCTTTTCAGAGCCGTCCTCCCCTTCGACCAAGTCGCTGTAAGACCAGCGGCCACTAGATTTTGTCACGAGAACGATGTCTCTGCCAGGTCTCCAACGGGACAACTGGATTTGAACCGATTTGGCGCATGTCCTTCGGCGCTACAATCCCCGCGCCGGTTCACTTGAAGTGGGAGACTTCTTGCGCGCGTCGGTCCGACGGCACCGAAGCGTACTCGAACTTTGCATCACTGGTCCGCGCACGTACCTCGAAGGGGCCTTCCTCGTGGAATCGCGCAGCCGCAATGCTAGAGCCCGACCCCACTCGAGGTCTCAACTCTACCCGTTCCGCAGCGGTCAGGAAACCGCTCCTTAGCTCTCGACGTATGAGCATCGGCTGGGAGTCGCAATCTCTGCGGCTTCCGCGATAATCAGCGCAGGCGCCACGCGAGGGCCCGTACATGGGCACCCACGATGGACCCTCATCGGTCCGGTTGCATCGCGATGCCGGATGATCAATTCCTGTGACGATGGAGGCACTATGTCTGCTACTTCCAATAGACGAAACTGGCAATCTCCGTCGCCGTCACCATCTCTCGCCCGCTTTCCCGCACCTTCGCAGTTTTCATCACGACGTACCGGGGGTAAGCATCTTCAATTTGGATCGGGCGACACCATCTATGAGAGGACCTTTGTCAAGCGCGGGCGGTGCGGAGGGTGTCCCGGTCCCAGTTGAAAATTGAAAGAGACGGTTCCTCCCGTCCGGTCGCTAGACTGGACGTGGAAATTTCCCTTGAATGGAGGAGGAACCGCCTTGAAGCGAGATTATGCGAACCGTGTCAAATCCCGCAAGCGGATCGGGCAAAAACGTCGGGCCGAAGCCAAGGCAGCAGCCCGTGAAATCCAATTGCTCTAGATCGGGGATGAACTCCTGGACTTGATGCAGGATTCTCTGGAGACGCTTGCCACGGAATTGGGCCTCGTGGTCGCCTTGGGTATGATGGAGGACGAGGTGACCCGATTGTGCGGCCGACGCTACGAGCGTCAGCCCGAGCGCGTTCACACGCGGTATGGCCATCAGCAGGGCGTAGCAACCCTGGCTGGGCAAAAGGTCTCGATTACACGTCCCCGAGCGCGACAAGCTGCTGGCGGCGACGAAGTACCCTTGGAAATGTATGCACGGCTCCAGTCCCCCGATGCCATGCCCAGTGCCGTGCTGCGGCGCATGGTGCGTGGTGTAAGCACGCGCGAGTATGAGCAGGTCATTGACATGGCTCGTGATGGTTTGGGTGTGGCGAAATCGAGCGTCAGCCGCAATTTCGACTTGGCTTCAGCCGCCTAGGTCAAGGCGCTGCTGGAGACGTTGACGGTGGTGCGATTGGGCATATCAGCCGCGCTGCGTCGCACCTTGGCTACGACGAATCCAATTGAATCTGCCTTGAGCGTCACCCGGCGCGTAACCGCTCGCGTGACTCGATGGCGTGACGTTGATACGCGAAGGCGCTGGTGCGCAGCCGGTCTGCTCCGAGCCGAGTCCAAGTTCCGACGACTCAAAGCCTGCCGAGCCATGCCAACCTTTCTCAACGCTTTTAAGTCTTTGGTCAGCGCACAACGGGTTGGGAGCGAGCAACGCGTGGCGTGAGAACGTCTCCGAGGCACCGCCAACATTTCGACCATGGCTGGGGCAATCTCTCTGCGTGCGTGTGGAGAAGTTGCGTCGTCGACGGAAATGGTAATAATTATCTCTATATCTTTAAAATCCCACGAGAACACGGTCTGACGAGTGTGAACTGGCTCTATAACGTCTTTCACCTTAAGTCGATCCGGCTTCCCTTGCTTGGAGAATCGTTTGGCCTTGAAAATAATCATCTCGAATCGACAGGCATCGCCACAGCCGGCCACGCCGCCTTGGTTCTGGCTGCTCTTGATCGGCTGTTTGGTCCGCAGCTCCCCCTACTGGGGCATACAATATCCGTGAATCCTTATTCGCGCTTGTGGACGATCGCCAACGCCGCGCAGTTCATACTGTGATGAGTCTGCCCATGACGAACGACCCACGAGAAGGCTCCAAGCGCCGCGCGCCGGACGCTCCGTCCGACGTGCAGGCTTTGACTGCGCTGTTCCTCCGGCACCGCGACCGGCTGAGGCGGATGGTCCGCCTCCGGCTCGACAGACGCCTCCTGGGCCGAGTTGACCCATCGGACGTGCTCCAGGAAGCCTACCTCGACATTTCTCGTCGGGCCGAGGAGTATCTCGCAAACCCGGCGATGCCACCGTTTCTTTGGCTCCGCTTCCTCACCGCCCAGAGGCTGCTGATCCTGCATCGCCGCCACCTGGATGTGAAGGGGCGTGATGCCGGCCGCGAGATCTCCCTGCACCGCGGGTCGATCCCCCAGGCGTCCTCGGTCTCGTTGGCGCATCACCTCCTCGGCCGGCTGACCTCGGCGAGCCAAGCCGTCATCCGCGCCGAGCTGCAGACGCGCCTCCAGGTTATCCTGAACGGGATGGACCCCATCGACCGCGAGGTCCTGGCGCTTCGCCACTTCGAGGAGCTCAGCAATGCCGAAACGGCCGAGGTCCTAGGCCTCGAGAAGTCGGCCGCCAGCAACCGCTACATCCGCGCGCTGAAACGCCTCAAGGACATCCTGGCCTCCCTTCCGAGCGGGTTCGACTTCTGAGGCTCGCGAAATCGCAAGCGGTGCGGCTTGCGGCTGTGGACGGGGGGCGACGGCTGGCAGTTACTTGTTAGGGAAGGATAACATCTTGCTCTTAGGGGGGCCGTTCAATTGAATCTTCGCGACGCCGTGACGCGATCCCTGTCGATCCCAGCCCTTGCCGTGGTCCTGGCGCTGACTGGCTGCCGGGGTTCTGACGCTGAGAAGCCGCCATCTGGCGTAGGCGCAGGCGAAAACAGTGTCCGTGCGAAGGCAGATGGGCCAACTCCTTCCGCGAGCACCCGCCGAACCGGCCGGGCCTCGATGACATAGCACCCAGGCCTCGGGGGGGCCGGCGATGAAAACCCAACGGTGCCCGGACCGGCTGAAAGGCTTCACTTTGATCGAGTTGCTGGTAGTCATCGCCGTGATCGGCGTGCTGATTGCCTTGCTCTTGCCGGCCGTACAGATGGCGCGGGAGGCCGCTCGCCGCGTGCATTGCACGAACAACCTCAAGCAACTCGCGCTGGCCCTGCACAGCTACATCGATGCCAACGGGGCGTTGCCGATGGGCTACCAGGCCATGCCGTGTGAGATCGTCCCGGACTTCATGTGCGTCTCTCATGGGCCGTTCGTTTCCCTGCTCCCTCACCTCGAGCGACAGCCGCTCTACAACGCGGTCAACTTTGACCGCAATGTCTTCCTGAACCCGAACACGACGGTCTTCGCCACGGCGATCAGCACGCTCTGGTGTCCGAGCGATGGCGCGGTCGAGACGCCCGTGATTGCCGAACTCCTCGAGTCGACGCGGAACAAGACCCATTTCACGAGCTACGCTTGCTGCACCGGGTATTGGTACAACCATGGCCGCAACCGCGACCGGATGGCGCAGAACAACGGCCTATTCTGGGCGATCAGCTCGGTGAGGCTGGCCGACGTCACGGACGGTACAAGCAACACGATCGCACTGGGGGAGAGGGCCCACTCGAAGTTGAGCGACGACACCAGGGAATTCTGGAACTGGTGGCCCTCGGGAAACTTCGGAGACGAGCTGTTCAGCGCACTGTACCCAATCAATCCCCAAAGGGTGATCACGGACGGCACCGTCCCGTTCACGGACTCGTCGCCATTCTTCGCCACTTCGGCCTCGAGCCAGCACCCCGGGGGCGCGAACTTCGCGCTGCTGGACGGCTCGGTGCGGTTCCTCAAGGAATCGATCAATAGCTGGCCGATCGACCCAATCACCAACCTGCCTCCCGGCCTGAGCCAAGGCGGGAACCCCGTCCTCTTCATCCCGGGTGCAGGCTTTTCGCCCGGGGTCTATCAGCAACTCACCAGCCGCAACGGGGGCGAGCTGATCAACGGGGGCGCCTACTGACTGCCGGTCCCGCCGTCGCGCCTGCCAAGAGTACCCAGGGGCAAGCCTCATGGCCGACTCCAGCGCGAATCGCAACCAGGTCGAACGCCTTGCGGAGGAGTTCCTCGAGCGACAGCGTCGCGGAGAGCGCCCCTCCGTGTCAGAGTACGTCGGCCGCCACCCAGAATGGGCGGCGGAGATCCGCGAGCTGTTCCCCGCTCTCATGGTGATTGAGCGGCTCAAGCCGGAAGCCGGGGAGTTCACGGGCACGTTCGTCGGCGGCCGGAGGCCCAACCTGGGCGGTTCCCCCAGCGCCTGGGGGACTTCCGGATTCTCCGCGAAGTCGGGCGCGGCGGGATGGGAATCGTGTACGAGGCGGTCCAGGAGTCGCTCGGCCGCCACGTCGCGCTGAAGGTCCTGCCGGCGCATGCCTTGCTCCAGCCCCGCCACCTCCAGCGATTCCACCGCGAGGCACGGGCTGCCGCTCGACTACATCACACCAACATCGTCCCGGTCTTCGGCGTCGGCGAGGAAAACGACCTTCATTATTACGTCATGCAATTCATCGCCGGATCTGGCCTCCACCTGGTCATCGACGAACTTAGACGCCTGAAGCCTGCCGATCAGCCGAGCCGCGAGACCGGACCGAGTCCAACGTCGGCGTCGAACCTAGACGAGGGTGCTCACGACCTCCTGACCAGTGCGACCTGCGACAGCCCCCGCCGCGACCACTGAGGAGAATGCCGGGCCCATCCGTCCCGACGCCGATCGGCCCGTCCCATCCTCCGTCTTCGGGAGCGCAGGTCCTGTCGTCGACGAGGCCCGGATTCGCGGCACGGTCGCTCAACTGGGCGTGCAGGTGGCCCAGGCCCTCGCCTACGCCCACGACCAGGGCGTCCTGCACCGCGACATCAAACCGTCAAACCTCCTGCTGGACGTGCAGGGGACCGTCTGGGTCGCCGACTTCGGGCTGGCCAAGGCCAGCGCCGATATCGAAGACCTGACTCGTGAAGGGGACCTGCTGGGGACCCTCCGTTACATGGCCCCGGAGCGTTTCCGCGGCGAGGCCGATGCCCGCAGCGACGTCTACGCCCTGGGCCTTACCCTCTATGAGCTTCTGACGCTGCACCCCGCGTTTGACCAGAGCGACCGCGATCGCTTAATCCTCCAGGTTACCGCCGAAGTTCCCCCGCGCCCGCGGACGCTTGAACCCGGCGATCCCACGCGATCTGGAAACGATCGTTCTGAAGGCGATCGAGCACGACCCGGGCCGTCGTTACCAGAACGCCAGCGAGCTCGCCGAAGACCTGGGGCGATTCGTCGCGGACAGGCCGATTCGCCCCGCCCGATCGGGGTGGTCGAGCGTGTCGCGAAGTGGGCCCGTCGCAAGCCGGCCGTCGCCGGGCTGCTCGCCGCCCTAGCGGCGGCGATACTCGGGGGCTTCGCCGGGATCACCTGGCAATGGCGCAAGGCCATCGCGGCCTCGACCGCCGCCAACCGCAATGCCGTCCTGGCCCAGCGGAACCTCGAGCAGGCCATGCAGACGGTCGATTGGTTCTTCACCCAGGTTAGCGAGGAGGAACTGCTCGACCAGCCGGGGATGCTCGAGCTGCGCCGTCGACTGCTCCAACGCGCACGCGAATACTATCAGGCGTTCCAACTGCAGCAGGCCCGGGCGATTCGAGAGGACGTGGGTGAGAACACGCACCTGATGCAAGAGCTAGCCGCGTCGTTCGTGAACTCGGGCCTCATCAAGCGTGAGTTCGGAGACGTGGCCGGCGCCCAGACGGACCTCCTCCGGGCGAAGGACATCCTGGACGAGTTGCTTCGTAGCAACCAGGGAGATGCCGGGCTTCGGCTGCAACGGGCCCGCTGCTACCTGGCGATGGATGAGATGGACCGGCTCGGGGAGCTCTTCTTCTTCCGCATAGGACAGAACAAGGAGAGTTTCTCGGTCCCCGTGCTCGAGGCCCTGGCTCGCGAAGACCCGGCGAACGTCGAATACCGTCGCCTGCTTGGCCGCAGCTATGGCATCCAGGGCTCGCGACGGCTGGACTTGCACCTCGATCGGGACGCCGAAGGGCCGCTGCGCAAGTCCGTCGAGGTCCTCGCGGACGTCCTCGATAAGGCCCCGAGCGACTCCGAGGTCATAGAATCACTGGCGCTGGCCCACAGGGAACTCGGCCGCGTGTACGCACGGACCGGCCGCCTCTCGGAGAGTGTGGGGGCCTTGGCGCGGTCGGAGGAGCTTTCGGGTGGGCTCGAGAAGCAATTTCCGAAGGCCCGCCGATACGGGCGCGACCATGCGGAATCACTCGCTAACCTGGCCCTACGCGCACCTCGACCTCGGCAAGTACACGGCAGCCGCGACGTTTTTCCGCGAGGCCGAAGGCCGCCTCGACCGGCTCTCCCGTGAGGATCCCGAGTCCGTCGATTCCCGGTACTGGCTGGCGATCACGAAGCAGGGGCTGGGCCGGGTCGCGCTCGACTTGGGGCAGGCCGCCGCCGCACGCGGGGCATTGAGCGAGGCGATCGGAGCCCTGGATCGAGTCCGCACACAATCCCCGTCCGAACGCAATCTGCTCGGCCTCGCCTGGTCGTACCTCTTGCTCGGCCGCACGGAGATCGAGGCGGGCCACTCCGAGTCTGCCCTGGCGCTTTGCGCGGACCTCGCCGACGTCATCGACTTGCTGAAGAAGAAGCCCTTCGAGGGGGCCTCTCGGCCAACTCAGCCCGATGCCCTGGCGCAGGATCGAGGAACGAAGCCAAGTCGTTCTGATCGACGCCGGCGCCGCAGCTGTGTCCGAACGAATCGCGGCCCGGCAGCGGGAGGTTCAGTCGTGGCGTGCTCGGGCGGAGAAGCATTTCAATAACCCGGTCCCTCGTTTCGAGACCGCAATCGGCTCCGTCCACGTTGCCGCGCTGCAGGAGGAGGCGGGCCAGTTCGCCGAGGCCCTCGCCTCGCTCGCCGAGGCCGTGCCCTCGCTCGAGGCGCTGGCCATGGACCACCCCGAAAACCTACGCTGGCTTCAGGGACTCGCGCCTGCGTGGGAGACACTCAGTCGGACGCACGCACGGGCCGGCCGACTCCCGGAAGCAGCGGCGGAGGCCGCGCGGGCGGTCGCGCTGGCCGAGGCCCTCGCCCGGCTCGATTCCGCCTATGATTACGATCTGGCCTGCGCATTGAGCCAGCGCAACATGGTCGCCCCGTCCGATGCCGATGCGGCCGCCTCCTTCGGCGCCCTGCGCCGGGCCATGAAAGCCGGGCCCGACACGAATCGCCGGCCCCAATTCGACCACCGCCTCGATGGGCTTCGGTCGCATCCCGATTTTCCCGCCAGGCTCGGTGTACCTGAGTAAGTGTGTTGGAGACGGCAGCCTTTTCACCTGACCAGGGGTCGGGTTAACCGCCGCAGTCGGCCCCGTTGGACGGACGAGTTTGGCCATTTCGACTCCGCCGAAGGCGCTCGAGTCGTCGTCCCGGACCCGGGGACGGGGGCGTTCGTCCGATGCTCCTCTGTAAGCGGTCGCGGAAGAGGTCGTGGTTGGCCAAGGCGGACCTCCGCGGTTTTTCGTGGTGGGGGCGACGCGGCTACCTTCGAGACGTTTCTGACCCCAAACAGCTCGTTCCCGGACGTGACGTTCAGCCGTGCTATTGCATCGACCAGTCGCCAAAGCCGCCCTCTGTCGGCGCAACGACCGCACTGCCGGAGACCTTCGCCGCGCAAAGCCGACACGTCGGCGCAGTCAACGTCGCACTCGGAGATGGAGTTGGGGTCCGCGACGGCTCAGTTGCCGGCCCGGTGTAAGCGTTCGGAAACTTCCATTCTTGCGTGGTCTGGTAGCCTGAAAAGCGGACGATACGTCCCTTTTTCAGGAGCCCACTACGTGCCAAGAATTGCTGACCCCAAGCTCCATGCGCTCTGGCGCAAGCACATCTAACGCCAAGCGAATCGCGGTCTGACAATCGTGCAGTTCTGCGCAGGAACGTCTTTCTGTAGCGTTGTTCCGCGCATGGAAACGCCGCTTCCGCCTGGTCGATGTGACCGATCATCGCCCCGGATTACCTGTACCATCAGCTTTCATCCCTGTTACGGTGCGCATCAGTCAAGCGCTCTTAACCAGTCACTGCCGATCGAGGGGGTCAATTTTAGAAGATCAGAAGGGTCAGTACCGTACGTCTGACGGTAGGACCGGGCGTTGCCGACAACGGTAGGATTCACTGCCCGGAGGATTTCGGAATAAATGTCGGTGTCGAGGAGCGTCTTACTCATCCGGCGGAAGCCTTAACGTCCGTGTCTCGCGGCTGTGCATGATGCCCTGGGTAATCTGCTCAAGGAGCTCGGCGTCATCGTGCATGGCCCCAATCGACCCCATGCCGGATGGCTTGGCGGTATGCTCCTCCAGGTGACGCCGGCGGAGGTATGCCCGCACGGCGGCGGCGACCATGTCGTCTTCGTTGGCGAAATGCCCGTTGAGCACTTCCGCACGGACGGAGCTCTCCAGATCTCTGGGTAAATTGATGGTCATAGCACGATTCTCCTTTATATTCGTTAGCCTAACAGACTCCGATGGTTATGCCAAGGTTTTGTCTGTGTAAAGAGCGTTGACACGCCGATTCCTGTCAATCCGCTGATCAGCGTCGGCGACCCACAAATGAACGTAGCAGGCCCGACCCGGCTTGGCATGGTTAGCCCGCCGTGATAAAGTGGATGGACGATGAGAATCAAAGACATGACAATTCATTGACCACCCGACGTGGAACGCTCCACCGAAGCGGTCGCGCAGCACGCCCGTCTTGCGTCTGTCGATGACGCCATGGCCGAGGCCGCCGCCTCCTGCTTCGGCCGGAAACCCAGCAGCCGCGGGCGGCCAAGCCTGCTGGCGATACCGGTTAGTCCGGCCGGGCATCGCATCAGCGATCGCTGAGAGTCCACGGAGATCAAGGCGCACGGGCTGGCCGGCTCAGGACCGGGGTGTGCCCTCGAGCTTCTTGAGCGCTCCAAAGAACACGGGCCGAAGCCTGGTATCAAGCCAGGATTGATTGAGCACCCATGCGACATTCTTTCGGTATCGCTCGTCGCTCAGGCCGATGATCCGGACACCGCAGCGGCAGAGAGCCAGGGCGCCGGCAAGATCGTACAGGACCTGGGCGACCTCCAGAGGCATCGAATTCTCGCGTCGAACCGCGCCGTGCGCGGCGGCTTCCATCGCCCCTTTCTTGGCGGAACGATGGACGCGCTTCGCGAACAACTTGAGCTGCGCCAGGACGGCGGAAAGCTCTTCGGGAGGAATTGCGAGGATGACCGGATCGGTGCCCGCGACCAGCGCTTTGAGATTGAAGCGAGTGACCGCGCCGCGCAGGCGTCCGAGCGGCCCGCCGCGACGGGCGTCGCGGATCGCCGCGACAGCGGGGCCCGCTGCTTCGAGGTCGTCGAGATACTCCTGCAACGGCATTTCCAGCCAGAATGCCAGCAGGACGCGCAGCTCGTCGTGAAGCACTTCCGCCGAAATCATCGCCGCCGGAAGCTCCTCGGCCGCGGACCGCGCCGCCAGCTCGAGCGACGAACTGGGGGACTCCTCCGGCCCGGGCACGGGACTTGTCAGGAACGCGAGCCAGAGCCGGTTGTTCTGTGAGGCGTGCAGGATTTCCAGCAACTCTTCAAAGCGCTCGTCGGAAGTCAGCCGCTCGGTCGGATCCGCGGGGATGAGGGCCGGGAAGCATGCGCCGGAATACGCGCTTGACGGTCGTGATGCGGTTGTCGAGGAAAACCGGCCCTTGGCCGGGAAACATCGCCAGTAGCTCTTCGCGCGACTTGGAAACGCGCCCCGGGACGAGCGGCGCCAGTACCAGCTCCTCGAAGATCATCCAGTGTTCCGATTTGCCCTCGTCGAGCAGATGCTTGTGCACCCGTCCAACCGTCATGTGCAAAACGCTGAGTGCATATAGCTCATCCGCGTCGAACGGCGCATCTTCGGCAGCGTCGCCGCGAGCGCCCGCCGGTTCGATCGACTCGAACGCGTCCGAGCGCTCCGGACGCCGCTGGATCCTGCGCCATTCGTCGACGGCGTGCCGGCGGGCCGCGACGTAGAGCCAGTTTCGGAATCGTCCCGTGATCGCTGGGCGCTTTTCCAGGATGTCGCGCTGGTACATCTTCAGGAAAAAGCTCTGCGCGACATCATCCGCACGCTCGGGTCCGACGAACGGCATGAGACGCAGCGCAGTGCGGATCGGCTCGTAATACGCGTCCAGAAACTTGTCCCACGAGTCGAAGTTCTCGGCGGTGGTCGACTGGAACATGAAAGAGCTCTCTTGAAGTGCGCTGGTCCGCAGAGCCGTTTTCCCCGGCGGCGTTGCCTGGCACGTCGGGTGAATCTTCTTCCGACACGTAAGAGACGTCTTCTTCCGCAATGACTTGCGCCTGCCGTCACGGAAAGACGAGTCTGCTGCGAGTGCCGGGCCCGCGCGCGCACAGCAAGGCAGCCCATCGCGCCCCAGTAGCATAGTCGCAAAACCACGGTGCGGCTGCAGCGAGTCACGGTCGTGGCCACCGGTGATCGCATTATCCTCGGCATTTCCCGTTCCTGGCTAATCTACGATTGCAGTCGGTCCTCATGGTTCGTCTCCTCTTGTCGCGAGTTGACGCGATCCGTACCCTGGTGTTTTGATGCGCGGAGTTTCGCGCCTGGCAAGGTCGCAGGGCTCAATAAGGATGGAACGGATGGATATCTTGTCGCCACGAGTTTTGGGAATCTGGGCGGTCTTGGCCGGCTTTCTCGCGGGGCCGGCCGCGTGCGCCGAGCCGCCGAAGGCGAAGCTCGCCGATTACTTCGGTTTCCTGCCGCTGGAGCTTTACAAGCTCGACAGCCGGATCGGCAACCTTCAGCTCAAGGACCTGGACGGCGACAAGATCGACGACATCATCGTCAGCAACAACGGCCGGTCGCGGATCGACCTGCTCTTGAGCACCAAGAAGCCCGACGATGACAAGGTCGAATCGCCCCTTCCGCAAGGACACCAACGAGCTCGAATACGACCGGCGCATGCGGCTCGTCAGCATCCCGGTCAACAAGGAAGTCGTCAGCGTCGATACCGGCGACTTCAATGGAGACGGCAAGCCCGACCTCGTGTTCTACGGCACGCCGGCCGAAGTGGTCATCCTGTTCAACGAGGGTAAGGGCCGGTTCGGCAGTCCCAAGAAGATCAACACCGGCGACGCCGTCCAGAGGCCGGGTGCCTTGGCCGTCGGCGACCTCGACCAGGACGGACGCGACGACCTGGCGCTTGCTGGCGGAGAAGGAATTGATTTTCGTCTATCAGACCGGCCCGGGAAGCCTTGAGCGAGCCCGAGCGAGTGCCGCACACTGCCGGCAATCCGTGGCTGGTCAAGACCGTCGACCTGGACGGCGACGGGGCCAAGGACCTTGTGATCGTCGACTCCGAGAGCGATCACCCCATCCACGTCCGGTTCGCGACCGACGAGAAAAAGCTGGGACCCGAACAGCGGTTTGCCCTGGAGGTGCCGCGTGCGATCGCCTTCGGGCAGATCGACGGCAAGCCGGGGATGCGAGATCCTGGTCGTCGAGGGTCAATCGGGCCGCGCCAAGGTGCTGACCCTCGACCAGTCGGCCGACGACGAGGCGAACAAGCGCGGCCGGCTGGCGTTTTTCGCTCTTGCCGCAGGGCAACGAGCGCGGGCGGTCGCTGGCCGTCGGCGACGTGGATGGCGACCGCCGAAAAGACGTCGTCGTGACCGACCCGGCCAACGCCCAGGTTTGGGTCTATCTCCAGACGACGCATTCGGGCCTCGGCTCCGGACAGACCTTCCCCAGCCTGGGTAAGCGCCCGCACCGTCCGCCTCGTCCCGCAACGAGGCGGACGCCAAGGACGAAGTCTACGTCCTCTCGGAGCAGGAAAAACAAATCGGCCGCAGCGTGTTCGAAAATGGCCGACTCACCTTCCCCACGCCGCTCTCCGTGGCCGGCGAGCCGGTCGCGATGGATGTGACCGACCTGGATGGCGACAAGCGAGCCGGAGATCCTTTACATCGTCGCGCACCAAGGCCGGCGAGCAGACACGTTCGAGCTCCGCGCCGTCACGCGCGAGCCATTCGGGGAAGCTCGTGCCCAGGAAGTGGGGCGAGGTGGAGTCGGTCGCACTTCCCGGGCGTGACCGCGGTCCCCGCCGCCGTCAAGACGCTCGACGTCAATCAAGACGGACAAACCGACCTCCTCATCTTCAAGGATTACGGCGCCCCTCGCTGATCCTGGGCGAAAAAGGACGGGCCGCCCCGGCCCTTCACCGGCAGTCTTGGGCCCCCTCTCGAACGCCACGCCCGCCGGCGTCAGCGTGATGGATCTCGACGGGCCCGCCGTGATCGTGGCACAGAACACTTACGCGCGCCGCATCGTGCTCGACGCCGGAAGGCCACTGGAACATCAAGGATCAATACAACGCCGGCCGAAACTCGGCGCAGATCCTGGGCGCCGCCGCGCTCGACACCGACGGCGACGGCGTCAAGGAGGTCGTGCTGCTCGATCGCGCCACCAAGTCGCTGCTTTTCCTCTCCAAGAAAGACGGCGTCTACCGCCCCGGCGGCAGCCTGCTGGTCGGCACGCTCAATTTCACCGGCATGCACGTTGCCGACCTGGATGGCGACGGCCGCGACGACCTCGTCCTCGCCGGAACCGATCGATTCGGCGTCCTTCAGACCGGTCGCAAGGGCCAGCGGCTCGAGCACGATCGCCACCTACGAGACCAAGCGAAACGACGCCCGGCTGGGCGACGTGGCCGCCGGCGATGTCAACGGCGACGGCTCGCCCGACGCCGTCTTCTCCGACGTCGGCGAACAATCGCTCGAGATCGCCACCTACGCCGGCGACGCCGAGCTGATCCCGGCGACCATATTCAAGCTATTTGAGCGCAAGACCTTCCGTAACATCGGCGACGTGATCGAGCCCCGCGACATGGTGATCGGCGACGTGGACGGCGACGGCCGGGCCGATATCGTCTTGATCGTTCACGACCGCGTCGTGATTCTGCGCCAGGATGTCGGAAAGCTGGACGGCAAACCCGACCCGGCCGCCCCGAAAGCAAAGACGGCATTGCGGCCACCGACCTGAGCACCTCCGCCGGCGCCGGTGAAAGCATCCGATCGCATCTGAACGTCGAGTCT
This sequence comes from uncultured Isosphaeraceae bacterium, assembly GCA_963806595.1. Lineage (GTDB taxonomy): Bacteria > Planctomycetota > Planctomycetia > Isosphaerales > Isosphaeraceae > CAWDZZ01. The sequence continues at coordinate 39,271 of CAWDZZ010000013.1, read as the reverse complement.
CACGGGAGCTTCCGTGCCGGCCGCTGATCGTGCGCAGATGCATGCCCATGCTCGCGTTCCGGACGACGCCCACGCCCGGCCGACCGGCCGGGCGCACGACATCGATTGAGTTAACAATTGTTCACGACGCTCGGCGGTAGCCGCGTCCGGCGATGGCACTCGCGCCTCCCGCGCCTCCCAGAACCGGTTCATGGTCTCGGTCTCGCTCAGATGGTCCGCTCGCAGTTGAAGGATTGCCTCAGCGCCCTGTTCCGACCAGAACTTCTCGCTCCCCTTAACGCGTTTGTTGATCATCTTGATCACCGACTCCACCGCGCTGGTCATGATGGGCAATCCTTGGCGACGGTAGTCGTCATAACGCATTCGGTCGGCATTGTTCTTCAGGTAACGCAACGACTCGAAGACGAGCTTTCGAGGGTCGCTGTCGGCGCACTCCGACGGTGGCATACCAATGGCCGCGGATCGTTCTTCCAACTCAGTCAGGATTGTCGTCACCTGACCCGACCAGACGGTTTGAATCCAGCGCTTATAGACCTCCGTCCCCTCGGCTTGGGGACGCCCGGCGAACGCCGCTGAGAACACGTAACTCAGGGCGTGCACGAAATCGAGAATCGGCGTGAAGGATGCAAAGTGCCGGCGCTGGATCGTCCAGTTCACCGGTAGACCATCTCCCAAAAAAGCCTCTCGCTTCGCCCCGAAGAAGTTCCGCTCCCAGGCCGCCTGATGCACCATCGGGCCGAATTCTTCCGCGCACTTTCGGCTGGCCAAGACACTGCGGACCAGACGTTTAGGACGGCCTGGACGGGGCTTGCGTCCACGCCCCTCTCCCGTCGCCTTGTCCTGCTTGTGCGGCGGGCATTCGCTCTCGAACTCCAAGCCGACCGGAAGAGGATGACCCAAGCCTCGCACCATCTCTTTGGTCCGCTTCAGGTCAAGAAAACAGCGCGGCACATCGGGATCGGGGTCAGCTTCATGGACGTCGCTTTGATAGGTTTCCAAGACGGAGACTTTGGACTCTCGCCAATGACTGTCTTGCTTCGGCTCCGACGGGTCCGATCGGATTTGCAGCCGGCCACCATCCACCGACACCATCGCCACAGACGGTGAGGGACGCTTTGCGTTGGCAACGACATCCTTAGCCATCAGGGGGACCCGCTTGTACGCCGCGACGGCCATGTCACGTTGATCGATCCGCTCTTGGCCGATCTTGCGTACGATCCGCTCGACCGGTTTGGGGGCGATTTTCAAGTCTGACAGTTCGGCCAGATCGCGGGACCCCTGCTGATAGGAAGAACTGTTGACGCCGGCATGGACAATTTTCTGCTGCACGCGTGGGCTAAAACCGGTATGGTCAAGGCCCAATGCTTGATTTTGAGGGAAAAAAAGCCCGCCGACAGCGAGGGCAATTGAAAACTCGTTGTTTCCAGGCCACGTCTCCCCGCGTGGTCACTAGCACGCGGGGCTCGTCGGGAGCCTTGCGGGCAGCCCCTCCGCAGACCGGGCACTCGCCCAGTTCCTCCTCGGGCCAGTCGTCGGCCTGCTCCTGAACGTTGATCTCGATCAGTTGCCGGGCCATCTCATCGCCCAGTGCCCGGCAATAGTCTCCAACTCCGAGAACTTGGTGCCTCTAGGAAGGCCATCCGGGTAAAGTTCCTTCGCGAGTTCCCGAGCCATCCGGCCCAAACGAGAGTGAAATTCCGTCCGAATTTGGGTGGCATCCTTGCCCATTTTCGCGGTCCTCTCCAAGGTGAGGGTGAAGACGACTGTAAACGACAGACTTCGATCCGCACGATACCATCGGTCCCCTTGGCAGGGCAAACCATGTCGTGCGCCCTGACCGGCCTGACGAGCACGTCTGACCTTGACGAATCTGGCCAACCAAGCGATACCACTTCGGCGGGTAGCTCGATCGAATGGCCCGGCACCCTTCACGAACGGTCACTACGGAGGAGTCCACGGATGGCACGAGGTGCGCATGGCTCGCAATGGCCGGGATATTTGGCGACTGTGATCATGCTGATCCTGGCCCTGCTCTTCCCCATCGGCCTCATGATCTTCAACCCGACATTGATGTTCGAGCGGGGCTGGGAGCAGTACGTAGGCACCTGCATCTACCTGTGGGCTGTCCTCACGCTCAGTCGCGAGCTGTTCCGTCTCTGGCGCAATGAAAGGGCGTTCGACGTGGCGCCGGCCCTGGTCAAGTGCGTCAACTCGGCGATGGGCGGCGACAAATCGTCCGAGACGTCTCCCGCCTCTGCTGTGATTTCGGATGGCGATTCGCGAATCCTACCGCAGCGCGTCGGGCAACTGGTGGGCTACCTGAAGGAAAGCGGCAGCCCGTCGGTCACCCAGCTCATGGAGGTCAACCGCGAGAGCTCCGGTCTCGACCAGGAACAGATGGCCGGGCGGTTCACGCTGACGCGCTACATCTTGTATCTCCTTCCGGTGATTGGATTTATCGGCACCGTCGAAGGAATCTCGCAGGCGCTGATGAATATCAGCAAGGTGTTGCCGATGGTGAAGAACCTGGACGGGTTCCTCACGAATCTGACGAGCGTCACCGCCGCGTTGCAGATCGCCTTCGACAGTACGCTGTTGGCCCTGTTCCTGAGCGCAGCCCTGATGCTGGTTCAGACGCTGGTCTTGCGCCGGTCGGAAGAGCTGCTGGCACGCGTGGACCGCTGGGTCGTCGATCACGTGCTTCCACGCGTCGGCACCGATGATCCGCTGGCAAACCGTTTGCTCCAGATCATCGGGCCGCAGCTCGACGAGATGGGGAACAAGCTGGCGCGTGTCCTTGAGCCGGCCGTGCGATCGCTGCAGTTACAGTCCGAGCGGCTGGGTGAGAGCCTCCGGGTCCCCATCCCGCAGTTCGCCAATGAAGTGCAACGACTACCCGAGGCGCTCGATTCGTTCAAGCAGGGCGCCGACACGATCGGACGGATTGGTGCCGATCTGACGGCAATGGGAACAGCGAGCGAGTCGTTGCATCATGGCGCGGCCGCGCTCGCGCGGATTGAAAAGACGCTGGCACAAATGCCCTCCTCCGAGGCGCAGCTCGACGAGATCAAGCGTGGGCTCGATCGCGCCGGCCTTGCGATCGAATCGTTGGCCGGATCGTGGTCCGCCGCCTATGAGCGCTCGAGCCGGGCCACGCAGGAACAGCTTGCCCGCAGTCTGACCAGCCTCAAGGACGCCCTCGAGCTGCTCAATGTGAGCATGGAACAGGGGAACGCTCTGTATCGAAATATCGTGAAGAAGTTATTCGACGAACGGGCCGAAGCCGTCCCACCACGCTCGGATTCGATCCGCGTCGCGTGATCTCGAAACCGCGAGTGGCGACCCACAGCCCAGCGGCTTACGCGGCGGAATTCCGAGTTAATCCGACTGCGGTTACATTCTTCACCCTCTCTTGGAACAAGTCATGCGACGGTCACGTCGAGGCGGCCATTCCAGCGTCGAATTCGGCAGCTCCGGCGAGGATTCGTTCGTCGCCGTGGTTGTCACAAAGCTCACGGGCGCCTTGCTCTTCATCCTGTTACTCACCATGGTCATCATGGCTCTGCTCCCCAAAGCCGCCGACCTGGAAAGTCTGGACAGCGAGCACCGTGAGGCGGGCGCGAATGCCGGCCAGGCGCCACTCCGGATCGCGACGCCGAGCCGGTTGCCGGAAGCCGTCGCGGGCAGGCCCTATCTGCTTGCATTGGCAGCAACCGGCGGTGGACTACCGCGTACCTGGTCGTCGGAGGGAGCCCTGCCCGATTGGCTCGCCCTCGATCCGGCCAGCGGCCAGATTGCCGGCACGCCGCCGCGCGAGACCGACAGTCCGCTCTCGCTGACCGTCCAGGTGAGCGATGGAACCGACACCGTCAGCCAGCCCGTGTCGCTGTCGGTGTTGCCTTACCAGGCGACCGCGGCGGCATCCTGGTGGTCTCGTCTCCCGTCCGTTCCGCTGGCGCACGTGGCTCGAGCACGGATTTGGCTTCCTCGTGCTCTGGCTCGTCCATCTACTGGGGATGAACGTTCTCAACAACCTCGAGCGGGGCGCGCTCGAGGAGAGTGACCTGGCTCAAGGCTCCGATATCGATCAAGTCTCAGCCCAAAAAAGATTTGCGACCTACCGCCTGCTGACCCGCTTGGCGACATTTTCGGCGATGGCCGCCCTGGCCCTCTGGCTCGCCTGGTCTCGAACTGGTCACCCGTGACTCCGGGTGCAGCGTCGCACTTTCACATGATCGTCCCTGGCCAACCGCATGCCGCCGTCACCACCAGAGGGCGGAATGTTAAACGGAATTTACATTATTTTTCGCAACTGGTTTGGCCACAAGGGGCGTGACTGCCGCTAAAATCATTAAGACCCCAGGTACAACCTCGGACGCGAACGGCTCGCTGCGCAAAAGAGCAGACGGGGCTGGAGCCTCAGGAGCACGTGATGGTACGACTTCGTTACACATTCATCACAGCGGCAGCGCTTTTGGCCATCGCCGCGTTGACTCTCAACACGCTGGCTCAGCAGCCGCCGGGCGGCAATGGAGGCGGGGGCGGCGGACGAGGCGGAGGTCCGGGCGGACGTGGCTTCGGCGGTCCAGGTGGCTTCGGCGGCTTTGGTGGGGGCTTCGGGGGCTTCGGCGGACCCGGCGGGTCGTTGCTGATGCTCGTTTCCAATCCGACGGTCCAGGCCGAAATCAAACTATCCGACAAGCAGAAAACCCAACTGAAGAGCCTTAACGAGAAGCTCGACACGCAGCGGCGCGAGCTTCGGACGCAGATGGGTATGGGAGGTCCTGGCGGTCCAGGGGGTGGCGGGGGAAACGGCAACGGGCCGGGCGGAGCCCAAAAAGGGGGCGGACGCCGCGGACAGAACAGTGACGTCGCTGCCGGTGGCGGCGACCTGGGCGGTGGCGCAGTCCAGAACCCGGGCGGCGGCTTTGGCGGCGGCAACGGCCAGAATCCTGGCGATGGCGCAAAATCCTGGCGGTGGCGGGCAGAATCCGGGCGGACGCCGTGGAAATGGCGGCCGCGGTGGTCAGATCGACCCGGAGCAAGCCGAACGATTCGCCCTCTTCCGGGAGAGCATGAACGAGCTTCAGCAAACCGGCGAGCAATATCTCGCCAGGATCCTCGACAAAGGCCAGCTCACGCGTCTGAGGCAGGTCCAGCTCCAGCTAGAAGGCCCCGGGGTGGTGATGCGCGAGGACATGATCGACAAGCTCAACATTACCGACGAACAAATCGAGCAGCTCCAAGGGCTGCGCGACGACCGCCGTCAGATGCAGCGCGAGATCCGGAAACAGCAGGGCGACTTCATGAAGGCCGCGTTCACGAGAGTAAATCCCGGTGGTCTGGCCAATATCGGACCGGGCAACGGTAATCCCGGCGGCAGGGGTAATGGGAATCCAGCCGGCGGGGGCAACGGAAATCCCGTGACTGGGGGCAATGGAAATCCCGTCACTGGCGGCAACGGAAATCCCGTCACCGCCGGCCCTGGCGGCGGCAGAGGCAATCGGCAGCGATTCGACCCCGAAATCATGAAGAAAGTCATGGAAGACCCCGAAGTCAAAGCCCAGATGGAGAAGAACAAGGCCGACGGCGACAAGCTGGAAAACCAGTATGCCGCCGCGATCAACAAGATTCTGTATCCCCGCCAGCGCGCCACGCTCAAGAAGATGCTCGGCCCGCCGTTTGACCGATCGCAGATGTTCGCCGGATGGGGAGGACCGGGCGGGAACAGAGGTTTCACCAAGAACGCCGCGGCGTCAAAGACGGCGGGAACGGCCGCCAAGGCCAAGACTGCCGACGACGACGAGGAGACGGCCTCTGCGAGCTCGGCCAAGAAGGGGACAGCGCCCGCACCGGCAAAACCGAGCACGTCGGCGCGAAGGAAGAGTCTGCGCGAGTCGCGAGGCAGTGCCTCGGACGAGTGATCGATCTCGAAATCACGTTTGAGCTTGCACCACGCAAGCGCCAGCGGCTCGCGAAACCTCAGGCCCCCGCCAGCAAGGCCTGATGACGTCGCGAGCCGTCTTGTTTTCGCCCGACAGCGAAACTGAGCGTTGGTCTTCCCGCTTTGGCGCGTTCCGCGTATAAGTTTCGGGTCTGCGGAAGCGGCGACTCCGTTTCGCCCGTCAATTCGGATTTATCTGCTCGTGTCCCGGTCAACGTTTCTGTGATCGAACACGGGTTCCGTGAATCAGACAGAGGCTCGGCTCATGCGTCATGGATCGATGCTCGTGCGCGCCTTGATTGTGTTCGGTCTCGGATTCGTCGGCTTCGGTCGGGTGGCGCACGCAGGCGAACCGTTTGACGACCGGATCGGAATTCGGACAGCGCGTTTGTTTCTGTTGATGCGCGCGGACGTGCAGACCGACCTGGGACTGGCTTCCGCTCAGGTCATCGAGATCAATCGGGCCGCATCCGCGCTGTACCGCAAAGCGATGAGACTCAAAGGAAAAACCGGCGCGGGTATCGTGGCCGCGCGCCGCGTGATCGACGAAGACGAAGCTCGCTGGCTCATGGCGCATCTCTCGCCCGATCAGCTCCTTCGACTCGACCAGATCGACCTCCAGTGGGAGGGAGCAAGCGCATTGCTTCCCGCCAGCCGGCCGCTCGTCGCCGAGGATCTGAACCTGTCGCGCGAACAGCAGGATGCCGTCGCGCGATTGATCGCTGAAGCCGTCGCCCAGCGACCTCAGTTGAGCTGGACCTACGACCAGCATACGAATCTATCGCGCAAGGCGATCGCGGTTCTTTCCGACAAGCAGAAGACCGTCTGGATCCAGGTCCTCGGGCGGCCATGCCGTTTTTCAATCGACGGCAAGGCTGGCGCTGCGGCACATGAGACGCCTCGGGTCGGTGCTGTGAGCGCTCCTCGTCCGAGGTCGTGAATCCCCGGCGTCGGACGCTCAAGTCACCGGGCGCTCGATCATTCTGTGGCGTGAGGCGAATCGGGGGGCTCACTCGGCGGACGCGCTTTTCCGTCCGCGCGAAATCGGAAGTCGCAGAAGGACGCGCCGTCCATGATGGTCTGAGTTCGGGTCAATCGGATCTCCGGATTGAAACCCTCCACGAGCGCGAAATCGCGCTCGCACGACAGGCTCGCTCCCAGATCTGCCAGACCCAGCGCGCGATACATTTCGGCGTAGCGGCAGCGCGTCACGTTGAACGAGAGCTGCGTGGGCGACTGCTCGAGGATTGTGATCTCGAGCGCCGCCGTTTTCGCTCCAGCGGTCGAGCGCCCCCGCGAAGGCTTCCAGTGTCTGCTTTCCCAGCAACTGGGCAAGCTCGCCGCCACTTTGGCGGGCTATGTCGCGGATCAGCGTCCGTAGAATCTCGAGCGTGCGCTCCTGCCCGATCTCGGCGGCAAAGGCACGTATCAAGGGCCCAACAAGCCGCGCCTCGATCTCGCGGCGCTCGATCAAAGGCAGCTTCGGCAACGCCGTTTCCATCGACCCAAATCCCTCCCTCGATCGGTATCGCCCGGCGAAGCCGCGCGGCCGACCCGCGTCGCCGTGGCCCGCTCGCTGCCGGTTTCACGTTATAGTGGGAATTGTAGCAAGGGTCACGCAGGAATCGACCGATAGGCGCAGGGAAGTAAGCCGAGCGTTCTGCGATGCGCACCGTCCGCTTTATTCCAAACCTGACCGTCTGGCTCGGAATCGCCCTCGTCACGGCCTGGTCGTGGTGGACTGCACCCCTCCCGCTTCGCCCGGACTGGGCACGCGCAGGAGTGACGGTGCACTCGGCCAGGATGGATCGCACGAGCGGCGGGCAGCCGCTCTGGCTCGATATCTATCTTCCCGCCGGCGCACCGGGTGGTGCGGCGCAGGGCGGGCTTCGGCCCGCGATGCTCGCCATTCACGGCGGAAGCTGGTCTGGCGGCTCAAGATCGGCCTATCGAAGCGACGACCCGCGGAATACGGTGCTTCGGCTGGTCCAGCGAGGCATGGTGGTGATCGCCGTCGACTACTCGCTGGCCACACCCGGCGCACCCTCGTGGCCGGCGGCGATCGACGACGTCCGTGAAGCGGTGCGCTGGGCTCGACGACACGCAGGCGAAATCCAGCTCGATCCGGGCCGGATCGCGGTCATGGGCCAATCCTCAGGCGCACACCTCGCAGCCCTGCTTGGCACGCTGCCGGATGAGAAAGGCTCGGACGGCGTTTCATCGCGCGTCCAGGCGGTGGTGAGCTTCTACGGCCCATTTGACCTGGCGCAGCTCGCGGCCGGGCGGCGCCTTCCCCACGAACCGATCAAGACCTTCCTCGGCGCGACCCCTGGCGATGGCGCTTCATTGCTGGCGAGTGCCTCGCCGCTGCATCATGTCTCGACCGGCGCCGCCCCCATGCTGCTATTGCACGGCACCGACGATGCCTGGGTGCCTCTCGAGCAAGCCAAATTGATGTCAGCGGCGCTGGCGGCCGCCAAGGTCCACCATCGCCTGGTCGTCGTCGAAGGGGCTCGCCATGGATTCGAAGCGGGCATCGACGAGACCAGGGATTTTCTGCCTGAGATCTTTGCTTTCCTGGAATCCGTATGGAATGTTTCGATTGAAGCACCCCGGAACGACCTCTTGCTTAAATAAGGAACGCGCGTCCGCCGGCGCGGTACCGATGCACCCATTTTTCGATCGGTTGAGATGCCGGCGGATCGAATTCCGCCGCATCGCGCACCGTCCGACCGGACGGCCGCAGCGGCGTTTTCTTTCGCTTGACGCGGAGCGCCTCGAGGAACGAGGTTTGCTGTCAATGATCGTGCCGGCGGCCGACAACACGGCTGCGCGCGGCGCACTCGGTCCGACACGAGGAGCGATCATTGCCACAGGGCGCACAGACGACGCTATTGAATATCACTTACCCGACGACCGACGGACCGCCCGAGCAGCTCGACGTCTATCTGCCCAAGCATCCTGCGCCCCCTGGTGGGCGTCCGGTTCTCATCGCCATTCACGGCGGCGGGTGGCGACGTTTGGACAAAACCGGATACGGGGAGCGAATCGCATCCGCGTTCGTCCGCGCTGGATATGTAGTCGTCGCGCCTGACTACGAATTGTCGGCCCCCGGGAAGCCAACCTGGCCGGTTAATTTCCAGGATGTCCAGTCCGCGGTCGGGTGGGTCCGAATGCACGCCAGCATGCTTGATATTAATCCGGATCAAATCGCGGCTATCGGGGAATCCGCGGGAGCCAACCTTGCGGCATTGCTGGGGACTCATCCCGGATCGACGAGCGCGAGCGGAGTCTCCACCTCGGTGGATGCGGTGGTCGCGTTTTCGACGCCGACGGATCTGGAGCGATTGTCGGCCGAGAGCCGGTTTGCCGCCTTGGCGGCCGCGCAGTTCCTGGGAGGAACGCCCGAGCAACTATCAACGAGCTACGTGGCAGCTTCGCCCGCCGATCAAGTCTCGCCGAGTGATCCGCCGATGTTCCTGGTTCAAGGCCGGCAGGATCCGCTGATTCCGATGAGCCAGTCCGTGGAGATGGCGGCCGCACTCTCCGGCGCGGGCGTGCGAAACGGGCTCGTCATGGTGAATGGAGGCCACGACCTGGACTTTCCTGTGCATTATTTGAAATTAATCCCCCAGATCCTTGAATTTCTGAGCGTAACTTGGAAGGATAAGTAAATACTATCTCCTTCGTTTACACACAACCATGAGGGCAGTCGGTAGGGAACCCCAAGGCGGGGGATCCCTGTTCGTTAATGGGGAGGCGTGCCGTGTCGACGGCGGTCCACGTCAATGGCTTGAGCTCGGCTGTTCCCGGGGCCAACGGGCTGAGCGGTGAATTTGACCGTGTGCTCCTGACGGCTGCCGATCGGCCCCACACTGATACATTTCCCACGACGGCCGATCCCACGGCCGACCACGAAGACCAAGAGCTCAAGTGCCGGCGGGACGACGTCGAGGAAAAACACGAGCGCATTCGCCGTTTCCTTGATGCCTCCGGCCACGACGCGGTTGTGCTGGGTCTCGCAGATTCGGTCGCTTGGTTCACTTCGGGCGCCGAGCTTGGTCAGACTCTTGGTTCCGACCACAGCGCGATCTTGCTCTTCGTCAACCGCACATGCCGTGCGGTGATTGCCGACAACGTTCAAAGCGGCCGGGTGTTCGAGGAAGAGCTCGCGGGGTTGGGATTCCAGCTCAAGGAGCGGCCGTGGTACGGCGAGCCGCATCAGGTCGTGGCGGAATTGTGTCACAACAAGAAAATCGCGACCGACCTGGGGCAGAACGGCTACTCCCACCATCGGCGTGAGAGCGACGCGCTCTACATGCTCAGGCGGCAGCTCACTGCGCTCGAGCGGCGGCGGATCCGTGACCTGGGCAGGACCGTCAGTCAGGCGGTGGAGGCGACTTGCCGCAATTTTCTGCCGGGGGAGCGCGAATGCGACGTCGCCGGACACCTGGCGCATTGCCTGATTCGCGAAGGCGTTGTCCCGGTTGACCTTCGCGTCGCCAGCGACGATCGCCTGGGCCGCTTTCGCCGGCCCACGTTCAAGGCGAGCCCGATCACAAATTGCGCGACGATCGCAGTGACCGGACGTCGCCATGGGCTGTGCGCGTCGGCGGCGCGCACCGTCGCGTTCGGCGACGTCGACGCCGAATTTCGCCAGCAGCATGCTGTGGCCGCGATGATTGACGCGACATGCATCTATTTCTCGCGGCCCGGCGAACTCATTTCCGAAGTTTTCCGACGCGCGAAACGGATCTACGAGAAGTTCCGCCATCCCCACGAATGGACCCTCGACTATCAAGGTAGTGTTATCGGGTATTCCCCGCGCAAATCCTGCTGCGGCCCGACAGCACGCTGGTGCTTGAGCCCAACATGGCGCTCTCCTGGAGCCCCAGCATCTGTGCGGCCCGCATCGAAGACTCGGTGATCATCGATTCCCGGGGCTACGAGGTCGTCACGAAGATGCAGAACTGGCCGGCGATCGAGGTGGCGGTCAAAGGATACGTCATGCCTCGTCCCGCCATTCTGGAACGGTAGCCCGGTTGTCCCGGACGGTTCACGCACGGCGGGACCTGTCATTCCCGCGGCGCGATTCTGCGCGCGGGATCCATCGATTGGGCGCGGATGGCGCCTCCGAGCCCCGAAGGGCGATGGCGCCCGGGCGCACGGCGGCTGCGCAGGAACGAACTTTCCTGTTTTCGCCGACGAAGTACAATGAGAGAGTAGCCGGGGGCGCTCGCCCTTCGGAGAAAGGATACTGGCTCGCATGCGTCTTTCCTGGAAAATGGGCCGAGTTGCGGGGATCGACCTTTATATCCACGCAACCTTCCTGCTCGTCTTTCTGTTCCCTCAGGTGCTTCACGGCGGCCCAGGTGCCGTCTTACGCGTCCTATCCCTGTTTGGCTGCGTGCTCCTGCACGAATTAGGTCACGCACTGATGGCGCGCCGATATGGAATTCAGACGGCTGACATCACCCTGTACCCGATCGGCGGTGTGGCGCGGCTGGAGCGGATGCCGCGCGCTCCCGGGGCAGAGCTTTTGATTGCGCTGGCCGGCCCCGCGGTGAATTTTGCGATCGCCGCCGCGCTCTTCGTTCTGATGTCACTGCCGCTCTTTCCGGCCGGCTCGACCGCGACCTTCGCCGTCGGCGACTACCTCACGGATCTGCTCGGCCTCAACATGGCCCTCGGCATTTTCAACCTCATTCCCGCGTTCCCGATGGACGGCGGCCGCGTATTGAGGGCGCTATTGAGCGGCTGGCTCGGTCGAGTGCACGCCACTCAAATCGCGGCGCGGATCGGGCGCGGGCTGGCGTTGTTGTTCGGCATCGTGGTCCCGTTCTGGACGGGCAATCCGATTCACGTGCTGCTAGCGGCTTTCATCTACTTTGCCGCATCGGCGGAGGAGGCGCAAGTCGTCCGCGAGGAGCGCGGTCGCCAGTTTGACGGCGCCGGCGATGGCGTCTGGGTGGCCCCCCCTGGCTATCGCTGGGTCCATCGCGGTGGCGGCATCTGGCAGCTCGCTCCGTTGCGAGTCACCGTTCCCGACCCGCAGCACGACGCCTCGCGATGGCTTTGACGCCGATCATCGAGCTGGGTGTACACGAGGCGTATGTCATTTTCGAAGAACAGTGAGGGCGGCTCGTTCGTTTATCCCGGAACCATCCGGCTCTGGAGCCTCGCGGCCGTGAAGTTCACGAGGTCGCCATTCGTTCGCGCGATGGTCGCGAGCCGCTCATGCAGACCAGCGCGCTGGCAGAGCTGCGAGACCGACGGGCAGGAGAGCGCGGTCTCGGGAACGTCCTTGAAGTGCGCGGCCGCGACGTCGATGGCCGAGTCGACGCGGCCCACCCGTGCCAGTAGATTGACGAGCGCCTGGGCTGCCGCCAGCACCTCGCCGTCGGCTTTCTCCTCCTGGGCCAGCTTTGCCTCGAAATGCGCGATCGCCCGGTCGACGTCTCGTCCGAGCAAGGGCGCAGATAAATTCCATGATCCTCGAAAGTCCGCTCGAACGGGGGATTGCCTTCGAAGATCAGCCGAGGAGAAAGCTGCCGGCCATATTCGGTGAGATCCGCAGCGAGGCCGATCACGGCCGGGTCGGCCACCAGCAGCGACATCCTCACGACCGCCGCCAGATGAGAGATGTCGATGTGATACGAGTCGTCGGAAAACAGCCAGGGGCGCCCGGTGACCAGCGCCGCAATCGAGCTTCCGTCCGGCGGAAGCACCTGGCCCCTGCTCGCGATTTCGCCACGCAGATTGGCCGTGAGCTCGCGATGTAAGTGGCGAATCAGACGCTCGCCACAGGCGATGCGCAGTCCGAGATCGGGCTGCGGAAGCTGCTCGAACGCCGAAATCGCGGGGCACGTGCCGTAGTTCTCGAGGATGAGCTCGAACCCGCGGCGGACTGACCCCCTGGTTGAAGGCCACGTCAACCACCGAACCGAGCTGCTCGTCGTTTTCCGAGGGGCGGTAGCGATCGATCGCCTGAACGACCGGTTCGCTCTCGGCGATTGCACGGAAATACGGCCAGGCGTTCGGGATGTCGCCGTTGTCGAGGTATTTTGAGCCGACCAGCCGGATCGCCCCGATGTATTTCTCTTCGTATTGAGAACGCACGGGCTCTGGCAAATCGGACAACGATCCCGAACTGATCAAGGGAAGTCCGAGCTCGTGCCTCGCCTTGAGCAAGAGGGCGTCGAGCAGAGCCCGATACTCGCCGCTACCGCTCAAGTGCTCGCTCAGGCGGTCCAGCGCAGCGGTCGGTCCGCCGTGCGCAGCGCGTCTTCGAGGAGATCAAAGGGTGTCTCTGCTCGAGGATCGGTGCGTGTCACCACAGCTTCCGCTGTTGCCTCGCTCATCGCTGGACCACGTCCTTTCGTGCGCATCTGGATCGCAGGGCATCCATGGCGAATTGTAAGCCATGCTCCCTGCCGCGGAACAGGCGCCTCGGCGGAAACAAGACTTCCCCCACTCCCGATCCTGGCGAGACGGATGTAAGATGGTGGCCGCGGAAGCACAGCGCGCCAGACTCGTCCGAATTGCCGTGATGACATGACCTGCCCACCGCATCCCGCCCTTCCTCCGCTTCCTGCATCGCTTTCGGAACTCGCCATTCCTCAAGGCGTGCCGGCGCGAGCCGTGCCGACGTCACACCGATCTGGCTGATGAGACAGGCCGGCCGCTACATGCCCGAATACCGGGCGTTCGCTCCAAGGTGTCGTTCCTCGAGCTGTGCAAGCGACCCGAGCTGGCTACGGAGGTCACGGTCACCGCGGCCGAGCGCATCGGCGTCGACGCCGCGATCCTGTTCGCCGACATCCTGCTGATTCTGGAACCGCTCGGATTCGAGATCGAGTTCACCAAGGGCGAAGGACCGGTCATCCACAACCCCATCCGGACTGCCGAGCGACGTCGACCGGGTCCGGCCGCTTTCGAGACCTGTCGCGCCCTCGAATATGTGCTGGAGGCCGTCACGCTCGATCCGGGCGGCGCTCAAGCCCGTCGATCCCACTGATCGGATTCGCGGGTGCGCCCTTCACCCTGGCGTGCTATGCCATCGAAGGGGGCGGCTCCCGCCACTACGAGCAGGCGAAGACTTTCATGTACCGCGATGAAGGAGCGTGGAACGCTTTGCTCATGGAACGTCTGGCGGACGCGACCGCGGCCTACTTAACGCCCAGGCCGCCGCCGGAGCCCAGGCGCTTCAAGTCTTCGATAGCTGGGTCGGTACGCTGGGCCCCCACGACTATCGCCGGTTCGTCCAGCCGCACATGTCCAGACTGTTCACACATGCTCGATCCTGCTGTCCCGGTCATCCATTTCGGAACCGGCACATCGACGCTGCTGGAACTTCAGCGCGACTGCCGGCGGGACCGTCATCGGCCTGGATTGGCGCGTCGAGCTCGATCAAGCCTGGCAGCGCCTGGGATACGACGTCGCCGTGCAAGGCAACCTCGATCCGGTCGTCCTGCTTGCGCCTCGCGACGAGATCGAGGCGCAGGCTCGACGCATCCTCGATCTCGCCGACCGGCCGTCCCGGCCATATCTTCAACCTGGGACACGGAATCCTCCCCAAACTCCCGTGGATAACGTGCGCGCCTTGATTGACATCGTGCACGATCCGTGCGCTGCTCCACGGCCGTAGGCGTTCACGGCGCTCAAACCTCGTCGAATTTGCCCGGCAGGCACGCTCACCCGTCCCTCCAGCCTCACCCCTGCGCACTTGAAAGCAGAATGACGATAGGATAGTCAGTGAAGTGGAGCCGTGCATCGACTTACGACGCGTGAGCGACGTGCGTGGATTCGGCGGCGGACCGTTCTCGAGGAGCGGTCGTCGCAATCGTGGGAACACGACGGCATACCCAGATTCAGTAACGGTTTAGGTCATCTGGCGAGTCGAGATCTCGCAAACCTGCACGCCGTCGAGGAGCAATCGTTTTTGGCGGAGCGCATTGCGGATCAAGTGGACCGGTGCATCGTGTCGTCGTGATTGGTGGAGGCCTGTCGGGTTTGGCGGCCGCTCACCGCATTCACGAGCGAGCGTGGACTCTTCGCCGGCCGGTCAATCTCACCGTTCTGGAAGCCAAGGATCGGGTCGGCGGGGTCATCGCGACGGATCGGTTTGACGGGTTCGCGATCGAAGCAGGCCCCGACTCGTTCGTCACCAACAAGCCCTGGGGGATCGACCTGTGCCGTCGTCTGGGCCTGGGCGATCAACTGGTCGAGACCGACGCCAGCCACCGGCGGTCGTTCGTGGTACGAAATGGCCGGCTGTTGCCGGTGCCAGAGGGTTTTGTCCTGATGGTGCCGCATCGCCTGATGCCGATCGTGACGACGCCGGTGCTCTCATGGCGCGGCAAGCTGCGCTTCTTGATGGATCTGATCATCCCCCGTCGCAGCGACGACAGCGAGGAGAGCCTGGCGTCGTTCGTGCGCCGTCGATTCGGGCGCGAGGCGCTGGATCGGCTGGTTCAGCCCCTGGTCGCCGGCATCTACACCGCCGATCCCAACGACCTGAGCCTGAAGGCGACGTTCCCGCAATTTCTGGCGATGGAAAACGAGCACGGCAGCCTGATTCGGGCCGCGCGTCGATTGTCACGGGAGCGCGGTCCGCGAGATATCGAACGGCAAGCCTCGGGTGCCCGATACGGGATGTTTGTCACGCTTGCCGATGGGATGGACACGCTCACGAAAGCACTGGCGGCTTCGCTTCCGTCTGGCGTGCTTCAAACCAGCGACGTCCGTGCGCCGCATCGTGCATAATGAGCCGGTTTCGCCGTGGCTGATCGAGCTACTGGATGGCTCTCCGATCGAAGCCGACGCCGTGATCGTGACCACCGAGGCCCACGCGGCGGCGCGGTTGCTCGATACCCAGGACGCGGCCCTGGCTCTGCAGCTCCGCGCGATCCCTTATGCATCGTCGCTGATCGTCAATATCGCCTATCGGCGCGACCAGATCAGCCATCCCCTGGACGGCTTCGGGGCTGTCGTGCCGGCCATCGAGGGGCGGTCGATCCTGGCCGTTTCGTTCCTGAGCGTCAAGTTCCCGAACCGGCGTCCCGCCGGCAGCGTCCTCCTGCGCGTTTTCCTGGGCGGAGTGACCAATCGCGATCAGTTCGAGCTGGACGATGGCGCCGTCTCGGCAGCTGGTTCGACGCGAGCTGGGCGACTTGATTGGCGCGACCGGCACGCCCCTCTTCGAGGAGCATCAGCCGTCATGCTCGGTCGATGCCTCAGTACAATCTCGGACACCTCGACCGCGTCGCCGCCATCCGCCGCATCCTCGCCAAGCACTACCGACCTCTATCTCACGGGAATCGCCTATGACGGCGTGGGGATTCCCGACTGCATTCACGCGGCCGAGCTCACCGCGGAATCCTTGATCGATGCCCTCGCCAACCCGGCGGCCTCCGCCGCGTGAACGGGGCACACATCCTGTCGAGTGAGATTTTCCCGCGAGCCCGCGATTCGCCGGCCCCGCCACGCGGAAACCCGTCAGGCGGTGGTTCAGGAATCGTGGTCACCTGGGTTGCCGGATTCACGCCAGGCCGGCCGGCGCAACTCGCAGCCGGAGGCTGGTTTGGAGAAGACTTGTTAAACATGTCCGCTTGCCGTCATTGCCCCGAAATCGCGATAATCTCCAGCAGAAAACCGGACCAGAGATTCATTCGCGCACCCAGAAGAGCGTTACCATGAAAATCGCGGTGATCGGGACTGGATATGTCGGCCTGGTGCAGGGGACCTGCCTCGCGGAAAGCGGCAACGACGTGGTGTGCGTCGACAAGGTCGCGGCCAAGATCAAGGGACTGACCGAGGGTCAGGTTCCGATCTACGAGCCCGGGCTGGGTGAGCTCGTCCATCGCAATCGGCGTGATGGCCGGCTCACGTTCACGACCGACCTCGCGGCCGGAATCGCCGAAGCCGAAATCATCTTCATTGCCGTCGGAACGCCTCAAGGTGCGCAAGGCGGCGCCGACTTGAGCGGCGTGTGGGAGGTCGGGGGCCAGATCGCGGCCAACCTGCATTCTCCCAAGGTGATCGTGATCAAGAGCACCGTACCCGTCGGCACCAACGCAGAGCTATCCCGGCGGATGGCTGAGAAAACGGACGTTTCCTTCGATGTGGGCAGCAACCCCGAGTTTCTGAAGGAGGGGGCGGCGATTGACGACTTCAACAAGCCCGACCGGGTCGTCGTTGGTGTGCGGCGGCCCGAGGTCGCCGAACGGCTGCACGCGCTGTACGCGCCGTTTTTGCGCACCGATCGGCCCTTCCTCGTCATGTCGCCGGAAAATGCCGAGATGACGAAGTACGTGGCTAACTGCCTGCTGGCGACCAAGATCAGTTTCATCAACGAGATGGCAAACCTGTGTGAAGCCTACGGTGCCGACGTCAACGACGTCCGGCGCGGGATCGGCCACGACCAGCGAATTGGTTTCCACTTTCTGTTTCCGGGCGTCGGCTATGGCGGCAGTTGCTTTCCGAAGGACATCCGAGCCGTGATTCACATGGCAGAGTCCAGGGGGCTGGCTGCGCGGATGATGGAGGCCGTCGACGCCGTCAACGAGGCTCAGAAAAAGATCCTCTTTCGAAAGATCCACGAGTATTTCCAAGGCAAGCTCGAGGACAAGACAATTGCCGTCTGGGGCCAGGCTTTCAAGCCCCGCACCGACGACATCCGTGAGGCGCCGGCACTGGACTTGATCGACGCGCTCCTCGCCGCCGTGCCCATTTACGAGTTCATGATCCCGAGGCGCTCGGAAACATTCGATCGCTCTACGGCGATCGGCTCGCGTATTGCGATCGGCCCTACGGTGCGCTCGAGCTGGCCGATGCGCTCGCCGTCGTCACCGAGTGGAACGAGTTTCGGAACCCCGACTTCGAGGTGATGCGCCGGCTGATGAGGCAGCCGGTGGTCTTCGACGGTCGCAACGTCTACGACCCGGCGCGGATGGCCTCACTGGGATTCACTTACCACGGCATCGGCCGCGCGGGGATCATTCGGGACTGATCGGTCGACTCTCATGCCGTGCCGGTGCAGCTGGATTGTCACACGAAGGCTGGGCTTGGCCATCGTGGGTCCTTAGAATAGAGACACTCGGAATTCAATTCATCCCACCGAGCCGACGGTAAGACGACGGGAGCGCAGTCGTGTTGGACCGGTTGTCGGTTCTTTGCTTCGCGGGCACTTATGGTCTTGCTTTGCTGGCAGAGCTAGCGCGGTTCGTTGTCCGCAGCTCGGTTCGCTGGTACGTCACGGCGGCCTTGATGGCGCTCGGCTGGCTGGTTCAGACGGCGTTTCTCGCCAACATCGCATTCAGCAATCCGCGGATGCTGGTCACGACGGTGTTCGAGTCGGTGATGGTGCTCTCGTGGATCGTGGCCTTGATCGGACTTTACCTCATGGTGCGCTCTCCCAAACCCGTCGCCGTGGGGATGTTTGTGCTGCCCTTGGTCCTGGGACTCGTGATCGTCGCCGGCTGGTTTGCGCCGCGGACGTCTGACTGGCTCGGCTGGGGCGACACGATCCAGCTATGGGGAGCCGTTCACGGCGTTTTTCTCCTGGCAGGGGCGGTCTTCACCTGCGTCGCCTTTTTCTCCGGGTTGATGTATCTGGTCCAGATGCGGCGCCTCAAGGCCAGGCGGCCGACCCGCTCTGGCCTGGCGCTATTGAGCTTGGAACAGTGCGAGCGCACCAATCGGGCGGCCATCACGATCGCCTTCCCGCTTCTGACCTTCGGTCTTTTGATCGGAATGGCCCTGAGCTTCGCCGCGCACGATCGCGGAACCGCATCCTCGGCACACACGTTGCGCTGGACCGATCCCAAGGTTTTAAGCGCGCTCGCGATGTGGATTGTGTTCGCCATTTTGCTGCACGCGCGGTTCCGCCCGGCCATGCGAGGAAGGGCCGTGATGTTTCTGACGATCGTGGCCTTTGCCTTCCTGGTCTTCACCTGGGTCGGTGTCGAGGCACTGCGGCTTCCCACAGCGCATGGCGCGCCGGAGCCCGCAGCCATCGGAAGGATCAACGTGCCGTGAGACTGCTGGCCCTCGGGGTCGACCACCGGTCTGCGCCTGCCTCGGTCCGCGAAGTGCTCAACTTCAACGGGTCCAAGTACGTCCACGGGCTCGATTTCCTGGCGCGGACGTTCCCTGGCAACGAGCTGGTGATCCTCTCGACCTGCAACCGGGTCGAGCTGTATGTGGCCGGCAGCCAGGAACAAATGCCGGAGCCGGCCGCACTCGCAGACGCTCTCGTCAGGTTCCATGGGGTCGCCTCCGAAGTGTTCTCCCGGCATCTGGTCAGCTATCACGATCAAGGTATGATCGGACATCTCTTCCGCGTCGCGACCAGCCTGGACAGCCTGATCCTGGGCGAGGGACAGATTCTCGGCCAGGTCCGCGAGGCATACCGCGCCGCCGTCGAACAAAAGACCGTGGGGCCCGTCCTGCACACAGTGTTTCAGTCGGCACTTCGCGTCGGCAAGCTGGTTCGCGAGCGGACCGGAATGGATCAGGGCAAGCTGTCGGTGGCCAGCGTCGCGGTGGACCTGGCGAAAGACGTCTTCGACACTTTTGCGGACAAGACTGTCCTGGTGATCGGCGCCGGCAAGATGGGCGACCTTACCCTTTCGCACTTGAAAGGATTGAACCCCGGTCAGATCCTCATCACCAGCCGCGATCCGGCACGCGCCGCCCTCGCCGCGGTACGCTGGAATGGCCACGTCCGCCCATTCGAACAGCTTGGACTCGCCTTGATCGAGGCCGATCTCGTGATCAGCACCACCGCTGCCGCGGAGCCGATCGTCACCCTCGAGCAGTATGTCAGGGTCCAGCGCGCCCGGCGGAACCGGCTGTGCTTGATCCTGGACATCGCCATCCCGCGCGATTTCGATCCCAGGATCGGCGATCTTGACCAGGTTACGCTCTATCATCTCGATGACCTGCGGTCGCAGGCCGAACAGAACTTGCTCGGTCGCCAGAAGGGAATCGAGCCTGCGCTCGCGATCATCGAACGCGAATCGGCGGAATGCTACGCACATCTGCGACACCAGCGCGATGCCGGGATGTTGCTCCAGCAACTGGGCAACCGCGCCGACCAGATCCGCGAGCGCGAGCTCGCCACGCTGTTTTCCTCACGGCCGGATCTGAACGAGGTCGATCGCGCCGCCATCGCACACATGGCCTTGCGTTTGCAAAACCAGTTTTTCCATCACCCCCGGGCCGCCGTCCGTTCCGCCGTCAGCGACTCGCAGCACGGCGAGCTCCATCCTCATCCAATCCTCGACTTTGTCCGTCACGTCTTCGGCCTGGGCGATCGGCCGCAGAATTCGCTCAAGAAGCTTTGATTGAGCACACCGGCATGAGAGCGGCCCGCTGAGCGAGTTCGTGCCGAACCAGATCCACACTGGCCCCCAACCGAGTCGGCGCGAGCCGGCTGCTCCGTCGCGAGCCAGCCGATGCCGGACGGTTCGGCCCTGCTATTCCAGCGCCCGGTCCCTGCGAATTGAGCCTGACGCCGCCGCGGTCTGCAATCGGACCCGGATGGCTTCCGCTCGGACGGTTCATGCGCGGCGCGGGCCCCGCGGGCCACCGAGCGCGTGAACGCCAGCATCAAACGCTGGGATTAGCATCCAATTTTCATATCTATCTCTAAATAGTTGACCGGCTTTTTTCGGATTTTTTGCTTGACTTCAAAATAGGTATTTTGCAAACTTTTCATAGTTTGCTGTATCTAGCGAATATGAATCCTTTGGTTAATTAACAACGTTTAGGTGATCTGCTGTATTCGTTAGTTCTGGCAAATTACCAGCGCGTGAGGTGTTTGAGTAGTTTGAGGGGGTTCAACTACCTGGGAGGAAGAGCATGCAGACATCCAAGTTCACCGTCCTCGGCGCGATCGCTGTGTTGGCGATCGGCGGGGGTGGGTTCCAGACGTGCGTAGCGCAGTCGGCACAGTCGACGCCGCAAAACTACGGCGCGTACGGGAGCCCACAAGCGTCGCCGCAGTCGGCAACGACAGGCCAACCGGGTGCAACGGCCTGCCAGAACATCCTGTTCAGTTGCCATGTCACCGTTTGTACGAATCCCTGTCAGGGGGAAGAAGCCTGCGATCGGATCAAGCGGCAGATCCCGGGAATCCACACGCCGCCGACCTGCCAGGAGGTGATGGTTTGTGAGATCGCCGACGAGGGACCGCCGACCGCGCAACCGATAACGCTTCCGATCTACCGAAACTGCTACGTGCCAATCCGGATCAAGAAGGTCGAAGGCCCGGGCCCCGGTACGATCGTTCCGGTCAACATCCAGGTCAACTGGCGCGAAGTGCACGTGCTCTGCGACAGCAAGGGTGTTCCACTGCCGGCCCAGAAGGCCGCTGAAATCCTCAAGGAGCTGAGCGAGTCGCTGGCCAAAGGCAATGCGCCCGCCGAAGCGACCTCCGCTACGGCACCGGCGGCAGCCCCGGTGCCGGCCCCGGCCGTCAGCTCGGCTGCGCCTGCCCAGCCCGCCGCGACTGTGCCCGCCGCCGCTCCGGCATCTGCCACGCCTGCACCGCTCGTGGCGCAGGCAACCGACGTGAAGAAGCAGTGGGTGTGGTTGTCGCAGGAAGGTGTCTATGGGTTTGGCTATCAGCGCACGGACGGAATGTGGGAAATCGATCCCGACAGCCGTCGTGCAACGCTCCAGTAACGATCGCCCGATCCCAAGAGCCGCCGTTCCCGTTCCCAGCCCTCCTGCCGGCTCCGCAGGTGGGCTGGGAAGAGCGACGTCCGCGGTTTTGACCGATCACAAACGCGACGATTGCCGCGGAATCGCTTGTGCGTTGAGGTCACGGCTAACGGAGGACCCTCACGGGCATCCCCACTGTGTTCACGAATCGAGTCGCCAAATTCTTTGTGACCGACGCGACCAACGTTCCGTCGGCGTCGACTGAGCGCTGGCGAACGCCGGCCAAGCTGCTCGTATCGATCGCTCTGCTTTATCACACAAGCGCGATCCTCGCGGGCGCTCTTGCGGGGCCGCCCAGCTCGCCGGTCGAACGCAAAGCTGCCAATCTCTTTCGGTATTACTACGGCTTCGTGAATCAAGGCTACGCTTACCGCTACTACGCCCGGCTGGACACGACCGTCGATCCGGCTCATCCGCACCCGTGGAATACGCCCGTGATCACCATGGAGATGGAGTTTGCCGGCGCAGAAGGGGTCAGGCACGAGGTGTTGCGGCTCCCGCGCCGCGACGCGCGCTGGCCACGACTGAGATTTCAACGGGAGCTCGACCTGGCCTATCACCTGACGTCCGACCCCCGATGGGTGGGAACCTATGCCCGCCACGTCTGCAAGACCCTGGGATGCACGAAGGTCACCCTTTACACCCAGGAGCACCAGATTCCCGACCTCGCGTCGGTGCGGTCCGCGGCTGCGGGCGGCGGCACGATCGACCTCGAAGCCGAGTCCACCTACGGTCCTCGCGTGAAGCTCGGAGAGTTCAAGTGCACCGATTTTTAGCGGCATTCGTGCAGTACTTCGTCGAGCTCGGGCGCTCCGCGATTCGCGGATGGGACCGCTTTTTCTTCACGCCGACCGACCCGATCATCGTGGGATTGCTCAGAGTTTGCCTGGGCTCCCTCCTTTTCTGGGACATGGCCGTCCTGGGTCTGGATCTCCATGATTACCTGGGCTCCGACGGATGGATCAGCATCGAAGCCGTTCGTTCGTACCTGGTCGAATGGGCGCCGGGCGCGTGGTCATTCTGGTTGTACGTGCCGGACCGATGGTTGACGGTCGTCTGGGCTTTATGTCTTGTGGTCATCGCACTCTTCACGGTTGGATACGCCAGCCGTCTGACCGCCGTTCTGGCGTGGACGATCACGATCTCGACCGTCCGCCGGGCTCCCGTCGCCTTGTTCGGCTTCGACTACATGATCGCGACCTGGACATTCTACCTCGCAGCCTTCGGCGCCAGCGGGCAGGCCCTCTCGCTGGATCGTCTCCTGAGACGCTGCCGCTACCGTTCGACAGCAGGGAATCCGGCTGCGGTTCACGAAAAGCCTGCGGCCTCCATCCTGGCCAACATCACCGTGCGGATGATCCAGCTACATCTCTGCTTGATTTACGGCTCGGCGGGCCTGTCGAAGCTGATGTCGATGGAATGGTGGAACGGGACGGCGATGGAAATGCTGATACTCACACCGGAATTCCGACGAATCGACCTCGTCTGGCTGACGGCCTATCCGCTGCTCTTGAACCTTGCCACTCATTGCGGTCTCTTCCTGGAGATTACCTATCCGGTTCTCGTCTGGAATGCGAAGCTCCGGCCCCTCGTGATTGCGCTTGCGATCGTCCTGCATCTTGGAATCGACTTGCTGCTGGGCCTCACCGAGTTCGGACTCGCCATGATCACCGCCAATCTAGTCTTTTGCTCCGGTGCGTGGCTGCGGCAGCTTGCGGCCCACTCGCGTGAACCCTCGCGTGCCGAGTCGCTCGCCGTGGCGTCGTCGCGGGATCCCCTCGTCACCAGGCGCAGCGGAGGAAGGCAGCCGCTCGAGCCAAAAGGCGCAGCGCACCCCGGCGCCCTCGCGGCGCTCGTAGACTAACAATTTAGTCGAGGGCCCGTTCAAGCTCTTCCGCTTGCTCGCACGCCGCGGCTACAATGTCTGAGGTTTGTAAAAGGACTCGCGTCCGGGCGCTTTGTCGCGGCCTCTCATGGAGCGCGACGGCCCACGGGCGGCTCTCCCGCGCTCTCGAGGCGGCGTGTCGCAGGTTCTTCATGGATTTACCTGGATCGACGATGGGAGTGCTTTATGGAGGACGGGCCGACCGGCTCGATGGCTCGCGAGCGGCTGAGCGAGAACGACGTCGCAGGCGATCGATCATCTGCGGGATGCCTATGCCCGGCTGCGCAAAGAGCTGGGCAAGGTCATCGTCGGCCAGCGCGACGTGATCGAGCGGCTGGCGATCTGTCTGTTCGCGCGCGGCCATGGGCTCTTGATGGGCGTGCCGGGGCTGGCCAAGACCTTGATGGTCAACAAGCTGGCCGAAACGATGTCGCTCAAGTTCAGCCGCATCCAGTTCACGCCCGACTTGATGCCGATGGACATCACGGGAACCGACATCCTCCAGGAAACGGCCGGCGGCCGCCGCGAGTTTCAGTTCGTGCACGGGCCTGTCTTCGCCAATATCGTCCTGGCCGATGAGATCAACCGCGCCCCGCCCAAGACCCAGGCCGCCATGCTCGAGGCGATGCAGGAGCAAAACGTGACGGTGGTCGGCAAGGTGTTTCACCTCGAGCCGCCGTTCCTGGTGCTGGCCACCCAGAACCCGATCGAGCAGGAAGGGACCTATCCCCTGCCCGAGGCGCAGCTCGATCGGTTCATGTTCTTGATCGAGCTCGAGTATCCGATCGGAGGCCGAAGAGATCCAGATCGCCCGCACGACGACGGGCGAGGCGTTGCCGCGTCTCGATCATCTGATGACGCCGGCCGAGATCATCCGGCACCAGAGCCTGGTGCGGCGGGTGCCGGTGCCCGACCACATTTACTCGTACGCGGCCCGGCTGGTGCGGAAGACCCGCCCGGGCGGCTCGACGGCGCCCTCGTGGCTGAAGCCGCTGGTTTCGTGGGGGGCCGGTCCGCGCGCGGTCCAGTACCTGATCCTGGGTGCCAAGGCCCGCGCGGCGCTGCTCGGCAGTTACATGGTGCGGCTCGAGGACATTCAGGAAGCCGCCGTCCCGGTGCTGACGCACCGCATCATCACCACGTTCGCCGCCCAGGCCGAAGGGATCGACTCCAAGAAGATCGTTCGCCGGCTGATGGAAGAGACCGATTCGTCGGCGTAGTCCATGGTCCGTTGTCGATGTCGTCGGGTGGCGGTCGTTCGGCGTCAGGGAAACGACGAGCGGGCGTGCAGCTGCTTCCGAGCCCTCGTCCGGAATCCGAGCACGAGGACTGAGCATGGATGACTGAGACCCTGATCCCCGTGCAGCCGTCGATTCGTTGGGAGAGTGACGACGGCACAACGGACAATCGGACCACGGACAAATCATCAATGTTTCCCGAGCGCCGCTCTCGTAGCTTTCTGGATCACGGCGTGCTGTCGCGGCTGGCGGGTTTTCCGCTCTTGGCGCGGCGGCCGATGCAGGGGAGCGTTTCGGGCCGGCATCCCAGCCCGCATCGCGGGCTCGAGCGTCGAGTTTGCCGAGTATCGGAAATATGTGCCGGGCGACGATCTGCGGCGGCTCGACTGGCGGGCGTACGGCCGGTCGGATCGGTTCTTCGTCAAGGAGTTCGAGGCCGATACCAACCTGCGCTGCTGCCTGGTGGTCGATACCAGCGGCTCGATGGGGTTTGGCTACGGCCGGGTGTCAGCAAGCTGGAATACGCCCGGCGGATCGCCGGGGCGCTGGGCCACCTGGCCCTCCTGCAAGGCGACGCGGTCGGGCTGGCGTGCGTCGCCGGAGGGATCGTGCGCAACATCCCCCCCGGCGCAATCCGTCGCACCTGATGGCGGTCTTCGACGTGCTCGAGCAGACGCAGCCGCAGGGGCCAGACCCAGCTCGTCCCGGTGCTGCACGAGCTGGCCGAGACGATCTCGCAGCGGGCCCTGGTCGTGATCATCTCGGACCTGTTCGTCGAGCCCGACGAGCTGCGCGTCGTGCTTCCAGCACCTGCGGTTTCGCCGGCACGACGCGGCGATCTTTCATCTGCTCGACCCGCAGGAGCTGGCCTTTGACTTTCGGCGGCCGATGCGGTTTCTCGACATGGAAGGGGGCCCGTCGATCTTCGCCGAGCCCAACGAGATCGCCGAGCGCTATCAGAAGGCGATCTCGCGGCTATCTGGACGGGCTTGCAGCAGGTCGTGCGGGAATCGGCCGTCGACTACCACCGGGTCACGATCGACGAGAATTACGAGCAGGTTTTGATTCGTTTCCTGGTGGGCCGGACCCGGTCGCGAGGGCGTGCGATGAGCTTTCTGCAGCCGATGCTGCTGGCGGCGCTGCCGCTGGTGGCCTTGCCGATCATCATTCACCTGATCAACCAGCGCCGGTATCAGACGGTGAAGTGGGCGGCGATGATGTTTCTGCTGGCGGCCAACCGGATGTCGCGCGGCTATGCCCGGCTGCGGCAGTGGCTGATCATGGCGATGCGGATGGCGGCGATCGCCGGCTTGATCTTCGCCGTCAGCCGGCCGCTTTCCGGCGGCTGGCTGGGGCTGGCCGCCGGCGGCCGCGCCGACACGACGATCATCCTGCTCGACCGCTCGCCCAGCATGCAGCAGGTCGGGTCGGACGCGCGCGGGTCCAAGCTCGAGACCGGCGTGCGGCAGCTGGTCGCAGACGCTCGAGACGCTGGGCTCGGCCCGCTGGGTCTTGATCGATAGCACGACGAACAAGCCGCGCGAGCTCGAGAAGGTCGCCGACCTCTTGACCTCGCCCGAGCGCCGGCCCGGCGAGCTCGTCGGCCGACCTGCCGGCCATGCTGCTGGCCGCTCGCGATTACATCAAGGCCAACAAGGCCGGGCCGAACCGAGATCTGGATCTGCTCCGACCTGCGCGAGAACGACTGGAACGCCGACGAGCGGCCGCTGGCAGGTGCTGCGCGACGGGTTCCTCGAGCTGACCCAGGGCGTCCGCTTTCATCTGCTCGCCTATCCCGGAGACCGCGCCCGAGAACCTGTCGGTGCGGGTGACCGACGTGCGCCGCCGGAAAACCGGCGACGGGGCCGAGCTCTTGCTCTCGCTGCAAAGTGACGCGCGAGGAGCAGACGAAGCGACGTGAGTCGGTCCCGGTCCAGTATCGAGATCGACGGCGCGCGGTCCGAGGTGACCGTCGAGCTGGCCGGGGCGCAGGCCGAGCTCAAGGACCATCGCATCCCGCTCGAGAAAGGGCGCGACCGGGGCTGGGGCCGCGTGTCGATTCCGGCCGACGCCAACCCGGCGGACAACGACTTCTGGTTCGTCTTCGAACAGCCCGCGCCGCGGCGGGCGATCGTCGTGGTCGAGGATCCGCAGGCCGCGCGGCCGCTTGCAGCTGGCCGCGTCGATCTCGCCCGACCCGGCGCTTCAGTGCACGGCGGAAGTCGTTGCCGCCGAGCCAGGTGGCGGCCATCGACTGGGACCAGGTTTCGCTGCTCTTGTGGCAGGCCCCGCTGCCCGAGCTCGAGGCGGGCAAGCAGATCCAGGTCGTTCATCGACCGCGGCGGTTCGGCCATCTTCTTTCCGCCGCGACGTCCCGGGCAGCGGCGAGCTCTTCGGTGTGCGCTGGACGTCCTGGGCCGACGAGAAGGCGGCGATTCCGGTGCGTCGAGCTGGCGCGGCGACCAGGACTTGCTGGCCCACACCGCCAGCGGGCATGCCGCTGCCGGTCGGCGGGCTCGCAGGTCAGGAAGTACTGCGGGCTCTCGGGCGAGGTCACGCCGCTGGCCACGCTGCGCGGACGGGCCGCCGCTGCTGGCGCGGGTCGCGACCGACCACGGGTCGGCCTACTTCTGCGCGACGACGCCGGCGCCGGCCGATTCGTCGCTGGCGACGAGCGGCGTCGTCTTTTACGTGCTGGTCCAGCGCGCGCTTGCCGTCGGGCGCCGCGGCGCTGGGCAGCACGCGCCAGCTCACGGCCGGCGAGCCGCCCCGCGACGACCCGACGCTCTGGAAGCGCGTGGCCGGGGCCGAGGAGGCGCTCTCGACCGATTTCCCGTTTCACCGCGGCGTTTACCAGGCGGGCGAGCGGCTGCTGGCGGTCAACCGCGCGCCGGCGAGGCGCTGGCGCCGGTGCTGGCCGACCGCCGAGGTGGCCGAGCTTGTTCCGCGGGCTCGATTTCGCCCGGGTCGACGACCGGGCCGGCAGCATCGAGCTCGTTGATCCAGGAGATCTGGCGGATGTTCCTGGTCGCCATGATGGTGGCCATGGTGGCCGAGGCCGCCCTCTGCCTGCCCAAGCTGGCGCGTCCGCGGGGAGCCGCGGCATGAATGTTTCCCGATCGCTCACGTTTCTGGGCACGCCGTGGTCGGTGGCGCTGTCGATCGTGGCGGTCGCTGGCCACGGCCGGTCTTCTGCTTCGTCGCCTGGCGCCGCAGCGGCTATCGCACGTCGATGGGGTTGCTCGAGCTGCTGCGGCTTGGCGCTGGTCGGCATGCGTGGCGATCCTGCTCAACCAGCCGGAATGGATCGAGGAGTTCCGCCCCGAGGAAAAGCCGGCGATCGCCGTGCTCTGGGACGCGTCGGCCAGCATGGACACGCGCGATGCGTGCTCGCGGCCGAAGCGGGCGCGCCGGCGCGCGCCGATCACGCGGCGCGAGGCGATCGCGCCCGCTGACCGAGGACTCGACCTGGAACAAGCTGCGCGAGCGGATGAACGTGGTGATCCAGCCGTTTGCCGAGCCGAAGCCGGGCCACGGCACCGACCTGAACGAGCCGCTCGTCCGCGCGCCCGCAGAGAATCCAGAACCTGCGCGGCGTCGTGCTGGCCTCCGACGGCGACTGGAACGAGGGCCAGCCGCCGGTGCTGGCCGCCGCGCGCGCTGCGGATGCGGGGCGTGCCGATCTTTGCCGTGCCGGTGGGCAGCCGGACGCGGCTGCCCGACGTCGAGCTCTTGAGCCTGGACGTGCCGACCTTCGGCGTCGCCGGCAAGTCGGTGCGCGTGCCGTTCTCGATCGAGAGCTCGCTGCCGCGCGAGTTCACGACGACCGTCACGCTGCGTTCTTCCGACGGCGACGAGGTGACCAAGGAAGTGCAAGATCGCCGCCATGACCCGCACCAGCGACTTCCTGGTCTGGAAGCCGAAGAGCGACCGGCGACTTCACGCGTCACGCTCATCGGTTCCCAAGCACGGCGACGAGACGCTGCCCGACAACAACAAGCTGACCGCGCCGATCTCGATCCGCCAGGAGAAGCTGCGCGTGCTGGTGGTCGAGTCGTATCCGCGGTGGGAGTATCGCTACCTGCGGAACGCACTTTCGCGCGACCCGGGCGTCGAGCTCTCGTGCCTGCTCTTCCACCCCGGGCTCTCGCAAGCCCGGCGGCGGCAACAAGGACTACATCAAGCAGTTTCCGGCCGGGCGCGACGAGCTCTCGAAGTTTGACGTGGTGTTCCTGGGCGACGTGGGGCTCGACGACGGCCAGTTGACGGCCGAGCAATGCCGGCTCTTGAAGGGGCTGGTGGAGCACCAGGCGAGCGGGCTGGTCTTCATGCCGGGCATGCAGGGGCGCGAGCTCTCGCTGCTGGATACCGAGCTGGGCGATCTCTGCCCGGTCGTGCTCGATTCCAGCCCAGCCCGGCGGCTGGGGCTCGCGGATCGCCAACCATTTCGAGCTGACCGAGCTGGGCCGGCGCAGCCTGCTCACCAAGCTGGCCGACACCCAGGACGACAACGCCGAGGTCTGGGAGGGCCTGCCCGGTTTTCAGTGGTATGCGCCGGTGCTCCGGGCCAAGGCCGGCAGCGACGTCCTGTGCGTTCACAAGGACGCGTCCAACGAGTTCGGCCGGCTTCCGCTTCTGGTCACGCGCACCTTCGGCGCCGGCAAGGTGCTCTTCATGGGGACCGACGGCGCCTGGCGGTGGCGCAAGGGGGTGGAAGACAAGTACCACTATCGGTTCTGGGGCCAGGTGGTGCGCTGGATGGCCTATCAGCGAAACATGGCCAAGGGCGAGACGATGCGGCTGTACTACGTGCCCGACCAGCCCAAGCTGAACCAGACGCTCGCGCTGCACGCCAACGTGATGGAGCAAAGCGGCGAGCCGCTTCACGGCGGCGAGGTGACCGCGCGGATCACGGCCCCCTCGGGCAAGTCCGAGCTGGTGCGGCTCGCTTCCGCCGGCGACGAATGGGGCGAGTTCACCGGGCATTTCACGGCGCTCGAGGCGGGCAGCCACCGGGTGCGGCTCTTCTGCAAGGAGACCGGCGCGACCCTGGAGGCGTCGTTCTTCGTGCAGGGCGCGGCGGCCGAGCAACTGGGAAAGCCGGCGCGGCCGGAGGTGATGGAAGAGCTGGCCCGGGTGACGGGCGGCAAGGTCGTCGAGGCGTCGAAGCTCGACGAGGTGGTGCGGTCGCTGGCCGAGCTTCCCGATCCGCCGCCCCTGGTGCGCCGGGTGCCGCTCTGGTGCCACCCGGTCACCGCCGCGGCCTTGATCGGGCTCCTGGGCGTCTTTTGGGTGGGACGAAAAGTGATCGGTCTTGTATAATCGTTCGTGGACGGACGTCGGTCGACGCGTGTCAGTGCTTGACGTGGTAGTTGTCGGAAGGCTCGAGATTCGAGCGCGGGCGTGTTGCCCGTGCTCGATTCACGAGACCGGTGCCCTCCGCGCGATTGTGAGGTCGACATGAGCCTCGCGTACACACCGGATCGGTTGCGGCTGCCTGAGTCGCTTGAGGATCAGCTCCACGATTTCCGCCGCCTGGTCTGGACGATCAAGATCGTCGAGGCCGTCGCCGCGGCGGGCTTCGGCATCCTGGTCGCGTACCTGGTGCTGTTCGGGCTCGATCGCGTTGTGGGACACGCCGGGCTGCGCTGCGCGTCGGCCTTTTCGTCGCGGCCGCGGCGGCGTGCGCCAACATCCCGTTCTTCCTGCACCGCTGGGTCTGGCGGCATCGGCGGCTCGAGCAGCTCGCCCGGCTGCTGTCGCGGAAGCATCCGCGGGTCGGCGACCAGTTGCTGGGGATCATCGAGCTGGTGCACAACGAATTCGAGCAGGCGCGGTCGCCGGCGCTGTGCGAGGCGGCGATCCGCGAGGTCGCCCGCGACGCCGAGCGGCGTCGATTTTCGAGACGCGGTTCCCAATCCTCGCCATCGGCTCTGGCTCTGTGCTCGCGGGCGTTCCGCTGGCGGTCTGCGGTTGTGCCTGCTCGCGCTCTTCCCGGCCGCGGCCGCGAATGCCTGGCAGCGGTTCCTCGCCCCGTGGGGCAGCACGCCGCGCTACACGTTCACGGTGCTCGAGCAAGCTGCCCGACCGATCGGTCGTCGCCCACGGCGAGCCGTTTTCGCTCGGCTTGAAGCTCACGGACAAGACGGACTGGCGGCCCAAGCAAGGGGTCGCCCAGCTGGGCGCCCAGCACCCGGTGACGCGCCGAGCTGGTCGAGAGCCGCTACGATTTCGAGCTGCCGTCGCAGATCGACCCGGGCTAGCTGCACGTCAAGATCGGCGACGCGTCGCAGCAGCGTGCGGATCGAGCCGACCCTGCGGCCCGAGCTGACGTCGATCGTCGCGTCGGTCGCGCTGCCGGCATATCTCGGGCATCCCGCAGCCGCAGATCGAAGGACGTGCGCGGCGGGGCGGTCTCGCTGGTCCAGGGAAGCCAGGCGACGTTCACCGCCACGGCCAGCCGCGAGCTCAGCAACAGCCCAGGTCGACGGCCAGTCGGTCGCGCCCGCCGGGGCGGCCGTGTCGAGCCCGCCGGCCATGATCGAGGGCTCGCGAAAGATCGAGTTCCGCTGGCAGGACAAGCTCGGGCTGGCCGGCAAGGAGCCGTTCGCGCTCGCGATCACCGGCCGCGAAGACGAGGCGCCGTCGCTTTCCTGCGAAGACCTGCCGCGGCAGAAGGTCGTGCTCGATACCGAGCAGCTCGAGCTTCAAGGTCCGGGCCCAGGATGATTTCGGCATCAAGCACGATCGGCCTCGACTGGCAGGGCGTCGAAAGCCCGTTGTCAGCGGCACGCCGGCCAAGGGCGAGCGAATCCTTTCGGCCGGCGGCAACGAGAAAGACTCACTCGAGCTCAGCGGGACGTTCTCGGCCAAGTCGCTGGGGATCGAGCCGCAGCCGGTGAACGTGCGGCTCTTCGCGGAAGACTATCTTCCCGGGCCGCGCCGCGCGTCTATTCGCCGACCTACACGTTCTGGGTCTTGAACGCCGAGCAGCACGCGATCTGGATCACCGAGCAGCTGAGCAAGTGGCATCGGCAGTCGCTCCTGGTGCGCGACCGCGAGATGCAGTTGTTCGAGACCAACAAGCAGCTCCGGGCGCTCGACGGCCGAAGAGCTCGACCAGCCCGAGACCCGGCGCCAGATCGAGAACCAGGCGATGGCCGAGCGGTCCAACGGCCGCCAGCTCTCGGGCCTGGTCGGTTTCCGGCGAAGACCTGATCAAGCAGGCGATGCGCAACCCCGAGTTCGGCATCGCCCACCTCGAAAAATGGGCCGAGATGCTCCAGATCCTCAAGGACATCGCCGGCAACCGGATGCCGTCGGTCGCCGACCTGCTGCGCGAGGCGGCCCAGGCCCCGAGCGCGAAGCCGTCGCCATCGTCCAGAGCAACAACAAGTCGATGATGGCCGGCAACGTTCGTGCGGGCGGCAAGGGTCGCTCCGTCGGCAGCCGAAGCCGGACGACAAGCCGAAGCCCCCGTCGGGCATTCCGTCGATCGCCGATCGGGAATCGTCGCAGCAGCCGCCCGATGAAAAGGCCGAGCCAGCAGCCGGCGAGCAAGAGCGGCAGCAAGACGCCCCGGCTCACGCTTCCCGGTGACGACCCTGGACGGCAAGGCCGAGCGCACGCCGAAGGCCGAGGAAGCGCCCGCCGAGGAAAAGGTCGACGAGGCCGTCAAGCAGCAGCAAGACCTGCTGGCGGAATTCGAGAAGATCGCCGACGAGCTCAACCGCGTGCTCGCCAACCTCGAAGGGAGCACGCTGCTCAAGCGGCTCAAGGCCGCCTCGCGGCTTCAGTCCAAGATCGGCGGCCGGATCAGCGACCAGGTGTCAGCGCCGTCTTCGGAGTGGCCGGCTACCGGGTCGGCATCGGCGCCGGCGAAGGTTCTTGGCGAGCTGTCGGAGCGAGGAAGGCAAGGCCAGCAACGACGTCTCGCTCATCATGGACGACATGCACTCGTACTTCGAGCGCCGGCGGTTCATGCGGTTCAAGACCGTGCTCGACGAGATGCGGCAGCTCGACGTCGTCGGCAGCCTGCGGCAGCTCGGCGACGACGTGAACAAGGAAAACGGCGTGTCGATCGCCCAGTGCGAGTTCTGGTCCGACACGCTGGACCGCTGGGCCGAAGACCTGGTCGATCCGGCGCGGCAGCGGCACGTGCAACGCCAAGTCCAAGAGCAGCCTGCCGCCGGCCCTGGTGCTCGAAGCGCTTCAGATCCTGGAAGGCGAAGTCAATCTGCGCGAGGAGACGCGGGTTGCCGAGCAGGCCCGGCCGGCGCTCGAGGCCGCCGATCTACAAGCTGCAGGCCGATCAAGCTCTCCGGGACGCAGAAGGGCCTGGACGACCGCGTCGACAAGCTCGGCGACGACGATTCGCGAGCTGCCCGACGGCGAGAGCGAGTTCGGCTACGAGATCGGCCTGCTGGGCAAGGTCTCGGAGGTCATGCAGGAGGCCACGCACGATCCTGGCCCAGCCGGAGACCGGCAGCCGGCCATCGCGCGCCGAGACCGAGGCCATCGAGCTGCTGCTGCAATCCAAGCGGATCAATCCCAAGGGCGGCGGCGGCGGCGGCTCGACGCCCGGCGGCGGCGGACACGGCAAGACGCTCGACTCGGCGCTGGCCCTCTTCGGCGGCGGCGTCAACGAGAAGGAAGTCCGGGAAGACCGCGGCGTCTCTCAGGCGACCGGCGAATCGGGGCCGTCGCTGCCCGAAGAGTTCCGCGCCGGCCTCGACGAGTATTTCAACCGGCTCGAACGAGCTCCCGGCGGGCAGTGAGAAACGCAGATTCCCACTTGCCGCCGCGCACAGCGCCACGGGCTTGCCGAGGCACCTCGATTTGATGTTACTTTTCCTCGGGCCCGGCGAAGATCGCACGGCCGAAGGGATTCAATTGTGAATTCGACCAGTCATCACTCCGACGCGAAACCGACCGCGGTTGCCGCGCGCCGCGGCTCGCTGGCCTTGCGCCGGCGCGAGCGGCCTGGTCGTTCTGCTCGTCACCTCGGCGTTCCTCTATGGCCAGGCTGAGAAACCGGCGGTGCCGCCCGCAGGCGGCGACGCCGGGGCCGAAAAGCAATCGGCGCAAAACAAACTCGCAACGCAACTCTCCAAGAAAGGAAAGGCGCGGCGGCGCACCGGCCGCCAAGCCTGAGGCGGCCAAGGGTGCCACCGTCAAGGTAAGGGGGATGATGGTCGCCAAGGTGGCACAGCCCAATCGCGAGCCCTTGATCCAGCAATTCACGACTCAAGGGCGGCCGGCGGTTCGCGCGGAGCTCATTCTCGTTCGGAATGTGTGCGAGCTGAGCCTCGATGAGTTCCGGAAGATCAAGGGGGATTCCGACGCCGTGCTCAAGGACGTTGTCACGCAGCTTGTCGACGCGCAGCTTCAGCCCCGCTCACGTGTGATGCAGAAAGGTCAATCGACGTCGATGCCCGACGCCAACAAGCTGCTTCACGACGGCCTCGTCGCCGTCATGAAGAAGAACCTGACTCCCGATCAATGGTCGCGCTACCAGTCCGAAGTCGAGCGGCGAGCCGCGCATCGAAAGCGGGCCGCCATCCGGTTCCTCGTGGATGCGATCGACCGAGACTTGTATCTCTCCGAGCAGCAGCGTTCCCGGCTCGAGGAATCACTGTCGTCCCACTGGGACGACAGCTGGATGATGTATCTCGACTATGTGCTGTACGGCAACCAGTTTTTTCCCCAGGCGGTCGACCAGTACTTGACGCCGCTTCTGAGCAACTGCGCAGCGGCGAGTTTGGCAGGGTACGCAAAAAGTCGGGAACATGTGGGGATTCGGAGGTATCTGGGGCGGCTTTGTCAACGACAACGACGCTTTGGAACCAGAACTGGGTGCGGTGACGAAGCTCGCGCCTTGGGACGCGGTGCCACGCCCGGTCAGCGGCCAAAGCGGGCGAAGTGCGCCCCGCGGCAGGATTGTCGAGGACGCGAAGGCAGGCCAGTTGATGAAAGCAGTGATCGTGTCGAAGCCGAAGCCGCAGGGGTCCGTGCCGCCGGTCGAGCGCAACGAGCCCGGCGGCAATAGAGCGGCCGCGAAAAAAGCCGAGAACACGACGACCGGCGGCAAGAACGCCGCGACCGAAAAACCGAAGGATGAGAGCGAGTCCAAACCGTGACAGATTTGCTGCTGCCGGCGCTGGCCATTTATCCAGCGTGAGGGAATGCGATGATTCGAGCTCGAATGTGGCGCAGGTGGATGCTCATCATGGCGACCATGGCCGCGGCTGCCTGCACGGGGGGATTCGCTTGTGCGCAGGACGACGAGCTGATCGACGACAGCGACGGCCTCCCGATTGCGGTCCAGCCGAGATTTGTCGTGGCGCCGCCGGCGGCCAACGCCGATCAGGTCGACCAGTGGGTCTTCGGCCGTCTCGGCGGGTCTGCGCCGGCTCGCGGCAAGCTCGATTCGTACCTGGCGCTACGAATCGATGACTTCGAGCGAACGCTTGGCTTGACGGAACTTCAGAAGAAGAAGCTCGAGCTGGCCGGCCGCGGCGACATCAAGCGGTTCTTCGATCGGGTGCAGGAGGCAAAGTGCAAGTTCCTGCGATCCCAGAATGAGCCCAACAACAACATCTGGCAGGAAATCCAGCCGCTTCAGCTCGAGTTGAACGCGGGGATCTTCGGGGACGGCTCGATCTTCGCCAAGTCCATCACCAAGACCTTGAACGACGACCAGGCTGCCCGTTACGAGAGCGTCACGCGGGAGCGGATTGCCGAGCGCCGCAAGGCCACGATCGATTGGTTTGTCGTCCACATCGACAAGGGTCTCGGTTTCAGCGACGAGCAGCGCGGCCGGCTCGTCGAATTGCTGCTGAACGAAACCCCCTGCGCCCAGGCGATTTGGCCAGGGCGACTACTGGTTTTTTCTGTATGAGATGAGCCAGATGCCCGAGGAAAAGCTCCGGCCGATCTTCGACGTTCCGCAGTGGCGTCTGCTCAGCCGGCAGTTCGCGCAAGCCCGAGGAATGGAGCAGTGGCTCATCTCCAACGGAGTCCTGCCCGATAAGCCGAGGGAAGCGGGTCAGCGGGGCATCCCGATTCGCGGTTCCGCGCCGGCCAGATTGCTGGCCCCCGCGACCAAGAAGGTTGATGCGAGAGATCACGCGCACTAAGCGAAGAAGTAACGGAGCTACGATCGCCCATTCACCGGTCGAGTGACCTCGATGACCTGGACCCATCGTGCTCTGAACCAGCTTCTCCTGCTCGCGACGCTGCTCGCCGCCGCGACCGGGCCGCGTGTCCATGCGCAAGACGCTGGTGACGAGCCCGCGGACATTGAACTGGCCCAACCCGAGGTGCAGCGTCCGGTGTTGCGAGTCGACCCTGCGATCCGGACGATCCCGGCTCGAATTCAGGAAGAGCGCGGTCGATTCAAGGCGAAACTCGACCGTCAATTATCCGGTCGACTCGACGAGATCAAGAGGATTTGCGGGCTCACCCCATCCCAGGCGAAGAAGCTCACAGTCGCGGGCAACGGTGACATCAAGCGGGTCATGGATCAGTGGGATCAAATTGCTGCGAAGATCGTTGATTCCGCGCCGCCGGCCGACAATCCTCGAGTGTCGCTGCTCTTGATCCACCAGCTCAATGTGGATGCTGCCGCCCTGCGCAGACGGATTTCTCGGTGACCCCTCATTCTTTGGCAAGACTCTCACCCGGACTCTGAATCCCGAACAGGCCGCTCGCTACGAGCAGTCTCTGGCCGAAAGCAGGCGTCTACAATATGAGGGAATCGTGTGGCGCGCGGTCAGATCGCTGCGGGCTAACCTGGTGCTCAGCGATCGCCAGGAAACGGAGCTTGCGGAGCTGCTGCTCAAGGAAACGCGGCCTCCCAAGAAATTCGGTCGGCGCAGCGACTTCGCTCTCGTGCTGTTTCAGATTTCCAGACTTCCTGACTCAGCGGTCAGGCCAATCTTCGACGAAGGCCAGTGGAAGACGCTCTGCCACTGGGAGTCGGCCTACGCCAGGGGCTCACGCGCCCTGGAGGTCTTGAGGCGCAATGGGTTCATCTTTGACGACCAGCCAGAGGTCGCTCGGCCAGTGGAGGCCGAGCCCGGCAAGGAACCGAAAAACAGCGAGGGATAGTGCGAGGATGCGCAAGGGAACCGTGAACAAGTTGCGGATCGGTACCTGTGCTCTGGGCCTGCTCGGGCTCGCTGCGGTGTTCGTGAGCTCATTCTCCGTTCCCGCCGGCACTCAAGAGGTCCGGGACCGTGCCGCTCGACCTGTTCGAAGACATCGAAATCGAGGGGGGTGGCGCACGCACAACTAGGCCCGGTCAGCGACGAGCAATTCAACAGCTGGATTTTCGGTTCCGCCGGGGCCGCCCAGTTTCGACGTCGAATCGAGTTCAGCTTGACCGCGCGGGTGAGCGGAGTCGACCGTATTTGCCTTCTGACCGACGCGCAGCGAAAGAAGCTTTACCTCGCCGGGCGCGGCGACATCAAGCGGTTCTTCGATCGGGTGGACGCGCATCGGCGGAAGGCCCGCGAGGGTGCCATCGATGCCGCTACGCTGCGGGTGATCCTCCAGGAGGTCGGGCGCGGCACACCCAACTCTCGACCGGATCTCTTCGGCGATGAATCCATGTTTGCCAAGGTCCTCAAGAGCACCCTGACCGCGGATCAACTCGCTCGCTATCAGACCGTCACTCGCGACGAATTCGTCGCGCACCATCGGTCCACAATCAAGTGGGTTGTCACCAACATGGACTCCACGCTGCGGCTGAGTCCGGCGCAGCACCGGAAGCTCGAAGAGTTGCTGGTCGCGGAAACTCAGCCGCCGCGGCGATTCGGCGAATACGATTACTACGGCGTGCTGTTCCAGATGTCGTTATTGCCCGCTCACAAACTGAAGCGAATCTTCGATGACGAGCAGTGGGGAACGCTGAGCCTGCAGCTTGCCGAAGCGACCCGGCTGGCGCCGGCGCTGAAAGCGGGGGGGTTTCTGCCTGTCGACGAGATCGCGGCGCGGCCGGGCGCGGGCGCTGGGTCCCAGGATGAGAAGCCGCAAGGATAACACGACGATGCGCGTTCACTATTTCCGTTGCCGGCCTTTCCCGACACGATGCGTCTGCACGGGCTCACTCGTCGTCGCTCTCGTGGCTGGGTTCACCGCCGGCGCCGCCGCGCAAGCGCCGACGAGCCGATTCGGCGAAGTCGTTCCTCGCGACGTTCGCGAGATGTACGACCGCGGCCTGCAGTACCTGGCGACGACCCAGTCGGAAAACGGCGACTGGCCGCGGCGGCGGCGGGCGAAAACGGGCCGGGCACGACCGGGATGGCGCTCATGGTCTTCCTCGCCTGCGGCGAAGACCCCAACTTCGGGCCGTACAGCAATCACGTCCGCCGGT
Source organism: uncultured Isosphaeraceae bacterium (assembly GCA_963806595.1). GTDB lineage: Bacteria > Planctomycetota > Planctomycetia > Isosphaerales > Isosphaeraceae > CAWDZZ01. The sequence goes on along the minus strand of CAWDZZ010000013.1, from coordinate 1,097 downwards.
CGCTGCGGAACATCATCAAGGCCCAGGACGCGGGCACCGGCATCATGGGCATGAGCATGTATCACCACGGCTTCGCGACGCTCGCCCTGGCCGAAGCTTATGGCGTGGTCGACGAGCGCAACCTCTGGCCGGACGGCAAGGCGCCGCGCTCGATCGGGCAGGCGCTCGAGCTGGCGGTGCGGGCCGCCGTCACATCGCAAAAGAAAAACCCGTCCGGCGCCTGGCGGTACTCGCCCGACGCCCGCGACGCCGATACGTCCGTCAGCGGAGCGGTCTTCGTCGGGCTCCTGGCGGCCCGCAACGCCGGCATCGAGGTCCCCGACGAAGCCATCGACAAGGCGATCGCGTTCTACGCCCAGATGACCTCCGCCATCGGGTGAAGTCGCCTATGCCGGCGGCATGGGCGGGTTCGGCGAATCGCTCGCCCGCAGCTCGATCGCCACGCTCGTCTTTTCGGTGGCGCGGCGCAAGGACCTGAAGCAGTACAAGGCCACGCTCGATTACCTCAAGCAGCGCATCGATCAGGTCGCCCCAGCAAGCTTGGCCGGAATACGCGCCGCTACTACGAGGCCCAGGCACTCTTTCAAGGCGACGTGGCGGCGTGGGAAAAATGGAACAAGCTGCTGGTCCGCCAGCTCAAGCAGGCCCAGCAGCCCGACGGCAGCTTCCGCGGCCAGCTCGGCAGCTCGGTCAGTACGTCGCTTCGCTGCTGGCTCTGGCCGTCAATTTTCGCTTCTTGCCGATCTACGAACGATAGGCTGTGAGCCACATGACAATTTCATTCCTGCAGGCGCGTCGTGCGGGTAAGGTTGCCCGAATCTCGAGGCCGCTGTTGGCGGCAGTCGTGTTGCTGACGACGGCTGCTGTCCTTGCTGCGGACCCGCCCGCAAGCCCGCCTGGAACTGCGGTATTGCACCTGGGCGACGGCAGCTTCGTCGCCGCGCGCTCGTCGACTCGCCCGGCAAGGGCGTCTTGCGATGGCAGGCGAAGGCCTTCGTTACACCCTTTGAGTTTGCGACCAGCCGGGTGAACGCCGCTCACTGGCCTCCGCCGCCGTGATGCCCAAGCCCAGCGGAGACTTTACTTGCACAATGAGC
>CAWDZZ010000012.1:0-270961 GCA_963806595.1 uncultured Isosphaeraceae bacterium | reverse complement strand
CGCGGCCAGGTCTTGCTCTTCATCACGGGCGGGCATGATGACCGAGATCTTGACCCCGGATGGGCCGAGAGCCGGGGTGACCGGACGCCACAAGATCCGCCGCAGCGCTGCAACGAATTGAACGGCGATGACCGTGGCGATGATCGCACAGGCCAGGCACAGGATCACTCGCGGATCAATCAAGTAACGACCTGACGCGGCTGCACCGCGACTTGCTGTGCGGGAAACAATGGGCACTCAAGCGGACGAGAGGTAATATCAGACCACGGACTCGTGGGGATGGACAACCGCCAACGGCCGAGGGACGAAGAGAACCGATGTGGATTCTGGTCGCTGCGCTGAGCGTGGTCTTGATCGTGCTTGTGCTCTCAGATGCATTCGAGGTGATGCTGCTTCCCAGCGCATCACGCGCCAGATCCGGTTCGCGCGGCTCTTTTACTACTATTCCTGGCGCCCCTGGGCAGCGATTGCGCGGCGGATGCGATCGGGCCGCTGGCGGAACGCCTTGCTCAGTTACTTCGGCCCGCTGTCGATCCTCGTATTGATTGGCGCATGGGCCGTTGGGCTGATCTTCGGCTTTGCACTTCTGCAATGGTCACTTGGCTCGGAGCTTCACACGCCAGGCGGGGAGGCCGGGTTCCCCGTATATCTCTACTTGAGCGGAGTCACCTTTTTCACGCTCGGCTTCGGCGATGTCACGCCCGTCTACCCGCTGGGCCGAATGCTCGTCGTGTTTGAGACAGGTCTCGGGTTCGGATTTCTTGCCGTCCTGATCAGCTACCTGCCGGTGCTCTACCAGGCCTTTTCCCACCGCGAGGTCACGATCTCGCTTCTGGATGCCCGGGCCGGCTCGCCGCCAACCGCGGCGCAGATCCTGATCCGCCTCGGCCGCACCCACGAATATGCCGTTCTCGACCGATTCCTCGAGGAATGGGAGCGGTGGGCTGCCGAGATCCTGGAGAGTCAGGTCTCGTTCCCGGTCCTGAGTTACTATCGATCGCAGCACGACAACCAGTCATGGCTGGCCGCGATCACAGCGATGCTGGACACGTCGACGCTGGTGATTGCCGGATTGAAGGGAGTCGAGCCCTACCAGGCCCAGCTCACGTTTGCAACCGCCCGCCACACGGTGGTGGATCTGGCGATGGTCTTTCAGATCCCACCGATTGAGCCGGCCCAAGACCGCCTACCTGCTCAGCAATTGGACCGGCTGCGCCACGAGCTCGCGGATCTCGGCATTGCTCTGCGCGACGGCGAGGCGACGGAGAAAAAGATTGCCGAGCTTCGCGGCATGTACGAGCCGTTCGTGACCGCCCTGGCAAAGCATTTTCTGTTTGTGCTCCCCCCGTTCGTGGCGGAAGCGACGCAGGTCGACAACTGGCAAACCAGCGCCTGGACGCGCCGGACCACTGGAATCGGTCGCCTTGCAGTCGCGGAAGCAGCCGACGACCACCAGCTCTGAGCCCAAGCCGTGGTCACCGCGTGCCCCGTCCGTCGCTCGATCGGTCGCTCTTGCTCTGTCGCCGTGCAGCTCAAGAAGACAAATCAGCCGGTCGCTGAAAATGACGGTAGCGAAGGCGCGGAGGTAGTCGGCGACGCATGCCTGTGTCCACACCCGGGCGATCGCGCTATCACCATTGCCCAATGCACCGATGCAACCTGCCGGATCCGGGCTTGACAGTGACGGCAATTGGGCTAGAGTTGCCGCAGCACACGTCTGTTCCCCGTCGCGGCCGACAGCGCGTCGAGTGCTTCAATCGAGACCCCGAAAGCCGCCATGGGATCGCGCCATCTGCCCGTTCTGGTTGAAGAGGTCGTGAGCCTGCTGGTGCCCCGCGCGGGCGTCGGTTCGCTGATCTCTGGACGGAACGGTCGGCGGCGGCGGTCATACCCTGGCGCTGTTGGAACGGATCGGTTCGAGCGGACGGATCATCGGGCTGGACCGCGACCCGGCGATGCTCGCCCTTGCCGGAAGTGCCGTGCGGGAAGCAGGGAAGCTTGATTCGGTGAACTTGGTGCACGCGGCATACGGTGAAATGCGCCGCGTGCTGGATGAGCTTGGGATCGACTCGGTCCAAGGGATCTTGCTGGACCTTGGCCTCTCGTCGGACCAACTCGCGTGGCATGACCGGGGATTCAGCTTTGCAGCCGACGGACCGCTCGACATGAGGTTTGACCCGAGCGGGCCTGGACCAACCGCCGCCGACCTGCTCCGGCAGTTGCGCGAGGTCGAGCTGGCCCAGTTGTTCTTTGAGCTGGGGGAAGAACGGTTCAGCCGGCGAATAGCGAGGCGGATTGTGGAAGACCGGAAGCAGGCGCCGTTCGCGCACGACCGGCCAGCTCGCCGAGCTGGTGCGACGCAGCGTCCCGGGCCGGGCGCGGCACGGGCCGATCGACCCGGCCACGCGCGTGTTCCAGGCGCTCCGGATTGCGGTCAACAACGAGCTTGGACAGCTCGACGTCGCGCTCCAGGCAATCCCCGGGATGCTGGCGCCAGGCGGACGCGCCGCAGTCATCAGCTTTCATTCGCTGGAAGATCGCCGCGTCAAATGGGCGTTCAAGACCGATCCCCGGTTGACCGTTCTGACCAAGAAACCCGTGACCGCGACGGCCCAGGAAGTGGCCGTCAACCCGCGAGCGCGTAGCGCCAAACTAAGGGTGGTGGAGCAATGCCCGATCCCATCGTAGTCATTGGGCCGGCCGCGGGGCCGGCTGGGCCAATCGCAGGCTCGCCTGAAGCGGCGACAAACGCCGCCGAGCCCGGAGCAGAACATCCGGAGCAACCTGCTCGGCGGCAACGGTCGGCCGGGCTCTCGGTATTTATCCGCATCGCACGCGGGATTGCCGTTTTCACGGCGCAGGCGCTCTGGGCTCTTTTGAGCATAACCTGGCGCATGATACGCCAGTACCCGCGGTATTCTCTGGCCGCCGGTGCATCGTTCCTGATTCTCGGCGCCATCGCCTACACTCAGGGCCGGCCCGATGCCAAAGGTCGTGCGTCGGTAACCAACGCGATCGGCGGCAACCTGACCACGTCGGCCGCCGGGAAACAGGCTGACCCAAAGGGCGCCAAGCTTCAAGACGACGGCGGCGGAACGTCGGCTGCCCCTGTCCCCAACACGTCGCTCGCGGCGGAGCCCGGCAAAATCGCCCCCGACGCCGCGGGCAAGGCACCCGGCGCCCTACCGACCGGAACCGGGAGCGCACGGCGACGCGGCGGGAACGCCGCATGATCCGGCATCCGTGGCGAACCTCCCCGCTCCACGGCCAAGCGGCGACACAGGATCAGAATCAACGGCAGGTCCGGCCGTTGCGCCACGAGACGGCTGGCGCCGAGAAACACCAGCCGGCCCCGGAAAGCTCATCCGCGGCGACGGCCCCGGTGCACGATGCCGCGTTTGACCCGATCCCCTCGCCGGCGCCGGTCCATGAAACCCCGGGAGCCACATTGCTGGCCGGCGCGAGCGACCCCGGCTCCGCACTCCCACCGGCCGGCCCCAAGAGTGGAAACATCAATACCGAGCCGACCGGGTCGTCGCCAGGCGAAGCTTCCCTGCTGCCGGCGCCTGAGCCGGTCGCGACCGCTCCTTCCCTGCCGGGGGAAACCCCGGCTCCGTCGAGCTCGACCGCTATCTCGGCGCTACCCAACGCGACGCCGGGATCGGTTGCGAAAGAAACCGGCGGCATCGCCGATGAATCGAATGCGAACCATGCCAAGGAGGCCAGACCGGCCCAAGGCACCGGAGACAATGTCCTCACCAAAGCGGTCGGGCAAGCCCCAACGACAGACGTGACGAAAGTCAAAGAGGAGAACCCACCTGCACTGCCCTCGACGGCCCAGGACCCGCCAGCCCCTCCGGAGTTCGAATCCGCTGCTGGTCCCGTTCCGGCCACAAGCGCCCCGCAGTCGGATTCTCACGAACCGACCTCCAAGGACCCGTCCCACGCAGATGCGCCAAACCTCACGGCGGCCGCGGCGGCTGCCACGGCGGGGGCGCTAGTCGCCACCGGCGACGGCGCGCAAGACGGTCGGCCCGCGACGCAGAAGGAAGCACCGGCATCCGCCGGCGAGGCAGTCCAATCGCTCTCCGACGGGCCATCATCGCGGATGAACGCTCAGGAAAAGGCCGGCCAACCCGACGACGCGGCACCACCATCCGCCGCTCGTTCGGAGCCAACCGCCCAGATCCCGGGTTCGCCCGAACCCGCGCCGCCGGCTCGCGAGGCCGAAAAACGCGCAACGGGCTCCGGTCCCGTCGACAGCCAATCCACTGCCCCCAAGCGCCGTGAACCGGCCGAAGGCTGGGTCACCATCCCCAATTCCGGCGACGTCGTGTCCGACGACAAGGCCGACGTGGGTTCCCATCCCAATAGTGCCGAGCTCACGAGCGGCTCAGAATCGGCCGCGACGCGCAACCCGCGCGCCCATGCCGCGAAGGCCATGAGCTTCGAGCCGGAATCGAATGGGGCCGCCGTCCGCCCTAGCGCTGCGATCGACCAGGCGCCGGCCGTTGCCGGTGTGGCAGCCGGCGTTGACGCAGCGGCTTCGCCCAGAGCCAGGAACGGCTCAGACACCGCACGCGTCGAGTCCGTGCCCCACGTCGTCAAGGCGGGGGAAAACTTCTGGACGATTTCCGGAACCTACTTCGGCTCGGGCCGCTATTTCCGCGCGCCTCTGGAAGGCCAATTCGGCCAAGTTCCCTGATATCAGTGTCGTACACGTCGGCGACGTGATCATGATTCCCGCGATCGAAGATCTCGACCCCGCCTACATCGCCTCGTCGCGCAGCCGCGCCCCCGCGTCATTCGCGGAAAACTCAGCCGTTCCAGCGGCGCGCACGCGTGCCGATCGCTCTGAAACCGCGGCCGATCCGGAAGATCAAACGGGTACGTCGATCGCGGCCGCGAGGAAAAACCGGTCCGCCGGCGTGAACCCGCGCAGGGCCAGCGTCGCCGACCCCGAGCTCGAGCTGCCGCTGGCCGAGAGCACGATCAAGCGAGACCGGGCACCCTCGCGCTCGGGTCGCTCGCTCAATGACGAAGACACCCAGGACGACCAACCAGAAACCAGGACCGTCGCCCGCCCGCGATCAACAGGTTCGGCCCCGCCCAGGCGCCCCGCCTACAAGGTCCGCCCCTACGACACGCTCCGGTCGATTGCCCGCGACACCCTCGGCGATTCCCGCCGGGCTGACGAGATCCTCGACCTCAATCGGGAAATCATCGACGACCCGGCGCAGCTCGTCGTCGGCCAGCTTCTCGAGCTGCCCGAAGACGCGCGCACCAGCCTGCGTAGGTCCGCGAGAAGCCGGTGATCGATCGCTCTGAGGCCAAGCCGGTGTGCCGGTGTGCTTCACCGCGGCCAACGCATCCCGCACGCAACCTCACCGGCTTCAGGCGTCGCCAACTTGACTTGACGATCTGCTAAGAATCGTTAAGGATACCCTCCCTCGCCAGATCAGGCACGATGCCCCGAGCACGGCGGGTCGACCAGGGAGGGAACAACATGCGCCGTGATCCATGCGACCTCGTCGCTGCTCTTGGCCACCGTGATCGCCATCTTCTCTGGAGAGGTCCGCGCGGGCGCTCTACTCGGTCGCCGACCTCGGATCCGCCAACCCGAGTGCGGCCTATTTGAGCGGTCAGGCCCCGAGCGATCCGAGCGGGAATTACCTCACAGCCTTGAGCCCCGCCCAGCGGTCAGTCTTCCAGGCGACTTCGTTCGATGTGTTTGCTCACCCCGCGGCAACGTCGCTGGCCGGAATGGCGTTCTACCCGGCGTCGTCCGGATACGACGTTATCAATCAAGGAACCAGCGATGATCAGCTATCCCGGTTCAGCATGACAACAAGCAACAACCTCGGCGTATCTGCCGGAACCGCCGCGCAGGCGATTTCGAGCGGTGATTACCAGCGTCTTGTGATCTTTACACCGGACCCTCACGCGGAGGCGCAAGCCGTCGCGGGTTTGCCGCCGGTTCAGAGCCCGGGTATGGTCGCCGCGATCACTTCGACCAGATCCGACGAGACTTTTCAGCAGTTTTTTGGAGTCGCCAGCGGTATCAATGACCACAACGTCCTGGCGCTCACCGAGACGCAGCAACTCAAATCGGGCACAGCGGTACTGGCCCCGTTTGTTTACGGATTGAAGAATTCGGCCGGATTTCCGACGGATCAAAACCTGGGAAGTCTGGGTGGCGGCAGCGGCGTCGCCAATGCATTGAACAACGCCAACCAGGTGGTTGGCTGGTCGCAGATCGCCGGCGGAGCCCAACATGCGTTTCTGTATTCGAACCACACGATGCAAGACCTGAATCTCCTGATTCCGCCCCTGTCGGGAATCACGCTCAGCTCTGCGGTTGGGATCGACGCGACCGGTCAGATCGTGGCGTACGGGACGCTCGCATCGGGGCAGACCCACGAGTTTCTGCTGACGCCGCTCGAGGCGCCGGTGGCCGAGCCCGGCACGCTGGCGGTCTTCGGAATCGGCATCATCGTCCTGGCGGTGCGAGGGGCCCGCGGGCCGATCGCAGACCTGCGGCCGCTGACGCGTCACGGTCCGGTCATTTCGCGTCTTTCATGAGCCGGTCGATCGATTCGGCCGTGATCGGGTGATACCCGGGGCGTGCCTTTGCATAGATGGCCTCGGCGCGAGCGCGTCCCGTGGGCGTCGCGAACAGGGCGCGATAGAGCGGCAGCACCAGCTTGCGACGGCCGATACTGATCAGGTACGACTCCAGCCTGGCGTCCGCCGCCTCGTAGTGATTTCGGATCGCCAGCAGCAGCCACTCATGGGCGATCTCGGCGTTGCCGATCTTGCTGAGCCCAAAGGCTCGGTCGAGCTCGGCCATTCGGCCCTCCGGAAGCTTTTTGACGAGCTGCTGCAGGAACCTCAGCCACTCCTGGGTCGACCACATCTCGCCCCGAGCTTGTCGGTCTGGAGCTTGTCTTGCTGCCACAGTACGGCGGCGCGATCGATTGCCTCAAGCCGCGTCGATGTCGGCGGATTCAGAGCCAGCGGCAAGCCCGGCCGTCTCAGCCATAGCGTCAGATCGACCACTTGAGCGGCCTGTGCGTCGTGACGCAGCAGTCGCTCGGTGAGGTAGGATTCAAACTCGTTGGTGGTGATGCTTTCAAACCGGTGGTCGTTGAAATAGTCGCGAAGGAAGGCATCGAGGCGGGGGCGGCCGAAGGCTTGCTCGAGACTGCGGACGAACAGCGCCCCTTTCTCGTAGGGAACGCCCGTCATTCCATCATCCGGGTCTCGTCCCGTCAGATCGATATGAAGGATCTGATCCGGCGCGGCAGCCGGTGCAGCTCTTCGCGCAGCTCGGCGACGCCGAGCGTCGACTCCATGTCGGCCCGGTCCCGACCGTAGAGACTCTCGATGATTCGACGCTCCAGGTAGGTCGTGAACCCTTCGTTGAGCCAGAAGTCGCGCCAGGTCGCGTTGGACACCAGGTTGCCCGACCAGGAATGCGACAGCTCGTGGGCGATCAATGAGACCAGGGACCGATCGCCGGCGAGAACGGTGGGCGTGGCGAATGTCAGCCGCGGGTTTTCCATGCCGCCAAACGGGAACGACGGGGGCAACACCAGGATGTCGTAGCGGCCCCAGCGATAGGGACCGAAGTCCTTCTCGAACGCGGCGATCATTGCCTCGACATCGGCGAACTCGTACGCTGCGGACTTGACGACGCTGGGCTCGGCCCAAACCCCGGTGCGCTCGCCCAGCGATTGAAACTCCAGGTCGCCCACAGCGAGCGCGATCAGATACGACGGAATCGACTGCGGCATCCGATATCTGTAAATTCCCTGGCCGCACCTCGTCGGGCTGCAGCCGAGGCTCCGCCGCCATCACCGCCTTCAATCCGGCCGGCACGCGGATGGCCGCCTCATAAGTGATCCGTACGCCCGGTGAGTCTTGCAACGGAATCCACGACCGCGCGTGGATCGCCTCGGACTGCGTGAACAAGAACGGCTTTTGCTTCCCGGCCGTCAATGCCGGCTCCAGCCATTGCAGCGCCGTCGCTCGGCGAGACGTACGGTAGGCGATGCGCACCGCGGTTGTCTCGGGGCCGAGATCGATCGAAAGCTTGGACCCCAGGATCGGGTCGGCCGGGCTCAGCGAAAACCGGGTCGTTTCGAATGGCCCAGGGCGCACCTTGACGAGCTTGCGGATGCGCACGTCCTCGATGGTCAGATCGCGCGTGTCGAGAACGAGTGCCGCGCTCTCCGGACAACCGGGCTGCCGCTGGATCTCCAGGATCACGTGCCCGTAGAGCTCACGCTTCTCAAAGTCAGCCGTCAGGTCAAGCTCGAGCTGTCGGACCCTGACCTGGTGCGGATTGCCGTAGGAGTGGGGATCAGTGCGAGCGCCCTTGCCGGCGCCGGCATCCCGTGCCGGCGGATCGTCGGCGAACGACGGCTCAGCGACACCAAAGACCATCGCCAGTACAGCGAGCAAGCCGACCAAGAGATTCGTTTCGACGTTCATGTGGATGGCTCTCAATGGAAGCCGGTCGGGGCAAACGGCTGTCGAGACTATCACGTCTGGAGTACCATTTCCAAAGGATGAGTCACACGACCGCCCGCACGAGCGCAGGCACCCGGCGCTTTCGAGCGCCTGCCGGTCTATACGAAGCCGGCGATTGAGGCTCGTTTCGATGAGAACACTCGGCATTTTTTCGACCGCGATCCTCGCCGTCCTTGGCCTGTCGCAGGGCGGTGGAACCGCTGGCGCAGGACCTCGCACCGCGAGAGCTGCGCACGATCACCCGCGGCTGGAGGTTTCAGGTCGACGTCCGCGACGTGGGCGAAACGCGAGCGCCGGTACGACAGTCGGCATCGACCGGTCAGCCTGGCGCGAGGTCGAGGTCCGCAAGCGTGGGACCTTTTCGACAACTCGATTCGCGGGTACGAGGGGATCGGCTGGTACCACGTCGTGCTCGACGGCTCGTGGGCCCGCGCGGACAAGGTCCAGCAGCTCTGCTTCGGCCGTGTGATGTACCATGCGAAGGTCTGGCTCAACGGCGAGCTGCTCGTCGAGCACACGGACGGCTACCTCCCGTTCACATTCGACGTCACCGGCAAGCTCGCGATGCCGCCAATCATCTCGTGCTGCGAGTCGACAATCGGCCGCGGATCGAGTGGCCCCCTGCAGCCAAGCAGATTGAATGGGTCCAGTACGGTGGAATCCTTCAACCCGTCCGCGTCGAGACCAAGGGCCCGATCTCGATCTCGGACCTCGCCGTCCGGGCCGAGCCCAGTGGCGACGGTGCGACCGTCGCCTGCGCTGTCGAGATCACCGCGCGAGAGGCAGCTCGGGATGTCTCGTTGCGTCTGGCCGTCGCCGGCGACCGGGAATCATCAGTGACTCGCAATGTCACGTTCGCTGCCGGATCGACAACCCGTCACCAGGCCACGCTGCGGCTCGGCCGCGGGGCGGCGTGGTCGCCCGAGTTGCCAGCCTTGTACGACCTGGTCGCAACTCTCGAGCAAGGTGAATCGCGGATCGATCAAATCACGACGCGATTCGGAATCCGAACGATCGGGGCGCGCGGCCGCCAACTGCTGTTAAACGGCAAGCCCCTCAAGATCCAGGGCGTCAATCGCTACGACGAGTACGGCGGCTTTGGCCCGAATCCGCCTTTGAAACTCGTCGAGGAAGAGCTGCGGCTCATGAAGCGGACCGGCATCAACCTGATCCGAGCGCACTATCCTCAGGATCCCGAATTGCTCGCGCTCTGCGACCGAATCGGGATCCTGTTTCTCGAGGAGCTGCCGATCAACTGGTGGGGCGTCGAGTGGTTCGGCAAGGAAGGTCGTGGTTCAGGACGAGCGCATCCTCACTCTCGCCATGCCGATGCTCGAAACCATGATCCGCCGGGACCAGAACCATCCCGTGCGTCATTATCTGGAGCATGGCCAACGAATCGAAGACCGACAATGCAGTCGGCATCAAGGTGATGAAATCCCTGATCCGCCGCACGAAAGAGCTCGACCCGTCGCGCCTGGTCACGTTCGTGACGGCCCCGGGATCGGTCCGTGAGCACCGGGCCTACGAAGACGCCGATCTGGTGGCGACCAACATGTACTTTGGCTCGCTGGGCGGAACGATCGCACTGCATTGCGATCAGCTCGACGAGCGCGCGCGCAAGCCCTGCGGAGATCATCTCCGCGGCGAACTGACGGCGTTTCCCGACAAGCCGCTCCTGATCACGGAATTTGGAGCCATGGGCTTTCACGGGGTGCACGGCGACGTCCCCGGCAGTGAGGATTTCCAGGCCGCCGCGATTCGATCGTTCTGGGCGGCGATCTCCGCCGTTCCTGAGGTCTCAGGCGGAGTTCTCTGGTCCTGGGCCGACTATGAGCACCGGCGGCAGTTCCAGTCGCTGGGCGCGTTTGGGGCGTTTGGTGCCGTCACGATCGACCGCCGGCCGAAGGCCGCCCTGGAGGCCTTGGCTGCCATGTACGGCGGCCAAGTTCATCAGTAAATCTTGTTCCGGAAGTGACCCGGCTCGACGAGGCTACTTCCGGAACGCGATGACACACGATGCCGATCGAAATCAACCGAATCAGCCAATTTGCCGATGAATCGCAAGGGGGAACGCCATGACTCGGGGCACAGCCGCCGTGGCCTGCTGCGTTGTGAGCTGCCTGATCCTGGAACATGCCCACGCCGAAGGTGCGAACACGCAACCTTCGCCGATCACCGTGAGCTCGCCGGACGGTCAGCTTCGATTGGAGGTGTTCCTGGATCGGTCGGGTGACGCTGCGTCGGTGCCCCACTACAGGCTCACGTGGAAGGGTCGCCCCGTCATCCTGGATTCGCCACTTCGGGTCGACATCGCGGACGGTTTCACGCTCGGCGACAACTGCACCATCGAGAGCTCGCACACCGAGGCGCGAACCGCAACTTTTCGTCAGCATCCCGGCAAGCGAACCGATGTCATCGACCGTTGCAACGAAACGGTCATCTCGTTGCTCGAAGCAGGAACGCCGCGGCGGGCCTGGCAAGTCGTCATCCGGGCTTATGACGACGGGGCAGTCGCTTCGATATCACATCCCGCGACAGGACGGATGGACTTCGCTCGTTGTCGCGGGTGAGCGCACGGCCTTCACGCTGCCGCCGGAGACGGCCGGATTCGCGTTGCCTCTCAACGGGTTCACGACCTCGTACGAGAAACGCTACAGCAAGACGCTGGTGGCGGACGTGCCTGCGGATTGGCTGCTGGGGCTGCCGCTCTTGCTCGAGATACCCGGGACCGGATGGGCCGCGATCACGGAAGCCAACCTGACGGATTTTGCGGGGATGTACCTGGCTCGTGACGCCGGCCGGCGCGGCGCTCGTCAGCCGGCTCTCCCCTCTTCCCAAGGAGACCGCGGTGGCGGTGCGGGCCAACCTGCCGCACGACTCGCCGTGGCGGGTGGTGATGGTGGGCGCTACTCCCGGGAAGCTCATCGAAAGCGACCTGGTGTTGAACCTCAATGATCCGTGTGCGATCGCTGACGTTTCGTGGATCCGGCCCGGGAAAACGACGTTTCCCTGGTGGAACGGCTACTTTGAGGAATCGGTCCCGTTTCAGCCCGGGCTGAACACCGCCACGGTCAAGCACTACATTGATTTCTGCGCAGAGGCCGGGATCCCCTACCACTCGCTCGACGGCAAAAATGACCTTGCCTGGTACGGCGGGCAAATCGTGCCCTACGGCGGTGCCGACCCGACCAAGGCGGTCGACGGACTCGACCTGCCGGAGGCACTGCGCTACGCCAAGTCCAAGGGGGTCCGGCTGCGGTTCTGGATGCACTGGCAGGCTGCGCAGGCCCACATGGCGCGAGCCTTCCCGCTCTATCGCGAGTGGGGAGTGGAAGGCGTGATGATCGATTTCATGGACCGCGACGACCAGGAGATGGTCAACTTCATGCGTGGCGCTGGTCGAGACGGCGGCGGCCAATCGCTTGACCGTGACGTTTCACGGGTGCCCGAAACCGACGGGCCTGGAGCGGACCTACCCGAACTTGCTCACAAGCGAGGGCGTCCTCAACCTCGAGTACGACAAGTGGGACCCACTCGGAGTTCCGCCCGAGCACGAGCTGACCGTCCCGTTCACGCGCATGCTGGCCGGACCGCTCGACTTTCACCAGGGCTCGTTTCGCGGTGTCCCCATCCAGGATTTCAAGCCGCGGAACGACGCGCCCCTGGTTATGGGAACGCCGTGCCGGATGCTGGCGTCCTACATCGTCTTGCAAAACCACCTGCCGATGGTGGCCGACTATCCGTCGTCGTACCGTGGTCACCCGGCGCTCGCGGTGCTCGCCGAGATTCCCACAACCTGGGACGACACGCGGGTGCTCTCGGGCACCGTCGGCGAGTCGATCGTGGTCGCGCGGCGACGCGGAAACACCTGGTGGGTGGGCGCGATGACCGACCGGCAGCCGCGCGAGCTGGCGGTCACGCTCGACTTCCTTGGCACCGGTCGTTTCCGCGCGGCCGTGTTTCGCGACGATCTCGCCGCCAGGTACCGGCTTGCGATCGAAAACAAGGATGTCGGGGCCGGCGACGAGTTCCGGGCCGGCCTCGCACCAGCCGGTGGATTGCTGATCCGCCTTTCGCCGGCCGCCGGGGAAAAGTAGAGAGCGCCGTTTGCTCGCCACACACCGACGAAATGAATTTCGCATCGACCGATTGTCACGCGACGAGGCAAAGCCAGGTTGTGAGTCTTGAACCGATCCGATTTTATCTGGGCGGTTTCCGCCGGGGGGCGAATCCCGCGATTGTCCTGCTCGTGCTATGGGGCCTGTTCATCGTCTACGGCACGACGCTGCCGTTTGACTTATCCGAGTCCGGCGAGCGCGTGGAAGCACGGCTGCAGCGGCTGGCGGAGAATCCCTGGCGCATCGGTTCTCGGACCGACGTCGTCAGCAACGTGCTCTTGTTCATGCCGTGGGGATTCTTGCTGGCATTCTGGCGCGCCGGGCGCGGCGCCGGATCCATCACGGTGCTGTTCCTGGCCGCGGTGAGCGGAGCGTTGTTGAGTGGATCGGTGGAGCTTCTCCAGTTATTCGCCCCCAGCCGCACCACGTCGCTCGTCGACCTCGCGACCAACACGTTTGGCTCGATCCTCGGGGGCCTCGTCGGCTGGGCAGTGGCGCTTTGGGTCTGGCCGACACTCTCGATTCGCCTCGAGCGGATGATCGCGACGCGACCGATGGCAGCCTGCGCGCTGGCGACCGCGTGTGGCCTGGTGTTCGCGGGGCTATCTCCCTTTGACGTGAGCTTGGATGTGGGCGACCTGAAGGCCTCGATTGCGCGAGCGCGGCCGATTCCGTTTGGAGCGCCTCTGCGCGGGCCGACGCCAGCGGCCGAGCCCTGGTCGTGGGTGGGCGAGCTACTCTCCTGGACGCTCGTGGGCGGGTTGTTTGCAACGGCGGCGCGGGAATCGGGCTGGCGCGGCGGGCGCGTGCTCGGCGGCGTCGTCGCGGTCTGCGCCGCCCTGAGCCTGGCGATCGAGGCCGTGCAAGTCATCATCCCCAGCCGAGGCGTCGATATGACGTCCGTCGTCTTCGCAGTCCTCGGGGCGGCCTGCGGCGCGTCGGTCGTCGGGCGCGATGGCGCTCGGCCCGCTCGCCATTGGATCGCCCCGGCGATTTTGATCTGGGGCGTCGCCGTCGCACTTTCCGCATGGACGCCACCGAGCTTCGCGTGGCCCGCACCGCCATTCCTCCGCGCGGAACGGTTCGTGCCGTTCTGGTCGTATTACGTCCGCACCAGCGTTGCGGATCTCGCCGACTTGTTCGGCGCAGTGCTGGCGTTTGTCCCGCTCGGCGCGATGATGGCGGCGCGCTCGTGGCGGCAATCGGCTGTCAAAGCCGCGTTGATTGGGCTCGGCTGCGGGCTCGTGCTGGAATTCGGGCAGATCTTCCTCCCGGATCGCACGGCCGAGATCACCGATGCGCTCTCGGCCGCCGCCGGAGCGGGGCTGGGAGCTGCCCTTTGGAGGTGGGGGGAGTCGCTCAGGGCAGCCTCGCAGGGCGTCGCGCGCTATCGCGTCGGAGCGCAAGCCGGACGCCGGGCGTGAGCCAAGCCGGCACGGTACCTCCAGAGAGTCGCAGGCGATCGAAGTCGAGGGTGGGCGCCTGACCGTTACTTTGTATCACCGCGAAGGAGCGGCTTGCTCGTGTACTGTGTGAGCACTGATACAGCGGGCACTTCCAGCTTCACGTCGCCACGGCGTCGGCCTACCAGGCGTACGAAACCGAGGGATCGGCCACGGTCGGCCTCGAGCGCATTGATTTCCGCGTGATTCTCAGGAAATGCGGTCGTGTGCCAGTCCAGCCAGACTTGCCAGCCGTCGGGCATGGTATCGGCCACCTCGACGTCGATGATTCGCATGCGTTCCCAGTGCCGCCGCCACCAGGCTGCCGAATGAAGGCTCCATAAATCCGGAGTCCACCACTCTTGAAGGTGGTCGGGGACCGGACCATCGATCTCTGTGATGAGTCCGGCCGCGGCAATGCCGATCTGGCCCCCCGGCTTCACAAACCGGGCCAGGTCGTTCAAATACAGGTCGTCGCTCCCGTAGTACATGATGGAATCGACGCACACGATGGCGTCGAAAAACTCCGCGGCATACGGCAGCGACCGCGCATCCGCATGAATCGGGAATACGCCGTCGCCGGCGCCGGCGTCGCGGATTCGCTCGAGATTCTCCGACGCGCTGAACCACAGGTCGGTCGCCCAGACCTGGACGCCAAACTCGCGGTGCAGAAAAATCGACGAACATGCCCGCCCGCAACCAAGGTCAAGCACGCGCATGCCGGGCTGCAAGTCCATGGCCGTTGTGAGCCACTCGGTGATCCAGAGCGAATTCGCCCCTCCGCTCGCATTGGCCATGACCCATTCCGGGTGGTACCGCGACGAAGCGCAGAAACCGATCGGAGAGCAGGCGAACATCTGTGGTCACGAGAATCTCCCGTCGTGAGCGAATCCGAGGCGGCCGTAAACGTCGTGACTGACGGAGTGAAATGCGGCGACGATGATGGCGGGACGAGCCCGAGAACAGCCGCGTGTCTCCCACTACGCCGTCGGAGACGGAGGATGGGGCCGGCGAGATCGTTGCAAAACCGCTCGTTTGATGCAAGCGACGACTGCCATCGACGGCGACAAGAGCGCTCGGCAATTTGCGGGCGGGGTAACCGGCACTTGATGGCATTGGCCGAAAGGATTGACATACGATGGTAGAATGGACGATATTCAGGACATCGGCGCTCTACCCATATCGGGCATTTGTGCGCGTTTCTGAGGGTCTGGTCATGGCCGCCAAGCGGGCGAAAAAGGCGATTTCAGCCGCGAAGGTCGCGCCCAAGAGTAAGCCCAAGGCAGCGGAGGCGCAAAGGGCGCACAATTCGTCTGGCGCAACTTGGCCCCGCCATCGACGGCCAGTAGTGTGATCACCGATCCCAGCTCTCACGTCCCCAATGCCGCCACGCGCAAGGTTATCAGCGACATTCGGGCTGGCCGAAACCTGGTCCATTACAAGACCACGGACGAACTTTTTAAGGACTTGGACACCTAGTGTGGCCAGACTCGCGACGCCGCGACCCGAGGAACCAAGGGCGCCCTCGAGCCGATACGGGCAACCGTGTTCAAGCGGGAATGGAAGCGCCAAAAGAAGCGAGGCAAGGACCTGGACAAGCTTCGCCGAATCATTGAGCTGTTGTGCCAACATCAACCGCTTGATCCCAAACATAGTGACCACAATCTCACCGGAGAATTCCGAGATTTCCGCGAGTGTCACATCGAGCCCGACTGGCTCTTGATTTATCAGAAGACTGCTCGCCAATTAATACTCGCCCGCACGGGCACGCACTCGGATCTGTTTGGCGAATAGACGGCCGGCTGCTCGACCACGGCGCTGGCCGTTTGCACGCGCGGTGGGGGAGCACGGATGTGACGAATTTGACACATCCTCCCCGTTACCGCTCGCCGTGGCGAAGCGGCTATGAATCGGCTATGAACCGGCTAAGGCATGGCAGGCGGCTCTACTCGTCGAACTGGTCGTCGAACGGCTCCGCATCCATGTTCCAGTCCTAAATCGGTAGGTGCGACAGGCCGGCAAACCAAGGGGGCGTGATAGGGACGGAACGGTGCGGCCAGAGACCGATGCAGGCATGTTGATCGAGTCAGATGCCGCGACGATCATCATGGGGTTGAGTCTGGAAAACACAGGCTCTAGCGGCCCTGTGCGGTCTCAGTCGGACCCATGTAGTGAAGAGGCGCCGCCCGGATTCGAACCGGGGATGAAGGTTTTGCAGACCTCTCTTCAATTGACGTAAACACCTTGAGAGCATTAGCGTTAGAGTCGTCGTTGGATTCCAAAGTAGCATTTTCGGTAGCACTCGCCGAAATCACCGGCCCAGAGTCGGTACCGGTCATGATTGCCCGCTCGGCGGCTTTGTCGCACGGCTTGAGACTCGGCATCAACTCCGCGGCTGCGTCGATGTCCACGGCGCGAGGGCGAGTATACCGCCCGGTGAGCTCGAGCGACGAGTGACGCATCATCTTCTGGACAACCCGGGGCGAAACTCCGGCGGCATCCGCCAGCGTGGCCATTTCGCAACGCAGCGAGTGGAAGTCGAAGACCCGGCCCGATGCGTCTCGGTAGGGAATGCCAGCCGCCACCAGGTCGACGCGCAGCATTTTCGCCCCCTTCCCGCTCGGCAACGGAAAGATAGGCGTCCCGCTCGGCACCAGGGCCACGTAAGCCCCTAGATCGGCCACCAGATCATTCTGGACGGGCAGGGTCGCCGTCTGGCCGTTCTTCGTGTACGCAGCCGCTACTGTGACGCTGGGAGCCTTCCAATCAAACGACTCGGGCGTCACGTTCGCGATCTCCTCATAACGCAAGCCGGTCGCCACGGCCAGCCGATAGCAGAGCGCACGCGCATGACCTGACATCCGCAAGACTTCGGGACCGCGCTCCGCGGCCTCGATCAGCCGTCTCAGCTCCTCGAGTGCGATGGTTCGCCGGTCATGCCGCGGATCTTCCTTCGCGTTGAATCCGGTCAGTCCTCGGAGATTGTCCTCCCGCGTGCGGCCGTCCTTCCAAGCCCATCGGGAAAACGCTCGAGCCGCTGCCCGGTAGTGGTTGCATGTCTGGAGCGACGAGCCGGCCGCTTGGAAGCGAGCGAGCGAATCTTGCGCGTGTCTGGCGCGTCAACGTGGCCAGTCGAGCATTCACTATCGCGGCCGTCAGCTTCGCGGTCATGCCGTTCCGTTCGCCCGGGGGAAGCTTTCGAGGATCGAGCGCAGTCGGGGAGTCCCCGAGAATCACAGTCACCAACCGCCGGAGCCGATTCGTTGTATGCTCGGCATGCTTGGCCGTGTAACCACGTGCTTTGAGATCAGCCTGCCAGTCCGCGATATGCTGGGAGAGCGGTCGGCCATCGTGGTCGCGATAGGCTTCGGCCGCGATATCGACCAATCCTTTGCGACGTTGATAGACGAGCTCTTGCAATTCGTTGGCGCGCCGCCTGGTTTCGCCTTTGTCGGAGCAGCCGCCTTCCTTGCGCCGCCGCCCGTTCTCGTCGAAGTAAAGGATGGTATACGTTGACGCGCCCGCTGCCTTGAAAACCGATGCCATGTTACTTCGCCTCTCGTGACGTTGTGATTCGCAGACCGAGCAACTCCGCCAGCTTGTCCAAGTGCGCCAGCGACAAGCCGCGCTGACCACTCATGAACTTCGACATCGATGCTTTGTCGATGCCGGTTTGACGGCAGATTTCGTAGTGGCTCAACTCTGATCGCCGCACCGCTTCCCGAATCTGGTCAGTCAATGTTGAACTCATAATGTCAGTTTATACGTTGGTTGGCTGAATGTCAATCTTGTGGTGGCGAATTCGTTCAACGGTTCGTTTCCACGTTCTAGCTCGACCGGGACCCAGCAGATAGCATCTCATCGGGGTGTTCAGCGCCAACCGGGTTGCCGTTTCATCCGTCGAAAGGATCTGATATGCCCGACCCAACGCTTGCCTTTCGGAACAGACTTGATCCGAAACGAATCGTCGCCGCGAAAATCGCTCTGACGTATCCGGATGGCACTCCGGGCTACGTGCCCGACATCGACGAAACCTACGTCACAAGCGAATGGGAGCCCGTAGTCCGTCATGAAAACGGTACGTTTTTGCCACTGGATCATCCGAGTGATGAGCTCGAGTCTCCCGACGGAGTCTCGGAGCAATGAGATTATCGCCTACTACCGGTGGCCACACGACGCGCCGCTGGGGAGTCGGGATCAGGCGTCCGGATGGTTCAGTGGCAATTGAGCCGGATCCGTGGCCTCAGTGATCACCAAGCGCCCACCGGCCTCGCGAAGTCGAGTGGGCGTTTGCATGCGCTAGCCGATCGGCGATAATCGGGGCGTTCAACGTCGAACCAATGCGAGCGCACCGACGATGCCCGATTTCCTCAAGCGTATCCCGCCACCAACGATCGCAATTGGGGTTGCCGTCCTAATCTTTATTGCATGGACTTGGCTTTGGAGCGACACGTTCCAAGCGTACGTAGCAGAATCTAGAATCGGAATGAGCGCTCGCGGACAGTTTGGCGACGCCTTCGGGTCATTGAACACGCTCTTCACCGGCCTGGGCTCGCCGGATTGGTTTACACTGCGATTCTGCAGCAAAATCAGCTCAAGGAACAACGAAAGGAGATTGAGGCACAAGAGCACTCCGCGAAGGAGAACCGAGAAGCGTTGGTTCAGCAGTCCCGCGCAGTTCCTGTCGGCGCGACTCAATGCCGCGGTCGCGCTCGTCCAGGCGCATGAATCGTACGTCAGCCAATTGCCTCCAGGTTTGCGAAGCACCGTAGTTGACCTAGCGAGAAGAGACGCCAAAAAGCTACGGCAGAGAATTGCGATACTTGTCTCCGAGGCGAACCTTGGTTTCGAAGGAGGAGAATGGCGACCCGCCATCGAGAGGCGTGCAATTCGCGAGCACTTAATCGAGTTCTTCCGTAATTTCAGAGCTAACGTCCACACTTCCGCTACGTCAGATTTTCAGAAATTCGTGCAATTTGTTGATGATACTGCAAATGAACTGCAGATTCTTGTCGAACGGACCGACGACCCTGAGAACCGTAACAGTCCTAATAACATAATCTCCGGACATGTCGCTTCGATCCTGGAATCCCTCGGACGACAGGGGATAAATTCCCAATCACTGGCTGGAAAAAAATCTGCGGACTTGGAGCCGACAAAGGAAAGTCTGGTCAAGTGGATTGATGGCGTCCTGCGGACCGCTTTGATCCCGACTAGCTTCGAACACTTACCGGATCCCACCTCCACTCCCGCGCGAGGTTAATCGGAGAGCCACTATGAAGCCGTCGAGCGAAACGAGCTCGGCGACGATCTATTTGTGCGGTTCGAGTTTCTTGGTCAGGAAGTCTGAGCCGCATCCGCGCTCGACTTCATTTTCATCCCGAAGGGAATGCGATTCATGCACTGGCTGACACGCGTCTGCGCTGGACTTCTTGCGCTGTGGTTTTCGTTTTCGCTGCTAGGTTTTGTAGCCAACATTTTCGTTCTCCTCGAAGGGAAAACGAAGCCAACCGACTTTGGTCTCTCAACTCTCGTCTCACTCGGCTTCCTCACAGTCGTGTGTGCGATCGATGACACGCGTCGGCAACTCGCCGGCCAACTCGGCGGGGATGAATCGTCCGTAACGCCCCGAACTCGGCCTTAAGCGTCTACGCTCGCCATCAGTCCAATTCGAGGGATGATGCGGCTAATCCCCCCAGCCGAGTCGCGGATCGCCTCTCCTGGCCCAATCACGGCGGTCCGGCGCGCTCCGCGGGTCGTCACCATTCCATCATGATCATAATGCCTGCGCCACCCGCGCCGCTGGGCCCGCCACGCCGAGCGAGCGCTTTCATGCGATCCTTGCTTGCGATCGCCCGTACGCCCTGCCAAGCTAGATCCAGCCCAGCCGCGCGACGAGGCGGGAGTGTCACGCTGGCCCGCGAGCCGACACGAGGCAACCGGAGACGGCGCCAATGAGTCGCAACGCGCCAAAGACAATCGAGCTCTACGGCCGTGTCGCCGGAGTGACCTTCAGTAACGAGCACGGTTCGATCAAATCGAGGCAAAAGATCATTCGCAACTTTTGCCGGGATGGCTCACGTCTCGACGTTCGCCCAGAACCTGACAATCCTCATTCTGCCAACGCGCTCGGACTCTGGGTCGAGGATCGGGGCGTCTTCTGGTCGAAGGGCTGGTACAAAGTCGGGTATATCCCAAACGACGATGCCGGCGAAATCCGGGGACGGCTAGACAAGGGCTGGGCAGCCACGGCTCGCGTATGGAAAGTCGTTGGCGGCGGGAAAGGGATGTACTATGGTCTGCGGATCAACGTGTTTCTCAATCCGCCACACCGAGAAGCATTGCCGTCTCGAATCGACGAAGAGCCTATCGAAATCGGCAGCTCTGATCGCGCGGCCCCGAGTCCGGCCGAAAAATCAAAGGGCTTCTCGTTCCCGTCGCCACCGGTTGCGATTCTCCACGACATGAAAAGGGTCGGGAGGATTGCGATCTGGTTCGGATTGGGCCACATCGTCCTAGGTATGCTCGTTACACACCTGATCGGCCGATTGTCCGACATACTTGGCTTGGGAGTAGTCCTCGCCGCCGTCGGTTCTGGCCTTTGGGGCGTGGCCTTGACGTTCCTTACGAAGGATGTCGAGGTCGACGAAAAGACAGCCGTAGATCCCTCCGGCATCGTCTGAATCCGAACACAGTGGCCAAGTCGCTGGCCTCGATCGCCTCGAGGTCGACTGTTGGTCGCATGCGCTGCCCCTGTCGCTCTGCCAATCTGGACACTGTCCGACAACGCAGCGAGGCGTGAAATAAGTTCGACGCGCCGTTAAGTTGCCATATTTCGAGGCGATGGGGAGTCGGAGTCAGATACCGTAATGGGACGTTCCTGGTCCAGCCCGATCCCGGGCTTGCGTGAACACCAAGCGCCCGCCGGCCGCGCCTCCCTCGAGCATGCGGCCGGTTTCGTTGCCGACTCTCTTGCTCCCACCGTCCGACCTGTCACACTAGAACATGCCTTTTCGATCGACAGCGCGAGTCCCTCGATACAGCCCCCGCAGTCAGCACCCGAGCACCGGCCCAGCAGGTCGATGGGCGTTTCGTTTTGCCCGGGTTAATTGCGAATCTCCCAGTGCACCCCAAGTCCAAGCTTCTCGACAATCGTACGCAACTCCTCAAACGCAGTTCGCTCTTCATCCGACAGATCAGCACGATTGAGAATCCAATCGACGAGGTGCTTCAGCGTCGAATACGGTTCCCTCATGCTCTCATCATCGGACTGCGGTTTGCTACGCATTGGCTGGCTCCCGGCGTTGAAGACTAGAGCCAGCGCGCGATCTCCCACAGTAGAGAACCGAGCGCCGGCCTCAATGCCGAGCCATGCCGAGAATTGCCCTGCCATGCCGCGGCACACTTAGAGCGTGGTGTGTGCCGGGTCCGCCAAACCGAAGTACGGCGTCTATATTGATGCTAACAAAACGCAACCGAGATTCAATCCCGCGCGGTATCCGCTCGAGCCCACCGGAAGTGCCGCCGGGGATATCGTCATTCCTTATCTTTGCTGTCGATGCTAGCCGTAACGGGATCCGTGAGCTCCTCTTTGCGGCGAAAGGTGACAGGGATATCGTAGCATTGGGAAACCCATTGTCCCTGCGAACCCACAAGCCGGATTCTCGCTACAGGCGCAAGACTCCCGATGCGGTAAGACCCAGATTCTGTAGCCCCGAGTACGTACGGCATCGATGTTTATCCAGCCTCACCACGCCTTTTCCGACCGAGTACTCTTTGGCGTCCGGGGGCACGTAGATCAATGTCTCAAACTCGTATTCCGCCCCCAAGTCGTCTCCCTCTGATATAGCCCAGACAGCGGATATTTGGAGGGTCAGCCCACGAACGACTGCGCGTTGCCCTGGAGGAGGATCGGGCATCTCCTGAGCTATGATCTGGTCCACGACGTTGAAATGGCTTGCGATGCCGGTCGTCTGATCCAGCGCCCCTGATTCTGAACAGAGGATGTAAACGGGTCTCGGCATCGTTTTATGCGGCCAAACCGATAGAGCCCGTAACTACGGCCCCGCAAGGCGCAATCGTTACACTCTCAAGGGGTCCGAAAGGGCCGGAAGACGGCCCTCCAGCTTGAACCGCCGGGCATGCCACGTTCGCAACCGCGGTAGAGAGCTCCTCGGCCCACCGCTCGACGATCCTAATCGCCTCAAATGCAGTCTTTGCCTCTCGATCCGCGATCTGATCGTGGCCGCGAAACAGGCTGACTACGTAAGCCCCCGCCGGGTCATGTTCCGGGAACCAGCTTACGTCGATGTAGGTCTCGCCGGGCAACTCAACTAGCAATAAATCCTGCGCGAGGAAACCGGGTTGCAGGCAATCATAGAGCGAGTTCACGACCACCTTTGCCCCGTACGCGTTTTCGAGATTGGGTGTCACAAGATTCATAGATTTGCCCCTTTGCGTTTAAGCTCTTCTTTGGTTATCGGATAACCATGAACCTGACCACTCTGGTTGTACTCAACGTAAACATACGACGTCACTACACCCTTGCTCGCGCCAACGGGAAATCCCAAACCCGCAACTTCCCTCCAAAACTTACGAACGTTAGGTCTGTCCGCATCGTCAATCTCGT
Source organism: uncultured Isosphaeraceae bacterium (assembly GCA_963806595.1). Lineage (GTDB taxonomy): Bacteria > Planctomycetota > Planctomycetia > Isosphaerales > Isosphaeraceae > CAWDZZ01. The sequence continues at coordinate 248,234 of CAWDZZ010000012.1, read as the reverse complement.
TCGATTCCTCCGCAACTACTTGCATCTCCAATTCTTGAATCATTGCTTCGGTCATTCTCGTGTTGTATTTCGCGATCTGCTTTCCTTCTCCAGTACTTTCAACGATCCTCTCCCACGGAATGTGCGGCGGTGCGAAATGTTTGCGGCCATGCCCGTACCAAGTTGCGGGGTTCCAAGCACGGCGGTCTAGGGCCACTTTTTAGGGAATCCCGGCCGAGCATTCTTCGCTGCGCACACTTCATTCGACGTGACCTTTACGGTATCAGAGCCAGACGGACGAAGCAATTGCCGCCTTCGATTGCTCGGATCGCCGTCTAGCCAGGTGTTCGTCCGGCCACCCACATCTCAACGAGCTTCGCCAGCACTGCGAGGATCGCCAGCACGAGAACGGCCAAAGACAGCCACGTCAAACAGCCGCTCGCCCCGCCTGGCGTAATTCACGTTTCATCGTTGATCGCCGCTCCTGCCGCAAATGCGGCCGTCTGCCGCCCAGTCTCGAGCCATCGAGCGAGTCCGATCATGCACACCGGACAGATTTCCGCGCCAGCCGCTTCCCCGATGACCTCGAGCCGTGTTGTGCCGATCTCCGCCTCGACCTTCAGACGCGCAAACGCAGGCTGCCCGCAACGGAAGCAGCTCAGATTCATCGCGGGAAGCCTCCGTCGTCGCCAGAACTCAACGGACGGCCCGCGGGGACGGGCGGCAGCCGGTAAGGGTTTGGCGGCATCGGCTGCGATTCCGTGATCGAGCTCGTCTTTGGGTCCGGTGGCGCGGGTCTGCGCGCCGTCGACGGGGGTTTTGTTTCCGACCGGCCACATCAGTTGCAGCGCCATCGGATTCGTACGGTGGTGTGTTGTCAGTAGGCATCGGCTTAAGCCCCTCCGATCGCGATGCAAAAATTCCCTCCGTTGGTGGGCGTGACGACGATGTTCGCGTGGGAAGCGTTGACGGTTTCGCCGACCACGGACTGGAGCACGACAGGACTGCCAGGCGCACGGTAAGGGGTGTGCCGTTCGCTAGGCCCAGGAGATTCGCGCCGTTCGAGCTCGTTCGGCGCGATCGTCATGTCGGCACTCGAAAGGTTCAAAAAAATGAGCTGATTCCATGCGGCGAACGTAATGTCGCCGGCCGTGCTCACGCTGATCGCGTTCGTCACGACGGTCGTCGTTGCAGACAGCGACACCGTGCACGCAAGGCTGGCGTTGGTGACCAGAAGCAGGGCGCCGTTCTTCCCGTAACCGAGTTTGTCCAGCCGCGTCATGACATCGTCAATCATGACGATGTTATTTGAGCCGACGCCGGCCGCCGTTTGGTAAGCCGCCCCGCCAGGACCACGGCCAGAAAGCGAGGTCGCAGTCTGGTGGTCGAACGCTTGGACGTATGGAGGCGCGATCACGTATGTGCCGTCCAGCGCCGTTTGATTGTTTTGAACGACGAAGTTGACGTTTTGCGTACTCATGATCTGTTGATCCCCTTTCGTTTATGCGTGGTTAGGTCCGGGTGTTCTGACTGGCGCGGCGCAGTTTGTCTCTCAGCGAGTGCGGACGGCGATTGCGAGTCGCCTTTTCCGCTGGCGTCAGGCGAGATTCATAGCACTTCGTGCAAAGGGTGGTCCGGTACCCTGGCGAACCGACCACATGGACGGATCGAGCGCTTTTGCAGTTCTCGCAGACCGGCGCCGCCTTTATGCCGCTCGGCTTTCAGCGGTCTTGTCGGGGCGATAGACAAGAATCGTTTCCTGGATCCAAGGCATGATCTTTGACTCCAATCGAACGAGCCGCGGCGAAGGGCGCAGGGGATCGAACGCCCCTCGGGCGCAGGAAGGGATGTCTAGAACCGGACGGGCGTCCGGGGTTTTGCGAGAGTTTGGCCGATCGTCGCGCCGGACTGCGCCGGTTGCCGACCGGTGCCAGGTCCCGATGCCGCGGCGGGGAAGCCGCCGGAGTCGGGGGATTTGTTCGGTCCCGCGATACCGCCGCCGCCGGGCAAGGTCCCAGGTTTGGCGGGTTGAGCGGGGACTGCCTTGGACGGTTTCAGACCGAGTTCGCCGCCAACATCGCCGCCGCCGGCGCCGATGGCGTTTTGAACGTCAGATCCTGCGATAGTCGGGCTGGATTCTGGCGCCTTGACCTGCGGCCCGCTGGGATTCGCTGTCGCGTCCATAAACGAATTCGGGGACTTGATCACGCCGGTCGGGGCGGGGCGTTGCGCCGCCGGCTGCACAGTGATTCCGCTCGGCCTCGACAGCCCGGGAATCCCGATTGACTGTCCGTCAGTCGCGCCTTCATTCGGAGCCATGCCGGGACCGCCCCCGGGAGTTGCGGGAAGAGCCATTGATCACTTCCTTTCAGGTTCGGTTAAACGAAACTTCGTCTCACAGGTCCCCGCGGCGTTGAGGCGAAAGCATCGCGATCGGAGCCTTCGCGCCCTTGCCGCCGCTCACGTACAGTTTCTCTAAGTAGGACTGCCACTCTGGCGCGAGGGTCTGTCCCTCGACGAGAACGACAGACCCGACGCTCAGGCAGTCACACGCAACTTTGCTGGTGAGCTCGAGCTCTTGGCCGAACTCGGCAGATGTTCCAGCACCGCGAACCGCACAATGCGTATAGCCGTCGCGCGGCCGCGCGTTGCTGAGAACTTTGACCTTCGGCCCTTCGCCCAGGACTGGCGCTGGCGGCGGCACCGCCTCGACCGGTTTGGGTAGCAAGCCCCCGCCATCGTGCACGGCCTCGACCAAGTTGAGTGCCGCGAAGCGCGCGAACGACTCGGCGTCCATAGTCCCGCAATCGCCAGGGCTGAAGTGTTCCGAGCCGTGGAGAAATCCTCGGCGGGTCGCTCGGAATCGGACCGGCGCCGCGGCGGGCTTCGGCTTAGCCTTTACGGTTGAGATCGTCGACGAATTCATGGTTAGCAGACTCCATAGACGACGTTTGGCGCGCCCATCAACACAACGTTGTTAGGCCACATTTCGGCATAGCGGCGACCGGCTTTCGAGAGCGCGTCCGGCTTGGCGATTGCCACCCGCCCCGCATGCGCCAGCCGCACCGCCTCAGGTTCGGGGATATCCAGCTCGGTGCCGACCGCCGGTAGGTGGCGGGTCCCGGCGAGGTGATTGCCACCACTGACCACTCGCACGCGCACGACAGGCGCGCCGGACTCAGGGAGTCGCGGATGCATGGGATCGGGTGGCAGGTCGGCGGGATTGACGATTGTCCCGGGCTGGACCTGTACCGCGTGACCGAGACCGATCAGCCTTGATGCGTGGTCCGGGTCGATCGATGCCACGTCGCCACGCGAATACACTCGCCCATTGATCGAACGGGAATTCGTCAGGAAAAGCACGTTCGTCGCATACACGCGCTCGGCGCGCCCTCGAGCGCAAGCCGGTCGGCCAGCTCGGCGGGCAGCCCGTGAGTCGATCCCGCGGCGAGAATCCGGTCGCCGACGATGACTCCCATCGGGTCTCGGATCGTGACGCGCAGCAGAGCTGGCGCCGTCGGGCGCCGCCGCCGGGGCGGGGCGCGGTTCATCGGACGTGGTGTTGATCGGCTTGTCTTTCGTCATGCGTTGATCCTTTCATGTCAAGGGGTGTCGTCGTCGTCGTCGGATTCGTATTCCCGGTCGTCGGTCGCCGCGAGGACTTGCGGTCCCAGTTCGGCCACAAGCCGGGCCTCTTCGTCGGTCAGGCCATCGATCGGGTGGCTGATCGCAAACTTGTGGACGTCGGTGTATGGAACATCGTCGTCGCAGTGAAACTGATCAGACCGGCGCTCCCACGCCGCGGGCAGCTCATGAGGAATGGCGTTGTGCTTCAGAACGGCCAGGGCTTGTGCCCACATGAGCCGCAATTCTTCGTCGTCGATCTCGCCGATTCGGTGCAGAAACTCCGGGCGGGTCTCGTCGTCGCGCGGTTCGCATCCCGCCGGGCAGTCAAACAGCCACCAGGGCCTCGGCCTGGTACCGGGACGCTCAGCGATCCAACCGGGCAGCAGCTCGGCGCGGAAACGATTCCAGACCTGCCGCCAAAGGGGCGGGTTGTCTTGTAGGTCCGCATCGCTTCCGGTGCGGAGCATCTGGCGGCCACTCAGAATCGATCCATTCCTGAAACTGTTCTCGCGCACGGTTCAGCCCCTTTCAGGCCAGCGTTTCCCGCCACCGGGCGTACGGGTCGCTGGATTCGTCATGCATAGGGTTTCCACGAACGAGGGACCGGCTAGGCTGCAAAGTGAGCCCCAGCTCTCGCAGCAGCCCGCGCCGCTGGGAGGTCAAGACGCCGATCGTCTTGATGTTCCCCTTCGTGTTCTTCTCGTCGTGGATCTCGTCGAGCGCGGCCTTGACGCGAGCGCACTCGGTGAGAATTCCCATGTCGGCGCGACCGATAGTCCCCTTCGAACTCAGCGCCGCCACAAGCCGACGGAACTCCGCTCGACCGACCGTCGTGAGCTTGCTCGTGGGCTCATACGGTGCGCGGATGAAGCCGCCTTGGTGTGGGCGGAATTGGCGATTGTGCGTGCTTTTGGGCCTCTTACTGCCATTTTTCCGCCCTTTCTGATGCGGTTTTTGGATGCGTTTTTAACGTGGGCAAAAGGAATCTCTTAATCGGGGACCCATTTTTTGAGCGCAAAAGGTCTGCGCCGTCGCGGCGGTCTGCAAGAAATGGGAAAAGGGCAATGCCGGGGTGGAATGGGTAGTATGGGACATATCATGATCATCGCATGCGTCTCCGCTGATGCATCGCCTTACGTTGATCGGATCTCGACCCCTTCCTGGTCGTTTCCCTCTAACGCCACGCGTGCGGCCTCGAGGTCTCGGATCAGCTCGGTTAACGTCACGCTGCCCACCGCCAGCGTCACCAGATGATGGAACTCCCCCGCGGCGTGGTATCGGTGCGCTAGCGTTATCGTGGTCTCGCCTTCCTGGACGTATTGGCTGTTCTCGTGCGTGACGCTGTTCACTCCCAGGAACACCAGTCCCTTGACTGGCTCCCGGCAGACTTCCCGGCACAGCAGATTCCGATCCAAAGATTCGCTTATCATCTCGCCCCCATAGTGTTCCGTTGCCCAGTCTTGTTCCCACTTGTTCCGACGTCCTACGTTTTCCTACTCTTTCCCCTGTGCGCGTGCAGCGCTCCTATATACCTCCCCTATCTCCCTTCTCCCTATATGCTCCATACCAGAGGTAGGAACATGTAGGAACAGATAGGAACGACACAGCAAAACAAGCGTTGTTCCCACATTGTTCCCACCACGAAAACCGAGCAAAGGTAGGTACATTACTTGCCCCATTCATAAGCAAGCTTATCGCCGTTTCTGACACGTTTCCGTGTATACCCCAAAGACTTAAGAGCAAATCCGATACGAGTTTGCGTCGATCGGTCAACCCGGTCTGACGTGATGTCTAATGCATCCGTTGCATCTTGCATGGTTATCGTTATGCGATGACTCAGCTTCTCGTCGAGGATCGTCTCCCAGAAGTCGGCTTGCCGTGCGTCTTCCTGCTTTTCGACCACTTCGGCCAATATCGTGGGAACAGTTACCCACCACTTCGACCCCCCTCGGTAGCGGTTGACGGCCTCTGCCCAGAGCTGCTCCCTGTTAGCTGCGATCCAGGCCATGTCAGCCTTGACGCAGTGAATGGGCATGAAGCGCCGGTTCTCGCGATCATGGAGCGGGTGAGGATCGTTGGTGGTTCCGACGAAGACACAGGTCCTCGGGTAGTCTTTATGCGTGCGACCGTACGAGGGCCGGTAGTAATCCGACCGGCGCGTAACGAACGCCTTCACCACATCGAGCGTCGCCCGGTTGATGCGCGAGAACTCGCTGAACTCGATCAGCCACTTTCCACGCAGGCCTTCGCCGGCCTTGCGGTCGAAGAGGTCGCAACCCAGGTCGTCGGCATACCACGAGGCGTCCGGACACAGGGACGCAAGCCCCATGCTCTTGCCAAGCCCTTGCGGACCGATGAGAACGACCATTACGTCGGCCTGACATCCTGGCTGATAGGCGCGAGCAACCGCTGAAATGAAGAACACGTCGGCGCATGCTTCCGCATACGGCGTGTCCTCACAGCCGTAAGCCACCGGGAAGAATCTTTGCAGTCGGACTGTCCGGTCCCACACCAGCGAATCGAGCCACGCCGTCAAGGACGAGTATTCCCCTCGGTGCGCGATTTCCACTACTGCTGAACGCACATGGTCCTGTACCCACCCCGCTCGTTTGCTGGCCTCGATCTTCGAGGCGAGATTGATGACGGTTTCGTCGTCGAGGGATCGCCCGTCAATCAGAACGACCTGCCGAAACCGGTCATAGCGAATCTTGGATGAGTACCCTTGCTCGTCGAGCCAGAGCAGGCTGTTATGCAAGCACGACACCCACCGTTTGTCGCGGCCGAGAATCGGAGTCTGCGCCATCGGTGTACATGGCGATGGTGCAATCCATTCCGGTGCCGCGGCCGCCAACCGCTCGAGCTCAGCTCGGCATTCCTCAGGCATCCACGTGTCAGGCACGACGTCGTCCAACCACTCTGCGATATCGTCGCCCTGGTTGACGACCGGCAGCTTGACGACCTTGACGACCGGTGCGGGTGAGAGCCCCGCGAGGATCCGCGCCACCGCCTCGGCATACTTGTCACCTGCTTGGTCATGGTCCGGAACGATGTAGACAGTCTTCCCCGCGAGCGGTACCCAGTCGCTCTTGCCCGGGGACTCGCTCCCATGACTGGACGTCGTAGCGGTCAGGCCCAGGCCCCGCGCCACTTCAACGCATTTCTCGCCTTCAAAGACCCACGCGATCGGAGCCGTGGCCAGCTCGTCGAGGTGATACAACGGCAACGGGCCTTCCGGATCGCCAATACGCCACCCGCCAGCCACGGGATAGACGGGCCGGAATTGCTTGTCGTCGCCGGTCATGTCGATCCGGTAGACCCACATGAGCTCGCGGCCGCCGCGATCGTTGTACGGCCACGGCCCAAGCCCGGAGACTCGACCGCCCGCATCCTTGGCCACCCACGCGATTGCCTCTTCTGGCGATTGCCAGACTTTGCCGCCGGCTTTCTTCTTGGCCCCACTCCGCGGCATTCCTGGTTTTGGTGGGAACAGGCTGGTCATCTCTAGATTGATGGCGTCTGCAATGGACTTGGCGGTGCAACCGTGATTGGCACGACAGTTAAGCAACACCTTTCCGTCGTCGCCTTCAGTGACGGACAAACTCGGATCATGGTCATCATGACTAGGGCATAGAGACTTCCAGCCGACGCCGTTTTTCTTCGGGTCGCAGTTGCGCTGCCGGAGTCGAGCGATCACATTTTCGAGCGGAGTCGAGCTCATGCCTTGGCGCCTCCGGCCGCGGTCGCAGCTTGAGCTCGGAGAACGAAAAGCCGCATTCCGGACAAAACCAAATGTCTGGCGGTTTTGGCGTCCCACGAGTCGCGGAGTTTCAGTGCAACGGAGCGGACATCGCGGAGCCATCTCCGGGAAGAGCTCTGGCTGGACGGGGGAGCGCATCATCCTTTGCCCTCCCGGTGTGCAAGCCGGACGGCAAGATCAGCGTCGTTTGGTCCGAATGTGCCGTGCTGGCGAACCATTCGCCGCGCCGCCCGACTGATACGTGAGTGAGTCGGGTCAATCGGGTCGCCGTCTGTTCCCTTGCCAAAAATGTAAGCCACAGCGTCGTGAGGACCGACCTGCTCGACTGCGAGCCAAAAATCTAGACAGCGCTTCGCGACAGCAAGATCGTGCTTTCTGCGGTCGGCACGAGGTGAAACCGTTGTTGATTTTCCCCGCTCGGAGGATGTACGATTCATCTTGGTTCCTATGGTTACCCTGGCGGTCGTCGGGGAAGTCGGCCGCCAGGGTTTTTCAAAGCATCGTGCTCCGCAGGGTGGCGTTATTCGTCGCCCCCCGCCCATCGAATCACGTCGTTTGGTTTCCAGTACGGACGCCGACCCACCCGCCTAATCGGCTTGGGGAAGTTGCCGGCTGCGATTTGTTGCTCGAGTGTGCGCCGGGGGATTCCGGTCGCCGCGAGGACTTGCGGCCAGCCCCACAGCAAGAGGAGAACTTGCAGGGTCACTGGTTCGATCTCAGTAGCCGTGGCGACGCCATTGAGCGTGGTCACGATGTCGCGCCTCCACGCTTCGCCGTTCGATCTCCTGATTCGCCACGACCCGAGAAGCCGCCGGGGACGGACTTCGATTCAACGGGCGCACGGAAAGCCTCAGGAGTGATCGAAGGATCTTCCCTTCCTGCAGGTTCCGCGCCAGCCGCTCACGCACGACTGACGGATGCGGAATCATCTGTTCGCCTTGCATGTTCACCTCCCGAATGGATTCTCATCGATTCCATCGGGATTATCGCAAGGCTTAGTTGCATGGGTGTTGCACCATGCGACAAATGAGAAATTAGGTGGGAGGCTTGGGCTGGACTCTCTTGATGACGTGCGAATCTTTGACTTCAAACGTGAGTCGGCAACCCAGAATGCTATGTAGGGCAATGCTCGTGCGGCTTACGAGCGACCGAATCGATGAATCTCTGAGGGACCTGCCCATCTCCACGGCTACGTCTTCAAACGGCAACCTTGTCGTACGCTCAAACATGCGAACCAGTCTCACCGCGTTACGTTCGTTCATTTCCATAAGTTGGGATACGATGTAATCATAGTCTATGTCCTCTTGATCAGTCCGCGTTTGCTCTGCGCGACGCCTGTCTAGTTCGGTCAAAACCCATGGGTCCTCTTTTCCTCGACTCAATACTGTCTCGATTAGGGCTTCGGACGAGTTTATGGGAGGTCGAGACGTAGGCTTCCTCGTCGGTTCGTCGCCCATGATGTGCCCCTTAGTTTGGTGACCGGGCCCGTGGCGAGACGACTAAGGGAACGTCTGCCACGACCCGGCCTAGCCGAGTAGCTAGCTCGGCCGTCCCCTCAACGATACCAATCGTTCACTTCGCGATCGATGCCGATTTGACGAGCAACAGAATGGACGCGGCGCACCACCTCGGGTAGCCGATCCCATGCCTCGACGACAGCCGCCAGGTCCGGGTCGGTCGGTACCGGGGAGGGAGCATTTTCGGTAGCACTCGGGGCGCGTTTCGCCGCGCGTCCAAGCGTATCCTTGCGCGATGCTGCGATCTCATGATCCTGCATGGATGATGCGGGCGTCCCGGAAAATGCAGCGTTTTTGCGCTGTTCTGCGCTTCCGTGCGCGTCCGACGGGGTGTTTTTCTGAAGAGGCGCCGCCCGGATTCGAACCGGGGATGAAGGTTTTGCAGACCTCTGCCTTACCACTTGGCTACGGCGCCGCGAAGCGGAGTGTGTGGCGCGGATCGTCGCTGGCGACGTGTCCCCACGAGCCGCTGCGGATGAGAAGTCGAATCTAACGTCGCCGCGCCGCAGAGACAAGGTCTGTCGGCTGTGGCCGGCGTAGCCCACCGACAGAGTCGACGGGAAGGCATCGCCGGCGCGGCGCTAGCCCTGTGGTCTGCGAAGTCGCAACGCCGATCGATTCGTCAGGCGTTTGCCATCACCTCGTCCCAGAGGAGCATGATGACGTATTCCACCGCGATCGCAGTGACGAGGAAACCGAGGGGTGCCGCGATGTTGGTGCCACCGCGGCGGGACAGGGCTCGCAAATGCTGCTCACCTGGCAGCCGTTGGCTCCGCACGCGAGCGATCTCTCGACGCGCATGCGTTAAGTACCAACCGTTTCCGAAGCCACCGCAGATGAAGCCGAACGCAAGTCCGGTAAGCAGATTCCAGCCTTGGGGTGTTTGGGGTCGTCCCAGAATCCCGATAAAAATGACGTCCTCGACGAAAGACTCCAGCAGCAGGATCCCCCACCAGATTGCCGCCAACTTGTACATCTTGCGGAACGGAAGCCAAACCGCTGAAAAGAAGAAATGCCCAGATTGAAGCCCGACGCCCTGGCCGTGCCGGTCAGGGGTTCCGGCGTCATCATCCGCTGGCCGTGCGGGTCGTCGACCGCGACAGGCCAGTGCCTGAGGTAATACCTCACCCGCCGCCGCACAAAAGCGCGACTTCCTCGGCCGTGAGCACGACGGAGAGGAGGTCATGGTTCGTCGGCTGGGCTGCCGTGCGCGGGGGCTCATAGGGATTGGGGTCACTCACCAAATTCACGCCTCTCTGCTTGATCGATCACCGGCTTCTGCATCGCGATCGTCGCCAATCGCCGGTCAGAGACGCATCACGATCTTCCGGTCGGCATGGCAGCCGCGAAGCTCGCCGATGTGCGCTTCGCACGGGCCTACCTGGTCGGCTTGAGGTTGATCTGCGCGGTAAACGGCTCGGCGCCGGAATGCGACCCGGGACAGTGCGGATGTTCTCGGGGGTTACCAGATCGGTCGTTCCCTTCACGCGGATTCCGGTGTACTGCCCGGTCGCGGATTGAACTTGCACAGTCAGGCGCACCTCCTGCTCGCTCATCTGCCGGAGTTTGGCCGGGGAGAAGAACCCATGCGATACCAGCGACAGGGTCAAGGTGCCCTGGCTGTTCGAGAATATCAATGCCCCATGGCCGTTCACGGCGCCCGTCCTCTTGTTGGGCCGGAACGAGCCCGTCACCACGACGACGCCCATCGGCTGGACGGTGCCGGTCCCCTGGAATGTCGATCCGGTGAGACTGGCATTCGCGACCAGCTCACCCTGGATCGAGCCGACAATCGCAGGGCCGCCGCCCTTCGGCTTCTGGCGCAGATCCGGCATCGCCGCCACGTCGACCGCCGAGAGCAGCGCACGCGCCTCCAAAACCTCGATTTCGATTCTGCAACGTCGCAGCACCATGATGCCACTCCTCGCGGCCGCGCGGTGACCAGCACAGAAATGCTCGAGAGAACTGAGGGACACTGCTGACAATAGCGTCGAGCCGGCGACCGTTCAAGGAACCCGGCGACCGTTCAAGGAACCCGGCGACCGTTCAAGGAACCCGGTGAGCCGTTGCCACCCGCCGGCGTCGCGCTTTCTTGCCGCATCCGGGAAGAAAGGGGGGCGACGTTGACGGGAGTTCGTTATACTACGACCGTGATGGATGATGGGACCATGGATGGAAGTACACGGATTGACTGCGGGAGTTGCGGAGAAAATGACGGATCGCCGGCTATCCCGCTTCGAGTTGCCCGATCAGCGCAGACCAAGGGCAGCCGGCTGCGTCGCGATTACGCGCGGCGCGGGTTTCGTGGAGCGCGGCCGATCCCGCCGCGACCCTGCAGCCGATTCGGAAATTGCGCCAGCGCGACGGCACTCCGATTCGTAGTATTTAACAACTGCCGCACAATGCGGCTGTGGCGCAGATCAGTCCTGCCAGACCACTAGCGAGCCGCTCATCCCACCTAATCCTGGCTTCGCAGACGACTTATGACGAAGTTACACCGTGGATCCGCCTGCAAACCAGCCGCGTGTCCGGGCCGTGCGACCCGTCCTCTTGGGGACTCGTGATGCGCGACCCGTGCGTCTCGCGCGTTGGCTCGCCGAAAGAAATCGGTGAGCGAGCCCGGGACGAGATGCTCGCTGGCCCATGAGGGTCGAATTCACACGCGCGAGTCGAGCGCAGCTCGTGTCGACGTCGTGATCAACGTTCCACCATTGCGATACAGCGGAACAAAGGAGTCGAGTCGATGGCAAACGGCCGTTTCCGCAACCCGATCAGCCGCCGAGGTTTCCTGACGGTCGGGACGATCGGGCTGGGTGGTCTCACCCTGGCCGATCTGCTCCGGCTCGAGGCCCGGGCCGATCTGAAGAACTACGCGGCGATCGCGGCCAAGGCCGACTCGGTGATCCACATCTTCCTGCCCGGCGGGATCGCCCACCAGGAGACGTTCGATCCCAAGCCGTTCGCGCCGATCGAGTACCGGGGCGACATGGGCTCGATCGCCACCAAGATCGAGGGCGAGAAGTTCAGCCAGACGCTGCCGCAGACGGCCCAGGTCGCCGACAAGCTGACGGTGATCCGCTCGATGACCCACGGCGAGGCGGCCCACGAGCGCGGCACGCACAACATGTTCACGGGCTATCGGCCCAGCCCGGCCTTGCAGTATCCCAGCATGGGGAGCGTGGTCTCTCACGAATACGGGCCCGAAGAACAACCTGCCGCCGTACGTCTGCATCCCCAACCAGCCCAACGTCTACGCGGGCACGGGCTACCTCAGCTCGTCGTTCTCGCCGTTCAGCCTGGGCCGCGACCCGGCCGATCCCGGGCTTCCAGGTGCAGGACCTGAACCTGCCGGGCGGGATCAACGAGTCGCGGTTCACGACCCGGCGGACCGTGCTCGACGCGGTCAACGCCCACTTCGCCGAGCGCGAGAAGAGCGACAACATCGCGGCGATGGACACGTTCTACCAGCGGGCCTACAGCCTGATCAGCTCGCAGAAGGCACGCGAGGCGTTCAACATCGCCGCCGAGCCGGCCAAGATCCGCGACGAGTACGGCCGCAACGCCGCCGGCCAGCGGCTGCTGATGGCCCGCCGGCTGGTCGCCGCCGGCGTGCGGTTCGTCACCGTCGACTACGGCGGCTGGGACATGCACACCCAGATCGTCGCCGGCATGAACGGCCAGATGCCGGCCGTTCGACCAGGCGTTCGCCGCCTTGATCCGCGACCTCGACCGCACCGGGCTGCTCAACCGGACGGTCGTCATGGTCTCCAGCGAGTTCGGCCGCACGCCCAAGATCAACAAGGACGCCGGCCGCGACCACTGGCCCAAGGTCTTCAGCGTCGTCCTGGCCGGCGGCGGCATCAAGAAGGGCTGCGATCTACGGCTCGTCGAACGCCACGGCCAGCGAGCCCGAGCGCGACCCGATCGGCCCCGAGGACCTGGCCACCACGGTCTACCACCTGCTCGGCATCGTCGCCGACAAGGAGCTGATGGCGCCCGGCAACCGGCCCATCGAGATCGTCGACGGCGGCAAGGTCGTCAAGGAACTGCTCGCGTGAGGCGAGTGCTTGCCAGCGACCGCCGCTTTGCAGCGCGGGTCTCTTGACCCGTTACAGGGCCTTGGGCACACTCCGAGCCTCGGCCCATCGCCGACACGCATCCCGCCATTGACTTCACCGAGATCCGCACCATGCGTCTTCAGCCCTACTCGTGTTCTCGATCTCGTGCTGCTCGCTGACTCCGACCGCCTGCGCCGCCACGCCGAGCCTGACCGGCGATCCGTCCCGTCGGCGGCCAGCGCGGGACCGAGCTCGACGTCACGCTCTCCGGCGCGCGGCTGGGCGATGCCCTGGAGATCATCTACTACCAGCCGGGGATCACGACGGTCTCGCTCAAGAAGGTCGACGACAACAACGTCAAGGCCAAGCTCAAGATCGCGCCCGACTGCCCGCTCGGGCTGCACGACCTGCGGGTCCGGACGGCCACCGGGATCAGCGAGCTGCGGACCTTCAGCGTCGGCGCGCTCAAGGAGATCAACGAGGTCGAGCCCAACAACGACTTCGCCAGCCCCGCAGCCGATCGCGATGAACGTCGACGGTCACGGCGTCGCCGACAACGAGGACGTCGACTACTTCGTCGTCGAGGCCAAGAAGGGCGAGCGGATCTCGGCCGAGGTCGAGGGGCTGCGGCTGGGGATCAGCGAGTTCGACCCGTACGTGGCGATCCTCAATGCCAAGCGGTTCGAGCTCGGCGTCCAGCGACGACGCGGCCCTGGTCTGGCGAGACGGCTTCACCTCGATCATCGCGCCGGAGGACGGCAAGTACATCATCCAGGTGCGCGAGAGCGCCTACGCGGGCAACGGCGGCTGCCTCTACCGGCTGCACGTCGGCAACTTCCCGCGGGCCACGGCGGTCATGCCGGCCGGCGGCAAGCCCGGCGAGACGCTGGCGGTCCGCTGGATCGGCGACCCGGCCGGCGAGGCCACCACGACGGTCACGCTCCCGGCCACGTTCGAGCGCGAGTTCGGCCTGCATGCGCCAGGACGACAAGGGAGTTTCGCCCTATCCCAACACCTTCCGGCTGACGCCGCTCGGCAACGTGATCGAGAAGGAGCCCAACGACGACCAGGCCCACGCCACGCCGTTCGACGGCCCCGATGGCCCTCAACGGCGTCATCGAGCAAGCCGGGCGACGTCGACCAGTTCGTCTTCAAGGCGACCAAGGGCCAGGTCTTCGACATCCACTGCTACGCCCGGCGGATCCGCTCGCCGCTCGATTCGGTGATGTACCTCGGCAAGAAGGGGGCCGGGGCCATGCTGGGCGCCGACGACGCGATCGGGCCCGACAGCTACTTCCGCTTCCAGGCGCCCGAGAACGCCGAGTACGTCATCTGGCTGGTCGACCATCTGGGCAAGGGCGGGCCGGACTATGCCTACCGGATCGAGGTCACGCCGGTCGTGCCGCAGCTCATGATGACGACCAACGCCGAGCAGATCCCGCTGGGCACCGGGCGTCATGTCGATCGCCGTGCCCAAGGGGAACCGCCAGGCGATCTTGATCTACGGCAACCGGGCCGACTTCGGCGGCGAGCTGAATGTCGGCGTCGACGGGCTGCCGGCCGGCGTGAGCGTCGAGGCGCCGACGATGGCCGCCAGCCAGGCGGTCGTGCCGGTGCTCTTCTCGGCCAAGCCCGACGCCCCGCTGGCCGGCGACGCTGGCCGAGGTCACGCGGCAAGCCGGTCGATCCCAAGCTCAAGTGTCCCTTCGCGAGTTCGAGCAGACCTCGGTCCTGGTGCTACGGCCAGAACAACGTCAATGTCTGGTCGCGGACCGTCGACCGCCTGGCGGTCGCCGTGACCGAGGAATGCCCGTACACGATCGAGATCGTCGAGCCCAAGGTGCCGCTGGTCCGGGGCGGCTCGATGGGGCTGAAGGTCCGCGCCATCCGCAAGCCGGGCTTCAAGGCGGCGATCGCGGTGTACCTCCCCTGGAACCCGCCGGGCGTCGGCTCGGCGGGCGGGATCGCCATCCCCGAGGGCAGAACGAGGCGGTCATCCCCATGAACGCCGACGGCGGCGCCGAGCTGCGGACCTGGAAGATCGTGGTCAACGGCGCCTCGGGCGTCGCCTCCGGGCCGATCATGGTCTCGTCGCAACTGGCCAACCTGACGATCGCCGCAGCCGTTCGTCGGCCTGACCTTCCAGGCGGCCAGCGTCGATCAAGGCAAGGAAGTCGACATGGCGATCAAGGTCGCCAAGGCCGTCGACTTCCCGGGCGAGGCCCAGGTCACGCTGATCGGCCTGCCCAACAAGGTCACGACCGACGTCAAGAAGATCACCAAGGACACGACCGACCTGGTCTTCCACATCAAGACCGACAAGGTCTCGCCGGCCGGCAATCACGCCAGCCTGTTCTGCCAGGTCGTGATCACGCAGAACGGCGAGCCGATCGTGCACAACATCGGCACCGGCACGCTGCGGATCGACGTGCCGCTGCCCCCCAAGCCCAATGCCCCGGCTCCCGCGCCGGCAGGTCGCCGCGGCGCCCAAGCCGGCGGCGCCCGCGGCCAAGCCGCTCACCCGGCTGGAGAAGCTCCGGCTGGAGAGCAAGCAAGCCAAGAACGCCGGCAAGTGACCATCACTCGTGCTGACACCGCCTGCGTCGGCCTGGAGCCGTCTTGAGACGAAAAGGACTCCGATCGCAATGAGCCGCCCCTCGACGATCGTCGACACGAACCGGCCTGGTCTGCTTGCTGCGTGCTCGGCCGTGTCCGCGCCCGCGCATGGCCGCGGACGGGCAAGCCGGCCGACGCTGCCGGCCCAGGTCTTCGCGCCGGCGCGACCGCAGGCTCCTGACGCGGCCTCGAGGTCTTTCCCGCCGAGATCCAATTGACGACCGCCCGCGACCGCCAGTCGATCGTGGTCCAGGCGACCTATCGCCGACGGGATCACCCGCGACGTGACCAAGGAAGCGTCGATGATCGCTGGCCGATCCCAAGCTTGCTCCGCCGCGCAGGGAGCGGTCTTCTACCCGGCCGCCGACGGCGCGACGACGCTCGACCGTCGCCTACGGCGGCAAGTCGGTCGCCGTGCCGGTGAAGGTCGCCGCAGGCGACCGCGCAGCCTCCGCTCAGCTTCCGGCTCGACGTGATGCCGGTGTTCATGCGGGCCGGCTGCAACACCGGGAGCTGCCACGGTGCGGCCCGCGGCAAGGACGGCTTCCGGATCTCGCTCTTCGGCTTCGACCCCGAGGGCGACCACTTCCGCCTGACCCGCGAGATGGTCGGGCCGCCGGATCAACCTGGCCGTCCCGTCGGACAGCACCCTGCTCGAAAAAGCGACCGGCGCCGTGCCGCACACCGGCGGCAAGCGGTTCGAGCCCGACGAGCGAGCTTTACCAGACCCTCCACGGCTGGATCGAGGCCGGCGCGCCCAACGACGACGCCGCCAAGCTGCCCAAGGTCGTCGGCGTCGACCTCTATCCCAAGCAGGCGGTCCTCGACGGCAAGGGTGCGACCCAGCAGCTCACCGTCCGGGCCCGCTACTCCGACGGCACCGACCGCGACGTCACCAGCCTGGCCGTCTTCCTGACCAATAACGACGTCTCCGCCCCGGTCAGCCCCGACGGACTCGTCACCGCCGGCGAGCGCGGCGAGGCGTTCGTGATGGCCCGGTTCGAGACCCACACCGTCGGCTCGCAGTTCATCGTGCTGCCCAAGGGGCTTGCAGTTCACGTTCCCGGACGAGCCCGAGGCCAACTACATCGACAAGCTGGTCAACGACAAGCTCAAGAAGCTGCGGATCGCGCCCTCGGGCCAGTGCGACGACGAGACGTTCCTCCGCCGGGCCGCGCATCGACATCGTCGGCCTGCCGCCCACCGTCGAGGAATACAACCGGTTCATGGCCTCGACCGACCCCGAGCAAGCGGTCGAAGTGGATCGACGAGCTGCTCGAGCGCAAGGAGTTCTCCGAGATCTGGGTCTCCAAGTGGGCCGAGCTGCTCCAGGTCCGCACCGACCCCACCCGGAACGTCAGCCAGAAGGCCATGTTCCTCTACTACAACTGGCTGGTCGAGAAGCTCTCGAAGAACATGCCGATGGACGAGATGGTCCAGGAGCTCCTGGGCGCCAGCGGCGGCACGTTCAAGAACCCGGCGACCAACTTCTACCAGATCACCAACGAGACGCTGCCGCTGACCGAGAACGTCGCCCAGGTCTTCATGGGCATCCGCGTCCAGTGCGCCCAGTGCCACAACCATCCGTTCGACCGCTGGACCCAGAACGACTACTACAGCTTCGCGGCGTTCTTCGCCCAGATCGGCCGCAAGCAGGGCGAAGACTATCGCGAGACGATCGTCTTCAACTCCGGCGGCGGCGAGGTGAACCACCCGGTCGGCGGCCGGGTGATGCCGCCCAAGTTCCTGGGCGGCGAGACCCCCGACGTCGCCGGCAAGGACCGCCGCGTCGTGCTGGCCAAGTGGCTGGCCTCGCCCCAGAACCCCTGGTTCGCGACCTCGTTCGCCAACCGGGTCTGGGCCCACTTCATGGGCGTCGGGATCGTCGAGCAGGTCGACGACTTCCGGGTCAGCAACCCGGCCTCGAACCCCGAGCTGCTCGAGGCCCTGGGCAAGCACTTCACCGACACCAAGTACAACCTCAAGGCCCTGGTCCGCGACATCTGCAACTCGCGGACCTATCAGCGCTCCACCCAGCGCAACGAGAGCAACGCCGGCGACGAGCGGAACTTCGCCCACGCCCTGGTCCGCCGGATCAAGGCCGAGAACCTGCTCGACACGATCAGCGCGGTCACCGACACCAAGGACAAGTTCGACGGCCTGCCGCTGGGTGCCCGGGCCGTCCAGATCGCCGACGGCAGCCGATCGACCTACTTCCTCAAGACCTTCGGCCGGGCCACCCGCGAGACCCCCTGCTCGTGCGAGGTCAAGATGGAGCCGACGCTCTCGCAGGCCCTCCACCTGCTCAACGGCGACACGGTCAACGCCAAGATCAAGCAGGGCGGGCTGATCCCCAAGCTCATGACCACCAAGAAGTTCCCCGAGGAACGGATCACCGAGCTCTACATCCGCTGCCTGTCGCGCAAGCCGACCAAGGAAGAGCTCGCCAAGCTCGTCCCGCATGCTCAGCGAGAGCAAGGACCAGCCCAGGCGCTCGAAGACATCTTCTGGGCCTTGCTCAATAGCCGTGAATTCTTGTTCAATCATTGAATCGGTGACATCGTCGAGTGAGCGTCGACGCTGTGCTCAGCCGCTCGACCACGATTCGCCGACCAATACGGTTGCGACTCGATTGCAGAGACCAGTGACCATGCGATCGAAGCTTGTCGGCTGCTGTGCTTTCCGGGCTGGTGTTGCTCGCTGTCTCGGCGCTGGTGTCGGTCGGCCGCGCCGCCGACCCGCCCAAGGAGAAGATCACCTACCAGGACCACGTGGCGGCGGTCTTCCGCAGCCGCTGCGGCTCGTGCCACAACCCCGACAAGCAGAAGGGGGGCCTGAACCTCGACAACTACGGCGCGGCGATGCAAGGGGGCGGCTCGGGCAAGGTGATCGAGCCGGGCGATGCCGAGAGCAGCACGCTCTTCCTGGTGGTCATCGCACAAGGAAGAGCCCAAGATGCCGCCCAACTCGGCCAAGATCCCCGACGCCGAGATCGAGCTGATCCGCAAGTGGATCGAGGGCGGCGCCCTCGAGAATTCCGGCAGCGTCGCGACGGCCAAGGCCAAGCCGAAGTTCGAGTTCAAGCTCGACCCCGCGTCGCTGGGCAAGCCGGCCGGCACGCCGGCGATGCCCGAGAACCTCTCGACCGAGCCGTTCGTGCCCCAGGCCAAGCCCAGCGCCGTCGTGGCCATGGCCGCCAGCCCCTGGGCGCCGCTGGTCGCGATCGCCGGCCACAAGCAGGTGCTGCTCTACCGGACGACCGATCTTCACCTGGTCGGCGTGCTGCCGTTCCCCGAGGGCACGATCTACGTCCTCAAGTTCAGCCGCAACGGCGACCTGCTGCTGGCCGGCGGCGGCCGCGGCGGCCAGTCGGGGCTGGCCGTCGCCTGGGACGTCAAGAAGGGCAAGCGCGTCTTCGAGGTCGGCAAGGAATACGACGTCGTCCTGGCCGCCGACATCAGCCCCGACCACGGCCAGGTCGCGCTCGGCGGCCCGAGCAAGGTCGTCCGGGTCTACAACACGGCCGACGGCTCGCTGGCGTACGAGATGCGGAAGCACACCGAGTGGATCACGGCCGTCGAGTTCAGCCCCGACGGCGTCCTGCTCGCCACCGGCGACCGCAACAACGGCCTGATCGTCTGGGAAGCCCAGACCGGCCGCGAGTTCTACGACCTGCGAGGCCACCAGGCGGCCATCACCGACGTCAGCTGGCGGCTCGATTCGAACGTCGTCGCCTCGTCGAGCGAGGACGGCACGGTCCAGCTCTGGGAGATGGAGAACGGCGGCAACATCAAGTCCTTCGGCGCCCACGGCGGCGGGGTCGCCTCGGTCCGGTTCGCCAAGGACGGGCGGCTGCTCACGACCGGCCGCGATCGCGTGGTCAGGCTCTGGGACCAGAACGGCGGCAAGCAGCGCGAGTTCGAGCCGTTCGGCGACCTGGCGCTCGAGGCCGTCTTCAGCCACGACGAGTCGAAGGTCATCGCCGCCGACTGGACGGGCGAGATCCGCGTCTGGGACGCCAAGGACGGCAGGCGGCTGGCGAACCTGGCGGTCAATCCCGCGCCCGATCGCGGTCCGCCTCGAGCACGCGCAGCAAGCCCTGGCCGCCGCCCAGGCCGAGGCCGACTCACTGTCCAAGCAACTCGCTCCCGTCCAGAAGGCGATCGCCCCGGCGATGCCGCGCTGGCCCAGGCGCAAGGCAAGCTCGCGGCGGCCGACAGGCCGCGGCCAAGCAGACGGCCGCTGGTCCAGCAGCTCGACGCAGGCGCTCGAAGGCAAAGCTCGCCGCGCTCGACGAAGCGAAGGCCACGCTCGAGGCCGCCGAGCAACTGGTCGCGCAGTCGAGCGCGGCCCAGGCAGCGGCCGAGAAGGCGATCGGCGAGACGGCGCAGGCCGAGAAGGCCGCGACCGAAGCACTCGCGGCGGCCAAGGCCGCGACCGAGAAAGCCCTGGCCGACAAGACGGCCCAGACCCGGCGCTCGCCGCCGCGGCCGCCGCCCTCAAGGCCGCGACGACGCCCGAGGCGACCGCAAGGCCGCCAGGAGCTGGCGAAGCAGGCTCAGAAGTCGATCGAGCTGACCCAGGCCATCGCGGCCGCCGGCACTGCGCCAGTCGGCCGCGGCGCCAGAGCCTCGCGCAAGCGACCGCCGCCAAGAAGGCGGCACCCGCAGCTCGCCGCCAGCACGCGACCTGTGGCCAGGGCGGCCGCGCTGGCCGTGCATTCGGCCCGCGAAGCCTCGACCCGCGCACCACAGGAGAAAAAGCCGCCGCCGACAAGGCCCTGGCCGACGCCCGCGCCGCCTCCAGACCGCGACGACCGCCTTGACGCGCGTCAAGAAAGAGCACGCCCAGGCCAGCGCCGCCAAGGCGGGAGCAGAAAAGGCCCTGGCCGAAAAGAAGGCCCTGCTCGACGCGGACCCTCGCCAGAGTCCAGGCCCTCAAGGCCGAGATCGACGCCCTCGCCGTCGAACAGCAGCGATCGGGCGCGACCAAGGGAGACCTCGCCTCGCGTCGCGTCCCGCTTCCTGACGCCCTTGATCGCGATTTGGCGACCGCGGGAGGGCGAGGCCCGTCCGAGCCAGCACAATCGTGACGCGGGCGTGGCTGCCTGCGCCGCGGTACCCTCACGCCGTCTCGATCCGCGCCGCGTCAGCCGAGCCCCAGCTCGCCGATCGCCTGCTCCTTGAGGACGTGCTTGCGGATCTTGCCGGTCACGGTCCGCGGCAGGCTCTCGACGATCATGACGTATTGCGGGATCTTGAAATGGGCGATCTGGCCCTGGCAGTAGCGTCTTCAGCTCGTCGGGGGTCAGCGCCGCGCCCGACTTGGGGACGACCCAGGCCGCGACGACCTCGCCGTACTTGGCGTCGGGCAGGCCGGCCACCGCGACCTCGGCCACGGCCGGGTGATGGTGCAGGAACTCCTCGACCTCGGGCGGGATAGATGTTCTCGCCGCCGCGGATGATCAGCTCCTTGCTCCGGCCGACGATCCGGTAGTTGCCGTCCTCGCGGCGACGGGCCAGGTCGCCGGTATGGAGCCAGCCGTCGGCGTCGATGGCGCGGGCGGTCGCCTCGGGATTGTTGTAATAGCCGGCCATCACGCAATGCCCGCGGACACACAGCTCGCCCGCCTCGCCGGCGCGGAGCCTCGTCGCCGGTGCGCCGGGTCGACCAGCTTGACCTCCAGGCCCGGGATCGGACGGCCCACCGTCCCGACCCGGACCTCGATCGGGTCGTCAACCGACGTGAACGTGATGATCGGCGAGGCCTCCGTCTGGCCGTAGCCGATGCAGATCTCGCGGATGCCCATCGGTCGTCACGACCTTCTCCATCAAGGGCAAGGGGCACGGCGCACCCGACATGATCCCGGTGCGCAGGCTCTTCAGGTCGAAGCGACGAACTCGGGATGCTCGAGCTGGGCGACGTACATCGTCGGCACGCCGTAGACCGACGTGCAGCGCTCGGCGTCGATCGCCGCCAGCGTCGCCCCCGCGTCGAACGACGGGGCCGGCACCACGATCGCCGAGCCATAGACCGCGCAGACCAGCGTCCCCAGCACGCAGCCGAAACAATGGTAGAACGGCACCGGCACGCAGACCCGGTCGTCCGCCGAATATCGCAGCCGCTCGCCGGTGTAATAGGCGTTCATGAGCACGTTGCGATGCGTGAGCATCGCGCCCTTGGGCAGGCCGGTCGTGCCCGAGGTGAACTGGATGTTGTGGACGTCGGTCGGCCGCACGGCCCGCGCACGCTCCGCGACGGCCGACGTCCGCTTGACCGGCTCGCTCCAGGTCGGACCAGGTCCACCAGCCCGGCCCGGGCCGGTCGCCCAGCGCGATCAGCCGCTTCAGCCGGGGAAACCGCGCCGACGACCAGTCCCGGGACGTCGCCGCGGCCACCTCGGGGCAGAGCGACTCGACCATCGCCACGAAGTTCGACCCCTTGAACGGGCAGCCGACGACCAGCGTCGCCACGTCGGCCATCGCGCAGGGCGTCTTCAGCTCCTGGAGCCGATAGGCGGGGTTGACGTTCACGAGCACGGCGCCGATCCGGCCGGCCGCGAACTGGGCCACGACCCATTCCGGGACGTTCATCGACCAGATGCCGACGTGCTCGCCGGCCTCGACGCCCAGCGCGATCAGCGACGACGCGATCTGGTCCACCCGCTCGGTCAGCTCGCGCCAGGACCAGCGGAGCCCGAGCCCCGGGAAGACCAGGGCATCGCGATCGGGATGCGAGAGCGGCCGTCCGGTCCAGCACGCTCCCGACCGTCTGATCCCATACCCAGGGGAGCGAAATCCCGCTTCTGCGGCCCATTGCCGTCATTTCCCTCTGTTCTGGCTGGTCCGTTCCCGATCGTCGAGAATCGCGGCGTGCGCATCGCATTCCACTCGCGCGGCCATTTCATTTCACGGATTCGGGTGCCGGCGCGGCCCAGTCGGGCGGCGCTTCTCGACGAACGCGCGGATGCCTTCGTGGGCCTCCTCCGACGCCCGGACCACGGCGCTGATGGCCGCGGCGCCGCGGAGGTTTCGGGGCCGGCCCGTCGGTTCATCGAGCAGCCGCTTGGTCGTCGCCAGCGCGATCGGGGCACCTTGGCGACCAGCACTCGGCGATCTCGGATCGCCTCGTCCAGGCAGCGTTCCGGCGGAGTGACCGCGTTGACCAGCCCCCAGTCGCGGGCGACCTTGCTCGAGATCAGCTCGCCGCTCAAGAGCAGCTGCCGGGCGCGCCGGTCGCCGACCTGCCGGGTCAGGTCGTGCATGACGATCGCGGCGACCAGCCCGCGCCGGACTTCCGGATAGCCGATGCGGGCGGTCTCGGCGGCGACCGCCAGGTCGCAGGCCGCCATCAGGCCCGCGCCGCCGGCCAGCGCGTCGCCGTTGACCGCGGCGATCGTCGGCTTGGGCAAGGTGTGGAGGCATTGGAGCAGGTCGGCGAACTCCTTGAGCGTGGCGATGACCTTGTGCTCGGCTTCGGGACGCGTCGATCGCGGCGGCCTCCTTGAGGTCCATGCCCGAGCAGAAGGCCGGGCCGGCGCCCGTCAAGACGATGGCGCGGATCTTCTCGGCGACGATCGACCCGATCGACGGCATCGCGGAGCTGGGCGAGCAGGGCCCGCGACAGTGCATTGCGCCGCTCGGGGCGATTCAAGCGTCAGGACCGCGACCGGCCTCGGTCCTCGCGAGTGACGAGATTGCGCTCATGCGTTGGAGCCCTCGTGCGTAAAGGAAGGATCTCCGTCCGGGGCAGGGAGCAGGAGCTCCAGGAGCACCATGCCGAGCGCCTTGCCTTGCGTGTCGAGCCGGAGCGACCGGCTCGCCCCCCCGCCAGGCATGATCGATCACGAAATTGAACGCATGCAGCCCGGGCATCTCATACCGCCGGACCTGGCCGATCCCGAGCGGACGCAAGAACTCGGCGACGACCGCCTCGGTCAGATGAGCGTCGAGCCAGGCGTAGCCGGCCGCGTCGCGGGCCACGACCCCGATATTGGAGCGATCCCCCTTGTCGCCGCTGCGGGTGTGCGCCAGGTCGCCCAGCCGAATCGATCGCGCCGTCTCAGTCATTGTTGGCACCCGGTTCCGTCCCTCAAACGCGAATTGTTCACGATTTGCCCGGTTCACGCAACGCCCTGGCCCATTCCGCGGCCGTCCGGACGTCAGACGCGGATCGCGGTCCTCGGCCAGCGTCGCGGGCACCAGGGCCGGCCAGTAACCGAAGGCCGGCCGGGGCGACGGCCGGCCGGCCGCATAGCCGGCGATGCCCGGCGGGCCCGCGGTGACCAGCGGCGCCAGCTCGCGGCAGAACCGCTCGACCGCCGCGCGGCTCGGGGTCGCGGACCGTCACGCGCAGCACCACCTCGAACGGAGGCGCCGTCGGCCGAACCACCCCGGAGCCACGTCGCCCGCGCCGAAGCACTCGACCAGCGAATCGGCCAGCGCAACCCCGGCCCGGCGGACCCGCTCGAGGATGATCGCGCCGGCCGCCCGCGCCTTGGCCTCGGCGTCGCGTCCCACGACGGCCAGCATCCCGCTGGCCGTCCAGCCGTCGCGATAGACGGCCACCAGCTTGAGCCGATCCGACGGCGGACGCCCCGCCGCGCCCGTGACCGCGACGCGATCCGTCGCCGCTGCTCGAGCGACACCGGTCGTGAAATCGACGTCCACGTCGGGCGTCCGGTACCGCGCCGGGTCGTCGATCTCGTAGAGCAACTGCTCGGTGACGGTCCCGACGCTCACCCGTCCGCCGGTCCCTGCCGGCTTGGTGATCGACACATGAGCCGTCGTCGCCGATCTCGGCGATCGGATAGCCGATCCCGGCGAGGTCGGGAAGCTCGTCCCAGCCGCTCCAGAGCCCGCCGGTCGCCTGGGCGCCGCACTCGATCAGGTGACCGGCGGCCGACGCGCCGGCCAGCTTGGCCCAGTCGTCCCAGCCCCAGCCGAATTGGGCGGCCGCCGGCCCGAGCGTCAAGCGAGGCATCGGCCACCCGTCCGGTCACGACGATTCGGCGCCCGCATGCAATCGCACTCGGCGATCGGCCGGGCGCCGAGGTAGACGTTGGCGGCCACCAGCCGGTCGACCACGGTCGAGATCGGTGTCCCGGTCTCCAGGTGAGAGAGGTCGATCCCATCCTCGATCCAGCCGCGGATGCCGGTCCAGCACGTCGTCGCCCGTGACGACGCCGATCGCCGATCTGCCCCAGCCCCGCGTTCACGAGGATCTCCGCGCATCGCGTCGCGCACGCAGCCGGATTCAGCCCGCCCGCGTTGGTGACGATCCGCAGCCCGCGCTTGCTCGAGCAGGATCGGCGCCAGCCGCTCGACCAGCTCGGGAAAGTCGGTGACGTAGCCAGCCGCGCGGATCCTTCGATCCGCAGATGGCTCAAGATCGCCATCGTCAGCTCGGCGAGGTACTCGAGCGTCAGCACGTCGAGCCGGCCGTCGCGGCGAGCAGGTAGGGCGCGTCGAGATTATCGCCCCAGAAGCCGGCACCATTGCCGACTCGCAGCGTTCGGGAGGCGAGATCGAGGAGCGCTCGTTGCCATGACCGGCGACCTCGAATGGCGAGCGGATTTGACCCGTTTGCATGTTATCCCAGAACACCGAGAGCCGCAAATGCGCCGAGGGAGCGCTCTGCGAGCCCCGGCCCCCCGCCGTCATCCCAGGCCGGGCCCCTTATTTTGACGATCCCGCCGACGCAGCCGCGAAATCCCTCTTGTCAACGCTATTCGTCGCCGATATATTCGTAGACGGATATACGGTTCCGGAGGAATCTGGTCGATGCGTTCAGATGTGCCCTCGAATCCGCTCGCGCTGGCGGTGCTCGTGCTCTTGTTCGAGCGGCCGATGCATCCGTACGAAATCGCGGCCACGCTCAAGATGCGCAGGCAGGAGAAGAGCATCAAGCTTCGCTACGGCTCGCTATACACCGTGATCGATGGCCTGTTGAAGGACGGCTCAATCGCGGTGAAGGAGACCGTTCGCGAGGGCCGGCGGCCCGAGCGGACGATCTACCAGATCACCGCGGCGGGCCTGGAGCGGATGCGGTCGTGGCTGCGCGATGCTGGGGGCACCGGTCAAGGAATACCCTCAGTTCGAGGCTGCGCTGTGCTTCATGCCGGCCGTGCCGCCGGCGGAAGCGGTCGCCCTGCTCGAGAGCCGATCACGGCAGCTCGGTACCTCGGCCGAGGAAATTCGCTCTAGCCTCGAGATCGTCAGCAAGCGTGTTGAGCCGTTTTTTCTCGTCGAGAACGAATTCCGGCTCGCACTGGTTGAAGCTGAGCGGCAGTTTGTCGACGCACTCCTCCGCCGGATCGCGGAGGACCACGAGTACACCCGCGCGTGGCGGGCCATGCACGCGTCCCGCGGCGCCGAGCCGCGGGACGGCGGTGGCGGCCCGCCGTGATCCGCTCGCGGTTCCGGCGCCTGGTTCGCGGGTAACGAACCGTTCAGGGCGCCGAAGCCGGGATTCCATTCCGCTGGAGCAAACGCCGGCCTCAAGTCACCGCAAGTTCGAGCATTCCGGCCGGCAACACTCAGGGCGTCGCGACCGACGGGGCCGCGGCGCCAATCATCGATCCTCACGATACCGAAAGGGATCCTCCCATGAGACTGAATCACCTCAACCTGACCGTACCCAACGTCTCCGCCAGCCGCGCGTTCTTCGAGAAATACTTCGGAATCCGCTGCATCGCCGAACGGGGACGCGACACCATTGCCATCATGCTCGATGAATCCGGCTTCGTGTTCAGTCTGAGCAACTTCGAGAAAGCCACCGAAGTGGCCTACCCAGGCGCGTTCCACATCGGATTCATGCAGGACTCGGCGCAGCGCGTCGACGAGATCTACGCACAGATGAAGGCCGACGGGATCGTGGCCGAGCCCCCGCGGGAATTCCACGGCGCCTGGACGTTCTACGTGCGCGACCCCGGCGGTATCGTGGTCGAGGTCGGACACCAGCACCGCCGCGAATCCGCATGAGCCTTTCCCCCATCGCCGTACCTGGCCACACGCGGGCGCCGACCGAATGCGGCGCCCGCTGTCATTTCCAGCAATCTCAGCGGCTCCTCCAGTCTCGTTCGCTCGCAAATTGTCATCGATCGCCAAATTAAACTGCCAATACGCGAATCAAAACGCAAGATATCGCTATTTTTGGCCGATGATTGAACAGCACGGACCAGACGCTGCACGGGAGCGGTTGGCCTCGGTGATTGGCACCCAGGGTGGCGCGCCCGTGGCGTCTTGGGTCCGGACCCTGTGTTCTTGCAACGTTGACAACCTTAACACAACTGAAAGGGAACCAAAAACTTATGCACAAGACTGGTTTATCAGACGGGCTCGGTTCCGTCGAGACTCTGGAACCGAAGTGCAGCCCGACCGTGGCGACTGCCGGCGGGGTGCTGGCGGCGGCGTTAATTCCCGCGGTTCACGCGGCGACCATCGACGACGACGATCCGCTGCCGGAGCCCGAGCCGGCTCCTCCGCCGTTCCCGGGCGGTGATCCTCCGATCGACTACCCCATCTTTCCACCGTCGGGGCCGGCCGGACCGGGCAAGTAACAACGGTCCCGGTCACTGAGTCTCAGACCGGCGTTCAGACCTGAAAAACGCCGGTCGCCAGCGGCACGGTCTCGCGGTGCCGCATCGCGACGTCGAGGGCCATGGTCAGGACCTCGCGCGTGTTCGCCGGGTCGATGATCGCGTCGACCCAGAGCCGGGCGGCGGCGTAGCGGATGTCGGTCTCGCGATCGTAGCGCTTGCGCAGCTCCTCGGCCATCGCCGCCAGCTCGGCGTCGTCGATCTGCTTTCCCTGGCGCTTGAGCGTGGCGACGTTGACGTCGAGCATCGTCCGCGCGGCCTGCTGCGCGCCCATGACGGCGTAGCGCGCCGTCGGCCAGGCGAAGAGGAACCGCGGGTCGAACGCCTTGCCGCAGAGCGCGTAATGGCCGGCGCCGAACGAGTGGCCGACGATCGAGCGTGATCTTCGGCACCGTGCTGTTGCTCACGGCGTTGACCAGCTTGGCCCCGCGGCGGATGATGCCGGTGCGCTCGGCGTCGCGGCCGACGTCGAAGCCGTTGACGTCCTGGATGAACAGGATCGGCAGCCGGCTCTGGTTGCACTCGAGCACGAACCGCGCGGCCTTGTCGGCGCTGTCGGCGTAGATCACGCCGCCGAACTGGAACGGGCCGCCCCCCTCGGGCCGGAACCGCAGCCGCTGGGTCGCCACGATCCCCAGCGCGATCCCGCCCAGCCGGCCGAAGCCGCAGACCAGCGTCCGGCCGTATTCCGGCGCGGTACTCGTCGAGCCGGCCGCCGTCCAGCATCGGCCGCGAGCAGGTCGCGCACGTCGTACTGCGCCGAGGGGTCGGACCGCACGAGGTCGTAGAAGATCATCGCCGGCCGGCCGGGCGGCTCGATCGGCGGCGCGACTGGCCGGTGCGTCCGGATCGGGCGGCAAGAGCGCGATCAGCCGCCGCAGCCGCGCCAGGCAGGCGTCGTCGTCCGGCTCGTGATAATCGACCGTGCCGCTGATCGCCGCGTGCACGTGCGGCGCCGCCGAGCTCCTCGTGCGAGATCTCCTGGCCGATCGCCGCCTTCACCAGTGCGGGCCCGGCCAGGTAGAGGCCCGAGCCCTCGGTCATCAGCACCGTGTCGCAGAGCACCGGCAGATAGGCCCCGCCCGCCACGCAGTTCCCCATGATCGCGGCGAACTGCGGAATCCCCTGCGCCGAGAGCACGGCGTTGTTGCGGAAGATCCGGCCGAAGTCGTCCTCGTCGGGGAAGACCTCGTCCTGCATCGGCAGGAAGACGCCCGACGAATCGACCAGATAGACCAGCGGCAGGCGGTTCTGGCCGGCGATCGTCCTGGCGCGGAGGATCTTCTTGATCGTCATCGGGAAGCAGGCGCCCGCCTTGACGGTGGCGTCGTTGGCGACGACCATCACGCGGCGCCCGTGGAACCGACCCGATCACCGTGACGACCCCCGCCGCGGGCGCCCGCCCCACTCCTCGTACATCTGGTACGCGGCCCACAGGCCCAGCTCGAGTCGTCGGGCGAGCCGGGTCGAGCAGGGCCTCGATCCGCTCGCGCGCCGTCTTCCGCCCCTTGGCGTGCTGGCGCTCGATCGCCGCGGGGCCGCCGCCCAGCCGGATCCGGGCTTCCTCGGCCAGCAGCTCCGCGGTCACGGCGCGAAGGTCCGGATCCTCGGCGCGTGGGGCAGCAGGCGTGCGCACGAACGCGTGTCACGGGAATGCCGGTCCTCCCTCGATCCTGGTAACCTACTGCAGCGACTGCCTGCCCGCTTCAATGCAGCCGCGGATCGGTCGCGGCGATGATCGCGCTGACGGCCTGCTGGTTGAAGCCCTTGTAGCCCTCGCGCCGCTCGCAGGTTTTCCAGGTGGCTGCCGATCGTGCCGTCGCGGAGGAACTTCTCGTGCTGCTCGGCGGTGATCCAGCCCGTTCCAGAGCGCGGTCGGCGCGGCGACGCTGCGACCGGCCATCGCTCGCCGGCGGTGAACGCCTGCCTCAAGAACGGGAAATTCGAGAACGGCGGCATCGTCTCGATGCCGGCCTCGGCCTTGAGGCCGTCGCGCAAGGCATCGAAGTCGAACTGCGCCTCGAGGTGATGCATGCCGGCCTCGAGGATCGACTCGCCGTGCAGGCGACCCAGAGTCCGACGGTCCCCGGCCGGGGCAGGTCGGGCAGCGACTGGTGGGCGAAGTCCTCGGTGGCTTCCTCGGGCGCAGGTCGAGGTCGGCGAAGATGACGATCCCCGTGACCGGCTGCTCGAGGATCTGCGCGCCCCAGCCGGCGTGGGCCCCGGCGTGGAACCGCTCGCGCAGCTCGAAACCCAGCCGCGTGAACATGCCGATGATTCGCGGGAAGAACCGCCGCGAGCAGCGGAACGTGTGATGGTCGTGGTTCGCCCAGCCCAGGCCGAGGCGGTCCTGCCGGGCCTTCTGAACGCGCGCGGCCGTGTTGCGCGACTGCCAGTACTCGCGCTCGGCCTCGAAGACCAGGTGGCACGCCAGGTCGGTCGAGCCCGCCAGCTCGATCACCCGCTCGAGGGTCGCCTCGGTGGCGTCGAATCCCTCGGCATCGTCGTCGAACCGGCGCTTCCGCGCCTGCCAGAGGTCGCGCGCCGCCAGGGCATCGCGGGCCGCGTGCGGCTTCATCCGGCCCTCGCGCGCCAGGTCGCCGGGAAATGGCTCGAAGCCCAGGTAGCCGCGCCGCTCGACCACGGCCAGCGTCGTCCGCTCGCCTGCGATCCGGCCGATCCGGTAGGGGCCCATCGGATAGCCGGCGATCTCCAGGCCCAGGTCGTAGTGCGCGAGAAAACGCCGCAACCGATTCGACCTTGATCGCCACCTCCGGCACGGCGACCGCCGATTCCGCCCTGGCGCCTTGCCGTCGGCGCAACCGCGATCCGCGGAAAGATCCCGCCGGGATGCGCGAAGACCGGCAGCCAGGGCGGTATGCACGCATCGCCTGCCGCTCGTAGCCCAGCGCTCGAAGACGCTGCTCGCAAGCCCGGGCCGCCTCGCACGACGCAGTGGTCGACCCAGACCTGGAACGACGTGCCCGTCTCGCGCGGCATCCGCTCCGCCAGCAGGGCGGCGAAGGCGTTGCCCTCCAGCGCCGTCGCGATCGTCTCGTCGAGGAATGCTTCGGTCTCCGGCCAGCGCTTCCACTCGAACGTGGGAGGCGCGGCCATGGCAGCGGTCGCGACATCACGTCTCTCCTCCCGGGGTTTGCTCGCGGCGGCAGATCCAGCCACTGTGCACCCCGAAAGTCACGGTAGGTCAGTCAAATCGGATCCTGCGCCGCTTCCTCCAGCTCCGGCAGCGAGTCGGCCGGGCTCGCCTTCAGCTTCCCGATCTCGTCCTCGGCCGCCGTCATCGCCGCCTCGATCAGCTCGAGGCCGATCTCCACCTGGCGCTTCGTCAGGCACAACGGCGGGCAGATCCGGATCGTGCTCGCGCCGCAGGGGAGCAAGAGCAAGCCGCGATGGAACGCCAGGTCGATGATCCAGTCGCGCAGTGCCGGGGCCGGCTCGCCGGTCTCCGACTGGATCTCGACGCCGATCATCAGGCCCAGCCCCCGGACCTCGCGGATGAACGGAAAGCGTCCGGCGAGGGCTTCCAGACCGTCGCAGATCTGCCGGCCCCGGCGCCGGCGTTGGCGCAGTAGCGCTCCTCGACCAGCCGCAGGGTCGCCAGCGACGCCGCGCAGGCGACCGGATTGCCGCCGAACGTCGAGGCGTGGCTGCCGCTCGGCCAGTCCATCACCGAGGCCCGGGCCACGATCGCGCCCAGCGGCAGTCCGTTGGCGATCCCCTTGGCCAGGCAGACGATGTCGCCGGCGACGCCCCAGTGCTCCGAGGCGAACATCTTGCCGGTCCGGCCGATGCCGCTCTGCACCTCGTCGAAGACCAGCAGCACGCCGTGCTGATCGCAGAGCCGGCGCAGGCCCGGCAAGAAATCGGGGGACGGCACGATGTAGCCCCCCTCCCCCTGGATCGGCTCGACGAAGATCGCCGCCAGCTCCTCCGGCGGGCAGATCGTGCGCAAGCAGCGCGCTGACGCTCTCCAGGTCGCCGTAGCGCGACATGATGGATATCGGGCACCAGCGGCGAGAAGCCGCGGCGCTGCATCGGCTTCGAGCCGCGAAAGCGACATCGCGCCGTAGGTCCGCCCGTGGAAGGCGTTCATGAACGCCAGCGCCCGATTGCGGCCCGTGTGCCGCCGCGACAGCTTCAGGGCGGCCTCGATCGCCTCGGCGCCGCTGTTGGTGAAGAAGACGCGCTTGGGCTCGGCGCCCGGGTGCCAGCGCGGCCAGCCGCTCGGCCAGCCGGACCTGCGGCGTATAGTAGAAGTCCGTCCCCGACATGTGGATCAAGCCGGCCGGCCTGCTTGCGGATCGCCGCCACGACCCGGGGATGCGAATGCCCGACGTTGGTCACGGCGATCCCCGCCGTGTAGTCGAGGAACCGGTTGCCGTCCATGTCCTCGACCATCGCCCCCTTGGCACGGCGGACCACCAGCGGATAAGCCCGCGTGTACGACGGCGACATCACCCGATGGTCGCGCTCCAGCCACGCCGCACTTCGAGGACCGGGCAGCGGCCCGACAATCCGCGGTTCGTCACGGTCCAGTGGAATCATTCCGTGTTCTCCGGGCGACCCATCGCTCGGGTCAAGAATCCGTCTTGGATCATGGCGCGCCGAACGCCGCCGGAACCCATCACGCCAACCGCCTGCATCGCCGTCTGTTGCGAGCGGCCCGAGCCTCGTCGCCGTCGAGCGCCAACCTACTTGTATTATCAGGAAATTCCGCGGTACGGTCAAATCGATGTCGCGCTGCCGCGCGCGTCTCCATGATGTCCGAACACGAGGTACGCGAACGTTCCGGGCTGTGCATCCGCCGCGGAAACGGGGTCAACTCATGATCGCAACGGTTGTGGTCGGTCACGGACTGGCCGGCAGAGCTTTCCATTGTCCGCTGATCCGGCGCCAGCCCGACTTGCACCTGCATGGGATCGTCGCCCGCGATCCCGGCCGTCCGCGCCGCAGCATTGCAACAATGGGGCGCAGGGCTGCGCGGGTTTGCCGACCTCGACGAGGCCCTGGCCGACCCTGAGGTCCAGCTCGTCGTGATCGCGACGCCGCACGACACCCATGCCGACCTGGCGGTGCGGACGCTCGAGGCGTCCCGGCACTGCGTCGTCGACAAGGTGATGGCGCTCAGGACGAAGGACGCCGACCGCATGATCGCGGCGCGACGACCGGTCCGGCTGCATGCTTTCGGTGTTCCACAATCGGCGCTGGGACTGGGACTATCTGACGGTCAAAGCCGTCTTGAGCGAGCAGCGGATCGGTCGGCCCACGGTCATCGAAAGCTCGGTCTGCCGCCATGCCCCCCCGCGCGGCTGGCGCGGCACGCTACGATGCCGCCGGCTCGATCCTTCACGACTGGGGCGCGCACCTGGTCGACCAGGCGCTCGAGCTCGGGCTGGGACCGTGCCGCAGGCTCGCCTGCTGGCTCGCGCAGGCCCCTGGGAGGGCGTCGACACCGGCGGGCACGGGCGCATCGCGCTCGAATTCGACGACACGCTATTTCAAATTGAAACCAGTCGCGTCTGCCGGATCGACCGCCCGCGCTGGTGGATCGTCGGCACCGAGGGAGGCTTCGTCAAGTTTGGGATCGACCCGCAGGAGGATGCCCTGCGTGCCGGCGACATCGACCGCGCCTCGGAACTGCCCGAGCACCGCGGAATCATGCGCCGGCCGGCGGCGACGGCACGGTCACCGAGAGCCACGTCGCGACCGAGCGAGGTCACTGGGACGGCTTCTACCGAAATATCGCCGACACCTTGCAGGGGCGAGCACAGCTCGCCGTCACCGCCGAATCCGGCCGGGAAGTCGTGCGCCTGCTTGAGGCCGCAATGCTCTCCTCGCGCGAGCACCGCATGATCGAGGGCCCTTGGGGACAGCCACGGTGAAAACGATGCCACCGAGCCCCGCGGGCCTCAATAAATCGGTCGATCATGATCAAGGGGCCGGCGGCGGCAGATCGAGTGCGGGGTTTGCGTCGAAGAAGCCATCGGGCCGGAGCATGAAGCCGACGGATGCAACCGGCATGACGGGCCAATCCTCGATGCGCGGGATGTGTGTCTGCCCGAAGTTGTACCAGACGACGAGGTCGGTGCCCGCGATGTTTCGGTTGGCCTCGGTCCATCGTTTGATCCCGTCGCCACCCTTGCTCTGGTTGGGATAATCGCCGGCCGGATAGCGCTCTACCGGGTCAAAGGACGTCACCCAGAGGTTCTTCGTGAGGAACTCGGCCCGACTGGTGATCGACGCCTCGGGCAAGGCAAACGGCAGCACGTTCTCGCCCGGCAAGAGCCTGTAAGACACCGGTCGGCCCAGGCCGTTCTTGCGCCCGGGATTCGTGACTCGCCAGAACCGCGAGGACGCCGGGTTGGTCGTCCTGCGGGCTTCGGTCTCTCGCACGAGCGCAGTCTCATTCGCGGTGAACGCGTTGCCGTGCGGGTTCGAGGGACCCGCCGGCACGCTCTGGGTATTCACCTCGACAACGGTATTCTCCTCGCCGTCAACGTTGAAATCCAATCGTGCACCGAAGAAGTGCTGATGAAAAGGTGCGTTTAGCCGAGGTGCGACTTCCGTGCCGTATTGCGCGGGCTCGTCCGGTTTCAATGCGGTGGTGTTCATGATTCCGGTGAGCTTGACCTCCATCTGAATCGAGCCGTCCTGCCAGAAGTACCAGTAGAAGCCGTAGTCGTAGTTGCCCACGGTCGCGATCATCGAGACGGCCAGCCTGCGCGACCGGCGCACCTCGGTTTCGCTGGTGCGCCAGTCGGTATGCTTCCAGAGGATGCCGGCATCTTCTTCATGCACGCAAATCGCGTTGCGGATCGTGACCTCACGCCCCTTGCCGTCGGCGAAATGTCCGTCCAGATACTGGATCGTTCCCAGGCAGTCGCACCCCAAGGCCAGCGAGTTTGCCATCAGGCCTAGGCCATACTCGCCCAGGTCAAACGCGTTCTTGCGATAGGCGGACTCTTTGGGATCAGCGTAGGGCACGAGCATCTCAGCGATCGAGGCCCGGTAGAGAATCGGGCGGCCGTCGTAACCGATCGTGTGCAGGACCAGCCCCTCACGTGGATTGAAGCCGATGCGAAACGCCCATTTCTGCCATTTCACTTGATGACCGTCGACGACAAATCCCGGCCCGCTCGGCTGCATGACCTGAAGCGGTTTCACGTCCCCGCGCGTTTCCTTCACATAGGCCCTCGTCCAGTTGCCTGACCGTGGCGGAAGCGGGACCACGCCAAGATCTTCCACGCGCAAGACCTCCTTCCGATTCAGGTCGATCATCACGACCACGTTTTCAATCGGCCGCGCGTAATAGTTGTCGCCCGCTTCCGTGCGCACCCAGCACAGGGCGCGCACCAGGCGCTTGCCGCGGTCCGAGGGTGGCTCGTTGCCGTAGGTCCCCGCCGACCAGGCATCGATCGTGACCAGGCTGAGGTCCTCGATCCCGCGCTTGCGAGGGCCGCGCGAAATTCCGGCGAGCGGCGGGCGGCCTCCTCGCATTCGAGGAATTCATCGAACGTGATCGACGGCTGAACCCCCGGCGGCAGCGGTACGATAGCGCGTCACCGACCGGGCGCCCAGATCGACCACTGCCTCGTATCCCGTTCCGGTGGCGGTGTCCAGCAAGGCGAGAAACGCCTCGCGCGGGACCGGCGTCCCGGCGCGAAAGTTGACAACCACGTCCTTCGACGGCTCATTCAAGGTCACCGTGACAAACCGGACGCTTTCGGCAAGCTGGCGCGCCTGGCGGACTGTCGTGACCGCGGTCGCGATCTCCTCCGCGCTCAAGGGGTCCAGCGGGTGCCTGGAGTCCGCGGCGGGGCGAGTCTGCGCCGCCGGGGCATGCGTTTCGCCCTGGCCGGGCGCGACCGGTCGTTCGGGCGCCGGCGGCTGTTGCGCCTGCGCCGGTCGCGGAAGGGCGGCGCACGCGACGGTCAGCACCAGGGGACCCATCAACCTCGTCCAGAAATCAGCCGGCTTGCTCACGGAGGTGCTCCTCAAGGTCGGAAAGTCGGCGGGCAGCCCGATACCGGCGGCTTTGAGATCGAATTGCAGATCGCGCCCCGGCCGCTGGGCTTCGCGAAAATCCAGAGATTTGTGCTCAGCCGTCCATTGCCGTTGCCAATCCAGGGACGGAGGGTTAGGTTGAACGTGGGAAATCAGTATTTGGTCGTGATCCGGGGCATCGGAATGGTATCCGGAGAGTGCTCACCCAATCAATCCACTACCAGGAGCCCCCAGCGGCCGAGTCGATGATCAGACTTTCCCGGAACCGCTCTAGGTGGAGTTCGTCCGATGCTTGACATCAGTTGTCCTGGCTGCGGGGCCGGAGGCCGCGTTCCCCGCAACAAAATGAACACCCGCCTCGTGTGCAAGAAATGCCTGCGGGTGTTTCACCTGAGCCCCAGCGGCCACGCCGTGCTCGGCGAGCCCCCGGTGCAGAAAGATGTGCCGCAGCCTCGGGCCGTGCGCGAATCGTCAGGCCTCGAGCTGGCCGGGTCGTTCGACGACGTGGCCGCCAGGCTCGGCAAGATCAAGCTCCCCAAGGTCGAGCCCCGCACCCTTGGCATCATCGCCGGCGCTTTGCTCTTGGTCGCACTGGGCTTCTGGTTCTTCTCGAGACTCACCCTCGAAAAACGCACCGAGAACTTCGCGAAGGCGATGATGACCGCCGACATGAAGCAGGTCCTCGAGATGAACGTGCCTGGCACCGAGATGGAAACGATGTCGTGGTTCAACGACACCTATCGGCGGTACATGGATCTGAAACTCGCTCTGGGAGGCCAGGATGCCGGCGCAAAGATCACCGTCCTCGCCGATGGATCGAGCGGTCCGGCCGTCGTCGTCTTGAAGCTGTCCTCCGAGGGCTTGAGGCTGGCCGGCCCGATGGCCGAGGCGCTGCAGCCGAACACGACCTCTGCCAGCTCGCCGCCGTCGCAAGAGCTCCACCTTTACTGGGTCAAGGATTCCTGGGGGAACTGGCTCCTCGATGGAAAGCGAACGAGCGAGGACAAGCCTTGACCCGGGGTACGACGATTCCGGAACAAACGCAAGACTTTGCCGCACGCGCCGCTTCCGGCGTCGACGTCGCTTGACGACGGGGCGGCCCGATGCTACGATGTTGCGATTCATGGATTTAGGTCGATCAAGTCGATCCATCCCGGCTGTTCCACCTCGCACCGTCCGGACGGCTCGAAGACTCGAGCCACCCGTGGTCGGCCTGTCGGCAGTCTGCGTTCCGCGATGAGCCGGGTTTCCGGTCCGATTCGTTGAGAGACGGAGGAGTCAGGATGCACCGGCTGCGCTCGGAACCGGCGATCCCACGACGCAGGGCCTGTCTCCTCCGGAGACTCTTGACCATCTTTGGACTGGACCACCCTACCGCCCGGCAAGGGTGACGCACTGCGTCAACGAGGTGGAAACCAAAGCCGATGCACTCTTTCGACGACTTCCGAGGCACGGTCAAAGCCGACGAGCCGCTGGCTCCCTTGGTCTGGTTCCGGCTCGGCGGTCGGGCTGCCTACTTCGCCAGGCCGACCCAGCTCGACGAATTGATCGCGCTCTTGAAGCGTTGCCGTGAGCAAGGCATCGCGGTCAAGATCCTGGGGGGCGGATCCAACGTCCTGGTGCGCGATGAGGGCGTCAACGCCCTCGTGATCCACCTGGAAAGCCCCTTCTTCTCCGACCTGGTGGTGCGGGACAACGTGGTCGAGGCCGGAGGCGCCGTCCCGCTCACGGCCCTGATTTCGCATTCGGCCCGGGCTGGCCTGGCCGGGCTCGAAATCCTCACAGGCATCCCCGGCACGGTCGGCGGTGCGCTCCGCGGCAATGCCGGCGGCCGGCAGGGCGCGATCGGACAGTTCGTGCGCCGCGCCACCGTGCTCGATCCCGCCGACTTGATCCAGGTCGCGCGAGCGCGACGACCTCAGCTTCGCCGATCGCGACTCCAATCTCGATGAGCCCGTCATCCTCTCGGCGGAATTCGAGCTGGCGCCAGAGGATCCCGAGTCTGTCGTGCGGCGCATGCGGCGGATCTGGATCATCAAGAAAGAGAACCAACCGTACGGCCATCAGCTCTCGGGCTGTATCTTCAGGAACCCGTCGCCCGACGTTTCGGCCGGCATCGCTCATCGATCAGGCGGGCTTGAAGGGCACGCGCTACGGCGGCGCCGAAGTCTCCGACCGCCACGCCAATTTCATCGTCGCGCATCCCGGCGCCAAATCCGCCGATGTGCTGCAGCTCATCGACCGGATCCGCCAGCGGGTATGGCAGCAATTCGGTTACGAATTGGAACTTCAGATCCAGGTCTGGTAAACTCTTATGTTTTGACGCCGATTCCAGGCCGCGAGATAGACCCGGACGCGGGTCTTGGCGGGGCGCGTTCATGGCGGATGATCGAGCTGACGGAGGAATCCAGGTGATGGAGCACCGCGAGCCTCCTCGCATCGCCATTGGCGGTCGCCGGCTCGACGAACCCGTCGAGAATTCGACGGCGACGCTTCCCCTTGGTCCGTCTCAGCCTGACCCCGGGCCGCCGCGGGCGGGACCTCAGGCGCGCGGCCGCGCTCGCCCTGGTCGCGACGGCCGTCCTGGCCGGTCTGGCCTATCTCGGTCGCCAGGCGATCCGGGCTTCGATCGCATGGCTGCACCAGCAGGCTAAGTATCAGGTTGCCTTCGATCAGATCGAGCTCGTCACAAAACCACCTGCGTGGTACCGCGGCGGTCCTGCCCGCTTCCTCGAAGAAGTGCGGCAAACTGCGGCCGAGCCCGCGCAAATCCCGCATCTC
This sequence comes from uncultured Isosphaeraceae bacterium, assembly GCA_963806595.1. Lineage (GTDB taxonomy): Bacteria > Planctomycetota > Planctomycetia > Isosphaerales > Isosphaeraceae > CAWDZZ01. The sequence continues at coordinate 210,275 of CAWDZZ010000012.1, read as the reverse complement.
GACCTGGCGCCCGAGCAAATCGCGGTGGCCTTCAAAAAGTATGCCTGGGTTGAGGATGTGGCAAAGGTCGCCTTTCATCCGGGGCGAATCGTCGTCGACCTTCGCTACCGCCAGCCGGTGGCCTGGGTGCATCTTCCCCGCGGCCCGCAGCGGATTGTCGACGACAACGGGACGATCCTCCCCAGCGAAGACATCGACGTCGAGCCCCTCGGCTCGCTGATCAAGATCACCGGCGATGGATTGCTGCCTCCATCGGACCCCCGGCCCGGCGTCGTCTGGAAGGCCAGGGACCGCGCCGCGGATATCGACCGGGCTGATCCCAAGGTCGTCGCGGCCGCCCGGCTCGCCGGGTTCCTGAGGCGGCAAACGGCGGATTCCCAAAGCAATCCCGCCCGGGCGCTGCGAGTTCTGGAAATTATCGTCACGGACTACGAGCGCCGGGGTTTGTTCGTGATGAACGCCGAGGGGGCCGAGATCTGGTGGGAAGACGCTCCCGGCGAAGAGCGCCCGGGCAAACCGAGCGCCGCCGAAAAGTGGCAGATGCTCGAGCACTGGCAAGAGACGACGACCGCGCGGTTCCTCGAGGACGGCGACTTCTGGGCCTTCTCCCGGAAAGGGCTCCATCACGTCTGCCCGCACCCCGGCGGGGGTCATCAGCCAAAATCGGCCACCGGACCGGCGGTCAATCCCCCCGCATCCGACCATTCATCGCCCGGATCGGGATAGAAGGCCCTGATCGTGTCCCGTTAAGAAGAGAGCGAGACACCGCGCGGGATGCTCACCTCTCTTGGCTGAGGTTGGTAGCGCCAGGTAGTGCACCTTGCCGGCAACTTGACGAGAGTGTAAAACATTATGGCCAGTCGACTTGGGCCATCTTGGCTGAATCAGGTGCAGCGGTTGGCCGGCCCCACGCACGCGGGACGGCTGGGGCGTTACGCCGTCCTCGTCGAGCGAATCAACGCGCTCGAGGCCGGCGCTCGAGGGCTGCACGCCCGACGAGCTGAAGGCGCAAGCGCAAGCGCTGCGACTGCGGGCCCGCCAGGGCGATTCGCTCAATAGCTTGCTTGCCGAGACCTTTGCCCTGGTGCGCGAGGCCGCCAAGCGCGCGATCGGCCAGCGGCAATTCGACGTCCAGATCGTCGGCGGGATCGCGATCCACAACCGCTGCATCGCCGAGCTTGAAACCGGCGAAGGCAAGACTCTGGTGGCGACGATGCCGGCCTCATTCAACGCCCTGCCCGGCAAAGGGGTCCATATCGTCACGGTCAACGACTACCTGGCGCGCCGCGACGCCGAATGGATGGCGACCGATCTACGAGATGCTCGGCTTGACTGTCGGCTGCATCCAGACCGGCCAGAGCGACCCCGCCCGCCGGGCCGCCTATGCCTGCGACATCACTTACGGCACCGCCAAGGAGCTCGGCTTCGACTTCCTGCGCGACGAGCTCAAGCGGCTTCAGCTCGGTGGCGACGCCCACCGCAAGACTTTCGAGCAAGTCTACCTGGGGCGCGGCGGGCCATCTCGAATCCCAGATGCCCGTGCAGCGCACCCACCATTACGCGATCGTCGACGAGGCCGACAGCATCTTGATCGACGAGGCGCGGACTCCGCTGATCATCGGCGCCAACAACCAGCCGACACAGGAAGAGGCCGCCGCGTACTACGGCGCCGATCCAGCTCGCCGCCACGCTGGTGCGGGTCAAGGATTACAAGTACGACCCGCTCGAGCGCAAGGCCGAGCTGTCGGCCGCCGGCCGGCGCAAGGTTCAGGCGGTCGCGGCCAACCCGTCGTTCGTCTCGCTGACGGTCGACGGGCTCTACGAATACGTGGAACGATGCCCTCCGTGCCCAGATCGCCTATCTCAAAGACCGCGACTACGTCGCCGTCGACGGCGAGATCGTCATCGTCGACGAATTCACCGGCCGTATGATGCCCGGCCGCCAGTGGCAGGATGGGCTGCATCAGGCGATCCAGGCGAAGGAAAAGCTGGAAATCACCCTGGAGACGATCACCGCCGCTCGCGTGACCGTCCAAGACTTCTTCAAGCGATACACCAAGCTGGCCGGCATGACCGGCACCGCGTCGTCCGACGCCGCCGAGCTGCGCCGGATCTACAAGGTCGGCGTGTTTCAAGTGCCGACCAACCGCCCCGGCCGGCGGGTCTGGCTCCCCGATCGCGTCTTTTCCACCACCGATGAGGGATTCCAGGCGGTCGCCGACCAGATCGTCGAATGGAACAAGAGAGGGGTGCCGGTCCTGGTCGGCACCCGTTCCATCGAGAAGTCGGAACGGTTGAGCGCCTTGCTCGAAGCACAGGGCATCGAGCACCAGATCTTGAACGCCAAGAACCACGAGATCGAGGCCCAGATCGTCGCCCAGGCCGGCCAGCGGGGCCGCGTCACGGTCGCGACCAACATGGCCGGCCGCGGGACCGACATCAAGCTCGGCGAAGGTGTCGCCGAGATGGGCGGGTTGCACGTCATCGGCACCGAGCGGCACGAAGCCCGCCGCATCGACCGCCAGCTTTCCGGCCGCTGCGCCCGCCAGGGAGACCCCGGCCTCGCACAGTTCTTCGTCTCGCTCGAAGACGAGATCATCGAGGCGTTCGGCGAAAAACCGGCCGCGCGCATTCGCAAGCGCTACCGCGGCCGGGGCGAGCTCACCAGCATCCGGATGCGACGCATGTTCGTCGCCGCCCAGCACAAGAAGGAACGCCAGCACTTCCGCGATCGCAAGCTGCTGATGCACTACGAAAAACAGCGCGCCGAGATGCGCAAGAACATGGGACTAAACCCGGTCCTCGGCTGAGCAAGCGGGTCCCCGCCACGCCCGCGCAAACCCACTACGCGCTGAAGCCGCCGCGCATGCGCCCTCACCTCCTGGTCGAGCGCCTCGAGCGAGCCGAGCTTGGCTTCCGCATACGCCAGCCGCTTGGCCGCTCCGGCGGATTCCGGAATCCCGGCAAGATACTCTCTGAATTTCGGCAGGCGGCCCGGTGTTCGGATCAGGTAATGCACGAGCAGCCAGCTCTCGGTATACGCGAGCTGAGCCGTCTTGGGGTCCTGACAAAGCTCGTCGCGTGACAGCAGCTCGGAGATTGGAATCCACGACGGTTGATCGGCCTGCGGTTGGGTGAGCATCTGCAGCCGGGGGATGTTGGTCGCCCCCAACCGGTCCTTGCTCTTGGGACGCCACAGCTCGACAAACGTCGCCAGCCCTTCGCTGATGCAGGTCGGCACGTCGGTCTTCCGCGACAGCATTCCCATGTTGAAGCTGAGGAGATGCGTCGTCTCGTGGATCAAGGTGATGCGATTAACCAGCTCGGCATCGGCCGCAAGGGCAGCCTTTTTCGGTCGAAAGTCAAACATCACCAGGCGGTTGGTATCCAGGTCGTAGTGCCCGCCGATCTCGTCGCCCGGGTCTTCGCCGATGTAGGCGTGATAAGCGGCGTCATCCTTGAGCGTGATCACCGTCATGGGCCGCGCCGGGAACGCCAGCTTCATACCCTTGGAGTTGAAGTAGGCAAGAAAAGCCTGTGCCAGCGATTCACAGATCCCAAGCGCCGCCCGCTGAAAGTCGCGGGGAGCGTCTCCCACCGCGAGAAAATGCTTGGAATCGAACGACGAAAACCGCCCGAGCCCCGCTTTGGTTGCGATCGCCTGGATCTGGGCGATCTCGTCGGCAAGGGCGGGGTCCCTTCCGGTCGCTTGCCACGCCATCACGCGACTCATGATCGGCATGCTGGTGAGGCCCGCCACAATGCCCGCAATCCAGCCGCGGCGAGAGAGCGGCGAAGGCTCCGCCGGCTGAAGGCCGCCGCCGGCGATCGGATTGTGACGGATCATGGCGCATGCTCCGGCGAGCCGCAAGCCCGAGTCCGGCGATGCCACGCTCGGTGCGGCTCAGTCCATTCTAGACTTCGATTTGCGACTCGCGACAGGTGCTTCTCATGCCGGGACGAGCCCTGGCACGTGCGAATTCGTATTGAGCCGGCGCGCCCTTCGGTATACGTTATCGGCACCCGCCACCCTTCGCGCCTAAGACGGATCGCAGGCGCGGCGGAGCCCGCATCAGGGAGGATCGCACCAATGCTCCGGGCCGACATCCAGAATCTCTCGCTCCGCGCCCGCGCTCGCTTGCTGGTGAAGTGCGCGATGTTCCCCGGCACAAACTGGATCAGTCGCGACAAGTCCAGGGTCGTCCGCATGTTTTTGCGCGGAACCAGCGAGCACCCGGTGCGCACCCTCGATTGCGGCTGCGGCAACGCGTACTTTGCCCATCAAGCGGTGATGCGAGGCTCGCAATGCCTGGGGATCACGATTCACGAGTGGGAAAAGCAGCAACTGCGAGGAAATGCGCAGCTTCCTGGGCGTCTCGCCCAGTGAGCTTGGATTCGCCGTCGCCGACCTCGAAAGCCTGTCGGCCAGCACGGCCTTGCACGGGCAATTCGACCAGGTCCTCCTGCTCGACGTGATCGAGCATATCCTGGATGCGCCGCGGGCGTTGCGGCAAATCCACGCGCTGGCCGCCGAAGACGGGCTGCTGTATATCACCACGCCCAACCGCGACTGGCAGGGCAACGCCGACCGGATTCGAGTGTCGCGCCGCGAAGACGGCTGGCACGTCCGCAACGGATACACCTTCGAGCAACTGGAATCGCTGCTCAAAGACGCCGGTTTCGAGCCCGTCGACCGGCTGCGGTTCGGGTCGCTGGGCTCGACGGTCGTGACCTGGCTGCAGCACCACGTATTCCGGCGCGAATCGACCCGCTAACGGTCGTTTTCTATCCTTTTCTCAAGCTGCTTGCGCTCGCGCTGGCTCCCTGCGCGATACCCATACGATTTTCGTGCTCGCGCGAAAGGAGCGCGCGGCGGTCGCTCAGCCGGCGGAAGCGCCGGTTGACCATGAATCTTGGAGTTTCGTAGATTAGCAACCTGGGGAGTCATGAGCCAATATCATAGAGATGCGACCAGGTCGGGTGCCGCGAGATGAACCACGCTCGAATCTCCCCGCCCTTCTACCTCGGCATCGACTTGGGCGGCACCAACATCAAGAGCGGCGTGGTCGACAACGACGGCCGCGCCCTCTCGTCCGTCAGCGTGGAGACCCAGGCCGAGGCCGGGCCCGAGGTGGGTCTGGACAACCTGGTCGCCGCGGGCAGCCAGGCCGTCAAGGAAAGCGGCCTCGACTGGGCGCGCGTGGCCGCGGTCGGGCTGGGCTCGCCGGGGACCATGGACATCGACGGCGGTATGTTGCTCGAGCCGCCAAACCTGCCCGGCTGGAACGACCTTCCGATCCGCCAGCTCCTCGCCGACCGGCTGCAAAAGCCGGTCGTCCTCCAGAATGACGGCAACGCCGCCGCCTTTGGCGAATACTGGGTCGGCGCGGGCAAGGACACCCACAGCCTGGTGATGTTCACCCTGGGCACCGGCATCGGCGGGGGAATCGTCGTCGGCGGTGCCATACTGCAGGGCCGCCATAGCCACGGTGGCGAGTGCGGGCACATCATCATCGAGACCGATCACGGCCGCCGTTGCTCCTGCGGCGCGTCCGGGCACCTCGAGGCGTATGCGTCGGCCACCGCCCTGGTCAAGCGCGCGATCGAGGCACTCGAGCTTTCCCAGGCCCCCAGCCTGCTGCGGTCAATCGAGCGCCCGCGCTTTCCAGCCGGGCAATTTCGGCGGCCGCGCTCGCCGGCGACCAGCTTTCGCAGCGGTTGATGCGCGAGACGGCCCATTACCTGGCGGTCGGGGCCGTCTCCCTCATGCACACGATCGACCCGGACATCGTCCTCTTCGGCGGTGGCATGATCAACGCCGGGCTTTCGTTTCTCGAAGACATCCGCGCCGACATTCGCGCGATGGCATTCCCCGTGCCCGCCAGGCTGACCCGCATCGAGTACGCCCAGCTTGGCGGCGAGGCAGGCTTCATCGGCGCGGCCGGGTGCGCCCGCGCACACCACCAGCGTCCCGCCTGACGCCGGATCAGCCTCGGGCGGCCTCACGCGGGCGCCGACCCCACCCCGGCACCGGCAAAGGCGGCGCGATCCTCGCCCGCGAGCGCGAAATCCTTGACCTCGAGCTGGACCTCGCGGCGGTTGTTCCATTCGTTGATCGAGGGATGATAGATGACCGTGCAGCGTGCGCCCGGGGTCAGGGATCGCCCCTTCTCCGCCATGTTCCAGGCGATGGCCTTCACGACGACGTCCCCCTGCTTGAACCGGAGCTGAAGGTGATTTTTCCGCTCACCGACCGGCTTCGGCTGCCCGGCGATCTCCACGCCGGTCGACAACAAGAGGGGCCTCGGGTTGCCGATTCCATACGGCTCGAGCTTGTCGAGCTCGGCGACGACCGAAAAGCTCAGATCGGAGAGACCGACCTCGTCATCGATCATGAGTACGCGCTCGAGCAATGCCGGGGTGAGTGCGCCCTTGCAATACTCGTCAAATCTCTGGGCAAACGCGGGGAAATGTTCCTCGGTGAGCTTGAGACCGGCCGCGGCCGCGTGGCCGCCGAACCCGAGAAGGCATTCCGAGCACTCCTTGATCGCGTCGTAGAGATTGAAGCCCGGAATCGAGCGCGCCGAGCCCTGAGACATCTCGGCGTCGAGCGCGACCACGATCGCCGGCCGATGGAACGACTCTGCCAGCCGGCTGGCGACAATGCCGACGACACCCGGGTGCCACCCCTTGCGGCCCAGCACGATGGCACCGCGGCCGGCGTGGCCCCCCTGCTCCTTGAGCATCGCGTGGGCTTCGTCGAGGATGCGTCGCTCAAGCTCCTGCCGCTCGGCATTGCATCGATCCAGGTCGGCGGCGATCTCGCGCGCCTGCGCCGCGTCGTCGGTCGTGAGCATCTCCACCGCCATCATCGCGCGCTCGAGCCGTCCGGCGGCGTTGATCCGCGGCGCGAGGCCAAAGCCGATCATTCCGCTCGTCAGCCGTTTCTTGTCCAGCGAGCCGCTTACCTCCATCAAGGCACGAAGGCCGACGCTCTGCTGGCCGGCAATTCCCGCCAGACCGTGCCGCACGATCACGCGATTCTCGTCGGAGAGCGGCACCACGTCGGCGATGGTCGCCAGCGCGACCAATCCCAGGGCGTCAACCAGGAACTTGCGAAGGTGCGGCGAGGCGCGCTTGCCGTCCCCGAACGACTTGCAGATCTGCCAGGCCAGCTTGAATGCGACCGCGGCGCCGCAAAGATCGCCGCAGGGATAGCTTCCGCCGGGCAAACGCGGATGCACCACCTCGTGCGCCGCCGGCAAGGTCGGGCCGATCGTATGGTGATCGGTGACGATGAGCTCGACCCCAAGCTCGCGCGCCAGCTCGGCTTCGCGCACCGAGGAAATGCCGCAATCGACGGTGACGATCAACTCGGCATTGCTCTCGCGCACCAGCCGCCGAATCGCAAGGGCATCAAGCCGTAACCTTCCTCGACACGATGGGGGATGTAATAGTCGGCGCTCGCCGCGCCAGCCAGCTTCAAGCACAACCACAGGATGCTCGTACCGCAAACCCCGTCGACGTCGTAATCGCCGTAAACAACGATCTTGCGGCCGCTGCGGATCGCCTTCAAGATTCGCTCGGCGGCAGCCGCGGCGCCCGGCAGCAGCTCAGGGTCGTGCAAGCTTCCCAGCCGGGCCTCGAGGAACGCCACCGCCCGCTGGGGGTTCTCGATCCCGCGGTTGATGAGGAGCTGCGCCACCAGCGGCGAAATGCCGGCGCCATGGCTGAGGCGCTGCACCCGTCCGGAATCGTGCGGTCTGACTCGCCAGCGAGCGTTCATGAACGATCCGTCAAAACCACTTCCTGCGGCGCGCGTAAATCCAGATGAAGCACGGTGAAGTCGCCATGATGGCGAGGGTGCCCCAGAAGAGCAAGCCCTTCGGCAACGGCGAGTTCAGTGCGAGCGCCTCGCCGAAAAAATTCATGCCGAAGAACCCCGCGAGAAACGACATGGGCATGAACATCACCGTCACGATCGTCAACGTTTTCATGATCTCGTTCGTGCGATTCGAGACGACCGTCAGGTAGGTTTCGAGCGCACCGGCGATCAAGTCGCGCAGACTCTCCGAGATGTCATGGATCCGAACCACGTGGTCATACAGGTCGCGGAAGTACACGCGGTGCTTCGACTGGATCGGCTGATAAGGATCGCGTGCCAGCCGGTTCAAGACCTCGCGCTGCGGCGATAAGGTCTTGTGCAGCTCGATCGCCGAGCGCTTGATCCGGAAGATCGTCTTCAGATTCTTGGGGCCGGCGTTTTCGATCACCTCGTTCTGGATGGCGTCAACCTGCTCGTCGAGCTCTTCGATCGCCCGCAGCGACTCGTCGATCGCCAGCTCGAGAAAGCGATACAGCAAGTGATCGGCGCCGTGCCGCATGCGGTCGCGGGGGTCGCGCTCGATGCTCTTGCGGTCCTGATCCAGGAAGCCCAGGGGCGCAGTGTGGTACGTGATGAGATAGTTTCGGCCGAGGAAGACGTCCAGCTCATGCAACTCGAGCCGTTGATTTTCGGCGCTGATGCTGGCGGCATGAAACACGATGTAAAGGTAATCCTCCCAGTCATCGACCTTCGGGATGTGGGTCTCCTGAAGCGCATCCTCGATGGCCAGTTGATGGAAGTGAAAAATCGCGCACAGCCAGTCGGCCAGCTCGCTGTTCTCGTGTTCCTCGGGCCCGAGAATGTCGATCCACACGAGCCCCTCGCCGTCGCGGACCGCTTCTTCGATGCGCGCGATGGGCCAGTCGGCGTGAAAGCCGCCGGTGCCGTCGCGATAGGTGAGCCGGATGCTCGAACCGCCGGGCGCAGTCGCGGCGCCGGGCGCGATGGGGGTACCAAGCTGGTTCATCGCGCATCTCCGGCCCCCGGTGAACGTGAGGCCGCCGGCGTCGTTCGGGATTCTTGAAGACGAATCGCTTCGTCCAGCAGATCGATCGAGATCGGACCGGCCGGCTCAGCCGGGATCACGCGGCGGATCGGCGAGAAATAGACGCCGAAAATCCGCTTCGAGCCCGTTGCCGTCAGGACCTCCTGATTGATCACGCGGACCAGGTTCAGACCGACCGGCACCCCATCGGTCTCGAATGAGCCGTTGGCGCGCACTCGGGTCGAGCGAATTCTTCCGACAGTCCCGTCGACCGGATAAAACTCGATCCAGCCTCCTCCCACCGGCCGCCCGCCATCGGTGAGCTTGCCGCTGACCCGCGCGACCGGCATCGGCTCGGGCCCGAGCGCATCGCGGCACCCCGCCAGGGAAAGACCCAGTGCCAAAACCGGAGCCAGGCGTAGCCAGGAGATTGACTGGCGTTTGGAGATCATCCCGTCATGGGCGCTTTCCGCGGGCCTTTGCGGGTGCCGCCGCCGGCTTGGGCGTGGCGGCCGGTTGCTCCGCTGCTGCCGCGGGCTTGGCGGCCGGTTGCTCCCCCTTCGCCGGGTCCGGATACTCTTCGCCGTCCTGGACCAGACGCCGCGTGGTCGGCTCATTCGCCTCCAGGAAGCTGCGCAGCTCGGCCACGGCGCTGGACAGTTCTTTTTCATGGTCCGGAAGCTGCCGCGCACCGGAGTTGATCACCTCGTGTGCGGCCTTCGCGACGTTTTTCACCAGCTCGAAAATCTTGTCGGTGGACGCGGTGGCATCGCCCGCGAACGTCGCGTTCCGCAGCCCGGATTCTCGCACGCCCTGCGCACCGTCAAACGCCTGATACACCGGCCCGACGAGCAGCGCCGTCAGGTGCTTGGCCTTGTCCGGATTGGACAGATATCTCGCTTCGGATGCGGCCGCCTTGCGCCGCACCCGGCCGTGCGGCAGCCTTCACCTTGGCGGCAGCCGAGCCGCTCGCGGGTTTGGACGAAATCAGGGCTCCCAGGCCGGTGCCCAGTTCCGCGGCAAGCTGGCCGGTGGCGTGGGCAACGAGCCCATAGTTGTACCGGGGTACCGACGCATTGATCTGCATGAAGCCCAGCGCTCTGGCCGCCTCCGAGCGGACTTCCAGCCTCGCGTCTCGATCCGTGAGCAGCTTCATCGCCGCGTTGGCCATGCTGGCGATCTTGGGGTCGATTGGGATCGAACCCCTGGCGCATCGCCGTCAAGGCTTCGAGCGCACGAAGCTGGACAGGCCACGGAGCGTCGTCTTCGGCCGCCAGGAAATCAGCCACTTCCCGGGCGGCCTCCACCTGCGCCTGCCCCGGTAACCGCCCCCCCTGCTCGTTGACGTTCACCAGGCCTTGCAGCGCCCACAGCTTGACCCACACCGTTTGATTCGGGTCCTTGATCTGGGCCTCGTAGATCGGCACCATCTCCGGACTCGCGGCCTCGCCCAGGACGATCATCGCCTCGACGCGCGGAATCAGGTGATTCTTCAGTAGCGGCGTCAGCTTCTGGATCAACGAGCGATTGTAGATGGTCAGGAAGTTGAGGTTTTTCGGATTGGCGCTTTGGGCCAGGAATATCGGCTGAACCAGCGCCGTCGTCGCGTCCTGGATCGCATGCGCCACTGGAGCGCTCGGGCTCATCTTGTCGGGGGGATCGATCAGCGCCTGGATGTTCGCGTGGTCCGTGAGCTTGGCCACCATCGCATCGATCACCCGATCGATCAGGGCCTTGTCGAGATTGGGATTGGCTCCCCCGGCAACCGCGTTGAGCTCGAGGATCTCGGTATCAGGCACGACCCTCGTGCCAACGCGCTGAAAGCGATTGATTTCCAGAAGCTTCTCGGCCCGCGGGTCCCGAAAAATCTCGTTGCGAGCGATCCTGCGGGTCTGGCTGGGGTCGACCGGCGCAGCCTCGGGCGACGGTGCGGCTTTCGCGACGGCCGGCTTGGATTCATCCGCATCCCCGGACGGCTTGGTGGCGCCGTCGGTTTTTGCGTTGGGAGCGGTCGCGGCTTTTTGCGGCGGCGGCCCGCCCCCCTTCGCGGGAGTCTGCGGCTGAGCGTGCACGGGCGCCGGAACGAGGAGGGCGAACGCCAAGCAGCCGGTCAACCCATGCCGCACCCGCGGATTTCCCCAGATCCTCGAGAGGAGCATCGTGAGCATATCGCCAAACCTCGTGAAAAGACCTCGTTAACCGATCCGCGCAAAACAACGGAAATTTAACCGGACGTGCGGCTTGGACTGGCCGCGTCGACCTCGCGACTTGCCGCAAGAGCCCAGCGCTATTTGCCCGCCAACTCACGACGGCTGACCTCGCTCTTCCGCTTCGCCCGACGAATATACAAACGCGGCGGCGCCGGCGTGAACACGCCGCCAACAAGCCCCCGCGCCAAGGCAGGACTCGGTGCACCCGCAGAAGGCGGTACGCCAGCACGCCGGATCAACTCATCTTTCGACAAACCTTACACTTCCATCAACGTGAACCTAGTTCAACGTAACCCGCTATTTCGGCCCTGTCAAGTAAACGGGTCACCCGCGCCCGCCGCGCGCCTCCGCCGAAGCAAGCTCCGTTGCCAGCCCGCTTTCTAACGCGCCGCCGCTCCGGAAGCGGCGGAGGGCGGAACTTCCCAAGGGGGGCGAGCGCAGCCACGTCGCGTCTCGAAGGTTTGACGCCGCCAAATCGCCGTTTGTTCCCGATCCCGGCGGTTTCGCTTGCGGCCTCGTTGAGCCGTGCGCCCGGAGATCGTAGAATGGCACCCGATCGGTCCGACGCTCACGGTCGCCGTGCCAGGATCGACTGCTTCCGTTCCCGATTTGCACGTCCGGACGAGCGTGGCGGCTTCGCCGTACCAGACCCCATCCTGGCCTGGGTTTGACCGAGCCACGAGCACGCTTTCGGTGCCGCCGGGTTGTATCCTCCGTCATCCATTGTGGGAGCTCACTTCACTCATGATCGAGCGGCGTTACGTATTTCCTGGCGTTCTCGAGATGAACTACCAGGCGCAGCGCCGGATGGGCGTGAATATCTACCTGGTCGACGGCGGATCGGAATTCGCCCTCATCGACGTGGGGTTCCTCGACGAGCTGCCCGACGTGCTGGAGCTGATCCGGCAGATGGATTTCAGCCTGTCCGCCTGCAAGCTGATCATCGCGACTCACGCCGACGTCGACCACACCCAGGGGCTGACGCGGGCACGCGAGGTCCTCAAGTGCGACGTGGCCGCGCACCCGAAAAGCGTCTCGGCGATCGAGGAAGGGGACGAGATCTTCACATACGCCCGCATCGACGCCCAGGGGATCCACATTCCCATGCCGCGCTGCAAGGTCGACCGGACGATCGGCGAGGGAGACGTACTCCAGGTTGGCGACAAGACCCTCGAGGTCTGGAGCACGCCCGGTCACACCGCCGGCCAGCTCGCCCTGCGCATGGGCGAGCTCCTGTTCTCCGGCGACAATATCTTCCGGGACGGTTGCGTCGGCGTCATCGACGCTCATCACGGCTCGAGCCTGGTCGACTTCATCGCCAGCCTCAAGCGAATCCTGGCCTCCGACGTGAAATACCTGCTTCCCTCCCACGGTCCCATCTTTCGGAAGGACGACAAGCTGATCGCGGCGACGATCGCGCGGCTCGAGTCGTTCGCCCACATGGCCGACTTCGGCACCTGCGCCGTCGACTGGCCGCTCATGGATCAGTGGGAAGAAGAGCTGGCCGAGGGATCGCTCGAGTTTTGAGTGAACCCGCGAAGCTCTTCGCGCAATCATCGCGGCGCACCGGTCGGAGTTCGCGAGCTCCGGCTCCGTACTCATCCGCTGATCAGTTCCCCCGGGCCGTACGCAATGCGGCGGCCGCATCTCGGGTCCGGAGGGCGAACGCCGGCGTGGCAGTTGCCCGTCGCCGACTATCTCGCGATGATTTCCATCTGCCCCCGGGTAGCGGTGCGCGCCTTGGTCAGCTTGATTTGAACGTCATAGCCCAGTCGCGTAATGAAGCGAAGTAAGCGGTCAGTGGAGAATCCGTCGAGGCGGCCTCGAAGCAACTCGGAAAGCTTCGGTTGCCGGATTCCCAGCAGCTTGGCAGCTTCGACCTGGGTAAGACGCCGTCGCCGCACAATCCGCAGAATCTGAGCGGCAAGAGCGGATTTCGCCAAATACTCATCGGGGTTTTGAACGCCGAGGTCGGCAAAGACATTGCCGGTGCTCTCGTGAACGGTGATGTCGTCAGTCAAGGTATGTTTCCCTTCTGCGCCTTCGCGTAGTCTTCGGCTGCCGCCTTCAGGCGGGCTTTGATCAAGTCGACTTCGTGCTTTGGCGTGGCGATGCCTTTCTTGGATTTCTTCTGAAACGCATGGAGCACGTAAACGATGTTTTGAAATCTCACGGTGTAAATCGCCCGGTAGGTGCTGCCGTCATGATCCTCCACGACTTCAAGCGTGGTTGCGCCGCCAAAGCCATGGAGCGGCTTGGCGTTTGGTGCCTTCAGGTTGATCTGCGCCAAGTACAGGGCATGGCCCATCGGCTTGCGTACGTCATCTGGGAAGTCTTTCAAATCCTGTTTTGACGACCCCACCCATTTGAGCGGCTTGGGCGTTGCCGGTTCGTCGTCCGTGTCAACCGCTTCACGCTCCATAAATCAATATCCCATTTTGGGGATAGCAAGTCAAGTAAAATTGACCGCCCTCGACCTTGCTGCGGCGCGTACCGATCACGCGAGGGCGGGGGCGCATGGCACGCGGCACGTTCGAGCGGTTAGGATGTCCGAGTCTAACCCAACCACCAGCCAAGAGGAGCATTCATGGACTTCACCAGACGCCAGTTCCTCCAGGCGGCCGCCGCCTCGGCCGTCGCTGCGCCTGCTCTTGGGGCGGACGACCACGGCGAAACTACCGACCCGCACGCTGGGCCAGACCGGCATCGAGGTCTCGATCCTCGGGTTTGGCTCGGGAAGCCGATTCCTGATGTACGAGGCGGAGGACAAGGCGCTCGAGGCCTTGTCGCTGCGCTCGACCTCGGCATCACCTACATCGACACGGCCCACTCATACGGCAACGGCAAGAGCGAAGAGCGGATCGGCAAGCTCATGCCCGAGCGGCGCAAGCAGATCACGCTGGCGACGAAGCTCACGGCGACGCACGGCCGACGACGCCCGCCGCCAGATCGAGCTCAGCCTCAAGCGGCTCCAGACCGATCACCTCGACGTCCTTCATATCCACGCCCTCTCCGGTCCCGAAGACCTCACTGCTATCGAGAAGCCCGACGGGATCCTGAAGGCGATGTACGAGGCCCGCGATCAGAAAGTCACACGCGCGATCGGCATCACCTGCCACGCCGCCCCCGCCGCTCTGAAGACGGCGCTCGAGCGGCACGATTTCGACTGCACGCAGATGGCGCTCAACGCCGCGATGGCCCGCATGGCCGAGGGCGAAGGCGGGATGAAGGCGACGCCCATGGCCGAGGGAGGATTCGAGGAACTGGCACTGCCGATCGCCGTCGGCAAGAAGATGGGCGTGATCGCCATGAAGGTCTTCGGTCAGGAGCAGATCGTCGGCGCCGCCCCCATTGAAAAGCTACTCGCCTACTCGCTGTCGCTGCCCGTCAGCCTGGCCAGCGTGGGCATGCCGAAGCCGCGAGTTCATCGAGCGCAACATCGAGCTGGCCCGCGCCTTCCTGCCCATGTCGGGCGAATCGCGGCGGCGGCTCACGGACTCGATCGCAGCCGAGCGCAAGGTATCCCTGGCGACCTTCTTTCGCGATCACCTGGACGCCTGATGCTCGCGGCCACGGTCTGCAACGCCGCGCACTGCGCGCACACGGCTGTCCAGTCGGCGATCGGGCTGTCAACCGGCACCGTGTCCGGGCTCGTCTCGCCGCCAGTTGCCACTTTGATCGAGGAGGTATTCAAGGCCATGTTCATGACACAGCTCAAACGGATCGCGCTGACTACGCTCTTCGCGGCGTGCATCGTCACGGGTGCGGGGTTGATCGCACTGGGAGCTTTCCCGCCTCAGCAGCCAAGCGCGCGGGCCGGCGCTAAAGCGGTGACGGTCGCCGATGACCCGAAGGGGGCCGCCGCGTCACAAAACAAACTGGTCGGCACGTGGAAGCTGGTCTCGGCGAAGTACGACGGCCAGGAAGTCAAATTCCCTGAGGGCAGCACGCACACGAAGCACGTCACGCCCACGCACTTCATGTGGGCGACGTACGATCAAGAAGGGATAGTGTCGCGTGCGTCAGGTGGGACGTACACGCTCAACGGCGACGCGTACGAAGAGACCCCACAGTATGGCATCGGCCAGGATTTCACGCTCTTGAAAGGCAAGGTGCAGTCGTTCACCTGCAAGCTCGACGGCAACAAGTGGCAGCACGACGGCAAGCTGAGCAACGGTCTGGCCATCGAGGAGGTCTGGGAGAAGATTGGAAAAGATTAGTGAGGTTCAGGGGGCACTGGCCGCGGGTCCGTCAACCCGCTGGCAGGAGCGATTCAAGAGCCGCCGCTCCCGGCGCAAGTCGGGAATTACAGGAGCCAACACGCCGCGCGTCATCGCAAGAGGCAGCACACCGCTTTGCACCGGGCCAGGATCGGTCGGCCGTGCCCACCCTACGCGACGACGCGACGCGCCGGCCGCGGCGGCAGGTTCCGTCCCGCCTCCCGGCCTCGAAATTCGCCCTGCGGTTCCCGTTCGTCCGGCTCACGGCCCCGGGTTGACGGTGATGTCGCCGAGATCGAGCGTCCGGCCGGCCTCGGCGACGAACTCCTTCTTGGTCACCCAGTCCCCCTCGCCGGCGAGGATGCGGTAGGTCGCCCCGGGGATCAGGGTCGGATACGTCACCCACGCCCTGGGCGTCGGTGGTCAGCGCGTTGTAATGCTCGCCGTCCAGGTTCTCGACGAGGGTCCTCTCGATCTCCGGCGGCGCGCGCCGGCCGGCGAACGGTCGTCGAGGATCATCTCCAGCCCGATCATCGGCCGGTGGCTCACCTGCCCACCGAGACCTGCACGTTGGCGAACGGTTGGCCCTGCGCATCGACGAACCGCGCCCGGGCCGACCCGCAGCGCTCGAGCCGCACGGTCACCGGCCGGTCGAAGTCGCGGCCGGAGAACGTCGCGATCCTGGCCAGTTGATTCTTGGTGTCGAGGAAGTACACCGTCACGGGCTTCTCGGGGTCGAGGCCCGTCAGCTCGAACTCGCCGTTCCCGGCCGGGAGCGAGTTCAGGCCGGCCCGCTCGACGACCCCCGCGTCGACCGCGGGCCGTCCCGCCGGGTCGATGATGCGCCCGCGCAGGACTTCTCCCGCGCCGCAGGGTGACGGTCGCCTCGACCTCCGCGCCGGCCGGCGCGTCCACGGCCAGCAGGCCGTCGGGATACAGCCGCGGACCGCCCGGCACGCCGGTCTCGATGCTCGCCGTCGGCTCGTCTCGACGGTGATGTATCGGGGCGTCGGGGGCCTTGACCAGGAGGTGGCCCGGGCCGGGCAGGACGCCGAGCCGGAACGAGCCGTCCGGGCCGGTCACGGCCGTCGGCTCGTAGCCCCCGTGCCCGGCGACCGCTTCCTTCTGGAAGTTCGGATTGCCGGCCTGCCGCGGCCGGTACTCGAGGATGGCCCCGGCCACCGCGCGGCCCGAGGGCGACTCCACGACCTTGCCCTTCACCAGCACCCCGCGCGGCAGGGTGACGTCGATCTCCTGGCTCACGCCCTGCGGTCGCCGCCGTGACGACGCGCCGGAACGCGAACGGCGAGCCCTCGGGCGGATACACCAGGACCTCGTGACTCTCGCACCGCGGCACGTTGACGCGGAACCGCCCCTCCGCGTCGGTCCGGCCGCCGATCCGGATGCCCTGCGGGTCCACCTCCGGCTTCGAATGGCTGATCACGAGGAACTTCGCACCCGCCGCGGCCGGGCCCGATTCGCCCAGCCGCACGCGGCCCTCGAGCCAGTGGGCGGGCGTCAGCGTGAAGGTCGGCGTGGCCGCCCCGTTCGCGCCGCCGACCCGCCCCTCGCGGATCCGGACCCGCTGGACGGCGAAGCGATCGTCGAGGACCTCCAGGCTGAAATCGGAGTCGCGCGCCAGGCCGGGGATGGTCAATTGCCCCTGCGTCGTCGGCGATCATCATCCCGAGCCAGCCCGGCAAGGGGCGGTCGGGGGCCGAGGTCATGAAGATGGCGGACGAGCGTGGGCTTCCGCTTCGACAGCTTGGCCACGCGGAGCCTGGCCCGACTCGCGGGCCGCCCCTCCAGGTCGAGCAGGCGGATGCGGACGGGCTCCTCCCGATCGAGGCGGATCGTGACCTCCGTCCCCTCGTCGGGGATCGAGCCGTGCAGGCCCGCCGCGTATCCCGGCAGGTAGGCGACCATGTCGGCCATGCAGCAGTTGTCGAGCAGCTTGCGCGGCAGCTCGAGGAGGAACCGGCCCTCGGGATCGGTCCGCGCTGGCCCCAGCACGCGGCTGGTCTCCACGCTCGATCGTCAGCGGCCGGGGCAGGTTGACCACCACGACGACGTCCGCGCCCGCCGCCGGCTTGCCGTCCGGCGCGAGTACGCGGCCGCGGACCGACATCGTCTCGCCCTTGATGGGCCGGGTCGGAGCCGCGGCGACGGCAGGCGCGGGGCCGCCCTTCATGACCTGTCGCGATACCGCAGGCATCCGGTCATCATCGCCGATCCCGATCGCGGCCAGGCCGGTGGCCAGCCCGGTCAGCGTGGCGACGAGGAGCGCGGCCGCGGCGATCGCCTTGAGCCGGGCGATCATCATGCCCCGCGCCGCCTGCTTCATCAGGACGATCGTCGTCGTCGAGACGCCGCGGCGGCGGACTCGCCCAGGCCGATGTGCCGCGCGGCCCGGACGGCGCACCGGAGCAGCGCCGCCGGGACCGCCGAGGCCGTGCTCGGGGAATGCCCGGTGGCGCGAGCAGGCCCGTCCCCGCCAGCGTCACCCCGCGACGGGTCAGCCGGGCGCGCAGCAGCTCCCGCGCCCGCGCCAGCCGGCCCCGCGTCGTCGCCTCGCTCCACCGCAGTTGGCTCGGCGGCCTGCTGATAGGTCATGTCCTCGAGGTAGCAGAGCACGACCGGCCGGCGGTAGCGCTCGGGCAGACGGTCGATCTCCTGGTGGATCACCGCGGCGGTGTCGTCGTGCCACGGACCGGCCGCGATCGCCTCTCCGGCCCGCTCGGCCGCGAGCCGCTCCTGGTCGCGGCGGCGGGCGGCGTCGGACTTGACCTGCAGCGCGATCCGCCAGGCCACGCGATGCAGCCAGCCGCCGACCGAGCCGTCGGCCCAGATCGACCGGGCCTTGCGCGCAGCAGGAGGAAGGCGGCCTGGAAGGCATCGTCGGCGTCGTTGGGGTCCTCGAGCACGCGGCGGCAGACGCCCATGACCATCGGACCGTGCCGCCGGACCAGCGCCTCGAAGGCCAGCTCGTCGCGGTCGGCGATGTACCGTTCCAGGAGCCGGGCGTCGGGCAGGCCCGCGAGTGTCCCCTCGCTCGAGGAGTCGGCAGATCTGCGGCAGGGCGGTGTCGCGTCGCGCGCTGGCCATGGCGTTCTCCCCCGTTGGGTCGCGGTTTCCTCAGTATACTGAGGGCCGGCCGCGGCGGGTCCGCACGACCAATTTGCCAATTTCTTGTAGGGTGGGCAACAGCCGCGCTGGAGTCGGGACTCGACGACCGGCGTGCCAATCCCGCGCAATCTGTGGGAAGACAGGCCCTGTCCACGGATATTCTGGAGTCGTCGCGGGCAAAGACTGAGTTTCTTGATCCGGATCATCCGCGGTCGCCGTGAGCTGGCGATCGGAGACTCTCCCTTCGATTTTGCAAGGTACCCTCGGGCGGCGCGATCGCAGGCGCGACCGTCGGCGCACGTCGAGAATCTCGTCCTCATCACACCATCACACGTCCAGCCCGATGGCACGCATCAGCGCCAGGGCGTTGCTGTGCTGGATCACCCCGGTTTGCATCCGGTAGTCGAAGAGCATCTTGCCGTCCACGAGCCGGTCGGCAAAGTGGACGTTCATGACCGCGGGGGCCAGGTTCTCGGCGATCTGCGCCAGCGCGAGGTCGTGGGTCGTGACCAGGCCGATCGCCCCCTTCGCGATCAGCCCGCGCACCACTTTCTCGGAGCCGACGCAGCGATCATGCGAGTTTGTGCCGTGAAACAGCTCGTCGAACAAGAAGAGCAGCGGCAACGGCCCGTCCGCCAGCTCGACCAGGCGCCGCACCCGGGTGATCTCCGCGTAGAAACGCGAGCGCCCGCTTGCAGCGAATCCTGGATGCGCAGCGTCGCCCCCACCGCCAGCGGCGAGATCACGAGCCGCTCTGCGCGCACCGGGGCACCCGCCAGCGCCATCACCGCGCTCTCGCCCACCGTGCGCAGCAGCGTGCTTTTACCCGACATGTTCGATCCACTCACGATCAGCACGCGGGTGTCGCCGCCCAGGAGCACGTCGTTTCGAACACAGGCTTCAGCCTGGATCAAGGGATGGCCGACCGCCCGGGCCTGGAAGCAGGCCGGCCCGTCTTGCAGCTCGGGGAACGGGTCGCCGGGATTCTCGGCGGCATACGACGCCAGCGCGCAAAGTGTCTCGAATTCGCCGATTGCGCTCAGCCAATCGCGCGATTTTCTGGCCAGACCCGCTGCGCCAGGCGTCGATCCGGACGGCGAGCTGCGTGGTCCAGAGCCACACCGCGGCCACCGGCATGAAGAGCTGGTTGCGGCGATAGTCGAGAAGCTGGAGCAGCCGCGCCAGCCGCCGGATCTGTGCCGAAGCCGGGAGGTGGTCGGTCTCGAGCGAACGGACCAAGCGCTGAAGCAGCGGGGCCTCGAACCGCTCGCGCTTCCAGCCGGCGCAACAGCTCGGAGAGCAAGACGAGGTCGTGCGTGCGCTGGTCCACCGCAGCGAGGACGCCTCGAACCCGTCCCGAGACCGCCCGCGCAAAGAGCCCGGTGGCCGACAGCACGACCAGGACGGGCAAGAGCCCTGTGTCGAAAAATGCCCAGCCGACCAGGGCGGCCGTTCCCAGTGCGCCGAGCACGGTCGCGGCGATCGGGACCGCCGGGCCGGGGAACGCCCGGGTCGACGTCCCCCAGGCCGCGAGCGCCGCCGGGTCGATGCCTGCGCGGATCTCGACCCCCAGCAGCTCGAGGTCCTCGCGCAGGTCGAGCCCGGGCCGCAGCTCGGTGATCGCCGCATGACGCTCGCGGATGACCGCCGGCGTCGCCGGCGCCAGCAGCCACGCTGCCAGGGTCTCCTCTCCGGCGCGCGTGCGCCGTGCACAAACGCTCGAACAGCGACCCCACGCCGAAAAGGTCGAGGTCGGCGGCATACGTGTGCTCGAGGTCGAGGTATTCGAGCCCCGAGGTCCCCTTGCCGGCCCACCGGCCGTCCAGCCGCGCCAGGCCGTTGAATAGAACTGAACCGCCCGCCGCGCCCGATCGCCGGCCCGGCGGATCGGCTCGTGGCACAGCACGAGTGCGACCAGGATCACGCCCGGCACCGCCAGCCAGCCCGGGTGAATGCCCACGCCGCGGTAAACCAAGATCCCCAGCACGATGCAAGCCACAAACGCCGCCAGCCGGGCGTCGGCAACCCGCCGGTCGCGAGCCGTACACAGCTGGAGAACCCGATTTCGCTCCCCGAGCCGCCGCTCGTAGATCGCCCGGAGATCCTCCGCGATCGCGCCGCCAAGCCGTTGTTCCGCCATGACGCCCCGGTGTTCGGTCAATGAAACGCGGCTGGGCCGCGCCGTGAAATCGCACGCCGTTGAGAGCTGGCAGTGCAGAGTAGTGAACATCCGGCGCCGAAGAAAAGTGGGCAGTCGGCCGCCGCCGGTAAAATGATGCGGACAGAACACACGAAACCGCGGACCGATTGTCTCCAGTTGTCGTGCAATCCGCGCTCCGGCTAGAATCATGCAACTTTCCAGGGCCGGCGAATTCCGGCCGATCAGGCACAGTGAAAATAGCGAAGGTCGATAGACGAGGCACTTGTGTCAGCGACGGAACCCATACTCCAGACCCCATTGCACGACTGGCATCGAGCGCATGGCGGACGTCTCGTCGAATTCGGTGGCTGGTCGAT
This sequence comes from uncultured Isosphaeraceae bacterium, assembly GCA_963806595.1. Classification (GTDB taxonomy): domain Bacteria; phylum Planctomycetota; class Planctomycetia; order Isosphaerales; family Isosphaeraceae; genus CAWDZZ01. The sequence continues at coordinate 189,332 of CAWDZZ010000012.1, read as the reverse complement.
GCCCGTTCAATACACCACCATCGTTGCCGAGCACACGGCGGTGCGCGAGCACGTGGGCCTCTTTGACATCAGCCACATGGGCCGCTTGACCTTCGACGGCCCCGACGTGCAGGATTGGCTCGAGCGCACCACCACCAACCATGTGGCCCGGCTGGCCGACCTTCAGATCCAGTACAGCCTGCTTGCAAACGATCAGGGCGGCGTGATCGACGACGTCCTTGTGTACCGCCAGCCATTCGCGTTTCTCGTCGTGTGCAATGCCTCGAATCGGGCGCCGGTGTGCAACCGGTTTGAACAGCTTCGCTCTGGCGCCAAAGGCAACTTTCTGGATCGGACCGCCGACACCGCCATGATCGCCGTTCAGGGTCCGCGCAGCCTGGAAACCCTCCAGCCGCTGTTCGATCAGCCGCTGGCGGCTGTTCCCTACTACCATCTCACCATGGGCCGGCTCTCGGGCAAGCTCAATGCGGTGATCAGCCGGACGGGCTATACCGGCGAGGACGGTTTCGAGGTGATCGTGGGGGCCTCTGCGGCGGTCGGCGTCTGGGAGTCGCTGCTGGAATCGGGCAAGCCGCACGGCGTCGTCCCGTGCGGGCTGGGCGCGCGCGACACCCTCCGGCTGGAGGCCGCGATGGCCCTGTACGGCCACGAGCTCACCGATTCGATCGACCCGTTCACCGCCGGCGTCGGCTGGGCGGTCAAGCTGGCCAAGGGTGATTTCGCCGGGCGCGACGCTCTGAAAGAACGCAAGGCAAACTCGCGCTCGGTTCGCGTCGGGCTCAGGCTCGAAGGGAAGCGGATCGCACGGCAAGGCGCCCTCGTGTACCACGATGGCGTCGCCGTCGGCGAGGTCAGCTCTGGGACCTTTGCGCCCACGCTCAATCTGAGCGTGGCGATGGCGTTCCTCGATCGCAAGGTCGCCTCGATCGGCACAGCCGTCTCCGTCGACGTCCGCGGACACCACGAGCCCGCGCATGTCGTCCAGCTTCCGTTCTACAAGCGAGCGCGCGCCGAGACCCCGTCTTGTTGATCGGCGCGGCCGAATCGCTGGTTCCGACTTCCCGTTCCACGAAACGTGCACCTGTATTGAACGAGGACATCGATTCATGGATCTCAGCAAACTTCACTACGCCCCGACGCACGAGTGGGTCTTGTTCCAGGGCGACGTCGCGACGGTGGGGATCACCCGGTTCGCCGTCGATCAACTGACCGACTTGATCCTGATCGAATTGCCCGCCGTGGGAACTCAGATTGCCGCCGGCAAGTCGTTCGGCGAGATCGAGAGCGTCAAGGCCGTCAGCGACCTGTACGCGCCGATCGCCGGCAAGGTGGTCGAGGTCAATAGCCAGGTCACGGGCAACGTTCAACTGCTCGCAGAAGACCCCTACGATCGCGGCTGGCTGATCAAGCTCAAGGTCGAGCAGCCCGCCGACACCGCCGGCCTCTTGGACCAGGCTGCCTACGAGAAAAAAATCGCCGAAGAAGCGCATTGACGGACGTTGTCTGCACCTTGTCACCTCGTTCCCGCTGACCAGATGGATCCATGGCCTACATAGCAAACACACCCGAGGACCTCCGCGTGATGCTGGAGGCGATCGGGCTGCAATCGATCGACGACCTGTTCGCGATGATCCCGCCGGAATTTCGGCTCGCACGGCCGCTTCAGGTCCCGCCGGCCCTGAGCGAGCTCGAGCTGACCGCCCAGGTCAGCCAGACGCTGGCAAGGAACCAGGGGGGCGACCAGAAGGTGTGCTTCCTCGGGGGCGGCTGCTACGACCACTTCATCCCGGCGGTCGTCGACAACCTCGCGTCGCGCGGCGAGTACTACACGGCCTACACTCCCTATCAACCTGAAGCCAGCCAGGGCACGCTGCAGGCGACTTTCGAGTACCAGACCCTGGTCACAGAGCTCACCGGCCTCGACGTGTCCAACGCCAGCCTCTACGACGGCGGCTCGGCGACGGCCGAAGCCATGCTGATGGCGCTCGCGATCACCCGCCGCTTCGGGGAAATCGTCGTCGCCGAGACCGTCCATCCCGAGTACAGGCAGATTCTCGCCACCTTCCTCGACCACCTCGAGCCCAAGCTCGTCACCGTGTCCGCGACCGCCGGCCAAACAACGCCCGAGTCGGTCGCGTCGGTACTCACCCCGCAGACCGCCGCGGTCGTGGTCCAGTACCCAAACTTCTTCGGCGGTCTCGAAGACGTGCGGGCGATCGTGAAGGCCGCCCACGACAAGGGGGCGCTTGCGATCGTGATCGTCGACCCGATCAGCCTGGGGCTCTTGAACCGGCCCGGCGACTACGGTGCCGACATCGTGGTGGCCGAGGGACAATCGCTGGGCAACCACATGACCTACGGCGGCCCCTACCTTGGCATCATCGCCTGCCGCGAGGAATACGTCAGGAAAATGCCGGGCCGGATTGTCGGCGAGACCACCGATCGCAACGGCAAGCGCTGCTGGGTGCTCACGCTCCAGACTCGCGAGCAGCACATTCGCCGCGAGAAAGCGACGTCGAATATTTGCACCAACCAGGGCTTGCTCGCCCTGCGGGCGAGCATCTACCTGGCCGTGCTGGGCCCCCGCGGGCTGCGCCAGGCCGCCGAGCTCTCCACCCGCAAAGCTCACTACGCCGCCGAACGGATCACCGCTGTACCAGGCCTCTCGCTCGCCTTTCCCGGGCCGTACTTCAAAGAGTTCGTGGTGCGCTCGCGCCGCGACCCGAAGCAGCTCCTCGCCGAAGTGGGCCGCCTGGGCTATCACGGCGGCATCGACCTGGGCCGCTGGTACCCGGGCCTGGCCGACTGCATCCTGGTCGCCGTGACCGAAAAACGCACCAGGGCCGAGATCGACGGGCTGGCCGAGGCATTCAGGGCCGCGAGCGGGCGATAGGCCGGGATGGGTGGGCCGTGCACTGCGAGCGCAGGACGGTGATGGATTAAAAATAAAGACTTGATAACGCATAACGGACGACAGAATGTACAAACTCGCACAGCCGCCTTTGCTCTTTGAATCGAGCCGTGCCGGTCGCTGCACGGCAATCCTGCCGGATTCCGATGTGCCCGATCGGCCCCTCTCGGCTCTGGTACCGCCGTCGCATTGCGCACCGCAGCCGCCGCCGCTTCCCGAGCTGGGCGAGCTCGACGTGGTGCGCCATTACACAAACCTGTCGGCGCTCAACATGTCGATCGACTCGAACTTTTATCCGCTGGGCTCGTGCACGATGAAGTACAACCCCAAGCGGAACGAGCGGCTGGCCTCGTTGCCAGGCCTGAGCCTGCAGCATCCGTACCAGCACGAAGGCACGCTTCAGGGTCTACTCTCGATCCTGTTCGAACTGCAAGAGATCCTGGCCGAGATCGCCGGGCTACACGCGGTCAGCCTGCAGCCGGCGGCCGGTGCGCAGGGCGAGCTGACTGCGCCTCCTGGTGGCCGCCGCTTTCTTTCGCGACCAGGGCCGCCGGCGATCCCAGATCTTGATCCCGGACAGCGCCCACGGGACCAACCCCGCCTCTGCGCATCTCGCCGGCTTCGAAGCAGTCACGATCAAGAGCGACAGCCGCGGGCTGGTCGATCTCGACGACTTCAAGGCAAAGCTCAGCGACGAGACAGCGGTGTTCATGATCACCAATCCCAACACGGCCGGCCTGTTTGATCCGCAAATCGGCGAGCTCGCCCGGCTGTTGCACGACCGGGGCGCGCTCTTGTATCTGGACGGGGCCAATATGAACGCGATCCTTGGGGTCGTGCGCCGGGAGACATGGGGGTCGACCTCATGCACTACAATCCCCACAAGACGTTTTCCGGCCCCCACGGCGGCGGCGGCCCCGGCGCGGGTCCGATCGCGGTCCGCAGCCACCTCGCTCCGTTCCTGCCGGCACCCCTGGTCGCCCGCGATTCCGACGGCACCTACCGCCTCGACCACGACCTACCAAAATCGATCGGCCGGGTGCGATCCTTTTTCGGCAATACGGGAGTGTTGTTTCGCGCGTATTGTTACATCCGCAGCCAGGGTCCAGACGGCTTGAAGCGGATCGCGCAGCACGCGGTGTTGAACGCGAACTATTTGCTGTCTCTGGTGAAGGATATCTATCCCGTCCCCTACGGCGGCCGCTGCATGCACGAATTTGTCGCATCGGCCCGCACGCTGGCAAAGGACCGGGGCATCCGCGCGATGGACGTCGGCAAGCGCCTGATCGACTTCAACTTTCACGCGCCGACGGTCTATTTCCCGCTCATCGTGTCGGAGGCCCTCATGATCGAGCCGACCGAGACCGAGAGCCGCGAAACGCTGGAGTCTTTTGCGTCGGTGTTGCGCCAATCGCCGAGGAAGACCCCCAGCTCCTGCACGATGCTCCGCACACCACTCCCATCAGCCGCCCCGACGAGGTCAAAGCCGCCAAGTCACCCGTGCTGAAATGGACCCGGCGCTCCTCGGCCGGTCCGTCGCCGCTCGATAAGTAAACCTTCGCCGCCGCCAGGATTAGCGCGGCTCCGCCAGCCTGCAGGTCAGTGGAGGCACGAGCCGCTCGCCTGATCGATCGTTGTAGACGTGAGGACGGCTCACCCGCCCGGAGCGCCCACGTGCTCTCAGACATCTGTCGCGCTCGCCGCCTTGACGGCCGCCGCTCCAGGCACGACGATGGCGCAAGACGATGTCGGCGGCTGCGCCCGCCGCATTGTTGCTTTCCCGACGGCCGAACAATCACGCAGGAACCTGGCGATGAGTCGAGTCCCGGACGATCCCGAGCCCCCGAATCCGCGACGCCATCGGCCCGCACCCGATTCCCGCGACCGCGGTTCGCCGGGAGGCTCGACCCCGGAATACTCGACGTTCCAGCCCAATCCGCTCGGCTCGGCCCCGGCGCGTAAACCCTCCTCCAAGAAACCCTCCGCGCCCAAGCGAGCCTCGGTCGGCGGAGGCAGCGCGATCGGTGACGATGCCCTCGGCGGCCGGTCCGAGCGTCCCGCAAGCGGTCCGACCCTGTGGGAGCGGATCCTGTTCGGCCGTGTCAGCAGCGGGCAGCTCGCGCAGTTCTGCCGCCAGTTTGCCTCGTACCTGAGTGCGGGGGTCGACTTCACGCGGCTCGCTTTCGAGCCTCGAGCACCAGTTCAGCGGCACGGCGATGGGGCCGATCATCGGCCGGGTCGAGACGCGGATCCGCCGCGGCTCGACGCTCGAGGAAGCGATGGCCGCGGAGCCCCAGGCCTTCGGCTCCATGTTCCTCAGCATGATCAAGGTGGCCGAGGCGCAGGGCGGTGTCCCCGAAACGCTGCGCATGCTTGGCAAGCACTTCGAAAACCGCCAGCGTTTGATCCGCACCGCGCGCTCGGCGATGATTTACCCCACGATCGTGATCGCGGTCGCGACGGCCGTGATTGCGCTCGTCACCATATTCCTGCTGCCCAGGTTTGCGGCCTTGCTCAAGGACATCGCCGGCAACACGCCGTTGCCGCTGGCCAGCCGGATCCTCATGGGCATCAGTACCTTCGTGCAGACGATGGGATGGTGGCTGATCCCGCTGGTCTTGATCTCCACGCCGTTCCTGCTCGTCTATCTCTACAAGACGAAGTCGGGCAAGTCGATCATGGACCGGATCGCGCTGCGGATCCCGGTCTTCGGCAAGCTGTGCCGGATGCTGGACACCACGAGGTTCGCGCGTACGCTCTCGGTCTTGCTCGAAGCGGGAGTCGACATCGGCAGCTCGATCGACCTGACGGCCGACGTGTTGCGAATGACCCCGATCCGCCGGGCCGTCCGCGCATCGCGCACTCAGATCGTCGCCGGCCAGGAGCTCAGCGCTACGCTCGACCGCTCGCGGCAATTCAGCCCCGACGTCATTGCCGTGATCGCCTCGGGTGAAGAAACCGGCAAGCTCCCCGAAAGCCTTGCGCATCTGGCCGACGACTACGACGAGCAAGTCTCGTTGATGGTCGCCAGCCTCGGGCAACTGGTTCAGCCGTTGCTCATGATCCTGCTGGGCTTGATCGTCTTCTTCATCATCCTGGCCGTGATCATGCCCATCATTCAGATGATCACAAGCCTTGCTGCACCGGGGGCGTAGTGGAGATTGATCGGCACGAAAGCGCGATCTCGCCGCCGTTGGGTTACGGCCGCGTCGCGCACGGGGCCCGACCCCTACCGATCAAACGGCCGCGCCGGAAATGCCCTGTCGAAGACTGAGAGCGACAGCCGTTGAAAATCCTCGCGACCGCGGAGCGGATCGAGGTCGCGATCGCGATTGAGTAGCGTTGCATCGGTGAAGCCAGCCGACACCGCGGCGCGAAGCGCAGCCATGGCCTCGTCGGCGAAGCGTCCCGCAAGATCCGGGCTGGCAGTGCGCAAAGCGCATCGGCAAAGCAAGCTGGCGCCGTGATATAGCTCGCCCCGGTCCCCCGCGCTGAGCCCCACAAACTCGCGCACCGCTGCGACGGCCTGTTCAAGCTTCGCCAGGTCCAGGCAGGTCGGCGTGAAATGACGCAGATGGTTTCGCAGATAAATACGATACTGGCGACTCCCCGGGTCCGAGCGCAGCGCCGCCCGTTGAATCTGGATCGCCTTCGTGAGCCGCTCATACGCCTGTTGCACATGACCCTGGACACGGTCGACGATCGCCATGTTGTTGAACACGCCTCCGAGGTCGCTTTGATAGTCGAAGACGAGGGGATTTGCGTCGCCCAGTTTTTGGTAGATCGACCGCGCTGCTCGTGCGCAGCGAGCGCCTCGGCCGGCCGTTTCAGGTCTCGCAGCAGCAGGCCCGTGAGGTTGTAGCTTTCCGCGAGATCGCTCGCGAACTCTTGAACGGCCGGGTTGGCGTCGGCGAGCTTCTGCCGGATCGACCGCGACTTCTCGTACGACGCGAGCGCCTCGGCCGGCTTACCCGTCGCCCTCAGGATATTGCCAATGTTGTTGTAGCTGCGCCACAGGTCGTTGTGGAACGCTTGAGCGGCCGGATTGGCGTCGACGAGCTTCTGGCGGACAGAGAGCGCCTGCTGGAGCGACAAGAGTGCGTCAGACCACTTGCCGGTGTTGAAAAGGATATAGCCGATGCTATCCTGGCTGGCCGCGAGAGCGCTCTGGCATTCGGTCGCGGCGGGGTTGGCATCGGCCTGCTTCTGGCGGATTTCTCGCGCTTTTTCGATCGCCGCCAGCGCGAGGGCGGACTTTCCCCGTTCCCACAACAGGAGACCGAGGTTGTAGTGGTTCATCGCCAGCTGCATCTGGTACTGCCTGACGCCCGGCTTGGCGTCGACGATCCTCTGTCGGATCGCGAGCGATTCCTCGAGCAACGCCATCGCTTCCGCTGGCTTATTCATCGCTTTGAGCACGTTGGAAATGTTGTTAGCGCAAGCCCCCAGTTGATCCTGATACAAGGTTTCATCGGGATTCGCATCGGCGACCGTTTGGAGGATCGACCGCGCCCGCTCGTACGACTGCATTGCCTCGCGAAACTTACCCGCGTGAAGCCGGAGATTGCCAATGTCGATGAGGTTGCCGGCCATGGCGGATCTGGGGCAACGCGGCCGCCGGCTCGGCGTCGGCCACATGCTGCCAGATCGAGCGGGCTGTCTCATACGACGCCATCGCATCGGCCGGCTTGCCGGTCTCTGTCAGCAGATTGCCGATCTTGTTGTACACGTGCGCGATCGCACGCTGATACTCTGGCTCGAACGGGTTGGCATCGACGAGCTGATGACGGACGGCAAGCGCCTCTTCCATCGACTCGAGCACCTCGGCCTTGTTGCCGATCTCGCTCGTCAGCTCGCCCAGGTTAAAGAACGACGCGGCGAGCGCTTCCAGCGACCGGAGGTCAGTCTGCCCTTTCAACAGGCCCTCGAGCTTGCGATGAAACTCTTGCGAGCGGCCAAGTAACTTGGCCCGGAGGGATTCGAGGTTGGGGTTTTTGAGGGTCTCGTCCTCGCGCACCCCCTCGGTGAACGACTGGATCGCCTCGCGCACAGGTCAAAGCGTCGGCGCTCGCGCTCGGACGAGGCAAGAAGCTCGGTGTTCTTGCGATCGAGCTCCCTGTTGGAGGCGGCCAGAACCGAGGCATATCCGGCCTCGCGGCGGTAGACCACGCCGAGCGCCGCCAGGCTCACGAGCGCGACGGCCGCCGCCGACGTGGTCAGCGTCCGATGTTTCCGCACCCAGCACCAGGCCCGGGTGAAGAGCGAATCGCGGCGGGCGCTCACCGGCTCGTCGGCGAGCCACAGCTCGACGTCGTCGCCAAGGGCCTTCGGTGAGGCGTATCGGTCCGCGGGCTCAAGCGCCATTGCCTTCAGGCAGACCGCTTCCAGGGCCGGGTCAACCGTCGGGTCCACCTGCCGGGGTGGACGAAACTCACCGCGCTGGACGTTCTTCAAGACCTCCGCGACGTCGCCGTCAAACGGCGCTGTTCCGGTCAGCAAGTGGTAAAGCGTGGCGCCCAGGCAATACACGTCCGACCGTGGACCGAGCCGATCGATGTCGCCGGCGGCTTGTTCGGGGCTCATGTACGCCGGGGTGCCCATCGCGCTGCCGGGCCGGGTCTCGGCGTGGCCGCTGTCAGAGCTCGGGACGATCGCTTGCTCATCGCTTGCGCTGTGATCCGCGCGGCCGGCCGCCTTGGCCAGACCCCAATCCACCACCAGAGTCTCGCCGTGTTTGCCGACGATCACGTTGCCCGGCTTGATGTCGCGGTGCAACACTCCTCGCGAATGGGCATACTCGATCGCGTTGCAGACATCGAGGAATCGCCGGATGAACTTCCGCAGCTCGACCGCTCGGCGGCCGGCGTTGACCTTGAGCGCCGTGTCGGCACGATATTGCGCGACGGCGTCCTTCAGCGAGTCGCCCCGCACGAACCGCATCGCGTAATACGGGCGGCCGCCGTCGTACCTGCCCAGGCCGTAGACCGGGACGATTCCAGGGTGTTCCAGGCCGCCGGTGATCTCGGCCTCGAGCAGAAACCGCGACCGGCAACGAGGGTCGTCGGCGTGCTCGTCGAGGATCTGCTTGAGGGCGACCTCGCGGTTGAGCTCGCGGTCCAGCGCCACGAACACCGCCCCCAGACCGCCCCGCGCATGAGGCCGCAGCACGCGGAACCGCTGGCCGTCCGACATCGTGGAAAGCCTGCCGCAGCTCGCGCTCGCATCCGGATCCCCCACCTGGTACGTCAGCCCCGAACCAAGCTGGGCCACCATGGCCTCGAGCTGCGTGTCGCCCAGATCGGCCAGGCTCTCGCGCGTCGAAACCCCGGCGCGGATGGAAGCCAGGCTCTTCTCGGCATCGCCGCCGTGCGTCTTGACATGCAGGGCCACGAGCGCGTCCACGACCGCCCGGCGCTCGGCGCCCAGGCCGTCGCCATCCGGCATATAGTCAGCCAGCCGATGAGACTTGTCCCGCGTCCACGCCTGCACCGCGTCCAGGAGCTGTCCCTGATCGATCAACCCGTTCTCCAATGCGAGCACGCCGAACAGCAACTGGAGTTGTGGATCGTCAAGCCTCGCCATCGAAACGCCTCCGGCCGTTGGATCAATGCGCGGGACCCGGCCTTGCCTCAGTTCGGCCGTCGCCGCCGGACCGGGATCAGCCTCGATTATAAACGGGCGGGAGGCTCAGATAAAAAGTCACGAGGGCCGCAACGGCGCGCATCGGATCCGCTCAACATACCGTGGCCGGCCGTCGCGCGGATTATCGTAGAGCGCTCACCGCGCGGCGTGATCGACCGCGTGCGATGTGAGCGCGACCGTGGGATGCTTGCTCGAGGCTTGAGTCTCGAGGCCGCCGAGAGTCACGACGAACCGTCTAAACCCGACAAGACAGAATGCGGACCGGAGGGTGCGACCTGGTGACCATCACCGGGCGCCGGCAACCTCGGTCCAATCACTGGACTGGCTGATCCTTGAGCGCCGGGTATTCGAGGATCACAAGCTTGTGCTCCTTCTCGTCGTAGCCATACTTCTGATAATCCGGCAGCTTCGGCAGCCCGATGTTGTTGGCCTTGATGATGTCGGTCATGAACTCGTCCAGGTCCTTCGGGTATCGATCCTTCTCCGCGTGGTAAAGATCCAGGGCGTGCTGGATCTGCATCACGGAAGTTCGACCGATCGTCGAAACGTAGGCGTTGCCCACGAGCAGGATCGGATCCTTCGCCGTGATTTTTGGAGTGATCACCTTGGCGTCGCCCTTCGCCACCTCACGTTCAGCACTCCGAACTTCCTGGGTCCGCTGGCCGATGATCGATTTCGGCGCAGGCTCTCTGGGCTGCGACTCACAGCCCGCGGTCGTGAACACAGCACATCCGCCCATGACGAGCCAGGTCAGCTGGCGACTCCAGCCTCGGTACAGCCGTCCAATCGCAGCGCGTTCTGGTGACGAAGGCATGTGTCTCTCCTGAAAACGAAAGATTCAGATTCGCCACGCCGAGGCGCTCGCGGCGGCGAGAAATCGCGCCCCATGACTTCGCAATCGCGCCATGCCACAATGAGGTCGCGACGCAAGCGCACCGCGTGGGTATCGCGCCGCTCATGCCGGTTGCCCTCGATCCAGGCCGGCTTCGCCGATCGTAACGGCGCAAGCCAAACGGCGTCAACGCCCGGGTGTGCGCATCCGCTCATGGAAAGAACCATCAGAACCACAGTGCGAACGACGCTCTCCCCGGTGACAACGCGCCGGTTAATCCTCGTTACGGGATTGGTGTGGCTCTGGGCAAGCGCCGCCTCGCCAACCTTCGCGGGCTGGAAGGCCGGAACGGCGCGGGTCGCGATCACCCCGGCGCAGCCCATGTGGATGGCGGGGTATGCGGCGCGCAACAAGCCGTCGGCCGGAGCGGTCCACGATCTCTGGGCCAAGGCCCTGGCACTCGAGGATCCGAGTGGCCGGCGAGTGATCTTGATCACGCTCGATCTGTGCGGCATCGACCGCGACCTTTCCAATCGCGTTCGTGATGCGATCCACTCGCGGCAGCACCTCGGCCGCGCCGAGATCGTGCTCGCGTGCTCCCATACCCATTCAGCGCCGGTGACAGGGCGCAACCTGCTGACGATGTATCCGCTCGACGAGACGCAGCGCCGGCTCGTGAGCCAGTACGCGGAATTCCTGCACGACGCCGTGATCGAGCTCGCCGGCAAGGCATGCGAGCGTCTGGCAGACGCCCAGATCGGGTGGGGCACCGGACGGTGCGATTTCGCGGTCAATCGCCGCAACAACCGGGAGGCCGATGTCCCTGGCCTGCGCAAGCGCTCGCGCTCGTCGGTCCCGACGACCACGACGTTCCGGTGCTGCGGGTCGACCGCGCGGATGGGTCGATACTCGCCGTCGTGACTGGCTACGCCTGCCATTGCACGGTGCTTGATGGCTACGAGTTTTGCGGCGACTACGCGGGGTTCGCTCAGCTCGACCTGGAGACTCGCCACCCCGGCGCCCAGGCGATGTTCGTGGCCGGCTGCGGCGGCGACCAGAATCCGATCCCGCGCCGTCGACTCGAGCTGGCGGCCCGATACGGCAAGGAGCTCGCCGACAGCACGTCGCGCGTGCTCGCCGGGCCAATGCAACCGGTCGCCGGCCCAATCGCGACGTCGTACGAGGAGATCCCCCTCAGGTTCGCCGCGCTGCCGTCGCAAAGCGAGCTGGAAAAAGATGCGACGTCTACCAGCTTCCACGTGGCCGGCCGCGCCAAGCTCCTGCTCGAAACGATCAAGGCGAAAGGAGCCCTCGACAGCAATTATCCGTACCCGGTGCAGGCCTGGCAGCTCGGCGAGCTGTGCTGGGTGTTCCTGGGTGGAGAGGTCGTCGTCGACTACTCGCTGCGAATCAAGCGCAACGCCGGATCATCCCGGACCTGGGTCTCCGCGTACTGCAACGACGTGATGGCCTATATACCATCGAAGCGCGTCCTGAAGGAGGGCGGCTATGAGGGGGGCGGCACATGCTCTATTACGGCTTGCCGGCAACCTGGTCGGATGACGTCGAGGAAGTGATTACAGCGGCGGTCATGCGCCGGATCGCGGCTGTCAGGCCGAGGTCCCGCCCTGAGCCGACGGCTCCGCGCTGAAGGGCGCACCGCCGTGCGACGTCGTTGCCACCGCGTCCGACAGGACGCCCGAAAGCGACACACCAACTGCCGTCAGCACGCAGAGCACCGCGGATAACCCCATCACGAAGGCGACGCCCCACGTCTGCGCAACCCGGCCGGTCCAGAGCGCCCCAGTGGTACCGACCCGGAATACACGATCATCCAGATGCCCATGATCCGCCCTCGCAGATGGTCCGGTGCGGCCAGTTGAATCAACGTCATCGACGAGGCATAGAAGAGCGCGGCACCGAAACCGGCGCACAGCAGGAAGAGCGACGCCGCCGGCAGGCGGCCCCAGGATGCCTCGCCCTCCGGCAGCCAGCTCGGCAGCACGGCCGCCGCGGCCAGCAACGCGCCGAAAATGAGCATGCCCGCGATCGTCAACCTGTCCTTGCGGCGCAACCCGCCGAGCGCAGCGACCAAAAGCGCCCCCAGCGTGGCGCCGACGCCGGCGCAGGCGAGTAACATGCTGTAGCCTCCGACCTCGGTGTGGACGACGCGCCGCGCGTATGCCGGGATCATCGCCTCGTAACCCATGCCGACCACTCCGAAAAACGTCACGAGTGTGAGCTGGGCAAAGATCCGCCGGTCAGATCTCAAATGCACGATCCCGCCGAGAATCACGCCGAGGCGAAGCGGTTCGTGCCGCAGCGGCCGCGGACGCGGATCCAGCGGGATCGAGAGCAAGGCCGCGATCGCCGCCAGGTAGCTGGCGCCGTTCATGGCGAAACAACCCGTCGCTCCCAGCAGCGTCAGTCCCACGCCGGCCAGCGCCGGGCCAATCACGCGGGCCGCGTTGAAGAGGCCGGAATTGAGCGCGATCGCATTGGAAAGGAATTCGGTGCCCACCAGCTCGTAAAAGAAGACCTGGCGGCTCGGCAGCTCGAACGTGACGCAGATCCGCGTGACCGCGAGAATCAGTATCATATGCCAGATCTGCACGACGTCGAGACCCACGAGCAGCGATAACAGAAAGGCCAGCATCATCTGTCCGCATTCCATCACCAGAATCATCCGGAGCGGCGCAATCCGGTCGGCCAAGGCGCCGGCATAAAGTCCGACGAACAGCCCGGGCAGCAGCGAGCCCATCTCGACCACGCCCAGCAGAAACTCCGAATGCGATTGGTCGTAAACCAGCCAGCGCACCGCGGCCGCCTGAAGCCAGGTACCAATCAGACTGATCCCCTGGCCAATGTAATAGCGCCGAAAGCCAGGAATCCCAAGTGCCGCGAAGGTTCGCGACCGGACAGAACGAAGCGCATCCGAATAGGTTGCGGAATCAGCCATTTCAGTCGTTCAGGAATGAAGGATGAAAACTCTAACTTCAGTCGCCAGGACACTTAGCGTCGTTTTGTCTCTTCGCCGACGGCGTGGCGCCATGGATCAGGGCGTGATTTCGTGAAGAGAGAGTCTCGCACGATCCCAGCCGGGCGGTACAGCTCAGTTCGAAACGGCGACTGGAATCCTCGGTCAACGCGCTCGGTTGGTTGACACAGCGAAGAGCCAGATTGTTCAAGGGCTTCCGTCGCGCACTACTGGATCGAGCCCCACGGGCTGAAAACAACGGAAAAGCGGGGATGGTTGCCGGCGGGCGGTGTCTGCACGCTTGAATCGCGTTTGCGGCGCCCGCCTGGTTTGGGGGCAAATCGTGTGATGCGAATTCACTGGACGCGGGGACGAACGACGCGAGGCACAAGCGCCGTGCAGGGCCGCCTGCCGTTCGCGGTTCGTGCCGATCGACGGATACGATCGTTCAAGCGATGGATCTTGGCCATCACCGCAATCGCGCTGGCAGGGATCGTCGCCCTGACGCCTACGGGACGATACGCCGCGAGTGTGCTCGTGATTGAAGCTCGCGGTCTGCTGAACCGTCTCATCGGTCTGCCGCCCGACCGGAGCCTGAAGGAGGAGCGCGTTCATGTCGAGCGGCTCCGAAACATGGCCAGCGCACGTCAGGCGCTGTCAGAGGCAGCGGAGCCGGGCTCGGCACTCGATCTATTCCTCCAGCTAACCCGCATGGACGCGGCCTCCGCAGTGATTCGGTGGGGAAACGTCGACCGCATGATCGTGCTTTCGTCGGCCGTCTTTGAGCCGGACGACGAGCGATCGTACCGGCTCAGACCGGGCGTCCGTTCGATCTGGATCATCGGGCTGGCGCTGCGAAAAAGCCTGGGAATCTTTCTGATCCCCGATACGGCCGAGGCGCGCGCAGCGGCAAAGCGCAAGGGGGACAGGTCGTGCCGGACTCGGTGCAGAATACCAACTCCTGGGGATGCCGCGGCCCCGAGCCCGACCCGGCCGCACCGGTGCGAATTCTGGTGCTCGGCGACTCGATGATGCAGGGAGGCGCTGGTGGGTGACGCCGATACTCCGCCGGCACGGCTCGAGTTTCATCTTTCCTCGGCACTCGGCGCGACGGTCTCGGTCCTCAACACCGGGCATCTGGGCTACTCAACCGAACAATACGACCAGACCCTTCGCTTTTTCGGCGACCGATTTCGTCCTCATTTCGTGGTGATCAGCATCTCGGCCAACGATTTCGGCGATCCCGATGATGCGGCCAACTGGGCCGAAGGCGGTTACTGGATCGAGCGGATCGCAGAGCTGTGCAACCAGAAGGGCTGGGCGTATCTGCTCGTTCCCGTGGCCGACCAGGCGACGCTACTGGAACCACGCAGCCTCCACCGGTTTCAAGGGCCGCTGAGCCGGATCTTCAATCGCGGCGGCATCCACTATGTCGATCCGGTCGAATCGTTCACCGACGAGGTTCTGCACCTGAAGAACGAAGGGATTCGCCGAGGAGTGCCGACGGTCAATCCATTATTCAACGTGCACTTGATGGGTGACCGCCACTATTCGCCACTCGGTTCAGACCTCTCGGCGCGCATCGTCGCGCACCGGCTCCTCCTCGCGTGGGACGGCCAGGTCTTGAACGGCCGCCCTGCTCCAGAGCCTGTAGAACGCCACGCCCGGTCACCGCGCCCTTCAATCCCGATCGATCCGTCCTCCGGCTGATCAGCCCGTGCACGCTCATCGATCGACTTCAGCCGCCTGAATTCGGTCGACAGCGCGTTCGAGCCCGCCACGAGCCGCGAGCTCGTACACGGCGGCCGCCGCCAGGAATCCATAGATCGAAGCCAGCCGCAGCCACACACTGCCGTCAGCTTGATTCAAGTTCGCCGCGTCCACGGCCAGCGCAAGGGCCGATCCGGACGCCCAGGCGATGATGCCGGCCGGATTAAAGCCCGCTCGCGGACCGCTCCAGCCCCCTCGCTGCCGCAGCCGGTCGGCCAGCAGGGCACCCGCCGCCGGCGCGAATAAATCTCCCATCACGCTGGCGAAGAGCCCCAGGTGATCGGAAAGCGACGTCATCATCAAGACAAACGCGCCTGCCGCTCCGATCCAGGTCCAGCGTGACGGTCGCACGCCCGGCCAGTGCGCCGCGAGCCTCTCGCTGAAAAACCATGCCGAATACACGGCAGGAGCGAGCGACGCCAATCCGAAGAGCACGAGGACGGTGCCGGCAGGCAGTCCGCCCAATCCGTGAAGAACCGCCCAGCGGAACGAAAGCGGAATCGGATCACCGACGGCGTGCACAAACGTCGCACTGTTCTCTAAGAACGCGGACGCCACCCCCGCGATGACCAGGAGCGATGCGGTCGCCGTCAATGTCCCAGCACCCACGATGACCACCAATCCGCTCTGCACGACGTCGCTGCGGGACTTCGTCACCGCTCCCCAATCCACGCTGAGCAGACTCACAACGGCGAAGAATCCACAAAAAACCTGGATCGCTCCGGGGCCGTGCGAGCGTCCGAGCATTCCGCCCGCGGCAGCAATGGCCTGCGCGCGCTCGATCCCAACCGGGTCGGCCGAGGGCAAACGGTAAATCGCCACCCCGATGAGGAGTACCAAAGCGACGGGCGCATAGACCTTCATCAGCGCCACCACGACCGTGGGCAACCGCATCAAGACGGCGGTACCCGTGATGTAGATCCAGAAAACGGCCGTGCAGATGTAGACGGTGGATTTGATGGAGACCGGCCCGAGGATCCAATCGCGTAGCGCAGACGGTGCGATCAACCCGAAGGCGCGGAGACCTAGCAAAGTCGAGCTGACTGCGTAGTCGACGGCGACCGCATACCAGCCGATGCTGGCCACCGCGATCCCGATCCCGACGATCCATTCCGATCCGGATGCGCCGAAGGTCGAAGAGGCGACGATGCGAAGCGGCCGCCGCGCCCGTAAGCCCCATCCGGCCATTGCAAGAAAGACGCCGCAACACAGGCACGCCGCGAGAACGGCAGTTCCGGCCATGCCGGCGAGCCCCAGCCGCGTGATGTCGCTTACCCACAATTGATCGAAGAACGGCCCCCAGACAAAGAGGCCGAGCAAGGCGGGCCCGATCGCGCGGTACCAGGGCCTCGAGGTCAGATGAGGGCGAGCCTGCTCCCCACTTACGATCGAGGCACTTGCGACATCCGGCTGCGCAGATATCGCCGCACGATCATTCACGGAATAGGTCGCGAGTGGTCGCCGCGAAGAACTGACAATTGCGGTGCAGCCTCAATTCCTGATCCCCCAATGGCGCGGTCGAGCAAATGGCTCACGCTATCCGTCGGACGTCAGCTCTGCCTCCGTGAACTCCGTCCCATGGAGTACCTCGGGCTTGTAGCCGCCGCGAAGCCGGTCGGAGATCGCGATACCCCCGAAGATGATGATGAGGACAATCGGAACCAGCGAGACCTTACGAAACGCTTGACGTGCGCCCGCGATCACCGCATCCTTGACCTCCTGAGGGTGGACCTTCTCGAGCGCCTGCAGCCGTTCGGCATCGAGGGTGCCGAGCTCGTCGGGGCGCCGCCGCCGCTCGCGTTTGCGATGACCTGGGGCCGCAGCTCCGCGGGCAGCGCGGCCAGCGTCCCCCTGTCATAGAATCCGCCCATGAGCGGGAGTACGACCGCCACCGCAAGGTTTCCGACGCAGCCCATCAGCCCGAGCAGAAACGCCCCCCCCTTCGGGAAATCGCTCGGCGGTCACCCCCAGCATCGTCGGCCAGAAATAAACGATGCCCGAGCCCGAAGATCGTCGCGTACGTGAACGCCGTGACCGTGCTGTCGGCGAAGCTCAGAAGATAGAGGCCGATGGCTGTGAGGACGGCCGAGCCGGTCAGCATTCCTACCGGAGAGAGCCGGTGAGCGATCGGCCCCGCGAAATGGCGGAGCACGAACATGATCGCGCTCGTATACATCAGAATGTAGGTCCCGCTGATGTTCGACGTCTTCGTCAGCACCGAGTTCTGCCACTGCTGCGGCCCCAGCTCGACCGACGCGGTCATGAGCATGCAGATCGCCCAGAGGATGAACATCGGGCGGAAGACCTCCATGTACATCGAGCGTGACGACACTCCAGCCTTGACTCGCTCGGTCGACCGGGAACTTCTCGTACAGGAACAAGGCACCGTAGATCAAGGTCGGAATGAAGACCAGGCCCGCCTTGAGCTGCCAGCCGAGCATCGTCTTGTTCGCGTCGACCGCCTCGACTTCGGCCCCTTTCACGAGCGCGATGCCGTCACCGGGCAGGCCCATGAGCTTGTTGATCAAGATCGACGCCAGCAGTCCTCCGATGAAAAGCCCGCCTGGCCACCAGGCGTGGAGGACGTTGAGCATATGAGTTTTTTCTTTGGAATAGATCGTCGTCGTCAGGGGGTTGATGCCGATCTCGACGAATCCATTGGCCGAGCCGACCAGGAACATCGCCGCCCAGAGCACGTAGAAGGCGACGGTCGAGCTTCCGGATGGGACGATATAGGGCGAGCCGACAGTCAGCAAGCTTCCCGCGATGTGGCACAGGAACGCGAGGCCGAGCATCCGCTTCAGCCCCAGGGCATCGCAGATCGGGGCGCCGACGAACATCGACACGGCCATTCCCAGGAACGCAGCTCCCGAGATCGCGCCGCGGTTTTCCTGGTTCAAGTCGAAGGTCGAGCCCAGCGCAGGCAAGATGTCGCCGCGAGTCACGAACGAGAATGCCGAAGCAACCAGGGCGATGCAACTGGCCACGAACAGTCGACGCGAATTCATGCGAACGATCTCCACAGCGAACTATTCGCTCACGCACGAGGAGAGAAGCTCGCGTGACGCAGTCGGAGTTGCTTTCTAGATAACCGAGCGGACAGCGGCTTTGCCAGAGGGCAGTCGTCTCGCAATATGGATGAAAGCGGCTGCCCGGAGCTTGGCGAGGAGGGTCGCTGATCGTGAAGTCGCCTCTCGAACTGGTCCCGTAGCCGAGCATGCTCCGCAGGAACAGGCAAGGAATCGGTCTCGTGACTCCGTCGCTGGCAAGGGTCGTCGTACTCCGGCTGCTTCGCTACGCGTGGGCCGCACCGACCTCATTGGTCGGGCCGGTGGCCGGCGCTTGACACTCGGCTACCGGCGGACGTTGTCAGCTCCGCCAGGGCGCGCTCGAGTTTTCCGACGGCGGCTGCACGCGTGGTTCGCCGATGCCTTCGGATTCTCGGCGATGACGCTGGGCCACGTCATCATCGGCCGCGACCGCTTGTGCCTCGAGCTGTGCCGCGACCACGAGCAAGCCCACGTCCGGCAGGTCGAGCGCTGGGGCCCCGCCTTTATTCCGGCCTACCTGCTGGCCAGCTTCGTGGCCTGGTGGCAGGGCGGGGATTATTATCTTGACAACGGGTTCGAGCGCGACGCCCGCCGGAGGTGTGGCGAGGACGATTAGTGCTCGTAGCTGCGATGTGACCGACGGGCGAAGGGCCGTTCCGCCATACAACCTAGTTTGCCAGCAGGCTGCTGATCAAACCCGGCGGCTTGGTGCCCGGCACGACGACGCGATCGCCGGGGAAAGATCTGGTAGTTCGTCAGGGTGTCGCCGCGGTCCTTGATGCCGAACCAATCGATCTTGTAGACCTGGTCCTCGCCGCCCAGGGCATGCGGACGCACCAGGTAGGCTTTCTCGGGCAGGCTGTTGGATTTCAACCCGGCCTGCATGATCGCGTCCAGGACCGTGTCGTTGCCGCCGGCCTTGAATCGGCCCTGGTTGGCACGGTTCCGAGCACGTAGTAGTACTTGCTCTGGCCGTTCGCCAGCCGCACTGAGACCCTTTAGCGGGGATTGGCGTCGGCGTTCTGCGATCGCGCAGCGGTCGTTCAGCTGGACCGCGATCCGCTCCTCGGCTTCGGCCAGCGTCAGACCGTAAACGTAAACTTCGCCGGCGAGGCCAAGGTCGACGAAGCCGTCCGCACCGAACGACGAAGGTTGACGAGCTCAAAGACGGGAAAGGACGGCTGCGTGCGTGATCTCCAGCTCGTCCGGCGGCTCGATCACGTACGGCGTCTGCGACGACCTTCCGCAGCTCGCCCGGCTGGCTCGGGATCGATCGTGCCAGTACTGAGGGATGCTCTTCGCCTCATGTCTTCTTGGCCGAGTCCGTGGCAGCCCGCCAACGGTCAGCGATAGCACACGGCTGACAGGATCGCACAGGCCGGCAAGGGAACGAGAAGCATCCTTGCGATCATCAGCTTTCCACCTCGATTTGCCCAGGCTCGCCGCGCCGCGGTTCTCGCTCGCGCAGCGTCCTGAATCGCAGTCGACAGGACAAGCGCAGGTCGGATTGCCGATCGCTGGTTGTGTACTCGATCGAAACCGAATCTGTCAACCTAAACAATTCTGTTTCAATAAGTTCGGCAGAGATTGCGGGCGTCGCGAGCAGAAACTGTCTCAATTCCTTATTTCGGCACGCAGCCGGCTCGAGCTCTCGAGAAAAACTCGAGATTGACCGGAGTCGGTAACGGGTAGCTTGCGGCGGCTTCGAGTTCGGCCTCATCGATTCGACCCGCTGGCATTCGCCGGCGAATCGTTCGGTGCGACGCGCATCTTCGTTGTATACGAAGGAGTCGGCTCGAGGCCATCATGGAAGAAATTGCCAAGGTCGTCCATCATTTCATTCTGCACGAATTCCTTCCCGGCGAGGATCCGAGCGAGCTCACGGATCGCACGCCGCTGATCACCGGAGGGATCCTCGACTCGATCAGCACGCTCAAGCTGGTCGTTTTCCTGGAAGAGCATTTCGGGATCAGGGTCGAAGCCTACGAGGCGGGTGTCGAGCACCTGGACTCGATCGGCCAGATCGCCGCACTCGTCGCCGAGAAGAAAAGAGCCGCAGCCTGAACGCAGTCGCGGAGCCGTCACGGTGCCAGGCCTAGATCGTCCTACGCTGGTTCGACTGCTCGAGCCAGCACCTCGATCGACTGGCAGGTTCGCAGAAAGCTCGACCAGTTCGCCGCGTGAGCACGCCGAGCTGTCCATCCGCGGGACCTTGTTCTGGCCGCCGAGCTTGCCGCGCCGGCGCATCCAGGCTTCGAATCCGCCCGGCCGGCGACCATGACCGCCGGCAGCGGCAGACCCGCGCCCGCGGCTCGATGAGCCCGATAATCGGCGTTGCGCCGTCGAGAGCTCGGCATCGAGAACGCAGCGAAACCGCCGCAGCTCGCGCGGCTCGCTCGCCGAACTCGACGACGAATTGGTGATAATCCCAGTGGGCCCATGAACACCGGGCCGACGTGCCAGTCGCGCACGCTGCAGCCGGTTCCTCCGCCGCGTGGGCGATCGCTCGCCTCGACCTCCTCGTTGATCAGGTGTTCGCCGAAGGCCGAGAGCGTGTAGCGCGTGCGCCCCGTGAACGTGATGAGCGGCGGATCGAGCGACTCGAATCGGACCGTGTCGCCGATCACGTGAGCCCACATGCCGGCGCAGGTCGAGACGACGATCGCATAATTCACGCCGGGCTCGTACCGTCTCCAGCCAGTGCCGCGTCGGCCGGGCAGATCGAGCTCTCGACCGGCACGAACTCGTAAAACATGCCGTGGTCGTGAACCAGCCGGAGCAGCCCGGTCGCCGGATCGCCGAACGCGATGAATCCCTCCGAGCACGGATAAGTTTCCTGAAGCCGAATCTCCGGCGAGCCCAGGATTGCGGAACGAGCTCGCGGTACGGGTCGAACTTGACGCCTCCGTGGACGACCAGCTCCAGGTCCGGCCAGACCTCGGCGACGGTCGCTTTGCCGGCTGTTTCGAGCAGTCGCTGGAAGAACTGCAGCGAGCCAGCTCGGAACCCCGCTCACGCAGTGTGATCCGTTCCGTGCGGCCTGCCTCGGCAAGCCGCGAGAGCTTGCGGTCCCAGTCGGCCTCCAGGGCCAGGACCGAGCGGCGGAAACGTATACGGACGCAAGAGCGGCGCAACCGTCGACGGCGGCGATTCCGCTCAAGTCGCCCTGAGCAACGCCGGGAGCCACTCTCTCGAGCTCGGTCGATCCGCCCAGAACACAAATCCGGCCGTGAAACAGCTGCGATTCGGGCCGGGCAAGCATGTGGGCCAGGCCAGCATCGTCCGCGCGGCCTTGCGGTTCGACGCGACCATCTCGGTCGAAACCGGGATGTACTTGGTCGTCCCCCTTGGTCGTGCCGCTGGTCAGCGCGAGGTACGGAATCCGGCCCGGCCAGGTCAGGTCGTCGAAGACGGGATAGTCGTCGCGCAGGTATTCATCCCAGAGCGCTTCATAAGTCCGGATCGGTACCTCGCGCTGATAATCGAGCGACCTATGGATCCGTCGAAAAGCGATGGTCGCGGCCGAATCGCGTGTCGCTGCGCCTTTCTTGACAAGCCTGCGCAGCACCGGCTCTGCATCGATGCGCCGGTCGGGCTGCAGTGCAGGTCGCGCGCAACGCAGGCGCGAGCAGCAGGTGGAAGCCTGCGTTGACGATCCGACCGCGCAGGAAAGCTGGGCGTCACGATTCCTTCACCCGGGGTGTAACTCGGCTTTGAGACTCCAGGCCGCTCACGAGCCAACCCGCATGCCGCGACAAAAATAGGCTCCCGGCGGGCGGCAGGTTGCGCGGCTCGAACACGAACCGAACGTCTGCGAAATACCGCCGGTAAAGCCGCCAGTAGAGCCAGGGTATCTCGGTGATCTGGTTGAACGTCCCGTCGCGGTCGCAGCACGGCGCCGACGGCCCGGAACAGCTCGACCTGCAAGTCCTCGAGAAAACGATGGAACCGGCAGCCCGGAGACCACGTGGTCGACCGACGGCGATCCCACGCTCGCCGAGGATCGCCTCAGATCGCGAACGTCTCCCTGCACGATTTCGAAATTCGGTGCGACTCGTCGAAATCGCTCGCGCAGCAACCGTGCGAAATCGGGGTCGCGCTCGACGACGACGACGCGGCACCGGGTCGAGCGCGCTCGGCGATCACCCGCGTGATCGGCCCGGTGCCTCGCGCCCAGCTCGACCAGGCGTCCGTTGCCCGGTCCCAGTCGATGTTTCGAACCGTCAAGCGCGATAGCCAGCGGCTCGATCGGCGCGACGCTGGCGATCGCCGTTCCGTGCTTGAAGAACTTGCCGAGAAAAAGAGTGAAATCGTTCATCGGATCGACCTGGCAGCGACAGGGACAGCGTGGTAGCCGCGCCTGGCTCCGGCCAGCTTTGACGTCGCATGCGCGGTCCAGGAACCGGCCGGCGGTCGAGGTGGGCCGGGATCGTCTCGAGCCTGTCGCGGAGAAAACGCGAGATCAGTTGATTGACCAGCCGGGCCTTCTCGATCTGCGGCGCGTGCCCGCATTTCGGGAATCACCACCTGCCGCACCCTCCGGATCTGCTCGGCCGGCACGCACGGAGCCCGGCACGTCGGACAAGACTCGGTCCTCCGCGCCCCAGATCACCAGGGTCGGATGCGCAACCAGCGGCAAGAGTGAGCCACCGAGTGGCCCAGCGTTCCCCGCAGCGTGCGCAAGTACTCCTTTCTTCCATCTTGCGATCCTGGAATTTGCGGAGAATGCCTGCACGAGCTCGGCGCTGGCGAACCGGCTCGCGGTGAAATACCGATCCGACCAGGCTCGTCGTAATTGCTCCGGCTCACGCCCTCGATCGATCGGCAGGTTTTCAGTTCGCCTGAAAGCCCGAAGGACAGATCAACACGAGTTTCGACACGCTTCCGCGGTTGCCGGGTCGCGTAAGTCAGGATGACCTGGCAGCCGAGGCTCGATCCGACCAGGTAATACGGCGGCCGCTGGACGTACTCGTCGAGAAAGCGAGCCAGGCGATCGGCCAGGTAGTCGATCGTGATCTCGCCACCGGAATCGATCCGGTCGTGGAGCGTTCGCCGTCGTAAACCAGGATCTCGGGCACCTTCAGGTCGAATTGCCTGCGACAGCTCGGCTCGGTTGGCAAACCAGCTCTCCGACTGCTCCGCCAGCCCGTTGACGAGCACGAGCGGTGCAAGCTGCTGGTAACTGTCGTTCGTATGAGGCAGGCTGAACCATCCGCTTACGTTGGGAGTCATTGACGTCCTCTTCCTCCGTGCGATTGGTCGTCGTTGCGGAATCCTGCACGTTTGGATCTCTGCTGCTGGCATGCAGTCGCGGGAGCTGAGCTTCGCCTTGGCTTCCGTCACGGTCGCCGCGGTCCTTCGCATGTTATCGATCGCGGGCCGGCGGCCAATCGACTGGCGGCACCTTCACTCGGTATTCACGTTGACGACATCCGATCTTGCGATCCGCGATTGCACAACCGTTTTTTTTGACACCGCCTCCCGCTTTACAACAGCGTGTGCGAATCCTCAAGATAGGTCAACGATTCCGATCGGGTCGGGCGGCGATGCGCCGCACGCCGTGGGATTGAATGACGACGGAACAGCTTGCGCGGCCGAGAGCCCAGCGCCTCTTCGCCGCCGCACTCATTCCTCTGCGCAGGGACTTCGATTGGAGTGACGACTATGCGTGTTTTCATTGCAGGGGGATCGGGCTTGATCGGTGCCGCACTGGCCCATGAGCTCGCGACCTCCGGCCACCATGTCGGTGATCCTTTCGAGAGACGCCGACGTCGTACGCCGCCGGCGCGAGATGTGGCCGTTTCAGGTGATCGGCGGCGACCTGACAACCACTGGCCCCTGGCAAGAGGAAGTCGACGGCTGCGACGCGGTCGTCAATCTGGCCGGGCACAATATCTTCGCCGACCGCTGGAACTCGGATGTCAAGCGCAAGATCCGCGACAGCCGGGTCCAGAGTGCCGCGCAGCTCGTTGCCGCCATCCGGCAGGCACGATCGCGTCCCGAGGTGTACGTGCAGGGCTCGGCGATCGGATTTTACGGTGCCCACGGCGACGAAGAAATTGACGAATCGCACGGCTCCGGTGCCGACTTTCTCGCGGTCGTTTGCCGCGAATGCGAGGAGGTCTCGGAGCCGCTCGACGTCCGCCGGCGTGCGCCGGGCGATCGTTCGGACGGGAATCGTCCTCGCTCCGGGAGCAGGCGCGCTCAAGATCATGACGCCGCTCTTCAAGCTCGGGCCCGGCGTGCCCATCGGCAGCAGCGGCGGTTTCGTGGCGCACGGCCAGCAGTGGATGAGCTGGATCCACATCGACGACATCGTCGGGATCTTCCGGCTGGCCCTCGAAAATGCCGAGCCGTCCGGGCCGTTGAACGGCACCGCACCCGAGCCGGTCCGCAACGCCGAGTTCGCCAAGACTTTCTCGAGCGTGCTTCGAACGCGGTTCACACCCTGGCGGGTCTTCATTCCGTTCGGGCCGCCCGATGCAGTGCTCCGCCTGATGCTCGGCGACGTCGCCGGCGTGATCACGACGGGACAAAGGTCATCCCGGCGAAGGCGCTGCGCTGGGTTACCGCTTCAAGTACCCCCATCTCGCCGACGCGCTTGCGCGAGTTGACCGCGCCGGCCGCTCCCGCTCGTGAACTGGAGACGGATTCGCACAGGCCGGCGGTGGCTGCTCACCACTGACGGGTCGCACTCGCCTTATCGCCCGTGCAGAAACCAGCCGAGCAACAGCCCGCCGGCGAAGATGAGCATCGGTGCGATGATGACGCTCGTGAGTGCGCCGACGGGGTGAGCTTCGGCATAGCTGAGCGACCGGCTCGAACCACCTCGGATATTTCGGCTGCGGTTTCGACCAGCAGCGGGCTCGCGGGACTTGCCAGCTTCGAGCCAGGATCCTGCGACTGGTCCGGGCCCGGCTTCGACTCGGCCGCTCGAGACAAATTGGCGACAGGCGCAGGAGGCTTCGCAACGGCGACGCTCGCACGTGCCTTTGGCCGGATCAAGCTCTGGAAGGCGTCGGCCGCCTCGGCCGCGGTGGCGATATCGCTCGTGCGGCTTGTGCGCCATCAGCTTGTCGAGCACGCGCACGAAGCTAGACGGCAGGTCGGGAAGATACTCGGTGATCGGAACGTGCCGGCCGCTGATCCGCTTGCCCAGCCGCTCGATCGGCGAGCTGCCGGGGAACGGCAGCTTCCCGGTCATCAAGTGGTACATCGCGCAGCCCAGACCGTACAGATCGCTGCGGCCGTCCACTTCCCGGCCGCACGCCTGCTCGGGCGACATGTAGTCGACCGTGCCGACCGCGATGCCGTCGGCCGTGGCGAACGTCGACGCGCTGTCCGCCTCCATCAGCACGCCCAGGCCCAGGTCGAGGATCTTGATCTTGCGATCCTCGGTCAGCAGGATGTTCGATGGCTTGATGTCGCGGTGGACGATCCCCTGCTCGTGCGCATGGGCCAGGCCCAGCGCAGCCTGGGCCGCGTAGTCGATCATCTCCGGCGGCGGAATCGGCTCTTCTTGAGCAGCTCGCCCAGGCTGCGCCCGGTGACGTACTCCATCACGATGTAGAGGACCTTGTGGATCTGGTCGGCGTCGAAGGCCCGCACCACGTTGGGATGATCGAGCCGGCCGACCAGCTTCATCTCGCGCTGAAACCGGGCCACCACGCGCTCGTTCGACGCGATCTCCGGCGCGATGATCTTGAGCGCGACCACGCGATCCATCATCGCATGATGGGCCTTGTAGACCCGCCCCATCGAGCCCGAGCCGATCCGGTCGAGGATGATGTACCGGCCGACGACCAGTCCTTGCGGCCGGTTGCTCAGGAACCGCTTGGCCTGGAAGGGCGTCAGGATCTTGTCGCGGACCAGGCTGTCGGCCAGCTCGACCGAGTCGAGCGGATAGTCGCCCTGGAGGACCTTGGTCTTGATCTCGGCGAGCTGACGCTCGCCGAGCACGCCGGAGCTGCGGATGACCGGCAGCAGATCGAGCGGGACGCCCTCCGCTGACTTCGGCTTCTCGAAGCTCGCCATGGCGGCCTCCCCGGACTGACCTGGGTTGACACTGGCACGACTCCGTTCTTCGCGACTCTTGCTTCGGACGATGGCCAGAACCCTGCTCCTCTTGCCGCGGCCAGAGGATAGTGCCGATCATGCCGCGGTTGGGAGTTCGTCCGACGCTAATAAGACCGACTGTGCAGCGACCACCGCAAGTGCTCGGACCGATCACGGTTGACGCGTTCATCCATGATCCAGGCGCAATCCACAGAGTCGATCGACTACATCGGCGATTTCCACGAACTCTGCCAGTCAGCATGACCTCGACCTGACCAGATCGATGTGGGCGAACGATCGTCCGCGGTGGAAACGGCATGTAAGTCTGAGACATTCGTGACGACCAGGCCGGATCGCCGGCACCGTCCACGGGCTGATCACTGGACACCGTCGATCGCAGCCATACGATTCGCATCGGACACGCGGCAGCGTGGGACCGCAGTGCCCAATGTTCGCCGTCGCCGCTCGAAGCGTCAGAATCCGCTATCGCCGAATTCGCTGAGGACGGTCGGCCGCCTGACGGTCCGGAAGGAGTCATGCATGACTGCAAGCACATGATCCCCAATCCCTCTGCGCGAATTCGCGCAGGTCGCACGACTTCTTCATCGGGATCGACAGCGACGGCTGCGCCTTCGACACGATGGAGGTGAAGCATAAGGAATGCTTCATCCCGAACATCATCAAGTACTATGGGCTGGCGGCGATCTCCAAGTATGCGCGCGAAGTGGCCGAGTTCCTCAATCTCTACTCGAAATGGCGGGGAATCAACCGGTTTCCCGGGCCTGGTCATGACGATCGACCTGCTGGCCGAGCGCATCCGAGGTCGTGCGGCGGCGTCCGCGGCTCCCGGCGCTTGGCGGGCTTGCGCGACTGGGTCGGCGCGCGAGACGCGAGCTTGCGAACCCGGCGCTCGAGGCCGAGGTCGAGGCGACCGGCGACCCCGACCTGGCGCTGGCGCTGGAGTGGAGCGAGGCGGTCAACCGCTCGATCGCCGAGATCGTCAAGGACGTCCCGCCGTTCCCGTTCGTCCGCGAGTCGCTCGAGAGCATGCAGGGCAAGGCCGACGTGATGGTCGTCTCGGCGACGCCCGGCGAGGCCCTGGAGCGCGAATGGAGCGAGCACGGGCTGAGGCCTCATGTCGCGCTGATCGCCGGGCAGGAGCTGGGCAGCAAGCGCGAGCACCTCGCCCTGGCCGCCGTCGGCCGCTACGAGCCCGACAAGATCCTGATGGTCGGCGACGCCCCGCGCGACCGGAACGCGGCCCAGGCCAACGGCGTCCTCTTCTATCCGATCGACCCGGGACGCGAGGACGAGTCGTGGCAGCGGTTCTTCGAGGAGGCCCTGCCCCGGTTCTTCGCCGGGACTTACGCCGGCGACTACATGGACGCACAGATTGCCCGCTTCGAGGCGCTGCTCCCCGAGCGGCCGCCGTGGAAGTCGATCGAGCCGATGCGAGCGATGCCGGCCGAATTGCGATGATCGCAATGCGAACGAGCGACTGGTACAATCGTGGCTACAGTCGTAGAATGTCGACCGTGACAAACCCGCACCGACGGAGGGGCCGCGAACATGGCGACGAACCAACGCGACTGCCGACATCGGCCTGATCGGCCTGGCCGTGATGGGGGAAAACCTCGTCCTGAACATGGAGAGCCACGGCTTCACCGTCGCCGTCTTCAACCGGACGACGTCCAAGGTCGACGCGTTCGTCGCGGGCCGAGCCAAGGGCAAGAAGATCGTCGGCATCTCACTCGTTCCAGGAGCTGGTCGCCGTCGCTCAAGCCCCCGCGGAAGATCATGATCATGGTCAAGGCCGGCGCGCCGGTGGACGACGTGATCGACGAGCTCGTGCCGCTGCTCGCAGCCGGGCGACATCCTGATCGACGGCGGCAACTCCCATTTCCCCGACTCGACCCGGCGGACCCGCGACCTGAAGGCCAAGGGGCTGCTCTTCATCGGCACGGGCGTCTCCGGCGGCGAGGAAGGGGCCCTCAAGGGCCCTTCGATCATGCCCGGCGGCGACCCCGACGGCGTGGCCGCACGTCAAGCCGATCTTCCAGGCCATCGCCGCCAAGGTCGCCGACGGCACGCCCTGCTGCGACTGGGTCGGGCCCGAGGGCGCCGGGCCACTACGTCAAGATGGTGCACAACGGCATCGAGTACGGCGACATGCAGCTCATCTGCGAGGCCTACCACCTGATGCGCGAGCTGCTGGGCATGGAGCCCGCCGCCATGCACGACGTCTTCGCCCGCTGGAACAAGGGCCCGCTCGACAGCTACCTGATCGAGATCACCCGCGACATCCTCGGCTTCATCGACCCCGAGACCGGCAGCCCGATGGTCGACCTGATCCTCGACGCCGCCGGCCAGAAGGGCACCGGCAAGTGGACCGTGATCTCCGCGTCGCGACCTGGGCGTGCCGCTGACCCTGATCGCCGAGGCCGTCTTCGCCCGCTGCCTGTCGGCCCAGAAGGACGAGCGGGTCGCGGCCTCCAAGGTGCTCAAAGGCCCTGCGCGCACCCGCCGCTGCGACAAGGCATCCACCATCGACGCCATCGAGCAACGCCCTCTACGCCAGCAAGATCATCTCCTACGCCCAGGGCTTCGCGCTGATGGATGCCATGGGCCGGGAGTCGAAATGGGAGATCAACAAGGGCGGCGTTGCCCTGATGTGGCGCGGCGGCTGCATCATCCGCAGCGCGTTCCTCGGCAAAGATCAAGGAGGCGTTCGACCGCGATCCGAAGCTCACCAACCTCCTGCTCGACCCCTACTTCCGCGACGAGATCGATCGCTGCCAGGCGGGGCTGGCGCCGCGCAGCCGCGGCGGCGATCATCCACGGCGTCCCCGCCCCGGCGATGACCTCGGCCCTCGCCTACTTCGACGGCTATCGCAGCGAGCGGCTTCCGGCCAACCTGCTCCAGGCCCAGCGCGACTACTTCGGGGCCCACACCTACGAACGAGTCGATCGGCCCCGCGGCCAGTTCTTCCACACCAACTGGACCGGCCGCGGCGGCACGACCGCCTCGTCCTCCTATAACGTCTGATCGGCCGAAACATTCTAAATCCGCTCGAATCCGGAAATCCGCAACCGGCGTGCTGCCTGGTTTCGGGCATTTGCGCTCGATCCGGCGCACTCCGAACGAATCGGCCGCCGGTGTCGTACTTCTACTACGTAGCACGAGGTTCAAGGTTCAAGATTCTTTGACGCAGTTGGTTATGCCACGTCGACTAAAGCTAAAACGTCAGGCTTCATGCGCTTTCTTTACTCTGGCCAGGAAAATGGCATGAGCTTGGCCATTGAATTCGAGAGGTGCATGGTTAAGTCCGGAGCCGACCGCTTGTTGCATAGGCTCACGACGCAATCCGGATCAGTGGGCGGTCGTCGGGTCAGCATGACGAAGCCGGGCTCTCCGTTACAATCCCGGAGGATGCAAGCGATTCGCAGGAATCACCCTTTCGCGGAATTCCGGGTCCAAGAGATGCACGTAACGAACTCGCAGGCGAAAATTATCGATGAGACAGGTGACACGACCGGCGGTGGAAAACGCGCCGGGGACAGGTAATCGGCCGCCGAAGACGTGCGCGAAGCAGCGGACGGCATCGCTCTCTTCACTTGAAGAGACCGTCCCGCACGTTCCGGCGGCCCGCCGGCAACTGCACGAACGCTCGGAAAACCGTCCGGTCGACGGGCTGATCGGTGGCGTGGTCGGGCAGTATCGAATCGAGTCGGTGCTCGGCCGTGGGACGATGGCCTGGGTGTTCAAGGCCAAGCACCTGGGTTTGCGGCGGCCGTTGCGCACTCAAGGTCATGGACCCGGGGCTTGTCTCCGAGCAGCCGGAGATCCGCGAGCAGTTCTGGGCCGAGGCGCGGGCGGCCGCCAACCTGCTTCATCCGCACGTCGTCACGATCCACAACCTCGGCAGCGTCGACGGCTTCACATTTATCGAGATGGAGTATATCCCCGGCGGCAAGACGCTCCGCGAATCTTGGTCCGCGAGGGCCCGCTCGAGCCGCTGCGGGCCGCGACGCTCGCCCGGCAGGTCGTGCTGGCGCTCGGGGCCGCCCACGACGCGGGCCTGGTCCATCGCGACATCAAGCCGGCCAATGTCCTCTTGACGCCCGACGGCCGTGCGAAGCTCGCTGATTTCGGCCTGGTCCGCCGGCTCGACGACCTCGGCTCAGGGCAGTGCCCCCCTTGGCCGGGACGCCGACGTTCATGGCGCCCGAGCTGTTTCAAGGAACGCCCGCCAGCCCGCAGTCCGACATCTACGCCCTCGGCGTCCTGCTGTTCTACACGCCTCTCGGGGCTGACTGCCGTTTGCGGCCGAAAGCATCAGCCAGCTGATCCAGCTCCACCAGAATCAACCGATCCCCGATGTCCGCGAGCATCGCCGCGCGTCCCCGACGTCCTGGTCGAGATCCTGAAGCGCTGCCTCGCCAAGTCGCCGGTCGATCGCTATGCAACCGCCGACGAGCTGGCCGAGTCCTTCCAGCTCGCGATTCATCGCCTCCGCGATACCGAAAGCCTGGTTCGCGAGAGCGCCGAGGGACTGGATTGCTTCATCCAGGGGCGCGCGACACGTTTCGGTCATTCTCCCGCTTGCCCGGCGACCGGCTTCAGGAAGTGGTCATCGAGGCCACCGAGGGCAAGAACAACGAGCGTTACCTGTCGGTGTTCTCGGTCTGCGGGCCCGCCGATCCGGCCTACTTCGCATACGCCCTGAAGCTCAACGCCCACCTGACTTTCGGCAGCATTTCGATCCACGACGTGCTGGGAAGTCCCATGTTCGTGATGTCGCGCACCTTCTCGCGCGACACGGTGCACCCCGAAGACGTCCGCGACGCCCTGCTGGAGATCGCCCGGCGGGCCGACCCGTCGAAAAGCAACTCACGCGCATGGACCAGTACTGACCTGCGCGACAGCGTTCCCTCCCGGGAGGCCCTTTCTGGCGTTACAATTCGCCATGCGCCTCACCTGGGAGTCGCCCCGATGCCGATGGCACAGGATCTGACTCCAACGGCCTGCTGATTTCCTCCGGCATCGCGTTGATCGCGGTGTTCCTCGGACTGCGGCAATGGTACGAGTCCCGGGCCCGGGAGCCGGACCTCTCGAGTGCCGACCGCAGCCACTTCCGCCGCCAGGACCTTCGCCGCGGCCTCGGCGTCGCCATCATGTTGGTCCTGGCCGCCGGTCTCTCGATCGGCACCGGCATCGAGTCCACGAAGAAGGACAGGCCAATCTCGCGTTCGTCGAGTTCTGGGTCGGCGTGATTGGATTGATCGTCGCTCTCGTCGTGGTCGCCATGCTCGATTCGCTCGCGACTTGCTCGATACGCCCGCCGACACCGCCGGTCGCTGGCGGAAGAGCGAACCCGCTTGATGGAGGATACCCTGCGTGAATTCGCCGCGAGAGCGTCGGATCCCGATGACGACCGACCAAGAGCCCCCGGACGGGCCCGAGAATCTCGAGGTGTAGTGCTCTGACGACCGGCAACTTGACACCCGCGATGGGGCGGCTTTGACAGACAGTGTGATCACCGAGTATTCGTTGACTCGATGTTAAACGTGTATACTATTAGTTGAGGTGATCCAGGATGGAACTGATCTCGAGTGCGGATCGGTTCGGTGCCGGTCTCTCGTCCGGACGACTCTCCTTGGCCGCCGGCGGATGGAGCTGCGTCGTAAGCCATTGGTTGCCTTTCGAAAACGGCTCTCGCTCCTCTCACTCCCATCCTCGTTCTCTTCCTGGGCCAATCGCGTTCGTTTCGCCCCGTTCCAGGGAGACTCGATCCATGAACGTCACATCTCGATCGTCGAGAGTGTGGACTGTCGTGCCGGACGCTCGGCGTGCTGGTCGCGCTGGCAGGCGGTTTCGTGCGTGGTCGCATGCGGGCGAGCCCGATCCGCAAGTCGTACTGGGACGTCAACGAGATCCGGCCCGGCATGAAGGGGTGGGCCGGACGGTGATGGTCGGCACGAAGCTCGAGGAGTTCGAGGCCGAGGTCCTGGGCGTGATGCGGGACGTCAGCCCGGGCCGCGACATGGTGCTCTGCCGGCTGACGGGCTGCAACCTCGAGCACGCCGGGATCATCCAGGGGATGAGCGGCAGCCCGATCTACATCGACGGCAAGCTGCTGGGCGCGGTGGCGTTCGCCTGGGAGTTCGCCAAGGACCCGATCGCCGGCGTCACGCCGTTCTCGCAGATGATCCAGTACGTGCGCTCGAACGACCGCCGGATCGCGGCCGAGTCGAAGGACCAGGCCGGCGCGAGCCAGTTCCATGCGGCGGCACGGCCGATGCTCGCCGCTGGATCGAGGGACTGGCCGGACGACGAGCCGGGCATCGGTCGGCTTCGATCGCATGCCGATCCCGGTCTCGGGCGGTGGCGCTGGGCGGGATGACGCCGATCGCCACGCCGCTGGCGGCGTCGGGGTTCAGCCCGCGGGCCTTGGCCTGCTGGCCGACCGGCTCCGGCCGCTCGGGCATGGCCCCGATGGCCGGCGGCGCCGCGCCCGAGCGGATCATCCGCGAGGAAGGCGACCGGCCGCTCGTCCCGGGCTCTCCGCTGAGCATCGCGATGGTCACCGGCGACTTCGACCTCTCGGGCATCGGCACGGTCACCCACGTCGAGGGCGATCGCGTCTACGGCTTCGGCCACCCGATGTTCAGCCTGGGCGCCTGCGAGTTCCCGATGATGACCGGCTACATCCACACGGTCTACCCGCGGGCCAGCGTCAGCATGAAGATGGGCTCGCCGCTGAAGATCGTCGGGGTGATCGACACCGACGTCAGCACCAGCGTCGCCGGCCGGGTCGGCCCCAAGCCCGACATGCTGCCGCTGAGCGTCCGGGTCAAGACGGGCCGCTATGCCGAGCCCACACCTATCAAGTCCAGATCGTCCGCGAGCCGAACCTGCTGCCGACCCTGATCATGGCGGTGCTGACCAACGCCATCGACACCGAGGGGAACCTGCCCGAGGAGCTGACGGCCCAGCTCGAGGCGACCATCCGCCTCAAGGGCCACGAGCCGATCACGCTCTCCGACACCTTCAGCGGCCCGCGCTACACCGGCCAGATGGGCGCCGTCGGCCCTGTTCAGCCCGCTCGCCTCGATCGTCAACATCCTGGTCCGCAACACGATGGCGCCGGTCCGGATCGAGTCGATCGACTGCGACGTCCAGATCGAGCCGGGCCGCAAGGTCGCCACGATCGAGTCGGTCCGGCTGCTCTCCGACACGATCGAGCCGGGCCACGAGCTCAAGGCGTTCGTCACGCTCAAGCCGTACAAGGGCGAGCGCGAGACGATCGAGGTCGCGCTGCCGATCCCGGCCGACTTCCCGGAGGGCCCGTACGAGGCGGTCTTCTGCGACGCTGCGCAACAGCGTCCGCCGCACGTTCCGCAACGACCCGTCGCTGCTCGAGCCGCGCGACCTGGACGGGCGTCCTCGCACGCGATCCGGGTCCAGACCGAGCCCAAGCGGACGGCCGTCTACCTGCACGTCCCGTCGCCCGACCGCGGGCTCTCGGTCCAGGGTCAGGCGCTGCCGAACCTGCCGGGCAGCGTCCGGGCCGTCTTCGCCTCCAAGCGAGAGACGCCGACTCCGCCGATCCGCACCGACCTGGTGCGGGTCGTCGCCGACCGCATGGGTCGTCGAGGGGATCGCAGTCGCTCAGGTTCACCGTGGCCAAGGACGCGGGGCTCTCGTTATCGTTGTATCGTTGAGGCGATCGGGCAGCATCGCCCGGCCGTCAATGACAACGAGGCACGACATGAGCCATCGAGTCGCATGCGCCTCGGGGATCGCCTGCGGCTCCGCCTCAGTCGGATTCTCCCTGGTCGTCGGCTGGTCGTCCGCCGGCATGCTGGGACTGCTCGCCGGCCTGGGCCAAGGTCGAGACCTGGCGGCAGGAAGGGCCGGCGGCGTTCGCCAAGGGCCACCGCGAAGGCGTGGTCGTCTCCGACAACGGCCGGGTCCGGCTCGGCCATGCGGTCTGCGCCCGTGGGCTCGCTCGACGCCGGCCGGGTCTGGGACCTGGCCCGGACCCGCGACGGGGTCCTGCTCGCCGCCACCGGCGACGCGGGCAAGGTCTTCCGCCGCGAGCCGAAGGCCGACGCGCCTGGACCGTCGTCTACGACTCCGAGCGACTCGCAGGCCCTCTCGCTCGTCGTCTGCCCGGACGGGACCGTCTTCGCCGGGACCGGCCCGACCGGCCAGGTCGTCAACCTGACCGACCCCAAGCATCCCGGCGTCGCGCCCCGATCCCGAAGGTCCAGTACATCTGGGACCTGGCCGCCGACCCGCAAGGGAACCTCTACGCGGCCACCGGCCCGACGGTCAGCTCTGGAAGCGAGCCACGCGACGGCAAGTGGTCGCTGCTCTACGACAGCAAGGCCACGCATCTGCTCTGCGTGGCGATCGGCCCGGACGGCTCGGTCTACGCCGGCAGCGACGGCGAAGGGCTGATCTACCGGGTCGCGCCCGACGGCAAGGCCTCGATCCTCTTCGACGCCCCGCAGGCGGAGGTCCGGACGCCTCCTGTGGGCGCGCCGACGGCGCGCTCTACGCCGGACGGCGGCCGAGGCCGGCGGCAGCGAGCACGACGCGAAGCTCGCTGTTCCTGACCCAGGCGGGCATCGCCGCAGCTTCTCGACGCGCCGGCGCCGGATCGCGGCGGCGGACTCCCGTCGCGCGGACGATGACGATCTCGGTCGCCGGCTCGTCCCAGGCTCCGCCAGGCCCGGCCCGAGTCGGCCGCCGAGCGAGGCCGCGGCCCGCGCCCGCCCCAGGGGCGGCTCGGCCTCGCCCCGGCCGATCTCGCCGGGCGACAACGCCGTCTACCGCATCGACGCCGACGGCGTCCCCCGCGAGGTCTTCCGGGTCAAGGCGCTGATCCACGCCCTGGCCTGGGTCGACGACCGCCTCTTGGTCGGCACCGGGCCCGAGGGCCAGCTCTACGAGGTCCGCGACCGCGGCGACGAGACGGCGCCCGATCGCCAAGCTCGATCACGGCCAGATCCTCGCCCTGCTGGCCGAGCCCGACGGCAGGTCGTCCTGATCGGCACCGGCGACCCCGGCGCGGTCGTCCGGCTCTCGCCGCGGCTATGCGCACGAGCGGCCAGCTGGTCTCCGAGGTCCACGACACCAAGCTCGTCAGCCGGTTCGGCTCGATGAGCTGGCGGGCCGATCGACCCGCCGGGCACCGTCGATCTCGCTCCAGGCCCGCACCGGCAACGTCGGCGAGCCCGACGAGACCTGGTCCGACCTGGTCGCCCGAGCAGACCGATCCCGACCGCGCGTCCGAGTCGCCTCGCCGCCGGGCCGGTTCGTCCAGTACCGCGTCAAGCTGGCCACCACCGACCCGCGACAGACCCCCGAGCTGCGCTCGGTCTCGCTCAGCTACCGGACCTCCAACCTGGCGCCCGAGATCACCCGGCTCGACGTCCCCGACCTGAGCACCGCCGACGGCGCCGCCCGCCAGACCCGGCTGAACCTCCGCTGGGATGCGACCGACCCCAACGACGACGACCTGAACTTCATCGCTCAAGGTCCGCAAGGAAGGCTGGCCCGACTGGATCCGGCTCACCGAGGAGCCGATCACCGAGAAGACCTTCGCCTGGGACACGACCGCGTTTCCCTCGGGCTCCTACCGGGTCAAGCTCGTCGCCAGCGACCGACCGTCCAACAGCCCCGACGACGCCCTCACCCGCGAGCGCGAGAGCGTCACCTTCCTCGTCGATCACGACCCGCCGCTCGGTGACGGTCAACGCCCAAGGACCGCGGCGCCGTCGATCGTCCTCAAGGACGAGCTGACCCGCCTCGTCAAGGCCGACTACGCGCTCGACGGCGGCGCCTGGACGCCCGATCTTCCCCGACGACGGCCTCTTCGACACGCTCCAGGAGACAGATCACCGTCTCGCTCCCCGACCTCAAGCCCGGCGCCCACCTCCTGATGGTCCGCGCGACCGACGCCGCCGGAAACGTCGGCACCGGCGACGCGCTCATCGACGTCAAGGATTGACCGGCAGCCCGCGCCATTCTGGGTCCCGGTGACGATCGGTCGCCCGCCGCAGCCCGATTCCACGACGCAATCGCCTTCGCTCGGGATCACAACGGATGACAGTTTCCGATGAACGGCCCGGTCCCACACAACCCGCTTCCGGCAAGGCCGCCGGCCAGCACACGCCGGCACCCGCACCCTGACCGACCACGATGAGACCAGCAACCGCCCACACGACGGGTCAGGGCCGCGCACGCCGTCGCGCCGGCGTCACCGCGGGCGAAGTCATGGTCGTTCTCGTCATCATCGGCATCTCCATCCTCCTCATCCTCATGGCACTCCCCCGCGGGCGCGAAGAGGCCCGAGCGCTCGCCTGCCGCAATAACCTCGGCCAGATTGGCCTGGCCGTCGCCTTGTACGACCATATGCACCAGAAACTCCCGCAGGTCGGGCCCCTCGCCAGCGCCGGCGCACCCGGCAGCTCATTGCCACCCGGCCCTCTGCGCACCCTGCTCGAGACCTTGCAAGTTCCCGACCTGACAGCGGCTCAAGGACGCCGCCACCCCGCCGCCGGCCACCCCCACGCTCGTCCCAGGCGAAATGCCCGTGCCGGGGTTCGTCTGTCCCAGCGATCCGAACGCCCTCCCCGAGCGCCTGACCGCGCCCATCAGCTACCGGGCCGTCACCGGCGACGACCCCGGCGGCACCAGTCGGCGCATTCGCACCCGGGCGAGTGCTGGGGATGCGCGACGTCGAGAACGGCGACGGCTCGAGCTTTACCGCCGCCTTCTCCGAGCGGCTGGCCGGCGACCGAGAGCCGAGCCACCCCGCCCCTTGGAACTACCAGCTCGTCACCGACCCCCTCTCCGCCGCCGCCGGATGCCCGGCATCCACGGATCCCAGCGCATGGCGCGGCGACGCTGGCTCGTCATGGCGATCGTCCGAATACCGCGCTACCCTCTACAACCATGCCCTGCCGCCCGGCGGCCAGCCGTCCTGCATCGCGGCCGACGGCCAGGCGGCCTTCATCGGTGCCTCGAGCGGCCACCCCCGCGGCGTCCACGTGCTGCTCCTGGATGGAAGCGTGCCGCTGATCCGCGCGTCGATCGACCTCCGCGTCTGGCGAGCGTTTGCAACCCTCGGTCCCTCAAATGCCGGCGCGGCCGACTCACCATGAAGCCGGATGAAACCACCATCATCCCTCTCACGACGACCGTGCCACGCGGCCGGCGTTCCCGCCGTCGCCTGCAGACGCGCATTCCCCGGTAGGAGCAGCGATGACCGATCAGCCCGCCTTGATCTTCGACTTCGGAAACGTGGTGGCGTTTTTCGACTACGGAAAAACCTGGAGCCGCTTCGCGGCGCGGCTGGGGAAGGGCGCCGACGTCGTCCGCCAGCAGGTGCTCGACCACGGATTTGCCCGGATCCTGTCCGAGCTCGAGCGCGGTCACATCGCGCCGCCCGTCTTCGCCGAGCGCTTGACCAGCGCGTGCGGTCTCTCCCTCCCCTACGACGAATTCGTGCGCGACTGGGAAAACATCTTCTGGCTCAACGAGCCCGTCGCCCGCCTGATCGCGCAGCTCAAGTCCCAGGGTTCTCGCCTGCTCCTGGGCTCCAACACCAACATCCTGCACGCGGAGCATTACCGCCGGCAGTTTGCGCCGACGTTGGACTTATTCGACCACCTGGTCCTGTCGTACGAAATCGGATTCGTGAAACCGGAGACGGGGTTTTACGCCGCGTGCGTCGCCGCCGCCGGCGTCCCCCCTGGTCGTGCATCTTCATCGATGACATGCCCGAAAACGTCGACGGTGCCCGCCGCGCCGGCCTCGCGGCGATCCACTACGTGAACACTCCCGCGCTCTTGGCGGAGCTGCGCCAGCGCGGCATCGGCGCCGAACCTGGAGACTAAGGCCTTATCGCGCTGCACACCTGCAAAGACTGACCGAGCGCGCCTCCCTGCCTCGGCGGAAACCAGCCACCCGCCGGACTGCCCAAAAACGGCGATCGGGCCTGCCCACG
Organism: uncultured Isosphaeraceae bacterium; assembly: GCA_963806595.1. Taxonomy (GTDB): domain Bacteria; phylum Planctomycetota; class Planctomycetia; order Isosphaerales; family Isosphaeraceae; genus CAWDZZ01. The sequence goes on along the minus strand of CAWDZZ010000012.1, from coordinate 151,072 downwards.
TTTGACTTCTTCGATCCAGAGGACAGACTCCTACTGATCCACTTTCCGCGTTTCGCGCGGGCCCCGGAATTCGCTCGACTCCCCCTCCACCGATTCACATCTCTTCGAATTCTTTCGATTCGGGGCTTGACGAACGGAATCAATGCTGTAATGATTGAATGCGTGCATGGAGCCAATCACGTTTCGCAAGGCTGCGGGGATCGGAATTGAATGTGGAATTGCGGCCGGCCCTCTTCGGGCACCACGGCCAATTCCAGTGCGAATACTCGGAAATCACCTTGACGGTCTGTGAGCGAGGCCTGTCTGGGCGGACGCGTCTGTTCGTGCGCATCTGCCGGGGATAAGCTCACATGCTAACCGGGGAGCCAGTCGATGGGTAGCTTCAAGGGGTACGGTCGTCACGAGGGGCCCAAGCGGCGCCGGAATCATCGGAATCCCAAGCGAGAGGGATTGCCGAGCATCGAATTTCTGGAAGCCCGGCAACTCCTGACCGGCGACAGCTCTCAGATCCCGGCGCCGCTATGGCGGCCAACGGACACAAATCTGTACGACGTCCAGAATGGGCCGATGGCCAACATGGGTCAGGAGCTCATCTCCGTCTACAAGGCCTTCATCCAGAGCGGTGGCAACACCTCGTCGCTGGCGACCGAGTTTCCCGAGGTCGAATTCAACAACGGCATGATCGGCACCCAGGTCAAGAGCCTGGGCGGCGACTTCAGCCAGTTTGTGACGACCCTCCGGGACGTCGGCCTGCACGTCACCTCCTCGAGCGCCTACTACGGACTGGTCGACGGCTGGGCGCCCGTGAACGCGTTGCCGACGATCGCCGAGGCGCAGCAGACGATGAGCGGCTCGCCGCTCTACAAGCCGACCTACAACTTCCAGGGCGCGGCTGACAACGAGGCCGGAAGCTCGACCTTTGCCTACGACGCTCAGTCCCAGTTCAACGTGACCGGTTCCGGCGTGACCGTCGGCGTGATCTCCGACAGCGTCAACCAGTTCGGGGGCGGGCTGGCGGCATCCTACGGCACCGGCGACTTGAACGCCGCGCAGCCCGTCAACGTCATCAACGACGGGCCGGCCGGCAGCACGGACGAAGGCCGGGCGATGCTCGAGAATATTCACGACATCGCGCCGGGCGCCAGCCTGGCGTTTGACACCTCCGGCATCAGCGACCTTTCAATGAGCCAGGCGGTCGTGGCTCTGGCCAACACCGCCAAGTCCAACATCATCGTCGACGACGTCAAGTTCCCGGATGATCCCGTCTTCCAGGACGGGCTGATCTCTCAAGCCGTCGACACTGTCGTCGGGCAGGGCACGACCTACTTCAGCTCGGCCGGCAACCAGGCCAATGCCGGCTACCTCTCGAGTTTCCGCAGCGCCCAGGGCAACATCGCGGGTATCGGCTCCGGCACCTTCATGAATTTCAATCCCAGCGGCAGCGCGGTGCTGCAGCTCCCGATCACGACCGCCCAGGCCAACCTCCCGATCTTCTTCCAGTTCGACCAGCCGTTTGCGACCCAGGAGCCGGCAGGCGATCCCAACGTCGTGACCTCCAGCGTGTCGATCTTCCTGCTCGATAGCACAGGCGCGGTCGTCGCCTCGGGCAACGCCAACAACGTCGCCACCCAGGCGCCGCTCCAGATGGTGACGGCCCCCGCGGCCGGAACCTACACGGTGGTGATGCAGCTCGTCTCCGGCCAGGCACCCGGCCACGTCGAGTTCTATACCCCGGTCGACGCCCCCGCCATGACCGTCTCGCAGCAGTTTGGCAGCGCGGGCGGAACCTTCTACCCGACCACGATCGGTCACGAAGCGACGGCCAACACGATCGGCGTCGGTGCGGTGCCCTGGTGGGCGCCTGCGCCTTTCGTCGGCCAGACCCCGTTGGCGTCCGAGGGCTACAGCTCCGACGGACCCGAAATCTTCAGCTTGAACCCGGACGGATCGACCAGGGCGACCCCGGTCACCGTCGAAAACCCGACGATCACGGCCCCGGACGGCGGCAACACGTCGTTCTTCAGTCCGGGCAACATCATCAATACCACCAATCAGCCCCCGTTCTTCCCCGGCGAGCCGTCGACCTCCACCAACCTCTCGCAAGACCTGCCGAGCTTCTTCGGCACGTCGTCCGCCGCACCCAACGCGGCAGCCATCGCCGCGCTCATGCTTCAGGAAGTGCCCAGCCTGACGCCCGCCGAGATCAAGGCCGGCCTCATCGCCTCCGCCTCGACCCACCCGATGAACGGCGCCGCGCCGGGCGCCTGGGATCCCCAGGGCGGCTTCGGACTGGTCAACGCGATCGACGCGCTCAATGCTGTCAACCTGCTGCGCGTGCAGACCGCCAACCCCGCCAACGGCGCGACCGTCACCGCGACCCCCAGCGCGATCACCGTCACCTTCAACAAGGCGGTCAACTTCGCGACCATCAGCGCCGCCGACCTCGTCTTTCTCTCCACGCCCGCTGGCGTGGTCGTGACCGTCGGTACGCCGATTGCCGTCGATAATCCGACCGACCCCACGATCGTCCACTTCCCGATCACCTTCAGCAAGCCGGCCGGCACCCTGGCCAACGGGAAGTTCACCTACGCGATCCAGAGCCCGACCACCGAGACCGTGACGTCGAAGGACGGCAAGGTGCTCGTCCCCTCCGGACCGATCAGCTTCACCCTCGCCGACGTGACGGCGCCCACCATCATCTCGACCAGCGAGAGCGGCCGCATAGTCACCGTCAACTTCAGCAAGGCCCTTGATCCCTCGACCGTCACCCTCGCCAACATCTTCGTGATCCGGCAAGGGGGCGCCGCCACCTGGAACCCGACCGCCGCGAACCTCGCGAGCTACATCGATCTGAACAATGACCCCCGCACCGTGATCAGCTATTCCACGGGCATCAATCCGAGCACCGGCAAGCCATTCTTCACGGTCACGCTCGACTACAGCGCACTGCCCCAGACCGAGCTCCCATCCGACAACTACGCGATCGTGGTCCAGAGCGCGAATCCAGCCGGCGCGGGCGTCACCGACCTGGTCGGAAACTCGCTCGACGGCAACTTCACGGGCGCCTTCCCGTCGGCGCGAACGGCGTCGCGGCCGACTTCATCCAGAACCTCGGCTTCCAGGCGGTGACCGCCCCTGTGATCACGACGTTCGAGATGACCCCGCTGCCTAATAACGACACCGGCATCGTCGGCGACCAGAACACCAATATCAGCCAGCCCACCTTCATCGGCCAGGTCTTCGCGGCGTTCCCGGCCGCGATCACGGGCATCCAGATCCTCGTCGAGTTCGACGGGCTGCACAACGGCCAGATCACGCTCGGCGTCGGCACCGGCGGACGCGGTTTCACCAATAGCAACCCCGCCATCGCCCCGTTCGACCAGCTCGTCTTCACCAATCCCAACGGCAGCTTCGCCTTCCTGGCGCCCGCGCTTCCGGAAGGGTTCCAGCACGTCCAGGCCGTCGTGGTGGGTCAGGCCGACGAGCCCCCCCTGCCCGGTCTCGCATCGTCGCAGGAAGACGCCTTCCGCATCGACAAGACCGCGCCCGAGATCACAGGTGCCTCCCTCACGGCCGGCGGCACGGCGCTCCCCTTGCCCAATGGCCCACAGCCCAATATCACGGCCGTCCCGGCCTTGAACAGCCTGTTCTTGAACGTCGTCGATCCGGTCAACCCGGCCATCCTCTCCGACCCGCTCGATACCCCCGGGCAGATCAACTTTTCTGCCCTGAACCCGGCGACCGCGATCAATATCAGCAACTACTCGCTCGTGAACGTCACCAACAACGACACCAACGAGTCGCAGTTCATCGCCCAGGCAGTCTTCACCGCCGGGCCCGCGTCGCTTGACCCCAGCAACACGTACGTCACGGCGTACAACGGCACGATCACCCTCAGCTTCCTGCCAGGCTTGCCCGCCGGCGTCTACGAGTTCATCGCCCACAGCACCGAGCTCCAGTTCCCCGGCCTTACCGACTCCGCCAATAACCCGCTCGACGACACCGGCGTGGCCGGCGAGGGAACGAAGGACTTCATCGTCAATTTCGACGTTCAGCCCCAGCCGGTCTACGTCACCGGGATGGCGCTCGAAAGCTCGTACAAATCGAGCGGCTCGACCGTGATCGGTGGCCAGCAATCGTTCTTCGAGCTGCCGCCGACCAACGGCACCCCCAATACCCGCGACAACGTACCCGCGCCCCCCACGGCCGTCGTCGTCGATTTCTCCAACGCCCTCCCCTTCGGGGACTATTCCAACAAGATTCAGCTCATCGGGTCGGCCAACGCCGCCGGCCAGGCCGCCGACGGAGACTTCGGCACGCTCGGCGAGGGTGGACTGGGCAGCACCGGCACGGGATTCACCACGCTTTCCAACTTCACCGTCACCCTCGAATCGTTCAATTCCGCCACGCAAACCTGGGCACCCACCGTCGCCGGCGGGACCGGCACGCGGCTGGTGTTGCAGCTTGACCCCGGGCAAACGCTCGCGGCCGACGATTACCGGGTTTACTTCCCCAACCAGATCGAGCCGGGCGGCATCGACACCCGGATCTTCGACATCTACGGAAACCAGCTCGACGGCGAGAACCTCGGCAACCAGACCGCACAGCAAGGCGCCGACTTCCCGACCCTGCCCAATTACGAAGACCTGCTATCCAGCGGCATGTCTCGCCAGGACGACATGAGCGGCGACGGCGTCGCGGGCGGTGCGTTCACCTCCGGATTCACCGTCGTCAACTACGGCAACGTCGTCTTCGCCCGGCCCGACTACGTCGAAAACCCGCTGCTCGCGAGCACCGAGCCCTTCGGCACGCTGGCCAATCCCTACCCGGTGTTGGCCCCTGAAGGCAACCCGGCGATCGCTCCGGCCAATCCCAACCATGATCCCAACGGCGGCCTGAACAGCTCGATCTTCTTCCAGCCGGGGAATTTCAACCAGGCATTCAACTTCAGCGGCGACCCGCAGTACGAGCGCTCGGCGCTCTATGCGGCCTCGCAGCTCAGCTTTGCCTCGAGCGTCCCCTTCGATGGCAACCCGCAGCTTGGCGGGCCCGTCGTCGTGGTCGCCCTGCCTGGCATCCCCCAGCGCGACCCGGTCACCGGCAATATCACGCAGAGCAGCTTCTCGCTGCAGGCTCCCGCCGGCAACAACAGCGGCGTGACCAACGGCAGCGCGTCGGTCCCGTTCGATACCACTCTGATCTTCAGGGCCGGCTCGACCCTCAAGCTCCAGAACGCGTCGCTCTACGTACAGAACCAGGGCATGCGCACTGCAAGCCTTGGGCACGGCCACGAACCCGGTCACCTTTACCTCGTACAACGACGCCAGCATCGGCGGGGCCACCAACGGCAACCCCGACGTCCACCCGTTCGCCGGTGACTGGGGCGGTATCGTCTTCCGCAACTACGCAGAAACTCCCGGCCAGCTCCAGACCAATTTCCCGGTCGACGGCACGCTCGTGGGCCCGAGTGGCGGCGCCGCCGTCTCCGGTGCATCCGACGTGATGTCGATCTTGAACGACGCAACGATCCGCTTTGCCGGCGGTGCGGTTCCTCAGGGCACCAGCAACTTCTTCAGCGCCGTCACCCTCTTTAACTCGCGGCCCACGATCACCAACAGCAGCATCTCGGATTCCGGCGGCACGGGCGGCACCGAAGCCGCCATCGGCGCCGACATGGACTCATTCCGGGAAGACGACACCGCCCGCGGTCCCTTGATCCGGAACGTCACGACGGTCAACGACAGCTTGAACGGCATCTGGCTGACCTCCGAGGCCAACGGCTATATCGAGCCGACCACCGCCATGTCTTATCCCCCCAACCCGTCGTCCTTGGGCGGCGTGCAGAACTACACCTTCTTCGAGCCGCTCCCCTTCATCGTGCTCGCCCAGCTCGTCGTCGGCCAGCAGCTCAAGGTCGACTCGGGCGGGCAGGTCAACTGGGTGGATGACCGCCTCTACATCCAGCCCGGCGTGATGATGAAGTTCGACAAGGGAAACGCCCTCAACGTCTTGAACCCCGGCTCGAGCTTGAACGTCGGCTCGCGCTCCTACATCAACGGCTTCGATCAAGACCCCAACTACAGCCCGAATTCGCCCAACTTCGTCGAAGAGTCGGCGTCGGACCCGCAGGTGCTCTTCACCTCGATCTTCGACGACGCGGCGACGACCACGCTCGTCCCCAACCCGATCGACGTCACCGGCGAGACCACCACACCGGCCCTCGTGCCCGGTATGTGGGGCAGCGTCGGCATCCAGAGCGGTGGCATCGCGGTCATCAACGCGGCCACCTTCCAGTACGGCGGCGGACTGGTCAATACCCCGCAGTTCTCGATGCCCTCGCAGTCGGTCGTGGCCTTCCTCACCTTTGACTCGCTGTTCCCCCTCTCCCCCACCGCCAGCGACGAGCTGGGAACCAAGGTCTACTTCACCAACAACAACCTGCTGCATAACTTCGACGCGGCGATGCAGATCGAGCCCGACGGCCTGCTGGCCGGCGACCCGCTCCGTCCGCTCCTATCCGGCCATCCGTTCTTCCGCGGCAACGTGCTCTCGGGTAACGGCATCGACGGCATGAAGGTCATCGCCAACCTCCTCTACTTCTTCAGCCCGAACTTTGGAACCTACCTTGGGCCGTCCGACAAGATCGGACTGCCCGGTTACGAAAACCAGAACGTCAGCGCCGTCTGGGATTCGACCGACCTGACCTACGTCGTCGAGGGCTCGATCATCCTCTCGGGTGCCTACGAGTTCAACTTCAACAACGGCCAGATCCAGGAGATCCCCGCGCCCGTGCCCAACCTGACGGCGTTCGGCGCGAGCCCTCGCCCTCGATCTCCCTCACGATCCAGGCCGCCCTGCCGGGAACGCTGCTGGCCAACGGCGAGACGATCCCGAGCCCCGGCCAGTCCGTTATCGTCAAGCTGTTCAATGAAAACACCCCCAACGACGCCGGTGCGGCCAACCTGGCAAGCACCTTCGGCGACACCGGCACCGGTGCCGCGGAAAACGCGGGTGCCGGCTTCATCGTGGGCGTCGATGACGGCGTCGACCCGACGGGCAGCCCCCTGGTCGATCCCGGTGCCTACTCCGAGCTGCGCATCCTGGGCATCCCCGGCAACCAGACGACCGGTCAACAACGTGTGCCGGTGATCATTACGTCGCTGCGCGACGACACCGTTGGCTTCACCGTCCGCGGCGTCAAGATGGACGACATCTGGAACGCCGCGCCGGTGCAGACCTTTGCCAATCCGACTTTCTCGCTCACGACGCCGGCGGCCGGCGACGGCGGCTATATCTACATCGGCGGCAACTCGATGACCGAGTACGACCCGACCAATCCCTTCGACGGCAGCCTGATCCAGGACGCCGACATCACCTACCTGACCCGCATCGAGGTCCAGGGCGGCGGCATCCTCGATACCGTTAAGCCCAGCGGCACCCCAGGCGCCCCGGCCGCTCACCGACGACTATTACGGCGAGCTCAGCGGCTACGCCGCGCCGGTCAACCAGCTCAACTCGCCGATGATGTTCACGATCTCCAACTCGAACCTCGACGATTTCTCCGACGCCGGCGTGTTCGTCCACCCCGATGCGCTCAATGCCCTGTACCGCGACTTCACGGGCATCACCAATCCCAACGACGCCCCGTTCCCGCAGCGAGGCAGCTTGGCCGGCGAGCCCGTGTTCCTGTACATGTACAACGACACGATCTCCAACTCGGGCCAGGGCGTGCACATCAACCCCGAGCAGGGTGCCGATTCGACCGGCGAGAGTATCTATCGAGGCGATCATCCTCAACAACACGTTCTACAACGACGGCACCGACCTCCAGAGCATCGCACCTCAGCACAACACCTCGCCCAACGACTTTGCCGCCGTCACGTGGCTCGCGATGAACAACATCTTCGACGGCGCGACCAATATCGGCGTCAACATCCAGGGCCAGGCGGACTTCAGCCAGATCCAGTACAACCTGTTCTTCAACGACGCCACCAACGTGGTCGCGACCACCAACGACGGCGACTTCCCCGGCGTCACCGGTTCGATCTTCGGCGACCCCCAGTTCGTCGGGCCGGTCGGGGCCATCGCTCGACGCCAGTGCCGAGAACTTCGAGCTGCAGCCCACCTCGCCGGCGATCAACCAGGCCCGCAGCGAGATGGGACCGCTCCCCCAGAGCAACGCGATCTACCCGACCACCAACCTCACCTTCGTGAACGGCGAGGTGATCGGCAACCGGACCAACCCCGACACACTGCCGGGCGACGAGGTTCCGGGCCGGTCCGACCTCTTCGGCTACGAGGGCTTCTATCTCGACTCGCGCCAGATCGTCACCCTGCCGGGCTCGGGCTTCTTCGGATTCGCCGACGAGTGGCAACCGGTCCTCACGACCGACCCGAATGGATTCTCGGGCCCCTCGTCCCAGCCGGGAACCTACAACTACGAGCCGATCTCCGGCCAGCGCGACCTCCTCGGCTTCATCCGGGCTCCGCAGCCCGGCGAGCACCGGCGTCGGCTTCGGCAGCAACCCGTTCATGGACATCGGTGCCTACCAGTACGTCAACCTGCATCCGCCGGAAGTCACCGCCGTGACCGAGACCCCCTCCTCGGGAGCCACGCCGGTCACGTTCTACACCCCCGGCACCTCGCCCGCCGGAGCCAGCACCACCCCGTGGACGATCAACATCACCTTCAACGGCCCGCTTGACCCTGCCTCGATCACGCCCGATACCGTCCAGCTCGTCGACCTGGGCAGTAACCCCGCCCAGCCACTGGATCAACAGATCAGCCTGGCCGGCAAGCTCTCCTACGACGTCAGCACCAACACGCTGGTGATCAACTTCGGCGCAAGCGGCCTCTCCCTCGGCACCGACGCCTACCAGCTAACCCTCTTCGGCAGCGGCTCGCCGGTGCTCACTAACCAGCAAGGCGTGGCGCTCGATGGCGAAGACACCGTCGCCGGGACTCTCCACCGCGGCGCCAGCTCCCGCTCCCCTCGGGCAACGGCTATCCCGGCGGCAACTTCTACGACACCTTCATCATCAACACGACGCCCCCCTCGGTGCTGGCCGGCTCGCTCCATATGGATTCCGCCAGCGATTCCAACATCGTCGGCGACAACATCACCAACTCGCCGCTGCCCACCTTCGACGGCACCATCAGCGAGCCCAATCCGGCGCTCGTGCACCTGGACGGCCAGACCGTCCTGCTCGATGTCGGCATCGCCGTGCCCGTCAACGGCGTGATCACCACCTTCTTCGATCCGTCGCAGCTTCCGGCCAGCCTATCCGCTTTCGCCCAGTACATCCGCGCCAACGCGGGATCGTCTGTCTCGACGACCGGTGGGGCCTTCCAGGTCACGGTCGGGGTCGACGGTGCCAATACCGGCCTCGTCACCAACAACTCAGCCCTGCCCGACCTCTTCCCCGTGTACAACGTGGGTGGCGACGGGGTGCTGTATCCCTTGCCCGGCGACGACAGCGGCTACTACGTGGCGCGGATCCGCGTCATCGACCAGAGCCAGAACTCGTCCAACCCGAGCGACCCCAACGCCAAGCTGCCGTTCATCGTCGATACCACGCCACCTACGGCCACCTTCACCGCACCGACGTCCGGCCAGGTCTTCACCAGTTTGAACTCCACCGGCCAGATCACCTTCACGGTCGTCGCCGACAAGAACATCGACTTCTCGCACTTTGGCGCCGGGTCGGTCTCGGTCGTGAACGCAGGACCCGACGGAGTGCTCGGCACCGCCGACGACGTCAGCATCCCGATCAACGCCGGCTCCCTCACCGTCTCCGACCTCAACGTCGGCACGGGCGGCAAGGGGGTCGAGCAGATCAGCTTTACGACCGCCGGCACGCTCACCAACAACCTCTACCAGGTCACGGTCCTCAATACGGGGACTGACGGCGTCCGCGACATCGCCGGCAACCTGCTTGCCGCTCCCGTCACCGACCAGTTCGTGGTCGACGTGCCGTCGCTCGCGGAGAACCTGTTCGTCGAGGCCGGTTTCCCCTCCACCACGGGCGCCGGCGAAGGATCGCGGGAAGACCCGTTCCCGACCATCAGCGCGGCCATGACCGCCGCCGTTCCGGGCGACGTCGTTGCGGTCCTGCCCGGCGTCTACAACGAGCAAGTGAATCTCAAGCAGTTCGTGCGGCTGCTCTCGGCGGACCCGTCGAGCACCGATTCGACGGTCTTCCTCACCAGCACCGGCGACGCGCTCTCGACCATCATCCGCGCTCCGTTTGGCGGGACCGCGAATGCGACGCTCGTCGCGACCAACCTCGAGAGCTTCACCGGCCTCTCGACCGAGGTGGCCGGCTTCACGATCTCCAGCCCGCTGCTGGGCGACCCCGCGAACGGCTTCATCAATCCCGACTCCGTCGCCGTGATGGTCACGAATTCCAACATCGTGCTCGACAAGGACTACGTGATCGACGCCGGCATTGGCGTCATGGTGGCGACATCGGCCTCGCCGGCCCTCGTGCCCAAGATCGAGAACGACGCAATCATCGGAAACACCACGGGCATCGAGATCGCCGACCTGGGCGGTACGACTTCAGCGGCCGGTCCCGTTAACATCATCAACAACACGATCGCGTTCAACACCAACGGCCTGGTCCTCTCCAACACCAGCACCACGCCCGAGCAGGCCTTTGTCGCCAACAACATCTTCTGGGAGAACCACGACCAGACCCTGCGCGAAGCGGATTCGCCATCTTCTCGACCAACCCCAATGAGGTATCGCTGCGAAACAACCTGTTCTCCGGGAACGGGGCCAGCGAGACCTCGCAGGCGGCGGCCACCAACGTCCTCGGCAACGGCTTCAGCGCCGCCTTGTTGGGCCCAACTGCTGCCGACGCGACCGAAAACCTCGGAAACTTCACCGGAAACCCGGCGTTCGTGTTCCCGATCGACCCCCGGCCCGGCTCGGACGGACCGGCAACCTTCTTCCTCGACGCCGACTTCCAGTTGACCGCAGCTTCAGCCGCCATCGACAACGCCTGGGAAGCCAACGCGGTGACCACCGACTTGCTGGGCAACAGCCAGCTCGAAGTCACCGGCGGCTTGAACCTGCCCGGCTTCGGACCTCGCGACATCGGTGCCTTTGAATTCGAAGGCACCGGCGGCAGCCCGGTCGGCGGCCAGTTCCGGGTGGTCTCGACCACGCTCGAGCCGATCGCGGGATCGACCCGCTCCAACGGTGGGACCTTCAACACGACGTCGTCGCCGACCTCGGTGACGGTCACGTTCTCTCGCAACGTGAATCCCAGCAGCGTGAGCACGACCGACCTGGTGCTCTCGGGCTCGGCGATCAACTCGGCGTCGCCTCCCAAGGTCACGAGCCTGACCTGGATCGACGGCCACACGGTCCAGTTCAACCTGGCGGGCCAGTTCAAGTCCGGTGGCACGATCGACGTGTCGGTGCCTGGAAACACGATCAGGAGCACGACGGGCACCACCAACGTCGCCTACTCGGATGACGTGGTGCTGAATATCGGGGCGATCACGCCGCCGCCGGTGGTCAACCCCACGCAGCCGACGAACCCGATCAGCCCGCCGATCACGGTTCCGCCGACGATCACGCCGACGCCAACTCCAGCGCCGGCGCCGGCCCCCAAGGGCCCGCTCCACACCAAGCACCCCGTGAAGGCCAAGCACCCCGCCAAGCATCACGTGGCCCCCAAGCCCGCGAAGCACGCGCCCAAGCCCGCCAAGCACGTGGTCCATAAAGTGAAGCACGAGCCGGTCGTGAAGGCAAAGCCTCACGCGACCGAGATCAAGAAGTCCAAGAAGAAGTGACGGACGGCGGCCAGCCTGGCCGTCGATCGCCGCGAGGTTTGAACGGCCAACCGTGCGGTCATCTGATCCACGCGAGTGGGTCCAGGCGAAATGGAGCTACCGGGCCGATCAGGCTCGGAGCCCCATGAACCGGCACAAGCTCCCCGGCCAGATTGGCCGCGGATGAATGGATAAAGCGGCTTCGTGCCGAGGGTCGTCTGCCCTGCTTCAGGGGGAGCCGACGCTTGGCACGAAGCCGTTTTTGTTTTGCCTTCCGCCGCGCCGCGGACGGGCGCTGGGGTTGGCAGGATGGGCGCATTGTGTCTGCGCGGGGATATGGGACTCGACTACCAGGTCACGATGGTGCCGTCGACCGCAAGACCGTGTTTCCAAAAGTCGCGGCGGCGGGCGGGATGTTCGATGAGACCCGATTGGGAAACCGGCCCGTCCGGATGGCCGGAGGATCGTGGCCGCCGGACAGGTTCTAGCTGGCGCGAGAACGAGAGAAATACCGCAAGAAAGAAAAGAAGGAAGGCTCGCGCGCGGTGGAAGGCGGGGGTGAGAAACCTACGCGCGAGCCCGCCGTATCGGACCTATTTCTTTTTGCGAGCCTGGTCGCAGGACTCGGCTTCCAGGGCGTCTTTTTTCTCCGTGATCACTGGACACTTCGGACATTCCTCGGCATTCAAAGCCGTGAATTCCTTCCATTCGTCGGGCAAGTTGTCTTCGTGGAAAATCGCCTCGACCGGGCATTCGGGAACACATGCCTCGCAGTCGATGCATTCTTCCGGATGTATGTAAAGCATCTGCGCCCCCTCGTAGAAACAATCGACGGGGCAGACGACCACGCAGTCGGTGTATTTGCAGTCGAAGCAGGGCTCAGCGACGATGTGAGCCATTCGCGACTCCTTGTATTTGAGCGGGAATACCGCGACCCAGTGCGGCGCATTCATCCCGCGCCGCCGCGAGGAGCACCGCCAGACGAGAGCCATCTTAGAAGTCATGCCCGCGCGGGTCAAGACTTCCACGCGGGCATGACCGAGTCGATCAATCGCCCTTAATTCTTGCCTTTCAGCCGGGCCGTCTTGATCACCACCGGCTCCACCGGCACTCCCTCGTGAACTTCCTGGGGCGACTTTCGGACAACCCCGGTCCTCACGGTGCGGATCTTGTTCACGACGTCCATGCCATCGGTCACCTTGCCGAAGACCGTGTAACCGCCGCCGGCGCGATCGAGCCGCTCATTATCAACCACGTTGATGAAAAACTGGTTCTGCGCCGAGTTGGGGTCGTTCCGGCGCGCCATCGCGATCGTGCCGGCCGTGTTGCTCAAGCCATTGGCCGACTCGTTCTTGATCGTACCGCGTTGACCATCAGTCTTCTCGCGCATCTGCGCGTCAAAGCCCCCGCCCTGGATCATGAAGCTGGGGATTACCCGATGGAAGATCAAGTTGTCATAGAATCCCGCCTCGACGTACTTGACAAAGTTGTCCACCGTGATCGGGGCTTTCTCCCGGTCGAGCTCGATCGTGATCGCGCCCATCGAGGTGTCGAGGACGACCACCGGGTGCTTGTCGTCGGCCTGGGCGAGGACCGGGCGCGCCCACAGGCACGCGGTCATCCCCAGAGCCAGCATCATTCCCAACCGAACGCCGCTCGCTGTTCTTCCTGGCACCATGGCTCGCAAAGGCTCCTCCCAGGCAACAAACAAATCCATCGATGAAATACCCGCACGCCAACGCCCTGGGCGTCGTCTCTCCGCTCGAAATCGAGAGACGTCCTGGGCGGCGTCTCCCCGGTCGAGCTTGCCGACTGAATCTAACACAGGCCGAGAGAATGGGGCAAGAAAGGCATTCAATAAACAGGCTTGGATTCGCGACCGTCGGGCGCCTGCGAAATCCCCCGCTCGAGGTCAAAGCCAAACCGCGTTTGGGGCCCCTGCCGGGGTAGCGCCGCACCGTCGGGGCCAAGCCCGGAAATCTCGGGCATCCGCGCTGGATCGACTTCCGCCAGCTGCCGCGCGGGCGGCTCGCCGTCGTCGCCGGGATCGGCCAGCGGCGGAGGGTTGTCGTCCGGCGCCGACACGACCACGGGGTCGGGCAACGGGGCCGCGTTGCCGGCGATCGTCGACTGCGCGTCGACCCACTGCCGGCGCACGACCGGGAGCGCGATCAACACGACCAGTGCCGCGGCCGCGATGCTCGATTGTATCAACAGCGCTGACCGCCGCTCCGGCGACAACGCCCACTGCTTACGGCGGTGGATCGACTCGACCACCGCGTCGCGCATCCAAGCCAGCCGCAGCGGCCGCTCGCTATCCAGGACCGTCCCGATCGGGACCCAGCGGTCCGCAAGCCCGCGTAACGCTCGCAACCAGCCGGAAGCCTGTCGCTTTTCCAGTTTTGCGATCCGACGCTCGAGCGCAGGCCACAACGACGGGACGTCGGTCTCGACCGGCATGAACTCGGCGGCCGCGACCAGGGCCGTCATCGCCCGCTCGAGGGCCACCCGCTGCTGACAGCACGACGCGCAGCAGGCCAGATGCCGCTCGATCTCGAACCCATCACCAGGGGCAAGGTCGCCCCCCTGCCCGTCCGCGTCGGGCCCGTCGGCCGCGCCGTCGCCCACCAGCAGCGGGAGACGCGCACGGACCCATTCACAGTCGCGATTATCCACGAATTGACTCGCCAATTGAATCTCCATGGGCCGAGGCGGCCCTTCGCGCGCGATCCTGGCGGCGCTCCCAGATCTCGCGGAACTTGTCACGGGCCAGGCAGAGCTTCCATCGCACCGTCGCCTCGCGCCGCCCCATGATCGCCGCAATTTCCGATGAGGAGAAGCCCTCCAGGTCCCGCAGGACCAGAACCGTCCGGTAGGAAACAGGCATCAATGAGAGAATGAACTGAACTTCTTGCGCAATTTCACCTTGCGTTCGGGGATCGGGGTCGAGCAGCTCGAACGCCGCGTGGCCGCTGCCGCTACGACAATCAATCGAGATCGCCCGGGACCGCTCGATTTTCCGGTGTCGCAGCCAGTCGAGACCCAGGTTGATCCCGACGCGGAACAGCCACGGCCCGAATCTCCGGGCAGTGTCAAACCGATCCAGGCTCGCGTACACACGCCAGAAGGTGTCCTGGGCGAGGTCGCGCGCCTGCTCCGGTTCCTGGACGAGCCGCGTCAGCACGCGAATCAGCTTTCGCTCGTAGCGCCGAACCAGGATGGCAAACGCCTGGTGATCGCCACGGCGGGCGTGCTCGACCAGCCATGCCTCGCTCTGATTCGCCTCGGAGCCCGGGTCGTTGCGGCACCCCGCCGCCTGCGTCCCCTCGCCACAGGCCAGATGAACGTCGGTACACATCTGACCGACGCGCGCACCATCGCCTGAATCCAGTGCCTCGTCGGGATCGGGTCCGGGCGTGGCCGGCTTCCGCATCGCGCGACCTCCTCACGCACTTTATGATACGGCGAAATGCATGCGAACGCTGGATTTTTCTTGGAAACGGTCAGGCTCAAGCTCCGGCGCACGAGCCGAGCCGGGTTACTTTCCAAAATCCATGTAATCCTGCATCGAAGCCTCGCCAGGCTCGGCGGGCGACGCCGACTGCGAATTCTCTACAAACCTCCGCTGTGCATCCAGGACGACGGCGGAGACCAGAACGGCCGCCAGGATCACGCGGGCCAGGCCGCGGGCCCACGCCGGCAGCCGGCGCACGTAGGGCAACTCGGGCAGCCAGCCCACAAGCGGCGCGCAGAAAAGTAGGACCGCGTGAGCCGAGCTAAGGTCGCCGAAGAAACGACCGATCACGAGCAAGCTGAAGAGCACGACGAGCCCAACGCCGAGCGGGCCGGCTGCGCACGGTGACCGCGGCAATATCAGTGCGGCCAGTGTCGCTCCCAGCAGCGCGGCTGCCAGCGGCAGCCCGATCTGCCCGCCGGTGGCATAGCCGGAGAGCATCACAGAAAGTGCGGCCCCGGCGCTTGTCCCTGCCAGGCAAACCGCCTGCGAAAGCCCTGGGGCACGCCGCGCAAGCCGGGCCAGCAGCGCCCACACCGTCGCCAGGCCCGCCGCCAGCCCCGCCAGCACGACCGCGGCCCAGGCCGGCGACCATTCGCGGGTGCCCGGCCCGGCGACGTCTGTGAGATAGCTCGACCCTTTCAGCAGAATCGGAGCGACCGCAGCGCTCGCGATCACGCGCAATGCCCACACGATCGGGCGCGGCACGACCGGGAAGACGGCCACGAGCTCGACCGCCAGCACGACCGGCAGGATCAGGGCCAGCAGCCGGTCAAGGTCCTGTGAGAACGGATACGCCGGGCGAACGCCCAGCAACCAGCACCCCAGGAAAAACCCGGCGGCCGATCCCACGACCCAGCCAGCGTCGACAAGCCAGGCTGGTCGAGCCGCGCGGCCCGGCCAGCCGCAGAAGAAGGCGATCGCCAGCGCCGTCGCGGCCGCGACGGCCATGGCGGTTGCCAGCGCGACTGGGTCGGGCATGGCTGGCTGCTCCTCTGGAAAGCGTGGCCGTCGCCAGATGAACCGCCAGGCGATCGAGCTCGTTTGCTAGCTGACGAGCAAAATCACGCTTTCTTGGTGGCCTCAAAGCTGATCGAGACCTGGACTTCGTCGCCCAGGGCCGGCATCGGGCGGCCGACGCCAAACTCCGAACGCTTCAGGACGAATTCCGTGGAATAGCCGGTCCGCTTGACCCCACGCGGAAACTCGGCCGAGCGGCCCCCCTTGAGCGTGAACGTCACGGGCTTGGTCTCCCCGTGCATCGTGAGGTCGCCGCTGACGTCAAACCCCCCTTCGACCGGCTTGACCGAAGTGCTCACGAAGCTGATCGCCGGGTACTGCTTGGCATTGAAGAAGTCCGGGCTGCGAAGGTGATTGTCGCGCTGTCGCGTTGTTGGTGTCGACGCTCTCGGATTTGATGTTGAGCTTGAACGCCGACTTCGCCGGGTCGGCCGAGTCGAGCGTGAAACCGCCGGTGAAGCTGTCAAACCGCCCGTGGACCCAGCTCAGGTCGAGGTGAGAGATCCGGAACGTCACGCCCGAGTGCGCGGCGTCGATGACATATTCGTCGGCGACGGCTGACCCGACGGCGGCGCCGCCCAGAACGACTAATGCCGCGAGGGCCGATTTGAAACGGTGCATTCGCATGAACGGATTCCTCCTGGTGATGTTGATCATGGAAAAGAGAGCGTCGACAGCAAGGCGTTTGGGCTGGTTGCCGGCCTCAGGCCTTCTCGATTGGTGACGTCGATTCGAGATTCACATCCATGCAAAGGGCGCGATTCGGGATCATGTTTTCACGCCCATCACCCGGCATTTAGCCACCGTCTCCGCGGGACGGAGCGGGGGGCGATTTGGCTTTTGCCTTGGATTTGGCCTTGGACTTGGCGCTGGAACTGGATGTCGTGCTCGTCGCGGTCTTTGCCGACGCGGATGTTGGCGCGGGGTCGCCGGGGCGCTTGTAGGTGATGGCGATCGAATTGATACAGAACCGCAGACCCGTCGGAGGCGGGCCGTCGTCGAAGACGTGGCCCAGGTGGGCGCCGCAACGACGACACATCACTTCCATCCGTTCCTCGAGACCGCTGTCGTCAATCGCCCTCTGGAGGGCCATGTCCGTCGCCGGACGGTAAAAGCTCGGCCAGCCGGTGCCCGAATCGAACTTGTGCTGCGCCCGGAACAACTCGGCGCCGCAGCAGATGCAGAGAAAACTCCCGGTCCGGTAGTGAGCGGTCGCATACCGGCCCGAAAATGCCGGCTCGGTCGCCTTCTGCCTGGTCACCGCGTACTGGTTCCTCGTCAGGATCTTCCGCCACTCGGCATCCGTCTTGTAGACAAACTCCGGCTCCGGCTCAGCACTCGCCTTGTCGTCTTTCTTGGCCGGCGAGTCCGTGGTCTTCTTGGTCGCGTCGTCCGCCTTGGCTGCGGCCTCCGCGCCCGGCTTGGGAGGCTCAGGCGCGTCCTGGCCAACTGCTGCGAACGGCGCAAGCAAGCTGAAAACCACAGCGGCGGACAGGCACGTCCATGGTCGATGCCGGAAAGGAAGCATGGCGTGGCTCCATGTCGATGATCAATGGATCGATCCGACCCGAAATCCTCCGGAGACGTCTCACACCATTCTAGGCGGCTGATTTCATCTTACAATGGTGGAACGCGCCTCGGGCGCGGTCGCGCGGGTGCCGGCTTGCGCGGCCTCGGCGACCGGTTTGGCCGGGTCTTTCACACGCTCTTCCGGCTTCAATTCCTTCTTCTTCGCATTGAGCGCGGAATCCAGGAGCGCGGGGGTCACCTCCGGCGGGAATCCCTCGATGACGGCGACGTCTTGTCCCTGGCGCTGGATCACATAGAGCGCCTTGTCATCGCCACGCCACAGCGATCGCGGCAGCGGCTTGGGCGGCTTGCCCAGGTCGCGCTCGCGCGAGCTCTGGTAGCCGGCGTAGCCCTGCATGAATTCGCGCGCGTCGTCCTCGCTGTCCCAGGTGGTGATCCAGACCAGTCCCAGCTTGTGGTCCGGGCCTTCAAACACCGCGTAAGTATCGCCGTCCCAGCCCGCGGCCGCGGCCTTCGCGCCGTGCTTGCGCAACAGCACGCCGAGCTGCATCTCGCCCAGAACGTTGCGGCCGACCTCCTTCCAGACGTCGCCGGCCTTGAGCGCACCCAGGTCGATCGACATCGGGTAATCCGGGGCCGCCGCGTATTTCTCGGGATGAAGGATCTGCTCGGTCGAAAGCGGCGGGCTCTTGTACACGCGATCGATCGCCGCCCAGCCCCCCTTGTTGGTGAGCTTCGCGCAAAAGACCATGCCTTTGAAGTACGGGAACGTCATCGATTCACTGACGATCGGGGGGACGGACCTGATCGCCGTGCCGCCCCCCATGTAGGGCAAGAACGGCGATATCAGATTGAACGTCCATTCCAGGTTTTCGGCGGGCACCTTGGTGATGTCGTCGCCGTCCCAGTCGTCCATTCCGGCGCCAAACATCGCGAGCGTGGCTTCCCCCTCGATGAGCGCCGTGAGCGCCAGTGAGCGATCGTCGTCCTTCTTGACGGCCTTTTGCATCGCATCCAGGTCGTAGTTCTGGTCGGCCAGAGCGTGCGTCAGCTCGTGCGCGATCGTCGTCTTGTTTTCATCCTTGTCGAAATCGCTTTTCTTGCCGAAGAGCCGCTCGAGCAAAGTGGGCGACTTCTTCTCCTTTTCTTTGGGCTCTTCGATCAGGTGCATGGTCTTGGTCTTGGGGTCGTAGAACGCGGCGACTTCTTCGGAATAGACCTGCGCCAGCGATTCGCGCAGGTTGAAGTCGCGCGGCAACAGGCCAAAGGCCTTCATGGCCAGCTCATTGGCGCGGAACTCACCAGGAGTCATGTCTTCATCGATTTCTTTGAGAATGACGCGCCTTCATGTTCTCGCGTTTGGTGACGTCTCGCTTCACCTCGTGCTTGAACGGGATGCGCCGCAGGCCGGGCAAGAGCTGCTCCATCCCGCGCTTGTAGCGGATCACGGCCTCGGTGAATTCGCCCTGGTCGGCGAGCCGGTCCCCCTCTTCCAGCAACTTGGTCCCGCGGGTGACGGCGGCGTCGTCGCCGCGTGCCGGGGCCAGGAGCGAGAGAACCGCCACGAGCAGGCAACCGCACTTCGATAGGAAACGCATGGGCCTATCCTGATTCCTCGGAGGAAAAAGTGGAGATTCTCACAAGAGGGGCGCGTCGCTAGCGAGGTTGAAACGCGGCGCCGCCCGCGCGGGCGCCGGCGCCCGCGCCGGGGTTGCCACCGGAGCAGCAATGCTGCGCGGGCGAGCCCCGGGGCCGTCTCCGGGAAGCTCGTAGCTCAAGAGCAACCACGCCGCCCGCACCCGAACCTCGTCTTCATTGCGGGGGCCGTTGCGCGCCTTGACCATGCGATGCAGGTCGTTGGAGAGGAAGTCGAGGATCACGGCTTCGGGCAGATCGCGCTTGCGCAGCAGGCGGACCTTTTCCTTCTGCGATTTCTGGCCAAACCGCCAGTTTTTGTCGGCCCAGGCCACACGCTCGGCATCGATGTCGTAACCGTAGCGGTGGGTGAGCTTGTCGATCTCGGCGTGCGCGCCCGTGCCGTGGAGCGCGAGCACCTCGCGAAGCTCCTGCCGGAACTTGAGTCGCTCCTCGAGCCGCGTGGCGCGGTCGGCGGCATCGCGTGTGGCTTTCTTCTCGACCATTTCCAGCCGTCTTCTCGCGGCCTCTTCTTTCGAACTGCCGCAGGTTTTCCTCCCGCGATGGCAGCGGCTGCAGCGCAGGGTCACCCGGCTCGTGAGGATCCGGCGGCGGTTGGCCCGCCGCATGCGGCGACGCGGAATCGGGATCGTCCTTCCCGCCCGACGCACCGCGTGCCCCTCCTTGGCCAAGGGCCGATGGCAATGCGGTCGCCAGATCGATTTCTCGCGACCCCGGCGGTGCTGAACTGGGCGATCCCTTCTTTCGCGCCGCTGCTGGCCCTTCGTCATCATCCGCAAACGGATTCCCGAGGATGGAGCGCAGCCGCTGCGGCTTGGCCTCCTTACCGGCGGCGAGAGCACCGTCGGCGGGCACCGCGGGCGGCATGGGATTGGCCGCGCCCAGGGCCGGTTGAGGCGGGGGCGGAACGCCGCCGCTGCCGGCACCGCCAGGCTGGGGCGAGGAAGGAGCAGCAATCGAAACCTCAGTCTTGGTGGCGTCTGTAGCGGCAGCCGGCGCGGGCGAGGCCGCGACCAGTGGCGCAGTTGCCGATGGTGCGCCTGGCGGCGGCGTGGCGGCGGCGCCCGGCTGGCGCTACCCGCGGCGGTCGACGCACCAGCGACGGGTGGTGCGCCTGCGTCCGGCGGCGCGAGGTGCACGATCACCGAAGTGGACGCGACAGGCTCTTCAGGCTTCGCCGGCGAGGCCGCTCGCGGGTGGTCAACGATCGTGTCGAGCACGCGGCTGGCCTCCGCGGTCTGGGCGCGGTACTGCTCGACAACCAGGCGATGGTAGGCCACAATCGTCGCGATCGGAACCACCACCAAGAGCGAGAAGAAGATCCACGAGGGGATCCCCCGGTTGCGGTATTGCACCACGACGACCGGCTGAGGCGTGGGCGCGGTGTCGAGGTATTCCGTGAGCTGCTCGTTTTCCAGTGAGAGTTCGCCGTCTGTCGTCATCACTACCCGCCCTCGATCGCCACGGCCGGCCTTGATTGGAACCGCAAGCCTACGGCCAGCTTAGACGATCTTGTAGACGAACCTCGAGCCCAGTTCGCATCGATTCGCGATTCGATGGCACCGGCAGTCAAGCGGACCCGGCTAGTTTACCAGAATTACGAGCCCTGTGCACGCACAGACTCATGCGCCTCGAGAGAGGATTCGCTCGCGGCGGCTGGTTCTTCACCGTGGTGTAGGGCGGTCCCGTCTTCCGGTGCCCAGAACTCGAGCCGTACGTCGCCGCCGTGGACGACGACATACGGGCACGGCGTGAAATCGGTCCAGGTGCCGCTATTGAGATAGCGCACCCCGTCGTGTTCCGACACCATGGGCAAGTGCGTGTGGCCGCACGTGACGAAGTGAAAGCCCCGGCCGCGGGCGTACTCGACGGCGCGGCGCTCGATGAGCTGGCTGTTCCGCTGCCAGCGCTTCGTGATCCGGCGGATCCAGCGGGCCGCGCGATGGGGCATCCATTTCTGGATGTAATAAAACATCCCACACGCGATCTCGGTGAGCAGCGGATAGGCCGTCGTGAACGTATCGAACTGATCGCCGTGCAGGATCAGCAGCCGGACGCTGCTGGTTGTCGTAAACATATTCGTCGAGGATCTCGACGCCGACGATGTGGCTGATGATGTCGATCGGCCCGTCGTGGTTGCCGCGGACCCAGACGAGCCGGAAATCGGCCCGGTCGGAATTGCGCCGGATGATCTTCAGGCAGGCGAAATGGCGCTTGGTCAGCCGCTTGAAATTGAGGTCGTCGAAGACGTCGCCGTTGATCACGAGCTGATCGCAGTGCTCGACGGCCCAGCTCGAGGAATTCCTCGAGGAGCTTGGCCTGGCAGACGTCGCTGCCCAGGTGCAGGTCGCTGATCACGATGCAGTCGTAGTGCGGGCCTCCCTCGGAAACGGGTCGAGTCTGACTCTCCATGTTGATCGGCTCCTGGTGTCGATTCCAGTCGCGTCGAGAGGTTCGCGCTGCGCGGGCAAGGCCCCGCCGAGTGCCATGGCGGTCAGGAGCGGGCTCCGGCCGCCGGCAGACCGGCGTAGTAAGCCAGACCCGGGATAATCGCGAACGAATCCCAGCTCCGCCGAGCCGCGAGGCTGCCGGGCTCGAAGCGGCGGGCGACCCATTATACGTTTCGATCTTCAAGATCCGCCGCGTCGGTCCCGTTAAGCTCGTGAGAAAAGATTAGTGCAGAATCGATGTCGGCGGTCGAGGCCCAGGGAAGGCCGGTCAGCCGCTTTCCGTGCGACTCGATGATCAGGATCGGACGGCCGGCGCACAAGCACCAGGAAATTTCCGGGAAGGCGCGGCAGCCGGGCGACGCCCCCTCCAGAAGCTCGATGTCCAGCGGGGCACCTGCGCCGTAGATGTTGGCCGGATCGGTGGTGCACACGAGGACGAGCGGGGCAGCGCCGTGCCGGAGTCGGGCCCACGGTCCAGTGCCGCGAGCCGGCCAAGCTCGAGCGCCGCGTCGTCCGCGGCGTACTGCACGCCCGAGAGCCCCTCGACGAAGTAGCCGCGCCGCAGCTCGCCCCGCCACTCGGCACGGGCCAGTAACGGGGCGAGCTCGCCCCAGGACGGGGCCGCCGGCTCAAGCCCGACGACCTCCCGCGTCAGCACGCCGTAACGATCCAGAGCACGCCGGCCCACGCCAGCAGCCGGGCCTCGGCATCCGCCGGTGTCCCGATCAACCGCCACCATCGCCCCTCGGGCCCGACCGGGCCGCCCGGCGGCCGGATCCGCAGCGCTGCGACAGCCGCGGCGCGGTCCGCCGCGACGCCTGCGGCAGTGCCTCGAGCGTCGACTCCGATCCCGGGCGCAACGGGTCGAATCGGTCGTTGGTCACCAGGCCCCGGCCGGTGAGCTCTCCGAGGGCGCGGCGCACCCGCGACGGCTCGACGCCCGAGATCCGCGCCAGATCGGTCGCGAAGCTCGCCCCATGGCGCTCGAGTGATTCCAGCACCGAGCTCGTTCCGGTGCGGATAGCTCGGCCAGGTCCGGTTCGGCCCGAGAACTCGCCGGGAAACTCTCGCGGGAAGAACGCGACCGCGCGGCTCGTCGCGGCCGGCAGCCTTCGGCCCGCCAGAGCCAGGTTCCTCGCCCCATGAATAGTCGTCGAGCCACGCCGGGCGATAGTCCTTCGACCCGTCGCGGCAGGATCTCGGTCTCCCACAGCCGCCGCCGGCGCCGCGTAGCCCTGCAGCTGCTCGAGACCAGCTCGACCCCGCCGAGCCCTTGACCCCGGCGGACGGGTGGACGTGCTGCCGGCGCAGCAGAAAATCGGCAAACACCTCGGGCAAAACCGCCATGCTCTCGCGGCGCCGTACCGCCACCGTCACCCGGCGCATTTCAGCCAGGTTGTCGCGCTCCGCCCAGCGTGCGAGATCCGCGTCCCCGCTCTCGCCCAGCCGCACGACTTTTCCTTCCTCGGCACCAGCGCTCGAGCAGCTCGGCCGCTTCGCACCGGGGGAATCGGATAGCGCGCGTCAGATCGGCCAGGCCGATCAGGGCGTGGGTTTGCAGAAACCGGCGCACGATCGCGTCTCGGACTCCTGATTCGGTGCTCGCGGCCGTCTCGGCGAGGAACGCCGCCGCGATAGCGCAGGCTCCTCTTCGGCCGAGACCCACCGCTGCGGCTCGGCCGTGCGCGGGCAGCTCGATCATGACGGCGCGGCCTGTGGATTTCAGTTCCTCGAGCAGTGCCTCCATCGGGCCGCGAGACCTCGGACGGCGGTCAGGTCGCCGAACTGGCGAAGTCGCTCGGCCATCTCTTCGACGCTCCGCGGCGGCCGGCCGAGCCGGCGCAGCCGATTCTCCACGCGCCCGATCGCCTGGGGATCGCAGCCACTGCTCGACCGATCCGCCGCGCAGCAAGCGGCTCGAGCAGGTCGTCGTCGACCACGCTGCCCGCCGGCTGCCGGTCGCTGCGCTTCGGCTCGTCCCACTCGTAAAGATGGGCCGCCGTGAACAAGAAAATCAGCTCCGACGTGAACGGCGAGGGTATCTCGCCTCGCCGGCGCATCGACGCGGCACCCGGCCGTTCTCGATCGCGTCGAGGAAGCGCGCGAAGCCGCGGCAGGTCGAGGTCGTCGTCGAGGCACTCGCGCACCGTCTCGATCACGATCGGGAAAGTCGGGGAACTGCCGCGCGACTTGCAGCAGGTCCTTGGCGCGCAGCCGCTGCAGCCAGAGCGGCGTGCGCTTGGCCGGGTCGGGACGCGGCATCAGCAGCGCCCGTGCCGCATTCTGGCGGAACCGCAGCCCGAAGAGCGCGGTCTCCGGCAGCTCCTCGCGGATCAAGCGTTCCGCCAGCTCGCGCGGTCAAGCCCGTCGAAAAGGTCCAGCGGCGGCTCGTCCATGTTCGGCAGCCGGAACAAGAGCCCGTCGTCGGCGTGCAGGCACGCCGGCGTGTCAGGCCGAACCGATGGCGGATCCGCCCCACGAGCGCAAGCTTCAGCGCCGAGATGCAGCCTGCCGCCGAACGGCGTGAGCACCGCCAGGCCCAGCTCGCCCGCCGGGTCGAGGAAGGTCTCGATCAGGATCGTGCGATCGTCGGGAACCGCGCCGCAGAGCCGCTGCTGGCGGCGCGACGAACTGCAGCGAGCACCGCGCGGCCGCTGGGCTCGAGCCGGCATTCGCGCCTCGAGCCAGGGAAGCAAGTCCGGGTCTTCGAGCCGATCGGCAATCTCGCGAGTGAGCGCCGCCGACCGCCTCGCCCAGCTCGGGCGAGCGCGACGCGCTTTCCCCGCGCCAGAACGGCATGACCGCCGGTCTGCCCCTCGGCCTTGCCGACAACCACGCGATGGGGCTCGATCGTCTCGATCCGCCAGGTCGAGTTGCCCAGCGACAAAGGTCTCGCCCACCCGCCGCTCGTAGACGAACTCCTCGTCGAGCTCGCCCAGCCGGGGCCCGCCCTCACCGAGATACACCGGGAACTGGCCCGTGTCCGGGATCGTGCCGCCACCAACGAGCGCCGGATGGGCCGTACCCGGCAGCGCGGCCAGGCGGTTGTGGATCCGGTCCCAGGCGACCCGGGCGCGAAGGTCGCGGAGCTCGGGCGTGGGAAACCGGCCGGAAACCAGCCGCAAGACGTTCTCGAACGCCTCGGCCGAGAGGTCGTGGAACGGATAAGCCGAGCGGACCAGGTCGAACAGCGCCGCGACATCCCAGGGCTCCATCGCCACGCAGGCGATCAACTTGCTGCGCCAGGACGTCGAGACAATCCTTGGGCACACGCAGCGTGCTCGATCCCGCCCTTGAGCATGGCGCGGCAGAGCGCCGCGGATTCGAGCAGGTCGCCCGGCGTCTTGGCGATCAGCCGGCCCTTGCTGGTGCCGCGCACCACGTGCCCTGCCCGGCCCACGCGCTGCAAGCCGCGCGAGATGCTACCCGGCGATTCCACCTGGCAGACCAGGTCGACCGCCCCCATGTCGATCCCCAGCTCGAGCGAAGCCGTCGCCACCACCGCGGCAACGTCGCCACTCTTGAGCGCTTCCTCCGTCGCGCGCCGCTCGGGGAGGCTGAGGCTGCCATGATGGGCCCGGAACGGGCGCATGGCGGTGCCGGGATCCGTGTCGGCGCCTTCCGTCCCCGGCACGGTGACGTCGTCTTCCCGCAGATCGGGCTCGTCGTCGATGTCGGGATCCGCCAGTGCGTTGAGCCGCGCGGTGAGCTTTTCGACCGTCCGGCGATTGTTGGCGAAGATGATCGTCGAGCGGTGCTCGCGCACCAGCCGCAGCAGCCGGTCCTCGATCTCCGGCCAGATCGAGCCCGGGGGTCCGAAGACCGATCCGGGCTCTCGCGGCCAGATCACCTGCAGGTCCAGATCGCGGCGCCAGCCGGCGTCGATGATCGTGACAGGCCGCGGCTCGGCCGCGCGTTCTTCGGCGAGCGAGCGCGAGGACGGGCTCGGCGCACGATGCCCCCAAGGTACCGCGCGACTTCATCCAGCGGCCGCTGGGTGGCCGAAAGTCCGATCCGGACGAAGCTCGCGGGATTGATCGCCTCGAGACGCTCCAGCAGGAGCGCCAGGAAGACGCCACGCTTGTTGCCGCAGACCGCGTGGATCTCATCGACGATGACGTGCGAGACCCCGCGAAGGATCTCCCGCGCCCGCGAGGTCAGCATCAGGTGCAGCGATTCGGGTGTGGTGATCAGGATGTCGGGTGGTTTACGTACAATCGCCGCCCGCTCGTGGCTGGGCGTGTCGCCGCTACGGACGGCGACCTTCAGCGCGGCCAGCGGAGTGCCGACAGCTCGTGCGATTTCGCGAGAATTCCCTCCAGCGGAGACTGGAGGTTGCGCCAGACATCCTGGTTGAGGCGCTTTCAGCGGCGAAATGTAGAGGATCCGCACGCCCGCCTGGCGTTGCGGGGTGCGCCAGAGGTGGTCGAGTGCCGCCAGGAAGGCCGCCAGCGTCTTGCCCGAGCCTGTGGGAGCGACGATCAGGCAGTTTTCGCCGGAGGCGATCACCGGCCAGCCCAGGCGCTGCGCGGGCGTCGGCTCGCCGAGCTGCGTCCGAAACCACGATGCGACCGCGGGGTGGAACCGCTCGAGGCCGTCGTAGGTGCCATCGCCGTTTGCGTTCATGGTAAGACCCGCCCCGGCCCGAGGAAACCCGCACCCATCACGACGTCGGCCGCGTCCGAAGACGGCGCCGCGTCCGCAGGCTATTTTTCGCGCCCGCGCCGAGCGGCGGCGCAGGCCCTGGCGACTCCGTTGATTTTCAGCGATCGGGGTCGCGCTTGACAAGGGCGCTGTGTACAAAAGTCGAGATAGCTCGAAATGGGCTGCAGGACGGTCGGCAGGAGCGGCCGCGAGCAATGTGCGCGGGCCGGCAAGGGCGGATCCGCGGCGCGGCGGGGGATCGCACGTTCATCCAACGTGGCGTGAGGGCATCGAATGATTTAGGCGTACGCCGGCAAAAGTTGTCAATTCGACAATTCGGCGTGAATAAAAGTCCGCTCGATCGCGGATCGCAGCATCTGGCCCACGCTCTGCTGCCGCTTTTTGGAGAGCTCGATCAATGTGACTGCCCATTCCGCGGGCAGAAGTAAGCCGAACTCGACGACGCCGCCGGCAGCGGCCGTGTCAGAATACGAAGCAGGACCGGGATCGGAAAGGGCTGTCGAAGGGCTAGAAGGGAGCACGGACATGGATTTCGCCTGTACGGTGACCGTGGTTCGGGGGAATGCGGGTGCTGAACGCCAACTGTTTATGGCAAATCTCGCGCCAAGGGGGTCACGAGCGGAGGAATATCGCGATGAAAAGGATCGCAATCAGGCCTGCGACGGCGGCGATGATGGCAAACTGGACGAGCCAGCGCGTGTCACCGTCCATGGTGGATGCGCGGGGAGCCGCGGTGGATTCGCGCGGGGCCCTGGAGCGGATGATTGCCGGCAAGGGGGGCATCGGCGCCTGGTGGCGCGGGGCCAACGACGGCTCGGCCGCCCCGAGGTCGCGCAGTGACAGGCCCTCGCGGCTGGCGAGGTCGTCGCCGTCCAGGAGCCGAAGGTCTTCCTCGCGAAGCTCGGGCGGCGGCGGCCGAAAGCTGCGTGCGGCGTCGGCCTCGGCGCCGAGGATCGCGTGCACGCGGTCCGGGTCGGTCCAGCGCGTCAGGTCGGAGCGGAGCTCGGCGCAGTCCTGGTATCGCTCCTCGGGCTTCTTGCTCATGAGCTTGCGGACCACTGCGGCGAACGCCGCCGGCACGCCGCGCGCCACCGTTTCCAGCGGCGGGCGGGTCCTCCATGCGCTGCTTGAAGATCTTGTTGATCATGTCGCCCCCCTCGAAGGGCGCGTTCCCGGCGAGCGCGAAATAGAGGGTGCAGCCCAGGCTGTAAAGATCGCTCCGGCGGTCGGCCTTCGCCGCGTCGCGAAGTTGTTCCGGGCTGGCGTAATCGAGCGTGCCGAGCACGGTGTTGGCGCGGGTGAGTCCCGCGTCGTCGTCGAGGGCGCGGGCCAGCCCCAGGTCGAGGAGCTTCACGTCGCCCTCGGGGGTGATCATGATGTTCGAAGGCTTGATATCGCGGTGGACCAGGCCGAGCGGTGGGCCGCCTCGAGGCCGTCGACCAGCTTGAGGAACAAGCCGGGCAGCGTCCGGCACCCGCAGCGGGCCGGCGCGCTCGCTCTTGACGTGCTCGTAGAGGCTCTTGCCGGGGATGTACTCCATGACCATGAAGTGCACGTCCCCCTCGTTGCCCACCGACATGGTCCGCGCCAGGTTCGGGTGAGCGCAGCGCTGGGATAGCTCCATCTCGCGGCGGAAGCGGCGCAGCACGTTCTCCTCCTCGAGCGCCTTGCGCGGCGGCAGCACCTTGATCGCGACCCGCTCGGCGCGGTCGTTGACCGCCAGGTAAACCTTGCCCATGCCCCCTTCACCCAGCGGGCGGAGCAGGCGATATCCGCCCAGGAAGAAGCCGCGGGTCGCACCCGAAAGGAGCTTGCGGGCCTGGTAGGTGGTGAGCCAGCCCCCCTCGATCAGCCGGCGGGCCAGGCGCACGGCCGCATCCTCGGCCGGCTCGGGCTCGACCTCGGCCTGAATCTGGGTCAACACGTCGGGCGAGACAAGTCCCGACGTGTCGAGGTTGGCCGTGAAATCGTCCAGGCCGAGCATCGTCCCCACACTTCAGTAAGACTCCTGGCGGAAGGGCCCTCCAGGACGTACCCCGCGGACCGCCGCGCCAAGGGCCCCCGGAATCCCCCGGCGTGGCCGCCGCAGGCCCTCACGATGAGCCGTCGGCGATTCCGAACTGCGCGACGGCGTGAATGATCAGGCAGGTGATGTTGTCCTTGGAATCATTCGTCAGTGCCAGGTTCACGAGAGTGAGTGCCGCCTGCTGCGGATCGTCGACATTGCCAAGGATCTTGGCCACGTCGCTGTCGGCGACGACGCCGGTCAAGCCGTCGCTGGCCATCAAGAGCCGGTCGCCGGGACGGACATCGAGCACGCGCACTTCCTCGGGGCCGCCGCGAGCATCCTTGCTGCCCAGGTAGAGGTACAGCACGTTCTTGAACTTGTGGTTGGGCAGCTCTTCCGGCGAGATCGTGCCGGCGTCGAGCAGTGCGTCGGCCAAGCGAGTGATCCTTGGTGAGCTGCTCGAGCCGGCCGTCGCGCAGCCGGTACGCGCGCGAGTCGCCGATGCCGGCCACGAACACCCGGTCGAAGCGGAACAGCGCCAGCACCACGGTCGTACCCATGTTGGAGAATTCGGTGACGGCACCCGAGCTGCCGAGGATCTCCTGATTGACCTCGGCGATGGCGTCGCGTGATCGCGTCCTTGATGCGGTCGGGCTCTCGCTCCTCCGGCGGCAGCCGCCGCGCGATCGCCCTGGGGATCATCTCGACGGCCATCAGGCTGGCCTGCTCGCCGGCCTGCTGGCCGCCCATCCCGTCGGCCACGATGAACAGGTTGGAGGGCTCGAGCGTCAGCGCAGGCAATTCGGTGTTGCTCTCCGAGCCGCTGTCGTGCCGGACCGACCGCCGGCCGGGAACGTAGAAATTGTCTTCGTTGTGCTCGCGATAGTTTCCCTTGACCGAGACGACTCCCACCTTCAGCTTGAGCTGACCGGGCAGGAGGGTAAATGACGACAGCGTGGCGAATTCCTCGGTCGGCGATCCTCCGCGTCGGTGTTCCCGGAGCCGAAGAGCTTCCGCATCCAGTTGTATAGCCGAGAAACCGCGCTCAACTGAGCCTCTACCTTCGCGTGCTGGACCGGTCCCCGCCCGAAGAGCTTCCTCATCCAGTCGAACAGCCCAGAAAACTGCGCTCAACTGAGCCTCTACCTTCGCGTGCTGGACCGGACCCCGGCCGAAGAATAACCTCATCCCGTGCGAGAGTCGAGGAACCACTCCCGCCTGAGGCCCGATGTTTGCGGGCTGGAGCGAGCCCCAGCCGAAGAATACCCGCATCCAGCTTGCCAGTCGAGAAGACGCGCTCAATCGAGCTCACGCCTTCCCAAGAGCGCTGTCATGAGATCGCCGGTTGTCAGACGTTCATGCGTATCGCGATGCGATCGGACGCCGATCGATCCGCGTCGGCCTCGGACTCAGTCCAAGCGCAGCCGGCGATCCCGCCCGAGCACCAGATCGGAGCCGTGTCGGACTGCGGCATCGAGTCGCTCAGGCTCGAGCATGGCCGGGCTGGCCCAGCGCATCAGGTCGTCGACGCCGACGGAACGATAAGTCATGAACACTTCCCCCGCCTCGAAGCCCGCCGTCAAGCCGTGATAACGGTTCATGGCCTCGACGGCGCGGAATATCCCGGCCTTGCTGGCGGGAAATTGCGTCTGGTACGAACGGATCGCCTCGAGCTTCACCTCGAGCGTCGATCCGATGTCGGCAACAATGTAACCGGAGGCCTCGGGCAAGTCCAACCCGTGCAACGCGATCGGAAAGCTCAACTGGTTGGTGATCGTGTGGGTGGGCAGACCGTCGAAATGCTCGTCCCACTTGGTCAACCGGCTGTAGAAGACGGCCGCGTCGGTGATGAGCATCGCCTGATAGTGGTCGGGCGAGGCCAGCACCGTCTTGCCCCCGAATCCAATCACGACCTTGGGCTTCCTGCGACGGAACACCTTGGCCAGCTCGACCCGCGCCTCGAACGAGTCGAACAGCCGGCGGTTGGGCATGTTCAGGTTGATCCGCGTCGCGACCCCCAGGATCTCGGCGGCCGCTCGGCCTCCGCGAGCCGGACCTCCGGGCCCGGGCGAATGCGGCGTCGGCTCGCCGTCGGTCAGATCGACGATGCCCACGGCGTATCCCTTGCGCGCCAGGCGAGCCAGCGTCCCGCCGCAGGCGATCTCGACGTCGTCGGGGTGCGGCACCCACGGCGATCAAGTCGAGCTCCGGCTCCTGT
This sequence comes from uncultured Isosphaeraceae bacterium, assembly GCA_963806595.1. GTDB lineage: Bacteria > Planctomycetota > Planctomycetia > Isosphaerales > Isosphaeraceae > CAWDZZ01. The sequence goes on along the minus strand of CAWDZZ010000012.1, from coordinate 120,226 downwards.
CGACTCGGCCATGCGGATGCTTACCTCGCGCACCCCGCGAATGCGATCAGCCATCGATCCGATCGAGCTACGCACGCCACTATTCTTCAACATTCGACGGATCCCCATTGGAAGAGACCACTCAATCATCGGATTCATCACGCTTGGTCACCGCCAGGAGAAACGTCGGCGCGATCGCCTCGAACCGCAGGCGGTCCATCTGCTCGATCCCACGTGCGATCGAGACGTTCCAGACCCGCACGCTGCCCGCCAGCGTCTTGAGCGTATGGTACGCCGCCGCCAGCCCCTCGATCGTCACGACGTTCACCGCCATGCTGCCCCCCTGGCACAGCCGGGCGAATACGCGGTGCTCGAGGACCAGATCGACCTGCCGGCCGGTCCCCCCCACGAAGATCGCGTCGGGCTCGGGCAGGCTCGCCAGGACCTCGGGGCGCGGCCCGAGCACCGGCCGGACGTTCGGCACGCCGAAGACCTCGGCATTGGCCTGGATCAGCGCGATGTCCGCCGGCTCCGGCTCGATGGCGTACACCATCCCCTGGTGGGCCAGCTGGGCCGCCTCGATCGCCACCGAGCCCGAGCCGGCCCCGATGTCCCAGACGACGCTGGTGGCCCGGATGTCGAGCTGCGCCAGCGCGATGGCGCGGACCTCGGCCTGCGTGATCAGCCCGCGCTTGGGCAGCGACTGGGCGAAGGCGTCGTCGGGATTGCCGAAGAAGCCGGTGCCGGCCGGCGCGGCTGGCGCGGTCGGGCCGGTTCGGCTTGCGAATCAGGATCAGCACGTTGAGCGGGTTGAAATCCATCCCGGCCAGGTCGGCCAGCTCGGCCTGCGTGACCCGCTCGTCGGGCGAGCCCAGGTTCTCGCAGACGTAGGCCCGAAAATAGTCGATCCCGCGCTCCAGCAGCTCCCGGGCCAGCCGCGCGGGCGGGCACTCGTCGCTGGAGAACAGCCCGACCTTCTCGGCGGTCCGGATCCGGTCGATCACCGCCTCGATCGGCCGGCCGCGCCAGGTTCGTCAGGTAGGCGTCCTCCCAGCTCTCCTTGATCCGGGCGAAGGCCAGTTGCATGCTGCTGACGTGCGGCACGACCTCGAAGAGGTCCTTGCCCAGGCGGTCGCAGAGGTAGCGCGCGACCCCGTAGAAGAGCGGATCGCCGCCGCTGACCAGCACCGGCTTGCGGCACTCGAGCGCCTCGCGCGACCTGGCGGAGCGCCACGCTCATCTCCGGCTCGAGCGCCTCCTTCTGCGCCGGCACCGCCTCCAGCAGCGTCAAGGTCGAGGCCGCGCCCAGGATCAGGTCGGCCGACATCAGGAGCCGGCGCGCCGGCTCGGTCAGATCCGGCGAGCCCATCATCGCCGATCCCCAGGATCACCAGCTTCGACCGGGCCTCGCTCAACGTCGGCCCCCTGGCTCGCCAGCCTCAACTCCTCACTGCTTGAGAACGCAAGTCGATCGGGCATTCTACAGCCGGCAAAGGTCAGTGGGCAGTACGGACCGGCAATGAAGCGAGTCGTCATCCTGTGCTCTTGTCATCCGCTCGCTGCATCCTTCCGGCGCGCACGGGAGCAGCCAATCGCCGATCAGTCGCGCGAGGACCTCGGCATGCGTCAGGTGGGGCTGGTGGCCCACCGTCGGCATGATCACGCCCTCGGCCTCGGGGAAGCGCCGCCTTCAACAGCTCGAAGTCGCGCCGCGGGACGATCCGATCCTCGTTCCCTTGAAGCAAGAGGATCTCCGTGGGGATCTCGGGCAAGATCGGCCGCAGGTCGAGCCCGGTCAGCAGCCCGACGCGATGAGCCAGCGACCGGATCGGCGTCTGCCCGTTCTTCTCGAGGTAGAAAGACCCAGCGGTCCTGCGAGAATCGCCGGGAACTCGGCCTTGTTGTTGTAGGTCAGGATCGTCCCGCGCAGCGGCAGCCGCTCGACCGTGCCCGGGAAGAGCCGCCCAAGCCGAAGCGCCCACCGTTCGGCTCGGGTGAAATCGCGGTGGGCAAACGCCCCTTGCACCGCGGCCCTGGGGAACCGCCTCGGCTCGCGGTGCAAGCGCCTGCAGCACGACCGTCGATCCGAACGACAGGCCGGCCAGGTAGGCCCGCCCGATGTTGAGATGGTCGATCAGCCCGAACAGGTCGTCGACCAGGTGGTCGTGCGTGATGCGCGACAGGTCGGGCGCCGTCGTCCGGATGTTCGCCGGGATAGTCGTAGAGGATGGTGCGGAACCGGCCGGCGAGCTGGTTCAAGAGCAAGGCATAGACCTGGTAGGTCGAGGCGATTCCCGGGACGAGGAAGAGCGGCGGGCCCTGGCCCAGGATGCGATAGGTCATCCGGTATCGGGGGCCATCCCAGCGGCCGACCTCGGCCTCCGCGTCGTAGCGGGCCGACTTCCTCGCGAAACTCGCGGCGCGGCGCGGGGCATCGGTGGCCGACCGGCTTCGAGATCGGCGGGATCGGTGGCGGCCAGCTCGTTGATCGGGCAGTTGCGAGCATCGGTCTCGGTCGTCGGTCGCACAGGGGCGCTCGACGGCATGGAACACCATGCTCGCGAAGCTCACGCAGCAGGTCCGGCGGTCGTCGATGGCCTGGTTGTAATTGAGCAGGCGGCCCCGGGCCGGGCCGATCGCGTGCAGCATCGTATAAGTGGCGGCCAGGCCGCAGACGCGCCAGCGGTTGCCGACGCTCGCGGCCGTGCGGAACCAGCCGCCGCGGGTCGCCGGCCGCGGCTCGGTCGAGCATCGAGTCGTCGAACGAGCCGAACCTGCTCCTGGAGTCCGGGATCGACCGGGCTCGGGTCGCCGAACTCCGGCCCGACATGACACAGGTCGATGCCTCCGATGTAGGCGACCTGTTTGCCGCTGGCCGACTCGGCGGCCCGCAACGCTTGAATGAACCGGCTCACTTCGGGGTCGTCGATCGGGTCGACCCCGCGCTCCATCAAGTCGTGGAACGAGCCGACCAGGATCGGCACGATCGTGAAGTCGCGCCGTCCTCCCAGGACGTACTGGAGAAACACGACCTGGAACTCGATCGAGTGCTCGGTCCGATGCGACAGCTCGTCCTCGAACAGGTCGCGACCCGCCAGCGAGGCGATCCGATCGACGTACGACGCGATCGGTCGGAACGACACCCAGCGGCGTCTCGAAATCCTTGCAGGTCAGCGCAAACCGGCGCCGGCAATACTGGTGGGCCACGCCCAGAACCACGAAGGTGTCGGCGTGCGAATGCTCCACCAGCTCCTTGTACGACCAGGTATAGACCGGGCCGCCGCGCTGGAAGTCGATATGCGGGCTCAAGATGCCGCGAAACCCGGTCGGCTGCCTGGGCCGCGCCCGTTCTCCGCCGGCAGGCCGGCACCGTCTGCGTCCACGAAGAACTGTTCGAGCTGCGCCCGAGCGCGCGGACCGTCGCCGCGTAGGAACGGCCGGCCAGGGCGGCCGGCCGCCGTCCCGATTCGCGATACGACTGGATGGAACGCGGCGAACGTCGGCCCCTCGATGATCATCGCCGCGTCGAGGCGCTGCACCAGGCTCTCGAGCTCTTCGAGCGCGAGAAACAGCCCGGTCGCGCGCAGCACGCGCCCCTGAATCTCGCTCAGCGTCGACTGCCCGTCGAAATGGCGGACGACGTGATGAAAGCCGTCGAAGGGGATCAGAGACCGGCTGCGAAACCACCCCCGTCAAATCCTGGAGCATCACGAAGGCTTGCCCTTGATGCTCGATTCGCCGAGGCATCACCGGACGAAGCTTGGGTCGTTCTAAAGACGACATACCGGGTGTCCAGCCCCTCGGAGCACGACTCGAACGCTACGCCGTGCCCCACGAAGCCGGTGAGGCCGACACGATCATGGTAACCGAGAGTCCGAAACCGTCAAGCCTTGCGGCGCGGTCCGCGCGGGGTGCTCGCAATCAACGGGAGAGGCCAGGCCGGCGGCGGTAACTCGCAAATCGGCTGGGGTCGCATCGTCATTCTCCCTTCTCTAGGTCTCAGGTTTATCGATGAACGGCGCTGCACGCAGCTCACTGTTGTCATGCTCGAATGGATTGAAGCAGCAAAATTGATGCCGACATTCAGTTATACTTCACAAACGGTATTCATGACGCGGGTTGGAGCGAATCGGCGCGGAACCCGGGCCGAAGCGGTCGTGCATCCAGGCGCATCGATCGTGCAGCCAACGCCTCATCTCAGGGCGAAGCTGCCAGCGGGATGATCACCATATGCGTTATTCCGGGCGACACATGCCCGCACCCGCCTTCGGCGAGCGCATCCGGCTGCACTTCTCGCCGATCGAGATCTATGGTAGGGTCCGCGTCCGAAGGACGGCCGGCCGGCCGGCGAGCCAGGCCGGCGGCGCTCGAGTGGAAAGCAGGAGGACGATTGCCGATGCCGCGACCGACGACAATTCTCGGTTTCACGATCTCCGCAACGTTCGCGACCGGTCTCGCGCTGGCCGTCCCGCAAGATCAAGACAATCTCAGGCCGGCCCAGCCGGCGCGGCCGCCGGCGGCAGCCCCAGCCGCCACGGCACCCTCACGCCCCGATCCGGCGGAAATGCAGACCCTTCTGGGACTCTGGGAAGGCCAGAGCGCCAAGCTGAAATCGCTGGAAGTCTCGATCTACCGCATCGACAAGGACGCCGCCTGGGGCGACGAGGAGCACTACCAGGGCCACGCCGCATTTCGGACACCGTCGCTGGCGTATGTCGACTATCGCAAGGTCAACCTGCAAACCCAGCCCGATCCCAAGGTCAAGGGTAAGAAGATATTCGTCCCGGTCGAGAAAAAGAACGGCGAGATCGACTCCACGCCTTACGAAACCATCATCTGCACCGGCGCCGAGGTCTGGCATTACCGCTACGACGTCAAGCGAATCATCGTGTATACGCTCGATCGCGATGCGCGAAGCGCGCGCTCGAGGAAGGACCCCTCCCCTTCTTGTTCAACCTGAAAGCTGCAGAAGCCCAGGCCCGCTATGACATGGCTCTGCACAGCCAGAACGCCAGTCGCTACCTCGTGATGATCCGGCCCAAGCTTCCGGAGGACAAGGACGTCTTCAGCGTGGCCTGGATTTCCCTGGATCGAAAGTTTCTGCTGCCGACTCGCATCGTGCTCATCTCTCCCGACGGCAAGAGCAAGCAAGATTTCGTGCTCTCGAAGATCAACCCCAACAAGGAAATCGCGAATCGCTTTTTCGAGGGCGTGAATCCGGGCAAGCCCTGGAAGCTCGAGCGCAACCCCGGCGCGCGGGCCGCGGCGCAGCCGTCGACGAAAGGCCGGGTTCCCCGCCGCCAGACCCCCGCCCAATCCGCCCAGCGACCCGCACCCGCCGACACCGTCGGACCCCGATAACGGACCTGTTGCACATCTCACCGACCCGCCTCACCGTGCGCCAGCGCACAACCGGGCCGCCCGCCACGCAATCCACCGTCGGCCGGCCTCGAGCCCCGGGCGCGCAACGTGGCCTGCGCTCACAGCGGAGAGTCGCCCGGCGAGGAGGCGCCGCCGACGTCGACAACGGCGGCGCTCCCGTTGAGAAATCGCGAAAACGATGACCCCCGACCTCAAAACTGCGAGCGACTCGCGAAAGTTTTCGGGGAATCGCCCAGACCGCCGCGGCCGGAGCCGTGCCATGGCCCGCACTTGCGCACACACCGACCGCCGCGGACCGCCCCCGCGGTGTTTGACCCTCCCCCCGGTGCCGTTTATAATCACGTCGAGTGTGAGTCGGAATTCGGTCGGTTTGCGCTTTCGAGAGCACGGCGAACGGACGTGGTCGACTTCTGTTAAGGAGTTCATCGGATCCGGGCGGCTCTTCACGCTCGCGTCGTTGTGCCAGCAACAGAGATGATAGAGGCGCCTCCGACTCTCGAAGGGAGTCCGGCATCCATGATCCGCCCACGAGCTGCGCGTCTCCAGGCCAAGGTTTGGCCCTTCATCTTGTTCCTTTCCGGCCTGGCCGGCGGCATCGCGGCGGCCCAGAACGCCGCCCCCGCCTCGCCAGCGACGCCCGGCCAGTTCTTCACGATCACCGAACCGATCACGCACGAGACAAAAGAGCGCATCCGCGGTGCGACCCGCCAGCTCGTCGACCGGTCCGCGTCGTCGGAGACCGGATCGCGGCCGATCCTCGTCTTCGAATTCCAGGCCGGCGAGACGGCGCCGGGCAGCAGCGAATTTGGCGCGTGCTACGACCTCGCCAACCTGATCTCACGCGAGCTGGCCGGCGCCAAGCTGACGGTCGCATTCGTGCCGCAGCCGCTCAAGGGCTATGCCGTCTTGCCGGCCCTGGCCTGCACCGAGATCGTGATGGGCTCGTCCGCTTCGCTGGGCCCGATCACGCCCGAGGGCCAGCCCTTTGACCCGGCGCTGCGCGAGCCGGTGCGGTTCCTGGCCATCCGCAAGACGCGCGACCCCGAACTGTTGCTGGGCATGCTCGACCGCGATGCCGATCTGCGCCGGGTGCGCACGGTCGACAAGGCCATCCACTACGTGCTCGCCGAGAACAAGCAGAAGTTTCTGGAAACCCACCAGCAGATCCTCGAGGAAAAGCCCGCCTGGGACGCCGGCCAGCGCGGAACGCTGACCGCGCAGCGGGCGCGCGACGAAGGCTTTTGCACGCGGAACGCCGAGAGCCCGAAAGAGCTCGCGACCATGTACCAGTTGAGCGGCCGCTCGGCGATCGACGACCCGACGCTTGGCCAGGCGATCCGGCCCGATTGGATCGAGCTCAAGGGCGCACTCGATTCGGTCGCGGCCTCGATGCTCAAGCGAAATATCGAGGAAGCACGCCAGGCGCAAGGTCAACCTTCTGTTCATCGAGATCAACAGCCCCGGCGGCATGGAAGCCGTCAGCGACCGCATCGGCGACCTGCTCTCCGGGATCAAGGACATGAAGACCGTCGCCTACGTCGACGACCGCGCCCTGGGCGTGGCGGCGCTCCTGCCGCTGGCGTGCCACGACATCGTGTTCAAGAAGGGGGCGAGGATGGGCGACGTCCGCCAGACGAGCTCGGGCCGCAATGGCCCGCTGCACGACCTGGGCGACGCGGCCCGCGCCAGCCTGGCCAACAAGGCGGCATTCTGGGCCCGCGAAAACGGACATCCCGAGGCCGTCGCCCATGCCATGGTCAATCCCGACGTCGAGGTCGTGGAAGCACGCGATTCCCTTACCGGCGCGTCCCGGCTGCTCCTGAGCACCGAGGTCGAAGCCGATCGCGGCCGCTACCAGGTGATCGATATCCGAAAAGAGCGCGGCTCGGTCCTGACCATCAAGGCTGAGGACGCTCCGTCCTACGGCCTGGGCGAGGTCGTCAAGGACCGCGAGGAGCTCAAGGGCATCTACGGACTGCGCGACCGCGAGATCCGCGTCCACGGCGCCGAGCTGGGTCGATTCACTCGTCACGATCCTCACCGAGCCCTACGTGAGCTGGCTCTTGCTCTTCATCGGCGGCTTCATGCTGGTGATCGAGCTGAAATTGCCCGGCGTTGGCCTGCCGGCGATCATCTCGGCGGTCGCGTTCCTCCTCTTCTTCTGGAGCCAGTACCTGAGCGGCACGGCCGACCAGCTCGAGATCATCTTGTTCCTGATCGGCCTCATATGCCTCGCACTCGAGCTCTTCGTTTTCCCCGGCTTCGGCGTCTTCGGCATGAGCGGAATCCTGCTCATGCTCTGCAGCATCGTGCTGGCGCGCCATACCTTCATCTGGCCGACCCAGGATTACGAATACCAGGAGCTTGGTCACACCTTGATGCAGGTCACCGGCATGCTTGCAGCGGTGGGGGGCTGCGTCGTCGTGCTCGCACGCTACTTCCCGTCGATGCCGCTCTTTAACCGGTTCATCCTGAAGCCCGAGCCGTGGACGACGGTCGAGCCCGAAGACGCCCTCGGCCGACCCATACTGGAAGGGTATGAGTCGCTCGCCTTTCTCATTGGCGAGACGGGCAGAACGACGTCGTCGTTGCGTCCGACCGGCAAGGCGCGATTCGGCAACATGCTGATCGACGTCACGGCCGCCGGTTTCTTCGTCGAACCCGACAACCTCGTCGAGGTCGTCGACGTCCAGGGCCCGCGCGTCATCGTCAAGAAAGTCGGAAGCTAAAGCCGCGGGTCGGCCGGGCCGCGATCCACGTTTCCCGGAAGCGGGGCCACCGCCGCCGGCCCTGCCGGCGCCGAACTTGACCGCCGCCGTCTGGGGGTTGGCGAAGGACCTCCGCATTCGAGTACACTGAAGGTGGAAGCTCGAAACGCGAAAGGTACACCATAATGGCGCCAATGTTTGCTCAGAACCCCAGCTCCTGGCAGCTCTACGTGTGGTTGATGATGAGCGCGATCGGGCTCTTCGCGCTCATCGCCAGCATTTTCCTGGCGAAATACTTCAACCTCTGGATCCAGGCCAAGATGACATTGGCCAACGTCACGATCTGGGAGCTGGTGGGGATGTCGTTTCGAAAGGTCAACCCGAACATCATCGTCCGCTCGAAGATCATGGCCTACCAGGCAGGCCTGTCCGAGAAAGACGGCATGACCACCCGCGCGCTCGAGGCGCACTACCTGGCCGGCGGCAACGTACCGAACGTCGTCCGCGCGCTGATCGCAGCCAATCGCGCCGACATTCCGCTCTCGTACAAGCGGGCCGCCGCCATCGACCTCGCCGGCCGCAACGTCCTCGAGGCCGTGCAGACCAGCGTGAATCCCAAGGTCATCCCCTGCCCCGACCCCGCCTCGGGCCGGCAGACGATCGACGGCGTCGCCAAGAACGGCATCCAGCTCAAGGTCAAGGCGAAGGTGACGGTCCGGACCAACCTCGACCGCCTGGTCGGAGGCGCGACCGACGAGACGATCATCGCGCGGGTGGGCGAAGGGATCGTCAACGCGATCGGCTCGGCCGAAACACACCTCCAGGTCCTCGAGAAGCCCGATACGATTTCCAAGCGAGTGCTGGAAAAGGGGCTCGACGCCGGCACGGCGTACGAGATCCTGTCGATCGATATCGCCGATATCGACGTCGGAGACAACATCGGCGCCAACTTGCAGGCCCTGCAGGCGGAAGCCGACACGCGCGTCGCCCGCGCCAAGGCCGAGGAACGCCGCGCCTTCGCCGTCGCCAAAGAGCAGGAAATGCAGGCGGCGGTCCAGGAAAACCGCGCCAAGGTGGTCCAGGCTGAAGCTGAGATCCCGATGGCGATCGCCGAGGCTTTCCGCCGCGGTCATCTCGGAATCGGCGACTATTACAACCTGAAGAACGTTCAGGCAGACACCGAGATGCGAAACGCAATCGCGGGTACCGGCAATGCGCGCCGGGAAAACGTGCCGGTCCCGTCGTGACCGAAGACAAGGCTCGCCATGGTTCTCCAGCTCATCGTGGTCCTGTCGATCCTGGCGATCTTCGCGCTCACGTCGCTCTTGAGCCGCGACGCGCCGCCGCTGCCGCCTCGTCCCTTGCGCGGGCCCGGGTCCGGCACCGGCCGGCCCTCCGCACCCGCGGGCCGCGGTGAGCCCGCCACCGGAGCCGGACGATATGCCGGAGCCCCCGGCGCCTCGCCCGAACGACTCGCGCCGGGCCGCTGGGCCGACCCCGTGACCGGCGCCCGCGGTGGCACCGTCCGCGGACTCTCAGCCGACGACGGGATCGTGATCATCGAATCGAACTCGCGCGGGCCGCGCCAGAGTCCGGCGGCCCCCTCGGCCCCGGCATCGGCCGCGGCCGCCCGCGCGCGCGCGCTCGCGCCCCGCGGCGGGGTTCGCGCGGCCGGGCGCCCGCGGGCCCAAACCCATCCGGCCCCAGCGACGCGGCCCGACCCCGTGCGCTCACCAGCCTGGTCACCAAGTCCATGGCCGAGACCAGGAGCCGGCCGCTGGAAATCACGCCGCTCGCCTCGCTAGTGGCCCCCATCAACACGCCGCTCTCTCAGACCTCAAAGGCCCCGGGCGCCGACGAAGCCGCCGCGCGGGAACTGCAAGTCGCGCTCACGAGCGCATCAATCCGGTCCATGCTCGCCAGCCCCGACAGGCTGCGCGAAATCGCGATCTTGAGCGAGCTAATCCAGCCGCCAAGGGCGATGCGCCCGCTGAGGCAACCGCGCATCCAGAACCGGCCCGCGCACTAGGGCCTCCGCACACTCGGCGCCACAAAGTACCGCCTAAGCCCCAACTTCGGCCGCATCGCGCATCGCTGATTCGCAACGTGGACCACAGACCACGGCGCGCAGAACGACACGAAATGGAGCCGCTTCTCGATGCCGAGGAGACTTACGCCAAACTTGAGGCGTTGATTGAAGTCGATCGCGAAACGGGGTATGAAGTTCGCGTCCAATCGAGCGTTTCAGTTCCAGCCAACCCAACGACCATCGCGAATGAACAATCGCTATCGCGTTTTCCTTTCCGCGTAAGTCCGCGTTTTCCGTGGTTAGAACCCTTTTTCCAGATCGACATGCCGATCGCCTTTGAGAGCATCAAGTGCCCCCCTTGCGTCGCGACAAAGAAGCTGGGATGCCTATGTTCGGCCGCTCGGGCATAGCGGATTCAACAGGAAAATCTTTAGCCACAGAAATCGCCGAAGGACACGGAAATGGACGAGCTCCTGTATGCCGACGAAACCTACGCCATCCGCGGAGCGATCTTTGAAGTCTACCGCGAAATGGGCAGCGGCTTCTTGGAGCCGGTTTATCAAGAATGTCTCGAAATCGAATTCAATCGCCGAGGTCTCCCCTTCCTTTCCCAATGCGAGCTCAAGCTGACTTATCAGGGAGTCTCGCTGCTCCAGATCTACAAGGCGGACTTTGTCTGTTTTGAAAAGATCATCGTCGAATTGAAGGCCGTAAAGGAGCTCGCTCCCGCGCACGAGGCGCAGCTCCTGAACTACTTGAAGGCGACCGGCCTGAGACTCGGACTGCTCGTCAACTTCGGTAGCCACCCTGACGCGCAAGTCGAACGGAGAATTTACAACTCTTGATCCGTTCCGTGTCATTCCGCGTTTTCCGTGGTTAAAAGTCTTTTGTCCCGGTTGGACATGGTCTTACACCAAACTTAAGGCCCCAATTGAAGTCGATCGCGAGACGGAGTGCGGAGTTCGACTGCGCTCGAGCACCTCAGTTCCAGCCAACCCAACGACCATCGCGAATGAACAATCGCCAATGCTTTGTCCTTTCCGCGTAAGTCCGCGTTTTCCGTGGTTAGAACCCTTTTTCCAGATCGACATGCCGATCGCCGGCGATCTCACCGCGTGCATCCTCCTGTCGCCACAAATAACCGGGCAGTCCCACGTTCGGCCGCCCTCGCGCAGCAGACTCAAGAGGCAGATCTTTGACCGCGGAAATCGCGGAAGGACACGGAAATGGACGAGCTCCTCTATGCCGACGAGACCTACGCCATCCGCGGAGCGATCTTTGAAGTCTACCGCGAGATGGGCAGCGGGTTCCTGGAGCCGGTTTATCAAGAATGTCTCGAAATCGAATTCAATCGCCGAGGTCTCCCCTTCCTCTCCCAATGCGAGCTCAAGCTGACTTATCAGGGAGTCTCGCTGCTCCAGATCTACAAGGCGGACTTTGTCTGTTTTGAAAAGATCATCGTCGAATTGAAGGCCGTAAAGGAGCTCGCTCCCTCGCACGAGGCGCAGCTCCTGAACTACTTGAAGGCGACCGGCCTGAGACTCGGACTGCTCGTCAACTTCGGTAGCCACCCTGACGCGCAAGTCGAGCGGAGAATTTACAATTCTTGATCCGTTCCGTGTCATTCCGCGTTTTCCGTGGTTGAAAGTCTTTTGTCCTGGTTGGACATGGTCTTACACCAAACTTAATGCCCCAATTGAAGTCGATCGCGAGACGGGATACAGAGTTCGCCTGCGGTCGAGCACTTCAGATCCAGCCAACCCAACGACCATCGCGAATGAAAAATCTCTATCGCTTTGTCCTTTCCGCGTAAGTCCGCGTTTTCCGTGGTTAGAACTCTTTTTCCGGATCGACATGCCGATCGCCGGCGATACCATCGCGTGCCTCTTCCAATCGCCACAGAGAACCGGGCACTCCCACGTTCGGCCGCTCTGTCGCAGCAAATTCAACCGGAAGGTCTTTGACCACGGATACCGCAGAACGACACGGAATTGGAGCAGCCTCGACGCCGAGGAGTCTTACGCCAAACGTAAGGCGCCAATTGAGTCCATCGCGAGACGGGGCACGGAGTTCGACTGCGATCGAGCACTTCAGATTCAGCCAACCCAACGACCATCGCGAATGAACAATCTGTATTGCGTTGTCCTTTCCGCGTAATTCCGCGTTTTCCGTGGTTAGAACTCTTTTTCCGGATCGACATGCCAATCGCCGGCGATATCATCGCGTGCCTCCTCCGGTCGCCAGAGAGAACCGGGGAGTCGCACGCTCGGCCGCTCTGGCGCAGCAAATTCAACCGGAAGGTCTTTGACCACGGAAACCGCAGAACGACACCGAATTGGAGCAGCCTCGACGCCGAGGAGTCTTACACCAAACGTAAGGCGCCAATTGAAGTCCATCGCGAGACGGGGCACGGAGTTCGACTGCGGTCGAGCACCTCAGATCCAGCCAAGCCAGCGAACATCGTGGATGAACAATCTTTATTGCGTCGTCCTTTCCGCGTAAGTCCGCGTTTTCCGTGGTTAGAACCCTTTTTCCAGATCGACATGCCGATCGCCGGCGATCTCATCGCGTGCCTCTTCCGTTCGCCACAGAGAACAAGAGAGCCCCACGTTCGGCCGCTCTGGCGCAGCAGATTCAAGAGGCAGATCTCTAACCGGGGAAATCGCGGAATTACACGGAAATGGAGCAGCTTCTCTGATCCGTGTCAGAGCTGCAACGGCGACCCATTGCGCCAACAGATTCGCGATGCCGGCGTTGAACCGTTCATACTCGAGCTCCGCGCGGAACGTGGCGGCAGCGCACGTGCCAGGTCTTCCGCTCGCGCGGCTTCTACGGCGGGCGCGCGTTCTGACGACCGGTTCACCCCGGCCGGGCCCGACTTGAATCAAGTCGCGCCGCCGTCCTGTCCGATGTGAGTTCCAGAAAAACGACGCCCTGTCGAACGCCAACGGTTTGGCCCGCTCGAACTCGCCGGGTGGCATCTCCATGGAAGGAGTGCGCGGTGGCATGCCGCGACTCCTTCGATCTCACGACCGAACTCGTCAACTGTCGTAGATGGAGATGCTCGTCGATGCCACGCCACTCGCACCCCGTTCGGGTCGCTCCCGGTGTCGCACTCCTCGTCGCCTGCTCGTGCACAGGGCTCTTCCACCCGCGGGCCCGGGGCGCGGATCCTGAGCCCATCGCCTGGCGCGACGATTACGCGGCCGCGCTCGAAGAAGCCGGCGCCGCCCACCGGCTACTCTGGATTCAGTTCACCGGGCCTTGGTGCTCCAACTGCACCCGGATGGAGCGGGATTCCTTCCCCCACCCCGCGATCGTTCGGCACGCACGTGACTCGTTCATCCCCGTGAAGCTCCGCTGCGACGTGAACGAACAACTGGCGCAAAGCTTGAACCTCACCGGCCTGCCGGCAACGGTCATTGTCGCGCCAACTCGCGAAATCGTCGCTTGCCACGAGGGTTATCTGGGCCCATCGGAATTCGACGCATTCCTGCGCGATTCGCTGGCGCGGCGACCGCGCGCCAGAACCGGCGAATCCGCGCTCGCCGACGCCGCCGCTGCACCCGCGCGGGACAAGGACAATGGCAGCGAGACTGCGATCGAGCCGCTGGCCATGGACGGTTTCTGCGCGGTCAGCCTGGTGCGCGACCGCAAGCTGGTCGCGGGCAATAGCCAGTACACAATCCGGCACGGCGGGCGCGCCTATCGCTTCGCCAGCCTCGAGCTCTTCGAGCGGTTCCGCTCCGAGCCGGCGCGGTATGTCCCCGCCAACGACGGCTACTGCCCCGTCAACAAAGCCACGCTCGACGCGGCGGTACCCGGCGACGCGCAGTTTTGGCGTGTTGTACGCGGGGCGCCTGTTCCTGTGCGCCACCCAGCAGGATCGCCGGCGATTCCTCGAGACTCCCGACGAATTCGCGATGGTCGACGTCGCCGAATCCGGCTTCTGCGCTCACTGCATCCGCGAGTCCGGGCTGCTCGTCAAGGGGGACCCTCGCCACGAGCTCGCGCGGGAAGGCCTGCGCTATTGGTTTCCCGACACCACACATCGTGACGCCTTCGTCGCAGCCCTGCCTTGATCGAGAAATCGGTAAACGGGGTGTCGAAATCCGCGCTTGTTCCTGGTACTCTCCTTCCTACCGGAACTCGAAGTCAGGGTCGTGCGGACACGGCGAAAGCCCGGGGGATATCTGGGCAGATCATCGCGCTCGATGCCGCGTTCACGGACGACGCGTGCCACCAGGCCCGTTCGGTGCAGGCGGAAACGTCTTCCTGTTACCTTCGCTCGCCAAGGGTCCGCAAGAAGGATCGCAGACGCTCGCCGGCCCAGCGGGTCGAATCCATTCGACCTGCCCTCCGCCGCGGGCCCGTTGTCCCGTTCGGATTTGTGCCTGACGAAGGAACTCGCGACCACTCCCTCGGAATCTGGAACTACCCACTAGGCGCATGCGAGCGAGCATTGTATGTTGGTTGCAATCTTGTATCCGGTGGCAAAGTCGCCCTGGATGCGAAGAGGGCACCCAACGACGGATCCCAGGGAAAAACGGGAAAAGTGGGTCGGAGCGAGCCCGGAAGCGATTGATTTCTTCAGTGCGTGATGAGTGCCATAACGTGGCGGCGCGGTGACTTGCGTTTCCGCATCGGCGGGAATTCCGCCGTCGCGCTTGGCTGTTCTCGATCGCCCGCGAATTCCGCGACGGTGTGGCTGGTTTCGGGAGTCATCACGTCCACGGTTTTTGATTTTCGACACTCTTGTGCACAGACTGCGTAGCCTGTATATTTTTGCGCAGTTTGGCGCTCTTGGTCGTTGTTCGCGCTCGAGTTCTAGATCGACAGCTTCGCTGTTCTCGTTCGGTACTCGCACTAACTTGCACTTTAATTCAGATTGTTTGATCCGTTCAAGCCGGCGGTCGGGCCGGCGCGGATGGGCTCAGGTCATGAGATCGGCGCCCTTGCCTGCCATGGCCGGCGGGCGGGGGTCGGCATCCCTGGGGAATCGATCTGGCGCTGGTGTTTTCGAAGAGCAAGAACGACCGTCCGGCTCGCAGCAGGACCTGGTGGCGTGGAGTCGACGGCGCCGGGCCCATTCCAGTGGGACGACCCGCTAATGAGACCGGGTCATTGAAGACCTTAATCGAACCATCGTTTCGTCAAGCATCGCCGCAGTGATCGTAGTCGTTGAACCGACAGGGCTGATCGGATCAGCGTGTGATCCCCGGCCGCGCATTCTGTCCCTGCACCGAGGATGAACGACCTATGTCTTCTCGCAAGCGATCTCTCCGCACACTCGCAACCCGGCGCCGGCGGCGGTCTTTACCCCCGCTCCTGGAAAACCTCGAGAGCAGAGTGGTGTTGTCCCAGCTCAACCCCACCGGCTCGCACACCTTCGTGGGGCCCGTCGCGCCTCCGGTGCTGGATGCGCCCAACTTGCAGCCGCCGAACACGGTCCACCAGGGTACAGTCGGATCGCCGGGAAGTTCGCCGACATCCTCGGGCGTGCCGCGGATCCCCGCGGCGGGAAGCAACTCCGCGCCGGCGCTCCACCGTCGCTTTCGACGATCATGGCCAAGTCGCCTCTGCTGTTTTACAATCCGGCGGCCGGACCGGCCGGCGGGGTGACTCCGGCCCAGACCACCGGTCCGACCGGATACACTCCCCAGCAGATTCGGGGCGCCTACGGCGTCAACCTGATCAAGTTCGGATCGACCCCCGGTGACGGCACGGGCGAGACGATCGCCATCATTGATCCGGGCAACAATCCCGGCTTCCAGCCGACCGGGCCCAACTACGCCGGCAGCATGCTCCAGTTGTTCGACAAGAAGTTCGGCCTGCCCGACCCGCCCAGCTTTGGGATTTTCAACGAACAAGGCGCCACGACTCCGTTGCCGGGAGAGGTGAATTCGGGCTGGGGAACCGAGATCGCCCTGGACGTCGAATGGGCCCACTCCATGGCGCCGGGCGCCAACATCGACCTCGTGGAAGCCACGGCGGCTAATTTCCTCGACATCATGCAGACCGTCGAAACCGCCATCACGACGCTGGGCGCCGACGTGGTATCGATGAGCATCCTGGGCGAGTTTGAAGCGTCCGGGAACGGGGCGGACGAGCAATTTCTTGATGACACGTACCTGGTTCCGGCACTCGCGTTTAACCCCGACGTGACGATACTCGCCGCCACGGGTGATTCCGGAGCCAATCCGGGCGATGCGCCCAATTATCCGTCGGTTTCGCCCCTGGTCGTGGCCGTCGGCGGCACGACCTTGCAGATCTCCAAGACCAACCAGTGGCAAAGTGAGACCGGCTGGAGCTACGGCAGCGACTCGTTCGCGCCAAGTTCTGCAAGCGGCGGCGGCATCAGCAATTTTTACACCGAGCCCACCTACCAGGACGGCGTGCAATCCAGCGGTTTTCGCGAAGTCCCGGATATCTCGGCCGACGCCGACCCCAACACGGGCGTGCCAGTCTTTGACCCGAACGATTTCGGCAACGCCACGCCCTGGGTCCAGGTCGGCGGCACCAGTCTCTCCACGCCGATGTGGGCCGGTTTCATGTCGATCGCAGACCAGGGCCGCGCGCTGGCCGGGTATCCAAAACTGGCCGGGTCAACCCAGGTCCTGCCCGCGCTCTATTCGATTGCTCAGTCCCCGAGCTACTCCACGTACCTGCACGACATCACCGTCGGCTTCAATGCCTTCCAGGCCGGCAAGGGCTACGACCTGGTGACCGGCCTGGGAACCCCGATCCTGAACAACCTGGTCCCCGGCTTCGTGAACTACGGCCAGGCGACCAAGGCCGTCATCGCCGTGGAGCCACCCACGAGCGTGATCCAGGGCGGCGTCTTCGGCACGCTTGTCGAAGCGGAAACGGCGAGCGGTGCATTCGCGTTCGGATTCACCGGCACGGCCACGATCTCGCTCTTGAACGGGCCCGGCGGCGAGACCTTCACCTCGCCGCAGCCGTCGTTCACCTACAATTTCGACAACGGCACCGCGGTCATCGACGGGCTCACGCTGCCGGGGGCACCAGCGCCACTCCCTACGTCTTCCAGATCACGGTGAGCTCAGCCGGCAGCCAGATCGGCGGCCCGCTCACCACGACCAACGTCGTCCAGGACACGGTCGCGACACCCGGCGTCAGCGTGTTTTACCCGCTGCCTGCCGACAGCAGCCTGCGCAACGACTTCACTCAGGCCGGCGAAGACGCGAGCGCGACCGACAAGGTCAACCTGATCTACGCGGGCGTGCTCTACCCGATCGACAACGGCGACATCGTCCTCCAGAACCAGTCGGGCTTGCCAAGCAAGGCCATCCTCGTGAACGGCACGGCCACACAGACGGCCGCCGGCGGCAGCCCGCCCAGCGGTGCCCGCGCGACCGTTGGTGCCGGCGCGTCCACGCGGCTCTTCGAGGTCATGGACCCGACGGGCACCCTGTCCGTCAACTTCAAAGACTTCCAGCTCGAGGGGGGCACCGCCACCGATAATGCCGGCCTGAATATCCCGAAAGGCACGGCCGTCGGCGGCGCGCTCGTGGTCGACGGGGGCAATGTGTCGCTCACCGACATGACCCTGTCCAACAACAAGGCGATCGGCAGCACGGGCTCCAATGGCGGGACCGGCGCATCGGTCACCGCGGGTCCCGGAAGCCCCGGCCAGCAGGGTGGTCAGGCCGAGGGCGGAGCCATCTACATGGCCGCCGGCAGCCTGACGCTGAGTGACAGCCGGATCGTCGGCAACGAGGCCAAGGGTGGCGTCGGCGGCGTCGGCGGCCTGGGCGGCCTGGGCGGCACGCTCACGCAAAACGGCTCGGCCTATTTTGCCAGGCCGATCCCTGGCGGGGCCGGCGGCACCGGCGGCGAGGGCGGATCCGGGCAGGGTGGCGGCCTGTTCATCAACGGCGGCCAGGTCCAGATCACCGGCGGCACGATGACTTCCAACTCGGCCGTCGGCGGCACCGGCGGACAGGGCGGCTTTGGCGGCGAAGGGGGCACCATCTCCTTTCCCGGCGGCGTCGGCGGCCTGGGCGGCCAGGGCGGGCCGGGCAACGGCGGCGGCATTTACCTCGCCGTCGGAACCCTCACCCTCAACTCCGCCAGCATCCAGGGCAACACGGCGACCGGCGGTCAAGCCGGTAAGGGCGGCACCGGCGGCTTCGGCGGGCTGGAAATCACGACCTTCAATAACACCGTCTCCGGAGCCGGTGGAGCCGGCGGGGTCGGCGGCAAGGGGGGTCAAGGCTTCGGCGGCGGCATGTACGTCGTCTTCGGCAGCGTCAACTGGAACAACGCCTCGCTCACGCAGAACACCGCGCAGGGGGGCCAGGGCGGCTCCGGCGGAGTCGGGGGCATCGGCGACCACAAGGGAGCCGTCGGCTCGGGCGGGCCCTCCGGCTCGGGCTTCGGCGGTGGACTCGACGCCGGCCAGGCGCTCACCCTCTCAGGCGCCGTCATCTCGCAAAACAAGGCCACCTTCGGCGGCGGCATCTTCGTCAAGGGAACGCTGACGCTCGTTGACGGCGCGGTCACCAAGAATACGGCGTTTGACGGCGGCGGCATCGACATCAGTGGAACGCTCGCACTCGAAGGCACGACCGTCACCGGCAACTCGGCCTCGTTCGGCGGCGGCATCAACAGTACCGGCACGCTGAACGCAACCGATGCGTCGTTCTCGAATAACACCGCCAGCTCCTGGGGCGGCGGATTTACTCTTCAGGTAACGCCTCGATCTCCGGGACGTCCTTCGACAACAACAGTTCGCAGGAAGGCGGCGCCATCTTCGCCTTTGGAGACGGCTCGGTCTCGGTGAGCGCCAGCTCGACCTTCAGCGACAACAAGGCATTGGACGGCGGCGCCATCCTGAGCGAGGGGACGCTGTCAGTCAGCGACAGTCTCTTCGTGGATAACGACGCAACCGGCAGCACCGGCAGCGGCGGAGCCATCTTCAACGACGCGGGCAACGCCACCATCACGAGTGCGACGTTCACCGGCAATTCCGGCCCAACTGGCGGTGCCGTCGCCAGCTTCCAGGGCACGCTGGGAATCAGCGGCGGCCAGTTCGATCTCAATACCGCCGCAAGCGGCTTCGGCGGCGCCGTCGAGAGCTCTGGCGACTTGACCGTCGCCGGCGTCTCGTTCCTCGATAACTCGGCCTCCGGCGGCGACGGCGGAGCGATCTACAGTAATGGCAGCCTGAACGTTTCGGCCTCGCAATTCGTCGAAAATGATGCCTCCGGCGGCTTCGGCGGCGCCATGTTCAATACCGGAACATTGCAGTTGGGCGGCGGCAGCGTCGTCAGCAGCAACTCCGCGAAGTTTGGCGGTGGAATCTACAACCAGGGCAGCATTTCACTCGCCGACAGCACGATCTCCAGCAACAACGCCTCGTCCACCGGCGGCGGCGTCTACAACAGCAGCGGCTCGGTGTCGGTGACCGGCAGCACGATCTCCGGCAATTCCGCCGGCGGCAACGGCGGCGGCATCTTCATCAATTTCGGCGCGCTTTCGATCGGCAGCTCCGACATCAGCTCCAATCAGGCCGGCGGCGCAGGCGGCGGCATCTACAACTTCGCCGCCACGCTCACGCTCAACACCGACACTGTCACGGGCAACTCGGCCACCTCCGGCGGCGGCGTCTACAACGACGGCCAGTTGCAAATCGCGATCACCACCTTCGCCGGCAATAGCGCGGGCGACGGCGGCGGCCTCGATAACGGGCCCCGACGGCAGCGGCACGGTCACCAACGCCACGTTCAACGACAACACCGGGGGCTCGGGCCAGGGCGGCGCCATTGCCAACTCCGGCAATCTGACCATCACAAATGCGACGATCGCCAGCAACTCGGCATCGTTCGGCGCCGGCATCTATAACGCGTCCGGCACCTTGACGACGATCAACGCGACGATCGTCGGTAACACCGCAAGCGCCGGCGGCCAGGGGGGCGGAATCAACGCGACCGGCGGCACCGTCACGTTGTTCAACACGATCGTCGCCGCCAACAAGCAAGGCGCCAGCACTCCCGACGACATCTTCTCTCCCGGCGGCGGCAACGTTTCCGCCTCGAGCGCCGGCAACCTGGTTGGCGCCGGCGGCTCAGGCGGGCTCACCGATGGGACCAACGGCAACCAGGTCGGCGTCGCCCTTGCGAACCTCCATCTCGGCTCGCTGGCCGACAACGGCGGGCCGCTCGCGACGATCGCGCTCTTGGCCGGCAGCCCGGCGATCGACGCGGGGAATAATGCAATCGCCGGCGTGCCCAGCACCGACGAGCGCGGCGCCGAGCGCGGGCCCGGCGGAATCAACGCCGGCTTGAGCGTCGACGTCGGCGCTTTCGAGGCGAGCTCGTCTTATCTCGTGACGTCCGTCGCCGATGTGCTGGGCTACGGCACGCTGCGCTCGGCCGTATCCTGGGCCAACGTCAGCTTCAACGACAACAGCGAGAATCTCCCCAACAGCGCCTCGAATCCCAACGGCAACCCGCAGCCCAATACCGTCGTGTTCGACCAGTCGGGCGTGTTTTCCTCGCCAAAGACCATCACCTTGACGGAGGGGCCGCTGGTCTTCTCCGGCCAGACGACGCCCGAGGCGATCACCGGCACCGGAGTGGGCAGCCTCACGATCAGCGGCGGCCAGCAGTCGCAGGTCTTCCAGGTCAACAGCGGCGTGACGGTCAGCCTGGCCGATCTGACGATCGCCCAGGCGCAGCGCCACCAGCGGCGGCGGCGGCTCGAGCAGGCGACCTGTCGCTCAGCCACGTCGCATTCACGGGCAACGGCGCCCTCACCGACGGCGGTGCCGTCGACAATCAGACCGGCGGCACCCTTTCGGTCGATCACTCGACCTTTAGCGGCAACACCGCCCTTGGCCAGGGCGGCGCAATAGAGAGCGACGGTTTGCTCTCGATTTCCAATTCCACGATTTCGGGCAACCAGGCGACCTCGGGCGGCGGCGTCGCGAGCTCTGGCAGCACGACCATCACCGGGTCCAGCATCACGAACAATCTGGCCGGAAGCGCCGGCAATGGCGGCGGCATCGCCGCCCTCGGCTCGCTCACAATCAGCGGCTCGACGTTCACCAGCAATTCGGCGGTCGAAGGCTCAGGCGGCGCTGTCTATAGCACCGGGACCCTGGCGATCTCCGACAGCACCTTCAGCAGCAACTCCGCCGGCACCTCCGGCGGCGCGATCCTGGCGGCGTCGGTGTCGAACCCCCTGACTGTGACCGATTCCACATTCACCGGCAATTCCGCCCAGTTCGGCGGCGCGCTCGACAACGAGAACGCGGCCCTGGCCACGCTCCAGGCCGTGACATTCTCGGGCAACTCGGCCGCCGTCTCCGGCGGTGCGATCAACAGCACCGGAAACCTGACGGCCACCGACATCACGGTCGCCGGCAACTCGGCAAACGTTGGTGGCGGCCTCGAGATCACCGGGAAACTCACACTCATCAACAGCACGGTCGCCTACAACAGCGCAGGCGCCGGCGGCGCCGGCGGCGGCCTCGATTCGGGCGGCACGGTCGCCCTGTACAACACGATCGTCGCGCAGAACACGAGCGGCAGCGGCTTGAGTGATATTTCCGGCACGGTGAGCCCCTCCAGTACCAACAACCTGGTCGACGACGCGGATTCCACCGGGGGTCTCGACGCTGCGCATAACGTGATCGGGCCCGCGGGAATCGCCGCCTCGCTAGCCGACAACGGCGGCCCGACCCAGACGATCGCGCTCTCAGCCGGCAGCGCGGCCATCGACGCCGGGGCCAATTCTATCCCCGGGATCGTCGTCCCGACGTTCGACCAGCGCGGCGCCGGCGCGGACCCACCGGCTTGAACGCCGGGAGTTCCGTCGACATCGGGGCCTACGAGGCAAGCTCGTCGTACCTGGTCTCCACCAGCAACGACTCGCCCGACATCGGCTCGCTACGGACAGCCGTCGACTGGGCCAACCTGAGCTCCAACACCAATTCTGCAAACATAGCCTCGCCGGCGCCCAACACGATCGATTTCAGCGTCACCGGCACGATGACTCTGACCGGCGGTACGCTGGCTCTCGCCAATAACGGCCCCGTCAGCGTGGCCAAGGCGATCGTCGGCCCGGGTGTGAACAATCTCGCGGTCTCCGGCGGCGGTATCACCGGAGTGTTCTCGATCGCAAGCGGCGTCGACGTCTCGATGACGGGGCTCACCATCGAGGACGGCCTGGCAACGGGCAACGGCGGCGGCATCGACAACTCCGGCGCACTGCGCTCACAAACGTCGCCCTCTCGGATAATGCCGCGACCTCGGGCGGCGGCGTCTTCAACGAAGACGGTGCCACGCTCTCGGTGAGCTATTCCACGTTCTCGGGCAACGTGGCCACGACCGGCGGCGGCGCCATCGCAAACGCCAGCACAAGCGCCCTCAACACGCTGAAGGGCGATACCTTCAGCGGCAATAACGCCGGCGCCGGCGCGGGCATCGCCAATCAGTCGGGCGCGGTGCTCGCCGTTTCCCAGAGCACCTTCTCGTCGAATACGGCCACCGGCAATGGCGGCGGCATCGACAACGCGGGAACCTTGACGGTCGCCAACTCGACGCTCGCCAGCAACGCGGCCGCCTCCGGCGGCGCGGTCAGCGAGGAATTGGGCACCGCGCTGACACTCATCAACGACACCATCGCATTCAATTCGGCCGCCTCCGGCGCGGGCATCGCGACCGCGGGCGCGCTCACCCTGATCAACGTGACCGACGCCGACAACGTCCTGAACGCCGGCGGCGGCGGCGGCGGACTGGCGGTCCTCGCCGGCGGCAAGGTCGCCTTGTACAACACGATCATCGCCCAGAACTCGTTCGGCACCGGTGCCGGCGCCTCCGCCAACGACATCGCCGTTTCCGGCGGGGGCAGCGTGCTGCCCGGCAGCTTCAACAACTTGATCGGCTCCGGCGGCAGCGGCGGGCTCGTCAATGGGGGCAACAACAACCTCGTCGGCCTCGCGAGCGCAGGGCTCGCCGCCGCACTGGCGTCCAATGGCGGCCCGACCCAGACGCTCGCCCTGGTCGCCGCGAGCCCCGCGATCGACGCGGGAATCGCGTCGATCACCACCGTCGCGATTCCCAATACCGACGAGCGCGGCGCCCTCCGCGGTCCCAGGGGCTTGAACGCTGGCAACACCGTCGACATCGGTGCCTTTGAGGCCAGCTCGTCCTACCTGGTCACCACGACGTCGCTCGCCCCGGACGTCGGCACCATCACCACGGCCGCCGGCTGGGCCAATATCAGCACCAACGCCAATGCTCGGAACCTCCCGGCGTCGGCGTCCAATCCCCAGGGCAATCCCCAGCCCAATACGATCGTCTTCGACGTGCTGGGCGTGTTCTCGACTCCGCAGACGATCACGCTGAGCTCCCCGATCAACTTCACCAACACCACCACGCCGGAGGCGATCTCCGGGCCCGGCCCGGGCAGCCTCACGCTCAGTGGCGGTGGGACCACGGGAGTCTTGTCGGTTGCCAAGGACGTCACGGCGACGTTCTCGGGACTCACGATCTCCGGAGGCTCGGCCAGTTCCGGCGGAGCCCTCACCAATTTCGGCAACACGACGGTCACCAACGATGAGCTGACCGGAAACACGGCAGCCAGCGGCGCCGCCATCGCCAACCAGTCGGGCGCTATCCTCACACTTCTGGATAGCACGCTCGCCGGCAACACGGCGACGCAGTCGGGCGGCGGGCTCGACAACGCCGGCACCGCGTCGATCACCAACAGCACGTTCACCGGCAACACCGCCTCGCTCGGCGCGGCCATCTTCAATACCGGAACGCTGCAGGTCGTCAACGCCACGATCGCCTACAATAACGCCACCACCGCCCATGGAGGCGGCGGCCTCTTGGCCTCCTCCGGAACCGCGAGCGTGTACAACACGATCATCGCGCAGAATACGAGCGGCACCCCGAGCGCCCCCGACGACGTCCACGGCACCATCTCCGCCGGCATCGGCAACCTGATCGACGATGCGGGCTCAGCCGGCGGCCTCTCCGACGGAGTGAGCGGCAACTTCGTTGGTCATGCCGCGGGCCTCGCGGCGGGGCTTGGCAACAACGGCGGGTCGACGCAAACGATCGCACTGCAGGCGGGCAGCCTCGCCATCAACACCGCCCAGGCATTGATCGCCGGCGTGGCCGTGCCGACGACCGACCAGCGAGGCGCCTTGCGCAATCAGCCCGGTTCGGTCACTCTGCTCATCGATACCGGCGCCTACCAGGTCAGCTCGACATACGCGGTCACCACCACGACCGACTCAAACTCCAACGGCACGCTGCGATCGGCGATCGCCTGGGCCAACACCAACCCCGAGAGCGCCGCCTCGGGGCCCAACACGATCCTGTTCGAGTTTTCCCCGGGCGATCCCGGCTTCAACGCGAGCACTTCCTCGTGGACGATCAAGCTCTCGCCGAATCTCGGCACGCTCGACCTGACCAACACCGCGGCTCCCGAACTGATCGGAGGGCCGGGCGAAAACCTGCTCTCGATCAGCGGCGGCGGCGCAGTCGGCGTGTTCAATATCGCCCCCGGCGTGACCGCCACCCTCGAGAATTTGACCGTCACCGGCGGCACAGCGGCCAGCGGAGCGGGCATCCTCAACCAGGGGAATCTCACCGTCACGGATACCAACTTCACCGCGAACGGGTCGGTCTACTACGGCGGCGCGATCTTCAATGACGGCGGCACGCTCACGGTCAACAGCTCGACGTTCTCGGGCAATCTGGCCCAGTACGGCCTGGGCGCGGCCATCGACAACGACAAATCGGGCACGGTCGACGTCTCGCTGAGCACGTTCACAGGCGGCAATGCCTTTGAGGGTGGAGCAATCGACAACCGGAGCGGCTCGCTCTTCGTCAGCGACAGCACCTTCGCCAACAACCACGGCATCCAGGGCGGCGCCATCTACAACAATGCCTCGGCCGCGATCAACGGCAGCACGTTCTCCGGCAACCAGGCGTTTCAGGGTGGAGCGATCGCCAACGACCTGGGCGGCACGATGACGCTGGCCAACAGCACCTTGGCCGGCAACCACGCCGACCAGAACGGCGGCGGCGTCAACCAGGTCGGGGTGCTGCTGGCGGTGAGCTCGACCTTCGCCTACAACACGGTCGCCTCCGGCGCGGGCGCTGGGATCGATGCCTCGGCCGGGACCACCACGATTTACGACACGATCGTCGTGTCCAACACGGTCGGAACCGGCACGACCGTGACCGCCAGCGACATCGCGGGAAGCGTCGACCCGGCCAGCTCCAACAACATGGTTGGAAGCGGGAACGGCGGCCTGCTCACGTCCAACGCCAACCTGATCGGCGTCACCGCTCCGGATCTCGGGCCGCTGGCCAGTAACGGCGGCCCGACCGAGACCGTCGCCGTACTCGCCGGCAGCCCGGCCATCGCCGCCGGTGCCGCCAGCTTCGCGACCACGGGAGGCGTTCTGGACGTCCCCACGACCGACCAGCGCGGCATCACCCGGCTGGTGGGCTCGATCGATATCGGCGCCTATCAAAGCGGCCTCACGCCGTCGAAAACCCAGACCTTCATCAACCCGACTCCGGTCGCAACCTCACCGGCCACGACGACCAGCGTCGCGGCGGCTGGCTCGTCCGCGACCACCCAGGTCGTCACGTCGGCCCCGGGCCTGCAAGGCAAGGCTACAAAGAAGGTCATCAGCAAGCGCAAGGTGCATCCGAGCGCGGGCGCCGCGGCCAAGCTTCACAAGGCAAACCAGGCCGCGGCTCACCACCTGCAAACGGCGGCGCACCATAGCCGTGCGGCGGCAAAGCACCCCGCCAAGCCCGGCCACAAGAAAAAATGAGGCGCCCCGGTCGTGTCGGCTCCCGGCCCCAAAAACCGACTCTAAACGTTGGAAAGAGGCCGGCAGCCGGCGCGGCGCGTGCCCACATGATGGCACCTCCGGATCGATTACCGGCAAACTTCGCTTGATGGATCGGCCGGGAATCTCTATCCTGACCCTCGCCTGATGCCGGGATGGAACGGCAATGGATTGCGACCTCGATGAGGTATCAGGGCAAATGGCTTTGCCCCTCCGGATTCTGGACCTCCCCGAGCAAGCCTCGCCGGCTCGCTTCGTCGGCGACCTCGGCGCATGCGCATGCGCCGCGCTCCACTGCGCCCCATCCCCACCTGCCGCTCTCCACTGGATTTCCAACCCCGCACGCCGCTGGCTCGCCACGAGACCCGGAAGGTCTTGGGGGCGAAGGACTTCCAGTCGCGCGCGGAACGGCCTCTCGAGCCAAAGGAGAATCGCCCGATGACCGTTCGCTGGAAGCCCTTCTGATCCTTTCGGGCCTGTTTCTGGCCGTGGCCTTGGTCGGCGTGGTCGCGATCACCCTGACCCTGGTGCCGCGCTCGTCCCAGGCCATTCTGAAGCCGGGCCCGAGCGGCCCGCGAGGCGAATCGCTTCGAAGATGCCGAGATCTACTACAAGCAAGTGCTGCAGCTCGACGCCAAGAACGCGGCGATCCACGAGGAATTCGCCGGCCTGTATCGCGACTGGTCGCGGCAAGCCCCGGCCCCGAAGAAGCCGGCCTTGCGCGAGCGTGCGGATCGATCATCTCGCGAGCGCGATCAAGTACGACAAGGCGCAGCAAGGACCGCGCCATGAGCTGCTCAAGGACGCGATGGCCGAAGACCTCGTCGCGGAGTCGATCTACTGGGCCAAGGAGATGCTGAAAGTCGATTCCGAGGATCCCGACGCCCATTACGTGCTGGCGGTCGAGGCCCTCGACGATCGCACCCCGAATGTTCCCGAGGCCCGGCGGCATCTCAAGGTCCTCGAGGAAAAGCAGGCGCCGCCCTTGCGCCGGCTATGGGTCCGCGCCAAGCTCGCCGATACCACGGGCGACTCGGCCGCGCGCACCCTGCGCCTGCGACGAAGCTCGCAAGATCGAGCCCGCCGGCGAGATCGAGTCCGGTCGACCGCATCGCGTGGCTTCGGATCGTGACCCTCGAGATCCGAGCCGAGGATGCCGCCCCGCGACTCGACGGCCAGGTGCGCAGCATGCTGCGGCAGGTGAAAGAGCTGTGCCCGGCCGAAGACCTCGCGCCGGCGCGAGTCGCGCGGGTGCGATCGTTCCTGGAACAGACGCAGCGGGCCTTGCTCGACCGTTCCGCCAAGGTCGCCGCCAGCGACCGCAAGGCGATCGAGGGCCTGGTCGACGCTGATCGAAGTCGACCTCGACTCGATTTTCAAGCTTGCCTTGAGCGGCAACCGAGAGCCCGACCTTCAAACCTTCCTCACCTATGCCGACCATTTGAGGTTTCGGCGCAAGCGCGACCGCTGCCTGCGAGGTCATCGAGCAGGCGCTCAAGTCCCCGCAGGCGACGCGCCGCACGGCGGCGCAGCCGATGATGGGCCTGCACACCGTGGCCGTGGAAATGTGCCTGGCGCAGACTGACGACAAGGCGCGGTTCGACAAGGCAGCGCCGCATATCCAGGCGCTGCTCGATAGTCCAGAGCCGCGGTATCAAGGTCTCGGGCATCTGTTCGCCGGATCGATCGACCTCGATCGTCTCGGGCATGGCCCGGGATATGGTCGAGGACGATCCCAAGGGCAAGGCCGAGCGGCCCTCGCAGCCAAAGCTGCGCGCGAGCGCGCTCAATCATCTGAAGATCGCCGCCAGTCTCTTGCCCCAGATCGCCGAGGCGCAGGCGCGCTACGGTGTCGCCCTGGTGCTGGCGGGCGAACAAAACCTGGGCCGGCAGTTCCTGCAAACCGCCCTGCGGCTGGGCAGCCTCGATGCACAGTACCAGTTGTGGGCGGCGTGGACCATCCTGCAGGCGGGCTATCCCGAAGAAGCCGAGCCGATCATCAGCGCGCTGCTGCAGCAGGAATCTGGCGGCAGCATCCCGCACGAGCTGGTGGGGGCCATTCATCTCTTGAGCGGCGAGCTCTACCAGGCGCGGCGAACGCCCGGAGACTTGGAGCGGGCCGTCGCCGAATTTGACAAGGCGCTCGCGGCCGGCCAGGAAACGAGTGCGACCGTGGTCGTGCGGCTGGCGCAGATCGACGTGCAGCTCGGCCGTTACGACCGGCGCTGGCCCGCATCGACGCCCTCCGGGCCAGTGGCAAGGGAGGTCCCACGGCCGAGCAGCTCGCCGTGTTGACCCTCGAGGAGCAGGGCAAGAAGCCAGAGGCGCGAACGCGGCTCGCGGGCCGCGCGGCGGAATACCCTCGCAGTCCCGAGCTGGCCGGCCTCGAGGCCGCGCTGCTCGCCAAGGACGGCAAACCGGCCGACGGCGATCGGACGCTGGCCGCGTTCCTCGAGAACCACCCCGACGCAGTCGACGCTGGTGATGATGCGAGCGCAGATTCAGGCCGAGTCGCTCAAGAACGACGAAGCAGGCGAGCAAGCTCTTGCGCGGCGTCGCCGATCGCACCGAGAGCTCGGCGCCGCTCGTGCAGCTTGCCGGCCTCGAGCTCGAGCGCAATCAGCTCGACGCCGCAGCCGCTGTGATCGCCACGATCCGCTCGCGCTGGAAGGAAGCCGCGACCAGCGACGTGCTCGAAGCTCAGCTTGCCCTCAAGCGGGGCGCATCCGGGCGAGGCCGATCGAGCATTTCGACGCGGCCCTGAAAAAGGACCCTGACAACAAGATCGTCCAGTACTGGAAAGCGCAGCTCGACGGCCAGACCGGGGCGGTCGCCGAGGCGACGAAATCGCTCGAGGCCATCGTCCGCGAAAAGCCGGTCAAGGAGCTCGATCCCGGCATGTCGCTCATGTCGGCCGCACAATCGGCGCTGGCCAATCTCTCGCTGCGCACCGGCGGCGCTCGACGACGCCATCCGCCGCTTCGAGGAGCTGAAGCGCAGCAACCAGAACGGCACGCTCTCCAAGGCCGACCGCTGGCAATTGATCACCGCATATGTCGCCCGCGGCCAGTGGCCCACCGCCAAGCGCGAGATCGCCGCGCTCTTGAACGACCCAAGAAAGCCCCCCCACCGATGACGAGCGGGTGCGTGGCGCCAATTTCTACCGGCAGCAAGGCGAGGATGCCGCCGCGCTGTCGCCCAGCTCGACTACGTGCTGGAGGTCAATCCCGACCAATCCGTCGGCCGTCGTCACGCGCTCGTACATCATGCTGAAGGCCAAGCAACACGAACAGGCCGCGGCGATCCTCGAGAGGGCGCATCAAGCTCGCGACCCCGAAGGAGCACGGCACCAGCGGTCTTCTTCCTGATGCTGGCCGCCGTCGAGAACGAGAAGCCCGCCCGCCGCGACCGCGCTCAAGCGCGCGATCGCCGTGCTCGAAAAGGGCCTCGAGACCGCTGCCCGACGCCGTCGAGCTGGTGCAGGCCAAGTACGCCGCCCTGCGGGCCGACGGCCAGACCCCCGCCGCCATCGCGTTTGTCGAGTCCAAGGCCAAGGCATTCCCCAAGGGGCCGTTCCGCCGCGAGCTCGTGAGCGTCTACCGCGACCTGAAGTCATTTCGAGCAAGCCGCCAGCCGTTGCTCCGCGAGCTCACTGGACGAGTCGCCCGAGGACACTAACCTGGCCGCCGCCTTGATCCAGATCGTGTCGCTCCAGTCATCCGAAGCCGCGCGCCGGAATCAAGCCGACCGCGAGCGCGAGCTCAATGACAAGGCCGCGTCGATGATCGCCGACTACCGCACGCGCTTCCCCAACAACCTCGTGTTCCTGCAGGCCGAGTGCGACCTGGCCGCGCGCCGCGGCGACTTTGCAACGGGCCGTCGAGCTGACACGCGAAATCGACAAGTCGTCGAAGACCTCGCCGGTGGGGCCACTCCTCCGCGCACGGCTGTTCGCCGCCCAGGGCAAGACCCGCGAGCTGGCCCAGGCCTACAGGAAGCGCTCGAGCGCAACCCGCGCCAGATCGACGCTGCGGTTGCTACTGGGCAAGACCCAGCTCAAGCTTGGCGAGGCCGACGAGGCGCTTCGGCCAGGCAAACCTCGTGCTCGACGTCGAGAAGAAGCAGCCCGATGCGATGATGCTCCAAGCACGCGCACTCGCGGCGACGGGCAACGCCAGCGATAATCGCAAGCTCAGGCGGCTATCGCGCGGCTCGAAGCGACCGATTGAAGCCAACGCCCGCCTCGACGAAGCGTACCGCACCCTCGCCGAGATCCACTTGAAGCGTAATGACCGCGACAGCGGCCGCCGCCGTGCTCGAAGCGCGGATCTCAAGGCCAATCCCGGCGACGCGGCCGCCGCCGCCCGGCTCGTCGAGATTCTCTCGCAACCCCTCGAGGGGGGCGAGCCCCCCCGGCCGGCCGACCTGGAGGCCGCGAAGCAATTCGCCCAGCAGATCGCCGCCCGCGACCAGAAGGGCATCATGATCCTGGCCGTCGCGCGTCGGCTTTCACCGGGCACGCCAGCTCGAGCTGGCCGTCCCCTACGCCGAAGCCGCCGCGGCCAAGCTCGACACTCCCGCGTCGCACCTCGCCTTCGGAGACCTTCTGCTCTCGATCGCCGAGAGCCAGCCCGACACCGGCCAGGCGCGCGCCACGTTCACGCGAGCCGTCGCACAGTATGACCTCGTCTCAAGTCCCAGCCCAATTCGGTCGAGGCCGTCAACAACAAGGCGTGGATCCTCCATACCTACCTGGGCCAAACCCAGAAGGCCCTCGAGCTGGTCCTCGACCTTGCAGAACGGGTCAGCACCGCCGCCCTGCCCGGCGAGTTCTACGACACACTCGGCGCCATCCAGGAGTCCGTCGGCCAGACCGGCAACGCCGAACAGTCGTATCTCGACGGCCTGAAGAAGGCGCCGAAGCACCCGGTGCTCAACTTCCATCTCGGCAAGTTGATCGCCGGCGACCGCGGCCGCGCGGGCACGGCACGGTCGCACTTGAACACGGCGCTGGCCGCCGGCGACCGGCTCAGCCCACCCGATGACCCAGGAGGCCGTCCGCCTGGTCCAGCTCATCGACCGCGAGGACGTTTCCGTTAGCCGAATCACATGGCGCCGGCCGGCCGGGCGGTAATGCCGCCCCGCCCATCAGCCGCGCAGCCGCGTGTGATCCTGGTCGATCCCGTTCAGCTCGGCGGTGGAATAGCGGCCGAAGTCCGTCTTCGGAATAGGCGGCTTCCTCGGGGTTCTCTCGGAGGTCGCGCTTCCACTGCCGCCGCCGCCGCTGGCTGCCCGCGCGCTTGATCTCGCGTTTCAACTGCCGCAATCTCGCGTTTGGTCGGTTCCATGGTCTACGCTTCCTGGTCGCTGGTCTTTCCGAAAGTGACGATCGAGCCAGCCGACAAGATCCAGAGCGTACCGCGACGGATCAGGTTCGAATTCCAGGGTGTGGTGGCCCTCGGGATATTCGATGACCTGCGCGGTCCGCCGCGGCCAGCCTGCTGGAAATAAGCGAGCGTTCGTGCATTATCGACAATCCGATCCTGACCCGCCAGCATCAGCAGGGCCGGCTGGTGGATCCGCGCAGGCGCTCGCGCGACCAGGCGGTCGATGAAGAAGCTGGCGGCCAGCAGGCCGGCTGTCGCCTCGCGGAGACTGAATGGGTCGGCGGCGATGAACGCCTGGCCCTCCGGGTTGGCGGTGAAGAGCGCCGGGTCCGAAAGCGGAATCGGGAACGTCTTGCGGCGATTGGTCAGGAATGCCCAGGCGATCTCGAGAGCGCTCCTTGCGCGAGACACCGACCCGGGGATGGAGTCCCGGGCAGATCGAGCGCGAGGGCGTCGACCAGCTCGGGGTGCCGGCCCGGCGAGATCACGACCAGCTTGCCCCCCAACTGATCCCGGCCAGCGCGATCGGCAGTCCCGGGCTGTTCCTGCGCGTAGACGTCCTGCAGCCATTCCGACCAGGTCGAGGATCAGCCGTCGCGCCGATCGAGCGTGGCCGCGCTCTCGCTGATTGGCGCCGGAGCCGCGCCGGTCGGGAAATGACGCGATATAACCGGCCGCGCCAGCGGTCGCCCCAGCCGGTGATACCAGCCGCCGTGGCTCTGGACTCCGTGCAAGACCACGACCTGGCCGCGCGCGGCTGCGACCGCCGGCCAGATCGCGACGTGCAGCGGATAGCCGTCGGAGGCCGACGAACGTGCGGACTCGCCGGTCCGGTCTCAGTCATAGCGGATCTCTCGACTCGAAACGGTCATCGCCTCGAGCAGCGGCCGGATCGACCTCGACGCCGAGTCCCGGCCCGTCAACGGGCCGAGCCCGGCCGCCATAGCCGAATGTCAGGTCCTGGCGAGTCAGGTTGGCGGCCAGGATGTGGCGGTCGTACGAGCCTTCGACGTAACGCAGACCCGCGACCCGGCTGGCGACATGCCGGCCCGCCGCCGAGAGCAGCGACGTCTCGCCGGGATGGCAGCCGAGCTGCACGCCCAGCCCCGATCGCTGCGCCAGACCGATGATCCGCAGCGAGGGCAGAATCCCGCCGCACTTCGAGAGCCGGACGTTCAGCAGGTCGGCCGTCCGCTGCGCGACGGCCGCCTCGGCGTCCGGGAAACCCGCACAGCGACTCGTCGAGCATGATCGGAATGCCCAGCCGCGGGCGCAGCTCGGCGAGGGCGTCGACCTCGGCGTGCGGCACCGGCTGCTCGAGCGCCGTCGGCTGAGAACCGCCGCAAGCGGCCCGACCCGATCGATCAGCTCGGCCGCCGGCCAGGCCTCGTTGGCATCGAGCCGGATGTCCATGCCGCCGGCCCAGGATCCTCCGGAGCCGCGCGAGCCGCGGCGGATCATCCTGGCCCTGCGTCGCCCACCTTGATCTTCACCTGGTGGAAGCCGTAGATCCGGATCTTCCAGGCCGACAATACGCTCGGCGCGGCTCGACTCGGCCGTGATCGCCGCGCTGTAGCGAACGCGCGCGGCGTCGGAGAGCTGCGCAGGCCCTCGACCTTCGCCAGCTCGACGGCCCGCCCCACCGGCTCGCCGAACCGCCGGCCGTACGCGTCGAGGATCGCCAGCTCGAGGGCACATCGCGCGGCGTTGCCGGCCATGCCGCGCGGGTCGTCTCGATCTCCGGCAGCGTCAGCGATTCCATTCGCGCGACGACCTCGGGAAAATCGGCCGGAGCGTCCGACGAACTCGGCCCAGTCTTGCGCTTCCAGCGACAGCGAAGGTGGTTTCCAACGTCTCGCCGGTGACGTACGGCGCGGCACGCCCTCGCCGTAACCGACCGTGCCATCGGCCAAGGTGACGCGGACGACCAGGTTCTCGCTGACGGACCGCTCGAACGACGCGTGCCGGACGACCTTCTTCAGAGGGACGGCGACCTTGTAGAGCGTGAGGCTGCTGAATGGTCATTCCGGCGCGTTCCATTGCCTCGGGCAAACTTCAAGCGACGCCTGGCCAAGTGCTCGCCAAGACCCGGCACGCTTGCGATGCGAGCCGGTGGTGCGGTCCGCGGCGGCTCACGATTGACAGAAAAGATAAAGCCCGATCGCCGAGAGCATGATACCGCAGCACAAGCCCAGCCCGCGCTGCCATCTCGGACTCGCGCTCAGGTCCCGAGCGCAGCCGACTTCATCTTCCATGCGAGCCAGCCGACCGCGACCAGCACCGCGGCCATGCCGGCGCTGAAGGCCAGCACAAGTCCCACGCCGGCCGCCAGCCGGCCAACGGCCGCGGCCAGCACCAGCAGACCCACCGCGTCCCAGCACGGGACCAGGCCCCCCGCCAAGCCCAGGCCGACCAGACCGCGGTTGCTGAACTCGCCGGTGCGAAGCTGCTCTTCGACTCGTGCTCCGAATACCCAGCCAGATGGCGGCCCACGCGCCAGAATCCGGCCGCCGCGATCACGAAACCGGCGACCTTCGTGAGTGCCTGCATGGACCGTCCCCACCCGCGTCGCCCCGGTGTACCAGAGCGCCGCCGCGACCAACAGCACGCTCCCCGTATGGGCCAGCGTCGTCGCCAGTCCCAGCAGGGCGGGCTGGTACAGCCTCGCTCCCGGCCCGAGCGCCACCGCCGTCACCAGCGTCTTGCCGTGCCCGGGCTGGATCGCGTGGGCAGCCCCCAGGCCGGCGGCAATCGCAAGCAAGATCACCCAGGAAAGCCGGGCGGTCTCGTCCAGCAACCGCGAGATTCGCTTGCCGCCGGCGACCGAGCCCATGGCGGCAGCCCGCGACTCACGTCGCTCCGTGCCGGTAACGCCGGATGGTCGTTCGTCGGCTTCACGACTGTCAGACCGCTCCGCAACCGAACGCTGCCCTTCCGCCGCGCCGGCGGCAGGCCCGCTTGGATCGCGCACCTCGACCTGCTTGGTCCGGCGCTCTCCTCCGCGTCGCTCAAGAGCCAGACCGGGCGGATTTCGATGCTGCTCCACATCCGCCGGCAGGTCGTCACCCGACACGATCACCCCATCCCGCCCTCGCACGGCCAGCCGGCTCGTCCCCTCGCTCGAGACGTAGTTCGCGTCTCGGACCGCGAGGCGCCCGGTCCGGAATCTTGACATCGAAATGGAACGTGTAGCGCGGATGTTCCTCGACCGCCAGGTCGTAGCCCCGGACGACGAGCGCAAGCGGTGCACCCCCAACCGACGCCAGGATGCCCTTGGCGTTCAACGGTGCGACCACCTGGCCATAACGAGCCAGCCACTCCGCACGATCGGCACCCGGCAGGCCGCCGATCAGGGCACGCAGGTCCTGGGTGAGCGTCAGCTCGGTCAAGCTGACCTCGTAATCGACCTCGAGCCGGCCGGGCCGAACCGAAACCTGGATCGATCGGTCGATCCGCTGGTTGGGTATGTCGTGGGCGCGCCAGGCTGGGAAGCACGCGCCGGCGAGCGTGACCAGGAGCCAGGCGGCATGTCGGCGACGGCGAGACGGCACGAGAATGCTCGCGCTCAGTTGTAATACTTCTCGATCGCCTTGTGCACGACGTAGATCACGACATGCTTGCTCACCGGCTTGGCCAGCACGCAAAAGGCGTGTTCGGAAAGGGCCCGGCGCATCAGGTCGTCGTCGCTGGTCGGCGGTGATCAGGATCGCGGGGATCACCCCCTTGATCTGGCGGACGATCGCCATCGTCTCCAGTCCCGAGAGCCGGGGCAGATGCATGTCCATGAGCGCGAGATGCACTTCGTGTCTGCCGGATCAGGTCGATCGCCTCTTCACCGCTCTCGGCCATCAGCGTGTGATAACCTTGCGGCGCCACGATCTCGCGCAAGGTCTCTCGAGCGGCCGGATCGTCGTCGGTGATCAGGATCGAATAATGTCGAAAACGAGGTCATCGGAGAGACACCACCTGCCAGCTCGTCGGGAAGCGACTTCAGGAATCAGTCATGCACGCCATGCGCCGCGATCCAAGAATGGATCTCCTCCATCTGACGCTATTCTGGCAACCCATTGCAAGACTGATGGTTATATTTTCAGAGAATCCGATGCGCTGCCGGTGATTCCCGGCGACATCCGCCTGTTTGAGCGTCACTTTGGCAGTCAGCGCGTCGTCGGATCGCCCGGGCTTGGCAGGTTGTTGCCGGCCGCTGCCCGCGCCAGCCGCGACAGAATGCCCTTCCCTTGACCCCAGCGCTCGGCCGGGATCGAACGAGTTTGCGGCCACCAGATCGGCCGGGTTTTCACGCACCTCGCGATACTCGTAACGCTCCAGCAATTCGCCCCCGGAGTCCTTCGCCAGGACGAGGCGCGGCAGCATCGAGCGCGAATCGAGGTACACGTTCCAGGTCTCGCCTGACGCCGCCCGCCGCACGAAGTGATGGCACGGCCGATCGATCCCGCTGGGGGTTTCCAGGCCTTTGTATTCTAGCGCAGGCTCGATCGTCGTCCGGATCGTCGCCGGCGTCGGCCTTGGCCTTTCGCAGATTCTCGAGGATGGTGTCAAATCCTGCCTCGGTGATCGTGTGGCGGCTGTTCTTCGTCACCAGCGGGCTGTCCACCGGGATCTTCATCGACGGCAGCACGACCGCCGTGCTGGGCTGGTGCACGAAGATCATGCCGCGGATCGAGCGTGGCTCGAATAAATCACCTCGCGTCCCTTGCTGGGTCCGTCCGTCCATTCCAGACGAACCGCCTTCGGGTCGCGGCGTATCGAGAGGAGGATCTCCTCCTCCGGCTGAAGCTGGCCCCCCACCCGCTCCCGGCGCGAGATCCGGACCTGGTAGGTCTTCAGCTTGTCGAGCTTGCTCTGTGCCCCCGCCAGCAACACGTCGGGGTCGGGACCATTCGTCGGTCGTTCGGGCTCGTCCAGCTCGGGCGCGTCGGGCTGGCCCGGTTCGGCGGCCGCGGCAACGTGCGCCGGCAGCGCGGCCACGTTCTCCGGCTCGCCGTTGGCGCGCCGGCCTTCCACGTGGGTGCGCCGGCGTTCGACGCCAGCGCCTGGGCCGGAACGTCGGCGAGTCCTGGCAGCGGCTCAGGCGCCCCGACCGTCACCCGGATCCCGTCGTCGCCCGTTCGTCGCCAACGGTCGGACCGCTGTGCGGACCGGGCACCTTCGGCCGGCCGCCGCGTTTGCTCGCCCGCGCCGGCTGCGTCTTTCGCACCCGTGCTCGACGATGCCGGCTTGGCGGCGGGTCCCGGATAAGCAATGCCGTGCATCGCCTGGGCGTACGAATCGTTCTCTGGTAGCGGCGATCCCGGGCCCGAGCGGTCCCAGATTCCGCTGAACGACGGCCAGCCAATCCCCATCGAGCGCAATCCGCCCATCCCCGTGCAGCCCGGCCCGAGGATGCAGACGGCCATCGCCACGACCGCCGCCGCCGATCGCGACAGCGCCCGGTCACATCCCTTCGACACCATCATCTCAACTGCCCCCCTCCCTGGTGATCAGTAGCCGAGACGGCTCCTTTCGCGCTCGGTCGCAGTCTCGGTCCCTGAGGTTCCTCCGTGCTGCCGTCGCTTCGAACCCGACTGCCCTCCCCGTCCATGCCGCTGGCCATGACCGTCAGGCAACCCGATTGCAGCAGGGATGCACGCATGCACCGCGACCTGCGTCCGCATCGGGCTGTTGTCCGATATCAGATTCTCGGCATTTTCACAAGCCGAGCTGATGCCGCGGACCGGATTCACGGGGTCGCGGCGGCCGGGTGCAGAGCCGGCGTGTCTTCCAGGAGCTGAAAGCTTGCGACCACGTCAAGGTCGGGCACCAGGTGCGGCTGTTTGTACTGCTCGACCGTCCCGCCGCTGCGCACCAGCCGCCGTCGCTGGAATTCGGCCCACGAGCCGTCCGGAACCCGGAAGATGCGGACCGGGCCCAGCCGCAGCGAATCGCGCTTGCTCACGTACTCGACGTTCTGGCGCCGCAGCTCGCTCTCGACCGCCGCCGCCAGGCGCTCCGCGGCACTTGAACCGGCGAGGTCCCCCTGCTCGATCAAGAGCGAGTAAAACGGGGGCTCGTCCCACGTGGGCGCAAGCAGATACGATTTCACGTGCATGCCCAGCGACCGCTGGGCTGCCTCGACCGCCGTGATCACCTGGTGCTCGGAAAGCTTCTCGCCGGTCAAGCTCGAGTAATGGGCACCCTTGTTCAAGAATTCGATCAGGGGCGCCGTGCCGTGATACCCGACGCATCGGACCAGGTCGGAGATGTTGTATCGGTATAGCCCGCCGGCGGTCGTCAGCACGATGAAGTACCGGCGGCCCTCGACGAGCTCGGTCGCCTCGACGGTCTCGGGCTCGGCCGCATCGCCCTGCTCTTCGGGAATGAACTCGAAATAGTGGTGCCGGATGTCGAGCACGCCCGCGGGCGTCCCGTCCTCGATCGGGATGGTCATCCGCCCTTCGGATGCGATCAAACCGACGTCGCGCACCGGCGCCTCTCCGAAGAACTCGGGATAACCCCGCAGATAGGCCCTCATCGTCCCTCCCATCCAGTTGGAGAGGAACTCGAGATTGGGCCAGTAATCCTTCGGAAGCAGGCGGCCGGTCGCCGAGACGATGCCGCTCGAGCGCTCGGGCCGCGTTGCGCCGTCGCCTCCGCGTCTTGCGAGCGAAGCTGCTGCCGGATCTCCGGCGGGATCTCCCAGCGCGGCGTCGATCGTGCCGTCGGCCAGGTCGCGGATCAGGACCTCCTTCTCGCGGTCGCCCAGCCTGGCCATCGCCAGGATCGTGCTGGGATTGGCGGCGATGATCGTGCCCAGGTCGCGATAGATCGAAAACCGCAGTGCGATGTAATACTTCGACTCGATGTCCTTGATCCGCGAGCCGGACGGCCGGCATGCAGTACGTGGTGCGCACCAGCGGGATTCTGCATGTGGGCGGTCAGGCCGGTGATCGCGCCGCAGGGGATGCCCGCCGGCGGTCAGCTCTCCCGCCAGTCGCTGGCGACCTGGAGGATCGGCCGCAGGCCGTTCTCGATCATCTCGAGGTGGGCGTCGAAGGCCATGATCCCCCAGATCGTCCAGCCCTCGCGATAGTCGCGCAAGCGACTCGCGGCGTGACGGGGATCGTCTTGGGCCGGTTGGTCGTGCCCGAGGTCATGCGCGAACATCAGGACTTCGGTCCCCGGGCCGAACAGGGCGCCGGTGTCGCCCTGGCGCACCCGGTCGATGTACGGCTCGTGGCGATCGTAGCCGCCGATCGGCACGCGCCGGCGGAAGTCGGCCGGCGTGCGGATCTCGCTGAAGAAATGGTCGCGGCCGAACTGGCTGTCGGCGTGCCGGGCGAGCCGGCTCAGCAGCAGGTCGCGCTGGACGTCGCCGGCGTGCTCGTCTGGTCGAGGAACGCGCGGGCCAGCCGGCGCTGCGCCGGACCGACCGGTCCGCCGATCGAAGCCGCATCAGGAGTTTGATCATGGCTCCTGACGGTCGCCCTGGATGGAGTGCTCAGCCCGACGATGGAACGACGCGACGGCCTCTGCTGGTAGCTCTGCCGGCACCGATCGCGGCGGCGAAGTCGCTCTGGCAGCTCGGCGTGCGCCAGCGACGACCGACCGGCACGGCGTGCGCACCGGGCGGCGCGGCGCGAAGCGCTCGAGGAATTCGAGGAGTCCGCGCGGCGTACGCCGTCGGGCTCGCCTCGCGGCAGCGATTGTGCCTGGCATCCGGGCACCAGCCATAGCTCCTTCGGCGTCCGTGCCGTAGCGGAACAGCCCCCGGGCGATCTCGGGAGCTGATGTACGTCGTCGCGCTCGCCGTGGATCATCAGCCAGGGCCGCGGCGCCAGCCGCGCCGCAGCCGCCTCCACGTCGGGAACCGGCAGTTCAGCCGGCGTTCCGATCTGCCGCCGCGCCGTTCCAGGCCAGCAGTCATGTAGACCCACTCGGCACCATCGCCCGGAGAACGGGTTGGTCACGTAGATCTCGGCCCACCGGATGATGTAGCGGACCATCGTCCCGTCGGGTGGGAAACGCCCCGTCGGTGATCACGCCCCAGACGTCGGTCTCGACC
Source organism: uncultured Isosphaeraceae bacterium (assembly GCA_963806595.1). Lineage (GTDB taxonomy): Bacteria > Planctomycetota > Planctomycetia > Isosphaerales > Isosphaeraceae > CAWDZZ01. The sequence continues at coordinate 80,829 of CAWDZZ010000012.1, read as the reverse complement.
GCAGCGACCAGCAGCGCCGTCGTCCCGCCCCGGCTGACGCCGAAGAGGCCGAAGCCCGCCGGGTCGCGGTCGGGCCGCGACCGCAGGTAGCGCAGCGCCGCGCGGAGGTCGCGCGACCTCGCGGTCGGACGTCCATTGCATCGGCTCGTAGCCCGGCTCGTGATCGCTCGCTCCGTGATTCCGGAAGTCGAAGGTGAAGATGTCGTAGCCCAGGTCGCGAAGGTGGTCGATGTAGGGATGATAGCTCCAGCGGTCGCTGAGATACTCGTGGCAATACACGATCAAGCCCGACTGCTCGCCGGTCCGGGCTCGGAAGATAGCTGCCGCGAGAGCCGCAGCCCGTCGTCGGCGAGGAACTCCACGCGTCTCGCCCGCTTCTACCGGGCGCACTCGCAGCGGCATGAACAGCGGCTGCTCTCGAAATGCCGGCCGATGACCGGCGTGTACTTGATCAGCGAGGTAAAGCACGAACGACGGCCGCGCCCAGCACGAGCGATCGCGACGCGTAAGAGAGCGGAGTAAGAGAGCTCGGTAGGCCAATCACGGATGCACTCCTGGTCGCGCCGCTCGCACCGACCCCGCCGCCGCATCTGCGCCACGGCGGAATGGATGCCTCGGGGCCAGCCGCTCGTGGCCGGCGGCCACTGCGGCGACGATCGATTTCTATTCAGTCAGTGAAGCGTCTCAAGATGAGCGTGATATTCTGTCCGCCGAAACCAAAACTGTTGGAAAGAGCCACGTCGACCGCCTTGCGCCGCGGCTCGTTGGGGATGTAATCGAGGTCGCACTCGGGGTCGGGAGTTCTCCAGGTTGATGGTCGGGGGAAGCACGCCATCACGGATCGCCAGCAGGCAGACGATCGCCTCGACGCTGCCGGCGGCGGCGATCAGGTGTCCCATCATGCTCTTGGTGCTGGAGATCGGCACTCGAGTAGGCGGCGCTCGCCGAAAGTCCGCTTGATGGCCAGCGTCTCGATCGAGTCGTTGACGGAGGTGCTGGTGCCGTGGGCGTTGATGTAGTCGATGTCGGCGGGGTCGAGCCGCGCGCCGTCCAGCGCCTCTTTCATGCAGGCGATCGCGCCGCGGCCCTCGTCGTGGCTGTCGGTGATCCGAAAGGCGTCGGCGCGTCGACCCGTAGCCGACGATCTCGCCGTGGATCCTGGCGCCCCGCGCGCTTTGGCGTGCTCGAGCTCCTCCAGGACCAGCATCCCGGCCCCCTCGCCCAGGATGAAGCCGTCGCGGTCGCGATCGAAGGGGCGGCTGGCCCGCTGCGGCTCGTCGTTGCGGGTCGAGAGCGCCGTCAGCAGGATGAACCCGGTGACGCCGAACGGATGGATCATGCTGTGCGTGCCGCCGGAGAGGATCACGTCGGCGTTGCCGCGGCGGATCAGCTCGAACGCCTCGCCGATCGCCTGCGAGCTGGCGGCGCAGGCGGTCAGGCAGTTGGCGTTCGGCCCCTTGGCGCCGAAGACGCTGGCCAGGTGGCCGGAGGGCGTCCCCGGCTCCTGCTCGGCCTCGCGGATCGGGTGCAGCTCCTTGAGCCCCAGCCGGGTGAACTCGGCCGTGTCGACGCGGCCGTCGCGCGTCGACCGCTGGACCAGGCTGACGAACCGCGGGAAATCCTGCTGCCCTTCCCCCGAGCCCAGGTAGACGCCGAACCGCCGCCGGTCCAGCTCCGGGCTTCGCCTCCAGCAGGCCCGAGTCCTTCATCGCCATCGCTGCGCGGCGGCCAGGGCGAACTTGCTGTTCCGCGAGTGCTCGACCCACCGCGAGGCGTCGTCGAGGTAGTCGTCCAGGCGGAAATCGGAGACCTCGGCGGCGATCCGGGTCGGGAACGTGCGGGCGTCGAACAGCGCGATCGGCCCGACGCCGCTCTTGCCGGTCCAGGAGCGCCGACCAGGTGGATTCCAGGTCGCGCCCCACCGGGGTGACCATCCCCATTCCCGTCACGACGACTCGCCGCATGAAAGCCATCCTCGGACCAGACACTCCCCGCCTCGGGCGGGCGACAGCTCAATTCTCGACGTCGCCGCGCCGGCCGGCTCCGGCGGGCAGCCCCGGATCACCAGGGCCGCCGCCTGGCCGTTCGGGGTCAGGTTCGTGTTGACGAAAGTCGGGTTGCGAGTCGGTCGGGGCGACTTCAGCACCAGGTCGAGCTCCATCTCCGGCTCGGGCTGATCGCAGTTGAGGATCGCCGGGATCCGGCCGCGATTCACGCCGATCAAGCTGGCGATCAGCTCGACGGCCCCGCATCCGGAGACCAGGTTGCCCATGTAACCCTTGAGCGCCGTCACGGGCACGCCCCTGCGGGCCGAAGATCCGCTGCAAACGCGCGGGCCTCGGCCAGGTCGGAAACCTTGGTGGCCGACCCGTGGGCGTTGACGTGGCCGATCTCGGACGGCTCCAGCCCGGCCTCCTCGAGCGCCGCTGTGATGGCGACCTCGGTGCCGCCCCCCTCGGGATCGAGCCCGCCGGCGGGCATGGCGTCGCAACCGGAGCCGCCGCCCAGGACCTCGCCGTGAATCCGCGCCCCGCGCTGCAGGGCGTGCTCGCGCTCCTCGAGGATCAAGATGCCCGCCCCTTCACCGGGCACCCAGCCGTCGCGCCGCCGGTCGAACGGCCGGCACGCCTGGCTCGGCTCCCCCTTCCAGCCGCGACATGTTGTCGAGCAAGGCCCATCCGGACCAGGCTCAGCGGGATGGATCTTGGAGTCGGCCCCGCCGGTGATCATCACGTCGGCCCGCCCCCGGGCGATGATCCGCGCCGCCTCGGCGATCGCCAGGTTCGACGACGCATCGGCCTCGGTGATCGTGTTGCTCGGCCCCTGGCAGTCGATCAGGATCGAGATGTGGCAGGCCAGCATGTTGGGCAGGTACTTCAGCAGCCAGATCGGCTCGATCATCCCGATCGATTCGCGGCCCCAGACCTGGAAGTCGAACGGCCTGCCCCCCTGCGACGCATGGCCGATGGCCGGCGCCAGCTCGTCGAGCTCGCTGGAGATCAGACCGGCCCCCAGGTCGATGCCGATCCGGGTCGGGTCGACGCCGCCGTCGACCAGCCCCGCGTCGGCCACGGCCAAGCTGAGCGGCCGCGACCGCGAGCTGGATGTCGCGGGCCATGTACTTGCGGCTCTTGCGCAGCGCCTTGCGGTACTTGGGCAGGGCGTAATTCTTCAGGTCGAAATCACGGATCTCGGCCCCGACGTCGTTGGGCAGCCCGGCGACGCGAAACGCCTCGAGCGGACGCACCATCCCCGGCCTTCGGACAGCGCCGTCCAGACGCGGTCCGGACTATCGCCCAGGGGAGTCACCAGGCCCAGACCGGTTATGACCACACGGCGTTCGGAACCAAGCATGAATCACTCGTCGATCTTCGGCGGGCCGATCACGATCGTCGTCACGTCCGGAGGTCGCTCACTCCCATCGAATCGCCTCACTATTATTGCCTCGAAGGGCGATCAGCGGCGGCATAAACTTGACGTAAATCTCAAATTTTTCGCAGACCATCCTGGAAATCCGATGCCGGCTCGATCCGGCTTGTCGCGGACCACGCCGGCCGTCGGCCGGGACGAATCAGGCGACGCGGCCGCGGTTCGTGGGTTGACCGTTGGACTCGGTCGTCTCGGCCGAGGTCTGATCGGCCTCGCGCGCCCGCTGCCTGCGCCTTGGCCAGATCGAGCACGCCCAGCAAGTTGCTGAGTGAACACGAAATTCTTGGGGCCGAAGATCTGATTGGCGCGGGAATTGTCCAGGTGGGCGAAGACGATCTCGACGTCGGCAAGCAGCTCGCCGTCCAGGAACGCCTTGCCGGCGACGACGGCCCCTTCGCTCCGCAGATCCGTCAGGGTCACCTCGTAGATGAGCTGGTCGCCCGCGCAGGCCACTCCGTAGAACTCCGCGCGGGGAATCTTGGCCAGGACCACCTTCTCGGCGAAACCGCCCGCCTCGCCGACCAGGATCCCCCCGGTCTGGGCCAGCCCCTCGATGATCAGCGAGGCCGGCATCACGGGATAACCCGGGAAATGATCGTGCAGATGCTCTTCGGCCAAGGTCAGGTTCTTGATCGCCCGGGCAAACTGACCGCTGCGAAACTCGAGAAACTTGTCGATCCAGATCCATCGCATCGCGTGGAGTACCCGCCGCAAAGAACTGAGGAATCATCGCGAGCCACCGGTCGCCTCGGCCTGGCGGGACGAGATGCATCCGTGCTCGCAAGCCATCCGCCCGCTCGCCACGCCTGAAGTCTCGCAAAGCCGAGCCCGACGTCACGCCCACGGCCGCAAGCAAGCATGCATGCACTGGCTCACGCGGCGAGCTTGCTCTGCACATATTGAACCAGCATGTCGACCGTGTAAAGGTCTCCGATCCGATCGACGGCGGGATTGTCCTCGATCTTGGTGAGGTCGGCGAAGGGAGGCGGGCCTTCAGCTCCCCGACGCCCTTGGGGGTCAGCTTGCCGTCGGCGACCCATTCGGGGTCGGCCATCAGGTTCTCGGGAAACAGCTCGCCGCGCGGGATCTTGATCCCGAAATTGCGCTCGAGGCGGAAGACGATGTCCAGGAAATCGATCGACTCGGCGCCGAGGTCGCCCTGGAGCGTGGCCTCGCGGGTCACTTCTCCTCGTCCACGCCCAAGGCATCCACCAAGTGGCCTGGACCTTTCGAAGATCTCGTCGTATGTCGGCATAGTATCCTCAGGAACAAGATGGGACTGCCCCTCCAATCCCGGACCGGAAACGGGCGAACGACTGCACCGAAGATCAAGTCGCTTCCCTTAATCGTCGGCGAAACCGCGTGTCGAACTTCAGAAGGGCGATACGGGGGAGGTCGATTGCGCACGCCAGCCCTCGGGAGGCGGGCTCCCGCGACGTGGGCCGGAATTCGACACATATCATGAGCAAAACGGCGAATCGTTGCAACACCATCAGACATGGCTCGGACGGTCGAGCCGGATTCAGAACGTCGGAAGAGCGCATCGGCGTCCTGGTGGATGCGGAAGGCTGGGTTCTGCTCGTCATGGAGAAAACGATGCGCTGCCAGTCAAGAGGCGAGTCGTCGGCTCGATTGTAAAACCGGCCTAGACCGGGGTTTGCACCTCGGAAACCTCGGGGCGACGCGCGATGGCCCGGGCTCCGACCGAGCCCTTTCCGCAGCGTCGAATACAGGTCGCGCTGCCCCGCGACGATCGAGGCGTCGGTCGCGTGCAGCTCGGCGTTCTTGATCTCTCAAGTTGTATCGCTGTCAATGTGAACCGGCCCTTGACCATCTCCTGGCCGTCGATCACGCCGACTCCCTTGAACGAGCAATCATGCGGGTCGTAAGCGGTCAGCTCGACCCGCAGCTCAAGCTGCCGGCCGGGCTCCACGAAACTTCCGTACTTGATCGTCTTGGCTTGCTTCAGGATGATGATGCTATGCGCAAAGTCCTCCATTTCGCGGATCAGCCAGGCTCCCGCCTGGGTCAGGGCTTCCAGCATCAAGACGCCCGGCATCACCGGGAAAGCCGGGAAAGTGATCGCTCAGGTACTCCTCCGCCAGCGACAGGTTCTTGAGCGCGACCAGCGACGGGACACGGGCTGGAAAAGCGTATTGCTCCCCGACAGCCGGCTTCGACCCGGCTGCACGTCGAGAATCCGATCGATCAACACGAAACGCATGGAGTTACCCGCAGAGTGTTCGATGTTTCATCGAACGCGACACCTCGGTCAGCCGCCAACAAATTCACCCGGGCTCATAGGTGTCACGTTTTTGATCCAGCAATCTAGCAGGAGACGATCACGGAATTCAAGAGAGAGCCCGGCTGCGCGAAACCACGTAGATGACTTAACTCGTTGTACGGAATATACAACCTTCGACCGCGTGGTCAACTGAAACGCAGTTTTCTTCCCGAGAATCCAGGTACAAAGCCCGTCCGAGCCCCGAGTTAGCGGCCTTTTCTCGGGCCCGGAAGGGCCGCGCGCCCGGGGCATTGCCAGTGTTGTGCTCCGTCGCGAGGATTTCATACCGCGACCCCGCCCAGAGTCGCGACAATCGCCACCTGGCGAATTCTGTCCGACCCAGATCCCCTGGCCACCCCCGTCCAGGTGAGCGCGACCGCAGAACGGGTACAGAGGATGTTGTTTGTTGATGGTTCGTTCCGCAGGGTCAGCTTCCGGGCCTTGACGACCCATCGGGCATTTTCGTATTGTTTAGATAGCAATGGCTCTTGATGGGGCCTTGCAATCCGGCCGAGGCGGCCTCGCCGCTGCGACTTGCGCACCGGCGAGGTTTTTTTATGCCTTTTCCGCCGAGCCGGCATTTCTGATCGCCACCGTCGGGTGATCGCGCTTCGCGGTAATGGCTGCCGCATCCAGGGCTGTATTCAAGGTATCGACCCGTCCTGCCCTTGAGGTTTCGGCAGCATGAACTCACTCGATAACGACAAATCGCCCGCTGGTCACCGTTGTAAGGGCGAGAGCCGGACGCGGCAATCGCGGGCTGGTCGGCCGGGAGTCCGTCGACGGGTACGCGCCTGGGTGCTCGAGACGCTCGAGGATCGGGTCGTGCTGTCCACGATTACGGTCACGAACACCGATGACTCCGGCCTGGGGTCACTCCGGGCAGCGATTATAGAGGCCAACGGGGACCACTCCCAGGACACGATTGTATTTGCCCCTGCGGTCACGGGAACGATCTCGCTGGCTAACGGGTTGACCCTCTCCGGCAGCATCGACATCGCGGGTCCGGGCGCGGGGACATTGATCGTGGCACGTAGCAGTGCGCCGGAAACGCCGAACTTCGGCGTCTTCGATGTACAAGCCGGTGCTATCGTCACAATCTCCGGGTTGACCATCACGGGCGGTGCCACCGTCGGCGCCGATGGGGGTGGCATTGCAAGCGCCGGAACGCTGGTGATCAATGGCGACACGATCAGCGGAAACTCGGTTGCCGGCATCCCCTCCGCCGGCGCGAAGGGCGGTGGGATTTACAACACCGGCACGCTGACGGTCAGCGACGCGACGATCAGTGGCAATTCGATCGCGGGCGGGATGACCGGCGGCGGCTGGGGGCTGGGATCTTTAACTCCGGCACGTTGAATGTGGATGATGCCAGCGTCGTCGGCAATTCGATCGGTGGCGGCGGATACGGCGGCGGCCGCGGCGCCGGGATCTACAACTCCGGCATGCTTGACGTCGCCTATGCCACGATCAGCGGTAACTCGATCGGCGGCGGCTCGTTCGGCGAAGCCGAGGGAGGTGGCGTCTTCAACGACGCCTCCGGCAGGGCGTCGGTCACCCACGCCACAATCAGCGGCAATTCGCTTGCCGGCCAGCTTCTCACCGGTGGCATCGGGGGCGGGATTGACAATGTCGGCGCAATGTCGGTCGTTGACACCACGATCATTGGCAATACGGCGAGCGGCAGCAGGGTGCTTGGACAGGGTTCGTCCACGGGCGAAGGGGAAGGTGGCGGGATCCTCAACCTCGGAACGCTTTCGGTCACCTATGGCACGATCAGCGGCAATTCCGTCAGCGCCGGCGTATATTCAACCATCAAGGGTGATGTTACCACGCCTGGGATGGGTGGCGGCATCGAGGTCGGCGGCAGTACGATTCTGACCGATACCATTGTCGCGGGCAACGCGCAAGCCGGCACAAGCCAGTTCACCGATGTCACGGGCACGGTCGACGCGACGAGCGCCCACAACCTCATCGGGGACGGCACCGGGATGGGCGGTCTAACGAGCGGCACAAACGGCAACCGGATCGGAACCGCCGCTGCCCCCATCGACCCCTTGCTTGGTCCGCTGGCCGACAACGGTGGGGATACACTGACCGCGGCCCTGCTTCCCGGCAGCCCCGCCGTCGACGCGGGCATCGCGGTCTCCGGCGTGACCACCGACGAGCGGGGCCTCGACCGTGATCGAGGGATCGCACCTGACATCGGCGCCTTTGAGGTGCAACAGCCGCCATCGCTCGTCGTGGAGACGGTTCAGATCCGCCTTCACCCGCGCGTACTGATCTTGACCTTCAGCGAACCGCTCGACGCCGCCCGCGCCGAGAACGCGGCCAACTATCAGTTGGTCGGGGCTGCGAGCAAGCGTCGGCTCGAGCACGGGCATGGGCACGTTTTCCGGTTCCGCCCCATTCGTTATGTGCCTGGTTCAGAAGCCGTTTTCTTACGGCCGATCCGGCGGATCCCGCTGTGCGCGACCTACCGCTTGACGGTCATCGGCACGCCTCCGGGCGGCCTGACCGATACGGAAGGCGTGTTTCTAAACGGGGCGGGGTCAAACGTTGGGGGCAGCGACTACGTGGCAACCTTCCGAGGGAAAAAGCTGGTCGCACCCCGGCGGATCCCGTCGGCGCACCTCGCCATGCCATTCGATCGGGCGCATAGGTTCTTTGGTCACCAACAAACGTAGCACCTTATGCGCCTATACTGAGACAGCGCAGTTTCACATTTATAATCATTATATATACATTCTACTACTATTCGGTCTCGGACCCGTGCTTCGACGTCGATCCGTTTTCCCTCATGCATCGTTCCCGTTTCTCTACGCGCCGCCCTCCACGGATCGCGCCAACCGGACCGCGTCCCGCGATCCATGCCCCGCATCGCCGGCAGATCTTATCTCCCTTCGTTCCTTTCGAAATCCTGATTCTATCTTTGTGACCTTCGTGCCCTTTGTGGTTCAAATCTCCCAATCTGTGCCCCGCATCGCCGCCCAATCTCACGTCCCTTCGTTCCTGATTACTCGTGGTACTCTCTTCGCCCCCGGGCTGCTCGTTGTGGTTCAAATCTCCCGATCTGCGTCCCGCAATCCAATCCCCGCATCACCGCCAGATCTTACTTCCCGTCGTTCCTTTCGAATCCTGATTATATCTTTGTGACCTTCGTGCCCTTTGTGGTTCAAATCTCCCAATCCGCGCCCCGCATCGCGGCTCAATCTCACGTCCCTTCGTTCCTGATTACTCGTGGTACTCTCTTCGACCCCGGACTGCCCTTTGTGGTTCAAATCTCCTGCCCTGCGCGCGCGCAGCAAGCCGCGCAGCTCGACGGCCTCCTTCAGGGCCTGCAGCCGCTCGCCCGTATCCCGAGCGAAGGCCCGCGCGACGATCGGGCCGAGGAGCCAGGCCAACCAGACCGGCCGTGTCCGCAGGCTGTAACAAAAGCCGACCCGAGTGCGCCCCGGCGCGACCTCCTCGAACCGCCACGAGCCCGCGAAATTGTCGAGGAACCACGGGCCGCTCGTCATCTTGACGGCGGTCGCGCGCGGCGGGTTGAAGGAGACGTACTCGGTTTCCATCGCCCACCCGCTGCGTGACACGCACAGGGCGCGGACCCCGACATCGGCCGCGCGGGCGTCGCCTACGAGGCGCGCCGACCGCAGGAACGGATCCCACTCCAACCGCCGGCCGTAGTCCTGTGTCAGGCGGAACAGCGCGGTCGGCTCTGCATCGATCACCACAGACTCGTCGAACGTCACGCCGCTGCCTCCCCGCCGGCTCACAAGTTCGCTCCACCGTACCGTTTGTCGAGCTTCGAGAGTTGGCTCGTGAAGCCATCCGTCTGCATCTTCGTGAATTCTTCGTTGTGCATGGGATCCAGCGTGACCACCATCCGCACGGTTTCGCCCGACGGGAAGAACTCCGCCAGGATCGTGCTCTCGTAGGGGATCACCCCCGGCAGGAAGTCGACCACGCTCGTGATCGCCAGCCGATCATGCGGCCTGATCTCGGTGAACCTCGCGCGCGCCTCTTGGGAAGTGGGACGGCCCATTTGCTTCATCACCGCGATCATCTCGGGTGAATCGGCGATCATGTCGTAGTGAAGTATGCCGCCCACGCGTGGTTCCAGAGCATGGACTTCGACGCGGAATCCGTCGGGTCCCCACCACGACTCGAAGCCCTGCTTCGTGGTCCACAATTCCCAGAGTTCCGCGACCTTTGCCCGGTACGTGCGCTCGATGACGACTTTTCGCCTGGTCGTGTGGCCAGCGGCTGCGGACTGACTCTGGTCGTTCATGTGTCTTTCTCTTTGTTTCGGGGTTTTCCACTTGATCGTTGCTTCTCGAGCACCGCGCCCAAGCGGTCGAGGCGTGCTTCCCACAAATTGCGGTACTGCGCGAGCCACTGATCGAGTTCGCGGAAGGGCTCCGGCCTGAGACAATAAAGACGCCGCTGTCCATCCGGCCGCATCGAAACGAAGCCTGCTTCGTGGAGGATGCGCAAGTGACGGGAGACACCCGATTGGTGGATTCCTGCCTGCAGAACGATGTCGTTGACTTGCCGTTCGCCATTCCGCAGCGCTTCGATAATGCCACGGCGTGTCGGGTCGGACAGAGTTTGGAACGGGTCTAGTTGCGTTGTCATGCATATACACTATAACGCATATACGGGCGCGTCAAGAAGCCCAGGTTTTTTCCGCGATCATCGGCGTTGCCGACGCGAGAGCTCTCGGCAATCTCTTCAGCAGGTGAATCTTCCGTCGTCCAGCCACAGCCGGTGCCCGTCCACCCAGCCCCGAAGGCCGGTGAGAAAAAGTTCTAACGGTGTCTGGTCGCCCCGGGGTCAGGGAATGCGTGTGATTGTGATTATGAAGAGCCCCTTTGGAGCGCTCGATCAAATGTGCTCTGGAGCGTATCCGGCCACGTAATCGAGTGCGGCCGTACACCCTCCCTACCTGCTCAGCAGGGATTCGGCGTCGCGGCGGAGGACCTGGGCTTCAAGCCAGTTGTGCAAGTCCAGTTCGTCGGAGTTGCCCGGCGCCATCGCGATGCCCTGGGGGGTCCGCTCCAGCCAGGTCGTTGCCTGGTTCGGTTCGGGGGACGCCAGGTTCGGGGGACGCCATACCGAATTCACACGACACGTGACGCGGAGAATCACGATCGACAGCGCCGGATTGGATCGCGCGGGCTGTTCCCAGCGGCTGAGCTTCGCAGGCATCTGTAAGACCTGCGTCCTTGATCGTCGGCTTGCTTCGCGAGTGGCATGTCGCCGTGTGCCCGCCGCAAACGGCCTGCATTCCCACACGGCTTGCCCCCGATATGCCGGGCGACATCGCCTGCTTCCTTGCGTCTGAACGCGCCCCGGCAAATATGTCCGGGCTAGTGCCTCGGGAGCGGCGCACGCGTAGCCACCGCCGGCCAGTCTTGCACCTTTCCTGAGAGGGGCGGATGGACACCAATTCGGATAGAATGTCCGCAACCCTTTGTTTCGCGGGCTTGCCTGGCCATGAACGAAGAACCGACTACCGCCGTCGTCCAGCGCTGCCTGGACGCACTGCAAGGAGACGCGGCCGCAGAACCGCTCATCCGGGACCTGCTGGAACGGGCGGTCGGCCGCCTGCGCCTGTTGTGCGCCTCGCTGCTCCGGCGGAGTTACCCGCGGCTGACGCAACCGCCCCTGAACCTGGAGACCGACGAGCTGCTGGGCGGCGTGGTGGCCGGGCTGCTCAAGGCCCTGCGCGAGGTCCGCCCCCAGACCGTGCGCCAGTTCTTCGCCCTGGCCAACCAGCACATGCGCTGGCAGCTCAATGACCTGGCCCGCCGCTTAGATGAACAGCCCCCCGCCGCGGCCCTGGCGGAATCCGGCGTTGCGGCCCCGCCCGGCAGCAGCGACTCCTGCCTCAGCCAGGACGCCCGCCGCATGTTGCGGGCGATCGAGGGCTTGCCGGAGGCCGAGCGGGAGGTGTTTGAGCTGGTCCGCATCCAGGGGCTGCCTTACGCCGAGGCCGCCGAGGTTATCGGGGTTTCGGTGAAGACGGTGCAGCGGCGCCTGAACCGGGCCCGCCTCCTGCTGGCGGAGCAGTTGGCCGACCTTCGTCCGGACGCGCCGGACGGGACACCGGGGTCGCCAGGCGACACCCCTTCGTCCTGAGGAGACCCGCCGATGGCCGGCAACCCCGACGTGTTCGCACTCCTCGAGGAGATGCTCGACTCGGGTCGGACCCCGGAAGAAGTGTGCCGCGACTGCCCGGAGTTGCTTCCCGAAGTCCGGCGGCGGTGGAAGGCTTTCCGCCTCGTTGACGGGTCACTCGCGGCGTTGTTTCCAGACCCGGAGACACCCCCGCGTGCCGACGCGATCGTGGCCGTACCCCATCCCGCGGAGCTGCCGCAGGTTCCCGGCTACCGGGTGGAGGCGTTGCTTGGCCGCGGCGGCATGGGCGTCGTCTATCGGGCGTGGCACCTGCGCCTTAACCGCGCGGTCGCCCTGAAGATGCTGCTGGCCGGCCCCTGCGCCCGGCCGGAGGAGCTGGAGCGCTTCCTGCGCGAGTCGCAAGCGGTCGCCGGCCTGGGCCACCCCAACATCGTGCAGGTCTATGACATGGGCGACGTGGAGGGCCGGCCCTACTTCACGATGGAGCTGGTTGAGGGCGGCAACCTGGCTGATCAAATCCGGGGCGTTCCTCAACCGGCTCATCAGGCGGCTGCACTGCGTGGCGACGCTGGCCGAAGCGATCCACGCGGCGCATCAGAGCGGTATCGTGCATCGCGATCTCAAGCCGGCCAACATCCTGCTCACCCGGGACGGCACGCCCAAGGTGACCGACTTTGGCCTGGCTCGTCGGCTGGAAGGCGACGGGGGACTGACGCTGAGCGGCGTGCCGGTGGGGACGCCGAGCTACATGGCCCCCGAGCAAGCGCGCGGCAAAAGGCAGGCGATCGGGCCGGCCACGGACGTGTACGCCCTGGGGGCAATCCTGTACGAGCTGCTCACGGGCCGGCCGCCGTTCCGCGCCGAGAGCGCGACGGCAACGCTCCAGCAGGTGCTGACAGACGAGCCAGTGTCTCCGACACGGCTGAACCCGCAGGTGCCGCGCGACCTGACAACGATCTGCCTGAAGTGCTTGTCCAAGGAGCCGCACCGGCGCTACGCCAGCGCCGCCGCACTGGCGGAAGACCTCCGGCGGTTTCTTCGCGGGGAGCCCATCGCGGCGCGCCGGGCCGGGCGGCTGGAGCGCCTCGCCCGATGGGCGCGGCGTAGCCCGGCGCAGGCCGCCCTGCTCGCGGCCGCCGTGCTGGTGGCGCTGGCCGCGGCCGGCGGCGCCGGGTGGGTGATCGGGCAGCGGACCCAAACCGCGCGGGCGGTGGAGGCCGACCTGCGGGAGGTGGTCCGGCTGCAGCAGCAGTCGGCCTTGCCCGAAGCCCGCGTGACCCTGGAGCAGGCCCAGGTCCGGCTCGGCGACGACGGGCCGGCCCGGCTGCGCTCGCTCCTGGACCAGGCCCGGCACGACCAGCAGTTGCTGGAGCGGCTGGAGGCCATCCGGATGACCCGATCGACCTTCGTCGAGGGGCGTGACAACCACCTCGCCGACGTGCGCTTCAACAACGCGCAAGCCGACCGGGAGTATCAGACGGCATTCCGTGACGCCGGGCTGGGCGAGCCCCCCGACGACCCGGACGGGGCGGCGGGGCGGGTCAAGGCCTCGGCCGTGCGCGCGCCGCTGGTGGCCGCGCTGGACGACTGGGCGGTCTGCTCCCCCGACGGGATTCGGCGGGATTGGGTCCTGCGGGTCGCTCGCGGGGCCGATCCGGACGCCTGGCGCGACCGGGTCCGCGACCCGGCCGCCTGGGGGGACGTCGTGGCCCTGGCCGAGCTGGCCCGGGCGGCCCCCGTCGCCGAGCAGCCGCCGCCCCTGCTGCTGGCGCTGGGGGAACGGTTACACCTCGCCGGCGGGGACGGGATCGGGCTCCTGCGGCGCGTCGCGGACCAGTATCCCGACGACTTCTGGGTCAACTTTACCCTGGCCCGTGCGTTATACGGCGCGTTCAGGCAGGGCAAGGGCGATTGGGCAGCGGCAACCCCCTACTACCAGAAGGCGCTGGATCTACGGCCGAAAGCGGTCGCCGTCCATAACAACCTCGGCCTCGTCCTGGTCGATGTGGGCTGGCTGGAAGACAACGCCGACGGCCGCTGGGGCCCCGGGGCGATCACCACCTTCCGAAGAGCCTTGCGCATCGACCCCGATTTCGCGCCGGCCCGCAACAACCTCGGCCTGTGCCTGAAACGCAAGGGCGTCTGGATGGTCGCGTTTCAGGAATACCAGGACGCCTTGCGGGCCGATCCCGAGTTGGCCCCCGCGCATTTCAACCTCGGCGAAATCGATGCCGGCAGTGGTCGGATCAACGAGGCGATCGACCATTACCGGGAAGCCCTGCGGGTCGATCCGGATTTCGCCCTGGCCCACTACTTCCTCGGGATCGCCCTGCTGGCCAAGGGCCGGTGCGACGAGGTGTTCGAGGACTACCCTGTGGGTGTCGAGTCCCTTAACCTACTCCGCGGTTCGGCCATAGACGAGGCCACTGATTACTACAAGCAAGCCTACGACTTCGACCCCAACTGGGTCGCGGCCCGGAACGGCCTCCGCATCCCCCCGCAGGACGGCGCCCGACTCGACGAGGCGATCGACCACTACCGGCAGGCCATCCGGCTCGAACCGCGGCGGTTCGATTTCCACGGGGCCCTCGGCCAGGCGCTGCTTGGCCAAACGGCAGTTCGCCGAAGCGGACGCCGCCATCGGCCGCTGTCTCGAACTCCTCCCGCCCGAGGAAAAGAACCGCCGTGGGAATCTCGAACGCCTGCGGGAGCGCTGCCGTCACCTGCTGGCCCTGGAAGGTCGCCTCCCCGCCGTCGTCCAGGGAAAGGACAAGCCGGCCGCCGCCGACTGCCTTGACCTGGCGGAACTCTGTTTCGTCAAGAAGCACTACGCCACGGCCGCTCGCCTCTATGCCGAGGCGCTCGCGGCCACACCGCAATTGACCGAGGACCTCCGCGCCGGTCACCGGTTCAACGCCGCCCGCGCCGCCGCCCTGGCCGGCGGCGGTCATGGCGACGACGCGGCCGGGCTCGGGGAGCCGGAGCGTGCGGGGTTGCGCAAACAGGCGCGCGATTGGTTGCGACTCGACCTGGCCGCCTGGGCCAAAAAGGTAGACACCGGCACGGCAGCGGACCGCATCCAGGCTCGGAAGACGTTGGCGCCTTGGCGGGACGACCCCGACCTGGCCGGGCTCCGCGACGCGGACACCCTGCAGAAACTGCCTTCGGCCGAACGGCAGGATTGCCAGGCGCTGTGGCAAGAGGTTGCAGCCCTGCTCCGCCGTGCCCAAACGACCCAGTGAGCATCAGGCCAGCGTGCAGCACACGGTCGATGAACTCTTCCCGAGTCGCCCACGACTCGCACTTCCATCGGTGATGGTGAAGCCCGGCGGGCCTGCCAGCCCGTGATGATGGATGGGTCGTGATCGTGGGCGAATCCGGTTTTCCCGCCTGACGGTGTCCTGTACCCACTCTCAGTTATTCAGCGGGGGAGGAGAGCGATCGACGCGATCGCCCCGGCCTCCGGGCGTCGGTCCGATTCGGACTGCCGGGCGTGGTCACCACCTCGGTCGGTCGAATCCAGGCCAGTCAGGGACTGCGGAGTCCGTCCGATCCCGCACCCCGGCACGAGGGTGATTCCGGGCCGAGCCCCGCTCCCACTCCGTGTTTCCTGGAGATGAAACGATGAAGGCGCAGTTGAAGTACTGTCCCGACCTCCGGGCCTGCGTGCTGGAGGATCGTCTCGTGCCGGTGATCCCGAACATGGGTGTGATCGTGCTGACGACCGGCGGTTACGTCTTGCCCCCCGAGCAGGTCTACCGGGGCGGCCTGCCGGTGTCCGCCTCGGGCGGCGTCTCGACGGCGGCGTCCGGCCAATGGTCCGGGCCGAATCCGGATGAGAGGCCCGTCGATCCGTTGCCGATTCGGCTCCAGAGTAGACCACACCGCCTCGCATCGGGGCGCCTCGGGGTCTCCCGTCAGGTCGCGCGGATCGGTCGCCGTGATTCTCCGGGGACGCCATCGCCCGGCCAGGTGCCGGGTGACTGACCACAGGGGAGACGACGATGAACAGCCAGACCAGGAATAACCGCCTGTCCGGGGCCTCACTTGATACAAGCGGCGAGGGCCGCGGACAGGAGGGTGACCAGCTCTTCGCCACGGGCATTCGCGAACGCCTTGGGGCGGAGCACGTGATACATGATCGCGAACCCCGTGAGCTGTGCCATGACCATGACGGCCCGGACCGCGGCGTCGTCGCCGCCGATCTGCTCGGCGAGGAGCGGAAGCTCGGTGCGGTCGAGGTCCCGCCGGAACAGCTTGATGGCGCCGGGCACCGTGGCGGAATGCAGCAGGAGCAAGAGCGGCGTGTACCCCCAATCCCGCGAGTCCTCCCGCCCGTACACCATGACCCGGGCGAGGTGGTCGGCCAGGTCCCCCCGCTGGCCCTCGAGCAGGTGCCCCATGTCGAGGGCGCGGCGGATCACCTCGGCGAAGAGCCCCTCCTTGGAGCCGAAGTAGCGGTTGACCAGCGCGGCGGTCACGCCGGCGTCCGCGGCGATCTCGCGGACCCCGGCGCCTCCGTAGCCCTGGGTGGCGAAGCGGCGGGTGGCCGCCTCGAGGATGGCCTCGCGGGTCGCGGCGGCATCCCGCCGCCGTCTCGGGCTCGCACTGACTGGTCGCTTCGCCATGTCTTGGCTCCTTGAATTTTTCTTCTCCCATTCCAAGTAAACCGCCGTTGACTTCGAAAGTCAAGGCTACGTACTATACGATTAAGTCAACGGCGGTTTACTTCGGCGCGTCCTCCCGTGCTCGCCCGGCGACCTGATGCCACCGCCGCCGGCCGATCGGGCCGCACGGCGCGAGCGTCGCAACATCCCGCGGAGCAAACCATAGCTATGCCTCAATCCTCGCTTAACCGACCGACTGAAAGGGGAAGCACCAACATGGGAAGCACCGATGATCGCCGTTGGGAACCCGCAAACGGGGCAGGGCCGTTGCGTGCCGGGGTCGCACTGGCGGAGGCGCGGGATGACTCGCGTCCGCCGCCGGCCGGTGCAACGACTCATCCGGACCACCGGGCCGCGGACGTGTCGACCGATCCCCCTCCGGCCACCTCGCCCCCGGCGTCCGTGCCGCCATCGCACCCCTGGCGGAAGGCGCTGCTGTGGGCGGGGGCCGTGGCCGGCCTGGCGGTCGGGGCATACTTCCTGGCCCCGACCGTGAAGACGATGCTGGACACGGTCTCCACCGATGACGCCTACGTCAACGGCCACGTGACCTACGTGGCCCCCCGCGTCGCCGGACAGGTCAGCCACGTCCTGGTGGACGACAACGAACGGGTGAAGAAGGGGGACCTGCTGGTCCAGCTCGACAAGGAGCCGTACCAGGTCCAGGTCGACATCAAGAAGGCGGCCCTGGTCGCCGCCGAGGCCGAGCTGATGGCCGCACGGGCCCAGGTCCGGGGCATCCTGGCCCAGGCCGGGAGCCTGCGCTGGAAGCTCCAGAGGTCGATCGAGGATGTCGACGACTCGGTCGCGCTGCTCCGGGCCCGGGTCGCGGCCCTGCGGAGCAAGGAGGCGTCCTTCGAGCGCGCCCGCGCCGACCTGCTGCGGGCCCGGGCCCTCTTCAGCCGCAACGCGCTCTCCCGCGAGGAGTTCGACCAGCGCCTCGAGTCCGAGCGGACGGCCGCGGCCGCGGTCAAGCAGGCCCTCGAGGAAGTCCATGAGGCGCGGGTCGCGCTCGGCCTCGCCCCGCACCCCGAGAAGGGCGAGCTGACGGACGTCCCCGCCGACATCAACCAGACCTTCTCCGGGGTCCGCCAGGCGCTGGCCGATGTCAACCAGAGCATGGCGCAGCTCGGCTTCCCGCTCGTCTCCGTCTCCCAGACGCCCCAGCAGGCCCTCGACGAGTTCGCCCGGCGCGACAAGGAGGGGAACATCGATCGGATCCTGGAGCGGATGGTGCCGGAGGCGCCCGCGGTCCGGCAGGCCGAGGCGAAGCGCCTCCAGGCCGTGCGCGACCTCGCCCAGGCCGAGCTGGACCTCCGCTACTGCGACATCGTCAGCGAGATCGACGGCGTGGTGACCAGCCGCAGCGTCAACCCCGGCAACCACGTCTCCGCCGGGCAGAGCCTGATGGCCGTCCGCTCGCTCACCGAGATCTGGATCGACGCCAACTTCAAGGAGACCCAGCTGGCGGACCTGCGGATCGGCCAGCGGGTGCGGTGCGAGGTGGACATGTACGGCGGCCGGAAGGAGTTCGAGGGCCGCATCACCGGCTTCACCATGGGGACCGGCCAGACCCTGTCGCTGCTGCCGCCGCAGAACGCCACGGGCAACTTCGTGAAGATCGTCCAGCGGCTGCCGGTCCGCATCGAGCTGACCGACTACGACCCGGACAAGGCCCCCCTGTTCGTCGGCCTGTCGGTCACCCCCTACGTGTACTACAAGGAGCCGGCGACCGGGCCGCACGCCGGTGACGTCTTGCAGCCGCATCGCCCGCGCCCGCAAGGTCCAGCCGTGTCCGACGCCCTGGAAGCCTCGCAACCGGCGGCCCTCGTTCCAGCGGCTCGGGCGGTCCTTGAGGGATGACATCGGAGCGTTCCGAGATCCATCGTTCAGCTTTCCCATTCCCGAGGAGGACCAGTCATGAGCAGCGTGGCCCTCAGCCCCGACCGCGGTCAGCCGCCCGGCGGTCAACCACTGGATCGTCGCCATCATCGTCGTGGTGCCGACGTTCATGGAGATCCTGGACACCACGATCGCCAACGTGGCGCTGTCGTACATCGCCGGCGGGCTGTCCAGCCCCCGGAACGACGCCGACTGGGTCATCACCGCCTACCTGGCCGCCAACGCCATCGTCCTGCCGATCACCGGCTGGCTCTCGGCCCACCTCGGCCGGCGGAACTACTTCCTCCTGTCCATCGCCCTGTTCACCGCCGCCTCGGCGGCGTGCGGGTTCGCCACCAGCCTGGAGCAGATGATCCTGTTCCGGGTGATCCAGGGGCTGGCCGGCGGCGGGCTCCAGCCGTGCAGCCAGGGCATCCTGCTGGACAGCTTCCCGCCCGAGAAGCAGGGCACGGCCATGACCCTGTTCGCCGTGGCGGCCGTGCTCGGCCCGGTCGTCGGCCCGACGCTCGGCGGGTGGCTGTGCGTCGATTACAACTGGCGGTGGATCTTCCTCATCAACGTCCCGATCGGCCTCTTCGCCCTCCTCGCCGCCTTCCCCACGGTCGAGGACCCCGACTACCATCAAGACGGAGCGTGGCCGGGCTGCGCGGCAAGCCGCTGAACTTCGACTACATCGGGCTGGGGCTGCTGTCGCTGGTCATGGCCTGCTGGGAGATCACGCTCAGCAAGGGGCAGGAGTGGGACTGGTTCGGCGACCCGTTCGGCCGGGTGCAGACGCTCGTCACCCTGTTCGTGGTGGGGCTCCTCCTCCTGGTCGTCCGGGAGATGCGGATCGACCAACCCGATCATCAACTTCCGGGTGCTCGGCGAGCGGAACCTGGCCATCTCCTGCGTCATCCTGTTCTTCGCGTTCGCCGTGGTGTACGGCTCGAGCATCGCGCTGCCGGGGCTGCTCCAGTGGCTGTTCGGCTACGACGCGCTCCAGTCCGGGCTGGTGATGTCCCCGTCGGGCGTCTCCTCGATGGCCGCGATGGTGCTCGTCGGCGTCCTGATGGGCCGGGGGGCCGACGCCCGCTGGCTGGTCGCGATCGGCCTGCTCGTCATGGCGGCGTCGAGCTACTGGATGGCGCGGATGAACCTGCAGATCAGCCCGGCCCAGGCGGCCTACCCGCGGATGGGGCTGACCCTCGGGCTGGGGCTGCTGTTCTCCCCGATCAGCGTGGCCGCGTACAAGTACACCCCCGCCCACCTGCGCGGGGCGGCGGTCGGGATCGCCAGCCTGCTGCGGACCGAGGGGGGCAGCGTCGGCACGTCGCTGGCCACGACGATCGAGACGCGGCGGGAGCAGTTCCACCTGTCCCGCCTGGGCGAGTGGCTCGGCCCGCTGAACCACCACGTCCAGGACATTCCTGGAGCAGGCCCGGACTTCTTCCTGCAGAAGACCGGCGACCCGGCCCGGTCGCAGCAGATGGCCCTCCAGCCGCTGGACGACCTGCGGCAGCAGCAGGCGATGTCGCTGGCCTACTTCGACGTGTTCTGGCTGTGCGCCGTCGTGTCGCTGGCCCTCGTGTCCTGGTGCTGTTCATGAAGCGCTCGGTGGCCGAGCCGGGGGAGCACATCGGGGCGGAGTAGGCCATTGGTCGACGAGGACGCCACTCGAGGGCGAAATCCTCTCCGGAGACATCGAACGGTCCGGGTCGGGTTCGCTCCAATCCGATTCAGATCACACCAGCGATTGGCGCGAGAGAGCCTGTGCGATCGGCGCCGCGGGGGGCCACCGGGCCCGGACGCCAGGTGGGAGCCCGGCGTGTCCACGGCACGCCGGATGCAATTCAAGCGGTTGCTCCGACTGGCCCGGATAAGCCGGTCACCGAACGGTTGTACGAGAAGCCCCGCCGAGATTTACCGCTCGGATTTCCGATTGGAACGAACCCGCTCTACCCTCTTGAATCGCGAAGATGGATTCGACTAGTGTGTCAATCTGGTTCATGCTCGCGACGGGCGAGAACCACTCGGCTAAGGTGGCCCCGCCGTGCGGATCGACGCATGGTCGGGGTTTTTTTGCGCCCCCATCGGTCGAACTTACGCGGGGCCGACTCAAGTCGGACAGGTGGCCCTTAGCTTTCCTGCGGAATCATTGGCCCAAATCGACTTTTCGTGGACTCTTCGAGATCCCGAGGGCAGCCGCTGGCTGCTGCTGCTCGGCCAACGTCCCCGAAGGCGAGAGCGAGGAGAGCGGCGCGGCGTGATCGCCGCCACGACTTCGGAAAGACCAATCCCCGCCCCAAGGACCGCGACATGACCGACAATGACGCACACGGTTCCGCGGACGACAAACTGACGAGCGAGCTGCTCAGAAATGACCGCGCCGAACGGGCGGCCACTGTGGAGTCCTCGGAGGACGCGATTGTTACGAGGACCCTGGACGGCGTGATCGCTAGCTGGAACGCGGGCGCCCAGAGGCTCTTTGGTTACGCCGCCGAGGAGATCCTGGGCCGCTCGGGTTCGCTCCTACTCCCGCCCGACCGTCTCGACGAACATTCGCGCATCCTCGATGCGATCAAGCGGGGGGCACGAATTGCCAACTTTGAGACTCTGCGAGTGCGAAAGGACGGCAGTCAGGTGCCGGTCTCGCTATCCGCCTCCCCGGTCGCGGATACCGGCGGCAACGTGGTAGGTGTTGCGACCATCGCCAGCGATATTACGGAGCGCAAGCGGGCGGAGGAGGCGCTGCGGGAAAGCGAGCAGCGCTTCCGCGGCACTTTCGAGAACGCGGCCGTTGGCATCGCTCATGAGGACCTCGCTGGCCGGTTCCTGCGCTTCAACAAAAAGTTCTGCGAGATCCTCGGCTACCCGAGCGAAGAGCTTGTTGGGAAGACGCTCGCGGAGGTGACGCACCCCGAGGATCTGGCGGCCGATCTCGCGAAGTTTGACGCTCTGACGCGGGGAGAATTGCTTAGTTACACGATGGAGAAACGCTTCATCCACAAGGATGGCACCCTCGTCTGGGCGCACGTGACCGTCTCGCTCCAGGTCGAGGCCGCGGGAAAGCCTGCCTACTGCATCAAGGTTATCCAGGACATCTCGGACCGCAAACGGCTTGAGCAGGAGCTGCAGCGCGCGATGGAAGCGGCCGAGGCCGCCAGCCGAGCCAAGAGCGAGTTTCTGGCCAGCATGAGCCACGAGATCCGCACCCCCATGAACGGCGTCTTCGGCATGCTCGATCTGGCCTTGGACATGGAACTCCAGCCTGAGCAACGGCATTACCTCGAGCGCGCCAGGGCCTCGGCGGATCTGCTCTTGCGGGTCATCAACGACATCCTTGACTTCTCCAAGATCGAGGCCGGCCGGCTCGACCTGGAGCTGGCCGCATTCAGCCTGCGTGAGACTCTCGGCGAGACGATCAAGGCGTTCGGCCCGCGGGCGCACCGCAAGGAGCTCGAGCTGGCCCTGCACGTCCGCCCCGAAACCCCGGACGGCGTGGTCGGCGACGCCATGCGCCTGGGCCAGGTCCTGACCAACCTACTCGGCAATGCCATCAAATTCACCGATCGCGGGGAGGTCATTCTGAAGGTTGGCGTGGAGTCGGTCACCGACGGGCAATTCTGTTTGCACTTTGCCGTGACGGACACAGGGCCGGGCATCCCGCCCGACAAACAGCGCCTCATCTTCGGCGCTTTCGCCCAGGCGGACAGCTCCATGGCCCGCCGCTTCGGAGGTACGGGGCTTGGGCTGGCCATCTCCGCGCGGCTGATCGAGTTGATGGGCGGGCGCATCTGGGTCGAGAGCGAGGTAGGCAAGGGGAGCACGTTCCACTTCACGGCGTGTTTCGGCGTGCCGCACGAGGCCGTGGCGATTCAGAAGGCCAAGCAGATCGACCTGGAAGGGCTACCCGTGCTGGTAGCGGATGACAACGAGACGAACCGGGGCATCCTGGCAGAGATGCTAGCCAACTGGCGGATGGGACCGACGGCCGTGGGCGGCGGGCGCGCGGCACTAGCCGAGCTGAAACGGGCCGCCGGGGCGGGAGACCCGTTCCCGCTGGTGCTCGTGGACGTGGTGATGCCGGACCTGGACGGCTTCGCCGTGGTTCAGGAGATCAGGCACGACCCCGCACTGGCCGGCGCGATCATTCTGATGCTGTCGTCCGCCGACCGGGGCGGTGAGCTGGCCCGCTGCCGGGAGCTGGGCATCGCCGCCTACTTGCGCAAGCCGATCAAGCAATCCGAGCTATTGAATGCGGTGCTGACCGCCCTGGGCAGCCTGCCGGCGGGTCCGCAGACCGATCCTGCACCCACGAGCGTCCCTGCGCCGGCATCCCTCCCGGTCTCCGAATCCTTGTCGCGGAGGATAATGAGTTTAATCAGGAGCTGGTGGCCAGCCTCCTGAAGAAGTGGGGGCACGTGCCCGTGCTTGCCGGCGACGGGAAAGCGGCCCTGGCCGCCTGGGAGAGGGAGCCCTTCGACTTGATCTTGATGGACGTGCAGATGCCGAACATGGACGGGTTCGCCGCCACGAAGGCCATCCGCGCAAGGAGAGGGCAGCCAACACCCACGTCCCAATCGTCGCCCTCACCGCGCACGCGATGAAAGGCGACCGCGAGCGCTGCCTGGCCGCCGGCATGGACGCCTACGTCTCCAAGCCGGTCCGTGCCGCGGAGTTTTTCGAGACCATCGCCCGATCGCTCGTCTCGCGTGTCGAAGGAGCGAAAGGGACTCCGGCTCCGGCGGTGCCGGCGGGGCCGGCGTTTGACCTGGGCACCGCCCTTACTGCGCTCGAAGGCGACACGGAGCTTTTGCGGCGCATGGTCCATGTGTTCTCCGGCGAATGCCCGAAGCTGCTGGGGGAGATCCGCGATTCTGTCCTGTGCGGGAACGGCGCCGCCCTGGAGCGATGTGGCGCACAAGTTAAAGGCTTCGGTGGGTCAATTCGGTGCGCAAAGAGCCTATCAGGCAGCCGCGCGGCTGGAGGAACTGGGCGGTGCTCGCGATGTTACGGGCTCCCAGCAGGCGTATCCGGAGCTGGAGGAGGCGGTCAAGCACCTTCAGGCGGCGTTGGCCGACCTCGTCAGAGAGGGCCGCATAGGAGGATCGTAATCGCCGATCATGGCGAACTACCACAATGCCTTGCCAACGACCATCGTAGGGGTGGTCTCAGACGGACAGGAGACGCGAATCATGATCGTCCCGAATCTTTCAACGGAAGACCTGAAGAAGCTGCCGCTCCGGGCGATCGTCGCCCTGGCCGCCCGCTGCGCCCGGCGGGTGGAATCCCTCAGCCTCCTGCCCGATGGCCACCCGGACAGGGATCGGTGCCGGACGGCCATCGACGGTGCCATCCGCCTGGCGGAGGACTTCGCGAGGGGCTCGCCCTGCCCGGCCGTGCCATCCGTGATCCGGGATGTCGAGGCCTGTCGGGCGATCGCGCAGGGCGAGTACGTGCGCGAGACGGCGGTCGGCGCGGTCGTGTGGACGGCCCACGCGGCCGCGGCCGCGATGGAAGGCCTCGGCCTGCGCGACGAGCCGGCGGAAGTCAGCTTGATGGGCACGCGACAGCCGAACCCCTTCCCGCAACTGGCGAATGTGGCGGCCGACCTCGCGGCGAGGGACGCCTTCACCGCGGCCGTGGATGCGGCCGTCGCGGCCGGCTTCGGCGACGAGTTCATCAAGGGAGCCATGCAGGATTATCAGGCGCTCCTGAAACTCGGGCTGGGCGGCTATCCCGACGCCGGCCAGCCGATTGACCCGTCGCCCGCGGGGCCGCTCGGAAAGCTTTAGGCTGCGATCCCTCGATCCGAGACCTCCACGATCCTCCTAGGGGCCGGCAGCGTCCGGCGATCTCCATGACAGCGGAAACCGCTCTCATCGCGCCGAATCGGCAGGCACGCCGCGGTCAGGTTCATCCCCCGGCGGCGATCGTCGCCCGGTCCGAAGGGGAGATCCTTCCGCCGGGAGCCTCATGGATCGAGGCGGAGCAAGCCTACAACTTCTCGCTCTATGCCAAGCACGCCGAGAGCGTGGTGTTATTGCTATTCGCCGAGGACGACCTCGCCCGCCCGCTCCTCGAATTCCGCCTGGATCCGCGGGTGAACAAGACCTGGGTGATGTGGCATTGCCGGCTGGGCGGGGATATCGGCGCGGCGCGGTACTACGCCTACCGGATCGACGGGCCCCGCGCCGCCGGGCCGGGCATGTGGCATGCGTACGATCCGGAGAAAATCCTGCTCGACCCCTGCGCGAGGGAGGTCTTCTTCCCGCCGGGGTTCGATCGCGAGGCCGCCAGGCGGCCGGGCTCGAACCTGGGGCGGGCGCCACTGGGTGTCCTGCCGCGACCGAGGTCCGGACCCCGACCCGGTTGGCCACCGGACGCCGCGACCTCGGCCGGACACCGCGATCATCTACGAGATGCACGTCCGCGGCTTCACGCGGAATCCCAACAGCGGCGTCCTGCCCGAGCGCAGGGGCACCTTCGCCGGTGTGATCGACAAGATCCCCTACCTGAAGGAGCTGGGGATCACCATGGTCGAGCTGCTCCCCGTGCAGCAGTTCGACCCGCAGGAGGGCAATTACTGGGGCTACATGACCCTGAACTTCTTCGCCCCGCACGCCGGCTATGCGTCGGACGCCCGGGCCGCCCGCGACGAGTTCCGCGCGATGGTCCGCGCCCTGCACGCGGCGGACATCCAGGTCATCCTCGACGTCGTCTACAACCACACGGCCGAGGCCGGCCCGGACGGGCCGACCTACAGCTACCGCGGAATCGACAACGTCTCCTTCTACCTGATGTCCGACGACCCGCGGGCGATGTACCGCGACTACACCGGCTGCGGCCACACCCTGGCCTGCGCCAGCATCTGCACCTGGACGTTGATCCTCGAGAGCCTGCGCTACTGGGTGACGGAGATGCACGTCGACGGCTTCCGCTTCGACCTCGCCTCCGTGCTGGGCCGCGGGCCCGGCGGCACGCTCGAGACCGCCGACACCTCGCTCCTGGCCGCCATCCGCACCGACCCGGTCCTGCGCCACGTCCACCTGATCGCCGAGCCCTGGGATGCCGGCTGGGCCTATCAGCTCGGGACCCAGTTCCCCGGGCCGGGGTGGTGCCAGTGGAACGGCCGGTTCCGGGACGACGTCCGCCGGTTCGTCCGCGGCGATCCCGGCATGGTCGGGGCGCTCATGCTCCGGCTCTACGGCAGCGACGACCTGTTCCCCGATAACCCCCGCGATGCGCACCGGCCTTTCGAGACCGTGAATTACGTCACGTGCCACGACGGCTTCACCCTCTACGACGCCGTCTCCTACAACGAGAAACGCAACTGGCCCAACGGCCACGGCAACACCGACGGGGCCGCCGAGAACCTGAGCTGGAACTGCGGCTGGGAGGGGGACGAGGACGTGCCCGCCGCGGTGATGGACCTGCGCCAGCGGCAGGCGAAGAACTTCTTCTGCCTCCTGATGCTGGCCAACGGGGTGCCGATGTTCGCCGCCGGCGACGAGTTCCTGCGGACCCAGCGCGGCAACAACAATCCCTACAACCAGGACAACGAGACATCATGGCTCGACTGGTCGTGCATCGAACGGCATGCCGACTTTCACCGCTTCGCGAAGCGGATGATCGCCTTCCGCAAGTCGCATCCGAGCCTCGGCCGCCTGCGCTTCTGGCGCGAGGATGTCCGCTGGTACGGCGTCGGGCCGGACGTCGACCTGTCGTTCGATTCGCACAGCCTTGCCTATTGCTTGCACGGCGCGTCCCGGGGCGACCGCGACCTCTACGTCATGATCAATGCGTACCACGAGCCGCTCGACTTCGAGATCCAGGAGAGCCCTCCGGGCGGCTGGCGTCGTGCGATCGACACGGGGCTCGATAGCCCCCTCGACATCGCGGACCCGGGCGAGGAGGCCGCGGTGGCCTCGCTGCGATACCGGGTCCTGCTCACGCTCGGTCGTCGTCCTTGTGGGAGGAGACGGCTCTGCGTGACGACCCGGTGGAATTGATAGCGCGGCGGGCCCGTTCGCTCCCGCTCCACCATCCCGAACCCAACCCGAGGAGAACCGATCGTCATGACCTTCGGACACGACCGACTCGAAAGGGAACACCTACATGGCAAGCGCACATGATGAGACTACGAAGACGATGACGGAAGCAAGAACCGATCCTCCCAAGGCGGCGCCGGCAGACGGACCGCCCAAACCAGCCGAGGCCAGGCCGCCATCGCACCGCTGGCGAAAATGGTTGGTGTGGATGGGGCTCGCGGCCGGGCTGGCGGTCGGAGGATATTACCTGAAGCCGGCGGTGGAAACGGCGCTGAACACGGTTTCCACCGATGACGCTTACGTCAACGGCCACGTGACCCTGGTTGCTCCCCGGGTGTCAGGCCAGGTGAGCCGGGTGTTGGTCGACGACAACGACCGCGTAAAGAAGGGGGACTTGCTGGTCCAGCTCGACAAGGAACGCTTCGAGGACCAGGTCGCGGTCAAGAAGGCCGCCGTGGCGGCGGCCGAGGCGGACCTGGCCGCCGCCCAAGCGCAGACGCGCGGCCTGATCAGCCCAGATGCAGACCGATCGGTTCCAGCTCGAGCGCGCCATCGAGGACGTCCACACCCAGGTCGCCAACCTGCGGTCCAACATCGCGACCTTGAAGAGCAGGCAGGCGACTCTGGAGCTGGCGCGGAACAACCTCAGGCGGGGCGAGGAGCTCTTGCCGAGTGGAGGCATCAGCAAGGAGGACCTCGACCAGCGGCGCCAGTCGGTCAAGGTCGCTGAGGCGGCTCTCGATCAGGCCCTGGAGGCAGTGCTGGCGTCGCGAGTCGGCCTGGGTCTGCCCGCCCAGCCTCCCACGGGCCACGACCTGGGCGAGGTCCCCGGCGACCTCGACCAGAATTACTCGGCGATCCGGCAGGCGCTGGGACAACTGTACCGCAGCGCCTCGCCTGCTGGGGTTCGCTCCCCCTTCGTGGGTCTTGAGCCCGAAGCAAGCCCTCGACAGTATTCGAGAGGCAAGACCCGGAACGCAATCTCGATCGCATCTTTGCCAACCTGATTGCCCAGGCACCCTCCATCAAGCAGGCCGAGACGAAGCTCCACCAGGCCCGCCGCGACCTCGCGCTGGCCGAGCTCGACCTCCGCTACTGCGACGTCGTCAGCGAGATCGACGGCGTGGTGACCAGCCGCAGCGTCAACCCCGGCAACAATGTCTCCTCCGGGCAGGGCCTGATGGCCGTCCGCTCGCTCACCGAGATCTGGATCGACGCCAACTTCAAGGAGACCCAACTGGCGGACTTGCGCATCGGCCATCGGGTGCGTTGTGAGGTCGACATGTACGGCAGCCGGCATGAGTTCGAGGGCCGCATCACCGGCTTCACCATGGGAACCGGTCAAACCCTCGCCCTGCTGCCGCCGCAGAATGCCACGGGCAACTTCGTGAAGATCGTCCAGCGGCTGCCGGTCCGCATCGAGCTGACCGACTACGACCCGGACAAGGTCCCGTTGTTCGTCGGCCTCTCGGTCGCCCCCTACGTGTACTACAAGGAGCGGCCAACGGGGCCCCACGCCGGGGCGGTCTTGCATCCATCGGCCCCTCTTCCGACGGGCCCGACGGACCCCAAACCCTCACCCGCATCGGGCGCAGAGGCGACGAGTGAGGACGGAATGGAACTTTCGAGCGAGGATCAACGGCCGACCGGCAGCGTGAGGAACGGGGCGCCCGGCGGCTGGCGGCCGAAGTCGAGCCGGCTGAGTGCGAGCATCAGGGTGAAGGTCGCCTTGCTCGTCTGGTCGCGATCGTCGATGTAATACCAGTAGTCGCGGTACTTGATGGCCACGAAGGCGGTCGGGGGCGGTTTGTGCCCCCGGCAGGAGTGCACCGTGAACAACCCCTCGGTGATGGCTCGCCCGTCGAATGGCCTCCCATCGGGGCCGGCCGGGAGCCGCACCAGGCCGGCCGCGAGGTGCTCGTCCGGCACTTCGACCCCGTTGGCCAGGTAGAAATAGACCTGGCACGACGACCGCAAGCTGACGCGGACCTTGTCCGAGGGCGGACTCGGAGACTCAAGCGGGTCGGGAATGACTCCCGGATCGACGATGACCTCGTACCGGAGTCGGTCCGGTTGCAGGTTCAGCAGGGCGGTCAACTCCTCCAGGATGGGATGATTGACCGCCGCGGCGTTCACCTCCAGCACCAGCCGTCGTTCCTTGCGGACGAGGGCCCAGGTTGTGCCGTCCCCACGGGGGCGGTATTCCAGACCGTTCTTCGCCGCCTCGACGGTCGCCGCCGCGGTGACGGCCGACGGGGGCAACGGGCCGCTCACCTCGACCGGGCGCTCCTCCGCCCGGATGTCGCCCAGCCTGAGGTTTCGTATCAACTGCATCAGCTCCGCCACCCGCCGGAACCGCTCGAAGTCGGAGACTTGGTCCCGCTGCGGTCCGCTGGCCGACGCGGCGTTCGGCACGCCGTTGAGCCCCTCGACCCAGAGCCGCAACACGGTCGCCACCGGCCAGCTTGTCTCGACCAGAAAATGGAGCGTCTCGGCCGATATCGGGGTCAGGAACTTCTGGACCGCGTCCCCGTTGTCCGCGGGGATGAGCGTCAAGGTCGGGCGGTTCGCCCCGCTGACGTTGATGTCCGGGAGGACCGAAGTGAAGTTCCGGAACGTGCTGCCTGACGGGTTGGGAACCTGGAAGAATGGCCTGGCTTCGACCCCGCCATCCAGCTCGTACTGCGCCGCGATGGACGAGACGTTGAGGTCGAGGGGAGGCTCATTGTATCGCATGTGCACGAGGTTGCGAAGGAGCTGCTCCTCGTGAACGCGACGGACGGCTTCGTTGTACCTGCCGTGCGAGAGCTCCAGCACCTTCGGGCCGAAGGTACACCCACCTGTCGGCAACGCAACGCCGAACCCCCAGGCGAGCACGACGATGGTTCGTGCACATCGTCGCGCCGCCACCGTCGCCTCCTCGCATCGCAGATCCGCCCCAGGGCCGTCGAACACGGCTCGCGCCGTCCGGCATCCAGTTCTGCAAGCCCTAGGTCGGGCGTCCAACCGTCGCAACGCGATACCGGCGCACATTCCGGCCGGACTTGCCGGCTGAGAGATGCCGATCCCGCGACCGTATCGGTCTTATCGGTTCTATCGAACGTGCGCTCGAGGATATTCATCCAAGCCGCGCCCATCGCGGCCGCAGCGCGGGCCCTTTGGCCGAACGCGTCCAACCTGCGAATTTCGTGGCAACCTTCGCCCCGTCATGCTCAAAATACCCATCTTGGGTGCGTGTCCACGTGTGCCGTGCCCGCTCTGAATATCTTGTTCCTCGACGCCGGTTCCAGAATCCATGGATTCGACCATCATCGTGGCAATCGCGGCGGCTTGTGGGTCCCTGGTGGGCGCCGCGGCTACCATCGTCACAACCTGGATCACGCAGCGCACGCAGGCGGTCCGCGCCGAGAGGGAAGCAAAGCTCCGCGTCCGCGAGTCGCTGTACGGCGAGTTCATTACGGAGGCTTCGCGCCTGACCATAGACGCGGTAGGCCATTCGTTGGAGAGTCTCGACACGCTCGTGAAGCTCTACGGCATTCTCGGCCGCATTCGGCTCGTGGCTGCTGACCCGGTCCTGGCCGCTGCCGAAGCGTGCTGTAGCCGACTCGTTCAGCTCTATGGCGAGCCGAACATGACGGTCGAACAAATCCGCGTCGCTGTCGAACGGGATCGATTCGACCCGATGAGGGATTTCAGCGTCGCCTGCCGGAAGGAGCTTCTCGAAATCGCCGGTGGCGGCTGATGACGGCCCTGGTCGAGATCCTGCGCCGGCGGCCGGATGCTCGCGGCGCAGAGCGCCAGGTGGCGGCTCAATCCGCGCAGATCGGTGTCGCCGAGGCCGACCTTTACCCGACGATCTTCATCAACGGAACCCTGGGATGGGACGCCGAGAACTTGTCGCAAACCGGGTCTTCAACCTGGACGGTTTCTTCGGCGCTGATTGGCATTC
This sequence comes from uncultured Isosphaeraceae bacterium, assembly GCA_963806595.1. Taxonomy (GTDB): domain Bacteria; phylum Planctomycetota; class Planctomycetia; order Isosphaerales; family Isosphaeraceae; genus CAWDZZ01. The sequence goes on along the minus strand of CAWDZZ010000012.1, from coordinate 50,421 downwards.
ATCAAGCACGCATGCCTATGGCCTTCCGCCGTCTGCGACCATTTCTCTCATGTTGTGCTTCACTTCGGATTTCGAGAAATCCGAAGAAACCGGTGATGTCGGGTTACCTCGAGCACGAACGACCGGTGCCCCGGGTTCGCCAGGACCCCGTGGCGACTCGCTCTTCGGATCGGCGGTCGGGCTCGTCCTAGCCTTGGGTCGATTTCAGGGAGCACGTCGTGGCCTTACAGTCCTGTGTGCGCGAGGTGCAATATGATACGTGACGGCGTCCGTCCACCGGGCGCCGCCAGGCACGCCGGCGCCGGGTTGACTCCCGGCCGGGGGCTGGCTATCGCGATCACGTTTGCCTCGGTTTTCTCGGCCGGCGCGGCCGGGACGCGCGAGGCGGTGGTGCGCAAAACCGCGCGCGACGGTGCCAGTCGAGTCACATCCAACCTCGGACTGAGCGCGTGTGCCAGGGAGGTGCTGTCGCGGCACGGGCTCCTCACGGCGGCGCTGGTTGACCCAGGGGATGCCGCATTGCGGCTTGAAGCCGCGCTCGCGTCCCGCCCCGAGGGTGAAACCGGCGTTACGCTCGCCCTTGCTGAGCTGTGGTATCGTGCGGCCCTCAGGCACCCGCACCACGACCCCGGCCTCAGCGGTTCCCTCCTTGCGCGGCTGCCGCCGCCGCGGCGCTGGCCCTGGCCGACACGGAGGTCGGGTGCTGCGACCGCGCCGTCCTTGTCCACAACGATGCTGTGGCCCGGCTAGTCCGGATCTCACAGGACGAACGCGTCGCCGGGGGCCAGGACTGGCCGGGGGCCCTGGCCGGGCTCGGGGTCGTGGCGGCGGGGGGCGATCCGTTCGTTGACCCGTGGCGGTTCGCCGAAGTCGTGGTCGCCGACGACGTGCACGTTGCCGGCATGCGACACCGGTTCCGGACTTGCGGACTGGGGGTTCCGGTCGTCGGCACGCGTTGCGTCGACCGCAACCACCCTACCGAGACCGATGAGCAGTTCTTCCCGGGTCGACTCCGGATCGCAGCGACCGTGCTGGCCGTGCCCGGCGGCGGCCTCGCAGGCGCGGCGTACCGGCTGTCGCCGCTCGGCCTGGTCTTTCACGACCCGTTCCGGGTCGACTCCGCCCTGGCTGGCTGGCGTGATCTGCCGCTGGCGTCCGACCGCACGACCCATCTGGCGTTGCAGGCGTCGCAGGACCGGCTCCCGGCCCAGGCGATCCGCGGCGTGATCGCCACGGAATTCGGGCCGGAGATCGAGCCGGGCCTGTTCATGCTCCGTCCGTACGCGCCGGACAAGATCCCGCTCGTGTTCGTCCACGGCCTCGCCGCCACCCCGGTGGCGTTCTTGCAGGCGATCAACGAATTCCAGAACGACCCGGCGCTCTCGACGCGTTACCAGTTCTGGGTCTTTATCTACCCGACCGGCCGGCCGATCGTGGAGTCGGCCCTACGGTTGCGAGAGGAGTTGGGCCGGGCCCAGGCGACGTACGGAGCCGATCCGGCCTTTCACCAGATGGTCATCGTCGGGCATAGCATGGGCGGCATCCTCGCCCACATGGTCGTGTCGGATTCCGGCCGCCAGGTCTGGGACAGCGCCCTGAGCGTGCCACCCGAGGCGTTACGTGCCTCGCCGGCGACGCGCGCCGCGGTCGACCAGTTCCTGTTCTTCCACCCGCTGCCGTACGTGCGTCGGGTCATTTTCATCGCCACCCCCCATCGGGGAAGCCGGCTCGCGAACAACATGGTCGGAGTCTTCTTCGGCGGCCTGGTCCGGCCGTTTGCCGAACAGACCGCGCACATTGACGAGCTCAGGGCGCTGAACGGTCCCGCGGTGATCAGGGATGAGAATTTCCAGGGTCGGACGATCAACGCGATCGGCAACCTCCGGGTCGACAGCCCGCTCTTGCAGGCCATCGGCTTGTTGCCGGTAGCTCCCGGCGTGCCGTACCACACGATCGCCTTCCGGTTCGCCGGCCACGCCCCCGGCGACTTAGTCGTCCCGCTCTGGAGCGCCCGGCTGGACGGGGCTGCGTCGGAGGCCATCTTCTCAGGCTTTCACGGCTCGGAGCAGGGCCCGGCCGCACTGGGGGAGATGCGCCGCATCCTGCTGGAGCACCTGACCGGGCCTTGAACATCGATCGTTACGGCGATCATGGCGGCTGCGCATCTGGCCCAGATCGCCCTCTGGGCGGTGGCCTTCCTTCTGTGCGGGCAGGTCTCGACCTTGGAGACGGCCTTCTGTTTGTCCGGCCAGAATTGCACCCCTTTCGGTTATGGCGGCGTCCTGCTGTCCGAGAGGTGGCGGTTGCTCAGCCCCCTCGAGGCCACCAACGGCCTTCTGTTCTTCGGACTGTCGACGGCCGTGTTGTTCGCGATCATGAGCCAGTTGATCGCCAAGCACCTACAGAACCGAGACCGGGTACCAGAGCGAGGCAGCCGGGAACCAGGCGCCTCGGTCGGTGGCCGGCGACGCGCGGTCGAGGTGAGCACACGAATTCTTGTCGGGAGGACGTTGGTCCGCCGCGGAGAACGCGTAACCAGCAGCGTGACACTGGCCCCAGCCGCCGTCAGTCATCCGGCGGTCAACCGCAGTTCCGGGAACACCACACCGAATACTCACGGCACGTGCCGCGGAGAATCACGATCGACAGCGCCGGATCGGATCGCACGGACAGCTCCCAACGGCTGAGTGTGGCAGAAATGTGAAAGAACAGCGTCTTTGATCGTCGGCCTGCTTCGCGAGTCGGAAATCGCCTTGTTCCCGCCGCAATCGGCCTGCATTCCAACTCGGGTCGCCCCAGATATGCCCGTGGCATAGATTGGTTGCGTGCGTCTGGACGCTAGCCAGCAAATGGCTGATCCGGTCGGGGGCATCAATGAAGATAGCCAAGCGGCCGGCCCAGACGCCGAGATCGCGTAGCATGCGACAGTGGGGCAGAGAAATATGGTCACTTTCCGACCCGAGAATCAGCGCACATGGTCCGGCCTGTTCTACAGAAGCCCAGCGTCTCGGCTCAGGCAAGGCACCGACCAAGGCGCGCCCGAGTGACGGACAATCGAGTTGCTTTCCAGTGTCTCGCACTTGAAGCCGATCGCCTCGACTGACGTGGCAGACAGCGGGCAAATCAACGGCGTCATCAACGCGGATGGTCAATGAACGATGAGCCAGTCCGCCCGCTTTCGTCGCGCGCTCCGCGGTGAAAACTGTATTTTCCCGGTCAGCCTGAGGAAAGCGAGTCACCGCAACGACGCGACGAGCGCGACGCAAGACAATGAAACCACTGATAAGCCATCGACCGTCAGCTCAACCCGCCGGGCCCCAACGCACGGTGCACCGTGAGCCGAAGACCGGGGCCAGCTCAGAAGTGTGTCGATCTCTTCCTTCGTCCGATTCATTGCCGGTCTTCTTCCCCCTTCGCGCTCTTCGCGCACTTCGCGGTAACACATTCATTGATTTCGATCTATTGAGTCGTGCGATTCATCGTCCCTCTTCCCGTCGCGCTCTTTGCGTCGTCGCGGTGAAAGATTCAGTCTTCTTGATCTCTTCGTTCGTCCCTCTTCCCGTCGCGCTCGTTGCGTCGCCGCGGTGAAAAAACTCGGTCGCCGCGGTAGGACCGCGCGCTCGCACCCGAGCTCGGCGGCCACCATGGTTGTCGTTTTTCGCATCCATCAGCCTCTGCGGTTTGATCCGCGTGAATCCGCGTGCATCAGCGGCCAAAAAACTCCTGGCGGTATTCGACTTCTCCCCGCAAACGAAAACATGATTAGCCGCGGATGAAGATGATGAACGCGGATCAAGACAGTGGGAACGTCATCCGGGTCGCCGAGCCGGGTTGGACGTGCGGTTCGACTTCGACACGCCGCGGTCGCCTGTCGAGCGGCACTCGCGTGCGAGCCTGGTGGACTGACAATTTGTCGTTTGTCGCATCCATCATATTATGCAATTTTATCTGTGTGCATCCGTATGCATCTGTGGCCAAAAACTGTTCGCCGTATCCATCCGTCCTCGCGAGCAACCTTAAAAATGACGACGCGCAAGGCCCGTCTCACTCTTCGGCATGCAGAATCTCGTCCGTTTCCGCGTCGTTCCGCGCCTTCCGTGGTTAGAGATCGTCCTCTTGAGTCCGCTGGAGATCATCTGCCCGCGTCGGAAGCCAGAACGGGATGCGCCGAAATGCGCCATTTTGCACCACAGAGATGAAAACGTGCTCATCGCATAATGCCAAAATGATGTTGAGGTTAGGCCGAATCCCCCGGTGGACCCGGGCCTTGATGATCTGCGCCACAATTCCGAGGAAGCGATGAGGTCTCAGGGCGCGGCTACCGATTCCCCGGCTTCCTCCGACTCTCCCGATCATTCCGGTTGCCGAGTCCGGGAATTCTGGGAAAACCGTGCGCTCCCGGGCGGGACGGTGTATAGTTCTTGAGGAGGGTAGTTCTGCGCGCCATGGTGGCGCAACCTTGAAATCGCACCTCGCATCCCCTGATCAAACTGAAATAAGTGGGGCAGCGTAAGACAGCCCATCGGCTCGACTGGCGAGGCGGCCAGCGCGCAAATCAAGGGCATCATTAACGCGGATGGTCAATGAACGATCCGACAGCCCACCCCATTTCTTTGCGCTCGTCGCGAACCTGCGGTGAAACTCTGTAATCAGCTCCCGGACGGCGATCTCCGCACCGCCACTTCGCGTTGTAGCCAACCCCTACGAGGTCAGCACCACGCCGACGACATTCATCCTTCGAAGCGATGAGCTCCGTGGTGCGGCGCGCGCTCGAGGTACGTTCCCCGCTGATCGCAGCAAGCAGCCGCTGATGACGGACGTAGCGATTGTCCGCGTTGCAGCGCCTGGGACGGGGCACCCCTGGGAATTTCGCCGGAGCTACGAAACCCCTTCTCTCATTGAAATGGAGGAACCAACATGACTTCACAGGCAAAGATCGACGCCAACCGGCGGAACAGCCTGAGATCGACGGGGCCAAAGACGCCCGAGGGCGCGAGCGGTCGTCGATGAACTCGCTCAAGCACGGCATGCGGTCCAAGAAGATGGCACTGCGTCGCGAGGATTCGTATGCGTTTGAAAACCGACTGCGTAAGTGGACCGCACGTCTCGATCCCGAGGACGACATCGGCGAATTTCTGATTTATCGCACCGTCTTCTACTCCTTCGAGATCGAGTACGCCGAGCGAGCGCGAATCGAACGGCTCGACACGCGGATCGAGGAGCGGCAAGGTCACGCAGCGCAATGATAGCCATTTCCTCTTGAGCAGCTCAGGCACGACACGTAACCTGATTGTAGAGAAGTGGTTCGGAATTGCGGGTGACGGCCCAGTTCGTCAGGCTCGAGAAGAACATTCGGCCCGCGTAATCGACCAGGAGCGGGTAGCTACCAAGCGAGAACCGCTCCAACATCCCTTTTCCCGTTCATCAAACCTCCAAACGACGGATCGCGTCGGGATTCCGGTCGTCGAATGCCTCCGCCGTTCTTGCCTATTCTGTGTATTCTGTCTCGTTAACCAGGTGTCCTTACATTTTTCCGTAAATTATTCGCCGTATCTTTTCCCGTTGGCCGCGTCAGCGCTTACGTAGACTTTGCATTCTTCTCATTCTTCCATATCATGCACTGTGCGTATAATAGGGACATAAGTTCCAGTGCGCACGCGCAACCCGCTCCACCTCGTAGGAATACCGGTCCCGACAGCGCAACAATTCTCTCGTGCCAGAAAGCGCAGGCTGGATCGAGGTTGAGCGAGCCGATCGGAGACAGCTTCGATCCACGCCCTTGGGCGCGTCGCGAGTCGACCGACGTCAACCAATCGTATGCGTGAGCACTCCAGGGGTGCGGGGAACGCAGTTTGCTCCGTCCGCCATGAGAGGAATTCATTGACGATCGCGGCCCGCGCAGACCCGAGAACGCTTCTGAAAACTGACATCCACTGACATCTGCCGACGTTTCGCCTCGGAACATCGGCTACGACCGCTACAAGCGTTCCATTGTTTCCGTACCCCTCGAGGGCGTGCCGGCCAGCCATAGCCCCGGGCTGAGAACCGAGCGTCGGGGCGCACAGGAGCCTCGGTAACGAATCGACGCCGAGTCGTTCCTCCATGACCGGAGAATCCACCAACAGTGAGAAAATGATGCTCGCCATTGCCGTCGCCGACGGCATCCCCGTCGCCGAATGGGCGCTGCAAAACGGGGTCAACGAACGGACTGCGTACCGCTGGGCCGCCGAGCCCGAGGTTCGGTCTGAAGTCGAGTCGATCCGCAGCCGCGTCCTCGACGAGGCGATTGGCCGGATGTCCAGGCGCGTCGCATGGGCCGTCGATAAGATCTTCGCGCTCGGCGAAAACGCCACTTCCGAGTCCGTACGGCTCTCGGCGCTGCGAGCCGTGATCTCGGACTTCATCGCTGTCTCCAATTTCTCCGGACTCGAAACGCGCTTGGCCAAACTCGAGGCGCAGGCCCGTGCGCGCGCTAGCAACGCGAGTTGAGTGTGGACGCCTATCGGAAATAGCACCGCAAGGGCACGCCCGAGCATCTCCGACCGAGGACCGGCGCCGGACGACAGTCGGCTCAGGGTTGGGGATTTCCGACGCCCGCTGGTGGATCGATGAGGGGCCGGTGTCACGCGAGGCGGTGCAGATTTTGTGTTGCGGGCATCCGGGCACACGCGACCACCGGTGATCAGGCCGGCGAGTGAGGCGCTACTTGATGCCGTCGCACGCGAGTCGCATCTCGATCAGGACCAAGCGTTCTAACCACTGATAACGCGGAACGGCACGGAAAGGATGAAGCAACGTCAACAATGACCCAGCGAGGCTGTTTTTCTCTTCCGCAGGCAGCACCACAACCCCGACTTTGAGTGTCTCGAAACGCCGAAATTGCCCGTGGCACAGCGAGGGCCGAAATGGCACACTTCGCCGCAACGGCGTTGGATGCTTCCGAGCCCTACAAAACCAGGCTTTGCGACACTCTCGGTCAGTGCCAAATGGCACTAAAACCATGACCCAAAAAGTTGCCACTTTGTGCCAAATCGGTGCATTCTTTCATGACGATGTGACAAGCCATTCGAGGGCTGCCGGCCAGCCTGGGCCCCGGGCTGAGAACCGTGAGCTGGGCGCGTGCATCAGCGGCCAAAAACTCTTCGCGGTATTCGCCTTCTCCCGGCACACGAGAACTTGATGAGCCACAGATAAAGATGATGAACACGGATAAAGACAATGGGAACGTCAGCCGACTCGTCATTGGCGTTAAGTCGGCTGGTCCTGTATCAGCCGATGGCATACGAACCCATGAACTGTTCTCGCGAGCAACCTCAAAAATGCCCCCACGCACGGCACGTCTCTCACTTCGGCATGCAGAACCCCGTCCGGTTCCGCGTCGTTCCGCGCCGTCCGTGGTCAAAGCTATTCCTCGTGAATCCCCTTGAGATCATCTCGGCGACTGCGATGATCCCGCCGTCCACCGAGTCAGATGCTTGCCCGCTCCGTGAGCCGAAGCTGGAGGTCCAAATTCGCCGCGCCGACGAAGGCGTCGTCGTATCACAACACTATGATTCAGTTAATATTACGGTGAACTCAGCAGTGCCTTCACGGACTTGCAAACCGGCGCGCAGATCCGAGCTATCGTCGGCCCGCCGGAACAATGGCGACGCGGAGAATCACAGGGTCAATCCGGATTCCTTGGTAATTTGCTAGCATGTAAGGCAAGCGCGGGCGCCGGTATCGCAGCAGGCTCGCGGGTGCGAACGGCGCCGTGAGCTACCAGCAACGGTTTTCACACCCGGCACGCGCGCCGGTGGCTGATTCTTGGGCTCGATCTCGGGGGAAGATGATGAGGCGTCGGTCGCGACGAGTCGGATGGATTGCAGCGGCGGTCTTCGTTGTCGCTGCCCTCATTGTGCAAAGTTGCAATTCCTCCCAGCACGAGCAGCCCCAGCAGCCGGCGCCCGCCGTGACCATTGACCCGCCGCCGGCCCATGGCCCGGTCGCGATCGGACGCGAAAAGGCCGACGCATTTGCGCGAATCTCCGGCGATCGGCTCTCGGGCCGGACGACCGCCACCGCCGTGACCAGCCAGCAGAAACACTCGAGCCCGTTCCGGTTCAATGAGATCGCCCGCCAGTCCGGAATCGACTTCGTCCATTTCTCGGGAATGACGGGCGATAAGCACTTCCCGACCGCCAATGGATCGGGCGCTGCGATGTTTGACTACGACGGCGACGGCAAGCTCGACCTGTACTTTGCGACCGGGACGCTGCTTCCCCTGGGGACCGCCCACAAGGGCCCCAACCGGCTGTACAAGAACCTGGGAAATGGGCAGTTCCGAGACGTCACGGCGGCGTCCGGCCTAGGCTTTGTCGGATTCAGCCACGGAATCGTGGTCGGCGACATCGACAACGACGGCGACCAGGACGTTTTCCTGGCCAACTACGGGCCCAATGTCCTGTACGAGAACAACGGCCATGGCACGTTCCGCGATATCAGCAAGGCCGCCGGCGTTGGCCGCCCTGGCAACTGGTCTTCAGGCGGTGCGTTCCTCGACTACGATAACGACGGCGACCTCGACCTGTACGTCGCCAACTACGGCGAGTGGGTGTACCCGCGCGACGACGTCTACTGCGGCGACAAGCTCGAGAACGTGCGGATCTATTGCTCGCCCCGGCTGGTTCGCACGGTCAAGCACAGCCTTTACCGCAACAACGGCGACCGGACTTTCACCGACGTGACCGACGCCGCGGGGGTTGGCCGCACCGACGGTCACGGCTTCGGGGTCGTCGCCGCCGACTTGAATAACGACGGGCGGATCGACATCTACGTGGCCAACGACATGAACCCCAACTTCCTGTTCCTGAACAAGGGGGACGGGACCTTCGACGATGCGACCGAATCGTCTGGAGCGGCCTTCGACGTGAGAGGCCAGACCAAGTCGGGCATGGGCGTCGACGCCGAGGACGTCAATGGCGACGGCCTTCCGGAACTGTACGTGACCAACTTCGCCAACGAGTACAACACCATGTATGTGAACGAGGGCGGCGGACTGTTCCGGGACGACACGGTCTACTTCGCGCTGGCGTTTGACACCACGCCGTTTGTGGGCTGGGGCTGCGCTCGCCGACTTTGACAACGACGGCTGGCCGGATATCTTCGTGGGCAATGGTCAGGTCGACGACAACCGCGACGCCCTGGGCCAACCCGTGGAATACGCCGAGCCGCCGCTCTTGTTCCAGAACGAAGGGGGGAAGCGATTCCGCCTGGCGACCCGCGACGCCGGCACATATTTTGACTCCAAGCACGTGTGCCGCGGCGCGGCCTTTGGAGATATCGATGACGACGGAGACATCGACATCGTCATCAGCCACAAAGACGGCGCACCGGCTTTGCTGCGCAACGACACAAGCGCCGACAACCACTGGATCCGCCTCGAATTACAGGGCACTCGCAGCAACCGCGACGCGGTTGGAGCGCGCGTCGAGGTGGTCGTACCCGCCGGGGCGATTTCCGGCGGGCGCGAATCGTCCTCCGGCGAGAAGGGGGCCGAAACCGTGACGATCTATCGCCAGCGCAAGGGGGGCTCCAGCATGGAATCAGCCCATGATCCGAGATTGCTGATTGGTGTGGGCCGGGCCTCGGAAGTGGCTCGCCTGACGGTGCGCTGGCCGTCGGGCGCCACGAGCGTGCGCGAGCACCTGGCGACGAACCGATCGTACAAAGTCGTCGAGCCGGGGGACGACTCCCGGAAAAAGGCCGCGCTGCGATGAGGCTGCCTCACGGCAGTTAGTCGGTGAGATCGAACGGGATCGAGTTGGACTGCTCCTTCACCTCGGCCGTGAGGCCCGAGTCGTTTGGCGTGCTGTATTTCTTGGGAATCCTGCTCTTGGCCGACTTGCTGGCCTTGACCAGCATGTCCTTCGGGAGCACCCCCGGGACCGCGTTGGGATTCTTTTTCTTGAAATCGGCGTCGGCCGCCGTGAGGTCGACGTCCTTGGACGTGACGGTGACCTTGTATTTGCCGGGGAGCGCGCCGTCCCGCTCTCCAATCGTCGATAACGAGTACGAGCCACCCTCGATCGTGCCGAAGGCGGCGCGGCCGCCGGGGTCCTCGGGCACGAATCCGATGTCCCCTTTTTCGAGCGGTTGCCCGTTGTAATTGACGGTGCCGGAGACGGAATAACGTTTGCCCAGCCCATCGTCGCCGCAGCCGAGGATCGTGACCGAGACGGCGAGCGAGGTTGCGACGGCGACAAGGCAGCGCTGTGTGAGCCGCGTGTGAGAGATCATGCCCGTTCCCCCCAAGGACGATGGCCCGAGCGAAGGGCCAAATTGATGACGCGAGGCCCGGGCCATTCGTGGGGCCCGGGCCCTGCGGAGACGTCCGCGTGTGCATTCTGTCGCGATGGTCTGGGGCACGTGTGCCCGCAGCCTCGGATGCACGACCGATCAGTACGAATCGGAGCTGATCACCTCGCCGCCGTTTCGGCTACCAAGTGCGCAGTAGGTGAACATGTTGATGGATGCCTTCAGGAAGTGGACCGACCCGTCGCCAAAGGCGAAATTGCCGCCGCCGGGGTGCAGGCTCTTGAAGCCCGTATTCGAGTACGCCCCGCGCTGGCTCCAGTTCGTGCCGCCAAAGGTGACAAAGGCGCCGCCGCTGTACTGGTTGATCGGCACGGTCATGCCGTTGGTGACCCCGCTGAAGGTCCACACGTTATTGTCGGCGCGCTGGGCCGGAATACTCTCGCCCACCGTGACGGTGTTGCTGGTTCCGTCGGTGATGCTGGCCATGGTCACAGTTTGCATCGTGGCGTAATCAAACATTCCGCGAAGCATCCCCGGGGCACCCATGGTCGGCCCGAGGTTGCCACCGATGTCGGAGTTGGTGCCCTGATAGCCGGGCCAGCCGATGCGCTGCTGCCCGGCGACGGGCGGCCAGGTGGTAACCGGCGTCTCCCACGGTCCGCCGGGAGAGGTCAACGGGCCGATGCAGTAATTGTCGCCGAAGCTGGCGAGGTAATTGGAGACCGGGACCTTTACGGCCCCTCCATTCAAGGGGATCGGGGCCGGGTTAACGGCGTACTGCCCAAACTGCGGATCGCCGTTGTAGCCGTCGTTGCGGAAGCCGCCGGGATTGTTGCCGTCCGAGGGGCACTGGAGCACATTAATCGCCGTGTACCAGGCGGTGATGAAGTCCGGATCGGCCAGGCTGTTGGTGATGTGTATCTGGAAATTGATCGAGTTGTAGATGTTGCTTTGCTCGAAGAACGGCAAGATCAGGCGCGATCCAGCTCACGCCGTTATTGGAGATCTGAGCGTTCCATCCCGCGTTCGGATCGGTGGGGGCGACCCAGAGAGTCATCCCCCCGAGCGGCCACATCGCGTTGGAGCTCTCGTAGTTGAGCATCGCGAGGCCGATCTGCTTGAGATTGTTGGTGCACTGAATACGGCGCGCGGCTTCTCTGGCAGACTGCACGGCGGGAAGCAAAAGCGCAATCAAAACAGCAATGATGGCAATGACCACCAGGAGCTCGATCAAAGTGAATCCGCGGCGCGTAGGCGTGTTCTTGAGACTGACCATGAAGTGACACTCCGTCTGAATGAGGAATGCGAGCGAAACCGGCGAACGGTGATCTGACGAGTGATTGACGACGATGACCGGCAAGAGCGGCATGCGGACGACGAGAGACGGGAAACGGACGACAAGCGGTGGGTCGGCATCGTACGAGGCCTTGCGATCAGAGGGCGCGACCACGCCTTCACGGATCGAGCGTGGCGGCGCCAGAGTAGAACGGTGCGACGAGGCCAGAGTTACTAGTCACGACCGGGCGGGCGAAGGCTGCGGAAAATCCAGGACCAACCATATCTTTGCGGAATCTTCATACTCCGATCGCTAAGTAAAGCGACTGAAGCCAGACTGTACTGCCGCGTTTGCCCGAAAGCAATGGAGCGACGTTAAGAAAGCAAAGTTGGGCGCAGAGGGTGGCGAGTGAAGGGACGCGATGATGCGCAACCAGCGGCGTCCGATGCCGTTCCTGCATCGTCGCTATCCGGTCAGGCCGGTGCGCGGATATACTCTAGTGTTGACGCATGGAACGAAAGCCGGCATAAAACACGCACGAGGATCCGAGGCGACTGGCCAGTTTGCAGAGCGACATCTCTCGCTTCTTGGATGCGCAGGTCCGGTGGAACGACTTCATGATCTCCGCCTTCATCCATAACGGGCTGCTCAGTATTTTACGCCTTGCGACGCCCGCACTTGTGGCTGGATGGGTCGGGTCGCCGATGTCGTGGTCGCCCGACTCCGAATGGTTGTGCTACACGGTCGTCGCCGACGCCGAGGCGAGCGTGCTGCCCACGGGTTGGCTGTTCGACAGCTCCGGCGAGCGCTTTGCCCGCGAGCCGTCCAAGGCGCGCTCGGGCGCGGCCGCCGCGGCCGGCTCGGCGGTCTATCGGATCTGGGCTTCACCGCGCACCGACCGGCCGTCGGTCCTGGTCGAGGAGTCGCGCTGGCCGCTCTCGGCACCGGCGTGGAGCCCGCGCGGGAGATCCGTGGCGTTTGGCCGCTTCGCCCCGCAATTGAGCGAGCCGAACCAGGCTGCCCGGGTTGGCCGCTGGGAGGTGGTGATCCAGACTGGGCTCGAGCGCAAGCGGGTGGTCTGGACCTCGGCGGCGTTTGCGATCGATGCGGAGGCCCGCGCGGCCGTCCCGCACCTGGCGTGCGCCTGGAGCCAGGACGGGCTCTATCTGGCGATCCCGCTGCCGGGGCCATCGCACGGGGTCGCGATCGTGCGGACCGACACCAAGAAACAGCTCCACGCTCTTGAGCGCGCCACGCTGCCGGTCTGGTCGCCAGACGGGTCGAAGTGTGCGTTCATCCGCCGCGAGAACGCTTACAACAGCGTCGAGCTGGTCGAGCGCCACGGAGGGAGCTTCGGCCAGCCGCGCGCCTTGCTCGAGACCGGTCCCATCACGGCTGCCCCCTGCTGGGCAAGCGACGGCCGGTCGATCTTCGTCGTCGTCGAGAAGTCCGCGCCGGGCCCGCACGAACTGGAGCTGGTGCGATACGTCCTGCAAACCGGCGAGGCCGTCCGGGTCTTGAACCTGGCCTCCGACGCCGGCCGGCGCACCGCCAAGGTGCGAGGGCTCGCGATCGACTTCGATCGCGAGGCGGAACGCTGCTGCTTCTCGGTCGATCTCGAGGGCCGCGAGACCGACCTGGCCTGGAGCATTCCTCGCGATCGTGAGATTCAAAGCCGATTCAGCCCGCTTGACCCCAGCCAGCGGATCGGTGCCCTCGCGGTCTCACCCGATGGTCGCATGGCGGCCATCCGGTTCGGGACCCCCGACTCGCTCTCGCCGCCGGCGCTTTTCGACTCGGAGTCGCAGCAGACCTGCGCTTTTTGTTCCCGATGAAACCTCGCGACGGCACTGGGTGGCCGTGCTGGCGCGCACGGCGGAGCGGCTGTTGCTCGAGGGTCTACCGCCTGCGGCCGTTGATGGCAAGGCCGGCCGGCGCCCCACGCTCCTGCCCCTGCCGAACGAGGTGCCGCCGCTGGGAAATCTGGGCATCCGCCTCAACCGGATCGCCAGCTTCGGGTCATCGCTGTGCGCGGCCCCGCCCGTGTTGGGGAAGGCGCGGCACGCCAGTCTCGGCCCCCAGCCGCCGTTCATGACGCCCGAGCGGGCCGATCCGCCGGAACGAGAGCCGACCGGGCCGCGGGCGGCCGAGTCGATCGACGCCGAGGCGCGGCTGTTCTTCGACTACCTGCGCGGTGACTTCCCCGCCGCCAGCCTCGACCTCGATGCGGTCGACCGCTTGATCGATTCGCCCGCAGAGCGGCTGGCACTCTTGAGCCTGCGCGCGCAGATCCTCTGGTCCAAGGGCGACCACGCCGATGCGCTGGCGACGATCGCGTATCTCGTCTCGAGCGAGGGCAGGTGCGATCGGCGCATCGAGGACACGCCGCTGGGCCCGGTGATCACCCAGGAGCTGAGTCCGCGGCAGGCCTGGGCTCGTTACCTTGCGACAAAGGCCGAGCATGCCGCCGGCCTGGCCGGCGAGCCGATCGACGCTCAGCCCGCCGGGATCGCGGCGCCCCGGCTTCGCGACCCATTCGATGACGTCAATCTGCGCATGATCGAGCGCCGCGAGGAGGGCTTCCCATTCGCCCCCCCTGCCCCCGGCATTCTCGATCGAGTCGGCGAGCCGGGCCCGCCGCCGGTCATTCGCGAGGTTCCTGCAGACGCGCAGCCGCGAATTCGTCCATGATCTCGGCCCGACGCGCAGATCCCGGCGCGCTCGACCTCACCGCGATTTGATCTCGGAAGCAAGATCGGCCCGTCGGGTCGGGCCCACGCGCCGGGCGATCGCCGGCGACCCGTCGCGCTGACCGACGATCCGCTTGGTCGCCTTGGCGACACCGACACCGGGAACATTGGTTTCGCGGGGAGGCACGCCGGCCTCGATTGCGGCCGCGGCCTGCTCGTAACGCCTCGCCTTGGACTCGCACGCCGAAGGGTCGTGTCGGATGTTGGCTGTCCGTGAATAGAATGAGGCAGTGCGCCGACAGACCTCGGCCCAGCGCCCGGCGTCGATGCGGAAATCGGCGGCACATTCGGCCGCGTCGATTGTGGGAGCGGCGATCCCGTCCGGCCATTGAAATGCACCGCGCCGGGCTAGCTGCCGGAGGAGGTCCTGCGCGAGCGCGACGTAACCGACGAGCGTGGGATGCTGGCCGTCCTGGATGAGCTCGTCGTCCACGATGCCGTGGCGACTGACCGACTGAAGCACGCGCGGACCGTCAATGAGCACCAGCGACCTATGGGTCGCGGCAGCCTCGCGAAAGACCTCCTGGATCTCGGATGGACAACGAAGCGGCAGGCCGTCGAGGTCGCGGGCCTTCACGTAGTGTGCGCTCGCTTCGGCATACGCCCTGACCGTTCCAGCATCTGGGCCAGGCGGAAATGAGCCTCCGCAAAGCTTGGCTGACGTTCAACCAGAGCGCGGTAGCGCCACCGCGCCCGCTCCGGATCGCGGGCTTCGGCCCGCTGCGCCGACTCGAATTCACGTACAAAAGAGTCGCGCTCGTCGCGGCTCGAATCAACGTCGAGGATCGACCTGCAAGGGGAATAGCACCCGTCGTTGCCCGGCGGGATGATCGCCATGGGCACGGCCCCGATCCGCTCACAGTACGTGACGAAACAATCGAGGTGCCGCCCGAAGTCCGCGACTATCCGGCTGTGCTCACCCGGGGTGCAAACAGGCACGTCGGCCAGTGGCCGCGTGACCGCGCGAGGCGGCCCGAACGACAGCGTCTGCCGTTCCATCGCCTCGTCGATCAGGCCGAAGACCGCTGACCAGCCGGCCGCGCCGCACGACCCCAGCGGCGACAGCAGGCGGGTCTCGCCGGTAATGAGGGACCGACCGCGACCAGGAGTATCGGCTCTGGAACTCGTTGTGCCCGGAGTACAGCAGGATCGCGTCCGGCCGCCGGCGAAGCTGCGCCAGCCGTTCGAGGGCCTGGCGAAGGTTCAAGCCCGGTCTGGCCAACATCTGTACCGTGACCGGGCGCCCTGGGAACACTCGCTCCAGTTGCCAGCCAAGGATCTGTCCGACCGACAACCAGGGGTCGTAGGGCTCGCCGCGACCGCTCGACTCTCCGATCACGACGATGTGAGTCTCCCGCGCGGAGAGACTCGCCGAGCCCGCGATCCGCGTTTGGCCGCCACGTTCCGCGGGCAGCAAAGCGGGCAGCTCGGGCAGCCGCGGGAGCCTCCGCTCTTGTACCCGGATCAACCGCGCTGCGCCTTCGAGCGCGATCACCCCGAGCAGGCACGACACGCCCAGGACGAGGGTCTTTGCGGCCAGCGGCGCGATCGCGCGGCGGTTCCGCCGCTGCCAGGCCCATTGGGCGAGCGACCCGCAGACCAGGAACGGACCGGCGCCGAGCGCCAGGCAATAGGCCCAGAACACAGAACCGACCGCCCAGATACCGGCCGTGCGCAGCCACGCTGCCGGGAGCTCGAGCGTCACGTGTTTCCGCAAGGCGAGCGCGCACACGGCGAGCACGATGGCCGCGGCCTCCAGCCGCAGCCGCCTGACTCGGTGCGCCGGTGAGGAACCGGCTCAACATCGCGTGAAATTCTCCATCGAGCTGGTGGAGCCGACTGAGAACGGCCAAGACTACCATCGGCCGCGATTGTGACCAGATCAATCTCGGCGCGGGCGCGCGGTCGTCGGCCGCGCTCGGGATCGTGGCCGGTTCGTCACAGCACGGTGAACAGCACGATCCGACACGCCTGCAGCACGCGGGCGCGCTCGTCCGGCGTGATCGAGCCGCGGGCGACGATGCCGTCCAGCAAGCTCGATGTGTTGTTGATGAGGAAGAGCTGAGGGCCGCCGAGCTTGAGCTGGTCGCGGCTCTTGACGAGGAGTTGCAGCACGTCGCGTATGGTGACCGCCTCTGCGAACGGGTAGTCCGGATTGGCTTGCCAGTGCGGAAGCTCAGGGGCCAGGGCGGCCTTGACGACGACCTGGTGAATCATCTGGCTTATCTCGGTGAGCTTCGGGTAATCGAGCGTATCGGGGGTATCCTCTGGCGAATGATAGCGCGGATTCTCACCGGTGGTGAAGAACAGAAACGGAATACCGCGCGACCGGAACGGACCGTAATCGCTGCGGTTGAGAACCAGGAGATCCGCACCGAGCAGTCCGACCGCGAGCCGGCGCCCCTGCGCCGACTCGTCGATCCAAGGGCGCAATCCCGGCGCGTGCTCGCTGCCGATGATGAAGACGTTTGCGGTGCAGACGCCGGCGAACGCGCGCCCGATCATGTCCGCGGTGACAAACAGGCCCACGCGATCCAGCGGGACCGGCGGATGGGCGACGAAGTACCGCGAGCCGAAGAGTCCGGCTTCCTCGAGGTCGAAGCCAATGAACATCACGCTCCGCTTCGGCGGCGACGGCGATTGAGCCATGCAACGGGCGGCCTCGAGCATCATGGCGACGCCCGAGGCGTTGTCGTCGGCGCCCGGGTAGAGTTTCCCTCGGCGAATGCCCAGGTGGTCAAAATGAGCGGCGACGATCACCCACTGGTCGCGCAACACCGGGTCCGAGCCGCGCAGCCGCGCGCCGCGTTCTTGCCCTGGACGGTGCCGGGGTCCTTACCGGGGATCGGCTGGAGGAACTCGCCGTCGAAGAGGGGCTCGAGCTTGAGCTCGCGGAATTGATCGACCAGATAGGCGGCTGCCTTTTCCGCCCCTGCTCCGGCACGGCCGCTGAACTCCGGCGAAGCCAGGACCTCGACGATTTGCCGCAGCCGTGCCGGGTCGGGTTGTGCCGGTTGCTGCTGCCCGGCCGATGGATGCAGCGCCGTCAGCATCAACACCGGTCCGCAGGCGGCTAGTATCCCGGCGCCCGGCGCCTCCGAAACGCAAAGACGGCCCCTTCGTCGCGGGCGCTCGAAGCGACCGAGTGTCGCGCACCGGTATTTCCGGCATGACTCGTCCCTCTCCCCGGGAGAAATCTTGGTAAATCGGCTCTCCGTCGCCAAACGTGTGGCATAGTAGCCACGGTTTGGGAACAGCTTCCCTACACGGAGGTGTATCGTGTCGCGCTTCTCATGGCTCAAAGTGTCGGCCTTGGTCTTTGCGATCTCCGCCTTCGGCGGGGTCAATTCGGCCCGGGCCCAGGACTGGACCGACTATCTCCATTGGCCGTATGTCCCGCCTCAAGTCCCAGGGAACGGATTCGAGTATAACGGACTCTACGACGGCTGGTATCGATATCCCCGCGAGCAGCGGATCGTCCCACAAATTCAAGGCCCGTACTACCGCAACGAGTACGGCGGCTATCGGGTTTTCGGCTTCTTCCGGCACCCGCACGGCTGGCATGACTGGAACAAGAAGAAGTTCTATAAAGGCAATCACTTCCAGCTCGACGTCTTCTGAGCTGGCGGGTTCCCGAGCCTCGAATCCGACCGTTTTCGGCCGAGGGCCCCGGCGATCCTCTCCCTCCGAGGATGTCCGGGGCCTCGCCGCTTTGGCGGCCGGAGACCCAGGGCACGCCGCGGCATCACCTTCGCGCTCGCGCGTTTCTCAGGCGGATTGCCCCAGCTCGACGGCGATTTTGAAGAAAGCCTCGGCGGCCTGGCTCACCTGCTGGAGATCGATCCACTCGTCCTTGGTATGGGCCTGCGCGATGTCGCCCGGACCAAACACCACGCACGGGGTACCCTTATCGCTGAGCGGCCCGGCGTCGGTTCCAAACGGAACACCCATCCGCCGCGGCTTGCGGCCGGTCGCCGCCTCAATCGCGGCTTCCAGCGGCTCGAGCCAGCGCGCGCGGCGCGAGGCAAGCGCGGGCATGTTGACCCAGGGCTGCGCAAATTCGATGTCGACCGCGTCGCCCAGGCGAGCTCGGAGAATCGCGCACGCCTGCTGCATGCAGTCCGCGGCGTCTTCCCCGGGGATGGTCCGCCGATCGACCTCGATCTCGCACCAGTCGGGGACGACGTTGACGCTCAGTCCCCCCTCGATCCGCCCAACCGACAGGCTGGGCGGGCCAAGGATCGGGTCGGGCGCCGTTCGTGAGAGCGTAAGGGCGTAGTCTTCCAGCACGGCCAGCACGCGGCCCATGGCGTAAATGGCATTGTTGCCCTGGTCGGGCCTGGAGCTATGGCACGCGACGCCTTTCGTCCGGACTTTCCATCGAAGCGCCCCTTTGTGGCAATGGACCAGGTCGAGCGAGGTCGGCTCGGCGACGATCGCGAGATCGGCTCCGTGTTGCATCTCCGCGAGCCGTGACGACCCGGTGTGCGTGAACTCTTCGTCGACCGTGCACGCCAGGAGAACCGAGGCCGAGCCGGCAGGGCGCTCGCGAACCAGCCGCGCGAATGCCACGAGCATCGCGGCCATTGATCCTTTGACGTCACAGGCACCTCGGCCGTACAGACGTCCCCCTTCAATCGTGGCCGCAAACGGCGCGACCGTCATGCCGTCGGCCGGCACCGTATCCTGATGCACGTCAAAGAGGATCAGCCGGCGCGGGCCGGAGCGTCATATCGCGCCAACAGGTTGACGCGCCCTCGGAAACAGGCTGCCGCTCGAACTGGACGCCGCGTTCGCGAAACCAAGTTTCTAGAAACTCTGTGAGCCGAGTCTCAAGCAGGTGCGGGCCCGTCAGCGATCGCCCCATGGGATTGACGCTCGGGATGGCGACCAGGGCCGACAACAGCCGAGTGAGGTCATCCACAGGCAGCTCCAGGGCCGATGGCGAATCGCGGGCGCGAGCCGCGACCCGCGCAGGTCTGTTTACTTGACCCGCTCGAGGTACTCGCCCGTCCGTGTGTCGATCCGGATCTTTTCGCCGGGCTTGACGAACGGAGGAACCTGCACCTTGAGGCCGGTCTCGAGCGTGGCGTCCTTGTACTGGTTGGTGGCGGTGGCGCCGGCCAGGGCGGGAGGCGTGTCGGAAACCGAGAGCTCGACAAAATCGGGGATTTCGATCGAGACCGGCTTGTCGTTGATGTATTTCACCATCACGCGCGTGTTCGGCAGGAGATAATCCATCGCCGTCCCGATGATTTCGGGCGAAAAGCTGAGCTGGTCGTAGGTCTCGCTTTCCATGAATACATGATCGTCGCCGGCCGAGTATAGGTATTCGAATTCCTTGGTCTCGACGTAGGGAACTTCGATCTGATCGACCGACCGCAGCCGCTTCTCGATCAGCGAGCCGTTGTTCATGTTCCGCAGCTTGGTTTGAACCATGGCCCGCAGGTTGCCGGGCGTGTGGTGGGCAAAGTCCAGGACGACAAAATTGACACCATCGATCGTGATCACCATTCCTCGACGGATGTCGGTCGCTTTGAGCAGCATGGCAGTTGGCAATTCTCCCTGTGACAGGTCGGTTTCCTGAAGGACCGGACGTCCATGTCCATTCCGGTGGTCTGGATAGAATGTATGTCTCGCGCCCGATTTTGGCTAGCCCTGCGCCCCGCGCCCGCTCAGCCGGATGAATTCGCGGCGACAGCGCCGTGGGCCCTGGCGCCGGCGCCGGACTGCCGCGACCCGGGCCGAAGTCTTGATGTTCGCGAGAGATCGAGCACGTTTGCATTCGCGGCGGTGCGCACACAATATCAAAATTGCTGGATCTCGCACCGGCGCGTTCATACAGTGTTTCGCGTGAGCGCCCGAGACTGGGCGCGGCGGCTTCCGAGCCGGCCTGTCGAACCCTTGGCCCGGGCCGCAGCGCCGGTCGCCGCCTCGAATCGGGCTCCCAGCGAGGAAATTCAAGAGGTTGCGTGAGATTTCGCCGCGCACGCCTTACTCTACCTATTGACGCACCTCGTTCCCCGGGACACCAGCGAGGAGTCCGATGAAGAGCGACATCGACGACAATTCCGGGACGCATGCCAGCCTGCTGTTGCGTATTCGGGACTCGGGCGATCATCGGGCGTGGGCAGAGTTTGAGGGGCGGTACGGTCCGATGATCCGGAGCTGGTGCCGCCGCTGGTTTCCGCGCGAAACCGACGACCGGGTCCAGGACGTGTACTGCAAGCTGGTTGACCGCCTCAGGACGTTTGAATATGACCCGGGCCAGGGGCGGTTTCGCGGCTGGCTCAAGACGGTCACAAACCGGCTCTTGTCCGACCTGAAACAACGGGCCGAGCGAAAGCCGGGCACGAGCGGGGCTTTTCTGCTCGATGAGGTCGAGGCGCGCGAGGATCTCGACGACCGGCTGGCCGCCCTTTACGACCTCGAGCTGCTCGAGAAGGCGAAGGAGCGGGTGCGCTGCCGTTGCGAAGCGCGGACCTGGGCTGCCTACACCGAGGCAGGCGAGCGCGGCAGGCGCCCGGAGGAGGTCGCCGCAGAGCTGAATCTGCGGGTCGCGGCTGTGTACCAGGCCAAGCACAGGGTGATCACCGAGCTGAAGCGGGAGATCGAGATTCTGGAAGGTCCTCCTTGAGGCGAGGTGTGGACATGGTCGCTTGCCCCGCGCTGGAAGAGCTTCGGCAGTATCTGGCCTGCGATCTCGCGGGCGGGCGCGATCTCGCCGATCGCGTCGAGCGGCACGTCGAGACATGCCGGTCCTGCCAGGACGAGCTGGAACGCTTGACGGCCGATGGCGTGCCCCTGGGCACGACCATGCCCATGCTTCCGGGCTACCGCGCATACAAGTTGCTGGGCGCCGGCAGGTTTGGCGAAGTCTGGCTGGCCCAGGACCTCAACCTGCCTCGCGTCGTCGCCGTCAAGACGCTCAAGATGGCGCGGACCGCGGCGAGCATCGGCTCGCGCTCGAGGCCTTGCGCAAGGACGCTGCGCTCCTCACCGAGGTCGACCATCCCAACATCGTGCGGACCCATGCCTGGCTCACCACCGGCGATCGCCACTATCTCGTGATGCAATACGTCTCAGGTGGCTCGCTGGCGGATCTCGTGGACAATGAAGGACCGCTGGACTGGCAGCGGGCTGCCCGCTACGTCGCCGACGTCGGTGAAGGGCTGATCGAAGTCCATCGCCGCGGGATCGTCCACCGCGACGTCAAGCCGTCGAACATCCTGTGGGACACGCGGAAGGACGAGGCCTTGCTCACCGATTTCGGCGTGGGGGCGAGGCTGGACGACCCGGCGGCCGTGGCCGGCTCAATCCCGTTCATGGCGCCGGAGGCATTCGACGGGCACGTGTCGCCTGCCTTGGACGTCTACAGCCTGGCCGCGACGCTGTTTTGCCTGGTCACGGGCTCGACGCCGTTTGCCGGTCCGCGGATCTCGGACTATGGCAGCAGATTCGCCGCGGTCTGCCGGAACCCGACCCGCGCTGCACAGGCATCCCCGAACCCCTCGAGCGGCTCATCCGCAGGTCTGGCACCCGACCCGGTGCGCCGGCCCGACCTGAAAGACTTCGTGGCGAGCCTGCGGGGCCGGTTGAATCAACTGATGGTCGACGCGCTCACGATGAGCAAACCGCGGCCTGGACCCATTCCCGCGACCGAGGTCGCGACCGGAGTCCTTCCCGCACTCCCCGGCCAGCCGATCACCGAGCCGGCGACGGCGCCGCCGGCAGCGGTCGAGTTGCGACTGATTGTCAGCCGGCAGGCCGCCGCCGGCGTCTATCAGCCTGTCGCCACGACCCACCCCCGCGCCCCCAGGGCGTCGTGACTCGAGACATGACGAAGGTGCCACCAGCGCCCGACCAGGTCCGGCTGCGGACCGGCGACCGGGTGCGCGTCGAGGTCCGCATCGATCAGCCCGGCTACTTGACCGTGTTCAACGTCGGGCCGAGCGGAACGCTGAACCTGCTGTATCCCCACGGCGACCCGGGGCAGCCTGCCACACCAAGCTTGCTCGAGCCGAATCAGCCGCTGCGGATCGTCGACGTCGAGATGACGCCCCCGACCGGCCGCGAACGATTGTTCGCCGTCTGGAGCCGCGAGCCCCTGGCACTCTTGCTCGACGAGCTCCACAGCCTGGTCGATTCGGGAAGTCCGGAGGTACCCCGGTCGCGGGCGTACGTCGCGACCCGTGACATGAAGCGCGTCCAGCAGTCGGTCCGGCGCCTGAAGCCCGGCGACTGGCACGCCACCGCGCTCGAGCTGGATCACGCCGATTGAGCCGTCTCGACACCGCCGGAACGCGACCAGCTCCGGCGCGGTCGATGCGGTCAGTTTCATCGATCATCCCAGTGCGATCACCCATCAGGGCGATCGCGATCCGGCGCCGGCTTCCTTCCGAGGAACATCCGGCGAAGGCGCTCCAGAACGCCGCCCTGGCGCTTCCGCACAGGCCCTGCCGGAGACGACAACACGGCCGGCGAAACACCTTCGACGATCCGATCGCGCAGCTTCGCCGACGCAGGGGCCGGCCTCGCGTGGACCGCCTGCCCGCCGAGGAACCGTTCGAGATCCTCCGCCAGGTCGCCGGCGGTGGCGTAGCGGCGCGTGGGCACCTTCTCGAGGCACTGGAGACAGATCCGTTCCAGGTCGGCCGGTATTTCCGGCCGAAGCTCGCGCGGGGGCAGGGGTTTGCTGTCGCGCAGATGAACCAGGATCTCCAATGCCCTGCCCTGGAACGGCCTTCGTCCGGTCAGCAATTCGTAAAGGATTGTCCCCAGCGCATACAGGTCCGTCGCGGCACCGATCTGGTCTCTGTCTCCAGCAGCCTGTTCCGGCGACATATAGGCGGGCGTACCCATGATCTGTCCGACCTGGGTCGATTCGACGTCTTCGTCGCGCAGGTCGGTGATCCTCGCCAGCCCGAAGTCGGCGATCATCGGATTGCCGTCCCTGGTCAAGAGGATATTGGATGGCTTCAAGTCGCGGTGAATGATCCCGATCGAGTGCGCAACTCGACGCCACGCGCCAGGCTGAGCAGCAGTTGCGCGGCCTGTTGGGGCGACCACACGTCGCCGCCTCGCAGTTTCTGGCTGAGACTTCCACCGTCGACATACTCGAGCACAATGAAGGCGGACCCATCGTCTCGCCGGCCGATATCGTATACCGACACGATATTGGGATGATTGAGCCGGGCCACCGCCTTTGCTTCCCGCAGGAATCGCGAGTACGCCTCCGAATTCAGCCCGGCCGTCATGTTATTGAACATGTGCTCTGATTCTAACCGGAGCGTCTTGATGGCGACGTTGCGGTCCAGCTCGAGATCCCGGGCCAGATACACGGCCCCCATGCCGCCGAGACCGATCGTCGAGATGATCTGGTACCGACCGATCCGCTCGGGTGTCGGCGGATGCCGGGTCAGGCTTATGGAAGATTCGAAGGTGGCCTTCGTGTCGTCATCCGCCGCTCGCTTCGGAGCATCGCCCTCGTGCCAGGTCGATTGATCGACCGTGTCATCGGCTTCCGCGGGCGCCCGCTCGTCGGATACTCTGAACGTACCACTGGTCAGGGCCTGGTTGATGAGCCGACTGGATTCGGAATCGTCAGGGTCGATCGGCGACGCGGCCGAGAATGAGATCACCGACATGAGTGCGTCCGTCGCTCGGAGGTTCATGAGCGAGACCTCGCCCACGATCGGAGCCGACGGAGCACCGGGCTTGACGCCGGGCCGCAGCGCGGCCACGAGATCGTCGAGGGCTTCGATGGCGCCGTCGAGACTGGCAAGACGGTCCGACGGCGACTTGGCCAGGAGCCGGAGGATCAGCGAATCGCCGCCGGGTCCGAGCCGGCTCCCGCGGCGGCTAGGAGCTTCGACCGTCTCGCGGTCGTGCATCCCGGCTAGCTCGAAGTAATTGTCGGAGACAAACGGAGGCGCCCCGCACGCGAGCTCATAAGCCACGCACCCCAGGGAGTAGAAGTCAGACCACGGGCCAAGCGCCGCGCCCTGCCGGAACATCTCCGGGGGCGCATAGCGGTAGTCGTACGAGAGCCGGTCGAGGTGGAGTCCGATCCCGACGGTGTGCGCGGCCAGGTCTCCCAGAACCACGCGATCGCCCCCGCAGAGAAAGATGTTCGAGGGTTTGATCGACCCATGCGCCATCCCCTCGGCGTGGATCGGCGTGAGCGCGAGGACGAGCTGGCGCAGGATCTTGATCATGGGCACCGGATCGAACACCCGGCCCGAATCCAGGAGCTTGTGCAGCGTGGGCCCGTCGACGTGGTCGCGCACGGAATAGTAGACCTGCCGCTCGGGGAATTCGCGGACTTCGCGGGTCAGTACCAGGTTGTGATGGACCAAGCGGACAGACCGCCGGGCCAGGTCCCAGAACTGTGCCCGGATCTGGGGGCGGTTTGCGAATTCCGGCGCAGCACGCGGATGACGACGTCGAGCTCGGTGGACTCGTGGCGCGCCAGGTAGGCGGCGGTGAATAGCCCCTGACCGAGCGCGCTACGGATCTGGTAGGCGCTCTTCGACTCGCGGAACATCTCGGCGACTCGCTCCAGATCGAGCCCCTGCTGCTTCCGCTCCAGGAGGAGGATCGCGCGGTTGCGCAGGTCACCTTTGAGCAGCGTGACGAGGCGATCGAGGAGCGCCACCGAATCGCGATGCGCCTCGAACGCGGCGATGCCGTCGAGCACGAAGCCGATCGGCTCGCCGTCGCCGCGCGCGCGCCAGGCTGACAATCATCTCGGCCACGCGCGTCCATCCGAACTGTTGCACCACTGCCTTGGCGTGTGCGCACGGCCTCGCGCGGGTCGGCGAGGCAGCGGAAGAGCAGCGGGATGCCGGCCGGGTCGTTCATGAGCCGGACGAGGTCCAGGATCGGCGTGACCTCGGCAAGGTCGGCGCCGTCAAACGCGGCTTCGAGCTCGCGCCGCCGGCGACTGCGCCTTGTTCACGCCACAGCCGCTCGGCCGCGAGCACCGCCGTTGACCTGCCAGGCTTCGAGCGAGCACCCTCGCGATTTTTGCCGAGCGCCGACAGGTAAACTCCACCCGGCCCGATCGCGCAGCTCCACGGTTTCTGGGTCATCCCCAGGGAACGGGCGTCGCGATTGACGGCCTCCGATACGTACTCGAACAGCTCGGCGACGCCGGTCCGTCCGTCTCCGTCGCGGTCGCCGGCGCCGCGAAGCCCCTCCAGCAGGTGATAGGTAAAGAGGCCGTGTCCCCACGCTTCCGCCTCGAGCGAGACCTGGCCGTCGTCGCACGAGGCGATCAGATACCGCCCGCGGCCGGTCAATCCCTCAAGAATCGCCGGCCTGATCCGCATGTCGCGGGTGGAGGCGCCGGCGGGCGTCGGCCCGCGCGGGATCAATTTGGCCGCGTGGCAGCAGTCGAGGCAAACGATCACCGACTCGGCGTCGATCGCCTCGATCCAGCGGGCGAGGTCCGTCATGAGCACGCCGCGGGTCACCAGGTCGTCCGGGTCGGCGTCGTGGGGGAGCAAGTAACCATCGTCCCGCTGGCCGATCCGGTGGATCATTCCGTGTCCGGCAAAGTAGATGACGGCAAGCTCGGCACCCTTGGCCTGCTCCGGCAGCCAGCGCGAAAGGTGGTGGGCGACCATGTCGCGCGATGCCGATTGATCGGCCAGCAGCTTTACCCTACTGGTGGGAAAACCACACACGTCGGGATCGACCAGGACGCCCGCCATCGCCTCGGCGTCGTGCGCGGCGAACCGCAGGGGCCAGACTTGCTCGCCATGCAAATACTGGCCGATCCCGATCACAAGTGCGGCGCCGGCACGTTCGCCCGCGGCAGCACCCATTGTTCGTTCCTCGCGATGGCTCGTGTTGACGACTTGACTGCCCGGAAACACAGCACGGACAGGCGCTACGCAGTTCATTCCGGGCTGCTTTCGGGCCCGATGCCCGTTTCCATTA
Organism: uncultured Isosphaeraceae bacterium; assembly: GCA_963806595.1. GTDB lineage: Bacteria > Planctomycetota > Planctomycetia > Isosphaerales > Isosphaeraceae > CAWDZZ01. The sequence continues at coordinate 24,153 of CAWDZZ010000012.1, read as the reverse complement.
TACTCGCCGTAGACGCGTGTCTTTACCAATCACCGGAGATCGGGATGCCGGTTGCGCTGCGGACTGTCTGCCCGCGCAACCAAGCCTGGCGCGTGAAGCTCCGATGAACCGCGATCGCGGTGGTCTGCGGATACCCGTTCAGGGCGTCCGCGTAACGACGATGGCTTCGTCGCGAACGACATAGGTCAGCCCGAGAGGCGCGAGCAACCGCTCGAGTGCGACGCCCAGCGATTCCTTATCGTCAGAGCCACTGACCTTGATCTCGCTTGCGACCGAGCCCGCGAGGCGGATGCTGGGATCGACAACGAAGCTCTCTTCTGTCTTCTCTTCGAGACTGGCCAAAACTCTCCGGAGCGGCACGCCGCGGAAGTCGAAAGCCACGGGCTTTTCGAGCGATTTCTGGACGCGCTGGTTCTCGGCGATCTGCCGCGGCGAGGGCCGCGCAGCATGTCGTTATCGGGCGTACGGCGAACCACCTTGAGCCCATCGGCGTGCTCGACGTAGGTCAAGCCGAACGGTGCCAGCGACAGATTCAGCCACGCCCGCAGTGAGAGCTTGGCTCCCAGCTCGAGACCCAGCGGCCTGCCGGCGTCGACCCCAGCCGCCTTCAGCTCTTCCGGGTCGAGCTGAATCTTGATCCGGCCGGCCCTGGCCAGGAACGCGACCTGGTCCGCGAGCTTGGTAGAATCGGTGACGCCAAGCGACATTCCGCGGTCAAGGAGCCGGGCGAGCCGATACTGGGGCGGCAGAGGCGTCAGCTTGGAGGCGAGGTACTCGTCGGCCGACACCCGGCTCGGCAGTCTGACAAGGTGACCGTCGGGATCGACGAGCAAGACGGTCGGAAAGGCCCGGATACCCCAGCTCTCGATGGTCTCACGAGTCGTGTCGAGCAGGATTGGGAACGGCAGCGGCCGTCCGGCCCAGGTTTTGGCAATGATCGGTTTGAGCTTCGCGTCGAGCTGATCGAAGTCCTTGGCCGCGGGGTCATGGAAGGCGATGACTTCGAACTTGCCGCGGTCCGCGGCGTGATCCTCGTAAAAGTCGATCCACGTCGGCAGACTATCGCCGACGCACGGCCCACACCAGAAACCCCAGAATTCGACGACCACCCACTTGCCCTTGAAGTCGGCGATCGTGACATCCTGCTTCAAGTCGCGGGCGGCGGTGACGTGCCAGGCCGGCAGTGATTTGCCGTAACTCCGCGCGATCGGTGTTTGCTTGAGGTCGACGGCCCCCATGTCCAGGTCTCGACCCGCCTCGAGTGTCACCTCCTTTTTCACACCGACGTAGTCGGTGAACGAGCCGTAGCCGTGGAACTGGTACAGGCCCGCTGGAAGCCTCAGCGAGAACTTCGAATCACTCGTGCCGCAAGCGACGATCCGGAGCCCGCCGGGCATGATACTCATGTACACGTTTGCCCAACCCGGTGCCTGGCCAGACTCTGTGCAGGTGAACTGGCCCCTGACTTCAACGAGCGGGGAGAGATTGATCTGGAGCTCCTTGTCTGGCTGCTTGACCTGAACTGTTGCAAGCCCGCCCAGCTTGTGGCCCGGATCGATCGCCAGGAGCGCCTGGTCGCGGGATTGAAGCTCGCATTCCAGTGTGAATCGCCCCGCCTGGTCGGTCTTGTTCGACCCGTAGGCTTTCCATTGCCCTTCCGGGTCACGGTTCCAGAAACTGGCGACTTCAACCCCACCGGCGGGCTTCCCCATTTCGTCGACCACCCGCCCCCGCACCGTCACGGTTTCGCCGCGAGCGAGCGACGGCATGAACGAGCAGACCAGCGCAGCGACAGCAATCAGGCTCTTCATCGTGATCCGTCCTCTTGTCACGACCGACCAACCACACGCTCGAGAACTCGCAGCCGTAGATTGGACGATTGTAACAGGGCGGCCCAGGTGTGCAATCGTGGTGGTCCGGGGCAAAGGCGCGAACATCGGCTCGGAAGTCCTCTAACCGCTGAAAACGCGGAGCGACACGGAAGCGAACCGGGTTCTGGATGCCGAAGAGTGAGACGGGACTTTCGCGTAGTCATTTTTGAGGTTGCTCGCGAGAGCGGGTCATGGGTTGGTTCGCCATCGGGTGATTCAGGTCTGGGCGACCTAACGCCCAAGATGAGTCCGCCAAGGTTCTCAGTAACTTGATCCGCGGCTTATCATGTTTTCGCTTGCCGGGAGAAGACGAATACCGCGAAGAGTTTTTGGCCGCTGATGCACGCCCCGCTCGCGGTTCTCAGCCCGGGGCCCAGGCTGGCCGCCAGCCCTCGAATGGCTTGTCACATTGTCATGAAAGAACGCCATGATTTGGCACAAAGTGGCAACTTTTGGGTCATGGTCTTGGTGCCATTTTGGCACTGACCGAAAGTGTCAAATCGCCTGGCTTTGTAGGGCTCGGAAGCATCCAACGCCGTTGCGGCGAAGTGTGCCATTTCGGCCCTCGCTGTGCCACGGGCAATTTCGGCGTTTCGGGACACTCAAAGTCGGGGTTGTCGCGCTGCCTGCGGAAGAGAAAAACAGCCTCGCTCCGTCATTGTTGAAGTTGCTTCATCCTTTCCGTGCCGTTCCGCGTTATCAGTGGTTAGAACGCTTGCTCCTGATCGAGATGCGACTCGCCTGCGACGGCATCAGGTGGCGCCTCACTCGCCGGCCTGATCACCGGTGGTCGGGTGTGCCCGGATGCCCGCAACACAAAATCTGCACCGCCTCGCGTGACACCGGCCCCTCATCGATCCACCAGCGGGCGTCGGAAATCCCCAACCCTGAGCCGACTGTCGTCCGGCGCCGGTCCTCGGTCGGAGATGCTCGGGCGTGCCCTTGCGGTGCTATTTCCGATAGGCGTCCACACTCAACACGCGTTGCTAGTGCGCGCACGGGCCTGCGCTCGAGTTTGGCCAAGCGCGTTTCGAGTCCGGAGAAATTGGAGACAGCGATGAAGTCCGAGATCACGGCTCGCAGCGCCGAGAGCCGTACGGACTCGGAAGTGGCGTTTTCGCCGAACTCGAAGATCTTATCGACGGCGTATGCGACGCGCCTGGACATCCGGCCAATCGCCTCGTCGAGGATGCGGCTGCGGATCGACTCGACTTCAGACCGAACCTCGGGCTCGGCGGCCCAGCGGTACGCAGTCCGTTCGTTGACCCCGTTTTGCAGCGCCCATTCGGCGACGGGGATGCCGTCGGCGACGGCAATGGCGAGCATCATTTTCTCACTGTTGGTGGATTCTCCGGTCATGGGGGAACGACTCGGCGTCGATTCGTCACCGAGGCTCCTGTGCGCCCCGACGCTCGGTTCTCAGCCCGGGGCTCTGGCTGGCCGGCACGCCCTCGAGGGGTACGGAAACAATGGAACGCTTGTAGCGGTCGTAGCCGATGTTCCGAGGCGAAACGTCGGCAGATGTCAGTGGATGTCAGTTTTCAGAAGGGTTCTCGGGTCGCGCGGGCCGCGATCGTCAATGAATTCTTCTCATGGCGGACGGAGCAAACTGCGTTCCCCGCACCCCTGCTGAGCGCTCACGCATACGATTGGTGGCCGTCGGTCGACTCGCGGCCCGCCCAAGCGCGTGGATCGAGGCTGCCTCCGATGGGCTCGCTCAACTTCGATCCAGCCTGCGCTTTCCGGCACGAGAGAATTGTTGCGCTCCGGGGACCGGTATTCGTACGAGGTGGAGCGGGTTGCGCGCGCACTGGAACTTATGTCCCTATTTTACGCACTGAGCTGCTCGAGAGGAAATGGCTAGCGTTGCGCTGTATGTCCTTGCCGCTAGGTTTCGTAGGTACTGCGGACCTCTCCGCCACCCAAAGCGGCCCGGCAAGTCCCTCACGGGCGTCCGGTTGAGGATCACGCGTCGTCACCGCATGGGCTTTCCGCGATGTGTTCGATCCCCGTTTACGGACATGCCGTTGTCAATACCCCGGTGGCCCGCTGGGCCTTGATCTCTCGTGGGACGGCCCATTCCAACCGTTTCCCTGTACCCAGCGGCTGCAGTCTTCCCCATATACACGCAAGGTCGGCGACCGCATTGGACTTTTCGAGGCCTGCTCAACGTTCACTGGCTATTGACTCGTTCCCACGCTCCCTGCGCGGGAATGCCGTCTCCGACGCTCCCGCGTCGTCCCCGGTCCGCGGCTCCCAACGCGCGACGCTTCGCCGTCGCGGTCTCACCAATCGGGCTCATCCCCGAACGTGGCTCGCTCGGTTGACAAACTTTCGCGCACCAGCCGCCGGCAACCGCCGCAGTGAGCCCAGCTGACAAAAGCGCGCAGTCGCAGCGCTGAGCGCAACGCCCCTATAACACTATAGGACGTTTTCGGTTTTCTGTTGTCGGCCGCATTCACCGGATCGGCGCATGCTCAACGAGCCTGCAGGCTTAACCCCCGAAAAATAATTCTTGCGTCGACACCATGGTTCCGGAACTGCCGGACCAGGCATGCCGGGAGTATTCTCACCGGGACCCTGGATTTGCGGATTGCAACGAACGAGCACGCGGTCGCGAGATGAGAGACGTGGACTGTCCTCGCTGTTCACGTCCGGGATCAAGCCGCGCTTGCAATGCCTGGCGACCTCGTCTTTTGATCTCGCGGGTCCGGCTTCCGGAGCGGGCCAGCACCGGACTCGGGGCCGGCTCGAACATCGCAGTCTCCGCGATACCAGGCTTGTTCCTGCTACGAACAAGACTTGAACAAACGGGATTTTGAACAGAAGTTATCAAAGAAAACGAAGGGGAGGAACCCGGCCGGATTCTCCGAATGGACAAATCACGCAGGAGACTAGCGATCCGCGGGGCCATCTTTGAAGTTGATCGCGAGAACGGATCAGGGGGTCGAGTGCCATCGGGTGATACAGGAACAGCGGAGCCAACGCCGATGATGACTCCGCCAGCGTTCCCGCTGCCCTGATCCGCGTTCATCATCTTCATCCGCGGCTAATCATGTTTTCGTTTGCGGGGAGAAGTCGAATACCGCCAGGAGTTTTTTGGCCGCTGATGCACGCGGATTCACGCGGATCAAACCGCAGAGGCTGATGGATGCGAAAAACGACAACCATGGTGGCCGCCGAGCTCGGGTGCGAGCGCCGGTCCTACCGCAGCGACCGAATTTTTTCACCACGACCATCGCGACGCTCGCGACGGGAAGAGGGACGATGGAAGAGATCGAGCACACGAATTTGTTTCACCGCGACGATGCAACGAGCGCGACGGGAAGAGGGACGATGAATGGAGCGGATCGAGACATCAATAAGATTAATTACTTCACCGCAAAGATCGCCAAGAGCGCGAAGGGAAGAGGGACCAAAAGAGACAACGAGCAAACTCGTGAACTGGTCGTTGACGCCATTGTTGAGTTACACGGTGCATTGAGACCGGGCCGGTTGAGCGGACGGTCGACGCGTTATCGGTGGTTTCATTGGCTTACTTCGCGCTCGTCGCGTCGATGCGGTGAATCGCTTTGCTCACGCTGACCGGGAGGATGCAGTTCTCGCCGTGAAGTGCGCGAAGAAAGCGGGCGGACTGGCTCATCGTTTATTGACCATCCGCGTTGATGACGCCCTTGATTTGCCCGCTGACCGCGTCGTCAGTCGAGCCGGTCGGCTTCAGGTGCAGGATACGCCCGAGCAACTTAATTGCCGGTGAACGGTGCTCGCTCAAGTCAGGGCCTTACCTGAGCCGAGATACTGCGCCCGTGCAGAACAGGCCGCACGGTGCGCGCTGATTCTCGGGTTTGCCGGGAGCGTCCGGACGCACGGAACCAGGCGATGTCGCCCGGCAGATCTCGGCCAACCATGTTGAAATGCGGGCCGTTTGAGGCGGGCAAAAGGCGATTTCCGGCTCGTGAAGCAAGCAAACGTTCAAGGAGGTCAGTCTTTCATATGTCTGCGAAATTCAGCCGTTGGGAGCTGCGCGATCCGATCCGGCGCTCTTGATCGTGATTCTCCGCGTCACGCGACGTGGGTATTCGGTGTGGTGTCCCCGGGACCTGGAACTCCTGGGTACCAGCAGAAAGGTTGCGGGGTGAATCGATGGCCGGTGTTGGGGAGGGGATTGGAAGGCTAGCGAACCGGCCCTCGATTGGGCGGGCCTCAGCCTGGACCTGTCACGGGCTGTTTACCCGTTGGGGACCAAGATCGAGCACGCCTCGCAGACCAGCCGACCAAAACGCTTGACGAGGCCTGCCGAACATCGGGGACATTGCGACGACGGAATGAAGTTGTCAGCCGGTGCGTTCTGAAACCACCAGTAGTAGGTGCGACGATGGCTGTTCAACTCCTGCACGACCTGAAGGCCCCGAGCGCTCACCCGTCCCTGGGGATCTTCGAGCTCGCACGCCGCCCACGACTCGTAGTCCGACGAGTCAAGCCAGAGGGTCAAGAGTGCGTCGTGGAGGTTCTTCCAGAATGCTACGTGCTCGGCCAATTCCGCCGAGAATCCGGTCCTCTCGGGTGGTACCTCGCCATTGCATCTGAGACACACGATGGGGTTCGGGGAGAGATGACCTTGCAAGACGATCGGTGGCCGATCGGCACACGTGCAGAGCTCGGCCGCCGGGGTAGCGGACGGGGGCCGCAGCTTCCAGTAAGGATCGAGTTCATCTGGCTCCGCCACGTGCTCCGCCTGTCCGGCTAACTCCGGTTTCTGCTGACGTGCATCGATCCCGACCTGGTCGAGGTGGTGGCGCTTTGCCAGGACCGGGAAGGCCCGCTTCGCGGCCTTTGCATTCTCGTGGGTCGGGTCGCGGCGCAGCTGCTCGAACGCCTAGCGGAGGAGCAGCCTGTGCAAGACGTCTTCGGCAAGGTTGGGAGCATACCAGTTCCTGCCGCCGGTCACGAGGATCCGCATACCCGGATTATAATCTTGCAGTGGACGTATGAACAGACGCTGCCGCCCGGTAGGCCATGTCGGTGACGGACGCGGCAAGCTCGTCGACCGCTGGCAGGTGAGGATTCATGATTCCTGCCTGAGCGTCCGCTCCAGTTCCCGCTGCAACTGCTCACGGTCGGGCAGGTGAAGCTGATACTTGGACACAAAGAGCTGGTTGTCCATTCCTGCCAGGGCGTACTCAGCCAGGGCATGGTCTTTCTGAGTGCAAAGCAGGATGCCGACCGGCGGGTTGTCGCCCTCCACCATCACGTTCTTGGCGTACCAGCTCACGTAGGTATTGAGTTGTCCGATGTTTTCGTGACTGAACGCCTAGCGTTTCAGCTCGTCGTCAATCGCCAGCAGCTCGGCGATATAGGTGAATGACAGCCGGGTGATTAGCTCCTTGCCGGGAAGGCCGGTTTCGGGAGTCGCTGACTCCCGATTCAGTCCGGGCGGGCTGATCGCAGGGGATGCCAGGCGTTTGCTCAATTCGGGAGTCAACGACTCCCGAATCCGGGGATAGAGCTGGTAAAACCGCCGGTAACGGCGAAGCTCACGCTCCTCGGCTCGGCTGACGCCGTTCTCGATGAGCCTAGCCGACAGCTTTGCAAAGAGCTTTTCGCCGTACTGGGCACGGTCCGCGCCGCACAGCTCGTACTCGACGATGTAGCAGCCGATCAGCCAGTTGCGGAGCGTGATGCTGACGTTGACGGCGCGGCTCGCCTGGGCGGCTAGCTCCCGATCGACGCCGCTGATGGACTGGACCAAGCCCTCGAAGGTCGAACCGGCGGCCTTGGGCGCAGTGGGTTTCCTGGGCTTGGGGTCTCTTCTCATGCGAGCCTCCCGCACACGGCGGATGATCCGATGAACTCCGTCCGCGGGCATAGCATGCCGAGTGCTCCTTGATCTTTTGCTTGTGTCTATCGGTGCTTGGTAGACTTGTCAATCGAGGATACGCTTCGGCATGACGATCTCGCCCCGCCCGAGCGGGGGCATACTGCCGATCGAGAGGGAGAATGCGGCAGAACGGGGCCGACCCGTCGGGACTCGGTGAATTAACTTGAGCGTGACAGTCGGAAGATCAGATCACCCCCATGGCGGTCTCCGTCCGAGTCGTGCAAGCCGCCGTCGTCGCGGCCGTCCTTGCCCACCGAGTCGACCACGGGTTTGCCGTCGACGAGGACCATACGCATCGGCTTCCCGTCGGAAGGGTCTGGGGGCAAGCGGGTAGGCCGACGTCCCTGACGGCCGTGACGAGGTCTCCGGGCATGGCCCCCTCGTGCGTGATTTGCCAGCGGCGCAACGCAATGAGGCACTCCCAGGCGTGGAGCGTCGCTCCGACCCGACCCACCGCGGCGACGGCCGGCTTCACGTCGGGCAGTAACTGAGCCACGATGCTCGCGTTGTCGTCGCCGGCCGGGAAAAACGTTGGCACGTCAGGTAGCCTGGTCAATCGCTCGGCGTGGGGGACGTCCTTCAGCGCCAGCAGCGCCGCGAAGTAGGCATTGACACGGTCCACCTGCTTGGCGAGTCCGTCGGGCGTGGTTTTCGCGAACTGAGCTTCGATCTGAGCGTCGATGTCGTTCGGCGGCGGCGACTCGGCGTTCGAGGGTGCCGGCGAGGACGATGCCCCGGGCTTGGCGGCCGAGGCGACTGGGCGCGAGCCATGCGGTCGCGCGCGAGCCGACCGCACGACCAGAAGGATCGTCGAGCGGAGCGTGACGTACTCGATCTGGACCGCTGTGGCGTAGGTGTCGGGGGTGGGCGCATGCTCTTCGTGACGACGGAGGACGCCGAGGAGTCGATCACAGTGCTCAGGCCGCAGCGCGGGGGCAGCAAGGATGGCGAGGACGATCTCCTTGGCCGTGACCTCGGTCATGGCTCCTGCAACGATATTACGGATCAGATCGCAGCGTGGTAGGAGGTCGCGCCGCCAGTCGGAGGACGGTCTCGACGTCGCTGATTGCCGAGTCGATGTCACCCCGGTCCAGCTCGCGCCGGGCTTTGCAGACGCTCACGCGGACGACGTACCGAGCGACTTGGGCGTGCGGCAACTGCGCGACGAGACCCACCGCGGTCTGGAAAACGCAGCGGTCGCGGTTCTGGGCCTGGGCGAGCTTGCGGAAGCCCTCAACGAACTGGCCAACGATTTTGTCGATGGTCTCGCCCGATACGGCGTTCGGGTCCTTCTTCCAGCGGCGTTCGACTTCGCTGAATCGTTCCCAGCGGTCGTCAGCGAGCTTCTTTCGCCGGTCCCGCTCGGGCCCCTCAGGGAAGCAGGAGAACATCTCGCCGCCGAACTCGAAAAGGGCATCGAGGTAAAGCGGTGCCGCGTCGCGCTCGGGCGCCGGGGCGTCGAAAACCGGTATCAGAGCGGGAGGGGCGCCCACTGTCAACGCCGGTGGAAGGCGGCGGACCCCGTTCTCGAATTTCGGGTAGGGTCCCGAGGGCGACTGTCCGCAGGCCGGCCTTGCCAAGGCCACGGCCCAGACCGTCGCGATGGCAAACCTGGCCAACGCTCCGAGCGCCATGATCCGAACCATGGCCGATCTCCTTTCGTCGCCGACAGCGACTCCGGGGGATTGTAGCAGTCGGTTCCACCTGGCACCACGTCGCGGTCAGATCGAGATCCGCCCGGCGATGCTCCGGGGCATCTGGTCCTCAATGCGCCGAGAAAAAGGGGGAGACTTCCGGACTGGCGCCGCAAGCGTTTCTTGGGCGGCGCGTGGCCGCTGTGGCCCGCGACAACGAATACTCGACCATCGTCATCCTCGAAGGTGGCTTGTTCCTCAAGGCCAACAACGACGGTTCCGTCGATGTCTTGCTGTCAGTCGCATTGGTCGTCGAGAATAGGAGCGATCGCACGGACCGGAAGCATCGGGCTTTCGACGGGCTGATCAAGGCGGCGCATGACGGAGGTCAAGAGTGACCAGGGGGTAACTATGATCCGGACGAACGCGGTCGGTTGGATCTGTCTCTTCATCGCCTGGCAGCCGGCGGCAATGGTGCCGGCGGGGGCCGACGAGGGGCCGTTCCGCGAATTGAGTCTGGATCGGGCGCGTCAGGCCGCCACAGACGGAGCGAAGCGGTTCGTGCTGGTCGACTTTTACACCGTCTGGTGCGGGCCTTGCAAAAGGCTCGACGAGACGACCTGGAAGGACCAGGAGGTGCGGGATTGGCTGTCCAAGGAGGCGGTCTGCCTCAAGGTCGACGCCGAGAAAGACGAACCCCTGGCCGAGAAGTACCGCATCAACGTTTATCCCACCGTGCTGCTCGTCAGGCCCGATGGATCCGAAATCGACCGCCTGGTCGGTTATCGTGACGCCAAGACCTTTCTTGCCGATGCCCGTGAGGCGCTCGCAGGAAACGACAGCCTGGCGCGGGCCCGCAAGAAGCTCGAAGGGGCGCAGGCCAAGGACCCGTCGGCCCGGATGAGCTACGGCGACGCGCTGGCGCAAAAAGGGCGAGCCGAAGACGCGCTTTCCGAGTACCTGTGGTGCTTCGACCACGGTCTGGAGCATGGCCCGGGTTTCACGGGTGTGCGCCTTTCGTTCCTGCTCGGCAAGATCGTCCACCTCGGGCAGACGCACCCGGCGGCCCTCGACGAGCTACGCAAACGGCGCGACGCGGCGGGCAAGAAGATTGAGGCCAGGTCGGCCGACTTCGGTACGGCGATGGACTTCGCTGGACTGAGCTCTCAACTGGGCGAACCGCAGCAGACGCTGGCCTTGTTCGACCGGATCAAGGCAGACAAGTCCCAACCCGCCATGGTTCGTCAGTACCTCTTCGAGCAGGCTCTCGATCAGCTCCTCAAGGCCAAGCACTACAAGGAAATCGTCGCCGATTCAGACGTCAGCGCGAAGGTCCGCCAACGGATTGCGCGGCACGAGCAGCAGAAGGCCTTTTATCCGAACGATTCGCGCCTCCGCACGTTCATGAAGCGCCAGGTGAGCGGGGACGGGGCGAAGTATTACGAAGCGCTGTTGGGCTCCGGCGAGCGGACCGGCGCGGCGGAGGTTGCGGCGATGCTCATCGCTTTTGACCCGGCCGACGCGTACCCGGCGCTGATCGCCGCCGCTAACCGAGCCGGTGATGCTCGCGCGGCCGAGGCACTGACCGTTGAGGCCCGGAAGGCGGCAAATACCGAAAAGGCGCTGTAGGACGACGCGGGCGATCAGCCGCTGACTTCCGAAACAGCGACACACGGCTGCTTCCGCGTCGATAACGCGGCTTGTCCGATCCGGGGACACTATTCCTCATTCCCCGGCTTTCGCTTGGGGCCCGGTTTCTGCCGTCTTAGAGTCCTTCCCAGGTCTTGTTCCAGCGTCGCCAGAAACTCCTCGTCGCCAAGCGGCCGGCCGGTACGCTCATGGGCACGCAGGAATTGGATGTCTTCTTCTCGCAGCACTCGGGCGAGCAACGCTCGCCATTTTGGGGCGAGTTCGAGCAGGGGAGCGACCCGCACCACGACGTCGTCACGGCCTCGAACGTGCGCGGCGGCGCTGCTGCACCGATAGCGGCTGGGCGTCTCGACCAGCCCCGCACGTACTGGGTTGAGTTCCACGTCACGCGCCGCGGTCGGCAGGTGAGCCTCGTCGAGCACGCACGACGCGAACCAGCCCTGCCAGAGATGACCACACCACCCCTCGCGAAAGTTGACCATGCGAGTGTACTGGCGGTGGACCTCGCCGATCGCCCGCCTCAGCCCATCGCTTGACTGGGGCACGGCAACCAGATGGCATGATTGGGCATCAGGCAATACGCCAAAATCTTGACCTCAAGCGAGCCGCACCACTCCGCAAGTAGGTCAAGGTAGCTCTGGTAATCTTCGTCGCAAAAGAAGGTTTGCTGGCGCCGGTTGCCGCGCTGGGTGATGTGATGCGGAAAGCCAGGTGCGACTACACGCGCCAGTCGAGCCATGGACCTACGATTGCGAACCCCTGGTCGCACGTCAATTGAGTATGGTGTCCCCGGAATGCATCTTGGAACATAAGGCAACGAAGATAACGAAGAATGCGAATATAGAATTCAATCGTCGAGATCAGGTGGGATTCATGTTTAACCACACGTACGCCCGCAACAGCACTGGGTAATTTTTGCTGCGGACTTACGTCGTCTTTCATTGTCTGCGACACTGAGCCGTTGGGAGTTACGCACGATCCGATCCGGCGCTGTCGATCGTGATTCTCCGCGTGACTTGCCGTGGGAGTTCGGTGTGGCGTCCCCGGAATGTCGAATGCATCTTGAACATAAGGCAACGAAGATAACAAAGAATGCGAATATAGAATTCAATCACCGAGATCAGGTGGGATTCATGTTTAGCCATACGTACGCCCGCAACAGCACTGGGTAGTTGTTGCTGTGGACTGACGTCGTCTTTCATTGTCTGCGAAACTCAGCCGTTGGGAGCTGCCCGAGCGATCCAATCCGGCGCTGTCGATCGTGATTCTCCAGTCAGCGCACCGTGGAATTCGATATGGTGTTCCCCGAATTAGAGTTGCGATTTGCTCTTCGATTGAAGGAACTTCCGCCAGGTGCCGTTCGAAATGCTCCATTTCGCGGTGCAACGACTCGACCCTTTCGTGAGCGATCGAATTTCAGACGCGGCCTCGCTTTCTTTATCTGCGCCTGACGCCGTGGTAGGCTCCAGTCGGGGAAATGACTCGCACTCATGTCCATCCGATTCGAGGTGGTGCCGTGAAACGGTTCCGGCTGAGCACGCTGATGCTGCTGATCGTGATCGCGGCCTTGGTGGCGGCGGTGATCGTCCAGGGTCGCCGCATCGCCGAGCTGGAAGCCGTCGCCGCACCGACGTTGAAGTCGTGGAGAATGGTCGCCGAGAAGCGGAGCGCCGAGATCGAGATCAGGCGACAGATGGAGCGGGCGAACGGATTGGATCGCGGCGTGGGAAAGGATCGATGAATCGGGAATGAATCAGTCAAAGCCTCGATGGTCGGTGTGTAAGCAGTCCAGACCAGCCCGCCAGACGCCCAGAGAGCGGCGCCATCGCCGACGATCGAATATGTAAGTGGCGGCATCCCTTGGATACCGGCTTAGTGGCGACATCGGGGCGACCCGGTGATCCCGAATCGATGGTCGAGCGAAACACGTCACGTCGGCTTCCGCTTCGAAAACTGCCGGCCATCAGAAGGAGAAAACGCTCTTTCGGCCTGACTCGGAGGATGTGCTGCGAGTTGCACGACCAATCGTCCGCGGACAGGTCTGAGATGGGCGAGATCGACCGAAGCCGACGGACAAAGGGGATGTGCGGGAGGCCCGTGATACAGAATCAGCACCGGCCGCGCTTGAAAAAGGCCGGCTCGTAGATGGTCGCCCCGGAATTCCGAGCAATGCCGACGCTGGGCGGATCATCCTATCGCCGGCAGAATGTCCCACCTTGGCTCGCACAGCGCACTCGGGCCGAAATGCGGAAGTTGCGCCTGTCGTGTATGTCGGGAGACAGAGGTCGAGCTGGGAAATCGGGCGAATGGCCACGGTCAATCTCTTGCATTGGCGGAATCGCCGGCTTCGAGGTAAGCGTCTCGCCGTTACCACGCGGTCTGGATACATTGTAATGTGCTGCCCAGGCCGGAACTTCAACTCCGTCGTCCTGTTGCACCGCCTATTCCAAGGTCGGACAGTCCCGAATCATGCTTGTTCTCCCTGATGATGTCACCCTGTTCAGTATTCAGCGGAACTCCAAGAACAAGCCACGCTCGTCCGATTGACACGAGACCTCGCGGCGGAACGAATTGACGGGGAATGGTGGAAGCTCGACGTATCCAAGAGCCTCAGGGCTGAAGAGGCCGATCATCACTGGCGCTGGACGAAGATTGTGGGCCAGCACAGGAACGATCGTGTGTGGGAAATGCTTGCGGTCCAGAGCAAGTGGGGCGATCGAAGGCGCGATCGCCTACCGAATTGACGCGGTGTCCCAGATCGACAGCGGCGCGGGGGCCGTTTACGCGCGACCGATTGGCGACCGCTCCGCGTAATCGCCCGTGGCTCGTGAAAGCTCCGATCTACCAGGGAGTCGGAACGGTGCTATTGCTGGCTGCGGTGCGGCACAGCTATTCACTCGGCCTGAACGGTCGGGTTTGGCTGTCGTCGCTGCCAAGCCAGCGAACCCGCGATTATTACTCGCGAAGAGGCTTCCAGGTGACCGGTGAGGGCGAGGATGGTATGATTGATTTTGAGCTGCCAGCCGCGAGAGCGGCGGCGTGGCTCGAAGTGGAAGGGTATCTCTGATGGCAAGCAAAGACGACGATTTTGTGCCGGTGACCGGCGGAGTCCTCTCGCGGAGGAATATGTGCGCGTGACATCGAATCGTTGCGCGAGCTGAAAGTTGAGTCCGAACTCGATCTGCACATCGTTCGCCTGCTCAGGTTGCACCCGAACTTGAAGGTCGGGTTTCGCAATCAGGACCTGACATGCCTTGATGATGAGACCAAGAGAGCCTTCGTCAAAGACATGAATGAGTTGTTGGGAATCAAACCCCTCCGTACTCGTCGGAGATGATCTCGGAACGGCAGGCTCGGCAATTCGCGAAGCCAACACTTTCCGGAAGCGCCGGAGAAGCTCGCGAAACATCTGGGAGTCATCGTCCGCGAATCTCCCATGGATGGCTGCGATGGGTGGTGTCTGTCAACCGACGCCAAGACTATCATCCGGCTCAACAGTAAACTCCAGCCCAGACGGCGACGCTTTACCCTCGCCCATGAGCTGGGTCATCTGATCCTTGGCGTCCCCACGGTTGTTGGTGAGTCGTTTGAGGATATGCTCCGATCCGATTCGAAGGAGGAGCGAAGGGTTAACGATCTCGCATCGGCTTGTTACTTCCATCGGACGAAGTGAAGGCTTTCTTGCCAGCTCCTCCAGTCGTGGCCGATGCGCTGAGAAAGCTAGCGAGGAAGGCCAACGTCTCCGAGCTGGCGGCAGCGATTCGGGTCTGCAATCTCGCGCAGGAAATTGGGCTGGTCAACGCGTCTGTCGTACTGTTCAACGGCGAGAATATTCGCTGGCAGTGGTCCAAATCACTTTCCATTTCGATTGATACGGCTGGCCGGCTCCTCACCGAGGCTCGAAAAGCCGCCCAGGCGCCTTCCGCCGGGCTCGAGAAGGACGGGGATGTTGTCATTGCGTCTACCATTGAAAACCGTCTCTTCGGAACCGCCGCGCTCTTCGTACAACTGCTTCCTGCTCAATTGGGGATGAAACTGTCGCCGCATGAAAGGCGAATTCGAACTCGAAAACCGATTCTTTCAGAACGACACAAATTACGTAACAGGTCAGCGGATACTTCGGATATTACAAGTGCAATTGCGCAGCAAAAACGATGGCGGAAGCTGTCGCCGAATTCTGGAAACGCTACGGCGACAAACTGAAGAACACTCCACTGGATAGCGCAGGCGGTCGAGAGTACGTCAAGCTGCGATTGAGCGAATGGTTTTGATCGCAGTTGGTCGGTCCTATCGGTCAACGAGCAGTAGGCGCTCGGCCTCGAAGAGCTTTCTGGGACAGTCAAGACGACCCCGGCAGTCACCCAGATCGCGGCCCCATCGCCGACGATCGTGAGTCTGAGTGGCGGCATCCCTTCGATACCGGCTTAGTGGCGACATCGGGGCGACCCGGTGATCCCGAATCGATGGTTGAGCGAATCACGTGGCGTCGGCTTCCGCTTCGAATACTGCCGGCATAGACGGAGAATACGCTCCCTCGGGCTCGGGCGCAAAGGATGTGCTGCGGGTTGCACGACCAATTCGTCGGCGGACAGGTCTGAGTTAGGCCAGATCGACCGAAGCCGACGGCGAAAGGGGATGTGCGGGAAATCCCCCACCAAGCTTTACGATGCCACGGCTTCGCGGTCAGGAGACCCGCCTCCGTCCTCACGTCTTGGTCAATGGCCTGGCGCAGACCCAAAGACCCAACACCGCACGGGCGAGAACGCCGGTTCAAGATCAACTTTTCACCGCCCGAGCCTCGCCCTCCCCGAGTGCGCCGCCACGCCGCTCCGAATCTTTCGAGGCGTTTTAGACGACGCGAGCGCACTTCCAGCGAGCGTAACCACACGATTATTTGTGAATTTAGCCACAACGCTTGCGTGCGCTCCGCCGATGGGTTGCTGTCAGTCGCATTGGGCGTCGAGAATAGGAGCGATCGCCCGGAGCGGAAGCATCGCGCTTTCGACGGGCTGATCAAGGCGGCGACATCACGGAGGTCAAGAGTGACCAGGGGGTAACTATGATCCGGACGAACGCGGTCGGTTGGATCTGCCTGTTCATCGCCTGGGGGACGGCGGCCATGGTGCCGGCGGGGGCCGACGAAGGGCCGTTCCGCGACTTGAGTCTGGATCGGGCGCGTCAGGCCGCCACGGACGGAGGGAAGCGGTTCGTCCTGGTCGACTTCTACACCGTCTGGTGCGGGCCTTGCAAGAAGCTCGACGAGACGACCTGGAAGGACCAGGAGGTGCGGGATTGGCTGTCCAAGGAGGCGGTCTGCCTCAAAGTCGACGCCGAGAAGGACGAATCCCTGGCCGAGAAGTACCGCATCAACGTTTATCCCACCGTGCTGCTCCTCCGGCCCGATGGGGCCGAGATCGACCGCCTGGTCGGTTATCGCGACGCCAAGACCTTTCTTGCCGATGCCCGCGAGGCGCTGGCAGGAAACGACAGCCTGGCGCGGGCCCGCAAGAAGCTCGAAGGGGCGCAGCGCCAACGACCCGTCGGCTCCGGATGAGCTACGGCGACGCGCTGGCGCAAAAGGGGCGAGCCGAAGACGCGCTTTCCGAGTACCTGTGGTGCTTCGACCACGGGCTGGAGCATGGCCCGGGTTTCACGGGTGTGCGGCTCTCGTTCCTGCTGGGCAGGATCGTCCAGCTCGGGCAGACGCACCCGGCGGCCCTCGACGAGCTACGCAAACGGCGCGACGCCGCGGGCAAGGAGATTGAGGCCAGGTCGGCCGACTTCGGTACGGCGATGGACTTCGCTGGCGCTGAACTCTCAACCTGGGCGAGCCGCAGCAGACGCTGGCCTTGTTCGACCGGATCAAAGCGGACAAGTCCCAACCCGCCATGGTCCGTCAGTACCTCTTCGATCAGGCGCTCGATCAGCTCCTCAAGGCCAAGCGCTACAAGGAAATCGTCGCCGATTCAGACGCCAAGGCGAAAGTCCGCCAACGGATCGCGCGGCACGAGCAGCAGAAGGCCTTTTATCCGAACGATTCGGGCCTCCGCACGTTCATGAAGCGCCAGGTGAGCGGGGACGGGGCGAAGTATTACGAAGCGCTGTTGGGCTCCGGCGAGCGGACCGGCGCGGCGGAGGTTGCGGCGATGCTCATCGCTTTTGACCCGGCCGACGCGTACCCGGCGCTGATCGCCGCCGCCAACCGAGCCGGTGATGCTCGCGCGGCCGAGGCACTAACCGTTGAGGCCCGGAAGGCGACAAAAACCGAAAAGGCGCTGTAGGACGACGCGGGCGATCAACCGCTGACTTCCGAAACAGCGACACACGGCTGCTCGCGCGTCGATAACGCGGCTTGTCCGATCCGGGGATCCTGGGACACTATTCCTCAGTCCCCGGCTTTCGCTTGGGGCCCGGTTTCTGCCGTCTTAGAGTCCTTCCCAGGTCTTGTTCCAGCGTCGCCAGAAACTCCTCGTCGCCAAGCGGCCGGCCGGTACGCTCATGGGCACGCAGGAATTGGATGTCTTCTTCTCGCAGCACTCGGGCGAGCAACGCTCGCCATTTTGGGGCGAGTTCGAGCAGGGGAGCGACCCGCACCACGACGTCGTCACGGCCTCGAACGTGCGCGGCGGCGCAGCTCCACCGATAGCGGCTGGGCGTCTCGACCGGCCCCGCACGTACTGGGTTGAGTTCCACGTCACGCGCCGCGGTCAGCAGGTGAGCCTCGTCGAGCACGCACGACGCGAACCGGCCCTGCCAGAGATGACCACGCCACCCCTCGCGAAAGTTGACCATGCGAGTGTACCGGCGGTGGACCTCGCCGATCGCCCGCCTCAGCCCATCGCTTGACTGGGGCACGGCAACCAGATGGACATGATTGGGCAGCAGGCAATACGCCAAGATCTTGACCTCAAGCGCGCCGCGCCACTCCGCAAGTAGGTCAAGGTAGCTCTGGTAATCTTCGTCGCAAAAGAAGGTTTGCTGGCGCCGGTTGCCGCGCTGGGTGATGTGATGCGGAAAGCCAGGCGCGACACTACGCGCTAGTCGAGCCACGAACCTACGATTGCGAACCCCTGGTCGCACGTCAATTGAGTATGGTGTCCCCGGAATGCATCTTGGAACATAAGGTAACGAAGATAACGAAGAATGCGAATATACAGTTCAGTAGTCGCGATCAGGTGGGATTCATGTTTGACCACACGTACGCCCGCAACAGCGCTGGGTCATTCTTGCTGTGGACTGACTTCGTCTTTCATCATCTGCGAAACTCAGCCGTTGGGCGCTGCCCGCGCGATCCGATCCGGCGCTGTCGATCGTGATTCTCGGCGTGACCCGACGTGGGAATTCGACATGGTGTCCCCGGAATGCATCTTGGAACATGAGGCAACGAAGATAACGAAGGCTGGGAATCTAGAATTCAATAGTCGCGATCAGGTGGGATTCAGGTTTAACCACACGTACGCTCTCAACAGCGCTGGGTCATTCTTGCTGTGGACTGACGTCGTCTTTCATCATCTGCGACACTCAGCCGTTCGGAGCTGCCCGCGCGATCCGATCCGGCGCTGTCGATCGTGATTCTCCGCGTGACTTGCCGTCGGAATTCGGTGTGGTGTCCCCCGAATTAATGCTTGGGATTTGCTGTTCGATTGAAGGACTTTCCGCCAGGTGCCGTTCGAAATCCTCCACGTTGCGACGCAACGACTTGACCTCTTTCGTGAGGGATCGAACTTCAGACACGGCCGCGCTTTCTTTTTTTGCACCTGACGCCGTGGTAGGCTGCGGTCGGTGAAATGATACGCAATCATGTCCGATTCGAGGTGGTGCAGTGAGACGGATCCGGCTGAGCACGCTGATGCTGCTGATCGTGATCGCGGCCCTTGTGACGGCCTTGATCGTCCAGGGTCGCCGCATCGCCGAACTGGAAGCCGTCGCCGCACCGACGTTGAAGGCGTGGAGGATGGTCGCCGAGAAGCGGAGTTCCGAAATCGAGATCAGGCGACAGATGGATCGGACGAAGGGGTTGAATAGCGGCGTGGGAAAGGATCAATGAATGCGGACCGAATGAGTCAAAGCCTCGTTTGCTCGGTCAGTCAAATTCCACGACGATCACATCCGGCGTGATTCCTCCAAGAGACAGTTCCTGTCAAATACGCAACCCCTCGGTTACCGACATCGGCACTTTGAATGACAGTAAGCAGCCAGAACATCTGAGAAACATCCGCGTTGGATGTGCTGGCTGGTCGCACTCGAAGGAGCACAGCGACCACTTCCCAGCCGAGGGTACGCACCTCGCGCGATACGCTGCTCGCTTTCCCGCCGTCGAGATCAACTCTTCGTTCTACAAGCCGCACCGCCCGGCGACCTACGCTCGCTGGGCAGAATCCGTCCCTGCGGACTTCTTATTCTCTGTCAAGGTGCCGAAAGTCATCAGCCACGAACGCCGCCTGGTGGATGCAAACGACTTGCTCGACAGCTTCCTCGCTGCGGCGACTCAGCTCGGCGACAGGCTTGGTCCGTTGCTCGTCCAGCTCCCTCCGAGCCTGTCGTTCTCCCTCGATATCGCGGAGAGGTTTTTTGCCGCGCTCAGGGACCGATTCGACGGCGCACGTGGCCCTTGAGCCCAGGCACGCGAGCTGGTTCGATCCCGTGGCTGAACGTTTCTTGCAGCAGTATCGGGTCGTCACGAGTCGCAGCCGATCCGGCGGTGGTCCCTGCGGCCGCCCTACCGGGTGGCTGGGACGATCTCTTGTATTACCGACTGCACGGCTCGCCGAAGATCTACTACTCAGCATATTCGGATGAGAACCTAGACGCCCTTACGGCGGATTTGATCCGTGCTGCGCGATCGGCCGTCGTCTGGTGCATCTTCGACAACACGGCAGTTGGTGCCGCAACCGTGAATGCGTTCGACGTGCTCGGTCGTCTCACGATGGAGTGACTTCGATCCGAGCCCCGCGGCTTGATTGACGGCTTATCGCTCGGCGGCGGCGCGGTCCCAGAAGCGGAGCTTGCGGCAGGCGGCGACGAAGCCGTCGCAGTCGCCGGCCTTCTTGAGGGGGACGAAGCCCTCGTCGAGGGCGACGCCCGCCTTCTCCAGCAGCGGGGCGGCAGCGGCCGCGTAGGCGATGAACTTCCGGTGCGCCGTGGCGTCGGCGACGAAGTCGCGGGCGGCGGGGAGCGTGGTCAGCAGCGTCGCACCCTCCTTGGAGGGCAGGATCGCGACGGCGTCGAAGAGGACGGACGGGCCGCCTTCGAGCTTCTCGTCGGCGTCGTGCCAGGCCCCGGCGGAGTCTTTCACGCCGCCGACTTCCGGCGCGATGAGCTTGAGCATCGCCCCTTCGGCCTTCAGCGCCTTGCCCAGGGCCGCGAGGACGCCGGCGTCGACGCCGTCGGTGACCAGGGCCCCGACCTTGCGGCCGGCGAAGCTCTTGGGGCCGTTCTTGATGATGCTCAGCTTCGGCGACGGCTTCAGGTCCTGGCGCGTCGGCTTCGCGGCCGTGGCCGGCTTGGGCATCTCCTTCAGCCGCAGGCCCTTGGCCACCGCCTCGGCGAGGCCGGCGTCGATGTTCAGCAGGTGCGAGACCATCCGCGCGCGGATCGCCGGGGTCTCGACCTTGCTCAGCTCGAACGTCAGGGCGTTGCCGATGTGCCGTCTGCTCGATCTCGGTCTGGCTGATGTAGAACTGCCGGGCCTGGCTGTAGTGGTCGGCGAACGTCTCCGAGCGGGCGCGGACCTTGGGGCCTTCCACCGGCTCGGGGTAGGACTGGAAGCCCGCCTCGGGGGACTCGCGCGGGCCGCCGTCGTCGCCCCAGGAGTTGGGCTCGTAGTTGACCCGCCCCTTGGGGTTGTGCATCGCCATGTGGCCGTCCTGCTGGAAGTGCGAGAACGGGCACTTCGGCGCGTTGATCGGGATGTGCGTGAAGTTCGGGCCGCCGAGCCGCTTGAGCTGCGTGTCGAGGTAGGAGAAGTTCCGCCCCTGCAGGAGCGGGTCGTTGCTGAAGTCGATCCCCGGGCACGATGTTCTGCGTGCAGAAGGCGACCTGCTCGGTCTCGGCGAAGAAATTGTCCACGCGGCGGTCGAGGACCATCCGGCCGACGAGCCGGACCGGCACCTGCTCCTCGGGGATGAGCTTGGTCGCGTCGAGGACGTCGAACTCGAACTTCTCGGCGAACGCCTCGTCGAAGAGCTGGACGCCCGAGCTCCCACTCGGGGAAGTCGCCGGCCTCGATGGCGGCCCAGAGGTCGCGGCGGTGGAAGTCCGGGTCGGCCCCGTTGATCTTGACCGCCTCGTTCCAGACGACCGATTGCAGCCCCTGCTTCGGCTTCCAGTGGAACTTGACGAAGGTCGACTTCCCCTCGGCGTTGACCAGCCGGAAGGTGTGGACGCCGAAGCCCTCCATGAAGCGGAACGACCGCGGGATCGTCCGGTCGGACATGATCCACATGATCATGTGCATGCTCTCGGGCGAGAGCGAGATGAAGTCCCAGAAGTTGTCGTGGGCGGTCTGCGGCCTGCGGGAAGCCGCGGTCCGGCTCCGGCTTGGCGGCGTGGATCAGGTCGGGGAACTTGATCGCGTCCTGGATGAAGAAGACGGGGATGTTGTTGCCGACGAGGTCCCAGTTGCCCTGCTTGGTGTAGAACTTCACGGCGAAGCCGCGGACGTCGCGGGCGAGGTCGGCCGAGCCCTTGCTGCCGGCGACGGTCGAGAAGCGGACGAAGACGGGCGTCTTCTCGCCCTTGCGCTGGAAGAGGTCGGCCCGGGTGACGTCGGCGAGCGGCCCGTAGTTCTCGAAATAGCCGTGGGCGCCGTAGCCGCGGGCGTGGACGACCCGCTCGGGGATGCGCTCGTGGTCGAAGTGGAAGATCTTCTCGCGGAAGTGGAAGTCTTCCAGGAGCGTCGGGCCGCGGGCGCCGGCCTTGAGCGAGTTCTGGTCGTCGGCGACCGGGATGCCCTGCTGGGTGGTCAGCACCGGCGTATCGCCGCCGGCCGTCTGGTGGGTCTCGCCGCCTGTTCCCGCAGCGACCTCAGCGTCCGAGCTTGCCGGGTGTCTTGCGTGCGTCGTCCTTCCGCTTGGCCATGCGCCCATTCCCTGCTGCTTGTGAAAACATCCGCTTAAACAAATAGTCTAAAAATGCGTGCAAACGTCATGCCGGTAGACGGTCCTTCGCTGTGCGCTGAAAGTCAAGCGAGCGGCGGACTCGTTCAATCGGTGAGTGGCAATCGCTATGAGTGGTTTCGGACCGGCTTCAATCGCAAGGAGCGTTTCGCGATGTTCAGCGTGAGCTGTGAGATGGCACGGAAAGTGCCTGGGCGCTAGGAGCGTTGAGCGATTTGATGGTTTTGTTTCAGGATGAGAATACGGATGAATCTAGAAAACCAGACATACACCCTGCCTTTAGCCTTGATGGCGGGACTCTTGGTCCTCGGAGTCGTCGCGTTGTGGAGGCTCTACTACAGCAAAAGAGAGCTTCAAACCGTCGTCGAAGGGCAATTCAAACAGTTTCGTGAGAAGGCCGTCAATCTGATGGATCAGATAGACGCCCTGCGACGGCGGCATGATACGTTGCCGTCGACTGACCCCGATTTCACACAGCCGATGGCCGGTGCGACCCTGGCTCTTTATAACGCAGTCGAGGGCGATTTGAACGGTTTGTGGGATCGCTGGCTCAAAGTGATGGAACTTTGGGACCAGGCGCAGAAGCTCGTCCGATCGAGCTCGGGCCTCGCAGTGCGGCAGGCGGAAGAGGCCAGGAAGCTCTTGAAGAAAGGCGACATCGATGAACTACTCCGCCAGTCGGGATCGTGCAAGGAGCGGCTCGATCGACTCAACGGCGCACACGAGAAGGTGCGCGAGGATTTGAAGCAAGCTAAAGAAGAGCTCGCGACGCTCCGTATGACCCTCGAACAGGGCAGCGGCGCTTTCACGTCCACGCGGGACGGCGGCGACGATGTGCCGATTTCGAGGATCGAGAAGATGCTGGCCCAGGTCGATGGGACGATGGTGGCAGACCCCATCGGCGCCTCGAGATTATCTCCCGTTCTCGTCGATTAATGGCCGGCCAGCAGCGCCGGACCGATCGAGAGTGGCAACACGCCACGATGTCACGGCCTACATACTCGCTGCTCGATGACCTATCGGCGGCGGCCGATGCTTTCCGGACGGCCGTGGCCAAGCTGAGATTGACGAATTTACTGGGCGTCTTCGCGCGTTTCTGGCTGGTCGTGTGGGGGCTCTCTTTTCTATTTGGCCTCTTGAACTTCCTCATGCCGCTCATCATTTTCTTGCTGAGTTTCGTGCTTGTCCTGGCCGGCTTCTGGGCGACCTGGCACCTGGGGACCGATCACGGAATCCAGGCCAGTTTTGAGCAGATAGGCACTGCCAGATGAAGAGGCGACTGTGGTTGCTTTGGTGCACGCGCATACGCATCGCCGCTCGGCACGCTGCGAAAAACGCGGAGTCAGATCGAGCCAGGAGTATGGCGTGGCCGAGCTTGGCACGGACGGGCCGGCCAGGCGTTCGAGCTTGTTGAGTCCGGCGTGGTGGACAGGGCCACCGCCAATTCCTCGCCGCGGACCGCCACGGGCCACAAACAGGGTGACCAGACCGCCGAGACGAAGCCCCCCGCAGGAAGCTGCTCGCGGATTCTGGATCAGAGCCTGGGGTCAACGCGAGCCCGCTCTTCAAGGAACCGGCCGCTCGAATGACCCGGCACGATGGCCGGGCTCGCTCGAGGGTGGGCTGGACGTTCCCTGCCATTCACGCCAAATGCAACTCACTTCGCATCGAACACCCGATCCGGACGTTGACGTACTGCGCTTTGGTCACTCATCGGTCGAATCGGGATCTTTGTCTTTCATGCGAAAACTATCTCCTTGAATAACGATCCCCTCCCCGTGATGCATCAGCCGGTCGATCAAGGCCGTTGCCAGGGTGTTGTCCTCATCAAATAGGGTGCCCCACTCCTTGAAGGTTCGATTCGTGGTGATCACGATCGATCCGATTTCATAACGGGCGGCGACAACCTGGAACAACAAATCGGCCCCGCGCTTGTCGATGGGCAGATAGCCCAGCTCATCGAGAAGGAGAAGACTAGGACGAACATAACTTCTGAGCGTTTT
>CAWDZZ010000011.1:0-34264 GCA_963806595.1 uncultured Isosphaeraceae bacterium | reverse complement strand
ACCCGTTCACGGGCTGAGGGTGACAGGCGTACAGACAGCACGCAGCCCCACCGAGTCGTGTTGGCGCTTGACCTGCCGGCTGGTGCGCGACGATCTGGTGACAGTCGGGGGCACGGGTTCGCCTCCCGGCCCAGCAGCCGCGGCCGCTCGCCGGTCAGGCTATCGCGGCGGTGACCCTCGGGGAGAAAAGGGGAGGCGGAAAAGGGCCGTAGCCGCGAGGGTCCTCCGGCGACTGCCGAACCGAGAGGAAGCTTGTGACAAGAGGTCAGCGCCTCAGGATGTAACAAGCTCTTGGGTCCGACGCGGAGGGGTCAAACAGCCAGAGGTCGTGCCTCACCAGACCGAAAGACCTCCTCGCGACTCCTCAGAGGAGGATACTCCGGACAGTACGTCGGGAGTGAAATGCAACATACAAGCTGACCGGGCCGGCATGACGGCTTTCCAGGGTCGAAGCCCACCCGGCCGGCCCGGCAGCTGAGCTTGTGCGTCAGGACGTCGCGATGTCGGTGGATCTGTTGTGCCAGCATCCGTCAAGGGGGTGAGCATGCGTTGCAGGACATCCGTAGTGCTGAGCGTTTTGGCCTTGCTGGCGGGGCGGCCCGCCTTGAGTCAGGCCCCGACACCACCGGCGGCCCAGGTCGAGGCAATGAAGAAACTGGATCGCTGGGTTGGGGAGTGGAAGGGGTCGGGCTGGCGCTCGTCCGGGCGCGGCGAACGCCAGGAGTTCACCATCGTCGAGACGGTCCGGCGGAAGGTCGGCGGCTCCGTCCTCCTCGTCGAGGGCCGGGGCACGAAGAAGGCCGACAAGAAGGAAGAGGTTGTGGTCCACGAGGCGCTGACGGTGGTGTCCTACGACGGCAAGGCGAAGCGCTACCGCTGGCAGTCCCATGACCTGCGCGGGCAGGCGCTCGAGGTGGAACCGAAGTTGGTGGACGGTGGCATCGAATGGGGCTTCCGGAGCGAAGAGGGCGGCGTGACCGTCCGCTTCACGATCCAATTCGATGCGCAGCGGTGGCACGAAGTCGGCGAGGCCAGCACGGATGGCAAGACCTGGAATAAGTTCCTGGAGATGACCCTCGAGCGCCAGAAGTAGGCCGAGCCTGGCCCTTGGCCTAACACTTATCTGGCCGCGGAAGTCAACCGGCGTACCGCGGATGGCGGAAGGTTTTCGCCGCTACAGCCGACCCGAGCCGCCCACAGTTCTTCGGTGTAACATGTCGCATTAATCTCGACCAGTCCGCGCGTTACCTGTCACCACAGGGTTTTCAGGGCCGTCGCCGCGTCGTCGTAGACGGCGAATACGCGCTCGAAGTGACCAATTCGAAAGGTGTCCTTCAAGATCGGGCCCAGACCGCAGAGCTTCAGCCGCGCCTGGTGTCGCGGGCGCACTGTTCCAGCCGCACCAGCTTGGCGAGCATGGTGCTCGACAAGTATTGAACGTTGCTGAAATCGAGAAGGATCTTGGAATACCGTTCGTCCGAAATCAGCTGGTCGAGCTCGCCCCCGATTTGCTCGACGACCGCGTTCTCGAACATCAGACGATCGCTGACGAAGTCGACGACGGCCACGCCATCAATGTCTTTAACACGGATTTGCTGGAACTCCGCGGGGTCCATGGCACAGCCTTTCCGTGGTGCGGGTCATTGATCAGATCCAAACGAGGCGATATCGAACATCACTGTAGCCGCTCGTGCGCCGTGGTTCTACTTCCTGGTCGCGGTCTCGCCGCGTTCCTGACCCAGTCTTCGTCAAACACCGCGTGGTTGACGACGCGTCCGCCCTCCGACGTGAAGACAAGGTGGATCCGCCGTCGCGGGCTTGAAAGCACTCGGATAGCCGAAGTCTCCGTCGCCTTCGCGGATATTGCGGCGGACGTCCAGGTGCGGTCCTGATCGAGCGAGAGGGCCGCGGTCAGGGGCGTGCGGCGGTTCATGCTGTCGTTGAAGATCAGGAGCAGCCGGCCGCTTTGCAGCTTGAGGAACTCGACCGCCGCGTTCGGGTTGGGAAACGGCGAGTCGTTGCCTTCGCTCCACGTAAGCCGCCGTCGTGCGACTCGGAGCGGACGATGTAGCCGATCGTCTTGGGATCGTAGTCTCCGCCCCGGCGGCATAGGCGATCAGGTGTTGTCGTCGAGCTCGACAACGGCGGGCTGAATGTTCCCCTTTGCGACCGGATCGGGCCGATCTTGGTCCAGACTCGCTTTGCCGGCTCGACGGCAGAAAAAGCGACGTGCTTCGGCCCCACTTTTTCGGGATCATGGCCGGTTTCGTGGTAGACCGGCAGCAGGTAATCGCCGTTTTTTTGCACGATCGGCCGGTTCCGCACCATCGTTCCTTCTTCGAGTGAGAGCACGGAAGCGTCGGACCACGTTTCCGCCCTCGCGAATCTTGACTTGCACGCGCGAGGTCGACCACGTCTCGCCGAACCGGACGACGTAAAAGAGCCAGACGACTCCGTCGGGAGCCTCCCAGATGACGCCGTTGCCAACGGAGCGAAACGGGTCGCGGGCGATCGGTTTGGGATCGCTCCATTTCGTCTCCCCCTCTTGAGCCGCGAGCCGAAGACGGCTGTCTCGGTCGCATACTCGCCCTCGCCGCCGTAGTACACAAGGTAAAGGTCGCCGTTCTTCAGCTCGGTCATGCTGGCGGGGTGCTTGTAGGGACCGGTCGGCACCTCCGGCCCGAAAACGCGGGTGATCGTGAGCTCGCCGGCATCGAGGGCCGACGCAAAGGGGACCACGAGAAAGCCGGCAACGACCGCACGGACTACCCTGGCTGTCATGAGCGATTCCCCTGGCGTAAGGTGCCGGCGTTGGCGACAATCGACGGATGTCATAGGTGCCATGATCCCGGTCGCAACCGCCCCGGCAAGAAGCAGAAAGGCCGCTCAGGTGAACGACCGAGCGACGACCGGCTCGCGACGACGTTTGAGCGTTCACGGCTCAGCGTGCGGGGATTGATCGTCTGTGTCCTGGCGATCGGAGGAGGCTTGGGCTGGCTTGCCCGCGCGCAGACGAGCAGCGCGCGGCGGTCGCCGCGATCAAGCGCACGGCGGCATGGCTCTTTACGACCGCCAGTATGACCAGTGGAATATCAGAGCTCAAGGCGTGCCTGGCTGGAATGGCTGATCGACGAGGTCGGGGTCGACTACTTCGGCAACGTCGTCCACGTCGAGCTCACGAATCGCGCGGCCGATACCGAGCTGGTCCATCTCGGGCAGCTCAGCCGGCTCGAGTTCCTGAGCGTCGATGGATCGCCCGTCACCGACGGCGCACTGGCGTCCTTGAACACCTGGCCGACCTGCAGGTCCTGGATCTCGCGGATACGAAGGTCACTGACCTCGGGCTGGCGATTTGAAGCGATCTGAAGAGCCTCGGAGTCTCCGACTGGCCGGCACCCAGGTCACCGACGCCGGGATGGCGCACCTGAAGGATCTGACTGGCCTCGTGACGCTTGACCTCGACCACACCCAGTTGGTGACGCGGCTCGCCCAGCTCACCAGATCGATACCTGCGATTCCTCTGGCTCCCGGGGACGAAGCTCAGCGACGCGGGATTGGCGACGTCAAAAGTCTGTCGCACCTCGAGCGACTCAACCTCGACGATACGGCCGTCACCGATGCCGGACTGGCGAGCCTGAAAGGCATGTCCCACCTCAGGTGGCTTAGGCTCGACAATACCGCCGTTACCGACGCCGGCCTGGCCCACCTGCGGGCCATCACCCAGGATGGGCGAGAGCTCAAGGGAGTACGCACCCTCCACTCGGTGTCGCTGGAAGGCACGCGGATCACCGATTCTGGGCTGGCGCAGCTGGAGAGCCTGGTGGAGCTCACACGTTGAACCTCGCGAATACCAGGATCACTGACGCGGGCATCGTGGATCTCGAAAAAATGACCGGGTTGACCGAACTGCAGCTGGATGGACTGAGCGATCAGCGACGCGGGGCTTGTGCACCCTGAAGGGGCTGGTCTGCTGCGAGTCTCGATCTGCGCAACACCAGAGTTTCTGACGCCGGCGAACAAGAGCTGGAACAGTCGCTGCCCGGCCTGGCCATCATTCGTTGATTGAGAGGCGAGTGACGGGCGAGCCAAAGCTTGTTTCGAGCCTGTTCCTCGGGTCCGACTGCGTGAGCCGGGGCAATAGCGGGGTCTTGACAGCAATGCGCCGCACACGACCATCGTCTTGGAACGAGCAATCACTCTCCCACCTTGCGAGGAACACCCATGGCCACGAAAGCCGCCGCCCCCAGTCCCGGCCCAAGGTCCGGTTGACCAGACTTTTCATCGATAACAAGTGGGTTGACCCTGTCGACGGGGGCGAGTTTGAGACGTTCGATCCGGCGACCGGCGAGGTGATTGCCAAGGTCGCTGCGGCGGACCAAGCCGACGTCGACCGGGCCGTCAAGGCAGCCCGGAGGCCGCTGAACACCGGGCCCTGGAGCAAGATGGACGCCGCCGACCGCGGAAACCTGCTGTTCAAGCTGGCCGATCTGGTCGAGCAGAACGCAGGCGAGCTGGCCACGCTCGAGTCGCTCAATTGCGGCAAGACGATCAACGACTCCAAGGGGGATATGGTCGGAGTCGTCAACACGCTGCGGTACTACGGCGGCTGGGCCGACAAGATTGAAGGGCGGACGGTGCCGGTGCGCGGTAGCTTCCTGTCTTACACGCTGCGACAGCCGGTGGGTGTCGTCGGCCAGATCATCCCCTGGAACTTCCCGCTCTTGATGCTCGCGTGGAAATGGGGACCGGCCTTGGCCTGCGGCAATACCGTTGTGCTCAAGCCGGCCGAGCAGACCCCCTTGACCGCACTTCGAATCGCCGAGCTCGCCCAGGAAGCCGGGTTCCCGGCGGGCGTGATCAATGTCGTCAACGGCATGGGCGAGACCACGGGTGCGGCGCTTGTCAGTCATCCCGACGTCGACAAGATCGCCTTCACCGGCCACGTCGATACGGCGAAGATCATCCAGAAATCCGCCGCCGACACGCTCAAGCGCACGACCTTCGAGCTGGGGGGCAAGAGCCCGAATGTCGTCTTCGCCGACGCCGACATCGACGCCGCCGTCGAAGGTGCGTTCCATGCCATCTACTTTCACGGCGGGCAATGCTGCACCGCCGGCAGCCGGCTGTTCGTCGAGGCCAAGATCAAGGACGACTTCGTCGAGCGACTGGCCGAGAAAGCCAAGGGCCGCACCGTCGGCAATCCCCTCGATCCCCACACCGAACAAGGACCCCAGGTTTCCAAGGAACAGCTCGACAAGATCCTCCACTACGTCAAGCTCGGCGAAAAACAAGGCGCGACCCTGTTGACCGGCGGCGAACGCATCGGCTCCAAGGGCTTTTTCGTTGCGCCCACGATCTTTGACAACGTGAAGGATGACATGGCGATCGCCCGCGACGAGATCTTCGGACCCGTCGTGAGCGTCCTACCGTTCCACAAGGTCGACGAGGTGATCGACCGGGCCAACAAGACTCACTACGGCCTCGCCGCCGCCATCTGGACGCGCGACATCAACAAGGCACACCACTACGCCAAGAACGTGAAGGCGGGAACCGTCTGGGTGAACTGCTACCACGTCGTCGACACCACCACTCCCTTCGGCGGCTTCAAGATGTCGGGACAGGGCCGTGAAAACGGCGAGGCCGCGCTCGAGCACTACACCGAGCTCAAAACGGTGACGATCAAGATTAATTGAATGAACTTCCGCGTCGCGGCCGTACAGATGGAGCCGAAGCTGGGCCGGATCGAGGACAACCTCGAACGGATGCTGGATCGGCTTGGCGAAGCGGTGGGCATGGGCGCTTTGCTCGCCGTGTTTCCGGAGTGCGCGCTCTCGGGCTACGGCTTCGCGTCGCGCGAGGAAGGCCTTGCGCATGCGGTCACGGTTACAAGCGCCGGTGCAGAAGCTGGCTGCGGCCTGCGGGAAGCTCGGGTGCTTCTGTGCGTTCGGATTGCTCGAGCGCGACGGCGCCCGGCTGTTCAACGCCTGCCTGCTGGTGGGACCTTCCGGCTTGGTCGGCGCGTATCGCAAGGTTCATCTGCCGTTTCTGGGGATCGACATGTTTGCCGATCCCGGCGACCGGCCGTTCGCCGTCTTTGATGTGAACGGACTCAAGGTCGGGATGCATATCTGCTACGACGGCGCATTCCCGGAGACGGCCCGCGTCTTGGCGCTTCTGGGCGCGGATCTACTCTTGCTGCCCACAAACTGGCCGACCCACTCCGAGTGCGCAGCCGAGCATATGATCCCGACGCGCGCCATGGAGAACGTCGTCTACGTGATGGCGGTCAACCGGGTGGGCGAAGAGAGCGGCTTTCGATTCATCGGCTGCAGCTCGATCGTCGACCCGAGCGGGCGGCGCCTGGCGAAGGCTGGACCGGATTCCGAGGAGATCCTGGTGGCCGACGTGGACCCGAGCGTGGCTCGGCGCAAGCGGCTGGTCCGCGTCCCTGGCCGGCACGAGATCGACCGCATCGCCGACCGCCGGCCCAGGTTTTACCAGGCCATCACCGAACCCAACGCGCGTGATTGACGCTGGGTCGCGACAGCTTGACAGCCTGCCGTCGCCCGATCGCGCTCTGTGGACCCCGTGTCAAAGCGGCGGCGCTGCCAGCAGCGAGAGATCGACCGGATCCGCCGCGACAGTACGCGCGGCCGGAGGATCGCCCGCAGATTGGGGCGATTCCGGCTCGGGCTGTATCGGCCATGGCAGGGCGGTCGGGATTGCCGGACCCATCGCGGATGTTCGGATCACACTGGGATCGACCCGGGCCGCCGCGACCGCCGGCGACTGAGCCGACGGGGCAGGCGAGTCATCCGGTTGGATTCCCTCTCGCTCTTGCCGATCGAGCCGCGACAGCGCCCTGCGAGCCAGCTCGAGGTCGGGCCGCAGGGCCAGGGCCGTGTTGTACTCGCGGCGTGCAAGCTCGAACTGCCCGGACGCTGCCAGCAGATAACCGAGGTTGGCGTGTCCGATCGCATCGCCGCTCGACTTGCAAAGCAGTGGAAATGCTTCGTCCGGTTTGCCCGCGGCCGCCAGCGTCAGGCCCAGGTTGATCCGGATCCGCTCGTCTTCGGGTGCAAGCTTCGCCGCGGTCCGAAGCGCGCGTTCCGCGTCGCCCCAGCGCCCTTGAGAATAGTAACTGTAGCCGGCGTCGTTCCAGACGTTCGCGTCGTTCGGCGTGGTCTTGATGGCCTTGCCGTAATGCACCTCGGCCTGGGGGAAGCGGCCGAGGCGATCAAGGGCTCCGCCCAGGCGCCGATGGGCCAGCGCGAGGTCGTCGAGCTGGAACGTCCCGCGTTTCTTGGATTCGACCACGGTGAGCGCGTCTTGATACTCGAGGGCGGCAGCATCGAAGTTTCCTTGCTTTTCAAACACGCGCCCGAAATCGATATGCACCTGGAATCGCTGCCGATCGGTGGCCGTGGCGTGGAAATCGGTCGTTGGTGAGAGCCCCTTCTTTTGCCCATCGACCGGCTCGGCGCCGGCGGCTTGCTCGGCAGAAGGCGACGCCGAGCCTGGCGACGTGCCGGAGAATTGCCGCGGCATGACGACGCATCCCGAGCCGTGGGCGGCGAGCGCCGCCAGCAGGCACCATGCCGATACAACCCGGCGGGCGCACAGTCGCGCCGGCGATGGCGCCCAGGCCGCTTGATCTATCATGGCGCGAGCCCGCATCGTTAGTGGACTCCGGTGTCAGCAGTGTTGTTCGGAGGCAGGCCGTACGTATTGATGGCCGGGAGCTGGCTGCGCATGATCGTGTTCTGGTGGTTGTTGGCGGCCTCGATTCCGATGGCGCCCGGGTACGGCGAAGGGCCGATCACAACGCGGTCGGCGAGGAGCGGGCGGCCCGCCCGCTCCAGCGTTTCCAGGATCGCCTGGCGGCGCCCTCGGCAAGCTTCGGCTGCTCGGGGGTCCATTCGACCGTGAGCGGTCCCTGCCAGCCCGGAATGCGAGCGTACATGATGTTGAACCGCGACGCCCCGGCCGGCGAAAACAGGTTGGTCCCGGGTAGAAAGTCCGAGCGGTACAGCGTGAACCGGTGAACATCGGCCTTGGCAACCTGCAACGCGAGCTGCCGGTTGATGTAGTAGCCCAGGGGAGGCTCGGCAAACGCATCTGGATAGCCGATAACCTTGTCTTCGAGCGTATGCGCCGTGTGATGAAACATCCGGTGCAGCCGGCCTGCGCCGGGTGCATACCTTGCCGGCAGCGGCAGTATCGTCCGGCGGCTGAGCGCCGACCGGCGATACCGTCGCCACCAGAATTCCGGCGCTTCCGGCCCAGCGCAAAACTCGATTCACTCTTCTATCCATTCCCGCCTCGGTGGTTTGCGGTGGTATAGAGGAACAGAAAACTCGCGGTCAATCGGCGTGTCCATGCTGGCCGATTACCCATTGTTGCTCGCTTTGATAGTGCTTCATGATATTGAGCGGGTCTTGCTCGCCCTTGGTGGCCCGAAACTCACGCCCCAGCTTCCCTTCGATGCGGCCCAGCAGATAAAACTCGGGGTCGTTCGGCTGAAACACGCGGTCGCCGGGCGCCTCGGTCACTTCACGCTTTTCGAGCGGGGAGACCAGCTCGGGAGTGACGAGCACGATGGTCTCGGTCTCGATCGTCTCGATACTGTTGGCGCTGAACCAGGATCCGACGATCGGCAGATCGCCCAGACCGGGAATCCGGTTTGTGGTGGCATTGGTGAGCGACTGGAGCAAGCCGGCGATCGCGAGCGTCTGGCCCTCGCGCAGCTCGACAACTGTCCGGGCGCTTCGCTCGTCGATCGCGGGGACCTTTCCGCCGTTGACCGTCGTGCCGCTGGCAAAGTCGAGCTGACTGATCACGGGCTCGACGTCGAGCCGGATCACATCGTTGGGCAAGATCTCGGGCAGAAACGTCAGGATCGTGCCGAACCGCTGAAACTGGACGGTCACGACCGCGGTTCCGCCGGGAACGGACGAGCTCTGGGGCACGGGGAACGGGAACAAACCGCCGACCAGGAACCGGGCGGGCACGCCGTCGAGTGCAACCAGATTCGGCTCGGCCAGGATCTTCGCGAGGCTGTTGGTGCGCAAGGCGTCGATGAAAAGTGAGAAATGCCCCGAGTTGAACACGCCGAACAAGGGCGCGGATCCGCTCGGCGTCGCGAGATTGGTGGCGCCCACGGTTTGCTGCGGCGCCTGGGCAAACCCGCGCGATCCCGTGCCCTGATTCACCGCCGTATTCGCCGAAAACGTCATGAGCGCGTTATTACCCGCGGCCGAGCCGAAGATCGACTGCCCGCGGGCATACACCCAGCTCACGCCGATGCTGCGGGTCGCACTGCGGTTGATTTCGGCGATCTTGACATGGAGCAAGATCTGCGCGGCCCCGGGATGGTGACGCGATTGATGATGACGAGACCGCGCGCCGCGCCGGCGCCGCCGCCGGCCCCTCCGCCGGCGCCGCCGCCCCCACCCATGCCACCGCCCATACCACCACCGCCCGCGCCGCCGCCGGCCCCTCCGCCGGCACCGCCGGCGCCGCCGCCGCCTGCCATTCCGCCGCCACCCATCCCCATGCCGCCGCCACCCCCGCCACCGCTGCTGGCGCGGAATGACGGGCTGTTCATGAGTGTGAGGGTCACGAGCTGAAGGATGTCGGCTATCGTCTTCGAGTCCGGCGCCTGGCCATCCAGAATGATTTGAGGCCCAACCTGTGCACACCTTGATCTCGGCGCCCGGGAACGCCTGGCGGATCCGCAACGACAGGTCGCTCGTATCGAGCGACACGCGGACCAGGAATGAGACCGGCCGGTTGGTCTGGTCCCAGATCGTCAGGCTGGTCGTGCCAAACGTTTTCCCGTAGACATTCAAGAGCCGCGCGGCCGGTTGATCGGAAAGCAGCTCGACGTCGGCGACCGCCGGATTGGCGATCACGATCCTCGTGAGCTCTCGCCGCGTCTGGATGATCTTGGTCTGGCCCTCGACCAGACTGATCTCGGCTTCCGGATCCTTGATCAGCTCGACGATGTTGGTCAGGTCCTGAGAGACCTGATCGACCGAGCGACCCGGGCTCGATAGCGGCAGGCGCTCGGGTGAGAGCCCGGTGGCGTCGGCCGGGAACCGGATCACGCGCGGCGCGGCGGGGCTCAGAACGCCTCGATTCTCGCCGGGCGGCGGCTCAAGCGGTATCACACGCGGTACCGCATTAGCCACGCCTTGCGCCGGCAGAGCTTGCAGACCGGGCGGCGCTGGGGCCGGTGGCTGGGGTGCCGTTGCGGGCTGACCCGCGGTAAAGTGGCTCGACGGCGCGGTCAGCGCGATCGTGCCTGTGAGGTCGCGGACCGGCGCGGGCACTTGCGAGCGCGTGACCGGCGGCGGAACGCTCGAGCCCGAGCCGGGCGACTGGCCGAAGGCCGGCGCAGTGACGAGCGAGGCGATCGAGCCGATCACGATGAAGGCGCAGCCGCGCATTCCCGCATTCGCCTCCCGCACGGACCGAAACCAAACTTGGGAAATCTGGATTCGTCTCAACGCCAACGACCTTTCTCGCCCGATCGTTTTCCATGCCAGGCACGCGAAATGCCTGCACGCAACAATTCACGCACTAGACCGGAGCTTGCCGCGAGCCGAGCCCCTTTGCTTGCCGCCGGCCTTGGTGCCGGATCATCGTAAGATCCTTGAGCATCATCGCTTACTTATGCTGCACCGAAGTGCCGTTCGAGCGGAATCGGCTTCGTTATCCGCGATTTGCACACGTCGACTTGGCCGGTTGTACCGGTTCTATGGCTTTAATCGGCATTGGAATGGAAACTCTTCAAGTTTGGAACATGAAAGTTCGGCCTTTGGCCCTTGCCGCGAGCGCGGCCGGCATTCGACAATAAGCCGGATTGCACCACGAGCGTCCGTGGGCTTCCGGCAGCGACCCACGTTCAGGACACGAATGTCTAGCGATCGTCAGCCATTCGGGATGGAAGTGCTCGACCGTGAACTGGGAGGTGGGCTCTTACCCGGCACGCTGACGGTCGTCGCGGGCGCGACCGGCGTGGGAAAGTCGCAGCTCGGGCTTTGCTGGGCCGATGCCGGCGCCAGGACGGAAGGGCGCAGAGGCGTCCTCTGCGACGTGACCAGCCGGGGTGATTCACAGAATCTCGCGCCATATGCTTCCCGACTGTTTGGCTGGGAGCTTTCCGAGTATTCGCTGGCGCAGCCCACCGACATTGACCGAGTGTGGGACTTCTCGCGGGAGATCGGCGACTACTTCCATCCGGTCGACCGGGCTGGCCGCCGCGTGACGCGCCAGGATCTCGACCCTGACCAGTGGCATGAGTGGAAGACCGACCTGGCGCGGGTCCTTCGCGGGTCCGCCGGCTTCTTTTACCAGCAGTTTGCGCGGGGAGCCCGGCGCGTGGTGTTCGACGGCTTCGAGCCCGCCGAGCGGTTCAGCGAGTCGATCCAGTTCGAATACTTCGAGTACATCTATCACCACGTGCTACGCAAGGATGACGACTGGGCGGCACGCGAGTGGTTTCGCGAGCGCTATCAGGCCAACCATGACGATGTGATGCGCCATCGTTACGACCAGCGCAAGATCGGCTGCGTTTGCCTGTACACAACTCCGCAGGTCATGCTGGAGGAGATGGTGGCTCAGCCGATCGGACAGGGAGACTTGTTTGCCATCGCCAACACGGTCATCCTGATGGGCCGGACACAAGAGGACGGACGGCTGGGTCGAGCCCTGGCCATCCCCAAGCACCGTGGCAGCGCTTGTGGGGACGAAATCCTCAAGTATCGGATCACCGAGGAAGGCCTCGTGTTCGGCTGACGCCGGCCCGGAGGGTGCTCTCGGAGCACAGCTTGTCTTGCCCTACATGATTGACCTGGCCGGCACGACCGCACTGGTGACGGGCGCATCCCAGGGGATCGGAGCCGCGATTGCCCGGGCCTTGCACGCGGCCGGGGCCCGCGTGATCGTGAACCATCCCGACACCGCGGATGGCAAGACGCGGGCCGACGCGGAGGCGCTCGTCAGAGAGCTGACGAGCGAGCGTCCCGCAACCGCGGTCGCGCGCGGGGCCGACGTGAGCGATCCGGCCGCGGTGCAGGCAATGATGGAGAGCGTGCGCCGGGACTGGGGCGAGCTCGACATCCTCGTGAATAACGCAGGAATCCTGCGAGACCGGTCGATCGCCAAGATGACACTCGATGAATGGCGCTCGGTGCTCGATGTCAACCTGAATGGCGTATTCTACTGTTCCAAGTTCGGGCTGGAGATCATGCGACCCGGCGGCGCGATCGTGTGCGTGGGGAGCCTGGCGGCGAAGCTGGGCTTCCATGGTCAGTCCAACTATGCGGCGGCCAAGGCGGGCGTGCAAGGGCTGGTGCGCGTGCTTGCGCGCGAGTGCGCCCGCCGCTCGATCCGCGTCAACGCGGTCGCGCCGGGTGTGATCGACACGCCGATGGTTGCGCAAGTTTCCGAGAGCGCGCGGGCGCGCTACTGAAATCGATCGCGCTGGCGCGGCTCGGTCGACCGGAAGAAGTGGCTGGCGCCGTGGTGTTCCTGTGCTCGCCGCTGGCCAGTTACATCACGGGCCACGTGTTGGAAGTCGACGGCGGGTTTCAGTGATGATGGACGGCCCGACGGGCGTCGGGCCGCCGCGGGCCGAGGGATGCGGTCGAGCGGTCGAGCGTCGCATCTTGCGCCGGCAGCGATTACAATTCGGCATCACCGCCAAATCGATCTGCGCCAACGGGTTCCCGCCGTGCGGCGCAGCTAATGATGACGGGAATATGCAGCGTTTCACGCCAGTGGCGGCTACGACAGGGTACCCGAGGGAACCATGGCTGACGACAACACACGCCGCCGCCCGCGGCCTGAGCCGGATCCCGAGATTGCCTCGGCCGATCTCCTGTTCCGCGAGGATCCCGTCCGCAAGCAGGCACGGCCCCCACAGAAGCCGGGCGCCGCGGCCGGCACAGGCCCTGGCGCGGGCGACGTCTTCGATCTGGTGGAAGGCACGGCGCCCGGCGATGAGACGGCGACTCCCGTCGTGCCTGTTCCCACCGGACCGGCCGGGGTGGAAACCCGAAAGCCCAGCGCGGCCAGGACCGAGCGGGCGAAATCGGAGCGCGAGCCGGACCCCGCGAAACTGGTCCAGGAGGTCTGGTCGCGAAAAGCCGAGTGGGGGCCGAACCTGCTGGTGGTGGGGGCCTGGTCGGCTGGCATCCTGCTCTTTGTCTACTACGTGCTGGGAGTCGAACACTTCGGGCTTTCGTTTCTCGTGCTGATCCTGGGCGCGCTCGTGGCGGGAGTGCTCAGCTACCCGATGTTGATCACGCTGGAGCGCCCCGTGCGCGTCACACCCGAGCAGGCGGTGCGCGACTATTACGGCGCGCTCTCGCACCACCTCCCTCATTTCCGACGGATGTGGCTTCTGCTCAGCTCGGCCGGCCGGGTCTCGACGGCCTATGGCTCGTTCAGCGGTTTCAAGCGCTACTGGCGGAGCGCCTCGCGGGGCTGCGCAGGGCCACGCCAGCTCGTTCACGCCCCTCGTCTTCGAAATCGTCGAATTCAACGCGGAAAAAAGCGCGGGCAAGACGAGGATCGACGCCGATTTCACCCTCAAGGTGTTCGTCCGCGGCCGGCGTCAATCCGGGGCGATCCATTCGGTGCCGATGCGAATCAGCCTGGCGCGGGCCCGACAACATGTGGTACCTGGACAACGGAACGCTCAGCCGCAGCGAACGCGCGGCCACTGCGCGAAGCACCCCCTGAGGCGAGGATCGCCACCGATCGGGCAGAAGAGGCGTCACCACAGCTTGGCGGTCCATCACAGTTCCGACCGGCTCGCCGCGGCGCAAAGCGCGGCCTCGGCCGCGCGGGCCCTTGGGAAAAGAATCTCGTTCTCCTTGTGGATGTGGCCGTGGAGGTCCGACTCGAGATCGGCCAGCCCCGCGAGCGTCGCGCGGTAGGTTTCGCACGCGTCGGAAGGGGCTTGGTACCCGTGCGTCAGCGACCGCAGCCGCGCCAGGGCTGCTCCGGTGTCTTGGTGCTCATGCACCATCACGAAGATCGGATTGGTGACGCTCCCGCAGTGGAAGCTCGGCATCACCGTCGCGGTCTGCAACTGCTTCACGATCGGGAAGAGAACCCTCTCCTCCTTTTTCATGTGGGACCGCGCGGCCGCGGGCGAGGCGTCGATACGGGTGCGCGGGCCAAGCATTGAGGCCCAAATTCCCCTCATTCGCCAGCAATCGAAGGGTCGGAGCCAGTTGTAATCTCTGGCAAACGAGGTAGCCCAGCGACCCGGAGCCCGCGTCTGCTGCCTCATGTGTGTGCGGGCGTGCTCAATCGGATGTAATGGCTTTCCCTCCACGTGAGATAGTGAAAACCTCACTTTCCGAGAGTCGAATGCCCGATGCCGTGGTGACACCTCGCGCAGTCCCGCCAACCACGGTGAGCTGGCCACCATCCCGGAAGGTCTGCCTGGCGCCGAATGTCACCGTGACCGCGTCGTTGGCCGCGCTGTAGGAGACCGAGAAATTCGCAACCCGATGAAGGACGCGCCTGGTTTGTTTCCTGACCCGCTTGGTGGTATAGGTGTCGATCTGGTAAGTGCCCTTGCTCGTCGCGCTCGCGCGATTGAGGGGTTCGCTGAATACAAAAAGGAAACCGCGGAGGACAGGGCTGCCAATCGGCTTACCCCTTCTGTTGGTTTTGCGTTGGAACAGTGGTTGCTCGCGGATAACAATTGGTGGCGTTCCCGTGTTCACGACCAGCGTGCCGCTGGCACCGCTACCCGCGTAGGTCGAGTCGCCGGCGAAGTGGGCGCCGACGGCGCCGGAATAGACGCCAGCATTGAATCCCGCCAGGCTCACGCCGGTGAGTGTCGCAACTCCGCTAACGGCGGTCGTCGCCAAACCCACAATTCTCACCGCGCCCCCCTCGTTCAGGGTGAACGTGACGGTCCTGTCGCCGAGCGGTGAGCTGCCCGCGGTCAGTGTTGCCGTCAGTGTTGCCGTCCCGCCGAAGGTTCCAGTTCCGGCAACGCCCGAAAGGTTCGTGAGTATCGCCGGGTTGACGACCAGCGTGCCGCTAAATACGCTACCCGCGTACGTCGAGTCACCTGCGAAGGTGGCACCGACAGCTCCGAGATAAGTGCCGGCTTCGAAGCCAGCCAGGCTCACGCCGGTGAGTGTCGCGACTCCGTTCACGGCGGTCATCGCCGAACCAAGAGTTCTCACCGCGCCGGCCGCGTTCAGGGTAAACGCAACGGTCCTGCCGGGGAGCGGCAAACCACCCCCGGTGAGGGTGGCCGTGAGCGTGGCCGTCCCTGCGAAGGCTCCAGTGCCGGCGACGCCCGCCACGTTCGTGGGTATCGCCTGTGCCGCGTTCACGACTAGCGTGCCGCTGGCGCCGCTGCCCGCGTAAGTCGAGTCACCGGCGAAGCTGGCACCGATAGCCCCGAGATAAGTGCCGGCTTTGAGGCCAGCCAGGCTCACGCCGGTGAGCGTCGCGACGCCGTTCGCGTTGGTCGTCGCCGTGCCCACGGCGCTCACGGCTCCGGCCTCACTCAGAGTAAACGTAACGGTCCTGCCGGCGAGCGGCGAGTCAGCCGTCGTCAGGGTTGCCGTCAGCGTGGCCGTCCCGCCGGATGCACCGCCGCCGGCGACGAGCCAGAGGCTAGTGGGTGTCGCCTGCGAGTCGAAATAGGTGAAATGATCGGCCGCTGAGGTGGCTGACGCACCGACCGGAATCACCACTGTCACGTCCACCGTGCCGGTGCCAGCGGGGCTCAGAAGCGTGATCTGGTTGGCCGTATCGCTCAGGAAGCTGGTGACCGGCGTCGATGCGAAATTGACGGCGGTGGCGCCTGCCAGGTTGGTACCGGCGATCGTCACCAGTGTGCCGCCGGTGGTCGGTCCCGTCGCCGGACTGACCCCTGTCACCACTGGAATGGGCGACTTTGTGCCCAGGGCCGTTAGCACCACGGCCTCGCCTCCATCTACCTTATAAGAGATCGTGAAGGCAGTGCCGTCCCCCGCCACGACGACACTACCTTCGAGCAATCCCTTGAAAGTGCCGCTCACGCCATCGGCGCTTTGGACGATGGTGAAGGTCGTGCCCGCGGAGATGAGCGTGCGAGTGGTCACCTGCAAGATCGCGTTGTCAAGGTCGATCGATCCGGTAACACCGAGCTGAGTGTAGGTGCCGGCCGCGACGCCATCGCCGGGAGCGGTGCCACTGATCGACACGCCCAGCGTACTGCCCGCTGGCAGGATGACTGCATCGGCGTCAATGCCCAGCAAGGTGACCGTCCCGCGGCCGTTATTAGTTTTGTCGGTGCTGTGCTTCAAGTCCACAGTCACTGACCCTGAACCCGTGTTGAGCGCGGCGCCGAGTTCATCGTGATATCAGCATCTCCCGGGTCGCGCTCGCTGTTGATGACGCCGTCGGCGACCGTGTCGTTGGCGATCAAAGAAAGATTGCCGCCCGCAGTCCCGATGCTCGAATTGATCAAGATGGTGCGGCCGGTCTCCAGGGTCAGATCGCCAGCGTTACCCGTCGGAGACTCTGTGATCGGGCTGTCGATCGTGATGTCGTCGTTGGCCTGGACGGTAACGTCGGTGCCCTCATCGAGGACTCGGGTCAGCAGATCCGGGGAGACCGTGACCGTCGTGCCCGGCCGAAACGAATAAGTGAGGTCGTTAGGGTTTGTGACGACAGTCCCCACAGTCCCGACTTCGCCAGAGTTGTATTGCTCGGTTTTGATGAACGCCCCGCCCGCTGTAGGGAGAGGGATTACTGCACCACCACCTCCGTAGAAGCTGTTCTGGGCTTCCGGAGTATTCTGGCCATCCCAGGTGGTCCCGGTGGTGCCATCCACCCAGGTCTCGAAATAGCCGTCGGTGCCACCGGGCACATCAGCGACCACGAAGTCGCTGTTCGGGAGCACGGTGATCGCGAAGGCACCGGTGGACCGGACGTGGGCTGTAACCAGACTGTTGGCGGTGGAGATGGCGCCGACAGTGGGTTTTGTTCCGCTGCTCCAAGTCGCCGCGCTCCCTTCGCTCGGGTGTGGGCTGAGCACGACGTAATTGCCGTTGGGAAGCACGTTCACACCGCCGTCGGTGTGCAGCGTCCCGTTAATACTCATGGCCAAACCGCCGCCACCGACCTGGTCACCTGCGGCGTTGCCGACGAGGCTGTTGGCGGTGGAGACGGTGGAGTTGGTCGGCTTCGTTCCATCAACCCAAGTCACGGCCCCTAGAGAGTTGTTCCACAGCGGACTGTCCACGACGTAGTTACCAGTGGACAAAACGGTGACACCCTGGACACCCACGAAGTCCCCGGAGTACGAGCCAACCAGGCTGTTGCCTGGACCGACGGTGCCGCTGATTGCGGTCGTGCCAATACCCAAGGTCACGGCGCCGGTGTTGCCGTCCCAGTT
Organism: uncultured Isosphaeraceae bacterium; assembly: GCA_963806595.1. Classification (GTDB taxonomy): domain Bacteria; phylum Planctomycetota; class Planctomycetia; order Isosphaerales; family Isosphaeraceae; genus CAWDZZ01. Next base: position 16,836 of record CAWDZZ010000011.1, on the reverse strand, counting down.
GGGGCTATCCACGACGTAGTTGCCATTGGGAAGGGCAGTCACCCCGCCGATCGGAACAGCGTTGCCGGCTCCGAACGAGTAACTGCCGCCACCCACGGAGTCGAAGAAACCACCAGTACGTGGGCTCCCAACGAGGCTGTTGACGGCAGAGACAACGGCCGACGTTCGCTTGGTCCCGTCGCACAAAGTCACCGCCCCGGACTGGTCGCGCCAGAGCGGGCTCGACACCACGTAATTGCCGTTGGACAAGGCCGTGACTCCGCCTATGCCGACCTCATCCGCCACGATGATATTCGGGTTGGTGCTGATCGTGCCAATAAGGCTATTCGCGGGGGAGATCGCGCCGGTGGTTGACTTCGTCCCGTCGCACCAGGTCACGGCCCCCGCAACGTCGTCCGCGCACAGCTTCACCTGGCGGCACATACCCGGCGCTGTCCACGACGTAGTTCCCATTGGTCAGGGCCGTCACGACAGGCCCTAATTGACCGTAGGCCTGGGCCGCGCCGACGAGGCTGTTGGCGGTTGAGATGACGCCTTGGACCGCCGCGGTCCCGCTCCCCCAGGTCACCGCTCCCAATCCAGGGCTCGCCACGACGTAGTTACCATTGGTGAGCGGAACAACCCCCCATCTTCCGACCTGGTCCGTGAGTACGACGCTGCCGACAAGGCTGTTGTCTGCGGAGACGACGCCCTTGACACCTGTCGCCGCGTTACCCCACGTAACTGCCCCCTTACTGTTGCCCCACACCCAATCGTCCACCACGTAGTTGCCGTTCGCGAGGATCGTAATCCCGCCCCAGCCGCCGCCGACATGGTCGTCCGGGTTACTACCGACGAGACTATTGTCGGCGGAGACGGTTCCCTGCACGCCTTTGGTGCCATCTCCCCACGTTATGGCGCCGTCTTCGCCATTCCAGTGGTAGCTGGACACAAGGTAGTTGCCGTCCGGCAGGGCGACGATGTTGTCGCTGTCATTAACAGTATCACCCACGTAGTCGCCAAAGTTCTCGCCGACCAGGCTGTTGTCGGCTGAGACGGTGCCGGTCGTTGGCTTGGTCCCGTCACACCACGTCACCGCTCCCCGGTTCCCGTTCCATCCCTTCCAATCCACGACATAGTTGCCGTTGGTAAGTGGAGTCACGAGAATTGTGTAATTATCTGGGGACCCGGCGACGCCTCCTTCGATGAGGCTGTTGGCCGCGGAGACTGTGCCGCTCACGCCTGTGATTCCGCTCCCCCAGGTCGCGCTTCCGGTGCCCACGGCGACGAAATTGCCGTTCTTGAGTGCTGTGACTGAGTGCGCACCGAACAGGCTGCTGATTCAGCGCCACCGGTCTGGCCGTTGTAAAGGAAAGCCGCTCCTACCCCGCCGGGGTCAGTCATCACGATGTTGCCCGTGCTCAGCGCCAGGACTTGCGCTCCGAAGTAGAGCGCGCCCGGATAGGACGGCTCCGCGAACGGGAGGTTGAGCAGCCCGGTCGAAGTGGAGCTGACGACCAAACTGCTCGGTTGCGTGGTGACGGTCAAGTCGGCCGCCGCAGTGGTCACGCTGCCGGCGGCGTTCGCGAAGACGGCTCGATACTCATTGCCGTTGTCGGCCGGGGTGGCGATGAAGGTCAATGTGCGAGAAACGGCGCCCGCGATATTGCTGAACGTACTCCCGCCGGTGGTTTCCACCTGCCACTGGACGGTCGGATCCGGCAAGCCGGCTCCGGCGGCCATTAATGTAACGGGGTTGCCCGCGCTCGCAACTTGGCTTGTGGGACTGCTTGTGATCTCCACGTAATTCCCAACCACGACGGTCAGGGTGCCGTCGGCGCTGCTGCCGGCGTAAACCGAGTCGCCCGCGAATTGGGCCTCCACGAAATTGGAGAACGATCCGGCGTTGAATCCGAGCAAGTTCACTCCGCTCAATGTGGCGACGCCGCTCGCGTTGGTCACTGCCGAGCCGATGCTCGTGAACTTGCCCAGCTCGTAGACTGTGAAGTCGATCGTCTTACCGGCTAAAGCTCCTCCGGCGGCGCTCAGGGTCGCCGTCAAAGTTGCAGGGCCTTTGTCGGAGCCATTCCCCGAGACCGCTTGGAGGGTTGTATTCAAGAGCATCGGCTGGTTCACGATCTGGGTCACCGGGGTTTCCGACATGCTGGCCGCGAAGGTGGCGTCGGCCGGCAGGAAGGCGGCGCTGATCTGGTGCGTCCCGAGGGACAACCTGTCGTCGGTGACTAGCGCCGTGCCGTTCGGCATGAGCGGGACAGGAACTCCGAAGGTCGCGCCTTCGATATAGAACTGCACGTCGCCTGTAGGCTCGGCGGTGCTCTCCTGCTCGATGTTGGCCACCTGGGCACCGAACGTGACCGTCTGACCGTAGAGCGAGGGGTTCGGCTCAGAGTCGATCGTGGTCCGCGTGGCCGCGAAGTCGACGTGCTGTAAAGCGGGAATCTGGGATTTGCTGGAAGCGAAGTCTTCGCCATCAGGCGCGTATTCGGCGGTGATCTTGTGGTTGCCAACTGGGAGGGTATTGTCGGCGATCAGGGCTGCGCCGTCCGCGTTCACAGGGGTCATGCCGAAGGCCGCGCCGTCAACAAAGAACTTCACGCGGCCTGTCGGCGGGTCCGTGTTTTCGGGGCTGAGATTCTTGATTTGGGCTCCAAAGGTGACGGTCTGACCGTAGACGGATGGAGTCGGCCCCGAATCGATGCTGGTGCTCGTCGCGAACGGGCTGCCGATGCTGAAATCCAGGGTATTGTCGACGAGCCAGCCGACATTGTTGGTCAGGGCGCCAGAGAATGGGGCTATGGTCTGCCCGACGAGGTTCTCCGACAGCGAAACCGAAAATGTATCACCGATCTTGGCATGGAGTGTCGCGGTTTGGTCATTCATCGGACCGGAACCGGTGGGTGTAATCCCGCTGCCGCCTAGATCGTAGAGATGGGAAGCTACCGGCGTGGTTGTGCCCTCGTACGTGTAGCTGGCCGCGTAAACGAAAACCGCGGTGGCGTAATTTGAAGCAAAAGTTCTCACGTTGAATACGGAGTCGAGACGAACGTTGACCCCTTCGCCGGCATACTCCAACGGATCGGTAGCAACGATCGTGACTGGGATGCTCACAGTGAACCCGATCGACCCGCTCGTGCCGGTCACGCCGGTGTTCACCGCGACGCTTGATGGGCCTTTCTTTGCGACGCTTCCCTGAGACAAGATATCGAGGTTCACACCGGGATTGCCCGTCGTGGACGCCGCCGACTTCAGCGTCACGTTGGAGACCGCCGTGCCGTCGTTGTGGGTGAATTGCTGAGAGTGCGGCGTATTCACGTCAGACAGCGAGTTCAGTATTTGGACGGCCGAGTCGAGCGTCGAAATCTCGCCGAGCCCGCCGGAGAACTGAAGCGTCGCCAGCAGCGTCCGATCCTCGAGGGACTCGAGGCGCGGCGTCCGCGTCCGGCGAAACTGGGGCGAGTTCCAATCCGATCGTCTCCCGAGCCGGTCGCCGTTCCGCTTGCCGTGTGCAGCTATCATGATGTCGAATCCTCAAGTCGATCGCTGAAACCGGCGCCAGTGGCGAGGCAGAGAAACGGCCCGTACCCCGCCGCCCCGACAATTCAACAATCTGCGGCCTGCCAACGAGAGGTGACCCATTACGGATAGTGGTCAGATTCTTGGTCGTTGCTATCCACGTTGACGGGCACCTGCTTTGAACCGGTGGCTTCCACTGTTCGTTTCGAGCCTGCACCCGGATGACCAACGCAAAGTTCGCAGTGTGTCCCGCGTTGGAGCGATCCGGTGCATGCTCCTGAATGAGCCTCCCTGATGCCGAAGCCGCTTCTCCCGACCACTGGATCATCGCGTCGGGATACGTCATCGTGCGCGGACCGCTGTAGCTTCCAAGGTTGATGGAATCATTCGCGTCGACGTTGACCCGCCCAGAGAGCGTTTGCCTGTAAAGGTCCTGAGGCTCAGCGCGGTCAGCGGCGCAGCACCTGACCGCGCGGGACGGCGAGCCACTACCGCCAGCGTTCGACGGTCCGGAACGGACGGGCAAGACAATCGATGTTCCCGTCATACAATCTGGCGCGGTTTTTTGAATAATCGAACGCGTTCCGCGTCGAAATAGCTTGCGATCCTGTACTCACAATCTAAGATCGAAGAGGCGATGACGACAGTTCCCGATCCCGCGAGGCTGGTGCATGTACGCTCAAGCACCACATAAGGCGACGACTGCTCTGGAAACCAACCGTTTTTCGGATGACCTGAGAGTGGCTCGGGCAGGCGATCTCAACGCGCTTGGGCGGCTGTTCGAATCGTTCCGCACATACCTTTTGGTCATCGCTACCCGGAAGATCGACGACGACATTCGGGCGAAGCTCGGGGCTTCGGACGTGGTGCAAGACACGCTCTGCGAGGCGCAACACAAGTTCGCCAGTTTCGGAGGCGAGAACGAGAGCCAGTTTCGCGCATGGCTTCGGCGCGCACTCTTGAACAATTTGCACGACACTCGACGACTTTACGCGGGAACACTAAAGCGGTCCGCCTCAAGAGAAGTGCCATTCGAGCGGTGTCGCCCGCAAACGCTAGTCGATCCCCAGCTCACGCCCGTGACAAGCCTCGTTGGCCAGGAGGACGACGTTCGGCTGCGGAGCGCCTTGCTACACCTTCCGGACGATTATCGTCGCGTGATCGACCTTCGGTTCCGCCAGGACCTGGCCTTTGCCGAGATCGGCCGACTCATGCAGCGCTCCCCGGACGCCACGAGGATGCTCCTGTTCCGGGCTATCGAGCGATTGCAAGAGATCCTGGAAGGTCGCCATGTCATCGTCGGACAAGCCGCAGGAAGATGAGACCGAGCGGACGTTGGCCGACCGGCTGGCGGCGTTCGATCTCGCAGTCGGGCAACAGCGGGAAAACGCTGTCGTCGGCCTTGATCCCGATGCTTCAGATCGCCTCGAACGCGCCCTGGATCTCGCGAGCTGGTTGCGGCGGTTCTGGCATCCGCAGGACGCAGTGGTTGCGGGTACGCGGTTTGGTAGATTCGAGCTCGTACGAGAGCTGGGACGAGGCGGGCACGGCATCGTCTTCCTCGCCTACGACCCGACGCTGCGGCGCGACGTCGCCCTGAAGCTCCCCCGGCCGGAGGCGCTCGACTCCCCCGACCTTCGCGAGCGATTCTTGCGCGAGGCACGTGTGCTTGCCAAGCTCGACCATCCGGGGCTCGTGAAAGTGTTTGAACTCGGTGAGGTCGGGCTGGTTTGCTACATCGCGTCGGCTCATGTTCCAGGGGTGAACCTGGCCGAATGGCTCACACTTCGGGCCAAGCCGCCGACGCCGAGGGAGGCGGCAAGGCTCATGGCGGCCGTCGCCGACGGGGTCCAGCATGCCCACGAGCGCGGCGTGCTCCATCGGGACTTGAAGCCCAGCAACATCCTACTCGAAGTGGAGAGCCCATCGAGCGACGATTTGCCTCAACCGCGAGTGGCCGACTTCGGATTAGCCAAACTGCTTGAACCGCGGCAAGACACGACTACCTTTGGTGCGCTGGTCGGCACTCCGCACTACATCGCACCCGAGCAGCTCGCCGGTGACCGCAGGAACATTGGCCCTACGGCAGACGTTTTCGCGCTTGGTGTGATCCTTGGCGACATTCTACGCCCAAGTTGCAAGGATGGTGGAATTGTCCCGAACGGAAGCGTGCCCCCAGACCTCGACGCCATAATCAGGAAGTGCACCGAAGCCGACCCTCGCGAGCGATACATTACGGCCGGCGATCTCTGCGCCGACCTCCGCCGGTTCCTCAACCATTTGCCTGTCAGCGCGGGCAAGACCCACCCGGCAAGCAGGGCTTGGAAGTTCGTCCGACGCCATCCCTCGCTCTTTCCGGTGATTGCCGCGCTCCTCGTGGTAGCGGTCTCGTTGTGGCGCTGGAGGGTCGCTTCGGCGAAGGCAATTGTGCTCGCAAAACAGCAGCATGTGCAGATAGGCGACCTCAGCCGAGAGCTCTCGAGCCGTCTCTATGTCGACCGGGTCAACGATGTCGTCTCGAAGCTCCACACCGGCAGCGTCACTCTCGCGCGTGCGTCGTTCGCCCACGGCCAATTTGCGAATGGAACCGACGACCCTCGCGGTTTCGAGTGGTGGTATCTGAGAGGCCTCTTTCACTCCAAGGCAAGGACTCTCCTCGGTCACACGAATGACGTCTTCCACGTCGAGTTTTCACCCGACGCGAAGACGTTGGCCAGTGCCGGGCGGGACGGGACGGTTCGACTCTGGGAGGTCGCCAGTGGCCGGAACCTGTGGAGTGTCGATGGTCATCTTGGCGCCGTTAATTGGGTCACATTCTCTCCGGACGGCAAGAGGCTGGCCACAGCCGGCGACGACAAGCAGGTCCGGCTGTGGGACCGAGCGACCGGACGCCTGATCAGGCAGTTCTCGGGCCACACCGACTGGACGGTCGCGCTCGCGTTCACCACTGACAGCCGGCACCTGATCTCGGGAGGCCACGACTCGCGGCTAATTGTCTGGGACGTCGAGGCGGGCGTGGCGGTAGACATCCAACAATCGCAGGTGGGGCCTGTGGAAAGCCTGGTGTTGGCCCCTGACGGCCGTCACGTCCTTGCGAGCGGCCTAAGCGTGGGGTGTTTGGAACTCTCCAGCGGTCCGAGGGAAGCAGGCGGTCGCACTGCGCTGCGACTTTGTCGGTCACATCTTCCCACAGCTGAAGCCGCGTGTGCTGGGCATGGCTCACTCTGCGGACGGCCGACTGATCGCCGCTGCTGGCGAGGGTGGCGGCGTGCTCGTTTTCCAGGCCGCGAACGCGGGAGTGTTCTCAATCGTTGATCAGGTTCAACCCAGCGATTCCGTCTGTTTTTCTCCAGATAGTACTCTCCTTTCAATCGCTAGCCATGATGGGATAATCCGGCTTTGGGATGTATACACGAAAGCGTTTTCCGGCCTGAATTCGGGTCACATAGGTCGTGTTTGGTCGGTTGCCTTCTCAGCCGACGGGACGACACTGGCCTCGGCGGGGTCTGATGGGTCCGTCCGGCTTTGGCAGGTAATCGATTCGCGGCGTCCCGCCCACTTCGTCGGGCCGACCGGAGCGGCCGTGAGCACGGAGTTTGGACCCGACGGAAGGTCTCTCACGGTTGTCTCCAGAAACGGAACCGCACGCGTCGTGGACGTAGAAACGGGCGCATCGCGACTTGACGTGACGCTTAGCCATCCAACCGAGACCTTCTCGCCGGCAATGTCGTACGACGGTCAAACTCTTCTGTACCGCAGTCAGCCGGGAATACTGACGGCGGGCGAACTGAGTGCCGGAGGAGCGCCGCCGGTCGCTCAATTCGCCGTCGGACACGCTCTCGATCGGTTGCCTGAACGACAACCGCTTTGTCGCGACTCGTCGCGCACCTCCGCGACTCTCGATCCACGACCTGAGGACAGGCCAGGAAATCGCCGGCGCCCGCCTCGAGCCCGGGTTCCATGATTATCAGGTGTCAGCGATCTCGCGAAGCGGCCGCCTGGTCCTGGTGGGACTCACGGCGTTTGGCGGTCTGAAAGGCTGTTCGGTGGTCGATCTTACGGACCCCAGTACGCCGTCGGTCAAGCACTTTCGCGATCAGCCGATTAATTCTCGGGGATACGGCGCCACGTTCTCGACCGACGGCCGCTTTGCCGCTCTGTGCGGTGACGGGCAGATCGTCGAAATCTGGGACACGACAACGTTAGGCCGCGTCGCCGCGCTAGACGGCCACGGCAGTCCTGTCCTGACTGTTGCTTTCTCGCCGGATGGCAAGACGCTCGCCTCCGGTGACGCCGAGGGGTTCGTGAAGCTTTGGAACGTAACTACCTGGCGCGAGCTGTTTACGCTGGCGGAGCTTGGTCATCCGGTGCCGTGTCTGCGATTCTCGCCTGATGGCCGTACCCTCGCGGCGACCAGCGACCCGGTCAAGAGTGAGGGCTCTTCCGAGCTCGTGCTCTGGCGCACGCGGTCATCACCCGAGTCGGGTGCGGACGCCTCGTTGTGGACTTCAGTCGATGGAGCCAAATGAAATTGACGCGATCCCGCCATGTCCCCAATCACGCGTCCGCTTCGTACAGGAAGTTCGAGCGAAAAGTATCTCGCCTCCTTCGAGGCGATGCAGCAAATCTCGCAACAGTGCCGTTTCACCACTTTCCTCGCGCTGGCGCTTGCCACCAGCGCCCAAGCGGCCGCCTGTACGCCCGGTTTGACCGACCGCGCAGCGAATCCACCCCGGTTCCAGACAGGGTATCTCGGTCAGCGGACCTTTCACGCATGGTGAAGACCGAGGAATCGCCAGCCTACAGGATGCGTCAGAAGGCAGGAAACAGGCACGCAGCTCGTTTTTCACCCCCAATGCAGCGGCTCAACCTAGCGAGCGAGCGCATCAATACCCTGCTGCAGAGCGACATTCGCACCCACGCGCTGTAAGTGCGCTGCGATTTGGGTGTCAGTCGCCTTTCGCGTCCGCCAAGCACGACCCGCAAGCAAATCGCCATGGACCGCTGCAAATCGATAGGGCAGAGGGTGTTCCGACATTCATCGCGGATAATGACTTACAGTGGGAATTGGAGGCGGCGGGAAACTTACCCGCGGCTCTCGTATAGGTAAGCCTTTTCGATAATAGAATTTATGGATTAGGAAGTGGAGGCGGCGGGAATTGCACCCGTATCTCTTGTCCTCGAAGTGTAAGCGCACGGTCCTACCAGCCGCGCGGGCGGACCGCACGCCGTGCTGCCTGCCACCGGATCAGACCGCATAGCCGGTACCGACGTCGATAGCGACGGTCGTCACGCCTTCGGCTTGGCCATCGCGCAGCGCCTGTCGCGCATTCCGCAGTCGTCCGGCTCTTCGCCGTGACTCATCGAGACGGTGTTGACACGTAGTCTGGGTGGTGCATCCGCGGCGGTTCGGTAATATCCGCTCCAGAACCGTATGGCCCGCGCTCGACCGCAGCAGCACGTCCCGCAGATACGGCCGCCGGCGCGGCTGTGAGTCCGCGAGCGAGCTGACCGCGCGACGGAGCGCGCAGCGCCGCGGGGCGGCGACGCGCCGCCATCATCCCAGGCCGCCGCACACCACCGCGCCAGCGGAAGGTGAGATACGTCAAGAACAGCAATCCCATGGAAAGCGGCGGATACAGGCAGAGAAAAATCGCCCAGACCGGCATCGCGAGCCGGCCGGTGATCGAGACCAGGACCGGATCCGGCACGTACGGGCGCTGGCTCGTCCACATTTCGTTGCGAAGTCGTGTGCATCGGCACGCTGAGTGCCGCCGAGAACGGGCTTGTGATCGTGAGCGCGGCCAGCTGCTCGTTCGGTGACCGAGCTGATCCCCTGGAGATACTGCTCCAGACCGATCGGCAGCGACAAACAGCAGCAGCAGGGTGAGGTAAGTCAGGACCATCGCCGTCGAGGTTCGCCGCGCCAGCGCCGAGCACATCAGTCCGATGGTCGAGGTCGCCAGGCAGGTCGTCGCGATGATCAGGAGGAAAACGATCAGCGTCCAGAACCGATCCCGCAGCTCGGGCAGGAGGATGTAGGCCAGCAGGAGCTGCTCGGTCAGCAGGAAGGTCAGCACGGTCGAGACGCGGAGCGCGGCCAGCAGCTTGGCGATCACGATCTTGGCCGGGCCGCAAGAGCGTCGTGAGCAGCAGGCTCAAGGTCTGCCGCTCGCGCTCCTGGGTGATGCTTCCCGCCGAGAACACCGGCCCGACGAGCAGATTGAACGTCAGCACGTAGGACACGTAATAGGCCGCCTTGTCCGACCGGAGGAACAGCAAGACGCGCCATCAGCGGAATCGACAGCAGCATGCTGACCTGGATCACCACCCGCAGCATCAGCGTGCCCTGGCTGAAGATCTCGCTGCGCAGCTCCTTGTCGAGGACCGGATTGGTGCCGTCGGGCATCAGGTCGTTGCGCTTCGCCGGCGCGAAGAGCTTGTCGGGGAACAGGTCGCGATCGATCACGACGCCGATCGCGTACTTCATCTCCTCCTCTTCGTCGATGACGTCCTTGCCCTCGCTGCCGACGTCGGGCGGGTGGAGCAGGCGGCGGTTGACCAGGATTCCCAGCACGGTCCAGGCGGCCAGGCACCAGGGTGGCAGGATCGCGATCGAGACGAAGTCGCGCGCCGTCACGTTGTCGGTGCGCGTCAGCACGACGCAGAGCACCGCCAGCGGCAGGATGACGAGGTAGCTGACCACCAGGGCCGAGCTGGTGCGGCGGAAGTAGCTCGAGCAGGCGATCGATCAGCAGCCCGAACGTCCCGGCCGCCAGGATCAGACCAGGTAGCTGCGGGTGATCTCCGAGAGCAACAGGCCGCCGAGCAGGTAGCAGAGGATCATCAGCGGGAGGCTGGAGACGATCAGGATCACCAGGTAGGAGAGCGAGCTCAGCAGCTTGCCGACCAGGATCGTGGCCGGGCGCAGCGGGCTGGCCAGCAGCAGCTCGTAGGTCTTCCGCTCCTTCTCGCCGGTGATGCTGCCGGCGGCGAAGGTCGGCGCCATCAGCGCCACCAGGAAGAACTGGCCAGGAAGAAGATGTCGAAGAGCGTCCGGCGACGCCCGGGCTGACCTGCCGCGCGCCTTCGCTCGCCGGCCGGCCAGTAGAAATAGACCAGGGCCCCCAGGACGCAGACGTACAGCAACTGCAGCACGAACGGCGCGGCGACCGCAGCGTGACCAGCAGCTCGCGCGTCAGGACGGGATTGTCGCGGAGCAGCATTCCAATCGGTCCCCGGAAACGGCTCGCCAAAGACCAGACTATACAGGACGGCTCGCAACTACGCATCGGAACACCCTGGACCGGGTGCAGACGGGATCCTCCAGCGGCACGCGCTCGCTCGGTCGCTCAGCGAGATGGCCAGAGCATCGCTAGCTCACGATCCCCTTGGTGATCATCATGAAGACTTCCTCGAGCGAGAGCGGCTCCTCGGCGAACGACTGCACGACGATGCCCGGCCTGGATCAGCCGATCGAGCAGCCGGGCCATGTCCGGGTCCTGCCCTTCGAACTCGGCGGTGAGGGTGTGGTCGTAGGTCTCGACCATGCGGATCGAGGAATCGTCGCGGAGCACTGCGGCGGCCCGGTCGGTCGTCTCGTCCAGGACGCGGACCTTGAGCACGCGGTGCGAGCGGATCTGCTGCTGGATGTCCTGGATGCTGCCGGCGGCCAGCAGCTTGCCCCGCTCGATGATCCCGATCGACGTGCAGAAATCGGCCAGCTCCGAGAGGATGTGGCTGGAGATCAGGATCGTCTTGCCCATCTGCTTGCAGCTCGTTCAAGCAGCGCCTTCATCTCGAGCCTGGCCCGCGGGTCGAGGCCCGAGGCCGGCTCGTCCAGGATCAGCACCGGCGGGTCGTGAACCAGGGTCTTGGCCAGGCAGAGCCGCTGCTTCATGCCCTTGGAGAGCCCGTTGACGTAATCGTCTCGCTTGTGGGTCAGGTCGAGGAGGTCGAGCACCTCGCCGATGATCTTCTTGCGGTAGAGCGGGGAATCTCGTAGGCGACGGCGAAGAAGTCGAGGAATTCCCAGACCTTCATGCCGTCGTAGACGCCGAAATCGTCCGGCATGAAGCCGATCACGCGGCGGACGGACATCGGCTCGGCGGTGACCGAGAAGCCCGCGACGCGCCCTTCGCCGGCGGTCGGCCGCAGCAAGGTCGCCAGGAACCGGATCGTCGTGCTCTTGCCGGCGCCGTTGGGCCCGATGAAGCCGAAGATCTCACCCTTGCCGATGGAGAAGCTCAGGTCGTCGACGGCGATGAAATCGCCGTAGTGCTTGGTGAAATTGATCACCTCGATCATGGACGGTCGTCTCCTTCTGCACCAGGTGGCCTTGCTGCCGCTCGGATCAGTTGGCTCGCCTGGGCGCGCCGGCCGCTTGCCGGGGCGGGTATGCGGCCGCGTCCGGCCGCGCCGGAGCGCGGCATGCGGTTCCTGCGTCGGTTCGAGCGTCGCGGTCGCAGCAGGGCCTCGATGTCGGCCTCGCGGCGCGGCCAGCAGGTTGTAACGCGCGCCGTCGGGGCTCGGCGGGCTGCCGCTGCGCAGGTGGACCAGCACCGCCGTGAACCCGCGCTGGCGGTCCAGCGGCGGCTCGATCACCTGCCCGCCGATCGGTGCGGCCACCCAGGCGACCAGCCGGATCTCGCCCTGGTCTTCCTCGCGGTCTCCCAGGTCGTCCGCAGCGCGGTCAGGAACGGTCGGATCCGGCCCGGGGCCGGCGTCCACCTGCGCGGGGGGCCTCGGCTCGCCGGGCCGCCGAGCTCGACCGACGCCCCGGGGGCGATCGTGCCGAGAACGCGCTCGTGGCGCTCGTCTCGGCCCGGTCGGCGTCGATCAGGACCGCGTCCCGCAGCTCCAGCTCGCTGCCGTTGATCAGCTCGCGGCCGCCGGCGTCCCCCTCGAGCCGGATCGCGCCCGTCATGCTGAGCATCTCCTCGGCCCGGAACAGCGACAGGCTGCGGGGCTGGACCGTGAAGTTCAACAGCGCGGGACCGGCGAGGATTGCCAGGTCGAGCTGGCGAACGTCCTCGCCGCGGATCGATCGGCCGGTGTCCATCGGCAGCGCGAGCGCGGTCGTGTTGTTCGGGTACGAGATCGTGAACCGCGACGTCCGCGTGGTGTACAGCGAGCGAACCGCGTGAGATGAGCCCGGGGTAGTCGCCGTGAACCTCCAGCAGGTCGATCTCGTCGGAGGCGGTGTCGTATCCCATGTCGCAGGCGGCGACCCGTTGGACGCCGATGGCGAAGCCGAAGGCGACCAGCGGGACGACGATCCAGGCCCACTCGCGACGGTTGAGGACGAAGCGGCAGATCAGCCAGTTCAGCGGCACCACCGCGATCAGGTAGGCGAGGATCACCCGGAGCACGAAGGTCGAGCTGGGGATCGTGATGCCGGAGGCCTGCTCGAGCAGGTCGCGGCTCAGTCGGGGAAGCGGCGCTGTCGCGCCAGTCGGCGACGCCCGAGGTCGGGCGGTCGCGTCCGTCCGGACGCGTGCCCGGTCATCGGGCTGACGGTCGGCCTGCGGCTGCGCGGCCGCTGCCGGCTCGGGTTGTCCTGCGCCGGTGCAGCCGAGCGGCCGAGCACGCGGCGTCGCGGCTCGGTGATTCGATACCAGGTGAGATCCTGGCCGAGCAGCGAGCCGCGCGCGGCGGGCTCGAGGCTGTGTCCGTCGGATCGATCCAGGCCGCCGACCGGCTCCTCGGGCCGGCGGAGGACGACGCGGCGGACCATCGTGTCGAGGCCCGGCCAGGCCAGCAGCGCCGGCTTCGTTCGGATTGATCGTCAGCATGGTGATCCGCCCCCGCCCGACCCGCCGCTCGACCGCCAGCACGTGCGGGCTCGCCTCGCCCAGCGGGATGGTCGACGCGCCCGGCTTCGGCGGCAGCACCGCGAGTAGACCGGCTTGGTGCCGGGCGGATCGGGGCCGGCGGCTGGTAGCTCCCGCATCGCATCGCCGGATGGCTTCCGTCGGCCGGTCGGGACCGGCTCGCTCTGGTCGTCGAGACTGGCCGACGGTAGCGCGGTGGCGGATACGACTGCGACAGCGGCCGCAAGGTCCTCCTGCGCTCAGGCGCACGGTCTGGCCGGTCGCCTCGCCCGGCAGGTACGGGCCCAGGAAGCTCTCGCGTAGAGCGCGATAGGCCTGCCCGGCCCCGCCGGTGAAGATCATCTGCCCGCCCCAGTGCAGCCAGTCCAGCATCGCCTGCTGCTGCGCGACCGACAGCGCGTCGGGCGGCAGCCGTCCCAGATCACGTGGCTGATCGTGGTCCAGGTCAGCGGATGGGACGACAGCGCCGGCTTGTCCGGCTCCATCGGCAGCACCAGGCGGTAGTAGCGCTGCTGCTCGAGCATCGCCGGCGTCCCGCTCGGCCGCCGCCGGGAATCATCGCCGTCATCCGGCTCCAGGCCGCGAACTTGTTCGTCGCCTCCTTGCTCAGGACGACGACCAGCATCTGGTGCGGCTCCAGCGTCGACAGGCTCGCCTGCCAGCGTCGCGTCGGGCCGCAAGCGCCCCGGGCGGACCGATCGACCGTCCACTCCTTGGGGATCTGGGATCGAGTCAGGAGCATGCTGCAGGCCACGCCGCCCGCTGCTCCTTGAGCAGCCGGGCGTCGCGGCGGAAGACCATGTCGATGCGGCATCCCCAGCAGCTTCACCGGGTCGGTCTGCAGGAAGCCGTCGTAGTCCTCGTCGTTGGCCCTCAGCTCGATCGCGAGCGTGCGCCAGTGATTCGGCCTTCACGTACGGCAGGACGTCGAACGGGGCGACCTGCGACTTGAAGAACTCGAAGGGGGCCTGGTTCTTGTCCTTCTGGATCTTCTTGAGGGCTTCGGGATCGGTCAGGATCTGCAGGCGCTCTTCCTCGGTCGCCGTGAGCTGGGCAATCGCGCGCTGGGGCTGTCCCTGTGACGAGCCCGGCCACAAGCCCGACCAACCCAGGAGCCGGAATCGAGAGCCATGGCCATTTCGAGCGTTTCGCCTCCACCAAGGCGCACGTAACGGGACCGGCCCCGCCCCCGGGTTTCAAGCCTGTCGCGTCGAGCCCAGATCCGTACCCAAGAGGCCAAACGAAAAGGTTCAGCGAATTCCTTCGGCATGTCCCACGAGTCTAACAGATCGTTCACGGGTCGGAAAGGGTCGCGACCGATTAGCGGCAGGATACCGCGGCCGCGTGCGGTCATTGTCCAGGCGGGGCGGCTTGCTCGAGCAAGCGGATGCGCGGCGGCGCGTTGCGGTCGAGACCTCCGGAACGCATCGCGATATACGGTTGCGGCCACGATACCACGACCCATTCTCGCACGAAAGTGACCGCGACCGCCGCGCCCCGACCTCACATATCGAGCACTGGCGTCGCGGAGGCCTGGTGTTGCCTCGCGGAGCAGCGAGGATTCACGGGGCGTCGCTCGGCCCGCGCTTCCACAGCACGAGGACGCTCCGGTCGGCGATGAGTAACCCAATTCCGGAAGCGAGGGGGCGATGCCATCAATTCCGGGTCCGCGAGACGTGGTGACGCGGCGCGGACGGGCCCGGCGGAAAGGGCGTCCGCGAGCCAGAGAGCGAGGCTCGGCCATCCCGGTGACTCGAAGACCGGGTAGAGCCAGGGATCGTAAACCAAGGTCCGTCGGCCATGAACCCGGTTGTCCCCGGGCCGGTCACAAAAAGATCTGGCGGCCGGATTGACTTCGGTAAGAGCCGTATGCGGCGCGGTCGCCGTTTCGCCGGGCGAGGACCTCCCTGGCGTCGGTGAAGGCAAAGGCAGGAACCGCGAGCACGGCCAGGGCAGCCGCGACCGCGGCGCCGCGACGATCGTGCGTGTTCCATCGCTCGGGCGAGTGCCCGCGCGCCAGAATGCAGGCGAAGACCACGCCCTGGATCGCGTAGTCTGCACACGTCCGTGCTGAGCCGCACAGGACGATCGTCACGGCCAGCTCGAGGGCACAATACACCCACAGGCGGCGTCAAGCCGGTCGTGAGGCCGCCGCAGATCCGCAAGCGCGGCAAAGAGGCACAAAGCAAATGCTCACAACGAGCGAGCCGGCAACGATCAGGACGCTGAACCGCATGTCGATGCAAAGAATTGAATCACGTGATGCTGCGATCGTGCCGATCAGCCCGGTGCCGGCGATTGCCAGCAGGCGGCGGACGGGACCGGGCCCCGGCAGCGACCATCGCTGTTCCGGCGGCCGCCAGCAGCAGGACGAGCCCGACACATTTCCACACGAGCGCCAGCAGGATATTGAGTGCAAAGGCCCAGTCGGCCGGATGGCCACGCGAAACGCTCGCCGTAGCGACGAACACCGATCGCGGACATCCGGCCACCGGTGGCCCACTCTTCCACCCCGTAATCAACGACCACGATCGCCGCTGCAAGGAACAACGGCAGCACAACTGCCCTCGGGCGGAGCCGCCCTGCGCAGGCCGGCGTGAAGCAGCAGGGCCGGGCGCTGCACGCCGGCGCCGCCACGAAGTGCTGCTTGATGCACACGGCCAAGCGCCAGGCATACAAAGGCCCACGGCAGGTGCGCCTCGGGCCGGTCGGCTGCAAGCGCGCTTAGCAACAGCGACAACGCCCGTTGATTGGAGCCCGACCCCGGCCAGCATATCGGGCCGGGACCTCGAAGGCCAGCCCGCCGTAACTGGGCGTGGCCGCGGCCAGCAGCACGGCCCACCATCCCGCCGGGACGGGGAACGTCTGCCCTGGCCGAGCCCAGGCGATAGCAACCGCCAGGAGCAGACAAAGAAACCCGAGCGTCGAGAGCAACCCGCCCGGCGACGAGCGCGGCTGGCACCGGATTCCCGACTCCGAAGCGAACCAACGGCCAGGCCAGTACTGCGGTCAAGCCGATAATAAAGCGGTGCGTGGATCAGCACCCTGGGGTTCTTGCCGCCGTAGGGACCGTAGAGCCGCTGCCTGGGCCATCCACAAGCTGCCCGGCAGCCGGCCACGACCAGGGGAGACTCAATGGCAGCCTTGGTATCTTCTGTTCTGCAGCGCGAGCATCACCCCACACGACGAGCGAGCCGGCCGCGACGGCCAGGGCCGACGTGACCGTGCATACGCCCCATGCTGGTGTGCGGTCTGCGATAGTGGGCTGCCGGCCCATTCGAGAATCTCCCTGACGACCGCGTTTCCGGCACCCACGGAGTTTCGCGCCGTCATCGGGCTCTCCAGGGCACCCCAGTACCCTGAACAACAGCGCGATGCCGCCGACGGTGCCCAGCAGGGCCACGATGACGCCCCGGCTTTCGACGCAGCTTGAGATAGAAGAGCAAAACGAAGCCAGTGAGCGAGATCGCGGTCAGCAGGACAGCCGAGG
>CAWDZZ010000010.1:0-81708 GCA_963806595.1 uncultured Isosphaeraceae bacterium | reverse complement strand
ATGATGAGGGCGCCGCTGTCCGGTGTGAAGAAGACGTTCGTTTGCGGTCCGAGGATCCATTCGTGGATCATCCGACCTGTGCCAACGTCCCAGAGCCGGACACGGTCCGAGTGCCAGCCGCAGCTCGCCGCCCAGCGGCCGTCGCCGCTAAGCGCACGGACGTCGCCTTGCGGATGGCTGCCCAGGTCGCACCGCACCGTCTCCGAGGCCAGATCGAAGATCTCGTTGGTGCCCCCCTCTTCGGTCACGGCAGCGAGTGTTCCGCCGTTTGGGCCGCGCGAAACGTGGCGCGGCCCAGCGGAGACAGTTGCCGAGCCGGTCCGAGCCGCAAATGCTTCCCCGCCGCATCGTCAGACGTCACGGGCCAAGATTGGAGCCCGTTCGCGCCGCTGGTGAGCAGCCGCCAGCGCGGGCCGGCGGGTGACGCGGTGCTCGCGGCTGGTTCTGCGAGGGCATCGAAGAAGACGGGCGTGGTCCCCGGGGGCAGTGCCGCGAGCTCGCGGCCGCTGGCGAGGTCCCACACTCGTGCGCCGTCGTCCATGCCCACAGCGAGCAAGCGACCGTCCGGGCTGATGTCGCCGTAACCGTAGCCCCACGCGCCGGCACCCGCGCTGCTGACGATGGTGCGGAATTCGCTGCTCGGCGTCACCTCCAGCAGATCGGCCCGACCGCCGTAGCAACCGACCCCGAGCCACCTGCCGTCGGCGCTGAATTGCGCGTTGTTGACGGCGGTCAAGCGCATGAGCTGACGGCCCGTGGACGGCTCCCACAAGAGCAGCGTGCCATCCCAGCCGTGCGAGGCCAGGAGGCCCCCCTCAGGATGAAACGTGACAGCGGTGACGTTCTGGACGTGGCCCTCCAGGATGGCCACCTGGCGCCTCGCGCCGACATTCCAGATTTGAATGCGCGGATCGGAGCCTGAAACCGCGAGGCGCTCTCCGTCCGGGTGCCAGGCGACGACTTGGTTGGTCATCGCACCAACCGGCAGGTCCGCCAGGAGGGAACCATTCGCCGTGTCGTACACGGAAGCCGCCTCGGAGCACGAACGGTATCCGACAGCCAGCTTCCGGTTATCCGGATGAAACGCGACGGTGTTGGCATGGGCGGGTAGGCGCAGCGCTTTAGCTGCTGCCCCGTCTCCAGATCAAAGCACAGGACCCATTCCTGCTGTACGATGGCCAGGCGGCGGCCGTCCGGGCTGAAATCATGCCTTCCGCAGCCGCGAGGTCCGTCGCGCAGGGTCAATTGCCCGTCGGAAACGCGCCAGACGCACAGCGTGGACCCATCCGCCAGGCCGAGCAGGAAACGATCGTCCGGGCTGAAGTAGAGGTAATTTTTGATCATTCCCGTGGCGATGCGCTGGATCTCGTGGTCACCAGGGATGCCGCGGACGCTGATGAACCCCTGGGAATCCGCGCGGGCGTAGAGGCGGTGGCTTCCGCCGTAAGCGACAGCGATCGTGCCCGGGCGCGAGGCGTTCCAACCCGTTGCGGGCCGGAGATCGGGCAAAGCCAAGGCGGCGATCGCCTCGTCGCGCAGCCGCTCGTCCGTGTGAATGCCGGCGGCGCGGTGCAAGGCGACGAGACTGTCCAGGCGCTGGCCCATCTGCCGGCTGAATCGACCGGCGCGAGCCTGGTTCCAGAGGGCCATGAACAACTGCTCCGTGGCCGCGTGCTCGCTCCGCCGGGCGGCCGCCAGCGCGGCCTCCTTTCGTTTCGCTTCATCGACGGCGAGGGCGCGTGCGCTGGTCGCGAGAATCATTCCCCAGGTCGTACCGATGATGCCGACCACCAGGGCCAGGACCACGAGCGATGCCGCGAGAACCGGCTCCTTGTTGCGCCGCGCGAATTTTCGCAGACGGTAGCCGACCGACGGGGGACAGGCCGCGACCGGCTCGTCGGCCAGGTAACGCTCTAGATCCAGCGCGACTTCGCTGGCGGTCTGGTAGCGAAGATGGCGGTCTTTTTCGAGCGCCTTCATCACGATCCGGTCGAGGTCGCCCCGAAGCAGTCGGGCCAGCCGGGCGGGCTCCGTACTGCGGTGGGCGGCAATCAAAGCCAGGCTCGAATCGGACTGCGTTCCTTCCGCATGCGCAGCGCGCGCCTCGAATGCGCTCGGTTGGCCGGGCGAGCCGGTTCTCTTGAGGTCCGACAGTCGCGCGCTCGGCTTGCGCGCCGATTCTTCGCGAATCATGCGCAAGACATCGTCGAACGCCTGGGCGCTCAGCCGGTTCTTCTCGAAGGGCGTCGAGCCGGTCAAGAGCTCATAGAGCAGCACACCCAGCGAATAGACGTCACTGCGCGTATCGATATCCGGATTATTGAAGGAGGCTTGCTCGGGGCTCATGTACTCGAGCGTGCCGACGAGCAATCCGCACTGCGTGAAGGTCGTCCGGTCGATGAGCCCTTGCGTGGTCGCCTTCGCGACGCCGAAGTCGATGATCTTGGGAGCCGGGGCGTCATACGAGGCGACCAACACGTTCGACGGCTTTAGATCTCGATGGACGATTCCCTTCGAGTGGGCGTGCTGCACGGCGTGGCAGACGGGAAGGAACAGCTCCAGCCGCTCGCGTGGGGTCAGGTTGTGTAGGTCGCAATACGTGGTGATCGGCACGCCGTCGACCAATTCCATGACGAAGTAGAGCCGGCCGCTCTCGGTCGTGCCGGCTTCGAGCACCCGGGCGATATTGGGATGGTCCATCATCGCGAGTGCCTGCCGCTCCGCTTCGAACCGCGCGATCACCTGCCGGCTGTCCATTCCCGGCTTGATAATCTTCAGCGCCACCCGGCGGCGGACGGGCCGGGTCTGTTCGGCCATCCAGACGGCGCCCATCCCGCCCGCGCCGATCTCTCGCAGCAGCTCGTACCGGCCGACGAACGCGCCGGGACTCAATCCGACCGCAGCGCGTTCCAGGGTCGAATCAGCTTGGTCGGACGCGTCGAGCAACTCGCAGGAATCCTCATGAGCGAGCAGCAGGGCTTCGACTCCTTGACGCAGGTGTCGGTCGTTTCCGCAAGCCGCATCCAGGAAGGCCGCCCGCTCTCCCGCGGCGTTCAATTCGTGGCCTGGAGGAAGATCGATCGTTCATCGAGCTGACGGTCGGACATCTCCTTTGACCTCGATCATGTGATTCTGATCTGAGATGTAATGCGAAATCGGCGCGGCGACCGGGCCATTTTTTGGGAATCAATTGGGTGAGGCGTCGGAAGCCGATGCGATTTCCCTCATGAGCCAGGCACGCGCATAGGCCCATGATCGCTTGGCTGTGCGCGGAGAGATCCCCTGGTACCGTGCGACCTCATCGATGGTCATTCCGGCGAAGACGCGAAGTTTCACCAGCTCAGCCGCCCGCTCGTCGATCGCACTGAACTTGACCAGTGCGTCGTCGAGGTCGAGCAAGTCGTCGCTCGCCGGCTCCGTGGTGAGGTCGCCGTCTAGGAGTTCGCATCGCTGCCACCGCCCGCCATGCCGCTCGCGGCGCTCATGGCGTGCGCGGTCGACCAGGATGCGCCGCATGGCGTCCGCGGCGGCAGCAAAGAAATGCCCTCGGCTGTCCCAGCGATTGACTTGTTCGAGTTCAACCAGCCGCAGGTATGCCTCATGGACCAATGCCGTGGGCTGCAGCGTTTGCCCCGGCTTCTCCTGGGCCAGCTTCCAGGCCGCCAGTTGCGCAGCTCGTCGTAGACCAGAGGCAGGAGCTCGTCCGGCGTCCGCGGCGCCGCCCTCTTCGATCGCAGCGAGGATACGGGTGATGTCGTTCATCGTGGACGCCCGCCATGCAATTCGAGATGCCACGAAGCCTGACATGGACACGACTTGAGACTTGTCGAAATGTCGCCCCAATCCTACCGCGCTCGACTCGCGATCGAAATCCCTCGCTTCGGGCGACGTGACGGGGACGCGTCGCCCCGCCGAATGGGGAAACAAGAGGCCGAACAAGACACGGTTTTTCTGAATCAGCCGATTCGCGAATCGAGCTCGCAAAATTGCCTCGACTGCCACCCTATGCCACGTGCGGCGCACGCGAACCGTAGAAACCGGGAGTGGGATACTGCGGCTGGACATTCCACAATGGATTGCTCGCGGTGCGGTCCGGCCGCGTGCTCCTGAATACCGCATCAGCACTTGACTAATTTCGAGACTTCTCGCTGAACACCACCGTGACCTTCTACGAGAGATTGAGGCGGTTGCCTGGCGGGGAGCCCCCTCACCCGGCCTTCGGCCACCCTTTCCCCGGCGGGGCGAGGGAAAACAAAAAACGCGGAGCTCACCCAGCTTTCCCTCTCCACGCGGGGGTGAGGGGCGTCCCTGCGAACCGAGCCCTTCTGCGTGCACCGGGATCGTGGGACAATCTGTAGAGGGGAAGCCTCGGGCATGGCCTAACGCTGTCGCAACTGAAGGCCGAGGAGATGTGTCGGAGAAAGAGCGGCTTGACGAACTGATGACCACTGATTGACGGAGGACAGGTGGGTACAGAACTCGACGATGCCACGTTTCGGAACATCGAGGAACTCTGTGCTCGCGGTAACGACCTCGCGGGTGAAAGTCGCCTTGGGGAGGCCCTGGACGTCTTTTGGTCGGCCTGGGACCTATTACCCGAGCCACAAACCGATTGGGAGGCTGCGACCTGGATTCTCGGTGCTATCGGAGATGTGAATTTCCATCAGGGAAACTACGAGGCCGGTCGTGACAACCTGGGGTTGGCGATGCACTGTCCCGGTGCAATCGGGCATGCGTTCCTCCACCTTCGTCTCGGTCAATGCCAATTCGAGCTGAGCAATTCAGATCGAGCCGCAGATGAACTTGCTCGTGCCTATGTTCTCGAAGGCGATAAGTTGTTCGAGACCGAGGATTCCAGGTACTTGGCATTCATCAAGAGCCGATTGGAACCCCCGCCTGGCGGCTGGTGAAGTTGATGCGCCTTCACACCGGGCGAGGTGCCACACCAGCATTTCCTCGCCTGTTAGATCTGACCGGGCCTGGCTTGCTTGCGTGTCGCTGGCGACAACGAACCGGGACGCTACGGGGGCTCGGGAGACTCGGGGGGCTCGCCAGCCGGCACGGCGTGAGCGGCTTGACAGGCCGTCTGACCGGTTGCTGTGATGGCGAGGGAAACGACCCGCGCGTCAGGACGAGGATTTCCTCCGTCGGGCGCGAGCGTTGATGGCATCCGCGCGGCAAGTCCCTACCTGCGGCGAGGTGCATTTCCATGAGACGATGGCGTGCCATGAGCCTCGGGTTGACCGTCGGGTCCCTTGCGGTCGCCGTCTGTGCCGATGAGCCCGCGAAGAATTACACCGAGACCATCCCCGGATCGGCCGTTCGCTTCGAAATGATCGCAATCCCGGGTGGCCGGTTCTTGATGGGCAGCTCGCTGCTCGAGGATGGACGGGGCGACGACGAGGGGCCGAGACACCACGTCGTGATCCGTCCGTTCTGGATGGGCAAGACGGAGGTCACCTGGGACGAGTACAACGAGTTCCGAAAGGGCGTCGTCGTCTCGAACCGGACGAACGCCGAAGCCCTCGCCAAGAACGTCGACGCGATCACCCGCCCTACGCCGAACTATCCCGAAGAGACACGCGGCTTCGGAAAAGAGGGCTACCCCGCCATCCACATCAGTCACCACGCGGCTATGGAGTATTGTTACTGGCTCTCGAAGAAGACCGGCAAGAGCTACCGGCTGCCGACGGAAGCCGAGTGGGAGTACGCCTGCCGGGCCGGGACGGTCACCGCTTACTTCTTCGGCGACGATCCGAAGGAACTTGCCCGCTATGCGTGGTTCGAGGAGAACTCGAACGACAAGACCCACCCGGTCGGCCGCAAGCCGGCGAACCCGTGGGGCCTGCACGACATGACAGGCAACGTGGCGGAGTGGTGCCTCGACCGTTACGTCGAGGACGCGTATTCCGACTTTTCCTCCGCCCGTCGCCTGGTCGGCCCGGTTTTCCTGCCCACGGCCGCACTTTATCCGCACGTTGCACGCGGCGGCTCATGGGTCGATCGGACCGCGGCGTGCCGAAGCGCTGCCCGGCGGGGCTCGGACCCCACCTGGAACCAGCAGGACCCGGACGGGAGCATCTGGTGGGTCTGGGACGCCGAATTTGTTGGCTTCCGCGTGGCGCGAGCGGTCGAGGAACAGGACGATCTGAAAGGGTTGCGATCTCTGGTTCGCAAGGCGCCCCGTTGAGGCCGGCCGGCGCACACGACAGGGATGGGATCACCTAACCTTTCCGAAAGCCGACGGCACCGCCGCCAGCCTCGTCAGGATTGAACGCCGGGGAGACCATCGCCATGCACGAGAGTGGCATTGAACCCGCTCGAACAAGCGTCCGCCGCAGCCGCCGGTCGGCCCGCGCGATCATCGCGCTCGCGGTGGTTTGCGTGATCTCTGCGCTCCTCGCATTGTATCGGTCGTGGCACCAAGAAGCGCCCGATTCATCGCCACGACCGGCGCTCCGCCAGCCGTCCCGGGTGCGCTCCAACCGCCCCAGCCTCCGCCGGTCGAACCCTTGAGCGCCGCCGAATCGCACGACTTCAGTCTCGCCGCCCTTGCACGCTGGCCAGCCCCCGGAGCCGAAGCGCGCAAGCTGATGCAATCGCTCGCGAAATCCGCTGCCGTCGTGCGCCCGCTCCACGTCGGCATCTTCAATCAGAAGCTCTTGCTGCGACGAGCCCGAGCCTTTATTCCGTATCCTCGACGCCATCCCTTCGTGCACGCTGCGAGCTCCTCAGCGCGGAAAACGTGCGGTCGCAGCCCAATCGTCTCGCACGTTTTGATGTTCTCATCTTCCCAGGCGGACGGGCCCACAAGCAGGCCGATGCCTTGGGCGAGAACGCCCGCCGGGCCGTCAAAGACTTCATCCGCTCCGGCGGCGGCTACGTCGGAATCTGCGCCGGCGGGTTCCTCGCCTCGGCCCAGTACGATTGGAGTCTCGGCCTGGTCAATACGCGCACATTGACCGGCGACCAAGAGATGCCCGGCGTCGGAATTCGCTCCATGGCCGATCGCGGCCCGGGAACGGTCCAGATCGAGCTGACAGCCGAGGGTCAGTCCATTTTCGGCGACCGCTCCGCTCCGATCGACATCTCGTTTTCCGGTGGTCCGATCTTCCTCGGCCCCAAGCGGGACGATCTTCCGCCGCACGATCCCGCTGGCGCATTACACCACCGAGGTTTCCAACTACACCCCTCAGCGCGGGACCATGATCGGAACCCCTGCGATCTTCGCAGCCAAGTTCGGCGCCGGCCGTGTCGTTGCGATCAGCCCCCATCCCGAAAGCACAAAGGACGCCGAATTCCTGGTAAAACTCGCCGTCCTGGCGACCGCACGAACGCGAGCGACCGAATAACCCCACACCCCCGCCAATGACACGGCAGCGGTGTCATACCTCCTGGCCGTCCTGAATCCACTCGTTCACCATTCTCCAAAGGGCCAAGGAGAACGACGGTGCGTACTGTTCGTACAAGGGGCCGTGCTCGTGAAGGTAAGCCACGACCGGCGTGGCGGGATCATCCAGGTCGAACAGGAGCTGGTCTCCATCTGCGTACCGCCAGTAGTGCCCGAATACGAGATAACGGTGCCCGGTGCGGTGCTGGTCTGAGAACCATGGTGAGCCGATGCTGATTCCCTCGTGATCAAGTCCCCAAATCTGATATCCGTCAGGGAGGAACAAATATCGCCAGTGTCGCAGGAAGCTCGCATATTCTTCCGGCAGAGGAACACCTGCGCTCAGCCGGACCCGGTCGAGCTCGGCGTCCGTTGCCCCGCAAGGCGGGATCGGGGGGATGATGTCGAAGAGGCCGAGCAAGCCCCGATCAACCAGTTGCCGCTCGGCGAGCGAGATGGCGCGTCGCATCCGCGCGTCAGGTGAAAGCGTCAAGGCTTCGGTGAAATCAAAATCTTCGATGACCTGGTTAGAGTGATCGCTCATCGAGGGACATCCCCATCGGGCGAATTGTGCGGACGGGCTGCTGGATCAGATTACCGGCGGCTAACCGGGAAGCGGGACGCCGAGCTTGGATCACGGCTCGGCGTGGGACTTGGCGGCCTCCTGCTGTTGCTTCTCGCGGTATGACCCAACCACATATTTGGGAGGGTCGGGGGCGACGGGCAGCCAGGGACGCCACATGGCCCGGCGGTGCTTCCCGGCCATCTGGGCGCAGAACTCGGCGCATTCCAAACAGTCTTCTCGCCGGAGGTGACCCTCGGCGGCTGCCTTTCTCCATCCGCGCTCCTGGAAGCTGTAGCTGCTGGCGAGCGAATAATGGACCCACGACCGGAACCCCATCATTGCGGCCCAGACGAGCACGGTCGCGAGGCCCACGGCCGCCATCAGCGTGCGTACGCGGAATCGAGGCGCTCGCATGGACGCCCTCCCCGAGTTGAGACACGGCTTGCGCCCGGCCGTCCACCAGCCGGAGCCAGCTCGATCGTACTGCGCGAGCCCGCTCGACCCGAAGGATAGTTGAGTACTCAGCTCGCTACTCACTCGACCTGGATAGCCATCAACTGATCGAGAAATCCCTGGTCGTTTTTGGTGATGCGCAGGATGTGCTGCTGATCCACGGTAGACAGCGTGCAGCCGTGCTCGAGCAAAACGCGAAGCGTGCCCAACTGCCAACTGTGAATAGCGTATCCCACAGCATTATATTCATACAAGATTTCGTTGGCGGACTCAGGACGCTGCGCCAGCATCTTGCGCGTCCCTGATTTGTCGCCGCAGGCCACGTAGCAGCACAGGTGCGCAACGGCGCCATGGTCGATCAAATACTGAATCAGCTCGTCGCTGCATTGCTGCGACGTGCGGTGAAGTGCGGCGATGCCGACTGCATCAGACCGATTGACATCGGCCCCACGCTCGACCAGTAGCTTCACCGCGGCCAACCGGTTGTTTTGCGCGGCGTGGAACAGCGCGGTTTTCCCTTCAGCGTCTGGACTATCAATCACACCGCCGTCCCGATCAAGGATCGACGCGATGAGGTCGGTTCGCCCTGTCGCCGCGGCCTGGATCAGATCGACCTGTGCGTTGTGATCCAGCAGCAGTTGGATGATGTCTTCCGCCGGTTCGAGCTTCCATGGCCCGCTGTGACACGCTTCCAAGAGCGCGGTCCGGCCCCGGTTATCCAGTGCATTCACGTCGGAATGATAACGCAGGAGAATCTCGACGACATCGCGGTGCCCCGATCGCGCCGCATAGTGCAAAGCGGTCATGCCGTCCGGGGTGGTTGCCCGCACCAGGTCCGGATTTCGCTTCAGCAGAAGCTCGGCGTCGGTTGCGTTGCCCAGAATCGCGCAGGCGAAAATATCGGCGATTGCTCCATGCTCCAACATCGGGCTGAAAGAAGATCGTTTGACGCAGATTTTGGGGACGAAGATGGCCTCAGGCCTTTCCCCGGACCGGTGGCGTCCCGTACGCCACTGGCGATGATGCGCTTCGACCGCCATGCTTTCAAGTCGGCCCTGAGTCGCGTCAGACGAGCCTGGCTCTGATGGCGAGTCTCCTTACCGTTTTCGCGAGATAGGACGGACGGCTTGCGCCTGTGGAGCTGCTGCTAGCTTACCGTGCCCAGCCACCCCAGGCCGTGGCATGCCCGCAGATCGGCCCGCGGTCGCGGCCTGATTCGCCAATGCGGATTCGGCCACTCCCGGCACACCACTGGCAGTCTGGGGTTCCGACGGGACGAACCGGCAAGAGCGGTCGAAGTTCCGGGTACTTCTCGGTCCCTACAACAACCGCTGTGATCCGCCAGCCGGGGTCGGACTCACGCGCTGGCTCGCCAAGTGAGTCCCAGGGAAAACAGAGGATCTCGCCGTCTGGACGAAGCAACAATGCGCCGCCCATGTCCGCGTAGACGGGCAGCGCACCGCTTGTGCGAACTGCGTCGACCAGCTCCAGATGGGTCGGCGAGTCGAACCACCGCTGAATCAGGTGTTGGATCACACTCCGCAGGTCCGGCGCCGCCATGAAGCGCTGCTCCGTTGATACCACAACGAACCTCGAATGACGAGCCGCACGGGGCACGGACCAAGAGGTCTGGACCACAAAGAGCACCAAGGGCACGAAGATAGTACCACGATTGGGAAGGAACGAACCGAGGTAAGGTTGGCCTGCTTTGCGGGGCAGTTAACCACGGACGAAAAGAGCACCACGATTGGAAGGAACGAAGTGAGGCGGCGTTGACTGACGATGCGGGGCACGGAAAAAAAAGATTTGGACCACAAAGAGCACTAAGGGCACGAAGATAGTACCACGATGAGAGGGAACGAACCGAGGTAAGGTTGGACGGCGGCGCGGCCGTGAATTGTTCGGGGCCGGGGCTCGGAGTAGACTGGCGGGATCTGGGCGGAGGACAGCGCGACGTGGGGACGCGAACCGGAGCGCCGACCCAGCGGCCAAGACGGGGGCCGTGTTTCTTCACGACGATTCGGTTGTCTACACCACGTCAGGCGTACCAGACGGAAGTGCGCAACCCAGCGAAACTGATTTTCTTGTGCGGGAAAATGGCGGCGGGCAAATCGACTCTCGCGAGAGATTTGGCCGAGCGCGAGAATGCCGTTCTCCTGGTACAGGACGAGTTTTTGGAGAGGCTGTTTCCTGGCGAGATCACGGACGTACCAGGGTTCGTCAAGTACTCGTCTCGACTCAAGGATGCCCTGGCGCCTCATGTTTGCTGTTTGCTGGCGAAGGGCATTTCTGTTGTGCTCGACTTTCCGGGGAACACGCGGGCGCAGCGCGCGTGGTTTCGGCAGTTGTTTGAAGCCGCGGATGCAGAACATGAACTGCATTTCATAGACGCGCCGGATGCCTTGTGCAAACGTCAACTCAAGGACCGAAGCAAGGACCTTCCGCCCGGCACGGCCTGGACCACAGATGCCGAGTTCGAAGCGATCACCGTGTATTTCCAACCTCCCTCGGATGATGAACAGTTCAATGTTGTTCATCACAAGTGCGCCTGAGAACGCGCAGGAGCGGCCCTGCGCCGGCGTCCGTCGCGTCGACGGCTTCACACTGGCCGATTCCGCGCGGCGCTACACCGGTCTGAGCGAGCTGCGTGGTGCAAACACATCTTGAACATAAGCAAACCAAGTCAACGAAGTTTGAGAAGAACCTGAAGGAGTTTGGACAAGTGCGGAAAACCGAGTCGTGTCGTGATAGTGCCGCCGGGGGCGGGGGCGATAGGTACAGGAAAGTGTGATCACCGAGTTTATTGTATATTCGTCGTTTCCTTATGTTTCAAGAACAGTCAGCAGGAAGGCACGTAGTCGCGTTTGGCTGTGGACGCGGCCCTCGAATACTCAGTTCAGGGCGGGGAGAGATTCGACGCGTCCGCGCCACGCACTGCCGCCAGTCGCCATCCCGACTCGTCCTTCACGGCAACGATCGTGAAGAACACATCGCCCAGCTTCTGGTGCTCTCCGGAAGCGTCAGCTCTCGTCAGCCGGGACGCGACATCGACGATTGCGACGTCGGGCCGGACCAGGTGGATCCGGAGGCTGGAAGTCATCGAGGTGTCCGGTCGCACGGGGTCCAGAGCGAGTAGCTCCGCGTATTGCCGCTCGATCGCCGGTCGACCGACGGCCACCTCCTCGCCGCGCAGGACGAGGTTCGCATTCGGGTGATATAACTCCGCGATCGCTCGCGGATCTCCCTGCTTCAGGGCCACCCAGAGCTGATCCAGACAGTCGCGAACCTGGGCGATCTCGGTTTCGATGGCCATGTGCTCAATTCCTGCCACCTAAGGCCACGAAGAGAGTACCACGACTGGGAAGGAAGGAACGAAGCGAGGCAGCGTTGGCTGACGATGCGGACCACGGAATACAAGATTTGAACCACAAAGAGCACCAAGGGCACGAAGATAATACCGCGATCGGATGGAACGAAGCGACGCTAGATTGGCCGGGCTTGCGGGGTAGTTCCTCTCGTCGCACCGACGGCAGCAGTCTGGTTCACGATGATTCGATCACGGGTTGAACGTGCCGGACACGTCGTTGCTATTGGTCAGTGCCTGGTTGCCACTGACGGTCGTGTTGTCGAGTACGACGGGGCCACCGGTGACCAGGTCGAGCCTGCCGCTCAAGGCGACTGAACCGAGGTTAAACAATCCACCGCCGGCGTTTGATCCTCACGAGCGGCTACTGCCCCTGACGGGAGAGCCCAGCCCCGCGGAGGGGGCCGCGGACGCCAACGCAGGGGCGGCTGGACGGCCGGAGCACGAGTGGAAATCTGCCGGGAACAGAGTCCGGAATAGAGGAGCGACCACATAAAACTTGCAAATACGAAACCGCCGCGCCTGGCCCCGGCGGTCGACCAATCTGGTGCTCAACGCAAAGGTTGTGGAGACAAAGAGTTATGATCATCACCAGGATCGCTCACGGGTTGCGTTTGAGGACGCGTTTTCGGTATAATGCAATGCTTCTGATTTCAAGACCGCGAACTGGGGATTCTCTTGGGTCGACTCATCCCCGATCAAGGATCGCGGAATCCGACTTGTTAGCAAAGGGACTCATTGAACGTGGACACCGATGTCTCACCTCCGCTTCCTGCATTGCCGTCTCGTCCGCTGCTCATCGAGGAAGAACTCAAAGAGAGCTATCTCAACTATGCGATGTCCGTCATCATCAGCCGGGCATTGCCGGACATCCGCGACGGACTGAAGCCGTCGCAACGGCGGATCCTGGTCGCGATGCGCGACCTCGGGCTGAACCCCGGCGCCTCCACCAGCAAGTGCGCGGGCATCGTCGGCGAGACGATGAAGCGGTACCACCCGCATGGCGACAACTCGATCTATCCCACCCTGGCCCGGTTGGCCCAGTGGTGGAACCTGCGGCACCTGATGGTGACGGGCCAGGGCAACTTCGGCAGTATTCACGGCCTGCCGCCCGCGGCCATGCGGTACACCGAGGCAAAACTCAGCCCGGTCGCTGCCGAGATGCTGGAAGACATCCAGCTCGATACGGTCGACTTCCAGCCAAACTATGACGAGAAATACCAGGAGCCGCGGGTTTTACCGGGTAAGTTTCCCAACCTGCTGGTCAATGGCTCCGGCGGCATCGCCGTGGGCATGGCGACGTCGATCCCGCCACACAACTTGGCCGAGGTATGTGACGCCATCATCGCCTACATCGACAACCCGTCGATCGAGCTCGACGAGCTGATGGAGCATCTGCCCGGACCCGATTTTCCGACCGGCGCAGTGTTGTGCGGGCGGTATGGCATCAAGGAGGCCTACCGGACCGGCCGCGGCAAGGTGATCGTCCGCGCCAAGTATGAAATCGAAGAGCTTAAAGACGGCCGCAGCCAGATCATCTTCACCGAGATCCCCTATCAGCTCACCAAGGAGATGCTGCTGAAGCGGCTGGCCGAGCTGGTCAACGGCGGCCGGATCACCGGCGTCTCCAATATCGACGATTTCAGCGACCGCAAGCAGCCCGTGCGCATCGTCGTCACCGTCAAGAAGGGCGAAGACGCGACGGTCATCGTCAACCAGCTCTTCGAGTACTCGCCGCTGCAAAGTACCTTCAGCGTGATCATGCTCGCTCTCGTCGATGGCCGGCCCAAAACGCTGCCGCTGAAGGATTTCATCCGCCTGTTCGTCGAGCACCGGATCAATGTCATTCGCCGGCGCACCCGTTTTCAGCTCCGGCAGGCACGACAGCGCGCCGACATCGTGGAAGGGCTGCTGGTCGCACTGACGTATATCGATGAAATTATCCGCGTGATCCGAGGCTCGGCCAACCCGACCGAGGCCCGAACCCGGTTGATGGAAATCCCGGTGTCGGCCGAGATCCTGCGCCGGGCCTTGAACGACGAGAACGCAAAGGAAGCGACCAGCCTCACGCGGATGCAGGCCGAGGCGATCCTGGCCATGCAGCTCCAGCGCTTGACAGGCCTCGAGGCCGACAAGCTGGCTCAGGAGTACGCGAGCTTGAAGACCGAGATCGCCCGGTGCGAACGGATCCTGGCGGACGAGAACGAGATCCTCGAGCTGATCCGTACCGATCTTCGCCAGCTCAAGTCCAAATATCAAGATGCGCCGCAGTGAGATCTCCGACGAAGAGGTCGGCGACTTCGACAAGGAATTGCTGATCCGCGAAGAAAACATGGTCGTCACCGTCACGCACGATGGTTACATCAAGCGGCTTCCGCCCAGCACTTACCGCGCCCAGGGGAGGGGAGGGCGCGGCATCTCGGCGACCAACACCAAGGAAGGCGACTTCCTTGAATACATGTTTGTTGCCTTGACGCACGACTACATCTTGTTCTTCACCGACAAGGGCAAGGTTTACTGGCTGAAGGTGTACGACTTGCCGCTGGCGTCGCGAACCGCCGGGGGCCGAGCGATCGTCAACCTGCTGCAACTGGGCGAGGGAGAGCGAATCACGGGAATGGTTCCCGTGCGCGAGTTCCGGGCGGAAGAGTCGCTCTTGATGGTCACGCGGCGCGGGACGGTCAAGAAGACCGAGCTGGTGGCGTTTCGGCGCCGCTGGGCGCGGGATCATCGCGCTGGGACTGGACGAAAATGACGAGCTGATCGGCGTCGCGCGGGTCACGGCCGGCGACCACGTCGTGCTCAGCAGCCGCGACGGCATGTCAATCCGGTTTGACGAGTCACAGGTACGGTCGATGGGCCGGCCCGCCTACGGAGTCAAGGGAATCGACCTGGGCGAGAACGACGAGGTGATCGGGATGGTCGTCGCCAATGGAGACGACGACCCGGCGAGCCTGCTCACGGTGTGCGCCAATGGATACGGCAAGCGGACGCTGCTCACGGAGTACCGCACGCAGCACCGAGGCGGCAAGGGCCTGATCGACATCCGGACGAACGAGCGAAACGGATCGGTCGTGGCGGTGAGCAAGGTTACCGACAACGACGAGGTCATGCTCACCACGAATGGCGGCATGGTCATCCGGATCCCGCTCAGCAAGACTCGCACGATCGGCCGCAATACCCTGGGCGTCCGACTGATCAAGCTCGACGAAGGTGACACCGTCAGCAGTCTTGCCAAGCTGCCCGCCGACGAGCTCGGCGACGACGCAGTGCTCGATGTCGGCCCCGACGGCAACGGCGACGGCGCGGTCCCTACCGGCAATGGTGAGGCAACCACCTTCGCCGTGGGAGAAGACCGGCCCCACATCATCGATGACGGCGTCGCCGAGGCCGAAGCGAGCGACCACATCGACCAGAACGGCGACGACGGTAGTGGAGCTCTGGACGACCAGCCGCCGGTCGAGCCCTGATTGGCGCGATCATGCCGGGACCGGGCCGACGAGGCACTGCGCGGACTCGGCAAGCGGAGCGAGACTGCTGATCGCGCAGTTTGCGCCGATAGTCAAGGAGAGCAAGGACCATGATTACGGAAGGCACGATGCGGGTCGAGCGGATTCTGGTTACCGGGTGTTGCGGCTTCATCGGCGCAAACTTCGTGCGGTATCAACTGGAGGCGGACTCAGCGATCGAGATCACGAATCTGGATGCGCTGACGTATGCCGGCAATGCCGAAAACTTGGCGGGTATCGAACACGACCCGCGCTACCGCTTTGTGCACGGAGACATCTCGGACCGGCCGATGGTGATGAAACTGGTGGCGGACGGCGGGTTTGACGCCATCGTCAACTTTGCCGCGGAGAGCCACGTCGACCGTTCCATCAGCGACGCGACACCGTTCTTGCGGACCAACGTGCTGGGAACACAGTGCCTGCTCGACGCGGCCCGGGCGGCCAAGGTTCCGCGCTATGTGCAGGTCTCGACGGATGAAGTCTATGGCACACTCGAGCCGGACGACCCGGCGTTTTCCGAGAGCACACCGCTTGCGCCCAACAGTCCGTATGCCGCCAGCAAGGCCAGCGCCGACCTTCTGGTGCGCGCCGCCCACCATACGTTCGGGCTCGATACCGTGATCACTCGCTGCTCGAATAACTACGGCCCGTACCAGTTCCCCGAGAAGCTGATTCCGCTGTTCATCACCAATTTGCAGGCGGACCGCCCCGTTCCGGTTTATGGCGACGGCCGGCAAGTGCGGGACTGGATCCACGTCCTCGATCACTGCCGCGGCATCGACACCTCGCTGCGGCGGGGCCGCGCCGGCCACGTGTACAACCTGGGGGGCAAGAGTGAACGGTACAACATCGACGTGACGCGTCAGATCCTGAAGCTGTGTGGGAAAGGCGAGAACCTGATTCAATATGTCACCGACCGCCTGGGACACGACCGGCGCTACGCGATCGATTGCCGCAAGGCCGAAGCCGAGCTGGGGTGGAGCCCAGCGATCGCGTTCGAGGACGGGCTGGCCGAGACTGTCGACTGGTATCGGACGCACACGGCGTGGATCGACAACATCCGGTCGGGAGCCTACCGCAAGGAGCGGTGACGGATCCGCGAGCGGGAAATGCCAGAGAAGGGATGATCGCGCCATGCGTGCGCTCGTGACCGGGATCTCGGGCTTTGTCGGCGGACATCTCGCCGAGCATCTGGTCGCGGCGGGCGACTTGGTGGTGGGTCTGTCGGCCGCCGGCCGCTGGCCGCCGGGCTGGCCCACGTGGGCAAGGTCGCGAGGATCGAGCGCTGCGATTTGCTGGAAGAGGACGAAGCGAATGTGGCCGAGATCATCCGTCGCAAGCAGCCCGAGGCGATCTACCACCTGGCCGCGCAGTTGAATCCACAGGAGAGCCTGACCGATCCGCGCGGCACGTGGGCTCTCAATCTGGGGGCAAGCCTCAACCTGCTCGAGGCGGCTCGGGCGTCGGGCCAGAAGCCGCGGATCGTGCTGGTGAGCACCGGGGTGTGTTACGGTAATCCGCAGGCCGAGTTCATCCCAGTCACCGAGCAATGCCCGCTGCGCCCGGAAAACGCCTATGCCGCGAGCAAGGCTGCGGTCGATCTGCTGGGCATCCAGCATCATCTGGCGCATGGGACCGACGTCGTGATGGTGCGGCCGTTCAACCATGCCGGGCCGCGGCAATCGTCGCGGTACGTGCTGGCATCGCTGGCGCTGCAAGTGGCGAGCGTCGAGGCCGGCCGGTCCGGCTGTGTGGAGGTCGGTATTCTCGACGTGATTCGCGACTTTACCGACGTGCGCGACGTCGTGCGTGCCTACCGCCTGGTGGCCCAGCATGGCCAGGCGGGCGAAATCTACAATCTCGGCAGCGGACGGGGCGTCAAGATCGCGGACGCACTCGAAATTCTGCGATCGATCGCCAAAAAGCCCATCCCGGTGCGCGTTGATGCCGCGCGGGTGCGGCCCGTCGACCAGCCGCTCCTGGTCGCGAATGCCGGAAAGCTGTGCGCCCGCGTGGGCTGGCAGCCGGAGCTGACGATTGAGCAAACGCTCTCTGATATGCTTGATTACTTTCGCGACGAGGTGGCCGGTGCGACGTCCGCACCGAGCTGACGGAGAGAGCCGCTCGTCTGGAGGGCAGAGGATCAAGGGCGGCGAGCGGTGCTCTCACGCCGGCGGTCAGACCTCGTAGCCGTCGTTGAGCTCTGGGGTATGGACCGGCGTCTGCACGAACGGCTGGAGGACGGGGACCAGCGCGTCGAGCGTCGGGCTCGCCGTGGACGAGGAAGGCGTGCTCGATCTTGCCGCCGGTCTGCTCGTACCACCAGGCCGAGGTCGTTGCGGTCGGCGTGGCCGGAGAAGCCGTCGAGCACGTAGACCGCGGCGTTCAGGTCGTACCACTGGTCGAAGATCTGGACCCGCTCGACCCCCTCGGCGATCTGCCGGCCGAGCGTCCCCTCGGCCTGGTAGCTGACGATCACGATCGCGTTGTCCGGGTCGGAGACGACGTGCCGCAGGTGATGGCGGATCCGGCCGGCCTCGCACATCCCCGACGAGGCGATGATCACCATCGGGCCATTCATGTAGTTCAGGCGCCGCGAGTCGTCCCAGGATCGCGCAGAACTCCACGTACTTCGAGCCGAAGTACAGCGGGTCCTTGTCCATCAGGCCGCGGGCCTGCGGCGTGTAGGCCTCGGGATGGTCGCGGTGGATCTCGGTCAGGCGCATGGCCAGCGGGCTGTCGACGTAGACGGGGATCGGCCGGACCTTGTGCAGCGCGAAGAGCTCCTGGAGGCAGTAGACCATCCGCTGGGTCCGGCCCAGGCTGAAGGCCGGGATCACCACCTTGCTCTCCAGCCGGATCGCCCGCGCGACGATCGCATGCAGCTGCTTGATCAGCCGGTCGTACGGGTCGAGCTCGCGATTGCCGTAGGTGCTCTCGGAGACCAGGACGTCGATGTCCCGGACCACCGTCGGGTCCGGCAGGAGGTGCGTGTCCCGGCGGCCCAGGTCGCCGGTGAAGACGAAGCGGCGCGGCCGGCCGTTCTCGCGGTAGTCGAGCTGGACGATCGCCGAGCCAAGGATATGCCCGGAATTGAAGTAGGTCAGGGTGACGCCGGGCACGATCTCGACGGGCCGTCCGGTAGGGCACGCGCTGCAGCCGCTCGATCATCCACTCGACGTCGGCCAGCTCGAAGAGCGGTTCGACCGACTCCAGGTGCGGATACTTGAGATGGGCGTTGCGCACCTCCTCGCGCTGGATCCGCGCGCTGTCGCGCAGCATCACGCTGGTGATGTCGCCGGTGGCCGGCGTGGTGATAGATCGGCCCGCTATAGCCCGCCTGGATCAGGACAGGCAGGCGGCCGATGTGGTCGTTGTGGGCGTGCGAGACGATCACCGCATCCAGCTCGCGGGGATCGAACGCCAGCTGGCGGTTGGGGCTCTCGGGATGGATGCGTTCCGAATCAAACAACCCGCAATCGAGCAGGATCCGCGTCGGGCCGATCTCCAGAAGGTGGGCGCTGCCCGTGACCTGCCGGGTCGCACCGTGAAACGTGATTCGCAACCAAGTTCCCTCCCGGCGATCAAGCGGACTTTCCGCAGGTTGGCCAGCTCGCCCCGATCCGGGCCGCCCGATCGCACTGCTGGCGGCAGTCGCTGCACCGGCCTCTCGAACTTCCGACGCCTCGAGCACGGCCGAGTGAGCCAACGTCGTGGGACGGACATCATCTTCCGCTTGATCATTAATTCCATCATGCCAGGAACCTCCGAATGCTTCAAGGCGGAGCACGCGCTCGGCAGGGGCCGCGGCGCCGCTGGCCGAAGGCATTTGTCTGACGTATCTTCGGTCGCCAGTCTACGCGGATTCCAGGGCCAGGTCGGCGACGGCTCCCTGGCTTTCTCCCGCGATTCTCGGGTGGAACCGCCCGTGCTGCCGCGTCGCTTCGCCGAAACTCTGGTTGATCGATCTCCGATTGTCGGCGTAGTATTTGCTAGGAAGGCCGGAGATTCGCTCCATCTTCAGGCAATCAACCCGTTCGATCCTCATGTCGTCCGTGTCGGTTATCTCATCTGTTCCCATGGCCCAAAGTCGAATGGGTGAGGAGCGCCCTCGATGGATATTTCGCGCGCGATCCCGGAATCGCATCCGCTGCACAGGCTCTTCCGGGGCCTGACCGAGTATCGCATTCATGAACGAGCTGGGTATCGGCGACCCGTCGCTGGTCGGCTACGTGGCCGAGCTGCTGGCGAGCTTCGTGCCGAGCCAAGGCGCTCTGGAGGCTACGCGATCCCAAGGCCGCCAAATTGTTCGAAGTTACGGCGATGGTCGCCGAAGCCGAGGCGGCCGAAGACGCCGCCAGGCGGCGGGAATGCCATCGCCACGTCGGCGATTTCACCCTGTTCTGGACGGGGCGTCTATCCCGAGGCGCTTGCCAAGGTGCAGGGGGGCAATTCGCCCGACGCCCTGATCAATTACCAGCAACAGGGCAAGCGGTCGTACTACGTCGCCAGCAAGCTGAGCGACGACCAGGATCGAGGGCCGGTGTTCCGCCGGCTGAGCGACCAGTTCGAGCTGTGCGCGATGGGTTTGGCTCGCGTCGCGCCGCGAGTGGGAGAAGTTTGAGTCGGACGGGCCTCATCCGGGCACTGCTCACCGTCCGGTGGTGATCTAGGGCGGTTCCAGTCCTCTCCGAAATTCGCTTGCCGGCGCGAGCTCAGACGGCGAGTGAAACGACGTCGCGATTTCGTGGCCGGAGACGGTGAGAGAGGTTTGCACTTTGCCGCTCGCCGCTATAACCTAAGTGAAACCGCCGAATTGCGTCCGTCGGATGCCCTGTCGTCTGGCGTGAGCGCCTGGGGCTACGTGCGCGACCGGCTTCGGTGGGTTCACGTTGGTCGAGCGGTTTCTGTTGTGATCCCACGATCGATCATGAGCCCGCGAGGGCTGAGGCGAGCGTGTCGACGACCGTCAGCCACCAGTACCGGCTCGATGAGCTGCGGCGATACGCGGCAGCGCTCGGGACTGCCGCTGGGCTCGCTCCGCTACGGGCGTGGCTCTCGCGTCCCATCTGCTGTGGTTTGACGCAGCCGGTGCCGGACTTTTCGGCATTGAGAGCTTGCCGAGCTGGCTGGAGGCGATGACCTCGGGTCGGGTCGATCCGAGTGCGGTCGGATTCGTGCGCGGGGAGCGGGCAGCTTTGGCACTTCTTGATGGAGAGAACGGCATTCCGCCACTGATCCTGGAGCGGGCGGGCGAGCTGGCGGTCGAGAAGTCGCGTGATGCGGGGGTCGGGTTGGTGCGGGTCGCAAATATTGCACCAACCGGCTCGGCGGCGGCGGTGGCGGCCAGGATGGCGATCGGGCCGGTTGCCGGTTTGGTGGTGGGGCCTGCCGGCTTGTGGAGTGCGGCGTTTCCGTCGGCGAATGGCCTGCCGTGCGTGGTTGACTCGGCCTTGTCGGCCGAGGAAGCGGGCGCTGACAAGAAGGGCGCGAGCCGTACCCAATCGCCGAAACCTGGGGGTCCCGCGGTGCCGCCGGTCTGGAACGGATTGGCGTCGTGGGCGAAAATGCTGGCACCTGAAGGCTCGTGGCTGGTGGCCGCGGTGGCGGTCACCAATCTGGAGCCGCTCGCGAGGTTTCACGAACGGCTCGACGAGTGGATGCAAGGGATGCCCGCGGCAAAGGAATACTGGGCGCCGGCTGCATGGGATGCCCGCCGCCGCGAAGCCGAGGAGCACGGCGTGGTCATCGCCGCGCCCGTCTGGAAAAAGCTCAAGCACTGGTCGCAACGTCTTGCCGTAGACGTACCGCAGCCCGGTCAATTGTGATAGAACGCCGGATTGCCGAGCGGCGATCACCGAAGACATGGGTACCGTTAGCTGCCGACCGCGCGTACAATCCGACACTTCCCAGAGAAAACGAGCTCACGATGGTCCTTCCTCTCGGCGACCTGCAGCGCACCCAGATCGTACCGTACGTGACCTACACGCTGATCGCGATCAACGTGCTCGCCTTCCTGCTTCAGCAACAGCAAGGAGACGAGTTCACGCTGGCGTTTGCGGCGACCCCCTACGAAATCACGCACAACGAAGACCTCGCGCAGCCCGTCGAAAAGGTGGTTCCCGTACTGGTGCGCGACCCGTTCGGCGGCGTGCATCGCGAGGAGCGCACGCTGTCCCGGCCGCACTCTCCCTGCCCGATCCCGATACGGTTGACGCTCTTGACCTCGATGTTCCTGCACGGAAGCTGGATGCACCTGCTGGGCAACATGCTGTATCTCTGGATCGTGGGCGACAACGTCGAGGAAGTGCTAGGCTCGGTTCGCTATCTCATCTGCTATTTGGCGTGCGGGCTGGTCGGCTCATTGGCCCAGATTGTGGTCAATCCCGACTCGCTGACGCCGACCCTGGGTGCCTCAGGCGCGATCGCCGGAATGATGGGTGCGTATGTCATCTGGTTTCCGCATCATCAGATCCGGGTGCTCTTGTTCCGGTTCATCACAGTGCTGCCGGCCGTGATCGTGATCGGCGGGTGGATCGCGCTACAGATCTGGCTGGGGGCCGGCTCGCTCGGCAAGACGGGCGATTCGGGCGGCGTGGCCTATCTTGCCCACGTGGGAGGCGCGATCACCGGGATCTTCGTTGCGCTCTTGTTCCTCGAGGACGCGCGCTACGTCAAGGCGCGGAACGCGGCCGCTGAGGGCTGGTCGGTGTATGAACAACCGGAGTGACCGGAATCCTTTGACACCGCGAGAAACCGCCGTCCCTGCAAGCGGCGTGTCCCAGCGCCACGAGTGACAAGACGTTGGGGCTTCCACGTTTCCGGCGTGTCGGGTTGCGCGGCGCTGTCGCGGTTTCTCGTGGCGTCTGGACCTCGCATGGTATAGTGGTTCGGGATTTCCGAGGTCGTTCCGCCGAGTCTCTAGCGGCGCGAAAAGGCCGAGGGTTGGCAGGGGAGTGGACCGGCATGTGCGGCATCGCTGGTGCGATTGATTTGAACGGCCGGCGCGAGATGAGTGCGTCGCGTCTGCTGGCGATGACCGGCGCCATCGCCCACCGGGGACCGGACGACGAACAGATTCACATCGAGCCTGGTGTGGCGCTGGGGGTTCGGCGGCTTTCGATCGTCGACCTGGCCGGAGGCCGGCAGCCCATCTGCAACGAGGACGGCTCGATCTGGACCACCCAGAACGGCGAGCTATTCGAATACCCCGAGCTGCAGCGGGCACTGCTGGACCGTGGCCACCGGCTGGCGACGCGATGTGACACCGAGCTGTGGGTTCATCTCTTCGAAGATCTGGGCGAGGGTGTGTTTGAGAAGCGCGCGGCCAGTTTGCCGTGGCGCTATGGGACCGCAAAGAGCGGACGCTGTATCTGGGCCGGGACCGCGTTGGGATCTGCCCGCTGTACTACACCCAGGTCGACGGCTGGCTGCTGTGGGGCTCGGAGATCAAGGCGATTCTGGCTTCGGGCATGGTTGAGGCCAGGCCCGACCCCAAGGGGATCGACCTGCTGTTCAACACGTTCTGCGCCGGCACGTCGCGCACCTGCTTTGAAGGGATCAAGTCGATACCGCCCGGCCATTACCTGCGAGTTCGGGACGGCCGGATCGAGCTGAAACGGTACTGGAACCTCGATTTTCCCGACGCGGGCCAGGAGCGCACGCTCGCCGACCCGACGCCGCTGGTGGACGAGCTGGAATCCCTGATGCGGCAGGCGGTCGAACGGCGGCTGCGCGGCGACGTGCCGGTCGTCAGCTACATCAGCGGCGGCCTGGACTCGACGGTCGTTCTGGGCTTGAGCTCGCGCCAGCGCGGTTCCGCCGTGCCGTCGTTCACGATCGGGCTGGACCGCGCCGGCCCCGACGAGCGGTCGCATGCGAAAGAATCGGCCGACGCACTGGGATCCGCGCTCACGACGGTGACGATGAACCGGGGGGACATCGTCGCAACCTATCCCGAGCTGATCCGCGCGGCCGAGGGACCCGTGATGGACTCGTCGGCCGCATGCCTGTTGCGGCTGGCGCGGGCGGTGCATTCGCAGGGTTTCAAGGTCGCACTCACCGGCGAGGGTGCCGATGAGGCGCTGGCCGGGTACGCCTGGTTCAAGAGCCAGAAGGTTCGCAACATGCTGTACTGGGGCCCGATGGCCCTGGCCATGAGAGGAGGCCGGAGCCTGGCGCTCTCGTCGATCAGCGGGGGATCCGCCCCCAAGCCTCGACTACTCGGGATTCAGGGAACGCGCATTGCCCAGCAGGACGTTTATGATTTCATGGGCCAGGCCCGCTCGGTGCTGTACACAGACGCGATGTGGAGCCGGCTGGGAGGTCACTCGTTCTACGACGACCTTGACGTCAAGCACGACCGCTTCACGCGCTGGCACCCGCTGAACCAGTCGCTCTACGTCGGATACAAGGTGATGCTGGCGGGCCTTCTGCTCCTGGGTAAGGGCGACCGCGTCGCAATGAATTCGTCGGTCGAGACTCGCTACCCATTGCTTGACGAAGACCTGATCACGTTTTGTGCGTCGATCGCGCCTGAGTACAAGCTGCGCGGGCTGACCGACAAATGGCTGCTGCGCCAGGTGGCCAAGCGGACGCTACCCGAGCGCATCGCCAACCGTCCCAAGACGATGTTCCAGGCCAGCCGGTCCGAGGCATTCCTGGACCGAGACCGGCCTGCCTGGGTCGACCAGCTCCTCTCGCCGGAATCGCTCAAGGCCACGGGTTGGTTCGATCCCGAGGCGGTCGCGCGTCAGCGCCGCCCAGGTTCGGTTTCCGCGCATCACGCCGAAGCGGATCATCATGGATCTGAGCCTGACCTGCGTGGTGGCCACGCAGTTATGGCAGCATCTCTACCTGGGGGGCGGCCTGTGCGAGCTGCCGACCTGGGACGGGGCCGCTGCGCGAGCAGCGCCCGTGAGCGCGGATCAAGCGGTCGCGCACCGCAGAGCGCCGCGGGCGGTCGGGAGCCGGTAGCACCGGGTACTGGGGATCCGCGGGCCGGCAGTTCCGTGGTCCTGTGCGCACATTGCTTCACACCGCGGGGTGATCCGCCCGCAGCTCGCGATTCCGGACCATGAAGGCGACGATCATCAAGGCCAGCCACCACGACGCGCCGTAGATCACGTTGTTCCAGTCCATGAATCGCGCCATCAAGAGCGCGGTGAAGTACATCTGGAAGGCCAGGAACAGGAACCGTGGCGTGAGCAGCCACGCCAGGGTGGCGAAAAAGAAGCTGCTGAGCGTGCCCCACGCCGCCTTGAACCAGAGCGTTTCCCAGCCGATCGTCGCATTTAACGTCGAGAGGCTGAACGAGAGAATGAGCAACGTCAGCCACATCCGGCCGATCAGATGAACGGCCTGCGGAGACCAGAACCAGCCCTTGCCTGCGATCAGGCGCATCGCCACGAACACGCTGACCAGCTCGATGAACCACACCAGAATATGGCGAGGATCGCTCTCGCGGCTCGGGCTTTGCAGCGTGTGGCAGACGAGAAAAGCGAGCAAATGAATCCAGGCGACGGCCATGAGCGCCCGCGACCACCGGCCGTGTCCGCGGATGAGCGCCTGATCGAGCTCCTCGCGCAGCGCAGCCCTCCAATCCGGCAATACCGGCCCTTCGGCCAGATCATCCGCGCGTTGTTCTCGTTCCGTCAATTGCTCGGCCATCGCGAAAAACCTCGTCCGGAACCGCGATTTCTCAGCGTCGTTGCCGGCCGATTGGAGAGGGATGAAGCCATCGGACGCCGGCCGCAGTGAAGTCTACCACGCCCGGCGTCAAGCTCGATCGATACCGTGCGGAAGCAACGGGCGTCGCCAGACGTCCAGCCCGACATTTTCATAAAGACTGACACATGATTTGTCGTACAGATACTCTGTGATCAGATTCAGCCTGATCGGCCCGTTGCGACGGCGGACTTTGACCGCTTCCTGACGCCTGTGTTATCCTTGAAATGCCCGAA
Source organism: uncultured Isosphaeraceae bacterium (assembly GCA_963806595.1). Taxonomy (GTDB): domain Bacteria; phylum Planctomycetota; class Planctomycetia; order Isosphaerales; family Isosphaeraceae; genus CAWDZZ01. Next base: position 56,465 of record CAWDZZ010000010.1, on the reverse strand, counting down.
AAATGGAAGGCTAACGACGCGGGTCGACCTGACAGAAAGGGCTGTGGAAGGATGCGGTGCGCCTGGCCGGCGGGAAGCACGCGGTCGAGCGGAGTGAGCGACCATGAAGCATCGTCGGATGGGGCGGACGGGCCTGAAGGTATCGGAGATCTGCCTGGGGACGATGACGTTCGCGGGTCAGAGCGATGAGGCGGCGGCATTTCGCATCCTCGATGTTGCGGCCGAGCGTGGCGTGACCTTTCTCGATACCGCCGATGCGTATCCGATTCCTCCCGAACCCGAGACCGCCGGCCGAACCGAAGAGGTGATCGGGCGCTGGCTGGCCGGCGCCGGGCGGTCGAGACCAGTTCGTGGTCGCGACCAAGTGCCGGATCCGCGTCGGGCTCGGTCCGAACGACCAGGGACTGTCGCGCCGGCATATCCTGGCGGCCTGCGAGGCTAGCCTGCGTCGGCTGCGGGTCGACGCGATCGATCTGTACCAAGCTCATCTGCCGGACCCTGAGACGCCGATCGACGAAACTCTGCGCGCATTCGACGATCTGGTTCGGTCCGGCAAGGTCCGATATGCCGGCTGCTCCAACTACCCGGCCTGGCAGCTTGCGCTGGCGGTTGGCGCCAGCGAGCGGAACGGCTGGGCGCGATATGACTGTGTTCAGCCTCGTTACAACGTGCTGTACCGCGAGATCGAAAGCGAGCTGCTACCACTCTGCCGCGACCAAGGCATCGGGGTGATCGCGTACAACCCGCTTGCCGGAGGGCTCTTGACCGGGAAGCACTCGGCTCTGGGACCGCCACAGCCCGGGACTCGGTTCACGCTCGGGGAATCGGGCGAGCTCTATCGGAACCGTTACTGGCACGCCGCACAGTTCGATGCCGTGTGTACCTTGAAGGGCTACTGTGAACGACGGGGCTGGAGACTGGCGACCGCGAGCGTGGCGTGGGTGCTACAGCAACCGGGAATCACCTCGGCGATCGTGGGCGCCAGTCGTCCCGAGCAGCTTGACGCCACGCTGGCCGCCACCGACCTCGTGTTCGATGACGAGGCACGTGCGGCGTTCGACGCGGTCTGGTGGTCGATCCCGCGGCGGGCGCTCACTCGGTAGGGCGCGGGGAGAGCCGCCCGCAGCAGGAAACCAGGGATTCGATGGCGCCAGGCCTTGAACGCGCGGGCTCAGAGATCTCGACTGAGGGCCCATTCGGGCTTGAGGATCGAACCGCCGTCGAGAGCCGGTTGCGGCGCGGGATGGCGATCTCAGGCGATTAACGGCGTGGTGCAGCAGGGCGAAGGGAAGCGTGAGGGCGTAGACAAGGGCGGTCATGAACATGACCAGGAGCTTACCGAGTGATTTCACCACGCTGACCACGAAGTAGAAGGCGATGACGATGATGCGCGCGGCGAGTGCCACGGCGGCGGAGACGAGCTCGAAGCACAATCCGAAGATGAGGTCGAAGAAAATGGCCAGGAACGCGCGAAACCCGGTGTATGATCGGCTGATGCGCCGCGCCGGCCGAGCCGGTATTCCGTTTGATAGTACAGGGACATTGCATCGGCTCCCAGCCACGGTGGCCACGTGTTCCCAGGACGCTCGGCACAGATGATGGCACCATCGTTTCATTCGGGATCGCGGCCGGTTTATTGAGGGCACGCGAAGAATTCTCGACGAAGGGGGCGCGGGGCACGGTCCGCCGGCGCGGTCGCGTGGGAAAACCCTTGTGGTACAATGAGCGCTTGACGGCGAGGTGGTCGACGGCCGAACAGATCGCTGGACTGTGATCTATGGTGCTCTTGGCGCTGCCACCGCGACGCCGATTGTGCAACCGGCGCCCGCGGTTCCGTCGTGTGCGACCCGCCTGGTTCGCGGTCAACCCACACTGATGTCCATGCCGACTTTGACCTCAACTCCGTCCGAGCTACAGCGTCTGTCCGACCGCTTGAGCCGCGAGTCGTGCGCGGAGGTGCACTTTGACCTCGGGACGCGCGGGCTGTATGCGACGGATGCTAGCCTGTACCAGGTCGAGCCCCTGGGGGTGGTGGTGCCGAGATCCGCCAGCGACGTGGTCGCGGCGGTGTCGATCGCCGCAAATGAGCACGTTCCGATCCTCCCGCGCGGCGCGGCCACCAGCCTTTCGGGCCAGACGGTGGGCCCCGCGATCGTCATCGACTTCTCCAAGTACTTGAACCGGATCGGGATCGTCGACCGTGAGGCGATGACCGTGCGCGTGGAGCCGGGCGTCGTGCTTGACCAGCTCAATGCCCATCTGAAGCCGCTGGGGCTGATGTTCGGGCCCGACGTCTCGACCAGCGACCGGGCGACGATCGGGGGCATGATCGGCAACAACTCGGCTGGTGCGCGCTCGTTGCGATATGGCAAGACGGTGGATCACGTGCGGATGGTGGAAGCGGTCCTCGCCGACGGAAGGGCGGCCACACTTGGGCCCGTCTCGCCCGAACAGCTTGACGAGTGCTGCCGGCGCGGGGACCTGATCGGGGCTCTCCATCGCGTGGTTCGCGACACCGTGGCCCAGCATGAGCCAGCGATCCGCGCGCGGTTTCCGCACATCCTGAGGCGGGTGAGCGGTTACAACCTGGACGAGTTCGTGCCCGGTCTTCCGGTGCGGCCAGCGGGATGGCACGACGAGCCCTGGCAGTTCAATCTGGCGAAGCTGATCGTTGGCTCGGAGGGAACGCTGGCCGTTTGCGCTGCCGCGGAGCTCAAGCTCATGCCGGTACCCGCGGCGCAGGGGTTGGTCGTGCTGTCGTTTGCAACCATCAGCGCGGCGCTCGATCGACTGGAGGAGATCGTTGACGCGGGGCCCGTCGCGGTCGAGATGCTCGACCGAATGATCCTGGATCTCGCTGCGCAAAACTCGCTGTTTGCCGGGTATCTGAGCTTCGCGGAAGGACGGCCGGCCGCCGTGCTGGCGGCGCAGTTTTACTCGGATTCGCCGGACGAGCTGGCGGAGAAAGCCCACGGGCTGGCGGGAAAGTTTGCGGGAAGCCCCGGCGTCCTGGGGGTGCGCACCCGCCTGGGCGACGCTGACAAGGACGACTTCTGGAAGGTTCGCAAGGCAGGGTTTTCCCTGCTGATGGGAATGGTTGGCGACGCGAAGCCGATCGCATTCGTGGAAGACACGGCCGTCGATCCTCGGCAGCTGCCCGCATTCTACGATCGCTTTCGCACGATCGTGGAGCGGCACGGGGTCGACGCTGCCTGCTACGGCCACGCCGATGTCGGCTGCCTGCACATCCGCCCGATCATCAACGTCAAGACTCTAAAAGGAGTCGAAACGCTACGATCGATTGCCGCCGAAGTCTCGGATCTGGTGGTCGAGTTTGGCGGCGCGATGAGCGGCGAGCACGGGGATGGACTGGCCCGCAGCGTGTGGAACCGCAAGCTGTTCGGACCCGAGGTGTATTCGGCGTTCGAGACGATCAAGACCGCGTTCGACCCGGAAAATCGGCTCAATCCCGGCAAGGTGGTTGGTAATTCCGATCCGGGCGAGTCCTTGCGCATCGGTCCGGAGTACCACGCGCACGAGCCATCGCCCACGCTGTTCGATTTTTCCGGGCAGGGGGGGTTCGCCGGCGCGGTCGAGATGTGCTCGGGCGTGGGCGCCTGCCGCAAGACCGCGACTGGAACGATGTGCCCCAGCTACATGGCCACGCGCGACGAGATGCACACCACTCGCGGGCGTGCAAACCTGCTGCGGCTCGTGATGAACGGCGAATTGCCGGCCGGCGACGGCGGCCTCGACAATGACACGCTCCACGAAGCGCTCGACCTGTGCCTGCAGTGCAAGGCCTGCAAGACCGAATGCCCTTCGAAGGTCGACATGGCCAAGCTCAAGGCCGAGGTGCTTTACCAGCGATACCGCGACCGGCCGCATCCACTGGGCCACCTTCTCCTCGGTCAGATCTTCCGCTTGAACCCGATCGCGGCTTCGATGGCCCCGCTGGCCAATGCGACGGTGCGCAACCCGGTCTTCAAGTGGCTGCTGGAAAAGACCGCCGGCATCGACCGGCGCAGGACTCTGCCGAGTTTTGCGCGCGACCACTTGCGCCGGTGGTTTCGCCGCCATCGCGTCCATCCGCGCCGGCGAGCGAGGAACAGTCGTGCTGCTGGACGACTGCTTCACCACTTATAACGATCCCGCGGTCGGTATTGCGTCGGTGCGCGTCCTGGAGGCCGCGGGATATCGCGTCGAGCTCGCGGGGCTCGAGTGCTGCGGCCGGCCGGCAATCTCCAAGGGATTGCTGCCCTTGGCGCGGGGACTGGCGGAGAAGAACGTCGAGAAGCTTTTGCCGCTGGTGCGCCGGGGAATCCCGATCGTGGGTTGCGAGCCGAGCTGCCTGGTGACGCTGGTGGACGAATATCGCGATTTTCGCCTTGGCTCCGCGGCGGAAGAAGTTGCCCGGGCGGCGGTCCTCATTGACGCGTTCGTGGGCGATCTCGCACGAGTGCCGGAGCTTGGCCTGTTACCTCGGTCCGGAAGAGTGCTCGTGCACGGCCATTGCCAGCAGAAGGCGGTGCTGGGCACCGCGGGAACGCTGGCGGCGCTAGCGCGGGTGCCTGGCCTCGAGATCAAGGAGCTGGACTCCGGCTGCTGCGGCATGGCGGGCTCGTTTGGCTACGAATACGGACATTTCGATGTCAGCGTGGCACTGGCCGAGCGCGTGCTGATCCCGGCGGCCCGGAGCGAGCCCTCGGCTCGGCTGGTCGCGCCTGGATTCTCGTGTCGAAGCCAGGTCCATGGCCTTGCGGGGATCGAAGCACTTCACCCGATCCAGATCCTCGCGGAGCAATTGGCTGACGCTCGCGGAGAGTAGGCCGAGGCTGGTAAGCGACGGGCAATGCGCGGGGCACAGTAATATCAGGGATTGACGAGGATTGCCGGATAGGCCGCGAAGCGCGGCGCGCGGACAAAAACAACGAGAAACTAAGACCTCGTCTCTTGAAATCGCCAATGGAGCGCGTACTCAATATTAGACTAGATCTCTTAACAAGATTTCGATCGCGTCGCAAAATCCGGTACGGCCGCTCGCACGACAAACGGGGGTGGTCGCGGTGGTGATTCGCGCCGTCCAAATCTTGTTCAGGAAAGTCTCGAACGAGTCGCACGATTTGCGAACTAACCTCTCGCAAACCGATTTGAGGCATGTTAGTATGAGTGTGGAAGCTCACCGGTAGAGCGGAGACACCGGTGAGCTGCCGCCTTTCTCATCCAAGGGGCGAGTGCGCGCCCTTTCTATTCCGACAACGAGTCTTCACAATCTAATCGGGGGTGGGCCAAGCCATGTCACAACGGCGTCGTGGTTTTACGCTGATAGAACTCCTGGTCGTGATCGCGATCATCGCGGTCTTGATCGCTCTCTTGTTGCCTGCCGTTCAAGCTGCGAGGGAAGCCGCGGCGAGCTCAGTGCAGCAATAATCTCAAGCAGATCGGATTGGCAATCGCCAATTACGAGTCGAGCAACACCTGTGTCCCCTCATCGTCGGTGTGGGGGACGAACAAGGGATTTTGCTCGGGCTGGGGCTTTGGTAACAATTGCCAAAACACCCCGTGGTTTGTCCTGATGCTTCCTTATATCGAGCAGGGCCCGCTCTACAATTCCTTCAACGCGGCGATTGGCACGGAAGGGGTTCAGTACCTGGGCTTCCTCGTCAACAGCACGGTCGGCACGACGAGGATCGCGTCGTTCCAGTGTCCGAGCGACATCCAGAACGGCTTCAACATCGCGGTCCTGGCGGCTCTGGCTGGGGTCACCGGTCCCAACTGGATACTCACCAAGGGCAATTACGGGGTTAACTGGGGCAACTGCGATTACGGCCAGGGGCTCGTGGGCAGTACCTATTTCACTCCGAACCTGTACTTGCCGTCTCCCTTCGGCGTCTCCTCGGGCGGGACGGGGCCGTCGTTGGTCACGTACGCGTCGGTCACCGACGGGCTGAGCAACACGCATTTTGTCTCCGAGATCTTGCAGGGCGCCAACGACGACCTTCGAGGGTTGATCTGGGGCGACAATCCCGGCGGCGGATCGTACATGACGCGATTCACGCCCAACGGTTATCAGGATTACGTTCCGCTGTTTCAACCCTGGGCGTCGGCCGTGAGCGCGGCGTCGCTCACCGGCGACAACATGGACAATCTGCCGACCTTTGTCGGCTCGAGCGTGGGCACGAGCCCTCCGACGCCGGGCTCATTGTGCGACAGCCAGCCTGCACAAGGTTTGGCTTGCTACAACCAAGGGAATCAGGGCGGCGAGTTCTCGGGTACGCGCAGCCGGCATCCCGCCGGGGTCAACAGCCTCTTCGGCGACGGCTCGGTCCATTTCATGAAGAACTCCATCAACCCGATGACATGGGTCGGTCTGGGCTCGATCCGCAGCGGAGAAGTGATCGGCGCCGACCAGTACTAGGGACCTGCAAGCGACCACCGCAAGGGAAGCGGGAGCCGGTGTGGCCCACACCCGGTGCTCGTCCCGCCTTCCCTTCGCGTTTGCTCGTTCGCACGTTCCTGAAATCGAGCTCGCGAACCAGGGTGGTGCAGTTCCGACCGCTCACCGGATCGGAACAGCCGACCCTGGCCGCGCGGCAGACGCGGAAATCCGCGGCATGCCGGGGACGATGCCGTTCGGTGCATTTTGCAAAGCGTTTACAGGAATGTTAGTATGAGAGTGGATGCAGACCGGTAGAGCGGGGACCTCCGGTTCGCGGCCACCTTACTCATACCGGGGTGACAGCGCGCCGCGCTGTATCGAGAACGGCACATCACAATCGACTCGGGAGGGGGTGGGTACAGCCATGCTAAAAAGACGCCGGGGTTTCACACTGATCGAGCTTCTGGTCGTGATCGCGATCATCGCCGTGTTGATCGCGCTACTGTTGCCCGCGGTACAGGCGGCCCGCGAAGCGGCGCGACGGGCCCAATGCATGAACAATCTTAAACAGCTTGGTCTGGCGATTGCCAACTATGAGTCGTCCAGCACTTGCTATCCGTCTTCGGTGATCTTTGGGCTCAACGGGTTCTGCTCGGGGTTTGGCTTCTCCAACAACTGCCAGAACACACCGTGGTTCGTGATGATGCTGCCATTTATCGAGCAAGGACCCTTGTACAACTCATACAACGCCGCCATCGGCGCCGAGGGTGTTCAGTACCTGGGCTTCTTCGTCAACAGCACGGTCGAGATCACCAAGATCTCTTCGTTCCAGTGCCCGAGCGACACTCAAAATGTCTTCAGCATGGCCTCGCTGGGAGCACTGGTTGGCATGAACGCGCCTCCGGGTGGCGGCTCGTGGTGGGGCCTCTCCAAGGGGAACTACGGGGTCAACTGGGGCAATACGGATTACGGCCAGGCCGTTCCCAATTCCGGTTCCCTGTTCCAGAGCAACCAGAGTTTTCATCTGGCGTCGCCGTTTGGAATCAACGGCAGCGCAACGGGCCCTTCGCTGGTCAGGATTGCGTCCGTGACCGACGGCACCAGCAATACGGCTTTCGTTTCCGAGATATTGCAGGGGGCGCAGGACGACGTGCGCGGGACGGTCTGGTCCGACAACTCGGGCGCGGGCTCGTACAATACGCGATTCACGCCGAATAGCTATCAGGACTACGTTCCCCGATTCCTGCCGTGGTCGGTGCTCGGAAGTCTACCCGGCAACTATACCGACAACATCGCGTCGTTCGGGCCGACCGGCCCGGGCACGAGCCCGGCGACCTTCGGGTCGTTGTGCGACAGCCAGCCGGTTCAGCAGCTGGGTTGCTACATGGGATTTCCCCAGCAGGCGGAATTCTGCGGCTCGCGCAGCCGGCATCCTGGCGGCGTCAACACGCTGTTCGGCGATGGGTCGGTGCACTTCATGAAGAACTCGATCAATCCGCTGACCTGGGTCCAGGTCGGATCGATGGGTTCCGGTGAAGTCGTCAGCTCCGACGCGTATTGAGAACAGTCCTCGAGCGTTCGCCGCGGGGAAGGCATGCCAGAAGCCGGGCGCTGGCGCGTGGCTCCTGACGTCGCCTTCCCTCTTTGTCGCCTCAATGCCATGATCCCGACTCAGAGCTGGCCAGCCAGGCCATGATGCTGGTCGCGATGGAATCGAGGGGAACGACGAATTTGGCCGCGCCGCGGCGGATGGCTTCGCGCGGCATGCCGAAGACAATGCAGGTCGCTTCGTTCTGGGCGATGGTGAGTGCGCCTGCTTCGCGCATCTCGAGCAGGCCGCCGGCGCCGTCGTCGCCCATGCCGGTAAGGATTCGCCCGCGGCGAACGGGCCTGCCGCCTGGGCGACCGAGCGAAACAGCACCTCGACGCTGGGACGGTGGCGGCAGACCGGAGGGCCCTCGACCAGCTCGACGCGATATCCGGTGGCCACCCGGCGGACGATTCCGTGGACATCCCCCGGGATCAGGACGGCCCTGCCAGGCCGAATCACTTCATGATGCTGGGCCTCGGCCACTTCCATCTGGATTCGCGGGTCGTTGTGCAAGCGATGAGCAAACGCGGTCGTGAAATCCGCGGGCATGTGCTGCACCATCACGATCCCCGGCGCGGTCGCGGGAAATCCGGCGAGCAACTGCTGCAGTGCCTGGACACCTCCGGTGCTCACGCCCACGACGATGATTCGCTCGCTCGAGCCGGCGCGGGGGGAATAAGTAATCTTGGGCAAGATCACGTCGGCGTTATGCCGAGGATCGGTCGGGCCCAGGGGCCGCGCGTCGCGAAAGGGGAGGCGGCCCGCTCGAGCGGCGCTCCGGATGCTTTCCAGTAGACTCTGCGACCATTCGGACAATCGGTCGGCGTTGCTCCAGTCGGGCTTGGCGATGACCTCGATGGCTCCCATCTGGAGCGCAGTCACGGCCCGCTCGGCCTGGGCCGTGCAGAGAACGACCGGCAGCGGATGCTGCCGCATGAGCTTGCGCAGGAAGGTGAGGCCGTCCATCCGGGGCATCTCGACGTCGAGCACGATCACGCCGGGGACAGACTTTCCCAGCATTGCGACCGCCTCGTACGGGTCGGCGGCCAGCACCACGCGAAACCCCGGGTCCGACTCGATGATGGCCTTGAGCCGCTGCCTGACGACCGCGCTGTCGTCGACGACCAGAACCTCCAAGGGCGCTGGGTCGTGGGATGGTTGTCCCGGTGTGAGACGGTCGCGCCGCGCCATGGCTGCTCACACCTCTTTCTGGAACAACGACGGTGAATGCTTCCGGAGCACGGGCGGCACGTCCGGCAGTATCTCGCCGTTTCCCGTGGCCAGCCAGCCGCCCGGTCGGATGTGCTGCGCCAGGCGGTTCAAGAGGGTCAGGCGCTCGTCTTCGGCGAAGTAGATAGAAACATTGCGACAAAAGACGATGGGAAAGTCGTTGGGGACCGCCCAGACCGGATTGCGCAGATCGATGTGCCGGAACTTGACGAGGTCGCGAATCTCCGGGACGATCCGGAACGAACCGGCCCGCGGACCGCGGCCCAGCAGGAAGAAGCGCCTGAGCCTGGCCGGCGAAACACCCTGGACGTCGCGGGTGGTATAGATGGCGCCGGCGGCGATCTTGAGCATCTCGAGCGATAGGTCGCTGGCCCAGATTTCGATTTTTGGCGGTGATGCGCCCGCCAGCCGTTCGGCCAGGACCATGGCCATGCTGTACGGCTCCTGTCCGGAAGAGCATCCCGCCGACCAGATCCGGACCGTCATTCCCGGGGAGTCTTTGAGCCAGGCGACGACGCGATCGGCCATGAACGTGAAGTGCGCCGGCTCGCGGAAGAAGGCGGTATGGTTGACGGTGGAGAGGTCGATCAGGAGCTGCGCGCCCCACCCAGTGGGATCGCTCTTGAGCACGTGCTCGTGAAAGTGGGTAAAACTTTTGAATCCTTTGACTTGAAGACGTGAGCGTAGCCTTGCTTGCAGCAACCCCATGCGATGGGTTTCGAGGGTGATGCCGATCTGATGGCGCAGGAAGGCCGTGATCGGAGCAAAGTCCTTCTCTGACCAAGGCTCGGGTTCCGCCGGCGAGGGTGGCAGCATGCCCGATGTCGCCACGTTACACTCCCTCACCGTTCAACGACCCGAGGGTCGAGAAGATACGATCTACGTCCAATACGAGCAAGAAAGCATCTTGGTGACGGATCAGGCCGCGGACGAACGGGGTGGCCTTCCCAAGTCCAAGCTGAGGGGCAGCTTGTAGTTCCTCGGGAGAGAACTCCAGGACGTCCGAGACGCGGTCGACCAAGAGTCCGGTGATCTGGATGCCGGTGCCGGCGGCGGTCTCGACGATGAGGACGCAGGGGCCCGGGTTTGCCGCGGGTCCTTGGGCAAGCCGAACGGCATGCGAAGGTCGTAGACAGGCACCACGTGACCTCGGAGGTTGATCACGCCCAGCAGGAATTTCGGTCCGCCGGGCACCTCGGTGAGCGACTGCATGTCGAGGACTTCCTGGACGCGCATCACTTCGAGTGCATAGCCTTCTCCCCCCAGTCGAAACACGACGTAGGACTGCCCGCGGTCGCGGTCGGTGGCGCTGGTGGCGTCGGTCACGACGTCGATCATCATCCCGTCCTTATGATCGCACCGCGGTGCAAGCGAGAGCGAGGCCGGCGGGGTCCAGTGCCGCCCCGGGCAGCGTGTGCTCGCTAAAATTATCTGTCATATTATGGATCTTTGCGGCAATCATGAGAATCGCTCGAAATTGTCGTCGTCGTCAAGGTTAACCACCACGCCGCCGCGCGTTGGCGTGCCCGGATTGGGAGGACGGGCCCGATGGCGACCCGCTCGATGGACTGATGTGCGAGGGAAGCGCCGGCGGATTCGACGAAAGAATCGGCCCACCAGCAGTCTGTCCGGCACCGGGCTGGCCGTCCAATCCGTGGTTCGCGGCGGCACGGCGTCCGGGTGGGGAGAGCGGCCTGGCCGGGGCGGTCTGCGCTCGCACCGCCGCCCCCGAGTGCGAGCGCAACAGAGCCCCGCTTCCGCCCGCATAACCGTTTCCGGTTGTATCGAGCTGGAAGAAGTCGACCTGCTGCTGCAGCGTCGCCGACTGTGAAGCCAGGCCGGCGGCCGTGGCGGACAACTCGTGGCTGGCCGCCGCATTCTGCTGCACGACTTCTTCGAGCTGGCTCACGCCCACGTTGATCTCACGAATGGCGGCCATCTGCTCCTGCGACGCCGCCGCTATTTCCTGAATCAGGTTCGATGTGTCGCGGATCATCGGAACGGTCCGATCGAGAAGCGAGCCGGCATTTTCGGCGACCGCGACGCTCTTCTTCGCGAGGTCGCTGATCTGCTGGGCGGCGGCCTGGCTGCGCTCGGCAAGCTTGCGCACCTCGCCGGCGACCACGGCGAATCCCTTTCCGTGCGTGCCAGCCCGGGCCGCCTCGATTGCCGCATTCAAAGCGAGCAGGTTGGTCTGATAAGCGATGTCGTCGACGATCAGGATCTTTTGCGTGATCTCGCGCATCGCGACGACGGTCTCGCGGACGGCTTCGCCCCCTTTCTCGGCCTGGCCGCTGGCTTCGTTGGCCATCCGGGCCGTGTCGCGGCGTGCTGAGCGTTGCGTCCGACCGACGAGTCGACCGACTGAAGACTTCCGGCGATTTCCTGGAGCGTGGCGGCCTGCTGGGCGATCCCTGTGCCAGTTGATGCGCGCTCGAATTCAGCTCGTTGCCGCCGGTCGACACCGATGCCGCCATGTCGCGGATCTGGCTGATGACCTCGGCGAGCTTGTCGACCACCGAATTGACCTGCGTTGGCCAGATCGCCCAATTCGTCGCCCCGCTTGACGTTGGTGCGGTTGTAAAGATGCCCTGCGTGAAGCTGTCGGTGACGCCGATGATCTCGAGCAGAGGGCCGGATGAACCAGCGGCCGAAGAACCAGCCGAAGAGAACTGTCAGCAACGCGGACGACGGCCATGATGATGACCGTCCAGATCTGGTTCTTGTAGATCGTCGCGAACGCGACCTCGTCGGGAACGACGACCAGGGTGACGAACCCGTGCCGGCCGGCGGGGCCCGCCGCGGCGCCTGCGACGTGAACCGGGGCGTAGCCGACCAGCTCAACTTTCGCCGTCCGGTTCGCCGGGGGCGGCGACGAACTGCGAGCCGAAAAGCCGTTGACGGCTTTCTGCGCCACCTCGAGGTAGCGCTGGGAGACTGCCGCGATCGAGGGGTTGGGATCGAATTCACCATCGGTGTCTGCGCTTGACCAGGACCTTATCGTCCGGATTGACGAGATAGACCTGGGCCGCCTCGATCGTGAAATTCCCGACGATCTGTCGTGATCTGGGTCTGGATTTTGTTCCGCACCTTTTCCGGGAGGGTTCCGGTGCCACGCCCGCTCGGATGCCTTCGGGTCCTGCTGCATTTCGTAAGCGATGCGGTCAGCGATCGCTTCGGCGCGGCCTGCTTGATCAAGAGTTCTTGCTTGCCCTTGAAGTCGTCGTTGGCCGTGGTAGGCAAACCAGGCCGACGATGGAGGCCGGGATCAGCCCGAACAGCACCATCGTCGTCGTGATTTGTGTTCGGAGTGGACATTCTCATCGGTAACTCTCCGCCCTAACGCCGGCCGGTCTTGCTCGGCGAATCGTGACTCGGACACCAAGGCTGATAGATCGAGGATGAAGGAGACAGAGCCGTCGCCCAGGATGGTGGCTCCGGAGAATCGGTTCAGGCCGTGCAAGCCCTCTCCCAGCGACTGAATGACTGCCTGGACGCGCCCGAGCAGCCGATCGACGGCCACGCCGACCCGCTGGCCGGCATGGCGCGTCAGCAGCAATTCTTGCCGCGCCGGCGGGGGACCGTTGGTCCGAAACAAGTTCCGGAGCGAGACCATCGGCACAAGTTCTCCCCGGACCGATACGCAGGGTCGCTCGTCGCGATAGCGCCGAACGCATACCGTTCGAGCGCCACGCACTCTTCGACCTGCGCCAGCGGGACGACATAACTTGCCCCCGGCCGTCTCGACCAGGAGCCCGTCGATCAAGGCCAGTGTGAGCGGCAGGCGGAAGATGAACGCCGTCCCCTTGCCGGGCGTGCTTTCGACGGCCACGCTGCCGCGCAAGGCCCGCACGGCGTCGCGCACGACGTCGAGCCCGACGCCTCGTCCCGAGAGCTCGCTGACGGTGTCGCGCGTCGAGAAACCCGGCTCGAAGATCAGGCTGACGACGCGCGGATCCTCGGCGGGGTCCCGGTCGGAACCATCCCCAGCGCGATCCCCTTGCGCACGATCTTCTCGCGGTCCAGCCCGCGGCCGTCGTCCTCGACCCGAATCGCCACGCGATCCCCCTCGTGGCCCGGCCGAAAGCGTGATCCGCCCCAGCCGCGGCTTGCCTTTCTCCACCCGTTCGGCGGGATGCTCAAGCGCGTGATCGACGGCATTGCGGATCAGATGGATCATCGGGTCGGAGAGCCGCTCGACGATCGTGCGATCGAGCCGCGTTTCCTGGCCGATGATCCGCAGCTCGATCTCCTTGCCCGAGCGGTCGGCCAGGTCGCGGACGACGCGCGGAAATCGCGAGAAGAGCTCGTCGACCGGCACCATCCGCAGGTCGAGTGTCGTATCGCGGATCTCGCGGCTGACGCGCTCGAGCTCTTCGAGGGCATGCATCCAGGACTCGACGCCGCGGATCTCGCGCACGCCCATGAGGTTGTCGGTGACGACGACGAGCTCGCCCGCCAGGCCAACGAGTTCATCAAGCTGCGCGGCGTCGACCCGAATCCGCGGGTGCGGACGCGGGAGCGACGACGGGGGCGATCGCGGAGGCGGGAATCGGAATATGCGTCGGCTGCGGAACCGCGTGGGGAGGCAGTGGCGAGCCGGCCGCCGCCGGCTGCGGCGGATAAAGCGGCTCGGCGGTCGGAACCGCCGGGACCGGAACGGCGTGCTCGGCGGCCAGCCGTTCCGGCGCCGCTGCCGCCGCCATGGCCGCCGATGGGGCCGCGGCAAGCGGTATCGGCACCAGCGTGCCATCGCTGGCGAGCCGATGGATCGCGACGCTGCTATCGTCTGCGAAGAACAGGAACGACTCGCGAAGCCGCTCGGGCGATGCCGCTGGTCTTGATCGTGATCGTCCAGCTCAGGTAGCAGCGCTCCGGGATCGATCTGGTCGAGCGGCGGAACGAGATCCGGGTCGGTGCTGATGGTCGCTTCGCCGAGCTCGCGCAGCTCGTCCAGAACGCCCAGGGGGTTGGCCCCGCGGCGCAGAACGTCCGGGCCGGGATTGAGTATGAGCTGATAGGTCTCCAGGTCGCCGGCGTCGGCGCCGGAAACAAGTGGATCGCCGCCGCGCAGCGTGCGGCGACGCGGGAGGCCGCTCGCTCTTTCGCGACTTGCGGCGTTTCTTGGCGCGGCTCGGCTCCGGAGTTTGGTTCGGCCGGTTCTTTGCCCGGAAGCGTGCGGACGTTTGTCGATGTTGAGCGTTTTGCCGAGGACGATGCGCCGGCGCGGAGGCTTGCTCGACGGTTCGCGGCGGTCGCCGGCCGGCGGGGGCGCCGGGCCGGGAGGCGGCGGGGGACCCCGGCGGACTTCCCGCGGGTGCCGGACCGCGCAGCAGCGCCGTCAACCGCTGCGTCAGCTCACCAGAGGCGAGGATCGGCGAACTGGCCGCTTCGCCCTCGACCATCGCCGCGAGATGGTCCCTGGCTTCCAGAAGCGTCGTGATGATGTCGGAATCGACCACGAGCGAGCCGCCGCGAATTTTCTCGAGAACGGCCTCGATGCCGTGGGTGAATTCGGCAATCGCCGCCAGCCCGACCATGGCCGCGGCACCCTTCAAGCTGTGCGCAGCCCGAAAGGTCTTGTCGAGGTGCGCACGATCGCCCTGGCGCCGCTCGAGATCCATCAACCCCTCCTCGAGGCTGATCAGGAGCTCGCGCCTTCCTCGTAGAACATCTCGCGGAACTGGTCGTCCGAACTTACACTCAATACCCGGCTCCTCACCCGATTTCGGTTTTCTCGCCCGCACTCACTCGCTACCGACCTTGTTCTCGCCCACGCGCGACCGCTGCAATTACCCTGGGGGGTCGTGACCGCTGCGCGTTATTCCGCATCAACGTGGCAAAACCCGCCGGACCCATCGCCGCAGCATCTCGGGTTCGATCGGCTTGACCAACCATCCCGTCACTCCCTGGCGATGCTCCGGTGCGAACTCGCCGGGCTGACGACAGGACAGCACGAGCGCCGGCAAGAACCGGTGCATCGGCAAGTCGCGGACAGCCGCGACGAGCGACAACCCGTCGAGGTTGGGCATCTCGAGGTCCGTCAGCAGCAAGTCGCAAGGCGACGCCCTGAGCACTTCGAGCGCGGCCTCACCGTCGGCGACTGAGATGACCTTCAGGTCCATGTCTCCGAGTTGCTCGGCCACCCAGCGCCGCACCGAAGCGCTGTCGTCGGCATGCAGGACAGTTTTGCTCATGAGATTCGTCACGTCCCACGCCGCTAGAAATCGCGAGGCTGGATCCCTTTCGATCGACGTCGCGCGATGGTCTTACCCTAGCGGAAGAGTCGACCTTCTGTGAATGAAGCGATTAACTTGTGTTCGCGCAAGCTCCCTCACTCTCGAACCGAGACCAGCCATTCGGCCAATCCGGATCGATCGGCAATCTCGGCGCATCTGGCCGGGACATTGACCAATCGCAGGGACATATCTTGACTTCGTGCGGATTGATCGCAAGCGACCAGGAGCTGCAGACCCGCCAAATCCCATGGTCCGGAATCGCTCAGATCGATCCGAAGCGGCTTGAGCTCGGCGAGGGCCATGCGCAGAGCTTCACAGACCGCCGATACCTCGTACAGCGTGATCGGCCCGGTCAGGCGGATCGTTTTCACCTCTGTCGGTTCGACCGTCATGGTACGATCCCGCTCTAACCCCGATGCGGAGCTGGAGTTGAGTGGGTTCCAACCGTGCTGGAGCTGACGTAAGGGGAAGCAGCGACCGATCGCCGGCCTGAAACGGCCCCGACCATACGCTCTAGTTTAACATGCTGTGCGCGGCTTGGGGAGCGATCACTTGCGGGGACGCTGGAGAACAATGATGTTGATATCGTCGGACGGACGACCGGGCGACGTGTGCTGCTTGAGGGCTTCGTCGACCTGGTTGAGAATCTCGGACGGGTCCGCGCCGTGGTACGATTGAAGCAAAGTCCGGAGCCGATCTTCGCCAAAGAGCGCATCGGACGGATCCATGGCGTCGGTCAAGCCATCGGTGTAGATAACCAGGGACTCACCTTCCTCAAGGCGATCGGCGCCGCCGGCGGTGCCGTCAACCATGCCGATTCCCAGCATCCCGGGGTTGGAGGGCAGGGTCCGCGGCCCGTTGGGACCGACGATGATCGCCGGCGGATGGCCCACGCCGGCGTAACGGACCAGACCGGTCTCTTCGTCGGCGATCAAGTAAAAGCCAGTGCAGAAATAGCCTTCGGGAAAGTACTGCTCCCCGGCGACATCGAGGCCGGCCAGCAACTCACCCGGCTCGAGCACCGCGATCGACAGCGGGGCGGCCATCGCCTTGACCATCCCCGAGAGCATGGCGGAATTGACCCCGTGGCCCGAGACATCGGCGACAAGAATGCCTAAACGGTTGTTCTCGAGCCGGTAGAAATCGTAAACGTCTCCCCCCAGTTGATTGGCGGGCGTGTATCGGACCGCCACCCTCAGCACCCCTCGAGGCTTCGGCGGCCGCGGCATCAAGGCGCTCTGGACCCGACGGGCCAGCTCGAGCTCGAAGGTCAGCTTCTTGTGTGCCGATTCCAGCAGACGGTTGCGGTCGGAGAGCTCGGCGCGGAGGTCGGCGATCCGCAGATGGGCCTGGATCCGCGCAGAGCACGCGGAATTCATCGGGACCCTTGGGCTTCTCGATGTAATCGTCAGCCCCCGCCTGCAGGCCCGCGATCTTGTCCCGAGTCTCGCTGAGCGTCGTCAACATCAGGACCGGGAACGCGCAGCTCTTTGTCCGATTTGACCGCCCGGCAAAGACCGGCCCCGTCGAGCTCGGGCATCTCGTAGTCGCTCAGGATCAATTCCGGCCGCGGATCCAGCCGCGCCTTCGCTAAACCTTGCAGGCCGTCGTTGGCCGTCTCCACTTCGAAACCCTCTTCCTTGAGCATGGTTGAGAGCATACGTCGCATGGTGGAACTGTCTTCAACCAGAAGAATGCGGCGCGCCTCCATCAGCCATCTCTCCCTACCCCACGATCGAGACAACCAGCCAAACCACACGGCCCACCAAGTTGCGGCCCCGTTTGCGATGTAGCCTTCGATCGAATTCGCAAGCTGGACGATTTCCGCCAACTGTCGCGCGATTACCCGGCATTACACACGCGCGGCCGCCCATCAAAGTCGCGGCGAGACTGACCCATTGTCGGTTTCGGCTCTCGTACGGGCAAGCTCGGTGTCGGTTCAGTCAGGGCGACCGGTGACACGGCCGCCGAGCGCAAGTCGTTGGTCGCGACCACAGTCCGGACTGAATACCACGATAGAGGCAGGGGGGTGGACTGTCCAGGGCTCGTCCGGGCGAGGGAGATGCGCGCATGGCGCCCAACGTGCTCGCGGAATCGCCGCGATTGGGCCGATGCCTGAGCCCGTTTCTTGATGCTCGGGGTCGTGCTGGTTATCCTGTCGCACCGTCGGGACTTGTCTTTTGCGAGGGTAGGGCGATGAAACTAGCCGGTAAAACAGCGCCGTGACCGGCGGCGCGCGGGGCATTGGACGCGGCTGCGCACTCGAGCTGGCCAGGGCAGGGGCCGACGTCGCGCTGAACGACCGCGATCGATCGCCGCAGGCCGAGGCAACGGTCGCCGAGATCCAGGCGCTCGGCCGGCGCCGTCCTGGTCGAGGGCGATGTGTTTCATCGTCCGTCGTGCGAAAGAGTTGCCACGCGGGCCACGAGCGCGCTCGGGCGCATCGACATTTTGATCAGCAACCCGGCATACCAGCGCCGCGCTCCTTTCCTCGAGTACGACCCCGAAACGTTTGCCCGGGTTGTCGAGGGGACCTTGACCGGCGGTTTTCACATGAGCCAGCTCGCCGCTCGTCACATGGTCGAGCGCGGGGGCGGCGGGAAGATCATCTTCATCTCGAGCTGCCACGTACACACCCCTTACGCGCGCAGCGTCGCTTACAACGCCGGCAAGGGCGGATTGAACTTGATGGCACTCACCATCGCCGCCGAGCTTTATCCGCACCGAATCAACGTCAACGTGATTGAGCCAGGCTGGATCGATACTCCCGGCGAGCACGAGGCCTTTGGCGATCTTGCGATCGCCCGCGCGGGAGCCGCGCTTCCGTGGGGTCGGCTCGGAACGCCGGAGGACATCGGCAAGACCGCCGTGTTTCTCGCGTCGGACGACGCTGACTACATCACCGGCGCCACCCTTCGCGTCGATGGCGGGATCTGGCTCCAGCACGCCCACGAGTGAACAACGCCAGCGGCACTCGGTGCTCAGTCGCCCGCAATCGCCCCGAATCACGCGCCGGACGGCGGGAGGTCAGGATTGCCGATCGGGGCTCGGGAATGGATGACGCGCCGGCGGAAGGCAACACGACTCCGGGCAGACATCGTGACTGGGCCCATCCCGTCCGACAGCCCGGCCTCTTGGCGACGACACCGGATCCAGGCGCTCGGCAATCAGCTCGCGCAGCAGGCTTACGAACCGCGGATGGGTACCAACCGTCCCGGTCCTGACAAACTCCAGGTCGAGCGACTCGCAGCGCTGGCGGGCTTCCAGATCGAGGTCGTAGAGGACTTCCAGGTGATCGGAGAGGAACCCGATCGGGTGAATCACGACGCACTGGGCACCGCTGGCCTTCAACCGGACAAGGTAATCGAGGATATCCGGGTCGAGCCACGGGTCCTCGGGCCGGCCGCTGCGACTTTGATACACAAGCTCCCAGCGCGCTGGGTCGACGCCTGCGTCGGCCGCGACCAGCCGGCATGCTTCGCGGAGCTGGTGGACGTAGTCGCAGTTTCGCGCCATGGCCACGGGAATACTGTGGGCCGTGAACGCCACTTGAAGGGATTCGCGACGGCCGGGCGCAACCGCTCGATCCCTTCGCGCAGCCGCGCGGCGTTGGCGGCGATGAAGTCGGGGTGGTTGTAGAAGACCCGCACCTTGTCGACCTTCGGAGCGTCTGGTCCAACTGCGGCTCTGGCGCGCTCGACGTCCTCGCGGTACTGGCGGCAACTGGAATACGAGCTATACGCCGACAGAACGACTGCCAGCGAGCGGTTGATCCTGTGCGCCGACATTTCGGCCAGTGTGTCGACCAAGAACGGATGCCAGTTTCGATTGCCCCAATAGACAGGCAGCGAGATTCCGTTTTGCTCCAGCTCTGGCCGCAGCGCAGCGATCAACTCGCGAACCTGGTCGTTGATCGGGCTCTTACCCTCGAAGTGATCGTAATGCTCGGCGACTTCCAAAAGCCGCGTGCGCGGGACGTTTCGGCCCCGCGTCACGTTCTCGAGGAACGGCAGGACATCTTCGCGCCGTTCGGGACCGCCGAACCCGACGATCAGTACCGCGTCGTAATTCGTCCCAGCGCCGTCTGTTTCAGCGCGACGAGCTCGATCTTCTATTGCCGCGATATCCATCGCGTGGGCACCACAGATCCGGTTTCCCGAACGGTCAGACTGAACAACGCGATTTCGTCCATGTTGCAGCCGCGATAGCGAATGCCACAAGACCGTCCCCGGCGGAATCGCCGTGTCAACGTGGCTGACATCGCTGCGTGACCGCTGGGTGCTTGATCGTGTTCGTTTGTCAGCCTTGGGCCGCTCTCGGGGCAGCCGTGGTCACCAGGCTCGGTCGAGCAAGTCTTCCATGTCGGCCTGGGTGCAGGGGCGCGGATTGGTGGGGTGGCAGTGGTCGAGCATCGCCAGCCTGGCATATTCGGGAATGCGATCGCGGCGCAGCCCGTCGAGCTGACCGAGGCGGCGGGGGAGCGGGAGACGCGCCAGGACCAGCTCGGTGAGTGTGATCAGATGGCCAGCCGCGTCGCCGCCGCGTCCCAAGCCCAATCGCCCGCCGAGATCGGCCATCCGTGGACTGGCGGCGTCGCGGTTAAACCGCAGCGAGTGCGGGAGCAGGATCGCGTTCAGCGTCCCGTGATGAACGCGTCCAGAGCAACCGAGGGCGTGTGAGAGGGCGTGGACGACGCCCAGGCCCTTGTGAAAGCTGATGCCGCCGAGCAGCGCCCCCATCATCATGGCGGCGCGCGCCTCGGAGTTGGATCCGTCTCGGACGGCCGTCTCGAGTCCCTTGGAAATAAACCGCAGCCCTTCCACGGCGATGCCGTCGCAGATCGGATGGAAGGTGGTCGATAGATAGCTTTCCACGCAATGAGTGAAAGCGTCCATGCCAGTTCCCGCGGTCAAAGCCGGGGAAAGGTCGCGAGTCAATTCTGGGTCGCACACGGCCGCGGATGGCAGCAGGTGAGTGCTCAGCACGGCGGTCTTTCGGCCCGTTTCCGGAAGCTGAATCAACGTGCCTCGCCCTGCCTCGCTGCCGGTTCCGGCCGTGGTGGGCACGGCCACCATCGGGGGCATCGAAGGCTTGATCTTCTCCTGGCCACCACGGGTCAGGTCGTAATCCGCGAGCCGGCCGGGGTGCGTGGCCAAGAGGCGAATCGCCTTGGCAGCGTCGATCGGGCTGCCGCCTCCGATCGCGACGAGTCCATCGCAGGCCTCGCTGTGAAAACGGTCCAGGCCGGCGAGAACGTCGTCCTCGGTGGGGTTGGAGCTCACTTCGCCGAAGACGACAGCCCGGCTTCCCAGCGGGCTAATAACGGCCGCGACCAGGCCGAGCTCGATCAATCCGGCGTCCGTGACCACCAAGGGGCGAGAAACACCGAGCCGGGCTAGCTCGTCGGTGAGTACATTGCGCGGCCCCGCGCCGAAAAAAATTCGGTTCGGGAAGGTGAACGTGGGAGCGAACAGCGGCGTCCTGGCCGGAAGCGAGCCCACTTCGTCGGGTGTGGCCGGACGGGCAGGCGCAGGCGACCTGATCGGTAATTGAGCGGCGCCGGCCATTGAACCTGTCGGAGTCAAGACACACGCTCCTGCGCCGTAAGATGTACAATCGCCATCCCTGCCGGACGCCCGTCGCCGTTGCGCGAGTCTGCAAGGCGATTGCCAGCGGCGCCCACAGGACACCACTCTTGGTTCGCAATCGACGGAAGCCCTCTTCGCCCGACCAGACAACTCTAGGTTAACGAGGCGACCACCTGCTCCATCTCGGCCGCGGCATGCCAATCACCGGCCGCATGGGCTTTGGTGATGCCGGTGCGCAACACACCGAGGGCGGCCTCTCTCTCACCGGATTCCGCATAGGATTGTCCGAGTTGCTGGTAAGCAGCCACCTGGTCCTCCGGACGATCCGCGATCAACGCCAGCAGCCGCTGGCGCCCCTCTGCGGTGTCGCCCTCACGCAGACATTGCAACGCCAGCCCATCGCGCAGAAACGGATCGGTGGGATCCTCCGCCAAGCTCTGTTCCAGCATCATTCGCCGTCGTGATTTCTCAGACATCGAGACCCCGAATCCAATCGAGTGCCTCCGGCTTGGACGCAGCGCACCCGTTCCACACAACCCAACCTCGCCGGGCGAAACCCGCTCGGACTGCCTGGCCCAAAGTGTGTCTCGCTTGGTCCTGACTGCCTGAAATAAACCTAGCGGGCGGTCCGCTCGACTGTCAATGCAACCTTGCTCTCACTGAAATATTGCGTTTGTCCATTTTTGTGACAGTCGCTTCTCTTGCGCTCTTTAGACCCATAAGCGTACTCTTCAGTCTTGTTTCGCCAATCGCCCCGCTGATCGAGCCACCTGGCGATCAGACCCCTGTAATGAGCACACCACTCAGCGAACGGTTTCGCGTTGCCGGAGAAGTCGACCCACATTCGCTCTCTGGCTGACTGGCAACGACGCGACGCTCGCCCGGCGCGTAGCGGTCGCCAAGGAGCGGTACATCGCGGGAAGTCGGCAAGATGGGAGGGAATTTCAGATAATTACGAAAGCCGGGAAAGCTAGGGAACATCGGTGCGTCTGAGCTCAAGCTGAGAAACGGGGTAACCGATCCAAAACCAAGCCGGATGTTGCAACGCAGGGGTGAATGAAGCGAGAGCCGGGCTGACCGGAACTGGTTCGACTTGAGTGCAGCCTCAATCTAGCGCTGAGGGGACGACGCCGTGCCAACGCCCTTGACGAGACGGAGACAGGGAACCATCGGAAAACTTGCGTTGAGCCTAATTTTGCTCGTGGCCGCCCCGGCAGCGCTCGTGTGCGCGACGCCGAGGCGAGCTCGGACGCGCGTCGAACCGCGATCGTGGAGGCTGTCGAGAAGGCCCAGCGCTGCGTGGTGAGCATCTCCAGCGAGAAGAAGGCCGCCTCGCACAGTCGCTGGCCATTCTCGGAGGAAGAGAACCAGCAGCCGCGCAGTCAGCGGAATGGGGACCGGCGTGCTCGTCGACGGCCGGGGTTATATCCTGACGAACTATCACGTGGTGGATAAGGTTCACGGAATCGTGGTGACGCTCGTCGACGGGACGACATACCCCGGCCGGGTACTTCAGTACGATGCTGCGATGGACCTGGCGGTGCTCAAGGTCGATGCCGACCATACGCTGGCCGCGATCCAGATCGGCACCTCGTCTGACCTCATGGTCGGCGAAACGGTGATCACGATCGGCAACGCGTTTGGCTACGAGAATACGGTCTCGCTCGGGATCATCAGCGCGCTGCACCGTGACGTGACGCTGTCCGATGAACAGGTTTATCGCAACCTGGTCCAGACCGACGCCTGTATCAATCCAGGAAACTCAGGGGGCCCGCTGATCAACGTCGACGGCGAGTTGATCGGCATCAACGTGGCCGTGCGGGCCGGGGCCCAGGGGATCGGGTTTGCCTTGCCGATCGACGAGGTCAAGCGAGTCGCGGCCGAGATGTTGAGCACGCGCAGGCTCACGTCGACCTGGCATGGCCTGGTAGCGAGCGAGCAGCGCAAAGGCGCGATGCACCGCGTTGTGGTTTCCGAAGTACAGCCGGGGAGCCCGGCAGAATCATCCGGTTTCAAGCCCGGCGACGAGCTGATCCGCGTGGGCGATATCGCGGTCGCGAGCACGCTGGACCTCGAGCGCGGGATGCTCGATGTACGCCCGGGCTATCCCGCCAAGGTCACGATCCGTCGCGGAACCACCGATTCGTCGATGGCGCTCGACGTCAAGACGACCAGCCCCGCCGATGAGATCGTCTGGCGCTTGCTGGGACTGAAGACCCAGCCCGTTTCCACGGAGACCGTCTCCTCAATCTCTCCCAAGCTACGCGGCGGGCTCTACGTCCAGGCCGTATTGCCGGGAAGCCCAGCAGCCGCGGCCTTGATCGAGAAGGGGGACATCCTGGTGGGAATGAACGTCGGCACGCGTCATTGGGAAACGATTCGAGCCGACAACATCCTGTACGTGCTTCGCCAGCCCGAAACCGCCCAGACTCAAAGCGCACTCTTGTACGTCGTCCGCCGCAATGGCATTCAGCCGCGCCGCATTAGCCTGGCCGAGTCGCTCGCACCGTCGCCGGTGGCGCGGTAACGACCTCAGCCCGCCCGTCGTGCTCAAGCTCGAAGACGCCGCGCTGCCGCGCGAGCTCGCTTTAGTCCTTGCCGATCAGCACTTCTGTCGATTTGATGATCGCGGTGACCGTGTCGCCGACCTTGAGGTTCAGTGATACGGCCGAGCCGCGCGTGATCGCCGAGACAAACTCGAGGCCGCTCACTACGATCACCACTTCGGCCATCACGTTGCCGAGCGTCACCGATTTGACTGTACCCTGAAATTGATTGCGAGCGCTGAGCATTGAGATCTCCGTCTCTGGGAAGCTTGGCGCGAGTGGCCCAATTCGTTGCGGAATCAATCGGCCTGATCAAGGCACGAGCGGCGTATCTCGGCAGTAGCTCCCGCACGGCCACAGCGGGCCAGACCGGACTTACCGGAGCTGCGACCGGGACGAGCTTGGCCGGGATTGATTCACCTTCAATCCGAGTGATTGTCCCTGTGATGTTACGGGCCGGCCGAGCTGATTGGTAGGGCATCGACATCCGCGAGCGAACAGGCTAGTTTGTTCGAAGAGCGGGGTCAGCGCTGATGCTGATCGACAGCGTGATCCAGGGAGGATACACAGCAGGGATGGTAGCGACACGTCAGGAACAGGAGCCGATGACTGAGGAAGATCTCCTGCAGGGGCCCGAAGACGATCAGCCCGGCCGGGAAGTGATCATTATCTTCGCCGTCTTCTTTGAGGCAGGACTCGCGCCTTTGTCGCTGGTCCTGGGCTGGTTGCTGGGGCACCCCCCACTGGAGCGATTCGCCTGGAACGCCACCGACGCGCTGTCGGGCGTGCTGGCTACCATCCCTCTCCTTCTTGTGTTCCTCGCGATCCTGCGATGGCCGGTCGGTCCGCTGGCGCAGCTTCAAGCAGTTCTGCGACAACGAGGTCGTGCCACTGCTCGATAAGAGTTCCTGGTCGGAAATCGCCTTGATCGCCGTGTCGGCGGGTGTGGGCGAGGAAATGTTATTTCGCGGCGTGGTGCAGGCTTCTCTCGGCGCCTGGCTCGGAGCGTCGTGGGGGCTCGCGCTCGCGAGCCTGCTGTTCGGCTTGTTGCATCCGATTTCGGTCGCCTACATGGTGATCACCGCAATCCTCGGCCTCTACCTCGGCGTACTTTGGAACCTGGGGGGGAACTTGCTCGCGGTCATGATCACACATGCCCTCTATGATTTCGCCGCGCTTGGGTATCTGCTGCGCATCCGGCCAAGCTTCAGCTAAGACCCGGCTCGAATTACCCGAGCGACTGCAACCGAGCGACTGATGAGCTGCCCAACTCGTGGTGATTTTGCCCGGGAGAGCGGCTATGCTGGCGCAGCATGGAATTGACCTGATCGGATTCAGGTCGCTCGCGCCTCGCGCGGCACTTTTTGCGGGTTTGGTCCGGCAGCGGATGATCCCGGGCCAGGGCTCTCTATCACTCGCGCCGGGCCGTGATTCGCCGCGATCCGCGTGCATAACCCGCCCGCGTAACGGCCATGGATTTGACCCCTGTTCGCGAAAGGATCGATCGATGCGGGACACCTTGATCGAAAAGCCGCGCCGCCTGAGTGCTCGGCTGGTCGCCGATCTCAAGACCTGGGGAACGGTCGCGGCGCTCGTGGCTGCACTCGCCTGCGCACCGGCAAGCCGGGCACAAGCTCAAGAGGTCCTGCGCTGGAAGCTCAAGACGGGAGACGTGCTCAAGTATGCGACCGAGCAAAAGCAGGTGATGAGTGTCAAGCAGATGGGTCGAGAGCACAAGCAGACCCGGACCCACGGCATCGATTACCGGTGGACCGTCAAGGACGTCTCCGCCAACGGCGACGCCGAGATCGTTCAGAAGATCGAGCACCTCACCATGAAGGTCGCGGCGCCGCCGCTCATGCCTTTCGAATACGATTTCGAATGCGCCCAACGCCGACGTGCCGGAGCCATTCGAGGACGAATTGCGGCTTCTCAAGGCCACGATCGGAGTCGAATTCTCGTTCCGGATGAAGCCCAGCGGCGAGGTCGATGACATCAGAATTCCCGAGCCCGCCCTCAAGAAACTGCGTGAGGGGCTGCCCAAGGAAGCCGCCGCCGACACCGGGCTTTCCGAACAGGTATTGAAAGACATCTTGTTGCAGTCGAGTGCCCCTCCGTTCCCGCAGGACCCGGTCGAGGTCGGCAAGAGCTGGGCCAGCAAGCCGTCGAAGCTCGCAATCCCCGGCCTGTGGACGATGGTGACCGACAAGCTATTCACCTTCCAGGGACCCGACGCCACAAATCCCAAGCTCATGTTGATCGGAATGGAATGCCGAGTCAGCCTCGAGCCGGCGGCAGGCGTCGCGGCCAAGATTCGCAGCCAGGAAGGCAAGGGAAACCTGACGTTCGACGCCCTAGGGGGCCACATTGTCACGAGCCGTCTCACGCAAAAAGCGGAAATGGCGATGACGGTGATGGGCCAGGAAGTCGAGCAGATCACCGAATCGACGTCGACAATGACGCTGTTGCCGTAAGTCGAGGCGGCGATCGATGGGTCGGTCACGCCGCTTAACGATGGGACGTTTGTGCCGGCGCACTCAGCGGACTGGTCTGCCGCTTCAGACGATCCCGTATTTCTTCACCTTGCTGAAAAAGGTGCTTCTCGGCATGCCGAGCAGCCGTGCGGCGACACTCTTGTTGCCGTTTGCCTCGTTCAAGGCATCGATCAAGCGCTGGCGCTCGTAAGCGGCGAACTCGGCGTTCCAGTCTTCACCCTGAGAAGGCTCGACGTCGGAGGCGTTCCAGGCCGACGCCGACGGTGTCGGCAGTGAAGCGCCGGGGACCTGGCCGGCTGTGGGAGACCGGCGGCCGACGCAGGACTGCGGGACGTCACGAGTGCCGGGGGGGTGGCGGGGAGCCGCGGGCGCAGCCGGCGGCGCGCGGGCTGCCGCAGCTCAAGCGGCAAATCGGCCACGGTGAGCGCGGTTCCGTCGGCCATCACGACGGCGCGCTCGATCACGTTCTCGAGCTCGCGAATATTGCCCGGCCAGTCATACGCCACCAGCGCCTCGACCGCGTCCGGATCAAGGTGGGTGACCAGCTTTCCGATGCGATTCGCGTGGATGTTCAAGAAATACAGGGCCAGCTCGAAGACGTCCTCGCGCCGATCGCGCAGGGCCGGTGTGTAAAGACAGATCACGTTGAGCCGGTAGTACAGGTCTTCGCGAAACCGGCCGGTCCGGATCAAGGCCTCGAGGTCTTGATGGGTCGCCGCCAGGATCCGGACATCGACGGTGATGGGCTGCGAGCTGCCGACGCGCTCAAACGACATTTCCTGCAGGACGCGGAGCAGCTTGGTCTGGACTTCCAGGTTGATGTCGCCGATCTCGTCGAGAAAAAGTGTGCCGCCGTTGGCTTGCTCAAAACGGCCGACGCGGTCGCGGTCTGCTCCGGTGAAAGCACTCTTGACGTGTCCGAAAAGCTCGCTTTCCAGCAGGCTCGGAGACAAGGCCGCGCAATGGAGCTTGACGAACGGCCGGGCTGCGCGGGGCTGGCCTGATGGATCGCGGCAGCCAGAAGCTCCTTGCCGGTGCCGCTGTCGCCACGGATCAGCACCGCGGCATGAGTCGAAGCCACCTTGCGAGCCATGACGATCATCGTCTTGATGGCGGCACTGTTTCCCTTGATCGTGTCGAAGACGTCCTGGCCGCCGTCTCCGGCAGCGCCGAGAGCTGCGCGGAAACCTTCCCGTAGGGCGCGTGGCCGGACCCTTCCCGCTCGCGCTCGGCGCGGTCCCTGAGCTGGTCCTGCAGTATCAAGATGCGCCGCTGCTGCTCGGCGATTTTTTCAACCTTGCCACGCAGCTCTTGATTCAAGCTCTCCAGCGTTTGCTGGATGTCGGCGGAGTGGAGGACCAGGGTTGCGACCGAGCTCAAGGCCCCCAGGAAAGCCATCTCTTCATCTTCGTAGGGCATGCCGCTTCGCTTGGGGCCGAGCACCAAGAGCCCTGAGAGCTGCCCATCGCCGGAAAGCGCGGTGGCTGCTTCACCGCCGAGCGCGATCATCGCGTCGGAGGCCGGGTCCGACGCCGCGTTCGAGGCCAGCGCGTGCGAGAGTCTCACGGTCGGTGTTTGCTGAAGTCGTGTCACAAGCGGGTTATCGTGGCCGAGCGTCCGCTCGTCGGGAGTGGGACCGTGGGCGGCGACAAGCTGCAGCGATCGTCCGGTCCCATCGGTCAGGTACAGCGCCCCCCACTCCAGCCGCAGCACTTCGGCCGCGGCCTCGAGCAGCCGGCGTCCCAAGGTCACCCGGTCGATCAAGCTTCCGACAGCCAATCGCATCTTCTGCATCGCGCGATCAAACTTGTATTTCTCCCGGAAAAACCGCCGGTCGAGCACACGCTGAACGCGCCCCCGCGCCACCTCGGATAAGATCAGCACCACGATCACCGAGAGGGCCGCCGCGACCGCGCCTCTGGAGGTCGAGTGGTTCGAGAAAAGCTGGTCACCGATCAGCTTGCCGCTGACTAAAAGCATGCCCGAATAGATCAAACCCGCCGTCACGCTGAAGGCAAAATAAAGGGCGCTGCGGTTAAAGATCTCCTCGACCTGCATGAGTTTGTAGCGCGTGATGCTGAACGCGTAGGCCACCGTGTACAGGAGCGACACGCCGAACATCGGCCAGGCGGTGTTGCCTCGCCCCAGAGTCGCAGCATCGTTCCAGACGTGAACAAGCAGGTAGGCGATCAATACGGAGGCCACGAGCGACGCGCAGAGAATCCACCGGACCTGATTGCGCTTGCCGCGCGTCCGCGCATAGCGATAGCTGTATGCCAGACAAAGGATGCAGACTCCGAAAAGCAGGGCAGCCAGTACGATATAACCGAGACTGAGGCCACGAAGGATCCGGAACGCCACGGCCGTTTGCGATCCCGCTCGTAAAGCGACAACCACCGGGACGCCAGCATGCTGGCCCAGAGCGCGGCCAGATACGTGGTCGTGACTCCGTACAGCAATCCTAGAACCAAGCGCCGGTGTCGCCGCAGAATCGGGTTCTCTCGCGGGAAGACCAGGAAGAAATGAAGATTGACCACCGGCACGAATACGGCGAAGAGCGCGAAGGGATAGATCAATACCGGCTCGGTCACGATCTCGGTCCAGTGATAACCCCCCATGAAGGCGCCGACGGTCACGATGCAGACCGCGAAGAATAACTGCGCCGACGCGTCATCAGGCCGCTTCCACAAGACGCTGCGCCCCGATGGCGAAAATGAGCAGTTCCTGGAGAAACCAAACACAAGACCGGTAATAGGTCCACGAGGGAGGGTACTGGACGAGCACCGCGGCAGTACGGGCTTCCAGCGAGTGCTGGTCGCGCCACCGTACTTCGATCGTCTCCCCGATCTGCCCGCTCAGGCTCCGGAGCGCCTGGATGTAGTCTGCGTAGCTTTTCTCGCGGATCGGCACTCGTCCGATGTCGAGGAGCGTGTCGCGGATCCGTGGCCGTTCGCTTCGCCAGACATAGTCGGGCGGAATCTCTTCCTCCAACTTGGTGCCGAACATACACCGCACGCCGATCGTCCCCATCCATGCGACGTGGGTGAGGACCGCCACCGAATAGAGAATCACGAGCAGCGAGCACCCGACCCAGAGAATTCGAAGTAAGGTACGTCGCCAGGAAGACCCCAGAGTCGAAAATGACGTGGATTGAAACCGTCCACCCGGCCAGTAATCCCGCGCAGCGCACGAAGCGCAGTCGGCGGTGCCGGCGAGGGTAAACGAGGGCGTTGATTCTGGGGCGAATCCATGATGTGGTCACAACGCAGGAGTCGTCACTGAGGGCGGGCCGGCATTAACGTCACGCTCCACCGTCCGACCGCCGAAGACATCTCCACCCTACCAATTCGGCGCCGATACGCAAGGATTTCGTTAGCGAAACTTCGTCAGACACACCTCTTCCAACCGCGCCTTGAGCGTGTCCGTTCAAATTCATGTATTTTTTCCACTCTCTCCAAAACACACTAATCTAAATGGTGCCTGGCGTGCCGAACGCGCTCGAAAATCAGATACTGGGTAGTTTGAGACGTCCAGAGAGAGTTTCGTGCCGCGCAATGCCGCACTTTCATCGAGAGTCAGCTTCTCGGCGCCGAATTTTCGATGGAGTAGCGTCGCTCGTCTTGGGTAATTTCCGCGGGCGTGCAACGACGAACCGCAATTTCGCGGGCCTGCGGCAGCCGGGCACGGCAGATGCTTAAAGTGGGAGCGGATCACCGAGGTGCGCGCTGCGGTTTGAACGAACGTCATCGGATTCGCCGCGTCGACGAACACCCTTCTCGGTGGTTCCCTCTGGGATGAAGCAACGAGCCGGCAACCGGACTGGCTCATTGAGGATACACCATGCGGTTAGCGGCGAAGTGGCAGACTTCGATGCCTTTCCATGGAATCGAAAACGGGCTCACCCCGTCGGTGCGGATCCGCGGCGAGCTTGTCGACGTCGTCCGGCTGGGGCGCGGCAAGCCGATCGTCCTGGTACCGGGACTGGCAGGAAGCTGGAAGCTGGTGCTGCCGCTGGCCCGGAGCCTTGCCCGCCATTTTGAGGTCATCACCTACGGCCTGCGCGGCGATCGATCCTCATGGAATGGTCGCGAAGGCTCGCTCTCGCGTACCCTGGAAATCAGCGATTACGCCGAGGACCTGTCGTCCTTGATCGAAGGATTGGGACTGGAGTGTCCGAGCGTCTTCGGCGTGTCGTTCGGTGGCGCAATCGCACTCGAGCTCGCAGCCGAACATCCCCATCGTGTCGGTTCGTTAGTGGTGGCCGGGGCCGACTCGCACTTCTTTCCGACACTCGGCTCAAGGATTGCCCGGCGCGTGCTCGAGCGATTCCCTCTGCCAAGCAACAGCAGCTTCGTCAACCAGTTCTTTCATCTGCTTTACGGAGCCAAGCCAGAGCCCGGACCCCTGGTCGATTTCGTGATCGACCGGATCTGGGAGACCGACCAGAGCGTGATGGCGCAGCGTCTGGCGAGCCTGGAATCATTTGACCTCTCCGACCGCCTCTGGAAGATCGAAGCACCGACGCTGGTCCTGGCCGGCACACGCGACACAATCGTCGCGGCAGCGCGACAGCGTGCGCTCGCCGGAGGGATCGCCGGTGCACGATTCGCCGTCATTGAAGATGCCGGACACATCGGGTTCTTGACCCATCACGCCGACGTCGTGCGAAATGTCCAGCGGCACCTACGCCGCGCTAACGCCGCGGTGTAAGCGCGGGTGCCGGTCGCGATCGGCCAAACCGGATCACTCAGGCTGCGCATGACGGCATGACCCGAGACATGCTGCTCCGACGCGTCGGCCCGCCGGGGGAGCGTCCGCATCTCTTGTATGGAAACAGAGTCGGCGGCAACTTCTAAGAAGGGCCGTCGCCGCACGTCATCAGCGGTAGTTGCGCGGTGACTTGGTTGACGGTGATTGAACCGGCAAGTTACACAAGAGCTGGAGCCGCCGATGAAACAGAAGCCCCACCTCGATCTGGACTTCGGCGCCAACGGGCGATATTTCCCTCGGATACGCCTCTTCGGGCTCCGTCTGATCGCGATCGCCTCGAGCGGCGCTATCGTGTGCGGCTTGACGCTCGCGTGTCGAATGCGAGCCGTGGCCGAAGCCGTCGTCCCGCCGCAGAACGTGCGAGTCGCGTTCGTCGGTCTGAAACAACGTCAGGCCCCGCCGCGCGCGGACCTGGCGTGGTCAGGCCTCGATCCGTTCGTGATCATGGCCCGCGTGGATCTTGATGCGGAGATGGTGGTCGCTGCACCATCCGCGATCGACGAGGCGATGGTGCACCATTACCAGGAAGGTCAAATTGTGAGTGGGTCGGCGATCGTCCCCCCACTGAACGCCGGCGACCCGCGATACGGTCCGATCCCGATCCCTGAGCCGCCGCCAGCCGAGTGAATGAGGTCGGGACGGGCGGCGGTGTCGGGAGAGTGGTGTCGCCCTGGGGTGCGAGCCATCGGCGAGTCGGGAAAACCGCACTGAGATGCCGGGCGTCGGGGTGAAATGCAGTGCGCGCGCTGACGAAGCTCAACCGTCAGGCTGGCCTTGCGCAGCCCGGTAGAACTCTCCCATCTTCTCGACCTTGTCCCACTGCGGATGCAAGGTCCCCCAGACGAACACCATCACGCCGCTGGCCGGCGGTCGCATTGCTTGATCGAGCACTTCGACGACCTGTGACACCGGGACCGGTTCGCCCCAGTCGGAAAGTTGCACGATCGGCCAGATCTTCATGCGTTCGCCCGCGTGTCCCTGGATCCCGAGCAACCTTCCCAGCGATGCAGTCTGGTGCGCGATCCAGGCGGGGTCGGCTTGATGGCCGAACCGCGCGTGGTAGGTCATGATGGAGAAGACGTCGAGGTACCTCGCCTGCGCTTTCAGGTCGATCGCGAGCTTTTCGCGAAGCGCGTGATCAAAGTCCGCATCCGACCACGGGCAATGAAACGTTCCCAGGAGCGCTCCGGGCCGTTCTCGATCGACGATCGCTCGAAACTCGCGGACCCAATCGGTGAATACGTCGCAGCGCCACTGCACCCAGGCGAGCTTGTGATGATCGAAGATATCGCGCGCGCGGCCGGCGGTCGGACCATCGGGCAGCGACACGCCCGTCGCCTTCTGGAACCGCGACAGGCAGCGGTCGCAGAAACAGGTATCGGGCAGGTTGGGCCGTGCCTGTTCCCAGCTTGCGTGGGCATGATGGTAGTCGAGCCAGATGCCGTCGATCGGCGCAGTCCGCAGTACCTGTTGAAACGCTTCCATGCGGTTGCGGCGATAACCCGGATGAGTGGGACACACGCCTTGCCAGCCGTCCGGCGGCGGTGATACCTCCCCAAATGCGTCGATCGGCCGAGCTTCCGGATGATCCTTGAGGTAGCTCGCGTCGTGCATCGTGTTGAATTCCGCGAAAATCTTGAGAGTCGTCGACTTGGCCTTGAGGCTCGCCACCAGCTCGCCGGTCACCGATCCTGATCCGACCCAGACGGCATTCACGCCGAAGTCTTCGAGGGTCTTGCCGCGATCGAAGATTTGCGTGGGCACGCCGCCGTAAATCCCGCGAATGACGATCTCGGGACGTTTGACGAAGGGCGCCGGCGGGTCAGCGGCGGTGACGGCGGGCTCGATTCCGGGCGGGGTGAGCATGAAGAGATGACACCAGATGAGGCTTCGCGGAACGCGTCGCATGTCGGCAACTCTGTTCTCAGCCGGAGTTCGGGGAGGTTTTGGCCTGCCGCACTGTCCTCCTCGAATCTCGACGGAAGGGTTAGTATCGGGTGAGGCACGCACCG
Source organism: uncultured Isosphaeraceae bacterium (assembly GCA_963806595.1). Lineage (GTDB taxonomy): Bacteria > Planctomycetota > Planctomycetia > Isosphaerales > Isosphaeraceae > CAWDZZ01. The sequence continues at coordinate 23,615 of CAWDZZ010000010.1, read as the reverse complement.
CCACAATAGCGGCGAGCACACGGCCGCGGACAGAGGCGGCCGCGCCTGGATCGCCGCGCAGCAGGAACCGGACGATGCGATCGCAAGCGATCACGCCGCGGCTAGAGCAGAGCGCTGCGCTGGGCGGCGGAATGTCACGACGGACAGACGCGGCGCAGCAATGGCACCCCGTATTTCGAGCACGTCGCGGCCGTGGCGCTCGTCCTGGACCGAGCCGGTTTTGCGGAAGACGTCGTGATCGCCGGGCTGCTGCACGACGTCGTCGAGGACACGGCGGCGACGCTGGACGACGTGGCGGCGCGGTTCGGCGCGACGGTGGCCGAGTTCGTGCGGTATTGCACCGAGGAGAAGTACGACTCCAACGGCAGGAAGCGGCCCTGGATCGAGCGCAAGCGCGACCACGTCGCGGCCGTGGTGCAGGCACCCCCCGGCGCCAGGGCGGTGGTCCTGGCCGACAAGCTACACAACCTGATTTCGATTGAGGTCGACCTTCTCGAAGGGCGTTCCGTCTGGTCACAGTTTCACGCCGAGCGCGACAGGTTCTCTGGTACTACGACGCCATGATCGACGCCTGTGGCAGCGACGATCCCCGGCTCGCGCAGCTTGCAGACGGGTGCCGTGACGTGCTGGCTCGCGTCATAGCGCTTTCTTGAGGGGCCGTACGTCCAGCTCGACCATCGCCTGGCTCAATCGACTCGTGAACCGCAGGAGCCGTGCGGCTGGTTTTTTCGGCTTGGCTGTTGATCGTGAGGGCGAGGATGGATAGATTATCGGTGTCGGTCGAGACATGACACAGCGATTCGGCCGACTTTCGTGTCGTGCTACCGTGGCGCGACGGACTAGAGCCCGATCTGGCTCGAGGCTGGTCTCCGGCGGGATCGGGGAGGCTAGAACGAAAGGAGGTGATCGCGTGTGTAGTGATAACCAGGGGCGGCTCGCCTAACGGCAGCCGACGGGTTGCCCGTCGGGCAGCCGCACTTCTTGACCATAACCTTACGGTTAGGATCGACCAGGTCTGAGCCGGATCGGTCATCGGGCCTGGTCGACTCCTCTGACCGTGAAGTTTGAATTGCCGGGCCTCGTTTTCGGGAGCGATGTTTGTTGACTCGGTTCCTGCGTGACTGGCGACTACGGTCTGCGTTTTGACCGCGGCTGGTGGTGGTCCTGGGCGTTTACCAGGTTCACAACAGGTCGCCGGGCCGAGGACGGAGCATCCACTTAACTCCCGACTCGACTTCTCGAAGCATACACTCAGAGCCCCGGGACCTGTCGCAAGGTCCCGGGGCTTTTTTTGTTGGATCAGTCGTGCGACGGAGGTTGCGCGAGCCGCGGGGCCATGGGCGCGGTCCCTGCGGGATGCCGGCTGGTCTGGAATGATCGAACCGTTTTGCATGGGCGATCCATTCGCCTTTCCAATCCGTGCTCGCGGAGCACTTTCCCATAGTTGGAGGACGGTCGACCGTGATCGTGGTCATGAAACCTGACGCAACACCCGCACAGATCGAGCACATGGCGGCTCACATCACCTCGCTGGGGTTGACGCCCCAGGTGATCCATGGAACGCACCAGACGGTCATCGCCGCGCTGGGCGAAGAGCGGCCGGGGCTGACCGAAGTCCTCGAGCCGGGCGAAGGCGTGGAGAAAGTCCTGCCGATCATGGCCCCGTACAAGCGAGCCTCGTCCGAGCTGAAGCGCGAGCGGACCGTGGTCAAGGCGCGCGGGCTGGAGGTCGGCGGCATGCGGGTGGCCGTGATCGCCGGCCCGTGCTCGGTCGAGAGCGAAGAGCAGATCGTGGCGCTGGCCCGCCAGCTCAAGGCGCTGGGCGCCACCGGCCTGCGCGGCGGCGCGTTCAAGCCGCGGACCAGCCCGTACAGCTTCCAGGGACACAAGGAGCTCGGCCTGAAGATGCTGGCCACGGCCCGGGCCGAGACCGGGCTGGCCATCGTCACCGAGGTCATGGCGCCCGAGCACGTGCCCGATCGTCGCCGAGATACGCCGACGTGCTCCAGATCGGCGCCCGCAACATGCAGAACTACCAACTCCTCCAGGCCGTGGGCGACTCGGGCAAGCCCGCCCTCCTGAAGCGCGGCATGAGTGCGACGGTCGACGAGTTCCTCCTGGCCGCCGAGTACATCCTCGACCGGGGCAACCCCAACGTCATGCTCTGCGAGCGCGGCATCCGCACCTACGAGGACCACACCCGGTTCACCCTGCCGCTGGCGACGGTCCCCTACCTGCACGACAAGAGCCACCTGCCGGTGGTCGTCGACCCGTCGCACGGCACCGGCAAGGCGCGGCTGGTCGCGCCGATGGCCAGGGCCGCCATCGCCGCCGGGGCCGACGGCCTGATGATCGAGGTCCACGACGACCCCGAGCACGCCGTCAGCGACGGTGCCCAGACGATCACGCCGGCCGCCTTCAAGCAGTTGATGGACCAGTGCCGGCGCATCGCCGAGGCCGTGGATCGAACGATGTGAGCAGTCGAGCTGATTCTGGCCAGCAGTCGGAAATCCGGACCAGCTCTGACCGCGCTCGGGCCGGCCGCTCACTTCGCGGCCGATACGCGATCGCCCGCCGGACCGCCGGCGGCACGGGGGCGTCCTTTCCCTTGATCGCCCGCCAGAGGATCTCGTTGAGCTCGAAGTCGTCGATCTTGTCGTACTCGTCGAAGTCCATCTTGCAGTGACCGGTCGGCGCCGTAGGCTGTCGGGGCGTTGACCTCGTTCAGATCGATTCGCGGCGGCTCGGCGACGTAGGGCGTCAGGTCGGGCTTGCTCGGTGAACGAGGCGAACATCGGGCGGGCCGCCGCGTCGAACTGCGAGAGCGGCGCCAGGCCCAGGATCAGCTCGATCGTGCGGATCATGCTGACCGTGCTGTACTGGCTGCTGTCGAGGTGCTTCCGCTTGGTGTAAGGGCTGATGACCAGGCCGACGGTGCGGTGGGCGTCGACGTGGTCCGGGCCGTTCTGGGCGTCGTCCTCGATGACGAAGATCGCGATCTCGGGCCAGTACTTGCTGTGGCTGATCGCTTCGACGATCCGGCCCAGGGCCAGGTCGTTGCTGGCCACGCAGGCCCGGGGCGTGTAAGTGCCGGGCCGAGTGCCGGTGGTGTGGTCTTCGCCCAGGCTCATGACCATGAACCGCGGCAGGGTGCCGTTCTTCTCGAATTCGCGGAATTCCCGGATGAACGTGTCGGCGCTGTCGGTGTCGCGGGTGCGGCCGCCGCCCGGCCTTGGGAGCGCCGAAATCGGGGCACATGTGGCCGACCAAGCCCGGCACGGCCCCGTCGATCTTGAACGAGCCATCGGGCTGGCTGACCCGACGCCCGTATTCGCCGTAGCTGCGATAAGAGAGGCCCGCCCGCGCACAGGCATCCCAGAGATAGCCCGAAGGGGCATTCGAGAGGTCGCCGTCGTCGTCGTCGTGAATCCCGGCGCGGCCCGAGTAGGTCAAGGCCCAGTTGCGGGCGATGTAGTCGGTGTTGTAGGCCATCGTCGACCAGGGATGGCCGTCGGCCGAGACGTGTCCGTTGCAGTAGAGGTTGTCGAGCAGCACGAACTCCTCGGCCAGCTTGTGGTGGTTGGGCGTCACGTCGCGCCCGAACATCACCAGCGACGGGTCGCCGTTGCCTCGGGTCATGTCGCCGAAGACCTGGTCGTAGGTGCGATTCTCCTTGATGATGTAGAGCACGTACTTGATCGGCGACGGGTCGCCGACCTCGGTTGGGGATCGCGGTCTTCTCGGGATAAGGGGCGTCGGTGAGCAGCTTGTCGGAATACGGGCAATTCTTGTAGACCGTCTCGGTGTAGCTGGGCCAGTGTCTTGTCGTCGGGAACCGGGACGATCGAGAGCGACCCCGAAAGCGTCGTGCCGATGTACGGGAACGGCCGGTCGCGCCGCCTGGCGACGCGCGGCTTGTCGGTCTTCGCTTGGCGGTCTTCCGGTCGATCGGGTTGGCCTTGGTCTGGTTTCCCTTGCCGACGCCGATCAAGCAGCTGCTTGCCGTCGGGCGTGACGGCCACCGCGGTCGGATACCAGCCGGTGGGGATGAAGCCCTTGACCTGGCTCCGGCTCGGCGTGGCGATGTCGATCACCGCGACGCTGTTGTTGTCGGCGTTGGCCACGAAGAGCGTCTTGCCGTCGGGTGCGACGGCCAGGGCGTCGGGCGTGCTCCCCTCGGGCGCTCGCGGAAAGAGGGCCGTGTGGATCGTCTCGGTGACGATCCCGCGCCGGGTGTCGATGACCGAGACGCAGTTGCTCGATGCACAGGCGACGAAGATCCGGTCGTCCGTCGGGGATACGGCGATCTGGTTGGGATGCTCGCCGACGGCGATCCGGGCGACGGTGCGGAGGTCGGCGGGGTCGAGGACACGCACGGCGCGGCCGGCCCAGTCGGAGACGAACAGTTGATTGCCGTTGCGCGCGAGCACAACGTCGTAGGGCCGCGTGCCGGCCGGCGCGGATTTGACGTTCCTTCAGATCGGCGAGATCGAGGGCCGAGATCGTCCCGGCATCGACGTCGAGTGAATAGAGCACCTTTCGCGCGGGTCGAGCGCGATGCCGGCCCGGAAATGGCGCGGCTCGCCATTCGTGGCGGCCTTCGTGGCTGCGGGCTCGGGCCGCTCGGTGCGAGTCAAGTCGGCGATCCGTCGAGCCGAAACGCGTGCAGCACGATTGCCGCCGCCGCCGGACCACCAGATCCGGTCGGCCTCGGCAGCTCGCCGCCAGGCCGAACCAGCTCTGCCGGACCGCCTGGCGATCGACGACTTTTCCGTCCTGCGAGGTCGATCGAGCGACAGCTCATGGGCGTTGTAGCCGGCGGTGGCCGCCAGCGCGTGCCGGTTGTCGGCCAGCGGGATGATGTTGAGCGGCAGGTCGGCCAGCGGGACGTGCTGGCCGGCCGGCTTCAAGCGTCCAGCCGTTGGGCAGGAGGAACCCCTCGTCCGTTGCCCCGGCGTACCGGGGTATGTCCTGGCCGTGCACCGCGGCGGTGGCGAGCCACAGCATTGCCATTGCGCAAATCGTCTCGATGGTCACCCGGAAGCACTGTCCTCGCATGGGGCGGCTCGCTAAAAGTGGGGAGTGTCTGGGGCGCGGCAGGATGAGCTCCATCGTGAGCCATCGCCGGCGGTCGGTCCAATGAGTTTTTGATGGAGCTGCATTTTTTGTCGGCGGGCGTTGCCGGCCCGGCCGCTGTCCCCTTTGAGAATCCCCGAAGATTTCGGACACTCGTTAGGAATGTGTGGCCTTTGGGCAAATGACGGGTTCGCGGCACATACGGGGAACCACCTACTGGGTGACCACCCGATCACCCGCGGGCGCGACGACACCGAAAGCCTCAATCGCGTTAAGACCTTCACCGGCACGACGCTCAAGGGCCCGGCTCGGGAGCGCTGCGATCCTCAAGCTGGCCGACACGGCGATCGGTCAGTCGACCGACGACGACAAGCCGGTCTCGGCCGCCGGGAGAGCCCAGGGGCTCGCATTGCGCATTCGGACACGGCCGGGTGGTAGTGCTGGGCGAGGCCGCCGAGCTTTCCGCACAGATCATCGGCTCGCAAAAATTCGGGATGAACGTGCCCAGGCTCGACAGCCGCCAGATGGCGCTGAACATCATGCACTGGCTTTCCGGGGTGCTCGGGCCTTGAGAATTGCCGTCGGCAACACCGGAGGAGGCTGAGGTCTGCACAGGACCGATGTCTGCACTGACCACTGGAATCGATTGGTTCCACGCGTGATGCTCAACGAGCCAGGCCATGCGGTCGACGGCGCGAGCCGATCAGAACTCGCGACGAAAGGGAACCCTTTGTCATTGCTCCCAGGCCAGCGGCCCGGACGAGCCTCACGGGCAATACGAACGTCGATCGTCCATGCCGGGATCATTCTGGCCTTGAGCTGGCCAATCACCGCCGGCGCCGACGGGGATCCGGATCCGACGCGCCCGATCGTTTTCCGGGACGTGGCGGAGGAAGCGGGCGTCTCGTTCCGTTTCTACAACGGCTCGCGGGGCAAACACGACTTACCCGAAGTCATGGGCGGCGGAGTCGCGGTGTTCGACGCCGATGGCGACGGTCGCCTGGATCTTTACCTGTGCAATGGCGGACCGATCGAGGCCACGCCCGGAGGCATTGATCCGCCGTCCCGGCTGTACTGCAACCGAGGAAATATGCAGTTTGACGACGTGACGGCCCTCGCCGCTGCGCCGGGGCCGAGCTACGCGATGGGCGCGGCCGTCGGGGATTTCGACGCCGACGGTCGGCTCGACCTCTTCGTTACCGGATGGCGCGACCAGCGTCTCTATCGCAATCTCGGCGCCGGCCGGTTCGAGGACGTGACTGCGCGATCCGGTCTCGTCTCGAGGCTCTGGAGCACTTCGGCTGCGTTTGCGGACCTTGACGGCGACGGCGACCTCGATCTCTATGTGGCAATGTATCTCGACTACGATGCGGGATCTCCGCCCTATTGCACCGCGCCCGATGGGCGGCGTGACTATTGCGGCCCCGAGTCATTCCCGCGCAGCCCGATCGGCTGTACCGCAATAACGGCGACGGTTCCTTCACCGATGTCTCGCGGCTCGCAGGAATCGACCAGCCAAGCGGTCGTGGACTCGGAGTCCTTATCGCCGAGCTTACTGGCGACGACCGTCCGGACATCTATGTGGCGAACGACGGAACGCCGTGCTGGTTGTTCGCCAATCGAGGGAACCTGCAGTTCGAGGAGGTCGGCGAAATCGCAGGGGTGGCTCGCGACGGACGGGGACAAGCACTCGCCGGCATGGGAATCGCCGCGGGCGACCTGAATGACGACGGCCGGTGCGACCTGGTTGTCACCAATTTCTACAATCGCTGCGACGTCGCATTTCAAAGAGAGCCGGGTCTCGCGCTGCGGTATCGCGACGCGACGAGCCGCGCAGGACTGGCTTCGGCCACCCAATCGGTGCTCGGCTTCGGCGTGGCACTGGCCGATCTCGACGGCGACGGCCGGCTCGACGTGATTCAGACCAACGGTCACGTGCTCGATCGAGACCGGCTGGGAACCCCCTTCGCGATGAGACCGACCGTGCTGCGCAACGCCGAAGCTGGGTTTAAGGACGCGTCCGCACAAGCGGGCAACTGGTTCCGGCGACCGATCCTGGGCCGCGGATTGGCCGTCGGAGACCTGGACGGTGATGGCCGACCAGATGTGCTCGCGAGTGCCCTCGATGCACCCGCCGCGCTGATACATAATAGGTGCGAGACCGCGCGTTTCCTCAGCCTGGATGTCGTTAATCGCTTCGGCCAAGCCGCCGTCGGTGCCCGCGTCCGAGTCGTGGGTTGGCGGCCAATGCCGAACGGGCAGCCTTGTGGCCGGCGGCAGCTATCTGGCGGCCTCACAGCCGCGATTGTGGTTTGGCCTCGGCCGGGCGCGGGCCGTCGAGCGGATCGAAGTCGACTGGCCGTGGGGAGGGACGGAGTTCTGGACCGAGCCTGCGAATCCCGATTGCGGACCATTGCGAATCAAGCAAGGGACCGGCCGGCCCATGGCTTCTCCGTCGTTCCCGTAGACACGCATCGGTCCGCCGGGGTTTCGGTGAGCGTCGCGAGCCTTGGCCACGGATTTCAACGTGAGGATTGCACGCCAATGTCGAATCAACCGGGGCCCGTCGACCACACCCTGCAGTGCATGGAGATCTGGGGAGGGATCGAGCCGGTGGAGCGCACGGTCTCGACGCCTGGGCTGGATTTATGGGTCTTCAGCCAGCCCTTCCAGGGAGAGCAGCAGGGGGGAGACGTCTACTATGTCACGCTGTGCGGGGGCGGGGTGATCACGCGGATCGTGGTCGCTGACGTCTCGGGCCACGGCTCCTCGGTGGCCGAGTTTTCCTTGTTCTTGCGGGCACTCTTGCGCAAGAACATCAATCAGAAGAGTCAGAAAAGGGTCGTCGAGCGTTTGAACCGGCAGTTCTCCGCGATGGCCGACATGCGGCGGTTTGCGACGGCGCTCGTCGTTACCTATCTCGCTTCCCACGACCGGCTATCTATCTGCAACGCGGGGCATCCCAACCCGCTTTTCTACCGCGCGATCGACGGGCGGTGGTCGTTTCTATCCCAGCCGGACCGCGAGCACGACCGCGGTCGCGCCCATAACTTGCCGCTGGGGCTCGACGACCAGACGAACTACCAGACCTTCGACGTCGACCTGGGGCGAGGTGATCTGGTCGTCTTCTATACCGATGCCCTCAGCGAAGCGGCCGATCCCTCGGGGAAACTGCTTGGCGAGCTCGGCCTGCTCGAAGCCGCGCGCGGCCTTGGCCTGCCGGGACAAAGGCCGGTGACGATCGGCCCCGCACTCCTGGAGTCGGTCGCTCGCCACCGGCACTGCCAGTCGGCCGCGGACGACGTGACCATCGTCGTGCTCCATCACAATGCCTCGGCCTCTCCGCGGCTATCGATCGCGCAGAAAGCGGATGTGTACGCCAAGGTTTTCGGCCTGAAGGCGGTCTGAGCGGAATCTCACCGGGACGCCAGATTCCGCCCTGCAACCGTCACAGCAGACAAGACGATCGCGGGTCGCAGGTGAGGGACACATAATGAATTATAAATATATTGTTATGTTCAAACGAATGGCCTTCGCCTGAAAGGCAACCGTCCCTTGACTGCGGTAAGATCTCCCCATCAGGTTTGGGATCGATTAGTCTCGAACCGACGCGATTTGTAATGCCGCGTGCCTACACGGCGCACGTATTTGACGTGCCCGAGCGATGGCTGGGAGCCGCCGATCATGATTCGTTCGATCTTCGTCTCGTTTACGTTTGGCCTCGCCGTCTTCGGCGGCAGCACTTCTGCCCAGGAGGCCGCGATTCCCAGGCCCGAGCATCCTCGGCCGGACGCGATGCGCGCCCCGTGGGCAAATCTCAACGGCGGCTGGGAATTCCGGTTCGATGCTGAGGACCGCGGGCTGCGCGAGGGCTGGGAAAAACCGGGCGCGGCCGGCTATGACCGCAAGATTGTCGTTCCGTTTCCCTGGGAGAGCGAGCTATCCGGCGTCCACGAGGTGAAGGGAAAGTCGAAGGTCGGCTGGTACCGCCGTTCTTTTCGCGTCCCCAAGGAGTTTCCCTCTGACCGCCGCGTCTGGCTGCGATTCGGCGCAGTCGACTGGCGGGCCGATGTCTGGGTCAACGGCCGGAAGGTTGCCGAGCACGAAGGGGGATACACGCCGTTTGAGGCTGATATCTCTGAGGTGATCGAGCGAGACGGCGATAACTCGCTGGTGGTTCGCGCATTCGATCCGACCGACCCGATGGTCCCAACGGGAAAGCAGGTTGGCTGGTACACTCCCAGCTCGGGGATCTGGCAGACCGTCTGGCTCGAGGCGCGACACAAGACCTACATCACCGACTTCCGGATCAGCACCAGCACCGAACCGGTGAAAGTTCGCGTGGCTGTGACACTGGCCGGGCTCGAGCAAGCGAATTACCAGGTGACGCTCAAGTCAAAGGACCCGGACGTCAAGGAAACCTCGGCGCCGGTTCAAGCGCAGCCTGCCCGGGCCGGCAACGCGGGGCAAGGGCCGCCGGTGTCCTCCGTCGCGCTCGAGCCGGCGATCGACGAGCCACAGCTGTGGACACCAGAATCCCCTCATCTTTATGAGGTGAGCCTGATCTTGAAGGACGCCGGCGGCGCGGTCATCGATTCGATCGACACGTACTTTGGCCTGCGCACCATCGGACGCGGCAAGTACGGCGACCTCCCGTTCGAGCGGATCCTCTTGAACGGCAAGCCCCTTTACCTGCGCGCAGCCCTCGACCAGTCGTTCAACCCTAAGGGAATCTACACGGCCCCGGACGACGATTTTCTGAAGCGAGATATGATCATAACAAAAGCGATGGGGCTCAACAGCCTGCGCATCCATATCAAGCCCGACGAGCCACGCCGTCTATACTGGGCCGATCATTTCGGCGTCTTGATCCTGGAAGACATGCCCAACACCTGGCGGCAGAACGAAAAAGCACGCGGCGAGTGGGAGCGCACGATGCGAGAGGCGGTGGCTCGCGACCGCAATCATCCGGCGATCATCGCGTGGGTCGCCTTCAACGAAACCTGGGGACTAGGAAAACCGGAAGCGTACAAAGAGGACCGCGACACCCAGGCGTGGGTCGCCAAGATGGTCGCAGAAATACGCACGCTCGACGGGCGTGAGCGCTTGGTCGAGGACAACTCTCCCTGCTATTACGACCACATCGCCAACACCGACTTGAATAGCTGGCATTTCTACATCGACAACCACCAGGAAGCGCGGCGGCACATCGAAGACGTCGTCGCCAAGACGCATCCCGGAAGCGATTTCAACTACTGTCCCGGGCTCGTGCAGTCGACGCTTCCCCTCATCAACTCGGAATATGGCGCCGTCTCGGCCGGGGGTGGCGACCGTGACATTTCGTGGGGGCTGCGCGATCTTACGACCCAGCTCCGCCGACATCGCAAGATACAGGGGTTCGTCTACACCGAGCTCAGCGACATCGAGTGGGAGCACAACGGACTGGTCAACTACGACCGGACGCCGAAGGCCTTCGGTTACGAGACCTGGCTGCCCGATATGAGGCCGAACGAGCTCTTGGGTGCCGACTTCATCGGCTACGACGCACCGCCGGCCTTGGTCGGCAGGCCGGGCGAGTCGATCACCGTCCCGGTCTTTGTCAGTCATTACTCGGACCGGACTGGTCCAGCCAAGGTGCGCTGGTGGGTGAGCGGATATGATTCGCGCGCCGATATCCGCACGGTCGTCGAGCCGCGGATCGTTGCCGTCGGGTGGAAGCCCTATGACGTGGTCGATCTCGAACCGCTCACGTTCAAGCTGCCCGACTATCCGTTCGTGGGTGCGCTCTTGTTGACGCTGCGCGATGAGCACGATCGGCGCATCGCGGCCAATTTCGTGAACGTGGTGGCACGGCCTGATCGTCCCTTGCCCCGGATCCAGAGGCGCGGTCCGAAGGACGTGATCGTCCGGTTTGCGCCGGGAGATTTTGCCACCGGCGCTGGTCCGATCCGGCCGTGGCGCCGGCTGGAAAGGTCTACGGCAGGGGCATCGGCTTCTTTGAATACCGTCTTTCACTGCCCGCCGCGGTCGTGAAAGCTCATCCCGAGTCGATCTATTACATCATCCAGGCGGGCTCCAAGGCCAAGCGCGAGCGCGTCGACTGGCCTGAGCGAGTGAACCGGCAGGATTACCCGCAGACGGACGTGGCGCGCACGTGGTCGTCGACCTTGCTCGTATCGGTCAACGGCAGGACCGCCGACCGGATCACGCTCCCTGATGACTCGGCAGATGCACGCGGCGTGCTTTCCCACCTGGCCGGCGTCGAGCATGGCAGCCATGGCGAGCTGGCCGATGGACTGATCCCACTCAACGACCGAGATCGGGCCGGACTGGCCGGCGGTGAGCCACTTGTGCTGCGTCTGGCCGTCCCCGAGAACGCGCCTCAGGCCGGCGGCCTGTGTATTTTCGGTGCGACGACCGGCGAGCTGCCTCTGGATCCGACGCTGGAGATTCACACCCGCGACCCGTTGCCGGCCGACCTGGGCGTGGATGCGAACACTCCGATCGCCGTACCAGCAGGACCGTGAACGCCGCGACGATCCGCGATCTTCTCCGGCCGCACGTCTCGGCCCGGCGCGCCTTGCTCATCGCGATCGCGCCGGCGGCGATCCTCGTGGCATGACGCAAGCAGACTCTCGCTGCCGCCAAGAGTTGCGCGGCGCCGTGACGGATGCACTGGTGATTGGCGGCTCTTCGACGGTGCGTCAGGTCGGACGATCACGATCGAGGAATCGCGAGCCGCGGCCGGTCAGAAGCCAGTGCGGATGAACGCCGGTGAGCTCAATGAAGGCAGGATCGAGTGCGCCGGGATGGTGCAGCCGCTTTCGTAATTGTGGAGTGTGCGGAAAGGGATCGCCAATGCCTTGGCGAGCATAGGCCCGCCGTTTTCGCCGTAAAGCGCGACCCGGACCTCGCGCAATCTCGCCGCGATGTCGCCTTTGAGCGTTTGCCAGTCGGATTCGGGGAGCGGCTTTTCCATGTAGGGGCGGCCTTCGACGACCAGGAATCGATCCGCGATCACCGCTGCGATCACCAGCGGGCGGACGCTGTATTATGCGATTCATAGGGCTTCTTAGCTAGAGCAGTGGATGAAGCACCCGCGTCTGATCACTGGCTCGATCGGTGGCCAGCAAGCCACCATCCGCGCCGCGCCCTTGGCCGGAGGGATCGTTCCGACGGCGGTCTCGGAACCTCATCTCGTCTATGCAGAGCCGTGCCCCGGCCGGCTCGAATTTTTCGCAGGTTGATCGGAACTGAGCCCGCGGCGATCACCCTCGCCCGGCCAGAAGGCGGCCCGCCTGAAAACGCTGAGGCCAGTCGAGATCGTTGGGGACGACATCGTCGGGTGCAACCGCCGGCAGCAACCCGGCTCGATGAACGCCCATCGCTCTCCGAAAAATGTCGCAATTGATACGAATATTTTGTTCAGTAGTCGGTGGAAACCGTCCAGGTTGGCGAGCGGTAGCGTTCTCGACTCATTTTCACAACTCATTATCGAAGAACAAGTTGTGTTGGATTACATCGATTCGCAAAAAATCTGAAACTCGTTGACGCGATTGAACTCCGATCTCGGTTACTTCCTTCAGAAGACGGATGGAAGAGTCATCAGAGACACAGGATGGAGCAGCGGGGGGCGCAAGAGAGGTCGAGCCACGTGTTACCGACTCAAGAAATACTTGATCAACTTGCGGGGCGGCTTGAGCGTGCATATGGGTTGCGTAGGCCGACATGGTGGCGCGGGTGTTCGACGGCGCGCGTCTGGTTTGCGGCGGCGCTCCGATTATGGGAGGCACATGCCGAGGATCCGCGCAGGTTCCGCTCGATGCCGAGTTGTTCGTGGCATCGCAGCCTATTTCCGCTCCGATCGCTGATCCTTGGTCGGAGCTCGCGGCTCCGGAATCGACGCGTCGCTATCGCTCGCAAGTTTACCAGATCGTGCGGCGGCTGCGTTCCGAATTGAAACGGGAAGTGGCGCGAGCCGAGCGTTTGATCGTGCGCGGCCGCGACATCGCGAACGTCCTCGATCTCGACGATGGCAGGCTGTCTCCCCTGGGCTGCCTGATCGTCGCGTGGCGTGCAGGTCGAGCCGACCTGGCGGATCGTTTCGCGGCTCTGGCGGCGGCTCAGAATCGTTCGTGCCCTCTCTATCGATTGGCTTGCCACGCGCTTCTGCCGGCGAATTTCTACCCAGTGGAAAGCATGGAAATCGAGCGCGAAGCCCAGGCGGCACCCCGCGCCGAGAAGATCTTGTTGTCCCTGAACTGAAGACATACAAGATACCAATACATCAACCTCACTTAGTAATGAAAAGTGCCTGACCAGCGCAAATCCTGATCCATCGCAATTCAAAGGCCGATGGATCGGAATTCTCCCGCCCAAGAAGTTCCCGGCAAACGTCGATACACTGAGGCGGGTGGCCGATGTTTCAAGGGCTCCGGCGCATCTTCATCTCAATGAACGCGCCATGAGAGCCCCCATGGATGGGAGATTGAGTCCCCCCCGCCGCCTCGGTGCCACGTGATCTTCTTTTCACGTGGCTGATCGGGCACCCATGTTCTAGATTTATAGCACGTAACCCCTTCTACATCTTCATGCTTCAAAACGGGAGCTAACCGATGTTTATGCGCCGACGTTTCCAGCCGAGTTTTGATGGGCTTTGCAGTCGAATTGCACCCTCAGCAGTGGTTGCGGCACCGCTCTTATCGCTTCCTGCCGGCAATGGCGCCGCTGTGAGCGTGCAGGCGCCGGTATTGACCGCGCTTGATGCCGAGTCGCCCGACACCGGCACCTCACATCCCAACGTCCTGCCCCCGATGCCAAAGGGACCCCCCTCGACGCTTTTGTGCTGAAAACTCGATCGCCGTTTCAGTGAGAATGAGAGCCTACCGGCCTCTGCGCCACCTCTCCGAGCGGACCATGCCTCGCGCCAAAAATCGCAGCGAAAAGATTTCGGGCTGCGTGGCTGGAAGCTGATCGATAAGAGGTAGGGAGGCGAGAGTGACCGCCCCGCTTGTTCGTGGACGAGCATCGCCGGGTTCGGCGAAACTTTTTCTCCACAGCAGGTGGCTGATATCTGACAACACATTCTGGCGATTTTTGACGCGATTCTCGGTTATTTTAAGAATCGGTCGGCGCCCGTCCGAGCCTTCAGCCGAACTTCTCGCCCTCAAACTCCCATTTATCTTACCCATGTTACTCATATCCGCAGGTTTTTTGCGGGGAGTAGTGATTCCTCGCTTGCCTTTTTTAGGGTAAGACGCTTTTCCCCTCTCGGTTGCCTTGGGTAAAATGGTCGGCAACCATGGGATTGTCGGGCGGTTATGAACCCTACAGTGGTAGAGTGGGTTCAAGCCATCACCTGGCATTCCGACGTTAGAGGTAGAGGGGGCATCTCATCATGACGCAGCTGTCACACCCGGAGACGGTGTACGATCTCGCGAGTACATGGCAGGAAGCGCAGAAGGGAAATCAAATCGCTTGGGAGACGCTGTTTAGGGAGTGTTATCCCAAGGTGCGGCGCGTTGTCCGCCGCAGGCTGAACCGATCGATGCGATCGCTGTACGATTCGACCGATTTCGCCAATGACGCCATGGAGCGCCTGGCCGCGAATCTCGACTTACTTCAGTTTCCCTCGTTCAGCTCTCTCATCGCATTTCTGGCGCAGGTCGCCGAGCAGAAGATCATCGACGAGTATCGGCGGCAGCACACGCAGAAGCACGACGTCGAGAGGGAACGGCCGATTGCGGCGAACGATGCGGGACCGGTTCAGTTACCTTCGGACGACCCGACCGCGAGCCAGCTGGCCCAGGCCAACGAGTTTCATGAGAAGCTGCTGGCTCGACATGACGAGACCGAGCGCGCAGATCATCGAGCTTGAGGCAGCAAGGGTATTCCACGGCTGACATCGCCGAGCAGACGGGTTGGAACATTCGCAAGGTGCAGCGGTTCCTCAAAGAGCTCCTCGATTCGCTGGCAGAGCCTGGAGATTGAGAATGAAGTCGCGCCTCGCCTCGGTCCGCGCCGCAGGCGGACTCGATCGCGTGGACCGCGCCGTGCAATTGCTCGAGGATGAGTGGCGGCGACACGGCGAAGTCCAGCTGGAAGACTTCTGGACCGACCAGAACCGCACGGGAGCGGCCGACCCGGACGAGTCCGTCGGGGTCCTCGCGGCGCTGATCAAGGCTGATCTGCGCCGCCGATTCGACCAGGGACAGACGCCCGCGGTCTGCGGGTATCTCGACCGGTTTCCCGAGCTGCGCGGCCGCCGACAGCCGCGTCCTGAGCCTGGTCTACGAGGAGTTTTGCCTGAACGAAGAGCGGGGCACTGCGCCGGACGTCGAGTCGTTTTGCGACCGGTACCCGGAGTGGAAAAGCTCGCTGGCCTCGCAGCTTCGCTACCATCGCCTGTTCAGCCAGGCGGCCGGAGTGAAGCGACCTCGCTGCCGCGGTTTCCCGAGCCGGGCGAAGATTTCGAGGAGTTCCACCTGCTGTCGCTCCTGGGTGACGGGGGGACGTCGCGCGTTTTTCTGGCCAAAGACCTTTCGCTGGGAGGCAAGCAAGTCGCCCTGAAGGTTACGCTCGACCGCGGTCAGGAGCCGAAAGCTCCAAGGGGCGCTCGATCATCCGCACATCGTCCCGGTCAATTCGGTGATCTATCCGCCCGAAGGCGACGCTCTGCGGGTTGTCGATGCCGTACCGGCCCGGGCTTGCCGCTCGACGAAGATCATCGCCGGCGTCAAGCCCGCTGAGCGGCCGCGCAGGCGCGATGGCTTTGTGGAAATGCATTGGTTCACGAGACTGCCCGCGACCCACGTCGCCGGCCGTCGCGCCCGCACCGGAAGCCGACGCCGACCAAGAGTGGCAGCCGCCAGCCGGTCCGCGTGGCGACGGCTGGGAGGGTTTCCCCGTCCGCGGTTCCTACGCGCAAGGAGTCGCCTGGATCGTGATGATCCTGGCGCGTGCGCCTGCACTACGCGCACGGCAAGCAGACCTTTCATCGCGACGTCAAGCCGGCCAACGTGCTCTTGACGCTCACAAACGGGCCGCAGTTGCTCGATTTCAACCTGGCCGAATCACCCCATTCGGCGGAGCACGCCCAGGCCGCGCTGCACGGCGGAACGCTTGCCCTACATGGCTCCCGAGCAGATCGAGGCGTTTCTCAACCCCGAGCTCTGGGGCAAGGTCGGCGCCGGTGCCGACGTCTACTCGCTGGGGCTTGTCCTTGCGCGAGCTGCTCACCGGTCAGGGCCCGAGCTGCCCGGCAAGAGTCTCTCGCCGGCACGCGCGCTGCGCCATGTGCTCGACCGCCGACCCTTGCTCGACGCTTCGGTCCGCCGATTCAACCCGGCGATACCACACGCGCTCGAGGCGATCGTCGCCAAGTGCCTGGCGTTCTCGGCTGGCGATCGCTATCCCGACGCCGATTCGCTCGTGCAAGACCTCGAACGGTTCTTGCAGCGTAAACCGCTCGCGACCGCGGTAAACCCGTCGCGCCGCGAGCGAATGAGCAACTGGGCACTGCGGCACCAAAAGGCGTTCAAAGTCGCGGCCGGCGTTCTCGGAGTCGCGATCGCGCTCGCCGCCGTGGCGTCTGCGATCAACTCCGCTCGCCTCGAGAGCGCGCCTCCCAAGCTTCAGCTCGAGACGTCCGCGAGTTTTCAGACGGCGATCAGCCATCTTGAAGAGGGTGAGCCCAGCCTCGCCACCGGCCCGCTGCGTGAGCTCGAGAAGCAGAATCCATACTCCTGCGTGATCAAGGCCCATCTGGCGTTCGCCCTCG
The DNA here is from genome assembly GCA_963806595.1 of uncultured Isosphaeraceae bacterium. Taxonomy (GTDB): domain Bacteria; phylum Planctomycetota; class Planctomycetia; order Isosphaerales; family Isosphaeraceae; genus CAWDZZ01. Next base: position 6,760 of record CAWDZZ010000010.1, on the reverse strand, counting down.
GCACGAACGAAACGACCGAGTACGAAGCCGAGAAGGCCCTGCGTGACGCGCTCGCGATTGCAGACTCGACCCCGACATTGACCGCGTGGGCACGAGTCATCCGGAATTCACCGGTTACCTGGTCGAATTTGTGGATACGGCCATCGTCCGTGCCGACAAGGCGGCAGAAAAGTACGACGCGGAAAATCGCAAGGACGACGAAACGAGAGACCGAGCGATCAAGAGGCCGGCTTACGACCTTGCGTCGGATGCGCTGCAGCTTGCACTCGAGCTGGATCCCGGTTCAGAAGTCATCCAGCGCCTGCGCCAGAACCGAGCAGTTTTTCGGCAACTATGCCTCGGCCTACGAGCGGCTCTCGCGTTTGATTGAGTCGGCGATCGCGAGCAAGAGCGGGGATGCGAGTTCCCTGTTCTTCAATCGTAAACTGCGCGGATGGGTCGCCTTCCGCTGGATTGAGAAACTTCGAGAAGAAGGTCGGAAACCCGACGAACAGACTTTCACCATCCTCAAACAAGCCGAAAGTGATCTAAGGCGCTGCCGGGATTACCTGGATGGGAGCTCGTTCTCCGACAGCAGCCAGCAACTCAAGGAGTATCACGTCTTGCACGACATGGTCAGAGCCATGCTGACCCGCGTCGAAGTCGAACTTGATTTGTCGGTCGCTTCCAAGGGTGGCGTCGACTACAAGGGTCGCGCCAGCGAACATCTTAAGAACGCCGGTGCGATGCTTGAAGAGCTCAAAGCGTTTGCAATCGCCCGACGACTGGACGTTCACCAGCCCACGGGACTGATCGAGCGGTGGACCCAATCGTCTCAGCGTCTCCAAGGCCTATCGTCCAATCCACGGCCATCGGCTCCCGCGAGACGGTATTCCAAGCCCAGGGAACGCTGGCGGGGCGTGATCCCGCTGGTTCCCGACGCTCGCGATCGGCACGAACGTTGTGCCGTCATTTCTCGGATTCGCCGATTCCAGGGAAGCACTGTCGCCTCGCGCGCTCCCGGTTCTCGAACTGCTTTAGGCATGGGTCGTCGTGTCCAAGCACCACACTTGACCGGTTCGGCTGGTCGGGGGTAGCGATGCTGCAGTACCCCGGCCGAGCGGGCTGATACCCCCGCTCCTCAGGCGGTATCGGAAGTACAGTTCGAGGGATAGCGCGGAGGCGACAGTCAGTCTGATTGACTCTGCAACGGTCTTTATCGAACAAGTATCCCGGCCGAACCGCTCGATCACCGGTCGCGGTCATGATGCGGATGCCCCGGGCGATAACCTGGACGACACGACCGACCCGTCCGTTTATCACCGTACGGCTGGTCGCGCTTATTCATCCCCGAGCACAGCGAAAGGTTCGCAGGAATACGCCTAATTAAGCAATCGGATCTTCGATGGCGGATAATCGACTCTTTTTCGCGAGCGGCGTCCTACTTTTTCGAGGGAGACGGCCTTTTTGGATTCAACGGGAGCGCGTGTCGACGTAGGCCATGAAGGACTTGATCGCGGAGATCTGGGCAGGCCTCAAGGACGCGGGGATGCCCGACGTGATGCTTTATCTTGCCGACGGATCGGCCTGCCGATGCCACTGGGACGACACGGCCCTGGTCGGGACAGTCCGGGTCGCCCTCCTCGCGGACCAGGATCGCAAGATCGTGCGAATCATGCCAATCCACGATTGCAAAGGGATCGGCGTTGCTAGTCCCAAGGGTGTGGACCCGGCCGGCTATCGCACGGTCGTCCAAACGAAGCTCAACGAGCAATTCCAGAAGCAAACCGATGTTGCTCCGGCGGCGCCGTGATCGGCAGTCACGCTTTGCCGCGATTTGCCTGCGCTTGGGCTCGGGGATGGAAGCGGGAGTGGACCTCGCGTAGCCGGGTGAGCTCAACGCGGGTGTAGATCTGAGTGGTCGCGATCGAGGCGTGGCCGAGCATTTCTTGCACCACCCGGAGGTCCGCTCCGCCTGCGAGGACATGGGTGGCGAAGCTGTGCCGCAGGGTGTGCGGGCTGATGTCGGCGTGCAACCCGGCCGATCGGGCGTGGCGTTTCACGATTTGCCAGAGGCCAATTCGTGACAGCGGACGGCCCAGTCGCGAGACAAAGACGGTCCCAGTTTGGGGCCTGCGCCGACCAGGGCCGGGCGGTCCCGGTCGAGGTAAACCGCCAGTGCCGCGATGGCCTTTGAGCCGAGCGGCACCCGGCGTTCCTTGTTTCCTTTGCCGACGCACCGCGCCGTTCCGCCCTTGAGGTCGACGTCGACCGGCCGGAGTCCGACAACCTCCGAGGCACGGCAGCCGGTCGCGTACAGGGTCTCGAGGGCAGCACGGTCGCGGCGGCCAAGCCGCGAAAGGGAGCTGGGGGATTCCAGCAGCCGGGCGGTCGCGGCGGGGCTCAGCACCGTCGGCAAGCGATCCCACAAGGCCGGCGCGATCACGAGCTTGGCAACGTTGTCCTCGAGGCGGCCTTCGAGGATCAAGAAGCGAAAGAAGGTGGACAGGCTCGCCAGATGCCGGCAGACGCTGCTCGGTGCCAGGCCGTCCTGGAACATCGAGTCGACGTATCCGCCCAGGGCCGATGCCGTTAGGCTCGCGAGCGAGCCTGGGGCTTTCGACTTACGCCAACGGACAAACCGCATGAGGTCGGATCGGTAGGCTGCCAGCGTGTGGGGCGAGACGCCGCATTCCGCCATCAAGTAGTGCAAGAACGGCCCGATCGGATCGCGTTCCGGCGACGGGCGAATGGGTGTGCCTGTCATGGACTTTTCGTAATGGCCTCTGTTATCCGCTCTGTTAGGAAGCATCGGCAGTTGCGCCGGCGGGCTTGACGGAAGCCATGGCGGTCTTGGACACGGGACCGCTCTTTGGTAGGGTGTTGACGCTCAGCCGAGCCGGCACATGTCCGGTGGTCTCGCGGCGGAGCAGTGCGCGAGCGGCCATGGGATCGGTTGCAGTGAGTTACGAACGCCATCGCTTGATCGAGCTTTTACAGCGGGACGCGCTGCGGCGCGGAAACTTCACGCTCGCGAGCGGGCGTATCTCGCACTATTACGTGGATGGACGAAAAGTGACGTTATCGGCGGAGGGAGCGGCACTGATTGGCGCGGGTGTCCTCGAGTTGCTCGCCGGCCGGCCGGAGGTCACCGCGATCGGTGGACTGACGCTCGGTGCCGACCCGATCGTGGGGGCGACGCTCGCGCTTGCGCCCGCCGCAGGCCTTAGCCAGCTCCGCGGATTCCTGGTTCGGAAGGAGGCCAAGTCCCACGGAACGGGCAACCTCGTCGAAGGTCCGCTCTCGCCGGGCGCCGCTGTGGCCATCGTCGATGACGTGGCGACGACCGGCGGCTCATCGCTGCAGGCTATCGACGCCGTTGAAGCGATGGGATGCAAGGTCGCGCTCGTCATCGCCGTCCTCGACCGCCTCGAGGGCGCTGCCGCCGCCTTTGCCGCCAGAGGTCTGGAATTCCAGCCGCTGGTTACGATTCGCGACCTCGGCGTCGAGCCGCTGCCGCGGAGCGAATGAGCTCGTGGACCATGGCCTTCGCCGCCTCGAACCTACGAGCGACGCTCGGGGTGCCGGGTCGCGGAAGCGCCGAGCTTCGCCTGCAACGTCTCACCGCCCAGACCTGCTTTGCGATCGGAGATTATTTACCGTCACATATTCTCGAAGATCATGGTTCCTGCTGCACCGCGGACACTGCGGTGAGGATTCAGGAGGCGAGTCATGGAGACGAGCCTGCATCGGACGCTGAAGGAACGGTATGCGGCCGGTGAGCAAGGGCATCGCGAGGTCAAGGTCGAGCGATATCGGATTGATGCCGTCGATGACACGGGACGACTGGTCGAGATTCAGTCAGGCGCTCTCGGCCCGCTGCGCGGCAAATTGCGGCGGCTGTTGCCGGATTATCGCATCCGGATCGTCAAGCCGGTCGTGATCACGCGGCGCGGTGTGCGCAGGGAGAGGCGCGACGGCCCGGTCGTATCGGCGCGGCGCAGCCCAAAACGCGGTACGCTCATCGACGTGTTCGACGATCTCATGGGAGTGGTCCGGATCTTTCCCCACTTCAACCTGGACATCGAGGTACTGGGGGTTTCGATCGACGAGGTGCGCGTGCCTCGCCGCCGATGGCCGGGTTATCGTGTGGTTGATCGCTGCCTGGGTGAGATTCATGGAACGACCTCGCTCACACGGGCGGGCGACTTGTGGACGCTCTTGCCGGCGAGCTGCGACTGGCGGGAGCCGTTCACGACTCGCGAGCTCGCCGGCGAGCTCGATCGCCCCCTCTGGTTCGCCCAGCGTGTCGCTTACTGCCTGCGCTTGACGGGGGCCGCCACGGTGGTGGGAAAGAACGGCAACCGCCTCGTCTATGCCCGGCGGATCAACGACGTCGCGCAAAAGCCGGCTACCCAGCGGCGGTCGCGATCGAAATGAAGACTGAGACTCATCTGGTTTGCAACCCGCGTGCGGCAGGCTTGATTCTGGCGGGTCATCCGAGTTTCATCTGCCACGATCCGCGGCTAATCTATCCTGAAGCAGCGAGTGGATCACGTACCGGGATCACGGGAATGGAGGCGCGCGATGGACAATCAAGCTCGAGCGAACCGAATGTGGATCGGTGTGATCGTGGCCGGCGTGCTCGCGATCACGGCATTCGGTCCCGCCGGATCAACGAGCGCCCAGGAAGCGAAGGCCGCGAAAGAGCCTCCCAAGCCGCTCCGCAGCTCGCCGGCTGAGCCGATGGCACCGGCCGCGTCCATGGAGCTTGCTGCCGTTTACCTTGATCGAGTGTCCGTGAGCTGGACGCGCCAGCATAAGTGTGGCAGTTGCCACACCAATTACCCCTATCTCCTGGCGCGGCCGGTCTTGAAAGCGCCGGCCAGTTCGGCGATGACCGAAGTCCGTCAGTTCTTCGAGCAAAGAGTGGCACACTGGGACGACAAAGAGAAGGGTGCGAAGCCGAAGTGGGACGCGGAGGTTGTTTCGACCGCGACGGCGCTGGCGGCGAACGACGCCGCGACAACCGGCAAGCTTGATCCCCGAACTCGCGCGGCGCTCGACCGGATCTGGACGGTTCAAAAAGCTGACGGCGGCTTTGATTGGCTCAAGTGCGGCTGGCCCCCGTTCGAGGATGACGACTACTACGGCGCGCTCGTCGCCGCCATTGGTGTCGGGCACGCACCGGACGGATATGCCCGGTCGCCCTCCGCCCAAGTGGGGCTGGAGCGCCTGCGGGCCTACTTCGCGAAGAATCCCGCTCCAAACCTGCACCATCAGACCTGGCTGCTCTGGGCCTCCACGCGCCTGGGCGACCTGATGACCGCCGAAACCAGGAGCATAACAATCCGCCGGCTCCGCGAGCGACAGCGCGGGACGGCGGCTGGAACCTTCCATCGCTTGGCGGCTGGAAGCGGCGCGACGGAACTCTCAACGACCCCGAGGCACCCAGCGACGGCTACGCGACGGGCCTGGTGATCTACGTGCTCCGCCAGGCTGGAGTCCCCGCGGCCGATCCGGCGCTGCGCCGCGGCGCGGACTGGCTGCTGGCGAACCAGCGCGCAGCGGCGGCTGGTTCAGTCGGTCGCTCAACGACGACGAGGATCATTACATCGCCCACGCCGGGACTGCGTTTGCCGTGCTTGCTCTCGATGCCTGCGGTTTACCGGCGGATCCTGCAACCCCGCCACCGCCGATTCGTTCCGATCCTCCGCGCCACTCAACAACTGACACGGCCGGCGGGCCGGCGGCGATCAGGATCGGCCAGTTCGGTCCGAGCCATCCAGGTACAACCACCACAGCAGCCCGGCGACGCAGACCGCGTGGTCGATACGACCTGTCTTGATGAGCAACGGGATGTCGTGGATCGGAACCAGCTCAATCGCCAGCTCTTCGCTCGCGTCTGGGCGAGGCTCGGCAACCTTGTGCGAATTGGCGATGACGATCGTGGTGCTCCGCATCGAGAGCAAGGCCGGGTTGGGCCAGATTGTCCCTGCTTGCAGGGGGGGATCGCCGGCGTAACCGGTCTCTTCCAGCAGTTCGCGCGGCCCGGCGGAGCACGGATCCTCTCCCGGCTCGATGAGTCCGCCCGGCAATTCAAGGCTATCGCGACCAGAGCCAGCGCGGAACTGTTTGACCATCACCACTCGCTGATCGCCGGTCAGCGCGAGGGTTTGAACTCCATCGGCAAGATGGGCGACAAAGTACTCATGGACCTTGCCGCTTGAGCGCGATCGGAATCGCTCAGACCGCAGGCGAAACAGCCAGTTTTCCACCAGCGTGCGATCGTGTGTGCCCCCGGCCTCGCGGACCCATGATGATTCAGTGATCGGATCGGGGTCTTGATTCGCCACGCAATCGCTCCTCGCCGGGCCGGATCAGTCTCCATTGACGCATTCGCATCTAAGCCAGCAAGACCTGATCCACGAGCATTGCCACGCCATCTTCGTCGTGGGCGCCGGTGACCAGATCGGCGGCTCGCAGCACGTCGGGATGGGCATGGCCCATGGCGACGCCCAGGCCGGCATTGCTGATCATCGGGATATCATTGGCATCGTCACCCACGGCACAGATCGCGCCTGGCTCTACGCCCCAGAGGTTCGCCAGATGCAGGATGGCCGCCCATTTGCTGGCATCGTGCCGCAGGATCTCGCACATCGTACCGAGGTATCGCGAGCTCCGCTGGACGAACGTTTGAATCCGGCCCGCCATGCAGTCGAGCGCGGCCCGCTGAAAGCCGTTCATCTGCTTTCGTGAGCCGATCGCACAGACGTGAAAG
>CAWDZZ010000009.1:0-119783 GCA_963806595.1 uncultured Isosphaeraceae bacterium | reverse complement strand
GAGAAGAGCGGAATGCCGTGCGCCTGCCACTGATTGGGAGCACCTACTGGGACTGCGCGTAAATCTCGCGGAATATGACGGGTTTGGCAGCGCCACCCGTCGGGCTGGTGTTGTGGCCGATGCGGCGAGCGGTGATCTGGTGGCCGTTCGGGCTTGTCGCGGAGGGGAACGGGCGTTTCGAGCCGTCCATGAGCGTGCACGCGCTTTGACCGTATTCGCTGGGCGAGCAGGGTGCGCAGGATGACAGCGCTCGAGTGTCTTCCTCTGGTCCCGAGAGCTCGAGGTTCGGTCGCGGCGTGGCGGTCGCCGGGAAATCGCGGTGCAACAGCGATTTGTTTCGGAAAAGATTCGTGACGTTGAGCGAGATTGAGCGACCTCGTCAGGCTCTGAGAAGAGCGCAGTGCATTCGGATCGTCGAGCTCGAAGAGGTGAAGACGAGCAATGTCCGACGGCGGAGCGCCTGAAGGTTGCACTGGTGTACGACGACGACGCCTACGTCGAGGCCGGGCGGGAGCGCCGCGGGGTCGATGGGCCGACAGGTTGCGGGCCGATCGTTTCTGAGCGCTTACCTGAGCCACGGGACGTTTTCGGAGCTGGTCGCGCTCGTGCACGAGCAGAAATCGGCGGCTTCGCTGGTGAAGCTGTGGCGCGAGCATCCGGCGGCGCGGATCGATCCTCGGGCGCTGCGGGTGGTCGAGAGCAGCGAGCTGTACCGGTCGCTGTTCCCGGACCCGCCGGCGACCATCGTGCACGCGCCTCAGCCGCCGGACCCGATGCTCGCATGGGCCCGGCAGCAGGGAGGGCCGCACGCTTTCGCGCTTCGGGAGTCACGCACACGCTGTGTTCCCCCGAGGCGGTGGCCTTGCTCCGCTGCTGGTGACTGCGCCCTTCGAGGCGTACGACGCCCTGGTCTGCACGTCGCGGGCGGTCGCCCATGGTCCGCGAAGTGACCGGCGCCTTTGCCGATTATCTGCGGGCGCGTGGCTGGCTGGCTCGCGAGACCGGGGAGACTCGCGTCCGGAGGTCGGCCGCCGGCTGGAGATGATCCCGCTGGGTGTCGACGTCGACCGATTCCGTCCGGCGAGCCCGGAGCAGCGGGCCGCCGGCAGCTGCTGGGTGTGACCGACGAAGAAGTGGCGATCCTCTACGTTGGGCGGCTGTCGCATCACGCCAAGGCCCACCCGTTTCCGATCTTCCGCGGCGCGTCGCGGCCGCCCGCGCATCGGGGCGAAGCGTCCATCTGATCCTCGCCGGCTGGGCGGCGCCATCCGGCCGTGCATGAGGCGTTTGTGGATGGGGCGCGCGCGTTTGCCCCGAACATGCGCACATCGATCGTCGACGGCCGCGCCGAGGAACGCGGCGCGCGTCTGGCACGCGGCCGACGTGTTTGTCTCGCCTTCGGACAACATCCAGGAGACGTTCGGCCTGGCCGTCATCGAGGCGATGGCGAGCGGGCTGCCGGTGGTCGCCTCTGACTGGGACGGCTACCGCGACCTGGTCGCCGACGGCGAGACCGGGTTTCTCGTTCCGACCGCGATTGTCGAAGGGTCGACCGTCGCGGCGAGCGTGCGGCTTTTGATGGGCGAATTGTCGTACGATTATTTCCTCGCGGAAGTGCAGCCAGGCGACGGCCGTCGACCTGCCCGCGATGGTCGCCGCGCTGGAACGGCTGGTGGCGGATCCATCGCTCCGGCAGCGGATGGGAGAGGCCGGCACGCGGCGGGCGCTCGAGCATTTCGCGTGGCCGCGGATCATCCGACGGTACGAGGAACTGTGGCGCGAGCCAGGAAGCCAGCGGTGCGCAGGTTGCGAATTCCGCCGCGGCCGCGCAAGGTGCGCGGGCCGCAGGGCCCGGCGGCTTACCCGGCGCCCGAGCGGACCTTCGCCGGCTATCCGACGCGCCTGGTCGGTGGCAGCCGACCGGCTCGCGCCGACGCCGGGCGCGCGCAGGCTCTCGAAGCGTCTGCTGGCGATGCCGCTGGCCCACCATGCTGCTGGGCGTCGCGTACGCGACCCGTCCCGGCTGAAGGAGGCGCTGGGGCGGCGCCTTGCTCGGTCGACGACCTCGACCGCTTCTGGTCCCAGTCCGGCGTCGAGCAAGGGCTCGGCCGGGCCACGCTCGCCTGGATGCTCAAGTACGATCTGCTTCGCGCGACACACGCAAATCCGCCCGCGGGAGGCCCGATCCAATGAAGAAGACCCGATCGCGATCCGCAACGCGGCGACCGGCAGCCGGAGCTGCCGGCAACGGAGCCGGATTCCGTCCATTCGGTGGAAACGCTGCCGGCCAGGCCAGGGCTCCGCTGGAGAAACCGTGGACGTTTCGCAGCGTGCGTGCCCTTGGCCGCCGGCGCCGGAGCGTGTCCCCGGCGTCCGACACAAGCGAGCCGCTGCGCCCGGCGGAGTCGCCGCCGAGCCCGCGACCGAGCCGATGACCGACGCCGAGCGCGCACCGCGGTTCTCCCGCCGCGGGGGCAGCGCGGCCGACCCTCTCCTTCGACCTGGATCACCAATTCGAGGATTCCAACAGCACGCTGCCGCCGGGGCGGAATCCCCGGGGTGAAGCAGATGCGGGTCGCGGGATTCGAGATCCTGGGCGTGCTGGGCGAAGGCGGCATGGGCATCGTCTACAAGGCAAGGCAGATCCGGCTCGATCGGTTCGTCGCCATCAAGATGATCCGCGGGCGCAGGAGCGCGCCGTCCGACCTGGCGCGGTTCGAGGCGGAGGCCCAGGCGGTCGCCGCGATCGAGCACCCCAACATCGTCCGGATCTTCGAGATCGGCGAGCACGACGGCCTGCCCTACTTCTCGCTCGAGTTCCTCGCGGGCGGCAGCCTGGCGAAGCAGATCGGCGGCAAGCCGCAGCCGGTCGAGGAGGCCGCGCGGATCGTCGAGACCCTGGCCCGCGCCATGGACGTGGCGCACCGCCGCGGCATCGTCCACCGCGACATGAAGCCGGCCAACGTCCTGCTCGCCGCCGACGGCACGCCCAAGATCGCCGACTTCGGGCTGGTCAAGCGGCTGGAGGGCGACTCGGGCCAGACCCGGCACCGGCTCGATCCTCGGCACGCCGAGCTACATGGCCCCCGAGCAGGCGCACCGGCGAGACGCACAAGGTCGGGCCGGCCGCCGACCAGTACGCGCTGGGCGCGACCCTCTACGAGCTGCTCACCGGCCGGCCGCCGTTCCGGGGGACGTCGGTGCTCGACACCCTCGACCAGGTCCGCAAGAAGGAGCCGGTGCCCCCGTCGCAGCTCCAGCCCAAGATGCCCCGCGACCTCGAGACGATCTGCCTGAAGTGCCTGCAAAAAGACCCCGCGCGGCGGTACCCCGACGTCGACCGCGCTCGCCGACGACCTCCGGCGATTTCCGCGCCGGAGAGCCGATCGTGGCCCGGCCGGTATCCGGGCCCGAGCGATTCTGGCGCTGGTGCCGGCGCAACAAGGGGTGGCCGCGCTCGGGGCCGCCGTGGCCTCGCTGCTGGTGACGGTCGCGGCGGTCGCGGCGATGGCTGCGGTCACCGTGAGCCAGAAGAACCAGGCGCTCGGTTCGGCCAATACCGCGCTCGAAGGCGCCAACGCGGTTGCCGAGTCACGACGGCGCAACGCAGAGGCGAAAAAGCAGCTCGCCGTCGCCGCCGGCGCCGCGCCGCCAACGAGCAAAACCGCAGCGCGGTGGAAACGCAGGTCGAGCTCCTTGGCTTCCTCGAGGACAAGCTGCGATACGTCCCGGGCCTGGAGGAAGTGCGCGGCCACATGGTGGAGCGAACGGCCAAGAGTCTGGACGCCGCCGCGCGATCGATGACGAGCCTGCGCAACGACGTCGGCTGGGATCCCAAGGACGAGGCCAACAACTGGCGAACGCTGGCCCGGGCACACCAGCGGCTCGGCGATCTGAGCCTCTCGCTCAACCATTTCGCCGATGGGATGGCCCAGTTCGCGCGAGATGGACGCGATTGTCGGGACGCTCGCGGCGGCGAACCCCGACGACATCAACGAGCAAGTGCGGCGGGCGCAGAGCAGCAGCAACCTCGGATTCGTGGCGACCCACCGAACGGGAGACTCGGAAGCTGGGCTCAAGTATTTCCGCGAGGCGATCGACATCAATCGTGAGTGCCTCAAGAAGGAGCCCGAAAACGACCTCTGCAAGCGCGAGCTGGCCAACTCGCTGGGCCAGCTCGCCGGCGCCGAGCTCATACTCGGCCATCTCGTCAAGGCACTCGAGCTGTACCGCGACGAGGAGAAGGTCCGCGACACGTTCTCGCAAGAGCTCAGGAACAGCCGGGAGAGCCGCCGCGAGCTGGCGGGTTTGTACGAGAAAATGGCCGAGGTCTACCTGCGCATGAACGACCTCGAGGAAGGCCGGCGGCTCTACGACGAGTGCTCCGCGCTGCGCGACGGGTGGTGGTGGAGACACCGGACTTCTGGCCGGCCGTGCACGACCTGGCCCGGTCGTACAACAACTCGGCATTCCTGCGGTATCCGCGGGGCCGTGATCCGGCGGCGCGCGGCAGCTGCACAAAAAGCGCTCGCGCTCGATTGAAGAGCGCGCAGCAGCCGAGCCGTCCAATTTCGTGACCAAGGGGGTGCTGGCCGAGACGCTCTACTTCGACGCGACGTGTGCACTTGCCTCCGGCGACAAGGCGGGAGCGGCCGCCGGGTACCGCCGCTGCCTGGAGATCCGCAAACAGCTCGCGCAGGAGCCGAAGGTCAAGTTCCCGCAGGTCGACCTCATGGTCGCGCTCGCGCGGTGCGGCGAGCACGCCGAGGCGGCCAGGATCGCGGAAGCGCTGGTGGCGAGCCCGCCGCAGGACGAACACCTCTACTTCCAGGCGGCCTGCGGCTACGCTCTGTCGGCGGGCGCGGCGACTGGGGACGGCGCCCTGGTCAAGCACTACACGGAGCGCGCGTTCGAGTGCTTGCGCAAGGGCAAGGAACGCGGCTGGGCCGACGTCGTCAGCCTGGAAATCGATCCTGACCTGGAGCCGATCCGAAAGGATCCTGAGTTCCGGTCGCTGGTTGCGAGCTTCCCGCGTCCGGAAAAGGCGCAACCGTGAGCCGACCCGCGGAGTGCTCGCGCCGCGAGCTCCGCGAGAGTCGTTGCCGCCGGCTCATTCGTGATAGGGCTCGATTTCCAGGAAATTGAACGTCTGCTCCTGGCCGAAAGGGCCGGCCGGCGCTTGCCCGGCGGCCAGTCGGAGACGGTCAGCCTTGGCGGTTCGGGCCTTGCGCCCGGAACACCTTCCAGTGATAGGTGATCCAGACGGGGATCGGGGGCTCGGGGTCGGAGGGGTACATTTCCGTGAATGACCGCTTGGCGTCGACGTCGACCCCTTCCAGCTCGCACGCTCCCCATGAATTTGTTGGCTCTCAACTGCGATTTCTTGTCTTGGGATCGATCAAGATCCTCGGTAATCGCAAGTAAACATCTTCATCGAATAGAGCCGACCCGGCTCCAGATGCTTGATGGTCTGCGAAAACGTGTTGGGCCCTTTGGTCGCTGCGCTTCATCCACAGAAAGGTGTCGCCGATATGCTCCGGATCGGCCGGACGTCCCAGTCCCATGTATCGTCCCTCGATTCGGCCATATCGGGAAACTCTTTGGGCCTGAATGGATCCCTCTTCCGCGGCGTTGCAAGCGTCCAGCCTTCGAGCCCGTTCTCGAAATCGGCATTCTGGATATGCGTGAGGAACAGCGGGTCCCTGGTCAGCATCGCGGTTTTCCCCTCGATGCCATAGTGCCGGTAAAGCTTGCCGACGAACCGCACCGTTTCCTCGTCCGCCAGGATTGACGTCCACCATTCCAGGCCGGCCATGCCCGGCCATCGCCGGATGATTGGCGACGATGTTCATCTGCTGGTCCATCCAGACGTGGTAATCGACGTTCGGCAGCTTGTTGATGCCGCCGGGGGGCATGGAAAACAGGCCGAAGGCGATCACCATCTGCTGTTTGACGCCTGGCTCCTTGGCCTCCCAGTCGGCGATCCCGTCCACGAAGAGCTCGAAGCGCGTCTTTGGACTTTTGCTTCGCTCGAGACCTCGAAAATGTACCGTTCGAGGACGATGCGGTAGCCGCAATCGATGAATCGTGCGGACGAAAGTCTTGCCGATCATCTCCTGGTTCAACCTTCTTGCCGCTGCCGCCGAAATAGGCGTACAACATCTTGTCCCTATATCGCTCATCGGCACGCATTTTCCGGATGCGGCTTCGTACAACTCGTGACGCGGTTTGCTCTGCTCGGAGACGCATCGTTGTGCGCTCAGGGCTCAGCGTCGCACGTGGTCGCGTCGATGGGATTGTTGATGATGAATTCATTGACGATCATTCCGTCCAGGAACGGCGCTGTCCGAGTGTGCCGGTCCAATATTGGAAGTGCTCGTCCGCCGTTTTGGCCTGGCCGTTGATGCCGACCTCGGCGACAAATCTTCTTCCCCTGGCCGATGCCAGTCGTCGATGACCGACTGCGCCAGCTCGATGTTGCTGGGGACGATCAGCGTGGTGACATTCGGCAGGATGTCCTTCTTGAGAAACTCCATGTCGTAGTGCCCGATACGATTTGATCGCGGGATCGAATCCCAGCCCGCAGTGGATCAGCTCGGGAATCGCCTTCACGACCAGCCGGTTCACGCGGGCCTGGCCGGAGCACTGCACGCTGAGCCGGTGCTCTCCCTTGCCAAGGTCGGCGCATTGCTTCGGCCGGGTTGGCCGGGTCGGGGTCGTGAACGCCGATGGCGTCGCCCGCGGATCGCCTTCGAGACCGATCTTGACGGAACCTTTCCCCTCGCAAGTCGCGGCGATGAAAGTCCAGCCGGGGCCTGGTCGCGCAAACGTGAACGAGCCCGAGGGTGCTCTGATCGATGAGACCTCGAGCAGCCTGGAGACCAGGTTGTTCTCTTTCTTGGCTCCGGCAACGGCCACGATGGGCTCGGGGCCGCTCTGGCCGCTGCACGGTATCGCAGCCGCGAGCAACGCTGTTGCGATTGCTGCTCTCATGGTGCGTGCTCGCCTGTTTCCCGAAGGTTTGCCACTAGAGGCAGGGTGCCGTCCTTGCACAAGGTACGGCGCCGGGGAGAGCAAAGCAACCGCGTCCACGGCAAGGGGACGCGACTGCGCGGACGTGAGCACGGGCCGTTCGTGTGCGCTGCAATGCGCAAAGGGGGCGATCACGACCGGCGCGGACGTCCGCGCCGGGGTTGCTGGGGCCTGGGGTGCAGCGTGCGGGCAAACGCAGCCAGATGGCCGAGCCGGTCGCCGTAGGTGGTGTAAGGGATCTGGGACCGTACCGACTCGACCAGGGCCCGTCCGCCGACGGCGATCGCGACGCCGGCTTTTTCAGCCTGCCGGTACAGCTCACGAATGCCCGCGCGGAAATCAACCGCGGCATCGAGATGGCAGACCGACAGCCACAGCAACCGGGGCCGCAGGTCGGTGATGGCTTTGGCAAAACTTGCAAACGGAGTATTGGGTCCGAGGTTGACCGCTTCCCACCCGGCATCCAGCAGCACCATCTGCGCCAGCAGGGTCGGCAGCGTCGCCGTCGTGCTCGACGGCGCCGCCGACCGCCCTAGGCCGGTCCGTGCCGGCCCGCTCCTCCAGGACCGCTTTGAGCTCGAAGAGCACCGCCGCGCACAGCAACGACGCGCGGTGCTCCTCCATGACGTCGATTCGCCCTTTTTCCCACTCTTCTCCCAGCCTCACCATCGCCGGAGCGACCGCGCCGTCGGCCAGGTCTTCGATCGACGTGCCGCGGCGATAACTCCCGTGAATCAGCGATCGAACCTGGTCTCCATCGCCCTCGACGAGCGCGCGATGAAGGTCATCGGCCAGCGTGGAAAGATCGAGTCGTCCGTCGCCACGACGCCGATTGACGAGATGGGATAAGTCGGCGTGAGGAAGGTTTCCGCGCCGCGCCAGCTCGATGACGTCGGCCACCATCAGCTTGCGATGGCCGCCGGCCGTCTTGTACGCCGGCAGCACGCCGTCGTCGACCCAGGCTTCACCGTGCTGACGCTCAATCCCAGCGCTTTAGCCACTTCGGTCGTGCTGACGTATGTCGAAACTGTGCGCCGTGCCATCTCATCCGTTGTTTCGCGTCCCACGACTTCGCCACCTTGCCCCCGGGACAGAGGGCATGCGGACCGATCGACCGGGCCTCAGCGGCAACGCGCATCGAGGACCGACCGCCAGCAACCACTTCTCGTTTAAATCGTACTAAATGCACGTTTTCATTGCAACCGCGTTGGCGCAATTGCTCCGGATCTCGCGCATGACCACCGGAGCCTCGAACTTGCGCATCCCGG
Organism: uncultured Isosphaeraceae bacterium; assembly: GCA_963806595.1. Taxonomy (GTDB): domain Bacteria; phylum Planctomycetota; class Planctomycetia; order Isosphaerales; family Isosphaeraceae; genus CAWDZZ01. The sequence goes on along the minus strand of CAWDZZ010000009.1, from coordinate 111,483 downwards.
CTGTGACAGGGCCGCGAGGCTACGGCAAGATCCTGATCGGAGGACTCGTCCGCGATACCGCCCGATCGCAGCATTTTCAAAAATCCACGACCGACCCTCTTGACAGCCCGTCGGTATGACTTACGATAAAGTGAACGTTTTAGACGTTTATGACGGAGCTCGCATGCGAGCATTTTGAACGGAGCAATCTCGTGGATGAATCGGTAACGAGTGACGACCGCGAGCCTGCGCCGGGCCGGGTCCGCGGCGAAGGACGGCCCTCGAGCGTGCGGTTGCTAAAGCGGAGCAATGGCTTCCGTTGCCGGTGGCGGCGGTGTTTGGATTCTTTGCCGACGCGGCGAATCTGGAAGCGATCACTCCGCCCGGCATGCAGTTTCGCATCCTCACCCCCGGGCCGATCGAGATGCGAGACGGGGCGGATCGAGTTTCGGCTCGTGCTGCGGATGGTGCCATTTCGCTGGGTGACGCGGATCGAATCCTGGCAGCCGCCCTACCGGTTCGTCGACGTGCAGGAGCGCGGACCGTATGCGCTCTGGCACCACACTCACGAGTTCGTCGCGCGGGACGGCGGTACCAGGATTCGGGATACGGTCCGCTACGTGATGCCATTCGGAATTCTGGGCGAGCTGGCCCATCGCCTGTTCGTCGGCCGGGAGTTGAGCGGAATCTTCGATTTTCGGGCACGGAAACTGTCAGAGCTGCTCGTGCGTGAGGGTGAATCGTTGCTCGCTGCGCCCACGAAAACGATGGGATGATCGGTATGGCCGGCCGCGGTGCTGGCCGAACTCAGGCGATGGTCGCATTTCCGATCGCGAGTCCCGGGTCGCGGGATTCCGCCGGAAACCACGCCGCGAGCAATGGATCAGCTGGGAGGTATTGGTGTCGAAGCGCGTGATTGTGATCGGGGCCGGTCCTGGCGGCCTGGCCAGCGCGATGCTGCTGGCAAAGGCGGGTCTTCACGTTCGCGTGATCGAGCGGATGCCTCGGCCCGGCGGACGGACGGCTGCCCTGGAAGCAGACGGGTTTCGATTCGACCTGGGCCCGACATTCTTCCTGTATCCGGAGGTGCTCGAGAAGATCTTCGCCAGCGTCGATCGTGACCTGCACGAAGAGGTCGAGCTGATCCGGCTGGATCCGCATTACAAGCTATGCTTCGGCACGGACACAGAGCTGATCGCCACGCCCGACATCACCCGGATGGAGCGGGCGATCGCGGCGATCGCGCCGGGGGATGCCGCGGCTCTGCGGCGTTTTCTCGCGGACAACCGCCACAAGTTCGCGCGGTTCGCCCGGTGCATTGAATCTCCGTTTCGGGGATGGCGCGACCTGGCGTCGCGGCGATTGCTCACGCTGTTGCCGCTCTTGCGCCCTGGCTTTCGCTCGACGGCGAGCTTGCTCGCTACTTCGAGGATCCGCGGATCCGGCTGGCGTTCACGTTTCAATCGAAGTACCTGGGGATGTCGCCGTTCAAGTGTCCGGGGCTGTTCTCGATCCTGTCGTACCTCGAGTACGAGCACGGGGTTTATCATCCCGAGGGGGGCTGCGCGGCACTGACCGAGGCGATGGCGAGGGTCGCCACCGACCTGGGCGTGGAAATCTCGCTGGGGGAGGACGTGCAGGAGATCCTGTTCGAGGGGCGGCGAGCCGTCGGAGTGCGCACCCGAAACAAAACCTACGGCGCGATGCGCTCGTGATCAACGCCGACTTTGCGAGAGCCATGAAGCGCCTGGTGCCCGACCGGCTGCGGCGGCGCTGGACCGACCGCCGCATCGCCGGCAAGCAATTCTCGTGCTCGACCTTCATGCTCTATTTGGGGCTCGAGGGCCGGTGCGACAACCTCGAGCACCACACGATCTACCTGCCGCGCGACTACGAAGCAAACCTGGCGGACATCGAGGACCGGCATGTGCTCTCGGCCGACCCCGCGTTCTACGTGCAGAATGCCTGCGTCACCGATCCGGGGCTGGCGCCGCCCGGCATGAGCACGCTTTACGTGCTGGTGCCGGTCACGCACGCGCACCCGAATGTTGACTGGCGGGTGGAGAAGGATCGTTTCCGCGCGGTGGTGTTGCGCAGCTCGCCAAGGTGGGGCTCACGGATCTCGACGCGCCGCATCCGTTTCGAGCGGGTGACCACCCCGGACGACTGGGACCGCGGCCTCGAGATTCACCTGGCGCGACATTCAACCTGGCCCACAGCTTCCGACAGTTACTGCATCTGCGTCCGCGAAATCGGTTTGAAGACCTGGAATCGGTGTATCTGGTGGGGGGCGGCACTCACCCGGGGAGCGGACTGCCCGTCATTTTCGAGTCGGCGCGGATCAGCTCGCGGCTGGTGCTGGAAGACCTGGGCGTGCCTGCGAACTGGTCGCTCCCGCGATCGGCAGGCCGGCCTCGTCTGGGAATGGTCCCCGCCCTCGCCGAGCGCTGCGCGGTCGATCGATGTGATGAACTCGAATACGCGCCCCTGGGCCTGTGTAGGAGCCACTCTCATGAAAACAGCTCAAGCGGCCCGTGTGGGCGTCATCGGCGGAGGCATCGGCGGCCTGGCGGCGGCCTGCACGCTGGCGGCGCGCGGCCACGACGTCGTTGTCCTGGAACGCAACAGCGAGATCGGCGGCAAGGCGGCGTTGCTCGAGGAACGCGGCTTCAGATTCGACATGGGTCCGACGATCCTGATCTTACCTTCGGTGCTGGCGCGGATCTTCGCCGAGGCCGGGCAGCGACTGGAGGACGAGCTGGAGCTCGTCGCGCTCGACCCGCAATGGCGCGCGTTTTTCGACGATGGCAGCACGCTCGACCTGGTCGCCGATATCGACAAAATGAGCGAACGATTGCAGGCGTTTTCAGGGCATCCAGCGGCCGCCCAGGGCTACCGGCGATTCATGGCGGACTGCCAGAACCTGCACGCGCTCTCCGACCGGTTCTTCTTCTGGCGTTCGGTGGGCTCGCTGCTGGACATCTTCGACGGCCGGGCGTTCTTGCAGCCTTCGGTGCTCAGGGACGTGATCCGGATGTGCCGGGAAGAACGGTCGCCGGGACGGTACGGGCGTACGTCTCCGACCCGCGCGTGGCGCAGATGCTCGACCACTTCACGCAGTACGTCGGCTCGGCGCCTGATGCGTCGCCGGGGGTGCTGTGCGGAATCGCCCACATGCAGACGAAGGAAGGCGTGTGGTATCCGAAGGGAGGAACGCGGGCCGTGCCGCGGGCACTCGCCCGACTGGCCGGCGAGCTGGGCGTCGAATTTCGTACCGATACGGCCGTGCGGAGCATCCTGACGAACGATCGCTCCGAGGTCATCGGCGTCGAGACCGACGCCGGCGAGACCATCCCGCTGGCCGCGGTCGTTTCCAACGCCGACGCCGTGCGCACCCACCGCGAGCTCCTGGGCGGCCGTGCCGCCGAGCGATTCGAAGGCCGCCGGCACTACGAGCCGGCATGTTCGGGCGTGGTGCTCTACCTCGGACTGGACCGCGCCTACGATCAATTGCTCCACCACAATTTCGTGTTCTCTCACAATCCCGAAGAAGAATTTGATTACATCTACCGTCGTGGCGAGCCAGCACCTGATCCGACGTGCTACGTGTGCGCGCCGGCCCGGACCGAGCCGGAGGTCGCGCCGGAAGGGGGCGAAGCGCTGTATGTGCTGGTCCACACGCCATACCTCCGGCCGCACCACAACTGGGAGGAGATGTTTCCGGCGTACCGCAAGGTGATCTTCCAGAAGCTGGCGGCGACGGCCGGCATGGCTGACCTGGAACAGCGAATCCAGGTCGAGCGCGGCTGACGCCGGCTGATATCCACACCCGGTATCGCGTGCTGAACGGCGCGATCTACGGCATTGCGAGCCACGGCAGGTTGCTGGGGGCATTCAAGCCGGCGAACCGGAGCCCGGACGTGAGGGGACTGTACCTGGCCGGCGGGGCAGCGCACCCTGGCCCGGGGATGCCCATGGTGCTGATGTCCGGCTGGATCGCCGCCGACGCACTCGACCGCGACGGCCTGGTGCCGCGGCGCGCCGCCAGGCCGGTTTCCGAAACGGTGGCCTCCCGCTGAGGTCGCGCGCCGGCTAATGGGAGGTGCGGCGTGAACTCGAGTGCGGTTTTCACGGGCACGCGAGGTCTCCCGCGGGAGAGAACGCGCATTCCCAGGCGCTCGCCGCGGTTGATCGCGCTCTTTGGCCGCTATGCGCGGCACTACCTGCGTCGGCATTTCCACGCCTTGCGGATTTCGCGAGACGGCGGACCGCCCAGGATTCCGGACGGGCCCGTGCTCATCGTGCTCAACCATCCGTCGTGGTGGGACCCGCTCGTCTGCCTGGTACTTTCGCAGTGCTTTGCCGGCCGCACGCACTACGCTCCGATCGACGCGGCCGCGCTCGATCATTACCGGTTCTTCGCGAAGCTGGGCTTTTTCGGCATTGACCCGGCGACCGCTCGCGGCGCGGCGACCTTCCTGCGTACGGGCCTCGCGATCCTGTCCCAGCCCGGCGCGGTGCTCTGGGTCACCGGCGAAGGGCGATTCTGCGACGCGCGCCTGCGCCCGACGCGGCTGCGGCCGGGCGTGGCCCATCTGGCGCGGCGATTGCAGCGCGGGAGCATCCTGACCCTGGCGCTGGAGTACCCATTCTGGGATGCGCGGCTGCCGGAAGCGCTCGCCCGTTTTGGCGAGCCGATTCCGATTGCCGCCGGCCATAGCGTGGAGGATTACCGCGCAGCGATCACGAGCTCGCTGGAATCGGCTCAAGATGCGCTCTCGCGGCAGGCGCAGAGCGCGACGCGGCGGCTTTCGACCTCGTACTCGAAGGCAAGTCTGGCGTGGGCGGGATCTACGACTGGTCGCGCTGGCTGCGCGCGAGAATCGCAAGAGAGCCGTTTCGCAGCGGCCCGGCCCCAGGGATTGATCGGCCTGAGAGAGCCTCGCGATGTTGACCGTCCTGGCCGTGATTTCGTTTTTACTGGCCTTGATACCGGCGCTCTTGTTCCGGGCCAACCTGCGCGCTTACCTGCCGCCGCCGGTGCCGGCGGCGGGATCACGGCCGGCTGTGTCGGTGCTGATTCCCGCACGCAACGAAGCTCATTGCATTGAGGCCGCCGTAACGGCGGCCCTGGCGAGCTGGGGAATCGAGCTCGAGGTCATCGTGCTGGATGACCATTCGCAGGATGCGACGCCGGACCTGGTGGCGGCGATGGCGGCGCGCGATCCCCGGTTGCGGCTGCTAGCGTGTCCTCCGCTGCCGAGCGGATGGTGTGGAAAGCAACATGCCTGCGCGCTGCTGGCGGTATCGGCCCAGCATCCGCTCGTGCTGTTCCAGGACGCCGACGTGCGCCTGGAGCCCGACGGGCTGGCACGGATGGTGGCCTTTCTCGATCGATCGGGCGCTGACCTGGCGAGCGGGATTCCGCGCCAGGAAACCGGCACGTTTGTGGAGCGACTTGTCATCCCCGTGATTCACTTCGTGCTGCTGGGCTTTCTGTCGATGCGCAGGATGAGGCGAAGCAGCGCTCCGTGGTTCGGGGCAGGCTGCGGACAGCTATTCCTGGTGCGGCGCAGCGCGTACGAGCGGGCCGGCGGGCACGCGGCGATCCGGGCCTCGCTTCATGACGGAGTCGCGCTGCCGCGGGCGTTTCGCAGGGCCGGGCTGCGCACCGATCTCTGCGATGCGACCGGCGTGGCCCACTGCAGGATGTATCAAAGCGGAAGCGAGGTGTGGCGCGGCCTGGCGAAAAACGCAACCGAGGGCATGGCTGCGCCGGCCGTGATCGTGCCGGCGACGCTCCTGCTCCTGGGGGGTCAGGTGGTACCGGTGCTCTTGCTGGCGTGTTCGTCCATGCTGCCTGCGCCTGCGTTGGTCCTGGTCATGTGCGCCGCGCTCGCTGGTATTGCGCTCGATTGATCGCGGCGCACCGCTTCCGTCAGTCGTGGTTGGGCGCCTGTTTGCATCCGATTGGCATCCTGGTGCTTGTGGCCATCCAGTGGTATGCCTTCGCGTGCGCGGTACTGCGGCGTCCGCCAAGCTGGAAGGGTCGCAGCTACATGCCGGCGGCAAAGACCCGCCGCACCGCGCCGGGGTTGCCTCCGGCGCGGATTGCGGGCCGATCAGGTCGTGACAGTTTCGCCCATCCACGGGATTGCGCCTGCTCTGTGCGTGATGCCCGGCAGTCAGCCCGGCGTCTTGGTCTTGCGGCAAATGGTGCTGAGATTGATGTGCTGCTGGATGGTGATCTCGCCGTCCACGTCGCGGATCTGGAGGCTGATCCTGGGGTCGGGGCGGTTCCAGTCGATCGCGATCACGCCGAAGTTGTCACCCCAGTTCATGGTGGCGACTCGATGGCGATTGACCTCGTAGCGCCGCCATGATTTCGAGGCCTGGTTGAACCCGCTGGACGTGAGGTCGTAGATCGGGTAGCCGACACCGCCGTCCATCATCGAGAGCTCGGCGAGGTGCCGGTCGCCGCTTACGAGGATCACTCCCTCGGCGCCGGTGTCGCTCAAGAGCTTGAACAGCCGCTCGCGCTCGTGGGGGAAGTTCATCCACTTCTCCCACCCGTGGTCCTCGGCGACGACCTGGATGCTCGAAACGAGGATTCGGATCTCGGCCGGCGTGCGCAGCTGTTCGGCAAGCCAGCGCCACTGGTTTGCACCGAGGACTGTCGTGTTCGGATCGGGGTTGGCTTCGTAGGGTCCCTCGTCGCCGGCGCGGGCGGGTTTTCTCGTGAGCGGGCTGCTTCGGAAGTAGCGCGTATCGAGCATGATCACCTGGACTCGCTTACCTTCGGGCCCGAATGCGTACGAGTCGTAAACGCCCGGCCGGTGGCGCCGGGGCGAATCGGGCGGATCGCCGAAGAAGTCGAGGAAAATGCTCTGCGACTCGTCCTTCTTGGGGTAGTCGCTGCCGCTGTCATTGGAGCCCAGGTCGTGATCATCCCAGGTCGCGAGGATCGGGCAGGTGCTACGAATCGCCTGGAAGCCGGGCAGGGCGGCGAGCTTGGCGTATTTCGCCCGCATCACCGTCATGTCCTTGGTGTCGGCGTAAATATTATCGCCGAGCATGAGCAGAAGCTGCGGGTTCGCGGCCAGGACGGCGTCCCAGATTGGCTGAGGGCGCTCCTGGGTTGCGCACGAGCCGAAGACAATGCGCGAGAGCGGCTCGGTCGCGGCGGCCGGCCGCGCGGCGGCGGCAGCGGCGGGGCGGATCACGTCGGTGATGGGCCGGGCGGCCGCCGGCACCTGTGCGTTGTAATCTTCGCCGAGGAGAGCGGCGATGGTCGCGGCCACCTGGCCCTGAGTCACCAGGGCCGTATTGCTTCGCTCGCCGAGCGCGGGGGTGTCGGGGCCGAGCGCGGCGATCCAGATGGCTTCCGAGCCCTTGGTATCGGAGCCGTGGCTGCACCAGCCGCGCGGCGGGTCGCCGCGGCCGTGGTCGGTCGTCACGATCAGCGTGGTCGTGCCGCGGTACTGGGGGTGCGATTGCAGCTCTTCCCAGAGCGCCTTCAGGTTGGCGTCGGCCACGCGGGCGGCACGAAGGTAATGGTCGTAGCGCCCGGCATGAGCATGCTCGTCGGTATCGCCCAGGCCGATGTAGAGCACCCTCGGCGTGTCGCGCCGCAGATGCTCGAGCGCGACCTGAAACGTGAAGCCGTCGTCGCGGCAGTCTTCCCACTGTCGCGGCGCCTGGTCGATCAAGCGGTTGAGCAGGATCTGGCACGATCGAGAGCGCCTTACCTTCAAACGGCACCCAGCCCGCGTTCATGAACAGGCCGCTGCGCTGGGTGTTGAAGATGAAGGGGTAAACATCCCACGACCCGACGGCGCTCACCTTCCCGCGAAACCCCGGCCGGCCGGTGTTGAGCCATTCGAATACCGTCACATTCGGATTGGGCCGCTTGTCGTTGCTGTCGATGCGCGGGTCGGCGATACCCGTGAGCATCTCGTTGTAGCCGGGGTAAGAGAAGTTCATGCCGTTGGCAACGCGCGCAGGGCTTGCCTTGTCGGCATTGCCGAAGAGCTGGCCTTGCTTGGCGAGGACCGTCCAGAAAAACGGCATGATCGCTTCGCGCCGCGCTTCCGGCGTCTCGCGCCAGAACTCGCGGCGGAGGGCGGCAACGTCGGCGACGCCGCCATCCTTGTTGTTCAGGAGCGCTGCGTCTGCGCCGCGAAAGACCTCCTGCCAGCGGAAGCCGTCCAGCGTGAGCAGGATCACGTTTCGGGTTGCGGTTCGCGGCTCCTGGGCCGCGGCGATGGTCGCCAGCGCCTGGCACATCGCCATCACGAACAAGAATCGCCGCAAAACCATCATCACCTCCTTATCGAATGTCATGAGGCAGGGCATTCTTTCCCGCCGGTCATCAGGCTGGGAAGAATAAACGCAGGGATCAGAGGTCGGCGCCAGAAGACTGTACTGCGGGACGAGTGTTCGCGCTGGCCATACTGCGCTTAGGTGTCGGGCGGGATCGACTGAGCGACCAGGGAGGACGCCGGCTGGAACGACTGACCGACCGCTAACGTCTCCGCTAGATTACTTGGCGGCAGTTGTGCTGCGACAGATAGAACCGGCTGCGGTCGGGGAATTCATCCGTTCTTCTTCGCTTCGCTCGAGTGTGGCGGCAACAGACCGCCTCCGGTAACGTTGAAGGCGACCGGTCGGCGATCGGCCACGTTGTGGCAATCCAATTCGTGCAAGCGCCGCCACGACCGGTCAGGCGCGGTCTTCTGGAGTGGGCCCGTTTCCGCATGCCGGAACTGCCGGATATCACCATCTACGTGGAAGCCTTGGAGCGGCGCGTGCTGGGCGAGCGGCTCGAAGCCGTCCGGATCCACAGCCCTTTTTTGCTCCGGACCTTCCTTCCACCGCTGGACTCGGCCACCGGAAAGACCGTGAGGGAAGTGCGGCGCAGTCGGCAAGCGGATCGCGCTGGGGCTCGAAGGCGGGCTGTGGCTGGTGCTGCATCTGATGATCGCCGGGCGGCTCCACTGGAAGCCGCGCGCGGTGAAGCTCGCGGGCAAGCTCTCTCTGGCTGCGTTCGACTTTTCCAAAGGCACCTTGCTACTGACGGAGGCCGGCAGCAAGCGCCGCGCCTCGCTGTACTTGCTCGACGGAGAAGACGCGATGCGCGCGCAGGACCCCGGCGGGCTCGAGCCGCTGGCGGCATCGTTCGAAGAATTCGATGCCGTGTTGCGCCGTGAGAACCACACGCTGAAACGCAGTCTCACCGATCCGCATTTGTTTAGCGGCATCGGCAACGCCTACTCCGATGAGATCCTGCATCGCGCGAGACTCTCGCCGCTGGCGTTATCTCTCAAGCTGACGCCCGGCGAACGAAAGCAGCTCTACACGGCGACCCGCGAAATCCTCCTGGAATGGATCGCACGGCTGCGGGCCGAGACCGGGGAAGGCTTCCCCGAGAAAGTGACCGCGTTTCGTCCCGGCATGGCGGTGCACGGCCGGTTCGGCGAACCGTGCCCGGTCTGTGGCGCCTCCGTGCAGAGGATCCGCTACGCCGATAACGAGACCAACTACTGCCCGGGCTGCCAGACGAGCGGGCGGATCCTCGCGGACCGCTCGCTGTCGCGCCTCTTGAAAGATGATTGGCCGCGACACCTTGACGAGCTGTAGGTCGCTCGCGCGGCGGGTCGCCCTGGAGAGTAAATGCGCGCGCCTGGGCGGCACCTCACGGCGTGGCCGCCCCGGCACTCGAGGCCTGTCTACCGCACCGAGCGGGCGGGCTCAGCCCAGTTCTCCGACTCGTACCAGTTCGGCTCGCGAATCAAGAGCGCGCCTCGCGGCCTCGTCGCTCAGCGGGCGGGCAAAATAATATCCCTGGCCAAACTGGCAGCCGAGTTCCCGAAGCTGGGCGAGCTGGCTGGCCGTCTCCACGCCTTCGGCGACCACGTCGAGACCGAGGCCCTTGGCGAGGGAGATGATCGTCCGCACGATCTCCGTGTTCTCGCCGCCGGAGCCGATCCGGGCGATGAAGGAGCGGTCGATCTTGAGCGTGTCGAAGGGGAACTGATGGAGGTAGCTGAGCGACGAGTAGCCCTTGCCGAAATCGTCGAGGGCGAGCTTGACGCCCGAGCGACTTCAGCCGGTTCAGCGACCGACGATGCCGACTCGACCTGCTCCATGATGGCAGCTCTCGGTGATCTCCATCTTCAGGCAGTGGGGGTCGAGGCCCGTCTCCAGCAGGACGCGCTCGATCTGGTAGACCAGATCGGGCTGGAAGAACTGCCGGCACGACAGGTTGACGCTGATCGCCAGCGGGCGGGTTCATCCGGAACTGGCACTGCCAGTTGCGCAGCTGCTCGGCCGCGTCTCGGAGCACCCACAGGCCGATCGGCAGGATCAGCTTGGTCTCCTCGGCCAGCGGGATGAACTCGTCCGGGGCGACGAGCCCGCGCTCGGGGTGATCCCAGCGCAAGCAGCGCCTCGAAGCTCGTGATCGCGCCCGGTTTGCAGGCGAGACGATCGGCTGGTAGTGGAGCCGCAACTCGCCCCGCATCGGTCGCCTGGCGCAGGTCGGTCTCCAGCTGCAAGCCGGGTCACGGCGCTCGGCGTGCATCGCCTTGTCGAAGATGACGTACGCCCGCCTTGCCCCGGGACTTGGCCTGGTACATCGCGATGTCGGCGTTCGCGGACGAGCTCTTCGGCGCGTGTCGTCGTTCGGCCCGCTCAGCGCGATGCCGATGCTGGCGGTCGACGACCATCTCGTGGCCCGTTCGAGCGAGAACGGCGTCTGCAGCTCGTCGAGGACCCGCTCGGCCAGGGTGAGCACGTCCTGCGGGTCTTCGATGTCGTCGGTGAGGATGATGAACTCGTCGCCGCCGAGCCGGGCGACGGTGTCGCCCTCGCGGATGCAGGCCTCGAGCCTCCGGCTGATGGCGATCAGGAGCTGATCGCCGATCTGGTGCCCCAGGCTGTCGTTGACGAACTTGAAGCCGTCGAGGTCGAGGAAGAGGACGGCGAACCGGTACTCGGTGCGCCGCTTGCTGCGCGCGACGGCCCGGCCCAGGCGGTCCAGCAGCAAGGCGCGGTTGGGCAGGCCGGTCAGCGAGTCGTGGAACGCGTCGTGCTGCAGCCGGTCCTCGGCCGCCTTGCGCTGGGTGATGTCGGACTGCGATCCCGCCATCCGGATGGCCGTCCCGCGGGCGTCGCGCACGGCCAGGCCGCGGGTGAGCACCCAGCGGTAGGTCCCGTCGTCATGGAGCATGCGGTGCTCGGTCTCGAGGTGGGAGGATCTGCCGGCCGAGTGTGTCGGGACCTCCGCCCTGACCCGCTCGACGTCCAGCGCGGTGCACGCGGCCGAACCACTCCTCCGGGCTGTCGCCGATCTGCTCGTCGGCATAGCCGAGCATCGACTTTCCAGCGCGGGGCGTAGTAGATCCGGTCGGTGGTCAGGTCCCAGTCCCAGAGCCCGTCGTTGGCCCCGCGGACCGCCAGGGCGTACCGCTCCTCGCTCCGCCGCAGCGCCTCCAGCGTGCTGCTGCCGTTCCACGGCGAAGCCGATCGCGTAGCGGATCGACCGCTCCAGCAGCGCGGCTGCCGAACTGCCCCTTGACCAGGTAATCGGCCGCGCCGGCCTTCATCGCCTCGACGTCGACGTCGCGGTCGTCGTTGCCGGTGAGCAGGATGATCGGCGTGCGGCAGCCGCGGGCCGTCGTCTCGCGCGAGCAGCTCGAGGCCGGTGCGCGCGCCGAGGTGGTAGTCGAGCAGGCACAGGCCGTGGCGCCCGGCCATGAGGGCCTCTCTGGCGCTGGTCGTAGGCCGAGACCCACTCGAGCGTCGAACTGGTCTCGGTAGACCTCCGAGGAGCCGCGCGCGTGAGGATGTAATCGTCCTCGTCGTCGTCGACGAGGAGGATCTTCAAGCGAGTCTGGTTCATAGCCGTCTTTCAACTCGTCCGGATCGCATCCGGGAGCTCGACGATCTCGAACCAGTACCTTCCGACGCCCTTCATCACGTCCACCAGGCCCTCGAAGGTGACCGGCTTGGTGACGAAGGAGCTGACGCCCAGGTCGTAGGTCCGGTAGATGTCCTCCTCGGCCTTCGAGGTGGTCATCACCACGATCGGGATCCGCCGCAGCGACGGATCGGCCTTGATCTCGCGCAAGCGCCTCGCGGCCGTCCATCTTCGGCATGTTCAGGTCGAGCATGATCAAGCCCGGCTTCGTGCGGGCCGAGGCCGGCGTAGCGGCCCTGCCCGCGCAGGTAGGCCAGCAGCTCGACGCCGTCCTCGACGAAGTCGATGTGGTTGGCCAGCCGGCACTCCTCAAGGGCGTCCTTGGCCATCATGCGATCGTCCGCGTCGTCATCGGCGATCAGGATCGTGATCGACTTGACGGTTCGAGTCCATTGGAAGTTGTCTCCTTCGGTTGTCGGAGAGGTAATGTGACGGTGAACGTCGAACCTTCCCCCGGTGCGCTCCGCGCCGTGATCGTGCCGCCGTGCCGTTCGACGATCTTGCGGCAGACGGCCAGGCCGACGCCCGTCCCCTCATACTCGGTGCGGCCGTGCAGGCGCTGGAAGATCGTGAAGATCCGCTCGGAATAGACCTGTTCAAAGCCGATGCCGTTGTCTTCGACCAGTATCTGACAGACGGGCGATTCCGTGAGCGGCATGCGGTTGACCCAGGACGTCCGCCGCCGGCTTGCTCGAGACCTTGACGACCGGCGGCGACGTCGGCTTTTTTGTATTTCAGCGAGTTGCCGATCAGGTTCTGCATGAGCTGGCGGACCTGCAGCGGGTCGGCGTCGACGGTGGGCAGCTCGCCGACCTCGACGCGGCCGTTGACCTGCTCGATCCGGGCTTCCAGGTCCGACACGACCTCGTGCGTGATCGTGGCGAAGTCGGTGGGCACGAACGGCCGCGCCTTGGTCGAGACCCGCGAGTAAGTGAGCAAGTCGTTGATCAGAGTTTGCATCCGCCCCGCCGCATTCTGAATCCGGTCGAGGCAGTCTCGCCCGTGCTCGTCGATCGCGCCTGAGCATCGCGTCCGCAAACGGTCGCTGAAGGCCTGGACCTTCCGCAGCGGCTCCTGCAAGTCGTGCGAGGCCACCGAGGCAAAGTCCTGAAGCTCCTTGTTGCTCCGCTCGAGTTTCTTGGCATAGACCTTGAGCTCCTCGTGCGACCGCCCCATGTCCTCCATGAAGCGCTGGATCTTGAGCACCGCCGGGTTGACCACGAAGAGCCCTTCAAAGACCAGGACAAACAGCACGAGCAGGAACATCTGCAGCTCGAATGACTGGAGCTGCCCGATGCGCAGACGATGCCTCTTGTTCGCGCGCCCGTGCCGCTTCACCGACTGCGCGAGCAGGCCGATTCCTCCTCATTGATCTTGCGAACCAGCGGCCCCGTCTCCGCATTCGGGACGGCAGCCTGGCCGGCGCAGTCCCAGCACGGCCAGGAGCTGCTCCGCGGAATAAGCCGCGCTCGCGCGGTGGGTCTCGGCTTCCTCGAGCAGCCGGGCCGACTTGAGCTTCGAGCCCGCGGCCGGGGGACTGGAATCGGCCCTGGCGACGAACGGCGATTCATGCTGACTTTGCGAAATCGCCTGGCGGAGCGCGTCCTCGAGCCCGGCACGCTCGGCCGGCGAACCGGCAGCCAGCAATTCCATCGCGCTCAATGCCAAGGGGTGGTCGAGCGCCCGCCAGCGAGTGAGCTCTCCGAGCGAATTCATCGCCTCGCCCTGCCGCGCGAGCTCCTTCAGCACGAACGCCTGGCTGAAGCCGGAAAGCAGGGCGATCATGCAGAACGAGGCGAAGTACAGAGCCCCGATCCGCCGTGCCGGAGACTTTTTTGCACGCTCGGTTTTATTACTTTGAAGCATGGCGCTCTCAAATACTCGGGAGGCGTCGATCCTCTGGCCAGAGCCGCGAAGATTAGCCGTTCATTCACGTTTCGCACGAATAGACCGACGAACGACGACCCGCGCCGCTTCGCCAGTAGACGCCGTCTGTGGTAATGCCCCGAGAACGGCGCCCTTCACCCGGGGAGACTGCTCGGTCACCGCCAAGTTGCCACAGCCACGACATCGCTCTACGTCACCCGAAATAGACCGCTCTGCCGCGTTTCGCGGGGCGGGCTCGATCTTCGGATTGTTATCTCCAGCCCCGCGTAGACGTGGCTCTTTTCCGGGCTATCTCAAGGTTAGTTCACTTTTCCAATGCGACATTGAATGCAAGTGCCAGGAATGCGAGGCGCCAGCGGGCCAACGTCGACTTTTTGCATCGCGCTCTGACCCAGGACGGCGTCAGGTGCGCTGCGGGCAGACCTCTCCCCGACATCCAGCGCTCTACGTGGCGAGCTCGCCCTTCTCGTAGCACAAAAATATAAATAATTATATAATATATATTCCATCTCGTTGCTCTTGCGGGCGCGATCGCCACGCTTTCGCGCCCGCACCTCCGAGTTTGCCTTCCTGCGTGCCGCTCGCTCAGGCTGAGACTTGCGGGGCAGCCATCGTGAGTGATCACGACAGGCGGCAGGATCCCCCCCCACGCGGGAATTGCCAGGTTTTTCAAATCTCGATGGAGAATCAAAGTCCGCCTGACCGATACAACCCGCAGAGTCCAATCGATGCCTCCGGCTCCCCGTCCGTCCGGAACCAGGCCTTTCGTGCTCGCGAGGTCGAAATCGGGGTTTGCCGGGGGGCGTTACCGGATCTTCCGGAGCGCGCAAGTCCCCGGCAGGCTTCTCGTACCGCCCGGGGCGACGATGAGAGGGAGGCGGAGATGCCCCGGCGCCCTGCGCGATTGAGGATGATCATCGCGCTTGCCGGCGGCCTTTGCCTGCTGAGCGCCGCCGGTGGCTGCGGCGTTTGGCCCGATCGCGCTCGAGCGAACACACTCGCGGTACAACGAGTCGATCCGACGCGTGAACGAGGAACAGTTGCTGCTGAACCTCGTGCGCGTTCGTTACAACGAGAGTCCGTTCAAACTGTCGGTGTCGTCCATCGCCGCCCAGTACGAGCTCACCGGATCGGCCGAGGCTCGGCCCTTCTTCGTGGCTCCCAACCCGGCCAATCATCCGTACCGGACGTTCACATCCGTGCTGCCGGACGTCGCGGCCAGCGCAGCCAATCGTCCGACCATGACGCTGATCCCGGCCACGGGGGACGCCATCCGGCGTTTTCTGACTCCGATCTCCGCGGATACGCTGGTTTTCCTGGGATCGACAAGCTGGCCGATCTCGACGGTGATGCGGCTCTGGGTCGAGCGCTTGAACGGCGTCCCCAATGCGGCTTCCGCCAGCGGCCCGGAGCGCGAATTCGTTCCAGATTTCGCCCGATTCCACCGAATCGCCCACTTGCTCCAGGTTGCCCAGAATCTCGAAATAATTGTGGTGGTGGCGCGGCCATTTGACCTGCCGGCGGGCAGTCCGCTCCCGGTCGCTTCGGTGACGTCCGCCGCCGCGGTCGACGCTGCCAAGAGCGGCTATGAGTACCGGTCGGACGACGGCGGGGCATCGGTCTTGCTGGTGCGGAAGGAACACAGGCTCGTCATGGAGGTCAGCCCGGCGGCCGCCCGGCACCCCGTGATGCTGGAACTGGAGGGATTACTGAACTTGCAGCCCGGCCTGACGACCTACGACCTGATCGTGTCCAGCGACATCGTCGATCCCCTTCGATTCCCGACATCGCCTCTGGCCGACCTGCATCTCTCGCCGCGCTCGACCGCACAGGTCTATTTCTTCCTGTCCAATGGAATCGAGATACCGCCCGAACACATCGAGGCGGGCCTGATCCATCCGCCGGTCGCGCCCGACGGCACGGCGTTCGATGAACGAGCGGTGACCGAGGGACTGTTCACGGTACACTCGTGCAAGGGCCACAAGCCGCCGCCGAACGCCTACGTCGCGGTGAAGTACCGAGGCTACTGGTATTACGTCGACGACCGCGACCAGAAGAGCAAGTCGACCTTCGCGCTGACGCTCATGCTGAGCCGGCTTGATTTCGGCCTGCAAGAGCCCGCCACCGGCATCCGTTCCTGACCCTGCCCGTGGGTCGATGATGCACGTCCTTCCAGGTTGCGCCGATCGGTCATTTCGTGCGCTGCGAGCGCGATCTGAGGCCGCTCCGCCAATTGCATGGTGGCGGTCTCACTTGATCTTCTGAAACTTGTCTGAAGCGTTCGAATCGCTAGAACCGATACAGTCGTTAAAGTTCCGCGCCGATTTCCCGCGGATGGAGGCTACTCGACGATGAGGTTGGGTCGATCGAGATTCGTGATCGGGATGGCGGCCTGCCTCTGGGCTTCATCCGCCGCGTACGGTCAGGGGATCATTGCTCCGAGTGCCGGCCCCATCAATAGCTCCATGGCGGGCGCTCGACGGCCGCGCCAGTCGACTTCGGCTCCAGCTACTGGAACCCAGCCGTCCTGAGCGGTCTGGACGATCAGGAGTTCCTGCTCGGCTCGGCCCTCGGGTTTCCCAGCATCCACCTGCAGAGCGGCCTTGCTGAAGACTCGGTGGGCGGCATCTTTCCGCCGTCGAACCGATTTGGACAGTCGCGCAGCGATAGTGGAGTGGCGGCCGGACTGGCCACGGGTTTCTCTTTCCGAATGACGGACGACTCTCCGCTGACCTTTGGCCTCGGAGTCTTTGGACTGGCCGGCGGCGGGGTGAATTTTGCCGGAAGCTTCACGACTCCGATCTTGACGCCGCGCCAGGCCCCCAACTTCCTTGGTGTGGGGCCGATCTTCTCCAGCATAAACATGCTGGGGATCGCGCCCGTGGCCTCGCTCCGGCTCACCGACAAGCTGGCCCTGGGCGGCGGCCCGGTGATCACGTCGGGATCGATGAGCTTCAATCCCGCATTTTTCGCCCCTGGCCCGAAGGACGCGCTCGGGCTTCCCACGTTCCCAGCCGCCACCAACGCACGCCCGTACTGGGGAGCCGGATTCCAGGTCGGACTGTTTTACGAGCTCAACGACAACTGGAACCTCGGTTTCTCGTACAAGAGCCCGGTCTGGCAGGAGCGCTGGGATTTCAACGCGTCGACCCCTAAACTGGCCCCGCGTCTTATCGGTCTGCAGGCGAGCCTACCCCAGATCCTTTCCTGGGGCGTCGCCTACAAGGGATTGCCCAAGACATTGATCGACGTCGACTTTCGCTATTTCGACTACGCCGACTCAGAGCTTTTCGGCCAGAAGGTTGTCGATGGAGGGCTGGGCTGGCGAAGCGTGTTTGCGATCGCCCTGGGAACTCAGTACAAGGCGACCGACCGTTTCACGCTGCGTGCCGGCTATCTTTTCAATACCAACCCGATCCGCGACCCGACCACTCTCTTCAACGTGCAGGCGCCCGGAATCATCACCAACACGTTCACGATCGGTGCCTCGTACGAGGTGAACGAAAATATCACCGCCTCGGTGGCCTGGATGCACGGCTTCCGAAACTCGATCGCGGGACCGATTCTCCAGATCCCGGGTACCACGGTCCGACTCGATGCCCAGATGGATACGCTGTGGATGGGCGTCAACATCAAGTTCGGCGGGTCCCGCCGGAAGGGATCGACCGGAGCGGCGAGTTCCGGCAGCGACATCGCGCCGCCGTCGGCCTGGAGCGGACCGTACATCCCTGCGCCGACGGCGAGCCCGGATCCGGGCGCGGCCTCCGACCCGGGCGCCTCGGCCCCCGCGACGTCGAATGCCGGCGAATCGGTACCGCCGCCACCTGAGCCGGGAAGCGGGAACTGAGCAAGCTGTTGACCGCAGATGCGTGCTCGTGAATTCCACGTCAACAGTGGGAGATCGCGTTGAGTGGAATCACCTGCCAGTTTGTGACGGTTGCTTGCCGGCTTTCGCTCCTGCTGGGGGTGCTGGTCGCCGCGCAGGCGCAGGCCAGCGCGCAATCCACGGACCGCCCCGCAGAGGCCACGACGCCAGGCCCGCGACCCGCAGAGAGCGCCACCCAGCCCAGGAAAGATGAGGAGGACGACGAGCCGGAGGCCGAGCGCGACGAGATCGAAGAATTCATCGAGACCGATCGCAATTCGTTTACCTTTGCCCGCATGACGGCGGGAGACGGCCGTCTCATCGTCGAGTCGTCGTACTCGTTCATCGACTTGCATGGCGAGAAGATCAAGAACAGCTTTCCCGAATTGCTATTGCGCTACGGCATCGGCGACCGGTTCGAGCTCCGGCTGGGGTGGAACTACGAATCCGGAAGGGAGCGGAAGCCCGACGCCGGCAACATTGCCGGGTTCTTCGGTGCCAACGCCGAACAGCAGATCTTCTATGGCTTCAAGACCGTGCTGACCAAGGAGTCGGGCTGGATACCAGGGACCGCGTTCCTGGCGCAGGGCCACACCCCCACCGGCGGTCCCCAGTCGGTAACGCAGCTTCGGATTGGCTACGTTCTGGGCTGGCGATTGCCCAACCGCTGGGATTTCGACGCGGGCTTCCGTTTCGGCACCGACAATGAGGATGGCCGGCCTTACGTCATGTGGGCTCCCTCGGTGGTCCTCAAGATCCCGCTCACGCCGTCCGAGCGGCTGTTCACGCACATCGAATACTTCAGCCTGATTACCAACGGCAAAGGCGAAGACACTGCGCTCCACTTCGTCGACACCTCGCTGCACTACCTGATCACGCCCAACGTGGAAGTTGGGGCGATCATCGCCTTCGGCCCGGAACGCCACGGGTTGAACATTGTCACCAACGTCGGAATCGGGCTGCGCTTCTGAGCCCATAGTTCCGTGTCGCATTCTCGAATTGCTAGTTCTTCGGGGTGAGCGCGCAACGGAATCCCACGTGCGACATACCCGAGTCGGGGCTGGAACCCTGGCGGGCCGACGGGCGGTAGCGGAGACAGTAGTTCTCGTCGCACAGGAACGAGCCGCCGCGCTGGACGCGCTGCGGTTCGAAGGGACGGTCCGGGTTGTTGCTGCGCTCGGGGCCAATCGGATTCACGACCGGGCCCTTGCCGGCCCGCCGGCTGTAGAGCCCGGGATCGTACCAGTCGGCACACCACTCCCAGACATTGCCGGCGGTATCGTAAAGGCCGTATCCATTCGGAGCGAAGGACTTGACGGGCGCGGTCCTGGCAAAACCGTCGCCGGCGGTATTCCGGTGCGGGAACTCGCCCTGCCAGATATTGGCCCGCGCTTCCTTGTCGGTCGGATTCTCGTCGCCCCAGACGTAGCGCTTGCCTGCGAGCCCGCCGCGCGATGCGAATTCCCACTCGGCCTCGGTCGGCAGCCGCTTGCCGGCCCAGCGGGCATACGCGATGGCGTCGTCCCATGAGACGTGCACGACCGGATGAAGGTCGCGTCCTTCGATGCTGCTCTTGGCCCCCTCGGGATGTCGCCAGTTCGCGCCGGGGGTCCACGTCCACCATCGCGAATAGTCGCCGAGATTCACGCGGCCTGCTGGCGGCGTGAACACGAGCGAGCCTGGGACCAGCATTTCCTTGGCAGGCGGGGGCGTGCCCGGCGGCACCTGGCTCATGATCTCTTCGAGCGTGGGTGCTTTCTCGGCCGTGGTGACAAATTTTGTCGCCGCGACAAAGGCGCTGAACTGCGCGTTGGTCACCTCGGTCACGTCCATCAAGAATCCATCGACGCGCACCCGGTGCGCCGGCTTCTCGTCCGGCCAGGCGGCCTGGGAGTCGGTGCCCATCGTGAACTCGCCGCCGGGAATCCAGACCATGCCCGCGGGGATTTCTGCGGGCCGCTGCGCCGGCTTTGTGGCGGGCGGGGGCGAATCCGAGACCGCATCTACGGTGCCCGTGTGCTGGCCAGGGGCAATCGCCACCTGCGGCCCCTCGGTGCGAGCGTTCCAGAATTTGGTTGCGGCGAACGTCGCCGCGAAGGCGATCAATCCGGGCACGAGGAAGGGGAGGTACCGTCTCATCAATCGACCGCCGTTCTGACTGATTTCAATTCGTTTCATACCGGCCAAGCCAGCAATCCGCGCACGTTCAAAACGCACGCTTGGCCAGCTCGACCAAGCCCCAACCGGAAATGATCCCCATGACGTAGCAACCGAGTATCAGGAAAACCTTGGGCATGCTGAGCGACCAGGCCAGAAAGGCGACCGTCACCGCCTCGCGGTTCTGAAACGAGAAAATGACGATGGCCAGCAGCAAAAAGACCGCCAGGGATCCCGTCACATACCGCATGGCTTGCCTCCGCGCTCGCGGTTACCGGGAGAAAGGCGGCCAGGGGCTGGCGCTTCGAGGCCGGTGACGCGCGTGATTTCGTGGGCCGAGACCGCGACGCTTCCACAAGTTCACCGGAGGCGAGATGCTGTGTCCAGAGCGGATCGCGCTATAGCGGCCGCCCGTTCACTTTGACGCGGCGCCGAAATTGACCTCCGGGCCCTGGGTGACGCCGTTTTGAGTCCAGTCGCAGTGCCAGCCGGGAAAGGCCACCTGCGGGTACGGATCCGGCTCGATCAACTCGGGCGCCTCGTAGACGATGTCGAACTGCTTGTCGTCGCGGATCCTGCCCATGCGAAACCGCTTGTAGGTATGGTGGGTCTTGGGGTCGAGCTTGACTCTACCCCCGGGCGCGTCGAATTCGATGGCCGAGCCCAGTGATTCGCGAACCTTGTCCACGTCAAAGCTGCCGGCTTTCTCCACGGCCAGCTTCCAGAAGTAGACCTGAAAATACGCTGCCTCCATCGGGTCGTTGGTCACGCGGTCGCGACCCCGCTCCGCCCGGAACCGGGCGAGGAATTCCTTGTTGCGCGGCGTGTCGATGCTCTCGAAATAAGTCCACGCGGCCAGGCGTACTTGATCTCGTACCGGCAGTAGTCGCGGAGCAGCCAGCGGAGGTTTTGTCCGTGCGGCTCGGGGTAGCTAGAGACATCCTCGTAGAGCGCTTCCAGGAGCGCGGCCTCGCTTTGAACGGCGGAATCAACCTGGGAATAATTCGTATAAGCAGCCACGGCGATCAAGCCGAGCAGCAGGCCGTAGAACACGCAAAAACACGAAAGCACGTATCCCACGACGTCGTTGGTTCCGCCGGCGGACCGCACGAAGATCCTGAGGATCGGCCGGAACACAATGGCTCCGACCCAGCTAAAGCCGACGAAGATGACCGTCATCATGACGGCGAGCTGCTCCGTCGAAAGGTCGTAGATCCAGTAAAACACGGGGTCTTCCTCGGATGATTGCGGATTGCAACGGGCCGGCGGCAGCCGTGAAAGTGTCGACCTACGCTCGCCGCAAGGTGGGCTGTGATCCCGGTGCTTGCTCGGCGCGACATTATCGTTGGGGCAGCCGGCGCAGGCAACCCCGTTGACGGCCGCGAGCCGCGCCTCAAACGCCACTCGGGTCGCGTTCGGCCATGAGGATGGCGAGCGGACGCGTGAAGGCCATGTTTTCCCAGACGATCTTCAGCACCGCCGTGAGCGGGACGGCCAGCAGCATCCCGGTCACGCCCCAGCATAAACCCCAGAATGCCAGGGAGACCAAAGTGACGAAGGGGCTCAGGTCAACCGCCTTTCCCGTCAGGGTGGGCTCGACGAAGTTGTTCGTCACCCCCTGGATCAGGACGAGCAAGACAGCCACGGCACACGGCCGCCAGATCGGATCGAGCTCGAGGAAGGCGAGCAGGATCGGAAATGCGAAAGCGACGAGGCTACCGACGTATGGGATGAAATTGCCGAAGAAGGTCAGCACTCCCCACATCACCGGATACGGGACAGCGAGGGCCCAGAGTACGATCGCCGTGGGGATTGCCGACGCCAGGCTCGCCAGGGTCTTGGCGCGGAGATAGCCCGTTGTCGCCGCGTTGATCCGGGCGACGATGTTCAGGACTGCGTCGGCTCGTTCCGGCTCGAACGCCGCTTTGATCCGGCCGGGGAATCGGTGCAAGTCCATCAAGAGGAAGACGAGGTAAACGCCGACCAGGAAAGCCTCGACCAGAAGGCCAGCGCCGTTCGAGAGGAGAATGCGCATCGATGCGCGGACCGAGTTCCAGACGCGTGCTCCGGCTTGATCGGTACTTGCGGTCGTCTCCATCAGGCCGCGCGGTAAGTGGGCGTGGGCGTACGCCCAGACCTGCTCGGCGATCCTTCGTGCCCGATCCAGTAGTCGTGGCATGTCGGCGTTCAGCTCGACAATGTTCCCGTAGACCATCATCGCGAGCCCCCAGAGGAGAACGAGCGTCGCTCCGACGATCACGGCGGCCGAGTTCAACGCGGGGACGCGACGACGGAGCCACTGGTCGATGGGCACGATCAAGTAGGTCAGAAAGACGGCCAGAATGATGGGCCTCAGCAGTGGACCCAGTTCCTTCAGCAAAAACCAGGAGGTCGCCGCGATGACCAGACAGGCCGCTAGCGCATAGAGCGAGTGCAAATCCGCCCCTCGGCGGCCTGGAAGCCCAAGAGTCGCATGCGCAAGTGGATCGACCTCGGACGGGGTCATCGTGAGCGCTCGAATGCTAAGGGCTTCGTATCGGCTGCCATGGATTCCGCCGTGGACGATCTTCGATCGGGCGCGAATTCGCGCCCGGCCGGAGGTCCAATCCCTTTATACGTTGTCCCCTTCGGTGGAAGTCGTCCCGGGGCCTGCCTGGCCCTTCAGACCCCACCTCCATCCGCTGATTGCCGGCATGTCATCACCGAACCGAGCGATGTACTGCTTATGATCGATGAGCTTGTCACGGATCGCCTGTTTGAAGTAGGCGGCACGGGCGCCAAGCTGCGGTAGCCGATCGATCACGTCCCCCACCAGGTGAAAGCGGTCGAGGTCGTTAAGGACCACGATGTCGAACGGCGTCGTCGTCGTACCCTCTTCCTTGTAGCCGCGAACGTGCATGTTCTTGTGGTTTGTGCGCCTGTATGTGAGGCGGTGGACCAGCCACGGGTAGCCGTGAAAGGCGAAGATAATCGGCTTATCTTTCGTGAACAGGGCGTCGAAGTCCGCATCCGACAGGCCGTGCGGGTGCTCGGTGGACGGCTGCAGCTTCATCAGGTTTACCACATTGATCACGCGAACCTTCAGCTCCGGCAGGTGCGTGCGCAAAAGCTCGACCGCCGCGAGCGTCTCGAGGGTCGGAACATCGCCACAGCAAGCCATGACCACGTCGGGCTCACACCCCTTGTCGTTGCTGGCCCATTCCCAGATGCCGAGACCCTGGGCGCAATGCTTGATCGCCTGGTCCATCGTCAGCCACTGCGGCGCGGGCTGCTTGCCCGCGACAACGACGTTGACGTAGTTTCGGCTCCGGAGACAGTGATCTGTCACGGACAACAGGCAATTGGCGTCGGGTGGCAGGTAGACGCGGATCACCTCGGCCTTCTTGTTGACAACGTGGTCGATGAAGCCGGGGTCTTGATGGCTGAAGCCGTTGTGGTCCTGCCGCCAAACGTGCGAGCTGAGCAGGTAGTTGAACGAGGCAATCGACCGCCGCCAGGCGATGTGGTTGCACACCTTGAGCCACTTGGCGTGCTGGTTGAACATCGAGTCGACAATGTGGATAAACGCCTCGTAACATGAGAAGAATCCATGCCGGCCGGTCAGGAGGTATCCCTCCAGCCATCCCTGGCACTGGTGCTCGCTCAGCACCTCCATCACGCGGCCGTCCGGGCTGAGCTTGTCGTCCTCCGGGTAGATCTCGGCCATGTAGCAACGGTCGGTCACCTCCAGCACGTCCTGCCAGCGATTCGAGTTGTTTTCGTCGGGGCTGAACAAACGAAAGTTCCGGCTGGCCAGGTTCTGCTTCATTACGTCCCGCAGGAACGTACCCATCGACCGCGTCGACTCGGCGATGGTCTCGCCGGGGTTGGGAACATCGACCGCATAGTCGCGGAAATCCGGCAACTTGAGGTCGCGAAGCAGCAGGCCCCCGTTCGCGTGCGGATTGTCGCTCATCCGGCGAAGTCCCTTCGGGGGCAGATCGGCCAGCTCGGGGACCAGCCGGCCTTGCGCATCGAACAGATCGTCGGGCCGGTAGCTCTTCATCCACTCCTCGAGGATGCGGATATGCTCCGGCTTATCCATGTCCCCCATCGGCACTTGATGGCTCCGCCAGTAATCCTCGCACTTCTTGCCGTCGATCTCCGCGGGGCATGTCCAGCCCTTCGGGGTGCGGAGGACAATCATCGGCCAAGCCGGCCGCGAGTTCACACCTTTCTGGCGTGCGACGTCCCAGATCCGCTTGATTTCTCCCACGGCCGCGTCAAGCACGCCGGCGAGCTGCTGGTGGATCACACCCGGGTCGCGCCCCTCGACGAAGTAGGGCTTGTAGCCCATGCCCTCGAAGAACTTCTGCAACTCGTCCTTCGGGATCCGGGCGAGGAAGCAGGGGTTGGCGATCTTGTACCCGTTCAGGTGCAGGATGGGGAGCACGCAACCGTCGCGTGCCGGGTTCAAGAACTTGTTGCCATGCCAGCCGGTGGCCAGCGGACCGGTCTCCGCCTCGCCGTCACCAACCACGCAAGCAACAATCAGGTCCGGATTGTCGAATGCCGCCCCGTAGGCGTGGCTCAAGGCGTATCCGAGCTCGCCCCCTTCGTGGATGCTGCCCGGAGTCTCGGGGGCGACATGGCTGGGGATGCCTCCCGGGAAGCTGAACTGCTTGAACAGCCTCCTCATCCCCTCCTCGTCCTCGCTGATCTCCGGATAGACCTCGCTGTAGGTGCCTTCGAGGTAGGCGTGGGCGACCAGAGACGGCCCGCCGTGGCCCGGGCCGATGATGTAGATCATGTTCAGGTCGTCTTTCTTGATGACCCGGTTGAGGTGGACGTAGAGCATGTTCAGGCCCGGTGACGTGCCCCAATGGCCGAGCAACCGGGGCTTGATGTGCTCACGCTTCAGCGGTTCCTTCAGTAGCGGGTTGTCGAGGAGGTAGATCTGGCCAACCGACAGGTAGTTGGAGGCCCGCCAGTACGCGTCCATCCTGCGAAGTTCCTCGGCGGAGAGAGGGCCGGCCGCCGCGTTCTTGGTATCGTCGCCGCTCTTCGGTCGCACGCCGGTGCTTGCGGGTTTCATGATGCATTCCTTATTTGCATGTCGGCCTGCTGTTCGATGTCCCACACGTCTGCTCGCCTGCCATCCGGTGCGCCGCGCCATTTCGGAACGAGAATGGTCTCGGTTTCCGCTCAGGCGGATATCGGCCGGGCCAACTGGTCCGGGCGAGCGTTGCGAGGTTCTTGCATTGGGGTGGAATTTGCGAGTGCACTGGTTGAGATTCAGGGTCGCCTTGAAGCTGAAGATCGTTGGTCGTGTCGTGGTCGCTGGTCAATCCTTCGCAAGCGAGGAATGCAGTGGCTTCTTTCTCGACCTCCCGGTCGGTAATATCTCATCTCCAGAAGCGCCAGGGCCTTGACGGCTACGCAAAACAGGCACCACGAGTTGGCGGCGTCAGCCCAATTCCTCGTAGAGTTTTGTTCGATCAAGGCAATCGAGTCAATGGTTCGCTGGGAGCGACCGCGATGAAGGGGAAAACGTTCTGGGTCCTCTTACTGGCCTTCTTGGCCGGGGGCGGGGTTCTCGCCTGGCAGGCCTGGCAGGCCCGGCTGACGGCGCTGCCGCCGGGGATCGCCTCGGGAAACGGGCGGATCGAGTCGGTCCAGGTGGACGTGACCACGAAGGAGCCGGGCCGGGTCGAGAAGATCCTCGTCCACGAGGGGGACATGGTCCATGCCGGCCAGATCGTCGCGAAGATGGACACCGTCACCCTCGAGGCGGAGCTGGCGCGAGCCGAGGCGACCGTCGCCGAGCAGGAGGCGAAGGCCATTCGAGGTCGATGCCGCGATCGCCAAGGCCGACAGCCAGTTGAAGCTGGACGAGATCGAGTTCGACCGCACACGCGCCCTCTTTGCCCGCAACGCCGCTCCCCGCGACGAGTTCGACCTCAAGGAGACCGCTGGTGAAGACCTCCGGCGCCACGCTGAACGGCGAGAAGGCCCGGCTCAACACGACCCGGAAGTCCGTCGACGCGGCCAAGGCCGAAGTGGCCCATGTCCGGTCGCGGATCAACGACATGACTCTCCGCTCCACCGTTCGAGGGACGCGTCCTCTATCGACTGGCCGAGGAAGGCGAGGTCCTGGGCAACGGCGGCAAGGTCCTCACGCTCGTCAACCTCGGCGATGTTTACATGGAGATCTACCTGCCGGCCCAGGACGCCGTGAAGGCCAAGATCGGCGCCGACGCCCGCATCGTCTTCGACATCGCCCCCGAATACGCGGCACGGGCGAAGGTCAGCTTCGTCGCCCCGGAGGCCCAGTTCACGCCCAAGCAGGTCGAGACCCGCAGCGAGCGCGACAAGCTGATGTTCCGCGTGAAGCTGAGCGTGCCGCCCGAGCGCGTCCTGCCCTACATCGAGCGAGTGAAGACCGGCATCCGCGGCGTGGGCTACGTCCGGCTCGACGACGCGGTCGCGTGGCCGGAGCGCCTCGACCGGCAATTGCCGGCGGCGCGGCCCCGCCGCGGCCGGAGGCGACCGCATCGCGGCCGAATGGCGCGGTCGAGCCGGGGCCCTCGGCCGCCCCGCCGAAGGACGCCCGCATCCGCGCCGCCGGCCGAGAAGAAGGCGGTCGCACGCCGCCGGCCGCCGGCGAAACAGCCCCCAAGTCGTGATTCGAGGACCCGATGGCCACTCTCCAGCAGGTCCGCCGATCCGCGTCCATGTCGATGAGTCGGTGGCGTTGGTCCGCGGCGTCTCGCACGTCTACGGAGCGAGCGCGCGCACTCGACGGCCTCGACGTCGAGATCCCGGCCGGCTGCATGGTCGGCCTGATCGGGCCCGACGGCGTCGGCAAGTCGACGTTGATGGGCCTGATCGCCGGGTCGAAGCGGATCCAGACGGGCGAGGTCCGCGTCCTCGGCGGCGACATGAACGACGCCGAGCACCGCGAGGCCGTCTGTCCGCGGATCGCCTACATGCCCCAGGGGCTGGGCAAGAACCTGTACTTCGAGCTGAGCGTCTTCGAGAACATCGACTTCTTCGCGCGACTGTTCGGCGTGTCCGACGCCGAGCGCGAGCCGCGCATCAAGGCCCTGCTGAACGCCACCGGGCTGGGCCCGTTCCCCGACCGGCCCGCCGGCAAGCTCTCCGGCGGCATGAAGCAGAAGGTCGGCCTCTGCGGCGCGCTGATCCACGACCCCGACCTGCTCATCCTCGACGAGCCGACCACCGGCGTCGATCCGCTCTCCCGCCAGCAGTTCTGGAACCTCATCGACCACATCCGCGAACAACGGCCCGGCATGAGCGTCCTCGTCTCCACCGCTTACATGGACGAGGCCCAGCGCTTCGACTGGACCATCGCCATGGACGCCGGCCGGGTCATCGCCACCGGCACGCCCGCCCAGTTGATGGAACGCACCGGCACGAACAACCTGGAGGAGGCGTTCGTCGCGCTGCTGCCCGGCGCCGAGGAGGGGGGGCGCCGGGCCCTGGTGATCCCCCCGCGCGTGGACCCCGGCGGCGAGCCGGCCATCCAGGCCACGGACCTCACCAAGCGCTTCGGCAGCTTCACCGCCGTCAATCGCGTGAGTTTCACCATCGGCCGCGGCGAGATCTTCGGCTTCCTCGGCTCGAATGGCTGCGGCAAGTCCACCACGATGAAGATGCTCACCGGCCTGCTTCCCGCCACCGAAGGCGAGGCGAAGCTCTTCGGCGAGCCCGTGGACGCCAACGACCTGGCCACCCGCAATCGGGTCGGCTACATGTCGCAGGCCTTCTCGCTCTACGGCGAGCTGATCGGTGCGGCAGAACCTCGATCTCCACGCCAAGATCTTCAACCTGCCCAGAGACCGGGCCGACGCCCGGATCGATGAACTGGTGGACCGCTTCGGCCTGCGCTCGCACCTCGACGCGCCTTCCGAGGAGCTCCCCCTGGGGCTCAAGCAACGGCTCTCCCTGGCGGTCGCCGTCCTGCACGAGCCCGACATGCTCCTGCTGGACGAGCCGACCTCCGGCGTGGACCCGGTCGCCCGCGACGAGTTCTGGGAGTTGCTCATCGACCTCTCGCGCCGTCAGGGGGTGACGATCTTCGTCTCCACCCACTTCATGAACGAGGCCCTGCGGTGCGATCGGATCTCCCTGATGCACGCGGGGACCGTGCTGGCCTGCGACACTCCGGCGCGGCTGATGGCCGAGCGCGACACCGACGACCTGGAAACCGCGTTCATCGGCTTCATCGCCGACGCCGAGGCCGCCCGACAAGAGCAGGCCGGGACACCGGCCCCGCCGGCCGACGCGAAGCGGGGCGGCAAGGAAGCCGTGACCGCGCCGGCCGCCCCGAGCGTTTCGTCCTCGGAGCCCCGGCGCATCCGACGAGGTCCGGCTTGAGCCTGGGCCGGATGCTCGCCTACAGCCGCCGCGAGGCCCAGGAGATCGAACGCGACCCCGTTCGCCTGCTCTTCGCGTTCCTCGGCTCGGCCCTGATGATGCTCGCCTTCGGCTTCGGCATCACGACCGACGTCGAGAACATCCGCTTCGCCTACCTGGACCTCGACCAGTCGCCCGCGAGTCGCTCCTACCTCGCCGCATTCGAGGGCTCGCGCTACTTCGTCCGCCATCGCCCCGGCCCAGACCCAGGAAGAGCTGCAACTGCGGCTGAAATCGCACGAGATCGAGGTGGCCCTCGAGGTGGAGCCCAACTTCGGCCGGAACCTCGGCAAAGGCAACGTGGGCGAGATCACGGCCTGGGTGGACGGCGCCCCGACGAACCGCGCCGAGAGCCTTCGCCAGTATCTGGTGGGCGTGCACAACATCTTCTTGAAAGAGCAGCCTGCGAAGCAGCCCCGGCGTCTTCCCCAGCCAGGCCGCGGTCGAGATCGAGACCCGCTTCGCCTACAACCCGACGTTCGAGAGCGTCTACGCCATCGTGCCCAGCGTGCCGGCCATCCTGCTGATCCTGATCCCGGCGATCCTCATGGCGGTGAGCATCGTCCGCGAGAAGGAGCTGGGCTCGATCATCAACTTCTACGTCACGCCGACCCGCCGGCTCGAGTTCCTGCTGGGCAAGCAGTTGCCGTACATCGTCATCGGCATGATCAATTACGCGGTGCTCCTGCTGATGGCGGTCGTCGTCTTCGGGGTCCCGCTCAAGGGCAGCGGCTGGATGCTCACGCTCTGCACGCTGCTTTACGTGACGGCCACCACGGCCCTCGGCATGCTCGTCTCCACGTTCACCTCGAGCCAGGTGGCCGCCGTCTTCATCACCGCGATCCTCACGATCCTGCCGACCACCCAGTTCTCGGGTCTGCTCCAGCCGGTCTCGACCCTGGACGGCAGCGCCCGGGTCTTCGGCACCCTGTGGCCCACCACCTACTACATGCACGCCAGTGTCGGCGCCTTCACCAAGGGCCTGGGGGCCGACGGCCTGCTGACGGACGCCCTCGCCCTGGCCGCCTTCATCCCGGTCCTCATCGGCCTGAGCGTCGCGGGCCTGCCCCGCCAGGAGAAATAGCATGAGGCGGCCCTCCAACATCCTCTGGCTCGGCCTGAAGGAGTTACGCAGCCTGGCGAGCGACCCCGTCCTCGTCCTGTTTATCCTTTATGCCTTCTCGCTCTCGATCATCACGCAGGCCCGCGGCGTCAAGTCCGAGGTGAACAACGCCAGCCTCGCCTTCATCGACGAGGACGAGTCGCAGCTCTCCAAGGAGTTGATCGCCGCCTTCTTCCCGCCGCAATTCCAGCTACCCCATCTCATCGCGCCCGGCGACGCCACCGACGGCCATGGATCGCGGCCGTTATATGTTCATCGTCGCGATTCCGACCCGCTTCGAGTCCGACCTTCGCCGCGGCCGGCCCACCGAGGTGCAGGTGAACGTGGACGCGACGGCCATGCAACAGGCGAACATCGGCGCCGGCTATATCAAGAACATCCTCACCGATCGCATCGCCTCGTTCATCCACCGCACCGACGCGAAGACCGAGCTGCCCCTGCGCATCGTCGTCCGCAAGGAGTTCAACCCCAACGGCGAGGCGTCGTGGTTCACCGCGATCGTCGCCCTCATCAACCAGATCACCACGCTCACCGTGGTCCTCACCGGGGCCGCGCTGATCCGGGAACGCGAGCACGGCACGATCGAGCACCTCCTCACGCTGCCGCTCACCCCGTTCGAGATCGCCATCTCCAAGGTCTGGGCGAACGGCCTGGTGATCCTGCTGGCCGTGGCCGCCTCGATGGTCTTCGTGGTTCGCAGCCTCCTGGACGTGCCGATCGCCGGGTCGCTCGGCGCTGTTCCTCGTTCGGGGTCGTGCTCTACCTGTTCTCCGCCACCGCGCTCGGGCTCTACCTGGGAACGATCGCCCGCTCCATGGCCCAGTTCGCGCTGTTGATCATCCTGGTCGTCATCGTGCTGCAACTCCTCTCGGGCGGCAACACGCCGGTGGAGAGCCAGCCCCTCTGGATGCAGCGGCTGACGCTGCTCCTGCCCTCGCGCCACTTCGTCAGCTTTCTCGCAGGCCATCATCTTCCGGGCGCCGGGCTCGAGACCGTCTGGCCGCAATTCCTGGCCGTTTCCGCCATCGGCCTCGCCTTCTTCGCCTTCAGCCTCCGACAGTTCCGCCAGTCCATCGCCGTGACCAAGTAGCGAACAAGGATGGTAGCCAGCGACTCAGGACTGTGCCGCCGGATGGGGCGGAGGGTCGCGTAATGGATAATCCACGACGATGACCTTGCCACTGGAAATCGCCATTGCGGAATGCAGAGTGTTGGGGGGAACGATTCCGACGTCGCCCGGGCGCAGTGCGCGGCCACACCGTCGATCGTCAGCTCGAGCTCGCCTTCGATCACCTCATAGACTTCTTCCTGAGTATGTGAATGCTCGTGGATCGACGAGCCAGCGTCGAACTCGTAGTGCGCAAACGTCATGCTGGGCGAATCGAAGTAACGGCCTCGCCAGCCCGGCAAGCGCTCGACCATCGGCAGTTTGCTGGTGTCGATGAAAGGCATGTGCATTACTTAGCCAGTCAGGACCAACTGCATCCGCGGGCCGAGCCGAAACCGGCGGGGATGCGCCGCAAGGAACGCAAGGCATTCATCGAATTAGAAACGAGGCGGACACGGCGGTCAACAATGTCTGCGGCGGGGACGATGGCGTAACAGAGGTCGCGCTCGAAACAAACGTGTTTCTAGCCGCGGCGCTCACTTCAATTGGTCGAGCTCGGCCAGCAACGTGCCGACATTCGTAAACGGACGATCCCCGACATGAGCCCAACGGATTGCCCCCGAAGGAGAGACGACGAAGGTGCCGTGCAGCGATTCGCCGTCATCTTTACCCGCCCCCGGGACCGGCTTCCATACTCCGTAGGCGAGAGCGGTCGCATGGTCGGCGTCGCTCAAGAGCGGGATCTGAAAATCACCGAAACGGCGTGTCCGTTCCCGGGAAAACTCGGGAGTGTCGGCGCTCACCGCCAGCACTCGTACGCGGCGTGCGCGGAAGCGCGGCATCGCGAAGTCCAGCTCGACGAGATGAGTCACGCACGCCATGCAGGTCGAGCCGAGATAAAAGACGACGACCACGGGCCCATCCGCGAGTGTTTCGCCCAGCTTCCAGGTCTTGCCCTGGGCATCTTCCAAGGCAAACGGCGGCGCTGGCCGTTCCAGCAAGAAATGGCTCTGGCCGGGAACAAGGTGGCCGGCCTCGCCGTCGATTGCGGTCGGCGCGACCGTGGAACGACGTCGATCCGCCATGATCTGGCGCATCAAGTCGACCTGGACGACCCCCCGCGTATGCCCGTATCTGTCAACCGTCGAGCGGCGGAATGAGCCAACTGCCGGCCGGGAGGGGCGTTCGCTATGGAGTCTCCACGCTGACCACGACGCGCAGAGTGCCAGGATGAAGATCAACGCGGACGTAAATGCGAGCGTCCTCATCGGCAACTGCGCCCTTCCTCGGTCAATCGAAATAAGGCTTCGACTCGCGCAGGTCGTAGGCCTGCTGCTCGGCCGCGCCTCAATCTCCGGATCGGGCTTTGGAGACGATCTTCTCAAGATCCTTGTAGCCGGCGTCGGAGAGCTCGCCTGAGGCATGGCGGGCCTCGATCCGCTTGCTGTCCTTTTCCAGCTCGATTGCGTTCTTCAGCGAGACCGCGGTCAAGAGCGCTTCCAGCTCTCGCCGATTCTTGAGCTGGCGCATCGGACGGCTCTCCACAACCGGAGAGGACCAGAAAAATGCGCACCACGCCGCCCGGCATCTGAAAAAGCAATGCCGCCCCCGCAGCGCAGCGTGCACGCCCGGCTCAATAGCTGTCCGCACTGATCAGCTCTCCATTGCTACGACTGCTCATGGCCGCCCACGTCAGCAAGTTGATCGACTGCTTGACGAACCGCACCGAGCCGTCACCCAGAAGCACGTTGGCCCCTCCGGGGTGCAGGGCGAACATCTCGTCGGTGTGCCCGAGCGGGCTATTGGGAGGGTGAATCACCACCGGATCCTCGTAGAGAGACGGTCCGCTGTGCGCAGCGAGGCTGGCACTGGCATAGTCAAAGTCGACACCCAGGCCGCCCGTTCCCAGGCTGGCAAACGCGTTGTATGCGAAATGCCGGTATCCGGGGATGATCCCCACCCAGGTCGCATCCGACAGATATGGCGTCGCTCGCCCGCGAAGACGGTGTTGCTCAAGCCATCGGTCACCCCGGCGAAGGTGACGCGACTGTTGCGGTAAATCGGACCGTTGCACCCTGTGACCGTATTCTCGTAGTTGACGGTCGCCGGCATCCCTGAGTCGTTCCACCCGACGTTGTAAACGTAGTTGGAACGGGCAAAATTCGGATTCGCCACCGGCAACGGGTTCTGATTCGCATCAACCATCATGCACGTCGGCGTGGGGTTGTTCGCTGAAGGACATGTGAACACGTTCAATTGAATGAGCACAATCGTGCCGTTGTCGGCAACCCACGTGGGGAGATTGACGTTGATGGCGTTGTAGAGCGGGCTCTGCTCGAGTTGCGGCAGCAGCATGGCCAACCAGCCCCAACCGGGACCATTGTCGCCCGTCTGCGGATCGGGATTGTTACCCGGCACGCCGAAACTGCTGATGGCCCCACTGACGCTGATGTATCCGGAGACGACACACCGCACGCTCGACTCGTAATTGTGAATCGCGAGGCCGATCTGCTTCAGGTTGTTCGTGCACTGCGCCCGTCGGGCTGCCTCGCGAGCCGCCTGCACGGCCGGTAGCAGCAACGCGATCAACACGGCGATGATCGCGATCACCACGAGAAGCTCGATCAGCGTGAAGCCACCCCGCTCATCTCTGCGAATTCTCATCACGAATTCTCCCCACACCGCACCTAATCCCGCGACTTCTTCAAAGAGCCTAACGACTCTCTTTGAATATGACAATGGCAAATTTTGGTCAATCAAAATTATTTCTGTGGCAGACCGTCACGGCGACCGGCGACGTGGGCGCATCGGCCACGACGGCGGGCCGACGCGAAATCGGGCCTGCGCCCGGCCACGCGGCCGGTGGCGCGGTCCGCCGGGGACCCTCGGGCGCGACCGCGGGATCAAGGTCACGGGCTCGCGGGGAATCCTGAACGCGAGAAGCGTGGGGAGCCGGCTGCGAGATGACGAGGCTTGGTGCCGTCCGAGGCGATCAAGTCGAACAGGGTCGTGTGATCGACGGGTTTCGTGAGGTGATAGTCAAACCCGGCGCTCTGCGATCGCTGGCGATCTTCGTCTTGCCCGTATCCGGTCATGGCGATCAGCAGCACGGCCGCGGTTTCGGCGTCCTTGCGAATTCGCTCTGCCAGCTCGTAGCCGTCCATGCCCGGCAGGCCGATGTCCAGGAGGATGACCTCGGGACGGAAGGTCGACACCACCTCCAGAGCGCTCGGACCGTCGAAAGTGGTTTTGACCTCGTGGCCCTTCAATTGAAGCATCTTGGACAAACTCTCGGCGACGGTGGGATAGTCGTCCACGACCAGAATGCGGCGCGGGGAGACTGCCTGCGGCGCAGTGGCCGCAGCCGGGGTGCGCTTCAACCCGGTGGGCGGCTTCCGCGAGCGCAGGCATCCGAATGACGAACTCGCTTCCCAGGTTCACGCCGTCGCTTTTGACCTGGACGCTGCCGCCGTGCATCTCGACCAAGCTGCCTGACTACGGTGAGGCCGACGCCCAGTCCGCCCAGCGAACGATCGAGCGAGTGATCGCCCTGGCTGAACAGATCAAAGACGCACGAAAGCCGCTCGGGGGCGATGCCGATGCCGTTGTCGCGGACGCGAAACACGGCTTCGCCGCCAGCGCGCGCGACACTGAGGCTGATCTTTCCCCCTGCCTCGGTGTACTTGGCCGCGTTATTCATGAGGTTGGCGAGGACCTGCGCAGGCGAACCAGGTCGGCGTTCACGAACAGCGGCTCCGGCGGCAGCGAAACCGAGAGCTCGTGCCTGCGGCGCATCGATGAGGGGGCGGCTGGTCTCGACGGCGCGGGCGACCGCGTTTGATACGTCGACGGTCTCGATCCGGAGCTGAATCTTGCCCCCGGTGATCCGCGAGATGTCGAGCAAGTCGTCGACCAGGCGGACCAGGTGATCGACCTGCCGCGAGATCACGTCGCCGGCGAACCGGAGATCCTGATCCCCCAGCTCGCGCATTAGAAGAATTTCGACGGCGCTTCGAATGGGGGCCAGCGGATTGCGCAGCTCGTGCGCGAGCATGGCCAGGAATTCGTTTTTCCGGCGATCGTTCTCCTGGACATCCCGGTAGAGCCGGGCGTTGTCGATGGCGATTGCGGCGCGGCCGGCGAGGTCTTCGGCGAGCGTGAGCTCGGCCGGCCCAAGCGGCGGCCGGTCTTTTCCGCGGACGATCGACATCGTGCCCAGCGTTTGCCCCCGTCCGCGCAAGGGGACGACCAGCGCCGAGCTCGGCTCGAATCCCAGGCCCGCGGGCTGCACGGCGGCCGAGCTACCGGATGCGAGCGACTCACGCTCGGCGGCGCGCAGACTCTCGAGCTCGCTCGTCAATTCGCCCATGCCGCTCTCGGCGACGCGGCGGATCAATCCGGTCAGGCTAAAAAAAGGAAGGATGCCGTCCGCAATCGTCTGCACGCAGGATCCGCTCGGCGGATCGATCCAGGCCGCGTCGGTGCGCCAGGTGTCGGGGCCTTGCTCGCCGATCAAGGTGAGGGCGCAGAAATCGCCCAGAAACGGGATTGCCTTGCGAACGAGCCCGCGGGGAATCGCCTCGTGATCGAGGGAATCGACCAGGACCTTGGTCGCCTCGGCGAGGAAGGTCGAACGCCGGTTCGATTCCTCCGCAGCCTCGCGCGCGCCTGGGCTCGTGCCAGCGCGACATGTTCCTCGGCCTGCCTCTTGACGAGCTGCGTCTTCTTGTAGAGTTCGACGAACACACCGACCTTGGTGCGCAGCACCTCCGGTACGATTGGCGTCAAGATGTAATCCACCGCGCCCAAGGAGTATCCCTGGGCCGTATTGAGCTCGTCGGTGAACGCCGTCACGAAGATGATCGGCGTGGAGGCCGTCTGCCGGCGGCTACGAATGAGGGCGGCCGTCTCGAACCCGTCCATCTCGGGCATGTGGACGTCGAGCAGGATGACCGCGACCTCATGGTCCAGCAGATACCGAAGGGCCTCCCGCCCCGAGCGGGCGGTCACCACGTTCTGCCCGAGTCCCTCCAGGACCGTCTCATAGACCAGGAGTTTTTCGGGCAGGTCGTCCGCGACCAGGATGTCGGCCTTTTCTTCGTTCATCGATGAAGCCACACGCGCAACACGGACAGTAGCTGCTCGGTGTCGACCGGCTTGGAAAGGTAGTCCCAGGCCCCGGCCTCGATGCATTTCTCACGGTCGCCCTTCATCGCCTTCGCGGTGACGGCGATGATCGGCAGCGAATTGAACTGCGGCAGCTTGCGAATCACGCGCATCGTATCGAGGCCGTCCATTTCGGGCATCATGATATCCATGAGCACGATATCAACATCAGGCTCGGCGTGCAGCATCGAGATCGCATCGCGCCCGGTTTCTGCCGAGACAATCACCATGTTGCGCCACTCGAGCACGCTGGTCAGGGCAAAGATATTGCGGATGTCGTCGTCGACGATCAGCACTTTCTTGCCGGCGAGCACCAGGTCGGTCTGATACAGCCGCTCGATCTGCACGCGCTTGGCTTCGGGGAGCCCGTGGACCCTGGAGTGGAGGAAGAATGCCGTCTGATCCAGCAGGCGATCGGGTGAGCAGACCTGGCGAAACGTCACGGACGGGTTTGTCGACCTGGCGGGCTCGGCGTCGGCGTAGGCGGGCGGCTGGTCGGAGTAGAGGATGACCGGGAACGGGCGCACGCCGTCATCGCGGCCGAGCGACTTGACGAATTCCTCGACCGACATATCGTCGGGAGTCGAGCACAGGACCACGCAGTCGACGTGCTTTTGCGACAGCAATTCGAGCGCAGCGGAGCCGCAGGGCGCCGGCGTGACGCGGAATTCGTCGGCGGCGATGTGCTCCGCGACCGAGTCACGCTCGCTCGAGGTCGCGCCCACTAGCAAAAGGTCGCGGATCGGCTGGTTGATGAAGTCGCCGATGCTGTCGAAGAGCTGCTCGATCGAGTCCTGGTTCCGGAAGGGTTTGGCCAGGACGCTGAAGGCGCCGCAGCCGAGCGCGCGATCGCGAACCTCTTCGGTGGAGAGCACGCAGACCGGAATATGGCGGGTGGCGAGATCATTCTTGAGACGGTCGATGACGCGCCAGCCGTCGATATCGGGCAGGCGGATGTCCAGGGTGATGGCGTCGGGCTTGAATTCGCTCACCATCGCGAGCGCGGTGGCGCCGAGCGAGGTGACGAGCCCCTTCCATCCCCGCTCGCGGGCCGTCTCCAGGAGCAGCCTGGCGAACGCGAGGTCGTTCTCGACGATCAGGATGGTCGAGTCGCCGCTTTCGATCGTGTCGCGATCGTCGCCGACCTCGTTGATGAGCGCGGACGCCTCCAGGACCACGGGCCGCGTCTCGGGAACGGGCGCCTGCCTGCTCGTCCCATTCTCAAGGGCGGCCGGCGCCGGCCGCCGGGCCGGCTTTTGCGGGACGTAGCTCTGCGGTAAGAACAGCGAAAACGTGCTCCCCTTGCCGGGCGAGCTCGTCAGGCGAATCTCGCCGCCCAGGAGCCGGGAAATCTCGCGGGAAATCGCCAGCCCGAGCCCGGTGCCCCCGTACTTGCGGCTGGTGCTGCCGTCGGCCTGCTGGAATGCCTCGAAGATGATCTGCTGCTTCTCGGCCGGAATGCCGATCCCGGTGTCGGCGACCGAGATCGCCAGCACCTCCGACGCCCGGTTCAATTCCTCGTTCTCGGAATTCCAGCCGCTGCGGGCGGCCCGCACGCTCAGGGAGACGCGTCCCTGCTGGGTGAACTTGAACGCATTGGAAAGCAAGTTCTTGATGACTTGCTGAAGTCTCTTGGCGTCGGTGTAGACGGCCTTGGGCAGCGATGGATCCATCTCGATGGCGAAGTCGACTCCCTTGGACTCGGCCACGTGGCGGAAGGTCCGCTCCACGTAGCTTTCCAGATCGGTCCAGCGCAATTCGCCGACGTCGACTTCCACGGTCCCCGATTCGATCTTCGAGAGGTCGAGGATGTCGTTGATCAGCATCAAGAGGTCGTTGCCGGAGGAATGGATCGTTTTCGCAAACTCGGTCTGCCGCGGGCTCAAGTTGCCCGCCGGGTTCTTGGAGAGCTGGTCGGAGAGGATGAGCAGGCTGTTGAGCGGCGTGCGGAGCTCGTGCGACATGTTGGCCAGGAACTCGGACTTGTACTTGGACGTGAGCGCGAGCTGCTTGGCCTTCTCTTCCAGCGCCTGCCGGGCCTGCTCGACCTCCTGGTTCTTGCGCTCGACCTCCTGGTTCTGGTGGGCGAGCAGCCGCGCCTTTTCCTGGAGCTCGAGGTTGGTCTGCTGGAGCTCTTCCTGGCGGCTCTGAAGCTCCTGGGCCAGCGACTGAGACTGCTTGAGCAGGTCTTCGGTGCGCATGTTGGCCTCGATCGTGTTGAGCACGATGCCGATGCTTTCGGTCAACTGGTCGAGGAACGCCTGGTGCGTGGGGTTGAATCGCTCGAACGACGCGAGCTCGAGCACCCCCTTGACCTGCCCCTCGAAGATGAAGGGCAGGACGATGATGTTCTGAGGCGCGGCGTCCCCCAAGCCCGAGGAGATCCGGATGTAGTTCGGGGGTACGTTCGAGAGCAGGATCTTCTGCTTCTCGAGGGCGCATTGCCCGACCAGGCCCTCGCCCAGGCCGAGCCGGCTGCCGACGGCGGCCTGGCCCTTGTAGGCATAGCTGGCCAGCAGCGAGAGCTGCGCGGGCTCCTTGCTCGAATCGAGGATGTAGAAGACCGCGTGCTGGGCCGAGACCACCGGCGCCAGCTCGGAAAGGATGAGCCGGCCGACCGTGAGCAGGTCTTTCTGTCCCTGAAGCATCCGGCTGAATTTCGCGAGGTTGGTCTTGAGCCAGTCCTGCTCGCTGTTCTTGAGGGTGGTGTCCTTGAGGTTGCGGATCATCTCATTGATGTTGTCCTTGAGCACGGCCACCTCGCCCAGGGCCCCGACCTTGATCGAGCGGGTGAGGTCTCCCTTGGTGACGGCGGTGGCCACCTCGGCGATCGCGCGCACCTGGGTGGTCAGGTTGGCGGCGAGCTGATTGACGTTCTCGGTCAGTCCTTTCCAGGTGCCGGCGGCGCCCGGCACGCTGGCCTGACCGCCGAGCTTGCCCTCGACGCCCACCTCGCGCGCGACCGAGGTCACCTGGTCGGCAAAGGTCGCGAGCGTGTCGATCATGCTGTTGATCGTGTCGGCAAGCGCAGCGATCTCGCCCTTGGCCTCGACGGTCAGCTTCTGGTTGAGGTCGCCGTTGGCCACGGCGGTCACCACCTTGGCGATT
Source organism: uncultured Isosphaeraceae bacterium (assembly GCA_963806595.1). Classification (GTDB taxonomy): domain Bacteria; phylum Planctomycetota; class Planctomycetia; order Isosphaerales; family Isosphaeraceae; genus CAWDZZ01. The sequence continues at coordinate 72,692 of CAWDZZ010000009.1, read as the reverse complement.
CCGCGCACCTGGCCGGTCAGGTTGCCGGCCATGAAGTTGACGTTGTCGGTCAGGTCTTTCCAGGTGCCGGAGACCCCTTTGACCTGGGCCTGACCACCGAGCTTGCCCTCGGTGCCGACCTCGCGGGCCACGCGCGTCACCTCGGCCGCGAACGAGCTCAACTGGTCGACCATCGTGTTGACGGTGTTCTTGAGCTCGAGGATCTCTCCCTTGACGTCGACGGTGATCTTCTTGGAAAGGTCGCCGCTGGCCACGGCCTTGGTGACGTCGGCGATGTTGCGCACCTGGCCGGTGAGATTGCCGGCCATGAAATTGACGCTGTCGGTGAGGTCCTTCCAGGTGCCGGCCACGTCCTTGACTCAAGGCCTGGCCGCCCAGTTTCCCTTCGGTGCCGACCTCGCGGGCCACCCGCGTCACCTCGGCCGCGAACGAGCGGAGCTGATCGACCATCGTGTTGATCGTGTTCTTGAGCTCGAGGATCTCGCCCTTGACGTCGACGGTGATCTTCTTCGAGAGGTCGCCGTTGGCGACGGCCGTCGTCACCTCGGCGATGTTGCGCACCTGGCCCGTCAGGTTGCCGGCCATCGAGTTGACGCTGTCGGTCAGGTCTTTCCAGGTTCCAGCGACCCCCTTGACGTCGGCCTGGCCGCCGAGCTTGCCTTCGGTCCCCACCTCGCGAGCGACGCGCGTCACTTCCGAGGCAAACGAGCTCAACTGGTCGACCATCGTGTTGATCGTGTTCTTGAGCTCGAGGATCTCGCCCTTGACGTCCACGGCGATCTTCTTGGAGAGATCGCCGTTGGCCACCGCCGTCGTCACGTGGGCGATGTTCCGGACCTGGGCCGTGAGGTTGCCGGCCATGAAATTGACGCTATCGGTCAGGTCCTTCCAGGTGCCGGCGACGTCGCGCACGTCGGCCTGGCCGCCGAGCTTGCCCTCGGTCCCCACCTCGCGCGCCACGCGGGTGACCTCGGCCGCGAACGAGCGGAGCTGGTCGACCATCGTGTTGATCGTGTTCTTGAGCTCGAGGATCTCACCCTTGACGTCGACGGTGATCTTCTTCGAGAGGTCGCCGTTGGCCACCGCGGTCGTGACGTCGGCGATGTTGCGAACCTGTGCCGTCAGGTTGCCGGCCATGAAGTTCACGCTGTCGGTCAGGTCTTTCCAGGTGCCGGCGACGTCCTGGACGTCGGCCTGGCCGCCCAGCTTGCCCTCGGTGCCGACCTCGCGGGCCACGCGCGTCACCTCGGATGCGAAGGACCCGAGCTGGTCGACCATGGTGTTGACGGTATTCTTGAGCTCGAGGATCTCGCCCTTCACGTCGACCGTGATCTTCTTCGACAGGTCGCCGTTGGCCACGGCCTTGGTGACATCGGCGATGTTACGGACCTGCGCCGTCAGGTTGCCCGCCATGAAGTTCACGCTGTCGGTGAGGTCTTTCCAGGTACCCGCCACGTCCTTGACGTCGGCCTGGCCCCCCAGCTTGCCGTCGGTGCCGACCTCGCGGGCCACCCGCGTCACCTCGGATGCAAACGAGCCGAGCTGGTCGACCATCGTGTTGACGGTGTTCTTGAGCTCGAGGATCTCGCCCTTCACGTCGACGGTGATCTTCTTCGAGAGGTCTCCGTTGGCCACGGCCGTGGTCACGGCGGCGATGTTGCGCACCTGGGCCGTGAGGTTTCCGGCCATGAAGTTGACGCTGTCGGTCAAGTCCTTCCAGGTTCCGGAAACGCCTTCCACCCGCGCCTGCCCGCCGAGCTTGCCCTCGGTGCCGACCTCGCGGGCCACCCGCGTGACTTCCGCGGCGAACGAGCGGAGCTGATCGACCATCGTGTTGATCGTGTTCTTGAGCTCGAGAATCTCTCCCTTCACGTCGACCGTGATTTTTTTCGAGAGGTCGCCGTTGGCCACGGCCGTCGTGACCTCGGCGATATTACGAACCTGGGCGGTGAGATTGCCGGCCATCGAATTGACGCTGTCCGTCAGGTCTTTCCAGGTGCCGGCGACCCCCTTCACATCCGCCTGGCCGCCGAGCTTGCCTTCGGTTCCGACCTCGCGCGCGACGCGCGTGACCTCCGAGGCAAACGAGCTGAGCTGGTCGACCATCTTGTTGATGGTCTTGGCGGTCCTGAGGAATTCGCCCTGCAACGGCCGCTCGTCAATGTCGAGCGCCATCGTCTGCGACAGGTCGCCCTGCGCGACCGCACCGATCACGCGCGACGTCTCGCTCGTGGGATGCACGAGGTCGCCGATCAAGGTGTTGACCGAGTCGAGCGACTGCTCCCACGACCCGCTGACGGCCCCGAGCGTGGCTCGTTCGTTGATTCGTCCCTCTTTGCCGACGACCCGGCTGATACGCTCGAGCTCCTTGGCCATGCGATCGTTGAGCTCGATCACCTCGTTGAAGGTGTCGGCGACCTTGCCCGCCAGGCCCGTCCATTCCAGCGGCAGCCGGACCGAGAAATCGCCTTTCTTGAGGGCCGTCAGCGCCGAGAGCAGATACTTGGTGTCGATCCCCTGGGTGACTGGCTCTTGCAATGCGGGCATGGCCGTTACTCCCGAATTCAACGACGAGCGTGATCACAAGAATTCATGAGACGAAGCCCACCCCGGTGCCGGGGATGGAAATTTCGGTTCCCAATCATTGGGAAGCTGCCTTCGTGCGAGATTGCGATCCGAGCGGGTCAGGGGGGACAGCGGTACAGCGTCGGTTGCCGCCAGTTCGGCAACTGGAAGAGAAGCGCGCCAGGGCGCGATCCGCCTCCCATTGCCCCGTTTCACCCAGGGTAAGAGAACGACTTCCCATTTCCATGAACAGCGACCAACGAGTCCGTGTTGAATTCGTCAACGAAGGCTTCCGCCACGGCAGAGCCGATCTACAACCGTCGCGCTCTGTTCAACCTGCGTCGCCGCATCTGCCTCGGGCCTCGAGCGTTCCGGCCGTTGCGTGGGCGCACGAATCATGGCCGGTGTGTCTCCTCCGTACCCGAACGATTCTCCGCCACGATCGCCCACTCGATCCCACGCCGGAGCGAGGCGCACAATCCGCCCGTGATGCAGGCACGCAAATGACATGCCGCATAGAGATCGCATGGCAGGTGCTTGACTCTCGTCAGTTATCGCGATACTTTGAAACAACCAGGACTCACGACGGGTCATGGAATGTCGGCTACGGCGGCCCCGCCTTGCGATCGCAATCGCAGGGATGGGGTTTTTTTATGCGCTGGAATCGCAATCGCCAACGGCACGATTGCAAAGGAGCCCAACCCATGATCTCCGATCCGAGTCAAGTGATCGTCGCGAACGAGGATTGGCTGTACAGCTCGCTGCATAGTTTGTCAGTGCACCATCGTCAATTCCCCGAGGTGCACTGCGAAGCTGGGTCGCCGAAGGACGCCGCCGCGCACCTCGTCGAGGTGTTGTCTGTGTGCCTCGACAACGCCCCGAGCGACTGGCGCAGGCAGGCGATTCTCCAGGCCATTGAGGACGTACGGGCCTTCGCCGAGAAAGCCGACGAGGGTAAAGAGATAACGACCGTGTAGATCCGCAGGTCGACTGCTCGAGACGAGCAATCGGCGCCTGAAAGCCAGGGCAGCCCCGCGACGCGCCGCCCTGGTGGGGTCTTTGCGCACCTGTGTGCCTGACGATCGGACACCGGGCGACATCCCTCTGCGGATGAGGGCGTTTGCGCGGTAACGCGTGCCGCACTCAATGGTCTTCCGCGGTGGAACAACTTCCCATTCGGAGCCTCAGTCATGAACCGATTCCAGAGCGAGAGAACGGCGCGAGCACCATTGGAAACCGCGCCAAGCCGGTCGATTGCTGGCCATGAAGCTCGGCGCCTACGCCGGCCGTTCCGATGTGCTGGTACTGGCGCTGCCGCGCGGCGGGGTGCCGGTGGCCTTTGAAATCGCCCGGGCGCTCGAGGCTCCGCTCGACGTGTACGTCGTCCGCAAGCTCGGGGTGCCTGGCTGCGAAGAGCTGGCCATCGGCGCCATCGCATCGGGAGGTGCCTGCGTACTCAACCACGACGTGATCGATGCGCTACAGATTCCACGAGCCGCGATCAGCTTGGTCGCGGTGCGCGAAGAGGAAGAGTTGTTGCGGCGGGAGCGCGGCGCTATCGAGGCACACGGCCGTGGCCGCAGGTGCGCGGCCGCACCGTGATCCTGGTCGACGATGGTATCGCCACTGGCGCAACGATGCGGGCCGCCGTCGCCGCGCTCCGCCGACTCGAGCCGGCCCGGATCGTCGTCGCCGTCCCCACCGCCGCACCCTCGACCCTCGACGAAATCGGCCGGGAAGCCGACGAAATCGTGTGCGAGATCACGCCGGATCCGTTTTATACCGTGGGCTACTGGTATGAAGACTTTTCCGAGACGACCGACGACGAGGTTCGGGATCTGAGCAAGCGCACCGCCCTCGATCCGGCGGTTGCAGGGCCGGAATGAACGGGAACGACGCCCGTCGGCGCCGCCACTTCGACCGGGGTGACTTCCCCAGCCATCGAAATCGTTCCACCGAAGCGCCGGCGCGTCCGAGGAGCTCATCGCGCAATACCACCTTCGATCATTGAGGAAAACCTCCATGCAGCCGTTTCAAACCATCCTGTTCGCCGCCGACTTCTCGCAGAATTCGAAAGAGGCCTTCCGCGTGGCCTGTTCGCTGGCCGCGGCGGACAAAACGCGGATGATCATCCTGCACGTCGTCAGCCGATTGGGTCGCGGAGGAGCCGGTCTATCGCGGTCAGACGGCGATCCACGTCGTCGCCAGGACGGACAAAGGGCACCTTGATGCTCTCACCGAGAAGTTGCGCGAGGTCTACACGCCTAATCATCCCATCGAGCTCGAGTACCGCACCACCGACGGTGACCCTTCGGTAGAGATTCTCCGGATGGCCGGCGAAATCAAAAGCAACCTGATTGTGATGGGAACTCACGGGCGGACCGGGCTCCGGCGGCTCTTCGCCGGCAGCGTCGCCATTGCCGTCCTGCGCGGAGCGCATTGCCCGGTGCTCGCCCTGCGATCGCCGGAAGTGCCGCGCCGCTTTGAGGACGTCAAGGTGTTGCTCCACCCCACCGACTTCTCGGTAAGTTCCGAGGTGGCCGCCGAAGTCGCACGGTCACTGGCGTGCCAGATCGAGGCGCGGCTGATCTTGCTCCACGTGATCCCGCTGGAAGTCTTCACGGAGGGAACCATGGCCGCGGCGATCGAGCCACAGGTCGAGAAAGATGCGCTGGAGTCGGTGCGCAAGCGCCTCGACGGCCCGGACCTGAAGTACCCCGTCGAGACACGGATCGCCCGCGGATTCGTCCCCGACGCAATCCTTGCGGCGGCGCAGGACGCGAGAACGGACCTGATCGTCGTGGGCACCCACGGGAGAAACGCATTGCAGCGGGTGCTCATGGGGAGCGTGGCCGAGTCGTTGTTGCGCAAGGCGAGCTGTCCGGTGATGGTCGTCACGGCCCGGGAGCAGGCGGTCGCTCCGATTCCGCCGCGCTCGGAGCACGAGATGGTGATCGTCCTGTGACCCAATCGCAGCGAACGGCGGTGGGTCTCGCCGGGATTCTGAGAGTATGCGTATGATTCCGGCGCGGCATCCCCTCACGCTTTCGCCCGGCGCACGTTGGCCGCTCGAGGAGGTCGTTCATGTTCGGGAAACGCTGGTTGTTGTTTCGCCTGCTTGGAATTCCGATCTTCCTGGATGCGAGCTGGTTGATCATCCTGGCCCTCTTGACCCTCAGCCTCGCGAGCGGATTTCCGTCGTTGCTCCACGCCTACTTTCCCGGCAGCTCGAACGAGCTCGCCCCGAGCCAGTACTGGATGATGGGGCTGGTGACATCGCTCGGCTTCTTCGCCTGCATCGTACTGCACGAGCTCGGCCATGCCACGGTGGCACGCGCCCGTGGGATGCCCATTCGCGGGATCACGCTGTTCCTGTTCGGCGGCGTCGCCGAGCTCGGGGATGAGCCAGGCTCGGCACAGACGGAATTCCTGATGGCGATTGCCGGACCGCTCGTCAGCGTTCTGCTCGCGGTGACATTGTGGCTCTCGGCCGTGGTGGGATATCGGGTCGGCTGGCCGCATCCGCTGGTGCTCGTCCTGGGTTACCTCGGCGACGATCAATCTCCTGGTGCTGGCTTTCAACTTGATTCCTGCCTTTCCGCTCGACGGCGGCCGGGTCTTGCGGTCCGTCCTTTGGAGCGCGACCGGCAACCTGAAGCGGGCAACCTACTGGGCCTCGCAAGCGGGCCACGCCTTCGCGTGGCTGTTGATCGGCTGGGGCCTGTTGCAGTTCTTCTCGGAAAACTGGCTGGGCGGAATCTGGACGTGCTTGATCGGCCTGTTCCTGAACAAAGCCGCTCAGAGCGGCTACCAGCAGGTGCTGGTGCGGGACGTACTCAAAGGTGAGCAGGTTCACCGCTTCATGACGAAAGACCCGATCGTCGTGCCGGCATCGCTAACGCTGCGGCGATGGGTCGAGGATTATGTGTACCAGTATCATCGGAAGACGTTCCCCGTGGTTTCGGACGGCCGACTCGAGGGCTGCGTGGAAACGACGGCACTCTCGAAGATACCCCGTGCCGACTGGGATAAGCACACGGTGGGCGACCTGATGCGACGCGACCTCCCGGCGCTCACGATCTCACCGGATGCAGACGCTCTCGATGCGATGGCCAAGATGCAGCGCAGCGATGTCGGTTGCCTCCTGGTCACCGCCGGGGATCGGCTCGAGGGTATCATCAGTCTCGGGGACGTGCTGCACTTCCTGCATCTGAAGCTCGATCTGGAAGGACCGGAAGGGAATAGCGCGGGGCGTCTTTCATGACGATGGGTCGGCGAAGCGTGCGTGACCCTTGACAAACCCATCAACGTTTGACAACGATCGATTCTATCTGAGATGTCTCGTCGGCTTATGAGCGGTCGATGAGGCCAAGCCAGGGTGGCCCGCGGCGTGCGTGTAAAAGCACACCGGCGGGTCTTTTTTTTTGCTCCGTCGGCTCGTGAGTGGTCGATGGAGCCCGGCCAGGGTGGCCCGCGGCGTGCCCGAGCGATGGTGCGCCGGCGGGTCTTTTTTTGCGCGCATCCGGCTCCAAGGTTCAGGATGTTCAACGCGGCGAAGCTTGAAGGAGCTCTCCCATGCTAGGCCCTTATCGACGCGGTTTGAAGGCGACGTCGGCGCATCCCGACGAGAAGCGCACAGCCGGACGCGACGCGGCAGGCGACTCTGGGTGCTCGAGGGCCTGGAGAACCGGCTCCTGCTCTCGAGCAGCCCCACGATCTACACCGTCAATTCGACGGGCAACGACACCACAGGCTCGGGCGACTCGGGCACGCTGCCTTACGTCATCGGCCTGGCCAACGACGACCCCAACGCCGCCGGCAGCGAGATCGAGTTCGACCCGACCGTCTTCGTCTCACCGCAGACGATCACCCTGAGCCAGCACGCTGGTGCTCTCCGAAACCGCAGGGCCGGAGATGATCGACGGCCCGGGGGCGAGCCTCGTGACAGTCAGCGGCAACGAGGCCGTCGAGGTGTTCTCGGTCGCGAGCGGCGTGACGGCCACCCTCACCGGCCTGACCATCTCAAGCGGCTTGGCCTCTCAGGGCGGCGGCCTCTCTGTCAACGGCGGCACTGTCTCGCTCACGAACGTGACCGTGATCAGCAACCAAGCTGTGGGAGCCCGAGGGGTAGCCGGCGGTGATGGCGGCAGCGGGCTGGGCGGCGGCGTGTTCCTGGCAGGGGGCAGCCTCACCCTTAACGACGACACCATCGCGAGCAATGTAGCGGACGGGGGCGCCGGCGGAAAGGGCGGAAATGGCGCCCAAGGGGCATCCGGAGTCGCCGGCGCCGCAGGCGGATTGGCGGCTGGCGGCGGCATCTACGTGGCTGATGGCAGCCTTGTCATGAACAACGACGTCGTCCAAACGAATCAAGCCATCGGTGGCGCCGGAGGGAATGGAGGCAATGGCGCCAGCGGAGCCCCGGGCAATGCCAATAGCCCCGGCGCCGCGGGGGCGGCGGGTGGCAAAGGTGGCAATGGCGGTACCGGAGGCGCGGGGGAGGGTGGCGGGCTCTATGTCTTGGCGGGAGATGTGATAGTCGGAAATTCACGTGTTGACTCCAATCTTGCATCAGGCGGTGCGGGTGGCGGCGGAGGTCTCGGGGCGGATGGTGGAGGTGCAGGGGGCCCTGGTGGCGACGGGGGCGCGGGCCAACCCGGCAGCAGTGATAGCGGCCGGCTGAGGAGTGCCGGATCTGGCGGAGGTGGGGGAGCTGGTGGACATGGAGGATCCGGAGGTGGAGGTGGTCTCGGAGGAATGGGTGGCAGCGGCGACGGCGGCGGGTTGTATCTCGCGGGCGGGAACCTGAACCTCTCGACCGACGTGCTCACCGGCAATTCCGGCCTAGGTGGACGGGGCGGGCAAGGAGGACTGGGCCGACACGGCCGCTTCGGTGCTGACGGAGGAAATGGTGGTGCCGGCGGTGCAGGTGCACACATTTTGTACAACGATGGGGGGAGTCATCTCGCAGGTGGAAACGGTGGCAACGGAGGTCCCGGTGGTGCTGGTGGACCCGGCGGTGGCGGTGGTGCAGGCGGGAACGGTGGTGCCGCAGGTGGCGCAGCCGGCGGTGCGCTCTACCTGGCTGGCGGGACTGTCCGATTGGCCTTCGATACGCTCGAGGCCAATCTGGCGTTAGGTGGTTTGGGAGGAACAGGAGGCGTGGGCGGCACTGGTGACATCGGAGGCCACGGTGGTATCGGTGGTGCCGGTGGTCGAGGTGGCACCGGTGCGCCAGGATTCGTCAGCAATTCGGGTTTGCGGCGACTACCTGCTGGTGCCGGTGGTAACGGAGGCGATGGCGGCGCGGGCGGGTCTGACGTTGGCGGCGGTGGCGGCGGAGCAGGCGGACCTGGCGGCGGTGGCGGGGCCGCCTACGGCGGTGGTTTGTACGTTTCCGGTGGGTCCGTCACCTTGTTCGGCGATACTTTCAGCGGTAATTCAGCGGTCGGCGGTGTGGGATCACCCGGAGGCATCGGCGGCATCGGTCGAGCCGGGGGCGAAGGTGGCGCCGGCGGGGCTGGTGGCGAGGCTGGCGGCGGCGGAGGGACGTTTGCCTCGCATGGAGGCTGCTGTACCGGCTTTGGGCCCAATGGTGTTTCCGGTGCCGCTGGCCCCCCAGGCGCGTATAGCGCAGGCCACGGTGGCACTGGAGGGCCAGGTGGCAACGGTGGTTCGGGCTTGGGCGGCGGTTTGTTCGTCGCTGGTGGTTCCGTGACAATCCTCAATTCCACCGTGGCCGCGAACATGGCCGACGGAGGACCGGACGGAGCTGGCGGTGTCGGAGGGGTCGGTGGCAGCGGCGCGCCTGGCGGATCAGGTGCATCCGGACTGGCCGGTGCCGCCGCCGGCGCTGGTCTTTTTGTCGGCGGCGGCAGCCTCGGCTTGATCAACAGCACAATCGCGTACAATGCCGTCGCCAGCGGCGGCACGGGAGGCGGGCTGGATGCCAACGCCGGCACCGCGACTCTGGACAACACCATTATCGCGCTGAACACGATCGGCACCGGAAGTGGCGCACGGCCAGCGACATCGCCGGTACCGTTGCCCTGGCCAGCGCGTTTAACCTCATCGGCACCGGCGGCACCGGTGGGCTAACCAACGGTACCAACGGCAACCAGGTCGGCGTCGCCCAATCCGGTCTCGACCCGAACGGATTGCAGAACAACGGCGGACCGACCGAGACGATCGGCCTCCTGTTCGGAAGCCCCACAATCGACAAGGGCAGCAACGCCCTGGCCGTCGATCCCAGCATTGGCCAGCCTTTGACCACCGATCAGCGTGGAAGCGGTTTCGTCCGGATCTTTACCGGCACCGTCGACATAGGCGCCTTCGAGTTCCAGGCGACCAGTCACTTGGCAGTGACGAAGCAACCACCGGCCAACGCGACCGCCGGGGCCGGATTTGGCCTGACCATCACCGCGGAGGACAGTTCCGGCAACGTGGAGACCGCGTTCAACGGCAACGTCACTGTGGCACTTTTGGACAACCCCGGCAGCTCCACCCTGGGCGGCAGTCTGACGGCGACCGCCAAAAAGGGCGTGGCCACGTTCGCGGGGCTCACGCTCAACAAGGTCGGCACCGCCTACACGCTTCTCGTGTCCGCATCGGGCAGCGGTCTACCCGGGACGCTCACAGACGCCTTCAACGTGGCGCCCGCCGCAGCAAGTCAGCTATTGGTGACCACGCAACCGCCTGGCAATGTGCTTGCCTTGAGCGGATTCGGACTGGACGCCCTGACCGAAGATAAATTCGGCAACTTTGCCGCCTCCTTCGGCGGCAGCGTGGCCGTCACGCTGTTGAAGAACCCCGGCGGCGCCGCGTTGGGCGGAACGACGACCGTGATGGCAAATGGCGGGGTGGCTACTTTCACCGGACTGACGCTGAACAAAGCCGGTATCGGCTACACACTCAAGATCTCCAGCAAGGGCCTCATCGCGGCGACCACCGACGGCATCAACGTTACGATTCCCGCTCCAACGCTCTACACGGTCGACCTCACTGGTGCCAGCGGCGCCGGATCGGGCACCTTCGGGGATCTGGTCTACGTGGTCAACCAGGCCAACGCAAATACGAATCCACTCGGCAGTCTGATCCAGTTTGACACGACCGTTTTTGGGTCGCCGCAGACCATCGTACTGAGCAGCACGTTGGTGCTTTCCGAAACAGCCGGGCCGGTCGTGATCGACGGACCTGGCGCAAGCCGCTTGACAATCAGTGGCAAAAACTCCGTCGAGGTGTTCTCGGTCGTCAGCGGAGTGACGGCTACCCTCACGGGCCTGACGATCGCCAACGGCTCCGCCTCGCAGGGAGGCGGCGTCTCGGTCGTCGGAGGCAGCCTGACGCTGAACCAGGATATCCTCAAAGGCAATGTCGCACGTGGCAATAACGGCGCGAACGGCTCCGCGGCCCGCGATCGCCGGAACGGTGCCGCCGGCGGTGCAGGCGGCGGCGCGTTCGGCGGCGGAGTGTACGCCAACAACGCCGCGCTGGTTCTGAACGGCGTGACGATTACCGGTGATATCGCGGCGGGCGGTGCCGGCGGCGCAGGCGGAGCCGGCGGAACCGGTTTCACCGGTCACTCCGCAGGTTACGGTGGGAATGGCGGGGCCGGTGGGTCGGGCCGAGGCGGAGGCCTCTACGTCAGCGGGGGCTCGCTCACCCTGAACGGCACGACGATTGTCGCCGACACCTCCGCGGGCGACGGCGGCGGTGTCGGCGGCGTAGGTGGCGGCGGCGCCGGCATTCTGAACGGTTCACAGCCCGGTGATGGCGGCGCCGGCGGCGACGGCGGAACCGCGGCGGGCGGCGGAGCCTACGTAGTCGACGCGACCGTCGTGATGTCGCATGACACCTTCGCGCCGGAATCAAGCCATCGGCGCTGGGGGAGGCGCCGGCGGCTCTGGAGGCGCCGGCGCCGCCACTTCCAGCGTTGGCTCAGCAGGTCACGGTGGGGGTGGCGCCGCCGGCGGGTCGGGCCGCGGCGGCAGCCTCTACGTCATCGGGGGCTCGCTCACCCTAGACGGCACGACGATTGTCGCCGACACCGCCGCGGGCGGCCGTGGCGGTTTTGGCGGCGCAGGTGGCCACGGCGCCCCCGTACGGTTCGGTCGCGGTTTACCGCCCGGTGATGGCGGCGGCGGCGGCGCTGGGGGCGACGGCGGAACCGCGGCTGGCGGCGGAGCCTACGTAGTCGACGCGACCGTCGCGATGTCGCATGACGCCTTCGCGCGGAATCAAGCCATCGGCGCGATTGGGAGGCGCCGGCGGCTTTGGAGGCACCGGCGGCTTCGGCCGCCGCAAGCCCGGCGGCGCAGGGGGCGATGGCGGCGGCGGCGGCCAGGGCGGTTCAGGCCAGGGCGGCGGCCTGTACTTCAGCATTGGCTCGCTCACCATCACGGCGACGCAGGTCGGATCCGATTCCGCGGCTGGCGGCGCCGGCGGCAAGGGCGGCGGCGGCGGCATTGGCGGCACCGGCCTTACCAGCGGCAGTGGTGGCACTCAATACCGCGGCCCGGGCGGCGGGAGCGGCGCCAATGGCGCTGGCGCGTCGGGCCAGGGCGGCGGGATTTTCAACAACGGTGCGTTGACAGTCACCAACTCCACGATCACCGACAACTCGGCGACCCCAGTCGGCGCGGGACAGGGCGGCGGGATTATCAACGGCGGCGCATTGACGATCATCAATTCCACCGTCGCCGACAACTCGGCGACCCGAGGTGGCGGCATCACCAACGAGGGTAACCTGACTGCGGTCAACGCCACGATCGCTCGTAACCACGTCGCCAGCGGCGGCGCTGGCGCGGGGCTGGATGTCAACGCGGGCACCGCCACGCTTGACAATACGATCGTCGCGCTGAATACGAACGGCACCGGCAACGGCGCATCGGCCAGCGACATCGCCGGCACGGTCGCGGTGGCCGGCTCGTTCAACCTGATCGGCACCGGCGGCGCCGGAGGTCTGACCAACGGGACCGACGGCAATCTGGTCGGTGTCGTGAACCCGGGGCTTGGCAAGCTCGCCAGCAATGGCGGACCGACACAGACTCTCGCGGTCCTGCCCGGCAGCCCCGCCATCGGCGAGGGGAGCGCCACCATTGCGGGCGTCACGGTCCCCACCACCGATCAACGCGGCGTCGCGCGACCCAGCAATGGCGTTGACATCGGCGCCTTCCAGGATCGGGGCTTCCTCGTCACCATCGCCACCGGTCTGAGCCAGCAGACAGCGGCGATCAACACCGCGTTCGCCAATCCCATCGCGGTGTTTGTCACCAGCCCGTTCGGCGATCCCGTCCAGGGAGGCACGATCACGTTCACCTTGACGCCGGCCAGCGGCGGCGCCTCGGCGAACCTGAGCGCAGGCAGTGCGACCATCGGCGCCGGCGGACTGGCCAGCGTGACGGCCGTCGCCAATGGCACGGTCGGCAGCTACACCGCGACGGCCTCGGCCAGCGGCGCGGCCACACCGGCCGTCTTCGCCCTGACCAACTTGGCCGACGCGGTCAGCGTCACCGGGGTTGCTGTCGGCTGGGGGACTCAATCGGCGACGCTCAGTCACTGCCGCCGACGGGATTCGCCTGCTGCCGGCGGGCCGGAACACCGACCTGCCCTGGCTGGGGATCGACCAGGTGTCGATCACCCTCGGCCAGGCCGCGACCTTGACCGCCGCGGACGTCACGGTGACAGGCATCACCGTCGCCAACTACGGTCCGGTCACCATCTCCGGCTCGGGGACGAGCTACACGATCATCTTCGCCCAGCCGATCAACAAGGCCGACCGCGTCACGATCACCATTGGCAACGCGACCATTGCGACGTTCACTCGCCGGCTCGATGTGCTGCCGGGCGACTTCAACGACGACGGGGTGGTCAACAGCGGGGACGTCGCCGGCGTCCGCAACGAATTCCTCGGCTTCGCTGGGGCCGAGCCGACTGTCTTCGGCGACATCAACGGCGACGGAACTGTGGATATCAACGACTACAACCTGGTCAGGAAGTTGCTGTTCACGAAGCTGTCGCCCGTCGCCTGAGCGGCCGGCACGCGCGGCGCCTGGTCTGCTGCCGGATGAGTGGGGATACGGTGCTTCGCAGCAACGGCGTGGACCGGCGGTATCAAGAAGCGTTGACCGCAATCGATCGGAACCACCACGGCGGCTGTTCTGGTGACTTCTCATCCATGAGGAAACCTATGAGACAACGAATCCCGGGTCCACTGACTCTTTCGATCATCGGGGAGCGCGGGCGAGGCTCAGGCGGTCGGCTCGCTCTGGCGGTAACGCTGGTGCTGGCGGCGAGCCTTGGACCGGCCCGCGCGTGCCGCGCCGGCCTGATCATCTCGGCGCCCGACCTGGTGGCTACGGCAGGCTCCAGCGGCTCGTTCGACGCGCTGCTGAGCAACACCAATTCGCCGAACGGCGGCGCGAGCTACAACGTCGCCGTCGACTCGTTCCAGCTCGCGTTGTCGGGGCCGCTGGGCGCCAGCTTCACCGCTGTCTCTATCGCCACCGTCGCCGATCCCTACATCTACGTGACTTCGGGGACGACGCAGGGGGGAGGACCGCTCTCGCAGGACACGTTCCCGACCTCGGTATTCACGGCCTCCGATTCCGAATTCGCCGCGCCGGGGTTCCGGACGGTGAGCCCGGGCGAAACGTTTGGCCTGGCCCACGTGTCGTACTCGATCAGCCCGACGACGTCCAACGGCGTCGACACGCTCGCGTTTCTGAACGCCTCGCTGACCGAGCTTGACGGGATCACCAACATCCCGGTCACGACCGCGAACGGCTCGATCCGGGTCGGAGCGGCCACGATCCCCGAGCCCTCGACGCTGGTCCAGGCCGGGACCGCCGTGTTGATCGGCCTGGCGCGGCCTGGCGGCGCCGGCGCGGACGGTGAGCGCCAGCAATTCAAGCCCGCCCATGCGGGCGGCATCCTGGCGCTCGGGATTCCTCCCCGGAGAATCGACCAAGCTTAATCGTCTTGAGAAGCCGCGGACGGACTCAAGTCTCAATTAATTTACATAATAGTGCATTTGTATATTTGGATGATGTTTCAGCGTCACCCGGGTTCGGGCAAGGGAACGAGACGAGATCGATGTTCGGCACTCATCCATCATGCACTGCGTAAAATGCCCGCATGCCAGCACGACGCGGCTCCGTTCATCTGGCCACGACCAGGAGGCTCTACAAGGGTAGAGCCCATGTCGCCCATTTGCCTCGGCGTTCCATTCGGAACGGGAAGAACGATCAACTGACGGAGGCCGATCCGTTACAGGCAGAAGCGCTAAAATTAATCGAAATGTAGCCAGAAACGGGAAATCGGATTCGACGCAAACCGTTACCCCTCGTAGAAATTCCCATCGTTGCCCGCTCGAACTTCGGTCTAGTGGGCTGGGTTCCACCGGCGGAATGAACGGAGTATTGCCATTTTCGGAGATACCCAGGGAGAGTTCGCTGACACGTCGCCTTCCCCAAATGTTTACATCCAGCGACGGATCGGCCGCATCGACAATCACGCTTGCGCTGGACCGAGGCGCTTTTGTTAGTCTCGGCAACGCAGTCGTTCGCACCGTGTGCGACATCCAGGGAAGCGTAGGGTACCGCCGGTCGCGAATCGTAATGAATCCTAGTCGGCCATTGACAAGCCGATCTCGCACCAAGCACAATCGCCAACATGTGAGTTGTCTCGTCGGCTCATGAGTGGTCGATGAGGCCCAGCCAGGGTGGCCCGCGGCGTGCAGAACGAAGCACACCGGCGGGTCTTTTTTTTGCTTCGTCGGCTTGTGAGTGGTCGATGGAGCCCGGCCAAGGTGGCCCGCGGCGTGCCCAAGCGAGGGTGCGCCTGCGGGTTTTTTTGCGCCATCCGGTTTCGCGGTTCAGGATGTTCAACGCGGCGAAGATTGAAGGAGCTCTCCCATGCTTGGCCCAGTTCGACGCGGTTTGAAGGTAACGACAGGCGGATCCCGACGAGAAGCGCGCGCAATCGGACGCGACGCCGCACGCGACTCTGGGTGCTTGAGGGCCTGGAAAACCGGCTCCTGCTCTCGAGCAGCCCCACGATCTACACCGTCAATTCGACGGGCAATGACATCACAGGCTCGGGTAACTCGGGCACGCTGCCTTACGTCATCGGCCTGGCCAACAACGACCCTAACACCGCCGGCAGCAAGATCCAGTTCGACAAGACCGTCTTCGCTTCACCGCAGACGATCACCCTGAGCAGCACATTGGTGCTCTCCGAAACCGCGGGGCCGGAGGTGATCGACGGCCCGGGGGCGAAGCGAGTGACAGTCAGCGGCAACAACTCCGTCGAGGTGTTCTCCGTCGTGAGCGGCGTGACGGCCACCCTCACCGGTCTCACCATCTCGAGCGGTTTGGCCTCCCAGGGCGGCGGTCTCTCTGTCGACGGCGACAAGGTCTCGCTCACGAATGACGTCATCACCAACAACCAGGCCGTGGGAGCGGCGGGGGCGGCCGGCGGAGCTGGCACGAGTGGCGGCGATGGCGGTGATGGACTGGGTGGCGGTATCTACCTCGCCAGCGGCAGCCTGACCCTGAACAATGATGTCGTCAGCAGCAACGCCGCGCGCGGGGGTACCGGGGGCGCTGGTGGTGGCGGCACCAGCGCCTTCGACAGGGCCGGTGGTTCGGGCGGCGGGGGGGATCGGCGGCCGGCGCCGGCGTCTATGTGGCTGATGGCACTCTTGTCGCGAACCACGACGTCTTCCAATCGAATCAAGCCGTCGGTGGCGCGGGTGGGAATGGAGGCGATGGCGCCAGCGGCGCCGCGGGCGGTAAGGGCGGCGCCGGAGGCGCTGCCGAGGGTGGTGGGCTGTATCTCTCGGCGGGAAGGCTGACATTCATTTCTTCGTCTATTGAATCCAATATTGCATCCGCGGGTGCAGGAGGTGTCGGAGGTGATGGAGCTAATGGAGTCTTTGGAAGTAGGAACCGTTCTGGCGCACACGGCGGCGAGGGAGGTCTCGGAGGTGCTGGTGGCGGCGGCGCGGGCGGCGGACTGTATATCGCGAACGGAAGCGTCAGCCTGTCCAGCGACGCCCTTAGCACCAATTCCGCCCGCGGTGGACAAGGTGGACAAGGTGGTCTCGGCGGCATCGGCGGTCAAGGTGGGAGCGGTGGTAATGAGTCCTCGCCAGCTGGACATGGCGGATCCGCGGGCGAGGGAGGTCTCGGAGGTGCTGGTGGCGGCGGCGCCGGCGGCGGGCTGTATATCGCGAGCGGAACCGTTAGCCTGTCCAGCGACGCCCTCAGCGCCAATTCCGCCGGAGGTGGACAAGGTGGTCTCGGTGGCGAAGGCAGTCGAGGTGGGAACGGTGGTGTTGGGCTCCGTGGAGCGAACGGATCAACCAGAGCACCGACTCACGGATTCGGCGGCGGATTCTCTGGGGCGCCGGGGGCGAACGGTGGCGCAGGGGGTAACGGAGGCCAAGGTGGCGATGGCGGCGCCGGAGGCACGGGCGCCGGCGGGGGGTTGTTCATCGCGGGGGGAGCCCTCACGGTCGTAGGCTCCTATCTCGGATCCAATCGCGCAATCGGAGGTGCGGGAGGTCCCGGGGGCGACGGCGGCGACGGCGGCAACGGCGGCGGGGGCGGCCGGGGCGGCGATGGCAGCATGGGGTTGGATTCGGGCTCGATTCGCTTCTCTGGCTCTTCACCCCCTCACAGTGGACCCGGGGGGAACGGGGGAAACGGGGGAAGTGGTGGAAATGGTGGGCGTGGCGGAGCCGGAGCAATTGGGGGCGTAGGAGGTGGAGGCGCATCCGGCCAGGGCGGCGGTCTATTTGTTGCCGGAGGGACGGTCACCGTCACCAGCGACACCCTCACCGCAAATTACGCCCAGGGAGGAACAGGCGCCGGTGGAGGCGCGGGTGGTCTTGGTGGATCTGGTGGCAGCGGCGGCGGTGGAGGACGTGGAGGCGCCGGCGGCGACGGTAACCCCCCTGGAGCTAGCGGTGCCTCCGGTCGCACCGGCCGTGGTGGCGACCCGGGGAGTAGTGGTCGGCCCGGATCGGGTGGCACCGGCGGGTCGGGAGGCGGGGGCGGTCTCTATGTCGTGGGCGGCACCGTCGGCCTGGTAAACGTGACCATTGCCGAGAATGCCGTCGCCAGCGGTGGCGCAGGCGGCGGAATCGATGTCAATTCAGGCACTGTCACGCTTGACAATACGATCGTCGCGCTGAATACGAACGGCAGCCGCGTGGTGGCCAGCGACATTGCCGGCACGGTCGCTGTCGCCGGCTCGTTCAACCTGATCGGCACCGGCGGCGCCGGAGGTCTGACCAACGGGACGGACGGCAATCTGGTCGGTGTCGTGAACCCCGGGCTCGGCGTGCACGCCAAGAACGGCGGGCCGACCCAGACCATCGCCCTCTTGCCCGGCAGCCCGGCCATCGGCAAGGGGAGCTCCACGATCGCAGGCGTCACGGTCCCCACCACCGATCAGCGCGGCGTCGCGCGACCCAGCAATGGCGTTGACATCGGCGCCTTCCAGGATCGCGGCTTCTCGATCACCATCGCCACCGGCCTGAGCCAGCAGACCGCGGCGATCAACACCGCCTTCGCCAATCCTATCGCGGTGTTGGTCGCCAGCCCGTTCGGCGATCCCGTCCACGGGGGCACGATCACGATCACCCTGACGGCGGCAAGCGGCGGTGCCGCGGCGAACCTGAGCGCGACTAGTGCAACCATCGCCGCCAGCGGACTGGCCAGCGTGACGGCCGTCGCCAATGGTACGGTCGGCAGCTACACCGCGACGGCCTCGTCTATTGGAGTGGCGACGCCTGCCGTCTTCGCGCTCACCAACCTGGCCCATGCGGTGAGCGTCACCGGGGTATCCGTCGGCTGGGGCCCCAAACTGCGGCGCTCCAAACCGCCGCCGACGGGATTCGCCTGCTGCCGGCGGGCCGGAAGACCGACCTACCCTGGCTGGGGATCGACCAGGTGTCGATCACCCTCGGCCAGGCCGCGACGCTGACAGCCGCAGACGTCACAGTGACAGGGATCACCGTCGCCAACTACGGACCGGTCACCATCTCTGGCTCGGGGACGAGCTACACCATCACCTTCGCCCAGCCGATCAACAAAGCCGACCGGGTCACGATCACGATCGGCAACGCGACCATTGCGACCTTCACCCGCCGGCTCGATGTGCTGCCGGGTGACTTCAACGACGACGGGGTCGTCAACAGCGGGGACGTCGCCGGCGTCCGCAATGAATTCCTCGGCTTCGCTGGGGCCGAGCCGACCGTCTTCGGCGACATCAACGGCGACGGAACTGTGGATATCAACGACTACAACCTGGTCAGGAAGTTGCTGTTCACGAAGCTGCCGCCAATCGCCTGAGCGGCCGGCACGCGCGGTGCCTGGTCTGCTGCCGGATGAGTGGGGATACGGTGCTTCGCAGCAACGGCGTGGACCGGCGGCATCAAGAAGCGTTGACCGCAATCGATCGGAACCACCACGGCGGCTGTTCTGATGATTTCTCATCCATGAGGAAACCTATGAGACAACAAATCCCGGGTCCACCGACTGTCTCGACCATCGGGGTGCGCAGGCCCGGCTCAGGCGGTCGGCTCACCCTGGCGGTAACGCTGGTGCTGGCGGCGAGCCTTGGACCGGCCGGCGCGTGCCGCGCCGGCCTGATCATCTCGGCGCCCGACCTGGTGGCTACGGCAGGCTCCAGCGGCTCGTTCGACGTGCTGCTGAGCAACACCAATTCGCCGAACGGCGGCGCGAGCTACAACGTGGCCGTCGACTCGTTCCAGCTCGCGTTGTCGGGGCCGCTGGGCGCCAGTTTCACCGCTGTCTCGATCGTCACAGTCGCCGATCCCTACATCTACGTGACGTCGGGGACGACCCAGGGGGGAGGACCGCTCTCCCAGGACACGTTCCCGACCTCGGTATTCACGGCCTCCGATTCCGAGTTTGCCGCGCCGGGGTTCCGGACGGTGAGCCCGGGCGAAACGTTTGGCCTGGCCCACGTGTCGTATTCGATCAGCGCGACGACGCCCAACGGTGTCGACACGCTCGCATTTCTGAATGCGTCGCTGACAGAGCTGGACGGGATCACCAATATCCCGGTCACGATCGCGAATGGCTCGATCCGAGTCGGAGCGGCCACGATCCCGGAGCCCTCGACACTGGTCCAGGCGGGGACCGCCGTGTTGATCGGCCTGGGCGCGGCCTGTCGGCGCAGGCGGGGACGGTGAGCGGCAGCAATTCAAGCCCGCGCGTTCGGGCGGCATCCTGGCGCTCGGGATTCCTCCCAGGAGGGCCGACCAAGCTGCATCGTCTTGAGAAGCCGCGGAAGGACTCAGATATCGATTAATTAATATACAAATGTATTTAAATATTAGGATGTCGTTTCAGCGTCACGCGAGTTCGGGCAAGGGAAGGAGACGAGATCGATGTTCGGCGCTCATCCATTCTCGGAAAAGATGCGAGCGCGTCGCGTGGGGCGAGGACCGGCGACCCGGTCGATGCGGCATCGGTGCCGCCGACGGCGACCCTGCACCGTAGAGCTGCTCGAATCTCGGACGCTCCTGTCCACGTTTTCCGTCAACAGCCTGACTGACACCGGCGCGGGCACGGACACGACGGGTGACCTGCGGTATTGCATCACCCAGGCCGACGGGATCACGGGCGACAACACGATCAACTTCAGCGTAACCGGGACGATCGCGCTCAACCTGGCCCTGCCGGACCTGAGCAACACGACGGGCGTGATCGACATCGAGGGGCCGGGGGCGGCGAGTTTGACCATGGCCCGCAACAGCGCCCCGGGGACGCCCGATTTCCGCATTGTCACGATTGACGCCAATACCAAGGTCAAAATCGTCGGTCTCACGATCTCGGGGGGCTTGGTCGCGACGGGCGGCGGACTCTTTATCGACGGTGGCACGGTCTCGCTCACAAACGTGACCGTGAGCAAGAACCAGGCTCTCGGAGCCAATGGGGCGGCTGGCGTTGCAGGCGCTGCCGGCACGTCATCCGCCCCCTCTGGCGGTCCCGGCGGCAACGGCGGTCCTGGCGGCGACGGGTCGGGCGGCGGGATCTACCTGGCTGCCGGCATCCTGTCCCTGAGAAATGACATCGTGAGCAGCAACGTCGCTCGAGGGGGCGACGGCGGCGCCGGTGGAAACGGTGGCGCCGGAGCCGGTTTCCTTCGCTTTCCGGGCGGCGACGCCGGCGACGCCGGCGACGCCGGCAACGCGTTCGGTGGCGGCATCTTCGTGGCCAGCGGCATTCTCACCCTGGAGAATGACGTCATCAGCAGCAACGTCGCTCGAGGGGGTCAGGGCGGCGCCGGAGGGGGCGGCGGCGGTGCCTTTCCCGGCCTTAGCCCCGGCCCCGGCGGCGCCGGTGGCAGCGGCGGCAATGGCGCGTCTGGCGGTTTGGCCGCGGGCGGCGGCCTCTACGCAGCCAGCGGCACTGTAATCCTGAAGAATAACGTGGTCAGCAGCAACATCTCTCGAGCGGGTGACGGCGGCGCCGGGGGCGCCGGGGCGCCGGCGGGGGCCTCGGCCTTTCCCCCCCCCAGCGCGGCGGAAACGGCGGTAGCGGCGGCAAGGGCAGCAACGCCTTCGGTGGAGGCTTAGGCCTGAGCGGCTGCACTGTAACCCTGAAGAACGACGTCGTCAGCAACAATCTCGCTTGTGGGGGTCGAGGCGGCGCCGGAGGCGACGGTGGCTCGGGCGGTCTTGGCAACTTTACCACCGGCCGTGGCCCCGGTGGCAGCGCCGGCAATGGCGGGGCTGGCGGCTTGGGCCAGGGCGGCGGCTTTTACGCGGTCGGCGGCACGCTCACGCTTTCGGGCGATCGCGTGATCCACGACACGGCTGACGGCGGTTCGGGCGGCAACGGCGGGGGCGCCGTTCGTGGCCATCTCGGGGAGACGGGCCTGGCCGGCGGCGGCGGCGGCGGGGGCTCAGGCGGCGGCGGTGGCCTGTACGCCAGCGACGCCATGGTGGGCCTGAATGGTGGGACGATCGCCACCGACAACGCCATTGGCGGCGGCGGGGGCTCTCACGGGGGATCTGGTGGGGCCGGTCGCGGCGGCGGGCTGTTTGTCAGCGGGGGCTCCCTCACCATGAACGCAACGCTTGTCGACTCCGACTCCGCCCGGGGGGGTGCCGGCCGCAACGGCATCGACGGCCGCAACGGCGCCGTTGGTACCACCGGCCCCGGCCCCGGCGGCAACGGCAGCGCCGGCGGCGGCGGCGGCCAGGGCGGTTCCGGCCTAGGGGGCGGTGCATACGCCAGTGATGCCAGGGTGACCCTGAACCGTGCGACAATTACCAACGATGCCGCCGCTGGCGCCAGCGGCGGCAGCGGCGGTGCTGGTGGCCGTGGTGGCCCCGGCGGGGTCAATCGCTTCACCGGTCGACGTGGACCAGGGGGAGCAGGCGGCGCTGGTGGCGGTGGTGGTTCCGGCGGTTCGGCCCAAGGCGGCGGCCTCTTCGTAACCGCCGGCACGCTGACTCTGAGCAGGGGAACGATCGCCAACGATCGCGCCGCCGGCGGCGCTGGTGGCCGAGGCGGCGGCGGCGGCGGCGGCGGCGGTATCGGAGCCGGCACGGGCGCCACGCTGACGTTCGGCCCCAACGGCGCCAGCGGTCCGAACGGCCCGAAGGGGTCGGGTCAGGGAGGCGGTCTCTTCAACGGTGGCTCGTCGACGGTCACCAATTCCACCATCGCTGGTAACTCCGCCGACGCCGGCGGAGGACTCGCCAGCGAGACCCGCCTGACCGTCGTCAACTCCACCATCGCCTACAACGCCGGTACGGGCGGAGGCCTCGACGTCATCGCCGGTACGGCGACACTGGACAACACGATCATCGCCCTCAACACGAGCGGCAGCTCGGCTAGCGACATCTCAGGCACCGTTGCCGCAGCTAGCGCGTTCAACTTGATCGGCACCGGTGGCTCCGGGGGCCTGGCAAACGGCACCAGCGGCAACCAGGTCGGCGTCGTCAACCCGGGACTCGGCACGCTGGCCAACAACGGCGGGCCGACGCAGACCATCGCCCTCTTGCCCGGCGGTCCCGCGATCGGCAAGGGGAGCGCCACAATTGCGGTCGTCACGGTCCCCACCACCGACCAGCGCGGCGTCGCGCGACCCAGCAACAGCGTGGACATCGGCGCCTTCCAGGATCGGGGCTTCACGATCACCATAGTCACCGGCCTGAGCCAGCAGACCGCGGCGATCAACACCGCCTTCGCCAATCCGTTGGCGGTCATTGTCAGCAGCCCGTTCGGCGATCCCGTCCAAGGGGGCGCGATTACCTTCACCGTCACGCGTTCGAGCGGAGGCGCCTCGGCCAAGCTGAGTGCCGGCATTGCGACCATCGGCGCCGGCGGACTGGCCAGCGTGACGGCTGTCGCCAATGGCACGACCGGCAGTTATACCGCCAAGGCCTCGGCCCGCGGCGCGGCCACGCCGGCCGTCTTCGCCCTGACCAACTTGGCTCACGCGGTCAGCGTCGCCGGGGTCGCTGCCGGGTGGGGAACTCAATCCGCGACGCTCGTCACCGCCGCCGACGGGATTCGCCTGCTGCCGGCGGGCCGGAAAGCCGACCTACCCTGGCTGGGGATCGACCAGGTGTCGATCACCCTCGGCCAGGCCGCGACGCTCACCGCGGCCGACGTCACCGTGACGGGGATCAACGTCGCCAACTACGGGCCGGTCACCATCTCCGGCTCGGGGACAAACTTCACGATCACCTTCGCCCAGCCGATCAACAAGGCCGACCGCGTGACGATCACCATCGCCAACGCGACCATTGCGACGTTCACTCGCCGGCTCGATGTGCTACCGGGCGACTTCAATGACGACGGCGTGGTCAACAGCGGGGACGTCGCCGGCGTCCGCAACGAATTCCTCGGCTTCGCTGCGGCCGAGCCGACTGTCTTTGGCGACATCAACGGCGACGGAACTGTGGATATCAACGACTACAACCTGGTCAGGAAGTTGCAGTTCACGAAGCTGCCGCCCTTCGCCTGAGCGGCTGAACCTGATCCCCAAAAACCGCGGACTCGAGAGTCTCTGGCAGGCTAAAGACGCGGCGTTTTCCCGGAAGCGGGGATGAAAACGGTTCTGACGGTCATGAAGCCAGGGCGCCTGTCCGCTTCCTCTCGCCGTCACGCTTCTCGAGACATTACGGCTTGCACTGACGCGACCGGAATTCGCATCGCCGCAAGAATGTTTCAGTTCATTGACGAGCTTGCTGAGCGGTCCTAAGATCGGCCTAGTAAGCGCAGGTCGCTTGTCGACGCGGACTCTCCTCTCAGCTCATGAGATCAACGATGGCTATTTCGTTCAAATGCAACGCATGCGGGCGGTCTTACACCACGACCGACCAGTGGGCCGAAAAGAGCGTGAAGTGCAAGCAGTGCGGCCAGGCCATCAAGATCCCGCGAGCCGCCGCGGCCAGCCCGCCGCAGCCGGACGACGTGTACGGGTTAGACGAAGCGGAAAGCGAGGCAAGACCAGGGGCGGCGTGGGCAAAGCCGTTGTCGGCGCCCGGGCTAGCAAACCTGGACGGCCGTCCTTCCGAGCCGAAGGCGAGCAAATGGAAGCCGCCCAAGGCCCCCGAAAAGTCCGGGAGCTCGAAAGGATTATTCGGTGGTGTGGGGGGCGCGGTCGTTGTCGTAGCGCTCATCGGGCTGCGAGCATACAACACAGTCAACCGCAACCGGGCACGGGAAGCGCGGCAAGGAAATCAAGCCGCTCAGAGCGCGCTGCCATTCCAGGATATCCAGATTCCAGGCGTCCCGCCCGCCTTCCAAGGCGCATGGATAATGCCGGCACTTCCCCAGTTGCCACGCGGAGTCGAACTGGAGCCCGGCGTGATCTTCCATGAGATCCAGCTTCCGGGAAAGAAGGGCGCCGGCGCCGCCGCCGTCATTCCCGCGCACGCCGGCAAGCTCTGGGTTTACCTGCCGGCCGGCGCACGCAAAGCGAAGTCGCTGGGTTGCATCCTGATCGCCGGCGCCGGCTCAAACCTGGTCACGGGGATGGACCTCGGCGATGGCGATCGAGCCGAGCATATTCCGTATGTGAAGGCTGGCTACGCCGTGGTGGCGTACGAGCTGGACGGTGCGGCCCCTGAGTCCGCGAATACAAACGGCCTTGCGATCCTGCCTTACATGCGAGCGTTCTTGAACGCCCAGGCGGGTCTCTTGAACGCGCGCGTCGCGTTCGAGTATGCGACCACTCGGGTCGCGGCGATCAACCCCGGCCGGCTATACGCAGCCGGCCACAGCTCGGCCGCCACGCTCGCCCTGCTCGTCGCCGAGAACGAGCCGCGCCTGGCCGCGTGCATCGCCTACGCGCCGGCCGTCGACGTCGCTTCGGAATTCCAGCCGGTCGTCCAGGAGACCTTCACCAAGCTACTGCCCGGCGCGAACGAGCTGTTCACGAAATTTAACCCGCGGACGAGCGAGGCGAAGATCAATTGCCCGCTCTTCTTGTTTTATGCCAACGACGACCAGCGGTTCGCCAACAAGGTCCGCGACCTCGCCGAGCGACTCAAGGCCGCAGGCAAATCCGTCACCCTGGAAACCGCTCCCAGCGGCGGACACTACGATTCCATGATCGAGGTTGGGATTCCGCGAGGAATCGAGTGGCTCTCGTCCGTTCCAAAACCACGCGCGCTCTGACGAGGCTGACCTTCCGGGCACGAGCGGCTCGCTAGATCGACGACCGCTCCATCGCGTGGGCAAGTCCCTCACCCCTGCGATTGGCCGCTTCTTCGCTTCCGTGCCGTCCGCGCCGTTCGTGCGTGACGGCGGTCGTTCTCGGCCGGCCTTTCGCGATGTACTGTGAACATGCGTGGATCCACTCAACGGGCAGAAAAGCCGCGCAGCCGACGAGCATGATGAGCCCGAAGGTCCACATTCCGAGGCACGCTCCAATCCCGACGTGAAGCGCACGGCCCCCACCAGAACCAGCGGCCGCCATCGACGCTGCCAGATCAACACGCAGAAAGACAGCTCCCAGAGGACCGAGACATGCGACATGGCGTTGACGAGCCAGGGGTGCCAGGCGAGCCAGGTCATGTCGAGCGACTGGTATTCGAGATTGGCAAACGCCCGCCACATTGCTTCGCCGCTCCACCACGACGGCCCCTGTAGCTTCGAGATGGCGGCGAAGAAATAGATCACGCACATGTGCACCTGGATCAGCCGGATTGCGCAAATTGGCGCCGGCGGAGGGTTCCGGCGGGGCAAGCCTCGCTTGACGGCGCCCCGCCAGCCAGCGGTCGAGCGAGAAGGCCGCTCCGCTCGGTCCGATCGTCAGGTACAACGTGAGCATGATATTGATCTGGTCGAGGCCGAAGAGCGCAGCCGGCACGCGATTGGCGTAGGAAATTGCGACGGCGAGTGCGAGGGCGGAAGTGACCCTCGTCCAGAGGCCGAGCGTGAATGCGGCCAGGATCAACATCGAGGCCGCGTAGGCGGGCCACAGCCATGGCTCCGGCACCCAGAACCAGAAGGAAAAGACGTACTGGCCGGCCTCCATCGCGCGGACGAGGGCCGGGCTCAGCCAGCTATACTCTCCGAAGAAATCGCGAAGCGCCAGGCCCCAGACGGCGTGGGTGTAGAGCAGCATGAGCCCGGTCAACACCCGGATCAATCCCAGCAGGGTGGGATCGGCGGGGGTATACCAGAAGGCGTTCCAGTCCTCGGCAACCGACCGCGCGAATCTCGCGATGGCTCGGCTGAGCGAAATTTAGCGGTGAGCGCATTCAAACACCCCGAACGACTCGTCTTCATAACTCTTGCGGATCATCCAGCCGCACGCCGTCGCGAACCATCTCCATCGTGGGGAGATTGTGGATCTGCCCGGTGAGGGTTACCCGCAGCTGCCCCGTACTTGTGGCAGAGGTGCTCGGCGTAGGAGGAGATCCATTCCTGTGCGAGCGCATCGGGGGCGTCGCGCAGTATGCTCGGTCAGCATGAAGTGGCGGTGATACAGGAGGCGAGGCACGATCCCACGGTTGGGGATCCGCCCGCTCGATCGACCGTGCCGTCGGCCCGTTCCGCCGAGAAGGCTAGCAGCGTGCTTTCGCCGGGCTCCGGCGCAAAGAAATGATAGCCGTGGTTGAGATACAGGAGCTGGAGGTAGGGCTGAAACAGGCCCCAGGCCGACTGGATCAGCTCCGACGAAGGCGCGACCGACGCCGGCGCGATGATGATGGCAGAGAGGTGAAAGACGAGCCAAAGATTAACGGCCCACCGCAAGAGCCGGCGACGGCTCGGACGATGGGCCGCGGTGGGATGACGCCGCCGTTGGATCAAATTCGGAGCGGTGACTCACGCCGAGATCTCCCATTCCCTTGCCGAGCAGAACGACTGGATCCTGATCACCGCTGGAAAGACGGATCCATCCGTCTTCCCTTGCCACCAGCCAGGCAAACAGGACATCGTCTCATCGGCCACGACGGAACGGGAGATTCGGCAAGAGGCAGCCTCAGCGGCTGGCGACCTCGGCCGAGGCCACGAGCCCGTCGGTCTGCGGTTCGTCGAACGCGACCGACACCGCGGCCTCTTGTCCGGCCGTGACGATCGGCCTGGGTCGTCTTCGTGAGCGTCTGACCGTTGCGTACGACCTCGACCTTCACGGTATAGAGGTGCTGTTCGCCGGCCTGGATACTGCGGGGTGACGAACCGGCGCTGTGATCCGCTGAGCGTCATCAGTTGATCCTGGAGATAAACCTTCGCGTCCTCGGGAACGCTGATGTTCAGGTAGGCCACGCTGGTCGCGGCCGGCACCGGCAGCAACGTCGAGGCCGGCGGCTGGGGGTCTGGCCGCTCGGATACGACTGGCTGCTCGGATACGACTGGCTGGCAGGCCACGCGGCCGGGGCCACGTAGAGCCGCCGTACGAACCGCCGTTAGAGCCGCCGTAAGAACCGCCGTTAGAGCCGTGTCCCTTGAACAGCGAGCCGTGCGAGCCGCCGCCGCTGGACCCGTGACCCTTGAACAGCGAGCCGTGCGAACCGCCGCCGCCGCTGGAGCCATGGCCGGCGAACAGCGAGCCGTGCGAGCCGCCGCCGCCGCTGGAGCCGTGACCCTTGAACAGCGAGCCGTGCGAGCCGCCGCCGCCACTGGAGCCGTGGCCGGCGAACAGCGAGCCGCCGCCGCCTGGAGCCATGGCCCTTGAACAGCGAGCCGTGCGAGCCGCCGCCACCGCTGGAACCGTGACCGGCGAACAGCGAGCCGCCACCGCTGGAGCCGTGCCCCTTGAACAGCGAGCCGTGCGAGCCGCCGCCGCCGCTGGAGCCGTGACCGGCGAACAGCGAGCCGCCGCCGCTGGAACCGTGCCCCTTGAACAGCGAGCCGTGCGAGCCGCCGCCGCCACTGGAGCCGTGACCCTTGAACAGCGAGCCGTGCGAGCCGCCGCCGCCGCTGGAACCATAGTCTGCCCGAGCCAAGCCGGGCGCCCCGAACGCAAAGACGAGTGCGCCCAGTAACGCGCCCGCGAAGCTGGACCAACGAGATCTCTTCATTTCAATTCCTCACATGGTGCAAATGACTATTCGTGAAATCACATCCCGAAACGAACCCACGGCGTCCCAGCCTCGCACTCGTCTCATCCACGCAATCGGAAACCCCGGCCCCCTGGTCGGACATCGCGCGGCGAACGCTGGTTTGCATCCTCGTATGTTGCTCTACAAACCGCGGCCAGCCACTCGAGGAACCAAGAAACCGTTGACGATCTTTCGATCGGATCCAGTCACCCGAATCCGAGCAACAGAGCCCCTGGCCGAGCCAAAGAAATGGGCTCTTTTGCACGTCAATATGAGGGTTTTACGAATACTACTCTGAATGAGAATACTGGGTATTCTACACGAAGTCAAACGGTCGCTGAAAGTTTGACTTGGGCTACATTTGGCAGGAATGTGGGGCGGAATCGTGTGCAATCCCTACAATCGGCAGAACAGGAAATCCGGGCGGAAACGGCGAATGATGGGCAACACGCGGGCTGGCGGGCACAGGAGGGATGGGGCGGGCCCGAGGCACCAAAAAATTCAATAATTTACATGTGTGATAGCGGTTTCTCAAACGTCGGTGGCGACCGGCCGAGCGCTGGGTGTCCCGCCCGGGGGGCGGACTTGCACGGAGTCGGAAAAGGCGGGGGGGGCTGCGACCCACAGCGACCCGGCGTTGGGCGAGCACGCTGACGTCCAGACTGACGCGCACGGACGGTTTCGCGTCGAGGGACTGGTCCCAGGCCAGCTCTATACGGCCCGGGCCTATCGCGGGATCGGCCGCTACGCCGGCATCGCCTTTGAAAACCTTGTCCTCGGGCCGGGCGAAATCCGAGACCTGGGCGACATCCGCACCTCGCCACCGGTGAGCGTGCTGGGGAAGTGAGAGCGACCCTTCCGCGCGGGGTCGCGGAGGGTGGACTCACGGGTTGACCGTGGGAACGCGCTGCGGCTCACTCGACCTTGCCGACCAGTTGAGGCTGCGTGGTCGGGCCGAAGCCGACGTTGGACCGGGAATCGAGGAACACCTGTTCGCCGGAGAACTTGAGGCCGAGGGTCACGATGAACGGAGTCTCGTAGAAACAGATCTTGGCGGTGAATGTGTCGTCGTCGGTCCAGGCGCCGCTGGCCGCCGCAGCCTGCGCGTCGACCGTGCCGTAGGCAAACCGCCCGCGCTGCCAGCCCCCGCGACCGCAAATGATCCGCTGCTCGACGCCGCCGAGATCGCGCGACCAGGGTCACCGGGTCGTCATGACCGCCGGACTCGAGGGCGATCGCTTGAAGTTTCCGCTCGTTTTCGGGGAACACGTACCGCTTCCCTGACACCCGCGCCGCCGTGGCGGCTGACGGTGAGCCCTGTTGCGGGCGAAGCGTAAGACCGCTGAGCGCGGCTGCCAGCTTTTTCCGCGCACGTCGGGATCGGCGGCCAGGGCGCAGGTTGCATGGCCACGAGCAGCTTGTCCCAGACCAGATTCAGGACCGACTGCATGTCCTTGACGCCACTGGTGATGGCGATCACGGCATCCTGCTCGGGGATCACGATGCAGAATTGCCCGAACGCCCCGTCGCCGCGAAAGGCGTTGTGGCGGCTGCGCCAGAACTGATAGCCGTAACCCTGATCCCAATCGCTTTGGGGGTTGCTGCCGTTGGACGTCTGGCGCACGGTGGCGGCGTCGACCCATGATTCCGGCACCAACTGCTTCCCGTTCCAGCGCCCTTTCTGCAAATAGAGCTGGCCGAAGCTGGCGATATCCTCGGTTCGGACGCTCAACCCGTAGCCGCCGAGCGTCACGCCCTGCGGGCTGGTTCCCCAGGTTGCATTTCCGGCACCCAGCGGCTCCAGCAGTCGTGGGCGCAGATAGTCCAGCACTGTCACGCCGGTCGCCTTCTGAACAATGGCCGAGAGCATGTAGGTCCCGGCCGTGTTGTAGAGGAAATGGGTGCCGGGCTTGTGCGGGACGGCGTGCGCCAGGAACATTTTGGTCCAGGGAAGCTGGCTGGTGCGGAATTGCGGCTCCGACTGATGGCCCGTGGACATGCGCAGCAAATCGCTGACGCGCATCGCCTTCAGCTTGTCGCTCGGAGTAGCTGGCGGCATCGTCGGGAAAGTACTTCAGCACGGGGTCGTCGACGCTCAGCTTCCCGTCCGCCACGGCGAGGCCGACGGCCGTGGACGTGAAACTCTTGCTGAGCGAATACAGCGAGTGCGGCGAATCGGCGTCGTACGGCGACCACCAGCCCTCGGCCACGACATGGCCGTGGCGCACGACCATCAAGCTGTGCAGGGCGTCGATATTCTTGTCGGCGGCCTCGACAAACGCGAGGATCGCGGAGCTCGAGATGCCCTGCTGCTCCGGATCGCTGCGCGGCAGGCCCGACGACGGTTCGGCCGCCAGAGATAAACCCGCACTTCCGGCCAGCAATCCGACGAAGATCAGCGTTTTCATTCTTGCATCCCCGGTCCAGTTGTCTTGACGAGCGGGCACCCATCTTGCGCGCCCGAGTCCGCGCGGTCAAGGCACCGATCGGGCTGGAAGCCCCGCTGGCGTTGAGCACGGTCGGCCAGCCGCCGAGACCCGGCTCAGCGAACATGCGTCGTCCGCTTCAGCCGTCATTGCGCACGGCTTCCTCGGGAGTCACGTGGCCGCGCCAGCCGAGCCACCGCGTCGCCCGGCCATCCTCGGTCGGTTGCGCGGCCGCGTCGTCGGTGGCGATCCTGCGGAGATAGTCGAGGAACGGCTCGCCCGGAAACCGGATCTTCCTGGTGCAATCGCAGTCGTTGCACGCGGGATAACCATCGCAGGACTGGGGATTACGGGCATCGGCGATGGTGACGTCGGTCAAAAATTCTTCGAAGTACCCAATTTCCGCTTCGAGCACGACGCCCGAGAATTCGCGGCAATAGCACACTTCCACCCAGCGGACGGCGCCGGATGGATCGACGTGCCCCGCACACAGCACGCGCCCGAGGTCTCCGTAGGGGAAGCCCTCACCGAACCGGCCGCTTTCGATCGCATCGAGTAGTGCCCGTCGTTTCTCGGGACGAACTTTCCCGGAAATCAGGTATCGCATCGATCCAACCTTTCTCCGGACCCGACACTCAGCGTCACGACATTATAGGCGTTCACCGTTCGCTCGGCCTCGTCTGTCAATCTTACCGGGATACGGACACCGGACTCGATCGCGGTACTGTCTTGCTTGACCTCGCGTTTAATCCTTGTTGAACTTACATTCTGCGGAACGGACGCAGCGCGAAACGGGTGCGTGGAGGAACGGGATGGTCGGATCGGGACCAGGGCGAGTGCTGGCGTGCGCCATGGCGACCACGATCGTGATCGCGCTGGCGGCCGGAGCAGATGCTCGTGACGGCGGCGCCGAGCGGCGCGTGCCGCCATTCACCGCGCTTCAGGTGCAATTCTACGAGACCGACGTCCGACCGATCCTCAAGGCCCGCTGCCTCAAGTGTCACGGCGAGGGCCCGAAAGTCCGCGCGAAGTTTCGACTGGACAGCCGGGCGGCGGTGCTGCGCGGCGGCGAGCTCGGGCCTGCGATCTCGCTGGAACAGCCCGACGACAGCCGCCTGCTGCGAGCAATTCGGTACGAAGATCTGGAAATGCCGCCGGATGGCAAGCTGCCCGCGCACGAGCTCGACGTCTTGACGCGCTGGGTCAAGGAGGGCCTCCCCTGGACGGCCGAGCCGGCATCGGCCGCCGCGAGCGAGCGCGGCTCGCAGGGGTCACCCGCCAGGCCGCCGGCGGCGAGCGCCGCGCGCGACCAGTGGTCGTTTCGGCCCGTGAGCCGGCCGGGCATACCAAGCGTCAAGCACCGGGACTGGTGCCGCAACCCGATCGATGCGTTCCTCGTGTCGCGGATTGAGTCAAATGGGCTGGAACCGGCGCCTCCGGCAGATCGCGTGACTCTGATTCGGCGCGTGACTTACGATTTGACCGGGCTCCCTCCCACGCCGGATGCGGTCGACTCATTCATGTCGGATCGCGGGCCAGGGGCTTATGAACGCCTGGTGGACCGGCTGCTGGCTTCACCGCAGTACGGTGAAAAGTGGGGCCGGCACTGGCTCGACCTGGTCCGCTACGGCGAGACCAACGGCTACGAGCGCGACTCGGCCAAGCCCTTTGCCTGGCGCTACCGCGATTACGTGATCGCGGCCCTCAATCGCGACAAACCGTTTGACCGGTTCGTGCGCGAGCAACTGGCCGGCGACGAATGCGACGCGACGTCGGCCGAGTCGATGATCGCGACCGGATTTTATCGGCTGGGGATCTGGGACGACGAGCCGGCCGACCGCGAGCTGGCGCGCTATGACGGCCTGGACGGGGTGATTTCCACGGCCGGGCAGGTATTCCTGGGGATGTCGATCAACTGCGCCCGCTGCCACGACCACAAGGTGGACCCGATCCCGCAGCGCGACTATTACCGGATGCTCGCGTTTTTTCAGGATGTCACGAGTCCCGACGGCAAGAATTTGACGAAAGTTGCGACCGGCGCGAATTCCCGCATCGAGGTGATGTGCGTCGCCGAGCGCGGGAAGGCCCCGACATTCGTGCTGCTGCGCGGCAGCCCCGGCGCGAAAGGAGATCCGGTCGAGCCCGGCGTGCCCGAGGTGCTGGGCCATGGCGCGCCCGGCTTCGGGAACGGGCCTGGCAAACGTCGCGCGCTCGCCGAATGGTTGATCGATCCCCGCAACCCGCGCACTGCGCGCGTGCTGGCCAACCGGCTGTGGCAGCATCATTTCGGACGAGGCATCGTGCCGACCCCCAACGATTTTGGCGGCTCGGAGAGCCGCCGAGCCATCCGGAGCTGCTGGACTGGCTGGCGGCCGAGCTGACCGATGCGGGCTGGTCGATCAAGCGGATGCATCGGCTGATCCTGCTCTCGAACGCCTACCAGATGGCGTCGCGCGCGACGGCGGCCGGGCTGGCGGCCGACCCGGCGAATCGATGGTTCTGGCACTTTCCGCTGCGCCGGCTGACTGCCGAGGAGGTGCGCGACTCGATCCTGGCGGTCGCCGGCACGCTCTACCAGAAGGCCGGCGGACCGTGCGTCTACCCGCCGATCCCGCGCGAGGTTCTGGCCGGCCAGTCGGTCCCGGGGCAGGGGTGGCCGACCTCATCGCCGCGCGAGGCCGCCCGCCGCAGCGTCTACGTCCACGTGAAGCGCTCGCTGCTGGTGCCGATACTGGCGACTCATGACGCGGCCGACACCGACTCGAGCTGTCCCGTCCGGTACACGACCACCGTGCCCACGCAGGCGCTCGGGCTCCTCAACGGCGATTTCTCCAACGAGCAGGCCGCCCGCTTCGCCGGCGCGGCTGCGCCGCGAAGCCCCCGGCGGACTGGAGGCGCAGGTCGAGCTTGCGATTCGGCTCACGACGGCCCGGACCCCGGATGCCGGGGAGGTGCGCGACGACGTCGCGTTCGTGAAACGACTGATGGCCGGGGCGGGCCTCGACCACGAGAGCGCGCTCGGCGCAATACTGTCTCCTGGCGCTCAATGCCAACGCCTTCCTCTATATCGATTGACTGAGGATCCAGCCCGTGGCCAATTCCCCACCAGGTCGGCCTCGCGGTCATCACGGCGGCTCGTTCTGCGGCCGAACCCGGCGCGAGTTTCTGTGGGAGATCGGCGGCGGCTTCGGGTCGGTGGCACTCGCGGGGCTCTTGCAGTCCGACGGGTTCCTGGCAAGGCAGTCGGTGGCGGCCGACGGAACGACACCCTTCCGCAACCCGATCGCACCCAAGCCGCCTGCGTTTCCGGCCAAGGCCAAGAACGTCATCTTCCTGTTCATGTACGGCGGGCCCAGCCACGTCGACACATTCGACTACAAGCCCGACCTGTATCCGCTGGACGGCAAGACGATCGCGGTCAAGACGTTTGGCCGCGGCGGCAAGAAGAACGAGGGCCGGATCGTCGGTCCGAAATGGAGCTTCAGCCAGTACGGCCAGTGCGGCAAGTGGGTCTCGACGCTGTTTCCAAACCTGGCCACGTGCGTCGACGACATCGCGTTTGTGCACTCGATGTATGCAGAGTCGCCGATCCATGGCTCGGCGATGCTGATGATGAACTCGGGCCGGTTGCTTTCCGGCAATCCTTGTCTCGGATCGTGGGTCACGTACGGCCTGGGCAGCGAGAACGAAAACCTGCCTGGCTTTGTGGTGATGCTGGATCGCAAGGGGGGGCCGATCAGCGGGGCGAAGAACTGGTCGAGCGGCTACATGCCGGCTGCCTTCCAGGCGACGGTCTTGCGGTCGGATGATCGGCCGATCCATGACTTGATCTCGCCCGCGGGGACCGACCGCGCAGTCCGCCGGGCACTGCTCGATCGGCTCCGTGACAAAAACGAGGCCCATCTTGCGTCCCGCGCCGACAATTCCGAGCTGGCCGCGCGAATTGCCAGCTACGAGCTCGCGTTCAAGATGCAGCAATCGGCGCCCGAGGCCGTCGACCTTTCCGGAGAATCACCCGAGACCCTCGGGCTGTATGGACTCGACCGCGCCCAAACGGCCGACTTCGGCCGCAAGTGCCTGATCGCCCGCCGGCTCGTCGAGCGTGGCGTTCGCTTCGTGCAGATCTATTCCGGAGGCGCTCACAACGACGACAACTGGGACGCTCACGCCGATCTCGTCGCCAATCACACACATCACGCCGGCGCAACCGATCGGCCAATCGCCGGGCTCTTGGTCGACCTGAAGCGCCGGGGTCTGCTCGAGGAGACTTTGATCGTGTGGGGCGGCGAGTTTGGCCGCCAGCCGACCGCCGAATTCAAGCAAGGGACCGGCCGCGACCACAACTCGTTCGGCTTCACGATGTGGCTGGCCGGCGGCGGGATCAAAGGGGGAACGAGCGTCGGCCGCACCGACGAGCTGGGGAGTGCGGCCGTGGAGGACCGCTTCCACGTGAAGCGCCTCCATGCTACGATCCTCCAGCAACTGGGGCTGGACCCCAACGGGCTCTCGTACTTCTACGGCGGCCTGCATCAGAAGCTGGTCGGCGTCGAAGGCGCCGAGCCGATCCGGCAGATCATCTGAGTTCATGTCGAACACACCTTTCTCTTCGAGGTCGACCCATGCGCATGCCCCAATCCCGACGCCGATTCCTGGGTGCGATGTCCGCCGCCGGCGCAGCCATCGGTCTTGGGCCCCGCACCAGCTCCGCGAGCGCCGATGAGCCGCTGGCGGTCCTGGGCGGAAAGCCCGTGAGGAACCGCCCGTTCAGCTCGTGGCCGCTCATCGAGGAGAACGACGAGCGGGCCTGGATGGACGTGCTGAAAAAACGCGGATGGTGCCGCTTGAACGGCGACTACGTGAAGCGCTTCGAAGAAAGATGGGGCGAAACTTTACGCGCCAAGCATTGCGTGGCCGTCGCCAATGGCACGAGCGCCCTACTGACCTCACTGGCGGCGCTCGGGGTCGGTCCCGGCGATGAAGTGATCGTTCCCCCCTATACGTTCGTCGCCACCATCAACGCCGTGCTCTTGCACCACGCGCTGCCGGTCTTTGTCGATACCGATCCCGAGACGTTTCAGATCGACGCCACCAAGCTCGAAGCGGCGATCACCGAGCGCACGACCTGCGTGCTGCCGGTCCACATGGGGGGCGCGCCGGCCGACCTGGACGCGATCCTGGCGATCGCCGCCAAGCACAAGCTGCCCGTGCTCGAGGACGCCTGCCAGGCGCACCTGGCCGAGTGGAAAAACCGCAAGCTCAGCACGCTGGGCGACCTCGGGTGCTTCAGCTTCCAGGTCTCAAAAAACCTCAGCTCCGGCGAAGGGGGCGCGATCCTCACCAGCAACGACAACCTCGCCGAGCAGTGCCGCAGCTTTCAGAATAACGGCCGCGACATCGCCGCCGGCGGCTCGACGGTCATCCGCAATGGCGCCAACCTGCGCATGACCGAATTCCAGGCCGCACTCCTCCTGGAGCAGTTCACGCGCGTGGACGAGCAATCGCGCCGTCGCGAGCAAAATGCCGCCTATCTCACGGAATTGCTCAAGGGAATACCCGGCATTTCCCCGGCCCGCACCTATGAAGGCTGCACCCGCAATGCCTATCACCTCTATATGTTTCGCTACGATTCATCGCAGTTCGACGACCTGCCGCGGGCCAAGTTCTTGAAGGCGCTCCACGCCGAGGGCATCCCATGCTCCGCCGGCTACCAGCCGCTGGACCAGGAGGCTTTCTTGAAGAATACGATCGCGTCCCGTGGCTTCGGGGCAATCTACTCCCCACAGCGCATCTCGGAATACTTTGAGCGCACGCGCTGCCCGGCGAATGAAAAGCTGTGCGAGGTCGCCGTCTGGTTCACCCAGAACATGCTGCTGGGGCCGAAGTCCGACATGGACGAGATCGCCGACGCGATCCGAAAGACCAAGAAACAAGCGAGCAATTATGTGACGGCGTGAGAACGCGGGCGAGGCCCGAAGGGCGGTATTAACCGTTCACACCCAGGGAATGACGGATTTCGATGACGGCGCTATCTCCGCGACCTGGAAGCGCGACTCAAGCTGATTCGCCGGTCGCCGCGCGGCCCAGACGGCGATCGAACGTTGCAATCGTGATTCCCAGTAAAACCGCGGCGCAAATGCAGTAGCCGAGGCTCCAGCCCAGCGCCCAGATCGTGAAACTGAGCTCGGAGGAATCGTAACCTGCGAGCTCCAGCGTCATCGCGTTAACCCCGCTGCATGGACTTCCCATCGCGAGATTGCGCGTGCCTGCGCCCGCGGTCCGCAGGTCCGCAAGCAGCGGACCAGCGACCGAGACCAATCCGATCAAACCGGCCGTCACGGCGAGAGCTCGACCGCGCCGCCCAAGCGCGGTGGCGCATGGCCAGGCCGAGACTGATCACCGCCGCACTGATCGAAAGCAGGTACGCGATCAAAAGCAGCAGTCCCGGTAAAGGCGCGCCACATCGGATGACGACCCATGCCGGCACGATGAGCAAAGGCGGAAGCAGACGGCACGCGCCCAGCCACTTCGCCAGTACGATCCGGCCGCTGGAGAGCTCACTGCTGGCGAGCAAGTCCACGCCTCCGACGTCGCGCCCCTCGAAGAGAGACGTCGCCGCCGCCGCGCCCACCAGGAACAGAGCCACGGTAAACGGGACGCCGTTGATCCAGAACGCCCGCGCGCCGACCGGCCACCCCAAGAGCGCGTCGAGGCTGAAGATCGCGCCCAAAGTGAAACAGATCATCGCAGCGATCTGCGCCCAACGCGACGGGCGCGCCAGACGGGCAACGACGGTCTCGACGCGGCCCAGCCGCCGATCGAAGTTCGCCAGCGTCGTCGAGAGCAGTCCGACCGCCACGAGGGCCCACAACAGCATCCAGAAAATGGCCCAGTCGATTGGAGTCACCACACGGGAGGGTGTCGCGAGGTCAACCGTCATCGTCCCGGCCCAGAGCAATGGGCTGAGCAACGCGGAACCATCATTTCTCGCCCAAAGCATGGGGGCCAAGTAGCACGGGCTGAGTGTCACAAACAGATAGATGCCGACGCTCACGGCCACGGCTCGACCGAGCTGGGAAAACCAGGTACCGATGGCCAGCCCGAGGCTGGTGATGGCCGCCGCCGCGCAGAAAACGTAGGCCATCATGAACGCCACTGCCGGCACCGACTCGAATCCGCCGTGCGGGGCGCGCATCCAGACGACGAGCCCAGGCAAGATCGCCGGCAACGCCACGCGACGAAACGTACCCAGCCACTTGCCCAGTACCAACTGCCTGGCGGAAAACGGCGTGGACAGGAGGACGTCGAGACTGCCGCGCGTGCGTTCCTCGCCGAGCGCTGTCGCCGCCATCACGCTCAGAATGAGGAGGCCAACCGAGATTTGCAATCCGTTGACCCACTCCGCGACACCGGTGTTCGGCGGCAAGAGAACGGCCGCGATGGTCGAGGTCGACGCCAGAATGATGGAAGCGAACGTGACTGACGATCGCCCAGCGCGACGGACGGCCTCGGCGGCACTCGCGCCAGAACAGCGGGTTTCGGTCCAGCGACGGGCTTGTCCCAGGGAGCGGCGATCGCATGATCCGATCGATCTTCCCCGCCGGCGGCCGGGCGTACCGGGACCACGCGTTGCGGGCGGGATTCGCGCGTGCAAACGCGAGCGCAGCCGGAGGATCACCCAGGCGATCAAGAGCGCCGAGATGGCCGAGCTCACGCCCAGAAATGCGAGAGCGTGATTCCACGTGACTGTGCCGGGGGACGATTGGCTCAAAGCAAGAAAGAATGGGTTGATCGTCAGCGGCGGAAGCGGCACGGACCAGCCCATTGTCGTAGCGACCGTTTGCAGCAAGGGAGGCCCAGCAGCCAGAGACACCACAGAGCGTACGTGCCCAGAAGCGCCTCGTGGGTTTTGCCCAGCCAGAGCGAGAACTGCAGGCCAAGCGAACAGCCGAGCAAGGCGACGCCGAGTGTGACAACGAATGCGGCCCAGAGCGCCTCGGGGGCGACACCGCCCAGGAGTATGAGGAGCTCCATCATCGGCAGAGTGCAGGCGACCAGCCCCACGACGGGAATCAGCCGCGCGGCCAGCTTGCCCAGCACGATCTCGAAATCGGCCAGGTCGGTCATGAGCATGTGCGTCAGCGTACCCCGGGCCCTGTCGAGGCAGATCGCCCCGGCTGTCGCCGCCGGCGCTGCCAGGAGCACCAGCGTCAATTGCGTGCCGATCACAGCCTGGAAGAACCACTCGCCGAGCTCGGCCATCCGGCGGATGTTGCTCTTGGCCGAGTAAGAGCTCGTGTTCATCCAGACATAGGCCAAGGCCATCAGCAAGAACAGGACGAACGACGACCGCAGCGCATAGCCCTGCCAGCGCCTCGAGGACCTGATCCACTCATAGGCGAAAACCGGACCCAGACTCAGCCGTCGGCTGCGATCTTTCAAACGTCGCAAAGTGCCACGGCCTGGCGCAATCCCTCGAGGGGGTCGCGCGTGGGGATAAACTCTTGCCCCACGTGGCCGTGGTAGCCGATTTCGACGAGTGCCTCCATGATGGGGCGATAGCTGATCTCCTGCTTGTCGTCGAGCTCGCCGCGGCCGGGGTTTCCGGCGGTGTGAACGTGGCCGATCAGATCGCGGTGCTGGCGCAGCCGGCTGATGATGTCGCCGTCCATGATCTGCACGTGATAGATGTCGAAGAGCAGCTTCAGGTTGGGCGAGGCCACGCGCTTGATGATCTCGATGCAGTAGTCGGTATGGTCCCCCTGGTATCCGGGGTGTCCCTTCATCGGGTGCGAGCTCACGCGCGAGTTGAGCATCTCCAGGCAGAGGGTGACGCCCTTCTTCTCGGCGTGCCCGACGATTTGCTTGAAGCCCTCGACGCAGTTGTCGGCCCCGACGTCGTCGGGGATCCCCTCGCGCATGCCGGTGAAACAGATCACGTTCCTGAATCCGGACTCGGCGCAGGCGTCGATCGCGGCGCGGGTCGCGCCGACGACTTTTTCCCGGTACTTGGGATTGTTAAAGCCCTTCACAAACGGCGGATCAGGGCTCATGTCCACGGTTCCGATCGCGCAGGAGAGTCCGTGCCGCTTGAGCACTGGAAAGAAGCTGGGCGCGACGAGCTCGATGCTCTCGCATCCGAGCTGCCGGGCGACCTTGGCCGCCTGATCCATGTCCCAGTATTTCTCGAAGCACCAGTACACGATCGACTGCTTGATCCGGCCGTTTTTCACGGTGCGCTCTCCGGAGGATGGATCCTGCGCGCGCAGGCTGCTTTCGAGCGCGGTCGCGCCGAGCACGGCGGCGCCGGCGGTGTACTTGAGCATTCCCCTGCGACTACGCGCAGCGTGGTGCCGCCGCGGCTCGTTCGATTGACTCATCGCGCGACCCTCCCGATCTCTCAAGTTGGTTTCGAGCCAATACTATGGTCCGATGCGTCCACGATACGCCACGGCCTGCTGCTTTTCGAGGCGCTGGTGTTTCGAGCGAGCCTGGCCGGTGCTTTCGGTGTCGTGCTTGTCGGATCCGGTACAATGCACCATTCTCGCTCGATCGCGACGCTCGAACAGGAACAAGGGGGCCATGGAGAACACGGGTCAAGAATTGGAGGCTGACACAAATGGGCATGTCGGGGCAACCGGCGAGCTGAACTACGCGAACCGGCGGGTGGTGACGGCCGCGCTCCTGGTGGCGATGATGGTCACCGCCGTGGAACAACTGGTCGTATCCCCGGCCATGACCACGATCATCGCCCAGCTCAAGGGCTTCGAGATCTACCCGTGGGTGATCTCGGCCTACCTGCTTGCAGCCACCGTCAGCACACCCATTTACGGAAAGCTCGCCGACCTGTTCGGCCGCAAGCGAGTCCTGTTGTTCGGCCTTGCGCTCTTCAGCCTGGGATCGGTCCTCTCGGGCACGGCGCAGAGCATGGGGCAGTTGATCGCGATGCGCACGATCCAGGGCCTGGGCGCGGGCGCCGTCGGGCCGATCGTGCTCACGATGCTGGGAGATCTGTTCACGCTCCAGGAGCGCGCGCGAGGGTCCAGTCGGTCTTCAGCACGGTCTGGGGTCTTTCGAGCGTAGGCGGGCCGCTCATGGGGGGCTATCTGACCGATCAATTCGGCTGGCGATGGGTATTCCTCTTGTGCGTGCCTTTTGCCGTCGCCGCGATCGTGATGCTGGTATTCTACGTTTCCGAGCCGGTGCGCGAGCGCACGGTGGCGCCGATCGACTGGGCCGGCGCGGCGCTCTTGACGGCCGGCATGTCGTCGCTCCTCTGGGTCGTGCTCGACGGATCGCGGCAGACCGCCGTGGTCAATGCGATCCTCCTGGGAGGCTCGGTGACGAGCATGGTCCTGTTCGTGATTCGTGAGCGCCACGCGGCCGATCCGATCCTGCCCCTGGACCTGATGGCACGTCCGGTGATCGCGGCGTCGCTGGTGGGAAGCTTCTTGTTCGGCGGCATTCTGTTCGGGCTGGACGCGTACATTCCGCTCTACGTCCAGGGCGTGCGCGGCGGCAACGCGACCCTGGCCGGGCAGGCGCTCATGCCTTTTTTCCTCGCCTGGGCCGTCAGCGTCGCCGTGGCCGCCCGCGCGGTGGTTCATCACGGCTTCCGCTGGGGTGCCGCCGTGGGCTCGGCGGTCGTGGTGCTGGGAAGCCTGGCCCTGGTGGCGGGGGCGTGCTATCCGGAATCGTCGCGCGTCTGGTTCCTCGTGGGGCTGGCGGTCGCCGGCACCGGGATGGGGCCGACGTCGCTCAGCTTCATCCTGGCCGTGCAGCACGAAGTGAGCTGGGGCCAGCGCGGGGTTGCCACCGGTGCCGCGACATTCCTCCGCACAATCGGCGGCGCGATCGGCGTCGGATTGCTCGGTGCGACGTTGTTCTGGGGACTGGGCCATCGACTCAAACAGGCCGCGGCCTCGGACATCGACGTCGTCGCGGCACTCAGGCCCGAGACCCACGCGAAGCTGCGCCCGATCAGCTCCGCGTGGTCCAGACCAACCTCGGGCTGACCTTGCGCGACGTCTACCTGCAAATCGCCGTCATGGCGGCAGGATCCCTCGTCTGCTCGCTCTGGCTTCCCAATAAACAGACAATGCTCGCGCGCTCGCGCGGGCACCAGAGCAAATCACTCGCGGACGAAGGTCTCGCCGTGGCGGCGTCGGAGCTGTGATCGCGGGATTGCGACCGGCTGCCCTGGAGCGGCGCGAATCGCTCGCCGGTAGTGACCTTGCTTGCGGATTCTCGTTGCCTCGACTGAGCTACTTTCTGACCTGCTCCACCGAGAAGAGGCCTTGCGGATCCGACTTCATTTTTCGATGCTAAAGCCTGCAACAGGCTGGCCGAGGGACCGGCGGGCCCGACCGAGATCGCCAGAACGCGCGGCGCCGCTCACAGCGGTCGCTGCCGATTCGAGCACACCATACCCAAAATGCCTTGCAATCATCGATAACAGGAGCCGTGATGAAATCACCGCGGATTCGACTTGCGCTGGGATTGACGTTGATCATGGCGGCATTTGCGTCCCCGATTCGAGCCGCTGAGCCGGAGTCACTGCGGTCGGGCATCGACCGATCGGGTATCGACGCCTCGGTGCGCCCGCAGGACGACTTCTTCCGCTATGTCAACGGCGGCTGGATCGCCCGCACGGCAATCCCCGCCGACCGCCCGAGCTACGGGGCGGTTTTCGTGCTGCGGGACAAGAGCGAATCCAAGCTGCGCGCGATCATCGAAGAGGCCGCGGCGAGCAAAGAGAATCCGGAAGGATCCGATGCTCGCAAGATCGGCGACCTCTACGCCAGCTTCATGGACGAAGCGCGGGCAGAACAACTCGGCATGAAACCGATCGAAGCCGATTTCGCCCGGGTCGATGCCATCGCCGACAAGGCGGCCTTGATCCGCACATCGGCGTCCTTCGCGCGCGAAGGCGTCACGGGTCTATTCGGCGGCTTTGTGAACACCGATGCGAAGCGCTCCGACCAGTACATCATCTACCTCAACCAGAGCGGACTGAGCCTGCCCGACGAATCGTATTACCGTGAGGCCGCTTTCAAGCCGATCCGCGACAAATTCCTGGCGCACGTCGAGAAGATGTTCGAGCTTGCCGGCATCCCGGATCCGAAGGCAAAGGCGGCGAGCGTCTTGTCGGTTGAGACCGCGCTGGCCAAGCACCACCTCGACCGAGTCAAGAACCGCGACCGGCTGCTGACTTACAACAAGGTCGATCGCAAGGGGCTCGATGCGCTCGCGCCCGGATTCGACTGGACCGCCTGGCTCAGCTCGTTCGGCGCCCCCGCGGTCGACGAGCTGGTGGTCCGGCAGCCCGAGTATTTTCGCGCGATCTCCAAGCTGCTTGACGAAGTTTCGCTCGACGACTGGAAAGCCTGGATGAAGTGGCACGTGCTGCACGCTGCCGCGCCCTTCTTGAGCAAGGCGTTTGTCAGTGAGAATTCTGCTTTCTTCGAGCGGACGCTGGAAGGGGCGCCGAGATGCGCCTGCGCTGGAAGCGAGGCGTTGAAGTCGTCGAGCGGAGCATCGGCCACGCGGCCGGCAAGATCTACGTGGCGAAACATTTTCCTGCGGCCGCGAAGACCCGGATGAAAGAGCTGGTCGGGCATCTCATCGAGGCGTACCGCGAAGAGATCAAATCGCTCGAGTGGATGAGCCCCGAGACGCGAAAGCGTGCCCTGGAAAAGCTCGCGAAGTTCAACCCCAAGATCGGGTATCCCGACCAGTGGCGCGACTACGCGGCGCTCTCGATCGGCCGCGATGATTTACTGGGCAACGTCCGCCGAGCCACGGCATTCGAGGTCGCTCGCAATCTCGCCAAGCTCGGCAAGCCCATCGATCGCGACGAGTGGGGCATGACACCGCAGACGGTCAACGCGTATTACAACCCCGGCCTCAACGAGATCGTGTTTCCGGCGGCGATTCTGCAACCACCACTATTCGACATGGAGGCCGACGACGCCGTGAACTATGGCGCGATCGGCGCAGTCATCGGACACGAGATCGGTCACGGCTTCGACGATCAAGGGTCGAGGTCCGACGGCGACGGCAACCTCGTCGACTGGTGGACCGAGCCCGATCGCAAGCAATTCGAGGCGCGCACCAGGATGCTCATCGAACAGTACAACGAGTTCGAGCCGGCCCAGTTGCCGGGCAAGAAAGTCAACGGTGCGCTCACGATCGGGGAAAACATCGGCGACCTGGGAGGTCTTTCGATCGCACACAAGGCCTATCAGCGATCGCTTGCCGGGCGGGAGGCCCCGACGATCGACGGACTGACCGGAGACCAGCGTTTCTTCGTCGGCTGGGCCCAGGCGTGGCAGAGCAAGTTCCGCAACGCCTTTCTCGAACGCCAGCTCGCCACCAACCCGCACTCGCCCGCGGAGTTTCGCTGCAACGGAGTGCTGCGCAATCTGCCCGAGTTCTACGCTGCCTTCGGCGTCAAGGAGGGGGACAAGCTCTGGCTGCCCCCGGAGCGCCGCGTGCGGATCTGGTGATTCCGCGAGGCCGGTCAAGCGAGGGCGCCATCCGCGGCGCCCGTGGGACTTCGGCCGAT
Organism: uncultured Isosphaeraceae bacterium; assembly: GCA_963806595.1. GTDB lineage: Bacteria > Planctomycetota > Planctomycetia > Isosphaerales > Isosphaeraceae > CAWDZZ01. Next base: position 28,585 of record CAWDZZ010000009.1, on the reverse strand, counting down.
GGCGCGGGTCGCGGCGTCGTCACAACCGGAATTCCAGCGGCTTGCCGGTAAATACGGCTGGTGAGAGCGCCCGCTCGGGCACTCGTTCCACCTCGATCGGGCGTTCCAGGGCGCGATCATGCGAGAGCCTGCCGCGAGCCGAAGCGACAGCCGCCGGTCGCGATCGTCCCAGGCCAGCTCGATTCCCGTCCAGTCTCCACGGCGATATCCGAACGACTCGCCGTCGTCCTCATAAAGCAGAAATCGCCCATCCGCGCCCGGATACACGCGTAAGGTCAGCGGACCGGCGACTTGCTCGCCGGTATATTGTCGGACCGGGCCCGTGGGCAGGATCGTACCGGCCCGCACGAACAGGGGGAGCGTCGCGAGGTCGACGGCTCGGTCGATCTCTCGTCCTCCGGTCATCGCCTCACCGGTCCAGAAGTCGTACCAGAGCCCGCGCGGCAGATACAGCCGGCGCGTGGCCGCGCCCTTCTCCGTGACCGGAGCGACCAGGATGTTTGGGCCCCAGAGATACTCGTCACCGCGCGACCGCGCCGCCGGGTCGTCAGGGTAATGTATCCAGAGCGCCCTCATGACCGGCAGCCCCGTCTGGCAGCCCTCGCGAACGACGCTGTAGAGATACGGCATGAGCCGATAGCGCAGCTCGAGGTATTTCCGGCAGATCGGCTCGACCGCCTGATTGTGCAGCTCTTCAGGACCAGGGTTTGCAGCGTCGCTGTAGGTGCGAATCTCGTTCGGCTCGAGTGAGCCGGTATCCCAGCCCCACGGCAGGCGCAGCTTCCAGGTACGCCCGTGCGAGCGGAACAGCGGGCAGAAGGCGCCGAACTGAAACCAGCGCACGTAGAGCTCGCCCGTCAGCTCTTTGGTGGGCACAAATCCGCCGATATCCGTGCCCCAGTAAGGGATCCCGGTCAAGCCGGTGTTGATCGCGACCGGCACGTGGCTTCGCAGGGTCTCCCAGGTGGAGTAAACGTCGCCCGACCAGAGGAACGCACCGTAGCGCTGCATGCCAGCGTAGCCGTTGCGGTGCAGGGCAAAGGGCCGCTCGTCCGCACGATCTAGCTGGGGCCCTTCCCAGTACATCTTGATCCTCGCCAGGCGCGAGGCGGCATCGAGCGGATCGCCCTCGTCGGGCCACCAGCCGTCGACACCGAGTGCAAAGACGCCGCGATGTGCGTTCCAGTAGCTGGCGGCATTCTCCGCGTCGGGCTGAGCCGGGTCGAAGCGACCGCCGGCGTCGCCGCGCAGCGCCCGAGAGCGAATGACGACGTGGGGCACCACGTGAAAATGCAGCGCGTGCAGCTCGTCGAGCATCGGCTTGGGGTCCGGAAAGACCGACGGATTGAACGTGAAAGATCCGTGCCCGGTGTTCCATCCGGCCGGGCAGAAACCCGTCCCCAGGTAAATGAGCGCATCGCACGGCAGCTTCTTATCACGAAAGGTGCGGGCGATTGCGAGCACCTCGGCGCGGTCCGCCAGCGTGCGGTGTGATTGCTGGTAGCCAAGCGACCAGAGCGGCGGCATCTCGGGGTAGCCGGTCAGGCGTGCATACTCGGCCATGATCTGCGCCGGCTCGGCGGCGGTGACGATGAAGACCGCCAGGGGCAGCGCGGCGGCCGCGCGAGCCGGCGCAAATCGTCCGCGGGGACCCGTCAGGTCGAATGTGCCGACCGGCCCGTCCACGAACATCGCCCAGCCGGACGTTCCGATCAGCCATGGCACCGGCACGCGCCCACCGTGCGTGCGCAGCCGATATCCGCCCTGACCGCTGCGCATCCGGTCCACCGACCCGCGCCGATCGAACTGGCGGCCGCCTTCTCCCATCCCGAGCACCGGCGCATCACCGAGATTGAAATCGAACACCCCGGTTTGCTCGTCGAACTTGAGCTCTTGAACCAGTCGGCCATCGCTTGCCTCGACCCGAATCGCGGGCGGTCCGGCCGAAATCGTCACGCGCCATCGCCACACGAGACCGAACGCGGTTCCGCCAAGGCCGTCACACGAAGCACCGGCTCACCCCAGTCTCGCCGCGTGAGCACGCCGTCGGAGAAAGGCGCGGGCGACTCCCCCACGTCCGCGACCATGCTCACGCCGACAATGCGGCGGCCGACCGGGAAGACCACAAGCTCAACGGGCTTGTCCGCCACACGAATTTTCTGGTCGACGGAGGCATGGGCCGGCAGGCTCGCGAGTGCCGCTCCTGCCGACGCGCCAAGGCCGAGGATTGCTGTCCTGCGTGAGATTGGCATGGATTACCTCGCGAGGGTCGCTCAAGCTTTGCCGCGGGCCTTGAATCGCCTGGTGCGGCCTCGATCTGCGCCCCGACTCGGGCCGTGTGCTTTTGATGAAGTCAACAATCTACATGCGGCGATGACGAGTCAGCAGGCGGGCGTCTCCCACGTCACTCCAAGCTCGGCGGCGAGGGCATCCATGCCTGCCCCGCTCGTAGACCCGGCGAAGACCCGCCACTCGTCCTCCCACCGCAGGAAGCAGACCGAAGCGCCGGGTTTGTTGTAGGCCCTCAGGCCATTCACTTCTCCCACGAACGACCAGTTACGATCCAGCAATTCGACCAGATTGGCCTGCACGGCCGCCGTGCTGGCGTGCGGCATCGCCCCGGCGAACGCTGCTTCCCAGTGGAGCATGACGAGCAGGAACACCGAGCAGCGCCCGTTCACGCATTCCCACACGAGTGGCTCCCCGTTCGTCGCTTGGTAAGCCGGCGGGTCGTCGGTGGGGCCGGCCCCGGCGTCCGTGCCCCAAACAACGACGGCTTGGTTCTCGGCCAGGAACATCAGCTTGCCGGACTCCATCGCCAGTTCGCCCGGCGGAAGGAGCCTGTTGAAGACCGAGGTAAAGTCGTCAGCCCTCCCCGCAGACCTGTAGAAGTCGGCAAGCGCCTGCGGTATCCGAACTCCCAGACGTGGCTCGGCGGCGCGTAGCTCTGCGACACGGACCCGGTCCTTGGAATTCAAGGGACGGCCCAGGGTCTCGAATGCCCGCCGATAAATCCGTCGGTATTCGTCCATCAGGTTGTTTTTGCCTGGCTGCTTAATCGTGGCCGGTCGGCGCGGCGTAGAATCTCCATTCCGCCTTGTGCTCGGGCGAGAGCTTCTGGCCGGTCAATCGAGGCGCGGACCATTTCGATGGGAATCTCGTTTTCCTTCAAGATCGCGTCGTGAAAATCGCGATCGGTCATCTTTCCGGACTCGACCAGCTCGCGATGGAGGGCACGAAGCTGCAGGCCGCCGAGCAAGTAGGCCGCCTGGTACAGCGGTCCATACGAGGTCGTGAACGAGCGCCGGACCTCCGCCGTGGCGTTGTCGCGCTCGTGGCCGATCCGGTCGACCAGGAGGTCGATGCATTCCTTGGGCGTCATCTTCTCGAGATGGAAGCTCAGCGAGAAGATGATCCGGGCGCAGCGATGCATCCGCCAGAACAGCATCCCGATCCGGTTTTCCGGCGACTTGGCGAATCCGCGGTCCCAGAGCAAGAGCTCCCAGTAGAGGGCCCATCCTTCGCCCCAGAACGGCGTGCTGAAGAGGCGGCGGTAGGACTTGTAGCGGGCGGTCATGTACCCCTGAAGGTGATGACCGGGGATCACCTCGTGGAAGACGGTGGCCCGAGAGAAATGGATGTTGTTCCCCCGCATGCTCATCATTTTCGCCTCGTGCGGCATGGTCGAGGTCGGGATACGAGACACTGATCGTCTCGCCGCCCGTGAAGAACGGGTTCACGAGCTGGCGTTCGGGCGACATCATCGCCATCCGCCAGGATTCGCGGCAGAGCGGCGGGATCGTCACCAGGTTGTGGGCGTCGAGATACTCGATCGCCTCGACCGCGAGATCGCGGATCAGCGCGGGCTGCTTGCCCGGCTCGACGTACTGCGTCTTGACCTGCTCGAGGGCGGCCCGCCAGTCGTCGCCCTGGCCCATTTCGCGCGCGGCCTTCTTCATCTGCTCCTCGCACCATGCCAGCTCCTTGCGGGCGATCTCGATCAATTCCTCGGGCGAGTAGGAGATCATCTCGTACTTGAGCTCGCTGAGGAGCGCCTCGCGGCCGATCGGGTTGCCGACGATCTCCTGGTCTCGTGCGGCGGGCGTGCCGGCGCCACCGCGCGGTCCAGGGCCGCCGGATTCCGTGCCCGGCCGGCCAGCCGGCGACGGCGGGAGGGCCGCCGCCCCCACGGCGCCGGCCTGCCCCCGGGCCGAAATCGTTGCCGAACGCCGGTGGTCGCGGCCCGAAGCGCTGTCGGAGGAAGCCGGCATAGGCCTCGAGCGCGGCAGTCGGCCGACTTGTACGGCTCTTGCATCCACCAGGTGAAGATCGGGTCATATCCGTCGTAGAAGCCGTACCATGCGCGGAGCGTGTTGCTCAGGCTCACCACGGCGACCAGCGCCCGGTTCGCGACTTGCTGCTTCACCGCGTTTTTTCCTTTGGAGTCGCCCTCGAGAGTGCGCTGCGCGTCGGTCGATCTCGCGGGTCAAGCGGGTCAGCCGGCCGGCGACCTTCGACCATTCCATCGGCTTCAGCTCGCGTCGCGCCGCGTCGAGGTCGAGGATGGTGCGGGCGAACGGGACGAGCGCGCCGGCCTCCGCGCTTCGCGCCTCGCAGATCGATCTGCCGCAGCTCGTGCGCGAGGTGGTTTTTGAACAGCAGATAGTCCACCTGGCCGTCCTGGCTGAGGTGGTCGAAATCCAGCTTTCCCAGCCGGTCGAGCCACTGCCGCGTGAACTCGCGCATGCGCGCTCGTCGCGTCGGCGGCGAGACCGTCGGCGGCAACGACCGCAGCAAGCTGCCCCGGTCGGCCGCGTAGCGCTCGATCGCGCCGCGCAGCTCGCTGTGATCGCACGCCCATATCTTCGAGGTCGAGCGACAGAGCCGATGACTCGTGCGCGGCCGCTGAGTTTTTCGGCGCAGCGACATCACCGGTGGAAGCACGGCTGGCGGAGAGATCACGCGCCGTGCTCTTTCCTGGCTCCGCGACCGGTTGGCCGAGCAGGTGGCGTACGAAGAAGTCGCGCATCCGCCGCTGGCCGTAGGCGCCGCCCATGCCGTGGTTGGCGCCGGGCACGACCAGGAGCTCGAAATCCTTGCCGGCCTTGATCAGCGCGTCGACCAGCCGCATCGTCGACTCGGGCGGGACGTTCGTATCCATCTCGCCGACGATCAGCAGCAGCTTGCCTTGAAGCCGCTGGGCATTGTCGATGTTGGACGACTCGGAATACCACGGCCCGACCGGGTAGCCCATCCACTGCTCGTTCCACGACGCCTTGTCCATCCGGTTGTCGTGGCAGCCGCAGGCCGAGACCGCGACCTTGTAGAACTCGGGGTGGAACAGCACGCCGCCCGTCGCGTTCTGCCCGCCCGCCGACGTTCCGTAGATCCCCACGCGGCTCAGGTCGTAGGAAGGGTCTTTCCTGGCGACGGCCTGATGCCAGAGGATCCGGTCCGGGAAGCCGGCGTCCTTGAGGTTGTGCCAGCAGACGTCGTGGAACGCCTTGGAACGGTTGGCCGTCCCCATGCCGTCGATCTGGACGACGATGAAACCCAGGTCGGTCAGGAATGAGAACCGGCGGCCCGCGCTGAACGTCTTCGGCACGAACGAGCCCTGCGGGCCCGGCGTAGATCTGCTCGATGACCGGATACTTCTTGCGCGGGTCGAAGTCCTTGGGCCGGCAGATGATGCCCCAGATGTCCGTCTTGCCGTCGCGGCCCTTGGCCACGAACACCTCCGGCGGCCGCCAGCCGCTGGCCTCGAGCGCCGCGATGTCGGCCTGCTCGAGCTTGCACACGAGCTTGCCGTCGGCCGTGCGCCGCAGCTCGTGGACCGGAGCCATGTCCACCCGGCTGTAGGTGTCGATCAGGAACCGGCGATCCGGAGAATACTGGACCGTGTGGCTGCCGTTGCCCTCGGTGAGCGCGACCAGAGCCCGTGCCGTCGAAATTGACGCGGTAGTAATGGACGAAGTACGGGTCCTGCTCCGGGTTCTTGCCGCTGGCGCGGAACCAGACCTGCCGCTTTGCCTCGTCGATCTGGTCGATGCCGCGGACGACGTACGCGCCCTGCGTGATCGGGTTCTTGACCGTCCCGGTCTTCGCGTCGATCAGGTAGAGGTGCCGCCAGCCGTCGCGTTCCGAGACGTAGATCATCTCGTTCGACTCATCCAGCCAGGTCACGGTGCCGAAGATTGAACGCCTCGCGGTGAGCCGTCCAGATGAAGGTCTCGCTCTTCTCGTCGATCAGGTTGCGGGCCTCGCCGGTGTGCGAATCGACCTCGATCAGCCGGTATCGCTGGTGCCCGCGGTCGATCTTCTCGTAGGTGAAGTGCCGGCCGTCCTTGTCCCAGTGCAGCGCGGGGCTCTCGAAGTCGATCCGATCGACCTTGGGCTTGGTTCGCCTTGCGGTGGCGACATCGAAGAGGTTGAGCTCGTAGGCCGTGAACTTGTCGCCGGGCAGCGCGTAGGGCGCGACCGCAGCTTGGCCCGGCCGCCGCCCGGCGGCGACGACTGGATCAGGTAGACCTCCTTTCGATCGCCCGGCTCGATCCGAAAGGCGACGAGGGTCTTCGAGTCGGGCGCCCACGAAGCCGGCCGTACGCCAGGCCCGGCTTGCCGTCGTTGCTCAGTCGGATCTCCTCGGACTTCCCGTCGCGGCGGATGAAGACGTTGTGCTCCTTGACGACGGCGATCCACTTGCCGTCGGGCGAGCGAACGGTCCGGCCGGCCGCCTCGAATTCGTCGTCGTCGCGGGCCCCCTCGGGCACGGCGGCTCGGTACTGGCCGTCGCCGCGGGTTCGCTCGTGCGCGCCGCGGGCTTCGCGTCGGCCCTTCTGTTCCCGCTTGCACTCGTAGGAGCTCAGGTCGCACTTCCAGGTCGCGTCGCCGACCTGGAAACGGACGACCTTGCCGTCGTCGGCAAGCTCGATCTTCGTCGAAGGGCAGCCGGTCGGCCGGGATAGCTTGGCCGCCGGCCGCCTTCGTGAGGGCGGTCGGCGAGCTTCGCGTGATCGAAGGCCGGCTCGCGTCTTGCCGCGCTCGGCATCGACCAGGATGAATTCCGCGGCCCTCCGGGCAGGTCGTTGCGGTACCAGAACCGGGCGTTGCCGTCGAACCAGTGGGGCGCGATGCGCGTCTTGAAGACGAGGCCGTCAGCCGGGCCGCGAGGCCCGCGCTGCTGGGGCTGGGGCGCGTACCAGGGATCGCCGGCCGGCGGATTCAGGCCGTCGTGATCGTCGTCAGCCGAAGGGTCCGGCGCGGCGACCGCCGCGGAGTCGTCGGTCGCGCCGGCGGAGTCGGCTCTCGCGAGCGGCACGAGGCAAAACGCCGGCCAAATCAGCCATGCGACCAGAAATGGCGCGCGGAAACTGAGCATGGGAAAGCTCCGGGTGGAGAGCCGTCTTCGACCGTAGTGGAACGAGGGCAATGACCGGGGCGGGATGGCTTCTCGTCATGATCGACTCGTCCGCATCGACTTGGCTCGTCGTCGTCGATCGAACCGGCGACTGGCGCAGGAGGAGTCTGCCGGGCTCAATGGGCGTCGCCGACCTCGACCGTCACGGCCATGACGATCGGGGCGGTTTCGTCGGGCCCCTTGACCAGCTCGATCCGCTCGATCAGGTCCTTCTTCTTGGGCTGCACGGCGAGGTAGCGGATCTGCTGGCCGCGGAGCTTGAAGGCGAGCTTCGAGCCGGGGACGTCCACCACGCGGATGTAGTCGGCGAAGTGGACGCCGTTTTCCAGCGGATGGTCCTCGATCGGTGCCGTCGGCGTAGTGCAGCCGCACGATCATCGAGACGCTTCCCTTGCGGCCGTAGGGATAGCCCCAGCCGCTGACGCCGCTCAGGAAGTGGATCGCCCGCGCCGTGGTGTGGCAGGGGAGCTCGACCGACCTGGGCATCCGCGGCGGGAACTTGCCCTCGGGGCCGTAGAGCAGGACGGCGTTGGGCACGCGGTCGCCCTGGGGATCGACCAGCAGGAACGGAACGCCCTCGACGGTCTTGGGCGACCAGTCGGGGAAGACCAGCCGCTCGACCTCGGAATCGGCGTCGTAGAACATGCCGCGGGTGCTGACGATCGTGGCCGCCTTGCGCAGGTCGAGCGGCAGGTACTTGCCGCGCTGGGTCAGGAACGCCAGCAGGTCGTTCAATGCGCGGGGTCGTGACCTGCTTCTCGAAGCCCTCGGGCATGAGCGACTTCTTGGACGCGGCCATCTGGTCGATGTCCTCGCGGAGGACGACGTGCCGCTTCCCCTCGGCGTCGAGCAGCTCGACCGAGGTCTTGGTCTCGGAGGCGAGCAGTCCGCTGATCACGCGGCCGTCGGTGGTCGCCACGGTGTACTGGACGAAGTTGCCCTCGACGCTCCGGCTCGGGTCGAGGATGTGGATCAAGAGCTCGCTGCGCGGGCAGGGCGGCCATGCCGGAGAGGTCGGGGCCGACCTGGCCCCCTTCGCTGCCGTGCCGGTGGCACTTGGCGCACTGCTGCTGGAAGACGAGCTTGCCGTCGGCGGCGTCGCCCCCTTCCTTGACCAGCGGGCGCGAGCCGGTCGATCACCTGCTGGCGATCGGGATCGGGGAGGCCCGCCGCCCTGCGCGAGCAGCCGCCGGGCGCGCGCGGCGATCTCGCGGTTGGGATGGGTGGCGCAGGGCCTGTTTCTGGTCGAGCGCCAGCTCGGAGAGCCGGGCCTGGTTCTGTTCGAGGGCGTCCACCAGGGCGCGGGCTCCAGTCGGCGCGGCCGAGCAAGGCCCGGACAGGACGCGGGCTCGCACGCACCGGAGCGAGCCTGGGCAAGGCTCTCGACCAGGGTCGTTGCCCACCTCGGGCGCCTTGCTGCGGGCGACGGCCTCGATCAGCCGGCGGCCAGCTCGGGCGAGGTGCGTGGCATGATCAATGCCAGCAGCTGCGGCGCGGTGCTCGTCGTCCGTGGCGCGGAGCTCGACGAGCTGCCTGGCGGCATCGATCCGCCGCGACTCGGCGAGCTTCTCGTCGCGACCGTCGTCAGCAGCGACGCGGCCATCTCGGCGCCGATCCGGTCGAGCGCCGGGTTGCCCCAGAGCTCCGCCAGCCGGACCAGTTGCCCGCGCCGCCGGCGGTCAGCTCGGTCGTCAAGCGCTTGAGCAGCTCTTCCGCCGCGGATCGAGCCGGGCCGGGCGGTCCTTGGGCCAGCCGCGGGCCAGTGCCGCGGATGATCGCCTCGTTCACCGACGGGCTCGCCGCCGGGGAGCGCCGCCAGGAGGTCGCCGACCTGGTCGACCGGGCCGCCCCGCGCCCAGTGCTCGGCCACGCGCCCCGCGATCGCGAGCACCTCCGGACCGGCGGGCCGATCGCCTTGGCGCACGGCCAGCGCCTTCAGGAACGCCGAGTCATTCCGCGCGGCCGCGGCCGTGGCCGCGTCGGCCAGCCAGCGGTCGTTCTGCGGCCAGCCCCGCCGCGCAGCGCCGCCGCCAGAGCCGCGGCCGCGACCGTCGGATGACGGCGGCTGATCCGCCAGGCTCAACAGCGCCGCCAGCCGCACCTGCGCGTCCGGGTCGCCCAGCAGCCCCGCCGCCAGGATCGCGCTCGCCGACCGCTCGTCCCGCGGCAAGACCTGGACCGCATTGCGGCGCACGCCCGCGGAGGGATGCTTCAGCGCGGCAACGCGCCGCCGCCGGCCGCCTCGGCATGCGACCGTCCAGGACGCCCAGGCCGTGCAGCGTCCAGAGCGCGTGGATCGCGCCGACGTTCAAGCCGATCGCGTCGACCGATGAGTCGCAGGCGAGCTTGATCAGCTCGGGGACGACGTCGGTCTTGCCCCGCTCGACCAGGAGCCGCTGGGCGTGCATCCGCCAGAACTGGTTGTCGTTCGCAGAGCGCGGCGACCAGCCCCGTGGGATCGTCGGGATCGAGCGGCGGCGGCAGGCGGCGGCGGCCGTCCTTGTAGACGATCCGGTAGATCCGCCCGTGGGTCTTGTCGCGCAGCGGCGTCTCGTAGGCGTTCCCCTTGCCGGTCTTGAAGCCGCGCGGCGTGGGGTTGTGCTGGACGATGTAGTTGTACCAGTCGATGACCCAGACGTTGCCGTCGGGCCCGACCTCGGCGTTGATCGGGGCGGTCCATTCGTCGTCGCTGGCCAGCAGGTTCCAGCCGTAGTAGTCGACGACGTCGCTCCCCTTGCGCTGGAGCGTGAACGTGGCGACCAGGTGTCCGGTCGGCTCGGCGACGAAGGCGGTCTGGTTCCAGTACTGGGGAGGATAGGTCCGCGCGGTGTAGAGGGCATGGCCGGCCCCGGCCGTGAACCCGCCGTGATAATCGACCTGCCGGACCTTGTCGGTCACGGGAAAGAACTGGTTGGACGCCGCGATGCTCGCGAGCTCGCGGGTCGACCAGCCGCGAACCGCCTCGTAGTAGCGGTTGGGGATCGGCAGATAGACGCTCGGGCAGCCGTTGGCCGTCGAGCCGAAGACGAGCCCATCCTCGCTGAAGCCGACGCCCCAGGAGTTGTTGCTCGTGTTGCGCAGGAACTCGAGCTTCGACCCGTCGGGCTTGAACCGGAAGAAAGCCCTGCGCCGAACCGATGCGCTCTCGCCGCCGACGGTCCCGCGGAAAGCCGAGTAGCCGACGATCCCCCAGACCCAGTTGTCGAACCCCCAGCGCAGGTTGCTCGGGCCGGCATGGGTGTCGCCGATGCCCCAGCCCGTGAACAGCACCTTGCGCACGTCGGCCCGGCCGTCGCCGTCGGTATCCTTGAGGAACAGCGTGTCGGGCGCCTGGAGGACGATCAGCGCCGCCGTTGGCGAAGAGCAGGCTGGTGGGGATATTCAAGCCCTCGGCGAAGACCTTGAACGAGTCGGCCCGGCCGTCGCCGTCGGTATCCTCGCAGATGGTGATCCGGTCGCGGCCCTGTGCCGTCCTCGATTCTTGGTGTTGGGATAGTCGACGCTCTCGGCGATCCAGAGCCGCCCTCGATGGTCCCATGCCATGCAGAGCGGCTTGTAGATCTCGGGCTCGGCGGCGAAGAGCCGCGGCTCGAAGCCCGGCGGGACGACCAGGTGCCGCATCGACTCCTCGGGCGAGATCAGCGGCTTCTGCATCCTGCGGATCGGCTCGCCCTGCGTTCCCCACTGCCGCGCCGGCAGATAGTTGGGGATGTCGACCGTCGACTCCTCGTAGGAGAACGGCGGCAACCCGGCTTTGACACGCGCCGCGGCTGTCGAAGACCTCGCCCTTGTCCGACCGCCCAGCGAATGCCGCGCTCGATCAGGTCGTGGAAGCCGGGGTTCTGCCAGGTCCGGGCGTCGTGGCCGTAGGCCGTGTAGAAGACCCGCCCCTTGCCCTGGGTCCGCACCCAGGTCCAGGGCTCTTCGCCATGTCCCCTCGGCCCTGACCTGGAGGACGTGGCGGTCCTTCTCGTTGTGCTTGTGTGCACGTAGGTCTCGTCCCAGGTGCGGAACGGCTCGAAGCCCTTCATGATCGGATGCGACGGGTCGACGATCTTGGTGTCGAACTCTCCCGTGCCGTGGCGCTGGAACTGGGCGCCGACGAGCGCGATGTACTTGGGCGAATTGAGGAAGCAGTACGACGCGCAGTGGAGCGGCACGAACCCGCCGCCCCCTTCGACGTAGTCGAGCAGGGCCTTCTCCTGGCCGGGACTGATCTGGGTCGATATTGGCGTAGATGAGCAGGGCGTCGTACCTGCGCCAGCGTCTCGGGATTGAGGTCATCGAGTTTCTCGGTGTACGTGACCTGGATGCCTCGGCCGGCCAGCACCGGGACGATCTGCGCGGCCCGGTCGGCGGGTCGGTGGTGCCCCTGATCGCCCAGGAACAGGACCTTGAGCGCCGGGGCAGGCGGCCGTCGCGCTGGGCCCGGTGGTTCGTCGGCCTCCGCTGTCGTCAAGAAGGGACGACAGTCCGAGGAAAAGCGCCAGGCTCAGCAGTCGTGTCATGGGAGAGAGTCTCGAGGTTGGCCGGGGGAATCGATCGGGACGCATGAGGGTTGCAGGATTCCGATCGTGGACGGAGAAAACCCGGTTCCGATCGCGATTCGACGAATTCGTTTCAACGTACCGGCCTTACTGGACCATTGTCGGATTGTCGGCCAGCGTCGTCCAGACCGTGAGCCTTGACCTCTCGGATCGTCAGCGTCTTGCAAAGATCGCTCTGGGTGTTCGCGCCGAAGAGTCCGACATAGAGGTCGCTCTCCCCGTCGAGGAAGGCCGGATGGGCGATCGTCAGCGTGCTGGAGCTGTGGCGGGTCAGGTTGTCGACGACCAGCGAGTACCGGCCGCCGATCCGTCGCAAGGTGAGCCGAAGGTCGTCGCCGGTCGTCATCAGACCGACTTCATAGATGTCGGCGTCGATGCCGTCGCAGATTGTTGACCAGGAACAGGCGGTAGGTATCGGGCTCGGGCCAACTGATCAATCCGCCGCGGATATTCGTGATCGCTGCGAGAGCCGGCATAGAGCCCGAACTGGCCGACGACCTTGAGCCCCGGGATGTTGGGGATGGTGGCGCTGATCTCGAAGTCTTCCTTGCCCGTGAAGCCGAGGTCGGCGCAGCCGGAATCCCAGGTATTCGCCGGTGGACATGCGGTCCTGGGTGTTGATGTCGCTCCGGGTCGTCGTCAGCTCCAGGCGCGTTGCGGTCGGAACGGAGACGGAGGTTGGGATCGCGCACGGGCAGAGCGGAGCCCGTTCCCGGGAGCCGGTGCGTCAGGCCGATTCCCTCGCCCGTCGACGTCCCGAATCGTGCCGCCGGCACGGGTCGCGTGAAATCCAGGCGGAGCGTGCGCGGCGTGAGGACCGGCGGGGGCACGATGGCCCGCACGTACTGTGACCGCGTCCTTTTCCGGGCCGGGCGACGTCGAGCGCGACCGTGCGGCCATCGATCTGGGCCGTCTGGTCCTGGTGGATGGTCACGCCGTGGTCGGCTTGCGCGATCGGCGGCCAGCGGAAACGCCTCGACCTCGCCGGTGAAGACTCGGACCGTGGTCGCGCCCTCGTCATCGACCGACAGGCCGAACTCGGTTCCCAGGTCGACGACCTTGCCGTGCGGGTGAAAGCACGGTGAACCCTCTGCGCCTGCGGGGCACGCGCGCCGTCAGCGTGCCGTGGAGCAGCCGGGCGCGAGCTCCCCGAGAGAGCTCGAGGCCGGCCGGCCCCTGGAGGATCACCCGCGCACCGCGGTCGAACTCGATCTCGGCCAGACCCCGTTCCAGTCGCAGCGTCTTGCCGGCGCTGCATGTCACGACCGGGCGTCTGCTCGGCTGGCCGCCCATCGGCAATCCTGGGCGTTCACCAGCCAGGCGATGTTCGCGACCCGACGGCTTCGCATCCGTCGCGACGCCTGAGCGTGGCGGGCCGGTCGGACCGGTCCAGCCGCGGCCGATCCGACCACCGTCGCGACCATCAACGACCGAGGCCGCCAGCCCGATCAGCCCCGCGCAGACGACCGTCGGCGAAGCCAAGCGGCGACCGGTCTCGCGTCACGCGGCGACGGGCTGCGATCCGGCGGATGGCGAGAGCTGACCCAGGACCGCGTCGGCCGCCCGGCCGGCCCGGACGGCGAACTGGATCTCGGTGTGGTGGTGGAAATACTCGACGAACTGTTGCCGCGCCGCCTCGCTGTCGAGCAAGATCGCCTCGAGCCGGCGGAGCTCGTCTTCATCGATGAGACCGGAGCAATACCGGTCGACCAGATCGAAGAACTCGTCGGATCAGCTCGCTCGGGTCGATCATGCCACTCCCTCCTGTGCCAGGCTGCGTCTCACGCATTCGAACAGCGAGCGACGGATCCGCCGGAGCGAGTTGTGGATGCTCTGCGTCGACCGGCCCCAAGCGACTGCGCAACGTCCGGATGCGGATCGATCGTCCGTAGCAGGCCTCCAGCAGCTCCTGGTCTCGTTCCCGCAGTTTTTTCATGCAGCCGGCCAGAGCGTCGCGCCGATCCTCGAGCTGTTCCTGCTCGAGCGATCTCCTGGGCCTCGATGAGCGCCAGGTTGAGCTCGTCGCTGAAATAAAGCCGGTTTCGACTCCGCGCCCGCAGGAAATTCAGGACCTCGTACCGCGCCACGCCGCAGGCCCAGCCCACGAAGCTCCGCGACGGATCGAACTGGTCGAACTTGTCCCAGAGGACCAGGCTGGTCTGCTGGAACAGGTCGTCCGCGTCGTCGAGGTCGCTGACCAGCGAATAGATGTAGCCGAAGAGCTGCGTCTGGTGCTGCCGCGAGCAGACTCCGCGAATTCCGCCTTCTCTCGCTGACGGTTTCCGCGGGGACCATGACGTCGCCTCCCGAGCGGGCTTCAGTCCGCCGCCGGACCCCGCCGGTCCGGACGTCCGCGACGCCCTTTGCCGCTAGTCTTCCATCAAGTATTCAGCCGGACTCGCTCATTTTGTAATCGGTCGTCGCCGGAAAAGTACGCCCGGCCCGTCGCGGAACGCCGTGACCGGGCAACGCGTCTCAGTCTTGCTCCGAATGACTTCGTTGCAGGCGGGATGCCGAGGACATGCGCGGTCGAGTTTCGCCGAAAACGAGATTTCGGTGATTTTTTGAGTTACAAGTCAGCCGACTCCGGCTGATTCTAGACAGAGACCTCTCGCAGGCGTCCGTTCGATCGACCGATCCCTGGTCGGATCGCTTGGTCTTCATCGAATCATACGATTCGTCCCTCTTCAAGGGACCGGCTGCAGACGCTGCGGTCGTCACGTCCGCGAGTCCGTTCTCTCCGGAGGAGCTATCATGGGCTCACGCAACCGGCGCGGCTTCACGTTGATCGAATTGCTGGTCGTCATTGCCATCATCGCCGTGCTCATCGCCCTGTTGCTGCCCGCCGTGCAGTCCGCGCGCGAGGCGGCCCGGCGCGCCCAGTGCGTCAACAATCTGAAGCAGATCGGCCTGGCCATGCACAATTACCACAGCGCGATCAATTCGCTCCCATGGGGCGACGGGCCGTGGTGGATCGAGTGGTCGGCCCATACGCTCTTGCTTCCTTACATCGAGCAGGGCCCGATCTACAACGCGATCAATTTCGCGGACACACAGCCGTTCGGCCAGACGCCCGATGCCGATCAACAACCCGGCCAACACGACGGCGGTTTACAGGGTGATCTCCGGGTTTCTCTGCCCCTCGGACCAGGACCGTCTGACCGATCCCGAACGGCCACAACAACTACATGGCCAACTCGGGCTCGGCGCCCAACTGCGACTACGGCGGGAACGCATGGGCACCGTCCTGGAACGGGCCGTCCGCCGGACCGTTCATCTATTCGTCGAATGGCGTCGACACGGGGCCCCCGGGTTTCGGCGGCAGCTCGATCAACATCGCCGGCATCACCGACGGAACGAGCAACACGGCCGCCTTCAGCGAGCGGGTCAAGGCGATCGGCTACAATTTCGGTCCGACCATCGCCCCCTTCGACGCGGGAATACCGACCGCGTCGCTCTCAACCCCCGCCGCGGTCGCCAACACCCTCGAGGGGACGCCTCAGGCGTATTACCAGATCTGCAAAGTGACTCCGCCCGCCCGTCCGTCAACCGGGCAGGACCCGGCGAACGTCAACGGCAACGACGATAACATCTCCGGCGCGATGTGGGTATCCGGGCCAGCCGGCGCTCACGCGCTACGTCCACGTCATGCCGCCGAACACCTGGAGCTGCCGTTCCGGGCTTCAGATCGCCCACAACGCCAGCAGCCATCACCCCGGCGGCGTGAACGTCCTGTTCTGCGACGGCTCAGTCAAGTTCATCAAGTCGAGCATCGGCATCCAAACCTGGTGGGCCCTCGGCACCAGGGCCGGCGGCGAGGTGATTTCCTCCGATCAGTACTGACCAGGCCTGCCCGAGCCGCTGCGGGAGCTTGCTCCGGGCAGCGCCTTTGCGACCTGCCGGTTCTCATGATGAAACTCAGGCGTCCGTGGTGAGCGATGCTTCCTTTTCAAGCAGGGGATTCCGGAACGGATGGTACCCATGATGGTTTTGGGATGGCGCGCTCCGTTCCTGTCGTTGGGCTCGGCCTGTTTGCAGCTGGCAGGCGCCCCGGGCTGCGGAGACGGCAAGCCGAGCATCGACACCTCGCTCAACGAGGCGACGGTCACCGGTGTCGTTTCGGTCAAGGGAGTGCCGGCCACGGGCGGGACGATCCTCTTCAATCCGAGCAACTCCGGGCGGATCGTTCCCACGCGATCCGCGGATATCGGCCCGGATGGAAAGTACACGATCAAGACTATACACCGGGGATAACCAGGTCACATTCGGTGGCGAGGTGGCCAAGAAAAATCGGGGCGTCGGACTCAGCAGGGAATACGCCAATGTCAAGCTCCGGCGAAAACAAGATCGACTTCGACGTGTTGGGAGCGGGCAGCAAGCGAATGGATATCGACCTCGAGAAGAAAGCCCAGATGAAGGGACGAAGGTAACCTCAGAGCAAGCTGATCGACGCGACGAGACGCAGCAAGGCCGTGGACGCCTGGGAGTGGTCATGGCAAGAGGGGCACACGCGGCACCCACACTCCTGGAAATACCACCGCCGACGACTGACGACCCGAGCCCAGGGGCACGGGCGACTCGTCTTGTTCACGTCCTGAGAGCGCGTCGCGCCCGTTTCGTGATCGCGACGGCGTCGTCGCCGTCGCTGGCCCTCACGGCCGGTCATTGCCTGGTTGGCCAGCACGCGGCCACGCCGACCCGGACCGCCTCTGGGCCGAAGGCGGAAAACGCGTTTCCTCGCCGGCCAGTGGGACCGCGCGCAGACCGTGCTCGAGCAGCTCGAGGCGAATCCGGCCCAAGGACGGCCTGGACCTGGATGCTGGAAGCACAGCTTGCCAGCGCCGAGGGGACATTTCGCCGACGCCTTCGCCGCGCTGGACCGCGTCCCCGACTCGCACCCCATCGCACCCCAGGCTCACCTGATGGCCGGCCGCCTTCATCGGCAACTCAGCTGCTTGAGGAAGGCGGAAGCCTCATTTCGACGGGCACTCGCGCTCAAGCCCGGCTTGATCGACGCCCACAAGGAATTGATCTACATCCTCGGCATCCAGTCACGCCGTCGCGAGGTCGATGCCGAATTTCTCGAACTCGCCCGTCTGACCCAGCTCACCCATCACGACCTCTTCACGTGGGCCCTCACCCATTTCACCCATTGGAATCCCGACATCGTCGCGGACCTCGACGGATTCATCAAGGCGGATCCCCGAGGACCGCTACAGCCGTCTGGCCGTGGTCGAGCTACTCCTGGAACGGCCCGAGGTGGAATCCTACATCCAGAGAATCCTGGAGCCGCTCCCGGATAGCGATCCCGATGCGCTCGCCCTGCGCATCAACCTGGCCTTCAACCTGGGTCGGATCGACGAGGCCGAGACGCTGCTGGCCTCGGCGCCGACGATCACCACCGGATCTCGCGGATTCGCGGCGAAGTCGCGCTCTGGCACCATGACCTGGACGCGGCGATCCAGCATTTCCGCGACGCCCTCAGCGCCGAACCGTATGATCGCGTCTCGCCGATGCAGCTCGCGCAGGCTCTTCAGCTCAAAGGCGACAAAGCGGGTGCGGAGGCCTATCTCGATCGGGTCAAGCGGCTCAATCGCATCTATAACCTGATGATCCGCGTGCGCTCGCCCAAGGGGCAGAACAAGATCACCGACCTCGCCGAGCTGGGCAAGGCCTGCGAGGACGCCGGACTCAATGCAGAAGCCGAGGGCTGGTACACGCTGGCGATCATGATCGACCCGCTCGATGCCAGCGCTCAGGGCGGGCTGTTTCGTTTGGGCCGCGCAACACCGAACGATCGGGGCGAGCGATCGTGATCGCCTCTCGCGCGTCGCTCTGGTCGGCAGATGGACCCTTAGTTGTCCAGCTCGATGCGGGCACGAAGGCCCGCCAATGCCGGCAGCGTCTCGAGTGATTGTCGCACCGACCGCTTCTGCCAGAACCGCGTTGCCCTGGCGACGACGAGGACATTGCGCCCGCTCACGCGCACTTCCACCGCGCGGACCCGGTCACCGAGCGTCTCGCGAATCTCGCGCTCGATCTTGCGCTTGACCGACGCGTCGGTGGCGGGGGCTGGTGGTGAATCGACCTTGCGGTCCGTTTTCGCGTCGGAACTGCGGGGGCCACCGCGTGGCGGACCGCCAGGGAGGGGTCCCAGGAGTCGGCCAAAGACCCCCGGCATCCGCCAGGGAGCGGGCCGTGGCGCCGCGGACGACGGCTTCGGATCCTTGGGCGCCGGCTTGAGGTCGGACTGATCGTCGACGTGCGAGGTCACCGTCCGGGGTTTCCGCGCGGAGCCCGGCGGCGTGCGCGAACTCGCGCCAGGGTTCACGCCGGTCGCAGCCTCGTCCTCGAGAGGCTCGATCGAAAGCGTGATCGGGGGCCGCGCAGACGGCTCCGGGGCCGATGCACCCGGGGCACGCTGGAAGGGCGAAGCCGTATCGGACGGACTCACGAGCGCGGCGCGGCGCCGGGCGGCCGTGTGCCGGTCGCGCTGCCGGCGGCCGGTGCCTGCCCGGGCGCGGTCACGCCCGGAACCACCAGCATGGGACGAACCTGGGAAGCCGTGGGGCCCGCAGGAGTGGAAGATTTCGGTCGACTTGGGGATCCGGCCGGCTTCGCGCCGGCGCTTGCCGGCGCCGGTGCGATGGGACGCGGGGCCTCCGGCTCGGTGGCCGGTGATTCGAGAGGGGGAGGCTCCTGACCGAAACCCGTTCCAGCGCTGCAGATTATGACGCAAAGCAATCGCACGATCAGAGTGCGACACATCGGCGATTTTTCTCGACTAGAGTACTCGCGCGCGGGGATCGAGCCGCGTCCATAGGATTCATCGGCCCAATGTGGCTCACGCGATCGCTTTTTTGGCCGCGAGCGCGTGATTACGCAGACGCCATGCGCTCGGCTGTCCGATCGCACCGAGTGCGGACAGTTGTTGCTCGGTCGACATCGCGCTATCCCGTCTCCCAAGAATGCGTCGCTCCCGCGAGCCATTCGGTGAGCGGCCGAGCCCGCCAATCCGGCTCCGAGCTCGCCAGACGTCCGCAGCCGGCCCTACTTCTTGCTCTCCCATTTCACATAGTAAAAGACGATCGGCTCACTGCCCGTGTTGGTGATGCCGTGCGGGGCATTCGGTGTCGTGTACATCACCGATCCGGGTCCGACCTTGGTCGTCTTCCCGTCGCAGAAGATCTCGCCGTTGCCGCTCTCGACGATCATGATTTCCTCTTCGGGATGTGTGTGGGGCGCGTGCGGCGACTTGCCGGCCAATAGCACAAACCGCCCGGTCGCGAATTTATTCGAAGCGGGTGTCTCGCCGGAGAGGTAGAGGCCGTTCTTGCCGACAGACTCACCCTTATCGGCGAAGGCCGACATTTCGACTTGGTCCAGATTGATGGTCCTCGCGCCGAGCTGCCCGGCCTGCGCGCGTGCAAACGCCACCTCGCGGTATGACCAGCCGGCACCGAGAACGATGCCAGTCCCGCAAACCCCCACCGCTTGAGGACACACATGATTCCAGCTCCGAAGTTGACCTGAAGAGGATCGCACGAAACGCCGTATGCGTCCCCATCATAGTCATATCTCGCCGCTCTCCCCAGACGCCAGCCAAAACGCTGAGCTGGGCTGCTCGCGCTTGCCGCGGTTGCGCGATCCGGGTTAGATTTGGCTCGGTCGAAATCGCGGCGCGAGCGACCGTGTCTCGCGCGAAAACCAACGAATTGGCAACCTCATCACGGAAACGGACGATGAAGGCGCAGACCCCCCGGCCAGCGACTTGAAGATCACCGCCGTCGAGGCCGTCTACCTCCGGCTGCCCCAGGTCAAGACGCAGTGTGATAGTGGCCAGGACGCCCTGATCGTCAAGGTGTCGACCGACGCGGGGATCACCGGGTACGGCGAGGTCGATTCCAACCCCATGGCGGCGAAAGGCTGCATCGAGGGGCCGTTTTCGCACACCACCGCAACCGGCCTCGGCCACGTCTTGATCGGCGAAGACCCGTTTCAGACGGAGTATCTCTGGCACAAGATGTACCGCGCCAACATCTACGGCGGTCGCCGCGGGGTGGGCATCCACGCGATCAGCGGGATCGATCTGGCACTGTGGGATATCAAGGGCAAAGCCCTCGGACTGCCGGTGTGGAAGCTGCTGGGGGGCGGCTTTCGGAAATCGCTGCGGGCCTATGCGAGCTCGCTGTTCGGCGCGACGCCGGCCGAGACCGGCCAGCGAGCCCGGCGGTTCGCCGACCAGGGATTCACCGCCGTCAAATTCGGCTGGGACCCCATGGGACAGGATCGCGACACCGACCTGGCCCTGGTACGAGAGGCACGCGCGGGCCTGGGGCCCAAGGTCGACCTGATGATCGACGCCGGGCTGGTTTATGACGCCAAGACCGCCATTCAGCGCGCCCGTGCCTTCGAGGCCTACGACCCGTTCTGGTTCGAAGAGCCCTTGCTCCCCGACGACTATGAGGGCTATGCCAAGCTCTCCGCGGCGACCTCGTTGCGGATCGCCGCGGGCGAGGAGGAAAGCGAGCGGAAATCCTTCCTCCAGCTCATGGACGTCGGCAAGATCGACGTCGTGCAGGTCGATCTCACGCGCTGCGGCGGCTTTACCGAGGCGATCAAAATCGCGGCGCTGGCCGCCGACCGAGGGTTGCCGATCGTCAACCACGGATTCACGACCTATCTGAACGTCGCCGCCGCCCTGCATTTCCTGGCCAGCATTCCCAACACGCTGGGTCTACTCGAATTTGTCGTCGAGGAGGGAACGACGCTGCGGCAATCGATCACGCCGACGATTCACGCCGTCTCGGGAATGGTGGCCGTGCCCGATGCGCCGGGCCTCGGCCTCGAGCTGCTCGAGGAGGGAATTCGCAAATTCCGCGTCGCGTGACCCGACCGGATCCGAACGAACGGAGTCGGCATCCTTGATTCGACTGGAAATGGATCGGCGATCGCGCGCACAAGAAGAGAGCGCTTTTGTCTCCCGCTCCGCAGCGCCCTACGTCCGGGGCTTGATCTACGGCTCGCTCATCGTCGCAGCGGTCGTCTACGCCGGCTCGATGATCATGCTCGGGCTTGATCCCGACGACGTGGGCCGGTTGGAGACTCCGTTTGCACTCTCGGTTGCGATGCAGCTCGAGCGCGGCCCGGCAGTCCTGTATGGTCCGTTTGACGATGGCAATCACCTCGTCATGATCCACGCCCCGCTCTACTACCGCCTGGCCGCGCTTCTCGGCGCGCTTGCCGACCGCCTGCGGCGCCCTGCCGATCACCGCGGCGCTGGCCGCCGGGAGGTTGATCTCGCTCTTGGGGGCTGTGCTGGTGATGGCGGCTGCCGGCTCGATGGCGAGACTCGACGGCCGCGGACCGGGCGCGGCCGCTTTGACCGTCCTCTTGATCGCGGCTGCGCCGATTCCGGGCATCTTGTCGGTGATGGTGCGGCCCGATTCGCTGGCCGTCGCGTTTCAGACGCTGGGAGCCCTGTGGGTGCTCGCGGCCGTCCATCGTGACGGCGACGCACCCCGGACATCTCGGCTCGTGGCGGCCTACCTGGCCTTCGCCCTCGCGTTTTGCTGCAAGCAGCACAATCTGATTGTCCCGGCCGTGAGCTCGGCTCTGCTGATCGGTGCGGCACTGCGGCGAAAATGGGGGCTGGCTCCGATCGTGGTCGCGCATCTGGTCGCAGCTTGCGCCGTATTGTTTTATCTGAGCCTCGAGGAATTCCTGACGGGAGGCAGGATGTCTCAGTGTGTTTTCGTGCTTACCGGCTGGTCCGTTCCGGACGATCAATTTCGGTTCGTGGGGCCATGTGGGCGCAACGTTTCTGGTCATCGCCAAGAAGATGATCGGCTATGTCGTCCTCGGAGCCGTTTGCGGCATTTGTGCTCGTCGCGGCGACGGCGGGCGGCTGGACTCGCTCTTGATCATTTATCTGGCGGCCGAGCTCGCCGCGCTCGTGCCCCTGTTCGCATTCAACCTGGGAGCCGCGGATAACTATGCACTTCAGGGTGTTGTTTTTGCGAGCGTGCTTCTGGGTCGCTCGCTGGCGCGGCTGGTTTGCGAGCGCGACGCTCGCACACCAGCCTTGATCGCGGTGGCAGCGGCTTCGATGATATTGGCGGCGCGTGATCTTCAGTTTGTCGAGCTGGAGTGGCGCGGCGCGGAGGCAAAACCGAAAATCGCTGGAAGCTCTGCTCGCGAGTCCGCCGGCGGGCGAGAGCCGTCCGGAGCAGATTTACTTCGTGGATCGCCCTGCGTACAACCGGCTGTATGGAAACTGGCGGCTCGTCCACGATGAATGGGTTTACGGCGCCTTCGAGGCGGTCGGAGCCGCCCTCCCGCGGTCGAGCTGGCTTGGGCCGGCAATCCAGCAGGGACCCGTGCACGTCGTGGTCGTTCCCGACGGGCGAACGGTCGGTTGCGGGAATCCCTGGCTCGCTACGGGAGCTCGGTTATCGGCCCGCGGGTCAATTCGGAAGCTACCGAGTATGGGAGCGGCCTTCGTGACTGAACCAATTCAACCGCAGGGCGCCCTGCGCAGCCGGCGGCGCCGCCGGCACCAGCGATCGTGTCGCACGGGGCGTCCGCCCGCGAGATCATCGCCGCGCTCGAGCTTGTGCCTCATCCGATCGAAGGTGGTTACTTCCGTGAAACGTATCGCGCCAGCGGGCACGATCGGCGCGGACCTGCTTCCGCCGGGCTACGCGGGCGCAGCGAAGCGGTCGATCGGCACGGCGATCTACTACTTGCTCACGGCCGACACATTCTCCGAGCTCCACCGCCTGCCCACCGAGGAGGTGTTTCACTTTTATCTGGGTGGGCCGGTGCGAATGCTGCAGCTCTTCCCGGACGGCACGGCGCGAGAGGTCGTGCTGGGCACCGACATCCTCGCCGGGCAGCGTCCCCAGATCGTCGTACCGGCTGGGGTCTGGCAAGGCTCGCGCACCGAGCCCGGGGTCGAGTATCGCGCTCCTCGGCGCGACCATGGCGCCTGGATTCGACTACGCCGATTACGAGCAAGGACGCCGCGAGGCGTTGATCGGCCTGTATCCAGACCACGCCGCGAGCATTCGCCAGTTGACGCGGTAGCGCAAAGAGCCTTCACGCGAGCCGCAGGGGCGACTTCAATTCACCGTGATGGCTTCCGGCACGCTGCGAGCGTCGGCGACGTCAAACGGAAACTCGAGCTGCTCCAGACCGGGAAGGGAGACGGGCCGCCCCACGGACTGCCAGAACTCGATACCCGGTACGCGCAGGCCCAATCGCGCCAGCCAGGCGCGAGGGTCAAGGAAGCGAATAAACGCGTCGAGCTCGTCGGGGGCCAGGAATGTCAGGTAGGTGGCCGTCATCACTTCGCCGAAACCCGGAACGAGCAGCATCTGGCGGATGCCGAAATGAAGTGCGACGCCGCCCAAGATGACCCAGCGCCGGGTCGGACGAAACCAGAGCCAGAAGCCGAGGGCAAACTCGATCAACAGTGCGCCGTGGGTCATGACGTTGATCAGGAGAGGATACTGCGCCAGCCATTCCATGTTGAACTGGCCGAATTCGCGGTTGAACAGGATGTAGTGGACCGTCGTCCCGTTGAGCCAGAGTCGCGCCCTGGCACTTGATCACGCATGACTGGAAATAGATGAGGCAGATCTGCATCTGCAGCAGACGGACGCCCCACGGGCGATGAGCGGCTCGGCGAGCGTACCCCGCTTCCTGGCCGCGCGCACGGCATCGAGCGAAAAGGCCGCACCGCATGGACATAGCATCATGTAAAAGCTTACAATCACGGGGACGGCGTCGGGACCGCCGTTGGACGCGACGTTGCGGTGATAGAGAGAGAGCATGCCGAGGTAAAGAGGACGCTCATCAGCCGCGTTCGCCATCCCAGCGTGAAGGCGACGGCCGCCGCGGCGGTCGCCGCGAGGAACAGATGTGCGATCGCCGGATCATCGACGTACTGCAGGGGAGAGATCCGCAGTGGTCCGGCCGCCTCTCTGGCCTCGGCCGCTCGCAGCAAGCCCGCGCCGGTGTACCAGTGGTCGAATTCCACGGTCATCATGCCGAGATAACCCAGCATGACCAGGCCGTAAACGATCCGGAAGGCACCGAGCGGCCGCGCCGAGATCGGTCCGAACATGAATCGATTCCAGGCCTTCAGCGGGTTCATGGCCGCACCTCCTTCATCGAGGCGAACTGGTACCGTTCGATCATCTGGATGCGGGGCGGCGCCATCGGATCAGCGACGGCCGTCGTGCCGGGCGGCGGCGTGGCCTTGATCTGGTAGTAGAGGCTGACCCAGAGCGGGAACGCCTCGGGGCCCAGCCCTAGCTGGCGAACCGCATGACGCGCCGTGAACTCGCGCGTTCTTGGCGTACTCATCCGCTGCCACATTGCCCGTGAATTTGGGATGCCGGTAGCGAGGAATCTTCTTCCACCACGGGAGGTCGGCCGAGCCGCGGAAACTCGTAGATGTGCCTGATCCCCTTGGCATCGACAACCTCGGCATCCAGCACGACCGTGTCGCGAACCGGGTCCGGCGCGAAGATCGCCCACCACTGCCAGAGTCCCAGGGGCAGCACGTAGTACTGAAAGACAGGATTCTGCAGGGAATCCTTGATGTAACAGGCTGGGCTGGTCCAGATGATCAAGGCTGAAAGGTGAAAAATGACGAATGCGGAAATCACCAGCCGCCGTGCGGTCCATCGCCAGGCCACGGTTCCCTCCGATCGCTTGAAAAAACGGAAATGGGCGGGGGTGGGAGAATTTAGTCCGGGCCCCTCAGGTTGTCAATCGCGATTTTTCGACCGGCGCCACGCCGCCAGCGTCCCAGCGACGCCGGCGTCCCAGCGTCGCCAGTGGCACACCACGAAGCGCAGGTTGTCCGCGCTTGCCGGTAAACTAACATGATCCGGGCGCAGTTCGTCGCTGCGCGAGCGTCTCGTCCCGTTACGCGGCCAACAGATTCAAACCCGATGAACAACAGAATTTCAAGCGGCTGTGCAATTGCCGGGGTTGTCCTGGCGGTCGTGGTGCTATTCGCCGCACGGTCAGGACGTTCAGAAGAGCCGAGCATCCCCGTTCCCGGAAATCGAGCCATCGCAATCTGGCCTTCGAGCCCTCTGGAGTTCGTCGTCGAATTCGAAAGACCGGTGTCGGAAATGATCGCACGATCGCTGATCGGACGGAGTATCCCCTCTTCGATCAGACGGGTCCGCCTTTGGACCGTAGCACGCTGAAGAAGCCATCGGGCTCGCTGCGAATCGTGGGATCGCTCCTTCGCGACGGAGGCCAGACGCTGGTGCTCGCCACCGACCCCCATCCGCGGCTGGCGGTGTATCTGCTCCCGCTCGCGACGATCGATCCTGGAAAAGCCCCCGGTGCGCCCGATGCCGGCGCCCTCAGCTACGACCTGAGCGGGGTCGAAGCGACCTGGAGCCAGGAGGGCGATCCCGGCCCAGAGCCACAGTGGTCGGGCTGGTGGCCGCGTCTTGATTTCGACGCCGCGCGCGGCTGACCCGCGGATCAAAGCCTCATGAAGACGGGCTGGCGCAGCTTGCAAAACCCGGGCGCCTTGTCCTGAGCTCGCTCGTCCGCCTGCCGGCAGGGGCGGTGAGCTTTCGCATAGCCGCGTCCGGGCCGATCGAGGATGTCGTTCTGGGCGACGTCCAGGCGGACCCTGGGGCCGCCGACTCCAGAAGGTCTCTTTCGAGTCGAGGCGTCGGTGAAATCCAAAGGCGAGCCGCTGTTTCTGACGATGACCGTGCAGACCGGCCACGAGCGCCGGCCGTTTGCGCTTCACGGCGGCCATCCGGGTGGACGGCGAAACAACGGAGCGACCGCTCGACGGAGGACAGCTTATTTTGCCTTGGGCGCCCGTGCTATCCGCCGCGGTGGAGGGTTCCGCCGCGCTTGTTGTCCCGGACCTGTCCGGAGGCGACGCGGCACGCGGCCAAACCTTGTTCACGGGCGATCAAGCACGATGTTCGCAGTGCCACGTATTTCGGGGCCAAGGAGGCAAGGTTGGTCCCGATCTGACCGACGCCGGCCGGAAGGGAAAGGCTGATCTCTACCGCAGCATCGCGGCACCGAGCGCAGCGATCGAGCCCGACTACACGACGTTTACCCTGGCCACCAAGGACGGCCAGGTCTTCGTCGGCGTCGTCCGGGCCGAGGG
The DNA here is from genome assembly GCA_963806595.1 of uncultured Isosphaeraceae bacterium. Lineage (GTDB taxonomy): Bacteria > Planctomycetota > Planctomycetia > Isosphaerales > Isosphaeraceae > CAWDZZ01. The sequence goes on along the minus strand of CAWDZZ010000009.1, from coordinate 2,454 downwards.
CGCCGACGCGATCCGCATTACCGACACGAATGCAAAATCAACCTTGGTCCCGCGCGTTAAGATTCAGCAGATCCGCCAGAGTACCACTTCCATCATGCCCGTCGGGCTCGCCGGCGCGCTGGGCGATGCCGCGATTCGCGACCTGATCGCACTGTTGACCTCGAATCCACCGGCCAAACCCAACGACACGAACAAGACTACGGGCGCCGCTCCCGCACCTTGACCGGCAAGCCGCTTTGTGGCCTCCGCTCGCCGCGCCAGTCCCCGCGACCGCCGCGAGCGGCCGCGCTCGATGCCATGCAGCCCGAGTCAAACTTGCCGTGGGCCGATGGTTAAACTAGAATTCAACATTGTCGATCGGCTCGATCGATTGTGACACGCACGACCGCGAAACGCTGGGAAGACCGGATGGAAACGAGTCACCGCCATGCGATCGGAATCGTCCGTCGCGAGTTCATCCAGGTGGGCTTTTCCGGCCTGCTGGGCATGTCGCTATGGGACGTTCTGGGGACGCGTGCGCGGCGGGGAATGCGGGCGTTCCGTGAGCCGGCGCAGTGCTGCGCCGCGGACCGCCAAGTCGGTGATCCTGGTGTTTCTGACGGGCGGGCTGAGCCACATCGACTCGTTCGACATGAAGCCGGATGCGCCGGACGGGATCCGCGGCGAGTTCCAGCCGATCGCGACCAAGGTCCCGGGCATATCGATCTGCGAACACCTGCCCGGGCTCGCCGCCCGTGCCGACCAGCTGGCGATCGTGCGCTCGCTGTCGCACGCAGTTACACCAACCACCTGAACGCGACCCACGAGATCTTGACCGGCCATCCTCAGCCAGGTGCGTTTTTCGACAAGATCGCCTCGCGCGACGATTATCCCTGCTACGCCGCGGCGACCGACGCGATCCGGCCGAGGGAGCGACGGCATCCCCAGCGGGGTGATGCTCCCCACCTTCTTGATGGAAGGACCGCTGGTCTGGCCGGGCCAGCATGCGCGGATTCCTGGGGCCGCGGCACGATCCCTGGCAAGTCAAGCAGGATCCGAGCCGACCGGGATTCGGAGTTCGAGGGACTTGACGTTGCCGGCCGGCCTGAGCGTCGAGCGGCTCGACCGGCGGAAATCGCTCTCGACGACCTCGGCCCGCGGGTCGACCGGGCGCGGCGCCCGCGCCGCGGACCGAAAGGACCCGTTCGCCGACCAGATCGAACCGCGCCTATTGCGCTGTTGCTCTCCGGCAAGGTCGCGCGCGCCTTCGACCTCGGCGACGAAGATCCCAAGCTTCGCGATCGATACGGCCGGCACATGTACGGGCAATCGCTCTTGCTTGCCAGGCGGCTGGTCGCGGCCGGCGTGCCGATCGTGCAGGTCAACATGGGCCGCGTTCAGACGTGGGACACGCACTCCGCCAATTTCAAATCGCTCAAGGATCGGCTGCTGCCCCCGACCGACCAGGGCGTATCGGCCTTGCTCGATGACCTGCGAGGCCCGGGGACTGCTCGACGAAACGCTGGTCGTCGTGACCGGTGAGTTCGGCCGCACGCCGCGGATCGGCTCGAGCACCGGCAACGCCAACACCCGCGACGGACGCGATCACTGGGCGGCCGTGTTCTCGGCGGTCTTCGCCGGCGCCGGCGTGCGCGGCGGGCAGACGATCGGTCAGTCCGACAAGCATCGGCGCCTATCCGGCCAGCCGCCCCTACACGCCGGCCGACCTGGCCGCGACGATCTACCGAGCGCTCGGCATCGACCCGGCCACTCGAGCTGCGCGACCGGCTGGAGCGTCCGATCCGGCTCTGCACCGGCGAGACAATCACGCCGCTCTTACTCGGCATCCGCGTCGAGTACGTGAGCAAAGCCCTTACATAGCACGGGAGGAATCAGACATGTCGATCGTCGGAACGGATGCGGTCGCAGCTCAAGCGAGGCAATGAAGGCCCGCGACGCGGTGCGCACCGACTTCCTGCGCTACTGGATCGCCCAGTTGACCCTGGGCACCGGCGCGGAGATGTCGGAAGGCGACGCCATCAAGAAGATGCGGGGCGTGCTCAAGGAGGCCAGATCCGGGCTGACGACCTTCAGCCCCGAAGAGCTGGCCCTGATCCGCGAATGGGTCCCGCCAGCCTGAGCCCGGAGCAGATCCAGGAAGCCCTGGCCGCCAGTCTCCGAGCAGATCAAGTCGGCACCAAAGGAGGGCATGGCGATGGGAATCGCCATGAAGGCCTTGACCGGTCAGCACGTCGAAAGCGACGACGTCAAAGCCGCGATCGCCGCCCTGCGAACGTGACGCGGGCCCACGGCAAGGGAGGCAGCCGCGCGGCGGGTCCGCCGGCTGTGCGCGGAATCGATTGCCGGACCGCCCGTGCGGCGTACGCCTCGTTTCAGACCTTCGAGCACAGCGAGCCGCACGATCGCCGCATTCTCGCCGACCTGGTCGCCCAGTTGTTGATACATGCCGACGAG
>CAWDZZ010000008.1:0-105186 GCA_963806595.1 uncultured Isosphaeraceae bacterium | reverse complement strand
GGGTAAGCCTTCACGATCGACCATAGCCTGCGAACCTGCGCGGGCTCATAGCCTTCCACCGGGCCGTGCTGCACCGCGTGCACGAGGCCCAGCGACTCGTAGCGGACGAGGACGCTGGGCGAAATCGCCAGTTCGAGGGCAACGCGGTCGCGCGGGACAATCTGCTCGTTCATGGCCGAAACGCCCCGTGGAAAGCTCACCACAAGCCGGCGGCGGATTATACGGGTTCTGTTCGGAGAATTCCTGGATCAAGCGGCGGCTGGCCGCGTCGATCGACTTGGGCACGACCACCTTCAGCACCACGAACAGGTCTCCCTCGGGCTTGCCGGCGGAGGCGGGGATTCCTTGCCCTTTGATACGCAGCTTCAGGCCGGTGGAACTGCCCGGTGGTATCGTGAGCGATTTCATTCCTTCCAGCGCGGGGATATCGACCTTGGCTCCCAGGATGGCCTCGGCCACGCTGATCGGGACTTCGACCTGAAGATGGCGCCCGTCGCGCTTGAAATAGGGATGAGGCTCGACCTGCACGGTGATGGTCAGATCGCCGGCGGGCGCGCCCTTGGGGCCTGGCTCGCCTTGTCCTTTGATGCGGAGCCTGGCGCCGCTATCGATGCCGGCCGGGATCTTCACGACGTGACTCTCGGGCTTTTCCTTGCCGCGCTGGAGCTCGATCGTCGTCTCGCCGCCCTTGACCGCGGTGAGGAATGGGATCGTGAGCTGGGCCTCGAGCGTACGTCCTGCTCGCGGCCGCGTCGTGCGGCCGCCGCGCACCCGGCCCATCAGGTCTTCAAAAATGCTGGCGCCGCCTTCTTGCTCGGCCTGCGCCGCGCCGCCGAAGGATCCGAACAGATCGGACAGGTCGACCGTCTCGTAGCCGGGCTCGCCGAACCGGGAGGCCCATTCGGTCGAGCTGGCTCGCGGCCCGGACGCCGCCATCCCCTCAAACGCCGCCTGACCAAACTGGTCATAACGCGCCCGCTTCTGCTGGTCGGCCAGCACGTCGTACGCCTGCTGGACCTCCTTGAACTTGCCCTCGGCCGACTTGTCCCCTGGATTGACGTCGGGATGGTACTTCCGCGCGAGCGCTCGGTAGGCCTTCTTGATAGCGTCCGGCGCGGCGTCACGAGCCACTCCCAAAACTTCGTAATAATCGCGTGGCATCTTGCGACCGACCTCGTGGGCTCGCGCTCGATTAACCGGCCTGCTTCCGCACGACCCTTCGTGAGGAAGACGACCAGCGTCCCTGCGGATCGCGCGGGAGCCGCTGGCCCGTTCCCGCGTGTGACCCAAAGACCATTGTACTCTTCCATGGAAGGCCCGCACAAGCGACGGCGCGGCACCCTGCGGTCATTCCGAGGCCAGAGCGCGGGGGTCAAAGCCTGGCGCCGGCGAAGAGTTTTCCGGATGTGCCGCGGGGAGGGCGCTAGGGCGGTGACGTCGGCCTCCTGATTTCTCGAGACAGCAAGCCGCCCGGCGCCCTGGGGCGGCAGACAGCTCTCGAAGGGCTCGTCCACGGCGGATACAATAAGATTGCTCGAAAGAGAAACGCTGATCGGCCCCGGAACGGGGCCATGCTAGTCTCGCGAAGGAGAAGCCGGTCTTTGACTTGCGTTGCGGTGATCCTGCATGAGCGACTGGGAAACTGGGCCAGGCAGCTGCGGCCGCGGTTGCAGGAGCCGACGATCCGCTGGTTCGAGACCCGCTCGCAGGCCGACCTGGACGACGTCTTGACCGGGCTGTCATTCCCGATTGTGCTCGTCGATCTGGGGAAGCAGCCGGCCGCCGGACTGAACGAACTCGCTCGAATCACGCAGTGCACGTCCGACGCTCTGGTCCTCGTCCTCGATCCGGAATCGCACGATGGGGTGGCGCCGCTGGCCCGCGAGCTGGGTGCCGCCCACGTGGAATCTGGGTCTGTTCCTGCCCCCTTCGTCGCCGGTCTCTTGAGCAAGTGGGTCGCCGTGCGCAGCGCCACATCGCGCGCGACGGCTGGTCCACAACCGCGTCCCCGGCCGCCGAGACAACGCCGTGGGGCTGGCTGGCTCCCTACCTGGGCGATACCAGGAACCTCGGCTCGACCTCCAGACCGGCCCGTCCGGATGCGACCGCCTCATCGGACGCTCTCGACGGCGCCGGTCCCCGCGAAATCGCCAACGCTTTCTGATGAATCCAGAAACTCGCCGCACTGCTATTCTCACCGCGCGACTTCACGAAGGGTATTCTCTGATGTTCGGAAAGACCAACTCGACGCTCACCGAACGTGACGTACTCGACGCATTGAAGGGGGTCAAGGATCCCGACCTTGGCCGCGACCTTGTCGATCTGGGCATGATCAAGAATATTCGGATCAGTGACGGCGCGGTCGCGCTCACGGTCAACCTGACGACGCCTGCCTGCCCGCTCAAGGCACAGATCGAGCGCGACGTGCGCACCGCGCTCCAGACCCGGCTTGCCGGCGAGTGGGCGATCAACATCACGATGGACGCCGAGGTGCGCGGCAAGGGAATCGCCGAGAAAGGTGATATCCCGGGCATCAAGAATGTGATCGCGGTCGGGTCGGGCAAGGGAGGCGTCGGCAAATCGACGATGGCCGCCGCCATTGCCTATGGCTTGCGCTCTTACGGCGCCAGGTCGGGCTCATGGACGCCGACGTGTACGGCCCGTCGATCCCCCACCTTGTCGGCGCGGTCGGCCGGCCCATGGCCCGGGGCGAGCGAATCCAGCCGATCGAGACGACCGGGTTGAAGCTGATGTCGATGGGCTTCCTGCTCGAGCCCGACCGCGCGGTGATCATGCGCGGGCCGATGCTTCACGGGATCATGCACGCAGTTCCTCCGCCAGGTCGACTGGGGAGACCTTGACTACCTCGTGATCGACCTGCCCCCGGGCACCGGCGACGTTCCCCTCACCCTCGCGCAGTCGCTTCCGCTCACGGGCGCGGTCGTCGTGTGCACTCCCCAGGAAGTCGCGCTCCTCGACGCCACCCGGGCGATCGCGATGTTTCGCCAGCTCAAGGTGCCGGTGCTGGGAATGATCGAGAACATGTCGTTCTTCGACGTGGTCGCCTATCTCAGAGACCGCGGCGGTCCCGCGGCGCACAAGCTCGATCGACGCCAAGAGCTATCTTCGACACCCCCGGCGACGAGCGTGTTTACATTTTCGGCCGTGGCGGTGCGCGGCGGCGAGCCGAGCAGCTCGGAGTCCCGTTCCTGGGCGAGGTGCCGCTGAACATGTTTCTCCGCGAGGCCGGCGACGACGGCAAGATGGAGCACGCCTTGCTGCCCGGCTCGCCGGCGCGGCCGTATCTTGCTGAATGTCGTCGAGCAGCTCGCCGCCCAGATCAGCATCCAGAATATCAAGACGCCCAAGATGCCCAAGCTCGAAGTCATCGGCTAATGGGTGGGCCCGCGATCGAGGATCGCTCCAGACGATTCCGGTGCAGCAGATTCACCATCAGGTGAATCCCTGCCCGGCTCCTCCGCCGGATCACCCGCGCCGCGCGCGCCGGCGGTGGCGCCGGTCGGCTCGCCGTTCTCCAGGACCAGCGTGCCGTTGACCAGCACGTGGTCGACCCCTTCGGCCAGCGTCCGGCCTGCCATGTAGGTCGAGCGGTCGGCCACCGCGGCCGGGTCGAAGACGGCGATATCGGCGACGAATCCGGGCCGGATCATGCCGCGATCGGTCAGGCGGAACCGCCGCGCGGCGTGGGTCGGCGAGATGGCTCACCGCCTCGGGCCAGGAATAATCGCCGAGCTGGCGGGTGTGATAACCCAGGTAGCGGGCAAACGCGCCCCAGCCGCGCGGGTGGGGGAATCCGCCGCAGAAGATCCCGTCAGAGCCCGCCATGTGCGCAGGATGACGCAGGATCGCACGGACGTCGGCCTCGGTCCGATCGCCTGGACGAAACGCCACGATGCCCACGGCCATTCCCGAGGCCGACAGGATTTCGCAGACGAAGTCGCCGGGATCGCGGCCGGCCTCGTCGGCCGCCGCGGTGACGGTCTGGCCCTCGGCCCAGCGCCAGTCGGGATTGGCCACCATCGCGATCGTGATGTTCTCGAGGGCATAGGGCGTGCCGCTCGCGAACCATTCCGATTTCAGCCGGGTGCGGATCGCTCGGGTCTTGCAGCCGCTCGACGGTGGCATCGATCCCTCCTTCCTGAACCCAGGGCGGAAGAGCGACCATGCCCAGGATCGTGCTCGCCGCCAGGTAGGGATAGGTGTCGTACGTAAGGTCGAGCCCGAGCGCGCGGCCCTCGTCGATCAAGGGGCAGCAGGAGATCCGCCGGGCCGTTGTAATGCGAGACGTGCGCCGGCACGCCGGTCGCCCGGGCGATATCGTAGACCTCGCGCATGCCGACGGCGCGCAGCGGTCCGTAGCCCCGCATGTGGGTGACGTACACGCCATCTCGCCGGGACGATCGGCTCGCAAAGCGCGGCGATCTCGCGGGCATCGGCATAGCGGCTGGGGATGTAGTCGAGCCCGGTGGAAAGACCGACGGCGCCGGCATCCATTCCTTCGGCGACCAGCTTCTGCATGGCCCGGATCTCGTCGTCCGTGCGCGGGCCGAGGATCGAGGCCCATGACTTCCATGCGGATGTTGCCGTTGGGAATCAGGTAGGCCACGTTGATCGCCACGCGGCGGTCGAACCGAGCCAGGTACTCGTCGATCGTCCGCCAGTCGTACGCGACGCTCGCGCGGATTGCCGTTGAAGCCGGCGGTGTAACGCCTCATGTAGTCGAGTGTCGCGGGCGAGGCCGGCGAACGAGCTGCCGTCCTGGCCGATGATGTAGGTCGTCACTCCCTGGCGCAAGGCCGGCAGATGGATCGGGTCGTCCAGGAGCATGAGGTCGCCGTGGACATGGGCGTCGATGAAGCCCGGAACGACGTAGCGATCCGGCGACGTCGAGCGTGCGCGTGGCGGTCGCGCCGTCGAGCCGGCCGATGTCGGCGATCATCGTGTCGAGCACCGCCACATCGGCCCGAAACGGCGGTCCGCCTGATCCGTCGATCACCCAGCCGTCCTTGCAGGATCAGGTCGAAGGTCATGCGGTCGGGCTCCGATCGCTTTCTCGGGTGATGTGCCGACGGGCTTCTCAATCACGAGCGTTCCCCTTGGCCGAAGGGGCCTTTGCGACCTCGGCCGGCTCGCGGCTCGGCGGCGTGGCGGGTAGCTCGCCACTCTCCAGAGATACCAGCTCGCGATCGTAGCGGTAAGGCCGCCATGGCTCGGCCAGCGCATGGCATTCGCGCGGTGCGGGCAGCTCGGCCAGCCCGTGCCGCTTCATCGAGTGCAACCGCACGCCCAGGTCGCTGACCGGCAAGACGTCCGGGCGGTTCATGGCGAAGATCAGGAACATCTCGGCCGTCCAGACGCCGATTCCCTTGACGGCGGTGAGGGCCTCGTGATCGCCTGGTCGTCCCAGGAGTCGTCAAATTCGTCGAGCGGAAGCTCTCCCGAGACGACGGCCGTGGCCAGGTTGAGGACATACCGCGCCTTGGCGCCCGACAGCCCGACGCTTCGCAGACTGGTCTCGCCGAGCTCGATCAGCCGCTCGGGCCGGGGCGGCTCGCCGGCCTATCGCCAGCAGACGCAAGTTGATCGACCTGGCGGCCTTGGACGAGATCTGCTGGCTCACGATCGAGCGGACCAGGGCACTCGAACCGGTCGGCGATGGGGTTCCAGTCGGCAGGGACCAACCCGGTCGATGATCGCGCGCAAGTGCGGGTCGACCCGGCGCAGGTGGCGCACCGCGGGAGCCCAGCGATTCGCGGAGAGACTCCGGCGGAGCTGTGATCGAGCCGGGACCGGCGAGCTTTGCTGGTTTCTTCATCTCGCCGAGCCGCCAGGCCCTGACGACGTCGCTGCGAGCCTCGAGGTAACGGCTCGCGAAGCGCGTATTGCGGATGTGCGTTGGAGATAGCGCTCGACACGGTCGCGGCGCTCGATTGCCCGCGGCATGAAACTCGATTGCCTGGTCGATGCGGTCGTCGGGCTCGGCGCAGCTGAATCGCAGGAACCCCGGCCGGCCTCGCCGAAGCATTCGCCGCCCAGGCAGGCCACGCCGAAGCCGTCGTCGGCCCCTTCGAGGAGGTAGAGCGCCAGGCCGTGCGACGTGATGCCGCAGGCGATTGCAGACCGCCCGGACATCCGGGAAAGACGTAAAAAGTGCCGGCCGGCCGCGACACGCGGAAACCGTCGACGCCGGTCGAGCCCGTCGCACAGCCGCTCGACCTTGCCGCGAAACCGCGCCATGTACTCGTCGCGTGTCGTCGTGTCGTGCTCGAGGGCCGCCTGGGCGGCGCGCTGGACCAAGCGGCGGGCTGCACGAGGCCGTGGTGTTGATCAACTTGCCGATGGCTTCGACGACCTCGGGGGCGGCCACGGCAAAGCCGATCCGCCAGCCGCTCATGCTGTACGACTTGCTGAAGGTGTAGGCAGCCACCGTGTGCTCGAGCATCCCGGGCTCGGCCAGGATCGACGCATGACGGCCCGCCCAGACCATGTGGCAGTACGGCTCGTCGGAGAAGACCATGAGCTCGGTCCCGCGACACGATCGCGGCGATCTCGGCGAGGTCGCCCGCGGTCGCCACGCCGCCGGTGGGGTTGTGCGGCGAGTTCAGGAAGATCGCCCGCGGTCGGGGATCGGTCGGCCAGAAACCGCCGGACGTCTCGGCCGACGGACGGAAGTCGTGCTCGACCGCCAGCGGCGCGAGCACGACCCGCGCGCCCCGCCGCTCGAGGTTGGGAACATAGGTCGGAAACTGCGGGCTGAACACCAGCACGCCATCGCCCGGGTCGAGCACGCGCCTCGGCGAAAAACTGCTCGAAAGGCTTGGCGCCCGAACCGGCCACGATGTTTTCCGCCGCGGCCGCGTAGCCGAACTCCGTCGATACGAACCGGGCGGCCGCCGCGCGGAATTCGGGAAGGCCCAGGCTCGGGCAGTAGCCGGTCTCGTTTTCCTCGATCGCCAGGATCCCGGCTGCCTTCGCGTGCGGAGTGCTGGGAAACGGGCTGTCGCCGATCTCCAGCTCGACGATCGTCCTTGCCCCTGGCTCGCAGCACCTTCGCGACGGCCAGCACGGTAAACGCCGTCTCAGCCGTCAGATTCTGGGCGAGCGCGCTAAGCCTCGGCATGCACGCCTCTTCCAATGGACAGCTCGAACCCAAGCGATCCGAGTTTTTTGAACATTCTCGAGCACAGCCGGCGGCGCTCACCGCGGCCGCAAACGGCAGTCGATCGCTCGTCACCGCGAGGCAATGGCCTGGGCAAGCGGCTGGACGATCCGGGGAATGACCGTGTGCTGGACGATCTCTTCGCCAAGCTCACGCTGGCGGCGCATCGACTCGACGAACGTGATCTCCGGTCCGGATCCCCAGTATTGCCGAACCGTGAAGTAAACCCGGATCTGATCGTCGCCCGGCTCGCGCGCTCGGACTGATAGCCGCTTGTGCGCGTCTCGATCGCCAGGCGGCACTGCAATTGGCACGACTCGTCCAGCGCGAGCGTCAGCGAGGGCTCGAAATTGATCACCTTGACCCGCGGTCGCTCGAACAACCCTTCCAGCCCATGCCCGAGACCCGATCGCCTCGGCGACGACCTCGTCGTGATTGCCCTCGTACTGGAAGTCGAACCCGAACATCACATCGAGCGCCTCGCAGTCGAGCAGGCTGATCGTGAGCAAGTGCGGTGCCAGATCCAGCACCAGCTCGTGCTGGCGGAACGCCTCGTCGAGAGTCTCGGGATTGAAATGTCCCGAGCACAGCCGGCGCATCTCGATGGCCACCCAGCGATGAGATTCGTTTTCTTTCTCTCCCTCGAGAACGAGGTCGCCGTTCTCCCGCGTGTAAAAGCTCCGCAGGTCCGGAAACGCTTTCTTCATCTGCTCAAAAAAATGCAGGACCGTATCGCGATTGTTGGGCAGCTCGAGCTGCGTGTTGAGGTGGACATTGACGTGATAGCCGTCGGCATCACATATAAAACGATTCATCCCTGTGACCCTGAGATTTTCGACACCTCGTCCTCGCCCGAAATGCGGCGCCGGCGAAACGCGCCCTGCCGCGCTCGGAGAGCTCGCGGTGTCCATCGTGTCATGCCAAATCTCACTCTACCACAATCGAATCGGCCACGAAAACAATGCGCGTCGTCGTCGGCCGCCGGCGGTGCCGCATGCGACCGGCCGCTCGTCGCGCTAACCCGAATGCTGGCAATACCGTTGCGACATGCTGTCAAAGAGATGCGTGCATCCAATCGCCGTGATTCCGGGCGGTTCACACGCGGGTTGCGCCGGTCTCGGGGTGGCGCAGGCGGACGGGGATCTGGGCGTCGAGCTCCACGCTCGGGTCGGGGAAAACACGCGCGTTGTGACGGGCCAGGTTCATGGGGGTTCGGATCGGGATCTGGTCGCCGTCGCGGCCCGAGGCAAACCGCGCGACGACTTGACCGTCGTGGACCGAGAGGGGAACGGCGCGGGGATGGGCGATCAGAACCATGGGAGGGACCGCGGCGCCCGGGGGCTCGGTCCGAAACGCGACCGACCAGGGCCGGCCCGGGATCCAGGGCCGCTTCAGGACGTAAGAAACGGTCACCTCCGGGTTGGGTCCGGGCAAGACCGTGGCCGCGGTCGGCTCGAGCCCCGGAGAGATCGAGCGAACCCCCTCGAGGTCGATCAGGCTGAAGACCCTGATGTGCCAGGGGCCCGTCTCCGGCGGCGGCCTGTCGGTCCCGGTGGCGGGGCCAAGCCGACCCTTGACGCCCACCGCGTCGACGGATTCGCCGGGGCGCGGCGCCTGGCGGCAGGCTGAGCACCCAGCAACCCTGATGATCGTAGTCGGCGAGCCTCACCGTCGCCGCGATCGCGCGGGGGTCGTTTGGACCCTGCGGCGGCGTTCCTTGCCGGGCAACGACGAGAGCGGCGTCGGCCGCGGTGGCCCATCGCCACCGTAAGGTCACCCTCGTGCCGCCCGATCCGGCGCCCAGGCCGGTGCCGACACGGGTCGCACGCAGATCTGAGGGGTCCGCAATGCGAGAGAGCGCCACGCTGTGCCCGATCGTCCACGACTCGCCCCAGACCGTCATCGGATTGTAGTAGCAATGGCCCTCCTGCGGCGGTTCCGGGTCGAAGGCCCGGTCGGGAGCGGCCGGCTCGATCCATACGCCTTCGAGTGCCTCAGCCTCGGCAGTCGTGAGCCGCGTGCCGGCCGGATGTGGCAGCGGGTGTACCGTCCGCAAAACCCTCACGGACCCGCGCACCGGCTCCGACCAGTCGATGCGGATCCGACCGCCGGGCTCCTGCAAGAGCCGGGGAGCGTCCAGGGGGACGATCGACGGCTGCGGCCGCGCCGAAACCACGACGCCGGGCGCGGGAAAAAGCCGGCCCTCGGGCATCGCGTAAATCGCATAGATGCCGTAGTGGTACACTTCACTGGGATCGAGGTTCCGGTCCACGGCATGATCATGCGCAGCGGTGATGCGGTCGCCGTCGCGCGGACTTCTCGGCGGACCGCCGCGCTTCCGGATCACGCGAACCTCCGACACGCCGCGCGGACTCGACCAGCTCAGCTCAACGTCGCGATGGCGAAAGTCGACTCGCACGTCCTTGACGTCGGCCAGGTACACGAATGGTCCCAGCGAGATGGCCGAGACCGACTCGACCCCGCGCCGCTTGCTCAGCAAGGCATAGCCGACGGTGTCTCCAGGCGTGACGTGCATATCGTCAAACTCGCCCGTGCTCACCTCGGCGATCCTCGTGCCGTCGCCGGGGTGCGCCAGCGTGCCGCCACGTTTGCGAACGATCACGAACGTCAACGGACCGAGCCCGTCCGGGAAGGGCGGCGTCCACGACAGGCGGATCCGATCGCCCATCACATTGGCCTCGAGAGCGCCCGGCGGGTCCGGAGGCGTGCGTTTCAGTCCAGCCAGGGCCTCGGGCAGGTCGGCGGCGATCGCCAGGCTCTGGCGATAGAGCTCGCGCGCGCTCGACGGGTTCGTCCGCTCGGCATTTCGGGCCCGCGTTGCCAGCGTTTCGGCCATGCTCAAGCCCTGGGTGAGCTCGGACCACGCCGCTTGAAGGTCGGGGGTCTTCGGATCGACCAGGCGGGTCCAGGCCTCGACGGCGGCGCGGGCTGAGATCAGCCGCCTTCCGCTCCACGCCGTCTGGTAGGCCGATCGGACTCGCGCGATATCGGCCTCTCTTTGCTTGATCCTGGCAATGCCGTTGCGCGCCGGCGAGGTTGGGCGCGAATTCCTGCACGCGCTCCAGGTGCTCCATCGCCCGCGCCAGATCAAAGTTGCGAAACGCCTGCTGCGCGGCCTCGAAATGGCGCACCAGTGGCTCGCAAAGCGCCTGGCGGAAGCCGCACGTGCACCGCCGCTCGTCAACCCACTGGTTGCGCTTGCAGATCGGACAGTCCCACTTCAGCGATGCTCCGCAGTGCCGGCACCGCGCAGAGCCCGCTTTGCGCGCCACCGGGCTCATCTCCGTCACGCCCGAGCAATGCCGGCAGCGCAGCAAGCTGAACTTCGCGGTGCCGTTGACCGACGCCGGCGCGGCCGCGGTCGGTGATAGAGCAGAATTGCCCGCGAGAGCCGCGACATCGTCCCGGTCGCGGGTGACACCGCAGCGCCGGCAGATCCGCGCGATCAGGCGCAGTGCACGCTCCGAGGGAATGCCCAGTGCGCTGGCTTCCTCGATCAAGGTCGACCGCGTGCCCGGGTCAAGCCGGACGAGCCCGTCCAGGGCAAACGCGGCGAGCGCGTCGAACGACTCTTCAATCTCGACAACCAGGGTCCGATCGTACCGTGCGCGTGTCTTGGCCGCACTCAGATGTGACTGCGCGTGAGTGATGATCTCGAGCCAGGCGGTCTTCTCGGCGGTGACCTGGGCCTTCTTCATCCAGCGCTGGCGTTCGGCGTCGGCACGGGCGACGATGTAGGTCACGGGCGCGTCGCGTGCAACGCCGAGCGCATCGTAGAGGTCGCGGCAGCCAAGGTGTTCGAGCGCCGCGCGGATCTGGCGCCGGGTGGACGGGTCCAGCACGTCGGCGGGCGGGTCCTGATCCGGCTCGTGAGCGTCGAGCGTCACCGTCTCGATCAAGTTGGGAATCATGCGCGTGATGCGAACGACGTCGTCCTCGCTCAACCCGAGCCTGGCCGCCTCGTCGCTCAGGAGCTTGCGGTCGGAGGCCGTCAGCCCGCCCTTGGCCGCGCGGAGGCGAACCCGCCGCTCCAGCTCGCCGAGCTTGCGCTCGCGCTCGCCGGCCTGAATCATCGCCAGCTCGGCATCGTACGCCGCGCGCGAGGCGGTATCGCTCAACAGCGCCTTGCGCAGCGCGGGGATCTCGTCGAGATAAAGCTGGTTGGCGTGGCGCGTCTTCGGGTTTCGCGTGCCCATGGACCACGCCGGCTGCATGCGCACCAGCGCAGCCTCGATCGCGGCCCGGTCGGCGCCTGGCTCGACCCCCAGCCTCGCGTAGTAATCAGAGACCGTCGACGCGTTTGCAAGCATGATCCCCGTCTCAGCCGGTTGAGCCATCCTTGCCATTCGACCGCAGCTCGTCCCCCACGAATTATTGTGGAGACTTGATCATGGAACGTCCAGTCGCCGCGCGATCCGCCGTGGCGTAATCTGCCCCGCGACCGGACCACGGGACAAGTTTCGGAAGGGCACAAACTGTTGAACGCATGACAGGTCGCCGGGATGTTGCCGCAACGATTCGTCGCACCGACCTTTGCGCGGTCAAACGCCCGGTGAGAAGCGCGCAGAGGGAGGCTCGCTCGGACCGCCCGAATGTTGCCTCGCCGGCGCGGCCAGGCTACTCTGGCGGCATCACCGAGCCGGACTCTCTCGACCTCACTGGAGCAGCCCGCAATGACCCCTCACGTGAAGTTGACTGTCACCGAACGCAACGGCCGGAAATGCGTGTCCACGGGCTCGCCATGGGAGCCGGTGGTCGGCTATTCGCGTGCGGTACGCGAGGGAAGCTTCATCTTCGTCACCGGGACCCTGGGTCTGGAGCCTGACGGCCGACTCGGATCAACCGTCAAGGCTCAGACCCGCCGTGCGCTCGAGATCATCATCGCCGCCATCGAGGCCCTGGGCGGCAAGGCGACTGACGTGGTCCGGACCCGGATGTACGTCACCGACATCGCGCAATGGCGTGAGGTCGCCGAGATCCACAGCGAGTTCTTCGAATCGATCCGGCCGGCGACAACGATGGTGCAGGTGGCCAAGCTGATCGACGACAAGGCATTCGTGGAAATCGAGGCCGACGCCGTGATTCACGAGCAGCTGATCGAGCGGCTCGCCTGAATTCCGGCGCGTCCGCATTGCAACCTGGCTGCGACCAGCACGGTTCCATCAGGGCTCGCGCAGTTCCCGCGGCACGGGCTCTTTCGCCAGGTAGTACACGTACGCCGCGACCGCATTGAGCTCGGGAGGATCGAGCACGCGGCTCCAGCCGTCCATCCGCGAGTTTGGAACGCCCTGGCCGATCACCGCGAGCACCTGCTCGGGGCGATTGCCGTGCTTCCAATCATTGTCCGTGAGGTTTCCCACCGGCGGGCCGATCAGGTTGGCGGCAACGGGACCATCACCACGTCCGTCGTTGCCGTGACAGGCCGCGCATCGCGCCAGGTAGATCCCACGCCCTTGCACCAAAAGGGCATCGCCGGCAATTTCTGAAGGTGGGGGTCCAGCAGGTTTGCTCAGGAAGCGAAACGCCACGAAACCGCCGGCCAGCAACCCAAGCATCCCCAGAAAGATCAACCGCGAGGCTGATGTGTCAATGCCGGTGGGCGACACGTATTCGGACCTCGAATCTTCGGTCGACACGGGCTGGTTCTCGGGGACTCGAGGCTGATCTCCACACGGACACTGACCCACCTTATCGCGTGAATTACGCGCCGGGCAAGCCCGCGCGGCAAACGACGTCGACCATGGCAAAGCCTGGTCGAGCCGGGCACGATCGGATTGAACGGCACCACACGGCAGCGTTCAGGCTTGGGCCCGGCCGCCATTCCGCCTGGGGGACCGTTGCCTCCGCGGGCGATTCACGGTGAGATCAAGGCGAAGGCGGGCGCGTGCTGTCTGTCTACCTAAATATTTAGGTTGTCGCTCTTGACAGTTGTCGGAGCTGACGATAAAGTTCACCTAACTTTATAAGTGAAGCGTGCGCCCGGACGCTCGGTTTCGAGGCGGCAGGCTGGGGGTAACGAGAGTGATGGAGATCGTGCCGAGTTCCAGGGAGCTGGACGTTTTGAAGACGTTGTGGGAGCTGGGATCCGGTAGCGTCCGCGAGGTTCACGAGCGGATGTGTCCGGACGGTGAGCTGGCTTTCAATACGGTGCAGACGCTGCTCCGGATCATGGACGAAAAGGGCCTGGTGGGGCATCGGGCACAGGGACGGGTGTTCGTCTATTTCCCGAAGTACAGCCGGGATCGCGTGACGTCGCGATTCCTGCACAATGTCTTTGACGGTGCCGTAGACATGGTGGTCCTCAGCCTTCTCAAGGCCAAGGACGTGAGCTTGGACGAGTTGCGAGACCTGGAACGATTGATCGCAAAAGCACGGCGAACCAAACAGGCTCGCAACGACGAGGAGTGATCTCGTGGTGCGGTATCTCGCCGCCTGGGTCTGACTGATCGCAAGGCGGCGGGCGATTTTCTGGTCGTGCCAGTGGACAGACTGGCGAGCCGGCCGTGCCGGCGGCCAGTCAGACGGCTGAGGCCGGCCGTCTGGACGCTGGGCACCTCGAAACGATGACGACGACCGCGCGGCGCTGGATACGCCGGCGCCGCCGCCGAGGAGCGTGCGCGCGCACATCACTCGGCTGGCTCATCGTGGCGATCGTGCCGGACCACCGCACTCTTTCGACAGGTGACTGGAAAAACAGGCCGCGCTCGCGGCCATCCTGAAAATCAAGGAGCGGACCCATGCGGCGAACCACGATCGGTGAATGGCCGAATCAGGGTCAACGGACTCGCAGTGCCGAGAACGGGGGAGTGGCGCGGTTTTCAAGGCTCCCCGTCTTCGATGTGAGGATGCTGGGCGCGGCCGCGATCGCCCTGATCATTGTGGCCAAGCTGTCCAACGCCGAGCCCGAGCTCGAGCTCGCTCGGACCCAGGTTGCCCGAGGCGAGCTCGGGGTTCAGGTGATGACGTTTGCGGTTTCGCCGGTCAGCGGGCAGATCGCAACGACCAACACCGCCGGCCGCGTGACGCTCCGGACTCCGGAGACAGGCTGGCAGATCGAGCGGTACCTCGACTTCCCGGGTTACGCCAGGGCGCTGGCGTTTACTCCCGATGGCCGGTCGCTCGCCGCTGTGGGATTCGCGCCCGGCGTTTGCCTGTGGGACCTCACGTCCCCGCGGAGCGAGCCAGCCCGGACCTTGCTGATTCCGATCAAGCGCGCCAAACGGATCGTCTTCTCCCCCGACGGCAACACGCTCGCTATCACGACCGACCTGGACGGAACGATTCTCCTCTGGGACCTGGCAACGGGGCGAGAGCGCATGGTGTTGCATCATCCGTCGCCCGCCATGAGCATCGCGTTTTCGCCGGACAGCCGGTGGCTCGCCACTGGCGGCCCGACCGACAATCGGTCGATCCTGTTATGGGACCTTCAATCCGGCTCGCGGCGAGTACTGCTCGCCGGCGGGCCTGGCCCGACGATGTCGCTTGTCTTCTCTCCCGACGGGGCGCTCTTGGCCTCGGCCGGATTCCCCGAACACGACGTTCGCCTGTGGGATGTCCAGACCGGGCGCGTGTGCCGGCTGTTTTCGGGACATACGCGCCCGGTGAACTCGGTCGCTTTCTCCCCGGATGGCTCGCTGCTGGCCACCGCCGGCAACGACGGAATGCTCGGGCTCTGGACCGTGGCGACCGGCGAGCGGCGCGTGAGCCTGGACGGCCACGCCAGCTCGCTCCGAGCCGTGTCGTTCTCGCCAGACGGTCAAACCCTCGTGCTGGCGACCTCGGACGATGACGATGTCCGCTTGTGGGACGTCGCCGAACTCCTCGGGGAACCCGCTCGCGTCGTTGCCAGTTCGACACCGAGGTGATCCTTCCCGTCGCCTCGCGGCCGTCCTGACACAGTCGCGGGGACCGCAGTCCGGGCAAAACGAAGGGACGGCCTCACTCGATTGTTGTCGCGAGCGTCGCGTCGCGACCCGGGCGTTTTCATGCCCGACGCCGATCCGTTCGATGCGTCCGGTGGCGGAACGAACTGACTCAAGCGACGACCGCCGAGAATCTGTCCGACGCTAATCCTCGAACGGGTCATGGCTCGGCGGATCGATGACTACGAACCTTTTGCTCCCGGTCGTGTCGCGATAGGATGGCTCGCGGTTGTTGCCTACAAACGGGAGCGAACACATGCGATTGCCACGTTTCTCGATCGCGAGCGGCCTGACCTTGATTGCGATTCTCGCCGTGGCCCTGGCCGCCCTTCGAAACCCGTCGTATCTCTGGGCAAACGTCACGTATTCGCTCGCTCTCGGCGCCGTCGTCGTCGCGTTCGTTAACGCGGTCTACAGCCGAGAAGCCGGTCGGGCCTACTGGCTGGGCTTTTCACTCTGCGGCGGAATCTACCTGACCGTGTGCTCCGTGCCCGTGCTCCGCGATTCGGTCTGCTCGCGTCTGTTGACAGAAACAATCCTCGACTTCCTTTACCCGCACTTATCACCCGCGTCATCGACACCGTCCAGCAGCACGGTCGCCTCTACCAGTGGCGGGGGCTCTCTTCCGGAACTGGTCGTATCCACTCCGTTTCCAAAATCTGGCCCGACTTTCGTAGCGGTGCCGCAGCCGCCAGTGCTGCCGCGCTGGGCCGAGTGGACGGAGCCCGACCGTATGATCAGCTCGAGGATTCAATTTGCTACGGTCGCGCTCCACAGTTCAGAGGCATACCGGGAAATCGGCCACTCGATGTTCACGCTACTGCTGGGCGTTTTGGGTGCAAACTTCGCGCGGCATCGATATCGGATCATCGTGGGGGAGAGACCTGGTTCGCAACCCGCGGCGTGAGTCCGTGCCAGCCGCGCAAGTCGACGTGCCGAATCCGCATCCGTGGATGGCGGCACTGGCCGCCGGCCGTTCAGAACGAACCGGGGACCACAACCTCGCCCGCGTTGCGAGTGATCAGGGCCCGGAACAGATTCAAGTCGACCACGGACTTGATGAATCGCACTGCGCCATCGGCCGTTGATGCGTTGAATCCCTCGGGGTGTGGCGATCCTGCTCCGCAAAGCGAGAGGGCCGCCTCCGGGTCGAACGTCAGGTCGGCGGGTTTGGTCCAGGGGATTGCGTCCTTGGCCTCCACGACCAAGAGCGTGTTGGACGTACCGTCGGTGACGTTGGCGATCGGGATGTCCTGATCTTTCTCGAAGAGCGCACCGCGGCCCACGAAGACCTGGTAGTTCGTGGTGAACGGCTCGACCTTGGTGCGCGTCTTGCAAAGGTAGGTTGCCGGCATCTCTTTCAAGAGCGCCTTGTTGTGCGGGCTATCCCAGGGCTCGTCCAGCTTGAACCGGTCGTACAACTCCTGCTGGCCGAGGTAGGGCAGGATGGCCACGCGCCAGCTCAAGAGCGGCTTGCCTTTTTCATCGCACTTGGCAGCTCTCGGGAAAGCGTTGTTCGCGGCATGGTAGTTGTGCATCGCCAGGGCGATCTGTTTCAGATTGTTCACGCACTGGGCTCGTCGGCTCGTCTCGTACGCGGATTGAACCTTTGGCATCAAGAGCGCGAGCAAGGCGCCGGCCACTGCCGGCGAGGTGACGGTGGGGATCGCCTCGCGGTGAGTCAGGACGGCCCCCTGGCCGTCGACGACAACGGTGGTCGCGGACGGGAACAGCAGGCGGTTGAGCTCCTCGACCTGCGGAATCATCGCCGGGTCGAGCCGCAGGAATACGTCCCCGGCGACCTTGCCGGCGCGCTGCTGGGCGATGGCGAGCTCGGCGTTGATCTGCCGTACGAGAACCGGCAGCATCGCCGTCAGAATGGGCGTCGCCACGCGGGGATCACCCAGGCTCAGGTAAATCATCTCCGGCGGAAGCCTGCGGACCACCGGGATGAACGCGCCGGCCGGCTGCCAGCGCGGGCCGGCCGCCAGGGCGGCGCTCCGCCGCCGCGGTGGACCCGGCCACCACCAGTTGATCGTGGCTCAGCATCACCGTGGGCTGGAGCAGCGTAGAGAACGGCGGCGCGATCAGGTTGGGCGGCCAATCCATCACGTACGTGACCGTCGGCCGCTCCACCTTCCGAAATGTCAATGACCTCGCGACCTGTGCCAGCCGGTTCCGATTCGTCACCCGTCGCGCCGGATTCACGGCGGGGTTGAGCGTGTTCAGCATGATACCGACGGCCCTGGTTACGCGTGCTTCATCGCGGACCTGCGCCTGGGCACTGAAACCCGCGAGTCGCGACGTGAGCAGACCGGCCGCGCTTGAGTCTTCTTCGCGAGCCGGCGCTGCGCGTAGAACGCCAGTTGCGGCCCGATGTACGCCAGGATGTCTTTGGCAAGTCGAGCCGCTGGAGCGAGAGCTGCGTGGGGTTTCCAAGGCCGGCGGACGAGTCGGGGCCAAGGCGCTTGAGCAGGGCGTCGATCTGGTCGTAGCTCTTGGCGAGGTCGACGGAAACCACGGCGAACGCTGTTGTGTTGGCGGGCAGGGGGGGCAGCGAGTCGAGTCGGAACGCTGGTTGGTCGAGCAGAGCCAGACGCCCCGCCGCGGTGCGGGGGCGACCACACGGAACACGCTGGCCAGCGCTCCCTCGTCGAAGCCGCAGCAAAGCTCGATCCGCTCCAGTCCGTCGAGCCCGAGCCCGATCAAGCTCGGCGGCAGCGGGGCCAGTGCGCCCATGTCGAAAAACCCGACGGCGACCGCGGGGAAATCCCGCTCTGCCCTGGAGAGCTGCAAACGCAACGGATGATCTGAGGCGCTCGCCGCTTTGCCATCGAGCACCGCCAGGATCTCGTCGACCTTCTCTTTGACCGTGACGACGAGCGAGCCATTCTCGACCCACCAGATGCCGCTAGCGCCGAGCCGGTGGAGCGTGCGCCCGGCTCGCGAGGCCGCGAATGCGTCGTCGGCTTGACCAGCCGCGGCCAGGCCGCCCAAGGCGCCGAGTAACCGTACGAACTCTGGCCGGTCGCCGCGGCGCAATACGAGGATCGGCCGCGCGGCGTCCGCCTTGCCCGACATCGCGACGACAAATCCATCACGCATGATTTGCTTGAACACGCCGACAACTTCGTCGCCCTTCCTACGATGTTCCGGTGCGACGGATTCCTGCGCGAGCTCGATCGACTGAAGCGCCAGATCTTCCAGAAGCGCGCCCAGCTTGGTGTCGTTTAAAAGCTTGTAAGCAGCGGACGCGCCAGGCAGCCGCGTGCGCGTCCAGGCCGTCGAACTCCAGATACGCCAGCAGATCTTGCCGCGGCACAAATTGCGACACCGGCGCCGCCGCGACCTCCGGAGCGCCGGCTCGCGGGCCGGGCGCCTGGCCGGAGGCTCGCTCAGTCGCGATCGCTGCGACCACGATCGCGCCCGCGAGCGCGCCGAGGATCGCTGGTGCGCGACCGAGAA
Organism: uncultured Isosphaeraceae bacterium; assembly: GCA_963806595.1. Classification (GTDB taxonomy): domain Bacteria; phylum Planctomycetota; class Planctomycetia; order Isosphaerales; family Isosphaeraceae; genus CAWDZZ01. Next base: position 86,598 of record CAWDZZ010000008.1, on the reverse strand, counting down.
ACGTGCAAGTCCGTCGCGTGTGGCCCATCTCTCCTTGCTCCGTGACCCTGGGGTAGGGTGCCGCGTGCCTGATGAGTCCGCCGCAGGCGGGCCTGCGATCCTGCGACGACGCGACACCTCCTGAATCGCGGTCGCTGGATCGATTTGGGTCAGGGGATCCTGACCACCTCTCCGCCGGCGCGCGTGATCAAGGATCGGAATACGTTCGGATCGATCGAATTGCGGAAGAATCGCACCGAGCCATCGCCGAACGCGGCATTGAAGCCGCCGGGGTGGGACGAGCCGGTGCCCAGGAGCGACGGAGCCGCCGCCGGATCGAACGAGAGATCGTCGGGCTTGGTCCACGGCACGGCTTCGGCCGCCTCGACCGCCAGGAGCGTACCGGTCAGGCCGTCGGTCACGTCGGCGATTTTCACGTCCCTCCCGTTCTCGAAGAGAGCACCTTTCCCGGAGATGAGCCGGTAGGTCGTGGTGTAGGGCTCGCCCCGGGCGTGACTGGGGCACTCGTAGTTCGCCGGCATCTCCTTCAGGAGCGCGAGGTTGTGCGGGCTGTCCCAGGGCTCATCCAGCTTGAATTTCTCGTACAGTCCCGCTCGCTCGATGTAGGGCAAGATGGCGACCCGCCAGCTCAAAAGCGGCTTGCCCGCCTTGTCGGTGATCGCCGGCCGAGGGAAACTGAGCGTTGCGCTTTCATAATTAAGCATCGCCAGGGCGATCTGCTTGAGGTTGTTGACGCATTGGGCACGGCGGGCCGCTTCGCGGGCCGATTGGACAGCCGGCAGCAAGAGCCCGATCAGGACGCCGCTGGCGGCCGGCGAGCTGATGGTCGGAATCGGATCGCGAAACACCAGGCTGGCCCCTTCGCGATCGACAACCAGTGCCATCGAAGCCGGGAACAGCAACCGCCTGAGTTCGTCTGCCCGGGGCAATTTGTTCGGATCGACCCGCAGTCCAGCTCCCCTTCCCGGCGCCGGCGCCTGGCGATCCCCCCCGACGATCCGTTCGGAGTTCACGACCTCGCCGCCGCTGCACGTGATCATGGACCGGAGGACATTCGGGTCGATCGAATTGCCGATGAACCGGACCGCGCCGTCGGCCGTCGAAGCAATGAAGCCGCCCGGATGAGCCGAACCGGCGCCGAAAAGCGACGGGGCTGCCGCCGGATCGAACGTCAGATCGTCGGGCTTGGTCCAGGGAACGGCCTTCGTGCTCTCGACGATCAAGAGCGTATTGGTTGTCCCGTCGGTGATGTCGGCGAGCCCGCGGTCCTTCCCGTTCTCGAAGATTGCACCCGGCCCGGCGAACACGTGATAGACGGTGGTATTCGCGTCGCCGCCGGCCAGAGCTCGGACACACATAGGCCGGCGGAATGTACTGCAAGAGCGACTTGTTGTGCGGGCTGTCCCAGGGCTCGTCCAGCTTGAACTTGTTGTAAAGAGGAACTTGATCGATGTACGGCAGGATCGCCACTCGCCAGCTCAAGAGCGGCTTGCCGGCCTTGTCGGTGATGGCGGGCCGGGGGAACGCGTTGTTAGTCGCGATGTAGTTGTGAATCGCCAGGGCGATCTGCTTCACGTTGTTGGTGCACTGGGCGCGGCGGGCCGCCTCGCGCGCCGCCAGGATGGCCGGAAGCAGCATCGAGTTGAGCTGCTGGACAAAGACCGGCAGCTTTTCGATCAACTCGGGCATCGAATCGCGGGGATCGCTCACGTTCAAGAACACCAGTCCCGTCGGGAGTCGGTGCGCCATCGGGACGAACGCGCCGGTCGGCCCCCAGCGCGGGCCGCCGTTACCGGCCTCGATCGGCCGCGGCCGTTGTCGCTGCCAGCACGAGCCCGTCTTTTCCAAGAGAGACGGTCGGTTGAAACATTTCCGCAAGCTGCGGCGGCAGCAGGCCCGGCGGCAAGTCGAGCACGTAGGTAGGACGATCGCCGGGCTGCTTGCGAAACTCAGGGGCTGGGGCGCCGGCGCCGCCGGCCTGGTTGGGTCGGCGGGCCATTTGCTGCCCGATAATCCGGTTGAGCCCGACCATGAGCCGGTCGAACACCTTGGCCACCGCATCCGCGTCGTTAACCTGGACCGCAAGCGTGAAGCCGGTGAACTGCCGCAGAAATGCGGTCGCCGGGTCGGCGGCCGCGCCGGGAGCACCCGGCCTGCGCGTAAATGGCCAGCTTCGGGCCCAGCGGTGCGCAGCAGCTCGTCGCGGAATTCCAGGCCGAAGAGCTGGCGCATCGCTTGCTCGAAAGCCGCGATGCGATCAGCCCCGCGAGCATCGGCGGTTTTTGCGAGCGCGGCGATCTGGTCGTAAGACTTGGCGAGATCGGCCGACACCACGGTGAAGCCGGTCAAGCCGGCGGGTAAGAAGGGTAGCGAGTCGATCCCGAAGCTCGGCTGGTCGAGAGAGCGCAGCAGCTCCCCGCCGGGGCGCGGGCGCCACCGCGCGGATCACGCCCCGCAGCGCGTCGTCCTGAAATCCCCACCGCAGCTCAATTCTCCGCAGGCCGTCGAGGCCCAGCAGAGCGGCGTCAGGTGGGCAGCGGCGGCAGGGCGGCCATGTCGAGGAACCCGACCGCCGCGGGCTCAAAACCGTCTTCGGCCGCGGCCAGCGCGGTGCGAAGCGGGTGAAGGACGGCGCTTGGCTGTTTGCCATCGAGCACGGCGAGGATCTCGTCCGCCTTGTCTTTGGCGGTCACGATGAGGTCGCCGTTTTCGACCCACCATACGCCGTCCTTGCCGAGTTCGGATGAATGCGTGCGCCCGGCTTTCGGATTCGCTCGAGCGTTGGCGCCTTCCGCGCCGGGCCGGCCGGCTGGCCGCAGCGCTTCGAGCACGCGCCAGAGCTCCGGCCGGCTGCCCTTTCTGAGCACGACGACAAATCGCGAGTCCTTCGGTGCCTTGCCCCAGGCGGCAAGCACGAACCCGTCGCGGGCGATGTGCTTGATCAGCTCGAGCCCCTCCACCCCTTTGATCCCCGGGCCGGGTGCGCTGGACTGACTGGGCGAGCTCGATTCCCTGAGCGGCCAGGTCTTCCAGGAGCGCGCCCAGCTTGGTGTCGTTCAACAGTCTTGGAGGCAGCCGATCTTGTTCCAGGCAGCCGCGTGCGCATCCAGCCCGTCGAATTCCAGATAGAAGATCAGTTCCTGGCGCGGCACGCAGCGTGCCAAGGGCAGGGCCGCGGCATCGGGTGCCGCGCCGGGCCGCGCTGCGAAACCGCGCTGCGGCTCCGACCAGGCCGCCAGCGCCAGGATCACGCCCAGAGCCAGTCCGCACAGCGGCCGGCCCGAGTTTCCGCCGTCGACCGGGAACCCAACCTGATCGTGACCCATAGCGGTCTCCTTTGCGCACGAGACAGTGCTGCGACTCACGGCGTGCGCCGATCGTCAGAACGACCGGACGCGAGACGCGATGCGAATCGTTCAGTTCACCATATCCGCGGGCGGAGCCTCGTGCCACCGGGAAGGTAACGTGCGCCGTGGCGCTTACGATCGGGCCACCGGCAGAATCACGCGGAAGCGGGTGCCCTGGCCGACGACGCTCTCGACTTCCAGACGGCCGCCGTGGTCCTGGACCATGCTGTGGGTGATGCGAGAGCCCCAGTCCGGTGCCGTCGCCGACCCCCTTGGTCGTGAAGAACGGATCGAAGATCTGGGGCAGGATTTCGTCGGGGATCCCGCAGCCGTTGTCGGCCACCTCGACGACGATCTCGCCGTTCTCTGGCGTCGGTGGTGATCGCGATCCGGCCGTCGGCGCGATGGGTCGACTCGATCGCCTGCATGGCGTTGACCAGCAGGTTCAAGAAGACCTGATTGAGCTGCGCGGGCGAGCCGGCCACCAGCGGCAGCTCGCCCAGATGTTCCTCGACGGTGATGCTGCGGCGGATCGAGCCGGCCCCGCAGCATCTCGAGGGCCGTCTTGAGCGCCTCGTGAATGTCGGCCTGGTCGACGGCGGCGCGGTCGAGGCGGGCAAATCCGCGGAGGTTCTGCACGATGTCGGCCACGCGCTTGACCCCTTGCCGCGTGCTCTGCAGGATCTTGCCCATGTTCTCCTTGACGTAGGCCAGGTCGAACTCGGCGGCGAGCCGGTCGACCTGCCGGATCAGCTCGGGCTGGGTCGGCCGCCAGGCTCGTCGCCGGCCCTTCTCGTAGATCGCCAGCAGCGTGAGCAAGAAGCGGACGTCGCGCTCGAGGACGGCCAGGTTGTTGGCGACGTACGCCAGTGGGTTGTTGATCTCGTGGGCCACGCCGGCCGAGAGCATGCCCAGCGAGGCCAGCTTCTCCGACTGGATGACGCGGGCGCGCATCTGATGCCGCTCGATGAACTGGCCGATCTGGCGTGCCGAGGCTGGTCATCATTTCCAGGATGGCGTGGTCGGGCGGCCGGGCCTCGCGGCTGAAGAACTCGAGCACGCCCAGGCACTCGCCTCGCAGCAGGATCGGGCACGGCGAAGCGCGGCGTGCAGGCCGTCGTCAACGGCGGCCGACCGCACGGCAGGGAATTCGGCGTCGCTCGGCAGATCTCCGGGATCCAGGCCGGGCTGGGCGTCCGCCCAGACGCGGCCGGGAAGCCCGGCCCCGCGCTGCAGGGTCTGGCTCGCGGGTCACGAGCCTCGAACTCGGCGCTGCCGAGCCGCCGGCCGGTGCCAGATCGTCGCGCAGCGCAGCCGCTGGGCGTGCGGGTCGACTCTCCAGAACGCCCCGAAGTCCCAGTCCAGGCTCTCGCAGATGGTCTCGAGGATCTTGGCGTTGGCCTGGCCGAGCGAGTCGGCCTCGGCCAGGACGCGGGTCGTCTCGTACTGCGCCGCCAGCCTGCGCTCGGCCTTCTTGCGCCGGGTGATGTCGTGGAAGACGACGACTCCCCCTCGCAGCTCGCCGTGTTCGTCCTGCAGGGGGCGGCCGGTCACGAGGATCCAGGTCCCGTCGTCGCGGCTGGGATAAGCGATGTAGAGCTCGGCCTGGTCGACCGACTCGCCGCGGATCGCCCGCATCAGGGGCAGGTCCTCGACCGGGTAGGGGGTCGACCGATCCGGCAGGAAGATCTCGTAGTGCCGCGACCATTCCTGGGGCGGGCTCGTCGATCCGGCCGTGGCCCAGGATGCGCTGGGCGGCCGGGTTGAAGACCAGGAACCTGCGCGCTCGAGTCGGCGACGACGACGCCGTCGCCCATGCAGTCGAGGACCGACTGCAGGATCCGGGTCTGCTCGCGGAGCGCGGCCTCGGAGCGCGCCAGCTCCTGGGCGTGCTGCTCCAGGCTCTGGTTCAGCCGGCGGATCTCCTCGAGCTGCCGGAGGCCCGTCAAGGCCCGCGCGGTGTGGTGTGGCCAGCGTCTCCAGCGGGCGCAGGTCGACGCTGGTCGGGGTCGAGCGGCGAGATGCGAGGCGACCTGGAGCGTGCCCAGCACCTGATCGCTCACCAGCGGCAGGACGATCTGGCCGCGGATGCCGCGACAACGCCACGGCGGCCGGGTCGCACCGCGGATCGAGCCGTGGAATCGGGGACGACGATCACGCGGCCCTCGCGGACCGACGACGGCGAGGATGTCGTCGCCGTCGAGCGGCCGCACCGTCAGCTCGACCACGCCGGTCATCGTCCCGGTCGCACGCACCGCCCGGATCACGCCGGCATCGTGGTCGACCAGCGAGATCATCGCCAGGTCGTAGCCCAGCTGGGAGCAGAATCGCAGCACCGAATCGAACGTCTTGTCGATGTTGTCGGGGTCCAGTCTGCGAGGTCGAGATCCGGAAGAAGGCGTCGAGCAGGTCGCGGACGGCTTCCAGGTCGCGGGTCCGCTCGGAGATCCGGCCGCTCGAGGGTCGCGTAGGAGCGGGACAGGTCCTCGGTCATCCGGTTGAACGCCGTGCTCAAGGCGCCGATTTCGTCCGACGACGTGACCTCGCTGCGGACGCTCAGATCGCCGGCGGCGACGGCCGCCGACGTCCTGGCCAGCCGGCGGATCGGCCGCGCGAACCGCCGGGCGATCGCGTTGGACGCCCCCAGCCCCAGCAGCCAGGGCACGCCCGCCCAAGGCCAGCAACCAGCCAGCGCAGCCGGCCGACCGGCTCGTACGCCTCGGCGGAGTCGATCTTGGCGATCAGTCCCCAGCCGGGGTAGCCGACCCCACCGGCCGGTAGGCCACCAGCACGTCGTGGTCGCGATAATCGGTCGTCCGCATCGAAGCCAAATTGCCCCGCGATCGCCGCGCTCAAGGCCGGCAACTCGCTCGCCGCCACCTCGGTCATCGAAGGCCGCAGCCGCGGAGGCAAGATGAGCCGGATCGTCTCGCCGTTCCCGACGCCCACCAGGACCTCGCCGGTTTCCCCAGCCCGCGCGGGTCCATCAGAAACGCCGCGATCGGCCCGAAGTCCGAGAGCAGCATGACGCGTGCCCAGGATCCGGCCATCGCGGCTCGCGGACCACGCGAGGAGACCAGCCCGAAGGTCTCGCCGACTCGCCGCGGCGGAACGACCAGCCCGCCATCGGGCTTCGTGGCCGGGGCGCTCGCGCTCGCAGTAGACCGCGACCAGGTCTTCAGGCCCGCTCGAGGCGATCACCTGGCCGGCCTCGTCCTCGATCCAGAGGGCCAGGAATCCGGTCGTGTTGCTTCGGACGCGGGCGAGGATCGGCTCGGTTTCCGCGCCGGAATCGGTCCGGGCCGATCGTCCCGGTCGGCGCGCTGCGCAAGGAGCTGGTGGAGGCGCGGCCGCTCGGCGAACTGGAAGCACGCTCGCTCCTGCTGGCGCAGCTCGCCCGTCAAGCATCTCCTGCCGATCGGCGGCGACCGTCGAGAGCCGCTCGTGGATCTGGTCGCGCAGGATCGCGCTGGTGGTGAAGTACGCGACGCCGATCAGCACGCCGCCGTTGAGTGCGACCAGGACGCCCACGAACAACGTCAGCTTCCAGACGATCGAGGACCGAAGGAATGAGACGCCGCTGCGGGCGAAACGTTTGAGCCCAAGCTGGCCATCGGCACCCATGACTCGAACTCGGGGGCTCTCGTGAGCTGCGCCCAGAGCGGCTCCGGCCGCGCCCGACTTCCGGGATCGACTTGGGGCGCAGAAGACTGTGTCATTCCATCATCTCATGGCAAGGCCAATCTTGGGAACTCGGTCACCCGCAGGTCGGTGCAGCCGTAGGGAATAAGCGTCAGTTCTTCGAGCGGCTCCACTGCTGGCACGGACCAGGCGGCGGCGGAGCGGCCGCTCCTTCTCCAGGCCCCAGCCGGGCAGCCGCCGGCCCTTGACCCTGGCGATCAGCGGGCGCCGCCGGGTGTGAAGGGCGGCCCCGCGGCCGTCCGCGTCTCGAAGACGACCGATCGCTCGGGATGCTCGCGGTCGATCTGGAGCGCGTAGTTCCAGGGCGACTTCGGGTAGACCTCCCAGTCGTCGAACGGCAGATCGGGCCGTCCTTGAACTTCTTCCACTCGGCCTCGATCGGCAAGGCGTACACCAGCGGACCGCGCTCGATCGCCACCGCGCCGTTAAAACCCTCGTGCAGGCCGTACGGGCATCGGCATCGTGAGCTCGATCACGCTGGGCTGGGTCCCGCTCCATTCCCGATTCAGAGTCACAGAACGTCTCGGGCTTGAGGTCGGAAACGCGCTCCAGCGTCGCCGGATCCTCCCAGATCTGCGCAGATCGCACCCTTCACGCCCAGCCCGGGATCCGCAGGTGCAGCGGAAAACGCAGCTTCACCGGCGAATGGACCTTGATGACGATCGTGACTGCTCGCATCGCGGAACGGATACGTGGATCCGTCTCGACCTCGACCTTCACCGGCTTGCCTGGATCTGCGTCTCGACCTGACACACGGGGCATACGCGACGCCGCCAGGCCGCCGTCGGGCGTCTTCATCCAGAGGTGCGAGGCGAACTTGGGCCAGCCCTGGTGCATGTTGGCCGTGCAGCAGCCGAAGTTCGGCTCCAGGCCGTAGAGGTTCGCGTCGGGCCCGTTGCTGACGTAGACGTGCTCGCCCCTGGCCGAGCAGATCACCTGGTTGCACTGCTGGTCATACTGGTGGGCCGTCATGTCTTTCTTGAATGTCGCCGGCAGGGCGTTGAAGGCGAGCTTCTCCAGCCGGTCGCCCAGCCGCGCGATCGCCCAGGATCGCCGGCCAGGACTTCGAGCGAGTACATCGCCTCGACGACCGTGCAGAGCTCGGTCCCCTGCGACGGGCTGCGGCCGGCCAGGTGCTCGTCGCAGGTGAAGATGCCGGTGGCCTGGCCGTGGTATCGATCGAGCTGGTCGAGCATGCGGAAGACGGCGTCCTTGTCCTTGGCGTCGCCGGTGAGCCGATACCGCACGCCGCCGTACTTCAGGCCCATGCCCGTGTTGACGCCGTGGGTGTCGAGGTCTTTCTTGTCCCGAGCCTTGGCGGTGAACGTGAAGTCGTCGAACTGGGCGCGCCAGTCGTGGCTCTGGGCAAACGCCTTGCGGGCCAGGTCCAGCAGCCAGGGCTCCTTGGTCCGGTCGTACAGCCAGTACAAGCGTGACGGCGAAGTCGGCCGCGCGGAACCGGGCCCAGCTATACATGGGCTCGCGCGAGATCACCTCGTCGATCTTGCGGCAGCACTTCGAGCAGCGCCGGGATCACCCGCGGATCGCCGGTCGCCTCCTGGTACTGCGTGAGCGCCTTGAACAGCGGGAACAGCGGCCAGACGTCGTAGGGCTTGTGCTTCTGGCTATCGCCCACCGGGCCCGAGCCAGCCGTCGGGGTGCTGGTGATCGAGGATGGAGTCGATCGACCTCTTGACCTTGGCCTTGAGCGCGGGTCGTCGAGCAAGATAGGCCAGCGGGACGAGGCCGTCGAGCCAGTACGGGACGCGCTCCCAGCCCTCGGCCTTGCCGCCGAACCAGGCGCTTTCCTTGATGTCGGGCCAGAACTCGTCGAGGTGCCCGCTCAGGCCGTCGGCCTGGATGCGGAGCTGGTCCTTGAGCCAGCCGGCCGGCTTGATGCTCCGCAGCGGCAGCGGCTCGAACGCCGGCCGATGGAGCACCGGTGTCTCGGACTGCGGCCCCGGCGGATCGCCGGCGCGTGCGCCGGCCGCTGATATTCCCGCAATCAGCACGAGTAGACCCAAGGCCCAGCGGCGACGAAACGACATGACTGGTGACTCCAGACGAACGTTCTCTCAGTTCCGACGGACAACCGTCCCACGACCGGCCGTGAGCAATCTGGCAGGATTCACCACACCGTGCTGGAATGACGCGCTGGAAAAGGGGGCTAGCGCCGATTAATGGGTCTGTTCAAGCTACCGATGCCGCGCATGTGTCTGCAACATCGCAGTCCGCGCGGCGCACTGTTCCGCGCCTGCGCGAAATCGCCGGCCCAAGGTCGCGGAAATGCGCGGCCTTCGGCTTTCTTCGAGTACCGGAATCGTGGAGAGTCTATTCGCTTGACTGCCCGGCACGTTGCCAGGCCGGCCTCGATCCGCAGGCCAGCATCGAAGGGAACGACCATTGAGCCACGCCACACAAGCGATGAGGGCCGCACGGACCGGCCTGTCTGGTGAACATTGTGCTGGTCATCGTCAAGCTGGTCGCGGGAATCGCCGGACATTCCTATGCGCTGGTGGCTGATGCCATCGAATCGTTCACCGATATCTTTTCGTCCCTCGTCGTCTGGGGCGGGCTGCGGATCACGACCAAGCCGGCCGACGAAGAGTATCCCTACGGCTACGGCAAGGCCGAGGCGCTGGCCACGGCGATCGTCTCGCTGATGCTCTTGGGGGCGGCCCTGGGTATCGCTGTCGCCGCGGTCGGCGAGATCTTGACGCCCCACCACATGCCAGCGCCGTTCACGCTCGCGGTGATCGCGGCGGTCATCCCCGTCAAGGAAATCCTGTACCGCCGGGTGCTGAAGGTCGGCAGCGAGACCGGCAGCACGGCCGTGAAGGCCGACGCCTGGCACCATCGCAGCGATGCCATCACCTCGGTGGCCGCGCTGATCGGGATCGGCGTCGCGCTCTTGGGCGGACCCGGGTGGGAGTCGGCCGACGACTGGGCCGCCCTGGTCGCCGCCGCGGTGATCGCCGTCAACGGCACGCTGCTGCTTGCGTCCGGCCGTCATCGACCTGATGGACCGGATGCCCGAGCGGCCGATGCTCGAGCAGATCGCCACGACCGCCCTCGGAGTCGAAGGCGTCAGCGCCATCGAGAAACTGCGAATCCGCAAGGTCGGCATGGATTACTTCGTGGATCTTCATGTTCAAGCCGATGAATGGATGCCGCTGCGCGACGCTCATATCCTGAGCGGGAAAGTCAAAGGAGCCATCCGCGCGGCCGTCCCCGAGGTGGTGGGCGTCTTGATCCACATGGAGCCCTTTCAGGGGCAAGCGCCGACGGCGACTAGCGACGAGCGCTCGGGTCAGCACGAGCACGGACGCGAATCGAACTAGAATCCGAGCGCCCATGCGAAAAACTGGCGGTGCGCGGCGTGCGGGACTTCATTGTCCCGCGCTGGCCGTGCTATAATAGGTATCACGTTCGACCTACCAGTGAACGAGTGGTGACGTACATCACGGGTGGAGATCTTCAACGAGGAAGGCCGTCACCCCGATCTCATGCGATCGAAGTGTGCCGGCAATGTGAACGACGCTTTGCTCACACGGGGAGTTTATTCATGAGCTCGCTGATTCGACTGATGATCGCCCTTTCCACCGATTCCACAAAGCTGATGGCGCTGCAGCGCGATCCCGACGCCTTTCTCGCTGCGACCGAGCTCTCCGAATATGAGAAATCGGTCGTCAAGAGCGGTGATTCCGATTGGATCTGCCAGGTGCCCTCTCGAGCGATGGGCAGACCGAGATCCCTGTGAAGTCTTGACGACGTCTCGGTATCCGAGGACCACGGCGCGACCTCGCGGCGGCCGGAAGACGTGCGACCGTGTCGTTTTCAGCACCGGCGCCGCGGGATTACTCGCGCAGCGGGGCGCAGCGCCGGTCCCCGCGCTCGATTCTTTGCACCGAGCGGAGAGGCGATCCGTGAGATCAGACCCAATGATTCAATTGTTGATTGCCCTGAGCACCGATTCTTCGAAGTTGATGGAAATGAAACGAGACCCGGACGCCTTTCTTGCGGGGACCGCGCTCTCCGAGACTGAGAAGTCGGTCATCAAGAATGGCGACTCTGACGGGATCTGTCAGATCCTCGCCAGCCTCGGACAAACGGAGATGCCTGTGAAAACCGATCATCTGATTCAATTGTTGATTTCTCTGAGCACCGATTCTTCAAAATTGATGGAGATGAAGCGAGACCCCGACGCTTTTCTCGCCGGGACCGATCTCTCCGAGAGTGAGAAGTCGGTCATCAAGCATGGCGACTCGGAAGGGATCTGTCAGATTCTGGCCGCTCTCGGACAGACCGAGATGCCGGTGAAGGCCATGCAGGTTTCTGAACATCTTTCGTGACGATCGTAGGGTGGAGACCCGGACGCCTTTCTTGCCGGGACCGAGCTCTCCGAGACCCAGAAATCGGCAATCAAGAATGGCGATTCCGATTGGATCTGCCAGGCGCTTGCCAACCATGGGCAAACGGATATCCCTGTGAAGATATAACGTCGACGCGCGATCCGGGAGCCGCGGCGCCGACCTCGCGGCGGCCCGGAGACGGGTGGTCGTGTCGTCCTTACAATCAAGTCGCCCGCAGTTTTTCCTGGGCAGGGGGGGCAAACCCCCGTTTCGAAATCCGTGCGCTATTCTTGATGCCAAATGGAGACGCGGTCCGTGAAATCTGATCAACTGATTCAATTGTTGATTTCTCTGAGCACCGATTCTTCGAAGTTGATGGAGATGAAGCGGGACCCCGACGCTTTTCTCGCCCGGACCGATCTCTCCGAGAGTGAGAAGTCGGTCATCAAGAATGGCGACTCGGAAGGGATCTGTCAGATCCTCGCCAGCCTCGGACAGACTGAGACGCCGGTGAAGGCCCCGCCCCAGTACGTCTCTGAACATCTTTCGTGAGAATCAAAGGGCGAAGATTTGGCGCTTCATCCCAGCCGCGCCGGCACGGCTCTCGGACTCTGCGTGACGTTCGTGCGCCCTTGTGCTCTGGGAGAGTACGTGCATGAATACAGGATCGCTCACCATTCTGGGGACAGGAATCAAGGCGGTCGGGCAGACCACGCTGGAAGCATTTTCTCACATCCAGCACGCCGAGAAGCTGCTCTATCTCGTCGCCGAACCCGTGACCGCACGGTGGCTGACCGAGCAGAATTCGACCGCCGAGTCGCTGTTCACGCTGTACCTGGAAGGCAAGCCCCGCAAGGAAACCTACGAGCAGATCGTGGAGCGCATCCTGTCGCACGTGCGGCTCGGGCCAGCGGGTGTGCGTGGCAACCTATGGCCACCCGGGCGTCTTTGCGTATCCGACGCACGAGGCGATCCGCAGGGCGGCGCGCCAGGGCTTTCCCGCGACGATGCTGCCGGGCATCTCCGCCGAGGACTGCCTGTTTGCCGATCTGGGCGTCGACCCGGGCGCACATGGATGCCAGAGCTATGAAGCGACCGATTTCCTGATCTCCGAGCGCAAGATCGACCCTCGGGCGGCCCTGGTGCTCTGGCAAGTGGGGCTCGTCGGCCATTCCACGCATCAGAGCCAGTACAGCCACCGGGGCCTGCCGCTTCTGGTGAAGGCGCTCGAAGCGATTTACGGCCCGTCGCACGAAGTCATCGTGTACGAGGCAGCACGCTATCCGGTCTGCAACCCGATCCTCGATCGCGTCCCGATTGATCGGCTGGCGACGGTGCCGCGCGTCGTGACGGCGTCGACCTTGTACGTCCCCCCGCTCGCGAAGGCCGAGCCGAATCGAGAACTGGTCTCCCGCCTCTCTTCGGCGGTTGGGCAGGGGGGGTAACGACGTTTTCCTTCCCGGACCAGGTCAAGCCCCGGCGGCCGCGGAACGAACGTCGGCAAACGAGTCGCCGGGCCCGAGTAGCAGCTCGAGCGGGAGCATTGCGCGCCGCACGTGTCCGGGGATCCGGGTGATGCTGCGGGCTTTCGCGTACGCCGGGAGGGCGCGCGGTGCGCTCGACTCTAGGGCGCAGCAGCTCAAGCCGACGGCGCACAATCCCTTGGCATCGAGGGCGGCGAAGTTCCTTTCGTAGGCCTGCAGCAATACGTCGGCCAGCTTCTCGGCCTCCTGGAATGCCTGGCGGGCATTTTCGATCTGACCCTGCCGCAGCGCGACCAGGCCCAAAATCGACCGCGCCAGGTAGTTGTTCTGGGGAACGTTGTTACGGCACGCTTCTTCGGCGGCGGCGCGGGCCTCATCGAGCTTGCCGACGGCCACGCGAGCGAGCGCCTGCTCGACGTTCCCCCAGCTTCCCACGGCAGGGTTCAGGCTCCGGTACCCGGTCTTCAGCTCCAGGCCGGTCTCGATCGCCTTCGGATGCTCACCGTGGTTGTTATACGTCTCCATCAGGTTGCAGAGGTGCATGCTCACGCCGTACCAGTCGTCGACCGACCGCGCGATTTCGAGGGATTGATTCAAGTGCTCGAAGGCCGCTTCATAGTCACCCATGTAGCCCTCGAACAGCCCGAGCAGGTCGAGGTAGAAATTCTCTTCGCGCCGATCGATGATCTTGCGGGCGGCCGCGAGCGCGTTTGTGATGTGCTCGATCGCGCGGGGGGTTTCCCCTCCCAGGTCGAGGCAGATCCCGAGCCGGCCGTGGCCCATCAGGGAAAGGCGAAACTTCTTCGGATTCTCGTCACTCAAGCCGGCTGCGATCGTCAAGACCTGGTTTTCACAGTCGACGGCCCGTTCGACGTGCCCGAGGTAATAGTGGCAATGCCCCATGTAGGCGAGGCACAGGCCCTGGTCCTCGACGTTTCCGGCTTCGCGGGCCAGCTCCATGGCCTGCGTGAAACTGTCGATCGACGTGGTGTACTCGCCCAGGTAGAAACGAGCGGTTCCGAGCCCGATCAGTGAACGAGCCAGCAGCTTGGGATCGTTGACGCGGCATGGACGTTCGAGCGACGGATCGGCCGTCTTGCCGAGCAAGATCGTATACAGCCGGACGACCTCGTTGTTCATGCCCCACAGGCAAAGGTAATCGACGTCGATCCCGTTCAAGATCAGGGCTGCTTCCTCGAACTCCCCTCCCTCACAGCGCAGGTCGATCTCGGCGCGCTGGGCCTCGAGATCGTCCACGCGCCGGATCGCCTCCGGCGGCTTGCGGTCGTTCCGGAAGTAATCCGCGGCGCGGTGCAGCAGGGAAATGCGAGTGAACGTGGCTGCGCCCGATTCGTTCCGGTCCTGATCCGCTCCCGGCGGGATCTGCGAGATCGCGTATTCCCGGTCGGTATCGTGCAAGAAGAATTTCTTTCCCTCCTTGCGTGCAAACTGGAGGCTGACCAGCCGGTGAAGCACACTGGTGCAATCGACGCCGCCCACGTAGGCATGGAGCAGGTAATTGACCGCAAGGGCGGTCACCGGTGTGTTATAGATCGCCAGCGCCTGCATCAGCGCTGGGCGGTCTGGTCGAGCCGGCTGAACGCTTCGCCGACCAGAACGTATTCGATCTCGTCGACCGGTGCCGTGGCCGCGAGCTCGAGAAGGTCCTCGAGCGACGTGGCCGGGTCGGTCTTCAGGTTGGTAAAGAGTGCCACGAGCGCCTTGGGGAACCCGCGAGTGAGCTCGCGCACGGCCGAGCATCTCGTCGGACGCATCGCGCAAGCCCAGCGTTCCATCCTCGTCCAGTTCACGAAGTATCGTCTCGGCATAAGGCGATTCTAGCCCGTGTTCGACGTATCGAACGGTCTGCCATGCGGCCTCGACCTTCATCAACGGCGTCGGCGGCACGCGTGAGGTGATCAGCACCTTCACACCGTGGTGCTCTGCCACGAGCAGCGTGCCCGCAGCGCCTCGTCCAGCTTGGGGTCGGTGATCGCAAACGTGTTGATGTCGATCAGGCTTTCGAGGTTGTCGAGGTAGACGAGGTATCGGCCCTTGGGGAATTCGGCGAGCAGCGTCCGCATCTTCACGGCCGGGCGAATCTGATCGTCCGCAAGCAGGATCCCCAGGTCGCCGGCCTTATCCTTGGGTAGGAACTGGCAGAGGTTCTTGTACAGATTCTCGGCATCCACCCGCTTCGAGCCGATCGTGCTCATGTAGACGATTCCGTCCACGTGCAGCGATCCGTTGTCGTCGGGAAGGGTTCCCCCCTCCAGCGTCCTCAAGATGCGACAGACCATCGAGGTCTTGCCGATCCCGCCGCGGCCGACGAGTATGAAAAGCCGCTTTGAATCGTCCCTGAGAAATCCACTCACTATCTTCGTTTCGATGTGCCGGTTCTGAAAGTAGGACGGTGCGATGAAAGGAGGGACATTGACGACCTTGAACTGGGCCTGCACCGTAGCGCGGGGGGCTGGAGCTCGATCGCGGTGACGCCATCGATGTAGTCTTTCTCGTCGCGGGCCAGTCTGATGCGCCAACCCTCAAATTTGTCTCCGGCCGCCTTCACGATCTCAGAGAGCTTTCCTCCTTTCGTCGCGTGCGCGAGCGCGGCCTCCCAGAATGCCCTGACGTTGGCGACTTGTCCGATCGCATCGGCCGCGGCTCCGGACTGCTGGACCAGCGTCCGGGCATCGGCTTCTTCCGGAAAGAGCTCAGACAGGTGCGCGACGAGCGGAGCGCGGAGAAATTTTCCAAGGGCGGCGATCAAATCGTCTCGGCGCCCGGGGAACGCGTTAACGACGGCGTTGACGATCGAATCCACCTGCCCGCGTGGTGACGCCGTGAGAAGAACGTCGCCCCAGAAGACGTCGGCCGCCTTATCAAAATACAGTTCCTCGGGGGCAAGTCCCGCATCCGCAAGCAGGAACCGCGCCGCAGTCGGGTCCTTGTAAAGAAAGGCCAGCAACTTGCGCAACTCATCCATCACTTGACTCCGCTCTGACTCGATCAGCGCGACGCGGCGAGCCCGCGGCCGCGCCGGCGGCTCACGCGGGCATCAACTGGGCTTTCTTGATCCCGCTGATCAACGTATTGACGTGGATTCCCTCGTTGCGAAACAGCGGTCGCCCCGATTTTGGGTCCGCCAGGTCGCCGCCGGCGTGGTGCATCGCCACCACGCGCCACTCGCTGTCGAAGACCGGCGAGCCCGAGGATCCGGGCAGCGTGTCCGTGAGGTACTGGACGCGAAAGTCGGCGGGGTCGCTGAAGACGACCACGTTGTGATACAGGGCAATTTGCTTCGGCATCCCGCCCGGGTGCTGGACGATATTAACATATTCACCTGATTTAAGGTTGATCTCGGTGAGCTCGAGCTTGCCATACTGCTGATTGGCGGGTCCCTTCTTGTTGTCGCTGACCCGCACGACCGTCCAGTCGTGTCCCCCCTTCGAGGGTGAGGTTTCGAACGCCTCGCAGGGTCCAGCTTGAATTCGCCGACCTCGCCATCGGCGCCGCCCGGATTCTTCTGATAGTTGAACCAGAGCGTTGCGGCCAGCGCCTCGTCTTTACTGGAAATCACGTGATTGCAGGTGACCAGCAAATTGTTTCCGATCAAAAAACCGCTGCCGACACCCAGGGGGCTTTGCACGCGACAAACCGACCGGGCCGTGCGCACGCCGACCTCGAGGAAGTTGATCGGCAGGAATGTGGGCTGTTCGCCCATGACCTTCTGCAGGCCGCCCGCCGCCGCGACCGAGCCGGTCCACCGATCTTCACCGACCGCAGGGGCATCCCGCGGCGGCTGCAACGCGGGCGGCTGATCGAGCCGCTGGAGGATGTTGTCGATCGCGGGGGCCATGTTCGGGAATTCGTCTTTCGCGGCCTGTGCGAGCGCCTTGATCTGACCGTGCGTGTCGGCGTATTCGACGATCTGCATCCAGAGGATCTTCGGCGATTTGGCAAAGTTGATCGATTCGGGAGCGAGGCCGGCCTTGATCACGGCCAGCCTGGCCTCGTCGGAATCCCGATAAAGACCGGCCAGGATCTTCATCAATTCCACCAGCGCGGGATTCATCAGAGACCTCCGGGGGGACACAAGACGTGAGGATCCGACGCGTTCACATGTTCGCTCGGCAACCTGTTCGCGCGATCGCAAGCCGGATCGGCGGGTGGTCCGGCTGAAGAGCGCCAGGCGGTGGTGCGACCGGCGCCATGCCGGTGTTTAAAAAGGCGCTCGCTCCGCCTCGCTCGAATTGTCATACACGAGACCACCGGCAGTGTCCAGATTCGACCGCGATCGCCACCGGCGATTCTGAATCCGCGGTGCGCGGACGATGGAAGCCGTCTCCGCCGTGCAATGCGATCGATTTGGACAGCAACAACCGCACGCTGGTACCCGCCCGGCGCGAGAGCTATGATGACGGCCGCGCACGGCTCGGGTGGCGCCTTGTGCCTGGCGCATCGCACTTGCGACTGGCAGGCGCGACAATTCACGACGATGCCCCGATAGCCAGGGCGAGCGCGACGCAGCGATGGTACCCAGCTCGCCGAGACTCGCTCGGAATGCCAGAGAAAGCAGTCCAGATCCGGCTCGAACAACAAAGGGGGTTCGCGATGAGATTGATTGCGGGGATGCTCCTGACCTCGGTGCCGTTGGTCGCGTGGGCTGGTGCGCTCGGGGCGACCAGCCGCCAGGAGCCCGTGGAGCGAGAGATTGTCAAGCTCGAGGAGGACTGGGCGCGGGCGATCGAGAAGAAAGACAAGGCGTGGGTCGAGCGAATTCTCGCCGATGATTACGTCGGGATCGATATCGACGGAGCGCTCGATTTCGAAAGCGGACGAGCTTTCGGCCCTGGCGAATCCCCGGAAACAAGGGTTGTCCGTGACCCTTGGCGAAATGAAGGTCCACGTATACGCGGATACCGCGGTGGTCAGCGGCGTCGGAACATTCCGGTCGACGGGGGCCGGAGACGATTCGGCGGTGAAATGCCGATGGACGTCAACCTGGGTGAAGAAGAATGGGTCCTGGCTGTGCGTCTGCGCCCAATCGACTCGAATCGCTGCGGCCGCAACCAAGACTGGCGGGAGCTGAGACGCGGGGACCGGCATGGGTTTGCGCGGTCCCGTTTGGTCCTCCGCGGGTGTATTACTTGACCAGGCCAGGGGCGTTCGGTCCGGAAACGCCGGCCCGCGGCGGCGCGGCCAGGACTCAGAAGTGAATCGCGAACGACGCGATCACCGCGAATAGTCCCAGGACGGCGAGGATCGCGAACAGCGGCAGGACAAATCGCACCCAGTCCTCGTACTTCACCTGCGCCGCCGCGAGCACGGCAAGCAGGGATCCGTTGGTCGGCGAGATCAGATCGACCAGGCCGGCGCCGTACTGAAACGCGAGGACTGTGATCTGGCGAGAAAAACCCAGGAGGTCCGAAAGCGGGACCAGGAGGGGGATCGTCAGGATCGCCTGCCCGCTCGTGCTCGGAACAGGGATGTGGACGAGGGCCTGGATCACCATCATGCCCACCGCGGTGGCCGCGACCGGTAGGTGGCGCAGCGGCTCGAACAGCGAGATCACGATGGTGTCGATGATGCGCCCTGCTCGAGGATCACGCTGATGCCGCGGGCAAAGCCGATCAGGATCGCGGCGTAGGCCATCGTCGCAAAACCCTTGGCAAACGCCTGCGCGGTGCCGCCGGGTCCCAATCCGCCAAGGATACCGGCCACGATACCCATGGCGAGAAACGTGGCGGACATCTCCGGAAAGCCCCAAGCAAAACGGACTCGTCCGAACAGGAAGACCGCAAAGGTTGCGGGGATGAGCGCCAGGATGAGGCCGCCGCGCACCGTCAGGGTCGAGCCAGCGGTTTGCGCCGCGGGCTCGGCGGATTCGGCCAGCGGCGATCGACTCGCGCCGTGCGCGACCATCACGATCCAGATCCCCACCGCCAGAAACAGAAAGACGCAGCGGAACAGCATGCCGGAGAAAAGGGGAAGCTCGGCGGCCTGCTGTGCGACGCCGACCAGGAACGGGTCGATGGGGCTGAACGCGGCACCGACGATCGAGACGCCCACGCTCATGGCCAGCGCGATCACCGGCCGGCACCCGAGCCGACCGGCGACGCGCACCAATAGCGGGGTAAAAGCGATCAGCTCTTCCTCGAGCTGGAACAGCGCGCGCCGGCGCCGAAGATGACGCACGCGATCCAGATCAAGAGCGCCCTCCGCCGGCCAAACCGCGCGAGCAAGGTCGCGGTGCCTGCTTCCAAAACACCGGTCTCCTCGACGACGCAGAAGGCACCTCCCACCAGAAAGACCAGCGCGATCACATCCGCGAAATCGACGAAGCCCGTGGGTATGGCGACAAGCCCGCCGAACACGCCGACCGGTTGGCGGGCGATCCGGTCGTACGTTCCGGGAACGACCAGTTTTCTCGTCACGCCGTCGATGCGGACGTCGCGCCGCTGGAACTGGCCGGCGGGCAGAATATACGTGAGCTGCGCACGCGACCATGATGCCGATGGAAAGCAGGACGAAGGGGTGCGGAAACCGCACGACGGGCTGAACAGCCCGATCGACCGCCGGCGCGTCCACATCAGACGGGAGCCCGCGGTTCGGAGAGGACGTCGGTAGCTGGCTGGACATCGAGGGCGAAACTCCGGAAACCGCTCTGCAATGGCGATGCGCTCGACGACAATCCGGTCCTGGTGAGACACCGACCCCTGATCCGGAGCTCAGCCCAGTCCCATGATAAAGTCGATCTTGTCGCTCCAATCGGCATGATCAATGAGAGGATTCCGGTTGCCCTGCACCTCGTAAATCGCCTGGTTGCGGTGCCGCTCGTAAATCGTCACCTCGTGCTCGTGGTGCCAGCCGAGGAGCATGTCAATCCGATCCTTGGTGTACGTGGTCGGTCCGCTCTGCACGATTCCGGGGTAGCGCAGCAGAAAATAGAGAGTGGCGCGAGCGACGATGCCCATGCCGGCGGTCGGCTGGAATCGATTCATCTCGCGGCGCCCGCATCCGGCACGCACAACCTCTTCCGCGACACGGAAGTCGAAATAGGGCATATTGCCGCGGAAGCTATTGCATCCCGATTCGCAAGCGAACAGGTGATGGAGGTCGCCCCGCATCGGCTCCTTCTTGCCGAACCACGATTGCGGGACGCAGTGCTCGCAGTTGAACGGCAGGCTCGCTTCCAGCAACGACTCTTGCATCGCGAGCTCCTCGGGAGAGGCGGCCGCTTCAGTGACGCGAAACGCCTCCAGCCGCGCGGCCCGCTCTTGCTCGACCTGCCGGTCGGCCTCGATCAGCTCCATCGGGTCGAAATCCTGGCCCGAGTAAATGCTCGTGATCCGCCTGGTGGACTGGAGGTCGATCCAGGGGTAGAGGTGCCGGATCGGCGCGTAGGCGGGCTGGTTTGCATGCGTCGACTCGAGCAAGCGGCTCAGGCTTGTGAAGAACTGCCTGGGATCTGAGCCCGGCGCGAGCCCGCGATAATACGTGGACCGGGCCAGCGACTCGGCGACCTCGTCGAGGTACCGCTTGGTGCGCGACCGCTCCAGCTCGGCCCGGGCCGCGCGCACGGTCTCGTCGTCGATTGAGCTGCGTGCGCCGGCGGGCGGCGGCGCGGCAGGCTGCGAAACCTTCATGCCGGGGGCGGAGACGGTGGGGAAGATCGGATCGCCGACTTTCACGGACACGTGGATCGGGATCGTCACGACCACCTGCGCGGCCGCGCGGGGGGATAACGACGGCGCGAGCGCGGGTTGAGGCGGCGGTGCGCCTGCGCCACCCTCGCGCGGGCGCGGCGCGGCCGCGCCCGTTCCGGCGCCCCTGGACGAGGCTGGACCTGTCGCAGTGCCCGTGGATGGGGGCGCGATCGCCGGCCGCAGCAATTCTTGCTGTGCGCTATCCATCCCGCCCAGGCTCTTCAGGTGCTCGACGATCGCGGCCACGCGGATGCCCTCGTTGGCGATCCAGTCGATGCGATGTTCGCCCATCCCCACCTTCCATTCATCGCCCTCGGGCGTGAGGATCTTGCCGCTCGGGTTGCGCCGGGGATAGCCCGAATGGTGCAGGGCCACAAGCTCCCACTGGTCGTTATAGACCGGCGACCCGGACGACCCGGGGGTCGTGTCGGTCTGGTAGTGCAGGAACCGATCGCCGGCCTCAGGGAACTTGAGCACGAGGTTTTCGCGCACGCGCGATCTTTTTGCGGTCGCCGCCGGGATGCTGGATGATCGTGACGCTCTCGCCGGCGACGATTTCGTCCGTGAGCGCGCTCGGGGGCGTGAAGCCAAA
The DNA here is from genome assembly GCA_963806595.1 of uncultured Isosphaeraceae bacterium. Taxonomy (GTDB): domain Bacteria; phylum Planctomycetota; class Planctomycetia; order Isosphaerales; family Isosphaeraceae; genus CAWDZZ01. The sequence goes on along the minus strand of CAWDZZ010000008.1, from coordinate 65,412 downwards.
TTGCGACAACGGCGTCGTGTCGTCTTCGGCGACCAGGGCAACGGCGACGACCGTGAAGTCGAGCTCCTCGAGCGCGCTGGTGACGAAGAAAACATCGGGCTGCAGCCGGAATCGCACCGGCGTGACGGGCTGGCCCTGGACGTCGTCCTGGAAGTTGAACTCGACCGTGCTGTCGCGTGCGTCATCCTCACTCGGAAGCACATGGTTGTTCGTGATCAGAAGCCGGGGCGAGATCAACGAGCCGGTACCGTAACTGCGGACCGTCGTGCCGCGACGGATCACGATCCGGGCCACCGAGCGCGATGCCGCCTGGCCACCGTCTAAGTACTGGATTCCCAGCAGCTCGTCGCGTCCGATGATCCGCTCGAGGAAGTCGGGTTCGCTCGCGTCGCTCGGTAAGCTCGACTCAGCGACAGTGAGCGACTCGCCGGCAAAGGAACCGGGCTGCGTTTCCTGCGCGTCGCCGCGCGTCCGGATGCGCTGGATCCTGCGGGCGATCGCGCCGGAGGGGTTGGAACGGAGCAGCCTTCGCACCGCTTCGCGGCGACGGAGCGGTGGCTGCGCGGCCGGCGCGGCCTCGGTCACCTCGAGGGATCCCGTCCGCGGCGGACGAATCCAGATTTCAAGCTCCTTGTACCGCGCTTCGGCGGCGGAGAGCAAACGCGGATCAAACGGCACATCCCCGCTCGCGGCGTCGCGCTTGCCCGCCAGAATCTCCTCGAATGCCATGACCGTGTGCTCCCGTTGGTGGCGAGCCGGCTGAGGAGGTTGATCGCCTCCCGCTGTCTTTGCTGGGCCATCCGGGAGCGCAACACTGCGATTGCTTCCCGGAAGTAGGGCGCCGCGGCTTGATCGCGGACTCGGGCCGTCACCGCTTGAGCCACAGCCCGGTGCGTGACGTCGCTGCATTTCCGCGCGTGCCCGAGCCCGGCCGAGCGAAGCAGCCCGCGGCGCTTCTACCGACGGTCCATCAGGCTAACACCCGGAGGGATCCATTTCCACGGGCGGTTGCCGCGAGCGAGGAAGCCGGTTGCGATGCGCGAAGCGTCGGCCTCGGTGTGCGATCTGCGGCTTTCTGCGTGCACCCCGTTTCGCCTGTGAGCAAGCCACGCGACGTCGCGCTTGAGCAAGCCCCCCGGGCGTCAAGGATTGATGTTGGCGTTACGAAGGATGAGCGAGGCGTTGGCGGAGTAGATCTGCGCGTGGATCGTCACGATCGCCTTCCCCTGGCTGATCGCACCGGGCGTATGTTTGCCGCTCGGTATGTACTGAATATTGATGACACCCTGAGAGAAGCCCTCGGTGTAAGCTCCGGCGCTGATATTCACGTCGACGGTGACACCGGTGATATCGTTGGGCCGGCCGGCGTTGTCGGCGTTCTGGTGCGGGGCGGCCAGGTCTAAACCGAGAACGGTGTTGTTGTTGATGTTGCGGTCGAAAATCGTGGAGACGCCGCTGATCTGGATCGTCGGATCCGTGGGGGTGACGAGCAACATCTGGATATCAGAGTGCAACATCGTATTGGCGGACCCGGTGGCCGTGATGAACGTCTGGTTCGCTTCACTGCTGAAGCGGCCGGGCCCCACCTTATATGTGCCGACATAACGCGCCACGAACCGCTCTCGCCGCTGCTCTCGCTTGGTCAGTGTGCCGGTCGGTGCAAGGGCGAGGTTGATTCCTTGCGGTCCCTGATTCTTGGGGATCGCGATCGACTGATTGGAGCCTGCGGCAGCGGGAGGCTGACTCGCCGCCGTGAACGCCGCCTGGCGAGCGGCGCGGGCACCCCGGCTCGCGGCAAGGCTGTTGGCGGACATGATGTCCGTGATCGCCGTGAGCAGCTCGCGGCGCTCGAAATGCTCCAGGTCCGGCCGCAGGTCGCGGGGGATACGGCGTCGCATCGGTTCCTCCCTGGAATAACGGCGCCGCGTGAACGTCGGCGGCGACGCGGGCCAGGCTGGGGCAGCGAGTCGACACGACGCGGATTTCTCTCACGAGATCGTCGCGACTCTTGGCCCGTCCTCTACTTCAGATTCCGTCGGTTTACGGCATGATCCGCCGGCCCACCACCGTGTTCAGCGAGAGCATGCTTCGGCGGTGGCGGACCGCGGTATCGAGATATTGCTTGACGACCTGGTTGTAGTCGAGCTGAGCGTCGAAGTAATCGAGGATGCTCCGGGCTCCGGCCAGGTACAGCTTGAAGACCTCGTCGCGCACCTGTGCGGCCTCGGGCCTGACCTCGGTCTCGAGCTCCGTGAATTCCCGGGTCGTGACCTCGTATTCCTGGACGGCTTCCTCGACGTCGATTTGAGCCTGCCGTTCCAGGTCCGCGAGCTCGAGCTGGGACTGATGAACGTTCATCCTGGCCCGCTCGATCCCTCCCTGGTTCCGGTTGTAGATCGGCATGGGAACCGTCACGCCGAGGGCCCAGGACGTCTGGCTCTTCAAGCCGTAGGGCGAGTTGTCCTGAAACGTATACGGCTGCCAGAGGACGTAAACGTCGCTGAATGCGTTGGCCCTGGCCAGCCGGACATCGGCCTCGGCCCGGCTGATGCCCAGGCGCAGCGAGACGACATCGGGCCGGTCCGCCACGGCGATTTTCCGCAGCTCTTCGACGGAGGCGGCGGCGGCGCCACGTCCTTGATCGTTCCCCGGATTTCGAGCGTACTGATCTCCTCGAGCTTCAGGTTCATGAGCGATCCCAGCTCGAGCTTGGCCTTGCGGTAGGCTGCCTCGGCATCGACCAGGCCGAGCCGAGCCGTCCGGAGCCTGATCCGCACCGACATTCAAGTCGCCTCGCGAGATGTCGCCTTTCTGGAACAGTTGCTCGTTGCGGGCCGCGAGCGTTTCGAGCCCTGTGACGCTCGCCTTTGCGTAGCGAACCGTCTGGCGCGCGGCCAGGGCCGTCGACGAAGGCGCCGTACACGTCGTCGATCCGCTGGCGAACGGCTTCCTGGAACATCGCCTCCAGGACCCGCTCGGCGCGGGTGGCCACGACCGTTCGCGCCTGCCGCTTGTGCGAGATATCGAGCGGGTAAGTGATGTTGGTGTCGAACTGCTGCGGGCCGCCTGGCGCTGCACGGTTGAATGGGCTGCCGCGATACTGGAGGAGCTGGCCGTCCTGATAGAAGACGGGGTTGGATCGCAGGTTTGCCTGAAGCGTGTCGGCCCGCGCCATCGGGATCTCGAAGAACTTTGATCGCAGGTCGAGGCTGCGCTCGAGCGTGATGTCGATGGCACGATCGAGCGTCAGGCCGTCGGGCGGTCCGTCGTCGTCTCGGCCGCCGACGATCTCGAGCGTGCCGTAGAATGGCGTCGTGGTCGGTGAGACCGGCTCCGGCTGCGGCGCTGTGATCGGCATTTGCAGATCGGTCGGGCCGGCACCGGCACCCGGAGTCGAGACCGCGGTCGGGATGCCCTTGGGAGTCGAAACGCCGGGGCGGCCGCCCAGGATTCCGCCGGCGCCCGGCAAGTTTGCACTATTTGAGACTCCTCCTGAGCCGGGTGGTCGCCCCAGTAGCGACCCTCCCCGCCCGGCGGCGAACCCAGGAGCGAGTTGCTTGAACCCGGAAGGCCGGTATGCCCGTATCGACCGTGGGGCCCTGGGCACCAGCTCGCGAGCTGAGCACGCCAAAGGCCAGCGAAGAGAGAGCCGCAGCACGCACGTCAATCTCCCGGCCGTCCGACGGTCGTGTCCAGGCGCCGAATGACGCAAGGCATGCCCGATGTTGCGAATCAACCTTGGATTGAAGTCCACAGGCCGCGCCTCGGTTCAATCGATCCGTTCGCTCGATCCCCAACGCCCGCAATAATCGCTGCCAGCCGTAAATCGGTCACCGCCAGTCGGAATCTGAAATGCCGACATGAGCCAACGATCCGTCAGCTGTTCGGTGAACCGGAATAACCGGAACAGCCTGCACCCGTGGAACCACCAGCACGGGCTGACCGCACGACGGACGATCGCTCGAATCCTGCGGCTTACGGTTACACCGACTTTGCCGGTTGTGAGGGATGTGACGACAGCGGTGCCTCGCGGCACGGCGAGCAGTCGCGCGGTCGAAGAGCACGGCTGACTTTGGGGCGGCATCGGGTTGCCGCGCCTGGGGCCGGGCCCGGCTCAGCGACTCGGGGCGGGCTGCGAAAGGACGACTGGCGCGAAACTGGCCAAGACGGCTGGTGTGCGCATCGTCCGAGTTGGTCACGAACAGACCGCCTTGCACATGATCGCATCCTCGTACATCTGCTCGAGGATCAGGCTGCCGGTGCGTCACGACCTCTTCGCCGGGGGCGAGCCCGCGGTGGTCCTTGGAAGGCTCGGCGACGATCACGACGTCGTTGCTCTCGATCGCGACCGAAGATGGGCCGCCGCTCGAACTGGTCGGCCGTCGCCCGGCTTCCGGACGAAGACGTAGTCGGAGCGATCGACCGAGACCATGGCGGCGCGGGGGATGACGGTCCGGCCCGGCTTGGGCGGAAGCTCCACCCACACCCGGACGAACATCCCGGCCTTGAGGCGGCCCTCGGGGTTGGGGATGGTGGTGCGGAACTTGGCCGACCGCGATTCGGAGTCGATCGCCTTGTCGATGTAATCGACCTTGGCGGGCATCGTTCGATCGGAGAACGGGAAGATGACCTTGACGTCCTGGCCGACCTCGACCTTTTCGGCGTCGAGCTCGCTGACATTGCCGCGCACCCAGAGGTGGTCCAGCGGGGCGATCGTCATCAAGAGATCGGCGGAGTGTAGTAATTCCCCGTGACGACGTTGCGCAGGACCACGACGCCGTCGGCACGAGACCGCAGGATCATCTTCGCCTTCTGGACGCCGTCCTCGTTCTTGGCGTTCTCGATCTCTTTCTCGGTCAAGCCGTAGACCAGCAGCTTGTCCTTGGCGAGCTTCATCTTGAGCCGGCTCTGGGCCTCGTCGTTCTCGACCTCGATCAGCTCCTTGCGTGGCAGGATCGTTCTCTCGGGCCAGTGGGGTCTTGTAATCGAGGACCTTCTTGTCGTGGGCCCACTGGCTGCTGGCCACCTCGTAGTCGCTCTTGGCCTCGGCCAGGTCGGTGCTGAACAGCTCGAGCAGCGGCTCGCCGATCTTGACCGTCGAGCCGAGATCCACCAGGACCTTGTCGACGCGGCTGTCGAACTGGGTGCGGACGACCGTCACGGTCGCCGGGTCGTAATCGGTCGTGCCGGAAAGCCTCAGCGGCATCGGCTCGGTCTGGCTCTTGACGGCGACGGTCTTCAGGCCGATGGCCTTGATCTGCGGCGTTGCTGAGCGTGAGCGTCCGATCCCAGGGGGCTTTGGTCTTGGGTCGGCGCCGACGGCCAGGATTTGTTCGGGAGGTCCTTCGCTCGGCATGGGCCGCCGCCTGGGAGAGTTGCTTCAGGACTTCCACGACGTGGGCCCGGGTCCAACCGTTGAGCGCCAGCCCGGTCGCGCCCGCGGCGATCAGCACGACGGCCACTGAGAGTCTCCAGTTGTGCTTCATGACTGCGGGCTCTCCAGAAATCAGTGTTGGCCGGTGAACGCTGGGCTGCCGCCGTTGTCGCGCTGATCGTGCGCGACGGCCGATAGCCGGCTCGTGCGAGTCCTGGTTGAGGAACCGGTCGGTGTAGTGCGAGCCCATGATCAGGTCGGCCTCGCACGCCGTGTGCCCGGCGGGGGCCGGGAAGAAGGAGTAGAGGACCGGCATCAGGTAGCGCGTCAGGAACAGGGTCACGAGCATGCCGCCCACGACCACGATCGCCAGCGGCTTCTGGGCCTGCGAGCCGATCGAGGTGGCGAGCGCGGCCGGCAACAGCCCCAGCGCCGCGGTCAGCGACGTCATCACCACCGGGCGGACGCGCAGCTCGGCGCCGCGCATGCAGCGACTTCTTGAACCGGCAAGCCCGCGGCCCGCATCTGGTTGAAGTACGAGATCAGCAAGCACGCCGTCCTGCACCGCGACGCCGAAGATCGAGATGAACCCCACGGCGGCCGAGATCGAGAACGGCGTGCCGGTCAGCTTCAGCGCCCAGACCCCTCCCATCGTCGCCGCGACGACGTTGGCCATGACCAGGAGCGCGTCCTTGATCGAGTTGAACGCCGTGTACAAGAGGATCATGATCAGGGTGATCGACAGCGGCACGATCCAGAGCAAGCCGCTGATTGGCCTGCTGCATCTGGTCGAACTCGCCCGCCCAGTCGATGTCGTATCCGGGCCGGGAGCTGCGCGCCATACTTGGGATCGTTCACTTTCCGCTGGGCCTCGGCGATCGTCGAGGCCAGGTCGCGGCCCTTGACGCTGAACTTGATCGGGATGTAGCGGCGGTTGTTCTCGCGGTAGATGTAGGTGGCGCCGGGCTTGTGCGGGTCGATCTTGACCAGCTGCTGCAGCGGAATCCGCGCCCCCGGCTTGCCGTCCTGGCCGGGAGCATCGACCGGGATCCGGCCGATGACTTCCGGATCGTCGCGCTGGTCCATGGGCAGGCGGAGCACGATGTCGAACAGCTTTTCGCCCTCGACCATCTGGGTGAAGGCCCGGCCGCCGACGGCGACCTGGACGACCGCCTCGACGTCGGACACGTTGATCCCGTAGCGGGCACACTCGTGCCGGTCGATCTGGATCTCGAGGTTGGGCTGGCCGACGATGTGGAACAGCCCCGCGTTGGAGATGCCCGGCACCTTGTTCAGGATGTTGACCACCCGCTGGCCGGCCCGTTCCAGGACGTCCAGGTCGTTGCCGAAGAGCTTGATCGAGTTGGCTCCCTTGACCCCGGAGAGCGCCTCCTCCACGTTGTCGCGGATCAACTGCGAGAAGTTGAAGTTGACCGACGGGAACGCCTTGAACTTCTCCATCAGCTCGTCCTGGATCTCCTCGCGGGTGATCTTGCGGCTCCAGACCTCCCGGCCCAGGATCTTGATCGGCTTGTCTCGCCACTGCTCCATCGGGATCAACGGGGCGTTGAACTCGAGGTTGAAATAGCTGGTCACGTCGGTGCCGTCGTCGGGGCGGCCGACGTGGGACATGACGCCCCTGATCTCGGGGATCGAGCCGATCACCTCGCGGAGCCGCGGCGCCATCCGCGCCGCCTCCTGGAGCGTCACCGTCCGCGGCAGCAGAGCGCGGATCCAGAGGTTCCCCTCCTCCAGCGGCGGCATGAATTCGCCGCCCAGGGTCGGGATCAGCATGATCGTGAAGGCCAGCAGCCCCCCCATCGCCGCTCAGGACCAGGATACCGATGTCTCAGGACCCGGTCGAGCATGGTCAGGTAGCGCAGCTTCATGATCCGGTCGACGAAGGTCTCCTTCTCCTCCTTCTTGTTGACGAACAGGTAGGAGCAGAGCACCGGGGTCAGCGTCACGGCCAGGAGCAGTGCGCCGCAGATGGCGAAGGCATACGTGTTGGCCATGGGCCCGAACAGCGCCCCTTCCGGGCCCGGTCATCGAGAACAGCGGAATGAACGCGCAGACGATGATCAGCGTCGAGAAAAAGAGCGCGCGCTCGATCTCGTGCGACGCCTCGATGATCCGGTCGATCAGGGGACGAGACCGGTCGGCGTCCTGCGCCGTGATGTGCCGGTAGATGTTCTCGACGATGATCACCGAGCTGTCGACGATGATCCCGAAATCGACCGCGCCGATCGACAGCAGATTGGCCGACTTGCCCTGGATGTACAGCACCGACACCGAGAACAAGAGCGCCAGCGGGATCATCAGGGCCACGATGCCCGCGCAGGTGATGTCGCCCAGGAAGACGAACAGGATCAGGATCACCAGCCCCATGCCGACGACGAGGTTGTGCACCACGTTGTGCGTCGTCACGTTGACCAGGTCGGTCCGCCGGTTGAAGTACTCGATCCGCATCCCCTTGGGCAGGAGATTGCCGTTGTTGATCTCGTCGATCTTCTCCTGGACGGCGTTCGGACGTCGGCAGCGACTTCTCGTACTTCCGCATCAGCACGATGCCTTCGACGACGTCGTTCTCGCCGTTGCGGCCGACGACCCCCAGCCGCGGCTGGTAGCCGATCACCACCTTGGCGATCTGCTTGATGTAGACCGGCATGTTGTTGTAGGTGGTCACCACGACGTCCTGGATATCCTCGAGCTTCTCGACCTCGATCGCGTAGGCGTGGTCGGCCACGGCCGGGTCGAGCGAGTCGACCCCCTCGCCGAGGTAGCCGATGGCCCGGACGTTGTGCGACTGCGGCCCCAAGCGGAAGGATGTCGCCGCCGACGTTGGCGTTGGACTGCGAGATCGCGTCGGTGACCATCTGCAAGGTCACGTCGTACCGCCTCATCAACTGGGTGTCGAGCAGGATCTGATATTGCTTGACGGTCCCGCCGAAGCCGGTCACGTCGATCACGCCGGGAACCGTCTTCAAGGCCCGATTCAAGACCCAGTCCTGGACCGCCTTGAGCTGGTTGAGCGTGTAGCCGTCGCCCTTCAGGACGTAGCGGACGATCTCGCCGGTCGGGCTCCAGGGAGACAGAGCCGGGGTGACTCCCGGAGGCAGGTTGCTCGACCATGCCGATCCGGTTGATCACTTCCTGCCGGGCCGCCCAGTAATCGGTCCCGTACTCGAACTGGCACTTGATGTCGTTCAGGCCCGCCAGCGAGATGCTCCGCAGGTATTTCAGCCCGGGCATCCCGTTGAGCGCCGTCTCGAGCGGAATGCCGATGAGCTTCTCCATCTCCTCGGGGCTCATCCCGTGATTCTGGGTGATGACCTCGACCAGGGGAGGAGTCGGATCCGGATACGCCTCGACGTTCAGATATCTTGCCGAGTAGATGCCGATCGCGATCAGCGCGACCGTCCCCAGCAGGACGATGAAGCGATTATGCAGGCTCCACGAGATGAGGGCGCGAACCATGAGACGTCACTCGATTCCGGAAACCACACGAAAGAAAGTCGGCAGAGTTCGTGCTCACTTCTGTCAGGGAACGCATGGTGGACTCGACCCAGAAGGAAGCGATTGCGGCACATGAGTGCATGGAGCATAAAGCGGCGATGGAGCCGAGCAGTTGCTCCGCGACGATATCCACGTCCGAGCCGCAGAAGTGATTCTCGCTGCCGGGAGGAGAGCCCGGGATTGTGGTCCGGGCAATGGGCATGCCGATCGGCAAGGCTGTGACCTCACTGGGTCGAGGAAGGCGGCTACCGGTCTCGACGAATGCATCGTCGCACCACCGATCGGCCCTTCACCGACGCTCGTGGCGGAAAACGGGGCGAGGATCAGCCGGTCGTTCCTGATCATTCCGGTCGTTTCCTGTTACCATCTTCAGGCGTTGATCAGGGACGGTCGCGACAGTGTGCGGCACAACGCGTGACGAAGCGTTCCGGATTCACTCAAACGGCACGACCCAGAGTGGAGCGGAAGGGGCTCGAACCCTCAACCTCCGCATTGCGAACGCGGCGCTCTCCCAGTTGAGCTACCGCCCCAGTTGGATCCATCGGAACGAATTTAAAGTACCGTCCCGGTGCGTTGAACGCAAGGTACAGATGAGACGGCTGATGCTCGGTGATCGCCACCCCGCGCGGCTCGACAGGCCACTGGACGCGTTGCTCGCAGTGCCCGGCCGATTCATGACTGAAAAGGGACACACAATGATGTGCAGGCGCACCGTTCTGGGTCGCAAGCTTCGGCTTTGCTGGCGCTCGTGCTGGCGCCGTTCTCTCCGGTCGCCGCCCAGACGGTGCGGCCGTCGGCTCAGCAGGCCCCGCCGGCCTGGCCATTCGTCGCCTGGACGCCGATCCCGGATAACCCGTCTTCGCCGGCACCGGCCGCGACACCTGGGACCGCAAGATCCGCGAGCGCGGCTACATCCTGGTCGGCGACGACGGAACCTTTCATCTCTGGTACACCGGCTATGCCGGCGACCGACCGCCGACGATGTCGCTGGGACACGCCACCTCGCCCGACGGCATTCACTGGACCCGCGACCCGGAAAACCCGATCTTCGCGGGTTCGTGGGTCGAGGATGTGTGCGTCGTTCGCCACGACGGCACCTACGTCATGTTCGCCGAAGGAAAGAACGACATCGCCCATCTCTTGACCTCCGCCGACGGTCGCAAATGGACCGACCACGGATCGCTGGACATCCGCAAGACCGACGGCCGCCCGATCAGCCCGGGCCGTATGGCACCCCCACGGCCTGGTTCGAGAACGGAACCTGGTACCTCTTTTACGAGCGCGGCGACCGGGGTGTTTGGTTGGCGACCTCGAAGGATCGGAAAGTCTGGACCAACGTGCAGGACGACCCGGTCATCGCCCTGGGCCCGAGCGCTTACGACCAGGCCGCGGTGGCCGTCAACCAGATCGTCAAACGCGACGGCTTCTATTACGCGTTCTACCACGCCAACGCCCAGCGCCCGTGGAAGGATTGGACGACCTGCGTGGCCCGTTCGCGCGACCTGGTCCACTGGGAAAAGTACCCGGGCAACCCGATCATCGGCAACAACTGCTCGAGCGCGATCCTGGTGCGGACTCCCCAAGGCGAGGATCGGCTCTACACCATGCACCCGGATGTGAAGGTGTTTGTGCCGAAGTAGGAGCGAATGGTCGGGTCTTCGCACGCGCATTGACACCTCGGACGGATTCGCCCAGGATGAAGCAAATCACGACGACGGTTCGCCGGCGGGCTAGCCGCTCGATGGCTTGCCGATCCACTTCGAGGCCTTCGCCGTACCAGTCAGTCTCGAAACGACCGCCCCCGGGCAGACCCAATGAAGATCGGGTCGAGGCGGAACCAAGAATCATGAGCACGGCGATTCAATATCCCCACCTGACTTTCGACGCCGATGGGACGGCTCGGATTGAACGGAGTCGGTACAAGGTGCTCAGCTTGGCCGGGGAGCACTACCACTACGGTTGGACCGCCGAGGAGATTCTCCGTCAACATCCTGATCTCCGACCAGAGCACGTCTACGCAGCTCTCACTTATTTCTACGATCACTACGATCGGCTCGTCGAGGAGATGCGTGCCAGTGCGGAGACCGCCGAGGTCGAGCGCCTCAAGCAACCGCTGTCACGTGCCGAGCTCTTGAAGCGCCGTTCCGCGAGGAAGCCCCGACAATGGGCCTGTCTCTCGTCCGCGTCACGAGCCCCGCGCGGACGCTTAATACGGAGGTTCAAGGCGGCGTTTGGGGTCGTTCGGCAGATACGACGGATTCCTCGACCGCCGGATGAGCTCGAAGGCCGCGTCTCGCACCGAGGTGAATTCTATGGTGGATCGTGCAGTCTCGCTCATACTGACTTCGATGCTCGTGTGTAGCGAGATGAGACCGTCGGGCCGCCGTTCCAGGTATGTGCCGTCGCGCAGGATCTCCCCGCCAGGATTCCCCGGAAACGAGCCCGTGTGCTCCAGGCTTGCCTGGATCAACTGACATACCTGAGGGACAAAGTCCGGCTGTTCCTCGCGAAACCGTCGCGCACCCCGGCTCGAGCACTCGTAGCCGAGGATTTCGAGCGGGTGGCGTTGCGAGCCCGCATAACCCAGCAATTCCAGAACATCCTGCTCGCTCAAGCTGACCATGGATCCTCAACCACGGACGGCCCGTGGATGTTCCACCCTATCGATACAGCACGCCCACGCGCCGCCGGTAATCGTCGTACGTCTCCTCGAACAGCCGGCGTGCTCGCTCTTCGCCCAGGTGGCAGGCGGCCGTCAAGACCTTCGGTGGAGCACCAGCCTCCGTGAGCAAACGCGCGACCTCGGCCTTCACCAGGTTGATGATCGCGCACGCCGTGACGCTCGAGATCGGGGCGACCGGCGCCTCTAGCCCGCTGACCCACACGGCCGAGTCGCCGGCCGGCGACTGCTGGTCGAGCACCACGCTGGCGACCTCGTGCAGCTTCTTGCCGGAATGATGCCGCGAGGTCGAAACGCCGGCGTGTGCCAGCGAAGTAAGGGCCACCACGGTCATCCCCAGCCGGCCGGCTTCGAGCGCGACGTCGATGGTCACGGCGTTGCAGCCGCTCGTGGAGACGGCCAGGAGCGCGTCGTCGGGAGATGTGACGAAATTGCGCCACAGGACCGGGCCGAATCCCTGGACGTTCTCCAGGAACATCGCCTGGCGCTGACCGTTGGCCCCGACAACCGGGTTGTGATAGGTCATCGACAATTCGACGATCGGATGAAAGCCCGGAAACGAGCCATATCGGGGAAACATCTCCTCGACCGCCATCCGCGAATGGCCGGTGCCGAAGACATGAACAAGCCGGCCTTTGAGGATTGTCGAGGCAAAGTGCGCGGCCGCCGCGCGGATGGCGGTCAATTGCGTGGTCTCGATGGCATCGATCGCCGACCGGACAGCCGCCAGGTATTGTGAGAGGACGTCAGGACGGTCATTCATTGGTGTCTGTCGGCTCGGACGGAGCCTCGCCCTCCCGCGTGCCTTCCGAGACGCACCATCCGCCGTCGACTGTGAGCTCGGCACCGGTGACGAATCGCGCGGCAGGCTCGCACAGGTAGAGCGCGGCCTCGGCCACGTCGACCGCTGAGCCCGGACCGCCCGCGATCGGCTGCTTGGTCGCCAGGTACGAGCGCAGCCGCGCGTCGTTCACAGCGCGGGCCGACATCGGCGTGTCGATCAAGCCTGGTACCAGCAAGTTGAAGCGGATCCGGACCGGGGCATACTGGGCGGCCGCCGCCAGTGTCATGGCTCGGACGGCCCCCTTGCTCGCCGCGTAGGCAAGTGTTCCAAAATGGGACGGCGATGGCGACCGGTCCAGCACCGACCCCACATTCACGACGGCGCCTCTCAGGCCGCTGGAGTCCGTCGGTTGACGCAGCATCTGGCGCACGGCCTCGCGGTTCGTCAGGAAGGTGCCCAGCGCGTTGATCTGCATCACGACCGACCACGCCTCGCTCGAACACTCGTGAAGCGGCGCATCACCGAAACGGCGACCGCTGATCCCGGCGACGTGTAACAGGATATCCAGGCGTCCGCCCAGGGCCTCGAGGGCCGATTCGAACAGCCGCCTGACTTCGTCCTCACCGCGCGCGAGCTCGAGCGTGAATTCCCAGACCGGTCCCAGCGCGGCCAGCTCATCGCGCGGCCGGCTGCCCGACTCCGGCGCGCGGCCGGCGATCGCGACGCGCGCCCCTTCCGCGAGGAATCGGCGCGCCGCGGCCAGACCGATCCCGCTCGTTCCCCCCACAATCAGACAGGTGCGCCCGTCGAGCCGGCCTGGGCTTGGCACGCGCGGTCTCCCAACGGGAAAAGCGATCAGCAACGCGACGCCTGAAGATACGGTGCGACTCAGAGAAATTCGACCCGTCCTGCGACCTCGTCGAGGTCGTACGGAGTCGTGGTCACATCGACGCCGTGTCGCCGAAGGCCGTCGGCGATCGCCGGATCACAATGCTCATTGAGGTGGAACTTGATCGTGCGGTGCATCGACCTTCCGCTGGCTCATCCGCTCCAGGATCGACGGTTGTCGCGCTTTCAACTCGTCGAAACGATTCTCTCCCTCGGCGATGTCTCGTTCGATCTCGTCAGTGTAATCGTGGTAGTAAGTCAAGGCGGCGTAAATATCGGCAAGCTTGAGGTGGGGCCAATTGGCGACAATCTCCTCGGGGCTCATCCCCATCCGCTTATGCCAGATCACCACCTGTTCGACCTTGATTCGGCTGCCAGCAATGCGGGGCTTGCCCCAACACGTTTCCGGCGTTCTGACGATGTGTTCACGAATGATCGGGAGCACGACTTCCCCCTCGGCGTCGGAGGCCTGCGGCTGACCCTGGAGGTGATCGCTCGTGCTCGTCGGTTCCATGCCTCGATCGTATCCCAAAATGCTCATTTGGGACAGAGAAAATCGTGGCTCGACTCAGTCCTTGACCTGAAAGATCGCCTCGATCTCGACGGCGATTCCGGCGGGCAGGGCAACCATGCCGACGGCGCTTCGGGTCCCGACGCCCGCAGCGCCGAAGACGTCTTTCATCAGGTCGGAGTAGCCGTTGATCACCTTGGGGTGATCCGCAAAATCGGGGGTTGAGTTGACCATGCCCAGGCTCTTGATCACCCGTTCGACCTTGTCGAGCGAGCCGAGGTGCGACCGCACGGTCGCGAGGATCGCCAGGCCCGTCTGCCGCGCCGCCGCTTGACCGGCCGGCACCTCCATGTCGGCACCGAGCTTGCCCGTGATCAAGGTACCATCCGAGCGGAGCGGACCGTGCCCCGAGACGTAAAGCAAGTCCCCGTGCCGGATGGCCGTCACGTACGTCGCCACCGGCTTGGGCGCGGGCGGCAATTCCAGCTTCAATTCGGTCAGGCGGGCTTCGGCTCCCATGATGATGACCTACCTTTTACTCGCGGCCCATCCGGTTCACTCCCCAGCACGACATGGACCAAACACTAACGGCTGCCTTCCGTCAAATCAACCGGGGAACCATCAAGGGGCGATGATCGGCGCCGCTCCATCGCCGTTCGCGCCCGTCGGTCGCCCGGCCGGCCTCGTGCCGGCTGCTCGCACCCGTTAGGATGGAGCTCGCTTTGACCGCATGGGGGACGTTGATATGGGAAGTGATTCGCACGTGATGAGTCGTCCGGCACGGCCATTCACCGTGGGCTTGATTCAGATGCAGTGCTCGACCGATCTGGACACCAACCTGCGCCGGGCGTGCGAGCTGCTCCGTGAAGCCGCCAGCCGGTGCGGCCCAGATCGCGTGTTTGCCCGAACTGTTCCGCACCCAGTACTTCTGCCAGGCCGAGGACGCGGCCCGTTTCGACCTGGCTGAGCCGATTCCCGGCCCGACTACCCTTGCGCTGGCCCAGGTCGCCAGGGAAACCGGCATGGTCGTCGTCGGCTCGATCTTCGAGCGCCGCACCGCGGGGATCTACCATAATTCGGCGGTTGTCCTCGACGCCGACGGCACGCTGCGCGGCCTGTATCGCAAGATGCACATCCCCGATGACCCGCTGTACTTTGAAAAATACTACTTCACCCCCGGCGACCTCGGTTTTCAATCATTCCAAACCGCGTTTGCCAATGTTGGAACCCTGGTCTGCTGGGACCAGTGGTATCCCGAGGCGGCCAGGCTCACGGCGCTCCAGGGCGCGGAGATTCTCTTCTATCCGACGGCTATCGGCTGGCATCCGGCCGAGAAGGCCGAGTTTGGCGCGGCCCAGTCGAGCGCGTGGGAGACCATCCAGCGATCGCACGCGATTGCCAACGGCGTTTATGTCGCGGCGGTCAACCGGATCGGCCACGAAGGGCCCCCAGGCGGCGGGCTGCAGTTCTGGGGCGGCTCATTCCTGGCCGACCCGTTCGGCCGGGTCGTCGCGCGGGCCGGCGAAGACAAGGAAGAGGTCATCGTGGCCACTTGCGATCCTCGCCTCCAGGAAGAGACCAGGCGCAACTGGCCGTTCCTGCGCGACCGCCGCATCGACGCCTACGCGCCGATCACGCAACGCTTCCTGGACCGTTGACGCCGGCCAGAGCGTGCGTCACACGCGTCACGCGCGGCCACGACTCTTCGGCGTTTTTTTCGCCTGGCGAACGAGCCCGACCGATGAATCAAACCCCGACGGAACTCGGCTACCGCATGCCGGCCGAATGGGAGCCGCACGCGGCCACGTGGATCGCCTGGCCGCACAGCCGCGACGACTGGCCCGGCAAGTTTGCGCCGATTCCGTGGGTCTACACCGAGATCGTCCGCCAATTGAGCCGCGCCGAGCGGGTTTGCATCGTCGTCCGCGGCGGTAAGATGAAGCGCAGGGTGTCCGACCAGCTCGATGCCGCGGGGGTGAATCTCGACGCCGTCGGGTTCTTCCGGGCCGCGACCGACCGGGCGTGGCTACGCGACTCCGGCCCAACCTTCGTCGTGAAGGACGATCCGGGGTCCCAGCGTCGTAACCAGGTTGGCCTCGTCGACTGGCGATTCAACGGCTGGGCGAAATACGACAACCACCACCGCGACGACCGCATTCCGCGCAAGCTGGCGCGGTGGCTGGCGCTGCCGCGGTGGACGCCCTGGATCGAACAAGAAGGCCGGCGCATTCCGGTGGTAATGGAGGGGGGTGCGCTCGACGTCAACGGGCAGGGCACGTTATTGACGACCGAGGAATGCCTGCTCAGCGAAGTCCAGGCCCGAAATCCCGGTGTGGGCCGCTCCGAGCTCGAGCGGATCCTCGCCGGCTACCTGGGCGCGCGGCACGTCGTCTGGCTGGGGCGCGGAATCACCGGCGACGACACGCACGGACACGTCGACGACCTCGCGCGGTTTGTCGACCCGCAAACCGTCGTCACGGCCGTCGAGCCTTGCACCGACGACCCAAACCACGAGCCGCTCCAGGACAACCTCCGGCGCCTTCAGGCGGCCTGCGACCAGGACGGGCAGCCCCTGTGTGTCGTCGAGCTGCCCATGCCCCGGCCGGTGTATTTCGAGGGACAGCGTCTCCCGGCCAGCTACGCCAACTTCTATATCGCAAACGGTCTCGTGCTCGTCCCGACCTTCAACGACCCGGCCGACCGCATCGCCCTCGACACGCTGGCGCGGCTGTTTCCCGCTGCGCCAGGTCGTCGGCATCCACTGTGTCGACCTTGTCCTGGGCCTCGGTACGCTGCACTGCCTGTCGCAGCAGCAGCCGGCCGGCTCGAGCCCTTGAAAGACCCGTCCGCCGCCCTGGGGGCAAGGCTTGTTCTGGCGCCTGTGCGCGCGCGCACGTCCTACTTCTTCTTCTGGTTTTTGGTTTCCTCTGCCAGATATTGCAGCCATTGCGCGTGCTGCGGTGACTTGACGAAACCGGCAAATTCCGGACGGGTGGTCAGATCGCCGAATCCAACGTTTAACGTACCGTGCAATTTCTTGAGCAGCGCCAGCGTGTCGTCGTCCCGCTTGTCTTCGAGGGACAGCCGCAGCAGGAACAAATAAGGCCGTTGAAGCGAGGGTTCCCGGTCGATGGCCTGGTCTGCGAGCCGGCGGGCCTCTGCACGATCACTGCGCTCTGACACAAACGTGGCGCGAATATAGGTGAGATACGGATCGCTCCCGACTGCGTTCTCCAGACGGTTGAGGCATTCAATCGCCTCGGCGAAATCCTTGTTGATCGCGTGGTAATCGATCAACAACAGGTCGAGGCATGCGTCGTGGGGAAAGCGCGTTCGGAATTCCTTGATCGTCTCGACATAATCCTTCTGATCGGCGACCCGCGCCGCGCGAAGGCGCATGAGTAACACCGTCTTCTCCCGTTTGGTCCCCGGCCGCAGCTCTTTCATCTGCGCCAGGGCGAGCTTCATCTTCCCCTGGTTGATCGCGCCAGTGATCGACGTGATCTTGGACGTATCGCGAATGTAATCCTGCTCGTGAGTCATCAGTTTTTCGAGAAATGTTCGAGACAGGGAAGCAGCGATCGGGAGCTGCAAGCGGTGAATCGTATCCGTGGCGAGCTCGCCGGTGATGTACGAGTAAAAGTCCACCGCACGGATCTTGTCGTCCGGGCCGTGCGCCACCGGGAACTCAAAGTAGTTGATCCCGCCATGGCTCGGCGGTCCGATGAACCGAAACAGGATCACGCGTCGCTTTTGCTTCTCCTCGGTCCGGCGATAGTCGAACTTGCCCCCGGCCTGGGAGTTCCGGATGAGCTGGCTGGCCAGACCGGCGTTGCCGAGCAGCGAGCCCCGCATTGCCCGGAGATACGCCGCGTGGTTTTTGTCCGTCATTGCGATCCCGGCTCTCCCGGCCTCGAGGATCGCGTCCCAATCAATCAGCGCGTTGACCGCCGTTTGATCTCCCGCCGCGACCGCGCGGACCATCGCCTGCGCATATTCCCGGCACTCTGGTTCCGAGAGCGTTTTCTTCGCCGCGCCATCCCGGACTGCACGAGCGCCGGCCGCGGGCTCGGGCGGCGTTTGTTCGCCGGCGTTCTCCTGGCGGCTCGTCATCGTGCCCGCCGATGCAAATGCGGCGAAAACCAAGGGCAGGAGAACGGACTTCATCGGGCGCCGCATTTGAGAATCTCCCTCTGGACTCGCGATGGCCGCGAGACGTGGAGCAACGGCGAGGATTGCACAGAACCGCACGGCAGTGTAACCGAATGGTCAGGGCACGACGATTCCCTCCACGAAAGCGCCGGCCCGTGCATCGGCACGATCGATCGGTCGACCCGCGTCTCGTGTGCGAACCGCAACTGGCAACATCGGCCGCGAGCCGGTACGATGAAGCTGGAGTTGGGACAGTGTCCGCGCCGCTTTTCGGCGATTTCACTGCCGGGCTGCGGCCGGGCTGGATTGGATGTAACTCATGTCGCGTCGCCGCGCCTTCCCCGAGGAAGGGCCTCGATCGAACAAACCTGGAAAGTCGCACGGGCCGCACAGCGGCGGCCCGGGACGCCGGCCGCCGTCGGACGGACCGGCGCGGCGGGATCGCTCTGGACCGCGCCACGGTCGCGCGCCCGGCCCGCCCGGTCAAATCGAGGCCGGCGGGGCCCAGCCCGGCAAGCTCGAGCGCCTTCAGAAGATTCTGGCACACGCGGGACTCGGCTCTCGCGCGCCTGCGAGGAGCTGATCCTGCAAGGTCGCGTTTCCGTCGACGGAGCAATCATCCGCGTGCTCGGCACGCGAGTCGATCCGCGCAGCGCGCGGATCGCCGTCGATGGCGAGCCGATCAGGCTCGAGTCGATGGTCTATTACGCCGTCAACAAGCCCAAGGGCTATGTCTCGACCAACATCGACCCGGCGGGAAGGCCGCGTGTCGTCGATCTTCTCCCGGAGATCCCGGAACGAGTTTACACCGTCGGCCGGCTGGACGAAGACAGCACGGGTCTGATGATCTTGACCAACGACGGCGAGCTGGCCAACCGGCTGGCGCACCCTCGCTACGGTGTCGAGAAGCTGTACCGCGCCTGGTGGCGGGCCTCCCGAATCGCGAGATGCTGGCCAAGCTCACCGAAGGCATCTGGCTCTCCGACGGCAAGGTTCGCGCCAAGCGAGCGCGGTTCGTCGGACGTCAGGGCCAGGCCAGCATGATCGAGCTGGTCCTCGCGGAAGGGAAGAAACGCGAAATCCGTCGCATGCTGTCCAAGCTGGGACACAAGGTGATGTCGCTCAACCGGATTGCCGTGGGCCCGGTCAGCGTGAAGGGGCTTCCGGTGGGACAGTGCCGGCCGCTGTCGCGCAGCGAAGTCGACCTGCTGCGCAAGGTAGCCGCCGGCGTCGCTGTGTCGCTTCCACGATTTTTCGATGCCGGCGCTTCGTCATCCGCGTCCCGCCCACGGCGCGATTCTCGTGAGCCGCATCGGCCGGACGAAAGACCACATGCGCGCAGCGGCGACAAGCCGCGGCGCGGGCGTCCCGACCGCACGCACGAGGGGCACCGCGGGCACCCCGGATCAAAACAAGGCGGTCCTCCTCGGCCGCGGCAGCCGGATCGGGCTTACCGGCAAAGCGCTGCCGCCCCGCCGCGGCCACCGGCTGGTGAAAAGAGTGCGGGCCGTCCGCCCAGGCACAAGCCGCGGTCGAGCCCGCCCGCCGAATCGCGTCCCGCCCCTGCCGCCGCCAGCCCGCGGCCGCCGCGGCCCCTGCACGCCGGGCGCCGCATCATCGGGCTGCGAGTGAATCCGCCGGAGGGAGACGGCCCGGCGTCACAGCTCGGTCGAGGCCGCAAGCGCCGCCAGGGCGAAAGCGACTGCCTCCGCGTGCCGCGCCGGGAAAGAAACCGCGGTTGTCGCCCGAGCCCCCGCTCGCCGACGACAACGAGGGGTGACCCTCGGCGATTCGTGCATTTCGGAGGCAAGCCGTTCCTCAATCGATTGACCATCCGGGCGGATTCGACCGGTCAAAAGCGGCGGCAGCGTCGTCCCAGCGCTCGACATCGCGGCCGGTTCGATCGCCCGGAATTCGTCGAGCCCGACGCGAGCATGGACCCGGCCCTCATGGAAGCAATCGCCCCTGCCTCTGCCGGCTACCGCCTGGTTCCGATTCTGGAAAACGAACTGATTGCCCGCGACACGTTTCGTCTGCGCCTCGGAGACGCGAACATGGCCCGGGCGATCAAGGCCGGGCAGTTCGTGATGATCCGACCGGGCGCGGAAAACGCGATCGACCCCTTGCTGGGCCGGCCGCTGGCCCTCTACGACATTGTGCACGACCCGTCGGGTGCGCCGGTCGCGTTTGACGTCGTATACCTCGTGGTCGGACGCGGCACCGCCGCCCTGGCCCAGCGCCGGCCGGGCGAGCGGTTGGCGGTGTGGGGGCCGCTGGGAAACGGCTTCGGGCCGCGCCCGGCCGGACCCGTCGTCTTTGTGGCGGGTGGCATCGGTCAAACACCGTTCCTGGCGCTCGGCCGCTCGTGGCTGGGCTGCGCCGGCATCGATGCCGGGTCAGCCCCGCCGACCGCGTTTCATCGGCCGGTCGACCAGTCGAGTCCGGTGATGAAAGCGCATGCCCCCCAGGCGGCCGAACCGACCGGCAAGGCGACATCCACCCCATCCTCGATCACCTTGCTCTATGGAGTGCGCACTGCCGCTCTCCTGGCGGGGGTCGACGACTTTCGGCGCGCCGGCATGGACGTCGAGCTCGCGACCGACGATGGAACCGCCGGACACCACGGATATGTCACCGACTTGCTGGCCCGCCGCCTCGAGTGCGGTCTTGCACCACCCGCCAAGGTCGTCGGCTGCGGGCCGCCCGTCATGCTGGCCGCCCTGGCACGATTGGTCGAGTCGTACAAGATTCCCTGCGACGTCTCCCTCGAAAACCAGATGGCCTGCGGGTTCGGTGCCTGCTTTAGCTGCGTCGTCCCCATCCGCCAAGCAGACGGCTCGACCGACCTCCGGCGCGTTTGCGTGGAGGGACCGATCGTTCCCGCCGATCACGTCGACTGGCCCCGGCTGGCTCATTGATCGGCGAAGCGGCCGTGCAAAAGCCTGCCCGCGGCCGACGGTGCTGCTCGCCGTCATCACTCTGACCACAAATTCCTAGCGTCGCGCTTTCGTCTGAGCCCGGATCTGGTCGCGAAGACGGGCGGCCTTTTCATAGTCTTCCTGGGCGACGGCTTCGTCGAGCTGCTCGCGCAACGTTTTCTCGACCCCAAACTTCTTGCGGATTTCCTGCTCGAAGAGCCGCAGTTGTTCGACGAGGGCCGGATTGGGCGACTCGGCAGGGTCGTGGTCTTCCCACCACGCGCGCTGATGGGTGGTCAAGCGCTCGATCCCCTCGCGCAGCGCATCGATTGCCTCTTCCGGACGATGCCGTTCCAGCCCCAGCTCGATCGAAGCCTCGGTGCGATGGAATAGCACGATCCCCCGGAACTGCTCATGCGACGCGATATAGTCGTCTTCGATGCCGTGCCGGCGTACGAAGTCCATGAGGGCGAGCGTATGGTCGGCGTCCTGGATCGCCTTATCGTGTCGCCCCAGCGATCGCCAGGCGACGCGACGATGGTAAAACTGGATGAACTCGCGGTCGGTCTCGGCGCACTGGTGCGCCGGACATGACCCACTGCGGTGCCTTGCCTCCGGCGCCTTCTCCCCGGCTGGCCGCGCTGTGGCGCAGGTAGTCGAGATAGGTTACAAATCCGTGAGGCCGCAGACCATCGGGCCTGCCTGCCACCTCGAGCTGGAGCACGCCCAGCTCGATCCGGACCTGTAACACCTTGCGCCCGTCCCGCGCACGAACCTCGCGCGCAGGTGCTCGCCGGGCTCGGGATCAAAGGGCCATCCCTGGATCACGTCATCCAAGTCCCGTCGCATCATGGACTCCCGATCCGTCGCAGCAATGAAGACACCACTCCCGCCTGCCTGACAAGGCAAAGCAAGAACCCCATCTTGCCTCTCTTTCCCATCCCGATCGTCCGTAGGATCCGCCTTCGGACACACTGCTTCAAATTATATCATTTCTTCCAGGGGGAAACCTACGCCCCGACTCAGGGACTTCGCGGAGCCTGAATCTCATGTCTTTCCGCGGCAACATTGTCGCGCGCGACCGGTCGGAGATCGATCGGGAGCGCACCCATGGGTCGTCGTGTCGACTTAGCCATGCGACATCCCATCGGCTCGCGTCCCGGCCTTGCTCGACGGATTTCCGGACCGCCACTTACGGCGAATACGAAGGAACCGCCGCACTTGCCTGGTCTTGCGTAGCGGGCGCACGTTTGGCATGATAAATCCTCCATCCACATCAGCCCTTTCAGCCCTCCTAGCTCAATTGGCAGAGCAGCTGACTCTTAATCAGCGGGTTATAGGTTCGAGTCCTATGGGGGGCACTCACGCACGGACGCGAAGGACGACGCACGGAAGCGTCGATTCCCCATCTGGCCGATGATAGCGATCGTTTTTGTGCTTCTGAGTTGACGGCTCGGATGCTCGGCGTCCATTTGCGCAATCAACGAGGCGCCAGGCGAATAATGTGGGGCGGGAAGGAGGCAGACCTACAACGCCGGCTGCCTCGGCGGCCGGAACCGCTTGGTGCAGCGGCCGAAGGTGTGATATTGTGGAAATCGACGGAGAAATCCACTCATGACGATCCATCTACCGCACGATCTCGAAAGCTCGATCGCAGCCGCCGTGCACAGCGGCCAGTTCGCTTCCGTCGATGACGCGATGGCCGAGGCCGCCCGCCTGCTGCTTCGGGAGATCAAGCGGAGAGCGGAAAAACCGAAGCCAACGGCAACCGGCGCATCTCCTGACCCGTTGCCCGGTAATTGGCAGGACGCCGCTGGCGTGGGATCGATCGGTGCCATGCGGGACGCGGCTGACGAGCTGGACGAGATCGTCGCGGACGCGATGAAGCGGCGAAAGGAAGAACCCTGGCGGGTGATTCCCGGTGAATAAGGTGCTGCTCGACACCGACGTCTATTCCGAATCAAGGCCATCTGCGGACATTCGAGGACAGGCGTTTCAAGGTGTTGACGGCCGTCTCAAGTCTTGGCCGCTCATCGGTTCAATCACTCACTGCGCCCGATGTTCTGGGGCGACTGTTCCACGATCTGACGTGAATGCTGTAGTCCTCGGATGCGGCCTTCTTGAGTCCGCGACACTGCCCGTTGGCGAGCATGGCATTCTGCATGAGCCTGCCCAGAGGCGAGACGATGGTGGTCGAAGGTGCTTGCGATCCGCCTCGATCCTTGAGCCCTCGCTGGGACTCGGCAAACGTCCGGTCAGCCAGGAACGAGAAATCGGCGCGATCCTCCAACTGGCGGGGCGCGACGGCGATCACGACCACGTGCTCACGTCCGATGCCCTTCTCGACGATCACGAAACGCCGTAGTAGCCGTTCTCCCGGCTGGATCCGGTTGTCCTGGCCCGGACGATCGGGGCGGGGAAAGACGGCCGTGATCCCGTAGTTTCCATCGATCCACAGAATTGTCACGTCGAGGGGCGTTGTTCCCTGATTGGCGATGCGAAGGCCGACGATGTCGTCCACGCGGAAGCTTGCCTGAGTATCCATTTCGACGGACTGGCCCACGTGGTCCTCGGCGTCCTTGATCCGAAGAACGTCGACCGTGAGTTGGCGATTGGGCTCAGTCGGGGAGCCGATCGCGGTTGGATCGGCCGCGACCTTGAGCAAGTTCCGGACCCGGGCGATCCGGACCACGCGTTCCGCGATTTCCGATGGTCGAGCGTCAAACGGCCCGAGCATCTCCGGCGGGCGATTCCCGCGGGCCCATCCATTGGCCGGCACGAGCTCCACCCGGTTTGCCGCAGGGCTGGTGGCGCGGACGAGCCAGTCGGCGTCGGCGGGGTTGTCGACCGGCATTACCAATGACTCGCCTCGGCCTTGCCCGTCGGCTGCTTGGCAAAGCGCGGCGCCGAGTAGCCCTAACTCGGAGGCGGCGAGCTTCTTCGACTCTGCCCTTTCGGGGGATTCCAATGCCCCGACCTCGCGGTCCACCGCGACCTTCACGCGCCAATCGCCATACTCGAGAAAAGCAACCCGGCAAAACGCCGGGACATCCAGGCCAACGGGCGCGGCGATGCCGTCGGGTGTGCACGGCTCGACCTGGGACAGAAGCGACCCCAACCCGCCGGTGACGATCCGGACATGCCCCGCCACGTCGTCGGGCGCCCTTCCTCTGACGGCGAGGATTGTTCCGGCGGCCAAACCGTGCAAGGCCCCGGCCTTGAGCTTGAGCTGTCCGTCGCCATCACGGGTTAGCTCGAAGCGGCAAGGATTGGGGTCTTTTTCCCCAAGCACAAGCCGCTCGCGGTCCTCGTGCCGTCCCTCGAGCATCGGTGTCGGGTGGTCCCACTGGCGAACGTCGTACTTCAGGCAGATTCGACGCGCCAGCTCCCAGTACGAGAGCGGTGGATGCGGCCCTTTAAGAACCTCGACCAGCGTGCAAGTCAGCCGGCCGCAGTATCGATTGGCAGAGTCAAGGAGGGGATCCTCGAAAGCCGTCTCACCGGGTGGTGCCGCAGACAGCGCCACCAGTCCGGCGAGCTGGCCGAATTCTTCAACCAACCCGGCTTTCGGCCTCTCGGACTGAGCCCTTTGTTTGTCGAGGGTCTCCTTCGGAATCAATTCGCCCGGGGGTACCCAGCGCGGGATGGCGTGGCCACGGCCCCTGATCAGCGTTCCCGAGCAACAGGTATCGGCGATCAACCAGACCCTCGCCCCTTTGCGGCAGATGGCGTCGAGCCACGTTCTCAGCTCGTCGTCAATGATCGCGTTCGCGACCGTCATTTTCGTGCCGTCCCAATCGCCGATGTCGGCCGGAAGAAACGTCTCGTCCAGTCCGTCGTCCTCGTCGAGCGGAGGCTGATCGGGTTGCTGGCTACCATGGCCGGACAGGAAGATCACGACCTGATCGCCCGCGCCCGCGAGTTTAGCAAGCTGCTCGAGCTCGCGTTCGATATTGGCGCGGCTCGGTCGGTCGGTCTCGGGTCCCTCGGCCAAGGTCACGATCGCCTCGCCGGCGAATCCGAATTCTTCCATGAGCAGCGACCGCATCAGGGCGACGTCGTTGGCAGGCCCGCGCAGCCAGCGGGATTGGCTCAGACTTTCATACGATGTGCAGCCCACCAAGAGCACCGCCTCGCCACCGCTGCTGGCGGCGAAGACTGCGCGGGGACGACGGGGCACCACGCCAGGTTCGTCACCACGATCAGAGCCAGCGCACCGCCGCGATCCATGCCAGGATCTCCAATTCACGGCCGGTCGGTACTTAGCACGAATGCCGCCCAGTAGTACGGGGGCTTGACAGCCCTCTTGTCGGAATCTTCGGGCAGCGGTACGCCGCCGCGCGGCCGACTCTTCTGGAGCATGTCGAGCTGCGCCTGTCGTAATGCGGCGCGGGGCGTCATGTCGCGCTCCCAGAGGTTCTTGTAGAACCGGCCCATCAGGGGCACCGTTTCGCTGCTGGGCACCTCCCACAATGTCGCGACGACCGACTCGGCGCCAGCGGCCTGGAACGCGCGTTGCAAGCCGAGCAGCCCCTCGCCGCCCGCGACCTTGCCCAGCCCGGTCTGGCACGCCGAAAGCACGGCCAGCTCGACGCCCGAGAGGTCGAGCTCGGCAACTTCGAGCGCGGTCAAGATGCCATCGTCCTTGCCGGCTGGCGTCGGCTGGACATTCGCCCCCGTCAAAGCCAGACCAGAAAGTAGGCCGGGATGGCAGCCCGCTGGAGTGCGACTTCCGCTGCGATCCGTAAGCCCCGATCCGGATCGCGTCTTCGAACCAGGTCTTGCGTCAACTTGCGGTTTGATTGCATCGTCCGCGAAAAAGCCGTGCGTGGCCAAGTGAAGGTAGCGATGCGCAGTCGCGGCTTTCCTCACCGCGGCTCTCGGTCGCGTTCGTGCCCGACAGCTCAACTGGGTTGACGTCGCCAAACTGGCGCTTGAAGTCTTTATCAATCGCAGCGATCTCGAAGGAGGTGTCATCGAGCCGCGTGTAGTCATGGAACCGCCCGCCCCGGATCGAAACGGCCGCTGAACGGCTCACGCCGTTCTCCGCCGTCCCCGGGTCGCCGCCATAATCGACGTCGCCGACTAACAGCAGCGACGGCCGGTCGCCGCCGGCCGCCGTCGCGGTGCGCTCGTTAGCCGCTCTGAGCATGTGGGGCACGGGGACCAGTGCGATCTCACACTGTTCGGTGAGGAACGTTCCTTCGACCGTCCCGGGCAGGGCTCCCAGCGGGACCATCGCGAGCTTGCCGTAAGGCGAGACCAGGACCGAGCTGATTCCGTTGAGGTGCGTTTGCAGCGGCATCCATATGAGTTGCTTGAGACTCGCCGCCGCCGCTTCGCCCTGATAGGGCCCTTGCCGCCGCAAGGCCGGCAGCCAGGCGTCGATTGCCTTTTCGATCTCGTCGGCCGGGCCAAGGTCGATCCGGGCGACGTCCTTGTCGGGGCGCACGACGAACGCCACGAACCGGCGTTCGTGGTCGAAGTCCCCTCCCTTGCCCACGCCCGTACTGGAACGGTTGTACTCGAAAAAGTCGACCAGGGCGGAGCCGAGCGGAAGCTTCGCGGCCAGCGCCGCCGAGTCGACCTGGGCGTCGGCCAGCGCCAATCGGAAGGCGGCGCACCGCTGTGCCAGATCGCGCTCGAGCTCGTCTTCCTGTTCGCTGAGGCGGTCGAGTTCGCGTTTCCGTGCCTCCGCGGCGCCGGCGCGTGGATCGGGATCGGCCAAAGCCAGAGTGGCCAAGCGGGCGACTACATTTTGCCGTTTATCGAGTAGGCGGAGCAGCTCGGGGTCGCCGCTGGCCACCAACTGGCGTCGCAGCTCGCGTTCGCGGCGTTGCCGCCCAAGCACAGACCCCTTCCAGACGAGGATGTAGTTGTAGGTCTCCGCCGGCGTCACGGAGAGTTGCGGCGCAAAGGAGAGATAGTCGTCCAACGGAGACCGGAAGTATTCAGCCATCAAGATCTGCTCGCGCTCGGACTGGGCGACGGCGACGCGGTCGAGGCTCCGGCGGCCTAGCGCAACGCGCGCTCGAAGCCGGATCGTGCCCCAGGGCGATCGCCCTGAGCATACTGAACTAGCGCAAGGTTGTTTTGGAGCTTCGCGATGTCGGGGCGATCCTTGCCCAGCGTCGCGTCGAAGATCGCCAAAGCCCGCTCAAAATGCGATCGGGCGCGGGCGTAGTCTCCCTGGGAAACTAGGATCGCTGCCAGGTTGTTAAGGGACTCCGCAGTTTGAGGGTGATCCTTGCCCAGCTTCGCCTCGCGGATCGATAGCGCCCGCTCCTGTAGCTTCCGGGCGGCGGCGTGGTCGCCCCGGTCCTGCAACACCGCCGCCAGGTCGTTGAGGGATGACGCGGTCTCGGAGTGGTCTTCACCCAGCGTCGCCTCACGAATCGCGAGCGCGCGCTCGAATAGTCGCCCCGCACTGGCGTAGTCGCCCTGGGCATAAAGCACCTCACCCAGCGCGTTAAGGGACCTGGCGGTATGCGGATGATCCCTGCCCAGCTTCGCCTCGCAAATCGTGAGCGCTCGCTGGGCAAGTGCCGCAGCTCCTGCGAAATCGCCCTGATCGCAAAGCAAAGACGCCAGGTTCCGAAGCGAGTCGGCAGTTGCCATGTGATCCTTCCCGAGCCTTGCCTCGCGGATCGCCAGGGCACGCTCATAGAGCGACCTGGCGCCGGCGTAATCACCCTGGTGAGCCAGCAGACGCGCGAGGTTGTCGACGGTGTGGGCGACTTCGGGGTGGTCTTTGCCCAGCTTCGCCTCGAGGATCGCCAGCGCGCGCTCATGCAGCCGCCGGGCGCCGGCGAAGTCACTCTGGGCCGAGAGCAGCTCAGCCAGACCGTTAAGGGATGTCGCCGTGTTTGGGTGATCCTTGCCGTGCCTTGACTCGCAGATCGCCAGCGCCCGCTCATAGAGCGGCCGGGCGCCAGCGTAGTCTCCCTGGACATAAAGCAAAGATGCCAGGTTCTGCAAGCACATCGCGATATCGGGGTGATCCTTGCCCAGTTTTGCCTCGAGTATCGCCACAACGCGGCTCATATCGCGGCCGGGCCTCGGAGTAGTTGCCCTGGACGTAATACAGGTTTGCGAGATTGAAGAGGAATCTCGCGGTTTCGGGGTGCTCCTTGCCCCGCTTCGCCTCGCAGATCGCCAGCGCGCGTTCGAGGAGCGGCCGGGCCCCTGTGTAGTCACCCTGGATTCGCGAAAGACAGCCGAGGTTGTTAAGCGGCGCAGCGATATCGGGGTGGTCCTTCCCTAGCTTCGCCTCGCGGATCGCCAGCGCCCGCTCGAGTAATGGCCGCGCCTCGGCGAAGTCACCTTGGGATAGCAGCAACTTCCCCAGGTTGCAGAGAGATGTCGCAGTGAGGCGGTGCTCTGGTCCCAGAATCGCCTCGCGGATCACCAGGGCTCTTCGCGGGCCCAACGGCCTCGGCGAATCGACCGGCTGTGTACATTTTTGACGACTCGTCGTCGAGGCGCGCTGCCTCGGCGACTTGGGCCCTCTGGCTGGGGCTCATGCTCGCCAGTTTCTCCGCGTCAGCCAGTGCGAGCCTCGCGTCGGTCACACGCCAATCGTTCTCGGGGAAGGCCCGCCGCGCGATCGCCAACGTTTCGCGTCGCATTCCGATGGCGCGGGTGAAGTCCCCATGCCGCTCGTCAAGCGCGGCAAGCCGATCCAGCGAGCCCAGTTGGTCGGCATGACCCTCGGGAAGCACCTTGCGCTCGATGGCCAGCACGGACTCGGCAGCCGCGATTGCCCCGGCAATATCGCCGGAGGCCGAAAGCCGCTCTGACTGCTCGCGAAGTCGGTCGCGTTCCGCGAGCTTCGACCCCTCGCCGGCCGCGGGATTCGACGCTTGGGCCCGCGCCGTTGCGGGGATGCACGCGACAGCCAGAATGACAGCCGCGAACCGGTACGACCGGAGACGTGCAGTGGACATTATTAAGCCCATTCAGGGACTTTCCAAGATGCGAATTGACGCCGGATGGGCGGTGCATCGGCGGATGGCTTCTTCGAAGCACGCTCTTCCGGGCGACGAATTAACGGGACTGGACGAGTTGAGGAAGCACGTGACGGCGCAGTGGAGAGGTTGGTGTTAATCGCCGTCTGTTCGGCTTTTTCGACATGAGCCTCCGTCTTCGTCACCTGCACGAGTGTATTGTCCGACTGGATTTCGTACCCGACCGGCTTGAAGGTCATGACGCCGCGCTCGAATACCAAACCGAAGAGGGGCATCGAGCCGTCGGCACAGCCGGCGGTTGTACTTCCCGTGGGATTGATCGGGCACGAGCCGAAGGGGATGAATCCGACGTAGCGGAAGCCGTAAAGCTGCTTCTTGCCCGGGCAAGAATCATCGCCGATCACCGACTCGTAATAGCCGATCGGTACGTTCGAGGCCCGGACGTAGAACTGATGAGTCGCCCCGGCCGCATTCGATTGACCCGGGCCCCGGGGGATCGCGCCCAGCCCATCCGGAACGGCTGCTTTGAGCAAGTTCGCTGCTGCGTTGACGTTATCACTCGCTTTTGAGTCATAGTCGAGGTCCACGGCGGTGAGGTTCCAGCCGTGCTCGAGCGTCAGCTTTGTCTTGCACGCGCCGAGGCCGCTCCGGACATTGATCGCATACTCCTCGGAGAAATCGGGAAGGTACTCGAGACTGATCTTGAAAAGGTCGCCGCGTGGTCCGCTCCCCTTCTCGGCGCCGTCCTTGCCACCCGCGTCCGCAGCGACGGGCTCCACGAGCAAGTAGGGCTTTGGGCGATAATATCGCAGCCCCGCGTCGTGGGGCCCCGGATTTCGCAACACGTCGAGCGCGGGCGTGCAGCCACAGGAGAGAAGGACGAACGCGCATAACCAGGACTGTCGCGTCATGCATTCCCCTACGGACGATTGATGAGTCGCCGCGGGCGGTCCCGTTCTTCACCGACGGATTGGCGATACGTCGTCGTAATCGGCGTTATTGGATTAATCGGCAGATCTTGCCGGGGTACTTCAGTGTATTCTTGGTTTGGAAGCGCGCCCGACCCCGGCGCACGACATGCATCCGACTTGGATAGGACGGCAGCTTCGGGTTGCCATGTCGGCGATGGCGGGGTCAGGAAGGGCGTCGGTGCAAGTCCGGGTGAATTCGATGCGTTCGCCGAACTGCCGGACCGGACGGCGCGATGGCCAGCGGCGCGCCCGGCAAGTAGACGACTCGCCGTCACGCGGCTGCTATAGTCACCGATTGTCCCTCTGCTGCCGACAGTCTCCGGTCAGCTCAACAGCTCAGCCCGCAGGCAGGCGAGCGATCCCGTAGCCCACCTCAAGGAGTTGGGCCACGACATTCCGCTAAGACCCTCGAAGCTTTCGGTGCCGTCGATCCGTTTCGCGGCATGGCGACAACCGCGGATCGCACGCTCCTCCGTGCTGTTCACACAGAAGCCTTTGGAGCGGTGATGCTTGCGGCTATTCCACATTTCTTCGCGTTTCTGCCTGTCCATCTTGGCGCGCGCGTGCAGGTAGTTACTCAGGAGGCCATCATGGCCGACATCACACCCGACTCGGACGAGACTCGCTGCCTGCTCGAGCAGGCGCAGGCCGGCGACC
This sequence comes from uncultured Isosphaeraceae bacterium, assembly GCA_963806595.1. Classification (GTDB taxonomy): domain Bacteria; phylum Planctomycetota; class Planctomycetia; order Isosphaerales; family Isosphaeraceae; genus CAWDZZ01. The sequence goes on along the minus strand of CAWDZZ010000008.1, from coordinate 34,994 downwards.
GGCAGGCCTTCGAGCGGCTCTTCGAGCGGCACAGGTCTTACTTGCGGGAGGTTGTCGCGTCGCGGCTCGGGCCCGAAATACAGCTCCGGGTCGACGCGTCCGACGTGGTGCAGGAGGCCCAGCTCGAGGCGTATCGCCGGCTGCCGGATTACCTCGCGCGCCGCCCCATGCCATTTCGCCTCTGGCTGCGCAAGACGGCGCAGGAGCGGTTGCTGATGGCCCGGCGCCAGCACCTCCGAGCGCGGGAACGGTCGTTGCGCCGCGAGGTGCCGCTGCCGGAGCAGTCTTCGCTCCTGCTGGCGAAGCCGTTCTTGGCCGCCGGCTCCACGCCCAGCCGGCAGCTCAACCAGCGCGAGCTGGCCCAGCGCGGTGCGCGACGCCGTGGCGAGGCTCCCCGAGTCCGATCAGGAGATCCTATTGCTGCGCACCTACGAGCACCTTTCGAACCAGGAGGTCGCCTACCTCCTCGACCTGGACCCCGCCACGGCCAGCAAGCGGCATGGCCGGGCCGTACTGCGGCTGCACCGAATCTTACTGCAAGCGGGCCTCTCGGAGTCGCAGCTATGAGCGAACGACTTGCTTCCGCGCGTCCCCGGGCTCGCGATGGAGGAGCTGGTCGGTCGGATCACCGACGAGTTCCTGGAGCGGCTCGACCGGGGCGAGCAGCCGCAGGTCGAGGACTACGCCCGCCGCTACCCCGAAGCGGCCGCGGTGATTCGCCAGGTCTTTCCCGCGCTGCTGTGGATGCGCCGGCCCGCGAGCGACGCGGGTGCCGTGCCGGCGGGCGAAGCCTCCGATCCCCAGACACCGGTCGGGTGCATGGGCGATTTTCGGATTCTGCGCCAGATCGGCCGGGGCGGCATGGGGATCGTCTACGAGGCCGAGCAGCTCTCGCTGCGCCGCCGAGTGGCGCTGAAGGTCTTGCCATTCGCGGCTGCAATGGACGCCAGGCAATTGCAGCGGTTCGAGCTCGAGGCACAGGCCGCCGCCTGCCTGCACCATACCAACATCGTCCCGGTCCATGCCGTGGGCAGCGAGCGCGGTGTGCCGTTTTATGCGATGGAGTACATCGAGGGGTGCAGCCTGGCTCAGCTCATCGGTGAGCTGAGCCGGCTCGAGGGCCACGGCACGCCAGACGATCCGGTCGCGATTCTGGCCCAGGTATCGACCTCGGCGCTGGCGGCCGCCTTGCAGAGCGGACAGCCCGTCAAGACAGCCGTTCGATCTGTCGGCCATGAGGCCACGACTGTTGCCGATCAAGATGATTCCCGCGCACCCGAGCCTGAAATGCCGGCCTGCGGCGTGAGGAGACCGCCAGCGCCCCGGAGCCTGGCCCACGCAGCGCGTCCACGTCCGGCTCCTCAACTCGCGGTCGTGAGTACATTCGCGCCGCGGCGCGCTTCGGCGTTCAGGTCGCCGACGCCCTCGACCACGCCCATACCCGTGGCATCATCCACCGCGACATCAAGCCGGGCAACCTCCTGCTCGATACTCAGGGCCAGTTGTGGGTCACCGACTTCGGACTGGCCCAGATCCAGGGCAACCCCAGCATGACGCTCACCGGCGACGTCCTGGGCACGCTGCGGTACATGAGCCCCGAGCAGGCGCTGGCCAAGCGGGTGGTGATCGACGGCCGGTCCGATATTTACTCGCTCGGGGTGACGCTCTACGAGCTCCTGACCTTGCGGCCAGCCGTGCCGGCCAGGACCGTATGGAGATCCTGCGTCGGATTGGTGGGGAAGAGCCGCAGCCGCTGCGTCAGCTCAACGCCGCGGTTCCTCGCGACCTGGAGACCATCCTCTTGAAGGCGATGGCCAAGGAGCCGGGCGGGCGATACCCAACGGCGAAGGATCTGGCCGACGAGCTGCGCCGATTCCTTGAGCACAAGCCGATCACGGCAAGGCGGCCAAGCCTGCTCGATCGAGCGGCGAAATTGTCGCGGCGGAACCGCCCGGTCGTTTGGTCAGCGGGAGTCTCCCTGGCCGTCCTGCTGCTGATGACCATCGCGGGGCTCGCGACCAGCAACGTCCTGATCGCGCGCGAACGAGATCAAAAGGACGCCGCGCTGGCACAGCGCGGGGCTGCCCTGGCCGACGCCCAGGCCAACGAGAGCGCGGCCCGAGCGAATCTGCGGCTGGCTCGCAGGGCCGTGGATGAGCTGTACACCCAGCTGATCGAGGAGATGCACGAACTTTCGGGGATCCGGCCCCTGCAGCAGAAGGTCATGCTCCGTGCGCTCGCATTCTACAAGGAGTTCGACCAGCAAAAGGGGGCCGACCCTGAGATCCGGTTCGAAACCGCGCGCGGCTACCTTCGCACCGGCCACATCCATTTCGAGTTAGGTCAGTATTCCGAGGCGGAACAGGGGATCAACAAGGGCATCGCCCTGTTCGAGAGGTTAGTCGAAGAATTCCCGGACGAGGCCCGCTACACCGCCGAATTGGCCAATGCCTATTGCTCGCACTTCGTTGTCCCTGACGGCCAGGCGGGGTCCGGCTACGGCGACCCATCCTATCCCATTCAGCAGGTCGAGATGGGTATCAAGAACGCGATCCGGCTCTACCAGAAGCTGGTGGCCGATCACCCGGAGGAGGCCCGTTATCGCGACGCTCTCGTTAACGCCTACTATTCGCTCGGCTATCTTCTCGCCGGCGCGAAACGGTACGAGGAGGCCGAGAGTGCCTTTCGGCAGGTGCTCACCTCGGGGCCAGCGGCGGAAGGGGGGAATGCATTGGATCGGCGATCGCTATTCGCCGCCGCCACCGGCGAGCTCGGCCGCGTGCTCGCCGCGCGGGGTCAGACCGAGCGGGCAGAGGAAGCCTATCGCCGGGCCGCCGCCCTCTACGAGAACATCATGAGCGAGTTCCCCGAGGCGCGCGGCTACCAGGCCGGGCTCGCCCGGGCCTTGACAGGCCTGGCCACCATACTTCAGCAGTCCCGTCGACCAGAGGACGCGGTGAGAGCTGCCAACAACGCGGTGGAACTCTTGGCGCGGCTGGCTGCGCGGTGGCCCGACGATCGTCCGGTACGCGAACAGTTTGCCGGGTCGCAGCATGTCCTCGCTCGCTCGCTGATCGCCGCATCCCGCGACGGCGAGGCCATCGCGGCCTACCGCGAGGCGATTCGGCTGGTCCCCGAGCAAGGCATGTTCAACAACGACTTGGCCTGGCTGCTCGTCACCGCTCCCGATCCCAAGCTCCACGATCCTGCGACGGCGGTCCGCCTGGCTCAGATCGCGGTCGAGCAGCGACCGAAACGCGCGAACGTCTGGAACACGCTCGGTGTGGCCCGCTACCGCGCCGGCAATTTCGCCGGTGCCGCGGCTGCACTCGAGAAGTCCGAAGAGCTGGGGCAGGGGCGGGAGCTTGGCTTCAACGTCTTCTTTCTGGCGATGGCCCGCTGGCAACTCGGCGAGCGGGACGAGGCCCGCCGGTGCTACGACCAGGCGGTTTCGTGGATGGAGAAGAACCAGCCGCGGAACGAAGAGCTCCGACGTTTTCGCGCCGAGGCGGCCGTTTTGCTAGGCCTCCCCGAGCCGGCGCCACCCATCACGAAGGAGGTGCCAACCCCCGCGAACCGCTGAGGACAGACTGCGCCCTCTGAATTTGACGTGAGATCCTCTGGAAGCGAATCGGCCGGTGAGGCCTTACCACCAAGCAAGCTCCTCACCGGCCCCGCATCGCCCCTGCGCTCGGTCTGCGCGCCGGTGGTGATGACCTTTTCATTCTATCGCAGACCGACGCTTCGATGGAGATTCCTGCGATGATGTTCCCCGTTTCCGGCAGAAGACGCAGCAACCGCCCGGTGCAACCACGCCCGGCGAACCACTCGCCTCGAACTCGAACGACTGGACGATCGATGCCTGCTCAGCGCGGGCTACGTACAGCTCAATTTGGTCGGCTATCAACCGGGCATGGCTCGCTACACGGACGCGAACTTGAACGGCTGGGGACTCGACTTTGCCCCCAACGGTCGCCTTTTGCGTCGCCAATACGAGCACCGGAGTGGCCACGTTCTACGATCGACATGGCAAGACGGTGTCGCCCCCGGTGACCATTCCGGCGGCGGCGATCGACCCACCCGGGACCCCCGGTTCCCCCACGGGAGTCGTGTACAACCCGACCGCTGACTTCGTCATTTCCGAAAACGGCAAGTCGGCGCCCGCCGAGTTCATTTTCGACACGCTCGACGGGCTGATCTGCGGCTGGAATCCCAGGGTCGATCCCAGCCACGCCATCGTCATCGTCGACAACTCCGCGGAGGCCCCCTTTGGTGCCAGCTACACAGGCCTTACCTTGGCCCACAACAGCCAGGGCCAGAACGTCCTCTATGCCGCGGATAGCGGCTCCGGCCCCACGACCTCCAATAATCGAATCGATATGTTCAACGGCAATTTCCAGTCCCTCGGCTCCTTCACCGATCCGAGCGTGGCGACGCAATCCCCCGGAAGTACCGTCTTCCAGGTTGAGAATGTGAACAACAAACTCTTCGTGACCTTCACCGGCTTCATCGCACCTTTGGGCGGCGTGGTCGACGTCTTTGACACCGACGGCCACTTGCTGACGCCGAATCACTTCGCCGCCAACGCCCCCGGGCAAGGACCGCTCGATGCTCCATGGGGGATCGTCCAGGCCCCGTCCCACTTCGGGAAGTTCAGCAATGACCTGCTGATCGGCAACGTCGACGGCGACGGGAACATCAATGCGTTCGATCCCCGCACCGGCGCGTTTCGCGGTTCGCTCACCCACACAGACGGAACGCCGATCGCAATCACCGGCCTGTGGGACCTGGCGTTCGGTGACGGCAAGTCGCACGGCAAGACCAACGAGCTCTTCTTCACGGCCGGCTTCACGGCCGACGATCCGGCGGGGAACGGGCTCTTTGGAATCATCGAAAGCCACGATGGCGGAATGTCTGGTGGACACCATCACCATCACCACCCGCGGTGACACGAGCGTCTTTGATCCATCCCAGCCTCGCGGGACAGCCCTCACCGGGATCCGGGCGCTCACGACAGTTGGCTATGACAACTTCGAGGGCGCCGTCAACAACAATGGCGGCAGGGCAACGATCGCGACCTGCACCTTCGCGAACAACCCTGTTTCCGGGGGTGGCGACTTTACCAGTATTGGCGGTCGACGGCGTGCCGCCCCAGGTACAGGGAGGCGCGGAAGGGCGGCGTGGGCGGGTCGAATGGAGAAGCTTGTCCGAAGCGGCAATGATGCCCCGCACTGAGTCATACCGGGCCGTAAGTGGAGTAAAAGCTACAGAAATCGTTGTCGAAAACGAAGTTGGTGAATGACACCGTCACCGTGATATCAAGCCCTTCGACAAAATGAAGGCAACCGATCGGCAGGAACAGCAGCTCGCCCGCATCAAGGGTGAACTCCAGGATCTGCGGCTCCTCCAGCGGAGGCCGGGGCGCCGGCGGCGTGACGCGGCCGTCGAGCTGCGAGTAACAATGAAAGTGGTTGCGCACGATCGGCAGGTCCCACGACGGCGCGATCTTGAGCCGCTTGCGGCCGATCACCTGCGCCAGCAGATTGTTGGTGAGGTCGTGGTGAAACGGCGTGACCGTCCCCGCGGGGCCCATCCAGAAAAACCCTGCGCCTGCGTCCTTTGACAGATACTCCGGCACCTGCACGACGTCGTCCCACAGCTCGGCAAGCGCGGTCCGGTTGGCCGAGTCGTTATTCGCCGTCATGTAGAAGTCGTTCGTCTGGCCCGCCGTGCGCACCTTTTGCACAAACTCGCCGAACTTGATCCGGCTGATGTGCTTTTCGCGCTCGATTTCATAGTTGGGGCTCGCGGAACGGCCCATCTGCACCTCGACCATCCGTTCGCCGAATCGCTGCGCGAAGAAGTCGAGGCTCCATTTGTGCATCGCCGGCCAATCGTCCATCATGCCCGTGATGATGACCGGCCGGTTGGTCGAATAGTACTCACGCAGAAATTCGTCGCGCGAGAGCCGATGCCTGCGCTCGATTTTGCCCGACTGGGGGTGCATCCGGTGGATCTTGCGGTAGATCGAGAGCACCCATTCGCGCTTCTTCAGGCGATTGTGCAAAAGCTCGGCACCATTGAGATAAGGGCTCTCGAGCGCGAGGTCGATTTCGTGCTCCGACTCCTGCTCGGAAAACCCGTTTGATTTCAAAACGGCAACCAGGCCCTCCGGCGTGACGCCAACCAGCAAGTTCTCCGCGATCCACCGCCGCCAGCCGTCGTCGAAGCCACCGGACGCGGCACTCGCGTTGTTCGCGCCAGCACCCAGCTGCTCGGCCGTACTCGTCTGCCGGACCCAGGTCGAAGAGCTTTCCATGTTCCTTCCGCCCCCTGCCGTGGTGAGAAGATCCACCGAATCACGGCCACGCAGACTGCACCGGGACGCGCCCAGCACGCACCCGCCGCATTTCACCGCCCTGCGGTTCCCGACCGTTGATTCTGCCGTTCGTCGCCGCCCCGCGTCGAGAGGTCGCTCGCCGTCGGGGCCGCCCTTCGAAGGCCGTCGCGGCAGAACGCGATCGGCGATCCCGGAAGAGCGCAGCAGGGTCTTGCCCGGTCCATCCCCTGGGCGGACGCTCAAAGGCACTGTGCGCTTCTGTGAACCCCGGGAAGTGAAGACTGCGGCCGTGCCCGGCTTTCGCCGCCGTAACGAGAACCGGCGCGAAGGGCGCACAACCGGCGCGCGTTTTCACTGAGTACGGGTATCCGCCGGCAGGTCGCGATATAACCGCGACAGCTCGACCATCAGCTTCTCCAGCCGCGCGTAGTACTCATCCTCCTTGAGCTTGGCTTTCTGATCCCGCAGCGCGGCGATGGAGAGCTCGAGCTCATTTCGGCGCTGCCGGAGCTCTGCCGGCATCGCTCGCTCTCGATCGCTGGGAATCAGGTGAAGCTGATGAGCGCGGATGCCGTCGAGCGCTGCGCCGTCCTTGGCACGCTGCGTGGCGCGCACGCCGTGAAACCAGCTCGCGGGCGTGCCCAGCCGGTCTCCGTTGTCGTCCAGGAGTGCGTGCTCCGTCGCCAGTTGCGAGTGCGTGCGGTAGTACTCTTCGACGCGGTTGCCGGCCGTCAGGTAGGCCTCCAGCAGCGAAACCTGCCCGTCCTTGTCGAGATCGGCGCGCTCGTCGATCATCGCCTCGGCGAGATACTGGCCGAAGCGGGCGAAGTTGATTTCGTAGCCGCTCTTGGTCGCGGTGACAATCACACGGTTTTCGCCCGAGAGCCGTGTGAGGAACGGACCGCTCGCGGACGTACAGTCGAGCAAGACCAGGGGCCGCTTGATCGGTGCCAGCCACTCGGCGAGCTCGAGGTCGGTGACGTCGCGGCCGTTCAGGTTGAACTTGGCCTCGCGCCCGTCAAACGTCCCGTGCCCGATCAATACGATCCAGAGCGGCTCGCGGCTGGCTGTGGATTTCTCGAGAATGATTTTGTGCAACCGCTCGCGATCGGCAACGGCGGATTCGCCGGCTTGCCCGATGCGGATGCGATTCGGCGCCCGCCTTGGCCGCGGCGGCCTGCCACAGTACGGCCGACCGCTCGAACTGGGCCTTGTACTCAGGCGCTCCGGCGGCACCCACGACGACGAGCACCGTCGCGTGATCGTCGCTCTCGGCCGAGGCCAGGCACAAGCAAATTGCGATCAAGGTCGCCATCGTTATGATCCACGCTGACGTTGAACTCGAACTTCAGACGTTCCACGGCGACTTCACGAATCCACGAGTCATGCCAGGCCGTTGACTCGCCGCAGGCCCCATTCGGCCAGCAGGCAAGCGATGGCGACCAGGAAATACAGTGGCTGATGCCAGAGCGGCGAGGTCCACGGCTCGGTGATCGGGGCGTCGATCGCGGAGAGTCTGGCGACGAATGACGCCAGGTTGTCGCCGTCGACGACCGTGCCGCGCGTCTGCGCCGCGATCTTCTTGAGGAACTCGCGATCGGGCTCCAGGTGGGCGAATTCGTCGGCCGCGGGCTGGGCGGCCCAGCCGGCTTCGCGCTCGCCCACCTTGCTGCCATCGGGGGCATTCGCGGTCGCGATGACCCGGTAAGCCCCCGGCTCCTTGGGGACGTAGTTCGCCGTGTACGTACCCGCCTCGCGCGCATCGGGCTCGCCATCCACGTTGATAATGTCCTTGCCGGGACGCGTGATCCGGAAGGAGACTTTCGCGTTGTCGAGCGGTCGATATTCCGCGTCGCGCACCCGGACAGTGAGATTTAATGCCGGCGAGCCGGCTTCGGCCTGGGGACGCACCGAGACCTCGACTTGACTGGGGACGTCGCCAACGAGCCAGCGGACGGTCTGACGCCACGATCGCTCGAGGTCGCTTTCGGCCGGATTCTCGCGCCGCATCCCCCAGCGCCACAGATCGCCGATCATCAGGGCCGCCACATGCCCCTTGCCAAATGACTGCGCGACGAGCGCCGGCACGGTTTCGCCGCCGGCGCGGCGAACCTCGGCGAGCACCACCGCACCCGGCTTGATGTTCCCGGCAAGGTTGAGCGACTGGAACGGAGGCATCGCCGCCAGCCGCGGCGTTCTCTTCTTCCTCGGTCTTCCTCATGCGGACCCACGGCTGCAGCCAGCCTTCGCGAGTGAGCACAAGTCGATACTCCTCTCCCTCCTGCTGTTCAGACAGCCGATTCAGGTAGACCGGCAACATCTCGCCCACCGGCGTCCGGTCATATTTTCCGTCCACGAACGAATCGGGGCCGCCGAGCATCAACAGGCCGCCGCCGCGCTGGCTTACAAAGTTCCGCAAGAGCGCCTGTTGGTCGGGAGTGAAAAACTCGGCCTCGATGTCGTCGAGGATCACCGCGTGGTAACGGTACAGCTCGTCGGCCGTCTTGGGAAAACCGTCCCTCAGCTCGGCCGCGTCGAGGGTTCCGAGCCGGATCTTGACCGGCTCGTCCTGCCGCTCGGCCGTCTCGGGGTCGGGATGATCGAACCCATCGAACAGCGAGCTGGTCGAGCGGGCGCGTGCATCGCGCGAAAGTCGAACTTCGGCTGGCGGAGGGCAATGCGAATCAGCCCCACAAGCTGGACCTCTTCGTCCTCCTCGACGGCCCGCTTCAGGAACTTGAACTCCCAGTCGGGCCGCCCGGCTGACATACAAGCACGCGGTAGGGCCCCGCCCCCTGGTCGACGACGACGAGCCGGCTGTTGTTGGCCAGCGTCTGCTCGCCCGCCGAGTCGACGACGCCGACCTGCTCGCCCTTCTTCTCGTCCGCGGCCGAGAAGGCATGGACCCGATAGAAACTGACCCCCTTGCGCTCGGGCCGGAACTGGAATCGAAAGCTCAAGCGGCTTGCCGTCGGCCGGCACCGGCGCCACCTGCCGCTCAACTTTCTTGCCCGCCTCGTCGGCGACCACCGCGACAATTTGCTCGCCCGGGAAGCCGATCGCCGAGACGTCGGCGCGGATCACGACGGGAGCCGATTCGAAGTTGGTCTGAGCTGATCGAAACCTCCGTTGACGCCGACGTCCTTGGCAACGCGGCGCGACGGCGGCACCACCGGATAGATCCGGCGGCAACTGCGACCAGTCGACCTCGCCGCACGAGTCGGTGCCGTTGCCGTCGGTGAAAAGCAGCACGCCGGCCAGCGGCAAGTCCGCGGAACCGCTTCGACAGGGCCGCCGAGCGACGTCGTGAGCGCGGTGCCCACGCCGTCGAACGTCAGGGCGTCGAACCCGTCGACCGCGCGGAGGTGCGAGTCGAACACGTAGCTGCGCACGTCGAAATCTTGACCCAGCCGCGTCTTCCACGGCGACTCTCGCCGCAGCAGTCGCGCACCCAGTCACCGCGCGTGCGGGTCGACGTCGTCGTCGCGGATCCGCAGGCTCTGGCTGTTGTCGGCCAGGACCACGAACGAGTTGGCCCCGCGGCGCGGCCGCGAGCCGGTCAAGAGCGGCTCGATCAAGCTGAGCGCCAGAGCCGTGAACCCCAGCGCCTTCAAGCGTGGCGGCGGCCACCCTCACGGACGGTCTTCGACTCCGCGCGCACGTAGCTCCAGAGGAGCGCGGCCGCGGCGGCCAGACAACAGGAGCACCACCGTGGCCATCCAGTTGGGGAGAGCCCCAGATCAGGGACGGCAGCGTCATCGACCACTCCCCAGTCGTTCGTAGTAACGGCGCACGCCCTCGGCGAACTGGGGCGGAACGGGATCGCGATCGATGGGAACCAGGGCGTCGGGTGATTCGCGCCGGCGCACCTCCTCGGCGATCCGGTTGCGAAGCTCATTGATCGGCTCGGACACGAGATCCTTGAGCCGAGTCCAGTCCGGCACTTTCGAGTGACGCTTGTATTCCTCGCGCTCGCCCCGCACCCGATCGCGAATCCGCGCGGCTTCGGCGCGCAGCTCCGGGATCGTCGAGCAACTCTTCGACGTCGCGCATCCGGTCGGACCATTGACGGAAGCCTTCCCCGGTGATCGGTCCGCCCGGTCCGGTCGGGAACGCCATCCAGCAATCGGTCGCGCCCGCGAACCGACGTCGCTTCCTCCGCCACTCGGCGAGCCGGCCTGGCGGGCCCGCTGCCCGTCGCGAGCGGGATTGCCGCCGCGCAGGCGGTTTGGCCCCTGGCCAGCGGCTGCCCTTGCTGGTTCGCGTCACCGGGCTCGCCGGAGCCCCCCGGAGCCTCACCCTCACCGGGCTGGCCGGCCTGGCCCTCGCCGCGCTGGCCTTGCCCGTCTGGTCGATCCTGCCGGTTGCCTTGCCCGCGCTCGCCGGGCTCGGGCGGTGCCTCGCCCTCTTGGGGCTGGCCGGGCTGGCCTTCACGGCGTTGGCCCTGCCGGCCTGGTTGGTTGCCTTGTCCGGGCTGGCCCTCACGGCGTTGGCCTTGTCTGCCTTGCTGGCCCTGCTGGTTGCCTTCACCGGGCTGGCCACGCTCCGACGGATCCTCGCCCTCCCGGGGCTGGCCGGGCTGGCCTTCACGGCGCTGGCCGGCCTTGGTCTGAGCCTCGCCGCTCCCGGGGCCCGGCTTGCTGGCGCTGCCGGACGCGGCGGATCGGTTGGGGTTGGCCGGGTCCTGGCCGGTGGCCTGGGCGATCTCGCGGTCGACCTGATCGGCGAGGTCTTCGAGCTCGCCTTGCGCGCGCTTCAAGGCGGCGGTCTCGTCGCCCAGCACGCTCCTGGCCGCGCGTTCGACCCCCTCCCGCAACTGCTCGATGCCCTGGCCGGCGTGCCGCGATGCCTTGGCGGCATCCTCGGCAACGCCCAGATCGACGAGCTGCTGGGCGACCTTGAGCGCATCGGGGATCTTTTGCTCGGTCGCCTTTCGGACCGTGTCGTACAGCCCCTTGGCCAGGAGCGGCTCGGTCTCTTCCGCGTCTTGCACCGTGCGGCGCATCTGCTCGATGAGCTGATCGAGCTTCTTCTCTTGCTGCTCGAGACCCTTGCGCGACCTGCTTGCGCTCCCCCGTGTCGCGCAGCGAGTGCTGCGGCTGCTGGTTCGCGGCGTCGAGCTGTTCGGAGAGCTTCTCCTGGTCTTCGCCCAGCCGCCGCGCCTGGTCGCGCATCTCGGTCATTTCCTCGGAGAACCGGTTCGAGGCGCCCTTGCGAAGCTCCTCGCGCAGGTCGTTCAACTGCCGGCCGGCGCGGGTCGCCTTCGGTGAGCGCCTGGGGAAGCCGGCCTTGCCTCGAGTGCCTCGGAGGCCTGACGGACGTGCTCGCGGCCCTGCTCCATCTGCTGCGCGGGCCTCGGCCATCCGGTCGCGATTCTCCTCGCGCTCCATCCGCTCTCTCAGCTCGTCGGCATCGCGCAGGATCTGTTGCTGCTGATCCCGGAGCCGCTTGAGCTGCCGCTCGATCTCCTGGCGCGCCTGGCTGGGTCTTGGCCGCCTCGAGGGCCGATTGCAGCTCTTTCAGCCGCTCGTTCAGGTCCGTCTGCCGCTGGGCCAGCTCGCGAAGGCGGTTGAGCACCTGGCGCGTTTCGCCCTGTTCTCGCTCGCGCTGCGATGACTGCTCTTGCTGAGCCCGGGCCGTGCGCTGTTCCTCGTAGCGGTTTTCGTCGGCCGTGAGCTCGAGCTGCTGGAGCTGCCGTTGCGAGCGGTTGCCGGCCGGCGTTGCGGCCGCCCTGGCGCTGCCGTCGCGAATTGTTGCGAATGACCTGGAATTCCCGGGCACGCAGCTTGAGCAGGGCCTGGTAAGCGGCCTGTTCGGCGGCCGAGCGCCGGGTTGAGCGCCGCGATCGATGACTTCTCGGCCACCTCGGTCAGTTGCTTCTCGGCGATCCTTCATGAAGCGCGTCGCCTGCTCCAGGCTGGCCTTGGACGCCGCGTCCTGCAGCCGCCCGCCAAGCTGCCGCCGCTTTTTCGATCGCCGATTGCTGCGACTCTTCGAGCACCTTGCCGTCCTCGGCGAGCTTGGCGGACGGTTTGGTCGCGGGTCTCGCGCCGGATCAGCTTCCAGGTGCCGTTGATGATTTCCTTCTGCAGCTCCGCCAGCTGGTCGGCCGATCGGGCGTTGTCTTCCTGCCCTTCCTGCTGCTTCGTTCTCGGCCGAGCCGCTCCGGCGGCTGCTCGCCCTGGCGGAAGATCTCCTCGAAATGCCGGACCTCGGCGAAGAACATGTCGCCCGAGGTCCGCCGCGTCTGGCCGTCGGGCCCGATGTCCTCGGCCCAGAAGAAATAGGTGACGAGCTGGTCGGGCGCGGCCCGGAGCGACTCGAAGTCGAGCAGGTGCTCGGCGTGCACTTGGCGGTTGGCCGCCGGCGCGGGCGCCTTGAGCACGATCTCTTGCGGGCTCCCGGCCGGCCATGCTGAAGCTCACGCCGTGACGGACCAGGCCGAAATCATCGTCGAGCTCGGCCTTGAGCTTGAGCTCTTCCACGGGCGAGACCTGAACGTCGTGCGCCGGCTGAGTCATCTTGACGACCGCCGGATGGTTCCGCGTGACGTTCGCGACGATCTCGGCGTTCAGCTTGTTGGAGCGCCCTTCCCGGTCGACGAGCTGGACGCGGAAGCGCCTGGGGTCGGTGAGCGTCAAGGTCGCGCGGTACACGTGGTTGCCCTCCTCGTGCGGCGTCAGCTCGAGCGCCTTGCCCTCCGCGTCGACCAGGCGCGCCGGTGGCGACGTCCTTGTTGAGGCGGCAGAGCAAGGTCAGCTCGGTGCCCTCCACCGCGGTGACGTGCCGAATATCCTCGACGGTCTTGGGCTCGAGCGACGTATACTGCGGGAAGACCAGCTTGGCGTCGGTGCGCTCGAGCTCGGGGTATTCGAACACCTGGACGTGATAGGTCTCGGTGCTCTTCGCCCTCGAATTCGACGCGATAGGAGAGGTCGGCTTCGACCGACTCGACGCGGCCGGCAAACGTCGGGTCTTCCAGGCTGCGCGTCATGCCCCGGCGCGCCGCGGCCTGCGCGGAGTTTTCCACGACGAGATTCGCGTCGGCCGGGACGGCGCCCTTGAACCGCGCGACGACCAGGAGCGACGTGCCGCGCTCGATCTCGGTGTTGCCCGGCTCGACCTGGACGTCGGCCAGCGTTCGGCTCGACCGAAATCGACCGTCGCCGCGGCACTCGTGGGCGACCGCGCCGACATGGCTCAGGCTGACGAGCACGACCAGAAGCGACACGAGCGCGGCGGCGTGCGCCAGCTTGCGCGCCGCGCAGCGTCCGCGTGGGCACGGTCTCGTCCCAGTCGTGGGATACGGCGATGGTCGAGGGCTTGGCGGATGACGGCGGACTGCAAGAAGCCGAGCCGGCCGGCGGTGCGCTCGCGGTTTCCTCGACGGCGGCAAGCAGCCCGGTCTTCAGGTCGGGATACTTCGGCTCGATGCGGCGGGCCACCCACCGCGGGTCGCGCGCCGACCGAAAGCGCCCAGACGACGCACACGACCGCCGTCGCCAGCGCCGCGACCGCGAACGACACGGCAGCCACGCGCTCGGGATCGACACCGACTCGGATCGCAACCCGATGGCGCCGAGCCCCAGCCGGCCACGGCCCACGCCAGCCAGCAGACCGCCAGGCCACCCCAGAGCCGCTCCTGCCGGAATCGGCTGCGCGACCCGTTCCAATGCCTGCTGCAGTTGTCTGCTCATGTCATCAGTGCCTCCGCGCGGGCGGAGCGGCGCCGCTGCAGACGTCGCCCCGCCAGCCAGGTTTCGACGATCAGGACGCCGATCGCCGCCAGAATCAGCCAGCGCCAGAGCTTCTGGCGATTTTCGAGCTCCATGTTGTACATCTGCCGGAGCTGCTCGTGGTCGAGCGTTCTTCGGGAATGGTCCGCCAGCCGGCAGCCGAGCTGCTCCAGCGTTTCGACGTGCAAGGGGCCCGTCTTGCTCTCCAGCGGATCGAGGTTCACCGCGAACGACCGAGCGCCGGCCGGCGGTGTCGACCGTGTACAGGCCGGGCTGGTCGGTCTCGGCGAAGAACGCGCTCGTCGGGCGCGGTCGTGACGACGGCCCCGTCCGGTTTGTGGACGACCAGGGCCTCGGCTGCGTCCGCCGTCGGCCGGCAGCGGCACGCGGTCGTGAACGACGTAGCTCGTCGCGCCGAACGGCCTGGGGTCTCGTGCCTTCCAGCAGAGCCGCCATCAAGGGCACGAATTTCGACGACCGCGCGAGCTGGCTGTCGGCGGGCTGCCATCCGCTCGCCAGCACGACCAGCCGTCCCTTGCCGATCGGGCTTCTCGACCACGGCGGCGTCGCCGGTTTCGAACCGAGCCAGGACACGGGCCTCGCCCAGGCCATGCGGGTCGATGCGCCGATATTTCCAGAAATGGATCTTGGTGAAGTCGTTGAACTGGGCGCCGGCCAAGCGGGGCGAAGAGCGGATGGTCGAAGGCGATCTCGCCCAGCATCACGTCGCGCCCGGCGGCCGCTTCCTCGACGTTCCAGGGCGGCACGCCGGCGAGGGCGGCGAGCGTGCCCGGCTCGCCCGGGCGCCGTGACCACGTACAGCAGAGTTCCGCCGCCTTGCACGTATTGCTTGCAGCCGGCGGATGTTCTCGGCCGTGGTCTCGGCCGTCAGGACGACCAGCGGCGGAGGATGGTCCGGCTCCCAGGCCAGCGCCGCCGCAGGCGAGCTGAGAAACGATGCGCACGCTTCCGCCGGGCGTGTCGAGGAAGACGCGCTCCAGGTAATAGAGAAGGCCGGCCGTGATCGTCGGCCCGGTCGGCGCCGACGTAAAGGACGGTCGCACTCTTCCCGGCGTTCGTCCGCGAAATAGAGCGTGTTGTCGAACCCGTACGCGTCTCCCTTCGAGCCGGAGCGACCGGTGGGCCGCAGGATCGCGTCGGCCGCGGCACCCGCACCACGCGGCTCTCCCCGGCGGGACGTAAACGTCGATCGGCTTGCCCGTGCTCGTTCCCTTTTCGTCGACCCAGAGCAGCTCGAACTTCTCCTGCCGCGAGGATCGGGTCGTTGAAGACCCGGACGCGACGCTCGTGCCGGCCTGGCGCCGGCTCGGCCTCGGACGGAATCGGCGAGCGCTGCAGACCCGCGTTGGAACCGTCGTCGGCGACTGTCTTCAAGTCGAGCTTGACGTCGGAGGGCCATTCGAAGTCGCCGAGCGCGTCCAGCCGGCTCCCCTGCTGCGAGGTCGCTGATCAAGACGACGCGGCGCGGCATCCGGCCGGCTTTCTCGCTCGTATCGGCCACGTCTTCGATCGCGGCCACGGCGTCGATCAGGGCTTGGCCCAGGTTCGTCCCTCCCCAGGACGGCGCCAGACTGCTCGAGCAGCGCCAGGGCGACGGCCTGGCGCCGCGCGGGATCGAGCGTCGCCGATTCATGAAAGCTCAAGAGCGGCCGCGTGGTCGCGTCGAAGGAAAACACCGCCAGTTGATCGGCCGGCCGGCAATCGGCGATCACCTTGCTGGCGAGCGCCACGGCGCGCGGCCACAGGTCGCCGCGGCGCATGCTGGCGCTGGTGTCGATCAGCACGGCGATCCGCCGCCGTTCGACGTCGCCGAAATCCAGCCGGGCCGGCCTGGCGGAGGAACGGCCTGGCAAACGCAAACGCCAGCAGGCACAAGGCCGCCGCCCGCAGCAACAGCAAGAGCAGATGGTCCAGCCGGCTGCGGCGCGTCAGCCGCGGGGGCGTGGGCGAGAGGAACATCAGCGAGCTGAACGGCACCTCTCCGCGAGGCGACCGGCGGATCAGGTGGAACACGATCGGAGCCACGACGGCCGACAAGCCCGAGGACGTAGAGCGGGCGTGAGGAAGCTCATCGGGCACCTCCGCGTCCCGGCGCGATCCGCCGGCCCGGCCGGCGCCCGCGCCGCATCCGCGCCTTCAAGAGATCGAACAGCACCAGCTCCAGCGGCCGTGTCGGTCGTGATCGGTTCGATACTCGATGCCCAGATCCACGCACGACCGCTCGATCTGCGGCGGCATGGGCGGCGAACCGGCGCAGGTACTCCTCCGCGCGCCGCACCGGGGTCGATGTAGATCTCCCGCCCCGATTCCACGTCGTGAAACATCGCCGGCGCCGTGAAGCTGAACTGCACCTCCGCCGGATCGAGCACCCGCAGGACGACGACGTCGTGCCCGCGCGAGCGCAGGTATCCCAGCCGGGTCTGCAGCGAATCCGCCGGGGCCAGCAGGTCGGAGATCAGGATGATCAGCCCGCGCTTGCGCACCGTCGCGGCGATCTGCTCGAGCGGCTCCACGAGGTTGGTCGCACGGCCGGCGGGCTCGCGCTCGAGCGCCGCCATCAACCGGCGGAGATGGCCCGGACGGTACCGCGCCGGCAGGTATTCCGTGATCCGATCCTCGAACGAGCAGCAGGCCGACCGCGTCGCGCTGCGTGGTCAGGAAGTAGGCGATGGTGGCCGCCGCCGTGCGCGCGTAATCGCTCTTGCTGTAAGACCCGGATCGATAGCCCATCGACCGGCTGGTGTCGACCACGAGATAGCAGCGCAGGTTGGTCTCGTCCTCGAACCGCTTCACGTAGTAGCGATCCGACCGCGCGATACAGCCGCCAGTCGAGATAGCGCGGGTCGTCGCCCGGGCTGTACTCGCGGTATTCGCTGAATTCGACCGAGAACCCGTGGTAAGGGCTGCGGTGGATGCCCTTGATGAATCCCTCGACGGCGACCCGCGCCCGGATTTGCAGGCTCTTGATCCGCATCAAGGTCTGGGGATCGATCAGCGACGCGCCCGGCACGCGCCGGATCGTCGCGTCCGCGCTGAGGCCGACCCGGAGGCTGGGTGACGATCGAGTGCCGCCATCAGTGATGGAGCCCCTTCACGTGTTCCAGCAGGCGGTCGATCACGGTGTCGACGGCCACGCCGTCGGCCTCGGCCCGGTAGCCGAGCAGAATGCGATGGCGCAGGGTGGGATGGACCAGTGCGCGGATGTCTTCGGGCTCGACGTGGAACCGGCCTCGCAACAGGGCCCGGGCCTTGGCCCCCAGCACCAGCGACTGCGCGGCCCGCAGGCCGGCCCCCCAGCTCACCCACTGGTTGACGAATTCGGGCGCGCTCGGCCCGGGACGGCTCGACGCCGCCAGCCGGACGGCGTGGCGAACCAGGTCCTCGGCGATCGGCACCTTGCGCACGACCTCGTGAAACTGGAGCACGTCCCGGCCGTCGAACAGCGGCTCGATCGGCTCGGTCTTGCGCGAGGTCGTCTGCTGGACGACCGCGACCTCCTCGTCCTCGGGCAGGTAATCGACGATCACGTTGAACATGAACCGGTCGAGCTGAGCCTCGGGCAGGGGATATGTCCCCTCCATCTCGATCGGGTTCTGCGTGGCCAGCACGAAGAACGGCTCTTCCAGCGGATAGCGCACGCCGGCGGCCGTGACCTGATGCTCCTGCATCGCCTCCAGCAGGGCGGCCTGCGTCTTGGGCGGCGTGCGGTTGATCTCGTCGGCGAGGATGACGTTGGCGAAGATCGGCCCCTTGACGAACTGCATCCGCCGGCGGCCCTCGCCGGTCTCCTCGAGGATCTCGGTGCCGGTGATGTCGGCCGGCATCAGGTCGGGCGTGAACTGGATCCGCTGAAACTTCAGGTGGAAGACCTGGGCGATCGTGCGGACCAGCAGGGTCTTCGCCAGCCCGGGCGCCCCGGTGATCAGGCAATGGCCGCCGGCGAACAAGCTGATCAAGAGCTGATGCGTCGCCTCTTTCTGGCCGACGATCACCTTGGCCAGCTCGCGCTCGATCCGGCCGCGGCTCTCGTGGATCTTCTCGACGGCCATGCCGCTCGTTTTCGTAGGCATCGACGTCGTCGGCCACGATCGCTCCTTTCCAGCCCGCTTCGAGCCTTCCCGACCAGGCGGATACAGCTTCAGCCCTGGATCAATGCGTCATGGCGTAGGTCACGATATTGATGCCCATCGGGTACGACTTCTTTTCCGAGAACTCGTGGAAATACTCTTCGTTCTCGCCTTCCCGTTCCCAGCCGTCGCCCAGGTCGGTGTTGTGGCAGATGATCACCATCAGCCGCTCCTTGTCGTCGAAGATGCCCTTGTAGTGGACGTCGCGGGTGTTTGGCCCAGTGGTGCTGCTCCCAGGTGACGCCCGGCTCGCTGGCCAGCCACGAGTGGATGCTCGGGACCTGCGGCTTCTCCTTGAGGCGATACACGCATGTGGAAGATCGGATGTTCGAGCGGCAATTCTTTCGGCTCGTACTGGGGCTCGGGGAACACGCGCCTGCATCTGCTGGCGGAAGTTCTCGTATTCGCTCGTCGCCCCAGAAATCGTCGACCATCAGGAAGCCGCCGTTCAAGCAGATAGCGGCGGAGCGCGACCCCTTCCTCCGGCGAGAACGACAGACGCCCCGGGCTCGATCATGTAGATGAAGGGGTAGTCGAAGAGCTCGGGATCGGTCAGCCGCAGGTGATCGGCTCCGGATTGACCTTGAGCGACGTCAGTTGCTGGAGCCGGAACGAGAAGTTCAAGTCGCTGTCGGGAAAATCGGTCGCCCAGCCGCCAGCCCAGCCGTATCCGCCGTAGCCGCCGTAGCCGCCGCGGCGGCCGCCGCCCCTGCCGTAGGAATCGTATTCAATTCTAACAAACGTAAACATCGTTCTTGAACTGCTCGTCGATCTTCCAGTCGGGAACGCCGGCGCGATCCTCGGGGATCACGCCTGGCGGCGTGCGCCGCCGGGATCCCGGGCCAAAGGGCTGGGCCAGGGACACACCGGCGGCAATCGCGAGCACGCCCAGGGTCGCCAGCAGAGCGAGGCGTCTTCGTGTCATCGGATTGGCCCTTTTCTGCTGGAGGTGGACGCGATGAAGCGGAGGCTGGCGGTGCGTCCTGTTCGACCAGCTCGAGCAGCAGGCGATGGGCGTCGCGGAACCGCGGCGCTTCCTCCAGCGACCGCAGCACTTCGCGCCGGGCCTCGTCGCGGCTTGCCGGCCTGGTGCAGCAGCCTGGCCAGGTGGTAATGCACTCCGGCCGGATCGGTGTCGTCGAGCAAGGCCAGCGCGCGGTACGCGGTCACGGCCTCGTCCCGCTTGCCCAGTCCCTCGGCAGCGCGGGCCAGCCCGCGGTACGGGGCCGGAATCAGCGGATTGACGGCCAGGAAGCGCTGGGCATTCTTTGCCGACGCCGCGCCAGTCGCCGGCCGCCTCGTCCAGCTCCATGAGCCGCAGATAGGCCGGGCTCGCATCGCCATCCCTCATCGCCAGCTCCTCGAGGACCTTGTGCTCGGCGGCCGGATCGGACAAGTCGCCGGTACACGATCGCGCCAGCAGCAGGTAAGCGTTGTCCGGCCCGACGTATTCCGGATAGAGCGCCTTGAGCTTCTCCAGCACTTCCTTGGCTTTTGTCCACTTTTCCTCGACCACCAGCCGCGCCCCCAGCCGCCGCCAGCCCCGAGAAGCTCTTGGGATGCTTGTCGAGCCACGCCGAAGCGCCGCCGAATTGGCGTCGGCCGGCAGCTCCGGCTCTTCCCAGGTCGCGCCCGGAGCGACTTTCTCGGCGCGCTCCCGGGCGAACCGGGCAAATTCTTCGTCTATCTGATCTAGCGACATTTTTGTCCGCCGCGGCAGGCTCTCGTTGATCGACGCACCTGCGCCCAGGTCGTCGAGCAAGCCTTTCAGGGCAGGCAGGCCGAATCGCTGACCAAAAAATCGACCGCCAGCGCCGATTCAAAATAGGCGAATTGCAGGTCGAGCGGCGTCTTCGGAGCCAGGAATGCCGAGCTGAGACGGCACAGCGGCGTGAGCGCGTCCCCCAGGATCATCGCGCGAAACTGCGTGCTCAGCGGCATGCCCCAGGCGGGATCCTCTCGTCCCTCCTCGTAGACGGAGATCCCTTCGCTCAGCCAGCGGGGCATCTTGTTATGAGTCTTGTTGAGCGTGACGACATGGCAAAACTCATGCCACAGCACGGCCTCCCAGTTCGACGGATGCTCCCCCTGGGAAGCGGGGCTGTTGGCGGTGACCACGCGTCCGAAGCAAACACCCAGCAGACCGTCTGCGCCCGGCAGGCCGAAGGTCCGCACGGCAAATTCCTTCCGCTGCGGGAAAATCTCGACGATCACGGGGGCATCTGATGGTGACTCCGTACTTTTCGCACAGCGTCTTCCTGGCCCGCTGCAGCAGGGACAGCACGCGCTGGCCGTACAGGTCGGCCTCGCGGCCATCCATGCGAACGATGAACCCGTCGTCCTCGAGCGTGCGAAAGCCAGCCAGCCGGTCACGGAGCGTGACCAGGTTGTACGCGACCACGTTGTAGCCATCCTTGCTGAAGATTTCGGCAGCGAGCTTCCAGCCCTCGTCTTCTTCGCCCAGCCGCAGCAGGTCCTGGCAGAGCTGGATCTTGGCGGGCTGGTACTCGGGGTCCATCACGAGCGCCTGTCGTTGACGGGCAGCGCCTTCGGCGAATCGATATTTCTGCGAGAGCTTGCGACCGATCAGATGGTCCACCTCGGGGTTCGACCGCCCACGCGCTCGAGTGCCTTTTCGCCGCGCGAGCTTTTCCGCCGGCCGAGTCGCCGCGAAGGTGCGCCAGCACCGCCTGGTAGGCAAACGCCCGCGGCTCTTCGGGATTGACCTCGAAAACCCGCTTCAGGAGCTGGTCGGCCTCGGTGTACCGCTCGCCGTCGATCAGTTGATCGGCTTGCAGCAGCAGGCTGTCGACGTGCCGCGGGTTGATCTTGAGCGCCTCGGCGAGCGCCTTGGCGGTTCCGGCGCGATCCTCGGCCGCCAGGGCGCGGGCCAGCAGGTAATGAAAGTGCGGCTCGAGCGCGGCGGCCTTCGGCGCCTTTCGAAGCGTCTCGGCCGCCAGGGCATAATCTTCCTTCTCGAGTGCCATCTCGGCCGTGGCGAAATAGGCTTCGAGGAAGTCAGGCTGTTGCTTGGTGACGACGTCGTAAAACTGGTCGAGCACCTTGCGGGCGTCGGCTCCGCGCACCAGGAAGAACCGTCCGACGGCGACAAGCCCGTCCGCGTCGCAAAGCGGCGCTGACCGGACTGTATCAGCCGCTCGATCGCTTCCAACTCGCCGGCGGCGTCCTGGTCGCGGCCGTTCTGCCGGTAGACCTCGCGGCCCAGCCAGATGCAACGGCGACGCTCGCCGGGAATCGCCGCAAGGCGTCTTCCAGCGAGACAAGCGCGTCGGCGTATTTTCCGCGTGCGAGCTCTGACTTGATCTTCCAATGACGCCATGGCTCGTTCCAGCCGACGCTATTGATCTCTTCATCGGCCATCCGGGCGCATTCGTCGTAGCGGCCGGTCCGATACAGCTTCTCGGCGTCGGCGAGCTCGGCCGCGGCGGCCACGCTGCACACGAGCAAGCAAAATGCCGGAATGACAAGCCCGGTGAGGACGCCGATCCGGGGAGGCCGGCGGACTCCCTCCCGCGGTGATCTCCGACGCGAGACCGAAGACAGCATGTCGCGTTTCCGTTTGGAGTGAGCTCAAACGCAACCAAAACGAGAGCCGCTTCGCAGCCGGGCAGGGCTCCCGTTTTCTGGGGGGGGAGCATCGTGCGAGCAAGAATGAGAAACTCAATAGCGATTATAGTCCCGGCCGCGGCCGTAATGCCAATGACTTTCCCGGCGCCGGGCCGCCGGGTAACAATGGTTACGGCAGGCGGTTATGGGAGACATCGAAGAAAAATTGCTGTGATGTTGCTATTTCGAATTAAACATGCTCGCGGATTCTTCCTGCCGGCGCTTGTGGTCGCCACAGCGTGCCTGCTCGCCGGGGCCGCCCCTGCGCCCCCGAGGGCGCGGCACGTGGTTGTGTATCTCGAGAACGGCCGGTTCGCGGGATGGCCCGCCAATCACGGGATCTGGTCCTGGGGCGACGAGATCCTGGTTGGCTTCAGCCGCGGTTTCTATAAGGACCGGGGACCGTTCCATCACATCGACCATGACCGGCCCGAGGAATTCCTGCTGGCCCGCAGCCGGGACGGCGGCGCGACCTGGGCGATCGAGCGGCCCGAGCCGCCCGGCGCGCTCTCGGGAGCGCCTGGAATGCGGCACGGGCTGATGCCGCCGGGCACGCCTCCGGAGCGGCCGGTCGATCTCACGGTGCCGATCCGGTTTGATCACCCCGATTTCGCGTTCACCGTCCGCATGGAAGACACCAACCGCGGCACCTCCCGGTTCTCGTTTTCCTACGATCGCGGCAAGAAGTGGGAGGGCCCGTGCAAGCTGCCGCTCTTCGGCCAGAACGGGGTCATGGGCCGCACCGATTTTATCGTCGACGGACCGGGCGAATGCTCGCTGTTCCTGACCGCATCAAAGGCCAACAGCCGCGAGGGCCGGCCATTCTGCGCCCGGACCACCGACGGGGGGCTGACCTGGCGTTTCCTCTCGTTCATCGGCCCCGAGCCCACCGGTTACGCCATCATGCCCTCGACCGTGCGCCTCTCCCGCACGGAGCTCGTCACGACCATCCGGCGGCTCGATGCCCCGCGGAGCTGGATCGACGCCTATGCATCGCATGACAACGGCCTTACCTGGACGTTTCTGGCCACGCCCGAGCCGGATACCGGTGAAGGGAATCCACCGAGCCTGATTCGATTGCGCGACGGCCGCCTGTGCCTGGTCTACGGCTACCGCAAAAGCCCGTTCGGCCTGCGCGCCCGGCTCAGCGACGACCGCGGCAAGACCTGGGGCGACCCGATCGTGTTGCGCGACGACGGCGGCAGCCGCGACCTCGGCTATGTGCGGTCGGTGGTGCGGCCGGACGGTCAGGTTGTCGCCCTGTACTACTATCACGACCGCTCGCGCCCGGAACGTTACCTGGCCGCGACGATCTGGGACCCGGCAAAACCGTGAAGCGCCCGCCACCAGCCGAAATGAAAATCCGCAGTGCCTCGGCAGCCCGGAAAACCGACCATCCGCAATCGGCTGATTCCGCGGCGATCTGAACGATTTGAAAACGTGGATCAATCGCAATGAGATTTCCCCGCGTGCGATTCACGATCCGTGGGATGATGGTTGTCGTGTTCGCGGCGGCCGTACTGTTTCGGCTACTCCTGGTCGCGGAACGGAGCTTCTTCGAGCCTGGCGATCAGACACTCTGCCACCTTCGTGAATACCGCGACACCGGGGAACTGTTTGTGTACGGCCACGCGATGACCGCCGGGAACGTGTGGTCGAAGTACTGGAGGCAAGTCCTCGGCCTCCCCTGACCGGGCAACTACAAATGCCCGTGCGCCGACGAGCAGCGCCAGGCCACGGGCAGGGAAGTCGCGGACCTGGAATGCGACCCGGATATGAATGCCCTCACCGATCGGATGGCTGAACTCTTGATGAAACGGAGAAACGAGAACGAGGCAAAAAGCCAGCGTCCTCCCGCCGGCCCGGGCCCTAGAGCCTGTTATGCACTTTTCAACTCCGCGCTCGCGAGCAGGAGTGCAACGAATGCGAGCCAATGCGGAAGCGAACAGAGGCTGGCCGGCAGCCCTCGAAGGGCTTGTCACATCGTCATGAAAGAATGTCACGATTTGGCACAAAGTGGCAACTTTTGGGTCATGGTTTTGGTGCCATTTTGGCACTGACCGAAAGTGTCGCATAGCCTGGTTTCGTAGGGCCAGAGACAGCCAACGCCGCGGCGGCGCGGTGTGCCATTTCGGCCTCGCTGTGCCACCTGCAATTTCGGCGTACCTGGACACTCAAAGTCGGGGTTGTCGCGCGCGCTCCCTTCCGCTCCGTTGCGCGGTTTTCGCCACCGCGAGAAGGGGAGGTCGGGGCCGGCTCGATCATCACAGTCTCCGCGATACCAGGCTTGTTCCTGCTACAAATCAGACTTGAAGAAACGGGATTTTGAACAGAAGTTATCAAAGGAAACGAAGTTGCGCAAGAAGCTCGGGAGAGGAGGAGATGCTCATGATCTAAACCTTTCGTAGGAACCCTGCGGGTGCGAATCCCGTCCGGTAGAGCTTGCGGACCAGCAACCGGAAGCGAGTCTTGCGTGGTGGCGGGCGACTTCCACTGCGAGGCGTAGACAGCGAGACCAAATGCCGTGTGATAGAGCCCCGAAATCCTACTCGTGGCGAGCCTCCGTCGTCTTCGTATGCGGGGGCCATGCCGGATCCGTTGACACGGGGTCCGCTCCCGCGGATTCGGTCGCACCGGGGTCCGAGAGCAGGGCGAATGGTCATGTGGGTTCCCCGGGAACTTGGGAGATCCTGACAGTTCTTCGAAGACGACCGGCTCGGGAGCAACCGGTACAGCAAACTCCGGGATGATCCGACGGCTCAGCGTCTGGGGCCGTGCGGGGACGAATCGCAGACGATCCGAGGTATCGCCGAGCGAAGGAAACGAAGCGAAGCGAAAAGGCTTTCAGGAGGTCGCAGCACTCCATAGTACCGATGAACCAGGGGAACCACCCGAGGGACCCTGGGGAGGGAAGGGGGTGCCATTTCACGAACCGCTGGAGGGAAACATGCCAGGTACGCCGAGACCTGATCCGGTGTCAACAAAACGCCAGCGGATAGCGGAACTCGCTCGGAATTGCCGCGACATGGCCTTCACGACTCTATCGCACCACATTGACATCGCCTGGCTACGCAAAGCCTATGACCTGACTCGCAAAGACGGGGCGGTCGGCGTGGACGGACAAACCGCGGCGGAATACAAGGCAAACCTGATGGGTAACCTTCAGGACCTACTCAACCGCGCCAAATCCGGCACGTACGTGGCCCCACCGGTGCGACGAACGTATATCCCCAAGGCAGGCTCGCCCAACGAGACCCGCCCGCTAGGGATACCCACGTTTGAGGACAAGATCCTCCAACGTGCGGTGCTGATGGTGCTCGAGCCAGTGTATGAGGCGGACTTTCAGGACGTCTCTCACGGATTCCGGCCCGGACGCGGCGCTCACACGGCCATCGGCTCTCTGTGGAAGCAGGCGATGAAGCTGGGCGGCGACTGGATCGTGGACGTCGATCTTCGA
The DNA here is from genome assembly GCA_963806595.1 of uncultured Isosphaeraceae bacterium. Taxonomy (GTDB): domain Bacteria; phylum Planctomycetota; class Planctomycetia; order Isosphaerales; family Isosphaeraceae; genus CAWDZZ01. The sequence continues at coordinate 9,686 of CAWDZZ010000008.1, read as the reverse complement.
AAATTCTTCGACACGATCGACCATGGCCATTTACGGGAGTTCCTCAAGCGTCGGGTACGCGACGGTGTGATCCTGCGTCTGATCGGTAAATGGCTCAAAGCTGGGGTGCTCGAAGAAGGGGTGCACACGACCCTGGAAGTGGGCACGCCTCAAGGTGGGGTGATCAGCCCCTTGCTGGCCAACATCTTCCTACACTATGTGCTGGACGAATGGTTCGAGCAGGAGGTCCGCCCGCGTCTGAAGGGACAAGCCTTCCTGATCCGTTATGCGGACGACTTCGTCATCGGGGTAGCCCGCGAAGACGACGCTTGGCGGATTCTGGAGGTCCTGCCCATGCGAATGAGCAAGTACGGCTTGACGGTTCACCCGGAGAAGACACGCCTGGTGCGGTTTACCCCGCCCGAGGATGACGACTCTGTGCCCACGGCTCGGCAACCTTCCGAACCGCGGACCTTCGACTTTCTGGGTTTCACCCATTACTGGGATCGAACCCGACAAGCCGGATGGGTGATCAAGCGTCAGACGGCGAAAGGCCGATTTCGACGCGCGTTGCACGCGGTCTGGGAATGGTGCCGGAAACACCTGCACGACCCCGTCCGGAATCAACACCGACAACTCACACTCAAACTCCGAGGCCATTACGCGTACTACGGGATCACGGGGAACAGCGGTCGCCTCTCTGCCTATCAGCGAGGTGTGCACAGGATATGGAAGCACTGGCTCGACCGACGTGACAACGCTGGCTCGATGACCTGGGCTGACTATACACGCCTGTCCCGCCAATACCCGCTCCCCAACGCGCGGATTGTCCATCGGATTTGATCGGAGCCGCGTAGCGAATTCGTGACTTGACGAACCGGATGCGGGAAATCTGCACGTCCGGATCTGTGGGAGCCCTGGGGACTCAATCCCCAGGGCGACCCGGCGGGAGGAGCCGGGCCGAATTCTCCGACTGGACAAATCAAGGAAGAGACTTGCGATCGGCGGGACCATTTTTGAGGTTGCTCGCGAGAACAGATCCTGGGTTCGTCTGCGATCGGGTGATACAGGACCAACCGACTCAACGCCAATGACGAGTCGGCTGACGTTCCCACTGTCTTGATCCGCGTTCATCCTCGTGATCCGCGGCTTATCATGTTTTCGATCGCCGGGAGAAGACGAATACCGCGGAGAGTTTTTGGCCGCGGATGAACGCTGACGGCCGCGGATAATACCGCACAAGATGATGGATGGGAAAAACGCCAACCTTTCTGTTCGCCGAACTCGGGTGCGAGCGCCGGCGCGACAGGGAGAATCATTTCTCACTGCGACGACGCAACGAGCGCGACGGGAAGAGGGACGAAGTATGAGAACGAGCCGACGGATTTCTTCACCGCGACGACGCGCGGGTTTCTCGGTCACGGCGACTGCGGCGGACGCGACGGACGGGACTCAGCACCCGGCACCAGATTCCCCCGCCGGCTTGGCCTTGGGTTCGCCGGGCGTTGACGCCTGCTTGTCAAGTCCCGGAGCGACCGCGGAATTCGCCGCAACTCGAACGGGCTCTTGGATTTGTGTGATGATCACGTTTTCACTCGGTTTGGCTTCGCTCGTCTGACTGTCGCGGTCGGGCGCATCTGCCCGACGAGAATCGGCAACGGGCTCGGGTGACAGCTCGCGGCGTCCCTGCCGGTCAGCCGGCACGGTCGGCGATCAGTTGGAATCCACCTGCGATCGTCCCACCGCTTCCGCTGGCTTTGCTCCCCGCTTGTCAAGTCCCGGAGCGGCCGCGGATTTCGCCGCAATTCGCTCGCGCTCTTGGTTTTGCGTTGTGATCATGTTCTCACTGAGTTTGGCTTCGTTCGTCTGACTTTGACGTTGCGGCTTCCTCGCCGGAGCGGAGTACGCGTCCCGTTGGGTGGCCGCCGGCGCAGTCCGCTGGCAGTCGGCGATGCCGGGACGTGAGTCGGTCATGCGCCGGAAGGCTTCGTCGATCCTGCGTGTGTTGCGGTATCGCGCAGTTTTGCAGGATTCTTCGTATTTGTGGAATTTCTCGAGCTCTCGGTGGAACGCGTTCGAGCATTTGAAGTGGCGGTCACGCATTTTCGTGGCGACGAGGCTCTGCCCGACTCCAGCAGTGCGCGCAGCTCCTCCCGGCGATCCCGCATCCAGCAGCACCCGAGCGCGGTCGATTCAAGCTTGCGCACCAGCATGGCGGGGTCGTTGGGGTCGATGGCCTCGCCGGTCCACGACGTCCTCACCTTGCCGCGGCAGTCGGGCCCGTTGCCGTAGAGCTGCGTGACAATGCGCGCAGTCGTAGCTCTGAGCGCATGGCGCCTATAAGACACTATAGGACGGTTTCGGTTTTTGGTGATCGGCCGCGTCCTCCGGATCGGCGCATGCTCAACGAGCTTGCGGGTTTATCCCCCGACAAATATTCCTTGCGTCGACACCATCGTTCCGGAAATCAGCGTCATTTAACCGCTCGTTAGCGCCTCGACCGCGCAGAGTATTGGCTGGTAAGCGCGGCCGCACGATGCCCCACGCGGCAGCTCGTGACTTGACGCGCGGGAGCGATCCATGGCAACGGCGGCCACTGGGATGGCGAAGCTCTCCGGCTCATCCAAGTGCTACGCCCCGGCAAGTAAAGATCCCGACGCCGCTCAGACCCCAACTGGATCTAACACATGGACGCGCTCCGATGGCTATCAAAGCTCCAGCTCGATGGTGTAGACGCCGCCCTCCGGGTCGACGAGGAAGAGCGCGAACCTGGTTCGTTCCGGTGAGCACCGCTCTGAAGTTTCCGCCCGGCGTCGTCTGGCCTTGCGCCACGCTCGTCCACTGCTGCCAGCCTCCGACGGCATTGCCGGAGGTCATGTAGACGCCGCCGGAAGCATCGGCCATGAACAGTGTAATGCGGTCTGGACCAGTGGCCAGCGCCGTGATCGGCGCACGGGCGTGGTCGTGCCCTGGAAGACACTCGTCCACGGCCCCCAGCCGGCGTCAGGACTACCCGTGGCGGTGTACACACCGCCGTCAGGATCCGCCAGAAAGAGCGAGATCAGATTGGCGGAAGTGAGGACCGCGCTGATCCTGCCGCCAGGCGTGGTGCCGCCCTGCGACACGCTGCTCCACGGGCCCCAGCCGCCGCTCGCGCTGCCCGATGCGGTATAGACGCCGCCGCCTGCGTCGGCGACAAACAGCGTAACGCGATTCGAACCGCTGACCAGGGCTGTCACCGGCGCGCCGGGCGTGCTGCTGCCTTGCGAGACACTCATCCACGGGCCCCATCCGGTCGCCGCGCTGCCCGATGCCGCATAGATGCCGCCGCCGGGATCCGCGAGGATCAGCGTGACTTGATTCGGCCCCGTCAGCACCGCGGCGATCGGCGCGCCGGGCGTGGTGCTCCCTTGCGACACGCTCGTCCACGGCCCCCAGCCAGTGCCAGGACTGCCCGAGGCCGTGTAGACGCCGCCGCCGGGATCAGCGGCAAACAGCGTGACTTGGTTCGGCCCCGTCAGCACCGCGACGATCGGCGCGCCGGGCGTTGTGCCGCCTTGCGACACACTCGTCCACGGCCCCCAGCCAGTGCCAGGACTGCCCGTGGCCGTGTAGACGCCGCCGCCGGAATCAGCGGCAAACAGCGTGACTTGATTCGGCCCCGTCATCAATGCGGTGACGGGCGCGCCGGGCGTTGTGCCGCCTTGCGACACGCTCGTCCATTGTGGTCTCGGCGGACCGAGATTCGCGATGACGTTGTACGTGATCTGATCGATGATATTCGACGTGCCGGCGTCCTGACTCAGGCCCAATGCCCAGTTGATCGTCGGGGCATTGAATACGTAGCCCGAATCCTTCGTCGCCTGGAAGATCCCCATCGCGCCCTCCTCGTACGCGTCCGGTGGGGTGGGATAAATCACGTCCGCGAGCGTGACGAAATCAGCGGGCGACGTCAGCCCGTTGGGACCACCATCCTGCACTTTATCGCTCTCGGGACCTACGACGGAACTATCCACGGGACCGCCCGGTATGCTGCTGTAGCCGCCGAACATTGCGCCGTTGCCGAGGCCAGTTCCCGCAAACACCCAGTGATCCGCACGCTTGACAAGAAATCGATGGTCGGCGTCGTAGTAGACGCCCTCGCCTTGCCAGCTCACACCGGTCAAAGTCGTCTCAGGTCGCTTGACGAGATCGTCGAACCAGTGCACGGTCGTCTGCGAGTGATCGGCCGTGGTCGACACCGGATCGAGTCCCGCCACCTTGTAGCAGATCATTTGGCTGCCATCGGCGCTCAGGCGGACCTGCCACCAGCACGTGTTTCCCGCGAAGAACGCCACGTTGCCCCCGGAGCGCGCAAAAGTCTCGACGCTCGTCCGCATCTCGGCGGTCCAGTACTCGTGATGCCCGACGAAGAGCAACAGACGATAGTCCGTCGGCCGCGGGGCCCCGAAATGCAGATCGCGCGCCGTGCACACGTCAACCCCAATCTCCCTGCGCCAGCCACTCCATGAAAGGAATCTCCCACGTCTCGACGACGTTGCCCCAACCCTCGTACTGCGGCCGATCGAACGCGAGCTGAAATCCGAACGGGACGCGAAGCGAGGAGGTGCTCGGATAGGCGCCCGCGAAGTCGCCTGCCGTCAGGTGGCCGTATGCGTTGCGGCCGCCCCACTGGTTGTACGCCTGAACTGTCGTGTCAGCGAGGACGAGCAAGATCGCCGACGGTGTTGCCATTCGCGCGCGAACGACGAAGTGCAGATCGATCGTCTGGGGTGACGCACCCGTGGTCTGGACGCGAGTGGCATAGAGGCCGGTTGGCCAGTCGGGGATGACGAGTGTCGCCACCGCCGGCCACTGCGCACCATCTCGCCAGGCGTTGCGCGCGATCGGCAACGGCGCGGGGTTGCTCGGCAGCCCCGTCACCGTCGCCATCAACAGTTCGGTCGCGCCGCTCGCGAATACGCCTTGGCGGTAGATCGTGATCGTATAGGGCCCTTGCTGGCTGCTCACGTGGAGCACGATCGACTCTCCCGGAAGCACGCTTCCTGTAGACACCGGCGGCGCGCCGCCATGCGAGCTTTGTGATGTGATGTAGCCCTCGAGCGGTACGAGTGGAGGGGGCAGCGGCTCGTGAAAGTAGAAGCTGCCTTGCCCGGCGGCACGATCGTAGAGGAGCAGATCGGAAAACCCTCCTGGCCCGAACCGCCAGTCGGGATCGTACGGCGGCACGGAATTGACCGACGGTCCGTCGTCAAACCAGTGATCCTCGGGATTCGACCTCACGAAAGTTCCCGAAACAATCATCCCCGCCGGCGCGCGCGGCAGTCCCGAGCACGTCTCGCGCAGCACGAGGTTCGCAGATGTGTCGCTGCCATCTACATCGATGAACGAATAGAAGATCACCGCGCCGGCGTCGCCGTCATAGAACGCAAGATCGGTGTAGCCAGTGCCGCCGAAGCTGCCGGCGGCAACGCTCGCGATGCCACGCGGCAGACTCTCACTCGTGGCACACGCCCTGGGAACGATGCTTCCAATTTGGGGACCTCGATCGCGAGAGCTGAAGTCGGAACGGTACATCTCGCCGCGGCCGGTGACGGCGTCATAAAAGAACAAGTCGGTCAGCGTCGGTACCTGATCGATGTAGCCCGGCGTCCAGTGAAACTCCCCGGCCAGCACATGCGTGAAGGTCGATTTCCAGAAATTGGGAAAGGTCTGATGGGGGCTTTGCTCGGTGAGGCCTTTCCCGTCGGTCGCCCAAACCTCGCCGTAGTTTTCCGACGCGCTGTAAAAGAACACGGCGCTGTACGGAGAGCGGAGCACGAAGCGCCCCGACACGATCTGGCTCCAGGTGGTCCGCCATCCGGAATACTCACTCTGGAAGACGAAGCCGCCTTTGCCGTCCGAGTCGTAGAACTGGCCGAAGCCCGCCGCTTGATCATAAAGGAGCAGCCCGGTGTACCCCGACGGTCCAAAGTATCCCGGGACAATATGAGTCCAGGTCGTACGGCCGCCGAGTGGATTGAACTGGCCGCGCAACGGCGTGCGAAGCGCCCCTTGACCGTCCGTGTCGTACAACTCGGCGTATGCGGTGGAATCTTCCACGAAGAGCAGGCTGGAAAACGGCGAGTCCATAAACCGTCCGGAAACGATGGTTGCCCACGTCGTTCGCCAGCTCGCATCAGAGTTAAGCAGGCCGAAATTCGGTGGGTAGACATCGATAAGCGTGCCGAGGGCTCGCTGTCGTCGCTGCGGCGGGATCAAGAATGTCGGAGCTTGACGGCCGTCCATATCTATCTCCTCTCTCGAGTGGGATGCTCTGGGATACGTTCAGATGCGATGCGTTGCGATGCGATGCGGTGCGGTTCTCGGGACGCGGGCGCGCGCCTCCGACGTCCCCGGTCCCGAGACGGGTCCGACCCGTGCCGGTGTCAGCATCAAGGCGCGCCGGAGTGGGCCTGCTTAGAGTCCGGTCTCCCCTCGTCGCTGGCTCGGCGCTTCATTCGGGGAACATCTTGCCGCACGAGCTGCGATCGGTCCGCCAACTCGCGCACGAGATCGCCGTCGCGTTCGCCGCCGTGGTGCCCGGCCTCCCGGATCACGCCAAAGAGGCCGTTCTTGGACACGCCCGGCGCGTTGGGCCCCGCGTCAAAGAAGAGCTGGTTGGTCTTGCCGCCGTGCGGCTTACCGTCGCCGAATTCCAGGTCCCACAGGCCGGTGATGGCGATCGGCGTGCCGTCCCGCTGGTCTAGCTGTCCGAGGTAGGCGCCCGTGGCCGGGTTAAAAACGTTGATGTTGCCCGCCCCCGCCACGTTGCCGATCAGCAGGTCGTTGCTGTAGGCGCCGAAGTTTGACGGAGCCTGGATGATCCCCCAGGGGTTTTCCAGCGGGCCCGCGTCGAAGGCGTTGGCGGCGAAATGGTTGGGCGTCAGCAGGTGGCCGTCGGTATCGAACACGTCCACCACGCCGCCATGCGTATTCGCCAGGGACGCGAAGGTGACGTAGAGCTTGCCGTTTACGGCTTGCACCGACCAGGCGCCAAAGCTTGGCTCAATGCTCGTCACAGTCGGATCCGTGAATGACCCGATGGCCTTGAACGCGCCATTGAACATCTCCACGCGGTTCTGGGTGAAATCGGTCGCATAAAGGACATATTTCCCCTGGCTGTTCTGGGCCATCTCCAGTCCGGTGTAGGCGTCGGCGGCGGCGCCATTGTCAACCATGACGATCGCATGCGTCGGATCGACGGCGGGGTTCCAGCCGCTGATGGTGCCGTCGATCGAGTCGAAGATCAGCCGGGCCGGCGCCGATCTGCCGTGCGCCGAGATCACAAAGTTATTCGTCGGATTGTAGACGACGCCGGTGGGGTGGCCGCCCGGCCCGATCCCGAGCGCCTGATCGAGGACCGGCGATGCCGAGCCCGGGATGGTGATCGTCTGCGGGAGCACTTGGCCGGAGCTGCTGTAGAACGTGGCCAGCCCGGTGGTGAACGTGTTGGCCACAACGAAAGACCCGTTCGGCATGGAAGTCATGCCCCAGCCATTCAGGTTGGGGTCGGTGAGGTGCGCAATCCCGGGCTCGTAGCCGACCAGGTTGGTCTGCTGGTAGCCACTGAGCAAGCGGCGGTCTTCCAGCGCTTCTGGACGCGGGCAAAAGCTGGCCCGTTGGCGAGCGGACGATTGTGTGCGCCGCCGCGCCGCGTGCGCGGAGCGTTTCGTGTTTCGCAGCCAGGAAGTGAACAACATGATGTTTCTCCTTTCGAGAGCTGGTCTGCGATACAATGAAAAGGACATCGCCACCGGCGCAGACCGATCGCCGGAGCGGTGCCGGGCCGGCGGGGGCTTGCTTGGCGGTAAGGACCCCGCCGGCCGCTTTCTGGGAAATCGAAGCCACCAAGGCTCCGATGGTCAGTTCTTCTTCACCTTCGCCTCCAGCTCCGCGACCACCATCTTGAAGTCCTCGCGTGAGCGTAGCGGGTCGAGGTCTTTGTCCGTCCGCATGCGGTCGGCGTCCTTGTAGCCCTTGGCGAGGGCATCGCGGAGCGTGGCCATCGCCTGGTCGGCGTAGAACGCGATTTCGGCTTGTCGTCTCGGCGCAGCGAGTTTGTCGTCTTGCTCGACAATCGGCATGCACTGGGCCAACATGCAAGCGGCCCGGTACGCATCGACGGCTGGGTCCCAACCGAGATTATGCCCCTTGGTTGCGACGGCGAGCGCGCGGAACGGTCACCCTGGCCGGCAAAGGTGCGCGTTAGCTCGAGCAGGTATTTCCGATAAGACTCCCGGTAGCCCGAACGTTGCGGATTGCCCTTTAGCGCGGCCTGGTGGTCGGGGAGCGCCTCGTCGAGGAAACGGCGGGCGGCGGCGAAGTCGCGACGCTTGCCTGCCAGGTTCGCCAGTTTGCACAGTGTGCCGGCGACGGCGTTGCGATAATCGGTGACCTCGGGGAACTCGGCGGAGAGCCGCTTCTGAATGGCCAGGGCCTCGGCCTCGCGGCCTCGGCCTCCTTAAGCAGCCCCTTGTCCCGGAGCAGAAGGCCCACGTCATTGTGGCCCGCGGCCAGCTCCTCGCGGAACTCGGGCCGACCTGGGAACACGGCGACGAGTTGCTTTTTTATCGGCAGCGCCTCGCCATAGATCGCTTCCGCTTCCGTGAGCAGCCCCTTGTCGCGGATCAGGTTGCCCAGGTTGAAGAGGTGCCCTGCCAGTTCCAGGCGAAACTCGGGCCGGTCGGGGAAGCTTGCGACAGCGTGCTTCTGGAAGGCGATCGCATCGCGGAAGGCTGGCTCGGCTTTCTCGGGCCGCCTGGTGCTTCGGAATAACTCGCCAAGATTGTTGTGGCTCATCGCCAGGCGCGGCGGAGAATGGGCCGGCCGGGGAATGCGGCGAAAAGCCGCTGACGAATCGCCAGGGCCTCGGCGTGGGCCGATTCCGCTTCCTTCAACCGTGCGGTGTCGAGGAAGAGCAGGTTGCCCAGGTTGTTAAAAGTGCCGGCCAGGGCCTGGCGAACTCGGGCCGGCCGGGGACCTCGGCCGCGAGCTTCTTCCATATGGCCAGGGCCTCGAGGTAGGCCGACTCTGCCTCCTTCAGCCGCCCGGACTCGTGGTGGAGCAGCATCCCAAGCACATTGTGTGTGTGGGCCAGTTGATCAGGGTACTCGGTCTTTGTTGGGAACTCGTCGGCGAGTTGCTGTCGAAGCGACACTGCCTTGCGATAAGCGCTCTCACTATCACGGGACCGGCCCAGAATCTGTTTCATGCGGCCCATCCGATAGTAGGCACTTGCCTGCCGGGTCCGTTCCTGTTCGGTGGTACCCCCGTCCTGGCGGACCTCGGCGTAGTACTGGACCAGTTTGTCCAGGAAGTCTTTTTGCTCCGGGCGGAGGTCCTTCTCGCGCATGAGCAGGTCGAGGGATGCTTCGGACGCGACCGTTTCGATGGCCTGGCGGGCACGGTCGCTCAGGAGGCGTTCATGTTCACGGGCCGCTTGCAGCGCCTGGTTGCGCTCGGCCAGCTCGTTGCGTTGATTCTCGACGACCTTGCGTTGCTGTTTCGCCCGAATCAGGCCATAGGTCGTGCCGACGACGCCGGCGAGTAAGGCGAGCAAGATTAACAACCCTGCGAGCACCGGCCCCTTGTGCCGCCGCACAAACTTCCGAAGCCGGTATGCCGCCCTTGGCGGAGACGCTTGTACCGCTTCATCGGCCAGGTAC
>CAWDZZ010000007.1:0-138197 GCA_963806595.1 uncultured Isosphaeraceae bacterium | reverse complement strand
TCACGTAGGGCTGTGTCATGCTGATCAGGCGCGGGAACGGTTCGAGCACGTCGAATTACGCGTGCGAAGCTACGCCACACGGCGACTATACTCCGCGTGGGGCAAAACGAGACTCCGCCCCAGCCACCCTCGCTCGACACGTGACGAATCGGGAAGTCATTCCCCGCCTGTTCCTCACTTTGATCGATATCGCCGTGCACCGCGGTGCCCGTCTTGTCGTTGCGCCTCCTGGCGAGCTCCCTCGCCATCAGCCATCGCCACCACACGAATGATGCGCGGCCACGGTGGCCCCGGTCGCTCCCGTTGGACAGCGCAGACCGAGTCCGAGTTTCTTGGATTTACCCTTTGACGAGGCGTCTCCGCGTTTCTTACGGTTGTCGTAGAGATTGCAGGTCCTGGACGCCGTTCTATAGGGCACCGCTATGCAAAGATTAATTATCCTGATCGTCGTGGTCGGGCTGAGTATGGTCGGTTCGGCGGCCGCCATGGGGACTCCGGAAGAGCCCCAGAATGCTGCGCTGCAATACTGGGTCGCCTTCGCGTTGTGCCCGCGCAGAACTCAACCCTCTCGAGGGCGACGACAGACGACGAGAAACTTGGGTTCGGGGTCCCCGTCAGTCAAGAACTCGCGCAGTACTTCCGAGGCGACGGGGAGCGGGCGCTCTTGCACCTTCATCGGGGCGCGAAACTGAGCACTTGCGACTGGGCAACCGACCAGAGACTGGACGGGCCAAAAGTCGCCGCTCCCTATCACAAGAATGCTCATGCCCTTGCCCGTGTAGCGCTGCTGCGGGCGCGTTGGCGGTTCGAGCATGGCGATTGGGACGGCGGTATCGAGGACGTGATTGCGACAATGGTACTGGGTCGACACATCGGGCGCGGCAAGATCTGCGTCACCATTCATTTCGGTTGCATGCTTGAGACAATGGCGACTGGGACGTCGGCCTTCTACTTGCCTCGCATGCCCGAAAAGGCACGCGAGCGGCTCGCTCGCGAACTGGAGTTGCTGCCGCCGTTCACCTCGATGCGTGAGGTCGTCCTCTATTACCAAAACAACATCGACTGGGCGATCGATAACTTCAAGCGAGCGGAAAAGGAGGGCCGGCTGTTGGAACTGATTGTGTCGCTCATGGGTGAGGAGGAAGCCAAGAAGGTCCTGGAAATGGCGAAAGATGCCGAGGGCCTGTGCAAGTTAGCTGAGGCAGGTCGCCCGTTAGCTCGCCAGATCGCGGAAGCCTTGTCCCTCCGGGCCGACAAGTACGATCGTTTATTCAAAGAGCGCTTCGCCCCCCAACTCGACGCTAACCCGGTTGCTGCCATGCTGGGCACAGATTATGAGCTCGCTCGCGGTGAAGAATCGACCGCGCACTGTCGCTTGGTCTTGCTCAAAACGGCGCTCGACGTGTTGCGTCGGGGCAAATCCGCATTAAACGACCATCCGGACCCGTATGGTGACGGTCCATTCGCGTATGCGGAGATCGACGGTGGCTTCGAGCTTGGCTCTGCCCTGGTCTACCGCAACAGGCAGCTTCGTATGCGCTTCGGAGTGCCGGGCACCTCCGTCCTCGTACCTGTCAAGGCCCTCTGACGACCCGCAGGTAAGCCGCTTGCGTGCTGTGGCTGAGGCCGGCGAGTTGAAGGTCCTGACGCATTTGCTGACGAAGTCGCGTGGACATGACGGGCTCTTTTGGCAAGGGTGAAGGAATCAGCACCTTCTAGGCACGCCGAGCGAAGCGGCTGGCGATTGCCAGCGGTTGCCCTCAAGCGACGGGATGAAAGGCACAAAAGCGATGGGCGCGATGGGATAGACCCCGACCCAACTGCCGCGTCAACGGCTTATTTGAACGCGGCGCGCGGTGGCAGCCGGCGGCAGGCGCAGAGCGCGGGCCTTGGACCGACTGCAAGGTCTCCCGGCGGCTGGCCCCGTGACGTATAGGCGGCGGGGGCAAGCCGACCAAACGCGGGGGGGTCGATGAGGCGACTACATCTCTCAATCCGTGGCTCGATGGCCCTCGTGGCGCTGGTCGCCCTGCTGCTCTACGGCGCCGTGCTGTGGCAGCGGTCGGCGGAGTACCGCCGGCGGGCCGAATCCCATGACTCCCTGCTGTGGTCGGAGTTGCCGGTGGCCATCGACGAGGCGGCCTCCCCGGGGCGCCTCGGCGGTGGGCTGACCGTCGGCGGCGTGCTGAGGCGGGCCAAGTACCACCACGACATGAGCCGCAAGTATTGGTGGGCGGCGGCGCGCCCCTGGGTCCCCGTGGGGCCGGACCCGCCCCCGCCCGATTGATCCGGGCTGATGGATGACGGGCTGTTCTCAATTGAATGCGAACTCCGGCGACGAGGTCAATGCCTCAGGACGCAAACAACTCTCCTCACGACACGGCCGCTGGGACCGATCAACAAAATGGAGTCATTTCCGATCACGAAGACGGCAGCGCGAACGGTGGCTGGGTGGGGTACGGCGGGATCGGCGCATACGGCTCCGTCGCTCGACACGCGGCGAAGCGCGGAGTACCACCGGGTCCAGGATCTGGCGTGCTGCAGCTCGGCGCGGACGGGCCGGCCAGGCATTCAAGCTTGATGGGTTAGGCGTGGCGGACGAGACCACCGCCGATTCACCCGCCGCGGACCGCCGCGGGCCTCAACAGGATGGCCAGGCCGGCAAGTCAAAGCTCCCCGCGAGGAGCTGCCTGCGGATTCTGGTCCAGAGCCTCCGGGCCAACGCGAGCCCGCTGTTCAAGGAACCGGCCACTTGCATAGCCCCGCCTCCCGGCAGTGCTGCGCAAGGGTGGGCCGGACATCCCGGCCACTCACGCCCGATGTAACTCACTTCACAGAGAACACCCGATCCGGACGTTTGACGCGCCGCGCTTGGTCACGCACTGGTCGAATCAGAATCTTTGTCTCTCATGCGATAACTTGTTCCTTGAATGAGGATCGCCTCCCCGTGATGCATCAGCCGGTCGATCAAGGCCGTTGCCAGTGTGTTGTCCACGTCAAAGAGGATGCCCCATTCCCGGAAGGGTCGATTCGTGGTTAACACGATCGATCCGGTTTCATAACGGGCAGCAACCACCTGGAACAACAAGTCGGCCCCGCGCTTGTCGATGGGCAGATAGCCCAGCTCATCGAGGAGGAGAAGACTGGGACGGACGTAACTTTTGAGTGCTTTGCCCAGCAGGCCGTTCATTTGGGCCGTGGTGAGATGATTGATCATGTCCACGACGCGGGTATAGCGAACCGAGTAGCCACGCTCCGCGGCCGTGTACCCGAACGCGGTCAAGAGATGCGACTTTCCGGTTCCGGTCGGGCCGATAAAAACCGCACAGCCGTGCTTCTCGATGAAACCGCAGTCGAACAACCGCACGATCGCCGCCTTGGGAACCCGCTTGGGGAAGTTGAAATCATACTCCTCCAAGGTCTTTCGCTTGGGGAGCCGCGCCTGGGCCAATCGTCGCTGGAGAGCCCGTTGCTGTCGGCTGGCCGCCTCCAGACCGACCAGCATAGCCAGCACCTCGAGCATCGAGCTCCCTTTGCGGGCTGCTTCATCCAGGACCTCGCGGTAGGCCTTGGCGATTTCCAGGAGTTTGAGCTCGGCCAGGTCGCGGTCCAGCCGCGCTTGTAGGCCGTCGTCACGTCGCGCCATGAAAGTCGTCCCCAGTGGTGTTGCAGAGACGGTCGTAAATCGCGGGGTCAGCGGGCTCCAGCTCGATGTCATCGATTAATTCGCGCCGCTGAGGAGCAGGCAGGGTCGGTGTGGGAAGCTGTCGTCGCCGTCGTTCCGCCAGCAGCAGGTTCTCGACGTAGGCCGCGTCGTAGGCCTCTAGCTCCAGGGCGTGGGCCGTTGCCGCGAGCACTTCGGCCGAGCCGTAGACCCGCGCCAGACCGAATAAGCGACGCAGGTGGACGCCGGTCTTGACCGGCTGGCTCTTCAAGCGGAGATGGAACTGGCGTGCTTCGGGACCCAGGGCATCAAAGGCGTGCTCCAGCGCGGTGCTTCGTGATCGGCGGCTCATTGTCAGTGCTGCCAGGCGATGGTCCGGCAGTACGATCAATTGCCGTCGCTCGTAGCAGCGCACATGGCGGGCCACCACATAACCCTGGTGCACGATGCGGACTTCATGGCCGTCGGCGCGAATCGTGACCGTCTGGCGCACCAGGAGCGGCGGCACCGAATAGCGATTGCCGTCGAACTCGATCCGCGCGTGAGGGCTGACGACTGCCGGCACGACCTCGTCGGTGTCAAACGGGATCGCTGGCAGCGGCGCAACAATGGTCGTTCCTGCTGGAAGCGGTGTACCGGCCGTTCTCGAGTCGTCTCATGCATCCTGACGTTGGCGATCTCATCGCGCCAGCGGGACGCCAACGCGACGTAGTCCTCGAAGCAGACGAGCTCATCCCCGCGCCCTGCCAAGGCATTGCGCTTGACGTAGCGCACGCTCGCTTCGACGGTTCCTTTCGATTCTGGATCGCGCCTTTCGCAGGCAATCGGCTGCATGCAGTAGTAGCCGCACAGTGCCAGGAACTCGGGATGGAAACAGGCGGCCCGGCCCGAGCCATTGATCACGGCGGCTTTCAAGTTGTCGACGATCACGGCGCGGGGGCTGGCACCGAAGATCTCCAGCGCATGTGCCAGGCCGCGATAGAACTCTGCCTTGCGCTGCGAGAGCGTGAACTCGATGAAGATCAACCGGCTGTAGCAGAGCACGGCGACGAAGACCGAGACCCTGCGGGTCGTGTTCCCGATTTGCACCCGGCCACACTCGCCCCAATCGACCTGCATGGCCTGGGCCGGCTCATAATGGACTTCCTGATACACACGTCCGCGCGCGGGACGAACTGACCGCAGGTAGCGGCGGATGGTAATCACGCTGCCGGTATACCCATCGGGGCCACGAGCAATCTCCTCGCAAACGCGCACCGCCGATAGTTCAGGCGATCTGGCGAGAAGTACACCGATCTTGGCTTTGTGTAGATCCAAGATGCTGGTGCGGCACCGAAGGGGGCTTGCGGGAGGTTGCTCCAGCTTGAGCGCAGTGGCGACCGTGCGCCACGAACAGCGAAGCCGCCGGCAAATCACCCGAGCGGGAAGCTTCTCAATCCCGGCGAGGCGATGGATCTCGGCCCACAAAGCCACGTTCATGGCGAGCCCCTTTCCCCGTCGGGGTGGGACAGCGCAGCGGCTCGGCGCAGGATCTCACCCAGTTGTATCAGCCCCGCGCCGGGCACCGTGCGATGCCGCTGGCGCGGCGGGAGCAACGAGAGGATCTGGGTGAACCGCACCTCATGGGCGATCAGCTCACGGGCCAGCAGCTCGTCGCGGGCCTGGACCAAGGCCGGCAACGGTACGTGCAGCATGACGGCCAATGTGCCGTCACCGTAGAACGACATCCCGTGCTTATCGGCCACGGCGCAGAGAATGAAATAGAGCAGCGTGGCCTCACGCGAGAGGTACGCCATGTGCTCGCGCACGAAGCGGCGGTCGATCCAGGACCAACCGGTCGCGGGAGGTCGCCGCATTCGGTCGGGGTCCAAAATGCGCTTGGGAATCATGCTCGGGCTCCTGAGAATCAAGAGGACGCCCAAGGCTAAGCCAGCCTCCCGGAGCAACGCGATAATTGACGACCGGCGCGACCGGGAGGAATCGTCAGTCGGGTGGCGCCGCGACGGCGCTCGGCTGCCGCACTGCGTTGACGTAGGGATCGTTGCCGGCGCGCAGCTTGGTACTCGGTGGCCCGTTTCTTACGGCCATCCAAGGTGCTGCGACGAGCCATTTGCGTTCTCGGTCCTGCACGTTGCGAACGGCCTGACGGCAGACGGCGCAGCAATAACGTGCTGGGTTGCGGGGCGAGCTCACGGGTGCTTCATGGCAGCCCGGCCGATCGCATAAAGGTAGGGAAAAAAAGTTTCTGCTGCGTGACCACGCGCTGGCGTAACCTCGGGGTTCTCAAAGGGCTGGGACACAAGCTTGGCTTGCCGTCGGCGCTCCTTCTCGGCCTCAGCGTGCTGGGCTTGAACGCGAGAATCCTGCCGCCGTTTGGCCTGCCGCCGGGCTGCCTGCCAGCGACGAACCTGGCGCTGGCATTGCGGGTTCTGGCAGTAGCGTTGGTTCCAGCACCGCGGCGCGTACGGGCGCCGACACCCCTTGCGCAGACAGACCCGCTGCCGCGGTCGGCGCCCTCTGGGCAATCGGCTATGGCTTCGCTTAACGTGAGGAGTGCCCACGGGAGCCATGACTCCCAAGGGAAAAGCTCGGGGAGAATGTTGGCGCATTCTCCCCGGGCGTTATCAAAACGCGAACAACACGCTACCTCGCCAGTCTAGCCTGATTCCGGGAACAAAACAGAGAAGTAAACGGTCTCGTCAATGCGCTTTCGAAACGAAACATCTGGGCGCTGCCCTTCATATGATCGAAGGCGCTGCCGAATCGCTGATCGGTCCCAGCCGCCAGCTTGATCAAACTGGGGGTGATTGCAACATGCGAGACGCGATGAGTAGTACGTTCGAGAACTGGGCGACTGAAAGCCTGCCGGCCGTCCCGCGAGCATACCAGGTGCCCGAGACCGGCAGACGGCTCGAGCCCTGACAGAAAGTCGGCGATGTCGACCGTCGCGAGCGTCGTCAAACTACGGCGCAGTTCTCAGACCTTCCTCGTCGGCGATCCCTCGGCTACCGCGAGTCAAAAGCAGAACGCGATGAACGCTCTGAGTGAAGCCGCGAATGGTCCGGAATTGCACGGCCGGGATGAGCTGAAAATTCGCGAAGCAGAACAACGATCGCTTTTCATCCTTGAGCATCTGGAAGATGTCCTCGATATGAAATGCGGGTCCGTCAAGCCGCAGCCCGAAGACTTGGGCGATATCGGCTCGTAGAGCCTCCAGGAACTGGCGATCATCAAACACTCCGCCCGGACCGAGACCGCGCACGGCGTCCAGGACCACAAGCCGGTGAAACCCCATCCTGAGCACATTCCTGATCTCGGAATCCGGCTTCAGGATCTCTTCGATCAATCCGTTCCTCTCGGCGTGGTCCCATTTGACGTGATTCGATACGAGGAGATAGCGGATTTCACCGCACTCCACCCAGAGTGAGTCCGTTCCGGTCGACGCTTCGTGAAAGGAACTCGCGATCTTACCGAGGTCCTGATCCTCGCTCGCTCGCGAGTCGGCGCAGGAAGATCTGGACGTGCATCATTGCCCTCGGTGGACTTGCGATTGACCAGCACATCCGCAAGCACGCTGTCTGTCAGCTCGTCGTCCAGAGCGCTCTCGCCATCGGCGCTCTCCGGATTCTTAACTGCGGTGGCACTGCTGCGGAAGGTGAGCAAGAGCTCTCCGATCTGGAGCGTTTGGCCGTCTTCGAGCATGAGAGGCGCGGTCAGTTTTTGACCGTTCACAAAGGTCCCGCGCGTGCTGCCGATGTCTTTGAGCTCGTAGCCCGCGGCTTTCCGCGAAATCGCCGCATGCTTCCGTGATACCGACTGGGCCGATAACACAACATCACAATCGGCGTTGCGGCCGACGATTGTCAGATCACGGTCCAGAACGAAAACCCGGCCGGCGAGCCGCCCGACGAGGATCTGTAGAGTCGGACCGATACTTTGTGGGCTTGGCATGGCGTCGAACGCTCGTCAAGCGCCTCCATCATGTAAATCCCTCGGCGCCTCTGCTCTCGGCGCTCTGAACAGTAGCAGTGTGGAGCGAGCGGCGAATGCACTTTTCTGGGTCATTCCTGTCAATGAAGTCATGCGAACCCAGGTCAGAACAGGTGAGGTTTCTCTCGCCGGAGCTGGTCAAGGGCTTGCTCGACATGCCGGGCCTTGACGATCGGAGAGTGCTGGTCCCGGGCGAGCCGGAAACTCTGCCCGGCTAGAAGCTGGATGACGTACGGAAAGCCCCGGCTGTGCCTCCACAGTAGCTCGATCGCCGCCATCTCCGCCGGGGGTTCGTCTTGCACGTCCTTGATCGTTCCGCAATATCGGCCCAGCAGGCGCAGGAGATCCTCGTGCGAGCGAAACGGTCCTAATCGAAGATGATGGCCAAGTACATCGCTCAGTTCACCGAATGACTTCTCCATCTCGGGGCTGGCCGCATAAACACTGATCAATCCCGCCGTGTTCAGTGTCTCTTCGTTGCTGGCGAGCAGCTCGACCGATAGCTCGTGCGGAAGACGGTTTGCCTCGTCGTAAAAGATGACGCAGCATCGCCAGCGTTTCGCCCGGAGGATCTGGAGCAGATCCTGGCTGAGCTGGACAAACTCCGACGCGGCCAAAGGCGACGGCGTGGCGCCGGGCTGAGCGTGGGTCCGTTCCTTGACGCGCGCGAACAGATCGACGTATTCCGCGAATTCTGGGTCGTTGCGCAGCCGTTCGTTGCTCTCGATCGGCTTTGGCCGGAGCAAGTCCGAGTACTTGCACTGAAAGACCTGCCGGGCCATCTCGCCGATCAGATTGAGCAAGGTGTGCTCGAGGAACGTCTCGATCGTCAGCTGTGTGCACTGCTGGAGGTTGAGATAGGTCGCGAGGATGACGTTGCCTGGCTTCCCCATGATCTCGTGAATCAGCTTCGTGCAGAAGCTCGTCTTCCCCGCACGTCGATTGCCTACGAGCAGAAATCCCTGGCCGGCCTCGATCAACTGCGATGCCTCTTCGAGTTCGTCCTCCCGGTCGATGAAGTAGTCCGGCGGGACCACGCTGCCGAAATGAAACGAGGGAACCTCGACGATCCTGCTGGACAGCGTTGTGAGCGTAGACAGCAATCCACGAGCAAGAGTTTGGAGATAAGACCGCAGTTCGTCTGCCATGTGGCGTGCGGTGATGAAGCGGTCCGTCGCGCGCTTGGACATCGCCTTCAGGCAGATTCTCTCAAGTTCCGTGGGGATCGTGTCATCGACCTGGCGAAGTGGGCATGGTTCGGTCGTGACGATCTGCTCCAGGACCTCTCGGTGTGAGTCTCCCCGGAAAGTTCGTCGTCCGGTCAATAGCTCGTAAAAGACCACGCCTAGACTGAAGACGTCGCTTCGCCCGTCGAGCTTATGCCCGTCGCCACGAGCCTGCTCCGGACTCATGTACGCCGGTGTTCCAGCGATGCCTTGATCACGGCCGAAGTCCTCGTCCCTTAGCGCGAGTCCGAAGTCGGCCACGTAGGGCTTCCCCGCACCGTCAACCAGGATGTTAGCGGGCTTGATGTCCCGATGTACCAAGCCACAGGTATGAGCGTAATGAAGAGCCTCGGCGACAGCGGCGACCAGTTCCGCCGACTCTTGGAATGAGGGTCGAGCCCGCTCGATTCTTCCCCTCAGGTCACTCCCTTCGATGAACTTCGAGACGACAAATACCTGTCCGTCCGCTGTGCGGCCAACATCGTGGACCGGCACGATGTGTGGGTGGTCGAGACTCGCCAGGATCCTGGCTTCAATCAAGAATGCTTCGACATCCTCGGGGCGCGACACTCGTTCCGGTCTTGGAACTTTGATTGCTACAGGGCGGTCGAGATCCTCGTCGTAAGCCAGGAGAACCTGACCGAATCCGCCCTTGTCAATCCGCCTGAGGATGGTGTATCGCCCGATTTTCGTGGGATGGAGCAGGGAATAGGAGACCGATGAATCCCGAGTGGATTCCTGAAGGTCCTCGGTGGAAGGCACGTTCGCGTCTTCGACCATCGCTCAAATCCTCACGAGGACCTGGGCTCTCTCGTGTCCGGACGATCACTCGAGTTCGCCACCGAACTCGCCTGCAATAGCTGAGAGAAGATTTGCCGGAAGGCTTGGCGAAGGCTCGGCTTCATTTCGTGCGCCGGAGTGCGGCGTTTCGTTCAGGTCACGGTAATTCAGTCGGTGACGCAAGGCTGCCACGCTCGTTGTCTATCTTCTCGTGAATCCCCATCGCGGTATTCTCACACCAGTTTGCGCTTGGTGCCAGTGACTGTGCTAGCGGCATCGCGTTCCAGTTCTTGAGCAGGTTCGACGTTCCCACGCCCGACACTCGGTGTGGACGGTGCCAAGGACATGACGATCCAGCGGTTGCGTTCGGACGACACAGGTCTTTCGGCGTGGCGCACGGTACGCCCACGGCTGTGCCGCACATCTCCCCGGCAATTTCTCCGAATTTCGGCAACCGGGCGGATCAGCCGGTGATTCCATGCCGCCTCTGGTATCCATCGAGCTCCTCCCCAAGCTCGCGTTTCAGATCCGATTCGGGAAGTCCCCCGATCAGCTCGCTCGCCTCGCGAATCGTCGACTCGAACCCGGAGGCATCACGACCGAGGCGCTCGGCATGCTCGACGTCCGCCAAGAGGTAACCCGCCAGGCGAACTCTGGCCTCCGTCAGTCGCGGGTCCAGTGCGAGGGCCTCGCGAAGATGTTCACGCCGATGCTCACGCATGCCGAGCCAGAAGTGCGGTTCCGCCTCGGTTGGTCGGCGCTCGCACCATTCTCTCAGTGCTGGCCCAATGAGCCCGTCGTACAACGGCCGGGGGACGAGCAGATCGCCGTCCGAGGCGCTCAGAGACCGAGGCATTACCCAACGGACAAACGCAAGTCGCTGCTCGTTCGTCGAAAGTCCCTCGCTCGCGATTTTGGCACCAAACCGACCCGATTCGCCATAGTCCTGATAGAGATCAACGACCCTGCAGGTGTCGGCAACATCGAGGAGAGTATTCGATGAAGCCCGCTTACGAAGACGTCGGTGCGTCGTCCGTTGTCGGTCGAGACGTGATTAAAAGCTCGTTCGGTGAGCTGGCCGGTACTGCGATCGGTCGGTGGATGTACCAGGCGGCGCGGTCAGCGATCGGAAGTGGAGCCGGGATGGCTGTGCCGATCGTTTTGTTCGGTGCGTCCGTCGGATCCTGGATCGGAAGTGCGGTGGCTGGGGTCACCGCGGAACGACGGTCGCAAACGCGCCGGTATCGCCGCCTGCGCCCCGGCGTGGCGTTGCCATTAGAGGTTCGCATCGCCTTGAGCAGCTTTGCCCACACCGCGATCGCGGATCGGGCCGGCGTGGCTCAGGTGACGCAGGCCCCGGCCATCTTGGGCGCCTTTCCGCGCGAGGCGGCGGGTTTCGCTGCCGGCCATCCCGTTTACGAGCGGTGGACGACCACGTTTTACGACGGGCTGAGCCAGATTGACGACGAGACCTACGTGCTCGAAAACCAGACAGTCACGATCACTGAGAACATCACACTGCGTGGAACGGAGGGAAGCGAGACCGTCGTGGATCATTACACTGCGATGCCGGGCGGCATTCTTTACCAGAACACAGTCACCGAGCCAAACGGCCAGATTGAGACCGAGACCCGTGTCGACACCTTCGAGGGTCAACACAAGATAGTGCAGAACGGTTCGTTCGCGCGGCCTGACGGCGTCACCGTCACGTTCACGGGGAGTCTGGTCGCCCACGGGCACCGAACCGTCAACAACAGGACGTACCATGAGTCGAACGGCCTCACCTACACGATTCACGAAGTGGATATCATAGAGAGCGAGTGGCAATCGAGCGCGACCGTGACCACAAAATGGCCGGACGGCTCGCATCAGGTCGACAAGGACACCGTTTCCGGCGTCATGCTCTCGGCCCCGGCCACCTGAGATCGCGACCGGCCCCGCGAGCCCGGCGGCGTCCGCGGTTTGCATCCGCACTCCGCCGGCGCCGGGCTGCGGCGCGCGACGAATACCTCGATCAATCGGGACGGCCGACCAGCACGAACGCCGCCCAGAAGTGCGGCGACGAGTACGGGCAATCGTTGTCCGCGGCGCCAGACTCTGTCGAGTTCCGCGCCCTGGCATCCTTGCTCCGGTCGACGCCGCCTGAGAGCGTGGCGATCAGGGCCAGGATCTCTGGTTCGCGCAGCCCGCGCAGCCAGTCCTTCGCCTCGCGAGGCGCGTCGGCCTTCGGCATCGCGCCAGTAAGCCCGGCTCGCCGACCCAGCAGGTTGGCGTAGAACCGTTGCATCAAGAGCGCGGTTGCCGTGTCGTCGACCTTCCAGAGCGAGAGGCACACGCTCCGCGCGCCGGACAAGAGGAGAGCCTGCGTGAACCCCACAAAGCCCTCGCCGCCGGCGTCCCGGCCCAGGGCGGTCTCGCACGCAGAGAGCGTCACCAGCTCGGCCTGGAGTGCCCAACCGCGCTGAATCTCGCGGACCGAGAGCCGGCCGTCGAAGGCTGGCTTTCCGTGCAAGACCTGCTCGAGCGGGTCGGGCAAGCCGCTCTGGGTCAGGATCACGGCCGAGCGGTCCGGAACGCCTTCATCGATCACCGCGTGCGTCGCCATATGGATGAATCCGAACTGGCCCAGCTCACCGGAGCTGGTCAGGCGGTCGAGCTCGGGCTCACTCGCATCGGCTCGGAGTAAAATCCGGGTGGCGCGATCGTCGGCTTGGAACAGCCTGGCGAGTGCCTCGACCTCGATTCGCGTGCCCGGCAATGGTGCAAAATCCTCGTCGCCGCTGCGGGCCGCGACCAGGACCCGTTGTAGCTTGCGTTGCTCGGCGATCGCTGCCGCGGCTGGCCGTGGATCGATCACGACGCCCAGCTTACCCGGGGCCAGGTCAAGCGGGGACGACTGGCCATCTCGCCATATTTCGGCAGCAATCGCCTTCTCGCCAGTCTCCACGACTTTGAGGTCGTCGTTCTTGCGAAGCGCCTGGCCGTTGTACGCGACCAGGACGTCGCCGGGCTTGACGCCGTGGGCCGCGGCGTTCGAAGCAGGTGCGACCACGGTGATCAGCAGGCCATGCGGGAAGAGGCCTGGCGTCGCTCGACTTTTGGTGGCGCTCGTACTCCGGATCCCCAGCGCCAGGAGGCCGGCATGGCGGCCGGCTCGAGTCTGCTCGCGCAGGTACTTGAACACCGTGCCCGAGGGTATGTAGCTCACCGTTCGGGTGTCCCGGGTGGCGAGCAAAGCATCGACCGGGATGCCCGCCATGGCCCGAGAAGGCAGGACGATCAGACTGCGGGCCGGCGGCAGGCCAGGGGCCGCGGCGCCGAGGGCTTTGGCCAGCGGCTCGAGCCGCTGGGCGCGCAACCTGGCGACGAGAGGGCGCATGTCGGGGGCGTTCGCGTCGGGCCGTCTCCGTAGCTGCGTACGGATCGCGTCGGCCAGCCCGGTGTCGTCCTTGGTCCACAGGCCGGCCGGACCGGTCCCCGCGATCCGAATCCACGACGGTATGCCACGGGAGCGGACGACCACACCCCAGTGCTCGCCGTTCGGATCGGCCGCCTTGGGTCCCAAGGGTGGGATATCGACCCAGGTCACGAGGGCGGCATCGGCGGCCAGCGCGGCCTGGATTTCATCGAGCTTGGACACCGCGCCGGCCAGCGAGCCGTGGTCCTGGACGAGCTTGGCCTGATACTCACCGAGCGCGATACTTGCCAGCTGGCGCTGGCGCTTCAGGTCTTCAAATCGTCTGGCCCGCTCCGCGTTGTCGAGGTTTGTCGGCGTGGTCTCCACAAACCTGTCGAGTCGTTCCAGCTCGGCGCTCAGCTCGCGAAGTCGTGTGCGCTCGCCGGGTGCGAGCCGGCGGTCCTGGCGGGCTGCCAGCTCGTCGAGCAGGCCTCGGCCCAGGCCTTCCTCCAGCGGTTGCCACGCCTCGGCCGGCTGACCGAGGCGGGCCAGTACCGCGGCGAGGGAGATGCGGATCGACTCATCGATCCCTGCGCGCTCGATGCCGGCAAAGGCCGCCCGGAGCCGGGCGGCTTCCAGGCTTTTCACGCCAAGTGTCCACTGGTCGCGAGCCTCGATGTACTTGCCCTGGGCGTGGAAATTCGACCCCAGGATGTAGTGGGCGGTGGCGGTGTGTGCGTGGTCATCGGTGAGCACGCCGCGGATATTCGCTAGGCCCCTTCCAGGAGCGGCTGAGCCTCGAGGTACTTGCCCTGCGCGTTCAAATTGACAGCCAGGTTGATCTGGTTCGTGGCGGTGTGTGGGTGGTCGCCGGCGAGCAGCCGGCGGTCGATCTCGAGTGCCTTCTTGTAGAGCGATTGGGCTTCCGCGTACTTCCCCTGAGCGTTGAGGTTGTACGCCAGGTTGTTGTAGCTTCTGGCGGTGTCGGCGTGAAAGTCGGTGAGTAGCCGGCGGTAGATCGTGAGTGCTTTCTCCAGCAGCGGCTCGGCCGCCGCGAGCTTCCCCTGGGCGGCGAGGCTGAATGCCACATTGTTGTAGCACGAAGCCGTGCTCGGATGGTCGTCGGTGAGGAGGCGGCGGTAGATCGCAAGCGCCGTCTCGAACAGCGGCTGGGCCTGGGCGTACTTCCCCTGTGTGTAGAGGTTGCCCGCCAGGTTGTTGAAGCTGTCGGCGGTGAGGGGGTGGTTGTCGGTGAGCAGCCGTCGCCGGATCTCTAGCGCCTTCTCCAGCAGCGGCTGGGCCTCTGCCGGCTTTCCCTGGGCATTGAGGTTGAGCGCCAGGTTGTTGTAGCTGGTGCACGTGCTGGCATGATTGTCGGTCAGGAGCTGGCGGCGGATGTCCAGGGCCTTCTCGTAGAGCGGCTGGGCCTGGGCGTATTTCCCTTGGCGATAGAGGTTGAACGCGACGGCGTTGTAGCTGGTGGCGGTATCGGGGTGAAGGTCGGTGAGGAGGCGGCGGCGGACCGCAAGCGCCTGCTCGTGCAGCGGCTGAGCCTGGGTGTGCTTCCCCAATGCGTCGAGGTTGACGGCCAGGTTGTTGTCGCTGTCGGCGGTGAGTGGGTGGAGATCGGTGAGGAAGCGGCGGCGAATCTCGAGCGCCTTTTCGAAGAGCGGCTCGGCTTGGGCGTATTTCCCCTTGCCGTAGAGGGCTTCCCCTTGCTCGTTCAACGACGCAGCCGATTGGTACGTGACTCGATCGTCGTGCGTCAACCGGGCCACCCGTCGCAGCGCCTCGAGGCCCCACTCCTCGCTCGCCGTCGTGAAGTGCTTCGGCCCCTGGGCCCGCGTTCGCAGGGCGAGCAGCTCCTCTGCCCTGGCAACCGCCTCATCCCAGCGATCGGCCGTCAATGCGGCATCAATCGCCTTCTCCAGCTCGTTCGCCCGCTTGGCGTCAGCGTCGCTTGGCTTCCGCGATCCCGGGATAGGCTGCGCTTCCGTCGCGGGTGTGGCTGCGCAGGCGGGCTTGCCCGAGATTTCGATCGATGACCAGATCACGAGTAGCAGCAGACCTGCAACGCGAAGCATTTTCATGACGAGCTTCATCCTTCTGTGAGGCAACGAGCGGTGGACGTCTCAAAGGATACAGATTCTCGACACGCGAAGACGCGTTGTCTGTCGATCCACGATGCGGCCTGCGTCGCCGGTTCTCGGTGACGATCTCAGCCGCAGGCGCTCGGGAATCAATCCGGATCGCCGACCAGGACGAACGCGGCCCAGAAGTGCGGCGACGAGTAAGGGCGGTCGTGGTAGGGCCGCCGGTACTTTGGCAACGGGCTCGGCCGGCCGCCGAACCCTGGCATTCTTGCCGCGCTCGACGCCGCTGGAGAGCTTGGCCGTCAAAGTCAGGATCTCTGGTTGGCGCAGCCCGCAACCAGGCCTTCGCGTCCCGCAGTGCCTCCGCCTTCGGCATCGGGCCGGCGAGCCCGGCGCGCCGACCGAGCAGGTTGGCGTAGAACCGTTGCATCAGGAGCGCCGTTGCAGTGTCGTCGACCTTCCAGAGCGAGAGGCACACGCTTCGCGCGCGGACATGAGGAGAGCCTGCGTGAACCCCACGAATCCTTCGCCGCCGGCGTCGCGGCCCAGGGCGTCTCGCACGCGGAGAGCGTCACCAGCTCGGCCTTGAGGTCCCAGCCGCGTTGAATCTCGCGGACCGATAGCCGGCCGTCGAAGACCGGCTTCTGATGCAAGACTTGCTCGAGCGGGTCAGGCAAGCCGGTCTGGGTCAGGATCACCGCCGAATGGGTGGGAACGCCTTCGTCGATGACACCGTGGGTCGCCAGGTGGATGAAGCCGAATCGTCCGATTTCGCCCGAGGCAGCCAGTCGGTCAAGCTCGGGCTCACTCGCGTTCGCCTCCAGTAGAATTCGGGTGGGGCGATCGTCGGCTTGGAACAGACTGGCAAGTGCCTCGACCTCGATTCGCGTGCCCGGCAGCGGGGCGAATTCCTCGTCGCCTCCGCGGGCCGTAACCAGTATGTGTTGCAGATTGCGCCGCTCGAGCAGGGCCACGGGTGCGGGCCGCGGATCGAGCACGACGCCCAGCTTACCCGCGGCCAGCTCGCGCTGGGATGTTTTGCCGTCCCGCCATACCTCGATGCCGATCGGCGGGTTGCCCTCTGTCACAACCTTGAGATCATCCTTCTTTTTGAGCGCTTGGCCGTTGTACGCGAGCAGGACATCTCCCGGCTTGACGCCGTGCGACGCGGCATTGGAGCCGGGTGCGACCCTGTTGACCAGGAGGCCATGGCCGGGCAGCGGCTTGGGCTCACTCGACGTGTCGGGACGCTCGTAAACTGGGTCGCCCAGGGCCAGCAGGCCGGCATGGCGATCGGGCCGCGGCTGCTCACGCAGGTACTTGAGCACGGTCGCCGAGGGTGCGTAGCTCACGGTCCGGGTGTCGTCCGGGGCCAGCAGCGCCTCGACCGGGATGCCCGCCATCGCGCGGGAGGGAAGCACGATCAGCCGCCGGGCCGGCGGCAGGCCAATCGCCGTGGCGCCCAGGGCTTTGGCCAGTGGCTCGAGGCGCTGGGTGCGCAGCCTGGCGACAAGAAGCTGCGTGTCTACCGCATTCACGTGGGGCCGCTTCCGCAGCGCCGTGCGGACGATATCCGCGAGCCCGGTGTCGTCCTTGGTCCACAAGCCGTCCGGCCCGGTCCCGCCGAGCCGGATCCAGGCCGGCATGCCCCGGGGCGGACGACCACGCCCCAGTGCTCGCCGCTGGGATCGGCAGCGCTTGGGCCCCGGGCGCGATATCGATCCAGGCGACCAGGGCGGCATCGGCCGGCAGGGCACTCTGGATTTCGCTCAGCCCGGCGACCCGGCCTGCCAGCGGGCCGTGAGTTGTCACAAGCTTGGTCTGAAACTCACCGAGGGCGACACTGGCGAGCTCGCGTTGGCCTTTCAGCTCTTCGAATGACTTGGCCCGTTCGGCCTGGTCGAGGTTCTTGGGCGTGCTCTCCACCAGCTTGTCGAGGCGTTCGAGCGCCGTCACCAGCTCGCGGAGGCGGGCTCGCTCGGTCGGCTCAAGCCTCTGGTCGAGGCGTGCGGCCAGCTCGTCGAGCAGGCCGCGGCCCAGGTCTTCCTCCAGCCGTTGCCACGCCTCCTCCGGCTGACCGAGCCGAGCAAGGACAGCGGCCAGGGCGGGGCGCATCGATCGCAACGTCCCGGTACGGTCCAGTCCGGTGAAGGCGACGCTGAGCCGGGCCGCATCCAGGCTTTTCACCGCGCTGAGCCATTGGTCTCGCGCTGCGCGATAATTCCCCTGGGCGTTGAGATCGGCCGCCAGGTTGCTAAAGCTGCTGGCGGTTCGGGGGTGTCGGTCGGTGAGCAGGCGGAGCCTGATCTGGAGCGCCTTTTCATACAATGGCTGGGCCTCGTTGAACTGCCCCTGGGAAACAAGGTTAAAGGCCACGTCGTTATACATATTGGCGGTCGCCGGATGGTCGTCGCCGAGCAGGCGGCGACTAATCGCGAGCGCCTGCTCGAAAAGCGGCTGGGCGAGGGCGTATTTACCCTGGAAATTGAGATTGGCTGCCAGGCTGTCCAAGCTGACGACGGTTTCGGGGTGTTCGTCTGTAAGCAAGTGTCGCTTGATCTCGAGCGCCTTCTCAAAGAGCGGCTGGGCCTGGGCGTACTTCCCCTGGTCGTTGAAATTCAACGCAAGGTTGTTGTAGCTGACCGCAGTGCTAGGGTTTTCATCGGTGAACAGGCGGCGCTTGATGTCGAGCGCCTTCTCGTAGAGCGGCTGGGCCTGGGCGCACTTGCCCTGACTGTTAAGGTTCAGCGCCAGGTTGTTATAGCTGATGGCCGTGAAAGGGCTTTCGTCGGTGAGCGTACGGCGGCGGATTTCGAGCGCCTTCTCGAAGAGCGGCTGGGCCTGGGCGTACATCCCCTGGTCTTGGAAACTGCCCGCCATATCGTTGTAGCTCGTGGCGGTGTCGGGGTGTAGGTCGGTGAGTAGCCGGCGGCGAATCTCGAGTGCCCTGTCAAATAGCGGCTGGGCCGCGGCATACTTACCCTGGTTCGTCAAGTTGACAGCCAGCCTGTTATAGCCGGCGGCGGTGACGGGATGGTCTTCGGTGAGCATCCGGCGGCGGATCTCGAGCGCCTTCTCGAACAAGGATTGGGCCTTGACGTACTGTCCCAGGAAATCGAGGTTCGTCGCAAGGTTGTGGTAGCTCGCGGCAGTGTCGGGGTGTAGGTCGGTGAGCATTTGGCGGCGGATCTCGAGCGCTTTCTCAAACAGCGGCTGTGCAGCGGTGTACTTTCCCTGTGCAGCGAGGTTTTGCGCTATGTCGCTGTAGCTGGCGGCGGTGTCGGGGTGCAGGTCGGTGAGCAAGCGGCGGCGGATCTCGAGCGCCTTCTCATAGAGATGCCCGGCGGCGGCGTACTTGCCCTGGGCATTGAGGACGAACGCCAGGTTGTTGTAGCTCTTGGCGGTATCCCGATGGTTGTCGGTGAGAACCCGGCGAAAGATCTCGAGCGCCTTCTCGTAGAGCGGCTGGGATTGGGAATACTTCCCCTGCGCGCTAAGGTTGGCCGCCAGGTTGTCGTAGCTGATGGCGGTGTCCGAGTGATCGTCGCCGAGCAGGCGGCGACTGATTTCCAGCGCCTTTTCGTAGAGCGGTTGGGCGGCGACGAACTTGCCGCGGGCAGCAAGGTTGTACGCCACGTTGTTGTAGCTCGTCGCGGTGTCCGGGTGTTCGTCGCTGAGCAGATGCCGGCGGATCTCGAGCGCCTTCTCGTACAACGGCTGTGCCGCCGCGTACTTCCCCTGGGCATTGAGGTTGTACGCCACGTCGTTGTAGCTGTTTGCCGTTTCCGGATGGAGGTCGGTGAGCAAGCGGCGGCGGATCTCAAGCGCCTGCTCGAAGAGCGGCTGGGCCTGGGCGTATTTTCCCTTGGCGTCGAGGGTCCCTCCTTGCTCGCTCAGGGTCCCGGCCGATCGATATGCAGCCCGATCCTCTCGCGGCAGCGGAGCCACCTGCCGGAGCGCCTTGAGTCGCCACTCGGCGTCCACCGTCTCGAAGTGCTTCGGACCCTGGACCCGCGTCCGCAACGCGAGCAGATCGCTGGCCCCCGCAATCGCCTCGTCCCAACGATCGGCCATTAGCGCCGCCTCGATCGCCTTGTTCAGCTCTTCCGCCCCCTTGGCGCCTTCGCCGGTCAACTTTCGTGGTGCGGGTGCAGGGGGCTGCGACACCTCCTGGAACGTAGGCCATGCGGACGCGGGCAAGCCCGGCATTGCGATCCCTGACCCGACCAGCAGTCCCAACCGGAACACAACGCGCAGAGCTTTCATCATGGGCCTCATCTTGTGTTGCGCGATCGTCGAAGGGCGCGGACTTCAGGTGGGAATTCAGCAAGCCGATCCTTGCGGTCCCGGCCTTCCGACTCGCCGGACAGACTGAACGCTCAAACACTCGCGATCTTAATCGAACGTCCAGCGGAAAACACCGAGCCCAAACCGTGGTCCAGTTCCTGCCCGCCGCCCTTGGTCATGTAGCGGCCGGGATGGTCCCTTCTCAACAACGTAGCGGATCCCAAACGTAGGCCCGATGTCGCGGGGGCCGACCTTGCCCGCGATCTCGATCTGCATGTCGATCCGCGGCGAATCAGGCTGCAGGTATGATAACAGTCGGCGGACTGACTCAGCTCCAGTGGAGCTCGCCTCGGAAGAGTGCCAACCATGCCGGCCGGCCCAGTCCCGCGTCCCTGGCGCAGATATTCGCACTTGAGCGTGCGCGGTCTCGTTCTCCTCATGCTTGCGATCGGCGTTTGGCTCGGATGGATCGCCCGGAACGCTCGAATCCAGCGCGAGGCTGTCGCGGCGATCGAGAGCGCCGGAGGTCGCGTTTCCTATGACTGGGGATCCAGGAGCGGTAAGTCTGATCCGCGACGCCGAGCCTGGGCGCCAGGGTGGCTGGTAGATCACATTGGCGTCGAGTATTTCCGAAATGTCGTCGAGGTCGACAGCGTGGAGTCCGCGACAGATTCAACGGTCGCACAGATCGGGCGCCTCAAGAGGCTCAAAGTGCTGCAAATCACAAAATCGTCCATTGGCGACGACGTGCTGGCGCACCTCGAGGGGCTGGGCGAGCTCCTCTATCTCGCCCTCGACGGCACCCAGGTCGGTGACGCCGGGCTCGCGCATCTCGAACATTTGACCAACCTCAACTACCTCGACCTCAGCGGTACCCTGGTCACCGACGCCGGGCTCGTCCATCTGAAGGGGCTGACCAGCCTGAGATGGCTCATTCTCCGCGAAACCCAGGTCACCGACGCTGGGCTCGCGCAGCTTTCGGGTCTTAGCAATCTGTACTGCCTCGACCTCAGCGAGACTCAGATCACCGATGCGGGGCTGGCGCATCTCGAACGGCTGGCCAACCTCTCTATCTTGCGCCTGGAGGTGACTCAGGTCACAGACCTTGGCGTGCCACGCCTGAAGGGGCTTTCCAAGCTCGCACTTCTCTCCATCGGCAGCACTCAGGTCACCGACGATGGAGAAGAAGAGCTGAAGCGGGCGCTGCCCAGCCTGACGTTTTCACACTGACGAAACTGCGCATTCGGTCCGACTGGAATCGTCCGTTTCGCATCGCCAAGCGTCCGGGGCGTTGAATCGAACTCGCTGAGTCCGCGGGACTGCGGAGAGTGACAAGCACGCTCAGACGCGGTCGGCCGCACGTAGGTGCTGGGATCCGATGAACTCAACAAGGGCCCCAGCGAAAAGCACGACAGTGCTGGCCAACCACAGCCAGTAACCGAGGCCATAGCCGACGATTCGGGAATGGTTTCCTCCCTCGTCCGTAAGAATGGTTTTGCACAAAAGAAAGCTGGCGGCACACAGGGTCGCGGCGGCAGCGCATAGGGTGGCCGCACGTTGCTGCCTGCTGCCGAGTAAGACCCATCCGACAACGAGCAGGGGATTGGCCAGCCAGGCGATAACCCCCTGCGTCACGCCCAGCCATCCGATCAGAAGGAGCATCAGTGCCGCGGCTGGAGATCTCGAGTCGCCGTGCGCGCACGAAATAGCCGTCGTTGAAGAGCGAGCTGACAAACAGCACGCAGCTCACGGCGAGCAAGACGAGGTAAATGATGCGACCTGGCGTTCTCACGAAACCGGCCCCTCGCGACCAAGCTCTGCGGCCGGGTCCCCCCGGGCTCGTCATCGTTCCGGTGACGCACGCCGGTCCGAATGAGTCTGCCGCGAATTTGCGCCTGAGTTGCCGGCTTGGCTTCGCGAACGGCGACCTGTCATCAGGTGCCGTCGGGCTTCAGACGGTACACGGTGACAGATTCGCCTTGCGCGGAATACGTGCCAACAAGGACCTTGTACGTGCCGACCGCAACCGGGATGCGGCGAACCGCGTAGGCGACGCTGCTGGGAGTGTCACCGGCAAAAAGCAGGAATGCGTCCGGTTTCTCAAACCGAAGCGATTTGCCCGAGTCCGCGAGGGACGCCGTGGGCAACGCGGCAGTCGCCTTGGTGATCAATGCGTCCAGGTCCATACCTGTCCATGACTTGAGATAATAGACTTCAACCAAGCCGTCGACCGACTTGCCCCATGCCGTCATTGGAGGATCGGCGAAGACGATCGCGGAACTGGAACCGACCGGGATCAGCGCCATCTGCGTGCTGGCGGTCGCCGCGGTAGCCCGACCGTAGTCTGAGCTCGGATTCATGACGGCCGCCATCGACGGCGCCGGTCCACGTGCCGGCCGCGTCTGCCGGCAGCAACAGATGCGGACCGCCGTCCGCCGACACGTACTCGAACTTCGTCATCCCGGGCGCTGAGGTCACTCCGTTCGCCACCGTCGCCGAGGGCAGGGCGCAGGCGGCGAAGAACCGTCATCGCATCCGAAGAACGCAATCGCCAGTAAAGCGCCGAGTCGTTTCACGAGACACCTCACATCTGAGCTGCGGTCGTGCCTGCCGAGACCCAGGATGCTTTCGCCGATGCGCGCCGCGGTGCGCCTGTCCCGCCGCCGCGCGAGGTCATCCGCTTGGGCCAGACGCAAAGCAGTATACTCGGCACGTCCGCGAAAAACACAAGTATGGCGCTCATGGGCAGGCCGCCATGTGCTCAGACAGGCTTCCGCTCCGCCACGGCGATCCCCCGCCATCGACAGCCGCTCTCCGATCCTTGGTATGATCGGAGTCGAGCGGCATGAATCACGTCAAGAGTCCCGAATCCGGAGCCTACGAGCATGATGGACGGGACCGCCTCGCGTCCCCGGCGGCGATTCGCGCGGTTGAAGCGTGCGCGGGCTGCTCGTCCTTGTTCTGGCGCTCGGCGTCTGGCTCGGCTGGACTGTCCGCGGCGCCCGTGTCCAGCGAGACGCGGTGGCGGCGATTCGCGAAGCCGGCGGTCGGGTCTTGTATGACTGGGATTGGCGCGGCGGGAAGTTTGTCGCAGGGGGCGAACCCTGGGTGCCGCAGCGGCTCGTCGATCTCGTCGGAGTCGATTATTTCGGTCATGCGACCGCTGTCTGGCTCAATACGTCGCCGCAAATACACGATGCCGTGGTCGCGGAGATCGGGCGTCTCACCGGGCTCGAGCAACTGAATCTCAATGGTTCCTCTCGAGCGACGCCGCGGCGGCGCACCTGGGCGCGAATAGGTCTCACGGAGCTCGATCTCGGGGGCACGCAGATCTCCGACCGAGGGCTCGCGCATCTGGCCAAGCTCACCAGGCTCTCGGAATTCGACCTCGACGATACGCGGGTCACCGGCGCGGGGCTCGCGCATCTGAGAGGGATGACCAGGCTCTCGGCACTCCATCTGAGCGGCACGCGGGTCACCAGTTCCGGACTGGCACATCTGGCGGGGCTGACAAGACTCTCCGTTCTCGACATGAGCGGAACCCATGTCTCCGACGATGCACTCCGGCACCTCAAACGGCTGACAAAGCTCTCGGTGCTTCGCCTTCACGGCACCGAGGTTTCCGACGCTGGGCTGGCGCATCTGCAGGGCCTGACCGAACTCTCGGAGCTCTGTCTCGGCGACACACAGGTCTCGGACTACGGGGTCGCGTCCCTTGTGTATCTGACCAAACTCACGGACCTCGACCTAGGCGATACACAAGTCACCGACCTTGGGCTGGCCCATCTGGCGGTGCTGACTCAGCTCTCCGACCTTAACCTGAGCGGAACTCTGACGAGCGGCGACGGGCTGGCGCACCTGAAGGCGCTGACGAATCTCTCCGTCCTCCGCCTCAACAGCACACATGTCTCCGACACGGGGCTGGCTTATCTGAAGGGGCTGAAGAAGCTCTCGCTCCTGGACCTCTACAATACGCAAGTCACGGACGCCGGACTCGCCCAGTTGACGGGCCTGAAGGCGCTCACCCGGCTCGAGCTCAAGAACACCGGCGTCACCGACGATGGAATCGAATCGCTCGAAAATGCTCTGCCGAGCCTGAGCATCTACCATTCGATCCATTGAATCTGTGCCGTGTCCGCTTGCCTGGAATCGTGACTGCAGATCGGCCGGCGTGTTCCGTGCAATCCATCGGCGCGACTTCTCGTTATGATCGAAGTTGACGGAATGAACCAAGGCGAGGTGCGCCCGAATCGCGAAGAGTGACCAGCATGGCCGCAACCGTCTCACGTCCCTGGCGGAGATTTCTGCGCTTCCGCGCTGCGGCGGGCTGATCATTTTGGTGATCGCGATCGGGGCCGGGCTGGGGTGGGTTGTCCGCGAGGCCAACGTCCAGCGCGATGCGGTCGCGGCGATCACGGCAGCCGGCGGCTCGGTCACGTATGACTGGGAGATGAGCGGCGGGACAGTCGTTCCGGGCGGAAAACCCTGGGTGCCGCGATGGCTCACGGATCGGATCGGAGTCGACTTTTTCGGTCACGTCACGAGTGTCTCGCTCACAGAGGGCGAGACCTCCGCGGTGATGGAAGCGATCGGTGCGCCTCACCCAACTGGAGGTGCTTGATCTCGAGCAATCCGCCGTCACCGATGCCGGTCTGGCGCACCTGAAAGGCCTGGCCAACCTCTCGGAACTGTACCTCGGGTCGGAGTTCAACCGTGCTGGCCCGCGGATCACAGATGCTGGCTTGCCGCATCTGAGCGCGTCGTGAACCTTTCGGTCCTTGACCTCCTCGGTGCGCGGATCACCGATGCCGGGATGCACAATTTGAAGGGGCTCGCCAACATCTCCTCCCTCGACCTCGGCGCCACGCAGGTTTCCGACACAGCGCTCGCCCATCTCAAGGGCATGACCAGACTCTCGGCCCTCAACCTGCGCGGCACGCACGTCACTGACGCCGGCCTCGCGAATCTGGCGGGCCTCAGCCGACTTTCGGAGCTTCTGCTCGACGATACGCAGGTCTCGGATTCTGGCCTGGTGCACTTGAACGGCCTGACGAACCTCAATGACCTCGGCCTCGACCGCACGCGCGTCACCGACGCCGGGCTCGCGCATCTGAAGAGGCTGACCAAGCTCTCCTCCGTCGGCGTCCGCGGCACTGACGTCACCGACGCTGGAATGGAAGAGCTGAAGCAGGCTTCGCCCGGCCTCAACTTTGTCGATTGATTGAACGCGTCTTCAGACGGCCTGGTCTCGTCGGGTTCCCGAGCATTGCCCGGGCCGACCGAGCCAACGGGTGCGCGCGCCGGCGACGCCGTCCATGTCGCGGCCCGGCAGAGCTCCGAACCGTAGGTTTGGCGGCCTGGCCTTCGCGGTCCTGGGCTCCCTCGAATCTCACAGCACCGCGGGTCGGATCTGCTGCTGCGTCGGCTCAGGATCGCTCAGACGACGTACTCGCAGCGCCTTTGGCGTAGCGCGGCTGGTAGAGCTGGACCGCGAAGCCGCCCGGCACGCGAAAGTGGGTGACAAACCCATAACCTTGGTCGGCGACCGGCTCGGTGAACTCGACGCCGCGCGACTTCAGCTCGGCGACCGTTTTCTCTATGTCGTCGCAGTAGAACGAGATGTCGTGCGTGCCGGAGGGCGCGCCTTTTTCCTGCTCGGCGGGGTGGCAGCCCATGTCGGCCTCGGGTAGGTCAAAAATCAGCCATCCCCCGCCGACGTCGGTGGCGGCAAAGCCCAGCTTGTCCCGGATGAAGGCCCGCAGTGCCTCGGGCTCCGAGCTGTAAAACATCGTATGAACGCCCCGAATCATCATTACCTCCTGGATTTGTTTCCGGAAGCTGCGCAGCGTGTTCCGCGGCTGTCGATCACTCCGGCTCAGCGTCCCGCCGCGCCGAGCATCCCCATGATCATATCTCGGCAACCGCGGCCGGCAAGAATGCCGCGGCCAGACGCAAAGGCCAGGCCCGCCCGTGTCACTCAGGAAGTTTAGCCCTCAGAGCGGCGTTCTGCTGGAATGTCCGACGACCCCTCACGGCGCGGCCGCCGGCCCGCGTTTCTTCGTCGTTCCGGCACGGATAAACGTCGACGCCGGGAGCACGGCTCGCAGCGCGGATTCGCCCTCAGGGCTGACCTCGGTGTCTTGCAGCCAGAGCTGGACGAGCGATTTCAGGCCGAAGAGGTGCTTCAGCCCCTGATCGCTCACCGGCGTGCCGCTCAGGTAGAGATGCTCGAGAGCCGTCAAGCCTGACAAGTGCGCGAGTCCCGCGTCCGTAACGCGGGTGTTGCTGAGATTCAACCATCGGAGTGACTTGATGGTTCCGAGGTTCGCCAGCCCGGCGTCGGTGATCCCCGTCGCGCCCAGGTTCAACCAGCGCAGCTTTTTCAGCTCCACGAGGTTGCCGAGACCTTGGTCCGTGACAGACGAGCCGCGCACGTTCAATACCTCCAGGCTCGCCAGATGCGCCAGATGGGCCAGGCCAGTGTCCGTGATCTTCGGGCCTTGATCGGAGATCTGCAGGCCTTCGAGCGCGTGGAAATCCGCCAGGTGCGCGAGCCCGGCGTCGGTGATCCCGGTCCCGTCCACGATCAAGTGATGCAGGCCGGGAGAGTTCCGGGAAAGTAATCGCAGGCCGTCGTCGGTCACGCCGGGGTTTCCGAGCAGATCCAGGACCACGAGATTCTCGAGCCGCGCGATGCCCGGAATGTCCGCATCCGTGACGCCTGCACGTTCGAGCCACAGGACCTCGAGCCCGATGGGCCCGCCGTGCTGCGCAAAGCCTCGCCGGTGACGCTCGTGTTCTGGAGACGGAGGTCGCGCAGCGAAGCCAAACCCGCGAGCTCGCCAAGCAGCGAGTCATTCACGCCCGGTCCGTCTAGACTGATTTCGCGCACGCTCGCAAGCGGTCCGATCCGGATCGGCCGGTCGCCGGCCGGTTGACTCAGGGTCACTCGAAGTGCCTTCAGCCGGTCGAGCCCGTCGATCATCGTGCCCGGCGGCGGGTCGGTGAATTGAAGCCGAGCCAGCCGGTCGAACGTCAGGATCGCCGCCATGGCGGCGTGTGCATCGTCGACGTCGGATCCGCGTGAACTCCGGCGCGTCACCATCAGCACGTCATGGAAAAACTCCACACCCAAGAGCTCGATCAGCCATCCCGGTGCCCAGGGCTTCCCGGCCGGTATGAACTGATCGTCGGAGTACTGGTAATCATAGACCACTGTCCCGCCCGCCTTCGTGACCGCGGCCACCGCGGCTCGACGTTTTCTGGCCCGGCTCGCCGTCCAGCTCAGCCCCCCGCCGACCACCAGCACCAGGATCAACAGGCGCGCGCAAGCTCACGGTGTATCGCCGCCGCGTCGTGGCCACAGTCGTGGTCGTCATCATGTCGCCTTCCAGCGTGCGTTTCGCGGTGACTCGGCCTTGCTCGTTGCCCGAATGTACCACGAGTATGCGACAAATGTAAGATGCGCATCGAATCGCTTTCGAGCACGGGGGCTCGACCGCGGCGGCTCAGAGCAGAAGCTCGTAGTAGATGAGTGGCGTTTTTCGGTAAACGACGCGGCCCACTTCGCGAAAGCCGCACTTGGCATAGAACTCGCCTGCGCCGCCAGGGAAGTCGTACGCGTCGAGCCGGATGCAGTCGGCAGGCCAGTCGCGCGCGACTCGCTGCGCGTCCTCGAGCATGGCACGACCGATTCCCCGACGCTGAAAGGCAGTCGCGACGGCCATTCCTGTCAGGTACAGCGGCGCTGGCAGTCGCTGAAGTACGCCTTGTCGATCGCCCAGGGCTTCTTCGTCGCGAGCTGGAGCGTTGCGATGACCTTCATGCGTTGCCGCACCACCAGTACTCTCGCATTGCGCATCGCATACAAGTCGCCCTTTTCCGACATGGCGCGTAGACCAGTGGCCTCGCCCAAAGTCACGCGTGAGTCGCTCGGCGACCTCGGTGTGCAGCCCGGCAAGCGCCGGCGCGTCCGCGATCGTCGCTTCTGTGAGGGTCACGTTCATACGGAAAGCCGTTCGCCAGTTTCTCTCGACCGCGACCGCGCGCTGTCCGCCGCCCGGAGCCCGCGCGGCCAGGTGTGCTTGATCATCAGCCGACCAGCGCCGCAGCCGCTCGCACAGGCCGCAGCTCATCGCCTATTCTGATGCCGGGCGCGATCCGCTGGCAACAATCGCCGGGCCGCGCGAAAGGAACCGATCGTCGGCATCAGGCGCCCGACCGGACTGATTGCACACGGCTCGCCGAATGAGGGATCGAGCCGCTGCCTGAGGGTCTGCCCGCCGGTTCTCCCGTCCCGCTTCACTATTCCTGTAACGAACACGGTAGAATCAAGCTGCGGGCCGTGGTGGATGTTCCCAGGCTGGTGACGAAAGCCCGGATCGATCGCTGGGGTTCGAGGGTCGGGCAGGACAGCAATGACTGGCCCGTGATCCGACGCGAATAGCCGGGGACGATGGCGACGGCGCCTCACATGTGGGAGAGCCGATCGTGGCCTTTGATCCTTATGAGAGCTGGCTTGGAATTCCGGTCGATCTCCGGCCTCCCACGTTTTACGACCTTCTGGGTCTGGTGCCGCACGAACCGGACCCCGAGGCCATCGATGCGGCCGCTCTGCGGCGGATGAGCAAGGTCCGCCTCCATCAAGTCGGGCCCGACAGCGATCAGGCCGAAGCACTACTGGCCGAGCTGGATCAAGCTCGATTGGTCCTGATGGACCCGGACCGCCGCGCTCGATACGACGACAACCTCAAACCACGCGGCGAGCGCCGCCCCGATCACGCCGTGATCACCGCACCGATCGGCGACGATGACGCATCCGCCCCACGTCCCGAATCCACCAGCAGTGTCGATGGCATTCTTGGCTCCCTTGTCGTGACCGATCAGCCGGGCGACGGTTCGCCGAATGCTCGCGCCGCCGCCAAACGGCGGCCTTCCCGGTGGAAAAAAGCAGCCTCTTACGCGGTAATGGTCGCATCCCACGCTCTGCTCCTGGGAACGTTCTATCTCTACGTCACCAGATCTCCAATCTTTGGCTGGAACCCATTCGCTCCCACCCCGGAGGTTTCGAACACCGGTCCTGTCACGTCGCCGCCTTCCGTCCCGCCTTGGGCCGCACGAGTTGATGGGAAATCGCAACCACCGCCGCCCTTCATCGGCGCGCACCCTGGCCTTTCGAGCCCGCCAGGGTTTTCGCGTGCCGCCGGAGCGCCCGACCAGTTCAATTCTGTGCCACAGCAGCCCGCGGGCCCTGCCGGTGAGGCTCGCGGCTCCAGATTCGGCCGACCCGCCCTCCGAGAATTCCGACAACGAGCGAAAGCTCTCGGTCGCGGCGACCCAGGGCAAGGAATCATCGTCAGCCTCAAAAACGGCGGACCGAAACCGAAAAAAACGCGGTCTCCGTGGTGCTCAGTCGCCTTTCGCTGCCCGCCCGCTCGAGGTGAAACCCGTATTCTTCCT
This sequence comes from uncultured Isosphaeraceae bacterium, assembly GCA_963806595.1. GTDB lineage: Bacteria > Planctomycetota > Planctomycetia > Isosphaerales > Isosphaeraceae > CAWDZZ01. The sequence continues at coordinate 109,301 of CAWDZZ010000007.1, read as the reverse complement.
CCCGCGCGGGGAATCCGCGCCCACGCCTGATGAATCGAGGGCGCTCGCGGACCACCTGGCCTGGTGTCAAAAGCGCTATCGCGAAATGCTGGGCGGCCGAGATACCTTCACGCTCGACAACCAGGCCCCTCTGGTTTACCTGTCACGTTCCTCACTTGCCGAGCTCAAGGCCGCGCCCGAGATGGGCGCCCCGCGCGTGGTCGGTGAGCTGTTCGAGGCCACGAAGTCCAACCGGCTAGACTGCCCGTACGTATTTGTCGTCGTCGTGATGAACGAGGCTGACAACTTCCCCGCCGGCGGCGGTCGCCCGTTCAATGGTGGTTTCAACACCGGCGGCGGCATCGTCATTCTCTCGTCGTTCGCACTGGGCAAGCTTCCCAATTTCCAGTCCACGCTCCAGCACGAGCTCGGCCATGCTTTCGGCCTTCCGCACATCGACGTGTACGGGCAAGACATGGGAAAGAGTCCATCGATCATGTCCTACAACCCCTCGCACCACACGCGAGGAATGCAGCCCTCCGCGAGCCCCGGCACGCTGGTGCGAGAAGACCTGGTCGGCCTTGCAATCAACCGGCGGGCATTCCCGAATCTCGCCACGGCTCTCGCCGGGCCTGAACCGTCCCGCACTGCCCGCCCGCGGCTGGTCGCGCTCGGGCCGATGACCGTCGACGGTCAGCCTGCCTACGAGCTCGCAATTGCGTCCGAGTCGGGTGAAGCCTTTGGAACGAAAGTGGCAAATTTGGTTCAAAAGCCGATATTGCCCAGCGCGGGAGGGCGTTTTGACGCGACGGCGATGTGGCAGTCGGCACCGAGCCCCGTTGGCGTGGCTACTGTCATCGTGACCTTCCCGGTACCGGTGACGCTCACCGCCGTCGGCGTCCATTCCCAGCACACAGGCGTGTACAACGCGGCCGACCACATGCAAGCGCAGGTCTACCTCAGGAACGGCCTTCAGCTCGTCGCCGATTCGCCTCTGCAGGCGACCGATGCGCTCGTCCCCATCGCAAAGCCCACCACCGCGAAAATCTGGCGATTTTCGTTCCACGCCGAAAACAACAAGGAAGTCACACTCCGCGGCCTTCAATTCTTCAATCGCGGTGGCGAGCTGTTTCCGCCCCAGATCCCCGTTGACAACGACGTGGGATTTTTGAGATGAGCTAGCCGTTCATTTGAACCGCCCCGCCGGCCCGCGAGCCTGTTCATGCGACTCCGCTCGCGGGAAAACCAGCGAAGTCTTGCCGCGGACTGACCTGGGCTCTTTCAACCCGCGAACGCCACGGTATCCTCGACTATGGGCGCCGAGAATCGGGGACAAATGGGCCAGCGTGTATCGTTGATCAAGCGAGCGCGCGGCGGGTGACCGTCCCGTTGGCCAGCGCAGGACTCTCGCTCCTCGCCATCGCCGCCAGCCATCCCTGGATTTGATCATTCCGGTCGAAAGGAGATCCTCGATAAAAATCCTCATCAGCCCGGTTTCCGTGAATGAGGCGCTCGAGGTCGCTGACGGAGGGGCCGACATCGTCGATATCAAGAACGTGAGCGAGGGCTCCCTCGGCGCGAATTTCCCGTGGGTCATCCGCGAGATCGTGGCCGCGCTCGAGGGTCGCGGCGTGCTGTTCTCGGCAACGCTCGGGGACCTACCGTTCAAGCCGGGGACTGCGGCGCTGGCCGCGCTGGGGGCGACGGCCTGCGGCGTGCGGTACGTGAAGGCCGGGTTGTACGGAGTGAGCGGATTTGACGAGGCGCTCCTGGTGATGAAGGCCGTCACCCGCGCGTGCAAGGACTACGAGCCGGCCACGATCGTCGCCGCCGCGGGATACGCGGACTACCGCCGCTTCGGCGGCATCGATCCCGAGACCGTGGCCAGCGCGTGCCACCGGGCCGGCGCCGATCTCGTGATGCTCGACACTGCGATCAAGGACGGTAAAACGCTGTTCGACGCGCTGTCGAACGACGAGCTCGAAGACTTCGTCGCCGCGGCCCGCGAGCGTGCGCTCGCGGTGGCGCTTGCGGGCTCGATCGGCATGAGGCACATCGATCGGCTCAGACAGTTAAACCCCGACGTGGTCGGCGTCCGGGGCTGCGTTTGCTCGGGGCGCAGACCGGTCAAGTACCATCAAGGCCGAGCTGGTTCGCCGGTTCGTCGACTTGGTCCGGGCGCCGGGCTTTTCCTGAGGTCGCTCATGCCGGGATCCGCGGGGACTTCCGTTCTGAAGATCGGCGGCAGCCTGATCACCGACAAGACCCGCGAGGGGGCCTTTCGCGATGACTGCGCGCGGCGGCTCGCCGAGGAAATCCGCGCGTTCGGGCGCCCGCTGGTCGTGTTGCACGGCACCGGCTCATTCGGCAAGCCGCTCGCCCGGCGCTACGATTACATGGACGGACTCCTGTCGCGGGAACAAGCCGCGATCGTTTCCCGGGTCGAGGCCACGCTCGATGAGCTGCGCGCGCGGTTCCTCCAGGTGCTGCGGGCCGCCGGTGTCGAGTCGTGCGCGCTCAGCCCGGCGGCGCTCTTCTGCACGCGGCGCGGCACGCCCTCGTGGTGCGAATTCCGCCCGGTAGAGCGGCTGGTGGATGCCGGGATCTCGCCGGTCATCTCCGGTGGGATCGTACCGGACGAGGCTGCGGGCTTCGCGGTGCTCTCGAGCGACGTCATGGCAGCGCGGGTGGCGGCTTGCTCGCCCCCTGCCGGCTGGTGTTGGCCACGGATGTGCCGGGTCTGGTCGATCCGGAGGCCCGACGCCCCAGCCCCGCCGCCCTGACCGAAGGGGACGAGCGTGTCTCGAGCTGGATCGAGAGTGCCAGAGACGACGTGAGCGGCGGCATGGACGGAAAGCTGCGCGCGGGATTCGAGGCCGCCCGTGCCGGGGTGGAGGTCCACCTGGTCGACGGACGCGTGCCGGGCCGGCTGCTCGCGGCGCTCTCGGGATCTGGCGTCGTTTCCACCAGGCTCCTCTCGCCACAGGCCGCGACGTGACCGCGGGTTTGTCAGATGCGCGAGGGGACGCGGCCGAGCGCCGCGGCGAGCGTAGCGAGCTGGCCGAGCAGTCTTTCGAATCGAGTGAAGTCGAGCGACTGTGCGCCGTCGGACAGGGCGTGGTCGGGTTCGGGATGGACCTCGATCAAGAGCCCGTCGGCACCGGCGGCCAGGGCGGCCAGCGCCATGGGCGGCACGTAGTCGCGCTTGCCGGTGCCGTGGCTGGGGTCCACCAGGATCGGCAGATGCGACAGCGCCTTGGCCGGTGGAATCACCGAGAGGTCGAGCGTGTTGCGGCTGTGATCGGAAAAAGTCCGCACCCCCCGCTCGCAGAGGATACGTCGGCATTCCCGCCGGAGAGCAGGTATTCGGCCGACATCAGCCATTCCTCCAGCGTGGCCGACATCCCGCGCTTCAGGAGGACCGGCTGCCGCGCCCGTGCGACGCGCCGCAGCAGGCTGAAGTTCTGCATGTTGCGCGTGCCGATCTGGATCACGTCGGCCACCTCCTCGACGGCGTCGGCGTTCTCGGTGTCCATCAGCTCGGTGACGATGCCGATGCCGGTCTTCTCGCGCGCGCGGCGCAGGATCTCCAGGCCCTCCAGGCCCAGCCCTTGAAAGGCGTACGGGCTGGTGCGCGGCTTGAACGCCCCGGCGCGGAGGAACCGGATGCCGTGCGCCATGAGCCAGTCGGCGGTCCGCAGGATCATCGCCTCATCCTCGACCGAGCACGGCCCGGCGATGATCGTGAAGTGGCCGCTCGCCGAACGTGCCCTGCGGCAGCCGGACGACCGTGTCGTGCTCGTGCATCTCGCGGCTGGCGAGCTTGTACGGCTTGGTGACCCGGATCAGCTCGAGCACTCCGGGCAGGACCTCGATCGTCCGGGGATCGATCGCGCCGGTGTTTCCCGTGATCCCGATCGCCGTGCGAGTGGCGCCCGGCATCGGGTGCGGCGTCAGACCCATCTGACGGATGCGTCTCAGACCCGCTCGATCTGCTCCGGCGTGGAGTGGCTCTGCATCACGACGAGCATGACGAATCTTCCCCCATCTCGATGCCAAGGGAGGCGGCGTGGGCTGGCGGTGGCGTCGCTGCCGGGCGCGTGTTCCACGCAGGCCGCCCGCCGGATCAGCTAAACCGCCCGCGGGCCCGCGGACGACCTTGAAAAAGGTGTCAGGTACCGTTGTTTGGTGTCCGGGCGCCAGTGGCCCGAGGACGACCTACCACCAGATGATCCATCGATACACGACGTACAGGCAGGCCACAACTCCCAGCAGAATCCAGATCGGCTTTCGCGGGGGGAGCGTCTTCCCTCGAGAGATAATGCTCACAGTAAGGACAGCTCCGATTCCTCGAGGATGTCGCGGCCGCAATGAGGGCAGGGGATGCAGAGGTCGTCGTCCTGGTCGGAATCGAAGTCCAGGTCGTCCGATTCATGGTCGGGGTCGGGACCGTCATCCCATTCGTCGTGCAAGCGCGTCCGATGTGGCATCGCTAACCGATCGATCGCGACAAATTCCCCTGGTTCCGGCCTGGGTGTTCGCCGCCGCGCCGAAAGCTACGCTCGGCGCGGAGACTCATATGATGCATGTTTTTTCCCAGGTCGACCAGCAGGGCCACCAGCGCCGCCACAGATATTGAGAGCAGCAAAAACGCAATGGTCCCCACGCAACCGACGATGAGAGCGGTGATCGAAGTGTGAATCACGTGCCCCGCGACGACGGCTCGGATGAGGAAGTAGCCGAGGATCGACAGAGAACAGGCGGCGAATCCCAGGGCGGCGAAGAAGTGGATACGGCCCCAGGAAACGATGTAGTGGTAGTACCAGGGGACTCCGAGGTCGTCGTCCGGGCGATCCGGCTCGAAGGTCGGCGATGGACCGGCACCCGCCGGGGCGGCGTCCGTCACCGAAAACGCCGGAATCTCGACCTGAGAGTCGGGTACGTCGTCGAACACCGCCGACAGCTCGTAGTGGGAATCACCCGGACCGCCCATCAGCGAATCAATCGCCGCTCCGTCGTCGTCGTCAGACGATTGGAACCCGTTGCCAAGGGATCGCGGCAGCCCAGCGACGACTCGCGCTGCCGGCGCCGGCTCCGTTCCGCTGGCTGAGCGATCGCGAGCGCCGACCGGCAGCATCATGAATCGGCCCGCGCAGCGCACGCATCGCAGCCGGTGCGCCGTCCGCCCGAGGTGATCGGGAAGATGACCGGTACGTCCGCACTTCGGGCACTGAAGCATCATGGTCGAGTCTCCTTCTCGAGCTGGGCGTGACCCAAGTCGCGACACATGATCCCGAGGCCGTGCTCCGCGTGAGCGCCACCGCAGGTCGACTCGCCGTCCTTGAGCTCAGAAGGATCCTCGTGGCGCGGAGAGAGGGGAGGCTCCGTCCCAGCCTCCTTCGGCTCGTGCTTGGCCGCCCGATCGCGCGGCCAAGTTGCTTCCGCGCCATTCCTTTCCAAACCCGTTATAGGGAGCAAGTGAACCAAAATCAACAAAGCTCCCGCTTAATTCTACGTTTCGGCCGGTGCGCATGCCCTCGATCCGATGTCCGCATCCGGTTTCCCAGCCTAATGAAGAAATTTTTCAACGTCAGCCGCCATCGCGTTCGAGTTGCTCATGAGCGCATTTGATTGCATGGTCGCGTTAGGGTTGCGCCACTAACGGCCATTTTAGGAAGGTCGCAACGGAACCGTTCGGACAACCCTCCGATGGGTGGCGCGGCTCGACCACCGCGTCGGATGTGGCGATATGTTCAGACGGTGCAGGGGTTTCGCGCGGGCTCGCCCTGTTGACGGCGCGTCGTTCTTGAAACGCTGCGCGGTCTCGCACCGTGAATCGCGATGCGTGCCGTTGAGCGTACTGGCAACGGGCTAGCGAGGTGCCGGCCCAGGTCGGGCTAGAGCATGGTACCCCGAAGGATGACGATGGCGACCGTGAAGTAGATGATCAGCCCGGTGACGTCGACCAGAGTTGCGACGAACGGCGCCGACGAGGTTGCCGGGTCAAAACGCATCCAGCGCAGCAGGAACGGTAGCATCGCGCCGGTGAGGGTGCCCCACGTGACGACGCCGATCAGCGACAGGCTCACGGTCAGGCCCAGCAGGACCCAGTGCGGCCCATAGATATTGGACACGGCGCTCCAGGCCGCGATCCGGAGGAAGCCGATCCCGCCCAGGACGAGTCCCAGCGACAGCCCCGCGAAGATCTCGCGGTGCATCACTCGCCACCAGTCCTTGAGCCCGACTTCGCCGAGCGCCAGCGCGCGGATGATCAAGGTCGCCGCCTGCGACCCCGAATTGCCTCCGCTGGAAATGATGAGCGGGACAAACAGCGCCAGCGCGACGGCGCGCGCGATCTTATCCTCGAAGAATCCCATCGCTGTGGCGGTCAGGGTTTCTCCCACGAACAGAATGACGAGCCACGACGCGCGTTTCGCACCATCGCCGGGAACGAGGTGCTCATGTAAGGGTCGTCGAGCGCCTCCTGGCCACCGAATCTCTGGATCTCGCGAGTTGCCTCCTCCTCGGCGACGTCGAGCACGTCGTCGAGGGTAACGATCCCCGCCAGGCGCCCTGCGGTATCGACGACGGGCAACGCGCTGCGGTCGTACTTGCGGAACACCTCGACGGCCTTCTTCTTGTCGTCGGTCACCGACAGGCTGACGCATTTGTTGTCCATCACGTCCGACACGTGGGTGTGCAGCGGAGCCAGCAGGATCTCGCGGATTCGCAGGTCATCGACCAGCTTGTTGGAATCATCGACGATGTAAATCACGTTGAGCGTTTCGCTGTCGCGGCCATGGGCTCGGATGTGGTCGAGCACGTGCCGCATCGTCCACTCCCTGCGCACCACCACGTAGTCGGGCGTCATGAGCCGGCCGACGCTCTCCTCGCCATATTCCAGCAAGGCGCGTGCGATCGCGCGCTGCTCGGGATCGAGCAGGTTGAGCAGGCGCTCCGACTTCTCGGCAGGCAGCTCGGCCAGGAGCACCGTCCGGTCGTCCGCCGCCATCTCGTTCAAGATGAATTTCGACTCATCCTCCGAAAGCGAGCTCAAGACGCCGAGCTGGGTGTCGAGGTCGAGATAAGGAAACGTCTCCGCCGCTCGCTTCGGCTTGATCAGCCGCAGCACGTGCACGCGCTCGTGGCTGGAAAGGGCGTTCACAAGCTCGGCCAGGTCGGCCGGGAGCCACCGGTTGACAACCTCGCAAAGCGTGGCGTCGTCGTGGGCCTCGACGAGCTCTCGAATCTCGGGCAGCGCCAGCTTTCCAAGCATCGCTCTGCGGACCCCTTGGCACGGACATGATGGGAGGCGTAGCGCCAGGGCGCTCGCCGGGTGACGAGCCGGACTGGCAGCGCCACGACGAAAACGCCGCTGGCCTGGTACGCTCGTGAACCCGCTGCCACGGTGAGTCGGGCCCGGCAGTAACAGGATTATGTCACCGCCGGTAGAGAAGCGACAGAGCGGCGTCTGGCGCGCCGGCACGAGCCCGGACTTGGGCGGGCAGCTCGCCGTGCTTGCCCGCCTGTCGGATCGGTCACTCGCGCGACGAGTCGCGCAGTCTACGGCGGGAGGGCGCGCTCCTGGCCGTTGAAAGCGGAAATCGCTTCTGCAAAGCGCGAAATCCATTCTCGTAAAATTCGCTCAGGGCGTCCTCGGTGTAAGAGAACGTGGAAGACCATTGCACGATGGAACGCTTGCTCATGGTCAGATCGAAGACGCGAAGGTCGGCGACGTAATTCTTGATTCGCTCGCCCCAAAGGCCCGCGTGCCATTTATAACGGTAGTGCAACGCGTCGTTGTCCATCAGGACCAGCTCCTCGGTCGTTTTCGGCTGACCTGGGAAGGTGAGCAGGCGGCGGAGTGCCCCGGTTTCCGTCTGACCGGGTGGAATCTCGGTCCGGGCGATATCCGGATGCCACAAATGGATGGTGTAAAACCCGCCGACGAGTTTCCAGACTTCACTCGCCGGCGCACCGAGCTCGACAGTCTGCACGACGTACCAGGGCTTGTAGGGCTTCTTCGACATGTTCGCTCTCATGGGGATGCCGCAACCGATGCTTGACGGGCTCTCAAGTTAACCGGCTGGCCCGTCGGCCAGCAAGAACTCAGCCTGCACGCTCGCCGCGCTCAAGGGCGCACCGCGGCTTGGGGGTGGCTTGACGGTGCTCGCGCGCGTCATTAGCATCGATCCGCCTCGAACGGGGACGTGATCTCCATGAGAAAAACCAAGAGCCATGCCGACCTTGATTGAGCAGCCGAGCCGCGTCGAAGCGGCGGGCAACGCTCCCAAGCTGATCGACGAATATGTCGGCCGCGTGAATACGCGCGACGATCGCGTGAGCATCGCCCACATGCGCAGTCCCTCGGGCTGGGTCGAGCCCGGACAGGCGCCGGAGTTTGACGAGTACACGGTTGTGCTCGCCGGGATGCTTCGAATCGAGCATGCCGGCGGGACGCTCGAGGTCCGCGCGGGGCAGGGAGTCTTGGTCGGCCGTGGCGAGTGGGTGCGCTACAGTACACCGGGCCCAGCCGGCACCGAGTACATCGCCGTCTGCCTTCCCGCGTTTTCGCTCGAGGCCGCGCACCGCGATCGTTCGTAACCGGCGTCCCGAGAGACGCGAGAGGTCACAATGCAAGGAAAGGTCTGCCTGGTCACGGGCGCAACGGCGGGGATCGGACTGGTGACCGCGCGCGAGCTGGCGAGTCGGGGTGCCCGCGTCATCATTGTCGGACGTAGCACGGAGCGCACCGCTTCCGCGGTTGCCGCCATCAAGTCCGCGACGGGATCACCCACGGTCGAGTCGCTGCTTGCCGACCTCTCATCGCTGGCCGAGCTGCGCCGGCTGGCTGCGCAGATCGGCGAGCTCACGCCCCGGCTCGACGTGCTCGTCAACAACGCCGGAGGGATCTTTCTGAATAGGCTCGAGAGCGCCGACGGATTCGAGATGACGTTCGCGCTGAATCACCTGTCCTATTTTTTGCTCACGAATCTGCTGCTCCCGTTGCTCAAGCGGAGCACGCCATCCCGGATCGTGAGCGTGGCCTCCGAGGCCCACAAAGGGGTCTCGATCGATTTCGACAACATTGCGAAAGCCGAGCGCTTTGGCGGCTGGCGCGCCTACCAGCAGTCAAAGCTCTGCAACATCCTCTTCACCTACGAGCTGGCGCGCCGGCTCGAGGGGAGCGGCGTCACCGCCAACTGCCTCCATCCCGGTTTTGTCCGCACCGAGATCTTCCGGCAAAGAGGAGCGATCGGCTGGCTGGTGCGCCGCGCCGCCGATCTGATCGCGCTCTCCCCGGAGCAAGGGGCGCTCACGTCGATCTACCTCGCCAGTTCCCCCGAGGTCGCCGGTGTCTCCGGCCAGTACTTCGCCAAGGAGAAACCCGCGGTGAGCTCACCACAATCACAGGACAAAGCCGTGGCCAAGCGGCTCTGGCAACTGAGCGAGCAACTGACGGGCATCACGGCGGCTTAATGATCTGGGCGGGCAACCCGCCGCCGCGCCGCGCGGAAGCAGCTTCTTGAGTAGCTGAATCTGCCCAGCGTGGTACACGTCGTGGAGCGCGACGCTATGAATCAGCGTGACAAACCTGACTTTCCCCCCGGGGGAAACTCGTGCAATCGCTCGGCCGGAAAAGTCGCGACTGCCTCCCGCAGCGAGCGATGTTCATCCTCGAGCAGCGCGACGTAGGCTTTCCAGGATGATAGAGAGAGGGGCGACGGTAGCTCGAACCAGTTGCTTCCCTCCAGAGCGAATGATCCCCGCTTGTCGCCGCGCAGCCGGCACCGGATCGCGTATTTCCAGTAGGCGGCGTGCACGACCATGTCGGCGATCGAGCGCCGGCCGGGGTGGGGCCGCCATTCGGCGTCGCACGCGTCCAGGCCGCGAATCGACCCCTTGAGATTGGGGCCATGCCAGGCCTTCTTATTATAGCTCTGGTCGATGATCTGCAGCAGCAGAGCGAGCTCGGCGGATTTCGTACTTCGGGTCTTCACAGTTGCCTCCGTCCTCGCGCCTCCACACGGCGATGCGTATTGCGACCGGCCAAAACAAGAGCGCGCTCGATCCGGTCGTGGCCGCGATCGCGGAACCGCGCGGTCACTTCCTGAAGTTCCAATCTTCCATCGAGATTCGCACCAGATCTTGCACCCAACCCCCCATCAACGGATTGTCGTCGAGACTCGATGATTGGGTGGCGCTCCTGTCGTCGACAGATTGATGACGCCACGAGGCGCAGCCGCAGGCAAAGATCACCGCAGTCACGCACGATAATCCGATCCAGTGGCGAATGCGTGCCATTGCCAGTCCCCCCTCCGAACGCGCCATCCCGCAACGGCACGTCAGGATACGCTCTGAAATGTCGCGGTCAAGAGCACCAGCCGGCCACCGGGCCGTCCAGCGATGCTTACCGATCCCTTCCGCACTGAGCCGTCCCCCTCGGCTGATCGGGGCGCAGCTTCCCCTCGGCCACGCCGCACGGCCGAGCTTGACCGCTTTGCGCAGGCGGTCCTATCATGATCGAAGTCGATCTCGCGGCCGGCGGACTGGCCGCGAGCGCGGCGTGATGGCGCGGATGGATCGGTACCGAGACGAGGAGCTGTGATGCGGGTCGTGGTCGATTTCCAGGACGAGTCGCTGGAAATTGAGCTTCGGGAAGAGCAGCTCGTCGGGGCGTGGAACGGGCCGGTCGGCGACGACGGGGCGGCCGTGGCCGCAGCCGTCCGCTCTGCGCTTGAAAACCCGCGCGAGTTTCCGCCATTGCGCCAGATGGTCGTCCCCGGCGATCGCGTGGCGATCGCGCTCGATGCCTCGATAGGCGGTGCCGAGCAAGTGCTCGAGGCACTGCTGTCGGTGCTGCAGGGCGCGGGCATCGAGGATGGCAGTGTGACGGTACTCCTCCCCGCGCCTGGAACCTTTGCGATCGAGGGTCGCTTGCCGCCCGGCGCTGTGCCGATCGTTCACGACTCAACCGACCGGACCGCCATCGCTTATCTGGCCACGACCAAGCAAGGGCGTCGCGTGTATCTGAGCCGTCATCTGACCGACGCCGATGTCGTCATTCCGGTCGGGCGGCTCGGGTATGATCCGATCCTGGGCTATCGCGGACCGTGGAGCGTGCTGTTTCCGGGTATGAGCGACGCGGACACGATCAGTTCGCACCGAGGGCTAGTGCGAGACGAGTCGGGCCACGACGTCGAGTCTCCGGCCTCGCGCGGGCCTCGACGAATCGTTCGAGGTGAGCTGGTTGCTCGGCAGCCAGTTTCACGTCGGAATCCTTCCCGGCGCCCGCGGGACCGTCGAAGTCGTCGCCGGCCGTGAAATCGCTGTGCGATCGCAGGGGATCGCGGCGATCAACGACCACTGGACCTTCAGGGCGGATTCCCGGGCCGAAGTGGTGCTCGCCGGGATCGGCCGAGCAGGAGTCGAAACCACGATGGATGGCCTTGCGCAGGGGCTGGCGACCGCGTCGCGCCTGGTGCAGCACGGCGGCAAGATCGTCGTGCTCTCGCGAGCGGCGGTGGAGATCGGACCGTCTCTACGGCGATTACTCGATGCCGATGATACCAGGCAAGTCGCCGCGGCGTTGCGCGGCCACGAAAGTGACGCCGACTTTCACCTCGCGCGGCGGATCGCGGCGGCGGCGTCGTGGGCCGACGTGTTTCTCTTGAGCGGCATAGCGCGCGATCTGGCGGAGGAGTTTCCCTTGATCGCGCTCGAAAACCCCGAGCAGGCGCGGCGCCTCGTTGCCAAAGGCGGCTCGTGCACGATCGTGAGCCAGGCCGAGCTCACTCGCGCCATCGTGCTCGACCGTGACGACGACTGAGCCGGCGCCCGTTCCCCGGAATCCTGCCTGGCGTATGGCCCGGCCCGAAGCGAGAAAGTAAACATGTTGCAGCCTCATGATTTCAACGAGGTCTTCGTCCATGCCGGGCTGGCGGATCGGTCCGATCGCAGCCGGCTGGAGATCACAGGCCCGGACCGTGCCAAGTTCGTCCACAACCTCACGACCAACGAGATCAAGCGACTGTCGGCTGGCCAGGGCTGCGAAACGTTTGTGACGAGCACGCAAGGGAAGACGATCGGCTATGCGATCGTACTCGTCGGCCGCCAGCGACCATCGTGATACGGACCGATCCGGGGGTCGCGGAGCCGGTTTTGGCCCATTTGCGGAAATACGGCGTCTTCGACGACGTGGCGATCGCCGACCAGAGCGCAGGCACCTTCGAGATCCACCTGGCCGGGCCCGACGCCAACCTCCTGGTGCAGCGGGCAGCGGCGAGCTGCCGGCCGAAGCCGACTACGCGCACGTGATGACCGAGATCGAGGGTTGCCCGGTGCGCGTGATCCGAGAATCTCCGATCCTGCAACCGGGACTGACCATCATCGGCGAAAAGGACTCGCTGGGCTCCGTGATGGATGTGTTGCGATGGCACGAACACAAGCTCGGCCTCACTTTGATCGACCCCGAAAGCTTTGAGCTCCTGCGGATCCAGGCCGGCACACCGGTCTTCGGCAAGGACATCACCGAGAAAAACCTGCCGCAGGAGATTCGGCGCGACGACCGCGCGATCAGTTTTGTGAAAGGCTGCTACCTCGGGCAGGAGACCGTCGCGCGGCTCGACGCTCTTGGACACGTCAATCAAATCCTGAAAGGGCTGGTCTTCGACGCCGCCTCGCCCGTGCCCGAGCCCGGCGCGCCGCTCGAGGACGAAGCCCAGAAGCGAGTCGGCGTGGTCACGTCCACCGCACGTTCGACACGACTGGGCGCCACCGTGGCCTTGGCGTTGGTTCGGACCACCCACGCCGCGGCCGGCACCACGCTGCTGGCCAAGCCGCAAAGTGGCGGAGCGTCCCGCGCAGCCGTCACCGAACTGCCGATGGCTGTGCGAGGCTGAGCGATCCGCGATCGAGCGCCCACGTGGTTCCCTTGGCCAGTCGTCAGGATTCCGGCCGGGTTGGACCTCGAAAACCCTGTTGCATCCTGATCGACGTTGACCCCTTGACGGATTTATGACACAACTCGCAACGCGAAAGTGGCCGACGCTCGCTTGATCGGTCGCAAACACGTCGCCGAGACGGTCCCGAAAATCCTGTCGACGTCGCTCTCAGGATGAGGAGTCGCTCATGGGCCAGGAACGGCCACAGCCGCAGATCGCGCGCCCCGGGCTCCTTCCCCATCAGTGGACGAGAGTTGAAGATCCGGCGACGGTGGCGGTCGTGGCGGCATACGATACGATCATCGCCGGCGGCGGCCCGGCCGGGCTCACGGGTGCCTTCGAGCTGAGCAAACACGGCAAGCCGTGCGTCGTCCTCGAGTCCGACGCCCGGCTCGTCGGCGGCATCAGTCGAACCGACCAGTACAAGGGATATCGTTTCGACATCGGCGGACACCGCTTCTTTTCGAAAAGCGAAGAGGTCAACCGGCTCTGGCACGAGATCCTGGGCGACGAATTGCTCGACGCGCTCGCGACTGAGCCGGATCTATTACGATCGAAAATTCTTCCATTATCCGCTCAAGCCTGCCGATGCACTCTGGAAGCTCGGGCCGTTGCGCTCGTTTCGGATAGGGGCGAGCTACCTGAAGGCAAAGCTCGCCCCGATCAATCCCGAGCAGAGCTTCGAGGACTGGGTGGTCAATCGCTTCGGCCGCGAGCTGTTCGAGATCTTTTTCAAGTCGTATACCGAGAAGGTCTGGGGGATGCCGACCTCCGCCATCTCGGCCGACTGGGCCGCCCAGCGGATCAAGGACCTGAATTTGATTCGAGCAGTCACATCGGCTCTGTTCGGCCGTTTTGGCTCGCGGCGCGGTGAGGTTGTGAAGACCTTGATCGACGAGTTTCAATATCCACGGCTTGGTCCCGGGCAGATGTGGGAAGCAACCCGCGACCGCATCCGCGCCAGGGTGGGGACGTCCACCTCGATCGCCGCGTCGTCCGGATCGAGCACGATGGAGACTCTGTGCTCTCATTCCTCGCCTGCGACGAGCAAGGCCGCCAGGTCCGCTACCTCGGCCGCCACTTCTTGTCGACGCTTGCCGATCCGCGAATTGATCCGGGCCATGAGCCCTCCCGCGCCGCCGGAGGTCCTCCGCGCCGGCTGAATCCCTCAAGTACCGTGATTTCCTCACCGTCGTCTTGATCGTCGATCGCGCCCACACCTTTCCCGACAACTGGATTTACATCCACGAGCCCTCGGTGCGGCTGGGGCGCATCCAGAACTTCAAGAACTGGTCGCCAGACCTGGTTCCCGATCCCGCAAAGACCAGCCTCGGGCTCGAGTACTTCTGTTTCGAAGGCGACGACTTGTGGTCCCGGTCCGACTCCGACCTGATCGAGCTCGGCCGGCGCGAGATCGATTCGATCGGCCTGGTGTCGGCCTCCGAGATCAAGGACGGCTGCGTCGTTCGCATGCCCAAGGCCTACCCCGTCTACGACGACGACTACCAGGCCAACCTGGCGATCATCCGCGCGATGGCTCAAGACAGCTCGGCAACCTCGAGCTGGCCGGGCGCAATGGCATGCACAAATACAATAATCAAGACCATTCGATGATGACGGCGCTGCTGGCGGCCCGCAACATCCTTGGTCTGGGCAATTTCGACACCTGGAAGGTCAACACCGACGCCGAATACTGCGAATCCGCTTCCGGTGACGACTCACAAAAAACGGGCAGAAGCGTGCCGCAGCGAGCACTTGCGGCGGGCCAGCGGACATTACGTGTTCTGAGCCTGGAAGCTTGGTGGGTGCATTAAGTCCGATGAGCCGAAACAAACCGGTACGACGACGATCGGTCAAACTTCCCTGCTCGGTCGAGGGCTTGACCAGGCGCTGCTCCCGAGCGCAGGCAACATGATCTCGCCCTTGCTCTCTGACCCTACGGGCCATCAGGCGGTCGCGCCCAACCTGCCGATCATGCCGTTTGCCACTCCGTCGAAAAAGGCGACGCTTCGTCGACCCGACGGTCAAGATCCAGAATGGCGCGAGCGTCGTCGATCGGCTATCAGAATTTCATCGGGCCATATGCCAATCTCGACGGTCGCGGCGGCGCCATCAAGATCGGCAACGGCTCGGATGTGCTCGACAATTCCTCATCGTCGCCAATCCCGGTCACGGGCCGGGAGCGCCGTGATCTTGATCGGCAACCAGGTCGTGATCGGGTTTCGGCGCCAGGGTGATCGGCCCGAGCACGATCGGCGTCGTTCGACCGCGAGCAAGCCCACCTCCATCGGCGCCGATGCGCATGATCGACGGCGCCACGATCGACGCCGGTGCGATCGTCTCGCCCATGGCGCGGGTCGGGCCCGGTGTGACCGTTCCGGCCGGATTCCGCGTCCTGCCCGGCGCGAATGTGACCACCGACGCCGAAGCGTCCAACCCCGCCCTGGGCATGGTCGTGCCCGTGACGGCGTCCGACGTGACCACGATCAAGTCCACGCTCTCAGAAAACCATCGCTGGCCACGGGCTACGCCCAGCTCTACCAGGGAAGCTCGGCCACCGGCGTCAACCTGGGCGCCAACCCGACAATCGGTGGGATCAACAACGGCAACCTCGCCGCAATCCGCGGCGCCAACCTTCGAGCCCGGCCCGTCGTCGGCCTCGTTCGAGCCCTCCAAGAGCGGCCCGCAGTTTCAGACGCCGACTCGGGGTTTGGTCGGCGTGCAGCTTGGCAATTTCCCCGCGCGGATCACGGGCAGGGTCGAGATTCGACATGATGGCACTCCAGGCGGCGCACCGGCTTGGCCGCGCCAATGCCATCCGCGGCCGACCAGGGACAGCCGATCACGATCGGCTCGATCGCCCGCACCGGCCTGCACGTCACGATCAATTCGCCCCTGGGAGGAACACTCACGATCGGCCAGGACTTCCGCGCCGGTCGGGCGTCGTCCTGCTTTAGCGGCCCCAACGTGAACGCGAAGCTCGGCGACAACGTTCGATATCGACTCCGGCGCGGTCGTCGTGCAGACTTCGCTCGGCTCGAACTCGACGGTCGGCGCCGGAGCCTATCTCGCCAACTCCACATTCCCCGCCAACACGGTATCCCGCCCAAGGCGATTTATATCAACAACAAGTTCCAGGGCTACGTGCAGTGGTGACCGTCGGGAAGCGCAGCCGCCCAAGGCGAGCGGGCCCGCTGGCCGGCCCGCGGTCAAGCCTTGGTCTTGTGAGCTCACAACGTCGAGATTGCCCGTGGGGGCCTTCCGCGAGCGAGGTCCGGCATTGAGACGGCGCCGGCGGGTGCGCTCCGCGGCCGCGATTCAGAATTTCTTGAGCGCCGAAGCCTCGTCCGGAAAGATCTCGAAGATCTTGTCGAAGTTGCTCACCTTGAAGGCGTCCATGATCACCGGTCGCAGGCAGCACAGCCTGATCTTCCCTTTCACCTCTTGAACCTTCCGGTGCAGTTTCACGAGGTGCGCCAGCATCGCGCTCGAGACGAAGCGGGCGTTCGAAAGATTGAGCAGCAGCTTGGTGAACCGTTTGGATTCGATCAGGTCGAGCAGCTCGTTCCCGACCTCGCGGACCTTGTCGCCGTCAAACATGGCAACGGTTTCCATGAAATTGACGATGGCGACTCCATCGACGTTCTTGTACGTGATGTGCTGGTACTCAGGCATCGACATGGAAAAACTCCTCGGCACGGAACTCGACTATATACGCCGTCGCGCGGGCCGTCCCTGCCCTGGCCGCCCTCACGTTCATCGGGTGAGCTGGTAGTGCGCGAATTTGGCCACTCTTGTTATTCACGATCGATGATACCCAAAGCCTTGGTCCTTTTCCCAGACCAGCATCCTGGTCGCTCTCGACCCTTTCATCATGATTGACGTTCACGACCCGTAAACCTAACATCAGGTGAGAGGGTTTGTTGCACGCTGGGGGGACGAACCGATGCCCGCCAATCCGATCGCGATCGAGAAAGAGCCGGCGCAACCGCTTGCCGCCAGCCGTTCCGCGGCGCATCGGTCCTACAGTGCCCGATGGGGACCGGTGGTGGCGCTCGTCGTGTTGCTGGGCGCCGTGGGTGCCGGCGGCTTCTTCTTCATGGCCTCGGGCCAGGAGCATCCCGCCAAGGGGCAGAGAGCGGGCCACTCTCCCGCGGCCGGCGTGGAGATCAAGGTTACCGTGGTCAATCCCACGCGCGGCGGGATGGAGCGCACCACGCGGCAGCCGGGGACCATCCGGGCGTTCGAATTCGCCAACCTCTACAGCAAGGTCTCGGGCTTTATCAAGACGTTGCACGTCGATCGCGGCAGCGCGGTCAAGAAGGGACAGTTGCTCGCGGAGATCTTTGACCCCGAGCGCGAGGTCGCCGTGATACAAGCCGAGGCCGAGCTGAAACACGCCGAGGAAGTCGTCGTACAGGCCAAGGCTCGCATCAGCGCAGCCGACGCGGCCGTGCTGGCGGCCCAGGCCCATCAGAACGAAACCAAGGCGACGTACGATGAGAAGGTCGCCCGACGCGACTACAGCAAGAAGGACTATGATCGAATTTCCGATCTCGTCGAGCGCAGGTCCGTCGAGGTGCGGGTCAAGGACGAAAAGCTCGACCAGTACCAGGCGTCTCTCGCCTCGGTGCTAGCCGCCGAGGCCGGAATCGAAACCGCCGCGGCCCAGTTCGCCGAGGCCAAGGCCAACGTGGAGCTCGCCAAGGCCGATCTCAAAGTCGCGCAGGCCAAGGTCACGATCGCAGAAGCCAACCTCAAGCTCGCCAAGGTGTTCGTTCAGTACACCCGGATCGAGTCTCCCTACGATGGGTTTGTTACTTTCCGCGGCGACGCCGTCCACCCCGGCTCGTTCGTCCGTGCGGCCACCGAGGGGATGGGACAGCCGATGCTCACCGTCGCCTACACCCAGAAGATGCGGACCATCGTACCGATTCCCGACACCCAGGTTCCCTATTGCAACGTGGGCGATCCCGCCACGGTCACCCTCGACGCCCTGGCCGGCCGCGTCTTCAAGGGGGAGATCAGCCGCGTCGCGGAATCCGAGGACTTGAACGACCGCACCATGCGCGTCGAGATCGACCTGCCCAACCCCGATGGCGTGCTGCGCGATGGCATGTTCGGCCGTGCGGATATCCTGCTCGAGAAAGTGATCACAACCTTGACCGTTCCGTCCTCATGCCTGATTGACCGTAATGGCAAGGGAGAGGGTGCCGTGCTGGTCGTTAGGGATGGCGGGTGCGCCGGGTCAACGTGCACGTGGGAATGGACACCGGTTTGTGCGCCGAGATCATCGACGGCCTCACGGAAGCCGACCTGGTCATCCTCCAGCCGGATGCCTCGATCGCCGAAGGCACGAAAGTCCAGGCTGAGCTTGCCCCCACCCCGGCGGCCGGCGAGTCGCACGCACAGAAGTCGTGAGGAAGGCTCGACAGCCCACCGAGAGCCTGCGATCTGCCTGAGCGAATTCCGCCACGGATCCTGGAGGCGCAAACGACTTATATTCTTGAGTGCTGCGCTAAGAATTGCCGAAATAAGGATCGTAAGGTATGTCCCGGATTTCCCGGCGCCGAGATCTCAGAGACTGAAATCCCAACTGACAACGGGCTTCGGACACTGTGGCCGCCATTTTCCTTGGCCTCGTCCGAAACCGTTCGTTTCATCGGCAAATCTGCCAGTCTCTCCCGTCTTCTCCAGTGTCTCTGCGCCGTCCGGGGCCGAAGCTAGGATCTCGGCCACATTTCTCGCTGTCGGATAGCATCCACAGACCGCTCTGGTTGCGGGCTCGAGGCCGTCCTGTGCTCTGGTCACCGCGGTCATGGAGGATCGCCCTTGCTCCGAACACATTCACGTCTCCGCCGGCCGACGATCGAGCGGCTCGAGACGCGTCTCGAGCTGTCCTCGGCGATTCCTGCAAATTCGATCGGCACGAGCCTGGGCGCGGTGCTCGCGCCGAGGGCGACGAGCGCCGTTTCGGTGACCGTCGCATCCGGGAATCTGACGGTGGGAAAGCCGTCGACGCTGTTGGGTATCTTCGTCGCGCCGCAGTCTGGCAGCGGGCTGGCCCCGCGCATCGTGAGCGTGGAACAAGGGAATGGGAAGAAGCTCTCACTCAAGCAGGGCCGCCCGTTTGTTGCCGGCAAGGACGACGGCCTGGCGGCGGCGTTCGTCAGGGTCGATCAGCCCGGGCCGCTCACCATCGTGGTCGCCGGGCAGAGCCGCACCACCGGATCGTACGAGGTCGACGTGACCTTGGTCGGTGATGTCAACGGCGACGGTACGGTCAGCCTGGCAGACCTGGCGCCGTTCGCCGCGGCGTACGTGACGTCGCCCGGCAATCCCCATTACAACCCGGCGGCCGACTTCAATCAGGATGGCATCGTCAACCAGGTAGACGCCAAGGCGCTCATGCAGAACATGCCTCCCCTGACCGCGAAGGTCCCGTTGCAGCTGGTGATGAATCTGCTGCCGGCCGACCGAGCCCAGTACGCGGCCCCCAAGAATTCCGGCGGATCGACGCTCAAGAAGGTCGTCACGATCGAGGGGCACACGATCCCCGGCAGCATCGTGCTCGAGGATGACAGCCGCGGCTTTTACAAGTGGGACGGCGGGGCCGTCGCGACCGATGCGCACGGCAACTTCTCGGTCGCCGAGACAAACACGCAAGGCGTGAACGCCTATAACTTCCTGGTCATCGACCCGTACGGCCGGCAACTGATCCGGTCATTTCCGGTGTACTGGATCCCGTTCTGCGCGCCGGGATCAAAGCTCGTTTAGCCCGGGTGGGGGAGATTTCCCTTGAGTCGCTGGATCTCGCCGTTACTGACCGGAGCGCGCTCGGCCTCCTCATTTGCGGCATTGCGCAGGCTCAGTCCGCCGCGCCGCCGGCTGCGCCGGTTCCGCCGCCTGTCTCCAATGCTTCCGGATTCGTCCCGAACTCGCCGCCGGCACTGCCGCCGCGTGAGGTTCAGCTCGAGGACGAGGTGCGGCAGTTGAAGGCCATGGTCCGCGACCTGTCGACGAAGGTCGACCAGCTCTCGGGCGAGCTTTCGACACGCACCGCGCCCTGGGTCTCCGGCCGAGCCGGGCGGCCCGCTCGATGCGCTGGCGGATTCGGTGACCGGTATGGATGGGCGTTCGGCCCGGGGCGGCGAATATGGGCCGCAGGAAGCCAGCGCGGCGGCCGGCGGATCCGCCGCGGCCCGCGGGCCTCTCGAAGGGCGCCGAACCACCCGGTTCGACATGCCGGGAGTCTCGCCCAATTTTCCGACTTACGGCATCTTCGGGCCCGGTTTTCAGTTGCAAACCCGCGACGGCGAATTTCAGCTCCAGTTCCACGATCTCACCCAGGTCGACGGCCGATTTTACACCCAGGCGGCGCAGCAGCCGGTCACCAGCACCTTCCTGATCCCCCGCGAGTGGTTCATCTTCAGCGGGCGGCTCAGCAAGCCGTTTGAGTATTACCTCTCGATCGCCGAGGGCATCGACAACCTCAACGTGCTGGACGTCTTTCTCAACGTCAACTACGACAAGCGCCTGCAATTCAAGATCGGCCGCTACAAGACCCCATTCACCTACGAGTTTTACAACCTGCCGATCAATGCGTTCGTCACCCCCGAGCGCTCTCTGTTTTTCAACAACTTCGGCCTCAATCGCGACATCGGCTTGATGGCCTGGGGATCGCTCTTCGACAACCGCTTCGACTACGCGGCGGGCATCTTCAACGGCACCCGCAACGGCTTCGTCGACGCCAACGACTTCAAGGACTTCGCCGGCCTCGTGAATTTCCGCCCGTTCTCGACCTGGACCGACCACTGGCTCGAAAACTTCAACATCGGCGGCTCGACCGACGTCGGGCTTCAGAACAACACGCCGATCCCTTCGGTCTTCCGGACCAACGTGGCCACCACTGGAAACCTCGCCATCGGCCCCGAGTTCCTCGCGCTCAACAAGAACGTCAACGAATCCGGACTCCGGGCGTTCTGGTCGCTGCACATGGCGTACTATTACCAGCACCTCTCATTGATCAGCGAATGGCAAAGCGGCTATGACAGCTACGCATTCGTCAACTCCAGCTATCACAACCGCGTCCCGGTGCAGAGCTATTACGTGATGGCAGGCTACTTTCTCACCGGCGAGACCGTGAGCGGCCGCGGGCTCGTGAGGCCCCTCCGAAACTTTGACATCCGCCCCGGAAAGCGCGGTCCCGGCGCGATCGAGCTCACCGCCCGGTATGACTATCTCAATATCGGCCACAACATCTTCACCTCCGGCCTGGCCGATCCCACCCAGTGGACCAACCAGCTCTTCACCGTCGATACCGGGATCAACTGGTACTGGACCCAGTACATCAAGGTCTACATGGGATGGCAGCACGCCGGGTTCGGCAACCCCGTGCTATTCGCTCCCGAGCGCTTTCAAAGATCCAGCGACCAGTACTGGCTGCGTTTCCAGATCTACTTCTGATCTGCCCCGCAGCGTTTCTCCTGTCATCCCCCGGCCGGCCGCTCGGGCAGAGCCGGCGTCTCCAGGGGCGGCGGAGAGCCCAGCGAAACCCACAGCGTGAACTGGGCCTGGTCGTAGTGGATCAAGGCACGGATCAAGTTGACGCGGGCGGCGGCCAGCAGATCCAGGCTGTTGAGGAGCTCGATCGGCAGCACGTCTCGCGGCTTGTCGGCACCCCGGGCCATCGTTCGGCCCAGGTCTTCCTTGTAGGCCGTCTCGGCGGAAGCCAGCTCGCCGCGGGCAATGTCGATCTCATTCTGGGCGGCGCGGGCCCGTGCCAGCGACTCGCTCACCTCGTTGCGTGCGCGGTTCATCGTGCGCGCTCGCTCGGCGACGGCCTGCCCGATCTCGGCGTTGGCGCTCCTTGATCAGTGACGCGTTGCCAGCCCCCAGATTCAAGAGCGTCCAGTAGACCCGCACGTCGAAATCCGAGCGGCCGGCAAAATTGCCGACCAGGGGCGGAGTGAGGTTGCTTCCTCCCCCGAACACGCCGCCGCTGAATCCCAGCCAGACAGTGGGCAAGAGCGGCCGGCCGATCTCCTGTTTGTAGTGGGCCTCGGCCTCCGCGATCGCCGCCGTCCGAGCCTCGATATCCGGCCGCTGCTGCATCGCGATCCGGATCAGGTCGAATTGTGGTGAATTCAGGTCAATCAGGTGCAGCGGGACCAGCGGCCCCCCGGCTGGCTCCAGGCGCACCGATGGGTCCAGGTTCAACCGGTTGGCCAGCCGCGCTGCTCGCGACGGCCAGGTCCTCCTCGGCCTTCTGAACCAGGGCGCGTTGCCGTTTCCACTGCGAACGGGCACGGTAAGCGTCGGCTTCGCGACCCTCACCCGTCTCGAAGTAATTCTGGTTGAGGCGATAAACCTCGTGAAACTGGGATTCTGATAGGCGCTGCATCTCGAGGATCGACTGATTTCCCAGGAGCTCGATGTGCAGAACGGCCACATCGAGCAGGATCTCGTACGACGTCGCCTGGGCACCAAACCGTGCCCCTGCTAGTCGCTGCCTGGCGGCCAGGGGCTCAAACCAGGCGTCGGTCAACTGGCTGAAGATGTTCACGCCCGGGATTCCAACTGTCCCGGCAACCACCGCGCTCGCGCCGGCGCCGACGTAGAGCGATTGGAGCGAAACGTCAATAATCTTGCCGGAGGAACGCTGAATCGCGCCGGTGTGTCCGTGATAGCTGGCCCCCGAGTTCAACGACGGCACCAGCAGCGTGCGCGCGCTCAATTGCAGCGCGAGCGCCTCGAGGATTCTTGTGCGCGCGGCCCCGATCGTCGGATTCACCGCATCGGCCAGCCGCAGTGCGGTCGCGAGGTCGATCGGATACGTGCCGGCAGCCGGCGGCATCACTAGTGGCGATGGCGGCGGAATCTCGCCGTCGGCCCTCGCCGGCCGCACGCTCGGATCCGTCCGGCTCATGGGCGGAATCGGCTCCGGCGGTGATGGCCGAGTCACGCCAAGAGCTCTGGCCGGCGCGGCCGCAGCCGGCCCATGGCCTGCGGCCGGGGCGTACGCCGTTGCAAACTGACGGGAGTCTTCGCTCGCGCAGCCGGCGATCATCGCCAGTGACGACGCCGCGACGATCGCGACGCGCGCGAACAGCTTGCCGTCTTTGATCCGCCGCGCTGTTTCGAGGAACCAACCCATTTTTGTCGCGCCGCTCCGGCGAAAGATCGCCTCCCGATCATCGCGCCGTCGTGCCCAGGACGCCCGCGATGTCGCGTGGCGGCGGGATCGGGCGCACGAGCCCTGAGGCCTCGATCAAATCGCGCGGGGGCGAGGATGATGCGGATTTCCTTTGTGTCTGAGCCCCTGCGCCGGTCGTCCCCACAGGGGGCCTGGACGAACCCGGTTGATTGGCCGCCGCCGGACCTGCGGGCAGCCCCGTGCGCGGCGGAAGGTCTGCGCGGGATCACCCCCTCGGTCGGAACGGGATGAGCGAGTGCGTTGGCCGGCGGCTGCCCCAGGGCCACGTACATCGCGAACTGCGCGGTTGTAGTCGACGATCGCGTCGACATATTCCACGCGGGCGTTGGCCAGCAGGTCGAAGCTATTCAAGAGCTCGATCGGCAGCACGTCGCGCGGCCGGTCGGCGCCGACAGCAAAGGTGCGGTCGAGGTCTTCGTGATACGCCAGGTATCCCGATCGCACGGCGTCTTCATACGTGCCGATCTGTGCATAACGCGCATGGGTCCGGGCGTAGGCCTCCGCGACATCGGCCCGGACCATGTTCAGGATCTCGACCTGCTGGTACTGGTTGATTTTCAGTCGCGCATCGGCGGCGCGGATCAACGCGATGTTGCCCAGGCCCAGGTTCTGAATCGTCCAGAACATGATGGCATCCAGGTCGGTTCGACCGCTCGTGCCGCCGAATATCGGTCGGACCAGGTTGCTGCCACCGGCGAATCCGCCGCCGGAAAAGCCGATCAGCGTTGTCGGGGAAAACGGGAGGATCTTCGCCCCGTCGAGGTTCATGAGGGCGGCCTCGATGGCGGCCCGCTGGGCCGCCAGCTCGGGCCGATGCAGGAGCGCGAGCGCAATCAGCTCGGCGACGGGCATCGGGTCCGGCACAATCGGCTGGGGCACGACAAAAGCGTCGGTCGGGTGCAGCCGGATCGACGGGTCGAGATTCAGCAGCCGGCACAGATTCGCCGACGCGGCCAGCACCTCGCCCTCCGCAGCCATGATGTACGCCTCGCGCCGGGCGAGCTGGGCGGCGGCTCGATTCGCGTCCGCTTCGCGGCCCTGTCCTGTGTTGGCGTAGTCGGCCGTGAACTTGACTATCGTGCGCGCCTCTTCGCGCGCCTGGATCTGGGCTGCACGCCGGCCCTCGGCCCGCAGCAGCTCGCTGTAGGCCCAGGTCACCTGGAGAAACATCTGGTTGCGCACCGCGATCGTCTCAAACTCCCGCTGGCGGACGGTCTGCCGGCTCGCCAGGTACCCGAACAGCCCGGCGCCGGCGTTGATCGCTTGATATACCCCAGGGATCGTCGGGGTGCCTGCGGCCACGGCGTTGCTACCCGCGCCGATATAAAGCGCCGACCGGTTCACCGAGAGGATGTTGCCGCTCGATTGCTGCAAATTGCCGGTGTGCGAATCGTAATTCAGCCCCGGATTGATCGAGGGCAGGAAATAAGCGGCGGCGAGCTGCCGCAGTGCAGCCGCCTCCAGGATGCGCATGCGCGCGACGTTCAGCTCAGGGTTTTGCACGCCCGCAAGCTCGAGCGCCGTCGTCAAGTCGATCGGATCGACGTCGGCCTTCAGGATCGATGCCGGCGAGACCGGAGGAGGCACGATCCCGCGACTGGGCGCCCGCGCCGGCAGCGGGTCAGGCACCGTTCGATCCGGCGGGGCGGGCGGAGGCTGGCGCACTTGCGCCAAAGCGGTGCTACGGCTGATCCAGAGTGCCGCTACGATCACGGCGATCGCAGTCCCCGCAAACTGCCTTGTCTTCTCCAACTTGACCTCCTGAACTGCGCGGGGACGTGGCGCGGATAGCCGCGATTGGATCCTATCCTCGATGATCGACCAACGAATTTGCGGGGCTTGACGATAATCCTGACCTGACTGCATCAGATTGTTGACACGATCGGTGGCCCGGTTACCATAAGGTCATCGTCCGAAACGGACTTGAGACGGTGCGCTGCGACTCCCCGCCGCCATGAATTCGCTTCGTTTGCGAATCGCGTTTTCGGTTCTGCTGGGCCTTTCGGTCTCGATTGTCCCGGTCCGGCCGCACTACGGGCTTGCTACTCGACACGATTCTCCGGGATCCTCCCTGTTGCCCCGAAAGCAGCAGCGGATCCGGGTCGTCAGCCTGCCGCAGCGGTCGTCTCATCCGTCCGCGCCGCCAGGTCCGAGCGGGAATCGCCGGCCGCCGTCGCGCTGCGCCGCACTCGTGCCTCGCGTTCCCGGATCCGGATGGGTCAACACTCACCCATTGCGGCGATCTCGCGGATACAGCCCCATCCGCTGCGCTGCTAGCCCCATTCACGGGTGCGCCGCGATGTCACGCCACAGGTCTCCTCTCGGATCCGCCACGCACTACTTTCGGCACTTGCTCCGCGCCTGCCAGGCGTCATCTACTATTCACGGGGCTAATTCATGAATGGTCTCATCCGCGCGTCGCTCGGCAATCCTTATGCGGTGACGGTGATGTCGCTCACGTTCATCGTGCTGGGAACGCTCAGCCTCACCATGATCCCGATCGATATCCTGCCGGTTTTCAAGAGTCCGGCCGTGCAAACGCTCACGTTCTACGGTGGGATGTCGGCCAACAGCGTCGCCAACGACATCACCAACCGGATGGAGCGCTGGACCGGGCAGGCCAACGGCACCGCCCGGCAGGAATCCCGCTCGATCATCGGCGCCAGCATCGTGCGCAACTACTTTCAAGGCGATGTCGATCCCAACGGCGCGCTGACTCAGGTTAATTCTCTGTCGCTGGCGGTGATCCCCAACCTTCCGCCGGGGACGCTGCCGCCGGTCGTGCTGCCGTTTGACCCCACCGCGATGACGCCGGTTTGCGTGGTGGCGGTCGACAGCCGGGATCCGGCCAACAACGAGTCGGTCCTCTACGACGTCGGGCGGTATGAGGTCCGCAACATGATCATGGGCATCCCGGGCGCCGTCGCGCCGGTGGTCTATGGCGGCAAGATCCGCGCGGTCATGGCCTACCTCGACCGCCAGCAGATGCAGGCGCGCGGGTTCTCGCCGCTGGATGTGATGGACGCCCTTGACTCGGCGAATGTCTTTCTGCCCAGTGGCGACGCCAAGATCGGCGGGCTCGACTACGTGCTCGACTCCAACTCGATGTACGAGCAGATTCGAGACATGGCCGAGATTCCGCTGCGCTACGAGAACGGCCGCACCGTCTATCTCGGCGACGTCGCCAGCCCGCAAGACGCCAACTACATCCAGACCAACGTGGTCCGCGTCGACGGCAGGCGCGAAGTCTACATCCCGGTGTATCGCCAGCTTGGCGCCAGTACCTTGAAGGTCGTGCGCACGCTCGCCGGGTCGCTCACGGGAATGGAAGAGCGGCTCACGCGCTCGGGCATCAGCCTCAAGCTGGTGATGGACCAGTCGATCTACGTGCAGAAATCGATCGAGGCCCTGGTGCAGGAAGGGGTGCTGGGGGCCATCCTCTGCTCGCTCGTGATCCTGATGTTCCTGGGCGAGATCCGCATGACCGCGATCGCGATCATGACGTTGCCGATCTCGATCATGGCCTGCTCGGCGGCCCTCTATTTCACGGGGCAGTCAATCAACGTGATGACGCTGGCCGGCATGACCCTCGCGATCGGCCCCATGATCGACAGCGCGATCATCTGCCTGGAAAACACCCACCGGCACCTCGTCATGGGGGCGACCACGCACGACGCGGCGTTTCTGGGCGCGAGCGAGGTCGCGATGCCCGAACTGGTCTCGACGCTCTGCACGTTCCTCGTGCTTTCGCCCCTGGTCTTCACGCCGGGCATCGGCCAGTTCCTGTTCAAGCCGATGGCGATGGCCGTCGCATTTTCCATGATCGCCGCCTACTTTCTGTCACGGACCCTGGTCCCGGCCTGCAGCGCCTACTGGCTCAAGCCGCACGCCTCGCATTCGCCGGCGGCCGCCCATGGTGCGAGCCACGACGGCCACGGCTCCCCGGCCGAAAAGGCCGATTCCGGCGGCGACCTTCCCTCACGCCGCGACGGGGCGGAGACCTTCAAGATCAACGGCAACGGCAGCTTCGAGTGGTTCGGCTGGCTGCGGCGCGGCTTCGCGCCTGGGAACGGATGATCGAGACCGGCATCGAATACTACGTCAAGGGCCTGGACGCCGTGCTGCGCCATCCGCTCATCACCGTCGGCGCAGCGTTCTCGCTGCTGGCAATCACGATCGGCGTCATGTGGCCGATCATGCCGCAGAGAGTTCTTCCCGGAGGTCGACGCCGGAGCATTCGAAATGTACGTCCGCGCTCGCTCGGGCACTCGCATCGAAGAGACGGAAAAGCGAATTCATGCCGTCGAGGACCAGGTCAGGAAGCTGATCGACGAAGAAGACCTCCAGCTCGTGCTCTCCGAGATCGGCGTCACGTCGGACTGGTCGGCCGCATACACGCTCAACGCCGGACCCATGGATTCGGTCGTCAAGATTCAGCTCTCGGCCGAGCGCAAGAAATCAGCCCAGGAATACGTGCACGTGCTTCGCACCGCCTTCAACCAGGATCCGGCGTTCAAAGACCTCGAGTTTGCCTACGATGCCGGCGGCATGGTGCGCTCGGCGATGAACGAGGGACGTTCCACGCCCATCAGCATCCACGTCACCGGCAAGAACCAAGGCGTCGCACACCAGATCGCGACCGCGATCAAGCTGGAGGTCGCGAAGATCGACGGCGTGGTTGATGCCCGTGTGATCCAGCGCCTGGATTATCCTGAGTACATGATCAAGGTCGACCGGACCAAGGCCGCCGAAATGGGGCTCTCTCAAGACGTGATCATGAAAAACGTCGTCGCTGCCTTCAATTCCAGCATCCAGTTCAACAAGCACAACTTCTGGATCGACACCAAGAGCAAGAACCAGTACTTCGTGGGGGTCCAGTACTACGAGAAGGACATCCAGTCGATCGAGACCTTGCTCGATATCCCGATCGTGACCAACCGGCCGGATCGGCCCAAGCAAACGATTCCGTTGCGAAACGTGGTCTCGGTGGAAAAAACCAACGTCCCCACCGAGGTCACCCACTACAACATTCAACCGACAATTGAATTGACGATGGGTGTTTACGGGCGCGACCTCGGGCACGTCTCCGACGACGTCACCAAGGTCCTCGACACCTTCGGGCGCTCGACTCTCCCGGCAACTGGTCGCCGTACGATCCCAACAGCAAGGAAAAGCATAGATTGCCCGGCTCAAGCATCGTGCTCTCCGGCGAATACCTCCGGATGAAGGAAACCTTCAGCAGCCTGGCCGTCGGCCTGACCCTGGCGTCGCTCTTGATCTACTTCCTGATGGTCGGGCTCGACAAGTCGTTCGTGGTTCCGCTCACGGTGATGTCGATCGTGCCCTTGTGCTTGATCGGCATCCTGCCGATGCTCTACCTCACCGGCTCGGCCGTGAACGTGCAGTCACTCTTGGGATTCATCTTCATCGTGGGCATCAAGGTGGCCAATTCCGTGTTGATGACCGACTATGCGCAAGAGTTGCGCCGGCATGAGGGGTTGTCGCCGATCGCGGCGATTCGCAAGGCCGCCTCACTCCGTGTGCGCCCGATCACGATGACGGCCCTCGCCGCGTTCTTCGCGTTGATCCCCGGAGCCTTCGCGCTCGAGCGCGGCAGCGAGGCGAATGCGCCCTTGGCCCGCGCGATCCTGGGCGGCCTCCTGGCCGGCGAGCCGGCCACCCTCTTCGTCTTGCCGGTGATTTATTCGCTATTGATCAAGGATTCGCCGAAACAACGCGCAGAGCGAGCGGCCCAGCATGACGCCGCTCTCAGCCACGATTCCGATCCGTCACCGGATGTCGGCTCGCATGAGGAAGGCGAAGGCCACGGAGGAGCCGCGACCCATTGACCTCCGGCCCGGCGGCGGTTGGCGAGATTCGCGGGAACCGGTATCCCGCGTAGCCCCGCACCGCAACCGCAGGTGTCTCAGCGGCTATACCAGGCCACGAGTTTTTCCAGCTCGTTGCGCTCGCCCAGGGTACTCATTACAAAACGAACGTGGGGCAAGCCAAACACCGGGTTACCCCCGAAATGATCGTCAACGAGCTGAATCGCGTGCTGCAGAGCGGTCACTGACGACGGTTCGCGGAATGCTCGCCAGAGCCACAGGATCACGGGCAGCGTGAACACGAGCGATTCCAGGCCGGCCCAGAGCGGCAAGTCGAAGTTGGGCGGCCCGCAAAATTGCAGCGAATTCAGTTTCACCACGTAATAACGTTCCAGGGTCTCATCCAGTTCCGGCGGCGTCCCGCGGAAACGATCGACTTCCTCGAAGCTGGTCGCCGGAAGAAACTCGTTGACGCGAGGCACCGGACCGCTGCCCCGCAAGAAACGCCAGCCGGCGTGCACTCTGCCCAACCGTCTGCGAATCCCCGAAGCCTGGTATACGTCGCGATCACTGCGGGCAAAAATGGCCAGCAGGACGCGGAACAGGACCCTGCCCAGCAGCCGGTCGGGCGGCGGCACGTCGGCGGGTTCGCGGGGCACGTCCGTTTCCACGCCGGTGCGCACCGCCTGCAAGTATTCACTCAGCCGCTTGCCTTGCAGGCCGTCCATCTTCGTCTGGCCACAAATGCGAGCCACGGCCAGGCATTTGCGCAGCCGCCGTTCCAGTCGATCGCCGCGGTCTTGGACGATCTCCACCAGCACCTGGACCAAGCGGCACGCATCGGGCCACGAAAGCTGGTGGCCTGCTTGCAGCAAGGGCGGCGGCGCACTATCGGCCGAGCGGCCCACGTGTTGCTCCAGCATGCGCGATAGTTGCACCAGGTCTTTTTCAGAGTCGGCCACCGGGCGACCCCGATTCGCCGCCGC
This sequence comes from uncultured Isosphaeraceae bacterium, assembly GCA_963806595.1. GTDB lineage: Bacteria > Planctomycetota > Planctomycetia > Isosphaerales > Isosphaeraceae > CAWDZZ01. The sequence continues at coordinate 79,348 of CAWDZZ010000007.1, read as the reverse complement.
CGACGGGCAAGAGAAACGCATGCCGACGCGCCAGTGATTGCCTGCGGGTATCAGGACAAAGGGAAACAAACGGCATACGAATGGTTTGGCGTCGGCGCCGAAACGCTCTTGAAGCCGGCACCGGTTGCCGGTCGTCAAGAAGACGCAGCCCCCGTCAGGCCGATGTGTCAGCTTCCATTTCTTGGAGCCCCGGCCGGCAGGCGCGAACCACGGCTTGGGAGCAGCCTCGGTGTCGTTAGCCAGATCGAGCGCTTCGATGCGATGCTTCTCTGCTTCGGTGACCACCGCCTCGATCCGGCAGCAATCGCTGCAGCTATGACACGACCAGTTTTGCATCACGGGCAGATCACGTAAGGGAATCCCCATCGATGCATACTGCCTTTCAGCCCGTCGTGGAAATCGTCGACGACACGCTTGCCTTGCGGGTGCGCCGGGGACGTCGAGCTTGGTCGTCGCACGACACGAGTACGGACATCGTGTCCACCGTCCAGCGAGGATACAAGCCGCCGCCGCATATCGATCATGCCACGGACCAGCTCGGGCGTGTCGGCTCGCGGGCTCGCTTACGGGGGATTGGCCTGCTCTGAAGCGATGCGGCGATATCGTCCAAATTCTGACCTGAAAGCCGAAACGGAAAGCCGTGCGAGCGGCGCGACGACGAATGCGAGCAGCGCGACCACTTGCACGGCCAGGAACGCCTTGGAGGCAAGCTCAAGCCAGGTACAGTTTGGAATGGTGTATTTGACGAACACGTAGATCCAATCGCGGATCGGGAGCCGTCTCGCGGCAGACTCGAAAATCGGCAGTCTTCTGCCCGGCAACCCGAGGGTCAGCGGATAGTTTCCAGTCCCGGTGATCCAGTCGTGAACGTTGGTTCGGTCGGGGCGGGATAAAACTTCATATAAAGACAAACAGCCAATAATTGCGAGGAAGATTGCCGCACTGCGTCGTAGAGAGCAAGCGCGACTTGCCAAGAGCAGAAAAGGAACGAGGACTAACGCCAGGAGCGGGACAACCTCAACCCTGTAGGTCAGCATGTGGAGCGCTTGCCGGTGATTGACCAATCCATGATGCCAGTCTGCCATGACCTCCCAAGGCACATCGCCATAGGTTGCCGTTACGCCAGACCCGAAATCCGGCGCCATGCTCGTCAACCATGTGAGAATGAGCAGGATGTCGGCCAGGATGACGAACAAGATTGTTCGCGGCTTGAATCCCCGACGACACACGAGCAATCCGACCGCCGGGAACAGCCCGATCCAGATCCAGGGGACCACGCCCGCCCAGTGAGAGCCGCGCAACACACGAGCAACCGGAGCGATGGCGCCGAGCAGGATCGCGATTCCCGCCACACCAACCACGAGGTCCCGAACCCTGAACGTCGCCATACCCAAATTCCCGCAGTCGATCGAGCAACGTGACCCTGCGAGCCAGACTCTGGTCGATCATACGCTCATTCTAGGGCTTTGTCGTTTCACCCTGCTCAATGTAGGAGCTGGGCACGTCATCCCATTGAATTGACGCGGTCGCCGGGATCTTCCGCCCAGGGCACCGCGGCGGTGATTGACTCGCGACCATGCCGCTGTCGGCACGATCGCGAGTCATTCAGTTGCCGGCCGCACCGCGGCCACTCCCGCGGTGCGCTCGAAGACGGTTTTCCCCGCGACGAGTTGTCGCTTCCCAGGCTACGCCAGCATCCCAACGCGCCCCTGGTCGCTCGAGCCCGGACCGGAGTGATGGGCGACCGTGTGGCCGGAGAGCTCGAAGGTGGCGTTGAAGGTCGTGCCGCCGATGATGTCGGCACCAATGCGGAGCCAGTCCGGTGCCAGCGGCGGGTCGTCCCGCATCCAGCTTTGCAGGTCCGTGTTGCCCGCAGGGAACGGCGTGCCCGGCGGCACGATCGGTCTGGGGGCGGAGAGCCACAGGAAATGGGCTCCGGCGGGCGCCTTGTGGGAGAGCCCGACCTGCGGCACAAAGAAGTAGTGGCCGGCGGGCAGGTTCAGCGGCCGGTTCTTGAACGTCACGTCAAACTCCACTTCCTCGCCTGTGACGGCGCCGTTTCCCCCCGACTTGACGCTGATCGCGGCGGCGCTGGAAACCGAGGCCAGTGCCGCGAAGCTCGGGCTGAGCACGTGCGACCGGTAACTGAGCTGCTTGTGCCCGGAGTCGCGCGACTTGAACGCGACGTCCGAGGGCGAGTTCACCCGCGTGGGCACCTGCGATGTGCTAAATATCGGTGGGCCCGAGGTTCGGCCCACGTTCGAGTCGTGGGGGAAAACGCGGTAAATCTCGACGACCACGTTTTTCACGTCGTGCGGCGTCGCGCCGCCGGTCAGCAGCCCCGTGAACGAGGCGTGCCCGATCTTGGTCTGCGACGTCAGGACGAAATCATCGCCCGATTCATACTCCACCTGCGAATTGTGGGCGTTGGCCGGCTCGGTAATGGTCGCAATCCGGCCGTCCGGGACCCCAGTGCTGAACGCAAAGGCCGACGGCTGGAGGCGGAGCTCCAGCTCCTCGCAGCGCAGGCGGGTACTCCGGGTCGGGCGGCCGGCTTGCTGGGACGCGGGAAGCGTTCGCTTTGCGAACGGATGCCATGAGGAACGAAACATGCGATGTCTCCCAAAAAACGGATCTGAGAACTGCCGAGAGCACCACGCGTGCTCGCGGCCCAAGCGGAGCCGTCGGGTCTTGCCCGGGGCGGTTGGGTGCAGGTAGGTGCGGCCTCGGCGTCGCGCTTGGGCGCAGCGAACACGCGGGCCGCGGTCAGGGCCAAGATCGTCAGGGTAGTGGTCTCGTGGCCCGTCTGGCCGGCCCGCGAGAACGTGGTCGTTGAAAGTGGCGCGGCGCTGCCCCACCACATCGGTCCCGGCCGGCGTCCAGCCGGGAGCCAGTTTGATGTCGCGTATCCTTGCTTGCACGTCGCTGAAGCCAGCCGGGGAAGGCGTCCCCAGCGGCACGATCGGATTGAGCGCCTGCGGGCCGGAACAAGTCGCCGCTACACGGTGTGAGTACGAGGATCGGGTTGATCCTCCCCGAGCGCGAAGAGCGGCGAGTTCCTGTATAGATCGCGATCCGCGGCGCTACCGGACACGAAATGGGGAATCTTCCATTGCCCTCATCACGGTATCCTTGCCATGACCGGGGCGATAGGCGCACGCGTACGTCTTCAGGTCATAACCCCGGATTCCCACTTTTGCAAGCAACTGCTCGGCCCACCCGCCCCGCAAGTGGTCAGATTCGCACGAGCCGGAATCCAGGTCGCCGGCGACCGCAACTGGCCAGGCTGGCTTGAGACTGACCCCCAGAGGAGCTTCTCGGTTCGGGGAAGCGTCGAGGGGCCAATCGGTTTCACCATGCTCGAGGCTAAGCGCTCAAGCAGGTTCCGAGGTAACTGATTGACCGCGCGCGTGATCCTGAGGGGGGGCCGGCATGTGGAAGCGGAGTTGGATTCCAGGCAACAATTTGGCAACAACATTGGCAGCTTCAGCCGGATGCGATCACAATGCAACTTTGGACAGTCAGCGATGTCTCTGGCTTCCATTTCAGGCGGTCCATCGCCATTCCAGTGAGGAGCCTCCTTGTCAGGTCTGCCAAGCCGTGATCCCGTTCCCGGATCTCGGCGATCATGGAATCCTCGCTTGTTACGAGTGCCTTCGGTCTGGGAAGGCGGCTCTAAGACATGATGTTCGAGTTGCTTCGGACACCCACCTACATGAGCATTCAAGGAGACAGGTGGCAGCGCTGTTGCCGACAGCCAATGGTGTTTCTGGGCCGGTGGGAGCGACCAGAGTTCTCTGATCGGGCACCTGATCCGGCTGAGGTTCTAAGGTGAAGGGTCCGCGAACCGGAACCCGCGTAAAACCTCCGATGCTGCTCCGATCTGGCCTCCGGACGATCCGAGGATCCGATCTGTTCGGGCTTGAATAGCTCCTGGCGAATGAACGCACTGCCTTACCGGAGCTTGCGGGCTCTCATATCATGGAGCACATTGGTGTCAACAACCTCATCTGGAAAGCATCGCGGCGGAATGGGGGCACTTCCGCACAAGAGCGGCGTCGCGTTTCGTGTCTGGGCCCCCCACGCCGACGCGGTGTACGTGACTGGCTCGTTCAACGGTTGGTCGTCCGACGCGCACCCCATGGCGAAGGAGGGGGAGGGCTACTGGTACGCGGATATCGCCGCGGCTGCCATCGGGAACGAATATCGGTACCGCATCGAGAGCGGCGACAAGCAACTGATGCGCATCGATCCCTATGCGCGGCAGGTCACAAGTTCGGTGGGAAACGCGGTGGTCTACGACCCGCACTTTGACTGGGAAGGCGACGATTTCCGCCTCCCAGCCATCAACGAATTGGTGATTTATGAGATGCATCTGGGGACTTTTCATGACAAAGAGGATGGAAAGACGGACAAGTTTGCGGAAGCCGTCCAGAAACTCGACCATTTGCAGCGATTGGGCGTGAACGTCATCGAAGTGATGCCCTTGGCTCAGTTCGCCGGCGAGTTGTCGTGGGGATACAACCCGTCGTGCGTGTTCGCCGTGGAAACCAACTACGGCGGTGCCACCGGCTTCAAGCGGTTTGTCAAGTCGGTGCATCGGGCCGGCCTGGGTGTGATCCTGGATGTCGTGTACAACCACTTCGGTCCGACCGACCTCGATTTGTGGCAGTTTGACGGATGGAGCGAGAACGGGCTGGGCGGTATCTACTTCTACAATGACTGGCATGCCGAAACCCCCTGGGGGTCGACTCGCCCCGACTACGGGCGCAAGGAAGTGCGCCAATTCATCCGCGACAACGCCCTGATGTGGTTGGAGGAGTATCACGTCGACGGCCTGCGTCTCGACATGACGCTATTTATGCGGAACGTGCGGGGAGACGGCGATCCGGGCGGCGACTTGGCGGACGGCTGGAGCCTCGTTCAGTGGATCAATCGCGAGCTGCGGCAGCGGTCTGCGGAACGCATCACGATCGCCGAGGACTTGCAGAACGACGACCGGATCACGAAGCCGGTGGACCAGGGCGGAGCCGGTTTCACGGCCCAATGGGCCGCTCGCTTTGTGCATCCCGTGCGGGCTGCCGTCATCACGCCCAGCGACGAAGAGCGGTCGCTGGACAGCGTTCGCGGGGCGATCGAGGGCCGCTACAACGGCGACCCGTTCCAGCGCGTCATCTACAGCGAGTCGCACGACGAAGTGGCGAATGGCAAAGCCCGCGTCGCTTCGGAAATCGATCCTCACGATCCCGACAGTTGGTTTGCACAGAAGCGCACGACCCTGGCGGCGGCCCTGGTGCTCACCGCACCGGGCATCCCGATGCTGTTTCAGGGACAGGAATTCCTCGAGGACGGCTGGTTCCAGGATTCGGTTCCGCTCGACTGGCACAAGTCAGAAGAGTTCAGCGGCCTGGTGCGGATGTATCGCGACTTGATTCATCTTCGCCTCAACCGGTTTGGCTCGACGCGAGGGCTCACGGGATCCGGAGTGCACACCTTCCACCAGAATCAGGCTGAAAACGTCATCGCGTATCATCGCTGGCATCAACGCGGCCCCGGTGATGACGTGGTGGTTGTCGTGAATCTCTCGCATCGTGCCCACGAGAACTACGAGCTGGGGTTTCCGGCATCGCAAACGTGGCGATTGCGGCTCAACAGCGACTGGAATGGCTACAGCCGCGGCTTTGGAAACCAGGCTTGCTCCGATGTGGTCGCCCGAGCCGAACGACGCGACGGCTTTCCCGCCGTGGGAACGATCAGCATCGGACCATACACGGTTCTGGTGTTCTCACAAGACATACCACCCACGTAGGAAACATCCCGTGCAGGATCCCAGCCGGACAGATTCCAGCGGTCCGGCGTGTCCGCCGGCGGCGGTGTGTGCTGCCTTGAGTTCTTCCCGAGGGTCAGAGGACACTTCGCCCTTGCAGCAGCCTGATCACCACGACCACCAAGATCACGACCAAGAGCAGGTGGATCAGGCTCCCGCCGATCGGAAACGCCAGCCAGCCCAGCAGCCAAAGAATGATCAGAATGATGATGATCGTTTCGAGCGAGTAACGAGGCATGATCGATTACCTCCTTCGGGAACGGGGACGCAGCGAGAATTTGAGTGCGCCAGCGAACCCGGGGCACGGCCGCAAGTGGCGAGTCGCCCGACGAGTTCCCGTGTTCGACAGGGCATTATCCCGCTGCGCGGATCGGCGTCGGGCTTCAACAAGCGGCACGGCGCTCGTGATGGTTGCACCTTTCTTCGTCAGCTTAGTTCCGGAGACGATACCTGAGTCCGAGTCGAGAGGGTCACTCACGGCAAACGGTTTGCCCTCGAGGAATGTCCCCCGGTGGTTGCAGCCTGGACGGCTCACGCTCTAGAAATCGCGCTCATCCTTGACGAAATGGCTCTTGAACCTCCCCCGCAAGAGGTGCCCTGGGGAGCGGTACTGCTTGGCGAACCCGTTGGTATAGCCCGACGCAAGATACGGCGCCGCATTCTTCGTGACAAGCTCGGTGGCGGCGAGCGGAGGAAAACGTTGACGTGGTTGGGCGCGAGCGCGAAGTCGAGCTTGGGCATGGCGGCGATCACGGGCACCAGCCGGGCCACGGGCTTACCGTGTCCGGTGATGGTGAATTCCTCGCCCTGAGCCGCGCGCTTAAGGAGCTGGGGCAGGTGGGTCTTGGCCTCGTACGATCCGACGGAATCCATGAAAATTCTCCTGTTGCATTTCAACCGATATAAACCAGGCGACCCGACCTCGCCGCTCTGTTGAGCCGAAGGTGCCCGATCGCATCCATTTGCCTCAACGGTCCGATGGATCGAAGTGACCTCCGTTCTTTCCGCGACGGTCGGGCTTTATGATTGATCGTTGAGTAGGTCAGATCCGAGCGGGTCGGATCCGTTTCACGGCTTGGAGGTTAAGTCTGGGCGAACCGGACCACGCGTAAGACGATCGCGGCGCATCTGGGACCGACGTGGTTCGAATGCCAGACACAGTCACCAGGCGGACGGCCGACCAGAAATCCCCGTGAGAAAACGCGGGTCGAGCGGACCGTCCATCGATTTGGATCGACGGATTTGGCTGCACTGATGACGAGTATCGAGCTCAAACACCACGTCGAGAATTATTTTCGGTCCCAGGCCGAGCGATTTCATCTCAACGCGGGCTCCGTGCGGGCCGAGCGAGTGCTCAACTGGGGCGGCTTCGTCTCGCCGTCATTTCGCATCGGCGACGGGCAGCGATCGGTCCACGTGAAGCTGGCAACGGACCACTCCGCGATGCGGCGATGCCTGGCTCTCCGCGATCGTCTTGAGAGCGACTACCGCGCGCCGAAAGTGCTCGCGTGGGTGGACATCACGCCCACACCCTACCAGGGCCTCGTATTCGAGCACATTGACGGCCAGACCTGGGACACGACCGCGCGTCCGGCTTTGGTGCACGACCTGAGCCATTTGCTGTCACGCCTACACCACGACAGCGGGCTCGCAGCGCAACTCGGCAACGGGGCCAGGAGCTACCGGCATTGCTGGGAGCTGCGCTATCGCGAGCAGTTCGAGGAGGACTTGAGGACCGTCGCAGCATGCCGGCCGAGGTCCGTCACCGACGCGCGGCTGTCGTGGATGCAGGAGGAGGCCCGCAAAGTCCTGGCGCTCCCCGCGGGCAGCGACGCATTCGAGGGCGCGACCCAGTCGCCCTGCCACTGGGATCTCTGGCCGAACAACGTCCTGGTCGAAGCTGACGGCCGATGGTGGGTACTGGACTGGGACGGTTTGGCGGTCGGCGACGAGGCCGAGGACTTCGCAACGCTCGTCTGGCCGTTCGTCCATTCGCAGGGCAAAGACTGGCGCGAGCTGCTCGGCGGCGAGCGCGACCGCTCGTTCGCCGCTCGCATGGACATGCACCTGCGGGCCATCGGGCTCGACTACCTGATCGACGTCCTGGCAGACTGGGGCGAGTGCGACGTGCCCGAATGGACAGCGGTCGTGCAACGCCAGAAGGAACTCGAACACGAACAGTACCTCGACTGGTATCTCAGCCGATGGGGATGACCGGCGACGCCGGCTGGGAAGTTGCGCGGGCGGCCGACCTCGACTGCCCAGACCCAGCCGCAACCCCAGGCAGAAGCAGCGTGCCGTGGCTGCGCCGGACTTGATCGCACATGAGGAACTGCCGCATCTAAGGATTTCGTCGTTCACACCGGTCCTCCCGGCGACTGCGGATCACAGCTCGCACCGACGAGCACCGGTCCTGCCCGCGGCAATTTAGCAGTCCGACTCACCCCTAATCGCGTCTGGGATCGGGTTCTGAATTCCGCCGGTTTCTATTCAAATTAAAGTGGCCGATTGACTCACGTCATTGTCCGTTTTCCGTGAAAGCCCGCGGCACCGGACAAGTTGCCAGCCCCGATGGGCCATGCTAGCATGGGCATGTAAAGGAGATCTCGTAGAGTGACAATCCATTTATCCAAAGACCAGGAACAGTTTGTTCACGACGCCATTCGCGCCGGGCTTTACGCCTGCGGGGAAGACCTGATTGCCGACGCGTTGGAGCGGCTCCGCGACCAGGTAACGCTTCCGAAACCGGCAACGGGTACCGAGGATCAATTCAAGCAGGAGCTACTGAGGTCCGGCCTGATGACGAGCTTGCCCACACCGGCCAATCCCAAGAGCCGGCCAGCCTTCGAGCCTATCACGATTGAGGGTGAGCCTCTGTCGAAGATCATCATCCGCGAGCGCCGTTGAGAGGCGTTATTCGCCAGCGCAAGCATCGTTGGCGACTGCATCGTGTTCGATATCGGCGGCAACAAGTATCGCCTGATCAGTCGAATCCGATAGCTTGATCCGACCCTTCCGCGCTCGCCGCGAGCGGCCGACCGGAGGTCGGAGGCTCTGTCTTCGAGATGGCATGGAAGCCCTCCATCGCCGCGATCGCGGTCACGCCATGGGCGCGCGCGTCGAGAATCCCCTCACGATTACCCTGTCCGTTCCCATTCGACGCGGACAGTCCGTTCGATCCCGGTACCAGGTCTGGTGTCGTCGTGAGCGCGCCGTTGGATCGCGATTGGTTTACAAACGACGCGGTCGCCTCGTCGAGAACTTGGCTGCGGCGGCCGCTCGGTGGGTGGACGTAGATCGAGCTCGCGTCGATCACGTCCTGCGCCGGCGGCGGGGGCGTCATCTCGTAAACGACGGGTCGCGCGTGATCGGCAAGCTGAAGTCGGGGGTCGTAGATGCTGTTGAATTTCCACAGCATCTTCAGGGTATTGGTCTGGCCCCGCGCCAGGTTGCCGGCGAGAATCCGCGACAGCGACCTTAGGGCGCGACCAGCCAAGGTGCTTGCGGTTCAAGACCGACTGGGTGCTGACCAGTTCCTCGTAGAAATCGTGGAGCGGAAGCAAGGTCGGCAGCACGGCATGCTGGATGTCAAAGAGGCGATAATCGCGCGTGGCCAGCCGGCGCGATTCAGTCAGCCAGCTTTCGGTGCCGGGGTAGGGGGTGTTGACCGAGATGTTGACGATCTCGGGAATCTCGAGGCACCACTCGCGGATCACGGCGAACTGCCGCCTGTCCCAGCCCGGGTCGGCGATGATGTTGATCGCGACCATGATGCCGAGCGACCGCGCAAATTCCAGCGCCTTGAAGTTCTTGGACACGCTCACGCGCTTCCGGTGCCGTTTCAGCCCTTCTTCGTCGATGGCCTCCACGCCCAGGAACATGTATTGCAGTCCGATCGACTTCCAGAAGCGGAAGACGTCCTTGTTGCGCAGCAGCACGTCGCCGCGCGTCTCCAGGTAGAATTGCTTCTTGATTCCCCGGCGTGCGATCTCTTCGCCGATCGCCATGCCGTGCTGCGGCTGGATGAACGCCACGTCGTCGACGATGAAGACGCCGGGCTCGCGGATCCCCGCGAGCTCGATCGCTGCCGCCTCGGGGCTCTTCATCCGATAGCTGCGGCCGTAAAACGTCCAGGCGCTGCAAAACGAGCAATCCCACGGGCAGCCGCGGGAAAACTCCACGGAGGCACACGGATCGAGCACGCCGATGAAGTATTTGCGGCGATAGGCCAGCAGGTCGCGGGCGGCGACCAGGTCATCCAGGCTCTTTACGAATCCGGGGGCGGCCCGTCACCCTCAGGCGAGACCACGCCGGGCACCTCGGCCAGCCCGCGCAGGTCGCGCGCGCGGCGCACTCCAGTAGCGCTGCCACCGACGATTCGGCCTCGCCCTTCAGCACGCACGCGATCGACCCTTCGCTGTGTTCCAGCAGGTCGCGGGCGACGAACGACGCGCTGTGGCCGCCGGCAAACACAAAAGCGCTCGGCCGGATCGCCGCGGCGGCCTTGGCCAGCTCGATCACCTCCGGCACGTTCGCCAGATAATTGCACGACAGCGCGATCGCCTCGGGCTCCCACTCGCGGATCAGTCGATGGTAACGCTCCACTGGCTCGACCTGCAGGTCCAGCACCCGTACGTCATGCCCCGCGACCCGCGCCGCCGCGGCCACCAGCTCGATCCCCAGCGGCTCGAGCCGCAGGAAGATCTTCGAGTACATCAGGCAACTTGGGGAAACAGCGAGGATTTTCATGCCGCGTCGGTCACCGTGAGGGCGAAGGGGTTCGCGAGGATCGCGGTTCCGCTTGTAGCACGAAACCGCCCGGTCCACCACCAGAAGTAATGCCTCCAGAGCGGTTTCGCCAGAGAATGACGCCTCGCGCCGCCACAAGGCGGCGGAAGGGTTTTCCCATCCTTTCTCCTTTGACGTAGGTCGCGCTCAGGGCCTGGTTTCGGCACGGTCACTCGGAAGCGATTTTCAGATCGACCGGTGCTTTGGTAGAATCCGGTTTTGAGTGCGAGCGAGATCTGGAGCCGTATCGATGGCCGACGAACCTGAGCCGACGCCCCGCAAGAAGCTGTACATCGAGACGGTCGGGTGCCAGATGAACATGCTCGATAGCGAGCTGGTCGCGGCCAGGCTGCGTGACGACGGGTACGAGCTGACCGATGATCTCAACCAGGCCGACGCGATTCTTTACAACACCTGCTCCGTGCGGCAGCACGCTGAAGACAAGGTGTATAGCGCGCTGGGACGGATCAAGCGGCTCAAGGAGCGAAAGCCCGACGTCGTGATCGGTGTCTTAGGCTGCATGGCCCAGAAAGATCAGGAGTCGATCTTTCGCCGCGCGCCGCATGTCGACATCGTGGTCGGCCCGGGTCAGCTCGCGAAAGTGGGCGAGATGCTCGCCAGCAGCGCCCTCGATCGATCACCGCAGCTTGCCGTCAGCCGCGCCCGCACCGCGGGCTCGCTCGAGGTCATCGCCGCGAGCTTCGAGGACTACGACGCCGACCGCGAGCCGGCGCTTCGTCCCAGCCCGTACCAGGCGTTCATCCGCGTCATGATGGGGTGCGACAAATTCTGCACCTACTGCATCGTCCCCTCGGTCCGCGGGCCCGAGCAAAGCCGCCGCCCGCCGCGATCTTGCAGGAAGCCCGCTTGCTGGCCGACCAGGGGGTCAAGGAGATCACATTGCTCGGTCAAACGGTCAACAGCTACCACTTTCGGGAGCCCGACGGCCGCGTTTGCCGGCTCTCCGACCTGCTGGCGCGTGTGCACGACGTCGCCGGGATCGAGCGCATCAAGTTCATCACGAATTTTCCCAACGACATGACCGACGACCTGCTGCAGGCGGTGCGCGACCTGCCCAAGGTCGGCCGCTACATTCACGTGCCCGCCCAGAGCGGCTGCGACCGGGTCTTGAAACGGATGAAGCGAATGTACACGGCGGCCTTTTACGAGGAGATGCTGGCGCGGACGCGTGCGACGATCCCCGACGTCGCGGTTTCGAGCGATTTCATCGTCGGCTTCTGCGGCGAGGACGAGGAGTCGTTCCAGAAAACGGTTGGCCTCCTGGAGCGGTCTCGCTTCAAGAACAGCTTCATCTTCAAGTACAGCCCGCGCGAGGGAACCAAGGCCGATCATCTCCATGCCGACGACGTTCCCGAGTCTGTCAAGAAGCGGCGCAACAATGAGCTGCTGGCCCTCCAGACCGCAATCAGCCTCGAGGAGAACCGCCAATGGATCGGGCGAACGGTCGAGGTCCTGGTGGAAGGAGCGAGCCGGAAGACCGCCCGGCGCGAGGGCTGGGAGGGGGGCCGTCAATTGACGGGACGGACCGCCTGCGACCGGATCGTCGTCCTGGATGGGCCCGATCGCCTGATCGGCGAGTTCGTTCCGATCCTGGTCGAGGACTCAAGCGCGGTCGCCCTCTTCGGCCGATATGCGGGCGCCGAGCGGATTGCAACTCCGGCATGAAAGGGAGCCTCATGGCCGGCCCGCTCGGAGAGCTGGTGAAATGCTGGATCGACTGGGGAGGGATCGACGCGCGCCTCGCGCCCGATCCGGCCGCGCTGTCTTCCGGGTTCCGCGGCGAAGTCGAATCCTGCCGGCCGGGGGCCGATCCCATGGCGATCGCCGGCTGGGAGGATCGGCACGGGTATCGCTTACCCCACGGCCTGAAGGCATGGCTCAGGCTTTCCAACGGCCTCTTCGGCACTGGGCCGCTCATCCATCCCATCACCGCCATCGGTCCCATGATCCCGTTTGCCCGCGTGCCCGAGATGATCGTGCAGCCGGAAAGCTGGTTCGAGCTGGGAAACCCAAACCTCCAGACCATCTGCATCGATCTGGGATATCGCTTGCCCGGCGGCAGCTTCCCGATCTTCACCTCCGGCGATGATGCCAGCGAAAGCCCTCCGCTTTTGATCGCGCAGCTTCGAGGAGTGGTTTCTGGAGCTATTGCGGCAGGGGGGCCGCGAATACTGGTTCGACGCCGGCTATCCATGCCTGGGAGATCCCTGGCAGTCGCATCGCCGCCATGTCATGCAGCCGTCTCTCTCCGGACGGCTCCAGGCGTTCGCCGACCGCGTCGCGCCGCTTGATTCAAACCGGCGCCGACGAGCGGAAGATCGCGTCGAGCCTCGGCCTGACCCGCGGCGAAGTCGAGTCGATCTACCGATACCTGCAGCACGTCAGCCCCGATCGGGTCGCGACCAGAGCTTAGAACCTGTCGGTTGTCCGCTGTCCGTTGTCGGCCGCTTTTGCCGGGGATCTGCGGTCGGCGCTTCGCGTCCGCCATCGGTTCGGCAGACCGAAGCACCTCCGGCGTCTGGCGACTTGCGAGGGGCCATGGTGATTCGACAACGAATTTGAACAACGAACGTCGCCGAGCGAGCAATGGACCGCTGCTCACGGACAACGAACTCATGACGACCGATTGGTTTCTGGCCTATCACGACGTCCCTGAGATGGTGACGGGCTGGTTGGCGGGGCTGGGCATTCGCGATCCGGAGCGGGCGGCGCGCGACCTTGCCGACCTCACCGCGCGCAGGCGCCGCCTGCCTCGAGCTCGTCGCCGGGATCGCGGTCCAGCTCGACGCGGTCTTGCCGCGGTGCGCGGATCCGGGCATGGCGCTGGTCAACCTCGAGCGGTTTATCGCCGCTGTGCCCCGCATCGATTCCACTCTCCGTAATCTGGCCGGCAACCCTCGGACCACCGAAATCCTGCTGCAGGTCTTCAGCACGAGCCAGTACTATAGCCAGGTCTTGATCCGTGATCCCGAGCTCCTCGATTGGCTGCGCGGCGGGCCCGACCGCCCGGACCGGGCGTCGCTCATCGAGGATCTCTGGAGCACGCTCTCCGCACTCGCGACCGAGCAAGAGCAGAGCCTGGCCCTGCGGCGGTTTCGCCAGCGCGAGAGCTTGCGGATCGGATACAACGATATCGTGCGCGGGTTTCCGCTGGAGCTGATCACCCAGGATCTCTCCGACCTGGCCGATGCCTGCGTGGAAGGGCGCGTCCGGCTGGCGCTGTCGCGCGCCGTGGCTCGATTCGGCGCGCCGCTGGCCCCCGGGGGGGCTCAGGCGCGCTTTGTGGTGCTCGGTCTGGGAAAGCTCGGCGGGCAAGAGCTCAACTATAGCTCCGACATCGACCTGGTTTTCCTGTATGACGACGACGGCCAGACGGCGGGGCCGAAGGTGCTCTCGAATGCCGAGTTCTTCGCGCGGATGGGAAGCGACTTGGTCAGGCTCCTGGCCGAGCACAACGCGCTGGGGATGGCGTATCGCGTCGACATGCGGCTGCGGCCGGACGGCGAGCAGGGGCGCTGCGCGCGCCCGCTCGAGGCAACGCTGGGCTATTACGTCACCCGCGGGCGGACCTGGGAGCGTCAGGCCCTCTTGAAATGCCGCCCGGTCGCGGGCGACCTGGCGCTCGGCCAGACGTTTTGCGAGGAGATCAAGCCGTTTGTGTTCCGGCGGTTCCTGGGCGCCGCCGAGATCGCCGAGATCAAGTCGCTCAAGCGGCGGATCGAGCAGCGCACGCTTTCGGCCGGAACCGCTGAGGTCGAGGTCAAGACCGGTCGCGGGGGCATTCGCGACGTCGAGTTTGTCGTCCAGTTCCTCCAGTTGCTGCACGGCGCCGAGTATCCCGAGGTCCGCCACGCCACGACGTTGCAGGCGATCGCGCGGCTCGAACAGGTGGGGTGCCTCTCCACCGAAGAGCGGCGCATCATGGACGACACCTATCGCTTCCTGCGGCAGGTCGAGCATCGGCTCCAGATCGTGTTCGATCGTCAGACCCACCAGATGCCCCGCGACTCCGAATCGCTGCGCACGCTCGCCCTGCGCATGGGCTATGGTCTCGCCAGCGCGTGGGAAGACCGTGGCGGGCCGGCCACGCGGTTCATGTCGGATTATCGCAGCAAGACCGAGCTGAACCGGCGGATCTTGAATCACCTGCTCCACGACGCCTTCAAGGGAGACGCCGGCGCGACGGTCGATCCGATCGTCGACCTGGTGCTCGACCCGGAGCCGGGCGACGAGTTCATAAGCGCTGTGCTCGCGGCGTATCCATTCCGTGACCGGCGGACTGCCTATGCCAACCTCATGGCGCTGGCACGCGAGGACTTCCAGTTTCTCTCGCAGGCGCGCTGCCGCCACTTCCTGGCGGCGATCGCCCCCCGCTTGCTCGAGGCCGTCGGCCGCACCCCCGACCCCGACATGACCCTGACCAACCTGGAAAAGGTGTCGGCTTCCCTGGGCACAAGGCGGTCCTGTGGGAGCTTTTCAATTTCAATCCCCCCAGCCTGCGTCTCTATGTCGAGCTGTGCGCGACCAGCCAGTTCCTTTCCGAGATCTTGATCAACAACCCGGGCATGATCGACGACCTGGTCGATTCGCTGGTCGTCGATCGTCCGCTGCCCGGGGCCGCGATCAAGGCCGAGCTGGCCGAGCTGTGTCAGGGCGCCGAGGACCTGGCGCCGATCCTCTGGAGCTTCCGCAACAAGGAGTGGGTCCGGATCGGCACCCGCGACATCCTGGGCCGCGAGCCGTTCCGCGAGGTGACCCGAGAGCTGGCCGACGTCGCCGAGGCGATCGTCTCCCAGGCCGCCCGGCGAGAGTGGCTCAGGCGGGAAGCGCCGCTACGGGACGCCGCGCTGCCAGAGCACCGGCCGGCGCGATCGCTGGGCGATCCTGGCGCTCGGGAAATTTGGTGGCAGAGAGCTGAACTATCACAGCGATCTCGACCTGATTTTCCTGCACGAAGCCGACGGCGTGACCACCGGCGGACCGGTCTCGGTGACGAGCGAGCAGTTTGTGACCGAGGTCGTTCAGCGGCTCCTTGGCCTCTTGGGACGAGGATCGGCCACCGGAGCGCTCTACGAAGTTGACGTCCGGCTCCGCCCGCACGGTGTCTCCGGCCCGCTCGTCCAGACGCTCGGGGCGTTCCAGGAGTACGTGGCGCGGTCGGCGCGCACCTGGGAGCGCCTCAGCCTCACCCGGGCGCGAGTCATCTTCTCCACCAGCGGCTTCGGCCAGGTCGTCACCGATGCCGTTCGTTCGCTGCTGGCGGTTCCCGTCGATCGCACAGCTGGCCGCGGAGGTGCTGGCGATGCGCCGGAAGCTGGAATCGTCGCGCTCTCGCCATGACCTGAAACGCGGGTCCGGGGGGCTCTCCGACCTCGAGTTCATCGTCCAGTATCTTCAGCTCCTGCACGCGCCGGGGCAGCCCGACTTGCTTCGGCCGAATTTCTGGGCGCAGTCGCGGCTCTGCGACGAGCCGGGCTCTTGAGCCCGGCTGTCGCCGGCGATCTGCGCGAGGCGTACGACTTCCTGCGCACGGTCGAGGGCCGGCTGCGCTTGATCCATAACCGCAATATCTCCGAGCTCCCCGAAAGTCGTACCGACCTGGAAAAGCTGGCGCGGCGGCTCATCGGCGAATCGACCGATCCTGCTGCCGCCGTCGCGTCGTTCCTCGCCGAGGCCGACCGGCTGATGCGCAGGTCGCGCGCTGCTTCGGAACAGATTGTGCTTGCCCAGGCGACCGCGCCGTGCGATCATGCCAGTACGCCGACAAATGTCAGAGAAGATCGTCCGGACGATGCGTGCACACAGGATCCGAGTGCGCGGGCGGTCGACGACTCGCGCCAACACGGCGGCTTTGTGAGCACCGGCATGACTTGGCGGATTGGTCTGGGCCCGGTCTTCGCGTACGAGTGGATCGCAAGCGCACGGCGCTGGCAGGGCTACGCACTGCGCTCGTGTTTTGTGTTGCTGCTCTCCGCGGCGCTCGTCACCGTCTGGATCGGGCTGCGCGTGCCCTCCGCTCTTTCGTTCAAGGCCATGGCCTATCTGGGTCAATCGTTCTTCCTGGGGTTGACCGGCACCCAGCTCGCACTCGTCTTGCTGGCGGCGCCGGCGGCGACCGCCGGCGCCATCTGCCTCGACCGCGCGGGGCACGCTCGCGCACATGCTCTTGACCGACCTTTCGGACGCCGAGATCGTGCTGGGTAAGCTGGCCGCGCGCCTGGTGCCGGTGCTCGGGCTGCTCGCCTGCGCGCTGCCGCTCATGGAGATCCTCACGCTGCTAGGGGGCATCGATCCCGATGCGCTCCTGCAAGGGTTCACCGTTTCGCTGGGTGTTGCCCTGCTAGGATGTTCCCTTGCGCTTTTGTGCTCGCTCTGGGTCGGCAAGACACACGAGGCACTCCTGTGCACCTACGCGATCTTGCTCCTCTGGCTGCTCTCGGGCCGCATGATCGGTTTTGTTGGGTCGACGATCGGCTGGGCCTTGCCTGCTCCTCCGCGGCGGGCCGACCCGTTCTTCCTGGCACTTGCCCCCTACTGGTGGCCGCGCGGCGTCTCGTGGAGCGATTACTGGTGGTTCCTGGGCGTGACCTCGTCGATCTCGGCATTGCTGGTCGCGGCGGCGGTATTGCGTCTGCGATCCGTCTGCACGCGGGAGCGTGCCAGCGCCGTGGCGCGGACTGAGAGATCGAGTCGCCGCAAGTTCTTGTGGTGGCGTTTCCGCGCGGAATTTGCCTGGTCGACGGCGTTGCTCGACCACCAGCCGGTGTTGTGGCGCGAGTGGCACCGCAGCCGCCCTTCGCGCTGGATCATGTTCGTGATGGGGCTCTACGCCGCCCTGGCGGTGTTTTTCAGCATCCTGGTGATCATCACGCGGGCCGGCCAGGGGCCCGTGTTTGTCAACGCGTTCCAGGTCGTGATTGGCTTCCTCCTCCTCGCCGTCACCGCGTCCAGTTCGCTCGCCGAGGATCGCGTGCGCGGCAGCCTCGATCTCTTGATGAGCACGCCGCTGGAGACGCGGGATATCGTTCTGGGCAAATGGCTCGGCGCGTACCGACACGTGCCCTCGCTCGCGATCCTGCCCGCGCTGGTGGTCGGTTCTGTCGGCTTCCTCCGGGATGCACCGGTGTCGTGGGCAGCCCCGCTCATGGTCGTGTACGTGCTCGCCACGGGTGCGGCGATCACGAGCCTCGGCCTTGCGATGGCGACCTGCTGTTCCCGGCCGGGGCGGGCGGTGGCTCTCACAGTCACGATCTACATCCTCGTGGCGGTGGGTTGGCTTTTCCTGGTCCTCATGAGCTTCGACCATCATGTCGAATCGGCCGCGGTGGCCAGCCCGTTCATGATGGCGGCGATGATCACCTACGAAGCCGAGAAACAGCAAATGATGGACGCGAGCTGGGCGATCGTCTGGACCGTCGTCTGGGCCTTGACGGGCTTAGGGCTCGCGCTGGCGACGCTCGCCCAGTTCGACCGCCGGCTGGGGCGCATGGGCGACGGTGATGCTCGTCTCAGCAACGGGTCGTTGCTCGCTCGGGCCATCACGGCGATGTGCTTGACGATGGCGGCGGTTCTCAGTGGTGCGACGCTCGTCCTTGATCGCAACGACGCGTCGCTCGTGGTGAGCGCACCGCTGTTTTACTTCTGTCTGATTGTGCTGGCGGTATTGATCGGGATGCCCTGGTTTTCGCGATTCATTTCCGGGGCCGGTAGAGCGGCGAACTGACCGACGCACTCGACCGCCGCGCGCAATCTCGCGGATTCGAATTCTCCGCGGGTCGATCGACGACGTCGTTGCCGCCGAGCTATTGACGGCGCCGTCGTTTGTCCCGGAGAATTACACGCCGGAATAATCATTTCGCAAAGTGTCGTGCACTTGCTGCGCCCGGTCCCGCCGGTGGGCACCCGGATTCCAAGTCACTGGGAGAACAACCGATGAAGATCACCGCGGCCGCGATCGGATTGACGATGTTGGGCGGCGCCTGCCTGGTCGTTGCAGCCGGGTACCCGCCCGAGCGAGCGACGGAGAAGGGCGCCCCAGAGCAGATCGCCCAGGCGCCCGCGGCACCGGCGGTTAACCAGGGAGGCGCCGTCGCGCAGCAACCCGCGGCCGCCAGCCCGGAACAGCAGGCGCTCATCCAGGGGGTCGACGCCTTTGCGAAAGCGTATAGCGCGGGCAACGTCGAGGCCTTGACCGGTATGTTCGTCGACGATTGCGAAATCGTTGACCCGGACGGCGACACGACTCGCGGCAAGGCCGCCGTCGCCGAGATGTACGCCGGGGCCTTCCAGGAGAGTCCTGGGCTCAAGGTCGAGCCCAAGGTCGAGAGCGTCCGGTTTCTGACTCCGGACGTGGCCCGCGTCGAGGGTCAATCCAAGCTCTCGTCGGCGACGAGCGATGCCTCCGACTTTACTCGCTTCAGTGTGCTGCTCGTCCGCCAGAATAGCGGTTGGCGGATCGCCGAGATCCGCGAGTACTCCACGCCCGCCGAAGAGGTCAAGCCGCAGGATCGCTTGAAGGAGCTCGAGTGGATGATCGGCGACTGGGTTGACGAGAGCGACAACAACAAGGTCCAGTCCCACATCCGCTGGGCCGACAATCAGAGCTTCTTGATCCGGACGTACACGATCGAGATCCAGGGTGAAAAGCCTGCCTCGGGGACGATGTTCATCGGCTGGGATCCCCAGTCCGGCCAGATCAAGTCGTGGCTCTTCGACTCCAGCGGCGGTCACGGCGAGGGGCTCTGGACGCGCACGGGCGACAAGGAGTGGGTCGTCAAGGCTCAGGGTGTCTTGCACGACGGACGACCGAACTCGGCGACGCAGATCCATACCATCCTCAACAAAGACTCGGTCAAGACCAGCTCGATCGACCGCATTATCGGCGGCCAGGTCGCACCCGACGTCCTCGACCTGGTGATGGTGCGCAGGCCGCCCCAGCCGGCCGCGACCGCACCCAGGTGAGCGGCGCCGGCTCGATCGCACCGAGAGGATCGAGCGGCCGCGGCGCATCGAACGAATCAGCCTCGCGCGCAGCCGAAGGATCGGCGCGAATCGCTCCGTCAGGCCGCACGGCCTGTGGAACCCGACACGAACCGTCCCGATCCAACACGGCCCAATTTTCCGCTCGCGAGGTCTCACATGTTGATGCGCCGCCTGGTCATTCCTCTGGCGTCCGTGCTGATCACGGTCGGATTCACCGAGTCGGTCCATGCCCAGCGTGGTCGCGGGGGCGGTGGCCGGGCCGGCGGCGGCGGCAGCCCGGCCCTCGATGGGGGGAAATCGGGGAGGCGGCATGGGCGGCATGACCCGTCCGTCGATGCCGCAGAACCGGCCCGCCATGGCGCGGCCGTCGGCGCCGGCCGGCCGGCCCAACATGGGTGGGATGACCCGACCGGGCGGCGGCGGCGGGGTCCCGGGAGGGGGTAATCGACCCGGCGGTGGCGGAATGCCGGGGGGCATGACTCGACCCGGCGGCGGTGGCGGATTCCCGGGCGGCGGAATCAATCGGCCCGGCGGCGGCGGTGGTGGACTTCCGGGCGGCGGTGGTAATCGTCCTGGCGGCGGCGGTGGTGGATTCCCGGGCGGCGGTGGTAATCGCCCGGGCGGCGGCGGCGGTGGCTTACTTCCCGGCGGCGGTGGTAATCGCCCTGGCGGCGGCGGCGGCGGCGGTGGCTTACTTCCCGGCGGCGGTGGTAATCGCCCTGGTGGCGGCGGCGGCGGTGGCTTACTTCCCGGCGGCGGTGGTAATCGCCCTGGCGGTGGCGGCGGCGGGATTCCCGGCGGCGGTGGTAATCGCCCCGGTGGCGGCGGCGGTGGGTTATTTCCCGGCGGCGGTGGTAATCGCCCTGGTGGTGGCGGCGGCGGGATTCCCGGCGGCGGTGGTAATCGCCCCGGTGGCGGCGGCGGTGGGTTATTTCCCGGTGGCGGTGGTAATCGACCTGGTGGCGGCGGCGGCGGGATTCCCGGCGGTGGTGGAAATCGTCCTGGCGGCGGCGGTGGTGGGTTACTTCCCGGCGGCGGTGGTAATCGACCTGGCGGCGGCGGTGGTGGATTACTTCCCGGCGGCGGTGGTAATCGTCCTGGTGGTGGCGGCGGTGGCTTGTTTCCGGGCGGCGGCGGCGCCAATCGGCCTGGTGGCGGCGGATTTCCGGGCAACGGCAATCGTCCCGGCGGCGGTCTTCGTCCCGGCGGCAACGGCGGCGGTCAACAATGGGCCGGTGGCGGCAATCGTCCCTGGGCGGGCGGCGGCAATCGTCCCTGGGCGGGCGGCGGCAACCGTCCCGGTATCGGCGGAGGAAACAACATCGGCTCTGGCAATGTCGGCCAGATCGGCAACAACTATTACGGCGGCCGCGGCGGCGGCGGCGGCTGGGGTGGAGGAAACTGGGGTCTGGGCGGCGGGGGTGGCGGTAACTACCTCTCCAATCGGACCACCAACATCTCCAATACCAACATCAATACCAATGTGATTGGTGGCGGCTGGGGCGGGGGCAACCGCGGCTGGGGCGGAGGATGGGGCGGCGGCTGGGGTGGAGGCGGCTGGGGTGGAGGCGGATGGGCTGCTCCGTACTACGGCAACTGGTATCGTGGCGGTTGGGGCAACGCCGGCTCGTTCTGGACCGGGTTTGGCACCGGCGCTCTCACGTCGTTCGGGCTGAGCTCGCTGTACGGCTACGGCTGGCTTACGGTACGGCGTCTACAACTATTTCCCCACCTGGGGCATGGGCAAGCTACAGCAGCTGGGGCCTGGGCTCGGTGGCCAACTCCTGGCTCTACAGCGGCTACACCAACCCTTATTACGCCACGGTCGTCGCCGCGCAGCCGGCGCAGACGACCATCGTCTACGACTACTCGCAGCCGATCAACGTGACGGCACGCGCCTCCGGATGAGTCGGTCGCAACATCACCGAGCAGGTCTTTTCGGCCGCGCGCGACTCGTTCAACGCCGGTGACTACCAGCGGGCGCTCGAACTGGCGGACCAGGTGTTGAAGCAGACCCCCAACGCGGCCGTCGTTCACGAGTTCCGCGCCCTCTGCGCTCTTTGCTCTCAAGCGCTACGACGAGGCGGCCGCGGTCGCGTACTCGGTGCTGACGGCCGGCCCGGGCTGGAACTGGTCGACGCTCGTCGGCCTCTATCCCGACGTCGACACTTACACCAACCAGCTCCGTGCGCCTCGAGGCTTACGTTCGGACCAATCCAAACTCGCCATCCGGCGCGTTCTTGCTTGCCTACCAGTACATGGTTCAGGGTAATCACGACGCGGCCGGAGTCCAGTTCGAACAGGTCGTCAAGCTGCAACCTCAAGACCAGCTCTCGATCTCCTTTGCCAAGCTCTACAAGAAGGCCGTGGAGCAGAAGACCGCCGTCGCCGCGGCGACTCCCGCGGCGCCCGCCGCCCCTCCGGCGCGCCGACGCAAGGGGCCCTCGCCCCGCCAGCTCAGCCCGCGCCCGCCACTGCGCCGGCGGCCGAGGTCGCGGCAAGCGAGCCGGCGGCTCAGGCCGAGGCACCCCCTCCGCCTCCTCCTCCGGCCAGTCTCGTCGGCACCTGGACGGCGAAGCCGAATGCCGACACGGCCATCAGCTTGACCCTTCAGGAGGACGGCCAGTTCGCCTGGGAGGTCGACAACAAGGGACAGAAACAAACGTTGAGCGGCCAGGCCGGCTACAAGGACAACGAGCTGGCGCTGCTCCAGCCGGATGGCCCGCCGCTCGTGGGCAAGGTCACGCAGGAAGCCCCGAACAAATTCGTGTTTGCTCCGCCCGGCGCTGCCGACAAGGCCGCAGGGTTGACGTTCATGAAATGACGCGCGCTCGACGCTGCCAAGACGACATCCCGCGGGGGCTCCAAGCACCGTCATCGGCTGCCCGGTGTTTCACGATCAAGCTGACCATCGGCCCGTGCCGGGCGACCAGGGCCGCGAACGCGACCTCGTCGCGTACTCCGTCACGTATCGCTCGAGGAGACTGCCCTCGCTCAAGCCCAGGACCGTCCCCCGGTTGAACACGCGGTCGAGCTGTTTCAGTACGGTCGAGGCGTTTCGGCTCACGGTTCGAGATCCTTCCAAACGTCATCGGTCCGGTCGTCCCTGAATCTGCTTTACCGAGTGTATTCCAATCTCACTTTTTCCCGATTCTCTGCGGAATCACCGACCGGCACATGAATTATCGCGGCTTTCTGGTTCGCGGGCCGCAACCGAGAATCAGTCGCGCGCTCCGGCCGGCATCGCCGTAACCGCGTTCACTCCCGTCGTCACCGCGACGAAAGAGCCTTCCCATTTTGCCCTGGTCCGTTAAAATCAGCCTTACGAACGTCGTGATCGAAGAAGACCGCTGCGTCCTGCCGTTTCGCGCACCAGACCGGAGCCGAATTGATGTCGATCGTCCTGGATTGTCCGGGCTGTCGCAAGCAATATGAAGTCGACGATGCACTCGGCGGGAAGAAGTCGCGCTGCAAGCAGTGCGGCGAGGTCTTTCAGATTCCCGCGCCGTCCCGACGGGCGTCCGCGCCGGCGGCGGTGAGCGATTCAGCGCGTGTGAAATCAGCCCGGCAGCCCGCATCGCAATGGGAATCGATTCTGGAGGAGAAGCCGCGGACGGCTCCCCCCGCGCGTGCCGCGGCGACCGTGTCACCGCCGGCGTCGCCGCCGCCGGTCGTCCCCACCACGATCTTGATCAATTGTCCGAAGTGCCGCAAACGGTACGAGCTCGACGGCGCCCTGGCCGGCAAGAAATCTCGCTGCAAGAACTGCGGCGAGGTCTTCTCGATCCCGGTACCCAGGGGCCGTCCCGTCGAAGCCGCGCCGACCTCGAGGCCTGCGGCCCCGCCCGCCCCGCGGCCAGCGGCTCCGCCGGCGCCCGCGGTGCCCTCGTACTGGGAGTCGGTCTTGGACGACGAGCCCGCGTCGCTGAAGAGCAGCCGGCCCGCCCCGGCACCATTCGTCGACGAGGATCTACCGCCTCCGCCGCGCACGGTCTACCCCAAGTCAACCAGCACGTATCGGCGCTCGAAACGGTCCTCCGACGTCAACGTCGGTCCGATCATCGGCGGGTTCCTGGGATTGAGCGTGCTGGGCTTCATCGGCATCCAGATCTGGATCGCCGTCAACGGCTATACCTTCCAGCAGTCCTTTGAGCTCGGCCGGATCTTCGGCATGATCTTTTCCTGCGGCTGCGTGGGAATGAGTCTGTGGGGTTACATCTGGATCGTCAGCCTCGCATTCCAGGAAAACTCGATGCAGGGCGTGCTCTGCATGTTCGTCCCGTTCTACTTCATCTACTACGCGGTCACGCACTGGGAGGAATCCAACGGACCGTTCGCTCTGGGGATCACTGGCATCGGTTTGATCCTCTCGATCGTCTTTCTGGCCGTGGCGCTGCCGGCCCTTGTGTCAACGCGCCGCACCAGAGCCCTGGGCCCGCGCCGCCGCCGCCGGCCTGGCGGTGAATAAGGCCAACCGCGCACTGGTGGAGGCGGCCGAGGCGCAGCTTAGGCGACGACATCAGCGCGATCGACGGGCTGACGAACGAGCTGGCTAAAATCCGGGATCAGCAATCCGCGCAGCTAGCAGCGGGCTCGTTGAAAATGGCGAGCCAGGTCCTCATGGCCACGGCCAGTCGCTCGATGGCGCTGAAGGTTCGCAACATCGAGTGGGCGGCGCTCAAGCATACCGTGGGAGTCCGGCTGCGCTCGTCCCTCCTGGCGCTCAAGCAGGAGATGCTGCGCGTGAACGGGGTTCCAGGATTCGTTGGAAAGTTTGGCGAAGCCGCCCGCAGGATGGACCAGTCGATCGATGCCTGGACCATCAAGCCCGGCGAGGAGGTCCCCCCAGAGCTCGAAGACGGGCCCGCTCCAGTGATCGTCCCCGGCGCGGGGCCGGGCTTCGGTCCGCCTCCTGGCTTTGGCCAGCCGCCGGACTTCGGTGCGCCTCCCGGCTTCGGTCCGCCGCCGGGCATTGGACAGCCGCGGGGCAACAATGCGCCTCCCGGCTCCGGTCCGCGTCCGGGCCGTGGCTCGCGTCCGGGTTTCGGGCCGCCGGGAGGAATAGGACCGCGTCGTGGAGCGGGGCGAATGGGAGTCGCCGGTCAGCCGTTCGAGGATCCCAATACTCGCTATCAAAAGATGCTCGCGGAATTTGGCGCGCGGTGCGTCACCGTCGTTTACATCGGAATGCCTTCCAATTCCGACGCCAGCCTCGGAGTGACCATGCTCGACGTGTCGAAGGCGGTCAACAGCCGGCTCAGAGAACTGGCCCCGGGTGCGACCACCACGATGACGCTCAACGTTGACGGCAAGGCCTCGATGGTCCTGGCGCCGGTGGATGACGTGAGCGCGCTGGCCAATAGCATCGACTTCGGCAAGGCCACCGTTCAAGGCTCGCGCATCGAGGTCACGCTCTCGCCGGAGTACATCGCGTCCGTTCCGCGTCAGTCGGCCGAGCCGTCGCGGGCGGTCTCCGATCGCGTCGGGCGCGATGCCGATCCTGCGATCCCGGGCGACGCCGACCCGGTCACGAGGTCGCTCGCGCAGTTGAATTCCGGCGATCTCGGCCGCAGAAAGGAAGCCATCCAGCGTCTGGGGCGGACGCAGCCCAATGACCGGCTGGACGAGGTCGTCACCGCACTGCTGCCGCTCCTGGACGACGACGATGGGTTCCTCGTCAATGAAGTGGTGGATACCCTCGGCGTCTGGCGGTCTCCGATCGCCGTGCCCAAGCTGATCGAGCGCACCGGCGATAATCGGTTCTTCGTGCGCAAGCACGCGATCAAGGTTCTCGGCAAATACAAGGATCCGCGGGCCGCCGAGCCGATCGCCGAGCGTTTGAAGGAAGACGGATTCGAAGCCGAGGACGCACTCAAGGCAATGGGATCGATCGCCGAGCCCACCTTGATCGATCGACTCAAGCACCCTGATTCCGACACCAGGCGACGGGCATGTAACATCCTCAGGGACATCGGCGGCGCCGAAACACTCGCGGCGATGCGATCGATTCCACCCGATCCCGATTTCGGTGTCCGCGCGGCGGCCCAGGATGCCATGAAGCACATCAGGGCCCGCGTCGGTTCCGCGCCCGCCTCGCCGCGGCCCGGCGCCGCCGACTCAAGCCCACCCTCCCGGCGCCGCAAGGCGGAGTGAGGCATCAGGTGATCGTCCACTAACCGCGAATGGCCTCGGTACGGCGCGGCGCTCGTCGCCGGTCTATCCAGGTGGCCGCGGGGCGCACTCGAGACGAGAGATGACTCAATGAACACAACCAAGCGTCGGTTGGGCCGGGCCGGCTGCATCGCTGTGGCGCTAGCCCTGTCACTGTTTGGCGCATCCGCCGATACGGCCACGGCCAGGAGCCCGACCAGGCAACCCCGCTCGCGCCCGCGGTCAAGAGTGCGCTCGACCGGATCAGTGCGGACTCGCTGCGCGGCCACTTGTCGTTTCTGGCCTCCGATCTGCTGGAGGGTCGCGAGACGCCCTCCCGCGGCCTCGATCTCGCCGCGGAATACATCGCCGCTCAGTT
This sequence comes from uncultured Isosphaeraceae bacterium, assembly GCA_963806595.1. Lineage (GTDB taxonomy): Bacteria > Planctomycetota > Planctomycetia > Isosphaerales > Isosphaeraceae > CAWDZZ01. The sequence continues at coordinate 53,201 of CAWDZZ010000007.1, read as the reverse complement.
CCGCCGCGCCGGCCTCGAGCCCAAGGGTGACGACGGCTACTTTCAGACCGCCCTCTGGGGGCTTGCGGAACCCAGTGACGAGGGCTTCGAATGCGTGTTTCATCTGGACAAGGAAGACATTCGCCTTTCCGAAAGCCACCTGAGCCTGCGCTACGCCTACAATGCGCTCGACCTCCAGCGTGTGCCGATCGTCAAGCTCGCGACTACGGCCGGCGCCGACACTAAGCAAGCCGGCGGTGAATCCGCGCGGGGCAAGGTGGCCTTGATCGATGAGACCGAGGCACAGGCGGCGAGCCCGTCGCCGCGTAAGGACGGCACGCTACCGCCGATACCGGCGCCGCAGAATCCTCCTCGAACAGGGCGTTGCCCTGGTGCTGACGCTCGATCGCAAGTCGACTCGGGGCCTGGGGCTCGCCCCCAGCAGGCGGCTCGATCCGCTGGGCCCCGAGGGGAGAAACGTCGGCATGGTTGCGGTCACGCCGCACGCCCGAGTTGAACGTGCACGACCCCAGCATGATCAATCGGCTCGACGCGATCCCCGGGGTGCTGCCGCGGCGAGCCTCTCTCTCCATCTCGCTCCGCCGCTCAAGACGACCGCCAAGGTCCGCAACGTGATCGGCATGCTGCGCGGCAGTGACCCGAAGCTCCGGGAAAGCTACGTCCTGGTCTCCGCCCACTACGATCACCTGGGCCAGCGCCCCTCCGACGAAGAGCGACAAGACTTATAACGGCGCCAACGACGACGGCAGCGGCACCGTCTCCGTGATCGAGCTCGCCGGGCCTGGCAACCATCGAGCCCCGGCCCAAACGGAGCATCCTTTTCATGACATTCTTCGGCGAGGAGCACGGCATGCTCGGCTCGCGCTATTACGGCCGGCACCCCGTGGTTCCGCTCGAAGACACCGTGGCCGCCTTGAACCTCGAGCAAGTCGGCCGGACCGACAGCAGCGAGGGACCGCAGCTCGCGGCCGCCTCGCTGACAGGATTCGATTATTCGAGCCTGGGGAAAACCTTTGCGACCGCCGGTGAGCGGCTCGGCGTGCGGGTTTTCAAGCACGAGCGGTTCAGCGACCCCTATTTTCGGCGCCAGCGACAACGTCGCTTTTGCCCAGCAGGGCATTCCCGCGCACACGCTCTGCGTCGCGTACCAGTTTCCCGACTATCACGCCGTCGGCGACCACTGGGAGAAGATCGACTTCACCAATATGGCCTTGATCGATCGCACCGTCGCGCTCGGCCTGCTCATGATCGCCGACGATCCCGAGAAGCCGCGGTGGAACACCGCCAACCCCAAAGCCCGCAGGTACGTTCGCCCGGCGACGCGGCCGTAGCGCTGACTCGCGCTGTTCCACCAAATCGTGTCACGGGGATCGCGAGGGTTGACCGCCCGCCGCGATCCGTGCGAAGCGCAGCGCGTGCGACGTCGGCGGCGATCGAGCCCGGCTGCCGTGGTCCTTCGCCCAGTTGAGGTGAGCCGTCGCGAGCCTGCCGTCGCCGGCGCAGGCGATCCAGGCCAAGGAAGGCGTGAGCCTCGGTCTGCTGCCGGTCGCTCTTGGCGGCTTCCATGGCTGCCTCCGTGATCTCGCCCCGCAGGTAGCGGAACACCGGCACCGGCCATGCGCGGGGAGAGAGGTTGGCGAGCGCCTCGTCGAGAACGCGATTCGCTTGTGCCCCGCGGTCGGCATCGCGAGCGCCCGACGACCGCCAGCACGGCCATGTAGGGAGAAAGCCCGTCGCGCCAGCCCTTGAGCACGAGGTAGGCTGCGGGCGTCGTAGTCGGCGCCGGGGACCCCCGCGGACAGACGCGACCAGCCGCGGGCAAGATACGTCTCCGCCCGCTTCGGGATCCAGCACGATCGCACGATCGTAGTCGGCGAGGGCCCCTTGCCAGTCGCCGTTCTGCCCGCCGCGCGTTTCCGCGGTCGTAGTACAGGCCACTTCCTTGGGATCGAGCTGCAGCGCCATGTCGTAATCGCGAATCGCTTGGTCGCGCTCGCCCTTCTCGTCTCGCAGCCGGCCGCTGGCGGCATAGGCCGCGGCGATTCGCGGGTCGAGCCGGATCGCCTCGCGGTAGTCCTCGAGTGCGCGGTCCCGCATCCCCAGCCGGCTGAAGACCTCGGCACGATTGAAATAGGGGATCGCGTTTCTCGGCGCCAGCTGGATCGCCTGGCTCAGGTCGACGCATCGCCTGGTCGTAGCTGCCGATCGCGAAATAGCGCCAGCCCGCGGTTGGTGTAGGCGCCGGCGTTCTCAGGGTCGAGCTCGATCGCCTTGCTCAGGTCTTCGATCGCGCGCTCGATACTGCCCCAGGCCGTTGTAGGCAGCGCCGCGGTTCTGGTAGGCCGTCGCACGTTTGGGATCGAGCCGGATCGCGTCGTCAAGGTCCTTGAGGGCGCGATCGAAACGTGCCGATCCGCACCAGGACCCCGCCGCGGTCCTTGTACGCCCCGGCGTTCTCGGGCGCGAGAGCGATGATCGCATCGTAGTCGGCGAGCGCCAGCTCGTTCTGGCCGCGCCGCGCGTGGACCGCACCTCGGTAGCTGTAGGCCTTGGCATAACTTCGGGTCGAGTGCGATGGCGCGGTCCAGGTCGGCGAGGGCCGGCTCGTCGCGGCCCAGGTCGTAAAGCACAGCACCGCGGCCGCAGCACGCCCGCGAATGCGACGGGTCCAGCGGATCGCCTCGGAATAGTCGGCGAGCGCCTGGTCGAGCAGTCGCAGCGCGGCCAGCGAGTCGCCGCGCCCGGCGAAGCCGTTCGGGTCGCCGGGTAGATCGCGATCGCCTCGCTGTAGGCTCGAACCGCCAGCTGTCCTGGCCGAGCCGATGATAAGCCTGGCCGAGCCCCTGATAGGCGGCCGCCCGGCCGCGGCCGCCGCCCAGGTTGCGGTCCTGGTTCACGATTCCACAGGCTGGTCGCCGTCAGGAAGCTCTGGACGCTTCCTCGTCTGCGCCGAGCATGAGCAGCGCGATGCCGCGATTGCCCCAGCTCTCGGCGAAATTGGACGATCCGGCAACGGCATTGGCAGCCAGGTCGAGAGCGGCGTATAGATGTCGCCGGCCGCGAACACCCGCGACGCCCACCCACTGTGCTGATTCACGCGATCGAAATCGGCGAGTGCCTTCTCCGGCTGATCGATCGCGAGTAGCAAGCTCCGCGCTTGATCAAGATCTCGAGATCGCGCCGTGCCGGGCAAGCACCTGATCGAAATAGGGGATCGCTTCCTGGAAGCGCCCGGCCTCGAAAAGCGCAAGGCCCTCGAGCCGGCGCTTCATTGGTTCCCTCGGGCGAGTGCCTCGGTTCCCGAGCGACAGGCCGAACATGATCGCCAGACCGATCGCCAGCGCAATCCTCGCAAGCCGCATGGTCCATCCTCGCCTTGGCCTCCTGTGATCCGCTCCTCTCTCATTGTCGTCGCTGTCGAGGCGGCCGGATCGATGCCTCGTCGGCTGTCGGCGCCGGAGTTGCGGGTTTTGACGAGGTTGCCGCTCGGGACGATTCGTGGAATCATCGCAAGCGATCGCACGGGCTGTGAGCCGGGCGAACTGCCGGCCGGACTGTTCGTTGCTCAGCGCCGAAGCGATCACCGGGTTCGACCCGGTGGCCGCGGAGAAACTCGGCGGCGTCCTGAGCGCTTCTTGCCCGGGATCTGGATGACCTGCAGCGCGACGGCTCCTTCGCCGGCGGCGACGACCAGCCGGTCGCCCGCGGCCTCGATCACTTTCGCCGGCGCGCCCTGGCCGGCGACGACCTCGGTCTTGTGGACGATGATCCGATGCGGGTCGCTGGCGACGCCGGACCGGGGCTGCCAGGTCGTGTGCGCCACCGGCCAGGGCTGCATCGCGCGGACCAGGTTGTGGATGGCCTGGGCCGGTCGCGACCAGTCGATCAGACCCGTCCTCCTTGCGGAGCTTGGGCGCCCGGGTGACCTTGGACTTGTCCTGGGGCAGGACGCGACCGGCCCGCCGCCAGCGCCGGCGATGGCCTGCGCGACCAGGGGAGCACCCAGCCGCGCCAGGCGCTCCTCCAGCTCACCGGCGGTTTCGTCCGGGCCGATCGCGGTGCGGGCGATGGCGATGATGCCGCCGGCGTCGATCCGGGGCGTCATCCGGATGACCGTGACGCCGGTTTCGGTCTCGCCGTTCTGGATGGCCCGGGCGACCGGCGCCGCCCCGCGATACGACGGCAGGATCGAACCGTGCAGGTTGATTCCGCCCAGCCGCGGGATCGACAGGAGCTCGGCCGAGAGGATCTGGCCGTAAGCCGCCGTCACCAGCAGGTCCGGCTGCAATCGCCGGATGCGGTCCAGGCTCTCGGGGCCGTTGACGTCCTCGGGCTGCTCGACGGGGATGCCGCGCGCCTCGGCCGACTGCTTGATGCGGCTCGGAATCAGCTCTTGCTTGCGGCCCTGGGGGCGGTCGGGCTGGGTCACCAGCGCAACGACGTATGCCGGTCTCGACCAGGTGCTCGAAGGTGGGCAGGGCGAAGTCGCCGGTGCCCAGCATGATCAGTCGGATCGGAGGAGCCATCGGGACGCTGAGCTCGGTCGCGAGACGGAGGATCGTCGAGGAACTCTGTTCAGCCGGCGGCATCACCGGGCACGGCGTCCAGGACTCGGCGGCCATGCTCGTCGAGCCGCCTCACGAGGTCGTCGTCCGCCGGGATTTCGCCCGGCCTGTCTGGGCCTTGCGATATTCAGCTCGAAGCTCGCGCAGCTTTTCCTCGAGCGAGTGCGCGTGCCAGGGGATCGAGATAATCGATGAACAGCTTGCCGTCGAGGTGGTCCGCCTCGTGCTGCACCGCGCGGCTGAACAGCTCGTCGGCATCGTGCTCGACCAGGTTGCCCTCCAGGTCGTAGGCCCGGACGCGGATCCGCTTGGCCCGCCGCACCTTCGCATACAGACCGGGCAGGCTCAGGCAGCCTTCCTCGTCCTCGATCGACGAGTGCCGCTTGACGATCTCGGGATTGATGAAGACCTGCTCCTGGTCCTTCTGCTCGGGGTCGGCCGTGACGTTCAAGACGAAGAACCGGAACGGCAGGGCGACCTGGTTGGCGGCCAGGCCGATTCCCTTGGCCGCATACATCAGATCGAACATCTCGCGGATCGTCGCACGCAACCGGTCATCGATCTCCGTCACGGGCCGGGACGCGATAGCGGAGTGCCGGGTGAGGGTATCGACGATCTCAAGCACGAGCAACGCTCCTGCGGAGTCGGAATGACGATGTTCACCGCCATTCTAACGACGACTTTTGCGGGCCTGCCACCGCTTCGGACGCCGTCCTTCAGCGCCGGGAAGCTTGCTCGGTCGACGCGATCACCGCCTCGAGTGCGGGGGCCGCCTCCCGGGCAAGAAAGTCGTGGCCGCCTTGGTTGAGATGCCCGTCGAGCGGAAAGATCAGTTGCTGATAATCGGGGGTCGCACTCGCGCCTTGATCGCGACGTCGATGACCGGGATGTCGAGGCCCCAGCTCGCCAGGATCTGCGCGAGCGGGCTGCTGGCCGTTCTTCGCTTTGTAATTGGCGACGGGACCGACCACGAGGACGCACAGCTTGGTCCCCTGGCGCCGGCATTCCTCGTCGATCGCCGCGAACAGCGCCCGGGATCGCCGTACGGCCGGCGCGTCCGCGGCGGTTGCGGCGACGAGCGGGTCGGTCCACCAGTGCTTTCGGTCCCTGGCCGGTCCGCGATCCCGGCGCGGCTGCCGGCTGAAAGCAAGCCGCGCTGCACGTAGCATCCAAACTTGGAATGCAGGTTGACCCACGCGATCAAGTGCTGAGTCCACCCTGGCGGCTTGTAAGTAGTCACGCAGCGGAAGCCCGTTCCGCGTCAAATGCATCGTCCGGGAAGACGCACTGAAAATCGTTGCCGGGATAGATGCAAAGCACCAGCGTCCGCGGAGGGTCGCCGGCGAGCACGTCGTGGACGATCCGGTGCCAGTAGTCGAGACAGGTCGGTCGCCGACACGCCATAGTTCTCACAGACAACTCGGCCGCGCAGAATTGCTCTGGTTGAGCAGTCGCTCGAGCCGGGCACAGAACGTCGCTTCGTACGGAACTTGCATTCCTTCGGTGAACGAATCGCCCACGAACGCGATGCGGTACGGACGAGCGCCCGGACGGCGCCGGTCCTGGCTCGATATCCCAGCGCATTGGTGCGGAACTCGATCCGAAACTCGGAGCTGTCGACCAGGTAAGTCGTGTCCGGCCACCATTTCTTGCCCGCCTCGGTCTGGCCCGATCCAACGAGCAAGCTGTCGGGTGTGGATCCAGTACTTGGGGTTCCACAGCCATCGAAAGGCGATCTCCGCCAGCGTCAACGCGGCCGCAATCGCCAGGGCGTTCAGCACCGTCAGGTAAATGAATCGTCTTCGACCTGTGATGCCCGCCAGGCTAGGGCGCGTCTGCCTGCCGCCAAGCGTGCGCGTGCCGCCAGTAGCTCGCGGGCCCGTCTCGATCGCAACGGCCATGGCTCGTCCCCCCGATCGGCCTCGCCTCGATTCCTCTCTCTCTTCGGCGAATCCGATGGGACGACATGCGTACCGCGCTCGAGTTGTTTCGTGGGACCCAAACCAGCGTCAATCTTTGCGTATCCAGACCGTGCCAGGGTGTCGAGTCTGCCGGCCGTACGGGAGATACGGGCGGCGCAGACGCTGCCGGCTGCGGAGGCATCGGGACGGGCGAAGTGCGCCGGTTGTGCGCAGGTGGTCATCTTTTGGCGGCGGGATTGCTGGTCGGCGCGAAGACGTCATCGGGGAATGGCCCGTACCGCTCGCCGGACTTGATCAGCGTGTCCCACGACATCGCTGGCAGCACGAACACCGGCCCGGTGTCGCCCGACCCCACCGCCGCGAACACCACGGCCCCGTTGATCGGGTAACCGATGCGCAGCGTCCGGGGCGGCTCATCCTTACCAAGCTCAACCTTGACCACCAGGCGCGGCCGGTGCAAGCCCGTATGCGCGGGATCAATCCATCGTACTGAAGATAGCGAATCGTCTCCATGTGCGAGAGTGCCTTCACGAGCGCGCCCGCTCCCGAAATATCGATTCCAGCCGCGTCGGCGCCGGGCTCGTCCACCCACTCGAGCTGGCCCTTCGGCGATGGAACGCGGTGGCGGATCGCGACAGTCCGCTTGGGCCAACCCCAGTTCATCACGATGCGCTCGGCCTTGGCCAGCGGGAACGACATGACGACCCGGTCGTGAAACTCGGCTTCAAACGGCTTGAGGCTTTCGCCCTTCAGCGTGAAGATGTACGGCTCGTCGTCCAGCGCCGCGTAATAGTTGGCGGTCCGCGGAATCGAGGCGCCGAGCTTGAGACGGCTGGGCCGATCGCTATCCCATGCGATCTCGAGCAGCGGATTGTCGAGGCCGTACGGCTTCACGTCCCGCTTGCGAATCGGTGAGGATGCTCGCTCGGCGCAGGCCCGATAGCGCGGCGAGCGCCGCGTGACAGAACGGGTATCGGCAGCGGCATCGACCGGCTTTTTCATTCGCCAGCGATTCGGCGCGCCGGATTCGTCCGGCTCGAGGATCTCGGTGGTGCCTGCCCGCGTGATCGTCAGCTTGCGGACGTCGGCCGGGCCCAGTTTCAAGATCGTATGGTCGCGAAACGCCCACCGATTCTTGGGCAGATCCGCCAGGATCGTGTCGGGCAAGACCATGATCACCTTGTCGTTTTCCAGCTGGGCGAAGATCGCCTTTCTGCCCGCGTCGTATCGTCCGATTTGCAAGTTGAGAGCCGGCTCGTCGGCGCGGGCGAAACGCCGGTGAGGGTGCCCGGCGGCTGCCAGATCTTGATCGTCATCGCCGGTGGAGATAGCCCCGGATCGCGGATCCGTTCCGCTTCGAAGAACTCGCTCGTCTGAAGCGAGCCGATGCGCACGAGGAACGTCTGCACCTTGATCGGGTCGGCCTTCTCCGCCGTGGGCGACGTCAGCTGCCAGCCGTCCGGATTCTTCTTGAGCGCAAACGCGAGATCATTGATCTGGACCTGGATCTCGGTCACGGCGGCCGGATAATGTCGGCGACTTGCTGGCTTCGCAGCGCGGTGACCGTCTCCGGAATCTCCCCGAGTGCCTTGCCGTCGACCAGCACGACGTCGTCCTGATCCCCCTGTCGCACGTAGACCCGGTCGGGCCGGTTGGGATCCGGCTTGCCGATGTGGAGCACTAGCGGTGGGTCGCTCGCCAGTGTCGTGAAGAGCTCGACGGTAACCGCCGGCGGCGCCAGCCCAAACGGGGCGAAATCGCTCACGCCGTCTGCGACAAACCCCTTCGATCCGTCGGCCACGCGCAGCGAGGCCAGCGCCGCGAGCAGGCTCTCGACCTTGGCCTCGGTCGCCAGCGTCACGATGGGCGCCGAGACCCTCCACCGCCCGCTTCTGCTGCGCTCGACGCGGATCACCAGCTCGGGCCGCTTGATTTCCACGCGGGCAACCTGGAAGCTCGGCACGCCCAGCACAACCTTCTCTCGCCAGTCGACCAGGGGCGCGTCGACCGCGCTCAGCAGCTTTGCATCGGCGACCTCGATCGGACCTTTCTCCCCCGGGCGCACATAGCGCATGCCTCGAATCGTCTTGCCGAGCGCGAGCGTCGCGATCGGCTCCGCTCTGCTGCCCCCCGGCTCGCCCCACAGCCGCACTGTCGCATCGGGCGGCGCGAGCCCGAAATCGGCGTCCGGGCCGGTGATTTCGCCCGCCTCGAGCGATGCCCGCAGCTCCTTGAGGTTGCGCACCAAGGTCTCCAGGCGCGAAGGCTCCGCGGCCGCGTCGATCGGCTCTACCATCTGCCAGCGCAGTGCGGCTTTGCCGCGTCGTTCAAAAGTGAGCCGCTCCTCGCCGCGGTCGATCGTCAGCTTGCGGATGCTGTTCTCGGGAGTCTCCAGCAAGTCCGGCAAGATTCGCGTCCCTCGCAGGAGCCGAACCTTGTCGGTCGGTACGCCCGAATACTCGAGCCCCCAGATCGCCAGGAGCGACGCAAAGAAGAGGCCGATCAAAATATAAGTGGTGCGATGTGTCTTCATCATTCACGCCGGGCGAGGTACACAATGATCCCTGTCGAGACGATGAGTAACACGGCCATGACCGACGGAACCAGGATCAGTCGCGACCGGAGCAGCGGGTCGACCGACAGCGTCAAAGCGACGTGCGTCGCCGGCGCGATCCCCTGGGTATTGGGCCGGTTGCGCAGCCAGCTTGCCGCGTTCATGAGCAAATCCAGGTTGGTGCGCTCGAATCTCCTGGAACACGTTTTCCGCCATCGCCGGACACGAGAACAACACCAGCCTGGGCTTTCCCTGGAGTACGCCCCCGGAATCTGCCGGCGACGGCCCGCGCTCCCCGACGGCGACGCCCACGACGATCGGTCCACGCTGGTCGCCGCGCTCGCATCCAGGCGCATGGCGGATTCTTCAGCGTCGGTCTCCGCCCACGAAAAGTTGCTCGAGCGCAGGATCGGCACGCGCGATCAGGTTGGCGTCAACTGGCTCGGCCGCCGGCGCCGCCGGCGATCGCCGCGCCGATCACGCGAATCGGCGCCGCTCCGGCAAGAGCACGGCCCGATTGGGACCCAGGGGATCGACGATCGGATGCTTGAGGATCGGCTCGGTGGGGGCGAAAATCACGCGATGTCGCGGTAATTGAGCCTGGCGTCGACCACGACGCCCCGGCCCGATCGCAAGGTTGAATGACTTCAAGATCTCCTCGAGGCCCGACGGCTCGGCGTTGCCGAGCAATAACAGAAGCGGTCCCCCTCGATCGAGGTATGCCCTCAGCTTGGCGGCTTCGTCCGGCTTGAAGGGAGTCTTCGGGCCCGACCACGACCAAGAGGCTTAGGTCTCCGGATCACTTCTTCCTGGACCAGATTCAGGTCGATCACCTCGCAGCCCACCTTGTTGAACCGGGTCTTCCAGGTGCCGACGCCGCGGCCTCGCGGGTTCAGGTCGCGCGGTCGACCGGCTCGCCGTGCCCGGTCGTGAACGCGACCTTCGACCTCTTGCCCTCTCTCAGTCGGATCAAGTGCCGAAGTGATCTCGTCCTCGCCCGTGAACGCCGAAGCATAGTGATCCAGGCCGCCCTGCGCCGGATCGAGCGGGATCGGCTGAAACAGCTCCTGCGTTGCGCACCACCACGTACTGGGCGCTCTCGCCCGTGCCGTATTCGATCACGACGGCACCGGCCTGCCCGCGCCGCTGCCGTACAACAGTTTCGAGCTCGGGCACGCGCTTGGCCAGCTCGTCGAGCCGCGTCAGGTCGCTGAATGGGTTCAGGCTCTGAGACTGGATCATCTGGGGATTGGCGGCCTTGTACGACTCCAGCAAGCTGCACGACGCGGTCGTGCTGGCGGCTCGCGCGAACACCGTCGCCGAAGATCATCGTGAAGGTCACCGGCCGGTCCAGGCCCGCAGTTGGTTCAGCGTCATCGACGAGAGCGAGTACGTTCCGCTCGCGCGTCATGTCGATTGGCCGGCCGCCGTAGCGAAACGCGATCACGTTGACCACGATCAAGATCCCGCCAGCAGCGAAGCGTTCAAGAACGCGGTCGAAAAGTCGATCGTGCCGCCGCAGGGTCGGGCTCGCATGCCGGTATCGGCGGTTATGCGCGATCAGGTACAGGACCAGGCCCAAATCCCAGCGCGAAGATCGGCAGCGACCAGAGGATGCCCGCGCGAGAGCGCGACGTAGCCGCGCCCAGAGGATCAGCATCAAGCCGACGACCACGGCGGCGATGATCCGGTCGCGGTAGCCCGCGCGCGGCGCATCGGCGTCATCCTCGACCGCCGCCGCCTGACCCGGGACGCACCCCGCAAGACCCAGGTCACGGCCAGGAACACGGCCAGGCCGCAGCCGACGATCCACAGCTCGCCGCGCCACAGATAACTCAGGACTTCGTTTCGCATCGAAGAGCGGCGTCCCCCACGGGCTCCGATCTTCATCGGTTCGATGCGCATCTCGAGCACCTTCACGGTCAAGATGAGCACGAAGACGCAGACCGAAAGATGAATCGGCGAGGTATCGAAGGTCGAGCTGGCCCAGGCCGAAGCTCCGGATCTGGCTCAAGACCGCCATGAAACCGCAGGCCGTCGGCCCACTCGGCGTGCTGGTGCGCCGCGAACAGATAAACCACGGGGAAGATCACGACCAGCACGAACAGGATGACGAACGTCCAGATCGCCGCGATGATCTGGTTGCGCGTGAGCGCGCTGAACAGCAACGCCGATCGCGACGAACATCATCCCCATCGTCGTCAGGCCGAGTCCCAGGCAGAAGATCGGGCCGAGGTCGAAGTCGATATTTCGCCTGGATAATAGAGGAACGGCAGAGTACAAGGCGAACGGCACGAGCAACACGCAATACATCACCACGCCCGCGAGCCACTTGGCCAGCACGACCTCGGTTTCGGTCACCGGCACGGTCAAGAGCACCTCGATCGTGCCCGAGCGGCGCTCCTCGGCGAACAGTCTCATGGTGAGCATCGGGGACCGCAACCAGGATGGCGATCCAGAACGAGCGGGCTGCCCGAGATGTACGTGCTCATCGGGTCGCGCAGGCTCGACAGCTCGCGCTGCGGCTGGCTCAGGATGTCCACCAGCTCCCAGAAATTGAGGATCGCGATCAACTGGAACGCGAGCAAGACCAGGTACGCCATCGGGCCCAGGAAGTAGGCCGCCAGCTCGCGCGTCAAGAAGGCGGGACGTGCCGCATGGTCAATCGGCCTCGGACTGGGCTAGCGGCGAGGGTGTCCTGGGTCACGACCTGGGTGAATCGCTCTTCCAGCGAGCTCCGCCGCAGGTCGAGCTGCCGCAGCGGCCAGCCGTTGGTCACCAGTTTGTGGCTGATCGCCTCGCGCAGGTCTTCCGAATCCTCGGGTCTGGACTCAGAAAGCAGGCATGCTCGCCGTCCTTGCGATCAAGCGACCACGCGTTCCACCCCGGGAATCGTCTGGAGCACGGCCCGGATCGGATCGGCCGGCCCCCGGGCCTCCAGCATGATCGCGCTTGCCGCCGCAGGTTCGCCAGCTGATCGTCGAGCGCGATCCGGCCCCGCGCGATGATGATCACCCGGCCGCAGACGGCCTCCACCTCCGACAGGATGTGCGTCGAAAGCAGGATCGTGTGCCGCTCCGACAGAGCTCGCGGATCAGGTCGCGGACCTCCCGGATCTGCAGCGGGTCGAGACCGGCCGTGGGCTCGTCGAGGATCAGGATCTCGGGGTCGTGCACCATCGCCTCGGCCAGGCCGACCCGCTGGCGGAAGCCGCGCGAGAGCTGGCCGATGATCCGATTCTCGACGTCGCCCAGCCGGCATCGGCTCACGACCTCGCCGACCGCCCGGCGCCGCTGGCCCGCGGAACGTCCTTGAGCCGGGACCGATACCGCAGGTACTCCGTCACCCGCATCTCGGTGGTACAGCGGGACGTTCTCGGGAAGATAGCCGACCTTGCGCCGCACCTCGAGCGGCTCGTCGAGCACGTCGTGCCCGGCCAGCGACGCCCGGCCGCTCGTCGGGCTCAAGTACGTCGTCAGCATCCGCATCGTCGTCGTCTTGCCGGCCCCGTTCGGGCCGAGCAAGCCGACGATCTCGCCGGGACCCACGTCGAACCCGATGCCGTCGACCGCCTTGAACGAGCCGAATCGTTTCGAGAGCCGGTCTACGTGGATCATGTCGAGGATGCAGCCACTGGATCACGCTCCCGCGACGGCGTCCCCAAGGGCACACGATCGCGCTGGCGGATTACCTAACAATAATCGATCGGATTCACGACGTGACAGGAAATGCGTGACAAAACTTCCGCCCTCTGCCGCAAGGTGGGCGGCCGGCTCGTGGCGCCACGAAATCGGCTGGGCGTTTGCCCTGTTCGGTCGCTCTGGATCGATCCGCCGATCGGTTTGATTCTCGCCTCGGCCGGATCGATCGACGCGATCAACCTGGGCGATGCTTGTAAACCCACACCAGAACGACGATCTTCTCATCGGGTTTATCGGAATTTGAGGGCACGGCTTTGCCGCGGATCGGCTTGGCCGCATCTCCTGTTCCCGCAGCGAGATCGGGCGATCGTCCGGCAACGGTCGCGGCCGTTTCGGTTTGCGGCCTGGCCTGCGCCGTGGAGGCCCGCTCATCGTTGCCCGACGACCTGGCGCCACGTTCGGACGCGGCGGCAGCGGGCAAATTCCCCCGTGCAGGCGCCGGGCCGTTCTGCCCCTTCTCGAGCGTCCCCGCATCGTGCCCGCCTTGACCGATGCCCGGCAGTTCACCAGTTTCTGCCGGGGCGGAATGCGGCGTTCGCAGCGCTGAAGCGGCGCGAGGGATCAGCACGTCGGCCAGCGGAGACGGCGGCATGCTCTGAACCTGTCTGATGTCAGCGAGTTGCGTGACGATACCGGGAATGGCTGCAGCGTCCTCGACCTGGTCGTCGAGCGCCAGATTGAGCCGTTCGCGTAAGCCCTCGAGCTCGCCCGGACCGACAACGACAGCGTACACCGTGGCTTCCTCGGGATGGCGCGGGTCGATGACGATCCCGCGCGGAACCGTGAGCTTGAAGAACGGGAAGCGAGTCGCGCGCTCGATGGCGCCTGTGATCTCTTGATCGCCTTTGCCGCCGAGACCGTTCCTGGCGAAAAACACACGCCTCAGGTTGGGGCTCTCGAGCAACTGACGAGCACCTTCCAGGTCGCGAGAAGCGGGAGAGTCAAAGGCAGCAGTGCTTGGCTCGCTGCGCGGAGGACCGACCGTCTCGGAAGTCGCGGCTGCGATGGCATCGGATACAATAGTAAGGGATGAATCCGGTTGCTTTTCGGCCAGGGCGCCGGGGCTCGCAACCGCGCCCGGGGCCGCCGGCAGGGTCGATTTCCCGCTCGGTTCGAGCTGCGCGACCGCCGGGCCAACCGCGGGATCTGGAGGATGTAGCCACAGCGTCATCGAAAGGGCCAGCGAGATCGCAAACACCACGAGCGCGGCCGACGCGAACATCGCGCCGGCGACCAAGGCCGGTCGAGTGCCGGCCCGCCTGGCGAAATAGGGCGGGAGCCAGGCACGCGGGCGAGGCAGTGCGCCGACGCGCTCCATCACCGCGCCAGCGAGATCGACCGACGGTTCCCGCGGCAAGCCGGCCACGAGATCGCGCACGGCCGTCAATCTGCGCAGCTCTTCGGCGAGCCCAGGATCCGCGACCAGCGCCGATTCCACCTGCTGTCGCCGCAGGTGGTCGAGCTGGCCGTCCAGGTAAGCACTCAAGAACGATTCATCGTCACGCATCAGTTTATGATTTCTTCTGCAAAAAAGTCGATCTAGAGCGGCCGGCCGGCTTGCGACCCATGAGAACTGATGGGTCATCCCCCGCGATCACGTGGCGGCGGGCGTCGCCTGGCGTACCGGCTGTTCCTCGTCCACCAGGCTCCGCAGCCGATCGCGCAGCTCGCAGCGGGCGCGGTGCAATCGAGAACGAACGGTGCCAACGGGGACCTGCAGGATCGCGCTGATTTCCTCGTAGTGCCGGCCGTCGAAATCCTTGAGCACGATGACGGCGCGGTGCTCCTGTCCTAGCTGGGAGAGGGCCGCCTGGACCGACCGATCGCGCTCCGCACGCTCGATCGACAGCGTCGGGTCGGCGTCGGCCGATGGGTCGGCCGGTTCTTGATTGTGCGGAGCCGTCCGCCCGCTCTTGCGACCGAGCCATGCACGCGTTTTCTGCCGGCGATACCCGCTGAGAGCCAGATTGATGGCGATTCGGTAGACCCATGTATAGAAGGAGCTGTCTCCCTGGAACTGATCAAGCTTCTGAAACGCCCGCAGGAACGCGTCTTGCAGGATGTCCTTGGAATCCTCGGACGAGCCGTTGAGCCGTCGAATCGTTTGGTACAGCCTGTCCTGGTAGCGCTCGACCAAGGCGCCGAACGCCTCGGTTTGACCCGCGCGGCATGCTTCCACAAGACTGTGGTCGTCAGGGCACAGGGACATCACGCCTCTTCGACGTCTGGGGTGATCGGATGGTTCCAGAAAAAGTACGCTCGGAACCGGTCGGTCGTTGCCTGGTCTGTCGGCGGCGGTTGTTGAATCGGCCTCCACCCACATCTTATCTTCGCGGAGCCGTCCGGGTGAACCCCCTGTCACTTGCCGATCGCGGTCAAGGGCACAGGCTCTTGACCCGGCGCCGCTCCTTGGCGCCCGCCGGGTCACTCGTCGTCCGCGCTCGCTGTAGAATGTCTGGTTCCTGATGCCCACAACCTCGATCGGCCAGAGGAGCACGACGAACATGCCAGCGACGCGCGGTCACGGGGCGAAGATGGAAACGGTGCGGGTCGGCTTGATCGGCTCGGGATTCATCACGGCCATTCACCACGAGTGCTCTCGCGCGTACCCGGGGCACAGGTCCTCGCCGTCGCGTCCCCCTCGCCCGGCCATGCTGCGGCGTTCGCCCAGCAGCACGCGATCCCTCGTCATTTCACCGACTACCGGCATCTGCTCGATCTCCCCGAGGTCGACATGGTGGTCCTCGGGCTCCCCAACGACCTGCATTGTGAGGCGGCCTGCCGCGCCGCGGACGCGGGCAAGCACGTCGTGGTCGAGAAACCCATGGCCATGAACATCGCGGAATGCGACCGGATGATCGCCGCGTGCGACCGCGCCGGCGTCATTCTGGGATACGCCGAGGAGCTGTGCTTCACGCCCAAGTACCTTCGTCTCAAGCAATTGATTGACGAAGGCGCGCTCGGGAAAATTCACCTGGTCAAGCAATCGGAGAAGCACGACGGACCCCACGCGGGATGGTTTTTCGACACAAAGCGAAGCGGCGGCGGCGTCACGTTCGACATGGGCTGCCATGCCGTCGAGTTTTTCCGCTGGCTGCTGGGGAATTCCGGTACCGGTGCCAAGGCGCGAATCCTGAGCGTCTACGCCCAGATGGGCACTTACGTGCACGCCGACAAAACGGACGGCGATGACGAGGCGATTCTGCTCTTGAACTTCGAGGGTGGGGCGGTCGGCCTTGCCGAGGAAAGCTGGACCAAGCCCGGCGGCATGGACGACCGGGCGGAGGTTTTCGGCAGCGACGGCCAGGCCTACGCCGACGTCCTGTTTGGCAACGCGCTGCGAGCGTTTTCGCGGCGTGGATACGGCTACGCCGTCGAGAAGGCCGGCTCGACCGCCGGCTGGTCATTTCCGATCTACGAGGAGATCTGGAACTACGGTTTCCCCCAGGAGATGGAACACTTCGTCTCCTGCGTCGCCAGTGGAACACAGCCCCGCGAAAACGGCCACGACGGCCGCGCCGTCGTCGAGGCCATCCACGCCCTCTACAAGTCGGCCGCCAGCGGCCAGCGCGTCTCCTTGCCGTTTGCCAGCGAGGCCGCGCGGCCCATCGATCACTGGCGCCCCGCCGCCGCCCGGTGATCGCGTACACAAACGCGTCGGTCGCGCGGAATCATGGTATCTGAAGGCTGTTATTGACTTATTGTGAGAGCTTTGCTCATGTTGTGGCATGAACACGACACGGAAGTCGTATCCAGGCGACGTCTCGGATTCCGAATGAGAGTTTCTTCTCCCATACCTGACCTTGATGCGCGAGGATGCTCCACAGCGCGAACATTCTCTGCGCGATCTGTTGAGCGCTCTACGTTACGTGGTCATGGCGGGCTGTCCGTGGCGATTCCTGTCAAACGATCTTCGGCCTTGGATCGCAGTCTACCAACCAGCCCGGCGCTGGATGCAGGCCGGCGTCTTCGAGCAAATCGCGCAAGATTCCCGCGCGATCGTTCGATTTCTCGCCGAGCGGGATCCCGAGCCGACAGCGTCGATCTTTGATGGACGCACGCTGCAATCGACGCCCGAGACCGGTGAGCGGGCAGGCTACGACGGGGGACACTCGATCCATTTCTTGCGGTCTTCCGGTCCTTCGCCAAGTAGAAATGCCCGTCGCACGCAGCGCGTGACGCAGTGGTCCCAGCGAGTCACGGCCGGATCGACGAGATGCGCGGAGCCATCGTCATCGGTGAAATGCTCCTTGGGTGATCGGCAGATGTTAGCGACATCGCGCCAGCGCGACTTCGCCGCGCTGCATGTCCTTGCTCCTGGTCCCGCCCGCGCCGAGGGTGCCCCCCTCTTCAGCCCCGGGACGGGGCTGGGGTCAATAGCCAGGGGCGGCCGCCGCCCCTGGTTACGTCGGCCGCCGCCCCTGGAATGCCGCCTCACAAACCAATCGCCCCGGAACGGGGCGACGGTCGTCCGATCGACAACCGCGGACCGGCCCCCATACCTACGCGGCGCCAAACCGCCCGCGACATGACGCCGAGACCGGCCTCGAACGTGTACCCCCGCGGCTGGCGGCGTTCTGGTGTAACGATCGCGACTTCGTGGCTCCGGCCGTTCCGCCTGCGCCGACGGTGGCCCCCTCTTCAGCCCCGGGACGGGGCTGTCCGGGGGTCTCCAGGGGGTCATCCAGGGGGTCAGACCTAGGATCAAGTTCTATCTTGCCGTGCGACGGCGATCATGTTTCTATCGAGGGTATGCCACGACGCTTACGCCTCCAGTATCCATGGCGCGATCTACCACCTCATGGCCCGGGGCAACGGGCGTCAGGATATCGTATGAGATGACGAGGACCGCGATCGGCTTCAAGAACACCTCGGTCGTGCCGCGCTTCGCAGCTCCTGGCGCGTGTACGCTTTCGCCATCATATCCAACCACCTGCATGTCGTCCTCAAGACGCCCCAGCCCAACCTCGCCCGCGGTATGCAAGCGTTTCTCTCCGGCTACGCCAATTATCTGGTCGCGCCGCCACCGCTTTTTTCCGGGCATGTCTTCCAGGGCCGCTTTCGTACCGAGTTGGTGGAAGATGAGACCTACTTCTGGCCGCTGACCCGATACGTGCATTTGAACCCGGTCCGGGCCGAATGGTGGACCATCCGGCGGAGTGGGCCTGGTCGAGTTATCCCGGGTATGCCCATCGCGGCCGCCGTCTGGAGTGGGTGGCTTACGACGAGCTGATGGCGTCGTGGGACGGTGCGTTCGGCGGGCCCAGTCCCGCCGGGGCCTACCGGCGATATGTGACCGCGGGGTTAGCGGAGCCGCCGGAGTCGCCCTGGAAGGAGTCGTACCACGGATGGATTCTCGGGAGTGGAGCATTCATCGATCGAGTCAGGGCAATGGTGCGCGGCGAACCCCGCAAGGAGCGGCGACGGGAATCGCGGCTGTTACTGAGTCTCCCCTTGTCGCGAATCAGCGACGTCGTCTGCGCCTTTTACGGGATCGAGCGCGCAGAGTTGAGCCATCGCGGGAGCCGCATCCTGCGCGAGCGGCCCTGGCCTACCTGGCGCGGAGCCGGACAATGGCGACCAATGCGGAGCTGGCGACATTGCTCAAGTTGTCGCGTCCGGAGAGCGTGCCCAACTTGACGCGACGCTTCGCGGCATGGCTAGCATCAGACGGGAAAGTTCGCAAGCAGTTGAGGGGATTGGAGGAGGATTTGGATGAATCCGGATATTCCATTTAACTTCAAACTAGGTCAGACACCGTGGAGGTCTGACACCGTGGACATCGACACATTCGGCACGCCGACCGTCGTCGATCTGTCGTTCGGTACGGTATGAACACCGAGTTCTTCAAGCCGGCCGTCCTGACGCTCGCGAACGCCCTCCCGGTCACCGCCCGCCTCCGTTCAGCGGTGAATCTATCTTGATGTTCAACTGACGGTTCGGCGGTGCCCGGCAGCGCCCCCCGACGAACATCCTCCCACCGACTATCGGTGGTTGAACCGATCGACAATGTGTGATTTGCTGGTGTGACCCTGCCGATCTGCTGGCCGCCGTGTGGCCTTGAGCCATCGCCGGTGGGCAAAGGGCCGAGCGTGCTTGTTGCGGTGGAGCACCCGTGCGCTGGCTCCGCTCGAAGCCGATCCCGGGTCGGCAGGAATGAAGGGCGCGCCCGTCGGGCTTTCTCGCAGGCCTTGTCCGAAATTACCAGCGATCGTGTTGATTCCCGCAGTCGTATTGACGTAGATCCCCAGATCACCGGAATCGCCGTTGAGCAGGCCCGGGCTGATGCCTCCGGATGCATTCCGACCCAGCGTATTGTTCTGGACCAGGTTCCTTTGAGCCCCGAGACCGAAGAGCTGGATTCCGATCTGGCTATTGCCCGAGACGAAGTTGCCGGCATCGGTCGTCGCGCCACCTATGGTGTTTGCCGGCGCGTTGTTGATGAAAATCCCGTCGGCGCCGTTGGCGATCGCCGCGGTACGCGCCTTGTTAGTGCCGATTGAGTTGGCCTGCACAAGATTGCCGCTTGCCATCCCTCCGGCGATCTCGATACCGATGACTTTGTTGCCCGAGATCACGTTTTGCTCGACGACGTTATTAGACGCCTCGAAGATCAGGACGCCGATCGCGGACCTGACGGGGGCGCAGGCGCGGAGCCGGCAATCGCGCCGGTACCGTCGATGTTGGTGCCGATCGCGTTGCCCTCTACCATGTTGTCCGAGGTACTAGCGCCGAAGATATAAACGCCGATACCGTTGTTCGTCGTGGTACCGTTGCCCGCTATCACGTTGTTGGGGCCGAGTGTGTTGCCGCTGGAACCGTCGCTTACCTCGATTCCTGCCAGTGAGTTCCCGAGGCTGAACATGCCTGTGGCGTCCGTGCCGATCATGTTGCCAGCGATTGTGTTGCCGTTCGAGCTCGCCACGAGATCGATCCCCGCCGCGTCCTGGCCCGCGCCGTTCGCGGAGATCAAGTTGCCGGAGATGGCATTCCCCGATGCGTTGTCGAGGAAGATCCCGTCGAGTTCGTTGCCCAGCGCCCTCGCGCCGTCGCCGCCCGTCCCGATGTAGTTCCCCACGATCGCGTTGCCCGATGCGCCCGTGATTGAGAGACCGTGTCCGTCGTTGCCGGCGATGATGTTGCGATCGCCGGCCGCGGCGCCGCCGATTATGTTGCTGGGTCCGCTGATTGCCACGCCGTCGCCAAGGTTGGGCAGCGCCGCGGTCGCGGCGGCGTTGGTGCCGATGAAGTTCCCCTGCACGACGTTGCCGTCCGCGCCGCTACCCTTGAGTGTGAGCCCGGTATTACCGGATGCACCGGTGCCATTGCCGGAGATGTCGTTCCCGCCGATGGTATTTCCGGGAGTTTCGACGGTGATGCCGGACGTGCCATTGCCGAGAGCCGCGTCGCCTGACGCATCGGTCCCGATCCGGTTTCCCAGGATCTGATTGCCCGCAGTCGCCCCGAGCGCGATATGGATACCATTGAATCGATTGCCGGAGATGACGTTGCCGGAAACGACGTTGGGCGTCCCGGCCACCGTGCCGCCGACGGTGTTCTCGAGCGACACGCCGTCGCCCAAATTGGGCAGCGCCTTGGTCCCGGCGGCGTCTGTGCCGATAAGATTGTCTTGGATCATGTTACCATGCGCTTGTGGACCGTCGAGTATAATCCCGCTCCCGCCAGCAGGTCGCACGCCGTTGCCCGAAACGAGGTTCCCTCGGATGGTGTTACCGGACGATTCCTCGAGCTGGATGCCGGAGAAGCCGTTCCCGAGTGCCGAGGTCCCGTCGGCGCTCGTCCCGATTCGGTTTCCTTGGATGGTATTCCCGCCGGCAGTGAAGAATATTCCCTGAGCGGCGTTGCCTGAGATCAGATTGTTGGCGATCGTGTTCGACGTGCCTCCAACGCCCACGCCCCCACCGTTGGCCACGGCTGTGGTTCCTGTGGGGTCGGTACCGATGAAGCAACCTGTGACGAGGTTGTTGCTCGCACGCGCGTCGATGACGATGCCATCGCGCGGGAAACCGTTGATAACCAGGCCGCTGACCGTGTTGCCGCTCGATGAGATATCGAGACCATCCGTATCCGGGCCAGTGAAATTCCCGCTCGGGGTGATGACGATCACCGGGTGTGCCGCGCTGGCCCCCGGCTGGGACTGCTGGCTCAGCGCGTCGATCAGGATAGATGGGGTGGAGACCCTTAGTGTCGAGTCTAAGAAGATCGTCCAGGACCCAGTCACGGCGTTATAGTTGTTGGGGTGCGAGGTAGGGATAGCAAAAAGGATACTGTCGCCCGCCGTCGCGCTCGTTAGGGCGTCACGCAGCGAGCCGCGGCCGGAGTCGTTAGTGTTTATGACGGTGAGGTCCGCGAGCAGCAACCGGGCCTCAACTCGTTCTACTATCGGGCGCAACGATTTGCGACGTTGAGGCCCGGTCCGGAACCCTGTGGCCATTCTTCTTCGAGGCACGATGAGTCTCCGTCCGGAGGCATGTGGCACCGCGAGAACACAGCGACTTTAAGATGCCTGGCGCAAGTCGTTGGCATCTAATACCGTATCCGACGTATCTCGAAAGTCAAATCACCTGGACAACGGATCGTGCACGAAGGCGAGGGTCGCCAGGAGGTCGTCGGCTTGCCGCCCGATCTCCCCGGATGTTCAGATATCAACGAGAACGATCCACGCCGGAGCGAGGTCAAGTACGGCTCGACTCGTCGGCGCCCGGCAGTCTCAATGCCCGTCCAGGTCGAAAAGTCGCAGGCCGAAAGCGATCTCGTTAGACCGGTTTTCGGCCTGTATGTCGAACTGACTCATGCCGTTCGAGCCACAAGACTGCCACTCGGTACCTCACGGTTTCGGTGCATGGAAGAGGACTTTCCCGTTCTCGTCGATGAGCGCCAGCTCGGGCGCACCGTCTGGCTTGACGGCCAGTCTCACTTGAGGCAGGGCGTTCTTTCCAAGCAAAGTGAGGCCGACCGCGCCGTCGCGATCGATGACTCCGAAGCGAGGCTTGTCGTTCTTGTCGGAGAAGTACAATTGGTTCGAGCCGTCCGTCATCGCTCTGAGAGTGATGCTGTTCAGGGTGCCGCTCCTGAGACGGATTTGCGGCTCATTGCCGTCCTTCCCCATCTCCATCGAAGCAAACGAACGATCATCCGTGCCGAAAAGCACGAGGGACGGCGAGCCGTTTTGATCCAGTGTCATTGCGACTTTTATCTTGTTTTCTGCGCTGATGAGCGTGAGCGACGGCTGCTTGTGGACCGGGTCCATTCGCAACTGAGCTCGAACTCTGCCGCTCGTGTCTCGCAGCGTGAACATCTGCGACTCGACCACCTTCTGAATATCAGCCCTCTCCGCGCCTGCCGAGGTAAGCGCAATGAGACAGACTGCGGACACCGATCCCAACCTCTTCCACCATCGCGCGCGGCGTCTCAGGACCTGTAGGGCTTCTTCCAAACTCTTGAGGCGGTCGCATAGAGCGTTGCGTGTGTCATCACTCACTAGTCTGGCTCCGGTTTGAAGTAGGCGGCTCGCCGAGGCGCCCACGGATTTCCGCAAATCAGTAGTGTTGCGCCATCTGGTGGCAGGCTTCTAAGCCCCAATCGCTCGAAGTCATACGTGACGAGTTCCCTGAGCAAGTCTTGGTTACGGATGCGCCGTCGGAGAAGCCCGCGAACGAATCGGAAGCGGCACAAAAAAGCGGGGCGATCGCGCGCGGCTTTGACTCCAAACTATCGTGCAGGAGAGCGGAACAGGGCTTTGCCATCTTTGTCGATCAGACCAAGAATTGGTTGGCCATCGGCCCCGATGATCAGCCCAAGTCGAGGCGGCGATTGTTTTTCCTTTCCGAAAAGATAGAGCTCCAGGGTTCCGGGCCCGTCGGAGACTGCAAATAGACGCTTGCCGTCCTTGTCGATGTCGAGCAACAGCGTCGATTCGTCCTTCTTGGCGCCGAGATTAAGAGTATTCCGTTGCTCGCCAATGACATCGAGAGAGGCCTCATTGTCGGTCTCCCCAATAGACATCATCACGCCAGGATGCTGGTCCGATCGGAAGAGACAAACGCCAGGCATGCCATGCTGGTCAAGTTCAATGAAAGCGGCTGCGGCCTCGGGGCCGTAGTAAAGCATGAGGCCAGGCTGCTTGAAGCGCGGGTCCAGTCGCAACTGGGCTCGATAACCGCCGTCTTCGTCTCGAAGGTTGAAGCCCTCCGCCTCGACGGTCACGGGGATGTCAGCTCTTTGTGCGCCTCCAAGCGCGAACGTGAACGCGCAAACCAGTGCCAGGCATCCCAGCCGCTTCCACCATCGCGTCGAAGCGACCAAAACCTGAAGAGAGTTTTCTGCGTCCTTGATGCGGTCGCACAAGTCGGTGCAAGTGTCATCGCTCATGGGTATGTCGCCGGTAAGAGGTACATGTCGCGCTCGCACAGCCAACATTGTCGTTTGACGCTCATCGTCCGAATCGCTGAGTCGTCGGTTTGCCGTCTTGATCCAGGGAGCTCAGCAAAGTGACCGCTCCCCGGACATCCCGAACAAACACCGTGGGACGTCCGTCGTCATCCAACTTCCAGTCGGCTCTTTGTTTGGTATTTGTCCCCATCACTGAAATCATTGGGCCGTCCCGCGCGGCCGACAGATAGATCCCGCGCTCGCCTCCAGATCCCTGCAACTTGACCGTGGGCTGTCCTTCAGAGTTGAGGCCCACCCCCAACCGGCCACCCTCCGACTCGGAAAACGTCAGGCGTGGGCCGCCCGCGCTGGTCGTCAACAGCACCGTCGCGTCCGATTGCGCCTTATCTAATAACATGATCGAAGGGGTGCCGTTTTCCGCGTCCGCATGAATATCTACCCTCGAGTCACCCTTTGCATCCCGGAGAACGAGCGAGGGTTGGCCGTGCGCGACAAGGCCCAGAATGAGCCGCGGTGCCAGCTTCTCGTCGAGGAATGCGAGCATTGCACTGCCCGAGTCGGTGCTGAACAGCCGCGCCGTCGGTTTGCCATTGGGCCCGGTAAGCTCGAACATTTGCGCCACGACCTTGTCGGCACTGAGGACCTTGTCGCCTTTTTGAACGGCGCCGGCAAAATGTCCCCAGCAGAAGAAGGCAATAGCTGCGACCGCAGTAAGTCGACCCCGATAACGGAACGCATGCCGCCGAAGTCGACCCCTCCTTACGCTCGCAACAGGGCCCAAGGGATCGTCGATGACCGTGATTGCAGTGAGCCGTGATTGAAGCATGATTTTCTCCGGCGCGAATCCACTCTCCGATCCGCGCGTTCTGTGTTAACAGCCGCCCGTTCGAGGGAAAAGGGTACCGCACGGATCCCAGAGGATTCGTTCCGATCGAAGATCGAGTACGGGCACGCCTCGCCGACCAACCTATTCGGAGATTCCCCACTGTCGTTCATCGTTTCTCAGTCAACGAAGTTGACCTCGTCTATTTTGTCTCGCCGTTTATCACTTGCTGCGCACTGACGAGGTCCAAATGCTTCTGCAGTCTGTCGATCGCGACCTGGTACGATTCAAGGCGCCTTACGTCTTCATCGGCGGCTCGACGTATTCCGTTCGTGATGACTCCCGCAAGAGAGCCCGACCGTTCGCGATCAGACCAACGATCGATGGCTTCTAGCTTCATTGCGCTCGTGATGGTTGCAAATTGCAGTAGGATGTCGGTGGTTCTCGCGTGGCCATCTGCCATCCGGCTAACGTCATCGAACTGTGACTTGTAGATTCGGTGCATTTGGACAAGCCGATTCTGGCTATAGTGCTTCAAAGTGTCGGCGCTCAGATCTTGCAGCGAGAATGCCTCCTCAGCCTTCTCTACACGATCTGCTGCATTCGCGATCTGATCATCTGGCGAAGGGAATCGCCGGCATCGGAGGTAGACCGTCGACTCGCTGGCGCTCGTTGAGAAACTGCTCGGACGCGCGGCGCTGCCCTGCCTTACGTTCAATGCAAGTTCAAGGACGTCCGCCTCAACGTGGTAGATCCCGCGAACGATGCCGTTGGCTCGCAGAAGATCGATCTGTTTTGGAGGCCCCGAGGGAATTGCTCGGATGGTACATACAGCCGCCGTCCCCGTCCCGTCGGGTCCCAGATCGATCCACTTGCTGCCTCGGAACGCCGGCGCCAGAAATGGATGGTAGCGCTCGGCGTTCGGAGCGATTCGAACAATCGACATCGGAATCGCTGCACCGCCTGCGGCGATGAGTTCTGTCGTCCAGTCGCCTTGAATTTCCGCGATTCCCATTTCGCTACCGCCGGTGCTGCTGCCGCTCGCTGTCAAATCCGCCACCTGACGTGACTGACCGGGCCATCGGCCGAGCGACACCATGACGGCGATACCCAGGAACATCACCGACAGCAGAACCATAGTGACGCGCCTGGAACGAGCGGTCGATTTAAAGCGGTTCCAAGTCAACATTTGAGAACCCACGCTGAAACTAGCGACGGGACGCGGACGAAACTAGCCTCGCCGCGAACCAAATACGGAGGACGCCCGGCCGAAGACGTACCGCTACGCCAACGTGCCGGAGCCGTCGAAAGCCGCGTATTGGTTGGTCCGGTCGTCGACCGCTCTGGTCTGCGAGCCGCTGTCGTCGATGCCGATCGGACGGTTCCAGGCATCACAGGCGCACGTCGCAAATACTGTACCAGCTTGCGTTTCCCGCGTCAATCGATTATCACAGGTATAGGAATATGTTGTGATCGTCGAGCCGGTTTCTTAGCTTAAGCATATTTCCCACGTTTTCATCCGGAGCATAGAACGGCGGTGCGGCCTCGGGCAGCGTGCGACACAGGCCTTCACCCGCTGGATTCACCGGTGCGGTGCATCCCTTCCTGAAGGCCGCAAGCGGATTCGACTCGGCAAACGTGCTGACATAATGGCGGCCAGACCCGGGGACCAGGTGCGCCGCCGTTCTTCGTCCGATTTCTTCGTCGCGTCGCTGCGTAGCAGCGTGCGCGGACGGATTGTCGTCATCCTACGAGCGAACGCCTTACATCAGGAGGAATGCGATGTTCACGGCGAGAAATCGGTCTCGTTCAGCTTCACGCTCCCGATCCGTCGGGTTGTGGGTTTGGGCAGCGATCATCTGGGCCGTGCCCGGTGTTGGTCTGGCCCCGCCCGCGCCACAGGCCCATGCCGGTGAAGACCGCTCGCGAGGAGAAGAGA
Source organism: uncultured Isosphaeraceae bacterium (assembly GCA_963806595.1). Taxonomy (GTDB): domain Bacteria; phylum Planctomycetota; class Planctomycetia; order Isosphaerales; family Isosphaeraceae; genus CAWDZZ01. Next base: position 27,284 of record CAWDZZ010000007.1, on the reverse strand, counting down.
TCTTCGCAAGGGAGTGGCTACCGAACGATCCGCGGTCGCCTGCGGGTGATGGGCTCGGACCGGTTTTCAACGACACCTCCTGCCTCGCATGCCATCACCTGGGTGGGCCAGGAGGCGCCGGACCGGACGCGACGAGCGTCCAGATACTGACCATCGACCCTTCGAAAGCGATCGCCAGGCCTCCAGCCGAACTGCACCCGGGCTTGCGCACCTCGCAAACCACGATCCTGCACCGTTTCGCTGTCGACGATAGTTATAAGCGGTGGCTTATCAACCTGTTGGGCCAGGAGCATCTTTTCGACATGAGGGAACAATGGAGCCTGCTCGCTCTCGCGACAACCGAGCCGATTGAGGTTCGAATGGGACGGCTACGCCTCAAGAACGGGCTGTTCCTCTCCAGGCGTAACCCCCCCTCACTATTCGGGGCAGGACTTGTCGATGAGATCCCAGACGAAGCCCTTCGTGCTGCGGAGAAGAAAACGTTTCCGGATTTTCCAGACGTCAAAGGCCTGTGCATAGGTTGCCGGATGGTCGCCTCGGACGGTTCGGCTGGAAAGCAGACACAGCAAAGCTTCGGGACCTCGTACTCGCTGCGTGCGCCAACGAACTCGGGCTAGAAGTTCCCGGCCATCACCAGGCGGGCCTTCCTGCCGATTTCAATGCGAAGCCAAGAGGCATGGATCTGACGCGGGATGAGTGCGACGCACTCGTCGATTACGTCCGTGTTCTGCGTGCGCCGATGAGGAACAAGCCTGGCGAGCCGACTGTGGAGCTTGAGCGCGGCCGGGCGTCCTTCACGGCGATTGGTTGCGCCACATGCCACGTACCTCGGATCGGGGATGTGGATGGCATCTACAGTGACTTGCTCCTGCACGATATGGGCCCCGTCCTTGCCGACTCTGGAAGCTACTACGGCACCGCGGCGCCGACGGCTCGAGCGGCGCAGCCAGTCAGGAGTGGCGGACCCCTCCACTCTGGGATTTCCGTGACTCGGGACCCTACCTCCACGATGGACGAGCAAGGAATCTCGAGGATGCGGTGGCGTTTCACGGTGGCCAGGCATTCGAATCCGCGGAACGATTCTTCAAGTTGCCGCTGGAGGATCGACTTCGGGTTCAGATGTTCCTGAGATCTCTGGCGCCGCCGACAGCGACTGCTCGCTGATCTGCGCGAGCGGCCCGCGCTCCGGTGTCCGGCGCGTTTCAGATTGCGGCGTCATGCGCTCAGTTCTGCCAAGCGCGGATGCGCGTTCCGCGCAAACGCGATGGAGGCTTGCCGACGTCACACAGCGGGCAGACGGACCACCCTCGAAGCGAGTTCAGCATGCCACGGTGGTAGCCATCGTCCGGAATGCGTGCCAGCGCCGGGCAAGACTCATTCAGCGCGCGTGGACTGCGGCGGGATCGAACACCAGCCGGCTCGCACTGAGCGCCGATACTGCGGTTTGCCTTTACGGCCGCGATCCAAATCCAGTACCCTGACGGCGACTTGCGTCGCAGGAATGCCGGCACAGCAATTCTTGAAAGGACTCACATGAAGACGAATTGGAGACTGTGGTGGCCCGTGGTCTGTTGCTTGGTGCCGCTGGCCCATTACTGGGCACCGGGCAGAACGGACGGCAAGACAACTGATCGGCCGCAGGTTCTCGACGTTGGGGGCCTCGTGCTTCGAGACAAGGTTGGGAACGTCCGGGCGCGGCTCGAGGTTGATTCCGATGGTTCTCCCAGCTTCACGCTGCTTGATGCGAACAATCACAAGCGCATTGCGCTGAGCTTGTCACAGAACAAGTCCGCCGCGATCTCCCTCTTCGATGGCAAGGAGAACCCCCGTCTCGCGATTACGTTGCCGGACGATGGCAGTGCGCTCTTTACTGGTTTCGGGTCCAAAGGACAGCGGGTCTACGAATGGAGCGTCCAGCCCGACGATGCGGTTCAAGAACTGTTCAATGACCGCCGCGGGAGTCAGCGACTCGGGTTAGGAGTAGGGGCCGATGGCCGTACGCAATTTCGCATTTGCGGGGCCAATCGACAACCTGGCCTGTGGCTGGAAGTGGCGGCCAACGGAGATGCGCGACAAGCTTTGTTCGATTCTTCCGGAAACGAGCGGATCCAGTTCCTGGTGGGGCCGGAAGGCAGCGGGATGCGATTTCTGAACGAGGAGCGCCGGCCGAGGATTGCAACGTCCTTGTTCAAGAACGGGACGGCGGAATATCTGGTTTGCGGCGAGGACGGGAAGGCGCAGGCTCAGCTTTCGTCTGGATTCGAAGGACGTCGCGAAGGTCGTCCTGTATGGCACGGACGGCGTGCGTCAGTTCGACATACAGGGCGAAAACCGGTCTGACGAGATCGCTTCCGGCCTGCGGCTTTTCGACCTGGACGGGCGGCCCCAGAGTCGTCCTCGGCGTGGGCCCGGCGGGACAACCGTTCTCTGTCTTCGCGGAGCAGGAGAGGCTCGAGACTGGGCAGCGACACGACATCGCGGATATTCCCGAACAGGCGGGTCGCGAGTAATGCGCACGGCCCTCCCAGCCGGCTGGCGCGCCGGCCGGGGGCGACCGTCGCCCAGTGGCCGGTGAACCATCGGACCGGCCTGCACCGCACTGCGTCTCCGCCGCCGGCGCTTACCCCTGCTTGCCCGCTCGCTCGCGCCGCCGCCGGCGCGAGTTCTTCTTTCGCGCTGCGTTCCGCCGCGACTCTTCGATACGGTGCTGGAGCACCTGCTCAGGATGGGCCGCGGCCCACCGGTCGGGAAGCAACGGTTCCAGCTCCGTTTCGCCCGCGCTTAAGTGCAGCAAGACGTCGCGAACATATGCCCACGGCTCAAGGCAATGACGCTTGGCTCCTGCCAGGATCGTGAACAACACCGCCGCTCGTGGTCCCGCCTCGGCACTTCCGAGGAACTCCCAGTTCTTCCTTCCAATCGCCTGGAGTCGAACCGTCCGCTCCGAGACGTTGTTGTCGATGGTCAGTCGGCCGTCGCTCACGTAGCGCCGCAGGGCCGTCCATTGGTTCCGCGCGTAGGTCACCGCTTTCCCCAAGGCCGACTTGGGCAGAACTCGCCGCGATAGTTCGTCCAGGTACGCCTCGATCCGATCGAGAATCGGCACCGATTCGTGCTGGCGCAGCAGTTGACGCTCGACTGGCGTGAAGTCCCTCGCCCGGTCCTCGATATCGTACAGTTGCTGAGCCCACACGAGGACCTGGTTCGCCTCGCGGGGCGCGTTCGATCGGGCCTCATCGAACTTCCGACGCGCGTGCGCCCAGCAGGCCACTTCGACGATTCCGCCGTCGGAACTCAGGAAAATCCCATCGTAGCCCCCGTAGGCGTCGGCCTGGAGGAAACCGCGATAGTCTTTCAAGAACGATGCCGGCCCATCGCGGCCTCGGTTCACGGTGAAGTCGTAGGCGCTGTAGGGGTACTGGGCATCGCCGATATAGGCCCAGAATCGGCCCTTAAAGCTACCGTGGGGCTTTCCTCCAAGCACAGTCACCCAGGTGTCGTCGGTCCACAAGACCGGGGATCGCAGCACCAGGGTCCTTTGCAACTCGGCTAGCGGCTCGAGCACGAGGGCGGCGTTCCGGACCCAGTCGCACAATGTGCTTCGCGACAGGAAAACACCATGTCGCGTCAAAATGTCTTCAAGCCGATAAAGCGGCAGATGGTCGGCGAACTTGCCCACGATTACAAACGAGACCAGGCCGGCCCCGGCAATCCCGCCTGAGATGGGCTTGGGCGGAACCGGCGGGCTGGCCACGCCGTTGCGGCATTTGGGGCAGGCGTATTTGGGCAGGACGTGAACCTTCACCTCGAGCCGTGCGGGGATGAAATCGAGCTCGCGGGACTCGTCTTCGCCGATACGTGTTTTGGGACCGCCGCAGCACGAGCAGGTCTTCTCCTCCTCGGGCAGATCGTGCGGAATACGGATGTGGGGGAGATGATCGAGCCGGGTCCGCCGAGGGGATCGAGCCGCCGTCGCCCGCTGCGCGACTGCTTCATCAGCCAAAGGGGAGACGGCCGGCTCGGGCTCTTCGAGTATCTCAGGAATGTCGAAAAGATGACCCTGGCCTGGGTCGTCGATAAAGCGTTCGCGGCGCGGGCCGAAAATATAGCGGCGAAGCAGTGCCAAGGTCTCGGCTAACTCGGCGTGTTTCTCTTTCAATTGGTCGTATTCAGCCGCGGTCTCTTCGAGCACGCGTTCGAGCTCATAGAGGCGACGTCGGGCGTCGTCGGCCTGCTTCCGGGCGATCTCGGTCTGCTGCTGAGCGCTCTGGGCTTGCTGCTGAGCGCTCTGGGCCTGCTGTTGAGCGCTTTCGGCCTGCTGCCGCAACTCGTCGTTGCGGCGGAGCAGGTCTTCGAGCAACCGCTGGCAATTGCCCGGATCGTCAGGGAGTTGTTCGGTGACGCTCATAACATGAAGTATACTCGCTCGTTCATATTATTTCAATGTGTCTCCGACGATTTTATCGAATTTCCGGCTCTCAGCCGGCGAGCTGGAATCGCTTGCGTTGGCGTGCCGTCCGCAGGTCGATGCCCGAGAGCAGCATGGCCAGTTGCGCAGGCTGAAGCTCGATGCTATCTTCGCCACCCGTCTGGGGGATTTGGTAGCTTCCTGCCTCAAGGCGTTTGTACCAAATGGCCAGCCCATCGCGGTCAAAGTAGAGGATCTTGATCCGATCCCTGCGGCGGTTGAGAAAAAGGAAGAGATGGCCGGTCAACGGGTCCTGATTGAAATATTGCTGCACCAATCCGGTAAGCCCGTCGAAGCTATTGCGTAAATCCGTGGGCCGAGTGCAGAGGAAAGTTCTCACGGCCGAAGGGAGCATGATCATGGGGTGGCCTCCTTGGCTGGGAGGCTGGCGAGAGACGCGACGACGCGTCCCAGCCATTCGGGCTCGGGCATGGTGTCGAGGCGGAGTCGGACTTGGTGGGGTAATTCGATCTCGACCCCACGGCCGAGAACTGCGTCGGCTTGTCGGGGGGAAGAATCAAGGTCGAGCGGAACGAACAAAGGCGGCTCAGGAAGCGCAGCGAGCGGCGGCGCCGCCAGCCGGTGCTTCCAAGCGTAGAATGCCGCGGCCGAAATACATTCACGTGCGCAGAACGCGGCGACCGACAGGCCGCTGGACCGCTGACGTTTGTGGCGTTGCCGCCATGTGTGGGCGCGATTGAGATCCATGATGCGTGCCATGATCTGGCTCCTGAGTTGGAGAACGGGGACCAGCTTGGCAGCTTACCCGACGTGGCAAGGCTGGTTGTGGCGTGCGCTTACGGTCGCGAGTGAACGCTCCAGGTGGTCGTCGCCTTTGAATCAACGTGCAATGCCGGTCCCGAATCGAATCGACCTCGTCTGAAGGGCTGCGTCGTTCCGCAGCGTAACCATCACCTCAGTTGTGGCAACCCGACGTGGCGAGGCGTTGCTCCGTGCATTCCAAGTGTTCGATTACCCATCATCAGTTGCGGTCGGGTACATGCCCGTGGTGCGGAAATTGCCTCCCGAAGGGCGGCGTTTCCCCACAGAACGGCCTGGAAGGCGAGCAGGTGCGGGCATGGTGTATCGAACGAATGGCGCGAGACTTGAATGACCGCGACGACAACACACGTGTGATCACCGTGCTGAATCTGGCGGAAGACCCTCCGGGTGTCGACGACACGCTCGTTCTCCTTCGTTCGGCGATGACTGACAGTCGGGCACCGATCTGGCGCGTTGCCAAGGTAGCGCTCGCGCGCCTAGCGCAAAAAGCAGATGATAAGGACATCGACCGTCTGGCGGTGCGCGTCTCGGAAGACCGACTTGACCCGGCGACTTTGACACTCTTACTCACGGCCTACGGCCGTTCTCGAAGTTCGACGGCACGCCAGGCGCGACAACGACTGATCTTGAGGTTTATCCAGGAAGATCCCGGAGCCACGATCGACGGTTCACTAGCTCAACTGATCCCCGAACGGGACGGCGACGCGCACCGGCGCGACAGACCTCTGGCGCCAGCACATCGCGGTAAACCCCGATGACCCCAGAATCCTCGGCAATGCGGCCTCTTTCTTCCTATACTCGGAGACAGTGCTCAGCACCGACCTCCTCCAGCGGTGCGAGCGAATCGAACCTCGGAACGCTGAATGGGCGACGAGGCTCGGCACGATTTACTTTGTAGAAATGCAAAACCCCCGCAGGCGTGCCCGCAGGAACTGGGCGGCCGCAATGGCGCACTCGCAATACCGTCGAGCGATCAATCTCTGTCAAGACGACGAGGATCGGTTCGCGGCCAGCTTTCTAGCTGCAATAGCAGCCTTCGAAGCAGGCGATCATCAGCAGGCGCGTGGCCATGCCGAGAGGCTGCAGAGTCTCGGCCCAGGTCAATTGTTCGCGTGGGGACGAGGAGCGGCGATCTATCACGGCAACCTGATGCTGGCACGGGTTGCGCTGGTGGAGGGAAAGATTGAGGAGGTTGAGAATCGATTGATCGCGGCCTTCGCGGGACACGAGTCGGCTGCACATTCGGTGTTCGTCGCTGGAGCTGCCAGCATGGGCATTTCGAGGGACCTCCTCGAGCGGGGTGAGCGCGAGCTTGCGATCACTTACCTGGGCATGTGCTTGGAGCATTTCCCCGAGGATCGCAATCGTCTCGAAGGCTGGATTTCCGAAATTGAGCGCGGCCACATGCCACATTTCGGAGCCAATCTGTTTTACTGATTCATGGGCCAGTAGGCCGTGGTGGAAGGCGCGGACCGGAGGTCGTTACAGATCCTCGACGAAAACGGGTTTCTGGGAGTCGCCCCATGAAGAACGAGAGGAAAGCCTCGGGCAATGCAGCGGTGGAGTTTCATGACTCCAAACTGGGGGCGATCGAGACGGAATCGGACAAGATCACGATTCGTTTCCAACCGGCCTATGTCCACCGCTCCGAGGGTGTGCCCGGGATCGACGCGGGGACAGGCTGGAGTCAAGACGCCGTCATGGTACTCGACGGCTGTACGTTTTCCGGGAACGTCGCAGAGACGCCAATGGCAATCTGGGACGGAACGTTTACGGTAGGGGACCAGGCGTTCAACGGCTATGTTCCAGTACCCTTTGACCGGGTCGGCGACGTACAAGTGTCCATCACACTCCTGGACGGTTCCGAAATTCGCATCAGTGCAAAACAAGTTCATTTCGAGCTGCTCGGCGACCCAACATTTGTTGAGGATGTCCCGGAGTGAGGGGATATTCAGGCGCTGGCGCATACCAGCGGAAAAGTCGGTGAGGACTGCGGGACTCGGTGGGCCGTCGGACCTGGGTCCGCGCTCACAGCCCTTTGACCCACCGCGCGGGTGCCGATGATCGGGTTCTCGGCACTTCCGTCGGTGCGCGGGTCACACGGGTAGGGTCAACGTCGCCTGGCTCGCCGCCGGGCAAGTCCACCTCGACGAAGCCAAGGCTCGCTTGCCCGCGCGGGCACGATTGTCATCTGGTCCGGGGGATCCGCTGATTTTGCTCACGAGCAGGCTGTTGGAATGGGACGAGCGAGAGGCGATGATAGATTAGCCGCATCGACGCAGGTTCCGACATCCAGTGATCTGGAATCGACCGCCGAAGTGGATCGCAGAACTCTGGGTCGGGCTCGAGTCCGGTCTTGGCGACGTCGCCAAGAGCCAAATCGCTTGCGGACGAGAACGGCGAGGGTCAATCGGCGGGATAGAGCTGCCGAACGTTTGGAGAGTTGAGTTCCGCACAGGAAGGAGGCGCGTTGTGGCCGTGCTCCTCTTGATTTGTTTGTCGATCCCTGCACCAACGCAGATGGCGGCAAGCTTGCCAGGCATGCTTGTATTGCTCGATCCTCAATCGGCGACAACTCCGGACGATGGTCCTCCAAACGGTGGCAAACGCCCGAGCGCTGGCGGCGCAGACGCTTCGGATGCGCGGGTTCTCGCGGCGGCGCTCAACCAAAGAACGCTGAGATGGAACTTGAACGCGCGGCCGCCAGAATCAAGCGACGTTTTGGAGTGCTGGTCCGGTATTCGTATGACGCTGAGAGCTTTTTCATGGTTCAATGGCGCGGAGGCCCGGTATGGGCGAAAGGATCTCAGATCAAGCTAGACGAGGCACTTCGGATCATGCCGACCATCGAAGTGTTCCTTTCGAAATACCCGCTCGAAGTGACTCCGATACTGGGCGATATCTTTCTGCTACGCACGTTGTCGCTATACGGACTGGATTGCGGTAGCAGTGACGGCGCAATCGGCATCTATATCGCCAGCGAGGAGGGATCCGACGGAACCACCAACGACGAGCTGTTGCGCGAAATGCACGCGCGTGACGCAAACATGCTTTACAGACTTCACGACTTCCCCGCTCAGAAATGGCACGAAGTCAACGACAGGGAGTGGAAGTATATTGGACACGAAAAAGTGCGCGAACTGTTGTTACGTGCAGGTCCGCACGACGAACCTGATGACCTTTTGCGGCGCGGATTCCTGGACGAGTATTCACAGGCGGGAATCGAGCAAGATTTCACTACCTACGCGGCATTTTTGTTCGAGCGACGCGCTTTCTTGGAATCGGCGGCGGCCAAGCACCCCCGGGTTCGGCAAAAGACTGAACTCGCCATGAGTTTCTACGAAAGCATACATCCTGGATTCACATTTCAGGAGCACGCCAAGCTGGCTAGTGAGCCAAAGGGTGAACGCTCGCGCGAGCCGAAGAATCCGAAGCTGCCAGACGGAAGCCAGAACCTTGCGGAGCTGCCCGACGACGTCTTTGCTTCGACGCCATCCGCGCTCTCGGCCGATCGACGACGCCGAGATCACAGTCCCCACCACGTTGATAAGAGATACCCCAATTCTACTCAGATTGCGGTTTCGGGCGACAATTACCATCCTCTATCCGGCAGAGCGGAAAACGATCGTCCCTAACGTCGGTCCGAGCAACGTCATCATCAGCCCTCAGGGTCGGACGCGGATCACGATAGATCGCTGCGATCCAACGCGGCCTGATCCGGAGGTGTCGATGGGCAATCGTCTCAGGCCGCCCGCAGCTTGTCGGCACGTCCAGACGAGAACTGCCGGCGGCGGAGCACCGCTGGGCGCCGTCTGATCGCCGAACCGCATTCAGCGTCGGTCCCCTGCGAGCGGCTCGTGTTGATGCGGTTGCAACGCGGATGCGGCCGGCCAGGTCGACATCTCATCACGGAGCCAACAAGACTCATGCAAGCCATCGCCGACCGACTTGCCGCGTACCCCGATTCTCTTCGTCCGATCAAGGAAGCTGCGGGCCGTTACCTCAAGTACCCAAGCGTTGTCACCGACGACGGTGTCATTCAGATTGGCCACAGGCCATGGATAGGCGAGCTGTGGGACCGACCATTGAATCCAGGCCAGTTTTGAGCAGATAGGCACTGCCAAATAAAGAGGCGACTGTGGTTGCTTCGGTGCACGCGCATACTCTATCGCCGCTCGGCACGGTTCGAAAAACGCGGAGTCAGATCGAGCCAGGAGTATGGCGTGGCCAAGCTTGGCACGGACGGGCCAGCGAGGCGTTCGAGCTTGTTGAGTTCGGCGTGCTGGACAGGGCCACCGCCAATTCCTCGCCGCGGACCGCCACGGGCCACAAACAGGGTGACCAGACCGTCGAGGCGAAGCCCCCCGCAGGAAGCTGTTCGCGGATTCTGGATCAGAGCCTGGGGTCAACGCGAGCCCGCTCTTCAAGAAATCGGCCGCTCGAATGACCCGGCACGATGGCCGGGCTCACTCGAGGGTGGGCTGGACGCTCTCTGCCACTCACGCCAAATGCAACTTACTTCGCATCGAACACCCGATCCGGACGTTGACGTATTGCGCGATGGTCACTCATCGGTCGAGTCGGGACCTTTGTCTTTCATGCGAAAACTAGCTCCTTCAATAACGATCCCCTCCCCGTGATGCATCAGCCGGTCGATCAAGGCCGTTGCCAGGGTGTTGTCCTCATCAAATAGGGTGCCCCACTCCTTGAAGGTTCGATTCGTGGTGATCACGATCGATCCGATTTCATAACGGGCAGCGACAACCTGGAACAACAAATCGGCCCCGCGCTTGTCGATGGGCAGATAGCCCAGCTCATCGAGGAGAAGAAGACTGGGACGAACATAACTTCTGAGCGTTTTGCCTAACGCGGCGGAGCCGCAACTAAAAAGAATGAACAAAAGTGGCGTTCTGCAGCCAAAATGGTGTTGTCGAGACACCCGCCCTGGAGCAGAACGCCATGAAGACGCTCTCGCGCTTCGTTTCCAAGTTTACCAGCCTGATCGTCACCGTGCTCTCTTGCTTTGACCGCGTCATATTCAAGGGCTACCTGCCCATTACCAACGGGCCGGCGCTGGAAGGCTTTGTCGATCACGTCCTCAAGATCCGGCGATGTGACTTCATGGCCTTTGCCGAGGAACAGTCCAACGCCGTTGTCGACTATGCCAAGCGACTTGCCCAAAAGGCCGGCGCCGAATACCAATTCCTTCAGGGCCATCACCGCAAAGACAAGTTGGTCGAAGAGATTCTGCGGCAGCGGCCCATCGCCGATGGGTTGATTTGCGTCCTCTGCTGCATGGAGACGTGCCCCAGCTTCAGGCTGGCCTACGGCAAGGGACGCCCCCGACTGGTCAACGCACGCCGAGCCCAGCGCGTGCTCTACTTCTATTTCCTGGATCCCGAACTCGGCCTGATCTACATCCGCCTGACCACTTGGTTCCCGTTCACCGTCCAGATTTATGTCAACGGTCACTCCTGGCTGGAAAAGCAAATGCTCAAGCGGCGCATCGGATTTGACCTCCGAGACAACGCCTTTACGACCTTGAACAATCAAGAAGCCGCTCAGAAGTTGGCCAATTCGTTCACCCATCTCAACTGGTGCAAGATCCTCAACCGTCTGGTTCGCCAGGTTAACCCTTTGATGAAAGAGCGATGGCTTCACGGCTACAGCTATTATTGGGTCATTGACCAAGCCGAGTACGCCACCGATCTGATCTTCTCCAGCCGCGAGGCACTGGCTGGTCTCTATCCGCGGCTCTTGGACCACGCCGCGATCAACTTCTCGGCCAAGGACATCCTGACTTTCTTGGGCCGACGCTTCCATCCCCGGTTTGACGGGGAGGTGCTCACCAGTTGCCAGAAAGATCGCTGGCCTGGCGCCAGGATCAAACATCGGATGAAGAACAACTGGCTGAAGATGTACGACAAGTTCGGTCTGGTCTTGCGGATTGAGACCGTCATCAACAATCCCAGAGAGTTTCGAGTTCGGCGGTGGCGGACTCGTGAGGGCCGCCGCGAGATAGCTTGGTGCCCGATGAACAAAGGTGTGATCAATCTGTACCGCTACCGCGAGATTTCCTTGGCCGCCAACGAACGGTACCTGGAGGCATTGTCTGTGGTCGAGAATCCGGCGCCGGCTTATCGCCAGGTCGAAAGAATCACCGAGCCCGTGGTGAAAGCGGGTCGGAGTTATGCGGGCTTCAACTTGGCCAGCGGCCCAGACGTCAAATTGTTCGGGGCGGTCTTGGATGGCGACCATGTGGTGCGGGGCTTCCGAAACGCCGACATCCGGGAGGCACTGTATGGAACAACAGCCGATCAAGTGGAACGTCGTCGTCAAAGCGCTGCAGTCGGCCGTTTGTTGAAACGGCTTCATGTGCGCGGACCGATTCCGAAAAGTGCCGCGTAGCCGCCGTTGGCACGTCGGTCCGAAAGGACATCGAGTGCTCCAAGCTCTAATACAACTCTATCACCGTGGCATTCCAGCCGCTCTTGGTACAGCCGCGTAGTTCAGTCAGAAGATGCGCACTGCGCGGAGAAGTCGCAGACGTAGAATCTAACTGCCCATTGATCTGGGCCGAAGTGAGATGATTGATCATATCGACGATACGTGTATGGCGAACTGAAAAGCCACGCTCAGCCGCTTTGTACCCAAGCGCCGTGAGAAGATGCGACTTTCCAGTTCCTGTCGGTCCGATCAGCACGGCACATTCATGCTTCTCGATGAAGTCGCAGTCGAACAACCGCAAGATTGCGGCCTTGGGGATTCTCTTGGGGAACTTGAAGTCGTACTCAGCCAGGGTCTTTTGCTTGGGAAGCCGGGCTTCACGCATCCGCCGCTCGAGAGCTCGTTGTTCACGGGCGGCCTGTTCCATTCCGATCAGTATCGCCAGGACCTCCAAACAGGAGCTGCCTTTGCGAGCCGCCTCATCCAGAACCTCGCGATAGCTCTTGGCGATCACCAGAAGCTTCAGCTCAGCCAGGTCACGGTCGAGCCGTGCCTGGAGATTGTCATCTCGTCGTGCCATGAGGGCCCTCGTCAGTGGTGTTGCAGAAACGGTCGTAAACGGAAGGGTCGGCGGGCTCCAAATCGATCTCGTCAATCAATTCACGCCGCCTGGGAGTGGGTAGAGTCGGTGTGGGAAGCTGTCGTCGCCGGCGTTCTGCCAATAAGAGGTTCTCGACATACGCGGCGTCGTAGGTTGTGAGTTCCAAAGCCCGAGAGATTGCGCCAAGCAACTCGGCCGTGCCATAAAGCCGCGCCAGACTGAGGAGATGACGCAGGTGGACGCCGGTCTTCACCGGCTGCTTCCTGAGATGGAAATGAAATTGACGTGCCTCGGGGCCTAGAGCGTTAAACGCCTGTTCCAGCGCAGAGCTCCGGGCTCGCCGCGAAAGGGCGAGCGCTGCCAGGCGGTGGTCCGGCAGCACGATCAATTGTCCTCGCTGGTAGCAACGAACGTGCTGAGCCGCCAGATGGCCGTCGTGCAGGATGCGAATTTCGTCACGGTTGGCGCGAATGCTGACCGGCCGGCGTGCCAAGGTTGGTGGTACCGAATAACGGTTGCCATCGAACTCGATCCGCGCATGAGGGGTAACCACTACCGGCGCAATCTCATCGGTGTCGTAGGGAGTCAGCGGCAGTGGCGCAGCAGCGAACGCTCCTGTTGGAAGCGGTCAACAGGCTGCTCGCGGGTTGTTTCATGTATCCGCACATTGGCGACCTGGTCGCGCCACATCGGTGCAAATGCCAGGTAGTCCTCAAAGCGAATGAGCTCATCGGCGCGTCCGGCGAGGGCATTGTGCTTGATGTAGCGCACGCTTCCTTCGACGATTCCTTTTGACTCCGGATCGCGCCGTTCGCAGGCGATCGGCTGCAAGCAGAAGTAACCGCACAGCGCCAGGAACTCGGGATGGAAACAGGCAGACCGACCCGAGCCATTGATCACGCCCGCCTTCAAGTTGTCGAAGATGATGGCGCGAGGACTGCCACCAAAGAAGTTGAGAGCATTGACGATCCCGCGGTAGAACTCAGCTTTGCGCTGCGAGAGCGTGAATTCGATGTAGATCAACCGGCTGTAGCAGAGCACGGCCACGAACACCGAAACTTTGCGGGTCGTGGCGCCGACTTGCAGGCGGCCGCACTCTCCCCAATCGACCTGCATCGCTTGGGCCGGCTCGTAGTGGACTTCCTGATAGACTGCGCCCGCGAGCGGGGCGGACCGTCCGCAGGTAGCGGCGGAGGGTGCAGGCGCTGCCGGTGTAGCCATCAGGACCGCGAGCGATCTCCTCACGGATACGCATCGTCGAGAGTTCGGGATACTTGACCAATAGGGCGTCGATCTTGGCCTTGTGCGGGCCTACGAGGCTGGCGCGTTGCAAAGCCCGGCGAACCGGTGGCTGGTCTAACTTGATCGCTGCGGCCACACATTCTCGGGAGCAGCGAAGCCGCCGCGAAATGGCCCGACCGGAGAGCATCTCGATCTCAGCCAAGCGGCGGATTTCGGCCCACAAGGCGACCTTCACAGCAGACCCCCCTCCTGGCTCGAATGCGTTGCTGCGATGGCCTGGCGCAAGATGTCGCCCAGTTGCATCAGCCCTTGGCCCGGCTCACCGGGACGGCGCTGGCGGGGTGGCAGCAGGGAAAGCACCTGAGTGAAGCGAGTCTCGTGAGCGATCAGATCACGGACCAACAGTTCATCCCTGGCCTCGACCAAGGTGGGATGCGTCATCCTGAGCTGGACGACCAGCGTGCCATCGCCGTAGAACGACAGCCCATGCTTGTCGGCCACGGCTGAGAGGAAGAAATACAACAGCACGGCCTCGCGCGAGAGATAGGCCATGTGCTCGCGGATGAAGCGGCGGTCTACCCATGACCAGCCCGTTGCTGGGGGACGCCGCAGTCGCGAAGGGACCGGGATCGGCTTTTGGTTCATCGTTGGGCTCCTCAAATGAGACAGGATGCCCAAGCTAAAAGAACCTCCGGACGTCATGCGATAATTGACGACCGGCGCGTACTGGCAGGGCCTTCAATCCGGAGGTGCTCGTAGCGGTGATGAGTTGGTGACTGTAGCTCGCTGTGGACTGCGGCGTTGGCGAGCGGCTTGGTACTCGAAGGAACGCTTCTTCCGGCCATCTGACGTGCCGCGAACAAGCCACTTGCGTTCACGGTCCTTGACGTTTCGAACGGCATGACGACACGCGGGCGAGCAATAGTGTGCCGGGTTACGGACCGAGGTTACGGGGGGCTCGTGGCAGCCTGGCCGATCGCAGAGCGGGAGCGAAAAAAAAGTTCATCTTCGTGACCACGCGCGGGCGTAACTTCAGCATCTTCATCGGCCTGCGACACAACTTTGGTTTGTTGACGGCGCTCCTTCTCGGCCTCGGCGTGCTGGGCTCTGACATTGGCATCCCGGCGACGTTTGGCCTGGGCCGTGCCGCCTGCCAGCGGCGAACCTGACGCAGGCACTCCGGCGTCTGGCAGTAGCGCGAATCCGGCACCGCGGCTTGTACTTACACCCGCATCCCTTGCGCAGGCAGCTTCGCGTGCGCGGTCGGCGTGCTCTGGCGGAACGATTCTGCTTTCTCGTACCCTGGCAGGTGCCCACGGGAGGTGCTTGCTCCCAAGGGAAAGCCCGGGGGGAATGTGTCACCATTCTCCTCGGGCGCTATCAAAACGCGAATGAAACGCTTACCAGGCAGTCTACCCGCTTCTCGAAAACAAGACGAAGAACCAGACGGCCTTTAGATGAGCAACTCAGCGGAGACGCCAGAAACGTCCGCTATGCTGCTGGCCTCTTCAAAATGCTCAAAACTGGCAGTGATTCCGTGATCGGTCCCAAGCTGAGTTACATTGTGATGCTATGGCCAGGGATCGACAAGGAAGCACTTGATTTGTACAGCCGTACCTTTGAGATCAAGATCCCTGAGATGTATGTAAGCTTTCTGCAGCAAATGAACGGGGCAATCCCGTTTGGGATGTCCTTGTGCGGAGTTCCACTATCCATGTTGGGAGACCCACCGTTACTTGATCGAACGGTGGTTCAGTGCCACGATCTGGCGACTGCAGCGAAGGATTGGATTACGGAGTATCGCGTCGCCGCTCGACTGTTTCATTTCGGTTTCCGGTACTTCTCCGAAACTGAAAACGTGGGCTATTTCATCGACCAAGGCAAGCGGATCAAATGCATCAAGGAGAGCGGAAAGGTCGTCGGCTGGGACTGATCACGGAAACCGTGCCATTTTCGATCATCAGCGGAGGGCCACCACCGGCGTCGGATTTTTCGTCTAGTTATCCGAGAATCGCGCAAAGTTTGTCTTGTTCTTCGTCTCGTTCCGAGGACTGCGATAGGCTGGCGTCGCCGTTTTTTTCGTGGTTTGATTGTACCTGTTAAATACAGCGGGCTAAGTCTTCTCCTCGATGAGCTGGGCTATCTCCCCATCGACAAGTGCGGGGCCGATTTGTTGTTCCAGGTTGTCGCCACCCGTCATGAAGCTGGATCGATCGTGTTCACCACGAATCGTCCCTTCCGGGAATGGGGCAAACTCTTTGACGTGGACAACACCCTGGCAACGGCCTTGATCGACCGGCTGATGCATCACGGGGAGGGGATCGTTATTCAAGGAGACCGTTTTCGCATGAAAGACAAAGGACCCGATTCGACCGACGAGTGACCAAAGCGCAGTACATGAGCGTCCGGATCGGGTGTTCGATGCGAGGTGAGTTGCACTTGGCGTGAGGGAGGGGAACGTCCAGCCCACCCTCGAATGGGCTCGGCGATCGTGCGGGGTCATTCGAGCGGCCTGTTCCTTGAAAAGCGGGCTCGCGTTGACCCCAGGCTCTGATCCAGAATCAGCGAGCAGCTTCCTGCGGGGGGCTTCGTCTTGGCGGCCTGGTCATCCTGTTTGTGGCCCGTGGCGGTCTGCGGCGAGGAATTGGCGGTGGCCCTGTCCACCACGCCGGACTCAACAAGCTCGAACGCCTGGCCGGCCCGTTCGTTCCAAGCTCGGCCACGCCACATTTCTGGCTTGATCCGACTCCGCGTTTTCGCAATGTGCCGAGCGGCGCTGGAGTATGTGCCTGCACCGAAGCAACCGCAATCTTCGCTTCATCTGGCTGTCTCTATCTGCTCAAAACTGGCCTCGATTCCGTGCTCGGTCCCACGTCGGCGAATGGACCGACTTTACGGAGTTTCTCTCGGACGAATTGCCAGTGTCCGAAAAGCTTGAGGAAGAGCTGTTTCCGTCTGAATGGGCGACGTAGTCAGACCTGCGGGGCGGGACTACCTCGAAAGCTGGGTAACCGATGGCGCGCGATTCCAATTCAGAAGAAGACCTGACGTCAAAGTACGCGCGACTGAAGAGGCTTACGGAAGAGCACCCTTTTTCGGGCGAGCTGTGGTTAGAGTACGCGATTTTCCTGCATACCGAGTTTCATTCGGCGAAGGAGGCAGTCGTCGCGCTGAGAAAGGCGCAGCCCTTCTTTCCTGAGAAGGATTTGAGGCTGCGTCTCGGGGATGCGTTGTCCCAGACTGGCGAGCACAGTCAAGGACTTTACCTGATGTATCAGTTCCTTCAATCGCACCCCACAGCTTTCGCGTACGGCGTCATTGCACATCACCTTTTGGCGCGGGAAGATTTCGAAAAGCCCGTAAGCTTACGAGGAGGGCATACTTGCTTGACCCGGACGACGCGGTCACGTACACCCTGCTTGGCAGAGTTACAGCGAAAAGGTCGCCGGCGGCGGCGATTGATTATTACCGCAAAGCAATTGAGCTGAATCCCGACTATGAGTTTGCGTGGCAAGATCTAGGTCTCGCGTGGTTTGGAATCCGGCAACCGTGCGTGAGGCGATCGAGACGTTGAAGAGAGCGATCGAATTGAATCCGAGGGATATCCTCTCGCACATTGGGATTGGCCACGGTTACTGGGAGGTGGAGCGGGAGAAAGCGGGCTACTACTACAAGAAGCGCTGGAGCTAGACCCAGCCGATCAAGACGCACAGCGATACTATGACGAGTTTCAAGAGTGGCAAAGCGTTGAGTCGGAGGAGCAGTTTGACGGGGAGGCAGGAGAGACGGAAGAGTGGCAGTCACCGTAGACCGCGTGAGGCAAGGTTGCCGTCAAATGGACACCGTCTATTGTGCGCCGCGGGTCTTGAAGGTTCACGTCGCGACGGGGACCAGAAGTCGACCGCGACGGGCACGGAGACAGCGTGGAAACTCGGCTGGAGCTTGATTTCAGATTTCTGATCGCCCCTTGCCTTTCCTTCGCGCTCTTTGCGACTTGGCGGTGAGACATTGATTCGGCTCGGTCGGTGTAAAGAGGGAGATTTACCGCGAAGGGCGGCGAAGAGCGCGAAGAATGCGGACGTGTGGATGCTTAAGTTGATCTCGCGTGTTTCTCTGCGACCATAGAGCGAGAACGAAGATGATTGCTCTGGGATGCCGGTTTCCGGACGTCAGCGCGTTGGCTGAGCCGGATGCCTGCGCGACCAACACGAATGGACTCGCGGTGCGTGCTGTTTCTCGAGGCGGAGAATTGTTGACTGGTGCTGCCCGACGCTTCGCGGAAGCGATGCCCGGCGGGCAAAGTACGGTCAGCGTGAGAAGCGTCGCAGGCATTTTCTTCAAGATCTGCCTCGCCTGTGTGCTCTGCCTGGCGACCGTCAGCGACGCTGTTGCTTGGCAGAGCCCACCCGACCCGATTCCCTGGATGCTTGGGCACTCCGCCGCTCGAATAAACCAGGCGTACGGCGTGCGCGTCCACTACTTGTTCGAGCGCGAATCCTTTTTTCCCAAGGAGTGGAGGGAAGCGCCGTTTTCAGCACAGCGCTGGCAGATCCATGGCGGTGACGCCTTACAAATGATGCCCATGATCGAAGAATTCCTGTCGAGATACCCTGCACAATTGATAACGAGAAACTTGCGCGACATCTATTTGCTGCGAAGATTGTCGTTCTACGGGCGCGACTACGGTGGCACCAACAGCCGAGACGGCATCTACGTCGCAAGTGACAGTGAGATCGACGACTTCGAGAAGTGGCCAAAGGAAGCACTGCACGCGGAGTTCTCAAGCATTCTTTGCAGGAACTACCCATTTCCCTGGGCAGAGTGGGCTAGCGCCAACGAAAAAGGTTGGCAATACATCGGCTATGGAAAAGACCTCAGTATCCTGGACCGCGAGGATCTGAACGATCAAGCCGAAGACCTGTTGAGCAAGGGATTTCTCAGCGTATACGCCCAGACCAGCCGAGAAGAAGATTTCAACGAGTATGCGGCGCACTTTTTTGAACGCCGCTCGTCCCTTTTGGCTGCGGCTACCAGGTACAAAAGGATCGGGCAGAAGCTCGCGCTGGTCACGAGCTTCTATGAACGCATCAGCGCTCACCCGGAGAACGCCGGCGATTTTTTGATCAATCGCGACCTCGAGCTGGAAGTTGAGAGACTGCGGATCGCCGTGTGCGCGAAAGCCATGAAAATCGATCGCGCTGGAGAGCTACCGGACAATGTTTTTGCGCCAGCCGCATTCGACCCATCGAAAGACATGACTGTGATTGAGGTCAACGATCCGGTCACTTTGATCCGGGACACGCCGACCGAGATGAAGGTGAATTTCAAGGCCATCGTGAACATCAGCGGTCCTGGGAGCAATCGACTGACTGTTTCCCTCGCCGGCCCGGGCACGTTCCACTTGATTCCCGCGGGGCCGACAAGAATCACGATTGAACGCCAGCCGTGAGGTTGTTGGGACGAGTGTATGCGTGCGCGACCAGCACATAGGATTCACGGTGCACGCTGTTTCTCGATTCGGAAAGTCGTTGTCTGAGACCTCGCCGGAAGGTGGGTCATCGATGGTGTCCGATTCCGATTCGTTTCGAAGCCTTGGCCTCGAAGTAGCACGACTCAAGAGGGAGCTTTGCCTGGCCTCTCGCGAAGGCGGCGTTTCTTTTCCTCCCAGTACTCGGGAGTGACGGCGACGGGCTTGCCGGAGGCCAGACCCTCGAGCAGCAGCGCGTCGATGCGTTCCTGGGCGCTGCGTTTCTGGTCGGCACGGATCAGCTCACGGATGTATTCGCTCACGCTGCTGTATCCGCCTGCGGTCACCCGTTCCTGCACGAAGTGCTTCATCGAATCAGGCAAAGCAATATTCATGGTTTCCATAGCCGATCCCTCCCGTTTGGCTATTATGCCCGCGTTGGCAAGTTTTGGCAACCTATTGCCAAGAGCACCAGGACTGCTCGGGGAGGCGGATCGGGGGAAATCAGCCCCTTGGTCTCTTCATCTGTGTGCATCATCTTGATCTGTGGCTGAACATGATGTCGCTTGATGGGCAGAAGCGAATTTCGCAAAGAGTTTTGGCCACAGGCGCACGCGGATTCACATGGATATCGCCGGAGAATCTGATGAGTGGGACAGCCGGCGGGGGACTATCACAGGGCACCGTTATGGACGCGATCAACGGGGCGCCGACGATCGGCCTTGACACGCGGTCCGTTCCGAGAGTATTGCGCCGCTTGTGAAGGTTGGAGTGAATACGGAGTTGGTTGCGCCAGGGAGGGACCGTTATGGCGAGGAATCTGATTCCCGCTTTGAGCTCGTGTACTGCAACCACGGCGCGTGGGACTGGACGGCAGCAGGTGCGCGGTTTCATCCGCTTCGCGTGTGCGCGTGGCGAGCCATCAGGCGCTCGCCGCTCGGCTCGTCGATACGGGGCGAACAGAGAGCTCCCGTTCCTCGGCTCGCTGGCGCCGGGGATGGACGTTGCGTTTTATCTTCGCAGTGCTCGCTTGGTGGGCAAACCCGATTTCCGCCGACTGCGCTCGTGCGGACGAACCCCGGCCAGGACAGAAGGTTTTCCAGACGGTGCGCGAAGTTGCGCTCGATCCCACGCCAGGGGCAACCCGCGCCACGCCCGTCAATGTGATTTACGTCTACGACGTCAAGCGCGCCGACGGTCATTGGTTGTTTGTGATGGATGAGTCGAAAACCGAGTCCGGCTGGGTGAACCCTGAGGAGGTCGTGACGGTCGACACGGCCGTGGATTTCTTCACTCGGGCCATCAACGACTGGCCGCGGTGCGCCTTCTACTACGTCATGCGGGCGAAGGCCTATCGACTGAGCAACCGATTCGACGAAACGCTGCGCGACCTGGAGGCTGCGAGCCGACTCGCCCCGTCAGATCCCAGCCCGCACGTTCACAAATCCGCTCTCTTCGAGCAAAAGTGCGACCATGCGAGGCTATCAAAGAGGTTGACGCCGCGATTCGACTGAATGCCTCCGACCCACGGAGCCACTACAATCGAGGACTAATCTGTCACGCGGTGCGTGACTACGACCAAGCGATCTCCTCGTATAGTGAGGCCATCCGGCTCGATCCCGACTACTACGTCGCTTACGGCGAGCGTGCTCTGGTGTGGTATGACATGGGAAAGCACGAAAAGGCGATGGACGACCTTTCGGCGGCGGTTCGGATCAAGCCCGGATTTGCAGGGGGCTTTTGCGACCGAGGTCTATTGCGGAACGAGCACCGGGACTTTGACAACGCGATGCTGGACTTTAACGAAGCACTGCGCAAGATCCGGAATACGCGCTTGCGCACGCGGGGAGGGGCAGTTGCTGGTCTGGAAAAAGGAACCCGATAAAGCGATCGCCGCGTTCACCGAGGCGATTCGGCTTGAGCCGAACAACTGGCTGACATTCTGCATGAGAGGCGCCGCGTGGCAGAAAAAACGCGACCATGGCAACGCAATCAAGGACTTTAGTTCCGCGATAGAGCTGGATCCGAGCAATGCAAAAGCGTACTGGGGAAGGGCCGATAGTTGGCACGAGATCAAGGAATACCGCAACGCGCTTTCGGACTACGAGCGGGCCTTTGAATTGGGGAAAGACGACGGACATATCCTTACCGCCTTCGCATGGCTATTGACGACCTGTCCCAACGAAAAGTTCAGGGATGGAAAGCGGGCTTGCCCTGTCGGAAGCAGCATGTCAAGCGAGCGGATGGAAGGATTCTTATTGCCTCCAAAGCCTGGCGTCGTCGTTTGCCGAGCTTGGTGATTTCCGCCGGGCGGCCCACTGGCAGACCAGAGCAATCGAGCTGCTGGAAGATCGCGACCGCGAGGACCGAGAATCCTTTCAACGTGCGCTGGATGATTTCAAGCGTGGAATGCCGCATCGCGAATAGGATTCGGTCGTGTGGAAACTCGCGTTCACCAGTTTTCCATTCTGCGCTCTACCGTTCGGGATCAGTTGGCTCATGTTGGAGTCTATAGTCTCGACCCGTTAGACGACGCTGAAAGATGGCCGGCACACCCACAGAGCGAGATTGCTTGCAAAGACTATCGGAGCTAGGGCCGAGCCCGGGAGACCGGCCGTCGCGCGAAGTGCTTGATCTGGTGATCGAGGCGGTCGAGAAGTGTCCGTCGTCGTCGCACTTGCTCTGTTTGCGCTGTTATCTGTACGAACTTGAGTTTCCGGCCGGAGCGGATCCATTTGATCCAAACATCCCAATGGGATGGTACGAGCGTGCCTTGTCGCTGGATTCTGAGAACAGTGATGCGCTCACCGAACTTGCGTATCTTTACGATGATTTTTTTGACGACTACCCCCGCGCGGAACAGTTATTTCGAAGAGCCATCGAGATCGGCAGCGACCATTTCGCGTATTGTGGTTTGGCAAGGGTCCTCAGGGAAATGGGTCGGGCGGAGGAAGCCTGTTCAGTCCTCTCTCCAGATCAATGCCCGTTTAGCGAGCATCCCGAGATCCGAGAGCTGCGCGAAGAAATCGTCGAAGGACTGTGGTACTCCAGCCCTGATCGTGAGAGCGCCGAGGAAGGCCGTGAGGGTGAGAACGCACAATAAGCGTCAGCCGGGCGCCGTCAGCATTGGTGGCCGAGGCAACTGAAGAACCGGGTTTGAGCTGATCGCCGGACCGCATTCAGGGTGGGTCCGATGCGCGTCTGTCGTGTTGATGCGGTTGCAACTCGGATGCGGCCGGCCCGGCCGACATCTTGCGGTCTGCCGGTCCTTCGCCGAGTAGAAATGCCCGTCGCACGCAGCGCGTGACGCATGGTGTCGACGCAAGGAATATTTGTCGGGGGATAAACCCGCAAGTTCGTTGAGCATGCGCCGATCCGGAGGACGCGGCCGATCACCAAAAACCGAAACCGTCCTATAGTGTCTTATAGGCGGCATGCGCTCAGAGCTACGACTGCGCACTTTGTCATCCGGGCTCACCGCGGCGGTTGCCGGCGGCTGGTGCGCGAAGTTTGCCAACCGACCGAGGCACGTTCAAGGGTGAGCCCGATTTGCGAGACCGCGACGGCGAAGCATCGCGCGTTGTGAGCCCTAACGAGGTCGACAGGCATTGCGAGCGCGGCTTGATCCCGGACGTGAACGGCGAGGTCAGTCCAGGTCTCTCATCTCGCGACTGCGTGCTCGTTCGTTGCAATCCGCAAATCCAGCGTCCCGGTGAGAATCCTCCCGGCATGCCTTCTCCGGCGGGATCCAAAAAATCGGAAAACCTCGGGCATCCTCGATCATGGCGGTTCCGTGGTTGGGACGCGTACTCCGCTCCGGCGAGGGAGCCGCGATGTCAAGATCAGACGAACGAAGCCAAAGTCATCGAGAACATGATCACAACGAAAAACCAAGAGCGCGAGCGAATTGCGGCGAATTCGATGGGCTCGACGGGACTTGACAAGCGGGGGGTGAAGCCGGAGGAAGCGGTGGGGCGGACAGGAGAGGCTCACGGATCGTCGTGGTGACGACTCAATCGGCCCAGTCAGCGTGAGAAAAAGAGTACCACTAAACACTCGAAGAGCCTGACGCGGCCTCTCGGCCGCAACCAAACGAATACTTATAATCCAGGGCATTCACCTCAAGGTCGTTTTGGTGCAGTCGCTGGAGGTTCAGCCATGGAGCGATTCTTGGAGCAGCATCGGGAGATGCGTCATCGGAACACTGTCGGGGTTTGATCGTATTCTCTTCCGCGGCACACTCCGGTCAATTTGCTATAGCAAGGGCATGGACCGGTTTCTTGGTGCTCACCATGTGCTTTACCGCGATTTTAATAAGTTCAGCGAAGACCTCACCGGCCGAATCACCGACCACGCTCGCACTTTGGCAGAAACCAAACACCGCCCCTACATTTACCTGAACTCGTCCGATGTCGATAAGGAGGCCTTCGCCCACCGCATCATGAACGTTGATCACGTCACCGAAGGGTTGATCTGCGTTCTGAGCTGTGTCGAACCTTGCCAAAGCTATCAGATCAGGAAAAACGCCAAGACCAAGCAGATCGAATTGGTCTCGGCTCTGCGCAAATGTCTGCATTTGTACTTCTACTACATGGACCGTGAGTTCGGGCTGATGCACATCCGACTGCAAACATGGTTCCCGTTCTCCGTGCAGGTCTGCCTCAATGGGCGTGAATACCTGGCCCGCCGGATGGCCAAAGCCGGGATCGGCTTTGAGCAGCGCGACAACACCTTCAGCCGAATCGACAACGTCCCCGAGCGCAGTGGATGCTTGACGCTCTGATCATGCGCAAGCGGGGGCGATTTCTCACCGCGCTGGCTGATCGCGTCAATCCCCTGCTGGACCCTCGCTCCGGCGTGAGTCTGCGGAACTATTACTGGACGATCGGCGAGTCCGAATACGCCACCGACGTGATGTTCAGCAGCGCTGCGGACCTGGCCGCTCTCTATCCCTCTTTGATCGCTCACGCCATGAGCCAGTTCGCTTGTCAGGACGTACTGCGATTCCTGGGCCGTCGCGTCAATGCCGCGGTTCAGCGGCCAGGTCACGACCAGTTATCTGGATCGAACCGAAGGAGTTCGGATCAAGCACCGGGTCGACAGCAATTCGATCAAGATGTACGACAAACAAGGGTCTGTACTCAGGATCGAGACGACGATCAACAATCCCCGAATGTTCCATGTATTTCGGGAGAGGACCCGGAAAGGCCAAGTCAGCTTGGGGTGGGTCCCCATGCGCAAGGGATTGGCCGACATCGCCCGGCGTGTGGAAGTGAGCCGGGCGGCGAATCAGCGCGTACCTAGAGGCGCTGTCGGTGGTGAAAAAACCGGCGCCGACACAAAGTGTCCTCGACCCGGTGAGCCGGCCCATGATCAAGGAGAACCGTCCTTATCGTGGCTTGCGACCTATCACCCCGGAGGACGCTGGCTTGTTCCGAGCTGTCCTGCGCGGTGAGCACTTATTGAAGGGGTTTCGTAACCAGGACCTTCGCCACATTTTGAACTCGCGTGACGAGACCGACCCCGTCAAGTGCCGTCGAGCTTCGGGCCGCATCACCCGACAAATGCGATTGCTCCGCGCCACGGGCTGATCCGAAAAGTTTCCAGTACCAGTTACTACCGAATCACTCCGAAGGGACATCACGTAATGACCACCGCGTTGCGCATTAGAGACCTTGACGTTGCGCACATCCCAGCCTGAACTTCTTGCCAAAATGACAAGTTCTGACGCGTTTGCAATACGAAGAACGGCCAAGGAAACCGATGATCGCACTTTGACTGACTGCTCAACTGCGCCGGGGCCGACGCATGGTGCACGTTAGAAACGGCGTCAACCAGTAACTCAGCAGTTT
This sequence comes from uncultured Isosphaeraceae bacterium, assembly GCA_963806595.1. Taxonomy (GTDB): domain Bacteria; phylum Planctomycetota; class Planctomycetia; order Isosphaerales; family Isosphaeraceae; genus CAWDZZ01. The sequence continues at coordinate 2,424 of CAWDZZ010000007.1, read as the reverse complement.
ACCGGTTCTGGTTCTTCGTCCCTCTTCCCTTCGCGCTCGTTGCGTCGTCGCGGTGAAAGAATCGTGCTGTCGGGCCGGCCCTTGCAGCCGAGTTCGGCGTACAGAAAGGTTCGGGCAATCGCGGCGTCGCCGCGATAGAGGGGAGAGCAGGAGAGCAGGAGAACAGGAGAGGAATCGCGGCTGCGCCGCGACAGAACGGCATGCGGTTGGGCGTTTATTCGGCGCGTTCCTACCCCCAAAGCCCCCCACGGTTTTACTCGTGGTTGGGCTTGGGATCGATGATCATCTGTACTCTCGCGACCGCAAGCTACATCGGCTACCTGCCAGGCTGCGACCGGGTCACAGCGACGGCCATCGACGCTTGCTGCTGAGTCGGAGAGCTGTCACGCTTAAGAAAGCTGTCACTTCGCAAGTAATTTCATTATCGCTCACAGATTTGAGCCGATCGCGGAATCTTGGAGTTAATTTAGGCGGGAGTTTCCAGCGGCGCAGGGCGAGCCGGTTGTAACGAGAATCGCGGCAATCGCGGCTTCGCCGCGATAGAGCAGGTGAGCAGAAGAGCAGGTGAGCAGGAGAGGAATCGCGGCTTCGTCGCGATGGAGCAGGTGACCAGGTTAGCGGAGAAAGTCGGGAGGAGAATGGATATATGCTTCGCTGGCTCGCCTTGTTCATCCCTCTTCTGGTCGCGATCGTTGCGTCGTCGCGGTGAGAGATGAATCGTCCTGTCGGGCCGGTGCTTGCAGCCGAATTCGGCGAACAGAAAGGTTGCGTATTTCCCATCCATCATATTGTGCGGTATTATCCGCGTTCATCCGCGGCCAAAAACTCTCCGCGGTATTCGGCCGTTCTCGCGAGCAACCTCAAAATGGTCCCGCGGATCGCAAGTCCCTTCGGTGATTTGTCCATCCGCAGAATTCGCTTCGGTTCCTCCCCTTCGTTTCCTTCGATAACTTCTGTTCAAAATCCCGTTTGTTCAAGTCTTGTTCGTAGCAGGAACAAGCCTGGTATCGCGGAGACTGCGATGATCGCGCCGGCCCCGAGTCCGGTGCTGGCCCGTTTTCGCGGTATTCGCCTTCTCCCGGCACTGGAGAACTTGATTAGCCACAGATAAAGATGATGAACACGGATCAAGTCACTGAGAACCTCGGCGCACTCATCCTGGGCGTTAAGTCGCCCAGACCTGAACCACCCGATGGCGAACGAACCCAAGATCCGTTCTCGCGAGCAACCTCGCAAATGGTCCCGCGGATCGCAAGTCCCTTCGGCGATTTGTCCATCCGCAGAATTCGCTTCGGTTCCTCCCCTTCGTTTCCTTACCTACCTTCTGTTCAAATTCCTGTTTGTTCAACTGCTGTTCGGAGCCGGAGCAACCCTGGCCTTATGATCCTCTGCACCTCGTCGCGGTGCCAATCACCTCACCGGATAGATAGGCAGGACGTCATGACGTGCGCATGGTTTCCATCTCGGCGCCACGCAGAACCCGGTCCGGTTCCGTGTCGTTCCGCACCTTCCGTGGTTGAAGGTCTTCCTCTTGAATCCTGTGGGGACCATATAGCCGACTGCGATGATCGAGCCGTCCCCGAGCCAGACACTCGCCCGCTCAGGAAGCCGGGACCGCGACAGCGGAATTTGACGAGCAAACCCAAACTCGATGAGAACATGATCACCGCACAAAACCAAGAGCCTGATCGAGTTGTGGCGAATTCTGTGGGCTCGCCAGGACTTGACAAGCGGGGCCCGACGCCTGACGAAGTCGGCCGAGGTAGAGTTGCTTCCGCCGAAATTTCGCGATCGCGATCGTTGACGCGTTTATCGCGCGCCACGCGACCTGTGGTGATCAGGCCGGCGAGTGCGGCGCCACGTGGTGCCGTCGCAGGCGAGCCGCATCTCGATCAGGACCAAGCGTTCTAACCACTGAAAACGCGGAACCGCACGGAACGGATGAATCAACTTCAACGATGACCCAGCGAGGCCGTTTTTCTCTTCGGCATGCAGCACCATAAACCCGACTTTGAGTGTCCAGGTACGCCGAAATTGCCGGTGGCACAGCGAGTGCCAAATGGCACACCGCCCCGCGGCGGCGTTGGCTCATTTCAGCCCTACAAAACCAGGCTATTCTATACTTTCGGTCAGTGCCAAATTGGCACCAAAACCATGACCCAAAAGTTGCCACTTTGTGCCAAATCGTGGCATTCTTTCATAACGATATGACAAGCCATTCGACGCGCTGGAAACTCCGGGCGGCGACTGGCCTGGTGAACGAGACATTGCCCCAGTTGAAGCGTCAGCAACACCCCGACAAGACTTCATCGGTCGCGTGCGCCGGAGTTTCGTCTTCCTGGGCTATCTGCTTGCTTCCGCACTGCTCGCATTCCCTGAACTCCTGCTCGCGAGCGCGGAGTTGAAAAGTGCATAACAGGATCG
>CAWDZZ010000006.1:0-64070 GCA_963806595.1 uncultured Isosphaeraceae bacterium | reverse complement strand
GCCGCGAGGTCGCGTCCCGACGGGTCATCCCCGTGGGCATGGCCTGGATGTCCACCGGCCCGGGCGTTACGCTCCTGGGGAGCGGGGCTCTGCGTCACCGAGCAGCCTTCGTCCGCCCCCGGCCGCTGCAACGTCGTCCTCCGCGAGGCTGTTCCCCCTGTCCAACAGCGGCTCAATCCGCACTTTCTCCGACGCAATGCGAGGTTTTCATGAAACGATCTCTTTATTGAGCGGCAGTGTTCCTGGGGATGCATCGGTCTCGTCAGACCTTTGTTCGGCGCAGGACGGCGAAGCCTCGACGGGGGCACCTCGGAATCAAGAGCCGGTCGTGTTCACGACGCGGCAGGATCAAGGAGGGCAAGTACGCCAATTTTCTGACACGACAAAGATGGCGTTCGTTCGCCAAAACGAACGTTGTGACGCGCCGCAAACAAAACCGGCCGCGAACCTCGGTCGTGCGCCAGCGACTCTGCCAAGCCGGGTTACGGCTGGCGCTGGTGCTCAATGACGCGTTCGCGGATCGGTCACAGCACTGACCGCCGGACTCCGTTGGCCGGGATCGGACCATCCCGGTGCCAGACGGCGACGGGCAAAGGATCGCGACTTGACCGTGGCTTGCACGCGAGGCCGACGTGAGCGAGGATCGCGCTTGCGGAGGATGTCTCGACCATGCGGCGCGTTATCGCGGGGATGACCGAGTCCGACTCGTGAGGGTATGACAACCGTGGACTGGCCGTTACCTTCAGGGGTCGGATGTGTAAAGGGTGAATATCCCCATCGCATCAACGAAACCTGAGACGTCCGGCAAGGACTTGCGTCAAAGCTGCGGTGTAGAGTCCAGACTAGTAATCAGAATTGCCACCCCGGGGATGTGAGAACCCGGCCCGTGAACCCTCACCAAGCGAAAACCATGGTCGGCGCAGCGAGGCTAATGAGCATGATTCCCCTGTGTAGCACCCGCCAAGCGTTGGTGCTTGCCGTCGCCTTCACGCTCTCTCTCGCTGCCAGCCAACCGGGACGAGAATCGCTTCCGAACGACCCGCTGCTTGCTGAGCAATGGTACCTGTATCCCTCGAGCGACATGAGGGGGACTCCCGGCAGCATCAACGCGGTTGAGGCATGGCAGCACGTCCGGCCAGCCAAGCCGATCATTGTCGCGTTACTCGATGGGGGCGTGAACTACACCCATCCGGACCTCGAAATGAATATGTGGAAGAACGAGCGCGAAACGCAAAACGGCAAGGACGACGATGGAAACGGATACGTCGACGACATACACGGCTGGGACTTCGCCTACGCACACAATCACCCGGTAAGCCGCCGCGAATCAAAGTTCCCCGAGCAGTTCGACCACGGCACTGCGCTCGCCAGCTTGATGTGCGCCCTGGCGAACAATGGGATCGGGACGGTCGGCGTCGGCCGAAACGTCAGAATCATGAACTTGCGTGTCGGTGGAGCCCCGGAATTCGAGGGCGAGAAATCGGTGGGACTGAGAACTGCGCTTTCCCAGGCGATCCGATATTCGATCCGGAATGGTGCCAAGGTGATCGTATGCACGATCGGGACGATTCGAGACGCCGAGGGAGACGTCGAAGCCTCGGTGAAGGAAGCCGAGAAAGCAGGTGTTCTGTTCGTGAGGTCGGCGGGGAATCACGGCAGCAACATCGACAACGACCAAGAGCGTGATTTCTTGGCGCCGTTGTCCAACGTCCTGATCGTTGGAGCGACGATCCGCGACGGTACCCTGTCGCCATATATGAACTTCGGTAAGTTGGTGGGGATAGCGGCTCCAAGCGTGGACATGGTGTTTCCGTCATTCAACGGCTATGAGCGTGCTAAGGGACCGGGTACAAGCTTCTCCACCGCCATTGTTGCCGGTGTCGCGGGCACTCTTTTATCCCAGGAACCCGATCTGACACCGGCTCAGGTCATCGCTCGATTGAAGAAGGCATCGGTCATAGCACCAGGGATGGAAGACAAGATTAGTGGAGGCCGCCTGGACATGGCAAAACTCTTCTCACCGTAGGTTGCCATGGGAGTTCGGATAGAACCGGAGAGAGAGACAATGGTCCTCCAAGGCGACCGTTCAGGCATACTATCGTTGCGGCGAACCAGGGCTTTATGTAAAGCCTCGTTCATAGTCGAATGGCACTAACGGAGCCGTATCTCTTTTTCCCAAAATGAGATGCTGAAGATAGGCCCTGCGCAAGATCGATCGAGAGTATGTCACCACTCTTGACGGCCAAGGAGGGCCTATCATCTGCGATCATACACGCGCCAAATGATCCACTCAATTTCGGTCCTTGTTCTGCTCCTTGGTCTTCGACTTGGAGCTGACCCTCGGCCAGGTCACCTCGACCAAGTGGATCGCCGAAGTGGTTGCTCAGGAGGTTGGCAAGACTTGCGACCGAGTCTTCAGCCCGCTGGTCACCCTTGCCCACTTTCTTGGCCAGATCCTCAGCGACTATCATTCCTGTCGCGCGGTCGTCGCCAGACTGCTTGCCTGGCGTGCCGCACGCGGCCTGCCGAAATACTCGCCGGACAACAGCGGGTACTGCAACGCCCGACGGCGGCTGCCTGACTCGCTCCTGCCTCGGTTGGTTCGGCAGTCCGCTGAGCGCCATGAGACACACCAGTCCCGAGAGTGGCTGTTCCGTGGTCGTCGCGTCGTCATCGCGGACGGCTCGACGGCGAGCATGCCCGATACTCCAGCCAACCAGTGGGCTTTCCCTCAACACAGCAATCAGAAACGCGGTTGCGGCTTACCGATCGCGCAAATTGTCGAGCTGCTGTCTCTGGCCACCGGCAGCGTCCTCGACGCCGCGAGCGGGGCCAGCAAGGGAAAGCTCACCGGTGAGCATGCGCTGCTCCGCTCGCTGCACGGACGGCTCAAGCCAGGCGATATTCTGCTGGCCGACGCCTACTACAGCTCGTTCGACGCAGTGATGGCCCTCGTGCAGATGGGGGTCGATGTGGTGATGAGGCAAACCGCGAACCGCCCCACGGATTTCCGTCAGGGGACGAAACTCGGCCGCGAGGATCACTTGGTGAATGGCACCGACATCCTAACCGATGGAAGTGGATGAGCCGCGAGACCTTCGCCGCCCTCCAGGCCTTGGGTGCATTGCCCAGGTTGTAGTGTGCCGTAGCCGACTTCGGGTCGAGTTCGATGGCCTTCTGGCAGCAGGCGATGGCCTCGTCCACCCGGCCCTTGTCAGTGAGCGCCACGCCGAGGTTGCTGTGGGACGCAGCGTCCTTCGGGTCGAGTTCGATGGCCTTCCTGTAGCAGGCGATGGCCTCGTCCAATTGGCCCTTCCGGTGTAGCGCCGCGCCCGGCGACGACCACGTGCGCGCGGTCCAGGAGATGATGCCCCCTCAACGACGGCCCCGATGACGGCGAGCGCTCGCACGGGCGCAGACCCGCGGGCCCTGACCCGTGGGCCCGACGGGCCCGTCGGTCCACGAGGGCGCCGTGCGCCGGCCACCGCGGGTCGAGGCGGCCACCGGCCGCGTCCCGTTCCGCGAAGGACAAGATGCAATGCGAGTGGGGGGACGGCGGTATGTGATGTGAGCCGCTGCGAGTAAGCTCCAGGTGGTTCTGACTACACTTTTTTCTAGGAGCTTACTCATGACAGCAACCCACGGTCTCGATTCTATCTCGTCGAATTCGCAATTGCTCTACGTCGCCCTTGAGCTGAGCGAAGGTCAGTGGAAGCTGGCCTCAAGCAATGCGCGTGGGCAGCAGGCACGGCTAGTATCCATGCCGGCTCGTAACTTGACACCTCTTCTGAGCGAGATCGCTCGCGCGAAAGCACGGTTTGGTCTTGGTGGCCGGCTGCTCGGCCGATTCTTCGCCGCCAGCCGAGAGCGCCTGCGCGAGGTCGCCGCACGCCTGGGGGTACATCACCTGGCAAACCTCGCCGGATGCCCGGCGCGATAGCGCAAGGGCAGGCGCGACCCGTTCTCAAGTCTCGACGCACACTTGAGCGGACAATTCTCCGCCCGTTCACGACTCCACGCGACGGTCCGCCCCCGTCGTGCGTTCCCTGCGTTCGCCGATCGGCCGATCGTCATTCCGCAATCCGCATGCCCTTGGCGTTGCGTCTGGCCGGCTATTGCGATCCACCACATCGCGCCGCCGTCGCTATGCATGTTCTTATCCTCCAAGAAACGGGAAGAATCACGGCGAGCGCGTCCGTTGCGGCAGCGCCGCGCGAACACCTCCGCGGGCAGGTCGTCCAGTCTTGGCGTGGCACGCACGCCACGGCAGCCGGGGCGCACGGGACGAATATTCGCCCATCGAGTCAGGTCGACCGCCGGCGGCCAGTACCATCTTCCGAGAAACGACGAGTGCGTTTCGTCTCGCGGCCGGTAATCAACCCGCCAGCCGCTTTTTCTGCCTCGGGCCGGTTCGGGCGAGGTGGGGCAACGTGGCTGTGAAGCATTCGCAGAGTCGAATGGCCAATGCAGGCCAGGGCGGTCAGAGTGCGCGCCCCAGCCGCCGGAAAATTCGTCGCAGCATGCCGTTCCACCATTGAAGGCTGCATGAGACGCCAAAGGAGCACCCATGTCATCGCGCCGTAGATCCCGAGCGTCCAGGGCGATCCCGTTCCCGGCGGAAACAGGCATCCACGCATCGCGCCGCCGGTCAGCCAAACCGTGCATTGAGCTCCTGGAAGAACGGAGACTTCTCACGTCCGCGTATCAGAATCTCGTGTCGGCCTTGAGCCCTGCCACCAATCCGCTCACCCAGGCGTTAAGCGCTGCCGAGAACGGGCTCAATACCGTCTCCAGCACTGTCTCCGGCGCGGCGTCGAGCCTGCCGTTCTTCAACGGATCCAGCGGGATTGGCGCTCTGATCACGAATGGCCTGGCCGGCGTTGGGAATTTCTTGAAGACGATCTCGACCGACCTCCAGAACCTCACGGCCAATGACCCAACGCCCACGGACCAACAGGTTTCGACCAAGCTCTACAATTCTCTCGGTACCTCGATCCTGGGCGACACCGGCAACGGCATGGTCAGCTCGAACAAGGCGCAAGACTACGTCGTCGTCACTCATCCATTGCACGACACGGATGGATCGCAGAGCGTCGAGATCGAGCTGTACCTGACCGCCACCATCTCCGGGTCGGTCTCGCTGCCCAGCAAAAACCTCTTCGAGCTGCCCGGGTTGCCCATCAACGTCTCCGCGAGCGTCGGCCTCACCTACAAGCTAGGCTTTAATTACGAGCTCGCATTTGGATACAACCCCAGCGCTCCCGACAACAAGAACGGATTCTTCATCGACACCTCGAAGGTTTTGAGTGACTACCACAAGACCTTCGACGGAACGGCACTTCCTGCGCATCAGATGATGGTCACGGCGTCGGCAGGACTCACCTCCGACTCGCAGATCGCCGCCAACCTCGGTGCATTCCAGGCGTTCGTGAGCGACAACACCAGCAACCCGACCAATGCCACGCTCGCGCTCGACGTCGATGGCCTTGGACTTTCGCCCGGCAACATCACGCCCACCCTCGCCGGCACGATTGGAATTCATTTGAAGGCCAAGGCCGGGCTTGGCCCCTATCAGAACAATACGTTCCAGTACTTGTCGGTGGCAGTCGACGTCAACGTCGACTGGAGTTTCTCGACGTCCACCGCGGCCCAGGGTCCGACGGTCAGTTTCGACAACATCACGCTCGCCCTGGGGCCCGCCGTCGGCCAGTTTGTCACGCCGATCATCACCGACATCCAGGATGTGCTGGCGCCCTTGGAGCCAATCATCAAGGTTCTGACCGAGCCCATTCCGGGCCTCTCGGACCTCAGCCATCTGGCAGGCCAGGGAGACGTCACGCTGCTGCAGCTCGCCAAGGACGCGGCTTCGCTCCACGCGTTCGGCCCGGGTTTCGACCAGGTCGTGTCATTCATCAGCGACATTGTGCCCGTGCTGAACGACCTGGAGAAATTCAAGACCAACGGCGACAACCTGTTCCTCAACGTCGGCGACTTCACGTTGCCCAAGAGCGACACGCAAGGCCTCCTGGACAACAATTACCTCGACGATTTCGCGAATGGCTCGGCTCCCAGCATCCCGCTCAATCTCAATGCGGCCAGCACCAACCCCGCCATCCAGAACATCCAGGACGTCATCAACCAGGTGCCGGGCTTGAGCGGTGTTGAGCAATCGGCGCTCCAGGCCCTCCAGATGGAGATGGGCGGCGGCGACGGGATCAGCATCAATTTTCCGATCCTCGACAACCCGACGAGTGTGCTCTTTCCCCTGTTGCTCAACCAGGGGAATGCCAATTTTGTCACATTTGATGCCCATCTGAGCCTCAGTTTCCCGAATGTGAACGAGGATCTCCCCTCGATCTTCGGCCTCTCGCTCAGTCTCATGGTCGCAATTCAATTTGACCGTCAATGTCGACGCCGGGTACGACACCCAGGGCATTCGCGACATGATCAACGACGGGTTTGCCCCGAGCAAACTGCTGAGCGATTTCCTCGACGGTTTCTACGTTTCCACGGGCAACATCGTCACGTTCTCCGCCGCGTTTGGCGCGTCGGCCGAGGCGTCCATCGGCCCGTTCTCGGCCGGGGCCAGCGGCGGCATCTACACCGGCGATGGCACGCATCCCGCGAATGTCGCGCATCCCGAGCCGATCATCGTGACCCTGGCCGGCGGTAGCGGTGGAAAGGTGCGTGTGAGCTCATTCAACACGAGCTCGGCGCCGTCGTTCCAGGCATCGGGGGAGCTCGACGCCGGGCTGTTCGTCTTCGCCAAGCTGGGCGTCGACATCCTCGGAAATTTTGTCGGTGTTGAAGAAGACCTCAATATCGCCACCGTCAAGCTCCTGAGCTTCGGCTCGAATTCGTCGCTGCAATCGCAGGGCCCAGCCCTGGCGAGCTGGGTTAACCAGAACGCGGGCGAGCTGCGCCTCGCCAGCCTGGGAGCCAGCGAGACGTTCACCGTCGCCCCGGACCCGGATGACCCCACTGGCGCCCTGGGCGATGTGGACGTGACCGCCGAGGGAACCACCCAGGAATTCAAGGGCGTCAAGCAGATCGACGCGACGACCTCGAGCGGCACTAACGCGATCACCATCGAGCCGGGTGTGCGCGCGAGTGCCTCGCTCAAGGGTGGGTCTGGCGACGATACCTTTACCTACCTCGGCGCGGGCAATGCTACCCTCGTGGCGGGAACCGGCGACGACCAGTTGACGTTCAACGGATCCGGGGCCGGAGCCACGCTCGAGGGAGGCAGCGGAGACGATACGCTCCTGGGCGCCACCGGGAACGATCGGCTCACCGCCGGCAGCGGCACGACCGAGGTGCACGCGGGAACCGGGAGAGACACGCTCGACGGTGGCTCGGTGCCGACGCGTTCTACTGGCAAGTCGGCGATGGCCCGGCGACCATCCAGGGAAACTCGCCCGATAGCGCGCTCGAGGTCCGCGGCACCTCGGCCACCGAGCAGTTCACCGTTACGGCCGCCGGCTCCGGCGTCACGATCCAGGCGCCGGGAAAGAGTGCCTCGCCCGTGTCGCTGAGCGCGACCGGCATCCCGCAAATCGACTTCGAAGGTGGAGGCGGCGGCGACACATTCACGATCAACAACCTGGCCAAGACCTCGGTCACGACGGTGGGCATCAATCTTTCCGAGGCCGGACACGACGCGGGCGGCGGCGACAAGGTCGTGATCAATGGCGACCCCCAAGGCGCCGACCAGGTGCAAATCTCGGCCGCCGCCGCTCAGACGGGTCCGGGCGACAACAACCCGGCCGATAAGGGCGTCGTCACCGACGTCAGGATCCAACCCGGGACCACCGGCGATGCCGGCGCAGCGGCGTTCAGCGTCCTCGCCGCCATCCCCGATAACAGCGATTCCCTGACGCTCAACACCGGCGCAGGCAACGACACGATCACCGTTTCAGGGACGCAGCCGGACGTGACGGCGCCGAAGCCCGGCGGCCAGGTATTCGTGAACGCCGGCCGAGGCACCAATTCCATCACCGTGGGCGGCTCGGGGAACGTGGACACGATCCTGAGCGTCTTGACGGTCCAGGCCAGCGCAGGCATCAACAACCTGACGATCAACGACCAGACCGGAGGCAAATCTGCGCGCAGGTCGCGCGGGGTTATAACCTGGGCGCAACCGAGCTGACCGTGGCGACCGTCGGGACACCGCTCCCGTCTCCGCAGATCCACTTTTTCGGCCTGGCGAGCCTGGATCTCTTGCTGAGCAACAACCAGCCCACGACCGCCGACGTCGAGGGCGACCCGTCGGACACGACCATTGTCGCCGGCAACAGGAAGAGCACGATCGACGTGAGCTCTGTCGCCCAGAATCTGGACCTGGTGACGAGCACGCTGCACGTGCAAGGCAGCGGCCAGACCACGGTGAACCTGTACGACCAGGCCAACCGCGACGAGACCGATTTCGGTGATCCCGATCTCTACGCGTTCACCTGGGATGCGGTCACCCGGACGGGCTACACGTTCACCCCGTCGGTCTTCACCCTGCTTTACACGGATCTCGCCGCGCTCAACGTGTGGGACGCCAGCGATCTGGGCGGGACCAATCGGTTTCCCGCCCATGCCGGCAACACCATCCAAATTCAAGGCACCGGGCTCGATAGTTCCAATCTGACTGCCACCGGAACTGCCGTCTATCTGACCCCGCTCACCGTTCACTCCGGCACGGCCAAGGACCAGATCACGGTGACCCTGCCGTCAATCGACGATCAAAACTTGCTCGACGATGTGCTTGCGACGTTTCCCACCACAAACACTCACCTGATTGGAAATGTGACTATTGACGGAGCAGGCGGCAACCTGACCGTCGATGGCAGCGGCATCACGGATCAGTACATTACCAATGCCATTGGAATCGGCTCGAAGTATACCGAGACCAACGTGATGGGTTTCACCGTCACCGGCCAAGAAGTGACCACTGACGACGAAGATACGCAGGTCGCAGAGTATGTGAATACCCAGCCCCCTCCCCACGGCTGGCCTAGCGGCAAGCCGAACAAGGTCGTCGGCATCGCAAAGTCGAGTTACGACCTGAGCTCGTCGATTACCTACAGCGACGTGGCAAGCCTGACGGTCAAAGGCGCGCCGGTGAATACCGCTTTCAATGTCCAGTCCACGGCTTCGGGCACGCCGGTGACCATCACCGCGGAGCAGGGCACCACCAACACCGTCACCACCACCTCGAATAGTATGACCGTAGTGACAAGCCCGAGCACAAATGTCTTCGACGTGGGCAACGCCAGCCACTCGCTCGATGACATCCAGGGCGCCCTCACGGTGAGCGCCCAGGGCAACAACGAGAGCCTTACCGTCAACGATCAGGGCAACACGGCCGTCACCACTTACACCCTGACGGCCACGACCCTGGCACGGACGCACGCGGCCACGATCCATTTCAGCGGCCTGTCCACCGCCCAATCTTCGATCGGGATCAACGGCGGCAGCAACAACGATTCGTACACGCTCGACGGTGCGCCCTCCGGCACCACGGTGTCGATCACCGGGGGCAGCGGCAACGACACGATCGTGCTCTGGCCCGGCGGAATCGTGACCGGCACGCTTGACGGAGGCGGCGGCACCAACTCGCTCGAGTACTTCAACTTCGTGCCGACGACCGTCAATCTCCAGACGCACACGGCGACCGACATCGCTGAATTCGCCAACATCCAGGCATTCGACGCCGGCGATCCCAAAGCCGACACGTTTGTGGGCGCCAACACGACAAACTACTGGCAGATCACCGCGGAGGACGAGGGAATTGTCAATTCCATCGCATTCGTCGGCTTCGGCAACCTGACCGGCGGGACGGGCAAGGACACGTTCGTCATCGAATCCGTTGTCAACGGCTTGATCGACGGCGGCGGCGGCACCAACGGGATCGAATTCTTCGTCAACGTGCCGGTCACGGTCAATCTCCAGACGGAGACCGCGACCGACACCGGCGGATTTGCGAACCTCCAGTCGTTCATCGGAAGCGCGATGATCGCCGACACCCTGATCGGCCCCAACACCACCAGTACCTGGACGATCACCGCGGCGAACGAGGGCACCCTCAATGCCATGACGTTCTCGGGCTTCGCGAACCTGTTGGGCGGCACCGCCATGGACACGTTCAACTTCGGAGCAATCGGGGGCATCTCGGGCAAGATCAACGGCGGCGGCGGCGGTGACTGGCTCGACTACTCCGCCTACGGCAACGCGGTCACCGTCAATCTGGCGCTCGGCACCGCCACGGCCGTCGACGGTGGCGTTTCCAAGATCCAGAACGTCCGCGGTGGTTCCGGCGTCGACAACCTGACCGGCAACTCGCAGGGCAATATCCTGATCGGAGGTGGGGGCGACAGTACGATCAACGGGGGTACTGGCCGCAGCATCCTGATCGCCGGCACGGGCAACGACCTGATCGGCGGCACTGGCAGTGATTCGGTCACCGGCGGATCCGGCAGCGACATCTTGATCGGCGGCTACACGAGCTACGACTCGAGCAGCCTCGCCAACGACCTGGCGCTGGAATCGATCCTCAGTGAATGGCAGTCGCCCGACTCGTACGTCGCCCGCATCAGCAAGATCAAGAGCGGCGTCGGCTCGGGTCTCTCGGACAAGCTCGTCTGGGGAAGCACCGTTCACGACAACGCGAGCGCCGTAGCAAACACGTTGACCGGGTCCGGTGCGCTGAATTGGTTCCTGGCCAATCTGGCCCACACGACCATCAACAAGAACGGCACCGAGCAGTTGAATTAGCGGAAACCGCACCCCGGCCCGGCACCTTGCCGGTCCGGGGCAGTTTCAGCACGCCGCACTCTGCCTATGGGAATCTGCTGGTCTCAACCCTGCCCGCAGCCCGAGCTCGGATGCGTCGATCACATCCCCATTCGCCTTCCGTGGATCGCGCCAGCGTCAGTCACACACACCGGCAGCTACGCCAGCGCCAGACGCCAGATCCGCGCACGGCAACGCCGTAAGGTCGGGCAGTCGCCCGCCGATCTCTCGCTTGCAAACCGAAACGCGTGCGATGACAATTCCGGCGAACGAATTGCGCGCTTGATCATGGACGGACCGGCGCGGGTCATCTGGCCCGGCCAAGCGATTGACTGATACCTTTCCCTGCCTATCCCGTGGAAATCGAGGAGACTTCGGTGAGCGACCCCTTAGCGGAACTGCCCCCGGGCCTGAAGCACAGATGGAGATTTACCAGGCTGGCCTCGCGGGCAAGACCCCGGCGCAGGCCGTCTCCCTCGAGCAGCTCGACGAGAAGGCAAAGGCCGTCCTGAAGACGCCTGCCTACGATTACCTGGCCGGTGGGGCCGGCTCGGAAGACACCGTGCGCGCCAATCGCGAGGCATTTCGGCGCTGGCGGATCGTCCCACGTTTTCTCCGCGACGTGAGCCGCCGCGACCTCGGGATCGAAATCCTCGGCTCGAGACTGCCGGTTCCGTTCATGCTGGCTCCGGTCGGCGTGTTGTCGATCCTGCACAAGGAAGCGGATCTCGCCGTGGCGCGGGCCGCGCGCTCGCTGTCGGTTCCGCTCGTCCTCAGCACGGCCTCGTCCACGACCATGGAGGACGTCGCGGGAGTGCTCGGCGATCTCCGCGCTGGTTTCAGCTCTACTGGCCCAAGGACGATGAGCTGGCCGCCAGCCTCGTGCGCCGCGCCGAGCTGGCCGGCTATGGTGCGATCGTCGTTACCCTCGACACCTGCCTCCTGGGCTGGCGCGAGCGCGACATCCAGAATGCCTATCTTCCCTTTGTCTTCGGCGACGGACTGGCGAATTACGTCAGCGACCCGGTATTCCAGCAGCGAATCGGCGGCGACCCGCGAGCAAACCCGATGAAAGCGATCGAATATTTCCTGCGGATCTTCTCCGACCCGACTCACACGTGGGAAGATCTCGGCGCTCGCGCCAGTCGACCCGGCTGCCTGTGCTCGTCAAGGGCGTGCTTCATCCCGACGACGCGCGGCGGGCCGTCGATCAGGGGGTCGCGGGCGTCATTGTTTCCAATCACGGCGGCCGTCAACTGGACGGTGCGATCGCCGCACTCGACGCCTTGCCCAGGGTTGTCGAGGCCGTCGGCGACCGCTGCACCGTCCTCTTCGACAGCGGCATCCGGCGCGGGTCTGACGTCTTGAAGGCGATCGCGCTCGGCGCGCGCTGCGTCCTTGTGGGCCGGCCTTACTGCTACGGCCTGGCCCTGGGCGGCGAGCAAGGGGTGCGCGACGTGCTCCTGAACCTGATCGCCGACCTCGACCTCACGCTTGGCCTCGCCGGCTACACCTCGTTCGCGGAAGTCGACCGGTCGAGCGTCGTCGAGATCTGATCGGCAAATCCGCTTCCCGGTCGCGTCGACCCCATTCCCGCTTGATCTCCGGCGTGGCAGCGCTTGATGTCAGGCAACATGGCCATGGAAGTAGGGGCGTTCCCCGTCGCCCGCCGCCCAATGCCCGCCGCTCTCTACCTTGCCGCGCGGTCGATGCTGAGTTTATGATCAGGTAGCGCGTTTGACGTTCTCACGCGGCGCAGACGAGCAAACCCGGGAGCTCCCGATGAATCACCGCCCAGCGCCGGAACCCGAGCCCGCGCGGTCAAAACCTGCGCGGGGTGAAGACGAATCGTGCCGCGCGGCGTGCCCGGTCTGCGGCGGGCACCTGCTCGAGCAGCGGGGCAAGCTCATTTGCTCGCGGTGCAGGGCGATCTGCGAGACCTGCTGCGAGGGAGGGCAGGGCTAGCGCCCCGGTCATGATCGCATCCGACAAAGGGTCCGGAGAGCGCAGCGGGTCTTCCTGGAAAAGGTGCCACGGTGCTGCCGGAGGGACTGGCGCAGCTCGACCCCGCCGATCCCCGGTACGCCACGACGGTCGTCGAGCGAGTCCTGGCCGCCGCGGGGAGCGCAGGCGCCAGCGACGTGCATTTTCAGCCCGGCGCCGGCGGTCTCGATCTCACCTGGCGGATCGACGGCGTCTTGCAGCCGGTCGCGCAGTTGCCGGCGCGGGTCGCGCCCGATATCGTGGCGCGGCTGAAGGTCTTGTCCGAGCTGCTCACCTACCGGACCGACGTCCCCCAGGAGGGCCGGATTCGCGGGTCGCCGGGCGAGGTCGAGATGCGCGTCAGCACGTTTCCCACCTTGTTCGGCGAGAAAGCCGTGGTGCGCATGTTCGCCGCGCCGGCCGCTATCTGCGCCTGGACGACCTCGGGCTGCCGGACGCCGTCTCGGCCGAGCTGGCGTCGCTCCTGGCGGAGACCTCGGGGGCGATCGTGCTGTCCGGCCCGGCCGGGAGCGGCAAGACAACGACCATTTACGCTTGCCTGCGCGAGCTGGCCGCGCACTCGCGCGGCGAGCGCAGCCTGACGACCCTGGAGGACCCGATCGAGGCCGTGGTGCCGGGCGTTGCACAGGCCCAGGTCAACCCGGCGGCGGGGCTCACGCTCGAATCCGGCCTCAGATCGCTCTTGCGCCAGGACCCCGAGGTCATCGCCATCGGCGAGATCCGCGACAAGTCCACCGCCGAGCTTGCGCTGCAAGCCGCACTCACGGGCCACCTGATCCTCACGACCTTTCACGCCGGCAGCGCGTGCGAGGTGATCGGGCGGTTCCTGGACATGGGCATCGAGCCCTACGTGGTGCGCAGCGGGCTCCGCGCGGTCGTGGGACAGCGGCTGGTGCGTCGGCTGTGCGCTGCGCCAGCCCACGACCGATCCTGCCCACTACCTGGGCCTGCCGGTGCGGCAGGCCAGGCGGCCGCGCGGCTGTGAAGCCTGCCGCGGTACCGGCTACGCCGGCCGCGTGGTCCTGGCCGAGATGCTCTTGCCCGAGACCGAGGGGCTGGCCCGCGCCGTCCTGGCGCGGAGCGACGTCCGCGAGCTCGAGCACATCGCCGTCGCCACCGGGATGGTCGATCGCTGGGCACGCGCCTGCACGGCGGTCGAGGCCGGACTGACCTCCCCGGCCGAGGTCCGCCGCATCCTGGGCGTTGCCAGTCCGCCGGTGCACGCTGGTGCCGCCGGAGAAGTCGGTGCCGAGTGACGAAAGGGTCAGGTCGCGATCGCGGCAAACAACGACCGGATCTCATCTTCCATTTCGGACTGGTCGTCGAGGGTGGCGGCGATCTCCTCCTGGAGGAGCTCGCGATAGCGCTTTCGCAGCCGGTGGACCGCCATGTTCACTGCCTCTTCCGTCTTGCCGAGCTCGGCGGCGAGCGTCGCGACCGGGACGGCACCCTTTCCCTGGGTGAGGACAATCTTGAGGCGGTCGAACACTTCAGTACGGCCCTTGGTGTCGTATTCGAGGGCAAGTCGCTTGATGGCGCAATCCAAGAGCATCAGCGCCCAGGCGCGGTCGAACAGGCGATCGGGGGTGAGCGTATCCACCGGCTCGAACCGATAGCGTTCCTCGGCGTCATCCGCGTCGATGGAAACGGTCGGGATCCCGCGTCCCCGCGCTTTCGTTCGACGGAACTCGTCGATCAGGAAGTGCCGGCAGGCCGTGCGCAGAAACGCGCGGAACCGCCCCTTGTCGGGATCGGCCGCCGCCACCGTCCCCTTCTCCAGCAGCCGTTCGAAAGACCCCTGGGTGAGGTCCAGGGCTTGATCGTGTTTGTTGCCCTGCCGCCGGATAAAAACGTAGATGGGATACCAGTAGTCGCCGCACAGCTTGGCCACGGCAGCGTGGGCTTGGGGCGACGCCGGCGTTCCCGCTTTCTGGATGAGACTCCAGTGCGTCGACGGAAACTGCCCCGACGCGCTTCTGGCCGGCTCGGAATCGTAGGGCATGGACCATCCTCTTGCGAACCCGCATCGAGGCGATCCTTGGTATTATACCTCAGGCGATCTTGGGCGAGATACGTTGCTCCAAGGAACTCGCGCCGCGGCTCGACGTCACCAGGACGCTCGAAGTTCACCGGGCCGCGCAGTGGTCGCGACCGCCTCCCCGCAGCTCGCGGCGGCGGGCGGTCAGCCGGTCTTCGGCTTGCTGGCCAGCACAAGCGGCGAGACCGAAGGGGCCTCGAGCTGGCGCGGTTTCTCAAAGCCCGCTTCCTTCAGCCAGCCGCTCATCTCGGCGAAGGTGAACGTGTCGCCTTCGTCCGTGTTGACCAGCATGTTCACGGCGAAGATCAAGGCGGCCGGTGGGCCGCTGCGGTCGTCGTTCGGAACAAATTCGGCGATCGCGATCGTGCCGCCGGGCGCGAGCGCATCAAACACTTTTTTCAGCAGCTTTCGGCTGCGTGCCTCCCCTTCGCTATGCAGGATGTGGCCGAGCGTGGCGACGCGGTAGCCCGCTCCGAAGTCGGCCTCGAGCAGATCGCCATCAACCGTTTGCAGCCGGTCGCCCACACCAAACCGCTGGGCGATCCGCCGCGTGACCGGCGTGACGGCCGGCCAGTCGACGGCCGTCACGTGCACCGCCGGCGACTTCTGGGCAAGCGCAATCCCCCACACCCCCGAGCCGGCGGCAATGTCGAGCACCTTGACCTGCCCGCTCCCGCCGGCGGGCCGGAGCTCGTCGGCGAGTGTATCGGCCAGCACCTGCGCCGCGGCGTAGCTCATGGGCAGGATGTCTTCCACGAATTGCCCAAAAAACTCGGCGCCGTGCTCCTGCTGGTTGGCCGCCCGCTCCGGCTTGCCGGTACGCACGGTCTGTTCTAGCTTGAGCCACGTGGGCACGAGCTGGGTGCTGATATGACGATACAACCCGCCTTGAAACGCGGGCTTGGTCGAAACCAGGAAGGCCGCGCTCTCTTCGGTGAGGCCGTAGCGATCACCGTCGCGCCGCAGGAGCTCGATGCCGACCAGCACACCCAGGATCGCGCCAAGCCACGCGGGCTCGTGCCTGTCGCCGCGGCGAGCTCGTTCAGGGTCTTGGGACCAGTGTCGAGCACGTCGAAGACCTTGGTTCGCACCGCCGATTCGAGGATCAAGGGGATGGCGAAGCCCCATGCCATCTCGCCGATTCGCTTCGGGCTGGGCGCGGCGGCGGACTGCTGCAAGTTCTGCGGATTGGTTCCGACCGGCATGGCCGTCTCCTTCTCCGTTGCCCTCGAATCCACCGGCGGGTCATTCACATCGGTCTCGTAAGGTAGCCGCGCCTGGACCCGGCACGCAACCCCGATTGAAGCGACGGCCGAGCGGGGTTGCAGGTCGTCGATTGTGATCGAAGTCCTCCCCACGACCGGTGCCGCCGTGAGCGTGCACTTTCAATCCGCCCGCGGCACCCGCCGGTCGCGGTCGCGACTTCTCAGTGCCAGGCCGCACCCGCCTGCCAGGCTGATCCCGCCGGCGACGAACGCCAGCCAGTACCAGTCGAGAAGTGTCGCGGTCGATGGCTTCACGACCGGCTTCCGGATGATCTGGTCGGGCTTGAGGTCGGCCAGGAAAGTTTCGAGGGCAAATTCGGCCTCGGGGATCGGCCCGAACCGGCACTCCTCCACATCCAATCGGAGGGTCCGATGCTGCGACAGTATCGGCTTGACGAACGAGCGCAGGACGGGGCGACCGTCCGCATGGTCGTACTCGTATCGGCGATCCGACGCGACATCCTGGAGTGGTTCTCCGGAGTGGATCGAGCGGACCACGAACAGGTCGTCCGCGTCGAAGACGAACGTAAAATCCCCCTGGTCGCGGCCCTTGACCTCTGGACCTGTCCGCAGCCGGAGCGTCACGAGTCGGTGGCCGTCGCCGGTCGTGGCGTTGAGCTGGACGACCTCATAGTCGGTCGAGAGACCGAACTCCTTGAAGGCCTGGGGGAATTCCAGCAAGGTGGCCCCGCCATGGGTGGCGTCAAAGAAATTATTGCCCGAGTTCGACTCAACCCTGCCCAGGGCTTGCCGGTAGGCTTGCAGCGGGGTGAACTGGGCGTCTTCCACGATCGTCCAGGGGCCAGTCTCGGGGCTGAGCTCGCGGAAGGCGCGGAGCGAGTGGTCGGGGTGGGCGAGGATCGCGCTCTCGCTTCGCCCGCGTCCGTTGACCCGATGGCGGACGCGGGCGAACGGACCCGAGCGGAGCAACGTGAGCTGCTCCTCCCATTCGTACGGATCGTCGCTGGCTGCCTTGGTCCCGCGCTCAATCCGATACGTCGCCTTGAGCCGGACGTGATCGTACGGGGCGAGCAGGCGCTCCGCCGCGGCGAAGTATTCGGTCAGGAACGCATCCCAGACGGCGGGGTTGATGCTGGCGTCGAGCTTGAGGCTCTTGAGCCAGACGCGGGCGGACGGTTCGGCATGCCGGGCGATCTGCTCGGTATCCGCCCAGAAGTCGGCGTCGAGCTCGTCCAGGCCGATCCCCAAGGTGGCGCGGCAGTCGGCCTCGAAGGTGGCCTGCTGGCAAGTCGTGTACAGCTTCAAGAATCTCTCGGGACCGTACACCCGGAGGAGGTAGTTGGCGAGGGGGGCACCCTGGCTATAGGCCGCCGGACCCGAATACCAGTACCAATCCGGGGCGACCAGTTGCCGGAGGGTCAAGCTCAGTCCCTTCTGGCGGTCGTCCCAGGCGGTCACGGCCAGTTCCGCAGCGGGCGTCCCCTGGTTGGCCTGCGCCCACCCTTCCATCAGGACCCTCGGTGGGTCGCTCCGGGCGGTGTAGTTCCGGGTAATGACGCAGTGGGCGACCTCGTGGCGGTCCCGGGTCGTCAGGCCATCGGCTCCGCGCTGGTACAGGCCGGCTTCCGACCCGATCGCCATGTCGTAAATGGCGCATTCCCGCAGGCCAAGGAGCGATCCCCGATACCAGACGATTGGCCATGTCGCGGGCTGGTCGAGCCGGGCCAGCAAAGCGTCAACGTGCCGATCCATCGCGGCCACCTGGTCGCGGGCGTCCTTGGATCTCGCCCCGACCATCGTCACCCATTTCCCCGGCGTCCGCTCCGGGTAGAACCAGCGCGCTTCCAGGTCCGCGAGGGACCGGCCCGGTGCCAGCAGGACCCTGGACGGCCACCCGGGGGGCACATGGCGGTCAAACCGCGGCCGCATCGCCAAGAGGACGTGGCCGACGGAGAACCAGAGCGGCGCCGTCCCCACGAGAAGGCTCGCCAAAGCGATGTCGCGCTGGGCCACGAATCAGGCGGACGGTCGCCAAAACCAAGAGACCAAGCCATGCCGCCACCATCAGGATCGGCAAGCCGGCCGGGAGTACCGGGTTCGGGTTCCAGACCTGCAAGGCGGTCAGTGCCGCCGCCAGGCCGATGGTCCCGAGCCAGGCACCCCAGACGGTGAGCACCCATCGAGCCAGCATCGGCAGACTCACGGACAGGAGGTTACTGGGCCCGAAGTTCGATCAGTACGAGTCGGGTCTCCACCCGGTCGCGGTCGAGCAGGATGGCCCGTGTGGCCGCTCGCCAGTCGACAACGAGGTCGTAAGTCTGACAAGAGTCTGGAGGATGTGTCAATCGGATAGGGCCGAGGGATTCTGATCGTCAGAATGGGCCGGCCACAACTGAAGGTCAGACTGATTTCAACTCCCGTCCCAGCTCGATCAGCAAGCGTTTCCGTTGCAGTTTTGGCGGAGACAGGACCGTCCGCGCGAACAGCGCTCCGTTAATCTGCCATTCCAGCTCTCGACGATTACCGCCCCGGTCTGGCTGCGGACGCCGCCCGCAATCGCACTTCGCCCTTGACAACCTCTGACAATTGTGTGAGACTGATGTTCCACAATTGTCATAGGTACGCGGCCACGGGGCGGCAGGGGCGAGGGGGTGGCGAGCACGATGTCGGGGGGAGCGCACGAGTCAGGGCCGCCGGCTGCGATCACGATCGACCAGTTGCTGGCGCTGGATCAAGAAATTGTGGCGCTGGTCCGCGCGGGAGTGCCGCTGGAGCACGGCTTGCTCCTGGCCGCCCGGGATCTGCGCGGCCGGCTGGGGCGAGTCGCTGGCGCGCTCGGTCGCCGGTTGAGCCGGGGCGAGAGCCTGGCCCAGGCCCTGGAAAGCGAGCGGGGGTCTGTGCCGCCCTTGTACCGGGCCGTGGTCGAGGCCGGGGCGCGGTCGGGCCAGCTTCCGATTGCGCTCGAGGGTATGGCGCGGTTTGTACGCGGATATTCCGAGGCCCGCGCCGCGATCGGCCTGGCGCTGTGGTATCCGCTGCTCGTGCTGGCACTGGCCTACGCGCTCTTCATCGGGCTCGTGGCTCTGGCCCTGCCGCGATTCATCGCCACGTTCGAGCTGCTGGGCATGACGGCCTCGGCACCCTTGCGCTGGCTGAATCGCCTGGGCGAATCGGTGGTCTACTGGTGGCCCGTGGGACCGATTCTGTTTGCCCTGCTGGCGATCGCCTGGATTCACTCGGGAACGGCTGCGCAATTTCAGTCACGCTCGTGGAGCTGGCTTCATGTGTTTCCGTGGATGAAGTCGATCCTCGCGAATTACGAGACAGCCAACTTCTCCGAGCTACTGGCGCTGCTACTGGATCACCAGGTCACGCTTCCCAGTGCGCTCGTGCTGGCCGCGGAATCGACCGGCAATGCCCGTTTGACCGGGGGTGCCCGCCAGCTTGCCGAGGCGATCAATCGCGGCGAGCCGGTCGCGCCGGTCCTGGCGACCCTCGACCCCCGCACGTTTCTACCGATGCTGCGCTGGGTACTGGCCACGAGCCAGGCCCAGGGATCCCTCGCCGGGGCCTTGCACCACCTCGCCGGTCTCTACCGCAAGCGAGCCAAGTACCAGGCGGAGAAGCTCGCCATCTTTTTGCCCACCATCCTTTTGATCGCGATCGGCGCGAGCGCGACTTTGTTTTACGCGCTTGCACTCTTCCTGCCGCTGGTCAACCTGCTCAAGCAACTGACGGTCTGAGCAGCCGACGAAGAGCTGTTCGAGCCTGGGATAGGGAGGTCGGAATGTCCAATGGATCGCAATCAGTCGGCGCCGGCGCGAGGCTCACGGGCGGCGAAGCCGCCGAGCTCTCGCAGCAACTGGCGGGACTGACCCGCGCCGGACTTCCGCTGGCCCCGGGATTGGTCGCGCTCGGCCAGGAGCTCCCCGCCGGCCGGCTGCGGCGCTCGATGTTCGAGCTGGCGGAACTGCTCGAAAAAGGGGTCCCGCTCGAAGATGCCGTCGAGGTTCATCGCGGCCGGATCCCGCCGGCATTGCGCGGGCTGGTGGTCGCCGGCGTACGATCGCAGCGGCTGGGCGACCTGCTCAGCCGGTTCACAGAATATTCGAGCGTGGGAGCCGAGCTGAAGCGCAGCTTGTGGCTGAGCCTGGCGTATCCGGTGCTCACGGCGGCCCTGGCGATCGCGCTGTTCCTGTTTGTGAGCGCGGTCGTGGTCGCGCGAACTAGGGACGATCTACAGGGACTTCAACATCCCACTTCCGTCGGTGACCATCGCACTCCTGGGCGTCGCGCAGCTATTGAGCTTCATCTCGACCCCCCTGGCTGTGATCGCCGCCATCGCGTTTTGTGTCTGGCTGGCGATACGTGTCTTCACGCCCAGAGCGTCACAACGCAGCCTGGCGAGCCGGCTGCCGCTCCTGGGAACGGTCTGCGCGCCAGACCTCGCTAGCCGAGTTCTGTCATCTGCTGGCGTGGCTGCTGGAAAGCGGGCTTTCACTGCCGGA
Source organism: uncultured Isosphaeraceae bacterium (assembly GCA_963806595.1). Classification (GTDB taxonomy): domain Bacteria; phylum Planctomycetota; class Planctomycetia; order Isosphaerales; family Isosphaeraceae; genus CAWDZZ01. The sequence continues at coordinate 43,515 of CAWDZZ010000006.1, read as the reverse complement.
GTCATTGCGGCTCACCGGTGAGGGCGTTGAAGACGCGGGCGTCAACGCATCGTGCCTCCTCATGGCGAAGCGCGTCGAAGCCGGCCGGCCTTTGTCGGCAGCCATGGCCGAGCGACCGCTGTTCCCCCCGAGCCTCCAGCGGCTGGTGCGTGGGCCGAGAATCAGCAGAGCCTCTCAGAGGTCCTGCACCTGGCCGGCTCGATGTTCGAGGCTTACGCGCGATCTTACTCCACATTTGTGGGAACGGTGCTCACGTTTCTGTGCGTGCTGGTGGTCTTCGCGCTGGTCCTCGTGCTTCCCGCGCTTTCGCGCCGTTTTTTACTTTACTGAGCCGACTCTCGGGTTAAACGCGATAGGGATCGGAGTGCGCCGTGCCCGATGGACCCGTAAATCCAGCCGCAAGCGAACAGGAACCCTGGGAGGCCGTGATGGCCCCGCCAGTGGAGACCGAGCCGGCGCGCGCACCGGCCGATGGTAAGGGCGGCGCGAGCGAGGAAGAGCCGGAAGTTGACCTTTCCCAGTTTGCCGGCGCCGCGCTAGCCGAGCCCTGGCGGCTCCGGCATCTCATGTACCTGGTGGCCATTTCGGCGGTATTGATCTGGCTGGCGATCCTGGTCGCCGACAAGTTTATCGTGATTGCGACCTTGGTCCTGGCGGGTCTCGTCCTGGCGTTCGTATCGCTCATGGGCGTGGGAATCGTGCTGGCCCGGCGGCGGTCGACGCGACAGGATGCAATCTTGTGGGTACTGGCGATCGCGGCGGAGCGAAACATGCCCTTGGCCCCCGCCGTCGCGGCGTTCGCCGGGCAATACCGCGGCCTCATGTATCGCCGGGTCATGGGATTGGCGGCACACCTCAACTGGGGGACCGCGCTCCCCGAGGCACTCACACGAGCGCGGCAGGTCGTTTCGCGCGATGCGGTGCTCTTGTCCTGGATCGGACAATCCAGCGGGCTTTTGCCCAAGGCGCTGCGGATGGCGGCCAATTCGCGCTCGACCCAGCTCCCGATCTGGACGGCGATCGCCGCGCGGCTCTCCTATATCCTGGTCGTGCTGTTCGTGATGCAGGTCATGACCTCTTTTATGCTGTATTACATCATACCCAAACTTGAGTCTATATTCAACGATTTTGGGTTGCCGCTGCCCTGGGTCACGGTCAAGATCATTGACTTCAGCCACTTCATGGTCAAGTTTGCCAGTCCGACACTCATGCTGCCTTTTCTCGAGCTTGGCCTTCTCATCTTCATTCCGTTCTCGTTTCTGGCCTGGGGCGATTATCACGTACCGTTCTTCGATCGCCTGTTCCGCCGCCGCCACACGGCGCTCGTGCTGCGGTCGCTGTCGCTCATGGTCGAAGGGAACAAGCCGGTCGCGCTCGGCCTCTCCATCCTGGCCACGCATTACCCGACGCGATGGGTCCGCTGGAAGTTGATCCGGGCCGAGTCGGACGTGCGGCAAGGAGTCGACTGGATCGAGGCTCTGTGGCGGCAGGGGTTGTTAAGCGCCACCGATGCCGAGGTGCTCACGTCGGCCTCTGTTGTCGGCAACCTGGCCTGGGCGCTTGCCGAGCTGGCCGAGACCGCCGAGCGGCGACTGGCGACCCGGTTCCAGGTATTCGTGGAAACCGCGTTTCCGCTCGTCGTGATCGCGATGGGCGCAATGGTCTTCGTCATGGCCGTCGGCTATTACATTCCGCTCATCCATCTCATCCGGAGGTTGACGGATCAATCATGAGTCACCCCCTGCGAGCGGCCAGGGCCGTTGATCGGCCAGCTCGCTCGAATCACCTCTCGGCCAGGCGCAACAGGCGGAATGCATGCCGCGGCTCGCTGCTCGTCGAGCTGGCGATGGCCACCGTCTTGCTTGTCGTCGCCATGACGCTGACGGTCAAGGTGCTGGGGTGGGCTGCCCACGACCGCCGCACCGCCGAGCGGCGCGAACGGGCCGTCGTCGAGGCGGCCAACGTCATGGAACGGATCTCGGCCCAGCCATTCGAGCAGCTCACGCCCGAGCTGGCCGGCCGGGTGACGCTTTCCGAGGCCGCCCGCGAGTCGCTACCGGGCGCCGAGCTCGCTGTCGATCTGCAGAGTGGGGATGGCACCGGCCCGGCGGGGCTGGCGGCCAAACGAATCGCCGTCAGGCTGCGCTGGCGCGGGCGCAGCGGCTCGTGGGAAGCGCCCGTCCGGCTCACGTCGTGGAAGTTTGCGCGGAGGCCAGAGCCATGATCGCCAACCCGGCCACGAGACCCGCTCGCCGCGCTCGCCGCGGGACCACGATCATCGAGGTGCTGGTCGCGGTGACCGGCGTCACCTTGCTGATCGGGATGTGCGCGGTCACGATCCAGCTCCTGTTTCGCGTGAACGCCGCCAGCCAGGATCGGCTGAATAGGGCGATGGTGGACGACCGGATCTCGCGGCAGCTTCGCGACGACGTGCACCGGAGCCAGCGCGCCCTGATCCTTGCACCCGCCGCGGGACGAGTCGCGCCGCCGGGCCTGCGGCTGACCTTGGCCGACGAGCATGTGATCACCTACACCGTGGGCGAAAAAAGCATCGCCCGCGACGAGTCGCGCACGGCAAGATGATCCGCCACGAATCGTACCTGCTTCCGCGTGATCGTGTCGCTCGCTTCCTGGAGCGCGACCGCGATTCTGTTCGATTCGTGGCGCTCGAAATAACGCAGATCCCCGGCAAGAGCCGCACCGACCCGCCCAGGCCGCTGGAAATCCTGGCACTGCCCGGCAAGCTCGGCACCCTGGCGGCCATTCCCAAAGGGGGCCAGCCATGATGGCTCGCAATCGATCAAGTCGCACCCGGCGCGGTCTGACAGTCGTGGCCGTGATCGTGTGCTTGATCGTGATCACGATCACGAGCGGCGCGATCCTCAAGGTCGGCCTGGCCCACCGCGATTTTGCGCGATCGAGGGAGCGCCGCCTGCAGGCCGAGTGGCTCCTCGAGTCGGGTCTGGAGCGGGCCACTCGCCCGCCTCGAGATCGATCCCGGCTACACCGGTGAAAGCTGGGCCATCAGCGCCCGCGACCTGGGCCTGGCGGCGGACCGGCAGCCGGAACCCGCCTCCGGAGATGCCGCGGGCGGGCCGGCCCTGGTATCGATCGCGGTGGCGCGCGATCCGCACGGCCCCGACCGCCGCGAGATTCGCATCCAGGCTGATTATCCCCGTGATGAGCCGCGCCGCGCGCGGCAGTCCAAGCAGATGTTGATTGAACTCGAACCAGGCAAACGAGGAGCCGCGCGATGAATAAAGATGCCGGGAATCCTGCTCACTCCGCCGCTGGCCGCGCTCGAGCCGGGCGGCCGCGTCGTGTGGCATTCACCCTGATCGAGCTGCTGGTCGTGATCGCGATCATCGCCGTGCTGATTGCCCTCTTGCTTGCCGGCGGTCCAGTCGGCTCGCGAGGCGGCCAGGCGGGCCCAGTGCTGCAACAACCTGATGCAGCTCGGGATCGCGCTGCAGAGCTACGAGTCGTCGCACGAGCTGCTGCCGCCGGGCGTGGTAACCGATACCGGCCCGGTCCTCGATCAGCCCAAGGGCTACCATTTTGGCTGGCTGGCCCAGATCTTGCCGTATTTCGAGCTGAGAAATGTCTACAATCATTTCAATTTCAATGTTGGGCTCTATGAGCTTCAGAACCTGACGACCCGCGACGACTCTGGTCCGCAGCTTCCTTTGCCCCTCGGATCCGGGCCCGACTCGCGGGCCCGGCGGTGTCGCGATGACGAGCTATGTCGGCTCGCACAACGATGTCGAGGCGCCGATCGCGGCCAATAACAACGGCGTGCTCTTCCTCAATCAGCGCGATCCGCTACGAAGACGATCACCGACGGCACGTCGCAGACGATCTTCCTGGGCGAGAAGCTCAACGACGGCACGGGTCAGGGCTGGGCTTCGGGCACGCGCGCCAGCCTGAGGAACACCGGCGCATCGGTGAATCAACTCGAACGAACGGCACCGACATTCTCGGTCGCCGTCGGAACCGAGCGAAGACGCCGGCACCCAGCGCGCCGGCCGGTCGCCGCAGCCTGGCATGCGCGGCGTTTGTCGGCAGGCTATAGCAGCCGGCATCCCGGCGGCGCCAATTTCGCCTTCGGCGACGGCTCGGTCCGGTTCATCAAGACCTCGATCGAGCCCCGCGACTTCACGAGCTGCTTGCCAACCGTGCTGACGGCGAGATCATCGACGCCGAACGTTACTGATTTCGACACCCGCTCTGAAAGATGGAGCCCGCCAGTGAAACGACGTCGGGCCTTCACGCATGATCGAGCTTGTGATGGTGGTCGCGATCATCGCCGATCCTGATCGCGCTGCTTGCTGCCGGCGATCCAGTCGTCGCGCGAGCAGGCCGGCGCGCGCAGTGCACCAACAACCTGCTGCAGCTCGGCATCGCGCTGGGCAATTACAGCCTCGACCCACACGGTGTTCCCGCCGGGCGTGGTCAACGACAAGCGGCCCGATCGTGAACATGCCGCTCGGCTATCACTATAGCTGGATTGTTCAGATCCTGCCGTTTATCGGACAGACCAACATCTATCGCCGGTTCGATTTTCGGAGGGCATTTACGCGGCCCAGCAACGACACGGCTGCGGTTGTCAGGATCCAGACGCTCCTGTGCCCGTCAGATCCCGGGCCCGGGCCTGGAAGCTATGCCGGCTGCCACCACGACGTCGAGGCGCCGATCGACGCCGACAACCACGGCGTCCTCTACTTGAACAGCCGGGTCGTTACGACGATATCACCGATGGGCCGGCCTACACGATCCTGCTCGGCGAGATCCGGCAGACGGGCCGAGCTGGGCTGGGCTTCGGGAACGCGGTCCAGCTTGCGGAATACCGGGGCATCCGATCAACGAACCCGATTCGCTCCGGCCCTATTTTCCCAGCAGCCGGCTCGCACCGCCGTCACCGTCCCGCGACGAAACCTTCGATGCTGTGAAGATGCTGGTGGAAGATGGGGTCTGGCCAGTCGATTCGTCGGCGGCTTTTGCAGCTGGCATCCCGGCGGCACCAACTTCCTGTTCTGCGACGGCTCGGTCCGATTCCTCAAGGCTTCGATCGACGAGCACATCTTTCGCTTTCTCGGAAACCGAGCCGACGGCGACTCGATCAGCGACGATACATACTGAAGGGGCTTGGTGCCGCTCGCCCGCTGCCGCTAGCCCGCTGCCGCAGAGTGAACCGCCGATGGCTCGTGGCACACGGTCATCTTCGGGCCGTTTCGGTGTCGGACGCAGGAGCGTGATCGGCGTCGCCTGTTGCCAGGAGCTGCGCGAGCAAATCACGCCAGAGCTGCAGCGCCGCCCTGCTGATTGACCGAAGGTTCGGAATTGGTCACACTCTCTCAAGCGAGTACGACTCCACCTGAACAACATGAGGATGCTCATGCTCGACGTTGCACCGCAGCCTGCTGGCTTGTTTCTTCGATCGTGTGCCGCGCCTCCGCGCGAGCTCAGACGGCCGGACTCGGCCGCCAGTGCGGAGCCTTACCGGCCGGACCCGGCCTCGGTGGAGCGGTTCGGGTCGGGTTATCGCTACCCGCAAGCCGGCTGGATCGTGCTGCACATCGAGGGTGAGCCTTACGAACGGGGATATCAGCACGGCCGCTTGATGGCGCCCGAGATCGCCGGGTTCGTCCGGGAACTGGCGACGTACCGCAGCCAGCAAGCGCCCGCCGACGCCTGGCGCGACCTGCGGCTGATCGCCGACGCGCTCTTCTTGCGGCGATTCGACCGGGAGTATCTCGAGGAGATGAAGGGAATCGCCGACGGGGCGGCGGCGGCCGGGGCCAAGTTTGACGGCCGGCCGATCGATCTCCTGGATGTCGTGACGATCAACGCCGACATCGAAACGAACTTCCTCGAAAATGCCCTCGAGGCCACGGCCACCGGCCTGGAAGGCCGTCGATTTCGCGAGCCCGCCGAACAAGGGCCGGCACGCCCCAAGGAATCGCATTGCAGCGCCTTCGCGGCCACCGGGCCCGCCACGGCCGACGGCCAGGTCGTGATCGGCCACATCACCATGTGGAACCTCTTCCACGCCTACCACTACAACGTCTGGCTCGACATCAAGCCCGCCCGCGGCCATCGCGTGCTCATGCAAACCTACCCCGGCGGCATCATGAGCGGCCTCGATTATTACATGAATGACCGCGGCCTGGTCGTCTGCGAGACGACACTCGCCCAGACCAAGTTCGACGCCAACGGCATCCCGCTGGTCGACCGCATCCGCCGCGCCCTTCAGTACGCCGATTCGATCGACCAATCCGTCGCAGATCCTGAAACAGGGCAACAACGGCCTTTATACCAACGAGTGGCTGCTGGCCGACACCAAGACCAACGAGGTCGCGATGTTCGAGCTGGGCACGCACCAGAGCCGCTTGTGGCGCAGCAGCAAGAACGAATGGTTCGGCGGGACGACCGGTTTTTACTGGGGCTGCAACAACTGCCAAGGACCTTCAAGTGAGGCTCGAGACCGTGCCGGCCCTGGACGGTCCGCCGGCCAACGTCGTGTTCCACCCCTCCGACCGCGACCGATCGTGGCTCCAGCTTTTCGACCGGAAGAACAAGACGATCGACGTCGATTTTGGCTTTCTGGCGTTCACAACCCCGCCCCTGGCGGCTTCGCATTCCCTGGACGCGAAATTCACCACGACGGCGATGGCCAAGGAACTGACGACCTGGGCCAAGTTCGGGCCGCCGCTGGGCCGGGCCTGGGAGCCGACCGACACCGAGCGCCGGCATTTCCCGACATGAGCCCCTCGTGGCCAACGATTGGACCGTTCCTTCGCGTTCGACCCGCCGCCGCCGATGCCACCGGGACGGCGAAGCCGGTCGACCTCGCCCGGATCGACACCCGAGACGACGAGCCCCGCAACACGAGCACGCCCCGCTCTGGCATGGAACGCTCCTGCCCGAATCGGACGGCGATACCTGGCTGGCGGCCGCCTTCGCCGATTATGAACGGATCGTCGCCGAGGAGAAGGCGATCAAGGCCCACGCCAAGAACGGCCAGCTTAGCGTGCGCGACCACGAGCAGCTCGCTCTGGCACTGTTCGTAGCCGACGTCGCGCTACCTGACGGCCGTCGCCCGCCGCGGAGGTAAGGACATCACGCTGAGTGAGACTCGCGCCGACCTGCGCACCGACGAATGGTACGAGATCGCCGCCGGTAAGGGAGTCTTGATCCTGGCGGAGCTGCGCGGAATGATGGGAGAATCGCGGTTCGAGACGTTCATGGACGAATTTGGCCGCGCCCACGCCGGCCACGCGGTCTCGACGGCCTCCTTCTTCGCGGCCGCGGAAAAGGCCCACGGCAAACCGCTCGGGGACCTGAAAGAAGCCTGGAGAACGGCGACGCTCGGCCAAACTTGGGCGCGGACGTCCGGGCTCGCCGGGCCTCGGGCCGCTTCTGGTCGGTCGATTCGTTCGAACGGCAGCTCGACAAAGCCCTGATCGTTTTTGGTACGGTCGCCGAGACCGAAGCCCAGCGCGAGGCCGCCCTGGCCTTGCAGCGGAAACTGGCGAGCCGCTTTGCGAACTTCACGGTCCCGATCAAGGCCGACACCGAGGTCACGCGACAGCATGCTGAAGGATGTTCACATCCTCCTGGTCGGCCGACCCGCGACCAACCGCCTCACCGCTCGATTGGCCAAGGCCCTGCCGATTGCGCTTTGGAACGGCCTCGTTCACGCTGGCGGGCGAAACGTTCGCCCATCCCCACACGGCGGTCGTCGCGGCGGGCCCGAGCCCGCTGGCCGCCGACCGCTCCGTCGTCGTCTTCGCGGGCCTGAGCGCCGAGGGAACCTGGACCTGCCCTCGCCGCTTCCCGGACCGCGGCGCGTGGCCGCCGAGGTCCTGCTCATGGAGGCAGGCGGCCCGTTCACCGGCTCGCCATTCCCTTGCCCGACGACCCCGCCGACTGGCCGCCTCGAGTGATATCCTCCGGGCATCCGTCGAGCGCTGCCGGGTCCGCCGGATGACACAACGATCGCATCGCCATGGAGTGGCAAGGTCGCGCAAGTATCGCCATTTGTCGGGGACCTCGATCAGCGAGGGGCCGTCGCGATCGAGCGCTTCGCGCACGGCGGCCTGGAAGCTCGTCGGGCCCGCGGGCCCGACGGCCGGGGACGCCATACGCGGCGGCGAGCTGGAGAAAGTCGGGGTTGTTCAGATCGACGTCCAGATAACGCCCTCGTGGACTCGATCCTGGATGTTCTTGATCGCGCCGTAGGTCGAGTCGTTGTGGACCAGCGCGATGACGCGCAGGCGGTATCGGACCGCGGTGGCGAGCTCCTGCGCGGTCATGACGAAGCCGCCGTCGCCACTGACCGAGACCACCGGGCCGGTCGCCCAGGGCCACGGCCGCGCCGACCGCCGCCGGGAACGCCCAACCCAGCGTGATGTAATTGGACGGATAGAAGAACCGTCGCGGGCCGTGGGCCGGCCAGTCGGCCTGCATGCGGTAGCCCATCTCGCAGGCGTCGGTGAACACCGGGACTTCGCTCGGGCAGCGCTCGCGCAGCGTATCGATCAACCATTCCGGCTTCGCGGGACGCGCGGCGCGTGCCTCGTCCCAGAGCGTGCCCCAGCCGTCGGCGCGTCGGGGATGGCGGAATGCCGCGCAGAATCGCGCTCGAGTGCGGCCTTGGCGTCGGCGACGATCCCCACGGCGACCGGGTGATTCATGCCGATCTGCTCGGGGTCGAGGTCGATCTGGATCAACGTTTCGGGGACCGGCATGCGCCGCCAGTCGGTGAATGACCTCGGTGAAGCGGCAGCCGACGGCGAGCATGACGTCGGCGTGCGGCAGCACGTGCCGTGCCCGGACCGAGCGGCGCATGACCGAGCGAGAGGGGATTGCGCTCGTCGATCAAGCCCTTGCGCATTGAGCGTGGTGATGACCGGCGCGCCGAGCCGCCGCGGCCAGGGCCTCGATCTGCGGCGGCCGCGCCCGACCAGAGCGCACCGCCGCCGGCCAGGATGATCGGGCGATCCGCCCCGGCCAGCATCTCAGCGGCCTCGCGCGATCGCATCGGGCGGCACGGTCGGCTCGGGACGGGGCGGAAACGCCGGCAGATCGGCCGGGCGCCGAGCACGGCGTCACGCATCAGGTCTTGAGGAAGGAACAGCGCGGCCGGGCGCGGACGCCCCAGGTCATCGCCTGGAACGCCCGGCCCGAGCAACGCGGGAATCTCGCTCGCCCGGCGCACCGTGCCGCACCACTTGGTCACGGGCCGGAAGATCCCCTCCAGGTCGATCTCGTGATAATTGCCGCACTCGCGATCGAGCGTCGTCGGCGTTGACCTGGCCCGCGAGCAAGAGGATCGGGACCGAGTCGGCCCAGCATTCGGCGACTCCGTCAGCGCGTTGGTCGCGCCGGGGCCGGCCGTCGTGCAGACGACGCCCGGCCGGCCCGTCACGCGCGCGTAGCCATCCGCGGCGAAGGCGCGCGGCCTGCTCGTTGCGGATCAGGATCGTGCGGATCGCGCCCGTCGCGCCGATCGCGTCGTAGATCGTCGTCGAGTGCGAGCCCGGCATCCCGAAGAGATGACGCACTCCATGGCGAGCCAGGCCGTCCACCAGCACGTCCGCCCCGTTCTTCATCGGATCGTACGAGACCTCCCGCCGATGCATCTGTCCGGCCCGGTCTTGCCGATTCTATCACGGAGATTGTACTGCGCAGCCGGTGCCGAGTCGCCCGATTCCGGATCCGGCCGCTTGCTGCTCTTGCTCGAGCCGCGATTTCGTGTATGATGTGCCGACGGATCGAGACCGCGATGCGAGTCTCGGATCCGGTCGATGCGTCGATCTTGTGCCGAAGCCGGGAAGGAGGAACTGATGAAGCCGAAAAATCCGCCCGACCGAGGCGCCCGCAAGGGCGCCGCGGCCATCGACCAGCTCGACACGGCCAGTCGAGGACGAGCCGTCGTCCTCGATTTCATCCAGGGCCGGATCGAGGCGTTCAATCGCCGAGCAGGGCGGCGGCGTCTTCGTCCGCAAGGATCGGGAGGGCTACACCTTGATCGGCGAGGATGACCGGCATTCCGGTGGCCCGGCTCGCGACCCAAGGACTGCAGGGCATTCGAAGTCCTCTACTGGAGCCCAAATAGCCGAGCGCTGGCAGCCGGTCGGCGAGTGGGGAATGACGTTCCTCTCGCTCGACGAGGCCCTCGAGTTCATCAGCCACCGACCCCATGGATTGCTTCTGGCGTGTAGGCCGCGACTGGCCATACGGCTCTTTCCATTCGCCCGTAGAAGAGATGTTGATGCGGTCGCCACGCCCGCGGCCGAGGATTGATCCGGCCTGCGGCCGTCATCCGGTCACGGCGGCGCGAGATATCCGCTCGGCCAGCGCCCGGAACTCGGCAGACCTGGCGTCCTGCCAGGCCGCGTCGCGCCCAGCTCATCCGCCAGAAGTGCGGCGACGCGGGGCGCGCTTCGATGCTGGCGCGGGCGTCGAGGAACAAGGCCCGCGTCCGGCGCGCCAGCACGTCCGCAACGCGAGCGGGCCGCCTCATGCCGCGCCGCCCAGATCACTTCGCCCGTGCGGTAGGGCAGCGCCGGATGCAGCGGTCGTTCCACTCGGGACGCTCCCGGCAACAGTGCCGCCAGCAAGGGCCGCATCCGAGCCGTAGACCGTGAGGAAGCTCTCGCCGCCGTCGGAGCGCGTCGCGGTGCAGCCGTGCAGCTTGAGCTGGCGGTGACGACGGGCGAGTCGGGCAGGCTGCCCACGCGCTGCCGCGTGGTCGACCGCGTCGATCGCCATGCGGCGGTAGGTCGTCCATTTGCCCCCGGTGATCGTGACCAGGCCCGACGCCGAGACCACGACGGCATGCTCGCGCGACAGCTTGGCGGTCGACGAGCCGATCGCGGCCGCGGAGCAGCGGCCGCAGGCCGGCGAACGTGCTCAGGACGTCGCCACGCGCCGGGCACGCGTGCCAGGTAGCGCGCGAGGTGTTCGAGCAGATAGTCGACCTCGTCGCGAAGCGGCCGCGGCTCGATCGCGAGCGTCGGTGACCGGCGTGTCGGTCGTGCCGACCAGCACGCGGTCGTGCCAGGGGATCGCAAACAGCACGCGGCCGTCGTCGGTCCGCGGGACCAGGATGGCCGTCTCGCCGGGAAGGAACGACCGGTCGAGCACCAGGTGCGCCCCCTGGCTGGGTGTCACGAGTGGCCGGCGCGTCGGCGGTCGTCGAGCCGCCGCAGCGGCGTCGACGTACACGCCCGGCCGCATTGATGACCGCCCGGGCCTCGATCGCGAAATTCCTCGCCGGTCTCGGCGTCTCGCGGCCAGACGCCGGCGATCCGGCCCGCCCGCTTCGCGAACCCCGTGACCGCGCATGTAATTGAGCGCGTGCCCCCCAGGTCGGCAAGCGTCCGCGCCAGCGCGATGGCCAGCCGCGCGTCGTCGAACTGCCCGTCGGTATAGACGATTCCCCCGCGCAGTCCGTCGCCGCGGATCGTCGGGATCCGCGCGGCCACCTCGGCCGGCCCGATCCAGCGGGATCGTCCCAGACCGAAGTCGCCCGGCCAGCCAGTCATAGAGCTTCAGACCGATGCCGTAGTACGGGAGCTCGAGCCAGCGATAGGCCGGCACGACGAAGTCGCGGCGATGGACCAGGTGGGGCGCGTTGCGCAGCAGCAGGCCGCGCTCGTGCAGCGCCTCGCGCACCAGGCCGATGTTTCCCTGGGCCAGGTAGCGCACGCCGCCGTGGATCAGCTTCGTGCTGCGGCTCGAGGTGCCGTGGGCGAAGTCGAGCGCTTCGAGCAGCACAGTGCGATAGCCGCGCGCCGCCGCGTCGACGGCCGACCCCAGTCCGGTGGCGCCGCCGCCGATCACGACCACGTCCCAGGTCGCCTCGGCTCGCGGAGGCGATCGAGGTTCTCGTTGCGAGCGAGTGATCCCATCACAATATCATAACGACCAGGCGAGGTCCTTGGGCATTGCGAGCTCGAAGCCGGCGAAGTTAGCCTTCAGATTAGTTGTCAAATGCTCGAGCGCGGTCGACTGGCCGAGCCGCCGGCGGGTTTCCCGGGCGACGGAGGAAAATCGAGATGGAGACGATGCTGGCCCTCGTGAAGAAAGAGGCCAAGCCCGGCCTTTGGCTCGACGAGGTGCCGATGCCTCGAATCGGGATCAACGACGTGCTGATCAAGGTGCTGCGCACCGGGATCTGCGGCACCGACGTCCACATCGAATCCTGGGACGCCTGGGCGCAAGAAGACGGTTCCGGTGCCGCTGGTCATCGGTCACGAGTTCGTGGGCCAGATCGTCGAGGTCGGCTCGAACGTCAAGGATTTCAACGTCGGCGAGATCGTCAGCGGCGAGGGGCACGTGGTCTGCGGCCGTTGCCGCAACTGCCTGGCCGGCCGCCGGCACCTCTGCAAGGACACCAAGGGGATCGGCGTCAACCGCCCCGGAGCGTTTGCCCAGTACCTGGCGCTTGCCGATGACCAACGTCTGGGCCCACGACCCCAACATCCCCCGCGACGTCCAGGCGATCTTCGACCCGTTCGGCAACGCCGTCCACACGGCCCTCCAGTTCGACGTGCTCGGCGAGGACGTCCTCATCACCGGCGCCGGCCCGATCGGCATCATGGCCGCGCGCGTCGTCCGCCACGCCGGCGCCCGCAACGTCGTGGTCACCGACGTCAATCCCTACCGCCTCGAGCTGGCCCGCAAGATGGGCGCCACGCTCACCATCGACGTCGCGCGAGCGCTCGATCGCAAGCGCCCAGAAAGAGCTGGGCATGAAGGAGGGGTTCGACATCGGCCTGGAGATGTCGGGCAACCCCGACGCCTTCCGCGACATGCTCGCCAACATGTGCCACGGCGGCAAGATCGCCATGCTCGGCATCCCCACCCGCGAGATCGCCATCGACTGGAACACGGTCGTTTTCAACATGATCACGATCAAGGGGATCTATGGCCGCGAAATGTACGAGACCTGGTACAAGATGACGGTCATGCTTCAGTCCGGCCTGGATATCACCCCGGTGATCACGCACCGCTACGACTTCCGGGATTTCCAGAAGGGCTTTGCCGCGATGAAATCCGGCGAGTCGGGCAAAGTGATCCTCACCTGGCACGAAGGTTAGTCGCGGGACGGCGGCGCTCGTTTCGAGCCGTCGCTTCCCGCAGGAGGAGTCTAAAGCGATGTACGGCGCGATCCGGCAGCACCTGGCCGCCGAGCTTGAACGGATCAAGGGTGCGGGGCTGTTCAAGGGCGAGCGAATCTTGACGACGGCGCAGCAGGCCCACGTCGGCGTGCAGGGCCGCGCCGAAGTACTGAACATGTGCGCCAATAACTACCTGGGGCTCGCCAACCACGCCGAGGTCGTGCAGGCGGCCCACGAGGCGCTCGACCAGTGGGGCAACGGACTGGCCTCCGTGCGTTTCATCTGCGGCACGCAAGAGCCGCACAAGGCCCTGGAGCGTGCGCTCTCGGCCTTTCTGGGCACCGAAGACACGGTCCTCTACTCCTCGTGCTGGGATGCCAACGGCGGGCTTTTCGAGACGATCCTGGGCCCCGAAGACGCGGTCATCTCCGACGAGCTCAACCACGCCTCGATCATCGACGGCATCCGCCTGTGCAAGGCCACGCCGACTGCGCTACAAGAACAACGATATGGCCGACCTCGAGGCCAGGCTCGAGGAAGCGCAGAGACGCGCGCTATCGCTTGATCGCCACCGACGGCGTGTTCTCGATGGACGGCATCATCGCCAACCTCAAGTCGATCTGCGACCTCGCGGAAAAACACGACGCCCTCGTGATGGTCGACGACTCGCACGCCGTCGGGTTCATGGGGAAAAAGGGCCGCGGGACGCACGAATACTGCGACGTCATGGGCCGTGTCGATATCTTGACCGGCACCCTTGGCAAGGCGCTCGGCGGCGCCAGCGGCGGTTATACGAGCGCGCCGGTCCGAGATCGTCGCGATATTGCGCCAGCGCTCGCGCCCGTACCTGTTTTCAAATTCGGTCGCTCCGCCGATCCTCGGCGCTTCGCTCAAGGCGCTCGAGATCTGCACGCGCTCCACCGAGATTCGCGACCGCCTCGAATCGAATACACGGTTTTTCCGCGCGGCACTGACCGAGCGGCGGTTCAACATCGTGCCCAGGCGAGCATCCGATCATCCCCATCATGATCGGCGACGCGGCGCTCGCCGGCCGGATGGCCGAGCGCCTGCTCGAAAAGGGAATCTACGCGATCGGCTTCTCTTATCCCGTGGTCCCGCAAGGCAAGGCCCGCGTCCGCGTGCAGATCTCCGCGGCCCACTCGCGAAGCGACCTCGAATTTGCCGTGGACGCCTTCACGAGCGTGCGCGACGAGCTGGGATTGTGAGCCTCGCCCCTCGCGTGCGGCCGGCACGGCAATTCGCCGGCAGGGCGATCTGAAAGTCTGACTCGCGATGCTGACCACGGCGCCCCGCAAATTTGGGATCTTCGACGCGATGGTGCTGGTCGCGGCCCCTGCGCTCTCGCTCGTCTTGATTCGGGAATATCTCGACGACCCTCGCGTCCTCCGGACGGTCTGGGGGATTCCGAACGATCAGAGCATCGCTTCGCTGTGGCGGCTCGGTTCAATTTACAGCGGTCTACTGTCCCCTCTGGCCGTGTCTCTCAGTCTGGCCTTGTTCATCCTGCGCCTGAGGCAGCCTCGACCAGACCGGCGCCGGCTGCTTCGACAACCCGGGATGGTCGCGAGCACCACCATCCTGATCGTGACCAGTGTTTTCCTCGTGAAGGTGTTGCTCAGCGAGTACTATTTTTATCACGCTCGAGGCATGACACCTCACTTACTCTCGCTCTGGGTCATGCGCCTGCCCTGGAACGGCGAGGTGGTCGCGGTCGCCTGGATTCTGCTGTGGCTGGGCGGATTGTGGCACGCTGAGCAAAGCTGGATCGATCGCGCCGGCAGGGTTCTCGGCGCTTACTGGATCGCCAGCGGCGTGTTTTTCAACTACGTCTTGCGCTATTGAGCAAAGGTCGCCAACCTTGATGCTGGTCGCCTACGTCAGCGACGAACGCTACGTCGCCTTGCCGGATGTGCTCCTCGAATTCGAGGGCGCCGGCGGCTCGTACGAGGCGCGCTCGCGCGCGACCGGCTCGGTTCATGTCGAGCTGCCCCCGGGGCATTCAAGGTCACGCTTCAAAAACCCGGCTTCGGAGCCAAGAGCGTGTCGGTCGAGATCGCGCCCGACCGGCCGCCCTATCAGTTTCGCCTGCTGGCAGACGGCCTGCTCGGATACGCCTGGCCGAAGTGGGTCAAGTCGGGCGAATTGTCCGAGTTTCGCGTGCACTCCGTCGAGCCCTACGATCTGAGTCTCTGGCGCTACGGGATCGAGAAGCAGCTGATCCGCCGGCTGGGCTGGTTTGACGAGCACGGGCCGAGGGCGACCGTGCAGATCACGCCCGACGGCGATTACACGCAGACCGGCGTCGCCTGGAACAAGCACGGCTATGCCAACCCGGTACTGCATCAGTTTGTCGCGGCACCCGAGCGATCGGGCTTGTATTACTTTCATGCGCGAACCGCAAAGGGCGCCGCGTTTTCCTTTCCCTGGATCGTGGCGCCTGCGCGACCGAGTGCAGCCGTTGCCGTGCTGGCGTCCAACATCACCTGGAACGCATACAACAATTTCGGCGGCCGGAGCAACTACATCAATCCCGATGGCCTGCCGCCGACACCGACGGTCAACGCGCGGCTCGAGCTGAAGCGCTACACCGACTTGCCGACCACGTCACCTACGACACCGACGACTATGCGCCTCTGTCGTTCGAACGGCCCGAGCCGATCAACCACATCGATCCCGGCACCGAGATCACCGACCCGAT
Source organism: uncultured Isosphaeraceae bacterium (assembly GCA_963806595.1). GTDB lineage: Bacteria > Planctomycetota > Planctomycetia > Isosphaerales > Isosphaeraceae > CAWDZZ01. The sequence continues at coordinate 27,666 of CAWDZZ010000006.1, read as the reverse complement.
CGAGGGCCGGGCCGCCTGCCACGTCGCGCCGGCGGAATGGCGGCTGCTGGGCTGGCTCGAGCGCGAGCACTTCGCCTACGACTATTACGCCGAGACCCAGCTTCACGACGGCACGCTCGACCTGGACGCCTACAAGGTCCTGATCCTCTCCACCCATCCGGAATACTGGACGCGGACGATGTACTTCGCGTCAAGTCGTGGGTTCACGAACGGGGCGGGCAGCTCATGTACCTGGGCGGAAACGGCCTCAACTGCGAGGCCGAGATCGCAGAAGGGCGGCGCGGTGGTCTATCACAACGGCGACGCTCGCGCGCTGAAGCACGGGGGCTTCGAGAGCCGGTTCCACATGCGTGTCGAATCCGAGGCCGCGCTCCTGGGCGTCGCGTTCACCGAGACCGGCATCATGACGTCGGCTCCCTTTCGCGTGCTCGACGTCGACCACTGGGCGTTTGACGGCACGGGCCTCGAGGACGGCGACCTCTTCGGCCAGGCGAGCCTGCACCGGCGCTGCCCGGGCGGCGCCTCGGCCACGAGACCGACAAGGTCTCGCCGCAGCTCGCCCCGGAACATCGTGCGGCTCGCCAAGGGAACAAACATCGACGACGGCGGCGCCGAGCTGACCATTTACGAGACGGCCAACGGCGGTGCGGTCTTCGCTGCCGGCTCGATCGCCTGGCCCAGTGCGATTCTGGTCGACGATCATGTCTCGCGGATCACGGCGAATGTGCTCGAGCGATTTCGGTCGTAGCTTACCTCGGCGGAAGACCTCATGCGAATCACCCAGATCGAAGCCATCCCGGTTCGCGTGCCGCTCAAAGCCGGCATGGTCACCAAGACGGCCCACGGCGATCATCACACTTCCGACTATGTGATCGTCCGGGTGCACACCGACGCAGGGCCTCGTCGGGCTGGGCGAGGCGACGGTCTCGGCACTCTGGAGCGGCGAGACGAGCAAGAGCTGCGTCGCCGCGATCGACGACCTGATCGGGCCGGCCCTGGTGGGCGCCGATCCGACGCAGAATCACCGCGCTGCGGAAGCAGATGGACTTCCTGATCAAGCTCAACCCGTTCACCAAGGCCGCCGTCGAGATGGCGCTCTGGGACATCGCCGGCAAGGCGCTCGGCGTTCCCGTTTATCAGCTTCTTGGGCGGCAAGGTCCGCGACGTGATCCCGACCAAGATGATGATCGGCGCGTTCGACCTGCCCCGCGTTCGCGCGCTGGCCGAGCAGTTCCTGGGCTGGGGCGTGCGGTGCCTGAAGGTGAAAGTCGGGCTCGACCTGGCCGGCGACCTGGCGCGGGTGCAGGCGGTGCGCGAGCTGGCCGGCCCGGATATCCCGATCACCGTCGACGCCAACTGCGGCTGGAACGTGACCACGGCCCGGATCGCCCTCGAGCAGCTGCGCCCGTTCAACCTGCTGGTCGCCGAGCAGCCGATCGCGCCGGGCGACACCGAGGCGATGGCCTCGCTGCGGTCCGCGGGCGGCATTCCGATCATGGCCGACGAGAGCGTCTTCACGCTCGCCGACGCCTGGAACGTGCTGCGCGCGCACGCGGCCGACGTGATCAGCATCTATCCGGGCAAGAACGGCGGCATCGCCGCGTCGATCGAGATCGCGCACGTCGCCGCAGGCCGCCGGAATCCCCTGCCATGTCGGCAGCAACCTCGAGCTGGGCATCGGCTCGGCGGCCATGCTGCACCTGGCCTGCGCGGTCCAGAACATCGACAGCGAGACCTACCCGGCCGACATCCTCGGCCCGCATTACCACGAGAGCGACCTGCTCACGGAGCCGCTGACTCGCTCGATTTCGCGGGGCCCGCGTGCCGGATGGCCCGGGCCTGGGCGTGAGCTCGACGAGGAACACGCTCCGCCGCTATCGCGTCGATCGACTGAACCGTCGTCTCACGGAACGACCTTGCAGTAAGCAGATCCGACAGCGGTAATTTCGTCTCAACGCTCAAGTTTCTCGAGCGATTTGCCGACAGCCGCGATTGACGCTCTTGGACGATCGGCCGTATGATCCCGCCCGCATCGCCTCTGGTCTGGCGGCCAGCGGGGATGCTTGAACGGACTGGCAGCAGGATGGACGGAACGGAGGTCGTCGCATGGGGATCGCTCTGGGATGGGTCGCTCTCGCTTGGCCGGTGTGGCGGCTGCCCCGCCCGCGGAACGCGAACACGCCGCAGATCACTTACACGGTCCGGATGGTGGAAGCCGAAGGCGTGGGCTGGCGAGAGGCTGTGTTCACCCGTCTCAAGCCAGTGACCCGCCAGGGAGCGGCGACTATCTGGACCGCTCCCCAAGACGCGACCACGGAGCTTGCTCGGCAGAGGTTAGCCAAGAGCCCGCTCCGGCACGATCATTCAAGGCCCCCGTAAGCGTCACTGCGTCCGACGATCCAGGTCGCGACGCTCGCGTACCAGTGCTCAATGCCGCACGGAATCAGCCACCGTCGGTGACCCAGGTCGCCTGGAACGAAGCGCGAGCACAGCCGATCGAGGATCGCGAAACGGTCCGAAGGATCTCGCGTCGTCGGCTGGCACACCGACCATGGTGCGGTCGCAAAGCTCGACCAGGGAGTCCTGGTTCAAGATCGTGCTTCGAGGATCACGCGATGATCCGGCGCCGTCCATCACGTGAAGGTCATGAACCGAGCACGCTCGAGACAGCAGTGTGCGCGGCGGCGATGCCAGAAGCTGGAATGCACCCCGACGAACTGGCCGCAGCGATGCTCGTTTCAAGGCCGACCGAGCGCACCGCGACTGCGCGATCTACGGCGTCGTCGGACCAAGGAAGTCGCTATCGAGGTTCCCGAGATCGGCACCAGGAAGTCCTTGGCGAATGGCTGATCCCGACGGGTGAATGCCTGCTGGTCAGCTTCGGTGCCGTATACGTGGCCGACAAGGATGGCAAGGCCGTCGTGAGGGAGCGGCTGGCGATTCGTCGAGGCCGACGACGCCCGGACTGATGCGAAGCGGCGACTCGTTCACCGTGCCCACGGCGGTCCAGGTCCGCCGATTGCCGTCCCGCTCCGACGCCGTGCAGCCACTCGAGCACTGTCGACTCGACCGCCGGTCGTCATGCCCGGCTCCCGTCAGCGGTCGCAGGCGGCGCCGGTTGCCGCACGGTCTCCGCAGCTCTGCCGGCCGCCCACTGTCCCGGATGCAAGATGCCGACGCCCCCGGCTCCCGAGCCGCTCGATTCCCGCAGGGCGTTCACGCCGACGGCAGCAGCCAACCTGCCGCCGCTGCCCGACGACGAGATGGATGACGATTCGTCTGAATCCGAGTCGGCCGAGCCAATGCCCAGCCCGCAGACCAAGAAGCCCCGAAGCCCAAGCCAGAGCCGCGAGCCGACGCCGGCACAACCAAGGCGAGTTTCACTCCAGCCGAAGTCGTCGACCGTGTTCCTGCCGAGCGTGTTCCTGCCCAGCGCCGTCGGTCGGCTTCCAGTTCCTGCTGCCGATCAAGCCGCTCTCGCTCAAGCTCCCGTTCAGCCAGCGGCTCGAGATCGAGATCTTCGGCCGGGTCGTTCCGGACTCGCAGGCTCGCTGAGCCAGTAGGTGCCGGCGGCAGTGACGCCTGATCGCGTGCACAGCCACATCGCCGCGTCACAGAGATCGCGGTGTATCCGCCGTCGACCGGGACGGCGATCCCGGTGACGTAATCGCTGGCCGGGCTCGCCAGCCAGATGGCGGTCCCCGCCATGTCGGCCGGCTTGGCCCATCGCCCTCGGCGATCCGCGCCAGCACGCGCTCGTGAAGGCCCGGGATCTGCTCCCGGGCCTTTTCCGTTAGCTCGGTGTCGAACCAGCCGGGCAGGATCGCGTTGACCTGGATGTTGTCGGCGGCCCAGGCCAGGGCCAGGCTCTTGGTCAACTGGACGATGCCCCCCTTGGTCGACGCATACGCCGCGGCGAACGGCGCGCCGAAGATCGACGTCATGCTGCCGATGTTCATGATCTTGCCGCCGCCCGCCTTCTTCATCGCGGGGTAGACCGCCTTTGACATCAGGAACGCACTCGTCAGATTGACCTTCAGGACCTGTTCCCACTCCGCGAGCGACAGATCCTGCGGCTGCTTGCGGATGTTGATGCCGGCGTTGTTGAACAGGATGTCGATGCGGCCGAACTGCTCGAGCGTCTCGGCGACGGCGCGCTCGACATCCTCGGCACGTGAGACGTCGGCGGTGACGACGAGCGTCTTCGCGCTCGGCTGTCTTCCCGCAGCTTGCTGCGGCCGCCGACTCGGACTTCGCCGTGTTCCGGCCCAGGACGACGATCCTCGGCCCCGGCCTCGGCCAGGCCCTGGGCGATGCCCAGGCCGATCCCGCCGTTGCCGCCCGTCACGATCGCCACCTTGCCGCTCAAGTCGAACAGGTTCACGTCGCTCCTCCGATTCGGTCGCTGCGCAAGTCGTCTCACTGAGAATTCGACCGTGAATTGCCACGCGTCGACGCTCAATCCCACTTGAGGATCGCCCCGGTATCCGCGCTGGTGGCCATCCTGGCGTAGCGGGCGAGGTAGCTCGAGGTGATCTTGGGCTTCGGGGCGTACCAGGCCGCCCGTCGCTCGGCGAGCTCCTGCTCGGAGAGCCGGACCGACGAGAACGCCGTTCGGGATGTCGATGTCGATGATGTCGCCGTCCTTCAAGCAGCGCGATCGGGCCGCCGACGGCCGCCTCGGGGCTGACGTGGCCGATCGACGCCCCGGCGGTCCCGCCGGAGAATCGGCCGTCGGTGACCAGGGCGCACTTGTCGTCGAGGCCGACGCCCTTGATCGCCGTCGTGGGGGCGAGCATCTCCTGCATGCCGGGCCCTCCCTTGGGCCCTTCGTAGCGGATCACGACCACGTCGCCCGCCTTGACCTTGCCGAAGACGATCCCGTTGTAGGCGTCGATCTCGCTCTCGAAGATCACCGCCGGGCCCGCTGTGCTTGAGCATCTTGGGGCTGACGCCGGCCGTCTTGACGACCGCCCCTTGCGGCGCGAGGTTGCCCGTGAGCATCGCAGAGCCCGCCGGTCGCGCGAATAGGCGTTTTCGACCGTGCGGATCACGTCGAACGGGTCGAAGCCGTCGTCGTCATCGTGGCCGTTCGACCGGAGCCATGGCCGTTGCCGGAAGTTCGTCGCTTCGTCTCGCAGTCTTCCCCTTCGGCCTCGAGCAGGGCCAGCCCGGCGGCCTGCGATCGGGCCTCGGCGGCGACGCTGGGGACGGTCCAGGCCTGGCTGGTGCGCTCGCCGCCGGCTCGGACCTGGGTCAGCAGCCGGGCGGCGGCGCCGGCGGTCGCGCCGCGGACGTCGTACTCCTCGATGTTCTCGCCCAGCGTCTTGCCGGTCACGGTCATGCAGGAGAGGTCGAGCAGGCCCGGGCAGCCTCGCGCGACCTCGCCCAGGATCGTGTGAATGCCGCCCGCGCGGGCGACGTCCTCGATGTGATAGCGGCTCGACGGGCTGACCTTGCAGAGGTTCGGCGTCTTCTTGCTCAGCGCGTCGATCCGCTCGAGCGTGAACGGCACGCCCGCCTCGTGGGCGATCGCCAGGATGTGCAGGACGGTGTTGGTGCTTCCGCCCATCGCCATGTCGAGGATCATCGCGTTGTCGAACGCCGCCGGGCTGAGCGATCTCGCGGCCAGCAGGCCGTGGCCCGGCCCCGTTCTTGGCGAATTCCCTGGCCATCGCCACGATCCGCTTGGCCGCTCGTTCGTAGAGCGCCTTGCGATCGGCCGAGGTCGCCAGGATCGTGCCGTTGCCGGGCAGCGCCAGGCCGATCGCCTCGGCCAGGCAGTTCATGCTGTTGGCCGTGAACATCCCCGAGCAGCTCCCGCAGGTCGGGCAGGCGGCCTTCTCGATCTCGTCGAGCTCCTCGGCCGAGATCTTGCCGTTCTGCTTCTGCACGCCCGCGACGAACGCGTCGATCAGGTCGACCGTCTTGCCCGAGGCCGTCCGGCCGGCCTCCATCGGGCCGCCGGAGACGAAGATCGTCGGGATGTTGACCCGCATCGCCCCCATGAACATGCCGGGCACGATCTTGTCGCAGTTGGGGATGCAGATCATCGCGTCGAAGCAGTGGGCCTGGATCATCGTCTCGACGCAGTCGGCGATCAGCTCGCGCGAGGGCAGCGAGAACTTCATCCCGTCGTGGCCCATGGCGATGCCGTCGTCGACGCCGATCGTGTTGAACAGGAACGGCACGCCGCCGGCCGCCCGCACGCACTCCTTGACGTAATTGCCGACCGCCTGAAGATGGACGTGCCCCGGAATGATGTCGACGTGGCTGTTGCAGATCGCGATGAACGGCTTGTCCCAGTCGCCCTCGCCGACGCCGGTCGCGCGGAGCAGGCTGCGATGGGCGGCGCGGGCATCGCCCCGCTTGATCGTGTCGGAACGCATGGTGCGGCTCCCGGCTCGGATAAGGGCAAGGTCTGTTGGCGGCGGTTCAGGCATTCGGGCCCGACGATGCTGCAGTTGACACAGGCGGAACGAGGAGCCGAGCGCAGACCGCCGTTCCCTGAAGCCGACAACCATCGTAGCAGACTGAGCGGCCCGGTCCAAGCTGCACCGGCCACTGCGGATCATCGCGAGGCCGAGTAGAGCGTGCAATTGCACTCCGGAGTCGGCAAGGCTCATGGCGCGCTCGCACGGTCGGGCTGCCATCGGATTCACGGCGCTTTCCAGAGGAAATGGCCCATCAGGAGCCCGGCGACGAACGACATGGCGATCGCCGCCAGCACGAACAGCGACCACGCGAGCACCACCGACGCGGGCAGGACGACCTCGGGCACGCGGCGGATCTCCGTTCCTGGCGGCAGGATGCGTCGGCGGCTCGATCTCGATCGGCGGCGACGATCGGGCGGTGGCTGCGGGTCGGGGCGGAACCCTCGGGCGGGCTGGGAACCAGGTCGACCGTGTTGGGCAGCGGCGGCAAGGACGCTCGGGACGGCCCCGGCTCGCCGGCGGCGTCCGCGGCGGACTGCGACGGGACTGTCGGGATGGCGGTGATCGGTCTCGGATGAGACCGAGGGAGCCGGCGGCTTCGGCGGCGGCCAGGGAGCTGGATCGACGGGTGCGCTGGCCTGGGAGACGCGCGTCAGGCTCTCGAAAAACTCGGCCTCGACCCGCAGGTCCTCGGGCCGCAGGTCCGCGAGATCCGGCGGGATCATTGCCCGCGAGCTCGTCCAGAATCGAAGGCACCGGCTTGGCTTGGCCGGCGACTCGTTCGCGATCGCCGGCCGCGGCGATCGCGGCTGCTTCGGCGCGGGCGACTCGGACCGCAGCTTCGCTTCGGCCAGGGCCGTCCGCCTCGCCCGGCGCGGCTTCCGGCTCGGCCTTCGCCGGGCTCGGCTCTCTGCCGTTGCGCGGCTTGGTCGCTCCCACGGCGGTCGTGCGCCGCCGGGATCAGCAGTTCCGCCTGGCACTTGGGACAGGACACCACCGTGCCCGCCTTGTTGGGCGCATAGCCGAGAGGAGCTGGTTGCATCGATAACAGCGGAATTTGAGCCGCTCGATCGCCATCGGGTCGTCACCTTTCGTCGGAAGCCCGGTTCGCCTGGCGGCTCGACCCTCCGGATCGCCTGCTTCCAGCCTACGCCGCCCCGACGCCGTTTGCCACCAGCCTCGGCGAGCGCTCCGTGCCCGTTAGCCATTGCGAATAGCGACCTGGGCCGCAGCGTCCAACCACGTGGCGGCTTGACCTGCTCGGCGGGGTGTCACAATGAGCGTAGAGGAGCAGCGGGGATGGCACGAGTGGATCGCGTCATCAGCGAAGCGAGCCGTCGGTGTCATCTCGCGGCAGCCTCGGCTTCCACGGCCGAGCGGTGAATGCCGTGAACGGAGCAGGGCACGAGCACGAGGGAACCCAGCATGACGTGGTATCGCGGATCAGTCGGTTCGTGTGGGAGCGGTCTCGTCGCGGGCCTGTGCGTCCTCGCGCCGTGGACCGATGGCCGGGGCGATTCGGTGATCATGAAGAACGGCATGGTCTACCGCAGCCAGGGCACGCCCGACAAGGACAATACGCTCGTCTACATCTGGGACGGCCTGAAGCGGGTCGTGGTGCGCGACTCGAAGATCGAGAAGATCGAGGCGGACAACGCCTTCCGGACCGGCGAGCGGTTCCAGTTGGTCCAGCCGATCGTCGTGCACGGCGGGCTGATGCCCAAGGAGGTCATCAGCGTCGAGGCCGGCCCGTGGAACGACCGCGGCCGCCGGTCGTTCCGCTACCTCGGCTCGAAGTTGAACAAGCCGATCAGCGATGGAGCAGGCGATCATCGAGATCGGGCCGCACATCGTCAAGCTATCGCGGCGATCGACGGCTTCTGGGTCGGCGTCGTCGGAGACCAGCCAGGTCCCGCGCCCGGTCGTGATGGCCTGCTGGGCCGGGTCGAGCAGAAGAACGTGCGAGCGAGCGCGAGCGCGTGGTCCGGTTCTTGATGGATGTCGGCTGGTACGCCGAGGCCAAGCAGGAGCTCGATCGGCTGGTCGAGGACTTTCCCCAGAGCGACCTGAGGAGCGGCGGCCAGCGCGCGGGTCTTCATCGTCCAGGCCGAGGCCACCCGAGCGCCGGTCCGAGATCGACGCTGCAGCCGCAAGGCGCAGCAGTACCACGCGCGTGGCGCAGCTGCTGAAGATCGTTCAAGGACAAGGAGATCCGCACCGAGCTCCAGATCGAGGTCCGCGAGATCGAGCGTCACGACGAGCAGCAGCAGGCCGCCGACAAGGCCCTGGCGGTCGACCTGCGCAAGCTGGCCGGCCGGCTGCCCAGCGCCGGCGCGGGGCTTCTGGAAGAAGCCGCTGGTCGAGGTCCTCAAGGCCATCGACGAGGCGCCGGACGCGGTCCGCGACCGGTTCGCCGCCTGGCGGAAGGCCAAGGCCAGACCCGGAGGTGACCGACGAGGCCCAGTTCGCGCTGGCGATGTCGGGCTACGTCGTCGGGCCACGAGCTGCGCCGTGCCCGACCTGAAGGCCGCCGAGGTGCTCTGGCAGGCGCGCGACCTGGTCGCAGGACGTATCTCGCGGGCGCCGAGCCGGCGGCGCGCAGCGAGCCAGGCCGCCGGCTCGAGGGCCTCGACTGGCCGGCCGTGCCGCGGCGACGCCCGACATGATCCGCCGGCTCGAGCTGCTCACCCGGATCGTCCAGCTCATGCCGCCCGCCGCGGCACGACGACGCCGACGAGCCCGAGAAGACGTGCTGCATCGCGTCGCTCGAGGACGAGAACGCCGAGCCGACCGAGTACGCCGTCCGGCTCGCCGCCGGAATATCATCCGCTCCGCAGCTATCCCGGCGGTGGTCGTCCTCCATTCCGGGCCAGGGCCCGACGGCGGCGATCGACGAGTGGGCCGCCGAGGCCGCGCGCCACGGCTACATCCTGATCGCGCCCGAATACAACCTGCCGGGCCAGCCGCACGATTACCGCTACACCACCAGCGAGCACGCCGCCGTCGAGCTGGCGCTCCGCGACGCCCGCAAGCGCTACGCCATCGACAGCGACCGCGTGTTCGTCGCCGGCCAGCTCACCGGCGGCAACATGGCCTGGGATCTACGGCCTGGCCCACCCCGACCTGTTCGCCGGCGTGGTCGTGATCTCGGGCCTGCCGGCCAAGTACGTCCCGCGTATCTGCCGCACCACGAGCGGCTGCCGCTGTTCTACGTGATCGGCGACCTGGCCCCCGCGGCCAACGAGGTCATCTTCACCAACGTACGTCAAGCCGATGATCCTCAAGACCTGGGACGTCACCTACGTCGAATACCACCGCCGCGGCCTGGAGACGCTTCCCGAGGAGATCCCGCGCGCCTTCGACTGGATGGACCGCCACCGCCGCGATCCGTATCCCAAGTCGTTCAAGGTCGTCACCGCCCGGACCTCCGACGACCGCTTCTACGGCGTCGTGGTCCGCGAGTTCGCCGCCGGCCGCACCACCGCGCCGGAGGCCGTCGAGGTCCTCGGGCAGAACCTCAACCCCGCCGAGATCAAGATGACGTCGAGCAGCCTGAGCAACCTCATCAGGCTGGACCTCAAGGGCATCACAGCGCTCGACCTCTGGCTCAGCCCCAAGCTCATCGACTTCAAGCGCAAGCGCCGAGATCCGCATCAACGGCAGGCTCCTATCGGCCGCCAGGCCAAGCTCAAGCTCGACCTGGAGTCGATGCTCGAGGACCTCCGCGTCCGCGGCGACCGGCAGCAGCTCTACTGGTACCGGATCTCGATCCAGTGACCGGCTGGCAGTGACCGGTCGAGTCCGCGCACGGCGATCGCCGGTCATCGTCGCCGCTGGCCACGATCTCCCTTGACCTCGACGACGGAGCCGCCGGTGGCCGATCCCCAGACGCCCGACTGGGTCCGCGACGCGATTTTCTACCAGATCTTCCCCGACCGCTTCGCGCGGAGCGTGACGGTGCCCAAGCCGCGGCACCTGGACGAATGGGGTGCGCCGCCGACCTACCACGGCTATCAGGGGGGCGACCTGATCGGCGTCGTCGAGCACCTCGATTACCTGGTCGACCTCGGCATCAACGCCATCTACTTCACGCCGATCTTCCAGTCGGCGTCGAACCATCGCTATCACACCCACGACTACGAGAAGGTCGACCCGATGCTGGGGGGCAACGCCGCGCTCCGCCGGATGATCGACGAGGCCCACGCCCGGGGCATCCGCGTCGTGCTCGACGGCGTCTTCAACCACGCCAGCCGCGGCTTCTTCCAGTTCCACGACATCCTGGAGAACGGCCCGAACTCGGCCTATCTCGACTGGTTCACCGTCAAGGACTTCCCGCTCCACGCCTACGACGCCGAGAAGTCGCCCAACTACCAGGCCTGGTGGGGGCTGCCCGCCCTGCCCAAGTTCAATACCGACTGCCCCGAGGTGCGCGAGTTCCTCTGGGGGATCGGCCGGAAGTGGATCGAGTTCGGCATCGACGGCTGGCGGCTCGACGTCCCCAACGAGATCGACGACGACGACTTCTGGCGCGAGTTCCGCCGTCGCGTCCGCGCCGTCAATCCCGAGGCGTACATCGTCGGCGAGGTCTGGGTCGACGCCCAGCGATGGCTCCAGGGCGACATGTGGGACGCCGTGATGAACTACCAGTTCACCCGGGCCTGCATCGCCTTCTTCATCGGCGAGGCACGTCAACCGAGGACGACCTGCGCAAGACGAGCCTGCATCCCGGTCGGGCCCGACCGACGGCCGAGGCGTTCCGCCGCGCGATCGAGCGGCTGCTCGGCCTGTATCACCCCAACGTGACGGCCGTGATGCTCAACCTGCTGGGCAGCCACGACATGGCGCGGTTCCTCACCCTGGCCAGCGGCGACAAGTCGGCGCTGCGGCTGGCGACGCTGTTCCAGATGACCTATCCCGGCGCGCCGTCGATCTACTACGGCGACGAGATCGGCATGGCCGGCGGCCACGACCCGGCCAACCGCGGGGCGTTCCCCTGGCACAAGCCCGAGACCTGGGACACCGACCTGCTTGCACGAATTCCAGCGGCTGATCGCCCTGCGCCGCGCAGCGGCCGGCCCTGCGCCGCGGTTCGTTCCGGTTCCTGTACGCCGCACGACGACGTCGTCGCCTACGCCCGGCAACTCGGCGACGAGACCATCGTCGTGGCCATCAACGCCGCGCCGCCAATCACGGCGGCTCGACTTGCCCTTGGAGGGCCTCGTCCCCGATGAGTCGTCTTCGCGGAATGCTGGACTCACGAGACGCAATCGCAGTCGAGCAGGGCACCCTCCCCGGAATCGATCTTCCACCCCGAACCGGCCGGGTCTTCGCGACCGCATTGTAACGATCGGATCGATTTGGCAGCGCACCGCTCGGCAAGGGCGCCTCGCGGACACGGCCGCGGGCGCCTGCAAAGTCGGCACCGCGAAAGGCGAGGGAACAACCGCGCGGGCCTGGTTCGTCCCCCGACCGTGATCCCGCCAGCAAGGCGGACCTATCTCGAGCGTGGTTCAGTCACCGATGCGGATTTTTCCTCTGCCCGAGTCGAGGCACTCGCCCTTGACTCGGTGCTCGTCTGCGGAGCCTGGTTCGCGTCGGCCCGTCTCGCACGTAGCCGCGCGGCGAGAAAGGCCGACAGCCTCTTCTTGGAGATGTCCTTGCTTTCGCTCATGGAGAGCAATCCTTTCGAGATGTAACGGGCAGCGGGCGACGAGCGGCGTGGTGGATGCCCCGCGCGTGCGGCGATCGAGCGGAATGGATGAAGTGAATGATTCCGGCAAGACGTCGATCGCAATCGACGAGGAACAGACGAACGTGGAAAGAGCGCCACACCTGTACGCCCCTACTAAACATGGATATAGTAAGTCAGATCAAGGCAAGGTCGAAGTGACGAAGCGGCAATCCTTGGAACCAAATCAGTGTAATCCTCCCCTTGCGATTCGTCCAGTAGGGAGGGGCTGTCGCGTTGTTTTGCGAAGACAAGGCTCGTCATCCGCTTGACCGCGCCTTCAGTTAATATCGATTGAGCGGAGCCGCGACGAGAGATTTCTTGGTCCGCCGGCTGACAATTCGATCGTTGTTTGGTGCCGACTGATGAACTTTGCGAGGGTACCGCCCGCCTGGCGCCTTCCGGACGGCGTTGACGCACCTCTCTGGGAATACACCCACACCCCCCGGCTAGCGGCCGAGGAAGACGCGTTCTTCGCCGATCATCCGCTGTTCAAAGCCGACGGCGGGCCTCGACGAGCGGTTCCGCGTCTCCGGGCCGTCTCGTCGATCTGGGCTGCGGTACCGGCCGGCACGCGATCCGATTCGCCCGCCGCGGGTTCGCCGTCACCGCCGTTGACTTCTCGCTCCCGATGCTCGCTGCCGTCGGTTCCAAGGCGCGTGCGCAGGGGGTCGAGCTCCTGCGAGTCCAGTCCAACCTGTGCCGGCTCGACTGCCTTCCCGACCAGGTGTTCGATTACGCGCTGTCGATGTTCAGCACCCTCGGAATGATCCGCGGGCAGGGCCCGCGCCGCCGTGCGCTGGCCGAAGGCGCGACGGATCCTCCGGCCCGGCGGCCACTGGCGGTACATGTCCACAACCTCTGGCTCAATCTGCGAAACAGCCAGGGCCGAGCGTGGCTGTGGGGCCAGCTATTACCGGTCGCTCTTGCACCGCGGCGAGCTGGGCGATCGCTGGATGAACTACCGCGGTATCACCGGCATGCACGTCCATCTCTACCGCTGGGGCGAGCTGAAACGCGAGCTGAGGCAGGCCGGGCTCCGGATCGACGAGGTGCTCCCTCTCGACGAGGTCACGGCCGCACCGATCCCACGCGCCGTGGTTTGCCACCGCTTCCGGGCCGGCGGCTGGATCGTCTTCGCGACGCGGCGGTGATGCCTCTCGCCGCGACCTACGCCCCGCGACATCCGGTCCAGCAGGTTCGCGCGTGATCTGCTGCACGCGGCGGTCCGGGCCCTGCGGTCGCGTGTAGACCGCCGGCCGGACGTAGCCCGGCGGCTCGGCGAGCCCGTCGGCCCACCAGATCGTGGCGGCGTTGAACACGAAGTTACCCTTCGGGCCCGGGTAGATCGTCGCCGTGTAGGTCCCCTCGGCTCGCGAGGGCTCTGTGGTCTTGCCGCTGGCGACGACCTCCAGACCGGGCAATCGGCGCCGGGTCGCCGTGCCACTCCCAGCCGACCAGCCCCGGGATGCCGTCCCCCTCCTTCATCCCCGTGCCCGCGAACAGCCAGTGATCCGGCTTGCGGCAGTCCAGTCGCCGCCGCCGGTCGATCGGATAGGTGCTCTGCGCCCCCATCAGCGTCGCCTCGCTCGGGCCGTTCTTGGTGAACAGCGCCTCCTCAGGAAACCCGTTCTCGAGCTCTTCCTTCTGCGGCGAGCCATACCGCCCGACGCGCTCGATCACCGGTCGGCCCGGCCGTCCGCGGCTGGGCTGACGTCGACCACGCCGCAGATGCTGTTGCCCGAAAGAAACGCCAGATTGAGGCCATCCGGACGACCTCCGATTCATGGTCTCGAACATCGCTCAGCGACCAGTATTCGTCGTGGCCGACCGAGAGCCACCCCTTGGCCCGGCGCAGCCCCGCCGGATCGGCGTGCGTATCAAGGTTCGAGATGTAGGTCAGGTCATAGCCCTGCTGCTCCATCCAGTAGGCCAGCGGGAACTCCCAGAGCAGGAATTCGCCGGAGCCGACCGACAGCGGTGCATCCAGAATCTGGCAATATTTGCCGTACGGCCGGTCGAAGCTCGTCTGGACGTTCGGGCCCCAGTACCACTCCTTGTTGCCATCGTCGTACAGCGAGAACTGGCTCGGCCAGCGATTGTAGGCGTTCCAGGTCGTGTCGGAGACCTGAAACAGAAAGTCGGCCTGGCGATCGTCGCGGACCACGAAGACGACGTAGCTCTGCAGGCCCTCACGCTCGGCGGTGAGCTTGGCCAGGTAGACGCCGCTGGTCCAGTCGGCGGGAATCGTGAAGGATGCACTCGGCGGCCAGGCGCATTCCCGCAGCCGCTTTTTGCCGACCGGCGGGTCGGGCTGGACCGTCCCCGGGAACGGACCGGCCTTCATCATCAGCCGCCCACCCTGGCCCTGGTAAAAACCCAGGCGATAGATCTCGATCTGGAACGGGCAGGGCGGGTTCGTGCGAAACGTGGATCGCGATCGCTTCCCCGGCCCGGACGCTGGTCCGCGACGCATATCCCTCGATCCAGGGGCTGCGGTACTTGGTCTTGGGATCGATGCGGACGTTGGTCGTCATCCAGTCGCGCGTGCCCTCGTGCTCGTTCTCGCGGCGGATTCGCTCGGGGTCGGCGGGTGCCGCGTCGCCGGCCAGTGCCGTCGTAGTCGTCCAGGCGGCGGCCAGGCTCCCGGCCGCGGCGGACTTCAGGATCTCGCGGCGCGTCCAGTCCCGGTCAGATGGAGTCAATTCGGTTGCTCCCTTCTGGTCAATCCCGGCAAGGCTCGATCCCAGCGGCTCCAGTTCACTGGAAGAGCGGTCCGCGAGCAAGAGGCCGGCGAATCCGCGCGGCTCGACATGCAGTTGCCTCCGTTCACGTGTTCAACGGACGTCCCGAATCCGGTTCATCGCCGGTCGGTCCTGCATTTCCGCAGCAACGTGCATTCCGACCTGGCACCTGCTACAGTTGGTGACGGTCGCTGCGTCGTCAGATCCTTCTGCGACCGCCTACAGGCCCAAACGGTCACCAATCCGCGATGAACCCAATCTCGACCGCCGAAAGATTGCAGGCCGGCAAGGCCCTTCGAAAGCGTGCTCCGCGTGCCGACCATGGCTCGTGGACGCCCAGCGCCGATCGGCGCGATCCGGTCGAGATCGTCGTGGAGTCCAGCCGTGACCGGATCGCGCATCTGATCCCGCTTCGTTACGGACGCATGCTGCGCAGTCCTTTCACATTCTTGCGCGGGTCGGCGGCGGTCATGGCCTATGACCTCTCCAAAACTCCGGCGACCGGTATCGAGGTGCAAGCCTGCGGCGACTGCCACCTCTTGAATTTCGGCCTGTTTGCCACGCCCGAGCGCAACCTGATCTTTGATATCAGAGACCTCGACGAAACCCTCCGCGCTCCCTGGGAATGGGACCTCAAGCGTATGGCGGCCAGTTTCGTAGTCGCCGGACGATTCGAACGGCATCTCGGATCGGCGCTTCAGCGACATCGCCGTCGTCTGCGCACGCTCGTACCGCGAGCACGTCCGCGAGTTCGCTGAAATGAGCCCGCTCGAAGTCTGGTACTACCGGGTGAGCGCCGAGGACCTGATCGAGCAAGCGCACCGACGCCAAGGCGAAAGAGCATCACGAGCAGATGGCGGCGAAGGCTCGCACGCGCCTGGGTGAGCACATGTTTCCCAAGCTCACCGAGGAAAAGGACGGCCGCCACCACTTCGTCGAGCAGCCGCCGGTCCTCACGCGGATGAACGACGCTTCGTGTCCAAAGCTGATCGACGAGGGGATGGAAGACTACCGCGCGTCGCTCGCGGAAGACCGCCGCTTCGTGTTCGACCGCCACTGGCTCGAAGATTTCGCCTTCCGGATCGTCGGCATCGGCAGCGTCGCCACCCGCTGCTACGTCGCACTTTTTTTCTGCGACGACAAGAATCCTCTGCTGTTGCAGGTGAAAGAAGCTCGCCGATCGGTTCTCGAGCCGTTTACCGCCAAGAGCCCGTTCGCGAATCAAGGCCAGCGCGTCGTGGTGGGGAAGCGGATGGTGCAGTCGGCCAGCGACATTTTCCTGGGATGGTTTCGCGGCAGCAGCGGCCATGATTTCTACGTGCGCCAGTTGAGAGATATGAAGTTTGTCGTCGAAGTCGAACGATTCAACGCGAGCCAGCTCGAGCGCTACGCGGAAATCTGCGGCTGGACGCTTGCTCGCGCCCATGCGCGATCGGGAGACGAGGCAACGATCGCGGGCTACCTCGGCCGTGGCGATCAGTTCGACCTGGCGCTGGCGAATTTCGCGATCGCCTATGCCGACCAGACCGAGCGGGACTACGAGGCACTCGTCGCGGCGGAAAAGTCCGGGCGCATCGAAGCCGAGATTGAGGTCGATGAGTGAGCTGGCCGCTTGCCCAGCCGCAGCCTGGCCTGGAACGGGCGGACCGGCCGATGGGATGCCAGCGGAGGCCTTGCGTCGCTAGGCGGTTTCCGCTAGTTTCAAACCTCGATGCGCAAATCAATGGTCTGCGTGGGATTACGCTGATGCTGAACTCGTGGCGGTTGGCGGTTCTTTGTGTTGCCGGCCTGGTGGCGTGGCTCGGGGGCGGGCAGGCACAGGCGATGATGGGCTACGGCGGCTTCGGCGGTTTTGGCTTCGGGCTGGGGCCTCAGACGCCGGCATCCGTGAGTTTTATCAATCAGCACGCGATCGCACAGATGGGCGTCGCGGCCGCGGCGCGTCCGAAGCCGTTGCGAGCGCCCACGGCGGTCGTGAGGGACGTCGAGTTCTTCAATCGATACGATGCCGCGACGCGCAGGGCGATGGTGGATGCCGCATCTCGGCGCCGGTCGCCTTCACCCGCTCGAGCCGCCCTGAACGCGACGCCCGCGGCTGCCGAGCCCGTCCAACCGCCGCGCCCGGTGGTGCCGCTGGTCAGCTTCTTCAACAAGATGCGCGAGCTCATCTGGCCGGCCGACTCGCCCACCGCCGGTGATCTCGCCGGCAAGCGGTCGACCTCCGACGAGACGACGCTCGCGCTGTTGCACGAGATCGAGAATCAGGGATACGCCCACATCGCGTCGGTGACCGACGCCCGCAACAAGCTGCTCGAGTACGGGCGCCCGGCCCTCCAGTACGTCCGCGACAACTCCACCGCGGGTCTCGGACGCCTTTCACATCTTTCTGCTCTCGCTCTACGATTCGATCGGGCAGTCGCCCGATCGACCGCGCCCGTAACACAGGCCAGCGCCGAGCGGCGCCGCGGGCAGCGGCCCCCGATCGCGCCGTCGATCACGCGGATTTTGCATCGGCGCGGGTCAACGAGCGGCCGGCCGTGGGCCCGCAAGCTCGCCGGCCACTCCGCTCGCAACGCCGGAGAGCGCGGGCCTTATCGTCCGACCGCGCGGCCGACGGCCTTATCGAGGTTGGCTTGCGTCAGGTCGAGGTTGATGACGTTTCCGTCGCGGCCGATGAGGACATTTCCTGGTACCTCGGTGACGGCAAAAGCCCCCGCGTAATCCTGTTCGCCTGGGCCATTGATCATGTTCGGCCAGGGAACGTTGTATTCCAGCAGGAATTCGCGGACGGCCGGCCGCACAACCTCCGACGACTTTCCGCTTTCCTGCAGGGTATCGAGGTTGATCCCCACGATTCGCAATCCGCGGTCGCGGTACGCGGTATAGGCCGCCTCGAGCCGCGCGAGCTCTTCGGCACTGTTGGGACACCAGCTCGCCCAGAACACGAGCAGCACGACGTTGCCGCGCAGGTCTGCCGACCGAATCGGTCGGCCGTCGAGGTCGGTGCCGGCGAACGGCGGCGCGGGCTTGCCGACCAGCTCGAGACGCGCCAGTCGCGACGTGGCGAAGGCCTTGATCGCAGGATTAGCGGCGCGGTCGCGGACCAGCGCGAACGCTTTACTAGCCGTGACAAACCGTTCGCCCTGGGTGAGGCGCTGAAAGTAGGCATCGAGGAGGGTGAGTTGTTCGGCGAGCGACAGCGGATGCACAGCCGCGGCGCCCTGCCCAGCCCCCGGTTCGGCGTCCCCGAGTGCTTTCGCCAGGCTGGCGAGCGACTCCTCGTCGGCGCCGCGGCCGACTTCGGCCATGATGTTGACGACGTCGGCCAGGAGTACGACTTTCGACGAGGTCTCCTTCGAACCCAGCACGCGCTCGGCAACGGGCTCGGCTTCGGCGAACAGGTTGGCGGCGATGGCCGCGCGGAAATACGTCTCGTAGGTGCGGTTTGCCTCATCCTTCTCCTGCTTGCCGGCCAGCGTGGCGAGTCGCTCGAGCCGCCGGCGCTCGATCTCGTCCAGCTCCTTCTGATACAGCCGCTCGACATCCGCGACCGAGTCGATCCCGGTCGGCGCCCCGCCGCGGCGTCCGGCCTGGCGGCAGCCTGCGCCCGAGCCGCCGCGCCCACGCCCGATCCCATCACCAGCACGCCCGCCGGCACGACAAAAAGCAGAATCCTCAAGTACATGGTCATCAGCAATTGGCTCACAAAGGTCCGCGAGATGGAAACGCCACCATTAGGCCAGTACCCACACCACAGCGTCAAGCATTTGCCCCTCCCGGAACGGGGACGCAGCTAGTATTCGCGCCGCGCGCCATTATTCGCCAACTGCGAGCCTTGATCGGCAACCGCCCTGGGAACGGACGCTTTGATGACAGGGGCTGACCTAAAGCCCCCCGCCTGAGATCAAATCCGCGTTGAACCAAGAGCAACGGGAGGCCGGCTGCTGGTGCCCAGTCAGGCCCCAGGGCGGACGATCGCGACCCCACTCATGACGGCTGTCTCCGAACTCACGCTTCTTGCATGCGCGAATCTCCAGACACCCATTGATGAGCGAGCCCGTCTCAAGCGCGGCCGGTGCCGATTCTGTAACAGCGGCCCCCCACATCCCCCAGCCTGGCCAGCGTGATCATCGGCGCCCGAAACGAAATGCAGCCCCGTCAGGACTTCCGCGCGGTAGGCTGGAACCTCACGCAGGGGCAAGTTGCCAATCTCGACGCGTCGAGCCCCCAGCCCGCAGAGCCCGCCATACCCCTACTGCCAACAGCGGGGCGTCGCCGCGCGGAACCCGCCGCCGATCGGCTATTAGAGAGGCAAGATCCGAAGGTCGCGAAGCCGCGCCGTTTTTGAATTCCGGGATGGCGCGTGGCCTTCGGCGCATTACTAGAGTAGAAGGGCAGGGCGGGAGAGTCGAAAGGTGATCGAATCCGGGAAGGCCAGCGCGGCGGGAAGGCAGTTCGAGGTGATCTGGTCATCCGCAGCGCTACCCGAGTTGAGCGACTCGCAGCTCTTGAGTCGATATGTTGGCGCGCGGGGTGGGGACGCCCTGGCCGAGGCGGCATTTCGTGAGCTCCTCAAGCGCCATGGGCCGATGGTGATGGGGGTCTGCCGACAGATCCTCCGGAATCGTCACGACGCGGACGACGCGTTCCAGGCCACGTTTCTGGTCCTGGTGCGCAAGGCGAGTTCGATTCGAGTGGACGACTCGCTCGCCCCCTGGTTGTGCAGCGTGGCTTACCGGACCGCGTGCCGGGCCCGAGAGCTGGCCGCGCGTTATCGCTCGATTGACGAAGTCGAGATCGAAGAGCCCGCCGGCCCTTGCTTGGAGGGAACCTTTCAATTCGACTTGCGGCCCTTGCTGCATGAAGAACTGGATCGTCTTCCAGGCAAGTTTCGCGACGCAATCGTGCTGTGTCACCTCGAGGGCAAGTCGCACGAGGAGGCCGCGCGTCTACTGCAGACGCCGATCGGCACGGTCAACAGCCGACTGTCGCGCGGTCGACGGCTGTTGCGATCGCAGTTGGAACGTCGCGGCGTGGTTGCGCCGTCGGCGCTATTCTCCGCGAACTGGCTGGCAGGCACCACAACCACGGTGGCAGTGCCACTGCTCGAATCCACGATCGCCGCCGCCATCGGGTCGGCAACGGCGAAAGGCGTGCCCGCCTTGGTCCTGTCCTTAACCCACGGAGTCTTGAAAACCATGTGGCTCAGAAAGGTAACAACAACCGCACTTGCGGTCGTTCTGTTCGGCGTCGGCACGGGAAGTCTCGCGGTGTGGGCCCACTGGCCGTCGCCAAACGCCAAAAAGTCTGCCCCAGGGCATGGGCCCGTGCTGTCACTGGCCGGAGAAAATGCGGGCAAGCTCGCCCGGGACGGCGTATCCGCTTCAATAAGTGCGCAGCCGCAAACGCATTCGCAGGCGCCGGTGAGCGAGGCCCGAACCGCTGACCGCCCCGAGGGCCCGCTTGACTGTCTGCCAACCGATTGCCCGATCGCAATCGCGGCCGGCACGCTCTCCAAAATGATTGATCAATTCCATCAACCATCCCAGCCTTCGCCATAGGAAAGCAGGAATCCGATGACGGCGAAGGACGATCCCGAATCCACACGCACGAGCGGGCTGGCCCACGGCCAGCTCTGCTACCTGCAGATCCCGGCCCTGGATGCCATGGTCTCAGCCGCCTTCTACGAGAAGATCTTCGGCTGGAAAATCGAGCGACCCTATCCCAGCTTCGAGGCCCCCGGCCTGATCGGTCAGTGGGTCACAGATCGGCAGCCGGCCGCGGGCGCCGGCCTGCTGGCCTGGATCAATGTCGAGCACATCGATGACATCCTGGCATCGGTTCAAAAGAGCGGTGGCGAAATCGTCGAGCCCCCGTCGCCCGACGGCCCGCGCTGGCTCGCAACAATCCGAGATCCCGCGGGCAACGTGATTGGGATTGCGCAGCATGGGCCGCGCTGAGCACCACAGGTGAATTCCCCGCCTCGTTCGATTCCACGAATGAAGGATTCACTCCCGATTGCCCGGACCGTTCGCGATACGCAGACATGCGAGGAAGGGGAAGCTTTAATGGCGGCGAATGACCACGCAGAGGCGCGTAGCAGTGACCCCGGTGTCGACGCCTGCCTGGCCAGGCACGGCGGTCTGTCGTACCTGGAGATCCCCGCGGTCGACGCCCGCCAGTCGGCCACCTTTTATGAAAAGGTCCTCGGCTGGAATCTACGCGGGCACGACACCGATGATCCCCGCTTTACGGATCCGACTGGACATCTCATCGGCCGCTGGGTGACCGGCCGTGCGATTTCTCGCGAGCCCGGCCTGCTGCCCTACATATACGTCAATCACATCGATAGTGCTGTCCAGCGGGTAGAGTCACACGGCGGCCTGGTGGTGAAGGCGCCCTACCCCGAAGGCAACTTGTGGGTCGCGACGATCCGTGACCCCGCCGGCAACGTGATCGGCCTCTGGCAGCAAGGTCCACGCTGATCGGCCAATAGGGCGCTCTGCTTACCCGCATGGCGACCGGCTCGCGGCAGGAAGCGGAGCTCGAGCCGTTCGCTTCGGAGTGATCAAGGACACGGGGGAAGATCCGACGGATCGGGAATCTGACCCGCCAGCAAGGCACAGACTCCGCGAATGACGCGATCAAACATCGGCATCATGATGTGGCCGGTAGGCCCCGCACAGTACGCTGGCGAGCCTGGCAAGACCGACAGCACGTGGGGTACCCAGCCGTCGGCCTGGCTGGGCGGGAAGTCAAACTCGTGGTCGATCGCCAGCCCACCATCCTGCATGACAACGCCCCCTGGGGTCGTGCGACTAGGATGGGTACCGACGATGACCGAGATGTGGTCGCGGAAGCAGTCCGTGTTGATCGTCTCCCCCCAGGGCGTCCCCCCGGGCGGAAAGGCCAGTGCCAGGCGTACCAGATCAATGGGCACATTATATTCCCAGAATGCGGGACGTCGGATGTCATTCACGGGACGGCAAAGGGAAGGAACGCGCGTCGGATCCCACGGCAGAAGCTGGTAGAAGGCGGTGAAGCTGGCCATGACGGCCTGGACCGGTGGAGGAGGCGGCATGAACATGTCAGCCATCGGGATGTCACTGAAGCTGCCCGCGATGGAAAGAGCCGTGACGAAGGCACCGAAGCTTGCCGGCGCCATGAGGATCACTTTTCCGATGATCTCTTTCGCGGGGTCCTCGTGGACCTGCGCGACGAGCTGCTGCAATGCCCGACGTGCAACGGTTCCTCCTTCCGAGTGGGTGATGAGGTGGACGGGCTGATCGTACTCGTTGAGAATGTTTTCTGTCAGTTCGGCCGAGATCGATTGGTAATCGAAGCTCTTGCGCCAGTCGTAATTGTAAACTTCAGTCTTGTAGCCGTTTGAGTTCAGGATCGCCACAAGTGGAGCAAACAGCGGAAAGACCATCCCGCGTGGCTCGATCAGCACGTTGGAATTGGCGTCGGTTTCCGAGCCGTCGTAGGCAGCCAGCTCGAGGTCCATGAACCTGCCCTTCATCAAGCACCGGGGGCCCGACCCAGATTCGACGCCAGGGCGGGGCTGAGTTCGCATCAATGAGTGTCGTGTTCAAGCCCCCGGGGACGATCACGACGGTCCCTTTTGCCGGGTCGGGCTCGCCGGGCACCGGTAGGTCACTCGCCAATCGGCTCAGAAACCTGTAGATCTCCCCCGTCATGAGCGCACTGTCGAACGTGGCGGGGTTGTCGCCGAAGGCCGCCTCCTCCTGCAAATCTCGCCGGAACCCCTCGATGTTCCCGTAAACATCGAACAGCGATGGGTGCTCAAGGGCATTGAGCAACCGAATGTGGCGACGCATGTCACGATCGAGCTGAGCCATCGCTTCACCTCCTCGACGGGCGCGCTGGTCTGTGCGGGCGCTGGCGCGGCGTCTCCTTTTTCCTCGCAGCGCTGTTTGTCATGAAGATACTTGGGGAGCTTGACCTTGTCCGGTTTGCCAGCCAGCAAGGCGAGGACGGCGGCGCCATCGAAAACCAGCCACGACGTCATGGACGTTGGTTTTCTGAACACGAATCTACAGTGGTTTCCGAGGCAGTCAACGGACCCGCCATGGTTCGGCGTGCTTTTTGCCCTCTCACGGGCCTCATCCGCTCGGTGGATCGATCCGGAAGTTTCGTGGCCCGGCCCCCGGACGCTCTCGAGCGCTACGCCCTGGTCCGACGTAGCACCCCGGGGCCCTGGCTGCACGCGAGCCTGTCGTTCATTCAAGCCGGATTCGCGACCATCGAGCAGCAGGAGCGAGTCCGCTTCGAGGTCGACTGGTTTCCGTTCGACGACGCGACGAGCAAGGCGCACCTCCGGCGCCAGGCCCGTCGCGCGGCTGACGCCGGCGTGTCAGGGATCGCCTTCATGCCGTCGCGATACAAGGACGAGGCCGCCCGGCAGGACGAGGCATTTCTCCGCGTCGTGCCGTGAAGCCGGGCTCGAGGTCGTCCTGATCGAACGCAACCTCCGCGGCCTCGCCCGCCCGATTGAGTACGACCTCGTCGCGGCCGACGATCTCGACGGCGGCCTTCAATGCACGCAGCATCTGCTCGACCAGGGTCGGCGGCGGATCGCGTTCCTCACCGGATCCCCGACCAGCAGCCATGAGGGGCGCCTGGCCGGCTACTTGACTGCGCTTCGACATGCCCACGCCGGCTGGGAACCCCTCGTCCTGGAGCAGCCATCGGACAAGGCCGGCAAGGATTCCTACGTGGAATTGGCCGACCGCATCGTCTCACACGCAGCCGATGGCGTGGTCTGCTATCAGGACTACTCCGCGCTCGGGTTGATCCTCGAGCTACTCAACCGTGGAATTCGCGTCCCGTCCGACGTCGCCATCACAGGGTTCGACAATCTGCCAATCGGCAAGGCCTACTCGATCGGCCTCACGACCTATGCGTTCTCCGCCGAGCTGGTGCGCGCCACGCCACCCGGCTCCTCAGGGCGCGTCTGCTGGGCAACGCAGGGCCGCCGATCAAGGTGCTCATCCCCGGCGAGCTGATCGTCCGCGAGAGCAGCCGTCCCGAGTAATTCGCCGAAAGGTGGCGCGGCCCGCGCCCGGCTATGCGAGATCTTCATTGAAGATCTACGAAACCAACATCCTTAGAATCGAGTCCGGTGATAGTGTCATGCATCTGCATGATATTTTACGGCCTCGAGTTAGAGTCTTCGTGGATCGAGGAGAGCCCGGCGAATGACTCAGGCCGCAACATCGACGCAGGCCGCAAGACGGTTAGGGCGCATGGCAATGGCTGACGGCGGGTTTGATGGTGGTGGGGTACGCCGGGTTTTATCTCTGCCGGTCGAACCTTTCGGCCACGATGCCGTCGATCACCGAAGAGCTCGTGGCGCGGCGGGATGAATCCGGGCGAAGTGAAAGACCGGCTGGGGTGGGCCGTCTCGCTGGGCACGGTCGGCTACGCGTTTGGCAAGTTCGCCGCGGGGACCCTGACGGATCTCCTGGGCGGCCGGCGCAACTACTCTGATCGGCATGGCCGGGGCGGTCGCTTGCACGGTGCTGATTCCGCTGGCAGGCTCGCTCCCGGTTTTCACGCTGATCTGGTTCACCAACCGGCTGATCCAGTCGCTGGGCTGGCCGGGCATGGTCAAGATCACCTCGCGATGGTTTTCGTATTCGACCTACGGCACGGTCATGGGCGTGATCAGCCTGAGCTTCCTCTTCGGCGACGCGGCAGCGCGTGCGTTCATGGGCGGCCTGATCGACGCCGGGCTGGGGTGGCGCGATGTCTTCTGGGTCGCGGGCGGGGTGCTGGCGGTCTTGTTTGTCCTTAACCTGGCCCTGATCCATGAGTCGCCCAAAGAGCTTGGCCTGCCCGAGCCGGAGACGAATCCGGACAATCTCTTCGGCGCCTTGGGCGAAGATCCCCACCCCGCGGCGGCCGGTCCCGCTCCTGGCCACGCTCGCGCGCAGCCCCGCCTTCTGGATCGTCTGCCTGCTGTCGCTCGGCCTCACGCTGCTGCGCGAGACCTTCAACAACTGGACGCCAACCTACCTGGTGGAGGGGGTCGGCCTGAGCAAGGGGACCGCGGCGGGGACGAGCGGGCTGTTCCCATTCTGCGGCGGGATCTCCGTGATCGTCGCGGGGTTCCTGGGCGACCGATTTGGGCGAGTCGGGCGGGCCACGATCATCCTCGGCGGGATCGTCTTGTGCGGTGTCGTCCTCGCGATCCTTGGCTCGACAAGCTTCGCGGGACGATCGCGCGAGGCTCTGGTGCTGCTCGCAGCGGTCGCGTTCTTGCTCATCGGGCCGTATTCCTACTTGGCCGGCGCGATCTCGCTCGACTTTGGCGGCAAGCGCGGCGGGGCGACCGCCTGCGGACTCATCGACGGCGTCGGCTACCTCTTCGGCGGCGTCGTGGCCGGCAAGGTCGTCTCCAGCCTTTCGCACACGCTGGGCTGGCAGGGCGTCTTCAAAATGTTGGCCGTGGTCGCCCTGCTGACCGCTCTGGTGGCCGCGTTCTACCTTGTCAACCAATTGCTACCGGCTCGGCCGGCGGCCGAGGCTCCGCTCAAAATCGGCGGCCGGGCGGCCGGCATCGAACGTGAAGAGGGCGAACGGTCGCTGTGACGATCAGTCGCGATCGCCTGGTGCTTTCCCGACGAGCGTGACACCTATTCCCAATCAGCACGCTCGACTCAAGGTGGCGTCGTAACCGACAAGCGACTGGAATGATCCGAGCAAAGCCCGGCCGCTCGCCGTCGACGGCACTGGCGTGGGACAGCTTCAAGCGACGAATGCGGGCGCACCAGCCCGCGCGGGCCGGGCCCGCGGCCCGTTCAGGAATCGTCCCAGCCAGGTGTAGCGCACCAGGGTCTGATAGGTCCACAGCAGGAAGGAGGTCACCACCGCGACGATGAGCAGGAACTTGGCAAGAGCCGGGATCGGCCAGTCCTTCACCACGAGCTGGGCCGCGATGATCAGCGGGAGATGGGCGAGGTAAAGCCAGTAGGCCGAGTCCGACAGGTACTGCATCCTCGGGCTCTCGACCGGGAGACCCGCCGGAACAGGCCCATAAGGCCGAAGGTGATGAGCCAGGGGTAGGCTGCCTGCAAGGCAACGGTGAGGACCCTGCGCGGCAGCGGGGCGAGCCCGTAGCCCGCGGGGCCTGTCCACCCCTCCGTGAGGGCCATCCCCAGCGGCAGGATGACGAGGAACCCGATCGAGAGCGGAAGCCACCATCGCTCGCCGACGCGACCGGACCGGTCGTCGAACCCGAAATAGAGTGCCCCGAGGCCAAAGAAGATCGCGTAATACGCAAACACGTGCGGGATTGGCAGGAGCCCGGTGGAGGTATCCGGTCCGAAGATCGGGGAAGTGCCACCCTCTCCCATGAACCACTGGGGGATCATCGTCAGGGGGATCAGCCAGATGTAGCGGGCGGGCGAAAGGACCAGCCACTCGGGTAGCCGGATCGATGGGAGACGCGATCCGAGGGCGGACAGGGCGGCATACCCAAGGACGAGCCACCAGAGGAACCAGAGAAACCACAGATGGTTGAAGAGAGGCATCTGCATCAGTATGTCCGCGACGCTCGTCTTCCGCCCCGCCGTCGCGCCGTGCTCGCGCAGGGACTCTGCGATCGCGGCCTTGCGGCGCCCCAGCCCGTCCTCGTTGAGCTCGAGTTGCAGGAGCGACGCGAAGTAGCGGGTCGTCCCGTCATCAAGGGTCGCGACATCGAGGGGCCTGCTCCCGCTACCATTCGCCACGTTGACCTTCGCGCCGTTCCGCAGCAGCACATCGACAGCCTCCACATGGCCCAGGAAGGCCGCGCCATGCAGCGCCGTCCCGCCGTCACGGCCGACGGCGTTCACGTCCGCGCCTCGCCGAATGAACAGCTCCATGGCCTCCGCCCGACCGGTGATCGCCGCCCACATCAGCGGCGTCCCACCGTGTTCGGGATCCAAGGCGTCCACTGCCACCCCGCTCGCCATGTGACGTTCGATGGCGTCGAGATCGCCCGCTCGCGCGGCCGTCCAGATGGTCGATGTCCCCTCGGCCGGGGCCGCGGCACCGGGCTTTCGAGAGGCGAAGGCCATCGCGAGGCTGGAGATCCCGATCGTGAGCGGGACGATGGTGAACAACCCCACCAGCAAGGGCAGGAAAACCCGGTGGAATCTGTGGTTCATCAGCGCCCTGCGGCCGCGCCTGTGGAGCAGCATCGCGCTGAAGAAGCCGCTCATGACGAAGAACAGCGGCATCCGGAAGCCGTGGATGGCCGAGAAGACGATCCCGAACAACGGAATCTTGCTGACGATCCGTGACCATCCAGTAGGACGGGAAGAACGAGAGGGAGGCGTGCAGGACGATCCCCAGCAGCATGGCGCCGGCTCGCAGGGCGTCCAGGTCGGATCGTCGGGCCAAGGCTGGGTTTTCGGTGCTCATGAAAGACGTTCGCCCGACCACGCTCGATATTGAGTCAGGACTTCCTGGCATCACGGATGACGCTCAGTGCCCCGGCCCGCAGAGTCAAGCTTGACCCAAGAAAAGCGGCGGCGTCCGGTACGACGTGTGGAGGCCGTTCGCAAGATACAAGTCGCTCAGACGGTGGTCGTCGAATTTATCCGGGGAGCCGAGACGCACCGGGTCGATGCGGTGTTCAAGGACCTGCGAGAGTACTCTCACGGTAATCGCCGGTGAGCACATCAACACAAGGCGGAAGGCATGGCCGAATCGCTCAAAGTGATCCAGAAGTGAGCGGCGAGCATCGTCG
>CAWDZZ010000005.1:0-158986 GCA_963806595.1 uncultured Isosphaeraceae bacterium | reverse complement strand
GATCCCATTCCGGCCGGCCGGGGCACCTCTTGGAAGCCCGTTGCCGTGGCGCCCGCCCTTGAGGGTGGACCACGCCGCAAGGCTGCTATTTCCAGAGGGGGTGGCCGCACCGGGTTCCACTGCATCGGGCGGTTGGGCTTCCACCTCGAGGCGCTCTACGCCTTGGCCTACCTGCACAGCCGTGACGACCAGGCCGCCCGCCTGGCGGTCGCCGGCGCGCTCGGCGCTGTTCGGCGTGACCTCGCCGCTGGCGCCTCCATCGCGGGGCTGGCCGGCTCGGCTGGCCTGTGGCGAATCCTGGCCGACGAGTTGCACGCCGGTTACGCCCCCGGGCCAGTGAGTGAAGGGGATGTGCAGGTCGGCGCCCGCCGGCGCGCTCTGGGTGTCCTGCGCCGGGAGGCGATCGCCCTGTACGCCGGGGGCTGCACCGACAGCCACGCCGCCGCCTTTCTCGGCGTCTCCCGCCCGGTGGTAGGCCGGCTGCGCCGGGTCTGCTGACCGCCACCCCATCGGGCGGGCGCATCACTCCGGGGCGGCGGCAGTGACCTGATCCCGGCCGCGACCGGCGGGTTCAGTGTCGGCGCCGCGGTCGAAGCGGTTGCTACCGGAACACTACGGGCCGGCACGGCGGTACTCGGATGGCCCAGTGCGGGGTTCGAGCCGCCCACGGCCGTTGGTGCTCTGCCCAAGTCGGGACAACACGTGATGACAAGACCCGTACGAGCAAACACTTTGGCTGGTAGAATGGCGACAGGCTTTGCGCCACGTCCGGTTCTCGGGCCCTGCTTCCAGGCCCAGTCTGGAACGTGCCGTGTCTCAGGTGCGGAACGAGGGTTTTACACCCCGGATGACGATCTCTTTGGCTCTTGATCCTGACGATGTTGAAGTCAGCGTGACTGATGACGGCGTGTGGCGACTGGCGGCCGCGTTGTCAGGCGCCTTCACTCCAATGGATGTGGCAACTGCTCTTGCCGAAGAGGGCGCCGCGGCGGCGGGCACGTCCTTCTCGGATTTGGCAATACTTGATGCCGCGACGGATCATGTTCGGGCTATTCATCATTCGAGTGCTGGTTCGGACATCGTCGCTCATTAGACTGAATTCGATCTCGGCACGCCGACGCCGCTTTGCGAGGCAATGCAAAGTGGTCTTCCGGTCTGCTCGAATCCTTGGACGTGATCGGGAGGAAATTCCCGAACATCCGCGCGGACACGTTGGCCGCGGGCCTTATCGCGCGACGGCATCGCTGCCGCTGGCTTCGGCGAGCGGTGTGATCCTCGGAGCGGCGGGTTTCGGATGGCCCGTCGTACAAGACTTCGGTATTGAACAGGTGCGCCGTCTGGACCTCATCGCGCATATGGCCGCACAAGTGCTGGATCGTGCGAATCTCTATGAGGCTGAGCGTGAACGCGCACTATCTCGTGAGCGAGACGACGCTCAGCTATTCCAGGACGCTTGCCTTCCCCGAACGTTGCCCCAAGGCAACAGTCTCGAAGTAGCTGCGACGTACTTGCCCGCTAGCGACGCGGCGATGGGGGGCGACTGGTACGACGTGTTCCCCGTCGAGGATGGAATGTGTCTTGTCATCGGCGATGTGACGGGCCACGGCCTGCAATCGGCAGCAACGATGGCCCAGCTACGCAACACGGTTCGGGCCTACGCTATCGAGGACCCATCGCCTGCACGAGTTCTCACTCGACTCAATAGGATGATGTGCCGACTCGAGCCAGGCAAACACGCCACTGCCATCGTGGCAGTATGGGACGAACGGAGCGGAACGATCCCTGCGATCAAACGCTGGTCATCCGCCAATCTTGCGATGTCGCGTCGGCGAGTTCGGGTTTCTTACTCCTCCGCCAGATGGGATTCTGCTAGGGGTGGATCCCGACCGCGTCTACCGAGAGGAAAGCAAGGTCCTTCGACCGGGAACAACACTCTTGTTCTATACGGACGGACTCAGTGAGGTCCGGGGTCGAAAATCTCGATGGGATGGCTGAACTGCTTGCCTTGGTCGAAAACTGCAAGGATCTCGCGCCGCAAGTGTTGTCTGGGAGAGGATGGTGGTCATGGAGAAGTCACCGACGACTCGGCGTTACAGCGTTGAGTTCAAGCGGGATGCGGTAGCTCTGTATCGATCGTCTGGACGGTCACTCAGGGAGGTCGCGAAGGAGTTGGGGATCACGGATATGTCGTTGGCGGCTTGGGTGAAAGAGGCCGACGGATCGAGCGACGACAACAAGCGCGATAAGGAGACGGCTCGGGAGGAGGCCCGGCTGCGTAAGCGGATCCGCGAGTTGGAGGAGGAAGTCGAGATCCTCAAGCGGTTCACCAAGTACTGGGTGCCGGGAGGGCGACAAGTGAGCGCGGTGGCGGCCCTGCAGCGCCGGGTGGCCGAGCTGGAGACGGAGGCGGAGATCTGCCGGCGGCTGGCCGGTTTCTGTGATGGCGGCCCCGACCGCGACCGCGTCTATCGGTTCATCGAGTCCGAGACCGGCAGCTTCTCGGTGGCCGCCCTCTGCCGGGCGACGAGGGCGGCCCGCTCGTCGTATTACGAGTGGCGCAAACGGTCCGAGGGGCCCTCGGCGGCGCTGGTGGACGAGGCCTACATGGCGAACCGGGTCTATGACGTCTGGAAGCGCTCCAGGGGCCGGTACGGGTCTCCTCGGGTGACCGCGGCGCTGGCCAAAGCGGGGGTGGAGGTCAACGAGAAGCGGGTGGCCCGCTTGATGGCTGAGCTGGGCATCACCGGCCGGTGCGGGCGGCGCAAGATACGAACTACGTGGCGTGACAAACGCCAGCAGGCGGCGATCGACCTGGTGCTGCGCCACTTCACCGCTGCTGCGCCGGATGAAATCTGGGTAGGCGATATCACCTATATCCCGACTGGGCAGGGGTGGCTGTTTGTGGCTTCGGTGCTCGATGTTCACTCGAGATTGTTAGTGGGCTGGTCGATCGCCGATCATCTACGCACTGAGCTGTGCTCGGACGCGCTCGAGGCGGCGGTGGCCGCTCGGGGCCGGGTCCGGATGGCCGGTACGACCTTCCACAGCGACCACGGTTGCCAGTACACATCGGCCGAGTTCAAGGATCTGTGCCGACGACTGGGGGTCCACCAGTCAATGGGGACGGTCGGTGATTCGTATGACAATGCCATGGCGGAAAGCCTGTGGGCATCTTTAAAGCGGGAGCTTGTCGACGACACCTATTTTGCCACAAAGGCCGAAGCCAGATTGGCGATATTCGAGTGGATTAACTGGTATAATAGCGAGCGGCTTCACAGTTCTCTCGGGTATCAGTCACCGCAGGAGTTCGAGCGAGCCTGGCAGGACCAAGAAGCAGCATGAGATCGACCAGGTTCTCGATTGGCGATGCCACGTTGGGCGGATAGACGACGACGTGTGCATACTGGCGGCGCGCCTCACATGACGGGTGACAGCGCCGGCGACGAAACGACACTGCTGCTGCGTAATCTCGCTCAAGCTGATGTGGAGCTCCTCGCCGCGGAATTTGAAAGGAGCAATTAGTCGGCGTTGGGTGAATCGGCAGGGTGTGAGGAGCGGAAGTAGAGTCGTTTGAGCGATACCCTGGCTGGGAATGGGTGGCAGTGATCAGAAGTCATCTTGGGGAAAACCCCCGACCTGCCTCCTTAACCGTCGAACCGAATGTGGGACGTCCTAGAAGGCGCACCGTCAATTACATCACCTGTGGCGACGGTGGGCATCAGGTGCTTGCCGGGGAATCCAACGCCTGCATTGTGTGCTAATGTTGAGATTGTGTTTCCGGCAGGTTTGGCTTGTCATGGAATCGGGCCGGCGCATATTGCACCCACCCTGCCAGTGTTCGTTGCCGCAAAAACACCTGAAGCACGCGTTGAGGGTTCGGGTCGGTGCTTCACGGTCGCCGATGTACAAGACCAAGTTCTTGACCGGTTCGGTGGTCGTCGCGATGTGGGTCGAGGTGTTGGACGACGTTGCTGGACCCACTGGTCATGCGGTAAGCGAGGAGGAGCACGAGCGCCCCTCAGGGAACCCTTCCTGAGGGATGGCGCCAAGA
This sequence comes from uncultured Isosphaeraceae bacterium, assembly GCA_963806595.1. Taxonomy (GTDB): domain Bacteria; phylum Planctomycetota; class Planctomycetia; order Isosphaerales; family Isosphaeraceae; genus CAWDZZ01. Next base: position 154,935 of record CAWDZZ010000005.1, on the reverse strand, counting down.
CACCACGAACGGTTCACACGGCGGTAACCCGCGGGCCACGGACACGAAACCGAGGTCCGGTAGAATGCCCACTAGTCGTCGTGCGAATCTCCGAGCGCCTTGGCGGTGTTGTGCATCCATAGGCGGACCGCGCCGTGAGCCCGTTGGATGATCCGGAAAGGAAATCAGGCTTATGGCCCCGCTTCGTTCGGCTGTTTCAAGCCCTGCCGACCAGTTGGACGCTGGAATGGTGGCGAGGGTGGATCGGTTGTTGCGTGCCGCTGAGCGTCAGCACCACGACCCGTTCACCGAGATAGATTGGTCAGTACCGATCGACGACTCAGCCGGGCATCTGCCGGTCGAACACCTGCCGTTATATGGGACCGGGGCGTGGGAGGCGATGGGCGCGCCCGATCGACGCCACTACAGCCGCCACGAGTGCGCGTCGCTGTTCGCCACGGGGATATGGCTCGAAAACATCTTGATGAGAGTGGTAATGCGTTACTTGTACGGTCTGGCCCCCGACCATCCCTCCCATCGCTACCTGCTGCTCGAGACAGCTGACGAGTGTCGTCACTCTGCGATGTTCGGCGAGTATGTGCGCCGCGCCGGTACGCCGCCCTATCGTCCCTCGACTCGCTTGCGGGCCGAGGGTGAGATGTTCTTGCGTACACAAGGGCTGGTCCCGTGTTTCATCGGGATCCTGGCCGCAGAAGAGCTCACCGACGCCTCCAACCGCGCGACGATGCACGATGCCGACTTACATCCTTTGCCCCGTCAGATCGCCCAGATCCATGTGGCCGAGGAGTCCCGGCACCGTTCTTTCGCCAAGATGTTCATCCGCCAGCAGTGGCCCCGCCTCTCGACTGTACAAAAGGTGGTAACGGCGGCGGCGGCCCCGATGATCGTGTTCACCATTGCCGAGTCCATGCTCAACCCGGCCGTGTACCGGACACTGGGTATCCCCGGTGGTTACCGGTTGGCTCAGTCCAACCCCCGCTACTGGAAGCGCGTCGCCGCCGACCTGGACCCTTTCACCGCACTGCTCAGCGAGCTCGGGGTCATCAATTCATTGACCAGGCCGGCCTGGCGGGCGCTGCGCCTCCTCCCTGACCGTGGCGGCGTCGACGCAGACGCTGAGCTTGCTGCGGTCACCCTCTGAGCTGGGCCCGGCTCGCCGGCACCGGGGCAATCGGAGTCTTCGAAGGCGGCCCGCTCCTAGCGCCCACGTTCGATCGGCCGACACTCGACCCCAACCCGCCGCCCGCTTACCGCGGTCACCACCTGCTAGAGAGAAAGTGACATGATCCACGCTAGGTGTGTCGTCGGGGCGGTGAACTGATGCCCGAGTACGTGGTGTCCAAGACCGGAACCGTCCACATCCTGCCGCGAGGTCACTGCCGGTTTGAAGCGGCGAGAAACCCTGTGCTTGCGCCCGGTCAGAGACGACTGGCAGATCGGTCGCTACCATTTCGGCCCCCCCTGCTCACAGTGCCGCGGCCGCCAACAGATCCGGGAAGGGGCGGCGATGAGCGTCTGGGGCCGGGTGTGGCACTCTGGCCGATGGATGGGCTGGGTCCAGGAAGCCAACGAGGTGGCCGATCTGATTCGCCCCATGCTCCATGAGGGGGACGTGGCGACCATCCATCGCGACCCCGATGACAGGTACGCCAATGTGCAATACACGCTGGGTTGGGCTGCGCCACACAAGATGGAAGGGCCGGAGATGTCGGAGCGGACGCCCCCGAGACCGCCTACCGCCATCATCCCCATCGATCCCGAGAAGCGGCGGTAATGGGTGAACGAGGATTCTTCGGCGGAGATCTTCTCATCGAGGCTGTCCTTGTAGCGCCGGACGGTGGCTTCAAGGCGCTCCAAGTTGGCGTCCCCAGTGCTTCGCTCCTGGCTCAGGCGTTTCTGGCCGACGTCGACCGCGAGGAGGGGTGTTGTTCGTCGGCCGGGCGCCCGAAGAAGGCCAATGTGTTCCGCACCGAGTGTCCGGCCTCCACGAAGGGACAGACGGGTGCCGTACGGCCGGTGAGTGCCAAGTCAGGTCTTGGGGAGTGCCCGCGGCCGTGGCGGTTGCAGGTTGGCTTGGGCGAATGTCACGAGTTGGCCCGCGTCCTCATCCCAGAGCTTGAACTTGACGGCACGAAGACCGCCTTGGACCGAGACTGTCGGGACGCCAGCGAAGATCGCGTTGGCGTCGTGGGCGCACTGCAAGTTGTAGTTCGGGATCCGAGGGTTGAAGTGGTGGACATGATGCAGACCGATGTTGCCGGTGAAGAACTGCAGCACCTTCGGGAGCTTCAGATACGAACTGCCACGCAGCGCGGCCTCGGCATAGCTCCACTCACCCTGGCGCCGCCAGTAGACGTTCTCAAACTGGTGCTGGACGTAGAACAGCCAGATGCCGACCGACCCTGCCAACAGCGCCGCTGGCACCCACACGATCAGGAAGTCCTCCCAGCCGATCAGCCAGCACAGCGCTCCGACGATAACCACAGACGCCGCGTTGGTCTGAAGCACGCTGTTCCGCATCGCGGCCGTGTCCCGCGCCCGCACCAGTCGCGGCCCGATGATCATCGCGAACACGGGCCCGAGCCCGAACATCACTACCGGATGGCGAAACAACCGGTAAGAAAGCCGACCGCGCCAGGAACGAGCCTGATATTCGGCGACCGTCAACGTCTCGACGTCCCCCACGCCGCGGCGATCGAGATCCCCGAGGTCGCGTGGTGCCCGAGGTGCTCGGGGCGCCATGGCCGAAAAGGCGTGAGCACGAGCAGCCCGAGGACCGTGCCAACCCAGGTGTTCGCTCGCTTGGACGGAAGCAGCGAACCGTGCACGCAGTCGTGAAACATGACGAACACCCGGACCAGGAACCCGGCGGTCGGGATCACGAGCGCAACCACAGGCAAAGGGGAGACTCGCAGCATCAGGTACATCGCCACGCTGAGCGCCAGATACGTCCCAGCGGAGGTGACTATGTCGAGCAATCCGCGTCCAATGCGAGGCTGGGTGTAAACGGACAACGCCTCACGCGACGACGAACGGTTCGACATGAGCGTCATGGCAGGCTCCGATACAGACGGTCAACGATGCGGATGCCGTAGCGCCCCAGATGGCGCACGGCGGGAGACTTGTCCGCGGGCGGGGGCCGGGCCCGTCGGGTGCTTAGTGCGTGCTGAGGGGCCTTGAGGCCTCACGGCAGATGCTCCTTTCAAAGCATATCGGCCGGGGATGAGCTTGCATCGCCAGGACAACGGTGCACGTCAGGTGAACAAGGGCCTCGCCCTGCACGAGGCGCTGAGCCTGTCTGTCGGCAACGGGCAACCTGTCCTGGGCAACGAGTAGCAGGACCAAGTGCGCTCGGTGCAGCTCCGCGTTCGTACGCTCGAGCTCTCCAGTCCCGGCCTCGTTCGCCGATGCCACCCCATGACACCTATTACTCGTGTCGGGTGAAACCACCAGGCAGCGGTTCACGAGCGTGTGGGTCTGATGAACCTCACGGCGTCCGGGTCATGTTTCGGATGATCGTCTCGAGCGATCGATTCAGGACACGGACTTCGTCCTGCGTGAGACCCCGCAGCAGACGCTCTTCCAATTCCTGAACGCCGTCGTCGACCGATCGCCATTTTTTCTTGCCCGCACGTGTCAGGTGAGCGTTGAGGATCCGCGGATTTGACGGACTCTGCTGACGCTCCACCAACCCGGAGGCTTCGAGTTGCTTGAGGACCTCGTTCATTGACTGGGGCGTCACGAACGCCTTGCGGGCCAGCTCGGCGTTGGGCAACCCGGGCGTCTCGGCTAGGAACGTAAGCACGACGTAGTGGGGGATCCCGAGTCCTGTTCGGAGACGATCTCCTCCAAGGAGAGATGGATGACCGATTCGCGCGCTTGACCAGGTAACCCGACATCTCCTCGGCTCTGGTCACTCGCTTTCCCGTCTTCTTCATGGCATCCTTGGCACTTATCAGGCTACCTGATATAATTGTCAGGCAGCCTGATAACTATAGAGGAGCGCCAGTGAGAGTCATCGGACCCGACTTCATCGCACTGCAGGTCAGCGACCTGGAGGTGTCTGCTGCGTTCTATTCGCAGCAGCTCGGCCTTGAGCGGGCAGTCCAAAGCCCACCAGGAGCGGTAGTGTTTGCCACCACTCCTGTGCCCTTTGCCGTTCGTGAGCCCGCCATTGACTTGCAGGCGGTTGGTCGTCTCGGCTGGGGAGTCGCACTCTGGCTCAAGGCCGATGACCCGCAGGCCCTGCACGATCGACTTGTTCATGCCGGGGTTCGAATCGTGACCGAGCCCTTCGATGGTCCATTTGGGCGGACTTTCGTGTTCGCCGACCCCGATGGATACGCCGTTACCATCCATTCCTGAGCGACAAGGAGCAAGCCTCCTCACCTACTCACCCGCCGGTCCGGTCGACCCCACCGGCGACCACCTCGAGTGGGAAGTCATCGGTACCTTTGGGTACCACGACGACGGCCGGCTGGCCGAGGAGTGGGTGCAGACCGACTACCGCAGCTTCTTGACCAGGCTCGGCGTGACCACGACGGAGTCCGTATGACCCGGAAGGCATACGCCGTTCCATAAGAGCCCAGTGAGTGGCGCCCGACCCTGCGGGCTTCGACAGCCAGGCGACAAAGGCCAAGGTTATCCTTGGGTTACGGCAAACACCCCCTTCATCTGGAGCCAGCTAACGACGGAGAGTACGACGCCATGACAGAAAATTCACCGCCACCGCGGCAGGCTCTCGGTATCGGACTTGAGGAGTTCGAGTATCCGTATCCTGTTGGATTCTTCCCGGTGACGAACGACTTGCAGACGCTCACGATGGCCTACATGGACGTGCCACCGAGGGCAGAGCCCAATGGCACGACGGTCGTCTTGATGCACGGCAAGGCCTTCGGCGGCTACTACTTCGTCAACGTGATCGAGGCGCTGACGACCGCCGGCTACCGCGTCGTCGCCCCCGATCAGATCGGTTGGGGCAAGTCGTCGAAGCCAGACATTCACTACAGCTTCCAGCTGTTCGCCGCTAATACCGCAGCGCTCCTCGACCACCTTGGCGTCGGGCCGGTCTCGGTGCTGGGTCATTCCACTGGCGGGATGACCGCCACACGGTTCACCCTTATGAACCCCGACCGGGTGACCCACCTCGTTCTCGAGGATCCGCTCGGCCTGGTCGATTACCGGACCGGGATCCCTCCCCAATCCGAGGAGACCCTCTACGAGCACGAGGTCCACTGGACCGACCCCGACGTGATCCGTGGTTACGTCGCCGGATACTTCGTGCATCCTGATCCCAAGGTATGGGATCCACTCGCCGAGGTCTTGGTCCGCGTGACGCTCAGCCCCGACTACCCGCGATGGGCGCGGGCGGCGGCGCTCACGTTCCAGATGATCTACCAGCAACCCGTTCGATACGAATACCACCTCATCAAGCCTCCGACGTTGCTGATCGTCGGAGAGGAGGATCACGTGGTCCCGCTCGGCCAATACGCCACGCCGGAGGACGCTCGCCCGGCTGGGCGACTTCGTCGATCTTTCCGCGGCGGCCGCGAACGACATACCTCGGGCCACCCGGGTAGTGGTGCCCGACTGCGGGCACATCCCCCACCTCGAGGTGCCCGCAGCAGTTCTTAGCCGCCTTCCTTCCCTTCCTGGCGAGCTGACGGGACGCCGTTTGGCCGTCAGCGTTTTCAATGCTCCTGAGCTTCTGACGGCACCAACCCTCTGCGTTCCACCTTGATCCGACCCGCACACGAAAGGACAGAGATCCATGTCCACATACCCCGAGGCGACCGCAAGCAGCGAGGGCCCTGCGGAGATCGGTCCGCCTCCGTACTATCACCGGTCGGACTGCAACATCTGCCGGCAGCAAGACGGCCTGAAAACGGGGTCAGAGCTCCTGGACGCCCCCGCCCACGCGGCTACATCGTCGAAGATGAGCACTTCCTCGTCGAGCACGCCCCGCTGAAGTCAGTCCAGCGCAGGAACGGTCATCGTCGAAGCCAGGCGGCATCTGTTGGATTTCGGTGAAATGACCCCAGCCGAAAGTGCCGAGCTCGGTTCCCTTCTCCATCGGCTCGTTCCGGCGGTCAAGGCTGCCACGGGAGTCGAGCGCGTCTACTACCTGGCGTTGATGGAGCGAGCCGCCCACTTCCATCTCTGGCTCGTACCGAAGAAGGACGAGGGAGACCTTCTAGGAGTGGACTACCTGGCGCAGCAGCCCCCTCTGACGGCCTCGCTCAGCGACGCAGAAGCGATGTCGCAGAAGATCCGAGCTGAGTTCGAACGGTCTTGAGGACGGCCATGGGATATCGGCTCCGCGCCCGAGACCGTTCCGGACGCCCTTGCCTCCCCAGTCGTCGCCGGCGGTCATCTAGGCTGCTGACCGGAAGACCTACGGCTGAACTACAAGCGGCCGGATCATAGGAGGTCGGCATGACCCAGACGCTTTACACCGCGCAGGCAACGGTCACTGGTGGACGCGACCATGGCCACGGGGTAACGGGCGACGGGGCGCTGGACGTGCAGCTCCGAACGCCCAAAGAGATGGGAGGTGACGGAGGTGGTACCAATCCCGAGCAGCTGTTCGCGGTCGGATATGCAGCCTGTTTCGAGGGGGCCTTGGGTGTCGTGGCGCGGCGTGAGCGCGTCGAGCTCGGTGAGGTGTCCATCGATTCGCACGTGAGCCTGATCACGACCGAGACGTGGGGCTTCAACGTCGCAGTCGAGTTGAACGTTACCCTCCCAGGGATCGACGACCGGGCGCGGGCTGCGGAAATCGTCGCCGCTGCCCATCAGGTATGCCCGTACTCGAACGCGACGCGTGGCAACGTGGAGGTCACCCTCACGGCTAACGGCGGACCCGTCAACTGACCCCACCCCGCGCTCGACGGCGATGCTTCCGTCCTGCCCGCCCGACCGCTAACACCCGTCTCCTAACGACGTTCGGCCGCGACGGTCCAGGGTCGGCCTAGCCACCAGCTAGGTTTCAAGACGCTCGAGAACCGCCCGATCTGGCCGGTCGCTCCCGTGAGGGCACCGGAGGCAATCGTGTGCATGTCACCAAGACGTCACCGTCGTCTCTGGAGGGCGCACGGTGTCAATGATGTGTTCTTTGCTTCGTCGTTGGTGTCCGGCCCGGCATTCGCAGGCACGCCCCTGATCGTGGGCACGGTGACATTTACGTGGCTGACATGCCGGTCCCCACGCCTTGACGGTTCCTCTCGGGAGGTGCGGCCATGCCCTTGATCGTCATCTGCCAGTGTGCGGTGGCGCGGCGGGTAGTTGCACCGTGACGCAGAGCCCGCCAGCGGCCCGGGGGGTGAGGGTGAGGGTTCCGTCGTGTGCTTGGGTGATGCTCTTGACGATTGCCAGGCCGAGGCCGACACCTGCGTGGTCGGTGCGTATGCGTTCGGTGCCGCGATGAAACGGCTCGACGAGCGTGGCGACCAACTGTGGGGTGAGCTTCTCGCCGGTGTTCTCGACGCGTGAGCACCACACTCTTGGGGTGAACGCTGGTCGTGACCCACACGGTGCCCTGTTCAGGCAGGTTGTGGACGATCGCGTTGTGCACGAGGTTCGTGGTCAACTGCAGCAGGAGCGCGTGTGAGCCGATGGTGGGGGTCATGTCGCCGGAGGTCTCGATGGTGACGCCGTGTTTTTCTGCGAGGGGGAGGAGCGTTTCGGTGGCTTCTTCCGCGATGAGGGACAGGTCGACGGGTTCTGGGGTGAAGGACCGCTGGTCGGCGCGGCTGAGCAGGAGCAATGCTTCGGTGAGGTCGATCGCTCGGGTGTTGACGGCGTGGAGGCGGTCGACGAGTTCGCCGTTGTCGCGGTTCGGATCGTTGCGGGCCACGTCGAGAAGTGTCTGCGTGATCGCCAGCGGGGTGCGCAGTTCGTGGGAGGCGTTGGCTGCGAACCTCTGCTGTTCGGCGACTGTGTGCTTCGAGCCGCGCGAGCATGGTGTCGAAGGCGTCGGCGAGTTCGCGGAACTCGTCTCTGCGGCCCGGTAGCCGGATTCGGTGGGAGAGCGATCCGGTCGCGGCCATGCGTGTGGCGTCGGTGATGCGGGTCAGGGGGGCGAGCATCCGGCCGGCGAGAACCACCCTCCCAGGAGACCGAACACCAGCAGGAACGCCAACACTTCGGCTGCCCCCGGAGCGAAAACGTGCAGGAGGTCGGAGCGGACGGGAAGAACCATCACGAGGGCATGCGATGTGACGAGGAGCGCACGGTCGGGGACGTAGCGCAGGAGGAACACCCACACGGCGGCGAGCAGCAAGGCACCTGCGAGCATGAGGAAGCCGGCGTAGCTGAGGGTGAGTTTGAGGCGAACGCTCAAACCAGGGGCTCTATCCACGGTCTCCTCCCTCACGCCCGGTGTCTGGTTGAGTGTCGATGCGGTAGCCGACGCCGGCCACGGTGGCGATGATCCAGGGTTCGCCGAGGCGTTTGCGCAGTGCCGAGACCGTGATGCGCACGGCGTTGGTGAACGGGTCGGCGTTCTCATCCCACGCCCGTTCCAGTAGCTCTTCGGCGCTGACGACACCGCCTTCGGCAGCGACGAGAACTTCGAGCACGGCGAACTGCTTCCGGGTGAGCGCGACGTAGCGGCCGTCGCGGTAGACCTCGCGGCGGAACGGATCCAGACGCAGACCTGCGATCTCTCGCACGGGTGGCCTGTTGTGGGCGCGCCTGCGGTCGAGCGCTCTGAGACGGAGCACGAGCTCTCGGAGTTCGAACGGCTTGGTGAGGTAGTCGTCGGCGCCGAGCTCGAACCCGGAGGCCTTGTCGTCGAGCCGGTCGGCAGCGGTGAGCATGAGGATCGGCATGCCGCTGCCGGAGGCGACGATGCGTTTGGCGATCTCGTCGCCGGAGGGCCCGGGGATGTCGCGGTCGAGGACGGCGATGTCGTAGGCGTTGACGCTCAGCAGTTCCAGAGCGGTGTCGCCGTCACCGGCGATGTCGGCCGCGATCGCTTCCAGGCGTAGGCCATCGCGGATGGCTTCTGCCATGTAGGGCTCGTCCTCGACGATCAACACACGCACACTCTCGCGATGCTACGAGCCGGAGCATATCGTCGGCATATCGAAAACCACATACGTGCTGGCAACACCACGCTGCCTTGAATGGAGGCGTGACCCACAGCGAACCAGCACCGGTAGCAGCCGTACGCGATCGTCGATCCTCATTGCTGTGGCCGTGGTCATCGCCGCGGTCGCCGGAGTCCTCGGTGACCGGTCGTTGGCGGCTTCGTCGTCCTCGGCCCCATCACAAATCGACATTCGCCACCGGGACCACCATCGTGGACGGTGCGGCTGCCGGAGCGGTCCCTGACGGAGTATGCCCCCTGAGCCGCTCAGCGGCCGCTCTCGTCGCGCCCCGAATACGGCAGCCTTGACCGCGCCGCGAACCAGGTGCGGTGTCGACGCCGACTGCCTGCTAAAGGAGTACCTCCATCCTGAGCGGCGGACGGCTCGGCGACCACCCGGCGGCGGAGGGTGAAACTGGTTGTCCCGGTCCTGTATGTCGCCCTCGCCCTGCTCGTACTGTTCGTCGGAGCGTCCGTGTATGGAGGGGCCACCATGTGGGGGCAGCTGGTGTGCGTGGCACGTGGCCGGCCCGGCGCCGACGCCCGAGACGGCAGCCGAGTCGCTGCGGCGGGCCGGGGCGGTGCGGGGGGATGACCCTCGACATCAACCCGGAATGGGTTACGTTAACTTCTCATCCGCCCCGACCCCGCCAACCCCACATCGATCACCGGGGGCCAAGCTGATTCACGCAACGCAGCGCTCGTCCGACCGGTATCTCACACCTACCGAGGAGTCCCGTGACTTCTTCTCCGTGTCCACCATCTGACCGTCCCGTATGGCCGGCCGTCACGCGGGCCGGGCTCATAGACCGGCCGGCGGCCAAACGGACGCTGCGGGGCCGGTCCGGCCGGGGCCCGGCGGGTGCTGGTCCTGCTGGCAGTCATCGTGGCCGGGGCGGTGGCCGGCGGTGTGGCCCTCATCCAGGCCGCCTGGCAGCGCCCACCACGCCGGCCGGCTGCCGGGTCCCGGCGCTCTCCGGTTCGGGTACCTTCAAACTGTCGACGGACCAAGCCCAGAATGCCACGATCATCGCCGCGGTGGCCTTCAAACTGGGCTTGCCCGACCACGCCGTCACCGTCGGCCTGGCCACCGCCCTTCAGGAATCGCGCCTGGAGAACCTGACCTCGGGGACCTGGACTCGCTCGGGCTGTTCCAGCAGCGCCCGTCGCAGGGCTGGGGCACCCGGCGCAGATCCTGGATCCGGTGTATGCCGCCACAGCCTTCTACCAGCACCTGGAGCGGGTGCCCGGCTGGGAGACCACGGCCGTCACCGACGCCGCCCAGTCCGTCCAGCACAGCGCCACCCCGCTGGCCTACGCCCCCTACGAGACCGAGGCCCGCGCCGTGGCGGCGGCCCTGACCGGTGAGACGCCGGCCGCCTTCGACTGCCGGCTGGACGGTTTCTCCGGCGGCGCCCCGGCGGTGTCGGCCCTGCCCGCCGCCGCCGTCCGGGAGAGGGGCTCGACCCTGCTCGGGGCGCCGGTGAGCAGCCAGAAGGTGGGCTGGGCGCTGGCGTCGTGGGCGGTGGGCCACGCCTGGCGCTACCACGTGCAGGCGGTCACCTTCGGGAACTGGCGGTGGACCGCGACCTCGGGCCGCTGGGTGAACACCCCGAGTGCGGTGGCCGCCTCGCCGGCCGTCCAAGTGGACTACGGGAGCTGACCGGCCGGCGCCGATCTCCCCCGGGGGCGACCAGCCCACGGCCACCTCGAACAGGATCTCCCTCCTGGTCGGCGTGGCTGTGCAGGCGGCTGCCGGGGACTAGGCCGCGACCGGCCCGCAGATCAGCAGCCTGTCGAGCCGGGAACATATCGTCGGCATATCCAAAACCGCATACGTAGTGGCAACATCAGGTTGTCTTGACTTGGAGGCGTGACCTTCAGCCAACCAGCACCAACAGCAGCCTGCTGTGCCCGATCACTGGCGCCCTCGTCTTCATTGGCCGCATCCGACCACCATGGCGCACTTGGCGAGGCAGTCAGCGCCCCCCCGGAATGGGAGTCACCATCTATGGATGCGGGCAGGACGAGGCCGCCCTGTTCCGAGAGCTGGCGCCTCGCTTTGGCGTCGTGCCGACTGTCACCGACGCAGGGGTGTCTGCGGCCAATTGGAGATCGCATCTGAAAATCGATGGATCAGCGTCGACACAAGCACCAATCACGAGCTCCATCCTCGTTGCGCTTCGCCAAGCCGGCGTGAGGTACATCTCGACGAGAAGCGTTGGGTACAACCACATCGACGTCGAGTGCGCGGAGAGCGTGGGGATCTCCGTCGAGAACGTCCCCTATTACTCGCCCGACAGCGTCGCTGATTACACGCTGATGCTGATGCTCATGGCGGTGCGACATGAAATTGCGGATGATTGCTCATCTTGAGCCGGCCTTGACCCTGGCACCTGTGACGTCACGACCGTCACGTCGGCTCCCAGAGCCGCGAGTGCCGCAGCGAGATAGCACAAGACCCGCTCGGCGCCTCCCACGAGTGGCGGATACGCGCCGGGTCACCAGAGCCAGTTTCAGTGGACGCAACGGAAGAACCCACGATGAGTGGCCACACGGCCGTAACACGGGCACGGTGAAGGGAGTGAACTCTCTTCACGAGAGTCCGTTCATGAAGGAGTCGTTACTCGCGGCTCCTCCTTGAGCACCCCAACATACGGCAAGTGGCGATATTCGTCGTTATAATCCAGTCCGTAGCCCACGACAAAGGCGTCGGGGATGACAAAGCCACAGTAATCGGGCTCAATCGGCACAACCTGCCGGCCAATCTTGCGGAGAAGGACGGCGGTTCGAACCGTTGTCGCGCCCCGATCCTTGAGGTGCTGGACCAGAGCGGAAAGCGTTTGCCCGGTGTCCAGGATGTCGTCGAGAAGCAGGACATCGCGACGGGCAACGTCGGGGGCAAACGCCTCATTGACGACCAGCGTCGTCGCCGTGGTCGTGGCTCCCCGGTAGCTGCTGGCCTGCACGAGTGCGATTCGCAACGGGATGCGAATCTGGCGAACCAGATCCGCCAAGGCGATCAGACTTCCCGTCAGCACGGCGACGATCGTCAGTGGTTTATCGTGATAATCGTCCTCGATTTGCCGGCCCATCAGACCGAGCCGATCGCGGATATCCGCCTCACTGATCAATAGCTCGACGGCCACGACAGAATCTTTGCCTCGGGTCGTTGTTTGGAGATCAAGGTGGACGGGCCGGCCTGTCGTCGCGCCGGGATCATGCCGGCCTCGGAACGATCAGGTCAAAATCCCCTGACGTGCGTCGGCTACCTTTAACCCAACACGTCGTACACTCGGCACGGATACAATGAATGCGGATCCCCGGCCTGGCTGGTTCTGGCACGCAGGCGCGAACCTGTGCGGCTGGGAATGTGTCCTCTGCATCCAGGTATCATCGTACCGTATTCTCATCCTGGAGATTGAACTCATGCCTCACATGGCTTGTGCGCCTTTGATCGACGCTTTTGTCGACGGCGTGACGCAGCTTCGGCGTGTCGTGGCCGATTTCACTGAAACGCAGCTTCAGGCGCGACCGGTACCGGGCAAGTGGAGCACCCTTGAGGTCGTGTGCCACCTGGTCGACAGCGATCAAGCCTGGTGTCACCGCATGAAACGCGTGATCGCCGAGGACCGACCTCTGTTGATAGGATACGACGAGAGCCGGTTCACCGCCACGCTGGAATATCAAAAAGGCGACCTGCAACGCGAGCTCGCCTTGATGGAAGGCATGCGGCGCCAGATGGCCGACATCCTGCGAGGGCTGCCCGAAGCCGCCTGGTCGCGCGTCGGCGTGCACAATGAGCGCGGCCTCATGACTCTCGAGCAGATGTTGCAGGCCGAAGTGGAACACGTCCCTCATCATATCGGGCACATCATCGAGAAGCGAAAGATGCTGGGTATGCGAACCGTCGGGCCTGCTTGACGTTGAGGAAGATTCCTCGGGGATCCTTGATCTGCCGCCAGCTGCCCCCGGCATTCATGCGACGCGGAAGGAAACGGACCGGGAGCTGATTCCGTTGGCGATGACCGAAAGGTCGTAGGTTCCAGGCGAGAGTTTCGAAGGAACAACGAATCTGGTCGTCTCAAGCGTCTTGCATGTTGCTACGCCGGTGCTGCTCCAGTCGAATGTCCGCGCAAAGGTGACCTCGCCATTCTGCGAGCTCTTGAACACGATGATCGGGTAATTGGTGGCCATCTGGGCGTCGTCACCGTAAGCAGCACCTTCGGAAATGCCGGTGATCTGAGTCCCGGCGAGCGTGAATATCCTGCCCTGGTTGTGAACGACGCTCTGGACCGCCGGCCTCCACGCTCGACGCGGAGAACCAGTCGGGGTGTAGACCCAGAGCGCGTGAGTCCCATCGTCCAGCAGCACTTGCCCGGTTGGCAGCACGAGCATCCGGAGGGCTGACGTGTCGGTCTCCTTGAGCGCTCGGGCAAGTGACTCGGGCGTCCGCACGCCCGCGATCCGATCCGTCTGTGGGTTGAAATCGAAGAGTCGCGATGGTTTCGTGAGGTTCAATCCACCGGCGGCGAACAACACCTGGCCATTCGGTAGCATCGCTCCCGGGGCGTCGGCGCTCGCGAGATCGTGAGGGATCACGGGACCGGGGAGCCACCGGTTCGTTGATGGAGTGTAGAGGGCCGTATTGGAATTGCCTCCCAGGAAAAAGACGCGTCCGTCGGGCAGCAAAAAGGCCGGCCCAATTTCGTAGTCGACGGCAACAGAGCTGAGCGGAACGGGAAGTGGGCGGGTGGGCACCCAGCGCCTGATCGAGGGGAGATAACGCTGCGCTTGGCTGATGCCGGACGCAACGCTCGCGTTGATGCTATAGGACAAGATGCTACCGTCGGGAAGCTTGACCCAGGTCTCCTCCGAGCTGCTATCGCAGTCCAGTTTGGTCCCCCCGTGGGACCATCGCTTGGTGGCGGGGCTATAGATGTAGGTTCGGTCGCTGCTGGGATCGCCGACGAGCACCGACCCATTCGGCAGGACTTCCGACGGAGCATCGCCGAGCGTTGGCTGGGGAAACGGAGCAGTCGACTTCCAGGTGTTGGTGTTCGGGTTGTAGATTTCACTCCGATTCGACTCGACTAGTTTTCCCTGGCTATATTCACCGCCCGCGACGAAGACGTCGCCGCTCGGTAGCACATCCGATGCAAAAAAGAGCCGCGATGTATGCATCGAGGCCAGCTTTGACCACGATCCGTGAATGTAACTGCCGGTCGAACTGGGGGACAATAAGTCCCACTTGTTCGAGGCGTATCCCCTGCCCCCCTCCGCCATCACTTCACCGCTTGAGAGCAGTAGCAAGGTGGCGGTGGCCGGCGAGGGGTTGGCGAGTTCCGTCCAGGTGCCCCCGGAGAGCAGATGGCGGTGTTCGAGCTGTTCGAGTTGCCGTGGATGCGCGCGCCGCCGATCAGGTTTGTGAAAACAACTGCGCAACCGCAACAGGTGCTCGAAGGTTAGCCCACCGCGAGCGAGGTTCAATGCAAGCCTCCGGTCCGGAGAACGCGCGCGCTGCCTGGCTGTTCTCTGGCTTCAATGATCTCGGTGCGGAACAGTGCCTGAATGATCCCCGATGACCACGGCGTCTGGCAGTAATCGATCAAAGCGGCTCTTCATCGAAACGCGCCGACTGGATCGGCAATGAAAGTGTGGCGAACGTGTCGAGGGTCGTCAACCGGCAAGGTGTGTTTCTCGATCGGAAGACGGCACCTTGAAGATCGAACTCAGTCCAGTTGGCGGCAACCCACCTGGGCGTTTCACAATCCACTGCAGCGAGCTCGATTCCGTCGGACCGGGCAATCCGAATTCGTGCTGAACGAAAATCGGGAGGATCGATGTCGAATTTCTGAGGCGTGATTCGTTTTCTAATGCAGCCGCGGCGCGACGGCCTCGATCTCAGCCAACCGGGTGCGCGGCTCGCCCGTGGGTATCGGTCGATCCGCATCAACTCGGTTTTTTCAATGAAAGGGCCACAGCCATGGCAAAGTACCTACTGATTCTGTCTGATCAGCCCGTCAGTTACACCGATTTGTCACCGGAGGAAGCGCAGACGGTCATCGGAAAATACAGGGCCTGGAGCGATAAACTTGCGGAAGCCGGCAAACTTCACGGCGGGCAGAAGCTCAAGGATGAAGGTGGCAAGGTCATTACCAAGAAAGGCGACCAGGTTTCGGCGGTCGATGGCCCCTACAGCGAGACCAAGGAAATCATCGGTGGGTATTTCCTGATCGAAGCTCGAGACTATTCCGAAGCGGTCGAACTTGCGCGGGACTGCCCGCACCTGGCGTACGGCAAAATCGATGTCCGAGAGGTGGAGGTATTGCCTTCTGGGGCATGACCGTCGTCAAGATGTACCGATGACTCACGATCGCCAAGCTGCCGACCATATTCCCGAATTGATCGACCACCTGTTTCGGCGCCAGTCAAGTCGAATGCTGGCGCGGCTTTGCCGCGCCTTCGGACTGGAAAACCTCGAGCTCGCCGAAGAGGTTGTGCAAGAGGCGATGCTGAAGGCAGTGCGACTGTGGCCGTTTCAAGGGGTTCCCGAGGATCCGTCTGCCTGGCTGCTGCAAGCGGCGCGGCATGGAGCAATCGACCAGTTGCGCCGCCGTGCGGCGTGGAAGCGCAAGGCAGACGAGATGGTGGAGCGGCTGCGCGCGAGGTCTTGCGCGAGGCAGGTGGTTCACGCGACGATCAGGAAGACAAACTTGATGACGATCAGCTCGCGATGATCTTCGCCTGCTGCCACCCTGCTCTGCCGTCCGACGCGCGGATCGCGCTCACTCTCAAAGTCGTCTGCGGGTTGAGTGCTTCCGAAATCGCCCGCGCGTTTTTGGTCAAGGAGGAGACGGTCGCGCAGCGGCTTGTCAGGGCCAAGCGGCGAATCCAGGACGAGGCGATCGCGCTCGTGATCCCGCCCCTGGCCGAGCTGTCCGAGCGGCTCGATTCGGTCCTGCGCGTCGTTTACTTGACGTTCAATGAAGGGTATGCAGCTCACCAGGGTGAGGACCTGGTCCGTCAAGACCTCTGCACAGAAGCCATCCGGCTAGCCACACTCCTGGCCGGCCGGACCGAGACCAGACTGCCGAAGACCCACGCACTCTCGGCACTCCTGCTGCTGCAGGCGTCGAGGTTGCCGACGCGGGTCGATACAGCCGGAAACCTGCTGCTGCTGCGCGACCAGGATCGGGCGGCCTGGAATCGCAGCCAGATCAGTCTGGGCCTGCAGCACCTCGATCTCGCCGCCACCGGTGACGAAGTGACTGAATACCACATCCAGGCAGCGATCGCGTCGGTACATGCTGTGTCGCCGGGCTACGAACGAACCGATTGGGTTTATCTCCTGGAGCTCTACGATCAACTGATGGCTGTTGCGCCGTCCCCGACGGTGGCCCTCAACCGGGCGGTCGTCCTCGCGATGGTCAAGGGTCCTGTAGCCGCCTTGAATGCGATCGACGAGCTCGCCAGCGAGCCGGCGCTCGCGAATTACTACCTCACGGCTGCGACGCGCGGCGAATTACTTTCCCGGCTCGGGCGCAATGCGGAGGCTGCCGGAAGCTTTCGCGCTGCACTCGCGCTGCATTGCTCCGAACCTGAGCGGCGATTTTTGAACAAGCGCCTCTCCGACGTCGTTGATTCGTAACGCCGGCAGTTTGTGGGAGAGACGCCGCCGCGAATCATCGCTCAAAGAGCTCCGGGACTCGAACTCGCAGCTCTGCATCCAGTTCGCTCAAGCGCGCCAGCATGCGACGATACCAATTCAGTCGGGAGAGGAAGTGGTTCTTCAGCAGCCGGTGGGCAGCGACGTGGCGATAAGCATTTCGACCAAGCCGACGGCGCAGCGGGCCGTCGTTGATGAGCTTTTCGAGAAGCAGGCCGAATTCTGCCGGCGAATGATAGACGACTCCGGTCTCTTCATGCTTGATTGCCGCACCGTAGACGGTAGGGCTGGCAAGTGCTGCCGCGCCGTGCGCCGCGCATTCGATGAACTTGAGGTCGGATTTGTGCTGGTTGAACCGCGTCGGTTCCAGCGGCAAGAGCACAATGTCGGCCGCATGCAACAGTTCGTGGTATCGATCATAGGAGCAGAGAGGCTCAAACGCCTTGTGCGGCGTCGTCAAGGCGTCGAAAAAGGCGAGATCGTACACGACTTGCACACGAGCGCGATCACGCTGAGCTGTCCAGTACTCGGTTGAGCTCGGGCAAGATCGGCGCCCAGTCGGCCTCGCGGTTGAGCGCCCCGAAAAAAATCGTCGGCCGGTCAGTTCGCGGGATCCGACTCCGGCGCCTCTCTGGCGGCCGGAAGGCGGCTACGTGATTGGGAAAGACTCCGACGTTGCGATTGAACGGACGGAGTGCTTCGGCCATGACGTCGTTTGTTGTCTGCAGGCAGTGGCACGCCCGCAGGGCGAAGGAGTCGGTGCGCACAAGCTCGCCGAAATGCTCGGGTTCGTCATCGAATTCTCCGACGATGAGATATCCCTGCGCGAGCAAGGCGCGTTGTAGTCTCATATGATCGTCGAGTGGGATGATCACGCGCTGCTGGACGAATACTTTCTCCTCCCCCGGCCACGTCTGGCCGAGTTCCTCGAACTGGAGACCGGTCCCGGTCCGTATGCGAATACCGGGGACCGTCGCGAGGAAACGGGCGGGCTCTGCCGACCCTGACTTCGCTGCCGACGACCGAGCCGAGCAATGACCAGATCACAGTCCGGCGCAGCGGTTCGATACCGCGGACCGCCCGGACGATGTACTGAACGGCTTGGGTTTGGATCGCAAACGCTTTCGGGTCGATCGCCAGCGCGCTCGCGACCGAGGCCATCACCTGTAGAAACCGGTCGTGCTCGGTGTGTGGCCACGAGCGCGGCTGTATCTCGAACACCTGCAGACCGGCACGTGCGAACAAGTCCTGGATGCCGGAAAGAGTGAAGAACCGCAAGTGGGTGCGATCGAGGAGACCCTCGTCAGAATACTCCCACTTTCCGCGGAGCAGATTCACCAGGACCGAGTAATGCTGGACGTTGGGCACGCACGCAACGATCTGGCCTCCCTCGCGGACCCAGCCGCTCATCCGCGCGAGCACCGACCACGGGTCGGCTAAGTGTTCCAGAACGTCGCCGAAGACCAGGCAGTCTACACTTGGCTCTGCCTCTGAGAGCCCAAGCGCAGCCGGCCCGACAGCTTCCGCATCGCCAGAGAATACGCGGTCGATGCGGCCGCTGCCGCTAGCGGCGAGCGCTGCCTCCGCGGCTTTCTCGATCCCAAGATAAACGACGTCTGGGTTGATCCTTCGGTACGCCTCGGCCAGCGCCCCGGTCCCACAGCCGACTTCCAGGACGACGCTGCGCGTTGGGCGGTATGACCTTGAGCAGGTCGGGGTTGACTCGACTGTAGTAGTCAGGAACGCCCATTGCTTTCACCCAAACGCCGATTGGTTTATTTCGGCCGTGTTTTCCAAGCTATCACAAAAGCGCCGTCGTCGAGATCGGGCCGCGCGATCGACAAGAAACCTGAGTCCTTCGACTTTGCAGGCGAGATCCTGCAGGGTATCTTGGACGTCCGTCAGAGGTACCCGGAACAGTCGCCATTCTTGGGGACGCAGAGTAAAGAGCGATCACGCGGCGACGCCCCGAATGCGCACCCGGTTGTTGTCGGGCGATGATCGACGGGCTTCGAGCCAACGAGTGCATGCACTTGAAGAGCGGCTTTCGAAAGTTTGCGATCGAATTCACCGTGAGGTAGGCCGATGCTTCCCGGTCCTGTTTTTGGATTCGAGCTTGTCGCGACGTCGCGGCGCAGTCGCTTTTATCTGGTGCGAGCGTTTTATGCTGCGATCTTGTTTTTGATTTTCTGGGGCATCCACGCCGCCTGGACATCCGGAACCGGCGGCGAGCTGCCGTCCGGGATGGTGAAATGGTTTGCCGTTTCGACCTTTTGCGGCGTCACTGTGGGCCAGGAGGTGCTGGTGCTACTCTTGACGCCGGCCCTGGTCGCGGCAGTGATCGCCGACGAGCGGCAGCGCAAGACGCTTCATTACCTCATGGCGAGCCGGCTGAGTAGTTCCGAGATTGTGCTCGGCAAGCTCCTGGTGCGAATGCTCTACATGATCGTCCTCCTGGGAGTGAGCCTGCCGGTATTGAGTCTGCTGGTGCTCATGGGTGGTATCGACCCGAAATTGGTCCTGGTGACGTGCGGCGCAACATTCAGCACGGCCTGGTTTCTGGCATCTCTTTCGATCTGGGTCTCAACCCTCGCGCGCCGGGTCCGCGATGCGTTTTTCATCACCTACGGCCTGGAATGCCTTTGGTTTTTTTCGCCGCTCTTGCTGCAACTGATCGCGAATCGCAACTGGCCGGCGGTCAGCAACGCGGCGCACTGGTGTGCGGAATGGGCCGGTGCCAGTAGTCCCCTGCAAGTCGGCGAGGACTTGCTGTTCGGCTTCGTTGGGACTGGTGGGGGCCAGAGAATATCGGAAATGGAGGTCATCGCCTGGATGACAGGACTGCAGCTGATATTCGGCCTCTTCCTCGCGGTTCTGGCGGCCGTGCAACTGCGACCGGTGTTTCGCCGGATGGATGGCGGCAGCGAAGCGCGGGCGGGCCGTGGCCTGCGCTCGATTCTGATGTCGCAAGGGCGGTGGCGATTGCACCGTCGTCCGACCCTCGGTGATCGTCCCGTGCTTTGGAAAGAGTTCCATACTGGTGGCGCCGGGGCTTCACCAGACTGGTTGCCTTTTTGCTCACGGTGATCGGTGGAGGCTTTCTGGCGTATTACACCGTTTGGTTCGCCGGCATGGCGATCGCTGAGATGCTCGATTATGGTTTCTTCGCACCATCGGTTTATGGGTCTCGGATCGACCAGGACCTGAGAGTGCACCGCATGAATTTCCAGTTGTACGTGCATCTTGTCATTCCGGTGCTCTACCTCCTGGGCAGCTTGTCAGTAGCAGGGGGTGCTGCCGCTGCGATCACCTCGGAACACGAGGAGGATACCTGGGTCAGCTTGACGACAACGGACCTGACGGGCCGGGAAATCATCCTGGCCAAGCTCGTGGGCGCCTTGAGGCGGGGGCGAAGGTTTGCCGAGTTGATCCTGCTGCTCGCGATCACCGCCGTGATCGCGGGATCGATCGACCCGCTTTCATTTCCCCTCTTGATCGTCGCGCTCGTTGTATACGGTTGGTTCACCGCGTCGCTCGGTGTATGGATTTCGACGCAGCTACATTCGACCTGGCGCGCCCAGTTCTTGACGATCGCGAGCCTGCTTCTGATCAACGTCACCGGCCAGGGACTACTCAACGCGCTGTCAAGGTTTGGCTTCGCACCCCAGATCTGGCCGGGGTTTACCATGGTCGAGGTCAGCAAGCTGCTCTTGGATCCCTCGTTTATCTCGCGTTTGACCGCTGCGACATGGCCTCGGTCCTGGTGGGTGTCGTCGATCAATGACGGATTGGTCTGGCAAAGCATTTTTACCGCTCTGAGCATCACGGCCTACGCGGCCCTGGCGACGTGCCTCACGTGGGATGCACTGCGCCGCTTCGAGTTCGTTGCCGGAAGGCCCCGCCGGTCGACTTCGATACAGCCGCCTACCTCGTCCCTCGGTAACGAGCACGAGGTTATCAACGACGGACTTTCGGTCACTCCCATCGCTGTTTGATCGCGAAGACGCCCTGGCCCACCCTGTTTTTTTTCTCCAGACTCTCCAAACTTCGAACGTCATTCAGCCGATAAAAGAAGGGAGGTCGTACAGCAAGGCGAGAGTGCGCGAATTGAGGCTGCCTACGTTGACGAGTCTGCGGGGATGGGCTATGGTGCCGTCGCCGGTCAGCATCCCTGGAGTGGACGGGGCGCCAAACGGGGCAGGGAGGCCCACGATGGCCATGATCACGGACGCGTCGCTGGCCTCGGAGACCGAGGTCGAGGGCTTGGCCTTTGCGCGAGGTACTGCGCATCGAGGCTGAGGCTCTGGTGCGTGTCCGCGAGCGGCTGGGAAGCTCGATAGCACGGGCAGCGAACCTGGTCTTCCGCTCGTCGGGAAGCGTCATCGTCACGGGGATGGGCAAGGCAGGGCTAGTCGGCCAAAAGCTGGCGGCCACCCTCGCGTCGACGGGAACGCGCGCATTTCCGCTCCATCCGGCCGAGGCAGTGCACGGCGATCTCGGTCGGATCCGCGCGGACGACGTCGTGATTGCGCTTTCCCAGAGCGGCGAGACGGAGGAAGTGCTCCGACTGATCCCAGCGTTGCGGCGACTCGGAGCGTGCCTGATCGCGATCACCGAACGGGCTGGCAGCACTCTCGGCCAGGCAGCCGACCTTTGCGTCGCGCTTGGCCCGGTGGCGGAGGCATGTCCGCTAGGACTGGCACCCTCGGCCAGCACAACGGTGCTGATGGCCGTTGGCGATGCCCTGGCGCTCCTGGTCAGCCGGATGCGCGATTTCACCGCGGACGACTTTGCGCTTTATCACCCCGCCGGAAGTCTCGGGCGCAAGCTCACTCGTGTCGAGGAGGTAATGCGTACCGGCAAGCAACTTCGCCGCGCGCATCTCGAGGAGACCGTCCGCGCCGTATTTGTACGCCTGGCCGGACCGGGACGCCGCTCCGGCGCGGTCCTGATCGAGGACGGCAGCTCACGGTTGCTCGGCATCTTCACCGACAGCGACCTGGCGCGGCTCTTTGAAAAACACCGCGAGGCCGAGCTGGACCGCCCGATCGGAGCGGTCATGACACCGGATCCCTATGCGATGCGCGTGGGAGCGACGCTGGCTGAAGCAGTCGATTTGATGAAGGCCCACAAGATCAGCGAGCTTCCTGTCGTCGATCGCGGTGAACACCTGGTTGGACTGATCGATGTGACTGACTTGATCGGGCTGGTCCCCGCGGATTTCGAGGAGTGATGGTCGATGGGTCTGCAAGCGCCGGGCGAGCTGGCGGCGAGGTGCCAGCCGATCGAGCTACTTGTCGCCGACGTCGATGGCGTTTTGACCGACGGCGCAATCGCGCTCGACTACCGCGGGTTCGAGACCAAGAGTTTTCACGTCCGCGACGGGACGGCCTACGCGTTATGGCACCGGGCGGGGAAGCTGGCGGCGATCCTCTCCGGCCGCCGCGCGGCCGCTGTCGAGCACCGCGCGGCCGAACTCAACATCACTCGCGTGTTGCAGGGCCACGAACACAAGGGCGCTCCGCTTCGTACCTTGATCGAAGAGCTCGGCCTGTCGCCGCAGCAGGTCTGCTACGTGGGCGATGACCTGGCCGATCTGCCCGCGCTCCTGACGGTTGGCCTGGCGGCCTGTCCCGCGGACGCGGTCCTCGAGGTCAAGGAAGCTGCCCACCTCATTACCGAGTCGCGTGGAGGACGGGGAGTGATTCGCGAAGTCGTCGAGGTCATTTTGAAGTGCCAGGGGAATTGGGCTGCCCTGGTCGGCGGAGAGCCTCGTGCCCAGGCGGCCGATTGCGCAATCGAACCGCAACTCGCACATCGTCAGTCTCGCTGACCATGAACGATCGGGAACTGAAAATCCCGCTTTGAAGACCGCAGTTATTTCATATCCAAGTTTCTGAGCGCAACGGGATCTCTTACGTGCTCAAGAAGATCCTCAAGGCCGTGGCCACATTAGCCCTGCTCGTGGGGTGCTACCGAGGCTACATCCACGTCTTTGCGATCCTGGTCGAGCAACTCAGGGCCGAGCACCGCACCGAAAACGTGATGTTCGCAGTCCACGACTCGAATTCCAAGCGAGTTTCGATCGAGTTTGCCAAGGCTGCATTCGGCGCCGGTCACTGGAGCACCGACCCCGAGCTGGCCTACCGTTATTACAACGCCGAGCGCGGATACTGGATGTACGCGAAGGAGTGGGAACGGATCGTCGAGGAGAATGGTGTTCGCTACGACGGCAAGCGGATGCGAATGAAACCGTTTGCGCTGATCACAAAGTCGCGTGACGGCAAGAACACCAAGACGATCACGAGCGACGTGGCGGTCATCGACCTGAACGAGCCCCTCAGCTTCAACCTGAATCCTGACGGAGAGGCTCTGAAACTGAAACACGCGCATCTCGAGCCTAACGTCTGGATTCGCGACGACAAAGGAACGCCCGGGGATTCGAATGATGACATGAGGATCGGTCCGCTGACGACCATCGACTACGACGAGCCGACCCAGCAGATCAAGACCGAAAGCGACACGTACGTCGTCATCCAGGATCCCGACATGGTGACGACCGGCAACGGCATGTTGATCCAGCTCAGGAAAGATGAGACACCGCGGTCAGGCGGCTCGTCTTCGGGCTTCGAAGGAGCGGAACGGCTGGATTTGCTGAAGAACGTCCATATCGTGATGCGCGACGTCGGCAGCTCGGGCATCATGCCGTCGTCGATGCAGGCGCGCCCGGCGCCAGGCGCGCCCGGAGCCAAGATCCAGGTTGCAAGCGGATCGGGCCAAGGAAAGTCTCAGCCAGCTCAGCAAGATGAGCCGACACCGCTCGACGTGAAGTGCGACTCGAAAATGCAGGTGTACCTGCCCAAACCTCAAATCACGGTCGCCGTTGGTCCTCCCGCCCCGCTTTGCCCACACTCGTTCACTTCGAGCGCAATGTCGTGGTCCTCCGGGGAAAACTGGATGATCGGCCGGACCAGCTCAACTGCGATGCCTTGAAGCTGGAATTAGTTCCGGGCGAGAAGCCCACACCGGCAGCGACGTCCGCACGAACCAAGAGCCCAGCCCCGACCGCTCGAGACCTGGCCCGGGACAGCAGCCCGGCTCAGTCGGGTGCCGGGGCCAAGACCAACCCCGACAGCGTGTCGTTGGCCGAGCCCGAGTCCACCGGCGGCACTCGTGAGTCACTCGAGCCGGCAGGTGCGGACGCGGCGGGCGAGACCGAGAAGAAGGGACTCTTTGGCGACCTGACACTGCAGCGAGCCCACGCCACTGGCCACGCAGTCTGGCTGTATCTGCCGGCCAACGGGGTCAAGCTTCGGTGCAACGAGTTGATCCACAAGCGCAGAGCACCGTACAAGCCCGACCAGACGTATTTCCGCGGCGACGTAACGCGGCCGCTTGATCTTGAGAAGATCGACGTCGTGCAGGAGGGACCTGATAAAGGCAAGGTCAGCTCCATCACGCGTATCCGGACCGTCGACGCGACCCTTCTCGACAGGGGTTACGGGCTAGACACAGCGGACGTGGTCGCTAGCGGCCCCGGCCGCCTCGAGACCCAGCCAGACCGCGACCATCCTGTGGAACGGATCGCCATCTGGCAGGACAAGCTCTTTGTCCAGAACGAAGTCGGACCTGACGGCCAGCTATTGCGGAAGATTGTCCACCTCACCGGGAGCCGTCCCTGTTTCATCGATGCGCTTCGGAAAACTTCGCTGGACTCAGCGTACCTGATCACGGTGTGGCTCAAGCCAGACAAGACTTCTGCCCCTGCGTCGGACAAAGACATTTTGCCTACGCGTCCTCTAGCCGTTGCCGAGACGAACGAGCGACGGGCCGTCGTGCCCGCCGCGCTGGCAAGCGCCGGGCAAGCTTCCGCGCAGGTCGGTCGCGCATGCCGATACTTCCGCCCGTGACGGTGGCGGCGGCCAAGCGAGTCTGGGCGGTGGGGACCTTCAAATGGAGCGGCTGCTTGCGCTCCGTGACGTCCACCTGATCGCGCCCGCGAAGACCATGACCGCACGAAAACGCCTCGACGCTGAGTTTGTCGAGGTTCCCGCAACTTCCGTGGCGAGCGCCGCGCCTGAAAAGGTCGATCGTCCAGCAAGCACGCCCACGCCAGACGCGGGCGCGGTTCCCGATACGAAGCCAGTGTCGAGCCCGACTTCAGAACCGGGCGCTGCTGACAGTCCGCCGAAACAGAAGGAACCCGTCGAGCCCCTCATGGTCGGCTCGGCCGAGCAGATCTGGGCGAGCCTCGAAGTGGAGCCGAATCTGGATCGTGTCGCGGGTTCGAATGAGCAGAAGTCCGACGCCCAGAGCCGTTCCACTACAAACGCGAAGGCCGTGTCGTCCAAGCAGGGCGCAACCGAATCCAAGGCCACGATCCGCAAGGTCTGGATGTGGGGAAACGTGGCCCTTCATCAAGACCCCGCTGAGGGCAAGAGCAAGGGTCAGAACGCTTCCGGCGAAGCTTTCTACCTCGACAACCGGGGCGAGAACAAGGCAATCACCTACCTGTATCAGCGCGACCCCAGGGAGAAGGAATATCTGCCGGGCCCGCTTCCGCCCGCCTGGGTCGAAGACGATGAGAAAATCATCAAGGCCGCCGGCATCATCAAGATGAACCAAGGGACGGATCAGGTGTGGGTCGAGGGACCCGGCACTCTGGTGCAGCTTGCCGGCAAGGCCCCTGCCCCGCCCACCGCGCCACCAGAAGCTGGCGAGCCGGCAAACGTTGCCGAGGCTGCGCCGCGATCCGCGCACGGCTCTGCCGCGGCTCCGCGATCGTGCCTCGCGCAGACTTCTTTGGTGAAACAGACGGATGCCGCGGATGGCCGTCGCGGACCAAAGGATGAAGCGCAAACTGCCGGTTCCAAGACCGCCACGAGCCGTCCGCCCGGCCAAAAGGCACCGTCGACGATCCAGTTCAGTGAAGGGATGGAGTTCATCGGCCGGACCACCAGTCCCGAAGGCGAGCCTGCTGGAAGAGCCGATTTCTATGGCATCGTCACCGCGCAGATGGAGGATGCCCTCCTCTACTGCCAGGATAAGATGATCGCGTTTACCGACAGGGTCGTACCTCTCGCCGAGCTTGGTGCGATGTCGAAGACGCGGTCTCAGCCGAAGCCCGGCAACGACGCCGAGCCCGCAGACGCACCTGTCGACCCCGACGCCGGCGCGGAGGAGAAACCCCAGCCACAGCTCACTTTGATCAAGTGTTTTCGCAACGCCGTGGCAATCACTCGCAAGGTAGATCTCGACGCCCGCGTCTTGCTGAAGCAAGAGAGAATCGAAGCCGACGACGTTCTGAGCTATGATCGCCGCACCGGTGCCTTCGACGCTCCTGGCAGAGGCACCGTCTATCTCTACGATCGGAGCGACAACTCCGGGAATAGCGCGGGGATGAATGTCGACTTTGGACCTACCAACGATGCCAACCCGAAACCGGCGCAGCGACCGATCAAAAGCACATCGGGCCGAGCGGCGAAACGGTCAGACCAGGCGGCGGGCTCGGCCGCCGTTCAGACACAACGTACCACTGGACCGCCTGACCGGAACGCACCCGCTCTAGCGAAGACAGGCGCGGTACCGGCACTTGTCTTGACGCAAATCCATTTCGAGAAGGGCATGAGAGGAGTTTACATGGCCGGCACGGAGGACGACGCGGCCCGGGCCCGCTGGTCTGAATTCTTCGGCGACGTCGAGCTCGCGCGAGCGAAAGTAAACAGCGCCAAGGTCGCATTCAACTTCGACAGACTCCCCAGCGATGCGATGTTTCTGACGGGCCAGACCATGCGGGGCATCAGCGAGCCGCCGCCGGTGGGTTCGCCGCCATCGGCTCCGACGCGGGATTCTTTCAAGGCTTGGGAGAAAGCCTATTTCAAGAGCAGCGATAAGACACTCCAGGCCGACTGGATCACCTACGATTCTGAGAAAGACCTGATTTACGCATTTGCAGAGGGAGAACGCGGCGTGATCTACGCTCAGCAACACGCCGCGGGCCAGCCCTCGACACTAGGATCCGCCAAGGCCGTTCGGCACAATCCCAAGAACGGTGCCACGGAGTTCATCGACAACGCGTCAATACAGATGATCGACAAGAACACCGGTGTCCGACCCGTGCCTGCCGTTGCGCCCGACCCAGACGCAAAGGTGAAGAAACCGGCCAAGAAACCGTTCAAGGTGCCCAATAACAACCTCGAGCCGGGGCTTTACGGGACAATAAGAGAACGGCGCTTTGCGTTCGCTGGAGCCGAGCACCGGGCGACACGATCACACGTTCACGGCGACTCGTGGTTCAGGATGCGGGTCAGTTGCTCGATGGTGATGTTACCTCCGCTCAAGATCAGCCCGGCCTTCTTGCCGGCGAGCTCGGGTTTGTGCGCCATAGCGGCCGCGACTGCCGCCGCGCCTGCGCCCTCCGCGACCTGCCGAGACGTTTCAATCAGCAGGCGGATCCCGTCGGCAATCTCTTCGTCTGTGACCAGCACGATCTCATCGATCAGGCGCGGCAGCGCAGCGAGCGTCATCGCGAACGGCTCCCGCGTCGCCAGGCCTTCAGCAAAAGTGGCCGCTCGGTCGGTGACGATCCGCTGTCCGTCGCGCCATGATCGGTAGACCGCAGGAGCACCCTCGGCCTGAACCCCCACCACCATGATCGCGGGATTGACCGCGCGTGCCACGATGCCCGCGCCCATGGCGCCGCTGCCGCCGCCAATGGGTACGAAAAGCACGTCGAGGTCGGGTGCATGCTCGAGCAATTCGAGCGTGGCAGTCGCGACCCCGGCGACCAGGAGCGGCTCATTCGCAGAGTGGATGTAGCGCTGCCCGTGAGATTCTGCGAATTCCTCGGCCGCGAGCCGCGCTGCATCAAAGTCTCGGCCGGTTTGAACGACTTCAGCGCCAAAGGCCTTGGTTGACGCGACCTTGAGCGGATTGGCAGCTTCAGGCATGAAAATGACTGACGGGGTGCCGAAGAGCTTCGCGGCATAGGCGACCGATTGACCGTGGTTGCCGGTTGAAGCCGCGACCACGCCACGCTCGCGCAGCGCGGGCTCGAGTGACGCCAGAAGGTTCACACCCCCGCGCACCTTGAATGCGCCCGTTGGATTGAAGTTTTCACACTTCAACACCACCCGGCAGCCGAGTGCCTGCGCGAGTGCCTCCGGCTCGAGCGACGGCGTTGGCGCCAGGTACGGCGCAATGGCCCGCCTCGCCTTGAACACATCAGAAAGCGTCGGTATCGGCCAATCCATGACGTTCCTCGGTGCGGCCCGGGGCTCGATCACCGCTCGAGGCCCGGATCCGGTCGAATTGCGCCCGAAAATCACCGACGATTGGGCGCACCCCATTGTACACGGCAGGCTTTGGAGTGGAGAGGACACGACAGCGCTTTCGCGCAGGATGTCGGCGCCTTGCCGCGGGCGCACTCGATGCGCTTGCTCCGGACTCGCTCGTCGGGAGCTGATGCAGCCGCCGGCTCGCGCAAGAGCGACTGCACCGATGATCGTCAATGGAACGAGCCAGAAAGCGGCGGGTCAAGCGTGGACGACAATTGCTGAGAGTGTGGTCGTCGCAGCTTGCCAGTCTGCTCGATCGGAGTCATACGGCCAAAGAGGCTTCAATCGAGGGGATCGGCATGGGGCCTTCGGCGGAAAGCACGGGGCCGCAAGAACCCAGCCCCAGCCAGTGCCGACCAGACGAGAATGGAAAGAGGCTCTGGTACCTCGGCGTCGGAGACTCCGGTCGACGACCCCGAGTTGTTCGACGTGGAGCCGGACGGTGTTTTATCAAGAGTGATCTTGACACCAGCCATTTGCGGTACGAGCTGGGGCGGGGCGCTCGCATTGGCGACGTTCAGAGAGAAATTCAGTATGCCACCGGCGGCCAAGCCCTGACCGTAGAAGCTCAATCCAATCGCCTGAATTGGATTTCCGCTCGAATCCTTCGTGCTCGCGAGATAGTCGTACACCCCACTTGCGTTAAAGCCGGACGAGTGGGCGAGGATCGTCAGAGGGCCCTGAGTGGACGTGGAGGCAGGAGTGACAACACCACCGGCGGGCTGAACAAGCGCGACGATTTGCGGCGGTGCGATGGTCGGCGTGAACACCAGGCTTTCGGCTCCGTTGGCCGTCGCGTTTTGACTCAGCGTCACCTGAGAAAGACTGGTGTTGATCTGGCTGATCGTTGTTCCAGCAGCGATCCCGGTTCCGGTCACTCCGTAGCCGACGCTCAAATTGCTTGTGCTCGGAACCGTCACCGTCGCGGAGCCACTGGCCAGCGTGCTGCTGAGAGAGATGCTTGGGCTGCCGGGCGGCGGCCCGGTCGGCGCAGCCAGAGCGCTTGTCGTCGTCAACGTATAATCAGCGATTCCCGCCGTGATGCCGTCGGCTGTCGCGGATGTCGGTTGCAAGGCAGATCCAAAGGTCAAGGCAGCGACCAGTAAAGCCAAGGGAGCTGGACAACGACGTATCACGGCAAGTCTCCTCCTTGAATGCTCTGCCTGGAATCCCAATTCCTCGAGCTATCTCGTCGCGCCGGTGCCGGCGAATCGGTTCGACCGGAATTTTTGGAGCGGTTCTATCTTTTTGCCGACTTCTCTCGGAACGAGGTGCCCGCGGACAGCTCTCGTTCCGCCTTGACTCGGGCCAGGCTGGCCCGGTCCAAGTGGGGGCGAGCATGGCGTCAATCCATAGTCTAGCTTGGCCGAATTCGACCGACCCTTGCACGATCGCTGCGGCCAGCCGGGTCGAACGTCGCCATGGTGTGCCGTTGCGAAACAACGGGCTCAAGCCGCAGGAGACTGGTAATCAGAGCGGCAGCGACTAGAGGAGGCAACCTCCGGAAACTTGAGGGCGGCATTTTGCAGGTCTTCGCAAATCAGGTCAAGTGAGAACGGCACGTTTTTCCGCGCATCGGATTAGTGATCGTCTGATCAGATTTCCGCTGTCAACGAAGCCCATGGGCAGCGCGTTCACGCCGGCATCGCCGTGGGAGGGCGGAGAACCGGGCAGAGTGGCGAGCAGCAACGATTCTCGCTGGGAATACCGCTCGCGCTTGGTTAGGCTGGAGCTAGTTTCGTCAAAGTGACTGTGGCGCAACTTCGTACCGAATAAAAGCACAACTCACGGCGTCTACCCAACTGGGTGAAGGTATGCTCGAGACCCTTACCGCCGTGCAGACCTCTGACGAAGATCTGGTGCGGCGTGCTCGCGAACGGGATGATTCCGCTCGTGAGGAGCTATTCCGCCGATACCGAAGCGATTCGTACCGATATGCGTACCGGCTGCTAGGGCACGAGCAAGACGCACTCGACGTGGTTCAGGAATCGTTGCTCAAGGCTTTTTCGGGGCTCGACGACTTTGACGGGCGCAGCGGTTTTCGGACTTGGCTGCTCCGCATTGTCATCAATACGGCGTACGACTGGGGGCGCCGGCGTAAGCGTTCACCGAACGGGCGAGGCTTCGGAGCCGAAGACGCGAGCAGTCACGAGCCGGCGACCGAAGACGACCCTGCTCGGCGATTATACCGGCAAGATCTCCGTCTCGTGCTCGATCAAGCCCTGCTCCACTTGAGCCCTACGATTCGAAGCACGTTTGTGTTGTTCGCTGAGCTGGGCCTCAGCTACAAGGAAATCGCAGAGACCCAAAACGTCCCGATCGGAACAGTGATGAGCCGAATACATTCCGCCCGGGCAAAGCTTCAGGCGGAACTGGACTGGGACAAGCTCAGTGGTTTACGGTGAAGGATTAGAGGACGTCTGACGATGCGTTGCGATGAAGTGATTGGCGAGCTGGCAGTACCGTCTGACGATTGCGACTCGGCCGCGCTCGCCGAGCATCTGGCCCAGTGTCCGGCTTGTCGCCCTCTGGGCCCAAAGGGCGGCCGAGCTCGATCGTCTCTGGGAGGCGACCCGGCCACCGGAACCGACAACCCTGGTCTGGGATGCTCTCTGGCAACGGGTTGCTTCCTCTTTCGATCTCCCGACAGCAAAAGAGCTTGCGGCGTCAGGCCTGCGAGAGCCATCGCATAACGGTTCACGCGACACTATTCCAATGCGATCGGCTTCCACTGACTCCGAACCATCGCGCTCTCGTCGCCGAAGCTGGGTCCTGTTCGGTCTCATCGGTGTGGCCCAAGCCGCCGCTGTCCTCGTGGCCGGTGGTCTGGCCTGGCATCGATTCACGACGTCCAGCTCACCTCAAATCCCCCAAACTATCGCTGCCGACTCGTCAGCTCCGAGTATGCAGCCTGTGGCCTGGGATGGGACACAGCTTTCCATGGCTCCTGTGGAAGTCGAGGAAGGCAGTCTGGTGGTGATCGTGATCCCTGGGGCGGGAGAGAAGCCCACGATTGTTGACCGAACGCCGGAATGGATGTTTTTCGGCGTCGACGATTGGTATCTGGTGTACAACGTGGTGGAAGCGCTCGCCAGTCCTGTGGTTGCGATGAAGGAGTGAACGCCATGGCGGAACCGAAACGACGGCCGGCGTGGTTCGGAATCGAGCTTGCGATCGCACTCATCGCGTCCGGCGGGTTGGTGCTCGGAATCTCCGGAATTCGAGTCTCGCGTGGAGAAGTCGAAGCGACAGCGAGCGAGAACGTGGCGCGGCAGGTTACTGTATTCGGCGTCGTGGCTACGCCCGGTGCCAAATCCGTTGATTCAAAGCTGATGAGCATCAACGCACAGCTCGGAAAGCTGCTGCCCAAGCACGGCTTCAAACTGCTCGACGCACAAAGCGAGCGGATCGTGGCCGGAGAATCCGTCACCTGCAAATTGGCCGGCGACTACACAGCGGTGATTTCGCTTGTTCGGTCGCTGGACGACAACGGCAAGGTTGAGCTTCGCTGCGAGCTCTTCCAGAACGAGATGTCGCAGTTTTCAACCTTGGTCAAGTCGCCGCTGAATCAGTTGTTCTTCTGCCAGCGGCCTCTCGATGATGGATCGCAGCTCTTGATCGGCATGGGAGCGCGCTAGGCTGCACGGACCGCAGGCCGCGAGGGTAACTTGCTGCGCCCGCGCCGGAACGTCTCCAAAGCGCGCTCAGCCGACGGATAGCGATCGCGCCACAAGCGATGCCGATCGGGACGGCCGTCGCCGTTCGAAAAGCAGATCGACCGCCTTCCGGCGGACGTCCGGTCTTTTGGGCCGTTCGTCGCGTCGAGGGGCGGTCGGTCGCGGCGCTTGCGACGGATGCTCGCAGCCGGGGCGTCCGAGATTCTCGAGCCGTCCGAGGACTGGAGCAAGGTCGCCGGTGTACGCGCAGCGGTGATCTGATCCGAGACAGAGGCCTTCCTTGGCCCCTGGCCCACCAGCCGCAAGTCCGTCCCTGGACGCGACCGCAGTTCTGGGGCCTGATGCTCAGTCGTCCGTGACCGGATCGGTTTTCCAACCGATGTGGCTTGTATCGGCCACCCGGCGGGATCGTCTGCAACGTTTTTGTCGTTTTCGGAGCGAATCGAGCACATCGAATCCCTTGAAAGCCGCCAATGAGTTGCGCGTAAAACGCGGGAACTAACGTCGCCGAGTGCGGCGAGACCCCTGCGGCATTTCTGTATGCATGCGCCGTGGCCGAATGGATTCGGACTCCTTGAATCGGCGGGAGGGGAGGTTACAATCGGGACCAAGATGGAGCCGACGCCTCGTGACGGAGCACACCCATCGTGCCGCCAGCCGAGCGGCCGCCCACCATTTGCTGACCGACCCGTAATTCCACTCGGCTTCTGGAGAGAGGAGATCGCACCGATGCCTACCGTCGCGAGCGCGACTCGTATGAGCACTGTCGTTCTGTTCGGCAAGGGTTTGACGCCCGGCAAGCTCCGCGGTTTGCAGCGGATCAGCAACCCAAACGGCACGCTGACAATGGTGGCCCTCGATCAGAACAGCTCGATGATTGAAATGGCCGGCAAGGCATTGAAGAGCAAAGGGCAGGACCGCGAGCCAACTTATGAGGAAATTGTTGACGCCAAGGTCGACCTTGCCAGGCAACTGGCACCGTCGGCCTCTGGCGTGCTGATCGATGCCTACTACGGCGTCTGGTCGTGCGTAGCCTCGGGGGCGATTGGTCCGCAGACAGGCTTGCTGGTGCGCGTCGAGAAATCCGGGGGTCCGAAGAACAAAGTCGGAGCACCGCTTGGAATGATCGAGCCAGGCTGGAGCGTCGGAAAGATCAAGCACCTGGGGGCGGATGCGGTGAAGCTGCTGGCCCAGTTCGAGCCAACCGAGCCGCATTCCGCAGAGCACCAGTTCCAGCTCATTCAGCATGTTTTCGAGGAATGCATCAAGCACGATATCCTGTTGCTTCTGGAGACGGTGGCGTTTCCCTTCGGCGGGGAGAAGAAGACAGATCCGAGCTTCTTGAACCGTAAGGCGAGCACGGTTATCGAATCGGCCCGGCAGCTCAGCCGGTTCTGCGACGTCTATAAAGCCGAGTTTCCCGGGACCTTGGGCCACGACTCCGACGGTCAACTCCGCGAGAACCTCCGTGCGCTGGACGCGGCGAGCGAGCGGCCTTGGGTGCTCTTGTCGGCGGGGGTCGACTACCCTGACTACTTCAAGCAGGTGCAGATGGCGATGGATGCCGGCGCTTCCGGCGTGCTGGGAGGCCGGGCGTTTTGGAAGGAGTACTTTCTGCAGGACGGTGCGCAGGCGCGGAGCTCAGTTTGCCGCGACCACCGCAGCCAAGCGGGTCGCGGACGTCAACACCCTCGTGCGTGAGCGCGGGACTCCATGGTCGACTCGCTATGGCCTGAACCAAGAGAGCCTGGCCTCGATCCGCGCCACCGAAGGCTGGCATGGGCGCTATGGATCGACCCTTGGCTCGTCGGACGGCGCAGGCTCGTCCAAGGGCGCGCCGCGGGGACGTGTATTGAACGCGGCAGGGGCAAGGCCCGCACATACGTCAGCCCGCCACGAGGGAAAACGCGGATACGAACGCGTTCGCCAGCGTCGCCGCCACCTGCGTGGTCGAGCGTTTTTGACGCAGTTTCCCAGAGCGCAGCCAGTTCTGCAAAGATCCGAACCGGCCCGAGCTGGGGACCAACGCGTGCGTGTAGCAAGGGCGCGTATACGAGAACAGTCCGGTCAACGACGAGCTCTCGTGCCCAGTGGAGCATGAACGCAGCCGCAGAGCCTGATGCCGCAGCAACCCTTTGGGCCAGCGGCAACAGCCGGCGGATTGTCCATCCACCGAATGCGCCCGTCGCGGCAATCCGCCGCAGTGCGGCGATCGGGAATGATCGATCGATCTCATCGGGATCGGTCCAGAACAGGCCGACCATCACCCCGCCGGGACGACTGGCCGCGCGATGATGCAACAACACTTTGAAACTCTGCATCGGGTCGCCGGGCCAAGGGTAGTTGCCGGCAACGATCAAGTCCGCCGGTGCGACGTCTGGCGATTGGAACCGGCGCCTGGCCTCCGACGCAAGCTGATCCTGCACCGTTTCGGGATGCCCGGCGACGATCGAGTAAATCTGCCCTGAGCCGCCGGCCAAGTGACTTATCGACCAGCACGGCCCAAGCCGCCGGGCCGCCGCGTGAATTGCTTGACGCATGGGATTGCCGGCTGCGTCTTCCCCCAGCAGTCCAGACGTGCCGGTCCGACCGTCGAGTCCCTGGCGATGCAATGCTCCCAGCGCTATGCGATGGCTCGTGCCTGGAAATATGAGCTTAAATCCGCCTCCGAAGCCCGCTTGGAGATGCGGAAGCACCGACCCGATCAGGATGCGGAGGCCGGCCTCGGCCACGGGTCGGAAGACCAGCACTGGAATACCGTCGTGCGTCCGACCCAGGTCTGCATAGGCCGAGAGGTCATCGACGGGCGGGCTGAAGCAAGCGTAGCGGGCGACGATCTCGTCGCCGAGCCGCCGCCTCATGGTTTCGGCGCTGACAATCGCGTGGCGGCCGACACCGAAGGTGATCGTGATGTCGTCGGGACCGACGCCGAACGCGTGGAGCCGCCGTAGAATCACCGGCAGCGCCTCGCGCACCGGCGTCCATCGCGAGGGGTCATCCACGACGATCGCGATTTTCGCGCCGGCGGAGATCTGTTGCTCGAGCCGCGGCGAATCCACCGGCGAGTCGAGGGCTTGCTCCAGGGCTGCCGGATAATCGGCGAGACTGCCGATCGGGTCCGGCGAAAATGCATCGACGGATGCTGCGGCAAGCACGCCTGCTGAAGGGAGGGTCAACTCCAGCGACTCACTTGGTCCCCACGGGACTGTGATCGATGCGCGCGAAGCCGCGGCCGCACCTTTGGACGCAGTCTCGTGCGGGAGAGCCGCCCTTTCCGCTCTACTTCCCTTCATGGCGTCCTGCCCCCGAGCGCTCCGGGATCTCTGCCGCTCGATTTTCCCGTCAGTCGTTCGGCACGTCGAACCAATCTCCGGGCTCGAGCACGACCGGCTGTGCAGAAGTTTCGTTCTTGACCCGTTTGGCCCAGGCGCCGGCGTCCTGCACGATTGGGGGAAACGTATTGTAATGGATCGGCAAAACGTAGCGAGGCTCGAGCAGTTTGACGGCCCGCAGCGCGTCCTCCGTGCCCATCGTATAGTAGTCGCCGATGGGCAGGATGGCCATGTCGAGTCCCGCCTCGCCGATGAGCGCCATATCGCCAAAAAGCGCTGTATCGGCAGCGTCGTAGATCGTGATGCCGTCGGCGAACTTCAGAAGAAATCCGCACGGATTACCACCGTTGCTGCCGTCGGGCAACATTGATCCGTGGAACGCCAACGTGAGCTTGACGCGCACGGCCTGGTCGAAGAGAAAGCTGCCTCCGTGCTGAAGGCCGCACACCTTGGCGGTGCTCAAGCCCTGCGGAGGCCGCTTGAGCCATTCGCCGATTTCATAGTTGGTGGCCACCGTGGCGCCGGTGCGCGGCGATGTCAACGGCATCACCAACGTGATCGCCATGACCGTGCGAGATCAGGATCAGGTTAGCCGGCACGTCACCGGCTTTGGCGGCAGCTTTGGGGTTGCCCGTCAGGAACGGGTCGATTAACACCGCCCGGCCGTCACTTTCGAACAACAAGGCGGCATGGCCCAGGAATCGAACGCGTGTCGACATCGTCGTGTCTCATCACCAGGGACCCGATCACATTCCGGCTCGCGAGCGCGCGAAGCCGCCTCTCGAGTCGGTGTCAAGAGCTCCAGGCTGATCCGATGCGGCCCAGTGTCACGTCGCACAATTCAGAATCATCCAGCACGGGTCTGCGGTTGGCAATCCGGAAGCGTCTCCAAAAAACGAATTCAAAGATGATAAATTAACTTGATGATCTATCAATGAGTTCAGACGCGACGCGCCCCGCGTCGAGCCCGCAGTTCGATGAGGAGCAGGCTCCAAAGAACCATGACACCAAGGCCGCCCACCGCCGCGAAGGTCCAGTGGACGGTAACGGCAAGGACGGCGCATGGCACGAGCCATGCCAGGAGAGGCCGATATGGGCGAAGCCGAAGGCTCTGTCGCAGAATCGTCATGAGGATCCGCCGGCCGTCGCGGAAGGCGCGTAGCTTGCTCTCCGTCCCGGCGATCCGCGGGTGATACGGGACGTCGATCTCGACGCACCGAAGTCTGCGGGCGACGGCTTCGCTCGCGAGCTCAGTCTCGATCTCGAAACCGCCTGTGCGCAGCGCGACGGTGTTACGAAAGCGGCGGTTGAAGGCTCGGTAGCCCGAGAGTAAATCGGTGCTACCCGGCCCGATCAACACGCGAAACGTGGCGCGGATCAGCAGGTTGCCCAGGCCTCGAATCAGGGACATCGCTCCCGCACCGGGCGCAGGCCGGTGCGCTCCCACGGCCATGTCGGCAGCGTCTTCGATCACGGGGCCGATCAAGAGTGGAGCGGCCTGGGCGGGGTAGGTGCCGTCGCCATCGGTCAATACCACGACGTCAAACTCTGTTAACGTTGCAAACGCCGCCCGCACTGCATGCCCCTTTCCCTGCTCTGGGACCCCGATCACCCGGACTCCGATCGCGCGGGCGATCTCGCCGGTACCGTCGCTCGAGTTGTTGTCGAAGACGACGATCTCTGCGTGGGGTAAGACTGCGCGGAATTGTGCGATCACGATGGCAATCGCCGCCGCCTCGTTGAAACACGGAATGGCGACGGCGATCCGGGCTGACGCTGGCTCGGCCTCGGAGTGAGTTGTCACGGGCGTGGTCTTCGCGAATTGCGTTCCAGATACGTGGATGATTGTGTCGCCGGCGCAGGCTGCTCGAATCGACCAGATCGTCGGAAAATCGGGCCCGCCGTGGCTAGCCCGCTCGGCGACGCCTCTGGCTTCGGCTGCGCCTCCCGGCCCTTGGACGCAGCTCTGGCCTCTCCAGTCATCGTGTTTGCCGGGCTGGGGGTGCGAATCCGGCGTCGAGGGCTTCGAATCCGACGGGCTGATCGGTCACGAAAGTCGTGACGAGCGGTGCCGCGGAATCTGTCCGTTTTTCCAGAGCGACCCGTATCAAGAGCCTGCTTGTGCCTTGCGGCAACTCAACCGTGGCGGACCGTGTTTCGTCCTTCTGAGCTTTCGCGGGCAGCGCAACCGATTTGCCGTTAAGCCAGACGCTGATTTCAGCCGGCGAGTCCAGCACCAGCCCGGCCTGCTGGCGCACCGGCGACACGACTGGAATCGAAGCATAGGCAGCGAACTTGGGGTCGCCCGCGGCCAGGGGGCTCAGGTCGACCTGTCCTTCAGCGTTTGCATTCACTCGACGCCAGGAAAGAAGATGGCCCCGTCCATCTGCAACCGATGACCGGAGATCGGGCTCGGAAGCGGGATCGACCAGTAGCGTATTATTCGGCTCATAGAGTGGACCAATCGCGTGATACTGCCCGACGATGCTCACCGGCTTGTTCAGACCAGCGAGGTAAGCGAGAAGATCGACGAGCTCCTGGGTCGTCATCGTTCCGGCTAGCCCATCGGGCATGAGCGAGAGGTCGCTGCTGTGGCGGTCATCGACAGCGCGGGGCTCGACCGTGATCCGCTGGCCTTCGGCAGTCTTCACGACCAGCCGTGCCGGCGTATCTTCCACTGGCAGACCCGTGATCACGCGGCCATCGGCCAGCGCGAGCACGAGCGAGCGATAGCTGTAGCCGATGGCAGCGCTCGGGCTCAGGATCGAGCGAATCAGCTCGTCGCGCCCGTATTTCACGCCAATCGTCGATAGGTCTGGTCCGATCCACTGCCCGCGCCCTGGACGCGATGACAGCCGCTGCACGAATTCGTCCCTGCGCGAAAGAAGACGCTCCGGCCTTTCTCGACGTCGCCATGACGGCGGATCAGCTCTCCGATCGGTGGCAGCGTCTGGCCGGCAGCCGTCTTGGGCAGAGGCAGCGTAGCCGCCGCCGCCTCCCGGACCTGTCGAACGTGTGAGGTGTGGAGCAATGTCGTTGCTTCGTTTTTCAGGTCATCGGGAAGTTTGGTCGCCTTGGCCAGCTCAATGACTCGCATGCCACCGTCTTGCAGCTGGACGAGGGTCTTGAGCGCCTCTCGACGTAAGCCCAGCGGGAATTCGGGTGAGGACAGAATCTCGGTCATCCGCCCGCGAGCCGCGGATTGCCCGGCAGACGCTCGCACCGCAGCTTCGGCCACCGGACTGGAGCTCGACTTTCCCCGGACCGAAGCGATCAGTCGGTCCAGCACCTGGCTTGACGTCATACGCAAGGACCCGAGCGCCTCAACTGCCGCGACCTGGACCTCCTCTGGCGCCGCGACGTTCTGGGCTAGCCCTTCGAGGGTCTCACGGTAGCGGGCATCCCGGGTCGCGACCGCCAGCGCGATCCCTTGCAGGCGAAGCGCCGGATTGAGCATGGACTGGTTGATGACTTCGAGCACCTTCGGGCGCGAACGGGCGGCATTCCACTCACCGCTGAGCCGGCGCGCCAGCATTGCCATCAGTTCACGCTGGTGGACCGTGTCGGTCGTCTGGATCGCCATGCCGGCGACCAGCTCGGCGGTCGCCGGCTCGGTCATTCGCTCCAGGACGTCGTCGATGGCCTGCTGCAGCTGCGGGTGCGAGGTACGGAATGATGCGCTCGAGCATCGGAGATACTTCGCGCCGGTGTATTCGCCAGGCCAGTCCCAGGTATTTGCTCAGAGACGAGACCGGTAGCTCGGGCGAGCCATCCGGGATAAATGCCTCGTTGCGGTCGACGGGAAAATAGGGTGGAAGCGCGACGTTGCCGTTCTTACCCCCTGCTTCGAGATCGAGCTTACCGAAGAGGTTGCCATCGAAGAGCGCCAGCAAGAAGTCGCTGTCGCGCTTCTCCAGGGCCAGTCCGAGAGACTCGAGATACCAGCGGTCTTGCCCGTCCCACGATGCCGCCAGCTTCCGCAGGGCATCGCCGACCCTGTCGGTGGGAAGGTTTCGCAAGGCCAGTATCAGCTCACGGCGCACGCCCGCATCCGGGTCCGATGCCAGGGGCAGGAGTATATCGAGTTGGGCGAGCGCGGCAGGCGGCTGCCTGGCAGCGTCGTTCGCGTAATCGACGCGGCCGTTCTCGCGGCAGTCCCGTCCGAGCATGCGGCACGGCTTGTTCCCGGATGCGCGGCTCGTTCCGGCTGGCGGCCTCGGTGAGGGCAGCGATCGCCGCTTTGTCCCCCGCGATTGCTTGCCATACCCAGAGCGCACGTGCCCTGTAGATCGGATCGCGCCCATGGATCGCCAGCGTGGCCACGCCGTCGACAACGATTGGTTCATGGTTGCGCGCGAGCAATCCGCGCCTTGCCGCGTCTTGCGTGGCGACGTTCGGAGACTGCAGCGCAGCGAGCAGTCCCAGCGGTGTCGCAAGGTCGACTTTCACCGGCCGGCTCTTTTGTCCCTTGGGGGCGACGCGGTAGAGCCGCCCGGTCGTCTGGTCGCTGAAGGCATGGCCACCGACGCCCGCGTCGTACCAGTCGGCGACGATCACCGAGCCATCCGGCGCTGCGCAAGCGTCGACCGGTCGAAACCACGGATCATCGCCGGACAAGAACACCATGTATTCAGTCCGGAACGCGGCCCCGTGTCGTGACATCGGAAAGAAATTCACCTGGCGCGTGCCGGCGTCGACCTCCAGCACGCTGCCGCGGTACTCCTCCGGCAACAGCTCTCCCTCGTAGACCATGATTCCGCAGGGACTGCCGTTGCCCGTGCCGACGATTTTGGGAACATTGCCCGGCACCTCCTCACCCCAGTGCCTGGGGCTCCCAGCCGTGTGATAGCCGTAATGGCCGCCGTCCATGGCCCAGATCACACGGCAGCCGCGATTGCCGTCGTCGTCGTTATCGCTGGTGAAGATGTTCCCAAACGAGTTGAGGCTGGTCTCGTAGTTGTTCCGCTGCCGATCACAGATGATCTCGAATCGCGATCCGTCGCGATTGACCCGCATCGTATTGGCAAGCTGATCGGTCCAGACATGACGCCCGCTCTTGTCGATCACGTCAAAATTCTGCGGGCGTTCGCTGTGGTCGTGCTGCACCGAGCAGCAGCCGTCGCCGTGAGTGAAGTAAAGCTTGCCGTCCAAGCCGAGCACCATTCCGTGCACGCCATGGTCAGAATCGATCCCGCCGAAACCGCTCAGGAGCGGATAACGCTTGTCGGCCTTGTCGTCGCCGTCGGTGTCTTCGAGCACGAGCAAGTCGGGACTGTTGCCGATGAAGACGCGGCACCCCGTGTACCTGCCGTCCTTGTCGTGATGCTCTTCGACGGCGATGCCCATCGGCACGGGAAAGATCCGGTCGGCAAACACGGTCATCTTGTCGGCCTTGCCGTCGCCGTCGGTGTCTTCCAGGATCTTGATCCGGTCGGCCTCCTCGATCCGCTGGAACCGCCGGTTCCCGCCGCGACTGAGCCGATAGTTGAGCCCTTCGGTGACCCAGACGCGGCCGCGCGAATCCACGTCGATATTGGTTGGGTTGACCAGCATCGGCTCCGACGCCCACAGCGTGGCCTCCAGACCAGGCGCGGGCTTGAGCTGCTTCGCCGATTCCAGAGCGCTCACCTGCGCGTGCGAAGTCGCGGGACGAATTCCGGACACTCCGAACACGCCGAGCGTGGCTAGAGCGGCGATCACCTGACGCAAAGTGACACGGTGCATCATCGGCAAAGACTCCAGACAGATCGGCGCAGGAACAACGGAGCGCAACGCAAGCCCGGATCGAAGCGGCTCAAGTCGACTCGACTCAAGAGATTGGCTCGTGAGAATTCATTCTGTCGCGCCCGCGAGCGACCGTCCAGACCGGAGCGAAGTCGCGGAGATCCGCTTCAAGGCCGCGGATTGCAATCGAATCGGGCTGCACCGGACCAATGGATTACTGGGTCGTACACGTTTAATTTTATAATATAATAATATCTTTTAATTCTACATTAAACTATCGCCGTGTTTTATTGCGGCCCGCAAGCCATGAACGCGAGTGGTCTCACCGACTGAGCCGTTCTAGAGCCTGTTATGCACTTTTCAACCCCGCGCTCGCGAGCAGGAGTGCAACGAATGCGAGCCAATGCGGAAGCAAACAGATAGCCCAGGAGTACGCTCGTGCGCGCGCAGGACCTCGATGTCCTCCTCCGGGATCACACGCGCGAGGAAACCACGCCAGTTGGGGACCAGTTTGGCGAGGGGAGCGACCCGCACCAGCGCGTCGTCTCGGCCGCGCACATGGGCGGCGGCGCTACTCCATTGATAACGGCTTGGTGCATTGACCAGCCGTGCGTGCACGGGGTTCAGCTCAACGTATCGTACGGCGGTGAGCAGATAAGGCTCGTCGAGCACGAATGAAGCGAACCGCCCCTGCCAGAGATGTCCTCGCCAATCCTCACGGAAGTTGACCATGCGTGTGTAACGGCGGTGGACCTCGCCGATCGCGCGTCTCAATCCTTCGGCAGAGTGCGGAACGGCGATCAAATGGACATGTCTCACCAACAGGCAGTATGCCCAGATCTCGACTTGATGGGCCCCACACCACTCCGCCATGAGCTCGATGTAAAGTCGGTAATCTTCGTCACAAAAAAACGTCTGCTGGCGGCGGTTTCCCCGCTGGGTGATGTGGTCTGGCATGCGAGGTGCGACACCACGTGCCAGTCGGGGCATCAGCGAACACTGATCAAGCCCAGGACCCGGCGTCAATAATTGTAGAGTCGAGATGTGACGCGGTGGTTATAGGTTCGGCCTATCTGTTGCCGGCCCTTTCGGTTGCCGGTGCCTCACTAGCCTCACCATGACTCCGTTTTCACATCCCGCTCATCAAACCGGGCAGGCCGTTTTCCGGCACCCGGCTTTCGGACAAGGTTGTACTGATATTCTGCATCACACGTTCGCACACGAACGATCGACGCTACGTTCGTTGGAGCCGATGTAATCCCAGCTCCTGGTAAAGGTGTTCGGCATGGAATCGTTTCTTTCCATGACCCTTTACCTTGAATTTCACGCACAACCACTGACGCACCCGATGGCGGACGTGGCCGTCGACGTTTCGGTAGGCTTTGCTCACCGTCCCGAGGCGAAAGTAGTTAGACCAGCCCTTTAACTTGCGGTTGATCATCCTCACTTGCACCTCGACGTCTCGCCCGGCTTTCCTTCGCGTCGTCAACTCACCAATCTCGCGGCAGAGCCGCTCGATCTTCTTCCGCGACGGACGCGGTCCCAGATAGGACTCGCCCGTCCGGCAGTCATAGTT
Organism: uncultured Isosphaeraceae bacterium; assembly: GCA_963806595.1. GTDB lineage: Bacteria > Planctomycetota > Planctomycetia > Isosphaerales > Isosphaeraceae > CAWDZZ01. Next base: position 112,530 of record CAWDZZ010000005.1, on the reverse strand, counting down.
CCGGCCAAGGGTGTAACCCAGGAAATCAAACGACTCATCCGGCAGGTGGCACAATCGTGTTTTCGTCTCGTTCACCGTCAGCTTCAGCTTGGACATCATCCCTCGCATCAGGGTCATGGCCTCGTCGGCCGTGCCCTTGCAGCAGATGACGAAGTCATCGGCATAGTTGACGATTCTCGCGGCTAGACGCTTTTCGTGCCCTCCTGTCTTCCATCCCTTTACAAAGCGTCGCATGTAGATATTTGACAACAATGGGGAAATCGGAGCACCTTGCGGTGTTCCCATTCCCTGGTCCTTGTTCCGGGTTGTCCGATGACGATTCCCTTTCGCGTCGGTCTCTTCCACCGGTGTTTCCAGCCACATCTTCAAGAGCCGCAGCATGCGGCCGTCGCTGATCCGACGGGACACCGATTTAAGCAACTCTGCGTGGGGAATAGTATCGAAATATCCAGACAAGTCCGCGTCAACCACCTCGGTATGTCCCGTCCTGAGTAGCCGTTCCACTTGGCGAACGGCGTCCAAGGCGCTACGCTCCGGGCGGTAGGCGTGTTGTTCCGGCTCCAGGTCGGCCTCGAAGATCGGCTCCAAGACCAGCACAGCAGCCATCTGCACGACACGATCTTTAGTGCAAGGAATTCCCAGCGGCCTCTGCTTGCCATCTCCTTTCGGGATGAACACGCGTCGGACCGGCCGGGGGCGATACGTTTCGCTCCTGAGTTCCTCCGTCAGTTCGTCCAGCCACCGGTCTCGTCCATACGTCTCGATGTCCGCAAAGCTCTGGCCGTCGACCCCCGGTGCACCGCCGTTTTTGAGGCAGCGGACGAAGGCGAAGTCCAGGATGTCTCGACGATACAGCTTGTCGTACAGGGCATAGAACCGGTAACCGGGCGAGTTCTTCGCTTTGGTGTGCAACGCCGTCTGTAACTTCTCAACCGTAGTTGGAGGTATTAGGCTCACGCCAATCTCCTGGATGTCAGTCACGTCTGACGCTGACCTTGAACCAAGGCCCCTTCCCTCCACCGGCGTTACCCGGCTTCGCAGGTACTGTGGACCTCTCCGCCACCCAAGGCGGCCCGGCCAGTCCCTCACGGGCGTCCGGTTGAGGATCACGCGTCCTCACCGCATGGGTTTCCCGTGTTGCGTTCGATCTCCGTTTACCGACATGCCGTCGTCAATACCCCGGTGGCCCGCTGGGCCTTGATCGCTCGTGGGACGGCCTATTCCAACCGTTTCCCTGTACCCAGCGGCTGCGGCCTTCCCCATATACACGCAAGGTCGGCGACCACATTGGACTTTTCGAGGCCTGCTCAACGTTCACTGGCTATTACGGCCTGTCGGCTCGCCGAGTCGCCAAAGCGACCCGTCTGTCTCGAAGGCTCCGACGGTTTCGTTACCTCCACGCGTCGCTTCGATAGCTACCGGCTGGAGCGACCCAGTTGCCGGGTGGGATTTGCACCCACTGAAGATTGAACACTTTTCCACGGCGCACGTGTATGGTGTCCCCAGAACCCGGCAGCATCCCGTCCAGACCTAGCTGCTGTGCGACACGGTCGAGGGCCCGGGCGTGCTTCTTGCGGAGAGCCTCCGGCGTAGTGTTGAGCTCGGCTGCCAGCTCGGCCCAGGGGCGCCCGAGTGCGCGCTGCTCGGCCAGCAAGCGCTCGTCGGCGCCGAGCTGATTCCAGGCCGCATGGAGTACCTCGCGGGCCGAGGCCACTCGGCTAGCGGTCGGATCGGCGCCGGGCACGTCGATCTCGGCGGCGTCGCCGACGCGGACCATCCCCTTGCCGCGCCGCTTGGTCGCCTGCCGTCGGGCCTGGTCGGCCAGCTTGTTCCGCGCCATGGTCACGAGCAGTCGGAGGAGATCCTCGGGCCGCTCGAGTTCGAACTGCCCCAGCGCGGCCCGGTAGAAGAAGCTGCCCAGGACCGACTGGCAGATGTCCATCGAGTCGAGGAGCCCCTTCAGCCGGGCGTCGACCAACCGGATCTTCACGGCGCGCCGGATGGCCGGCTCGACCTGGCGCACCAGCTCCGCCGCCGCCGCCTGGTCCCCGGCCCGCACGCGACGGAGCAGGTCCGGGAAAGTCGACTCGTCATTCATGGTTCTGGCCTCCGGCTTCTTCCCGCACGCATTATACAGGACACCGCTCCCAGCCTCCATGAAGCCGTCGGATCGACGCGTGTCCGATCGCCGTCGGAATTGCGATCCACTTCTCGGGGAGTTGGTGCCCGGATCTCGCCGGGCCGCTCCCGCGAGGTGAGTCCGCGACCGGACGGGGAGGACCTGGGCCATGAGGATCGGAGACGTCACCCGGCATCGTCGCTTCTCGGACCCCGCCCGCCGCCGCTGGTACGCCCACCACCGGGCCGTTCGATTCTCCCGGAGGTTGCGCCTCGGCGCCGGCGCAGGATGGGCACACCACGTGCCGTTCCGCGAGCGACAGGAGCAAAAACCAGGAGCCGTGAATCGCGAGTCGCCCGGGCCATGTCGATCGTCTCGATCCTGGTCACCATGGGGATCGCGACCATCCCGGGGCCGCTCGAAGGCAAGTCCTCCGCCCGCATCGACTGCCCCCTGGAGGCGGCGGTGATGGGCTTCCAGCTCGGCGGCGTCCTGACCCTCCTCTGGTCGAAGCTCGCTCCCGGCATGCGCCGGGCCGCGAGGGCCCTGGTCGGCACCGAGGTCGGCCTGGGGGCCGCCGGCGCCCTTGCGCCCGCCTCGGGTCGTCCTTCTCCCTGTGCGCCGGCGCGACGCTCATCCCCCTCCTCCTGGGGGCCATCCACGGGGCGGACGTCTTATCTGGCGGGATCCCCGACCTCGATACCGAGATCGCTCCGCGCGAGGGCTGATCGGGACGAGGAGCGCCCGCCCGCGACGATCCGGGGGGATGGGGGCGATGCGACAGGTCTAGCTCCAACCCCTCGACCACCGTCCCTCACGCCGGTCCGATACCTGTTCTCGGCCGGCCATCCCGGGCCGGTTTGGAGAGGGCCGGGCCGGCGCGAGTGGCCTCGAGGCTTCGCAAGGTACGATCGCCTCCTGTTCGGCGCCGCTGGCTGCGAGGCACCAACAGGCCGGATCGAGGGCGGTTTTTTCGATCCGTCATGTCACGCGTCCGGTCCGGCCGAGGACCGCGATTCATGATCGAGTGGCCCGGTCGGTCGGGCCGGCAAGAAAAATGAACGGCGAGATCCAGGCGAGGTGAGCCATGTCAGAGCCGAATGCGAGGGGGCCGGTGGGCGGGATCGCGGTGATCGGACTGGGATGCTGGTACCCCGGGGCCCGCGGGCCGCGGGAGCTCTGGGAGAATGTGCTGGCGCGGCGACGTCAGTTCCGGCGGATCCCGGACTGCCGGCTGCCGATGTCGGAGTACCACGACCCCGATCCTGCGGCGCCGGACAAGACCTACAGCCGCCGGGCCGCCGTGATCGACGGCTTCCGGTTCGACTGGGCCGGGATGAGGATCCCCAGGGGAACCTTCGAGGCGACCGACGTCGTGCAATGGCTGGCGCTCGAGGTGGCCCGCCAGGCGCTAGCCGACGCTGGCTACACCCGCGAGGCCGTCCCCCGCGACCGCACGGGCGTAATCCTGGGCAACACGCTGACCGGTGAGCACACGCGATCGAACACCATGCGGGTGCGCTGGCCGTTCGTGCGGCGGGCCCTGTTGGCGGCCGCCCAGCGGAAGGGCCTCTCGCCGCGCGTCCGGGACGAGCTGGCCGAGACGATGGAGCGCTACTTCAAGTCGGTCTTTGCGCCGGTGACGGAGGATACCCTCGCCGGGGGGCTGTCGAACACGATCGCCGGACGCATCTGCAACACGTTCGACTTCCACGGCGGCGGCTACACCGTGGATGGCGCCTGCTCGTCGTCGCTGCTGGCGGTCTGCACGGCCGCCGATCGGCTCGTCGCGGGTGACCTCGACCTGGCGCTGGCCGGCGGGGTGGACATCAGCCTGGATACTTTCGAACTGATCGGCTTCGCCAAGACGGGCGCCCTCACGCCCGACGACATGCGGGTCTACGACCGGCGCGCCAACGGCTTCCTCCCGGGCGAGGGGTGCGGCTTCGTGGTTCTCAAGCGGCTTGAGGACGCGCGTGCTGACGCAGATACCGTCTACGCGGTGCTCCGCGGCTGGGGCATCTCCTCCGACGGCAAGGGCGGGCTGACGGCGCCGGGCCGGGAGGGCCAGGCAACGGCGATCCGCCGGGCGTACCGGCGGGCCGGCTATGGTCCCGACCGGCTCGATTTCGTCGAGGGCCACGGGACGGGGACCAGGGTCGGCGACCGGGTCGAGCTGGAAGGGTTGGCGGCGGCGCTCGCCGACTCGGGGGCCGAGGCCGAGCGGTCCTGCGGCATCACGTCGCTCAAGTCGGTGATCGGGCACACCAAGGCCGCGGCAGGCATCGGTGCCCTGATCAAGGCGACGGTCGCGGTCAACCGCCGCGTGATCCCGCCGACGGCCGGCTGCACTCGCCCGAACGAGGCCTTCGAGACCACCGCCCGCGTCCTGTACCCGGTGCTCAGTGGTGGGGTGCTGGAGCCATCGCGAGTCATCCGGGCGGGGGTCTCGGCGATGGGCTTCGGCGGGATCAACTCGCACGTCACCCTGGAGTCGGGCGACGCACCGTCCCCTGACCTGGCACCCGCGCTCGAGGAGAGGGCGCTGATGGCCTCTGCGCAGGAGGTAGAGGTCTTCGTGCTCGGGGCTGCCTCGGCGGAGGAGCTGCTCGGGAGGCTGCCGGCGCTGGCGACGGAGGTCGAGGCGCTGAGCCCGGCCGAGCTGACCGACCTGGCCGCGCGGCTAGGAGACGAGGTCGGCCCGGCCCCGGCGGTACGGGCCGCCGTGATCGCCGGGTCCCCGGACGAGCTGGCCGTCGCCCTCCACGAGCTGGCCGGCGCCGTCGGTCAGTCGACCCTTGGCCACGGCCAGGTCCTGGCGGGTCCCGGCGCTCGCTGGTGGCTCGGAGCCCCTTCGGGGCCGCCCCGCCTCGGCTTCCTGTTCCCGGGCCAGGGCTCGCAGCAGCTCGGTATGGCGCGGGCCCTCGTCGAGCGGCACGCCTGGGCGCGGCAGCTCGCGGCCGACGCGGACCGCCGGGCCGCGGAGGCCGGGGTCGGGCCGATCACGCCTTTCGACTACCGACCCCTCGACCGCGCCACCGGCCCCGCCCAGGTCGAGGGCTGGAGGCGCGACCTGGCGCGGACGGAGATCGTCCAGCCGGCGGTCTGCCTGGCGTCGGCGATCTTCCTGCGGCACCTGGCCGACCTCGGGCTGGGCCCGTCTCTGGTCGGCGGGCACAGCCTGGGCGAGCTCACGGCGTTCCACGCGGCCGGGGCCCTCGACGCAGACGAACTGCTTCGGCTCGCCGCCGTGCGGGGGAGGGTGCTCGCGAGCCCGGCCGATCGACCCGGGGCGATGGCCAGCCTCGCCTGTCCCGCGGATGAGGCCGAGGAGACGCTCCGCGACGTGCCCGGGGTCGTGGTGTTGGCCAACCTGAACGGCCCCGGGCAGACGGTCATATCGGGCGAGGAGGTCGCCGTCCTCGAGGCGATGGCGCGGGCTGCTGGGCGGGGCGTCGCGGCCCGACGGCTGCCCGTCTCCAACGCCTTCCACTCCCCCCTCGTCACCGAGGCCGCCGCCCGGCTGGAGGCCGAGGCGCCCTGACCGTCACCCCCGGCGCCGCTGTCGGTTCCGATGCTCTCCAGCGTCGACGGATGCCCGGTGGCGGCCGGCCTGGACCTGAGACGCCACCTGGCGGCGCAGGTCACGGCGCGGGTGGAGTTCGAAGCGATGGTGCGGCGGATGGCGGCCGGGTGCGACCTCCTGATCGAGGTGGGACCGGGGGCGGTCCTCACCGGCCTGGTCCCGGGGATCGTCGGCCCCCAGGGGCCGCCCTGCCTGCCCGTGGCCTCGAGGCCCGAATCGGCCGATCGCGACTTGGTCACCGTGCTGGCACGAGCCTTCGTCCTCGGGGCTGACATCCGCTGGGGCCGATTGTACGACGGCCGCCTGGTCCGCCCCTACGTCCCCGCCTCCGAGCGGCTCTTCCTCGATAATCCCTGCGAGCGGCCGTTCCCGGAAGTGGAGTGCGAGCCCCTCCCCGGCGACGGCACCTCCACCTCGCTCGAGGCTGCGCTCGCGGACTCCGTCGGCGTCACCCCCGATCGGATACGCGCCTATCTCGACCGTCGCCGGAAGTTCCTCGTCGAGGTAGTCCGGGCCGATTTGAACTGCCTCGATGACGCGGCCGGGTCAGCGACCCTGGTCCCGCAGGCTCCGACGTCGAGGCCGCCCGACCTCCCGGCGGGCCGGGTCGCGGCCCCGGCCGCCGACCTCGGCCGCCTCGACGGGCCAGATCTCGAGGCGGTGCTCCTCGACCTGGCCGCCGAGCGGACGGGATTCCCGCGCACGTCGCTCACCCCCGACGTCCGCCTGCTCGACGACCTGAATCTGGACTCCATCAAGGCCGCCGAGCTGGTGGCCGTCGCGGCCAGGTCCGCCGAGGTCGCCGGACGGCTCGACCCGGCCGCGCTCGCCAATGCCTCGCTCTCGGAGATCGCCACGGCGATCCGCCGGGTCCTTGGAGACGATCTCCCCCCGGTCATGCCGGCGGCCGTCCGATCCTCGCCATCCTCACCGGAGCCGGTCCGCCACATCCTCGATGCCGGCCCGTCCTGGGTCCGCCATTTCGTCGTCGAGTACGTCCCCGAGGCCGCCTGAGCGGGGTAGCGTGCCCGCCAGCAGACCGATGCGAGGGGGCCGGGCCGAGAGGTCCGGCCCTCCGCTTTTTTCCAGGGACGGCCGTCCGGTCCGTAACGGGAGCCCGATGAGCTTGCTGGGCCCCGAGAGAAACGGGGCCTGTGACCCACCGACCCCGTCAGAGCCGTGAGGAGCCGAGCGATGTCCGCGAACCCCGTGACCATGCGAGCCCAACGAACCCTGATCCTTTCCGAGCCCGGCGACGCCGCGCTCGCCCGGGCGCTGGCCGGGCGGTTGTCGGCCGGCGGGTCCGACGCCGCGATGATTGGCTTCTCCGGGAGCGAATCGCCCGGCGGTGACGCCTCGACCGCCCAGGTCGTCGCGATCCTGCCGAGGCGGTCGGAGGACGACCCCAACGACCGCGCCCGAATTGCCCGAATGGTCGGGCGGCTGCGGGCGGCGGCAATGGCCTCACGGTCGGCCGAGGCCGTGGCGATCGTCCAGTTCGGCGGCGGGCGTTTCGGGTCGGGCCAAGTCCCGGCTGACATCGAGGCCTGCGGCGGGTCTGCCTTCGCCCGGAGCGTCCACCTGGAGCGGCCCGGCCAGCGGGTGCGCGTGATCGACCTGTCGCCGGACATCGACCCCGCGGATGCCGCCCCGTTTATAGAGTCGGCGCTCACCGGCCTCGCCGTCTTCGCCGCCGTCGGTCGTGACGCCGAGGGCGTCCGCCTCGTCCCCCGCGCCCGGTTCCGCCCCATGGCGGCCGACCGTCCGAGGCCCGGCGCGTGGACGTCCGACGACGTGGTCCTCGTCACCGGCGGGGCCAGGGGGATCACCGCGGAGTGCGCGCTGGCCCTGGGACGGGCGAAGGGGGTCCGGCTCGTGCTGGTCGGCAGCAGCCCGGCGCCGTCCGGCGGCGATGACGGCGAGCTAGGCGCGACCCTGGCCCGGTTCCGCGCCGCGGGCTTGGACTTCCGCTACGAGTCTTGCGATGTGACCGATGGCGAGGCAGTCGCCGGCCTGGTGCGTCGCGTCCGCGAGCAGGTCGGACCGATCACTGGGGTCGTGCACGCCGCAGGCGTGAACCTTCCGCGGCGGGCCGACCAGGTTAATATCGATGAGGCCATGGCGGAGATCGGGCCCAAGCTCTTCGGCGTCGTCCACCTCGGCCGGGCCCTGGCCGATGCGCCACCCCGGCTATTCCTCGCGTTCTCGTCGATCATCGGCGTGACCGGTATGCCCGGCAACGCCTGGTATGGATTCTCCAACGAGGTCCTCGACCTGCTCGTCCGCCGGTTCGCCGCCGAGCATCCGGAGACGTCCGCCCTGTCGATCGCCTTCAGCGTCTGGGGCGAGACCGGCATGGGGGCCCGCCTGGGCAGCGTCGAGCACTTGGGCAAAATGGGCATCGGCGCGATCCCGACCGAGGAAGGCGTGCGCCGGTTCCTCCACCTCTTCGACGCCGACCCCGGCGCCGGCCAGGTCGTCGTCACGGCGCGACTGGGCGGGCTCGATACCTGGCCGATGGAGCCGTCGGCCGCCCCGGTCGGCCTTCGGTTCATCGAGCGGATCGTTCGATGCATGCCGAGCGTCGAGCTCGTCGCCCGCACGCGGTTGACCCTCGAGCGAGACATCTACGTCAAGGACCACGTCTACAGGGGATCGTACTTGTTCCCGACGGTTTTGGGCCTGGAGGCGATGACGCAGGCCGCGGCCGTCGTTACCGGCGGGGCTCGGCCCGAGGTCGGCCGGATCGAAGACATCCGGCTCGAGCGGCCGATCGTCGTCGATCCGGCGCACGGCGTGGAGATCGAGATCCGCGCCCTTGCGCTGGAGCCGACCGCCGATGGCGAGCAGCCGGTCCGGGTCGGGATCCGGACGGAGCAGACCGCGTTCTCCATCGATCATTTCGCGGCCACCCTCGTCCTGGGCAAGCCCGCCGAGGGGCCGCAGGTCGACCTTCGTCATGGCGAGCCGCTGGACATCGACCCGCGGGTCGACCTCTACGGCGGCCTGCTGTTCCAGGGGCCGCTGTTCCAGCGGATGGGGCGCATCCACGAGCTGGACGGGGATCACACCATCTTCGAGGCGGAGTGCGGCGCGGCGTCGGACCTGGCGGGACGGGCGTTCGCGGCGGGGCCGGCGGGCGAGCTGCTGCTCGGCGACCCGTTCTTCCGCGACGTCCTGCTCCAGGCCGGCCAGCTCACGATCCCTCGGGAGCTCTGCCTGCCGGTCGGGATCGGGCGGATAGAGCGGTTCCGGGCGGCCGAGGCCGGCGCGGGTCGCCGGTTCGTCTTCGCCCCGTCCAAGGTCCGCGACGGACGGGAGTACATCGCCGAGATCTTCGCCACCGACGAGCAGGGCCGAATGACCGAGCGCCTCACCGGCTACCGGCTTCGCATCCTGGAGGAACGCCCGGACAACCCGACGGCCGAGGACCTTGCCCACCCCGAGGGGCGCGATGAGCGGCTGGTCCGCGAGGCGGTCGGGCGATCGCTGGAGGGCTTCCGCCGCCGCGGACCCTCGCTGGCCCTGGCCGACCTGCCCGGCCTGCACGCCCTGCCGAGGTACGTGCGGCACGACCGCGAGCGCGGCCTGGTCGATCGGGCGGTCAGGGGGATGACCGACGGTCCCTACGAGGTGATGCGGCATGCCGACGGCCGCCCCGAGCTGACCGGGCCGGCGGCCGTGCGCGGGCTCGGCCTGTCGCTCTCGCACGACGACCGAAATGCCCTCTGCGTCGTCGGGCCCGGCCCGCAGGGCTGCGACCTCGAGGTGGTCCGCGAGCGGACCGAAGAGGACTGGATCGCCCTGCTCGGGTTCGGCCGGCGAGTGGTCCTCGACGCCTTGGTGGCGGCAGGCGACTCGCTGGCTCTGGCCGGGACGCGGATCTGGTCGGCCGCCGAGGCGGTGCGCAAGGCCACCCAGGCGACGACCATCGACCTGGTCGTGGAAGGCCGGAACGGTCCGACCGTGCTCCTTCGGGCCATCAACCTCCCGGGCTGCCCCTCGGTGCTGACCGTATCCGTCCGGCTCACGCGAGGTCCCGAGCGGATGGTCGCGCTGGTCGTCGCACCGTCCCAGGCTCCCATCACGGACCCTCGACGCGCGACCGGGTCCGGCAACGCCCCCGCGGCCTTGACCTCCCAAGGGGGCATCGACCCGGAGACCCACTGCGTCCGCGTGGCGGATGACGGGCCGCAGGGCCAGCCGGTGCAGGAGCTCCGGTTCGCCGCCTCGTTCCGCGACGCGTCGGGCATCAGCCGACGCGTCCCGGCCCCGCGGTACCTCGACTGGATGGGCAAGATGCGCGAGCTGGTCACGTCGCACAACGTCCCGAGCCTGGTCGAGCGGATCGCCGGGGGCCAGTGGGGCCTCGTAACCAACTGGGCCGATGTTAGCGTCCTCGGCGAGGCGACGGCCAACGACGTGATCCGGATGCGGTTCTGGACCGACGCGCCGGAAGGCGCCGAGGTGCAGTTCTACTGCGACTTCGGCAAGGTCGGCCCGGGCGGTCACGTCGAGCGGGTGGCGTTCGGCTCGCAGAAGGCCACTTGGGTGCGGCTGATCGGCCACGGGAGGGTGGCGCCCGAGCCGCTGCCCGGGGACTTCGCCGACTTCGTGCGGAGGATGGGACCGCGGCCGGGCTATCCGGTCATCGACCGAACGTCACTGCTCGAGCCGCTGGCAGGCCTCGACACCGGGGCGGTCGTGCACCGGGCCCCCGTCGGTCCAGCAGCCGGCCGGCCGCTGCGGACCGAGACGTTCCAGACGACGCTCGAGGAGGCCAACCTCGTCGGCAACGTCTACTTCGCCAACTACTTCTCCTGGCAGAACCGGGTCCGCGACCTGTTCCTTCAGGCCATCGATCCCGATTGGCACCGCGGCGTCGGCGAGCGGGGCGAGCTGCTCACGCTGCACACCCGCGTCGACTACCTCCGCGAGGCGATGCCGTTCGATCGCGTGCAGGTCGACCTCCGGCTGCGGACTCTGAATCGTGCCGGCGCGGTGCTGGCCTTCGAGTACGTCCGGGCGATGCCCGACGGCACCCGTCACAAGCTCTCGATCGGAACTCAGGAAGTCGCCTGGGTCCGGCGGGGCGCCGACGGGACACCCGCGGCCGAGCCGTGGCCCGAGCCGATCCGTCGTGCCCTCCTCGGCGCCGGGCACGCGGGCCCGATCCCGGCGCCCGCCGAGCGGCCGGCCCGCCCGGCCCTGCCGCGGGCCGCATCGTGATAAGGCCCGAACTCGGCGACCGACGATGAGGAATCCCAACGTACGAGGAGGACGACGATGACCGCGTTGCTCACCAAACCGTCGGATCGTGCCACGCGCCGGAGCATCGGCCCGCCGGCCTGGGACGTCATTTGCATCGGCAGCGGCATGGGGTCGCTGGCGGCGGCGGCCACCCTGGCGAAGTTCGGGCGGTCAGTCCTGGTGCTGGAGGCCCACGGCCAGCTCGGGGGTTTGACTCATACCTTTCGGCGCAAACAGCATCGCTGGGGCTCCGGCCTGCACTACACCGGCTGGCCGACTGCCTATGACTGCGACTTCCCGGAACTCTGGGAGATGCTGACGGGCGGCCGTGCCCGATGGACGAAGCTCCCGGAGAAGGCCGACCGATACATCCGGCCCGATGGCGCATTCGTCAAGCGGGCGCCCCGCGACCGATATCGCGAAGACCTGCACGCGGCTTTCCCCGCCGAGCGACGGGTCATCGACCGCTACCTCGAGGACATGCGGCGAATCAATCGGGATTACCTGCGGTTCATGACGCTCCAGGCGCTGCCGCCGGCCGCCGAACGGCTCGGCGTGGGCTGGTGGTTGGGCCGCCGGTTCCTGGGAGCGGACCGTCGGCCCTTGGTCCGATACATGGACGACATCGGCGCCTCGGAGCGACTCCGCGAGCACCTGTGGTTCACGTGGGGCAACTTCGGCGGGATCCCGGCGGAAACCTCCATCGGCGCCTACGCCGTGCCGATGGAGTTCCTCCACGACGGGATGTGGACTCCGGCCGGCGGGTCGCGTACGGTCGCCGAGGCGTTCGCCGCGACGATCACCGCCGCCGGGGGCAGCCTCCGAACGCGGGCCGAGGTCACCGGCCTGATCATCGACGGGGGACGCGTCGCGGGCGTACGGGTCGGCGACGAGGTCCTCCGCGCCCGGACGGTCATCAGCGGGATCGGGGCCCGGGAGACCTTCGGAAGGCTGGTCCCCGAAGAGCACCGCCCGGCCCACGCCGATCGGATCGCCGCGATGCCGTCGAGCTGTTCGATCTTCACCCTCTACCTGGCTCTCGATCGCTCGTTCCTCGACCGCCGAGGGCTGGATGGCGTCAACTACTGGGTCGAGTTCGAACCGGGCGCGATGCGGGGCGTCTGGGAGGACCTGTCGGTGCCGCCCGGCTGGCTGCTGCTGAGCCTGGCCCCGCGGTTCCAGCACGATGACGACGGCTCGGGCACAGTCACGGCCGAGGTCTTCGTCGGTATCCGCGGCGACCGGTTCGCCCGCTGGGAAGGCTCGCGCGTGATGAAGCGGGGGCCGGATTACGACGAGCTGAAGCGGCGGCTGGCCGACCTGACGCTCGACCGGGTCGAGCAGGCCTGGCCGGGCGTCCGGTCATCGGTGCGCTATGCCGAGGGCGCTTCCCCGCTGACGATCGCCTCGTACACCGGCCATCTCGGCGGTGCCGCCTACGGCATCGCGCCGGTGCCGGGTCGGTACTCGGAACGGTCCCTCCGGGTCCACACGGGCCTGCCCGGGTTGTTGCTGACCGGCCAGGATGTCTCGGCCGCGGGCGTCATCGGCGCCTTCTACGGCGGGATTACCGCGGCCAGCGCCGTGATGATGCAGAATGCCGCCAGGGCACTCCGTCGGTCGTCTTGGACCGCCCTCACCACATGAAGGAGGCCATCCCATGATCGGCCGCGATCTGGCCGCCCCCGAGTTCATCGCCGCGATGAACCACGAGCTGCGGACTCCCCTCAACGCGATCCTCGGATTCTCGGACCTGCTCGCCGAGGCCGACGGCCTGGACGAGCGCCAGCGCCGCTACGCGGCGCACATCCGGGCCTCGGGCCGCCGGCTGCTCTGCTTGATCGAGGAAATACTGACCCTGGCCCGGCTGGCCCGCGACGGCTCGGCCCAACCGGCGGGGTTTGGGCTGCTGACACACCAACTTTGCCGGGAAGAAATCGAGCCATGACCTCCGATCGCAGCCGGCCCCTGCCACCGGTTATTCCCCTCGCCCTGCTGGCCGACCAGTACCTCCGGTGGCGACCTGGTGAGCGAGTGGGCGTCGAGGTGTATCTCCAGCGCTGGCCTGCAGTGCGCAGCCAACCCGAGGCCGTCCTCGACCTGATCTACCACGAGATCGTCTTGCGCGAGGAGCGCGAGGATGAACCCAGCCTCGATGAATATGGGCTCCGCTTACCCGAGTTTGCGTTGCCCCTCCGCGATCAGATCCGCATCCGCGGGCTTTTCCAGAGACTCCTCTCAAGATACGAAGCGGGCGGCCGGAAGCAGGCAGTCGAAGGCTCGTTCCGTGATCAGTGACCCGAGCCCGCACGGCGGTCGAGCCGGGCGCGGAACTCCGGGCGGGCCAGGAGCGACCCGAAGTCCGGGTCGGTCCTGAGGCGATCCAGTTGGCCCGGGTCGCCGAATCCTCCAGCGCGGTCGAGGAGATCGACGGCCTGACGGGCGTATCGCGCCGCCGTCGGCGACTCGCCGGCGCGCGAGTCGGCGGCCGCCTTGAGGGCAAGGGCATGGACCCTCGCGGCACGTTCCAGCAGCGCGGCCGAGAGCTTCGGCTCGCGCCAGGTCCCAGGACTCTTGCGCCGCCGGCCCGGCCTGGCCGGCCCGCGCCCGGGAGAGGGCTCGTCCCAGGCGCAATGCGGCCGGTCCCCGTCCATCGTCGTATTCCAGCGCACGGTCCCATGCGGCGATCGCCGCCTCATGCCGGCCGAGCTGCGTTAGGGCCTCGGCGCGGCCCTCGTTCAACTCGCGGAGGTAGCGACGGGCCGGCTCGTACTGCCGGTCCCGGGACAGCACCGCCTCGAGCGTCCGGGTCGCCTCGTCGTAGCCGCGTATCGCGGCCTCGGGATCCCCGGCCTCCTTGCGGAGTTTCGCCACCCCCTCCTGTATCCGCCCGATCACCCCGGCATAAAAGAGCCGCTCGGGGAACTCACGCGCCAGCGGCTCTAATAAGGCCCGGGCCTTGGCGTAAGCGTCCTCGGCCTCGGCCCGCCGGCCGACGTCGCGCAGCAGCTTGGCAAGGTTGACATAGGTCGTGCCGACGGACTCGCGATAGTAGGGCACCGCCCGCGGGCCCACCTTCGGCTCGAGGTGGGCCAGGACCTGTCGATAGGTCTCTTCGGCCGGTCCCATGCGCCCGAGATAGTAGTAGAAGCGACCCAGATTCATCTCCAGGTTCGCCAGGACGTCTCGCCCGTAAGAGTCCTCGGGCGCTCCCGGACCAGCGCCTCGAGAATCGCCCGGCCCTGGAGAAACGCCTCTTCGGCCTCGCCCATGCGGCCGAGGGCCTGGAGGACGATCCCATGGCTACCGCAGATCTCGCCAAGCTTCCGGCGGGGCCGAGCGTCGCGCGGCAGCTCGGTGAGGAGGCGCTCGGCAGCGAGCCGGGCCTCGCGGTACATGCGATCGGCCTGGTCCATCTGGTTGGTCTGGAAATTCAGCCAACCGAGCACCGAACTGGCCTGGGCAAGGCCCCAACTGCTGGCGGCACCGGCGCCCGGCAATCGGCCCAGCTCCTCGTAGATCGAGCGCGCGAGCCGGGCGAACTCGGCCGCTCGCCCACCGGACTCGATCTCACCGGTGATCTCCGCCAGCCGGAGATTCGCGTCGCCGAGCTCGGCCTTCAGCACCGGGTCGTCGGCGTGCTCGCGGGCGAACGTCTCGTAGAACTCCGCGGCCGTCTGGAGCAGGTCACGGCGCAACGGCTCGAGGGTCGGGACGCCGAGCAGTTTGCTCTCGCTGACCTGCGTGAAGAACCGATCGACGGCCTGGAGGGCCAGCTGGTAGTTGGCCTCGGCCTGTCGCCGCTGTCGCTCGGCGTCGCGGTAGTTGGCCTCGGCCCGCGCCTGCGCAGTCCCTGGCAGCGAGGGCGTTCGCGTCAGCCCGGGTTTTTTCGCGTGAGATGAGGGCGGTGGCGACCGTCAGGGCCAGCACGGTCGCTGTGAGCAGGACGGCGGCGGACGTGACCGCCGTCCGGTGCCGCCGCGCCCACCGCCGGGCGCGGTCGCGCCACGGCTCGCTCCAGGCCGAGACCGGCTCGTCGGCCAGCCAGTGCTCGATCTCCTCAGCCAGAGCGAGCGGGGTCGCATAGCGGTCCTCGGGCTTCAACGCCATGGCCTTGAGACAGATGGCCTCCAGCGGCCGAGGAGCCTCCGGTTTCACCGAGCGAGGAGGTGGGATCTGGCCGCGCCGCACCTGCTCCATCGCCTCCCGGCCGTCTACCCCGACGACGGGCGCCCGGCCGGTCAGAAGGTGGTAGAGGGTGGCCCCCAGGCTACACGTCGCTCGCCGGCCCGACCCGGTCCAGCTCGCCGGCGGCCTGCTCCGGGCTCATGTACGCCGGCGTCCCCAGCGGCGACCCCGGGACGGTCATCGCCCCGTCGCTGCCCGAGGACGGCCGCACCGTCGCCTCCGCCGGGTCGGCCGCCGCCGCGTGCTCATCCCGCCCGACCGACTTGGCTAGCCCCCAGTCGACCACCAACGTCTCGCCGTAGCGGCCGAGCATCACGTTGGCCGGCTTGAGGTCGCGGTGGATCACCCCCCGGCTGTGCGCGTACGCGACCGCCTGGCACACCCCCACGAACCGGCCCAGGAGCCGGCGGAGCTCCAGCGCCCGCTCGCCGGGGTCGCGGCCGGGGGCCTCGGCGGCATGGAAGTGCTCGATGGCGCGCTTGAGGCTCTCGCCCTTGATGAACCGCATGGCGTAGTAGGGCCGGCCCAGCTCGTCGTCCCCCAGGCTGTAGACCGGCACGACACCCGGGTGCTCGAGGTTGCCGGTGATCTCCGCCTCGGCGA
Source organism: uncultured Isosphaeraceae bacterium (assembly GCA_963806595.1). Lineage (GTDB taxonomy): Bacteria > Planctomycetota > Planctomycetia > Isosphaerales > Isosphaeraceae > CAWDZZ01. The sequence goes on along the minus strand of CAWDZZ010000005.1, from coordinate 96,784 downwards.
GGAATCGCTGGCGGCTGTCGGGGTCGGCGCCGAACCGCCCCTTGATCTGCTTCAGCGCGACCTCGCGGTTGAGCTCCTCGTCGCGGGCGAGGTAGACGGCGCCCAGGCCCCCCTCGTCGTGGAGGCGGAGGATGCGGAACCGCCGCCCGACCAGCGCTTCGTCGCCCGCGCCGCCGGGCCCGGTGCCATCGCCGTCCGTGCGGGTGTCCGATCCGGACGGGCCGCGGGCGGAGCGGTTGAGGCCGGTGCGGACGTCGGGGTCGCCGAGCTCGTTCAGGAGCACGCGGGCCAGCGCCGTGGTGGAGAGGTCGGCGAGGCTCTGCTGCGCATCGCCGCCGTGCTGGTCGAGATGGGCCTTGACCAGGGCCTCCATGAGGAAGTGGTGCTCGGGCGTGAGGTCGCCGAGACGGACGAGGATCTCGCCGAGCGGCCTGTCCTTGTCGGCGACCCAGGCGGACATGGCGCAGGATCAGGGCGTCGCGGCTGATCAGGCCGTTGTGCAGGGCGAGGATGCCGAAGAGCAGGTTGCGGTCGGTGCCGGCTTGGGCCATTGCTCGATCTTCCCGGGCAAGGGCAGATTCTCTCGGAAGGCGGGGCCCGCTCTCAAGCCACCATCGGCCACTTCGCGAGATGGGCTCTGCGATCATTGCGGGTATTCGCTGATCTCATTGAACACCCCTACCCAATGCATGTCCAGGATCTAGATTCCCCGGTATGGAAGGTATGACCGTCCGGTGGGCGGCACGGGTCCCTGATGAGCGGCATTCGATCATGCGGCCCCGGACCCCGAACGCCCGGCCTCGATTGAACCGACGCCAAGCGATCGGGATCGTGCGCGACTCGCCGCGGTCTGCCTAGAGGCGATGGCGACAGTCGCGCGGCGACGGTGCATCAGCCAGTGTGCCGCACGGAACGAGGACGGGACGCACGAGCAGGGCGTCGACCACGATGCCCACGACCAAGGCGAATCCGAGCTGCCGGAGTGAGCTCAGCGGGCTGGAGAGCAGCGCCGCGAAGCTGCACGCGGTGATGGCCGCCGCCGAGCTGATCAGGCCGCCCGTGTGGCCCACCGCGCGGACGATCCCCTCCCGCAGCCCTCGCGACCGGGCCTCCTCCCGCAGACGGGCCATGAGGAAGACGTTGTAGTCCACGCCCACGGCCACCAGGAGAATGAACAGGAAGTAGGGCACTGTCCAGTCGATCCCGGGCGCACCCAGGCCCTCGACGAAGACGAGATGCGTGGTCCCGAGGGCGAACAGGTACGTCAGGAGCATGGTCGCGACCAGGTTGAGGCCGGCCGCCAGGTCGCGAAGGGCCGCCAGGAGGATCAGCAAGACGCCCAGGGGGACGGCCCACCAGATCCATCGCTGGTCGGCGCGGGTCGCGGCGCGTACGTCGGCCCAGTCGGCGTTGGCCCCGGCGACCAGCGCCCGGACGTGTCCCCGGTCCCTGGCCGATAGCTCCTCGGCGAGGCGGCGGCGGAGGGCGTCGACGGCGTCGATCCCCCGGGCCGAGAAGACCGGGTCGGTCGGCTCCAATTCGATCCGCGCCCTTCGACCGTCGGGAGAGAGGTAGTACGCCAGGGCGGCTTGCAGCTCGGGACGGCCGGCCAGGTCGGCCGGGGTGATCAGCAAGCGTTCGAGCGCCGCGCGGCCCTCCGGATCGTCGAGGATCGCCGCCAGGGCCTCGCGGGCCCGCCGCGAGCCCTCGGCGACCTTGCTGGCGCCTTCGGCGGCCCCGCCCAACTCGCTGATCATCGGATCGAGCATATCGAGCAGGCAACGCTCCTGGGGCGGGATGGTCTGGCCACGGCGGAGGAGTTCGTGGAGCTTTCGCCCCATCCGGATCTTGACCACCCCCGCATTCAGGCCGCGGCCGAGCTCATCCGCGCCACGGGCGATCTGCTCCAGACCCCCGCGGATCTCCTCGAGTCGGCGCGGGACCCGGGCCGCATCGAGCAAGGCGGTCTCTCCCGTCGGCCTGGTCGCCGAGCGGACCCGGGCGACGCCGCCCCCGGCCGCCATCAACCGGCTCAGCTCGTCGATCAGGGCCAGGCCGCCCGGCCGGCGCAGGTCCTCGTCCGACTCCAGCACGACCGTCAGGGCGCGACCGTGCCCGATCCGAAGCTGTCGGCGAGTTGATGGAAGTCGCGGACCGCGGCCGATCCGCGCGGCAGCACGGCGAGCAGATCGTGGACGATCGTCGCCCGGAGGCTCAAGGCGGCCGGGACACCCATCGCGACCAGCACTGCCACGGCGACGCGGACCGGCCGCGACAGGACGTGCCGGCCGATCGTCGGCCAGACGCCCGAGGACCGGCCCTTGAGCCCCGAGAATGCCCGGGGCCGATGGCGGGCCAGAACCACGAGCAGGGCCGGAGTCAGGGTCAAGCAGGCCGCGAGGGTCACCGCCAGCCCCAGGGCCACGCCCGGCCCGGTGCGCGAGAACAACGCGAACCGCGTCGCTCCCATCAGGGAGAGGCCGGCGATGACCGTCCCGGCGCTGATGAGCAGCGGCTCACCGACGCGTCGCAGGGTCGCGGCCAGTGCGGGCACCGGGTCGTCCCCGTCCCAGCACTCCGCAAACCGCCAGGTCAACAGCAGGCAGAAGTCCGTCCCGCTGCCGAAGAGGATGACGATCAGGAACAGCTCGAGCAGCACCGAGACATCCCAGCCCGCCTGGACGATCCATCCAAGAAGCCCGCGGGCGATCGCCAGGCGGCCGATGGTGAGCAAGGGGACCAGGGCCAGCCAGATGGAGCGGTACACCAGCAGGAGGACGATGAGGATCAGCACGACGGTGGCCAGTGCCGCCCGATCGAGCGTCGCGCGGATTCCGCCCATGAACGCGGCGCCGAGGACGGCATCGCCGGACCACTCGATCGCCATGCCCGCCGGTGGCGGCGACTCGGCGACCCGGTCCCGGAGCCAGGCGAGGGCCTCCCCGACCGCCGGCCCGACGAACGACTCCGACAGCCGGACGATCACGAGCTGCGCCCGGCCGTCGCGGCTGACTAGCCGGGCGTCGACCTCAGGGCGCGTGCCCGGGCCGATGGCGCCGAGGACCGCCGCGGGGCGGCCCGGCGCCGCGAACCGATCGGCCAGCCGGCGGGCGTAGTCCCGGTCTCCGGCCGTCAGCCCGGCCGGGCGCCGCAACGCCACGACGACCATCGAGACCGCCGCCTGGTCGGGCCAGGTCGCGTTCAGCAGCGCCAGGGCCCGCCGGCTCTCCGCATCCTCCGGGAGCAGTCGCGTCGGCCGTGCCGCCACCAGCCGCGTCAGGTTGGGCGCGGACTGCCCGACCGTCAGCGCCAGGACGGTGAATGAAACGATCACCAGGCCGGGTCGCCGGCCGATGGCGCGGCAATACGTGTCGATACCCATGAGAGCCCCTCCGGTTCTTCCAGGATCCGGCCCGCTCGGTCCGTTGCGCCCGGACGAAGGGGCCCACGGGATGACCTCATCCCCGAGGGCTAATCGTGGTCGCAGCGACGCCCGGACACAGAAAGGCCGATCCGCGTCCCTCGATCGACCGCTCGAGTGTAGGAAGCGCCCTGCGCTGAGTCCCGTTCGTCGTTGGGATCGCGACCGGGCAACCGGCCTCAGAGGCCCGACCGAACTGACTAGTGATCCGTTAATCTTCGATTGACGGGTAAGGTTTACGGAGTTTTTGCCGTGCAACAGCCAGAGTAAAGCTCCAGTGGATGCGTACCTTCCTGGCGTTGCGAACGTTTTCCCACGCGGCTACTTCCTCCGCCATCAAAGAGCAAGGACATGCAACACGGTGTTGACGCGCGGCTGCGATGTCGCTAACACTTGCCAATCATCCGAGGAGCATTTCACACATGACGATGGCTCGCGCGCATCTCGTCGATCCGGCCGTGACTCGCTGGTATCACTGCGTCACGCGCTGCGTGCGACGGGCATTTCTACTGGGCGAAGGACCGGAAGACCGCAAGAAATGGATCAAGTGCCGGCTGTAAGAACTTTCGCAAACTCTACCCGGTCGCCGCTGGCATTGCGTTTGTACCGGAAGCAAGCTCGCATACGTCGGTCAGCACGCGCATCGAGCACGTGAACGCTCAAGGTCGAGCCAGTGACCTGAGAGCCGCCGAGCAGGGCTCGAATTCTTCGGCCGGGCTGGAGGAATCGCTCTAGCTTTGCCCGATCGAAGATTGACACAAGCTGGATTCCTCACGTGAAGGGATGCTGGAAGGTTTCTCACTGGGAAGCCACTTGATGCTGGTCGACTACACGGGGCGGCTCTTCCGCGATGGGAAGGCCGCGATCTCGGCGGAGGTAACGGGAATCCTCGATCGGCTCCAGAGCAGCGCCGAGAGCTGGCGGGCCCGGCTCGAGAAGCTGAGAGGCGGCCGCCTGCTCGGCCGATTCTTCGCCGCCGGCCGAGAGCGCCTGCGCGAGGTCGCCGCACGGCTGGGGGTGCACCACCTGGCAGACCTCGGCGGATGCCCGGCGCGATAGCGCAAGGGAAGAGCGCGACCCGTTCTCAAGTCTCGACGCGCCGGCCCGCCACCGTTCTTGCGTTCGCTGCTCGCCCTGATCGGCCGATTATCATTCCGCATGCCCTTGGCGTTGAGTCAGGCCTGCTATCGGGATCCACTACATCGCGCCGCCGTCGCCATGCCTGTCCTATTATCTTCGCGAGGTGATCTCAGAGCCTAGCTCGGCGGAAATGCCTTCGACCAGTCGGCGATCATCTTGTCGCCCAACACAGTAGTTTTCTGGCGAGCCATGGTTCTGACTGCCGGCCAATCGATTAAGAGACCTGGCATCGGATCCTGGGGCTTGTCGAGAAGATCGTAGGTAGCTTTCTTGAGGAGATTGAAGAGTTGCAGGTTGTCGATCTTGATATTGCCATGCTTGTCCGGCAGAGCAAGGATTCCCGAACCCAAACCACCGCCTGGGCCCCGAAGTGCTTTCATTTGGGCAAGATTATAGGATTGAATGATTGTCTCATTCACGATTTGCGAATTTTTGGGCACCCGCGGCATGTCTTTGACTGCCACGTTCAGAATGGGTTTGGTGATCAGGAGCTTCGAGAAGTCAATTCCTGCCGCAAGGGCGAAGTGCAGATCTGTGAACGGGAAAGTGAGCCCCGCGCCTGGGAATCGTTTTGTAAAATCAGTCTCCGAATCGATGAACGCTTCTGTGTTTTTTTGGTATGCTTTGACCCAAGAGATGAAACTCTGAATATTAACGAGCTCAGCTTTGTCCCTCTTGGCGCGTTCTTGGAGGATCGCGAGCCGTAGACTTGCGGCGCACATAAGAAGGCCATAGGTATCAAATCCAAAAGTGGCAAGATCATGGATTAGATACAATGAGTCCGCAGTCGCTCGGTGAAGCCGATCGACGGATGCAGGGACGCGCATGTAGTCGGCCATTTCATCTTGAATGGCTGACAAGCGAGCGGAATCTTTCCGAATCTCGTTCTGCTTGATCGCGTCCGTGACGATTTCGGCTATCGCTTCCAATTGCCTGTTAAGCAATTCCTCGATACTAGGTCCACCGAAGCCGAGTGCCTTTTCCAAGAGGCTAAAGACAAATCCGCCGATTCCAGCAAGAAGGCCCGATGCTAGGTTGAGGCCAATCCAACTGGCCGAAAACTTTGGAACGGTCATACCGTTGATCTGGATGTCCTTGGCAGCGATCTCCCATGGTTTCCCTCCCGACGGTGGTGTGAAGACCGCGCCGCTCGCCGTGATCGTGATGGGCTCGCGGTCTCGAGCGGCGACGGAAGCGTTGGAAATGAAAGGTGCCAAGCTTCCGGCCAGAAAGGTTCTGCGGCGCATCGGTTCAACTCCGGAGGAGGAGAGAAGTATCCGACTATAAACGACAGCTGCCAACGGCTCCAGACCCAGCCGTCATCGTTTCCGATGGTGTTTGGGACAATTGCCGACGTCCCCTCCGGCGGGGTCCGTAAGTCGGCCCCACGGCACTGTCCTCTATGGCCGCTGAAGGCCCCCAGAGGCGGGACCGTTCGACGGCCGTCAAGAGACGTAGCCTGCGCTGATCACAACTGGGACACACAACTGGAACATACAACGCAGATGGATTGGAGTCCGCGAAGCCGGAGCTCCAATCCGCGTTCGAGAAGCCCGGCGGCGCGCGGACCCTTGACTATGGGAAACGCTTCACGGCGGGAGGACGACGAACAGGCTCAAGGATAGAGCGTCTTGTCGTGGCGAGGGGACGTGGCGGACCGACAAGGCATTGCGGAACGAATTTGACTGATGATCGGTCGCCCGGAGTCAGCCAGTAAGACGACGGGAATTCGATAGCCGCGCGCCACTGCGATCGGGCGTGCGGCTGCCGAGCACGTATGCCAATAAGTCGAGACCTGATTCATCTCGGCCATCGGGTTAACTCGTCTCGAAAACCAAAACCGCTGGTACCGGCGCCGCGCGAATCCCAGGACGGACATCGGACGGCCGCACGTGGGGCAGCGGTGCGCTGATCGGGGCGGGTCCCTCGGCACGCTCGGCCTGCAAGATGTAGAGCGCGCCGTTAAACGCCGTGACCAGCCACCGCACGACTTCGAGCGCGGTATCGCTGTTGGGGCTGAGGAAGCCGAAATGTCGGACTTTCTGGAGTCCAGTGGGCAGGATGTGCTGGAGGAAGCGTCGAATGAACTCCAGTGCGTCCAGGGTCATCTTCCGCGGTCGGTGTGATCCGACGAATGAGCAAAGCTCTTACAATAAGTCAATAACAGGCTCTAATGGCAGTCGATTCTAAGATCGAGGGTGATCATGACCCGACGGCCCCGTTCGAGCGCTCGTGACCCAGCGGATTCGGGAGGAGAAACAATGACCGGCTTATGCGGCCCCGGCGGGGGCAGACGGTGCTCGCCCCGAAACGTGCTGAGGCTGCTTCTGGTGTGCTCGATCGCGACAACCACCGCCGGGGTGGAAGGGGACGATGCGGACGAGGATCGACTGATCGCCGAGATCGAGGACGGGGGTGGAGAGGTATCGCGGGATCCGACGCGTCCGGGCCGGCCGGTTGTTCGGCTGCGACTGTCAAGCCCGAGCGTCGGCGATGCCACCCTGAAGCAGTTGAAGAGCTTTGCGAAGCTGCGGGAGCTGTCCTTTTCCAGTTACTTCGTTACCGATGCCGGGATGGAGCAACTGGAGCCGTTGCGAGATCTCGAGGTCCTGCGCTTTCGCAGCAACAGCGTCCGAGGCGCTGGTCTTTCGGTGCTCGCACGCTTGCCTCGACTGCGGGAGCTCGAGTTTTCTGGCGATCGGCTCACGGCGGGCTCCCTGGCCCGCATGGCGCGAATCACCGGCCTGCGGGAACTCAGCGTCGACGTCCCCGAGAACTACGACGAGCCGCTGGTGCACTTGCGGGAGTTGAGCGGCCTCAGAAAGTTGGCGCTGCGCGGCAATCTCACCGATGCCGGCCTCCGACACGTCGGTGCTCTGACAAACCTCCGCGAGCTGACCGTCGACTCCAATCACATCACCGATCTTGGATTGGCTCATCTGAAAGAGTTGACCGACCTCGAAGTTTTGAATTTGAGAAACGTCAACGTCGCCGGGACTGGCCTCGATCATTTGAACGGCGTGATCAAGCTCGCGCACCTGGAGATCTCGAGCTTCGCCCTGACCGACGCCGGACTCGCCCATCTGCCGGACTTGCCCCAACTTCAGGCGTTGAGCTTCGGGCCCTACTTCAACAGCAACAAGGTCAGCGAAGCCGGACTCGCCCGCCTGGAGAGACTGACTGGGCTACAAAGCTTGGAACTGGGCCAATGGCAATTTCGGGACGACGGGCTGGCCCACATCCGCGGTCTGACCCGGCTAAGGGAGCTGCACTTCTATAGCTTGAAAGTCACTGACGCCGGGCTGGTCCACCTCGAGGGCATGACCGAATTGCGGACGCTCAACTTGGGGACTGCGCCGCTGGGCGACGCCGGGATGGCCCACCTCAGCGGCCTCACACACCTGCGGGAATTGTGCATCGGTGGCCGCGACGCGACCGACGCGGGTTTGGCCCACTTGCGCAGGATGAACGACCTGCGCGAGCTCAGGCTCTCCAGTGGACGTGTCACCGATGCCGGGCTAGCGAGCTTGGCGGGAATGCGTTTTCTTGACACCCTGAACCTCGAGGTCGGCTCGACGGATGAGCCTGTGTCCACAAACGGATCCGGACTCGCACACCTGCGAGACTTGCCGCAGCTCCGGGTCTTGAGGCTTTCCGGGCCCAGGCTTACTGACGCCGGACTGGCCTCGCTGGCAGAACTGAAGGGGCTTCGAGTTCTGGACCTCTTTGCACCCGCACTCAGCGATGCCGGTCTGACGTTTCTGAGCGGGCCGTTGCGTCTAGAGACCTTGGAACTCGTAGGGGACCAGATGACCGGTGCCGGGCTCGATCGTCTGGCCGCGAGGTTGCGCTACGCGAGCTTCACATCGGGGGGAAGAGCCTGGACGACGCGGGGCTGGCTCATCTGCGCGGGCCGGCGTCCCTGCGCCAGCTCAGCGTGTCTGGTCCAAAGGTTACCGACGCCGGATTAGTAGCGCTCGCTCGACTGCCGGGGCTCCGATCGCTGACGCTTCACACACGAAAGGTCACCGGTGCCGGGCTGGCTCATCTCCACGGTCTGGCCGAACTGCGGCATCTGAGCCTGCACGGCCTGCGTATCGAGGACGGCGACCTCATGCAACTGGCAAACCTGGCTCATCTCCGCACACTGAATCTGAGCGTCCGCGGCGTGACCTGGGATGGCGTCGGACGAATTCAGAAAGCCCTGCCGCAGCTATCGGTCGGCTATTCCTACGCTGGGCGGTGAGTCCAATCGACCTGCTGCGCGGCCATGGGCGGTCGGACGACTCTGCCGCTTCAGGCGTGTTCGCGTACTTTGGATTCCTTCTGCAGATCTGCGAATGCTGGAGAGTCGACATACTTCCAGCCATTGCCCTTATTCCACGGGCCGCGAGCGTCGGTCGCTCCTTCGTCGCCCTCGCCGGTGGAGTCGTTGAAATACTGATCGACCAGGCCCGGTGTCGGCGGAATCTGGCCGACGGTAAACGGGTCTTTTCCCATGCTTTCCAGCGCCTGCGCGAATACCTTCATGTGCGTGATCTCGCGCGTCATGAGGAACTGCAGTGCGTCTTTGGACCCCGCGTCGTCGCAAAAGTTGATCAGCCGCTCGTAGACGATCTTGGCTCTGGCCTCGGCGGCGATGTTGCTGCGAAGGTCGACATCGAGCTCGCCGGTGACCTTCAGATAGTCGGCCGTCCAGGGGTTGCCCTGGGAATTGAACAGGTTGACGCCGCCCCCACCGCAGATGGCAACGAGCGGGTCGGCCAGGGCGGCATCGCGCGACGTTTTCAACGGCTTCAGGTGTAACCGGGCGAGTGAGCCGATCACTTCAAGATGGCTCAGCTCTTCCGTGCCGATGTCCATCAGCATGTCCTTGCGAGCGGGATCCTCGCAATTGATTCCCTGAATCGAATACTGCATCGCGGCTGCCAGCTCCCCATTGGCACCGCCAAACTGTTCGAGCAACATCCGGCCAAAGCGCGTATCGGGCTCTCCCACTCGTACGGTATACATGAGCTTCTTGACGTGGTGGTACATGCGGCCTCCCTGTTTCAAGGTGTGGAAACTCGGCGACGGTACGAGAAAGGAGCAAATGATGTGCCGCCGTCAGCCAGCGGATCCATCGAGAGCTTCCCAGCGGTCATAGGCGGCAGCGAGGTCACGCTCAATCTCGGCGAGCCGGGACTTTGAGAGTGTGATCGCGCTGGCGTCCCGCTTGTAAAATGCTGGGTCGGCAAGCGCCGCGTGCAGCTCCCGCAGCTCGAGCTCGATCGCCTCGATGCGCCCGGCAGCGATTCCAGCTCGCGTTGCTCTTTGAAGCTCAGCTTCTTGCGCTTTTCGAGGCTGCTTGAAACAGGCGGTTTCTCGGGATTTGATGCCGGCAACGAGTCCGTCTGCGCCTCCATCGACCGCTGGCGCAGGTAGTCGTCGTAGCCTCCGTCGTACTCTCGGACCTGTCCGTCTGGCTCGATGGCCAGCGTGCTCGTGACCACGTCGTTCAAGAACGCCCGGTCATGGCTGACCAGGAGCACCGTACCCTGGTAGTCCACGAGCAACGACTCGAGCAGCTCGAGGGTCTCGACGTCGAGATCGTTCGTCGGCTCGTCCAGGACCAGCAGGTTTGAGGGTTTGGTGAACAGCTTTGCGAGCAAGAGCCGGCTGCGCTCGCCCCCGGAAAGGAATTTGACAAGACTGCGCGACCGCTCAGGCTCGAACAGGAAATCCTGAAGATAGCCCAGAACGTGACGCGACTGGCCATTGATCGCGATCATCTCGTAATCGCTGATATTCTGCTGGACGGTCTTGTTCTCATCCAGGGTTGCCTTCAACTGGTCGAAGTATGCTATTTCCAGTCGTGTACCGTGCCGAATGGTTCCTTCACGCGGCGGCAGCTCGCCGAGCAAGAGCCGGAGCAGGGTTGTCTTGCCCGAGGCATTGGCTCCGATCAGGCCGACCTTGTCGCCTCTGAGAATTGTTGTCGTCAGGTCTTGAATCACAGTGGTGCCGGCGTATCCGAAACCAACGCCCTGGGCGGCGATGACCAGAGTGCCCGATCGCTCGGATTCTTGAGCCTGGATCCGCGCAGTTCCTTGTCGGCGGCGACGCTCTTGGCGTGCGGTGCGCATGGCCTTGAGCGCGCGCACCCGTCCTTCATTGCGAGTCCGGCGGGCCTCGATGCCCTTTCGGATCCACGTCTCTTCCTGTGCCAGCTTCTTGTCGAACAATTCCTGCTGCCTGGCTTCGGCCGCGAAGATATCGTCCCGGCGCTTGAGAAAGGTCCCATAGTCGCAGGCCCAGTCGAGGAGATCACCACGGTCGAGCTGGACGATGCGGGTGGCGAGCCGCTCCAGAAAGACGCGATCATGGGTGACGAATACAATCGTGCCCTCGAAACGCAGGAGGAACGTTTCAAGCCAGCGTATCGAGTCGATATCGAGGTGATTGGTAGGCTCGTCCAGCAGGAGCACATCGGGCTCGGCAACCAGAGACTGGGCGAGCAAGACGCGCCGCTTCATGCCTGAAGAGAGGTCTTCAAATTCCGCGGTTGGGTCCAAGCCCATCCGGGAGATCACGGCCTGTACGCGATGGAACGACGCCCGTGCGGCAAGGCCTTCGTCCTCAAGTCCGGCCGCGACCTGATCCGCGACCGTGCCGTCCCGCCGGCGAGGGACATCCTGGCGCAATAGCGAGATGCGCAGGCCCTGCTGGCGAATGATCTCACCGTCGTCCGCACCGATCTCGCCCCGTATGAGCCGGAGTAGCGTGCTCTTGCCTTCGCCGTTGCGGCCCATCAGACAAAGGCGCTCGCCTTGCTCAATTTGCAGGTCGACTTGATCCAGCAGCCGGGGACCTCCAAAGGCCAGGCTGACGTTCCGCAGGGTGAGCAATGGCATCGATGCGCTCGAAATGGTTGGCGTTACGAGGAAGAACGATGAAAACGCCGAGCCCGGTGCGGCGACTCCGCCACCGTAACAGATCCGAAGACCGAACATCGAGGTGATTTGTTGATCGCGCGACGGCTGGCCGCCGGCTAATGCGGGACCATCTTGTACCGTGTCAAAGAATTTGACGCGCAGGTATGATACTCGCGGTCGAGCGAGAGCATGCTCGGGGGTTTAGCGGGAGAGGCACAACGTGGAATCCGAACCAGAGTCAACGGAATCGGGTCAACCGATCTACCGGCACAGTGAGCGCACGAAACCGTTCGAGCCGGCGATTGGTGATCAGGAGACAATCCAGGGCATCGCGAGGCATATCGAAACGCATATCGGCGAGGTTGATCACGTTTTCCACGAGCTGATCTCGGACTTGGTGCATATTGATGTGCACATTGTCAACCCAACCAAGAAGCGAGACTTCTTCACGCTGATCACGTCGGGCATGAGCGACCGGCCGATGACGGTGCCCGATGGGGCCCGCGAGTTCCGATACGCCGAACTCTTGATCTGCCTGCCGCCGAGCTGGCTGTTCGGAGCAGAAGCGTGGAAGGATGAGTCGAATTACTGGCCGGTGCGGTTGCTGAAGCAACTGGCTCGTATGCCACACGAGTACGAGACGTGGCTGGGCCTTGGCCACTCGATGCCAAACGGCGATCCGCCGCAGCCTTATGCTCCCAACACCAAACTCTGCTGCGCCCTGTTATTTCTTCCGTCGACCACACCCGACGATTTCGACCGGCTGCAGTTGAGTCCCGCCAAGACGGTCCAGTTTTACGGTGTTTATCCTCTCTACAAAGAGGAGATGGCGCTAAAGCTGCGGAAGGGTGCCGACGCTCTGATTTCTCGGTTCGCTGAGAATCGAATCACCGAAGTCCTGGACGTGAGCCGGCGCAACGTCGCCAAGCGCTCATTCTGGCCCTTCTGAGGAATCAGACATGCAGGCTCGGGGAGAGCCAATCGCGACCGCCCCGGACAAGGAGGCGCACCGTGCGTCTCGTCGCGCCGGGGACGGGCGACGAACTCCGATTGGGAACAGCGTCCTCGTTCGCTTCTCAGCCGGAGTGTGGCTTTGCGTGTCGTCCGATCGTCAGAAAAGCCCAGACGAAGAACGCGGCCAGTACGAGGTCAATCGATGGCAGAACCAAATGCTTGGCTGCCAACCGGTGCTGCGCGAACAGCACGACCGTGGACACTGCGAAGCCTGTCTTTCCTGCGATTGCCGGGATGAGCATGGGGCGATATCGCAGCGGGTCGCGCAACATCATCAGATAGACGATTTGCCAGGCAAGCGTCACGCAGACGAAGCCGTAATAAAACTCGGGGTGTGTGATCGGCGGCGGGGCATACTCGCCGATTGGGTTCTCCAGAAAGAATAATGGAGCGACAACGACGAGGCCGTAGAGTCCGGCGACCAGGAGCAGATGCTGTGCGAACTTGATCGTCATATAGCCTCCGCCGTCGCAAACTCGCCGAAGCATTCACTCAAATTCGTTGTGATTTTGAAGTCGACCCACATCGACACGACAACACCGCCGCGCGGGAAGCTGCAGCCGCGAATTCAGGCCAACGATACCTCGACGCGCGAAAGCCGGACAGAGCCGCCCGCTCGCCGTTTTGGTTCGTTCTGGGCGTCGCTTGCTGGCGGTGCCACGCGGATGTGGCACGCCTGTGCCTTCTCAATCGGACGACCGGCGTTGAAACCGTGGTTCATCTCGAGCCCGAGACTTCACCGCCGCGGAGACTCAGCCGCCCACCAAGAGCGCAAGCCGGAGGAACGTGACGTTCGTGTCCGGCCTGATCGTGAACGTTTCGGCGAGTGACTCGGCCTGACGGTCGTCGATCAGGATGAGGATCTTGCCGTCCTCGAACGCATCAAGGGCGCGCTCGAATTGCTTTTTCCAGTCGATTGGCCGGTGCTTTGCTTCGGTACTGGCGTCCCGCGGCGACTCAGCGCGGCTTTCCGGCTGCACGAGACCTCGAAAACGAGCTGGACTTCGCCGTTCGATGTTAAAGTCTTGCACTTCCTGATAGACCCGGCTGCGAATCAGCTCGCGGACCGAGATTGTCTCGGTCAAGAATTCGAGTGACAGCTCAGAGAGCATCCCACCGCCAGGCGTTTCGTCTCGCACGACCAGGGTTGTCGACATCGGAATCGTCCTCTTTGAACTTGTCTCACGCGGCCAGGTTGCAAGTTCACCTCTCTCCGTGAGCAGAAGCGCGCTCTAGCCAGAGTGTACCACCGGCGTGGCTTTGTCGCTCACGACCGAGGTGAATTGCCCAGGACCTGGCTCGTGATCTTCAGCCGGCGCGGCGGCGGCGATTCTCGATCGAATCGAGCGTCTTGCTCGCTTCCTGGCAGGATCGCCTCGTGAGGAGCCGCGCAACTTCATCCAGCTCGGTCGCGTCAGTCGGGCGGGCCCGCGATGATTTCCGGAGCTGGAACAGGCGATGAGGAAGGCGCAGATCCGCCGGCACCACCGCAAAGCCCGGCTCGATGACCTGCCGGCGCAGTGCGCTGAATCACCTCGAGATCGCGGTAGCCAAATTCACGCGATGGTTCGATCATGGTGATACCGGTGGCCATCCATCGGAGGAGACAAGGTCTCATTCTCATCGAGTCTCAAAGCGCCTCAGTTACCCTCGCCGTAGATTTGCTGGAGCTTGCCGGTGCGATGCTCGCCGTGGATGGCGCGGATGGTGCCCGAACGCGCGCACATCACGATCGACTCGGTTGTGGCGCCGTCGGGTGAGAAACGAACGCCCTGCACCAAGACGCCGTCGGTGATTCCGCTCGCGGCGAAGAAGACATCGTCACCTTGAACGAGCTCGTCGGTGTCGAGCACGCGGTCGAGATTGTAGCCGGCCTTGATCGCAGCGGCTCGTTCCTCGTCGTCCCGCGGATAGAGACGTCCCTGGATAACGCCCCCCAAGCACTTGAGTGCCGCTGCGGCGACGACGCCCTCGGGCGTTCCACCGATGCCGTACAGCAAATCGACCCCGGTGCCGCGTCGGGCGGCGGTGATCGCGCCGGCCACATCGCCGTCCGTCAAGAGATGGACCCGCGCCGAGCTTTCGCACGCGCTCGATGATCTCCTCATGCCGGGGACGGTCGAGGATCATCATCGTCACTTCACTCACGAGCATGCGCTTGGCCCGGGCAATGTTCCGGATGTTGGTCTCGATCGAGGCCGTGATGTCGATCGCCGGTGCCGCCTCGCGTCCGGTAACGAGCTTTTCCATGTACACACATGGACCGGGGTTGAACATCGATCCGCGCTCCGAGACGGCGACGACCGAGAGCGCATTTGCCTCGCCCCGAGACACCAGGCGCGTTCCGTCGATGGGGTCGACCGCCACGTCGACAATCGGTGGATCGCCGGTGCCGATCAGCTCACCGTTAAAGAGCATCGGCGCCCGGTCTTTCTCCCCTTCGCCGATCACGACGACGCCGTCCATATGCACCGTGTTGAAGAAAAGGCGCATGGCGTCGACAGCGGCCTGGTCGGCGGCGTTCTTGTCCCCTCTTCCGACCCAGCGCGCAGCCGCCAAAGCAGCGGCTTCGGTGGTGCGCACCAGGTCCAGAGACAGGTTATAGTCGGGTAGCAACCGGGGCCGTGCGGGCGCGGACGACTGCCCTCCACTTGCCGCCGGTGTCGACCCGGCATTCGGTGTGTCAGCCGGTCTGTCGGTACTGTCGGACATGATCAATTCTTACATTTCTTGAGTCAGTTTCGTTGATCATTGTTTCCGGCCGCCAGTCCTGGAAACGCTTCCGAGGTCGACGGTGGCGAAAGCTGAGCCCGAGTCATATTCGGTCCTACGGCAGCTCGCGGATCTTTAGCTGCCGAAACTCGACCGGAGCTCCTTCAGACTCCAGGCAGAGGTAGCCGGTCCGCGGCTCGCATTCATTTCCCCCGGAGACCTCCTCGCCATTGACCCAGAGGCGCACCTCGCCGTTGATGCACCTGATGTAGTAGTGATTCCATTGGCCGACCCCCTTGCTCAATTCCTTGGAAGGGAAGCTGCGACGGCCGTCGGGCGACAAGGGCGGAAACGGCTTCATCTTCGAGGTCCCCACCGGGAACACATCTCCGTGAGTCGTGAAAAAAGTTCCCTTCCTTCCGGCTTTCTTTTCGAATTGCTCGCGAAAACCGTGATCGAGCACCTGCACTTCGATCCCACCGCGCGGCAGCGAGCCAGGTTTCAATCCATCCAGCGACTTCTCCGCGGCCCAGACGAAGACCCCCGAGTTTCCGCCCGAGCGCAGGTGGCGCCACTGTACCGTCAGCTCGAAATTGACGAGCGGCTTGCGCGTCCGCGTCACGCCTGTCGGTTCGCCGGTGCAATGCACAACTCCATCGTGCCACGTCCAGGTCTTGGGGTCGCAATTGACATTCACAAAGTCGTCCTCGGTGAGGGCTCTCCACCCGGGGCCCGACCCGTCCAGGAACGCTCGAGGAGCCGCGGGCGGTTCATCGGCGACGCTGAACGCCAGCGGCGCGCAGATCAAGAACAGCCAGCAGATCCCGACAAGTGTGCGGCTTGATGACGCGCGTTTCATGGAGTGACTCCTGCGTGATCATTCGGTGAACGTGAGGGACCGTCATCATCACCTGATCTTGAGCGCACCACAAGTCGGTGATGACCGATGTACGAGCGAGGAAGCACGCGCCAGCGCGGGCAGCTCGGATCAATCCGGGCGCTCAGGGAGGCCGTGTGCGGCCGGCCGAGGCCAATCGTTCAAGGACCCCGCAAATCGGCGACGTGCTAGATGCCCACCGGGCTCCGTCACGCGGTCTGTTGCGTGCGGCGTCGCTGCGTTACGCTTGACGGACGACTCCGAGCGGGCAGTTATCGCCTTCGGCAGCATTGGCTCGGTACTGGGCATAGGGCTTACGGAGGACTGCATGAGCGCCCATCTCCTGACCCGTCTGTTCTTGCCCGCATTGTTTGTCTCCGCGCTCGTCCGTGCCGACGTCGAGCCGACTGCGCGCGAGCTGATCGACCGGCATGCCAAGGAAAAGTCAGCCGTGTGGGCCGATGGAGACAAAGCGACATTTTTTTTCCAGGGTCACTTTGAGCAGGTGACCCTGGTGACAAGCGGCGAGACAAAACAGCTTCACCGGCTAGAGGGCAGTGACGTGTGGACGTTGACTCTGGATCGACCAGAGCTGGCACAAGGCGTCTTTTCCTATGCCCTTGCACCAGGAACACGGGGCGAGCCGCCGTTCAAGCCGGGCAATCCGCTCAAATTCGAGGTCTGCGCGGGCCGCAGGCGCCGCCCGCGCCCGTGATTGCGAGGGAGCTCAAGGGCGTCGAGAAGATGATCGAGTTCGATAGCAAGGCTCTCGGCGCGAAGAGAAAGCTCAAAATCTACACGCCGCCCGGTCATGACCCGGGTAAGTCGTACCCCGTCATGTACGCCGCCGACGGCATGACAAATGGCGAGGTACTCGAGCCGGTCATCATCGCCGGCAGGCTCAGGCCGCTCGTCGTCGTCGGGGTGCTGAGTGGCGGCTACCGCGGCGACCTGAGCAAGCCGTACAAAACGGAGAACGACCTTCGCGCTCTGGAATACGTGCCCGGGCTCGACGCCGATCATTTTGCCAAGCACGAAAAGTTCTTCTGCGACGAGGTGCGCGCGTGGGCTGAAAAAGAGCTTGGGGCCAGCAAGGTGCGCGAAGACCGCGCTGTTCAGGGCGTATCCAACGGGGCGCGCTTTGCCGTCGAGATGGGCGTGCGCCATCCCGAGCTGTTCGGGCACGTGCTGGGGTTTTCGGTGGCGTCGAGGACCCCTTCCTCGATCGAGCTGAGCGCCAAGACACCCGCGTTGCCCCGGTTTCACCTGGCCGCTGGCAAGTGGGAGCCCGAGTTTTTCAAGACCACTGCTGCGTGGGCCGACAGGCTCAAGATGTGGAACGTACCGGTGGTGTTCGTGCCGCGCGTCTCCGGGCACGATGACGCGATGTGGCGCGAGGAGCTGATCGCGGCCATGCTACAGGCCTTTGGAACGCGGCCGGCCCGATCCGCGCGTGTGATTCCCCGATCATTGCTGGGGAGCTGGCAGGACAGGGAGGATCCGTCGCGCGTGATTCACTTCGAACAAGCCAAGTGCATCTTCGCCCGGGTGGGCGCTGCCGATCCGCCGCAATTCGTGCGAGCGGCTTGCGAGCCGGGAAAGATTGTCACGCATTCCTGGGCCCAGAAGCAGGAATACAACTACGAGTTGAAGGATCAGATTCTTTCGCTCACCGAACTGCCGGCCGGAACGACGAAGACTTACCGGAAGCTGGATGAGGCTCCCGCGGAGGTTCAAGTCAAGCCGTTGAAAACACGAGAGGCGAGCGCCGTGCCGGGAGCGAGAGTGCCGCGCCATCCAGGACGAGCTCGAAAAACGCGGCAAGCTCGACCAGGCCGTGCGCAGCGATCCTGCGATCGGCACCGATCGATCCAAGCAGGAAAAGATGGCGACCGTCGACGCTGATAACACGAAATACCTGATCGAGCTCGTGCGGGAGGTCGGATGGATCGACGTGGAGCGTTTTGGTGCTCCGGCCGCCGGAAATGCGTTTCTGATCGTGCAGCACAGCGGCAACCTGCCGCTCATGCTCGCAGCCCTGCCGCCCATCGAAAAAGACGTGAAGGCCAAGCGTCTCGACGCCCAGCAGTACGCCCTTCTGTTCGATCGCGTTCGAGTCATGCTTGGCGAAAGGCAGCGCTACGGCACGCAGCTCGGCTCCAACCCTCAGGGCGAGCTCGTCGTCATTCCGCTCGAGAGTCGCGAGCGGGTCGACGAGCTGCGCAAGGAGCTGGGCCTGTTTCCGCTTGGCGATTACTTCAAGCTGTTTCCCGGGCACGAAAACGGCAAGCCGATACAGTTCGCTGAGGACGACTGAATGCGGGACGACTGGGGTGATCCGAATCTCGGGCGGTCAACCAGGTTCACCCTTGTGGAATGAGCTCAAACCGGTGTGCCAGCGGCTGCGCGTTTCTTCGCTGCTCGGTGATGATATCCGCTTCGAGCGCATCCAGCCCTTCGATGGCTTTTGCCAGGTTCGGGTACCCGCGCCGCTCCATGGGGACTTGCAAAGTGCGCCAGCGCTGAAAGTGCAGATCGTTGTGCCGCAGTGTCAGCTCGTGCACGGTCTTTGACTGGCGAAGCATCGGGGTGTCGTAATCGGCGAGATTCAAGCCTGCGGCCAGTGCTTCCTTGGTCAGCGCGGCTACATTCTTACCATCAATCTTGAGCGCATACCGGGCGCATCAAGACCGGAGACCTTGAGCGTCTGCTGGTTGAGCGCTTGCTGGACATCAGATGCCTTCACCGCCAGTGCGATGGCGTTGTTCTTCTGGTCGATCGGCATTGGCAATGCCGCATCATGCTGACTCCAGGAGATTGTCTCCTTCACTTCCAGTTGGTCGACGGTGGTATTCTCGGCTTTTGTCACCTGGCGTGAGGCGGCGTCAAGCTCGAGCACGAGACAACCGCGGGTGCGTTCCATGCTTTGAGGAGCGCCTCGGCCATGAGAAGCTGTCCGCCGGGACCGGGATGAACGCGGTCGCGGATCAGGTCCTGTGCCGCCGGTGGCGCTGATTTCCAAGGCTTTCTTGAGCGCGGCCACAACCGAGGTATTCAAGTCCGCAACCGTTGCCCCTTCTTTTTCCGCGAGCGACTTGACAAACTCGCCATAACGAATGAGCACCTGGTTATAGCCGCCTTCGAAGGTGGGCTTGCGGGTGACGTCGTCGAATGGAGACGGCACGATGAGCGTGAGCCGGACTCCCGGAATGTTGGTTTTGAGTGATTCGACCAGGTGACGATAGCCGTTGGCGTAGACATCAAAGATCTTTTGATCGAACGCTCGATAACTGGCGTCGTTCATACCCAGCATCACGGTGACGACCGTGGGCTTGTATGCGAAAACGTCGCGCTCCAGCCGGCGGTCGACCGGACCGCCGCCACCACCGGTGACCCGGTCGCCTCCCCATCCCGAATGGACAAAGAATACCCCCAGCGACGGAAACCGCGTGACGATGTAAGTTTCGACGAATGTGGTATAGAGTCGCTGATCCGTGATGCTGTCTCCGTAGAAGGCAATCCGATCGCCGTCCTTGATCGTGAATGCCTCGCCAGCGCGAAGGCCCGGCGCAAAGGCCAGGAACATGACCACGGCCACGGAAACCATACCAGCCAGCCTGATTCGTCGTGTCATCGCGCGACCTCTCTGCGGCAGGGGGGATTCGAGAAAGCCGGTCCGCCCTGCAACCAGAACGGACAAACCAATTCCACAACATAAACCAAGGAGAACTGGTGGGAAAGATCCTCGCGCCAGCGACGGATCAGGCGAGCTCGCCGCCGGTTTTTGTATAATAAATAGCCTTGGTCGAACGAAGCGCGGATGAGCAGTGTTGATCGCTGTTCCGGGCGTGGCGGCGCTCAAATCTTTTCGGGGATGAGGAAGGTGACGTCATGCAGGAAGGACGGATCTCGTCGTATGGTAGGCCGATCCTGGGTCACGCGCTCACCGCGGTGGTGACGCTGGGCGTCTTTTGGGCATTGTCTGGCGGTCGTTCCGGTGGCGGGTTATTCCCGTTTGCGCAGATCGAGCGGCACCCCCCTGCTCCTCCACAGGCTGCTCAGGCCGCGGCTCCGTCTCCGGGTGGGTCCGTCGTCCAGGTGCAGATTCCCCCTCCCCCCGAAGATGTGCTCAAGGACCTTGACCCTGACGAGCGGAACAACGTCCGCATCTACGCCGCGGCGAACAAGGGAGTGGTGAATATCACCACCGAGGCCGGGGGGTCCGGATTTTTCGGAGACGAGACTTCAACCGGAACCGGTTCCGGATTCGTCATCGACAAACAGGGTCATGTCTTGACCAATCTTCACGTCGTCCAGGGAGCGGATCTGGTTCGGGTCACACTTTTCGACGGCTCGGCGCACGTGGCAAAGGTTATCGGAACCGACGCGTCCAATGACGTGGCCGTGCTCTTGATCCCTGTCGCGCAGGAAAAACTCTTTCCCTTGACCCTGGGTGATTCCTCAACCGTCATGGTTGGTCAAAAAATCCTGGCCCTCGGCAATCCGTTTGGCCTGGAGCGCACCTTGACGTCGGGAATCATCAGCAGCCTCGAGCGCTCGCTGCGGGCCAGGAACGGACGGATGATCAAGGGAATCATTCAAACCGATGCGGCGATCAATCCCGGCAATTCGGGCGGCCCATTGCTCAGCTCCAAGGGCCATGTGATCGGCATGAATACCGCGATCGTGAGCCAGGTCGGACAATCGGCAGGCATCAGTTTCGCAGTGCCTATCAATTCGATTTCACGGATTCTCCAACAACTGATTGAAAACGGGCGCGTGATTCGAGCCGATCTCGGCATCACCAGGGTGTACGCGACGGGCGAGGGACTGCTCGTGATGGCCGTCGTCGAAGGAGGGCCCGCCGAACGATCCGGCATCCAGCCGGTTCGCGTGAAACTTGAGCGGCTCGCGCCAGGCGTCGTGCGTCCGACGGTCGACCCCGATTCCGCTGACCTGATCGTGGCGGTCGAGCACAAGCGCGTGCGCACCGTCGAGGAGCTATTGACCGAGGTCGAGAAGCACCGGCCCGGTGAGACCATCCGCGTGACCGTGGTGCGCGACGGCAACGCGCTCGACATTCAAGTACGGCTTGGCCAGTCGTGAATGCGCCGCCCGGCGTTTCAGATATCGGTGCCATTTGATTGGTCATACGGGCCGCGTGTGCCCTTTGATCCGCGTGACGTGCGCGCGAAGCGTGCTCTCAGCGACGACGCGCTCGAGCAGCACCTCGCTCTTCCTTCGTGCGGTGCAGAAGCAGCACGCAGCAACATCAATACCCCGCGATTGGATCAACCTGAGTTCGAGCGACGACTTGCGCGTCAGCCGCCCGCGGCTGGATTGACCGCTCGATCGCGAGCCTGAACAATAGGCGCAACCGTCGTGGAGACAGCAGCGTTGGAGACGTGGTATCAAATCGCCGTGCTATCGGTGGGAGGGGTCCTGGGAGTCAACGCCCGGTACTGGCTGGGTGTTGTGATCAACCGCTGGACCGGCTCGCAATTTCCGTGGGCCACATTGACGATCAATGTGACGGGTTCGTTTGCCATCGGATTGTTCACGGTCTTACTGGCACGCTGGCTACCTCATCCGCACGGCCGCCTGCTGGTCGTGGTCGGTTTCCTGGGTGGATACACGACGTTCTCATCCTTCTCGGCCGAATCGCTAACGCTCTGGGAGCGGGGTGAGCAGTGGCTGTGCCTGGCCTACATGGTGGGGAGCGTTTCCGCCGGGTTTGCGGCGGTAGTGCTCGGCTCGGCGCTGGGACGTGGCTTGGCGCTTCCCGCCGGGGCGAGATCGGGCGCCGGCCGGCCGGCCGCAGACGCCCGCGCATGGCCCGCGGCAGGTCACGATGCGGCGGCGGTAGGCCCTTTGGCCGACTCACCGCCAGCGCACGTCGTTCTGCCAGAAACGCTCGGATCCGCGCCGCAAGTGCCCGACCGGGACGCGCCGTTATGAACTGACCGTGAGCCCGCGTGCGACGCGTCAAGCTCGAGAGATGCGAGGCGAGCCGCATTCGGGCGCGCTCAGAACCATCGCTCGCGATTGCGCGTAGCTGGGGCAGCGCGGCTTTCGCGGTGCGCCGTCGCTCGGGCTCGTGAGGAGACAGCGTGCGGGCGCGGAATGGATGGCTTTGCCATGCTGATTCCTGCCACGGCCGACCGGCTGCGGCGTCGCCACCATGTCTGAACGGGGCGACGGATACGATACGCAACGACCCCAAATACGATCAGGCTTGCCGAGGCCCCAAGGTCGGCCTGCACCTTGGAGTCGGGACGTTCGTTTTGCTTGAAACGAGCTGGGCGGAGCGAGCTCAACTCAGCGCCGTTAGAAACCAGCGCGCGCTCCACCAGTGCTCCACCGACAGATGGCTTGACGCTCTCGTGCACAGCCCTAGGGGCGAGCCAGCTTTGCAGTCTTGTCCCGATGCGAACCAGCCACTCAGCCTGGGCGAGCGCGCAGCGCGTCGGCGCGGGCGCTGCCGGCTTCGGGATCGGCGCCAGGCGGTGCGGCGACTGAGACCACGCGGAGGGCATTGTCCATCGGAGCCGTCCCCGCATCTGCCAGCGCTGGCTCCGAGGTCTCAGCATCTGCTCCAGACCCTTCTTCGGCCGAAAGCTGCGACCCGTATCGGATCCCCGGGATCAGTCCGGTCGTGTTGCCGGCGAACGCTGTGGATCCCGTTTCAACGCTCGGACCGACCGGGGTCACATTTTGACTCTGCAAGGTCGGCTGCCCGATCAAGCTCGTGTCGAGTGTGACGAGCAGGTTCGTCGGAACAGGACCAATCGATCCGGCGAAGTTTGTCAGGGTGTTAGCCCCGGCCATTCCGGGAAAACCAGGAACCGAGTTGCTGCCCGCATCGGAAGGCGTAGGAGATAGAAAACCCAGGCTCAGCGCAGAGATCTGGCCAACGCCGTTGTTGAGGATCTTCTCCCAATCCAGACTCGCGCTCTTGAGCGACCAGTGCAGCTCGACGGGCTGGGATCCGACGTTCGTGAACCTCAATTGGTAAACGCCGGCGCTCAAGTTCATCAGATAGTTGTTCAAGGGCCCGCTGCTTGCGGAATCCAGCACCGTCGTCTTACCGTCTCCAAAATTCACGATGGCCACGTTGCCGCTGCCGATCTGTGTTTGAAGCTTGTAGAAGCCAGGAACGGTCACAACCCACCGGTATGTCTGATCCTGTCCGGGCGCGAGTGCCGTGTTGATCGTGAACTCTCCAGACTGCGACCTAGAGCTTGCCTGAGACGTGCCGGGCCACAGGACGCCCAGGTCAAGAGGATTGTGCAGCCCGCTGGCAGGCGCGACGGTCCAGGTTGCCAGGACGCCATCAGGTGCGACCACTGGCTCGCCCGCGAGATCTGTGAGGCCGCCGTCAGAAGGTAGGATCAGTGAGTAACTCCCAGCCGGCAGAGGCTCGTCGATGACAAGCGTGAGACGTGCATCATTGACGTCATACGCAAGCGAGGTCGTGGGCCAGATCCGACCGGAGGCGTCCACCACCTCCACCGCGGTCTCCGGTGTGTCGGGAATGAAAAGGTTGCCCAGATTGATCGGCGCGGAGAATGTTAAAGTCAGGCTCGTCGGGCTTGGATCGAAGGCATCTGCCCGGTTGACCGTGAAATCGACGAGACTGGCCGGCTGATCGTGCGACACGGCGGTCAGCCCGAGCTGAAACAAACCGCCGGGCTGCACAAGACCGGCTGTCCCCGGAATTCCATTGATCGGATCGTATCCGGCGGACCCATATGGCAGGTTGCCGGCCCCCGAGACACCGATGTAGTACGTACCAGCGCCCAGTCCTGTAAAAATATAAGGATCATTTGGATCTGTGGCGAGTCCGGTGCCGGAGTCACGCGTGGCCACCACGGTGCCGTCGGCCCGAAACAGCGTCAAAGCCGGCAAGAGTCCGCTGTTGATGCTATCGGTCGATACCGACACCCCGACCTGCCAGAAGTGTCCTTGAGGCAGGGAAAACGCGTAGAAGTCGACCGCCGACGCGGGATCGGCGGGATTCACAGAACCCAGGACCAGCGGCCCGTTTGCCGCGATGGTCTGTGCATCGGCGAAGGTGGTCCCGCCACCCAGCACGGTGAACGTGCTGATGGCGTGGTCCTGGCTCGGATCCCAGAGCTCCGGACCCGGCCCGCCCGCGCCGCTCGCAGCAGCAGCGATCCCGGTGCCTCCCACCAGGTCGACTTCGTAGTGACCAGGCAGCAGGGTCAGGTTTTCGTACTGAAACGTATTCGTGTCGAAGAACTGCATCGGAACAATGAGTTCCATGCCCGTCGGGTCTGACTCATCCGAAATGGCCGTGCTGGGATCGAGAACCGGCGACTTGGTTCCATCGGGATTCAGCCGCTCGATCTGCACGTCAAAACCAGTGAGCAACGCGCCCGCGTTTATCCCGTTGAACCAGATATCGATTTCCGGCGGAGATAGAGACTGGTCAAGTTTCTCGCCGTCGTAGGGAGAAACCGACGCGATCGAAGGCGGCAAGCCTGCCAGCAGGCAGCGGGGCTCGAGCCATTCGAGGACGTGGTGGCGACGGCCGGCCGTCATTTGTCGATTGCGAGGTGGGCAGAACATCGAGTTGCGCTTTAAATGCGATCGCCAGCAGGCGACCGAAAAATGATTGTCCTTCCGAGAATCGGCTCCATGAAATTTCAGGCGAGGGCTGTTCGGCTCGAGCCGCTTTCGTTCCTGGTCCTGGGTTTCTGCGCTCACCTACAGCAAGATTAGCTCGGCCTTCTCTTGCACCCGAGCGTGATGAAGAAACGAAACACTCGCGTACTCCCGGTATTCCGACGCCGAGCCGCCCTCGAATCCAACTGTTGGGCTCGAATGTTTCCGATCGATCTGTCATTGCCGGTTGAGCGGACTATCCGATCCTGGGCGGACGCGACCGCGCGCGGCGAGCTGGGGCTACAGGAGTCCCGAGCCGACGGGAGAGCCGCGCCAGGTTCGTTGTCGAAGCCGCGTCCCGTGCTTGTTTGTTCGCGGCAGCCTCGGTGTTCGCGGCGCGCGAGGCGCTGTGAGTCAATCGAGGGAGTGAGATCCAGGCGAGGTGAGTTCAGGTGGAGCTCGTCTTCTTGGTGCTCCACTGCGCAAGCGCGTCGTCGACGGCCGTGAGAACGTCAGGATCCGGGCCGGCGGCGACGGGCGCGAGGCTGGATGTCGCCGCGGGGGCGGCCGGGCTCACGGGTGTCGAGCTCTGCGTGATTTGCTGCGTTGCGGTCGTCACGGTGTCAGACCCGGCCGGGACGATCGCGGAGCGCCCGGTGAACCCGGTTGCGACGTTGGATTCGATGCGCCTCCGTTCGGAACAGTCGGACTGATCGTCATTACCTCGGTCCATCCGCTCAAACTGCCGATCGTGGTGAGTATGCCGGGCGGAAGTGTTAACCCACCGGATGCATTACCCGCCGCGGCGCTCGTCTGGGAGCTAGGAACCGCGGCCATCGTGCCACCTCCCTGGTCAGGATGCTGGACGACGATCGTGTTTGGCGGTGCGATCGGCGCCTGAGGCGCGAGCCGAAATTCACCAGCAAGCCATAGCTGCCGATGGGACCGGGCCCGCCCGCGGCCAGGACCTTGATGTAGTACCCCTGGTTGCACTGGACGCCGGTCGAGACGCTGATCGTCGCCCCGAACGACCCGGTCGCCGCGGCGGTCTGCCCGACCAGGCCCAATGAGGAGTTGTAAACCTGAAGCTTGGGAGAAAGCGAGCTGAGGTTGCTCGACTGGACCGTGACGGTCATCGTCCCGGTCGTCGTGGCTGGTACGTTGACGAAAAACCATTCGGAATCGCCGGCCGTCGTGATGTCCAGGCTCGGAATGGCGATCTGAGCGTTGCTCGAGATAAACGAGTTGATGTTCGTGGCCGTCGAATAGGTATTGTCGCGCTGGCCGCCGTTGTTGAATTGATCGAACTGGCGCGTTCCGTAGATCGAGTCGATGCCGGCGATGTCGTCGCTGGCCAGCGCCTGCTTGATCCCGTTGTAGGTGCCGTACATCACCGCCGTGGAGACCGTTCGACTCGCCCAGCCCGAGCGCGTGGCCGAATTCGTGGGCCATGACGGTCATCAGATCGTAATTTGATTGATCTGCCAGTTGACGTTGGAATTGAGAAAAATGTCGCCGGCGTCGGTGCCGCCGTTGGCCGGTGGAGGAAGGAAGGTGACGGCCAGGGTGCCCGACGACAGCGGAATCGGCGCCGATGCGGATGTCGCCAAACCGAGGGTCGTCCTGCTGGTCGCCGGCCGTGCCGACCGCTTGACCGCCGTCGGAAACTAGCGCGAGGTTGATGTTGCTGACATTTTCCCACAGCGAGGCGGCCTGCTCGATTTGCTGTTCCCAGGTCGCCGTTGAGTATCGCGCGTTCAGCGTCTGAAAGAGTGCGCTCGGTACACCGCCGACGCTGGTGCCGTCGGGCATGAAGCTGTAGGTGATCCGGCTGCCGTAGGTCCACTGGTCACCCAGCGGCGTGAACAGCAAGACTCGTTCCTCCAGCGCCTCCAACCTGGGTCGCGCGGTTCGATGGCGTGTGGGCCGGTTGATCGATCGATGGAATCGCAACTGAAATCGCGGCATGACACCACTCCGCTGTAGCTCAGGTTGGAATCGCAGGTGGTAGCGTGTTGGCTGGAGCCCGTTCGTTGTGGCAGGTATCCGAGAAACCGCAGCACCTCACAGCGGAACATCAGTGGAGTGGTCGCGGTATCTACTGCAAACGTAGCTCTCTTCTCGAGCGACGTGCCGCGCGTGTGTCGATTTTGCACAGTCGATCGAGGGTAAAATCGAAATCGTCGGACTGCACGAAGCGTCGACCAAACGCGTGGCGACGCCGCCGCTGCAAATCCGACGACCAATCGAGGGCGACTCAGAGTGTCTGTCTCGGGGTGTCCGACGGAGAGCTCAATTCTCGCTCGCCGACCTGAAACGACGACGGCGGCACGTCTCCAGAGGAGAAGCGCCGCCGTTTGGTCGGTCTCAGGCGTTGGGTGTGTAACTTGCCGGAATCACCAAGCTCTCGATGTGCACGGGGTGCGCAGATCGCTTGGGCCGCGTCATTGTCCCGAAGCCTTGACCGGCGCTTGGGGATAGCTAAGCGGACCACCCTTGCCAGGAGCCTGGGGCGCGGGCGAAACTTTTCCCGGAGCCTGGGCAGCCGGCAAGACCTTTCCCGGAGCCTGGGCAGTCGGTGAAACCTTGCTGGGCGCCTGCGCTGCCGGGAGGACCTTGGAGGGCGCCTGTGCCGCCGGTGAGACCTTGCTGGGGGCCTGGGCCGCCGGCATGACCTTACCCGGGGCCTGGGCCGCCGGCATGACCTTGCCCGGCGCCTGGGCCGCGGGCGAAACCTTGCTGGGGGCCTGGGCTGCTGGCCAAGCTTTGCCCGGCGCCTGAGCTGCCGGCAGAATCTTGGAAGGCGCCTGGGCCGCCGGCGAAACTTTGCTCGGGGCCTGGGCAGCCGGCCAAGCCTTACCCGGCGCCTGCGCTGCCGGCAAGATCTTGGGGGGCTTGGGCCGCGGGCGAAACCTTGCTTGGGGCCTGAGCCGCCGGCCAAGCCTTGCCCGGCGCCTGGGCCGCCGGCAGAATCTTGCGAGGGCGCCTGGGCCGCAGGCGAAACCTTGCTCGGCGCCGTAGGCTGCCGGCCAAGCCTTGCTCGGCGCCTGTGCTGCCGGCAGAATCTTGGAGGGCGCCTGGGCCGCCGGCGAAACCTTGGTAGGAGCCTGGGCCGCCGGCATGATCTTGCTGGGGGCCTGGGCTGCGGGCGAGACCTTACTGGGCGCCTGGGCCGCCGGCATCACCTTGCTGGGAGCCTGAGCCGCGGGAGAAACTTTTCCTGGTGCTTGAGCCTGGGGCAAGACTTTGCCTGGGCCTTGAGCTGCCGGCAACGCCGCTTGCGGGCTTTGGCCAGTCAGACCCAAGGCAAGAACTAATACCGCACTGGTCATCGCGATGTCCTCTTGTGAAGAGTGAGTTTGTCGGTCCCCGTCTCGATCGAGTCGGTGAGCTGAGATTCCCCTGATGGTTCGGCACGGCCGATGTTGGACAACGTCCGATCGCCAACACCACCGTCCCCAATTGTGGTTCACTTGCCGAACGCTCATCAGCGTCACCGAGTGAACCCGATCCCCAACCCGCGCTGGGGAACTGATCACGCAGGCCTCGGCACGGTGGCGGAAGCCTCAAGCCGGTCTTCTTGGCCGACTCTCGCTCTCCACCCCAGGGGTGGCCATTGTGGTTATCGGCAGACCCGTTCCCCTCATTTACAGAACTTGAGAAAATCGAGGAAGTAGCACCTTGACGAACTCTAGGGGCTTTGACGAGTTTCAAGAGTGTAGGGGGGAGTGACTTGGCGAATTGATATCCACCCACAGCTGCTTCGAAGCCGAACCATCATGGGTAACCAGGAGGCGGCGCGTCCGTCGGCGATGAGTCTATGGGTTTCGTGAGCAGCAAGATTCCCTTGCGAACCGACGGCTCGAACGCCGGTGCAATCTCGTGAATCAAACTCTACACCGGTATTGGGAGGCAGCATGCGTATTGGCAACTGGCTCGGTGGTTCGGTGATCTGGGCATTGGTCGCCATCGATGGACTATGGCGGCGAGTGCAGGCACCCCCGAGCACGTCACGACCGTCCCGCTGGGAGGTTCGTTGGACAGGCAGTCAGGCGATCATCATTACGGCGTCTACGTTCCGACGCGGTTCGGCGGCGAGCTGACACGTGAAGACGACGTCCGGACAAGTCGTCGATCTCAAAGGACCCAAGCGGCGCGGCGCGGACGAACGGCCAGGAAATCGGCTTCGACCAGCAGGGCTGGTATACCTTCAAGGTGGAAGGCGCGAAGCAGCCCTACACGGTCGAAACCAAGTTCGTTCAGGTCGGCCAGAGCACGAAAAAGCCCTGGAATTTCTATTACTGGCCGACCAAGGCCGATTCGATCCACGAGCCATGGGCCGGGGGCAATGCCCGGGTCGACACGATGACCGTCAATGGCGACGATCAGTTGATCGCCGCGCCCGGCGGTTACATTCGCTCCCGGGCAGGACATCGTGCTGGCCGGAGCCAATGGTCTGCTCGAGACGCTGCCGGCAGCCGGCGACGACGCGACCTGGTTTCCGAACATTTTTGACGACCTGACCTGGATCGGTCCCGAACAAGCAGAATGGCGGCGAGATCACGCAGTTTCAAACGCCGTCGCCCTTGCTGAAATACGACCAGCTCTTCGGCACTTCGGCGCGGCAGTGGGAGGCGGCGTTCAGTCAGAACAAGGACATCTCGCGGTGGCCCGGCCATTGCCTGGGAGGCGCCGTCGCGTCGATTCTGCTGAATGAGCCGACGCCCGCGCCCTGGACGGGAATGACCCGCGACGAGCTCAAGGCCCTGTGGGCCGAACTGGGTGAGAATCACTACAACCACCGCATCGGCGACTATGCCAACGAGATCCCGCCTGGCCCGCCGCGGCCCGGCTACGACCCCTGCGATTACAAGGCGCCACGCGTGCACGCCATGCTCGAAACCCACATCCGCGGTGAGAAGAAGCCGCTACTGGCCAACCTGCGAGCTTTTCCGCCCCGCGGGACGATCAACGAGGTCTGGAACCACGGAGTTTACAAGTACATCGCCAACTACCAGTCCATCCCCGGACGCGGCCCGCGCGCAGTCAAGCTCTCGGTCGAGCTGCACGCCAACTCGGGCTCGATGCTCAACGGCCAGGAAGACAAGGACCGGGTGATCAACTACGAATACAACCTGGTCTACGGTCTCGACGGCGGGTCGACGAGACCAACCCCGCCGCGGCTGACTGGATCTCGGTGGGGGGTGATGCGCTCTTCGCGCCGCTCGAACGTCCTGGAGCTGGTCGAATCCCGCTGGGGCGGTCACAACCGGCACGTGACCGAGGCAGAATGTCCGCACCCTCGACCTCGCCAACGGTGGCGGCAATCGCGGCCGGCTTCGCGTGCGGCTCCCCCGTCCTTCCAGCCGGTGAACCAGTACGAGGCCGGCCGCCAGCGGATGGTCGCCGACAGCGACGGATGAGTCGCGCACCTCGTTTCGGCGGGTTCTTCGTCGCATCTTCGGTGGCGGCCGCTAGCACGCAAGCTGTCTGCGCAACGATCTGGCGGCGAGTCTTGCGATCGCCGGCTTTCGACTCTCAATCGGCCCGACTCGAGTCCCGGCGGAAAGCCAGGCGACCTCCGAGCCGGGCCGCTTCCTTTCACGATGAGCAGCGACGCGAACCAAAGCGAACGAGCCCCGCCGACGAGTCTCGAACGTGCCGCTTTGCACCGCTCGAATCGGTGCCTCTCCGGGTGTCGATTCGTCGCGGTTGTAGCGGCCGATCGACCCAATCGATCGGGCAGGCTTTCGATTTCGTCATTTTCGTCATGGCTGTTCAAGTTTGACGAGTCTTCCAGACGATGAATCAGATCGACTCGGTAGAGCCGCCGCGCCTGGCCATGGATAAGGCCCGGCGTCGACGGTCGGAATGCCGAGACCCGGAGACGTGCAACCTGGAGTGCGAGGGTCGCGAGGGGTGCTGCCATGAGTCGAGCCGATACTCTCCCAACCATGCCGGCGATTCGATGCCGAGCGGACGCTTTCGCATTCGCTCGCGGTCCTGATCGAAGTGCCCGCGGTCAAGGCTCGAGCCGGAACAAGCGCACTTCGTACGGCCGATGTCAGAGCGCGTCTGGGCAGGGACGCACCAGGTCACGGCAGGCGGCGGCTCCGCCGCGAGGTTCGGCTGGCGGGCTGTGCCCTGCTGGCGATTGCGCCCGCTGGTCTCGGCCTGCACGCTCGGCTGGTCGAGCCGCCCGAACCGGATCCTCGCCTGCTCGATCTCAGACGCCGTCGCACCAGCCCGAGCGCAGGCGGCGGTGTCCGTCGATCAATCCGCGGAGGGCGAACAGATCTCCGCAAGGACTGGCTCCGACGCCGGGTCCGGCAGCGTGGTGGTCCTCTCGATCGAGCCAGCGGCCGCGGCACCCGGAGCCGAGTCAGTGGTGCCCGGTGATCTTTCCCGGCTATGTATTGCCCGACGACAGCCTCGAGGACCGAGCGCATGAGGGAAGTTGACGAGGCACTGGCCAGGGCGTTACTGCACAGCGGGATCAAGGCGATCCGCCCAAGGGTGTGCCGCCGGCCCCCCACTGGGCTGGCCCGCGATCGGCCCGCCCTGCCTCCTCCGGCGACCCGACGCAGCTCGGACCCGGGTCGATCGCCGAATTCCAGTGGCCGGCACTCGTGCTCGCTCTCGAGCGCGAGTGGGGACGAGCGGTTCGAGCGGATGGGACAGCTCCTGCTCGACGGCGCGGCAGCGGCAGAATGTGCAAGGTCATTCTCTTCACGAGCTGCCATCGCGCCGAAGGCCGAACGACCCTCGTGCTCACCCTGGCGCGGGCCCTCTCGCGCCAGCCGCTGCGCACGTTGGTCGTCGATGCCGACTTGACCGGACCGATGGTCGGCGCGGCTCCTGGGTCTGCGGCCCGCAGTCGGACTGGACGACGTGGTCGAGCATGGCCAGGCGGTTGCCGAAGCCTGATCGACGCGGCCGACGACCATCTCGGTGTTCTTGCCGATGCGCTCGGCCGTGACCCGGCCCGCGCGATTTCCTCGCCAGCCCGGCCTGGACGTGCACGCTGGCGCGGCTACGCCGCGAGTTCGACCTGATCCTGGTTGATGGCGGGCCGCTCTTCACTGGCTTGAGTGCGGCGGTTCTCCATCGCTCGGTGGATGCCGCAGTACTGGTGCATCACCGCGGCATGACGGGCGAGCGCGCGGTCCTTCGCGCCCGCGAAGTGCTCGAGGCGGGGGGCGTGCCGCTGCTGGGATTGGCCGAGACATTCGTCTGAGCCCGGTGGAGGCCCCGTGTACGAAGCCCACTTCGGCCTGGAGCACGGCCGTTCGGCGAGACGGTCAGCCCGTCGGCATATGTTGCGTTACCGAGCCGCGACGCCGTGCTGCGTCGGCTGCATTATGCGCTCGAGCACGGCCAGGGACCGGCGGTTCTGTTCGGGCCGCCGGGCTCAGGCAAAACCCTGCTGGCACGACGGCTGGCGAGCGAGCTGCGGGCGATGACGGTCCACCTCACTTTTCCTGCCCTTCCCGCGGCCGAGCTGGTGGCGCACCTGGCCGAGGAGTTCGGCGGCATGGCTGACCCGGCGCTCTCTCTGCCTCTGTCCGATCGCGCTTCGACAGTTGCGCGGCCGGCTCGCCGGGCTGGCGGCAACGGCGACGAACGCCCGCTTCTGGTCGTCGATGACGCCCACTTGATCGATGCGGTTGCGACTTTCGAAGCCCTGCGGCTCTTGCTCAATTTCGCAACGCACCGGCCCTCCCGATCTTTCGCTTCTCTTCGTCGGAGGCGCCGAGGTCCTGCTCGAGCTTCCCTCGGGCTTGGCCGACCGGCTCGGCGGCGCGCTGCCTGCTCGGCCCCTTGACTGAGACCGAGATCGGCGACGTATGTCGTCGGCCGGCTCGCAGCCGCCGGCGCCAAAATGCGCCGTGTTCTCCGAGGCCGCCTTGACCGCTCCACCGCACTGCCGACGGTTTGCCCCGTCGCCTCAACCGATCTGGCCGACATGGCTTTACTGATTGCCTATGCCCAGGACCTCCCCGTTGCCGACGAACACATTGTGACCATCGCCGCACGTGAGTTCAACCGCGATGTCGCTGCGTGATTCGCCGGGCACTCCAGGATCTACGATCTCCCAGATTCACCCATCTTCCCATCTCCCGCCTGGCTTGCGGCGAATCCCAGTAGTCCGGCAGACGGAATTCGGCCAAGACGGTAGAATCCCGGCCCTGCGGAATCTTGACGGACTCCCAAGGGGATCTCATCGGTCGCAAGCAGGCGACTGGCAGGGACGCGTTTCGTGGCAGGCAAGCCAGGACTGCCTGCTACCTTGTCTCGCGGGTCGTCCAAGTGCTCCGTGCCGCCGGCCGGATTCGGCGGATTCGAGGGCAGGCCGAGTCATGGAGGATTTCAGTGACGGCTCTTCAATTCTCTTCGCGAGCGTGGCATCGCCACATCGTCTGTTTCTCGCTGTTCGTGACCTGGTCCGTCGGAATCGACTCTGCGCCGGCGACCGGCAGGACCCTCCGGCGGCGCCGAGTCCAGTCCCGGACGGGGCCGGTCCCCAGGGTGCGCCTGGGTCAGCCGCCGACCAGGCGGATCCCCAAGCCCCGCAAGTCATGACCCGCGGCCCGATTCACGAGGCGTTTGCCGCGCCGGTGGTTCACGACCCGGCTGCCGGGCCAGTCATCCCCAAGGCGCCGCCGGCGCCGATCCAGGAGATGCCGCCCGACCAGAAGCCCGCCGGCCAGAACGTCCAGTGGATCCCGGGCTACTGGAGCTGGGACGTTTCACGCAACGACTTATCTGTGGATCAGCGGCATCTGGCGCGAGCCGCCTCCCAACAACCAGTGGGTGCCGGGCTACTGGCACCAGGTCGAAGGAGGCTCGCAGTGGGTCCCCGGAACGTGGATTCCCGCGTAGCACGGCCAGGGCCAGGGGCAGAGCCAGCCCTCTTATCTGCCCGCGCCGCCCCAGAGCCTGGAGAGCGGGCCGACGACTCCGCAGCCATCGCCGAACGTGGGCTGGACGCCGGGCTACTGGTCGTGGCAAGGAGCGAATTATGCGTGGCGGCCGGGCTTCTGGGCGGCCGTCCAGCCCAACTGGATCTGGATGCCTGCGCACTATGTGTGGACGCCCAGCGGGTATCTGTTCGTCGCCGGATACTGGGACCTGCCGGTCGCCAACCGCGGCCTGATGTTCGCGCCGGTCTATTACCCGCAGCCGGTTTACGCACAGCCCAGCTTCGTTTTCACGCCGTCGATCAGCATCGTCGGATCGGCCGTGACAGCCAACCTGTTCGTGCAGGCGAGTACGAACCAGTACCTCTTCGGTAACTATCTACGCTCAGAATTTCGTGAGCGTCGGGATCACGCCGTGGTTTTCCTTCACGGTCGCGACGGGCCGGCCGCTCTTCTTCGACCCGCTCTTTTCGTATTACGCGGTGATCAATGTGCGGCAGAATCCAGCGTGGGTGGCCCAGGTTCGCGAGCAATATGCTCTTCGGCGCGATCGCGTCGCGCTACGGCCGCCGAACACCTTCATCGAGCAGACCCGGGTGATCGAGCGAAACGTCACGATCAATCGCAACGTGACGGTCGTCGATCATCGCAGCGCTCGCCATGCCGCTTGATAAGCTGGCGGCGGAGCGAGGAATGCGGCTCGAGCGAGTGTCGGCAGCCGAGCGACAGCAATTGCACCAGCAGGTCGCGCAGTTGCACCAGTTCCGCGAGCAGCGGCTGCAACAAGAGCGAGAAGGGGCCAGGGCGCGGGCGGCCGGCGGTGCGGCGGCTCGCCGGCCGCGTCCGATGAACTTGCCGCATTCGCCGATCGCGGCTCGCCCCGCCCCGCATCCGGCGGGCTCGCACGCCGAGGTCGCGCGCCGCTCGGAGGATGTGCATGCGAGCCCGGCGCGATCCGAAGCAGCCCGGCGTTCCACAACTTCAGGGCAGCCGTCGCGCGCGACTCCAGGCGAGGGCAATGCCGCACACCGGCCCGCAGCGGGAGCCGCGGGGTCCCGCGCGCAGCCTCGGACGGCGACCTCGCGTTCCGGGACCCGAGAATCAGCTCGTACGCCCGCGCGGGGTCGTGCGCCCACGGCGGAGGAAGAAGAGCGTCGCCGCCGTGGCGAGTAAGCGCGGCGTCAGCTCGTTCTGCTCGCGCGTCGTGAGAACTTCACCAGCCGTCCCGTTCGGGCCGGCTGGTGTTTTTCGCGCCCCACGATGAATCGCCGTAGCTTCCAAAAGGAAAAGGCCAACAGAGGCGGCTTCACCCGGCGGCAGGCGAGACAGAATGCCCCGGCTTGGTTATCATGCGTCTCTCCCGGCATTGAGGTCGGGAACGGACCGAGACGGGATGCATGGACCAATCCGGATCAGGAGTCGAGTCGAACGCGGCACTGGAGGTGCTCTCTGGCTCAGTGCGCGCGTGGTTCAAGGAGAGATTTCCCGACGGGCCGACCCCGCGCAGGCATCAGCATGGCCGC
This sequence comes from uncultured Isosphaeraceae bacterium, assembly GCA_963806595.1. Lineage (GTDB taxonomy): Bacteria > Planctomycetota > Planctomycetia > Isosphaerales > Isosphaeraceae > CAWDZZ01. Next base: position 61,634 of record CAWDZZ010000005.1, on the reverse strand, counting down.
CGATCGCTACGGGCGAGCATATCCTGCTCGTCTCGCCGACCGGAACGGGCAAGACCTTGGCCGCGTTCCTGGCAATCCTCGATCGGCTGATCCGCGCGGAGGAGGCCGGGGCGCTCGAACCGCGACTGCGCTGCGTGTATGTCTCACCGCTGCGGAGCCTGAATTACGACATCGAGCGCAACCTCAGTGTGCCGCTCGATGAAATCTGGCGGCGAAAAAACGGAAGTGCAAGCCCGATCCGCGTCGGCGTGCGCACCGGCGACACCACAGCCCACGAGCGGCGCAAGCTGCGTGATCATCCGCCGCACTTGTTGATCACCACGCCCGAAAGCCTGTCGCTCTTGCTGAGCCAGACGGCCTGGCAGTCGCATTGGCGGGGCGTCGAACACATCGTTGTCGACGAGGTTCACGCACTGGCGCATTCGAAGCGCGGAGCCGACCTGGCTGTGTCGCTCGAGCGGCTCGCGGCGCACGCTGCGCGAGATCCGATCCGCGTTGGGCTCTCGGCAACCTGTTGTCCGGCGGATGAATCGGCGCCGTTTCTCGTGGGTCCGTCACGCACGTGCCGCGTCATCGTTGCTCCCCCGCCGTTCGGTACCCCTCCCCTTCGCATCGCGGTCGAGAGCCTGATCGAGCCCGGTGAATCGACGCACCGCGGACTGAGCTACCGCCGGCTGATACGGCGACTGCGCGAGGCCGTCAGCCGAAACCGCACGACGATCGTCTTCGCGAATACCCGCGCCCTTGCGGAAAAGCTCACACACGACCTTCGCCAGGAGCGAGCAGCCGCGGCCGAACCCGAGTGGACCGTGTCCGCACACCACTCCGCGCTCGATGCCGGGCGACGGCGCGCGATCGAAGAGGCGCTCCGGTCAGGGCAGACCCGCGTGGTCGTCACCAGCACCAGTCTGGAGCTGGGCGTCGACATCGGCTCGGCGGATCTCGCTGTTCAGATCGGCTTGCCGGGCGGGGTTGCACGTTGCGTACAGCGCATCGGTCGCGCGGGGCATCGCCGTGGCGCTGGGTCGCGCGGGCTATTGCTGGCAGCGACACCCGCTGAGCTGACAGGCGCGGTGATCACCGCCAAGGCCGCTCAGTCTGGCCGCGTCGAGCCGATTCGCATGCCGCGCGCGCCTCTTGACGTCGTGTGCCAGCAGTTGATCGGAATGGCCTGCGCGGGTGAACAAAGCGTCGACGCAGTTTTCGAGCTGCTCCGAAAGACCGGGCCGATGGCCGAGCTGGCGCGGGCCGATTTTGACGACTGCCTCGCGTTTCTCGCGGGTGAGCTGGCGGGGCCGGCCGGTGCCACCGAGCCCGAGTCGGGGGCAGCGCCGCGCTGGACGTCGCCCCGGCTGTGGAAGCGCGACGGTCGGTTCGGCCTGCAGAGCCGGCGTGTCGCGCGCTGGTTCTGGAACAACGTCGGTACCATCTACTCCGAGGAGACCGTCCGCGTCGTGGAGGGGGGAATGGCTGTCGGCACGATCGAGGCGGCCTACGCTGAGCGACTCGCGCCCGGCGATCGATTCGTCCTCGACGGCCGCGTTCTCGAGTTTCGCCGGCTGCAGAAGTCGATCGTTTACACGCGGCCGCACGGCGGCGAGCCAAACTTGCCGCGCTGGACCAGCGACCGCCAGTCGTTGTCGAAGGAGCTGGCCGGAGAGCTCGCCGGCTTCCGGACGGAGGCCGCTCGGCGCCTGGTCGAAGAGAACGCGGAGGCGCTCCGATCCTGGCTGGCCGAGGTGTTTGACCTGAGCGGCCCGGCCGCGGAAGTTTTGATCGAGCTCATGGAGGCGCAGGCGCAGTGGAGCGAGATTCCCAGCGCGAGCGGGCTCTTGGTCGAGGAATCTCCTTCGCCGCGCGGCGAAGGGCTCGTGTATGTCTTCCACGCGCCCTGCACCGCGCGGCCTGTGAGGCGCTCGGGCGAGCAACCGCGGCGCGACTGGGCCGGCGATTCGGCCGCAACCTCACGCTCGCGGTTGCCGATCTGGGCTGGTCAATCCACCTGCCGGACGATGCGGCGGCGACAATTCCGCCCGAGGAGATCGAGCTTCTTCTCGATCTGGAGGGGTTTGCCAACGATGTGCTCGAGGGGCTGGACCGGGGCGGTCTGCCGGCGCGGCGGTTCCGGCACGTCGCCGCAACTGCCCTCATGGTGCTGCGGAACCCGGAGCCCGGCCGCCGCGTGCGCGTCGGCGGCCTCGACTGGGCCAGCACACGGCTCTATCCCCTGGTCAAGAAAGCGTGCCCCGATCATCCCTTGCTGCGTGAGACTCGCCGCGAGGTCCTCGATGACGTCCTCGATGTCCCCGCGGCAATTCGCTGGATGAGCATGCCCCCACCTGTGCGATTTCGATCGTTGCCCGGCCTCTCTCCGTTCGCGGCCGCCTGGATCGAGCCCGGGCCCGCCGATGCGCTTTGCTTTGAGCCCCCCGCCCTGGCCTTGCATCGGTTGCACGCACGACTGGCGCTGGCGCGCGGCCGGGCCGACGATGAGATCCAGCAATCCCGGAAGGAACCGAAAGCCATGATTCTTGAGGGCTGGCAGCTCACGCCGGAAGGGGCGGTGGTTCAACCTCGCGAGCGCACCGCCGTGGTCGCCGATCTTCACCTGGGCTACGAATGGGCCAGAGCCGCAGCGGGCGATTGTGTTCCAGCCCACTCGTTGGAGGAGGCACTGACGTCGCCTTTCGGCGGTGCTCCGGCGCGCTCCGTTCTCGCGGCTGGTTGTCGCTGGCGATCTCGTTGAGTCTAGCCGGCCCTGCTCCCGCACGGCCGCTGATGTACGGCGGCTAGGCGAGTGGCTCACCGAGCGCGGCATCAGTCTTACGGTACTGGAAGGAAACCATGACAGAAGCCTTTTCCCGCTGTCGAAGGATCGCGGACCGGGACGATCACACCTGCCGGCGACGTGTTCCGTCGGTGGCTGGACGATTGGACATGGCGATCGGCAGCTCGCCGGACCACGCACGATCTCTGGCCATCATCACCCCGTGTTTCGCTACGGCGGCGTTGCATCTCCGTGCTTCCTGATCGCGCCCGGCCGGATCGTACTCCCTGCTTTTACGTCGAACGCCGCAGGCTGCGACGTCGTTTCGGCCGTCGTGCCTGGCGAATTGCGCAAGCTTCCGCTCCGCTGCATCGTCGGGTCGGAGAGCGAGCTGCTCGATTTTGGTCCGCTGCGAGACCTGAGGCGCCGCCTGCGCCGCCCGTTGTCCAAGCCGATTCATCAAGCAAGCTGAAAAAGAAAAAACGGCGGCGATCCAGATCCTGGATTCGCCGCCGTTTGGTTTCCTGTCGCTCAGGCGCGAGGCGTCTGCCGCGGGCCATTCGGGTCAGTCGCAGGACAGGCAAGTCGGGACCGCGACCGGCACATAGGTCGTCTGCTGTACGGCCACCGTGCGCGGGACGACCCGGGCGACGCAACGGTTGACCGTGACCGCGACTTCCTCGGGTACCGACACAGCGACTTGCCGCGAGGCCGTCTCGGCGACCATCCGGCACGTGGTCACCGGAACGCGCTCGACGCGCTGTTCGGCGACGTACTGGCAGGTGGTGACGGGGATCGTCTCCACTCGCTCCTCGGCGACGAGCCGGCACGTTCGCACTTCATAGGGCTCGACGCGCTCCTCGGCGACGTACTGGCAGGTGGTCACCGGGACCGATTCTCGCCGCTCTTCGGCGACCATCTCACACGTACGAACCTGGTAAGGCTCGACGCGTTCCTCGGCCACAAGCTGGCAGGTGGTGACGGGGATCGTTTCGACGCGCTGCTCGGAGACAAATCGGCAGGTGCGCACTTCATAAGGCTCGACACGTTCTTCAGCGACGTACTGACAGGTCGTTACCGGGATCGTTTGAACGCGCTCCTCGGCCACGTAACGGCACGTCGTCACGGGGACCTGCTTGACCATCGTTTCACGAACGTAACGCGTTTCGGAGACATCGCGCACGACCGGCCTCGACACAAACACTCGCTGACTCACCACTCGCGGCGGACACTGGACGGCCACGGTGGCGGTCACTTTCTTGGGCTTGTGGAAGCAGCTCAGGAGTCCGCAGGAACCGCAGGAATCCTCGACCGGAACACGGACTTTGCGCTCGACCACGGGACCAGGGACAGTCGTGTACTGCCGTTCGTAGTAACCGCACTCCCTGACTTCCTGGCGCACGGTCGTCACCGGCCGGCACACGGAGTACGACTGGTCGACCATCGACGTCTCGTAGACTGGCTTCATGACCGAATAGCGGCGCTCATGATTGGTCGTCTGGTACACCGGTTTCGTGACCGAGTACCTCCGCTCCCGCTGTTCGGTCTGGTAGACCGGCCTCATGACCGTATAGCGGCGCTCTTGATTGACCGTCTCGTAGACCGGTCGCCGGACGGTATACGCGCCGCTCGCGGTTCTCGGTTTTGACGACCGGTCTCATGACCGTGTAGCGGCGTTCCTGGTTGACGGTTTGATACACCGGCTTTGACACCGTGTACCGGCGCTCGCGGTGTTCGGTTTGATAGACCGGCTTCGAGACGGTGTAGCGACGTTCCTGGTTGACCGTCTGATACACCGGCTTCGTTACCGTGTAGGGACGCTCAACGTAGGACGTCTCGGTCACCGGCCGCATCACGGTATAGTCTTCCGTCCGGAACGCCGTGCGATACCGCGTTTCCATGACGGTCACCGGCTCGTTCACGTAGACGGTCTCGTACACCGTCTGGTAAACGGTCTGGACGCAGGGGGAAAGCGCCACCACCTCGCACTGGGTCGCGATCACAGGCGCGGGCGTGCAGCTATGACACGCACCCCCGCCATACGTGGCCCAGGCTGACGAGGGAAAGCCCCCCAGGAGCGCAAGCGCTACGACCGCGCCAGCGATCACGCGCTCGACTTTCGTGGACTGTAACATTCATGACTCCTCGGCGGATGCTCGGGCGTCCGTGTCGCGATTCGCCAATCAGTGATCAGATGCCCCGAGGGAGTGTGCTGTCTCGTCCCTGAGATGGCCCTCCGCTCTATCAGCTTGAGAAATACTTACCTCGAGCTCAAGAAACACGCGCCCGGCCGTCGAAAACAACAAGTTGCGGGCACAATCGATGGACCTTCATCGTGAGTATACCATGGCGAAATCCGAAAACTTGGGGCCGAATCGAGAAAAACTTGATGTCGAAGTCTTCCTGTGCCGATAACGACGAGTTGAGCGTCGCCTCGACGGCTCACGACCAATGAGCAAGCGGCGCGCCAAGCTCGAGCGCATCGGCCGGCCGCCGTCCCTGGCGGGCGGTCAGGAAGCCCGTAGTCGCGGATTTAACAGACCATCGGCCGCTGGCCACAGGCGACGAATTGCTTGTAACTCAGGGCTTGATTTGTAAACTTTGCAAAACGTCGAGGGCCTGGCTTCGGACGCTGATTAGCCCTGATCGGGTCAAGCTGCCAATCTCGGATTGAAGTTTCCGAGCGAGTTCCGGCGACCCTTTGGAAATCGAAGTGCGCAGGGCCTCGAGCGCTTCCAGCTCGATCGCCTCGATCTTGTTCTGCTTCTCGGTGGTGCTTGGCAAATCGATGACCTTGTCCAGGTCTGAAGTGGAGAGCATCTCTCGCAGACTGCCCTCCGCGGCGAGATCACCGCGGCGGGCCAGCGCAACGGCGGCGTTGTAGCGGACGAAACGATCTTCGTCCGACCGGATCCGTTCGCGAAGAAGTTCCGACGCGGATGGGCCGAAAAAACCGAGGGCGTAAACCGCCATCTGCCGCACTTCGGGCTCGCCCGAGGCGGCCGCCTCGCCAAGGGCCTTGATCGCGTGGGAATCGTCAAGCTCTCCACCCATCCGGGCTGCTTGCTTGGCCATGCTCGCGGCGGCGGCGATTCGAATCGGACTCGGATTCTTGACCGCCAGTGCCCTCGCCAGCGGAACGAGGGGATCGATCGTCTGCCCGCTCTGCGTCTTGGCCTCCAGCGTTCGAAAGGCTCCCAGCGTCAAGGCGAGGTATTGTGTCAGCTTCGGGTCCGAATCACTCTGGTCGAGCTCGTGGGAAAGTAGGTCCGACAGCTCGCCGAGCAATACCGGGTCGCTGCCGATCTTCGCGTCGTGCTGGATCAAGCTGGCAAGCTCGAACGCCATCCGCCAGTTTGCCGTCGGAGAGCGGAGCTGGCGCACGTAGTCCATGGCCTCGCGCTCGCCGCCGGCGAGCTTGCCGAACAAGAGCCAGACGACGATCACCACCACCACCACCGCCGCCGGGATCACAAAGAGCTGGACGACAAACTTTGCCGACGGCGCCTCGACCGGCGGCAGTTCCGGCAACGTGGCCGGCCTGGCCAGATCGTCAGTGGGATTGCGAAACGGGTCACGCGGCTGGTTGTACACGGTCGGTCGGCCCAGGTGACAAACGCGTCGGCATCGGAATTCCAAGTGACGAGAGGACATCGGAGTTAGTCGCCCCGTGGCGAGCTGCCCGCCCTCGTCAAACCCAGTGTAGGGATTCACCTCCAGACGTCAAGGATGAGAGCAGCCTGTGCGTTGTGTCTAGAGACTGCGACCATCCTATGCGATCTCTCGAAGGTCCGCCTTCCTAAAGCGCCCGCCCGCTTGCCACAAGAAGTAGACCGGCACCCCAGCGAGGATGCTCAGAAGCGCGATCGTCGCCGGCTTCGGATACTTCAGAAAAGTTGCCGCGGTCACGAGCGCCGTCGAGACGATATACACCGCGGGAGTGACCGGGTACCCGGGAGTCCGGAACGGCCGAGGCAAGTCCGGCCGCTTCCAGCGCAAGACATAGATCGAGCTCATCGCCAGGATCGAGAAGATCGATAGCCCGACTCCCGCGTAGACGAGGAGACTCTCGAACGACCCAGTCCAGAGCAGGGCAAGCGCCACACCGACCTGCAGCGCTGTCGCGACCGCAGGAGTCGCCGCCCTGCGAGTCAGCCGACCGGCAATCAACGGGAACTGGCCTGCCTGCGCCATTGCGTAAACAACGCGAGGACCGATCAAGACGTAGGCACTCAAGGTCGATAGCAGCATCAAGCCGATGATGATCGACAGAGGCAGCGACCAACCCGCGCCAAACAACCGGCGCGCTGCGATCTCGGCGATTGGCGCAATCGCTCCGCGGCCGTCGTGGTTGGACGGATCGTCGACGATCGCGCGAACGTCGCCCGCGGATAACGCGAGGGAATAGACCACATTCAGTGCCACGTAGAGCAGCATTACCCCGCACGTTCCCAGGATGATCGCCTGGGGCAGCCGGCGCTGGGGCTCCCGGATTTCGCCTGCGAGGTACGACGCCGAGTTCCAACCCGTATAGGCGTAGGTAATGTAAATCATCGAGGACAGAAGCGCGATCAGCAGATCGCCGGTCAGCGGTGTTCGATCGGCGAGATTGGCAAATTTCGGCCAGCCGATGGACAGACCGGCGCATGCGAAAGCAATCAGTGCACAGAGCTTTAGTACAGTAATCCAGCCCTGAACTGCGGCTGTCTGGCGGCGTCCGGAGACGTGGATCGCCGCGAAGATCAAAATCGCCACCGTTGCGAGGCTGCGCTCGGCGAGCAATGGCGCCGACACAAGACCCCGAAACGGCGCCAGAATGTATTTGGAAAATGCGTACGCCGACGCCGCGCTCGGGACTCCAAAGCCAATCAAAAACGACACCCAGCCTGACAAAAAGGCCGGCAAAGGCCCGTAGGCCTCATACAGATAGACATAGTCGCCGCCCGTTCGTGGAATCGCTGCCGATAACTCCGCAAGGGTAAGTGCTCCACACATCGCGGTAACCCCACCCACGATCCATAGCAACAGCATCCACTGATTGCTCCCCACTTCCAGCACCGTGAAGCCGGATGTCGTCAAGACACCGGCTCCCACCATGCCTGCAATCACAATAAAGGTAGCGGTGGGAAGGCCGAAATCTGCCTCCAATTCCTGCCCAGGTAGGCTCTTACTTTCGTTATTCATCTTCCTTCCGTTGAAATTAATCATCACTGCGCGAAGCTAAAGATGGAAAAAGAACGTATATTAGGTAAGTGGGCAGGGAATTTGGTAAATTTTTAGTGAACATCTGGAAACTGACACTGGTTTCAGCGAAGAATGTCCTATGCAGGATGTAGGTTACGAGTCGGACGGATCTATTGCAGCGAGGTGAACAACAGAGCAGTTGGGGGTTTTCCCGTGAGTGAGCTTCGGACTCTGAAAAGAGGCCAAGATCGGTCTCGCGGTCGGTGTGTCCAAGGAAGGCTCTCTATGCTCTTTACGGATGAAGACCCGGCCGGTGAGGTTCAGATCGGGCCGGCACAGCACACTGCATCGGAAACGGCCACGGATTCGCGGCGTCATGCCGCGGAAGCTACGGCTCCGCCTCCCATTTTTCACCCCCTTGCCTATCGTGGCGTGGTGGCAGGCTGGCCGGTTGAGTGGCGAGAACAGTGGGGCCTCCGCGCCAACGAGCTGGAAGACAGCGGTCTTCCGTGGCGCGACGCCGAGACGCAGGCTTTCGTCGAGGTATGGAAGCTACGTCGCCAGGTGCAACCTCCCCAAACGCCAACTGAAACATTGGCCGCGTCTCGCAATTAGAAGCTCGGTCAAGTGGTCTGGTGGCGAGGCGCGAAAGGGGTAGCGGGTTGGGGGTGTTGTTGCGCTCCGCCGCCGTGCCGGCTATTGATTTCGCGATAGCCGGCCGCTACGTCCCAGGACCTGCTCCGGAGCCAGATTCGACCGCGACTAGAGCTGCCACGTTCTCACATCTCCCCCTCGCCTGCCTACTTGCGTAGCTTGCGGGCCGCGGCTTGCGCCGGCGACTTTTCGAATCGCATCAAGAAGTTCTCCTTGAGTCGGAGGGAGTCAGGCGTCGCGATTCGCCTGAACCCGGCCGACTCGATTTCTTTTCGAAACACATCCTGACCGCGCGCACGTGCTTCAAGACGAATTCATTGCTCTTACCTTCAACCCTGTCGAATTCGACCACGACGAGCTGGCCGCCGGACCGCAGGGCTTCGCGGATGGAGGCGAGCGTTTTCTCGGGTTTCTCGAGGTGGTGATACACGTCACACAGAAAGACCAGGTCAACGGAGTTTCTCCCCAGATTGGTCGTCTCCTGATTCCCGCGCACGGTCACCACCTGACTCAGCCTGCGTCTTCGCGCGTCGGTCGCGATGTGGTCGAGAAACTCTCGCGAGATATCGACGGCATACACCTTTCCCGTGGCTCCCACCTTCTCGGCGAGCAGCCGCGTGAACAAGCCCGTGCCTGCTCCGACATCGGCGACGGACATGCCTGGGACCAGGTCAAGGGACGCGACGATCTCATGTCTCTTCGCGTATGTCTCGCGGTCGTCAGATTCGAATTTCTTGACGTACGCTTTCACGTCGGGCTTCTTGAATGGCTCGTTGATCTTCGGATCTGTGACGGTGCGCGAGCCCGGCGCAGCCGAGGGTGTCTGGCTTACTCCCGTTGTCACCGGCGCGATCGCGACGCTTGCCGCAATTGCCACAGCGATGCCGATCCTGCGAAAACCCATGTGCATCGAGAACTCCCTTATTTCTTGTTCCAGTAGATCCGTACGTTGTGGGTCGCACGGCCGCCCGCGATGATGTCGAGTCGCCCGTCGGCGTCGAGATCGGCTGCCACCGCGTCCTCGCAGGCCATGGCCCCGTCGTCGATCGCGTGCCGGTCAAAGGTCGTCGGGGTCGCGTCCCGCTTCAGGTCGAACACAAAAATACCAGGACCGCGCGGTGCGCTTGTGCCCGGCTTGTTGGGATCGCGCTGACCGATGATCAGCTCGTCATCGCCGTCGTCGTCCAGGTCGGCACACCAGACGGCGTGGCCCCATTGCATGGGCTCGGCAATCACGTGACGCGACCAGAGAGCCGGCGCCTGGGCCGCCGTGGGGGAATTCGCGCCGGTGGTGGCATGTAAACCACCACCTGGTGACCGTGCCAGGGCTCGATGGTGGCGACGTAGGATGAGCGGTCGCGCAATCGGCCGACCTTGACCTCGCTCGACCCTTTCGACGGATTTGAATCCTGGTTGCCCGTACCGATTCGCGTCTTGGTCCAGCTCCCTGCCGGGTCGCGGTCGAGCACGAACACGCCTTCCCACGCCGCCAGCACGATTTCGTCCCGCCGATCCTGGTCGAGGTCGATGAGCTGCAAGTTGTGAATTGTGTGGAGTGAGGAATCTGCGATTTCGACCGGCCAGTTCTCGCCCGCCGGCTTGTCGGGGACGTCGTAAACGAGAACATGAACGCCCTCGCCTTCGCCCCAGTTGGGTCCCTTGGTGCCGCGCCCTTGCAGAGGGGCGACAACCAGTTGTTTTCGACCGCTTCCCTTCACGTCGCCCCAGCGAAGCCGGTGCAGCGCGGGCTCATCGAACCGCACGGGGTGGATCTGCCACAGACTCTGTGAATCGCGGCCGAGCCACTGTAGCGTGCCCGGTTTCTTGGTGTCGGGCGGGTGCCATCCGGCGCCCAGAGCGAAGTCGACGCGGCCGTCGCCGTCGATGTCGTGTGCCTGGATACAGACGTTATCGCGGGCCGTTCCGCCGCGGACGAGATCGTGTCTTCGCCAGCTTGGATTCTCATACCAGAGCACGGCATCCTCGGTGACGGCGATCACATCAGGCTTGTTGTCGCTGTTGACGTCAGCGACCGTGACGGCATAGCAGATCGCACCGGCGTGCGGGTCGATCTCCTGGGTCTGGAACGTGGGGAATCCAGGCTCCGCACCCACGAGCGAGCATGCGAGGCTTAAACTCCACAAGCAAAGAAGTGGGCGCATCAGGGTCTCCGGTTGGTTTGACGATTCGTGGGCTCACGCTAGGGCGGTCACAGTGGACTTCGTCCTGTCGAGGAAGGACGTCGCGGCATCCATGATCGCCTCCTCGCTGGCTCGCGCCCTGGGAATCTCGGCCGTGACCCGTCCTTCACAAAGCACGATGATCCGGTCAGAGACGGCGAGCAACTCCGGCAGCTCGCTCGAGGTCATTATGATCGCACGCCCCTGGGCGGCTAGCTGGCGAATGAGCTGATAAATCTCAGATTTCGCGCCGACGTCGATCCCGCGAGTTGGCTCGTCGAGCAAGAGGACCTTGGGCTCGATCAAGAGCCAGCGGGCGAGGATGCATTTCTGCTGATTGCCGCCCGAGAGACTGGTCACCGGGATATCGCCGCCAGCCGTTTTTATCGCCAGCTCTTTGATTGACCAGGCGACCGCGCGATTCTCGGCGCGCCTGTCGACGAGCGGGCCGACGGTCAGCTCAGGAAGGCGGCGGAGTGTGATGTTCTCGGACACGGTCATCTGGTCGAACAGGCCATGCGTCTTGCGGTCTTCCGTCACCATGGCGATCCCGGATTTGATCGCGTCATCAGGGTGCGCGAAGCGGACCGGGCGGCCTAGCAGCCTGATCGTGCCGGACGGCTGGATCGGACTCGCACCAAAGATCGCCTCCAGCAGTTCTGTTCGCCCGGCACCAAGAAGACCGGCAACCCCCAGCACCTCGCCCGCCCGCACCGAAAACGAGATGTCGCGCAAGCTGGGGCGGCCACTACCGTACGGCCTCGGGAGCGACAGGTTCTCGACCTCGAGCGCCGCGTCTTCGGAGATCGGATGCGAGACGTAATCGAGCGCCGCGATCTCGCGACCGACCATCCACCGCACGACCTGCTGGGCCGAAGTTTGGGCGCGAGGGGCGCTCGCGACGGTCTGGCCGTCGCGGAGCACGGTCACATGATCGGCGAGTGTGAAGACCTCGTTCATCTTGTGAGTGATGTAGAGTACGGTCGTACCGGCTCGACGCAGCTCGGCGATGACCCGGAAGAGCCTCGCGACCTCGGCGTCCGAAAGTGCCGAGGTGGGCTCATCCATGATCACGATCGCCGCGCCCTCGGCCAGCGCCTTGGCGATCTCGACCATCTGCTGATCGCCGATGCGCAGGTCGCCGACCTTGGCCCTGGGAGCGATCGCGGCGCCGAGACCATCGAAGAGCTGCCGTGCCCGTGCCTCCATCGCCCGCTCGTCGAGCCATCCGAGTCGTCCACCCCAGGTCTTCTCGCGGCCCAGGAAGATGTTGGCCGCGACCGTGAGCTGCGGAACGAGATTGAGCTCCTGGTAGATGATCCGAATACCCGCGTTCTCGGCGGCGCGCGGCCCGGAAAACCGAACCGTCCGACCGCAGAACCCGATCTCGCCGTCATATTCCGTGATGGCGCCTGCCAGGATTTTCATGAGCGTGCTTTTGCCCGCCCCGTTCTCGCCGCAGAGGGCGTGAACCTCTCCTGCCCTGGCCGTGAACGACACATCACGGAGTGCGCGCACGCCCCCGAAACTCTTGGTGATGTGCTGCATCTCGAGCCGTACCGGCTCGAGATGGCCGAGTTGTTCAGGTGGATTCGGTCCGTGGCTCATGGGGGGGGCGATCCCGGAGAGGCATGGCGTAATGTACCTGGCGGGCAACCTCGATGAAGCCGACCGATGGGTACAGGTGCCTTCCGATCGGGTTTTGCTCGAGAGTTTCGATCTTGGCCACGGTCATTCCGGCCGCGCGGAAATGCTCGAGCGCGTGCTCGATCAAACGGCGGCCCAATCCCTGACCCTGGGCGGCCGCGCCGACGGCCAGGTTATGAATCCAGCCGATGCGTGTCTCCGCGTCGCATTGCATCGTGACGTAGCCGACCACGGCCCCGGACCGATCGTCCACTGCGACGGCGATGTCGGCACCAAGCGAGTCAACGTCCTGGTCGACGTCGCGCGCCTTGCGCCAGCGCCAGTCGCGCCCGCGATCGGGCCGAGACGCTCATCAATATTGTGGTCGATGGAAACGCCTTCGAACGCCGCGATCGTCAATTCACGCACGAACGCTCGATCGAGTTCCCTGAACGGTCGGATCGCGATGGCCATGATTCAGCATGGTACGCGCCCAACCATGACGTCGAAAAGGGGTCGTCGATCGGTTGCTTCACAGTCTGAGGGTTGCAGCCTTGCGCGGGACCGTGCGAAGATTGCGTTGCGAAGACCGCATTGCGAAGACCGCCTACGTGAGCCGCACAAGAAGTCATCGGCTGGAAAGGAAGCGAGCGATCGTGCCTGTGGGAGCCTTGCTGTGAGCATCGACACCGTCTTGTATTCGTGTCCGCGTTGCCGTGCGCGGCTCGAAGCGAACGTCGATCAGTGGGACGGATGGCTGCGCTGCCCGGTCTGCGCGGCCGTCGATTCCGCCAGAGCCGACGGGTTTTCGTAAGCACCGGCAACGGCGCTCCGCTTCGGCCGACCTTCAGCTCGAGCCAGCCGGGACCCCGGTGCCTGGTGAGCCCGCGAGCCCGGATGGCTCGCGACTGGCATCCACCGGCCATCTCGGCCACACCAGTCCGGCGCGCCTGGTCTTCATGACGGGCCTTGTCTTCTCCTTGCTTCTGACATTGATCGCGTTTCTCGACCACAAACCGACGAGGATGGCGATATTCGGGTTCTTGTCGTTTGCCTTCTTCCTGATGTTGCTGCGCACTCCCCGCGCGCGCACCGCACCCTGGAGCACTCGCATCGGACACGAAGAGGGGAAGACAGTCGCAAACGGCGAATGAGAATTGCAATCGCGCGGCTCTCTGGACGCGAGCCCGGTTGTGATACGCCCAACCATCCGCTCGACGTCAAGTTCTACGGTTCCGAGTGCGCACGTTCTCCCGCCGCGGCGGAGACGGTCGGCGTGACGACGGAGCGAGACGGGGTGCCAGGGGCGGTGTTGACTTTGGTCAATCGTCCGCTCAAGCGTGTGCGGCGCGTCTCCGAGCGAACGATCGCGGTTGTCAGCTTGTGATCGTCGAGCAGCAGTCGAATGCTCTCGCGTGAGGCGAACACGCCGGCTCGGCGCCCTTCCTCCAGTTCAGCGTGGCCGATGCACACGCCCACGAGCTCGCCGGTCGCGAGAAAGAGACCGCCGCCGGAGCGGCCGTTCTCCGGTATCTTTTCCGTGATCACGAACGGCCGAGCTTCGCGGCCGTCGCTCAGGTCGAACGTCAGGGTGTCAAGCACACGGCTATCCCACCCCGCCAGCTCAGTGCCAAGGTCGATCCCAACCGATGTTACAACCGTGTCGTCGGCGGGCGCGGTGCCGTCGCGAGCCAGCCGCGCCACGTATGGAAGGGCGCGCATCCGCTCGATCCGCAACACGGCCAGGTCTGCTGCCCGATCGGACGCGGCCACCACGGCCGGAATTCTGCGGGGCCAACGACCCGTCGGCGCCGATCGCTCGAGTCCGAGATTGTAGCGATGCAGCTCGACCGTGATCGGGCCTCGATCGCGGACGACGTGCGCGGCGGTCAAGATCAGCGTTTCACCAGTCACCGAGGCGATGATCGTGCCGCTCCCCTGCGAAGTCCCGCGGCGGATCATCACCGTCGGGCGAAAAGTCCTGTCGTCGGCAGGAAGCGGTAGCCTTCGACCGCGGACCGCCGCGCTCGCGCCCTGCACGCTGGCAGCCGCGCTCGGTTGTTTACCATAGGCCTGCTCTGCTGCGCGCCACTCGCCCGTCAGCCCGGGCCACCGTACCATCTTGGCGCGTATCCGGCTCGCCGGCGCGCACGCAGACGAATGATGCCAAGACGCCACACGCGACGACGACCTCGGCAAGAAGGGATCGGGTTTTCCGCGGAACTCGATCCGCACCCATGGCCGGTTGAAGCTCCTCTGGCGATCCCGTGGCGGATGGCCGTCTAGCGCTACGAATTCCCGAGTGATCGACCCTTCGGGGTGCTACCGACAAAGAGAATCACACCAAGTATGTTGACGCGAGCTTCGCAGACTTGCAACCCATCCCGAGGGGCCGCCGCCCCTGCGAAATCGGTTCACGCCACGCTCAGGTTGGGCACCCCGGCCGCTCCGTGAAACAATCGCTGAATGATTCTCGAATCCGCGCTCGGACCTTGCACGTCGCACTCCAAGATGATTCAATTCGGACTTGCGTTCATTGATCGGGCTCCCTGAGCGCACTGAGAGAATTGCTGCGCAAACGGAGCGCATCTGACAGCTTGTGGGGAATCATCATGATGGCTGTGACGAATCGGATCGGGATTGGTGCGTCCGCCGCGGGGCTGACCACGCTCTTTTCTTTCGCGCTCTGGGCTGGACTTAGCCTCGGCGGAGGCGCAGCCCGCGCCTTTGGCGACGATAAACCCCAGTCGGAGCTTCTGAAGCCCTTACTGGGGACCTGGGCGTCAGAGGGCGACGGAATCGATGCCAAATGGACATTCGAAGGCGAGAAGGTCAAGGCGACAGTCAATGGTACGGATTACACGTGCAAGGTGAAGATCGACAGCGACGCGAAACCATTCTCGACGCTCGACTTCGTGATCGAAGACGGTCCCGAGGACTCCAAGGGCAAAACGTCGAAATGCATCTACAAGCTCAACGGCGAAAAGTTGACGCTTTGCGTTTCTCTCCCGGGCAAGGATCGGCCCAAGGAATTTGCCCAGACCGAAGACGAAGCCTATCTCTTCGAGCTGAAGAAGCAGAAATAATCAGCGCGTATTCGACCCACGGCGATCCGGCTTCTTACCAGGGACGACGAAGTCCGGATCAGCCGTCGTCACGACCGCGACCGCGACTTGTGCCGGCGGTAAATCCTCACGTCGTCTTTTTCATACGTGAGATCGAACCAGCGACGCGTGATCCCTTCCAGCCGCTCGTTCCGCTTCCACATCACGATCACATCGATCAAATCGGCATAAGTGGCTAGAGTTTGCTCCCAGTCGCGACAGCGGCCTTCTTCCTCGCCCGGCTCTTCGTGGAGCGTGATCAATTCCAGATCGCCTGGATGTGGGCGTTTGATCCCCTGCTGGAACTGGACGGGAAAGTAATAGTGCAAGGTCTCGTAGTTGTTCCAGACGAGGTTGCCGGTATCGACCCCCAGCCAGTTTTCGGCGTGGAGCAACGGATTGGCGCGAAACCGGCCGCGCGAGCTCGCGAGCAGCGTCACGACTCGTTGGTCCGTCCCGATCAGGTTGCCGGCGCGAATGATCTGGCCGGCTGTACGGTCGGAGTAGAGTGCGTAATCCCATACGCAGGCTGATTGCAGCGCGAGCGCGGCAACCAGCGCCACCATCGCGGCCCGTCCCGGCCATCTGCCTGGAGCAATGTCGAAGACGGGCACGAGCGCGACCAAGCCAAGGAGAACCAGGCGCTGTGGCAAGAACTCGCCGTGGGCCGCGCCGAGAGAGTCAGGACCGAGTGCTCCCAGGGCCAGCAGAATTCCAGCCAGGGTGATCCAGGCCCGCTGCTCGTTGCGAGTCTGGGCTGTCTCGAGAGATGATCGCTGCTCAGGATCCGCCGCCCCGTCGGCCGGGTGGCTCTTCATCGCGTGCGGTCCCGTCGAGATGCGTCCATACCACCAGCAGACCATCGCGACGGCGAACCAGGCGACCGGTGCAAACACGACAAACGCACGACTGACCTGATCCGTGAACGGCAGTCCGTCCTTGATGGCCAGCGTGAGCGGATCGACCCATCCCAGCCGCGTCCCCCATGCCGTGATCGACCAAGGATCGTCGAGATTCCTCCAGATCGGCCGCATTTGCCCCCCCTGCCGCGCGATCCGTAGGTAGAAGAAACCTAGCACGACCAAAGGCAGGAAGCTCAGTGACGTCCGGGCCAACCGCGCGAACCGCTGCCGCCACGGATTTCCGGGGCCGTCCGGTAGCGGAGCCCAGATCGACAGCACGATGAGCCCAAGGACCGTCGCCCCCAAGCTGACCAGATGACACACGTAGCCGAGGATCAGAAGCATGGAAATGCGCCGTGATGCGCCCTACGCCTAACCGATCGCGGCACGTCCACCAGAATCCGAGGGTGATCGGAAACAGGCATGTCGCCGAGCATGAAGCTGGTGAATCCGAATAGCCACGAGATATTCATCGCCAAGAGCGCCGCCAGGACCGCCGCGGGCCGCGAGTCCCGCCCGCGCGCGACCTGCCAGCGCATCCAGAGCACGGCGGCAGCAAATCCTACCAGCGTGACGCTGGTCATGAGTCGATCCGCCAACCAGGCCGGCAGTATCGCGACGAGTCCTGCCAGAAGCAGATGGCCCGCCCAGTTGGGAATCGGCTGCCACCGGATCGCGTAGACCTCGCGAAACGGTGACTCGTTGTGAAATGACCAGGCGAGGATCTGGGCGTTGTAGATGTGAGCCGGCCCGTCCTGTGTCACGAACCAGCGGACCGTCCAGATCGCTGCCAGGGCCGGAGCGAGGGCCATGAGCAAGACCAGGAGTCCTCGTCCGATCCCCTCAGGCGAACGCTCGATCTCGCGCCGTGGCTCCGCGCTCGTGGCTTCCAGTGTGCTCGAGTCGAGGCGAAAGCGACACGTGGGCTCGAGATCCTGTTTGCGACCATTCTCGAATATGATCTGAGAGCCACACTGTAACGTCCGATCGGGTAAGGTGCCAAAAAAATTGAAATCACCGCGGTTCGTCACACGGGTTGGCTGAAATCGGCGCGATCAAAGCTGTCCCGTGTTCCCGACGTGAAACCCTTGATGGGCGGATCGGCAAAGAGCGATCGCGACCTGGATTGCAAGGCCCGGCCGGGCAAGAATAGTACAAATTCCCCGCGGCCTCCGATCCTGGAGCATCCTGATGCAGAATCTCACAATCGGGGCGCCCGCGCTCTTTGGAAGGCGCACGAATGAACGAGGCTACGTTGCAGGTAAGCGAATTCCCCTCTGCCGCGGCCTGTGGTGCCCGGCGCCACGGCGAGGTGCTGGTCGTCGCAAGCGCCGTTTGGGTTTTGGCCTTCGCGCTCACCGAGCTGCCCGACGGCCGGGTGGCAGTTCGCGGTCTGCCGCAAATACCGTTGCCGCAGATCTGCGCATCGCGCACCTGGTTCGGGGTGAGGTGCCCCGGCTGTGGCATGACGCGATCGATCATTCACCTGGCCCAGGGCCAGTGGCGGGCATGCTGGCGTGCCCACCGGCTCGGAGGTTTGCTGGGCGTCCTGATCGCGCTACAGATTCCCTATCGGCTGCTGGCGCTCGGCAGGACCGATCGGCATCGAATCGCGCCACGTTGGCACCTGCTGCTCAGTTATGCTCTAATCGCTCTGCTCTTGGGGAACTGGCTGGTGGACCTGGTGTCTGGCCAGTTAACGAGCCTCTGACGACTCCGCGCGGCTGGTTTCCAAACGGTTTCGGCCCGCGGTGCCGGCCTACACAGTGAGCGCGATGACGATGGCCGATTCGAGCGCGATCTCCGAGACCAACCCGTTGCGGCAGGCTCTGCCGCGAACGCGAGTTCCCGAACCGTGCGCCGTCGTGCTCTTCGGCGCCACCGGCGACCTGGCGCATCGCAAGCTCGTTCCGGCCTTGTTCCAGCTCGCGCGGGGAGGGAGCCTCCCGTCCGAATGCGCCATCGTCGGTTTCGCCCGCCGCGCCTGGACCGACGCGGACCTCCGGGCCGAGTATCAGAAGACCCTGGCGAAAGACGCAGGGCCCGACTTCGCCAAAATCTGGTCGCAGTTCGCCAACCGGATCGTGTTTTCACCGGGGACCTTCGATGATCCCGCGTCTTACGAGAAGTTGAAAGAGACGCTCGAGCGTGTCGACCAGACGCACGGCACTCGCGGCAACCGCATCTACTACCTGGCCGTCGCACCGGAGTACTTCGCCGCGATCATCCACGGGCTGGGGGAGGCAGGCCTGGTTTATCCGTGGACGCAGGAGAGCCCCTGGAGCCGCGCGGTCATCGAAAAGCCCTTCGGCCGCGACCTGAAGAGTGCCCGCGCCTTGAACCGCGACGTCGCGGCCGTGCTGGACGAGAGCCAGGTCTATCGCATCGATCACTATCTCGGCAAGGAGACCGTGCAGAACATCCTCGCGCTGCGGTTTGGCAACAGCATCTTCGAGCCGATCTGGAACCGGCGGCACGTGCGCAGCGTCCAGGTCACGGTCGCCGAGGAGGTCGGAATGGCCGGCGGTCGTGGAGCGTATTACGATACCGCCGGCACCCTGCGCGACATGGTTCAGAACCACATGATGCAACTGCTCTGCCTGGTGGCGATGGAGCCGCCGGTCGACCTCTCGGCCGATGCCGTGCGGAATGAAAAGGTGAAAGTCTTGCAGGCGCTCCCTCGGTGGACCGCTGCCGACGTATTCCGCAATGTGATCCGCGCCCAGTATGCCAAGGGCTCGATCCAGGGAACCGAAGTCCCCGGCTACCTCGCAGAGAAGGGGGTAGCACCCGACTCGAAGACCGACACGTACGTCGCGATCCGCCTCGCGCTCTCCAACTGGCGGTGGGCTGGCGTTCCCTTTTTCCTTCGCACCGGGAAACGCCTCCCCAAGCGAGCGACGGAGATCGCCATCGAGTTCCGCCGGCCCCCGACCGAGCTTTTCGAGGTCGAGGCCGACGGGCCAAGCGGAGCCAATCAGCTCGTGCTGCGGATCCAGCCCAATGAGGGGGCGAGCCTCACTTTTGAGGCCAAGGTCCCAGGCTCGCGACGGCGGCTGCAGGAGGTGCGCATGGATTTTCGCTATGGCACCGCGTTCGCCGTTCCGCCGCCCGAGGCATACGAGCGGCTGCTTCTCGATGCGATGCTGGGGGACCCCACGCTCTACACCCGCACCGACGAGGTGGAGAGCGCCTGGCGATTCATCACTGCGATCCTCGACGCCTGGCAACAGCCGAGCGCACCGCCTCCCGCCGAGTACGTCGCCGGGAGCTGGGGTCCCGAAGCCGCCGACGCCTTCATCGGCGCTGACGGAGCTCGCTGGCGCAGGCTATGAACTCGACATGGCTCTCAGGCGAGCGTGATCAGGTCGACTTCGGGCCGGCAAAGGAACCGGACCGGTGGTGAAATGGTGCCGACGCCGCGAGTGACAAACACCCGGCAGCGCGGCCCCTGGACCAGTCCGTGCAAGTACTTCTGGCCATATCGCGAAGGGACGATCGGCGCCCCGAACCCGGGCACGACGACCTGACCGCCGTGCGTGTGGCCCGAAAGGACCAAACCGGCGCGAGGATCACGGACCGACTCGACGAAGTCGGGGTTATGTGACAACACGATCGTCGCATCGCTCTCCGTCGCGTCGCCCAGCGCCGCGCTCATATCTTGATGATCGGTCCAGAGGTCGCCGACGCCGCAGATCCGCAGCCGTCCGCCGTTCCGCTCGAGCCACACGCCGGTGTTTGTCAAATCGGGTATCTTTGCATCAGCGAGCACCGCGCGTGACAGCGAGCGGAAGTCTTGGTCGCCGTGGTAATTCCAGTTGTCGTGGTTGCCGCGCACTGCGAACCGCCCCCACCTTGCCGCAAGCTTGCCAAGCGCTCGATACTCGGCGCGATGTACGAATGATCGCGATGGACGTAATCCCCAGCCAAGACGATCAGGTTGGGCTCTAACGCATTCGTCATCGCCACGATATGCCGGACGTAAGGCAGGGGAACGAAAGGTCCATGATGGATATCAGCCAGGAGCGCGATTGTCGTTCCGCGAAACGCGTTTGGCAGATTTGGCAGCTCAATGCGTCTGCGTACAACGCGGCACCACTTCGCTTCGAGGAACGGGTAAACCACGGCGCCCGTGGTGAGCAATGAGAATGTGCCCAAGCCCACATTTCGTAAGAGTTTGCGTCGGTTCATTGCCCTCTCCAATACTCCGCGTCCGGCAGTTTCGCGTCGTGCTGGCGTCGTGCCCGCGTTCGCGCGGCGACCGCGCCGGGGGCCCGGCATCCAGCGATTCTTGATCATACATAGCAGAGCGATTTTGGGAATCTCAGGAGCGCGACCAAGCCGCGCCACACCCCGCACGAGCTTGGCGCATCGCGATCCTTCGAACCGCGAGCATTCGGATTCGCGTGTCCAATGACCCTTCGCGTTTGCCGCGCGGCTCTTCTTGTGGAAAAATTGGCATCTCCATGAACCTCGCTCTTTGTCTTCGTTCATATGAACTCATCGAAAGGACCCTATGATTGCCGTCGTGAAGCGATTACTGCTCACAGTGAACGTCGTCGTCGTGATCACAGCCAGCATCCGTGCTGAGGAGCCCGCGAGGCCTGGCTCGCTCGTGATCGTCGGCGGCGGAGGAATCCCCGATGGTCTGCGCGACAAGTTCATTGCACTTGCCGGGGGCAAGACCGCGAAGCTGGTGATCATTCCCACCGCCAGCAGCTACGCGGACAGGAAAGAAGATGAGGAAGGCTTTCTCGAACCGTGGAGGAAGTACTCGCCGGCGAGCCTGACCTTGCTGCATACCCGCTCGCGTGAGAAGGCCAACGACCCGGCATTCGTAGCGACGATCGCCCTAGGTACAGGCGTCTGGCTGGGAGGGGGAGATCAGACGGACCTGGTCAAGGCGTATGGCGGCACGGCCGTCGAGCGCGAGTTCAAGGCTCTGCTCGGGCGTGGCGGCGTCATCGGCGGCACCTCGGCCGGCGCAGCCGTGATGTCGGACGTGATGATCGAGGGGGGCAATCCGACGGCCCAGGTCGGCCGCGGCTTTGGATTCATCACGAATGCGGTCTGCGACCAGCATTTCCTGCGACGCAGCCGGGTCAACCGCTTGCTCGGTGTACTTTCCGAGCGACCGCACCTGATCGGCCTCGGCGTCGACGAGGGGACGGCACTCATCCTCCAGGGCGATCAATGGAGTGTGATCGGCCGGTCCTACGTCGTCGCCTGTGAGGTTGGCAAGGACGGCAAACCTGTCCGCATTGAATGCTTCGCCGACGGCGAACGCGGCACCTACCACGCCACCGGCCTTCCGACCCGGGCCAGGCCGCCCGGGCGACGAGATTGAGCGACCGATCGAAGGCACGTGGACCAAGAGTAGGCGCCGCGCGTGGTCTGTCCATTTGCCGCGGCATTCTTGCGAGCGCCGCGTCTCGTGCTTCATCGGTCATCGTTCTCCGGCTATGATGGCTGGCATGTCAGCGGCACTAGCGGAGGACGGCCATGGCGCAGATTGAGGCGACGGCGGAATCCTTTCTGGAGGGCCAAGGGATTTCGGTTGACTTGCACGACATCGAGACGGAGCTGGCAAAGCTCTGGGGAACGGCGGCCGGGCAGGATGGTGGTCCCGAGCTGGAAACTCCGCCAGTCACTCGTATCGTGCTGGCCAATCTCGTAGCCGAGGTTCTCGATCGCGAGGCCGAGTGCCTGCGACCGGTGCTGGAGACGGTCATCGAGCGGTATCCGTGCCGGGCGATCGTGGTGCGCGGCTCGGGCGACACCCAGCGAAAGATCACGGCGGAGGTCTCCGCGCTTTGCCATCTGCCCGCGCCGGGCAGCCCCAGGTCTGCTCCGAGCGTATCGTGTTGCAAGCCGGTGCCAGCGCAGTCGACCTCATTCCCGGCGCGGTGCGACCGTTACTCGAGTCTGATCTGCCGCTCGTGCTCTGGTGGACGAGCGATCCAAGGAAACACGAGGCGTTGTTCCGCGACCTCGCGGACGAGTCGTCGCGACTGATCCTCGATCTTCCGGACCCGGGCGCCGAGGCGGGTGCCCTGCGGCTTGGCCTTGACCCGGCTCTGGGCACATTCAGCCGCGATAGCGCCTGGTTTGGACTGACGCGCTGGCGCGAGCTAGTCGCGCAGTTTTTTGACCCACCGTGCCGCCACGACCGTTTGAGCCGGATCGAATCGGTGCACGTCGAGGCGCTCTCGCCCGATCCCAGACGTCCGCCTCGGCTGGCGATCTGGATGGTTGCGTGGCTTGCCGGTCAGCTCGGCTGGAAACTGCCGGACCATCCGCACACCGCTCCCGCCGCCGATTCCGATGACCTGTTGCAAACGAGCTTTCTCGGCCCAGACGGCGACGTCGCCGTGTCGATTGCAACCCGGCCGAATCCGGCTGGACGCGCCGCTTCGCCCCAGCTCATGGGGTTGACGATCAAGATTCGCGGCTCAGGTGACGGCGGCGAAACAGCCGAGACCTGTCAGCTCAGCCGGGTCGAGCCTGACTCGCCGGCGATTCAAATCAAGGCGGAAGCGCACCGATACGTGCCGTCTGCCGCGACTGGTCGAGGTCCCGGAGCTCGAGCGAGCGTGCCGGATCTCAGCCGCCCTGGAATCGTCTCGGACCGATCCACCCTTTTGCAATGCGCGGCCGATCGCTCTCTGGCTGCTGGAATTCGCGGAATCCCGGCATCGCTAACTGCAACGACCGCCAGCGGCCCGTGGTCCCGGGCTGGATCGCGGCGCCGACCCCCTTTGAGACGCCACAGAGCGCTCGCGATCGATGACGCGTTCTTAACCGTGAGAATGACGGTGCTTGTGAGGATGTTGATGCGATAAGTTTTCATCGCCGTTGTGCGAGGGGACAGGCTTCGCGGAGGCGAGGACCAGGCGACCGGTCTCAACGCCCTTGGTGCCGATCAGATCGTCGGCCAGGCTTCGAATCTCGCGTGCGGGGCCGCGCAGCAGGATCACTTCCAGGCAGCGCTGTTCGTCGAGATGGACGTGGGTGGTGGTAACGACCTGATCCAGGTGATGGTGTTGTAAATCGGTCAGCCGGCGCACGATCCGCGAGACATGGTGATCGTAGATCAAGGTGACGACCCCCATCGCTTCGCTTTCGTCGTGCGCCATCACCTCTTCGATCAAGGCTGCACGCATCAAGCCCCGGACCGCCTCGCTGCGGTTGGGATGCCGGTGCTGCTCGCGGTAGCGGTCGAATTTCTGGAGCAGCTCTCCACCGATCGCGACGCTGAACCGGACCAGAGGCTCTTTCATCGATGTTTTCCTCGCGACGATGTTCCCGAGAACGGCGAGCGGCGCAGAGGGGCCGGCTGCAGCTCGAGTCGAGCCGCTAGCCGATCTTGACGACCTCGATCCACTCGCCATCCTGTTTCGAGCTGGCCACCGCGGCATCGATGAAAGCCATGCCGGCAACGCCGTCGGCGATCCCCGGATGTTCGAACGGTTTGGGGACCGTTTCGCCTCTGGCGGCGCGAATCGTCCATTCGAGGGTTCGGTGCAGGTTTGCAAGTGCCTCGTGGAAGCCCTCAGGATGCCCGGACGGAAGCCGAAGATACGGCTTCACGGACGCTGGGATGTATCCGTACTCGGCTCCCTGGCGGTAGAGCCGTAACGGCTGCCCGCCGGCGTAGTGCTTCAGCGACGTGTGATCGGTGATCGACCACTCGAGCGTTCCCTCCGTGCCGATGATGCGGAATCCGTTATCGTTCTGCGCGCCGATCGTGACCTGGGAGGCGGTGATCGTGGCGATCACTCCGTTATTAAGCTCGGCGAGCACGGTGAAATCGTCGTCGAGCGCGCGGCCCGGCACGAAAGTCTTGAGGCGAGCTCGCAGGCGGACGGCGGAAAGCCCGGCGACGAACCGGACGAACTCATATGCGTGAGTGCCGATATCACCACCGCAGCCGGACCCGCCCGCCTTGGCCGGGTCGACTCGCCACGAGGCCTGCTTCTGATTTTCCGACTCGAGCTTCGTGGCCAGCCATCCCTGGGGATACCACGCCTCGACCTTGCGGATCTCGCCGATCAGACCGTCGCGCACCAGCTCACGCGCGAGCATCACCATCGGGAAGCCCGTATAAGTGTAGGCGACGATAAACGGAATGTTCTTGGAACGAACGCGGGCGTGCAGCCGGCGGGCCTCGTCCAGGGTCGTGGTGAGGGGCTTTTCGCAAAGCACGCCGATCCCCGCGGCCACCGCGGCGTCGGCCGGTCCAAAGTGGGCATCGTTCGGAGTGACAATCGTGACGTAGTCAATCCGTTCGGATTCAGCGAGCGCCGCTTCCGATCTGATCATCGTCTCCCAGTCGGGGTAGCCGCGAGGCATGAACAGCTCGCGGGCCGAGGCGATCGACTCGTCCGGCTTGGTCCGAAGCGCCCGCGGTGAGCTCGGCCGAGTTGTCGATCAAGATCGCGCGGCGATGCGGCGCTCCGAAGAAGTTGGCCGGCCCTCCCCCCCCTACCATGCCCACCCGTAGCTTGCGCTGGCTCATCGTGCCGTCTCCCGGTGACGTCTCTAACCTGAAGCCTCGACACTATAGCCTCGACCCACTTGATCGCAAGTGGCGAGTCTGCGAGCGCGGTCTCACGGCCACAGCGAGCGCGGCCGGCGGGCGCCGCGTCGCTGCTCACAGAGAGAGGGCCGCTCTGGCGAGCGGATGGCGACTAGTCACGCTGGCTCGCCAGCTTCATCAGCAACCGCAGGATCTCGAGATAGAGCCAGATCAATGTGACCATCAACCCGAACGCGCCGTACCACTCCATGTACTTGGGCGCATTCGGAGTAGGCAGACTTCTCGATGAAGTCAAAGTCCAGCAGCAAGTTGAACGCCGCCAGCCCAACCACGAATATGCTGAAGCCAATGCCGATCGGCGTCGCGCTGAAGATCAGAGGAATCCCCATGCCGAAGAAGCTCAAGACAAATGACACGAGGTAAAAGAGGCAGAGTGCCCCAGTCGCCGCGACGATTCCCATCCTCAGCTTGTCGGTGACGCGGATCAAACGCGACGCGTACGCGAACAGCATGATGAAAGTCACGCCGCAGGTCAGCGTGACGGCCTGCATCGCGATGCCGGAATACTTGGACTCCGGGCCGAGCTGCGTCTCGATCACCTGCGAGACCGCCCCGAGGAAAACCCCCTCGAGCGCCGCGTACAGCGGAGCCGACCAAGGCGCGATGGTTGGCTTGAACGTCGTGATCATCGCCACGACAAACCCCCCGATCGCGCACGCGAACACCAATCCCGGCGCCAGCGATTGCCCGGCCATCGCATTCCAGGAGAAGAGCGCCGTCCCCATCACGATCGCCAGCAGCACAAACGTCTTCACCATCGCTCCCTGCACGGTCATCGTCGTGCTGGGGGCTGCGCCATAGACTTGCTCGTAGCCCGGGAAGAAATCGCGGGAGAACGCAGGGTTACTCGTAGCCACAGTCAAACCTCCTCGAATCATTACCATTCGCAGTAAAGCGGGGGCGCAAGCCAGCGCCCCGCGTTGCAGTCATCAGGATTCTCGTGCAGAGTCAATCACTATTTTGGGCCAGTCACCGGTTTTTGACAACAAAATCCCTACGATCTCAAAGGTCGGCGCCGGCGCCGTGAGGTTAAGTGACTATTCCACAACGGTTTATGGTGGCAACTTGGTCCGCCCGCCGAAATAGCTCACTGAAGAGTCACCACCAATCGCTCGCGTGGCCGTGGTCAAGCCGAGATTACAGGCCGGGCATGACTTTGGGCCACGCGATCTCGACACCTCGTGCCGCGAGCCGAGCTTGAAACGACTGGAGTCGGCTGTGCGAGTTTCGGATCGCGCGCGGCGTCTCGCGCTGCTCCAGGCAATAAGCCACCAGTGCTCCGGCGGCCTCGCCGATGGACCACTCGACGGGGTGCAGGCGGAAGCATCCGTTGGTGATGTGGGTGGTCCCGAGGTTTTTGCAGGCGGGCAGTACGTTCTCAACACGTTTCGGGATCAAGGCCCCGAGAGGAATCGTGAACGGCAACGATCCGACGTCGATGTAGTTACGCCCTCCGGTCGACGGGTGCAGGTCGATGCGGTAGCTGCCGACTCCCACGCTGTCGGGAAATGGCTCCGCGTGAACGCTTCGAGCGTTCTGTACCTTCCTGCGAGCTTCGACGCCGACGTGCTGTTCGATCACGGTGAGCTCGGCCTGGATGCGCCGCGACTCGCGAATGTACGGGGCCTTGGCCAGGCCGTCGGCGGTCCCAACCAGGTCGGACCGTAGCCGCAATCCCTTCCAGCCGGCGCTGCCGTCGGGCCGCGGGCACTCCGTCTGCAGCCAGTAGAGGAGCGAGAGGCTGAGCTGCTTGGCGCGCGCAATATGCCGCTCGGCGTGCGCAGGCGTGACGCCTTGTCCATATAAAGGACCGAGCCAGTAGTCGTTTTGTGGCCAGTTGATGAGGCTGATTCCGCTGCTGCCGGGAAAGCTGCCTGCCCGGAAGTTGCGCGGGTCGAGGATCCGTCGGTAAACCCAGAGCCCCGCCCCCGCGCCGCGTGGGTCAAACGCCTTCGCCGCCGGCGCCAGCGTGACTGGGTCTGAGCACGTCAACCCGAGCAGCCTGCCCGGCCAGGCGGGCTCAAGGGCCGGGACGTAGTCGCGCCAGAAGCCATACTCGGCCGGTCGCTCGATCGTGTGATCCTGCCCGTCGAGGTAATCGACGGCGAAGCAGCAAGTGAACGCTTGATGGTTGTTGGGCTCTGGGTTGGTGGGTGCGTGCGGCTCGCCGAAGGCTGCCTGCCCCTCGGCTCCGGTCACGTACTCGACGCCGGCCAACGGGAGCAGGTCGCCCAGCTCGGTTGCGTCGAGGAAGTAGGGAGCGAGCAACCAGCGATCCGCCTGGAACTTTCGATCGCGCACTGCGACGGCGCGTACACGGTCGCCCTGGACCTCGGCGCGGATCGGTTCGTGCTCGAGCAGTACGACCAACCGGCCACTCGACGCGTACGGTGCGAGCATCGCCGTCAGGGCGGCCAAGGCAACCCGCGGCTCGTGACAAAGGCGCGAGACGGCGCCATTGCCGGGATTGAAACGTGGGTTTGCCAGGCGCAGTTTCGGTCAGCGAGTAATGCCGCGCGTAGTACGACCGGATCTCTCGCCGCAGCACCCGATACGACGCGCTCGCCCCGAATTCTTCAATCCACGAATGCTCGTCGGGGGGAACCGCCTGAGAAGTGAGCTGGCCGCCGAGCCAGTCGGTCGGCTCGGTCAAAACGACGGTAAGGCCGTCGCGAAGGGCCCCGAGTGCCGCCGCCAGCCCCCCACACCGCCCCCCAGGATCACCACGTCCGCCGCTAACTCGCGTGGTGCCAGAGCGGCTGACGCGCGCAAGCATGGCACACCCCGATGAGCCCCGAGCAACCCGGCCAGCCCGTAGCCGCACCCCTCCAGGAATTGCCGGCGTCGTATCATCGCAGCGCTCCCCTTGGCAGCCGATCGAACACGGAGGATAATCCTTGTGCGAACCTCGGCCGCAAGACGTAGGTCAGCAATGGTTAAAG
Source organism: uncultured Isosphaeraceae bacterium (assembly GCA_963806595.1). Taxonomy (GTDB): domain Bacteria; phylum Planctomycetota; class Planctomycetia; order Isosphaerales; family Isosphaeraceae; genus CAWDZZ01. The sequence goes on along the minus strand of CAWDZZ010000005.1, from coordinate 33,676 downwards.
GACATTCTCCTCGGCACGGCCTCGTGGCGGAATGGCAGACGCGTCGGTCTTAGGAGCCGATGTCCGTAAGGACGTGGGAGTTCGAGTCTCCCCGAGGCCAGTTTTCCAGCAATCCTGTCTCTTGTGACCACGTCAGGTCGTTCTCCAGCACCCTGAAGTCGAGCGACTGGATCCAGTGGGTTCGGTACCGGGCTGCTCGAGGGGCCCCGGAATTCATTTGACACCACGCGCCATGGCGTTACGATATCTGAGAGGACCCTGCCCCGCGTCGTCCCTGTCGAGACGCACCGGCCTCGGATGGCGCCGATCTGTCGGCCCAGCCGCGAGCAACACAAATCTCCCACCGTGTCCCGACGCGATTGTTCTTCGTCTACAAGACGTTCAGAATCACGGCTGCACAGCTGTTGCGCCACTGGTCCGTGGCGCCCACGCGAGGCCGCACCGGCACCGGGCTTTGACTGGTGCCCGTGGGCTGGCCGGCACGCCGCCTGGCCTGTGCGATTTGTAGGCGTACGCTCACCGTGGCGCACTGGCCGGTGGCGGGAACGGCGTCTCGATCTCGAAAAGCGGGTACATCATGATTGGCTTGCGGGAGATCGCGATCCTCGCGGTGGTTGTCGTGGTACTCTATGGGAGATCGGGCGTCCTCAAGAGCCGTCGGGCTCAAACCGTCTGGCGCTGGGTTTCTCCATTGCGGCACGCAACGAGGCCGTCGGGACACGCGCGCGGACCGGGCTCTCCGCGCCTGCAATCGACCACGAACACTGCGCCCGGACCGACGAGACGAGCCACGCTGTTTCTGCTGAAAGGCAACCGGCTCTTCTGGTTCTTGACCGTGCTGGCGGCGACCGCCGTGGCCGCATTGATCATCAGCCGCGTGATGATCGCCAATGGCGCAGGCCCTGCGCTTCGCACTGAGCGGATCCGGCCTGGGCCCGGTCGCCGAGCGAGCATACGGGCGGTCTGGCAGGCAGGCTCTTTGTCCATCGTTTCCAACGTTCAGGGAACTCCATTTGATGCGAGGAATCCGTCCATGATGCCCTATGCGTTTTTTCTTCCCAGTGTCGGCCCGTGGGAGACGATTCTCCTTGCTCTGGTCTGTCTCCTGATCTTTGGCAACCGACTGCCCAGCGTGATGCGCTCCCTGGGCAAGAGCGTGACCGAGTTCAAGAAAGGCATCTCGGGGATCGAGGAAGACATTGATCAGGCAGTAACCGCCGAGAAGAAGACCACTCCGCCCGGTCCCTGAACGCGCCGGCATCCGGCCCACAGGGTCTATGCACCGACGTGTGGGGTCGGCGCCGATCAGGAACGGAACGCTGTTGGATCTTGGTTTTCACCATCATCGACGTCGAATCGGAGCTTGTGTCATGCTTCCCAATATCGGCCCGCTCGAGTTGCTCATTCTGATGGGGATCGCAGTGCTGCTTTTCGGCAAACGGCTTCCCGAAGTGGGCCGGTCGCTTGGTAAGGGGATCATCGAGTTCAAGAAAGGATTGAGTGGAGCCGCCGAGGATTTTGATATTTCAGGTCCGGGCCGGTCGTCATCGAATTACGGCTCGTCCTGGCGTTCGGATGATCGGCCGTCCGCGGAGACGGCGTATTCCGAAGCTTCGGTCCCGAAATTCGAGCTGCCGGGCACTCCGTCGGCGACTGTTTCTGCTCCCCCGGTCGAGCATCATCCGAACGAGCCGGCGGACTGATCGCGACCGGAACCGCCGCCGCGGGCGCGGGCGCTGTTGCGGGATAGATGACTCGCGGCGGCCTGCCGATCACGCTGAGCGCAGTTTCGGCAGCCGAGAATCGTTCCTGAGCCTCGGCGCGGTGGGCGAGGCGTACGGCCTGGCGGCGCTTGCGGCCTCTTGGTCGCGGCGGTCTGCTTCGGTATCGATCCGAAGTGGGGGAACCGGCTGAGGCCGCTTTCCCATGTCGTCGAGTGCCACGTAAAGGGCGTAGCCGAAAGCCACCTTCCGCCGCTTGGCGCCTCGATTGGCTCGGCGAAGATCTCGATTCGCGTCTCGATCGACGTCCGCCCTACCCAGGTGACCTCGGCCCAGAGCTCGACGCGCTCGCCGACGTAGACCGGCGCAGAAACGTCAGGGAATCGATCGCGGCGGTCGTGATCTGCCCCTGGCCCGCGTGCCGAAGCGCTGCGATCGCGCCGCACTCGTCGGCGAGCTTGAGCAAGACGCCGCCGTGCAGCGTCCCATTCGGATTGGCCTGCCGGGGCTCGATCATGATCGCGAGACTCATCCGGGAATCCGAGGCTGGTTTCGGGAGGTTTTCCTCGATCGTCATGCGCACTCTCCTTTGTTGGCATCCCAGCTTATCGCGGCCGGGCGCCGCAGGGCTACCCGGTTTGATTTCGCCGTGGCGGGCATGGCAAATCCGCAATCGCGCACGGCGCATCGCTGATTGCAGCCGCCGGGGCGCGGTCGGCGTCGGAGCGCACGCTCAGCGATGATTGAAGACCAATTCATCGAACTCATCGATCCCCGGCTTCGTCAAGAAAGCTCGGTCCTGGACGAAGGAGAAGAGTTCCGAGTGCCGCCCCTGGACGTGCTGCGGTATTACCGCCGCGTGGTGCGGCTGTTTCGCGTGCCGTTTTTCGGTAAGGCGCAAAGCATCGTGATGGTTGCCCGCCAGCCCGTTGATATCGATGGGACGAAGGCCGGTTACGAACGGCTGCTCAATCGGATGGCGCTGGCCGCGAGCGGCCGGTTTCCGCCCTGGCGAGGACCAGTCGTTGGCCTGACCGCGCTGGTCCTCACGCCCGAGCCGATCAGCCCTGGCGACGACGCCATGCTGGGCGAAGTCCTCGGCATCAAACGCGGGCGGATGCGCGTTGTGCCGTTCGGGTTATTCCGAATCAATCTCGGCCAGGAAGCCGTTGCGCTGGCCATTCACACCGACTCCCAAGGCCTGTTCACGGAGCCTGGGATTGTCGCCGACCTACTGTGCGCCGCATTCCGGCGGTTTGTGCCGCTCATCGAGCTCTGATGCGAGCGGGAAGTCGGTCTTGGCTCATGGCTCCTGTTTGGGCGGGCCAGGATAATCCCAGTCGAACGAGACTTCGAAGGGTTTCCACCAGGGCGCGACGCCGGTGGCGCGGTCAGCATGGCGGCCGAGTCCACCGGCGGACGGCGGCTGAAACTGGTAAATGAGCGTGTAGCGGCCCGCTTTGGGCATTTCGATGTTGGCACCGTAGTGGAAGCCGTCGCGCGCCATCATCGGCCACAGCCTGCCCTCGACCGGCTCGCGGTTTTCTCGTTCGAAGCGCCGCGTGGGACGATCTTGTAATGCACCACCAGATAGGGAATTTTCTCGTCCTTCGCGAATCCGTGGAGGTTTTCTTCGGTCGCCTTGACATCGGCCTCGAGGTGAAGGAACGCCCCCGAACCCGTACCCGGCATACCGTCCATCTGAACCGGCGGCAGATATACGGCGGCGATCAGCATCCGGTTGATCTCGACCTCGTCGCCGATCGGATACTCGCGGAATCCGGCAGGCGGCGCGCGCCGCTGGCTGGACCTTCAGGCGACGAATCCGACGGTGCGGCCGACGACGATTGCTCGAGTTCCCGAGCTTTCCAACGTTTGAGATTCAGGTTGAGCGCCAGGATCACGATCACCCCTGCGAGGACGAGCGCGACCACGATCGGGCCTGCCCACCGCTCGCGCATCGCAACCCTCCACAACCTGCATCAATCGCGTCTGACGGCGCGTTGCACGCCGCTGGCGCCGGCGGCGGCCATCGCCAACGATCCACGCGGGATGACAAGCCACGCCAGGATGGCTCCGGCCAGCAGCATCCCCTGCACCGAAACGACCTGAAGGTTGGGATACAGCCCCGCCCAAGGCAGGCCGTGGCCCAGCCACGATAGGTTGGTCGTGAACAGGATACCGGCGTTCTGAAGCTCGAAGACACCATTTCCGGCAAGCACAATGGCCAGCGCGAATAGAAAGAATCCGGACAACTTGAAGAACGTATGCACGGGCAGACGGATACTGGTCGCACGGATGAGCACCGCGATGCCGCCCAGCATCACGACGCCGACGGCCACGCCCGCGGCCAGGCCGAAGAACCCGGCATGGGTTTGTCCCTCGCTGGCCAGGAGCGCCTGATACAGGAGTGAGGTCTCGGCCCCTTCGCGATAGACGGCGAGGAATGCGGTCAGGGCGAGGGTCCCCTGGCCGCCAAGCTCCAGTCCGCGCTGGGCTTGATGCTTCAGGAAATCCATCCACCGTTTCGCCTCCAGTCGCGAGATCAGCCAGTAGCTCACGTAGAACAGGACGGCGGATGCCGCGAGCATCACCACGCCTTCCAGCAGCTCGCGCACTGCGCCGCGTGCAGTGATTACCAGGAGGTTCAAGACCATCGCGGTCGCGACGCTGGCGGCGGCGGCGAGTCCGACGCCCCACCAGATGGCCCTCGCCGCACGTCCCCTCGCCCCCGCCGCAATTGCGAAAGCGGCCAGGGCGCTTTGTCGCTCCCCCGACCCTGGCCCGGCGGTCACGCCGCGCCTCGGTTGCAGACGTCGCCTTGACGACGAGCGCCAGCAGCATTGCCACGATCAGTATGACTTCGAGGCCTTCGCGTAATATCGTGACGAACGACGCGATGAATGCGGGCCCGAATCGGCCGGCAGGCTGGGCCTCGAGCCGGTCAATCGCGCGCTCCACTTTTGTGCACAGCGCGTCGAGCCGGGCCGCCAGCTTCTCTCCTTTGAGCCCTGCGCGAGATCGCCGCGCAAGGCGTTGAACTCGATCTCCAGCGGCCGGACCTCCTGCGGAGTTCGCCCCAGGAGAAGACGCTCGAGAGGCTCGAACTCGGTCATGTAGACTGTGGTCAGCTCGGAGGCCGCGTCGTCCGATGCGTCGCCGTCAGCGAGCGCATCGACGCGATGAAAGCCTCGCTTCAGCCCCTGCAAGAGCACATGCGGATCTTCCGATTGCCCTGCGGGCATCGGAGCGAACTCCTTCGCCGCGACCACCGCGTCGATGTGGGTCCGATCGGTCACGCCCTCGGCAGCCAGTGCGCCGCTAACCGCGACCAGTTCGGAAAGGAGCTGGTGGCAGAGTTCGGCCAGCTCGCCCGGGCTCTGGCGCTTTCAGAGCGACCTCGCGCACTCCCGCGCGAATCGCGCGAAACCTCTGCTCGATCTCGCCCGCCCGCGCGTACCCCAGGTATTCCGCGCACGGCCGTTTCCAGGTCGGAGCCCTCGAACTCGCCCCAATATGCGTCCTCGGCCAGCTTCCGCGCCTCGCGGCAGCTCGCCCGGCCGTGCCGCGGCGTCGCGGCTTGCCGCCAGGATCATCCCGATCCGGTCCACAACCTCCGGCCACTTGCGAACGGGTGTCGCTCGATCCATGGAGCGCCGTCCCGTCCCCGCCGATAACGCCGGAGATGTCGTGAGGACCAGCTCCGGAACGTGCACGTCTTGGGACCCGCTCACGCTGATCTCGACACGCAACGGATCTCCCATCTCATGCCAGGCGGTGAGCACGTAGTTGCCGTCGGGAACGCCCGCGAGCCTGAATCGTCCCTCGCGATCGCAAACTCGCACCCACGACGAGGGGCTGACGACCACATAGCCCCGCATATGCTGGTGGATATCGCACGACAGCCGCATCACTCCGGCCCGTTCCGGCGTGAAATCGCGCGGCTGACCCGGCCCCATCGATTGATTGAATGCGAATCCCGGCGAGACCACGTGGACGTTGTGCGTCTCGCTATCCTGGTTGGTGAACCGCACGGTCTGCCCGAGCGCGTATGGCTTGAACTCGCGGAACGAATTGCAGCCCGCGTTGATTCACCAGAACCAGATCGGCGACTCGGGATTGGCCCGCCGGTGCCGCCACGGTAGGCGTCTTCGCCAACCTCGGTTCCCCGGCGAGTGCGACCCGCGACAGGTAAACGACGGCCGGACTGACGGACGGCGAACAAACATCGGGCATCGAGACGACGCCGGACACATCCGCGTCGCCCCGAGCGTTGCGCGTGATACCACAAAGCCCGATCGCGGTTAGCGCAACAGCCGAAACCCACACCGCCTGATCTCGACGAAGCATCGCGGCTCTCATTGGGAAACCAACCGCGCCAGCGCACAGTCGTTTGTCATTCGCACGCGGCTCAATTGAGATTGAGTCTCAATGACAACCGATTATAATCGGATCGCTCTTCCCGCGTCAAATACGAAAAACTGATGAACGTATTTTTTGTTCGATCGGCGCTCGATGTGTCTGCATTTCGACTGTTCTCGTATCGCGTCAAGCCGCCTAAATGCGCGCCGAGATCCGTCAACTTCTTGCCCGGCGGAGTCCAGGACTCGCATACAAAGATGCGTAAGTAGGACTGCGAGGCCGCGAAGACCGATTCCGTTACGCCAAAGATTGGATGGAACCATGATCATTGTTGCGGCAGATCAACGTGACTCCGCCTTCGACCGCAAGCGACGTCCATTTAAAGCTTGCTCGCCATCAAAAGATGGCAATCTCCCCCGGCGGGCAGGCTTGGTGCTTGTCGGCTTTCGAAGACGTGGGTAGAGAGAATGGGGGGTTTCCGCGACCGTATTGGCCGCTGCTGGTGAGCCACCGCCCTCAAAGTTGACTTTCCGCCTCATCATTGACGAGACGCTCAGAAAATGGACGAGCGCGAAACCCACTCCAGTTGAGGACACATAGTTATATAGGTAACGGTATAATTGATACGAAACCAACTCCTTTCCATTCGTCGCCAGGCCGATGATTCGTGCTATTATGGTAGCGCCGAGATTCAGTCACGATTCCAGCTGAGTGCCGAGAAACAGGGATAACTGGGCGACGCGGGCTAAAAACGGCTCAGAGCCGGTGGCCTGACTATCCGTCGAAACCGCAGCCGAGAGCCAGCCGATCTTGCCCCCTTTTGGATCAGCGACGCGGCCGGTCGATTCCGTCCGGGTGGCTCGCAGTATCGAGATGACGGACATTCGCAGCAATTCCAACCGGTCCGGCCCATGGTGCGGCGACATCCTTGGATGAGAAACGATCCGTGAGCACGCGACCCGTCACACCGGCGGCGACATCAATAATGCAAGCGGGTTTGCCGCCTGGACCCGGCCTCCCGGGATGGCGGGTGGCCCAGCTCTGGATCGAGCAGCCGATCGAGTTCTTGGAGGGGTGCGCAGCCCGGTATCGGCGAGGCGTTCACGATCGAGCTGGGCTCGCTCGGAACGACCGTGCTGTTCAGCAACCCGGAGGCGGTGCGCCAGATCTTTCAGCTTCCCCCGGAGTCGTACGAGTGTCGCCCGTTCAATGAATATTACGAGTCGGTGATGGGGGGCCACTCGCTGTTCCTCACCGACGGCGCCGAGCATCGGCGCATGCGGCGAGTTCTGATGCCGCCCCTGCACCGCCAGCTGGTCGAGACGGCACGGCGAGGCCACTCGCGCAGCTCGTCGCGCGAGGCCATCGCCACGTGGCCGACGGGCGAGGCGTTCTCGCCGCGGCCCGCGATGCACCTGCTGTCGCTCAGGATCATGCTGGGGGTCATCTTCGGCTCCGGCGACGACGACCTCGCGCACGCGAGATCGCCCGCGTGTTTTCGCGAGGAGATTTACCAGGACCTCGGCTCCTGGAGCGTCTGGACGCGGTTCAGCCATCTCCACCCCCGGTTTCGCGAGCTGATCGCCGCGCGAAGCTCCGGCGGCCGGCGCTCCGCCGCGCGAACCCGGCTGGGACGTCCCTGTTCGACGCGCTGGTCAGAGGCCCGCGACGAAGCGGGGAATCTCCTGAGCGAGGAAGAGATCCAGGACCATCATCTTCACGTTGTTCGTGGCGGGCGTCGACCCGACGGCGCTGGCCCTTTCCTGGGCGCTGTACTCGGATCCACGAAGAGCCGGAGGTTCTCGCGCGAGCTGCGCAGCGAGCTCGCCGAGCTTGGGCCGGAGCCCGACTCGCCGAGCCGTGCGCCGAGCTGCCCTACCTGGCCGCGGTCTGCCAGGAGACGCTGCGCATGCACCCGATCCCGAGCACGCCGTCGGGGCGGAAGCTCCTCGCCCCGGCCGAGGTCGGCGGCCGGCGTTACGAGCCGGGCGTGACCCTGCTGCCCTGCACCTATCTGGTCCACCGACGCGCCGGACCTCTACCCCGAGCCGGCCCGGTTCCGGCCGGAGCGGTTCCTGGAGCGGCAGTATGCCTCGCACGAGTACTTTCCCGTTCGGAGGCGGGGCGCGCACCTGCATCGGCGCCGCCTGGCCCCGCTGGAGATGAAGCTCGTGCTTGGCCGAGATCCTCACTCGCTGCGACTTGGTCCCGGCCCACGACGGGCCCGTGCGGCCGGTGCGGCACGGCACACTGCTGGCCCCATCGGACGCGATGAAGTTTCGTCCTGGCAGGCGCCCCCGACTCTCCCGGAGGTGAGGCACGGTGAAACACTCCCGAGACGACCTGACCTTGACGGACCTCGGACTGCGAGCGGGACGACCGGCAGCGGGATCGATGCGGGCCGCGATCCACGGGTGCTCGCAGCTCGTCGGCGCTCTACCGCAGCATGCTCGTCGCTCGCGCCGTCGACGAAGTCGAGGCGGAGATGACCTCGGGCGGAGAGGCGTTTTTTCACGTCTCCGGCTGCGGGGCACGAAGGCTCGGCCATCCTCAACCTGAGCCTCATCCCGGAAGACTGGCTGCACCTGCACTACCGCGACAAAGCCTTGATGCTCGCGCGCGGCATCCCGCCGGTGATGTTCTTCCACAGCCTGCTCTGCAACGCCGCGTCGCACTCGGCCGGGCGCCAGATGAGCGCCCACATGAGCGATCCCGCACCGCCGCATCCTGAGCACGGTCGGGCCGGTCGGCAACAACGCCCTGCAGGCCGTCGGGGTCGCGTCGGTCGATCAAGCCCGACCGCGAGCGCCCGATCGTCGTCTGCTCGATGGGCGATGGGACCACTCAGCAGGGTGAGGTCCTGGAGGCGATCGCCGAGGCGGTCCGGTCCGAACTGCCCGTGCTCTTCTGGATCGAAGACAACGCCTACGCGATTTCCACCAAGACCCGCTCGCAAGACCTTTTATTCGTTGCCCGAATGGTGCGGCGGCTGCGGAACATTTCTACGGCCTGCCCATCCATCGGCTGAACGGGCGCGACGTCGCTCGCGTGCGCGGGACAGGTGGAGTCGATCGTCGACCAGATCCGGCGGACCCGCCGCCCGCGCATCGCCGTCTTCGAGGTCGATCGGCTGTGCGATCACACCAATTCCGATGATGAGCGGGTGTATCGACCGCGCGAGGAGATCGAGCGCGTCCGGCGCAAGAGCGACCCGATCCGAGCTCCTGGGGGATTGGCTCCTCGGAAGCGGCGTCGCGCGGCAGGAGCTGGAGCGGATGGCCGACGACGTCTCGGCCGAGGTGCGGCACGCCGCCGACGCTGGCTCGTCGCGCTCCCGACCCCCTGCCCGCCTTCGACGCCAAGAAGCCGTTGCCGGCCGGCCTCACGGATCGCCGGAGCGAATACCGCGGCGATCTCGGACGAGCCGCGGCTTGACGATGCTGGAAGCGATCCGCGAGGTGCTTCGCGATCCGGATGGCCGATGATCCGCGGATCACGCTCTACGGGCAGGACATCGAAGACCCGAAAGGCGACGTCTTCGGAATCACCCAGGGGCTGACGCTGGCCTTCCCCGGCCGCGTGACCAATTCGCCGCTCGCGGAATCCACGATCGTCGGTCTCATCGATCGGCCAGGCCCTCGCCGGGGCTCGGCCCGTGGCCTTCATCCAGTTCGCCGACTTCCTCCCCCTGGCGTTCAATCAGATCATCTCCGAGCTGGGCAGCATGTACTGGCGGACGGACGGCGGCTGGGAGTGCCCGGTCATCATCATGGCCCCGTGCGGCGGCTATCGGCCCGGGCTCGGGCCGTTCCACGCGCAGACCCTCGAATCGGTCCTGGCCCATGTGCCCGGGCATCGACGTGCTCATGCCGGCCGATGCCGCCGATGCCGCCGGACTCCTGAACGCCGCATTCGAGTCCGGGCGGCCGACGATCTTCTTGTACCCGAAATCGTGCCTGAATGACCGCAACGGCGACGACATCGGCCGACGTGGGACGGCAACTGGTCCCGCTCGGGAAGTCGCGCTCGTCAGCCGGGGAGATGACCTGACGATCGTCACCTGGGGCTCGACCGTCCGCCTTTGCCGAGCGCGTCGTCGCGTTCCTGGCGGACGTCGAGATCGGCGTCGATCTGATCGACCTGCGCTCGATCTCGCCCTGGGATCAAGAGGCCGTCTGCGAATCGGCGCGGCGCACCGGCAAGGTGATCGTCGTCCATGAAGACAACCTGACGTGCGGCTTCGGGGCCGAGGTGATCGCCACGATCGCCGAGTCCGCGGGCCGCCACGTCGCCTGCCGGCGGATCGCTCGTCCGGACACTTATGTCCCCTGCAATTTCGCGAATCAGCTCGAAGTGCTCCCTTCGGCCCGGCGAATCCTGGAAGCCGCGGCCGAGCTGCTGAATCTCGAGATGGACTGGGAAGTCCCCGCGCGGAAGCCCGACCGATCTCTTCGTGGTCGAGGCGCAACGGGGCCAGTCCGGCCGACCAGTCGGTCACGGTCATCGCCTGGCTGATCCAGCCCGGGAGACGAAGTGCGCGCCGGCCAGCGGATCGCCGAGGTCGAGTCCGACAAATCCGTCCTCGACCTCTCCTCGCCGGTGGAAGGGACCGTGGACTCGATCCTCGTCGCGGAGGGCGAACCGGTCGGCATCGGCACGGCCCTGGCGCTGATCGACGCTCGAGGCAACGGGCGTGGTCCGAAGGAGCCCGATCCGCGAGGAGCCCGGAGTGCCGCGACTCGGAAGGCGGCCGATTCCGAGCCGAAGATCGCAGCACGTCGCGGGCGACGGCCGAGTCGCAAGACCGTCGAAGTGGGCATGTCGCGGACGTATTGCGCGACCGGTTCGCGTCGATTTTCGGAATTCGGACATCATTCGAGATTGTTCCCGAGACGGACCGCGGAGGAAGTCCTCGAGGCGGTTCGGCATCGATCGCCGCCACCGGCTTGCCGAGGATGAATCCGTCCTCACGATCGCCGTCCGCGCCGCCAGAGACGCCCTCGAGCACGAAGGGTTGTCGATCGAAGACATCGATCTCATCGTCTGCAGCACCAATACGCCGATCTTCACGGTCCCCTCACTGGCATGCTTGATCCTCCACGCGCTCGATGGCGGTCGAGAGCGGCGGCGAAACCGCGGCCTACGACCTCACCGCGGCCTGCACCGGCTATCTTTACGGCCTCTCCGCCGGATACGATTTCCTCCGCAGCCGGCCCTCCGGCCGGGTCATGGTCGTCACGGCCGAAGCCATGTCGCACATCACCGACCCGACGGACTACTTCACGACGACGCATTTCAGCGACGCGGCCTCGGCGACGATCCTCTACGGCCGGGAGTCCGGCGCCGGCCGCTGGGCGCGACTCCGGCGCCCGGTCATCGGCGCGAAGGGCGAAGAAGGGCAAGTCCTTCGGGTCGAGCTCGAGGGTGACAGCGGCGCGTGGTCATGGATGGAAAAACCGCGCTCTGCCGAGGCCGTGCCCCGCATGGCCGAGGCCCTGCACCGCGCGTGCGACGAAGCCGGCATCCGGCCCGCGGATCTCGACCTCGTCGTCCCCCATCAGGGGAGCCACACGATGATCAACGGCCTGAGAATGAAACTGAATTTGCCGGAAGAGAAGATTTACAACAACTTGAAGGTCCATGGCAACACTTCGTCTTCGAGCATCCCCCTTTGCTTGTCGGAGCTGGCCGAAACGGGAGGCGTCGCAGGGAGGATCGGGCTCGCCGCCTTCGGCGGAGGATTTACCTTCGGGGCCGCAATCATGAGACAAGAATGAAGCCTTCGTCGAGGATTGCACGGTATCGGCTCAGGTGACGATCTCCGGAGACATCAGACGGGACGAGGGAGCATGGAAACACTGGTGGATCTGCTGCGGGAACGGGCCGCCGGCCATGGCGACCGGCTCGCGTTCGTCTTCCTGGAGGACGGGGCGGTCGAGACCCAGCGGATCACTTATGCGCGAGCTGGACGAGCGGGCCGCGCGGTGGCCGCCCGCCTCCAGCAGACCGCCGCAGCCGGGCGAGCGGGCGCTCTTGATCTACCCGGCGGGCCTGGATTTCCTGGTCGGGTTCTTCGGCTGCCTGTACGCGGGCTTGATCGGCATCCCGACGCCGCCGCCGGAGGCCTCGCGGCTGAAGCGGACCAAGCCCCGGCTCCAGTCGATCGCCGACGACGCCAAGGCCTCGCTGGTGCTCACGACCTCGCGCGATCCGGGCGCTGCTTCGAGCAGTCCGAGCCCGTCGATCTTCGGCACAGCGGCCGCCGCGGTGGCTCACCACCGACGGCATCGATCGCGGCGAGGCCGCCGGCTGGCGCCCGCCCCGGACATGCCGGCGACGACCTGGCGTACTTGCAGTACACGTCCGGCTCCACGGCGGAGCCCAAGGGAGTGATGATCGACCATCGGAGCCTGCTGTTCTATGCTCGCGCAGTTGCAGCGAGGTCTGCCGCTACACGCCCGAGAGTGTCACGGTGTCGTGGCTGCCCAACTTCCACGACTACGGCCTGGTCCAGGCGCTGCTCGAGCCGCTCTACAGCGCGACGCCGTCTTACCTGATGTCGCCGTTTGCCTTCGTCAAGCGGCCGGCGGCGTGGCTGCGGGCGATCACGCGGTATCGGGCCACGCACAGCCAGGCGCCCAACTTCGCCTACGACCTGTGCGCCCGCCGGATCAGCCCGGAACAATGCGAGGGGCTCGACCTCTCGAGCTGGCGGGCCGCGGGCAACGCCGCCGAGCTGATCAACCCCAAGGTCCTGGACGCGTTCACCGCCAGGTTCGGCCCGTACGGATTCCGCCGGTCCGCGTTCTGCCCGGGCTACGGGCTGGCCGAGGCCATCCTGATCCTCTCGTCCAGCCCGGAGGACGAGGACCCGGTCGTCGTGCAGCTCGAGGCCGAGGCGCTCGAGGAGCACCGCATCGTCGAGGCCGGCCAGGGCCCGGACCGGACCGAGCCGTGGTCGGCTGCGGCCGGATCTTCCCCACGACGCGGATGGTCATCGTCGATCCCGGACACGCGGCAGCGCTGCGCCGCGGACGAAGTCGGCGAGATCTGGGTCGACGATCCGGCCGTGACCGAGGGCTACTGGGGGCGACCCGAGGAGACCCAGCGGACCTTCCGCGCCACGATCGCCGACACGGGCGAGGGTCCGTTCCTCCGCACCGGCGACCTTGGGTTCCTGAGGGATGGCCAGATCTTCGTCGTGGGGCGAATCAAGGACCTGATCATCATCCGAGGGACGAACCACCACCCGCAGGACATCGAGTGGACGGTCCAGGCGGCCCACCCGGCGCTGCGGCCGGAGAATGGCGCCGCGTTCTCGGTGCTGTTCGACGGCGAGGAGAAGCTGGTCATCGCCCAGGAGGTCGAGCTGGAGCACGCCGCGGTCCTGCGTGCCGACGAGATCGCCCGGGTCGTCCGCGGGGCGGTCGCCGAGTCGCACGACCTGAACGTCTTCGCCGTCCTGCTGCTTGAGAAGGGGCAGCCTGCCCAAGACGGCCAGCGGGAAGCTCCAGCGCCAGGCCTGCCGCCGCTTCTTCACGCACGGCGGCCCGCAGGTCCTGGCCTGGTGGGTCGCGCCGACGCAGCGATCCCGCCGAGCTGCCGGCCTGGCTGTCGAGCAGCCGTACTCGCGGCCGCGGCGCGCCAGATGGATGTGAGATCTCCGGCCTTCGAATCTGTCGCCAGACGGTCGGATCGGGCCGGCGAGTCGAGCCTGGCGTCTCCGCCGACGACCCGGGGAGGAGCCGCACGATGAAGCCATCGCTCACTTCGACCGCGGCGCCGAGGTCAGCCGGCGCCGGGCCGATGAGCTGATCGGCTGGCTGCGCGGATACGCCGCGGATCGCATCAACTCGCGGCTCATCGACGAGCGGCGCTGCATCCCGCCGTACATCATCCTCGACTTCGGCAACCGTGGGCTCCTGGGGATGCAGGTGCCCGAAGCATATCGGCGGGCCTGGGCCTGCGGCACGCCGACCACCTGCGGGTGCTCGAGCAGCTCGCGCGCCATCGACCTGACGCTGGCCCTGGTCGTCTTCAACCACGGGGTCAACGGCATCCGGCCGATCCAGGGCTATGCCACAGCCGGCCGTCCGCGACGAGCTGCTGCCCCGCCTGGCGAGCGGCCGCGAGCTGGCGGCGTTCGCCCTGAGCGAGCCGGCGGCCGGCGTCGAACGTCGGCGCGGATCGCCAGCCAGGCGCGGCCGGACGGTCGCGGCGGCTGGCGGCTCCGCGGCCTGAAGCGATGGAATTCCTCGTCCTGGGCCGGGGTGATCAGCGTGTTCGTCCGCCAGGTCGACGAACGCGGCCGGCCGGGCGGGCTGACCGGCTTCGTCGTCCGGCAGGGAAGCCCGGGGCTGCGGATCGGGCCGGAGGCGCTGACGATGGGCATGCGGGGCAGCGTCCAGAACTCGCTCTTCCTGGACGACGTCGCCGGTCGGCCCCGAGCAGCTCCTGGGCGAGCCGGGCCGGGGAATGGAAGTCGCCGAAGACGCGCTGACGATCGGCCGGCTCTGCATCGCGGCGGTTTGCCTGGGCGGCCTGAAGCGTTGCGCGCAGCTCATGGCCCGCTACGGCGGCGCGGCGGACGGTCGCCTCGGGACGGCTGCTCGACAATCCGCTCGTGCTGGCGACCCTGGGCGAGCTGGCCGCGCGGATCGAAGCTGTCGAGGCGCTCAAGGACCAGGTCGCCGAGCGGCTCGACGCCGGCCAGCCCGTCCCGCCCGAGGTCCCGATGGCCGCGAAGGTCGTCGGCTCGGACAGCCTGAACTGGGCCGCCGGCCAGCTCATGCAGTTCCTGGGCGGCCGCGGCTACATGGAGAACAACCTCGCCCCCCAGATCCTCCGCGACGCGCGGTTGTACAGCGTCGGCGAAGGCCCCAACGAGCCCTTGACGACCCAGGTCGGCCGCAAGGCGCGCCTCACCGACGCGATCGGCGCCTACCTCCGGGCGGATCCCGGCCGGCACCGAGCTGGCCGACCTGCTGGCCGATGTCGGCTGCGCGAGATCGCCGACCGCTGCCTGAACCGGCCGGGGCCGTTCGCCGACCGCTCGAGTGCCCAGCTCTGGGCCGACGCGCTGATCGGCCAGGTTGCCTCCGACGCGCTGCTGCTCGCCGCCGCCCGCGAAGCCCACCGCCGGAGCCCATCCGACGGGCTCGGCGCGCCGTCGACTGGGCCGAGGTCCGGCTCGCCCGGAGGCTAAGGCGTGCCCTGCGAGGGAGCCCCGAGGAACGGCTCATCCCGACGTCCTTGCGACGACCGACGCGACCGTCGCCGTGTATGCCGACTCGATCGGCGACGTCGAGCAGTCCCTCCCCGGCGAAGAGGACGCCCTCGACGTCTACCTCAGCAAGACGCCGGAGTCCGACCCTCTACTCCGGCGACCGAGACTGCCGGGGCACGCGAAGTCGCCGACGACGCGACCGCCAGCGCCGTCACAGCGCGCCGCTGCCCCCGTCCAGCCTCGCCCGACGAGCTCGGGTGCGATCGACTGACCCAGTTGCTCCGGCAACGCTCGAGGCCGCTCGGGCCGGCGAGCCCGAACCTGACCGCAACGGAGCCGGCCGCTTGTCTGACTCTTACCCTTTTGACTCGGAGCCCATGCGATGGAGCAACACCAGTCCCACGACGCAACGATCGGTCGACTCGTTGAAGTCGTGGCTGATCGACTGGATGGTCCGCGAGATGGGGATCGATCGTTCCGACGATCGACTCGCGCCAGTCCTTCCTCAGCTACGGCATGGACTCGGTGCAGGCGATGACGATGGTCGGCGACCTCGAAGCCAAGCTGGACCTCCGGCTCCCGCCGACTCTGGCTTGGGACTATCCCGACATCGATGCCTTGTCGGCCCACCTCGCGGACCAGCTGAACACCACGCCGCAGGCGCGATCGCAGCCACAGCCGTCGCACGCGGCTTCCCCTGGCAAGATCGAAAGGGTGCTCGCCGAGCTCGATACGCTCGGCGATCGAGAGCGTCGAGCGCCCGCTGAAATCCATATGTGGAAAGGCACGCAGGAGGCGATCGAGCTGCCCGCAGGTCGTTGCCGGGTTGCGGACCCGAAGACATGATGCTCGATCCTGACCGCATCGAGAACGGAGCTGCCAAGGTCTTGACCGCGCATCGACGATGACGCTGCGATCGGGAAACGCTCTGAGCTCTCCCTCAGCCAGGAGCAAATCTGGCTCGACGATCAGATCAATCCCGGCACGGCCGTTTACAACATTCCGATCGCTCTCCACTTCAGGGGCGCTGGACGTCGATGTCCTCGAGCGTAGCCTGCAGGAGATCGTGCGACGACACGAGGTCCTGCGAGCAACGTTTCCCGCGGTCGGGCACAGGCCGGTCCAGTTTGTCTCCGGCCGATTCCACCGTGACACTCGCGAAGATCGAGGCTGACGGACGGCCAGAGCGCGACTGGCGCCTGGAGCGATGTGAAGCTCGCCTGCGAAGCAGGAATGTCGCCGGCCGCTCGATCTGGTTCAAGGCCCGATCTTCCGGCTGACGCTCTACCGGCTCTCTCCGGTCGAGCACGTGCTCCTCTTGACGGTGCACCACATTGTCTTCGACGGATGGTCGCTCGGCATTTTCCTGAAAGAACTGAACGCCCTTACGCGGCTTTTTCCGAAGGGCGGCCCTCCCCTCTTCCGGAGCTCGCCTCCAGTATTCCGACCTTGCGCGCGAGCGAACGACAGAGCCTTCACGGCCGAAGTCCTGGACGAGCTCATCTCCTTCTGGCGAAAGAATCTCGAGGGCATCCCGCCGCACCTGGCCCTGCCGTTCGACCACCCGCTGCAGTCCGGAAGAAACTACCGCGGGGGCCGGCACCCGCTCGTGCTGGGCGAAGAGTTGACCGCGGTCTCTCAAAGACTCTGCAGCCGGGACGAAGGGGCGACCCTGTACATGACCCTTCTGGCGGGCCTGGCGGCGCTGCTCTACCGCTACACCGGCCAGTCGGACATCGTCATCGGCGCCCGACGCGCGGCGCGGATGTCGGCCAGGACGAGGCGCCTGATCGGCAATTTCGTCAACACGCTGGTGCTGCGCACCGACGTCTCGGCGGCCCGACGTTTCGCGAGCTGATCGCCCGCGCCCGCCGGACGGCCCTGGACGCTTTTGCCCACCAGGACCTGCCGTTCAACATGCTGGTGAGCGCACTCAATCCCGAGAGGGACGCGACCGGCTCGTCGCTGGTGCAGGTGATGCTCACCCTCCAGAACAACCCCCTCCCCGCTCTCAAGATACCGGGATTGTCGGTCGAGTTTGTGGATATCTACACCGGGAGAGCTTTGTACGACCTGGCGATCGAGCTTCAAGAACGGGCCGGGCGGCTCGTGGGTTGGTTCGACTACGACAGCGATCTGTTCGAGGCCGGGACGATCGCCCGGATGGCCGGCCACTTCCGGACGTTGCTCGAGGGCAGCCGTCGCGGACCCCGACACCCCGGTCGACTCGCTGCCCACTCTTACGCCAAGACGAGATTCGGGCAGCTCATCGAGACCGGTAGCGGGCCGCTGGCCAGCTACCCCCGCGACGCGTGCGTGCACCAGCTCGTCGAGGCGCAGGCCGCGCGCGTCCGCCACCGCGATCGCCGTCTCGTTGGCGAAGAGTGCCTGAGCTACGGCGAGCTGAACTGCGCGGGCCAACCGGCTGGCACACCACCTGCATCCGGCTGGGAGTCGGCCCGGGCGTGCTGGTGGGGATTTGCGTGGAGCGGTCGCTGGAGATGATCGTGGGGCTGCTGGCCATCCTCAAGGCGGGCGGCGCCTATGTCCCGCTCGACCCGGAGTACCCCGCCGAGCGGCTGGCCTTCCTGCTCGCAGACTCGGCGGCTGCCGGTTCTGCTCGACCCAGCGACGCCTGCTGCCGTCCTTGCCGGAAAGCTCCGCCCGAGTGTTGTGCCTGGACGCCGGCCGCGCCGGCATTCGCCGCCGCGAGCGACTGCCAACCCGCCCCGCTTCGCGTCACTCCGGACGACCTGGCCTACGTCATCTACACGTCCGGCTCGACCGGCGTGCCCAAGGGGGTGACGGTCACGCCACCACAATGTCGTCCGGCTGTTCCGCGCGACCGAGCCGTGGTTCCACTTCGACGAGCACGACGTCTGGACGCTGTTCCACTCGTTCGCCTTTGACTTCTCGGTGTGGGAGATCTGGGGGGCCCTCATCCACGGCGGACGGCTGGTCGTGGTCCCCTTCGAGGTCAGCCGCTCGCCGCACGAGTTCTATCAAGCTGTTGCTCGATGAGCGCGTGACCGTCTTGAACCAGACGCCATCGGCGTTCCGCCCGCTCATGGCGGTCGATCAGGCTGCGCCGCGGTGCTAGCGAGCTCGAGCCTGCGCCTGGATCATCTTCGGCGGCGAGGCGCTCGAGTCTGGCAGAGCCTGCGGCCGTGGTTCGAGCGCCACGGGGACCGAAGTCCTCAGTTAGTGAACATGTATGGCATCACCGAGACGACGGTCCACGTCACCTATCGGCCGCTGCGGCTGGCCGATGCCGAGTGCTGCCAGGGGCAGCTTGATCGGCCGCCCGATCCCCGATTTGCGGCTGTACGTGCTGGAGGCCGGCGGGCAGCCGGCGCCTCCGGGGATCCCGGGAGAGATCTGCGTGGGCGGGGCGGGCGTGGCCCGCGGCTATCTGAACCGCCCGGAGCTGACGGCCGAGAAGGTTCATCCCCGACGCCTTCTGCAGCGAGCCCGGGTTGCGGCTGTACCGGTCGGGTGACCTGGCGCGACGGCTGCCCGACGGCGACATCGAGTACCTGGGTCGGATCGACCAGCAAGTGAAAATCCGGGGCCACCGGATCGAGCTCGGGGAGATCGAGGCGGCCTTGTCGCAGCACCCCGCCGTGCGCGAGGCCGTCGTGGTTGCCCGGGAAGACGCTCCCGGCGACAAGCGCTTAGTCGCGTACGTCGTCCTCGATCCCGCCCGGCTCGAGGGAGAATCTCAGGCGGACAACATCACGCAGTGGCAGGCTGTGTTCGAGGAGACTTACGGGCAAGACGTCGCACCCGCGGAGCCGTCGTTCAATATCACCGGCTGGAACAGCAGTTACACGGGCCGGCCGTTGACGGGCGAGGAGATGCGGGAATGGGTGGATTCGACGGTCAACCGCATCATGAGCCTGCGCCCTCGCGCGTGCTGGAGATCGGCTGCGGCAGCGGCTTGCTGTTGCTCCGCGTCGCTCCCGGCTGCGTGCGCTATGTTGGCACCGACTTCTCGCGCCAGGCCATCGACTACGTCCGTCGAGCCCTGACAACGCTCGGGCCCGCGGCTTCCGCGGTGACCCTCCTCCAGCAGCCTGCGGATGACTTTTCGCGGGTCGAGGGGCAAGCGTTTGATGGCGTCATCCTCAATTCCGTGGCACAGTATTTTCCAAGCATCGAGTATCTCGCGAGCGTGCTGACGGGCGCTGTCAGGTCCGTGCAAGACGGCGGCTTCATCTTCGTCGGCGACGTGCGCAACCTGCCATTGCTGGAAGCGTTCCATGTATCGATCCAACTCGCCAAGGCGACCGACTCGCTTTCGATCTCGCGATTTCAGGAACGGATCCGCCAGAGCATGGATCGTGACAAGGAGCTCGTCATCGCGCCGGCCTTCTTCGCGGCGTTCCAGGAGCGGCATCAGCGCGTCTCAGGGGTCCAGGTTCAGCTCAAGCGCGGCGCTTTCATAATGAGCTCACTCGATTTCGCTATGACGTGATTCTCCACGTCGGCACCGCCCCACAGCGAGTTCGAGAGCATCCGTCGCTGGATTGGACCGAACAGCGCCTCACGATTCCGGGCTTACGCCGCCATCTCCAGGAGACTTTGCCGGATGCATTGTCGGCGCGGCGGTGCCGAACGCCCGGCTTGCCGCCGAGACGAGGGCCTTGCAGTGGCTCGCCGACCCTTCGGGACGGAGGACCGTCGGCGAATTGCGCAAGCTGCTCAAAGCCGCCGGCGAGCCGGCCGTCGATCCCGAAGAGCTGTGGTCCCTGGGCGACGAATTGCTTTACGACGTCGATATCACGTGCAGAGCCGCGACTGCCAGCGACGGATTCGACGCCCTGTTCCGGCGGCGCAGCACCGACCGAGCGACCACCCTCCCCGCAGCTTGCGGGATCAAACGGCCATCTAGCCGCATTGTCCCCCGGGCTACCGGCCAAGACGGTGATTGCCGCCGCGCAGAACCCCGCGTCGACCGCGGAGACCGCCGTCGCAACGTGGGCCCAATTTGCCAATGCGCCGCTGCGCTCCCTGACGCGCCGCAAACTGATTCCGCAGCTCCGCCGGCATCTCGAGGAGCGGCTGCCCGCGTACATGGTGCCGGCTGCCCTTGTCGATCTGGATAGTATTCCGCTCACACCTCATGGAAAGGTCGACCGTAAAGCACTTCCCGAGCCTGAGCCGGATCGACCGGAGCTCGACCTGCCCATGGTCGCGCCGCGCACGCCTGCAGAGCGCGAGATCGCACGGATATGGGCCGAGGTCCTCAGGGTCGAGAAAGTCGGAATCCACGACAATTTCTTCGATCTGGGCGGCCACTCTCTGCTCGCGACCCAGGTCATCTGCCGGATCAACGGCGTATTCCCGATCAAGCTGCCGCTACGACGAATTTTCGAGACTCCCACGGTGGCCGGCCTGGCTCAGGCCATCGAGGGGACGGGAGCCGCGAAGGTTCGAGACTCGCTGCTCGTCTTGAAACCCGGGCAAGCCGGTCCCGCCATGTTCATGGTGCACGACGGTCTTGGCGACACGACCCTCTACAAGAATCTGGTGTCGCGTATGCCCGAATCACTGAAGGTTTACGGCATCGAGCCGCATAGCAATGGCTATTGCCCGATCCTGCACACGCGCATACCGGAGATCGCCGCCTACTACGTGGAGCAGGTCCGGCAGACCCAACCGGAGGGCCCGTATCTGCTCGCCAGCATGTGCGCCGGCGGCATGGTCGCCTTCGAGATGGCCTTGCAGCTGGAGGCCCAAGGGCTCCCGGTCGCATTCGTCGCGCTGATGGATGCCCCCGGCCCTCGAATGCGCGTGAAGACCCTTCTCGCGAGAAAAAGGCAGCTAGATCGGTTTACTTCAGTCTTGCGCACCGGAGAGGGGAGCTCATGGCTCGAGCGCCGGCTCGATCAAACGAAGAGAGCCGGCGCAAGCTCAGGAATTTTCTGGCCTATGAATTGAAATCGAGGACCGAGAGGTTCACCGATGCGCTCCGATTCCGTGCGCTTCGCACGGCGCTCGACCGCGGCGCCCGTGCCTCGATTCGCGCAGGGCTTGTCGGTCATGTCCGTGATCGGATTCGCGCAAAGAATACACGCCAACCCGGCTGCTCGAGGCCAAGCGCTCTGATCCGCTCGACCGAAGGCGAGGGCACAGACGAGCCGACGGTGAATCTGACCGACGATCCACTTTTCGACTGGGGAGGCCGGGTCAAGGGCGAGCTCGAGACCACCGACGTCCCCGGCGGCCACAGCAGCCTTCTCCACGAGCCCGAGGTGGAAGTGCTGGCGGGATACTTGAACGCCAAGATCGATCACGCGCTCGAGGCGCAGGCGCCGTCTTGATATGAAACTGCTGGTCGTGGTCGTGTCGTATCGTGTGACTGATCTCACGATCGACTGCCTGCGCTCGCTGAGCGGCCAGATCGGCAGCGTGCCCGGCGCCCAGGTCGCTCTTTGCGAGAACGGGACCGGCGGTGATGCCGCTGAGCGGCTGCAAAAGGCGATCGACGAGAACGGCTGGAGCGACTGGGTGCACCTGACCGCGATCTACCCCAACCGCGGGTTTACCGGAGGCAATAACGCGGTCATCCGCCCGGCGCTCGAGTCGGTCGATCCGCCGGAATACGTGCTGCTCTTGAACGCGGATACGCTCGTCGAGGATCGAGCCCTGGAAACCTTGGTCGCGTTCATGGACGCCCATCCCAAGGTGGGAATTGCCGGCAGCCAGCTCCTGTATGCGAACCGCGTAGTCGGTCCCTCGCCGTTCCGATTCGAAGGGATCGCGGCCGAGTTCGACCGAGGCCTGCGTCTGGGCATCGTCTCGAAAATGCTTTCGAGCCGGCTTCCAAGCCTCGCAACGCCGTCCGTGGCATCCCGGGTGGGCTGGGTTGCCGGAACGAGCATGATCCTGCGGCGGACCATGCTGGATGAGATCGGGCTGCTGGATGAAGGATTGTATACATATTTCGACGATCCGGATATCTGCTTGCGAGCGCTGCGGGCCGGCTGGGAGACCTGGTATGTCCCGGAGAGCCGGGTCATCCACTTCGGCGGGGCCTCTACCGGCGTGACCTGCCAGGAGGTCGTATCACGGCTCCCCCCTACTGGTTCCAGGCGCGGCGGCGGTACTTTCTCAAGAACTACGGGGCATGCTTCGCCGCGATGGCCGATGCGGCATTCATCCTGGGCTTTGCAGCCTGGCGGTTGAGAAGGCGGATCCAGCGGAAACCGGACACCGACCCGCCTCACATGCTGTTCGACTCAATTCGCCACAGCGTTTTCTGCACAGGATTCACCCTCAAGAATGTCGAGAACCCCGCGCTGCGGGAAGCATTGCTGCGTGACGGCGGACCTGGGGGCATGGGCGCGGCCGTATCCAAGGCTGCGTCGCCCGGAGGCTGAGAATGGGGCCAGTGGAGCGCATTGCGGATCGGTCGGACAATCCGCCTCCGGCGGCTGTAGGAACGCAGTACTGCGGTCCGGCCGTCGTCAGCTCGGTGGATCTGTCCGGCCGGACCATCAAGGTCGCAAGGCCGGCGGACCCCGATCGACTACTCGACGATCCGGCGGTGCTCGACTGGAATCGGCGCGATGATTACATGCCGTACTGGGCGTATCTCTGGCCGGGCGCCTTCCTGCTCGCCGACGCTGTGTCCCGCACCGATTGGTCTACGCAAGCCACCGGAACAGTCCCCCTCGAGGCGCTCGAGATCGGGTGCGGGCTCGGCTTGGCGGGCCTCGCGGCCCTGGCGCAGGGCTTGCGCGTTGTGTTTACCGACTACGATCAGGCTCCGCTGGAATTCGTCGCGCGGAGCGCCATCGCGAACGGCTTCCACCCGTCTCGTTTTGAGCTGCGCGGCTCGACTGGCGCGCTTCCCGACGAGGTGTTTCCGGTGATCCTGGCTGCCGATGTGATCTACGAGGCCCCGCTCGTACCACTGGTGGCCAACCTGCTGAGAAAGCTGCTTGCACCCGGGGGCCTGGGCCTGGTCGCCAGCCCGTTCAGAGTGGCCGCCCTTGCGTTCCCGGACGCGATCGCCTCGGTTGGGCTCAGGTGCGCGGCCGAGCCAGCCGAGGCTGTAGCCGAGGGCGGCCGCCATATCGAGGGGACGATCTACCGCGTCACGCGCTGAGCTATCACGTCAGCATCGATTGGACCTCAGCGTTCCGATGACCTGGCGGACATCCGATACGCCAGCGGCGGCGAGACTGCGAGTCAGGTCTTCGAGCAGCCGCTCCGACGCGGGCGGGTCGTAAAACGTTGCGGTGCCGACTTGAATGGCACTCGCGCCGGCCACCAGGAACTCGAGTGCGTCGTCGGCACTGGCGATCCCGCCGATCCCGATCAAGGGCAGCGTGGGCAAACTCCGGGCGACATCCCACACCATTCGCAAAGCGATTGGCTTGATGGCGGGACCAGAAAGTCCGCCCACGTCATAGGCCAGAATCGGCCGGCGCTTCCTCCAATCGACGGCCATCCCCCGCACCGTGTTGATCAGGCTGACCGCGTCGGCGCCGGCCTCCGCCGCCGCGGCGGCGATCGGGACGATGTCGGTCACATTGGGCGTCAGCTTGGCGATCAACGGCAGCGGACAGGCAGCGCGTATGCGCTCGACGAGCCGACGCACCGATCTGGCATCGATTCCGAGATCGAGTCCATGGCTCACATTCGGGCACGAGATATTCAGCTCGATCGCCGCCAGGCCCGGCTGCGCCCAGCATCTCTGCCATCGCGACGAACTGATCTTCATCCTCCCCCGCAATGTTGGCGATCACCGCCGTTCCCAC
Source organism: uncultured Isosphaeraceae bacterium (assembly GCA_963806595.1). GTDB lineage: Bacteria > Planctomycetota > Planctomycetia > Isosphaerales > Isosphaeraceae > CAWDZZ01. Next base: position 9,596 of record CAWDZZ010000005.1, on the reverse strand, counting down.
GGTTCGAAGATAAGGCAGATGGTGCTCGCAAAAATGGACGATGCCATCATTATCCAAGCCGATCGCATTGAGCATTCCGCACGCCGTCTCCACGGTCCGCGGCGTCGGATTGCCCGCGCGGGGCTGGTAGGTGACCGTCTTCGGGATCACGCCCCCCAGCCGCTCGAGCCGGACGAAAGGCGCCATCTCGCGGACGTATCCGAACGTGCCCGACGCCACCAGCACCGGGTTGAAGATCGTCAACCGTCCAAGCGCCACCCCCAGATCGACCATCTCGGCAGTCTCCGGGTCGAGTCACATCCAGCCCAACCGCACACACCGGTTGCATTCGTTTGCGGCTTCGGCTCACGCGGCTCGCTTGCGAGTTGAAGCTCGTGACTCAATTGCCATCATCCGACGCACGAGGCAAGGCGTCCATTGGGTCCTTGGGCGGATCAACGCCGCTTTGTTAATATCGGGCACCACGAGCCGGTGTCGCAATCGTTTGGGTGACAGAGCACTTACACGCCAGAATGGGTCGATCCATGGCCGACGAAGATCGATTGCGAGAAGTCAATCCTTATGCGGCCCCCCTGGTTCAAGGTGAGACCGTGCGACCCGCCAGGCCGCAGACCGAGGGAATCGATCCGGCTTTTCAAAACCCGTTCTTGACGATCTGGACACGGCCGCGCACAACCATCCGGGGAATCGTCGATACTGATTCATCTTTTCATGTTACCTCGCTCGCGGCGGTCGGGGGAATCTTGAACGTACTGGACAGGGCCGCGCAACGGAGCGCCGGCGATCAACTGCCATTTTTCGCGATCCTTGGGATCGCGATCGTCCTCGGTCCGATGCTCGGTGTGGTGGGGTTGATGGTCGGGGGATGGATTCTCGGCTGGACGGGTCGCTGGCTGGGAGGGCACGCTCGCCCTGAAGAGATGCGCCAGCCCTTGCGTGGTCGATGATTCCGAGCTTGGCGACGATCCCGATCTGGGTTCTGCAGCTGTCTTTAATCGGCAAGGAGATGTTCACCGCGGAAACGCCGGCGCTGGAGTCCAACCCCACATTGGCACTGATGTTGCTCGCGACGGGAATCATCGAGCTCGTGCTGGTGATCTGGTCGATCGTCGTCCTCCTCAAATGTGTGGGCGAAGTTCAGCAATTCTCAGCGTGGAGAGCGCTCGGTTCGGTTTTGCTGATCGGCCTCGTCTTGCTCCCGATCATACTCATTGTGGTCTTTTTCTCGTTTGTTCGCCGCTGAGCCATCGACCGGCGAGGTTCGTCGTCGGCACCGGCTCTGCAGATAGTTTCGTCTGGGTTTGGCCGCGAAAACTCCCTTGCTGCAGCCGGTCTGATTCGTCTAGGCTAAAACGCCGGAAAGGCCCACGGTTTGCGAGACTGCAGCAGTCGCACTCGCTACCGGGGCTGCATCCGAGGAGGTGCGACAATCCGACGATGGCCGATTCGCCCGATCTTGCCGCCGAGCTCGAGTTCGTCAAAGGACTTGCCGTTGAAACCGCCGATCTGGCGCGGCAGCGATGCACGGATGTCTCGCCCCGAGAGAAGGGGAATTTAACGTACGTCACGGAGCTGGACACCGACCTGGAGCGCCTGATCCGAGAGCGGTTAAGCGCCCGGTTTCCCGGCGACGAGCTCACCGGCGAAGAGCTCGCCGCACAAGATGGAACCACCGCGCGAAGATGGTCGATCGACCCGATCGACGGCACGGGAAACCTGGTCCATGGCCTTCCCATCTGGGCGATCAGCATCGGCCTGATTGTGGCCGGCGAGCCAGTGCTGGGCGTGATCGCGATCCCACCGCTCAATGAGTTGTTCTGGGCGGTCAAGGGAGCAGGCGCGTGGCTCGACAATCGCAGGCTCGTGGCTCACGACGCTTCCGAGTTTCATAACCAGGACAATGTCTGTGTCGGCACTAACGCGTTGCGTGCGGTCGACCCGCGATCGCTGCCGGGACGGCTCCGCGACCTGGGCAGTGCGTGCTGCGAGCAAACCTTCGTAGCTGCCAACCGGCTTCAGGCCACCACCTTGCTCGGCGAGCAAGCTCACGACATCGCTGCCGGCGTCGTGATCGCCAGCGAGGCGGGCTGCCACTTTGGCACGTTGAGCGGTCTTCGCCTCAGCACCTCGGAAATGGTCCGCCGCACGCCCATCACTGTGCCCACTTTTGTCGCTCCGCCCAGGAGGCTCGAAGCACTGATGGCGATGGCAAAACCCCTTGGCCCGCGCTGAACAGCACGCCGTGCATGATGCGTGAACGACCAGGACGTGATAGTAAAAGCCGGCAGGGCCGATCCCTTCCCTGACCAATGACGATGATGAAACGATGGGCTACTGGGGCGTAAAAAGCTACGAGAACGACGAGGCGGCCGACGCACTCGACGCGGGATTCGACCGCGTTCATGGGCCGCTGTACGAAGAACTCATGGACGACCGTAATCCGCTCACCTTCGACCAGGTTCAGCAAAAGCTCGCCGATGCCCGGACGCTGGACGCGTCGATAGCGGCCTTGCAGGATTCACTCGGCGGCGACGTGCCACTCGAGGCATGGCATGAATCGGCCCGTCTAGCGCTCGTCGGGATCGTGGTGCACCACGCCGAGTTGCAGGTCCCTCTTCCAGAGTCCTGGCGATTGCAGGCCCTCGCGTGGCTGGAGGGCGAGGAGATCAACTGGGAGGAGGACACCGCGCGCCGCCTCCGGCGCGAGAAGGAGATCGCCCTGCTCCGCCGTGGCTCACGTTGATTGCGAACACAGTGATCTCATGAAGATTATTAGATGCCACTCGTGCTAGTGGATTCCGCGCATCCCCAGCGCGACGGCCTCGGTGTTGGTCGCCAGTCGCATCGCCTCCGTACCGGAGATGATTTTCTTGTGGTAGAGGTCCAGTAGATGCTGATCAAAACGCTGCATGCCTCCCTCGCGGCTGCCGATGAAGTCGCTCAGCTCCTTCAGTCGATTGTCCATGATGTATTTCGATGTGACCGGCCCTCCCCGCAGGATTTCCATGGCAGGACGGCGCCTCCCTCGCGCGTGACGGCCAGGCGCTGCGAGATGACGGCTTCGAGCGATCCCGCCAGTTGCGACGTGGCGATCGCACGCTCGTTGGCAGGCACCATCGCCAGGATCCGCTCGATGGTTTGAGCGGCATTCGAGCTGTGCACCGTGGCGAAGACCTGGTGGCCGGTATCCGCGGCCCGAAGCGCCATCCGCATCGTCTCGCTGTCGCGCAGCTCCCCCACCAGGATCACGTCCGGGTCTTCGCGTAATGCCTGTCGGAGCCCCTGTTCGAAGAGCGGCGTGTCCTGCCCGACCTCGAGCTGCGAGATCATGGACTTCTGATTGGTGTGAACATACTCCACGGGGTCTTCGATCGTGATGATCTTGCATCGGAAGGAATTGTTGATCAAGTCGATCATTGCAGCCAGTGTCGTGCTCTTGCCGCTGCCGGTCGTGCCCGTAAGTAGCGTCATCCCTCGCAGCGACAACGTGATGTCGCGCAGCACGGCCGGAAGATGCAGCTCCTCGAGCGTCGGTACCTTGAGCCGCACAACTCGCATCACCATCGCCGGCGTGCCGAGGTGGCTGTAGACGTTGCAACGAAACCGCGATACGCCCGGAATCACATAAGAGAAGTCGAGACCCGAAACCATGGCGTGATCGAGCTGGTCTGCGGTCAATCCGCGCTTGATCGAAACGATATACTGGCGCAGCTCTTGGTCCACGACCGGCGGCGATTCCACCGTTCGGATCTGCCCGCTGATTCGCAACAGGGGCGACGGCGCCGGTTTGAAGGTGGACGTCCGACGCACCCTGATCAACCGCGAACCGGACCAGCTGGTCGAATTCCATCAGATGTCCCCTTGATCGAGGAAATGGAGTGGGAATCAATGTAGCATGGCCTCACGCCCGGCCCAATACCCGGGGTCGGCGCGACCGTCGGGGGCTGGCGCATTCCTCGGTCCTCGCGTTTTCTTCTCTGGAGCTTCACCATGGCCGAACCGCGTGAGATCGATCCGCAGGCGCTGGTGCCGCGGCTGCTCGCACGCGTTTGATTTCGCCGCGCGACAGGTCCGCGGCACCGTCGAGCGCGACCCGGACTTCTTTCCGATCTACACGCAAGGACGGACGCTGGAAGCACTCCGGCGAAGGCTGGACCGACTGGTGCGGCGGGTTCCACGCCGGCATGATGTGGCTCGTCGCCGAGCGAACCGGCGACCCCTGGTGGCGGCAGACCGCGGAACACTACTCGCGGCTCCTGGAGCCACGGCAGCACGACCGCAATGTCCACGACCTGGGTTTCATTTTCTTGAACACGTATCTCCCCTGGTATCGCCTCACCGGACTTGACCGTCTCCACGAAGTCTGATCTCGGCCGGCAGGACGCTGGCCCTCCGGTTCAATCCGCGAGGGGCTTACCTGCGCTCGTTCGTGGCGCCTGAGAGCCTGTTCATCGACATCATGATGAACGTGCCGCTGATCTTCTACGCGGCGCGCGAGACCGGCGACGACTGCACTGAACGAGGTGGCCCTGGCTCATTGCCGAACCACCGTCGCGACCCTGGTGCGCCGCGACGGCTCGACGGCGCACGAAGGCATCTTTGACCCTGACACCGGCCGCTTTCTCCGAGCAATCGACTCACCAGGGACTGCGCCCGAATTCGACCTGGGTCCGCGGCCTAGCGTGGTCGCTCTACGGATTCGGCACCGCGTTCACGTTCACCGGCGATGCCGCCTTCCTGAATGCCGCCCGGCGCAACGCCGACTGCTATCATTGCTCGCTGCCCCGTTGGCATGGTTCCCCCTTGGGACTTTGACGTTCCCGACGGGCCTGCCCGGATCGACGACAGCTCGGCCGCCGCCATCGCCGCATCGGGCCTGTGGAACCTCGCGCGAGCTGGTCGCGCCGCAAGCGACCCGTCAGCCGCCGCGCGCTATCGCAATGCCACACTGACGATCCTTGAATCCCTCTGCACCGAGCGATATCTGGCCGGTCCACGCCCGGCTGGGAAGGAGTGCTCAAACACGGCGTCTATCATTTCCACAAAAATCTCGGCGTTGATGAATCGGTGATGTGGGGAGATTTCTTCTTTCTGGAGGCCATCGACAAGGTCTTGCGGAGTGGACGGCGCAATGCGGCGGCGGCCTCGAAGCTCCCGGCTGAAAACGGCGCTTGCACGAGCAAAGGAATAGTTCGCGCCAGTCGCGGCAGGGCATAGCCGGCGGTTTTCGCGCACGTCCGACTGTCTAACGGCGACTCGACCTGCTACACTATGGCACCCGGCTCGGGCGAACGAGACCGTGCGAGCTCGCCCTGGCCAAGGCCGCGAGGACTTCGACCATGCGTTCCGACCAACCCTCGGAATCACGACGAGCCCGGCGAGAAGGCGAGGCAGGCGCCGTCGGCCAGCGGGGCCCACCTTCCCATCTTCGAACCGGAAGAGTCCAGTGATGACCGACCCCGATGTCGATGACGACGTCGATGACGACGACGACGACGATGAAGCGGAAATCGACGACGAATCGTTTCCCGAGTCGATCGAAGGCGAGCCCAGGACCGTCTTGATCACCGGCGCCTGCGGCAATATCGGCCGCAAGCTCCGCGCCGCCTGGGCTGACATCTACGACCTGGTTCTGATCGATCGCACAGCCGCCGAGGATGATCCCGACGTGATCGCGGCGGACCTGACTCGGTCCTCGATGACGATTGGATCACTCACTTCCACGGTGTCGACACGGTCGTCCATCTCGCGGCCAACACCAGATGAGCGCGCCCGCCTGGGAAGACCTGTCGAGCCCAATCTGGACGCTCTCGCAAATGTGTTTCACGCCGCGGCCTTGGCCGGAGTCGAGCGATTGATTTTTGCCAGCTCAAACCACGTCATGGGAGACTGCCGGATCAAGGGCGACGAGCCGATCTCCGTCGACATGAAGCCGATGCCGGATGGACCCTACGCGTCACTAAACTGGTCGGCGAGCGGCTGGGCCGAAGCCTGGCCCGGGCCTTTGACATGACCTTCATCGCGTTGCGGCTTGGGCCACATGCAGGAGGGGAAAAATCGACCGGAGACCCTTCCCGACGACTGGGCCCGCCAGATGTGGCTCTCCAACGCCGACCTGATCCACCTGTTCGACTGCGCCGTCGAGGCCGAGATCGAAGACCGTTCGTTCGTGCTGGTCAACGGCATGTCGCGCAACCACGGTACTCGCTGGGACCTCTCTGATGCGGCCGAACTGCTCGGCTTCCTCCCCAAAGATGACGCATTCGCGGAGACGCGCTAACGCGTCTGGCCCTGTACCACGTCGGCAGTCCGGTCGGTCCCGCCGCACGTGACCGCGGCCGGCGACGGCAACAAGACGGCGTCGCCATGATCGAATTGTTGCGAGATTGTTTTTATTAGACGTTTATTTTTTCTATTCAAGTACTTATTTAATATTGTCAAGTTCGGCGGATGCGCTCTCATGACGGCTTCCCGGTCATGATTCTTGATCGTGCCCCATTGCTCCGCCAGAATCACGCTCCGCTTTCAGAACCCCCCCGTCCGGCTCGCCGGCGCTCGTGAAGCTCGCGGTAGAACCCGGTTTCCAGCCGATTGCTCCGCAGTGCCGCCGAGCGCCTCACGCACCAGGTTGACGCTGGCGAACAGCAGAAGCCCGACCCCGACGACGGCCAGGATCGTCGGCAGCGCGATCAACCAGTTCTTGAGAAGGGCGTCAATCGCCAGCGTCAGGCTCGTGCCGACGAATGCGGAAAACGCGAGGTAAAGGGCCGTCATGGCAAACCGGAGCCGATCGCTCCGCCGCTCGAGCCGCTGCATCTGATCGTGAATATGGGCGAGTCGCTCCGCCGTAAAATCGAGGTCGGTCACGCCGCGGTCGAGCTTGTCGGCGAGGTCGTTGAGGACGCGGATGCGATCGACTACCCGCGACACCCGATTTGACGTCGAGATGATCAGCGATGCATTGGCCGTGAGAAAGATCGCGGGCGTGATCATCGCCGAGAGCGTGTTGAGGTATCGTTGCCACCATGGTTGGGCATGATTGGGCCATTCCCTTTTTGGGCCAAATGCTCCGCGCGGGGCAAGCCCGGTCAGTCGCAAGCTCTCCCGTCAGACGAAGCAATTCGGGCGAAGCGACTCGTTGGCTCCGGCCTTTTTCATGGGGAGATACCTCGGAACCCACATCGCGGCGTCTACGCGGTTGGCCACCTCCGGAGCGGGACGCTCCACGGCCACCCCATCATGCGATCGCCGCGGCGGCGACGCCCAGGGCGATCGACCGGGCCACTCGCCGTGACTCGGAAAGCGGGGGCAGCAGCGAGCCAGCGGGATCGCGGCGTGCCGGCGACCAATCGGCCAAGGCCCGAGCCGCCGCCATGAACATCGCGTCGGTGACGCGACTGGCTCCGGCGGCGCGCACGCCCAGTCCGAGACCCGGGAAGATGTAGCTGTTATTGCATTGGGCGATCGGACGGCGCCGGCCATTGTAGCGAACGTCGTCGAATGGGCTGCCCGTGGCAATCAGGGCCCGTCCGTCGGTCCACGCGATCAAGTCGGCAGGCACCGCCTCGGCACGCGAGGTCGGGTTGGACAGCGGGAAAATGATCGGCCGCTCGACTTGCGCCGGCCATGGCGCGGACGATCTCCTCGCTGAACGTGCCCGGTTGGCCCGACACACCGATCAAGATGGTCGGCTGGGCGTTCTTGATCGACGTCGAGCAGCCCGATCGGTTCGCCCGCAGCAGGACGCCATCGCTCGACTCGTTCCCGCGGCCGGGCGAACCGCAGCTGGAGGGCCGAAGTCCCTCGAGCCCGTCATGCAGCAGTCCCTGCCGATCGATCAAGAAGACGTTCGCGCGGGATTCGGTCTCCCGCAAACCTTCCTCCACCATGGCGGCGACCAGTTGCTCGCCGATTCCGCAGCCTGCCGAGCCGGCGCCGAGGACGGCGATGCGCTGGTCGCGCAGCCGCCCCCCGGTGGATGCAACGGCAGCCAGCAGCGTGCCCGTGGTGACCGCCGCTGTGCCCTGGATATCGTCGTTGAACGTGCAAAGCTCACCGCGATAGCGCTCGAGCAGGCGCAGGGCGTTGGGCTGTGCGAAGTCTTCCCATTGCAAGAGCACGCCGGGAAACTTTTGCTTGACCGCCCGCACGAACGCAGTCGACGAAATCGTCGTACTCGTCGCCAACCGAGCCGTTCGTGCCTCCAGCCGATGTAGAGCGGATCGCGAAGTCTTTCTTCGTTGTTGGTGCCGACATCGAGAAGGATGGGAAGCGTCCTGGCCGGGTGGATTCCGCCGCAGGCCGTATAAAGCGAAAGCTTGCCGATCGGGAATTCCCATGCCGCCAGCGCCCCTGATCGCCCAGGCCGAGAATCCGCTCCCCGTCGGTCACCACGATCACGTCGACTTGAGGCGACCAGCCGTTCGTCCAGAATCTCGTCGACGAAATCACGCTCCGTATAGGCCAGGAACAGTCCGCGAGGGCGGCGGAGGATTCGGCTGAACCGCTCGCAGGCAAGACCGACCGTCGGCGTGTAAATGATCGGCATCAGCTCGGCCAGGTGGTCCAGCAATAGCCGGTAGAACAGCGTTTCGTTCGTATCCTGGAGCTGGCGGAGATAAATGTGACGCTCGAGATCGTTCGGTTTGTCCTGATAGGCGCCGTAGGCTCGGTCCGTCTGCTCTTCGATCGTGTCCTCGTGCGGCGGCAGAAGCCCCAGCAGCCCGAGCTCTCGTCGTTCGGCGGCACTGAACGCAGTACCCTTGTTCAGTAGCGGCTGCTGGAGCAGAAGCCGCCCGGTCAATGGCACGAGAAGCGATTCTGCATCGATCGGAATCGATTGCATCGATCTGACGTCCTCGAGAGGGCTCTGGCTGATCGCCTGACAACGCGGCGAGACCGGAATCCGGGATTTGGTGACAATCTTAGTGAGCGGACGAGGCGGTGTCGACTGACCTTGGCCCGCGCAGCGGTCGTTCGCATACGATGAGAACTCGCGTGACCCAACCGCCCCGGCCAAACTCGGCTCTCGGCGCCGCGTGTCACCGTATCGTTCGGCGCAGTCTGTCGCTCGACGGGAGATCATTACGATTCGTCGTTTTCAGATTCTGGCGCTCGATGTCGACGGGACGCTCCTGGATGCCGACGGGACGTTGCGTCCGCGCACCTTGGCCGCGGTGGCAAGGGCCGCCGATGCGGGAATCCGCCCTGTACTCTGCACAGGCCGGCGCTATCGTCGCGCACGGCCGATTGCGCTCGCGCTCGGTCTCGATGCCCCCCTGGTCTGCAACTCGGGCGCCATCATCAAGGACGCGAGCGACCATCGTACACTGTGGCGGGCCGACTTCGACGCATCGCTCACGGCCTGCCTTCTCGATTTCTTCCAATCCCGGGAAGAGCCCGCCGTCGTATTCACCGACCGCGGCCCGACCGACTATGACTTCATTGTCGCCGCGTACCCGACCGGACGGGAATTCTTTGACGACTATGTCCGGCAAAATCACGAGCACGCCGAGATCAACCCGGCGCGGCTCTCGAGCAGCCGCACGCGCCGCGATCCGGATACGGACGTTTCCGACGGCGGCTCCGAGCCGATC
>CAWDZZ010000004.1:0-386223 GCA_963806595.1 uncultured Isosphaeraceae bacterium | reverse complement strand
TGTGCTGCTCCTTCGCGTCTGCATTCAAGTCGAACAATTCTTCGTGAAGCTCTGCCTCGCGCCGAATGTACGACCAGTCTCTCTCTTTTAGAGCACCCATGGGAGCAAGTTCCCTGGCGACTCCCCAGGAATTCAGATGGCCTGGGTCGTTTGGGACCAGCTCTGCGAGTGACGGCGAAGCCGGTACTGACGGGACCGGAGCGACCGGCAACGGGTCTTGCCAGAACCTCGCCAGCGACCCCCCCGGGAACGGCGTACCCCGCCTCGTTCCAGTCAACTCGACAATCGTCGCCGCCAGATCTCGAAGACTGACCGGCTCCTTGACGACCTGCTTTCGCTTTACCCCCAGGGGGAATGATCACGAGCGGCACGTGCAGCTCGGTATCGTAGAGGCTCTTACCATGGCAGAATACGCCGGCGTGCTCGCCGAAACTTTCGCCATGGTCCGAGGCGACGATCAGCCAGGTTCGTTGCAAGAACCCGCGACGATCCAGCTCGTCAACCAACTTCCCGAGCTGCTCATCGAGGTCGGCGATGCAATCGTCATAGGCGTCCGTGACAAATGCTACGCCTTCAGGTGAGACCGTCGTCTTGTCGAGCCCCACCAGTGTTGGATCAGGAGCGCTGGATTTTGTTTTTCGGCTCGACCCCGAACCGTCGAAGCTTTCCCGGTAACAATCGATAGGGATAATGAGCATCGAAGTAATTCAAGAAAGCGAAAAACGGCCGCTGCGGCTGGGCCGCCGCGAGAGCCAGTCAAGGAGCTCGCGATTGACCACCGCCGCCCCCTTGCGATCGGTGTCCAGCGCCTGCCAGATGCGCTCAACATAGGGTAGCAGCCCGGCAGACTCCAGCCAGTCCTCCGCAAAGCGGACACAGTCTGGAAGCCCTCCAGGGCTCGACTCACCAGCACGGCCGTCTTGAGTGCGGTCAGCTCGGGAAAAATGAAATCCCGGTAATGCGTGAAGCCGCGGGAGAGCCCGGAATCGGCGGCACAAAAAAAAGTATTGCCGACGAATCCAGCGGTCGAGTAGCCCCGGTCCCCCAGGGACTCCGCAAGCGTGGGTGCGTGGTCAAGCGGCGTGAGCCAACCGACCGAGAGCTCGTGCAACCATCGTCCGGTAAACATGGTCGCATGAGACGGCAGCGTCCATGACGAGGCCGCCCGAGCGGAATCGAATCGGACGCCGCGTTCGGCCAGCTCGACCAAGGTCGTACTGGTGGCGCGGTGGTAGCCATGCAGGTTCAGGTGGCCCGCCGCGACGGTGTCAAGCACGATCAAGAGGACATTGGGCGACCCCGGCGGCGGCAACGCCCGCGCACTCTCTCGCATTTGCTTGATCCGGGCGCCCCCAGATCGAGGCCCCCAGGATCGCCACGGCCGCGACGGCCCCCGGGAAACCGAACAGGATGAATCGCCGGAAGTCGCGGCGCTGGCGATCGATGAGTGGAACGATCCGCACGGCCAACCCAGCGCGACGATCAACCAGGCCACGCTGTAGACCCGGGGAAAGGCAATCAGGATCGATGGCAAGGGGTCAAGGCGGCCAAGCCGTGCGTGAACAGCCAGCGACCTCGGCTCGGCCGGACCAAGATCATGCCACACGCCAGCACCCCGAGCGCCAAGAACACGCAGACGTTCGAGATCGGAATCAGCCAGACGAAATGGCGGCTCATCTTGTAAAGATGATCCGGATCGAACGCCTGTTTGCGGAGCACGATCGTACCCACTTCAAGAGGCCCGCGACCTGCCCGCACCATCCGGAGAAGAGCAAGAGCGACAGCAGCCCCGCCGCTCGTGCGCACGACGCTCTCTTGCGCCCGGCCGTTCCGAGCTCTTTGGCGACAGCGGTCTGACTCAGGATCAGCCCCTGCGGTTAGTGCTCGAGACTATCGCCCGCTCCCAGGGGCACGACCCGAGCGGCGTGCAAATCTTGTCTCTCTATCCTTGGTCCTCGCCGGAATGGCAACGTAGCACGACGCGGTTCTGTGGGCAAGGTAGCGTCCTCGCGGACGCCGGCCTCCCTCCGAGGAATCCGCGGATCGGTTGGCGATCGAGCCGGCGTCGGAACATACTGTTAGGCATGGGGCGTGTTGCGACACCCGCGAGGGCGCAGTCGCGATCTCGATGTCGCAGCGCGGGCGATCCGGCCTCTTCGACACCGCGTCGCCCGGAGCGGGTTCACTCAGGCCTCGGTAGTGGGCTGGAGATGTCTGTCACAATTTCGGCCAGAGACGCGGCGGCGCCGGTGGCCGGCGACGGTTGTGGCTCGTGGTTTTCGTTCTCTGCGGAGCGGGGCTGCTCGCGGGCGTCTGGGCCTGGCGAGCGGATCGGAGCTACCAGGAAGCGATGCAGGAGATCGAAACGGAGATCAAGGCCGGCCGGTACGCGATCGCCTGCCGAGAGCTGGAAAAGCTCCTGTCCTGGAAGTCAGACCCGAAAGGGGGAATCGTTTACCTTCTCGGGTCTTGCGAGCTGGCTCGCGGGCGGCCCGCGGCGGCTGGAGAAGCCGGCGCGGGTCGTTCCCGGTTCCGCTTACGCGGAGCGAGCGATTCGCGGACGCATGCGTCTCTTGCGAGATTCCGGACAAATTGCGCGCCGAACAGCTCGTCGAGCTCGCCGCCGGCGATCGCCGCAATGATCCGACGGCACTTCGCATGCTGCTCGTGCCGGTCTACCGCGAGCTCGGCCGCGTCGATGAGGCAAAACGTCTCGTCGAACAGCGGTGGGAACATCTCGAGGGCGATCGGTGAAGGCTCGCTCGAGCCCGCCATCAAACTGCTCAGGCTGCACATCGAGCTCACTGAGAAGGCCATGCCGGTCGAAGAAGTCCGCGCGTCGATCGACGCGGCCGCCCGGAACGCTCCCGATGATGATCGCGTCTGGCTGGGCCAGGCAAACCTCGCGATCCGGACTGGTGATTTCGATGCGGCCCGCCGTCGGCTCGACGACTGCCTGCGTCGCCGCCCGGATGATCTGCCGACCGGCGCGGACCATCGAACTGGGGCGTCGCGACCAACCAGGTCGCCGTGGCGGAAGAAGCACAGTCGCATCTGGCGGCTGCCGGGCTGACGCCGGCCGAAGCCATCAGCTTGCTGCCTGGCTAGCGTCCAGGCGAGGTGACCGCCAGGCCGAGCGCCATGAGCTGGAACGGGTGCTCCCGACGAGCCCCGGCGACCGGGCGGCCGCGAATCGGCTTGCCGAGCTCCTCGAGAAGGACGGACACCCGGCCGAAGCCCAGCGGCTGCGACGCAAGCAAGCGGAAAACGACCTGCTGCAAGCCCGCTACGAGAAACTCTACGTGCGGAACCAACCGCTGCGCGACGGCGCGGAGATGGCCAGGATCGCCGAACAGCTCGGCCGCAACTTCGAGGCCCGGGGATTTCTCATCGTGGCGGCCTCGGCCGTGCCGGTCGTGCAGACCTCCGGCGCGACGGCGCCTGAGCGGTCGGCCGGCAACCGACCTCCAATCTGGGAATGCCGCGTTCGAGGCCCCGGCTCATGCGCCCGTCAACACCGTCACGGAAATGCACGATGAAGCAACTGGCCGATGACGTCTATATCCTGGAAGGATTCCCGCCGTACGCGATCAACGTATACCTGGTAGGCTCGGTGTTGATCTATTTGGCCCAGGTTCGCCGCCCGTAAAATCCTGCGCGGCGGCGCGGCAAGTCCGTCACGCTGCACGCGCTTACGCATGCCCATCCAGACCACCAGGGATCGAGCCACGTCATCTGCGAGTCCCTTGGGATCCCCCCTCTGGTGCAGCGAGGGCGATGCGCCCGCGATGGAACTGGCCGGGGAAGTCATGAGACGCATGCCGCCGCACTGGCTCTCGGGTGCCGTGGGCCCCTTATGGACGGGCCCGCCGCACCCCGTCGCTCGCCGCCTGCGCGAGGGAGATCAGGTGGGCAGTTTCACCGTCATCGAGTCGCCGGGCCATACCGCCGGCCATGTTTCATTCTGGCGAGAAAGCGACGGCGTGCTCGTACTGGGCGACGTCCTGGCCAACTTGAACATCTGGACCGGCATCCCAATGCTCTGCGAGCCGCAACGTATGTTCAGCATCAACCCGGCGCAGAATCGACAGTCTGCGCGTCGGCTCGCCGAGCTGAATCCGAAATTGATCTGTTTCGGTCACGGCCCGCCGGTTCGAGATACCCGCCGGTTCGTGGATTACGCCAAGCGTTTCACTGACCGAGCCGGTCCGTGAAAACCGTCGCCGCCGGGCGGTAGAGGCGGTTCGTACCGATTTCGACAGCCGTGACTCGCAGTCGCTCGAGTTTTCGTGCCGGCATAGGACGACGGACAAAGCGCGACTGCGCATCTGGCATCTGGCAAACCCAATCTTGCCCTTGCCACAACGGCCGATCCGACTAGAATTCGCGAGCTGGCGAGGCTGCGCGGTGAGCTCGCCTTGGCTAATTTGGATGGGTTTTGGAGCGTGATTCGACGAGTCCCGGGCTGGCTGACGGCAACCGCGGCGATCGCCGCCGTGCTCGCGCTGGGATTGGTAGCCGTATCACAACGGTCGCGACAGGCTGAGAAACGCGTTCGAGTCGTGATCCCCGGGTGCCTGATTCGTGGCGCGTGGCAGTCTCCCGACGCGTTGCGGACCTTGATCGCCCGCGAACAGATCAAAACGATCGTGACCTTGACGGCGATCAACCGCGACGATCCCAAGTTCGTCGGTCAAGCAGGGGTCGTATCCAGCACCGCGCGTGAATTGGATCATCGTGCCGATGCGCGGCTCGACGGCGACCCTTGCCCAGCTTGCCCGAGCCGCCGACCTGCTGGCTGATCCGGCTTTGCAGCCGGTTTTCTTTCATTGCGTGGCCGGACATCATCGGACTAGCCTGGCCCATGCCGCTTACTTGATCCGCCACCGCGGCTGGCCGGCCGACTCAGCCTGGAGGCCGTCGCCGGGCTCCCCTGGGCGCCCGGAGGCACCTGCCGATCGAAACGACAAAGCCCTGCTCGAAAGGTTCGCCAGAGTCCAACATCTTCTGGTCCCGTCGGCCGACCCTGGCACGCGTGAGGCCCATGATGACGACCAAATCACGATGGCGCCGGTGAACCGCGTGGGCCGTGGGCCTGGTTGTCGTACTGGCCCTGCCGCCTTCCTTGTATGTCGCGTGGGACCAGGCCACCCATAATTTCGGAATGGTCCAGCCTGGTCGGATCTATCGATCCGCGCAGATGCCGGCGAGCGCGCTGGCACAAGCTCTCCGGGAGCACGGGATCAAGACCGTGCTGAACCTGAGGGGATCGAACCCGGTGGAGTCCTGGTATCGAAACGAGGTCGCCACGACGAACGCCGCGGCACGACCCAGGTCGACGTGGCCATGTCGTCCTGCGTCTGGATGTCACGCCCGCAGTTACGCGCCCTCGTCCGGACCATGGAAACCGCGGATTATCCCATCCTGATCCACTGCGCATGGGGTTCCGACCCACGGGGCTGGTCTCTGCGTTTGCCGAGCTGCTACGGCCGGGCAGCACACTCGCCGACGCACGCGACCAGCTTTCGATCCGGTACCTGTTCGTGAGGATCAACGACGGTAAGGTCATGGCCGAGCACCTCGACCAGTACGAGAACTGGCTGCAAGCCAATCGCCTGACGCATGACCGGGCGAGCTTTCTCGGCTGGGTGGATCACGGCTTCCAGCCCGGTATTCCCAGTCGCGAGCAATGGCCGTACGACCCGTATCCACTCGTCGTGATCACTCGGCCTGGGTCGCCGCCGGACCGCAGCCCGATCGCCAGAAACGACGGTGCAGCCGACCACCTGAAATGACGCATGTCTCGTGGAGAAGTCGTCTGTAATCACGGTGTTGTGGTATCCCGGTGGTCTGGGATCACGGGATTGACCCAGAACACCAAAGAGCCGTGTCGCACCCAGGAGCGAGCCTAGCATGAACGAGAGCCACGAGATCGCGATCCGAGTTCGATATGCCGAGACAGATCGGATGGGCCTGTTGCACCATGCGAACTATTTCGTCTACTTCGAGCTGGCTCGCACCGAGATGCTTCGCCAGCGCGGACTGTCGTATCGCGAGATTGAAGATGCCGGGCATTTTCTCGTGATCGTCGAGATTGGGTGTAAATTCAAGCGGCCTGCCCATTACGACGACCTGTTGACGGTGCGAACGACCGTCGCGCGGGTCACCCACGTCAAGATCGTGCACCATTACGAGGTCTTGCGTGACGGACTCCTGCTCGCCGAGGCACACTCGACACTGGCGTGTGTCGATCGCCAGGGACGGCCCCAGGCCCTCCCCGAAATTCTGAGGTGACCTCGCCCGCATCACCCGGGAATGACACGAATCGGCCGTTGTTGCGGTTTCCCGGACCTGCGGGGGACCGCGTCTGGGCAGCTCGAGTAATGTCAATGAGTCGGAGATGGACAAAGAGCCGGCGGTGCCGGAAAACTGAAGAAGACCGATCCTCGCTGCTGTCGAAGACCGAGCAGAGTGGGCCCTGCGATGCACCGATTCCTGTTCGTGATCTTGAGCCTCTTCAGCGCGCTACCACCCGATGAGCCCCTCCGCAAGATCGGCGAGAAGCTGCCGCGGCGCGGCGACGAGATCATGGTCTGCGGTCAGCTCTATCACACCACGACCAAGGTCGTGTTGTGGACCGATCCCGGCGGCTATGACGCCTACCGCGTCGAGCCGCGGTTCAGGCCGGTCGAGAAAGCAGACCGAGCCGCGAGCGAGAAAGCGGCCGCGCGCCGGCCGCTGCGCTACGGAATGCGCGGCGCCGGATTGTCGCCCGCCCAGATCGAACGCGTGCGCGGCGGCGGCTGGGATCTGCCGCTCTTGGCCGGCGTGGTCGATCAATTGGTGATTCATTTTGACGCCCGAGGAACCAGCCGCAAGTGCTTCGAGATCCTCCATGACGTCCGCAATCTCAGCGTGCATTTCATGCTCGACCTGGACGGGACCATCTACCAGACGCTCGACGTCAAGGAAGCAGCCTGGCACGCGACGATCGCCAATGAACGTTCGATCGGCGTCGAGGTCGCCAACATCGGCGCCTATGAGGCTGGCGATCCCGCTGATCCCCTGCCGAGCTGGTACAAGCCCGACGCAGAGGGGCGAATCCGGATCGTGATCCCGATTTGGCCCCAGTCGAGGCTGCGGCCCGATACCGCTGCCGAGCCGCTACGGCCGGTACGAGACGAACGGGTCGCCGGCACGATTCAAGATCAGAAACTCGAGCAGTACGATTTCACACCGCAGCAGTACGATGCCCTCTCACGGCTGGCCGCGACGCTCTGCCGGTCTGTTCCCAAAGATTCGGTGCGACTATCCCGCGTGACGCACGTGGCGTCCTCATCCCGCACAAGCTCGCCGACGTCGATTTTGCCCGTTACCAAGGCATCCTCGGGCACTATCACGTACAAGCGAACAAGGTCGACCCCGGCCCCGCCTTCCAGTGGGACCGGCTGATCGACGCGACAAGGCGACTCTCAGACGCCAGGGCACGTGCTGGCCGCGACTAGTCAGCGAGCCGGCGCGGAATCTCACCGAGATCGCGACTGCTCGTCTGCGCCTGGCCAAGCGGGCCTGATCGTGCGGACGGCGCACGGCTCAGCGTGAAAATAGGCCGGCCAGATTGGTGGCGGCGTGTGCCGGGGCGTCCGGGGCTGGCGAGGGAGCAGCCCGCGCGGATTGGCCACCACGCGGTCACCGATCTCGAGGCCGCTCGTCACCGCGGCGTAATAAGTGTCGCTCAAGCCGAGCTGAACCGGACGCCAGCGCCATTGGCCTTTGCCGGACTGTTCGAGCGATCGATCGTACAGGGCAACGTAGGCGTTACCGCCGGCCCAGCGCACCGAGTCCAGCGGAACCCGGGTCACATCTTTCTGCGCGTCGATCATGAATATGACCTCGGCACTCAGGCCCGGCCGAAGGTCGTCAAACCCCTTTTGGATGTCGACATTCGCGTAATAGACCCGCACATCAGACGCGTTCAGCGGCACGTTGATCGCGGTGATCTCGGCGACTCGTCCGATGAGCGGACGATCGGGAAATGCGTCGACCAGAATCTTGGCGGTCTGGCCGGTCTGGACCATCGTCACTTTCGATTCGTTGACTCGCGCCTTGACCCGCATGTTCAGCGGATCTGGCAAGTTAATGATGGGCTGGTCCTGCCGCACGGTGACACCCTGGTCGATCAGCGCGGTCACCTGTCCCCAGCTGTCGGCCTGATTCGCGTAGACGACGATTCCGTCGCGCGGGGCTTTGAGTGTGCAATTCTTGATATTTTTTCGTATCCGATCCAGACGCTGAGTCTCGAGGCTGAATGCGGCGTCCTGTGTGAACTTGTCGGACTTGATCGCCTGCACGTTCGCCTCGAGGGACTTGAGGATCTTGGGGCCGGTCTGCTTGATGAGCCGTTCAAGCATGTTCTGAGCCTCACCGAGCGCGATCTTGGCTTGCTCGAGCGATAACACGTCCCCTCTGACCTGGTAATGAGTTCGAAAGCCCTTATTCTGCATGTCTTTCGACCAGTTGACGTTTCGTTGCAGCCGGTCGTGCTCGAGCTGGCAGGTTTCGATGTACTGTCGAATCAGTTGCACGTCTTGCGGATAGATACCGTCGCGGTATTCCCGCTGGGTGATCAAGTTGACCTCGAGGATCGCATTCGCCTGTTCGACGTACGACTTGGCTTGAAGGAAACGGATCAGCTGAGCCTTCTCTTCGTCCTCGTAAGACGACGAGTCCAGCTTGCAAACGACGTCGCCGGCCTTGACACGCGTGCCTTCAGGAACGATTTCCACGATGGTCGTCGAGCCGGGCTTTTCATCCTCCATCATGCCGCCCCGGCCGCCGCCGCCCCGGCCGCCGCGTCCTCCACCGCCCCCGCCTCCTTTGCCGCTGCCACCGCCCCGGCCGCCGCCGCCACCACCCTGCTGTTGTTGCTGCGCCTTCTTCTGCGCCGCGGAATCGGCCGACTTCGCCGTGATCGGCCGCAGAGGAATGTGACGAACAACCGCGTAAGTGAAGCTGCGCAGCACCGGCTTGGCCGACGTCGTGCTCGAGCCGCCGGTTCCGCTCCCGGACGCGGAGGTCCCGGTTGAAGTCGACGAGCTCGTGGAGCCCGATCCGCTTGCCGACGCCGAGCCGGACGCCGTCGTACCCCCGCTCGCGGTCGACGATGACCCACTGCCCGTGCTGGTCCCGGTTTTTGAAGTCGACGAAGACCCGGCCTTCTTGGCCGTCTTGCTCTTGGAGGCGCTGGTTTTCCCGGTCGCCTGAGTACTGTCGGTCCCACCCGTCCCCGATGTCCCCTGGGCCCCTGAACCCTGGCCCGAGGTGCCCCCAGCGCCGGCCTTTCCGGTCGCGCCGCTCTGGGTACCACCCACCATGCCCAGGAGTGCTTCGACCTCGCACCGGATGGTCGTGTTGTTGGCGCTCTCGATCGTCCCCGTCTCCTGGACGAACAAGTTGATGTCGCCGCGGTCGATCTCGATGAACTCGAGCACCGCGCCCGCTTCCTTGGCCCACAGCGCGGGGCGATAGCCCGACTGCCACGCCCAGATGATTCCACCGATCGCCACGAGGGCCCCGGCGATCTTGGCGAAGCCCCACGGCCCCCGACGAACCCGCGGAACCTCGAGCGTTGTAAACACAATCTTCTGGCCTTCAGGCGGCATGTTGCGCTCCGCGCTCGCGGCAAGCTCGTCGGAGCCGCCTCGCGACTCTCGACGATGGCCCTAGAACGACGCGACCAATTGTGACAAAAGGACTTAGACTAAACTTGGACTTGCGAAGCCATCGCTTGCTGTCCCGCGCGCCAGGCACAGACGACAGGACCCGACCCAGCAAAGGAAGCTAACGCGGGCGACCCCACATCGTCATTATCGACAAAAGCCACGGGCGGTCAATTCTCTGAAGTTGTTCGCACAAGGGTTTGCGCGTAAGTGCCGAGTCTTTCGTGGCAGCCGAGTAGCGTCAATTCTTCGCCCCAAGCGTGGGCAGCGCCATGCGCTGGCGAGAACCACGTTCCGGACGGGGCCTTACGATTATCAGCGACAATTCCGCGGTGACCGGTCCGGAAAAGCGATCGTTGCCTCCCATACAGCGGCGCTACGCGCTGGCAACGCCCGGCCAGAAGCGAGCACCCGGCCGCTTTGCACGCCCGTGTTCACAGCAAACCGCGCGTGCCGCTCTCTTGCGGGACCTTCTGGAACCGGCGGTTCGTGGTGTGGTAGGGTTGTGAGCTCGGGATTCGAACTGCACCCCCTCCGATCGGCATTTGAATTGCGAAACCAATTCGCCGTCGGCGCACAGTTTTGCCCCAGACCCACCAGACCTTTGAGGACGACACCATGGCGGAATACACCTTGCCTCCTCTGCCGTACGACTACGGCGCGCTCGAGCCGCATATCGATGCCAAGACGATGGAGATCCACTACACCAAGCATCACCAGACCTACATCACCAACCTCAACAACGCGCTCAAGGACCACCCGTCCCTGCAGGGTAAGCCGATCGAAGAATTGATCGGGAAGCTCGATGCCGTCCCCGAAGCCATTCGGACGGTCGTGCGAAACAACGGCGGCGGCCATGCCAATCACTCGCTGTTCTGGCAAATCATGAAGCCTGGCGGCGGCGGCGAGCCGGGGGGAGCACTGGCCAAGGCGATCACCGCCGACCTCGGCGGCTTCGCCGCTTTCAAAGACGCGCTCGGAAAGGCCGGGCTCGGCCGATTCGGGTCCGGTTGGGCCTGGTTGATCGTGGGCAAGGACGGCAAGCTCGCCGTGACGTCCGCCCCCAATCAAGACTCGCCGATCATGGATGGCTTGACCCCCCTCATGGGAGTCGACGTCTGGGAGCACGCGTACTACCTCAAGTACCAGAACCGCCGGGCCGACTACATCGCCGCCTGGTGGAACACGCTCAACTGGGAAGAAATCGGGCGCCGCTTTTCGGCCGCCAAGAAATGAGGGTCGACCGTTCCCCCTCACCCGCTGGCAGCGCTCGTGGGTCGGCAGGTCGCGTCGATACGGAGCGGCTCTGCGACGACAGCCGTGATCGTGCCTTCATAGGCAGCGGGTTTCAGACTTCCCGGCGCGCGCTAACCCCATTTGCATGCACAGGATGCAACCTGTTTGCCGCCAATCCGAATCATTTCGCTTGACGGCCGAATTGAATTGACTATGATGCGACCGCTTGGGCAGGGCCTCGTGCCCTGCCGGCGGTATGCCCGCACTCGTTTCATCCCGAGCCCACATCTCTCGACCGGGATTTGACGGCCACTTTCTCCGGTGTGTCTCACGGGCGGCGTCGTTTCAGGCCCGCCGCTCTTACGAGCAGTCGCTCATTTTCGCCTTGATGCCGCCTGGTGTCAGGCGCCAAGGAACGAGGAGTTCAAGTCGATGGACCGACTCAATCGCGCTCTGGTTGGCGGGTGTTTGGCCGCAGCCCTCGGGATGCTGTTTTCCTCGGCGGGTTGTCGCAGCATGAAGAATGATGTGCCGCCTGGCAAGCCGTACTCGACCACCGGCGGGGCACCCCCGACGGTTGGTTTCAACTCTGACCCGCCGCGGAACACGGGCGTCGGCGGCGGCATGTACACCAACGGCCTCGCGCCGAACTCGCCTGGATCGGGCGTCAGCTCTTCTCTGCCGGGCGCCACCTCGGCGTCGCCTTACGGCACGCCGCCGCCGGCCAGCAGCCCCTACGGTGCGTCGATCGACAACCGTTACGGCGGTGCGGGATCGGCTGCCGGGGCAAACCCGTGATCGAACTCGAAGCTTGTCGTTTGCGCGACCCGCGGCCAAGCAAGGATCGCCTCCTTGGCCTCGGGTCGTCCGCGACACCTGCGTTTGCGACATCCTGAGTGCAGCGTGAATCCACATCTGGAAATCCTCTTCGAGGACAGCCATTGCCTGGCGCTGGTCAAGCCGCCGGGGCAATTCACCCAGGGTGAATGGGCGCCTGCTGGCGAGGTCACGCTGGAAACCGCGGTCCGCCGCCATCTCGATGCAGCGAATCCTGCGTCGGTTTACCTGGGGATCGTCCATCGGCTCGACCGGGCGACTTCAGGGGTATTGATCTGGGCCAAGACTCCGAAAGCCGCCCGACGGCTATCGTCGCAGTTTCAATCGCGCAAGGTCGTCAAGGAATACTGGGCGATCGTCGAGACGCAAGCGCCAGGGCGATGCCCGAGCCGGCAGCCAGCGGCGAATCGCCCGCAACCGAGGCGAGCGGTGACCAGATCTGGCGCGACTGGCTTACCGGCGCCCATGAATCGGGCACCGCCAGAGTGGTCCCAGCCGGGACGCGCGGAGCCCGCGAGGCAGTCACGCGCTGGCGGTTTGCGGACGCGCTCTCGCTTCCGCCCGAAATCCGGTGGCTTGCGCTCTGGCCCCAGACCGGTCGAACGCACCAGCTTCGTGCCCAGGCAGCCAGCCGGGGAATGCCGATCCTAGGGGATCAGGCCTACGGATCCGCACGCCCGTTCCCGCGCCCCACGGGATTGCACTCCACGCCAGGCTGCTTCGATTCCATCATCCGATCACCGCGACCGTGACGACGCTGGTCGCGCCGCTCGCCGAGACGTGGGCGGCTGCGGGGATCATCCTGCCGGATCCGGATTCTGCGTCCAGCGCATCGCGGGGCTAGGACACCCCAATCTCCACGATCTTGAGCTTGAGGACACCGCGGGGGATCTGGACCTCGACCTGTTCGCCGACTTTCTTGCCGACCAAGCCCTGGCCAATCGGGCTCGTCAAAAGAATCTTGTTCTGGTCGTAATCTTCCTCACCCGGCCCGACCAGGATGAAGTCTTCTTCCTCATTCATGTCGAGGTCGAGCACGCGGACCTTCGACCCGAACACGACTCGATCGGAGGGCGCGTTGGGCTTGTCGACGATATACGCCTGACCGAGCTTGTTTTGCAAGTCGTTGATTCTGGCCTGGAGCATTCCCTGCGCCTCGACCGCGGCATCGAATTCGGCGTTCTCGGACAGGTCGCCGAATCCCCGGGCCTGGGCGATTTGCTCGGCAATCTTCAGCATGTCGTCGTTCTTCATCTTGTCGAGCTGCGCCTTCAGCTTCTCGTAGCCTTCCTTCGACATCGGGATTCGGTCTGTGGACATCCGGGTCTGCTCCCAATTCTGACACTCGACCCCCGTCGCCTCGGGTCCGGGCGCGACGCAAGTCATGCCGCCGCGATCAAAGGCGCGACGAACGGAATCTTGCGCGGCGGTTCAACACGGCTTTCAGACCGGGTCTTCGGCGCGTGGCGGCCGTTTGATGGGGTGTGTCGGCCCTGCGAGGGTCGTCCTCGACTCGTGAACGTGTGCTCGGGACCCTGTCTTGCCGGAGGGCGGTCGGTCTCCCGCCGCGGCACAATGACATCCAGAAGAAAGACCGCGACCTCGGATAGCCCGATGCCGCGGTCAACTGCTTTTTGTGATCCTCCAAGCGTAGCCGTCGCGGGATGAAGACGCAAGCCCAAGTAGGCGCCGCCGCCTGGGTGAACCGCATCTCATCGTGGAATGGTGCTGCTACCAGAGAAACCCCGGAGATGACGAAGTGACGGCGACGCGCGTATTCGCCCTGAAGTAGGTTGATGATCAACTTTACGACACGGTTAATCCGCTAAACTCTCCGAGTGAACGGAAATCCGCGTATCTCAGAGGAATAAAGTTCTATCGCCGAGACAATCGCTTGTCTCGTTCCCGCAGAGAGCCAACGTGAACTCTTAGGATGCCTTTCCGGTAGGCCGGCAGCGAGGCCGCCTGGCGGCGGATTTCTCAGCTCGCTATGACAGCGTAGAGTTGACGGTGCGAAATGATCGTAGCCCAATTATAATACGGCCATCGCGAATCGGAGAAAACCACCATGTCGGAACTGACCTTGGAAGGCCTGGCCCGCCGCCTCGAGGATCTCGAGCGCCGGCTGAACGAAAAGCAAGGGAGCGGCGCGAAAGATTGGCGCACGGTCGCAGGTATGTTTACCGGTCGAGAGTTTTCGAAAATAGTCGATGAAGAAGGCAGGAAAATCCGCGACGCGGATCGGGAAGAGGCACGCCGGGAATTCGGAGAGTGATCCTTCTCGACACCGATCATCTGACCGTTCTCAAATATACCTATAGCGAGCGGCACGCACGGCTCCATGGCCGATTGCTCGCAGCGGCCCCGGAACCGATAGGCACCACGATTGTCAGCGTTGAGGAACAAATGCGGGGCTGGTTGTCAGCAGTCGCCAAAGAACGAACACTGATGCGTCAGATCAACGCCTATCGCGAGCTGACCGATCTATTCGATTTCTTCGCCAGGTTCTGCTCACTCCGCGACCCGACCCGACCCGCGAATTAAATCCACGGGAGAGCGTCCGCGTGGCGGGCACACCCGGGCGGGGTGGGCGGCCGCCTTACTCGTGCCGCAGCGCCTCGATCGGATCCATCAGGGCCGCGCGACGGGCCGGGTAAATACCAAAAATGATGCCGATGGCCACCGAGATGCAAAACGCCATGATGACCGACAGTCCGGTGACAACCGCCTTCTGATCCGGAATGAACCAGATGATGATCCGCGGGATGGTATATCCCAGCGCGACGCCGAGCAGCCCGCCCACGCCGGCCAGCACGACGGTCTCGATCAGGAACTGTTCGGTGATATCGCGGCGCTTGGCTCCCAGGGCGCGGCGAATCCCGATTTCGCGCGTGCGCTCGGTGACCGTCGCCAGCATGATG
Source organism: uncultured Isosphaeraceae bacterium (assembly GCA_963806595.1). Classification (GTDB taxonomy): domain Bacteria; phylum Planctomycetota; class Planctomycetia; order Isosphaerales; family Isosphaeraceae; genus CAWDZZ01. The sequence continues at coordinate 371,510 of CAWDZZ010000004.1, read as the reverse complement.
TTCATGATCCCGATGCCGCCCACCAGGAGCGAGATCGCCGCGATCGTTCCCAGGATGATGGCAAACTGCCTCGCCTGCTTCTGGGCCTGCAGCAACAGGTCGTACGGGACGGTCTTTTCGACGTCTTTCTTGGGGTGGTAGGCCTCGTAGGCCGCTTCGATCAGCGGCACTGTCGGCAGGACCTCATCCATCGTGGCGACCTGCATCGTGATCTGACTGAGCTGCGTCTCCTCGGCTTGCATGGATCCGGATCGGGCGTCGATGATGCGTTCGCCAAAGCGGAGCCGGCACGTGTTGAGCGGGATGTAGACGTCGCGATTGTAGTCCTGGGCGGCCAGGCTGCCGCCGATCCCCGCCGAGCTGTCGCGTTTTTCCGTGACGCCGACGACCGTGTAGTAATCGGAGCCGAGCTTGATCGACTGGTCGATCGGGTCTTCATACGGAAAGAGCATCTGCGCGGTCTCGTGAGCGAGCACCGCGAAATTCTCGAATTTCTCGTTGTCGGTCGCGGTCAAGAATCGGCCGCGCGCCATCTGGAGCATGTTGAAATCGGCATAGTCTTGAGTGGTGCCGACCACGCGGCCGTCGAAGTTGTAGCTGCCGCGACGGATCTGCTTGCGGATTTCACGGATCGGCAGCACCTTCCGGATCGTCGGGATCGTTTCGACGATGCGGTCGAAGTCGCTGTACTTCAGCCCATAGTTCAGAATACGCGCCGGGCCGCCCCCCTGGGCCTGTGTCTCCTCGCTGGGCTTGACCGAGCGAATGATGATGTTGGTCGCACCGAGCGCCCGGATCTGCTCCAAAGCGACGCGGCTGGTCCCCTCGGCAATGGCCAGCATGGCGATCACCGCGGCGACTCCAAAGACGATGCCGAGCACTGTCAAGCCGGAGCGCAGCTTGTGAAGCAGCAGGCTCTTCATTCCGAGCTTGAGAGCACGCCAGAGGCGTGCCATATTTCCCTCGCGAGTGTGGATCTACTTCGCTGCATGATCACCGATCGAGATGGTCAGGGCTCAACTCGGCCCCCCACTGGCTCGGGACGGCGTTTGTCGGTGTGGCCGCCACCAGGACCGGCGCCGCGCGCTTCGGCGCGGGCTCGGGCCATCTTCGGTGATCAGGCCGTCGCGCATGCGGATCACGCGCTTGGCCCAGGCCGCGATGTCGTCCTCGTGGGTGACCATGATGATCGTCTTTCCCGAATCGTTCAGCCGTTCGAGGACTTCCATGATCTCATGGCTGGTCGTGGTGTCGAGGTTTCCCGTCGCTTCGTCCGCGAGGATGATGTACGGGTCGTTGATGAGCGAGCGCGCGATGGCCACGCGCTGCTGCTGTCCGCCCGAGAGCTGCGACGGCCGGTGGTCGAGTCGATCGCCCAGGCCGACCAGGTTGGCCACTTCGATCGACCGCTCCTGGGCCGCGGGGCTGATCTCGCCGGTTCCCTGGTAGGTCAGCGGGAGCTGGATGTTCTCGAGGACCGTGTACTGCTGGATCAGGTTATACGATTGAAAGATGAAGCCGAGGTAACGGCTGCGGATCTCGGACAGCTCGTCATCATCGAGGCCGGCGACATCGCGGTCGCCCAGCAAATACTCGCCGGTCGTCGGGCGGTCGAGGCACCCCAGCAGGTTGAGCATCGTGCTCTTGCCCGAGCCCGAAGCGCCCATGATGGCGATGTATTCACCGGGGTAAAAGTCGACGGAGACGCCCCGAAGCGCGTGCACCGTCACGGTGCTCACCTGAGTGCGGCGGTTGAGCAACCCGCCGCCACCCCCGGAGTGTCCCATGACGTACGTCTTGGTGACGTCAACCAGCTTCACAATTGGTTTGCTGGCGGAGCTATTCTGGGCGAAGTCGTCATTCACTGGTCCGACCCTCCGCCATCACCGCCGCCGGGTGGACCGCCGCCGGAACGCCGGCCTCCGCCACCGCCGGGTCCCCGACCACCACCGCCTCCGCCACCGCCGCCGCCGCCGAAATTCTGGCGCATCTGCGCGAGCTGGTCGATTTCTTCAGGGGTCAAACCGGCCTTCTTCTGAAGCTCAAGCCTTTCTTCGTCGCTGGCAGTGAACATCGAGCGAAGCTCTTCCGGACTGAGGTTCTGCCGCATCTTTGCGAAGATCGGGTTGTTCCCGAATCCGCCTGCGCCTTTGCCCTTACCCTTACCCTTACCAGCGAACTTACCCTTGGCCGCACCCTTGGCTCCCTTGCCCGCGCCGGGCTCACCAGGCTTGGTGGCGACGACGGCCTTCTTCTCCGCTCCGGCGGCTCCGCCGGCGCCGGCCTTGACCTCTTCCTCGGCCGGTCCGCTCTTGGCCCAGTCTCTGCGTGCGCCCTTGCCGGCGGACCCGAACGCCTCGCGCCGTTCTTCCGTCGACATGAGCGACTCGGGGTCCATCGCGATCACGTCGCCTTCTTTGAGCCCCTGCTTCACTTCCACGAACTTGTCGTTGGAAACGCCCAGCTCAACTTCGGTCGGTACAAACCGGTCATCGAGCTTCCTCGTGACGTGATCTTTCTGCTTGTACTGCAGGATCGCGAGCACCGGGATATTCAACACCTTGTCGTGCTCGGAGACCAGGATCTCGACCTCAGCGTTCATACCAGGACGCAGCCCGCCCAGGGCGCATCGATCCGGACCTTCGTCGTGTAAACCTTGATGTCGGAGTTGAAGAAGTTGCCCTGGTCGGGGAGGGCGGCGACTTCGACGACGGTGCCCTCGAGCACCTGGTCGGAAAACGCGTCGACGCGGATCTTTGCCTTGAGATTTTTATCGATCTTGTAGATGTGCGACTCGTGGACCTTGGTATTGACCTGCATCAGGCTGATGTCGGGCAGGCTGAAGATTTTCTGACGCTCGCGCACCGCCGCCCCTTCCTCGACCTGAGGCTGGTTGCTGCCGAAGGCCCGGTTGGGATCGTTGGCGTATACGACCAGGCCGTCGCTGGGGGCACGGATCTCGCAGGCGGTGATCTGCCGCTCGAGCTTCTTCTCCTTGCCCGTTTCCAGCTCCCAGGTTGCTTTCTTGGCCAGCTCGTCGGAGCGGGCCTTCTCCACGTCGCTCTCCAGCTCTTTGATCGTCTTGCCCTTGGTGTAGTCGAGCAAGACCTTCCTCTTGCTCTGGGCTTGCTCGAGCGCGAATCGAGCCTTTTTGAGGGCTAGCTCCTCCGAATTCTTGGCGGCGAGCGAAACGTATCCCTTGTCATACATCCGGCGGGCCCAGTCGAGGCGATCCTCGGAGCGCGACAGGTCGGATTCGGCCAGCTTGATCTCGCCCTCGACGGTCGCCAGGTCCTGCTTGAAAATGCCGTCCTTGTACTCGACGACGGCGATCTCGGCGACTTCGCGGGTGAGTGTCGCGTTCTGGAAATTGGCCTTCGCGCTCTCGGTCGTGATCTTCTGGTTGACCAGCGAATCCTTGAGCGCCGCCGAGTCGAGCTCGCAGACGAGCTCGCCCTTCGTGACCCTCGTGCCCTCGGGCTTGATGGAGATGATGGTCGTTCCGCCCTCGACGGCGCAGAAGGCATCCTGATTCTTCGAGCTCTCGAGCACGCCCTTGGCGATCACCGTGATCGGCAGCTTGCCCGAGCGGACCACGGTCGTGATCACGCTGCTCTGGTTGTTGCTGAAGAGCCTGGTGATCGGCTTGCTCATGCTCGGCACGTTGGTGAGCACGACACCTGCCGCGACCAGGAGCGCGATCAGCGTCCCTCCCATCACCTTACCGAGGCTCAGGCGTCGCCGCGCGGGCCTCTGGAGGCGGGGTAAATCCTGTGCCCCCGGCGGGAGCGTGGCCGATGATTGGCCCGCGGTACTGTGAAGGGAAAAGTTCACTGAAGGCCTCCCATTCATCATAAGGCAGGTTGCCGATGTCGCGGTACACAATCAAACGATTAGTCTGGTAGGCCTGCCAACCGTTCGTAAGGGCGAGCATCGCGGTGATGAGGTTTCGCTGAAACGTAAGCAAGTTTGTGGTCTGGGTAGCGGCATTGGCCGACTGGGCGAGGTTTTGCGTGCCGCCGGCCGGCGGGGCAATGATGGCTTCGAACGCCTGGTCCTTGAGCCGGACGTTGAGCTCGAAGTTTCGCTTGGCGATCTCGTAATTGATGTAAGACAAGTGTACGTTACGCAGATCGAACCTCAAGAGGACTTTCAGATTGTCTTCCGCGGTTTGCAGGGCCCGCCGCGTGCGCTGGTAGTTGATGAGCTGGGTGCGGAAGTTGTTCCGCTCGCTGACCCGGACCAGCGGGAGCTCGCCGTTTAACGTCAAGCCGAATTGCTTCGCCTGGCTGAGAAACGCAAATGGGTTCGGGCTGGCCACGGGGGCGTAAATGTTGTTGGTGATCGCGACGTTCAAGAAGCCCTTGAGTGCATTGGCCGACACACGGATCTGCGCGCCAGGCGTCGTAGAGCTGGGCACGATCATTCATCAGGTCCATGCGGTATTCCAGCGCGATGCGGACGGCCGCTTCCAGCGTGTCTTCCAGCCCTTCTTCGTTCTCGGGCAGGAATTCCTTGAGCGTGCTCCGGTAATTGCGGTACGGCGCGAGTACCGATCGTCCCTCCACGTCGATGTCTTCGAGCTCCGGGATTTTAGCAATAATCTGGGGAAGCTGATCGAGGCTACGATCCGAGCGGCGCTGCCAGTCGTCGACGAGTGTGAACACTTCGTAAAACGGCCGCGCCAAGCTCATGTCCACGACGATCGGCGTGTCGGGAGGCAAGCCGAGCTGCATCTTGAACTGGTCGAGCGAGTTTCGGTAGGTCACCTTGTCGATGATCAGCGCTTGTCGACCGACGAGCAGCCCTTGCAGCACCTGGTCGACTTGCAATCGCGACAATCCCGATGACTCGCCCTGGATGAGCTCTTGATATAGTCTAACGAGACTTTCCAGAAATAACACGTTTCTCCGGTCGACCTCAATCTCCACCAGGTTGAAGACAACCGGGATGAAGCCCACGGTCGGGTCGCTGTTGCCTGGCGTCGTGAATCCGGCCAGGGTAAACGTATTGCCAAAGTTCTGGATCGTGCCGCCGGTCAGCGTGACGACGAAGAACTGCTGGCGGAACAAGGCGAAGGCGCGCACGGCGTACAGCAGATTGCGCTCGGCCTGCGTGAGCCCTTCCAGCACAACGGCACGCCGCCGCCGCGCAGCAGCGGCTGCATGAACTGGATCGGCAGGGCCGAGATCACCGTCGGCTGAGCCGGGTTCTTGCTGAGGAAGTTGAACGCGACCTCGTTGGCAAAGCCCATCAACAACTGTCCACCCGTGCTGAAGAGCTTGCCGAAGCCGGCCACGGTCCCGAGGTTCAACGTGGAGATCTGGCCGTTCGGAGAAAACCGCGTCGCGTAGTTGAAAGTGTTGGCCGTGGTGAGTCCCGGGGTTGACGGAAAGGTCCCGCCGGAGCCGTTATTTTGCGGGACGCCCGTGAGCGGGCTCATTCCCGCGTAGAACTGCGGCTCGAACGTGAATCGCTGGAGGGTCACCGGCAGCGCCGAGAGGTAGACAGTTTCCAGGTTGAATTGATAGTAGCGAGAGTTCATGAGGCCCAGCATGAAGGCTTGTTGCATGTTGATCTTGTACACGCGGCTTCCCTTGGGGTAGCCGTAGCCTTCGGCATAATCCTGCAGCTCGACCGGCGGCACGAGGACCTGGGACAGCTCGGCGGCTTCGATGGGGCTCATTCTCCCCGCCTGATCGACCTGCGTCGGATTGAGCGGGGGCGGCTGCGTGGCGATTTCGCGGTCCAGGAGCGAGCCGGGACTGGCGGGCGCGGGCCTTTGCGGGCCGCCGGGACGGCGCGGCATGGCCGGTTGCCCGCGTGCGGGGTCGGGCGTACCGGGCGACACCTCTTCCCGGGCGCGGCTGGGGGTGCCCGGCGCCACGCCGCCGGCCGGGGGATTGGGCGTGCCGGGGGAAACCTGACCACCGGACGCGTTCGGGCTGCGGGGCGCCGGCTGGCCTTGCGCGGGTGCTGCCACTTGGAGAATCTCGATCGGCATTCCTGCACCTGGTCCCGTGGCGGCGGCCGGCGGCGCCGGCGTGTTACTCTCCTGGAATGAGGCCGCTGAGACTGATGGATCCTTCGCGGCTTTCGCCCCACCTGCCGGCACGTGCGCAAAGCTCGCCGCGGCACGAGGCGGGGGGATCTTCGGCTTGGATGCCGCCGGGGTCTTACCCGTTAAGAGTATGGGCGTCGAATCCCGTGCACTTGTCCCAGAATTCGCGGCCGGTGCACCCTTGATCGCGAATTTTCGCGGAGGTTGCATCACTTGGCTCTGCTCCGGCCCGCCGTCCTGGAGACGAACCACCAGTGGCGCTGCGCTCGTCGACCGCAGGGGGCCACGCGTCGATGCTTGGGGCCCGGCCGGCGCCGGCGGGCGCGGGAGGCGCCTCCGGCGGCATGGCGCCTCCCGCCGGTGGGGGCGGTTGGGGTGGATTGGAGAAAGGCGAGGACGTCTCAGGTGGCACGGGTGGGCCGACCGGGGAGGTCAGCGGCTGTCCCGGCATCCCCGGCTGGCGCGGGTCGGTGACGGGGTGCCGCGCGTTGTCCGGACGCTGCCAGAATTCGGGCTGATCCGGCGGAATCGGACGCCCTTCAGCAGCCGCTTTCGCGATCTCGTCGCGTCTCCAGTACTCGAGGAGATCGAGGTAGCCGGTTCCCTCGACCGGAAGCAACAGCCGGTTGTCGGGCCACTGCGGTACGGGCGAGAGGGCCTCCGCCGCGGGGTCGTCCGGCGGCGCGGGCGGGACGTCCTGATCGTACGGATCGGCGTACCGAGAGAGCATGGGGGGGTCGACCGAGAACAGGTCGATGCGCCACCGGGGGTCGCGACTCTTCTCGAAGACCGTCTCGGAAACGTCTTGATTGGCCCACTCGCGATAGAACTCGCGAGTGCAGCCCGCCTGCGCCGATGGCGACGGCGATCAAGACCGCTCCCCATCCCAGCCGGCCGGCGGCGTCCCGGGACATCCGACTCCTCGATTCAATCATGGATCTCGCCTCGACACTATGGTCTCGCCGGCGGGCCCCGTCTGGGCGACGAAATGCCCGCGGTCGTGTTGACGTCGCCGTCCGCATCAATGAGCGCTCTGGGTCCCTCTCGTCCGTAAGAGCCGGCTTCTCGTCCCGGCGCCGGTCGCAGGGGCCAAAATCGCTTCGATCGTTAAACTCTGCCTCACTTCCGGAATTTCTCATCATCGCTAGCCCGGCCTTCTACCTCCCGTACGACAGGACCGAGACCTTTTCGCGCCGGTCGCGCCGGACCTCTCGGTGCTCTATCGGTGGTGAAAGTCGCGGGCGGCGTGCGGTTTTCTTGCGGGCACCACGGGCCAAAGGACGGTGAAGAATGCTCTTTCCAGCGCGCTTGGCCGGGAGGTTCACGTCAGCGAACTATATCGGGCATGCGAGTTGAGCGAGTTGAGCCCAAAGTAAGGGCTGTGCGAATCCTGCGGGATCTACAACTCTCGGTTTGGGTGGAGTCGGACGCCGTTTGCGACCGAAACTCCAGTGGTGAGAGAATTCCCTTGGCGGCGACGTATCGCGGGCACCCTGCCCGGGCTTTCGGAACGCGGACGGTCGCGCCGGGACGATCCGAGCGAGCACGAACTGACCGCAGTATTTCCTCGTGGCTGTCGTCTCCAGAGGCGCGCCGCGAGCGGGACAAAGCGAACGCGGTTTCAGGCGCGAGGGACGCGCGACCTTTGAGTTGGAGGAGGGAGTCTCCGATGCTATTCGTCAATCGCCGGCCCAGGAAATCGATCGCTGGGGGACGCAGCGCCGCGACGTTCTGTGTTCGCGCCGAACAGCTTGAGGACAGGATCCTCCTGACGCCCGACCTGGGGGGAACCAGCCCGACGACGCCACCCTTGATCGCCTCGGCGCCCTTTGGCATGGATTTCGGCGGAGCGACTCAGGGGCAGGGAGCAGGCTTCAGTGTCGCCGACGTGGGCGACGTCAACGGCACCGGCTACGACGACTTTGTGATCGGTGCGCCCACCGTCAGCACCGCCAGCGGGCCGAGCACCCTGGGCAGCGGCGTCGGCAGCGAGGCGTTCCTGGTGATGGGCTCGCAGACGGTCAACGTCGCGGGCGTCACCAACTGGGCGGCCACCGCGCCCGCATCGCCGGCGTACACCGCCAACGATCGCGTCGGCAGCCTTGGCCAGCTCGGTGCGGCCACGCAGACAAACCCCACGAACCCGACCGGGCCTAACCTGAATTTCCCGTTCGCGGGCGTCACGTTTGTGAACACGATCAACGTGACCTCGATGCTGGGTGCTTCGGTCGCCGGGGTGCGGCTTCCCAGCGGGCAAGGCGCGATCTCTGATCGGTGCGCCTGGTGCCACCGACGCCAATAATGCCAACCTGGGGACGGGCCGCGCTTACCTGATCTCCGGTACGTTCAACACTTACATCGGCCAGACGGTCAACCTCGACGATCCGAACTTCGCGACCGATTTTCCGGGGTTGAACCTCGTGACGTTCGTCAACGTCGCACCGGCGGGCCCGGTCGGCGGGCTCGGGCGTGCCGTGGCCAGCGGTTCCAACCTCTTCGGCGACGGCAATTCAGACATCATCCTGGGCGCTCCGCGGCCAGCGTCGCCACCTCGACGCCCACCAGCGTCCCCTCAAACACCGGCGTCGTGTACGCGATGTCGACGGCGCTCCTCTCCGGGTCCACGCAAACGATCAACGTCTCAGACGCTCGGCCAGAGCGGAACGCAGAGCGTGATCCTCGCCGGCGTCAACTCCGGCGATCAGGCCGGGTTCTCGGTCGCCAATGCCGGCGACGTCAACGGCGCCACCGCCGGCGGCAGCAATGTCGGAGGCCTCCTGATCGGTGCCCCGGCTGCCGCGTCCAACGCCGGCGTCGCGTACCTCGTCTACGGCGGCTCGACCCTCGCCGGGCCTCGCCACGACGACCAACGGCGTGCGGTACATCAATCTCGCGAATGTCGGCGGAACCGGCGACCAATGCCGTCCCCGGGGCCATTATCATCGGCCGCGACCGGCGGCAGGGCGGGTTTTGCCGTCAGCTCGGCCGGCGACTTCAACAACGACGGCTTCAGCGACATCTTGATCGGTGCTCCCGACTTCAGCGGCAGCTCGACGACGACCAACCAGGGCGAGGTCGCATTGCTCTACGGTGCGGCGTCGACCTCTGCTGCGTTTCTGACCGGCACGATCTCGCTGGCAAACGTCCCCACGGCCCTGCCGTCGGTGTTCCTGACCGGGGCAAACGCCGGCGACCTGGCCGGTTACGCGCTGACGTTCGTCGGATTCATCAACTCCGGGCAACCTAACCCGATCTTGATCGGTGCTCCCGGATTCAATTCCAGCGCGGGTGCCGCTTACTTGATCCCCGGCCGGACCGGCTTGACCGGAACCCTCTCGCTGTCCGCCGCCGAATCGGCTCCGCTCGTCCGGACGTCCAGTTCACACTCGAGCACCCCGTCGCTCGCCGCGGGCTCGCCAAACTTCTTCGGAGCCTCGGTGTCCAGCCGGTTCCAGGATACGAGCGTTCACCGCCGACACCGATTCACTGGCCGACTTCATCATCGGCTCGCCCGGCTACAACGTCACCCAGAACGTCGTGGCCCGCCGACTTGCCGCTGGCCGGCGGAGCCCAGGTCGTCGAGAGCAGTTTCATCACGCTGCCCATCCCCGCCACCAACCAGGTAACCACTCAGATCGGCGTCGGCACGGCAATCGCGCCGTTCTCGATCAACGCGAAGACCCCGGCCAGCCTGCAGATCTTTGTTTTCGGCTCGACGGCAACCACTCCCAACTTCATGCCGGTGACCGACATTGACCCCACGACCGTGACCGTCAACGGCATCGCCGTTCCCGAACGCCACCCTCCAGCAGGATCCCAACACGGCGACTACCCGAACGGCATCCCTGACGCCATCATCACGATCACCCCGCGGTCGGCCCTTGGCCTGACCAATGGCGTTCACCTGATCACGATCACCGGCAAGACGCTGGCCACCTCGCCGCTGCCGAACTTCACCTGGACCGGCAGGCCACCGTGACCGTCACCGGCGGCACGCGTGACGCCGATCGTGGCGCGATCGCCGGACGTCCCGAGGGGCCGGTCCTCAGACGGAGTTCGTCTCGACCTTCGGGTCCAATCAGTACACGCCGTCGCTCACGCCGCTCTCGGCGCTCAACTACCAGCCGATCCCGCTTCCGGTGGCCCTCGCCCAGTTCCTGCCTCCCCAGGGCTTCCGGCAGCGGATCTACTCGTTCAACCACCCCGGCAAGACCGTCGGTCCCGCTTGGTGACCCGCGGCCAGAACAAGGGGCGGGCCAGCGGCATCAACACCTTGAGCAGCCACGTCTTCAACCGCAGCCGCTTCCACCCGCAGAAGGTCTACGCCTGGACGCACAAGGCGCCCAAGGCCGGAATCGTCAACGGCATCATTCCGATCCAGCAGACCAAGCGGCAGGAGTTCGACGACAACCTGCTGCATTGAGCCTTGGCCTACGCGGGCAAAGCCATTCAGCCGGTCGCAAACGCCGCTCGCCAGCCTTTGCGACCGGTTGCTCACGAGGACGTGACGATCTTCGAGAGCCGCTGCGCCAGCCGATCAAGCGCCGGGCTGCGGTCGTAGGGATCGAGGTGCACGTTGAGCAGGCTGAAGCTCGAGACGTTGGCGACGCGCCGCTCGCAAGCCGTTTTCGAGATCGGCGACGGTGCGGATCTCGAGCCCCAGTCCGGCGCCGACGACGTCGGGAACCTTGTGGTACGCCCAGTCCTGGATGTCGTTGAAGCTGCCGTCGAGCAAGAATCGCTCGGTCGTGTAGCCGTGGTTGTTGAGAACGACGACGATCGGGTTGAGGCCATGGCGCGGCAATCGTCGAGATTTCCATGCCGGTCATTTGGAAGGCGCCGTCGCCAACGATGACCAGTATTCTGCGCCTTGGGATTGGCCATGCTGGCCCCGACGGCGGCGGGCACGCCGAAACCCATCGACGTGTAATAGGCGGGGCTCAGGAATTCGGTGTGGCGCTGCATCTCGAGGTCGGCCGCCCCGAACAGCGAGTCGCCGATGTCGGCAATCACGGTCATATCCGCGACTTCGCACACGAGCTGATTGAGCCGGCCGAAGAGGAGCGCCGACGTTAGCTTGTCCGTGGGCAAGGCCGTCTCGATCTCGGCGAACGGCTTGCGTTCGCTTCGGCACCGGCGTGCGCGCCACCTTGAGCTTGCGCTTGAACAGGCCGCGGATGAAGTCGTCGAGCCGGACGCCGCAGTAGTGATGGCGCTTGATCCGGAGGTCTTCGCTGGTGGCGTCGATGCACTTGGACGGATCGAGCTTGGCCGTCCAGATCCCGAGGTTGATGTCGGTGAGGAAGCAGCCGAGCATGAGCAAGCAATCGGCGGATTCCACCAGTTCGGTGACTTCGGCCCGGCCCATCGCTCCCTCGTAGACGCCGACGAACAGCGGGTGTGCCTCCGAGATCACGCTCTTTCCCAGGATCGTCGTCGCGATCGGCATTCCGGTCGACTCGGCCAGCGCGCAGCATCTCCTCCTGCAGCCCGAAACGATGGATCTCCACATCCGCCAGGATCACCGGCCGCCTGGCGGCCGACAGGAGCGCCGGCGGCTTCATCGATTGCCTCGCGCAGCGCATCGGGGTCGCTCGGCGGCAGACCCTCGGGCGGACGATGAGGCCCGACCTGCCGGCGCTTGCACCTGGTCGCGCGGCAGCTCGAGGTACACCGGCCGCTTGTAACGCACCGCCGCTTCCAGCACGCGGTCGATCTCGCTGAACGCCGTCTCCGGCCGGTCCAGCACCGCCGAGGCGGCCGTGATCTTCTGGAACACCTCGAACTGCGTCTCGAAGCCCTTGACCTTGTGATGCAACAGCGGGTTGTGCGCCCGCTCGGACATCCCAGGCGACCCCGCCAGCACGATCACCGGCGACTTCTCGGCATAGGCGCCGGCCATGCTGTTGCAGGTGGAAAGGCCGCCCGACGCAGTAAGTCACGCAGATGCATCCCAGCCCGTGGATCCGGGCGTAGGCGTCGGCCGCGAACCCCGCGTTGTCCTCGCGGGTCATCCCGACCAGGCGTGATCGGGCTTTCGTCGATCAACTTGTAGAGCGTCAGGATGTAATCGCCGGGGATGCCGAAGACGTGCTCGACGCCCAGGGCTTCCGAGGCGATCAATCAGGTAACGGCCGACCGTCACCGCCCCGGTCCGCTGCCCGCTGCGCCGACCCATTGCCGAGCTTCTTCGACGCCCGCTCCCGCTTTGTTCCCGCCGGAATAGTCCTCGACATCATGGTCTCCTTGACCGGATGCAAGATTATTTGCAATCATCGGATCGGCGATCAAGCTCTCCAGCGGCAGAGAGGTCCGCGGGCCGCTGGCGGCAGCGGCCGTGCATATACGTAAACCCAAACGCAGTCGTTGTTTCGCGTTGTTGTCGTTGCGCGATAATACAGGCCCGTGTCGACGCCTTCAAACGTGTCGAGCGGCCCAGGAGCTCGGCGAGCGTTGCGGGCCTGACGTAGCCCTCGACCCAGCCCGCAGTGGGATCGTCGAGATCGACCAGCGCCGGAAAAGGACCCAGGTCGAAAAGCCGCCCCCGCACGGCATCGGCGGCACCAGCCGCCTTGCCGCAGTGCCTCTTCGCCGCGGGGCAAAAGCGTCCCGTAGGCGAAAAGAAGCGACAGACAGGCGTGCTCGAATTGCTCCACGGAAAGCCCCTCAACCTCTATCATCATTCTACGCTGTGACGGCGGCAACCAGGCTTCGAGATCCGGCACTTTCGCGCTCTTTGCGCGGCCGCCGCACGAGGAACCTCACGGAGATGGCACGCACGCGCTTACGCCCTGGTGTTGATCAGTTTGCCCAGGTCGTGCATGAGCGAGCTCGAGGATCAGCGGCATGTAGAGCCGGCGGTGGACGTGATAGTCGGCTTCGAGGCAGCGGTCGGCGAGGACGAACACGTCTTCGGGCTCGAGGCGGTCGGCCAGGGCGGCGACGGCCCGGCGATCGGCGGCGTCGGGGCAGGGGGGCGCCAGCCCGGCGGTCTGCCAGAGGACGCCGCGGAAGAACCGCGCGAGCTCGCCGATCAAGAGGCTGGCGCGGCGGCGCTGGTCGACCGATTCCTTGCCCGCCTGCTTGATGTGCGCGTGCAGCCGCTGCGCGAGCTCCGGGGGCTCGAAGCCGTGGTCGCCGGCGATCTCGTCGATCAAGGCTCGGCGAAACCGCTCCAGCTCGGGGTCGGCCAGACCGCGGGCGCCGGCTCACGCTCCCTTCGGCCAGCGCGGCCAGTCGGGCGGCGTCGGCCGCGTCGGCCGCGACCCCCTGCTCGAGCAGCAACGCGGCGATCTCGGGCTCGGGCAGAGGGTCGAACCGCACCACCTGGCACCGCGAGACGATCGTCTCGAGCTGAAGCTCGGCCGAGGTGCCGATCAGGATCAAGCACCGCCCCCGGCGGCGGCTCCTCGAGGGTCTTCAAGAACGCGTTCGACGCCTCTTCGTTCAGGTCGTCGGCATCGTCGAGGATGGCCACCTTGCGCAGGCCGCGGGCCGGCTTGAGCGAAAACTGGTCGCACAGCTCGCGGATCACGCGAATCGGCAGCTCGTGCTTGTCTTCGGGCCGCCCCGCCTCGATGAAATCGGGATGCGTGCCGGCCTCGACTTGAAGGCAGCCGGGGCAGGTCTCGCATGGATCGAGATCGGCCGCGTCGCGCGTTTCACACAGAAGCGCCTGGGCGAGCTTGCGTGCGAAGGTACGCTTGCCGACCCCTTCGGGCCCGACGAACAGCAAGCGCGTGCGGCAACCGCCCTTCTCGCAGGCTGTTCCGCAGAGACTTCGACGATCCGATCATGACCGCGGACGAGTGCCAGGACACGCTCAACCTCGACGTTGCTCGTTCCTCGGCCCGCCGCCTGCGATCTCCCCTGCGGATCGGGCGGCAGGACACGCTCGACCTCATGCTGGATGCGAGTGAACACCGTTTCCGGATCGGCCAAGGCATCGATGACCACGATGGGAGCCGGATAGAACCCGGATCCGACCTCCGCGGATTCAAGGTCGCTTCCGGAGCCGCCGCCGGGTCCCGCCGCGGCCAGAAAGCCGGCGCGGACCCGCTCGCGATAGAACAGCGGCCGGTCCTCGATCCGATCGCGGGCCGCCCCGACCCGGGCCGTGGCGGCCTGCGGGCGCGATGTCCAGCACCAGGTCAGATCCGGGAACAGGCCGCTGGTCGCGACCATCCCGACCAGCGCGATCTCCTCTTCCAGCAGCCCCCCGCGGTCCCCTGGTAGACGATGTTGGCCAGCAGGTACCGGTCGGAGATCACGACGCGCCCGCGGCCAGCGGCCGGCGCGATCACCTCCTCGACGAGCTGGGCGCCGGCTGGCCATGAAAGCAGCATCTCGGCGCGGAGCGAGATCGGACGGCGTCGCGGTCCTTCAGCGAGGTCGCGCAGCCGGTCGCCCAGCGGCGTGCCGCCGGGATCGCGGCAGGTCACCACGTCGAGCCCGCGCCGCGCAGCCAGGCCGCCAGCCGGGCGACTTGCGTGGTCTTGCCGCCGCCGTCAGGACCGTCCAGCACCAGGAAGAATCCCGGGTGGGCATGGGATCGATGGACGCGCCATCTCAACCCTTCAGCCACGCGTCCGCCTCGGCGAACACCTGGCGGATCTTGGTGTGATAGAGCAGCAGGCTGATCTCTTCGAATGTCCCCCAACGATACCATTGTCCGGACGGATCTTCGACATGCTCGGGCGAGCGGGCCAGCGCCGCAGGGTCGCGCACCTCGACGATGTAGTAGGTGACCGTCTTGACGACCTTGCGTCCGCGGCGGATGTACGTGTAGGAAAGGCTCCGCTCGAATCCCTCGCGAAACGACCAGTCGACCAGCGACGTCTCCTCGTGGAACTCGCGGGCGGCTGCCTGCGCGTCGACTCGCCGGCCTCGACGCCCCCCTTGGGAAATTCCCACTTCGCGCGCGGGTTGCGAACCGTCGCCGAGTGGAGAATCAGGTACAACGGTCCCTGATCGTCTCCAGAGCGATAGGGAATCACACCGGCGGATCGCTCATGAATCGTGGTCATGTCGTGGGACGACGCGACGGCGGTTCCTCACCGCGGCGGCCGCTCCGGCAATCGCAGCTCGTTGGTCGCAGATTGCCGTCCTCGGTCGTCGCCACCAGGCCGAGCACCGAGCCCGCCTCGACGCGATCGTCTTCCAGACCACGGATCTCGGCCAGGCGCCCGGAAACCGGCGAGGGAACGTCGAAGGTGGCGGGCCCGACCAGCACCTCCACCAGCCGCTCCCCCTCCCAGACCCGGTCCCCCCGCGCGGCAAACCAATGACTGACGACAATCGGTACGTCCGGACCGGTCCCCAGGTCGGGCAGGATCACTGCCGCCAAACGCATGGTGAACCCCGTCTCGTCTTCTCTTTTGACCGTCTGCTCTCGATCGAGACGCGCTCGCTGCAATGGCGACATTCACGCCTCGATCACTTCAAATCTAGCTTATCTGGCCCCTTCGTTTTTGGCCAGATCGATGTCGGCCCCGTTACCGCCTCTGTCGGCCGACGAACTGAAAGCTGCCATAACACTCACGCCGGTAAGAACTTCAAGTACATATTGCGGGTCGTCACTGGCCCGGTGCGCACTGGCAAGGCAGGCAGTTTCGGCGACGTTCCCGTGACCGTCGCGACGGCTCCGACTCACGGCCAGCCCCGGTGCACGCTCGGAGATTCCGGATGGCCGACCACGCACGGACGAATACCGGCGATTCCGCCCGGCGCGTGCGGCGCACTGGCCCGGTACCCACTTTCAAAAACGGTTCGAATCCGAATAAGATAGAACAGGACCTCGATGGGCATTCCGGTCTTATTTCATCGTTTGCGGGCGCGGCGTCCTCAGAGGTCAATCCGGCGCCTGCCGACACGTTTGGCAAGTCGCGTCCCACGAGGCGAGAAGCGGGCCTAACCCGAGGGAGATGGCATGTCTTCGATTCTGGTCACACGCCGGTTGCTCTTGATTTCGCTCGTCGTCGGGCTCGCCGTCGCTTTGTCGCCGGCCCCCGCCGCTGCCGCGGAGGACCAGGCGGCTCGCGCTGAGCTGCCGATCGATCGGTGCATGATGCAGCGGCTGGCCAATTTCACGCTCGAGGACGTCCAGTCCGGTCGCAGCACCTCGCTGTATGGATACCAGGGCCGGAAGGCGATCGTGCTTGTCTTCCTCGGAACCGATTGCCCGGTGGGCAACCTCTACGTGCCGCGATTGATCGAGATCAACCGTGAGTTTCGCAAGCAGGGCGTGGTCCTGCTCGGGATCAATCTCCAATGCCCACGAGACCGAGAAGGACGTCGCCAGGTACGTGAAAGAGGCCGGCATCGACTTTCCGGTCCTGAAAGACCCGGGAAACAAGGTCGCCGACTCGGCGCTGGTCGAGCGGACGTGCGAGGCGATCGTGCTCGACGGCTTCGCAAGGATTCGCTATCGCGGTGCGATCGACGATCAGTATCAGCAGGGTAAGAGCAAAGACGCGCCCGACCACAACTATCTGCGAGACGCCCTCGCGGCCCTGGTCGCCGACGGAGAGGTCAAGGTCAAGGCGACCAAGGTCGCCGGCTGCTTGCTCGACCGGGTCGCTCCCGAGCTGGCGAGCAATCCAACGCTCCGCGGATCCGCGGCGGCCGCACCTGAGGTCGCGAGCCTCCTCGACCGCGCGCGAGAAAGAGCGTCCGATCGAGGTGGGGAAAGTCTCATACGCGCACGACGTCGCACGGATCATCCAGAACAAGTGCCAGGACTGCCATCGGCCCGGCCAGGTCGGACCGTTCTCGCTTCTGAATTACGACGACGCGCGGAAGCACTCGGCGATGATCCGCGAGGTCGTCGACGAGCGACGGATGCCCCCATGGCACGCCGACCCTCGCTATGGCCATTTCGCCAACGACCGCAGCCTGTCGGCCGGGACCGGGCCACGCTTCTGGCATGGGTCGACCAGGGGATGCCGCTGGGTGACACCAAAGACGCACCCGCTCCCCGCACGTTCCCCGAGGGATGGACGATCGGCCAGCCCGATGTCGTTTTCGAGCTGCCCGAGCCCTACTACGTGTCCGCTCAGGGAGTGGTCGCCTACGTTTATTTCCGTGTTCCGACGAACTTCAAGGAAGACCGCTGGATTCAGGCGGCCGAGGCCGTGCCGGGCGACCGCTCGGTCGTCCACCACATCATCGTCTACGTCCTCGACGTGCCGGCAGCCGCGACGCCCGCCGCCGGCCGAGCCACTTCACCGGCTACGCGCCAGGGAACGCTCCGTCGGTCTTCCCCGAGGGAACGGCCAAGAAGATCCCGGCCGGCGCCGAGCTGATGTTCCAGGTCCATTACACGCCGACCGGCAAGGTGCGCACCGACCGCTCCAAGGTCGGCCTCGTCTTCTCCAAGACGAAGCCCTCGCGCGAAGCGTTCACGCTCGGCGTCGCCAATCCGGACCTCCTGATTCCGGCGCAATCGGACAACGTGGCGGTCGCCAGCTCGCTCGAGCTCGCGAGCGAGGCGCGACTTCTGAGCTTCATGCCGCACATGCACCTGCGGGGCAAGGACTTCAAGTACACGATCACCAAGCCCGGCGAGGCACCGCAAGTCATGCTGTCGGTGCCGGCATATGATTTCGGCTGGCAGACTTACTACGTCCTGGCCGAGCCGATGGATCTCCCAAGGGAACTCGCATCGACTGCCTTGCCCACTTCGATAACACGGACAGCAACGCCTATAACCCGGACCCGAGCAAGATGGTGCGCTGGGGCGAGCAGACCTTCGAGGAAATGATGATCGGCTACATGGACATGGACGTCCCGATCGGCACGCCGATCTCGAACGGCCCTGATTTCCTCCCGACGGCGGAAAAGGCCACATTTGCCACCCTTCAAGCCTTGCGCAAGATGGTGGGCGGCTCGAAGCTCGAGCCGAATCAGACGAGACGACCACCACGCTGAGCAAGGCGCCTGACCATGAACAGGCTCGTCCTGTCGGCCGTCGTGTGCTTATCCTTGAGTGGGCTCGCGTTCTGGGGGACTCGCGAGCGCCGGCCGAGGTGACGACTCGGACCTGCGCGACATTCCCCCGGCGTTTGCGCCGCTTGAATACCTGGTCGGCCGCTGGACCGGCCAGGGAGTGCCCAAGGACAACCCCGCCCAGCAGTTCCGCGGCTGGAACGAGACACATAGCTGGGCGTGGATCTTCGACCGCGGCAAGCCGTCGGGCTTGAAAGTCACGATCGACGGAGGCAAGTTCCTGGCGTCCGGGATGCTGACGTACGACCCGGCCCGTAAGCTCTACCGCCTCGAAGGATCGGACCCGCGGCCCGCCGGTGGGCCGATCGCCTTCGAGGGCTCGCTCCAGGGCACTGGAAAACACCTGGTGCTGGATCGCGTCGCGCCCGACGGACGCCGCCGCAAGGGCGCGCCAGGATGCGGTTGTCGCTGCGGCCCAACGCCAACTTTATTCGATACACGATGGCCCAGGACCTCCAGGAGCCGGGCGCGGTTCAGTTCACGCACATGATCGAGGTCGGATTGACCAAGGATGGCGAATCGTTCGCCGCCGGCTCCGTCGGCGGCGGAGCGGCCCAAGTGCATCGTGACCGGCGGCGCGGCCACCATGACCACTCACCTACCAGGGCCGCAGCTTCCCATCTGCTGCACCGGCTGCCTCGACGAGTTCAACGACGACCCGGAAAAGTATCATCAAGAAGGCCACCCTGATGCTTGGTGCACCAGCGGGCACGGCAAAACCCGGGCAGCCCGCCGCGTCTCGCGTCAGCCGCTTCGAGGACGCGTTCGCCGGGGACGTGGTCGAATGAAGTGAATCGACCCGCGCCTCGCAAGCAAGACATGCCGAAGACGAGCGCCGCGACCGCGAAGCCCGCAGAGACCGCAACCGACGCGCCCGCGCCAAAAAAGCTGGCGACCGGCCAGTCACCGCCAACAAGCCGGCCGCGCGGGCGGCCACGTTGCTGCACCTGGGTCAGAACCTCGAGAAGAGCGGAAAGACGAGCGCGGCGCTCACTTATTTCCGCCAGATCGTCAAGGACTTCCGGACACCCCGGCCGCCAAGACCGCCGCCGAACGGATCAAGGCTCTCGAGAAAAAGTGACTCGCGGCGCGCTCGCGCACCATTGGCCCGGGAATGTCGAGCACGCATCGCCGGCGGGTACGGCGCAGTGCGGACCCCCGCGCTCACGAGCCCCGCGGCGCAATCCGGATATCGAGGCCGATCGGGGTCGTCCAGATCTCCCATTCGTTGCGGTCCCAGCCGAGGATGATGCCCGAAGCCTCGAGCCGGTCGAACATCTGCTCGACGTAGGCCGGCACGCGATCCTCGTATTCGGCGACCAGGTCGAGCTTGCGGCCGATCAAGCTGAGGAGGCCGCGGATGGTCGCCGGCCCCTTTTCGGTGATCCGCTGCTGGCCCTCGGGCGAGGCGGGGTCGGGCCCTTCGAGGGTCAATTGCAGCGAGCGGATCAACCGGCCGAACTGGCCGAACCAGTTGTCGCCGAAGCCGAAATACTCCCTGTGGATGATGTGGACCTCGCCGCGCCTGACGATCGCGGCCTGGTAGACCGATTCGAGGTAGTTCTCGCCGAAGTCGGTCTGGAACGCGATGTTGACCGCCTTGGCCAGATGCTGGAGCGCCGCCTTGACGCCGACCTTCTGCGGGTTGACCTCCAGCGCCATGTCGCGCAGGCCGCCTGCCTTCCGCGCGGTCACGGTGCCGCTCTCGCGCCGCCAGTCGATGAAATCGCGACACCGACCGGAATGTCACCCGCCGCAGCCGGCAGCGACGGTGCGGTCGGATCGACCCGGACCGGCGCACGGCGGCAGGCTTCGCCGCCGGGTCCGAGCCGTCGCGGATGATCCTGGGATCGACATCGCGGCCGGCTCCGCTTCTCGGGCGTTGTGGTGAGGATCGGTTAAATCGGGAATTCCCTGGCGTCGCCAACCATCTTAACGCTTCCGCCCCGGCCGTCGTAGGTGCGGCCTGCCTTCGCTGTCAGATCCGCTCTTCGATCAATACCGGCATGCGGTCCGAGCGGGTCATGACCTGGTAGTAGTGGCTGGCGGGCTCGCAGATCATGTAGGCGACGGCAATGCCCGCGCTCGTCCGGGACGAGCAGGCCGCGGATCCCTTGCCGGATGCGGAACCAGACCCCGTGCTCCAGGCCGAGCGTCGCGGGGATTTCCACGGCGATCGGAGCTCAAGCCGCGCCAGCATCCTTCGTCGATCGTCGCCAGCCACGTCCAGCCGGTGCGTGGCAAGACACCGGCTCTGGCCCGCCGCCGTTACCCCAGCGCACGATCTGGAGCCGCCCGTCGCGCCAGACCGGCAGCCGCGGGCGACGGTCGCGATACAAGAAGCGGACCTCCCGCTCGCCCCCGCGCTCGTGGACGCGCCGCTCCAGCCCGTGCCGCCCGATCAGTTCCGTGGGCAACTCACTCCATGCCAGGGCGATTCCATGCACTGGAAACGGAACATTTCGATCACATTCAGAAACACAATCTTTCCCGCGCACATCACAGATGTCGTATTCATTGGCGGTGTCGCGGTAAATGGCGGCCAGGGGGAGCGTGGCGGCGCTGCGGAGGACGAACCGGCCGTGGCGAGCGTTGACCTCGCGCTTGAGCCGGGCGACGGCCTGGCGCGGCTGCGCTCCGCGGGCGGGTCGAACAGGTCCAAGGCGGGCAATCGGCCCTGGGGGTCAGGTTCTCGGCGATCAAGTGCATCTCGCGTGGCCGCGTCACGCGGAATCCATGCCTGCCGCAGGCACGGGCGGGCCGCGTCGAGCAGGACGTCGAACCGGTCGCTCGGCACCGCCAGCGTCGATCTGGCCGAGCCCGCCTGGCCGTTCTTGTACGCGACCCAGACCGTCAGCCGGCCGGCCGCCACGGCGTGGAACTCGAGCTCCTCGATCAGCCGCTCGAGGTTGCGCACCAGCCAGGCGTAGAGGACGATCGGGTCGGCGGTCGACTCGCCGAAGCTGCCGCCGCGCGAGAGCGCCTTGTGGGCCGGCCGCCGGTGCTGGATCGGCTGCACGGGATCGCCGTTGAGCTCCCACCAGAGCCCTCGCCCGAGGCCGTCAACAGCGACCGGACCAGCCGGCGGTCGGCCCGGGCCAGGTCGAGGCACGTCGTGATGCCCCAGGGCAGGAGCCGCGCCGCCCGCCGGCCGGCGATGCCGGTGATCTCGGTCACCGGCCGGTCCGCCAGCAGCGCCTCCTCGGCCGCCCGGTCGAGCACCGCCAGTGCACCGAACGGCTTGGCCGAGTCCGAGATCAGCTTGGCCAGGGTCCGCGTCCGGGCGATCCCCACCGTCACCGGCACCCCGACCCGCTCCCAGGATCCGGTCGCGGATCGACGCCGCCAGTTCCTCGAACGTCTGGCCCTGCCGCCGGCAGCGCCAGGAAGAAAAACTCGTCGATCGAGTAGTACTCGACCCGCGGCGAGAGCTCGCGCACCACCTCGAGCATCAACCGGCTCAAGACCTCGTACCATCGGAAGTCGCGCTTGACGTAAACGCCCGTCCGGACATTTCACGAGCGCATCCCAGATCGGCATCCCGGTCGCGACGCCGGCCGCCTTCATCTCGTAACTCTTGGCGATCACGCACGCCCCCTGGTTGCCCAGCACGCCCACCGGCTTCCCGCGCAGGAACTCGTCACGCACCCGCTCCGCCGACACGTAAAAACAGTCGGCGTCCAGATGACCGACCGCCTTCGGGCCGCGTTCGTCTTTGCATGGACAAAAGTTTAGTATGTGGTGCTGTGCGGTCAAGCGCGAATGCCGCGATGCCGGCACCCGCCGTGCGGTTGCCCGCGGCGCTCGAAAACGGAAGCCGGAACGCAACGGGCTTGACGAGCTACCCAGTCTGTCTAAATAATAAGCCATGCAAAGAATTGAGCGCGATACGCTGCGTGGGCATCTCGAGGGAATGGTCCTTGGAGCCCTGGAACGGGGCGAGGCGCACGGATTCGAGGTCCTGCGGCGACTCGAGCAGCTCGGGTGTGGTGCGCTGAGCCTGAAGGAGGGTACGCTCTATCCGGTGCTCTATCGACTGGAAGACGCGGGCCTGATCCGGGGAACATGGGAAGGGCAGGCGAGCGGTCGCCGCGGCCCCAGGCGTCGGATCTACAAGCTCACGGTCAAGGGCCATCGTGCGACTGGCCGGCCGGCGCGAGGATTGGTCGCGTTTTGTCACGGTCGTCGGCGGAATTCTGGGAGCGCCCGCATGAGCGAGGGCCTGTTGAGGGAGCACATCGAGCAGGCGGTCGGGCCGGTGCGGGCCAGCCGGGCCCGCAAGGATCGCATGCGCGAAGAGCTGGCCGCCCACCTGGCAGCGAGCCTGGAAGAGGAGCGCGCCCGCGGCGGCGACGAGCACGATGCCGCCCAGCGTGCGCTGCGGCGCCTTGGCGACTCGGGCACGCTATCGCGAAGCCTGGACGAGTCGGTGCCCTGGCAAGAGCGGATGCTGTTTGCCCCCATACCGGTTCTGGGCTGGCTGGACGAGCTGGAACGCGCCTGGTCCCGCCGGAAGCACGAATCGCTGTTCCGCCACGCCTCGCGGCTGGCGATCGCAATGGCAACGGCGATTAGCGTCGCCGAAGTGATCGCGATCACGGTTGTGATCTTCACGACCCGCCGCCCCACAAACTGGCGTGTCGCGCTCGTTTGGGGCGTTCAGCCGCCTGTGTTCGTCGCCTCCGGTACCTTTGTCTACGCCGCTCTTGTGCGACGGATTGACCCGCGCCCTGGAGCGTGGGAAGCATGGCCGGCCACGGGCAATCTCGTTCGCCGTGCTCTCGAGCGCGGTCATATTCGCCGGTGCGCTCGGATTCGCAATCTCCGCCTCCGCCGGCTCGGGGCACGGGCCTCTGTTCCGCCAGTCCGACTGGCCCCGCTTGCTCGTGATTTCGATGTTCGCTCCGCCTCTGGTTTATTGCGCCGGGGTATCAAACATGGCACGTCGGCGAGCTGCCGTGACGAATTACTGGTTCTCGAACAATAGGCGAACTTCCCGAACCATCACCGTCGAAGGAGACCCGCCATGACGCATCTCAGGCGCATCGCCCTCGTGCCCGCCCTGTTGCTCGTGGCGGCCGGGGCCGCGTCGGCGCACCCCGCGTCCGCGACGTCTGGCACGCCTACGTCGCCGACGGCAAGCGCTATGGCTCCGTCCACACCGTCGTGGCCCGGCTCCCGGACGGGAACTATCGCATCACCAGGGAGTCCCGCCTGCTGCTCGATGTGCTCGGGGTCAACAAGGAGGAGATCACGGAGCGCGGCGAGTACGTCGTCACGCCGGATTACCGGCCGGTCTCGATCGCGGTCGAGGGGAAGCCGGCATCGGGCACGATCCGCGTGACGGGCCGGCGCCGCGGCGAGGCATTCGAGCTGACCGCGACGGTCGCCGGCGTCGAGCGGGCCCACACTCTTCGAGCAGCCCGACGCCATCCTCCCGGGGCCCTGCCTCGACGACTGGCTGGCCGATCGTCCGCCCGGCTTCGACGGCGGGCGAGGTCACGCTGCTGGACGAGGAGTCGTGCGAGCCGAAGCACGGCGAAGGTCAAGCGCATCGGCCCGGCGCCAGCGACTCGGGCCGTCGTGGTCGATCGACACGGGCCCGACGAGGGAGAGCAGCGGCTCGTCCTGGATGCCGACGGCCTGCGCCGCGAGTTCTCGGCCGCGGCGGGGATCGGATGAAGATGACGCGATGCTCGGCCGAGCAGGCGCGCGACATCGCCTACCGCAAGATCGACGGCCGCGAGCCTGCTGATGTTCCCCATCGACAGCGAGATCGGGCCGCTCGACCGGCTGGAGTCGTTGACCGTCGAGCTGCGGTGGAAGGACATCGGCTTCGACCGGTTCCGCCTGGAGGACGATCGCCAGCACGTCGTCGAGCGGTCGCAGGAGGGGACCGATACCGGGCGGTGGTGCGGATCGAGCCCCCCAGGCCGATCGACGAGCCCGGCGCGGCTGCCGATCACCGGGCCGGAGTTCGCCCCCGACCTGGGCGAGTCGCGCTACATCAAGCCGCGCGACCCGAAGATCGTCGCCGTCGCCCGCGAGGTGACCCGGGGGAAGGCGGACGCGCTGGAGGCCGTCAAGGCGACTCTGCGACTGGGTCTCCAAGAACGTCGAGATCGCACTACGTCGCCGAGACGCTCTCGGGGCCCGAGGTCCTGGCGTGCCGCAAGGGCAAGTGCAGCGAGTTCGCCACGCTGTTCGCCTCGCTGGCGCGGGCGGCCGGCATCCCCACGCGGATCGTCCTGGGCGACCGGCTCATCCCGGGCCAGTGGGGCGGGCACATGTGGAACGAGGTCTACGTCGGCCGCTGGATCCCGGTCGACGCGGGCTACAACGAGGTCGGCAAGTCGTCCGCACTGCTGAAGTTCCTCGACCACGACTCGGTCGAGGGGGTGATGCCCCTGCGCCTGGCCCTGCCGGCGAGCCTCCAGATCAAGATCCTGGACCACCGCTCGACGGCCTCGCCGCTGGCGGGCCGGTTCAAGACGGGCATCGCGGGGCGCGTCTACACCAACGCGGAGTCTCGGCTGCCGGATGACCGCGCCGGGCGAGGGCTGGTCGATCGAGGCAGATGCCGGAGCCGGGCGCGGCGGTCATCCGCTTCAAGGTCCCCGGCAAGGACGACGTCCAGCTCCACTTCGTCCCGTTCTCGCTGCCGGTCGCCGGTCGAGCCGAAGATGCTGCTCGGCCTCCGCCGGCAAGCACTACGAGTCGAACCTCAAGGGCTTCGAGTTCATCGCCGACGAGGCGTGCACCGTCAATGGCCTGGCCGGCCACCGCGCCGAGTTCCGCCACACTCCGGACAAGGGGAAGCCGCGCCGCGCCGACGAAGTCGTCTGGCGAAAGGCCGGCTCGGGCTACCTGCTGGCGCTCGACGTGGAGGAGTCCGCCTACGAAGAGATCAAGCCGAGCTTCGCCACGCTGCTGGCGAGCTTCGAGGACCTGGAAGGCAAATAATCGCATTCGTTCGCGAACACGTTGCCTCGGCGATGACTCGATCAGAACGTCGGCTTCACATTCGTGAGCACGCCGATCGGAATCATCGAATCCTCGGGCACGAAGCTTCCCACCGACGAGAAACCGCCGTTCGGATCAATCGCAGCCCAGACCGCGAACGTGTACTTCTTGAGCGGAAAGCCTTCGGAAGGGAGCTCGCTGGTCGGGACGAGCAGCCGCACCACCGGACCGGCGACCTGGATGACCGAAGGATTCAGCGGCTGCGACATTCCGGTCGTCAAATCGGTGATCGTCGCGGAGTTTGACCGACCGTAAGGTCCGACGGTGACGGTCACGAGCGCATCGGGCGTGATGCCGGGCCGGGCGGGGAACCGCGGACCCAGCCTGGCGCCGGCGCCGCGATTGAGGGCAAAGACGATGTAGGTCGTCCCCCGGGTAGGTCGTGAACGGACCACGGACGATCGACGCCAGCTCGATCCTGTTCCCCTTCAACAAGATGGCGCCGCCGACATTGATACGAGCGGATCGTGCGGCAGGCCGACGTACCCGCTTTGCAGGTTGTGGTATCTTGACGACCATGCCCGGAACGGTGTACTGGGTTATCGTCTTGTTTTCGAAGCCGCTCCTACCACGCCAAAGAGGTTTTTGACTTCTCGCTCCGGCAAGCGTGACAAATTCATGGCCTGCGCCCTGGAAGTAGGCATTCATGATGGCCTTCTCGCCGCCGGGGCGCCCCTCTGACCTTGATGCCCTGCGGATGCCAGCCTGGCCACGAGAGCGGCGGCGGATTACGCCATCAGCTCGGCTCCCGCCCGACTCTGGAGCACGCGGCCTTCGAGCGGCTCAAACTGGGGATTCTTGCATCTAAGCCTGGGGTTGTGCCGCATCGTGTTCGTCATCCTCGTGGGTCCGGGCTGGCGCCACTTTGCTAATCCAGGAAAACTGCGGAGGCGGGGCGAAATGCGCACCCACGGATCGGTAACAGGACCTTCAAAGCAAGTCTAGGGCACGTTCGAGCAGCAACACGGAGAAAAGACCGTGCGATGGGTAGGGATCGACGAGGCCGGCTACGGGCCGAACCTGGGACCGCTGGTGATGACGGCCGTGATCGCCGAGTCGACGACGGACGGCGAGCGTGACCGCCGTCCCGCCCGGGGCGCTCGATTTCTGGGGCGACCTTTCCGACACGGTCAATCGCGCCGGCGGCGATCCCGACCGGCTTTGGTCGACGATTCCAAGGCGATCCTGTGCGGCGGTAAGGGGCGCGATCGGCTGGAGAGCACCTGTCTTGCCGCTGTGTGCCGTGGGACACGCTCTGCCTGAGTCGCTCGCGAAGCTGATCGAGGTCCTGGGTGTCGGATCGCTCGACGACGCCGAGGTCTTACCCTGGATCGACACCGATCATGTGGAAGAGGTGCATTCGCCCTGGCGCCGCGACCGGAGCTCGAGCCATTGCTCGCCCGTGGGCCGCTCTCCCCCGGTGCGGGTCGTGGCAGGTGGCAGCGGTGCGAACGGTCGTCGTCGGACCTGCGCAGTTCAATGCCGGCCTGGAGGCCGTGGGCCTCAAATCCGACGTGCACTACCTGGCGTTCGAGCAGTTGCTAAGGCTGGTCTGGGAGCGCTCGGCCGACCTGGTCCCGACCTACGTGAGCGGCGACAAGCACGGCGGACGCCACTATTACTTTCAGCGGCTGTCGCAATCGTTCCCAGACGCCTGGATCGACCGTGGCCTGGAAGGCCCGGACCTGAGTCGGTACACGATCCGGCGAGCCGGCCAAAGGCTCGAGCTTCGCCTGCGCCCCGAGCCGACAAGAATGACGGGCTGGTCGCGCTCGCGTCGATTGTCAGCAAGACCGTGCGCGAGCTGTGGATGGACGTCTTCAATCGCTACTGGAGTGCGCGCGGGCCGGGTCTTCGTCCCACGGCCGGTTATCCCAACGACGCCCAGCGGTTCCGTCGCGAAATCTCCGCCGCGGCCGCCGCTCTGGACTGCGATGCCGCTCGCTGGTGGCGTCTCAAGTAGGGCAGTGACGCATTTGCTGGGGCGGAGGCAAAGGCGTGGTTCCCCAGCCCTGGGCGGGCGGGCCGCTCAGCGCTCACGGTAGACGTGATTCCGGGTGTCGCTGTGCGGCGCGGCTGACGCGGACCAACTCTATGGAAAGGTCCAGGAGCTGGTCGACCGCGAGTCTAGAATTGTAACAACTCGCCTGGGAAAAACCGGCATTCTGGTTTACCTGCGTCTATCAAGCGTAGTACAGCAGGTTTTGTAGTGAAAGCGTTCTCAGCGCGTTTCCCAAAGGAGCGAAGTTATGTCCGTGACGCAAGCTAAGGAGAGAATCCAGTTGCGCAGCGGAAGTCGAGCGCCTCCGGGAAGATGTTGACGACTGGAAGCGGGACCACGTCGAACTTGCGAACGACTGTTGGGTGTGGGAAGACCTGTTCGCGAAGGCGGCACTTTCTCTTCGGTCGAATTCTGAAACTTGACGAAGAAATTCAAGCAGTCTTGCTGGGCGATCTGCGCTGACCGGTCTCACCAAGATGCGGTCCGCGGCATCCTCGCGCGAATGGCTCGACGTTTCCAAACAGCTCGTGGTTCATGCCATGCGGCTAACGGTCATCTATGGCCGCACCGAGGCAGCGGACATTCTTGCCGCAAACGTGCACCAAGCTGAGGCCATTCTCGCTCCCGATGACGAGTATTTTCTAAAATCGAGTCTCGCACTATCCGAGATCAAGCTGTCAAGTCGCACAGAGCGGGTCAGACGGAGCCGCTCTTCGATAATGGGTGGATCCAACAGGAACGTTCGGACGCATGACTTCCGCGAGCAATTCGAGCGGCCTGCCCGATAACGTAAACAAGCCGCAAGCGCCCGAGGCCCTTCGGGCGACTGGGACCGATGGCGGGTTGTCCGGATGTCTGGGCGCTACCGGATTCACTACCGAAGATGCGGCGGGCGGTAGCGAAGATAGCGTCAAAGGCTTGGAGCACCTAGAGTTGCATCGCGTCGATGCGGCAACCCTCAGCGCTCGCGATAGACGATCCGACCCTTGGTCAGGTCGTAAGGCGTGATTTCGACGGTCACCCGGTCGCCGGGGACGATCCGGATGAAATTCTTCCGCATCTTGCCGGCGATGTGGGCCAGGATGCGGTGTCCGTTTTCCAGCTCGACCATGAACTGGGTGTTGGGGAGCGCTTCGACGATGCGCCCCTCGGTGCGAATCGGTTCCTCTTTGGCCACGCGGATCTCCTGTAACGACCAGCGCGGGCCACGTCTGGGTCGGTCTGGCTGCGATCAAGTTGTTCTCCGGTCGATCTCACAGTGCCTCGCATCCCGCAAGCCCGAGCCGTACGACCGCCGGTCGAGCGCCGCGGGAGGGCCGGATCGAGGCAGGGTGAGACGCGCCCTGATCAAAGCCGCTCCAGGATAATCGATCGCCTTGCGACTTGAACAGCGCTCGTGATCGAAAGAAATCAGAGGAAGGAACGGCGGCATGATGCCCTCGACGCGCAGCCGAACGTAATAGACGGCGTCGACGGCCGTGATCGCCAGGCCCGCGGCCGTCGGGATCGCACCAGGCCAGGTTCGACGGCCGGGCGGGCACGGACGAGGATTCCCAGCAGCCGCCGTCCGGCTCGAAAACCCAGACGCCCAGGGCGACGGCGACATAGACCCGCCCGGCCTTGTCGACCTTCATGCCGTCCGGACCGCCGGGCTGGCCGGGATCGAGCGTGGCGAAGACCCGGCTCGACCCGACCTTCAACGGCCCCGGACCGCTCGACCTCGAACGCCCGGACGTGATATCGCGCCGTGTCGCAGACGTAAAGCGTGCGCTCATCGGGTGAAAACGCCAGTCCGTTGGGCTTCTCGAAGTCATCGGCCAGCAGCCGGAGGGCGCTCGGCACCGCCCCGCTCCAGGTCCAGGGCGTAAACGCCCTGAAAATGCAAGCGCTCGTCTGCGCGGCTCCACGCCGTAGGGCGGGTCGGTGAAATAGACCAGGCCGTCGGACCGGCAGACGACGTCGTTGGGGCTGTTGAGCCGGCCCCCGCCCAGGTCTCGACGACGGGCTCCACGCCGCTGCCGTCGCGGGCCATCCGCGAGACCCGCCGGCCGTTCTGCTCGCAGAAGACGATGCGAACCCCCGGGACGAACGTCTGGCCGTTGGCCGCTCCCGTCTGCTCGCGCAGCACGTGGAGCGAGCGGTCCGCAGCCAGCCGATAGGTCCGCTCGGCCTTGATGTCCTGGAAGAGCAACGAGCCGTCGGGACACCAGAGCGGCCCTTCGGTGAATTGAAAGCCGCCGGCGCAGCCGCTCGACCGCCGTCGGATTCGACCAGCTCGGAGAGCCCGGCGTCCCTGAGGATGGTCAGCCATGATTCGAGCCTCCTGGCAGATCGTCGCTGGTGCTCGGGGCCGAGCCGGCGCACGGTGCGAGGTCGTCGAACTCGCTGTCGGCCATTGGCGCAGCAAGGCGTCAGAACGCACGTGGTGGTCGACGACGCGATGGATTAGAATAGACTCCTGCGGCCTGGCAGCCGGTGTTCCAACGGCGATTACTGAGAAGGATCGCCGCCGGGTCAGTGTCCCGCCTGCCAGGCTGCGACGTAGCTTCCATAGGGATCAACGAGACGAGCCGGTTCCGCGGCAAATCGAGGCGGTTGCCCCGCTCGAACAGATCACAAGGCCGAAATTGAGCCGCAGCCACCTGCCGCGAACGTTTCAGTCCAGTTCGAGCTTTGGCTTTCCGGAGGAGCGCCGCCGATGTCTGCCGAGTCGGATCCGCCCGATCTGCAAAAGCAACAGACGTTTTTCCAGTACGGCAATGACGCCGCACGAAGTCGAATTTCGACTACGCCATCGACGATGTACAGGCAGGCTTGCAAGATCGTGCCCGACAACCTGGTGTACCGCCAGGCGCTGCGGGGGATCGAGCGGCGGAAGTTCAATAACGATCCCGGCAAGGTGGGGATGCTGGTCGGGGCCAAGAATCAGCCGATCCTGCTGCGGGCCAAGTCGGCGCGCTCGAAGCAGCAATTTTCAGCAGGCGATCGAGCATTGCGAGGACGCGTTCGTCAATAATCCCTGGGACGTGGGGGCCGCCCGGGTCGCGGCGGAGGCGGCCGAGGGGCTGGGTCTGCTGGTCGTCGCCCAGTGGTTCGTCGAATCGGTGCAGGCGGTCACCAAGGACGTCGATTTCCTCAAGTACTCGGCCGCGCGTCCATGAGGCGAACGAGAGCTGGCAGAAGGCCATCGCCTGCTGGGAGCAAGTCAAGAAATTCAATCCCAACGACCAGGACGCCAGCCGCCAGATCAACGCGCTCTCGGCGAGCTCGACGATCAAGCGGGCCGGCCTCGACGACGCCCTGGATAGACGGGCCGCCGCGGCCGCCAGGCCGCGAGCCGGCCGAGTCGCATGGACGCCAAGCTCGAGCGGCTCAAGCAAGAGCAGCTCACGCCCGAGCAGCGGCTGGTCAAGGAGATCCTGACCGACCCCAAGGCCGTCCACGCCTACCTCGATCTGGCCGAGATCTATCGCAACCGCAGCGATCTCGACAAGGCCGAGAAGGTGCTGGCCAAGGGCCTGAAGGCCAATCCCGGACGAGCCAGGCCTCACGTCGGTCTACGAAGACACCCAGATCAGCCGCCTGAAGCGGGCCATCGAGAGCCAGTCGCAGCGCGTCCTCCAGCATCCCGAGGACACCGGCGCCAAGGCCAAGCTCGACCAGATTGAACGAGATGCTCAACAAGTACGAGGTCGAGGCATACCGGCGGCGGGTCAACCTGCACCCGGAAGACCCGAAGCTGCACTTCGAGCTCGGCGTGATCCTGGCGCGGATCGGCGAGCACGACGAGGCGATCGCCGAGTTCCAGCAGGCGCGCTCCAGCCCGGCGCTACAAGATCCAGGCTCTCTATCAGGCGGGCCTGAGCTTCGAGGCCAACAACGCCCTGAAGCTGGCCGAGCGGAGCTACAAGGAAGCCCTCAAGGTCCTCGAGGCCGAAGACAAGGAGAATTTCCTCGCCCTGCACTATCGGCTGGGCCGGGTCTCCGAGGGGCTCGGCAACAACGAGGCGGCCGAGGAGCACTACAACGAAGTCGCCGCCATCGATTACGCGTATCTCGACGTCGCCGAGCGGCTGAATCGCTTGAACTGACCGCGAAAGACATGGTATGCTCCAGTCCGCTGCCGCGGCGGGTCGCCGTGTCGAGTCCAGGCCCGCTGGCAGGCTGGCTCATTGTTCTCGACCAATCGTTCCCTAACAAATACCGGGGAGCCATGCCAAACTCACCCTCCGCGGCCAAGCGGATGCGACAGAGCGCCAAGCGCCGCCTGCACAATCGCGTCACCAAGAAGGTCATCAAGACCCTCACCAAGACGGACGATGACCGTCGCTGGCGGCCAAGGATTTCGAAAAAGCCGCGGCCGACCTCAAGGCGGCGTCGGCCAAGATCGACAAGGCCGGGAGCGCGCCGGGTTCTCCATCCCAACACGGCCGCGCGCCGCAAGAGCAAGCTGGCCCGCGCCTACAACGCCGCCGTGGCCAAGGCCAAGCAAGCGTGAAGTCCGGCCGAGTCGAGCCGGATCGGCCAGCGGCGCCTGGCGTGGCACGAGGCATCGCGGCGTGTCTCAGATTTCGCGACCGGAGGATGCCGATCGCACGCGAGAGCCGATCGCGATCATGCCGACCCTCGACGATGCCTTCTCCGCGGTCCGCGATGCCCTGGTCGAACATTTCGGCGAACCCGCGGCCGATTTCGAGGGTCTCGCTCCCTTCGAGGCCATGGTCGCCGTGCTTCTGGACCGCGAACTGGGCGGCGGCGCGCTGCGACGCCGCGCTCGACGGCTCTCGACCAGGCCGGCCTGCTGACGCCCGATCGACTGGCCGACGCCGAGGTCATCGAGATCGGCGACGCCCTGCGCGAGCGGGCGTCTCGACGCCGGCGATCAGCAGCCTCGCCCCGCTCAACACCTTGCCCGCTGGCTCGTGCGATCATCGACGGCGAGCCGGGTCGACTGGCTGTTCGATCCGCATCGATCGACCGACTGGCTTCGCGGCGAGCTGGCGGGGATCACGGGCATCGGGGTCGCCGCCGCCGACGCGATCTCCTCTTCGCCTTGCAAGCGGCCGTCCTATCCCGTCGATCGGGCCACGTTCCGGGTCCTGGTGCGTCACGGCTGGCTCGACCCACGGCCGGCTACGACGAAGCCCGCGACTTCCTGGTCGATCACGCGACCGACCTGCGGACAGGCCCGGGATGCAGACGCGGCGAACATGCTGCGGAACGTGTCGCTCCGGGCATGGAACAGCTCGGCCGAAAATTCTGCCGCGCGGCCGCTCCGCGCTGCGACGGGTGCCCCCTCGAGTCGCTCTTGCCCGAGGGAGGGCCGCGCGAAGCTCGATGCGTAAGCCGCCGCCGGACCGCACCGCCCAGACGACCGCTCGACGTCGCGCCGACTACCAGCTGGTCGGCCCGAAGCCCGCGCGGATGTACGAAGTCATCCTGCCCAAGAAGCTCGGCTATTTCGGCAAGGTCCAGGAAGTGCTCGAAGACCTCTTCGACGAACAAGCGATCCGCAGCGTCCCGTTCATCCAGCAGTCCATCAAGCGCCGGCGCCGGCAGATCCGCCGAGTTTGACGAGGATGCCTGGATCAAGACGCTCTGCCAGGCTTCTCGCGGCTACTCGATCTACGAGATGGACGGCCGCTACCTCTCGCCGCAAGGGCCGGTCGACGAGCGGGTCCTGGTGATCCGGTTCATCTTTCACAATCCGAGCCGACCCGGCCGACTCACGCACCGACTTCCTGGCGTCGTCGCTCGAGGTCGTCAACTACCTGGTGGCCCACCGGTTCGCCGACGAGCTGGGGGTCGAGGAAGAAATCTGGTTCCTGGAATATCACCAGCCGCAACTGGCGATCTGGCAGAAGGAGTCGGCCGAAGCGGCGGCCGAGCCGAGCGCGATCGAAGCGCGAGGGTCCGAGCGATCAGGCGAACCGATGCGAGCCTGCGATCGGCCGCGGTGGAGGTCGATCGCTGATGACGATGCACGCAATGCCGGTGATGCTGGGCGTTCTGGCGATCCTGGCGATCGCCTATCGGTACTACAGCGCGTTCCTCGCGGCCAAGGTCGCCGCGCTCGACGACGCGCGGATGACCCCGGCCCACCGTTTCAACGACGGCCAGAACTTCGACCCGACCAATCGCTGGGTGCTGTTCGGCCACCATTTCGCGGCGATCTCGGGCGCGGGCCCGCTGATCGGCCCGGTGCTGGCGATCCAGTTCGGCTATCTGCCGGGCCTGGTCTGGCTGGTGGTCGGCGTCTGCCTGGCCGGCGCCGTGCAGGACATGCTGGTGCTGGCCGCCTCGACCCGGCGCGACGGCTTGAGCCTGGCCGGCCTGGCGCGGAGCCGAGATCGGCCGGCCCGCCGGCCTCGCCGCGGCGATCGCCATCCTCTACATCGTGATCATCGCGCTGGCGGGCCTGGGAATCGTCGTGGTCAAGGCCCTGGGCGGCGAGCAGGTCCCCATGAAGGCCGGCACCGTGCTCGTCTATCCCGAAGGATCGACGACCGATCACGAGGTCCTACGTCGCCGGCGGCCCGAGCATCTATCAAGGTTCCGCCCGGCTCGACCTACCGCTTCGGCGACGGCCGGGCCAGACCATGGTCTTCCACGAAGCGTTCGACCTGACCGTTCCCGCGCGACGCGGCCTCAAAAGCGACCCCAGACGGGCGCGGCTTCGTCCTGCCCGAGAATGCCAAGCGGCTGGTGCCGGGCAGCTCGTGGGGCACGTTCACGATCGCCTGCACGATTCCGATCGCACTCTTCGTGGGCTGGTACATGTACCGGCTGCGCAAGGGCAAGATCCTCGAGGCGTCGCTCCTCGGCGCGGCCGCCGTGCTGGCGGCCACGTTCGCGGGCGCGTTCATCCCCGGCTCGCAGCTCGAGCCCTACTTCTCGCTGTCGCGCGACACGACCGTCTTCGCGCTGGCCGCCTACGGCTTCGTCGCGGCCGTCCTGCCGGTCTGGCTCTTGCTCTGCCCGCGCGACTACCTCTCGACCTTCTTGAAGATCGGCACGATCCTGCTCCTGGTCGTCGGCGTCGTGATCGCCAATCCCAAGCTGCAGGCGCCGGCGGTCAGCCCCGTACTTCGCATCGCGGCGGCGGCCCCAACCTCGATGGGCCGATCTTCCCTTACGTCTTCATCTGCATCATGTGCGGAGCGATCTCGGGCTTCCATGCCCTGGTCTCTTCGGGCACGACGCCCAAGATGATCGACCGCGAGAGCGACGTCCGGATGATCGGCTACGGCGCCATGCTGATGGAGGGCCTGGTGGGCGTGGTCGCCTTGATCGCCGCGGCGGCCCTGCCCAATGCGATGTACTACGACATCAACATCGACCTGGCCAAGCGCCCCGAGTTCCTGGCGAAGAACCGCGATTTCGCCCAGTTCCTCCAGGCCGGCGAGGCCGGACTGCACGGCGGAGCGGCCGCGGTCGAGCGGCCGGCGAGCGAGCTGGTCGCGATGGAAAAAGACGTTCAGGAGTCGCTCCACGGCCGGACCGGCGGCGCCGTCACGCTGGCCGTCGGCATGGCGCGAATCTTCTCCGACGCCATTGCCGGGATGAACTGGCTGCTCAAGTACTGGTATCACTTCGCGATCATGTTCGAGGCTCTGTTCATCTTGACCACGATCGACGCCGGCACCCGGATCGCGCGGTTCCTCGTCCAGGAGTTCCTGGGCAAGATCTGGAAGCCGCTGGGCGACCTGAACTGGCTGCCCGCCTCGCTGCTGGCGACCGGGCTGGTCGTCTTCGGCTGGGGCTACTTCATCTACACCGGCAGCGTCGAGACGATCTGGCCCATGTTCGGGATGGCCAACCAGCTGCTGGCCGTGATCGCGCTCGCGGTGGTCACGACCGTGCTCGTCAACTCGGGCCGCGCCCGCTATGCGCCGGTCACGCTCCTGCCCATGCTGTTCGTGGCGACGACCACGACCACGACCGCCTATTACGAGATCACCGGCAAGTTCTGGAACATGATCCAAGGCGGGGCCGTCGTGCGCGGCTGGCTCAATATCGGACTGACCGTCATGCTGCTGGTGTGCGTGGTGGTGATCCTGGTCTCGGCGGTAGGCCGGTGTCTCTTCGCCATGCCCTCCCGGCAAAGCGCCGAGGCGGCGTCGTAACGGGCGCCCGGGCAAGAACGGAGCAAGGGTTTGCGACATTCGAGCGACTCCGACCGCACACGATCCCGGTTCAGTTCCAGCGGGCGTGGGGCAGGGGCCCTCGTATTCTTGGTCGCGGTCCTCGCGTCATTGTGCCATCCCGTAGCCGCGGACGACGCGCGACCGGACGGCGCCGTCAGGGTCGCGGTCCTCGCTTATCAGGACGTCGACAACAGGATGCGCTCGGTGGAACGAGCGCTCGCACAGCTACGGGCAGGCGCCGGGATCAGCGAGCGCTTCGAGGTGGCGCGCGGCACCTACGCCGATGTCCTGCACTGGCTCGAGTCGGGAGTGGTCGACCTCGCCATCGTGAGTCCCGCGCTCCTGGCAAAGTCGCTGGAGCAGGGGGGCACGGTCCGCTGGGAATACGTCGCTTCCGTGATCTCGCCTTCCGCCCCGACGCCGTCCTTGAGCGTGGCTCTGGTGCGTGAAGAATCCCTCATTCGCACGGCCGAAGACTTGAAGGGCCTGCTCGCGAGCGGAAAAGGCCGGCTGTTCTTTGTCGATCCGCTCTCGACCTCGGGCACCCTCGCGCCCCGAATCGCACTCGCACGCCAGAAGATCTCCGTTCCCGAGAGCCGGATTCGCTATACCCATTCGCACACAAATTCCCTCCGCGCGCTGCACGCTAGCGACGCGAATGATGCGGTCGCGTTCGTGTCGAACAGCATCCTCAATAAGGACGCGATGGCCGGCCTGCGCCCCATCGAGCTCCCAGAGCTCGCCAAGCTTGTGATCCCACCCCAAGCTCTCATCGTCGCTCGGATTTCCGGCGGATCGACGCGCTCAGAAAGGCCGTGCGTGCCGCCGGCCCGGCACGGAACGATGCGTCGTTCGTCGCCGACCCGGCCTGGCGTGATGGCGATGCCCAGGTGCGAACCTGGCTCGCAGCCGCGGGAGTGATGTCTCCGGACCGCCTCAATCGTCTCGATCTCGACGAGCTCGGCGCACTCTTGCTGCATTACGCGCGGTCACAACCGGTGCCGCTCCGACTGGCCGTCGTCTTTTCCGGCGGGGGCGCAAGTGCTCCTATCAGGTTGGCGCGATCCGCGCGATTGAAGAAAAGCTCGAGGAGCTCAGGCGCGAGTCCGGCGAAGAGTCGATCGACATCTCGCTGGTCGTCGGGACGAGCGGGGGGGCAATCAACGCGCTGCCGGTCGCCATGGGCATGTCGAGCTCGATCGCACTCTACCAGGAAATGGCCAAGGTGTGGCGTTCGCTCGACCAGCGCGAGATCATCCGGCCGTCGCTCGTGGTGCGGCTAAACATGGCCCTCTGGTTCGCGTCGATTCAGTTTTTGCTGTTTTCCTGGATCTGGCGCCCATCGGAGAACCGACCAGGGCAAGAGCCGGCCCGGCCGTTGGATCCTCTGCGTGGTCGCCGGCGTGATCGGGGTCCTGCTGGTGCACCTGCCGCTCGATCCCTGGAGCATCCTCGGCCCACGGCCGGGCGCCCATCGGCTCTACCTCTGGCTCTCTTTCGGCGTCGAGGGCTCTGGATGGATTCTGATCGCGACCGGCCTGGCAGGCCTCGCACTCCGGGCGACCGGTGCCGAGGGACGCCCTGCGCTATTGCTGTTCCGCAGGTCGCTGCGCGCTCTGGCATTCGCGGGAATTGTCGTCCTGCCCGTGCTTCAGACCTGGACCATGCTCGGCTACCAGCCGACGCTCTCGGAAGGCTATGGGATCGAAGTGACGCTCTACGACCGCTTCTCGCGGCTCTTGGCCGCGAAGCGCCTGGCGGAAGGTCGGCCGGCGGTGCCGGTTTCGATCCCGACCGACCAGAAGAAGCGGGTCGAGTCAATGCAGGCGATGAGCCGCCAGCTGGTCGGCGAAGGGTTGATCACGCGCGACCTCGTGATCACCGGCTCGGTCCTTGGCGAGCCAGGGCTCGAGCTGCCGTCGGACCTGTATTTCTGGACGTCCGCCGGCAGGACCAGCCAGCAGCCGCGGTTCGGCGCGGGGCGTCTCTCTCGCCGAGCGCCCGCATCTGCTGCTCGATGCGCTCATGGCCTCAGGCGCCATCTACCCGGTGTTCCCCGCCCGCGTCTTTCATGATTTTCCAAGAATCGGCCAGCACATCGAGATCGTCGACGGCAGCTTCGCTCATCGCAGTCCCGTCGAGGCAGCGGTCCTTTGGGGGGCGACTCACATCATCCTCATCCAGGCCGATCCCGACGAGCTGGTGCCGCGCGGCAGCTTTGGCGCAAACATCGCCGCCGCGCTCACGCACCTTTACGAGCAGGCGCAGCTCACCGACCTTCGCACCCGGCAGCAAGCCATGGTCTTCAACCTCGCCCCGCGCCCGCCTCACATCGGGCTCCTCGATTTCGCGAGCAACCTGATCGACGCGTCGATCGCCAAGGGCTACCAGGAAGTCCGCGGCGAGAATGTTCCGGGCGCTCCGCAGCCCCCTCCGTTCGGCAAGGAGGTGGGCGTGCCTCACTTCGTGTTGCTCGAAACCGCCCCTGACGACGCGAGCCGATCGAGCCACTGATCGATCGGGCGGGCCCACGCCTGGGCGTACGCGCCGATCAAGAGCGCCACGGCGACGCCCGTGAACACGTCCATCGTGTAGTGGGCTCGGAGCACAATCACGGTGCTTGCCTCGAAGAGAGCTACGAGTGCGCCGAGCACTCGGGCTCCCTTGAAAGACAGACGCCCGATCTCAAGCCCTCCCCAGACGGCAATCGACGTGTGCCCGGAAAAGAAGAAATCGGTTGCAACACCATACGTGACCAGGAGCGAGCGCACGCCGGGATAATGCCAGATCATTCCGTCAGGAGGCGGCAGCGCCGTCGTCGCCTGGGCGGCTTGCCGCAGCGCGAAGATCGCAAGCAATCCGAGAAAGGGCCGGATCGTGGGTCCGAATATACCGCGGGTCAGCAGAAACAGCCCGACCAAGTCGATGACGAGCGAGCTCGAGATCAAGAGCGCGTCAGCGCGATAAGGTGCCTCGGCGAGCCATCGGTTCGCTCCGGCGGTCAGCTCATGGAGACGATCGCCCACACAAGCCGCCGGGGTGCCGCGCGTCCGATCAGCGCTGCGTCCAGAACCAGAGCCCGACGCGGCCACCACGAACGCGACGCGAATCACGATCCCCCGCACGCCACGGCCGCGCCGAGGTTCCGATAGAGAAACACCGTCCATCAAACTTGCTGCCCTTGCCGCGCAGGCTCAGCGCGGCCTCCGTCTGGGTTCCGAGCATGGATGCGATGCGGAATCGCGCGTCTTTCATCAAGTCCGCCGGTGAGCGATGGCCCTTCGTGACCTCGAGCGGTTCACCCACGGTGATCGTGGCTGAGAGCGGGCGATGAACGGTCGCGACATCGGTCAGATCCTCTTCCAGACGCTCGACCGTTTCCAGCACGCGCTCGGTGCTCGGGCTCCCCTCGAGGTAGCCCGCCGGATACAGCGAGAGCTGTTGCGCCAGGTAGAGCCGCGCGAGCTGGTCCCATCGGCGCTCGCGCTCAATGTCGTCGATCCCGCCATCGACCAGGTCCGGAAGGATCGCGGCTCGCAGCCCGCGCACCCGGCCGGCACGTCGGTTTCCTGCTTCTTGATCTTCCACTCATCCTCGAGCGGAACCAGGATGTCGTCGATGAGCCGCGCCAGCCGGTCGTTGATCGAGCCTGTCCTGACCTCGCCGACCAAGTCCAGCTCCTTGAGCCCCACGAGCGCGATGCCGACCTTGCGCAGCCGCTCGATGAGTGGGACCGCCCGCCGCGGCGTCCAGGTCAGGCGAGTCTCGATGCGATCGACAACCGGAAGGGCGCTCTCCTCAATGCGACCGAGGTAGCGGTAGCGAATCGCCACCGGAAACAGCAGTGTGCGCGCTCCCGGCTCGGTTTTGGCTCGCTGCTTCGACGCCGAGCGCGCGATGAACGCAGGCCCTTCATTAAAAGCCCCCAGCACATCGTTGGTTCTGGACACGATCCCCTCGGGAAAGATCACGAGCGGCCTGCGGGCTTCGACCAGCAATTCGATCGCCACTTGATCGCCGCGCGATCGAGGCCCTCGCGATAGATGCTGAAGGCGCCGATGCGCTTTAGTAGCCAGGCCTGGAGACGGTCGCCCATGAAAAGGTGCCAGCTCGCCATCGTGTAAATCGGCGTGCCCGCGCTCGCGCCGAGCACCGCGATCACCGTGGGATCGCACGGCCGGCAGTGATTGGGTGCCAGCACGATGCTCGCGCGCTCGCGAACCGCGGCCCGCAAGGCCTCGATGCCCTTGATCTCGATTCCCGAGACTCCCCACACCTTCGACAGGTACGGCCGCAACAGCGGACGAATCACCGCCGGCCAGAATGCGCTGTGATAGGGCGGGACAAACGCGTAGGGCTTGTCAATGATGACGTTCTGCATGGCGGCCCCGAAAGCCGGTGCGAAGCGCAAGACATGGTGCTGGGTTGTCGAGATGATATGGCGACCGCGTGCAGCCGGCAACACCTCGCCGGCTACCGAGGTTCTTCCGGATCGCGGGGAGTCGACCCGGGAACAACCCCGCGCTCCGTCGATTCACAGCGGAGCGCAGCCTCGCGATTCATCGCTTCGAAGCCGCGTCGCACATCGCGATTGAGCGCGCTCCAGACAAATGGGACCAAGAGCCCGCTGAACCGCTCACGCTGGATGAACCGGACACGCTCGTTCCCGCGCGCCTCGATCACGAACGAGTGCTCGCCGTCAAAAACGCGCGGCACCCAGAGCTGCCCCCGCCAGCGCAGCTCACGATCCGGTTCGGCAACCAGCACGATCGGCCGAAACGTCATCAGCTTGCCACCCGGCGGCTGGATAAGGGCGCGAAGGCGGGAGTTCGCGACGGGCTCTCCCTCCAGGCGATGTATGAACGGGTTCCACTCGGGGTACAACGCAAAGTCGGTCAGCACCTGCCACACGCGCCCGGCTCGGGCCTTGATCTCGATCTCGGTGTGAATCTCCCTCATCCAGGCGCCTCCCGTCCTCGCGTCGCCAGGAGCGCTCGAGCGCGAGCCGCAAATGTCGGGCGGATAGGCAGTGCCGTGACAAAAGGGCGCCGGCCGCCGTGGCCGATCAGGCCGCGGATGCGGCATCGCTGGGATTCCCTTGATCGTCGGTCGGCTTCTGGCCGGCATCAACCCAGAGTGCCGCCGGGTCAAGCCCTTGTAGCTCGGCGGCGAGCGAGGCGTAATCCTCGGCGCCACGGCTCGAGGGCGCATACTGGAAAATGGATTGGCCAAAGCTTGGGCACTCGGCCAACCGGATATTTCGGCGGATCCTGGTCTGAAACACCTTGGCAAGGGCCCATGGCGCGTCGGCGTTGCGCCGGCCCGCGAAGAACGATTCCAGGTCGTCGATGACCTCGGTGCCGTGTCGGGTTCCGGCGTCATACAGGCAGAGCACGATTCCGCCGACCTTGAGCTCGCGGTTTACTCGCTTGGCGACCAGATTGACCGTCTCCAGGAGCTTTGAAAGCCCATGTAACGCCAGGAAGTGCGCCTGCAGCGGAATCAAAACCTCGGTGGCCGCGCACAGCGCGTTCAAGGTCAGTACGCTCAGCGACGGCGGGCAGTCCATCAGCACGAAGTCGTATGGCTCGGGATCGCCCACAAGCTGATCGCGCAGGATGACTTCACGGCCGACCGTACCCAGGAGCTCCAGCTCAGCGCCGGCCAGGTCGATGTGGCTGCCGCAGATCGACAGGTTCGGTCCGACCTCGCGGCGCACGCTCGCCAGCGGAAGGCCCTCCGTCAGCACTTCGTACAGCGACGGTCCGGAGCGTCCCGGCAGCAAACCGAGATGGAGCGTCGCGTGCGCCTGCGGATCAAGATCGAGCACCAGCGTCTTGCGCCCGGCCATCGCCAGCGCAGCCGCCAGATTCACAGCCGTCGTCGTCTTGCCGACGCCGCCCTTTTGGTTTAAAACCGCGATCCGTCGCATCTGGGCTCCCTCCCTCGACTTGCGCAGCTCGGGCATTCCTGGGTCGTTGTGGCGGCCCTCCGAGCGACATTCGCCGGAAGTCTAACGCTTTTTGGCAGGAGCGCAAAGCCGAAACGCTCGAACGACTCGGCCGGGGGCGCACGACATGGTTTGCCCTGCCAAGGGGACCGATGGTATCGTGCGGATCGAAGTCTGTCGTTTACAGTCGTCTTCACCCTCACCTTGGAGAGGACCGCGAAAATGGGCAAGGATGCCACCCAAATTCGGACGGAATTTCACTCTCGTTTGGGCCGGATGGCTCGGGAACTCGCGAAGGAACTTTACCCGGATGGCCTTCCTAGAGGCACCAAGTTCTCGGAGTTGGAGACTATTGCCGGTGCTGGGCGATGAGATGGCCCGGCAACTGATCGAGATCAACGTTCAGGAGCAGGCCGACGACTGGCCCGAGGAGGAACTGGGCGAGTGCCCGGTCTGCGGAGGGGCTGCCCGCAAGGCTCCCGACGAGCCCCGCGTGCTAGTGACCACGCGGGGAGACGTGGCCTGGAAACAACGAGTTTTCAATTGCCCTCGCTGTCGGCGGGCTTTTTTTCCCTCAAAATCAAGCATTGGGCCTTGACCATACCGGTTTTAGCCCACGCGTGCAGCAGAAAATTGTCCATGCCGGCGTCAACAGTTCTTCCTATCAGCAGGGGTCCCGCGATCTGGCCGAACTGTCAGACTTGAAAATCGCCCCCAAACCGGTCGAGCGGATCGTACGCAAGATCGGCCAAGAGCGGATCGATCAACGTGACATGGCCGTCGCGGCGTACAAGCGGGTCCCCCTGATGGCTAAGGATGTCGTTGCCAACGCAAAGCGTCCCTCACCGTCTGTGGCGATGGTGTCGGTGGATGGTGGCCGGCTGCAAATCCGATCGGACCCGTCGGAGCCGAAGCAAGACAGTCATTGGCGAGAGTCCAAAGTCTCCGTCTTGGAAACCTATCAAAGCGACGTCCATGAAGCTGACCCCGATCCCGATGTGCCGCGCTGTTTTCTTGACCTGAAGCGGACCAAAGAGATGGTGCGAGGCTTGGGTCATCCTCTTCCGGTCGGCTTGGAGTTCGAGAGCGAATGCCCGCCGCACAAGCAGGACAAGGCGACGGGAGAGGGGCGTGGACGCAAGCCCCGTCCAGGCCGTCCTAAACGTCTGGTCCGCAGTGTCTTGGCCAGCCGAAAGTGCGCGGAAGAATTCGGCCCGATGGTGCATCAGGCGGCCTGGGAGCGGAACTTCTTCGGGGCGAAGCGAGAGGCTTTTTTGGGAGATGGTCTACCGGTGAACTGGACGATCCAGCGCCGGCACTTTGCATCCTTCACGCCGATTCTCGATTTCGTGCACGCCCTGAGTTACGTGTTCTCAGCGGCGTTCGCCGGGCGTCCCCAAGCCGAGGGGACGGAGGTCTATAAGCGCTGGATTCAAACCGTCTGGTCGGGTCAGGTGACGACAATCCTGACTGAGTTGGAAGAACGATCCGCGGCCATTGGTATGCCACCGTCGGAGTGCGCCGACAGCGACCCTCGAAAGCTCGTCTTCGAGTCGTTGCGTTACCTGAAGAACAATGCCGACCGAATGCGTTATGACGACTACCGTCGCCAAGGATTGCCCATCATGACCAGCGCGGTGGAGTCGGTGATCAAGATGATCAACAAACGCGTTAAGGGGAGCGAGAAGTTCTGGTCGGAACAGGGCGCTGAGGCAATCCTTCAACTGCGAGCGGACCATCTGAGCGAGACCGAGACCATGAACCGGTTCTGGGAGGCGCGGGAGGCGCAGTGCTAGCGCCGGACGCGGCTACCGCCGAGCGTCGTGAACAATTGTTAACTCAATCGATGTCGTGCGCCCCTCGGCCGGTCCGCCGCGAGCGGCGGCCAAGAGCGGCGGCAAGTGATGCTCCACCACGACGCGCGAGAGACCTCTGCGCTCAGCTCGTGGGGGCTGAAGCGGCCTGCGGGGCCGGCCGCCCGGTTGCGACCCGCGACGAAGCACGCAAGAACAACACCAGCGTCGCCGCGATCCCCAGCGCGACCAGCATTCGGGCCAGCGCACGCGTCGCCCAGGTTTCCGAGATCGGGAAACTCGTCTTTGCGCTCGTGAAAAAAACCGCTCCGAGCAACTCGAACGCGACCGCGCCCAGGACCGCCCCGACCAGGCCGGCCGTGATGGACCGACCGAGCTGACGTCGTTCCCCAAGCCCGACTGCGAATGCCAGTCCCGCCGCGGCTCCCAGCAGCCCCCAGATCAGCCCGTGCATGAGCAATGCGATCAAGAGTTCCTGCTCGGTGTTGTCGAGTTGCCATGGGATCATTTTCGGCAGCACCGCCCGGGAAACGCCCCCGCCCAGGAGCGCGCCCAGGACAACGCCGAGCACACCGCCGGTAACTGCCCCGGGCGTCGACGACCGCGCGAGGCCGCCCGCGATCCCAAGCGCACCTCCGAGCAAGATCCCCAG
The DNA here is from genome assembly GCA_963806595.1 of uncultured Isosphaeraceae bacterium. Classification (GTDB taxonomy): domain Bacteria; phylum Planctomycetota; class Planctomycetia; order Isosphaerales; family Isosphaeraceae; genus CAWDZZ01. The sequence continues at coordinate 327,855 of CAWDZZ010000004.1, read as the reverse complement.
GGCACCGAACGCCAGCGCCGCGTTTTTCGCCGCGGACACGATGGCGGCTTCCACGGAAGGGCGCCCGTCTCTGCCGCCGCGGCCCTCCCTTTGCGACGTCTCCTGGGGTGGGATGATTTCGTAAACCATCTCACCCACCGCGAACGAGGCCAGCCCGGCGAGCAGGCTTCCAATCGCCGCGAATTTGAGCCCCCGAGACAATCTCGCGCTGGCTTCGGCCCGCGCCGCCTCCAGTTCCGGAGGCGCGTTCGTGGCCGCAGCCAATCCGTCTGACTGACCTTCGGATTCAGGCGAGCTCATGGTGTCCCTCCGCTAACGGTACTTTGAGTCAACCCAGATTGGCGGGTCCAAACGCGTCGGGAAGAAGCTCGGCGAGCCGCTTTCGGATCACCGCCTTGCCACTGCAAACCGAGACCACCTCGGCGTCAGGCCCGAATTCGTTGATGACCTGGCGGCACGCGCCACAGGGTGCGGTGGGCACCTCGGTCGGCGTGAAGACGACGACGACTCGGATCAAAAGCGGCCGCCGGCCGTGCGCGACCGCCTGAAAAATCGCGTTGCGCTCGGCACATATCGTGAGGCCATAAGAGGCATTCTCGACGTTGCACCCGGCGAAGATCTCGCCGCCGTCGGTGAGCACGGCCGCCCCGACGGGAAACTGGCTGTACGGACAATGAGCATGCGACGCGGCCCGCCGCGCCGCCGCGATCAATTCGTCATCGCCCGGAATGGAATTCTGCATGAGAAACCGCAGATGCCCAGCCGCTCAGCCGACCGGGTCTAGCTCGGGCGTCGACGAGCGAGCCAGCTCCAGGATGCCGACCCGGGCGCAGAAATCGCCAAACGATTCTCCGTCTTGCCGCTCTGACTTGAACCGCCCCAGGACGGGCACCAGCTCCGCCACGATGCGGTCAAACGGGACATAATCCTTGAACTCGATGTTGAGCCGGTCGCCCAGCGTTCGTCCCCCCAGGAAAATCGTGTAAGTGCCGGGGCCCGGCGTCCCGTCCGGGCGAACGTGGGCCGAGCGGCCGACCAGCCCGATGTCGGCGTTATAGGGGCGAGCACAGCCGTTGGGGCAGCCCGTCATGCGCACCGTGAAGCGCTCGTCGCCAAGGCCAAGCCGTTCCACCTCGGTTTCGAGCTGATCGAGGATCGTCGGCAACGCACGCTCGGCCTCGGTGACGGCCAGCCCGCACGTCGGTAGCGCCGGGCATGCCATCGCCCACCGCCGGACCGTCGAGATCTGCTCGACCGTGGCGATCCCATGGGCCTCCAGCAAGCGTTCAATGTCGCCGCGCCACGCGCGATCCAGGTCGCCAAGCAAGATCGACTGCTGGCAGGTCAACCGCCCCTTCGTACCGTACTTCTGGAAGAACGCTCGCAGGCCGCTGGCAAGCCGATAATCGCCCGCGTCCTTGATTCGCCCGTTCTCGACCGGTATGCCCAGAAACAGCTTGCCGTCCCCTTGCTCGTGCCAGCCCAGGTGATCGTCGACGCCGGTCACCTCGAGGGGGACAGGATCCGCCAGGCTTTGGCCCAGGTACTCTTCCACCTTGGCGCGGAAGGCCGGCAACCCCCAGTCGTGGATGATGTACTTGAGCCGGGCGCGCTTCCGGTCGGATCGATTGCCGAAATCGCGGAAAACCTTCAGGATCGCCTCACCAATCCGCAGCACGTCGGCCCGGTCGACGTAGCATAGCGGCACGGCCAGGAACGGAAACGTCTTCTGAGCGCTCGGGGTCGTGCCCAGGCCCCCGCCGACGAGCACGTTGTAGCCCAGGATCCGCTCGCCCTCGACGAGTGCCAGGAAACCGAGGTCGTTCGCGTGAATGTCGGTGCAATTGTCTTCCGGCAAGCCAAACGCAGTCTTGAACTTGCGCGGCAAATACGTCTTGCCGTACAACGGCTCGACCGGATCGTCGCCGCCGGTGGGGACCTGCGCTTCGGCAGCCGTCGGCAGGCTCTGAATTTTCTCGCCGTCCAGCCAGATCTCCCAGTAGCTGTCGGAGCGCGGTGCGCAATGCGAAGCCCATCGGACGGCGTCGGCGTTCAAGGCGTCGCGGACGGCGCTCGAGATCGGGGCAGGGCAACAGAGCACGTTGCGCTCGACGTCGCCGCACGCCGCCAGAGTCGATAGCAGAGCCTCGTTGATGAGGCGAATCGTCGTTTTCAGGTCATGCCTGAGCACGCCGTGTAATTGAAACTCCTGGCGAGTGGTGATCCGCAGGCTGCGATCGCCGATCGTCTGCGACAGATCGTCGCAGGCCAGGTACTGCGCGGCGCCGAGCCGGCCGCCGACAACCCTGACCCGCACCATCAACTGATAGGCGACCTCTTTGCCTTCCTTCTTGAGAGGCCTGCGGCGGTCGCGGTCATCCTGCTGATACGACCCGTGGAACTTGAGGATGCTCGCGGCGTCCTCCGAGAAGTGGGTCTTGTCGTTGGAAAGCTCGTCAGCGACCAGCTGCTTCAGATACTGGCTGGCCGCTTTGACCGCCTCGACCTTGCTTGGCTTCGCTGCGCCACCCGTTTTGGTCGGCTCCATCTGTGCCACTGGCCCTTTGCTCGCTGGAGTCTGGCTTGTGCTCTGCGGAATCAATCGCGAAGCGTGGCTCGCGCGACTGCGCCTGCGCCGGTGCGCTTGCCACCAGCCTGACATCACGCCTCGCGGCCTGATTCACCAACACGCAAGACGTCAGGCGTGAATGAGTGTCCCGGGAAATCGGTGCGCAAAGTCCGCCTTACATGATTCGGCGCTGCGCGGGGGCTGGCAAGTCGGTCAATTCTTCGGTTTTGTATCCGCGGCGGGCGGAGCGACGTCGATCGGTTGATCGAGCACGGGCCCTTCCTTGCGGGCGGCCTCGTTCTTCTTCTTTTGCGCTCGACTTCCAGCGCTCGATCGAGCCCTTTGATAATGGCCTCAGTATTGTCGTCCACGATCGCATTGGCCGGGGCCTGAAAAAAGAACTCCTCGGGTTTGATCACGCCGTTGAATTTGACGTCCACGTAGCTGAGCTTGATGATGCTGCGAGGTACTTTTTCGATCGAGCCTTTGGCGCCGATCGGACGTCCGTCGGGGCCCAGGCGCCGCGTCTCGAAGAGCTGCGTCATCGGCCGGCCCGCCAGGAGGAGCTGGTACGGCCAGCTGTCGTCCTTGCCGAGGTAAAGCGTGGCATCCATGGGGATGTACGGCGGTAGCACCCCCATGCTGCTGACGGGACGCGAGTCGGGACCGACCAGTGCCTGGCGGTTTTTCCAGGTCCCGTGCAGTTTCCACACCTTTCTGCCGTCGAGCTCGACTTCTTCCATCAGGTCAAACTTGATGTTCTTGCGGAGGCCGACCAGGAGGGTCTCCGGTCCGGCCAGACCCATCTGAGTGGTGGCCTGCCTTCGCAATTCCTCGTCGAGGTCGGGAGAGTTCAGGCGCTCCAGGATGGGCTTGATGCTCAGCTTGCGGTAGTACGGCTGATCGAGGACGAGCTGGTATTCCCACAAAGTCTCGCCATCGCATACCTGAAGCGACCTGCCTCCGGAATCGGGAAGCCCGCTGACGACGAGCAGGAGATACGTGCGCGAGCCTTCCCCCTTCATGAACCGACCGTTGATCTTGAGTTTTTGCGCGAGCATCTCGACTTCCTGCTCGACGCCGGCCGACACCGTTTTGAGCTTGGCGATTTTCTTGATCGCCTCATCGATCAGCTTTTCGGCGGGCGTGGGGGGCTCTTCGGGGACGGGAGCCGTTGCCATTCCCGCGGCGCTGGGTGGGGACATTGCGCCCGGAACCCCCGGGGCCCCGTCGGCGGGCAGAGTCGGCACGGTCGGGACCGGGTCCTGCGCCCGCGTCGTGAACATCGGGCAGAAGGCCACGAGCAATGCGAGTGCGCTGCCGGCAGAAGCCCAGGCTCGCGCGGAGAATGTCCGAGTGTTGAGCATGTTTGGTTCGTCAGGCAGCGGGTCAAGTTCGAGTAAATTCCTGGGCCAAGATCCCGGCGTTCCATCGGACGCCAGGACTCCTCAGCTTGATGATACCGCGAGCGATCGATTCGATCGAGCTCTTTGCGCCGAAGCGGCGCTCGCCGGAACCGAGGCGCCGCGGCTTCCAGGACTTTGCGGCTGACATGCCGCGAGTGGTCGTTTGTAGGGCCAGCCGTCCCCATTGCCCAGATCGCGCTCCCGCGGGATGTCGCGATTATCAAGCATGGTCCGGATGTAGCGCAATTCCTCAAGGGTTGGGCTGGAATGCCCGATCATAAACGCTAGGCGTCAGGAGACGCAAGTCCGGCAATCGGTGCGGAAAAGTCCAGAATCGGCTGGGTTGCCGGCAATCCATCGTTAATGTGCGGTGTTCCGGCGGAGTATCCGAGCTCCGCGGCCCGGACGAGTCGGCCTGGTCAGGCGGAGGCATCGGTCGAGCCGGTCTCGAGCGAGAGTCCAGCGGCCAGCGAGAAATTCACACGACTCGACCGCGGCCGAGCCGGTCGCGTTAGATCGCAGGAAGCAGAACAATCTCCCTGATCGGCGGATCGGGCGCAAGGGGCCTGGGGCCGGCCGGCTTCGGCCGAGGGAGCTGGAGGATCATATGCAAGCGTTCGGAGTGCTGCTGCTCGCGGCAGCCGCCGCCGGCGACGGATTCGGTTACGGCGACGCCGGTGTCGGCCACAAGAAGTGGTTTCGTTCTCATGTCGTGACCTCGACCGACGCAACGGGCACCCCGCCGTACAACGCCGCCGCGATGGGCGCGGCCGGCGGCGCGGCGGCCGGGCGACGGTTCATGAGCACCAAGAGCCAGATCTATTTCCTGGACCCCGACGGGATGCAGATCGGCTGGCAATCCAGCGTGGGCCCGAATGGCGAACGGACCTACCTTCCCGCGCAGCTCACCGTGCCGGCGCGGTATAACTTCAATCAAGGCTTCATTTACCGCTTGAAGATCACCAGCATTCCGGGCCGGGCCAATGCGACTCTCTATCCCGACGATCGAAGTCGCCCCGACCACGCCCGGCACCGACGCTTACCTGGCTCACAATGCCATCCCCGTGCAGTTCACCAGCGAAGACTTTGACCAGGTCATCGACGGCGGGAATTTTGTGACGAAGGTGATCTACCTCCCGGATCCGAAGTACCAGGAGCTTGCGGTCTCGGGCGTCGAAACGCTGGTTTCGACCCGCCTCGAGCCGGGTGTCGACCCGATCCTCGAAGCCGACAAGCGCGGGACGATCCTGCTCATCGTGCGGCTCGGTGCCATCGACCTCGAGATGCCGGGCCTGCAAGGTGCCGGCATGGCGGTCACGAGCTCGCCGATCGGCAACGTCGCCCCTCCGGGCTCGCTGCCCCCCGGCGTCGCACCCGCTGGATCCGTGATCCTTGATCCCAATCCCGCGACGGTCGCACCGGTGACGCCCGCCCCCGCGCCCGCAGGAGCGCCGCCGATCCCGGCACCCGTCACCCCGCCGCCGGTGCCCGGCGCGGGCGAGATCAAGCCCAAGACGGCCGGCGCCGACGCGCTCGCGCCCGCCAATCCCACCGATCCCGCGGCTGCCGCTCCAGCCCAGTAATCATGAAGTGTCGCAATGGCCGGCGGGCTCGCAGGGTGCCCGCGCGAGGCCGGCGGCGCCCTGGCCCGGCTAAGCTCAAACACCCCGGCCGAAGCTGCCAGCGACGCGCGTTTCGCCGGGGTTTGTCAGTCGCCACCCTCAAACCGAACGTCTCTCTCCGATCAGGAAGCCAGACGATGAGCCACCAAGGAAGAAACGGCCGCGGTGGTTGGACGGCCGGTGTCGGTCACAACACGCTGCGATGGATCGCGGGGATCGCGGCCTGTGCCATCGCGACCGCCGGCCGGGCCCAGCAGGCCCCGGACGCGCCAGGCCAAGGCGTGCCGACGGCAGCCGCGCCGCTGCGCCACTTGTGCATTCGACTCCAGGAGCGCCGGGCACCGCCGCGATCGGGCCCGGCGCCACGGCGCCGCCCTCGGCGCCGGCCCTCGAGCCCGATATCCAGGTCGTCCGCTTCCAGGGTCCGCCGGGGCTCACCGTCGAGGTCCTTGCACCGGCGCCCGACCCGGTGCCCGCCGGCGACGGCGGCGGAATCCTTACCGTCGGCCTCAAGCGCGGAGTCGGCTACCGCCTTCGTGTCAGCAACATCCCCGAGCGCCCCGGCGTCGCGCTGTTCCCGGTGATCGAAGTGGTCGGGCACCTGCATCGGCCCCCCGACATCGACCCGGCGAAATACCCCATTCGCGTCATCTTCAGCCATTGACGACCTCTACGACACCGTCGACCGCGCCGGCTCGTCACGAAGGTGATCTATCTCGAAGACCCCGATCAGGCCCTCCCGTTCCGCATGCCCAAGGACCAGATCCCCGTTCTCACCCTCAACCCGACCGAGCTGCCCTTGACGGTCGCGCGGTCGCTCGGGCGGCCCGATTGCGATCGTGCGGCTTGGCGGCCGCAAGCCGTCGATGGAGGAAATCCAGGCGAGGACAGCGGGCGACGTCGGCCTCGACTGGGCGGCCAGCATCGGCACCGGTCCGTGCTCGTTCCTCTCGAGCTCGCGGCGCTGCGGTTTGCCGTGCGGGCCCTTGTGCGTGGCCTCGCCGCCACCACCGCGGCCGTCATTGCCGCGCGACGAGTATCTCTGCGACGGCGGAGACCGCGGCATCCCCGCGGCGGCCGGACCAACCGGCGGCGTCGGGGGGATCGAACCTCGCGACACCGTCGTCGGGTTTGACATGGGGCTCAAAGGGCGGACCCAGAACCGCGAGTCTCCCGACCAACGTGGTCTGCGTCTACGCGCCGCGGTTCGCCGAAGTCCGCGTGAGCACGGGAGCCAACCAGAACGTCGACATCCAGGCGATCAAGTCCGAGAAGCTGCTCGCGAAATATGCACAGACCGCTACCCGCGAGGCATCGAAACGCCTGGTCCAGAACCAGGCGCCGAGCTGGCGCGGGCACGCTCGCGAGCCGCCGGACAGCGCGGACGGCTCTCACCCGACGAAGAATCGAACAAGAGCGGGCTCAGCGGTTACTCGGGCGCGGTGCTCGTGGCCAACAATCAGCAGCCCCAGGCCGCACTCGTCGCCCGCAACCGGCAGAAGCCTGGCCAGACCAAGGAAAGGCTTCGCCTGGATGGGATCAAGACGAGCGAGGGACCCGTGATTCACGGCGATCGTCGAAGGGGCCAGCCAGGCCGTCAAGGTCTGGGGACCGCACGACATGACCGGCCTTGAAACCCCGCCCGATCGTCCCGGCCTGGCCGTCATCAAGCGCGTCTATCCGCTCGAGGCCGAGCCAGGAGACACGCTGACTTACGTGATCATCTACCGCAACATGGGGAACACTCCGATCCGCGCCGTCTCGATCGTCGATTCGCTGTTGCCCCGGCTGGAGTATGTCAAAGGGACGTCCCGCGGACCGGAAGGGACCAAATTCATGTCCGCAATGAATGTCGCCGGGTCGACCGAGCTGCACTGGGAGCTGCCTGGAGTGCTCGCGCCCGGCGCCCAGGGTCAGGTCTCGTTTCAGGCGATCGTCCGTTAGCATGCCCGGGTGCGGCTCGCGGGAATACAGCGGAGTGCTCGCGGAAAATAGGGATCGGATCCGCAATGTTTCGGCTGGCCGGGCAAGAATCGCGATCGCCGGAATCGCCGGATGAGAGCGCGGGCAACGACCTCTCCGGCCCGTGCGGCCCTCGCACCGGCCGAAGGGCGGTCGCCGCGACGGCAGACCTCGCCGGCCGCAACGCGGGTCCACCGCGCCGACCCGGCCGCGGCCCACGGTCCCGCCCTCGTCGCGTCGACGGCGCGTTCGCGACGCTCCGGCGAGCAAACCGGCTGCGGGTCGCCGGCGGCTTGCTGCTGGCCGTGCTGGCAATAGTCAGCATGCCCTGGACGCTCGCCCGCCACCGCGGTCACTCGCCTCGCGGGCTCGGAGAGCGTGTCGGCGAGTTCGCAGCCCCCGACGCGAGGACGGGCGTCCTCCATCGCCTCTCGGACCACAGCGGCCGAATTGTGGTCGCCGCGTTCGTCGGTGCTGGATCCGCGCTCGCCGACGACGCACTGCGGCGACTCGCGCCCCTGGCCGATCAGTACGAGCTGCGCGACGTGGACTTCCTCGCCATTGATTCGAACTCCAGCACCTCGATCGCCGGCGTCGCCGCGTACGCACGAGCGTCTCACGTGCTTTTCCCTATCCTGAAAGACGCCGGCAATCGCATCGCCGACCAGTTGCAGGTCGAGTGCGCCGGCGAGGTGCTGGTCGTCGATGGATCGGGCCGTTTGCGCTACCGCGGCGCGATCGACGACCAGTACGGCCGCGGCACACCCGTCGTTTGCCGCTACCTGGCCGATGCCATCGAAGATGTGCTCGCCGACCGTGCGGTCCGTACCGACAGCACCGCCGTCCCGGGCAGCCCGATCGAACTGCGCCCTTCCGCCGAAATAAGAGCGCTCGCAGGACGCTCCCACCCGCGACCCCGTGCGCTCAGCATGGCAGGCATCTGCCGGCTCATTGCCTGGCTCTGGACGGTGCGCCCGCCTGTCGCTTCTGGCGCAAATCCGTTGAGGACGCGATGCAGCGATGTCCCGGCCGGTCGAGTGCGGCTTCGCTTGACCTGTTGGTGATCGAAAGTATAAGATTCTCCAGGGGTTGAGTTAACGATTCAGACGATTCGCCGTTTCCCGCACGCTGCCGGGCAACGGCAAGAGGTGAGCAGGATGAAAAAGCAGTCGCCGCGCCGCAGTTCGAGCCCGACGCCACCGATCGTGGTGCGCCATCAGCTTGATCACGTCGTTCCGACGGTCATCCATCACCCCGAAGAGAAGATGACGGCCCTGGGCCGCTTGACCCACCACGTCTTACAAGATCCGAGGAAATACTCGACGTGGGCACTGACCGCGGCAATCGGGATCCTCGCGGCGGTCGTGATCTGGAACGTGACGACCGGACGGCGCTCGCGGACATCCGAAGTGTGGTCGAAGCTCGACAACGCCAAGAAAGCCGAGGATCGCGTCGAGATCGCCAAGCTTTATCCGAATTCGCCGGCCTCGACTTGGGCGCTCTTGCAGGCAGCGACCGAGTATTACAATCTCGCCCTCTCCGACCTACCCAACAATCACGACGTGGCCCTGCCGTATTTCTCAAAGGCCGTCGACCTGTTTGACCAGGTCGCTCGCGAAGCCCCCAAGGACTCGTTCCAGGCCCGCGCCGCCGCGCTGGGCAAGGCTCGCGCGCTCGAATCCCGCTACGATCTCCGCAAGGCGATCGAGCAATACGCGCTCGTGGCCGAGACCTGGCCCGGATCCGCTGAGGCCGAGCAGGCGAAGCAGCGTGCCGCCGCCCTCAAAAAGCCGGACGCCGCCGCGTTCTACAAGGATCTCTACGCGTACGTGCCCACCAAGGTCACGCTTCCGTCTCTCGGAACGGAATCGTTCACGTCGCCCCTGAGCTCGCCAGGCGCGGCCGCGAAGCCCGGCTCGCTGCCCAAATCCGGCTTGCTCCCCGAAATGCAGCTCGAATTGTCTCCGCCGAACGTGGAAGAGCTTCCCGACGACGTCTTCGCGACCAAGCCGGCCGGCGCAGCAGAAAACCGCCCCCAAGTGAGGTTCGTCACGGAGATCGCAAGTCGCGGTACGCTTGCGCCATGTGGCCCCCCCCACTTTCCGACACACCGCTGGAATTTGAGGTCAAATCTCGATCGGAAGGCAAGCGAATCGACGCTTACCTGGCCAACCGGTTCCCCGACTACTCCAGGCGGCGTGCTGCAAAAGGTGATCGACGCGGATGGAGTGCTCGTGAACGCTCGCCTCGTGAAAGCGTGCTACCGCGTCCGGCAGGGCGACCAGGTCTGTATCCGCCTGCCCGACCTGCCCGACACCACCCCCGAGCCCGAAGACATCCCGCTCGAAGTCGTGTTATGAAGACGACTTCTTGACCGTCGTGAACAAACCACCGGGGATGGTCACGCACCCCGCCCGCGGCAACTGGCGCGGAACGCTCGTCAACGCGCTTCAGTTTCATTTCGACGCGCTCTCGACCCTTGCCGGCGAAAATCGTCCCGGCATCGTCCACCGCCTCGATCGCGACACGACCGGGCTGCTGGTCGTCGCCAAGGACGATATGACCCATCGCAAGCTCGCCAACCAGTTCGAGCTTCGCACCGTCCAGCAAGGAATACCTGGCGCTGGTCTCACGGCGTCCCCGCAGCGCGACAGCGACTACATCGAGCAGCCGATCGGCTTCCACCCGACCTCGCGCGAGAAGATGGCCATCCGCGCACCGTCGGACGGCGGCAGCGAGCCGTGACGTTCTACGAAGTCGCGGAGCGGTTTCGCGGCTTCGCGCTCGTCCGGTGCCAGCCGCGACCGGGCGAACCCATCAGATTCGCATTCACTTGACCCACATCGGCCATCCCGATCCTGGCCGACAAGCTGTACTCGGGGCGCGATCGCATCACCCTGGGCGATCTCATGGCGCCGAAGGGCGCAGCGGGCTCAAAGGCGAAGAGCCTGACGTCACCCTGATCGAGCGCCAGGCGCTCCACGCGCACCGGCTGCGGTTTCAGCACCCGTCCACCGGGCAAGAGCTGAGCTTGACGGCACCGCTGCCGGCCGACTTCCTGGCGACCGTCGAAGCCCTCCGGCGCCTTCAGTCACGCTAGAGGCCGGCGCCAGGCCGGTGGCTAACGTAACGTTGCCGCCGCCCGCGGCGTCTGCCGCGGCTTTTGCCGCTTTTCTGCCACCCAGGACGCTGTGATGCGCGCCGTACAGGAAATAGATCACCAGCCCGATCACCATCCAGACGATCAGCCGGATCCACGTGTCCGCGGGCAGCGTGACCATCAACAGGACACGGCGGTGATCACGCCCATGGGCGCCGGTGAACCAGATCATCGGGGCCTTGAACGGCCGCTCGATGTCCGGCTGCGTGATCCGCAGATAAAGCACGCCGCCGGAGACGACGGCAAAGGCAAACAGCGTCCCGATCGACGTCAGCTCGCCGGCAACCGAGAGCGGAATCAAGCCGGCAGCCATCATCACGATCAATCCGGTGATGATCGTGGTGATATAGGGAGTGTGGAACTGCGGATGGATCTTGGCGACGATCGGCGGCAGCAGGCCGTCTTTCGACATCGCGTAAAAGATTCGGGGCTGGCTCATGAGCATGACCAGGATCACCGAGCTCAAACCGGCGATCGCACCGATCTTGACGTAAAACGAGAGCCACGGCTTTCCCATGGCGTCGGTCGCGACGGCGACCGGATCGGGCACGTGAAGCTGCTTGTAATTCACGACGCCGGTCAAGACGAGCGATCCCAGGCAGTAGAGGATCGTGCAGATGACCAGCGAGCCGATGATTCCGAGCGGCATGTCGCGCTGGGGATTCTTGGCCTCCTGCGCGGTCGTCGAGACCGCATCGAATCCGATGTAGGCGAAGAAGACGACGCCCGGCGGCCCGGAAGATGCCGTCCAGCCGAAATGAAACCACTCGTCCGAGGCGGGATGAACCTGCCGCCCCAGTTCGCTTGATTGATCAGCGGCAAGCCCAAGGCGATCAACAGGACCAGGATCGACACCTTGATGAAAACAATCACGTTGTTGACCCGGGCCGACTCCTTGACGCCGACGACGAGCAAGAGCGTCACGAGCAGCGACCATAACCATCGCCGGCAGGTTGATGATCGAGCCGAAACCTGCGGATAAGCCTGGAGAAATCGATATGCCGCGCTTCGATCAGCCGATCCTTGACCGATTCGAGCATCGACCAGCCGTGGCGCAGATGCAGCTGGCCGGCGATCGCGTCGGGCACCTCGATCATGACGGTCCCCGGTGAGGCCAGTAACCGCGCCGGCAGGTCGATCCCGCGGTCGTGCAGGAAACTGGAGACGTAGCCCGACCAGTTGATCGCCACCGTCGTGGCGCCGACCATGTATTCGAGGATCAAGTCCCAGCCGATCAACCAGGCGATGAACTCGCCCATCGTTGCATACGCATATGTATAGGCCGATCCGGCAACCGGAACCGTCGAGGCCATCTCGGCATAACAGAGCCCGGCGAAGGCGCAGACGATGCCGCCCAGGACGAACGAGAGGGAGATCGCCGGGCCGGCGAATTTGGCCGAGGCCTCGCCGGTGAGCCCGAAGAACCCGGCCCCGATGATCGCGCCGATCCCGAGCATGACCAGGTTCGTGCCCGTAAGCGTCCGCTTCAGCCCGTGTCTCCGACTGTCGAAGGCCTCGGCTTTCAAGGCGGCGATCGACTTTTCGACCCACAGATTGGCCATGGTTCCTCTCGCTTCAAATCGTAGTCCGGCTGATGCCGGTCGCGTCGTTCCTGGCGGTGCAGATCGCTCAGTCACCGCTCGATGGCGTCGATGGCGGAAGACCCGAGCGGCGGATCCGCGCCGTGTCAGGTCTGCTCGCCGCGTCAGTCACTAGCCCCTGCTTCCCGGCAGCTCCTTCACCTCGATCTTGCGGATCTAGACCTTGCTGCCCGGGTCGTGCTGCTGGAAGGCGAAATAACCCTTGTCCCACGCCTTGGTCTTCTCCTGCAGCTCGAAGAGCAGCTCGCCGTTGATCCAGACCTTGATGTGCGGCACGACCGTGCCCCTCCAGTCCTTGTCGACGCACTCGACCTCATAGGTGAACCAGGTGTCGGGCGGAACGATCTGCTTGTAGATGTGCAGGAAGCCGTAGATCGAGCCGGTCCGGATCGGGTCGCGGTGCGTGCTGTCGATCTGGGCCTCATACCCTTTGGAAAAGTCGCCGTCGGAGCCGGGCTGCGGAAATACATGCCCGAGTTGCCGTGGTCGTTGATCTTGACCTCGGCCCGGAACCGGAAATTCTTGTAATCGCCCTTGGGGCTATAGAGCATCGATGCCTGGCCGGTGCCCGACGATCGCTCCGTCGACGACCTCCCACTTGCTGTCTTCGCTCCGACCGCCCGCCTTGGTCCAGCCGCTCAAGGTCGTGCCGTCGAAGAGCGATACCCAGCCATCGTCCTGACGGGCGCCTCGCGGACTCTGCACCGAGCAAATACCAATCCCACCAGCCCAGTGACGGCAAGCTTTTGAAGTCGATTCATGGATAGTCAGCCCTCGATGTCGACCCGCCGCGGGCCGGGCCAGGAAGTCGATGTTAGTGAGACGCGGATTGGTTCGTGACCGCGGCGACACGTACGAGAAACCTCGCTCCCGGCACACTGCTCGAGCTTCTCCGCCGGAGCGATTTCGCTGCGCCATCCCGTTCCCTCGAGCCGCGGCGGACTTTGAAGATAGCGAGTCTAAGCGAACAGAAAAAGCCTCGCTAGAGACTTCTCCCGCCGATTGATGCACCCGCGAAATGACCATTTCGCGGACCACGGCGTCATCGAAATCGCGGCGACGACCGCGCGCTGGACTCACTGGCTGGAGCAAGGCGTTCGCACGCGGTAGACTTTGCAGTGCCGCCATCGCGAAGACGCGCGGTCCTTTACCCGCCTTCAGCCTTTCCGAGGATCCGCCCATGCGACTTGTGCGTCGCCCGTTAACTCGTACCGCGATCCACTGCATGGGCATTCTCGGCTTGCTCGCAAGTGGAGCGCACGCGCAGGCCCAGGGTCCGCCGACGGTCGTGCCCGAACGGCGCGACGGCCCCCCGATGGCGATGCATCGCAGCTTCCTCGAGCGCAGCAAAGCAAGGCAATATCGACCTGCTCTTCCTGGGCGACTCGATCACGCAGGGATGGAACGATGACGTGTGGAAGCATTTTTACGGGAGCCGCCGCGCCGCGAATTTCGGCATTGGCGGCGACCGCACTCAGCACGTGCTCTGGCGGATTCAGAACGGCGAGCTTGAAGGAATCAGCCCCAAGGTCGTCGTGCTCATGATCGGGACCAACAACGCCGACTCCAGCCCGCCGGATGAGATTGCGCAGGGAGTCAAGGCGATCGTAGAAGAGCTGCGCCGGCGGCTCCCGAAGTCGCGAGTCCTGCTCCTGGGCGTCTTCCCGAGAGAGCAACATCACGGCGGCCTTCGCGAACGGCTCAAGGTCACAAACACACAAATCGCCAAGCTCGACGACGGCACGAAGTCAGGTTTCTTGATATCAGTAAGGCGTTCCTGAAGGAAGACGACACGATCTCTCCCGAGATCATGCCTGACTTCCTGCACCTGAGCAGGCAGGGCTATCAGATCTGGGCCGAGGCGATGGAGCCCTTGCTCACGGTGATGCTCGAGGAGAAGAAATGAGATCCTTGGGCACTCGCTAGCGCTCGCGTGCCAGACCCACGCGAGACCAGGAGCGGAAGTGGATCCTACGGATACCAGCTCGGATTGGTGAGGATCACCCCTCCCGGGTACATGCCCAGGTACGCCTCGGGCTTCTGAACTGACTTTGCGTGGCCGTCGAGGTACAGCATGTTCGAGGTGCCATGGCGGTTCCACGGAATCCATTTGTCGAGGGTGACGGTGCCGAGCCAGATGTCATAGTCGTCCTGCCGGGGGTCGGTCGCCGCGACCGGGTCGTTGATGTTGGCGTCCATCACCGCGCCGTCACGCTCGTTCATGCACACGAAGTTCGAGCTGCCGATCTCGTTCTGAAAACGCGGAAACGTCCATCGCCCGTACCGCAGCGTCTTGTGGCTCAGCTGCGAATTCAGCAGATAGCTCGTCCGGTTCGTGATGCCGTCGACCAGCCCGCTCGACGGGTCAACGTAGGGCCGCACGACCGACGTGTCCGACATGCAGCGAAAGATCTTCTCGTCCGCGATCTGGACTCCCGACTTCGCGATCTGAGCGTTCGCAAACGTGGGATTGACATACGGCATGATCTTGTCTTCCCAGTAGATCTCGGCAAACGATTCCGCGTTGCCCACTTCCGAAAGACTATCGGCGTTGAACGGGTGATGCAGGAAGAACTGCCCGTTCCAGTCGTCGAAGTATTGCATGATCCCCAGGCCAATCTGGTGCAGATGACTCTGACAGTCCATCCGCCGGGCCGCCTCCCGCGCCTGCTGCACGCCGGGCAGCAACAACCCGACCAGAATGCCGATGATCGCGATCACGACCAGCAGCTCGATCAATGTGAATCCGCCGGTAATTCGCCGTTTCATGAGAGCCCCCGCCGAGGCCGATCGCTGTCCGCGTTATTACGAATTCACAGAGGATAATACTCGCGGACGGCGTGCACAAGGGCTTGCCGGCGAACAGGTGCGTCACCCGCCGCCGGCATTGGCGCGATCGATCTGGACAGGACGGCGCGGGATCCAGGTCAGGCGTCGAAGAGGTCCGAAGGCTTGATCTTCGGCAGATCACCCCACTTCGATTGTTCGTCGGAATAAGGGTGAGCCGAGCCTTCGCGCTTGGGCTCCTCGAGCAGCGGCAGGATCGCGGATGCGAGCTTCAGATCGAGGGGGGTAGTGATCTTGATGTTGAGGCGACGAGCCTTCGATGACAGCGCAGCGATGGCCAAGGGCCTCGACAAGCTGGCAATCGTCGGTGACGCTCCCCGCCACGCGCGAGCGCTGGGCGTAGGCCTTGCACAAGAGCTGCGCGGCTGAACACTTGCGGCGTCTGCGCCAGGTAGAGACCGTCGCGCGGGACGGTGGCGCTCGTATGGTGGTCGGGGTCGACTCGCTTGATGGTATCGGCCACGGGAATGGCCAGCAGTGCGGCTCCGTGAGCACGCGCGGCCTCGAAGACAGCGTCGACCAACCGGCCGGTCAAGCACGGCCGCGCCGCATCGTGGATCGCGATGAATTCACACTCGGCATCGACCAGCTCGAGTGCCCGCGCGACCGGTCTCGGACCGCTCTGCTCCCCCCTCGATCACCTTGATATTCATGAACGCCACGCTGGCGCGGTAGCGGCGCTCGAACAACTCGCGATCCTCGGGTGCGATCGCCATGATGATCTGGGAGACGTCGTCCCGGTTGATGAACGGCTCGACGGCGCGCAGCCACACCGCACGCCCTGCGAGCTCGGCGTAGATCTTCTTCTGCTTCGGGTCGCCAAATCGCGACGATTGGCCCGCGGCGGGCACGATGACCGCAAACTGTCCCATGGCAGGAGCTCCTCATCTTCGAGGCGATGCGCACCCAGAGCCTCGATTGTTGTCCTGCGGGCAGAGGGTGTCAACTCGATGTGGTAATCGGGCAACTTCCCGTGTATTTTGATGTGCCAGAGGTTCGCCTCGCGCATGCTGTCGCGACGTGCGACGGGAAACGGAGTGCCGGAGATCGATGGAAATGGAGTGCCTCGGGCCCGAATGTGCAAGGATGGTGCTCGACTGGCTGCGAGCACGCGCGGCCGCAGCGCCTCGGGCCGACCTTCCGTCGCCGGAGGCCGTGCTCCAGGGAATGCTCTTCAGCGCCACCCCGTACCAGGACGACGCCCCGTCGATCGGGTCGCCCGAAGAACTCTCAGGCGCGCTTGAGCACCTCCATTATTCCGTCTTCCGCCGCTTTAACAATCAGTCGACCCGGGCCGAGCGGGCGCGGCTCGACAACACCATCGACAACGCGTTTTTCAAGATTGACCGCTATCTCTCACGGCTGGGCGCCCCGCTCGATGGGCCCATCGCGCAGGAAGTTGGCTCGCTGCGCGAACAGATCCGTGCGGCGCGCGATCAAGCCGACGAGCGCAAGCTCCAGGCCCGGCGCGCCGAGCTGAAGCTCGCCGAGCTGGCATCGCTCACACCCGAGTCGTTTGAAGAGTTCACCGCCGAGCTTTTCGAGATGATGGATTTCGAGGTCGAGCGGCTGGGCGGCTCCGGCGACGAGGGGGCCGATCTTCGATTGCGCCGCCGCGACGGCCTTGCGGCCGTGGTCCAGTGCAAGTATCACAAGCAGACCGTGGTCGGTTCGCCGGCTCTGCAAAAATTCCTCGGCACAATTCACCACATGCGCTGCCACAAAGGATTCTTCGTCACCACCAGCACGTTCTCGCTCGCGGCCGAGAAGTTCGCAGCCGACAACCCGATCGAGCTTTTGGACGGACCCCGATTGATCGAGCTGATTCACGATGCCATCGGCCCGAGGAAGCGGCGCGAGCTCGAGCCCGCGTGGTTCTGATTGTGTCGGGGTCACCGTCAGAGAGTCCTTTCCCAACGATGAGTAGTTTGATATCAAACTACGAGAGACTTGACTCCAGGTTCAGATGCAAGTTAGCTTTTCAGTCGTGATTCGGATCGGATCCGCGTTCTCACCTTACCTTTGGCCAAGGAGGGTTTGTTTGCATGTCCACTCGAACCACGGACGATGCATTACGATCCTTGCAGCTTCCCGACACCTTTGAAGACCTCACAGGAGTGATCAGCGCCGATCTGAAAGTCATTGCGACCGTGCTGGCCGAGCGTGCGGGAGATCGATTGCTCCTGCCGCCGCGCCTGGCCCGCGAACTGCAGTGCACGCTCTGGAACAATCTGACCCAGGCGATCAACGAGACCTTGGAATCGCTCATCGTCGAGCGGCACTGAAGTCGCTTGCGTCCCGGGCAGTCTTGGAGCGGGATCCGTTCCAACCATGGCACGGCTCATCCTCGGTGTGACCGGCTCCGTCGCCGCGATCCGGACTCCGGCTCTCTGCCGCGAGCTGGTCGCCGCTGGACACGAAGTGCGCGTGGTGGTCACGACTCCGGCACTCTATTTCTTCGACCCCGCGGAGCTCGATGAAGGCGCCGGCCCTGATACGCGCGGGTCGCCCGCGCTCTTGTTTCGCGACCGCGACGAATGGCCCGGCGCTCGCTACCGGCGCGGTGACCTGGTGCTACATATTGAGTTTCGCAAATGGGCGGACATGTTGATCGTTGCACCGCTCGACGCCAACACGCTCGCGAAATTCGCTCTCGGAATCTCCGATAACTTCCTCACCTGCATCTACAGGGCCTGGGATTTCTCGAAGCCCGTGGTGATCGCGCCCGCGATGAACACCATGATGTGGGAGAGCCCCGTCACCTTGCGGCACCTGCGCCAGGTGCTCGCCGATCGAGCCACCGCGCCCGTCCCCGCCCTCGGTACGCTCGGCGAGGCTCCCGATGTGTTCGCCCGGGCCGCGCCCGGCATTGTCCTGATCCCGCCGCAGGCCAAGCGGTTGGCCTGCGGCGACGTCGGGGTGGGCGCCATGGCCGACGTCGCCCAGATCGCCGAAGTCGTGCGACGGTGGTCCGAGGCCGCCGTGACGGGCGACGATGTGTAAAGTTATCTTGGCCCGGCGGTGAAGGCGAATCGCCTGGAGCGCGCCGTTTTCCCAAAGTAGGCGCAAGCACCCGATCGATCTTCCCCTCGAGTATCGACCTGTCGCTCGCGCCCGCGAACGACCGACCCGCCATATCCTCACCTCATCAGGCGCGACTCCTCCCCGAATCGTTCCTATAGGTGTACGGCAACCAAAGGCTCGTCGCGTACGAGTTTGTGCGAAAAGGACGGCCTCGGTGACTGCCGTTCGCTATGGATCCGGGCCGCCGCTGGCCCAGCGGCGCGGCGTTCTTCGCGTTTGCTCCGATTCGAGGGTCGTTCCAAGCCCCGATTCCGTAAGAGGATACTCCCGGTTTTTTCTGAGACGAGACTCTTGACGCAGCGGTCGGCATTCGCCTAGTATTACGTTTTCCAATAACGTACTGGGCGTAGTATCAGAGAAATGCCGATAAGTAGGTTGTCATGCAGTTCGAGTCTTTGAAGATCTTTTGTGACGTGGTGCGAACAGCGAGTTTCTCGCGTGGGGCCACGGAGAACAAGATCTCGCAATCCTCCGCGAGCCAGGCTGTCCAGCACCTGGAAGACCGGCTTGGTCTGAAGCTGATCGATCGTTCGAAGCGACCCTTGGTGCTGACGCCCTCAGGCAAGGTTTATTACGAGGGCTGCAAGGAGCTGGTGGAGCGCTACCTCGAGCTGGAAAACCGCGTCAGGGCGGTGGAAGACGACGACACGGTGGCCGGCACGGTCGGTGTGGCCGCGATTTACTCGGGGCTTCACAGCATGAGCCAGTACGTCAAGACGTTCGAGGAACGCTACGCGCGGGCGAGCGTCCGGCTGGAATACCTCCATCCGCGGCGCGTGATCGAGCGCGTCACCAGTGGCGACGCCGAGCTCGGGCTGCTCTCGTTTCCCAAGAAGTGGCCCGACCTCTCGGTGATGACCTGGCGAGAGGAGGCGATGGTGCTCGTGGTCGACCCGTCGCATCGCTTCGCGAACCGTTCCAGCGTTCCCGTGTCCGAGCTCGATGGCGAACCGTTCATCGCGTTTGACACGGATCTCTCGATCCGCCGCGCGATCGACCGGTTCCTGCGGCGCCATGACGTGCAGGTCGATGTCGTGCTTGCGTTCGACAACATCGAGACGATCAAGCGCGCGATCGAAGTGCCCACCGGCATCTCGATCCTGCCCGAGCCGTCCTTGGCGCAAGAGGTCAAGGCCGGATCGCTGGTCACGATTCCCCTGATCGGGCTTGCGCCCAGCGAGCGACTCACGCGCCCGCTGGCGATCATTCATCGGCGCCAGGGCTCACTCGAGCGCGCCGCGGCAAAGTTCCTGGAATTGCTGATCAGTGAGGATGTGACGTCGCCCCCGCCCGCCCCGGACGATCTCTCCCGGCGCGTCGCGGCGGCCGCCTCGCACTGACCGCTGCGCGGCCGGGGCCCGCGCGTGTTTCCATGATGTCAGATTGTGCCACGCACAATCGCGAGCATTGCCCGAAACGAAACGACTCCCCGGACTGGACACTGACTTTCACACCAAGCCGGCACACGACTCGCAGAGATTCGGAAGTCCCCCGGTTTGAGCCTGGACCGCGCGAGATCGATTCGCGAAGGACATCGAATGATGAAGACAAGCCTACCACCACCCCAAGGCCTGTACGACCCGCGCAACGAACACGATAGCTGCGCCGTGGGCTTTGTCGCGCACGTGAAAGGGCACAAGTCTCACGAGCTGGTGCGAGACGCGATCACCGCGCTGGCAAACATGAGCCACCGCGGCGCCTGTGGTTGTGAAAACAACACGGGAGACGGCGCCGGCCTCCTGGTCCAGATCCCGCACGAGTTCCTCGTCGCCAGATGCCGGCCGCTCGCGATCGAGCTGCCCGAGCCGGGCCATTACGGCGTGGGCGCGTTCTTCACGTCGGCCGAAATCGGTCAGCAACGGTTTGGCATGGAGCTCTTCGAGCGCATCGTGGCCGAGGAGGGGCAGACGTTCCTCGGCTGGCGGCCGGTAGAGACCGACGGCAGCACCCTGGGCGAAGGCGCCAGGGCCGTCGAGCCGCTGTTGTGGCATGCCATGGTCGGCCGCGGGGCCGGCGCGAGCGACCCCGAGGCCTTCGAGCGGAAGCTGTACGTCATCCGGAAACGCTTCGAGAAGGAGATCGAGGACTCGGGGCTCGACGATCACAAGTATTTTTACTTCTCGAGCCTTTCCTGCCGCACGCTGGTCTACAAGGGGATGCTCACGACCGAGCAGCTTGGCCGCTATTTCGCCCACGACCTCGACGACCCGCTCTTTGCAAGCGCTCTGTGCATGGTGCATTCGCGTTTCAGCACCAACACGTTTCCAAGCTGGCAGCTTGCGCATCCCTATCGCATGATCTCGCACAACGGCGAGATCAACACCCTGCGCGGCAATATCAACTGGATGCGGGCGCGCGAGGCGCTGTTTGCTTCCGAGCTCTACGAGCCGGGCGACGTCGCCAAGCTGCGGCCCGTGATCCGCGAAGGCTTGAGCGACTCGGCCTGCCTCGACAACGCCGTCGAGCTCCTCGTCCGCTCGGGCTACCCGCTCGCGCACGCCATGATGATGCTGATTCCCGAGGCCTGGGAAAACAACGGATCGATGTCGCAGGCGAAGAAGGATTTCTACAAGTTTCATAGCTGCTTGATGGAGCCCTGGGACGGTCCCGCGTCGGTGGTTTTTACCGACGGCAAGTCGATCGGCGCGGTGCTCGACCGCAATGGACTGCGGCCCAGTCGTTACATCGTGACCGACGACGATCGCGTGATCATGGCCTCGGAGGTGGGCGCCCTTCCGATCCCTCCCGAAACGATCGTGGCCAAGGGGCGGCTCGAGCCCGGCAAGATGTTCTTGATCGACCTCGAAGCCGGCCGGATCGTGGAGGATGAAGAGCTCAAGCACGCGCTGGCGTCGGCACGCCCCTACGGCAAGTGGCTTCGCGAGCACATGGTCTCCCTCGCCGACCTGCCGGCGGCGCCTTACATGCCGGTCCCCGACCATCAGACCCTGGTCCAGCGCCAGATCGCCTTCGGATACACGCTGGAAGACCTCAAATTCATCCTGAGCCCCATGGGAGAGTCGGGCGAGGAGGCGATCGGGTCGATGGGCACCGACACGCCGCTGGCCGTGCTCTCCGACCGCGCCCAGCCCCTCTTCAACTACTTCAAACAGCTCTTCGCGCAGGTGACAAACCCGCCCCTGGACGCGATCCGCGAGGAGCTCGTCACCTCGGTGTTCACCGGCGCCGGCGGCGAAGACAACTTACTCGCCCCCAGGCCGGAAGCCTGCCGGCAGATCGCGCTTGAGCTGCCGGTGCTCGATAACGACGAGCTGTCGCGCCTCCGGCGCTTGAGTCACTGGCGCGGATTCTCGGCGGTGACGCTGCCCATGCTGTTCCCGGCGGCCGAGGGCGCAGCGGGCCTCGAAGCCGCGCTCGCGGCGATGATCGAACGGGCCTGCGAGGCCATCGAGCAGGGCGCCAACCTGATCGTGCTCTCCGACCGGGGGCTCACCGCCCAGAAGGCGCCGATTCCCTCGCTTCTGGCCTGTTCCGGGCTGCACCACGAGATGGTGCGCCGGGGGTTGCGCTCGCGCGCCGGATTGGTGATCGAGTGCGGCGACGTGCGCGAAGTCCATCATTTCGCGCTCTTGCTCGGCTATGGCGCGGGCACGATCAACCCCTATCTCGCGTTCGAGACGCTGGGAGACATGATTCGCCAGGGGATGATCACGGGGATCGACCACGACGAGGCGATCTACCGCTACCGCAAGGCAATCAAGAAGGGGGTCGTGAAGGTGATGTCCAAGATGGGCATCAGCACGATCCAGAGCTACCGCGGAGCACAGATCTTCGAGGCGATCGGTCTCAATCAGGAGTTTGTCCGCCGCTATTTTGACAAGACCGCGTCGCGCGTGGGCGGCGTCGGCCTCGCCGAGATCGCGCAGGAAACGCTCCACCATCATCACCGCGCCTTTGCCAGCCGCGACGCCCGCCCGGCATGGCTGCTCGACGGCGGCCAGTACCAGTGGCGCCGCGACGGTGAATATCATCTGTTCAACCCGGAAACCGTGTTCCGTCTGCAGCACGCGACCCAGTCGGGCCGGTACGACATCTTCAAGAAGTACACCCGGCTCGTTGACGAGCAGAACGAGCGGCTCTGCACCTTGCGTGGACTTTTTACATTCCGCTTCAATCAGGTCCAGGCGGTTCCGATCGACGAGGTCGAGCCGGTTGAATCGATTGTGCGGCGCTTTGCCACGGGCGCGATGAGCTACGGCTCGATCTCGGCCGAGGCGCATGAGACCCTCGCGATCGCCATGAACCGGATGGGGGGCAAGTCGAATACCGGCGAAGGGGGTGAAGACTCCGAGCGGTACAAGCCGCTGCCGGGCGGCGATAGCAAGAAGAGCGCCATCAAGCAGGTCGCCTCGGGGCGGTTTGGCGTCACCAGCGAATACCTGGGAAGCGCCAGGAATTGCAGATCAAGATGGCCCAGGGGGCAAAGCCAGGGGAGGGGGGCCAGCTTCCCGGCCACAAGGTCTGGCCCTGGATCGCCAAGGTCCGTTACTCGACTCCGGGCGTCGGATTGATCAGCCCGCCGCCGCACCACGACATTTACTCGATCGAAGACCTCGCGCAGTTGATCTATGACTTGAAAAACAGCAATCCGCGCGCGCGGATCAGCGTCAAGCTGGTCGCCGAGATGGGCGTCGGGACCGTCGCGGCCGGCGTGGCCAAGGCCCATAGCGACGTCGTCTTGATCAGCGGCCACGACGGCGGCACCGGCGCGAGCCCGCTCACCTCGCTCAAGCACGCCGGAATTCCCTGGGAGCTTGGCCTGGCGGAGACGCAGCAGACCCTGCTCTTGAACCGCCTGCGCGACCGGATCATCGTGCAAACCGACGGCCAGTTGAAGACCGGCCGCGATGTCGTGATCGCCGCCCTCTTAGGCGCCGAGGAGTATGGCTTCGCGACGGCTCCGCTCGTCGTCATGGGTTGTATCCTGATGCGCGTCTGCCACCTCGACACCTGCCCTGTCGGGATCGCGACCCAGAACCCCGGCCTGCGCCAGAACTTCCGCGGCCAGGCCGAGCACGTCATCAACTTCTTCAAGTTCATCGCCCAGGAAGTGCGCGAGCTCATGGCCGAGCTGGGGTTCCGCAAGGTCGATGACATGATCGGCCGCTGCGACCTGCTCGAGACGCGCCGCGCGATCGATCATTACAAGGCGCGCGGGCTCGATTTCACCAGGATCTTCCATCAGCCCGACGTCCCGGGCGCGGCGGTGCGCAAGGTCCGCGACCAGGAGCACGGGCTGGAAAACTCGCTGGACTGGACCACGTTGATCCCGGCGTGTGAAAAATCGCTCACGCGTGGCGAGCCCGTTTCGCTCGAGCTGCCGATTCGCAACATCAACCGCACCGTCGGGACAATCCTCGGAAGCGAGGTGACCCGGCTCCATGGCGGCAACGGGCTGCCTGATGAAACCATCCGTCTCAAGTTCACGGGCTCTGCCGGGCAGAGCTTCGGCGCCTTCATCCCGCGCGGCATCACGCTCGAGCTCGAGGGCGACTCGAACGACTACATCGGCAAGGGGCTTTCCGGCGGCAAGATCGTGGTCTATCCCCCGCGGGAAGCCCGGTTCGTCGCCGAAGACAATATCCTGATCGGAAACGTCGCGCTCTACGGCGCCACCAGCGGGCGGGCGTTCTTCCGGGGTCGGGCCGGCGAGCGGTTCTGCGTGCGAAACAGCGGCGCCGCCGCGGTCGTGGAAGGAACCGGCGACCATTGCTGCGAATACATGACCGGCGGAGTCACGCTCGTGATCGGCCCCACCGGCCGCAATTTCGCCGCCGGCATGAGCGGCGGACGGGCGTTCGTGCTCGATGAATCGCACGACTTCCCCCAGCGCTGCAACCGCGAGATGGTCGACCTCGAGCCGCTCGAGAAACCCGATGACATCGACCTGGTGCGCGACCTCCTCAGCCATCACGCCGCCTGCACCGGCAGCCCGGTGGCGATGAGACTGCTCAAGGATTGGGAACGAGCCAGGAAAGCGTTCGTCAAGGTGATGCCGCTCGATTACCGCCGGGTCTTGCTGGAGCAGAACGCCGCATCCGAGCGTCCGCCCGATCCGCTGGTCCTCGACCAGTGGTGGCAGGAGCGCTACCCGGGGCATTTGCGCACCGGAGGGCTCCACCCCGGCCCCGAGCGGCTCGTGCCGGTGGAGGTGGCGCGTGGGTAAACCGACCGGTTTCATCGAATTTCGCCGGGAAACGCCGGGACGGCGGCCGATCCAGAAGCGCGTCCTGGACTACCTCGAAGTCTACGAGCCGTTCCCCGAGGCAAAGCTGCGTGCTCAAGGCGCTCGGTGCATGGATTGCGGTGTCCCGTTTTGCCACCAGGGTTGCCCCCTCGGCAACCTGATTCCCGACTGGAACGACCTCGTTTATCGCAACCAGTGGCGCACCGCGATCGAGCGCCTCCACCAGACCAACAATTTCCCCGAGTTCACCGGCAAACTTTGCCCTGCCCCCTGCGAGGCCTCGTGCGTCCTGGGAATCAACGATGACCCGGTCACGATCAAGCAGATCGAGGCCAGCATCGTCGAACGGGCCTGGGACGAGGGCTGGATCGTTCCCGAGCCCCCCAAGGTCTCGACCGGAAAGAAGGTCGCGGTCGTGGGGTCCGGTCCGGCGGGTCTGGCCTGTGCCCAGCAGCTCGCCCGCGCCGGCCATGCCGTGACCGTGTTCGAGCGTGCCAACCGCATCGGCGGGCTGCTCCGGTACGGCATTCCCGATTTCAAGATGGAAAAGCGGCATCTCGACCGCCGGCTGGTGCAGATGAGGGCCGAGGGAGTCACCTTCGCGCCGTCCACCAACATCGGCGTTGATCTGCCGGCCCGGAGGCTGCTCGACGACTTCGATGCCGTTTGCCTCTGCGGTGGTTCGACCCAGCCGCGCGACCTGCCGATCGAAGGGCGCGAGCTGGGCGGAATCCATTTCGCCATGGAGTTCCTGACCGGGCAGAACCGCCGCGGCGCGGGCGACGAGATCGATGAGCCCGAGTTCATCTCGGCACTCGAAAAGCGAGTCATCATCGTGGGCGGCGGCGACACGGGGGCGGACTGCCTCGGGACCGTCCATCGCCACGGATGCAAGGAAGTGCATCAGTTCGAGATCGTTCCCCGACCCCCCGACGACCGCGCCCGGCGAACCCGTGGCCCCAGTGGTCCAATGTCTTCCGTGTCTCCTCCGCACACGAGGAGGGCGGACAGCGCGAATATTCGATCATGACCAGGAGGTTCCTCGGCGAGCACGGCCGCGTGCGGGCGCTCGAGACCGTCCGGGTCGAGATGAAGTCCAGTGGCGGCCGGGCCGAATTTGCCGAGATTCCCGGGACGTCGGAAATCTACCCGGCCGACCTCGTCCTTCTCGCCATGGGCTTCGTGGGGCCCGAGCGCGCTGGTCTGCTCGAGCAGCTCGGCGTCGAGCTGGACGGCATGGGGAATGTCAAGTCCGACCGGAGCAAGCGGACGAGCGTGCCCAAGGTTTTCACGGCCGGCGATATGACTCGCGGCCAGAGCCTGATCGTCTGGGCGATCGCCGAGGGGCGGCACGCCGCGTACGCGATTGATGAATTCTTGATGGGTGCGTCGGACCTCGCGGAGCCGCTCGCGCCACGGGAACGATTCGAGACCGTTCAGCTAATCTCTGGCCGGCGCGAGCCTTGGGGCTGCGCCTGCCGGGGGATCTGGTCGACCGCGGCGGTCGAATGATTCACGAGATGCGGACTGTTGCCACGGGCAAGCCTTCACCTTTTTTCGGCCCGCGGGCGGGAGGCAATCATGCCGACCTTCTGGCGAATCCATCGTTCCCAACTGGCTGTCTTGTTCGGTGCGATCGCCTGGGCGATATTGCCGCATCCTGGTCTTTCGGCGGCCAGCGGCCAGGAGGACTTCCAGACGCGGCTCCCCAGTTTTCAGGCGCATGAACGTGACTCGCTCCAGACCGAAATCATGGCCCGGATTGCGCGGACCGGCCAGTTCGGGCCCGGCGACCTGGCTCGCCTCTCGCGGCTGGCGGTCCTGAATTCGATCTCAATGCTGGTGAACGTCCGGATCGACGTGCCCTTGAGCACCGTCGACAACGGTGTTTCGACCGCGATCACAGCGCTCTGGGATCGTGCCGAGGAATTCTATGAAGAAGTCAGCGAATCGCCGCTCGATGCTGCGACGCTGCCCCGCGCCCAGATCTTGTTCGAGCAGATGCTGGCTGCGCAGCGGCAGGTCGCTTCAACCTACGGCGCATTTCCGGCGCTTTCGTACGATGCCGCTCAACGTTGGCAGGCGTTTTCCAGTCTGAGCGATACGATGTCAAGCGCAATGGCGATCGCCGAGGCAAACGTGGCCGCAAGCCGACCCATACCCGATCGCACGCTCGACCCCGACGGGATCAGGCGGCAGGCACAGCTACTGGCCAACGACCTGGTCGCCTTGATACAGAACCTGATCAAGTCTGACCCCGGCGGAGGGGCTCGCGGCGCGGTCGAAGTCGATCTGGCTGCAATGCTCGGCCTCGTTCAGGATTTCACACGGAAACTCGCGGTCGAGACTTCCCCCAGGGACCTCCGCGAATCCCATCGCCAGACGCGCCGGCTCTTGCGGCAGATCGAGGCGGAGATCGCCCGTCTCAATCTGCCCGGCGGTGCACAGTTGCAGTTGCAATTGCAATGGCGCCGGGTGCGCAGCGCGTGCCAATGCCATCTCCGACGAGTTCGGATTGCCCCGCGTCATCGAAGTCGCCCCGGCCCCGCGGCAGGCCGCGGCCGTGAACCGGAAGCTCGCGGCCCAGGTCGACCGCACGGTCGCCTGGGTCGATGAGTTCCTCGCCGAATTCGGGCCGGGCCTGCAGAAGTCAGCACCCGGCACGCAGTTTCGCGCGGACGCGGCCCGGTTGCGCAGCCAGTTGCTCGCGCTAAGGCGCATGGTGATCGCAAACGAATCGCCCGCGGGACTCGCGCGGTCGGTGCGCGAAATCGAGGCCTCGAGCCAGCGGCTCGTCGATCGCGCCGGCGACATCGCCAAAAGTATCAAGGGCAAGGACATGATCGCGCGGTTGCAAGAGCCCGCGCGGGCCGCCAGTGCCCTGCGCGGGCTGATCGCACAGCGGTGACCAGCCGGAGTGAGGTCCGGCCAGGCAAGAATCCGTCTACACACGCGCCGGCGACCGCGCGAGGAAGCTGCGCCTCATGCCCTGCGGATCGTCGGTGAAAAGTCCGCTGGTGCCGGCCTCCGCGAGATGCTCCGCCAGGCTGCCGGGTCCGTGGTCGTTGACTGTGTACACGAGCACCGGGATGCGGGCGCTCCTTGAGGAGAGAGAGATCGGAAAGCGACTGTGCCGAGCGACGCGTGCGGTAGGCAATGCTCTTCGAGCCCAGCACCGACGCAGACACGTGGACCGCGTCGGCGCCGACGAATTCTCTGGCGTAGTCGTCAATGCGGTGGAGCGGCGTTGCCGTCAAGATTCCCAGCCCGTAATTGCGACCCGCACGATTGGCCGCCGCCACGTCGGAGTGGTCGAAGGCGGATATCAACACATTCGGGGCTGTCCCTGTCGCTTCGATCTCGGAAAGTACGCGTTCCACCAGGGTGGGGGCGTGCTCGGGGAATGACTTGATCTCGACGTTCACCAGCCAGTCTCGCTCCCTGGAAAAGAGGAGTGCCTCGGCCAGCGCCGGAACTCGCACCAGCCCCGAGGAGAATTCTTCGACCGCGGCCGCACCGAGTGCATCGCGGGTCCCAAATGCACGCGCCGAGCGCGGACCGCCGTTCTCGGAGACGAACCACGAGCCGGCGTCGAGCGATCGGACCTCGTCGAAGTCGAATTCAGAGACCAGGAAACCGTTGCCGGCGCAGGGTCGCCGGCAAACCGCGTTGCCACATCGGTGGTGCGCACGAGCGACTCGTCATGAATCACGACGGCGACTCCGTCGCGAGTCATCTGCACGTCCAGCTCCCACGCGTCCGCACCCGCTTCCCACGCGATCCGCGCGGCCGCCAGCGTATTTTCCGGGGCGTGGAACGAATCGCCGCGGTGGGCCACGATCACCGGAAACGGACGCGGCGATTCCAGGATTGCCAGAAACCGGTTGTGGGATCGCATCATCGGAGGTCCCGCACTCGCCGGGAGAGATCGCTCGGGTGGATTTGATCGCTGCGCCATGATAGCCTCCAGCCAGAATATACCTCGTGGCGGAATCATGCCCAACGCGACTTCATCCCCGGCGCGAATCAACGCGCGGCGGCTTTTACTCTGGACGGTCGGACTGTTCCCGGCCGTGCTCGCGCTCGTGGTCTTCGGGTTCTGGCTGGAGAGCACGCTGCCGGCGTGGGTGTACTGGAAGGCGGCCCTGATCTTCTTGATCGCCGCCGGGTGGATCTATGGAGTGTCCCTGGCGGTCGCCTTGCCCGCAACACTCGTGCTGGGCTTCCTTGTGCTCCAGGGCCGCCGCGCCGGCCGCGCCCGCTCGAGGATGGCGCGGCCGCTGACCTTCTGCATCTCACTCTTGCTCGTCTCGGTGGCGGCGGAGGCGACGACCCGCGCAGTGGGAACGACGCGTGCTTCGCAACACCGCGTTGCCCGCGGGCGGCCTGGCCGGCGACGCAGCGGCCGCACCGGCTGAGCGGTTTGACGCGCCGATCGTAGAATTCCCCGTGCGACGGGATTTTCCCGATCCCCCCGGCGACCGCGATATCGACATGGTCGTGCTCGGCGAGTCGAGCGCGAAGGGGTCCCGTTCAGCCGATGGCTCTCGATCGGTGCATTGCTCCAGTGGAAGCTCTCGGAGGCGATCACCGGACGAGCGATCCGCCCGCGCCGTCTGGCGCGGCCCGGAGACAACCTCGAATGGCAGCACCGCGAGCTCGCGAATCTGCCGCGCCGTCCTGATCTTCTCATCATTTACTGCGGCCACAACGAGTTCACATCTCGCCTGGCGGCAACGCGCGACCTCGACCACTACCTCGATGCACGACTTCCGGGCACGTGGGACCTGCTCGCCGATGCCGCGGCCCAGGCTTCCCCACTGGGCCGGCTGATTCGCAGAACGGCGGAGAAATGCCGGATCGCGATTCCACCACCCCTGCACGGGTACCGGCGGCTGGTGGACGTTCCGATTTACACTCCGGAAGAGTACGCGACGCTCCTCGCAGACTTTCGGCGCAGGCTGGAAGCGATCGTCTCCTACGGCAAAGAGATCGGGGCGATCGTCGTTCTCATCATTCCGGCGGGAAACGACGCGGGCTTCGAGCCGAACCGTTCATTTCTGCCCGCGGGCACATCTCGCGGCGAGCGCGAGTCCTTTGAGCGAGAGTTTCTCGCGGCGGCCGCACGGGAAGTGACCGATCCCGCCGGCAGCATCGCACTTCTGCGGACGCTCCTGGACCGTCAGCCGGGCTTTGCCGAGGCCCACTATCGGCTGGCCCGCCTGCTCGAGGAGACCGGCCAGTGGGACCTGGCCTACCGGCACTATGTCGCGGCCAGGGACCGAGACGGCTACCCGATGCGCTGCCTTTCGGCCTTTCAGCAGGTTTACCGCGATGTCGCCGCGGGCAGCGACTGCGTCCTGATCGACGCTCAAGCTTACCTGCATGCGATCGGTCGCAACGGCTTGCTCGACGACCAGTTGTTTCAGGATGCGATGCACCCGTCGCTGCGCGGCCAGATCGCTCTGGCTCAGGCAGTGCTGCAGGCACTCCACGCGCGGGGCGCCTTCGGCTGGCCCAAGGGCACGGCGGTCCCGTTCATCGACCCGGTGGAGTGTGCTCGCCGTATGGGACTGGACGCCGCCGCGTGGCGATTTGTCTGCCTGTGGGGGATCCAGTTCAACGAACTGGTGGCCCCGCTGCGATACGATCCCACGCGGCGCGCCGCCATGCGGCAGACCTACGCGCAGGCCGCCGACCGGATCGAGGCAGGCGCCGCGCCCGAATCCCTCGGCCTCCCCAACATCGGCATCCCGACCGCGATCCCCGTCACGCCGCGGGACCGCGAGACTCCGGCCGAGCCATGACCCGATCCGCCGAGCCCCGTCCGGGCATCGCGCGCACCGGCCCGCCGGCTCTGACCACGGTCGGCCTTTCCAACCCGCGGAAAATCACTTCAGAAACAGCATCTCCTGGTAAGTCGGCAGCGGCCAGAGGTCGTCCGCGACCAGAGCTCGAGCTGATCGGCGGCCGTGCGGACGGCGTTCATGGCGGGGATGATCACGTCGCGCGCGTGCTTGGCGTGGGCGAGCGAGTCGCCTTCCAGGTGATCGTCGATCGCGTCGCTCAGCCGCATCGGTGCTCGACTGGAGCTGGTCGATCGCCTGGACGACCTCGTTCAGATGGGCCGACTGGGCCTTGGGCACGGTTGCGCCGGTGGCCTTCAGGCTGGCGATCGACCTGGCGACTTCCTCCTGATACCGCAGCGCAGCCGGCAGGATCATCCGCGTGGCCATCTGGAGCGTGAGCTGGCTCTCGATGTTGATGGTCTTCTTGTAGCCCTCGACATAAATCTCGTAGCGGGAATGAAGCTCCCGTTCGTTGAAGACCGCGTATTTCGTGAACAGATTGACCGACTTCTGCGAGATGATGTCCGGGAAGCTCTCGACCGCGTTCCTCTTGTTGGGGAGCCCGCGGCGCTCGGCGTCGGCATGCCACTTCTCGGTGTAATTGTCGCCGTTGAAGATCACGTCCTTGCTCTGCTTGATCGCATTTTGAAGCAAGTGCTGGATCTCGGAGTCGAGGTTCTTGCCGGCTGCGACCGCCTGCTCGAGCTGAGTCGCAAAATCGTCGAGGCTCTCGGCCACGATCGTGTTCAAGACGACGATCGGGCCGGCGACCGACTGGCTCGAGCCGACGGCGCGGAACTCGAATTTGTTGCCGGTGAAGGCAAACGGGCTGGTGCGATTCCGGTCGCCCGGATCGCGGGGCAATGTCGGCAGAACCGAGCTGCCGATCTTGAGCTCGCCGCCGGCCTTGGCGGTCTTGGCCCCGCCCTTTTCGATCTGGTCGACGATGTCCTGGAGCATGTCGCCCAGGAAGACCGAGATGATCGCCGGCGGGGCTTCGTTGGCACCCAGGCGGTGATCGTTGTGGGCATTGGCGACCGAGACCCGCAGCAGGTCGCCGTGCCGAGATGACGGCGCGGATCACCGCGACCAGGAAGATCAGGAACTGAGCGTTCTCATGCGGCGTCTCGCCCGGCTTCAAGCAGGTTGTTTCCGGTGTCGTCGGCCATCGACCAGTTCAGGTGCTTGCCCGAGCCGTTGACGCCGGCAAACGGCTTTTCATGCAGCAAGAGCTGAAGGCCATAGCGATCCGCCACCCGCTTCATGGTTTCCATGACCAGCATGTTATGGTCGGTGGCGACGTTGGCGTTTTCAAACGTGACGGCCAGCTCGTACTGCGCCGGCGAGACCTCGTTATGCCGCGTCTTGACCGGAACGCCGAGCTTGTAGAGCTCGGTCTCGCTTTCGAGCATGCAGGCGAGCACTCGCTCGGGAATGGCGCCGAAGTAATGGTCTTCCAGCTCCTGCCCTTTGGGTGGCTTGGCCCCGAAGAGGGTTCGGCCGGCGTTGATCAGGTCGGGCCGGGCGAAGTAGAAGTGCTTGTCGATCAGGAAATACTCCTGCTCGGGCCCGGCCGTGCTGTGCACCCGCGTCGCCTCGGACCCGAAGAGCTTGAGAATGCGAACGGCGTGCTTCGAAAGTGCCTCGACCGAGCGGAGCAGGGGGGTCTTCTTGTCGAGAGCTTCACCGGTCCACGAACAAAACGCGGTCGGGATGCACAGCGTCGTCCCGTTGGGATTATCGAGGATGAACGCCGGGCTGGTCGGGTCCCACGCGGTGTAACCGCGGGCCTCGAAGGTGGTGCGGATGCCGCCCGACGGAAAGCTCGAGGCATCCGGCTCGCCGCGGACCAGCTCCTTGCCGCTGAACTCGGCGACCGCCAGCCCCCCTTCGGTCGGCACCAGGAACGAGTCGTGCTTCTCGGCCGTCAGCCCCGTCATCGGCTGGAACCAGTGCGTGAAATGCGTCGCGCCGTGCTCCATCGCCCATTCGCGCATCGTGGCGGCGACGACGTCGGCGATCGACGAGTCGAGCGGAGCACCTTTCTTGATCGTGTTTCGTATCGCCTTGTAGATGTTTTCAGGAAGGCGGGCCTTCATGACTTCGTCGGAGAAGACGTGGATGCCGAAAAGCTGCCGGATCGACGCCGTCAACCGGGGGGCACGACGGCCGGAAAGCGGCCAGGTCGTGATCGCCTTGATGGCGGAATCACGGGCACGAGACGGTCGCATGGGAATCCTCCATTGAACGCTTAGGCGGACAGTCGATTCGAGTCTTACTAACAGAGAGGGCCGACATCCGGACGAAGCGTGGGAGAGACGCCGATCCTGGATTTGCCATCGCAGGGCGCACCGGCGACGTCGAGCCGCAGAATGCCCGGGCGCACTTAGGGAAAAAGTATAGCGCTGATGAATCGCCCGGTGCCAGACCTCGCATCGCAGCCAGAACGGCCTCGATCGCCGATCGAGGCGCTCGCGTCGCGTCACACCGAACAAGGAACCTCGCGCCCGGGCACGGCGAGCTTGGCGAGGATCCGAGTGACTTCGTCACACGACCGCCAAGCGCTACTTGCCGGCTTTCAGCTTGTCGAGCTTGGCGACGACGGCCTTGGGGTCGGTCTTGACGTCTTCTCGCAGCTCTCGCAGCACAGGTAAAATGTGCGGCCTTCGGCCGTCACCTTGAGCGGCTTGCCCATCGACCCCAGATTTTCGTGTGCTGACCGGGCAGACGAGCCTGGGCAATGCGCGGCTCTTGTTCGGCCTGCGGTAGCTCCTTGATGGCGGCGAGCTCCTCGGCCGTCAATTTGGCTGGCCGCGCCGGCTTGGTGGTCTCGGCTGCTCGGGCCTTCGAGCTTGGGGGTCGTCGGCCTTCTTGGCACCGGCCTCGGTGCGGCATTCGCCGGCTCGCAGCTGCTGCTGATTCCGTGGCAGCTCCGCCTTGGCGAGCTTCGGAGCCGGACTGGCGATCGCGGGGCGGGCTTCGGTGCGGTCGGCGTGCTGGGCCTGGCGACCGCGGCGCCGGCTCGTCGTCTCCGGCACAACCTGCCAGGGCACCCAGTATCAGTATCGAACCGACTGATTTCGGGATGATGTTCATCGGATGGTTCTCACGTGATGGTGATTGGTAATCGTTGGCGACGCTCACATGGGTCCGAGACGTCGGCCTATTCTAACCGCGGTCGATCGAAGCCGCCAAGGCGGCGGTTGCCAGACTCGATCGCCGGCGTCGACGTCCTCGCCGAAGTCGACATCTCCGCGTCCGGTCAGCGCGCTCGCCGGCGGACGGCTCTTCGGGCATGCCCCGGTAGAACCTGCGGTTCTCGAGCGCGAAGATCTTTTCCGTGAAGGCCTCGCCGTTCTGCGAATCCATGGCTTTCCGGGCCACCATGTTCACCTTGGCGTCCAGGTCGTCGACGAACGAAACGATCAGCGCCTCGAGCGTCGCCGGGGCGACCGGGGCGCCGAATTCGCGCTTGCCGTGGTGCGACAGGATCGCGTGCTCGAGGCAGAGCAGAAGCTCTTCGCGGAAAACCCGTCGATCCGGCGGCGGCCTCGCGAACCATGTCGCGGCCCATCAGCACGTGCCCGATCAGGCTGCCTTCCTTCGTGTACCGGCCTCGACCGGATGATACTCGAGCTCGCGAAGCTTGCCGATATCGTGCAACACCGTGGCGGCCACGATCAAACCGCGATTGAGCGGCGGATCGAGCTCGTCGTAGTACTTGGCGTAATGGTCGGCCAGGAAACCGGCGATCCTCGTCATGCTCCAGACGTGCTCGAGCAGCCCGGACGTGTAGGAATGGTGCATGTTCTGGGCGGCCGGCATTCGCTGCGAACAGTGTGACATTTCTCGCTCAGAGACTCTCGGACCAGTGTCTTGAGCGCCGGGATGGTCGATCGAGCGATCGATCAGCACGTCGAGCTTCTTGAGGAGATCTTCGGGGGGAACTTGCTGCTGGGCACCAGGTCGAAAAAGTCGTAGCCGTCGGCCGACGTCGGCCTCGGTGGCCGGGCGAGCCGACAGGATGTCGAGCTGAAGCCCGAACCGCACGTCGTGCCGGCATTGCACGTGCAGTCGAAAGGCGGTTCCCTCGACCCAGGCGTCGGCATCGCGGTAGCACCGGCTGTCGTGCCAGAGCGGCGATTCGACCTCGACGCGCTTATCGCGAAAGACACACTTGAGGTAGGGCTTGTTGGACTTGGTCACCCCCCGCGACTTGCGGACGAGCGCCGCGAAACAGACGGCCTCCTGGCCGTCGACCAGGTCGGAAAGCTTGCTCACCACGGTGCCGGCGCCGCCATCCCTCGCCGCCTCTCTCTGTCGCTGTGCCGATCAACACCGTTGCTTGCCAGCCCGACGCGTCACGCAGATCTCAGGATCGCTTGCACGCACGGGAATCGCAGCGTTGCAGCCGCGGGCCAAGTCGGTTTACAACATCGTGAAGTCCAGCCTGGCATGCGAAACCGGGCCTACCTGAACTCAATTATGACGCCTGGGACGCGGCAAGATACAATGTTCGGTCGATCATAGCTGATGCCAGACATCGGGCACCGGAGAGCACGGTGCGGAGCGCCGGGAATGAAGACGACAAGAACGGCCATGTTCCCGCAGCGGCCAACCTGGGGAAGCTGCCGCAGCGCGACTCGGTGCGTGAGCATCAAGAGCACTGGGATGTGATCGTCCTCGGCGCCGGCCACAATGGGCTGGCCTGTGCGGCCTATCTGGCCCGGGCGGGCAAACGGTGCTGGTGCTCGAAGCTCGCGAGCGAGTCGGCGGCGCGTGCACGCTTGCACGAAGTCTGGCCCGGGCATCGCATCTCGCCGTGCGCCTACCTGGCGGGGCTGCTTGCACCCGCTGGTCATCGAAGAGCTGCGAGATGGCGGATTACGGATTCCGCTGGACGCCGGCGAATGCCGGCATGTTCGTCCCGTTCGACGACGGCACCAGCATTCAGCTCTGGGACGACGACGCCCGTTGCGAAGAAGAGATCGCAAGCTCGCGCCCAGGGACCTGCGACGGCTGGCGCGCCTTCTGCGACGTGAAGCGCCGGCTGCGCGACGCTGCTGCGGCCCTCGGGCGACGAGGATATCTGGATCGGCCGGCGCCGTCGCGCGATGAGCTCGAGCGCCGGCTCGGAGACGATCTCGAAGCTCGCAAGGTCCTGTTCGAGTGGTCGATGGTCGAATACGTCGAGCATTTCCTGAGCGACCCAAGGCTGCAATCGGCCTACCTCGGCCAGGGCGTGATCGGCACGTTCGCCAGCCCCCACGACCACGGAACGGCCTCGATCCACTTTCACCACCAGTCGGGCCGGCAGGGAGGAATTCCCGGCATGTGGGGCTATGTCGAAGGCGGGATGGGGATGGTCTCGTTCATCCTCTGCGACATCGCGCGCGACTCTGGCGCACTCGTCCTGACCGGCGTCTCCGGTCGCGCGCATCATTCCCGGGAGCGGAGTCGAGCTCGCAGGCGGCGAGCGAGTCGAGCGCGGCGTTCGTCGTCTCCAACGCCGACCCGAGAATGACCCTTTCGCTCCTGGGTGATGCCGCCGACCCCGCCTGGCGAGCCGAGTGCTGGCCGTGCCGCAGACCGGCTGCACCGTCAAGCTCAACGTCGCACTCAAGGAGCTGCCCAGCTTCAAGGCACGGCCCGGCACGCAGATGCCGCACCATCTCGGCCAGATCAACACGCCCTCTCCAAGGAAGAATGGCAGTCGGGCTACGAGGCAGCCCGCGCCGGCGAGCTGCCCGAACGGCTCTGGTGCGAGCTCTATTTTCAGACCGCCCACGACCCGAGCGTGGCGCCGCCGGGCGTGCACACGATGAGCGTTTTCGCCCAGTATGTCCCGCACACATTCGCCGCGCGGCGATTGGGACAGCCGGCGAGACGACGTCAAGAAGCTCGCGATCGGCTCGATCGCCAGGTATCTGCGAGAATATCCCCGAGGCGATCATCGACGTTCAGGTGCTCGGCCCGCCCGACATCGAGCGCGAGGTCGGGCTGACCGGCGGCCACATCTTCCAGGGCGAATGCCTTCCCGAGAACATGTGGGACCGGCGGTTCTCGCCGCGAACGCCGATGCCGGGCGTTTTCCTCTGCGGTGCCTGCACGTACCCCGGGGGAAGTGTGATCGCGATCAACGGACGCAACGCGGCGATGGAGATCCTCTCAGGCGACGGCACGGGCGCAGCCCGGACGTGATTTGCGGGCCGGATGCCCGCGGACCGGGAATCTGGTTACACGACCTTCCGGAAATACTCGAGCGCCAGCTTGAGCCCTTCGGCCCGGTCGACCACCGGCTCCCAGCCCAGCAGGGTCTGGGCCCGGGTGATGTCGGGCTTGCGCCGCTTGGGGTCGTCCTGGGGCAGGTCGTCGTAGACGATCTTGCTCTTGGTCCCGGCGACCAGGGCGATGATCTCCTCGGCAAGCTGCATGCACGGTGATCTCGGTCGGGTTTCCGAGATTGACCGGCTCGGGAAATCGGTGTTGAGCAGGCGGAGATCCCTTCGACCAGGTCGGAGACGTAGCAGAAGCTGCGGGTCTGCTCGCCCTTGCCGTAGATCGTGATCGGCTCGCCGCGGAGGGCCTGCTTCATGAAGTTGGGCAGCACCCGGCCGTCGTTGAGCCGCATCCGGGGGCCGTAGGTGTTGAAGATCCGCACGATCCGCGTCTTCACGCCGTGGATAGCGGTGATAGGCCATCGTGATCGCCTCGGCGAACCGCTTGGCCTCGTCGTAGCAGCCTCGGGGACCGATCGGGTT
Organism: uncultured Isosphaeraceae bacterium; assembly: GCA_963806595.1. Taxonomy (GTDB): domain Bacteria; phylum Planctomycetota; class Planctomycetia; order Isosphaerales; family Isosphaeraceae; genus CAWDZZ01. The sequence goes on along the minus strand of CAWDZZ010000004.1, from coordinate 290,786 downwards.
GACGTTGCCCCAGTAGTCCTCGCGCTGGGGGTGAACCTCGGGGTCGCCGTAGACCTCCGAGGTGCTGGCCAGCAGGAACCGCGCATCCTTGGCCTTGGCCAGCCCGAGGGCGTTGTGCGTGCCCGAGCGAGCCGACCTTGAGCGTCGGGATCGGGTGGGTGAGGTAATCGACCGGGCTGGCCGGGCTGGCGAAATGGAGGACGTTGTCGACCGGGCCGTCGATCTCGATCGGCTCGGAGACGTTGTGCTCGACGAACCGGAACGCGGGCGTTGTCGAGCAGGTGAGCGATGTTGCGGCGGTGCCCGGTCAGCAGGTTGTCGACGCAGATGACCTCGTCGCCGTCGTCGCAGGAACCGCTCGCAAAGATGCGACCCGACGAACCCCGCCCCTCCGGTGATGACCGTTCTCATGCGAGTCCTCCAGAAGATACATGCGATCAATCGCTCAAACGACCGATGACCGCCGCGGCGATCCTGGCCGCACACAGCGGATCACCCGCGACCCGTCGGAATACGGCCGGTAATGCCATATACCACAGTGGCGGCCATTCCGAACTCTCGAACTGGCGTTTTTACCCTTCACTCTTTCGTGGGCGGATCCACTGGAGCCAGCGGCGCCACGAGCTTGGGGCGACCGGCCGTTCCTCGGGCGGCCCTTCCCCGCAGGGCTCTTCCGTGGGGGGCTCATCCGTCAGCAGTTCATCGCTCGCGAGCCAGCGGGCCGGATCGAAGCCGAACGGACGAAACTCGGCGTTGTAGCCGGTCGATCGCATCTGCAAGACCATCAGCAGGCCGGCGACCGAGTTATGGGTGTGAACGAAGAAGAACGTCTCGCGCAGGTGCGGACGCGGCTCCTTGCACAGCCAGCGAATGACTTCCATCCCGCAGTCGACTTGATTGGTGTCGACGAAGCGTCTGGCCGCCCAGGTCGTGATCGAGGTGGACCTCGTCCCAGCTCGCGCGAGTTTCGCGAGGCAATCGTCGACCGTTTCGACCCAGACGGCTTGCGGGTTCTCGCTCAGGAAGACCTCGGCCCGGCGCGGGTCGTCGTCGAGGAACAGGAGCCGGCGTTCCCGGCGCGGTTTTTCCTTGCGGAACAACCGCCGCAGGAATCGGCCGTGAACCGAGGCGTGGCGCCGCTCGCTGATTTCACTTCCTCGCGAGCATGAGTCGGTTTTGGGGAATTCATGAGAGCCGTAGTGCCGCCTGGACCCGCCGGCGGCGACGCACGCCGCGCTGGCTGCCAATCACGGTTCGCCTTCGAGAGCATCGCCACGGCGATCCGCGGCCACGCCGGATAGCGGGTATTCAGCAGATCGGAACGCCTGCCGTCTGCACCTCGTGCAGCCGCAGATAGCCCCGCGTGACCCGAGCCTCTTCGCTCTTCACGAATTCCGGGTCGAGGCAGTCCTTCGAGAACGGTCCCTCGACGGTGATCGGCGGGAACAGCTCAGTGACGATGAACTGCGCCAGGACCGGATTGCACCGGATGTGGCGCTCCGGCGAGTCGTGCAATACCTCCCATGTCGACCTCGCCCAGGACGTAACGCAGATACAGGTCCGAGTCGGTGATCTCCTCGACCTCCTTCCGCAAACCGTGCACAGATATCCTCGTTCGCAGCCGGCCATTCGATCCTCGCCAGAGGAATCGCCCTGTAGGTGAATTCGAGAACCAGCACCGCGGGCGGCCACTCGAGGCACCGCTAATCGCGGCGGTGCGGTCCGCCGAACCATCCTATCTTACTCCGTCCGGCGAATTTTCAGCACCCGAGCACATCCTCCATCGAGTAAAGGCCGGCGGGTTTTCCGGCGAGGAACCTGGCGGCGTCGAGTGCGCCTCGTGCAAAACCGTCGCGATTGAGCGCGCGGTGGGTGAGCTCGAGGGTCTCGCCCAGCATGGCGAAGATCACGGTATGCTCGCCGGGCGAGTCGGCGATCCGCAGCGCGGCAATGTGAATCTTGCTATCAACGGGCGCGCCCGGCGGCATCGGGTTGTCGGCCTTCGACCGCCGCGAGGCAAATTCGGCCAGCCGCAGCGCCGTGCCGCTGGGAGCGTCTTTCTTGGTGCGGTGATGCCGCTCGATGATGGCGATGTCGGCACTTGCCCCAGAGAGCGGGCGGCCTCGCCCACCAGCCGCATCAAGCAGATTGACGGCCCGGCTCATGTTGGGCGCGATCAGGATCGGGATCGAGTCGCGTACGCCGTCAAGCGTCTCGCGCTGGCCGGCGTCGAAGCCGGTGGTTCCGACGACCAGCGGAATCCCTTGCTCGGCGCAGACGCGAGCGATCCCAGCGACGCCTGCGGCAGCGAGAAGTCGATCATGACGTCGACGGCTGCCTCGGCGGGCAGCGACGAGCGAGAGCGCGACGCCCAAGCGGCGCGACGCCGGCCAGGGTGCCGGCGTCTTCGCCAAGCTGGGATGGCCGGCCCGCTCCAGGCGCGGCACCCGAGCTCGAGCTCTGGATCCTCGGCGATGAGCTGGATCAACCGCGTGCCCATCCGGCCCGTCGCACCATGGATGCCGACGGAGACGAATCGGCTGCCGTCCACGTCGATCGAGCTCCTTGAATGGCCTGAATCGGTCTCGGAGATACAGCGCGAATAGAGGGCGATCGTCGGATGATGTCGTCGAGATCGTTGGCGACGACGACGGGCCGATTGGCGAAGCCCGCCCGCCGGACGCCCGCGACTGCCCAGCACCTGGTCGAACTGAGCCTGGTCGGTGCTGTGGTAGGCGACCGTGGCCGTCGGGTCCTTGAGCTGATGGCCGGTCAGGATGCAGACGACCCGGTCCGACGGGGCGATCACGCCCTCCTCGCGCAGCCGCTTGGCCCCGGCGACGCTGGCGGCGCTGGCCGGCTCGCAGCCCAGCCCCCCCGCCCCGACCCGCGCCTTCGCATCCATGATCTCCTGGTCCGAGACCATGCTGCACGACCCCGTTGCAGAACTCCAGCGCCCGCAGGCATTTCTTCAGATTCACCGGGCGATTGATCTCGATCGCCGACGCGACGGTCGACGCTTTGATCTGCTCGGCATCGAGCTGGCTGTAGTAGTGCGTCGACCTTGTCCATCTCCGGCAGGCCGTTTCGCCAGCGCAGGTCGCGATGGCCGACCAGCTCGTCGAGCGTGCGCGCGCCGGCCGCATTGATCACCGCCAGGCGCGGCACCGCGATGATCAGCCCGAGGTAGCTTCAGCTCGATCAAGCGCCTTGCCGAACGCGCTCGAATTGCCCAGGTTTCCGCCCGGCACGACGATCCAGTCGGGGACCTCCCAGCGCAGCCCTTCGAGGACGCGGAAGATGATCGCCTTCTGGCCTTCGAGCCGGAACGGATTGATCGAGTTCATCAGGTAGATGCCCAGCCGGTCGGCGACCTGCCGCACGCGCTGCATGGCATCGTCGAAGTCGCCGACGATCTGGATCGTCAGCGCGCCGTGGTCGAGCGCCTGCGCCAGCTTGCCGTAGGCGATCTTGCCCGATGCCGATGAAGATGATCGCGCGGAACCCGAGGTCGGTCGCCGAGCAGTAAACCGCCAGCGCCGCCGACGTGTTGCCCGTGCTCGCGCACGCGACCCGCCGGGCCGAAACCATGCGAGCATGCGTGAATGCCGCGGTCATTCCGTTGTCTTTGAAGCTGCCGGAGGGATTCATGCCCTCGTACTGGAGCCAGAGCGACGCCGGGATCGAGGCCGACGTAGCGGCCGACCTTGTCGGCGCGTCTGGAGCAGGGTCTGGCCTTCGCCGATGGTGACGACCTGCTCGGGCGGGGCGAACGGGAGCAGCTCGCGGAACCGCCAGACGCCGGAGAAGTTCGAGCGGGTCGAGCCGGTCGGCCCACTTCGCCTCGAACTCGGCTGAGCCGGCGCGGGACCGGCAGCCGGTCCCACTCGTAGACGACGTCGATCAGATCGCCGCAAGCCGGGCAGGCGAAATGGGCCTCGTCGACGGCGAACGTCGCCGAGCAGGCCGGGTTGATGCACTGCTGAAACGCGCCGGCCGCCCTGGGCGCCGTTTCGCGGGTGAGGTGCTCTGCTGGGACATCGGTCAGATCGATCCTTCGCGGCTGCGACTCGATCGCTCGTTCGACCGGCAGGCCCGCGTCCGGCGACGCGAGTCCGCCTGGTCCACGTTCGCCGACGTCGGGTCCCGCACCGACGGCCGCCCGCTCCGGCGACAGCCTAGCACTTGACCGGCACCAGGATCCGACGGTCATGCGCGAACGTCGCATCGGTCCATCGTCGAAGTGATGTCACACCGAGAATCTTCATTAACCTTAGAATTCAATTGAATGAACGTTCCAAGCGGGCTTGACGCGATGTAGGGATGAATCTATCATAAGCTGTTGCGATCCTTAACTGCCGAGTTGAGGTCGGCTACGCGGGAAGCCGGCTTGACCGAAACCTAAACAGGATTACCGCTTGAGGAAAACGATGCCTCCCTCCTCGACCAAATCGTATCCGTCGGCCAGGTCCGCGAAATCCGCGCGCGGCTGTCCCCGCGACCGACGGCCGAGATCCGTCGCGTCGCCGAATTGCTGAAGCAGGTCTCGGATCCGACTCGCCTGCAGGTGCTCATGCTCTTGAGCGAGAAAGAGCGAAATGTCACCGAGCTCTGCTCCGATCTCGGCACGCAGAGCCAGCCCGCCGTCAGCCATCATCTTGCCCTGTTGCGCCATGGCCGGTTGATCGAGCCGCGGCGCGCCGGCAAGCATAATTTCTATGCCCTGACCGACGCCGGCCGCGCAGCTGGCCGCAGGTCGTCAATTCCGTCGTGAGCTGACGCACGCGGGCAAGCTCGTGCTCCGACGTCGGCCGCCCCGGCCGCCCTGACGCCGCCGTCAGATCGCTGGCGCACTCGGGTCGGCCGGCAGCTGGCGGATCCTCGATTCTCGCCAGCCGCTCGGGCCCGATTGAGCCTCAGCTCGCCAGACATTCTCGCAGATAAGCCAGGCCCCGAGCGACGTCCCGCAGGCGCCCGGCCTGGTCGCCGACCTCGCGCTCGATGATGAGCGGGCCCGTGTATCCATTGCGTTTCAGCGCCTGGACGAACTCGCGGGATGTCGACCTCGCCTTCGCCCAGCGGCACTTCCTCGCCCCATTGGCCGGCGACTTGCTGGTCGCCTGCGCGTCCTTCACGTGCACCGAGCGGATATCCGGGCCGAGGATCTCGACGGCCCGGATCGGGTCGCCCATGTCGTAAAGCAGCATGTTCGCCGGATCGAAGTTGACCTTGAGGCTGGGCGATCTTGCAGCTCATCGAGCGTGCGGCGCAGCAGGTCGGCGGTCTCCTGGCCGGTCTCGAAGGCCAGCGTGATGCCCTTGGCCGCGGCGAGCTCGCCGGCCTTGGCCAGCGTCTCGAGCATCGCCGGCCGGCCGGGATCGCCGGGCTCGGGCATGAACCCGGCGTGCAGCGAGAGGTCGCTCAGCCCCAGCGCGATCGTGCGATCCAGCGCCCACTTCGAGCCGCTCGATCCGCTCGGCCGGAGTCGCCGGGTTGCCGAATCCGCCGGTCGCCTTGATCGTCTGGGGCGTCGTGTAATCTTCGCCGGGAAATCCCAGCATCGCGCCGGTCATCACGATCCCCGATGACCGGCGCCGCCGCGGGCATGCGCTCGCCTTCGTCCCAGCTCGCGTGATGCGGGTCGCCGCAGGCGATCTGCACGACGTTGACTCCCAAGCTGGTCGAGAAGCCCTTCAGCTCGGGGATGCTCTTGACCTGGAGGCTCCAGCTACAGACGCCCAAGGAAAGCGGCGGCAAGGTCTGAGACGATTGCGAGGAAGGCTGCGACACGGTCGTCCCTTTCGCTCGGAGGATCGATCAGATCTCGCTCGACACGCGCTCGCGAAGTCGAGCTCGCCTCGATCATAGCCGGAGCGTTGCGCCGTTGACGACGAGGTCGTTCCGCCCGATGCACTCTGCCGCTGTCTCGAGCACTCACGATCGTCATTCGGTGAGTTCGCCCGCGACTGAAGGCGCGATCCGTGGGCCATCGCGATTCGCGGGCGGACGGGGTACGAGGATCTCGAACGAATCGGCCGACTCGGTCGTTCTCGGATGCCGGTCGTTGACGTATGTACGGCCCGAGACGACGCAATTGCGGCCGTCGGCCTTGGCCTGGTAGAGGGCCTTGATCGGCCGCCTGGATCGAGCGCCATGGTCGTTGCGCGATCGGCCGGGAGGGCTGAACGCGAGGCCGAGGCTGGCGGTCACCCGGATCTCGTCGTCCGCGCGGCGAGGATCCGTCCGCTCGGCGAGCTCGCACCGAATCCGCTCGGCGCGCTCGGTCGCCAGTCCGGCACCGAGACCGGGAGGCCATCGACGAATTCCTCGCCGCCGTACCGGGCGACCAGGTCCTCGGCCCGGGTCGATTCGCGGATGACCGCGGCCACTTCCCGCAAGACGTCGTCGCCGACGACATGGCCGTAGCGATCGTTGACCCGCTTGAAATGGTCGATATCCAGCATCAGGACCGCCAGGCCGATCCCGTGCCGCGCCTCGCTCGGCGAGCACGCCGATCTGATTGAGGAAGTAGGCCGCGGTTGTAGAGCCCGGTCAGCGTATCCCGGACGTGCGCTCGAACAGCTCGCGCTGGAATCGCTCGTCGTGAGGGTCGAGCCGCACCAGCTTGAGCACCACCTTGTGCCGAGCTGAATCCGATCGCCGTCCTCCAGCCGCGTCGGCGCGGTCGCGGGCGATCCGCTCGCCATTGACGAATGTGCCGTTGGAGCTGCCCTGGTCGGTGATCGGTGACGCCGCCGTCGGCATCGATCGCGACCATCGCATGGTGCCGCGATACCGTGATGTCATCGAGCTGAAACGTCGTTGTCGGCCGAGCGGCCCAGGCTGGTGCCTGCTCGTTCAACGAGAAGCATCGTCCCCGGTATCCCGCCGCTCACGACGATCATGTAAGCCGCCGGAGTCGACACTGGAGATTCATCCGCGAGTCCGTTTGCGCGACGGGGGCGACGCAGATATGGGTGTTCGCTTTTGCATCCATGGTCTGGCTCGCAATCGCACTTTCGACGACCGGACCGGCACGGCCCGCGTCACCGCCATGCGGCACGCTCGATGGACCCTCTCAAGATTCCGCGCGACGCTCACCGAAACGAGTCCTGCGCCGCTCGATTCCCGTACGCGAACAGCCCCTCGTGGCGTTTCCTCGTCGGATAGGCTCGGACCATCCACGACGCTCAAAGGCTGGCACCGCTGGCGTATCCGCACGAGCTACCTGGTCATGAGCTCCAATCGAGAGTCGCCGGTGTGTGCGGTGTCGAAGTAGCGACCCGATTACGATGAGCAAGGCGCCGACATGCTGTCACGCGCCGATCATTCGAAACAAGCGAAGCGCTGCTATGCGACGATCACTCTGACCGTGCAGCGTCAAGCTCTGGCAGAACTGAGAGGTCTGGGGCGGCCGGTAACGGACGTCCAGGTGAGGCGTTTCGAGCCGGCGGCTGGCCCTGGATCTTCGAGTCGAGGCAACTCTCGAGCATGCCGCTGACGAGGAGCGTGCGCTCGACGGGGTACGGAGCTCGGCCGGTCTCGATCATCTCCTCGACCTTCTGCATCAGGCAGGCCGAGTAGGCGACGTTCGGGATTGGGCGGCAGCAGGAACTGGGTCGAGAGATTCGGGGCCGACCGCGCACCCGGCGGCGAACGTGTAGTCGCCGACGGCACCGTCGAGCATCAGCAGCGTCGCGCGGGTGCCGTCGGCGTACTCGATGAAATAGGCCGCGGGGCGGCGGACGAGCCGCTGGAGCTCACTCGCCGGCGGCGAGGTTCTGGGTCCGGCCGTCGTGATCGGTCAAGCCCTGGAGCGAGTCGGAGCGGGAGAGGGCGGCCTCCAGCAAGCTCGCGGGACCAGCGTCCCTCCTCGCCGGCCTTCCAGACGGCGTCGCCGGTCATGATCTGCACGGCCTTCGACGCCGGTCTCGCCGCCTCGCGCCGCTCGACCATGCACTGCATGGCCTCGAGGGCGTGGAAATCCATCGGGTCCGAGCCGCCCGACGCCGACCATGAGCGCTTCCTCGATCTCGCAGCCGAGCGGCAGCTCGACCGGTGGCAGCCGCCACGTGACCGGCAGCGACGAGCCGGCCAGGAACGGGAACTTCAGCCGCTTCGAGTGCTCGACCATCTCCTTGGCCTTGGCGAAGCTGTACGACAGGTGCTTGTCGTTGAAGACCGGCACGGCGCGGCCGTCTGTCTCGAAGACCTCGGCCACCTCGCGGAAGAACTCGTAGCGAGGATAGAGGATCTGGCCTTTTTCATTTCTGCGGGTAATTCGCCGTGCTCGCCGATGATCAAGACGCCGTCGACGGCCAGCTTCGGACCCGCCGCATCGCAAGGCTTCGGCGATCGTCGGGATAGACCTTGAAGCCGAAGCTGCGCGGCCCGCTCGGCGCTCTGGTCGCCCGCCGGGCTTCTGGTCGACGTAGAGCGCCACGACGTCCATCGCCGGCCGGTGCCATTTGCCCTCCTAGGGATAGCCGACCAGAAACCGGTCGCCCATGTGCTGGGCGTGCGAAAGGTAACGCCAGACGGTCGTGACGATCGCCAGCTTCTTCCGCGGTGCGGCCGGCCTTGGCGTGCCAGGCGGCCTCGGACGAGCTCGGCTGGGAATGACCATCACGTCAGCTCCGCAAGAAGGTCGATTCGCGAGGCGCCTGGTACGCCACTTGCCGCGAGGTGGGGCGTCTCGAGCCGCTTCTGCCCCTGGCGCAGCGATCGATGGCCGCCGCCAGGATGCCGGTCGTCAGCAGGGTTCGCTCGACCGGGTACGGGGGCTTTCCCGTCAGGAACATCGTCTCGATGTGATGGGCCAGCGGATTGAAGAAGTTCGGGAGCGTCTGGCCGGGCGACAGGCCGGGCAGATACATCTGGGTCGAGAGCGGCTGCGTCTGCTCCTTGACCCGGAGGGCCACGGTGAAGTCGCTGACGAGCCCGGAGAGCATGAGCAGCGTGGCCTTCAGGCCGTCGGCATACTCGATGCGATACATGCACCGGATCGCTGACCAGGGCCGGCAGTTGCCGAGCTCGGGATACACGTTGCCGTAGCCGGGGCGCGGCGAGGCCAGGGTGAAGCTGCGGCAGAGGCACGCTTCGAAGAGTTCGCGATCGCAGCCGCCTGCGTCCCACGACCCGGTCGGCGAGTGCCTTCCAGACGGCCTCACCGCGCAGGGCCTGCGACCGCCGACACGCCCGTCTCGCCCCCCTTGCGCCGCTCGACCATGCACTGGAGGGTCTCCAGGCCGTGAAAGTCGTAGCTGTCGATCCCGCCGTAGCCGACGCACGACCACTTCCGAGACTCTGGCCCCATGCGGGACATCGACCGAGGGAAGCGCCAGGTGACCGGCAGCGACGAGCCGGCCATGAGCGGAAAGCCCATCGCCCGGGCCGTCTCGACCATCTCCTTGGCCCAGTCCCAGCTCCACGAGAGGTGCTTGTCGTTGAAGACCGGCACCGACCGGCCGCTGCGCCGGAAGACGTCGACGATCTGCTGGAAGAACTCGTAGCGCGGGATAGAGCCTCTGGCCCTTGGCGTTGCGCGGGATATCGGCCGTGCTCGCCGATCGATCAAGACGCCGTCGACGGCGAGCCGGTCGCCGCCGCAGGTGAGCGCCTCGGCGATCGTGGGATAGACCTTCAGCTCCGGATGGCGCTGCTGGCGCGTTCCCCGCTCAGGTCTCCCGCTGGGCTTCTGATCGACGTAGAGCGAAACGATATCGACCCGCGGGCGGTAGTGGCGGCTCTCCCAGCCGTACCCGTCCAGGAAGCGATCGACGATTCCCTGCCCGTGGTCCATCTTGCGATATTCCGTGACCACGGCCGCGATCCGCGGGCGAATCCGGGGCTCGACTTTCCCGTCCTGCGTCAGCAAGCTGGCGGCGCGCCGAGGCCAGCGGCGATCGATCCCATCGCCTGACGCCGGAGTCAATCCCTCAGTCCGGGATATCGCCGTCTGCGATTCATGACGTGATGTCCGTCGCTTGTTTCACTTCTAGAGCTAAACAAAGATTCGACGAGTGTGATAATCCTCGGTGGAGCTGCGTCTACTTTGAACAGATCTCAAACATTGCTACAATGCTCGGTGCGTCTGCACGCATCGACTGGACCGCCAGCCGTCATCCCAGTTGAATTCTGTGCCAAGCTCTGTTAAACACAGTGTGCAGGGTCCGAACGAAATTCGTTTTGCCAGCCGCCCTGATTCCCCGCCTTCAGGTGGTCGAGCGATGGCGCGGTCGCCAGCCTGCCAATCTGCGGATTGCCCCGTGCCTGTCGCGGCGAAACCCGGCGCAGGCCGCGGAAGAGCGGTTCGAGCGAAGTTCCGCCCGTTCTGATGCGCACGTGTTTTCCCTGTCATGGAGGCAAGAAGTCGTTAACGGAGGATTGAAGGTCAGCTCGCGTGAGGCCCTTTTGAAAGGGGGCGACCAGCGGACCGGCCATCGTGCCCTTTGACGTCCGGGGCAGCTTGCTGTTGCGAGCCATCGGTCACGCGGACGAATCGCTCAAGATGCCCCCTTCGAAAAAACGTGGCCGACGAGCAAGTGAGGGCCTTGCACAACCTGGATCGAGCAAGGCGCGTCCGGCCGGCCGCGGGCAGGTGCAGGCATCGATCGCAGTGACCAAGCCTCGCATCCCGTCACGGGAGCACTGGGCGTTCAAACCAGTCATCCAGGTGTGAACCGCCGTGCCGACCCGACCGGCTGGTCGAGCTCATCCCGTCGATCGGTTCATCGCCGCCGGGCAGCGAGCCGCGGGCTTCGCCCGGTTGCGCCCGGCCGACAGGCGCACGCTGCATCCGCCGGGTCACTTTCGACCTGATCGGTTTGCCGCCGACGTCCGGAGGAGATCGCCGCTTTCCTCGCCGACGACGCGCCCGACGCATTCGTCGCGGGTGGTCGAGCGCTGCTGGCGTCGCCGCACTACGGCGAGCGCTGGGGCCGGCACTGGATGGACGTCGTGCGCTACGCCGACACGGCCGGCGACAACGCCGACTATCCGGTTCCCGAGGCCGCGCGCTATCGCGATTACATCATCGACGCGTTCAACACCGACAAGCCATACGACCAGTTCGTCCGCGAGCAACTCGCCGGCGACCTCCTGGCCCGGCAGGGCCGCCGGAGACCGATACGCCGAGCCGATCGTCGCCACCGGGTTCCTGGCGCCTCTCGCGGCGGTACGCGACGGCTCCGTTCGAGCTCTGGCACCTGACGCTCGAAGACGCCATCGACACCACCGGCCGGGCGTTCCTGGGCCTGACGCTGCGCTGCGCCCGCTGCCACGACCACAAGTTCGACCCGGTCACCCAGCGCGACTACTACGCCCTCTACGGCATCTTCGCCAGCACGCACCTTCCCGTATGCCGGCTCCGAGGAGTTGCACTCGAAATCAATCCCTCGGATGAACTTCGTTCCGCTCGTCGAGCCGGCGCTCGCGGAGCCGAAGCTCCGAGGTCCATCGCGATCGCCTCGCCGAGCTCGAAGCCGCGTCATGCGCGATCGAGTCGAAAGAGGACCCGCTCATCGAAGCAGAAAACCGCGTCGCTGCGCGGCACGAGCTCGAGACCAGTTGCGCGGCGTGGGTCGCTGCCACCGGGCCTGCCGGGAGCCTATGCCGTCGCCGGAAGGCGAGCCCATCGACGCCCCGCTCCAGCGGCGCGGCGATCCCGACGTCCCCGGCCCGGTCGTGCCGCGCGGCGTGCCGCGCTTCGCGTTCCTGGACGGCGAGCCGCCCTCGGCCGCTTCCCGGGTCGAGCAGCGGGCGGCTCGAGCTCGCCCACTGGTTGACGCGGCCCGATCATCCGCTGACCGCCCGGGTGATGGTCAACCGCATCTGGCAGCACCATTTCGGCCGGGGATCGTGGCCACGCCCTCGAATTTCGGCCTGCGCGGGCGAGCCGCCGACCCATCCCGAGCTGCTCGACTGGCTGGCCGCACGGTTCATCGCCGAGCGGCTGGTCGATCAAGGCGATGCACCGGGAGATCGTCCTCTCGGCGACCTACCAGCTCTCGAGCGATCATGACGCCGCGAGCGCCGGATCGGACCCCGAGAACCGCTGGCTCTGGCATTTCCGCGGCGCCGGCTCGACGCCGAGTCGATCCGCGACGCGATGCTCGCGGTCTCCGGCCAGCTCGACCGCCGCCGGCGCGGCCCGCATCCGTTTCCGCCGATCGAGCCGTGGCGCTGGACCCAGCACAACCCGTTCAAGGCCGTTTATGCCACCAGCACCGCAGCGTTTACCTGATGACCCAGCGCCTGGTCAAGCACCCGTTCCTGGCGCTCTTCGACGGGCCCGGACACGAACTACCTCGACCGACGTCCGCCCGCGATTCGACGGTCCCCCTTCAGGCGCTCTATCTCATGAACAATCCGTTCGTCCAGGAGCAGGCCGATCGCGTTTGCGACGCCGGCTGATCGCCGCTTGTCCTCGCCAGGCGCCGCGGATCGAGCTGGCCTACGAGCTGGCCTGGGGCCGGCCGCCCGAGCCCGGTGAGATCGAGCGGGCCAGTCGATTCCTGACGCATGCCGCGAGGCGGCCGCGGCCGCCGGAGCGCCGCCTGCGGGCGCAGAGCTCGAGGCGTGGACGAGCCTGGCCAGGGTCCTGCTCACCGCCAACGAATTCCTGTATGTCGATTGAGCCTTTGATGAACGATCGCGATTCTGACGGATTCCTGCGCTGGGCGGCCGAGCGTTTCTGCGGTCTTCGGCCGCAGCCACCGCGACCGCCGCCGGACTCGGCATCTACGCGCGCGCTTGCGCTGGCGGCCGAGCGCGACGGGCGGCGGGCTGCTTGCTCCCAAGCCGGCTCACCATGCCGCCAAGGCCAAGCACCTGATCTTCGTCTTCCTGACCGGCGGCTTCTCGCACGTCGACACCTTCGACTACAAGCCCAAGCTCACCGGCGTCACGGCAAGCCCGTTCCGTCCTTCGGCCTGCGCAGCGACGAGATCCGGCGAGCGTCCGCTCCTCGGCTCGCCGTTCCGGTTTCAGCCGCTGCGGCCAGTCGGGCCTCTGGATCAGCGAGCTGTTCCCGCACCTGGGCACGGTCGCCGACGAGCTGTGCGTGATCCGCACGCTCCACACCGACATCGTCGAGCATTTCCAGGCGGTGCTGGCGATGCACACCGGCTCGGCCACGGTGCCGATGCCCAGCCTGGGCGCCTGGATCAGCTATGGCCTGGGCACGCTCAACCCGAACCTGCCCTCTTACGTCGTGCTGTGCGAGCATTTGCCGTACGCCGGCACGCAGGTCTGGGACAGCAGCTTCCTGCCGCCGATCCATCAGGGGGTGCGGATCGTGCCGGGCGCAGAGCCGATCCCCGACCTGCGCCCCCAGCCTCGCCCGGTGACACTTGCAGGAGCTCGAGCGGATCATGCTCGAGCGACGTGAACGAGCGCCATGCCGCGCTCGCGGCCAGGATGACCGGACCTGCGGGCGCGGATCAGCGCGTTCGATGTCGCCCGGGGCATGATGCGCGAGGCGCCCGAAGTGCTCGACGCCGCGCGCGAGGCAGAGTCGACCCTCGCGCCTGTACGGCATTGCCGACGGCGACACGACGTCGTTTGCCTACCAGTGCCTGATCGCCCGCCGTCTGATCGAGCGCGGGCGTGCGCGTCGTCGAGCTGATCGACACCGGCTCGAACAACAACTGGGACGCCCACGGCAACATGCAGGACCATCGGCCCAAGGCTGCCCGGGTCGACCGCGCGCTCGCCGCCCTGATCAAGGACCTGAAGGCCCGCGGGCTGCTGGACACGACGCTCGTCGCGATCTGCACCGAGTTCGGCCGCACGCCCTGGACCGACGCGGCCGGGACGAAGGGCCGCAATCACTACGCCAAGGCGTTCACTGCGCTCCTGGCAGGCGCCGGCGTCAAGGGGGGCATGGCCTACGGCCAGACCGACGAATTCGGGATCAACATCGTGGCCGATCCCGTGCATGTCCACGATTACCACGCCACGATCCTGCACCTGATGGGCATCGACCACACCCGGCTGGTCTACCGCTACGCGGGCCGCGACTTCCGCCTGACCGACGTCGACGGCAACGTGGTCACTCAGGTGCTCGACGCGTAACGCAGTCCGCTCGAGCCGCTTGCCTTCCGGCAGTCTCTGCCACTCCCCGTCAGACAAACTCGGTCGAGCAGCTCTCGAGACCCCGTTTCTTGAGATACTGCTGGTGATATTCCTCGGCGCGGTAGAACGGGACAGCGGCAACGATCTGCGTCACGATCGGCCGGCGGTAGCGCCCGAGCGACTCGAATCGCGCCTTGGATTCCTCGGCTTCCTCGCGCTGAGCGTCGTCGTGGTAAAAGATCACCGAGCGGTACTGGCTGCCGACATCCGGGCCTTGGCGGTTGAGCTGGGTTGGGTCGTGTGAAGACCAGAAGAGCTCCAGGAGCTGCTCGTAAGCCACCTTCTCGGGGTCGTATTCGACCTGAACGACCTCGGCGTGGCCGGTCCGGTCGCTGCATACATCTTCGTAGGTCGGGTTCTTGAAATGCCCGCCCGCGTAGCCGACGGCCGTGTTGATCACGCCGGGAATGCGGCGAAACGCAGCCTCGACTCCCCAGAAACAGCCTGCGCCGAATGTCGCTTGTTTCACGGGTGCTGGCTCCTGTGTGAGATTGATGGGTTCGCCGCTGGCAGGCGCGCGGCTCTTGCGCTCGCGCGGCCCCACTGGAAGTATGATGCTTCCGACCGTCGACGGGCAAGAGCCTCTTACACACGCGCCGGCGAATGGTTTCAGCAGGGGATGCTGATATCCCAGCGGTTTGAGGCATGGCGGCTCGGCCGCCGGGTCTCGCGCTCGGGCTCAGCCAGCCGATCGCAACGCGAAAGCCACACGTCCTCAGGCGGCCGCGACGTCCCTGGGCACCCGGTTCCGCAGTTCGGCCGCAATTCGCTGGAAAACGCCGTCCCAATCGCCCATCGTTGCCTGGCGGAAAATGCCGCCGTTGGTGTACCAAGGGCGTGTCGTCGCCGTCGATCATCCAGCGCCAGTCGCCGACGGAGGACAGGGCGACCCAGGTTGGCACGCCCAGGCTGCCGGCCAGGTGGGCGACCGCGGTCTCGGGCGTCACCACCAGGTCGAGCAGGCTCATCACGGCCGCCGTGTCCAGGAAGTCGCGCTCGTCTTCGACCTTCGACTGTCGCGGTCGAGCTCCGCGACCGGGAACCGCCCGGCCAGGCGCCGATTTGCTCGGTGCCCGGTCCCTTCTGCAAGCTGATCAGGCGAACGCCCGGTATCGCCGCGAGCGGGGCGAACTGGTCGAGCGGGAAGGATCGCCAGCGATCGATGCGGTTCTGCGGGCTTCCCTGCCAGGCGATCCCGATCTTGAAGACCGAAGCCAGGTCAGTGACGCCAAGCCGCGCAGCAGCATCGGGCGCCAGTGCGCGATCGTCGCGCGTCGTCGGCGGAGAGATAAGGCGCCGGCGGCAGGAGTGTGGCCAGGGTGTTGCCCAGGATCGCCGGCACGCTCATGAGCGGCGCGTGCACCGTGAAAATCCGGCAGCGGTCGTCGTCCGTCGAGGACGCGATCGACGCCGGGACACGAGCGACCAGCCGGCGCGAGGGGAGGCTGGCACAGACCCACACCTTGCCCCCTCGCTCCTTGACCAGCGGGGCGAAGCGGATGAACTGCAAGGTGTCGCCAAGCCCTTGTTCCCAGTGGAGCAGGATGGTGCCGGTCCATCAGGTCCTCGCCGGTCCAGCGCGGGCGCGGGAAGACGCAATACCGGGCGGTTGCGGCACCTGAGCCGCCATTCCGCCTCCGGCCAGCCGCGCTCGAAGTCGCCGTGAGCCAGCCAGCCGAGCGCACGATTCCGATGCGCCTCGCCAAAGTCGGGGCGAAGCCCGATGGCCCGGTCGTAGCAGGCCATCGCCTCGTCCCAGTGGCCCTGGCGGGCGAGTGTCATGCCCACGTTGTCCCAGGCGTCGGGCGAGTCCGGCTTCATCGCCAGCGACGAGCGCAGCCAGTCAGAGCCTCGTCGAACTGCCCCAGGTCGGAGAGCGCGACGCCCAGGTTCATCTGCGTGTCGAACGAGTCGGGCTGAATCTCGAGCGCCCGGCGATAGAAACGCGACCGCGCGCTCGGGACGGCCTTGATCCCAGAGGGCGATGCCCAGGTTGTTCAGGATCCCAAAGTCCCTGGGCTTGAACTGGTGCGCCCGGAGATAATACGCCGTGGCCTCGGCCGTGCGGCCCTGCTGCCAGACGGCGGTGCCCAGGTTGTTCAGCACGTCGGGATCGTCGGGCCGGAGGCGGAGTGCCTCGCGCAAGGCACGTCTCAGCCTCGGCGAACTGGCCCGCTCGCAGCAGAACGACGTGCCCTCATGAAGTATTTGCTTGGCAGCAGAATGGGTTACGATCGACGGTCGGTGGCCGGCATCAGGTGCGTCGCTGATCCAGCCTTGCGGAAACCCAGCCATGGGAGATCTCCGTCGCGCCGGTTCCACCGGCCGAATGGCCGTCGGTCTTGATCGCGGATACGCGGCCGCGACGCACCGGCCATGAGATGTGAGATGGCCCAGAGTAAAGCGTGATCGGCCGACTCTTCCAAGCCAATTTGCCGATCGCGCCGGCTCGCGCCGGCTTTCCGCTTGCCGAGTCGGAGCCGTCCGGAGTTTACCTTAGCCACGTCGCGAGCCGAGCCGCATCAAACGCTCTGGCGAGCCCGGCAGAGTGATGCCGACCGTTCTGGTCAACACATTCGCATCTCGGAGGAGTCCGCTTCCATGAGGCTGTCTTCTGGTGTTCGCTATCCGTTCCTCGCTGGCTGCTTGGTCGTGAGCCGGTCTCGCCATCGTCGGTGTCGGCTCCATGCCGACGAAGGGATGTGGGTCTTCAACAACCTGCCGCTGGCGCAGCTCAAGGCCAGGTACGGCTTCGAGCCGCCGCCCGGCTGGGCCGAGCACCTCCGGTCGGCGGCGGTCCGGTTCAACAACGGCGGCTCGGGGTCGTTCGTCTCGGCCGACGGCCTGGTCATGACCAACCACCACGTCGGGGCCGACAC
This sequence comes from uncultured Isosphaeraceae bacterium, assembly GCA_963806595.1. GTDB lineage: Bacteria > Planctomycetota > Planctomycetia > Isosphaerales > Isosphaeraceae > CAWDZZ01. The sequence goes on along the minus strand of CAWDZZ010000004.1, from coordinate 273,771 downwards.
GCTCCGAAGCTCAGCACGTCGGACAAGGACTACTACCGCGACGGCTTCTTCGCCCAGACCCACGACGAGGAGGTCAAGGCCCCCGACCTCGAGCTGAACGTCCTGGTCGGCATCGAGGACGTGACCGAGCGGGTCAACGCGACGTCACGCCGGGCATGGACGACGCCAAGGCCGGCGAGGCCCGCCGCAAGGCGATGGCCGACGATCGAGAAGGAAGCCACCGACAAGAACGGGCTGCGCAACGACGTCGTCACGCTCTACCAGGGCGGCCAGTATCACCTCTACACCTACAAGAAATACACCGACGTCCGGCTCGTCTTCGCTCCCGAGTTCGACATCGCCTTCTTCGGCGGCGATCCCGACAACTTCGAGTATCCCCGCTACGACCTCGACGTCTGCTTCTTCCGGGCCTACGAGGACGGCAAGCCGGCGAAGCTCGAGCACTACCTGAAGTGGAGCGCCGACGGGTCGAAGGAAGGCGACCTGGTCTTCGTGGCCGGCCACCCCGGCCGGACCGACCGGCTCAACACGGTGGCCAGCCTCGAATACCTCCGCGACGTCGAGCTTCCCGTTCCGGCTCGACATGCTCGACGACACGCGAGGCGTTCCTGCTCGAATACGGCCAGCGCAGGCCCCGAGGCAGTTCCGCCAGTCGAAGGAAGACCTGTTCAGCGATCCAGAACAGCCGCAAGGCGCGGCGTCGGCGGCCTGGAGGGCCTGCGCGACGCCGCGTTCATGAGCGCGGAAGGCCGCAGGCGGAGAGCCGAGCTGCGGGCCAGGATCGAGGCCGAGCCCGAGCCAAGACGACCGCGTACGGCGCGCGCCTGGGACAAGATCGCCGCAGGCCCAGAAGGTCGCCGCGCGGATCGTCAAGCCCTACATCTTCCTCGAGCGCGGCTTGCGCCTTCGACTCGGACCTCTTCGACGATCGCCCGCGACCTCGTCCGGCTGGCCGAGGAGAAGACCAAGCCCAACTCCGACCGGCTCAAAGAGTATCGCGAATCGGCCCTCAAGTCGCTCGAGCTCAAGCTCTTCTCCGAGGCGCCGATCTATCCCGAGTTTGAGGAGGCCAAGCTCGCCCATTCGCTCGGCCTACTGGAAGAAGGCGATGCCCGACGACCCGATGGTCGAGCGCGTCCTGCACGGCCGCTCGCCCGAGGAGGCCGCCAAGCGAGCTCGTCGACGGGACCGAAGCTCGCCGACGTCGCGGTCCGGCAAGCAGCTCGCCGAGGGGGGCAAGGCGGCGATCGAGGCCTCCGACGACCCGATGATCAAGCTCGCCCTGGCCGTCGACGCCGACGCCCGGGCCGTCCGCAAGACCCACGAAGACGAGGTCGAGGGAGTCGAGGCCGCCAATTACGCCCTGATCGCCAAGGCCCTCTTCGACGAGCAAGGGAGACGCCGTCTACCCCGACGCCACCTTCACCCTCCGGCTGGCCTTCGGCGTCGTCAAGGGCTACGAGCTCGACGGCAAGACGATCCCGCCCTTCACCACGATCGGCGGGGCCTTCGAGCACGCCGAGGCGCACGGCAACAAGCCCCCCTACGAGCTGCCCAAGAGCTGGCATCAGGCCCGCGAAGTCGGGCAAGCTCCAGCTCGACACGCCGCTCAACTTCGTCTCGACGGCCGACATCATCGGCGGCAACTCGGGCAGCCCGGTCGTCAACCGCGACAACGAGGTCGTCGGCCTGATCTTCGACGGCAACATCCAGTCGCTCGTCCTCGACTTCGGCTACGACGACCAGCGTCGCCCGGGCCGTCTCCGTCGACTCGCGGGCGATCCTCGAGGCCCTGCGGTCGATCTACCACGCCGACCGGCTGGTCAAGGAGCTCTCCGGCGGCTGATCGCCGCTGCGACGCGCCGAGCGGAATCTCGCGGAAACCGCCGCGACGCGGCGGCGCGCCCCGGCTTCCGATCGTTCACGATCGCGAAGCATGACTTCTCACGGAAGGAATAGTTTCTGATCACGAACCACGATCAAGCTCTCATTGATCAGATTCGTCAGGGCTTTTTCGATCAAGTCCTTCAGTTTCGCGCCCGTGGTTTTGAACCCGATTGCCCTGGCGACCTTCAGGGGAATCTCGTCGCGCCGCAGGCCGACCTGCTCGGCGACCAGGCACAGAATCGCCTGGCGCAGCTCCGCCGGGGGGATCATCTCGGGCTTCTTCAAGTTTGAGGAAGTCACGTTCGACCGGGAGCGAACAGCGACGTTCGCTTGCTGGCCGTGCGTGACAAACGCGGGATCCGCGAGCAGCACGCCCGAACGCACGCCCGATTCAATGGCCCGCGAGATGCTTTCCGCGATCCGCCCTCCCGTCCTCGACTGGCCCCACAGCGTTGTGATTCGCTTGGCGATCTCTTCCCGATGAATCGGTCCCTCGATCTCGACGACTCTCGCCACCACGTCCGCCAGGACTGAGGGGCTCGTCTCGTGGATCGGCGTCGCGCTGGGCACCGGAAATGCGGCCTCCAGGTAAGGCGAAACCCAGGCGGCTTCGGCGTCGCCGTTCGGCCCATCGACCGCGGGAGCACGCTCGACGTCCGTCTCGGTCACCGGGCCCTCGACGGGACGCGTATCCTCCGCGGCGTCCTTCTCCTCGTCCAGCTCGAGGTCGCGCCGGGCGGCCGCGATGGCCATGATGATCTTCTGCAACTGCTCGCCCGGCCGATGGAACCAGTCTGTGCTCCAGACGCGGTGCATCCGCCATCCCCGGTCCTCGAGCACGGTCTCCCTCAGCCGGTCGCGGTCGCGTGCCGAGCGCGAGGAATGGTAGGTCGCCCCGTCGCACTCGATCCCCAGCAGGTAGCGGCCTGGGCAAGCCGAGTCGACGATCGCCAGGTCGATCACGAAGCCCGCCGTCCCGACCTGGCGATGGACCTCGTAACCATGCCCCTCCAGCGCCGCGCGACCTGCCTCTCGAAATCGGAATCGTGATCGCGGCCGGCGGTCGCCTCGGTGTCGAGGACACCGGTGGCCGCATAGCGCAGGAAGGTCTTGAATGCGGCCGCACCGCGCGATTTCGCCCGCTGCAGATCGATATCGTCGGCGGTGATCGAGCTGAAGACCTCGCAACGCTCGCGAGCCCGCGAGATCAAGACGTTCAGCCGCCGCTCGCCACCTTGTGACGACAGCGGGCCGAAGTTCATCGACATGGAGCCGGACGCATCGCGGGCATAACCGACCGAGATGAAGATCACGTCGCGCTCGTCGCCCTGGATATTTTCCAGGTTCTTGACGAAGAACGGCTCCGCCTTGCCCGTTGAGAAAAACCCGGCCAGCTCGACGTGCATCCGCTGCAGCGACTTCCAGCTCGTCGCGGATCGCGTCGCGCTGGGAGACCGAGAACGCGCCGACCCCCAGCGACATGTTCGGGTAGCGGTTTGCATGCTCGATGACCGCCTCGGCGATCGCCCTGGCCTCGACCCGGTTGGTCGCCGTATTGCCGCGGTCGAAGACTCCGTCCTTGACGAAGCGGAAGTGAAGACCATGCATCGCCGTGATCGTGGTCGGGCTCGGGACGACGTAGAGATGGTTCTCGTAGAACTCGCGGTTCGAGACGGCGATCAGCGAATGATGCCGGCTGCGGTAATGCCAGCGCAGCATCCGCTGCGACATCCCCTGGGCGACGCACAGGCCGAGGATGCTCTCCAGGTCGCCGGCGTTCAGACCGCCGTCGGCGTCGTCCGGCACATCCCCTCGTCCAGCATCTTGCTGAAGAACCGCGTCGGAGGGAGCTGCTTGTCGTCCCCGACGACGACCACCTGCCTGGCCCGCGCCATCGCCCCCAGCGCGTCCACCGGGCTGACCTGGCTGGCCTCGTCGATGAGCAGCAGGTCGAAGGTGACGCTGCCCGGCTCCAGGTACTGTGCGACCGAGATCGGGCTCATCATGAACACGGGCTTGATCGCAAGGATGGCGGTGCCCGGCTTCCTTGATGAGCTGCCGGATCGGCTTGTGCTTCCGCTTCTTCTCGATTTCCCGCCGCACCACCGCCATCTCGCCGCCGGCCGCGTGGCGGGGGATCGCGTCGTAATGGGCGGTCGCCACCTCGCCGCGCGCCATCTCGATCCGAGCGCGGTCGAGGCGACGGAATTCCTCGATCCATTGCTCGGAACGACTGGCCGTCGAACTCGGCGAGCCCCGGATGGCGCCGGAAGACCTCGCGGATCAATGCCTGGTAATACGCGACCTCGAACAGGTCCACCGCCCCGTCGCGATCGATCGCGGCCGTCGTGCAGCCCGGCGACGATCGCGCCTAGTGCCTGCTTCGTCCAGCCGGCGTCGGCGCATCTGGTAGCCGATCCATTTCGAGAGCGCCTCGGGATGTTGCTGCCACAAGCGCAGGCGAGCGATCAAATCGCGAATCGGGACCGCATTGAAAGATTCGACGCCGAAGGTTTCCTTGCACCCGAGCGCGAGGATCTTGCTGACTTCCTGCAGGCGGGCGGCGGCCGGCTTGAGATGCGTCGACACGACCGTTGAGCGCGGCCTGGCAGGCGTCGCGACTTTCCAGCCGCGACAAGACTTGCCGCGCAGTTCCAGCCCGGACGAGCGTCACGGCGTTTCCGCCTCCCATTTCACAATCTCGGCGAGCACCGGCCAATCGGACTTCGAGCCTTTCCAGCCGGTTCCGAACGCGTCCTGACCGAGCCGGATCCGTTCGGGGTCGTTGTCGAGCATGGCGAGACTGGACTGGAAACCGATGACCGCGTCGACAATCGCCAGCCGGTCGGCAAGTTTTCTGGGCATCTCGCCCTTCAGAACGCCGCGCAACGTGGCCACGGCGTCGCGGTAATCCTTTCGGAACCAGCGGAACAGCGATCGGCCGTGGCCCGCCAGGGCCTGTCGCGTCGCCCGGAGGTCGGTTTGCCAGGCATCCTCCGTGAGGATTCCTCGTAGCACGGCTTGCGTCTCCGCGTGCGCCTGCCCGGCCTTCACCAGTCCCGCGATCTCGTCGCGGCGGGCATCCCACGCCGGGCTTGCGATCGCCTCGCCGATCCAGGGGCGGCGCCTTGACGATGCGGAGGGCGAATTGCGCGAGTTGCTGCACGTCCCGCATGCTGGGGGCGTCGGCCTGGGCCAGGCCGAATGCGTCCGATAGCTGCACGAAAGCGTCGCAGTACGGCGGCAAAGCGCCGCCACGATCTCGGCGACCTTCGACTGCAGCTCCGTCAGCTCCGCGGGCAAGATCGGCTCAGTGCGGTTGACTCCGCGCCAGGGATGGTCGGCCGGCGGGCCGATCTCTTCCAGGTACTTTCTGCAGATCCGCGATCGCTCGGCAACGCTCGCGGAACTGGCTGCTGCTCCAGGTTTCAGCCCCGGCGAGCGTCAGGCCCGTCGCGTCGAACGCCTTTGCCGTACAGGTGTGTCAATCGCCCGATGACCTGGAACGGCGTGACTCCCGCCGGCTCGAGCGGCGTGTTCATCACCTCGGCATGGCCGTTCAGGCGTTCGATCGCCGCGTGCAGGGCTTCGATCCGCTCGTCCGACGGCTTTGCGCCTTCGGCCGGCCAAGGGCGAGCGTCCGCGCCAGCTCTTCGAGGACGGCCTTCTTGTTCGCCTTGTTGCTGTGCAGCTCCAGGCAGATCGCGCCCAGGCCGAGCCGACTCCAGGCGGCTGTGGACGACCTCGAGCGCAGCCATCTTCTCGGCGACGAACAGGACCTTCTTGCCCTCCTTGACGGCCGTGGCGATCAGGTTGGTGATCGTCTGCGATTTTCCCGTCCCTGGCGGCCCCTGGACGACCAGGTGCCGACCCCGCCGGACTTCCTCGATGACGACCGCCTGCGAGCTGTCGGCGTCGGTGACGTGGACCATCGTCGCCGGCGGGATCAATCGGTCGATCTTGTCGCTCTCGCCGCACAGGGCCGGCTCGGAGACGAACCCGTCGCCGAGCAGCCTCGACAGGGTCGGGTTGGCCTCGAGCGGCGAGTGCGCCGGCCAGGTAGCCGGGTCGAGGTCGCGGTACATCAGGTATTTCGCAAAGGAGAAGAACCAGACGACCATGTCGTGCCGCAGCACCTCCCAGCGCGGCTGACTGGCAACCGCCTCGGCCACCGCGTCGAAGATACGTCGCCGGCGAGATCTCTTCCATTTCCGGGACATCGGGCAGGATCGATGCCGAACTCCGCCTTGAGCTTGGCCTGCAGCGAAAGGTTCGTCGTGATGTCCTCTTCGCGGTAACGCAGGTGGAACCGGCTGGCGGCCGACGCACGCTCCAGATCCACGGGGATCAAGAGCAGGGGGGCGTACCGGGCCTTGTCGGAAGCATCGCGCCTCGTACCACTTCAGGAAACCCATGGCCAGGTAAAGGATGCTGACGCCCTGTTCCTGCTCGTAGGTCTGGGCGTCGTAATACATGTCCAGGAGCCGTGCCTGGAGCCGCTCCGACGTCAGCCGCGTCTGCAAGCGCAGGTCGGTGTGCCGAGGGTCGGGCGGGTCGCTCGGTGGCATCCTCTTCCGGCTGTGCCAGGGCAAGAGTCGGCGTCGGCGGCGCCGGATCCGGTTCGGCCTCCCCGGCCCCCGGCAGGAACGACATCGCCTTCCGCTCGCGGACGAGCAGCCGGAAGACTTCCTCCGACCGTTCATCCGCGATGTCGATCTTTCGACCGAGAGGCGTCCCGCGGGGCGTGCTGATCAGCCGATTGCGCGCGGAGAGGTCCAGCAACTCACGCCTGGTGTTCTGAATGCGCCTGATCGATAGAGCGCCCGCATTCACTGCAGTTCCCATCGGATCACCTTAGCGCGAGTTCCCCGCGAGCGACTCCGGTCGCCGGCTCAGCCCTGCAGGAGCACTCAGCTCAAGACGGCGATCCAGAGATTATCATCTGACCGAATAGGTCAAGCAAGGATAGCGACGCACGATGGAAGACGGGCGCAACGCATCCGCTCGGGCTCTCGACTCGTGCTGCGCCTGTGGTCGATTCTGTCCCAGCAAGAGATGGTGTTTGCGCCATGCACACTAACATCATCATTCATTGAACCTATAAACTCGTGAGCGATTTCGGTGCAAGACCTGACCGGTCAATGCGTAAGACTTTGATGCGCCGGGGAAGGGCGGATTGCCATTGAAGATCGAGAAAGTTATGGACGATCTGCATATCGTGATGCCGTCACAGACCGCTTGCTGATCGCTCCATTTGCGTGATGACATCCTGTTGTGACGATCATTCCGTCTGCGGCAAGGATGCCGGCGGCATCACGCCAGATCGTCCAATCGCAGTCAAGAAAGCCTGGTTCGGCTTAATTTACCCGCTCGGGAGGATACCGGTGGGGGCGCTGCTTCGTCGCTGGCCTGGAATGGCAATTGGAGTGCACGCGCTCGTTGTCGCGCTGGCGAGCTGGCAGCTCGCGGCGCGGCACGCGACCGCGCTCCATTACGCCTGCTGGGCGACGATCTCGGGCGTGAGCCTGTTCGTCCTGACCGGGCTGGTGCACGAGGCCAGTCACCGCCTCCTCTGCCGGCGATCGTGGCTCAACGAGGCGATGGGCAACCTGTCCGGCTGGATCGTGCTGACCCCGCTCTCGGCCTACCGCGCGTTTCACCTGAAGCACCATCAGACGACCAACGGCCACGCCGATCCGAACGCCCCCTTGAACTCGAGGTGGATGCTCTTGTTCGGCTCGCCGGTTTATGTGTTTCTCATTCATCTCCACGTGTGGCGCAACTTGCGCGGCAGGTCGTTTGCGCGCTACCTGATGGAAACGCTCGGGATGGCCGTTCTGCTCGGAGTGCTCGTGGTGACGTTGCCGTCATCGTGGCGCGACCGCGTCTGGCTGCTGCCCCTCTCGATCGTGATCCTGCTTCAGAACGTCCGGATCGTCACCGAGCACCTCGACCTCCCGGCGGGCCGATACCACGACACGTGGCAGCTTGCCTTGCCACGCTGGCTCAGCGGCTGGCTGCTGCACTATGACCACCACCTGGAGCACCACCTGCGGCCCGGCCTCCACTGGCACGAGCTTCCGGGCTACCGCGCACGACTTGCGACTTCCGCGTCGGCAACCGGCGTTCATCGCGTCACGCTCGGCCAGTATTTCTGGTCGGTCATCCTCAAGCGCCCGATCGGGTCGAACGTCACTCGGCGATCACCTCGGCGCCCGAGGCGAGCGGCGTGGTCAAGCGATCCTCGCACCATGCCGCCGGCCGATCTGCCGTACTGCGAGCCGACGCGGTCGCGGACGCCGACGCAAGTTCGTCGTCGGGAGCCCGCTCTGCGGGTTCGAGGAATCATGGCCTGGACGCAATGCGCGGGGCCACGATGGCGCTCGTCGTGGTGTTGCACGCCGCGCTGGCTTACGCCGTCATCCCGATTCCCAACCTGATCTGGGCGGTGCGCGACGACTCGCCGTCGCACGCGTTCGACTTGCTGTGCTGGTGGACCCTGGGCATCTCGTCGCCGTTTTACCTGATCAGCGGATTCTTCGCCGTCGCACTGTGCGAGTCGCGCGGCCTGCGGGCATTTCTCGTGAATCGAGCCCAGCGGATCGCCGGGCCGTTCCTGGCGGCCGGCCTGACGATGTTGCCTGCGACTTTTTTCATCTGGGTCTTCGGATGGCTGATCTCCGGGCAGTGCACCATGAGAGAAATCGCCCGGATGAAATTCCACGCTCGTGGCTTTCAGCAGAATCTGTACGGACCTGCACATCTCTGGTCGCTGGAATACCTCGCGATCATGCTGGTTGTGTTTTCGATCGCCGTCGCGCTGCGCAGGCTCTGCGCGCGAACAGCCAGTCCACTCCGGCGATCAACCGGCTGGCTGGATCGGCTGCTGATGTCGCCGCTGCGGCCACTTTACCTGGCGGTGCCCACGACGTTCATCCTGTGGGCCGGGCACCGCGCATTGGGCCTCGACGCGATGATGGACCGGCTCAATTCCTTTGTCCCCGAGCCGTTTCGGCTCTTGCACAACGCCGTCTTTTTCCTCGTCGGAGTGCGTCTCTGTCATCTGCGCAAACAACTGTCTAGCTTCGCCGCGCACGGTTGGACGTACCTGGCGTTATCGGTCCCGGTGTTTGCCTGCCGTGCAATCTTGATCAACGATGACCTCGCGCATTCGCTCGAAGGTGCCCCGGCCTGGGCTCTGGCGGCTTCAGGCGCGCTCTTCTGCTGGCTGCTGACGTTCGGGTTCCTTGGCCTGGCGCTCGGGGTGCTGGATCGCCCGCAGCCGGCGCTGCGCTACCTTGCCGACAGCTCATACTGGGTTTATCTGACGCACCTCCCGGTTGTGGGCCTCTTGCAGGTCAATCTTCACCCGATCGCGGCGCCCGCAGCGCTCAAGTTCGGGATCGTCCTGACCGCGACGATGGCAATCACGCTCACGAGCTATCAGGTCGCCGTCCGGTACACCTTCCTCGGCCGTTGGCTTCACGGCCGGCGCGAGCGAGTGCGCCGCGCGGTCTTGCGACCGCACTTCCCCGCGTTACTGGCTCCCGGCTCCTCCAAGGCTCTCGAAATGTCGGCGGACCGCGACCGGATTTCCCGGTCTTTTGTGCCCGAGTAGAGCGGCGATCCTTGTCCGCATCAACGAGCGCGACAAAGGCGCGCGCCCGGTTCCATTGGGAATTGAGATCATGCGTATCCATGGCCCTCGGTGCTCTCGGTGCGAGTCTCGCCCACGTCGGATCGTGGTCGTCCTGGCACTTGTTGCGTCGTGCGCGATCGCGCCGCTGGCTTGTGCACCCTCCGCGCGCGAGGCAGAGGCGCGGGCTGGCCGCCGTCGGGCAACTCGACGGCGAGATCGTTCGCGACGCCGAGCACAAAGGGGGATCGGTCGGCAAGGTGAACCTCGCCGGCAAGCCGGTTGCTGACGGCGACTTGAGCGCGCTGGCCGGTTTCACCGAGCTTCACAGCTTGATCTTGCGGCAGACCCACGTCACCGACACGGGCCTGGAGATCCTCAAAACCACGGGCAGGCTGCGCGTGCTCGACCTCGACGCGACTCGCGTGACGGACGCGGGCTTGGCTCATCTCGGCGAGTTGACGAGCCTTCGGGGCCTGTACCTCGCCGGCACAGAGATCACCGACGCCGGCCTGGCCGCGGTGGGCGGCGCTGACGAAACTGCGGGAGCTCGGCTTGCAAGGCACCGAAGTTTCCGACGTCGGGCTCGTCCACCTCCGCCGCCTGACCGATCTCCGCACGCTCGACCTCCGCGACACCCACGTCACCCGCGCCGCCCTCGCACCACTCAAAGAACTACCCAAACTCCAGCGCCTCAGCCTCGCCGGCACCCCGCTCGCCACCACGACAGACCACGACCTCCATCGCGCACTCCCCCACGTAAAAATCCTCCGCTAAACCGAAACGGGGACGCAGCTAGTATTCCGAATCCCACAGAAACAGGGACGCAGCTAGTATTCCGAAACCGCGAAGCGGGCATTCCGCGGGAATAGAGCAGCCGTTGGGCTTAAACTATTGGCACACGACTGTAAGAATCGTGAGGTCGGTCTGTCCTGCCTCTCCCGAAAGACGACTCGCTCGCATGACCGGTTCCGCCGCGGAAGCCCTGCTCGCGAGGCTCGCAGGCGCGTGAGCTGGTCCCGGAGAACGGCGCCCTCCGGGCCGTTCGTAGCTTCGGCCCGCGATCTGATGTCAAGGCGCCGATCGCACACGGTTGGGTCGCCGCTCTCGGGCACCCGCTCAGCAGGGTGATCGAGCGAGCCGCTGGGCAGTCTCGGTGACTCGCTCGATCAGGAACTGAATGTGATCCTCCCGCGTGTAAAGATTCAAAAGATTGAATCTGAGCCAGGTTCTCCCGTCGAATCTGACCGTGGCGAACCAGGCATCTCCGGAGGCGACGACCTCCGACGCGATCCGCGTCTGGAGTTCGTCACTCCCTCCCCAGCGAGCGCAGGCGACCGAGAGCTGGCCCCCCGGCAGGACCTCGAACCCGTTGTGCGCGAGGCCCGCCTCGAGCATGCGAATCAACTGAATGTTCGCTTCGACCGCTCGCCGGATCGTGTCCCAGCCATGCGGCTCGCAGCGCCATCCAGATGCCGAAGCCCACTCGCTCGCCGCGAGGAAGCAATTCCCCTCCACAGCGGATAGATCTCCGGGTTGCCCGGGAGGTACGATCCAGAACCGAGGCCAAAGGTCCGGCATTCGAGATCGCGATGACGAGTCAGCAAGAGCCCTGCCGCGATGGGAATAAAAAACCATTTATGAGCATCGATCGATAGGGAATCCGCCAGTTCGATTCCTTGAAAAAGCGGCGCGAGCGCCGGAACCAAGCCGGGCGGCGCCGCCGTAACAGGCGTCGATATGCAGCCAGAGCTTCTCTTTCTGGCAGAGCTCTCCGATCGCGCGCAACCGGATCGACCGCGCCGGTGCCTGTGGTTCCGATGCTGGCGACCACGGCAAAGGGAACGTGCCCCTTCTTACGAGCCGCCCGGATGTTCTCTTCCAGGCTCTGAACGTCCATGCTTCCTCTCCCTCGACCGGCGAACGCAGATCACGTTTCGCTCGCCGACGCCGATCTCCTTGGCAGCCCGCGCCACGGTGAAGTGGGTCGCCTCGGACGTGAAGATCTGCGGAATGGCTCGAAGCGAATAGAACCCGTCCGCTTCAATCTCCGGAAACGCGTTGGCTCGGGCCAGGAGCAGTCCCTGCAGAATCGTGAACGCGCCGCCGGGCAGGATCAGTCCGTTCCAGACATTCCGGGAGCTCGTAAACCTCCTTGAAGGCTCGAATGACTTCCGCTTCACAGGCGAGGGCCGACTGCGGCACTCCTCCATCGTTGTTGTTGAGCGCCGAGATCAAGTGGTCCGCGATCGCGGCGCCGGGAAGCGGGGAAGAGTTCACGAGTCCCATGTAGAGCGGATGCGGAATCGCCAGAGAATTGGGGATCACCTTTTCCCGGAAGTCCTCGAGAGCCTCAAGAAGTCCGACGCCTTCGCTCGTCAAGGTGTTTCGAAAAAGCTTCGAGCAACGATCTTGAAGTCGATTCCCGGATCGACCTTCCGGGTCTCCAGCTTCTCGTAAATCTCGACGAATAATCGCGAGGCCTCTTCCGAGGCTTTTTCCAGGTCGGGAGTCATCTCTCGATTGTGTTCAACGTCTGGCACTGGGTCCAGATCTTCGTGGGAGCGATCGCATCTGCCTTCGATAGAGCGGTGGAGAACTGTCCTGCTCAAGAGCGGCGTTGAGTGCTGCAATCGTCTGCTTGATTGGCGAGCCTGCCGGCTTCTCGCTCTTGGCGGCCGGTCGGATCGCCGGCAATCCTTGAGCGGGCTACTTGCGACCGGCCGCCCGGTCCACGAGTTGATCGACGTCTTTCCAGAACTTCAGGAAGTCGGCGCACTCGGGATCGTGAAGCTTGGCCAGCTCCTTCTCGTCGCGGATACCGGCGAGGTCGGTGTCGCTCTTCCAGTGCTCGAGATTCTTGTGCACGACGGCCTTCATCTCCGCGGTGCCGGAATCGAGCACTTTCGCCCACGCGGCCAGCTCGGACTGGAGCCAGTCGTGGGACTGATGGCGCAGCTTGCTTTTGGCGGCGTCATCGAGCGGCGCATCATCCTTGCCCTGGCCACAGCCGGCCAGCGCGGCCGCGCAAGCGGCGTTGTAAGCGTGCTGGGCCTGGCGATCGTCGCCAAGCTTGGGATCATTGGCAAGCGCCTCGGCAAAGAGACCGGCCGACGCCGCGTGCAGCCCCTTCTCATAAGCACGATACGCGAGTGCGAGTCGCTCAGGATCGTCCTTGGGTGCCCCGCCTTTGATCACGTTGGCCAGCCGGGCGTCGAGTGCCGCGCTGCCGGGTTTGTTGGCCGTTAGCTCCGTCAACTGCCTGCGAGCAAGGTCGGCCTCGTCCGTGCGTCCCAAACCCTCGGCGGCCCGGATCAGATTGGTCAAATGGTTGGCAAGGAACTGTCGGTAGATCGGGTGATCAGGGTTGACCGCCAACGCCTTCCGCTGCCAGTCGATGGCCCGCGCAGCTTGGCCCTGGCTTCGTCGAACCGGCGCTCGCCCAGGTCGACCATCGCCATGTTGTTCAACGTCCCTCCCAGGGCGCTGGCGAAGTCGGGCGAATCGGGGTGCTCGCGTACGAGCCGCTCGTCGATCGCGCGGGCTTGCTCGAACGACGCCATTGCTTCCGCGGTCCGACCCTTCTCCCTGTGCACGATGCCGATGTTGTTGTTGGCCATGGCCAGCTCGCTCTGGAACTGGGTGACCGACGGGTTTTCGCGCGCAGCCGCTCACAGATCGCGCGGGTCTGTTCGTACGTTGCCAGCGCCTCCGCCGGCCGACCCATGGCACTCTGAACGATGCCGATATTGTTGACGATCTTGGCCAGCTCGCTTTGGAATCGCGTAACCGACGGATTCTCGCGCGCTAGCCGCTCGCAGATCGCGTGGGCTTGCTCGAACGACTGGAGCGCCTCTCCCGGCCGGCCCGTCTCGCGCTGGAGGTTGCCGATATTGTTGTGGCTCCCGGCCAGGTCGCTCTGAAACTGGGTGACAGACGGGTTGTCTCGTGCCAGCCGCTCCTGGATCGCGCGGGCCCGCCCGAGCGATTCGATCGCCGCCGCCATTCGACCCGTCTGGCGCTGGAGGTTGCCGATGTTGTGGTGGCTACCGGCCAGCGCGATCTGGAACTCGGTCATCGACGGATTTTCGCGTGCAAGGCGCTGACGGATCTCGCGCGTGCTCGAACGAAGCCAGCGCCTCGGCCGACCGACCCCTCGCACCCTGCATCGCGCCGATATTGTTGTGGCTATGTGCCAGACCGCTCTGGAACGCGGTGATCGACGGGTTCTCTTGAGCCAGCCGCTCAAAAATCACGCGTGCCTGCTCGAACGACGCGATCGCCTCTGCCGGCCGGCCCGTCGCGCGCTGGAGGAGGCCGATGCGGCTTTGACTCTCTGCCAGGGCACCGTGGTATTTGGTTACCGACGGGTTCTCTCGGGCCAGCCGCTCCCAGATCGCGCGGGCCTTCTGGTACCACTCGAGCGCCTCTGCCGGCCGGCCGGTCTCGCTCTGCAGGTTGCCGATGCTGCAGTACGCGGCGGCCAGGTCGCTCTGGAACTTGGTGACCGACGGGTTCTCGCGCGCATGCCGCTCAACGATCGCGCGGGCCTGCTCGAACGATTGGAGCGCCTCCGCCGGCCGGCCCGTGTCGCTTTGCAGGACGCCGATATTGTAATGGTTCGCAGCCAGGTCACCCTGGAACTCGGTGGCCGATGGGTCCGCCGCGCACCAGCCGCTCATCGATCGCGCGGCGCCTGCTCGTACGACGCCATCGCCTCGGCAGGCCGACCCATCGTACGCTGGAGGATGCCGATGCTGATGTGACTGGCGGCCAGGTCGCTCTGGAATTTGGTCACCGCTGGGTTCTCTCCGCCAGCCGCTCGAAGACTGCGCGGGCATGCTGATGAGAATCGAGCGCTCGACAGTCTGCCCGTATCACGCTGCACCAGGCTGAGGTTACGGTGGGTCCGGGCCAGGTCGCTTTGATACTCGGTGACCGATGGGTTCTCTCTCGCCAATCGATCGAGGATCGCGATCGCCCGCTCGAGCGACTCGAGTCCCTCCGCTGGCCGGCCAGTCTCATGATGGAGCAGGCCAATCTGGCTGTGACTCATCGCCACGTCTCGCTGGAACTGGGCAACCGTAGGGTTCTCGCGCGCAGGCGCTCGCGGATCGCCAGCGATTCTTCGTGGGCGTGCAGGGCGTCCTGCTTGTCGCCGATCTCGTCCGTGAGCTTGCCGAGGTCAAAACTCGCCGCCGCCAGCCGGGCGAGCGAGTCGCGCGTCGTCTCCTGATCGAGCTGGAACTGATCGCGCAGCCGACGGAAAAACGCTTGCGGCTCCTTCAGCAGTGTGGAGCGCAGCGGGGCGAGGGAGGGATTGTTCTTGAGCTCCGGCGTCTCGCGGACCACGTCGCCAAACCGCCTCACCGCGTCGATCGCCATCTGCTCGCGGTTCTGCGCTTTGCCTCGCTGTTCCTGGGCCGACTTCTCGGCCTTCACCGCCCGGATCCGCTCCCGATTGGCCCACACGGCAAGACCGGCGCTCGTCGCCGTCGCCGCGACCAGCAGCAATGCAAAGGCACCGGCCGTCGCGAGCGCCGCCCGGTGCTTGCGGGCGAACTTCCTCAGTTTGTACGACGCCGACGGCGGACATGCCTCGACCGGGTCGCCATCGAGATAGCGCTCGATGTCCTTCGCGAAGCCATTGGCCGTCTCGTACCGCCGCGTGCGGTCCTTCTCGAGCGCCTTCATCACGATCCAGTCGAGATCGCCGCGCACCAGCTTGGTGAGCCTGACCGGCTCCATCTTGCGTTGTGCCGAGATCGAGGGCAGCGCGTCCTTAGACTCGGAGAGTCGCGTCGAAGGCTTGGTCGGCTCCTCCTCGCGAATGCGGCGGAGGATCTCGGAATACGCCGCCGTGCGCAGATTTGGCGCGCTCGAGTGGCGTTGAGCCGGTGAGCAGCTCATACAAGAGCACGCCCAGCGAGTAGATGTCGCTCCTGGTGTCGATATCGAGCGCGCCGATCTCGGCCTGCTCGGGGCTCATGTACTCGAGCGTGCCGATCACCGCGCCAAACTCGGTGAACATCGTCCGTTCGGTCAGCCTCTGGTCGATGGCCTTGGCCACGCCAAAGTCGATGACCTTGGGCACCGGCTTGCCGTCGTGCAGCGTCACGAGGATGTTGCTCGGCTTGATGTCGCGGTGAATGATGCCTTTCTGGTGAGCATGTTGAATCGCTTGGCAGACCGGGATGAATAGCTCCAGCCGCTCTGTCGGCGTGAGGTGATTCCGGTCACAGTACTCGGTGATCGGCACGCCCTTGACCAGCTCCATCACGAAGAAGGGGCGGCCGGTTTCCGTGGCGCCCGACGTCGAGGACGCGCGCGATGTTGGGATGGTCCATGATCGCCAGGGCCTGGCGTTCCGCCTCGAAGCGGGCGATGACCTGTCCCGTATCCATCCCGGCCTTGATGACCTTGAGCGCCACTTTTCTTCGGACGGGCTTCTCCTGCTCGGCCATGAAGACCGCGCCCATGCCCCCTTCGCCGATTTTCTGAAGCAGCTTGTACGGGCCGATCTTGGTTCCGGGTCCTTCGGCGAGCTCCGGCGGGTGCACGCTGGCGGTGGGGTCGCCATCGTCCTCGGGAGCTTCTTCGCCTGCGGGCGGCGCGTCTGCCGGAGTCGTTGCCGGCGACTCCAGGAAACCGCCGGCCTCGTCGTGAGCCTGCAAGAGCGATTCGACCTGATGCCGAAGCGTCGCGTTGTCTCGGCAGGCCCCATCGAGATAAGCGGCGCGCTCGGGGCCGGCAGGATGTTCCAGGGCCTCGCAGAAAATAGCCTTCTGGTCGGGTTCGGCAGGATTCATGGGCGCGGTCCTCCGATTGGCGGTAGCAACCCGGGGTCGCGATGCTCGTGCATACCCAGACATGCTCCGTCCGGGCACGGAATCCGACACAGAAAATCACCCGGTCAGGAAGAATCTCGCTGGCCAAGCTGCCGGAACAGCCAGGCCCGGGCAAACGCCCAGTCGCGCTCGGCAGTCCGGCGCACGACGCCCAGAGCCACTGCGGCCTCGTCGAGCGTGAGCCCGGCAAAGAGCCGAAGCTTGACGAGCTGGGCGCCGCGGGGGTCGATCCGGGCCAGTCGGCCAAGGGCTTCATCCAGGTCGATAAGATCATCGGGCGGCCCGTCGTCGGCCACGAGTGCGTTGAGATCGATCGACCGCCTTTGCCGGCTGCCACCGCGCTTGAGCCGTTTGCGATCGCGGGCACGATCCAGCAAGATCCGCCTCATCGCCTCGGCCGCCGCCGCGAAAAAGTGCCCGCGACCCTCCCAGCGCTGGCCCTGATTCGGGCCGACGACTCGCAGATAGGCCTCATGCACGAGCGCCGTCGGCTGGAGAGTCTGACCGGGCTGCTCGTGTGCCAAACGCCGCGCCGCCAGCCGCCGGAGCTCGTCGTACACCAGTGGCAGTAAGTCCCGGGCCGCCTGCTCGTCCCCCCGGCCGAGAGCGTCCAGAATCTGGGTCACTTGGGCGCGGTCAGGTTCGATTGGCGAGGTCCTTTTTTCGATGAAGTAAAGCGCGAGGAATCAAGTCTTCATCTTAATGGTAATCTTGGTCATCGTCCTCTCCCGAAGCTTGGTCTTCATCGAGATCTTTCTGCGAGCGGCGAGCGGCGCAAGCCGTTGACGGCCCGCGCCTCGACAAGTACAACCTCGGCAATCCCAACCGCGGGAAGCCGGCTCAGTAGCCACGTGGGCTGGACGATCAGCGAGAACGTGCGCGTCCCCGTGGCCGTCCCCTGGCTCCGTCCCTTTCCGTCCCCTGGCTGCGTCCCGTGGTCGTCCCCGCCAGCGCCGTCTCGCGGCGGCCGGTCTCGATGACGATCGCCCTGGCGTGGAGGTCGTCTTACATGCCCCCGGGCGCCATGCTCCGAGTCGTACCCGGCCATCGGGATGCCATCCGGCGGCGCGATCGGGACCGCGGCCCCCCGACGCCCACCTCGCCCGAGGAGGCCGTGGTGTTCAGCAGGGGCCGGATCATCACGGAAGGGAGGCGTCTCTCGGGCGCGGCGCCATCTCGTTGCGGGCCTCGCTGCGCGGATGAAGGGCCCTCCGGCATCGGGACCTTTTCCACCTCGACCGTCGACCCTGCGCGGAGCGACTGCGGGAGTTTCTCCGGAGGCTGTATCACGACCCACTCGTCGGCGTGCAGGCCCTTCTTCACCTCGCGCTTTCCGTCGCGGTCGGGGCCGACCGTCACCACCCGTCTTTCGAGCACACCAAGAGGGGAGACGACGAACAGATAGTTCACGCCGGCATCCGATCGGACGGCCTCGGCGAGCACGAGCAGGGCCTTGTGGGGCGTGCCGACCGGCAGACGCACGTGGCGCGGACATGCCGGGCCGCAGCCGCTCATCGGGGTTCGGGATCGTGGCGCGTCCGAGGAATGTGTTTGTGATCGGATCGACGGCATCACCGAACCAGTCGGAAGTACTCCGGAAGGCAACAACGTTACCACCTTCCAGCTGGGCGGTCACGGAGAGTCTTGTGCCCGGCGCGGCTCGGGCTCATTCTCGTCTCGGAGCTGCCCGATCGAGAGCATCAGATCCCGGGGGATGTCGAAGAAGACGAGCACGGGGTCGATCGTGACGATACAGGCCAGCTCGGTCCGCTCGGCTATGGCGACGGCGCCCGCGCGCGGTACCGCGCCCAGCACCTTGCCATCGAACGGCGACTTCGGCTCGGTGAAGAGGAGTTCCAGCCGGGCGTTGTCGCGGGCCTTGGCGGCGGCGGCGACCGCCGCCTCGGCCGCCTCGCACTCGGCCTGGAGCCGTGTGTTCTTGCCGCGATCCCCTGCGGTCGGGGCTTCCTTCCCGGCCTCGCTCCTCTTCGCTTCCAGCCGGCTGTGCGCGGCCTGGAGCTCGGCCTCGGCTTTCTTGAGCTTTTCCTCGTACGGCCGCGATTCGATCGTCATGAGGATCTCGTCTCGACGGACCTTCTGCCCCGGGGCGATCCGCACTTTCTCGATCCGGCCGCCGACCAGGGCGACGAGCTGGATGCTCCTGACGGGTACGATCCGCCCGGGGAGATCGACATCGTCGCGGACCTCACGCCGGAGCGGCCGGCTCGCCTTGACCCGGACCTTCGTCGCCGGGTCCTTGGCGGGTCCGGCTGAGGCCTTGATCGGTGCGAGGAGCCAGGTCAACATCCCGAGGATCACGAACGAACGCCGGCGCGTCCGGGCGGGCAGGACTCTCTTTTGATCTGGAATCATCGGAGGACTCCCGTCGATGGGGCGGCAGTAGCAATGGACCAGTTATGTGGTCGACCACATAAGAGATCTTCTGTGGCCAAGCCAGTTATGTGGCGTTGACCGGATTTCTTCCTTCAGCCTGGCTATTTCGCTCGCTCTGGGCGCCACATAAGGCTGAGCGCCGGCGAGGCCTCGACAAGGGAGAGGTCGCCGAGAGGTTAGGCTGGCGGGTTCACCACCTTAAAGACGACCTGCGTGCCATCTGGAAGATCCCGTAGCTGCTCATGGATCGGTCCCCAGACCCGGAAATGCGTGACCACATCATAGACCCGGAAATTGGCTGGATCGTACTCCCCGCCGAGTATCGGGAGCTTCCAGTAGCTATAACATTCCCCTGGCTTCAGCACCTTGCCCGCCCGGCGGAGGGCATCGACCAGCACCGCCCCGAACCAAAGGCTGTTGTTGTCGGGGTCGGCGACGGCCCTCTGGAACTCGTCTTCGCTCGCGGCAACGGTTTGCAGCTGCCCATCGCCCACATCCAGCCAGAGGATCTCGCCGTCCGGTCCCACCAGGGACAGGTCGCCGAGTGCCGTAGCGAACCAAGGACGGAGCGAGCCGGGCAGGAGCCAACGCCAGAACTCGAGGAGCGGTCCAGTGTCGATGTCGTCGAGCAGGATCATCAGGTCTTCACGGACACCAAACACGGGGGTTCTCCTCGCCGACCGACCGGTGATCAGACGTGCTAATCGGCGCTCACTTCCACATCCCATAGGCGTCTGATCCGAGGGACTTCTCCCAATTCTCTCCCACACCTTACCAGCTCGCAAGTTGGAGCGGCTGGGTCAGACGTACAAAGCAATCCTACTCTGGAGTCGGACCATCCTCCCATCCCATCTCACGAAGGAGGTTCGACTATGTTCGAGCAACTCTTCGAGCGACCGCACGCGCTGGCACGCCAGCGCAATGGCCCTCTGGCCGAGGAACGCCGCCGATACCTGGTTCATTGTGCCGAACAGCAGATGTCCCCACGAACGTTGCGGGGCATCGCCATCTACACCCTCATCGTCGCGAAAGCCCTGCGGCTGGCCGACCGGCCCGGCGAACTCGATCACGCGGGCCGAGATCGAGGCCGAGAGCCGACCGCTGGGCCAACCGACATCCCAGACCGCCAGCGATGCGCGAGCTGCGCCGTTCGTGGCTCCGGTTCACCGGCTATGCCACCCGATGGCTCACCTTCCTCGGGCGGCTGCAACCGCCGGCCACGGCTCCGAGGCCGTATGCCGAGCACGTCGCCCAGTTCACCGACTCACATGCTTCGGGAGCGCGGGCTCTCTCCTCTGACCGCCAAGTACCGATGCCGGGACGTCCACGAGTTCCTCGCGCGGATCGACGAAGCCGGCCTGCGGCTGGATGCTCTGACCGTCGCCCAGGTGGATGAGCTGCTGGCCAGGAAGGTCCGGGACGAGGGCTATGCTCGCGTCTCCGTCCAGACCTATGCTTCAACCCTCCGGGCTTTCTTCCGGTATGCCGAAGGCCGTGGCTGGTGTCGTGCCGGCTTGGCGGCCGCGATCATGTCCCCGCGGGTCTTCCCGTACGAAACCCTTCCGGCCGGACTTTCCTGGGACGACGTGAATCGGGCACTCACCGCCGCGCGGGGAAACCGACCAGCCGACATCCGCGATCGTGCCCTGCTCATGCTGCTGGCGGTCTACGGCCTCCGCGCCGGTGAAGTCGTGGGCCTGCGCCTGGAGGACTTCGATTGGCAGCGGGAGATGCTGACCGTCCCGCACGGCAAGCGGCAGAAGCCGCGGACCTATCCGCTGTGCCGCCCGGTCGGTGATGCCGTCCTCCGTTACTTGCGGGAGGTGCGCCCTCGATCGGCCCGGCGCGAGGTCTTCCTCACCCTCCGGGCACCGTTCCAGCCGTTGACCCGCATCAGCCTGGGGCAGGCCGTTCGCCGGCGGCTTCACGCCCTGAACGTGCCCTTGCCCCACTATGGCCCCCACGCCTTGCGGCACGCCTGTGCCACTCACCTGCTGGCGCAAGGGCTGTCGCTGAAGGAGATCGGCGATCACCTCGGGCACCAGTCGCCCGAGACGACCCGCATCTACGCCAAGGTCGATCTTCTGGGGCTGCGAGCCGTCGGGGACTTCGACTTGGAGGGCCTGCTATGAACATCAACGATCTGGTCACCCACTACGTGACCTTCCGTCGCACGCTCGGGGAGCGGTGCAAGACCAACGAGTCCATCCTCCGTTCGTTCTGCCGGTCGGTCGGGCCGCGGACGCCTGTGGCCGCGATCGGGGCCGACGCCGTGGCCGCGTTCTTGGCCGGCGCCGGGCCGGTCACCAGCGCGTGGCACATCAAGTATCACGCGCTGAAGGGGTTCTTCCGGTTTGCGGTCAGCCGTGGGCATCTGAACGAGGCCCCGTTGCCGACGGTCCTCCCGAAGCGGCCCCCGCCCTTCGTCCCGTACATCTACTCGCGGGACGAGATCCGCCGTTTGCTGGACGCGATCCCGTCGTACCGACGCTGCCGCACGGGCATCGAACCGGAGACCCTGCGGGCGATCCTGCTGCTGCTCTATGGAGCCGGCTTGCGCGCTCGCGAGGCGCTGAATCTGTCCGTCGCGGACGTCGACCTGCCGAATGCCATCCTCACCGTCCGGGATACCAAGTTCTTCAAGTCCCGGTTGGTCCCGATCGAGCCGGCACCTGACGAGTGTCTTGACCGAGTATGCTCGATGGCGAGCGGTGACCCACCCGGCGGTGGGCGACGACGGGCCGTTTCTTCCTCGGCAAGCGTGGGGCCGCGATTCACCTGGACACGCTGGAGGATGCCTTCCAGCGACTCCGGGAGCACGCCAAGGTCCGCCGTTCCGATGACGCCCGCTACCAGCCTCGGCTGCACGACCTGCGGCACACGTTCGCGGTCCACCGGCTGACGGAGTGGTACCGGCAGGGGGCGGACGTGCAGCGGCTCGTGCACCACCTGTCCGTGTACCTCGGGCACGCCCATCTGGCAGCCACGCAGGTCTACCTGACCATGACCCCGGAGTTGCTGCAGCAGGCCGGCACTCGATTCGAGCGGTACGCCCGCGGGGAGGACGGCCATGCGTGATGCCTCCCTGCTCGGGCCGTGGGTCCGCCGGTTCCTGATGGAGCACCTGACCGGCGAGCGGAACCTCGCCCGCAATACCCAACGGAGCTACCGCGACACCCTGCGGCTGTTGCTCCCGAGTGTCGTCCGTCGCGCCCGCAAGCCGATCGACCGCCTCGCCGTCACCGACGTGTCGGCCGACCGCGTGCGACAGTTCCTGAACGACCTGGAGGAGAAGCGGGGGTGCGGGATCGCCACCCGGAACCAGCGGCTGGCCGCGATCCACGCCCTGGCCCGCTTCATCGGCCTGCACGCGCCGGAGTTGGTCGAGTGGTGCGGGCAGGTGTGCGCGGTGCCGTTCAAGAAGGCTCCGCGGGCGCTGGTCACGTACCTGGAGAAGGCGGAGATGGACGCCGTGCTCGCGGCGCCGGATCTGTCGACGGCCCAGGGCCGTCGGGATCACGCCCTGCTGCTGTTCCTGTACAACACCGGGGCTCGGGCCGATGAGGCGGCCCAGGCCCGCATCGAGGACCTGACCTTGCCGCAAGTGCCCGAGCGCGACCTGGCATCGGTCCTGATTCGGGGCAAGGGGAACAAGCCCCGCCGGTGCCCGCTTGTGGGCCCAGACGGTCCGCGAGTTGACGGTGCTGGTGCGGGACCGTGGCCCGACCGAGCACGTCTTCCTGAATCGGTGCGGCCAGCCGATCACCCGGTTCGGCATCCACACGCTGGTGGAGCGCTCCGCGGCTCGGGCGGCGGCGCAGGTGACGTCGCTGGCTGCCAAGCGGGTCAGCCCGCACACGATCCGGCACACGACGGCGACGCACCTGTTACGCTCGGGGGTGGACATCAACACGATCCGGGCGTGGCTGGGGCATGTGTCGCTGGCGACGACGAACGTGTACGCGGAAGTCGATCTGGAGATGAAAGCCAAGGCGTTGGCCAACTGCGAAGTCGACGGCAAGACGAGCGGCAAGCCGTGGAAGGAGGACGCGGGGCTGATGGACTTCCTTCGGACCCTGTAACCCGATAGCTTATGTGGCGTTCGACCAGTGTCCGGTTCGAAGGAACGGGCCGTTGCTCAGGCCAACGCCACATAACTGGCTTGGCCACAGAAGACCAGAAAGCTGGAATATGCCCACGGCGGCTCGGGCGGCTCCCGGGGAAGGGTGTGGTGGGGATCCGACGGCGAGATCCGTCGGTCGGGGGCATCAGGTCCCGGGAGGTCATCCTACCATTCGACAAATCCCGGCGGCGAGAAATGTCGCTGGTCGGTTGCCGGGCTACGCTCGTCATCTCGGGGCGGGCGCGACGCGACGGACGGGGCAAGCCCCGGTGCGTACGATCCGCTGCGTCGTGCAGCCGATCAGTGCTACCGGGATCCGCTCGGGCGGGATCGCTGGGCGGGGACGGGCCGGTCGTGACCGGAGCGGATCACCCGGTCCGCGTCCGACCCGCGCGTGTATCGACAGCGAGATATCCATGCGTTGTCGGGCGTGGGCCAGTGCGACGCTACCGTTCACCATGCTGTGCAGCGAGCATCGTACTGGATCTGAACTTGAAACATCATGGCTGCAAGACAAGTGATCGTCGGTCCTCGCGTAGCCGAACCGAAAGCGGTCGGCTGCGCAAAATCGCTAACAACCTCCATACGCATCGTTGGCGAAGCGGCCGCTGTCGAACTAGCAGCTATCGAGGCGGCAGCGTGTCATTTGGTAAGATTTCCTTGGGCGTTGTTTGATCGACCTGGAGCACACGCATGAGCACGATCTCGTTGCAGGACGCTCAGACCAACCTTCCAGAGCTGATTCATGGCTTATCTGCTGGGCAGGTCGTGACGATCACCGAGAACGACCGGCCGATCGCTTGGTTGGTGGCTTTGGCGGCCACGCGGCAGCGCCTGCCTCGGCCCCGGCCGCCGGTGACAGGTAATCCTCGCGCCGGCAGCGTTCCGGGCCTGGTCGTCCCCGATGACTTCAAGGCCCCAATGGATGATTTGCGGGATTACATGGGTTGACGATCATTCGCGGCACTTTCCTCCGTTCGTCAACTTTCGGCATCAGCCGGCAGGTTATCGGGACGATCATCGACCCCGTGATTCGTGCCGCGCCGGCGGTTGCACGATGTCTGCAAGCGTTTAGCCAGCCAGGTCGCGTGGCCGGGCCCTCGCGCGGAGGCGGTCGATTGGGGTCACTTTTTCTCCCCCGGTGGCGGGGCGACTTCGGGTACTTCGCCCGCTCGGCTTGCCACTTCCTGACTTCGTCGGCCTTGTTCGTCGCCGTGAAGAGTTCGATGAGCCGGTCGACGGCTTCGGGCAGGCGGATCTTCCCTGTTCCGGGATCGTCTTCTCCCGCTGCTTCATCCCCACGTAGCCCGCCAGCAGCAGCGGCTCGGCGTCGGCGTATTTCTTCTGGCCCAGCAAGGCGCCGCCGAGCATCGACTGCGTGTTGAAGGTGGACCAGACTTCGGGCTGGGTCTTCTCGCGGATGGCCAGGCACTCGCGCAGGAGCGGCTCGGACTCGGTCCATTTCTTCTGTTGCAGGAGGGCCAGACCGAGCTGGGCGAGCACGCCGCCCAGTTCAGGGCTGTCCTTGGGCAAGGTGCTCTCGAGCCTCGCGCAATTGCTCCTGGATCAAGTCGGCGAGCTTGGCGTTCTCGCCCGCCTTCCCATACGCGTCGATCAATTCGCCGGCGACCGAGCGAAGCGGGGGGAAGCTCTTCGCCGCTTGAAGGGCTTCTTCGAGGAGTGAAATCGCCTCCTTGAGCCGGCCGGCATCCTTGTAGTTGACCCCGAGGTTGGCCACCGTCGTCTGCGTACCCGGGTGGCGGCGACCGAGCTTGGCCTCTTGCCGCTTGAGCACCTCCTCGAACAGAGGCATGGACTTGTCGAATTGCTTTGTACTCCAGTATGCCGAGGCGAGGTTGTTGAGCGTGGTCAGGGTGTCGGGGTGGTCGGGGCCAAGCTTGGCGATCTGGACGTCGCGGACGTGCTCGAACAGGGCGATTGCCTCGGGGAGCTTGCCGATGTCCCTGTACGCCTCGGCGAGGTTGTTGAGCGTGGCCAGGGTGTCGGGGTGGTCCGGGCCGAGCTTGGCGATCCGGGCGTCGCGGACGCGCTCGAGCAGGGCGATCGCCTCGGGGAGCCTGCCGGCGGCCTGGTACGCCATGGCGAGGTCGTTGAGCGTGGCCAGGGTGTCGGGGTGGTCGGGGCCGAGCTTGGCGATCCGGGCGTCGCGGACGCGCTCGAGCAGGGCGATCGCCTCGGGGAGCCTGCCGGCGGCCTGGTACGCCAAGGCGAGGTTGTTGAGCGTGATCAGGGTGACGGGGTGGTCGGGGCCGAGCTTGGCGATCGGCGTCGCGGACGCGCTCGAACAGGGCGATCGCCTCGGGGAGCTTGCCGGCGGCCTGGTACGCCAGGGCGAGATTGTTGAGCGTGGTCAGTGTGTCGGGTGGTCGGGGCCGAGCTTGGCGATCTGGGCGTCGCGGACGCGCTCGAGCAGGGCGATCGCCTCGGGGAGCTTGCCGGCGGCCTGGTACGCCAAGGCGAGGTTGTTGAGCGTGGTCAGGGTGTCGGGGTGGTCGGGGCCGAGCTTGGCGATCTAGGCGTCGCGGACGCGCTCGTACAGGGCGATCGCCTCGGGGAGCCTGCCGACGGCCTTGTACGCCGAGGCGAGGTTGTCGAGCGTGGTCAGGGTGTCGGGGTGGTCGGGGCCGAGCTTGGCGATCTGAGCGTCGCGGACGCGCTCGAACAAGCGCGATCGCCTCGGGGAGCTTGCCGGCGGCCTGGTACGCCCAGGCGAGGTTGTCGAGCGTGGCCAGGGTGTCGGGGTGGTCGGGGCCGAGTGTGCGTTCGAGCCCTCTGGCGGCCGCTTCGCCATCTCCACGACCTCGGCGTCCCGTCGACCGCGGTGGCGAAGAATGTGCGCGAGCGGCCTTGAGCCGCATAGGCTTCGGCCGACCGCGGATCGTGCTTGCCGCGCCGCGTCGAGCAGGCCCGCCATCTGCGATTCGGCCTTTTCCCAGGACGCCAGGCCGTGATAGGTCGTTCGCGATCGTCCGCGGAGGGTTCGTTCGAGTTCCGGCTGGTCCGCGAACCGCGTTCCCACCTTCTCGGCCGCGCGGTCGAGGACTTCCAGGAGCGTGACCTTGTCCTCGACCGCGTTGTTCGCCGGCTCGGCCTGGGTGAGCAGGTCCTGGGTGAGGAAGTCGTTGATCGTCCTGGGTCTTGGCGGCCTCGCTCGCGGGCCCTGGCCTCGGCCGCGATCGCCTTGTCGCGCTGGTCGACCGCATTGGCGCGCTGTTCGGCTTCCGCCTTCTGCGCCGCTTCGGGCGGACGCCATCCCCAAGCTGGTGCCCACGATCCCGCCGACCAGCGTCAAGAAGACCAGGCTCGCCGCGATCACCTGGCCCTTGTTCCGCTTGACGAATTTCTTCAGCCGGTAGCCGCGGCTCGGCGGCCGGGCCTCGACGACCTCGTCGGCCAGGTAGCGCTGGATGTCGCGGGCGAAGCCGTTGGCCGTCTCGTAGCGCCGGGTGCGGTCCTTCTCCAGCGCCTTCATCACCACCCAGTCCAGTTCGCCTTGCAACAGCTTCGCCAGCCGGGCCGGCTCGATGCTCCGGTTGGCGGCGATGTTCGGCAGGGCTTCGGCCGTGCTCAGCTTGGTGCTCGGCCGCGGCGGATCGACCTCCCGCACCATCCGCAGCATCTCCAGGATCGCCCCGCGCTGGAACTGCTTGGCGTCGATCGGCGGCGAGCCGGTGAGCAATTCGTAGAGCATGACCCCGAGGGCATACACGTCGGTCCGCGTGTCGATGTCCATCGACGACGGGTCGGCCTGCTCCGGCGACATGTACGCCGGCGTGCCCACGATCGCCCCGACGTCGGCGAAGCTCATGTCGGTCAGCTTCACTTCGGTCGCCTTGGCCACGCCGAAGTCGATCACCTTGGGCGTCGGCCGGCCGTCCACCTCGGTCACCAGCACGTTGCCCGGCTTCAGGTCGCGGTGGATGATCCCCTTCTGGTGGGCGTGCTGCACCGCCTGGCAGACGGCGACGAACAGCTCCAGCCGGGCCTTCACCGACAGCCGCTGCTGGTCGCAGTACTCGGTGAGCGGCACGCCCTTGCACCAGCTCCATGACGAAGAACGGCTGGCCGGCCGGGGTGAGGCCGCCGTCGTAGATGCGGGCGATGTTCGGGTGGTCCATCAGCGCCAGGGCCTGCCGCTCGGCGTCGAACCGGGCCAGCACGGCCCGCGAATCCATCCCCGTCTTGATCAGCTTGAGCGCCACCTGACGCTTGACCGGCTCGGTCTGGCTGGCCAGATACACCGAGCCCATGCCCCCCTCGCCGATCACCTCGACCAGCGTGTACCGGCCGGCGATGACGGTGCCGATCCCTTCGCCCGTCGGGAGCGCTGGCCGCGGGGCGCGGGCGCTCCGATTCCGCGGCCGTGGTGGCATCGGGATCGGGTTGGGCCAGCGGTCTCGGTGCCTCCGTCCGGTCCGAGCTCGGTGTCACCTCGGTTGCGCCGCTCGACTCGTGCGGGGTCGGCACCGTCCGGATGTCGAACGCCTGGTAGCGGCGGAAGGTCTGTCGGCGGAGTGAGGGCGGTGCCCGGATGGCTGGAAGCGGGTTCGAGGATGCTGTCGGGGTCGGCGTTTGCGGCCAGCAGTCGATCGACCTCGGCCCGCAGGTCGGCATCGCCTCCGCAAGCCTCGGCCAGGTAGCCGGGCCGCTGTTCGGGTGAGAGTTCGACGCGGCGAGGAACACATCGCGGACGCGGTTCGGATCGGCGGGCATGATTTGACCTCCTTGGTCACCCTTCAATGCGGATTTCCCGCCGGTCGAGTCTCAACAAATTCCGAAATTATTTTCACGAGCCATCGGCGAGACGGGAAGTCAACCAGGCCCGGGCGTAAGTCCAGTTCGGAAAGCGGTTGCACGGGGAACGCCGAGGGCGTCGCCCGCTTCTTCGACGGAGAGGCCGCCGAAGACCCGCAGTTTCGCCAGTTCGGCCGCCGTCGGATCGATCGCCGCGAACCGGGTCAGTGCCTCGTCGAGGTCGATCCAGCGGTCGGGGTCGAAGCCGTCCGGCCGGCAGGTGATCCGGGTCGAGGTCGGCCCGCGCCGCCCGGTCGCCGCGCTTCTCCGCCCGTTTCGCCCGGGCGTGGTCGACGAGGATCCGCCGCATGGCCTCGGCGGCGGCGGCGAAGAAGTGGCCGCGGCCGTCGAACTGCTGATCCCCGACCAGCCGCAGGTAGGCTTCGTGAACGAGGGCGGTGGCGTCGAGGGTGTGGCCGGGAGCTTCGGCCGCCATGCGCGCGGCGGCGAGCTTCCGCAGCTCATCGTAGACGAGCGGCAGCAACTGGGCCGCGGCCTGGCGGTCGCCGGCCTGGGCGGCATCCAGGAGTTGCGTGATCTCGGGCATTGTGGATCAAGTCTACCGGCCGCGAGGATCCCAATCGCCCCACCAGCGGCTGATGACTGATCCGGAACTCGCCGAGAATGCGGCGCGAGAACCAAGCGCGTGGGGCTGATATCGGCCAGATCCCCGGCAGTCAGCGACAGGATCATCGACGTGTCGCTGGCGACACGCCAACACCATCGGCCGAATATCGGTCGTTGCTCTCTCACCACATCCGCATCTGTAAATACCGGTCGATAATCACGTCTGGTGTTCCGGGAACCCCGGAACCCCAGCCGAAAGGCGCGGATTTCCCGCGAGAGCGATTGCCGCCCGGCATCTTCGCCGTGCCATCTTTAGCTATCAGCAAAACGGCGGCGGCTCCGAAACCAGTTCAGATAGACAAAAAAAAGCAGGCTGGATGGCGGTCCCGCCGCGCCGTTGCGGATGACTTTGTAGAGGACCGATCGACGCAACCACGAGGGCTATAGAAGACGCTCTCGAATTGCTGCGAGACCCGAGCCTCGGGAATCGCGCTGCGTTATGTGCGAGCACCAGTTCCGCATTCGCTGGACTGAGCAAGCAGCCTCGCCCCCGTCGTCAATGCGTCCTCCGCCACGGTGCGGACCGTGGAAGCTCCGCGCACCGAGTCAATCTTCTCAACGAGGAACGAGCCATGACACTCTTCAGACCAACCGACCGCCCGAATCGTATTTCCCGGCGCAGCGCCACCAGGAGTGGTAGCCCGCTCAGGAAGCGTCGCCCGCAACTTGAAAGTCTCGAGGGGCGCGTAGTTCTCTCGACGTACACGCTGTCCGAATACATATTCTTCGGCCAGCATGTCGTGGAGACCATCAACGGCAAAACGACCGATCAGGTTGTCAACCCTAACTCGACATTTGTGGTCCACACCGCCGCCGGGACCAACACGGTCAATGTTCTGGACACCCTCGCCAGTATTCCCATCAGCGTTGCCGGCAGCGGCCAGAACTCGGTGAATGTGGGCGATGCCGGCAGCGTGCAGAACATCAAGGCAACCGTGTCCGTCGAGTCCACGGGCAAATCGACCGTAAGCGTCGATGACTCGGCCGACTCAGGCGATCATTCCGTGACCTCGTGGAGCGACGGCACCTACGGCTATATCACAGGATTGGCGCCCGCCGCGATCAGCTACAAGTACGCCGATACCAGCGGCGTCGATGTCGACACCGGCAGCGGCAAAGTCAATGTGAATGTCTGGGCGACCGGTGTGAGCACCACGTTGTTCAACAACGGCGGTACTGAAACCGTCGATGTGAATTTCCAGCACAAACTGACTTTTATCAATGGCTCGTTGCTCGTCTCCGGTACCGCCGGCAGCAAGACGACACTCGACGTCGACGATTCGGCAGACTCGGC
The DNA here is from genome assembly GCA_963806595.1 of uncultured Isosphaeraceae bacterium. Taxonomy (GTDB): domain Bacteria; phylum Planctomycetota; class Planctomycetia; order Isosphaerales; family Isosphaeraceae; genus CAWDZZ01. Next base: position 244,147 of record CAWDZZ010000004.1, on the reverse strand, counting down.
TCTCAATCCGAGTATCGTGCACTTGACCCAGAACCTCGTCCCCGAGATCCTCGGTCTGGCGCCGGTGCCGATTTACTATGCGAACCTTGCGAGCCTTCAAATCGAGACGGGTACAGTTCCCCAGGCGGTCCTCGTCCAGTCCACGCTTTACCCGACCACCGTTTCGACCGGCACCGCCGGCGACTTCGTGATCGTGGGCGACAATGACAGTCTCGCAGGCATCAACGGCGCCTTGACGGTGAAAGACCCGATTGGTCCCAGTCTTCTCGGTATCTACGACTCGGCCGACAAGACAAGCCATATCGCGAAACTCGACAGCGGCGAGCTTTCGGGACTCGCGCCGGCGACGATATCGTTCGCACAGACCAAGCTGGAACACCTCATCATCGATGGGGGTTCCGGAGCCGACACGTTCACGGTGGTGAATACCCCGACGAATATCAACAATCCGATCACGACGCTGGACACCGGTGGCGGCAATGACACAGTCATCGTCCAGAAGTCCTCGGGCTATTTGAGCCTGGACGGCGACACGGGCACAGATACGCTGGTGGGTCCAAATGTCGCCAATACCTGGAATCTCGTCACCTTCAACGACAGCGTCGGAAATGTCCACTTCTCAAATGTAGAGAACCTCACCGGAGGTACGTCATCCGATCAGTTCAATTTCGTGAGCGGCACTGGCGTGACGGGTAAGGTCGACGGTGGCATCGGCACCAATACGCTCGACTACTCCGGCTATGGATCGCAGGTGACCGTCAATCTCGCAACATCGAAAGCGACGGCGACCGGCGGCTTCGCCAACATCCAGAACGTGGTCGGCAGCGCCGCTACCAAAGACACGCTGGTGGGACCAAACGTCTCCAATACCTGGAATCTCACGCTCTTCGGCAACTATGTCGGAAACGTCCACTTTTCGGGGATAGAGAATCTCACCGGAGGTTCGTCATCCGACAAATTCAATATCCTGACCGGCGGAGTGACCGGCACCGTCAACGGCGCCGGCGGAACCGACACGCTGAACTACACCGGCTACGTTCTACCGGTGACCGTCAATCTCCAGCAGGCGAAAGCACCGGCGGTCGGCAGCTTCACCAGCATCGAGAACTTCACCGGCGGCACCGCCACCGACACTCTCATCGGTCAAAACGTTGCCAGCACCTGGACGGTCAGCGGGGTTAACTCCGGAACCGTCGGCACTCTGAGCTTCAGTGCATTCGAGAATCTCACCGGCGGCTCGGCGGGCGATACCTTCAAGATCGCAGCCGGCGGGAAGCTGTCCGGCACAGTCGACGGCGGCGGCGGATCCAACAAGCTCGACTACACGAGCTTCGGATCACCTGTGACCGTCAATCTCGCAACACCAAAGGAGACGGCCATCGGCGGCTTCAAGAATATCCAGAACGTGCTCGGCAGCGCCTCGAAGCTGGACACGCTCGTGGGCGCCAACACAACCAACACCTGGTCGATCACCGGATCCAATGCGGGCACCCTGAATTCGCTCGGCTTTTCCGGCTTCGAGAATCTGACCGGTGGCACGGGTTTAGACATGTTTGTATTCGAGCGCAGGCCAGGGCATTACCGGCGTTCTATCCGGTGGCGGCGGCCACGACTGGCTTGACTACTCCAAGTATTCGACGCCGGTCAAAGTCAACCTGGCAACCGGCGCCGCAACCGGCGTGGCAGGAGGCGTCGCCAAAGTCCAGAACGTCCGCGGTGGCTCGGGCGGCAATACCCTGGTCGGCAACGCCGTGGGCAACATCCTGATCGGTGGCATCGGCGTCGACTCCCTCACGGCCGGCAGCGGCCGGAGCATCTTGATCGGTGGGAAGGGAAGCGACGCTCTCACCGGCGGCTCGAGTGACGACATCTTGATCGGCGGCTCCACCAAGTACGACCCAAGTTCCGCGGCCAACGACGCGGCCCTCGAGTCGATCCTCGACGAGTGGCAGTCGAACGACCCGGTCGCGGTTCGTCACTCCGAGATCTCCGGCGGAGGTAACGGCAAGAACGGCAAGAACACGCTCTTCTTCGGGACCAGCGTGACCGACGACGGCCTGAGCAACACCATCAATAGCGGAGCCGGAACGGACTGGTTCTTCGCACACACCATCGCCGACTGCAAGGACTTCAAGAAAGATCCCAACACCGGCGATTACTTCAACAACCTCCCGAATATCGGGCAGACCAAGTAGCGGAAACTGTCATCCAACAGACGGCGCCGGCGCACGATGCCGGTCGGGCGCCGTCCTCTTCGTTGATCTTGAGTTCCAGTCCAAGGCGAATGCGCCCGCCCGCGCATCGAATTCCCCTCTCGGCAACCGCAGCGCACGCCAATGACCTTTGATCAGCGTCAAGGTGTACGGCGTTCCTGAGGAACCATGCGGATACTTCGCCGGATCCGCTTTTTTTGAGATGGCCGAAACTCCCTCAATTGGAGGTCAGGAACACTGACTATCGGTTGAGCTCAGGATCGCGAGGCTTGGGGGTGAGTGAAGGGTGTAGACGGCAATACCCGACAACATGGCCAGCTAGCCGGTCGAACAGGTCGTGCTTGGTACAGGGTGAGTTAAATTTCCGCACGGTCGCGATATCCTCGCGAATCGATGCTCTTGCTTCGTCTGTAGAGCGCTGGCTCGCTGCAGAGCGTTTTCTCCAGGTAGTCGGCCATCATCTCGAACCCTCTGTCCCAATTTCCGTTGCCGTTATTCAGGGCCTCCCAGCGGAACTTCTCGACACACCGAAGGAGCTCGCCTTGAACCCAGGAAGACTGACCTGAACCCGGCACGAGATTCTTCCAGACCCAACGTGCGATCGCGTCGGGGTCATCCTGCAGGGGAATCTCGGTTCGTTCATCCATGATCGATTTGGACTCAAGGGCAGCTCTGGACAGCGTTTCTCGACCCCGGCAAACGGAACCTCTATTCCGCCAGCGATCGTGTTGGCAGCATCGCGAGGGCTTTTATCGGCGCGGTTCTTGTGGTCTGGGTTCGCTCCGGAACGCAGAAGCTGTGTAACGATCTCGACTTTTACTTGCATCGGGGCGCTCAGGACTGCAGTCCACAACGGGGTGTTACCGTGAGTGTCGGTCTTGTTCGGGTCCGCGCCCGCCTCAAGGAGCAACCCGATCACCTCGATCCGCCCGTTTTGCACGGCGACATGAAGCGGCGAGTAATTGAGATTGTCGCCAAAGCTGGGGTCAGCACCGCCGGCAAGTTCCGCCCTTACCCCGGCGATGTCACCATTCGCGGCGTGATACCAGAGCGGCGTTCGCCCGGATTTATCGATGCCAGGAACAGGAGTCAGCTCTTGCTTTGGCCCCGGTCGCATTTTCATTTGAGTCTCCGTCTGCGCGGCAAAACCCAGCAGACCAGAGCGCCGTGGGAGTGATCAATCTCGTCACCTGTAAGCTGGCTCTTGGCGCGCCTGCCAGATGTCCATTTGGCGTCTCGCGGCAGTTCTTGAGAATCGCTTGATCATCACCGCGCTCCTTTCGGAATTGGTGGACCCGGAACACCGTAGCGCCACTCAGCGTGCCGTGTCGAATGGATCCGGCGGCGTGGCCAGGTCCATCAAGAGCAGCCGGAAGTCGTCGCGCGAGCGGAGCGGATCGAGGCCGTGTTCGGTCCGGATCGACGCGTGGCGAGCGCGGCTCGAGACGATCAAACGCCGCAAGATTTCCATCGCCCGATCGGCCGGGGCCGTCTCTCCGTCCTCGGGCAACCGCGAGCCCGGTTGCTGATCGAGCCCGGCCAGGGTGGCCAGACTGCACGCCCATCCATAGAGGTTTTCGTTCGACGGGGATGATATTCTCGCGAAGAGCGATACCGCACGCCGCGTGTCCGCGACGGCCCCCGCGGCATCGCCGGCGGCGAGGCGTGTGAGTCCCAGCCCCCTGAGGCTCGCCGCGAGGTATCCGGCCGAGGTCATCGAGGGCGTGGTCTTGTCGGCCCGCTCCAAGATCGCGATCGCCCGCTCGTACCCCGCTCGCGCTTCCGGCTGTCGGCCAAGAGTGCGAAGCTCGTCGGATCGGGCGGCCAGGCACGATGCCAGCCCGCGCCGGTAGTCGCCGACGGTCGGGTGGGCCTCGGCCAGCCTACCCAGGACGGAGATCGCCTCGTCGTAGGCCGCGACCGCGTCGGCCGCGTGTCCGGTCTGCGACAGCGACGATCCGATATTCTGCAGGCAGGATGCCAGGTCGTGCTGATACTCGGTGATGGTCGGGCTGATCGCGGTCACGCTCTTCAGGAGGGCGAGCGCCGGACGCTCGGCTCCTTCGCCGCGGCTGGTTCGCCCATCTCCAGCAACAACGAGCCAAGGTTCAGGTGGCTTTGAGCCAGCTCATATTGCGCGGACGGAAATCCGGGCCTGGCGACGGCCAGCTTCTCGCGAACGGCCAGCGACTTGGCGAAGGCCTCCCGGGCCTCGGACAGCCTGCCGGAAAGCGCGAGCGCTTCTCCGATATTCGTAAAACCGTGTGCCAGGTCGGACTGATTCTCGGTATCGCTCGGGTGATCGTCCGCAAGCTTCCGCCGGACCTCCTGCGCACGGCGGAACGCCTCCAGGGCCTCGCCGTATCGGCCAGAGCGCAGATACACCCAGCCGGTATTGTGGTGGATATGCGCGAGCACGCTCTGGAACCGGATGGCTCGAGGATTCTCGTCAGCCAGCTTTTGCTGGATGGGACGCGCCAGGCCCAGCGAGCGGAGGGCCTCATCCGTCCGATCGATCATCGCGAGCTGGATGCCCACGGACATGCGGGTCCTCGCCAGATCTTCCCGGAACCGGGTGATGCTCGGACGGTCCGCGGCTAGCTTCTCGCGGATGGCGATCGACTGGCTGTAGGCCTCGAGCGCCCGGTCCGGCTGGCCGATCTGGCGAAGACTCGCGCCCATGCTGTAGAGTCCCTCCGCCAGATCCTCGCGGAATCGATCGTCCTCGGGGTGCTCTTCGGCGAGCCTCTGCTGTCCGGTCAGGGCCTTGCGGAACGACTCCGTGGCCTCACCCTGCTTGCCCGACTTCCACAGCAGGGAACCGATGTAGAAATGGATTCGAGCCAGCTCCCTGCGGTAGTCGGACTCGCCCGGATGGCTCTCAACCAGAGTCGCGAAGATGTGTTGCGCGGCGACCAGCTCGTCCATCGCTCTGGCCATCTCGTTCGTCTTGTACAGGACGAAGCCCAGGCTGCTCCCGCTCTTGCCGATGATAGCCCGCGCGGCCTCCGGCAAGGTCGGGGAGAGCGACGCGGCGATGGCCAGGCGTTTCGACTCGGAATAAGCGGCGAGTGCAGCCTCGGTGTCCCCGACCTCCAGACTCACGCGGCCCACGGAGTTGAGGGTCCGGGCGACGTCGAGCTGGGCCTCTGGATCCGCCCGTGCGCCCCTGGCCAGCTCCCTCCGGACCAGAAGCGCCCGGCGATAGGCCGCCAGCGCATCGGGCTTGCGGCCGATCTCGTCCGTCAGACCCGCCAGGGCGTCGAGGGCCTGGCCCAGGGCCGCGCGCGATGAGCGGTCCGTCCGTCCGCGCAGTTGCTTCTCCAGCTTGTCGTAGAAGTCGGCCGCCCCGCCGAGAAGCTTGTTCCGAAGTTCCCGGAACGACTCCTCCTTGAGCAGGAAGTCCTGCCCGACCCCCGTGTGATAGGTGCGGATCGCGTCCATCGCGAGGTCGAATCGGGACTGGACCTGCGCATAGGCCGCGGCCAGCTCTGAGTTAGCTCGCGACTGCACGGCCAGCACGGCCGCCATCCCGACCACGGCCATCAGCAGCGTGGCCGCGGCGACGGATACGGTGGTGCGATTCCGCCGGGCCCACCGCGCGGCCCGCCGCGCGAACGGCTCGCGCCAGGCCGTCACCGGCTCGTCCGCCATCCAGCGCTCGATGTCATCGGCCAGCGCCCGACAGCTCGCGTAGCGATCCTCCGGCGCAACGGCCATCGCCTTCAGGCAGACCGCTTCCAGCGCCCTGTCGATCGAGGAGTCGAGCTCGCGCGGCGGCGTGAACTCGCCCCGCTGCACCCGCCGCAGCGCTTCGGCGAGATCGTCCCCCTTCTGCGGCGGCTTCCCGGTCAGCAGGCAGTACAGCGTGGCACCGAGGCTGTAGACATCCGACCCCGGGCCCAGGTGCTCGACGTCTCCGCGGGCCTGCTCGGGGCTCATGAAGGCCGGCGTGCCCATGACGCTTCCGTGCTGGGTCGCAGCGCTGCCGCTCGCCGAGGACGGAGTCAATTGATGCTCTCCGGAAGGTCCAGCGTCTTCGCCCTGGCCCTGTACCTTGGCCAGCCCCCAGTCGACCACCAGGGTCTCGCCGTGCTTGCCGACGATGATGTTGCCCGGCTTGATGTCCCGGTGGAGCACGCCGCGGGAATGGGCGTAGTCGATGGCGTTGCAGATGTCCACGAAGCGGCGCAGCAGCTTCCGCAGCTCCAGCGACCTGCGCACCGGGGTCTCCCGCCACCGCAGGGGCATCGTGGTAGCGCCCGATGGCCTCCTTGAGGCTGTCCCCCTTGATGAACCGCATGGCGTAATACGGGCGCCCGTCGGCATAGGTGCCCAGGCCGTAGACCGGGACGATGCCCGGGTGCTCGAGCCCGCCGGTGATCTCCGCCTCGAGCAGGAACCGCTGACGGCTGGTGGGATCGTCGGCGTGAGAATCGAGGATCTGCTTGAGCGCCACCTCGCGGTTGAGCTCGCTGTCGAGGGCCACGAACACTGCTCCCAGGCCGCCGCGGGCGTGGGGCCGCAGCACACGGAACCGTCGGCCCTCACTGGTGGCGGCGGCAACGGTGTAGGCGCTCGTGCGGTCAACGTCGCCGTCGTCAGTCGAGCCGTGCCCGGAGGCCACATGGCTGAGTGTCGCCGCGATGTCTGGGTCGCCCAGCCCGGCCAGGCTTTCGCGAGTCGATTTGCCGGCCGATAGGGCGGCCAGACTCTGCTCCAGGTCGCCCCCGTGCGCCTCCAGATGAACCTCGGCTAGCCCCTCCAGGAGAGCCCGCCTGCCGCCGGTCAGGTCGCCACGAGCTTCGAGATGGTCGACCACGCTCTTGGACCGATCGAGCGACCAGGCCCCGAAGGCGGCGACGAGCTGGCTCTGATTGATCAGGCCGTTTTGAAGCGCGAGCAGTCCGAAAAAAAGATGGCGATCCGCGGCGGCGGTCATGAAATGGCTCCGAACGTCGTCGGTCGATCGGGCAAGCCCCCAGACTCCAGAGCCGCCCCGGTCATTGAATTGCGTCGCCTGGATTATCGCGAATCCGCCTTGCCTTTGCATCCGTGCCGCCGCACGTCGTCGGACAGCCGCGATCGTTTCCGGGTGGTCGCATTAACCTTCGCGGTCCTCTGCGCAATGAACGGTGGGGTTGGACTCAGTGTTGCGCAGCGTTCATCACGAACCACGCAGTCCCGCACCACGAGCGTGCTCAGAAAGCACCGCCCCAGCCGCGCTGCCGGTCCGCGCCGTTCCGTTCCGTGTTCAAGAACCTGAGCATCGAAGCGGCCAACTCTGGTTGGCGCCGACAGTCGGGCGCGGGACCATGCAGGAGCGGGAATCGTGTAAACCAAGCTCTTCCCGCTGACAAAGGAAGCTCACGAATGTCGCACGCGGGCAAATCTCCAACCGAACGCGTGAAGCAAAGTGCGCCCTTCATGGTCGCCGGCCTCCTCGCTTGCGGCATCCTCGGCTACTTCATCGCCGGTCCCGAGGGTCGCGCGTTGGGCGGGGGCATCGGCGCCGCCGTCGGCTTGGCTGTCGGTGGCCTCATCCGGAAGCTTGGCGCTCCGGCGGGCTAGAGCGCCTGGTCCGTACCTGCGGACCGCCTGACCGCGCGCTAGAGCGGACCCGGCCCGCCGCGGCGGTATTCCGGTGACCGGGGCTCACGTCATCGCCGCGTCAACCGCCAATGCACTTAATCGGAATCCCCGCTGCGATTCGCCGGTGGGGTAGGTTACTTGAGCTCCAGCTTCAGCGAAGGGACCACGCCCGACTCCGGAACCGTGACGGTCGCCTGGGCCTTGAGCGTCGCCCCGATGATTCCAGTGCGGCGTTCCTGTTCCGGTGTCAGCGGAGCATACCCCTCGGCATGCACTTCATAGGTGCCGGGCGGAATGCGCTCGGTAAGGAACAGGCCCCGATTGCCGACGATCTCGGGTTTCTCTTGCGGACCGTCGTGCGACGACACTCTCAGCAACCGCGCGTCGAACAAATTCGGAAACAGTCGCTCGCTCGGGGGATCTGCGGGCGACGCGACCTTCCGGACGCTGAGGATGACGCCGGTGAGCTTCGTCCCCTCGTCCCATTCGACGGATCCGGCAAGCCGGTGCCGGTCGCCCGCACGAACGAAACGAGAGTCGTCTTGTCACTGACCACGTCGACGAACTGTCGATCCAGAAAATGCCCCTGCCCGATGTTCCCATGGCGGAGCATCCGGCTCCGTGCGAACTGGTACCGGCCCGGGGGAAGCGAGGTGAGCTCGACGCGCCCTTGATTTCGAATCGGAATGTGGCGAATGATTTCGAATCCCTTCCACGCGTTGACGTCGTGCATGACCGACTGCAGGAATACCGACGCTTCTTCATCGCTCCCCTTGATGTCGTAGCGGATTTCAACTCGCGTGGGAGACGGAAGGCGGATGACTGCTTCAGCATCTCCCTCCGGCAGCGGCACCGGCCAGGCGTCGAGCGCCGAGCTCGATATCGCCAATCCCGGCGCTTCGCCCGCGGGTGTCGGCGCAGGGCCGGCCGGACGTCCCTGTCCCGCGGGAACGCTGAGAGCCAGCTCGAAACACCCTTCGGAATCGGTCTTCGCCCCGCGGACGGTTCGGTCTTCCTCGCCGTCGAACGAATTGACGGCCCGCCCGCCGGCGAGCGTCATGCCAATGGGCCTGACGGCGAATACAGAGGCACCCTTCACCGGCTTCCCGAGATGGTCGAGTACGCGTCCGCGGACAGTTCGCCCCTTCTTCAGCCGAATGACCGTCTCGATTCTGACTTGTCCGGCGGGGGGAGCCTCGCTGAGAACCGGCTGGGGTACGTAGCCGTCCGCGAGAATGCGCGCCGTCCAGCCTTCGTTCCACCGGATCGTCGCGCTGAAGCCACCCGACGAGTTGCGCGTTTCGCTGAAGCCCCAGGTCACGTTCTTCGGATCCTTGGGATCAAATTTGCCCGCCTGGGTGATGAACGGCTCGACCGGCTTGCCCGTTTCGGCGTCGACGACCGTGCCGACGACCTCGACCGATTGCGGCTGCGCCGCCGGTCCATCGTTATTCGTGCCGACCGGCGCATGAGAATGAACTCGCGCGGACGAGAGACAGGCCAACACGAGGGCCACCGGCGCTGCGCCCGGACCAGGAACGCAACGAACGCCGTGCACGGATAAAACATGGGCAGCCTCCCCCTCAAGGAATCTGGAATCATTCCTGCGCCGCCGGCCATTCGGTCGCCATCAAACGCTCGAAGCCGGTGGCGCTACCGGGCCGAATCGACCAGCTCCGCCGTGTCACACGAATCCAGGCGTCGCGCCCTCCCTGTAACTACGGCCCAACCCCCGTTTCCATTAGTCGAAAACCACCCAGGAAACCAGTCTGACCGACTTCCTCGCCCCGCGGCCTGGCTGCTTCGGTCGACGTCACCGAACCGCGCCGCCGCAACGCATAAGCCGAGCGGATGCCCTTGTTGCGGCGTAACCGGGTGGAGATCATCGAGGCGTTAGCGCGTCTCGGATCATCCTGAAGCGCGCCGTGCGTCCGTGCAAGTCAGGCCGCCGGCTACCGACGCGGCACGCAACGGACCGCGCACGACCTCGCGTTCTGGATGGTCGCCATGAGCGAGAAGGATCTCCGGTTGTTGGGTTTCAGAGACACGGCCTGGACTCCAAGCACCGCCGAAGCAGAAAGAGGGGGATCTGATGAACGGAACAGCCGGGCGCGTTGTCCTGTCCTCTGGGTTCGCGTTTGACCGTGACGCTGCCGCCGCACACGTGATGCAGCCGCCGCACACTCGCGGAGTCAAGAGCTCCCGTGGGCTCGAGGAGGGAACGACGAAGTTCACCCTCCGCGCGCAGCCCGCCGGCGTCGCGCTCTCGTTCAACACCGATGGCTTCGTCGCCGCCCTGAACAGTGCGCTCGCCAGCAGCACCGCCGGCTACGTGATGCAGCTCCGGCAACATGGCCAGCCCATTGCCTCCGCCCAGCTCGGCTGGGCCAAGGAGCCCGCCGACGGGTCGCAGGCCTGGGTACAGAGTATCCGCATGCACATCGCGAGCTGCAGCAAGCTCGTGACCGCCGTTGCCATGACGCGCACGCTCGCCGCCCACAACCTGCCCCCCTCGACGAAGATCATCGACTACCTGCCGGCTTATTGGACCAAGGGGCCGAACATCGACAAGATCACCTTCGCCGACCTGATGACCCACACATCCGGCTTTCGCGTTACCGGCTCGGACATGTCCTACCCGACGATGAAGGCGCAGGTCGCAAGCGGCGTCACGACCGCCAATCTCGGCCAGTACTCCTATCAAAACATGAACTTCGGTATTTGCCGCATCCTGCTGCCGGTGATGAACGGCACGATCCCGGCAAGCACCACATTCCCCGCGCCCACCGAGGACCAGGTCTGGGATTTCACCACCGTCACCGCCTATGCCGACTACGTCGCGCAATTTCTGTTCCAGCCCGCCGGCGTATCCGGCCCAACGCTCACTCATCCTGACCCGGACGCACTCGCCTACGCCTTCCCGCCCGCTGCCGGCTGGAACTCTGGCGACCTCACCACTGAATCGGGCGGCGCAGGCTGGCACATGTCGGTGGACGACCTGCTGGAGCTGATGGGCTGCTTCCGTCGCCAGGGCACGATCATGTCGGCCGCCGCCGCGCAGAGCATGCTGGACGCCAGCTTCGGCATCGACCTGATCCAGTCGACGAGCCTCGGCACGCTTTACAACAAGAACGGCCTCTGGGAGTCGGGTATCAGCCAGACGGAGCAGAGCCTCTCCTATTTCCTGCCGCGCGACATGGAGCTGGTGGTGTTTGCGAACTCCCCGATCGGAAGCACCGGCCAGTTCTTCCGCGATGTCGTCACCCAGATCTACCTCGACAACATCGCGCCGGCGATCCCGACGGGCGGCTGGATCGCCCGTCACAGCCTCACCGCCGAGCAATACCAGGAGGCGTTCAACGACTATGTCGGCAACCACGGTATGCAGTTGATGGACGTCAGCGGCTACGGCGGCGCGGCACCGCTCTACGCCGCACTCTGGGTCAAGACCGCCTCCCCGCCCGCCTGGCAGGCCCGCCACGGACTGACCGCTGCGGACTACCAGACCACGTTCAACCAGCTCACCGCGGAAGGCTACTACCCCGTGCTCGTGAACGGCTACGCCACCTCCGCCGGCCCCCGGTTCGCCTGCATCTTCCAGCAAGGCGCGACCGGCGGCGTGGGCTGCTCGCCACGGCCTGACCGCCGCGCAGTATCAGGCGGCGTTCAACCAGTTCACCGGCGAGGGCTACGTGCTCGACTGGGTTAGCGGCTACTTCGACGGCAGCCAGGACCTCTACGCCGCCATCTGGCGCAAGCACACCGGCGCTCCGGCCTGGCAGGCCCGCCACGGCCTGACTGCGGGTGAGTACCAGTCCTTCTTCAACGACGTCACCAGCCAGGGCTATCAGCCGGTCGTGGTTTGCGGCTACAGCGACGGCGCGCAGGACCTCTACGCCGCCATCTTCCGCCAGATCTCAGGCTCGCCGGCCTGGCAGGCGCGCCACGGCCTGACTCCGGCCCAGTACCAGTCGACCTTCGACCAGCTCGTCTCCGAGGGCTATCGACTGGAGTCAGTCAGCGGATACACCACGGGCGGCCAGGACCACATCGCCGCCATCTGGACACAATAAGCGGGCCGAGCGCCGCTCGCTCCGCCCGTTGGCAAAAATGAGCCGCCGGCGGGACCGGAGCGAGAACCGCGCCGACGAGCGATCGTGAACAATCACTTGCCGCGGAGCGTCTCCGCCTTCCACAGATAGACGTCGAACTCGCCGAGCTCGGTATCAACCACGATCTGCTCGTCCGGCTTGACGTCGGCCATCCGATGCGCGACCGAAACGACGCGCGCGCCCGGCGGCAGCTTCCGGAGTTGCGGCAACAATTTGGCGTTCAAGCTCGGCAGCAGGTAGAGCGTCACGATGGTCGGCCCTTTGCTCAGGTCGAGCGTGAAGATGTCGCGCTTTTCAATCGCGACCAGCCGCTCTACGCCGTGCTTGCGCACGTTGGCGAGGGAATCCTTGACGCGCTCGGGATCGATGTCGAAACCGCGTGCCTTGCAGGCGTACTCCTTGGCCGCTGTCACCGGGATGCGTCCGTCGCCGCAGCCAAGGTCCCAGACCACGTCCTTTTCCGTTACCTTGGCCAGCCGCAGCGCCGCATCGACCACATTCTGCGGCGTTGGTTCATATTCGACGTCGGCGATGGGCCGTTTACCCGGCTCGCGCAGGTCGATCGATTCCGAAGTCGCCCGGCCGAACGTCGATCCGGTGGGTGACAGTTCGCGGCCCGTTTGGGCCGGGAATGATCGCCGTGATGGTGTAGGTGTACTTGCCCGGCACCAAGGGCGGCGACACAAACCGGCGCATCGCCGTCGTCGACTTCGATTCCTGACCCTCGATGAACAGCCGGGCGCCCTCCGGCACATAGACCTCGACCGTGACCGTCTTCCGATCATCCTGCGCGACCGTGCCGGCCGGGATCAGGCACGCAAACAGGCCCGCCGCCAGAATCAAGTTGCGCCGCATGGAGACACCTCCTCTCCTGGGATTGTACGTGGAAGATCCCAGTGCTTCGAGCTCAGTGGGGACGCTGGCACTGCGGTCGAGCAAGCTCGTCTCTCGGCAAGCCGCCCAGCGAGTAGTTTCTGAATCTTCTCAAAAAAAGAGCTTGACCTGGATCTCAAATGACGATAAAAATCATGTCGATCGAGTTAGTTGACAATGCTCGCTAACCTGGCTGCGCCGCGAGAATTCGCGGCGGCGGTGAAGCGTCTGGTCGGCATTGGATTCTGCCGCCCAGGCGAAGGTCGTCGTTCCGACCGCACGCCACCCAGTCACTTTAAGTTCCCATGGACCCAGATTCTGAGAGGGCGTCCCCGCGCCTTCCCGATTCTGGCGCCGCATGGGGTACGCGCGTTGTTTCAAGACCAATGGAATCGAGGAGATGAGGAAATGGCTGTGAACACGTTACTTCGATCAACGGTGCTGTGCTTGAGCATTCAGGCAATTTGCCAGGGTGGCGAGACGCTGAAGACGAATGAGCGTCCCGTCCTGCTCTCTCACGACGAACTTCGAGAAGCGGCTGTCCGATCCGTCGCTCCGGGTGGTGGATGTTCGTCCGAAGGCCGATTACGCGAAGGGGCACATCCCCGGCGCCGTCTGGTTTGACCCCAAGCTTCTTGAGTCTCTGGCCAAGGATGAGAGGCCGACCGACAAGTCGGCCTGGCCGAAGGTTCTGGCGGGGCTCGGCGTCGGCCCCGGCGTCGAGATTGTCGTCTACGACGACGATCCGCAACACATCCCGGCGACCAAGCTTCTGGTTTTTCCTCGCTTTTGCCTCGGCCGACCGCGAAGTCGGGCTCGTGGACGGCATCTTCAAGTCTTGGGAGCGTGCCAGCCGGCCGGTGACGACAGAGGTCCCTACGGTCGCGCTGCGCGACTATGACGTGAAGTTCAACCCTTCATTGATCGTTGGCGAAGGCGAAGTGCGGGCGGCGGTCACTTTCGGGAGCGATCAACTCGTCGACGCCCGTACGTTACGAAGAGTACATCGGCAACGGGGTCTGCCCCATCTCGAAGCAGCCCTTACCGGGCGGGCGGGCGGGCCACATACCGTCGGCCAAGCTCCTGGATTCCTCGAAGGTCGTGGACGCCGACGGCCACTTTGTCGATGCCGCTGCGCTGCGCGCGCTCCTGAGCAAGGCCGAAATCAGCGAGGTTTCTCCCACAATCGTCTACGCAAAGGGAGGCGGCCGCTCGAACGCAACCCTCTTCGCCCTCCGGCGGCTGGGTGTCCCGGCGCGGCACTACGTCAAGGGTCTCAACGACTGGGCGACGGACTCACTCCGCCCCCTCGTCAAGGGCGTTCAGCCCGGTCGAGCCGAGTGAGCCAAGCCGCGAGGACCGCCCAGCCCCCGGGGCCGTTCGGGGGCCGATCAAACATCGACTTGCCATCACCAGATTTCCGATCATTCGTTACCGATCACCCATGAAAGCGAGAAAGAATGACTTCATCCGAAATCCTATTCACGTCTCCGGTCGCTCGGTTTTACACTGATCGAGTTACTGGTCGTGATAGCCATCATCGCCGTGCTCATCGCACTGTTGCTCCCCGCGATACAAGCGGCGCGTGAGGCGGCCCGCCGGATTCAGTGCGTGAACAATCTCAAGCAGATCGGCCTGGCCGCTCACAACTACCATTCGGTCAACGACACTTTCCCGCCCGCGGTCTTCAGTTTCGCCACCGGCAACACCAATCTCTGGGGTCAGACGGCCCGGCTGCTGCCGTTCATCGAACAATCAGTGCTGGCGAACAGCATCAATTTCTCGCTGGGCGTCAAGGACCCGGGCGTCACAACGGTCGTTCAGACCTCGATCACCGCCCTCCTTTGCCCTTCCGACTTCGACCGGATGGGCAATGACGCTAACACGAACGATTTCGTCGGATATGCCCGGATCAACTACCAGGCCAACGGGGGCAATGACACCGGCACGTTGGATGCCACCCAAGACCATTGAAACGAACAACGGGGTGTTCATCGCGTTCAAGACGATCGGCCTCGCCCAGATCACCGACGGGTCGAGCAACACGGCCCTCTTCTCCGAACGGATACTCGGCGACGGCGACCCCAACACGCTCCTCCGTCCCGGGTGACTGGTTCGGGATCATCCCCCCCACCAGCCGCCAAGGCCGACGTTTACGCCACATGCATTGCGTTGAATCCGATCGGCGTGACCGGGGACGACGAACCAGAATTCCTATAGCGGCCGGACATGGATCACCGGCTACTACACGGCGACCCGGTACAACCACCTCATTCCGCCCAACGGAATCAGTTGTGTGTTCAACAACATCGGTGCGGCAACCATCGAGACCGCGACCAACCAGTGCCCCACGGCCTCTACCGCCTCGAGTCGCCACTCGGGCGGCGTCAACGTCCTCTTCTCGGACGGATCCATTCGCTTCATCAAGAGCAGCGTAAACCTTGAAACTTGGTCCGCTCTCGGAAGCAAGAACGGCGGGGAAGTGATCTCGGCGGATTCGTACTGAACTCGGTTCAGAACAAGCGTGTCCCCGCCGCCCGGGCAATCATTCGCGTGGGAGTCGGGGCCCAGCCCAGAACCCGGCGGCCATGGATGGCCTCGGGCTCATCATGGCGGCCCCCTGGCCGTTGAAAGCCGCGGCGTGACCTCACTTCATGGCGGGCCCGGCGTGGACATCCCTCGGTTATCGGCCTCCAGGGGCGCCGGCCGGTTCATCCGGCATCGGCGTGGCGTCCCAGACCTGCACCTCGGCCTCGCGACGCGAGCCGCCGGGAAGATAGGACAGGCGATGACCATCGGGGCTGAAGGCGAAGCCGCTATTCCCGAGGCCGTCACTCCCGACTGAGGTCGACCCCGCTCGTCTTCAGGGTCAACATCTCCCGGCCGCCGGCGAGGTCCCACAGCTTCACCTCGGCCACCTGCATCGGGAATGAGGCGAGCGAGGCCAGCCGCCGTCCCGTCGGGGCTGAACGCCAGCTTCCAGATCATCTGGCGATGCCCGGCGAGCGAGAGCCGCTCCCGGCCGCTCCCGGCGTCGAGCACCTCGATCGCGCCGGCGCCGCCCACGTCGCCGACGGCCGCGGCCAGCAACGTGCCGTCGCCGTTGTAGGCCACGGCATCGATCAGGCCGTGCGCGAACTTCCGCGTCAGGACGACCTCGCCCGTCGCGGCGTCCCAGACCCGGAGCTCGCTCTCCGACCCCGGGCTCGCCCAGGCGGAGGACAGCCCGCCCGCGAGCCGGCGGCCGTCGGGGCTGAACGCCAGGTCGGTCGGCAGCGGCACGTCCAGGTGCAACCGTTCTCGACCCGTCTCGAGGTCCCAGATCGAGACCCAGTGCTCCCAGCGCTTTCGCCTCCGCCCGGGAGTCGTTCCACACGCTCCACGTCGTGGCCAGCCGTCGCCCGTCGGGGCTGAAGGCCGCGTGATACAGAAAGGCTCCTTCGTCGTCGCGGCGGAACACCTCCCGGCCCGTCGCGACATCCCAGACGCGCAGCCGGCCGACGGGCTTCGACTTCCCGTCCACCCCGCCCGGATCCCAGCCGTGGTAGGCCAGGCGGGTGCCGTCGCGGCTGAGCTCGACCTTCTTGGGGCTGAAGAGGGGGGTGGTAGTGACCCGCGGGGGCGGCGTTCGCCGTGAAGAGGACCTTGCCGGCCTCATCCCAGACTTTCAGCACGGTCTCCCCATCGGGGGCCTCGAACGCGGCGGCGAACCGCGAGCCGGCGGCGGCCGCGGTTGCCGCGATCCGATCGGTCTGGCCCGATCCCCTCACCGCGACATGCGGCTCGCGCGAGGCGACCGGCCACGACAGGACCGTGCCGCCGTCGCTGGAAGCGAAGACCTGCCGGCCATCGGCACTCCAGGCCACCTGGGTCAGCACGGCGATCTTTCCATCCAGGATGCGGATCGGGGCGCGGCCGCCTCCCGTCTCGACGTCCGTGACGTCCCAGATCCGCACCTTGCTATCCTCCGAACTGCCGGCCAGCCGCGAGCCGTCGGGGCTGAAGGCGATCGCCTAGCGTCATCCCGGCGATCGGCGCCGACGTGAGCTCGAGGACCTCCTTGCCCGAGCCGGCATCCCGCAGCCGGTGCGAGGCCCCGCCGCCGGCGATCTCCGCCAGCCACTTGCCGTCCGGGCTGTACGCCAGGGCGGCCGACGCCGGCCCGGTCTCGAACCGGAGCCGCTCCTCGCCCGAGCCGGCGTCCCAGACGCGGACCTCGCCCGCGGACCGGGACGACCTCGGAGCCGACGGGCTTCGTCAAGGCCGCGAGGCGGGCCCCGTCGGGGCTGAACGCCACGGAGTGCCGCAGGTGCACGACTTGCCGGCCCGGCAACGGGATCGCGAGGCGCTGCTTGCCGCCGGCGAGGTCCCAGATCCTCAGGTCGCTCCCCGCCGTGCCCTGCCGCCGGACGGATCACCACGGCCAGCCGCCCGCCCGAGCGGTCGAAGGCCGCGGCGCCCGGCACGCCGCCGAGATCGGCGAGCGTGCACACGCCGCGACCGGTCTCCCAGTCGAAGACCTTGATCCGCCAATCGAACCGGCCCGACGCGTCGCATGACGCGAGCCGCGAGCGAGGAAACGCTTGCCGTCGGGGCTGAACGTGAGCCGAACATCGACGTTGCTCATCGACTCGCCCGGGAAGGGGACGATCGTGCGCACCGGCCGGCCCGAGGCGACGTCCAGCAGCTTCAGCTCGATCTTCGAGCCCGCGTCCGGCGCCTGCGGCGCGACGAGCCTCCCCACGTAGACGTAACGCGTCCCATCGGGACTGAGCTCGTCCGAAGGTCGCGTCCTGGGCCAGCGTGGCGACGTGGACGGTCGTGCCCAGCCCGCGCAGGTAATGCCATTCGAAGCCGCGCAGGTCGGGCGTGCCCGGCCGCGGCCGATGCCCCTCCAGCAGGTCGCGCATCCGGGGGATATCGCCCGACTCCCAGGCCTCCTCGGCCAGTTGCATGTCCGAGGCGTACAGCGACCGCCGCAGCGATTGCCTGGCCGCCTCGGCCTCGACCCGCCCGGCCTCGGCCCGAGTCCCGCTCCTGCACGGGCCATGCTGCTCGGCCTCGACGGCCCGGGCCGCCTCGCGCCTCGTCCGCATGCTCGGCCCGCCTGCGCCACCCCGGCCTGCCACGTGCTGAAGAGGACGTCGGCCACCAGCAGGACGAGGAAGCCCGCCGCGACCGCCAGCGCCGTCCGGTGCTTGCGGGCGAACTTCCGCAGCCGGTAGCCGGCCGACGGCGGGCACGCCTCCACCGGCTC
Organism: uncultured Isosphaeraceae bacterium; assembly: GCA_963806595.1. Taxonomy (GTDB): domain Bacteria; phylum Planctomycetota; class Planctomycetia; order Isosphaerales; family Isosphaeraceae; genus CAWDZZ01. The sequence continues at coordinate 226,100 of CAWDZZ010000004.1, read as the reverse complement.
GTCGTGCAGGTAGCGCTCGACGTCCCTGGCCAGCCCGCTGGCCGTCTCGTACCGCCGCGTCCGGTCCTTCTCCAGGCACTTCATCACGATCCAGTCGACCTCGCCCCGCACCAGCTTCGACAGCCGCGCCGGCTCGGTCTTCCGCGCCGCCGCGATCTTCGGCAGGTCGCCCGAGCCGGAGAGCCGCACGCTCGGCCGCGGCGGCTCCTCCTCCTTGATCAGCCGCACCAGCTCGCCCAGCGCCGCCTGGCGCAGCCGCTGCTTCTCCAGCGGCGTCGTGCCGGTCAGCAGCTCGTAGAGCAGCACGCCCAGCGAGTAGATGTCGCTCCGCGTGTCCACGCCGAAGGCGTTCATCTCGGCCTGCTCGGGGCTCATGTACTCGAACGTGCCGACCAGGGCGCCGAACTGGGTGAACAGCGTCCGCTCGGTCAGCCGCTGCTCGATCGCCTTGGCCACGCCGAAGTCGATCACCTTGGGCACCGGCTTGTCGTCGTACATCGTCACCAGCACGTTCGACGGCTTGATGTCGCGGTGGATGATCCCCTTCTGGTGCGCGTGCTGGATCGCCTGGCAGACCGGCACGAACAGCTCGAGCCGCTCGCGGGGCGTGAGCTGGTTGTCGTCGCAGAACTTCGTGATCGGCACGCCGTGGACCAGCTCCATGACGAAGTAGGGCCGCCCGGATCTCGGTCGTGCCGGCGTCGAAGACCCGGGCGATGTTGGTGTGGTCCATCACGGCCAGCGCCTGGCGCTCGGCCTCGAACCGCGCGACGACCTGGGCGCTGTCCATCCCCGGCTTGATGATCTTGAGCGCGACCTTGCGCCGGACGGGCTGCTCCTGCTCGGCCATGTAGACGACGCCCATGCCCCCCTCGCCGATCTGCTGCAAGAGCTTGTACGGGCCGATCCGCGTGCCCGGGCCCTTCCAGGATCGGGGCGTGCGAGATCGTGACCGAGTCCGGCGGCGCCGGCCGATTCATGAAATCCCCGGCGCCCGCCATCGCGCGGAGCAGGTCCTCGACCTCGGCGCGCAGCGCCGGATTCGGCCGCGCACGCCTCGCTCAGGAATGCGGACCGCTCGGCCGGCGACTCGATCTCCAGGGCCCGGCCGAAGATCGATTTCACGTCGGGGCTGGTGGCGCTCATCGTCTCGTCCTCCGATGGGGATGCGGATGACCTCACCAACCCAGTGCGACGTCCGGGACGAATCACTGCCAGCGCGAGCCGAGATTTCCGGGTTCAGCCCCCGTCCGGGTCCTCGCCACCCAGGGAGCGGAACAGCCAGGCCCGGGCGTAAGCCCAGATCCGATAGCCTTTTCGGGGCGAGACCCCGAGCACCTCGGCGGCCTGCTCGATGGTCAGCCCGGCGAAGTAGTGCAGCTTGACCAGCTCGGCGGCCTGCGGGTCCTCGGCGGCGAGGCGTTCCAGGGCCTCGTCGACGGCCAGCATCTCCTCCGCGGCGGCCCGTCGACCGCGAGGACGGCCTCATCCAGCTCGACCCGCCGCCGCGCGCCGCCGTGCTTGAGCCGCCGCTTGCGCCGGGCGTTCTCGACGAGGATGCGCCGCATGGCCTCGGCCGCCGCGGCGAAGAAGTGGCCGCGGCCGTTCCAGGCCCGGTCCGGCTCGCCGTCGACCAGGCGCAGATACGCCTCGTGCACCAGCGCCGTCGCCTGGAGCGTCTGGCCGGGCTCCTCGCGGGCGAGCCGCTGGGCGGCCAGCTTGCGCAGCTCGTCGTAGACCAGCGGCAGGAGCTGATCGGCCGCCTGCGCGTCGCCCCTGTTCGATCGCCGCGAGGATGCGGGTCACTTCGTTCATCGGGGCCACTCGTCCCAGGACCCCGGCCCGCGCGCCGTCGCTCGCCGCGCGAACCCGTCCGGGAGCGCGAGTCGATTCCCCCCTCGAGACTAACCAGCACGCATGCGAGGAGATAGCCCGAACCCCGCGATCGGTTGGGGCCACTGCATCATCCGCCCGCGCGGCGCACCAATCAAGAGGATCCGAGCCAGCTTCGAGCCACCAGAACTCGTACAACGGCCGGCCGCTGGCCATCATGTCGATGGGTCCACATATTGGCCAGGCATGTTAAACTGGGAGAATTGATCCTGTGCGGCGAAGCCACAATATCGGTGCAGGTCTTGCGTTTCCCAGGGATCGCCGCCCAGGGCTGGACCGGAGGTTCCCAGGCTTCGCGCACTGCGCAGGGATACTCGGCAGTGAGACTCCAACCGCTTCCCGGAGTGACCGCTCATGCTCGGAATTCGATTTCTCAAGGTGCCACCAACGACCTATGTGATCCAGCACCGAGGCGGAAAAGTCGTTCGCGAGGGGGGCGGGTTGTCGTTCTTCTACTTCGCTCCATTGAGCGTCATCGTGCAGGTTCCCGTGGCCAGCACCGACGTGCCGTTCGTCTTCACGGAGATCACCTCGGATTTTCAAGACGCGACCATCCAGGGTCAGCTCACCTACCGTGTTGCTGATCCCAAGACAACCGCCGGCATGCTCGACTTCAGCCTCACGAAGGGGGGTGAGTATCTGTCTGACGATCCCTCCAAGCTGGGCGACCGGCTTTGCAACTCTGCCCAGGTGCTGGCCCGCGCCTTCACGCAAAAGCAGCCGCTTCGCGACCTGCTGATCGGCTCCTCGGAGCTGCGCGACGCGATGCTGGTCGGGCTGAAAGCATCGCCGGCTGTGCAATCGCTGGGGGTCGAGATCCTCGATGTCGTCATACTCGCCATCAAGCCCACGCCCGAAATGAGCAAGGCGTTCGAGGCCCAGGCCCGCGAAGATTTACTGCAAAGAGCCGACCTGGCTATTTCCGTACGGCGCAATGCCGCCGTCGAGCAAGAGCGGACCATCAAGGAAAACGAGCTCAACACCGAAATCGCGGTGGAGCAGAAGAAGGGACAGGTTCGCGACACTCAGTTGGGCGCCGACATCGCCATCGAGCAACGCCGGACCACGCTCGTCGATTCCCAGGTCGCCAACCAGCACAAGGAGGCCGAAGCCCGGTCGTTCGCGCTGCGAGCCGTTCTGGAGCCCATCAAGGACGTGGATTGGCGCCTGCTCATGGCGGCCAACGCCGCGCTCGACCCGAAGTTCCTGATCGCGCTCGGGTTCCAGGAGCTCGCGCAGAATGCCGGTAAGATCGGCGAGCTGAACATCTCGCCCGATCTGCTCAACTCACTGCTGCGGCGCAGGAGAAAAGTGATGTTCTCCCCGAGTCCCATCATCGTTGTCCATCGGGAAACCCGGCTGGAAGGGATGCTCAATCGCTGGGGCACGCGCGGCCAGGCCAAGTTTCTCATCCAGCGGGCGGCCGCCGGCGAACGTGCCCGGCAGGCGGAGCGCGCCGGCGCGCCCGCAGGCGCGCGAGCGCCTGCGCATCGGCACCCGATGCGGCCGACGACTACAGCGAGCTGGAAGACGAAGACAAAGCCTACCGCACGGCACTGGCTACGTTGGAGCGCGACCTCAAGGAGGAGGAACGCATTCAGTTCGTGCACCGGAAGTATGTTCCGACGTTTGATTTTGGCCTGAGCCAGGTCGTCGTTGTCCTGGGTCAAGACGGGATGGTGGCAAACGTCGCCAAGTACGTGCAAGACGTGCCGATCGTGGGCGTCAATCCCGACCCGGCGCGTTTCGATGGGATCCTCCTTCCCTTCAAGGTCTCGAACGCGCGCCAGGCCGTGCGCAGCGTCTTGAAGCGGACGCACAAGTCACGGCACGTCACGCTGGCAGAGGCTTTGCTCAACGACGGCCAGCGCATGCTGGCGTTCAATGAGCTGTTCATCGGAAGCGCAGCCATGTTTCGGCGCGTTACGGTATCCAGCACGCGGGGCGGACGGAGCAGCAATCCTCGAGCGGTATCATCGTCTCGACGGGCGCGGGCTCGACGGGCTGGCTTTCCTCGGTATTCAACATGGCGTCGGGCGTGGCGAGCTTCCTGGGATCAAAGACCCCGCCCGGCTTCACCGTGAAGTGGGATGATCGCAAGCTCATCTGGGTAGTGCGCGAGCCCTTCAAGAGCAAGCACTCGCAGATCAATCTGGTGGCCGGCGTTCTGGATCCATCCCACGAGCTGGTCGTGCAATCGTCCATGCCCGAAGGCGGAGTCATCTTCTCCGACGGAATCGAGCGCGATTTCCTGGCGTTCAACAGCGGCGCGATCGTCCGCATCCAGATCGCGCAGCAACAGTCCAATCTGGTGGTACCCTGAGAAAAAGGTGTCAGGTACCGTTGCTGAAAAAGGTGTCAGGTACCGTTGTTGGCATTCTTCGTACCTGTGCGCTAATCTGAATTCCATACTCCTTTCTCAACACGCAGTTACCGCGGAGCACGCGATGTCCAAACTGCATACGCCCGGCTGAAGACTCATCTCCACAGCTTCCGACAGATCCTCGTCCTGGATTTCGACGAGCGGGCCGGCGTCGAATATCATCGGCTCCGCCGCGCGCGTATCCGCATCGGAACCATGGACCTGAAGATCGCGGCCATCGTTCTCTCCCATGACGCGACCCCGCTTAGCAAAAACCTCTCCCACTTCGGCAAGGTTCCCGGGTTGTAGGTCGTAGACTGGACCCCGCCCGTGCAAGTTGACCCTGCAGTTGCCTTGCAGTCGCAGGGTCAGTGCAGTCCAGAGCGCGACCAACTCGGGATATTTTCTCACCCGGAACTTGAGCTTCTGCTCCACCAACGCGGATCTAACCATTTCACCGTCGAGCAGATCGTGGTACGAGAGGATCATCGATGCGGCGCCGGAGACAAGCTAAGGATTCGGGCAAAAATAACCTGATGAATTTTGCTTGCTATGGAATACCGAGGGTCCTAAATTCAGACCTGCGGCCCGGGAAGCGCACGGGTCAGGGCAGGCCACGACTCGGAGGACGGCGTCGGTGAACATTCTGCTGTTAGTCCTTCAGTGGGTCGTCTCGCTGATCGCCGTCTTTGGTGGCATCGGCCTGATCATCTATCTGGCGATGAAGGAGGACTGGAAGCTCGGTGTCGCATGCATCCTCTTCCCCCCGTTCCTGATCTACTACATCTCCACGAGGTGGGGCAGGTGTCGGAATCCGTTCATCGTGTTCGCTGTCGGCTCCGTCATTGCTGCCTTGCTCCAGCGGGCTAGACTCGGTTACTGGGCATGGCCGGATGTGGGCTCCTGACCCAAGAGCCGCCAGCTCGGCCCGGACGGCGGAACCCACGGCGATCAGATTCGCTGCCCCTGTCCTAACAAGGCATCGGCACCCCGCTTCGACTGGTCCCACAGCCAAGGTTCCTATCGCCGTGGCAGACGCAGCCCTCATCGAGAGCATCCGGCGTAAATACCGGGCCCTGAGGCCGCTCCTTAACGAGAGGCTCCGGCGGCTCTGGGCCGCAGCCGACGCACAGGAGATCGGCTGGGGCGGCGTCACGACGGTCGCCCTCGCCACCGGCCTGTCCCGGACGACCATCTCCGGCGGCATTCGGGAGCAACAGGCGGGGGCGGAGGGCGAGGTGGGCGAGTCGCAAAGTCGTGTGCGACGGCCCGGCGGAGATCGGAAGCCCCTCGTCGAGCACGACACCCGGCTCCTTAGAGACCTGGAAGACCTCGTCGATCCCGTGACCCGAGGCGACCCTCAGTCGCCCCTTCGGTGGACTTGCAAGAGCACGCGCAAGCTCGCCGAGGCATTCCGGCAGAAGGGCCACGCCCTCGGCTGACTTCGGGGAATACGGAATTTACAAATCTCTGTCGATAATTGCATGGTGTCCCCGAAACTTAATCCTATTCGCCAGGCGCCCGTTGACGTGAGACGCCTTCGGGCGGTTTCGAGGGCGCCGGTCCAGATTCCACGGCGTACGAGAATGCCAGGCTTGGGCCGAAACGGAGAGCATCGACGATTCGGCCATGATCGAAGAGCGCCCTCATTGTCCTGGCGATCCATCCGGATTCGAGTCGAGTTGGCCTTCAGTCGCAATGGCGTGCTCGCCTCCGATCAGTCGCATCCCGTTACGCGAAATGGGTTCGTCATCTGTTGAATCGATCCGGCCGAAGTCAGAGTACACATTGAAACGCCCATCTCGGACGAAGCCGAGCAATGTCATTCCGCACTCGCGGGCCAGCTCGACCGCCAGGCTGGACGGAGCCCCGACAGCGCCCACGACCGGAACACCGGCGATCGCCGCCTTCTGCACCAGCTCGAAACTGACCCGGCCGCTGACCAGCACCAGGCGAAGGGCCAGCGGCGTCCGGGCGGCGAGGAGCTCCGCCCCGATCAGCTTGTCCAGGGCGTTGTGGCGGCCAACGTCCTCCCGGAGGCCGAGCAGTCCGCCGGATGCATCGAAGAGGCCCGAGGCGTGGATGCCGCCGGTTCGGGCAAACCCCGTCTGACCGGCCCGGAGCGAGTCCGCCAGGCCGTGGATGACCAGGGGGGCGACTCGAGGTTCCCCCGGAGCGATCCGATGCCGGCGCAGCACGCGCGCACGGCGGCGATCGACCGCTTGCCGCACGCACCGCAACTGGAGGAGACGAACGAATGACGGTCCAGCTTTGCCGGGTCCAGGGCGACCCCGGGCCGCAGCCTTGCTTGCACCGCATTCGGCCCCGTTCGCTCGACGCCCTCCAGATCGTCCCGCTCAGTGATGAACCCTTCCGTGAACAGGAAGCCGGCCGCCAGCTCGACGTCGTCGCCCGGCGTCCGCATCGTCACCGCGACCGACCTGGGAGCACCGCCGTCCCTCGACTCCGGACTCGGATCTCCAGCGGTTCCTCGACCGACAGTAGGTCGATCGCTTGAAGTGACAGCGACCCCGTTACTCGCTCGACCGGGACGCTCGCGACTCCGGTCCTGTAGCATGGCCTGGTCATGTGCCCTCCCGCGACAGGGCCGCGGATCGAGTGATCTCGACGACAACGTGCTTCATCATTCCCATCATGATCTACTTTTCATGAGAAGCGTGCGGGATCTTCATGAAGAGAGAACGAATCGCCAGACTCCCTAGCACGATGAGCGAAACAGCACCGAGGATTCCGGGGGCGCCATCCCCCACGAGCAGGAGGACGAGCGGTATCAGTGTTCCTCCGACGAAGAGAAGCACCAAGGCAAGATAAACCTGCCGGTCGGCGTAGAGCCGAAACAGAGTCTTGTGAAATTCTGCGAATAATAGACCCGCTGGAATGATGTTGAGTGGAAGCAGCACCATGAGGACGGTCCGGAGAGATCGGCGGCGGCCCGCGGGTGTCCGGTCAGGACCGACACGGCGAGCATCACCGCGCAACCCAGCATGAGTGCGGAATTGGCCATGAAACCGCCCAGCCATCGGGCGTCCTTCCAGCCCGGCTGCGAGCTCGTGCTGAAGAGCACCCCCTTGTAGGCGAGCGATCCGAAGGCGGGAAGCAACCCGGCGACAACGGCCATTCTACGAACCCATTCCAGCGCGATCGAATCGGGCGGCAGCAGGTTGATCGCTTGCGCCGCTTCGATCGCGACGATCAAGGTCAGCGGCAACGAATAGACGGTCAGGCTCCACGTACCCAGCGACATGGGCGAACTGGGCTTGAACACTCGCAGCATGTGGTGAAACCGAAGCGGGTCGCCCAGGTCGAGCACCAAGAGCATCAGGTCGATCAGCAAGAAGCAGAGCGCAGACGGGATACGCCGCCTTGGCGACGGGGGCGAGCAACCCCGGGAACGCAAGCTCGCCGACCGCTGCGAACAGGAAGAGCCCGGTTGTCAAGTTGTTGAAGAGCAGATCCCAGGCGACCAGCCCGTGCCAGCCCGGCACCTTGGTCACCTCCGAGGCTCGAATAACCGGGCTCAATCGTCCGCGTCTGGCCATCGCCCGGCATCTCAGCTTCCCTGGAAGAATAACACCGCGAGGATCGCGGCGACCGTGGCCAGCGCGCTCACGATGGTGCGCACGTAATCACCGATCAAGTGCAGCCACGGATTGAAGGGAGCTTCCGGGAGTCCATAGACGGCAGGACGATCGATGAGGAGATAGAAAGAATGGAGCTCCGAGTAGGTCTCGCCGGGTTCCTCGCCGTAGAGGTAAGCTTCCGGGACGCCTCGCGCGTGAAGCTCATCGACTCGCTTTCGAGCCCGATCGCGCAGCTCGTCGATCGGCCCGAACTGGATTGATTCTGTCGGGCAAGCCTTCGCGCAGGCCGGGACGAGACCGTCTCGCTGGCGGTCGTAGCAGAGCGTGCACTTGTGCGAGTGGCCATCGAAGTCGCTGCGGGTGATGACCCCGAACGGGCAGGCCGCGATACAGTACGAGCAGCCGTTGCAGATATCGTGCTGGATATAAACGTTCGCAAACTCGTTATAAATGATGGCACCCGTGGGGCAAGCGTGCTGGCAAGGGGCCGCGACACAGTGTTTGCAGACGTCGCTCATCATCAACCAGCGATCGGCCCCGCCCCCGTTCAACAACTGGTCGAGAGTGACTTCGCGGCTCGTTTCCCCGGAGTCGGCGAGATCGGGGCAAGCGGGCCGTCCATTCGCGGCGAACTGCTCGATGAATTTCACGTGTCGCCATGACGTGGCGGAGAGCTCGGCCGTGTTATCGTAGCTGTTGCCGGTCCAGTTGAGCCCATCCGCGGCAAGCTGATTCCATTGTTTGCAGGCGACTTCGCACGCCTTGCAGCCGATGCAAACCGTGGTGTCCGTGTAGAAGCCTGTGGCCGGACGGTGCTCCGGAGCACGACCGCGCCGGAATGGCCAGGTGAGTCGTCTCAGGATCGCTGATAGCGGGCCGATCGGTGGGTCGCCGGTTTGCGGCAGAGCCTCCAGTTCGAGCTCTCTAATGGCCATGCGTGAACTCCCCCTCCGGCTGGGCTGAGGCCGGCGTGTCGGGAATCGGCGTGCGGGTCGGCCAGGTCACCAGTGACACCGTTGCACGCGGAGGGCGTCCGCTGTGGCGGCCGGGCTCGACCTGGCAGCCGAATGCCTTTCCCTCGTGCATGCTGATGTTTTGCTCAGCCACCAGCGAGGTCAGGTCGTTGGCGTTGCCGCCGACGGTCTGGCCGGCAAAGCCCCAGTGAAATGGGAGGCCGATCTGGTGGATCACTCGCCCATCGACGACGAGAGGACGCATCCTCCCGGTCACCATCGCGCGCGCCTCGATGCGGCCACGCGCCGAGCTGACTGTCAGCCACCCGCCGTGGACGATGCCGCGCTCGGCCGCCAGCTCGGGGCTCAGTTCCACGAACATCTCCGGCTGCAATTCGTTGAGCCATGAGTTGAACCGGCTCATCGGCCCGCTCAGGTAGTGCTCGGTGAGACGGTAGGTGGTGGCCACCACCGGGTACTCGGTCTCGGGACGCGCGCGCCAGCCGGTTCAGTGGTCCCGGGAACGTGCGCACGCCCGGGTGTACATGGCTTGCCTGGGGTAGAGCAAGTTGCCGACCGGCGACTCGAGCGGCTCGTAGTGCGCCGGCAATGGGCCGTCCTTGGCGCCACTGGGGGCGAAGAGCCAGCCGACGCCGTCGGGCTTCATGATGAACGGCTCGTTGCCGGCGATCGCAGCCATGCCGGTCGCACCGGGCGGAGGGCGATAGTCGGGGGGCTTGTCCGGCTCGAAGTCCGGCCGGTCGAGTCCCACCCAGAGGCGCTTTTCGGCATCCCACCAGATGAGCTTTTTCCGCTCCGACCAAGGCCGGCCATCGGGATCGGCCGAGGCGCGGTTGAAAAGCACGCGGCGGTTGTCCGGCCAGGCAAATCCCCATTCCGGATGAATCGGATTATCTGTCGCCTGCGCTCGCGGGCCCGGTTGCGACCGGGCTCGGGCGTGACGCCGCTGTAGATCCAGACGCCGCATGCCGTCGTGCCGTCTCCCTTCAGTTCCGAGAAGCCGGTCAAGAGGCGCGGCCGACCGGTCCGCGGGTCGGTCTCATCGAGCTTGCAGCCGTTCATCTCCATCAGGATTTTTTCGGCGTCCACATCCCCCTCGATGCGGCTCATTGAGCCGTCGGGAAGCCGCGCCGGTGAGTCGTAGTCGTAGTCCCAGGTGAGAGAAAGCAGTGGCTGATCCTTGGGATCGGTCGAGCCGGCGTAGAGCTGGCGGAGCCGCTTCCCGAGGTTGTAGACGAACCAGGAATCGGAGCGGCAATCCTCGGGCGGGTCGATCGCCTTTGAGTGCCATTGAAGCAGCCGTTGCGTGTTAGTCAGCGTTCCGTCGTTCTCCGGGTTCGCCGCGGCGGGGATCAAGAAAACCTCGGTCTTGATGTCGGATGGCGGCGGCCCGTTCGGGTCGCTCTTCCAGAAGACGGCGCTTTCGGTCTCGAACCAGTCGAGCACCACCAGCCATTCGAGGTTACGCAGGCCTGCGCGGTGCAGCCCCGCGTTGATGCCGCCGCCGCCCGGGTTCTGGCCGAAGAGGAAGTAGCCTTTGAGCTCGCCCCGTGACATGCGGTTGAAGGTTGGCAGTTGCGAATGGTCGCCATCAATGCGCGGCAGCCAGTCGAAATGGTAGTCGTTCGCGGGTCCGGCGGCGTCCCCGTACCACGCCTTGAGCAGGCTGACGGCGAATTCGCGGAAGTGGGACCAGTACCCGGTGGCCAAACCTTGGTGCGCGACGTAGGAATCCAGCGTCTCGTGGACTCTGTCAACCGTGGGCTGAGGGAGATAGCCAGGCAGCAGGTCATACAACGTCGCGACGTCCGTCGAGCCCTGGATGCTGGAATGGCCGCGCATGCGCCAGGATCCCACCACCGGGGCGACCGATGTTGCCCAGCAAAAGTTGCAGGATGCCCCCCGTGCGGATGATCTGGGCGCCGGTCGTATGCTGGGTCCAGCCCACAGCGTAGACCAGAACGCTCGTCCGGTCACGACCAGAGTTGGCACAGAGCAGCTCGGCAACCCGAATGATCTCATCAGCCGGGCACCCGCACACCTGGGATACTGTCTCCGGCGTATATCGAGAGAAGTGGCGTTTGAGGATCTGGAAGACGCAACGGGGGTGCTGCAGGGTTGGGTCGCGCACCGGGCGACCATTGGGCTTGGGCGACGTTTCCGAACGCGCCGCGGCATTCGTGGTGGCCCCGCCATCGATGGCATAACCGTGAACCCCTTTGCGGGACTCGCTCTCAGCCTCTCGCGGCGCGGACGGGTCGGCCCGACCCTCCTCCACCGGCCCGTCCGGACCGTCTTGGCTGCCGGCCGAGCGCCGTACACCCAGTGTCCCTTCACGGCGTCATAGGTGCCGGTATCTGGGTCGTAGCCACTGAACAGGCCGTCCAGGTCCTCGGTGTCCTGGAAGCCCTCCTGGATCAGGTTCGACGCATTGGTGTATGCCAGGACATATTCCTTGAACCAGCGGTCATGGGTCAGGATATGGTGAATGATGCCGCCGAGAAACGCGATGTCGGTGCCGGTCCGAATCGGGACATAGAGGTCGCAGTGCGCCGACGTGCGCGAAAAGTGCGGGTCCACGTGGATCAATGTTGCGCCGCGCCTCCTTGGCCTTCATGGGCCATCGGAAACCCACGGGATGGGCCTCGGCCATGTTCGAGCCCATGATCAAGATGCAATCGCTATTCGGCAGATCCTGCTGGTAATTGGTGGCCGCGCCGCGGCCAAGCGAGGCGCCCAGACCGGGCACCGAAGCGGAGTGTCAAGTTCGTGCCTGGTTTTCGATCGAGACAACTCCAGACCACCGCAGAACAACTTCTTGATCAGATAGTTGTCTTCGATGTTGAGCGTCGCGCCGCCGAGGGTCCCCATGTTCCGCACTGAGTTCAGCATGCGACCTTCTTGGTCCTTCGCCGTGAAGTCGGCGTCCCGTGCCGCTTTGACGCGGAGAGCGATCTGATCGAGTGCCCAGTCGAGGGTTCGGGTCTCCCATTTATTCGGAGTAGGGAGCCCGGTAGCGGACGGTCTTCACGCGGTGCGGGTTGACGGCCAGGAGTAACGCGTTTGAACCCTTGGGGCATAGTGTGCCCTCGTTGATCGGGCTGCGCGGGTCTCCCTCGATATCGATGAGCTGGCCGCGCTTGGTGTAAATGAGCTGGCTACAGCCGACGGCGCAGTACGGACACAGCCCTTCCGTGACGGTAGCACCACGCAACCGTGAGGTCTTCTCCGCCGTCTGCGGGCTGAACGGCTGGGTCTGTGGTTGCGACGGTTGCGAGCGGGCCACGATCGGTAATTTGAACATCGTCATCTCCTTACTTGTAACGCCAAGGCGGAGCCTGATCGATCACCTTCACAGCGTAGAGCGACACGAAACTTACGATGAGCGTCCCAGTCTAATTCGGTAAGAGACGAGCGGATAGGACGTACTGAAAAAGGTGTCAGGTACCATTGTTCAGGTCCTCGTGGGCTCAACAGCCCGCGCAGGTTCAGCTTCCGTCTTCAGCACATTCTGCCAGGACACAATCAGGGCGATCGCGTCCCCTCCGGTCCAGTTGCCGGCGCTACGTCATCCGCCGCCGTGCGCCAGAGGTGGATCTCTGACGTGCCGTTGGACCGCTCGGTGCAAGCAGCCAGGATCTTGCCGTTCGGTGAGAAGCTCAGCAGGCGGACTGGATCCCCTGACGGCTTGAGCGTGAGCACCTCCTCGAGCGTGTCAATCTGCCAGAGCTTCACTGGTCCTGCGCTCGTCTCCGCAGGCGAGCACTTTTCCGTCGGGCGAGAACGCCATCGCCTGGATCGATTCTCTGGGCATGTGAAGTTCCGCGAACGGTTGCAGCGAGTCACCTTTCCAGAGGAAGACGAAATCGCGATGGGAATACGCGAAGGTGGATCCATCAGGGGAGAAGCATGCAAAATGGTACGATCGCCAATCGAAACCGTAGCCTTCGCGCGTTTGACCGTCGGCCGGATTCCAGATGATCAGTTTCGCTCCGCCGTCCGCGCTACAGCGGATTTCACCGTTGGGATCAATCACAGCTCGACCAATGTCACCGCCGAGGAAGGCAAAGGGTATCGTTCCCGTGCTCTCCCAGAGCGACACGCCATTCCCCCCGACGGTCACGGCCAGGCGACCTCCGTCGAGATCGAGCTCGATCGAGATGCCACTCCCTGCGACGGGACCGATCGTGTTCAAGCGACGGTGGAGCACAAGGTCATGAATCTCGATGAAGCCATCCTTCGTCCTGACCGCCGCTACGCCGCCATCTCGACTGAGGACAACCTCGACCGGAGCGCCGTTGTCGGAGACGCGCACGGGATCCAGGAGATGTCCCGACTCCACATCCCAGCTCGAGATGAGCCCATCGGCCCCTGCGGCGATCAGGGTTCGGCCGTCGGCCGAGAAGGAGAGGCGCCACGAGTTTATCCGTCGCCAAGATGCGAGTACCGGCATCGCTCGGCAGGGAATCCCAGAGCTTGACGGTACCATCGCGGCTGGCGGAGGCGATCGTCCGCGCGTCGGGCGAGATTGAGACACCCCAGATGCGGCCGCTGTGGCCCACGTGCACGGCTCGAGGATCGCCCTTGACCACGTCCCAGAGCCGGACGGTATTGTCGTTCCCCGCCGAGACGAGCGTCTTGTCGTCGGGCGTGAACGCGACCGATTGCACATCGTCGGCGTGCCCGGAGAACTCTCGCAGGAAACGGCCCCCGCGCACCTCCCAGAGCCGCACGACTTCATCCGCGGCTCCCGTCGCGGCCATTTTGCCATCGTGCGAGAAGGCGACGCCTGTCACCGCGGTTCGCTCGTGGTCCAGACGCGTCAGACATCGCCGGCTCGCGAGATCCCATAGCCCGGCGATGCCGGATCCGCCCACCACGGCCAGGATCGACCCATCGGGCGAAAGGGCCATGTTCTCCAAGACCGAATCGCCGGCATGGAAAGAGCCGCGCGCCAGTCCAGTGATGGCATCCCAGATCTTGACGTCGCCATCGTCGCGTCCGCAGGAGATCACGTACTTGCCATCCGGCGTGAACAGCACGATCAAGGCAATCCCGCGATGGGCCGGCAGTTCGAGACGATTCAATCCAGTCTCTGTCTCCCAGAGCTTGACGCTTCCATCATCGCTCGTCGTGGCCAGAGTCTTCCCGTTGGGCGCGAATGCGACCCAGTTCACGTCGGATTCATGAGCCCGGATCTCACGGATCAACGACCCCGTCGTGGGATCCCAGATACGGACCGTGCCGTCCTGGCCGGAAGACGCCAGGAGCCGGCCGTCGGGCGAGAACTCGGCATGGTAGACTTCGCCGCGATGACCGAACAGGCTAAGCCGCTCCGTGTTGCAAAGGCCCCTCAGGAAATACCAGGCGAATCCCCGTATCTCCGTCTCGCCTGGTCGCGGGCGGTTCCGCTCGAGCAAGTCGGTCGCCAGGTTCCTCTCGGGGCTACGCAACAATTGGGCCGCCTGCCGGATATCTGCGACATACTGAGCCCGGTGCGCAGCCAACGCGTGATCTCCGACGCGTGCTTCCAGCAAATGGGAAGCGTGCTCGGCATCGTTTAAACGGTTCTCGAACGAATGTTTGGCTGCCAGCAGCGTCCCCGCAAAGAGGACCGCGAGCGTCGCGATCACACTCGCCGCGGGGTGCCGCTTCGCCACGCACCTGATCTTTTCCCACGGCCGGGCGGCCGGGCCTTCGTCGGCTCGCCGGCCAGAAACCGGTCGAGGTCATCGGCCAGTGCGCCTGCGGTTGAGTATCGCCGAGCCGGGTCCTTCTCCAGGCATTTCAGGACGATCGACTCGACGTCGATGGGGATGTCCTTCCGAAGTCTCCGGGGTGGGATTGGGTCGTCCGCGATGACTTGCTTCAGGATTTCAAGCTGACTCTCGCCTCGGAAGGGAGGACGCACGGTCAAGAGCTCGTAGAGAATGCACCCCAGCCCGTAGACATCGGTCGGCGGGCCGATCGCCTTGAGCCGTCCCTCGGCCTGTTCGGGGGCCATGTAAGGAGGTGAGCCAATCGGAACACCGCTCCGAGTTTTCGGCCCTTGGCCGTCGGCGAGCCAGGCCAGGCTGAAATCGGTGATCCGCGGCTGAAATCCGGAAAGAGACTGGTTCGCCGTGCGGTCGCCATCCGCCTCCAGGCCGTTGCAGCAGATACATTGCTGGGCTTGAGGTCGCGGTGAACAACGCCGCGCTCGTGGGCATGTTCGACGGCTCGGGCGAGCTTCGCGATCAGATTCACCGCGTCTCGTGCCGGCACCGGCCGAGACTGCCGCGCCAGCCAGCCCGCGAGCGTCGGCCCAGGGCAGTAAGCCGATGCGATATAGGCGACGGTGCCGACGCTGCCGCTCTCGTACACCGGAACGATGTTGGGGTGGTCCAGAGTCGCGGCGGCGTGCGCCTCGCGGAGGAACCGCTTCCGCGCCTCGGGCGTGACCAGGGTCTCGGGCTGCGGGACCTTGAGCGCGACTTCCCGCCGCAGCGCCGGGTCCCAGGCGAGGAACACAATCCCGAAGCCCCCTTGCCCCAGCGTCCGCCGGATCTGGAAACGGCCGAATCGAGGGGAGCTTGCGGCATCGGGGTGGCCCCGTGTCTGCGTCCGCTGGATGCTCGACTGGCCCCGCAGCGGCCGGCTCCGTCCGGCGATCCGCGTGGGCGGCATCGCGGGGCCAGGCTTGCTCGACGAGGGTCAAGAAAGCCGCGAGCCGCTCCCACTCGGGCAAGAGATCGGGGTCGACAGACTCGCCAAGCCCATCCGTCGATATCTCGCGGCCGGCGGCCAGCCCATCGTCAAAGGCGGCCATTGCGTCGGCCAGCCGCCGCTCAGTGCGCGACGACTCATCGCCGCTCATGGCGTGGGTCCGTGATTCGCCATTTCCTTCTTCAACTGTCGGATGGCCCGGCTCCAGACCATGCGCGCCGCATCCGCCGAACAGCGCATCCGCAGGCCGATCTCATCCCACGGAAGTTCGTCGTGGTGCCGATAACGCACGGCCTCCCGGTAATGCTGGGGCAATCGGGCCAGAGCGTCATCCATGGCCTCGGCCAGCTCGGAACGCACAGCATGGCTGCTCGGCGATGGCGACCGGCTCGCGAGCACGTCACCATGCGCTTCCGACGCGCCCAGCAAGGTCTCGATCGCCACCTCGCGCCCGAGGGGCACGCTTCTCGGTCGCCAGGAAGGATCGTCGGAGATTCGACAGCCGGCATTCCAGGATCTTGCGCAGCCACGCGCGTAGCTCGGCCTTGCTCGATCCCCGAAACCCCGCCAGGTGCCGCTGTGCTTCGACGAACGTGTCCTGCACGAGGTCCGATGCCCCGAGCTTGGCTTGGAGTTCCGGCCCGATCACCTCGTTGGCGATCATCAGGAGATACTGCCGGCAACCGTCGAGCATTCGGTCGGGATCATCGACCGCGGACGGAATTCCCGAATCGGCTTCGGGAATCAATCCGAGCGGTTCGGTGCCGATCTCGCGCATGCCATCGGCCTGTCTGAGAACCTCCATGGTTCCGGACTCCCAAGCGTGATTCGTCGCGTCGAGGGTTTCCATCAGTATGCGTTGCGGTGGGACCGAACGCAAGTGTCGCCAAGTGACCTCTGCCGGCGAGTCAGGCGTCCGCCTGAGACTCCTCACGATATGCTGATCCGGACGTGATTCAAAAAACCGAACTCGCCTCGTTCGGTTCATGACGGCGCCGTGACTTCAGGATCGGGGGACGCCCCGACGGCCCCGTACGTTGGTATTCGAGCGGACTTCATGGCGCCCGGGCTAAAAACACAGCGGCACTGCACGTGGTAGTGCCCCTGCGTCGTGGACCCCGCTGAAGGGAGGAGTCATGCAACGAAAGCATGGCATCAAAGGAACTCGGCCGGGTGTGGAATCGCTGGAGACCAGGTTGGTCCTCGGGGCGGTGATCGCCGGCCCTGTTGTCGGCGATGTATGGCCAGACGGCGTGATTCCCTACGTGATCGACCCCTCGATCAAGGATTCATCAGGGATCATCGAGGCAATCAACGAGTTCAACAATCAGACGAACACGCAGTGGCTCCCCCGGACGAACCAGCCTGACTATGTCGATTTCACTTACACCAACGTCACGGGGCTCAATGAAGCCCCGGTGGGTGACGATCACGATGGTGTGCAGATCGCCTACCTCAATACCACGGGCGATCCGTCCGCTTTGACCGCAATCGCCTTGCACGAGATGGGACACACCGTCGGCCTGTGGCATGAGTTCTCTCGCAGCGATCGGGATGAGTATGTCGTTCCACGTCCCGGGGTCGGTGCCGGCTTCATGGGTCCTGCCGGCGGAATCGACGGCGATGTAAAGGACGTGGGGCCGTTTGATTACGCTTCGATCATGATCGGAAACTACGCCCAATTGCTGAATAAGCCCGACGGCACGCCCGTGCCCGTCAGCACGGTGCTAAGCCCCGGGGATATCGCGACGATCGACTCGCTTTACCCCGTCCCCGTCGGGCGGGCCCAGATCCCGGGGCAGGTCGTCGCGGCGGGCGGTGCCGACCAGATTCTGCTCGCCTGGAACGATACGAACGTCGGGCAGGCGACCTACACGGTCTCGCGTTCCACTGCGGGCCAACCCTTCGCGCCTGTTGGCACGGTCGAAGCGGGCAGCACTTCCTACCTCGATTCGTCGGTCTTCCCCGGCGTCGTTTATGAGTACATGGTCACGGCCAATCCCGCGGCGGGGTTCCCTGCCGTGTCGCAGATCGTCTATGCGGCCACCAACCACGTGGCACCTTCGAATTTGACCGCCGCGGTCGCTCCTGACGCCGCGCTCGGGGCGGGGTGGGACGACATCACGCTGACCTGGTCGGACCAGCACGGGGGCTTGGTGCATTACGACGTCGAGGAGTCCATAGGAGGCGGCTATTGGGTGCCGCTTGCGACCTCCGATCCCGGGTCGTCCAGCTATGTCGTCCGCAGCATTTCCGCCGCCGTCCTGCAGAACGGCACGCTCTCCTTCCGAATTCAGGCCCAGGCGGGGGTTCGGGAGTCTCTCTGGACCTCCGACTACTCCTCGGTCGTCACAGTGGGAACGACCCTTGGCGGCTCCGGCGGCGTGGGCTGGACAGGCATCAGGCCGCCGCCGATGGCGCCCCCCTCGGTCGCGGGGATCGCCAGTTTGGTCCATTCGCGGAAGGGTTTGACCTCGATCACAATTGCGTTCAACGAGCCGGTCTACCCGCCGACCGCCGAGAATCCAGGCCTCTATCGTGTGCTCGCAGCGGTGAAGAAGCGGCGAAGGGTGGTTTACAGCAGGCGAGTGAGGATCAAAGGACTCCGGTACGACGCCGGCACGCACACCGTCACGATCAACCTGCAGAAGCCCTACAAAGGCGCAGTGCAAGTGAGCGTTCAAGGCGAAATCGAGGGCACCGACGGTGCGTCGGCCAACGTGACGTTTTCAACGATCGTCCGAGGCTAAGCGTTATTTCCTGACCGCGCCACTATAATGAAATAGAAATATTATTATAACTTAAATAATTAATTGGTTCGTCTTCGTTTAGTAATCTAAATCACTTGATGGTTCTCCCAGAAACCCGGTGGACTTGCATGTGAGTTCGCGCTGGAGTGGTCTCGGGCTGGCCTCTTCCACAATCCAATCGTCGATATCAGTGCAACCGGAGTCGGCCATGTTTTCGCTTTTGTCGTTCCCGAACGCTCAGAGCCGCAAGCAGAAGCGTCTTTTGGCCCATCGCCGTCGCAGGCGTTCGATCGGATGGGAAGCCCTGGAAGGTCGTTGGCTGCTGGCTAATCTGCAACTGGTTTCGTCGGGCGCATTCGTGGCACAGGCGTCCGACGGAATGAGCTCTCAGTCTTCGCCGCTGGTCTTCGGTCCGATCGGAATGGACCCCCCAAATGAACACTTGGGCTTAGTGCAAGCCAACGTATCGGGGGGCCTCCAAACACTCGACATTTTCTTGGAGACGGGTCGCGGGGACCCGACGGACGCCGAGTATATTGTGAGTGGCATTTCCTCCGTCTGGCCCAACGCGACCAAGGCGCCGGTCACCGTGACGACCGCATGGGGTACCGCAACTAGCCCGTCCGCCGCCGTCGGGAGCACCATCACCTTGCAAATCGTTCCCGATATCAGTGAAAGCGCGGGCGATCCTGTAACGCTCTATATCAATCCACTACCCAGCACGCTGCCCACGCTCCCCGCCGGTATCACGATCGACTCCCAGGAAATGACCGGCATCTACATGGCGGGGGGCGAAACGTACGACGTTTCCCCTCAGGAATCGCCTCCGCCGGGCGGCGTCCCGCTGAAGATCGGTGACACGTTCACTTTGAATATCAACCAGACGGTCGAGTCGACGATCCAGCCCGGCAGCACGGATGAGGCGACAGAAGTCGGGAGCTGGGATCTGGTCATCGGGCTGCAGACCTTTCCGAAGCTTCCTGACCTGTCGATTCAATCGATCAACTGGCATACGAGCTCGCATACCCAGTGGAACGATGATCCTGATAATGCCGGGGGCGTGGATATCGCCTATACGATCACCGGCTCCGCTCTGCCCCAGTCCGCACCCGTTGCGCTCTACTGGGTCGATGCGTCGGGGAAGAAGCTCGGCGCCCCGATCACGACCGGGGAAAACGGCGCCGCTCTGATGACCAGAACGGCGGTCAATTCGCCCGATCAAACATACACCATACACGTTCCCTCATCACAGCTCGGTGACCCGCCGAAGGGCTCCGCAGGCCTGATGGCGGCGCTCGACCCGCCCGGCGGCGAAACCCAGGATAGGCCGGTATTGATCTCAGCGGACTCGGATACGACGCAGACTTTCGCGACCGATGCTACGTCAATCCTCGAGCCATTCCTGTCAAACGGCACCAAGGTCGACCCGGTCGACGTGGAAGTTGATCCGGATACCCCCGCAGAGATCGATGCCACGTTCAGGCCGGCTGCTGGCGCGTTGAGCCTGACGCAGGCGGCCCAGCTCCTCGGGGTGGATCACTTCAATTGGTTACAAACCTGGTACGAGAAGCCGGACTCCTGGACAGTCTACCGGTCCGAGTCCGGCTCTCACGCTCTCCTCGCTCCGAGTGTCGTGGGGAGCGGGGTGAGCTCGATGCCCCCGCTCCCAGATCCAGACACGCACCCGGACGCCGACATTGAGGTCCAGTACGCACCGGGAGCACCGAACGGAATCGTTGCTAAAGACGGGAACACCGACAGTTATCCGTACTATTTCAACGAACCGTTGGCATTCGACCCCGCTGGGATTGACGCGATCGAAGGTGTCGACGTACTTCGCTTTAACGACTCCCCACGCTTCTCGCCGATTGAGGACGAGTTCGGCAACGTGTACCAGCCTTACGGACCAGATCAGTACGTCGGGTTCTCGACAATCCTTGCTGGCGTCAATAACGACGATACGTACTCCGCCAAGACCTTCCCCGGCACCCAGACCGGTTTCAGTTGGCAGACCGACGCGACCTTCGCGGGCGGAGGAATTGACGGGCTGCAATACCTGCGCGTTTTCAACCCCGGAAGTTCAGTTCC
This sequence comes from uncultured Isosphaeraceae bacterium, assembly GCA_963806595.1. Classification (GTDB taxonomy): domain Bacteria; phylum Planctomycetota; class Planctomycetia; order Isosphaerales; family Isosphaeraceae; genus CAWDZZ01. The sequence goes on along the minus strand of CAWDZZ010000004.1, from coordinate 205,726 downwards.
ACCCGTCACTTCCGGGGGCGTCCTCGGCGTCCAGGTCTTTACGGAAAACCCACCCGTCCTTGCCCCGATCTCCGACCAGACGGTCGGCGGAGGTGATACGGCGTCGCTCGCAGTTTCCGCGACCGACTCCAATCCGAGCGCGACACTCACCTACAGCCTGGACCCCGGTAGCCCCTCCGGTGCGGCGATCGACCCGAACACTGGCTCCTTCGCTTGGACCGTGCCGTTGGCGCAGACCCCCGGTGATTACCCTGTGTCCGTCCACGTTAGCGACAACGGCAACCCACCTCTTGGCAGCTCCGAGATCTTTACGATCCATGTCAACGGGCCAATGTCCGCCAGCAAGTTGCAGTTCACCCAGCCCTCCTACACCGCGAATGCGACAGACGGTCACATCACGATCCCGATTACGCGTTCCGGCGATCTTTCCACCGCCGTCACCGTCGTCGTGTCCATCCCCGCCGGGATTGACGTCTCGGCGTTTCAGCAAACCGTCAGCTTCGGTCCCAACTCGCAGAGCGCTGCCGTCACCGTCCCGATCCAGAACGACGGCCATCCCGGCCGGCCCGATGTTGCCATTCCGCTCTCACTGTCTTTCCCGAGCCCTGGGGCGACGCTCGGCATGACTTCAACTGCCACGCTGATCGTTCATGACACCAATCCATTTCCACCGCTGGTGACCGTCACGTCCGTTCAGCGCACGGCGGTCAGGATCACAACCGGCTCAGGAAAACGGAAGAAGATGAAGACGGAAGCCGGCCTCCTGCTACAGTTCAGCGATGCCCTCGCAGGCACCGGGAACGCCGCCGCCTACCACCTTCGGACAGCCGCGACCAGGAAGGGTAAGATAACCTTCACCAAGAACGTGCCCCTGACTGTCGCGAGCGCCACGGCGACGACCGTGACGCTCGTTCCCTCACGTAAGCTGAACCCGTCCCAGGCCGAGCAACTGCGGGTAACCGCGTCAGCGCTCCTCGACGCTTTCGGCGTGCCCGCTCGATGGCGGCCAGAATTTCACCGCCACGTTGTTACAACAAAGTCGTCGCGAGCGCACGGGGCAAACGCGAGTGTCGCTGCGCGGGAGTTCAAGCGCTCCCGCAATCTCGATCACGTCAAACGTGGACGGACGCGCGAGATGACCTTTCGTAGCCTGCCGATGTGAGCGGGCCTTGAAGATGTGCCGACCACCCCGATCGAGCTGGCACTCGACCAGTTGCCTCGCCTGGAACGGCGGCTTCGCAGCAACCTTGGCATGGATGCCACCCTTGGTCGGAGCCGGCTAGCCCACCAGACCGTACGGAATTTGACTGGCCCAATACCGCCAGGCCGAGGTGATGTGCTGCTTTCGCGATTCGTGCAGGGCCTTCAGAAATTTGCATTTAATCGCGCTGACGCTGGTTCGATGTTGGCCGGAGGCCTCTGGTTCCTGCCGGGGTCAAGCCGTAGGGCCCAATTGGCCCGTATCACACGGAAGCATGTTTTCTGGGGAATTCTCACACCCACGCGCTCGCAGGGAGTAGCCGCCGATTGTGGTTGCGACGGTTGCCAGCGGGGCGAGGACCAGCCACCATATCTCCGCCCAGGAATCTTGCACAAGCAGCAAAGCGAAGAAGCTGAGTGCAACTCCTGTCATGAACCCTGCCAGGGCGAGCGCTGCCACCTTTCCGCCTCGCCCCGTCCCGAACATGGAACGGTCCGCCATTCGTAGACCGGCCACCGCTCCCGCTGCGCTCCCCAAAACGCAAACGTGCGCCTGGAGAGGCGGGCAGGGCACCAGCTCCGGAAGCCGAGGCGACCACGGCGAACAACAGCCACATAGCGCCAGGAGCAGCCCCCAGTCCGCCCCCAATAATCGCCCCCAGCAAGCATCGAACCAGGCGCCCAAAAGCAAATCCCCGGCGCCAGGCCAAGACGAGCGCGCCCAGGATTGTACCCGCGAGCATGGTCAAGCCAATAAGTGGCCGGAAAACGGTGTCAGGTACCATTGTTGGCATCTTGCGTACCTGTTAAAGGTGTCAGGTACCTTTGTTGGCATCGAACCGTCATGCAATGCCGCATCATCGAAGCCGGCATCGCCGTGGCAAATCCATCTTGACGCTCGAGCCGAAAATCGTTGAAGAGACCGCGATCTCGCCAAAGCCGATAGGGCGGCGTCGATGCGCGCGAATCTCCGCGACGAGCCCCGTCAAAGGATCGCTGGCCGCGCGAGTTAACGCACTGGAACGTTAAAATATTGCTCGGACGGGTCGTCGGACCGGCCCGGGTCGTGAAACGGGCTAGACCAAACCGGCTTTTCTCGATGGGTCGCCTTCAGCTCGTAGCACGTCAGCGGCGCGAATGCGTACTGCCATTCGGGTCCGTGCGCGCCCTCGCGAACTTCGACGAACAGGCAGGCCTCCGGGTCCGTGCCCATCGCCAGGGCAAAGAGTGCGCCATCGACGAGTTTTGTCCCGGCCTTGCCGTAGGTCGCGATCGGAGTCGGCAGCAAGCGGAGCTCGACCCACTCTTTGTTTTTGAAGTGGTCAGAGCATCGAAATTCCCGAGCGATCGCTTTCATCTGGCTGGTGCGCACGCGATGCGAATCGGCGGGCTCAGGAGCGCCTGGCACCGCGCGGAACTCGACACCCCCCCGGCGAGGAGACCAGCCGGCTCGGCCCGTGCGCTCGCCCCGCAAGCTCCCGGTCGCGAGCGACATGAACTCGTGCCGCCAGTTCCACTCGGTCCCTTGATCCTTCCATGCGAAGATTTGCGCGGCCACCGTCGGGCGACCCAGTTCGTCAAGCCATAAGAAAATCGCGCCGTCCATCAGGTTGTCGGCCGGCTGCCGGCCGAGTCGAAACGCCGGCTCGTCCCGGAGCCGCAATGGCTCACTCCCCTCGCTGTCGAAGGTGAACGTGTAGGAAGACGCGGCCGACTTCATGAGGTCCAGCGTATCGTCTGCCTTGCCGGCCGCCTTCGTTTGCGTGAGCAACACCATCGTCGCGACCAAGAGCATATTCGTCATGATGTGCACTCCCACGACCGTGATCCGGTCGGCCTGCGCTCATCAATCGATGCGGCGAGCGGCGCTCGTTTCCGTGACGCGCCGCCAAAACTCGTGATCTGCCGCCTCGAATCGCGAACATCACGCGGTGCACCCTCGATTCAGACTAGCACCCGCGACTCCGCCGCGTAAACGGGACAGTCGTTATCAATCCGACGGTGCGCGCAGAGTGCCTCTGATTGCTGAGCTCCCCCTTGATCGCCGGATTGATCCAGACGGCGCGGCGGACCTCACTGAGAAACCAGCACCCGAGCCAGGGTCCCACCGGAAAGGTGGAGCAATTGATCGACGACCGCCGGCCGTAATGGGCCGATCGCGAACGCCGAATTGGTGAGCGTGCTTCGGAATGCGACTCCGGCGGGGTTCGCGGTGCTCGCAGTACCTGGCTCAATCCGTGCCGTCGATCAGACCAAACAGATTTCGAAGCGGGAGCCGGAAGCCGGGTAGGACGTCGCCACCGGTCAGCGTTTGCTTCTGCGTAAGCGTGACTACGTCTGCGGTGGAGGTGTAGACAGCTACAGTTCGGGTACGTGGATCGACGAGCCAGACAAGTCGACAACCCGCATCGAAGTATTCACTTACTTTTCGTTCCATCTCACGGCGAGTATTGCCCTCGGAGAGCACTTCAACGGCAAGATCGGGAGCGAGCGGAAGAATCGGTGCGCGGGCGCGGCGATGGTGCGCAGTCTGGCACGCGAAACGAAAGACAGGTCCGGAATCCGCACGAGGCCTGGGGACAATCGGAGCATTCCATCAGCACCGGCCAGGCTGCCCGATTTGTGTCGATTGATAAAGTTTCCCAGGAGACGCGCCAGCTCGATTCCGAGTACGGACTCCCAGTAACCCATGACCTTCTCCACCAGCACGCCGTGGACGAGCTCGAAGAGACGGCGCTCGCGGGCACGAATCCGGATTACATCCTTTTCGGTGGCGGTCCCGAGTGGGGGATTGCAGCGAACCCTCCTGGGTGAAATCCCACCGAGTTGCTGCAAGACATCCGCAAGCGTCGCCTCCGCCCCCACCGTGATGGTCATCGTCAACCTCCGGTGATCAAGAGCTGGCGGTCCAGGATTTGAACCTGGCCCGCAAGCTTTTCGCTCGCACTGGGGCCGCAATGCAATGACACCGCAACCCCTCGTTCCTGAACGCAATATGTCCCAAATCAGGTCTCATCCACAATAGCACCAGCCGGGCTGGCTTGCTATTCAGGACGTCGAGTGAATTGGACCGAAGGCGAACGTGCGACCGCGCTGCGAAGTCGGTGGGGAGCAGGCGCCTGGTGTCCGCTGGTGTCCTCCTCATTGACGATGTCCCTTCGGGAATCCTCCGAATGCGGAGATCCGAGCATGAACGCCCCGCGCGACCCGCACCAGGCCGCTGACATTACCCAGGCCCCCGCCAACTCGCTCGACACCGGACTGGCCGCCGCTTTTGCACGGCCGGCCCTCGGGCTACACAGCGTCATGGCGAAGTGGCCTGACAGCGGGCCCTACAAGCTCTATTTGGCTGCTGCCAGGCTTCGCTCGAATGCGACCCAGCACGTGGTGTATTGGCCCGGAAGCGAGCTCCTCGCATATTGCTGAACGGTCCAGAGAATCGTCGGATTCGAAGGATCCACGCATGTTGCATTGTAATTTCCCCATGCGATTCCATATTCGCTCATTGTTCTGCTTGCAAAGATGGTTGTCCCCTTCGCTGCCAGGACAGGCGGCCGCATCGTGTTTGGTGGATCGGCGGCCGCGTGCATCATGACGACAACGGATGGATACTCTGTCGCGGATGTCCGGGTGCAGCCCAGTCCAATGTTGCCGTCGGCATCGACAGCCAGCGAGGGAACGAGATAGTCACAGCCCGGTTCGTCAACAAATCCTTCCTGGAGCACAATGCCGTCGCTGGCTCGAACCTCGCACCAGAAGATACCGCAACGCGAGTCGATCGTGCGCTTGGCCTCATTACAGGTGAAGAGGCTGCCGCCGTGCTGAAAAACGCAAAGCGTGCGGCGGCCCTCGTCGGCCCGGAGCTTTCTCGCCGGGGGCCGGCTGAATCGCCTGGTTCTTGAGCGAGGAGCCATTGGGGATGATGTAGGTCTTGCTCAAGCGGGATCGTCTGCAATTTGGAAATGGTCGCGATTTCCTGTTCCAGGTGATCTTGTACATGAACATCTTGGAAAACGTATTGCCAAACTCGTGGTTCAGTAGAATCGCCGGGGCATCGGGCGATTTATTTGGGTCCGGATCCGTCGCGGGGAAACATTCGATCTCAAGTTTGGAAAACGTCTGCAAATGGGCCATGCTGGGCCCACCTTGTGCGATGGCGTCAGCGATGGGAATCGCATGAACGCTCATCATGGTATGAGTGTCACCCGTCAGGACGTAGTAAGCGATATACAGCCCGTTCTTGTCCACCCCCAATTTCATCCCGGGATTGGTCGGTTCCATGGGGAGTTTCGCCGCATTCCAACCCTTGGTAGGGTCGGATGAATCAGAAACCGCCAGGTAGCCCACCGATCCTGCCGCCAGCTCGGCGACGACTGCGAACCAGCGATTGGTAAGCGGATCGTACAGGAGGCGCGGATCGTTGAGCTTGGGGAAGTTGAAGGCGGGCTTGGTGTTTTTCCAGAACTCGGTCTGGGTCCGTCGCTGGAGAACCTGGCCGGTTTTCTTGTCGTGGATCACGACATTGGCGTTCGTGAAATCGACGACATGGTTTGGCCCAACCGCGCCGGCATTGTCGGGCGCATCCTTCGGGCCGGGGCCGGTATCGCCCGCGAATGTCGCCAGGATGGTGATGCCAGGCTCCGCGATCGTCGCAGGCTTCTCACCGGCCCTCCTGGAAGGTGCGCGGTCGAGACCGGCGCTCTTGGTCGCGGGACCATCCTGTGCTAGCAGAGTCGATGTCGTGACCAGGCAGCAAGCTCCAATCGCAATGGCCGAAACCGATAGCGGCATTCTTGTTCTTCTGTCGAGGCTTCCTTGACCATCCGTCGGGGCCTGCAAGACGTCGGCCTGCGACTGGCCCTTGATCACTGCCACCGATCTTCTGGGTCTCCCAGCAGAATGCTCGAGCATAATCGCCGAAACCCAGGCGTCAATAAAACTACGTGCCATTCGTCGATCACACCGACGCGCCCAGGCCGGTCCGGAATCGGGACGCGCCGTCACGCGAATCCGAGGCGAAAGTTGCAGCAAATCGTTCAGCGCAATTGACAGAAGAGTGGCTCGGAGCGGTCGGAAGTGGCCATACTTCGGTCTGACAGACGGGAAGGAGACAAGGTCGCACCGCTTACCGCTTGACTATGGAGTTGTGAAGCGCTCGAGCATGCGAACGCGACAACCACTCGGGCGGACCAGCCCGCCGAGGACCGGATGGCTGGCCCGCGGTCGGGGCTTTGCTCGGGAGGCCCGCGCCGGGCGCCCTTATGATCTCTCCAGCCGACATTCCTGCTCTCGCCGCCCGTTTCCATCGCTTCGGCGCCCTGGGCCACGCCGAGCAGCTCTACCGCCAGGCCCTCCAGAACCAACCCGGCGATGCCGAGCTCTGGGCGGGGCTCGGACGTGTCTGCCAGGCCCTCGGACGGCCCGATGAGGCCGTGACCAGTTTGCGTCGCGCCCTCGCGCTGCGCCCCGCGGACGAGGTCCTCTCTAACGATCTCGGAGTCGCGCTCTTGGAGCAGGGCCGGCTCGATGAGGGCTCGACTGCTTGCGTGCGGCCACGCGACTCCGGCCCGACTACCCCGAAGCGCACCACAACCAGGGCATCGTCCGGATCAGGCAGGGCGATCCCGATGGGGCCGCGCTCTGCTTCCGCCGCGCCCTCGCACTTCAGCCCGACGATCCAGTGGCGTCTCGCTGCCTGGGCGACGCCTTGGCAATGCTGGGCGAGTACGATCAGGCTGTCGAATGCTATCGCCGGGCCGTCCAGCTCCAGCCCGAACTCGATAAGGCTTGGCTCAACCTGGGCCACGTACTGCGCGGGCTCGGCCAGCACGATGAGGCGGTGTCCTGCTATGAGCAGGCCGCGCGGTTGCGTCCCGAGGACCCCGGTCCGCTCGCCGAACTGGCCGGCATGCTGATGGATCGCGGCGAGCTCGAAGCGGCGGTCGCCCGCTACGAGCAGGCCCTCCGGCTCTGGCCGGACTGCGTCGGGGCGTACTCGAATATTGGGCTTGCCCTGATGGCCCTGGACCGACTGGAGGAGGCGCGGCTCAGTTTCGAGCAGGCGCTCTACCTCGAACCCGACCTGGCCGAGGTGCACAACAATCTCGGCCTGGCGCTCTTGAATCAGGGCCGGGCGGCGGACGCGTTGCTGCGCTTCGAGCGGGCGATCGAGCTCCAGCCGAACCTGGTGGACGCCCGCAACAACCTTGGCCTGGCGTGCAGCGCCCAGGGCGAGCCCGATCGGGCCCTGGCTTCCTTCGAGCACGCCGTGCGGATCGACCCCGACCATTTTGGGGCGCTCACCAATCTCGCGAATGCCTGCATGGACCAGGGGCGAGCGGCCGAGGCCATCGCCTACTACCGCCAGGCCCTGGCCTCGCGGCCGGATGACGCACCCGTCCACAGCAACCTGCTCCTGGCCATGCACTACCAGCCCGGCGCCGACGCTCGGGAGATTCTCGTCGAGGCTCGGTGTTACGCTCGTCAACACGCGGAACCCCTGGCCGGAGCGTGCGAGCCGCGCCCGACCCGGTCCCCGGCCGAGCGACGCCTGCGGATCGGCTACGTCTCGTCCGACTTCCGCGAGCACCCCGTCGTCTCCTTCCTGGAGCCGATCCTCGCCGCCCATGACCATCATCGCTTCGAGATCTTCTGCTACGCCGACGTCTCGCGACCCGATGCCTTCACGCGACGCCTCCAGGGCTACGCCGACTGCTGGCGATCGCTGGTCGGGCTCTCCGACGCGCGGGCCGCCGAGCGGATCCGCCAGGACGACATCGAGATCCTGGTCGACCTGGCCGGTCATACGGGCGGGAACCGGCTACGGGCATTCGCCCGCAACCCGGCACCCATCCAGGTGTCCTACCTGGGCTACCTGGGGACGACCGGCCTCTCGGCCATGGACTACTACATCACGGACGCTCACGCCGACCCCCCGGGCCTGTCGGAGGCACACTACCAGGAGTCGCTCATCCGCTTGCCCGAGTGCGTGCTCTGTTACGCACCCGGCCCCGCGCCGGAGGTCCGACCCGAGCCGCCGGCCCGGCAGTCCGGCCACGTCACCTTCGGTTGCTTGAACAACCCGGCCAAGGTCTCGGACGAAGTCCTGGCCGTCTGGTCGCGTGCGCTGGCGGCTGTTCCCGGCTCCCGCCTTTTGCTCCGCACCGGGGCCGGTCTCTCGGCCGAGGAACGGATCCGTGACCTCCTCACGGCCTGCGGCATCGCCCCCGAGCGGCTGTTCTTCGCCGGACCGACGGCGACCCGGTTCGCCTACCTCGAGCTGTACCACGCCGTGGACATCGCCTTTGACCCGTTTCCTTACAATGGCGTGACCACCACGTGTGATGCCCTGTGGATGGGGGTGCCCGTGATCAGCCAGTCCGGCCATATGAACGTCTCGCGCCAGGGAGTCCGGTTCCTGCGGACCGTCGGCCTGGACGAGCTGCTCGCACAGACGCCCGAAGACTACGTGCGGATCGCAACCGCACTGGCCGGCGACCTCGCGCGCCTGGCCGATCTACGCTCCGGATTACGCGAGCGAATGAGTCGCTCTCCACTGATGGACGCCGAGCGGTTGGCCCGCGACCTGGAGGCGGCCTATGTCGGCATCTGGGAGCGCCGGCTGGCCGCGCGAGACCCAATCAATCGGTAACGTCGTGGAGAGCGACCAGGTCTTTCCGAGCGTGGTGGGTGTCCACGACGATCGTTGCGATCCCCGCGAAGGACTGAACGGCACCACCATTCCAATCCACCGCGACAGCGCCCCCTCCGCTATTGCTTATCTCCACGGTATTGGTCGTGCGTTTGTCCGCGGTGACAGTCAGGACGGAACCGGACTGGACGCCGATGCCGCTAGTTCGACGGACCTCGACGGCGCCCAGTTTCTCTGGATGTGCACCCGCGCTCGGGAGATCGACGTCCGTCTGAACCTGCGAACCAACCGCGACGGCCGTCGGACCAGTCCGGGAGCCGGTCAGATTGAACGTGATCCGGTTGCCCCTGGACCTCTCGGTCTGGACGACGATTGACGTGATGCCGGTGAGCGAGTGGGTGTGACCACCATTCCACGCGGCCTGGATACCCCCCTGGCCCTCATCGGTTACATGCACGGTGTTGGTCTTCGGCTGGCCGACGCCGATGCCCAGGACCGTTCCACTCTGCTCGGAGACGCCTCCGGTCCGGGGCAGATGGAGGAACGTCGGGAAATTGAACGAGGTGCCATCGGGAAAGCTCACCTGACGGGACAACAACACACGGCTCTCCAGCGGCTTTACCTCCGGGAGGAAATTCCTCGAAGGGCCGGGGCCTTCGAGAGTTGGTTGGTCGCTCATGGAGACGCTCCTCGAGAGTAGGGATTCCGGGGCAACACCTTCGACGTTGCGCGGAGCTCGGGCCGGATACGGCTCCCCAAATTAGAAACTGAACATCGCGAGAGTTCAACTGAAAGGCGAGTTCCGACTTGCCGATCCCGTGGAAAATCGTGTCTCCTCCGCATCGCTCGTGCGGATGGCGAATTCCGCCATGCTGGTACGTCCACGAGCTCACGCTCGCTATCCGGTCCAGTTGCGTCGAGCTCGGCGCAGAAGTCTAATGATCGGGATTCCCGGTCCCAATTCACGGGCATCCCTGGGCGGTGAACCATGAAATCCGCAGCGCGCGTCGCGTTGGTTCTGGTCTTCCTCGGCTCCTGGACCGAAATATTCGGCCAGGAACGACTGGCCAACGATCAGTTCTCGCTGACTCTCGGCAAGGGTGGCATCGCTGGCCTCAAGCACGTCCACGATGCCTTCGACACCGACTACATCCAGGACGGCAAGTTCCTGGGAACGCTGGTGATCGGCTATCGCCGAACGGGCGGCGACTGGACGACGGTACGAACCTCCAGCCTGACTGGCACGAGCGCCCGCGTCGACGCCGCGAAGGACCGGCCGGGCTATCAAATCACGTATACGATCGATTCCGACCTGGAGCTGATCGAGTCGTTTACCCTCCAGAGCCGCGAGCTGCTCTGGACCATCGCGCTGGGCAACCTCGGCGGCGGCACCGCTCGAAATCGCCGACCTGGCATTCCCCACGCCCTTCAACACGCGCTTCTCCCAGGATAAGACGACCACCGAGACCAAGCGGCAGATTCTCCACTTCTGGATTTCCGGCCACGGCTCGTTCCTCTTCCTGATGCGCCCCAATAGCGTCGGACCCTACCTGGTCATCACGCCCGTGGACGACACGCGACTCGAGTACTTCGACGCGGATACCCAGCTCCGGCGGCGGACGCGCCTGGAGCCTGTTTCTCCATTCGGCTGGCGCGGGGCTCGGGCCCGCGACCGCGGCGGCAACTGGCGGCAAGCACATACCGGAGTCACCCTCGCGCCCCGTGGCCGGCCCGGCGACCGCACGAGCTATGGCTTCAAGTGCCGATGGGGTGAAGATTATGCCGACGTCCGCAGCATCCTCTACGCGGAGAATCTCTTGGACGTGAACGTCGTTCCCGGCATGACCGTCCCGACCGATCTCCCGGCTTTGATCTCCCTGCACACCCGGAATCCTATCGACTCACTCACCGCCGAATTCCCCCATCAGACCGGGATCGAGGATCTCGGCACCCGCGGCCAGGACAACCACATCTACAAGGTCACCTTCTCCCGGCTGGGGGAGAATATGCTGACGATCCGATACGCGGGCAAGAAATCGGCTGTTCTCGAGTTCTTCGTCACCGAGCCGCTGGAAACCCTGATCAAGAAGCGAGCGAGCTTCCTGGTCAGCCATCAGCAGCACCGCGATCCATCCAGGTGGTACAACGGCCTGTTCTCAGAGTGGGACCAGCGCAAGCAGGTCCTCCGCAGTCCCGACGACGCCGACGGCCTCAATGCCTACATCGTCGCCTGCGACGATCCTGGTCTGTGCAAGGCGCCCTACGTCGCCTCCAAGAATGTCTCATATCCCGATCAGCGTGAAGTTTCAGCCATCGACTATTACATCCACCATTATGTCTGGGGCGGACTCCAGTGCACCGAGGCCGATCCTTTTCCCTACGCGATCTACGGCATTCCCAACTGGAAGACCAACCGTGAGAGCAAGGACCCCGGCCCTAACGGCCGGCAGCACCTGTGGAGGATCTACGACTACCCGCACATCATCTTGCTCTATTACCGGATGTACCAGATCGCCCGGCTCTATAACGGAATCAAGACCGAGCTGACCGCCGACGCCTATCTCGAGCGCGCCTTCGGCACGGCCCGCGCCTTCTTCACCGTGCCCATGGCCATCCGGCGCTGGTCGGCCTACGCGACCGGCACGTACAACGAAGTCGTCATCCCGGAGTTGATCGACGCGCTAACGGAGAATGGAAAGACCGAGCAGGCCCAGGAGCTGCGAGGCCACTGGGAGAAGAAAGTCGCCCATTTCGTCAACGACGACCCCTATCTTTTCGGCTCCGAGTACGCGTTCGACTCGACGGGGTTCGAATCGACCCACGCCCTGGCCCGGTGGGCCCTCCAGCGGATGAACGGCCCGACGCGGCGCCGCGGCCGACGGAGCCTCCATAACCCGTGATGCCGCCCACCGCTTCCTGGAGAAACAAATCCGGGCCAACGTCGTGGACCGCGGTTGGTTGGAAACCGCGTACTATCTGCTCGGCAGCGACTATCGCGCCGGGATGGGGGGCAGCTACACGCTTAGCTACATGTCCCAGATGGGCGGCTGGAGCGTGCTCGATTACGCATTGCACTATGCCAGGCAGCCGGCCGACTATCTCCGGCTGGGCTACGCGTCCTACCTCAGCTCCTGGGCCCTTGTGAACAGCGGCACGCCGGAATCGCATTACGGGTATTGGTATCCCGGCAAGGAAAACGACGGTGCGGCCGGCGGCGGCTTCGAGCCTCGCGCCTGGGCGACAAGCTGGCTGCGCAAGTCGCACCCGCGCGGCTCCTGGTACTACGGCTGCGAGATAGACCTGGGCTATTGCGGCGCCCTGCGCACGGCCGCCACGATCGTCGCCGACGACCCGATCTTCGGCTCGATCGCTTACGGCGGCCACCTCGCCGAAACCCCCGAAGGCATCGCCGTCACCCCGAAGGACGGCCTGCGACAGCGTCTGCACGTCGTGCGCGGCGAGCGACGACTCCACCTGATCCTCGATCGCGACGGTTTCGCCGCCGACCAGCCGATCCGAATCGACCCGTCCTTGCGCGAAATTCGCTTCACGCTGGAGAACCGCTCGGGAGACACCCACACCACGACCATGCAGCTCTCCGGCCTCTCGGGACGCATCGCGGTCGAAGGCTTGCCCGCGAAGTTCACCACCGGCTCAAGCGGCAGCCGGCTCGAGCTTCAAGTGGGACCCGCTGCGCAGTACCCGGTCACCATCCGGATCCAAGATAGAGATTGAAGCAAAATTGGCGGAAAAGGTGCGTTCCCGTGCGGGATGAGGATTCCATCGACGGGAGCTTCTTCAGGCGCGGCAACGGCAGCTTCGACCGTCCGTGGCGAGTCGCTCCGCGGGGACCAGCTCTCGATCCCCTCACCGGTTGACCCGTCTTCACTTCTTCTCCGGCGGCGGGGCGTCCTTCGGATAGTTCACCCGCTCGGCCTGCCACTTCGTGACTTCATCCGGCTTGTTCATGGCGGTGTACAGTTCGATCAGCCGGTCGAGGGCCTCGGGGATGCGCGTGGCCGCCTGAGGCGGGATCGCCTTCATCCGTTCCTTCATACCCTCGTAACCCTTCAAGAGCATCGGTTCGGCTTCGGCGTACTTCTTCTGACCCAGCATGGCCCCGCCGAGCAGCGACTTGGTGTTGAAGGTGGACCAGACGTCAGGCTGAGTTTTCTCGCGGATGGCCAGGCTTTCGCGGAGGAACGGTTCGGCCTCGGTCCATTTCTTCTGTTGCAGGAGACTCAGACCGGTCTGGGCGAGCATGCCGGCCAGACGGGGGCTGTCCTCGGGCAGCGTTTTTCGAGCCTCGGGCAATTGCTCGCGGAGCAAGTCGGCGAGCTTGGCGTCCTCGCCCCCCGCCTTCAAATACGCGTCGATCAATTGGTCGGCGACGAAGTGAAGCTATGGGATTCGTTTCGCCGATTGATGGGCTTCTTGCAGTAGTGGGATCGCCTCCTTGAGCCGGCCGGCATCCTTGTAATTGACCCCGAGGTTGGCCACCGCCAACTGCGTATCCGAGTGCTGGCGGCCGAGCGTGGCCTCTCGCCGCTTGAGCACGTCCTCGAACAACGGCACGGATTTGTCGAGTTGTTTCGCAGACCAGTACGCCAAGGCCAGGTTTTCTAACGCGATAGGGGTGCTCGGGTCGTCGGGGAGATCCTGAGCCAGCTTCGCGGCCTCAGCCGACCGACCGGCCTTCATGTAGGCGTTGATCAAGGGATCGGCGACCCAGCGCAATGTTGCGAGCCGTTTTGCCGATTGATGGGCTTCTTCCAGCAGTGGGATCGCCTCCTTGAGCCGGCCGGCATCCTTGTAATTGACCCCGAGGTTGGCCACCGTCAACTGCGTATCCGGGTGCTGGCGGCCGAGCTCGGCCTCTTGCCGCTTGAGCACGTCCTCGAACAGAGGCACGGATTTGTCGAGTTGCTTTGAACTCCAGTACGCCGCGGCCAGGCCCTGGAGCGTGCTCAGGGTCTCGGGGTGGTCGGGGCCGAGCTTGGCGATCCGGGCGTCGCGGACGCGCTCGAAGAGAGCGATTGCCTCGGGGACCTTGCCGACGGCCTGGTACGCCTTGGCGACGTTGTTGAGCGTATTCAGGGTGTCGGCGTGGTCGGGGCCGAGCTTGGCGATCCGGGCGTCGCGGACACGCTCGAGCAGGGCGATTGCCTCGGGGTCCTTGCCGACGGCCTGGTACGCCGAGGCGAGGTTGTGGAGCGTGTGTAGGGTGGTGGGGTGGTCGGGGCCGAGCCTGGCAATCTGGGCGTCGCGGACGCGCTCGAGCAGGGGGATCGCCTCGGTGAGCCTGCCGGCAGCCGCGTACATCGCGGTGAGGTCGTCGAGCGTGCTCAGGGTGTCGGGGTGATCGGGTCCGCGCTTGGCGATCTGGGCGTCGCGGACGCGCTCGAGCAAGGCGATCGCCTCGGGGAGCCTGCCGACGCCAGAGTACGCCGCGGCGAGGCTTTGGAGCGTGTACAGGGTGTTGGGGTGTCCGGGGCCGAGCTTGGCGATACTGGCGTCGCCGACGCGCTCGAGCAAGGTGACTGCCTCGGGGAACTTGCCGGCATTCCTGTACGCCATGGCGAGGTTGTTGAGTGTGAGAAGGGTGTAGGGGTGGTCGGGGCCGAGTGTGCGTTCGAGCCCCTTGGCGGCCGCCTCGGCCATCTCCAAGACCTCGGCGTAAGGTCGATCGCGGTGGCGAAGAATGTGCGCGAGCTCGCCTTGAACCATGTAGGCGTCAGCCGACCGCGGATCGTGCTTGCGCGCCGCGTCGAGCATGGCCCGATATTGCGCTTCGGCCTTTTCCCAGGACCCCAGGCCGTGATAGGTGCCCGCGATCGTCTTGCGGAGGGCTGCTTCGAGTTTCGGCTGGTTGGCGAACCGCGTGCCCACTTTTTCGGCCGCGCGGTCGAGAACTTCCAGGAGCGTGACCTTGTCCTCCGCCGCATTCTTCTCCGGCTCTGCCTGGGTGAGCAGGTCGTTGGTGAGGAACTCGTTGATTGTATTGGTTTTGGCCTCGGCCGCGATCGCCGTGTCGCGCGCTATGGCGGCCTGCCGCTCAGCCGCGATCGCCTTGTCGCGCTCTATGGCGGTCTGCCGCTCAGCAGCGAGCGCCTTGTCGCGCTCTATGGCGGTCTGCCGCTCAGCCGCGATCGCCTTGTCGCGCTGGTCGACCGCGTTGGCACGCTGTTCGGCTTCCGCGTTCTGCGCCCTTCGGGCGGACGCCATCCCCAAACTGGTGCCCACGATTCCGCCGACCAACGTCAGGAAAACCAGGCTCGCCGCGATCACTTGCCCCTTGTTCCGCTTGACGAGTTTCTGCAAACGGTAGCCGCGGCTCGGCGGGCGCGCCTCGATGATCTCGTCGGCCAGATACCGCTGGATGTCGCGGGCAAGTCCGTTGGCCGTCTCATAGCGCCGGGTGCGGTCCTTCTCCAGCGCCTTCATCACCACCCAGTCGAGCTCGCCCTGCAACAGCTTCGCCAGCCGGGCTGGCTCGATGCTCCGGTTGGCGGCGATATTCGGCAGGGCGTCAGCCGTGCTCAGCCTCGTGCTCGGCCGCGGCGGGTCGACTTCCCGCACCATCCGCAGCATCTCCAGGATCGCCCCTCGCTGGAACTGCTGCGCATCCAGCGGCGGCGAACCGGTCAGCAACTCGTAGAGCATCACGCCGAGGGCGTAGACATCGGTGCGGGTGTCGATGTCCATCGAGGTCGGGTCGGCCTGTTCGGGCGACATGTAAGCCGGCGTGCCCACGATCGCCCCGACGTCGGCCAGGCTCATGTCCGTTAGCTTGACCTCGGTCGCCTTGGCCACGCCGAAGTCGATCACCTTGGGTGTCGGCCGGCCGTCCACCTCCGTCACCAGCACATTGCCCGGCTTGAGGTCGCGGTGGATGATCCCCTTCTGGTGGGCATGTTGCACCGCCTGACAGACTGCCACGAACAGCTCCAGCCGGGCTTGCACCGTGAGCCGCTGCGCGTCGCAGTATTCGGTGAGCGGCACCCCGCTCACCAGCTCCATGACGAAGAAGGGTTGGCCGGCCGGGGTGAGGCCGCCGTCGTAGATGCGGGCGATGTTGGGATGGTCCATGAGCGCCAGGGCCTGCCGCTCGGCATCGAACCGGGCGAGCACGCCCCGCGAATCCATCCCGGTCTTGATCAGCTTGAGCGCCACTTGACGCTTGACTGGTTCGGTCTGCTCCGCCAGGTAGACCGAGCCCATGCCCCCCTCGCCGATCACGTCGACCAGGGTGTACCGGCCAGCGATCTTGGTGCCGAGCCCCTCGCCCGTCGGGACCCTGGCCGCGCGGGGCGAGGGGGACGCCGATCCCCGTGCGGTGGTGGCGTTGGGATTGGGGCGGGCGAGCTCCTCCGTGGCCCAGTCAGGCCGGTGCTCTCCGGTCGCGATTGGAGTCCGTAAGTCGGCGGTCGCCGTGGAGTCGGCCGGCGCGACGGGGGGCCGGTCGAGCGGGCTGCCGCTCTCGGCAAGATCGGCGAGCAGCTCCTCCAGTCGGCGCCGCAGTTCCGAATCTCCGGCGCATGTCTGGTCAAGAAACGCAGCGCGCTCGGCCGGATCGGTCCGTTTCAGGGCCTCGGTGAGGAGGTCGCGTTCGTTCATGAGAGGCTCCGGTGAGGTGGTTCGTCCCACCAATGCGGCATCGGTCGCCGAAACGCGCGGTTGATTGCCAAAAGCCTTTTTAACGGCGGGACAGGCCGGCCGCCAGCCAGGCCCGCGCATAGGCCCACCGGGCGTCGGCGGTCCGGGGGGCGATGCCCAGGTCCTCGGCCGCTTCGCGCAGGCTTCGACCGCCGAAGTATCGCAGGGTCACGAGGTCAGCCACCCTCGACTCGACCGCGGCCAGTCGTTCGAGGGCGCCGTGGACCGCGAGGACGTCCTCATCGGGGTCGGTCCTGGAAGGACGGTCCAGGTCGACCGTCACCCGCCGCCCGGCCCCTGGTACTACGACTGCGAGATAGAGCTTGCCCGCGAAGGTGAAGCCGCCATGGCATCGCTTTTCTCGGCTTGGCCCTCGACCCGAACCGCTCGGTCCGGTTGTAATCTGTCGTCGTGCCGCGGACGCCGCGCGACGCCTGCTGAGTCGCGACGAGTCGATACACTCGCTAAACCAACCTTGCGATCCGCGACGGACGCATCCAGAGTAATCGGTCGCGAAGAGGGCAAAACGATGGTGAAACACGCATCGCACAGCGGGTTCATCGTGTGTACTATGCTCTGCCTGCGGTTGGTCACGATGGGGGCATCGACTGCAGCGGCGGCGCCGCCGGAATTGCCTGCGGTGACCGCCCCGCCCAAGGAGTTGGGCCTCGACCCGTTCTACACCAAGTATCAGAGCGCTCACGGCCTGCCCGTCGTCGGCTCATCGAAGGTCTCGGACTACGCCTTGCGTGAGGCAGCTTACCTGGCCGACCAGATGCTGGCCCATCGACCAGAACTCCGGGACGCGATGATCCGGAACAAGGTTCGGATCGCGGTCATGGCTGTTTCGGAGCGGACGACCGACATTCCCGAGCACCGCGACTTGCAGCCCAAACTCTACTGGAACATCCGCGCGCGGGGCCTGGGAGCCAGCCGCGAGCGGCCGGCCGTCAGTTGCGCCGAGGAAAACTTGCTCAACTACATTGGTGACCCCTATTCGACCGAGAACATCATGATTCACGAGTTCGCCCACGCGATTCACTCGATGGGCCTGCAAACAGTCACCCCGACGTTCCAGCCGCGGCTCAGGAACGCCTACGAAGGCGCGAAGGCCAAAGGGCTCTGGAAGAACACCTATGCCATCAGCAACATCAGCGAGTACTGGGCCGAGGGCGCCAGTCGTGGTTCGACACCAATCGCCAGAACGACTCTTCGCATAACCACGTCGACACGCGGGCCGAATTGAAGTCCTACGACCCCGCGCTGGCGAAGCTCGTCGAGGAGGTCTTCGGCGATGGCCCGTGGCGTTACATTCGGCCTGACAAGCGAACGGACCTCGCCGAAAGTCACCTCGCGGGTTATGAACCCGGCAAGGGCCCGAGGTTTCAGTGGGAGCCCGAGCTGCTGGAGGCCCGCCGCAAGAACAACGCCAAGCGTTCCGCCGGCCGAGCGCAGCCCACCCCGAAACCGGAACCAAAGGAGTGATGGCCGCCGGCATTTGCAACCGACGCCCACCGCCAGCGACGACCGTTCCACTGGGCTGGAGCTGAGAAGCCGATCGTCCTACCGGCGGAGAACGGGGGATGAGTGGAAATCGGGCCACTTCTTCGGTGCCGATCTCTTGATCGGAGCCAGCGTCCTTCAGCGTCGAGGCCTCCCCAGCCATCGGGGGACCCTGGCCTGGTACTGGCGATAAGTCTCGCCGAAATGTGTCTCGAGCCCGCGCTCTTCCCGCGGCACGACCACGATGATCACTACTGTCAAGACCACGAACCCGATCAGAGTGACGAGGCTGCCGAAGAGGATCGTCCAGCCGAGCCAGAGCGCCAGCTCAGCAACATACATCGGGTTGCGCGTGTAGGCGTAGGGTCCGGTGGTCATCAGGAAGGGTGGGGCCAGTCTCTGCATCCGCTCTGGGAGCTCTCGGACGCGCACAGCGCCCGAGCTGAAGTCCCAGATGAGCACGGCGGTGCCGGCCGCGATGGGGATCAGCCCCAGCCAGTTCCAGGTCCCTGGGTAGCCCGCCGTCCATCCGTAGCGAGGCGCAAGCCACGAGAGGGCCCATGGCAGGACACCATGCGCCAGCGGCACGCCAACCAACCAGACGAAGAGCGACAGGATGACCAAGACCCACCGGGGAATTCCGCGTCCGCGCGTCGAGTTCCGGTCGGGAGTCGTTGTTGAGCTCATGGAGTTCGCCCTTCGAGTCGCTCGGATTTCTGGACGCCCACGACGTGCGACGGGCTGACACAAGGCGGGCGACTCTGGGCGTTTTTGTACGAGACGTAGCTTCGACTGTCGCAGCAGTTCAATATGCTGCTTTCGGAACTGAAGCGGCGGATTCAGACCTTTGAACCCGCCGCTGGGATCAGGTCAGGACAGCGTTACCTCGATCTCCACGGTCGCGGTGTTAATCGGATCGATCCCGCCGTTGACCCCGAAGACCTTCTTGATTGTCCAACGAACCTGACGGTCGGCTCCCGGCGTCGCCTTGTGGGCTTCCACGATTGCGTTGGCGAGTGCTTCCTGAACATCGCCTTTCTTCGAACTACCCGAGTACGTCTTGTACTCGTTCTTGTCGTCGGTTTGCGCTTGAACCGCACCGGCGATCAAGGCCGCGGTCCCTGCCGCTGTGAGTCCGACCGCACGCCTCCGATTGACGCCATCCATTGAAACCTCCTGACTTGAAACGGGACGTGACTGATGGGATACCACCGAAGTGAGCAGAGAATGAAGTTCCACCCTCCGCTGCTTATTATCGATAAATCCCTGCGACTCGCGACATTGATATGTGAAGCAGCTTCAAATCATGCACCCAAGGGATACGCACGCCGATTCAGTTGCTTCCCCGTGCAGAGCGACGACCATCTGCTCACCGTCTTGCGGTACCTCGAGCGCAATGCGTTGAGTGCCGGGTTGGTCGATTGGGCCGAGGACTGGCGGTGGGGGGCCTAATTCTACAGCGCTAACTTGACCTTCCATTCGTCGGGGTTTTGAGCGAAACTGTGCCTTGCCAAGGATTTCGGGAGGGCAAGGCATGGATGTCGATCAGATCCGTCAGCTGGAGCCGAAGTTGAGCGAGTTCCTCGATTACTTCGGCGTTACCTTCCGTCGTAAGGACACTCGTGCGCATCTGGGAGTCTATGTTCGCGGGCAGCTCTCGGACCTGCCCGAGAAAAGTGTCGAGCCGATCGCGCTGGACGCTGATGTTGCCCCGCGCACGTTGCAGGAATTCCTCGCCCAGCATCGATGGCCCGAGGATGATCTCCTCGAGCGACTCCAGAGACTTGTCGCGGCGGAACATCAAGGGCCGCACACCATCGGCGTCTTCGACGAGACGAGCGACCCCAAGAAAGGGGACAAAACACCCGGCGTGCAGAAGCAGTGGTGCGGCCGGCTGGGCAAGACCGAAAACTGCATGGTCACCGTCCACTTGGGGTTCGCATGCGGCGAGTTCCACTGCCTGCTCGACGGCGAGTTGTATCTGCCGGAGAGCTGGGCCGCCGACCGTGACCGCTGTCGCGAGGCCGGCATTCCCGACACCATGGTGTATCGGCCCAAATGGGTGATCGCCCTGGAACTCTATGATCGAGCCGTGCAGAGCGGCATCCGATTCGACTGGCTGACCTTCGACGAGGGCTATGGAAGCAAGCCCGAGTTGCTGCGGGAACTGACCGCACGGAAGCAGCGATACGTCGCCGAAGTACCGCGGAGCTTCACGGGCTGGCTTGACCCACCTCGGGTCGTGAGCCGGCCGTACCATAAGAACCGTCGCGGCCGAGGCCGCAAGACTCCTCGCCTTGCTAGCGGCAGCCAGGCCGCTCGCCGTGTCGACGAATTACTGCACGATCCGAAGCTCCGGGATCAGCCGTGGCAACGATTCCGCGTCAAGGATGGGCAGAAAGGACCGATGGTCTGGGAATGCAAGCGCGTGCTCCTGACGGTCAAGGGAGCCGACGGTTTGCCCGGCGAAACGCTCCACCTGCTTGTGGCTCGCAACGTGCTGAGCCCAGAAGAGTTGAAGTTCTTCGTCAGCAATGCGCCGCCCGGTACGAGCATTGAACCTCTGCTGCTGGTTGCTTTCTCGCGCTGGAGAGTCGAACGCTGCTTCGAGGATCAAAAGAGCGAGATCGGGCTGGATCAGTATGAGGGGCGACGGTACCTGGGCTTGAAACGTCACCTGATCCTCAGTTGTGTGAGCTACCTGTTCCTGTCGCGGGTGCGGCAGGAATGGGCGGGGGAAAAATCCAGAGCTAACGGTCTGCCAGCTCCAGACAGCCGTAGCCGCCCTGGTCCAGGCCCGGGGATTAGTGTCACGCCGATCAGAGGAGAAGCTGCTGGCCAAGGCAGCAAGAAAGATCACATGGGCCGAGAAGCGAAATGCCGAGGCTCGGAAGTCCCACTTCAAACGCACTCGGCAAAGGCTTCGCGATCTTGGCATCAGGCTTTCCAAGCTGAAACGATGTCAGTGGGATACGACTTAACGCCTGTAGAACTAAACTCACTCACGCTGAACGTCGACCGTCTCACCCGCCGGCGAATCGTTGGTGCGCCCAGATGAATGATCGTCGCGTGTGGGGGCGCCGCCCAAACGGGGGCGTCCAGCCTGCCGCTCTCGCCACGTCCAGGGCCTTGACGCCATAGTACTTCGCGATATAATACGCAACGTACTATGGCGACCAGCGACCACTCATTGCTCGGGCACGCGCTCCTGGGGTTGATCCGGCTGCGTCAACCTTGCTCGGGTTACGACCTCCGCAAGTTCTTCGTGGGCCGGCCCATGGCCACCTTCAGCGACAGTCCGGGCTCGATCTATCCAGCCCTGAAGAGGCTGGAGCGGTCTGGAATGGTTAGCCTTACCTTGGACGAAACCTCCCGTGTGCGCAGGCGAGCGCTCTATCGACTTAGCTCAAAGGGGAAGAAAGCGCTCGAGCGCTGGCTCAAGCTGCCAGTCAAAGCGGATGATGTCCTTCGCGGAATGCCGGAATTATTCCTGCGGTTTTCGTTTCTCGAGGATTGTCTCGGTCCCAGGGCTTGCGAGTCGTTCCTGGAGTCCTTGACCCTTTCCTTGCAAGCACACATCAGCATGCTTCAAGAGCATCTGAAATCAAGCGAAGCCAAGATGTCACGCTCTGCCCGGCTGGCCCTGCGCAGCGGGATCATGGGGTACGAATGCCAGGCTGCTTGGGCCAAGATGGCCCTCGACGAATATCGGAAATCGAAGGCGGACTGACGACAATGGCGGCCCGAGGTCCAGCAGAAAAGAGTGCGGATCAAACGCACTGCCGACAGCCAAACCGATCTGGTTTTCGAGTATCTGGGGCAAAGCCGCGGCGCCAGCTCGAAAGTGAAGCGGCGGCTCCCGTGAAACAGATGTGTGTCATTCCATTGACATCGGGGAGTGTCCCGTGAAAAACGTTCTGGTCATCGCCCTGTTTGGTTGCATGTTGCTCGGTCCGGCCCAAGCCGAAGAGCTGCCTCTGGCAATGCCAGGAGACGTGGGGTTGTCAGCCGAGAAACTCGCGCGTGTGAAAACTCTGGCTCAGGGGGCGGTGGACAAAAACCAGACCGCCGGCGTGGTCGTTCTCATCGCTCGGCGAGGGAAAGTCGCCTTTCTGGAGGCATTCGGAAAACTGAACGCCTCGACAGGCGAGCCGATGACGCCTGACGCCATTTTCCGGATTCATTCCATGTCCAAGCCCATCACCACCGCGGCCGCGTTGCTGCTCTTTGAGGAGGGCAGGTTCAAGCTCGATGAACCCGTTTCCAGGTACTTGCCTGAGTTCAAGGGGCTGCGCGTCTATGCGGGCAGGAACGACGAGACCGTCGAAGCCAAACGCGAAATGAGCATTCGTGACCTCATGCGCCACACTTCTGGGCTTACTTATGGGATGCCCAACGGCACTGACGTGGACAAGATGTATATTGCGAAGGGGATCGACGGTCCTGAGCTCAGCCTCGCGGAAATGGTGGCTGCTCTGGGCAAACTGCCGTTACAAGATCAACCAGGTACTCGATTCAACTACAGCATTTCGACCGACGTCCTGGCTCGACTCATCGAAGTGCTCTCCGAGAAGCCAATCGATCAGTTTGTACAGGATCGGATTTGCCGGCCACTCGACATGCGCGACACCGGCTTCATGGTCCCAGACGACAAGCTGACGCGGTTCACGGCCACTCATCGGCCAGGTGATAAGGGTGTGCTCAAGGTCATCGATGACCCGCGCACCAGCCGATATCGGGCCCGCCGAAAGTATCTCTCAGGTGGTGGCGGATTGGTTTCCACGGCTCGGGACTACGCTCGATTCTGCCAGATGCTATTGAATAGTGGCCAGCTTGGCGGCGTGCGACTGCTCCGTCCCGAGACGATCGAACAAATGACGAGCAACCAATTGCCGATTGAAGCGTTGCCAATGAAGCTCAACGGCTTTGCATTGCCGGGTATGGGATTCGGACTTGGTGTGTCGGTGCGTCTGGGCACAAAATCGTCAAGGCCCGGCCCTGCCGAAGGAGAGTTCGGTTGGAACGGTGCCGCCAGCACTTATTTCTGGGTCGCGCCCAAGTCAGAGATGGTTGTAATCGTTCTACAGCAAGTCCAGCCGTACAATTTCGCGCTTCAACTGGCACTGCAGCCTGCCATCTATCGGGCGATCGAGAACTGATGCCAAGCATCTGCGTCATGGAGAAGCCGGCCGACACACGCTCCCTGACGAGTCCCCTACGACCAGCCAAGCAGGAGCCGATTGGCGACGGGACAGCCTTGCGCGCGTTGGTCGTGGAGCGGCCGCGCCTGCGCATGCTCCCCCTGGGCATCCAGAGCCCCCGCCACGAAAGCGTAACTGGTGGCGGTGCTGGGATGGTTGTCTGTGAGCAGGCGGCGGTGGATTTCGAGCGCCTTCTCGGAGAGTGGCAGAGCCTGGGCGTATTTGCCCTGGGCGCTAAGGTTCGACGCCAGGTTGTTGTAGCAGGTGGCGGTGTCGGGATGAAGGTCGGTGAGCAGGCGACGGTGAATCGCTAGCGCTTTTTCATAGAGCGGTTGGGCCGCGGCGTAGTTGCCCTGTTCATTGAGGTTGTACGCCAGCCACGCGTAATTCACCGCGGTTTGTGTGTGGTCGTCGGTGAGCAGGCGGCGGCGGATCGCGAGCGCTTGCTCCAGCAGCGGTTGGGCGTCGGCGTACTTGGCCTGCACGCTGAGGTTGCCCGCCAGGTTGGTGTAGCCGAGTGCCGTGTCGAGGTGGTCTTCGGGGTGCAAGCGGCGGTAGATTGCGAGCGCCGTCTCGAAAAGCGGCTGAGCCTGGGCGTGCTTGCCAAGAGCATCCAGGATTTGCGCCAAGTTGCCGTAACTTTTCGCGGTTTCGGGGTGTTGATCGGTGAGCAGTCGGCGCCGGATATCGAGCGCTCTCTCCTGAAGGGGCCGCGCCTGGGCGTACTTTCCCTGTGCAACGAGATTGACGGCCACGTCGTTGTAGGCGACGGCCGTGTCGGGATTGTCGTCGGTGAGCAGGCGGCCGTAGATCTCGAGCACCCTCTCGAACAGCGGTTGGGCCGCGGCGTACTTCCCCTCGAAGTGAATGGCTTGCGCCTGTTTCACCATGGCTTGCGCCGACTGGTATGCGACTTGATCGTCGTGCGGCAGCGCGGCCAGCCGGCGCAATGTCTTGAGAATCCAGTCTGTGCGCACCGTCTCGAAGTGCTCCGGTCCTTGAACGCGCTTCCGCAATGTAAGCAGCTCCTCGGCCTTTGCAATCGCGTCGTCCCAGCGATCAGCAGCAAGCGCCGCTTCGATGGCCTCGTCGAGCTCCTCAGCCCGCTTGGCATCGTCACCGCTCAGTAGGCGCAATCCCGGAGCCTGGGGTGGAGCGTCCTTGGGAGCCTTGGTCTGGCCGGTAACGTGCAAGACCGGGATTTCGATTCCCAACCCGATCAGCAGCCCCAACGAGAACACCACTTGAAGGGCTTTCATGATGGGCCTCATTCTGAGTCGACTGATGAGTCATGGACGTTTGAAAGGATACCGATTCTCGACACGCCAAGAAATGCTGCTGTCGCTTCCTCCCGATCGTCGACCAATTCATGCGGCGATCACGCCTACTGGCTGTCGCGCGTCTCGCGAAACGCCGTTCTGCGATCACACTGCGCACCGGGCCGGTCGCCTCCGTTGACGGACAACGTCCACAACTCCGAGCGTTCATCGATTCGACCCACGTGAGATGCCATCTCAACCGGCAAGAGGATTTCTGGTGCCTGCAACACCCCAATCGAGAACGGATAGCGGTAGTCGCGCACCCGTCCCCGGTCCGCAGCGTGGGCAAAGTAGCGAGTCAGTCCATCGGCGACCGCACCGCCGCCATGTCGATCCGGCCATCGCTGGGACGGAAGATGAACCGCACTGTCCGGCCGAGACTTTCGTTCCACGGAGCGGGTCGCGAAAATGCTCGTCGACCTCGTGGCGGCACGGAACGCCGGTCGCGACGTTGCAGCTGTCGGGCGATCTATCAATAATCCTCGACCGCAACGTGATCGCCGTAGAAAAACGGCTTCATCGCGACACGGCCGTCCGGCTGATGTACCACGACACCCCACGCGCGGGCTACCGGAGTGCTCCGAGGGAGCGGCTCGCTGGTGTGCTCGTCTACGACATAACGTCCAGGCCCGTGCTCGCGTGCGAACGCTTCGATGGCGTCGACGGAATCGACGAGCTGGCTGACGTCGAGGACCTTCGTCACGCGATAGACCGTAGCCATTGCATCCTCCTGATGAATCGGCTTGTCGCGAGCACCCACCGAAATCTTAATCCACCGGGGATTTGTGGTCAAAGCCAACGTGGATATGGTGGATTCGGCTATGCGATCTAGTTTTTGCGTGAAGGTTACTGCCGAACCACCGGGTGGTCGCGACAACTTGTCAAGAAAGTCGTGGCAGTTCGCACCGCTAATAATGGTTGCTGACGCGGTCTTGGGTGTCCTCGCCACTGCGGTGGTACCGGACTCGGAGACATCAAAACGGAAGAGCTCGAAGACCCCAGGTGCACGACTGGGTTAGATATGATTTCCTACTCACTCACCGGGACAACGCTCCCCTAACGATTCGGCAGAGCCGCTAGCGGGGATGGGGACCACAGGCTGCTTCGCAGGCTGGCCTATCTGATCAGATATCTCGTGGACGAGGAGGCTCGAGCAGCTGGAGTGGCGCTAAAGCCCTGTGGCTCGCTGGGCAGCCCGAACTCGTTGAGCAGCGGTCTGTTCAGAGCCGTCCTCTGATGATTTGCTTCCTGATTTGGCAGCTTTCGCTCTCTCGGCGTGGAATTTTTTGGTCTTCTCCCGCGCCATGTCTGCCAGCGTCTTGGGTCGGTGCCTCCCGGGCAACTGGTCTGCTGGGCGTTTCTCTTCTTTCTTCTCTTCTGGTTCTTGCGCTCCTCCGATTACGAAGTCTCCTCCTTGGTCAATGGTGGACTCGACGTCTGGCGCAGGGATTGACGGGGCGACCGTTTCAGCGTCCCGCTGAGGTGGGGTCGTCACAGCGATGGGCGGCCCCTGGTGGGGCCCGATCGCTCCTGACTTGCTAGTGTCAGGGGCATCGGACATTCCCAAAAGAGCCTCCTCAACGTCGGTCAAAACTGTGACCACCTGGAATGTGGAAACTCCACCCTCACCCTCAGGCAGTCCTTTCAAGGTCGATCGGACCACCTCGATGGCCCTTAGAATCCGACCGTTCAGAACCTCCGCCGACATGCACATGGAGATGTCTCCATTCAAATTCGCAGACAGATCGAGTTCACGATTTGTCTGCTGTTTTCAATGAAACGCTTCTGTTCGGATCAGGTGGATGATCTTCGGCAACGCAGCCATTGAAGGCATCCTCATATATCGACATGAAAACGCGCTAATACGACGACAGCCCCAAGAGATGCAATAGCCTGAATCAAACCGAAAGCCCAAGAGACAAAAACGCAAGAAGCATCAGGTAGCAGAGGACAACGGTCGCGCGCAGTGGCTCGCAACGCACTCTTCATAACACCATATTGAATAGACCTTTGCAATCAGCGTCTGCCGAGTTGTTTGGAAGTCGATCCAAATCGCTGCGTTTCGCGCTCGTCCAAACGCGAAATTGATCGCCGCACACTGTTGTCCCCGCAAATGATACGGCTCTCGCCGAGATTGGAGGACTGACGATCTGTCGTTTTTCGCATCCATTAGCCTCTGCGGTTTTATCCGCGTGCATCCGCGTCCATCAGCGGCCAAAATCTCTTCGCGGTATTCGTCTTCTCCCGGCAAGAGAAATCACGATTTGCCGCGGATGAAGATGATGAACGCGGATCAAGACAGCGGGAACGTCGGCAGAGTCATCATAGGCGTTGGGTCGGCTGGATCTGAATCACCCGATGGCGAACGAAGCCAAGATCCTTCAGGCTTACATCGCGGCACCAAGACGAGAAGAGAACTGATGATGGCCGGCATCCTGGATCGCGAAGTCGGGTCAGGTAGGAACGTCCCGCTAGGTATTGATTTCGGGCGATTGTATAGTAATACGAGGCGAAAATGGTGCCTGAGTCGACCGCCCCTCGGTCGCTGCCGGACGTGCATCGCCCCGTCGGCTTTCAACACGATGCCAGGTGTTAAAGCCCGGCTCAGGTTGAGCGACTTCGTGACGTCGCCCGACCGACGCAACCGCAGTTCGTGCTGGCCGTTTCGCCGCGGTTGTCGCCGATCTGGACGGGTCACGCTGTACGACTCATTTTCCGCCATTCCGTCGCGCGGGAAGGAAGACTGATGATCGGCAAGACGGTCGGCCACTACCGGATCACGTCCGAGCTTGGTGCCGGCGGCATGGGCGAGGTTTTTCTGGCCGAGGACACCCGGCTCGAACGTAGAGCGGCGATCAAGTTCCTGCCGGCGGAACTGGCTGCGGACCCCCAGCGACGGCAGCGATTCTTGACGGAAGCCAGGGCCGCCTCGGCGCTCAATCATCCGCACGTCTGCACAGTCTATGACGTGGGCGAAACGGAAGAGGGCCTGCCGTATATCGCCATGGAATATATCGAAGGCGGGTCGCTGGATTCGGTCCTGAAAACTCGACGCCTCGAGATCCCGCAGGTCGTCGACCTGGCTGTCCAGGTGGCCGACGCCCTAGACGCCGCCCATGCCTGCCGAATCGTGCACCGGGATATCAAGCCGGCCAACATCACCTTGAGCGAACGTGGCCAGGTCAAGGTCCTGGATTTTGGACTGGCCAAACGCTTGGCGGCGGGATCGCTCGATCCGTCGGCATCCAAGACCGAATTGCAGCAGACTCAGGAGGGCACCATCCTGGGAACGCCGCGGTATATGAGTCCCGAACAAGCCCTCGGCAAGCCTCTCGACCAGCGCTCCGATCTGTTCAGTCTGGGGGTTGTGCTCTATGAGCTGACCACCGGCCAGTTGCCGTTCGGCGGTGCCAACTTCGCCGAGATCTTGAACAACATCGCGCATGCGCAGCCGACGGCCATCGCCCGACTCAACTACGACGTCCCCCCCGAGCTAGAGCGGATCACGCTCAAGCTGCTGGCCAAACATGTGGACCGCCGCTACCAGTCGGCCCGCGATCTGCTCGTCGACCTCAAAAACCTCCAGCGCGACCTGAATGTCGCCGAGCTTCGTGAACAGACTGCCGACATGCCGGTCAGGTCCGGCTCGGGGCGCGACCGGGGAACCCCGAGCCCGGCGGCAGGCCTCGGGCACTCGATTCCTGCGGTGCTGCCAGATCCCAGGGACATCGCCCAGAGCGACGTGGTGATCACCTACGCCGATCTCGACGACCAGCCGGTCTTGTCCGGCGCCAGGGCTGGGTCTCCCAGTTGCACCAGAACCTGCAGATCCGCGTGGCGCAGCTTTCCGGCAAGCAGGTGGCCGTCGTCAAGCAACGCGACGCCTCGGATTCCACCGAGATCGAATCCGCGGTACTGGAGCAGATGCCGCGGGCCAAGACCGTGGTCTCGGTCCTGTCGCCGCCGTTTGCCCGGTCAAACGGCTGTCACCGCATCGTGAATTCCTTCTGGAAAAGTGCCCGGGATTCCGGCCGCCTGGAAATCGGCAATCGCTCGCGGCTGTTAAACGTCATCAAGACCCCCGTCGATGCCGCGGAAATCCCCCCGGAAGTTCGTGCGCTCTATACGGGGCTGGTGCCCTACGAGTTCTTCGAGCGCGACCCCGCCACGGGCCGGATGCGGGAATTCGACGAGGCGTTCGGCGAGACGGCGATCCAGCGCTTCCACGAGCGTGTGTACGACGTCGCTTACGATATCTCTCAGGTGCTCAAGTACCTGGGCGACGCGCCTGCTGCTGCCGGCAAGCGGGCCGGCAATCCCAAGACGATCTTCCTGGCCGCCACGACTTCGGACCTCGAGCCGCAACGCGATCAATTGCGCCGCGAGCTGACCGAGCTGGGGCACACAGTGCTGCCCAGGCAGCCGCTGCCCCTGGTCGCCAGCGAGCTCGTGTCGGTCGTCCAGAGTTGCCTCGAGCAGGCCGATCTGGCCATTCATTTTGTCGGCGAGCATTTCGGGCTCGTCCCCGAAG
The DNA here is from genome assembly GCA_963806595.1 of uncultured Isosphaeraceae bacterium. Classification (GTDB taxonomy): domain Bacteria; phylum Planctomycetota; class Planctomycetia; order Isosphaerales; family Isosphaeraceae; genus CAWDZZ01. The sequence goes on along the minus strand of CAWDZZ010000004.1, from coordinate 176,665 downwards.
CGACCGATCTGTCGGTGGTCGCCCTGCAAAACCAGGTGGCCGCCCAGTTCTGCGGCAGCTCATCACTGCGCAGGCTGATCTGGATTCCCAAGGGCCTGCAGCCCCGGGATGAGCGGCAGGCCTCGTTCGTCCGCCAGCTGCAATCCGAGCCACGCACCGTCACAGGCGCCGAGCTGATCGCCGACACGCTTGAAAACCTCAAGGTGCTACTGCGATCACGGTGGCAGCGCGAGGTAGAAGAGCAGCAGAAGCCGCCCCCGGCCTCGGCGATCGAAGGCGCACCGCGCCTGTACCTCATCTGTGACCAGCAGGACGAGGCGGCCATCGAGCCTCTGGAGGATTTCTTCTACGCCCAGGGCGTTGACGTCAGCCTCCCCGGCTTCGAGGCCGACGAATCCGAAGTGCAGCAGATCCACATCCAGAACCTGAAGGATTGCGACGCAGCCCTCATTTATTACGGGGCCGCCGGCATGCACTGGGTCGACTTCAAGATTCGAGACCTGCAAAAGGCCGCCGGCTATCGCGATTCGCGGCCGATTCCGACGACCGCCGTCTACGTCGCGCCTCCCTTCAACCATCGCAAGGAACGGTTCAAAAGCGTCTCGGTCGACGTGCTCCGGCAGTCGCCGGATTCCTTCGATCCGGCCGTGCTCGAGAGCTTTGTCAGTTCGCTCAGGCGGGCGAAGGAGGCCCGGTGATGAGCCAGTCCGCCAAGCCGCAATTCAGCCCGTTTCCCGGTTTGCACCGTTTCGCAGCGACGAACACCACCTGTTCTTCGGCCGCGAGGAACAGACCGCGGCGCTCTTGCAACTGCTGCGAACGAACCGCTTCCTGGCGGTGGTCGGCACCTCGGGCAGCGGCAAGTCGTCGCTGGTGCGGGCCGGCATGATTGCCGAGCTCCACGGCGGCACGATGACCCAGGCCGGTTCGACCTGGGAGGTCATGATTCTCCGGCCGGGCGGCAGTCCGATCGAAAACCTCGCGCGTGCCTTCGTCGACGCCGATCTCTACGATGGCAAGGACCCCAGTACGCTGCCCCGATTGCTGGCCACGCTCAACCGCAGCCGCTTCGGCCTGGTCGAAGCGATGAAACAGTGCGATCTCTTCGAGCCCGGCACCAACTTGCTGGTCGTGGTCGATCAATTCGAAGAGTTATTCCGCTTTCGGCAACAGGGGGTCGATTCGGAAGAAGCGGCGGCCGCATTTGTGAATCTGCTTTTGACCGCCAGCAAGCAATCGGAATCTCCGATCTATGCGACGATCACGATGCGTTCCGACTACCTGGGTGATTGCTCCGAGATTCCCGGCCTGGCGGAAGCCGTCAACGAAGGGGAATACCTGATTCCCCGCCTGCTGCGCGATCAAAAGCGCGATGCGATCGAGAAGCCGATTGGCGTCGGCGGCGCGAAAATCTCTCCCTTGCTCGTGCAGCGCCTGCTCAACGACGTGGGGGACGATCCCGATCAGCTCCCCGTGTTGCAGCATACCCTGATGCGGATGTGGGACGCTTGGTCCGCGGCCGGCGGCGACGGCCGCCCGATTGATTTCTCCGATTTCGAGGCGACCGGCGGGCTGGCAGCCGCACTCTCGAATCACGCCGACGAGATCTTTGACGCACTGCCCGATGATCGACACCGCAGGGCCTGCGAGCGAGTTTTCAAGACGCTCACCGAGAAGGGGGCCGATAACCGCGGGATCCGCCGGCCCACGCGCCTTGCGCAGCTCACTGCGATCGCCGGCGACGATCGCGAGACGGTTGTCACCGTGCTGGACGCGTTTCGCCAGGGGGGCGTCACGTTGCTGATGCCCGGCACGGAAGTGGAGCTCGGTGACCGGACGGTGCTGGACCTCTCGCACGAGAGCCTGATGCGCGGCTGGCAGCGCCTGCGAAGCTGGGTTGAAGACGAGGCGCAATCGGCGCGGATCTTCCGGCGGCTGGCGGATACGGCCTCGCTGTGGCGCACCGGCAAGGCCGGCCTGTTTCGCGATCCTGATTTGCAAATCGCCCTGAGCTGGCGCGAGCAGCAGCAGCCGAGCGCCGAGTGGGCCGGGCAATACGGCGGCCAGCTCGAAACCGCGATTGGCTTTCTGGACGCCAGCCATGCCGAGGCCCTGGCCGAAGAGCAAGCCCGAGAAGCCGCGCAACAGCGCGAGCTGGTACAGGCACAACAACTGGCCGAAGCCCAGCAACTGAGACTCGACCAGCAGCAGCGTTCGGCCCGCAAGCTCCGCATGATGATTGCGGGTCTCGCTGTCGTCGCGCTCTTCGCCGGCCTGGCCTGTGTCGCTGCGCTCGTGGCTCGCAACCAGGCCGGCAGGTTGGCGCGAATCGCTGATCGTGAAGCCGAACATGCCCGAGCCAACGCGCAGCGGGCTGAGCAATCTCAGCAGGCGACCGCGCAGGCCCTCACGCAGGTGGCATCGCAGAAGGCCGAGGTGGAAAGCAGTCTGACCAAGGCCGAAATGGCCGAGGAAGCGGGCCGCAGGTTGCTGTACACGACCGATATGCGGCTGGCGCCGTTTTTCTGGAGCGATGATCGCACGTCGGCGCAGAAGCTTCGCAGCCTGCTGGCAAAACACATTCCCGATAGCAAGGGCACCGCGAGCGACCTCGCACGTCCCAACCAGCTCAAGCCCGATCTACGCGGCTTTGAGTGGCATTTTTACGAGCACCTGCTCGAAAGTAGCGCCGCGGTTTTCGCGGGGCACGCTGTCGCAGTCGCCGGCGGCGCATTCGGCTCGAACGGCCGGCTGGTGACGCTGGATCAGAACGGCCAGATCCGTCGCTGGAACCTGAGCTCTCATGTCGAAGACGAAGCGAGCCGGCTCAACCTGCCCGGCGGTTCTCGTGCTCAGTCCCGCGCCATCTCGCCTGACGGACGGTTGGCCGCACTTGCCGAAGCCACCATCGTTCACGTTCTTGACACGTCCACCGGCAAAGAGAACTTCCAGATCGAGTTCGGACGCGGACAAGGCCGAGGTCTGATCTTCACACCGGATGGGGGCAGGTTGGTCTTGATCGACAACAAGGTTCGGTGGTGCGACGCCGCCAGCGGCCAGGTGATTGCCTCCCTCGACCGCGGGTTGGGCGTGGCCCCGCCCGTCGAGGGGCAGGCGCCGGCGGCCAGCGGCATGTTGTACGCTTGGGTCTTTAACCTCGGCAAAGCCCTGTCTGCCGATGGGCTGACGCTGGCGGTTGTCGGCCACGGACTGACTGGCAATCAGTTTTCCATCCTTCGACTGGACCCCACGAAGCACACGGTGACTCCGCAGGTCACGGATGTGGAGACCGCAGGAACCTTGAGTGCCGCCGGATTGAGCCCGGATGGCCGGCTGCTTGCCGTGGGCGCAAAGCTGTCTGGATCCGTCTCAGTGTACGACACCGGCACCGGCCGCCAGATCGCGCAGCATGGTTCAGCGCATGCGGCTCCTGTCTCGGCGATGACCTTCTCCAGGGACGGATTCAAGCTGGTGACGGCGGACGTCGAGGGGACAATCAAGATCTGGGAGGATGCTCGGAAAATGTCATCGAAGAGCGCCGCCGCCACGACGCTCAAGGGGCATGAAGCGGCGATCACCGATGTTGGTTTTTCGTCCACCGGCGAGCAGCTCCTCAGTACCAGCGCCGACAAGACGGCCCGAGTCTGGGACCTGGATCACACCGGCACGGCGGTCCGTGTCCTGGAACGGTCCGGCAAGGGCTGCTACATGGCGCGATACTCTCCCGATGGGCTATGGATCGCCGCCGCCGACGGCAACAGCATCCGGCTCTGGGACGCCGCCACGGGAACACTCGTGCGAGAACTCTCATCCGGCGGCAGGGGTCGCGTCTATAGCGTGGCGTTCTCCCCTGCCGACAATCGCCTGCTGGCTGTGGGGTACGGCGGACAAGCCGACGTTTCGTATGTCGCGCTGTGGGACATCGATACCGGCACAGAGCTCGCCCGCTTGCCAGGCGCGACCGATCTGCCCGACTTTCGTATTGACGAGAATTCCGGCGCCGTCGGTGCATTGGCCTTCTCGCCCGAGGGAAAATACCTGGTCGCCGGCTTCGGGTCGCCGGGTTTACTTGCGCCAGCGATTACTCCCAGTCCGCTCAAGGTCTGGGAGGTCGCCACGCGCCGACTGATTCGCCGCCTGAGCGGTCACAGGGGCTACTGTGTTTCCCTCGACTTCTCCAGGGATGGGGCTCGACTGGCCAGCGGCAGTCGCGATGGGACGGCGATCCTCTGGTCGACGGAAACCTGGAACGCGATGCACACGTTGCGGAATGAAGAGTCTGACTCGATGTACTCGACGGTCTTACAACAACTTGGAATGGTTGAGGATGTGGCCTTCGCGCCGGACGGCAAGACCCTGGCCCTGGCCAGTCGCGAGGGAACCGTGCAGTTCTGGGAGGTCGCGACTGGAAAACTTTTGAAGACGCTCAAGGGACATTCCAGTGCGGTCAATGCCGTGGTGCTTTCCCCGGATGGACGCACTCTGGCGACAGGCGGCAGCGACCAGACGGTCCGCCTCTGGAATGTCGAGAGCGGGCGCGAGCTCTTGCAGCTCGATCTTGGCAACGTCGACCTGGGAGGCGTGGAAACCCTGGCGTTCTCGCCCGACGGAACGCAATTGTTGGCCGGAGGCAAGAGCACCGCTTTCTGGTCCACCGAGTCTGTTGTTTGGAACGACCCCGACCGAGCCGCGGAAAGACTGCGTCCGCTCTTGCAATCGAGCGCCGGCTTCCAGAGCCGCGTCCGCATGTTGTCCGAAAACCTCCGGCTGCATAGGGTGCTGGCAAAGCTCGACACCAAGGACGTGCGCGTGTCCGCCGCCCTGGCTGCCGCGGAGGCCAACTGGCACGCCTCGCGGAAGGCGTGGCCGGAGGCCGCCCTTGCCTTCACTCGGTTGACCGCCGCCGATCCCGCCATGCCCAAGGACTGGCTGCGCACGCCCGGGTTGTTGCGCGTCGCGACAGCGCTCTTGCATCAGAATCGGCCTGGTGACGCCGCAGGTCTGCTGAGAGACGGCGCCAGACGCCGTGTCCAGGACGGGCTTCCCCCGGCAGTTCTCCAGGTGGGGTTTGGCGTTAATGATACGGCGACCGGCGAACTGCTCTATCCCCTGCGGGCAGCGATCAAAGAACGGCTCGCTCGCGAACCTCGCAGCCCCGGATTGCTCGAGCTGCGGGCCGAGCTCGCCGGCCAGTGGTCCGATACCCAGGCCCAGCTCGCCGACTACACGGCGGCCATCGTTGCCCTTTCCGGGCAGACCCCCGCGCCCACGGCCGATCTCCAGCGACTTTATGCCCGCCGAGGCAACGCGTACGTCGCACTGCGCCACTGGCAACAGGCGGTCGATGATTTCGCTCGCGGCGTAACAACCGACGATGCCGTGCTAACCGGCCAGGCGCTCGCGCTCTATCAAATTCACGCCGACCCGCAGGCCATCGAGCAACTGGTCGAGCGACGTCCGAACTTGGCGGGCGAGATCGGCGACTTGTTCATCCAGGGCCAGACCAAAGACTGGCCACGCGCGGTGAAAATCTACAGCCGGGGTATCACGAACGCAACGACCGACGCCCGGTTGCTCTCGAAGCGGGCTCACGGCTACGAGGCGCTCGAGAACTGGGATGCCGCCGCGGCCGACTGGTCGCGGGCCGCGACCGGAAATCCGGAAGCGGCGAAATTGCTCCGCGAGTTCGCACAACGACTCGCAGAAGGCGGCCAGGCTCCCTTGGCGAGTGGTCAGTTTGAGAAAGCTCGCGCACTCTACGAGCGATTGCTGGAGACGGACTCTGAAAATGTCACGGTGGCAACAGAACTCGCGCAGGTACTCTTGAATCAGCACGAAGCCGGGAACCCCATCGGCTGGACGGTCCTCCGGCCGACGGAGCTGAAATCGGAAGGTAAAGCCACGTTGACGCTGAAGCCTGACGGCTCGATTCTGGCCAGTGGCAACAATCCGAATCGGGACATCTACACGCTCGTCGCAAAGACCGAATTGGACAAGATCAGTGTCATCCGATTGGAGGCGCTGCCCGATCCGTCCCTTCCTCACGGGGGTCCGGGACGAGCGCTCAGTGGCAATTTTCATTTGAATGAGCTCCGCGTTTTTTCCGGTGTCCAGCCTGCGGCGCTCACGAACATTATCGTCGTCCACGACGAGCGTGGGCAGTTCCGAAACGTCATCGACGGCAAGCTCGATGCCACCATGGGCTGGAGCAACGGCCCCTGGCGCGGCAACTCAAATACCGCCATCGTTGCGACTCGACTGGATCGCGCCCGCGATGACGACTTGAAAGTCGAGCTGTATTTCTCGCGAGGGCAGCTTGCGCAGCAAAACCTGGGTCGTTTCCGCCTGTCGGTCTGCGGCGACCCGGCCGCTTTTGCACGGGAGGAGAAACGCTTCGCCATCCTCAACGTCACCGATCCCGCGTTACAACTCGCGGCCGCTTACGCGATGCACGGGTCCATTGATGAGGCTTTGAGATACTTTGCCAGAGCGCTAGCGCGGGCCGATGGCTACGAGGCCAGGAGGCCGATCCTCGAGCTCGCTGCGGGGTTCGACGATCTCCTCCGCGCCCTCGTAGAGCGCCAGCCCGGTGACCCCCAGTTGCAGCTCGCTCTGGCCCGGAATCTTGCGGCGCGGGGCCAGCAGCGTCTGGACGCGAAGCGGCCCGCGGAAGCACGAGTCGATCTGGAGAAATCCCGCGAGATCTTCGCGCGGCTGCGAGCGGAACACCCGGCGCCTTGGACTGTGCTGGCACCGACGGAACTCAAGTCGACTGGCGGCGAAACGTTGACGGTCGAAAACGACGGCAGCATTTTCGTGAGTGGCCCAATCCCTGACCGTGCCGTGTACACGCTGAAGGCCCAAAGCGCCTTGCCGACCGTGACAGCGATCCGCCTCGAGACCATCCCCGATGGCCGACTTCCGAACGGTGGTGCCGGCCGTGCCGTTACCGGCTGCTTGGCCCTGGCGGAATTCACCGCCGCGCTCCTTTCCGGTAAGGAGGCGGGCGAGCCGGCACCGATCGACATCTCCTCGGCGATCGGCGACCGGTCGCCGAGCGAGATGGATCCACCGAGCCATACGATCGACGGCAACCTCCGGACAGTGTGGGACCCTTTTCCCAAGCTCCGGGAACCTCACTTCGCGGTTTTCGTTCTGAAATCACCAGCGCGAATCGACGGCCGTTCCCTGAGCATCACGCTGGACTCAGGATCCGCTTATACGCAGCATGGCATGGGCCGCTTCCGGCTCTCTGTGACGAATGAAGTTGAGATCATCAGTCGGGCGCCGCTGCGCCAGGATCTCAAGGAGAGCGAGATCGCCCAACTCAATGGCGCGCTGGCGGGAGCGTACCACCTCCAGGGCGACCAAAGGGCGCTCGAGGGCCTGCAGAAGGCCCACCCGGAAGCCGCAGCCGCCATCGGCGATCTGTACGCGGCGGACAAGGACTGGCGACGGGCCGTCGTCGAATACACCATGGCGATGACAGCGGGGCATCATGAGGCGACGCTGCTCGCCAAACGTGCCGAAGCATACGAGAAGCTCTGGCAATGGGACCTCGCCATGGCCGATTGGGCGCAGGCCAGCCAGCGTCAAACCGACGTCTCCTTCGAGCACTTCAAGGCGGCCGGCGCTGAGTCATGGCGATTTGAAACTGCGAATGGCGCCGACGGTTCCATGGAACTTGTCGACGGAACCTTGATCTTCACAACGACGGTCGCGACCGGAACCAACTGGCACGTCCAGGTCCTGCAAGGCGAGTTGCAAATGGAGAATGGAGCCGAATACTTGATCCGCTTCAAGATGAAATCACCTGACTCATGCACCGTGACTCTGTGGGGTGGCATCAACGAGGGGGATTACCACGGGATTGGTCTGAATGAAACGCTGGCGCCGACATCCGAGTTCAGCGACTTTGAGTTCACGTTCGTCGCGCACGATGTCGTGCCGCGAAACAACCGGATTGGATTCAGCTTCGGGGTGAACCGCGGGAAGGTCATGGTAAAGGAGGTCGTGTTTCGCAAGGCTCAATCCGCCGAAGCGTATGCGAAAGCATTCACCGAACCCCCAGATCAGGATACCCGCACGCGAATCCTGGACGAGCTGTCCCGATTCCCGGGCGTATTGACGGCACTTCGCCGCAGCCTCCCGGAGGAGCCGGCCATTCAGGAGGCCTATCGCCGCATAGCGGAAAGGAGGGCGGGCCCAAACGCGGCCGCATCAAGAGCACTCCTCGCCGCACTCGATCAGCACCGGCGTGGCGAGAAGGACGAGGCCCGCTTGGCCTACCGCAAGGCAGTGGCCGCGCTGCAACCGGTCGGCGAGAACGCAGTTGTGCCGGCCCTTCTGGAACGGGCCGTGTGGGAGTTTGGGCCCGATGCGCCCGAAACGGAGAAGCAGCTCGCGGCGGCGATCGGCGAGCCGCCGGCGGATCTCACCGCGGCCATCAAGAACCATCCCAACCAGGCCGCCGGATACCTCGCCCGGTGCGATTGGTACGCCCGCCGGGGCCTCTGGCGGAAGGCGGCCGACGACCTCGCGGCCGCCTTCCGGCTACAGCCCGAGGTGCTGACCGGGTTGCGATTGGGGATTCTTCTGGCCGAGATCGGGGAGGCCGACCGCTACCGGGACCACTGTCAGAAGCTTGTCGACCGCGTGAGCGGCACCAGCGATAACTTCGAGGCCGAGCGCACGCTCAAGGCATGTTGTTTGCTCGGGCCGGATCCGGTCGGCGATCCGAGCCGGCTCGCCCGGCTGGCCCAAGTGGCCGTCTCGGGCGATCCTTCCCGACCGTTCTTCGAGTGGTTCGATCTGGCGAAGGCGCTGTACGAGTACCGGATGGGCCGGTTCGATGCCGCTGTCGCGACTTCGCGCGCGAATCGTACGCGCATCAAGGCCACAGGCGGCGACGATCCAGCGGTCGCGGCCGTTATCGCCGTCGAGGCGATGGCCCTCCACCGCGCCGGGGATGCACAGGCCGCTCGCCGTTCGCTGACCGAGGCGCAGAAGCTGATCGACGAGAAGGTTCCGGTTCACTTTGGTGGAGACGTGGATGGGCACGACTGGCTGGCCGCTCGACGTCTCTGCCGCGAAGCCGAAGCGCTGCTCGAAAGCAAAACAGGGGAGCCAAAGCAGTAGACGCCAGTCCCGGTGAATCCCGCCGCGCTCGCCAGGGCGCTCCGGCTCATCCACTGCTTCCCCGCACGTTCAGGCCATCGCGTGACGCTGTGACGATGGCGACGATCAAAAACGATGTTCGGCACGCCAGCCGCCCAGCCGCACTCCCCGCATACCAAAAATGTTCATGCCATGGCATTACTATGTGACGATGATAGACGGTGTTCGGAGTATCGGCCCACGCTCTGACGTACGCCGCATCCCCCATCCATTCCTTTGTGCTCTTGGTGCCCTTGGTGGTTCAAATTGTCTTTTTGCAGTTCCCCGCCGCCCGTGGTCTCCACCCGCGCCTCGCCCACCGCGTTCCCCATCCCTTCCTTTCGGCTCCACGTGCTCTTTGTGGTTCAATTCCTCTACACACACACCACCGAGCCATCCCTGGTCGCGACCCGGGCCCGCACGCCGCATTCCCCATCCATCCCTTTGTGCTCTTGGTGCCCTTGGTGGTTCAAATTGTCTTTTGCAGTTCCCCACCGCCCGTGGTCTCCACCCGCGCCTCGCCCACCGCGTTCCCCATCCCTTCCTTTCTGCTCCAAGTGCTCGTGGTGGTTCAAATTCTCTGCACACACCACCCCGACGTACGCCTCGCACCCCGAAACGTTCCACCCATCAATCCCCTTTGTGGTCTTTCTGCTTCGATGTCGGTTCCGGTTGTGGTAGCACCCGCAGGGCGATCGCGACGCTGGGGGGCAGGGGTCCCTGGGGCATCCGGCCGGCGGAGATCGCCGTGGCGGCCTCGCCGTACTGGTTGGCAACCTCGAGTCGCTCGGCCGGATCGAAGCGGGTATAGGCCGTCCGGTCATAGAACGACTTCGACCGCTTGCAGACCTCGGTCCATTTCTCAGCATTGAGCTCGAAATGGCGCACACACTCCTCCAGCTCGATGCTCGGCGTCGGGGTCGACGCGTCCCAGCCGAAAGCGCGGCGCTCTGCAAGCTGCCGGAGGGCGTCGTTGGCCAGCGCGATGATTCCTGTCAAGTTCGGGTGCTGGGCGTCGTGGTAGACATGATCATCGAGCACCCCGTGCGGGCTGATCTGGCCGAGCACCGCGGGTCCGTCGACCAGCAGGGCATGGTACTGCTCGGCGACCTGGCGATAGGCTCGAGCAAAGTCGGTCGGGCATCGCAACGGCAGTCCGTCGAGGTCGCGGGCGGCGACGAAGTGCCTTCTGGCCTCGTCCCAGGCACCAGCAGCGGCCAGCAGCCGGCCCAGGCGATAGTGGGTCTCGGCAAATTCGGGGTGCTGTTCCACCAGCCGGCGATATGCGGCAACCGCAGCCTCGGCGTCGTCTGGCTCGAGGGCGCGAGCGGCCTGGAATTCGCGATCGAACTGGGCACGCGCGCCGGCGGGCGTCGAGCCCGCCAGGACGGATCGACTCGGATCAAACGCCCCGTCGTTGGAGCCCGGCATGATCAAGACGGGCAGAGAGCCGATGCGATTGCAGTACTCGACCAGCTTTTCGAGTCGAAAATGAAACTCGTCTCGCAGCATCGCGTATTCCGTCGGCGTGCATGTGGGATGATCGACCAGCTCGCGAGTGACCCGCGGCGGCGGGGCAGCTTCGGCGTAGTAGAGGTCGATCGTCGCCAGGATCGTCCTGGTCGTCCCGGTCGCCCGGCGCGCCATTTCGAGCAAGGCCAGTGGGCTCTCGGGCCCTTCCTCGACGTAGTGGCGGACGTTGCGCGACCACCCGTACCGCGCCTGGAATTCATTGTGGCCGGCAAAGACGATGATGGCATCCGGGCGCTGCTCGAGGTCTGCCAGCAGGAGGATCGCCTGCTCGAGGCACAGACCGCCGTTGGCCCGCACGTCGACGCGGACTTTCCTGCCCGGGAAAACACGCTCGAGCTGCCAGCCGATGAGCTGTCCGACGGAAAGCCAGGGATGATAGGGTTCCCCCCGCGCGCTCGACTCGCCGACAACGACAAGGTAAAGCTCATCTTCAGTCGCCGCGCTGCCCGCATCGGTCGCCCGGACGCCATTCTTCTCAGCGTCCGCGATGGAAATGATCGTCGGGACCGCATAGCTTGGCCGGGCGGCAAACCGCGTGGGCAATGCGGGGATCCGCTGCGTGTACCGCTGCTTCGCCTGGCAAATCAGCTCGACGGCGATCAAGCCAAGCCCGCAGCTCACGGCGAGCGATAGCATGCGCACGGCTCGCACCAGCGCGGCGGCGTCATGCCTTCGCCGCGCGTAGAGCGCAGCCAGCGCGGCCCAGACTCCCCCCGTGATGACCGCGGGCACGGCCATGACGACGAGGACGAGCATGCTCCACAGGAATCCGAGCGATGCGCCGCGAACCAGCCAGCGCGGCGTCATCACGACCAGCCACGGGCCGCCGACCGCGACCACAACAAACGCACCGGTCAATTTGACGGCGAGCATGACCAGCCGGCCCAGCGGAATCGATTGCTTGACAGGTGCGCCGGCAGCTTCGCCGAGGGATGGGTCGTCGTTGCTCGTGCTCATGGTTGACGGGCTCGCGTCGATTGTCGCGCCGGCAGACTGGCTCATTGGGCCGCGTCGCTCGGCTCGCGCGTCCCGGCGACGTTCCGTTGCTATCTGCGGCTGCGGTCCGTGATCTTACCAGAGTCGCCGCTTCCGATCGCCCGCAGAGTCGTCGAGGCGTGCAGCCGTCCGGCGAGCGGGCCTGTATCGAAATCCACGATGAGCTCGAGTGGACCTGCTGGTTGGGATTCGGGCACTCGGACCGAGGCCGGGCAGAACGTGCCTCAGGCAAACCCCGAGCACGCGACGCCGAGCGACTGAAGGTCGCCCCCTTTGAGGGTGATGTCGGCGCCCGCGGCGTCATGGCCTCCGGGTGCACTCGGCGTGCCCCGGAAGCAGGTGTTGATCAGCAGCCCGTCTCCGGTGTAGAGCCTCGGCTGCAGCTCAAGGTCAAGGCCGGCGCGGATTGTACCTTCGGTACTCTGCTCCAGGCCCGTTTGCAATTCGAGTGCGCCGACCGGATCGATCACGACCGTGCGATCGGCTTCCACGCGGTGCCACTTGTGGTCGGGCTTGCCGCCGTTGTCAGAAAAAACAAAGGTCCATCGCGGCCCGCCGCCAGGATCATCCATGGCAATGGTCAGCGTACCGAGGCGGTATTCGCCGGCGGGCACGGTCACGCCTTCCCCGAGGCCGGCTAAACCAAACGCGGATCCGTCGCGACCGATGAGAGTCGCGTGCACCTCGTCAACCCGATGCGCGCCCGCCGGCCGTCGCAGCTCGAGCGCAACGGTCCCCGCCCCTTGTAGGGCCTCCAATCGAAGATAGCTGCCCATCTCGTCCGAGCGAACGGCGTAGCGGGCCGTGCCCAGAGTCAGGATGGTCGAATACAGGAACTGCTCGGCGGCGGGATCCCACCTGCCGTCGTCGTCGAGGTCGATCCAGAGGCGATCCTGAGGATCGGTGAAAAACCCATTGCCGTCGCCGTCCGACCGCCGGGCGGCGTGTTCCCGGCCGCCGACATTCACCGTTCCCTCGAGGTATCCCGCCGCGGCAAAGCTGAACGTCACCCCCGTGGCTCCGAGCCGGAACAGGGCAGAGCGCGGCGTCAGTTTCGTCATCTCGCCCTCGACCACCGCCACCGCCATCGGCAGCCGCCAGTCGCGACCAGCGCCGGTGACCCGGTCCTCGGCCTCGATCCGGCGATTGCGGTTGGCATCGACGTAAAGATCGACGTCGCCCTGCGCGGCTTCGTCGAGTACGACAGTGATCCGGATCGACCCCGGGCTTCCGTACCGGATCTGCCCGTAGCGCTGGCGATTTCCGCGGTACTTTATCATCACCTTGACGTCGTCGGGCTTGCTGCGAGACAGCGAGATCGCGCAGCGGCGGGTGCTCGAACAGGTCGCCGGTGCGCGGCGGCACATACGCGCCATTCCGCGGCGTGGGCCGCGCCCGTCGCCCCCCAGAGGGTGGAAAGCAGCGTAAAGGCTGCGATCGCGTGCGCCGGCCGACTGCGTTGCCGATCCTTCCGATCCATCGACAGTTCCTCGTAGAGGATTTCAGCCAGTTCACTCGCCGGAAATAGGCGGCCACCTCGCCGCGCCGTGCTTGGCCAGGATCTCGGCCACGAGTTTCCGCGCGGCGTTCTTCGGGAGCGTCGGCTCGAGGCCTGGGTCCTCAGGCAGCGATTCCACCAGGGCCAGACGCGCGATTCGGATCAACCAGCGCGAGCGCCGCCGCCACAAAGCCCTGACGGTGCGTATCCACATCGGTAGTTTCGAAATGCGGCAATCGACCGCGCAAGCACGGCCGCGGCGGCAGCGCGATCGTAGCGGGCGAGGCTGGTGGCGAGCTCGGCGTCCTGCCGCCCGCCGGAGCCCTCGCCGCGTTCCTCGACCAGGGGGGACCGCAGCGACACCGCGCGCCAGACCGATTCCTGCAACCTGTCCGGCGCGACCTGTTCGATCGCCGCGAGTAGATCGCCGGCGATGCTGGCGGGCTCGGTGTTGCCGTCCCCCTCATCGCGATGGCGCTCGAGACGTTGGAATGCGGTTTCGAGGAGCTGTGCTGCGCCGACCTTATCGATGGCGGCGCGGGCGGCCGCGATCCAGCCGAGGGCTTGCGCTTGCAGGAGCGGGTCGTCGATCGTTTCTGCGAGGCGAACGGCGCGCGTCAGGTCGGTGGTTGCGATGCGAGCGCACACCGTGATCGTGTGGGCGGCGCGGCGGTCCCGGTCGACGATCAGGCCGACGACACGCTCGGCACCGGCCGGGTCCGTGCCGGCCAGGCTCTTTGCGATCGTGCCGTAGCAGCGATCGAAGATGAAGAGTCGCTCCTGGCGGTCGCTGCGCCGGGCGGCTGCGCCACCTGGACGATCAGGTCGAGGGCCTCCGGCAGCTGGACGAGCGCCAGCCCCTCGGCGAATGCGGTGATCTCATAGCCCGGCGGGGGTATCTTCTTCGCCAGCCCGCGGCCTTCGTCCAGAAGGTTAAGGGCGCGGTTCCGCTCTCCCAGGGTAAGCCAGCGATCGGCGAGACGTCCGATGAGCCTGAGCTTCAGGCGGGGCTGCTTGCACGCGCCGGCTTGCAATTGTGCCTGTGCGAGCAGCTCGGACCGGCGGGCTCGCGCCGCAGTCGGCAGCTTATCGAGGATGTCGATCAAGCACCACGACCTCGCCCCCGGCTCCTGCACAGTCTCGGCGAGGCTGACGGCCTCGTCCGGGCTATCCCCGGCCAGGCCGGCGGCGGCAACGCTGCGGATAACATCCAGCACGACCTCGGGCTTGCCCGCTCCTTTCAACTCGATCAGTTCAATGGTTCGGGCCGGGTCGATCGGAGCCAGTGCGATGAGCATCTGAGCCTTTTGCTCGTCGGTGCCGTTTTCCGCGACGCGCTCGGCGTACGGCCCAAACAGCCGCACTGCGAGAGCCTTCTCCTGGTCGGCGGGCAAGACTCCTTCGAGCGTCTTGAGCGCTGCGGGTGCCTCGTCGTCCCGAGCCAGCACCACCTCGACCGCGGCTGCTTTGGTGTCGATCGGCTGCCCTTGAAGCCGGAAGCCGTCTTTCCGCGCAACGAGGATCGCGTTGCCCTCGATGATGCCGCCCAGTTGAAAGCGACCCTGCTGATCGGAGACCGTGTGCGTGCGGATCGGGCCGTCGCCCGATTGAAACACGCGGGCGCCCTCCACGGGCAGACCCTGGCGGTCGTGGACGAGCCCTGCGACCACGCGCAGCCGGCGAAGCGTGAGATCGGGAAAGGCGGCCACCTCCACCGAACCCGCACCGATCTTGAGCCAGGCCGTGCGGCCGGGGCGCGCCCGGTGAGCTCACCGCAGCCTCGTACTCGGCATCGCGCGGAACGGCGCACGGCGTTTGGAAAGATCCCCGCTCATCAGTCCGCAGCGCGTCCCGGTCGGAAAACACAATCGGATCAATGCGCCATACCCGGCCCTCGACGTGACGGGTCTGCGACCGGATCCGCACCAGGGCGCCTGCGATCGGCGTGCCGGCCGTGTCGACGACGCGGCCGGCGAGCACGACGGTGCTGGCCCCACTCACGACCAGCGTGACGCGCTGGTCGCGCCCTGCCCGTGCCGCCAGGGGCCCGGCGGTGCAGACCCCATCGGCGTGCGCGGTGAGGCTCAGGTCGGCGAGTGGGTCAACTCCGTCGAGCAGAAACGTCCCGCGCGTGTCGCTGCGCACGGCGACCGACTGGAGGACCTGATTCCTGCCGCCCCAGGTCGCCCGCACCAAGGCGCCGGCGACCCGCTTGCCGGCCTCGTCGACGACCGTTCCGCGCAACTCGGCGCCTCGTACCAGCTCAATCGGCGGCAGCGTGAATTCTGTCGCACCCGCCGGCAGAAGGTGAAGCGTCTCGGGGATATCGGCGGGAACGAAGTAAGGTTTCGGCGTCGCGTACAGGAAGCCGTAGGGCTGCTCCCTCTCGATGTACGCGTGGAACCGCCCGAGCTGGTCGGTCGCGACCTGGTCGTCCTCGCACCCCCAGGCCGCCTGGTCGGGCGTCTCCGGGCGCACGCCGGGGATCGCGCGGCCGGTGCCGCGCTCGCGCACCGCGCCAGTCATCCGAACCGCGCGTTTCAAGTGGATCTCCAGGGCCGTCGTCCGGCCGGCCTCGACGACCTGATTGGCCGGAGGACGCCCACGGTACGGAAGGTCGGGCCGCGCGTACATGTCGAGCGTCACCGTCAGCCGGCCGGCGGCGATGGCGGGGATCTCGAATCGACCCGACGCGTCGGAGGTGGCCTCGGCCAGTCCGACCAGCAAGTCGGAGTCGAATCCGTCCGGATAGGTGATCGCGCGGATCCTCAGGCCAGAGATCGGGCGCGCCAGCCTCGCCCACCAATCGCCCGCTGACTCGGCCCGCCGGCGCCAGCCTGAGCGTCATTGCGTCGGCCGCTTCCGGCCGCAGCTCACGTATGGCTTGCGCCCCCAGCCGGCGCGACTCGACCCGGACCGCGCGGATGTCCCCGGGTGTGAAGCCCGCGATCACAGCCGTGCCGTCCGCACCGGATTCGGCGGCCGCCCGGACAAGCAGCTCTTCGGGCACGACCAGCCTGTCGACTGCCGTCACCACCACAAAGGCGCCCGCGTCGGGTGTTCCGTCCGGCCCCACGACGCGAAAGCGGGCCGCGACGGGCTTCTCGAGCGCGAGCCGGATCGGCTCCTCCGGCCCGGGCGTGGCCCACGGCAGTCGCTGTGACGCGACCGGCACTCCCGCCCCATTCGCCCAGAGAGCCACCGGCAAGGGTTCCTGGCTCCGCACCATTTCCACCGGGACGTCGATCCGGAAATGCCCGTCGGCATCGCTCCGCGCTCGCGCGAGCACAGGTCGTGGCGCCATCACCGGCGACTGGCTACCCGCCCTCCACAGCGCCCACCCTCGAAATGTTCGCTCACCGGACGGGGGCAACCCGCTCGAGAGCATGACGTCGACGCCCGACACCGGCTTTCCATCCGCGTCGACGACCACTCCGGTGATCGGCGCGGCCGCCAGCACGGCGCTTGGATGCGAGTCCGCCGGCTGTGCCAGCACAAAGACGACCAGGGCCACCAGCGGCACAACCTGCCTCCTCTTGAACCAGCCATCGGCGTGGCCGGCTCTACCTAAGACAATCGTCGTAGATTATCCTAGTAAGCCGCTCCAGAGGTGTCAAGAAACCAAGATGGCCGCTCGACCAACCGTGGTGCGTCCGGCGCCCGGGAGGAATTCATGCCTCAAGCGACGCAGGATCATCGCGTGCAACTTGGCTGCGGCACGCTGATCGTGATCGCCCTGATCGTCCTTTTCTTCAGCCGGAGGGATACTTCGGATCTCGATCGCGAGATTGGCGCGCTGCGCTCCGAAGTCGCCGAGATCAAAAGGATGATCGAGAGCCAGTCTGCCGAGATTCGTCAACTGCGCGAGAAGCCCGCGACCGCTTCCCCGTCGCCAGTTGTCGAAAAGGTCAAACCGTAGCGGCCGGGATCGCCGTGCCAGGTCGGTTTCGACGCTCACGTCCAGGGGAACATGACCAATCGCCAAGCGAACAGAATCGCCATGAGCACCGCGCCGAGCCCGATGCATGCCAGCACCAGCACGCTGATCGCACGGCCCAGGCCGCCATCGAAATCCGCGGCGGACGCCGTCGGCCGCGGTACGCCAATCCGATCGCCGCGAGTGCGAGGAAGACGACAGGCAGCGGAATCTCGGCCATGCCCTTCAGTAGCGATGGACTGGAAAAGGCCCAGATCACGCTGGGCAGGCTGTTGCCGGCGTAGAGACACACCGACCACGCGATGATGATCGCCGAGACGCACACGATCGCGAAGCCCAGGGCGAGCGCCCCCAACAGCCACGCGAGGCCATCCAGGATTTTTGCGACACGCTGACCGGTCGCGATGGGACTCTCCCCGATTGTTTGTCGTGCGATCGTGCTGCAACTCCCGCCGACGCTGGTTTTATTCCAGTGCCGGCGGAAACGCAAGGCTCAGCGGCGATGCCGCGGTCGGCTGGCCGGGTCGGCCAGTGTGCCGATCGCGACGTCGACCCGTTGTCGGGCGCGGTCACCGCGAGTCGCGATCCCCACCGGAACGGCGGCTGCCTTCAGAGATCGGAAAGCTTGTCGGGGGGAAGCGCGACGGGTCACGTAGTCGATGACGGCCTGGCCGATCTTGACGGCGCGGACGACCGCGGGATTGGCCCGCTCGCGCTCGGATTGGTTCCAGTAGCAGGAAAGGTCGGCCGGCGAGTAAATGACGACACTTCGGCCTCCGAGCTGGACGCCCCAGAGGCGCGGGCGCTCCGCCGCGCCTACGTTGCTGGCGCTCCAGATTGGATGATCGTCGGGCAGTCGCCGCAGCTCATTTTGTTGGCCCGGAAACATTGTGGCCATGAGCTTTCGGAAGCCGTCATCAAAGTCGGAGCTGCCGCAGCAAGCTTCCGCGAAGATGAATCCGCCATCCTCGACGTACTCTCGCAGGGTTCGCCACTGCGAAGCTGTGAATACCGGGGCTTTGTGTCCGTTGATGAACACGATCGGCGCCGGCGCAGTTCGCGGACTGTCGCCATCTGGACATCGACAACCTGCCAGGTCACAAGACTGTTCCAGTCGCGAGAGACGACTCCAACCAGGTTTCGCACGTCGTCGGGGTCGTTGTCCCAGTCGTCGGCCGGGAGATGGCGCAGCTTGTTGATCAACACGGGCGCACGGCCCTTGCCGAGGAAGAGCAAGGCAAAACTGGTCGCCAGAACCTGCTGTGATTCGACCAGTTTGCCCTGCCAGGAACCGTCGAGCTTGTTTTGGAGCTGCACCAGCTCAATCGCGCCCTCGCGATACCAGTCACAGCCACCGAGGTAACGCCGGCCGGTCAAGCGGCCGGCTCGTTCCAGACCGTAAAGGTAATAAAACCTCCATTGCACCCCGGCGCCGAAATTCTGGTCGACCCGGCAGTGGCCGGTCATCCAGTCGATGCCGCGCTGCAAGGGGCGGTCGTCTCGGCCGTGGCCGCAATTGCGGATCGCGTCATACTCAAGGTCCTCCTGGCCTGCGACGTGCGGGCGTCCCGGCCTCGTGATGACCAGGTTTGAAATCCCCGCGCAGGTCATGCTCGCGGTGGCCGCTCTTGACGCGGGCGTGTAGGCCCAGCTTCCGTCTTTTTGCTGACTGTGATCCCAGTATGAGCGAGCCAGTTGCCAGACGGACGGATCGACCGGAACGCCGACGTCGTTCGCGGCGGAGAGCCCGAGGAGCGCAAACTGGGTATTCGAGTTGTCGCCCGGCCGGCCGCGCATCATGTCTGTGTAGGTCCACGAACCGTGCGAGGATTGGGGATCGCCGTCCTTGATCTGGGCGCGCTCGAGCCATTCGACATTGGCCGCAATTCGCGACCGGTCGCGTGCGGGATCTGCGACAGCAAACACCATCGTCTGAAGCGAGATCGCGTATGTGCTGCGAAGGTCTGCCGGATCGAACGCGCAGGAAGTCGAGAGATTTCCGGATCTGCGGCGAGTCGCGTTTCTCACCAGATGCCAGCAACGCCAGCGTGACCAGACTTGTGACTCCGGTCCTGGCATCGGCTTCGATATCGGCCCACGAGCCGTCGCCTTTTTGCTGTGCCTTGAGGAAGCGAGCCCCGTCGCGGATCGCACGATCCACCGCGATACCGAGCGACGAGAGCTGCCGCGCGGGCGCTGCGACGACCGGGGGCCGATGTTCCTCGGCAGGTTTCGCCGCGGGACGTTTCGGGACGAGCGGCTCGGACCTGGTGATGGGAGTTGATTCCGGTTTGGGAATCAAAGGCGGCTTCGACTCTGACGGCGGCGGTTGGTGAAATTCCAGTTGCGGCTCGATCGCTTGCGTACGACGTATGTGCGGCTTGATGACGGTGAGCCCGATCAGGATCACCGCAGCGCCGGCGGCGATCGCCGCAAGGGCCGCAAGCGCGACCTTGGCGAGGAAGAACGTCTTCAGCTCCTCCTGCATCATCATCGTGGTGATCGATTTGGAGACCGGCGCCGCGGCCTGTCCGGCCGCCGCTCCCGCCGTAGCGGTCGATGCCATGGCGCCCCGGGTGGTCGCAACGGCGAGCGCTAGCGGCACGGGCGCGGCAGAGCCCGGCGTCCCGCCGGCGGCGGCAATCGTCAAGGCGAGCGCGGGCGCCAGGCCCCGCCGCGCCAGGCGGCCTTCCAGCCGCCGACGGGCCCGGACCAGCCGGCTCTTGACCGTACCGATCGGCCAGCGCAATCGCTGCGCGGCCTCTTCGTGCGACAATCCCTCGATGGCGCACAGCAAGATTGGCCAGCGCTGCGCGTCGCTCAGGCGCTCGATCTCCTGCTGGACGATCGCGCAGATTTCGTCGCGCTCCAGAACGTCGTTGCCGGTGACGGCGATGTCGCCGTCGTGCGGGAGTTCGCGGTTGCGCCGCGTCTGGATCACGGCCCGTGTGCGCAGCGCAACCCGCCTGGCCACCCGGTAGAGCCAGCCCCCGAGCGCATCGGGATCGCGGATCGAGCGGGCTCGGCGCGCCAGCAGCAGAAATGTCGCCTGAAACGCATCCTCGGCCAGGTGGCCATCGGCCAGAAGCTGGCGACAGACTCGCAAAACCATCGGCCCGTGCCGCTCGATCAAGGTCGCAAACGCCGGCTCGGCCGATTCTCCACCGCGGGCAAAGTGATCGAGCAAGCCGCGATCCGGCATCGCGCCCAGCACGCCGGAAGCGAAGAGAGTCCGAATCTGCGTGCCAAGAGCGATTGGCGAATTCGTCTTTGACATGAGCCCGCCCGTACATCGCCGGTGTCAAACTCTTATGACCGATCCTACCCTTATTGAGCCGCCAGGCGCGGCCAAAGGTCCCGATTTTTCGGGATGGCCTCCGTTTTAGACTATTCGTCGTCCGCCTCTTTCGGTCGACGCCCGGTCGGCAATCCGCGACTCGTGAAATAGCGGCCCAGGCGCAGCGGATCGCTCTCCGGGTCGGCCAGCGCGACGTACCCGTCGGGCCGGATGAGATAGAGGCCGCCGCGGGCGAGGCCGGCGCGGCGCGTCTCGGGCGTCCAGGCAAACGCGTGCAGCGGCAGCCGCAGTTGGGCGCACGCATCTGCCAGCGCCTGCGCTTGGGGCACCTCGCCGTACGTGTGAACTTGCCAGGCCACAGCCGTGAGCGGGCTGAAGTTGTCTTCGTGCGGCCCGATTTTGACCCACGGCAGCCGATCGCCGCCGCGCACGCTGCCGGCGGCGCCCTCGGAGAGCGGGCTGTCGCGATAATTGACGCCGATCTGCGAGACTGTGCGAAACAGGAATCGGCGGACCCTGGCCAAGCGAAACAGAATCCGCCCGATCAACGGCAAAATCCGGGTGCGCACGCGCCAGGCGACCGGGCCCTGGTCAGTGATGTAGGCAAACGCGCGGTCGGTCGTCGCGACGAGCCGGCGCCAAAGGCGATCCGCTCCGGCTCGTAGCTTTCGAGCAAGGCCAGGTCGGCGCCGTCGTTCAGGACGGCGGCGAGCTTCCACGCCAGGTTGACCGCGTCGCCGATGCCGGTGTTCATCCCCTGGCCGCCGACCGGGCTGTGGACGTGGGCTGCGTCTCCGAGCAGAAACGCTCGCCGATCCCGGAATTTCGACGCCACCCGGTGGTGCACGCGATAGGTCGAGAACCAGTTCACGCGATCAATCGCAAACTTGAGGTGCCCCGTCACGCGCTCGCGCACGTCGTCAAAGGTCAACTCGCCGCGCGCGTCGGCCGGGCGCTCGATCACGGTGCCAACCAGGCGCACCCGGCCCGTTCCCTTCAGTGGAAACACAGCGAGAAAATCTCTCCGGCCCAGGTCGACGTGGATCTCGCCGTTCGTGGCCGGCCCCGTTCCTTCCACGTCGGCGACGTAAAAAATGTCGGAATAGGTCCCGCCGGGGAACCCGGTCGCGAGCCTCTCTCTCACAATCGAATGCGCACCGTCGCAGCCGGCAAGATAAGATGCTTCGCACGTCTCCTGGGCGCCGTCGGCCCGCCTGAGCGTCGCTCGAACTCCCTGCTCGTGGAGATCAAAGCCGATCAGTTCGGTCCGGCGTTCCACGCAGACGCCCATCGACTCGAGCCGTTCAACTAGCACCGGCTCGTGGGCGTCTTGCGGGAAGATGAGCGCGTAAGGGAATGGCGTCAAACCGGCTCCCATCTCGCCCAGCGGCAGCCGCGCGACCCTGGTGCCCTCGACCCAGAAGTTGCCCGCCGGAACCTTGACGCCCCCCTCGATCAGCGGGCCGGCCATCCCAAGCTGCTGATAAAGCTCGAGCGTGCGAGCCGAGATGGCCAGGGCACGCGAGGTCGTTCCCGGCTCGGCGGTCTTATCGATGATGCGCACAGCGACGCCAAGCCTGGCCAGCCAGATCGCCAGCACCAGCCCGGTGGGGCCCGCGCCACGATCAAGACGGGTAAACTGGGCTCGGATCTCATGGTCGTTGCTCCATCGACCCAGAAGGCACGTGGTCTGATCCAGGCCGGCAAACGCCCGCGCCGATGACGTCGGCCCTTTCGCACAGACTACGACTGAATGACCGAGACAATACCCGATCGGACCGGCAGCTCGCATCACCAGCGAGCTCGCGCGGGGTCGTGCCATTGATCGGCCGGCTCAATTGACGACAATGGAAGGCCGGATGAATCGTTCCTTGTTCCGGGCGTGACATGCGCATCTTGATCGTCGATGACGAACCGAATATCCGAAACAGTCTGCGGACGGCCCTCGAGGCGAGGAAGAATACGGTCGACGAAGCCGCCAGCGTCGCGGTCGCCGTGACGCGAATCGAACGATCGGCGTTTGACGTGGCGTTCGTCGACCTCCGGCTGGGAGAAGAATCCGGATTCAGCTTGCTGGAGTCGATCGTCGGCCGCTGGCCGCGAATGGCCGTCGTGATCATCACCGCCTACGCGAGCATCGACAGTGCCGTCGATGCCATGCGCCGAGGCGCTTTCGACTATCTTCCCAAGCCGTTCACACCCGCTCAGATTCGCGCCGTCCTGGAACGCGTGGTGCGCACCGCAGCCTGGAGAGCCAGCTTGCCGACCTCCAGCAGCAGATCGGCTACGAGGTCCCTGAGGTGTCGCTGGCCAGCGGCGATCCGCGGGTTCGGCTCGTCCTGGACCAGGGCCGTCAGGTCGCTGAGGCTGATGCGGCGGTGCTGATCCGGGGCGAGAGTGGAACGGGGAAGGGGGTGCTTGCCCGAGCAATCCACGGCTGGAGCCGCCGCGCGCGGGGCCTTTGTGACGGTGAGCTGTCCGAGTTTGAGCGCCGACCTCCTGGAAAGTGCGCTGTTCGGACACGCGCGGGGCTCGTTCACGGGTGCCGTCGCCGATACCGAGGGTAAAGTGGCCGCGGCCGAATCGGGCACGCTGTTCCTCGACGAGGTCGGAGACCTCCCGTTGACCCTTCAGCCCAAGCTGCTGCGGTTTCTCCAGGAACGAAGGTACGAGCGAGTCGGCGAGACGCGCACCCGCACTGCCGACGTGCGGCTGATCGCCGCCTCCAACCGCGACCTGGATGCAGCCGTCGCCACCGGCCAGTTCCGCGACGACCTCCTGTTCCGCCTCAACGTCGTCGAGTTGTTGCTGCCACCCCTTCGCGAGCGGACGGACCGGCTGGAGCTTGCCGAGCATCTGCTGGCATTCTTCGCTCGCCAGATCGGGAAACGGATCGAGAGATTCACGCCGGAGACTCGCCAGGCACTGCTTCAATATCCCTGGCCGGGCAACCTCCGCGAGCTGCGAAATGCCATCGAGCGCGCGGTCATTTTCGCGATCGACGAGGCGATCGGATTGAGTGATCTGCCGGACAAGATCTCGCAACGCGCAGCCGCATCGGCCGGGACGTCAGCAGGCGAGATCGAAGCCGGTCGTCCGATCACCCTCGAACAACTCGAAGCCGAGCACATCCGCTTGATCCTCGAGCGCAGTCCCACGCTCGAGGACGCCGCTCGCATCCTGGGAATCGACCCGAGCACGCTCTATCGCAAACGCAAACACCTCGGTTATTGAATTCGTCCACTGTCCATTCGCCGTTGCCGGAAGCCGACGTCGAATGCGGCCATCGTTCGTGACTGTCATGCAAGCAAAATGCACGGCATCTCGGCTTCGATCGGGCAAAATGCAATCAATGGCGGAATCCGTTCCCTGACGAACCGTTCACCGGGTCACGAAACATGTCGTGCGTGATTCGTCGCCTGGTTCGAGGCCATGGTAAGCAGGGTGGATTGGCTCGATGCGCATGCACGCCCAAATTCCGTTGACGGCGGCCCGCGGCAGCCAATTCGCACTGACGGATAGATTACTCCAAGATTTCGTTTCTTGAGTGAGAATGACGACTTACATCGCACTTTTCCGGCGCAGCAATCAGAATGGAGAAAACGTACTGGAACGCGTGATCTCGAGTGGCGCCGCGCCGTTGTCAACAGCCCTGGTGACGTACGTATGATGAGCGCACCGCGGACCCCACGCGGCACAAGAGTTGCCAAGAACTCGGGGGGATTCCCGATTTGAAGACACTCCGAACGAAGCTGCTCTTCGGCCTGCTCCCAACGCTCGCGCTCCTGGTGGCGCTTGGGCTTTGGGCCATCGTCATGTTCTATCACCTGGGCGGCAACATCGATGTGATCCTGCGCGAGAACTATCGGAGCATCCTCGCTGCCGAGGGGATGAAGGAAGCGATCGAGCGAATGGATTCGGGCCTGTTGTTTGCCGTCGGAGGGCGGGATTCGCACGGCCGGCGGCAGTTCAATGCCAATCGCCCCCGTTTCGAGCACAACCTGCGGATCGAGGAAAACAACATCACGCTGAAGGGAGAACGCGAGCTCGCAGAGTCGCTCGGCCACTTGTTTCGCGAATACCTGGCGGCCGCCGATCGATTCTTCGCGCTGCCGCCGGAGCCTGCCGAACGCCGGGCGTCACTTTATTTCGGCGAGCTGTTGCCAACGTTCGACAAGATCAAGACGTGCGCGGATTCGGTGCTGGTGCTCAATCAAGACAACATGACGGCGATGGACCGTCGCGCCAGGAACAACGCCGCGACTTCGATCCGTTTGATGATCGGCGGCTCCTGGCGGCCGTGGCGCTGGCGGTGGGGGCAGCGCTGCTTCTTGCGCCGGTCGATCTTGAAGCCGATCCAGGCAGTCACAGACGGTGCCCGCGCCCTGGCGCGCGGCGAGCTGGACCAGATCGTGCCGGCCGCATCCCGAGACGAGCTGGGCGACCTGACGAAGGCGTTCAACGAGATGGCCCGCACGCTTCGCGATTATCGGCAGTCCGGGACAGCCCGGCTCCTGCGCGCGCAGCGGACAGCCCAGGCGACGGTCGACTCGTTTCCCGATCCGGTGGTGGTGGTCGATCCGCTGGGCTCCGTCGAGCAAGCCAATCGAGCAGCGCGGCGCCTGCTCGGCGTGGTACCGGCCGCCGAGCCGCCCGTTCCCTGGCATCCGGCCGAGCCGCTGAACTCCTTGATCAACGACGTCCTCGCCGGGCGCGGCGACTACCTGCCGCTGTCGCTCGAGCAAACGATTCCACTCCCCGATCACGGTCAGGAACGCCACTTTCTGCCGCGCGTGCTGGCGATCCGCACCGAGGGGGGCGAGTTGCTCGGCGCCGCACTCGCGATGGTCGACGTGACCAAGTTTCACTTGCTGGATCGACTCAAGAGCGACATGGTCTCGACGGTCAGCCATGAATTGAAGACGCCGCTCACCAGCGTTCAAATGGCGATTCACCTCCTGCTGGAAGAAATCGTCGGACCCTTGACTTCCAAGCAGATCGAACTGTTGCTGGCCGCCCGCGAAGACTCCGATCGTATCCTCACGATGATCAACGACCTGCTCGATCTGACGCGGATCGAGCAAGGTCGAGTTCAGCTCGACCTCGAGCCGGTCGCGGCCATCGAGCTGGTCGAACAAGTCGTCGCGAGGTTTCAGCCCCGGGCCGAGGCTGCCGGCGTGGCACTCGTCACGGACGTCGATGCCGATGGCCCGACCGTGAACGTCGATCGCGACCGCATCGAGCACGTGTTTGACAATCTGATTGTAAACGCGATCCAGCACACCGGCCGCGGCGGCACAATCAAGGTGTCGGCCCATGCCAGCGGCGCGTCGGCGCGATTTGCGGTGCGCGACAGCGGCGAAGGGATCCCCCCTGAGCATCTGTCGCGTCTCTTCGAGAAATTCTATCGCGTCCCCACGTCGCGACATTCCGGGGCGCGGGGCTGGGTCTGGCGATCGTGCGCGAGATCATCGCCGCGCACGGCGGTCAGATCGACGTGACCAGCGAGCCCGGGCATGGCGCCACATTCACGTTCGCGTTGCCGGCCTCGGGCGCCGCGAGTGAGACCACCTCTGTTGAAGGTAGAAACCGATGGACCCAAAGAAGTGCGTCCTGATCGTGGACGACGAGCCCAACGTACGACTGATGCTGCAGACCGCGCTGGAAGCCGTCGGATACCACGTGATCGACGCGGAAAACGGACACGCAGCGCTCGAGCGTCTCAAAAATGCCAAGGAAAGTACCCGTTGCGACTTGATCTTGCTCGATTTGCTGATGCCGAGAATGGATGGAATGGAGTTGCTCGCGCGGCTGCGTGCGGAAGGTAACGCCGTGCCCGTCGTGATCTTGACGGCACACGGCAGCATCCCCGAGGCCGTCTCGGCGATGAAGCTGGGGGCGATCGATTTCCTCACCAAGCCGATCACGCCCGACGCGTTGCGGCGCATGGTCGCGGAGGTGATCGCGCGTCACGCGGCAACTCCCGCCTCGATCCGGCCCGCCGAGGAAACTCCCAAGCCGTCGGACCTCTCGAAGCAAGTCGCCTTCGATCTGGCACGCGCCAAGCGAGCCTTGAATCGCGGCGAATTCAACGACGCGGAGAGCCTGCTGAAGGAAATCATCGAGCTCGATCCAGCCTCGGCCGAGGCCAGCTCGCTGCTCGATCGCCTGCAGGCGCTCAAGGAGCAGGAGGCACCGGGTTCGTTTCGGATCCTTCGCGACTGGTTTCCCAGCGGGACAACCCGAGGCAAGTCATGATGTCGGCTGCGACGCTTGCGCTGGGCCTTGCCATCTTCGCGCTGTTCTTCGCCCTGGTCGCCGCGTGCGAACGACTGTAAGACAGGGACATTCCATGCTGTATCTGACAGGCATCGTCACGATATTGTCGCTTATATACCTTGCTTACGTAATGATACGTCCGGAAGACTTCTGAAAGCTTCATCCTGACGGAGGAATTGAACTTGGACCTGTGGTTTCTGCATCCACTGTGGGCAATCGGTTTGCCTGTCGCCGGCTCCATTCCGCTTGGCGGCTGGATGGCCCGCGTCCTTGATCCTCCCGAAGGGCGCGTGGGCAAGGGCATGGACGCCGCTGCCTTTGCGATGCTCCGGCTGCTTGGCCGTCGCCAGCCTGCACGGATGTTATGGAAGCAATATGCCTTCGCCCTGCTTGGGTTCAACGTGGCACTCTTCGTGCTTTCGTTCGCGATCCTGCTGGCGCAAGGCCGGTTGCCGGTATTGAACCCAGACCACAAGGGACCGCTCGATGCGCTCGGCTACAAAGACACCGCGGGAACGCAGTGGCAGGGGGCCGATACGGGCGTGATCTTCAACACGGTGTGCTCGTTCGTGACGAACACCAACTTGCAGCATTATTCGGGCGAACAGCATCTGTCGTACCTCAGCCAGATCGGAGCCGTGGTGTGGCTTCAATTCGTGACGCCGGCTTGCGGCCTGGCGGTGATGCTGGCGGTGATTCGCGGCCTGCGCGGCGAGCGCGAGCTCGGCGATTTTTATCTGGATTTGATCCGGTCGTTGTTGTTTGTTCTATTGCCGCTTTCGATCATCGTGGCGGTCTTGCTGGTGGCGACGGGCGTGCCGATGACGCTCGCAGGCGCCACCCAGGCGACCACGCTCGAACACGGGACGCAGGAGATCGCCGTTGGTCCGGTGGCTGCAGAAGTCGCGATCAAACAACTCGGCACCAACGGCGGTGGGTTTTACGGGCCGAATTCGACTCATCCGCTGGAGAACCCGAGCCCGTGGAGCAACCTGATCGATGTGGTTTCAATCACCATCATTCCCATGGCCTCGATCGTGATGTTCGGCAGATTGATTCGCGATCGAGCTCATGCCCGGGTCATCTTCGGCGTGATGCTGGCAATGCTCTGCGTGGGCGTCGCCGTGGCCGTGCATGCCGAGTCTCAGCCGAGCGCAGCGACGGCCGGTCTCCCGGTGAAGAGCGGCGCGAACCTCGAGGGTAAGGAGGTTCGCCTGGGAGCCGTCGCCTCGGCGACCTGGGCTGCCATCACGACCGCCACCTCGAGCGGCTCGGTCAATGCGATGCACGATAGCTTCCAGCCCCTGGGAGGCCTGGTGCCGATGTCGCTCATGATGCTCAACGTGGATTTCAGCGGCATCGGTGCCGGGTTCTTGAACATGCTGATGTACGTGATCGTGGCCGTGTTTCTCGCAGGACTCATGGTCGGCCGGACGCCCGAATACCTCGGCAAGAAGATCGAGGCCCGCGAGGTGAAGCTCGCGATGCTGGCCGTCTTGATTCATCCGCTGCTGATCACTTGCGGCACCGCGCTGTTTTCCGCGACGGACTGGGGGAAAAAGACAACGGCCAACCCTGGGCCGCACGGCTTCAGTGAGATTCTGTACGAGTTCAGCTCGGCCGCGGCCAACAACGGTTCTGGATTCGAGGGCCTCGCCGACAACAATCCTCCGTGGAACATCGCGACCGGCGTCGTCCTTTTGCTCGGGCGGTTCCCTGCGCTTGTGCTTCCCATCGCGATCGCCGGCTTTCTGGCCGAGAAGAAGCGAGTGCCCGCGACCTCGGGAACACTTCTGACCAACGACCTCACGTTCGCGATGATGCTCCTGGGAACGGTGCTCTTGGTCGGCGCGCTATCGTTCATGCCCGCCGTGGTGATGGGGCCGATCGCCGATCACCTGTCGGCGGTCGCGGCCGTCCCGTGAACAGCCCGCGAGGAACGACGCTTTTGAACTTTGGACGAGAGACGTCCGGTCTCGCATCAGAGTGCAGGTCGAGCTTTCTACTGTCTGTCGAAAAGCGAACAGGACATCGCACGCGATGAGTCTTCTTACAGAGCCCCAGACTGCGGACCGCTCTCAATTCGATTCCCGCACTATGAAACTGAACAGGCGGCACACTCGTCGTCTGAAGCTGTTCGAGCCCGCGCTCGTCAGGATGGCGACCCTGCGATCGTTTCTGATGCTCGATCCGCGAAACATGGCACGCAACCCCGTCATGTTTCTGGTCGAGGTGGGATGGATCCTCACGTCGTTGATCACGATCGAGTCGATCGCGACGGGCGCCGGCGCGGGGACGGTCGTCTACCAGGCGGCGCTGGCGATCTTGCTGTTGCTGACGGTCGTATTCGCTAATTTTGCCGAGGCGTTGGCTGAAGCGCGGGGCAAGGCGCAGGCACAAAGCCTGCGGGCGACGCGCCAGGAGACGATCGCATTCCGCCTGGAGCCCTCGGGCGAGCGGACCGAGGTTTCCTCGACCGAGCTGAAGGCAGGGGACCGCGTGCTGGTGCAGGCCGGTCAGCTCATCCCCGCCGACGGCGAGATCGTGGAAGGCCTGGCTTCGGTGGACGAGTCGGCGATCACCGGCGAGAGCGCGCCGGTGATCCGTGAGGCCGGCGGCGACCATTCGGGGGTGACCGGCGGAACTCGCGTCCTCTCCGACAGCATCGTGGTCGAGGTCACGGCCGGCACAGGCCAGAGTTTCCTGGACCGGATGATCGCGCTGGTCGAAGGTGCGACGAGACAGAAGACGCCCAACGAGATTGCGCTCACAATCATTCTCGCTGCATTCTCGATGATCTTCTTGATCGTGACGGCCACGCTGTACCCGATGGCTCGCTACTTTGACATCACGCTGGAAATCCCGACTCTGATTGCACTCCTCGTGTGCCTGATCCCGACCACCATCGGCGCGCTACTGGCTGCGATCGGGATCGCCGGTATGGACCGGGCTCTGGCCGCCAACCTGGTCGCAAAGAGCGGCAAGGCGGTCGAGGTTGCCGGCGACATCGACACCCTGCTTCTGGACAAGACCGGCACGATCACACTGGGTAATCGCCGGGCTACCGCGTTCATCCCCATGGCGGGAACCCTCGAGCACGAGGTGGCGCGGCTGGCCGCAATGGCTTCGCTGGCGGACACGACGCCGGAGGGCAAAAGCATCATCGAGCTGTCGCGCCGTGAGTTTGGCATCGAGCTCGAAGCGCCCCCAGGCAGCCGATTCGTCGAATTCACCGCGCAGACGCGCATGAGCGGGATCGACCTTCCCGGCGGCCAGACCATCCGCAAAGGGGCCCCCAACACGATCGCAGCCGCGGCTCAAGAGCAGGCTGCGAGGTCCCCTGCGGATACCAGGATTCGGTGGACGAAATCGCGCGCGAGGGCGCAACACCGCTCGCCGTGATTTCCAACGAACAGATTGTCGGGTTGATCAAGCTGGAAGACATCTTGAAGCCGGGCATCCGCGAGCGATTCGCGCGTCTTCGCCAGATGGGCCTGCGCGTGGTGATGGTCACCGGCGACAACCCTTTGACGGCGAAGTCGATCGCCGACGAGGCGGGGGTTGACGACTTCATCGCGCAGGCCACACCCGAGGCAAAGCTGGCGTACATCCGCAAGGAACAGACCGGCGGCAAGCTTGTCGCGATGATGGGGGACGGCACCAACGATGCCCCTGCGCTCGCCCAGGCCGACGTCGGCGTGGCCATGAACTCCGGCACGCAGGCGGCCAAGGAAGCGGGCAACATGGTCGATCTCGACAGCGATCCCACGAAGCTCATCGAGGTCGTCGAGATCGGCAAACAGCTACTGATGACCCGAGGCGCACTCACAACCTTTTCGATCGCCAACGACCTGGCCAAGTACTTCGCCGTCATCCCCGCGATGTTTGTCGGCTTCAAGCCGCTCGCGTCGCTGCGCGATCGATCTGATGGGGCTGGCCACGGACGGAGGCGCGAATTCCGCGATCCTTTCGGCGGTGATCTTCAACGCGATCATCATACCCCTTTTGATTCCGATCGCTCTCAAAGGGGTCAAGTATCGACCGGTCGGGGCCAGCGCGCTACTGCGCCGCAACTTGCTCTGGTACGGACTGGGGGGCGTGATCGCCCCGTTTTTCGGAATCAAACTCATCGATCTGGCAATTGACCCTCTGCTTGCGCTCGTGCATGCGACGTAGGCCTGCAAAATGCGTCGTACGACTTACAGGGCTCGTGGTCGTAAATCTATGTCGGCCGGTGAACGATGCAAGGTCTCAAACTGGCCGACGGGCAGACGAATATGAACAACGGACAGACACCAATGCTCCGCGAAATGAACCAGGCCTTGAGGGCGTGCGCGATCACATTCGTCGTTTGCGCGGTCGTCTATCCGGCGATCGTCTGGATGCTGCCCAGTTGTTATTCCCCTCGCAGCAAATGGCAGCCTGATCTACGACGCCGACGGACGGCTCGCGATCGGCTCGGAGCTGGTCGCGCAGCGATTCGAATCCGAACGCTACTTTCACCCGCGCCCATCGGCGGTCGAGTACAGGGCCGACGCGGCCGGCGGCTCGAATCTGGGCACCAAGAATCCCGATCTTCGCGGCAATCGCGCAGCGGCCGAGTCACTCAAGGCGACGCCCAGCACCCGGCCGCGGTGGATCTGGTAACGGCATCTGGCTCGGGACTTGATCCCGACATCAGCCCTGAGGGCGCCTACTTCCAGGCGGTGCGCGTCGCAATGGCGCGCGGGCTGACTCTCGAGAAACTGCACGCCGTGATCGAGCGGCACATCAATCGATCCGGAGCGATTCTCGGGGCACCGCCGCGAGTGAACGTGCTGCAATTGAATCTGGCACTTGACGAAGGCGAGTAGTCTGACCGCCGGCCGCGGTCGCCGTCCGCATGCGAGAATCTTCCGATGGCCCCCGTGGAATTGCAACGTCCGACGCCCGAGCAGTTCCTGAATCTGATCCGCCGTCAAACGCGCGGCCGGCTCAAGGTTTACCTGGGCTCGGCAGCAGGCGTGGGCAAGACTTACGCGATGCTCCGGGAAGGGCACAGGCTCAAGGCACAAGGGCTCGACGTGGTCATCGGCCTGGTCGAGACCCACGGCCGGGATGACACCAAGGCTCAGATCGGCGACCTCGAGATCATTCCCCCGCGCTCGTCGAATATCGTGGCGTCATTCTCCGCGAAATGGATGTTCCCGCGATCCTGGCACGACGGCCGACCGTCTGCCTGGTCGACGAGCTCGCCCATACGAACGCGCCGGGCTCGCGGCACGCGAAGCGCTATCAGGACGTCGAAGACTTGCTGCTCGCGGGAATCCACGTGATCACGACGGTCAACGTGCAACACATGGAGAGTCTGTACGACGAGATCGAACGAATTACCAACGTCCGCGTGAAAGAGCGAATTCCGGATCGCGTGCTTGCCGACGCCGATCAGATCGTGAACGTCGACATCAGCGTCGAAGACCTGATCGAGCGGCTTAACACAGGCAAGATCTACCCGGCGGATCGGATCGGCACTGCGCTTGAGAACTTCTTTACCGCGTCAAATCTCACGAGGCTCCGTGAAATCACGCTCACCGAAATCGCACACCTGATCGATCGTCGCAGCCGGTGCGCCGAGGCCGACCGATTCCCCCTGGCAGCCACGGATCGCGTGATGGTCGGGCTTTCCAGCCGGAGCCCCAATGCGACAGCGCTCTTGAGGAAGACCGCGAGGATCGCCGACCGTCTCAATGTCCCGTGGTATGCCGTCTACATTCAAACGCCCGTGGAAGACCTGACGCGCATTGACGCGGCGACTCAGCGCAGCATCAGCAAGAACCTGGAGCTCGCCCAGCAGCTCGGCGGTATTCCCATGACATTCCGCGGCGGCAATGTCGCCAGCACGATCCTGGCCTTCGCCCGCGAATACGCGATCAAGATCATCGTCGTCGGCAAGAGCCGCCAGCCGCGGCTGAGACGTCTCTTTCAACCCTCGATCCTGAGCCAGCTGGAACGCAACTCCGACGGGATTGACATCATGATCGCCGATGTTTGAAGCGGGCACTGCCACTCAGCCGGTGATCCTGCGGCCTTGCTCCGATTCCATGATCAGACGCTCGAGCCGCTTCAAACGCGTCTCTTCCTTCTTGGCGCTCACCACCCACCAGCCGACCATTTTGCGGTACGACGGCGACTGGGCACTGAAAAATTCCCAGGCTGCCGTGTTCTTTCGCAGAAATTTCTCGTACGGGGCCGGTAGCGTGTCGGTTCGTTGCTCGTACGAGTAGATGCCGGACCGGTTCTCCTTGCGTGCCGCATACGCCTTGAGTCCGGCCGTCCGCATCCGTCCCTGGTTCTCGAGCTCCTGCGCGCTTCATGTTCACCGCGCTCCAGATACTGCTCGACTTGCGCGGGCTGAATCGGATCGTGTAGCTCGTTTCATCAAGGGTTTTTCTCAGCCCATCGATCCAGCCAAAGCAAAGCGCTTCGTCGACCGACTCGGGCCAGGTGATGCTCGGCTTGCCGGAGCCCTTTTTGAAGAATCCAACCCAGAGCTCCTGGGTCGTACCGTGGTGCTCCTCGAGCCATTCCCGAAATTCCGAGGGTGTCTTGAAGAATCTCGTCTTCATCCCACACCAATCCCGTCGGCCAGTGATCTGTGCGCGGCAAGCACTGTGTCACGACCCGGCTCAGCTCCACAGACCCTGAGGTTTCTGCTTCCAGAGCCAGATGATCCAATCCACGTTTTTCGGCTCGCCCCCGAAGTCCTTGAGCCGGGTCATGCACTGGCCACGATGGTGCTGGCCGTGCATCGCGGCCTGCACCAGGGCTTCCGCGGTGGTAATCACACATGGCGGGTCCGGAAACCAAGGGATCCGGATCGTGCTCGCCAGCGATTCCGGCTGGAGGCGCGGACGTGAGCTCGCGCAGTCCCGAGTGCGACGACTGTGCGCGACCGCAAGTCATCGTAGGAAGCCGGCGGTCCGTCCGACGGGCCTCCCGGAGTCTGACCGCGAAGCACTGACAAGAAGCCCTGCTGCACGCCGATCAGGTGGTCCATGCGGCGGCGCAGCTCCTCATGGTCGCGGGCTGGGGAATTCCCCCAGGTTCAAAGAAGACAGCATTGGCCCATTCCGCATGAGCCATCAGATCGCAAAGGAATTCCTGCATGGCGAATTGCTCCGGAAAATCATCGGCCTGGCTGTGCGTACCAGGGAATCGGGCCGAACTCCCCTCGATTGACGCGCCCAACCGAGGTTCGATCATACCTGGTCAATTCGCGCGGATCAAAAGCGACGGGGCCACCGGTATGTTGCACGCGATTTCCTCCGGATGGAGATCCCCGGGTGTGCTGGACGGCGGACACTGGTTTTCACGGGATTCGCGAGCGGAGAATAGGACGCCCTGCTCGCCGAGACCCGACGATCGCTCTGCCAGACGCCAGTTGACCGCTGCCTGCACCCTTTGTGGGCGTAATTCGTACGAGGCCATCCACTCCCGATGAATCATCCCCAGAAAACCGCCTCGCTTCGCTCGACACTTCTGGTCTCGGCACGCACCAGGACGATTGCGCTCTTGATGCTGGTCGTGGCGGTCGGACATTTCAACCGCGTCGGGATCTCGGTCGCCGGAGCGGAGAGCATTATTCCTCATCACGGTGTGAGCGTGGTCCGGATGGGGATCGTCTACTCGGCATTTCTGGTGTTCTACACGCTGGCGATGCTGCCGGGTGGTTGGTTCGGGGACCGCTTCGGACCGCGCCTGCGCTCGTCTTTCTGGGGTTCGCTTCCAGCGTCTTTGTGGCGCTCGACAGGCGCCGTTGGGCTCGCGGCTCACGACGTCTTTGCGCTGTGGATGGGATTGATGGTGGTGCGGTCGTGTCTCGGTGCCACGAACTGCGCCCTTGCATCCATCAGCGGCCCGAATCGTTTACGAGAACGCTGCGCCCGATTCGACGGTGCTCGTCAACGGACTCGTTTGTTTCGCGGCGTGTGCAGGGATCGCATCGACCTATTACGTGATGGGAGCGCTCATCGATCAGTTCGGTTGGCCGGTGGCTTTCTTGATCTCGGGCGCACTGACCCTGGCCGTCGCGGGCATCTGGACCGCCGCCACACGGTCCGGCCACGTCTCGACGGCTAAAGTGGCGGCACGCGATCCGGTCGCGCCTGATTTCTGGTCTCTGTGGCGAATCATGCGTCAGCGCAGCGTGATTTGCATCACACTGAGCTACACCGCTCTGGGTTATTTTCAGTACCTGTTCTTTTACTGGATCGAGTATTACTTCGAAACGATCCAGATGCAGAGTCGAAGCGTGGCACGCGATTATTCGACAACGATCACGCTCGCGATGGGGGCGGGCATGATCATCGGAGGTTGGTTGTCGGATCATAGTCCGCGCTCGTTGTCGCCGCGAGCGCGGCGTGCGCTCGTGCCAATGCTCGGGATGCTTGCGGCCGGCGGTGTCTTTGAGCTGGGTTTGATCGCGGCGAGTCCGCGAACGACGCTTGTCGCGTTTGCCTTCGCCGCAGCCTTTATCGGCGCATGCGAGGGGGCCTTCTGGACCACCGCGGTCGAGCTGGGTGGACAATATGGGGGCACCGCCGCGGGCCTGATGAACACCGGCGGCAACGCGGGGGGTGCGCTCTCGCCCTATCTCACA
This sequence comes from uncultured Isosphaeraceae bacterium, assembly GCA_963806595.1. Taxonomy (GTDB): domain Bacteria; phylum Planctomycetota; class Planctomycetia; order Isosphaerales; family Isosphaeraceae; genus CAWDZZ01. The sequence goes on along the minus strand of CAWDZZ010000004.1, from coordinate 141,330 downwards.
CCGCTACTGAGCACGTACTTCACCGTGCGCTACGGCCCGGACCTGGGCTGGCGCCTCGGGCTGGCGGTTGCCGGAATCGTCTCCGTCGCCGGTGCAGGACTTTGGTTCGGGATCACACCGCCGTCGAAAATCCTCAATCTGACTTCCGACGCGGAGCGCCCACCGCCCGACCTGAGTTGACCTTCGGGCAGGACCGATTCATCGCTAACATTATCAAGCCTCCGGCCTCATCGTGCACTGTGTCCGCACCAGCACTGCGGGGCTGCCATCGGCTTCGGCGATCCGCTCGCACACCTCCCGAACTGACGGTATCTTGTTTGGACGCCTGACGTGAACAACAAAAGGTCACGCGACGGCGGTCACTTGATTTGCGCCCGGCCCAGCGAGGATTGTGCAAGATGAACCTGCCGACGAAACTGGTGATGACACCGGCCCGGATGCTCGTGCACGGTGGCTCTCGGATCATGAGGACCCTCTTTTTCGGCAGCGTCGTCAATCAGATGAAGCGCACCGGTCCCGTTGATGACCTCGATCGCCTGGTCAAGCTGGCGACCAGGGGGTACTGGCGCTCGATCACGCCCATTCAGAACGTGCACGAGATCCTCGCCCTGCTGCGCATTCTCAAGCGGGCGAGACCGCAGCGGATCCTCGAGATCGGAACCGCGAGCGGCGGCACGCTTTTCCTGTTCACCCGGGTCGCCGCGACAGACGCACAACTGGTGAGCATCGACCTGCCCGGGGGACCCGGCGGCGGCGGGTATCCGCAATGGAAGTCACCACTCTATCACGAGTTTCCATTGCCCGGTCAACGGCTCGAGCTCATCCGTGATGATTCGCACGACCCGGCAGTGCTGGCCCGTGTCGCGAAGCTGATCGGGGACGCGGGTCTCGATTTCCTGTTCATCGACGGCGACCATTCCTACGAAGGAGTCAAGCGCGATTTCGAGATGTACGGCACGCTCGTCAAGCCCAAGGGGCTGATCGCCTTCCATGACATCGACTACGCGCCCCCGGTCGGCCGGTTCTGGGACGAGGTCAAGGTCGGGCGGCGTTTCGAGGAGATCCGCGATCACCACGGCCAGGCCTTCGGCATCGGTGTGATCTACAATTGACGCGACTGGATTCAGTCGCGCGCCGTACGCGGGTCGGCCGGCTCGACCTTGCCGAGAGTCATCGAGAAACTCTCGCGAGTCCACGCCTCTGAAACGGTGCGCCCGCGCACGAGGTCGTCGACCACGAGGATCAGCTGATGGTTATGGTCGCTGTACAACACTTCGATGTTGACGCCGGCCTCGGCCATCCGGCGAGTGAGCAGGCCGAGCTGACCGGGGACGTCTTGCTTCAAGCGCTGGACGAGTACCTCTCGGTCTTCGAGGACGCGAATGCCGGCCGCTTCGAGCGCCTTGCGGGCGGCGACGCCGTCCTCGAACAGGAAGTGGGCGACGCCACTGCCGTTGACGACCCACGCCCCTCCACCCTCGACGCTCACCCCTGCGCGGCCCAGCGTCTCGCCCATCTCCGCAAGAGCGCCGGGGCGATTCTCCAAGGCGATAGCCAGATCTCTCATAGCGTCCTTTTGCGATGGTTAAGAGGGAGCTGGCCGGGCAACCGGACATCGGGAGTATTGTCGCATTCACGCACGGGCTGTCCATGCCCCTTGGTCGCCTCTCGTCACCCTGGCCGATCGCGCGATTTCGGGGAAGTGGACGCACCCGACCTCACTTCCGTTTCGCGGGGTCCGAACCGCAGGGGCCCAGTTTGTCACGAATCGTTGCCATGCCACGGGGACACTCTTGCGGGACTGCGAACCCGCCTCATCCGTATCGCTCCGGATGCGTGCCGGTCAATCGCGACCGGCAACCGCTGACCTCAGGGGTAGTTACGGTCTGCACCCTTTTGGCAGGGGCGACGTGCGCGTAGACTGTCCGTGAAATCTCACGACCACGAAAGACGACGCAGTGATCCAAAACCAGGAGAAATCGATGAACGGGGCACAATCGTTATTCCAGGCACTGGTGGATGCGGGGATCACGACATGCTTCGCGAACCCCGGCACATCCGAGATGCAGCTGGTCTATGAAATCGGCTTGACCGACTTTGTGCGTGCCGTCTTGTGCTTGCAGGAGGACGTCGTCACCGGCGCCGCGGATGGATACGGACGCATGAAGGGAACTCCAGCCTTCACCCTCCTGCACGTCGCCAGCGGCTTCGCCAACGGCATCGCCATGTTGCACAATGCCGGCCGGGCCAATACTCCCGTCGTCAACGTTGTCGGCTCGAACGCCTCCTACCACCAGCCCAATTACCCGGAACACGAGCTGATCAACGGTCGCGTGACGGACCTCGCCCGCGCGGTGTCGCACTGGTGCCGCGAGGCGCAGAGCGCCTCCCACCTCGGCGAGCTGGGCGCGGAGGCGGCGGCCCTTTCGAAGACGGGCAAGGTCTGCACCATTGTGGCGCCCTCCAACTGTCACTGGGACGAGGCCAACCCGCCGCCGACTCCTCCCTCGTCGTCTGGGATGGCGGAGATCGCCCCCGAGGCAATCGCGCGTGCCGCCCTGATGCTCTCGAACGGGAAGAAAACCGGCCTGGTGCTGGGCAACCTCGCCCTTCAGGGCGAATCGCTGGAACTCGCCGCGCGTGTCGCCGCCAAGTCCGACGCAGCCCTCCTGGCCGAGACGTTTCCTTCGCGACACCTCTCGCGCGGCGAGGGGCGGCCGCCCGTGGATCCGATTCCTTACGAATATGAAATCGGCATCAAGTTCCTGGAGCCGTTCGAGCAACTCATCTTTGTCGGCTTCCTTTCCTGTCGCGACCTTCGCGTACAAGAACAAGCCCAATTTCAAGAGCCGTCCGGGATGCGATCTCTTCGCGCTGGCCTCGCCGGAACAGGATCTCCAGACGGCGCTCAAATCGCTCGCGGACGCGACCGGAGCTGCCGGCGTGTCGACGCCCCGTCAGCCTCGGACGGCGGCGGCACGGCCCTCCGGAGAGCTGACGGCGAAGACAGTCGGGCAGTCGCTCTGCATGCTGTTGCCGGCCGATGCGATTCTCGTCGACGAAGCGGCCACAAATGGCCCGCCCATCTTCGAGGCGACCAAGGGGGCCCGTGCGCACGATTATCTCAACCCCGTCAACGGCGGGGCGATCGGCGGCGGTCTGCCCATGGCTCTCGGCGCGGCGGTCGCCTGCCCCGATCGCAAGGTTGTTCATCTTCAGGCGGATGGTAGCGGCATGTATGCCGTCCAGGCGCTGTGGTCGATGGCCCGAGAAAAAGCCGACGTCATCATCGTCGTCCTCAAGAACGACTCCTACGCCATACTCAACCTCGAGATGGCGCGAGTTCGCGACCGTGAAATGAACGAAAAGATGAAGTCGATGCTGGAGCTTAACAATCCGGCGCTCGATTGGGTGAATATCGCGACCGGTCTTGGCGTGGCCGCGACCCGGGCGGGAACGGCCGAAGAGTTCCACCAACTGCTTGAGAACGCGCTCGGCGAAAGGGGACCACGGCTGATCGAGTGTCAGGTCGCCACCCCGAAAGAGTGGTTCGCGCTCGAAGAGTATATTCACCGCACGCGTTGACGCCGCAAACGCCCGCGACAGACACCACGCCAGATAGCCGCGCCGGTCCGGGTGAAAAGACAAACAGTCGCACAGGGGAAACCGGCAGCTTGCCGGAATTCTTCGGCTGACCAGGTCTTTCCCAGCAGCGAGCGCGCTAACCAAAGGGCGGGCTGCGGGGATCGTTGCCCTTTTTTCCCTCCGCACCCTGACCGCTGACTCCGCACGGCTTGACCCGAGTTGTCGTTCCGTTGCCTTTCTGACCCCGGTCTCTGCCGGAAAAATCCCCAGCGAATTCGTCTCACCCCTCGCGGTTGCCGTCCCCGCCCCGCTACCATATGGATACGACTCGGCAAGATCGGGGCTTTATTCCGGTCCGATGGAGACGGTTGGTCAGCGAGGCGCGGGCAAGTGCGCGGCTACGGCCATCTGCGATGTCTGGGGCACACGGGTCACAAAACCGAGAAACCAGGCACCCCGACAGGGCGAGGTGAACGGTCACTGCGGCCAGAGGCTTGGGCCAGACCGGGCGTGCCGGCCACAGCCCCGGGCGGGAGTCGCCTGGGATCCATCTGCGGAGGGAACAGCCATGAGGCAATCGATGCGGCGGGCGATGCTGGCGGCGGCGGTGCTGGGCTTGATGGCCGCGACCACGGGGGGGGCGCGGGCTGGGACAATCGTCAACTTCAGTTACTCGGGGAGGGGCGGCCCAGACGAGGCCGGGCTGATCTCCACCGGCGCCGGGACCTTCTCCTTCGCGACCGGCCTCTCGACGGTCGGCCTGGCGAACCTTGCGTCGTTCAACTTCATTCTGAATGAGAACACGCCCAATACCACCACGTTCGGACTGGCGGACCTCACTTCCTTCTCCGCCTCCGTCGGTCCGGGCCCGACGCTGACGAGCCTGGCCCTGCAGACCGACGCGGTCCAGGGCTCGAACCAGACGACATACCCTAGAGAGTTCACTATTTCTTCGCTCAATCCCCCCGACGCGTCTACACATTATGTTTTTTTGGGGTTTCCTTTTTTCTGGACGTCGGGGCCCGTCACGATCAACGCCGTGACCGTGCCCGAGCCCTCGACATTGACGCTGGCCGTCCTCGGCGCCCTGATAGTTGCGGGCGGCCGATCGTGCCGTCGGAAGGCCCGCGCGAGCGACTGATGTCGTCGTCACCGAGCCCCGCCCGATGCCGGGTGGGGCAGGGTGCGGCGGCCGCGTGGCGCGCCGTCGGCTCCGCTTGACGGGGCCCGCCGGCACAACACCCCGTGGACGACCGGTCCACGATCGGGTGTCGCGGTCGGCATGTCGACCCGACGGGAGCGGATGCAGAGCCGGGGACGGGCGGCGGGAGACGCGACCGACCGCGCCGCCTCCGCCGTCGCGCAGTCCCTTCCGAAAGCCGAGTTTCGTGGAGCAGGGTGCATCGACTCGGGCAATGTCGCTCCGCTGGCCCAAAGAGCCGCTCTGCCGAGCGAGTCGTCACCATTGACGGGCGATCTGCTACGGTCGATGATGCCGCTTCGCAGCCGGGCTGCGCCGGCACGCCGACCGGAGCCATCACGGAATACGATGATCGAGACCGCATCCGCGCATTCCGAGGAGCCGTCGATGAGGCCAAATCAGTGTGTCGCCTGCCAAGGACGTGACCTCTATCACACGTTCATCGAAGCCGAAAACAAGGGCGGAGTCGTCATCAGGCTCGGCCTCTCGGGCAGAGTGGCCGCAAAGTGCTCCGTCTGCCTGTCATGCGGGCACATTGCTCCGTACCTCGATTCCGGCGAGCTCGACACCGTGCGGGCGTGGAAAAAGAAGGCGAGGAAAGTCAGGGCGAAGAAAGCCAAGTCGGCCGTCGCGGTCCTCGCCGCCGGGACTGTCGCACGCAAACGGCAGGCGCCTTGACGGGCGACCGTCGGCAGAAGCCAATCGACCGAGTGTCGGTCGCGATGTCGGCGGAACACTCCGCATTGCCAGGCGGAGCTGCCTCCACGGTGTGAGACGTTCGATTCTAACCGACCCGGCATCAGGCCATCAGCGGCTTCTCGACAGCGGCACAGCGTGTTTCGACGGTCACCCGATCCGCCAGGTCCCGAACGTATCGACGATGGAATACCGCATCCGGAGTCATCTGACGAATGCGTATCTCCGATGCACAGTATGAAGTGCGAACTGCTTATCTTGGAGGGTCGGTCGGTCAATTCGCGTCGGCCGTCATCTGGTTCGCCTCGGCGGCGATTGCGACGTTTGTCGATCCGAAAACCGGCTTCTGGGCACTGGCGATCGGGGGCGCGGCGATCTTTCCGCTGACCCAAGCATTGCTCCGCATGGCCGGTCGCAAAGCGGTGCTTGGTCAAGAGAACCCCTTGAGGAATCTGGCGATGCAAATCGCGTTCACGGTTCCGCTTGTTCTCCCGGTGGCCGGCGCCGCCGCGCTTCACAGGCAGGGCTGGTTCTATCCCGCGTGCATGGTCATCGTGGGTGCCCACTATCTGCCGTTTGTCTTCCTGTACGGAATGAAAACGTTCGCCCTGCTCGCGGCAGTGCTCATTGGAGCGGGTTTCGCGATAGGATTTTTGGCGCCGAATGAGGTGGTGATGGGTGGTTGGGTCGGAGGCGCCGTCTTGTTCGCTTTCGCATTCGCCCTGTTCGCTGCTTTCAAGAAGGGCATCGCCGATGAAGCCGGCCGTCCATCGGTGCTGAAATCCAGTCCGGTGAATTGATTCACGACGACGCGACGACACTTGCTTGAAGGCCCTGGTCAAGAGTATCGCGATACGTCCGCTCGGGGTCGGATCAAATCAAACCGTTCAGGCGTTCGGAGAAGGAGCCGGCGACTCAATGAGCTTCGTTGACCGCTATACTTCCGGCGAGCATGCAGGGGTCTGGGGCGATCTGGTCGCCCTCGGTCACCAGGCGCGCCACGCTGCCTACCTCGGGGACGCATACGCGGTCGCGAAGGAGACGATGCGTCGTGTGCGTTGCAATGTGGAGATCCTGGTCGAGCGCCTGAACAGCCTTGGCTATGAATTCGCGAGGCCGGGAGCGGCGTTCATCCCGCCGGATGCGGGAGCGGTCCAGCGAATCGTCGGAATCGAGGAGTCATTGGGGCCGCTGCCGCTCTCGCTCCGAGCATTCTATGAGGTCGTCGGTTCGGTGGACTTCACCCAGTCGAGCGATCAACTCGTCCAATACCATCGGCCGGAGCGGACGGCGCGCAAGAGCTCCAACTCGTGGGCGAGGAAGATCCCCTCGTCGTCGCGCCGTTATCGGAGCTGGCGGAGGAGGCGGCATCCGCCAACGGCCGGGTCTATTACTGCTTCGCCGTGGACGAGTTCCACAAGGCAAACTACAGCGGGGGTGAGAACTACCACGTATGGCTGCCCGATCCCCGAGCCGACTTCGAGATCGTCGGGATGTATGAGATCGAAGAGCGATTCGTTGAATACCTGCGCAGACTTTCTCCTGGGGAGGCTTCCGCGGACGCGTGAAGGCGCTCGAAGAGGATGAGTCTCGCTGCCGGAAGGTTGCGCCGGAGCTGGGGATCGTGCGCCGTCTGTCCGAGGGCCTGATGTCACTTTAGGAAAGCAGCAACGGAGAATCAGCAATGCACACGCACGATGACACAATGAAATAGCGTCCCGGGAAGGGACAAAACTCCGTCGTGCGCTCCCAGTCGCATGCGGCGCCTGGTTCGGCGGCACACCGGTCCGTCAAGCTGCCTCCACGGCGGCGTAGACCTTGCCTTTCTGGGATAGCCAGGCCACGTCTCCTTGCTCGGCGTGCTCCTTGATCTCCTGAAGGAATTGAACCGTTTCAGATTCGTAGCATGGCTCGCTTGGATCGTCGACCGGGATCACCATCTCGACCTCGACGGCGACCACATATTTCTCGGTCTGAATCAGCCGCGTCCGCTTGATACGCTGTCCGGGAATCCGCATGCTAACCTCTGTCGAAGAAGTGGACGGTTACCAGCTTGGCACCCGCTCTTACTGAGATGCGACCAGACAGCCTTGAACTCGGTGCCATCTGCCAAGGATTCGCGTACCTCTACCGCCGGGTTCGGCGTCGCGTCCGACCGCTCGGCGATCAAGTAACACGCGTCCCAGGCGAATCGCTTGGCGAATCAATCGCCAATTCCGCGCGAAGATCATGTTACGATTGAATATCGCGATTCTGATATGATTGTCTTCGTACTCTCATGTGAATTGATTCTCCTCATGCCTTGCGAAAAGAGACCTGTGCCCGTCGAAAGCACGATAGGGCATGATCGTTCACAATCCCGACGGCCTGCATCCAGGCATAGACGATGGTCGGACCGACGAATTTGAAGCCACGGCGCTTCAGTTCTTTCGCGATTCTGACCGACAGAGCGGTCTCCGAAGGGACGTGGCGGCCGTCACCCTCGATCGCGCGGCCCTCGGTGAACGACCAGCTGAAATCCGAAAAGTCCTCGCCTCGTTCGGCCATGTCACAGAAGATTTGAGCCCCCTTGATCGTTGCTTCAATCTTGGCTCGCGAGCGGATGATGCCGGGATCGGCCAGGAGTCGATCAATGTCGGCATGATCAAACGCGGCGACTTGTTCAGGATCGAAGTCTGCAAATGCGCGCCGGAATGCGTCTCGCTTTCGGAGCACAACAATCCATGCCAGGCCAGCTTGAAACCCCTCCAGCATCAGCATTTCCCAGAGAGCCCGCGCATTGCGCTGCGGCACTCCCCATTCCGTGTCGTGATAGGCCTGCATGACGGGGTCATCGGCCGCCCATGCGCAGCGATGCTTCGTTCCTGGCTTTGACATGGCCATCAGTTCCGTACGTCTGAGTTGGGACTTCACGACGGACGCTGCGAACTCCGGTCGTGGAGGTCTGGCACGCCTCTTCGCTCAGCGATCGGCCATGGTGAAGCGACCGTTGCGTTCAGCGATGTTGGTTGAGTTCCAAAGAAAGCGCGATTGCGCTGGTCGACGAGAAAACCGTATCGGCGGGTGAACTGCTCGATGCTGGTGCAAACCTGATCCGCGAAGTCGATAGCTTTCTGGTCAACGCCCAGCTACTCAAAGCTGAACGCCATCTGAGCTTTCCCGCGGGGAGGACGATCAGATTCTCGAAGCGGCGGTGCTCCGGGGACGAGACTGACGGGTTGATCCATTGGAGACAGTAGAGATTCGACCGTAGGAGCGCGGTCGGGGATCATTGGGTCTCCTCACACTACACTCCGGCCAAGAGAGTGGAAAGTAGAGAGGAGACCGCAGGAGAGCGGTCGGGGGTCTTTGGGGTCTCCTTACCACTTTCTCCGCTCTCCTGCTCTATTTTTTCGCCTCCGGCGAAAAAATCGGGGCGACCGGATTTGAACCGGTGACCTCTTGCACCCCAAGCAAGCGCGCTAATCCAAGCTGCGCTACGCCCCGATTACCTGTCAGGATAACCCGCGCCTGGCGGTGCCGTCTATCCCGACCAAGGTGCTTAGATTGTAGAATCCAGCGAGGAACTGTCAATCCAACCCCAAGGGGAGCAAAGACTCGTGCACTTCGTGGACCGTCTGTTCACGGCGATTCGCCGAGTCGGAAATCCGGTCGTCGTGGGGATCGACCCCCGACCCGAAGAATTGCCGCCGGGATTCCTCGATCGGTTCCCGGCGAATCGAGAGGGCGTCTCCGAAGCGCTCTGCATCGCTTCGGCTGCGACGTGATCGACGTCGTCGCCCCGCTGGTCGCCGCGGTCAAGTTTCAGTCGGCATTCTACGAGGCCTACGGCCCAGCGGCGTCGCTGCACTGCACGCCACGGCGTGCGTACGCCCACGAAAAAGGCCTGATCGTGATCATCGACGGCAAACGCAACGACATCGGTTCGACCGCCGAAGCCTACGCGCGCGGCTATCTCGGCAAAGTCCCGATCGGCGGGGCTTTCGAGCCGTCGTGGCAGGCCGACGCCCTCACCGTCAATCCGTACCTCGGCACCGACGGCATCTCACCCTTTGTCAAAGTCGCCGCCCGAGAACAAAAGGGCGTCTTCGTCCTGGTCCGCACCAGCAACGCGTCCGCCGGCGAGTTTCAAGACCTTGTCGGCCGACGGAAAACCCGTGTATCGCCACGTCGCCGAACGGCTGAAACAGTGGGCTGAGCCGCATCGCGGCGAAGACGGCTACAGCCTGGTCGGCGCCGTCGTCGGCGCGACCTATCCGGAGCAACTCGCCGAATTGCGCGAAGTCCTCGCCGGCATCCTGTTCCTCGTGCCCGGCTATCGGCACCCAGGGCGCCACCGCCCGCGATATCGCCGGCGCCTTCGACGCCGATGGCTTGGGCGCGATCATCAATAACTCGCGGGGAATCACCTTCGCCTACGAGCGCCCGGCCTACCACGCCCGCTTCGGCGACGACTGGCAGTCCGCCATCGCCCAGGCCGTCCGCGACATGATCGACGACCTCGCCGCCAACACCAACGCCGGCCGGCTGCGCGCAAGGCCAAGACCGCCAACTGAACGGCGCAAATCGTCCCGAGGCGGGCAGCGCTTCGCCCGAGCTAGAAGACCGTGCGCCGGATCGCTCACATCTCGGGCAGCATTCCTCGCTTGACGGCTCGATGGATCATGAAAACGCCGGTGCCCATAAGCGAGAACGGCACGGTCAACATGAAGACAACGCTCCAGTTATAGCCGGGCGACATGTTCGCGACTTGCCCGTCGACGCCGAGACTGCCTCCTTGCAGTTGGGACAGGCACTCGCCTCGATCGGTGCCGCGACCGCGATCACCGCAGCCAGGCTCAGGATCCGAAGGCATCCGAAGATCCGCTCAGCCATCGCGGTCAAGCTCCGCACGACTCAGGCGAGGGAAGGAAGGCAACGCATGGAACGATCTTAACCCGCTCAAGGGGCTGGCGTCAAATCAAAGGACGCCGCGGCCCTTCCGCTGAAACGGGTACTGCGTCACGTAAAAAGGTGGCGTTTTCAAGAGCACTTTCACGTCGCCAAAGTTGCCGAATCCCTCGAGAGTTCCCAGGCCGGTGGCGCCGGTCGTCGACTTCCTGGCCCGGGCGCGAACGGAGACGGTCTTCTTTACGCTGCCGGATAAGGTCGCATGGTGGGGGCTGACTCCGACGAGCTCCAGGAGGATCCCTTCCCCCGCCGCGTTGCGAATCTGCTCCATGTATCCCGAGCCGGCGAGCTTGAGCGAGACCTTGTTGCCGGTGTTGTCGACGTACTGCAGGTGCGTCCCTTGCGCGAACGACACGTCGTAATTCGACCCGGGCAGGCCGTTGGCGGTGCCGTCGAGAACGTTGCCGGCGATGTCGCGGATCGCACTCGGCCCGGTGCCGGCGACCTCGAGCTGATAGTACTGCCCGGACGGCAGCGGTGTCGATGGGACGAGCGTCACGGAGTCGCTCGACTGGTTGTAGGAACTCGGCGTGAGTGAAATGACCCGATTGCCGGGGGCGACCAACCGGTAGTTGGCCGCAATCATGGCATCGGTCTGGTCGAGGGGGGCCGTGAAGCACACGTTCAGGCTCGTGATCGCGCGGGAGGTACCGAGCCAGCTCAGGTTCGACACCTCCGGCGGATTCGTGTTGGGGTCAACGTCGATGATCCTGATGAGTGTCGAGCTTTGCGCGGCCAAGCCGGCGCCGCCGGTGGGGGATTGCAGAACAACGCTGACAGTATTCGTCCTGGTTGTCCCACGGGTCGGCGAGAACCGGGACACCAGGATCGTGCCGTTCGTTTGTCCCGAGGCGAGAGAGACGGTGCCCGAGGTGGGAGTGAAGTCGAGACCGGGGATTGCGTTCAATGCGACCGTCTGGAAGTTGACCGCGATCGGTCCCAGCGCCCGTCGAATCGAACCACCTGGACCTGGGCGGCGCCCGCTGTTTCGGGAACCGCGTAACCGCTGGCACCGAACTGGAGGAGTCCGGCGGATTCCAGGACCGTCACCGTGGTGGTGGCCGTGTTGCTTCCGGGGTCGAGCTGGTTGTCGCTCTCGGTCGCGATCGCGGATTGATTGACGATCCCCGCCGCGGCCGCGGTCACGACGAAGGACACGGTCGTCGATGCGCCCGGAGCCAGTGTTCCGAGCTGAGCGACGATCTGGCCAGCCTGGAAATTGCTGCTGGTCGGGCCCGGCCCTGGAGAATTGAAGACGAGGTCGCTCGCCAGTGGCAGGCGCAGGATTGTATCGGTCGCGGGATCGGGCCCCGAATTGGCGACCGTGGCGGTGAGGGTCCAATGCTGGCCGGTCATGACCGTGGGAAACTGGGGGACCAGGCTCACCGTCAGGTTGGCGGATGGAGCGACCGTGACCGCCAGCGATGTCTGGTTGTTGGCCCCGTTCGGGTCGAACTCGGTGCCGCTAACGGACGCCGCGAGCTGGAGAGCGCCCAGGGACGTCGGCTCAACCTCGACGGTCACGGCCGCCGACTTGCCCGCCGCGAGGTCGCCCAGGTCGGCCTCGATGACTCCGTCGCTCGTGGTCGGATCGGACCCCTGGCTCGCGGTCGCGGAGACGAACTGAGTATTCGCCGGCAGAGGCACGAGCACCTTCACGCCCGTGGACGGGGATGGCCCCAGGTCGGCGACGAAGACCGTGTACGTCCAGTTAGCTTGCCGCGCAGGTGGAAACACCGCCGGGGTGATGGCGACGGCCAGGTCGGCCGCGGGCGTCACCGTGACCGACGTTTCCGCGGTGTTGTTGCTCTGGTTGGAATCGACGTTCACGCCCTGGATCGAGAAATCCGTGACGAGCGAGCCAGCCGCAGCGGCCTGGGGCGAGACACTCAGGCTGAACAGGAGCGTGGAATTGGCCAGAAGCGGGCCTAGATGGGCCGTGAAAATACCGCCGCTTACAACCGGCGCTGGCTGGCCGGGCGTGGAGCTCGTCGAAATCAGCGACAGGTCCGACGGAAATGGGCAGGTCACAACCGGGGACGGCTCGGCATCCGGCCCAGAGTTGGAAACTTCCAGCGTGTAGGTGATGCCTTGACCCACGTAGACCGCGCCGGGCGCGCTGGCCGTGACGCCGAGGTCGCTGCGTCCGACAACGGCGGTCACAAGCGTTGCCGTGTTGTTGGCCTGGTTGGGGTCGTTTGGCTGGTCGGGGACCGCCGCCAAGTCCGTGAGCGTGCTGCCGGGCGCGACCGTGGCCGCCACCTTGATCGTCAGCGTGGCCTGCGTTCCCGCCTTGAGCGTGCTGAATGTCGCGCTCACGACGCCGTCGAGAACGGTCGGCGTGACCCCGAGGCTCGTGGAGGCGCCCTCGTACTCAACGCCCGGGGGGAGCGTGTCTTCCACCAGAACATTGCTCGCGTCGCTGGGCCCGGCGTCAGTCACGGTTACCACGTACTCGAATACGCCGTTGGATTCGACGAATTCGGGCGAGGTCGAGATCGTCACGCCGAGATCGGAGGCCGGCTCGACATCGACGGCTGTCGTCGACGAGTTGTTGCTGGGGTCAGGGTCCTGTATGGCGTCGCTCGAGACCGACGCCGTCAGCGTGAGCTCTCCCGCGTCGTCCGGTTGTACGACCACCTGGATGGTTGTCTGCGCACCGGGCGCCATTGCGCCGATCGCGGCGGTGATCGTCCCGCTCGAGTTGCTCACGGTCCCGACCGTTGTGTTGGCAGAAACAAAGGTGACGCCGTCGGGCAGCGGCAGGGTCGCGCTCACGGCGTCGGCGCCGTCGGGCCCGGAATTCTCGACGACCATCGTGTACGTCAGATCGGAGCCGGCCAGCACGGAATCGCTGCTGGACGAAAGCGCCACCGACAGGTCGGCGGAGGAGAGAACCGTCGTGGTGACGGTCGCGTGCGGGTTGGGATTCAGGGGATCGGCAGGCTGGCTGGTGACGCTCGCCGTGTCGGTGATCGAGGACGGCGAGCTGGCGCTCGTCGTGATCACGATCGTCAAGGTCGCCGAGCCGCCGGACCGAATCATGCCCAGGGCGGCGACGACGGTGCCCGCCGGCGCTGATTCCAGTGATCCCTGCGACGGGGTCGCCGACTGGAGCGTCACGCCCGAGGGAAGCTGGTCGGTGAGCGTCACGCTCTGGGCGGGTTCGGTTCCCTGGTTGGAAACCGTGAGCGTGTACGTCAGCTGACCGCCGGCGAGAACCGGGTCCGGGGTGCCCGTGGCCGAGAGGGTGAGATTGATTTCCCCCTGGACCTCGACGTCGCGAGCGAACTCCGAAGTATCTCCCTTCGGGTCAGTTGCGGTCGCCGAGATGTACTGGCCGACGATCGTGGCCGTCGGGAACGTCGCCGTGAACGTGCCATTGTCGTCGGCGCCCGTGGCCACGCTCTGCGTGCCGATCAATACTTTTCCTTCGCCGAAATCGGTGAACGATTCGGTGGGGCTGGAGAAGAACTGCACCAGGAACGAAGTATTCGGAGTCGAGAACAGCGTTCCCTGGATGGTCGTCGTCGACCCGTCGCTCTGCGCCACGGCCAGCACGGGATAATTCTGACTGTTGTTGCGCCGGAGTACCCGGCGGACTGTTGGGCGTCGGGCCGTTGCCGAGATTGATCCCCAGCCCATCGTTGCCGTAGATCGAGTTGGAAAGGATCGCGTTCTCGGTAACCTGGCCCGCGAGCTGCACGCCGGAGGCGACCTGTCCCACGCCATTATTGTCGATGGTGTTGCCGGCCCCGGCGACCGTTCCGCCGATCGTGTTTGACGAAGAGCCCAGGTTCACGCCATTCTGATCGTTGCCGAGGCCGAGCGTGGCACTGGAATTGGTGCCGATGTAGTTGCCCTCGACGAGCGTACCCGTGGTGTCGCCGGCGGTGTTGATGCCATTGCCGGCATTGGCGCAGATCACGTTGCTCTCGTACGCGCCCGTGCCGCCGATCAACGTCCCCGGCGCATCGTCGAGCAGGATGCCGTCGCTCCCGTTGCCGACGGCGGTGGCGCCATCGGCGGTGACGCCGATCGCATTGTTCTGGATCAACGTACCGAACGCGCCCGAATTGACGGCGATGCCGGCGCCCAGATTGCCGGAGACGACATTGCCCAGACCTGGGGCGGATACGCCGATTTCCGTATCCGAAGCTCCCTCGACTTCGATGCCGCTCTCGCCGTTGCCCATGGCGCCCAGGCCGGTCGGCCCGGCCCCGATCACATTGGCCAGGAGCTCGTTGTTTGCCGCCGGCCCGTCGCTCGTCTGGATCAGGATGCCATCGTCGGTATTCCCCGAAATCACGTTACCCGACCTGGCCGTCGAACCGCCGATCGTATTGCCGGATGAGCCCGCGACCAAGAGTCCGGTGCCGTTGGCTTCGGTCGCTGTGCCGGAGGCTTCAACTCCGAGGTAGTTTCCCGCGACGACGTTGCCGCCAAGCGAATTCAAGACCAGGCCCGAACCGAGAAACCCGACGATCGCCAGGCCCTGGATCGTGCTGCCTCCGCCGGAGATGACCAGTCCGTTGCTCGCTCCACCAACCTTCGAGCCGTCAATCTCGATGAGCGGCGTGCCGGTGTAATGAGGCTGGCTGGTGCCGTCGATCAACACGGGCGTGGTCAGGACGGGCAGCGGACCTTGCAGGACCTGGATCGAGTGCACCCCGGCCCCCGGGATGTTGAACTGTATCTGGTCCGGCGTGCGATCGGCGTCGACCTGCTGCATCGCCCAGCGCAGTGTGTTCGGGGCGGGCACACCCCCGGTCGTGAGGGCATCACTCGTGGACGTGACGGCATACGTCGCCAGCAACAGCCGGCATCGAAAAGCTCGCATTGAAGGCGGCACTTGGTGCGCCCAGCGCTACGACGCAAGCGCCGCCTGCTACGCCCGATGGCCGTCATGCTATTGCACGCTCTCGACCGGCAAATCCAGGAGCAAACTCGGGGCTGTTCGACGTCCGCATATTGCAGCATCCAGCGCAGCAAGTCCCATCCATCGTTCGATCAACGTTAATTGTACGCTCGCCGAGCGCGAGAGATCGGACCGGGTTGGCTACGAATGAAAATCGCATCAAGATTTTCGCACGACCGCGACCCATGCGTCAAGAATGCACAGCTCACAATGATGACTGAGTGCATGCATTGATGCATACAGGATCGATCTCTCGACTGGGCTCTATCATAATAAGGCGTCGTGCTGCACGAAAGTTGTCGGTGCAAATCGTTTCACACACCATTTTCGTCCCGGGTCACGTCAGTACACTCTCGTTTTTGACGACCTGCGTACCGGCGATCAGGTCATGAAGGCAGCGCCGATCTTTCCGGAAGATGAACAGAAGATCAAACAAGCACAAAAATGGACCGGCGAACGGGATCATCGCCGCCAGGCAGATGGGGAGGAATCGTGCGAGGATCAACGTGCTGAGACTCGGCACATTGCCGCGGAGGTCGACGATGCGAATCCCGGATAGTTTCTTGCCGATCGTCTGACCGCCGGTCTTGAGAAAATAACCATGGATGAGGACGAAGCCGAGGAAACCGAGGACGCCGCCCGCAAGCGTTTTCGAGAAGGGGGGTTCTCGGCCGGTCACGACGTCGGCCCAGATCCCCAGCCACGAGATCACGACGATCGCGACCGGTAGTTCGATGATCCAGTCCCCGATCGCCGCGTTGAGCCGCGTCCAGCGGTCTGCGAGTATCAGTTTCTGCGTCCCTTTGTCAGTGACGACAAACTCCGCCATCGACGGGTCGTCGTTCGGACGGTCACCGATCATGGGGACGTCTTGCGGCGGCATTCAGCACGCTCTCCCCAATTCTGAATTCCGTTTGGCGTCATGGTCGCCGCTCGCGGCAAACCACCACACGCGGTTTGGCCTGCGATCCAAGTGTTTCGACTTTTTTGGCCGGTGGCTTCAGTTGGGTGAAGCCATGCTTGCATCGAACGGCCACTGATAAAGCAGGAGATAGATCAAGACGCCTGTGACGGAGACGTAAAGCCATATCGGAAAGGTCACTTGAGCGATACGAGCATGTCTGGCGAAGTCGCGGCGGAGTGCGCGGGTGAGGGTCACGACGACGAGTGGAACCACTCCCAGGGTGGCGAGGAGGGTGTGCGAGAGCAGGATCGTATAGTAAACGACCCGGAGCCCGCCTCCGTGACGGAACGAAACGCTGCCGGCCTGGCCATGATAGACCAGGTAGCTTGTCAGAAAGAGTGCAGACGCGGCGACGGCCGCGGACATGCAGACGGCATGAGCCCGGACGGACGGGATGTCGAGGAGGGCCGCGCGGGGGCGGTGATCAGTGAATCCGGCCGCGGGATCGCCGATGGCGCCTTTGTGGCGACGGATGAAGATCCAGCCCGCGACCAGGAGCGCCGCACACAGGCTATTCAGGCTCGCGTTCACGGCGGGCAGGGTTTTGACCCAGCGCGCGGCAGGGCACGGTGGGCGGCTTCGGCAGCGAGCGCGTCCCGGGATTCCGGGACGTCCGACTCGTAGAAGCCGACGATCCGCCCGCGGTCGACGAGTGCGAGCCGATCGCTGTGAGAGATCACCTCGGCGCCCTGGGCCCGATCCGCGGGCGTGTTCGTCGCGAGCGCGAGCTTGAAGCGCTCGCGCACCAGCTCATTGATCGAGGACGGGGCGCCCGTCAGAAACCACCAGCGTGCGCGTCTGCGCGTCGAACCTTCGCGCATAGTCGGCGAGGACCGGCGGCGTGTCAAACTCGGGGTCGACCGAGATGCTCACGAGCAGCACGCTCGAGCGAGCCAGCCGCGATTGAAGACCTTGCATCGCACGCGAAATGCGCGGGCACGACAGGGGGCATCGCGTGAAGACAAACGCGGCGATCCAAACCCGGTCACGCAAGTCGGTCTCGGTCACGGTTCGGCCCGCGCTGTCTTGCAGCCGGAACGACCCGAGCGGAAAGGCGCCGGCGCCCAAGTCCCGCCCAGCCCGAGCGACCGATGCCGGGGTCCGGCCGACCGTGGCCAGGCAGAAGGCCGCCGAGATCAACACGGTGCCGACGACGATTTGGTTCCCAAGACGATAAGACGTGCGCACGATGGGCCAACCGCTCTTCGGTGATCCGCGGAAAGAGCACCGACTATTCAGGAAAGCGCCCGCTCTGCACGACCAGCCGGGACAAGCGGGACGGTGCGCTCGCTTGCAGAAAGGGTACGCGGCCGCTCGATCGCAGGCGCGAGGAAAGAGGTTTCTCCGCCGGCATTCTCATCGGTTTCCGGCTGCATCGCCATGTCGGGGGAGAGCGCCAGGACGAAGATGGTGGCCAGCACGAACGCCGGCACGATCATGATGTACACCCAGTTGCCCTCGAACTTCAGGTGCATGAAGAACCAGCCGACCAGCCCTGCCTTGATCACGGCCCAGAACAAGCAAGCCCAGGAGCAGGACCAGGAACAAGTTCCTTGAAGATGGCGGCGTAGAAGTATTCGACCAGCGTGAGAACCGCGAGGACCAGCCAGACCTTCAAGTAGGGCGCATGGGCTTCGGTGGCGTGTTCCTCGGCGACTTCCGACGCCGCCATTTTCGTGAGATCGGCCATCAGCGTTATCCCTTCTGCGGAGCGGCAATCGCCGGCCACGTCAGCAGACCTGACGAGCTGCGCCGGCCAATCAAAGCAAGTAAACGATCGTGAACAGGATGATCCACACCAGGTCGACGAAGTGCCAGTAAAGGCCGGCCAGCTCGACCGGAGCGTAGTTGGTCGGCGAGTAGGCGCCGAAGAAAAACGACCGGATGAAGATGACCGACGAGCAGGATGACGCCGCCGGTCACGTGAGCCCCGTGGAATCCGGTCATCGTGAAGAAGCAGGAGGCGAACAGGCTGACGCTGGGCCGGAAATGGCCGGTCGCGCTGATGCCCGGCGGATAATGGTGGCCGACCATCAACTGGTAATACTCGTAGACCTGGACGCCCAGGAAGTCGATCCGATCAGGACGGTGGCCAGAAGATACATGAGCCCTTGGCTTCTTGCCGTCCTGGATCGCGGCCAGGGCCAGGACCATCGTGACCGACGAGCAGATCAGGATGAACGTATTGCCGGCCGTCAGGTTGATGGCCAGCGGGTTGGTCAGCTCGTCGTAGGGCATGGGCCATTTGTGGGTTTGAGCGGCTCGTCCTCGGCGTCGGCCCCGCGGCCTTGAGCTTGGCCAGCAATTCCTCGGCCTTGTCGGGCTTGAGCCCGCTGACAAGTCGCATGCGGGGCCTCCTCGACGAGCTTCGTCGGCCTCTTCCTCGGCTCAGACCGAGCGACGGTATGCAGGACGTGCTCGACCTGTTGCGTGGTCGGCTCCCGGCCGACTTGAGCAAGATCCCGTGGGTATTCTCCAGGCCCTTGAGCGGCGTCGCCGGGGAGTAGAGGTTGCTGTAGGCGTCGTGCGGGCTGCCGGCGCGGAGGACGATGTACGAGCCGATCAGTCCGGTGAAGAACATCACTTCCGTGGCCAGGAACAGCCACATGGCGACCTTGCCGGGCGTGACCGGCGCATGGTGGGGGGGACGTGGGCGTGGCGCCGGCCGTGTGCGGCGGGCCCGGTTGCGGTCGAGCTGTGAGTGGCGGAAGCCATCGTGATAACGACCCTCGGAGCATGACAAAAGGGACACGATCCGCTCGCGCGCGGCGTCGTCAGTACGGCATCGGGTTGGAGCAACAGCAGGATCAAGATCGCGGGCAAGTAAACGAACGACGTCACGAGCAGCCGGCGAGCCGCGCAGTCGCTGACATCGAGCCAGAACCGGACGGCGTCGCCCAGGTAGACGAGGCCCGAGGAAGAGGGCCCCGGCGAAATAGACCGGCCCGGCCAGGCCGATCGTCGCCGGCAACAGTCCGGCGGGGACCAGGGCCAGGGCATACGAGACGGCCTGACGGCCCGTCATCCTGCCGCGGCATCGCCGCCGGTCAGCATGCGGAAACCGGCACGCCGGTAGTCGTCGCGATAGATCCAGGCGATCGCCAGGAAGTGCGGGAACTGCCAGAGAAACACGATCAGGAACAAGGCCCAGGCTTCGAGCCCGAGCCGGCCGGTCGCGGCCCCCCAGCCGATCAGCGGAGGCAAGGCGCCGGGGACCGCCCCGACGACGGTATTGAGCGTCGTCACACGGTTTCAGCGGGGTGTACACGAAGACGTAGAGCACGAACGTCACGAAGGCGACCGCGGCCGCCAGCAGGTTCGCCCCCAAGAGCAGCACGGCCGTGCCCAGGAAGACGAGCGAGACCGCCGAAGATCGCGGCTTCCGACGGCGTCAGCCGGCCGCTCGGGAAGCGCCCGGTTGGCCGTCCGCCGCATCCGGGCATCGCGCGCGCTCGAGCCACTGGTTCAGCGCACCGGCGCCCCCGGCCACCAGTGCGGTGCCCAGGAGCGTCGCCGCCAGGGTCGCGAGCGTCGGTGCGTGGACCGCTCGCCGCGCCCCCAGGAGGAACCCGACGGCCACGGTCACCAGAACCATGCAGCACCAGCCGCGGCTTGGTCAGCGACAGTACGCGGCCACCCGGCCGCCGACGGCGGCCAGCACGGCGTCCGGCGCGGCTCCAGCCAGGAGCGGCTCGATCGACCGACGCCATCGATTTCAAGCGACGGCCTCCCAATCCAGCGCGGCCGGCTTCGGCCGCCGCGCCGATCCGGTCGCCGGGCGACGCGGCCGGACCGCGAGCGGCCAGATGGCGAAAGGCTCGCAAGTTCAGCACGACCGTCGCCGCCAGCAGCAGTGCCGCCATTCGTCTGATGACCGGTCCGAACCACGGCCTGATAGAACGACACCGGCCTGGGAGTCCCGTCAAACGGTAACAGGTAGACGAATGCGACACGATACCCAGCACGATCTGAAGAGTCGACGCGATGCCGATGCCCGCGCCGACGGGACAAGCGGCGAGCGTCGCCCAGCCGCCGCTCGACCCGACACGGCCAAGAGACAAGCGCGATGCACCCAGACGACCACGGCGAGGACCGCGTGACCGACCAGGCGGGCCGCGTCCCGTAATGGCGGAGCCAGCTCCCAGCGACGATCTGGGCCGACACGAGCGCGAGCACGAAGACCGCGTGTGGTCGAAGATGCCCAGTGTCGGCGGACTCCGGCAGCAGGTGCTCATGCCAGTCGCGGCCGGTCAAGACGCAGAGCGCGACCATCAGGCCGAAAAACGCCTGGCCCATGCAGCCGTGGACGGCCGCCAGGAATGTCGAGACCTCGGTCACTCGCGTCCCGCCCAGCACTCCCTGGACGATGACGGCCAGCCAGCGCCAGCATCCCAAGCCCTTTCATCCACCGCCGGCGCTCGAAAGCCAGGAACCAGCCCGCCAGCAGGACCGTGAACAGCCCCACGGCCGCGCCGTAGAGCCGATGCGCGTGCTCGACCCGCACGCCGAACGGGGCATTCCAGAAATCGTACAGGAACATGTTGATCCCGAACGTGGTCGGCCAGTCGGGCACGGCGAGACCGACGCGGTAGGTCGTCACCGAGCCCCCGACGTAGAAGAGCGGCAGGTGAAGACCGGCCGCGACCAGCGCGATCCAGTGCGGACCGCGGCGATAACCGCGGAGTGCTCGGCTCAGAAAGGTGGCGGGGAGGGATCGCTCATCTTGGTCGGGAATCTGTCCGTTTTCCGTGATTCAGACTGCTGTGCTCACCGATTTTGCTGACTGCTCACGGTGATCGCGACCGACTGCCGGCTGCACAAGGAGCACTCGGGCGGCGCCTCGTCCGGCGATTCACGCCATCACCGGGTCGAGCGGACCGGCCGAGGCCGGCCGGGGCTGGGTCTGGGGCAGGTAATCGTCATCGACGCCCGGCACGCTGTACTCGTAGGGGGCGTGGTAGACCGTCGGAATCCGCTCGAAGTTGTAGTGCGCCGGCGGCGACGTCGTGGCCCACTCGAGCGTGTTGGAGTGCCACGGATTGGCCGGGCCTTGGGCCCGAACGACCAAGCTGTAGATGAAATTGTAGGCGAAGATCAGCTGGGCAAGACCGAGCAGGAACGCGTTGATCGTCATGAACTGATTCATGCCCGACGATGCCCGCATCCTCGTAGGTATTCATAGGTCGTCGGATCGGCGATCCGGCGGGGATGGCCGTGCATCCCGACGATGTGCATCAGGAAGAACGTGCCGTTGAAGAAGATGAACGTGAGGAAGAAGTGGATCAACCCCAGCCGTTCGTCCATCATCCGGCCGAACATCTTGGGGAACCAATAATAGATCGCGCCGAAGATCGCGAACGTGCTGCCGCCGAAGAGGACGTAGTGAAGGTGGCCCACGATGAAATAGGTGTCGTGGATATGGATATCGACAGGCGTCGCCGCCATGAAGATGCCCGACAGGCCGCCGATGATGAACATCGCGACGAAGGCCATGGCATTGAGCATGGCCGAGGTGTACTGGATGCGGCCGCCCCAGAGCGTGCCCAGCCAGTTGAAGACCTTGATCGCCGAGGGGAGGGCGATCATCATCGTCGAGAGCATGAACGTGGCGCCCAGGGCCGGATTCATGCCCGACTGGAACATGTGGTGGCCCCAGACGATGAATCCCAGCCCGGCGATGCCGGCGATGGCGAAGACCATCGGCTTGTAGCCGAAGAGCGGCTTGCGGGAGAAGGTCGCGATGATGTCCGAGACCATTCCCATCCCCGGCAGGATCATGACGTAGACGGCCGGGTGCGAGTAAAACCAGAACACGTGCTGAAACAAGAGCGGCGCCGCCGCCGCCGACGACCGGCGGCGCATTGGCCACCGTCCAGCCGACCGGGCTGAAGAAGTTCGTGCCGGCCACCCGGTCCAGCAGCTGCATGATCAGGGCCGAGGTCAAGACCGGCAGGGCGAAGGCCTGGAGGAGCGCCGTGATGAACATCGCCCAGACGGTCATCGGCATCCGGAACATCTTCATCCCGGGAGCCCGAAGCATGACGATCGTCGTGATGTAGTTGATCGAACCCAAGAGCGACGAGATCCCGGCGAAGAGCAACGCCAGCAGCCAGTAGGTCTGGCCGTTGAGCGAGCCGGGAGTCGACCAGCGGAACGACCGTCAAGGGCGGATAGCTGGTCCAGCCGGCCTCGGCCGATCCTCCTTCCACGAAGAACGAATAGGTGATGAAGATCATGGCCGGCGGCATGAACCAGTAGGAAAACATGTTCAGCTTGGGAAAAGCCATGTCGCGCGCGCCGATCATGAGCGGAATCAGGAAGTTGCCGAACGCGCCGGTCAAGAGCGGGATGATCACGAAGAAGATCATGATCGTCGCGTGCATCGTGAACAGCTTGTTATAGAACTCCGGCGGCATCTGGTAGCCGAGCGAGGGATCGGACCAGAGCAGGCGGCTCAGGATCGGCATCGGCTTCCAGGGCCAGGCCAGCTGCCAGCGGACGGCCATGGCCAGCAAGCCGCCGATCACGAAGAAGATCAAGCCCGAGAACAGGAACTGGATTCCGATGACCTTGTGGTCGGTCGAGAAGACGTAGCGGGTCAGGAAGTCGACGGCGCCGGATGGATGTGATCGTCGTGCGCCGTGCTCGTGGTTGTGGTCGTGATCGTGCGATTCGTGCGACCCGGATGGC
Organism: uncultured Isosphaeraceae bacterium; assembly: GCA_963806595.1. Taxonomy (GTDB): domain Bacteria; phylum Planctomycetota; class Planctomycetia; order Isosphaerales; family Isosphaeraceae; genus CAWDZZ01. Next base: position 118,326 of record CAWDZZ010000004.1, on the reverse strand, counting down.
CCGTTGCGAAGCGTGCTCAGCAGTCATCCGCATCACCTCCCCAGAGCACCGCTGGTCATGCTCAGTTGACTACGGTTCTGCTCGGCCAGCTCATGTCGTCCATCCACTTCTGAAATTCGGCTTCGTTCTCATGAATCGTGACCCTGGCCGCGCATCTTGTAATGGCCCCAGCCGCAGAGCTCGGCGCAGACCAGCTCGAAACTCCCCGCGGTGTCGGAGTCGAACCAGACCGGGATCGTCATCCCCGGTACGGCATCCTGCTTGATCCGCAGGATCGGCAGGTAGAATGAATGCAGGACGTCTGATGATTTCAAGTAAATCAGCACTTGTTTGTTCTTGACGAAGTGGAGATCGTTTTCGGTGATCAGGTCGTCCCTGGTGTTGAGCTTGCCGTCGGCGCCGGGGTAGCGCATCACCCACTGGAATTGGCGGGCTGTGATCTCCGCGAGCGCGGGCACGCGCGGGGCCGAGCTGCGAAACTTGATGCTGGCCCACGTTCCCATCTGGTACAGCGCGATGAACACCAGGATGGCGGCCGGAATGATCGTCCAGATCACCTCGAGCCGCTGGCTGCCGTGGAAATACTGAGCCTGGCGCACCGGCCTGCCCTGGGCGTCGCGCTCGTCCACGAACCGATACGCAGCGACCAACGAGCACGACCTGCGTGCCGATGAACACGATGCCGGTGATGAAGAGGATGATGAGGAAGAGGCTGTCGATCTCGCGGCCGAAGGTCGAGATCACGTGCTCGGGACTGCCGGCCAGGGGGACCCACCAGTCCGGCGAGAAGGGCGCGTAGACAAAAGCGAGCACGCTGAAAATAGCGGCCAGAGCGAACAGGACACTCCAGTAACGCACGGATCTCGCTCCCAATCTTGGTGGTCGGTCGACTCTAGCGGCCTCATGCACGGCTGCCCGATGGCTCGGATAGTTCGCGACGGCACGCCGGAGGAAAAGCTCCTCCCGCGAAGGCCTCCGGCGGCTACAACCCGGCGGCGGCCGTGGTGGCCGCGGCCGCGGCCGTCGGTACGGGCGGGGCGTCGGTCAGCAGCTCCGGCTCGTACGGCAGAGCCAGCACGAAATTCACAAGGTCCCACATCTGCTTCTCATCGATCGCCCCGAAGTGGCCCGGCATCTGCGCGCCGTTGATTCCCTTGGCGATCCGCCAGTAAATATCGAGCGGCCGGCGGCCGCCTTTGTACACGCCGCGATTCAAATTGGCTGGGCGGAGCGGATTACGCCACTCGTCCAGCTTGTGATCCCAGGTGGTCTTCGTCTTTTCAGGGAGCGCGTCGACGCGGGTCTTGCGTCGCTGGGATTGCCGCCGAAGACCATGTCGTTGAAGATGTCCTGATTCACGAAGCTTGCTCCGTCGCCGCGCCCGAGCGTGCCGTGGCAATCCTTGCAATCTGACTTCAGGAACAGGTCGCGGCCGCGCACCACGCTCTCGTGGGTGGGGGGGGTGCGGGCGACCATCGGGTTCACGACCCTGGTCTGCGCCACCTTCCACTTCGTGAACACACCGTCGGCAGCTTCCTTGACGATTTCGTCGGACAGGGCACCGGCATCGTTCTCGTCAGAGATCGAGCCTTCCTCGATCAGGGCCAGCTCGGTTTCGCCCCGCATGCGAGGAACATCACGTAGTCGATGACTTGCTCGATCTCATCTTCCGTCATGAGCGGATGAAACGCCGGCATCGACGTGCCGTGGAGACCGTGAGTGATCGTGCGGCGGAGATCGTTGCGGTGCGGCGGGGTCATGTACGGCGTCGACGTGAACTTGAAGATGCCCAGGCGATAATCGCGCGGCGGCGGATACAAAAACGCAGCCGTGGGACCGTCCCCGGCCCCCGAAACGCCATGACAGTGCAGGCAGTTCCGACGATACAGGGCGTAGCCCCCGGCTTGAGGGCGCAGTGCCGAGGATTCGGCACCGGCGATTTTTGCGGCGGCGGTGATGCCCGGATCCTGATAAAGCCGATAATATTTCGCCTCGGGACCCTCGCCCTCCTGCATCATGGCACCCAGGTACAGCCCCCCCTCGCTCAATCCCGATCCTTCCGGGACCTTGATCCGCTGGGGGGACTCGCCGAAGAGGCGGGTCAGCGCCTTGCGGACCTTTCCCTGGAGGACCGGCTTGCCCGCAAGCGTGGCTTTGCCTTTGACCTGCGATTCCGTGGTCAGGGCCTCATTCTCGACATATCTGAGCGGACCGGCATTGAAGGCGTCAGAGCAGCCGAAAACGGACAAGGCCAGCACACCGCACGCCGAGAACAGCGCGAGACGACACCTCGACATGACGCGTCGATCCTCCGAGCGACCGAATTCCACAACAGCAGCACGCCGCATCACGACCCGATCCGGCGATCTCGCGGCGGGGCCGGGATGGCAGTCCGCATTGATCGACGGATTCAATTCGACGACCCAGTCGAGCACGTCAAGAAACCCAGCATCCATTGGCGTTGCGGCGGGGGAACGACCAAGAATGAGCTCGTGATGTCGTGTTCCCCGAAATCGAACTCCAGTCCCGTCCAGGGCATGGAGCCATTAATTACCGGTTATCCTAGCGGTCGGCACGGATGCCTACAAGGCACCGATCAATTTCGTAGTTTTCGCTCGTTACAGAAACGATAACAATACTGAAAGGCTGAGGGCGGACGTGCGCGCGCCCGCCAGAATGCCGGGCAACGGAGTGCCCTAACCGGGTCGAAACGCGGATAACTCGAAGAACGATGGGACTTTTCGCAACTACGGCACGTACCCGCGCAAGACGTCGCGCGAAAGCCGGGCCGAATTCCAACGACTGGCTGCTCGAGCATCGACCGTCGTCTTACTGGGCGGCGACGCGGCGGCCCGTGCCGTCGCTCTCCTGGTGGCGCCCCTCGTCGCGGCCTACGAGGCGGGAGTCATCTGGCTGGGGCGAACGACAACCGGCAACTTGAGGACAGGAGCCGACACCTGGATGCGCAAGGCCCTGGCCTCTCTCGGCCTGGGCGACCACTGGCTGTTGCCGTTATTGCTCGTTCTGGTCCTCTTGGGCTGGCAGGTCATCAGCTTTCGAGACTGGCGATTCTCGCCCGGCATCCTTGCCGGCATGGTCGTCGAGAGTTTCGTGTGGTCGGTGGTGCTCGTCGGGATCAGCAGGCTGATCGATCTCGGTTTCGGATTCCTGGAACAGAACAGAGCGGTGATCGTGGCGCATCGGCCCCGGCGGCCCCGGGGCGAGGCTCGCGCCCGTGGTCGGCTATCTGGGCGCTGGCGTGTATGAGGAAACGTTGTTCCGGCTGATCCTGGTGCCACTCTTGTGGAAGGCCCTTCGCCTGTTGCAGGCGCCCCAGGTGCTCGCGAGCACGCTGGCAGTGACCGGCTCGGCCTTGCTGTTTGCGCTTGCGCATCATGCCGGCACGCCTGGCGAGACGTTCACGTGGTTTGCGTTTGTCTTTCGCTGGATGGCGGGCGTCTTCTTCGCGTGGGTATTCGTGCTACGCGGCTTCGGGATTGCCGTCGGCACACACACCCTGTACGACATTCTGGTCGGTTGGATCGCCTGGCGGATCTGACGCGCGTGTTTGCACCCGGGACCCGGCGTTTGCGCATCGTCCATCTCTCGGACATCCACTTCTGGCGGTATTCACTGAACCCGCTGCGGCTCTTCAGCAAGCGCCTGCTGGGGATGGCGTCGCTCGCGTGGGCGAGGGCGCGCCGGTTCCGGCTGGAGCGCGTGCCCTCGCTGGTCGAGCGGGTCCGCGCCTCGACGCCGACCACATCCTGATCACCGGCGATGTGACCACGACCTCCCTGCCGGCCGAATTTGACGCGGCACGGGCCGCGCTGGCCGAGTGGCTCGACAACCCCGGCGGGGTCACGATCATTCCCGGAAATCACGACCGATACACGCATGGCGCCCACCTCTCCCGCCGCTTCGAACAGTACCTGGGTCGTTTGCCCCCGAGGACCGTACCCGTGGCTGCGAAAGCTCGATTCCGGGACCGCGATCCTGGGCCTTGATCCGACCCGGGCGGGAATCACCGCACGTGGAAAGCTGCCCGCAGCCGCAGTTCCGGGCGCTCGCGATCTCGTGGCGGGCCGCACGACCTCGACCGCCTCATCGTTGCCTGCCACTATCCGGTCGCCGTCCCGCCGGTTCACGAGCGCGACTCGCGGCAAAAGCCGCTGGTGAACGCCGGCGAGGTCGCCGAGTGGCTAGCAACAATCGGCCCGCACCTCTTCTGCTGCGGCCATGTGCACGCGGCCTGGGCGTTTCCGCCCGCGCAGATCCCGAACCAGATTTGCCTGAACCCCGGCGCTCCGCTTCTGCGGGACCGGACCGGGGCTGCGCCGCCGGGCTTTTTCGAGATTCGAGCTCGAAGGAGGTGACGTGACGGTCCAGCATCACTTCTGGACCGGGACGGACTGGGCAACCCGCCGACTTTATGGCGAGCAAGCGGGTTTTTCTCGAGGCGGACCGGCCGGTAGCGCGCCCGCGCAGGCGTCAACTCCCGGCGGGCGGCGCATCGGCAGGTCGAGGCGTGAACCACCGCGGCAGCACGGGTCACGACTTCTTCGAGAACGGCCAGACGCGCCGCACGATGCCGCGGCCCATATGGACGATCGAGCGGCCGAACATGAGAGCCATTCCGGCGGCCGCGGCCAGGATCGACGCCACCGGCATCATGGTCTCGGGGCCAACATAGGCGAAGAGCATCGTGAATCCTCTCTGATCGGAATTCGAGCGGTGTACCGTGACACCGGCGCGGATTGGCCGCCTCGGCCGTTGAACTCGTCCTCCCAGCCCGACCGGCATCCGGACGGGCTAGGGCTTCATCCACTCAGGTCTTGTGGCTGGCTACACGAACCATCCCGCGGGCGCGGGCGACGGCTTTCTCATGTTCGGCGTATTCATGGTCGCTCTTGACTCGCTGATTGTCGAGCTGCCTCAAGCTCGTGCGCGGCGGCTCCGGCATCGAGCTGGTTGGCGGGGATCGCCCGCTGGGTGAGCACAGTGACCACGTCCTCGGCGGACCTGCGCGAATCCTCCGTCGACGAAGTACCTGCGAACGACATCGCCGTCCTCGTCCGCAGCTCGCCGTAACCGAGACGGCCGATCAAGGGCGCCCGGCCCGGCAAGACCCCGAGCTCTCCATCGTAAAGCGGAAGCGCGACAAAGTCGACCACCTCGTCGAACAAGGTTTTCTCCGGAGTCACGACCACGCACTGAATTTTCTTGTGCCAGACTTCGTCAGGTGCTTCTCGTCGCCGGCCTGATCGTGCTCGTTTGCCATCTGTGAGGTGCGCTTTCTGAGGAGGCTGGGGCTCTCGGGTCCGACTGATCCTGCGTGACTGTTCCTACGCACTGAGCTTCTTGGCCTGCTCTTCGGCTTGCTCGATCGAGCCGACGTACATGAAGGCGCCCTCGGGCAGGTGGTCCCACTTGCCGTCGCAGATCTCCTTGAAGCTCCGGATCGTGTCGGGCAGCTTGGTGTACTGGCCGGCTTTGCCGGTGAACGACCTCGGCCACGAAGAAGGGCTGCGACATGAATCGCTCGATTCGTCGAGCGCGATGCACGATGAGCTTGTCTTCCTCGGACAATTCGTCGACGCCCAGGATCGCGATGATGTCGCGGAGCTCCTTGTAGCGCTGGAAGGTCTGCTGGACGCGGCGGGCAACGTCGTAGTGTTCCTGGCCCACGTACTGCGGATCGAGGATACGCGAGCTCGAGCCCAGGGGGTCGATCGCCGGATAGATGCCCTTTTCCGAGATCGATCGCGACAGCACGATGAAGGCGTCCAGGAAGCCGAACGTCGTGGCCGGCGCCGGGTCGGTGAGATCGTCCGCGGGAACGTACACGGCCTGTACCGAAGTGATCGCACCCTTCTTGGTCGAGGTGATCCGCTCCTGCAGGGCGCCCATCTCGGTCGCGAGGGTCGGCTGATAGCCGACGTTCGACGGCATTCGACCCAGGAGCGCCGAGACCTCGGAACCCGCCTGGCTGAACCGGAAGATGTTGTCGATGAACAGAAGGGTGTCGGCGCCGGTGGCGTCGCGAAACCATTCGGCCATCGTCAAGGCGGAGAGAGCCACCCGCAGCCGGGCTCCGGGCGGCTCGTTCATCTGGCCAAAGCACATGACCGTACTGTCGATGACGGATTTGCCAGTGTTGCCGATCTTGGATTCCTGCATCTCCAGCCAGAGGTCGTTGCCTTCGCGGGTGCGCTCGCCGACGCCGGCGAAGACCGAAAAGCCGCTGTGAACGGTGGCGATGCGCGCGATCAGCTCGGTCAGGATCACCGTCTTTCCCAGCCCGGCTCCGCCGAACAAGCCGATCTTGCCGCCGCGGACAAACGGGGTGAGCAGGTCGACGACCTTGATTCCGGTCTCGAACTGTTCGGTCTTCGGCGAGAGGTCGTCGAACGCGGGAGGGTCGCGATGGATCGGCCACCGTTCCTTCGCGTCCACCGGCCCGCGCCCGTCGATCGGGTCGCCCAGCAGATTGAAAACGCGGCCCAGGGCCTCTTTCCCGACCGGTACGCTCACGGGACCGCCCGTATCGCTCCACCGGCATGCCGCGCACCAGACCGTCGGTCGAGCCCAGGGCCACACACCGCACCCGGTTGCCCCCGAGGTGCTGTTGAACCTCGCCCGGTCAAGTGGATCTTGACCCCCTTGGACGCAGCGTCGATGCGCAAGGCGTTGTAGATGTTGGGCAGATGCCCTTCGTCGAACTCGGCGTCGAACGTCGACCCGATCACCTGCGAGATTCGTCCGGTCGCGGTCGCGGTGGCCATTGATGTTTGTCCGTTAACAGTTGAAGGTCATTCCAGGGCGCCGGCCGCACCGACGATGTCGGCCAGCTCACGCGTGATCTGGTTTTGCCGGGCACGGTTGTACTGGCGCGTGAGAGACTTCACCAGGTCGTCGGCGTTCTTGGTGGCGCCGCCCATGGCGACCATGCGCGCGATCTGCTCGCTGACGGCGGCATCCAGGAAACACTTGAACAATCGCACCTTGAAGGAAACCGGCACGATTTCCTCGAGGATGCTCCGTGCATCGGGGAGGAACTCATAAGAGATCTGCTCCCCTTTTTTCGACGCCGGAACAGGTTCCTTCGCGGCGGCGCCGCCTGGCGGACCGAGGGCAGGGCGCTCGCCAGCTCAGCGGTGGCGATCGGCAGCAGCGTCTGCGCGGTCGCGATCTGCCGCGAGGCCGACACGAATTGTGTGTACACGACGTCGAGGCGGTCGATTGATCCTTCGACGTACATCTTGATGAACCTGTCGGCGAGTACCTCGACTTCGTGAAACTGCGGCCGGTCCTCAAAATGCGTGTAGACGGCGTCCGGGACGATTTTACGGAATCGGAAGTAATTGATACCGCGCTTGCCCGCCACTTCGAGCGAGGTGGTCGTGCCGTCGGTCGCATTGTCTTGATACCGGATCATCGCCGCGCGGAGCACGTTTCCGTTGTATCCGCCCGCGAGCCCGCGATTGCTGGAGAGGACCAAGAGGACCGCGGCGCACCGGATCGCGCCGCACCAGAAGCGGATGCGCAGACTTCTTGCGAGGATTCACCAAGCTCGGCGACCAGCTCGGCGATCTTGCGCGTGAAGGCCTCGGCCTCGGTCGCGCGGTTCGAGCGCCTTCTTGAACCGATTGGTGGCGATCAACTCCATCGTCCGGGTGATCTTGCGAATATTGTCGACCGCCTTGCGGCGTTTGACGATCGCGCGGGCCTTGGCCATTCAGATTCTCTACATGGGGAGTGGCGAACGGTCGGTATAATCGAATCGTCCTGGAGTGGACAGTCAACGACTACTTATAGTGCTTTTCCTTGAACTCGGCGATCGCGGCCTTGAGCGCGGATTCGATCTTGTCGGTCAGTTTTTTCTCGCGCTCGAGCGACGCATGCAGCTCGGGCTTTCGTTCACGGATGAAGGCCAGGAACGCGGTTTCCCACCGCGACACCTCGCTGCGGGGCACATCGTCCAGATAGCCCTGCGTGCCCGCGTAGATGCTCAAGACCTGGTCGGTGGCGCTCAAAGGCCTGTACTGCGGCTGTTTCAGCAATTCGACCATGCGGTAGCCGCGGTCGAGCTGTTTCTGAGTCGCCTTGTCGAGCTCGGTGCCGAGCTGTGCGAAGGCCTCGAGCTCACGGAAGGCCGCCAGGTCCAGACGCAGGCCGCCGGCGACTTTCTTCATGGCCGGGATCTGAGCCTTGCCGCCTACACGCGAGACGCTGATGCCGACGTCAATCGCCGGCCGGACGCCGGCAAAGAACAGGTCGGGCTGAAGGTAGATCTGGCCATCGGTGATCGAGATCACGTTGGTCGGGATATACGCCGACACCTCCCCCTCGAGCGTTTCGATGATCGGCAGCGCAGTGAGCGAGCCCCCGGACGTCGTGGTTTTCACGATCTTGTGGCCCGTGGCGTAATGCTCCTTGAGCGCGTGGCCGGCCTCTTCGAGCCCGGGAACGCCGAGGTAGACCTTCTTGTCGACGCCCATCTCGCGCGTGACGTTGTCGGTCGATGCGTCGTCCGGCAAGATCACGTACTGGTTCGCGAGCTTTGCCGAGCGCTCGAGCAGCCGAGAGTGAGCATAAAAGATATCGCCGGGGAACGCCTCGCGGCCCGGCGGCCGGCGCAACAAGAGCGCGACTTCCCGGTACGAAACCGCCTGCTTGGAAAGATCGTCGTAGATCACCAACGTCGGCTTGCCTTGCTCGTACATGAAGAACTCGGCCATGGCGCACCCCGCATACGGGGCGATGTACTGCAAGGGCGCCGGATCGCTGGCACCGGCGGCGACGACGATCGTGTAATCCATGGCCCCGTGGCGGCGCAGCACGTCGACCAAGGCGGCGGTGGTCGACTCTTTCTGCGCGATCGCCACGTACACGCAAATGACGCCCGTTCCCTTTTGATTGAGGATCGTGTCGATCGCGATCGCGGTTTTGCCCGTCTTGCGGTCGCCGATGATCAGCTCGCGCTGGCCGCGGCCAATGGGGGTCATGGAATCGATCGACTTGATTCCGGTCTGGAGCGGCTCGTCGACCGGTTGCCGATCGGCGATTCCCGGCGCGATCGACTCCAGCGGCCAGGTCTTGTCGGTCAGGAGCGGGCCCTGCTCGTCGATCGGCTCGCCCAGCGGATTGACGACGCGTCCGATGATCGCCTCGCCCACCGGCACTCGCAGTAATGCTCCGGTCGCCGTGACGGTGTCGCCCTCTTCGATCCGCGTGTAGTCGCCCAGGACCATCACGCCCACCGACGATTCCTCGAGGTTCAGCGCGATCCCCTTGACGCCGTTCTCGAAACTGACCATTTCGCCCGACATCAAGCCGGACAGGCCGTAAACCCGCGCGATACCGTCACCGACTTCGAGCACCTGCCCGACCTCGCTGCGGGTCACCTCCGGCGAGAACTGCTCGATTTCACGCTGGATTACTGAACTGATCTCGTCGGCTCTGAATTTCATGCGTCTTTCCTTCGATCAGTCGTTGGCGAAGCTGTGCGAGTCGGTTCTTGACCGACGCATCGTAACGGTTGTCACCCACCTGAACGACGAGGCCGCCGATCAAATCGGGATCGGTCGAGAACTGCAGGACCGGAGTTGCGCCCGTGAACTGGGCGAGCCGGTCACGAAGCTGATTCTTCTGGTCTTCCTGGAGCGGCGTCGCCGATCGAACCCGCACCGGCACGCGCCGGTTCTGGCGGTCCCAGATCGAGCGGGCCTCACGGACCACCGCCGGAAGCAGGTCCAAACGCTCGTGCCGATTCAGGACGCGCAAGAATCGCAGCACAATGCTGGACGCGCGTTTCTCGAAGACGTCGAGCAGAATCTGATCCTTCCTGGACGCCCTGACCCTGCTCGAACCCAGCAACTGCCCGAACTGCGGAAACGCCTTGAGCACGTCTCTTTCGATCTCACCAAGCTCGTCGAGGACGGCGTCGGCGGAACTCTCTGCCCGGGCTGCGCCAATCAGGGCTTCGGCGTAGCGGCGGGCAAGTTCCGCGGTGGCGTCGGTCACGACCGGTTCTAGGCGCGCGCCGCCGGCGTAGGGCTCGTCATCAGGCGGGACCTCCGTGTCCGTTGGCAGTCGAAGCGGCGGGAAGCTCGCGGATCGCCACATCGAGCAAGCGGCGATGCTCCTGGTCGCCGATCTCCTTGGAGAGCACGCGCCCGGCGATGGAAACGGCCATGTCGGCGGTCTTCTCCCAGATTTCGGCCAGGGCCTGATCGCGGGCCGAGAAGATGTCGCGCTGCGCGCGCTGTTTGGCCGCGTCGGCCTCGCTCTGCGCAGCTTGACGATCTGCTCACCGGTGGACTGCGCATCCTGGCGCACCTTTTCCAGGATGGAACGGACGTCCTCGGCGGCACGGGCCATCTGCCTGCGGTGCTCGGCGAGTAGTCCCTCGCTTTCGTTGCGCCGCCCGCTCGGTCTCGAGCAAGACATGCTCGAGGTGCTTTTCCCGCTCGTGCAAAGCATGCAAGAGAGGCTTCCAGGCGTAGCGGCCCAGGACGACCATGAGTCCCAGAAACACGAACACCGTCCAGATCGCCAGACCCGGCTCCAGCTTCATCGGGTTTTCCGGGCTCGCGGCACCATGCTCGCCCGCCGCCGGCGCCTCGCCGCCATGAGCGGGTGCTGCCTCACCAGGGCCCGCGTGGCCCGCGGCCTCCGCCGGTTTTTTCGTTTCCTGGGCGCAGAGCCGTCCACCCACCGCCACGCACGCGCAGAAGACGACCAGGAGCCCGACGCTCAGGGTCAGATTTGATGGACGCAGCATTGGTGCATACTCAGCGAAGTCGTGTAGGAGCGGTTGTCAAACGCAATCGCGATCATGTTGAGAACGCCACGGATCGAGGGTGCCTACAGCGCACGAAAATCGTCGATCCGCGCATCGCGCACGCCCGAGCGAGCGCCGAATGCGACCGACCCGGGCGGTAGCGCGACCTTAACCCCCGCGAATGACCTGCAGGATGATGATTGCGAGCGCGAAGAAGGTAAAACCTTCGATAAACGCCGCCACGATCAGCATGGCCGTCTGAATGTTGCCCACGATCTCGGGCTGCCTGGCCATGCTCTCAAACGCACCCTTGGCCAGCATCCCGATACCGAGGGCCGCGCCCAGAGTCACGATGCCGCAACCGATCGCCTTCAGGTCCGAAAAGGGCGCTGGCCCGGTGGCCGGCTGCGCATACGCGGTGCTGTGGGTCACGAGCACAACCACCCCCGCCAGCACGATCGATTTGAACAACTTCATCTGAATCTCAACTCCTGTTGATTTGATGATACACTCTCGGGACGAACAAGCGGGGCGGTTCGACATTGCCCCGCCGGGCGAGCCGAAACCCCACTGGCTTCGGCTCGATGATTTACCTTCGATCGATTCCGGCCGTGTCACCGCGAGGCCGTCCGGCGAGATCCCGAGGGAACTCGGCTCTCGCAATCAAGGCGAAAGTCGCGATTCTAGTGTGGATGAATTGCACCCCCGATAAAGAGCGCAGATAAAAAGGTAAATACATAAGCCTGCAAAAACGCGACGAGCAGCTCCAGAAGGCTGATCGCGATCACGCCGCCGATGCTCACTGGCATGACGAGGTAGAATGCGAATGACGACCACGCCATCAGGATGAAGCCGAGGACCACCGAGAGCACGACGTGCCCGGCGAACATGTTCGCGAACAACCTCACGCCGAGGACCACGTGCCGGATCACGAGGCCGGCGATCTCGATGAAGAACATGAGGATCCACAAGGGGGGCTTCATGATGGCGGGCACGTCGAGATGCGGCACGATTGCCAGCCAGTAGCCCCCGACTCCGGACTGGCGCATCCCGGCCCCGAGCACGGTGACGAGAGTCATCACGGCCAGAACGCAGGTGACGCTCAGGTTACCGGTAGCGCTCGCAAACCCAGGGACCATCCCGAGCAGGTTGCAAAACAGAATGAAGAAGAAGACGGTCCACAGGTACGGCAGGAACCGGTCGGCGGCGTGGCCGCCAATCGCCGGACGGGCGATCTGGTCGCGTATGAACAGCAGCACCGCCTCGAACATATTCATGAACCAGCCACGGCTGAACGGCGTTCGGGCGATGTGCCGGACCACCGGGATCAAGATGGCGAGCATGAGCACCGCGACGACCAGCTCCATCACCATGAACCGCGTGATCTGAAAGCCGCCGATCGGCGGGAGGTCGATCTTCCATTCGTACGTGGGAGGGTTGTACCAAGGCAGCTCGAGGCTGGGGTGGTCGACCACGTGGTCCAGAGGATTGGCGGAGTGCTCAGCCATGATGGTCGTAGGCGGCTCGCGGGGAGTGTTTCACAAAAGAAGAAGCCACAGGAGGCATGAGCTACGGTTTGCGGCCGGCAGAACGATCACGGCGGATCCACTGGATCCCCCGGCCGGTCGGTCCTGGGTTTTTCAAGGTCGTGCGGCGGGCCGCGGCGCCTCGTACCGGTTTTGCCTGGAAAGTCCCGTGCGAACCTGATCGTCTGGAGTAGCCCGGAAGCGAATCCCAGGACGACTCCGACCAGCGTCGCCACCGGAGCCGAGCCCCACCAGAGATCCAGCCCGAAGCCGATCACAGCCGGCACCGAGAACCCCAGTCCTATGGTGGTGATTCTCGTCGCCAACTCGAGCGCCACCGCGAGGGGGGATCGAGAGGCAGGCTGTTTCTCCACGCACGACTCCCGCTCGCCCCGAGGGCTCGTGCCACGCTGGGTCACCACCCTTGGGACTCGCCGCCGTGCGACGCCCTTGAGCCCTGGGCAGAGTCGATCCGGCGGGCCAGTGCCAGGCCAACGGAGAACGATTAGCGATGACTAATACTTGCGGGGCCAAATCCGCCTGTCAACCACTTACACCCCAATTCGAGAAATTTTTCACAAAGTCGGTTGTCCGCGCGGGCACACCCCGTGAATGAGCAAGAATAGGGAAAGAGGGTAACCTGCCGTCAGGATCGGTGCCGTCGTGAAAGACACGCTCTGGACTGTCCGTTTTCGTACACCGTCGTGAAAATCGACGGTTGACAGAGGACGCGTCGATATGGTATCTGATAAGCAGCGATTTCAAGCAACTGCTTAATCCCCCGAAGCGACGCTCCTCGATCAGTCCGGTTGAACCAGTCCGGGGACCCGTCATGCCGTTGTCTTTGCGCACGCACCGAACACCAATGCTTACAGTGGCGGCGTCGAGCCGGGCGATCCGGATTGACGGCCGCTTTTTTTTTGGCACGCATGACGATGACAGAGATCCCCGACGGCGGGACTCGCTGAAGCGCTAGGATCGCTGGTTTCGGCCGCTCGAAAGAGACACCGAGCCGTACACCCCTCAATCCGGAATGCATGGAGCTTTCCGGATCGGTCCACTCACGGATGAATGTCGCATTCAATCACATTCATCTCTCGCTCTGGCCGGTCGTGCGAAGCGGGGGGTGTCGGAGTGGCACCGTATGACTGCCGATGCGCTAAAGGCCTGTAATAAGAGACATCTCGCCCAGCTTGCCAAGGAGAAGGGGATCACCGGTTGGCACGCGATGAGGAAGGATCAATTGATCCGAGCCTTATCGATGTTGCGGTCCCGGCCGTCCAAGAAGGGTAAGAAGCTACGACCGCAGACGGTCGTGGCGGCCCGGCGCAAGAAATCCGCGAAGGCCACGGTGCCGGCACGGCGCGGCGCGGCGGATCGCGAGAAACGAAGCAGGTTGCTCCCTCGACGCCGGCGCAGACTCTCGACCACGCATGCCACAAAGACCGAATCATCGTGCTGACGCGCGATTCCTACTGGCTGCACGCCTACTGGGAGCTCAGCCGCACGACTTTGTCCCGCGCCGCGCTGCCCTCGGCCAGGATTGGCACGAGGCGCGGCCCATTCTGCGCGTGATGGACGTTTCCAGTGATGATACGACGTCGGCTGCGGAATGCCACGTCCGGGACATCTCGATCCACGGCGGCGTGAACAACTGGTATATCGACGTCCTCGAGCCTCCCCGTTCCTACCGGATCGATATCGGTTACATTTCGCGCCGGGGAAAGTTCTACGTGCTGGCCCGTTCCAACGTGGTCACAACCCCCCGGGCCGGCGTGACCGATCCCCTTGATGAAAACTGGGCTATCGTACAGAAACAATTTGATAAGATTCAAAACCCATCATCCAACGGCAATGGCACCAACCATGTGAATACCCGGATCGACCTTCGCGATCTCTTCGAGGAGCGATTGCGGCGGCCGATGAGCAGCGCGACGCTTCAGAACCTGGCGACGACGGCACTGGCACCTTTGGGACGCGACTTTCACTTCCAGATCGATGCCGAGCTCATTGTCTACGGCACGACCGAGCCGAATGCGCGGGTGACGCTGCAGGGCGAGCCGGTCCAGCTCCGGACCGATGGCACCTTCACCGTGCGATTCAGCCTGCCCGATTCGCGCCAGATCATCCCCGCCGTGGCCGCCAGCGCCGACGGCATCGAAGAACGAACCATCGTGCTTGCGGTGGAGCGCAATACCAAAGAGCTCGAGCCGATGATTCACGACAACAACGAGATCTGAGTGCGCCAAGGAACGGGGTCGTCTCCACGCCGCGTGCTGTCGAGGACCCCGTCTTCCGTTACCGCCCGGCGGCACCCTTGCGGGCAGACCGGGAATCATGCACTCGATCTCGACGATTTTCGCCGTGCCGAACCCACCACCGCGCGTTCCCTTGAACGAAAATGGTCGCCGGCCCGCCCGGCGCTCTTCGCCGCGGCCCGACCGGTCGAGCCGATGCCGATCTGCTGGTCGCCGCTTGTGACGTCGCCGATTGCCAACCTGGGCTCGATTTCGAGAACGGCCGCGCGGTAGCATCGAGTTGATTCCCGGTGCGCTGCGTTGCGTTTTTGCTGCTGATGTCTGCCTTACGTTGCCGCCCGGAGCGCGGCCGTAGTCCTTGGTCGCGGCAGATTCCTTCGCGCCGTCCGCAATGGCCGCTCTGCCGGAGCCGTTCGCTTGAGCCACGATATAGAGCATCTTTTGCACGACTGGGATTTCGAGCCGGACCAGCTTCAGGTCCGGATCATCACCGGCAACGACGGCAAAGAAAAAATCCAGATGCGCATCGATCTGGGACTGATCCAGATGGAATTCTCGGGACGGCCCGACGGCACGCGCCCGAGGGATATGAGTCGCTGCTCGAATTCCATGAGTCGCGTGCCGAGCGAGCGCAGCAGAAGGACGTTCCGTTTTCTCTCACGTCGGACGAATGTGCGGGGCTGATGCGGGAAGGGCTGCAATATTATCACCGCTACCTCTCGGCATTTCACCTCGAAAAGTTTGACGTGGTGGCTCGCGACACCGAGCGAAACCTGCGCCTCTTCACGTTCGTCGGGCGCCATGCGACGCGCCAGCGCGACAAGCTCGAGTTCGAGCAATACCGGCCGTACGTTCTGATGATGAAGTCGCGTGCGCTCGCGTCACAGGCTCTCAAGGACGGCAGTCACGAGTCTGCTCTCGGACACATCGACGAGGGGATCAAGGCCATCCGCCAGTTTCTGCGCGAATACGGACAGGAAGAGCGCGCGGCAAAGTGCCCGGAGCTTCGGTTCCTGGTCCGCTGGCACAGCGAAGTCGAACGAGAGCGCCCATGGGGGTGCTGGAACGCCTCGAGCAACAGCTCGAGCTCTCGGTGGTGCTGGAAGACTATGAGGAAGCCGCACGTCTTCGCGACCAGATTCGCCGCCTGCAGGGAACGACCGGGCGGTAGTTGCCCGTCGATTCAACCAGACCATGGCCCATTTCTGCCTGAGTTCGGTCTCTACCTTCTTGAACTGGGATCGTCGCCCGGTTAGAGTGACGACGTCTGGGCAATCCAGGCGCAGCCTCTGCCATGTACGACACGGGGTGATCCTTTTGGCGAACCAACATTTAACCCGACGGGAACCAATATCGGCTCCTAGGAACGTTGTTCCTTGTGTGCCTCAGGTCCCCACTTGAACTGCGGGTTCTCAAAAGCACCTTACCGGCATTGCGGTGGAGGTTGGTTTTGCCCGTGCCTCCCCTCCTTTCTGGAGGGCAGACACGGGCATTCTGTTTGATCGGCGGTATGGTCACCGACGGGCGCATTCGCCCGAGGTCGCTCGATCGCGCCAAGTGGCGAGCCGACGCGATCATCACTGCTTCTCGAGCGTCAGTGCCGGCGGCTTGGTGTAGGCTGCGAAGTGCTGCGCGATCTCGGCGGAATTCGTATCACCGGGGTGCAGGATCACGCGGTAACGGAACGTGATTGACTGGCCCTGCGGGATCGTGTGATCGCCTTTCTCGGCCCGTCCAAAGTCGTGCCATCCAAACGGATTCGCGGCGAACAACCCATATGTCCGAACGTGCCAGGTCGTAGGATAGCGAAAACTGCTGGGATGGTTGAGCACGGCGATCCCGACGGTCTTGTTATTGACGGGGCCGGTGTAATCCACCCACGGCGACGCCTGGCCCCACGCTTTCGCATCGGTCAGCCCTTCCGCATTTGTGATCCTGCCGCCTGTCTTCTTGTCGACGGACATCGACGACGCGACGCGGATGCCGAACATGCCCTCCTTCGTGTCGCGGAACTCGACCGGGCCGCTGCTGGCCTTGATCTTGATATCGAAGTCGATCATGCGCACATCATATAAACGATAAAAGGTCATTACGCGCTCGTCCTGGCAGACGCTGCGCCCGCCGGGTGCACGCCACTCGTTTTGCGTTACCATGCGCGCCATCACAGGGCCCTCGACGACCAGCGTGCGGCCCGTCTCTTCAATCTTGCCGGAATCGTTCTCCTCACTCCAGAAATCAATGCCGCTCACATTGCCGTGAGTGAACCAGAACGACCGCTGGTGAGGATGATCCTGATCCTCACCGGGGAATTTCTGCATGGGGTAGGCGCGGGTGTATGGCTCCGCCGTCGGTCCCACCAGCGGGAACAGGAACGGCTTGTGCCCGATCGCAACGTGGTATGCGGTGAACGGTGCATTGTCGAAGTCGATGAAGAAGACCTGCTTGTTGGGACGAAACCAGATGCCTTTGGCGTAGTTCGGGTCCTGCAGGTTCTTTCTGTTCAAGACGTATTGCGTCGGCCGATCGCTGGCAACCTTGGGCAAAATCACCGCAACGAAATGCCGCTCGCCTTCCTGGTAGACCTGGGCAGTCAACGTCTCGCTCGCGTCCGCCGGCTCGAGGAAATACAACCCGGTCGTAACCTCTGCCGGGACCTCGGCCACGAACGGCGACTCGCCACGCCCTCCGTCGCCTCCAGAAAGAGTGAATCGCCACGACTGTGCCTCTGCCGGCGCACACAAAGGCCGGAAGCAGGACCCAGATCAAAAGCACAAGAACCAACGCTCGGCCGCGCTCATACATGGATGTTTGCTCCTCTTCCGAATTGTGTTTTCGACGTAGGCCAGGATTCCGCAGGCCCGTCGGCGAGCCGGAAGTCCGACGATCCGTCCGGGATTGCCTTCCCGTGGAAGATCACTTGGATAAGCCGGAATATTGCGAGCTGCCGCCATGATTTTAGCGATGCCGTCGAGGCAGAGCCAGGGTTCGAAAGCCGCTTGAAGTCGCGCGATCCGGCCCGATCCCCTCGCGACCCTCGCGGCCTGGCAAAGTCGACCGTCCGGAACGACCGAAGGATTTCGGAGTGATCGTTATTTTGTCGTTGATGCTAAAACGCGAAGCGTTTATATTTCTCTTGGCGACGTCGGTCCAGGCTCAAGGCGACCGCGGCGAAATGAGCCGCGTCCTCCGTGCCCGGCGCAGTCGCCGGCTTGCCCGGAAGTCTCCAGAATAGTGTCGGCATGCGGCCGGTTCCGGGCGGTTCTAACTTTGCGCAGATCGGGGGAGCCTTTATCGGGCGAGTGCGATGGCGAAGCGGTTATATGTTGGCAATCTCAAGTACACAGTAACGTCTGAACAGCTTCAAGAGCTGTTCGAGCAGTACGGAGCCGTCAGCTCGGCACAAGTCTTGAGCGACCGCGAGACGGGTCGCAGCCGGGGATTCGGGTTCGTCGAGATGTCGAACGATGATGAGGCGACTGCCGCAATCGAGAGCCTGGACGGGCAGGACTTCGACGGCCGCCGGCTGACGGTCAATGAGGCGCGGCCTCGTACTCCCGGCGGCGGAGGCGGTGGTGGCGCAGGTGGAGGCGGCGGCTACCGTGGCGGCGGCGGTGGTGGTTACCGCGGCGGAGGCGGCGCTGGCGGATACGGCGGCGATTACTGAGCACTTGTTCGTGGTCCGGTGCGGGTTGCAAATCGCTGTTCGTGTTATCATTGAGCGATCGACGTGATCGTCGAACGGCTCCTCTCCCACGATTTCGAACGCGGCTTTGAAAGCAGAAAACGACGTGAGCCTCCAGCATCGGACGACGGACGACGGACCAGGGACGCGAGACAACGGACATCGCACGAACGAAGAACTCGTGCAGCGGATCGAGCGCATTCTCGACGAGCGGGTTCGACCGGAGCTCCGAGGTGACGGGGGCGACATCGAGCTGGTTGGTGTTGACCCCGACCGCATCGTCCAGGTTCGACTCACGGGAGCGTGCCAAGGCTGTTCGTCATCGATCATCACGCTGAGCATGAGGGTCGAGGCGACACTCAAAGCCCTCGTTCCCGGAGATTCGATTCCTTGAGGCGGTGCCTTGATTGCGACCGCCCTGACACAGGTCGCATTGCCGAGCTGGCAGTGGCCGCGCGCGGCGTATGTACATGTCCCCTTCTGCGCCACAAATGCGGGTATTGCGACTTCGCGTCGCTGGCCGGCGTCGACCACCTGGCTGACCGGTATCTCGACGCGCTGGAGCGCGAGATCGAGCATGTCGCTCGGGGAACCGCAGCCGGTGACGACGATCTTTGTTGGTGGAGGTACGCCAACGCGGCTGGCCGCCGACCAGCTCGCACGCTTGACGGCGATCATCCGACGATGGCTGATTCTGAGTCCGGGCGGCGAGTGGACGCGTCGAGGCCAACCCGGGAACGCTTGACGCCGAGAAGGCCGACGTCCTGGCCGAGGCCGGCGTCGACCGCATCAGCCTGGGAGCTCAGTCGTTCAAGCCAGATCTGCTGCGCGTCCTCGAGCGGCATCACGGCCGCGCCGACGTCGAGCAGGCGGTCGCGATCGTCGAGACGCGGTTCCCTCGCTGGTCGCTGGACTTGATCTTTGGCGTCCCCGGCTCGACTCTCGAGGACTGGTGTGCCGACCTCGAGACGGCGCTCGCGCTGGGGCCGTCGCACCTTTCGTGCTACGGGCTGGTCTACGAGAAGGGGACCGCTCTGTGGAACCAGCGGCAGAGTGGTCGGGTCGAGCCGGTCGACGAGGAAGTCGAGCGCGGCATGTACGAGACGCACGATCGATCGGCTTGCCGCGGCGGGCCTTCCGATGTATGAGATCTCCAACTTCGCGAAGCCCGGCCACGAATCGCAGGCACAACCTGGCCTACTGGGCCAACGATGCTTATTTCGGCTTTGGCGTCGGCGCAGCCGCGCTATCTCCGCGGCGTGCGCTCGGTCAACACTCGCGACTTGAGCGCGTACCTGCGGCGGGTCGAATCGGGCGAGACCGCGACGGGCCCCAGCGAGGAGCTGCCGCCCGAGGACCGGGCGCGCGAGACCGCGATCCTGATGTTGCGGCGAACCCGGACCGGCATCGAGCGCGACGACTTTCGCGAGCGAACCGGCTTCGAGCTCGATGCGCTCGCAGGCCGACGCGGTCGAACGCTGCACGGCGCGGGGAGGCCTCGACGACGACGGCCGCAGTGTCCGGCTCAGTCGAGACGGGGTGTTCGTCGCCGACCGGATCCTGTGCGATTTTCTGTGACTGATTCGCCGGTTCCGGCGACGATCAGCCTCGGCGTAGCTGGTCGGCCCGCGCGGCGAGCTTGATGGCGGCCGTGTGAAACAGACCCCGGGCATTGGGGCTTGCGTGCTTGTAGGCGTCGAGGAATCCCTCCGCCTGCGTCCACGCGATCAGTTGCATCACCTGCTTGGACATGACCTCGAGCATCTCGTCGATCGTGGCTGCGCCGACTTCGGCCGAAAGGGCATCGGCGAGCGCCTCCTTCGCCCGAATGAGACCGGCGCGCTCGATCGGCAACCCGCGTGGGTGCTTTTCCGAGGGCCTTCGGCCTTGGGTTCTGGAGGAGGGACTGCGCGCGCTCATGCCCCGCCGGCCGCGCTCGGTCGTTTCCAGTTCCTGCTCGGTCTGCCGTTCCTTGGGGAGCCGTTCGCCTTGATCCTTGGGAAGACCGGCCGAGGTGTAGAGCTTCCCGTCGGCACCGACTCGGCCCGGCAGGTTGGGGATCTGGCGCGACTCGATCAACTGCCGGCGGATCTTGGCGACCAGCTCGCGGCTCACGGCCAGCTCCTCGGCCATGCGGCGATCCGACCAGTCGTGATGCAGCTTGAGCTTGACCTCGACGGCCCGGCGGCGCTCGGCCCGGGTCAGCGGCAGGCCGTGAAACAGGTTGACGCTGGCGACGAAATCGAGGGCGTCGGTGAACGAGCCCTCGATGATCTCCGCGCGGATCGTCCGCTTGCCCAGCATGACCGCGGCCGCGTGGCGATGGAAGCCGTCGGCCACCAGCAGCCGATCGTCGACCTTGAAGACCGTGATCGGCGGCAGGCGGTCCCACGAGTCGGCGTAGCGCTCGACGGTGAAATCGTCGAGGCGGTCGCGGAAGTTCGAGATTTGGGTCGAGGACGAGGTCGTCTAGCGGTACTTCGCGAATCTTCATCGTGGCGATTCCTTTGTTGTCGGCGTGGCAGCGCGAGTCGCGGACGTGTTTTCAATCCGAACCTGTCGGCCTATGATCGGCAGCGAATCACACGGGCTTGCGTCAACTTTTTGGTGTAGGCGAATTGCGGGGAGGGAGTTGACGGATCATGCGGATTCTCGTGACGGGAGCGAGCGGCCAGCTGGGCTCGTACCTGATCGAACAACTGATCCAGGGCCCGCACCAGATCGCCGGCTGGAGCGGCGGGATCCCGGAACTGCGCAGCGGTCTGTGGCTCTCGCCCGTTGACCTGACCGATGACCGCGCCTGCTCGGCGGCGCTCTCCGAGGTGGATCCCGATGTCGTGATCCACGCCGCCGCGGTCAGCTCGGCAGAGGGGGCTCGGCTGCGACCGGGACTGGCCCGGGCGGTGAACGTCGCGGCGACGGAGCGGCTCGCGGACTGGGCCGCACGGCACGATCGACGGCTGCTCTACACGTCGACCGACCTCGTCTTCGATGGCTCGAAGTCCTGGTATCGCGAGGACGATCCTGCCCGAGCCGATCCTCGAGTACGGCCGGACCAAGCGTGAGGCCGAGTCCGCCGTCCTGGCGTTTCCAGGGGGCCTCGTCGCCCGGCTCAGCCTGCTCTTTGGACCCTCACGCTCGGGACGGGCCGGGTTCTTCGACCGCGCGATCGCCGCGCTCGCGGCTGGCACGCCCCAGGCGTTCTTCACGGACGAATTCCGGACGCCGCTGGACTATGACACCGCGGCCAAAGTCCTGGTCCGGCTGGCATTGTCGGAATCGACGGGTCTCGTGCACCTGGGCGGGCCAGAGCGACTCAGCCGCTTCGAGCTGATGCGCCGCGAGGCCACGCAGATTGGGCTCGACCCACAGCTCGTCCTCGGCAGCCTACGTTCCTCGATGCCAGCCGTCGAGCCTCGACCGGCGGACGTCTCGCTGGATACTTCGCGACTGAAACAGATGATGCCCGAGTTCGAGTTTCCGGGGATTGAGCAGGCCCTGGCCAAAGCCAAGCGTCCCCTCTATACAGCGGAATGACTTTGCGCGATGCTAGGATTGGAGAGATTCCGGGGCCGCGCGTCCCGGTGACCGTCGGTCGAGGACGAGAGAACAGAGGAGAACTTCATCAATGGGCGGGATCGCAAGCCGGGCGCATCGAGTCATGATCGGGTCGGCGATGCTGGTCGGGATCGGTGTCGCCAGGGCGCCCGGCGTCCTCGGCGGCGAAGCTCCGACATTCCATCGGGATGTGCTGCCGATCTTCCAGAAACACTGCCAGGAATGCCATCGGCCTGGACAGGTTGCCCCGTTTCCACTGATCTCACTCGAGCAGGCGCGAAAGCGCGCCTCCGACATTGTCGAAGTCACCGAGCAGCGAATCATGCCGCCGTGGCATGCGTCGACCGCGGTCGGAGGGCCGTTTCGCGGGGTACGCGTGCTGACCGAACACGAGCGAACTGCCCTTTCCGATTGGGCGCGTGGGGGCTGCCCGGCCGGCGATCCCGCCGAGGCTCCGCCCGCCAGATCCTGGTCGTCGGACTGGTCGCTCGGTAAGCCCGATTTGGTCTTGAAAGTGGCCGACGCGTACGAGGTCGGCGGGTCTGGCGCCGATGAGTATCGCGTGTTCGTGATCCCTTCCGGCCTGGCCGAGGGGAAGTGGATTTCCGCGGCCGATTTCAAGCCGGGAAACCCCCGTATCGTTCATCACATTCTGTGCCGCTTCGACGTCACGGGGCGCGCGCAGGCGCTGGACGAGGCGGAAAAAGGACCAGGTTACTCGACGTTCGTGGGATACGGCACGTTGCCCAATGGGCTGCCGTTCCTGCCGTCGGGCCAGCTCGGAGGCTGGGCGCCCGGCAAATTGCCGAATGTGCTCCCCGATGGGATCGGCCGCTACCTGCCCGCCGGCGCCGACGTTCTGCTGCAGGTCCACTATCACAAGAGCGGCAAGCCCGAGTCCGATGCTTCCTCGATCGCGCTGTACTTCGCGAAGAAACCGATCGACAAGGCATCTGCGAATAGGTCTGGTGATCCCCGCGTCGGACCGGACTATTCCGGCGCCCGGACCTGCAGATCCCCGCCGGCGACTCCAACTACCAGACTGAACGGGAAATGGACGGCTCCCTACGACGCTCATTTGCTCGCGGTCGATTCCTCATATGCACTGGCTCGGCAAGGATTTTCTTCTGGAGGCGGTCCGGCCCGACGGCTCGCGGGTCAGCTTGATCAAGATCGACCACTGGGACTTCAACTGGCAGGCGACGTATGAATTCGAGACGCCCGTGACGCTGCCCAAGGGGACCCAGCTCGAATTGCTCGCGCATTTCGACAATTCCAAGGGCAACCCCCGAAACCCGAGCAATCCCCCGATCGAGGTTCACTGGGGCGAGCAGACGACTGACGAGATGTGCATCGGCTTCCTTCATCTCACCCGCGATGACGAACACCTCGGCAACCGCCCGCCGGTCATCCCCGGGTTGAGTGAGACGCAGAAAAATCGCTAGTCAGGGCTCGCTCTTGAAGACGGACAAGCCGTCGGAAAAGTGAACCCACCGCGCGGGGGCTGCCCAGCCAAGTTGCCGCGATCAAGACAAACTAATCTCGCCGGATTGTTTGCGAAACACCCAGTAAGCCGGAACGCCGAGCACGATGATCCCGAGCCCCACGAGAGCTTGCACACGGCTCTGGTCGTCCAGCGAGCATCTGCCCAGGAGCAGATAGCGCGCCGGCCACGAAGAGCAGGGGGGTGATCGGATACCCGACCGTGCGATACGGCCGGGGCAATTCCGGCCGGCGCACGCGCAGGACGAACACGCTCGCAATGGCCAGCATGTAAAAGACGTTTGCCCCGAAAATCACATACGTGAACAGCAAATCGTACAGCGGCGTCTCGTTAAGCTTCTTCCACGCCGCCACCAGCGGGCCGGGCAATCCCGAGCTTGCATCGGACGGCGGGACCATGATCAGGACCGTTCCGGCCGCGGTCAGCAGGATCGACCAGATCCCCTGCGCGAGGATCGCGTTGGCTGGAGTTTGAAACCGGTTGTGAACCCGGCAGAGAGCGGTCGGGAACAGTCCGTCGCGGGCCATGGCGAAATACGCCCGCGGGCCCGTGAGGGCGTTTCCGTTGAGCGAGATGAACGTCGAGCACATCACGAGCATCGAGATGGCCACGACTCCAGGCCGTCCCAGCAGGTGTTCGCAATACACGCGCGGCCACCGCATTCTTGACGTCCCGTTTCGGCTGCCGGAGGCCACCTCGTCCATCGGTAGCACGTAGTGATACGCGAGCGTCATCCCCACGTAGACCGTGATCAGCACGGCGATTCCCCAGATGAGAGATCGGGGAACGTTGCGGCCGGGGTCGCGGATCTCCTCCGCGAGCGGTGTGACGTTGGTCCAACCGTCGTAGGCCCAGAGCACGCCCACCATGGCGGTCATAATGCCGAAGAATAGCGAGCGCGACGCGGCAATCGGCCAGACCGGTGTCAGGTTCGCGAGCGACCCGCCGCCCAGAACGAACGGCAGCGCGAACAACAGGGCCACGCCCCCGACTTTCAATACCGTCCCCACAACCTGGAGCATGCCCCCCGCCGCGTCCCCACCACGTTGACCGCCGTGACCAGGGCGATCGCCAGCGAGGCCGTGGCGGCCTGCCAGACCTGCTCGCCGATCGCCAGCGGTGCCGGCAGTAGCTGGGAGAAGTAGCGGGCAAAGGCCGCGGCCAAGGTCGCCATCGAGCCCGAGCGGACGATCAAGAACTCGACCCAGCCGAAAAGAAACGCCGGCAACGCGCCGTAGGCGACACGGAGAAAGACATAGAGACCGCCCGCCTGCGGCAACATCGCCCCGAGCTCGGCGAGTGTAAGCACCCGGCCGCGCTGAACAGGCCGGCGACGAGCCACACGAGCACAATGCCGCTCATGTACGGGACGTTCTGCGCAACCGTCGCCGGAACCAGGAAAATGCCCGATCCGATCGTGCAGCCGACGACCACGCAGAACGCCTCGACCGGCCCCAGCACGCGCGGCAACTTGACGGACCGGCGATCAAATTCGGCCTGGCTCATGCTACTGCCTCTCCACCGCTATTCACCGCGACTTGAGGGCTGCTCGCGCCCATCCGCCGGCGGTCTCGAGGGCGGCCGTCGCATTCTTGATCCGGTCAACCGTCTGGAGAAGATCGGCCGCGAGGCGACTCTTGTTGTTTTCCTCGAGGTCCTCGCGGACCGCCGGCAGAGGCCAGCACGCATAGCCCGTCGTGAGTCCCGGCGCGTAAATCGCGTGCTTGAACCAAGGGCGTCCCGGCAGTCCCTTCTCGAGCAAGAAAGCCCGCTCCACCTTCATGAGCGAGTCGTTGAGGGTTGCGAGGTCCTGGCGCTTCACCTCGTCGCGGGCGGCGACGGCGATCGTGAGCTCGTCCAGGTCCAGGGCTGCGGCCTGAAATGCCTTGACGGCCTCGACCAGGCTCGAAAGCCCTTCGATCTCGGCTAACGGCTTTGCCTGCGCGGGCTCGGCCTTGCGTTCCTTCCGCCATGGATCAAACGGAGCTGGTCGACGTGGTCCCGCAGCGCCAGGCCGTATGGCACAAATCGGAAAGGGGCGACCTCGGCCGCCGCGGCCCGCATCACGAGCAGGGTGTAGAGTCGAGCGGTGGTGGCGTGAGACAGGAATTCCGGATCTCCGAATTTCTCCATCCAGTTGAAGTTGTCATACACCGAATGGTAGACGCCATATCCGCCCTTGAAGCCGGCGTCGACGGCGGGGATTCCCAGATGATCGACAAATGCCGTGTAATCCGAGCCCGAGCCGAGGAAGCCCATTTGCGGCACGAAGTCGTGGCGCGGTCGCGCCATCGCTTCCGATTGCGATTCTCGCGCAGGGTTCCTGTGAATCCCAGAGCGGGTCGGCCAGGACCAGGGGCGAGCCCGCGGCCCAGGCGGTGCGATGCTCGCTCGTCCACGCAGCGCGTAGCGACTTGTCCGACCGCGGATCGGTGATCGCCCCCGCGACGTCGAGCATCAAGTCCCGTAGCGAAGGCACGCCGCTCATCTCGAGGGTAGATCCGGCGACCGCCGAGTCGACGTTCAGCAGGAGCACCACCTTCTCGTCGACCTCGCGGGCGTGCTCCTCGGCCCACTCGGTCGAGCCGACGAGACCGTATTCCTCGGCGTCCCAGCTTGCATACGCGATCGTGCGCCGCGGCTTCCAGCCGTTCTTCACGGCCGCACCCAAGGCACGGCACATCTCGAGCGTCGCCGCCGTACCGCTGCCCGGATCGACGGCTCCGTAAACCCAGGCGTCGCGGTGGTTGCCCACCATCACCCAGCGATCGGGCTCGACCGAGCCCGGCAGGGTGGCGATGACGTTCCAGATGGTGCGCAGGCGGTAGTCCATCTCAACGGAGAGTTTGACCTCCGCGGGCCCGGGGCCCACGTGATACGCCAGCGGCAAGCCCCCCTGCCAGCCAGCAGGAACGTCGGGACCGGCCAGGACCTTGAGGATCTCTCGTGCCGAGTCATACCCGAGCGGCAGCGATGGAATCGTCGCAAAGTAGTCCTCGCGCTTGAGTCCGGTGATCTTTTCCCAGTCGGCCACCGACGGAAAGAACGGGGGAGCCGTGGCGCTCCCAAAAGATTTGTCGCTGAGCGTGAAGCCGTCGTAGTCGTCGATGGGGAGGCGCTTCGCATTCTTGACCGACGGCCCGAACGGCGTCGACGGGTCGCCTGGCCCCAGGGAAAGGAACTGGACGCTGCCGCGCTGGATGGCAGAGCCGGGACGGAAGCGGCCGCTCGGGTAAACGTCCCCCTTGGCAAAGCCGTCGTCAGCCGGATCGGAGAAAATGAGGATCCCGGCTGCGCCGCGTTTCTGAGCGTTGCGAACCTTCAAGCCGCGAAACAGCTCGCCGTAGCGCACGAGAATGATCTTATCCTTGACATCGATGCCGAGTTTCTCGAGCTCCTCGAAATCCTGCGGCCGACCGTAATTGGCATACACCACCTGCCCGCCGACCTCATCGGAAACGCCGTAGCCATGAAAGGCTCCGAATGCGTCGCTGTTGGCGGAATCCTTGTCCGAGCTGACCGGTGCCTCGTCGAGCGACAAGGTCTTCGCGGCCGGGCACTCCAGGGCGAGCGTCGGTGGCTTGCCTTCCCTCGGGTAATTGAGCAGCACCTCCAGCTCGGCGATATCGGCCTTCCACCCCCATTCGCGCGAGCTTGTCCCGCACGAAAATCGCCGTCTTGTAATCCGCGGCCGTACCGGCGACGTGGGGCTCCGCGGTGAGCACTCGCAGTAGTTTTGCGCGCCCGCGGCGGTCGGAACCGAGAGCGCAGTGCGCCTCGGCCCGAAGCTGACCGGGCCGCGAGGCAGCCGTGAATCCCAGCGGCGACGACGAGCCAGGCGCATCGACAGCGCCCGTCGCACCGGAGCGGAGCGGCTCGGCGCAGCGGCCGGTCTGGACGGATGCAAACGAGAGCATCACGATCGCCGGGAAACCTATAACTACTTGGCCGAATCGGCTCATCGACATTCCTCATCTGGGGAAGCACACGCTTGACAGCAGCGGGCTCGCGGGACCACACTCAGGGCGCAACACGACCGACAAAGCTCGGCGGGTCTCGGGGAGAGGATCGACCGGCCGCCGGAGTCGTTCAAGGACGCTTGCCGGTCGCGCAGCAAAACGGAACCAGGATACGGCTCGCGCCCGGCTGTTGGTAGAGAGTTGCCCTGGACTGTCAGGAAGTTTCTGTTTTGCGTCGCTGCCATTTCGTCGCCGCCACATGATCGAATGTAACCGTCCTATCCAGTGGGAGCATCATGCGGTCGGTGAGTGACGTCGGAAACGCGCACCCATTGATGACATCAAAAGGGAAACGTCATGGCTCTGTCGTTCACCGTCGGAGGCGCGCGAGGCACGTTTGACGATCCTTTCGCCGAGGAAGTGGCGGGAGTTCTCGATCACGCATTTGGTGGAGAGGGCGACTGGGAAGGATCGCCGCCCATCCGCTATGGTGAGCTCGCCGACGCAGGCTGGTCAGAGCTGCAACAGCGAGCCCTCCTCGAGATGGGCGACGACGCGATTCCCAACCTGGCGGCGCTCGGTGAGGAAGGGCGCGGCGTTTACTTGCCCGCGCACGTTCAAGCCGTCTCGTTTCCCCTCTCGGCCGGCGGACAACTGCGATGCGCAAGCTTGCTCGGACTGCGCAACGAACTCGCCGAGCTGGCGGAGCGGTGGGAGCTGCCACTGGACGACGAGGGTCTGCGGGCGTCTTCGCATCGCCCACGACCCGGATGACGGATGGGTCGCCGACCCACCGGAAGTCTTGACATTCGCACGGCTCGCGCTGGCCGCCAACGAAGCCATGCGCCGCGACTGCCCGCTGTGGCTGGTCGGGCAGTAGCATCCGCCGCGGCGAATCCGCGCTTCGTGAGCCGGTGTCTACAAAGAGCCGCGGCGCTCCCGCGCCGCCTCGAGCTGGTCTTTCAACTGGGCCAGCTCGACGGCTGCTCGGGCGAGGGAGCCCTCGAGTCGCCATCGATCGCTCTCGTCCCAGAACATGCCCTGTGTGCCTACGATCTGCCCTTGCCCATCGCGGACCGGTAATTTGAGAATCCGCACATGCAGCGTTTCGCCCTCGGCCGTGAGGTGCTCTTCGTTGGTCTCGAGAGTCTTTCCGGTCGCGAGGACCCACGTATCATCACGACGGTATTTCTCCGCATATTCGGCCGGAAAAATGTCGAAGTCCGTCTTGCCGACCAGCTCGGCGAGCGACCGCTTTGTGGTCTTGCAAAAGCCCTCGTTGCCGAACGTAAACCGGCCTGTCGCGTCCTTTCGCCAGACGTTCATAGGGATGGTTTCGACGAGCGAATGGTACAACGACTCGGATGCCCGCAACGCATCTTCGGCGTGCTTCCGCTGCACCTCCTGCCATTGCTGCACCTCGTGTGCGAGGGCACTGGGCGTGGCGAACCGGTTCGCGGGGAGCTTGTCGAGCGCGCAGGCAGATCTCTTCCAAGGTCGAGGGCACCTCGGCCCAGATCAAAGTCGGCGGCGTCGGCCGTTCCTCGCAAACGCGGCGCAATAGCTCGCGAGTCTCTGGACCGGTGAATGGGGGTTGGCCGGTCAGGATCTCGTAGAGAATCGCTCCCAAGCCATACACGTCGGTCCGCTGGTCGATCTGGCCGTGACGCCCGGCGGCCTGCTCGGGCGCCATGTATCCGGGAGTGCCGCAGACCTGTCCTTCGACGGTGAGCGCCTCGCCCGACTGCGGCACCTCGAGCGGGACAGACGGCTCGGGCAATTCCACTCCAGCATGCCCGACCAGCTTCGCGAGTCCCCAGTCGAGAACCGCCACCTCGCCGAAGTCGCCGAGGACCACGTTCTGGCCCTTGAGATCGCGATGTAGTACGCCTCGCGAATGAGCATAGGCCACCGTGTTGCAAACGGTGACGAGTGCGTTCAACAGTATCGACCATTGCAGCGAATCGAACTGGCCCGCCAGCCGCTTGGCGTGAAAGGCGCGTGCGGCCGCGGTCAGGGTTTGGCCGTTGATGAATCGCATCGTGTAGAACGGCTGTTGTTCGTTCCTCTGCGAAGCAAGCTCGTAGACCGGCACGATCCCGGGGTGTTCCAGCTGGCCCGTGATCTGGGCCTCCTTCAAAAAACGCGATCGGGAGAGCGGATTGCAGGCTTGATCGGGACGCAGTTCCTTGAGCGCGATCTCACGCCCGAGGTAATTGTCCCGCGCCAGCCAGATGCAGCCGATTCCCCCGGCGGCGTGCAGTCGGATTCGGGTATATCGAGGACTGCCAAACAGGCGAACTTCGGCGCCCAAGGACGGAGAATCCGGATTCGGTTCTGTCTCCTCCGCTGTGGTGTGCGCGGGCTCGGGGAATTCGCAAGTTGGCTGCGAGCCGACCAGTTCGCCCGGAAATTGATCGCGTCGCGGCGGAGAGATCGAGCTGGCTTCCCGTCCGAACGCTTGCGTCTTTTGAAGAACGAGGGCGTCGATCCGGACGCGGTCGTCCGGCCGAATCCAACCGCGCGCGATCAGCACGTCGCCCAGAGCAAGATCCTGCGCGCGGAGCACGGCGCAGGCATCGGCGAGCCGGCCGGGATCGATGAGTCCGCCTTCGAGAACGAGCAAGCCGAAGAGTAAATCGCTGCCCGCGCTCATGAAACGCCCTTCGAAACCGAAGTAATGTGCTCGCCCCGCGAGATCGAAGGCCGCTGTTCGCGGCCTTGTTCGGTCCTCAGGCGCCCCGACGGAATTGAACGTCGACTGGCGCGAAGTCCATGAAGATACACCGACTTGGCAACATCACCGTCCCAGTTCGATGGCGATCTTCCCACGACCGTGCGCCGGATGCAAGACGCGAACGCACGAGGGGCCGCTCAGATTTACAGGAATCCGTGTCGAGGGCCTGCGGTGCCCGTCGCGGTCGCGACTGTCGGAGATTATCATGGCCCGCGGTCCAGGCGAATCTTTGGTGTGGTTTCCGGTCCCGCGACGGTCGTCGCGGTGCGTCCTCGCGAATTGCGTGGAGTCTTTCTGGTGATGCAGGACGACGTCTCTCGCCGCCGATTTCTGGCGCAATCGGCGCCGTCGCGGCCACGGCCGCCATCGACAAGGCTTCCGTCGCGACGGCGGCGGCCGAGACCACGGCACTGATCTGCGCCCCGAGCTGGGTCGACCGCCCGATGCGCTGGGCCCAGTTGACCCTGGTCGAGGACGACCCGGCGCAGTTCGACCTTCCATTCTGGCTCGACTATTTCCGCCGAACGCACAGCGACGCTGTCTGCTTGAGCGCCGGCGGCTGCGTCGCTTACTACCCCACCGAGGTCCCCGGCCACCACCGCAGCCGATGGCTTGGCGACCGCGACCCGTTCGGCGACCTGGTGGCGGGCTGCCGCAAGCTCGGCATGGCCGTGCTCGCGCGGACCGACCCCCACGCGACGTACGACGACGTCCGTGAGGCACACCCTGACTGGATCGCCGTCGACGCCTCCGGCCGCCCACGACGGCACTGGGCCTCGCCGGAGCTGTGGGTCACCTGCGCCCTCGGGCCGTACAACTTCGAGTTCATGACCGCAGTTCACCGGGAAGTGATGACGCGCTATCGCGTCGACGGCATTTTCATCAACCGCTGGGCAGGCTCCGGCATGTGCTTCTGCGAGCACTGCCGGGCCAATTTCCGCGCGGCCACGGGCCACGACCTTCCGCGGACCGACGACCCGCAAGACCCCGCCCGGCGGGCGTACATCCTCTGGGAGCAAGAGCGGCTGCTGGCGCTCTGGCGGCTGTGGGACGCCGAGGTGCGCAAGATCAATCCCGATGGCCGCGTGGTTCCAAATACTGGCGGCGGCGCGACCAGCCCGCTCGACATGAAAGCGATCGGTGAGCTCGCCTCGACGCTGTTCGCCGATCGCCAGGCGCGGACAAGGTCTGTTGCCCCCGTGGGCCAACGGCAAGGCCGCCAAGGAATACCGCGCGACGATGGGTAGCAAGCCGGTCGGCGGCATCTTCAGCGTGGGCGTGGAGGAGGCATACCGCTGGAAAGACTCGGTACAAAGCGAGGCCGAGGTCCGCATCTGGTTCGCCGACGGAGTCGCGAACGGTCTGCGCCCGTGGTTCACCAAGTTCTCGGCCACGCTCCACGACCGACGCTGGCTCGGCGTGGTCGAGGACCTTTATCGCTGGCACCATCGCATCGAGCCATACCTGCGGAACCAGGCACCGCTTGCCCGGGTCGCGCTCGTCTACTCCCAGCAGACCGCCTGGTTCTACGGCGGCCCGCGGGCCCGGGCGAAGGTTGAGGATCACGCTCTGGGCTGGTGCCAGGCGCTTCTGGAGGCGAGGATCCCGTTCGAGATGGTCCACGACCGGCTCCTGGACGCCGGTCACCTCGACCGATTCCAGACGCTGATCCTTCCCAATATCGCGGCCCTGTCGGACGAGCAGTGCCGCCAGCTCCATGCGTTTGTCGACCGGGGCGGCGGTCTGGTCGCGACCTTTGATACTTCGCTCCATGATGAGTGGGGCGCGCGGCGGCGAAACTTCGGCCTGGCTGACCTCTTCGGCGTCGACTTTCGCGGCGCGCCGCCGGGCCGATGCGAAACGCGTATCTGCGCCTGGAGGATGACCCCAGGACGGGCCAACGCCACCCGATTCTCGCAGGCCTGGGCGAGGCGCAGCGGATCATCCACGGCACGTACCGGCTTGACGTCGCGCCCACTCGCGAGTTTCCAGGCCCGCCCCTGACCTTGATCCCGAGCTACCCCGACCTGCCGATGGAGATGGTGTATCCCCGCGTGCAGAAGACCGACATCGCCGAACTGTATCTGCGCGAGGCCGGTCTCGGCCGAATTGTGTATTTTCCGTGGGACATCGATCGCGTTTTCTGGGAGGTGCTGGCCGTCGACCACGGAATCTTGCTGCGAAACGCCGTGTTGTGGGCGACGAACGAGGAGCTGCCCGTGAGGCGTGACCGGCCCCGGAGTGATCGACGTGACCGCCTGGCGGCAGGCGACACTCGATGACCGTGCACCTTGTCAACCTGACGAACCCGATGATGATGAAGGGCCCGTTCCGCGAGTTGATTCCCGTCGGCGAGCAGCGCGTGGTCGTCCGGCTGCCGGCCGGCCGAACAGCCAGAAAAGTTCACCTTCTGGCGGCAGAGCGCGAACTGCCCGTCGAGCAGGCAGACGGACGGCTCAGCATGCTGGTGCCGCCGTTCCGCGATCACGAGATCGTGGCGATCGATCTCTGAGGACGGGCGCCGGCGCAACGGCCGGGCGTCGTGCGATGTTCAGGAGAACCCGAGCACCGGATGCGGTGTATAAGGCTCCTCCAGCCGGGCGATCTCCTCCGGCGTGAGCTTGACCGCGAGCGAGCCCACCGCGTCTTCCAGGTGTTGCGGCCTGGTCGCGCCGACGATCGGCGATGTGACCGCCGGCGAGTGAAGCAACCAGGCAAGCGAGATCTGCGCCGGGGCAGGCCCCGCGCAGAGCCACTTCGCCGACGCGGTCGACGATCGCGCGGTCGGCCGCTTCGGTCCTGGCGTACAGAGTTTTCCCGAATTCGTCCGAGCCGGCCCGCGGCGTGCCGGCCCGCTCGTCCCACGGCCGGGCCAGCCGCCCACGCGCCAGCGGGCTCCACGGAATCACCCCGATCCCCTCGGCGACGCAAAGGCCGATCATCTCGCGCTCCTCCTCGCGGTAGAGCAAATTGTAGTGATTCTGCATCGAGACAAACCGCGTCCAGCCGCGGACGTCGGACCGGTAGAGGGCCTTGCAAAACTGCCAGGCGAACATCGACGAGGCACCGAGGTATCGCGCTTTCCCCGATTTCACGACATCGTGAAGGGCCTCGAGCGTCTCGTCGATCGGCGTACCGTTGTCCCATCGGTGGATCTGGTACAGGTCGACGTAATCAGTGCCGAGCCTGCGCAGGCTCGCGTCGATCTCGGCCATGATGGCCTTGCGCGACAGGCCGCGGCCGTTGGGGTCTTTACGCGTCGGGAAGTACAGCTTGGTCGCGATCACGGCCTCTTCGCGGCGTGTAAGCTCTCGGATGGCGCGGCCGAGGATCTCTTCGCTGGTGCCGTCGGAGTACGAATTTGAAGTGTCAAAGAAGTTGATGCCCAGCTCGATGGCGCGGGCGATGAACGGCCGGCTCTCGGCCTCGCCCAGCGACCAGGCGTGGACACCTCGCTCGGGAATGCCGTAGCTCATGCAACCGAGGCAAATGCGCGACACCTTGAGGCCGGATTTGCCGAGATTCACGTACTCCATTTTCGCCTCCCATCACGAGCGCGTTGCCGCGATCTCCTCGAACGGCTGATTGAGAATGGGATAGAGTGGCCAGTCAGCGTGGTCGAAGTGCCACCACTCGAACTCGTTGACCGTGAAGCCCTCGGCTTCCATGCTCCTGCGCAACAGATCGCGGTGCCAGCGCTCGAGCGACGTCCCGCCCGGGTAGGCTGGGAATGAGCGGGGGAAAACTCGTCGTAGCCCCCGACCATCTTCACCGGCTTTCCGGTCGCCCGCTCGTAGAGTGTGAGGTCAACGGCCGAACCGCGATTGTGCCTCGATCCCTGTGCGGGATCGGCGACGAACATCCTCGCGGAGTCTGGTGTGGCGTCCCAGAACAGCTTCGTCACCTGCCAGGGGCGATAGGCGTCGTGGATCAAGAGACCGTAGCCGGCCTTGCCGAGGGCGCGGTGGGCGCGGACGAGTGCGTCAGCCGCGGGACGCTGAAGGAAAGCGCGGGCGCGTCGTATAGACCGGAACCCCCAGGAAATTGGCGTCCGTCGCGTAGCGGATGTCGAGCCGGATCGTCGCGTCGAGCTTGACCAGCTCGACCAGCTCGGGCGTGCGAAAGTTCTTGGGCTCCACCGGCGGCCGGGCTGCCAAGGCGGCCGCTCGAAGCTCGGCGACCGGTCGGCGGGGCTTGATCCGGAAGGGCTGGCCGTCATCGCCGTCAAGCGGGCGACGAACGAAAACGACCCCCGCCGCCTCGGCCTGCGTCGCCTTGCCGCCGCCATCGCGCTGAAACACCACTTGTTCGCCGGCATAGAGCCCGTAATCGGGAAACGAGAATCGGTCGGGCCCATCTTCCTGCAAGGGATAATCGAAAAACCACTCGATGAGCGCGTGCAGCCGGCCTTCGTTTTCGAGAATGTAAAGGACGTCGTGGTTCCAGCCGTACTCGCCAATCAGCCCATCCCAGCGGCCCGGGCTCGGCGCGGGCTTCTCGATTGGTTTGCGCTCGTACCATTCGCGACCCAGCGAGATCCGGTCGTTGTCGACGCTGACCCGCGGCCCACACACCAGGCGGCCGTCAATAACCAGCGATTCGCCGAAGGCTCGGACCTCGACCGTCAACCCGCCGCCGACGGGACTCAACAAGAGCTTTCCGCCGCGCTCCACGAGATCAAGGTGCGTCCCGCCATGGGTATATCGCCCTGCCAGCTCGGCGCGCTCGGCCGAGCGGGATCGGCCGGCCGACCGCCAGCGCGGGGAGCGGACGGCCTTTGCGGACCGCCAGCATTGCCCTGAGCGAGCTTTCGGCGACGTGCCGCGTGATGCCGTTGGCGCAGTCGGCCGCCGCAATCACGATGGCTCCGAGCTTGACGTCGGGCAGGGCTTCGAGGTCGGTCGCAAAACCGTAGACCGCCCCGCTGTGGCCGATCTGCCTCTCGTCGTCGAGCTTGGAAAGCGCGAAGCCGAGACCAAAACCGGGAGTCTCCCCGGGCCTGCCAAGCTGTGGCTCCATCATGGATCGAAACGTCTCGGGATTGAGGAGCATACCCTTGGGACCGCGTCCCTCGGCAAACAGCATGCTGGCGAAACGGCCGAGGTCGACGACGGTGGAGACCATGTTCCCCGCCGGGCCGGTGCCAAGCAGGAAGGTCGGCGTGGCAATCGTCTGGCCGTCGTACGTCCACATCGTCCCCTGGGCCATCGCGCTCGCGCAGCGCGGGCGCCGGCTGGAAGCTCGATCGCGACATGCCTAGAGGCTCGAACAGTGAGCGCGCGATGGCAACGGGGAAGGCCTCGCCGCGGATGCGCTCCACGACGGCGCCGACAACGGTCACGCCGGCATTTGAATATTTGGTGCGAGTGCCGGGCTCGAAGACCAGTGACGTGCGCGCAAGGCTGCGAACAACCTGATCCAGCGACGGCGGCGCCGGGTCAAAATAATGACCGACTGGAGGCTCACGCACGAGGCCCGAGCGATGCGACATCAATTGTCGAAGCGTGACCTTCACTTTGTACGGATTCCTCGGTGTGAATTCGGGCAGGTACGACTCGACTGGCGCATCGAGATCGAGCTTGCCCTGCTCGACGAGCTGCATCACGGCCAGGTCGGTGAAAAGCTTGGAGACCGAGCCGACGCGATAGGCTGTCTCGGCCGTGGCCGCAGCGCGGCTCTTGGCGCTCGGCGACGCCGAATCCCCGCGCCCAGACGATCGCGCTGATCGTCGACTAGCGCAATCGGAAAGCGCGGGCAGGTTTTTCGCTTCGACCTCCGTGGCGATCCATGACTCGAGCCGGCGCGTGGCCTCGACGTAGGGATCGACCGCCGCAACGATCTGCTCCGGTGCCGGAAATGGCCCGCTGACGACTGACATGAACGCGACGACGACGCACGGCGCAATCCCCCATCGGCGAAACCGAGCACCCGACGCAAGCCTGTTCCGCACGTTCATTCATCGAGCTCCTGGGATGAGGCCGATCCGCCAGGGCCATTCCGCGCCGCATAACAATGAGCAAACCGGATATGCATTGGAGAATCCAGTGGGCTCTCTTGCCGCAAAGTTGGGGATTGGGAACCAACGGCTCGCGACTGCGTCCAAGAAACGGCCGGTTCAACCGTTGATCGGGAAGATGGGCAATTCACCCGTGCTGCGCCGTTCCGCGGCGCAACGGTGGTCGGTTCGTCGACCGTCCGAGGGTCAAGGCAAGCCGGGACGGCCCGCGGGCCACATTCAACGAACCAGCGGCGCGCAATGGCGGGGCCTCGCACACAGTCGTTTTTGTGACCCGCTCGGAAAACAAGACTTCTGTGCCTGAGCCCCGCACATTTTTTTGGTTGGGGCCCTAAGAAACCCGCTGCGCCGGCCGTCTATGATGTCGGACGGCGATCGATCCCCTTCCGGGCAGGGTGATGTCAACAATTCCGAACCCAGAGCACGAATCATGGGTCCGAGACGCCGTGGCTCGCTTTGAGGGGCCGCTTCAACTGTACGCGTCTCGCCTGCTGCGCGATGCCGAGGCTGCGCGGATGTCGTCCAGGACACGTTCTTAAAGCTTTGTGCCGCTGACTTTGCCTCGATCGACGGCCACCTCGCGGAGTGGCTTTTCACGGTTTGCCGCCACCGCGCTCTCGACGTACTTCGGAAGGAGCATCGCATGACTCAACTGCGGGACGAGCAGGTGCTTCGGTGCCTGAGCCCGGAGCCGGGCCCACTCGCTCTCACGCTGCGCCAGGACCTCTCCGGCAAGGTGCTCGAGTTACTGGAGGGGCTGCCTTCCAACCAGCGTGAAGTGGTACGGCTCAAGTTCCAGAATGGGTTTTCGTACCAGGAGATCAGCCGCATCAGCGGGCACAGCGTTTCCAACGTCGGCTATTTGATTCATGCCGGGATCAAGGCCCTGCGCACACAATTGTTCGCCGGCCAGGCGGCCGAGGCTCGTGTCGAGAGAGAGGAGAACTTGTCATGACGATTGACCCCAATGATCCTCGGCTGACCGCCTTTGTTCTCGGCGAGCTCGATCCCACGGAACTGCGCGCTGGTCGAGGCCGCCCTCATCGAGTCTGCCGAATGCCGTCAGGCCGTCGAGGAAATTCGCATCACGAGCGGGTGGCTGACCGGACAATTGCACGCGGAGATCCAGGCCCAGCCGGCCGCGAATGGCGCCAATCATCAGGTCATCGCGCAGGGCCTGCCAGCGCCCTCCGAGCCGGTGCGGCCGTGGTGGCGCAGGAATGGATCCAAGCTCATGGCACTTGCCGCTCTGCTCGTCCTGGGGGCGACGGTGTCGTTCGTCTCGATCGCTCCCAAGGCGTTCGAACATCGAGCCGCTGCGATCCAGGCCAAGGCCGCTGCGCCGGCGGTTGAGTTCTCCGACACGGCAAGTGCGCCCGGCGCGATTGCTACCGACGCAGAGAAACTCGATGTCCGCCTGGCAGTGCGAGCGACAGCGCCGGCTTCGGGCGCCCTTTCTGAGCGTCGCGATGCCTATTACTACCGGTCGCCAGAATCTCCTCCCGCACCCGCCGCGGCGGCTGACGCTCTCGATTCCGCGGCAGTGAGCCGCGGAGCGAGCGCGGTCCCGGTCGCCGGCGCCAAGGCCGAAGGTCTGACAACTCTGAGCAGACGTGCAAAATTGGGCGAAACCACACGCGGTTTGAGCGTTGCGTCGGGTTCGAGTACGCGAGGATTCACGCCGCCCGACCCAGCCATCAGGTTACACGCTGGAGCCGGGAACGTCCGGGTCACTCGTGAAGCAGAGGTCGCACAGCGCCGGCAATGGCGCCGGCAGGGGTGGAGGCGCCGGCAAAGGCGCTGGCAGGGGTGGAGGCACCGGCACCGGCGGCGCCTCTGGCGGCACCGTCGGCGGACGGACTTGCTCTGGGGCTCGCACCCGCACCGCCTGGTCCCGGCGCCGGAGGACAGCCGATGGGTCCCGCGATGCCGGGTGAAAAACTCAATGAACGCATGCCGGGGCTCGTCACAACCAAGTCTTACGGCAAGCCGGCGCAGCTGGCCTCAAGTGCTGCATCGTCGTCAAACATGGACGGTGCGAATCGCGGCGAATCACTCGGGCGATCCGCGGCAACGAGGCAAAATCGGGCCTCGTCGCCGACGGTTCACTCCCACAAGAACTCCCGCAGGGTGCCCCGGCCGGGGGGGGAAGGCATGGAAGCGCAGGGCGGTCGTGTGCTGCATCGCGAAACGGCGTTTGCCGATCTCGCCAACAAAGACCGCCTTCAAGAGGTCGAGCAAGCCGGTGAAGCGTTTGCGAGCTTCGTCGAAAACCCATTCAAGGCCGTGGCCGCGGATCCGCAGTCGACCTTTTCGATCGACGTCGACACGGCCAGCTATTCGCAACATCAGGCGCTTCCTCAACCAGAACATGCTGCCGCCCGAAGGACGCCGTCCGCATCGAGGAGCTGCTCAACTACTTCCCCTATCACGACGCCCCGCCGCCGGCTTCCAGCGACGATCCGTTCGCCGTCCACGTCGAGGTCGCCGGCTGCCCCTGGAACTGCCGAGCACCGGCTGGCGCGGATCGGCATCGCCGCCAGGCCGATCGACCAGTCGAAGCGGCCGCCCAGCAACCTCGTCTTCCTGGTCGACGTCTCCGGCTCGATGGACGCAGCCCAACAAGCTTCCGCTGGTCCAGTGGGGCCTGTCAGCGGCTGGTCGAGCAGCTCGGCGAGAACGACCACGTCGCCATGGTCGTCTACGCGGAGCACTCGGGCCTGGTGCCTGCCGTCGACCTCATGCCAGCACAAGGCCGAGATGACTGTCGGCCATCGATCAGTCTGCAGGCCGGCGGCTCGACCAACGGCGGGGCCGGCATCCAGCTCGCCTACGACGTCGCCACCCAGAACTTCATCAAGAACGGCACCAACCGCGTCATCCTGGCCACCGACGGCGATTTCAACGTCGGCATCACCGACGACAACGAACTCGTCGAGCTGATCGAGGCCAAGGCCAAGAGCGGCGTGTTCCTGAGCGTGCTCGGCTTCGGCATGGGCAACATCAAGGACGCCACGCTCGAAAAGCTCGCCGACAAGGGGAACGGCCACTACGCCTACATCGACTCACCGCGCGAGGCTTACAAGGTCCTGGTCGAGGAGATGGGCTCGACCCTGGTCACCGTCGCCAAGGACGTCAAGATCCAGGTCGAATTTCAACCCGGCGCAGGTGGCCGCAGTTCCGCCTGATCGGCTACGAGAACCGGATGCATGGCCCACCAGGACTTCAACGACGACACCAAGGACGCCGGCGAGATCGGCGCCGGCCACCACGTGACGGCGCTCTACGAGCTCGTGCCGCCGCAAGCGCAGCTGCAAGCCGCCGAATCTCGCGCAGCCGCGAGATCGACGAAGTCCGTGCAGGTCGCAGAGCGGCCGACCGAGTCGCTGACCGTCAAGCTGCGGTACAAGAAACCGAGCGAGGACACGAGCCGTCTGATCGAGCGCAAGGTGATCGACCAGGGCCTCGACTTCGGCCACGCCTCCGGACGACCTGAAATTCGCCGCGGCCGTCGCCGGGTTCGGGATGCTGCTCCGCGACTCGCCCTACAAGGGAAGCCTGACCTACGACGGGTGCTCGAGATCGCTCAGCCGACGCTCGCCGACGATCCGTCGGGCTATCGCCGGGAATTCGTCGAGCTGGTGCGCAAGGCCTTCACGTGCTGCGTTGAGCCCGCCGGCCCAGCCGTGCGCGTTGATCTGGAGGGCGCCTGGCATCCGCGGTCGTGAGACGCCGCGGACGCAGGCCCTGTTCACTCGCGGATGTGACCCTCGCCGAACGACGATCCACTTGGTGCTCGTCAGCTCGCGGAGGCCGCACGGTCCGCGGGCGTGGATCTTGTCGGTGCTGATGCCGATCTCGGCCCCGAGACCGAGCTGGCCGCCGTCGTTGAATCGGGTGCTGGCGTTGACCATCACGGCCGAGCTGTCGACCTCGGCGACGAACCGCTGCGCGGCCGCGAGATCGCTGGTGACGATCGCCTCGGTGTGCCCCGAGCCGTGGCGGGTGATGTGGTCGATCGCCTCGTCGATCGATTCGACGACGGCGACGGCCAGGATCTTGTCGAGATACTCGGTATCCCAGTCGGCCGGCTCGGCGGCGGTCATGGCCGGCACGATCTTGCGTGCGACCGGGTCGCCGCGCAGCTCGACGCCCTCGCGGATCAGGGCCTCGGCCGCCTTGGGCAGGAAGACCGGGGCGATCGCGTGATGGACCAGCAGCGTCTCGGCCGCGTTGCAGACGCCCGGGCGCTGGACCTTGGCGTTGAGGATGATCTTGACCGCCATGTCGATGTCGCAGCGGGCATCGACGTAGACGTGGCAGTTGCCCTGGTAGTGCTTCAGGACCGGCATCTTCGCCTCGGCGGCCACGCGGCGGATCAGGCTCTCGCCGCCCCGCGGAATCGCCAGGTCGATGAACTCGGGGAGTGCGCAGCAGCTCGCCGACGGCGGCGCGGTCGACCGTCGCGACAAGCTGGACCGCCTGCTCGGGCAGGCCGCACGTGACCAGCTCGTCGGCCAGGATGCGGTGGAGTGCCCGGTTGGTGTGGATGGCCTCCTTGCCGCCGCGCAGGATCACCGCGTTGCCGCTCTTGACGCAGAGGGCGGCGGCGTCGACCGTCACGTTGGGACGGCTCTCGTAGATCATGAAGATGACGCCGAGCGGAACGCGCACCTGCTTGACCTCCAGCCCGTTGGGCCGCCGGCTCGATGTGACGACCTCGCCGATCGGGTCGGGCAGCGCGGCGACGTCTCGCAGCGTCTGCGCCATCTCCTCGATCCGCCTGGGATTCGAGCGTCAGCCGGTCGATCGCCGCGGCGTTCAAGCCCGTGCGCCGGCGCGGCCGCGACGTCGCGCGCGTTGGCCGCCAGGATCTCCTCGCGGCGCTCGAGCAAGGCGGCGGCCGAGCCGATCAGCCAGGCGTTCTTGGCCGCCCCGCGCGCCACGGCGAGCTGCCGCGAGGCCAGCTTGGCCTCTTGAGCCAACGTGCGGCACAGGCTCAGCGTGATCACGGTGCTCGGTTCGTCGCGCTCGTCAACTCTCAGCGACCGTGCTCATGGCGAATCCCCCCAACCCTGCAAAGCGGTCCAGACCTTGATCGTATCGACCATCGGCGCGACGTCATGCACCCGCACGACCCGCGCTCCGCTCAGACACGCCGCCAGCGACGAGACGACCGAGGCCGCCGCCCGCTCGGCCACCGGACGTCCCGTGATCTTGCCCAGAAATCCCTTGCGCGACGTGCCGATCAGAATCGACACATCCCAGACTCTCAAATCGGTCGCAGGTTCCGCAAGATCTCGAGGTTATGTGGTGGGTCTTGCCGAAGCCGATCCCGGGATCGATGGCGATCCGCTCGCGGGGGATGCCGTGGGCCTCGGCCCACTCGACTCGGCGTGCCAGAAGTCGTAGACTTCGGTCACGACGTCGTCGTACCGCGGGTCGAGCTGCATGGTCGTCGGGGTGCCCTGCATGTGCATGAGCACGACGCCGGCCCCTGTGTCGGCGGCGACTGCCGCCATCGCCGGATCGGTCGCCGAGCGCGGAGATGTCGTTGATGATCGACGGCGCCGGCTCGCAGGGCCTGGCGGGCGACCTCGGCCTTGGTCGTGTCGATCGAGATCGGGAATCGACATCTCGACGGCAAGAGCCTCGACGACCGGGATCACCCGGCGCAGCTCTTCCTCGAGCGCGACCGGCTCGGCCCCCGGGCGGCTCGATTCGCCCCCGAGGTCGAGCAGGTCGGCCCCTTCGGCGGCGAGCCGTCGCGCATGCGACACGGCCGCCTCGCGGTTCGATGCTCAGGCCGCCGTCGGAAAAGCTGTCCGGCGTGAGGTTGACGATCCCCATCACCTTGGGAACCGCGATCGATCGCGCGGCAAGATCTCTCGCCCGCGTGCTTCCCACCGTGCTAACGATGTCGTGCTCACGATTTCGTTCCGGCTAGGGCCAGCTGGCACGGCCGCGCATCACTCATGCGCACTGCCGGCGAGCTCGCCAAGGCATCTGGCTCACTCGAGGTCGGTATCGTTAAACCACGGCTGTTCCATCATATCCACGATCTGCTTGGCCATGTTCTGGATGACGTGGTTGGTGGCGCTCAACGTCGTCTCGCCGACCTCCGGCACGAAGTTGATCGTTTCGGTGACGATCGTCGGCAGCTGCGTCATCCTCGACCTCGGTCGGGCGGGTTGTGGGTCCAGTTCACCGCGACGGTGATCGTCGTATTCAGCTCGCGGGCGAAGTTCGTCGGAGCTTCGACGACCAGGTTCTTGTCGGCGTACGTGATCATGCCCCGTCAGCAGCGAGTCGGCTTTCTCGTGATTGCCTACCACCTTGTAGGGCGTTCGCATGCTGATCTCCTTCTCGACGGCCTCGGTCAGTTGCTTCTCGATGTCGCGACGGAACGACTGCGTCTTGAAGAAGACAGCCACCGTCTTGACCTCGGACGTGTCGAAAGGCGCGTGAAAGTGCCAGCCGAAGAACCCGCCCTCGCCGACCTGGCCGACGGCGACCGCCGAACGAGCCGCACCCGGCCAAGCCGACGAGCAGCGATCGCGATCATGAGCACGAGCCGGCGTCGCTCGGTCGAACCAGGCGCCGGAGCTTCGCCGCGTCGTCAATTCGTCGCGAGCATCGGAAAGCAATTCTTCATGGCACCGAGGCTCCCGGGACGAACGTGGTCCGCACCGGCAAGGTACGTCAGCTCGCTTCGACTCACTGACCACATGGCACTGCATACGAACACTGCAGCCGACGACTGACTCACATCATTCCACCCATGCCGCCCATGCCCATGCCGCCCATGCCCATGCCACCCATGCCCATGCCGCCCATGCCCATGCCACCCATGCCGCCCATGCCGCCGCCGCTGCCGAACGGATCGGTCGAGCCTGGCGGGATCATGATCTTGCTGGGCTTGGACGGCGTTCGGGGCATCTTGGCGAGCTGACGCCAGCTCGCCCTTGGCCTTGACGGCCCAGGGGCTGTTGGGCCAGCGCTGGGGGATCTTGCCGAAATAGAACTCGGCGGACGCGACCTTGCCGACGCGCTTGTAATAGCGTGCCGGTCAGGAAGGTCTTCTCGGCCTCGGCGTCGTTGATCACGTCGAGCGTGTGATACAGCCCCTCGAAACTGGCCTGCCGTTCGGGGAAGGTCTTCATGGTCTTTCTGACCAGGTCGCGTGCCTTCTCCAGGCCCGACGCGTCGTATTCGGGCCCGAGGTAGCCTTTAGCCGCGCGTCGATCGCCGCGTGCTGGACCTTTTGGAGGAACGGGCTCTTGGGGTACTCGGCGATGAACTGATCGTAGTACAGCGCGGCGGATTCGTAGTCGTGGTGCTTCATGTAGTATTCGGCGATCTGGAGCGCGGCGTCGTCGGCCAGCGGGCCGGTCGGATCGTTGTGCCGGACGTGCTCGAGGGCCTTGAGGGCGTACCCTTGCGTGTCGATGATCGGCAAGCCGGCCGTCGAAGCGGCCGTACCAGGGGAGCAGCTTGTCCTTGGGTGCCTTGGGGTCGTCTTGCAGCATCCAGAGCTGGGCGATCGCGTATTCGCGGCTGACCAGCTTGTCGAGGTATTCGGTGGCGGGATAGTCGGCGTGCAGCTTCTCGAAGCTGTCGTGGGCGTCGACGTACTTGCTCGCGCTGATACTGGGTCTCGGCCAGGTAGTACTGGGCCGTTCTCGCCCCAGGGCGTCCCCTTGCGGTCCTTGGCGATCTTGGCGAACTGCTTTCTCGGCCTCGGCGAACTTGCCCTGCTGGAACAGCTTGAGGGCGGCCTGGAATTCGGCATCGGCCTTGGGATCCTTGGCGGGCTTGGCGATCGGCCGCCAGCCGTCGGAGCCCAGGATCAGGGTCGATGAATCCGAGCCGTCCGACTTGCCCGTGCGGGCTGCGCCGCGGCGTGAGCCAGCGGTCGAACAGGTTTTGGAATCCGATCGATCCGCTGGCGTCGGCCATCTCTCCTTCGAGACGGCCCTTGACCAGGTTGCCGTCGTAGGCCGCCCGCCACTGCGAGAGCGGGCTGCTGAAGCTCTGGCAGCCGGCGAGAAGAGCACG
The DNA here is from genome assembly GCA_963806595.1 of uncultured Isosphaeraceae bacterium. Lineage (GTDB taxonomy): Bacteria > Planctomycetota > Planctomycetia > Isosphaerales > Isosphaeraceae > CAWDZZ01. The sequence goes on along the minus strand of CAWDZZ010000004.1, from coordinate 74,242 downwards.
AGCAAGAGCGCCAGGCGTGCCAGCCGGCAGACGCCGGCAGGCGTGCGGCGAGCCGGCGACCGCGCGATCGACGCGGCGGATCGCACCGGCCCGGTCGACGACGTCGGTACGCAGGATCGCACGGACGTTTCGCGTCAACCCGAACCATCGGGTCACACTCCCAGTAAGGGCCGGAGCCGGGGACGATGGCCCAAGACATGACTGATGACCGCCCCGACCGTCTCTCGAGCCGGCGCCAGACTCCCGTGACGGGCGTCCAGCTCGCGCCAGGCGCTGCCCGGGCTGGCCAGGACGCGAATCGCCTCCAGGTCGTCTGACCGACAGCGTCGACGACGTGCGGCTGACCGGGCCGGCAGGCCGCACAAACGACCCCGCCGGCAGCCAGCCCGAACGATACCGACCTGCCGCCTGACGCTCGACCGACGCGCCGCACTGCGGCACAGCGATCGAGCGTCGGCATCAACCCCAGCTCGCGCAGGCAAGCCAGCTCGAACCGCATGATCCTCCGCGGCCGCAAGTCCGCGTCGCCCAGATGCCGCAAGGTGATCCTCGCCGCGTCGAACAGCCTGGGATGCGGATCGTGGAGGTCGGTCAGATCGGTCAACAGTTCGGCGATGTAGTAGCCGGCATACAGGGCCGCAAGATCGCGGCGAAGAGATGCGAAGCGTTCGACCGGCACGGCCTCGGCCAGCAAGTCGAGCGCCTCGGACGCCTTGGGAAACAGCACGATATCGGAAACGCCCAGCAGGTCAAGTCCACCCTGCAACGGCGACTTGAGCCGCCGTGCACCCTTGGCCAGCACGGCGACCTTCCCCAGCTCGCGGGTGAACAGCGTCGCCAACCAGGCTGGTCTCGAAGACCTCGACCGTCCGGACCACCAGGGCCAGCGTTCGGATCGACGGCACGTGTGTACTCTTGCACTATCGTTCGTTGGTCGCCGGAACCACGCGGCGAAGTTCCGGTTTTCAGGGTCTTCACAACGCCGCGATTATCGATTTTGTCTCGCCGCCGTCACGCGGACAACTCCGCGCCAGATTCGCGACGACCGTCTCGCCTTCGCGCGCGGCCTGCGCGCCCGAGCATCCTCGATCCGGCTTCACCCGCGTGGGTGCCATTCAGTCCTGGACGCGATCGTCTCTGGCGCGCTCACGACTGACTCAGCCCGAGAACCCTGCCTGGTCGCTCAGCCTTTCCTTTTGCCGCTTCTCGATCCTGTTATCCGGCGGCTTGGGATCGCAGCGCAGCGCGGCCATCTTGATGAGAAGGTGATTCGAGGCGCCATTCGGCGTTGCGACGTTGATGTCGAGCAGGGGATCGCCATTGGAGCTTGGTGTGGGCGAGGCATCCTTTGCGATCGTGACCGACAGCAAATTGCGGCTGACCAGCACGGCTTTGGCCGGCTTGCCTCCGGCGATTACATGCGTGTCGTGCACGCTGAAGTTCTTGCCTTCCACGAACAAAGTCGACTCCTCACCCGGTTCCGGAGGCTTACCGTGCCAGCCTAGCAAGGAGGGACGGAGCTGCAGCCCCTGCGAGCAGAAGATTCGCGAATCGTTGTGGTCGCCGCTGAAAGGAACGCGAACAGTGAGGCGCTGGGTGGGCATGAGGTCCTTGAGCTGTTTGATTCGGTCCATAGCGATGTCATATTCCTCAGGGCGGTATTGCCCCTCGACCTTGGCTCGGTTGAGCGCACCTTCCGCGGCGACGAGCTTGCGTCCGAGTATTGTCGCCTTCTCGAGGTCGGACTTTTGTCCGTCGCCCGCCTCGCTGGTGCGGAACCAGTTCGCGACGGTGATGAACTCGATTTTGGGGATGAAGTTCGGCATCTCGACCAGGGCCGTGCATTCGCGCTGGCCGGGCTCGATGCTCTGATCGTTGCCGGTCGGGTCCACGACGCGGCCGTTCAGGAGCAAGGCGACATCGGTGATGAGCCGTCCCTTGTTGCCGCCTTTGGTCTGAAGCCTGGGATAAAAAACCCAGCCGAAGGTGCTCTGGCCAGCGCCGAAACCGACCATCGTGGGGTTGAGCCGGATCGCGGTTTCATCATCGGCGGCCCGGCGATCGGCGGCGATTCCGGCAATGCCTTCCACGGACCCACGGGTACCGCTCCGACCAGGTCAAAGGCGAGCCGCTTGCTGCGGCCGAAGGCGTCGGCGACATTTTGCTGGGCGATCACCGGCTCGATCGCGTACACACGCAGCGGCCATTTGATCTTCACATAGTTTTCGAATGCGTGAAATGCTTCGTCCGTGACTTCGGGCTCGAAAAAGCTGAGCCCTTTCAAATTCTCCGCCTTGAGGGTGGAGTCCTGATCGAGCATGTCATGCTTGAGGCGACGGTTGATGCTGGCAGCCTGGATTTGCAGGGCAAACGCGAGCACGTTCACGACGCGGTCGCGCCGACCCTCGCGCTTGTTGTCCTCGCCGAGCGCCTGTGCCGAGACCTGCTTGAGCTGTGGGTCGACGCGCCCGTTTAGCTGTATCTGCGCGATTCGGGAGAAGTCTCGCTGGGTGACCTGGTCGCCCAGGTCTTCGAGAGGATCGTTGTACGCGAGAATCCCCGTCGAGCGGTCGGGGGTCGCGGCCTTCTCCAGAAGGTGATAGAACGACTCCAGCTCCTCTCTGAGCCATTGCTCGATCCGTGCGCTGCGGTGGTGCGGCTCGTTATCGAGGTCTCTCGCCAGCTCATGCTCGGCCTCCTCGGTGAGTAACTGGATGTTGGGGCGTCCATAGAAGAGCTCGGCGTCGGCATACGACACGAGCGAGAATGTGCCGTGCGCCGATCCCGAGCTCCGGTCGGTGTCCTTGGTCGACTGACGGCGGATGGCCTGCGCCAGGTTGTCGACGGTCTCGTTGATGACGGTATTCCGGAGGGCGTTGCTCAGCGTGTGCTTGGTCATGATCGGCTTTGCCGAGACGGTGATGATCGCGCCTTTGCCTCTGCGGCTTCTCGGTCCGGGAGAGAGAGTGACGGGGATGCGAATCAGGTAGAGACCGTAGCCCGGCCGGTCAGCCAGCTCGTCTCCGGCATTGATGCGCCGCAGCTGGTTCAAGTGATTCAAGTAGTTCGAATGCTCGTCGAGCACGACGGTCGGCTCGAGGGCGACCGGCACCCGTTCAGCCGGCGCACTCGAAACCGCGACCGGCGGGCTCATGTTGGCGAGCGTCCTCGACATCGCCGTCAGACTGGAATTCTCGTCTTGCGGCGCTGCGGATCTTGCGACGCCGACGGTGCACCATAGCTCGTCCCCGCCTGAAACTGCGTGGACTCGAACTCGCTGCGCCTGACGGCCGCGTTGATGTCACTCTTGAACCCGTGCTTGAGCCATTCGGCCATCTGGAGCTCGTATTCCGAGCGGAACTTTGCCAGCCGGTCTTGGCCCCAGACGTCGGGTGTCTTGACGCTGATCGTACCGTAGGCCGTCATGATGCGATCAAGGTCGTCGATCATTTCCTCCGCGTCGGTGAGCTTGATCGGCTCGCCCGGCTTCTGGCTCCAGTTGAGCGGGCGGAGCTCGCCGTCGACGCCCACACAGGCCAGTCCCGATGTCAGGAATGCCAGAAGCAGAATGCCGCGCACGATATCAAGCGATCGGGCCAGCCGTCGAGCAGCCATGGAATCCTCACGTCCGGGTTAGTGAACCCCGACGATGACTGAGTTTCGAGTCGTCGCGTCGGTGCGAACGCCGGCCCCGCGGATCACGCGAGCCGCGCATTCGGCAAACCGCCTCCCAGTCGAGCGCGTCTTCGATCGTCGCTGATTCCCGACCGCGGGAATGATTCGTACGACGAGAACTGTCGGGCATCGAGATGTTGTTGCGCTAGCGAGACTGGCCAGCATTTGCAGCACGGGCTGGCCAGACCTGGAGATGGCGGTCCAGAGCGAATTGAAACCGGTCGGCACGGTCGAGACCGCGACCTGTCCGACTTCGGACGCCCATCCCTCTTCTAGCACGCCGGGTATTATGCGGCGATCGTGAGAATTGTCAACTGAATTGAATACCACCGCTAGGGCGCGGTCTATGGGCGGCGGAACGAGCTCGCGTTTGACTGGACTGGGGGACAAAGGACGACCGGACTGGGGGTCAGTGTGGAATGGCGAGACACCAAACGCAAGATGACTCGCGATCGAACGTTAGCACGATGTTATCAACAATTGGTGCTCGGGAGAGCCAACCATTCCATGCGGAAATCGCCGGAACTGAAGCGAACCGAGTTCAACCTGAATGTGGACGCGCGCTGTAGGAGCGATCGCGAACCGCTCGCGCGTACAGAGTGAGTCTGGATCGCGGTGCCATTCGGATCTGACTCACTTGTTCTGACCCCCCGTCACCGAATGGCTGGCGCGACGACATTTTCGACTTAGCAAACGCGCGTCGGAGAACCAACGTCACGCCCGCGACGACACTGCCCTTACGACGGAAGCAAATTACGGCGTCTATCGCTATGATCTAAAAATAATCAATTGTTCGCTCCAGTTTCCTACAACGGTCGAGTTCTATGCGTTACTGAGAAAAGCATCTCCGACTAGTCCGACCCTACGTGCCCATGTTTGCGGAGTCTTACTGGGTTGCTCCTTTTCCGCCTTGGTCAAAGATTTGTTACGCTAGCTCTGTAGGTGAGAAGTTGGCTGAGTTGGCTGCCTCAGCAACTCGGCTATCACGAATTTCGGGTCCAGAGGTAATAATGATACATCGTTTTCGGGTCCAGAATTTCAAGAGCATCGTCGATGTGGACGTTGCATTATCACCCGTAACGGTTCTCGTCGGCAAAAGTGGCACGGGCAAATCGAGCTTCGTACAAGCCCTCCGTTTTCTGAGGGACGTGCTTGTCGTGAAGCCGACTTTAGCACAATCGTGGCCTTCGCTACGCCGCGCCGACGTCCGAAGAACCCACGACCTTTTGGGTCGAGTTCTCTGTCGCCGGAATCGACCGGCGGTTTCAATACGAATTGTCCATTGGTAGTAGCGGCCCGATGCACCCGCCCTCCCATGAGTGGCTGACCCTCGGCGATGAATGCCTTTTCCACCAGGCCAACGATGGGCCACGTATCTCGCGTTGGGAGGTTGCGCCGAAACTGATTCAAGCTCCCACTCCAGGAGCGATCGCGCTGGGTCGAATCCCGTCGATCTCCGATATCGTGATCGCGTTCACCGCCCTCACTTCAGGAATTGGCTGTTACGTCTTTTCCGACGCAGTTCTTTGTAACCCGAGTCCTACGGACAAACGAACGCGGGGTCTCGCTGATGACGCCGCGAATTTCCTTGATACATTGAAGGACGTTTTCAGCAATCTACAGGATCTCTCAGTCCGCAGGAGTATCGTGACGACGCTCCAACGCCTGAATCCTTCTGTCTCGTCCGTTGAACTAGACGACATTCAGGATCCGAAGGGCGCAGTGGTCGGGCACAGACTCAATGGCAAGACGCTCGCACTTGGTCTTTCCCAGGAATCGGATGGCTTTCGGCGGTTCTATGCCCACTTGCTGGCCATTTATCAACAACCTCCCAAGCAGACCTTGATTTTCGAGCATCCCGAGGATGGGATTCATCCGGCTGCCCTATCGCTTCTGGCGGAAGAGTTTAACGCGGCGCCGAGACATGGACATGGACAAGTAATCCTGACGACGCACAGTCCAAAGCTTCTTGACCATTTTGATGTCGAAGACATTCGCGTGGTCGAGCTCGCTGACTTAGAAACCCGAGTTGGCGTTGTATCCGCCGAGCAGATTGAAGCGGTTCGCGAGAAATTGCTCGACCCAGGAGAACTCCTTACGGTCGACCCCGCACGAATTCAGGCTGAGACAACCCGCGCATGAGGAGGCTCATTCTGTTTGTCGAGGGAGACGGCGAGGCAGACGCTGCGCCCACGCTTGTCAGACGTCTTCTCGGCGAACAGAAGGATTGGGGCGGCATATTGCTCGACAATCGCACGTTTCGAGTCGGCGACGTAAGCAAACTCGTAAAAAACGATTTTCGCGAATGGAAGCGCGAAATTGGGCGCGAGCCTCAAGCGGTCCAATGTCGGCGCGGTGTTGCTGATTCTGGACGGCGACGTCAGGAAGGTGGGCGGGGAGGAGTTTTGCGCGGCTGTAGTAGCCAGATCGCTGGCCAGCGCGGCGATGGACGTTGGGGCAGGAAAGTTGTTTTCAGTCGCCGTTGTTTTTGCAAGACAGGAATTCGAAACATGGCTGATTGCTGGGATCGATTCCCTTGTGGGCCGACGTTTGCCTGACGGGCGTCTCATTGAGCCCAACGCTAAAGCGCCCGAGGGAGATCTCGAAGCAGGTCCAAGAGACGCAAAGGGGTGGCTCGGCAACATCGTTGAGGGTGGCTACAAACCGACCCGTGATCAGGCAGACCTCACTGCGTTGGTCGACCTCGAGGTAATTCGAGCCCGCAAGCTCCGGTCGTTCCGACGACTTGAGTCGGCCGTATCGGGACTGTTGGAGGCGATCCGAAGCGATCGACCGACTGTTTCGCCGTCCTCATCGGCCGACAGTTGACCAGACGGCACCGTCGCGGGACGTTATCTAGAATTCTATTGCAGGGGTCATACAGGCGTCAGATCCGACTGGCACCGTGATAGCCCGCGAGGCCACTGGCGCTAGTCGTTTGCGACCGCGGTACGTGGAACATTACGGATGCGACGCGGAATTGGTCGCCGCTTCTTCTACGCGCAGTTAAATGCGCGCGCGGCGATCGCCAGCTGGGTCATAGGCAGTCGCCACGAAAATGGTCGGTAAGGGTTAAGCACATCGTTCCGGACGAGCCATCCGCATCGAGTCGCAACGCGCCGTGATCGCCCGCAGCGTGGCCATAAAGCTCGACTCGCACGGTTTCTTCGCTGCCGCGTTAAGCTGACTCGGTTACCGCGCTTTAGCTCGTTGCCCCGCTGTCTCGGGTTTCCTCTCGGCTCGCGGCGGCGATCGGCGATCCGCGACAGCCGCACGCATGATCGTGATCAGCGATGACTTGAGGGAAGTCGGGCGAACAACGTATCTTCGAATCGGCGGAGCGGGCGAGGAGCGAAAGCCTTGCGACAGGGAGTGAGCGATGGCACTCGAGGGCGACGAAGCTGAGGACTCGCACCGCCGCGCCCAAGTTGAACGCGTTTCAGCCCGCGACGAGTCGCAGCATGAGAATCATGCCGACCGGAGCGAGCCTGCTGTCACTTCGTCCCCGCAGGGATCAGATCGCACGAGTCCGATCGAAGACTCAACGGTTTTGATTGGTCCCGATGCGAACGCGCCGACGGCGGCCGGCACGAACGACTCTTCGTTCGACGAAATCCTTGTCGAATTGACGAAAAAGAACCAGGCAGGGGAACCGGTCGACGTCGAGGCCTACGAGAAGCGCTATCCCAAGCACGCCGAGAAGATTCGGCGGGTTGTTCCGGCCTTGACGCTGCTTGCCGATCTGGGACGCAACTCCGTTCGCGATGATGGCTCCGAAGGACTTGGGATCCTGGGCGACTATCGGATGATCCGCGAGATCGGCCGTGGGGGCATGGGGGTCGTCTACAAAGCCGAGCAGATTTCGCTCGGGAGGCCGGTGGCGCTCAAGGTGATGCCGTTTGCGGCTGCACTCGACCCGCGCAGCTACAGCGGTTCACGACCGAGGCAAAAGCCGCGGCCCGGCTTCATCATACAAACATCGTCCCGGTCTTCTCCGTCGGCTGCGAGCGCGGCGTGCACTACTACGCGATGCAGTTCATCGACGGCCGCAGCCTGGCCGAGCTGATCGGCGAATTGCGAAACCACCCGAGCACATGCTGGGATTCTCCAGCAGACGAGGACACGCTCTCGCTCTGGCCCACAACCCCGCGGCCTGCCGGTTCCATCGAGCCGACTCCGCCACCGAGCGGCTCGGGAAAAGAGTCCGCGTCGGCCGCGCCCTCGGGCGCGGGACAGCCCCGGTCGACCGAACGATCGGCGACCCAGCGATCCGGCGGTTCGTCTCTGCACTCTCCCGCATTCTTCCGCACGATCGTGGGAATGGGGGTTCAGGCGGCCCGGGCGCTGAGCATGCGCACCGCAAGGGCATCATTCACCGCGACATCAAGCCTGCCAATCTTCTGATCGACGTGAGCGGCAACCTCTGGATCACCGACTTCGGCCTGGCCCGATTTCAGGACGAGCAAGGCCTCACCCTCACCGGCGACGTCGTGGGGACGCTGCGGTACATGAGCCCCGAGCAGGCCGCCGGCGACAAGGCCATCGACGGTCGCACCGACGTCTACTCGCTCGGCGCGACGCTGTACGAGCTGCTGACGATGAGGCCGGTCTTCGACGGGCGCGACCGCCACGAGCTGCTGCGGCAGATCGCGCTCGCGGATCCCCCGCGCCGCGGCGAATCAACGCCAAACTGCCGCGCGACCTGGAAACGATCGTGCTGAAAGCGGTGGCGAAGGAGCTTCCGTTTCGTTATCAGTCGGCGAAAGCGCTGGCTGATGACCTCGAGCGCTGGCTGGCCGGCGAGTCGATCCGGGCCAGGCCGGTGGGAGCGCTGCGACGGGGATGGCGCTGGTGCCGGCGCAACGCGGTCGTGGCCACGTTGTCGGCGCTTGTGCTCTTGTCGGTGCTCTCCATCGGCGTGATCTTGACTCTGTCTCAACTTGGCGAGTCGCGCAGGCAGGCCCAACGGGCCCGCTGGGATGCCCACGTGGACAGTGAGGTGAGCCTGCTCCTCGGCCGAGCGAGCGAGGCGCTCGGGCAGGGCCGCCGCGCTGATGCGGGAGAGTCAATCGGTAAAGCTCAAGGACTTCTCGCCACCGCAAGCGCCCCGTCCGGGACCGCGCGGTCCGCGCCTCGCCGATCTGCAGATGCTCGGCCGGCTCGACGACGTGCGCCTCTATCACGTCGAGACGACCGATGAGGGACTCCGGCTCGCGCGAGCAGATTCGCTTTATGAAGCAGCCTTTCGCGATTACGGAATCGACGTGGACGCGAGCGAACCAGCCGAGCTTGCCGCCGCGATCAATCGACGAGCGATCAGCCCGGTTCTGGTGAGTGCCCTCGACAACTGGGCGCGGAACACACCAGGTCCGCGCGCCGAAGCCGGATCCTCGCGATCGCCCAGGCCGCCGACAATCAGCCCGACTCGATGACGGCCCGATTGCGCGACGCGCTCGTCGCCGGGGACAGGGCCGCGCTATTGCAACTGTCTGCCGATCCCCAGATCACCGATCAGAAGCCATCCACGCTCGTCGCCCTCGGCGCCGGACTGCGCCATTCGGGCGCGGTCGCGGAGGCCGTCGAGCTGCTCAAGGCCGCGCAACAACATGATCCGGGCGACTTCTGGCTCAATCTCGAGCTGGGAACGAGTCTCATGCTGTGGCGTCCGGCCGAGCCGCGCGACGCCTTGCCCTACTTCACGGCGGCGCTTGCGCTGAGCAACCGCAATCCCGGAGTCTACGTCTATCTCGGAAATACACAGGTAAAGGCAGGCAAGCTCTCCGACGCCGAGGTCGCCTATCGCCAGGCGATCACCTTGAAGCCCGACCTGGTGGCCGCTCACATCAACCTGGGTCACGTCCTCAACGAGCTTGGCAAGCTCAGCGAAGGGGAAAAGATCCTGGAACGCGCAGCGCAGCTTCAACCGGAGAGTTATCTCGCCTTCTACAACCTCGGCCTCAACCGCCAGCGCCAGGGCCGAAACCAGCCCGCTGTGCTGGCGTATCGCCGGGCCATCACGATCAAGCCGGACTACGCCGAGGCGCTCAACAACTGCGGAAACGCGCTCACCTCGCTCGGTCGTTTCGAGGAAGCAATGGCGGCGCTCGAGCAAGCGCTCGTGATCCAACCGGGATACTCCCTCGCCCATTTTAACCGCGGCTGTCTGCTCGACCGTCTCCGAAAGTTTGACGACGCCATCGACAGCTATCGCAAGGCAATTCAATACCGGCCTGATCACGCCGAAGCCTGCTACCAGATCGCTTTCGACCTGACCTACGAGCTTGGACGGTTTGACGAAGCGGAAACCGAGCTCCTGAATTGCTTGAACGTTGCAAAGGCGGGCGATCCGGTGCGTGCCAGCGCGGATCGATTGCTGACGGAATGCCGCCGGTTAGTCAAGCTCGAGCCTCGACTGGACGCGTACTTGCGGGGTGAGACGAAACCGGGAAGCGCCGCCGAGGCTTGCGACCTTGCCCGGCTGTGCGCATGGCCGCACCGCCGGCTCTTTGGCGAGGCAGCCTTGCTCTATGAACAAGCTTTCTCCACCGAGCCGGCCCGGGCCGTCGACCTGCGGCAGGGATATCGCTATTTCGCCGCAACCTGTGCTGCGCGAGCCGCGTGCGGACGGGGACTGGACCGCCTCGACTCGCGAGAGCAGGCGCTGGCTCGCTCAGGCAATTGCCTGGTTGCGGGCCGACCTGGACATTCGACGCACGCAGATCGAGAGCGGCCAGGCCGATCGAGTGAGAGACGCTCGGGGAAAGCTGCGCCACTGGCAGACAGACCCCGACCTCTCGGGGGTGCGCGAAGCGGAATCGCTCGAGCGCATGCCCGAAGCGCTGCGGCAGAGCTGCCACGCCTTCTGGAAAGATGTTGCGGCGCTCGTCCGCGAGACACCGCTGCCGGGTGGCAAGAGCTCGACGCGAATCGATCAGCCGTCGGCCCTGCCTGCTCCCGCTGCTCGAGCGTGAGTTTGAAGGCTCGGGAGCCGGCCGTTCCGGTGGTCGCTATGCGATCCCCCGCTCAAGCGATCTCCGTCTAGCAGGATCGCGGCGGCCGCGGCTCGGTCGCCCGGTCGGCCGCTGCGCCATCCAGGATTTCACGCTCCCGTCGCCTCATCACCTGGGCACTCACTTCGCTCGCGTCATCGTAACCGCAAAGATGGAGAAGCCCATGAACGACGTACAACGCAAGCTCTTCGCGAGCCTCCGCACCGACGTCGGGTGCCAAGGCCACAGCCATTTCGGCTGACACGACCAGCTCGCCGACCAGGATCGAATCGTCCGCTGTCGATAACGGAAAGCTGATGACATCCGTCGGCCAGTCGTGACCGAGATGCCTGCAATTGAGCTGGCGGATCGTCGCGTTGTCGACGAACGCGATCGAGATGGAAGCGCGCGGTGCGTCTTCTTCGATCAGCACTCGCTCGACCAGCTCCGTGAGACCGGCTTTGTCGATCGGCAAGTGCCCTTGCGTATCGCTGATTTCGACAAGAATCGGCATACGTCACGACGGTTCGCTAGCGGAAAGGCCGCTTCGGTGCCGGCTCGATGGCCAGTCGCGCGAGGTTCAGCTCATGCCGTTCGATGTTCGGGGTATTTGACGCGTCCGTGATAGATGCCGATCAGCGACTTGATCAGGCTGTCGCGGATTTCGGCGATTTCGCGCAGGGTCAGCCCGCACTCGTCGAACTGGCCGTCGCGCAGCCGCTTGTCGATCAAGTCGCTGACCAGCCCTTCCAGCCGGGCGGGCGTGGGATCGGAAAGGGTTCGGCTGGCGCTCTCGACGGCGTCGGCGACCATCAGGATGGCCGCCTCCTTGGTCTGGGGCTTGGGGCCCGGGTAGCGGTACGAGCTTTCCGGGACCGGCGAGGCGTCGGGGTTGTCGCCGTTGCGCCGGTTGGCCTCGTGGTAGAAGTACTCGACCAGGGTGGTCCCGTGGTGCTGCTCGATCAAGTCGATGATCGGCTCGGGCAGGTGGTGCTGCCGGCCCAGATCGACGCCGTCCTTGACGTGGCCGATGATGATCAGCGTGCTCATCGCCGGCGCCAGCTTGGCGTGCCGGCTGGTCGGACCGACCTGGTTCTCGACGAAGTAGTGGGGCTTGAGCATCTTGCCGATGTCGTGAAAATAGGCCCCGATGCGGACCAAGCAGGGCATCGGCGCCGATGCGTTCGGCCGCCGACTCGGCGATGGCGCCGACGGTGATCGAGTGGTTATGCGTGCCCGGGGCGCGGCGGACCAGCTCCTGGAGCAGGGGGTGGGTGTTGTCGCCGAGCTCGAGCAGGCTGATGCCCGTGACGATTCCCAGGGCGTTTTCGATGAACGGCAGGCTTCCGCCCAGGAAGAAGCCGGCCATCAGTCCCCAGCCGGCGCGCCAGAAGCTGTCGTTGCGGACCAGCTCGAGCGGCTGGTCCTGCCACAGTCCGGTGGCCCAGGTCATGAGGAAATAGGTGAGCGCGGCGGTGGCGCCGACCTTGATCAGCTTGGTGCGGGTGCGGACCTCGCTCAAGGTCAGCACGCCGGCCGCGGTTCCCCCCATCACCACCAGGAAGTGGGGGATCTCGGTCCCGAGCGCGATGCAGGTCAAGAGCGACAGACCGAAGGTGACCATCATCGCGAAGCTCGGGTTGTAGGCGATCGCCACGATCATCCCCGCGATCGGCGACCGGGACCACCTCGGCGTTCCAGGTCTGCGCGGCCAGGATGCGGACGACGGCCAGGGCCAGGATCACCAGGCCGCAGATCATCGCGACCCGGCGCGGGCTCGCGGGCGAACCGCCGCTCGTGCCGATAGACGTACGACCCGGCCAGGAAATACAGGGCGGCGACCAGCGCGAAGATCCCGACGAGCGCGCCGGGCCCGGTCGCCGAAACCGAGCTCGGCCATGGCGGCGTCGTGCTCGAGGCGCAGCAGGATGAGCTGCTCCTCGCCGATCGTCTGTCCCTGTTCGACCAGCACCTCGCCGCGGCTGTAGGTGTCGTAATGGTCGGGGACGCGGTTGCTGCGCCTCTTCGCGAAGCTGGGCGGTCGCCTCGGCCTCGAACGACAGCGTCGGCGTCGTTATCGAGCTGATCGGCGATCAGGCCGAAGAGGATCTGGCCGACCCGCGGCGACGTGAAGGCCGCAGCAGAACTCCTGGTAGACCGGCCCGTCGGGCTTGACGATCCGCTCGGGGACGACGCGATCGCGCGGCACCAGCCGGGCCTGCGGACCGCGGCTCGCCCGCCGTGCGGATCGACAAGCAGCCGGCTCGATTCCTCGTTGGGAGGCAAGGTGTCCGGGCCCGAGCACGCCGTCGCGGAGCAGCGGTGCAAACGCGGCGGCGATCTGAACGTGCAGGTTGTCGCGGCGCTCGGGAGTGTCGGTGGCCGCCTTGAGGTCGAGATAACTCTCGGGCGTCAGCTTCCAGGCCGTCCGCACGTTTTCGCGCAAGTCTTCGAATCGAGCTCGACTTGGCGACGGCCGTGGTCAGGTCGTCGAGCCGCTCGGCCAGCTCCCGGATCGGGCCGGGATCGTTGATCGAGCGCGGCGGCACCTGATCGGCGGCGGCCTGCCGCTCGTTGCTGGTCTTGGTCTGGTTGCGGATCTTGAATTCCTTGACGTTGACCCGAAGCTCGCGGTCGGGCCGCTGGCCGATCCGGTAGGTGAACGGGGGGCCCGGAGCCGTGAACGATCGCCGCGGCACACGACCACCGATACCACGACCAGCGCGAGCAGGGTGGCTCGGGTGCGCTGCTTGGCGACTCGACCCTCCTTGATCGAACCCGAATCGGCGGGGCGCAGTTGGGCCCGCGAGAGTTTGGGACGCCGTCGGCCGTTACTCATGGAATGGTCTCAGCTCGGCGTGGTCGAGGAGGGCCCTCGTCCCACGCGGAAGTGTGCCGGGGCCACGCGGCCCCGGCTTGGCGGTGCGTCCGGCTCGCTCGGTCTGTGTCTCATGGCGATTCATGAATCGAAGAGCGCGTGAACAGGACGACAACGCGTCGCCCTCACTCCGGGGCGGTCGTACTGGCGGGAAGAGGAACTGGTCGGCTCGGCCGCGGCGGGCTCGAGCCGCCCTTCACGCTCGGCGGCCGGCTCGCTTGCTTCATACGCATCCACGATCGCCTGCACCAGCGGATGCCGGACGATGTCCGAGCGATCGAGCAGGGCCGTCGCAACCCCGGGAATGTCCTTGAGCCGCTCGACCGCGTCGGCCAGGCCGCTCTTGGTCCCGATCGGGAGGTCGACCTGCGTGATGTCGCCGGTGACGACGATCCGCGCGTTCTGGCCCATCCGCGTCAAGAACATCTTCATCTGGGGCACGGTCGCATTCTGGCCCTCGTCGAGGATGATCACGGCGTCGTTGAGCGTGCGCCCGCGCATGTAGGCCAGCGGGGCGATCTCGATCAAGTCGTTGTCCATGTACCGCCGGATCTGGTCGTAATCCATCAGGTCGTGCAGCGCATCCAGGAGCGGCCGCAGGTACGGGTTGATCTTGGCCTCGAGATCGCCCGGCAAGAAACCGAGGTGCTCGCCCGCCTCGACCGCCGGGCGCACCAGTACGATCTTCTTGATCCGGCCGCGGCGCAAGAGCGAGACCGCCATCGCGACCGCCAGGTAGTCTTGCCCGTGCCGGCCGGACCGATGCAAAAGACCAGCTCGTTCTCGAACAGGGCCTTCATGTACCGCGCCTGCCCGGCGGAACGCGGGCGGACCGACCGGTTGCCTTCGCGAATCTCGATGCGCGTCCGGCTGATCGGGCTCGGCAGCGTGGAGCGTGACGTCGATCAGCTCGCTGACGTCGTTCGACGAGATCGTCTTGCGCGCGCGGAAGATCGACCTCAGTCCCTCGAAGATCCGCCGCGCCTGCTCGATCCGATCGGGCTCGCCTTCGATCCGGACCTCGCCATGCCTGGCGAGGACCTTCACTCCGACCGCGTCGCGAATCTGCCTGAGATACTGGTCACGGCTGCCGAAGACAGCCAGCTCCTCGGCGTGACCATCCAGACTGATTGTGACTTCCGGCATGCCTCCCCTTTCGCCGACCCAGGTGGAGAGGACGCGCCCGCGACTCGGCCGGGGCCATCGTCTCATCAACCTCACACACGGATTAGGGCGGCTTCGACGATTACTATTATGGAATCGAAAATCGAAAAAATGCAACATCGAGCCGACCGAAGCGCCGTACAGAGCTCGACCGCGTTCACAACCGATCTCTTATGCAGACAGAGATTTAGGTGCAGAGTGCCACGCATCTTGACATCGATGCCTGAATGCCGCGTATCTTCACGAAGGATCAGGAGATTTTGGCAAACTGAGCCAGATCTGCCGACGACGGCCGGCGACAGGTCGATCAAGGCCCAAACCAGAGCCAGAGACCGATAGGCGACGGGCCCGGCGAAGATCAGCGAATCGATCACATCGAGCACGCCGCCGAAGCCCGGGACGACCGTGGCGGAGGCATCCTTGCGTTCGCAGTCGCGCTTGATCATCGACTCCATCAAGTCGCCGAGCTGGGCGACCGCCCCGACGACCAGGCCGTAGACGGCGGCGATGGGCCAGTCGAGGGTGGGAACTCCGAGGACGTAGCGGGCGATCGCCGCGACGATCGAGCGCGGCCACGACGCCGAAGAGCAGGCCGCCCACGGCTCCTTCGATCGTCTTCTTGCGGGCTAAGCGACGGCCAGAGCTTGTGCCGGCCGGCGAGCCGGCCCATGCGTGTAGGCACCGGTGTCGGCCCCTTTGGCTGTCGCGACCAGGAACACAAGGGCCACAGATTCCCTGGTGGCGCCCCTCAAACCATCGCATCTGGATCGTGAAACTCCCCAGGAGCCCCACGTACGCGACCGACAGGACGGTCCCGGCGATCTTGGCCATCGTCCGCCCGGGCTTCTCGAACTGGAGGCTCTGCACCACGAAGCTGATCATGAGCACGGCGACGAAAGCAGAGAACGGCCAGGCCAGCACGGTCAGCGGCCGCGCCGGGTCGTAGCGTCAGGGCCGAGCAGCTCGACGCGGATCGTGGCTGACGGCGACGTGCGGCAGCCAGTTGGCGACGAGCAAGGCCAGCACTCCGCCGATCACCGAATTTGCCGACGGGCGGACGCTCGGTCGCATCCAGCAGGCCGATCAAGCTCGCGGGCCGCAGCGACCAACGCGAACGCCGGCCAGCGAGAACCAGAACGGATACCATGGCGCCAGCCATTCATCGACGCAGAGCGCGAGCAACAGCCCGGCCACCATCGACAGGCCGAAGAAGAGACGGGTCCAGAGCATATTCGAGGGAACGAGCTCGAGGTTGCGAGGGATCGTTCGATCGACGAGCACGGGACCAACATCCCCGATCGGCGCGCCGAAATCAGACTCCCATCTAGGTCCGCGCACAGGACGCCGGTCTGAGCCGGCCGCGTCGGCCAGGCGCGGGCGCCATCGCCGCCGCGCCGGAGCGGCAAGCCCGCCAAACTTGCGTTCGCGGGCTGCGAAGGCGCGGCACGCCTGCAGCAGGTCGTCGCCGCGGAAGTCGGGCCAGAGCGTCGGCGTGACCCAGAGCTCGGCGTACGAGATCTGCCAGAGCAAGAAATTGCTGATCCGCATCTCGCCGGCCGTGCGGATCAAGAGGTCGGGATCGCTCATCCCGTCGGTGTAGAGATAAGAGGCGAACATCGCCTCGTCGACCTGGTCCGGCTCGACCCGGCCGGCCCGGACGTCCTCGGCGAGCCGCCGCGCCGCGTCGCCGATCTCGGACCGGCCGCCGTAATTGACCGCCAGGCACAGGATCATGCCGTCGTTCGAGGCCGTCAGCTCGGCCGTCCGTCTCGAACTCGCGCAAGACGTCCGCGCGGCAGGCCGTCGCGGCGGCCGATCATCCTGAGCTGAACGTTCTGTTCCATCAGCTCGTCGCGCTCGACGACCAGGAAGTGGCGGAGCAGCCGCATCAAGAACGTCAGCTCGCGCGGCGGCCGCTTCCAGTTTTCGACCGACAGAGCAATAGAGAGTCAACTGGTCCAGCCCCAGCCGGCACCCCTCCTCGACCACCGCCGGACGCTCTGGATTCCCCGGCGATGGCCGACGATCCGCGGCAGCCCGCGCCGCTGGGCCCAGCGCCCGTTGCCGTCCATGATGATCGCGATGTGTCCGGGAGCTGCTCGGGCTTCAAGCCCGGCCGCCTCGATCCGCGCCAGCCCTTCTTCGGTGATCGCCATGTCTGGTCTCAATCGCATTCCTCGGTTAGCTCAGAATCGCAGAAGCCCTCGTCGCCTCGAACCGGATCCCCGCGATGATCCGCGGAGACGTCAGGACACGAGGATCGTCTGGCGGCGCTCGGGGCCGACCGAGACGATCGTCACGGGCACCCCAACCTGCCTGCCCAAGAATTCGACGTAGTTCCTTGCCTGCACGGGAGGTCGGACCAGCTCGTGATCGGCGGTGAGATCCTCGTTCCAGCCCGGAAGCGTCTCGTAGACCGGGCGGCATTGCTCGAAGTCGGTGAGCGAGCTCGGGAAGCTCGCTGATCCGCTTGCCGTCGCACTCGTACGCGACGCCGACCTTCAGCTCGTCGATCCCGCTCAGAGACATCCAGGAGCATGACGGCCAGCTCGGTCGAGCCGCTGATCCTGGCCGCGTGGCGCACGGCGACGGCGTCGAACCATCCGCAGCGGCGCGGCCGGCCGGTGACCGTTCCGAACTCCTTGCCGACGCGCCGGATCCGCTCGCCGATCGCGTTGTCTTGCTCGGTCGGGAAACGGCCCGCCGCCCACGCGGGTCGTGTAGGCCTTGACGACGCCGATCCAGCGATCGATGTGCCGGGTCGGCACGCCCGACCCGGCGGCGATCCCGGCCGCGCTGCTGTTGGAGCTGGTCACATACGGATAGCTGCCGTGATCGACGTCCAGAAGCGAGCCCTGCGCTCCCTCGAAGAGCAAGCGGCGGCCCCCCTCGAGCGCCTGGTGCAGCCAGGCTGTCGTGTCGCGGACGAACGGCCGCAGCCGCTCGGCATGTCCCAGGTATTCGTCGGCCACGGCCCGCGGCGTCGAACGGGATGAAATCCGGGAGCATCGCGCCCAAGAGCCGGTTCTTGTAATCGATGATTCGCGCCAGCCGGTCGCGAAATGCCGCCGGCGTGATAGAGGTCGGCGATCCGCACTCCGTGCACCCGGCCGACCTTGTCGCGATAACATGGGCCGATCCCCCGGCGCGTCGTCCCCAGATGGTCGGCCTTCGAACGCCGACTCCTCGGTCAGGCGCTCCTCTTCCAGGTGATAGGGCAGGATGACATGAGCACGGTCGCTGACGTGGAGCCGCCGCCCGACATCGATGCCTTGAGCCGCCAGCGTCTCGATCTCCCTGAGCAGGGCAGGGGGGTGGATCACCACGCCGTTGCCGATGACCGCGTCCACGCCCGGCCGCAGGATCCCGGTCGGCACCAGCGAGAGCTTGTAAGTCACCCCGTCGACGACGACCGTGTGGCCGGCATTGGCCCCGCCCTGATATCGCACGACCACGTCGTGCTGGTCGCAAAGCAGGTCGACGATCTTCCCCTTCGCCTCGTCTCCCCATTGCAGCCCCACCACGCACGTCGAACCCACGGCAAATCCTCTCCAGTTTATCAAGTCGACCCGAACCGTCACTTGGTGCGGTAAAGTTACAAGGTAACGCTCCCCAAGAGCGCCGTCAACGGCCACTGACAAGCCGTGCGTACGAGAACGTGGTAACGACCCTCTCCAACAGCGTGAGCATCGCGTTTGCCAACAATCCGACGGGCGCGACGCTCGGCGGCACGCTGACCGTGACCGCCAGGCAGGGTGTGGCGAGCTTCACCAACCTAACGATCAACAAGGTCGGCTCGGGCTACACGCTCCGGGTCTCCTGCAGCGGGCTGACCTTGGCCACAAGTAATCCGATCGACGTGACCAAGACCGGGTACGCTGCCGGCGGGCTACTCGCTCCGGCCGGGAATCCGGCACCGGATCTCTCGATGGCGCCGCTGGTGCTCGATAGCCCAGACGTCTGGGACGGCTTGAGATCCAAGAATCGCTCACGGTCGAGCTGATGAAGCTCGTGCGACTACGGCAAGAAATTCGGCTGGACCGTCAGTGGGGTCAGATCCGCTTGATCAGCGGGTTCAGATCCGGTTGATCAGTGGGGTCATCAGTCGGGTCAGATCCGGCTAACGTCAGTGGGATCAGATCCGTCAGTGGGCCATCAGTGGGGTCAGTCAGTTGGGTCAGATCCGGTTAACAGTGCTGGCGTCAGCCAGGGTGTCGTACGGCGCTTCAAAACCGGTTTTGTCAGTGGGGTCAGATCCGTCAGTGGGGTCAGTCAGTGGGGTCAGATCCGGTTAACGGTTCTGGCGTCAGCCAGGGTGTCAGTGGGGTCAGATCCGGTTAACGGTTCTGGCGTCAGCCAGGGTGTCATACGGCGCTTCAAAACCGGTTTTGAGCGCCCGCTAACAGGATGCTGGCACGATTCGCATTCCGCCCGTAGCGCGGACACGGTACGATGCCTGCGGAGGTCGCCGATGCCTTGCCCGTTGTCGCGGAATGCCCGCATGCTGATCGTCCGCTGCCTGTCCGGCGACGCGATCGACCCGACCGCCCCGGCGATCACCGCCGCCCGCCGCGAGCTGCAGCGTGCGGGGCTGCTGGAGGAGGATTCGACCCGCCCGACGCCGACGGCACATCGCCGCCGCCGCGAATTCCTGCCCCACGGCGGCCCGCTGTCGAGGGCCGCCTTCACCCGCTTCCGCCGCCACCTGGCCGGGGACCGCGACGTGACCGACGCCAACCGCGCCGCCTACCGCGAACTGGCGGCGGCGGGCTTGATGGCAGCCGGACACAGCTTCGCCGGGGGAGACGAGTCGATCTATCGGCTGACCAGGCGGGGATTCGAGCGGAAGGCCGAGATTCTGGCTGGCGCGAAGGAAGCGGGCTGATGAGATGCGAGGACGGGCGGCGGCCTATCGCGCCATGGCCCGACACAGCCGCCGGGCCTCCTCGCTGATCAGTAATGTGACGCCAGCTTCGTCGCCCCGGCAAGGCGTCCTCCGCCGAAGGCGACGAGAGTCGAAATCTTCAGACGTACATATCGGTATTCGGGTCATCTGATTCGTGACGCAGAACGGAGGGGCGGGCAAGACCATGCTCGCCGTTAACTGCGCCGTCGCCGTCGAGCGGGCCGGCAAGAAGACGCTGATCCTCGACCTCGACGAGCAGAGTAGGGCGGAAGCCTGGTTCCAGAACCGCGAGGCCGACACCCCCCGCCTGGTCAAGATCGGCACCTGGAAGCTTCCAGACGCGATGGCCGCGGCAAAGACCGGTGGCTATCACGTCGTGATAATCGACACCCCCGCACGCGACGAACCCTCGGTCAACGCCGCCCTGCGTGCGGCCGACTTCGTCGTCATCCCCTGCCGCGCAACCCCTGTGGACCTGCGGACGAGGTCGACAGGCATTGCAAGCGCGGCTTGATCCCGGACCTGAACAGCGAGGACAGTCCAGGTCTCTCATCTTGCGACCGCGTGCTCGTTGCAATCCGCGAATCCAGCGTCCCGGTGAGAATCCTCCCGGCATGCCTTCTCCGGCGGAATCTGGTCCTTAGAGCCTGTTATTGACTTATTGTGAGAGCTTTGCTCATGTTGTGGCATGAACACGACACGGAAGTCGTATCCAGGCGACGTCTCGGATTCCGAATGGGAGTTTTTTCTCCCATACCTGACCTTGATGCGCGAGGATGCTCCACAGCGCGAACGTTCTCTGCGCGATCCGTTCAACGCGGAACGTTACGTGGTCATGACGGGCTGTCAGTGGCGATTCCTGCCAAACGATCTTCCGCCTTGGACCGCAGTCTACCAACAAGCCCGGCGCGGGATGCAGGCCCGCGTCTTCGAGCAAATCGCGCGTGATTTGCGTGCGATCGTTCGATTTCTCGCCGAGCGGGATCCCGAGCCGACGGCGACGATCTTTGATGGACGCACGCTGCAACCGACGCCCGAGAGCGGCGAGCGGGCGGGCGACGACGGGCCAAGAAGAAGAAGGGATCGAAGGTACATGCGGCTGTGGATACCCTGGGGAGGATAAGGTGCGATGTGGTGGATCGCGATAGCCGGCCAGACGCGATGCCAAGGGCACGCGGAATGACAATCGGCCGATCGGGGGCGCAGGGAACGCACGACGGGGGCGGACCGTCGCGTGGAGACGTGAACGGGCGGGGGAATTGCCCGCTCATGTGCGCGTCGAGACTTGAGAACGGGTCGCGCTCTGCCCTTGCGCTATCGCGCCGGGCACCCGGCGAGGTTTGCCAGGTGATGTACCCCGAGGCGCGCGGCGACCTCGCGCAGGCGCTCTCGGCTGGCGGCGAAGAATCGGCCAAGCAGCCGTCCGCCTCTCAGCTTCTCGAACCGAGCCCGCCAGCTCTCGGCACTGCTCTGGAGCCGATCGAGCATTCCCGTCACCTCCGCCGAGATCGCGGCCTTGCCATCGCGGAAGAGACGCCCCGTGTAGTCGACCAGAACCAGGTAGCTTCCCAATGAGGAACCTTCCAGCATCCCTTCACGTGACGAATCCAGCGTATGTCGATCTTCGATCGGGCAAAGCCAGAGCGATTCCTCCAGCCCGACCGACGAATACGAGCCCGCCACGCTACCGTCCTCGGCCCCCTTCAGGTGACTGGCTCGACCTTGAGCGTTCACGTGCTCGACACGCGTGCTGACCGACGTGTGCGGGCTTGCTTCCGGAACCAAGGCAATGCCGGCGGCGACCGGGTTGCGGTCGATATACGCGCAGGTGGCCAGCAGCGTTTCGTCATCGAGTATCGCCACGCTCTTGAAGCGCCCCTCGAAAAACGCTCAGCGAGGAATCCCGCCTGCCGTTTGCGGCGTCGATTCAGCGGTTCATGGCGGGCTAGCCCACGCCGTGCGTTCGCGGAATTGCTGGATCGGTGCTGTTGGGTTCGCGGCGCCGTCGGCGAGTTACTTGTGGGAGGGTGTGAACCGCAGGCCGCAAGTCTTGAGGAATCGCGCATCATGACACGCCTCGTGAGCATTGGAGATCGGATCGTCCGCCGAACCCCGTCGGGATCGTCCCGCCGTCGCGATGCCGGCCGGAGGGCCCGCTACCGGCCGTACCTGGAACCCATCGAGGATCGAGTTCTGCTGGCGGTCGTCAATTGGATCGGCCCTGCGGCCGGCGGCGATTGGGACATCGCCGCCAACTGGAACACTCACAAGCTCCCGGGTGGCGTCGACACCGCCAACATCCCGGCCGGGGTCACTGTCATGCACAACCTCGGCGGTGTCGACGCGATCAACATGCTGAACTGCAACGGTGCGCTTAACATCGCGACCGGCTCCCTGACGATCGCCGCCGCGTCCTTCGTTAACCAGGGCTTGACGCTCGTCGCCCCTGCGGTGCTGAGTGCCAACGGCAACCTGAACGTCAACAACCTCCCGTTCACCATAAACGGCGCGACGCTGACGGGCGCCGGCAATGTGACGGTCAACCATGCCCCGTTCCTTTGGAACGGCGGCACGGTGATCGGCACGGGGGTGCTGACCGCCAACGGCGGCATCGCCATCAACGGCAATGGCGCGACCGAGACCCTCGCGAACGGCACGCTGACCAACGCCGGGAATGCGACCTGGAATGGCAACGGCAACACTCTGTCGATGGTCACCGGGGCCACGCTCAACAACCTCGGCGGCGCCCCCGGCGGCACCTTCACCTGGAACAGCACCGGCAACCTGTCGATGGCCACCGGGGCCACACTCAACAATCAGGTCGGCGCCACCTTCACGGTCAACAGCGACGAGCAGATCCAAGACGACGTCAATCATAAGGCGATCGGGATCATTAACGCGGGCACGTTCCAAAAGGTGGCCGGCACCGGCACGACTACCGACCAGGTCGCCTTCAAGAACGCAAACACCGGCGCGGTCATCGCGTCCTCGGGCACGCTGGCCTTTGACAGCGGCAATATCACGCTCGTCCCCGGCTCGATGGTTAACGCCATCGGCGCCGGTGCAGACGTCGACTTCGGCGGCGGCGTCAACCTCGCCGCTGGCTCGACGGTCGCCGCCAGCGACGGCGCCGGCCACGGAGGGAGCATCTCGTTCAGCGGCGCGACCAACAGCGTCGCCAGCTTGGTCCAGATCAACCCGAACGGCATCCTGAGTTTCACCGGTGGCACCACGACTTTCACCGGCATCATGAACGTGAACAACGGCTCGACGGTCAACGTCGCCGCCGGCGCCACCGCCATCTTCAACACCAACAACTTGATCTTCAGTCCAGCGACGCTGATCGCCGCTGGCACGCTGGAGAGCTCAGGGGCCATGTCGGTCCGCTCGGCGTTGAACTGGACAGGCGGGACGATCAAGGGCCTGGGCATAAACCCGATCACGGTCAGCGTGCTGACGGGGGCGACGTTGGCCATCAGTGGCGGCACCCCCGAGACCCTGGACAACGCCATCCTGGACAACGCTGGGACGGCGACCTGGAGCGGATTCGGCAACGATCTGATGCTCAACGATGGGGCCGTACTCAAGAACCAGGCCACCTTTTCGGTGCAGAACGACCAGATGATCAGCAGCAGCGGGATCGCTGGTTCGATCGCCAACGGGGGCACGTTCCAAAAGGTGGCCGGCGCCGGCATGACTACCGACCAGGTCGCCTTCACGAACACAAACACCGGCGCGGTCATCGCTTCCTTCGGCACGCTGGCCTTCGACAGCGGCAATATCACGCTTATGGCCGGCTCGACGGTCACCGCCATCGGCGCCGGTGCAGACGTCGACTTCGGCGGCGGCGTCAACCTCGCCGCTGGCTCGACGGTCGCCGCCAGCGACGCCGCCGGCCACGGCGGGACCATCTCGTTCAGCAGCGAGACCAACACCGTCGCCAGCTTGGTCCAAATCAACCCGAACGGCATCCTGAGTTTCAGCGGCGGCAGCACCACGACCTTCACGGGCCAGGTGACTGCCAGCGGCGGCACGGTCATCATCGCCGCGGCGACCGCCAACTTCGACACCAATCTTGTTGCCACCACCATCGACCTCAACAACGGCACGCTGGGCGGTACAGCGGCCGTGTCGGTCAGCTCGGCGCTGAACTGGACCGGTGGCACGATCGACGGCACGGGGGCGGTGACCGTGCCGTCTCGGGCGAAGCTGGCCGTCAGCGGTGCTAATGACAGTGAAATCCTCGAGTACGCCACGCTGAACAACCTCGGGACAGCCACTTGGAGCGGCAATAACAACAACCTACTGATGGTCTCCGGCTCCGGAGCCATGCTAAGCAATCATGCCGGAGCCACTTTCAACGTGCAGAATGACCAGGCGATCGAATCGCTTAGCCTTGGCCTTACCGGGCCGGCGCGAAAGTTCAACAACGCCGGCACGTTCACCAAGACCGCGTCGACAAACACCACCGCAATTGATGTCGCGTTCAGCAATAGCGGAACGATAGCGGTGCACGACGGCACGGTCTCAATCAGCGGCGCGGTCGATCAGATCGCGAACAACACCCTCTCCGCGGGGAAGTGGGAGGTCTTCGGCAGCTCGACAGTCCACTCGACGCTGACAGTCGCGGCGGCGGGCGACGCGATCGGCACCATCGGCGGCAATGCGACCGTCGAGCTTAGCGGCCTGAACTCGAGCTTCACCAACATCAGCGGTTTAACAACCAATCAGGGGATCTTAGTCATACTGGGCGGCCAGACGTTTACCACCGCGGGCGATTTCACCGACTCGGGCAATCTCACCCTCGGCCCGGCCAGCACCTTGGCGGTCAGCGGTAACTTCACCGAGAGCTCGAAGGCCCGATTGACGCTCCAGATCGGCGGGACGAGCGCGAGCCCGACCATCGGCTCGATCACCGCCACCGGGACGATCAGCCTGGACGGCAGCCTGGCGCTCGCCGGAACGATCAAGCCGGCCCTTAACACCGTGTTTACCGTGGTGAACAACACGGGAACCAGTGCGATTTCCGGCACGTTCATCGGCCTGTCGGAGGGCTCGACGATCACGCTCAACGGGATGACCTTCACGATCTCGTATGTCGGCGGCGCAGACGGTCTGGACGCGACGCTGACGCGGACCGCCTGAGCCCAGGGGCGGACGGCCCGGCGCCTTGGAGGAACCACCACCATCTGACAGGTTGGTCGCTCCCGCCGGGCCTGCGCCCCGCGCGGCTCACATCACGGCCGGGCGAAGACATCGGCGGGCAGGTCGGGCATCCCCAGCTTCACCTTCCACGCCGTGGCCTGCTCGGGCCGGCCCCAGGACTCGTACAAGCGGATCACCCGCTCGGCAGCTGCGCGCAGACGGAACCGCTCCGGCACGATGATCCGGACCCCGCGGGCCTTCATCCCCTCGTACCCGTCGCGAATCAGCGCCTCGGCCTCGGCGTACCGGCCCTGACCCAGGAGCGACCCGCCCAGCAGGCTCATTACGTCGTACCGGGACCAGTCGTCGGGCATCATCTTCTCGTAGATGGGCAGGCATTCGCGCAGCAGCGGCTCGGCCTCCGACCACCGCGACTGGATCAGGAGGTGCCAGCCCAGCTCGTACAGACCGCGCCCCAGCAGGGGGCTGGCGTGCTCCTTAGTCTTGCGGCTGCGTGACAGCACGTCGCGCCGAAGCGTCGCAGCCTCAGCCCACCGGCCGAGCGACTCGTAGGTAGTGGCCAGGTTGGTGCGGCTGGTCAGCGTGAGGGGGTGGTCAGCGCCGAGCTTGGCCTCCCTCAGCTTGAGGTTCGCCTTCTGCAGCGCAAGCGCCTCGGACAACCGGTCGGCGGACCAGTAGGCGAGGGCGAGGTCGTTGACGCTGGCGAGCGTGTCGCGGTGGTCGGGGCCCAGCTTGGCCTCCTTCAGCTTGAGTGTGGTCTCATGCAGCGCGATCGCCTCCGACGGCCGGCCGGCGACCATGTAGGCGTTGGCCAGGCTGGTGCGACAATGGAGAGTGAGGCGGTGGTCAGGGCCGAGCTTGGCCTCTCTCAGCTTGAGGTTCACCTTCTGCAGCGCGATCGCCTCCGACGGCCGGCCGGCGCTTATGTAGGCGTTGGCCAGGTTGTTGCGGCTGGTGAGTGTGTCGCGGTGGTCGGGGCCGAGGCCGGCCTCCTTCCGCTTGAGTGTCGTCTCGAAGAGCGCAATCGCCTCCGGCATCCGGCCGGCGTCCATAAAGGCGTTGGCCAGGTTGTTGCGACCATGGAGAGTGAAGTGGTGGTTGGGGCCCAGATTGGCCTCGCATAGAACGAGGTTCGCCTCGTTCAGTGCGATTGCCTCGGCCAGCCGACCGGCGTGCCGGTAGGCACTGGCCAGGTTGGTGCGGCTAGCGAACGTGGCGGGATGAACGGGGCCCAACCTGGTCTCGCGCAGCTTGAGTGTCTCCTGATGGTGCGTGATGGCCTCGGCTGTCCGCCCGTTATCCAGGTAGGCGATGGCCAGGTTGTTGCGGCTGGCGAGTGTGTCCGGGTGGTCGGGGCCCAGCTTACTCTGGCGCAGCTCCCAGGCGCGCTCGAATTGCCTGGTCGCCCGCGCCGCTTCACCCAGATAGCTGTACGTTGTCCCCAGGGTGTCGCGGATCGACGCCTCGACAGCCGGCTTGTCTTTGAACGACCCGGCGATCGTGGGCTCGGCGGCATCGACGGCCATACGGACCGTCGCGTCCTTGCCCAGGCCCCCTTCGTCGTCCTTTGGGCGCGCGGCCGAGAGCACTTGATCCTGGAAGAACTTCAGCACCGCCTCCGATTCAGCCGCCGAGCGACGGGCCTGGTCCTCGCTGGCCCGGGATTGTTTGTACGCCCCTTGAGCCTCGTTCCTGGCCTGAGTCGCCTGGACCGCCTGCCAGGTGCTCACCGCGGTGCCAACCACCAGGGCCGCGACGACCGAGGCCGCCAGGGCCGCCTCGACCGGGTGCCGCCGGGCCCAGCGCCAGGCCCGCTCCATTGGGCCCACCTGCCGCGCCCGGATCGGTTCCCCAGCGAGGAACCGGCCGAGGTCCTCGGCCAGCGCCGCCGCCGAGCTGTACCGCCGCCGCGGCTCCTTCTCCAGGCACTTCAGGCAGATCGTCTCCAGGTCGCGCGGCAGCTTCGGCCGCAGCCGCGACGGCGCCACCGGCTCGGCCGAGACCACCTGGCCGATCGTTTCCTGGGGCGTCTCGGCCTTGAATGGAGGCCGGCCGGTCAAGAGCTCGTAGAAGATCGCCCCCAGCGCATACAGGTCGGCCGCCGGACCCACGCCGGACTGCAACCCGGCTTGCTCCGGTGCCATGTAGCTGGGCGTGCCCAGCACCTCGCCAGTCTGGGTCAGGCTCGCACACCCATCCATGACCAGCTTGGCCAACCCAAAGTCGGCCACCTTGGGCGTACCGTCGGCGGTTAGCAGGATGTTGGCCGGCTTCAGGTCGCGGTGGATCACGCCTCGGCTGTGCGGCGTGGTCCACGGCGCGGGCCAGGGTCTCGGCCAGCTCGGCCGCCTGGCGCAGCGGCATCGGCGTCCCGGCCAGCCGCGCGGCCAGCGTGCCGCCGTCGACCAGTTCCAGCACGGCGAAGGGCAGGCCGGCATGCTCTCCGACCTCGAAGATCGGCACGATATGGGGATGCTGGAGCCGCGCTGCCGCTTTTGCCTCAGTGCGGAAGCGGGCCAGCGCTGCCGGCCCGGCGCAGGCGCCGGCCAGGATCATCTTCAAGGCCGCGGCCCGGTGCAGCTGGGGCTGCCAGGCGCGGTAGACGACCCCCATGCCGCCCCGGCCCAGCTCGCCCAGGATCTCGTAACCGGCGATCGATGCGGGGATCGATTCCGGGAGTGCCTCCCCTTGCCCGGGTGGTTCGGCCGCCAGCTCGTTAGGCCGGACCATCGGACCCTCACCACTCCGATCATAGTCCCGCTCCAGGCCTCGCAGCTCGCGCTCCAGGGTCGACCGCCCGGCCGCGGGCATCGCGTCCAGATAGTCCTGGATCGGGGGCCGCAAGCCGGCCCGACAGGCGGCCTCGAAGCGGTCGCAAGCTCGCTCCAGCAGCATGACCAAGGTGGCCGGCAGGTCGTGGCCGCCGGCCGGGTCCGCCTCGCTCATGCTGGAGTCTCCCGGGACCAGAGCCGGCGGATGGAGCGGACCTTGCGCTCGACGGTGTGCTCGACGCAGCCCATCCTCGCTGCGATCTCGCGGTTGGTCCAGCCTTCCATCTTCCATTGTGCCACGGCGCGGAGCGTCTCGTCGCCGAGGCCGTCCAGGAGCCGCTCGTACTCCTCGGCCAGTTGGGCCGCCAGCTCGGCGGTAGGCTCGGGGCCGAAGAGCGCATCCAGGTCCCAATCCGACAAGTCCGCCAGGGCGGTCATCCGTCCGACATCCCGGTGCGCCCGCCCCTGATGGCGCACCAGGCTGATGGCTTTACGCACGGTCAGGACGAAGAGCAACTGCCAGAGGTCGTCGCGATTGGCAAGCTGCGGGAACTGGCCGCGCTCGGCCCGCCGCCAGAAGCTCTCGAAGGCGCTCGATCGCTACATCCTCTTCGTCGGCGGTGCTTCGCCGTGTGCCTCGGAGTCGGGCGCGGGCCAGGGCGACCAGCCGTTGGAAGTAGGCGTCCCAGAGGGGCTGCGCGGAAGCGCGGTCCCCCGCTTTGATCAGGCCGATCAGCCGCGTGATCGATGCCTCGGACGACATGGGCTGGCCTCCTTCCGGTGCGAGCCTGATCCAGATGCGCCCTCGATTATAGGGCCGAAAACCCAATATGCCAGTGACCGGGATCGGCACTAGCGAGTCCACAACTCGGCCTGTTTTGATCAATCGAGGCGGATCCAAGGCCTTGATCTCGCGGGCTGTACGGTTTAGTGACCCGGATGAGTTTTTGGAGAGGCCCTCTCCCCTGGGGTGCAGGACCAATCGTTCGGATAGCGAAGTCTTCCCGGGATCTTCCTCCACGGGGATCGTTGAGGCGCCATGAGCGCGAGTGCAGGTGAGATCTCTCCGTCCCTTCGTGCTTCCGTTGACGTTGCCGCCAGCCACTTGCGCGGCATCGGATGCCACCCGTCACGCTTTTACGCGCTTGGAGAGGGAAATGACGCACCGGATCCGCGTGCGGCGGTGGCATGCACGATCCTGGCGGGCGCGAAGCGACATCGGCTCGAGTCGCGGGCCTACTTGCGCGAGCTGATCCTTCAGGTCTCGGTGGACCTGAGCCCGGAGTTTTTGGAAACCCTGCTACCCGATCGTTGGGCTGCGGCGCATCCCGAGCATGTGCTGAGTTACCGCGTCGAGGAGTCGCGCGAGAAAGCCCGGCATCGCAATGAACGGCGGGCGAAGCGCCGAATCCAGTCGAACTGAAACCGTCCGGTGATGAGCGGGAAGGACACGCAGCGCAACGGTAGCCATCTCCTCTCGAGAAGCTCTAGCACGACACGTAACCTGATTGTAGAGAAGTGGTTCGGAATTGCGGGTGACGGCCCAGTTCGTCAGGCTCGAGAAGAACATTCGGCCCGCGTAATCGACCAGGAGCAGGTAGCTACCAAGCGAGAACCGCTCCAAACATCTCTTTTCCCGTTCATCAAACCTCCAAACGACGGATCGCGTCGGGATTCGGTCGTCGAATGCCGCCGCCGTTCTTGCCTATTCTGCGTATTCTGTCTCGTTAACCAGGTGTCCTTACATTTTTCCGCAAATTATTCGCCGTATCTGTTCTCGTTGGCCGCGTCGCGCTTACGTAGACTTTGCATTCTTCTCATTCTTCCTTATCATGCACTGTGCGCATAATAGGGACATAAGTTCCAGTGCGCGGCGCAACCCGCTCCACCTCGTAGGAATACCGGTCCCGACAGCGCAACAATTCTCTCGTGCCAGAAAGCGCAGGCTGGATCAAAGTTGAGCGAGCCGATCGGAGACAGCTTCGATCCACGCCCTTGGGCGCGCCGCGAGTCAACCGACGTCAACCAATCGTATGCGTGAGCGCTCCAGGGGTGCGGGGAACGCAGTTTGCTCCGTCCGCCATGAGAAGAATTCATTGACGATCGCGGCCCGCGCGACCCGAGAACCCTTCTGAAAACTGACATCCACTGACATCTGCCGACGTTTCGCCTCGGAACATCGGCTACGACCGCTACAGGCGTTCCATTGTTTCCGTACCCCTCGAGGGCGTGCCGGCCAGCCAGAGCCCCGGGCTGAGAACCGAGCGTCGGGCGCACAGGAGCCTCGGTGACGAATCGCCACCGAGTCGTTCCCCCATGACCGGAGAATCCACCAACAGTGAGAAAATGATGCTCGCCATTGCCGTCGCCGAATGGGCTGCTGCAAAACGGGGTCACCGAACGGACTGCGTACCGCTGGGCCGACGAGCCCGAGGTTCGGTCTGAAGTCGAGTCGATCCGCAGCCGCGTCCTCGACGAGGCGATTGGCCGGATGTCCAGGCGCGTCGCATACGCCGTCGATAAGATTCGAGCTCGGCGAAAACGCCACTTCCGAGTCCGTACGGCTCTCGGCGCTGCGAGCCGTGATCTCGGACTTCATCGCTGTCTCCAATTTCTCCGGACTCGAAACGCGCTTGGCCAAACTCGAGGCGCAGGCCCGTGCGCGCTCTAGCAACGCGTGTTGAGTGTGGACGCCTATCGGAAATAGCACCGCAAGGGCACGCCCGAGCATCTCCGACCGAGGACCGGCGCCGGACGACAGTCGGCTCAGGGTTGGGGATTTCCGACGCCCGCTGGTGGATCGATGAGGGGCCGGTGTCACGCGACGCGGTGCAGATTTTGTGTTGCGGGCATCCGGGCACACGCGACCACCGGTGATCAGGCCGGCGAGTGAGGCGCCACTTGATGCCGTCGCAGGCGAGTCGCATCTCGATCAGGAGCAAGCGTTCTAACCAACGCGGAACCACGCGGATAAGATGAATCAACTTCAACAATGACCCAGCGAGGCCGGTTTTGTCTTCGGCGTGCAGCGCTACAACTCCGACTTCGAGTGTCCAGGTACGCCGAAACTGCCGGTGGCACAGCGAGGGCCGAAATGGCACACCGCGCCGCAGCGGCGCTGGCTGCTTCCCAGCCCTACTAAACCAGGCTTCGCGACACTTTCGGTCAGTGCCAAAATGGCACTAAAACCATGACCCAAAAGTTGCCACTTTGTGCCAAATCGAGACATTCTTTTATGCCGATCTGACAATCAATTCGAGGGCTGCCGGCCAGCCTCTGTTTGCTTCCGCGTTGGCTCGCATTCGTTGCACTCCTGCTCGCGAGCGCGGAGTTGAAAAGTGCATAACAGGCGCTAGACTCGCGACGGGCTCTGGGAACCGCAAACGGCCCGCCCGGACAAGAGCTTCCGAAAGCAGCAGGAAGGTCGAGGCGGGAGCGCCGCGGCCCGGCCGGTCGGCATGGGCACGAGATCTTGGGAAATTCTCACCCCATGACGAGATTCGCCCGGGCTGGCGCGGCGCGAATCGGTTGCTTCCGGGTCGATCCAGAGCGCCCAGCCGCGGCCCCACGGTTTGCACGATCAGCCAGCTAACGGCGGCGATTCCGGCGAGGACGGCTCCTCGAACGCCGACGGTCGAAAGCCGTTCGGCCGCGGACGTGAAATCGACCGACGCATAATCCAGGCACCACGCGGCTGACCAGGCGAGCACCAGCCCGAGACCTGCCCATTCCGTCCAGGCCCAAGCCGCGCGTCCGTTACGGATCGCCGCGCGGCACGCGGCGGTCGCCGGGACGGCGTAGAGCAACAGCTCGGGCCACCGCGAGCCATCGAGCCACCGGAGCCATCGAACCAAATAGTGCTGATATGCGCCTGTATGCAACGATCCTGTGTAAGTAAGCCGCACCAGCATCTGGGCAGCCTTGTCGAAGTAGACGTGCAGCGGGCCTGCCATGAGCAATGCGGATAATGCGACGATCCAGATCATGCGGATCCACGCCGGAAGTCTTCCACGGAAAAGCGCGAGAAATAATACGCCCTGCGAAAGTGTCGGCGACCAGCATGGCACTTTGGCGCCGCAGACCGAAACGTGATGAAAGTGGTTAACAATCATCGCGCTCGCGAACCCGGCGGCCAGAACCAGGGCGGGCCATTCGGCGTCGCGCGGCATCCCGCCGTGGCGGACGCGGCGAACCAGGATCGCAGCGGCGATCCCCAGCGCGAGAATCTGGATCGGACGATTGGCGACCGGAAACAGCGTCAGAGAGAGTGTCCTGGTCAAGTAGTCCGGCTCGTACGCGCAGCCAACAGCGATGCCCGCAATCAAGACCATGAGATCGATTAGACTAGTTCGTCTTGGCTCGGCCATTCCTGCTTCCGCCATGCTCCTGGCCCTCCTACGTCAGGTTTCTTGCGGTGCGCGCGCCATCGCCGGGTCGGCGCGGACTTCGCGAAGCGTTTCCATTAGTCTTTCGCAAGGTCACGACGAATCTTGAGGACACACTTCGGCGGTTTTCGGTTCGATCCTCACTGCTTGAGCCAATCCGTGAGCAGTTTCGCGTCCTGCGTGAATCGTCCGGCGGCGAGAGTAACCGAATGCCCGTGGTCCGGAAGCTCCGGCGAGCCGGCGATCAACACCTTTCGCGAACCGATCTCTCGCAGAACCTCGGCAATATCACCGAAACGCCGCAACAGATCGGGCAGAATGCTGGCCGCGTTGATCGCTCGTCCATGGGCGGCAAACAGCGAGCTGAAGCTCGGCAAGATCTCCTCGATTGCGATTCGATCGATCGATGGATCGACGGCCGCCGCGAGGGCCGCCGTCAGAGCGGCATCCCTTCGGCCGCAAACGATGATTGCTTGGGCATTTGTCGCCGACTTGACCTTCTGCACGGCGGCCAGTATATCCGTGACCCGCATGCCCAGGAGCGACTTACCAACGAGAAACGCGTTGTACGCAATATTCTCTTCCACGCCACCAAGGGGATCGCTGTAATCCGTACGCGGAACCGAGAGCCGCGAGCGAAGCTGGCCGACACCGCGGGGTCGACCACGAACACGGCGCAGCCATATCTCGATAGTGCCTGAAGAAACTCGAGCTCCTCGCGCCAGTCGCGGCTCTCGTTGCCGTTGATGCAAAGCATGGACATGTGATTGGTCTTGGTGCCGGAGACGATCTGGAGGGCGCGGTAGTCTGCCATCTCGGGATCCAGACGTAAGAGAGCGCGAAGGGTGAGTTTCTCCGGTTTACCCTCTCGGTCGAATTCTTCTTTGGCCACTAATAGGAGCGGTCGCGAACGAAACGCCGTCGCGGCCTGGCCGCCCGCGCAGACCTGCAGTTCCTCTGCAAGCCGCGGCGTCACCGCGAGCTCGGCAACCGGCGAAGTGCCGGCCCGTCCGACGAGCCAGCGATCGAACCACTCGTATACTGCCTCTCGAATGGGCTGGCCCAGGCCATGGCGGCCCGGTGCTTCCACGCAGTGAATGTGTTCGCCGGAGCTGGCGATGCCATACAATCGCTTGGCTTCCTGGAACGTCTCGCGGGTCCCTTCGATCGGAAAGAAATCCCCGCAGCGCCGCGCCGATCAGCGTCGGCCGCGGCGCGAGCAGGGCGAGCAGTCCGGCGTGGTCGATCTGCTCGCTCACGAAGCCGAAAATGTCCTGTTCCGGATCGGCCGCTGGGTCTTCTTGGATGCGATTTGCCATGCGCCGGCGCAGTGTCGTGATGTAACAGCCGATCGCCACGACCGACACCCGCGGGTCAAGTGCGCCGATGTAGGCCGTCAGTGTGCCGCCTCCCGAATTGCCGACGCAGCCGATCGACTTCGGATCTACCTCCGGGAGCGAGGCCAGATAGTCCAGCCCGCGCAGGCCGTCCCAGATGCGATAGCGCGCCAGGTTCGTGCCCAGCAGGTAGAGCGGGTTGCCCAGCACGGCGTGCTCGCCACAGCTCAGATCAAAGCGCGAGCGGCCCTTGGCGGCGTCCCAGAACTGGCTTCGCTCGCCCTGCCCGACGGGGTCGTACGTCAAGACCGCATAGCCGCGCTTCGCCAGATTGATGTGGAGGATCTGATATGTGTCGGCCGCCTTGCCGGTCGTCGAGTGGCCGCACGGACTGAGGACC
The DNA here is from genome assembly GCA_963806595.1 of uncultured Isosphaeraceae bacterium. GTDB lineage: Bacteria > Planctomycetota > Planctomycetia > Isosphaerales > Isosphaeraceae > CAWDZZ01. The sequence continues at coordinate 40,571 of CAWDZZ010000004.1, read as the reverse complement.
CCCGGCACCGGAGCGCCGATCTGCGTCGGGCTTGTACAGCAAGGCCGGCACGAAATAGCCGGGAAGGCTTTCGAACACGAATTTTTCGATCACGAAGTCGTCGGCCTCGATCGTGCCGGTCTTCTGGGCCGGGGGCGGGCCGTCGCGATCAGGTAGACCGTCAAGCAGGCGGAGAAACGTCTGCCGCAACGTGGTCTGGAGCGCGTTCAGATCGTCTTTGGACTTCACGGCCGCGAACCGCGCGCGTCGTTCTGTTTCATGACGAGCCGCCAGATCCAGGAGCTGCTGGTGGACGTCAGCCGGAACAGCATTGAAAGCCACCGTGGCGCCGTAAGCGAAACCGGCGGGCGCCGCGAGGCCCAGACGAAGAAGACTGCGACGAGAGAGGCGGTGCACGAGGGTGGCTCCTTGACGAATGATCGACCAGACTGCACGATCACGCCTGTGGGATCAATCATAAGGCATTGTCGGAAGGACAGTCATGACGCGCCTGATGACGATCTGCTTTTCAGGACTGGGTTCGTTGCTCGTCGTGATCGTCGCTCGCGGCGGGCCGAACACGATTTCCGGAGAACAGGAAAAGATCCGAGGCCAGTCCGCGACAACCAGGCGAGATCGCCCGGCGATGCCCGAAATTACGCAGCCCGTCATGTTCAACACGCCGGAAGCCGATCGGATCCTCGCGGCGCTCCAGGTCTTCCCGCCCGATAATCCCTGGAACGAAGACATTTCGAAGCGGCCCGTCCACCGCAACTCGAGAAACCTGATCGCCTCCGTCGGGGCCGAAAAGAACCTTGCGTACAATCTGGACATGGCCTTTATCCTGGTGCCGCCCGACCAGAAGCGGGTGCCCGTCCGGCTCACCGCCTACAGCGAGGAATCGGACCCAGGCCCCTATCCCGTGCCCGACAACGCGCCGATCGAGGGCTGGCCGCTCGACGGGCATAGCCTGGAAACGATCCAGCGCGAGGGCGAAGGCGACCGCCATCTGCTGGTCGTCGATCCGGTGAATCGCAAGCTCTTCGAGTTCTACACCGGTCGCAAGACCCCGAGTGGATGGACTGCCCTGCAGGCCTCGATCTTCGACCTTGCGTCGAACAGCTGCGCCCCGACGGCTGGACCTCGACCGACGCCGCAGGACTGCCGATCTTTCCCGTCGGTTGTCCGATTCGACGAAGTGGAGCGCGGCATGGTCGAGCACGCCATCCGGTTCACGATCCGGAACTCGCGCCGAGGCTACGTCTACCCGGCCACGCATTTCGCCAGCAGCAAGACCGACGCGAACTTACCGCGGATGGGCGAGCGGTTCCGGCTGCGACAAGACTTTGACGTCTCCGGTTTTTCGCCGCACCCGCAGGCGATCCTGAAGGGCCTGAAGAAGTATGGGATGCTCGTCGCCGACAACGGCGGCGACTGGCGAATCTCGGTTGCCCCCGACAGCCGGATCAAGGGTCTAGACGAGCTGCGGCGGGTCAAGGGCAAAGATTTTGAGGTGATCGAGCCCACTGGTCCAAACGAAGGGCCACGCCCGAAAAGACGCTGAGACTCGCCAACGAGCACCTCGGGCACTGGTGAAGAGCGCGCTGCGTCCCGGAACCACGCCGGGTCGGCATCGTGTGGACCTGGTCGACCTTTGGCTGACGTTCCCGCGGGATCAGTCACCGGCCGCGGCGAGCGCGGCTCGGCATTCGTCGAGATCACGAACGGCTGCAAACGCGCGAGGCTCCGCCGGTTCGCCGCTCGGCTCGCGGAGGGCGAGCTGCCACCAGCCCACGTCGTGCCACTGCCCGCATTTGTAGCCGATGTTCCGATAGACGCCGAGCTGTCGCAACCCCATCGCCTCGTGGAGTGCCACGCTCGCGGGATTGGGCAGGCTGATGCCGGCCAGGACATTGACGAACCCCTGGAGCCGCACGATCGCGAACAGCGCCGTGTAGAGCGTCCGCGCGAGCCCGCCGCGGCGATGACCTTCCCGAACGTAAGCCGATACGTCCACCGACCAGAGGTAGGCCGCGCGGTCGCGGTGCCGGCTCGCGTAGGCGTAGCCCAGCACTCGTTGCTGGTCTCGCACACCAGCCAGGGATATGCGTCGAGCGTCTTCTTGATCCGCTGCCGCATCTCGGCGAGCGACGGGGGCTCGGTCTCGAAACAGACGGGCGTGCCGGTGCAGAACGGGGCGTAGATCTCCAGGAACTGGGCGGCATCGTCCTGGGTGGCGAGGCGAATGATACTGCATCCGAGCATCCGGCGGAACTCGTCGAAGAGGTAACGGCTGTCGTGGGGTCCGGCGGATGCCTCGGGGTGATACTGGACGCCGAAGACCGGCAGCTGCTTGTGGCACAGCCCCTCGAGCGTCTGGTCGTTGAGGTTGAAGTGGCTGGGCTCGACGTCGGCCGGCAGCGTGCTGGGATCGACGGCAAACCCGTGGTTCTGCGTCGTGATCTCGACCTTGCCGGTCTGCTGGTTGCGGACGGGATGATTGGCGCCGCGATGGCCGAACTTGAGCTTGAAGGTACGGGCGCCGAAGGCCTGGCCCAGGAGCTGGAGCCCCAGGCAAATCCCGAAGATCGGGATCCCGCGGCCCTCGGCGGCGGTGCGGATCAATCGCTTCAGCGTGTCGGTCGCCTCGACGAGCGGGCCGGGATCGCCCGGTCCGTTGGAGATGAAGATGCCATCCGGGCGGGCGTCGAGGACTCCTCGGCGGGCGTCGAGCCCGGCATCACGGTCACCGTGCAGCCGATGTCGACCAGGCATCGGAGGATGTTCCACTTCATTCCGAAATCGAGCGCGACCACGTGGGGGCGCCGATCCGGGGCGGAACGAGCGGTCGTCGCTCGTCCTTCTGTGCTATCAGTCGCATCGGGCGGCTGGAGCAAGAACCGGCGGTCGACTCCGATCTCCCAGCGGGCCGTCTCGGTCGGCATGACTTCGCGCACCAGGTCGCGGCCCACCAGTCCAGGGCTGGCCTTGGCCTTGGCCACCAGGCTGGCATCGTCCAGATCGGTCGTGGAGAGAATCCCCTTCATCGCGCCGCATTCCCGCGTGTGGCGGACCAGCGCACGCGTGTCGATGCCCTCGATGCCGATGATGCCGTTTTTCTCGAGATACGAACTGAGCGACCCGCAAGCGCGGTAGTTGCTCACCCGCCCGCTCAGCTCGCGGATCACGAACCCGCGGACCCAAGGCCGCGCGCTCTCGCCGTCCTCGTCATTGATCCCGTAATTACCGATCGAGCGGGTAGGTCATCGCCACGATCTGGCCGTGATACGAGGGGTCCGTCAGGATCTCCTGATAGCCGGTCATGCTCGTGTTGAAGACGACCTCGCCATCGCGCTCACCGCGGGCACCGAAGGCCATGCCCGTGAATACCTTCCCGTCTTCGAGCGCAGTTTTGCGACATCCATGGCCGCGTTCCCTGTCCGCTGTCTTGATGTTGTTGATCGGGGAAATCGTTCCCAAGGAGTGTACAATGATCTGTGTGTTCATTCCAGATCTTCTGGCAACGGCAAGGCCGAGAGCGCCGAGCGACAGCCGCGCCAGGAAATTGGCCGCAAGCGCACCGAAGGCCAGCGCCGCCGCGAGCGCATGCGACTCGCCGTCCGTTGCGGAATAGACCAGAACGGCCGGGCCGATGGTCAATCGGTCGCTCCAGGGCGAAAGAGCAACGCGGGCGCAAGGTTGGTGGCAGCGAGCGCCCATACGAGAATGAATCGGCCGAGCGCAGGCGGCGGCGCCACGGGTCCGCCAGGCCGCGGGCCTGATTACGCGATTTGCCCGCCATCAGTGCCGCCTCGAACGCCGAGTCGATCTCGGGCCGCGCACGACTGAGGTCGGCGATCTGCCGTCGACTCATTGAGAACCAGGGCAGCAGAGAGAGGCAGACGCAACCAACCATCAGAAACCATGAATTCTGATACGGCCCGAGCGCCGCGGCCATGCTCTCGAGCGCAAGGCCCGAGGTGGTCCGACCGGCATCGAGCAACCACCGCGCGGCCATTCCGGCCAGCCACGCGAACGAGAGAACGCCGACGCCTTGAACCAGCGGCGGCATCTGGGCGAGCGGCCTCGCGAATCGAGTCCAGACGTTTGCGCCCGTTCGGCTTGGGTTTACTCCGCGAAGGAACCACGATAACGCGGAAACGGCACAGGCCACCTCGAAGCCGAGCGCGGCGGAACTGGCGGCGATGTCCAGCGCTCGCGGGTCGCCTGCGCACTGCAAGAGGCTGAACACCCCTCGAGAGACGCCTTGCTCCAATCCGGCCTCGTTCCACGACGCCTGCAGTGACGTGCGGAAGAGCCACAAGATTGGCAGCCAGCCAACCATTGCCCACGCCAAGAGGGCGACGATTGAGCCCAGCACGGGCAACGAAAATCCGGTGTGCGGCCGTGGGCCGCCGGCCGCCGGCGCCGCCGAGCTCAGCCGGCTGCTCTGGAGAGGCGGTCCGCCGCGCCGGCGGAAGAACAGCCAGCCGAGCAGGCCGAAGATCCCCGCCATGAGCGCCCAGACGGCATCGCGCGGAAACGGATCGGCTTGCGCCGCGGCGTCGACGATCTGAAAGGCAAGCGTGCGCCGCAATTCCAGGATCAAGGGAGCACCGGGCTCCACGAGTGCGAACAGAAAGACGAGCGCCGCGGCCCGCGCGGCGGCGGGCCGAATCATCGGCCAGCTCTGGTTCCTCCAGCGCCGGAACTGTCCCGCGCCGGCCAGCCGGGCAGCCTCTTCCCAGGATGGCTCGATCCGCTCGATAGCCGACGCGGTGACCAGGGACACCAGGGCAACGGGACCGGGGAGGCTCGTCCAGACCCAAACGACCCACAGCGGAAATCCGCGCCACGACTCGAGGCTGGTGCCGGCGATCGCAATGGTGGCGTCACTCGCAAACGGCCACGGCCAGGGTCCTGGTGTACCCAGGAATCCCGTGATGCCGAGCGCGAGAAGGCCGGTGACATCACGATCAGCGTCCCGATCGCGCCTCCCAGGATCGCCCGTGCCCAGCTCGGGAGCCTCAAGAGCAGACACCTGACTGCGACTCCGAGAACCAGCGATAAGCACGCGACCAATGCGGCGAAAACAATGCTATTGCGGGCACACGTCCAGGCGAAGTCGTCGAAGACCCAGAGCACGAGCGGGAAAAGATGGGTTGAGAACCGCGGCTCGCCGGATGGTCCCCGGTCGAGAAAGACCGCCAGCACCAGCCCGATCGCCGGCGCGACCAGGATCAACTCGAGCGCGCACCGTACCGTCGCTTTCAGCCAGCGCAATCCCGTCATTGGCGATCTTTGGTCCCTGGTCCGTTGTCCGCTGCCGAACGATCGCTGATCCTTGCTGGTTCGTGGCCACTGGCTACTGACGCCGGCGGCCTTGCCGGAATATCGTATCAGAAAGGAGACGGCGTTTGAGCCGTCGCGTGTGAAGACGCCGGGCGAAACAAGAACGACACGGGTGACGGCGTGCGCACCTGACGCACCGATCCTGGTTTTCAACGGCTCCGAACCGAAAGGACCCAAAGGGATGAAGGCGTATCGTCTGCATGAACTCGTCGGTCCGGATGGACTGAAGCTGGAGGAGCTGCCGGGGCCCACGCCCGGGCCCGGCCAAGTCCTGATTCGCCTGCGCGCCGTCTCGCTGAACTTTCGCGATCTGATGGTTGTGAAAGGCGCGTACAATCCCAAGCTCCGGCTGCCGATCGTACCCGTCTCCGACGGCGCGGGCGAGGTCGTCGCGACCGGCGCAGGGGCGACGCGCTTCAAGCCGGGCCAACGCGTGGTCGCGTGCTTCATGCCAGGCTGGCTGGAGGGACCTCCCGACGAAGAGAAAGGGCGATCCGCCCTGGGCGGCGGCGGCCTTGGCTTACTTGCCGAAGAAGCTGTGCTGCCCGAGGAGGGACTGCTGCCGATCCCGGCGCACCTGGACTTTGACGAAGCCGCAACTCTGCCGTGCGCGGCCGTGACTGCGTGGAATGCGCTCTTCGAGTGCGGAGGCGTCAAGCCTGGCGACACCGTGCTCACCCAGGGAACCGGCGGCGTGTCGCTATTCGCGCTGCAACTGGCCCGTCTGGCGGGCGCACGAGTGATCGCGATGTCCGGTAGCGACGAGAAGCTGCAGCGCGCCATCGAGCTCGGCGCGAGCGACGGAATCAATTACAAGGCGACCGTCGACTGGGACAAGCGAGTTCGTGAGTTGACCGGCGGCAAGGGGGTCGACCATATCGTCGAGGTCGGCGGCGCGGGAACTCTGCCCAGATCGCTGCGGGCCGTGCGCGTGGGAGGCACGATCGCTTTGATCGGAGTCCTGAGCGGTGTCGGCGATGTCAATCCGGTGCCGATCCTGATGAAGAGCATCCAGCGTGCGGGGGATCTTCGTCGGCTCACGCAGCATGTTCGCAGGCGATGAACCGTGCGATCGAGGCCGCGAAGCTGCGCCCGATCATTGACCGAGTGTTCTCATTCGACCAGGCCGCCCACGCCCTCAAGCATCTGGAAAGCGGAGCTCACTTTGGCAAGATCGTCGTCCGAATCCAGTGAAAGCCGCCGAATTGCCACGCACGCTCAAGCGGGCTTGCCGACGGCGAATTTTCCGGGCAGCACGACGACGTGCTCCGGTGCGACCGAGAGGGTCAGGACCTGGCCCTCGCGCAGGTTCTGCGACTGGCTCTGCAGCGCCGAGACGATGATCGGCCAGTCGCCCGGCCCGCGCGCATGGATCTGCCGCAGCTCGCCGCGGAAGATGATGCGCTCGATGGTCGCGGGAAATCGGTTCCAGCCGGCCGGCGTGCTCGGGCCCAGCGACACGGTCTCGGGACGGACCGAGATCGTGACCGGGGTTCCCTGGCCCGTCTGGCCCGGGATCATCTGGCCGATCAGCCGGCCCAGCGGCGTGCGAACGACGACCTCGCCCCGCTGGTCGACCACCTGGCTCTCGACCTGTCCCTGGAGCAGGTTGGTCGGGCCCAGCATCCGCGCCACGAAGACGTCGAGCGGCCGGTTGTAGAGCTCCTGCGGCGTGCCGACCTGGATGATCCTGCCGAGGTCCATCACGGCCAGCCGGTCGGCCAGCGCGAGCGCCTCGAGCGGGTCATCGGTCAAGACCAGGATCGTGACTCCGGCCTCGGCGTGAATCCGCCGCAAGTCGTCCCAGCACTCCTCGCGAGCGCGAGGCTCGAGCGAGCCCAGGGGCTCGTCGAGGACCAGCAGCTCGGGCTGCGCCACCAGGGCCCGCGCCAGGCGCCGTGCGCAGCCGCTGCGGCGGCGTCAACTGTCGGGGCGTCGCCCGGCCAGGCTGTCGATCCGCAGCGCGGTCAGCACCTCGGCGACCCGCCGGCGACGCTCCGGCCGCGCGCAGCTTCTGGATCTTCAAGCGGATAGCCGACGTTCTCGACGACCGTCAGCCCCGGCCAGAGCCCCAGATCCTCGAAGACCATGCCCACGCCGCCGTTCGTGGGGAGGCAGCGACTGGACCATCCGGTCGCCGAAATAGATCTCGCCGTCATCGAGACGTTTCGAGGCCGGCCACCAGCCGGGCCAGCGTCGTCTTGCCCGCGCCCGGCGGGCCCAGCACGTACGTCATCTCGCCCGGCCGCAGCTCGAGCGATGCGCCGTCGACGGCGGCGATCGGCGCCGAATCGCTTCACCAGCCCTTCCAGAATGACGCGGATCATGGCGTGCCGGATAACCTCTCATCAAGTTCCGGCGATCGGGCGGGCTGAGACGCGACGCCAGCGTGCGACCCGCCGGTAACGCTGGCGGGCCCAGGCCGTCCATTCCTCTCGCAGCCAGGCACGAAACCTCGGCTCGCGGCAGAGCCGTCCATCCGCCGCCTGGGCCAGCTCGGCCAGAGAGCTCGTCGATCAACCGACCGCGGCGGCGAGAGCCAGCTTCGGACCAGCCACGCCCGCGCGGCCGGCTCCGGCGACAGCTCGGCGGCCAGCGTCTCGATCAAGGACATCGCGCTGCTCGCCCTCGCGGCGCAGGTACTTCGCAACCGAGGCCGGCGGCCAAGGCGGCGGCTCGGTCAACCACGCGACGCGCCTGAGCGCGGCTTGCCCGGCGCCTCAAGCGACGCCCACGCCGACCATAGCTCGTCCTGGGCATCGACCAGCGTCGCGCCGAGCATATCGGCCAGGAGTGATAGGACTTCCTCGTTGACATCCCCGTCGATCGAGGAACGAGCCCGTGCCGGAACCAATGCGAGCTCTTCGGCCAGAAACCTGAGAAATCCTTGCGCAAGGTCCTGGTTGGGGGCCGCGCAAGAATAGCCACCGGTTCAGAAATCCTGTTCGTAGCTGGCGGGAAAATGGTGTCAGACTCGGCGTCGATCGCGGCCGACGTCCCAGCGCGGGTCGGGCAGCATGCGCCGCGCGATCCGACCTTGATGACCGGCCGATTGCACCAGACTTGCGTATCCCCGGAGCCATTTTCCGCGGTCGAGCTGGCTCATCGCCCAGGTCAGCGAGTCCGGATCGACGCGCGGATCACGAAACAGCAGGGGGACGGGCGGGTCGTCCAAAACCAGCGCCGGCTTTTCTCCCGAGTCTCGGCGGCCGCGGGCGCGATCGAGCACGGCCCGCGGCCAAGCGGAGCCGTCGAACCGCTCCGTCTTCGTGAAGCTCGCCAGGCACCAGGTCGCACTGTCCGCGCAATGGATCGGCGCCAGTTGGAGACTCGCGGCGAGCCGCTCGAATGCCGCATCGCTCCCTCCGATCAAGACTTCCGGAGGAGACGCGCAGCGTCGCCCGGCCGGCGATGTCTTCGAGCGGCCCGATCGGCAGCCACTGTAGCCGGACTCGCCGATGGCCGAGATGACCATGTGACGCCGCGACCCAGCTCTGGAACGCGGTTTCGAGGCGCCTGCGTTCGGCGCCCGGCAGCGTCGTCGCAACCATGAGCCGATCCGGGTCGGGGCCGTTGCACGCGGCGATCCCGGCGAGCGCCGCAATCAGGGCCAGCAGCCGCAATGAACCGGAACGATGCCGGGAACCGAGAATTTGTGCATCGATCGCTGCGGCTTTCGGCGCAGTTGGAAGTGCCGCGCCGACCTTCTGGGTCTTCGGCGGACGAATCACAACTTCGCCAGTATTCCCCAGTCGGGCAGCCCGTAAACTTGCAGGACCGCCGGGCCCGTCGCATCGTTGAAACGCCACGGCTGACGATCTGGCTGATCAAAGATGAAGTCCAGGGATGGCGGCTCGGCTGGTACATGCAGTCCGTCGCTAATCAGTCTTTCGGCGCCCCTCCGGCGTGACGTGGAGCTTGACTTCGGTCCCCTTACGCTTGACGACGACCTCGACGCGATCGCCCGGATTGCACGTCTCCATCGCCGCCATGTAGTCGTAGATCGTGCTCACGGGCTTTCCCGCGAAGCGGACGATCAAATCACCTTCCTTGAGGCCCCCTTTGTCTGCGGGACTTCCGTCTCGAACGCCGGCCAGCCGGAATCCGTCGCCGGCTTTGTAGTCATAATCGGGCCGCGTGCCGACCGAGACCGACCGGCCGCCGGCCGGATCGCCGGAGCCGGCGGGTCGGGGATGCTCGGCGGGTGCACCACGGTGCGCCCGATCTGCGACTTTGAGGTACGCGGGTCGCTCGGGACGACGGACAATGTCGAGCACGAGCAATTCCAGATAATCGGCGATACGCGCCATCCCGCTGTAATTGATGAGGTCGGAGTCGTCGGTCGGACGATGGTAGTCGCCGTGCAGTCCCGTGAACGCAAAAAGGACAGGAATGCCCTTCTTGTAGAACGACTCGTGGTCGCTCCCGCCGAACTCGATCGAGCTTCCGGAGACCTTCTTGATCGCGAGCCCGGCCGACTTTCCGAGCGACGTCGACGATGGCATCCTCGCCGGGCGAGGTGCCGGTGCCGATCATCGTGAGCTCATTCTTGGCGTTGAGCCTGCCCACCATGTCGCAGTTGATCATCATCACGGTCTGTTCGAGTGGATACAGGGGGTGATCGACGTAGTACTGCGAGCCCAGAAGCCCGCGCTCCTCGCCGGAAAACGCGATGAAGACAACCCGCCGGGGCGGCGGATCGCGCCGGGCACCCAGGCGCCGAGCCATTTCCATGATCATCGCCGACCCGGACGCATTGTCGTCGGCGCCGTTGTGGATCGCGCTCGGAGAAGAACGCGAGTGAGCCGGAAGTGAGTCCGCCGTGGCCAAGGTGATCGTAATGGCCGCCAATGACCACGGTCTCATCGGCATGCGGACCGGATCCCTCGAGGATGCCGACGACGTTCCTGGTAGGGTCGCGATGGGCGTCGATCGTGATCTGCACGCTCGCGAGGCAATCCTTCAAAACACGTGACCGAGGCTTGAGGTCCTGATCAATCTGTTTTTCGAGCTCGGCCAGGGAAGGCTCGCCAGCCGCCGGTCAGAAGTTTGTCGGCCAATTCGCGGCTCAACATGACGAACGGGATGTTCGAATAGGGCTCGGCGCCAGCGGCACCGAAGGCAAGGACTGGTCGTTTCCCCCGCAGGCCCGCCAGGTTATTGACCAGAAAGACCGCGGCGGCTCCGTGCTGCAGCGCATTCGTCGCCTTGTGCTGAAACGTGGCATAGACGGAATCTCGATCGCCGTCGAACGGACTGTTCGCATCGAGCTGACGCGGCTCGCGGCGAAGGATCAGCACCGCCTTGCCCTTGACGTCGAGCTGAGCGTAGTCGTCGTAATCAATCTTCGGTTTCGACTCTCTGGCACTGATGCCGTAGCCGGCGAAGACGACGGGCACTTTCTCGAGAGCGGCACCGACGCCGATGGCCAGCGGAGAGAAATCCGCACTCAACCTGGTCTTCAGCTCAAGGCCGCCAGGGGAAACGAACGTGAGCGATTGCTTCTTGCCGAGCGAAGGACGGCCCGAAATGGTGAAGGGCTGAAAATAACCCTCGGCTCCCGGCGCGGGCTTGAGCCCCGCCGCCTGGAAGGCTCGAGCGATGTATTCCGCGGCCAATTCGATGCCCTTGGTTCCCGGTGCGCGGCCGTCCTGCGCGTCGGCGGCGAGGAAGGTCACGTCGGCCTTCATCCGCTCGAGGGCCGGTGCGATCGACGTGCTCGCCGCGTGCCCAGGCAAGGGCGCGTCGTCGGCGAGGGGTGCTCCGCCGGCTGCTGGGCTGGAATTGCCGGCGCATGTCAGTCCCAAAATAAGGAGTGCGGCCGTCAGCACCCGATCCGTCGGCTTCGTTGTCGTCATGGAACGCGGGCTCATTCGATCCTTTCCTTTTCTCGAGACGCCTTCGTCGCGTCGAATGGTGAAGGCACCGCAATGCATGGCGGGAAAGCCTGGCCTCGGGGAGGGCCGCGAGAGCTGGTCCGGGCGTTCGACTCCGGCGCCGCGATGAATCCCAGCTTTCCCATCGCGCGGCAACACTCCCGTGATTCTCAAGACTTGCGCGGAAAGCGTCAAGCGCTACGGTTCAGGTTTGAGGCGAGCGGGCTCGCCGCGCTGCGAGCGTGGATCACCACGCTCAGGCAGCGCTCGACTGCGTTGAGTTATGATCAATCGCGTACCGACACCGCGAGCCCGCGTCACAGCGGAGTGCGGATCAACGGGGCCAGCATCCCGCGCAGCTTGTCGAGAATCTCCCTCTCGATGTACCGAAGACGATGGCGGCTCACGCCGCACTCGGCCTCGAGATCCACGTAGGAACGGTGGTATCTGGCCGCGCAATGCGCAGGACGCGTCGGTGCCGGACCAGGAGGCTCCCGGCTCGTCAAGGGCGGCGTGCCTGTCGGAAACCTCGTCCGGCGCCCTGACGCGAATCCACTCGGCCGGATACAGCGGGTCCAGTCCAAAACGCTCGCAAATGAGCCATGTCTCGAACGGGCTCAGGTTCTGTACGGCAGTATGGATGAGCTCGCGATCCTCAGCGGTCACCTCTTGCCGCTCTCCTTCGGAGAGCTCATCCTCGCCGAGTTCATCAAGACTCACGCAGGTGCGACCGTCGGTCACTCCGAAACCCGACCGCAATAGCAGCTGCGGCGACACACCCATCTGACTTGCGATTTCGTCCAGGCCAAACTGAATCGCCCCTCCGTCCTCGGCAGGCGCAGGCGCGTTGCCGCTGAGCTCCTCGAGCGCCAGACGGTACCGACGCCCTCGCCGGTTGGCACGTTCGGGAAGCTGGATCACCGAGCCGTTACTCTCGAGCGCTTTCATCAGGTACGATCGAATCCAGTACTTTGCATAGGTTACGAAGCGAGCCGAGTGAGCGGCGGGGTCAAACCATCGCGACTCGCGAACCAACCCGAGCGTCGCCTCCTGGGCCAGGTCTTCCACGGGGATTCCACACTTGGTCAGCCCGCGGATGGCGATGAAAACCAGCGGCAAATTGGCCTCGATTAACTCTGTCTGAGCGTCCAGATCTCCGCACTTGATCCGCGCGGCGAGCTCACGCTCGCGGGCAGCGGAATGTCGAGTCAAGCGATACGCACGCATCCACGCACTCGATCGCCATGTATTCTTCGGATCGCCGGAATCCCATTCAAGTCGCGGGCGAGCAGACCGCCGGCGAGCGGCAGGAGGCCGGTTGTCGAGCGGCGCGGCTTGATTGTTCCCGTCGTTCCGCATCCCTGCGCGAAAGCGGCTCCTCTTCTTGTCGGTCCAGGTGCCCATCGAAATGATTTCCTCTTCAGTTTAAGAATGTCGATCTTCAGTTGCTACATCGCTTTAGCGTTAAGAGGCGCAATCCAAACTAACGCGCCCCGCGATCCGCGTGACTGCGTCGAGGTGGAACGACGTGTTCACGAAGTGACCGAGAGGGCCAAGATCGAGCGAGTGATCTGCCCTCTCCAGTCGCTGCGTCGCGGCTTGCCGCCCGTTTTGGGAGCTTTCGTACAGATTGGGCGTTCGTAATTTGCCGAATCTCGCGATTTTCAGGCGGCTCCTGCAAGGCAAGCGTTGGCCCGGCGTCGGGCCCATCGCAACACCCCTCGCCACGCACGAGAGGACTCTACCTGTCGCGCAAACGCTTCTTTCTAGATGATCTGCACAAGCTGGGGAAAAGTTGCATAAATTTCCTTGGATTCTTCGGAATGGGGTTACGGAAAAAAAACTGGGCCGCGCCGCAAGTGGCTCCTGCGGCGCGGCCGGCTCGGCATCGCGGAGAGGAACATTCGGCGCATTCTGCACTTACGACAATGCGATTGAACCGGTGAACCGGCAAGTGCGGCGCGGGAATCGGGTTGCAGTGGCGCACCGCACGCGATAAGCTGATTTTAGCTATGACACTTGTCTCTCACTTGCGGTGGAGACTGGCGATTGGAACACGCTGTGGTCGCTCGCTGGGCCGACCTGCTGGTCGATTACTGCCTGCAGGTCGAGCGCGGCAGAGACGATCGTGCTCAGCTCGAGCGTGCTGGCGCGGCCGCTCGTCGAGGCCTGCTTCAAGGCGATTGTGCTGCGGGGCGGGCATCCGCTCTTGCGGCTCGAGATCCCGGGGCTTCACGAATTCTTCCTCGAACATGCCACCGAAGCCCAGCTTGCTCATTTGCCGCCGAGTAGCGCTCTCCGAGGCCCAGAATGGCGTCGGCGCGGATCCGGATCGCCGCCGAGAGCGACACGCATTCGATGAGCCGGATCGATCCCGAGCGGCAGGCCGCGTTCGAGCGATCGCAGGGACCCGATCCGCCAGGCCGCGCGGCAAGGGCCGATGGGTCCTGACCCAGTACCCGACGGCCGCTTATGCCGCGGCTGCCACCATGGGTCTGCCGGAGTACGAAGAGTTCGTCGCCCGAGCCATGTTTCTGGATCGCGACGACCCGCGGGCGGCGTGGCAAGAGCTGGGCCGGCGCCAGGCCGGCCTGGTGGATTTCATGGCGCGGCGTCAAAACGATCCGGATCGAGGCGACGGACACCGATCTGAGACTGTCGGTGGCCGGCCGCACCTGGATCAATTCGGACGGCCGGCGCAACATGCCCTCGGGCGAGATCTTCACCGGGCCGCTCGAAGACTCGGCCCCGGGCCGCCTGCAGTGCGGCTTTCCGGTCTGCCGCGACGGCCGCGAGATCGCCGGAATCGAGCTCGAGCTTGACGACGGCAAGGTCGTCGAGCGCTGCGGCCGAAGCCGGCGAAGATTACCTGCTGGCCATGCTCGATGCTCGACCCCGGCGCCGCCGGCTCGGCGAGCTGGGGCTTGGCCTCAACGGCGGCATCGATCGATTCACCGGCAGCATCCTCTACGACGAGAAGATCGGCGGGACGGTCCACCTGCCTCGGCCAGAGTTACCCCGAGACCGGCGGGATCAACCACTCGGCCTTGCACTGGGACCTGATCGTCGACACCAGAACCGACGGGCGGATCACGGCCGACGGCCGCTCGTCATGGAAAACGGCCAGTGGCTGGTAGGCTGATTCGAGCCGCGCAACTCTCGACAAACGGAGATCGATGTCATGCGACCCGGCTCGATTCGCCAGGCTTCTGGCAAGCTGTCGATGCGCGGCACTGGCTGACAGCCCTTGCTTGCTTCCTCGCCGCTTGCGATCGCACGTCGCAGTCCGCGGCCAGGCGGTCTCGGACGCCGCCCTGCGCGATCGCGTGCTTCAGCTCGTCGACCGCCTCGACGCGCCGACCGCAGAAGCTCAGGAGGCGGCCACGGCGAGCCTGATCAAGCTCGGGCCCAAGATCCTGCCCCTCCTGCCCGACCCGGCGACCGCCAAGACCGCCGAGCGGAAAGACCGCGTCTCGAGCAGATCCGCGCGACGCTGGAGCAAGGAAGCCGGACATCAACACGGCTGCGAGCCAGATCACGATCACGGGAAAGGGAATCCGGTTGAGCGAGGCACTGCAGCAGCTTCAGAAACAGTCGGGAAACGCCATCACCGACATGCGCGAGCAGCTCGGAGCCGAGGTCACCAACCCCGCGCTCGATCTCGACATCCAGGACAAGCCGTTCTTCGAAGCCCTGGATCAGATCACGCGGCTAGGCGAGTGTCGCGACGACGTTCACCACCGGCGACGGCACGATCGGCATCATGGCCGGCGCGGCGGCATGGACGCAGCCCCGGCCGCCCACCGCCAAGAGCCGGTCAAGCCGATGGTTCAGTACATCGGGCCGTTCCGCGTCGAGCTCAAGCAAATGAGCCTCAAGCGCGATTTCGCGACCGGTACGACGACGGCGCAACATCCAGCTCGAAGCCGCCTGGGAGCCGCGGCTCCGGCCGATGCTCCTGAAGCTCAACTACGACAAGCTCAAGATCCTCGACGACCGCAAGAAAGAGGTCGAAGCCGCAGGTCGACGATGGAAGCCGACGAAGTCGTCGTCCGGCCCGAGAATCCGTCGCCGAGATCAATCTCAACCTCATCGCGCCCGAGCGCGACGCCAAGAAGCTCGCGTCGCTCAAGGTCAAGGCCGAGTTGACGATCCCGGCCGGAATGAAGACCTTCAAGTTCCCCAGCCTGGCGCAGAAGAACGTCACCGCCAAGCAAGGCGACGTCAGCCTGACGCTCGAGGACACCGAGGTCGACGAACAGGTCTGGAAGGTCAACGTCACCCTGGTCTACCCCGGCGAAGGGCCGGCGTTCGAGAGCTATCGCCAGGGCTTTTCAACAACCGGCTCTGGCTCCAGCGCGCCGACGGCTCGCGATTCGAGCACAACGGCGGGTTCTCCAACACCAGCTCCGACGGCGGCAAGCTCGGCTTCGAGTACCTCTTCGTCGACGCCCCCGGCAAGCCGGCCGACTACCAGCTCGTCTACGAAACGCCCGAGCAAGGTGATCACGATCCCGCTCGAATTCGAGTTCAAGGACATTCCGTTGCCGTGAAGCCCAGCGAATGCTCGCGCAGTGACGACAGGCCGGGATCCAGCGAGGATCGGGATCCGCGTCGCCGCGAGGTCAGCCGGATCGATCGCCTTTTCGCGGACACCGGCCTTTGAACGCGGTCCGCTCCAGACCGTATTTCTGCAGCTTCTGGGTGACGCTGCGCCGCGACAAGCCGCTGTGGCGGGCGCACCGGGCGACGTTGCCCTTGTACTGGGAAAGCACTCGAACGAAATACTCGCGCTCGACCCGGCCGATCAAGTCGCAGGTCAGGTCCGGAAGCGGCCGCTCGATGTCCAGCAGCGAGCCGGCCCGCTGGGCGGTGAGCGGTCCGTGGTGCGACCGATTCCGGCAGGTCGTCGCGGCGCAGGACGGTCCCGTCGGCCAGGGCGACGGCCGCCTTGATCGCATTTTCCAGCTCGCGGACGTTTCCCGGCCAGTTGTGCCGCAACAGCGCCTGCATCGCGTCGGAGGCGATCTCGGTGACGCGGCGTCCCTTGCCGCGAGCGGTGCTTCTCGCAGGAAATGCGTCGCCAGGAGCGGAATATCCTCGGTTCGCTCCCGCAGAGGCGGCAGCTCGATCCGGATCACGTTGAGGCGGTAGAACAGGTCGGCGCGGAACCGGCCCTTTCTTGACCTCGTCTTCCAGCCGCCGGTGCGTGGCGGCGACGATCCGGACGTCGACCTTGATGCTCTCGGTGCCGCCGACTCGCTCGAAGCTGCCGGTCTGCAAGACTCGCAGCAGCTTGGCCTGCAGGCCGGGCGAGATTCGCCGATCTCGTCGAGCAGCAACGTTCCTCCGTCGGCCAGCTCGAATCGCCCGATCTTCCGCCGCTCGGCGCCGGTGAAGGCCCCCTTCTCGTGGCCGAACAGCTCGCTCTCCAGCAGCGAGTCGTTGAGGACCGCGCAGTTGAGCGCGATGAACGGGCCGGCGCGCCGCGTATCGGCGGCGTGCAGCGCCTGCGCGACCAGCTCCTTGCCGGTGCCCGTCTCGCCGTGGATCAGCACCGTCGAGCCGATCGGCCCGACCTGCTCGATCAGGTCGAAGACCTTGCGGATCTTGGGGCTCTTCGAAACCATGTTGTGAAAATGGTAGTCGCCGCGCATCTGCTTGCGAAGCTGCTCGAGCTCGTCGATCAGCTCGCGGCGCTCGAGGATCCGCTTCACCAGCAGCCGCAGACGGTCGGGATCGTACGGCTTGGTGACGAAATCGTCGGCGCCGGCCTTCATGGCCCGCAGCGCTTCGGTCGGGGTCGCCGAACGCGGTCAGCACGATCACGCCGACCGGCAGCTTCTCGGCGCGCACCTTCGCCAGCAGCTCGAGCCCACTCAGCTCGGGCATGCGCAGGTCGGTGATCACAAGATGGTATTTCTGGGCTCGAAGCTGCTCCCAGGCCGATCGGCCGTCGCCGACCATGTCGACTTCAAAGTCGTCGGATTCGAGGACCTTTCGGAGATGATGGCGATTGAACTCCATGTCGTCGATGACGAGAATTCGGCGTCTCATTCGGCTCTTCCATCCTTGTGAAGAATCGTCAGGCGGTTCGATAGACAACAGTGACGGCAAGATCGGGTGAATCGGTTCATGTGGACGCGGAAACGACTCAAGAACGGCCGCCACGCTTTGGACTGGCGGGCGGCTCCGGCACGGGACGCGGCGGCGAACGGTCGGGCGCAGGGATCGGGTCGAGCGAGCCGGGTGCTTCGACGTCGGCGGGATGCGGCGGCCGAGGTTTCGCGGCGCCGGGAAGATCGCGATTCGGCGCGCGGGTGCGTCCGGCGCGTGGAGCGCGTTGTCGCTGCGGTTCCAGCAGATGCCGACACCGATGCCGTACGGACCGTCGGGCACTGGCTGAGCTCGCGGCCGCACCTTGAGATCCAGGCGCTCTCCGCCGCGCTCGATCGTCAGAGTCAGCTCATCGCCGATGATCGCAAACTCGATCGCAGACTGAAGCATCCGTACGCCGGAGATCGGCTTGCCGGAAACCATGAGCACTCGATCACCCGGGCGGAGCCCTGACTCGGAGGCCGGCGAGCCGGAACTCACACTACTGATGACGACGGCATTGGCACCGCCGGCCTGCCCGGGAGCCAGAGACTCAGAGGGCACGATCTCCACACCGAGAAAAGCCCGGCGAACGTGACCGAATTCGGCGAGGTCGGCCGCGATGCGGCGAGCGCGGAGGGCGGGGATCGCATAACCCATGCCTTCGAGGCCGCCGCGACCGCCCGCGATCAGAGTGCACAGCCCCACCACCTCTCCCTTGAGGTCGACGAGAGGACCACCGGAATTGAGGGGGCTGACTACGGCGTCGGTCTCGATCCAATCGTCCTCCGGCACCATTCCGATTCCGTGCCTCCACGCGCTGACAATTCCGGCGGAAATCGAGGGTGCGGACGCGGCCGGCCGGCCGATCGAGAGCACCCAGTCGCCCGGCTCTAGCAGGCTCGCATCTCCCCACACTGCCGCGGCCAGTTTCAAACCTTTGAGATCAACGGCTAGCAGGGCAAGGTCGGACCGCGGATCGCGCCGGATCTGCGACGCGGGCCGCTCGCGGCCGTCCGCCAAGATCACCGTCGCTTGCGACGATCCCAGCAAGACGTGGTCGTTCGTCAACACGTAGCCGCGATCGGCGTCGATGACGAGACCGGTACCCGCGGGCTCGCGATCGATCTCGCCGGCTCGAAACGCGCAGGCGCGCGGCGACCATCCCCGTCCGGAACGGACCGGCCGCAGGAGGAACCATCGGACCCAGAAACGCAGTCGTCACGAGCGGGCGAATCGCCACCACGGCCGGACCGACACGGTCGGCGGCCTTGCGAAAACTGGCCGAAAGGGAATCCGCCTGGGTCGGTTCGAGAGCCGGCACTCCCGCGATCGGCGCCCAGGCCAAACTCGCGGCAACCACGATCGCCGCGACAAGCGAACGACGGCAGCCGGTCATGGGAATTGCTCCGATGCGAGCACGCTCTGCTTCCGTGTTGAGTGTCCCAGCCCAGGAGCTTGACGATAGCGGCATCCAGCCGCGCTGCTCGCGGCTCGGCGGCGACGATCGTCGCGTCTTGCGTGCAACTATAACCAGAGCCCCGCCTTGCTCGCAATGGAAACACGCCGGCCAAGCCAGCGCCCGCCGATTGGAGCAACAGCTTGGCCGCTCGGCCACGACCGAGATGGGTCAGGCCGCCGACGTCGCCCAAGATGGCTCGACACCCGTAAGAAAGCGGCGCCGAAAGAAATCGGACATAGCTCGCGCGATTTCGAGACCTGCGATTGCGCGGGCGACGCCCTTTCAGGTCAGGAACGCACACGGAATCTGCGATCGAGAGCACGCTCACGCAGCCTCGAGCGATCCTGGTATCGGATCCGCGCAAGACGCGGGTAAGGACCGATCGATGACACAACGTCGAACTTTGTCGAGGGTTGCCGCCCTGCTGCTGTTTTGCGCAATGGTGGCGCTTGCGGTCGGCTCGCGGAAACCACAATACGAGCGGCTCAAGCTCGGATCCAAGCTGCCGCCGCGCCATCCGCGCACCGATACCAGCGGGTTCGACATGGTCTACCGGATCATCCCTCGCTGGAAGCCAGACGCCTCCTTGAGCGAGATTGCCCGAATCTGGGACCGGGTCGGCTACCGCGGCGCGGCGATGATGGATGAACAGCTCGCCCTTCCCGGCAAGCCAGAACAGGAGGTGATCCTGCTCGAGCTGATGAAGGCGGCGTTCCTGGTCTACGAAGGGGACGCCGAGCGATCGGTCGAGTGGATCGGGCGCGTGCGCGACAAGCTCGAACTTGACGATGAGCTTGCCCGCAAGCTGCTCTCGACAGTGATCTACCTTCAGGGCGTGACGGCCATGCGGCGCGGTGAGAACGAGAATTGCATCATGTGCCGCGGCGAGACCTCGTGCATCTTGCCCATCGGCCGCGCCGCATACCAATCACGCGGGCTCGCGCCTGGCCGTCAAGTTTTTCACTGAGTACGTCGATCTGGTACCGGACGACCTCGAGGTTCGCTGGCTCTTGAACCTGGCTCACATGACTCTCGGTGAATATCCCGATGCCGTCGACGCCCGGTTTCGTCTCAACCTGGATCGTTTTTTCCATTCCGAGTTCGACATCGGCAAGTTCCGCGACGTCAGCGACCGCGTGCACGTCGATCGCGTCAACCAGTCCGGCGGGGCGATCATGGACGACTTCGACAACGATGGGCTGCTGGATATCGTTGTTACGTCACAGGACCCGACCGCGGCGATGGCGTTTTATCACAACTCGGGAGATGGAACCTTCGAGGATCGCAGTGCGAAGGCCGGGATCACGGAGCAGCTCGGAGGGCTGGTGTGCTACCAGGCCGACTACGACAACGACGGCTGCCTCGACATCTTCGTTCCGCGCGGAGCGTGGATGAACTCACCCGTGCGGCCCACGTTGCTGCGCAACAACGGCGCCGGCGGGTTTACGGACGTCACCGCGCAGGCCGGCCTCCTGGATCCGGTCAACTCCAATGCCGCCGCGTGGGGAGACTTTGATAACGACGGCTGGGTCGACCTGGACGTCGGGTGCGAGCGGCAGCCCAACCGCCTGTACCGCAATCGCGGCGACGGCACCTTTCTGGAAGTCGCCGCCCAGGCCGGAGTGCAAGGCGATCCCGTCCGCTTTTGCAAGGGATGCACCTGGATCGATTACGATAACGACGGCTATCCCGACTTGTTCGCTCAACAACTATGACGACCACGGCCGGCTCTATCACAACGACCGCGACGGGCGTTTCAGCGAGACGACGCCGCGCATCGGCACCGTCGGCCCTTATTGCGGCTTCTCGTGCTGGACGTGGGATTACGACAACGACGGCTGGCTCGACATCTATGCCACCTCATCCGATCGCAGCGTCGCCGACATCGTCAAGGGCTTGATCGGTCAGCCGCACAGACTCAATACCGGCTTTCTGCTGCATAACGAGCGCGGGCAGGGATTCGAGAACCGCACCCGTCCGGCGGGGCTCGATCTGGTGTTTGCGCCGATGGGGACCAATTTCGGCGATTTCGACAACGACGGCTGGCTCGACTTCTACCTGGGCACCGGCGAACCGAGCCTGGCGACGCTCGTTCCCAATCGCATGTTCAAGAACGTCGGGGCGACACGGTTCGCCGAGATCACCGCATCGTCCGGCACCGGTCACCTGCAGAAAGGGCATGGCGTAGCGTGCGGCGACTGGGATCAAGACGGCGATCTCGACATCTTCATGGAAACCGGCGGTGCCACCAACGGAGACAAATATCACAACGTACTGTTTCAGAATCCCGGCCAGGGAAACCACTGGCTGAGCGTGAAGCTCGCCGGCACGAAAACCAACCGCGCCGCGATCGGCGCCCGTATCAAACTGGTGACCGCAGGCGAAGCGCCGCTGACAGTCTACCGGCATGTCTCCTCCGGCAGCAGCTTCGGCGCCAATGCCTTGCAACAAACGATCGGACTGGCCCAAGCCGAGCGCGTGGCGCTCCTCGAGATCCAGTGGCCGGCCAGCGGAACGACCCAGGTCTTCCGCGACATCCCCGCCGATCAGTTCATCGAGGTGACCGAGTTTGCCAAGACTTATCGGTCGCTCAAACGGCGCCCGATCCCCCTGCCGCATTGAACGGCCATCCCGGACGCCGGCGAACTCAATCCCTGATCACGAACTGGGCCGCCGGACCGTTCGGTGCCGCCTGGTTGTACACCACGTAAGTACCGGCGTCGTGCCCCGCTCTCCAGTGCGCGGACCGTGAGCGACTGGCCTGGTGTGAGGGTGCGCTCGGTGATGAATTCGGGCACGACTCCGGCGTTCGAGCGCCAGACCTTCGCGCCGCGGTGAACGACGACAAACCCGTCGAGGCTCGGGCCGGCGCCGATACCGAGATCCTGGCCGGAGACGTTGCGCTCGATGAGCGTCATTCGGACGACCTCGCCCGGGCGATCTGCGTGGCGATTGGTCGTCACCGTCACCGCCAGCGGAGAAAGCAGGGCCTTACCTTCGAGACCTTCGACGCTTGGCAGCAGCTGCCGCACCACGGCACTTCCTCCTGAACGGTGCGCCCGGTCCGAGGGCCGATCCATGGCCCTGGCGCAGCCGGGATGAGATAGCACACGCGGACGATCTTGGCGAGACCTACTTCCCGGTGTAGCTGTCAGCTGTCAGGCTGTCAGCACGAGCGCAGTTGGATCCGGCGGCGCCATTGGGACCGTTCAGCCGCGGAGCAACGGATGAGACGGTTTCGCAAGTCGCGCCGCGGGTTCCGTTGCCCGTTCACTCGATGGGTCGCGCCGGGCGTTCGGCGTGGGCGGGTTTGTTGGCCGGCCCCGCCGCCTGGCGAGCAACCGGCTGCGCCGGCTGGCCGGCCGCACCCTTTCCCTTCTCCGCCGCCGGTTTCCGCGAAGCCTTCGGCGTTCCTGCAACTGAATTCAGAATGGACGCGAGGGGATCGACAAACGGAAGCACCGTCTTGCGCCTTCCGCCCGCGAGATGGACGACGACCGGCTTGCTTGGCGTGTCGGGTTGAGGGCATGGGTCTGTTTCTTTTCCTCGGTCGTCCCTTCGTGGGTGATCGTTTCGAGGGTGAGGCGTGTGACCGGCTTGCTCGGGATCAGACCAGATCGTGATGACGCGAATCGTGTACTTGCCGTCGAATGCGCGGGGGCAGACGTAGATCTCTTCGGGGTGTGATCCGTATCCGTTCTTGATCACCGACCCACCGAAGACGGTGCGGGGCAGTCTGATAGCTGGCGGTCACGCCGAGCGGCTCGTCGACGGCCAGGTCGAAATCGGCGTAGCCGTCCCAGGTCAGCCGGACGAACAGGTCGCGTGCCTGCGATTCTTTCAGCTTGGCCTCGAGGATGTCGGCCTCGCTCGCTCTTGCTTCTCAGACGCAGCTTCTTGAGCAAGCGTTCGACCTGGTTGCCCGCCTCGATGCGGAAATACTCGTCGCGGCCCGGCCAGCCGAGCGAGAGCAGGCGTTCGACGGCGTCGGCCATCCGGACCGGGTCCTTGGTCTTCTGGGCGAGATTGATCGACATCACGATCGGCTCGAATCGGTGCGGGATTTGGGCGATGGCCTCGTCGAGCAAGGGCCCGACCCGCTCGTAATAGCCCTTCAGGTATAGAGCGGTCGGCGACGCTGACCAGGTGGTTGGGGTTGTGCGTTCGCTGGGCGAGGTCGGCGGCGTAGTTCAGGGCGTTCTTGACGTCGGCCGCCGACGCCGTTGTTCATCTCGATCGCCAGCGCGAGCGCCTCGTACATCCAGGGCTCGGCCTGGCCGGCGTGATTCTTCAGGTAGCCCAGATCGCGGCATGAACCTCGTGGTCTTTCCGAGCCGATTCAGATCCTGAACGTCTTGCGCAGCTTGTCCGGGTCGACTTCGGTCCTTGTCGTGCGACCGGTAGTACGCGAGGTAGAAGGCGTACGGGTCGATCTTGCCGCTGGGCTTTCAACATCGGGCCCGCGCCGGGTCCCGGCGGCATCAGCTCACGCAGTTCCGGGTCAGCTGGTCGTGGGACCGGCGGCAGCCGCAGCCCGGCTGCGCCCTTCGGTTCGATCGCGTTCGGGCAGGACGACCGGCCTCGTCGTCGGCGGCTTCGTGGACGACGAAGGGCCAGCCGGCTGAGTGCCGGGCTGGCCCTGGAATTGTGGACGGCTTGCTAGCCGCTCGTGAACGCGCAGACGGCTTCATTCAGTTGCTTTTTTTTTGCGTGAACGGCGTCGGCCGAGCCGGCGGGATCCTGCGGATCGGTGACCGGGACGGACATCATGCCGCCCATGCCGCCGCCCATGCCGCCGCCCATGCCACCGCCCATGCCGCCGCCCATGCCACCGCCCATGCCGCCCATGCCGCCGCCCATGCCACCCATGCCGCCGCCCATGCCGCCGCCGCCCATGCCGCCGCCGCCCATCAGGGAGAGCGGGATGATGGCGAGGTCGGCGACCGGGTAGACGCGGATCTCGGTCTGCTGGTCTTCCGACTCCTTGGAGGTGATCATGAGGAAGCCGTCCTTGACGGTGTAGGTCAAGTCGAGCTGCTTGAGCAGCAGCTTGAGCGTGAGCTTGAGCGGAACGCCTTCGAGGTCCATGTTCCGGACCGTCGAGGTCATGGTCTTGTCGGCTTCGGAGAGGCCGATCGGATCGACGTAGATCGGAATGCCCTGGTAAGTCGCGGTCGTCGTCGCCTGCTTGATGTACTTGAGGACGTCTTCGAGCGGCGTTTCCTCGTTGAACGACATCGAGATCGGCTCGTCGAGCTTCTCGATGATCTCGCTTGGTCTTCTCGTCGCGGTCGAAGAGGTCGACGGCTTTCCCGTACTTCCGGATCCGCTTCTCGGAGATGTACCGCCACCAGGCGGCGTCGGGGTATTCGATCGTCTGGGTGTCGGGGAAGGGAACCGACGGCGCGGGTGACGTCCTGCATGGTGAGCAGGAAGCGATACTTGGTCGAGCATCGCGGAACTGGATTTCCTGGCTGTAGAAGCCCATGGAGTAGGAGACGAACTAGCCGGCGGTCGGCGACGGGGTCGTTGTCGCTGTACGGGAAGCGGCCCGCCGCGCTGAAGGGCGTAGGCCTGCTGGGCCAGCAGCCTGGCTTCGCCGAACGGGGCCGAGGTGGTGACGATGTTGCCCATGCCGCCGCTGTAGAGGACGTTGTAGACGCCCTCTCTGATCAGCAGGTCGAACTGGATCATCATGGCTTCGATGGTCTGCTTGTCGCGCTGGAGGATGTCGATCGTGCGGGTGCGCTGCTCGGCGGCGGAATCGAGCCGGGTGCGCTCGGCCCGCTCGGCGACGATCCGCTCCTCGGCCTGGACCGTCGACATCAACTGGGCCTGGATCGCGGCGTTCGAGCTTGGTGCGGTCGTCCTCGGAGACGTTGGTCGCCGAGCGGATCGACGTTCTGCGTCAGCCGCAGGGCATTCATGGCGGCCTCGGGCTGATCTCTGATTGCATCAGCGCCTGGGCGTCTTCGAATTCGCTGCTCGACGTTGTTGGTCAGTTGCTGCCGGGTGATGTTCTCGGCGGCCTGGGTCTGCTCGAGCGTGGCCTTGGTATCGCGCGGGCGGCGGCGGGGGCGGCGCGTCGGTCGGCCGCGGCGCGGCGGGCTTGGCGCTCGCGCCGGCTGGTCCTGCATCGCAACCCGGACGACCTCGGCTCGGCGTCGCTTGACCTCGTCGAGCCCTCGGCTGGCGGCGTGCATTGGCCGGATCGAGCTCGAGCGCCTTCTTGAAGAACGTCTCGGCCGTCCGGTTCGCGCCCTGGGCGAGCGCCTGGCGGCCCAGATCCGCCAGTTGATTCGGAAATCGGCGGCTCATCGGCGCCGAAGGCGCGAGCGCCGGACAGCAAGCGCGCCACCCAGCAGCAGCAACCCGGCACCTCTCCACGGACGCGCGGTTCGGGACATGTTCGATGCTCCCCAGCAGAAGGAATTGGCCGGTGTTCGTACCGGCTCGCTCGCTCGATGTTCCCTTACACTAAGCTACATCAACTCTAGACTTACCGACAAGTAAGCACTCCCGCGCTTGAGAATCAACCCCGCCGCGGGCGACGCAATCGACCCACCATTCCCAGACGGACAGACAAAACCTGAGCTCGCGTGATGGCCCGGCGGATCGACGCCCGTTCTCGAAGACCGGCGTCCTCAAGCCCGCTCGCTGTGGCGGCGCGGGCTCGATTGCATTCGCCACCATTATGCCACACGGTTGTCCAGCGGCCAAACCGCCCGCTTCCAGTTACGAAAACCGAACATCTCGACGCAACCGCCGCTTACCATGCCAGGCGGTCTGGCATGTCGTCAATACAGTGCACAACTCGTCCGTTTCCCGGCGCAATTCCCGCGACGCACGCGACGTTTCGGTGGCACCGCCGAAACGGCCGCCGACCATGCAAACCGTTTGACATCAAGCCGTATGCGTCCTAGAAACTCTTCAATGCAAGGACGCTCTTGGCGCACATGCACGGCCGCCAATTTCTCCGATCCGGCGCGAGCACGCCGGTCTCTCGAAGGCACGTTCCGTTCATGAGCGCAACCACACGCAACCCGGCCCGGAATCGGACGAGAACGATCAACCGGCCGCATTCGAGATCCGAACGCATGAGCGACGATATTCAAGAGACGAATCCGGGCACTCGCGAATTCGATTTTTGCGAATATCCGGATAACACCCTGTTTCACGACCGCCGCGCAGAGCGCGATCGCCGGCGGAACGGCGCGCCAGCCCGGGAGCCGAAGGAGACGCCGGCGCCGGCATCGGCGACGCCGCCGGAGCGACGCGCCAAGAAAGACCGGCGGCGGCGAATCGATCCCACGACCTTCGAAAAACAGTACACGGACGACGAAATGGAGTTCATGAACGCGATGCAGCGGTTCAAGGAATCCTCGGGAAAAAGTTTCCCGAGCCACGGCGAAGTGCTGCGAGTGGCGGCCGCGCTCGGCTATCGCCGCGCGGTCGTCGACCCCGAGCCGGGCTGGGACGAACCGCAGGCGGAGGACAAGTCGCTCATTACGCCGTCAAGCATCGAAGCCTGACGGCCGGAAAACGGCGGAAACCCGCGCCGGCGTTCTTGCGAATGCCGGCGCGGGCTTTTCGCGCAACTGGACCGCGCCGGAACCCATCCGCGTCATCGGCTGGAGACGTCGACAACCGCCGGGCCGGCCAGCACGTTCATCCATGCATACAACGCCGCCCGGGTCAGCTCGACCGCCTGCCCGAGTCGCGGCGCGGTCGAGGATCCGCCGGCTGTCGACCGGGGAGCTGAGGAGGTCCGGACGGGCGGTTCGAGCCTCACGTTCTTGACCTCTTGCCAGCCGAACACGTCGTCGGGCAGTTTCGCCAGAACGGCAACCGGCTCAGTCGCAGGCGCTGCCACAGGCGATTCCAGTCGGACCGGCGCTCGGGCGGGCGCGAACACGTCGCCGGGCAATTCTGGCAGCCGAGAAACCGTCTGAATCGCGGCGGCGGCTGCGCAGTTCTTCGCGATCTCGAAATCGAATTCCTCGTCGAGGTCGAATTCCGGGGCGAGCGCACTGGTCGCGGCGACGGCAGCCGGCGTGGCGATAGCATCCGGCACGGTCGGCGGGTCGAGCTTCACCTCGAGCGGAGCTGCCGCTTCTAGGCTCTCGCCGCAAAGGCAATCTTCCTGGGTAGTTCCGTCGACGACTGAGAGCCACCATTGGCCGGGCTCGGCCGGCTCGGCAGCGGTCCTGGCATTCTCCGCAAGCCCGCACGATTCGGTCGTCATACTCGGCTCGACGGCCGGCTTCCCGGCGGCGATCGGATCGGCAACGACGAGCGCGGCCTCACCGTGAGTGGTGGCGGCAATCGGCTGGGCGGGGAAGCTCGGCGCCAGAGCGGGCGCGGGCGTAACGATCGGTGCTGTGCACAATCCCTCTGACATCCGATTCAACTCGAAGGCGATTCCGGCGTCGTCATTTACATCAACCGCGATCGGCTCGAACGAAACAGCGTGTTGCTGGTCGGTCTCTCGGATGCTGACGGAAACCACCGGGCTTTCCGGCCGGACGTCGGCTGCCGCGGGCTGGGTCGCCTTGGACTGCGTTCCCGAATCGGTGGGTGTTTTCAACTTCCGTTCGTTCGCCGCCAGCCTCGCCCGGGCGAGCTTGCATTCCGGGCATTCCGTCGCGCCGCCCGCATTGAGCGGACCGTGCAGCCTCCCGGAATCGCGAGGCTTCCAGTTGTCCCAGCTCGCCAGGACCGAGCTCCCCCAGTTCTGCGCTGACTCGAACCAGAGCCGACATCGCGTCTGGCTCGGGACTGTCACACCGAGCGCGGCCACTAAGCCCACCAAGGCTACTCGCAACATCATCGAACGATCTCCCGGGAGTGTCGTGTTCATTGGTTAGTCGGCTGGCCGTCCGTCTGCACAATGTTGCGTAACTCATCGGGGGGTTAATCCACCACGTCCTGTTAAAAACTATCGACTCAGGAATCTGGCGTCTTTAAGTAGATAGGAAAAGTTGCACAGTCTAGTCCGCCGCGATCCCCGTCGATCCGTCGGGTCGGGAAGACTGGGCGATCGTTTCTCCGGGCTGTGACGGTGGCGCTCGACCTCCTCCGCTGGTTCGGCCGCGGATGTCCGGCTGGAGATTCGACCATTGCGACCCGCGCAAACCTGAGGGTTTACCGGGGCGCCAAGCGGCACCGCGCGCGCTCTAACGCCTAGAGACGGCGGGTTCGCGGGGACCGCCGCGAAGTCGCGATGATCCGCACCCAAGGTGCGATCGGGCGCGTCAGAAGGACTCGAGAGTGCCGTATCAGATGATAGACCGGCCGCGTTCGTTTGCAACGGCGACGGAGGGCGACCGGTTGCACGGCGTTCACTGGAAATGGAGTTATCGATGAAAATCGATCCGAAGCTCAAGGGCAGACTACCGAGTGTCGAGCCCCCTGCGCCTTATCACAGCCCTGACGGGCGGATCCACGGCTGGAAGGCCTTGATCCCCGGCCAGCCGCTCGCTGGCGACGCCGGCCGTCGTCAACGGGCGCGTGTTTCTTGGAGGAGGATTCGGCAGCTTCGACTTTTACGCCTTCGACGCGTCGAGCGGTGTGCTCGACTGGCAATACCAGACCTCTGACGACGGGCCCACTGCGGCCGTGGTCGAGGAAGACTGCGTCGTGTTCAATACCGAGAGTTGCGAGCTCGAGGTGCTCACGATCGAAGGCGTGCCGATTTGGAAGAAGTGGCTCGGCGACCCGCTCATGAGCATGCCGGCGGTGCGCGACGGGCGGGTCTACATGGCGTACCCCGACGCCAAGGGGGACCGGCGGCATCATATCGCCTGCTTCGACCTGCGGACCGGCCGGGAATACTGGAAGCAGCCGATCGAAGGCGAGATCATCACCGCTCCGGTGATGGCCGAAGGCTTCGCCCATTTCGCCACCTTGGGCGGCACGCTCTACCGGGTGAACCAGGAAAATGGCGAGGTCCAGTGCCAGGAGCCGCGGAACGCCACGTCTTCTCCGGTGGTCTGGGCCGGTCAATGTTATTTCAGCCAGCGCGAGCAGCTCTCCGCGGCACCCGGCTCGGCTGGGGAAGCCCAGCAGTCCGAGCATCTGGGGGCGTATTGCCTCGCTGACCAGGTGTTCCGGCACTACGCCGCGACGTCGCGCAAGGCCGACTACCTCGATCACGCCAAGCGTGCGGCGCGGTCACCGCAGTATTCCGCCAGCGCGGAATATGACTCGGCGGTCGGCTTCGGCGGCGTCAAGGGCGACTCCAAGATGCACCAGGCGGTTTCCAACCTGGGGAGGGGCCACGTCCACGCTGTGTGGGCTTACCAGGGGTCCAAGCCGTTCGTATCGCGCGAGGCTCTATGCGGCTCACGGCGACATCGTCAGCGCGGCCGATCCCCGCTCCGATCACGTCTACTGGAAGAAGACCATCGGTCCGACGCTTGGCGAAGACAAGGAGCTGCTCGACCATCCGCTCACTCCTCCGGCCATCGCCAACGGCAAGCTATTCTTCGGCTCCGTTCACGGCGTCGTTCATTGCATCTCGGCGGAATCCGGTGACGAGCTGTGGAGTGCTCCGCTCGGCGAACCCGTGGTCTTTCAGCCCGCCGTGGCGAAGGGACGCGTCTACGTGGGTACCGACTCGGGAAGCCTCTTCTGCCTGGAGACCGGCGACCCGAGCGACGACGGATGGCTGATGTGGGGTGCCGACGCCTGTCACAACGGACGCCTGGATTGACGGTCACCTGGGATTCGTCGCAAGCGCGCTCGAGGGCGGCTCGCCGATCAATAGCGCGATCGGGAAATGAGCGAATAACTCGGCCGCGGGAACGGAGCAACACTCGCCGCGAGCGCAGGCGATCGTCTCACCCGTGAACACATTCCGCCAGCCGGCGATCGATTCGAGGCTCTCCAGGTGCAGCCTCGTCTCGTTCCACACCGGTTCTCCGACCGGAAGTCCCGCGGCCGGCCCGAGCAGTCGGACCCAGAGGCGCGGCACGGCGACCACGGCGCAGGCATCCCCCGCGCGACGCGCGAAGGCAAAGAGATGAGGCGCCTTTGAGCCGCTGGCCGACAGCGGCAGGTAGTCGCCGCCGCGGAAGAGTCCAGGCCGTGGTCGCCGACACTGGAGCAACATGTGATGAACGTAAAGCTTGATCCGGCCGTCTTCCTTGGCCGCGATCAATTCGCGACACAGCGGCCGGAGGTCGCCGCCGGCGTCCTCGATCGCCGCGCGCAAGGCTCGCGCAGCATCTCCGTCCTCCGCGCATAGTCCACGGGCCGGCGGTTATCCGGGTCGACCAGGCTGAAGATCCCAGACTTCGGTCCCCTGGTAGGTGTCGGGGACGCCCGGCGCAGCCAGCTTGAGCAGCGTCTGCGACAGCGAATTGAGCAGGCCGAAACGGCTCACGATCCGTTCGAACTTCTGGAAGTCGTCGAGGAAGCGGCGGTTCGTCCGGGTCGTCGAGGATCAGACGCACGAAGTCCTCGACGCCGCGATCGTACTCGGCGTGCGGGTTGATCCAGCTCGAGTGCACCTTGGCCTCGTGCAGGGCTTTCACGCATGTAGACCTGGATCCGCTCGAACGAACTGCGCGGTACACGAACGGCGAGATCCGGCTCGAGCGGCCAGGCGCCGACGAGCGTCTGGTAGAGCAGGTATTCTTCGTTCGCATCGGGGACCACCTGATCCGTCGACGGCGCGGCGATGCGGCTCGTTCAGCCGGCTCCAGCGGTCGACGGCAGCGCCCCACTCTTCCGGAAGCTCGGAGAGGACGTTGATGCGAGCGCGGACATCCTCGCTCCGCTTGGTGTCGTGGGTCGAGAGCGGCGAGAGTGCACAGGGCCACCGCGCCTGACGGCCGCCGTTATACGCGTGCAGCGCCTCGGGCTGACGCCGAAGCGTCCGGGATCGCCGCCGACCTCGTTGAGCGAGACCAGGCGGTTGTACACGTAGAAGGCGGTGTCTTCGACTCCCTTGGCCGTCGCGGGCGACGTCACCTGCTGGAACTTCCCGGCGAAGCGTCTGCGGCGGCTTCGATCGCCGTCGTCGAACGAGCTCGGGGACGCCTCCAGCAGCATGTCTCGGATGAAGCGAAACACGCGCCCGCTCAGGTCAGCGGGTTGCGGTCGCGAGCTTGCTGGACCGCCAGCTCGACGTGATTGCCGGTCGGCGTCGCTCGCCCCGTGATCGTCGATGTAGGAGCGATAGACAGGGAAACAGGCAATCACTTCCACGAGTGCCTGACGCAGCGTGTTGAACGTGAAATCTCGCGACCGCCGCGCTTCTCGCGCCAGTCGATCGAGCTGGTCGGTCAGCATGTGCAGCTCGCTGGAGAGCGACACCTGCAGGATCAGGAGCTTCTTGAGATAGACCAGCTCGGCAAACGGAGACGTCGTCTCGACGATGCTGTGATACAACCGGTGAGGGGCTCGCACGCGGCTGGATCGACGAACAGCCCGTTGACCTGGTTCAAGAAGTCGTAGCCGCTGGTGCCTTGTACGGCCCACGACGGGGGCAGCGACTCGCCGGCGGCGAGGATCTTCTCGGCCACGACATAGAGGGGGCGGCCGATTGGTCGAAGTTGCGGCTCGCGGCTGCGGGCGGCCAGCAGTTCGCGCACCGCGCCTGCGAGCGCGTCCCACGTCAGGCCTTCGCACGCGGCGTCGGCGTCGGCGTCGAACGCCCGTCGGACGCACGCGAGGACGTAATGATCTTGAAGCCGACGGAAGTACTGGCGAGGGTCGTAGAGCCCGTCGGGATGGTCGATCCGCAGGCCGTCGACCTTGCCGGCGGCAAGCCATTCGCAGGACCAGCGCGTGGACGGCCTCGAAGACGTCCTCGCGCTCCATGCTGAGTGCGGCCAGGTCGTTGACGTCGAAAAAACGGCGGTAGTTGATCTCGTCCGGAGCCACCCGCCAGTACGCCAGGCGATAGCACTGATGCTCGAGCAGGCGATCCAGGAGGTCAAAGCTCTGCGGGTTCGCCGGGCCTGGCCGTTTGACGCGGTCAAGGCTCCGGTCGAACATTGTGCGCACCTCCGCATTCGCGTCCGCCAGGCTCCCGAGCCTCCGCTTGATATCCTCGGTCTCAAGATGGCGTTTCCCGGCGGTCGCCTGGTCGCAGTCCGCGCGCGGGAAGGTTCTGGATCGCCGTCAGGATGCTCCGCAAGCTCGACAAGCGCGGGGTCGTCGGGGCCGAATACGCTTGCCAGCTCGTGAGCGGCTTCGCCGAAGAGTGAACCGTAGGTGTCCGGAGCCAGCGGAAAGCGGCGGTCCTGGTACTCGACGACCAAGGCCCCGCCGTCCCGGCAGAGACGAAGCTTGCCCGCCTCCAGCGACGTCGCCGTACGGCTCGCCGAGCACCGGCAGCAGCACCTTGTCCTGCAGCTCAGGCCGGGGCGACGCTCGCCAGGCGATGTCGAAGTAACCGGCGAACCGCGACGCCGGCCATTCTCCAGCACGTCGTTCCACCAGGCATTCTCGTTGGTGCCGACGCCCATGTGGTTGGGCACGTAGTCCAGGATCTAGCCCAGCCCGTGCTCGTGCAGCGCGCCGTCCAGGCCTCGAAGTCGTCCGCCGTGCCGATCTCCGGGTTGAGCGATCGCGTGATCGACGATGTCATAACCGTGAGTGCTGCCCGGCCGGGCCTTCAGAGTACGGCGACGCATAGCAATGAGTGATCCCCAGCTCACGCAGGTACGGCACGATCGCCAGGGCATCACGGAATGTGAATCCCGCGTGAAGCTGCAGACGGTAGGTCGATTCGGGCAGGCACTGCGCAGTGCGGCTGCGGCGAGGGCCTCGTCCACGAGCTTGGCAGCGAGCGGATTCGGGTTCATGACGGGCTCGCGAAGAGGAACGTGCGGCGCGGGCCGAACCGGTCAGATCGGCGTCGGCCCCGGGGGGTTGGCGTGGCGGCGCTTCGCCTCGGCGGCGACGGTTTCGAGCTGTGGCGAAGTCACGGTTTCCTGTTCGAGCTCTGGCGGACGCGTGGCCAGCAAGACCACCGAACGGTCCTTGAAGGGATACTGCGCACCGGCCTCGAATCGCGCTGCCTCCGGGTGCAGGTTCGGCCGTATCGAAGAGTCGGTCCCAGATGTGCCCGCGCTTGGTCTCGGGCAGCGTGAAGTCGATCGGCTCCCAGTGGCCGTTGAGCAGCAGCAGCAGGGTTTCGCCGACGACCGGCTCGCCGCGCTCGTTCTCGTCGTCGATCAGGTCGCCGGCCAGCCGCAGGCCCAGGCACCGGACGAATCCCGCAGTTCCAGTCGTCGTCCGACATCTCCTGCTCCGGAAGGGCTGAGGAACGAGATATCCTTGACGTTCGAGCCGCGGATCGCCCGCCCCAGGAAGAACTTGCGGCGCTGGAAGACCGGCTGGCTCCTCCGGATGAAGATCACTTTGCGCGTGAATTCCAGGAATTGCTTCTCGAGGTCGGAGAGGTCCCAGTCGAGCCAGTTCAGCTCGTTGTCCTGGCAGTAGGTGTTGTTGTTGCCGTTCTGGCCGCCGGCTGAGCTCGTCGCCGCCCAGGATCATCGGGCACGCCGACCGAGAGCATCAGCGTCGCCATCAGGTTTCGCTTCTGCCGCTCGCGCAGCTCGATGATGGCGGGGTCGTCGGTCTCGCCCTCGGCGCCGCAGTTCCAGCTATTGTTGTCGTTGGTGCCGTCGCGGTTTTCCTCGCCGTTGGCTTCGTTGTGCTTGTCGTTGTAGCTGACCAGGTCGTGCGAGGGTGAAGCCGTCGTGGCAGGTGATGAAGTTGATGCTGGCGTAAGGCTTTCGGCCGTCGTCCTGGTAGAGGTCGCTGCTGCCGGACAGGCGGGTGGCCAGCTCGGAAGCGGTGCCGCCGTCGCCCTTCCAGAAGCGCCGGACGCAGTCGCGGTACTTGCCGTTCCACTCGGTCCAGAGCACCGGGAAGTTGCCGACCTGGTAGCCGCCGGGCCCGACGTCCCACGGCTCGGCGATCAGCTTGACCTGCGAGATGACGGGGTCCTGATGGATGATGTCGAAGAAGGCGCCCAGCCGGTCGACCTCGAACAGCTCGCGAGCGAGGGTGCTGGCCAGGTCGAAGCGGAACCCGTCGACGTGCATCTCGAGCACCCAGTACCGCAGGCTGTCCATGACGAGCTGCAGGACGTACGGATTGGTCATGTTCAGCGTGTTGCCGGTGCCGGTGAAATCCATGTAGTAGCGCGTGTCGTCAGCCAGGCGGTAATAGGCGGCGTTGTCGACCCCGCGCATCGAGAGCGTCGGCCCCATCTGGTTTCCCTCGGCGGTGTGGTTGTAGACCACGTCGAGGATCACCTCGAGCCCGACGGCGTGCATCGCCCGGACCATCATCTTGAACTGCTGGACGGCGTCCTGGGCGATGCCCTTGTTGCAATAGCCGACTCGGGGGCGAAGAAGCCGAGCGTGTTGTAGCCCCAGTAGTTCTTCAGCCCATTCTCGATCAAGTGGCGGTCGTCGAGATGGAGGTGCACCGGCAGCAGCTCGACGGCCGTGACGCCCAGGTCGGTCAGGTGCTTGATCGCCGATTCGGAGGCGAGCCCGGCGTAGCTGCCGCGCAGGTTCTCGGGCACATGCGGGTTGAGCTGGGTGAAGCCCTTGACGTGCAGCTCGTAGATGACCGTCTTGTGCCAGGGCGTGCGCGGCGGGCGGTCGTCGCCCCAGGTGAAGGCCGGGTCGATCACCGCCGCCAGCGGCGCAAACGCGGCGCTGTCGCGATCGTCGAACGACAGATCGGCCGCCGGATCGCCGAACTTGTAGCCGAAGACCTGCGTCGGCCCACTTGAGCTCGCGGCCGATCAGCTTGGCGTAAGGGTCGAGCACGACCTTGTTGGGGTTGAACCGATGCCCGTTCGTCGGCTCGTACGGCCCGTGCACGCGATATCCGTAAAGCTGGCCCGGCAGCACGTCGGGCAAGTAGGCGTGCCACACCTTGTCCGTGTATTGCTGCAGCGAATCCGGTGCGATTCTTGCTTCGCGTCGGGAGAGTCGAAAAGGCAGAGCTCGACCTTGGTCGCGTTTTCCGCAAAGATCGCGAAATTGACCCCCGCACCGTCCCAGGTCGCGCCGAGCGGGTAGGGATGTCCCGGCCAAACCCGCATGGATGTCGTCTCCGATCGATGAAAAGCCAATGTTCACTCGCAGTCGGCGAGCTGACCGGCGGTCGTCACAAGGGTGACTCTGCTGCGTCACTCGGCTCGATCTTAGGGCGCGCGCAATCTGGGCGGAAGGTTCTGCACGCAATGAGCAGCGCCCGAGTCGCGACTCCGACCGCGCGGAACCAACGTTCGCGGAGCCGACCACGCAAGCCTTGTGCCAAGGCGGAATGCTTTTTCAGCCTCAGTGACGGTAGGGAGGTGTCGCGACGTGTGCTCTAGCCTGCGGGTGCGGGTGAGCTGTCAGGGCAGCGCGAGTGGATCAGCGGAGATTCATCACCACAAAGAACCCGATGAGCGCGGAGTCGCTCTCACGGATGAGAAGCGTCCATTCCGGCTCGCGCCGTGCGGTCGTTGCCACGAACCGCTCGGCCGATCGGCGCCG
The DNA here is from genome assembly GCA_963806595.1 of uncultured Isosphaeraceae bacterium. Taxonomy (GTDB): domain Bacteria; phylum Planctomycetota; class Planctomycetia; order Isosphaerales; family Isosphaeraceae; genus CAWDZZ01. Next base: position 5,286 of record CAWDZZ010000004.1, on the reverse strand, counting down.
CTCATCCTTGCTGTCCGTGTTCATCGTGAGCTTTGTGGTTCGATATCAGGAGCGCGCCGTAGAACCTCATGAAACGTCGGCACTCGCGGACGCCCGGTCAGCGCCGCGCGGCGGTCGCATTCACCGTGATGCTTGACTTGCCTTGCGATCCCGGCGCGGGGGATCGCTCGCGCGCTTCGGCACGTCTTGCTCGCGGCCCCGCATCGATTCACGCTGCGGGGCTTCGTCGGCGGCAGAGTACACGTCGGAGTCGTCCAGGTCAGGGAATTGGTCGTCATCGCTGAGGTCGTCGTCATCGCTGAGGTCGTCGTCATCGCTGAGGTCGTCGTCATCGTCTTCAACATCGTCGTCTTCGTTGAGATCGGCGGCGTCGTACGCGTCATCATCGCCGTCGAATTCGTCGTCGCCCCGGTAGGCCTCGTCCGCGGCGTAAGCGCCGTCGTCGTCGAGCGGGTCGTAGTCAATGTCCAGGTCGTCGTCATCGTCGTTTAGGAAATCGTCGTAGATTTCGCGGTCGCGAGCGTCCCGCTCCTCGTCCAGGTCGGCCCGATTGTGGTCGTTGTTCCGGCGGCGGTTGCCGAGCAGAGCTTCATAAAAACTGGATTCGCTGGCACTGGAGGCGAGGTCGTCCCGCCGAGGCTGCTTGCTCGTCGCGGGATCGCTTGAGGCGGCGATCTCGTTGGCTGCGAGCGCAGGGCGGCGTGCGCTCGGTTTCAAGTTTCTGGACTCGCGACGAAGGTCGAACACGGCGTAGAGGATCTGGAGCATGACTCGGTTGGCCGTGATCTCGTAGGACCGCAGGCGCTGCCCCTCGTCGCTCTCGTCGAAGCACAACCGATCGGCGTTCAGGGCAGAGTCGCGCTCGGCCTCCTGCTGGTGCAGTTCCAGGCGAGCAGTCAAACGCTCGGTCGCCCGCCGTACGATCTCCAGCAGTGCCTGTCGCGCCCTCACCTGATCTCCCTCAAACGACTCGAGCCGCCGCCTGCGCAGCCGCTCCTTGTACGTGTCCATCTCGTTCTGATACAGCTCGCTGCGAAGTTCTGCGAATGCATTCTTGTGCCGGTCGTCGAGGACGAACGACGCCGAAAATATCGTCGCGACCTCGGCGACGTCGGCCGCCTCGATCGGTTGCCGGCCGAGCAGCCGGATTGCTTTGAACTTGTCGGGCGACTGCCAGGATCCGCCTGACTCGAGACGCGCACGCAGCTCGACCCATTGCTCGAGCATCCAACGGGTTCCGGCCGCGGTTGCCTGCAGCCGGCTCACCACTCGAGGCGGGTCGTCGGGGTCATCGATCTTGCCCGACCAGGAAGTGCGGCCGAAACGGAAATCGTATGCCGTGCTGCCGTAGAGCTCGGTCTGCGCCGTGGGGGTCCCAGAACAGCCGTTGACCGAGGCAGATGACATCCTCTTGCTCCCGCCTCCGGGCGTCTTTGATGCGCAAGGCCAGCCGTGCAGTTTGCGCCCGATCGACACGATCGAGCTGCCAGCACAGCCGTGCGGCCCGCTCGATCAGCTCGCGCTCGATACCGTTGCGCGTCCGGAAATCGCCGATCCATTCGGCGATGTGCGCCCCAAACGCCGCGCGATCCTCGCCCGGAATGACCCCAGTCCAGGCCGACGAACCGCGCTCCGAGGCGCCCGCGGACATCCGGCGCTGATCGTCGTCAGCTCTCAAATCGTTGCTTTCTTTAGCATCATGCGGACTCGAGTCGACGTTCGCTGGTGTAACCACTTGAATCTCCGATCTGGTCGAAAAACGAGCAGAATCTCGGCAATCACGCAGGCCGCTTCCGCACAACACGGGGACGCACACACTGCCCCGATTCGGCCTTCTTAAAGACTTTGCGGCAAAAACCCGCAATTGCCATTTTTTCCCCGGATTTCCTGAACGCGGTAACCGGATTAACCGGCCGGTCCGGTGCGACCGCGCGAGCCGTTAGCACGGGAACAACCATGCGCCAGCGGTCGGACGTCGAACACGGCCGAGCGCCCAGCAGGCGCAGCGGAGGCTGGCGATCGTCGTCGGCGACCGGCTCCACCGCGAATTCCGATTGGCTTGCGGCAGAGACCGGACTAAAGCCTGTCATGCACTTTTCAACTCCGCGCTCGCGAGCAGGAGTAGAACGAATGCGAGCCAATGCGGGAGCAAACAGAGGCTGGCCGGCAGCCCTCGATAGGCTTGTCACATCATCATGAAAGAATACCTCGATTTGGCACAAAGTGGCAACTTTTGGGTCATGGTTTTGGTGCCATTCTGGCACTGACCGAAAGTGTCGAATAGCCTGTTTTCGTAGGGCTGGAGCCAGCAAACGCCGTAGCGGCGAAGTGTGCCATTTCGGCCCTCGATGTGCCACCGCCAATATCGGCCTACCGGGACACCTAAAGTCGGGGTTGTCGCGCTTCATTCCGAAGAGAAAAACGTCCTCGCTGGGTCATTGTTGAAGTTGATTCATCTTTTCCGTGCGGTTCCGCGTTTTCACTGGTTAGAACGCTTTGTCCTCTTCGACATGCGGCTCGCCTGCGACGGCATTACGTGGCGCCGCACTCCCCGGCCTGATCATTAGAGGTCGCGTGCGCCAATGAACGCGTCAACGATCACGACCGCGAAATCTCGGCGGAAGCAACTCGACCTCCGCCGGATTCGTCAGGCGTCGAGCCCCGCTTGTCAATTCCCACCGAGCCCACGGAATTCGCCACAACTCGAACAGGCTCTTGGGTTTTTGCGGTGATCATGTTCTCATCGAGGTTGGGTTCGTTCGTCAAATTCCGATGTCGCGGTCAGGTCTGGGCGACCCAACGCCCAGGATGAGTGCGCCGAGGTTCTCAGTGACTTGATCCGCGTTCATCATCTTGATCCGCGGCTAATCATGAATTCGATCGCCGGGAGAAGACAAATAACGCGAAGAGTTTTTGGCCGCGGATCAACGCTGATGGACGCGGATAATACCGCACAAGATGATGGATGGGAAAAACGCCAACCTTTCTGTTCGCCGATCTCTGCTGCAAGCACCGGCCCGACAGGACGTTTCATCTCTCACCGCGACGACGCAACGATCGCGACCAGAAGAGGGATGAACAAGGCGAACGCCCAAACCGCTGAACTGGTAATAGATCAGGAGAGCCAGCGAAGCGTAGATATCCATTCTCCCTACGACTTTCTCCGCTCACCTGCTCACCTGCTCTATCGCGGCGAAGCCGCGATTGCTCGCCTGTTCTCCTGTTCCACTGTTCTCCTCTCTATCGCGGCGCAGCCGCGATTGCCGCGATTCTCGTTACAATCGGCTCGCCCGGCTGCCGTGGAAATCCCCGCATAATTGGACTCCAGAATTCCTCGATTAACCCAAATCTTCTGCCGACAACCGCACACTTGCGTCTGTCCAGCTTTCTTGAGCGTGACAGCTCTCCGACTCAGCAGCAAGCGTCGATGGCCTTCGCTGTGACTCGGTCACAGCCTGGCAGGTAGCCGATGTAGCTTGCGGTCGCGGGAGTACAGATGATCATCGATGCGAAGCCCAACCACGAACAAAACCGTGGGGGGCTTTGGGGGTAGGAACGCGCGGAATAAACGTCCGACCGCATGCCGTTCTGTCGCGGCCCAGCCGCGATTCTCACCTGTTCTCCTCTTCCTTAAGCGTGACAGCTCTCCGACTCAGCAGCAAGCGTCGATGGCCGTCGCTGTGACTCGGTCACGGCCTGGCAGGTAGCCGATGTAGCTTGCGGTCGCGAAGAGTACAGATGATCATCGATCCGAAGCCCAACCACGAGCAAAATCGTGGGGGGCTTTGGGGTAGGAACGCGCGAATAAACGCCCGACCGCATGCCGTTCTGTCGCGGCGCAGCCGCGATTCCTCTCCTGTTCTCCTGCTCTCCTGCTCTCCCCTCTATCGCGGCGACGCCGCGATTGCCCGAACCTTTCTGTACGCCGAACTCGGCTGCAAGTGCCGGCCCGACAGCACGATTCTTTCACCGCGACGACGCAACGAGCGCGAAGGGAAGAGGGACGAAGAACGAGAACCAGTAAACTGCTGAGTTACTGGTTGACGCCGTGTCTAACGTGCACCGTGCGTCGGGCCCGGCGCGTTGAGCAGACGGTCAAATCGCTATCATCGGTTTCATTGCCCTTCTTCGTGCTCTTCGAGTGCTTAGTGGTACTCTTTTTCTCACGCTGACTGGGCCGATTGAGTGGTCACCACGACGATCCGTGAGCTTCTCCTGTCCGCCCCACCGCTTCCTCCGGCTTCACCCCCCGCTTGTCAAGTCCCGTCGAGCCCATCGAATTCGCCGCAATTCGCTCGCGCTCTTGGTTTTGTGTTGTGATCATGTTCTCACCGATTTTGGCTTCGCTCGTCTGATCTTGACATCGCGGCTCCCTCGCCGGAGCGGAGTACGCGTCCCAACGACGGAACCGCCATCATTAAGGATGCCCCAGGCTTTCCGATTTTTTGGGTGCCGCCGGAGAAGGCATGCCGGGAGGATTCTCACGGGGACGCTGGAATTGGGACCGACCATTGAATCCAGGCCAGTTTTGAGCAGATAGGCACTGCCAAATAAAGAGGCGACTGTGGTTGCTTCGGTGCACGCGCATACTCTATCGCCGCCGGCACGGTTTGAAAAACGCGGAGTCAGATCGAGCCAGGAGTATGGCGTGGCCAAGCTTGGCACGGACGGGCCAGCGAGGCGTTCGAGCTTGTTGAGTTCGGCGTGCTGGACAGGGCCACCGCCAATTCCTCGCCGCGGACCGCCACGGGCCACAAACAGGGTGACCAGACCGTCGAGGCGAAGCCCCCCGCAGGAAGCTGCTCGCGGATTCTGGATCAGAGCCTGGGGTCAACGCGAGCCCGCTCTTCAAGAAATCGGCCGCTCGAATGACCCGGCACGATGGCCGGGCTCACTCGAGGGTGGGCTGGACGCTCTCTGCCACTCACGCCAAATGCAACTTACTTCGCATCGAACACCCGATCCGGACGTTGACGTATTGCGCTATGGTCACTCATCGGTCGAGTCGGGACCTTTGTCTTTCATGCGAAAACTAGCTCCTTCAATAACGATCCCCTCCCCGTGATGCATCAGCCGGTCGATCAAGGCCGTTGCCAGGGTGTTGTCCTCATCAAATAGGGTGCCCCACTCCTTGAAGGTTCGATTCGTGGTGATCACGATCGATCCGATTTCATAACGGGCAGCGACAACCTGGAACAACAAATCGGCCCCGCGCTTGTCGATGGGCAGATAGCCCAGCTCATCGAGGAGAAGAAGACTGGGACGAACATAACTTCTGAGCGTTTT
>CAWDZZ010000003.1:0-470720 GCA_963806595.1 uncultured Isosphaeraceae bacterium | reverse complement strand
ACAACGAGAGTGCAGCCCGGTGAGCGGGCCAAGTGTCAGTCTCGCCACCGGCCACCCGTTGCGCCTGAAGGCATTCAGTGCTTGCCGTCCCAATCCCAGCGATTGGACGAAGCCGCTGAACGTTGGAGCGACCTCACGCCAGACGCAGTCTTGCCCTGCCCCCCAGTCGCCAGCGACGACCCCAGGATCGAGGACATCGGTGCGGTAGTCCAGCGCGATCCCGACATCATCACCCGGCCAGCGATTGACGGCCACGAAGAGAGACCGATCCGCATCCAACCAAGGCAGCTCGACCGGCTGCATGATCCGACTTCCACGGACCACATGAAAGATGGTCGATAACTGTGGGTCATCCGCGAGGCGCCCCAATGACTCGAACGCCATCGCCTCTGGAGTACGCAGGAAATCGACCGGATCGACCAGGAACGGAATCACCTCGCGGAGTCGAGCGTCGCCTGGATGGACCCAGTGTCCATCTCGGATCAGCGCAACGAGAAGTTCAGGAATAAGTGACCCGTTCACTGACTGACGCGACATCACCCGCTTCCCTCCGCCCCGCCGACTAACTGGAAAGCGTCGTTAATAACGGGCCCATTATCGTTCCGGCTCTCGACGTAAGTCCTTCGCCATCGTATCAGAAACTGGAAATCTATTCCTCATATTGATCCTTTGCAGTTGTTTGGAGCCATACGGACTCGCTTGACCTCCGCAGAAAGCCGGGCCACTTTCCTTATTGTGCGGTCCGATTCAGACCTCGATCAGCGGCACGAACCGCCGGAAATGCGGCGTGAGCGCATCGGCGATCGCAGCCGGCTCGGGAAAGGCTTCCGCGGGTCCCGAGGCGAGGGCGAAGGAGAGGGCCTCCTGACCCAGGTTCACCCGCATCAGTCCCATCGGGACGGCCCGGCGGCGGGGGAGGGCACGGCCATCGATCGATCCGGCCAGGACCGCGTCATCGTCCGGCGCCGATCGGCTCGGGGGTCAGCACCAGCGCCGTCAAGCCGAGGGCGAGTCCCTTGGGGTGTGGGCCACCACCGAGGGAGGGAACCGGCGCGTCCACACCCGAGGCGAGACGCTCGAGCAGCGTGCGCACGCCGGTCGCCGAGAAGCCAGGTTGACCGGCTGACGAACGACCGCCACCACGCTCAAGCCCCGGCCCAGGAACGGCACCCAGTGCAGCCGCACCCCTCGACGGTAATACCGCAGGATGTCCAGCGGCGGCGACCGATACTCCTCCCCGACCTCGGGAACGGAGCCGCCGCCTTCATGACCGGGTCGATCCGCGTGAAGAAGTCGTCTTCGAGCATCGATCGGCAGGTCATCCTCAATCTCGTGCGCCGGCGGTGCCTCGTACTCCATGTGCGGCACCGGGGACGGGGCGGAGCTGGGCGGCTCGAACTTCGGGACCGACGTCTCGGCGTAGTCGCTCCGAAGTTGACGAGCCTGCGTAGCGAGCGTGTCGGCGGTCGACCGGCGCGAGGGGGCTGGTCGAGATAGTCGAGTGAGATCGAACTCCCTTCGATCCCGCGCAGGCCCTTCTTGAACTCGATGATCCCCTTGCCGAGCGACCGGCCCACCTCGGGGAGCCGCTTGCCGAACAGGAGCACCGCGACCCCCATCACCACGATCATCTCCATCAGACCGAGCTGCGGAAACATCGATTCGACTCCAGGAATCGACGTTCGTTCGATCGTCAGTCTTTGTTCGCGAGTCTTGCCGGCAAACGCCCACGCGAGAGCATCGCGCCAGGCACACACGATGATCCGTCAGCCCCCAGAGGCATCATCGGGGACGGTGAGCCGGGCTTCTTGGTTCGGCGGTCACGGCCTTGTCGATGTCTTCCTCGACCTCGTTGACCCCCTTCTTGAACTCGGTGACGCTCTTGCCGAGCGACCGCATCACGCTGGGCAGGCGGTTGCCGAAGATCAGCAGCGAGACGAAGGCGACGATCATCAGCTCGGTCATGCCCAGGTTCGGAAAAAGGCGAACGGCACCATGGGTCGGACTCCTCGAAGGCACGAGGTCAGGGCGGTGGAATGACGGGCATAGGGTGAGCAGTGCGCATCACGGATCGACGTCGGTCGGTGGACGCGCACCGGACTGGCGACCGGCGGATCGGTCGATGTGCCACGATGGCCGCGTGAGACGATCACGATCCGGGTCGCGATCCAGGCGGCCACGGCCGCGGCGGCGATGAGCGTCAGGGCCCAGAAGAGGCGGCTCCGCGCCTCGCTTCGGAGGCGGCGGCAGGCGAGGGCCGCGATTCGGGTCTGTCGTTGAGGGCGCGGCCGGCGCGACCCGGCACCAGTCCAGGGACGGGCAGCATCCGGCCGTAACGGGTGCTCCCCAGCAGCCGTCGGCCGACCGTCCGTAGAGCGCCAGACGCCAGGCCGCGATGACCACGAGCGGCTTGATTCCGGGAATCCCAAAGCCGACGACCGCCGACGCCGAATCCGACTGTCGGCGCATGGTCGACACCTCCCCGCCGAGGCCGCGCTCGCCCCGGCCTCAGGCGTCACCCAGCGTGCGCACGACCGTCGGCGCACGGCGCGTTCGCGGATGGAACGCTTGCGGAGGCATCGCGGGGGAAATCCCGTTCGGCGGGGGTGCCGACAGATCGGCGCCAACCGGGGCCAGTGCGTCTCGACAGGGACGACGCGGGGTAGGGTTTACACTCTTATCGTACCGTGAGGCCACTCGTGTCAAATCGATTCCCCGACAGCAGAGCGGTTTCTTCGCGGCGCTCAGGGCGTTCTACGGGCGCGGCGGGGGGCCGGGATAGTCCCAGTCGAAGGTCGCCTCGAACGGCTCCCACCAGGGGGCAACGCCGTGCTCGGGTCGGAGTGGCGGCCGAGGCCGCCGGCCGAGGGGGGCTCGATCGCGTAGGTCAGCCGGTACTGCCGGCCTTCGGCATCGCCATGCTCGCGCCGTAGTGCAGGCCGTCGCGGGCGACCATCGGCGATCAGCTCCCCCTGGTGAATCGCGCGCCGCCGTCGGCCGGGGTGATCGTGTAGCGGATCTTCAGGTAGGGGACGAACTCGTCCTTGGCGAAGCCGTTGGGGTTCCCCTCGGTGGCGTGGATGTCGGCCTCGAGGTGGATCACGTCCGACGCCGCCGAGCACGCCATCCCGTCCATCGCGATCGGCGGGAGCCAGACCGCCGCGATCCGCATGTGGTTCTTCTCGACCGGCTCGCCGATCGGATACTCGCGAAGTCCGCAGGCTTCGCGGCCGGTGACGGCGGGCCTTGCGCCACGGGGACGGTGCGTGGGCGGCCTGTCGGGTCGAAGCCTCGTCGTCGGGTCGAAGGTTCAAGGTTCAGCACCAGGATCAGCGACGACCCCGCCGACGATCAGGGTCGTGATCAGCGGACCCGCCCAGCGCTTCAGCACGGGAGGCTCTCCTCGAGTCGGTCTCGGAACGGCCCCGGCCCCGACCCGCTTCGGCGCGGAGCCGGCGTCTCGGCGTGCTTCGGCCGGTCGCCGTCAGCATCAGGACCAGGGCCAGGACCGCACCGGCGAGCAGGAGGCCCTGGATCGAGAGGGCCTGGACGTTGGGGTGGAGACCGAGCATCGGGAGGCCCCGGCCGAGCCAGGTCAGGCGGCGTGATCCTTGAGCAGGCCCGACTCCTGGAGCTCGAAGACGCCGTTGCCCGCGAAGACGACCGCCATGCGAACAGGACCGCGCCCTGAACTGGAAGAAGGCCCGCGAGCGGCAGCCGGACGCTCGTGGCGCGGATCACCAGAGCGCGACCGCGCCAGCACCACGAGCCCGACCCCCAGGCCGGCGGCCAGGCCCATCAGGCCCGCCCGCGACCGGCCCTGCGAGCCGATCATCGCCTGGTACATCAGGGCGGTCTCGGCCCCCTCGCGGTAGACGGCCAGGAACGCGGTCAAGGCGCAGCGTGCCACGCCCGCCCGAGCTCGACCCCGCGCTGCGCCTGCCGCTTGAGGAAGCGAGCCAGCGCCGCGACTCGCTCTGCGAGATCAGCCAGTAGCTGACGTAGAACAGGACGCCCGCCGCCGCGAGCATCACCACCCCTCGAGCAGCTCGCGGGTCCGCCCCTGCGCCGAGGCGACCAGCAGGTTGAGCCCGACGGCCGTCGCCGGCTGGCGACGACCGCCAGGCCCACGCCCCAGGCGATCGCCCGCATCGCCCCGGGCTGGCCCGTCTTGGCCGCCAGGGCGATCAGCATGGTCAGGACCAGGATGACCTCGACCCCCTCGCGCAGGATCGTCACCAGCGAGGCGGCGAAGGCCGGGCCGAACGTGCCCGCCGGCTGCGCCTGCGCTCCGGTCGAGGGCAGCGCTCGACCTCGGTACTGAAGCCGCGAGCGCGGCGGCGAGGGTCTCGCCCTTCAGGCCGCGCCGACCTCGCCCCGGATGGCGTTGAAGCGACCTCCAGCGGGCGGACGTCCTGCGGCTCGTCGGGCCGCGATGAACCGCTCGAGCGGCTCGAACTCGCTCCAAGTAGACGGCCGTCATCGCCGCGGCCGCCTCGTCGGCTTCGCCCCGGTCGGCCAGTTCCTGGACACGTGCGAAGCCCGGCTCTCAAGCGCGCGAGCTGGGCACGCGCGGTCGCCGACGATCGCGACGACCGGCCGCGCTGTCGACGCCGGTCGAGCTCGCCGGCGTGGAGGTGAGCCGCCGTCGGTCACGCCCTTGCGGTTCAGGTCGTCGGCCGGCTTCGACGAGGCCGAGCAGCAGCTCGCGGGCTCAAGTCGCGTCGCGTGCCGCCGAGCCTTGCCGCCCTCGGCGACCTCGCGGATCGCGGGCACGAGCGCCCGGAACTTGCCGCTCGAGCGCCGGCGCGGGCGAAGCCCAGGTGGAGCCGGACGGCCGTCTCCATGTCCGACGCCTCGAACTCGCCCCAGTAGGCGTCCTCGGCCAGCTTCCGGGCCTTCTTGAAGCCGCCGGGCTTGCCTGCGCCGCGTCGAGACTCGACGCCAGCAGCACGCCGATCCGCTCGATCACCTCGGGCCAGGGCCGCACCGGGGCGACGCGTGCCGGCGGCTGCGGACGACGGCGGTGCTGGCCGTCAAGGTCAGCGTCCCCAGGTCGAGGTCCTTGCCCGGCTCGACCGTCACGCTCCTTGCGGAGCGGATCCCCCATCTCGTGCCAGACGTTCAGCGTATATCGCCCCGTCGGGCACGTCCGTCGAACCGGAACCGCCCCTCGCCCGAGCAGACCCGCACCCAGGGCGATCCGCCGACGACGACATAGCCCCGCATGTGGCTGTGGACGTCGCAGAGCAACCGTACGACGCCGGCCTTCGTCGGGCGTGAAGTCGCGGGGTTGGCCGGGGCCATCGACTGCGTTGAAGTCGTTGCCCGGCGAGACGATGTGGACGTTGTGCGTCTCGGTGTCCTCGTTGGTGAACCGCACGGTCTGCCCGAGCGCGATCGCCTGCACCCGCGGGACGAACTGCAAGCCCCGCTGGTTGACCAGAGCGACCTCCGCCGGCCTGCGCCGCGGGGATGTCGCCGGCATCGACCTTCGCCGACGCGGCTCCAGCGACACCACCGCGGGGCTGACCCGGGCGAGCAGACCTCCGGCATCGCCACCCGGCCCGAGACCTCGCCCGCGCGGGCGCGCTGCCGACGCCGACGATCCACGACCAGCAAGCCAGGGCCAGCGTCGCGAATCCGTCTCATGAGCGGGCTCACCGCGTCGTGGGCGAAGGCCGGGGACGGTCGGAGGCGAGATCGAGCAGCGTCAGGCGTATTGAGATTCAATCTCAACTACGATGGATTATATTCAGGGGTGCGGCGCGCGTCAAACAAAATTCCGGAACGGAATGAGTTCGACGCGAGTTCGGACGTGAGGTGACGCGTTACGACGGGCCGGTGGTGACGACCGATGGTCAGTGGCGGGGGTCAATCGATTCGCCTGGTCCGGCCGGCGGATCCCGGACCGGCTGCTGGAGGAGCCGGGGGTGCTGGCCTGGAACCGGCGCGACGATTACATGCCCTACTGGGCCTATCTCTGGCCGGGGGCTTTTCTTCTGGCCGAGGCGGTGGCCCGCGAGCCCTGGCCGAAGCGGGCTCGAGGCCCTGGAGATCGGCTGCGGACTGGGACTGGCCGGGCTGGTGGGGCTGACCCGCGGGCCTCCGCGTCACGTTCACCGACTACGACGAGGACTCCCCTCGATTTCGTGGCCCGAAGCGCCTCGGCCAACGGCTTCGACCCTCGCGCTTCTCGACCGCCCGGCTCGACTGGCGCGACCCGCCCGAGGAGCGGTTCGCGGTGATCCTCGGGGCCGACGTCCTCTACGAGCGCCGGCTCGTCCCGCTGGTCGCGAACCTGCTCGCCCGCATGCTCGCGCCTGGCGGACTGGCGTTGATCGCGGACCCGTATCGGGTGGCGGCGGAGGGATTTCCGGCGGCGGTGGAGGGGTTGGGGCGGGGGTTTGTGTGCGAGAACTGGCCGATCGCGGCGGAATCGGAAGAGCTGGCGCTCTTCGAGGGACGTTGCATCGGGTGACGCGAAGGGGCTGAGATCGTTGGGCCGGGTTTTGAGTGCTCCACACAGGTCTTATCTCGTTCCCACGGTCTCCGTGGGAATGACCAAGACGGGGACGAGTGAAAAGTATCCACTACTTCTATTCGCCAAGTAGCCAAGAGCGTGCGGCAACGCGTGCTGAAACGGGGGGTCGTTTCGGGACGATTCGAGCGCGGCGGAGACGCGCCGGGCGGGTTCGATCTCGGGAGGCGAGAACGGTGCGCGGCAAGCAGCAGAACCACCGCGAGTTGGTGACGACGTTCACCTGCGGCGACCCGGTCCCGGTCCGAGACAGACGAAATGTCTCGCAGTCGATCCCTCGGGTCGTCAGGGTTGTCGACTCGAGACGGGCCGTGGCCGTCGATGGGTCGACCTTGGAGATGATCAAGACGGTCACCGGGCCGGACGGGCTCTGAAACGAGGCTTGCAGCTTGCCGGGAGTGCGGTCGGGGCGGCCTTGCGGCGACCAGCCGAGCTGGCCGGCGAGCCAGGCGGCCAGCCAGACGGCCAGGCGCGGCGGGCGTGCCGTCTCGCGGCCGCGAGCGGCCTCGATCGTCACCGAGTCGATCCGCGGAGCGTCTCGGGCTGGCACGGGGGGTCGAAGAACTGCGCGACCAGCTCGCGCCAGCGGGTCAGGCCGAACCAGGCGGTGTCGCGGGCGTGCGGGCAGATCGTGGGGTCGAGCCCGAGCCGGAGGGCCGACGGGTCGGCGCCCGGGGTCGGGCAGGTCGAGGATCAGCCGGGTGCATTCGTCGGCCAGGTCGCGGAAGAGGGCTTCGTCGGACCGCGGGTCGTCGGTCCACCAGAGGACGAACGGCAGCTCGGCCTCGAGCAGCGGCCGGACGGCGCCCGGGCAGCAGGTCGACGGCGTTCGGGCCCGGCGCGGAGGACGATCCGCTCGGAGCAGACCTGCGGCATTCCCGGGCGCGGGCAGGTGGCAGAGCGCCGAGACCTCGGCCGCGACCTCGCGGCCCGGGATCGTCGGTCCGGCCGCAGGACGATCGCCCGGCTCGGGATAGCGGGCGGTGACCGTCGTCGAGCACCGTGCGAGCCGCGCCGCGTCGGCCGCCGCGGCGGCTCGACGACCAGGTTCGCCAGCACGATCCGCGTGACGTTGGGGTGCTCCAGCGTCCGGCCCGCCCACCTGCTCGGCCGCCGGGCCCCAGAGCCTCGTCAGCTCGGTCTCGACGTCGCGCAGGTCGACGGGAATGCCCTGGCCGCTCAGGAAGTCGTCGGTCGAGTGGCAGTTCGGGCATGATCGACGGTCTCCTCGGATCAGTGATCCATGCGATCTCAGAGCCGCCGCCACTTGCATCCCGTCGCGCGCGATCAGCGCGTCGGCCTCGGCCGGGCCCCAGGTGCCGGCGGGGTAGGTCGACGGGCGGCGGCGCGCCGGGCGGCTCCCAGGCGTCGAGGATCGTGCGTGATGAACCGCCAGGCGCTCTCGACCTCGTCGGTGCGGGTGAACAGCGTCGGGTCGCCGAGCATCACGTCGAGCAGGAGCCGCTCGTAGGCCTCGGGCGGCGGGACGGCGAAGGCGGTGCCGTAGCGGAAGTCCATCCGCACTTCCTGGAGCCGCCGCCGCGAGCCGGGGATCTTGGCCTGGAAGGCGAGGCTCGCCCCTTCGTTGGGCTGGATCCGCAGGACGAGCAGGTTGGCGCCGCCGGTCCCGTCGTCTTCGGGCTCGAAGAGCTCGGTCGGCGGCCGCTGGAACTGGATGGCGATCTCGGTGGCGCGCTTCGGCAGCCGCTTGCCGGTGCGCAGGAAGAACGGCACGCCCGCCCACCGCCAGGTGTTCAGCGTCAGCCGCATCGCGACGTAGGGCGCCGTCTTCGAGTCGGGCGCGACGCCCTTCTCCTGGAGGTAGCCGGGCACCTCCTTGCCCTCGATCGACCCGGCCGTGTACTGGGCGCGGACGACGTTCCGGGCGACGTCCTCGGGCGTCCAGTCGGGCAGGGCCTGGAGCACCTTGACCTTCTCGTTGCGGACGGCGTCGGCCGAGAGGTCGACGGGCGGCTCCATCGCCACCAGGCAGAGGAGCTGCATCATGTGGTTCTGGACCATGTCGCGGATCGCGCCGGCGGTGTCGTAGTAGGCGCCCCGGCCGCCGGCCATGCCGACCTCCTCGGCCACGGTGATCTGCACCGAGGCGACGTGCCGGCGGTTCCAGATCGGCTCGAAGATCGAGTTGCCGAACCGCAGGGCCAGGATGTTCTGGACCGTCTCCTTGCCGAGGTAGTGGTCGATCCGGTAGACCTGGTTCTCGTCGAGGACCCGCGAGACGTCGCGGTTCAGCGCCCGGGCGCTGGCGAGGTCGTGGCCGAACGGCTTCTCGATGACCACGCGGCTCCAGGGGCTCTCCTGGTGCGCCGGGTAGATCAGGCCGGCCTTGCCGAGGTGCTCGATGATCGTCGCGAAGATACTCGGGGGCGACGGCCAGGTAGAAGAGCCGGTTGCCGCGCGTCCCGTGCGTGCGTGTCGAGCTCTTCGAGCTTCGCCTTGAGCTTCTCGTAAGCCGGCGGGGTCGTCGAACGTGCCCGGGGCGAAGACGATGTGGCTGGCGAACTCGGGCCAGAGCTTGGCGAAGTCGGGGTCGCCGGTCTTCTTGAGACGTCTTCTCGAGCTCGGCGCGGAGCTGCGTCGTCGGTCCAGTCGCGGCGGGCGAAGCCGACGATGGCGTACTCGCGACGGCAGGTTCCCGCCCTCGGGCCAGGTTGATAGAGCGCCGGGACGAGCTTGCGGTGGGTCAGGTCGCCGGTCGCCCCGAACAGGACGACCGCGCAGGGGTCGGGCACGCGGGTCCTCGGCAGCGCCTGGCGCAGCGGGTTGGCCTCGGTCGTGCTCGGTGACTGGGTCATGTCCGCAACACCCTCCTCGCCGGGCCAAGTGAGTTCGGTTCGACTCGACTCGAGAGAGTGTACGGGCCGGGGTCCAGACTCGCGGCAAGAGAACGCCGCGGCTCTCGCCCTGGAACCCTCGTCGGCTCGGCGCCGGACTACGAATTCCAGACCTCGTTCCATCACGAGAATCCAACCCCGTCTCGGTCTGACCACGGACAGACCGCTCCCGTTGGCCGAGCCCCGACGCGATCGAACCGTCATCCTCGAAGCCCCGCCTGAGCGGGCGTTCGACTTCGCCGCGAGGCAGGTCCGCGCGACGATCGAGCGCACGCCCGACTACTTCCCGATCTACACCGTCGGCGGCAAGTGGCAGCACGGCGGCGAGCTCTGGACCGACTGGTGCGCGGGCTTTCACGCCGGGATGATGTGGCTGATCGCCGAACAGACCGGCGACCCCTGGTGGCGCCACGGCCGAGCATTACTCGCAGCTGCTCGAACACAAGCAGCACGACCGCGCCGTTCACGACCTCGGCTTCATCTTCCTGAACACCTATCTGCCCTGGTACGAGCTGACCGGCGACGAACACCTCCATCAGGTGCTCGATCACGGCCGGCCGCACGCTGGCCATGCGGTTCAACCCGAACGGGCAAGTACCTCCGCTCGTTCGTCGCGCCCGAGAGCCTGTTCATCGACATCATGATGAACGTGCCGATCATCTTTTACGCCGCCCGCGAGACCAACGACCGGGCCCTTTACGACCTGGCCGTCGCCCACTGCCGGACGACCGAGCGCACGATCGTCCGGCCCGACGGCGGCACGGCCCACGAAGGGATCTTCAACCCCGAAACCGGCGAATTCCTCCGCGAGTCGACCCACCAGGGCCTCCGCCCCGACTCCGACTGGTCGCGCGGCCTGGCCTGGTCGCTCTACGGCTTCGGCACGGTCTTCACCTACACGAACGACCCCGCCGACCTGGCCGTCGCCCGCCGCAACGCCGACCACTTCCTCGCCCGCCTGCCCGACGACTTCGTCCCCCCCTGGGATTTCGACGTCCCGCCCGGCCCCGACCGGATCGCCGACAGCTCCGCCGGCGCGATCGCCGCCTCGGGCCTCTGGAACCTCGCCGACCTCGTCGCCCGACGACCCCGCCGCTCCGACCGCTACCGCAACGCCGCGCTGAACATCCTCGACGCCCTTCTGACCGACGATTACGTCGCCTGGAACACCCCGGGCTGGGAGGGCGTGCTTGAAGCACGGCGTCTATCACTTCCACAAGAAGCTTGGCGTGGATGAGTCGGTCATGTGGGGCGAGTTCTTCTTCCTGGAGGCGGTGGACAAGGTGCTGAAGGCTGCGTGGCGGACTGGCCTTGAGCACGTTCCGCGTTCGGCACTCGGCCTTCGGTCTCAGCCTGACGTGTCGATAGACGTCGCCTCGCACGGATCGGACGATCGACAGGTGTGTCGTCCGGTCGTGCTCAGTGTCCCCGATCTCGCGACCCGTACCAATCCCGACGCCCTTGTCCTCGAACCGAGGACGAGGTCGCCCATGCGCCGCGACGACCGGACGAGGAGAAGGTCCTGAACCCGAGGCTCTCCGGACGAGACCGACGAACCGCGCCGACTCGACGGCCCCAAGCGCTCCGAGCGGCCTCTTCCGCGGCCTCGAGATCCTCGAGTCCCGACGATTTCGAGGACGACGACGACGACGACGACCTGGACGACGAAGAGGAGTTCGACGACGAGGAAGACGAGCGTCCGCACGGTTCTGATCACCGGCGCGTCCGGCAACATCGGCCGCAAGCTCCGCGAGGCCTGGGCGGACGTCTACGACCTGTCCTCATCGACCGGACGTCCGAGCCCGACGACCCCGACGTGATCGTCGCCGACCTCGGCGAGCTCGACGAGAGCTGGATCACGCATTTCCACGGCGTGGACACGGTGATCCACCTGGCGGCCAACCCCAACGAGTTCGCCGCCTGGGAAGAGCTGCGAGAAGCCGAACCTCGACGCGCTCTGCAACGTCTTCCACGCCGCGGCCCTGGCGGGCGTCGACCGCCTGATCTTCGCCAGCTCGAACCACGCGATGGGCGGCTATCGCGAGCTGGGCGACATGCCGATCACCGTGGACCTCCCGCCCACGCCCGACGGCCCCTATGGCGCCACCAAGCTGATGGGCGAACGGCTCGGCCGGAGCCTCTCGCGCGGCGTTCGACATCACGTTCATCGCGCTCCGGCTCGGCTGGATCCAGCACGGCGCGAACCGCCCCGAAACCCTCCCCGACGACTGGGCGCGCGGCCTCTGGCTCTCCAACGGCGACCTCGTTCGCCTGTTCGACTGCGCCGTCGAGGCCGAGCTCGGACGACGACCTCTTCGTGGTCGTCAACGGCATGTCGAACAACCGCGGCACGCGCTGGGACCTGACCGCGGCGGCCGAACGTCTCGGCTATTCGCCCGAGGACGACGCCTACGCCGAGGAGCTTTCAGAGACGACTCGACGTCGCACGCCTCCCACGGTGGCGACGGATCGCCCGTCGGGCGAGAACGCCGCGCCGACGATCATGCCCCCGGGGCGAAGCGGCGGCCCGACCGGCCGGCCGCTTGCGATGCGATAGACCCTCGTGCTTCGGAGCCCGCGCGGAATGAAGCTCATTCCTGTGGGCATCATGCTGCGCCGTCGGGGCTCGAGCGCGACGAGCGACTTGCTGCCATCCAACGGCACGCGAAAGATCGGCATCCCTGCCTCAGGGAGCGACCAGAGGCGAACCAGGTCGCCGTCCTGTGTGGCCAGCGATCGGCCATCCGGCGAACGCGACCAGCCGGAGCGGCCGGTGGACGTCGAGCGGACGGGCCAGGTGCATCCCTCCGGGAACGGACCAGAGACGGACCATGTTGTCGGTCGATCCGGTCGCGAGTGTCCGCCCGTCGGGGCTGAAGGCCACGGCAGTCACGGTGTTCTTGTGCTCCAGGACCGGCCCGACGCGCCGTCCGGTCGCGACGTCGACGAGATATATCGCGGTCATTTGAACGTTGATGACCGCGAGATACGACCGTCCGGGCCGAGCGCGATCGAGGCGATCCCTTTGGGCGACGCGGGGACGTCCATCGTCCGGACTTCCGCCCCCGTGTCGATCTTGCGCAAGACGAGGCCACTCGGTCCGCCGTAAGTGATCAGCTCGCGTCCGCCGTCGACAAAGAGCGGCGCGGCGAAGAAAACGGGGAACCAGACGGCGCCGTCGGTCGCCTGCAAGTGCGGGACCGGCGCCCAGAGCGGCGTGCCTTCGCCGGCGGCCACGGCGAAGAGGCGGGCCCGCTGATCGGCGCAGCCGGTCGCCAGAAACAGGCCGTCGGGGTGAAACGCCAGCGTGGTCACCGGCGCAGGATGGATGAGCTCGAGCGTCGCGAACTGCGCGGCCTGGGACATCCCAGACCCGGACGGAACTTCCACCGGCGATCGCCAGGTAACGCCCATCGCTGCGATAACACAGCAGCCGGATGCGCCCTGGAAACCGGATGCGGTCGGCCTCGTCCCCGGCGGGATAGCCAGTGATCACCACGTCGCCCTTGGCGCCTCCCACGGCCAGGGCGCGACCGTCGGGACTCCAGGCCGCCGCGGGCACATCCGTCAATCCGCCGGGAAACGCGAGCGACCGCTCGGCGTCCAGGTCCCAGAGCGTGTGGCGGGAATCCCCGGTTTTGCCGTCGACCACGGTGCTCGCGATCAAGTGGATTCCGCGGGGATGGAACACGAGGCCTCCGGGCCATGAGCCGTCGGCGACAATCGCTCGGAGCGGCGTGAACGCCCCCCGGCCCCAGGTCCGCGCGCGGACGGCGCTTGCAGCAGCCGGCGCTCGGGATCGCCCTCGGCCCGGCGGGCCGCGTTTGCAAACCAGAGGGCCGCCGCCGCATTTTCGCCCAGGTCGCCGGCAGTGACCCCGCTCGTAGTGTGCATGTCGACGAGGATTGTCTCGACGTCGCGGTGCGCCTTCGGCTTCGGCGACGGCCCGTCGCGACGCCAGGTCGCGAGCCTTGACTGCCTCGCCCCATTGCCACAGGATGCCGGCCAGCCCGAGCGCCGCCACCACGACGACCGCCGCGGTGAGCGAGGTTGGCGCCGGGTGTCGCCGGCACCAGCGCCAGCCGCGCTCCCAGAACGGGACGGGCCTGCGCCACGATCGGCTCGCCGGCGGTGAACCGCCGCAAGTCGTCGGCCAGCTCGGCGGCCGAGTCGTAGCGCTTCGCGGGCTCTTTCTGCAAGCATTTGAGCGCGATCGTCTCCACGTCGCGGGCCAGCCCGGGGACGAGGCGCGACGGCGGCACCGGCTCGGCGTTCTTGACCTGCTCGAGGATTTCAAGTGCGGTCGTGCCGCGAAACGGCGGGCCGCCGGTCAAGAGCTCGTACAGGATCGCGCCCAAGGCGTAAACGTCGGCAAGCGGGCCCACCTGCTTGGTCTTGCCCTCGGCCTGCTCGGGCGACATGTAGCCGGGCGAGCCCAGGATCGAGTCGGTCCGCGTCAAACCGCTGTCCGCGGCCAGCGACTTGGCCAGGCCGAAGTCGGTCAGCTTGGGCGTGCCGTCGGCCGCCAGCAACACGTTTCCCGGCTTCAGGTCGCGGTGCACGATCCCCTGGCGATGCGCTCGGCGACGCCGCGCGCGAGTGCTTCCACCAGCTCGGCCGCCCGCCGCGCCGGCCAGGGCGCGCCGTTGAGACGCCGGTCGAGGCTACCGCCGGGAACATACTCCAGCTCGAAAAACGGGAGACCGTCCACCTCGCCGATGTGGTGGATCTGCACAATATTCGGGTGCTGCAAGCGGGCGACGGCCTCGGCCTCGGCCAGGAAGCGAGCAACGGCCTCGGCGCCGGCATGGACGCCACCCAGGATCATCTTGAGGACGCAGGGACGATTGAGGCGGATCTGGCGGGCCTTGTAGACCACGCCCATGCCTCCGTGACCCAGTTCGCCCAGGATGTCGTAGCCGGAGATCGCGGGGACGGGCCGTTCGCGAGCCGCCGGCTGTTCGGGTGGCAGCCGGGCAAACACGGTCCGATCGACTTCGCTTCCGGCATGATTCCCGCGGGATGACGACAGCTCCTGCGCAAACCCCAGCTCGTCGGGGAAGATGCATCCCGTCAGTTGCGCCTGATCGAGCGACGCGTCGCCGGGCGGTTCGCCCACCTGGCTGCCGGCACTCGCCGCCGGCCGATTGAGCGCATCGATGAACGCGTCATGCGACTTCAGGTCAGCTTCGACCCGTTTCCGCAGCTCGGGATCGGCCGAGCACTCACGATCCAGCACGGCGTCGCGGTCCGCCGGCTCGCGGCATTCCACGGCCAAGAGGTACACGGCCTCGACACGCTTCGGGTCCAGCGGCATCGGATGGTTGTGCGCTCCGGTTCACGCTTCGCTGCGCCGTGAGCGGTCGTGGTGTCGAGCCTGGGCATCGCCGACTGGCACGCGGTCTCCCGCTCCGGCTCGCTCGAAACCCATCGTAGTCGTCGGATTCCGATAAATCCATTCCGAGCATCGATTTCGGAATTCGAGTATCCCGGCGCTTTGGTGGCCGCGAGCGCGACGGATACCCGAACGTCGGTTCACCGGTCCCTCGGCAGTTGGCGTTGCCCAAGTTCCAGAGCGCGTCTATAATCCCCCCGCGGGGACGGATCGTTCAGCCAGCGGCATGACTCGAATGCCGCTGGGCGGCCGTCCACACGCGAGCTCAAATCTCCCGTCTCCCTTCAGGATCCGCCGCCGCCGGTCTGCCGGCTGAGAGTGGCGGACGAACATGCAACGGAACCGTCGGCTCGAGCGATCTGCGATAGCCCTCGCCGCGCTCGTCTTGATGCTGCAAGGTGGCTGCACCAGCGTCAAGATGACCGGAACGCCGCGCACTGGCACTGAACAACTGCTTCTGACCGGTACCTGGGATAGCGCGCTGTCGCATCTCGATTTCAGTCCGCTGGCCGGCTCGCGGGTGTTTCTCGATGCCCAGTACGTCTCGGTCGTCGACAAAGACTGGGTGATCTCCAGCATTCGCCGCACCATGGCGGAGCAGGGAGTCTTGCTGGAAAACAACAAGGACAAGGCACAGGTGATCGTCGAAGCAGCCTTCGGCGCCTACGGCACCGACGAGCGCGATCGCAAGTTTGGCTTGCCCGGTTTCAGCATCGCGCCTTCACTCACAACCGGAGCCGCGCTCTCGAGCTCGGGATCCTCGACGTCGCTCACGTTTTCCGAGACCAACCAGCAGGACGCCGTCGTGAAGGCGTCGTTATTTGCGTATGAAGCGAAGTCCGGCCGGCTGGTTTGGGAATCTCCGCCGCTCTTGAACGCGCAAGGCGTGCGCGACCATTTCGTCTTCGGAGCGGGCCCGTATCGACTGAGCTCTCGCCCCGACGTCGCCCAGTATCCGAGCGAATCGCGGCGTCCAGACCCGCAGGCAATTCTTCCGCGAGTGGTTTGGCGGGCATTGATCTCGCGCCGAGCTTTTGGTACCACGAGCTTGCGGCAGCCGGAGGGCCGCGATGCGGCGGGGCGGCCGATCGTGGCTCATGACCCGAGCGGCCGCTGACCCCAGGGAATCGGCATGGTGGGCGCCGTGCGGTGGCGATCGCGGCGCTTGTCTTTGGGACGGTCCTTGAACCAGGTGATGAACCGCACGAACTGCTTCACCGCTTCATCGTAGGCGACGCGCCCCTTCTCGGCGGTGGCCAGTGCGGCGTCGCCCAGGACGCCCGTTTCCGAATAGCTGCTCGTCCACGAGATCAAGCTCGCCGGGCCAGCGCCGAAGAGATCGACCCACATGAACGGGCTGTTCTCCTCGTTGAACGAGATCGTCCCGCTCTTGATCTGGTCATTGCGGACGTTGTCTCCATCCAGGTACAAGTACAGTGAGGTCTCGAGCTCGCAGGCGTGGGAGCAACCGCCGGGAAACTTGCTCTGCCGCCACCGGGGCAAGAAATCCTTGTCGACGGTCAGGAGGCCCCACCAGCAGATCGGCACGCACTCGGCGTCGGTTTCGAGGTTGGTGCGGCGGCCGACCAGATCCAGGTTGGGCCAGTTCGAACCATGGCCGTTCAAGAGGATGATCTTCTTGAACCCGTGGTAGGCGAGGCTCTTGGTGATGTCGAGCACCCCGGCGATGAAATGCTCGAAATCGGTGTTGATCGTACCCGGAAAATCCATCACGTGTCCGGTGTAGCCGTAGCAGTAGGTCGGCAACACCAGCATCTTGTCGGGAACCAGCCGGCCGGCGCCGCGCGCGATCTCGGTGGGGCAGACCACGTCGACGTCGAGGGGAAGGTGCGGGCCGTGCTGCTCGACGGCGCTGCAGGGCAGCACGCACACCTTGCCCAGATCCACGGCGTCGTTGATCTCGGGCCAGGTCAACTTCTCGTACCGATATTCTTGCGACGCGCGACTGGCCATAATTGTTTCCTCGTCGTGAGAGCGAACAGCGCTGCCGGGGTGATCCAGGAGCGACTTGCCCGCCGGCGGCAGCGATCGCCGGCACCGGCATGACGCTATTCTCGAATTCCCGAACCGACCCTGCAATGAGGATCACCGAGATGTGGCACACCCCTCTTGGATGGTTGTTGCTCGTGGCGGCGGCCACCGCGGCCGGCCCGCACGAGTCGCGGAATGCCGACGCATCTGCCATCGTGCAAGCCGAGCCGTTTGACATCTTGATTCGCGGGGGGACGATCGTCGACGGCACGGGGAATCCGTGGTTTCAGGGCGACGTCGCGATCCGGGGCGATCGGATCGCGGCGCGTCGGCCGGATCGGTCCCGACGCCACCGCGCGGCGGACGATCGACGCGCGGGGGCTCGTGGTCGCGCCGGGGTTCATCGATATGCATTCGCATTCGGACATGACCCTGTTTGACGACGGCAGCTCGCCCTCCAAGATCCGCCAGGGCGTCACCACCGAGATCCTGGGCGAGGACTCTTCCGGCGGGCCCGCCAAGGGAAAGCGGCCTCCCGGCGCGATCGAGCAAGGGTGGCACGAAGTATGGCTGGACCACGCTCGGCGGCTACTTCGACGCGCTCGAGAGCCGGGGAATCGCCGTCAACGTCGCCAGCTACGCCGGCCTGGGCACGCTGCTCGAATGCGTCGTCGGGCAGAAGCGCTGACCGTCCCGACCGAGGCGAGCTCGCGGCGATGAAGCAGCTCCTGGACGAAGCGATGGTAGACGGTGGCGCTCGGCCTATCCACGATGCTCGCCGGCCCGCGCGAGCTGGCGGTCACGACTGACGACCTGGTCGCGCTGTGCGAGGTCGTTCAATCGCCACGGCGGCCTCTACTCGACGCACATCCGCAACGAGGGAACGGGCGTCTTCGACGCCGTCAAAGAGGCGATCGCGATCGGCCGACGGGCCGGGGTGCCCGTCGACGTCATCCATCTCAAGATCGCCGACCAGACGCTCTGGGGACGGATGCCCGAGGTGCATTGCGATCTTCGAGCAGGCGCGAGGCCGAAGGGATCAACGTTCAGGCCAACGTTTATCCATACACCCGCGGCAACAACGACCTGGTCAGCATCATCCCGCCCTGGGCCCACGAGGGAGGCATCGCGGTCGCTGGTCGACCGGCTCAAGGACCGATCGCTACGCGAGCGGCTTGAAGCACGACATCCGCGACGGGCTCCCTGGCTGGTACAACCACTACACGGCCGTCGGCGGCGACTGGTCTCGCATGCTGGTCGAGCGCCCGGTTGAGCCCGGCCAACCAGCAGTTCGAAGGGCCAGACGATGGACAAGATCATCGCCGCGAAATCCGCAGGACGAGAGCCGGCGCCCGACCCGCTCGACGTTCTCTTCGACTTCCTGATCGAAGAGAACGGATCGATCGGCACCATCGTACGCCCATCATCCGAAGACGACATGAACCTCGCGCATGTCGCAGCCCTGGTGTTCGATCGGCTCGGACGGATCGGCACTGGCGATCGGAAGGACCGCTGCGGCGCGGCCATCCGCACCCCCGCAATTTCGGCACATTTCCCCGCGTGCTGGGTGAATACGTCGCGCAACGCAAGCTGCTGCGTCTGGAAGACGCCGTGCGCAAGATGACGTCGCTGAATGCGGCGAAGGTCGGCCTGTATCGAGCGCGGACTGCTGCGCCCCGGCCATTTCGCCGACGTGACTGTGTTCGACCCGAAGACCGTGATCGATCATTCCACCTTCCTCGAGCCGTTTCAGTACAGCTCGGGTGTCGTTTATGTCGTCGTCAACGGAAAGCTCGTGCTCGAGGACGGCCGTCCGACGCAGGAGCGGCCCGGCCGCGCTCTGCGGCGCGGGCGATGAGCGCCGAGCATGATCACGATGGATCGGCCTTTGCCGATTGCTGCCCCGCCGGCTGGAGACCCGCTTCAGGCGAGCCCGGTCTCTCCGGCCGCCGCGCCATCGCGAACAGCGAGGTCCCGGTTCCGAGCCAGCCTCGCACGGCCGGGCCTTCCTCCCAGGCAAAGGCGGCCCGGGCGAGCCAGGGCACGGGCCAGGGCGGAAGCGTCGAGATAGCGGCGGTAAATCCGCGCCGGCCGACTCGCCGGCACGCGCTCGCGGCGCGCGCGCTGCCGTCGCAGCAATCGGCACCAGCCATCGGCCCCACCAGAAGATCTGGCGTCGAGCTCGAGCCCCGAGCCGCGAATGCCTCGCGCAGACTGTCGGCCAGATAGCGCCGGCGATGGCCCTGGATCCGGTCAAACTCGGAGAAAAGCTCCGGGCACCGCCGGCACGCTGACGATCAAGGCACCCGCCCGGTTTCGACCAGCGAACCCAGCTGCGCCGACGGCGGCTCGGTCGTCGTCGAGATGCTCGATCACATCGAGGGCCAGCACGGCGTCGCACAGCGGGAGCGAATGTCCGAGCGGCGCGGGACAGTCGGCCTCGATCAAGGTTCGGCCAGGCCGATCGAGCCGCTCGAGCGCCCGGCGCGAGATGATCGAGGCCGATCGCCTGGTAGCCGGCTTTGTTCGAGTGCATCGAGCGTCACGCCCCAGCCGCACCCGGCGTCGAGGATCCGGGCAGGCGGTTTATGCCGAGCTCGCGTAGCAGCCGGAGCGTCAAGCGCTGCACGCGCCCGCCACCAGGGATGGCGGCGGATGATCGGGCCGAGGTCGACCAGGATCTCCTCGGCCATGTTTTCATCGGCGATCCCTTGCGACCAGCGCTCGATCACCGGTACGTCACTCCTCGAGGCCGGCTTCTCGCACGGGTCAGAGCGGCCGTCGCGCTCGCCGTCGGCTGTCGTGTAGTCACGAACGATGTAGGTCGGCCGCTCGTTTGACCTCGAGAAAGATCAGGCGGAGGTACTCGCCGAGGATCGCCGATGCTGAAAAGCTGGACGGCACCCATGAACAGGACGACCACGACCGTGCTGGCCCAGCCCTGCGGGGCGTGTGCCATGGAGAAACGCGTCGGTCAGCACCCAGACCAAGAGGACCATCGCGACGAAGATCGTGACCATCCCGAGCCGCGTGACCAGCCGCAGCGGATAGCTGCTGAAGCTGACAGGCCGTCGAGCGCGAGTCCGATCAAGGTGCGCAAGCGTGTATTTCGGGCCGCCCGGCCGCGCGGGCGGCCCGGTCGTACGGCAGGCCGACCTGGCGAAAGCCCACGAACGACCGCAGGCCGCGCACGAACCGCATCCGTTCCGGCAGGTGCTTGAGCACGTCGACCACCCGGCGGTCCATGAGGCAGAAGTCGCCGCTGTCGAGCGGAATGTCCAGGTCGCTGATCGCGTTCAAGATCCGGTAGAACGCCGAGTAGGCCGCCCGCTTCAGCGAGCCCTTCTTTGCGATGCCGTGCGGACGGCGTAGACGACCTCGAACCCTTCGCGCCATTTGCTGACGAATTGAGGAACGATCTCGGGCGGATCCTGGAGGTCGCCGTCCATCACGATCGACGGCCTGGCCTCGACCGTGGTCGATGCCGGCCGAGACCGCGGCCTGGTGGCCGAAATTGCGGCTGAGATGAATGCATGCCAGGTTGCGGTCGTCTGCCCGCAGAGCCTGCATCAAGGATCGGACGTTTGATCCCGGCTGCCGTCGTCGACGAAGAGGATCTCGTACGGCGACGCCGAGCGACCGCAGCGTCCGCTCGAGCCGCCGGTGCAGCTCCTGGATGTTCTCTTCCTCGTTGTAGAGCGGGACGACGACGCTGATCAGCGGTGCAGATTCGGCCGGTTCGGGACGATCGCTCATGGGCAACGCACGACGTGCAGGGACAGGCAGTCGAAAGGCCGATCGGTCACGAGAATAGACGTGCCGATCATGATGAGCCAGGTCCGCAGCGTCAAGTGCGGCATCGGCGCCCGACGACGGCCGCGCGCGGAGGTATTGCACGCTCGAGGCTGCGAACGACCCGGCTCCGAGCCGCGCGGGCCTTTGCCTTCGAGACTCGCAAGACAAGGCATCGACCGGCGCCGCACCGATGTGCCAGCTACGATGGCGCGATTGTCAGCTCGACGCATAAAACGAAAAAACCGGCCAGAGATCTGTCCCCGAACGACTACCTCTCCCTTAGTCGTTCAAGGACCAGATCGACTGGCCGGTTCGTCGGGAGATCTCGCAGACCCTGCCGCCCAGGCAGCTGCAGAGCTCTTGAATGAGAAAGGGCGAGCGGGGGGTCGTGCGAGGCAACCCGCTCGCCCTTTGGCGTGGAGCCGCTCCAGGTCATGGAAACGACTATCGCCAGTGGGGTGGATCAGATGTTCCTCATGGAGTTCAACTCGTCCATCGGGACCGCCAAAGCTTCTTGGCGATCGTTTTGTTTCATGCGAGGAATAGGGAGCAAATCGAATGCCAGAGTCCGAGTCCAGCTCCCGGAATGCACGCTCTCGTGGTCGAATCTCATCACAAGTCCAACCGCGCGGGAGGGATTGCGTCGTTCGGGCAGGTCTCGACGGCGTTGGGATTTGTGCTATGATCTCGCACCTCCTCACAAAACGTCGTCCAGTTTCTGGGCAGTTCAGCCCAAAAGGACAACACCGAACGATCGGTCAATGGATGAACCGTGATGTCTGACGCACCGACGAAGAGGGAGCGCGTCCTGAATGCATTTCATCAAGCGCTCGAACAATGGCAGTGCCGACAAAACGAGCAAGCCATGAGCCGGTGGCTCGCCCGCGAAATGGATTCCGATGGCTCCCTGATCCGTCTGGCCATTCCTGATTGGCATCAATGCGTGCGCCATGCTCGCGGTGAAGCAGAGCCACGGCGAATGGCCGGCAAGCTGGGCAGAGCCGATCACCCGGCTGATTCAAGCCAGCTCTCGGTTCTCGCGGCCGGACGGCACACCCGCGACCGAATTCGAGCGGCCGGCGGGCAGTGCGAAAGACCGCTCGATTTTCCGGAGCAGGGCCGAGAATGGTCACGTGCCGGGTCCCCGGCGCAAGGGGGGCGGGGCTGAGCTTGGCGGCAGGTCGGCGCCGAACGAGACGAACAACGGTACAGGGAACCATCAGCCCCGGGGGAGCGGACGCCGGGTACTGGCCGCGATGCGGCCGGACGGGCTGGCTGCGAATGAATTTCTCGTTGTTGACCACCGCGACGGCGGGACTGCGTGCCGGATCGAACTGTTCGGAGCCGGCTGCTCCTGGCTCGGGCCGGCCTGGACGCTGGACTGCGAGCCTGTGGGCACATCGACTCCCCGACCACAAACCCGGATTTCCGACGCGGCGGCCGAACTGGTGGAATGGTCGTATTCCGCGGGGGAGTCGCGGATCACCCGGTCCGCTCTGCTCTTGCGCGGGCACCGCCTTGCGCTGCTCTCGATCCTGGTCGAGAGTCGATCGCCCTTGCCCGAGGATCTCAGCCTGCGGATGCGCGTCTCGCTCGCTCCCACGATCGCCTCGGCACCCGTGCCAGGCCGGCGCGCCATCCTCCTGTCCGGGGCGAAGCAACACGGCTCCCTCTTGGTGCTGCCGATCGGACTTCCCTGCCTCGACTACGCGACGGAGCGCGGCAAGTTTGAGGTTCTGGACCGCACGCTGACCGTGAGCCAGGCACCCAGAGACAGGCGCGCGCTGGTTGCCCCTCCTGGTTTCGTGGGACTCGCGGCGCAACCGAAAAAACGTGCACTGGCGCGTG
Organism: uncultured Isosphaeraceae bacterium; assembly: GCA_963806595.1. Lineage (GTDB taxonomy): Bacteria > Planctomycetota > Planctomycetia > Isosphaerales > Isosphaeraceae > CAWDZZ01. Next base: position 448,294 of record CAWDZZ010000003.1, on the reverse strand, counting down.
CTGACGGTGTCCGAAAAAACCCGGATAGTGAGATCCGACCGGGCGCTCGCTCGCGCGCGTGAGCTGGGGCCGCAACGAGTCTTACGTCGTCTACCGCAGCTTCGGGCCGCCGGCCCAGCGCGGCATTCCTCGGCCACCAGACGACCGCCCGGTTCCTGGTCGGGCGGTTCACGACGGAGGGAAACGTCGAGCCGCTCTTGACGCTTTGAGTCGCCGCGGCGAAGTCCTCGGTGCGGCCGGCATCACGGCGGCGCTCCTCGCCGCGAACGTCGAGTCTCACCGGGGCCAGGCCTCGATTCCAGGGTGCCGCCACTGCGATCAATGGGCGCGATGGTCCTTCTTCGTGATCGAGGCGGGGGTGGACGCGATCGCGGCCAGCGACCAGCCGATGTAGATCAGAGTGACGGCGACGGTCAGGTATCCCGAGTGCTGGTGGGCCGTCCGCATCGTCGCCTGGCCCTGGAGGATCAGGAGGCCCATGACGAGCTGGGAGACGATCAAGACGGCCGCCAAGAACCCCAGGATCATCAGAAACGGTTTCATTGCGCTTGCCAATTCCTTCAAAATAGACCAGCGTGGTTGTGGGTCGCTTCCGGTGATTCGCGTGCAAACGGCGCACGGGTCTGCCCGGGGAGCGAGCGATTGCGACTGATCGCCGGGCCATTCGCGAGGGCAACGGCTCGATTCATGAACCAGGAACGAATCCGGGACAATCTCGAGGAGGTCCAGCGCCGGATCGCCGAGGCGGCCCGGCGATCGGGGCGCCGCGCGGACGCCGTGCGGCTGGTCGCCGTGACGAAGAAGAGCCCTCCGGAGTGGATCAGGCCCCTGGTCGCCTGCGGAGCCCGCGACCTCGGCGAGAACTATCCCCAGGAGCTCTGGAGGAAGAGCGAAGCCCTGGCCGACCTCGGCGATTCGGTCCGCTGGCACCTGATTGGACACTTGCAATCCAACAAGGTCAAGAAAACACTCCCCATGGTCCGGATGATCCATTCCGTCGACTCGCTCAAGCTGCTGCGAGCGCTCGACGAGGCGGCGCAGACGCTCGAGCGATCCGCCGGGCGTCTGCTTGCAGGTCAATACCTCGGGCGAGGCAGAGCAAGCATGGCTGGACCGATCGAACAGATCCTGAGCGACGCCGAGTCGATCGCGGCCTGCCGCTCGATCCCGATCGTCGGCCTGATGACGATGGCCGCGCTCGGGACGACGGCCGAGACGGCGCGGGCGTCGTTCAGCCGGCTCCGCGAGCTGCGCGACGCGCTTGCGACGGCGGACGGGCTTGCCGCTGGCGGAGCTCTCGATGGGGATGTCGAACGATTTCGAGGCGGCCATCGAGGAAGGGGCGACCCTGGTCCGGGTCGGCTCGGCGCTGTTCGAGGGGGTCGAGCCATGATCGCGATTCTGCCTGCATGCCGACGGGTGCGATCCTGCCGGTGCTCGCCCAGCCCGGCGCGAAGCGCAACGCGATCCTCGGCGAGCGCGCCGGCGCGCTGCGGGTCGCCGTGACGGCTCCGCCCGAGAAAGGCAAGGCCAACGCGGCGATCCAGGCGGTGCTCGCCGAGGCCTCGGCTGCAAGGCCGCGCAAGATCACCCTGCTCTCGGGCGAAGCCTCGCGGCAGAAGCGGTTCCTGATCGCGGGGATCACGCCCGAGGAACTGAGCGACCGGCTCGCGTGCCGTCGTCCCGGAATCGAACTCGAACCGTCGCATCGCGGACGGTGAGCTCGACCCGAAGATCAGCAATCGAGCCGAGCACGACATGACAAGCGCCGATTATCCCGACGGAACTGCCGATCGAGCCCTGGAACGGGCCGCCGCCGCAGGCGGTCGTGCGCGTCCCCGGCTCGAAGAGCCTGACCAACCGCGCGCTCGATCGTCGCGGCGCTGGCCGACGGCCCGAGCGTCCTCTCCGGCGGCGCTCGACTGCGAGGACACCCGGGTGATGGTCGAGGCCCTGCGGACGCTGGGGATCGCCGTCGAGCACGATCCGGCGCTCGCCACGATCAGGGTTCAAGGCTGCGCGCGGCAGGATCCCGTCGCGCGAGGCCTCGCTCGAGCGTCGCCAATTCGGGGACGAGCCTCCGTTTCCTGACGGCGATGCTGGCCACGGGCAACGGGACCTTCCACCTCGACGGCAGCCCGCGGATGCGGCAGCGGCCGATCGCCGATCTGCTCGACGCGCTCAACGGCCTGGGCGCCGGCGCGAAGTCGGACCTCGGCACCGGCTGCCCGCCGGTGACGATCGACGGCCAGCGGGCTCGACGGCGGTTATGCGTTCGTCAAGGGAGACGTCTCGAGCCAGTTCCTGAGCGGCCTGCTGATGGCGTTGCCCTATTCCCGAGCGGATCGACCACGGTCGAGGTCCAGGGCGTCCTGGTCTCGCAGCCCTACGTGGCGATGACGCTGGCGGTGATGGAAGCCTTCGGCGTGACGATCGGCAACCGCAAGTTCCGCCGCTTCGACGTCCAGCCCGCGCCGCTACCGCGGCCGCGATTACGCGATCGAGCCCGACGCCTCGGCCGCCAGCTACTTCTTCGCCCTGGCGGCGATCACGGGGGGCAGCATCACCGTCGAGGGCCTGGGCACGTCGAGCATCCAGGGCGACATGGCGTTCGTGGACGTCCTCGAGCACATGGGCTGCACGGTCGTCCGCGAGCCGGCGCGGACGACCGTCACGGCGGGCCGGCTCCGCGGCGGTCGACGTCGACATGAACGCGATTTCCGACACGGTGATGACCCTGGCGGTCGTCGCCCTGTTTGCCGACGGCGTCTCGCGAATCCGCAACGTGGCCCACATCCGGCACAAGGAGAGCGACCGGATCGCCGCGCTCGCGGCCGAGCTGCGCAAGCTCGGCGCGCGGGTCGACGAGCACCCCGACGGCCTGGTCATCGACCCCCCTGCCCCCGATCGGCTCCACGGGGCGCGGATCGCCACCTACGACGACCACCGCATGGCCATGTCGTTCGCCCTGGCCGGGCCTGCGAATCCCGGGCGTGACGATCCTCGACCCCGGCTGCGTCGCCAAGACCTACCCCGGCTTCTGGACGACCTGGAGCGGCTGCGTCGACCGATCGCGCCGATGTGATACGGAGTCGCTCGCGAACGCTGGTCAGTCGCTGCGCTTCGACGCTTCATACGGCTCATGCCGTGGGCACTTGCTTGAACCGCGACGATTCGAAGGTCTTGATCCCGTCGGGCGTCGAGCGGACGAAGATCGCGGCGGCGCCGGGCGTCTCCTCGACCAGCTTGAGACCGCGCTCGGGGCCGAGGAGTAGACGGTCGTCTCCAGAGCGTCGGCGGTCGCGCCGTCGGCGGCGACGACCGTGACGCTGGCGCGGTCCTCGACCCCCAGGCCGGTCGCCGGATTGATGATGTGCGAGTAGCGATGGCCGTCGATCACGACGAACCGCTCGGCGTCGCCGGAGGTCGAGACGGCCGCGTTGGCCAGGAGCAACGGTCCGGGCCGGGCCGGGCTGGCCGGGCTCGAGCGGCGCGATGGCGATCGTCCAGCCGTCGGCATCCGGGGGCGGGTCGCCGACGACGATGTCGCCGGCCCCGGCGACCAGGGCGCGGCGGATGCCGGCCGCCTTGAGCACGTCGAGCGCCGCCTGGGACGGCGTAGCCCTTGGCGATCCCGCCGACGTCGAGCTTCATCCCGGGCTTCTTGAGCTGGACGGTCCGCGCGTCCGGTCGAGCACCATCTTGTCGGAGCCGACGAGCGGCCGCGCCTCGGCGAGCCAGTCGCCGGGTCGGGCAGCTTGCGGTCGCGGCGGGCCCGCCGCCAGAGCCGGCCCACCGGGGCGATCGTGACGTCGAACGCGCCGCCCGAGCGCTCGTACATCCGCTTGCGATCGCTCGAGCACGTCGAACAGGTCGGCGCTGACCGGCACCGGCGGGCCGCCGGCCGATTGCGAGAGTCGCGACAGCTCGCTGTCGGGGTCGTAGTCGCTCAGGATGGCGTCGAGCGCGGCGATCCGATCGAAGGCCGCCCGGGAGGCGCGTCTGGCGGCTGCTGCGTCGGTCGAGTATAAAACAATCTTGAACGGGCTCGCCATGTGCGTCTCCTCGAACTCGAAACGCAGCAGGCGACCGGCCGGCCCTGGCCGTCCTCGATCGGCTCGAGCCGGCCAGCAGCGGCGCCGAGGAGACCACACGGCCGGCCACACGCACAACCCATGATTCCCTCCGGGACGCCGAACTCGAGCGAGCAAGTCCGATCGCCGCGACACATGGGCCCTTGACCGATCACGCTGGAGCATACCAAACGTGAGCCGCTTCTCGCACGCCGTTCGCCTGGCCGGCCGCCGCTCGGTGCTGGCCTTCAGTCTGACGCCCGCGATGGCGCGATCCGCGCCCCAGGAGCCGCCCGCCGGCGCAGCGGCCGCCGCGATGAAGCCCTACGTCGAGACGATCCCCGGGACCGAGCTCAAGTTCGAGATGGTTCCGATCCCCGGCGGCACCTTCGTGATGGGCAGCCCGGCCGGCGAGGCCAAGCACGGCGAAGGACGAAGGGCCCGCAGCACCCCGTCCAGATCGCCCCGTTCTGGATGGGCAAGAGGAGGTGACCTGGGACGAATACGACCAGTTCGCCTTCTCGCTCGACCTCAAGAAGAAGAAGCGCGAGAAGGTCGACCTGCCCAAGCAGTCGGACCGGAGAAGAAGGCCGACGCCGTGACCCGGCCGACGCCGCCCTACGCCGACGAGACCTTCGGCTTCGGCCGCAACGGGCAGCCGGTCATCTGCATCACCCACCACGCGGCGATGGAATACTGCCGCTGGCTCTCGGACAAGACCGGCAAGATCTATCGCCTGCCCACCGAGGCCGAGTGGGAATACGCCTGCCGCGCCGGCACCAAGACGGCCTACTTCTGGGGCGATGACCCGGCGAAGCTCGACGAATATCGCCTGGTACGTCAACAACGCCGAGAAGCCGATGCCGGTCGGCAAGAAGAAGCCCAATCCGTGGGGCCTCTACGACATGCACGGCAACGTCGCCGAGTGGTGCCTGGACCACTACGTCGCCGACGCCTACAAGCAATTCCCCGCGGACAAGCCGGCCGTCGGGCCCGGTCGTCCTGCCCGACGCCAAGGAATATCCCTACGTCGCCCGCGGCGGCTCGTGGGACGACGACGCCGAGCTGCTCCGCTCGGCGGCCCGCGCGCGGCTCGAACCCCGAGTGGAGCGTCCAGGACCCGCAGCGGCCCCAGAGCATCTGGTGGCACACCGACGCCACGTTCGTCGGCTTCCGCCTCGTCCGGCCGCTGAACGAGCAAGACAACCTCAAAGGCCTCAAGTCGCAGGTCGTCAAGGGCAAGACCACCCGTTAGATCCGACCGTCGACCGCACGCGAACCGTCGAGACCGGCATCCGCCCAGCTCGTAGAATCGTGTGATTCGATCGATTCGGACTCATACCGAACTCCAGGAGAATGAACCATGACCGAGCCAACCTCTTCGAAGGCACCTTCCGCGTCGCGCCGTGATTTCCTCAAGACCTCGACCGCGGCCACGGTCGGCCTGGGCACTGCTCGCCAACGCCCACGCCGCCGGCAGCGACACGATCAAGGTCGGCCTGATCGGCTGCGGCGGCCGGGGCAGCGGCGCGGCCGAGAACATCTGCGAGGCCGCGGGCACGAGCTACAACATCAAGCTCTACGCCATGGGCGACGTGTTCGAGGACCACCTCAAGAACTGCCGCGAGAGCCTGCGCAACAACGAGCACTGCAAGGACAAGTTCGACGTCGCCGACGACCGCTGCTTCGTCGGGTTCGACGCCTATCAGAAGGTGATCGACTGCTGCGACCTGGTGATGCTGGCCACCCCGCCCGGCTTCCGGCCGCGCACATCGAGGCCACCATCAAGGCCGGCAAGCACCTCTTCACCGAGAAGCCGGTCGCCGTCGACGGCACCGGGCATCCGCAAGGTGCTGGCCGCCGCCGAGGAGGCCAAGAAGAAGGGCCTGTCGGTCGTCGCCGGCACCCAGCGCCGCCACCAGGCCGGCTACCTCGAGAGCATGAAGCGGATCCACGACGGCGCGATCGGCGACCTGGTCGGCGGCCGCGTCTACTGGAACCAGGGCGACATCTGGGCGCACAAGCGCCAGCACGGGCTGGAGCGACACCGAGTACCAGCTCCGCAACTGGTACCACTTCCTCTGGCTCTGCGGCGACCACATCGTCGAGCAGCACGTCCACAACCTCGACGTGGCCTGCTGGGCGCTGGGCGCCCACCCGGTCAGCGCCGTCGGCATGGGCGGCCGCCAGGTGATCACGCGAGCCCGAGCGCGGCCAGAGCTACGACCACTTCGCCGTCGACTACGAGTTCCCCAACGGCGTCCACGTCCTGAGCATGTGCCGCCAGATCGCCGGCTGCGAGAACAACGTCTCCGAGACCATCGTCGGCACCAAGGGCCAGTGGCACAGCGACGGCTACCGCTTCACCGGCGCCGACAAGGAGCTCGCGTCCGCGTCGAGCACGAGGTCAACCCCTACGTCCAGGAGCACATCGACCTGCTCGAGAGCATCGCCGTCGCACAAGCCGCTCAACGAGCTGAAGCAGGTCGCCGAGAGCACGCTGACGGCCATCATGGGCCGGATGTCGGCCTACACCGGCAAGGCGGTCACCTGGGAGCAGGCGCTCGAACTCCAAGCTCGACACCTTCCCCAAGAACCTCGCGTGGGGCCCGATGGAAGAGCCGCCGGTCCCCAGGCCCGGGCGTGACCGAGCTGATCTGAGCCCGAGCCGTCGCGATCGGATCGAGCGAGCCGCGACCCGGGCCGAGGGCTCCGCGATCGACGTCCTCGCCCGGGCCTCGGTTCTCGAGCCACTCGACTCCCGACTCATGAGGAAGTCTCCGATGAGGAAGCTGCTCGCCTCGCGCTCTGCGCCGTGCTGGCGGCTGGTCGGCTCGCTGCCGCGCCGGCCGGGCCGCCGACACGGCCAAGATCGTCCTGATCGCCGGCCGGCCCAGCCACGGGCCGGGCGACCACGAGTTCAACGCCGGCTGCAAGCTGCTGGCCAAGTGCCTCGCGGAGGTGCCCGGGCGTCGAGCCGGTGTTCGTCGCCGGCGGCTGGCCCAAGGACGAGTCGGTCTTCGACGGTGCCCGCACGCGTCGTCTTCTTCATGGACGGCGGCGGCGGCCACCCGATGATCCAGGGCGACCACCTCGAAACGATCCAGAAGCTGATGGACAAGGGCGTCGGCCTGGTCTGCCTGCACTACGCCGTCGAGGTCCCCAAGGGCAAGCCCGGCGACAAGTTCCTCGACTGGATCGGCGGCTACTACGAGACCGGCTTCTCGACCAACCCGCACTGGACGGCCGAGATCCAGAAGCTGCCCGAGCACCCGATCACCCGCGGCGTCAAGCCGTTCGCCGTCCGCGACGAGTGGTACTTCAACATCCGGTTCCGGCCCGAGATGAAAGGCGTCACGCCGATCCTCGTCGCCAAGCCCGACGACGAGACCCGCCAGGGCGTGTCGGCCTCGCCGCGCGGGCCCTACGCAGCACATCGTCGACGCCAAGGGCCGCGACGAGGTCCTCGCCTGGGCCGTCGAGCGGCCCGACGGCGGCCGCGGCTTCGGCTTCACCGGCGGCCATACCCACAAGAACTGGGGCGACCCCAATTTCCGCAAGCTCGTCCTGAACGCGATCCTCTGGACGGCCAAGCTCGACGTCCCGCCCGACGGCGTCGAGTCCAAGGTCAGCGAGAGCGAGCTGAAGGCAGAACCTCGATCCCAAGTGAGCCGGCGAGCACCGCGATCTACCCAGAACAGCGCGCTCCGCGCGAGCGTCTCACTTCCCGGCCAGTCGCCATCCGGTCGGATCCTTCGGTTCGGGGACGACCTGATCGCTCGGTCGCCTCGCGCCGGCGAAGGCCTGGATCAGCCGCTCGCCCAGCACGTAGTAGATCGGGATCACGAACCGGCCCAGGACGGTGCTGATCAAGATGCCGAAGGCGATGACGACGCCCAGCGAGTTGCGGCTGTAGGCCCCGGCCCCGGTGGCCCGCGCCATCGGCAGGACGCCCATCACGAAGGCGAACGAGGTCATCAGGATCGGCCGCAGCCGCTGCCGCGCCGCCTCCTTGGCCGAGTCGATGATGCTCATCCCGTGCTTTTCCTGAAGCTCGACCCCGAACTCGACGATCAGGATCGCGTTCTTGGTCTCCAGGCCGATCAGCATCACCAGGCCGATCTGGCCGAAGACGTCCAGCGGCATGTCGTAGAGCCAGAGGCCGACCATCGCCCCGAACATCGCCAGGGGCACCGTGAAGATGATCACCAGCGGGCGGATCCAGCTCTCGTACAGGGCCGCCATGAACAGGAAGACGCAGACGATCGACAGGGCGAAGATCAAGAACGCCGACGTTGCCGGTCTTCTGCTCCTGAAACGTCGTGCCGGTCCATTCGTAGCGAGAAGCCCTCCGGGAGGACCGAGTCGGCGACCTCCTCCATGGCGGCGATGGCCTGGCCCGAGCTGTATCCGGGGGCGGGCTGGCCGGTGATCTTGGCCGCGTTGTACATGTTGTAGTGCGGCACGTCGATCGGGCCCGAGCGCGTACTGCCACATCGCCCAGCGAGCGTCGAGCGGGACCTTCTGCCCCTTGCGGTTGAGCACGTACAGCCGCCCGATGTCGTCCTTGGTGGTCCGGTCGGCTCCCCTCGGCCTGGATGCATGACCTTCCAGACCTTGCCGTAGAGGTTGAAGTCGTTGACGTAGTAGCCGCCCAGGTTCGCCTGGAGGACGGCGAAGACGTCGGAGACGGCGACGTCGAGCCGCTCGGCCTTGGTGCGGTCGAGCAGGAAGCGGAGCTGGGGCACGCTGCGCCGAGAACGGCGTGAACATGCCAGCCGAGCTCGGGGCGCTTGCGTGCGGCTTCGAGGAACTGGTCGGTGACCTGGGCCAAGCGCCTCGACGCCCTTGCCGTCGCGGTCCTCGATCATGAACTCGAAGCCGCCGGTCTGGCTCAGCCCGCGGATCGGCGGCGGCTGGAGCACCAGCGCGACCGCCCCGCGGACCTGGCTACGGAGCGCGGCCTGGAGCTTCTGCGACGAGCGCCGGCGCTCGCAGCTCGGGCTCCGTTCGCTCGCGACCATTCCTTGAGGATCACGAAGGCCGTGGCCGAGTTGGTCTGGTTGGTGGAGTTCAGGACGTTGAAGCCTTCCAGCAAGACCACGTCGCTGACCCCCTCCATCGCCAGCGCGATCTTGCTGACCTCGGCCGCGATCCGAGACGTCGGGCTCGCGGCCGGTGCCGTCGGGCGTCTGGATCGCGGCGATCAGGTAGCCCTGGTCCTCGCTCGGGATGAACGCCTTGGGCCGCTCGACCAGCATCGCGTACGTGAGCGCCAGCAGGCCCAGCGACGGGATCACGATCGTCCACCAGTGGTGGGCCGTGAAGTCGAGGAACGCGTCGTACGAGTTCTCCAGCCAGCGCATCCCCCGGTTGAACCAGCGGAAGAAGAAGAACTTGGTCTCGCCGTGCTTGGCCCGCAGGAACAGCCGCGACATCGCCGGGCTGAAGGTCAGCGAGTTGATCGCGGAGAACAGGAACGAAAAGACGATCGTCATGGCGAACTGGTTGTAGAGCCGGCCGGTCAGGCCGGGGATGAACGCCACCGGGACGAAGACCGCCGCCAGGACCAGCGTGATCGTGACGATCGGCGCCGTGATCTCGGCCATCGCCGCCCGGACCGCCTGGAGCGGGCCGCTCGCCGCGCTCCAGGAACTTCTCGACGTTCTCCACGACGATGATCGCGTCGTCGACCACCAGGCCGATGGCCAGGACCAGCCCGCAGAGCGTCAGCGTGTTGATCGAGAAGCCGAACGCCGCCATCAGCGCGAAGGTCGCCACCAGCGAGACCGGGATCGCCAGCATCGGGATGATCGTCGCCCGCACCCCCTGGAGGAACACGAAGACGACCAGCAGCACCAGCACGAACGCCTCGACCAAGCGTCTCCTCGACTTCGACGATGTTCTCGCTGACATACTTGGTCGTGTCGTAGACGATGCGGTACTCGAGCCCGGGGGGGAAGCTCTTGGCCAGGCGGTCCATGTTCTGCGCGGACCTGGCGGACGATGTCGAGCGCATTGGCGTCGGAATACTGGTAGATCGGCAGCGTGCCGGCCGGCTTGCCGTTGAGCCAGCCGGCGGTGTCGTAGTTCTCCGAGTCGAGCTCGATCCGGGCGACGTCGCTGAGCCGGACGATCGAGCCGTCGTCGCGGCGGCGGACGATGATGTCCTCGAATTCCGGCGACGCTCGTCAGCCGCCCCTTGGTGAGGATCGGGTACTCCTTGAACACTCGGCCCGGCGGCACCGGCTGGCCGCCGATCTTGCCCGCGGCCGCCTGGCGGTTCTCGGCCTGGATCGCCGCGATCACCTCGGACGGCGCGATGAGCTGGGCGGCCATCCGGTCCGGGTCGAGCCAGACGCGCATGGCGTACTTGCGCCCGAACGCGTTGACGTCGCTGACGCCCGGAATCCGCTTCAGGACGTCGAGGACGTAGATCTGCGCGTAATTGTCCAGGTAGGTCGAGTCGTAGCGGCCGTCGGGCGAGACCAGGTTGACCACGCAGACCATGTCGGTCGAGGTCTTCTTGATCGTCACGCCGAACTGCTTGACTTCCGGCGGCAAGCACGGCCTCGGCCGTCTGGACGCGGTTCTGGATGTCGACCGCGCCGATGTCCTGCGAATAGCCGACGTCGAAGGTCGCGACGATGGTCGAGACGCCGTTGCTGGTGCTGTCGGAGTTGAAGTAGATCATCCCCTTGACGCCGTTGATCTGCTGCTCGATCGGCGTGGTGACCGTCTCGGCGACCGTCTGGGCATCGGCGCCGGTGTAGGTCGTCGTGACCTGGACCTGGGGCGGCGTGATCTGGGGATACTGCGCGATCGGCAGGATGAAGATGCAGATGCCGCCGATCAGCAGCATGAGCAAGGCCAGCACGGTCGCGAAGATCGGCCGCCCGATGAAGAAGTTGACCATGCGCGACTTTACCTCGCCTTCGCCGGTCGGGTTCGGCGCGGCAGGCCCGGGCTTGGCCTTCGGATCGGCGCGGCTTCTCGGGGCGGGTCGGCCTTGTCGGGCGCGGGCTCGGCTGCTGCGCCGGGCCGGGCGTCGCCGGCTTGCCGCTGTTGCCCGGAGTCATGCCGGGGAGCCGGGAGATCCGGCTGTTGAAGCGCGGATCGAGGTTCAGGGTCCGGCGTCGCGGTCCGGATGAACTGCTCGAGCGGGACCTCGATCGGCTCGACGACCTGGCCGGGCCGGACGAGCTGGATGCCCTCGACGATCACCTTCTGGCCCGGCTCGAGCCCCGACTCGAGCACGCGCAGGCCCTGGTACTACGTCGACCGGGCTGACCTTGGCGACCTGGACCTTGTTCTCCGCGTCGACGACGAAGACGCGCGAGCCCTCCTGCCCCTCGACGACCGCCTGCTCGGGGACGACCACGGCGTCGACGTACTCGCCGATGGTCATCGTGGCCCTGATGTACTGGCCGGGCAGGAGCGAGCCATCGGGGTTGGCACCTCGGCACGCATCAGGAAGGTCGACGTGGTGGTGTCCACGTGGTTGTCGATGAAGATCGTCTTGCCGACGTGGGGATGCGGGCGTTCCCCCTCGACGGTCAGCTTGACCGGCCAGCCCCTTCGGCGCAGCAGCGCGCGTCGCGACCGGCAGGTAGCGGGCGGCCGGATGGAGGTCGAGTCCCATCGGGTCGAGCTGCTGGATCGTGACCAGCTCGGTCTGGCCGGCGTCGCCGACCAGGTTGCCGACCTTGACCTTCAGCTCGCCGATCCGGCCGTCGATCGGGGCGTACATCCGGCAGTAGCCCAGGTTGATCCTGGCATCCTCGACGGCGGCCTCGGCCTTGGCGACATCGGCCTTGGCGTTGGCGATGTCGATGTCGTAGTCGGCCACGGACTGCTCCAGGCTCGCCTGATCGGCCTCGACCTGGGCCGCGCTCTTCTTGCGCTGGGCCTCGGCCTTGTCGTAGTCCTCCTGCGACGCGGCCTTGCGCGCGAGCAGGCTGCGCGCGCGCCGCTCTTCGACCTCGTCGAGGCGCAACTGGGCCTCGTCGAGCGCGAGCTGGGCCTTGGCGACCTCGGGCGTTCTTCGAGGCGGTGGCCTTTTCGAGCGCCGCCTTGGCCGCCGCGAGCTGCGCCTCGTCCTGCCGGAGCTGCGACCTTGAAGGTATCTCGTCGATCACCAGCAGGAGCTGACCCTTCTTGACGTTTTTGCCGTCCTCGAAATGCTTCTCCGTGAGGAAGCCTTGACCCGCGCCCGGATGCGACTTCCTCGAGGGCGCGCGTCGTGCCGATCGGGTTGACGACGATCGGCACGTCATCCTCGCGCCACGGTCACGGTGACCGACGGGGGCGGGGGAACCCGTGCCGGCACGGCTCCAGAGCGGCAGCCGGCGAAGCCGAGCACGGCCGCCGCCGTCAGGAGGGAACACGCAACAGGCGCCACCAGTGATGGCTTTGATTGAGGCGATGAAGGCATCGTGATGATTCTTTGACAACCTGGCCGCAGCTCGGCGCCGGCGAGCTGTCTGATCCCACGGACGGCAATCGCCCCTGCTGCGATAGGGCGCCGCTTCACCGGCTGACCGCCCTAGATTCGGGCGAACAGCCGTTCGCGTTCACAATGTAGCGGACATGTCGCGCCCGGGCTAGGGGCTCTTCGTCGCCGCGACAACGCGCGGCGCGGCCGATCACGACCGCTTTGTCTTGCCGAGAGGGGTCTCGTCGCGCACCACGTCCCACCCGGGCAGGGTGACCGGCTCCTGGCCGGGAGGCGGCGGCTCGACCAGCTTGCCGTAGAGCTCGGGCCGGCGGGCGCGGAGGTAGCGCCGGCCCGAGGACTGCTCGAGCTTCTCCGGCGTCAGCAGGGCCACCACGACGTCGTCGCCCAGCGCCTGGCTCTCGGCCAGCACCTCGCCGAACGGGTCGAGGATCATCGCCAGGCCCGGCTTGATCGTGTCGTCGTCGAGGCCGATCGGCGTTGCTGAAGACGGCGTAGACCCCGTTCTCCCAGGCCCGCGCGGGCAGCCATCGCATCAGCCAGCCGCGGCCCTTGGGGCCCTGGAACTCCATGCCGCAGCCGCACCGGGTCGCGCTCGCGATTCTCCCACAACGCGCGATCGACCGTCCCCCGGCCCGGCATCGTCGAGGGGAGGCAGCCGGTCACGTGCGGCATGAAGATCACCTCGGCCCCCATCATCGTCGTGATCCGCACGTTCTCCGGCAGGTTGTTGTCGTAGCAGATCAGGAAGCCGACCTTGACCCCGAGCAGGTCGATGACGTTGTACGAATCGCCCGGGCGTCAAGGAGGGATGTGATGAACGTGTGCAGCTTGCGATACTTGGTGATGATATCCCTCGGGGCCGACGGTCACGTAGCAGTTGTGGAGCCGGCCGGCGGCGCCGACTTCGATCAGGCCGGCCATGACCACGATGCCGAACTCGCGCGCGATCGTCGTCGAGCGCGCGGACCGAACGGCCCGTCGGGAACCGGCTCGGCCACCGCGGCGAGCTCGGCCCGGTCAGGTGCTGGAGGAACGTGTAGCCGCAGATCGAGCACTCGTGGAAGCTGACGATCTCGGCCCCCTGCTCCACCGCGCGCCGGGTCAGCGCGTCGATCCGCGACAGGTTGTACGCCTTGTCGTCGTCGCGATGCTCGAACTGGGCCGCGGCGACTCGGATGTCTCGCATGCAGGGAATCGTCGTGGACAGAAGCCGGCGAGCACAGGCAGGATGATGTCTCGAACTCAGTGGAAAGCTGGGTTGGCGACCCCGGCTGGATTAGAGACTAACCAGCGCGGGCATGATCGACAAGCGACCAATCCCGGGAACCCTCATCGACGCGGCCCTCAGCATCCGGAGATGCTTAGAGCCTGTCATGCACTTCTCAACTCCGCGCTCGCGAGCAGGAGTAGAACAAATGCGAGCCAATGCGGAAGCAAACAGAGGCTGGCCGGCAGCCCTCGAAGGTCTTGTCACATCGTCATGAAAGAATGCCACGATTTGGCACAAAGTGGCAACTTTTGGGTCATGGTTTTGGTGCCATTTTGGCACTGACCGAAAGTGTCGCATCGCCTGGTTTCGTAGGGCTGGAATGAGCCCACGCCGCTGCGGCGCAGTGTGCCATTTTGGCACTCGCTGTGCCACCGGCAGTTTCGGCGTACCTGGACACTCGAAGTCGGGGTTGTCGCGCTGCATGCCGAAGAGAAAAACGGCCTCGTTGGGTCATTGTTGAAGTTGATTCATCTTTTCCGTGCGGTTCCACGTTTTCAGAGGTTAGAACGCTTGGTCCTGATCGACATGCGGCTCGCCTGCGACGGCATCACGTGGCGCCGCACTCGCCGGCCTGATCGCCACAGGTCGCGTGCGCGCAATAAACGCGTCAACGATCGCGACCGCGAAATTTCGGCGGAAGCAACTCTACCTCCGCCGGCTTCGTCAGGCGTCGGGCCCCGCTTGTCAAGTCCCCCCGAGCCCACAGAATTCGCCGCAACTCGAACAGGCTCTTGGTGTTTTGCAGTGATCATGTTCTCATCGAGTTTGGGTTTGCTCGTCTGATTTTGATGTCGCGGGGCCGGCTTCGTGAGCGGGCGAGCGTCTGGCTCGGGGACGGCTCGATCGTCGCAGTCGCCGAGATGATCTCTCGCGGATTCACGAGCAAGAGCTTTGACCACGGAAGGCGCGGAACGACGCGGAACCGGACAGGGTTTTGCGTGGCGAAGAGAGAGACTTGCGATGCGTGGGGTCATTTTTGAGGTTGCTCGCGAGAACAGCTGATGGGTTCGTGTGCCGTCGGGTGGTACCGGGACAGCCGAGCCAACGCCGATGATGACTCTGCCAGCGTTCCCACCGTCTTGATCCGCGTTCATCATCTTCATCCGCGGCCAATCATGATTTCGATTGCTGGGAGAAGACAAATACCGCAGAGAGATTTTGGCCGCTGATGAACGCGGATTCACGCGGATAAAACCGCAGAAGATGATCGATGCGAAAAACCACAACCTTATTGTTCGCCGACCTCGGGTGCGAGCGGCGGTCCCACCGCGGCGACTGAATTTTTTTCACCGCGACGACGCAACGATCGCGACGGGAAGAGGGATGAACAAGGCGAACGCGCAAATCGCTGAACTGGTAATAGATCAGAAGAGCCAGCGAAGCATATTCATTCTCCCTACGACTTTCTCTGCTCACCTGATCACCTGCTCCATCGTGGCGAAGCCGCGATTCCTCTCCTGCTCACCTACTCTTCTGCTCACCTGCTCTATCGCGGCAAGGCCGCGATTGCCGCGATTCTCGTCACAACCGGCTCGCCCGGCGCCGCTGGAAACCTCCGCCTAAGTTAACTCCAAGATTCCGCGATCGGCCCAAATCTGTGAGCGATAATGAAATTACTTGCGATGTGACAGCGTTCTTAAGCGTGACAGCTCTCCGACTCAGCAGCAAGCGTCGATGGCCTTCGCTGTGACCCGGTCGCGGCCTGGCAGGTAGTCGATGGAGCTTGTGGTCGCGAGAGTACCGATCAGCGATGCAGAGTCCAACCACGAGCAAAAACGTGGGGGGCTTTGGGGGTAGGAACGCGCGGAATAAACGTCCGACCGCATGCCGTTCTGTCGCGGCGAAGCCGCGATTCCCACCTGTTCTCCTCCTCACCTGTTCTCCTGCTCTATCGCGGCGAAGCCGCGATTGGGTGTAGGAACGCGCGGAACAAACGTCGCCGGCGGCTCGGCGAGCGCGGTTACCGGAGCGCTGGCCCATCCCGCCGGAGGTGCTTGCCTCCTTGATCGCTCGGCTGGGCAAGATCGTGCAGGACTCGGAGGCGACGCCGATTCGATACACCAGGAATTCGCCGATGTCGCCGCGGGGGTCCAACTGTGCGGTCCACTTCCGCAGCCGGTTTTCAAACGCATACGAATTCTCTCGCCGCAGCGCCATCTTGTTCGACCGCATGCCGTGCTGAAGCGAGGTCATCGACGACCGCTCGCGCCCCTCGGGCGTTTTCGGCCCCGTCGCTTTCAGTCTGTTCCGCCTAGCGCCCTCGTGCTCGCCTCCCACCGTCTCCCGTACAAGGCGGCTCCCGCTGAATCCAGCGACGGAACCGCCATGATCGCGGATGGCCCAGGCTTTCCGATTTTTTGGGTGCCGCCGGAGAAGGCATGCCGGGCGGATTCTCACCGGGACCCTGGATTTGCGGATTGCAACGAGCACGCGGTCGCGAGATGAGAGACCTGGACTGTCCTCGCTGTTCACGTCCGGGATCTAGCCGCGCTCGCAATGCCTGTCGACCTCGTTTGTCACGGCACGCGGCTCACAACGCGCGATGCTTCGCCATCGCGGTCTCGCAAATTGGGCTCATCCTTGAACGAGCCTCGGTCGGTTGGCAAACTTCGCGCACCAGCCGCCGGCAACCGCCGCGGTGAGCCCGGAGACAAAGCGCGCAATCGTAGCTCTGAGCGCATGGCGCCTATAAGACACTATAGGACGGTTTCGGTTTTTGGTGATCGGCCGCGTCCTCCGGATCGGCGCATGCTCAACGAGCTTGCGGGTTTATCCCCCGACAAATATTCCTTTTGATGCTGCTCGAGTACACGGGGCGTCTCTTCCGCGATGGGAAGGCCGCGATCTCGGCGGAGGTAACGGGAATCCTCGATCGGCTCCAGGGCAGTGCCCAAACCTGGCGGGCCCGGCTCGAAAAGCTGAGAGGTGGCCGGCTGCTCGGCCGATTCTTCGCCGCCGGCCGAGAGCGCCTGCGCGAGGTCGCCGCACGCCTGGGGGTACATCACGTGGCAAATCTCGCCGGATGCCCTGCGCGATAGCACAAGGGCAGAGCGCGACCCGATCTCAAGTCTCAACGCGCATTCGAGCGGGTAGCCGCAATGCACCTTGAACAGGTTCATGTCCGCGCGGAATGCGCTCCTGCCCTCGACCTTCCACAGGCGGCCGCGCCGGCCGTCAGAGCCCGGCGCGAAGAATTGGGCGCGGACGATGCACAAGTCCTTGACCCTCTCGCAGGTGAAAACGGACACGCAGCGCGAAGGAAGAGGGCTACCGATCGAAGCGCTCATGGAGCTCCTTTCGGCTGGGGCCAGGAGGCCCACCCAAGTTGATCGACGATCAGCTTGTATATCCCAGACCCTTCGCCCTCAGGATCTTCCGGATGCGGGCCGCGCCGGTCTGGTAGGAAATCATCCGCTCCTTTTCTCCCCAGGGGAGTTTCCGGTATTCCTCGACGCTCATAATCTCGTGACGCTTGATACGGTCCTCACAAAGGCTCGCGAGCCTCTCGAACTCGTTCACGTCGGCGTCGGTAAGCTCAGGATAGTGCGGGCGATACTTGGGCGTGGAGAAAAGGAGAAGGTTTTCAGCGCGGTAGTCCTCGAAGCAGAGATGCAGGTTGGGATGATATTGGCCCAGCGCCATCAGCGCGGCTTCCCAGTCGAGAACGCCCTCGCCGACGGTGCGGATCTGCTGGTGGATCCCTTCCTTGGTGCGGAAGAGAATTCCATCCTTGCACTGTGCAAGCTGAATATAGGGGGCCATGCGCTTGATCGAGTCGAGCGGGACATCCGCTTGGAGCGGCAGGTTGCCCGGGTCGAGCGTAATTCCGACCACGTCGGGGCCGATCTCCTCGATCAAGCGGATCAATTCGTAGGAGGTCTCGTCGCCGTGGGCCTCGAGGTTTACCCGCAGCTTCAGGTCCCGGAGCAAGGGCGCGAGCGAGTTGATGAACTTCGTCATCGCTCGCATCTGGTCGCCCCAGGAGACGTCCGTTCGGAATCGGTCGTAGGCGACGTAGTACGGACTCCCGTGCACGGAATGCGCGGAGACGGCCCAGAGCTCGGTGCAGTCGATTAATCGCGCCGCCTTGAGCATCTTCTCAATGGCGAGCCGATAATCGCCGCCTCCGAACTTGCGGATCTCGGGCCGCTCGGCGGTATTGAAGGGGTTCATCCAGCCGACGCCGGCATCAATGAAGAGTCCCTCAGAATGAGCGTGCGCCTTGATTTCCTTCAACTGGCCAGAATCGAGGGTAGGGCTCAGGTCGAGCATGAGCCGGAAGCACGCGCCGTCGAAGCCGCTGGCTTTCACGAATTCCAGCATGGCGAGGGCGCCCTTGGCCTTGACCGCGTTTGGCTGCTTGTCGGTGTCGGCGCCGACGCGCATGCCCGCGGCCGGCTTCGGCGACTCGGCCGTAGCCCCTCTAGCCCCGACGACCAGGCCCGCTCCGGCCAGTTCCAGGAAGCTCCTTCGAGACATCTCGGCACACACGGCAAACCTCTCTTGAGGCTTAGTCATCGGCCGTCCAGCTTGCGAATCCGGATTCTGAAGGCCCCGTCGTTGTCGCGCACATTGTCGTCGTTGATGCCCACGAACAGCCGACCGGTCGCGAACGGAATCGTCCGCTGTCCGGCGCCGATCGCGAAGTAGTCGGTCGAGTCCGCGCCGATTTTACCGATGATCGCCCCTGTGTTCACGCCCAGCATCGGCTTGTTGCCCCAGCGCGTGTAAGGGACCGCCCCCGTCGGCCCGCATCTCTGCTTCTCGTCAGCGTTCCACTGAATCTCGCCGTCGGCGGAGATCTCGACCGCCTGCCCGCGCGTGAAGTCGACACCCGTATCCAGCCAGGCCGTGCGCCCTGGAAGCGTGATCAAGCTGCCGATCATTGGCATCAGCCGGTGCATTTCATCGTCGCGAATTTGCCGGCCAAACTCGGCAATTTCGAACGCCTCGACATATTTCACACGGCTGGCCACGGGCTTGCCGTACCACTTGCCGAGGACGACGAGATTATCGGGCGTGATGTGGCTGAAGTCATACGTATTGCCGTAGAGGTATTCGCGCTGTTTCTCCTTGCTCGCTTTCAGTTCTTCCATGATACCCAGCCGTTGCGGGTTGGCCTCGACCACCTGCGACACATGCGCCACCGCACGCACTGAGCTTCACGTCCCAGACGCTGTCGATGGCCACAGCCACGTCCGGAACGTACGACAGCCGTGTGGTGAAGTAGTCGCGCACGTAGAGGAAGACCGGCATCGCCTTCGGATCGAGGCGGGAGGATGCTGCGCACGATCCACCCGGCCTGCATGTTGTCGTTGTGCCCACCGATGGCGGGGTAATAAGTAAAGACCACGTCGGGCGCGAATTCCCGGATCCGCGCTGCGACCTGCTCGCGTATCTCGGGCGAGTCCCTGAGCTTGCCGTCGTGATGATCGAGAACCTCGTATTCCGCCAGATTCAGGATCCGCTTCGCCTCCATCGCTTCCTGGAAACGGCGCTTGGCCAGATCCTCCGGCTTCATCGAAAAGTGGCCGGCGTCGCCATTAGTGATCGAGAGAAACTTCACCTTATGCCCGAGCTGAGTGTACAGCGCTGTCGTCCCGCCCACGTAGATTTCTCCCTCATCGGGATGGGCGAAGATGACCATTACCTTGAGCGCGAGCGGGGGCTTGTCAACCTGAGCGACTGGAGCGAGGAGGACCAGGCTCATGAGCCAAGAAATCATGATGAAGCTTCGGGGCGCTGAGAGGGCTGTCGACAACCTGGTGTGGCTTCGCGAGTCGTCATGCTAACACATGTCCAGGGGCGGAGTCCAGAATCTGTCGAACCAGGAAAACGGGCATCGGATGCCCGGCTCGAAAAGCTGAGAGGCGGCCGCCTGCTCGGCCGAATCTTCGCCGCCGGCTGAGAGCGCTGCGCGAGGTCGCCGCACGCCTGGGGGTACATCACGTGGCAAATCTCGCCGGATGCCCGGTGAGAGTGATCACGATAATCGACACTGGTCAGATCACAATAATCGATTGTTTGCCTCACCGACGGACCAAGTTGCGTGGGCTCTGCCAAGGCGGAGGAGGATGTTTGATCGGCCCTGGTTCCCAAAGCAGTTGTAACAATAGGAGGACCGTCACCTTTTCGATGCCCGATGTAAAGAGGTGCTCATCCTCCGGAGCTGGAAAATACCTTGCAGCGAACTCGCCATACATTCCCGCTCGAGCGATAATGCCGTAGGTAGCGGCGGACATGGGTGGCCAAGTGCCAGTGCATCCAGCGGCCCAGGTCGCCGTCGTCGTAGGGCCAGAGCGACAGGTGGAAGAGATTGGGCATCAGGCAGTAGGCGAGGATGCGCATCGGGACGCGGACGCTTGCCTCGGCCATCATGTCGACGAACGTATCGTAGTCGTCGGGCTTGTGGAGGACGGTGGCAGTCCCTCCCATGCCCAAGACGCTACAACTTGTTCACTACTCGCAGATCATCGCTATCTTCGCGGCATTCGCCGTGTCCCTTTTCCTCCTCCCGTATTGGAGGGATTTCCGTGGTTACCGTCATTCTTCAGTTTCTGCTTCTCATGTCGGTGATGGGCACAGCCATGTTATTGGTGGATATGAACAGCCCTTGGCCGAATCCCGCGTCGCGATACTGGCTGGTCGCCTCGTCAACTGCGGCGATCCTATCGTTCATCGGTCTGGTCCGAATCTTGAAGACTCCGAATCGGAAATCGGATGATCTCGGCGATGGGGCGTCCGGTCCCGGCCTCCTCTGCCCCAAGTGTGGGCGGCCGATCTCCATCTGGGGCCGAGAGACGTCGAGTGACCTTTGCCCGAAATGTCGGCTTGAACTCAAGCAAGAGGAAGGTCAGGCGGTGTTCAGCCGACTGCGAGAATATGAAAACCGAGTCATCTGGATGATGCTTTTGCTCCTTCCTCTCTGGTGGCGTAAACCTGTCGAAGCAGGCCTCGCCAACGCGCGGTTCCGCGGACTGATGAAGTTCATCGGAGGCTTGATCGTAGGCGTGGCGATGTTTTCGCTTTTGCTCGGACTCGGCAAGCTGACTGGCTATTACCATGCTTCGGCCCTGGCGGCGTTTCCGCTGGCCATTTCGATGGTAGGTCTGATGGAGATCGTCCTCGGGATCGACTTCGCCCGCATCGCGTGGGAGTTCGACCACGGCGGCTTCTTCCTCAAGCTACGCGCTGCTGCCAGCGTCATCGTTTTTGCTGGAATATATATCATAG
Source organism: uncultured Isosphaeraceae bacterium (assembly GCA_963806595.1). Taxonomy (GTDB): domain Bacteria; phylum Planctomycetota; class Planctomycetia; order Isosphaerales; family Isosphaeraceae; genus CAWDZZ01. The sequence continues at coordinate 427,260 of CAWDZZ010000003.1, read as the reverse complement.
GTTGTTATTCTGTGTACCGACGCTTCTATCGCTGAGCCGTGCGGGCGGCGAGAAACAATGAGATCGACCCTTCCGGATTCACAGTTGTCGGGATTTGTGCGGAGGTCAAAGATCCACGCCGCAACCGGTGAGGTGATACCCACTGGTCCGAAAAAGTGGTACCCAACCTGATCGAAACCGACATCATGCGAGATGTGCCACCCGCGAACCGGCGGCAGTACCACTGAGTCACGAACTCTCGGGTTGGAACCGCAACCAGCTCCATGAGACCTCGACCATGATCCAGCGGATCAATCGATTTCCGGCCTTGCTGATTCCCTGCTCATGATTGCTGTCGCCGCTTTGGTATGGCGTCGGCGTCAATCCCGCCATACCGGCCACCTCGCGGCGGTTCTGAAACCTCCGCCACCCGAAGAATTCGTAGACCAAAATGGAGGCGGTGGTTGGACCCACTCCTTTGAGTCGCATCAGCGTCCCAACCTTTTTAACGTGGCGAGTCTGCTCAGGATGCGGCACGGTGACGGTATGCCAGACCTTGGTTTCGCCACCGTGAAAACGCATGAGGAGTCCGACCAAGCTGACGGCATCCAAACTGTCTGCCTTGGCACGTCGAAGCCGACGATTAACCTCGATGCTCGAGGAGTCGACGATCACATTGTTGACTCCGTGGTGATGAAGGAACCGATGGAGCCAGAACCCGTCGCGTCCCGCTTCGTAGCAGGAGTGAACGGTCGCGCCTGGGGGAAGACCAAACCGTGCTTTCGCGCGAGCGATCTCGCTCAGAAGACGTGTCAAGTTACGAGCTGGCATGGATACGAGCCGTGCTTGCTGCCCACGCGCATTGCTTGAGGCCAGCTTCCACTCTCCTTCGCTCAGCTCAAGGGCGACGTCGAGCAATTGCGAATTCGAGGAGATAGAATCGAGACCGTGGGTCGCTGTCATGAGTAAGCTCCTAGAAAACCGTGTAGCCAGAACCACCTGGAGCTTACTCGCAGCGGCTCACATCACATACCGCCGTCCCCCCACTCGCATAGCATCTTATCCTCCGTCCATCGGGCCTCAAATCCAGTTCTGGCAGGGCTTGCCGAACCGCTGGGTGGTTCGCGGCGGTGCGGGCCCGACGATTCCGTTGTCCGCGACGGGTTTGCATACGACGTTCGACACAAATCTGACGGTCGGCCGATTCCTGACGCTTGACGAAGTGAGATATTTTAAGGAGTTCACATTCTGAGTCGCGGTCAATAACTCAGCGGCGATGGATCATAGCGGGCCGGCGGCCGATACCCTGACGATCCTGCCGGGCATCCGGTTCCGCATTGCCAAAGATACCTGGTTTCTCTACGGAGTCGAGATTCCTCTGGTCGCGCCGCGGGACGAGTATTTTGGCATGTACTTCCGGCTGGTCAGGCGATGGTGAGTCCGTACCCACCCGCTTCTCGGAGATGAGCACGCGCTCGCGGTCGGTGGTTAACTTCGAGAAACGACGAGTGGGACCGATCTTCGATTCGGCAGCGATCCGGTCTGGATTGCGCCCCTCGGACGTTATTGGAGGATTTCGCCAAGATCAAAAGCGGCGACGTGGTCCTTCAGGCGCAATCGCCGGAGGGCGGACCAACCCGGACGATTCGTCTGCGTTGTGGGCCGGAGCCAGACGCCGCTCAAAAAGCTCTGTTGTCGCGCCCGGGATGGACTCTGCCCAAACGGTTGAGACGTATCGACGAAACGTGCGACGGGCAGGAAATCGCCGGTCACGATGCCGAGGAGTCCGTCGTTGTCGGTCACAAAAGCGGTGATTGAAATGTAGTCCAGACTTTCGCCGAATAGTGGCGAAAGTCCTTTATTATTCGATTCCGCAGCGTAACTTGGGCTAGTGCCATTCGTCGATGTGACCGGCGCACGCTGTCTCACTCGGAGAAGTGGCAGGACGACGGCCGCTTCGTCTTGCAGGCCCTCGGCGAGGGGGGCGAGCGACCCGGTCTCGATATTCTCACGCTCGTGCTGAGGCGCAATCTTCCTCGATTGTAACTCCAAAGGTTTCGAATCACTCGATGGTGAATCAGGCGATTCCGGTGGCTCATCGCGCGAACGGATCGGCTGGGAAGTCTGCGTCGAGGATCATCGCGTCGGCCTCGCGGAGCAACAGCCGGAACTCCACCCGGCACCACCACACGGCCGACGTTGGGATGGCCTCGCCTGGCTTGAGCCCACGAGCCGGGTCATCGCGCCGGACGTGCGCCTCCTCCAGCCACCGCCGCGCCTCCTCCCGGTTACCGAGCCGGAGGTGCGACATCGCCATGACGGGATAGTTCACGGGCGCGGCTGCCCAGCCACCGCCGACCTTCACCGACTCGCGCAGGTGCTCGACCGCCCGCTCGTACAGGCCGGCGCGGAAGTCGGCGAGACCGCGGTAGTAAAGCAGCCAGGGAGTCGTGGGCCCCCGGGTCAGGGCCGCCTCGACCCATCCGCGTGGGAGCGAGATGTCGTCCACGGCGTCGAGACCGACCAGGCAGGCGCGGGCCGCTTCGGTGATGTCCTGGCCCTGGTAGCGGACGAACCATTCGAGTGTTGCCGCGCAGGCGCGGCGATAGCCATCGCGGTCGCCGCCGAGCACCAGAGCCAGGGCGAGCCGATGCCTGAGGCTCGGGTCATGGGGAAGCCGATCAATGGCCAGCCGCAGGAGGCGGACCAATTGCCGGGACGTCGCGGTTGCCTCGTTAACCCTGCCGGCACGGAGCAAGGCGTCGGCCGCCTCGAAGCGGCCCGCAAGATCGTCAAACCGCACCACCTCGCGAGACCCGGCGCCCGTGTCGGGACCTCCCGCCTTGGGGCTCGGGGCGGCGCTGACGTCGACGTGAGGCTCGTCGATGTCGGCGGCAGGCGATTGCCGGCGGAACGCCCGCCATCGGTCGAGCCATTCGTCGGCCGACAGGTTGACAGTCCCACTGCCCTCGTGAAGCTGCTCGCCGGCGAGCAGTTCGGCCCACCGGCAGAGGGCGTCCGGCTGGTGGGCGTTGTCTTCCGGCGCCAGATCGCCCAGGTCGAGCAGGACCAGCGCGTCGACGTCGCCACCGACAATGGCATGCATGCCGTCCGGGGTCACGGCGACGCTCCACAGACGATTCTTCGTCGCCAGAGATGGCGTGACCGACTTGCCGGTCCGGCAGTCCCAAACGCGGGCGGACTTATCAGCGCACACCGAGAGCACCCAGCGCCCGTCCGGCGCGAAGGTCGCGGCGACTGCCTCCTTTGCATGCTCGAACGGCGGGCAGACCAGCCGGCCGGCCCGCCAGTCCCATACCCGGACCGCGCGATCGCGGCAGGCCGTCACCAGCAGCCGACCGTCGGGGCTGAAGCTGGCGGAGTACACACTGTCCGGATGCTTGGGCAGTTCGGAGAGAACTGTTCCCGTAGCGAACTCCCGGACCCGCACCGAGCCGTCATAGGAGGCGAGCGCCATAAGCCGGCGGTCGGGGGAGAACTGGAGGTCGTGGCACTTGTCCCGATGGCTGATAGAGGGGTAGCGTGGTTGGCCCGTTTCGGCCTCCCAGACCCGGAGGTCATTCCCCATCCCCCAGGTCAAGAGGCTGCGGCCGTCAGGGCTGAAGCACACCTTGCCGTTGTTGACCCAGTGGTGAGCGGGCTCGGCGTCGTGGGCGCGCCAGCGGAGGACCTCGCTGCCGCCAGCGGGGTCGAAGACCAGCAGCTCCCCGGCCCCGCAGAGCACGGCGAGGCGGCGGCCGTCGCGGCGGTATGACAAGCTCCGCGGCTCAGGGGGCAGTGCCGCCCTCCATCCCTGCCGGCCGCTCGCCCAATCCCAGACGACGACGTCCTGGCCCTCCGCCAGTAGACCGTCGCAAGCGCCGAGGGTGGCGACCGATTGCCCGTCGGGCGAGAAGGCCGCGTCGACGATCACGCCACCGGGTCGAAGCGGCGGCCCAGCCGGTTGGCCGGTCGCGACGCGATAGGCCCTCGTGCTTCGGAGCGTGGGCGGACTCATGGTTAGTCCTGTCGGGATCGTGAACGCGCCATCGGGGCTCAGCGCGGCGAACGACCCGTCGCCGTCCAGGGGCAGCGGAACCATCGGCACTCCCTCTTCGGGAAACGCCCAGAGGCGGACCAACTCGCCGTCTTGAGTGGCCAGCGCTCGACCGTTCGGCGCGAACTCGACGAGATTGACCGGCCGGTGGAGGTCGAGCGGCCGGGCCAGGAGCTCGCCGCCGGGCACAGCCCAGAGCCGGGCCGTATTGTCGGTCGAGCCGGTCAGGAGCATCCGGCTGTCGGGGCTGAAAACCGCACTGACTACGGTGTTTTTGTGAATCAGGTCTGGCCCGACGGGACGGCCGGTAGACACGTCGAAGAGTCTGACGATGCTGTTGCTTTGAAAGCCCGAAACGGCGAGATACCGCCCGTCGGGGCTGCGTTCGATCGCCGAAAGCTCCGGGGTGTCCAGCGCCTGGACCTCCGCTCCCGTCGCCACAGCGCGCCGGGATAGTCCCCCCGTACCGCCGTAGGTGATCAGCCCTCGGCCGCCGTCGACGAACAAGGGCGGGGAGCAGAACACTCGATACCAGACATTGCCGCCTTCCTGACGGTGGGGGACGGACGGCCAGAGCGGGATTCCGGAGATGTCGGGAACGGCGAAGAGGCGGGCGTGGTTATCCTGGGACCCGGTCGCCAGAAACCGGCCCTCAGGGTGGAAAGCCAACGTCGTCACCGCCACGGGATGCACCAATTCTGGAGTGGCGAACGCGCGAGCCCGGACGTCCCAGACCCGGGCAGAGCTTCCACCGGCGATTGCGAGGTATCGCCCGTCGGCACTGTAGATCATGAGCCGGATGCGCCCAGGGAACGGGATTCGCGTGACTTCCTCCCCGCCCGGGAAACGAGCGACGACGATATCGCCGGCTAGAAGACCGACCGCCAGGTTACTGCCGTCGTGGCTCCAGGCCGCGGACGGCACGGCGGTCAATCCGCCCGGGAACGTGAGCGATCGCTCGGCCTCCAGGTCCCAGAGCCTATTGCTGGTATCCCTGGTCTTGCCGTCGACCACGGTTTTCGTGATGAGGTAGCGTCCGCCCGGATGGAAGGTCAGGCCCCCTGGCCATGATCCGTCGGCGACTACTGCGCGAAGCGGCGTGAACGCCCGGCGGCCCCAGGTCCGCGCGCGGACCGCGTTCGCGATCCTGCGGTCGGGGTCGGCTTTCGCCCGCCGGGCGGCACTCGCGAACCAGACGGCCGCCCGTGCGTGATCCCCCTGGTCGCCAGCGGAGATGCCACTGGTCGTGTACATGTCGACCAGGGTCGTCTCGGCCACTTGACGTGCGCTCGCCTCCTCCCGATGCGCGTCCGCCTCTGCGACTGCCCGATTGGACGCCAGGTCGCGTGCCTTGACCGCCTCGCCCCACTGCCAGAGGATGCCGGCCAGCCCGAGGGCGGCTACCACCACAACGGCCGCAGTCAGCGCTGCCGGGGCCGGATGCCGGCGGCACCAGCGCCAGGCGCGCTCCCACACCGGAACCGGCCGCGCCACGATTGGCTCGCCGCCGAGCAATCGTCGCAGGTCCTCGGCCACCGCGGCGGCCGAATCATAACGCTTCTCCGGCTCCTTCTGCAAGCATTTGAGCGTGATCGTCTCGACGTCGCGGGACAGGCCGGGGACAAGCCGCGCGGGCGGCACCGGTTCGGCATTCTTGACCTGTTCAAGAATCTCTAGCACCGTTGTACCTCGAAACGGCGGTCCGCCGGTCAACAGCTCGTAGAGAATTGCCCCCAGGGCGTAAACGTCGGCAAGCGGCCCGACCTGCTTGGTCTTGCCCTCGGCCTGCTCGGGGGCCATGTAGCCGGGCGAGCCCATGATCGAGTCGGTCCGCGTCAGGCCGCTGTCCACGGCCAGCGACTTGGCCAAGCCGAAGTCGGTGATCTTGGGCGAGCCGTCGGCCGCCAGCAGGACGTTGCCCGGCTTCAAGTCACGGTGGATGATGCCCTGACGGTGCGCCTCGGCGACGCCGCGCGCAAGCGGTTCGATCAGCTCGGCCGCGCGCATGGCCGGCCAGGGCGTACCGTTGAGCCGACGATCGAGGCTGCCGCCCGGGACGTACTCAAGCTCGAAGAACGGCAGGCCGTCGGCCTCGCCAATGTGGTGGATCTGCACGATGTTGGGGTGCTGCAAGCGGGCGACGGCCTCGGCTTCGGCCAGGAAGCGAGCGCCGGCCTCGGCGCCGGCGTGGGCACCCCCCAGGATCATTTTCAATACGCAGGGGCGGTTCAGACGCACCTGGTGGGCGCGGTAGACGACGCCCATTCCGCCGCGCCCCAGCTCGCCCAGGATCTCGTAGCCGGAGATTGCCGGCAAGGCGCGGTCGGTCAGTTCGAAGCTGGTCTGGCCACCACCGCTGCTGGAATGGGCGTCGGGCAGAACTCCGACCGTCAGGTCGGGTGCCCGAGGTCCGCCCATGGGCGACTGCGTCTCGGTGCCGTCCGGACCGTTATCCTCGGGTCCCGCGAGGGGTAGGATGCCGTGGCTGGCGGGTCTTACGATCGGTTGATCAAGAATACTTTCGGGCTGGTCGAGTGCCGTCAAGAGCGCCTCGACCTGCTGTCGCAGCTCCGCGTCGGTCGAACACTCCCGATCCAGGACGGCAGCGCGGGCCACGAGGTCGTGGTATTCGACGGCTGAGAGGAAAACAGCTTGAACACGCTTTGGGTCGAGCGGCATCGGATGGCTCTAGGCGCGGTTATACGCTTCCCTGCGCTGTGAGTGGTCGCGCTGTCGATATTACCCGACGAACCGTTCAGCCGCAGAGGATTTCGCGGGAAGCGGGCGAAGTCATCCAGATGCCCAATCTACACAGCACTGGACTCCCTACGTGCTCGCCCTGGTCGAGATGTTCCGTCCCTCGCTTTAGTTCCCGTTGGTTTCACCGCGTGGTCATTTCGTGATGCGAATCTCTTCCGTTGGCTGTTTCGCTACAGCACTTCTTGCACTGAACCACGCGCGTGCCAGCAGCAACGTCAGCACGGCGTGCAACGCCACGGCCGGCCACAAGAGTGGGCCCACCCACTCGCCGCGAATGCCGAGGTACGAGAGGTAAAGCGTAACGAGCAGGCCGTAGGTCGCCATCCCACAGAGCGCCGCGCGCGTCGGCTCTTTGCCCGGCCAGCATGCAAATCCTAGCGACAACAGGCTAATACCGGCCACGCGGCCCACGGCAACGGCGACGCCGGAGAGTTCCGTGCCGAGCAGCAGTCGCGCGACGAGCGATGGAACGACGATGAGCGCCACGCCAGTGGCAGCTTCGGCCAGCGCGGCGAAGGCAAGCGGCTTGTTCATGCAAGTGGCCCGTTAGGCCGGTACTATTCCTTCTTCTCTGCGACGTACTCGGGCGGGCTCAGGGTAAAGGTCAGCCGATTGATCTTGCCGGTGAACTTGAACGGGCAGTCGTAGTGATACTCGATGAGCGCGACGGGGGTGCGCGTGTCCATTCCCACGTCGAAAGTCTCATCCTCCGGAAAAGTGATGGGCACTGTGTTCTCCAGCGTTTTCCTCGCCACTTCCTTGCCATCGATCGAGAGCGTGCCGGTGCCCCCCTTTCCAAAGCCAGGTCCGCCGTACTTGAAGCTAAACGCGACGGTGTGCTTGCCGGGCTCCAGTTCCGGGCCTTCCCACGCGATGTGTTTCATCCCGAGCAAATTGTAGAGGAACACAACTTTGCCCCGGCCGATGTCGAGTTTGCCTTTGCTGAGAAACAAGCCGTAGCCGCCGAAGCGCCCGCCCTCGGTAACGATCATCCCTTCCGCGCCGCCTTCGGGAATCTCGACCTCCGCCTCGATGTTGTAAGAGCGTCCGAGGATGCTCGGAGCGCACGCCGGAGGGACGCCACTTAGCTCGCCGCTGTAGGTGAAGCTGTTGCGTCCCGCCGTCGGGCTGGGGCGCGGCGTAAGGAACCGCGCGAGCGACGAGTTGTCCAGCGGCAGCACGTCGTTCTTCTTCGCCTCCGCGTAGAACAGGTCCTGCATCTCCTTGAGCTTGTCCGGCATTTGGGCCGCGAGATCGTTGAACTGCGAGAAATCTTCCTTGATGTTGTAGAGTTCCCAGTTGTAGCCGGTGATCACATCCGGCGACGGCTTGAGACCTAAATCCCAGGGAGTGCTCACCGGAGTGGTGCATGCGACCCATCCCTCGTGATAAATGGCCCGGTTGCCGAGCATCTCGAAGTACTGCGTCGTGCGCTTGGAGGGCGCGTTCGCGTTGGCCTTGTCCCACGTGTAAACCATGCTCACGCCGTCCATCGGCCGCTGCTTGATCCCATTGATCGTGTCGGGCGCGGGGATGCCTGTCGCTTCGAGGATGGTGGGCACGATGTCGATGACGTGGTGGAATTGGGTGCGGATGCCGCCCTTGTCGGTGATATGCCCCGGCCACGACATGCACATTCCCTGGCGAGTACCGCCGAAGTGCGACGCAACTTGCTTCACCCATTGGAACGGCGTGTCGAACGCCCAGGCCCATCCAGCGGAATAGTGGGGAAAGGTCAGATCCGAGCCCCAGAACTCGTAGAACAGGAACTGGTCCTTCACCGGCACCGTCACGCCGTTGAAGAAAGTGAACTCGTTCGGCGTGCCATTGACCGTCCCCTCCGGACTCGCTCCATTGTCGCCGCTGATGTAGATGATCAGCGTGTTATCGAGCTTGCCCATGTCCTCGACCGCCTGAATGACGCGGCCGATTTCGTGGTCGGTGTAAGCGAGGTAGGCCGCGAAAACGTCGGCCTGCTTGATGAAGAGTTTTTTCTCTGCGAAGCTCAGCGAGTCCCATTCCGGCAATTCCTTGGGCCACGGAGTCAGCTTGGTGTCCTGCGGGACGATGCCGAGCCGCTTCTGGTTCGCGAAGATGTTTTCGCGCAGCTTGTTCCAGCCATCATCGAACAAGTGCATGTCGCTGATCTTCTTGATCCATTCTTTCGTGGGATGATGCGGTGCGTGCACGCCGCCGGGCACGTAATAGACGAAGAACGGCTTGTCGGGCGCGACTTCGTGGAGTCCCTTCATGTACTCAATCGCCTCGTCGGCCATGGCCGTGGTCAGATTCCATTCGGGCTTGCCCTCAAACGGATAAATCGGCGTCGTATTCCGGAATAAGTTTGGCGTCCACTGGCTCGTGTCCCCGCCGACGAAGCCGTAGAAGTATTCGAAGCCCATCCCGCCTGGCCATTGATCGAACGGCCCGGCCACTGACGCTTGATAGAAGGGCGTGTTGTGATTCTTGCCGAACCACGACGTCGCGTAGCCGTTCTGCTTGAGAATTTCGCCGACCGTGCCGCACTCCCTGCGAATGACGGAATCGTAGCCGGGAAAGCCGGTAGCCGCCTCGCCCACGACGCCGAAACCAGACACGTGATGATTGCGTCCGGTGATCAGCGCCGCGCGTGTCGGCGAGCAAAGCGACGTGGAGTGGAACTGCGTATAACGCAGCCCGCTTTTGGCGACGCGATCCAGGGCAGGCGTTGGAATGACTCCGCCGAACGTGCTCGGCGAGCCGAACCCGCAATCGTCGGTCATGATCAAGAGTACGTTGGGCGCGCCCTTTGGCGGCACGACGCGCGGCGGCCACCACGGCTTCGAGTCGGACGCCTTCAGGTTGATCGCGCCGCCGAATTTCGGGTCCGGCGGAGGAAGCTGATTGCCTGGAATCGACGTGGTGGCGCTGGGACTGCCCAACTGGGCGGCGATCGGCACAGGGCCTGGCCGGTGCCGCGGCTTGCGCCTCTGATCCAGTTGCTTGCTCTTCAACCGCCGTGGCCTGGGTCACCGGAGCATTCTTGCTCCTGTCAGCGGAGCGCTGCGGATAGCCTGTAGCACCTGCCAAGGTAGCCAAAACAAGCAACAGACCTTGGATCGTTGTCCAATACCGGGATCGTCTCATCGTTTTCTCCATCCGGCTGTCAGCGAAAGCCGTAATTCTAGCGTCAATGCCAATGGTTTCCGATGCCCTCGCTTAACCAGTTCGATCTCGCTCATCCGCGGCCTCGGCAATCCGCCCAAACGATGCCGCGCTATCAACGTGCGTGGATTGGCAACTGTGTGACAGAGACGCAAGCTAGAACGATTCCCCGAGCGCCATTGGCGCGTGTCCGTCCTGCTGGAGGATCTGGTCGAGCGCGGCCTCGACCCGAAGCGGCGACAGTTATTCGTGATCAACGGCTCAAATCTGTCAAGAAGGCAAGCGAGGAGCCTCTCGGCGGCGGGACGCCGGTGCAGAGTTGCCTCAACAATCGGCGCCTTGTTCCAGTCGGAGCGCGAAGCTGACGAGCGGGCTCGCCGTGGACGAGGGCCGCGGGATTCGCCCGCCGATCGCGGCGGCCAACTAGCCGAAGGCCGCGCCGGCGGAGATACGCGCCAGCGCGGAGAGTTTTGTGCGAAGCATGTCGGGGAGTCTCCTCTTTGGATCAGATCGTCAGCGCGCGAACGAAAGTCCGGGATCAGACGGCGGTCCGCCGACAAGCCGGAAAGTGAAGTGATCGGCGTCCTGCGAGGCGACAGTTCCGGTCAGCGCTCCGTGCTGTGCTCCCTGGGCCGTAAGGGTGAGGACCCCGTCAGCGAAGGTTGAGCTGCCGGCGATCGTGGTTGACGGCTTGCCGGCGCTCGAGACATCCCAACTGAATTTGCCGTCTTCCTTGATCGCCAGGGTGACCTTGGCGTCCTTGGCCGGCGTGGCCGTCCAGCTTCCCGCCAGCTTCGTGAGATCGGCCGGCGCTGCGCTCGGGGCCGCTCGGCGGATGCCGGCTGGGCGGAGCCCGTGGGCTGGAGGTGCGCGATGAGCTGCGCCGAAAGCGTGTCGCCGGGCTGGAGCCTCACGGCCGCCTTCAACTGGTCGACGGCGTTCTGATCATGCCCCTCGACGAGATAGTGGTAGGCCAGCACGAAGCGGGTCGGGGCCGAGTTCGGGTTTTCCCTGACGCTTGCCTCCAGGGCGCGGAGTTGTTGCGTGTATGTCTCGACGTCCGGATACATTCCGCTCACCGTCGTCCAGTCCCAGCCGGGCCCGACCGATAGGACCGCGTAAAGCGGCTCGGCGGCCTGGTCGTACTTGCCTTGAGCGAAATAAACCAGGCCGAGAAATTCGTGCAGGCTCGTGTCATTGGGCGCCTGCGCAAGCGCCTGCTGGTCGAGTTGCGAGGCTTTGCCGTAGTCGCCCGCCTTGAACGCATCGCGGGCCTGGTCGAGGGCCGAAGCTGACTGGCTGGCGACGGCCTGCTCGGGCGGCGCGGCGGTCGTGCTGATCGGCTGGGAGTAGTTGTAGGGTGCCGCCGCGGTCTGCTGCGGGGCCACAGCTTGCGCACCACCGCCCGCGCCAGCGTAGCCGGCGGAATAGGGATTGCTGTAGCCCGAGTAGCCCCAACCGTACATTGGCGAGCCGGTTCCCCAGGCGCCCACCCCCGTGCCATAGCCGGCGCCGTAGCCTGTTGCGCCCCAAGCGCCATAGCCGTTGCCGCTCCAGGTGCCGTTGACCATGCCGGGGTGGTACTGGTTTGCGTAGCCGGCGCCGGCGGCGGCCCCCGCCGCCCCGGGTGATTCAAGCCCTGGTTGTTGGCATAGCCTGCGCCGGCGGCGGCGGCACCTGCGGGGTGCGACTGACTCTGGTTGCTTAGCGTAGCCCGCGCCGGCGGCGGCACCTGCGGGCTGCGACTGGCTCTGGTTACGGTTGGCATAGCCCGCGCCGGCGGCGGCACCAGCGGGCTGCGACTGGCTCTGGTTACGGTTGGAGTAGCCGCGCCGGCGGCGGCACCCCCCGGATGAGATTGGTTCTGGCTACCGTACTGGGAGCGGTTGCCGGATTGACCCGACTGGCCCGACTGCTGGCGTGGCTGGCTGAACGACGGGGAACCGCCCCCCATCCCGCCGCTTCTGTTGCCGCCGCCGTAACCGCCTCCGCCGCCACCTCGGTTAGCTCCACCACCGCCGCCGTAACCGCCTCCGCCGCCACCTCGGTTAGCTCCACCACCGCCGCCGTAACCGCCTCCGCCGCCACCTCGGTTGCCGCCTCCGCCTCGGTTACCGCCTCCACCACCGCCGCCGTAACCGCCTCCGCCGCCACCTCGGTTACCGCCTCCACCGCGGCCACCGCGCGCCTCCACCGCGGCCGGCAAAGATGTCAGGCGGAATGACGAGGAGCACCAGAGCGGTGCCGAGAACCAGTTTCGAGATCATGCGCGTCATGAAACGTATCCTGAAATGAAAATGAATTGTTACAAGCAAATAGTCAATTCTTACTTGCCAGCTTCGGGTGGCTTGCGAACCACGGTGAATTCATTGATCTCTGCGATTGCTGCCGCGCCGAGCGTGCGGTCGACCGATTGCCAGCTCATCCGATCCTTGCCCAACCGGGTGACGATATTGGTCGCTGAAGCGGGCTTGCCGTCCTGTCGCACTCCCTCGGCCTTGATCAGCCAGCGGTCGCCATCGCGGGTCAGGTATCCCTCGCCGAAGCCCCCTTCGGAGTCGAAGATCCAGGTCTTGAACTGGCGCTTCACGGCGTCCCAGCCGATCCGCTGAGTGCCGCTCAGAACGGGCTGGCCCTGCGTCTTCATGGTGAAATCGCGGATGAGGAAGTTGCCGTCGTCAGTCCACTTGCAGGAGGTGCTGACGATCGCTTCCTGGCTTTCGTTTACCCAGTCGCCGACCAGCCATTCCAGCTCCTTGAGGCGGTCGTGCGGGCCCAGAGCATGGTCATGCTCGTCGCGGACGGCGGATTGGAGCCACTGGCCGTTTTTCTTGATGTAGACGACCGTGAAGCGGGTGATCTCTGGCTCCCCGCCGGGGCCGGCAGGCGTGATCGTCGTCCGCCCTTCCTCGAGCGCCGTGTCGGGGCCGAGGAAACGCAGCGAGTCGACCTTGATCGCGATCGTGCTGCCCGGGTTGTCGGCGAATGACGCGGCGAGCTGGGCGCGGATGGCGGCGCGGCCCTCGGTCCGCTCACCGTGCTCGTCGACGACCAGGGCATCCTCGGCGAAGGTCGCCGCGGCAGCGGCGGCATCGCCGCCATTGAATGCCTTTGAGAACGCGGCGACGAGGCCGGCGATCGCCTTCTGGTCGTCACCGCGCTCGGCGGGGGCGACGGCTGCCGAAACGGGCTGCTCTTTCCGCGCAGCCTCTTGAGCACCCGAGCCGGGGCAAGTCCCGAGCAAGAGCGCTCCCATCAACAGACAGGCGGCCCTCATTCCGTTCACTCCTCTCCGTTTGTCAAATTCGAGTCGAGTTCGCATCGCAAAAAAAAAGCCGACGTGGTGGAACGCCCTCAGGCACTCGACCACGTCGGCTTACTCGCTAACGAGCCCCCCGGGCTGACCGGGTTGCCCTTTATCCAGTCTTCCGAGTATTTCAAGTAAATTATTGTAAAAGCGCGTACCGGGATTAGCAATGATCGACTGCCGGGCTCTGCTGAGCACGAACGCATTCATCAAAACTGGTCTGACAAGTGCAGCGTAGTAGAGGCGAGATGTGGCGCGGTGGTTTAGGTTTGCCTAGCCGGTGCTGGCTCTTTCGATCGCCAGTGCCTCAATAGCAATACCATGCTCCGTTTCCACATCCCGCTGGGCGAACCGGACGTGCCCAATTAAGGCATCCGGCTCTCGGAGAGGGGCTGTTTCGATAGTCGATTTTCACACGGTCGCACTCGGGAAGCTCCGGCGGGGACGGTTGAGCTGGTAAAGGCCCAACTTCTGGTACAGGTATCGGTCCGGGTATCGTCAGTACCCCAGACCCCTGACCTTGTGCTTCCTGCAGAGCCATCGACGTAGTCGACTCAGGACGGAGAATTGAGAATTAGGACATACAACGCAGTACTGACGCGCGGCCGCGATGTCGGTGACATCTGCCGATCAGGCGAGGAGCATTTCACCGATGACGATGGCTCGCGTGCATCTCGTCGATCCGGCCGTGACTCGCTGGTATCACTGCGTCACGCGCTGCGTGCGACGGGCATTTCAACTGGGCGAAGGACCGGAAGACCGCAAGAAATGGATCGAGTGTCAACTGCAAGCACTTTCGCAAACTCAACCCGGTCGCGGCCGGCGTTGCGCGGTTCCGGAAGCAAGCCCGCATACGTCGGTCAGCACGCGTGTGGAACACGTGAACGCTCAAGGTCGAGCCAGTGACCTGAAAGCGGCCGAGCAGGGCTCGAATTCTTCGGCCGGGCTGGAGGAATCGCTCTGGCTTTGCCCGATCGAAGATCGACAGAATCTGGATTCATCACGTGAAGGAATGCTGGAAGGTCTCTCATTGGGAAGCTACCTGATTCTGGTCGACTACACGGGGCGTGTCTTCCGCGATGGTAAGGCCGCGATCTCGGCGGAGGTGACGGGAATCCTCGACCGGCTCCAGAGCGGTGCCGAGCGCTGGCGGGCCCGGCTCGAAAAGCTGAGAGGCGGCCGCCTGCTCGGCCGATTCTTCGCCGCCAGCCGAGAGCGCCTGCGCGAGGTCGCCGCACGCCGGGGGGTACATCACCTGGCGAACCTTGCCGGATGCCCTGCGCGATAGGACAAGGGCAGAGCGCGACCCGTTCTCAAGTCTCGACGCGCATTTGAGCGGGCAATTCCCCCGCCCGTTCATGTCTCCACGCGACGGTCCGCCACCTGTCTTGCGTTCCCCGCGCGCTCCGATCGGCCGATCGTCATTCCGCAATCCGCATGCCCTTGGCGTTGCGTCCGGCCCACTATCGCGATCCACCACATCTCGCCGCCGTCGCTGTGCATGTCGTTATCCTTGACCAGTGTGAGGGGGTAGGCGAACTGCTGGATGCGTTGGAAGCGGGTATGTTACGGGTGACTGTTTGGATCATCGACGAGAAGCCCTTCCGCAGCGGCGGCAGCGTTAAGGTCGGCATCGGCCGAGAGCAGCGTCAGGGATGGGATCAGGAGGTGGACCTCAACGGCTGCCGCAAGCTGCACGGCGTCATAGCCACGCAGTGCGTGCCTCCTGGCCAGCGTTGCCGCCTGGGCGACCAACCCGGCCGATACTTCGACGACGCGGTATTGGCGGGCGAAATCAAGTTGGAAATCCGCCACGGCGGTGGCAGCATCCTGGGACGTGATTGAGCCGCCACGTTCACGCCGCGTGATGGCAGCGACACTCTCAGCCAGTGTGATCCGCACTACGAATAACGAATGCCGGGCGGATGGAGCCGCCAAGGCTTGTACCCAGGCAGTGCCGGTTTCCTGCACGTATCGCTTGAGAACTGTGCTGGTGTCAAGGAAATAGGCCGCCACCGTCAGCGACGCTCCCGAAGAACGGTTTCAGAGATCGGTTCGCCTTGGATGGGGACCGCACGGCGGTTCCGGTAAGGCGTCAAGTCCGTAATCGGTGGCTTGATTTCGCTGATGATCCCGGCTGCGAGCAAGCGGCGTTGCAGCTCCTGGTCGGTGATTTCCTCCGGCGTCAGTTCGGGCAGGCCGGTGTCTTTCGCAGGCTGCTGCTGTGCTTGTCGGTGGCGTTCCAGGGCGTCGGTGACGACCTCATCCTCGGTCAAGAAACGGCCAGCCTGCACTTGGTCGTGCACGTACCTCTCTAAATGTTCGGGTAGACGTATCGTCATTTCGTTATACTCCTTTAGTTTAGATTAGCAGAGCGGGCAGCTTTTGCCAAGTTCTAACGGCAACAACTGCTGATTGAGGATCAGCTCGGCGTGACGCCGACACACGGGTTTATCGTGCTTGGCGACGGCGAGCGACACCGGGTGGACAACGACGAAAGGCTGCGGGACCGGGTGCTGGCGTCCGATGGACGCGGTACGCTCGGTCCTTCTCCAGGAATTCGGACGATGATCAATGAGATGATGCGCAGCGAACTGATCGCGATGCGAGCCGAAGACTTTGGGGTCGGGGCGGAACCTGCGGCCGCCGACGAACTCGGCGGCCCCTATGTCCCTCGCATGGAGGCTGTCCACATCAAGAAGGCCGCTGGCTTGAGAGAGTTGATCGCCCGGCACGGCTGGCCATCCGAAGACACGGCCGGAAAAGTCGGTGCGGAGGCGGCCTGGTCGATCGTTCAGAATGCGGTTGGGGAGCCGGAATTCCAGCGCCGGGCGCTGGAATGGGTGCGCGAGAGCTCGGACCAAGGGCGCACTCCGGCGTGGCATGGGGCAAATCTGGAGGATCGCATCGCGATGTCCGAGGGCCGTCCCCCAGCGCTTCGGCACGCAATGGCTCGACGATCCCCGTGACGACCGGATTCGATCCTGGAAGCTCGCCCGAATGAGCGCATCAGGTGAATCATCGTTGAGACTTAACGCTCGATCCTTGCGCGGTATGAAAGCGCAAAGGATGATCCAGAAATCAGACTTTCCATTTGGCATAGGGAGCTTAGCCATGCGACGCCCCCGTGTGCGACTCACAGAATGGCGAGGCCTGCTCGCCGTGACTCTCGGGCTCATCAGCCTGGTGGCCGGGACAACAGCAGGCTCAAATGCCGGCCCACCGCCCGACGTCAAGGGCGCCGATATTGCGGACATAATCAAGAGATTGGAAATCATTGGAGACGAGGGTCAACGCACTGTCTGTGAGGGCTACGTTCAAGGGCGTCGACGTCCAGTCCGTCCCATCGGGATATACCAGTCTCGTTTGACAAACGTCGAAACCTCGACCGTGGATCGCTCCGGGCGTGCGCGCTGCGAGGTCGACGGGCAGAGCTTCAAAATTGTCGAAGGAAAAGCCGTGATCAGGCCGTCAAAACGTATTAGCACGTATGACGGCACCCTGTGCCGGAGCGTCAGCGGGGTTACGACCCTCACGGTGGGGGTCATCATCAAGTCCCCGGACGGCCTGGGGTGGACGCTAAACCCCTTCGAGATGACGACGCTATTCCACGACGAGCCGGTGAGTCAGATCATCCGGGAGCGAAATGGCAAGGTCGTGGCCCGGACTCCGCACGATGGGCACAGTGTTCTGGTGGTTGAAACCGAGCCCGTCACCAGGAATGGCCGGGATTGGAACTACCGATTTCTGATCGACCCGACATTGAATTTCGCCGTCGTGAGGCGTAGCCAACTCATCCGATTCCCGCCTCATCAGAGCTGGATCGAATTCGACGTGATCGACTCCCACGACCATCACGAGGCCGCAGCCGGGGTCTGGCTCCCTTCTCGGGTCCAAATCCGAGCCACGGACCCGACCGAGCAGGACGCTCGGACGGGAAGGCACGCCGAGGCTGTCGTGGGAATGGGACGTCCGGAACGAGAATTGGGTGGTGAATCCCAAGGTTGCGGACTCGCTCTTCGTGCTCGAGTTTCCACCGGGAACTGTCGTAGAGGATCAGGTGAGGGGCCGGGTCGACCAGATCCCATCACCGGCCGATCAGCCTAGCCGGCGTTCATTGGACGCGCTTATCGGGAAGCCCGCGCCCGAGTTCCCGGAGGGGGCGGCCTGGCTCAACAGCAGCCCCCTGACCTGGGAGTCGCTCCGCGGCAAGGTCGTCATCCTCGACTTCTGGGCCGAGTGGTGCGGCCCCTGTCGCAACGACTTCCCCCGGCTGAGCCGCCTCCACGAGGCCCGCGGTTCGAACGGCCTGACCGTCGTCGGCATCCACCCGCCGGGCAGCAAGCCCGAGGCCATTAAGAAGGTCATGGACGAGTTTCACCTCGGCTACCCGGTCTGTGTCGACATCCCCGACGGGGAGGAGGCGCGGGGCGGGGGCCAGCTCTACCGACGGTTCGCCGTTGACCTCATCCCGCACGCCGTTGCTGTTGATGGCCGGGGCATCGTCATCGCCTCCGGACGGCTCGAAGACGTCCTTGCCAAGGCGTCCGCCCTGGTCAAACCCCGGTAGTGAATCCGACTTGGGATCGCTGGGTCGATCGGGTGCGTGGTCACGATCCGTCCTCCGCTGGCTGGCGAGTAACCCAAGTTACGCTGCGGAATCGGATAATAATGGACCTTCGCCACTTTTCGGCGGGTCTGCGGCGATTTGCTGTAGGGTCTTGGCGGCGCATTTGAACAGGAAACCGTAGACCACCCGCCAATTCTGCAAGGCAATCGGGTCGAGCACCGCTGGAAGCGTAAAGACCACGTGATAGTGGGTAGTCTACAAAAAGTAGATCCTTTGACGGAGGAATTGACCGGAGGAGGCAAGCCATGGCCGGTCAGAGAGTCACCATCGCATTGATGATGAAGTTCACGGCCCTGGTCGCACTGAACCTGGCTCTGTTGCTCCCCGTCGCCGATCGTGCTCCGGAGTCTCCCGTCATCTGCTTCATGCTTGCGGCGCTCAACTTGGTGGTCATCCAGGCCGTCCTCCTCGGCCGCCCCCTCCAAACCTTCCATCACACTTTCCTGGCCGTCGGCACCGTCTCCTCGATAGCTCTCACAGCGCTCTCTGTCCCTTGGACAGGGCCGTGGAAGGCCGTCGCGAGTGTCTCGGGGATTCTGATCGCGTGGGTGGCCAGTCTGCGGGCGGCGAGACGCGTGCGCCAACGGGCTGGGCTGTCGAGTAGCCGGGATCGAACTGTCCTGGTTTTTCTCCAGGGTATGGTGATCGGGTTTGCGTTCTTCGCCCTGGGGGCGACCCTTGCCGCCTGGGTCGTTCCGGAGGCCCCATCGCCACACACCGCCCGATGGTATGCCCACATCGTCGGAGCGATAACCTGCCCGATCGTCGGTGGCCTGTCGCTGGTACGCGTGTGTCGGGCGTTTCAGAGAGTGTGAGCGAGGATTGATTGCCGACGACCAAGAGGCAGGGGAAGGAGCGAGAAAAGGTGTGAAGCCTGGCGCTCGAAAGGCCGACAGTGCAAGACTCTACCCCTGGGTGTGGCACTTTTGCTCCTGGCTGCCTTCGCCCCGCGGTTCCCGACGCGCACCAGGGTCGCATCCTGGATCGAGCGCCAGCAGGAATTGCTCGCGCAAGATAGACAGGCTGCCTTCTGAGCGGGCGGTCGCGGGCGCTCGATCGCTCTGCCCAGATCGGGCCGGGGCACGTTGCGGCCGAGCCCGATCTGCTATGATGGAGCTCGAGCGGGGGACAGACGGGTTGGGGCCAATTCCCGTCTCAACTGGGGCAGGTTCGGAAGCGGGGGCGAGCATGGGGCCGCGCTGGGGGTTCGGGCCGGTCTTCGCCAATGAATGGCTCACGACCTCGCGCCGCTGGCAGGTCTACGCCGGGCGCGCCCTTTTCGTCGGGGTGCTGCTGGTGGGCCTCTGGAGCGTCTGGGTATCACGAACCTCAGGGCAGACGGTTCCGACGATCCACCTCTGGGCGGAGATCGGGGAGGGCTTCTTCAACGCGATCGTCTTCACGCAGCTCAGCCTCGTCCTCCTGGCCGCGCCCGCGGCAACGGCCGGAACGATCTGCCAGGACCGCTCCAGCGGCAGGCTGGCGCAGCTATTGGCCACCGACCTTTCTGATGCCGAGATCGTGCTGGGCAAGCTGGGGGCGCGGCTGGTGCCCGTTGTGGGATTGGTCGCCTGTGCGCTGCCGGCGCTGGCGATCTGCGTTCTCATGGGCGGCGTCGATCCGCTGGCGCTGGCCGGCGCGTTTCTGATCACGGTCTGCCTCGGGATCTTCGGCTGCGCACTGGCTTTGGCCTTCTCGGTCTGGGCCGCCAAGCCGTACGAGGCCATCCTGGCGACTTATGCGTTCTTCATGGTCTGGCTGTTGGCGATCCCGACCTGGGACGACCTCGGTCGTCTCTGGGGCTTTCCTACGTCGCCGGACTGGTTGATCTGGTCCCATCCCTTTTACCTCGCCTTCGCGCCCTACGTGCAGCCGGGCAAGGTCGGCGTACTCGATTATCTCGCATTCGGGGCGGCCATGCTCATCAGCTCGTCGGCGCTTTTGGCGCTGGTCATCGGCAGGATGCGGGCCGTGGTCGCCGCAGAAGGAGACCGCTCCGCCTCCCGGCTGGCCGCGCGCGGCGTCCTGGGCATGTCGATAGTCAGCCAGAGAACTGGCGGCCGGAGCGATCGGATGCTCGATCAGAGCCCCGTGCTCTGGTATGAAACCCAGCGCAAGCAGTACACGCCCTGGATCCGGGCCCTGCTCGGACTGTATTTTCTGCTCGCGATTCTCTTCACTGTGCTGGCCTTGTTGGACAGTTTGTGGATCGGCCGGATAAACCGTGGCTTGCTGCCCGCTCAGGTCGTGGCGTTCCAGGTGGCTTGCGGTCTGCCGTTGTTGCTGGTGTCGGCGACCATGGCGGTCGTCGAAGAGCGGGGGCGGGGGAGCCTCGACATCCTGCTGGTGACGCCGGTCGCGACGCGGAGCATCGTGCTGGCCAAGTGGTGGGGCGCGTTCCGCGAGCTGCCACGGCTGCTCGTGCTGCCGCTCTTGGTCGCTGGCGTGGACGCGTGGATAAACGACACGTGGCCCCTGCTGGCCTTGCTCGTTGCTTTCATCTGCGCTGATGCCGCGTTCTGGACCAGTGTCGGTCTGGCGCTCTCGACGTGGATTGCGCGGCTGGGACGCGCTGCCGCCGTGGCGGTGGCTGCCTACGCCGTGGTCGGCCTCGGCTGGCCCGTGCTGGTCCGCACGCTCTTCGACGGACCGCTCGGAGTGGGCCTGGCGGCTATCAGCCCCTTCCACGGGTCGTTTACCCTGATTGCCAGTCGCGCGTTTCCGAGATTCATCGATGACGCTTTCCTTTGGATTCCGTGCTGGATTGCCGGAGAAACGGTGATCGCCGCCGGGTTGCTGCTCGCGACGCTGGCGACATTTGACCGCTGCCTGGGGCGCATGAGGAGCTTCGGTCGAGAAGCGCCCCGTAGGGGCGAGCAGCGCCCTATCCTCCGCCCAGGCCAGTATCGTTTGTATGCAGTAGAAGTTCCTCGCACAATCTCACGCGAATTTCGTCGAGCCATTCGACGACGCTCACGCGCCTGCTCCCGCTTGCGGTCGCGCTCGAGGTGTCTGCCGTTTCAGCGCTGACGCCCAAGAAATGGCGAGCGGGGCTCTGGCAGAACCAAGAGGAGCGGTTCAAATCCGGCAGACCCGATTGTCTGTCCCTGCGAACTTGGAGCGCTACGTTCCGATTTTCGCCAGCGCCGTATCACAGCTCTCGATGAAACTCCGGCCTTCGGACTTTGATCGACGCCCGATTCACGTGAAGGGATGCTGGAAGGTTTCTCATTGGGACGCTACCTGATTCTGGTCGATTACACAGGGCGTCTCTTCCGCGATGGCAAGGCCGCGATCTCGGCGGAGGTGACGGGAATCCGCCGTCGCTATGCATGTGCTTATCCTCATCCTCGGCCAGCACCTCGGCGAGCTGCTTGGGATCGAGGGTCGGCGGATTGCCGGGAGGCGGAATGAGGTGGAACGTGGCCCCGACTGCGCTCCCGGACGGACGCAGAGAACTCTGGGGGCCACGGGGGCTTTGTCGTTGTTTTTCAGCTACTGACGGGCACGTCTACCACCCCAGACCGTCGGCGTCGCGGATGATCTGATCGAGGCGATTGGAGATGATCTCGCGGCGGTTTTCCTGCCGTTTCTGGAACAGGTCCTTGAGCTTTTTGACCTGCGACTCGAGCGACTCGATCTCTTTCTCGTGCCGGCCTTGGCGCCGCTCGAACTGCTTTTCCAGCACTTCGCCGAGCTGGCCCTTGATCTTGTCCTTCTCGGACCCGGACTTGGCGTCGCGGAGCGAATGCGCAAGCTGTTCGGCCTCGCGTGCGAGCTTGGCCTCCTCGGGAGACAACCAGCTCGCGAACGGGGAATGCGACGAACCGCCGAACCCGAAACCGCCGCCTTGGGCATTCCCCCCATTGCCCCGCCGAGCAGATGGCCCTGCAAAACATCCGCGGAAAACTGACGCTGGGAACCGGCGCCGCCGCCGACCCTGTCATCGCTGAGGGCTTCCTTTTGAGTAAAGACCGACGAGCTGGAGCGTTTTTCCGGTCCGTCACGGTCGGATACCTGCTGTGCGAGGGAGCGGGCGACGACAGCGCAGCAGCCCAGATGCGACGAGTGCGCTCAAGACAATCTTCAACTTCATCAGAAATTCCTTTCATCGGGGTTGGAAAGCGGACGGAGGATTCGGAAAAGCGGCGCGCGTCTCGGTACCCGAGGCGATCTGCCGCTCGAGAACGGTGGCCTGGTTGGAAAGTTCACGGCTGCGGATTGAAAAACGATCCTGCTCGATCGCGCCATTGTGCTGAAACAGATCGGCCTCGATGGCGCAATCGCTGGTAAGCCTCGTCGATTTGTTGCGCGATCTCGTCGGTAGCGATATCGCGCACGCCGGCAATCGGATCAGAATGATCCTCCGAGGCCACCGCCTGCGGACTGATCGGTAGTGACAAGCGCGGTCTCCTCGATTCCAGCGTGCGGATCGCAAGCGCTGCGCAGGCGACGGTCGCGATCGCGAGCAGTGCGGCGGCCCACACCCACCGGACTGCGTTCGTGTCGCCGGCGAACCGCGTGAGGCAGCATCTCCGTGGGCAGCGGCACGGAGAGCGGCTGCTGGACGTGGGCCAGGCAGCGGCCCAGCAGGTCGGCCACCTCGGCGGCCGACGGATACCGCTCTGCCGGGTCCTTGGCGTGCAGCCTGGCGATGATCGCCTCGAGCCATGCCGGCACCTCGGGGTTGATCTCGCGGAGCGGCCGCGGATGGTCGTCGCAGACGCGCCGCAGCACCGCCAGCGGCGATTCGGCGCGGAATGGCGGATGGCCGGCGCACATCGCGTAGAGCGTGCTGCCCAGGCTGAATAGGTCGGCGCGGTGGTCGGTGGACTCGCCGCGGGCCTGCTCGGGCGCCATGTAATGCGGCGTTCCGGCGACCACGCCGCTCTGCGTCACCGCGGCATCGGCCGCGGCGCGCGCCAGGCCGAAGTCGGTGAGCCGCACCCGCTCGACGCCGTTCTCCAGCAGGATGTTGGCCGGCTTGACGTCGCGGTGGACCAGGCCCTGGGCGTGGGCGGCCGCCAGCCCGGCCGCCGTCTGCATGCCGATCCGCAGGATCTCGGGCAGACTGCAGCGGCCCCTTCTTGTCCAGCCGGTCCTGGAGCGAGCGGCCGGGAACGTACTCCATCACCAGGAACGGCAGCCCGCCGGTCTCGACGACGGCGAAGACGGAGACGACGTGCTCGTGAACGACCGCGGCGGCGGCCCTCGCCTCGCGGAGGAACCGGCGCCGGGCCGCGCCGCAGGAGGCCAGCGAGGCGGACAGAGACCTTGATCGCGACGTTCCGGCTCAGGGCCGGGTCAAACGCCTTGAGCACCACGCCCATCCCGCCGCGCCCGAGCACGCCGTTGACCTCGTACGTCCCCAGCCGCCCGAGCGAGTCGGGCCAGTCGGAAGGGGCGAGGAAATCGAGCGAAGTCGCCGCCGGCCCGGGCTCGTGGTCGCCTCGTGTCGATTCGGCGCCGAGGTACTGGCGGACCGCGTCCAGCCAGCTGGTCCTCGCTCGACCAGCCGATCGAGCGCTCCTGACACCGCGGGCAGTGCTGGAGGTGCTCCTCGAGCCGAGGTCGTCTCGTCGGGCGGAGCAGGTCCTCGGCCAGCAGCCGCAGCCGGTCGAGGTCACAAGGTTCAGTGTGCTTCGCATGGTCGTCCTCGCCCGTGATTGTCGCTCGCATCGTCACCCAGCTGTTCGATCCGTTTCTTGAGCCGGGCCAGGACCCGGCTCCGCGCGATGTAGACGGCGCCGACCGAAAGGCCCAGCTCGGCCGCGACCGCGGCCGGCGGGCGGCCCTCGACCGCCGTCTGCCAGAACGCTCTCCAGGTCGTCGTGTGCGAACTCTTCCTCGACTTCCTCGGCGGCCCAGTGGAACAGCCGCATCCGGTACTCGGCCTCGAAGACGGCCGTGGCCGACGGGTCGGCGGCGACCGAGGACTCGAGCAGATCCTGGACGCTGGTGGCCCCGCTGCCCAGGCGCTCGTGCCTGGGCCTGGTGAGGAAGTTGACCAGCAGGTTGCGAGCGATGCGGGAAAGCCACCCGCGGAAGCTGCCGCCGGTTCGGGTCCCAGCGGTCGATCGCCCCGGCCACCGCCCGGAAGACCTCCTGGCAGAGGTCCCGCGCATCGGCGTCCTGAAGCCCCTTCCGGCGGGCCAGCCGGTAGACGAGCGGCTCGTACAGCGCCACGAACTCCCGCCACGCGCCCGCGTCGGCCGGGTCGCGAAGCTTGACGATCAGCGAGCTGTCGCGTGGCGGGCGAAGCGTCCATCGGACCTCCTTACAACAAGTTAAACACGGCAGACCCGGAAATCTTTCAAAAGGGGTGGCCAGGAATCCGGTTTGCCGTTCCAGCAGGGCGGTGCCGCGAAGGAGAACTCGGCCCCCGACCACGCTTTAGAGAAAACCTTGCCGCGCCGCCGGAATGCTGCTGCAATGAGGATCCCCCGCGACATCCCCGGTTCCCGACGCGATCGCGCCTTGTGACGAGCCCCAGGAGATCAACATCGCCGTGACGCACCAGCCCCGCCTCACCAACCGGGTTGCCGAGAGCCCATCCGCGGGCGAATCCGGCCCTTCACACGACGCCGGGTCTCTCGCCGCAGTCGGCGCTCGGCAACCGTGAACACGACACCCTGAAGGTATTCAGCCGTCTCTCGTCCGGCAAGCGCTGCGCGCGTTTGCGCTCTTCGTCGTGATTGCCTGGCTGAGGTCGCCGCCGCAGGCGTTCTCGCAAGAGTTTCGAGCGGGAGCCGCCAAGGTGAAGATCACGCCCGCGGAACTCGGCTGGCTGGGGGGTTACGGCCATCGCAACCGGCCGGCCGAGGGGGTGGCGGCCGACCTCTGGGCCCGCGCCCTGGCGCTGGAGGATCATCTCGGCCAGCGCCGGGTGCTGGTGAACGCCGATATCCACATCTTCACCCGCTCGCTCCACCGCGAGATCGTGGCGACGGCCCGGCAGCGGTTTGGCCTCCTGGAGCGCGACATCATGCTGATCGCGACCCACACGCACAGCGGGCCCGCCCTTCCCGAGGGCTTCGACCCGCTGATCTCGTGGGATCTGAGCGAGGCCGAGATGCAAAAGCTCAGGACGGCCGCCGCCCGGATCCGCGACGGCACGCTCGACGCGATGGCGCGGGCCCTCTTGGCGCTATCGCCTGCCCGGCTCGGGTTTGCCCGCACGGAAGCCCGCTTCGGCGTGAATCGGCGCGTCCGTGGCGAGCACGGCGACTACAACTTCGGGGCCAACCAGGACGGCGTCTCCGACCCGGATGTGCCGGTCCTGCTCGTCGAGACTCCCGAGGGAGCTCCGCGTGCCGTGTTGTTCACGTATGCCTGTCACAATACGACAATCCGCAACGGGCACGAGGGCTTCTACCGCTATCACCCGGACTACGCGGGCGTGGCGGCCGAAGGAATCGAGCAGCAGCATCCCGGCGCGACGGCGATCTATGTCACCGGAGCCGCCGGCGAGATCGATCCGCAGCCGCAGGGGCCGGTTCGGCAGGCCGAGCTTCACGGAAAAGCACTCGCCGCCGCCGTGCTCGCCGCCCTGCCGACGGCCCGCCGGCACCCGGTTCGAGGGTGCTCCGCACCACTTACCGCGAGATCGCGCTCCCCTTGGCGCCGGCCCCTTCGCGGCAGAAGTACCTCGAGCTCGCCGAAAGCAAGGTCTCTTATCGCCGTCGACACGCACGCCACATTCTGGGGCAGATCGCTGCCGGCACGCTGCCGGAGGAAGTCCCGCTCCCGATCCAGATCTGGCGGTTCGGCGACGACCTCACGATGATCGCGCTGGCCGGCGAGGTGGGCGTGGACTACGCGCTTCGGCTCAAGCGTGAGTTTGGAGCTGACCGCACCTGGCCGGTCGCCTACGCGAACGAAGTGCCCTGCTACATCCCCGCGGAGCGCATGCTGAAGGAGGGGGGCTACGAGGCCGGCTGGGACAGCGACCAGGGGCCCGGGGTTCCGAGTGCGACCGGTAATATCCTGTTCTACGGCTGGGCAGCGCCCCTGGCGCGCGGGAGTGGAAGAACGGGTTTTTGGCGGAGTGCGCGCGATGATGAAAGAGTGAAGCACGCACGCAGCGCCGTGCGTGCGCCGGGGCGAAACCTGTACCACACATCGGCACCTCTGCCGCGATGCTGCCGCGCGCAGGGCGCATCACTGGATCCGCCGCGCCGACTCACCTTGACTATCCTCGTCCAGGAAGGTTGTGAGTCGACTGGCGACCTCGGACGCGCGATACCAGGGCATCCAGTGCTCGGCGTCGTCGAGGACCTCGAGCTCCGACTCGGGTATCGCCGCGTGCAGCCGCTCGGCGTGGGCGACCGGAAAGTGCTTGTCGCGCCCGGCCCAGAGGACGAGCGTCGGCGCCGTGATCGTGGGGTACAGCTCGGCGAGTCGCGGGAGCGTCCCCTGGTAGCCGGCGCACATCTTGGCGATGAAGGCCCGCACCTCGGGCCGCCGGAACGCGCGCCCAGAGGTCGGCGCGCAGGCTCGGGCGGGAGGCTGCACGCCGCGGGGAAGAAACGTCCGCTCGGCCCGCCGGAAGACCAGCCCCGGCAGCCGGCGCAGGATCAGCCGGTTCCAGCCGAACCGCCGCAGGACACGGATCTCCCACGACGTCGCCTCGTCCCACTGCACGAGCGAGTTCATGACTGACCAGGCGGCAGACGCGGTCCGGGATGCCGCGCGGCGAAGGCCAGGGCCGGCTGGCCCCCCATGTCCAGGCCCGCGAGCGCGACCCGGTCGAGGCCCCAGGCGTCGAGTAACGCCAGCCAGGCGGTCGGCCATGTGAAACGGGGTCGCGCCGCCGGGCCAGGCCTCGCTGTAGCCCATGCCCGGCCAGTCGGGCGCGATCACCGTGAACCGGTCCGCCAGCCGGGGCACCAGCTCGCACCAGATCTGGAGGTTGTCGGGATAGCCGTGCAACAGGACCAAGGGCGGACCGGCGCCCAGCCTGGCCACGCGCAGGCGGCGGCCGTTCGGCGCAGCTCGACGGTCGTCGTGGCGAGCAGCATCAAGCCAGGTCCTCGATGACGCGGTCGGCGGCCAGGATGCCCGGAGATCGCGCAGAAGCTCACCCACTGCCCGGGATGAGTGGAGCTGCCGGAAAGGTAGAGCCGCTCGAGGAATGGGCTGCGGTGGGCCAGCCGCCCGGCTCGCATGAACGGGCGGTCATCACCGGGTTCATGCTCTCGCGGTAGAGGTGGCACGCGGCCCCCCAGTCGGCCGGCGTCCGCGCGTTCCGAGCACGCGGGCCTCGCCGACGTGCTTCCGCCACCAGGGCTCGGCCAGGACGCGCTCGAGGTATTCGCGCTGGCCGCTCGGGCCCGAGTCGCTGCGCATCGTCGTAGGCCATCGGCGCGATCAGCCGCGCCGGCACCCAGCCGTCGCGCTCGATGCCCTTCGATCACGGCAGCCGGCGTGACGAGCAGACGGCACAGCTCGCCGCCGCCCGGCAGGCGGAAGCGCAGGTACGGCGGGCTGCAGCCGCCCCGCACGGCCAGGTAGGCACAGACGCCCGGGCGACTGGAGGGGCAGTTGCTCCAGGCGCGCTCGCGCGCGGCGTCGGGAAGCGCTTCGCCCACCAGCTCGAGATAGGTGCCGACGCCGTTGCGGTTGGAGACGAACGGCATCGGCCTCGAGAACCTCGCCCTCGGCCGTCGTGACGCCCCGCGGCTCGTCCCGCGTCGCAGCGGATCGCCGCGACCGCTGGTCCCGAGATCGAACTCGACCCCCGCGGCTCGGGCGGCCGCTGGCCAGGGCCAGCGGCATCGCGCCCATTCCTTCCAGCGGGACAAAGCCGCCCACGCCGTGCAGGATCGCCGCGACGAATGCCAGCGGGCTGGGTGCCAGCGGCCGTCGTCTGGCCAGCCACATGGGTCCAGATGGCGACGGCATCAGCGACGGCCGGCGGCAGCTGGCACTCGCCAGGACCGAGCGCAGCGAGCGGAGCAGGAAACGGCAAGTCGCGCCACGCCCCGCTGCGCAAGCAGCGCGGCCGGTCCGGGGCGGGACGACGTCAGCAAGGGGCGGAGCCGCTCGTGGCACGCGCGAGACCCGCGCGACAAACTCGCGGTATCGGCGGCCGCCGCCGGGCCACGTTCGATCGATCCCGGCGGCTGTCTCGTCCAGGTCGGCGCTGGATGCGCACGACCGACCCGTCGGCCGCTTCGACCTGGTAGACGTCCTCGACCCGCCGCATCGGGACCTGCTCGGCCAGGTCGAGCCCGAGCTCGCGGAACGCCCACTCCAGACCGGGCCGATCCAGGAGCAGGTACGGACCGGCGTCGAATCGGAAGCCCTCGCGGTCGAACCCCGCCGCCAGGCCGCCGAGTCCGCTCGGCGGCCTCGATCACGACGCACTCGATAGCCTCCGCGCGCCAGGCGAAGCGCGGCGGTCAAGCCCCCCATCCCCGCCCCGACGACGATCACCGTCCGGCTCATCGGGGGTGCCTCAAGCCCAGCAGCCGCCGCATCGCCCGCGCCCGAGCCGCAGCAATTTCCCCGCGGGCCTGCAAGGGCGGAAACGCCTGCTCGTCCATCTCGGGTACGAACAGCGTTCCCCGGCCGCTGCCCCAGACGTAGACCGGCAATGCGAGGATGCTCAAGAAGCGCCGACAAGTCGTTGTGTAGGGCCCGCGCCAGCCGGCCAGCGGCTCATCCACGCCGATGACCTCGATCCGGCGCGGAAGGGTCGCCGAACCAGTGGCAGGCCGCTCGCAGGATGCTCGACTGGCGCGGGTCGCGAACCCCCATGTGCCGCGCCGCGACCATGTCGAGCGCAAGCGCATCGGACGCGGCGTAGAGCCTTGCGGCACGCTTCGGCCGCGGGCAGCCCATGACGCCGATCAAGCCGTCGGCCGCCGAGTCGTAGGCGTCGAGCAAGGCAAAATCGGGCGGAAAGGCGTCCAGGAGCATCATGATCGCCGTCTCGCGCTGGGCCTGCCGCTCGGGGAACAGGTACTCGTCGCACCGCCCGCCGATCCACTCGATGTTGCCGACGCTCAGGTACGCCAGCTCGACCGGGTGGCTGCGCATCTTGCCGAAGGAGATGCGGAAGTCGGCCTCCTTCCAGGTCCGGCCGACGGTCCCTTGCGCCAGGCCGCGCCGGTAGGCGTGGGGGACCTGCTCGGCGGAGAGATCGACCAGGCGGTAGCTCGGGCGACTCGAGGCCGAAGTAGCGGGCCACCTCGCCGACGCTGCGGCCGGCGTAGAACTGGTCGTAAATGTTGGGGGCCTCGACGACCGCGACGTCGGCGCAGCCGAGCGCGTGCAGGCGGTCGGCCAGCTCGACCAGCAGCTCGGGGTCGGTGAGGATCGAGCGATCCTTCTGGTGCGTAGCCGAGCATGAAGGTCGGCTTGATCGCCACGCGCAGCGAGCCCGCCGGTCGGCCGAGCGCGCGCTCGCGCTCGCGAACTCGGTCCTCCAGGCCGGCGTCGTCCAGCAGGCGGCGAAGAGCGATCGCGCTTCTCGTCGGGCGAGCTACCCTGGACGACCCAGACCCGCCCGCCGGCGCCGAGCGGGTGCGCCGGCGCGGACAGCCGGCGGTGGCGGCGGCAGAAAGTCCTCGCCGACCGCGCCGATCCGTCGGGCGACGTCGTCCGGCGTCAGACCCGGCACGAGCCGGTCATGATCATCGAGCGACTCGGCCAGGATGGTGAAGATCTCGGCGTGGCGATCCTCGTCGTCGCGGACGCGCCGGAGGTCGTCGACCAGCGACGCAGGCAGCTCGGACAGCTCGGCAGCCAGCTCCAGCATGCGGTCGTAGCAGAGTCGGGCGGTCAGCTCGGCATCGACGTTGAACAGGCAGAAGTCGCGAAACGGGCCGTAGCGCAAGTACTGGCGGACGTCGCGCGGGACCTGTCCCGGTGAGCGATCCGACCGCGACGACCAGCGCCGGCCAGCGACCGGGCCGCAGGGGGCCTGACGCCAGCGGACGTGCTGCTGCACCGAGCTGGACCAGCCGGCGATGGCCCCGGCGACCTGGCGAAAGTACGCCCTGGCCTTCAGCGACCGGCTTCCCAGGCGGAGGATCGCGCCCCGGAGGTAGATGGCGTGCATCTCCTCGTCCTTCCAGGCCCAGGTCAGGGCGTGCTGGATCAGCTCGCGGAGCTGCGGCCCGATCGGCATGGTCTCGAGCCTGCGGGCGATCATCGCCTCGCGATAGCCGACGGCGACGATCTCCTCGCGCTCCAGGCCCAGGAGCAGCAGGCGGACCATCTCCCGGCGGGGCCGCCCGGCGTCCCGCGCCGCCACGCGGCCAGCTCGCGCTCGAACTGCTCGTAGATGACTCCCAATCTTTGCTCCGAGAAGCGCGACAATCCGATCCGCCCTTGACGATCGCGCGTCTGGCGGGCGAAGATCGGCTTAATTGATCCTATCATCGCACGCGCGAGACTTGAACCGCGCCGACCCATTCGGTTCCGGCGAGCGGACCGCCCATCCGCCGGGTGCTCGGGGCCTGGATTGATGCCACGGCCGGTCGATGATAAGGTTTTGATCGGCCCCGCTTGGATCGGGACCCTGGTGCATCCCGCGGACGACGTCGCGCAACGGCCGTCCGGCGTTCCGGCCTGAAGTCAGGCCATGCGGATCTCGTGGAGTTTCGGAGCGATCTCGCGATGTCAGAAGACTCGAGCGCGATCCCGACGCGACTCTCCGCCTCCGAGTTCCTCGCGGTGCTCGAGCGCTGGGAGGTGCTGCCCGCGGCGAAGCTGCGCGAGCTTCAGGCCCGATTTGATGCCGAAATCGAACAGCATGATTCCGAGAGCATCGCCCGCACCCTGGTCCAGGAGGGTACGCTCACCGAATTCCAGGCGCGCCGGCTCCTGGTCGCGAAAAAGGGACTCGCGTTTGGCCGCTACGTGCTGCTCGACCTGATCGGCCGCGGAGGTAGGGGCCGCGTATTCAAAGCCCGCCACCGCTTGATGGATCGCGTGGTTGCCCTCAAGGTCGTGTTGCCGGACTGCGTGCTCGACACCAACGCGGTCGCCCGGTTCTTCCGCGAGATGAGGATCGTCGGACGCCTCGACCACCCGAACGTGGTCCGCGCCCTCGATGCCGACGAATATGAGGGCTCGCCGTACATCGTGATGGAGCACTTGCAAGGCGAGAACCTGGCTGAGGTATCGCGCCGGCAGCCGATCCTACCCTGGACCGAGGTCACCGGCTACATGGCGCAGGCCGCGTGGGGACTGGCGCACGCCCATGAACGCGGCGTGATCCACCGCGACATCAAGCCCACCAATCTCTTCTTGATCGAGAACGGCGTCGTCAAGGTGCTCGACCTCGGGTTCGGCGAGCTCGTCGGCCCCTCCGACCGCGAGCATGACGTCTTCGACACCGATCTGGGCAAGGTCGTCGGGACGATGGACTACGTCTCGCCCGAGCAGGTCACCGACCAGCCGATCGATGCCCGCACCGATCTATTCAGCCTGGGCTGCACGATGTACCGCCTGCTCACGGATGCCTATGCCTTCCCAGGCCTCACCAAGGAGCACCGGCTGGTGAAGCGCATCCGCGAGAAGCACGTCCCGATCAGGGACGTCCGCCCGGACCTTCCCTACGGCCTGGCCGCGATCGTGGATCGTCTGATCGCCTTGCGGCCGGACGATCGCTATGGGTCGGCCGCAGAGGTGGCGGAAGCCCTCGAAGGGATGATCCGGCCCGTGGTCAGCACCGATCGCGGCGCCCGCACGAAGGCCGGCGGCGGCAAGTCTCCATCGGTCGTCTCGCCTGCCCCCCCGGAGCCCGAAGCCCCGCCAGTCGACTGGTCGCGGATCGAATCAGCGCTTCCGGCCCCGGGCGCCGCCACTCGCGAAACGCCTACCTTGAGAGACGACAGCGAGGCACGGCGTTCCTCGTCCAAGGACCTCGCCTCCCATCGCAAGACCCTCGAGGACGAAGGCATCGAATCCGGAAAGGACATCCAGAAGAAATATCGGACCGAGCTGATTCAAATGAAGCGAGCGATGGAGGAGCTGCGCGCGACGGAACCGAAAGCCGACGAGCCCGATGAGGACGCCGGCTGGCTGGAGCACCTGGGCGAAAGAATCGGCGACATCCTCGCAGAGCCGAGCGCGGGCCAGGTCCTGATCGCGATCCTGACCGTCGTCCTCGTCCTCGCGCTGGCCCTGGTCTACGCGATGGGATAAATCACGAGTCCGACCACGAATCCGTTCGGGCTTGTTCAGCGCGAGTCTCGACGCGCCAGGCCGAACATGTCGCCCGTGTGCAGCGTGATGAAACCGGGCGGCAGCAGGTTCGAGTCGCCCGCCGACGCCTCTTCCTCGCTCGGATCACGCCTCGACGATCGGAAGCGTATCGAAGTGGCCGCCCAGCACGGGGTCGGCGGGGAGCAGCAGCCAGCGGCCGAGCAAGGTTGCGTACACGCTTCGGAAGTCGGTCGACCACTGCAGGTCGCCCTGCTGCAGGTCGCCAAGAGACGGCGTGCGGCCAAAGACCCCGGGCTTGACGCGCGGACCGGCGAGAAAGACGGGCCCGGCGGTTCCGTGGTCGGTGCCGAGGGAGACGTTCTCATCGGGACGGCGGCCAAATTCACTGAAGGCCATGAGCAACACCCGGTCGGCGAGCTTGGCGGCGGCGAGGTCGTCGAAAAACGCCCGCACGCCGCCGGCGAATTCGCGCAACAACCGAGCGTGCGCCGGCAACTGAAGCGAGTGCGAGTCGTATCCAGACTGAATCACGTAATAAACAATCGCGGAGCAACCGGACTTGATCGAGCGGGCGACCAGCTCGAGCCGGTTTGCCAGGCCCGTCTCGGGATAGCGGGCGGCCGCGGCGCGCTGGCCGGGCACCGGCCTCGAGCATCGCGGCGGTCGCATACGAGCTGGCGACGGTGCGATTCACGAACGCGGCCAGGTCGTCGCCCGGTGCGCCCGGCGGATCGTTTGGCATGGGAAACGGCAGCGCGAGATCCTCGGCATCGGCGAACGAGCTCGAGCATGCCCGCCTGGCAAACAAGGCATGCGGGAGATTCTCATCGCCGACATGCACCGCGGCTGGCCCATCGCCGCGCGGGGCGGCGTCGAGCGCGCGGCCCAGCCAGCCGAAGGTTTCGACTTCCGGCTTGCCCGGGTGCGCGGTCTGCCAGATGTTCATGCTCTCGAAATGCGAGCGGTCGGGGTTGGGATACCCGACTCCCTGGACGATCGCGAGCCGCCCGGTTTCGAGCAGGTCGGCCGCCGCCCGCATCGACGGGTGCAAGCCGAGGCCGTCGCCGATCTTGAAGAGCTTTTCCACCGGGAGCCGCAGCACGCGGCGATGCTTCCGGTAAGCCTCGTCGCCGAAGGGCACGACGGTGTTGATCCCGTCGTTGCCCCCATCGAGCTGCAGCACCACCAGCACGCGGCCGTCGCGCTTCGGCCTGCCGGCCCGGGCCGTGCGCGCCAGAAACGCCGGGACAGGCGGGGCCAATGAAACCAGCGCCGACCCGCGGAGAAATTGACGTCGATTGAACATCGTTTGGTCCCCTTGTTTCAACATACGAGCCAGCGGTGATGTCACGTCAACTGTGCTTCCGGCCGCGCGAGAACGAGGGCCACCGCGCGGTTTAGCCGCTGCGAATCGGGACCAGTTTCGCCGGCCGACTGCCAGAGCGATCCGGCCAGGGCTGTGTCCGGGCGGCGGCCGGTGAGCAGCTCGCCGAAATCGCGGACGGCCTCGACCGGCGTGGCGGCGTGGCCCCGGCGCCGACGAGCCCTGACAAACGCGGCGAATCCGAGCCGGCGGTCAAGCGGCCGGTCACGAGCGCCGCCGCGAAGTTGGCCCGCGCGACCACCCCACGGCCGGAGAGCCAGCCGCGGCCGCCGGGCCAGCCGCCGACATTCGGTGGGAAAAACAGCTCCTGCCCGAGCCGCCCGGTCCACTCGGCGAGCAAAAGCGTGCTGGGCGGCGGGGTGAATTGCTCGAGCGCTCGAACGGAGCCGACGACAAACCCGACCGGGTCCGATACTCGCGTGTGCAGGTTGCCCGATGAAAAGAACAGCGATGACCGCAGGATTGTTTCCACCGCCCGTCCGACGTGCAGCCCGTCGCGCCGGAGGCGGCCGGACAGGTCGGCGAGCGCCGGCCCATCGGCGACTTTTTCGCCGAGAAATGCCGAGCAAAGCCGCCAGGCAAGCCGGTCCGCGGCCGCGGGCTCGGCCAGCAACAGCTCGGCGAGGGATTCGCCGTCGAACCGGGCCGTCCGGCCGAGAATGGTCTTCTCGCCGCCGTCGTGCGCGTCCGGACGCATTCGAAAGCGCCCCTGCGCCACGGAGCGTCCGGTCAAGGCCCGCGCGGCCTCCTTGACGTCGGCCTCGGAATAACGGCCGATTCCGAGCGTGAACAGCTCGAGAAGCTCTCGGGCGAGATTCTCGTTGGGCTTGCCCTTCTGGTCCGACGCGGCGTCGAGCCAGACGAGCAGAGCCGGGTCGCCCAGCATCGCGCGCAGCAGCTCGCCAAACGGTGCGCGGGCGAGCCGCCGGAAGGTCTCATTCTGGCGCCGCATTGCGGCGACGTCGTCGACTTTGAGCTGGCTGGTCGCGAAATGGTCGTGCCACAGGAGCGTGAGCCGCTCGAGCAGCGGGTCGGGCGTGAAGAGCGCGCGGTAGAGCCACCATGCCTGGAGCCTGCGCGCGTCGGACGAGCCTTCCGCGCCATCGCCGAGCAGATCCGCGGTCTGAGCAAAATCAGCGGGGACGCCCTCCGTGCGGCACTCGCCGGCGAGCACTCGGTCCACGGCCGCCTCGGGGCCGCCGGCGAGGTCGCGCGAGAGCTCGCTGGAGGTCGCCCCGAAGCCCGCGCGACGGCGCAGCGTCCAGGCACGCGCCAGGTTCCAGGGCGAGGCCGCGGAGGGCCGGTACGTCGACCACGGTGAGGATGTCATCCGCGCTTGCGACCTCTCAATCCTTCTTGAACGCGATGTCGCCGACGTCGGTCGTCTCGCCGGGCCGCACGCTGGCATCGGCGCTTGCGTGCCGCCGCTCCTTGATCATGGTCCCAGCCATGATGTTGAGACTGTAGTCGCAGCCCGTCGGGACATTGGGAATCTCGAAACGTCCGTCGCGATCCGAGACAACCTCGGGCAGATGGAGCATGAAATCACCGCCGGGCATGAGGTCGGCGCGCACCCGCGCTGCGGGCACGGGGTTGTGGTCCGCGTCGACGGTCCGTCCCCGGATCGTCGCCAGGGGCGC
This sequence comes from uncultured Isosphaeraceae bacterium, assembly GCA_963806595.1. Taxonomy (GTDB): domain Bacteria; phylum Planctomycetota; class Planctomycetia; order Isosphaerales; family Isosphaeraceae; genus CAWDZZ01. The sequence continues at coordinate 392,178 of CAWDZZ010000003.1, read as the reverse complement.
GAGCGTGAAAACGACCGCACTGGCGCCGTCGGCGCCGGCCTTGACGCGACGCGCCTTGCCCAGCTTTGCGCCTTCGTGCCAGACAATCACCGTGCGCTCCTCGCCCGGACCGAGGTTGGTAAGCTCGTAACCGGCGCTCGATGGCGCTTTGGCGCCGCCACTCGAGCCGGAAGAGGAGACCGATGCGCCCTCGACCGGCTTTCCCTCGGGCCCGACGACGGCCAGGCGGACGGATAGACCAGGGTCGAGCTGCAGATCAAGCGAGACTTGTTCCGACCCCTCCGGCGGGTTGATCTCCTTCATCGCGTTCGGCCAGGATTTGCCGGCCCAGATCGGGTTGTGCCATGTCTTGAAATACCGCGCTCGTCCAGCCCCTTGATCTGATCGGCGCCGACCCCGCTGCGGTAGGTCTTCCGGCCGTCGTCGTCGACGCCGACGATCGCCCGGCCCGGCATTCCCACCAGCTTGTACGTGCCGTCGGCCCGGGTCTTGTATCGCATCTGCGACCCATCAACATTGCCGTCCTTGTCGAATTCGGGCAGGGCCTGGACGAACATGTTGTCCAGGAACGGCAGGTAGTGGAGGCGTGCGCTCGCGATCGGCTCGCCGGTGGCCTTGTCGGTCACCTTGCCGGTGATCCAGATCCCGCGGTGCAGCTCGATCGCGACCGGCACGGGGTCGATACCCGGCGGGTCGCCGACGGGGACCTCGCGCATGAAGTACGGCTGGTCGTCGTTCGGGATCGCAAGCACCACATTGCCGCGCCCCTTGGGCATCCCGGCCAGTCGGAATCGGCCGTCCTGGCCGGTCGTGGCCTTCAGGGTGCGGATCTCGACGAAATCAGAGCCGGCGAACCGGTAGCTCTCGACGGCGACGCCCGCCATCGGATGTCCGGTTTTGGCGTTGCGCACGATCCCGTCGAGCGGCCGGCCCGGGCGAGCCGTGAACGTGAACTCGGCGCCGTAGATTGTCTGCGACCCGGGACCGTGGGTGTCGGGGAAGCCTCGGGCCGGGACCGGGGCGGTCCTCCGCGTGACGACCTCGATCGTCATGAATGCGATCGTGTCGCCTCGAAAGCCCAGTGAAACGACCCGCTCGGCGCCAAAACCCGCGAGCTGAAAGCGCCCGTCCTGGTCGGTGACGGCCTCGCGTGCGGCGGTGGGTGGGGCCTTGCGGTCGTGGTCGATGTGCCGGGCCACGACCCACGGCGGCTCGCCTTTCTCCACGCCGTCAAGCCACTGCGTCAAGCTGTCAAGCTTCGGGATCTGTGTGTGCTCGACCGTGACCGAGACACCCGCGACCGGCCGCCCCTCGAGGTCGACGATGCGCCCCTGGATCGGCACGTCGGGAACCGCGGTACCGGGGACGCGGTCCACGCGCTGGGTTGTGGTCACGTCGAAAGTCCCGAGCTCGACCGACTGACCGGCGCCTACCCGCAGGTCATTCGCGAGCGTGAACGGCTGGAACGCCTCGGGCTCCATGCGCTTGCCGAGGCCGTAAACCAGGCGATTCGTCGCCGTGACCTGAAAAGGCCCGCCTGCTGGGACCAGCTCGCAGCGGAAGCGTCCGTCGGCGCCAGCCTGCTGTGAGGCGATGGAGATCGGAGCCGACCCGGTCGCCGCGCGGGCGATGAGCTCGACCCGTACACCGCCGCGCGCCGGCCGGCCCTGCGCATCAACCAGCCGCCCTGTGAGGGTTGCCGTGGGGCCGAGCGTGACCTGGATCTCGGCGCCCTTCCGCGGGCCGTCCGCCGCGAGCGTATGCACGGCCCCGATTTTCCGGCCAGTGTGCTGGATCAACAGGGTGCGAGGCTCGCCCGGCACCAGGCCGCCGACCCGCACCGCGCTCTGTTCGTGAAGGTTGTGGTCTCCGTTTTCGGGCCAGCTCGGGAAGCGGCCCCACATCGTGGCGCCCGTCACCGGCTGTCCGGAAGTGTCGACGAGGTTGACACGGACCGACTCGCCCGGGTCGAGCCCGAGGTCGCAGACGAACGAGGGGGCATCCTCGGGCACGTCGACTGGTTTCAGACTGTGATAGAGCGAGGGCAAGATGCGATCGTACGTCAACAGGCCGCCGTGCTCGGCGCCGCCCCTGGATGACCTCGGCCCCGACGCTGACCCGGTACGACCGGTCGTCGGCGCGAGCCGTCACCACCCCGCCGCCGGGAAGGCCGACCACGCGGAATTGCCCCTCGCCGTTAGTCTTGTACCGCGTCTTGACCTCGATCGACATCGCGACCTGAGCGTCAAAGTTTCGGTATTGCTGGGCATGCGGGTTTGAAAGTAACGGGAAGTAGTCGATCGCCGCCGCCACCGGCCGGCCGGTGGCCACGTCGGTGGCTTTGCCTGTGATCCAGATCCCGCGCTTCAGTCCGATGTCAAACGGGACCGGCTCAATCCCTGGTCCGGCGGGGACCTCGAGGAATTTGGTGATGAAGTACGGACGATCGAGCGGCGGGTAAACCGCGAGCTTGTGGCGATCACCCTTGGGAAGCCCGACCAGCCGGTAGCGGCCTTGCGCGTCCGACTCGGTCGTGATCAACCCTTCGATGGAAAGGGTCGAGCCCGAGAGCTGAAACGCGGTGACAACCGCACCGGGGATCGGCTCGTTCGTGTCGACGTTGCGCACAACGCCTTCGATCGGCCGCGTCGGCTCGACGGCGATCGTGCATTGGGCGCCGTAGGTCGCGCGGTCGTTCAGGCTGCGCACCGCGGGGTCGGGCGGCTGGAGCGCTCGCGGCTCGAGCGGCTCGTGTCGATCTCGACCCGCTTGAAGGCGACCGCCGGGCCCGAGATGCTGAGCTCGGCCCGCACGTCGCGGCCGAGCCCCGCGATCTGGAACCGGCCGTCGGCATCGGTCACGACGCCGTCGGGTAGTGCGGGCACGCCATCGATCGTGATTCCGGGCCCGCGTGATTCGGGGCCATCCGGAGGGCCGGCGCCTGGCAACGGCAGCGAGACCCGCACAAGCCGCACCTTCGCCAGCGGGGCGGGCCGCCCCTCCAGGTCGACGAGGCGGCCGCTGATCGGCTGGTCTCCCGCCCGCAGCCGGATCGGCTGGCCCTTCAAGAGATATCCCAGGCCGAAGCCGGGGGCCATCGCGATCACCTGAGTGTCCGCCTCGGGAAGGCCGATGCCGAACCGGCCGTCGGGACCGCTTGTCGCAAGCACATATTCATACTGTTTCTTGATGTTGTACGGCTCGCCGATGCCGTCCGAAGTGGCATGCACCCGCGCGGCAATCACCCTGGCGCCGACAAACGGTTTGCCGTCCGGGCCGACGACCTGGCCACTGATCGTGGTCCCGTCGGCGCAGGGTCGCCCGGTGCAGCGGGTCCCGGGGTCGCGGGGATTGGTGCCTCGGCCTTTCGCTCCTGGCCGCCGAAGCCGACCAGGCCGGCGAACACGGTTCCGGCGAATCCGGCGGCGAGCATGGCGAGACAGGCGCGGGCGCCCAGCCGGGTGGAGAGGCAGCGCGAGGTGTCGAGGATGCGGACGACCCGCCGCGCCAGGAGCGATCGCAGCGAGACCATACCCACACCCGCGAGGGCAGCCGGCGGCAGCGTGCGGCCGGCGAGCTCGAGCAAATGGCCGGCGTAGCGGGCGCGGTCGCTGCCGAACTGCACGACAAAGTCGTCGCACACCTCTTCGGCGACCGCCTCCAACCGCCGCGACAGCACCCACAAGAGCGGCTGAACCCAGAATGCGGCGGTGGCCACGCGCCTGATCAGGTTCCACACGCCGTCGCGGCGCGCGAGATGCGCAAGCTCGTGCACGAATGTCTCACGCAGGTTGTCCTCGACGTCCTCCGGCAGCAAGATCGCAGGCCGGCGCAGGCCGTCCAGGCATGGGCTGAACAGAAACGGGCTGCGCCACACCGACGGTGCGGCGACGCTCATGCGCCGGCGAGGTCGCGGCAGAGCGCCTCGGCCTCGGGCTCGGCTGCCACCGCCGATGCACGCAGCTTGCCCATCCGCCGCTGGCCCACCCAGAGCCGCAACCCCAGGATCGCCGACCCGAGCACCCAGACCGATAGCCCGGCGACGGCCACACCAATCACGGTGATCCATTGTGGCAACGCCGGCGCGGGCGCGGCGGGCCGACCTGGCGTCGAATCGGCTGTCACCGTGGCAGACGCTGCCGGCGCTTGCTCGTCATCCGGGACCAGGCGCTCGCCGGGCGCGGGTTCGCGCACGAGCGGGCCGTTCGGCACGAGCGGCGTCTCGGGGGCCATCGGCGTGAGCTCGCGCGAGCTCGCCTCAGGCGGCGACGGCAGCCTCAGCGAGAACCCGCGCACGCCCGCGCCGAGGAGCGCGGCCGAGACGACCGGGCACGCGACGACGGCCGCAAGGGTCGTCCGGTACACGCCCGACTGGATCGCTGGGCTCGCTTTCCTGAGCAGTCGCCCCGCCGCCAGGCCCGCCGCCAGCAAGAGCGACGACTGCACCAGCCACGTCAGCGCGAGCCCCGCCAAGAGGGTCGCCAACACCGCGAGACTCTGCGACATAAACCACCCCTTCCCGTTCGGTCGTTGGTTCGGTCCGCCTGGGTTCAGTCTTCGCGCTGGCGGTCGATCAGCTCGTGAAGCTCTTCGAGCTCTTTCCTCGACAGCCGCTCGTGCGTGAGCAGATGGGCGACCAGGCTGCCGACATTGCCGCCAAAGACGCGATCCAGCAGGTCGCGAGCCGCCGTGCGCTTGACCTTGTCTTCCTTGAGCCTCGGGAAGAAAACGAAGGTGCGGCCCGTCTCCTCGTGGCCGATCGCCCCTTTCGCTTCCAGTTGCCGCAAGAGCGTCTGCACCGTGCTGTGCGCCACCGGCTCCTCTGCGCACAAGGCATCGGTGATCTGTCGGGCACTGGCTTTCCCCAGATCCCAAAGGACCTGCATGATCCGGAACTGCATCCGCCCCAGTTGCGTCTGGCCCATCGGCAAGGACCTCCGTCGTGGAGAATCGTCTACTGCAGTAAATCTATCCGAGTAAACGATGGGCGCCAAGTGGGTTGTTCCAGCGCGGCGATTTCGCGCGGTTGAGGCGCAATCGCGACCCGGCGCCGTCGGAAGACGCGAGATTCTCCTGGCAACGTCTCGAAGGTTCTCGGTAGATTCTTGAGACGAATCGCTGCTGTGGTCGCGTTCTGAATTCCCTCTCGCAAAGCGCGCGAGGTCACGGCGTGGTGACCGGAGAGGCCGGGTCGCGCACTTCGGAGATATCTTCCCGTGCGAATCACCTTCCTGGCTTTCTTCGTCGCGGCGCTCGCGGCCGGCGCGACGCTGGCCAAGGACGAGCAGGACGGCCGGCGCCCGGTTTACCACTTCACGCCGCCTGAGAACTTCATCAACGACCCGAATGGGCTGGTGTACCTCGACGGCGAGTACCACCTGTTCTACCAGCACAATCCCGAGGGGGACCGGTGGGGGCACATGAGCTGGGGCCACGCCGTCAGCCGCGACCTGGTGGCGCTGGCGGCATCTGCCGATCGCGCTCCGCGAGGACAAGGGCGTCATGATCTTTTCCGGCAGCGCCGTCTTCGACGCGCACAACACCTCGCGCCTGGGACGACCGGATGCGCCCCCTTGGTCGCGATCTACACCGGGCACGGGCACGACCGGCAGACGCAGAACCTCGCGGCCAGCCTCGACCGCGGCCGGACGTGGACGAAATTCGCGGGCAACCCGGTGCTCGACATCGGCTCGAAGGAGTTTCGCGACCCGAAGGTCTTCTGGCACCGGCCGACCGGCCGCTGGATCATGGCGACGGTCCTGGCCGACAAGCGGCAGGTGCGGTTCTGGGGCTCGGCCGATCTCACGGCGTGGGAGCAGCTCAGTGACTTTGGCCCCGCCGGAGCGACCAAGGGTGTATGGGAATGCCCCGAGCTGTTCGAGGCGCCCGTGGACGGCGATGCGGCCGGCGCGACGCGCTGGGTGTTGAAGGTCGACGTGAATGACGGTGCCCCGTTCGGCGGCTCTGGGGGCCAGTACTTCGTCGGCCACTTTGACGGCAAGCAGTTCTTGCCCGAGGCGGCGAAGCCGGTGCGCCGGCGCTCTGGATCGATTTTGGCAAGGACTTCTACGCCGCGCAGGCGTGGAACGATGCGCCCGGCGATGGGCGTCCCGTCTGGATCGCCTGGATGAACAACTGGCAATACGCCAATGAGATTCCAACCGCGCCCTGGCGCGGGGCCATGACAATTCCGCGGACCGTGTCGCTGCGCAACACGCCCGAGGGATTGCGGCTGGCTCAGGCACCGATCGCCGGGATCGAAGGCCTGCGCGGTCGCCGCCGCACGATCGCCGGGCGGGCGGTCCCGGCGGGCCAGACGCGGCTCGCGGACGACGGCATCGAGGGACTGGCGCTCGAGATCATCGCCGAGTTCGAGCCGGGCGAAGCCGGCTCGTTTGGCCTGAAGGTGCGGCAGGGGAACGACGAGGAGACCACGATCGGGGTCGATCGCAGGGCGGGCGAGGTCTTCATTGACCGCGGCCGGTCAGGGTCGGTCGGATTCAGTCCTCAGTTTCCGGGCCGCCACTCCGCGCGGCGCGCGATCGGGGACCAGGCCCAGCCGATCCGCCTGCACGTGCTCGTGGACGCGACCTCGGTAGAGGTCTTCGCCGACGGCGGCCAAGTGGCGCTCACCGACCAGATTTTTCCGGACCCCGCCGGTCGGGGTGTGAGCCTGTTTGCAACGGGTGGGGCTGCCCGACTGCGCTCGCTCGACGTCTGGGACCTGCGTCCGTGACTACGATCGTTTGCTCGAGACCTCCGGGGCCAAGTTCCATGAAAGCTCCGAGCTCGCATTCGCACCCGGTCAATCGGGCAGGCGCCACAGCCGCAGGGTCTTGTCGCGGCTGCCGGAAACAGCGTGACGGCCATCGGGGCAAAATGCCACTCCGGTGACCACGTCGGTGTGCCCTTCGAAGCGAAAGATTTCCTGGCCATTGAGCACGCTCAGGAGATGCACGGCGTTGTCGGCGCCGCCGTACAAGACACGGCGGCCGTCCGGTGCGAATGCGACGGTCTCGATGCCGCCGGGATTGTGCGCAAGGCTTTGCAGCTCGCGAGCCGACTCGGCTTCCCACAGCCGCAGCGTCCCGTCTCCCGCGGCGGCGCCTGAGAGCAACCTGCGGCCTTCCGGAGAAAAAGCGACGGAAGGGACACTGGCGGTGTGTCCCTTGAACGCACGGAGCTGCTTATACGCCTCGAGGTCCCAGAGCCGGAGTGTCATATCCATGCCGCTGGAGGCGGCGCGGCGGCCATCGGGAGAGTAGACCACGCTTTCGACGCCTTCGGTATGGCCCTCGAGCGTGCGCAGCTTCTTGCCGCTCTCCAGTTCCCAAAGGAGCAGCGTGTGATCCGAGCTCGCCGACAGCGCGCGGCGGCCATCCGGCGCGAAGGCCACCCCGGTGACGCGGGCGGTGTGTCCGCGGAACCGGCGCACGACCGTTGCCGACTCGACGTCCCAGCAGGCGCAGGCGGTTGTCCTCGCCACCGGTGAGGACCTGGCTGCCATCCGGGCTGAAGGCGACCGCGTCGACCGCGCCGTAATGGCCTTCGAGTTTCTTCTGCTGCTTGCCGGTGGCGATGTCCCAGAGGCGGGCGGTGCGATCCGAGCTTCCCGAGAGTACCTGTTTGCCGTCGGGCGAGATGGCGATCTGGAGCACCCCCTGTTCGTGCCCGTGGAACGCGCGGACCTCGCCGACCTGTTCGGGCTTCGGCACCACAGGAACCGGCGCGGCGGCGGGCTCCGGACTTCGATTCTCGCCGGTCTGGGCGGTCTTCGGCTGGGCCGACTGCGGTGGGCGGGTCTCGGTCGGGCGGACATCGGCCGGCTCTTCGGTCCGGCGCAGCTGCGCTCGATGCTCACCGCGACGCGGTCTCCGCGCCTGAGGGTCACCGTCTCCGGCGAGATTTTCAGCCCGACGGGCTCGTTGTTGAGCGCCAGCTCGTACGACCCGGCATCGAGCGTGGCGTGCCGGCCCGCCTTGGTGTCGATGATCTTGACGAGCTTGCCGTCTTGCTTGACGACCACGTCGATGTCGTCGCGATCGGTCTCGATCACGAGCTCGCCGGTGTTGGTGGCAAGGCGGTAGACCGTCAGTGCAAGCAGCGACACGACAAAAAACAGCGCGGCGGCGGCGGCCGCAAGCCGCGTGTTGAACGGGCGTCCGTAGGAGCGGCTGCGCTGGCGGAACGGGTACGGCGTGGTCTGGAGGCCGTACGAGGATTCCAGGTGTTCCTGCAGCGACTGATCCGCGCCGACGTTCATCCCCAGGTCGTCCAGGCTCAGCTCGGGCTCGAGCGCCACGAGCTCGGGCTCGCGAGGGCGGGGAGGGAGCGGTCGCTTCGGGTCGGACTTGGGCCGGGCGGCCGGCTTCTCTGGCGCCTCGTTGAAGACCTTCATCTTCGGTCGTTCCTTCGACGCCTGCGCGGCGGCCGCGGCGGCGGCCTTGCACGGCTCGAGCAGCGCGATCAGATCCGTCATTGACCAGGGACGGTCGTCGGGCCGCTTGGCCATCATTTTCTGGTACACCGCCTCGAGGTTTTTGGGAACCTCGGGCCGCCCCGCAGAGAGCGACGGCGCGGGGTGCTCCATATGCGCGACCATCCGCTTCAAGATCGTTTTTGCCTGGAACGGCACATTGGCCGTCAGCAGGAAGTAGAGCGTGCATCCCAGGCTGTAAATATCGGAGCGGTGGTCGGCAGCGTGCGAGTCCTCGGCTTGCTCTGGGGCCATGTAGTCGGCCGTGCCCATGTAGGTGCCGCTGTCGGTCAAGCGGCTATCGCCATCGCGGCCAATCGGATTGACCGCGCTGATGATCCGGGCGAGACCCAGGTCGAGCACCCGCACCGTGCCGGCGGGGTTGAGCATGAGGTTGCTCGGCTTGATGTCGCGGTGGACAATGCCATGCGCATGCGCGGCCTCGAGCCCGCGCGCGGCCTGGATCACACAGTCGATGGCCTGCACCACCGGCAACTTGCCGCGCTCGCGAACGACGTGGGCGAGGTCGCGTCCCTCGACGTACTCCATGACCAGAAAATGGACCCCGCGATCCTCGTCGGCGTCAATCGCCGCGACCAGGTTTGGGTGGCAGAACCGCCCGGCGGCCTCCACCTCGCGCCGAAATCGCATCACGGCGGTGCGGTCGCGCGCAAATGACGGCGGCAGGATCTTGAGCGCGACCACCCGGCCTTTCCGGCGCTTGCGCGCCTTGAACACGATTCCCATCCCGCCGACGCCGAGCTTGTCGACGATCACGTAGTTCCCGATCAAGAGCCCGCGGCTCTTGCCTTGATAGACCGCGGCGGACTGGTAGGCCGTCAGCTTCCCGGCGTTGACCAGTGCCCGGGCCAGCTCGAGAACGCTTGCGTACGGCACGGTCAGGTACGGCGCAAGGGTCTCGGCATCGACAAGGCCGACCTCGACGAGCGCTCGCGCGAACTTGGCCGGGTCGGTCAAGGGCGCGGAGGCGGGCTCGGCCTCAAGCGGCGAAAGCACCGGATCGGCGGGTGAACTGTCCCACTGCGTCTTGCGCTCGTGGACAGGCCGCCGCGGATCCGAGCTGCTGGACCCCGGACCGTCGGCCTGCGTGGCCGATGGATCCCGAATCGGCGAGCCTCTCTGCTTCTCATCGCCGGCTGGCATCTACTCGATCTCCTCTTTGAATCAACGGTTCGATTTTCGGCGACGGAAATCCGTCTGCAGGCGCGTCGGTGCCTCAAACCAATTGAGAAAGGTTCGTCAATCGTACACCGGCGCGAGTGAGAAGATAAAGGTCGAAGATGTTCGAGGGGCGGAACTTCCCGGTTCATCACCGTGATCAGCAATCGGCCGAACGGCCCGAACGCGGATCCGCAATTGCTCCATTCCGGCACGAATGAGCGGGGTGACCGCCGCGTACACGCTTATGTATGCGATTTGTGCGGAGTTTTCCGCGTCGCGGTTGTCGGATTGTGCATGTGCGCGGGCGTGCAGTCCGGGGTCGCGGGAGTGCGCGCCGTCATGCGATTTTCTTGTAGTTACGGCTTCACCGGAACGATCGGCAAGACGATGTGGGAAGGGTGTTCACGATCGTGGTAGATCGTCTGGTCGGCTGTCTTCATTTCGGCCGATCGGCCCAGGGGCGCGCCGGTATTGGGGTTGCGGTCGTACTTGGGGAAGGCGGTCGAGGCGACTTCGAGGCGGATGCGATGGCCTTTCTTGAACACCTGGCTGGTGTTCCAGCAGTCGATGTCGTAGCCGTAGGGACGACCCGGCTCGATCGGCGACGGGCGATCCATGCCCTCGCGGAACCGGGCGCGGACCATGCCGTCACAGAGCCGCTGCGCGTAACCGTCGGGCCAGACGTCGAGCAGCTTGGCCATGAAGTCGGTATCGGGCGCCGACGAGGCCGCGTAAAGTTGCACGCGGATTGGCCCGGTCACCTCGGTGTCCTCGGTCATCGGCTCGGTCGAGTAAACCAGCACGTCATCGCGGCGCTCGACCGGGCGGTAATCGTCGGGGCCGCCGATCTGCGCGAACGTCGGCTCGGTGACGAACGGAACCGGGCGCAGCGGGTCCGACGTGTAGCGATCGCGGGGCTCTTCGCCGGCAGGCTCGGCGGTCGACAGCGAGCCGTCGCCAAAGAGGCTATTCGCCCGCCCCTGGCCGTGGAGAAAATACTTCACGCGCTGCGCTCGCTGCGGCGGCCAGTCGGCCTCGTCGCGCCAGCGATTGGCTCCCATCACGAAGATCCGCACCGGCGGCTCGCTCATGAGGCCGGTGTCGATGCCCTTGAGCCAGTGGTCAAACCATCGCAGGATGGCGCCTGTGAGATCGATCTTGGCCGAGGGACCGAATTCGACCTCGCCGAGCTTTGTCGGCTGGGCCATCACGCCGTGCGGCCACGGCCCCATCAAGAGCTTTTGCGAGCGGCGCACCTCTTCGGTGGCGGCGCCCTTCACCATCCCGGCGAAATTCAGCGGCGTCCCGACCTGCTCGTCGTCGTACCAACCGGAGATGTGCAGCACCGGCACGTGCACGCGGTCGAACTTGTTCTGATAGCGGTGAGTTTCCCACCAGGCGTCGAGCTGGGGGTGCTCGAACATCTCGCGCCAGTACGGCAGCGTGCGGCGCAGTGCCTCGTCCATCGTCAAGAGCGGCAGGTGATGATGGACCTTGTTCCAGTCGACGGCGTCCAGGCTCTGGAGCACGTGACCGGATGTGAAATGGTGCCAGCTCACGTCCATGGGGATGGGGACGCCGGTCGGCCACTCCACAAACGGGTCCGAAGGCGAGACCATCGCGACCATCGCGGCCAGGTGCGGCGGCTGGAGCACGGCGGCCAGCCACTGGTTCTTGGCGGTGTACGACCCTCCCAGCGTGCCGACCTTTCCGGTCGACCACGGCTGTGAGGCGCACCATTCGATCGCGTCATAACCGTCGCGCCCATCTTCCCGGTAAGGAACGAACACGCCACCGGAATCGCCGCGGCCGCGCGCGTCGGCCACCACGACGATGTAGCCCCGCGCAGCGAAGTAGCGAAGCCGGTCCAGCGCTTCTTTGTCCCGGGGCGTTTTCAAATAGGGAGTGCGACTGAGGATGACGGGATAGCGGCCGTCGGAATCGGGTCGATAGAAATCCGCCGACAGTGTCACGCCGTCGCGCATCGGGATCCGGCGGTCAAACTCCACCTTGACCTCGTGGACCGGCTTTGACGTCGCGGCGTGGGGTTCGCTGGCCCGGGCCGATGATCCCGGAAAGCCCAGCATTCCCAGCGCAGACACGAACGGGACGATTCGCAAGATGTTTGGATCCAAGCTTGCCTCCAAAGCCGCCGGACCGGGACAGCACAGCTAATCAGCCGCGGCCCCGCAATAGATGGTCGAAGAGCGCCGGCATCCGCAGGCCAGCCGCAACCCGGGGCACCGGATGGGGCGCGCGCCCGATTGAAGCCGGCCTGGCCACGACGGCCGGCGCCCCTTCGCCGAGTCGGTTTTACTCTGGGTTTAGTACGCCCAAGCGCTGTGCGCGCGGACGGTTCTGCGCGGCCAGCGCGATCGGGATCAGAGTGCCCGGAGAAACGCCACGAGGTCCTGCTTTTCGGTTCCATTGAGCTTCAGCTCGAGCACGAGGTTGAAGAACTCGACGGTGTCCTCGAGGGTCAGCAGGCGGTCGTCGTGCAGGTACGGGGGCGAATCCTTGATGCCGCGCAGCGGGAAGGTTTTGATCGGGCCGTCGGCGGATGCCTTGCGGCCGTTGAGCATGACCTCCTTGAAAAACCGCTCGACCTGGAGGTTGTGCAACAGGTTGTCGGTGTAGTAGGGCGGCGTGTGGCAGATGGCGCACTGGGCCTTGCCGAGGAACAGCTCCTGGCCGCGCAGCTCGCTCTCGGTGGCCTTGGCGGGATTGAGCTTGCCCATCAGGTTGAGCTTGGGCGCGGGCGGAAAATCGAGGATGTCCTGAAGCTCGGCCATGAAATGCACCTGGCTGCCGCGATCGAGCGGGTTGACCCCCTTTTTCGCCGCCGTCACCGGATCTCCGTCAAAGTAGGCTGCGCGCTGTTCGAACTCGGTGAAATCCTCGATGCTCTTCAGCGCCCGCTGCGAGCCGAAGAGGCGCTGGATGTTGACGCCGCGCAAGGTCGGCGTGTCGATGCGGTGGCGATGCTCGTTGGGCCGGATGTCGCCGACGGTGTGGGTGGCGGCGGTGGTATGGCCGTTGGCATGGCAGTCGAGGCACGCGACGCCCTGGCTTGCCTTCACGGTCCGGCGGTCTTCCAAGGCGTTGAACTGCTGCTGCGGGAACGGCGTCACCAGCAATCGCAGGCCTTCGAGTTGTTTGGGATTGAGGATGTCCTTGAACAGGTCGGTGTAATTGGTGAGCGTCACCAGTTTCCCTTGAGAGACATCGCCCAGGTCGGGCCGCGTGGTGAGATAGATGGGCGCGGGGAATTCGGGCAAGAGGTGCTGCGGCAAGTCGAAGTCGAGGTCAAAGCGAGTGAGGTCGCGGTCGGTCTGTCGCTTGGTCTCGTCGATCAAGACCTGGGGAAAGATCATGCCGCCGGCTTCGTGATGCGGGTGCGGCAGCGGGTAAAAACCGGCGGGCCAGAGGTTCTTCTCCTTGATTTCCTCGGGCGTCATGGCGGCGAGCTTTTCCCAGGTCATGCCCTCCGGCAGTTTCGCGCGGATGCCCTCCTGCACGGGCTTACCGCGCGACATCGTGACGCCGCTGGCGGGCCGGTCGGCGAGATCGTAGCGATCCGCGAGCAGCTTCTGCTGACGCTCCGCGAACTGCGGCTTTTCTTTCTGTAGTCGACTGACAAGGTCTGCAAACGTCTCATCGGCGGCAAGAACCGTCACCGTTCCGCCGACAAAGAAGCTGACGGCGATGACCGTCGCGGACCAGGCGAGAGTGGTCCTCTTGTTCATGTTCGACGTCCTTCGAAAGAGTGGTTGGGATGCTGGACTCGGCGACCGCCCGCTTACGATAAGGCCCGGCAGCCCGCCTCGCCAGAGTCAGCCCCCGTAAAACTGGGCGATCCAGGACGTGATCCATGACGTGATGACCGCGCCAGCGGCGCGTTGCGACCGAATTCGGCGCAGCCCGGATCGAGTCAGGCCGGCTGCTGGCCCGGCCCGCGCAAAGGCACCGGCTCGCGGCGGGGCCGCAGGGATGCGCGCATCAGGTCGCGGTTGAGCCCGGCGATGAACTCCAGCGGGATTTCCTTCGGGCACACCACCTCGCACTCAGCATGGTTTGTGCAGCTACCGAACTCCTCGCGACCCATGGCCGCGACCATGTTGAGCGTCCGCTCGTCGCGCTCGGGCTGACCCTGCGGCAGCGCGTTCAGGTGTGTGATCTTGGCGGCGGTGAACAGCATGGCTGATGCATTGGGGCAGACCGCCACGCAGGCTCCGCAGCCGATGCATGCCGCGGCGTCCATCGCGGTCTCGGAAGCCTCTTTCCGGACGAGGATGGTATTCGCCTCGGGAGAGCCGCCGGTGTGGCGCGGTGATAAAGCCGCCGGACTGAATGATCCGGTCAAACGCCGTGCGATCGACCACGAGATCCTTGATGACCGGAAACGCCTTGGCACGCCATGGCTCGAGCGTGAGCGAGTCGCCGTCCTTGAAAAAACGCATGTGAAGCTGGCACACCGTGGTGCCGCGGCGAGGCCCGTGGGGGAGGCCGTTGATCAGGAACCCGCACGACCCGCAGATGCCCTCGCGGCAGTCGTGATCAAACGCGACCGGCATCTCGCCGCGAACGATCAGGTCTTCGTTCAAGAGATCGATCACCTCGAGGAACGACATGTCGGGGCTCACGTCGCTCACCTGGTAGGTGACAAATTTCCCCGCGACGGTGCTATTCTCTTGCCGCCAGATCGTGAGCGTCAGGTTCATGGTCACTTGTAGCTCCGTTGCATCAGATGAACATACTCAAAAGCTAGCGGCTCTTTGTGAAGAGCCGGCGGCTGGCCCAGGCCGTGTCCATTCCCAGGCGGCCACGTAGGAGAAATTCGCGTCGTCGCGGCGGGCCTCTCCTTCGGGAGTCTGGCTTTCCACTCGGTAGTGGCCGCCGCATGATTCGGTGCGGTGCAAGGCGTCGGTGCACATGAGCTCGGCCAGCTCGAGGAAATCGCTGGCGCGGCCGGCTTTCTCGAGCGACTGGTTCAGCTCGGCTCCGATCCCGGCACGCGAACGTTCTTGTGAAACTCGTCGCGCAGCTCGCGGAATCTTGCCCAGCGCTGCCTGCAGGCTTTCCTCCGAACGCGACATGCCGCAGTCGTTCCACATCAGCTTCCGAGCTCGCGGTGCAGGCTGTCGACGCTCCGCTTGCCTGGGTCTTGAGCAGCGCGTCGGTGCGTGCTGCACTTCGTCTTCGGCCTGCGCGGAAGGCCGGATGAGAGACATCGAGCTTTTCCGGGCCGTAGACGCCAGGTAGTTGGGCACGGTGGCCGGCAGGATGAAGTAGCCGTCGGCAAGGCCCTGCATGAGGCGCTTGCCCCGAGGCGATTGGCCCCCTGGTCGGAAAAATTGGCCTCGCCCCCGACAAAGAGGCCCGGCAATGTTTGACATCAGGTGATAGTCAACCCACAGCCCGCCCATCGTGTAGTGCACGGCCGGGTAGATCCGCATCGGCACCTGGTAAGCGTCCTCGCCGGTGATCCGCTCGTAGATCTCGAAGAGATTGCCGTATTTCTCCCGCACCTGCTCGATGCCCTGGCGCTTGATGGCGTCGAGCAAGTCGAGATAGACGCCGTATCCGCCGGGCCCCACGCCGCGCCCCTCGTCGCACACCTCCTTGGCAGCACGCGAGGCCACGTCGCGCGGCACCAGGTTGCCGAAGCTCGGATAGCGGCGCTCCAGGAAGTAGTCGCGCTCGCCTTCAGGAATCTGGTTGGGCGGCCGCGTATCCCCCTTTTGCTTGGGCACCCACACCCGCCCGTCGTTGCGCAGGGATTCCGACATCAAAGTCAGCTTGGACTGGTGGTCGCCGGTCACGGGTATGCACGTGGGATGAATCTGCGTGAAGCACGGGTTGCCGAAATATGCGCCGCGGCGGTGGGCCCGCCAGATCGCCGTGCAATTCGAGGCCTTGGCGTTGGTGGACAAGTAGTAGACGTTGCCGTACCCGCCGGTGGCCAGCACCACCGCGTCGCCGGCATACGACTTGATCGCGCCGAGCGCAGGTTGCGCGTGACGATCCCGCGGGCCTTGCCTTCTGCGATGACGATGTCGAGCATGTCGGAGTACGGGTGCATGGTCACGCTGCCGGCGGCGATCTGACGCTCGAGCGCCTGATAGGCGCCGAGGAGCAGTTGCTGCCCGGTCTGTCCCCGCGCGTAAAACGTGCGCTCGACCTGGACTCCGCCGAAGGAGCGCGTCGAAAGCAACCCGCCATATTCGCGTGCAAAGGGCACTCCCTGCGCCACGCACTGGTCGATGATGTTGACGCTGAGCTGGGCCAGGCGGTAGGCGTTTCCCTCGCGGGCGCGGAAATCGCCCCCCTTGATCGTGTCGTAGAACAGGCGAAACACGCTGTCGCCGTCGTTGCGGTAGTTCTTGGCGGCGTTGATGCCCCCCTGCGCGGCGATCGAGTGGCGCGGCGCGGAGAGTCGTGAAACGAGAAGCACCGCACGTGGTAGCCTTGCTCGCCCAGGGTCGCCGCGGCCGCCGCACCCGCCAGCCCAGAGCCAACGACCAAGACCGTGTACTTCTTGCGATTCGCGGGGCTCACCAGCTTCATCTCGAAGCGGCACAGGTCCCACTTCTGCTCGATCGGTCCCGACGGGATCTTGGCGTCCAGCATCTCTGCCTCCAATCAGCGAACCCAGCCGGCCAGCACCGCCACCGGGACGGCGATGAAGCCGGCGAACACCACGAAGGCGACCACCCGCGACACGATTCGCAGCGCGGGCGTGGCCCGGGCGTTGTTCAAGCCGAGCGTCTGAAACATGCTCCAGAAGCCGTGGTCCATGTGCAGGCAAAGGGCCGCCATCGCGATGATGTAAACCAAGGACACGTACCAGACCGAAAACCCGGCCACCACGTTGCTGTAGACCGAAAGGTGCTCGAACTCACCCGGTTGAAAACCGGTCACACCGGCCGTCAAGTGCAGGAGGTGATACACCACGAAGATGCGCCAGGATCACCCCGCTGGTGCGCATCGTCCGCGAAGCGTAGGTGGCGGCGACCGATTTCTTGGTGCGGTAGTCCGCCGGGCGCGCTGTCCAGTTCATGCGGGTCAACTGGACGGCCGCGATGATGTGCAAGGCGACGCTCACCAGCAAGATGATGCGTGCCACCCACAAGAGCACCCCGTACGGTACGAGAGGCTCCCCCACCTCGCGGAGGAAGAGCAGCATATTCATTGATCGCCTTGGCCCCCAGAAAGATCTTGAGGTTGCCGATCATGTGCGCGATCACAAATCCGACCAGCACGATTCCGGTGACCGCCATCACGACTTTCTTGCCGACCATCGTGCGCCAGAGGGCAAGCGCGGGATTGGTCGGCCAGACCTGTCGAGACGTCCCGAGGGGCTCGGGCCGCTTGCGATCGACAACGGCGGCGGTTTCTTGTTGTGGTTGCATCGTTGGCATCCTCAAGGACCCGGGGCACGGTTGGCCGACCGCTGTCGACCAAGCAAGAGCCACGCACCAGCGCGACGTCGCATCAAGGCTTGAATCGGCATGATCGGCTCGACAATCGGTAGAGACGAAGGCCCCTGGCCGCCTTCGCGGGACCGCTTTGATATTTCGTGGTAACCGACCGGGATCAAACACAAAGGAGGGCGGTGCTGAGGTACTGCGCCGAGGATGAACGTCCGATGCCACCGGTCACGATTCGCCCCATTTCACTTTCTCCGGCAAGCCGACGAACAAATCCGGCAACCCCGCCTGAGGCGTGATGGACAGCCCCGATCTCGGCCCGATACTTTGCCTTGCGATCCATCGTCGCGTCAAGCACTACGGTGCAAATTGCGGCGGGGGGGGCGGCAGCGGATCCCACACGCAGTAAATCGCACGAAGACAACGGCGCCGCATCTGCTCCCGCTCGCGGGCCAAGCGGTCGAAGCCCGCCGCCAAGTTTTCGAGCTGCGAGGGGTCGGTGATCGTGACGCCGCGCTGGATGGCCCAGCCTTTGCCCACGGTCAAGCCCCAGTTCAAGTGCATATCGGAGGATATCCCGTCGCCGCGGATCGTCTGGGCCAGCGAACGGTACAGCCACCGCTGTGATTCATAGAGTCTGGCCTGATTCACGCACGCGAACCAGCGGTTCACGCCACCCAGCACGACGGCAACGACAGCCACCACAGCCATCCATCGCCGCGTTGTCATGTGCGGCATTCGCATCGCAGGCGATCCACTGGTCCCACGACCGTTTTCTCTCATCTATCGTACCACACCGGGCGGCCGGCACCACTGCTCAAAATGCCAGCGCCCAGGAACACACGAGCGCTGCCGGAGGCCGTCTCGCCCGGTCGCGAAGGCGCTCGGCAAGGACGCAAGGCGGTGGCGCTCCGGCGGCACGATCATCCACGCGATCCGGCTCGCCCGCCGAGGTGCTGCGCACGACTGCGCCGACCGGTCACGCCGGCTCGACGACCTTCGTCAGCTTCTTCCAGACCAGGAGCGAGCCGGCAAAGACGAGCAGGATCACCCAGGACCACGACAGCCAGTGGACCCGCAGGCCGTCTCGGAAGGTGCCGTCGACGAAATGGGCGTTTCGCTCGTAGCTCAGCCAGGGCGACCGGCTCAGGCCGAAATGCACCGAGAAGGACATCGCCCCGAGGGGAGACCGGCGCAGTGGGATGCGCGGCCCGCTCGCCGACAAGAACGCCAGCAGGCAGGCCGCGGCGACACCCAGGCAGATTCTGCGCGCGACCTTTTTCATGACGAAGCCATGGAAACCCAGACACTTGCGAGCGATCGGGGCTTGCGCGTTGATCGCCGATGCGACCGCGGGTGACAACGATGTCAAGGTTTGCCGACGGCCCACCAAAATGCAATCGTCGGCCGCGGCTCATTCACCGGACACCGGTTCAAACGCCTATGGCAAGGTGCGAGCGACTCTCGTAATATCCTCTCTGCGGCCCACGGCCTGGAAGACGACGGCGGTTCTTCACATCGCATTCCTGCACATTCGAAACGTTCATCATGACGACGTCGTCGCACAAAACGGCCGGCCGACCGTGGAGATCCGACACCGCCCTCGTCCTGACCGTGCCGGCCATATTGCTGGGAGTTGGCGGGTTCATCGCGGTTGCCTTTGCGGTGACCGCGGGTAGCACCCAGCAACTCGATGAGCGCCTTGCTCCGCCCTGCGCGACCCGGCGGACCTCGCGAAGACGGTGGGACCGGCGTGGCTGGAAGAGGTCGTGCGCGACCTGACTGCGATCGGGGGCATCGCCGCGCTCACCCTGGTGACAGCCGCCGTCAGCGGCTACTTGCTGATGTCGCACAAGTATCGGGCTCTCGTGCTGCTGCTGGCGGCCACCCTGGGTGGGCTGCTCCTGAGCACCGTGCTCAAAGGAGCGCTTTGACCGGCGCAGGCCGGATGTCGTGCCCCACAAGTCGCTCGTGATGACGTCGAGCTTTCCCAGCGGCCATTCCCTGAACGCCGCCGTGGTTTACCTGACGCTGGGATCGATGCTCGCGGGCCTCTCTCGCGAGCGTGCGCACAAGCTCTATTTCTTCACTGTCGCCCTGCTCTTGACCTTGCTGGTCGGCGTGAGCCGCGTGTACATGGGGGTCCATTACCCGACCGACGTCCTGGCGGGATGGTTCGCCGGTCTCTCGTGGGCGCTTGTGTGCAGCCTCGTCGCGCGGTGGCTCCAGCAGCGCCGGCTGGTCGAAAGGGTCGACATCTGAAGCGAACTCGTTTCCGCCGTGCGCACGATCGACGCGGCGTTCCGCGTGCCCCGCGCCGGGACGAACAGGTGGTGGTGCCGTGCGACGCCCGCATTCCTGGTGGACGGACGAGCACAGCGGCCGTGGAATCCGCAGTCGCCTTGCGAGTGTCCGAGATCGCAAAAGCCGTGACGGCTATACACGCCGGCAACCGCGTGCTCAATAATATTGGAAACACCCCCGCGAATGACTCACGAAACGGTGAGCGCCATCGTTCAACGCCGGTCGGATGTGCCGATTGGCCCGTTCTCAACGCCGAGACCAGCTCACGATGAATATCCACCAAATCTGCGTTCGCGTCACAAACGGGCTGCTGCGAGCCACACTTTACGGCGTGTTGTGCATCGCGTTTCCCGGTGTCGCCGTCTTCGCGGGTGACGACGCCAAGGACTGGCCGATGTACAACGCCGACCTCTCGGCACGCGGCACAATCGCGGCGAGACGGCCATCGACCAGACCAACGCCGGCCGGCTCGAGGAGAAATGGCGGTTCCCGGCCGAAGGACTCCGACACCGAAATCGGGGTCATTCATGCGACGCCAGTCGTCGTCAACGGCTACGTCTACTTCGGGACCGCGACCGACCCGACGTTTTACAAGCTGACGCCCGACGGCAAGGTCCGCTGGTCGTACCGCAACACACGCAGCGATGCCGAAGGCCAAGCCCGCGGCAGCCGCAAAGGACGAGCGGTCGCGCAACCGCCGGTTCCAGTCGGCCGACAACGGGATCATGGGCTCGGCGCTCGTCACCGACGACACGGTCTATTTCGCCGACATCGGCGGCTGGATCTACGCGCTGGACCGCGCGACCGGCGCCGAGCGGTGGAAGCTCAACTCGCGCGGGCCAAGGATTTCCCGGGCGCCCACCCGATCAACGTCTTCTTCGCCTCGCCGCTCGCTCGCCGACGGCAAGCTGATCGTGGCCGGCGGCACGCTCGAGCAGGTCATCGCGGCTTTCCCGTTCTACCAGGGCCAGCACGGGCCGCGGCTTCGTGATCGCGCTCGAGCCCGAAGACCGGCCAGATCTCTGGAAATACGACCTGGGCCCCAAGCCCGAGCCGCTGGAGCCGCCGATCACGATCAAGGACAGCTGCGGCGACCACATCTTTCATTTCGGGCCGGCGACGAGCTCGATCTGGAGCACCCCGTCGTTCGACGCGGAGACCGGACACGATCTTTTTCGGCACCGACGTCAACACCGCGCCGCGGCGGCCGACACCCGACGACCCGCGACGCGACACGCCGGAATCGTGCGCGATCATCGCGCTCGACGTGCGCAACGGCACCGAGAAATGGGTCACGCAGATCAACCCCGGCGACATCTGGACCAACGCCATGCGCTCGTACGACCCCAAGGACGGGCGCTACAAGGACCAGTCGATCGGCGACACGCCCAAGATCTACACGATCCCGATGGAGGGCAAGCCGACCAAGGTGGTCGGCGTGGGCTGCAAGAACGGCGGCTTTTACGTCATGCAAGGCCGCCGACGGCAGGATCCTGGACCACACGCCGATCTACACCGGCCCGCCGACCTATCCGCTGTCGCCGCCAGCCGGACCGGCGGATGCTCGCCTTGCCAAGCTGCATCGGCGGCTTGCAGACCGGCTGCGCGACCGACGGCCAATCGATCTTCACCAACGGCATCGACGCCTTCCGGCTCGGCTCGCAGGAGAAGCCCGCGAGCCAGCGGCGCACCGCCCACCGGCGGGCGCGTGGTGGCCATCAGCCTGGACACCAAGACGGAACGCTGGCGCCACGAGCGGCCCAAGGTCGCCATCGCTCGGCGGCCCGCCGCCGAAGCCGGTGTACACCGACGTCGGCGACCCGGTCGCCTCGGGGATCGCCGTGGCCAACGGCGTCGTCTACTTCACGGCCGTCGCCAGCGGCAAGCTGGTCGCGCTCGACGCAGCCACGGGCGCGGTCCTCAAGGAGATCGACGTCGGCCCGGTCTGGTCCGGCCCGTCCGTCTCCCGCGGGCGCGTCTACATCGGCACCGGCAACACACTGTTCTCGCCGGCCGATCGCGAGGCGTTTTTCCCGAAGAAATACACCGGCGTGCTCTACTCGTTCGGCCTGCCCGGCGAAGACGAAGTCAGCCGGCTGGGCGCCGGAACCGAATAAGCGAAACTTCACGGAATCACGCGGCGCCCTAATGGAGGAAACCTCGAACGCTTTGCACGACGAGACAGCAGTCGCCACAGGACGAGGCCGTCATGCGATTCAAATCGGCGAAAAAGAAGGGGTTCCAGGTCTTCGCCGTCTCCGGCATCAATACCGTGTCGTTCGCCATCAAGGCGACCGACACGGCGAGGGCCGGACTGCTCGGCTTCGCCGTCGAGCGCCACGACCCCGAGGAAAAACAGCGGTACATGATGCCGGGATACAAGGTTTTTGCCTCGGTGATCCCGGGCCAGACAAGACCACGCGCGTGAGCACGTGGGACCACCCCGTTCAGAGCTTCGTGTGGGACGACTTCACCGCAAAGCCCGGTCGCCAGTACGAGTACACGTTTTACCCGCTGAAGGGAACGCCGCAAAACCTGAACCGTCAGTCACCGCCCGTTGCCATCACGATCAAGACCGAGCCGCTCTATAGCGACCTCGCCCATGACATCTTCTTTAACCGCGGCGTCGCCAGCAGCCAGGCGTATGCCAAGCGATTTTCCAACAAGCAGCCCAAGGAACTTCCGCCCGCCGAGCGAGCAAGGGCACTCGCGTGGCTTTGCCGCGACCTGAAAGACGCGATCCTGCGGTTCATCGACCAGGCCAAGCCGGGCGACACGCTCTTGTGCTGCTTTTACGAGTTTCGCTACCAGCCGGTGGCCGACGCCCTGCAAACCGCGATCGACAGAAAGGTCGACGTCCGCATCATCGTCGATGCGAAAGTCAACGAATCCACTGACGACGACGGCGTGTTTCACCCGAGCTTTCCCAGGACGGAGAACCTGGACGTCATCGCCAAAGCAGGACTTCCCGAGGAATGCGTGATCCTGCGCGAAGCGCGGCCCCGCAATATCCAGCACAACAAGTTCATGGTGCTACTCGAGGGAAAGAAGAAGCGACCAACGCAGGTCTGGACCGGCTCCACGAATATCTCGGAAGGGGGCATTTTCGGGCAGACCAACGTCGGCCACTGGCTGCGCAACGACGACGTCGCCGGGAAATATAAAAACTACTGGGAGCTGCTGGCCGGCGACCCGGGGACCAAGGGTGGCGACGACCCCGCCACCGCCAGGAACGCAAACGCCGCGTTCTACGAGCACGTCGAGAAACTGCACAACGCCCCGGTGACTCCGAAGGAGCTGACGGACGGGGTGATCCCGGTCTTCAGCCTGCGCCGCGGGCTCGAGGTCCTGAACCTCTATTTCAAACTCGTCGGAAAAGGGAAGCGCTGCTCTTGCATCACGCTCGCCTTTGGCATCAACAGTGCGCTCCGCACGATGCTCGTGCCGGACCAAAGAGAGCGGAATCGTATTCGTGTTACTGGAGAAGGAGGATAAGCCCAATCTCAAGAGCAAGACGCCGTTCGTTCCGATCAACGCTTCGAATAACGTGTACAAGGCATGGGGCTCGTTCCTGCAGGACCCGGTGTACCAGTTCGCGCAAGAGACCAACACCCGGAAATTGCAGATGAATCAGCACGTCAGCTACGTGCATTCCAAGTTTCTGCTTTGCGACCCGCTGGGCAAGTCGCCGATCGTCATCACCGGATCGGCCAATTTCAGCGCGAGCTCGACCAATTCTAACGACGAGAACATGCTCATCATCCGCGGCGACCACCGCGTCGCCGACATCTACTTCACCGAATTCAATCGCCTGTTCGGCCACTACTATTTCCGCGCGGTCACCGAGGCAACCGATCGCGCAGGAGTGGCGCCCGATCACAACCGCCAGTTCCTCGTCGAAAACGACCGCTGGCAGGAAAAATATGCGCCGGGCAAATACCGCTTCAAGCGGCTCGCGGTGTTCACGAGCATGTTCATTACCGAATCGGCCGCCATTTCGCGGGCACCTGGGCCGCGGTAAGCCGGCGCGGGCGTGGCGAAAGCCGTGAATGATGGGCTGTCACTCGAGCGGCAGCGGATCCGGAAGATCTTTTATATTTCCAGTAACGGTTGCTGGAATTTCTTCGCCGCGGCGGGCGACGACGCTCCGAAGAAGTCGCGAAACAGGATGGCGATCGAAAGGCTGTAGAGTGGGCCCGTGCAGAAGAGACCCACGAAGCAGAGCATGATTCCCGAAGCTGCGACGACGGTGAGAAACACATGAAAGATGGCGACGGTCAGCCATTGAGACTTGAGGCCTCCCAGCTCCCGATCATGGCGCCTGTGGCCGGCAGCCGGCTCTCGACGACCAGGGGGATCGCCAGCATGAACACGCCGAAGACAATCAGGCCGGGGAAGAAGAAAAACGCCGTGCCGACCGCGGCCGCCGTGCCATAAAGCAAGCCCACCAAGAGCAAGTCGAACCACACATCGGTCACGCTCAAGAGGTCTACGAGGCGCGGGGGACGACCGCGAAGCTGGTTGCTTGCCATCCGGATCATGCCGCCGACCAAAAAGCCGCTGACGACTGTGAATGCGACGAATTGCAGCGTGTTCGACGCCGGCACGAACAACCGAAAGCCCCCGGGACCGTGCGGCTCGCTTTCCTTCACAACGGCATGCAAGGCACCGTTGGCGAATGAAAAGACCGTCATCACGATCAACATCGCCAGCGACCAGACAACCCAGTGGCGCTTGTAAAGCTGCCAGGCCTCTCCGACCACGCCGAACCGAATCTGCGGCCACATGCTTTGTCCGACCTCCGCCTGAAACCCTTGCATTTCTAAAGCCTGCACCTACCAGGCGCAGAGGCGCAAGAGCACGCCCGTGGGCATCCGCCGCGACGATGCGCTCGTCTGTGGAGAGGTTCGCGATTGCGCGAGGAATATTCAAAAAAAGCTTGACGGCGAATCGACGAGCTCGCGCGCAGCGACGCATTCCCGTGGTTTCCGGGCAGTGCACTTCCGTAGTGCAAGACAAGATGCCCAGACCGGTATAAAACGCTGCGACTTGGCTGCGAATGCCTCGCCTCAACCGGCGGGCTTTGCCGCGGCCGGCTTCGCGTCCCCGGCGGCGGGCTCGACGACCGTATAGTTCTGGTCGACCTTGAGATTTTCGAGCGTGCTCTCGGCGTCCCGATGGCCAGCGGATCTGCACTTTCTCGACCACCTTGGCAGCGCCGAAGCCGACCAAGACGCGGGGATCGTTGGTCGCCTGCATGCTGTAGCCCCCCTTGCGCTGGCGGTGGATTGTCGGTCCGCCCGCGGTCACCGCGAGCTTGGTGCCGATCGAGTCTCGGTTGCTCTTGGTCCCCTGGAGCACGAACCGGATCCAGTGGTTGCTGACTTGGTGTCGTTGCGCAGCAACGCCGGCGCGGCATCCTTGTGGTTGACCACGATATCGATGTCGCCGTCGTTGTCGATATCGCCGAAGGCCGCGCCGCGGCCGACGTGCTTGGTGTCGAAATAGGTACCGGCGTCGCGGGTTGCCAGCCGGAACCGCTTGGCCCCCGTGCCCGAACGATTGCGGAACAAGAGCGGGATTTCCTCGTAGTCGACGGGCTGCCCGATCTCGCGCCGATTGTTGTCGACGTGGCCGTTGACGAAGAAGCAGTCGGGCCAGCCGTCGTTGTCGAAATCGGCGAGGGCACAGCCCCACTTGACCCAGGGCATCGAGTCGGATGCCAGGCCGAAGAAGGCGGTGTTGTCGTAGAAGACCCCCTTGCCGTAGTTGTGATAGAGGGTGCTGTATTCGTTGGAGAAATTGGTGACGAACAGCTCGGGAAGGCCATCGCCGTCGACGTCCTCGGCGTCGACGCCCATCCCCGACTGGGCCATTCCGTTGATATTGAAGGCCGCGCCCGAGATCTCGGAGACATCGTCGAAGGTTCCGTCGCCGCGGTTCAAGAACAGGAAATTCGGGTTCATGTCGTTGGCGACGAAGATGTCGATCAAGCCGTCGTCATTGAGGTCGGCGGTGACCACGCCGAAGCCGTGCCCGTCGTCGCGCGGCGGGCTGTCGCACGCGCTTCTTGGTCTTGGTCGCCGGATCCTCGACGTCCTTCTCGGCGGTGATCACCTTGTCAAAAACGTTGGTGAAGGTCCGGTTGCCGTTATTGTGATAGAACAGGTGCTTGACGGTCTGATCGTTCGGGGCGACGAGTAGAGCCAGATCTTCTTGCGGCATCGCCGACCCGGTGATGGTCCTCGGGATAATTCCAGCGGCCGTAGTTTGAGACGTAAATGTCCAGATACCCGTCGTTGTCGTAATCGAGCATGGCGCCGCTCGAGGACCAGTTGGGTGCGTCGATGCCGGCCGTCCTTGCTGATGTCCGAGAATGTGCCGTCGCCGTTGTTGAGGTAGAGCACGTTCGAGCCCATAGTTGCACAGGAAGACGTCGTGCGTCGCCGTCGTTGTCGATGTCGCCGGCGATGATTCCGTGGCAGAACCCGCGGTAACCCAGCCCGCATCAGTGGTGACGTCCTTGAAATGGTTTCCTCCCAGGTTCTTGTAGAGCCGGTTCGGCCCTTTGACCGCGGTGCCCAGCGGCAACAGCGTGGCAGGTCGCGAAGTAGATGTCGAGCAGACCGTCGTTGTCGTAGTCAAAGACGGCCACGCCCGAGCCGTTGGCCGTGGGGAAGTGTTTCTCGTCGGTCATTCCCGAGAACTGCACGAAATCGATGCCCGCTTCCTTGGCGATCTCGGCGAAGCGAAACGGGCTCGACTCGGTCTGCTTGGTGAGGACGACCCTGGTCGGGATCGTCTGGAGGCGGTCCCCCTCGATCGACGACGCCGTCTTTTTTTGATCAGCCGGACGACCAGTCAGAGAGCCAATGGCGCCGGTCGCGGCCTTGGTCGCCGGTGCCGGCGGGTCGCCCGTCTGGGTCGACGACGACGAGCCGGAGCCACACCCCGGAATGGTGAACAGAATTGCCAGGGCGACCAAGGCAGGCGCAAAAGAGATCCAGAAGTGATGATGCCTCGCTCTCTGAGTCCGCATGAGGGAGTTCTCCTTGCTGTCGCGATCGGGTAGCCGCTCGATGGAAATGGATGAGTCCGCTGATTGTATCACGAGACCAACGGGCGCTCGCATCGCCTGCAGGATCCCCCCGGGGGCGACCTCTTGCCTTCGCGGGGGTCGAAGTGGCAACCTGAATTGCGCCAGGGCACGGCCGCCACCCAAATAGCCCGCACCGCAAGCCCCAGAATTGCGAGGAGGATTCCCTACATCTTGTGCCACCGGTATCGTTTCTGCATACCCTTTTTCCGTTACCTGGACCCCATTGGGAGGTAGGCTGCTGGCGTTTTGGAGGCGCCGCAGTGCATAACTGCTTGAGTTCAACGGTAGTTTCGTCAACCTTCGCCCCGGGTCAAGTCGATTCAAGAAGGAACTACGCTTAAGGAACGGGCGGCTGTCAAACGACGGAGACGACGATGCGAGGAATGTTGAGGCTAATGGTCGCGACGATTACAGCGGGGATCGGGCTCTCGAGTGCGACCTTCGCCGCCGCCCCCGCGGCGCCAAGCTATCAGGGAGTGGAGCGTACGATCGAGGCGATTCGCCAAGCCTGGTCGAGCCCCGGGGCACCTGCGCAGCCCAATCGTCCCGGGTGGGACGCCCTGTTCGATGCCTTGCTTGAGGACCTGAGGTCCTATGCCAAGGCCGCAAGTGACGACGACCGTTTGGCGGCGCTTGATCACATTTACCAGATCTCGGAGGCACTGGGATCAAGTCGCTGGCAGCAGGCCGCCAACCTGCGGGAAGAAACCCGGCAATGGCTGCGTCCCCGGCTTCGCCTGGCGTGGGCGAGGCGGCGACTGGGCGAGGTCGTGAAGGCCTTGCCCCCCACGGGCGACCCCAGCATCCAGGCCAACCGCGAGCGCTGGGTCGATTTCGAGAAGAACGACCTGGGAAACGCCCTGCGAGACTATGACGGCGCCGCCACCTGCCCCAGCGCCAGGCCGCCCTGCACCGCATCCACGAGTCGCTCAGCTCCCTCGGCGAGCGCAACAAGGCGCGGCCGTGGTGGCCGTCCAACGAGCTCGAGGCGGCGGTGCAACGACGTCTTCAACCGGCCGAACATCAACGTCTCGGCCGATGCCCCCACCGTCGAGCCCCTGTTCAACACCAACCTGATCACCACGGGACCGGTGTATCGCAAAGGATATGTCTCCCAGGTGACCGCCGGGCCCAAGACAGGGTTTGGACTGCTCGCCAGCGACGACGGAATCGCGTTTTACAATCAGCCAAGCTTACACGACCGTGACACCGATCTGGGACTTCCAGAACCAGGTCGCCTCCAATCCCCAGGGGCAGCGGGCCACAAAGCTCTATCAATTCAGCGCAACCACCTACGACTGGGCCGAGCTCACGATCACCACGGTCTTGAAGGACTCGGGCCTGCAGATCTTCCCGACCTACCAGCACGCGATCGACGCCGGCATTGGCTCGGCACCGACGGCGGGAGGCGGCTTTGGCCGCGCGATCGCAGGCCTGGTGGGCATGAACCAGGGAAAGATCAACGCGAAAGTGTATGAGGGCTCCATCGGAGAGTTCCGCGAGCGGATCCCGGTCGAGGCCCAGGAGGAGGGCGCGGAGCGGATCGCGGCGGAAGCCGCCACCCGCAACGCCGACCTGCGAGCGCGGGGCCTGCATGACGGCGAGATCGCGATCCGCGACTTCCTGCTGCGGCAGCTCTCGCTGCGGTCGCGGCCCGACGCCGTCGTGGTGGAAGGCTTGCTCGAGTGGCAAGGCGCGCCCGGGCAGCTTGGCGCCGATGCGCCCGTGCCCCCCAAGCTGACGACCATCGAGCCGGGCGTCACCGCCGGCGTCCACCTGGGCTCGCTCTTGTCGAGCCTGGCCGCCGGCCTTTACGAGCGCGACGATATCAAGTCGGTCGACAACGTGATGATCACCATCAAGGCGATGCCTCCCGGCACACCCCCGCGCGAGGCCGTCGCGATCGCCAGGAACGTCGACTTCGCGACCTATGCCAAGGCCGTCGACGAGGCGCGAAAACGCAAGCCCGGCAGCCCGGCGGTTACGACCCTGCGGATCACCCGGCCGAAACAGCCGCCCGAGTTCGGCACCGATGCCCGCGGTTTTTTTGTCGCCATGATTCACGACCTTCAGATCGAGGTGCCTGCGCCCGAGGAAGAGGCCAAGGGAGGCATCGTCGGCGCAGCCGCCAAGATCTACCGGATGAAGTTGCCGCTCGCGGAGATCGCCGTTTCCTACAAGATCGATTCCTCGAACCCAAACAGCCTGCAGCTTCACGCCAAGGTCGAAGACTTCAGTCCCGGGACTGAACCCCGAGGTGCTGGCAATCACCGACGACGAGACCAAGGGGGTCAAGCTCTCGCGGTTTTCGACCGGGCTCGTCATCGGCACCTTGGGCGGTCGGATCCGCGTGCAGCCGATTGACCTCGCGCTCGAGAACCTCAAGTTGCCGGGCTTCAACATCCGCTCGATCTCACCGCTGGACCCCAGCGGCTGGGTGCGGGTCGGCCTCGACCGCGATGGAAATGCGCCCCTGCAATTCAACGCAATGAAAGAGACGGTTCCCGCGGCCGGGCCGCCGAGCACCGCCAGCATCCAGCCGGGTACCAACGACCGGCCGGGCACCCTGCAGCATTAACGAGGCGGTTCGTCGCCCTCATCCGAGGACGCGCCGGCGCAGGTCACCGCCTCGATGCGGATCCGGTTCCGGTACGTCCCGGCGGCATGGGCCACGCAATCCCACCCGCGCCCGACGGAGGTCCCCGCCAGCGTCACGAAGATTGATGCCG
The DNA here is from genome assembly GCA_963806595.1 of uncultured Isosphaeraceae bacterium. GTDB lineage: Bacteria > Planctomycetota > Planctomycetia > Isosphaerales > Isosphaeraceae > CAWDZZ01. The sequence continues at coordinate 362,958 of CAWDZZ010000003.1, read as the reverse complement.
GCGACGAAGGTGATTCCCCGGCCAGGCTGAACTCGATCGCATTTGCAGGAACAGCGTATCCCGCCGTGGGCGAGGGCGTCGTGTCCGCCTGTGCCGACCAGTCCAGTCAGCGCGATGCGGGCGACCGGCCGGCCCTGGTCGAGAATCGCGATCGCCAGCTCTTGCCCGCTGGCCAGCCGCCCGCGGGCCAGGGCGCGAAACGGACCCTTTTCTCCGCTGGATGCTTCCACGACGCGAAACGTGCGGTCGGCCGTGACAAACGCAAACCGCACGGGCCTGCCAGCGGGATAGTCGAATGGCTGCACGTCGATCGGGACACCCGGGCAAGGTGAGAACTCGAGTGCCAGCCGGCGATGCCCGCGCACCTCGAAATCGCAGAACGAATTCAAGTGCGAGAAGATCGGCCGTACCAGGCGGGTCATGGCTTCGACCGCGACTGCGGACTGGCCCGCCATCGCGGTGACGGCAAGCGTCGCCGGCCCCTGCCCGCGAAGATCATAGCGAAGCGCACACGACCGCTCGCCGGCGCGCACCCAGTTGCGCAGTCGCGGCAGGGCGCCGTCGCGAACACTCTCGGGCACGAACACGGTCGGGCAACCATCCGGCGATTGGCTGAGGAAGCTCAACAGCGGCTGGACCGTGAACGTGAGCGGTTGCAAGGAAACCGCGATGCTGCCGTCGGATGTCTGGACCATGACCCCGGTGCCCAGACGAAAGGCCCCAGGCGCGGGTGACGCGTGCGAGGATGGCGTCGCGAGGGCGGCTAGAGGAAGATTGAGAGGATGGGTCGCGGCGCCTGGCACGCGCTGGGTCCAGATCAGTGCAGAAGCCACCGCCGCGGCGCCCAGTGCCATGACCATTGCTGCGGCGCCCGCGCGCGCGTGCGAATGCCGCCACGGCGGAATCGCCGCCAGGCCCATGGCGGCCGCGCCGCCCATCGGCACGTACCAGAGTCCTGCGAACGAGATTGGGAACACCAGTTGCGCCGAGACGGCCGCGGCGGCCCATGCCGCGGGCCAGGCCGGCAGCAACAGCCGCAGCGCGCTCATCCGCTCTTGCGAGAGCGCCTTGAGCGTCGCGAGCGCCAAGCCGAGTACCGCCAACGGCGCGGCTCGATTGGACCAGAACCGCGGGTGCTCTGTTCTGAAACCCCCGGGCTGCAGCGTCCACCAGCCCGCCGCCGCCAGGATGTGCGCGACCAGGACACTCAGCCAGAATAGCCGCCAGAGCCGCGCCGTCATTGCCGGTCGATCGCCCCGGTTGGGTTTGCGGTTGCCGCCCCTGCTACTGCGCCAGAGCCCGGCGGAAAGTCGGTCCGGGCCGTTCTGTCCGACGGATGTAAGACGTTATGATCATTCTGGTCGTTTTGCGTTCGCGCCGACAAGTGATTCCTTGCCGAGGGTTTGATTGTGTCTGCTATGGATGCTGCGCTTGCGATTTTTGATCACGATGGAGTTCTGGTGGATTCGTTTGAATTTCACAAGGACGCTTGGTTTGAGCTGGGGCGTCGGACCGGGCTCGTATTCACGGCCGAGTTCATTCATGAGACCTTTGGGATGACGAACCCGAGCATCCTCCGGCGATTGCTGGGCGATTCGCTGGGCGAGGTGGAGATGCGGCGGTACTCCGACCTGAAGGAGGTCTGTTATCGCGACGTGGCGAGAGGGCGCATTCGGTTGATGGACGGGATTCGCGAGGTCCTGGACCGGTTGACGGCAGAAGGCGTGGAGCTCGCGATCGGCTCGAGCGGGCCGCTTGCCAACCTGGAGCTGACGGTGAGCGAGTGCGGGCTCGCGGGTCGTTTCGCGGCGATTGCGTCGCTCGAGGACATCACGCGCGGCAAGCCCGACCCGCAGGTCTTCCTGGTGGCGGCGTCGAAGGCTGGTGCCCTGCCGGCGCGCTCCGTGGTCTTTGAGGATGCCCCGGTCGGCATCCAGGCGGCCAAGGCCGCGGGTATGTACGGCATCGGCCTGACGACGACCCATCCCAGCGCCACGCTCGAGCAAGCCGGCGCCGACCATGTTGTCGAGAGCCTTGCCGGTTACGACGTCCCTCGTCTGGTCAAGCTCCTCAGGTCGCGGGGCACCGCTTGACAACGAGTAACATCGCCGCCGCTTCGCTCGATCGTCGCGGATTGAAGCCGCGGATTGACGCTTTGAGCCGCGGATCGGACGAACTCAGTCTTCATCTGTCGAGGTCTATCCGGGAAAAGCGTCGGTCGCGTAGGTCCCGCCCGTTCCTTGCGATCCGAGCGAATCTGCCGCCGAAATCTTCCTGGGTCTTCTTGATGTTCCGTCACGCTTCAATACGATGATCAATCGCTGCGGCAAATCGGAGACTCACGGGGATCGACGGTTCGCTCGATTCACTCGGATTGAAAGCCGCGGATGAACGCGGATGAACGCGGATCAGACAAATACGATCCTCAATCCTGCGCTGGCTGGCCGGAAACCGACGGTTTACCCTCCCCCTACTCTCAGATCCGCGTTCATCCGCGTGAATCCGCGGCCCAAATCTCCCTTCGTCTTCCTGAATCTCGCTCACACAATCATCAGCCGGCCAACCGCTGTCGGCGAACCAATACTCGCCGACGTCGATGCCTCGCTCAATTCAATCGGATTGAAAGCCGCGGATGAACGCGGATTCACGCGGATCAGACAAGAGAAGACCTGACGTTCGCTTCGCCTGACCGAGGATGCTCTGCGTTCCAAGTAGCCGCGCATGGTCGGAGAACCGCGGTCATCCGTGGCCGAGAGCTGTTGACTCTTCATCGTCCTCACGAAAGTGGTTCATCAGCGGCTGCGCTCGGGCCGGGCGACGGACCAGGCCGGCGCTTGCGGTCGTTATCGTACGCCAGCCGCCTGAACTGCGGCTCGAGCCCGAAATTCAGCAGCAAGCCGACCTCGATATCTGTCGCACGAAGGTAGTTCATCACCTGAGCCTCGTGTACCGCTTCGATCGAACGCGCCGCCTTGAGTTCCAGAAGAACCAAGCCTTCGACGAGCAAATCCGCCTTGAAGTCGCCGACCTTGCGACCCCGGAACCACACCTGTACTGGGTACTGGTGGTCGACCCGATAAGCAGCTGAGACGAGCAGCAACGGCCATGGCATTCTCGTAAACCGACTCGAGGAAACCTCGGCCGAGCTCGTTGTAAACCTCGTAGAAAGCACTCAGGATCGCGCCCGTCAACTTCTGGTGCTTGAGTCCGGCTTCTTCAGCATCCACGCGTCTCGCTCCTTTCACCGACGGAATATCAGCGACCTTCGAACCAGTCGGCACCTGCTTTGCTATTTCACTCAATCCACTCCGACCTGGAGCCGCAGTGTCGCGGAGCGCAGGCGAAAACAGCCCTCAAACTCGCTCAACCTTCCCGATGAGCGGTCGATCGAAAACGTCCCTCCCCTACCTTCCTCTCAGATCCGCGTTCATCCGCGTCAATCCGCGGCCCAAATCTCCTCCTGATTTTCCCGTTGCGCGTCGCGCGAGAAACCGCGACTCCTGGACGTCCTTCCCGTCGTTTCCGATCCGAGTGAATTCGCGGCCCGACTCCTCCGTCGACCGGGGTGCCGCCCGGCCGGAGAAGAACAACCGGAATGGCGCAATCGACGCGAACCTACAGACAGCCGCCCGGATCCGCGACGCGCCGATCACGCGCTCGATCAGTTGGGCCAAGGTCGGTGCAGCCCGGCGGCCGGCTTCCAGCACTTCTTCGTGCGTGATCGGCGTGCCCACCACGCCGGCCGCGGCGTTGGAGACAAGCGCGATCGCCAGGACTTCCATCCCGGCGTGCCGAGCGACCACGGCTTCGGGCACTGTCGACATCCCCACGACGTCGGCACCAAGCGTGCGCAGCATCTTGATCTCGGCGGGCGTCTCGTAGCTGGGCCCCGGCACGCAGGCATAGACGCCGGCTTCGAGCGTCACGCCCAGTCGCTTTCCTTCCTCCGCGGCGATCGAACGCAGCCGGGGCGAATACACTTCGGTCATGTCGGGAAACCGCGTCCCGAGGCGTGGGTCGCCCGGCCCGCGCAGCGGATTGGCACCGATCAGGTTGAGGTGGTCGGTCAAGAGCATCAAGCTCCCCGGCCGCAGCCCGTCGCGGATGCCCCCAGTGGCTGCGGTGAGGATCAGGGTCGAGACCCCTAGCCTTTGGAGCACTCGCACCGGGAACGTGACGGCCTCAAGGTCGTGCCCCTCATAAAAATGAAACCGGCCCTGAAGCATGATCACACCCGCGCCTCCCAGTCGGCCGAGAAGCACCTTCCCTTCGTGGCCGGCAACCGTTGTCTGGCGGAAATGCGGGATCTGCTCAAATGGGATGATCCGCGGCTCGGCGACCCGCCCGGCCAGCTCATTCAAGCCCGATCCCAGCACGACGGCGATGCTTGGAACGGCGCCCGCGGCCGAGCGAAGCGAATCCGCGGCCTCGCCCTGCGCGAAAAGGTGTCGAGCTCGACCGAGGAAGCGCAGCTCGCGGGTCGTCATAGCAGGATTCCCGCAATGCAGGCCGACAGGTAGTTGGCCAGGGTCCCCGCCAGCAGGGCACGGATGCCCAGCCTCGCCAGGTCGTGCCGCCGCTCGGGCGCAAGCGCGCCGATCCCGCCGAGCTGGATGCCTATCGAGCTGATGTTGGCAAACCCGCAGAGTGCAAAACTAGCGATCACGACCGAGCGATCGATGAGCATGCCCTTGCTCTTCAAGACTCCGAGGTCGCTGAAAGCGATCAGCTCGTTCAGGACCGTGCGGGTGCCCAGAAGCTTGCCGACGCCCTTGCAGTCCTGCCAGGGCACGCCCAGCAGGTACGCGACCGGCGCCATCGCCCAGCCGACGATGCCCTGCAACGACGTCCCCAGATAGTTGAGCCCCATGTTCACCAGTGCAACCAGACCGAGAAACGAGATGAGCATCGCGGCGATGTTGAGCGCGAGATGGAGCCCGTCGCGCGTGCCGCGCGCGGCCGCATCGAGGACGTTGGCGTCGGTCGAGGGAACGGCCGTGCTCACGGTGCCCAGGGTCTCGGGCTGTTCCAGCTCGGGCACCAGCATCTTGGAGATCAAGATCGCCCCCGGCGCCGTCATGATCACGGCCGTGAGGATATGGCGAGCCTCGATGCCAAAGGCGATATAGGCGGCCATCACGCCGCCCGAGACGTGCGCCATCCCGGCGGTCATGACGGTGAGCAGCTCCGACCGCGTGAGCCTCGAGAGATAAGGCCGGATCGTCAGCGGCGCCTCGGTCTGGCCGAGGAACAGCGAGGCGGCCACGTCCAGCGACTCGGCGCCGCTGGTGCCCAGGAGCCGGGTCATCACGACGGCAAAGCCGCGCACGACCCACTGCATGACGCCGATGTGATAGAGGACGGCAAACAGCGCGGCCACGAAGATGACCGTGGGCAGCACGCGAAACGCGAATACAAACGCAACCGGCCCCTGATCATCGACGAGCGACTTGCCGAAGACGAACGAGGCGCCTTCGAGTGCACAATCGAGGATCAGCTTGACCGCGTCGCCCGACCGCCGCAGCAGCTCGATCCCCGCGGGCAGACGCAGCACCAAGAGCGCAAAGACCCATTGCAGCAAGAGCCCCCAGAACACGACGCGCCCGGAGATCGCGCGGCGGTTGTCGGAGAGAAAGACCGCGACCGCAAGGATCACGATCATTCCGAAGAAGCCCCGCACGCGATCGGCCAGTTCGATGAGATCGAGCCAGTCGGGCACCGCGATTTGCCACGACCACGATCCGATCGAGATCTGATAAATGCGGCGCGTCTCCACCGGTCCGGCGATCACACGCGTTTCGCGGTCTGGCTCGGCCGAATTCTTGGCCGGCGTCGCAGTCTCGCGGGCCGCGGAGGGCTTGGGGGCCTTGGCGGTGTCCTGCCGCCAGGGCGGCGCCCGGCCACGCGGCCAGGCCGGCGAGCACAAGTGCCAGCAACAAAACGGCGATCGAGACCGGTAGAAATCTCAACTTCTGCATGCAACCCAACCTTCACGCGCAAGTTTAGCAGACAGGGTTATTCGCGGCGGCGGTAGCGGTGGTGGCGCGAACCGCGCTGGTCGCGATCCGCTCAACCACGAGCGGCTCGCCGGCCCGGGCGCGTCCGCGATTTCAAACGCATTCCGGATGAGCGCACTGGCTTCTTCGAGCCCCGATTCTTCGTTGACCAGCAAGGTGCACAATGGCTCGTCACGCGCGACGGCCATACCGGTTTTCTTGTGGAGGATCACGCCCACGGCGGGATCGATGCGGCTATCCATGCGGGCCCGGCCCGCGCCAGGATCATGCTGACGCGGCCGACCGGCGCGGCCAGCGCCGCCGACGTAGCCGGCCCGTGGGGATTTCACGTCGACCCGTTTCCTGGCTGCCGGCAGCCGCGCGGGATCGTCGACCGCGCGCGGGTCTCCGCCCTGGGCCTGCACCAGCCGCCGGAAGCGATCGAGCGCAGCTGCCCGAATCGATCGTCTTGCGGCAGATGGTTCTTCCCTCCTCCAGCGTGCTTGCCCGGCCGGCCATCACGACCATTTCGGCTGCCAGCTCGAGCGAGAGACTGACGAGGTCTTCCGGCCCGCCTCCCTTCAAGCAATCGAGGCACTCTGCGACCTCGACCGCATTGCCGACGGCAAGGCCCAGGGGCTGGTCCATCCGGGTGATGAGCGCGACCACGCTCTTGCCCAGTCCCTGGCCGATCGAGCACATCTCTTGGGCCAGGTCGCGCGCCTGGTCGAGGCGCTCCATGAACGCGCCCCCGCCTGTCTTGACGTCGAGCACCAGTCCGTCGATTCCTTCCGCGAGCTTCTTGGACATGATTGATGCAGCGATCAAGGGGATCGACTCCACCGTCGCCGTGGCGTCGCGAAGCGCATAGAGAAACTTGTCGGCCGGGGCGATCTCGGCCGTGGCTCCGATCATGACCAGCCCGCACGAGGCCAGCACTTCGAGATAGCGCTTCAGGTCGAGGTCAACGCGAAACCCGGGGATCGACTCCAGCTTGTCGAGGGTTCCGCCGGTGTGTCCCAGCCCTCTTCCCGAGACCATCGGCACCGGCACGCCGGCCGCGGCGGCGACGGGTGCCAGGATGAGCGAGGTCTTGTCGCCCACGCCGCCGGTGCTGTGCTTGTCGACCTTGCGGCCGGGGATTCCCGAGAGGTCCACGACCGTCCCGGAGCGGATCATGGCATCGGTCAAGGCGGCCGTCTCGGTCGAATTCATGCCGCGCCACACGATCGCCATCAGGAGCGCCGACCACTGGTAGTCGGCGATTTCGCCGGAAGCACTGCCGGCGACCATCGCGGCGATCTCGGCCGGACTCAAGGCGTGCCCATCGCGCTTCTTGCGGATGATGTCGACGGCTCGCATCAGGGACATGGCCTCCTCGAAAGCGGAGCATGTGGTGCCATCGCGCCGGCGCCTCTGGAGCCGGGCGGCCTAAGGCCCGGTCGCCGTGCCGAACTGGCGGTCGCCGGCGTCGCCAAGCCCCGGAAAGATGAAGCCGGCGTCGTTCAAGCATTCGTCGACGGCACCCACGTGGATCGCCACGTCGGGCATTTCGCGTTTCATCCGCTCGATCCCCTCGGGCGCGGCGATCAGGGAGAGGAGCTTCAAGCGCGCGACTCCGGCCGCCTTGATGATCTCGCACGCGCGCACGGCCGAGCCGCCGGTCGCGAGCATCGGGTCGACCAGCAAGGCCAGAGTAACCCGCGGCCGGGCAGGGAACTTGTTGTAGTACTCCTTGGGCCGCAAGGTGGCCTCGTCGCGAAACAGCCCGATGTGCCAGACCTCCGCCTCGGGAAGCAGCTCGATGATCCCCTCGGCCATCCCCAGGCCGGCCCTCAGGATGGGCACGATTCCGACCACGTCTCTGAGCGTCCGCGCGCGGCGCGTCCCAGCGGCGTCGCCACCTCGCATTCGACCGACGGAAGATCAATCGTGGCCTCGTGAGCCAGCAACACCGCGAGCGTTCGGACCGCGCGGCGAAACTCCGCAGGGGCCGTTCGCTCGTCGCGCAGCGCCGCGATCTTGTGCTGCACCAAGGGGTGCGTCGAGACGGCGACCGCCGGCGTGCATTGCTCCACGAGATTACCCATGAGTCGAACTTGAAGAATGAGACTGACGGCAGATTCGCCGTTCTTCCTTCGCTCAAACGGGGATATGTTACACGACGGGACGCCGGCCGGGAGGATGTTTCCGGAATTTCACGCCAAGGTTGGCGATGACCGCGCGCGGTCGATATTGCCCGAAGCCGCCCCTGCTCTCTACACTGGCCTACGTCCAATCACGGAGTAGGGATGGAGGAGCCCGGGTGCGTATCACTTCGTCCGTCGTCATGCGCGACAGCTCGCCTGCGGAATCAGGGAGATTCCCGGCGCGCACACGAGCGCACGCGACCTACGACGAGCTGACTCGGGGCCACGGACCGGGGAACAAATACCAAGGACGACCAAGCCATGTCCGTTCAATTCGCGGTTCTTGCCAGCGGGTCACGAGGGAATTCCACGCTGGTGGGCGGCAGAGGCCGGGGTTGCTGATCGACGTGGGGATCGGTCCCAGGGCGATCGCGGAACGGCTCGAAAGCGTCGGGTCGAGCTGGTCGCAAATCGCAGCCGTGGTGTTGACGCACACCCACGGCGACCACGTCGATTCGGCCACTTTCGCCGAGCTGGCTCGCCGCGGCATCGCGCTACATTGTCACGAGGGGCATCGAGCGCACCTCGCCGGCGACGCGGGCTTCTGCAAGCTCGAAGCCGCCGGGCTCATCCGATGCTACGACGATCATCCGTTCCTGATCGCCAGCGGGCTCTGGCTCGAGCCCATCGAGCTCTCGCATGACGGCGGCCCAACGTTCGGCTTTCGGATCGAAGCGCCCCTGGAACGAAGGGAGCCGCCGGTGTGCATTGGCTACATCGCCGACACGGGGTGCTGGTCGGACCGCATGGCCGACAGCTTGACGGGGCTTGACCTTTTAGCGGTTGAATTCAATCACGACACCGAGATGCAAAAAACGGCAAACCGGCCCGAGTTCTTGATCGAGCGAAATTTGGGCGACGACGGCCATCTTTCCAACGATCAGGGCGCCCTTCTGCTGGACGCGGTGCTCACGCGCTCGCGCGATCGGGCGCTGCGGCACGTCGTGCTCTTGCACTTGAGCGAGCAGTGCAACTTGCCGCAGCTCGCAGTCGCGGCGGCCCACGAAGCCCTCCGCTCCGCCGAGCGGCAGGCCGACGTGCACGCGGCCCGGCAGAGTCCGGCGTTTCCGAACCTCTCGATAGAGCCCTACCGCGGGCGGTCGCGGACATCGGCCGCCGCCCTGCGGCCGGCGCGAGCCAGGAAGCCCCGGGCGCTCGACGACGTTTCGATCGCGGTCACCGGACTCTTGCGCCTGGATTCCGACTGCGACCGCACGGCCACGGGGACCTAGCAAACGTGGCGCATTATTTCGCCAGCGACGTTCATCTTCGTTTCGACCTGCCCGATCGCGACCGGAGGTTTCGCACCTGGCTCTGCGGCCTGGGCGTTGACGATACGCTCGTGATCGCCGGCGACCTGTGCGACTTCTGGATGGCCTCGCGCTCGACTGAAAACGAGCTGTTACAGTCGGAAAGCTTGCGGGCCCTCGCCGAATTCCGGCGGCAGGGTGCGACGGTCATGATCATGCCGGGCAACCACGACGCATGGCTTTGCCCGTTCTACGAGCGAGAGCTGAAAGCCCAGATCATCGCCGAGCCGATCGATTTCTCAATCCATGGCCTGCGATTGCGGCTGCTGCATGGCCATCTGATGGGCGTGCGCCGAGCGTGGAAAGGCTGGATGGAGACCCGCGCCTTCTTCGAGGCGTTTCGCCGCGTGCCCGGGCCGCTGGCGGGAACGCTCGACAAGCTCTTGAGCCGGAACAACGAGCGCGGGCTCTCGGCCGACGAAGAACGGCATCTACGTGTTTATCGGGCCTATGCCGCCCGCTGCGGCGGCGAGGCCGATCTGGTCGTCATCGGCCATGTGCACCGGCCGGTGGACGACGCCGCCGCCAGCCCGCGATTGATCGTACTTGGCGGCTGGCAGCGGCAATCGAGCTATCTGAAGATCGACGCGACCGGGGCCAGCTTCCGCATCGTAGACGACGACGCCGGCCCGCCCGGCACAGGAAGGGCACTTGAGCATGAAACGGTGGGAAAATGAAGAGGCCTCGCTTGTTGAGAATTGACCATCATCTGCACACGACGCGTCACTCGCCCGATAGCACGATCGATCCGCGCGAGCTCGTCGAATTCGCCTGCGACATCGGTCTGGACGGACTGGTGATCACGGAGCACGACTACCAGTGGGAGCCGGAGGAGCTTGCCGAGCTGTCGGCGCTCGCCGCGCCCTTCCGCATATTTTCGGCGCGGAGATCTCGGCGTTCGAGGGCCATTTCCTGGTCTACGGGCTCCCCACGCTCGACCTTGTCCCGCCGGGCATCCGCGTCGCCGAACTGGTGCGTGTCGTCCGGCAGCACGATGCCGCGATCGTCGCGGCCCATCCGTATCGCTGGGACCAGGCGTTTGACGACATCGTTGCCGAGCACGGCCCGGTCTTCGACGCCCTCGAGCTGGTGAGCAACAACGTGTGCCGGAAGAATCGGTCGCGGACGGAGGCCTTGCTCCGCGCCCACGGCATGGGGGCGACCGGCTCGAGCGATGCGCACGAACTGGCCACCGTCGGCTGCTATTTCTCCGAATTCGACGTTCCGATCGACTCGATGGCCGATTTCGTGGCGGCCATTCGCGGGCGCCGCGGACGGCCTCGTCACCGCCCGGGCGCCTCGCTCACGAGCGGCCCTGTCGAAGATTGAGGACCGCCGGCACGATCGTTGTCGAGTGTCGGCGCGGTTGCCCGCTACGGGTCCCTGCGCGTGCGGCCTTGACGAAACATCGGCTTTTGCCAATCGTGCCCGCCAGGATGGGATCGATCCCATCCAGGAGAGCGATCATGCGACAGCTTCTCATGGCGAGCATCGGCATCTCAATACTGGTCGCTTCCGGAGCTTCGCTCCGTGCTGACCCGATTCAGCTCGCCTTTCACGAGATCGTGATCGATCCCAATCTGTCGCTGCCTGATACGACCATCACGCTCCCGAACTGGAACGGCGGTCAAAGCGGGATCCTGGGCGAAATCGAGCTGGGCCATACCTCCGACGGCATCCAGTACCCGTATCCGCCGTCGCAACAGACGATCAACGGCACGTTCGGCTTTCTGGCTGGCCAGGCGGCCGCTCCTGGCTCGAACCAGCAGTTTTCCGGCTCCGTCATCGAGGTCTCCGGCAACATCACCGGAACGCTGATCGGCCCCTCCGGCCTACCTCCCAGAGATTCCGGCCAGTTGAGCGGCACCGCGACATCCGTCACGATGTTCGACGGAGACAGCCCCGCCAATCTCCCCCCTGCCCTGCTCGACCTGGTCAATCACCCCGACCATTTGCACTTGAGCGCGGTCGTGACCGACGGAAACGAGAACATCCTGCAGTTCACTCTGTCGCTCGACACGCCCGCGGAGGTCCCTGCTCCCGAGCCATCGGCCCTGGCCACGCTCGCGACTGCCGGCGCCGGCCTCGTCCTCGTCCGCTCTATGGCGGCGCCACGGTCGGGCAATCACGCGCCGTCGTCGAGGATCGACCGCAGGCGTGCCTGATGCTCGCGCCATTGGGTCTCATCAAGCGCAGCCGTGAGCGGGCTGGTCGGCAAGGGACGATCGAAGACCACCCACGTCTTGCATCCGGCATGCTCGGGCGTCGCGGCGATCGCAAAGCCGGGATCGTGCGCGCCACACGCGTGCGCCCAGGACCCAGAGGCCGGGGTGCCGGTAATGAAACCGCTTGCGAACCGTTTCGGCGGTGAAAGTGTGCAGTGCCTCGAGCGCGGTCAGGGTTTTCTCGTCGCCGATGTAACCGATGAGGTCGACGCGCACCAGGGCACGGATCGGAACCGAGCCGCCCATGGCGGGGCATGAGCCGGCGGCTGAGCCTGGGCCTCGCCTCTAGCGCGCAGGCCTTGCTGTGCCTGGTGGACCCAGGTCGGATACAGCCAGAACTCGGAATGCTCCGGGACGAATGCGCCCGCGCCGGGGCCTTCGCTGATCCCCCCCTTGCGGAGGATGATCGACTGCCGGCCCGTCGACGAGCGCATCGCACACGCCCGCCCATTCCTTGAAGGCGATGGCACACGATTCCCGCTCTCGGGTCACCATAGGGATTCCGCCTTCGGATCCCGAACCATCAAGTCGACCACGGCGGCACGGGGCGGCTTCCCCTCGAACAGGCAATGATGCAGCTCGGCGGTGATCGGCATCTCCACGCCCCGGCTGCGTGCCAAAGCATACACGCTGCGCGTCGTCGGCACTCCCTCGGCGACGTTGACCATGTCGGCGAGGATGTGCTCGAGCGTTTCGCCGCGGCCGATCCGCTCACCGACGGAGCGGTTGCGACCATAGGGGCTGTAGCAGGTGGTGATCAGGTCGCCGACGCCCGCCAGCCCGTAGAAGGTCTCGGGCCTGGCCCCCAGGTCCACGCCGAGCCGGGCGATCTCGACGAGCCCGCGCGTGAGGAGCGCCGCCTTGGCATTGTCGCCGACCTTCAATCCGTCGCAAATCCCCGCGGCGATTCCCAGGATGTTTTTCAAGGCCCCGGCAAGCTCGACTCCCAGTGGATCGGTGCTGGTGTACACCCGGAACGCCTCGTGCGAGAGCAGTTCGCGGACCTGCTCGTTGAGCGCGGGCAGCGTCCCGGAGACGACCACGGAAGCCGGCAGCCCGCGCGCCAGCTCCTCGGCGTGGCTCGGCCCGCTCAGTACGGCGATCGGTCGATCTCCGAGCTCCTCGCGAATGATCTGGCTCGGCCGAGCGAACGTTTCGCATTCGATGCCCTTGACCACGGAGAGGACCGGTGCGGCCGGCAAATCGGTGCAATCGCCCTGAGCGTTGCCCGCAAATAAGACGACGGGATGGCCGCCACGATCAGGTCGGCGTGCTCGGCGGCCCGAGCGGCGTCCGCTGTGATCCGCACCGAGTCGGGAACCGGGATTCCGGGCAGATGCCGGCTGTTGACCCGCGAGCGTGCCAGCTCGTCGGCGCGGGCAGCGTCGCGCGTCCAGAGCCGCACGTCGGCACCCGACTTGCCAACGAGCAAGGCAAGGGCCGTCCCCATTCCCCCCGAGCCCAGAATCGCGATTCGTCTCATCAGTCGCCACCTGCCCGACCCGGTCTTACCGCTGGCACCTCGCTGGTCACGCGCGGTGCGATCGGTGCGGAGCCGTCGGGATCGCTGCGCACGCCGCTGGCGACTCATTATACGCCCGGGTGCACCGCGTGGCAGCTAGCCGCAACCCTTATTCTGCTCAGGGAATCGGGTGCGCTGTCGTCCTCGTCGCATGCTTCGCCCGCGAGCGCCGAGAATCCGGGTTCGCGCGTGCGCTGGGTTAAAAGCTATGATGAAGGCAGGAGTGGTTGCTTAATTCGGCTGCGCTCGCCGGTTTCTTCGGCCGGCCGCGCCCACGTCGACCGACTCGCGCTGCGGGGGATCGGCTCGACGGAGCTGTCATCGGACCTCATTCGAGGGCTTGAGTTTCGGGAGGGAGCCGGCAGGCGGAGTCGACTCGGCACGACACGACCGATGCGAGCCGGCGCGTGGAGCGCGGCGCCTGGTCCTGTTGTGGTACCGATCGATCCGCGGTCTCGCCGGCGGCGGCTTGTGAAGCTCGCTTTCTCACGAGCCCTCGGCTTGCTGGAGAACTTCATGGCGATCGGCCTCGAACCCCGCACGATCGAGATGGGTGCCCACAACGTCCTGCGGAACCCGCCCCCGGCCCTGCTCTACGAGCACGCGGTTGCGCGCGAGGGGGCGGTCATCCTGGCGAATGGCGCGCTGGCAACGTATTCGGGCGAGAAGACCGGCCGCAGTCCCCAGGACAAGCGAATCGTGGAGAACCCGGAAAGCGCCGGCCGCGTCTGGTGGGGCTCCGTCAATATCCCGGCGAGCGACGACGCCTTCCTGGCCTGCCGGCGTCAGGCCGTCGAGTTCCTCGAACCCAGGCCCACGGTTTACGTCGTCGATGGCTACGCGGGATGGGACGCGGCGTATCGGATCAAGGTGCGGGTGATCTGTGCCCGGGCGTATCATGCGCTCTTCATGCACAACCTGTTGATCCGCCCCAGCCGGCCGGAGCTGGAGTATTTCGGAGAGCCCGACTTCGTGATCTTCAACGCAGGCGACCAGGCCGCCGACCGCCGCATTCCGGGCGTCAGCTCGGGCACCAGCGTCATGCTCGACCTCGAGCGCCGCGAGATGGTGATCCTGGGGACCAACTATGCGGGCGAAATGAAGAAGGGGGTCTTCACCGCGATGAATTACTGGATGCCCGAGGACGGCGTGCTCTCGATGCACTGCAGTGCCAACGAGGGACCCTCCGGCGACACGACCTTATTCTTCGGCTTGTCGGGAACGGGCAAGACCACGCTTTCCTCAGACCCGCGCCGACCTTTGATCGGCGACGACGAGCATTGCTGGAGCGACCGGGGCATCTTCAACATCGAGGGTGGGTGCTACGCCAAGTGCCTGGGCTTGAGCGAAGAGCACGAGCCACAGATTTATCGCGCGATCCGGTTTGGGTCCGTGCTGGAAAACGTGGTTTTTGACCCCGAGTCGCGCGTACCCGACTACAAGATCGCGTCCCTCACCGAGAACACGCGCGCCTGCTACCCGATCGAGCACATCCCAGGCGCGCTTGTCCCCTGCGTGGGAGCACATCCCGATAACATCATCTTCCTGACGTGCGACGCGTTCGGGGTCCTGCCGCCGGTCAGCCGGCTGACGACCAACCAAGCGATGTACCATTTCCTGAGCGGTTACACCGCCAAGGTCGCCGGCACCGAAGTGGGCGTGGTCGAGCCGCAGGCCACATTCTCCGCGTGCTTCGGCGCGGCATTCCTGGTCTTGCATCCCGCGCGATATGCGGAGCTCCTGGCCGAGAAGATGCGCGGCGCACCGCACGAGATGCTGGCTGGTCAACACCGGCTGGACCGGCGGACCGTATGGAGTGGGTTCACGGATCAAGCTGGCGCACACCCGCGCGATCATCGACGCCATCCACGACGGCGTGCTCTCGCAGGTGCCGGCCACGCCCGAACCGCGCTGGAACCTGGAGATCCCGTCGTCGTGCCCCGGCGTGCCGCCTGAGCTATTGCGGCCGCGGAGCACCTGGTCCGACGAGGAAGCCTACGATCGCCGAGCCGCCCAGCTCGCCGGCCAGTTCCGCGACAATTTCGCGAAGTTCGGCGACGTCGCCCCGAAAGAACTGCAACAAGCCGGCCCGCGATTTGAGCCCTGATCCGCGCAGTGGTGGCTGAGCGTGCGACTCGGACTTGGCCTCAAGCTCGGCCTGGGCCATCGCCGCGGTAGGCCCGATCGAGCAAATCGACGGGATGGGCCACTTCGATCGGCAGGCCGCGCTCCTTGACTGTGCGGGCGATCTGGAGGATGCAGCCGACGTTGCCGGTGACGACCATCGCGGCACCGGTGGCTTCGATGTGATCCATCTTGCGGCGGCCGAGGCGCTCGGACATCTCGGGCTGGGTGAGGTTGTAGGTGCCGGCGGCTCCGCAGCAGATCTCCGACTCCTCCAGTCGGACGAGCTCCAGGCCAGGGATCATCGCGAGCAAGGCCCGGGGCTGGCTGCGAATCTGCTGGCCATGGCAGAGGTGGCAGGCGTCGTGATAGGCGACCTTGAGCGGAACAGCTCGTGGCGAGGAGGAATCGGACCCAGGGCCATCAGGAACTCGGAGATGTCCTTGACCTTGGCGACAAACCCCGACGCCTCGTCGTGACGACTCCGGCGGCAAGATATGGGCATAATCCTTGAGCATCGCGCCGCAGCCGGCGGCATTGACGATGATCGCGTCGACTTCCGGCCGGGCCAAACACCGCCAGGTTCCGCCGCGCCAGCTCCAGAGCCGGCTCCTCGACGCCGGAGTGATAATGGATCGCGCCGCAGCAGACCTGACCGCGCGGGATCACGACCTCGCAGCCGTTTTCCTGGAGCACACGGGCGGTCGCGGCATTGGTCTCGGGAAACATGGCGTCGGCAACGCAACCGAGAAACAAGCCGACCCGGGCTCGCTTCGGCCCGATCGGGCGGCAGAACCTCGGGCAGACGGCGGTACGAGCCGCGAGAGCTTTGGCAGCATCGCCTGCATCCGCCGCAGTGTCGGCGGCAGCAGCCGATCGAGGCCGACCCGCTCGGCCCAGTCCAGCACGCCGAGCCGCTGCGACCAGCCGCGCAGGCCGCAGCGCCCACCGCACCCGGCTCGAATAGGGGAACAAGTGATGAAGAATCAGTCGCTCGAGCCAGCTCGGCTTTCTCGCCCGCGGTTGCCGAGCTCTGCATCGCGATCTTGAACGGCTCGATCATCTTGCCGTACTGGACGCCGGAGGGACAGGCCGACTCGCAGGCCCGGCAATCGAGGCACAGCTCGAGGTGCTCGCGCACGCCGGGGCCCATCACCAGCCGGCCGTCGGCGATGGCGCGCATCAGGTAGATCCGGCCGCGCGGGCTGTCGTTCTCGTCGCAGGTCTCGATGTAGGTCGGGCAGCTCGCCGTGCACAGCCCGCAATGGACGCATTCCTGGTATCGGACGTACGGGATCTTCGCGGAAAGCCAGTCGAGATCGATGCCCGCGCCGGGCTCGGTCAGGCCGGCGCCCGGCGCAGCGACTTGAGATGACGGTACTTGCTGCTCCGACGTCTCCGTCGCCATGTCGATCGGCACCTCGCGCGTGGTCTTGGCCCGGACATTGCTAGGAACTGGACGCGTCACCGCCCCGCGCCGCCGCGGGTGAATCCATACTACCCACAAATCGGCCGGGGTTCATGGCGTTCGCGGGGTCGAGCGCCGCTTTCACGCGCGCGCCGATCGCCCGGTCGCCGCGCGGCTCGCCCCAGACCTGGAGGCGATCCTTCCAGCCGGTCGGCGCCCGCGAGAGCACGAGGTTGCCTCCATCCTCGACCGCGAGCCGGCGCAGTCTGCCGAGCTGGTCGGACATCGGCTCGAGGCCGTGGCTGCCAAGCGCGTGGGCGCGCACGATACCGTTGCCGGCGTGCGCCTGCACCGACCAGATCGCCGGGTCGAGCCGCCCCACGAACGACACGACGGAGGAAGGCCGGATGTTGGCCACAAAGCTGAGGGGACCGAGCTCGGCGGCTTGAAACTCGGTGAGGCTCTGCCATAACGGCTCGGCACCCGCGCCCTCGAGGACCACAAGATCGTCGCCCCCGATCTCGGCCCGGAGCTGATCGAGCTGCCAGCGGACCGACGCGGCGCTATCCTCGTAGCCGACGGCCAGCACGCCCTCGCCGGCGCGCAGGCTGCGGCGCGCGCGAGGCGCGAGCGGCCGGGCCGTTGAAGAGATCCAGCGCGAGCGGCCGCGTTCCGGAAGTGTTGAGTGTTTCGAGCAGGCTTGCGACCCGCTCCCAGCTCCGCAGCGACACCCATGCGATCGCCGACGCCTCCGGGATGGGGCGCACCTTCAGGGTCAACTGGGTGAGAATGCCGAGCGTCCCCATGGATCCAGTCATGAGTTTGGGGAAATCGTAACCGGCGACGTTCTTGACGACGCGGCCGCCCCCTTTCACGATGGCGCCCGCGGAAGTGACGAAGCTGACGCCGATGATCTGGTCGCGCGGCCGGCCCGCGCCATAGCGGCGGGGGCCGTTGGTGTTGGTGGCATAGATCCCTCCGAGGGTCGCCCGGTCGGGAAACGGGGCGTCGACGAGCACGCGCTGTCGGTGCTGCGCCAGGATCGCCCGCAGGGCCGCCAAGGTCATGCCGGCCTGCACCGTGATCGTCATGTCGGCGAAGGGATAGTCGACCAGTTGATTGAGTGCCGTGGTGTCGATGGCCACGCCGGGGCGGCCGGGAATGCCGCCGTAATCGAGCGCGGTCTTTCCTCCCTGCGGGTAGATGGCATGGCCCAGGGCGACCTGCTCGCTCACCGCGCGGCACAAGTCCGGCGCGTCGGCGGGCTGGATGGTCGCCACGGCAAAGCGGCCGTCGCCGAGGTTCCCGCCACTGGGCCGATCGGGCCATGCCACGGTGGCGGTCAAGTCGGTCGCTCCGGGCGAGGTGTTTCCGTGTGGGGATAGTATCGGATGTCCTGGCCGGAGAGGATTCGTTCGACGGCCTCCTGAACGCCCCGGATGGCCGCGATCACCGGCTCGTCGAAGGCGCCCGGCCAGGCGTCGGTCAACAACACCTGCGACTCGAGCGCCAGCCGGTGGAGCATATGAGCGGTGCGGCGTTCGATCGCGGCGGCCGCGCTAGCTCTTCCTCGAGCTGGCTCAAGGCGCGATTGAGCTCGGCGACCTTGCCCGCGGGAACTTGCTCGCCGCGCCGCAGGCACGGCAGAAACCCATAGTCATCGGTGCCGTGCCCGACGTGGCGCGCCAGCGTTTCCTGGGGTGACGAGTCGCTCATCAGAAGCACCATGGGTTTCGAGGAGGCCGCCGGGGCGTTCGCAATCGCCGGCTCGACGGCAATGCGCGGTCCGAGGGTGCCTTCGGTGTGGGCGCCTGGGGGCTCGCTCGGCACGTCGAGCGCAGCGCGGCGCCTGGTCGGGCAGAACGACGTCGGCGGTGCCGGGCTCGCTGGCCTCCGGCGCAGACACCGCGCGCGTTTACCTTGCCCGTCATCCGGGGCGTACTCGTACGGTGTTTCTGCCCGGTTTTCGGACCGCTCTTGCCATTCCACTAGATAATGGGGATCGTCGGCGATCTGCTTCAAGCCCTCCAGCGGCCCGCGGCGAGCCTCAAACTCGGCCACGCGCTTCTTGACCCGCTCGTTTTCGAGCGCCTGCATCAAGAGCAGGGCGCAATAGTCCTGCACCGACGCGACGCCGGCCTTTTCAGCGAGCGCCTCGGCAAGGTCGAGGATGCGCGCAGGCACGTAGAGGATGATCCGGTCGAGCTCGGTCCCCGAATCGATCGGCCGATTCTCCCCGGTCCGAAACACCCCGGGAAGCCGCCGCCACCGCGAGAATCGAGGTCTCTTGGCCACGACCGCTCCTCTGGAAAAACCCAACGACCACTCCCATCGCGTTCGTCGACAATGCCCCCGCCAAGAATCCCCCTGCACTTCCCCATAGGATACCCCGTCCCGCACGGTGCGTGAATGTCTGAGTGCCCATCCCTCGCCCCGGCGGGGAGCGGCTGCCCGAAGGACGGATGCGTGGGACGAACGTAGTGCCCTCACGCGAAACCAGGCTCATCCAGGTCGGACCGGCATCCCGCGCCGCCGGCTCATGCCGACGCCTTGTGCCCTGGCCTGGTGCGTTCGATGCACCCCGCGCCGCCGGGCAGCATTTTCGACGGGTTGCAGCGGCCCTCCGGATTAAACGTATTCCGGAGGGCCACCATCGCGGCCAAGTCCTCGGGCCCGAAGAGCTTGGGCATGAATTCCATCTTTTCGACGCCGATCCCGTGCTCGCCGGTGACGCTGCCCCCGAGCCGGATGCATTCGTCGAGGATCTCGTGGCTGGCCAGCAACACGCGCTTCACTTGCTCGGCGTCGCGCTCATCGAACAGCAAGATCGGGTGGATATTGCCGTCGCCGGCATGAAAGACGTTGGCAACGCGAAGATTGTAGCGCCGGCCAACCTCGTTGATGTGCCGGAGGATCTCGGGCAGCTTGGTGCGGGGGACCACACCGTCTTGCGTGCAATAGGTCGGGCTGAGCCGCCCGATGGCGCCGAAGGCCGACTTGCGGCTCTTCCAGATGGCCACGTATTCGGGCTCTTTGCGCGTCCGCCAGGTGATCGATCGGCCAACCGTCCCGCCGTGCGACTGGACGATCTCACTGATCGCGGTCGCCTCGCGATCGAGGCCGGCGTCGAGGCCGTCGACCTCGATGATCAGGACGGCGCCGGCCTCGGTGGGAAATCCGAAGCCAAACGCCTGCTCGACTGCCCGGATCATCAGATTGTCGAGCATTTCGAGCGCTGCCGGCACGATCCCCTGCGCGATGATCCCGCTGACGGTCTCGGTCGCGGCGTCGACCGAGTCAAACACCGCCAGCAACGTGCGGCCGGCCTCGGGGTCGCGCGTCAGGCCCACCACCGCTCGGGTGACAATCCCGAAGGTTCCCTCGTTGCCCACCACGAGCCCCGTGAGGTCGTACCCGGGGTTGTCTTCGGTCACGCCCCCGGTTTCAACGACCGAGCCGTCGGGCATGACGAGCGTCAATCCTTTGATGTGGTTAACCGTCACGCCGTACTTCAGCGTGTGCGGGCCCCCCGAATTCGTGGCCACGTTGCCGCCGATCGTGCATGCCCCCTGGCTCGACGGATCAGGCGCGTAGTGGAAGCCGGTGCCCGACAGGCTGCGGGTGAGCCAGATGTTGACGACGCCTGACTCGACGATCGCATACCGGTCGCGGAGGCTCACCTCGAGGATCCGCTTCATCCGCGTGAGGCAGACCATCACGCCGCCGCCGATCGACAGCGTGCCGCCGGCCAGGCTCGTGCCGGCGCCGCGGGGTACAAAGGGAACGTCAAAGCGCTTGCAAAGCTTCACGATCTCCACCACGTGCTCGGTCGAGGTCGGAAACACGACCACGTCGGGCACGCTCTTCTCGACCATGTAGCCATCGCATTCATACACCAGCATCTCATCGCGGCGATGCAACACGTTCTCGGCCCCGACGACCGCGACGAGGTCGGAGACCAGCGGGGATGTGACGACGCCGGAATTGCGGTCTTGTGGTGCTGCTATCATCAGTTTGGATTCTCATGAGTCGCTGCTGATCCGGGAGAGACGCCTGGATCACTCTGGAATAGCGTATTCTGACCGAGCGACAATTGCCACCTCGCCGCCGGGCGGGGCGACTCGGCAAGGGGCGGGGTTACACAGCGCGCAGCGGCTCCGGCAGCTTGTTGCCGATGGCCGGCAGGGCGATGGTCCTGTGATCGCTCGGGCCGGACGCAGATGAGCGGGGGACGCGGCCCACGAGCTGGTCGAACGCTTGCGATGTCCCAGCTCTTAACCGTCCGATCGGTGCCGGAGCGATCGTGGATATCAATGGAGTATGGCCTCGGCGAACGCGAAGGGAGCTGATCGATTGAATTCGCGTGGTGCGCCCCCAAGGCAGTTCAGAACGAATTGTTGCTCGCTGCGTGTTTCTGACGATGTTGCTGTCCACTTGAAGGCACTGGCTCGCATCTTTGTATCATTGCTCGCGACATTTTTTTGGACTGGCTGATGGACCCCTGCTATGATCGCGATCAGTGTCGCCTGCACCGCTCGACGAGACTTGCGTGCTCGAAGGACGCTCTTCGCTCGCCCGGCGGAGCGCACCCTCCAAGGAGAAGGAGCTGCTCGTGACGACGAACGAGGCAGACTCGGTCACACGAGATCTGCAGGCTCTGCGAGCCGGTAGCCAATCAGCCACTACGCGGATCGCGCAGCGGATTCTGGGACCGGCTCCAGGGACTGGTCCGGCCGAGAGTGCGGTGGTACGGCAGGTCGGCGGCGAGCGTCGACGAGGAAGACGTCGCCAACGCCGCGCTCAATAGCGTGATCAGACGACTAGAGAAGGGGAAGTATCCGGAGATCGTGAACCGGGACGGCCTGTGGCGACTGCTCGCGAGATTTGCGCTGCGAAAGGCAGGCCGCGTCGTCCAGAAATGGAATGGGCGTCCGTCTGTCCACGCGCTCTCGGCAACGAACAGCTTTCCCGGTTTCTCGCGCTCACCCAGCTCGCGGGTGGCAGCGGCGGAGGAGAAGGAGCGGTTGATCGAAGCGATAGAGGCCTTTCAACCTCCAAGATCAGGGCATCCTTCGAACGCAGAGCTTGCCGAGCTGGTCCACCTCCTTGCAGCGGACCATGATATCCCCGAGATTGCCAAGCGCCTCGATGTGGCGCGGTGCACCATCTATCGCTGGATCGCGCTCGTGAGAAAGATCAGCGAGCAGCAGGGATTCGAGAGACAGAGCGGCAGGCCTGCGCCACTGTCCCAATAGGACGGGATGAGTGCTGGCCGGCTGGGCCCGACCCTCCTCGACTCGCAAAGGCATCGCCATGCCCAAGCCGTTTGATCAGTTGGGGATCACGACGGTCAGCAAGGATTCGGATGTTGACCTGGATTCGGACCTCGAGATCAACGCGATCTGCCACCGCTTCGAGCACGAGCTGCGCCGGGTCGATCTCCGCAGATCCATGACTACTGCGTCGAGAATGAGGCGATTGCTCTGCCGCTGCTGGCCGAGCTGATCGCGCTTGACATTGAATATCGTCGCAAGACCGACCCATCATTCCGGCCGGATCCGGAGGAGTATCACCGGAGGTTTCCGGAGCATTCTGCGGCGGTGCGAGAGGCCATCTCAGTCTTCCAGGAGCTGTACCAGATCCCGCCGGAGCGAGCGATCGGCAAGTACGAGCTGCTCGAGGTGCTGGGCCGCGGCAGTCAGGGCGTCGTCTACAGGGCGCGGCACGAAGGGTTGGAGGGGGCCATGCACGTGGTGGCCCTCAAACTGATTCTTCCCGCACGGCTGGCCTCGTGCCGCGACGTCGACCGTTTCGTCGACGAGGTCCTGAAGATGGCCAAAATGAATCACCGGGGGATCCTCCCAGTCTATGACTCTGGCGAGGATCACGGTCAGCCCTACCTCGCGATGAAGCTCGTCGACACGAGCCTGGCGCAGGCGCTCCGCACCCGCGGCTGCTTTGCACCGGATGAGTCCGCCCGCCTGATCATCGAGATCGCTCGGGCCGTGGATTACCTGCACCAGCACGGGTTCGTCCATTGCGACTTGAAACCCTCCAATATCCTTCTCGAGGGCGACCAGCCCCTGATCACCGACTTCGGGCTCAGCCGAGCCCTCGAGCCCGATTCGAGGAGTGATGCGCTGGATCCTCGCCGCCTGGAAGGGACAATTCCCTACATGGCGCCAGAACAAGCGCGGGGAGCACCGGAGAAAGCCAGCGATATTCATGCGCTCGGCGCCATCCTCTTCGAGTTGCTCACGGGGCGGACCCCCTTCGGAACGGGTTCCCACGCGTCTCACGAGGATCCTGCACGAGGAGGCTCCGGGACCGCGACAAGTCGATCCGGCGGTACCAGCCACCCTCGACCGGATCGTCCGCAAGTGCCTGCGGAAAGACCCGTCGGCACGCTATGGAAGCGCCGTTCAGTTGGCGGCTGAACTGGACCGCTTCCTGCGCAATGAGCAGCTGGTCCATACACCCACCGATACGGTCCTCCAGTATCTGTATGTGTGGTCCCGCCAGCATCGCGAGCTGACCTCCCGATTGGTCGGTCTCGGCTCGATTCTGGCGCTCACCCAGCTCAATTACTTCTTCATCCTTCCAAAGGAAAATCGCATCGGTCAGCTCCACGTGACCGTGACACTGGTCGAATTGCTCTGGATCGCCACTTCGATCGTCTTCGACCGGCTGTCCTGGACCGAAGGGCCCCATGAGCCGCTGCGGCCAGCCTGGATCATGACCGACGTCACCTTGCTCACGATTCTGCTCGGTAGCCTCGACGCCGCGAAGACGGCGATGGTCCTGGGCTACTCGCTATTGATCGCCATGTCGGGGCTCTGGTCCCGCGTCCGGCTGGTGTGGCTGACGACCGCGCTGTGCATCGCCGGCTACGCCACGCTGATCCTCGGTGCGCGGGGTTGGACGACCGGTACGAAGAACCACGACCCCAACACCGTCATCGCGATGCTGATCGTCATGGGTTACGTCATTGCCCTCCAGGTCGAAAGGGCCGGTGCCTTCAGGGGCGTCCACACCCACGACCTTTGAAATGACACTAACGGCGGCACCCTGATCGCGCTTGCGCGTCGCCGTCGAATTTGTGGGGGAATCCTTCAAAGGCGCGGCGCCCCTGCTATTTTCTTGCGAGCCTCTGACTGCGAATCCACTCACCAGTCCTTTCGGAACGCGAGTGCGGCTGATGGCATTGCTCGTTAGGCAGCCTGCACGCTGCTCTGCCGGGGCATCTTGATTCTCCTGCCGCGGCACGTCGTTTGCAGCTGGTTGTTCCTTGACGTTGACACCACCCCGCGTCCATGAGGGCGGGGTTTCGGAACACCAACAGGGAGACGAAAGAACATGGCACAATCATTCAAAGGCAAAGTCGAAGAGACGGGCCACAAGATTGCCGAGACAGCGACCGAGGTGGGCCACAGAGTCGGCGAAAAGGTGGAAGAAGCCACCGACTGGGCAAAGCAGAAAGCCCACCAAGTCGGCAACCGGATCGAGGAGGCCGCCCAGAAGGTCGAGCATAAGGCCAAGGAAACCTTCGGCACCAGTTGCGGCACCGCCATGACAACGGCCGATATCCGCGAGCACATGGATGTGATCGGCTCGTGCGGAAACAAGCTGGGACGGGTCGATCATGTCGAGGGTGCTAATATCAAGCTCACCAAGAACGACAGTCCGGACGGCATGCACCACCGCATTCCCATGAGCTGGGTCGCGCGAGTGGACGAGCATGTTCACTTGAACAAGGACTGCGGCCAGGCCAAGCGAGAGTGGACGACCGCCTAGGGGCGGTCTGGCTCAAACAGCGTCATGCGCGCGGGCCGGGGATGTACCTCGGCCCGTGGTTTATTTCGAACGCACCACCGCCGCCTCGAGGCTCTCCGACCTTCGTGACGACAATCGTGCATTCACGCAGCATGGTATGGGCATTTGCTAGTGACAACGACTGCGGACCGCCGTCGCCGTGAACGGATCGATGCTGAACCGCGAAGGCAACGCGCGGAAATCACCTCTTCAAATCCGAACGGGCGACGGTTTCCGGTCAGAGCCGTTTGCCGGCTGCGACTCAAGAAACGCGCCCGACGACCGAGCGCCGAGCAACATCGACCTCGTCCGGGTTCGCACGTTCCGAGTCGCAGTGTCAAAAAGGCGCAACCAACGCGCCTGCCGTCAGCACTATTAAGCTGGCAGATCGATCCTCCCGAGCCTGACCGGGAAAACAAGATCCGGTAATACCCATGCGCTCTGAGGGCGGGTGGCGCAAGCCCCTCGAGAGAGGCGTTTCCACCACCAGGCGCCCGATGGGAAAACCGTGGATTCCTCGAACGGGCGCGCGACGGGCGATTGACACTGCTCCGACACCTCGGTTTCGGGTGCCCTACACTCTTCCGTTTCCGACCAACACAAGGAATCCGCTCGGCGGGTACTCGGAGCGGGGGCGCCCGTCGTATGTACCCAGGAGATTTGCAATGACCGTCGACAGGCGGATGAATCTGCGTCAAGACACCCGGCCGGGCCAAACCGACCGGCAAGCCGGGCGCGACGAGCGACGTCGGTTCCTGAAGTCGCTCGCAGCGTCGGCAATCGGAGTCTTCGCGCTCGGTGGCACGCTGCTCGCCGGAGGCGGCCCAGGCGGGGGACCTGGCGGCGGTGGTGGTGGCGGTGGCGGCGGAGGAGGCGGCGGAGGAGGCGGCGGAGGGGGCGGCGGCGGAGGGACCCCGGCGAACCCGCTTGTCGGCACGTGGCGGACGTTCATCACCGGATCGGATGGCTCGACGGGTCCGATCCTGATTACCTTCAACGCGAACTCCCAGTTCCTCTGGGTACAGACCGATCCGGTCACGGGGGATACAACGACGATCCAGGGCAGCTTCGCGCTCGCGCCGATCGAACCGGGCGGCTTCCCGTTTCTGACGTTCATCGTGCAGAGCGAGATCTTCATTCAGGGTCTGTTTGCACAGCCGGGCCCGGGTGAGTTCTTCGTGGAGACCACGACGTCGATCCTCGCCGCGACCCGGCTGTAGCGGTCGGGCATTGCTTGCCGTCCTCTCGCTCGGAATCGCGGTGCGCGGATTGCGTGTACCGCTTGCCCGCCCCCGCAAACGCAGCATCGCGCTTCCGCGGATTGAGGTCGATGTCGTTCGCCAGGAATGTTGATGGCTGTGCGTCCAAGATCTGGAAAACGTCGTAGACTGTGCGTCGCGAGACCCGAAAAGGCCGGGTGCAAACGCGGGCTTGCCGTGCGCCCTGACGTCGCGTCGAGCGGACCATGAATCGACTGCCTCGCGTCAAGCCGAGCGACGCCCGAATCCCTCTCGAGATCCAAGGTGCCGAGGCCATTTCGAAGCAACTCGCATTCCAGAGCCCGTCTTGCCTATTTGGGCAAACTCGGGTAAGTTCCCCGCCGAATCGTGCGCGGCCTGGACAAACGATCTCGCGGCGGGCCTGGCGCGGTCGACGGGTCCGACAATCGACCACTCGCAGGAGGCCGGCATGGAAGCCAGCAGCCGCCGCACTTCAACGTCGATAGCATCCATTGATGCCAAAGTCTACACTGCAACGAATGAGCGAGCGAGCGCCGAACGTGTGCGCCGCGAGATCCCGACCTTGAGATACCTCGGCCGCTTGCCGGGCTGCGCGTTGCACTGGTGCACGACTGGCTGACGGGCATGCGCGGGGGTGAGAAATGCCTGGAGGTCCTGTGCCGGGTTTTCCCGGACGCGACGCTTTTCACCCTCATCCACCGCCCGGGCTCGCTCAGTCCAGTGATCGAGTCGATGAAGATCCGGACCTCGGTTCTTCAGCGGGTTCCGGGTGTCTTTCGCCACTATCGCCACTTGCTGCCTCTCATGCCGCTGGCCGCGCGCGGCTGGCGGTCAGCGGACGTCGACCTCGTGATCAGCCTGAGCCATTGTGTGGCGAAGGCGATCGTCCCGCCGCCGGGGGTTCCTCACATTTGCTACTGCTTCACGCCGATGCGTTACGCATGGCAAGGGCGGGAGACGTATCTCGAGAGCTGGTCGGACCGCCCGGTGCGCCGGGTCCTGGCCCGACGGATGCTGGCGCGGCTGCGGCGCTGGGACCGTGCGACCGCGAGTCGAGTCACGCATTTCGTCGCGATTTCTCAGACAGTGCGCCAGCGAATCGCGCGGTGTTATCGGCGGGACAGCGCGGTGATACAGCCGCCGGTGAATGTCGACTTTTACACGCCGGGGCCCGCGGACGCTTCGCGCGGTGACGCATACCTTGTGGTCTCGGCACTAGTTCCGTACAAGCGCCTCGACCAGGCCGTGGCCGCGTGCGCCCAGTCGGGCCGCAGGTTGACCGTGATCGGCGAGGGCCCCGAGCGCGCCCGACTGCAGGCAATGGCGGGCCAAGGTGTCGAGTTCCTGGGATGGCAGCCAGACGACGTGATCCGCGAGCACTATCGCTCTTGCCGCGCCCTCTTGTTTCCGGGTGAGGAGGATTTCGGGATCGTGCCGATCGAGGCCCTCGCCTGCGGCGCTCCGGTGATCGCGCTTGAGCGGGGAGGCGTGGCGGAGACCGTCGACCGCGCCGTCGGCCGGACCTACTCCTCGCCCACTGCCGCCGGGCTCCTGGAGGCGATCAATGCCTGGGAGGCCGATGGCCGGCCACACGACGCGGTCGAGGGCCGTCGACGCGCAGAGCGGCTGTCGACCGCGGTGTATCGTGAACGAATGATCAAACTGATCAGCGAGGTGATCACGCGCAGCGCCGGTCACCCGATGCCGCCGGCACCGCACTGGAATCTGAGGTGATCGAGACGTCTCTTGACGTCTGCCGGCGACCATTACAAGGCGAGCTCCAACTCAGTTGCCGGCCGGATTCACCTCAGCTCGTGATGGTCGCGATCGGGATCTGAATCTCCGTGAGATAGTTTTTCGGGTTGCCCCGAAAGATCATTCCCGGCCCTTTGTGATACACCTCGCGGGTTGGGATCAGGATCTGATGACCTTTGACGCTCATATGGTCCAAGATCTTGGCATACGATGCGCCGAGCTCCTGGTAGGGTCCCTGGTGCAGGAGCGTCAGACAGCGCCCGCCGGGCAATTCGCGCACCGAGATCCCATCGACGGGCTTACCCCCCTTGACCGGCATGCAGGTCTCAAAATCGGCGTCGTCTTCGCGATACTCGCCGTCGAACAAGAGCATGAACGGCTTCCCGCAGACATGACGACCGAAATGCCTGCCGATCCGGCCAAAGGCCGCACCGCAGTCCTGGTAACGGCCCTTCATGCGAATCGACGCGACCTTCACCGGCTCGGTGGTCTTCTCGATGATTTCAAATGATCCGTGCTGCATGATGCGCCTCGCTTCCTCTTCCCGGGTCAGGATTTGCCGTAAGGAACGCAAGACTTGCCGGTCCCGCCTGGCCCTGGATTCGAGGGCAGCCATGTGACGCTTCACGACATCGCACAGGTCGGCATCATCCCCCGCGGTTTGCAGGATCGTGCCGATCTCGTCCAGAGAAAGGTCCAGCTCGCGCAATCGCGAGATGACGCGAGCCCGCGGGATTGACGAGCGGTCGTAATAGCGGTAGCCAGACTGCTCGTCAACGTGTGCGGGGAGCAAGATGCCCTTCTCGTGGTAGAAGCGAAGCGTCTTGACTGTCAGTCCCGTGATCCTGGAAAAATCGCCGATCGTGTACACGGGTTTCTCGCCCCGGGGATCCAGAGGGGAACGCACTCGTCTCGTTCAAGCGGCGAGGATAAAGCCTCCAGCAAGGGGAGAGTCAATCGCGCTTTCTCGATTTGTTTTGCGGACGTGTCGGCGCCCTGCGCGAGCGCAGCCGGCAGCGCTCGCGCGTGCCGAGGCTGCGATCGCATCGCGGTTGATCGCCGTGGTGCCGAAGATGACCAGTCGATTGCGGGCGTCAGCTCGAGGCCTTGTCTTTCTCTTTCTTGGCGGCGCGGGCCTTGCGGCGCTCGGCCTTGGCGGCCTTGGCCTCGGGGGCAGGTCGTGCTGCTGAAGCGCTCCTTGAGGCGGACAGCCTTGCCGGAGCGACCGCGGAGATAATAGAGCTTGGCGCGTGCGGACCTTGCCCGATCGCTTCACGACGATGTCGGTGATCCGCGGGGACTGAAGGGGAAACTTCCGCTCGACCCCCTCGCCCTGCACGATGCGCCTGACACGTGAACATCTCGCGGGGTCCTGGCCCGGACCGGGCGATCACCACGCCGTTGTAAATCTGGATTCGTTCCTTGTCGCCTTCGAGGATCCGCACGTGGACGTCGACCGTGTCGCCGATCTCGAACTTGGGCGTCGTCGGTTTCAGCGTGGTCTTTTCGACCAGTTCCATGAGTCGGTTTTGCATGGGAAGTTCCTTTCAACTACGGCCGAGCGCCAGCGATCGGGGTGCCGGACCGGTAGTCCATTGAAGCTTGAAGAGGCTGCTCGAACCGTTTGACGTCGCCTACCGCGCGGAACGCGGTCAAGTGGCGGTGGATTCCAGGCCGACGGCATTGGCTCGGCGTTTGGTGTGTCTGACCGTTATCGTCGTCGCGCCAGTCGCCAGCGGGCGATGGCGGCGTGATCGCCGCTCAGGAGGATTTCGGGAACAGTGCGGCCGCGGAAGTCGCGTGGGCGGGTGTACTGGGGATATTCGAGTCCTCCATCGGGGCCGAACGACTCGTCGATCGCACTCTGGGAATCGCCCAGGACCCCCGGAATCAGCCGCACGATCGCGTCGATCAAGACCATGGCCGCGACTTCGCCTCCGGAGAGGATGAAGTCGCCTACGGAAAGCAGCTCGGGCTCGAGGATTTCGATGATTCGCTCGTCAAACCCCTCGTATCGCCCACACAAGAGAATCAATCGTGGTTCCAGTGCCAGCTCGGCGACCCGGCTTTGATCGAGCCTCGGCCCTTGGGCGAGAGCAGGATCAACCGTCCCGCCGGGGCGGCCGCCTGTCTGACGGCCTCGGTCGCGGCCACCACCGGCGGGGCCATCAGGACCATTCCCGGGCCGCCGCCAAACGGCCGATCGTCGACCTGCTTGTGTTTCCCCTCGGCCCAGGATCGCGGATATCCAAGCGCTCGATGCTGACCAAGCCCGCTTGCGATCGCCCGACTGAGGATGCTCTGGCCCAGGTAGCCGTCCAGGATGGCCGGAAAAAGAGTCAAGACGTCGATGCGATGCGACGAGGCGGTGCGGGCATGTCCGCGACATCCCTTGCCGGTCACGAACGCGATCCGGCTGCAGGCCTCCGTCGGACGCCGCGCGGGCGGCTGCCGGGGTCGTCGGCGACTGCGTGCGACCTCCCACGGCTCGCCCGGCGCGGGTTTCTTCACGCCAAACTTGTTCAAGAGCACCTGCACCTTGTGCGACGGCTGAGCGCCGACCGACAGCCAGTAACGGACGCGGCTGACGTTCAAGACGGTCTGCGTTTTGGCATCGGGGCACATCGGGTCGTAATGACCCAGCTCCTCGATCGGGCAACTGTCACGCCCCTGTCGAGAATCCATGGCGCAGATCCGGAAAAACGGGCGATGACGGCGTCCCAGAGCTTTCATACGAAGTCGAACCACTCGCGCTACTCCTCTCACTTGAGTCAAATCGAATTCCTCTTGCCTACCTCGGGCAAA
The DNA here is from genome assembly GCA_963806595.1 of uncultured Isosphaeraceae bacterium. GTDB lineage: Bacteria > Planctomycetota > Planctomycetia > Isosphaerales > Isosphaeraceae > CAWDZZ01. The sequence goes on along the minus strand of CAWDZZ010000003.1, from coordinate 332,571 downwards.
GAGCCTGTATGTCAAAGTCTGCTGCTCTGGGTATCCTGATTCAATTGCCGGGCTGGCCGGGCTGTCGCGCTCCTCGCGGCGGCGGCGGCGTTCCTCCTTCTCTCGCTGCTTTCCTGAATTTCTCACGCTCCTTGGAGGTCAGCCGCTTGCCCGTCCCGATCTTGGGGGCCATGATCTGGGCGGCCGGGTTGGTCGCGGCCACGCGGCCCAGCCCGGTCAAGGTCCGGACCTTGTCCATCATGCTCATCTGCGCCATCTGCTTGACGACGGCCGCCATCGCGTCGAACTGCTTGACCAGACCCGACACATCGGCCGGATCGACTCCGCTGCCGGCGGCGATCCGCCGGCGCCGCGAGATGTCGATCAAGGTCGGGATCGCGGCGCTCGGCCGGGGTCATGCTATCGATGATCCCCTGAATCCGCTTGACCTCCTCGTCGGCATCGATGCCGCCGAGGTTCTCCATCCCCATCTGGCCCATGCCGGGAATCTTGCTCATCAAGTCCCGCATCGAGCCCATCTTCTTCATCGTGCCGATCTGCTTGCGGAAGTCGTCGAGGTCGAACTTCCCCTTGGCGAGCTGCTCCTGCTGGCGGCGGGCCTCCTCCTCGTCCATCACCGCCTGGGCCGCCTCGACCAGGCCCACGATGTCGCCCATGCCGAGCATCTGGCCGACGAGCCGCTCGGGATCGAACGGCTCGAGCTTGTCGAGCTTCTCACCCTTGCCGACGAACTTGATCGGAACGCCGGTGACCCTGCGCACCGAGAGCGCCGCGCCGCCGCGGGCGTCGCCGTCGAGCTTGGTCAGGATCACGCCGTCGAGCTCGAGCGCCTTGTTGAAGGCTTCGGCCGAGGCGACCGCGTCCTGGCCGGTCAGGGCGTCGCACACGAAGAAGACCTGGTGCGGCTTGACCTTCTTCTCGATCAAGGTCAGCTCGGTCATCAGCTCGTCGTCGACGTGCAGCCGCCCGGCCGTGTCGAGAATCACCGTGTCGCACCCGCTGCGGTTGGCCTCGACCAGGGCCTGCTGGCAGACGGCGACCGGGTTCGAGCCGGTCGAGACTGAAGACCGGAACGCCCGACTGGCCGCCGATGACCTTGAGCTGCTCGACGGCCGCCGGCCGCTGAAGGTCGGCCGCGACCAGCATCGGCTTGCGCCCCTCGGAAGCCAGCAGCCGCGCCAGCTTGCCGCAGGTCGTCGTCTTGCCCGAGCCCTGAAGTCCGCACAGCATCAAGACCGTAGGCCCGGCCTTTTCCAGCCGGATCGACGGGTCGACCGGCCCCATCAGCTCGATCAGCTCGTCGTGGACGATCTTGACGACCTGCTGCTCGGGCCGAACGCTCTTGATCAACTGGCTGCCGACCGCCTTGTCGGTGACGCTGGCCATGAACTCCTGGACGACGTCGAAATGAACGTCGGCCTCGAGCAGCGCGTTCCTGACTTCGCGCAGACCCTCGCTCATGTTCGCTTCGGTCAGTTTCCCGCTGACGCGGAACCGCCGAAACGCCGAGGAAAGCCGTTTTTGTAAGTCGTCAAACATGGATTGCCAGCGCCCAGACGATCGATCCTCGCGAAGAACCAGTGATTATAATGCGAAAAGCAGAGTGTGGCAACGTGTTCCGAGCGAAAGGGCGACGCTCTGGAGACGTCAGGTTGCGTGTGGTCCGGCAGAGCGCTTGGGCGCGCGCAGAGAGCGAGTTTACAGGATTACGACCAACTTGCCGTTGGCCTGGTTTGTCTCCATGACCCGATGCGCTTCTCGGATGTCTTCAAAGCGGAAGACGCGGGCCGGCTTCGCCTTGTAACGGCCAGCGGCCACATCGCCCGCAATGGCCTGGAGCGGCACGTCCGACAAGGGGAAGCCCGGCGTTCCGAACACGAAGCTGCCGAAGAAACTGAAGTGGACGCCGCTGGGCACCTGCAACAGCGGATTGAAGTCGGGCACCGGCGCGAGCCCGCCGAGGAAGCCGGCCAGGCACGCGCGCCCGCCGCGGCGGAGCATGGCGAGCGAGTCCAGGATCGTGCTGTTGCCGACCAGATCGAGCACGGCATCGATCTGCTTCGCCTCGGCGATGCGCCTGGAAAGGTCCAGCCCTTCCAGCTCGGCGCGGCTCGCGCCCAGGGCCGCCAGAGTTTGAAACCGGTCGCGGTTGCGGGTGGTCGCGATGACCTTTACCCCGGCGTTCACGGCCATGTTGAGGGCAGCCTGACCGAACGACGATGTCGCCCCGCGGATGACCAACGTCTGGCTGCGAGTAATCTCGAGGTTGCGGAACAGGCACGTCCAGGCCGTGGCGTAAGACTCGGGGATGGCGGCCAGATCTTCCCAGGGGAGATCTGACTCGATGGTGGCGACGTTTGTGACAGGGGTGCGCGTGTACTCGGCGTAACTGCCGTTGATCGTCCGGCCCAGCCCGCCCATCAAGGCGGCCACCTTGGTCCCGACCGCGAACTCGCCGCCAGGGCAGGAGTCGACCACTCCGACGCACTCGATGCCGCTGACGTCGGCAATCTCGGCCCATTCCCCCTTCCGCATGTGCATCTCGGCATGGTTGATCCCGAACGCCTTGATCGCGATCACCGCGTGGCCGGGCTTCGCCCTCAGGTTTCGGGATCTCTCTGATCACCAACTGATCCGGCCCACCGAACGCGGTTCTGAGAATCGCACGCATGAGACACCCCCTAGCAGCCGCGAGCTAACACGAATTGCGAATCTCTGGCAGCCTTTCAAATCAGTACAACATTGGCAAACACCGTGCCACGGGGCTAATCCTGAAGGCGGCGTCATGGAACTCATGCCGATTTCAGCATGAGTTTCAGGAACGTGCATCATCCGGGTTCTTTCCGATGGTCACAAGCGAGCTCCTGCGCCAGCTCGCGATACAACGCTGCTGACGGCTGGTGTGATTCGAACCACAGTCGTTGCGATTACTCATCATTCCTACCTCGAAAATGAACGAACCCGTCACAATAATCTTGAGTGATTCGATTGACATCGTGTAAATTGGGCGTTCTTTCGTTATTGGGAGTGAGGTATGTCATGGCGATTTCGACCGCTACAGAGATCAAGCACTACTACGAAAACAAGGCGACCGCAGAGAGTTATGTCGGTCAGCGCTTCACGAGCGAGCTGAACCGGATGCTCCACGACCGACAAGTGGCCGCCATACAAGGGGCGATCGACCGGTGGCATCCGGCAAAGAGTCTAGAGGTCGCGCCCGGGCCGGGTCGATTGACGCGCGATCTCCGGCCGTCGGGGCTGTTGGTTTGCCTGGAATTCAACCAGGTCATGATCGAAGAGGGCCGCAGGCGGACCGCGATCCGGCCCGCATGGCTCCGCGGCGATGGATTCCGGCTTCCTCTCTCTCCTGGATTCGACCTGGTCTACAGCTTTCGTTTCATCCGGCACTTCCACCGCGCCGATCGCGAGCGGATCTATGCCGAAATCCGCCGGGTTCTCAGGCCGGGCGGCATTTTTCTCATGGACGCCGTGAATGCGGGTGTCGGGCCCCGACCGGGCGAAGCGGCCCGGGGACTACCCCGTTTACGACAAGCTCTATCGACACGATGAGCTCCTCGATGAGCTGAGCCGGGCCGGCTTGGAGGTGCTCTCTGCCGAGTCCGTCTACAGAGTCAAGAGCTGCCAGTCTCTCTCTCAGGTCTGGGTCGGTCCGCGCGTGAACTGGCTTAACCGATTGGTGATTCGTGCCCTGGAACGGATCCCCGGCCGCGATGGCGAGGAGTGGATCGTCACATGCCGACGCGTATAGCCTACTGGACCAGCTCGTTTGAGCCCGGGATGGAGGCAATTGCTTCCGAGCTGGCCACGTTGCGCCAGCACTTTCGCTCGAGCGTCGTTTGGGGGATGAGCCATCGACGCTGGGCCCTCGTCGCACCCCGGTCGCGGCCACTATTGCGTGAACCCGAAATTGCACCTGCTGTTCCGGGGCGCCACCAGGGTTTTGGAGCCGATCTTCGACCTCAATCACATCTTCGGGTCCACAGATGACTGGTTCTACCTCCACGGGATGCGAGAGCGCCCGACGGTTCTGACCGTGGCCTTGGGGAGCGACTCGACGAATCCGTCCTTGCTGGAGCGAGTCGACTGCTTCGTCGTCGAATTCGAGTCCGCGAGAGAACAGCTCCTGCAAAACGGCATCAGTCCGACGCGGATCCGGACGATTTTCCCTCCCGTGGACCTGAGGCGGTTCGTCCCGAAGCAGCCCGCCCGCTGGCCCCTTCACGGTGCTGTTTGCCTCGAGCCCCGAATTGCCGAGCTGGCTGGAAGCGCGGGGGCTGCCCCAGTTGCTCGACGCCGCGGCCTTGCGGCCGGAGATGCAGTTTCGACTGCTCTGGCGGCCCTGGGGTGACAGCAAGAGCACCATTCGCGCCTGGATTCGCGAACGGGGGCTGCGCAACGTCTGTATTGCGGAGGGGCGGTTTCGCGACATGCCTGCGCAATACCAGGCAGTCGCATGTGACGGTCGCTCCCTTCACGCGGATGGATCGGTTCAAGCCAATGCCGAATTCACTCATCGAGAGCCTCGCCAGCGGGCGGCCGATTCTCTGCACACCCGAAGTTGCGCTGAGCCGGATGATCCAGGAATCGGGCGGCGGCGTGGTCGTCCCGGCGAGCGGAGTCGAGATCGCGGAGGGCCTGGACCGATTGCGGGCTGACTGGACCGCCCACGCCGCATTATCTCGCAGCCTCGCCGAGCGCTGGTTTTCGCCCGAACGATTCCTGAAGGGCTATCAGCGCGTCTATTACGAAGTCCTGCGTCACCGTCTCAAAACATCTCTTCGAGTTTCCATCTAAACTTCGATCGCGCAGACGGTACCCAAAGGGCTGTTCGTCGCGAAGGACTCCCGCTCAGGCAAGGTGCTGACCGAAGCGCACCGGGACCAGCGAGCTGCGGGTCCCTGGGGACTGCCTCGCACCGGAAACCGACCGGCGCGAACTTCGAAGGGTGTATCGATCCAACCGACGGCTGGGCAGCGTGTGTACGACGTGGATGTCTGAAAGTCGCCAGCGGCTTCGGAGCCGCGTCGAAAGTGGCTGGCCAGCGCGGGTTCAACCTGGGTGTCTGAAAGTCGCCGTCCGCTCCAGGGCCGCATGGAAAGCGGCTCGCCAGCACGGGTACAACCTGGGTGTCTGAATGTCGTCCTCTGCTCCCGGGCCGCATCAAACGTGGCGGGGCAACGTGGGTACAACCTGGGTGTCTGAATGTCGTCCTCCGCTCCCGGGCCGCGTCGAGAGTGGCGGGGCAGAGTGGATACAACCTGGGTGTCTGAAATTCGACGTGGCTGTCTGAAAGTCACCGCGGCTTGGCGGTTACAATGATCGCCGCGCTCGCGCCCGTGTTCACCCACCCGAATATGACGGACGGAATCCATCCTAACGGAGCGACCTCGATGAAGTCTTCTCACCTGATCCTCGCCGCGGTCGGCCTCGCGGCGTTTGCATGGGCGCACGCCAACCAGGTCGATGGCCATGCGCCGCTGGCTGCGGGCGTGCTGCCGGGAGCGAGCCCAGTGCTCGAAGCGATCCACTTTCCCACGATCCAGGCAGCAATCGACTCCCTGCCGCCGGAGGGAGGGGTCGTTCGGCTCCCGGCCGGGACCTTCGAGGTCACGAAACCCCTGACGGTCTCCCGCGGCGACGTCCTGCTCGAGGGCGCGGGCACTGCGACGCATCTGAAAAACGCCAGCACGGACGGGGAACCGGCGATCCGCGTCCGACCGGCGAACTTTGCCACCGACAAGAAAGCGATGATCTGGCGCGTGAAGCTCGCCGACATGCGCGTGACCGGCAACCCGAAAAGCGGCCATGGGATCGAGGCCGTCAATGTCAACGAGCTGTTCCTCGACGGCGTCACCGTGAGCGAAAACGGCGGCGACGGCGTGCGGATGGTCAATTGTTATGAAGATCCGCGCATCTGTAACTCGTTGTTCACTTACAACAAGGCCGCCGGCCTGAACCTCGTCGAGTGCCACGATATCGTGGTCTCGGCCAATCAGTTCGAGGAGAACCAGGATGCGGTTCGCTGTGTCGATGGCTACAACCTCTGCATGACCGGCAACTGCCTCGATGACCACCTGCGCGACGGCGTCGTGATCGAGAACACCTACGGCTCGGTGGTCGCCGGCAACATGATCGAGGAGTGCGCAGGCACCGCCATCATCCTCGACCGCGACTGCTACGGGATCACGCTGGCCGCGAACGTGATCGCCCACGAGACAGCGGGTGGGATCGACCTGCGCGACGCACACGGCTGCACCGTCAGTGCCAACACATTCACGATCGTCAAGAACAACGCACTCGTCATCGGCCCCTCCAGCTCGGGGATCACCGTGACCGGCAACAACTTCTCCGACAGCTCGATCGGCGGCGGCGCGGTCAAGCGCGACGCAAACGACCGCGCCGCCAGCGGCATCACACTCAAGGGAGCCTCGGACGTCGCCGTGAGCGGAAACGTGTTCTCGGGCGTGGCGCCCGAAGGCCCTCGCAGTCCAGGGAAGCCCGAGCCGGCGCGTGCTTTTCTCGAACAATGTCCTGGCGAACGCAGCCGGCGATCACGCGACGCTCCCGGAGTCACGCGCTGACCAGAACCTGGAAGACCACGCAGCCAGGCCGGCCGGCGTTCCGTAGGCGGTGAGTCTTTCTTCGCGTCGTCCGCCCGCGGAAACCACGTCCACGAGGTCGCGCTCGCGAGGCGATCTGCAGCTCGCGCTGCTCGCATCGCACTGTTTGATTTCGCGACCGATCTGCGTTGATGAATGGCCGTCTCGAAGTCTCTTGCTTGTTGCCGCAAGAAGGAGACGTCGACGCTGGGGCGAGTAAACGGGGAAGTCGGTATCACCTGCTTGACGGGTCGAGCGGTCGGCGCTACGATAATAAAGGCCGTGGTGACCACGTGTTCGCAGGCGAGTCCTGCTTGTGGCCCACGGCTTTTTTGTTGGCCGACGGTGAACTTGCGGCCCGCTGATTGGTGGTTGCCGTCGACGATGTGGCGTTCGTGCGGCCAGCCCAGGGATAGTGATTGGGGTCGAACGGACGATCGGTCTTCCAGACAGCGAATACCAGGTGATGCCGCTTGCGTATGCAGTGCCCCATCGCGACGTCGCCACGCTTTCCTTTGGCTCTCTGGCGGCGATAGCAGCGTGCGGTTCGTCGAGAGCACGATCGACGGCACGGGGGAGCGTCCCCTGAGGACGTTCGCCGGCGGCGAAGTCGTCTTTGCAGATAGTTGTCTTGAAACGGTGTTTCGGTGGAATTTCTCAGCCCGGTTTTGTGAGAGGGATTTCTCGGGCATCACGAATCAAGGTTTTCACGGGGGGCGTTGCCTGTTCCCAAATTCGAGTGTGCTGGAACGGCACGCTTGTTCCACCGACCGCCTGAAGCGAAGCGACGGGGCGTCGCGAACCTTCGGCTGATCTCCGCTCTTTCGACCGGTCGCCTCTGCCGGCCTTGGTCGGGTTCAATCCGGATCACCGACCAGCACGAAGGCGGCCCAGAAATACGGGTGGGCAAAGGGACGGTCGTCCCCAGGACCGGCGGGGACGCTCAGGGCCGGCGCTGGCTCCTTCCGCTTCGTCGCGCCCTTGGCCCGCGCCTCGCCACCCGAGAGGCTGGCCGCCAGCTTGGTGATGTCGTCACGAGTCAGCCCACGTAGCCAGCCCTTCGCTTCGGCGAGTGCCTCGGCCTTCGGCATCGGTTCCGAAAGCCCGGTGCGTCGACCGAGCACGCTGGCATAGAACCGCTGCATCAAGAGGGCCGTCGCCGTGTCGTCGACCTTCCAGAGCGACAGGCAGACGCTCCGCGCCCCCGACATCACGAGCGCCTGCGTGAACCCGACAAAGCTCTCCCCTCCGGACTCGCGGCCCAACGCGGTCTCGCAGGCCGAGAGCGTCACCAGCTCGGCCTTTAACTCCCAGCCGCGCTGAATCTCGCGGACCGAGAGCCGGCCATCGAACACAGGCTTGTGACTCAGGGCCTGCTCAAGCGGGTCGGGCAGGCCGGTCTGGGTCAGGATCACTGCCGAGCGGGCGGGAATGGCTTCGTCAATCACGCCGTGCGTCGCCAGGTGGATGAAGCCGAGCCGACCCATCTGGCCTGACGCGGCCATGCGGTCGAGCTCGGGCTCACTGGCCTCGGCCTCAAGCAGAATACGTGTCGGTCGATCGTCGGAGCTGAAGAGCCGAGCGACGGCGTTCACCTCATATCGCGTGCCCGGAAGCGGGGTAAAGTCCTCTCCGCCAGACCTCGACGCGATGAATACCTGTTGCAGCTTGCGGTTCTCTGCGATCGCTTCCGGTGCCGGCCGGGGGTCGAGAACGACGCCGAGTTTGCCGGAAGCCAGGTCGCGCCGGGTCGAGAGGCCGTCTCTCCAGCAGTCGACGCGAATCGGCTTGTCGCCCTCGGCCACGACCTTGAGGTCGTCTTTCTTGTTCAGCTCCCGCCCGTCGTACGCCAGCAGGACATCCCCCGGCTTCAGGCCGTGGGTCGCGGCGTTGGAGCCAGGCGCAACCATGTTGATCAGCAGGCCGTGGTCGGGCAGCGGGCTCGCTTTGCTCAACCTGTCGGGACGCTCGTAAACCGGGTCGCCCAGGGCGAGCAGGCCGGAATGGCGGTCCGGCCGGGGCTGCTCTCTCAAGTACTTGAAAACCGTGGTCGACGGGGCGTAGCTCACGGTCCGGGTGTCGTCGGTGGTGAGCAGAGCCTCGATCGGGATGCCTGCTATGGCTCGAGAGGGAAGGACGATCAACCTTCTGGCCGGCGGCAGGCCGGCGGTCGTGGTATCCAAGGCCTTGGCCAGCGGCTCGAGGCGCTGGATGCGAAGCCTCTGGAGCAGGGGCCGCAGGTCCGCCGTACCGGCTCCGGGGTGCCCGCGCAGCTCCGAGCGGACTCGAGCGGCAAGCTGTGTATCGTCTTTGGTCCACAGCCCGTCCGGCCCGGACCCCGCGATCGAAACCCACACAGGAATGCCCTGCGACCGTACGACGACACCCCAGTGCTCGCCGTCGGCATCGGCTGCATTCGGGCCCGGGGGTGGGACATCGACCCAGGCGATCAAAGCGGCATCAGCCGGCAGCGCGGCCTGGATTTCGTTCAGCGGGGCGACCTGGCCCGCCAGCGGGCCGTGATCCTGGACCAGCTTGGTCTGGAACTCACCGAGGGCGATGCTGGCCAACTCGCGCTGGCGCTTCAGTTCTTCAAATCGCTTCGACCGGTCGGCGTGCTGGAGGTCCCTGGGCATCGTCTCGACCAGCCTGTCGAGCTGTTCCAAGGCGGCGGTCAGTTCGCGGACGCGGGCTCGCTCCGCTGGAGCGAGCCGCCGATCCTGACGGGCGGCTAGCTCGTCGAGCAGGCCTCGGCCCAGGTCTTCCTCCAGCGTTTGCCACGCCTTGGCAGGCTCACCGAGTCGGGCCAGTACGGCGGCGAGGGCAGGACGCATGGATTTCACGGTCCCGGCACGTTCCAGGCCAGCGAAGGCAACGCGGAGTCGGGCGGCGTCCAAGCTTTCGGCCGCGCTGCGCCATCTGTCTCGTGCCTCGAGGTACTTCCCCTGAGAGTACAGGTTGTAAGCGGCGGTGTTGTAGGCGGCTGCACTCTCGGGGTGGCCGTCGCCGAGCACGCGACGGCGGATCTCCGATGCCTTCTCGTGAAGCGGCTGGGCCTGGGCGTACTTTCCCTGGGCGTCGAGGTTGACAGCCAGGTTGATGTAAACGTAAGCGCCTTGAGGGTGGTCCTCCGTGAAACGGCGTCGACAGATCTCGAGGGCCAACTCGTACAGCCGCTGGGCCTGGGAGTACTTCCCCTGGGCGCTCAGGTTGTAAGCGACGTTGTTGTAGCTTTCGGCTGTCTCGTGGTGATCGTCGGTGAGCAGCCGGCGACGGATCTCCAGCGCCTTTTCGAACAGCGGTTGCGCCTCGATGTATTTCCCCTGGGCGTTCAGGCTGTGCGCCAAATTGTTGTAGCTCGCGGCGGTGCTGGGGTGGTCGTCGGTGAGGACTAAGCGGCAAATTTCCAGCGCTTTCTCGTATAATGCCTGGGCCTGGGCGAAGTTCCCCTGGGCGCTGAGGTTGTGCGCGACATTGCTGTAACTTGCGGCGGTTTCGGGGTGCTCCTCGGTGAGCAGGCGACGACGAATCTCCAGCGCCTTCTCGTATAGCGGCTGGGCCTGGGCGTATTCGCCCTGGGCGTTGAGGTTGAGCCCCAGGCAGTTGTAGCACGCGGCGGTGTCGGGATGGTCGTCGGTGAGCAGGCGGCGGTAAATCTCCATTGCCGTCTCGTACAACGGCTGGGCAACTTTGTACTTACCCTGGGCTTTGAGGTTGCCCGCCAGGTTGCTGTAGCTCTGCGCGGTGCGAGGGTGGAGGTCGCTGAGCAGGCGGCGGCGGATATTCAGCGCTTTCTCGAAGAGCGGCTGGGCCCGGGCATATTTTCCCTGAAAGCTGAGGTTGGCCGCCACGTTGTTATAGGCACCGGCGGTGTCCGGGTGTTCGTCCGTGAGCAGGCGCCGCCAGATCTCAAGCGCCTTCTCCAAGAGAGGTTGGGCCTGAGCGTACTTCCCCTGGGTGCTGAGGTTGTAAGCGACGTTGTTGTAGCTTAGGGCCGTTTCCCGGTGGTTCTCGGTCAGCAGGCGGCGGTTGATCTCCAGCGCCTTCTCAAAGAGCGGCTGGGCTTGTGCGAACTTTCCCTGAGCGCTCAGGTTACCCGCCACGTTGTTGTAGGCATTGGCGGTGTCCGGATGGTCGTCCGTGAGTAGGCGGCGCCGAATTTCAAGCGCCTTTTCCACGAGGGGCTGGGCCTGGGTGTACTTCCCTTGGGCGCTGAGGTTACCCGCCACGTTGTTGTAGCTCTGGGCCGTCTCGGGGTGGTCGTCGGTAAATAGGCTGCGGCGGATCGCAAGCGCGTTCTCGTACAGCGACTGGGCCTGGACGTACTTCCCCTGGTCGTCGAGGTTGTTGGCCAAGTTGTTGAAGCTCGCCGCAGTTTCGGGGTGGTCGTCCGTGAGCACGCGACGGTAAATCTCCATCGCCTTTTCGTACAGTGGCTGGGCCTGCGCGTATTTTCCCTGGGCGTTGAGTGTGTGCGCTTGCTCGTTCATGGTCACGGCCGATTCGTAGGCAGCCCGGTCCTCCTTCGACATTGCGGCGACTCTGCGAAGCGTCTCAAGGCCCCACTGTGCATTCAGCGTCTCGAAATGCCTCGGCCCCAGGGCATGTGTTCGCAAGGCGAACAGTTCTTCAGCCCGCGCGATCGCTTGGTCAGCGCGATCGGCCTTGAGCGCCGACCCGATGGCCTTGTCCAGCTCTTCCGCCCGCTTGGCGTCGTCGCCGGTCAGTTTGCGTAATCCCGGCGCAGTCGGTGGTTGGCCGCCTGGAGGCGCAGGCGTTTGACCCGAAACCGCTGAGGCGATGACGAGCACGAGCAACCCGAGCGACGGCGCCGTGCGATTGTGGAACATGGGATGCCTCCTCCGAACGAACGCAGGCCGGTCATCGTGGCTCAGCCCGCCACTTGGGCCAAATCATCGTTCCGGCTTGCCGGCTTCGGCTCTCGCGGTCTGTGATGTGCGCGGATGGTCTTCGAACCGGCCAGCCAACCCAGGGAATCGCAATCGCAGGCAACAAGACGATCATCGTAACTGGTTCAACCAGCAAATGGGTCAACAAGAATAATTCTGACAAAGCTCACCGGCATCCGGACACCGTGCTCAAGCTCACTGCATGCGTCTGTTCCCCCCTGGGCGGGTTTGAGCCCGTCCTCGACGATGGTACGCATGAAGCCAGAAGACCTTACTCGCGGAGCGCGGAAACTGGCGCTCTCCAGACTGCCCGCCGGCTGTTTGATTCAGAACCCGGACATTCCCGTCGTTGCCTCGCTCGGCTGCCGAATCTCCTCGAAGAAACCGCTGTTCTTAAAAGTGCCGCGGCGGCCGGGGTCCGTTGCAGCGTGAAGTCAGGTGGCGGCTTGCTCCAGGTGCAACGTGAATCCTTCATGGGAATAGCAAAATATGTCCGGTGTGAGGTTGTAGTCCTCCTGCAAAAAGCGCTCAAGTGCCTCCCGTACGTGCGTCCGTTGGCGTTCCTGCGACTGGGCAAGACTCCAGCAAAAGCAGTCGTCGCGGTGCGACAATGAAAAGAAGAATGGCTCTCCCAGCGCGTCGGTAAACTCTCGCTGAACATCCGGGAGCAGGATACGCGCTGCTGCAAAGTTGTCATCGGTTGCCTGAAGCCATCCCTCTGCTCCGCCGGGCACGTTCGCAATCGAAATGCTCGCTGACGGAAGCCCTGCGAGATTGGCCACAGCCGCAGCATGCAGCTCTTGAAGGGAGATCCGAAGCCCGGCGAAGTCGTCATCAAGAATGTAGGAATAGCGACCGTCGCCTCGAAGGACGTAGCCGATCCGGATGCGCGACGGAAAGTCGTTGAATACGATCCCGGGCGCATCAAGCCAGTGTTTCGGGAAGAACTGGGGAAGAACCCGATTGAGGACGTCGTCTTTCACGAGAGCGTGCTTCGCCGCTTGACGCCAGAGTTCAGCAGACCCGGCCACGGACCACTGAGCGATGAATTCAGGACAAGCGCGGCCGGTGGCCGGGCGCCGCTGAAGCGCGAGGTCAGGCGTCGGCCCCCTCGTCGAGCAGGCCGCCTTGCACCTCGTCTGTCGACGATTCCCACTCGGCGTCGAAACCCTCGCGGATGCGGGCCAAGGCTTCCGAGCGGTCCATGCCCGCGCCCTGCTCATAGGCGCTCGCGACGTGGTGGGCCAAGTCCACCAGCATGATACCCCAGCACGCCGGGTCGTCCCACAGCGCGCTCGCGAGCGAAACGTGTTGGCCTCCGCGAGCCGCCCAGATGCGGACAATCTCGCGAGCTTTGGCGTCGCTCGCGACGATCGGCGGGATAGGAAGTTCGTTTGACATCAGCCACTCCGCGCTGCGCCGGAGGGTGACCGGTTCTGGTAGAGCATCGAAAGCGACGGTTATTCCTGTCCGGTCGCCAGACAGAACTTGAGATTTCACTTGAATGGAGGAAGCACGGCCTTGAAACGAGCCTATGCGAATCGTGCCAACTCCTGCAAGCGAGTTTGGCAAGAACGTCAGACGCAATCCCGAGCGACAAACTGGGACATCCAACTGCGTCTCTATCGGGAAGAACTCCTGAGCTTGATGCAGGATTTTCTGGAGACGCTCGCCACCGAGCTGGGTCTGTTGGTCGCCTACGGCCTTCTGGCGGTGGCGAGGCGCCCCTGGAGATCTATTCACGGCTTCATTCCCGTGAGGCCATGCCCACACAGCGTGAGACACCCAGCTGCTGACGCTGCGCGTCCACTCGCCGCGTGTGCGGGCAGCGTGAGACACGCATCTGCTGACCCGTGCGTCCACTCGCACCGTGCATGCTTTTCGGTCGGTCGCGAGGAGTTTCGGCTCTGTCAGTGCGCGGACATAAGTCACACGGCTCAAGGAGAATCAATCCGCTTGCTCGGGAGTTTCTTGCGACTGGAACCAAACGGGGCGTTCAGGGAAGCGATCCGTGCGCGACCTGATGAAGCGCCGGCAACAAAACTGGGTGTCTTGAGGTCGCGCGCTCGGGAGTTTCTTGCGCGGGGAACCAAGCGGAGCGTTCAGTGAAGCGGTCCGTGCGCGGCTGGATGTCGTGCCACCAACGAAGCTGGGTGTCTTGAGGTCGCGCGAAAGTGAGTGTCTTGAGGTCGCGCGTGGGGTCGTGGCGGCCGACGATGCGGGGGCCGGCGCTCGCGGCATCGGCTCGTCGGGTCCTTCGCGGCTCGGGTGTCCGCTCGCCCCCGTCGCTTGGTTTGAAGCCGCTGAAGGCAAACGAACTTTCCGCCGGAGAACGAGCCCGACAGGAATTTTGTCGATGTGACCGCGCCCCGCTCTGCCCGGAACGGCGCCTGATACATATCCGACTCACGCCGTACGACGCTCGGGATTGGCAACAGCCCTTGTGGGCGCGCCTTGGGCGCGTGGGCGAGCTTGCTCGAAGGGTTCGAGCCGGCAGCTTGGCGAGGGTCAGTGCCGCCGAGGAGATGTGACGAACCAGACTCGAGCGCATACGCGGAATCCAATCAGCCGGGCTTCCGCGGGACATCTCGACCAGTTGCGACGGACGATAGGCTAATGTGGAAAAAACGCAACGAAACTAGAAACCGAAATTGGCTGTCACTACCGTCGAAGCATCGCTTGGAACATCGCTGCGCTCCGGCTTTCAGTTCGTGCTCATGAACCGGAGGTTCTTGACTGACTACAACGGCGTGCTTCACGACGCCGCAGCGCGTGCGAGACGAGGTCGTTACACCCGGGCTCGATTCCCTGAATTTTCCGGCGAGCGGAGAAGCTCCCGACCTTCGACGGTCAGACCCCGATGGCATCCGCCGGGACGCTCGCTTGCCCTGGCGAGGTCAAGGTAAGTCGGCAGGATCTGGCCGCGATGTTCTCTTTTGCAGCTTCAACTACTCATGAAACCACTTCTTGCATACATGCGCACGCTGGGGATCCGCTGGACGTCGAAGCTTGCTCTGGCGCGCAGTGGCGGGCGTCGCAAGCGCCAATCGTCGGTCGAAGGCCTGGAGGACCGCGCGCTCCTGGCGACGGTCACCGAATATCCGATCCCCTCCGGATCGTACACGGCCAACGTGATCGTCGCCGGGCCCGATGGAAACCTCTGGTTTACCGAGAACGATGCGGTTTCGAATGCCATTGGTAAGATCACGCCGAGCGGCCAGATCACCGAATACAAGATCCCGACCAGCGGCAGCAACCCCTACGGCATCACGGCCGGGCCCGACGGCAATCTCTGGTTCACCGAGGAGTTCGGTGGCAAGATCGGCCGGATCACCCCGAGCGGCCAGATCACCGAATTCGAGATCAGCAGCGCCTTCAACTATTGGCCGCAGGGGATCGTTGCCGGGCCGGACGGCAACCTTTGGTTCGCCGAGAATCCTCCGGGCATCGGGAACAGGGCGATTGCCAAGATGACGACGTCGGGCGTGGTCACGCAGTATCCCTTGCCCAACTCGTCGTCTCCCTTGAACCTGACCGTGGGCCCCAATGGCAACATCTGGCTCACCGAAGGGCTGGCGAGCCAGAAGTTCGGCCAGATCACCACCTCCGGCACGATCACCGAGTACACGCTTCCGTCGATCATCGCCGACCCGACCGGGATCGTGACCGGGCCCGACGGCAACATCTGGATCACGGAGGATTTCTACGGCCACATCGCCCGCGTTTCGCCTCAGGGCCAACTCCTCGCCGAATATGCCGTCTCGGGCAACTCACCGTCTCCCGACGGGATCACGGTCGGGCCGGACGGCAACATCTGGTTCACCGAAAACGGTGGGGCGGCCATCGGCGAGCTCAACCTGACCACCTTCACGATGAGCGATGTCGCCATCCCGGGTTCCTCGAAACCGGTCGGGATCACGCTCGGGCCCGACGGCAATCTCTGGTTCACCGATCAGGGCAACAAGGCGATTGGCGTGGTCAACATGGGAACGCCGACACCGACGCCCACCCCCACGCCAACCCCGACACCGACTCCGACTCCCACACCGACGCCGACGCCGACCCCAACGCCGACTCCGACTCCCACACCGACCCCGACGCCCACACCGACCCCCACGCCCACGCCGACCCCGAACCAAACTCCGCCGCCGGCGCCCCTCCGAGGCCGTCGCCGACCGGGCCGCCGAAGGGGCCACCCTCGGGGGTTCACCACACGCGAACGGTGCTGGCGGGGCGGCCCGCGCGGCCGACGTTCGGCCGGCCGGTCACGATCACTGCGACCGTGCAGAATCGCAGTCGCGGCGGTGGGAGGCCCTACGGGGATGTCACCTTTTGGGATGGAACGACTCTCCTCGACACGGAGACGCTCGCACACGGCAAGGCGAGTCTCACGATGTCGAGCCTGACGCCCGGCCGAACGGCGATCCACGTCGACTACGCCGGCACTCCGACGTTCACACCCAGCGCGGCGACGATCGTCGAGAATGTCCGACTCCCGCGATCACGGCCGGCGCGGTCCGCCGCGCTTGAGCTCCAGCACTACGCGCACCGCACGCCGGCCGCGGCGGAGGCGGACTTCCGCAGGGAGGAAGATGGCGCCGTTCGCGTCCAGACCACAACCTTTCTCGCCGCTCCGGCGGTACTGGGAGCGATCGCGTCTGACGACCCGACCACCGGCTCGTCGCAGACCGTGCTGGCCGACGCTCGTCACCATCCTAGCGGACCGACTGGTTGATCACGCGTCGGGCCGTTGCGTTATTCGCGAAATGAGCCGAAGCGTAGCCGGTGATCCGCGACTCTCGTCGCCGCCTTGTGTGTGATCCCCGCCTCTTGTCCCCGCTCGCGGCGGTCTTTTCCTCTCTGGCGGCGGCACGTCAAACGGACCATGTCGGCCTGGTCGTCGGCTGGGAGATGAGCCGGCTGGCCCGATCATGCAAAGACTGGAATCAGACGATCGCACGCCAGCTCGTTGAGCGAGTGACCGTGGCGGTTCGGGCGAAACGGAGTACCTGGAATTGCGGGGTGCTCTTGAAATGACTGCGCACCTGGTCTCGACATGATTTCGCCTCGAGGGGTATCCTCATCGGTCCCGGACAGAACGTCTTTCGGGATCTTGTCGAGGACGCGTCGGTCCTTCGGCAGCCGCCGCCGGTTATTGAACGGCACGGACGAATTCTTTGAGGCACAAAGCGAATGTGGAGGTCTCCGCAGCCATGGACACACCGATGGATCGCGATTCCTCGATCAGGAAGCTCGCCGAGTTGATCGGTGAAATCCGGATCGCGATGCTTACGACCACCACTGAGGACGGCTCGTTTCGGAGCCGTCCCATGACGACCCAGCGAGCCAAGTTCGACGGTAAACTGTGGTTCTTCACCAGACGGGAATCCGCAAAGGTCGAGGAGGTGAGGCGTCACCGACGCGTGGGTCTCAGCTATGCGAAACCCGAGGACAACAGCTACATCTCAATCTCGGGTGCGGCCGAGTTGATCTCCGACCAGAAGAAGGCCCAAGACCTCTGGGACACTCGCTACGAAGAGTGGTTTCCCCAAGGGCCCAGCGACCCATCCCTGATCCTGATCCGAGTTACGGCCGAGCAAGCGCAGTACTGGCATGCACCGTCGTCGGTATCGCCTATGGATGCGGGATTCGTCGTGCTGGCCCCCGAGCGACGGGACAACCCGGAGTTCCATTCGACGATCGCAAAGCTGAGCGAGTTCGGCCCCGTAATCACCACAATCGGACCGTGTTCGTCGTGCGGGATGTTCCATACGACAAGTTATCACCGGGCGTTCCCTAATCTGTGCGGATCGGGGGGAACGCCACGAGAGGCAGCAGAGGACCTGATCCGGCGCCTGACCAACGAGAAAGATATCCAAGCGGATCGCTTGCGCGGCGAGGAAGTGGAGCGGGCGATCGCCGAAGTCCAAACTTTCGTCGAACAGAGTTCGTGAGCCGGGGCGGGCACCGGCTGCCTCGCCCTGTTCGGATCCAAGAAAGGCTGCCGCAAGCCGCTGGCGGACTCGGGTCGCTACCGTGAGCATCGCGCGGCGTCCTACTTTGAACGCTGCACGACGATCCCTACTGGGCTGCGTGGGGTCAATTACACGTAAGCGAACGGAAACGACCTGGAAGCGGTCCGTACCCGCGTGGAGCGTCTGGCCCGCAGTCGTTTCTGGGGCGAGACCCGTAACGTGGTGTCCGATCTCTGCAAGCGGGCCGTTGGCGGATCAGCGGAAGCCCCCGCGTGAGCGGAGGAAAGTGGGTGCCAGTGCGTATGCGCCGGAAGCTCTGGTCAGCATCACCGGGAAAAACAACATTGAAAGCCGAGGAATCGGATGATTAAACACGACCTACTCCGAACGGAAGGGATTCTCATCCTCACGCCTGAGGCCCCGCTCGAATCAGCCGATTTCGAGGGGCTGGCGCAAGAAATCGACCCTTACATCGAAGCAAACGGCAAGTTGCATGGGGTCATGATCGATGCAGAATCGTTCCCCGGGTGGAAAGACTTCGCAGGCCTGATCGCTCACCTGCGATTCGTCAGGAATCATCATCAGAAGGTTCAGAGGATCGCGGTTGTGAGCGATAGCAGCTTTCTCTCCTTCGCGCCGAAGATCGCCAGCCATTTCGTTCAGGCCGAGGTCAAACACTTTTCTCCTTCGCAGAGGGAAGATGCTCGCCACTGGCTGACGGGAGACAGCCATTAACGGACCCGAGAGAAAATCGTTCCCGATTGCCAAGCGTGGGGAAGCAATCCAGCAGGCGTCCAGTCATGTCAGAACTGAGCCGCCGCCAGGTGGAGATTACGAATGCGTTCGGCTTCCACCTCAGGGCGGCCAGCCAGCTCATTCAACGCTATCAGCAGTCCCAAGTCAAAATTCGGGTGTCTTGCGATGGCCCGTCGGCCGGTGGCCGTGCGCTGGCTCATCACGGTGGCTATTGGGACGATCTTCACCCTGAAGACGGACCATGCCGGGCAACCCGCCACGATCCCCGGCCTGCGCTGCACCGTTTGTGGCGGCCTGATGTCCATAGTGGGATTCGCGCCGGCGCCGCGACCGGCGGTTTTCGACACGAGTTAACCCGATGGTTGACATGAATCGGTTCCCGACGTGGTTCTGGAAATCCTCGGCAGGCCGAGGCCCGTTCGCCGTCTGCGCCAACGTCGAAATCCCGCCGCTTTCCAGTCGTCCCCGGGCCGACAACACGACTCACCGAACCTCAAGTCATCCCCTTCCGCGCGGCATCGAACCTCAGTCACGACCCTTCGACAGCCTCCCTGCCACCGTCTGAGCCGTCCGCACTCGCGTCACGAACCGCTACCCTTACTCGATGGTGCGCGAGGTCGTCGCCGGGCTTCTTCAGCATCGATTGGAGGTCCGGCTTCGCGGACTCCAATCCATCTTGGTTAGGTGGCGGCTTGCTCGAGGTGCAACGTGAATCACTCATGAGAATAACATACTATGTCCGGTGTGAGGTTGTAGTCCTCCTGCAAGAAGCGCACAAGTGCCTCCCGAACGTGCGTCTGCTGGCGTTCCTGCGACTGCGCAGGACTCCAGCAAAAGCAGTCGTCGCGGTGCGACAATGAAAAGAAGAATGGCTCTCCCAGCGCCTCGGTAAACTCTCGCTGAACGTCCGGGAGCAGGATACGCGCTGCTGCAAAATTGTCATCGGTTGCATGAAGCCATCCCTCTGCTCCGCCGGGCACGTTCGCAATCGAAATGCTCGCTGACGGAAGCCCGGCGAGATTGGCCACAGCCGCAGCATGCAGCTCTTGAAGGGAAATCCGAAGCCCGGCGAAGTCGTCATCGAGAATGTAGGAATAGCCGCCGTCGCCTCGAAGGACGTAGCCGATTCGGATACGCGACGGAAAGTCGTTGAATACGATCCCGGGCGCATCAAGCCAGTGTTTCGGGAAGAGTTGGGGAAGAACCCGATTGAGGACGTCGTCTTTCACGAGAGCGTGCTTCGCCGCCTGACGGCAGAGCTCAGCGGACCCGGCCACGGACCACAGAGCGATGAGTTCGGGAGAAGCGCGGCCGGTGGCCGGGCGCCGCTAGAGCGCGAGGTCAGGCGTCGGCCCCGTCGTCGAGCAGGCCGCCTTGCACCTCGTCTGTCGACGATTCCCACTCGGCGTTGAAACCCTCGCGGATGCGGGCCAAGGCTTCCGAGCGGTCCATGCCCGCCCCCTCCTCATAGGCGCTCGCGACGTGGCGGGCCAAGTCGACCAGCATGATACCCCAGCACGCCGGGTCGTCCCACAGCGCGCTCGCGAGCGAAACGTGTTGGCCTCCGCGAGCCGCCCAGATTCGGGCAATCTCGCGAGCTTTGGCGTCGCTCGCGACGACCGGCGGGATAGGAAGCTCGTTTGACATCAGCCGCTCCGCGCTGCGCCGGAGGGTGCCCGGTCGTCGTTGAAATGTGAAAGAGACGGTTCTTCCCGTCCGGTCGTTGGACTGGACGTGGCAATTTCCCTGGACTGCAGAAGGAACCGCCTTGAAACGAGCCTATGCGAATCGTTTCAACTCCCGCAAGCAAGTTCGGCAAAAACGTCAGACGCAACCCCGAGCGACATACCGGAACATCCAACTGCCTCTGGATCGGTCGAGATGACGCTTGCCGAAGAGGACCGCTGTCCGGCGCGCGTCGACGTTTCGACCGTTTGGTCCGGGCATCGAAACTCGCGATGCTGGCCATGGTGGGAAAGGCGCTCTATGACGAAGCTGTCGTCTGCCCGCGCTTTCAGCCCTCACCGAGGGCACGTTTGCGTCGGTCTACGCGGTGATTCGCGAGCTTGTCGATCTGGAAATCGATGACTGCCGCGCCAATGGCGTGCCGGAGGCCGAAGACTTCTGCGTGCGCACTGGCGCTGGCGGCGACACGTCAAACCAATCCTCGCTGGGACGACCCAGCTCTGGATCCGGAGTGGGAGGATGACAGCGGGCCTGCGCCGTGCTTACCGCAGGCAAGCAGTACCGATGCCCGGCGTACGTCATAGGGGAGCAATTCCAGAAGAATCAGCGTCAGCTCGCGGACAATCACGACCGCCTCGAAGCACGCGGCGGTCGAATCAGCGATCTTGCGATGATATGGGCAACCGACTGCGTGCGGATGTATCCCGGCATTCAATCACGAAGTCATTCAAGTATCCTTGGGTTTATGGGATCGAGTACGCGGCAGAACGACATGATCGGCTTGGGACTTGCATGTCATGTAGGGCGCTTCCTGTGCGCGGAATCACAAGCGTCATTGACGACTTGTGAATTGGAAATGGCGATACGTGCGCCAGAGATATCACAACATGAATCGCATCAGCGAAGGAGGCTCGGAGTCCCGCGGCGTCGATATTCGGCCAAACTTCCCGATCCGCCGGAAGCCGATCGTTTTCGGGGATCAAGCAAAGGAGTTTCGCCATGAAAATCAAAGACATCATGACACCAAACGTCGAGTGCGTCCGACTTGACGACACACTTCAGGAGGCTGCCTTCAAGATGAAGGTGGTGGGGATCGGCCCATTGCCGGTCTGCGACCGGGATCACATAGTCGGCATGCTCACCGTTCGCGACATAACCGTCCGAGCTGTGGCCTTGGGTCGCGATCCGAGATCCACCGTGGTTCGCGATGTGATGACGCCCACCGTCATCCTTTGCTACGAAGACGACGACCCTGAGACTGCAGAACGAATCATGCAGGAGTGGCAAGTCCGGCGAGTACTGGTCGTGAATCGCGACGACCGACTTGTGGGAATTCTGTCACTGGGAGACCTGGCGGCCGACTCAGGAAATCCGCAACGGGTGGGAGAGGTGCTCCAAGACGTTTCCGAGCCGGCGATGCCACTGCGCTAGTGATCGATCAGCTCCCCTGCGGCATCCGATCACAGGGGAGCTCACCGCGCTCTTTTTCCTCTCAGAGTTTCGACACGGTCCAGCCCGCATCGTGCACAGCGCGAGGCGGGCGGAGGTAGGGCCTGTCCAGTTTCAGCGGAGGTGATTTATGCCGATGAACGATCAATTGACGAAGTTCATTCTGGCTCTAGTGCTCTGTCACAGCTTGATTTTCGGGTAGACCGAAGCGAGTTTGGTGCGAGCATCGCCGATCTTCATTTGCCAGTCGACGCCCCGTTGGGTGCTGTTGACGTCGGATGACCAAGCCTTCGTCTCCGCTCGTAGCGTGCGAGCGTCGCCGAAGCGGCGGCCGGCCACACACTGTCGTGTCAGGGAACTGAGTTCGTTTTCAGCGATGTTGAGCCAACTGCCGTGTTTGGGCGTGTGACGGAAGTCGATGCGACGGACAAGCTCGCCGCTCGGGCAGGTGCGAAGCTTTCGTAGAAGGCGCCCTTGGTGTGCGTGTTCAAGTTGTCGCACACGACGATCACTCGCTCGACCCCCGCGTAGCGGCCTTCCATCAGCGAAGCCATTTCGAGCGCCCAGTCGACCTTGGTCTTCGTTTCACGTACAGCCACCTCGCGCAACCCGCCAGTGGCTCGGTAAACATGAAGATGTTCGCCGTTCCGGCACGCTCATATTCATAGTCGACGCGCTTGGCGTGTCGGCGAGTAGCAGCGATCGGCACGCGCGTCTCCTTCAGCAATTGCACCGGCTGTTCGTCCATGCAGAGGACCGGGCGCATCGGGTTGTACGGCTGCGCGTAGGTTTCCAGCACTTCTTCCATGTGAGCCACGAACTCCCCGTCGGCCTCGGGAGGGATGACCCAGTACTCGATCTTGCGGTTCGTCATGCCGTTTTTTTTAACGTTCGCCGGACCGGGTGCAGGTTCAGGACATAGGTAACAACTCAGGTTCAAGACATCGGTGACATTTTGGGGCACGTTTGGTCCGAAGGGGGGACCAAGCGATGCCCTGGAAAGTGATCAATCCGATGGACGCCAAGACTGAGTTTGTGCTTCGTGCGATGCGTCAGGACTCCGATTTCGGCCGGTTATGCGGAGAGTTCGGAATAAGTCGAAAAACGGGATACAAGTGGAAGGAACGGTTTTTGCGCGATGGTTTGTCGGGACTTGCCGAGCGATCTCGGCGCCCGGTGCAGTCACCCAATCAGCTCGGCGAGGATCATGTTTGCCGGATTGTGCGACTCAAGCAGGCTCATCCACATTGGGGCCCGCGCAACTCCGCGAGCTCTTTGCTCGGCAATCGTGCGGGGAGCTGGTGCCGTCAGAGAGCACGTTTAAGCGGGTCTTGGACAAGGCGGGCCTGGTCGAGCACCGTTGCCAGCGGAGAAGTCAGGACGCGGGTACCCGGCTGACGCGTCCGGTGGTGGCACAACGTCCCAATCACGTCTGGACGGTCGATTTCAAGGGTTGGTGGTACACGTTGGATCGACATCGATTCGAGCCGCTGACGATCCGCGACGATTACAGCCGCTATGTGCTCGGTGCGCGGGCGCTGGCCTCGGCGCGGTCGGACGTGGTCCGTGAAGAGTTTCACCGGGTTTTTGCGCACTATGGGCTGCCTGAGATCATTCGCAGCGACAACGGCGCACCCTTTGCCGCGGTTAAATCGCCATTGGGCTTGAGCCGGTTGTCGGCGTGGTGGCTGACGTTGGGGATCGATTTGGATCGAATTCGCCCTGGAAAGCCGCAGGAGAATGGCGGCCACGAGCGGATGCACCGCGACATCGCTCGAGAGCTGGAGTGTGCTGCGGAGGTGGATTTGGTGAAACAGCAGGCGTCGTTGGACATCTGGGTCAAAACGTTCAACAACGAGCGTCCGCACGAGTCGCTGGGTATGAAAGTTCCGCGCGACGTGTATGTGAGGTCGTCGCGGTCGTTCGACCTGGATGCTGTCCAGCTCCTTTATCCGGCACAATACCAGGTACGGAAGGTGAAAGCTAACGGTTGTTTAAAAGTACATAATATCCTGATATCCGTTTCTCAGGCGCTCGCAGGGCTGGAGGTGGGCCTAGAGCCGATCGGGAGCAACCGCTATTCGGTTTGGTTCTGCCGTCTTCTCGTGGGCGAGCTCGATCTAACAACGGCAAGTTTCGCAAAAACCCCTGGGGCTTAACGACGGCGTGGTAGACACTGAAGGCATCGTGCCGAGAGTTTCGCCGCATCCGAGCGGCGACCAGGGGTGCTCATTGCCGCCCCCTGGACCCCAGGCTAGCCTCTCTCTGTTGCCGTTTGTAAAACCGTATCAGGCCATGCCGCTACCACGGCTACCAAC
This sequence comes from uncultured Isosphaeraceae bacterium, assembly GCA_963806595.1. Lineage (GTDB taxonomy): Bacteria > Planctomycetota > Planctomycetia > Isosphaerales > Isosphaeraceae > CAWDZZ01. The sequence continues at coordinate 308,857 of CAWDZZ010000003.1, read as the reverse complement.
CATGCAATGGTATGAGGAGACTGATGCGGCTTGCGCAAGTGACTACCATCGCTTGCATCGACGACCTGGTCGAACGCAGAGATAAGACGCCCGACTCAAAGTGCGACGTTTCGTCGCACTTTGAGTCGGGCTCGCCAGAGCCTCTCGCGAAGGGATAGAATCTCCACAGCGGTAGTGACTGTCACGACCGCGCCACCCACAAGTAAGCCGCGCGCCACCCATGTCCTGAACCAAGTTTGTCACCGATGTCCTGACCGAACCACCGTCTCGTAACTCACGGACTCCACAATCCCCAACTCCACCACCTTCCGCGCCAGTAAGCGGAGCGTCCAATTAGCATAGCCCGGGGAGGGGCCCCGAGGCGCGTGGCGATGATCCGGGCTTCCTGTTCGCCACTGAGCAGTTTTTCCACGGGAGGCAACTCCCTCTTGGCGCCGTCCAGCGCCTCGCGGAAGCCGCACTCGACGAGGCGCTGACGGAGTTTCTCGATGGTTCTCGTTCGGCACCCGAATGCCTCAGCGATCCGACGGTCGGTCCAATTCGGGCCGTCCGCGTCGGCCTTAGACAGGATCTGAGCACGTCGCACTTTCTGGCTCGTTCCCTTGAACTTCTTGATCACGGCCGTCAACTCGTGCCGTTCCTGATCCGTCAGGCGGACGATATACTTCTTGTTCATGCGGGACCTCCTTGTCGCGCACATCATCTGCGATCCAGGACAAGCAGCCAACCCGAATTTCTAGGTGTGACAGAGCACTAGACGAGGTGGAGCATGCAGAATTGCTCGCCTTGCTGGAGCGCGAGATTCGTGAGACGCACATGGAGGCGCACCGCACCGAATCACCTGATTACCAGGATGAGGTGCATCATCACGAATCCGTTTTGCAGGGCGTGCTCGAAAAGCTCCGCCGACCCTGAAAAACCATTCGTCGAGCGCGTACGAGGGAAAGGGGGCGGCGATGACTGGCAAATTCCTTGTTGCCGACGCGATTGTCGAGATACCTCGCGGAAGCCGGAACAAGTACGAGTTCGACGCGAATTCAGAGGCGATTCGGCTCGATCGCGTGCTTTATTCGTCGGTGCATTATCCCGGTGATTATGGATTCATCGCCGGGACCAGGTGCGGCGATGGCGACCCACTCGATGTTCTGATCCTTGTCGAGGAACCGACGTTTCCGGGCTGCCGCGTACGAATCCGCCCAATCGGCGTCTTATCCATGGTTGATGACGGGGGCGAAGACGAGAGGTTACTCGGCGTGCCGGAAGGCGATCCCCGATTCGCGGAGGTCTTCGATCTCAAGGATTTGCCGCATCATTGGCTGGCTGAGGTCGAGAACTTCTTCGCGACGTATAAAACGCTCGAGGGCAAGGCCGCTTCAACGGGCGAGTGGAAAGGTGCCAAGGACGCGTGTCAGGTTCTGGCGAGACGATGGTGCGGCGAGGAGTTCGGGGCGCAAGCATGAGAAATCGGCTGCTCCAGGCATCGCCTTCGGAATGAAGCCGAGTTCAGACAAATCAGTTGCGGAGGGCTCATCATGAGAGAACTCAGAATCACATTACCCGAACTTGCCTTGGTCGCGGGCACCCGAGCGGCACTCGGCGCCGGACTTGCTTTTCTGGTAGCCGATCGCCTCCCCAAGGATCGACGCATGGCCGTGGGATGGACGCTCGTGACCATCGGTGTTCTCAGCTCCATTCCCCTTGCCTTCGAAGTGTTCGGTCGCGACCGTCTCGGAGCGCACGGGCTGTTTCCGGACGATGACACGAATGCGGCAAGCTCAAACACCGAAGAAAGGAGCCTTCGGACGAGCAAGCCTTTTGTTTGGTGAACCACGATGCCGTTGGCTCGGACATGCCCATGCGCGCCAAGGTTTTCAGTTGGGTTCCGTATTCTTGGGCGAAGGCACGTTCGGTCCAACGATCACCGGCGGCTTCAGGTCCTTCTCCAGGCCCTCCAAGGGGCGCGTTGAAGGCGAAGCCGCCGGCTCCGTGCTGGAACTGGACGTTGGGGAATCGCAGCCATTCATGAGCACAAGAAGCAAGCCGACAAGAACGAATCGTTTGCGGGTCGATGGGTTCATCATTTGAAGCCTTTCCGTCGACAAGCCCGGGAACGCACATCCATCTCGTCTCTCTCAATGGCCCAGCAAACAATGCGCCCGAAAGGCGATTACCATCCCGACATTACTAATTGAGATGTGATCTCATTGCATGGTGGCTGAAAGTGTTGCGGGGCGTCGCTGGAAATCGTGTTCTGCCGCGCTAGAATTTCAGTAGAGAGTCTGTCTTGCCGCTCGGTACCCACTGAAGCGTGAGCAGGCGAGCAGAGGTTGCACGTCGACTGGCCGGAGTGCCGTCCCACAATTCCATCCGGTCCGTTCGTCATTCTCCAAGCGAGATTGCCGCGGGGGTAAGTGGTCATCGGACTACAACTCGGCGCGGCTTCCGCAAACAGCGAGATGAATTTAGAAGGAGTTAGCCATGACTCCGAACACGCAAGTTGACCTTTCCGAGCCTGGATGGTGTGACGTGGTCATGCGAGTCCTGCCCAGGATGTATAGCCTCGGACAGGTAAACGGGATGGATGACTTTGTTTTCGTGTACGCGAACACGTACTTTTCCGTGCGAGAAGAGCTAAGGCGAGGCGCCACGGACATCGCCGTCCGGCAGCAGCGCCGCCGAATCCTACGATTTGTGGATCGAACGAGTCGCTCCGAACATGACAAAGAACAATTCGCGGGACCGTTCGCCCGCGCAGTCGACGACGCGCTTGAGGGAAGGCCACCCTGCGTCTTGTCATAACCGGGGCGGGTTCTCAGGGGGAAACGGCACAGGTGGCTGCTTCCGAGAGAGAATGACGCGGCCGCTGGTGAAGTGCGGCGCTTTTTCCCCCTTGGGATAGCCCACCCGACCCTCGACCGGACGCGCAACACCACCGATGGCAACCTCGGTGGTCTTGCCAGGCTCGATGTCGATCCGTCGCAGGTCGGACATCATCCCGTCAGTCGAGGGAAAGGTCCTCGCCATGAAGGCGGGGCCGGGCAGAACGCGCTCGAACGTGAAGCGCCCCTGTGCGTCGGACCGGACCTCGCGCACCTCGGCTACCACCATTCGGGCTGCATTCCAGCTACTGTTCAAGCAGACCGACCTTTCGGGGTCGGGCCGAGTGCCCAGCTTCACGACCCCCGATATCCGTCCCCAGGGGCGGAGGGCCAGGATGGGCGAGCCTGCATGTTCCTCGGCCGTCCGAAACACAAGGCCTTGAGGGTCGATCGCGAGCAGGGCATACCTCGTGGATGGTCTCTCTAGGCAGAACCGTCCTTCGTCGTCGGTCTCCACTCGGGACGATCGGTCCTCGGGGCCGAGCCGTCCATCGACCAGGTTCAACGTGCGGCCCTGCTCCACCTGGGCCACCGTAGACCCGGGCGACGGCTTTCCGCGAGGTGGCGCTGAAGCAGATCCTCGACCAGCACGCCGGCGACCCGACCAGTCGGGCCCGCTTCCTGCTCGAGGCCGAGATCACCGGCGGCCTGGAGCACCCGGGCATCGTCCCGGTCTATGGCATGGGAACCTTCGGGGGCGGACACCCCTTCTACGCCATGCGGTTCATCAAGGGAGAGAGCCTCAAGGAGGCGATAGAGCGCTTCCACGGCGACGACACGCTCAAACGCGACCTTGGCCGCCGCGCGCTGGAATGTCGCAAGCTACTCCGCCGCTTCCTTGATGTCTGCAATGCGGTGGATTATGCCCACTCCCGCGGCGTGATCCATCGCGACATCAAGCCGGCCAACATCATCCTGGGCAAGCACGGCGAGACGCTGGTCGTGGATTGGGGGCTGGCCAAGGTCGTCGGCCGTGCCGACCCGTCAAAGGGCGAGCAAACGATCGCGCTGTCGTCGAGCGGATCCTCGGAGACGTTGCCCGGCAGCGCCCTGGGTACGCCGGCCTACATGAGCCCGGAGCAGGCCTCCGGCGACCTCGACCGCCGGGGACCGCGTAGCGACGTTTATGGGCTCGGCGACACGCTCTATTGCCTGCTGACGGGCCAGCCGCCTTTTCAGGGGGAAGACATCGGCGCGGTACTCAACAAGATGCAGTCGGGCGAATTAGCCGCACCCCTGCGTCTCGACCCATCGATCGATCGTGCGATCGAGGCGATCTGCCTGAAGGCGATGGCGAAGAAGCCCGAGGACCGCTACGCGACGGCCCGGGCAGTGGCCGACGACATCGAGCGGTGGATGGCGGACGAGCCGGTAACAGCGTGGCGTGAGCCGATCCTGCGTCGGGCCCGGCGTTGGGCGCGCCGACAGCGGACGGCGGTGACGGCGCTGGCGGCCTCCGTCGTGGTGGCGCTGGCGGGCAACTCCGCTGTGCTCGCCGTGCAGACCCGGGCCAACGACCGGCTCCAAGCGGCCAATATCGACCTGAGGATCGCCAGTGGTCGCGTCGCCGAGGCGAACTCCGAGCTCCGGGCGGCCTACGTCCGCGAGAAGCAGCGGTTCAACCTGGCGATGGACGCCATCAAGACTTTCCACGGGGAGGTGAGCGAAGAACTGCTGATGAACGAGAAGCAGTTCGAGAGACTGCGCACCAAGCTCCTGAAAGGTGGCACCGAGTTCTACGGTCGGCTGGAAACCCTTTTGAAGCGGCAGACCGACCGCGAGTCGCGAGCGGCACTCGGGAAGGCGTACCACGAGCTGGGAGAATTGACAGGCCGGATCGGCTTCAGACTGCGGCGCTCGCGGACCATCGCAAGGCACTCGCGGTGCGTCGGGCGTTGGCTTCCGAGCCGGGGGCGGATGCCGAGACGAAGCTCGACGTGGCGCGGAGCCTGAACGCCGCCGCTGTCTCACAGTATCAGATCGGCGACATGGCTGGGTCGCGGGCGTCGAACGAGAAGGCGCGGAGCCTGGCGGAGGAAGCCGAGGCACAGGGGGGCGTCGCCGGAGGGGCTCGCGCGGTTCTGGCGACGGCGTACCAGCAACTCGGTGTCGTGCTGACCTTTACCGGCGACCCGGACGGGGCGCGGGCGGCCTTCGGCAACGCAGTGACCATCGACCAGCAGCTCGCCGACGCCAACCCGAGCGACACCGAAATCCAGTCGAACCTGGCGTGGAGCCTCGACGGCCTGGGACTGCTCGAGGCCCCGAGCGGCAAGCCCGAGGCCATCCTTTATTACTCGCGCGAAGGGGCGATCCGGAAGACAGTTGCCGACGCCAACCCGGCCGTCGCCGAGAACAGGAACCTCCTGGCGAACTGCCTGAATAACGCCGCCGCCGCGCTCATCCGGCTCGGCCGGCCGGCCGAGGCGCGGGCGCGGTCCGAGCGGGCGGTGGCCCTCTCCGAGGTGCTGGTCGCCGCACACCCGAACGTCCCGGGTTTTCGCGTGGTGCTCGCGGAAGCTCTGGAGCGGTTCGGGCAGGCGCGCTTCGCTGCGGGCGACCTTGGCGGGGCATCGGCAGACTGGAGGCGAGCGGTGGCCCTGTGCGAGACCGTTCCCGACTTCAACGCGGAATTCGCTCTCGTCTACGCTGGCTGCCACGTCGGGCTCTCAATCCTCGCCGGGCTGCCCGGCACGCAGGTTCCGGCCGGCGACAGGGATGCCGAGGCCAACCGCGCGGCGCCGCTGAGGGCGCGGGTCTCGGCCCACACGACTGTCTCCGAGCCGACTGCGCCTTCCGTGACAATGGACGCAGGGGTCACGGAGGTCGTCTATCCGAGCGACCACCAATCGGCGTCGCTTTTCGTCCATTCGGCATCCCAAGCCCATATCGCCGAACGCCGGCGGCAGTAACACTCATGCACGGCCGCTGGACCCGTGCTCGGGGGGCACGTCACGATAACTTGCGCCGTCGGTCGAGTCTGATCGACCGAGGTGTCTCGGACCGAAGTAGGTTCATATCCCGCAGCGACGTCATCCTCCGAGGTGCGCAGGGCGATTGTGCACAAGGCCGATCCGGTCGGTCGCGGGCCTGGCGGGGGAGGCTCTGCCGTCGGGTTATCCGGTCCACTCGCTTCGCGGAAGGGGAGACGGCCGCACAGTCCGCGCGATTCGCGTAGCCGGCAATCCCATCCCTGCGAGAGGCCCAGTTGGCATCAAGACTCAAGCCAAAACGAGAGATGATAGACGGCGGGCATGTCGCTACGCGGGCGCGGCGACCGGCAGCCTGCTGGGGCGGGGAGATCAAGGACGAGGGATCGGGGGCGAGGAGCGCCCGTCGCGCCACTCCCGGCCACGCCGGCGGGCCGGTCCGCTCGATGGAGCGAGCGTCGATGCGTGACATTCTGGTGCCGCCCGCGAGGCGGTCTGTCTGGGGGGGGCACATCGTTGCCCTGGTCCTCGCGGTGGTGTGCGTCGCGTCGGTGTCGGCGGCATCCGACTCCGCGGCGTCGCCCTCGCTGGAGCGGGCCGTCGCCCTGCGCGAGCGGGCGCACCGGGCACTCGTCGAGGATCGCGCCGACGGCGTCGACCTGTTCTACGGGGCGGCCGTCGAGGCCTATGGCATCCTCGCACTTCACGAGGAGAACCTCGACTCGCCCACGGGTCGAGAGGCGGTCTGCCTTTACAACGACTCGCTCGGAAGGTGCCTCCAGGCCGCATCTGTGTTCGGGCGGATCGATGCGCGATCGCGGCTGGAGATCGTCCGGGATGGCCACCGGGCCGTGGTGCCGATCGTGCACCGGGGGTTCGTCTGGTCGCCACAGGACTTCTCGATGCTCGTCGACCCGGCGGTCATCGAGCCGATGCCGAGCCTCAAGACGCGGCACGCGCGGCCTGGGTTGGGGGCCGCCCTGGTGGTCCAGCGCGTGGACCTGAACCGGACAACGCCCTTCCTGGCGCGGATCCACCCGTTCGCCGCCACGGCGGTCCTCCGCCCCGACCTGGGGGCCTGGTTCGGCACCGCGCCGCCTGACCCAGCCGGCGATCTCCTGGAGTTGATCGACCCCTGGCGGGTCGAGGGGGTGCCCCTGGGATCGCGCGTGGTCCGCCTGGCAGCGGACTTCGACGCGCCAATGTCCCAGTTCTGGGCGACGACCCGAGGGTCGCGGCTCGGTTCGCTCGCGTTCCTACGGCCCGGCGAGTTCGAGAAGGGCGAGGGCCTGTACGTCTTCGAGCCATACCAGCCCGGCAAGATCCCCGTGGTGCTGGTCCACGGCCTGCGCAGCACGCCCCTCGACTTTGCGCAGATGCTCAACGACCTGCGCTCCGACCCGGACCTCGACGCCCGCTATCAGTTCTGGGCCTTCTCCTATGCGACGGGCAACAACTTCCTCCGCAGCGCCCGGCTGCTGCGCCGCGAGCTCGACCGAGCCCGAGAGACCTTTGACCCCGGCGGCACCGACCCAGCCATCGGCCGGATGGTGCTGGTTGGGTACAGCATGGGTGGACTGGTCTCGAAGGCCCAGGTCGCCTGGTCCGGCCAGGCCGTCTGGGAAACGGTGTTCTGCCGCCCGCTGGAGTCGCTTAGCCTCGACCCGGAGACGCGCCAGCTGCTTGCGGAGACGCTCTTCTTCGAGCCGCAGCCGTCCATTGCACGGGTGGTCTACCTGGCGACTCCGCACCGCGGGGCGAACATGGCCGACGCCGTCATCGGCCGGCTGGCCGATTGGCTGGTCCGGCTGCCGGACGAGACCCGGGAGGCCTATCGCCGGGTCCGCGGTGACAACCCCGGCGCGTTCCGCCCTGGGTTCGCACGGCCGGTCTCCAGTATCGACCTGCTCCGGAGCGAGCACCCTCTACTCTTGACCCTCGACCAGTTGCCACGATCGCCGGTGGTGACCTTCCACAACATCGTCGGTCTCCAGCAGAAGCACGACTTCAAGCCTCCCGGGGACGGCGTCGTGCCCCTGACTAGCTCCCGGATCGGCGAGGTCGCCAGCGAACGCTTCATCGACGAGGGCCACGTCAAGATGCCCACCAATCCGGACGCCATCGCCGAGATTCGCCGCATCCTCCTCGACCCGTAGAAGCCCGAGGGAAGCGGGGGCGGGAGGGTCGGTCGGCCGGTGGCGTCCCGGCCCCAGGAGGGTCGGCATCACGGCTCGTTGATAGCCGGGGGCGGGACGACTTCAACTGCCCGCTGCGACCAGGGTGGTTCGAAACGAGCGCATTCACTGGACCGACAAGCCGAGTCCGTTCGCTGTGGACATAACACACCGCCACGCCTGGTCAGGGCCTTCCCGGCTTGCGTTTAGCTCTCTCGGGCGTCAAGAACGCCCTGCGCCGAACGCTTACGCTCGAGGGACGAGCGGCCGGACGGTGACGATTCCCTTCAGCGTAGCGCAGCGCCCTTCGGTCTGATCAACCGCAGCACCTCTCCGAGAGGTGACCGTGGCCGGCGATCATCGGTCTGATGGACGCTTCCTCGAAGCCATTACGTCTTCGCAGGCAGACGGCGCACACCTGAACCAGCATTTGCCTGTCCGCGTGCCATCCCGCGGCCGCGTTGCGCGGAGCGTGGTGCGAGGTTTGGAGCAAGATCGTTGAGTGTCGATACAACGTGATGTTCCGTGATCAACGCGGGTCTTAGCGAGATCCATGGCGCGTTCCCCGTTCCGCCGCCCAGAGAGAACAGGGAACGGAACGCCAATCCGGAGTAGAGAGAAGAGGCCACCGGAACTTCGGCCGTGTGCAAACCACGGCTTCCATCGATTTTCGTGATCGGAAGTCGGTCAATTATCGTGACCACTCTGAGAAGAAGACAAGCCAGAATCGAGCTCGTGCAGACCTGGAGATTTAGCTCAGCCAATGTCTACTGGGAGGCATTATGAACATTGCCTCTCGGGATCCACCGGGTTCACGGTGCAGAAGCCGGCGAGGCGAACGGCTCGGCCGGGATGGCCAGGTCCAAGATCAGCAGGCGGAAGTCGGGACGGTTGCGGAGTGGGTCCAGCGACGATTCGGTCCGGAAAGCATTCAGGTCGCGGTAGCCCAGGGCGACGGCCTGCTTGAGCAGGGCAATCGCCGCGTCGGCCTCGCTCGCCGCTTCCGAGGCCGATACCCCCGACCCGGCTGTGCCGGCCAAGCCGGCCGTCGCGGCGTGGCAGCAGGCCGTCTCGTACCACTCCTCTCGCGACCGCGTCGCCAGCCCGTCGTAGAGCCCGAGCGCTTTGCGGACGTCGGCAAGGGCGCCGGCGGGATCGCCCAGGTCGCGGCGAGCGAGCCCGCGCCGACGCAAGGAAGAAGCCAGGCTGCCGAGATAGGCCGGGGTGGCCGGGTTGTCCTTGGCCAGGCGTTCGCGGATGGCGATCGCGCGGTCGTAGGCGTCGCGGGCCTCGGCGGTCCGGCTGAGGAAACGGACCACGTCACCGAGGTTTGTGAGCGCTGAGGCGACGCCGTCGGCGTAGTCGGGGACCTCGGGGTTGTGGTCGGCCAGCGCCTGGTAGAGCGCCAGCGCCTCGCGCGACTGGGCCTCCGCCTCCGACTGCCGGCCCGTCACCGACAGAAAGATGCCGAGATGATCATGTGTATATGCAAGGTGGTGTCGGAACTGGGTGACGGCAGGGTTGTGGTCGGCCAGCTCGTGGTAGAGTGCCATCGCCCCGCGGTATTCGGTCTCCGCCTCCCTCCATCGGCCCCGCTCCGACAGCAGGTCGCCGAGGTTCACGTGGCCCAGCGCCAGCCGGATGCGGAATTCGGTGACCTCCGGGTTGTGAATGGCCAGCTCCTGCTGGATCTCGAGCGCCGCACGGAACTCAGCCTCCGAGGGCCGGCCCGATTCCGCCAGCAAGACGCCGAGGTTGACGTGGGTGAGCGCCAGGCTGCTGCGGAATCCCGTGACGGCGGGGTTCCGCTCGGCCAGCTCCTCCTGGATCGCCAGCGCCTGGCGGTACTCGGCCTCCGCCTCCCGGAGATGTCCCGTCCTTGACAGCAGGCGCCCGAGGTTGACATGGGTGTCTGCCAAGGTATTGCGGAACCGGGTGACGCCGGGGTTCTGCTCGGCCAGCTCCTGATGGATCGCCAGGGCCTTGCGCTGCTCGGCCTGGGCCTCGTCGGGCCGGCCGATCCCCTGGAGCAACATGCCCAGGTTGAAGTGGCTGGCCGCCACGTGCTCGCGGAATACGGACACCGCGGGGTTGTCATCGACCAGCTTCTGGCGGATCGCGAGCGCCTGGCGCTGTTCGGCCTCTCCTTCCGACGACCGGCCCGTCTGCGACAGCAGCAGGCCAAGGTTGTTGTAGGTGGCCGCCAGGTTGTTCTGGAGGTCGGTCACGGCAGGATTTTCCTGGGCCAGCTTCTGCCGGATCACGAGGGCCTGGCGGTACTCGGTTTCGGCCTCCCGTGGCCGGCCCGTGTTCGACAGGAGCCGGCCGACGCGGTTGATCGTGTCGCCCAGGTCGCGCCGAGCCTCCAGCGTTGCCCCAGAGGCCGCGACCAGCCTCTCCTGATCGGAGCGGGCCAGTCGGTAAGCGGCCAGCGCCTCGTCATTCTTGCCGATCGAGGTCAGAAAGCCCCCCATCCGCGACCGGCAGTCGGCCAGCGCGGCGCTGGCCTCGGCGGAGGTCGACGCCGCCTTTGAGAGCAAGCCTTCGGCCTCCCGGTAGGCGGCCAGGGCGTCGTCAGTCTTGCCGGCCGACTCGAGGAGCCCGGCGATTTCCGTGAGGCTGCGGCCGACCTCGGCGTGTGCGGCGGCCTCGGCCCCGGGCTCGGTGGCGAGCTCGCGGCGTGCCGCCAGGACCGAGCGGTGCGCGGCCAGGGCGTCGGCGTTGCGTCCAACCTTTGCTGTGAGGCTTGCTAGCTCGAAGTTCGCCGTTGCCAGGGCGCGGCGCGAGGCCAGGTCGGTCTCCTTGCCGAGCAGGGCCGAGAGCTTGCCGTAGAAGTCGGAGGCCGACTTCAAGAGGCGGTCGCGCAGCTCCTTGAACTTTTCCTCCTTGAGGAGGAAATCCTCGCTCGCGCCGGTGTGGAACGTCTTGATCGCCAGGGCGGCCAGCTCGTATCGTGCCTGCACAGCGGCCCGGGAGCGGGAGAGCTCAATGTTGGCGGCAGCCAGGGCCTTGTTGGCGCCGGTCTCGCGGCCCAGCGCCTGGGCGATCTCGGCCTTGGCCTGGGTCTGCACGACCAGCACTGATGAAAGGCCCATCACCCCGGCCAGGAGCGCCACCGCCGCCGCGGTGACCGCCGTCCGGTTGCGTTTCGCCCAGCGCCGTGCTCGACGCGAGAGCGGCTCGCGCCAGGCCGAGACCGGCTCGTCGGCCATCCAGCGCTCGACGTCCTCGGCCAGCGCCTTGGGCGAGGCGTAACGCGCGCCCGGCTCAAGCGCCATCGCCTTGAGGCAGACCGCCTCGAGCGCGCGGTCGATGGTCGCGTCGTGCCGCCGCGGCGGCGGGAAGTGGCCCCGCTTGACGGCGCCGAGCACCTCGCCGAGAGTGCCCTCCACCGGGGGCCGGCCGGTCAGCAGGTAGTAGAGCGTGGCACCCAGGCTGTAGACGTCCGACCGCGGGCCGAGGTTCTCCAGGTCCCCCTCGGCTTGCTCGGGGCTCATGAAGCTGGGCGTCCCCAGCGCACGGCCGGGGAGTGTCTCGGCGGAGCCGCTCGACGAGCTGGGGACCAGCGTCTGCTCGCCCGGGTCGGACCCTGGGTCGGCCCGACCCGTCGCCTTGGCCAGCCCCCAGTCGACCACCAGCGTCTCGCCGTGCTTGCCGACGATGATGTTGCCTGGCTTGATGTCGCGATGGAGTACGCCGCGGCTGTGCGCGTACTCGATGGCGTTGCACACGTCGAGGAATCGCAGCAGCAGCTTGCGCAGCTTCGAGCGAGCGCTGGCCAGGGTCGGCCGGTGGGGCCGCGCCCGGGGTTTTCTCAACGGCGGCGCCGCCCTGGGCGGCACCGGCCCGTCTGTGGAAGGCGTCCGCGGCCTCTTTCAGGCTGTCACCTTTGATGAACCGCATCGCGTAATAGGGCCGGCCGTCGGAGTAGGTGCCGAGTCCATACACCGGGACGATCCCCGGGTGTTCGAGCCCGCCGGTGATCTCGGCTTCGAGCAGGAAGCGGGCGCGGCTGACGGGGTCGTGGGCGTGCTGGTCGAGGATCTGCTTGAGCGCCACCTCGCGGTGCAGTTCCTGATCGAGGGCGACGTGGACGGCGCCCAGTCCGCCGCGGGCGTGGGGCCGAAGGACGCGGAACCGCTGGCCGTTTGAGGTTCTCGTGCCGACGGTGAAGCTGCTGGCCCAGTCGGAGTCGCTCTCGGAACCAGAGCCGGCGTGGGCGAGGGTCTGCCCGGTCTCGGGGCCGCCCACCGTGGCGAGCATGGCGCCGGCGGAGGAGCCGGGAGCGATGGCGGCGAGGCTGCGCTCGGTTTGGCCGTCGTGGGCCTCGAGGTGGATCGCGGCGATGGCCTCGACAGCCGGGCGCTGCCTGTGGGTGAGGTGGCCGAGCGAGACGAGGTGATCGGCCAGCGTCTGGGCGTTGTCGGTGGTCCGAGCCCGCAGGCCGTCCGCGAGCTGGTTCTGGTCGATCAGGCCATTCTTGAGGGCGAGCAATCCGAAGAGCAAGTCGCGATCGTCGGCGGCCATGGTGTACTCCGATCGAGATCGGTCATGTGCCAGGGTCTCCCGTCATCGGGAGTCGCGCGGTTTCAGTGCGGATGATCGAATGTAATTCTATCCGAAGTCGTGTCGAAGGAGGGCCATGAGCGCCTTTCCCCGGGCATCACGCCCCGCAATGAGACCAGGTCAAAGGATGGCCGCGTGAGTCACGAAGCATAGGGCGCAGATCGACCGCTGGCTGAAAACGCCCGGTGCACCTCCAGTCAACTTTTCGGGCGGTTGCGCAGGTCTGTAGTAAGGAGAAGAACGCGAGGCGAGCGCGGGCCATTGCCGGCGCTCTGGATTCCATTCACCAGGTAGGAGGTCGCCCATGCGACGCTGGAGCTATTTTGTCTACGGGGTTTTTTGCCATCTGCTGTTTCTGGCGACCTTTGCCTACATGATCGGCTTTGTCGGCAACCTGTGGGTGGCGAACACGATCGACTCGGCGCCTGCCGATGTGCTGTCGGCGGTCGGCATCGATCTCTTGTTGATTGCCCTTTTCGCCTTGCAGCATTCGATCATGGCGCGACCGTGGTTCAAGCGCTACTGGACGCGGCTCGTACCGGAGACGATCGAGCGCAGCACTTATGTACTGCTCTCTTGCCTGGTCACGTTCTTCCTGATGTGGCACTGGCGAGGTTTCGACGCCGTCATCTGGAACGTACGGCATCCGGTGGGACGCGGGCTGCTGTGGGGACTATTCGCCGTGGGCTGGTTGCTGGTCCCGGCAGTCAGTCTCATGATCAACCACTTCGACCTGTTCGGGACTCGACAGGTCTGGCTTTACCTGCGTGGGCGGCCCTACACAGCACTTCCGTTCCGCACGCCGCTACTCTACGACCGCATGCGGCATCCGCTTTACCTGGGATGGGCGCTGGCGTTCTGGGCGACACCAACCATGACGCTGGGCCACCTGCTCTTTGCCGGCACACTGACGCTCTACATGGCCGGCGCCGCCCTCATCGAGGAACGCGACCTCGTGGGCCACTTCGGCGAGATCTATCGCGCCTACCAGCGCCGCGTGCCCATGTTCATCCCGCGCCTTGGCGAGGGTAGTGAATCCCAGGCCAAGCGTCACGCAACTCCTGCTGGCGTTTGTACCGAACCTGTTGCGCGGTAAACCATGCGCCGAGCGTTCCTGGAAACCGGCGCCTTCGCGGACCCGGCTTGGAAGCGTTCTCCAGACAGCCAGTTTTCCTCGTCGCCCAGACGATTGATCTCGAGATCCTCGAACGGGCAGACACCTGCATTTCAGCGAAAGGGCGCGCTGCCGTCTTGACAGCACCGATCCACTGGATACACTTGTCCACTTCTGGTGTAATGATCACCATGTTGGCCCGTCGTCCTGAGCCCGCAGCGTGAGGTGTCTCGATGCCCGCTTACCCTCGTCACTTGATCGTGGCCGATGACCAGGTCGGCGTTTACCACTGCATCGCCCGATGCGTTCGGCGGTCGTTTCTTTGCGGCGACGATCCGCTGTCAGGGAAAAACTTCGATCACCGCAAGCGCTGGATTCGCCGGCGTCTGGAGATGCTCGCATCCGTATTCGGGATCGACGTTTGTGGCTATGCGGTGATGAGCAACCATCTCCACGTCATCCTGCGCATCCGTCCCGATATTGCACAATCCTGGAGTGACGAGGAGATTGGGCTGCGGTGGCGACGCCTGTATCCGCGTCGCGATCAAGCGACCGGCCGCCGCGCCGAGCCCGAAGAGCATGATCTGGCCATGATCACGTCCAACCCCGTGTGCGTCGCTCGACTGCGCGGCCGGCTCGCGAGTCTTTCCTGGTTCATGCGCTGTTTGAACGAGCCGATCGCCCGCGCAGCGAACCGCGAGGATTGTTGCCGGGGCCGTTTCTGGGAGGGCCGCTTCAAGTCTCAAATGTTGGTCGACGAGGCTGCGGTCCTGGCGTGCAGCGTCTACGTCGATCTCAATCCGATCCGCGCCGGGGTTGCGAGCACACCTGAGGAATCGGAATTCACATCGGCCTATGACCGCATCCGATCGCGGCAAGCGACTCGTTCCAATTCCGCATTGTCCGCGGCGTCGCATCCGGGCGAGCCTGCCTCAGAAGAGCCGAGTCATCGGATTCCAGCCGCTGAAACCGAGCGACCGGATGCGTGGCTTTGCGAATTGACGCTCGATGAGCGTGCCAGCGCGGCGCCCGCTGCGGCCGTGCCGGCGCCCGATGTCTCAAATCCGATCGCCCCCGCCGACGAGCAGAAAACCAAGCGTCCCTCACGTCGGCTGCGGTCAAAGCCTGCGGCCAGGGCGTCCGATCAAGGCTTTCTGCCGATCGAGCTCGACATGTATCTTTCGCTTCTGGATTGGACCGGTCGCGAGCTTCGCGTCGGAAAACGTGGCACCATCCCCGCTCGGCTATCGCTGATCTTGCAGCGCCTGGGCTTGAATCGCGAGGGCTGGGTCGAGACGATCCGGCACTTTGGCCGTTGGTTCAAGCGAGCAGCCGGCCGCGTGGATTCGCTGGCAGCCGTCGCGGAACGCGCGGGGGTTCGCTGGTTACAGGGCCAGACGCCGCGCGGATCGCGTTTCGGTAGCCGGCCGTCGGAAACAGAACGCCTGACGTCCCCATCGCCGCAGCTCTCATCTCGAATGATCGCGCCCACGCGCGCCCGGCATCGTTGCCATCGATCGCGCGATCTGAGCAACGCGATAATGGACGGGTCGGATCGCTTCGTCGCCGAGACTCGACGACGTCAACTCGCCTGCCGATTCCAGAGTTGAGTTGCCGTTCCGGAAAAGAACACACGACTGACGCCGGTTTTTTCTGCCCGCTACATGGATGTCTGGTTGCTCTTGGCCCGCCGCTCAGGGATCGCGTGTACGACTGGGCCTTGTTCCACTCGCTGGAACATGGATGTCTTTTTACTTCGCGCTCGCGGCTGCGCGGTCGATACTGGAGCTTCGCGGATGCTTGCCGATGAAGAATGGGTGGCTGGAGATCGCGATCTGTGCTGGACTTGGCGGCGCGATCAGGTAACCTCTGCTGATGACCACTGAACGAGGCAAGCGGGAAACACGGTCGGCTACGCCGGTGGGTAGCAGTGTGGCTTCGGCGAAGCTGCTCGAAGAGCTGCGAGGGCTGATTCAGTCGGCACGGACGGGGGTTGCCCAGGCCGTAAACGCGGCATTGGTGCTGCTCTACTGGCAAGTCGGTCACCGGATTGGTAGGGAGATCCTCAAATCGAGGCGGGCCGAGTACGGGGAGCAGGTCGTACAAACACTGTCCACCGAACTGGCTCATGAATTCGGGCTGGGATTTGCCGAGAAGAACCTGCGCCGGATGATCCAGTTCGCCGACGTTTTCTCGGACCGGGAGATTGTCGTAGCGCTGTCACGACAATTGGGCTGGAGTCATTTCCTCGCGATTATTCCTCTGAAGGACCCGCTTCAACGCGAGTTCTATGCGGAGATTTGTCGGATCGAGCGTTGGAGCGTGCGGACACTTCGCGGAAGATTGGGACCATCCTTTTCGAGCGGACGGCGCTCTCGCAGAAGCCGGAAACGCTCGTCAAGCAGGAACTCGCGAAACTCCGAGACGATGACATGCTGACGGCGGACATGGTCTTCAGGGACCCGTATTTTGCAAAGGCACGAGATGGTGTCAGGCGAACAGACGCCGATCGGGCTGATCCTGTGCACAGACAAGGGGGATGAGCAGGTCGAGTTGCTCCAGCTCGACAAGAGCGGTATCCGGGTCGCTTCGTACTTGACCGATCTACCGCCGCGGCAGCTCCTGCGGCAAAAGCTACATGACGCGTTGATTGCGGCGCGCTCGCGGTTGGAGCATCAGCCGAACGACGATTTCGAATTGATTTTGAAGCCGGGCCGCACCAAGGAACGTGTAAGCGGTTTCGACGATTAGCCCACGAATCGGCGCAGGGCGCTTACCGGCTGGCTTTCTGAAGCTGTGCCAGCACTTTCTTGGGCACCCTGGCGACCACGTTTACATCGGGATCAACCACTTCGGCGATGTCGTACCGAATGGATGTTCCCAGCACCGACGCCACTTCCGCGGCGTTCAGCTTGTAGGCGTCTTCCAGCCAGCGCAGCCATGTTCGTCGTTGCGATCTGGAATGCGTCGGTCAGTGATCCCGCGATGCCCATCGCCATCAGGTACTCATCGTCCTCGACCCGCGGCATCGGGATATATTTGCCGGGAATCACGTCCACGGTGAACTCGATGTCCATCGACGTCTCCAGGGCGTCGCCCGTCAGCTCGCCGTCGCCCTGGACCGCGTGCCCGTCACCCACAAACAGCAATGCACCCGGCTCGTACACCGGCAGAGATAACGTCACGCCTTCGCGCAGCCGGTTGTAATCCATGTTGCCGCCGAAGCTACCGGGATAGCCCGTACGGAAAACCATGTGGGCCGGAGGTGCCACGCCGACGCATCCGAGGATCGGCCGCAGGGGGACCGTGTAGTTCTTCAACGCCTCGGTCGGTTTGGCCAGCCTGGCGACGCCTTTTTCGCGATCCAGCACCCAGTCGCTGTTAAAGTTCTGAACCCGCTTCCTGTTCTCGACGTAGTCCGGTGTGACCGCGTTCTCCGCGATGCTCCCCCCGGAGACGGCTGTGTCGCGGTTCAGCCGGATGCGCTTGAGGGTCACGACGAGCGTGTCGCCCGGCAGCGCCCCTTCGATGAAGAATGGGCCCGTCAGCGGATTTCCTCCCAGGGACCGCTGGATCCCCTTGGCGTCGACGCCACCGGCATCGACGCTCCAGGTCTTCACCGTGTCTCCGGGATAAACGTGCAGCACTGGCGGAATCGCCCCGGAAAAGACGCGGTGGAACTCTTTGGGCTCAAAGACGTGCTCACGTGGCGCGTCCGGCGGACGAACCGGAGCCCGTGTCGCCTTCCATCGCCCAGACCGGGTTCCCCGCGTGAAGTCGCCCGACATCCCGACCGATTCGACCGTGCCGGTGAATTTCATGGGCGGTCCATCTTTCCCACGGCGCTCGAGCTCAATCTTTCCGCCGCCCGATCGGCCCTCCAGCTTCCCCCCACGGGCCGCGGCCGTGACCCGGTCTCCCGCCACTTGCAACGTCATCCGCAGGTAATCGGTCTCGCCGAATCGCTCGAGAGCGAAGACCCAGTCGCCGGCCAGCTCCGCGGGCTTCGCGCCCTGGCCCTGGAGTGACGCCGGCGCGAGCAGCGCGAAGATAACGCAAATCACTCGTTTTCGCAGCATTGCAAGGCTCCAAACGAACCACTCATCCGATGACTCTACACGTATATCATCACGCCATCGATCGTTGGAAAACCCGGTCCTGGCCGCAATCGTAAAATAACCTCTGACAGTTGTCAATGGTTTGGGGCCCTGTTCCTGCCGTGCGCCGACGTCGCTGCACCTTCTTGCCGACGGCAAGCCGTTATTGGTGCATTCGCGTTGCCGCAAGGGCGCGGCGTACTCACGCGGGTTGTCGCTTGCCATGGCCGGGCGGTTGATTGGAAAATGCGTGACTTGATCCGGCGGGCGAATCGGTCGCCTGACGCGATCGAGCTAGCTTCGAGCCCTGACCAGGTGTGCCGATGACGATGTGGAAAACGGTGGTCTTGACGGCGGTTGCCGTCGCAATGGTGGGACTTTCAGCAAGCGCGGGGAGGGCGGACGCGCCGGACGGAGAGCGATGGTGGTCGCACGTCGTGGCCCTGGCCGATGACAAGCTCGAAGGCCGCAACACCGGCAGCGAGGGCCACCGCAAGGCGGCCGAGTACGTGGCCGCAGAGTTCGCGCGGGCCGGGCTCAAACCGGCCGGAACCGAGGGGTTTCTCCAGCCGGTCCGGCTGATCTCACGGCGATCGACGAGGACCACTCGAGCCTGACAGTCTGGTGCGGAATGGGCGAGGCCGAGCCGCTGGTCCTGGGCCGGGATGCGATCATCAGCTCGCGCGGATCGAACCGGAGCTCGACGCTCGAGGCGCCGCTCGTGTTCGCCGGCTACGGGCTTCAAATCCCCGAGGCCCATCACGACGATTTTGCCGGGCTGGATGTCCGCGGCAAGCTGGTGGTGATCCTGTCCGGGGCACCGGCGTCGATCCCGGGCCCGCTGGCCTCGCACATGCAGTCGGCCGCGCGAGCGAGCCGCGCTGCTCAAGCGGCTGGGGGCCATCGGCCTTGGTCGCGATCCCAAATCCGAAGAACATGGATATCCCCTGGGAGCGCTCGTCCCTGGCGCGGTTCATGCCGTCGATGAGCCTGGCCGACCCGGCGATGGACGAGGGCCGGGGCGTGAAGCTCTACGTCACGATCAACCCGGCCCATGCCGATAAGCTGTTCGCCGGCACCGGCCACACCTTCCGCGAGATCCTCGATGCGGCCGACGCCAGCAAGCCGCTGCCGCATTTCGCGATACCGGGGCCGCTCAAGGCGACTGCCGCCGTGAAACGCGCCGAGGTGGTCTCGCAGAACGTCGTGGCCGTGCTGCCGGGGACCGACCCGAAGCTCAAGGACGAGTACGTCGTGTTCACGGCGCACCTCGATCATCTGGGGATCGGCGAGCCGATCAAGGGCGACGCGATCTACAACGGGGCGATGGACAATGCCTCCGGCGTCGCCACGTTGCTCGACGTCGCCGCCATGCTGAAGGAGTCCGGCGACGAAGCTGCGACGGTCGGTGCTGTTCGTCGCGGTGACGGCCGAGGAGAAGGGCCTGCTCGGGTCGCGGTTCTTCGCCCAATCGCCGACGGTGGAATTCCGAAAGATCGTGGCCAACATCAATATCGACATGATCCTGCCGCTGTACCCGCTCAAGAAGCTGACGATGTTCGGGAGCGAAGAGTCGGACCTGGGCGAGCTTGCGGCGGCCGTGGCGACGGAGTCGGGGGTGTTGCCGCGGCCCGATCCGGTGCCGGAGCGCAACGTCTTCATCCGCAGCGATCAGTATAGCTTCATCCGCCGCGGCATCCCGTCGCTGATGGTGATGGTCGGCTTCGACAAGGGTTCGCCCGAGGAGCAGGTCGTCATGAAGTG
Organism: uncultured Isosphaeraceae bacterium; assembly: GCA_963806595.1. Classification (GTDB taxonomy): domain Bacteria; phylum Planctomycetota; class Planctomycetia; order Isosphaerales; family Isosphaeraceae; genus CAWDZZ01. Next base: position 289,333 of record CAWDZZ010000003.1, on the reverse strand, counting down.
GCTGAGCGAGCGCTACCACGCGCCTTCGGATGACGTGAATCAGCCGCGTGGACAAGAAAGCCGCCGGCGAGTTCGACAAGCTGGTGGCAAAGCTGCTGGAGCGCGTCGCCAATCAGGAGAGCCGGCCGCGCTGGAAGGACTCGTCGTTCTTCAAGCGGTTCGCGGAGCCGGAAAATGCAATTAAGAACTAACGTGCCAGCGCGGGCCAGGCGATCAGTTTCAAAGATATGAAGGTGCGTCCAGCGCCTCTTCTCTGACGCTGGTTCCCGTTGAAATGGAATCGCCACCCACGGCGCCACGCTGGCCGGGCAATTCACCGGGCGCAATCGGTGGCGCGCGCTGCGGTGATCGTTTCGCCGCGCCTGCGGTTACGCGAGAGTTTCCTTGCGCAGCATGCGCAGCCATGCCAATAGCGGCTTGGCGGTCTGGTCGGGGCGAAGCAGGCCGGCGTGCGGGAAGAGGTGGGGTGCGGCATCGCTGGCCTGCAGCCAGCTCAGGCTGCGGACGAATGGCTTGGCGACGGCCAGGACGAGCCACTTCGCCGCCCAGGCGGCCTGAAGGGCTCTCGTCGATCGGGACCGGCCACTGCGCCGACTCGATCGTGACCTGAGGATCGGCCGCGGGGTCCGGCCCGTCGGCGGACGGGATCGCCATCCAGACGTGAAGCGGGACGTTCAAGAGCGAATAGAGATCCAGCAGCTTGGAGAACTCGAACAGGTCGCGCATGTAGCTGCCCGGCGCGGAATAGCCCGGCGCGATCTCGATCGCGATGCCGGAGAGCCCCAGCTCGGCGCGAAGCAGATAGTCGCAGAGGTGAAGCGGGCCGAGCTGAAAATGGCTGGATCCCATCCATTCCGCCCACGGGCGGTCGATGCCGATCGTCAACTGGGCCGAAGGGTCGGCCTGATGGGCGACCTGAATGGCCCGCGCGGTGATCCGGATCTGCTCTTCCTCGGTCAAGCCGAGGATCTCGCCGCTGGCCGGCCGGTGAACGACGTGCCAGAGCGGGACGCGGCCGCGGTAGCGCGAACGGTCTGCTGGACGAAGTCGGCCACCAGGCCGCCGATCGTCTCGCAATCGCCTTCCCAGAGCCAGACCCAGTCGGGCAAGAGCCCCTGGCGAAACTCGACCAAGCGGCCCGACCTCGAACGCGCAGCCCACTGCGCCGGCGACACCAGCGAAGCTGGGCGTCGAACTGGTCCCAGCGGTATTGACCTTCCGAGGGTGCCACCTGCTTCCACGAGACGCCCAGGTGAGCACGTGTTGAAGGTGCCTGGACCAGTCGAGCGCCGGCGGCAGGTTCTTGCGGGATGCCATCGAGCACGCAGCCCAGGTGGGTCGAGAGCTTCGAGGTCGACGCCAGCCGGCTTTGCAGGATCTGCGCGGTGTAGGCCTCGATCAAGAGATCGCCGGCGCGGCGACGCCGACTGCAACGACTGCTTGAGCGGCCTGCGATGCAGGCTTCGGGCCGGTCGGTCGAAGTGACCGCCTGGACGAACGCGCGCTGGGCCTCGGCCAGGGCCTGCTCGAGCTCGGGCGTGGAGCGCAGACCCATCTGGACCAGTCGGAGAGCTGGTTGCGGATGTCGTTGAGCTTGCCGCGCGCGAGCTCGACCGCCAGCATGTAAGGCGCAGGTCGCTCGGCCAGGGTGGCGGTGCCCACGAGCGGCATGCCGTGACCCTTCGATCGGCCAGGGGACGAAGAGCCGGCCGCTTTCGGTCGTGTCGCGCACGCAGCGTCATCAGCCCGTTCCGAAGCTCGACGGCGAGCCGCCCCGGGGTCCGATCAAGGCCGGTGATGTACGCCTTGCGATAATCGGGGAGCTTTCGAGTCGCTTCGTTCGAGGGCAGTCGAAACTTCATAACCCCCATGGCACGCTTTCCGCGCAGCGGGATGAGACCGCCAGAAAAGAGAAGAGGAAAGACGAAGGGGGAGCCTGCTCCGCTGCCCCAGCACCGCCATCAGAGCCCTGAGCGATCTCCCTCCCGGAAGATCGGACACGCTCGATTCCGACATTCTAGCAGCGGAATCGGACGCGTGAACCAGAGGTCGAAAAACAATCCTGGCCGAGCCTGCCGGCCGGACGTGGGCGGCACCATGCGGCGCGGCGGACCCGCACCCCGAGCCCGCGAACATTCACCGCGGCCGTCCACCGCTATAGATCAACCGATCGATCGATTGGGAACGAACCTGACCTCCTCACGAATCCTCGGGTCGCCGAAAAGCCGGAAACCGCGCCGGGTGTCGCCGGCTCAGCCATGCTGCGCAGGAAGAAGAGTTGTCTCCCGAGTGCGGGGTCGAGCCTTTCGGCGGGCCATTCCAAGAGACCGACTGGCGGAACGAGGTTGCCGAATGAGTCCGATGAGAATAAGTTGGGCGGTTGCTCGACGCAAGGCGCGTCCGGGGCTGGAATCGCAAGAAGACGCTGCCGCCCTGCGTTGCCCGGGCCTCTTCACCTGCAATCATTACCCATCAATCTCGTCGAGATGACCATGCCTAGAGTCTTGATCGGCCCGTATCTGCTTCGCAACCAGCCCGGTCGATTTCGCGAGATCCTCTGACCGACGCCGGCTTCGAGCCTGATCGACCCGGAGGGGGATTTCGCCCTCACGTCCGAGCAACTTCGGCCCTACCTCGCGGAGATCGACGCCCTGATCGCCGGGCGGCGAGCGGATGACGCCCGAGCTCTTCGAGCTCGCCCCAAGCTGCGGGCGATCGCGCGCACCGGCGTCGGCTACGACCTGATCGACGTCGCGGCCGCGACCGCCCACCGCGTGGCCGTGACGATCACCCCGGGGACCAACCAGGAGAGCGTCGCCGAGCAAACCTGGGCGCTGCTCCTGGCGCTGGCGCGGCGGATCGTCCCCAACGACCGCGTGATCCACGGCGGCGGCTGGGACCGGGCGCTGGTGACGCCAGTCCGCGGGATGACGCTCGGGCTGATCGGCATGGGTCGGATCGGCCGCGCCGTGGCCGCTGCGCGCCCGAGCGTTCCGGATGCGGGTCGTCGCGTTCGACACCGTCCTCGACGCCGAGTTCGACCGACACACGGAATCGAACGGCTGTCGCTCGACGAGCTGCTCGCGTGCTCGGACGTCGTCAGCCTGCACGTCCCGTTGACCGACGGCGACCCGCGGCATGGTCAACCGCGACTTCCTGGCCAAGATGCAGCGCGGATCCGTACCTGATCAACACGTCGCGCGGCGGACTGGTGGTCGAATCCGACCTGCGCGACGCGCTTGCGATCCGGGCATCTCGCCGGAGCCGGCCTGGACGTGCTCAACCGCGAGCCGCCCGAGCCTGGCAACCCGCTCCTGGGCCTTCCGAATGTGATCTTGTGCCCACACATCGCCGGCACCGACACGCAGTCGATGCGCGAGATGGCCGAGCTGGCCGCCACTGACCATCGTCGAGCTCTACCAGAACCGCTGGCCGGTGGACTGCGTCGTCAATTCGGAATTGCGCGGGAGCTGGCGGTGGTGAGTTCACCGCGGCCAGTCGGCGGCGCGGACCACGGATCTGAGCAGCGCCCCGCGGACTGGATCAGACCTGGAACGAGCTGCCGCAGCCGCAGCTCTTGACCACGTTGGGGTTGTTGAACACGAAGCCCCGCTTCTCGAGGCCGTCGTAATAGTCGACGACGGTCCCGTCCAGATACGGGTCGAACTTCTTGTCGACGACGAGCTGACGCCGTGCACCTCGAGCACGCGGTCGCGCTCGGAGGCGACTCGGTGTCGAAACCCAGGCTATAGGAAAAACCGCTGCAACCGCCGCCCTGGACGCCGACGCGCAGGACGGTGCCTTCGGGGAGGTTTTGCTCGGTGATGATCTTCTTGACTTCGGTCGCGGCCTTTTCGGTCAAGGTCACACTCATCGATTCATCTCCTGTTTTGAGTGGGATACTCCCAGCGACAATCATGCTGCGAGTCGACCTCGGACTCAATCATACTCGAATCAAATGCGATACGCCTGTGACGATGTCAGCGAATGCACGCTCACTCTGTGATCATCCGCGAACGTTGCGTCCACGGCACGATCGCTCCGCGTGACGAGTCGCGAGCGTGCGCGATCAGCACCGGCGTGCTTGCCGCGACGCGCGTCGACGCTGCGCACCGGCGAGTCGAAAGTCGATCTCTCCTCGGTGGTGAACCGGCCCAGGCCGAACCGGAGGCTGGCCCGCGCCAGGTCTTCGGCCAGCCCCATCGCCAGCAGGACATGGCTGGGCTCGGGGTTGGTCGAGGAACAGGCCGAGCCCGAGCTGACGGCGACGTCGCGCATCGCCATCATCAGGGCCTCGCCGTCGACGTCCGCGAAGCTGAGGTTGAGGTTGCCCGGCAGGCGATGCGGGTCGGGCTCCATTGAGCCGGATCGCCGGGACCCGGCTGCGCGATTCCCTTGATGGAGCCGCTCGCGAAGCTCGAGAGCCGGCGGACCTCGGCCGGGCGCTCGCGGACCGCCAGATCGGGCGGCCACCCCCAGCCCGACGACCAGCGGAACCGGCGACCGTCCCGCTCCGGAAGCCCCGCTCGTGCCCGCCGCCGTCGAACAGCGGCTAGAGCCGGACCTGGGGATCGCGCCGGCGGACGTACAAGGGCGCCGATCCCTTTGGGCCCGTAGATCTTATGCGCCGACAGGCTGAGCAGGTCGATGGCGTCGACTGGACGTCGAGCGGGATCTTGCCGACGGCCTGGGCGGCATCGGTGTGGAAGACGATGCCGCGTTCGTGGCACAGCCGGCCGATTTCGGCGATCGGATTGATCGTGCCGACCTCGTTGTTGGCGGCCATGACCGAGACCAGGACGTCCGATCGGTGAGGGCGTCCGGCGACCGCCTGGGCCGAGACGCCGTCCATATTCGTCGCAGGGAACGATCGTGATTTCCCAGCCCTCGCGCGCCAGCCGCTTGATCGGGTCGAGGACCGCCTTGTGCTCGGAGGCGGCCGTCACCAGGTGGTTGCCGCGCCGAGCGACGCCTGCGCACTCCCTTGATGGCCAGGTTGTTCGATTCGGTCGCGCCGGAAGTGAAGACGATCTCCCGGGCTTCCGCGCCGATGGCGCGCGGCGACCTGCTCGCGGGCGCGCTCGACCGCCTCGGCCGCCTCCCAGCCGAAACGATGGGAGATGCTGGCCGAGTTGCCGTAATGCTCCGTGAAGTAAGGCATCATCGCCTCGACGACCCGGGGGTCGGTCCGCGTCGTCGCATGGTTGTCGAGGTAGACGGGCGGGTGCGCACGATGTTCGTCCTCTTGGCGATTCGCCGGCGGCGTCGGGCCGTGTCGCTCCATTGTACGCCCTTCGCATGGCGTGGGGATCGCGGCATTCGCCGCGAGCCCGGGAGATCTTCATCGGGCATGATCGTAACCCGGCGGACGCTGCATCGCGTCTTGTAAGATAGGAATTCATCATGGTCTGGGTCAATTCCGGGTTGCGGGATCAGCCGACATTCGGTAAAGACTAGGCCTGAGAGATCGGCCGACACGGAGCCGGCGACGGACGGGCCGGGCCTGCCCGAAGTAAACTCGCTCGGCAAGGAGGCCACGGCATGGGTTACGACAAGCAGCAGGTAGCCCAGGAGTTCACGCGATGGAGCGACAGTTACGACCGAAGCATCCTGCAGTGGCTGTTGTTCGGGCCGTCCCACCGCGTCTTGATCCGGCGGATCCGCGAAGTCGGCGGGCGACCGGCCGCTCAAGATGCTGGACGTGGGTTGCGGGACCGGGCGTGTTCGCATCCAAGGTGCGCGCGGCCTTGCCGCGAGTCGAGGTCTGCGGCGTCGACCTGGTCTCCGAGATGCTGCGAAAGGGCCAGCCGCGCTGGCGACTGCACCCCGGACACGTGTTCCCGGTGCAGGGAGACAGCGAACGGCTGCCGTTCGGCTCGGGATCGTTCGACATCGTGACCTGCGCCAACAGCTTTCACCATTATCCCGCATCAGGATCGCGCCGTCGCCGAGATGAGGCGCGTGCTGCGGCCGGGCGGGCGGTTGATGATCATCGACGGATACCGAGACGGCCTCTGGGGTTGGTTCATCTATGACGTCTGCGTTGCCGCGCGTCGAGGGGGACGTGCACCATGCCTCCGCCAAGCGGTTCCGCGAGCTGATGACGCAGGCGGGCCTGCAAGCCGTCGCCCAGCGCGTTTTCCACGGACCGGCTCCGTTCCTGATCACGGAAGCGATCGCCGCGGAACCGGTCCCGGTCGTTCCTGCACCTCATTTTCGGCTTGCGCAACCCGACTGACCAGCGAGCACCACTCGACTTGACCTCGACGCCGTGCGAGTAGCGAAGCCGGTCGCGACGACGTCCTTTAGATCGACTTCAGCGACATCAGCACGATTGCCCCACGATCGCGCCGGCGATTGCGACGTGGCCCCTGCCGGGACCTTGAGTGATGGACCTCGTGACGAACCGGTCAAGACCCCGGGCATGAACCGGCACCATTTCCGTGGCATAGCCTCCTCGCTCGGGTGACCTGCAGTCACCGTGCACTGCCTGATCTGCATGCATCACGCTGATTGACCGCCTGAGTGTGGAGCAACGCTCGTGGTTGTGGCCTCGACTCCGCCGAGAGCTTGGAGCGCGCGCTGTCGCGGATCGGCAAGCCGTTTCGCGATCGTGGAGCGAGTCGGGCACGCACGAGGTCGTCGAAGATGCCGCGAGCGCGACGTCGGGTTCCAACGGCGACGGCGAGTCGGCCGGCGATCGTGCCGGCCTGCCGGCTGGAAGACCTGGGCGACGCGAGCTTCCGGGCCGATCACGGGCTGCGCTATCCGTGCATGTCGGGGGCGATGGCCAACGGGATCGGGTCGGTCGAGATCGTCGAGGCGATGGGGCGGCAGGGGTTGCTGGGGGTCTTCGGCTCGGCGGGGCTGTCGCTGCGCGGCGGTCGAGCAGGCGATCGAGCGGATCCAGCACGAGCCTGGGCGATTCGATCCCTTACGGAATGAACCTGATCCACAGCCCCGGCGAGCCCGAGCTGGAGTCGGCCGTCGTCGATCTCTATCTGAGGCGGCGGGTGCGGCTGGTCGAGGCATCGGCCTTCCTGAACCTGACGTTGCCGGTGGTCCGCTATCGGGTGGCGGGCCTGCGCCGGGACGGTTCGGGACGGGTCGTCGCGACGAACCGGATCATCGCCAAGGTTTCGCGGGTCGAGGTCGCGTCCAAGTTCATGGCACCGCCCCCGGCCGCGATTGCTCGCGCGAGCTGGTCGGCGCCGGCGAGATCACGCCCGAGCAAGCGGAGTGGGCGTCGCGGATTCCGATGGCCGACGACATCACGGCCGAGGCCGATTCGGGTGGGCATACCGACAACCAGCCGGCGATCGTCCTGTTGCCGACGATGCTGACCCTGCGCGACCAGATGCAGGCGCGGCACGGCTACGATCGGCCGCTGCGGGTCGGGGCGGCCGGCGGCATCTCGACGCCGTGGGCGGCGGCGGCGGCGCTGGCGATGGGGGCGGCCTACATCGTGACCGGGTCGGTCAACCAGTCGTGCGTGGAGGCCGGCACTTCCGACGTGGTGCGGCGGATGCTGGCGCAGGCGCAGCAGGCCGATATCGCGATGGCCCCCGCGGCCGACATGTTCGAGATGGGCGTGAAGGTGCAGGTGCTCAAGCGCGGCACGCTGTTCGCGATGCGGGCCGCCAAGCTCTACGAGCTTTATCGGTCGCACGACGGGCTGGACCAGATTCCCGCGAGCGAGCGGGCGGCCCTGGAGAAGACGATCTTCCGGGCGCCGCTCGAGACGATCTGGGAGCAGACGCAAGATTATTTCCAGCAGCGCGACCCGTCGCGGATCGAGCGGTCGCAGCGCGATCCCAAGCAGAAGATGGCGCTGGTGTTTCGCTGGTATCTGGGGATGTCGTCGCAGTGGGCCAACACCGGCGAGCCGTCGCGGACCGTCGACTACCAGATCTGGTGCGGCCCGGCCATGGCCGCGTTCAACGACTGGGTCCGCGGGTCGTTCCTCGAGCGCCCGAGAATCGCCGGGTGGCGACGGTCGCCATGAACATCCTGTACGGCGCGGCGGTCTTGACCCGCGCCCGGATCGCGAGCGTTCAGGGGCTCGGCCTGCCGCCGGGCGTGCCCCGGCTTGACGCCTCTGGAGATCAGCGAGATTGAGAACCGGTTGTTCTTATCCTAACATACCACGATCGTCGCGAACATCCGGCGCCACCGAACCCGCGGCGTGCTCCGGCCTCCAACGACGTTCGAAAGGGTAGAGACTTGAATTCGTCCGATCCCTCGCCCCCGGTTCCGGTGGCCATCATCGGAATGGGATGCATGTTTCCTCAGGCGGAGGACCTTGCACGTTACTGGGCCAATATTCGCAACGGCGTCGACGCGATCACCGAGGTGCCCGATTCCCACTGGCGAGTCGCGGACTATTTTGACAACGACCCCAAGGCGGCCGACCGGACCTACGCCCATCGCGGCGGTTTTCTCACGCCGGTCGATTTCCCGCTGCTGGAATTCGGGATCGCCCCCCACTCGATCGAGGCGACCGACACGACCCAGTTGCTCGGCCTCCTGGTGGCCCGCCGGGCGCTCGAGGACGCCGGCTGCCTGGACGAGCCGCGCGTTCGACCGCGACCGGGTCAGCGTCATCCTGGGCGTCACCGGCACCCTCGAGCTGGTGATCCCGCTGGGCGCGCGGCTGGGGCACCCGATCTGGCGGCGCGCGCTCGAGGCGGCCGGCGTCGACCACGCGACCACCGAAGACGTCGTCGCAGCGGATCGCCTCGTCCTACGTCGGCTGGCAGGAAAGCTCGTTCCCCGGCCTGCTCGGCAACGTCGCCGCCGGCCGGATCGCCAACCGGCTCGACCTGCGCGGCACCAACTGCGTGGTCGACGCCGCCTGCGCCAGCTCGCTGGGCGCCGTCAACCTGGCCATGCTCGAGCTGGCCGCCGGGCGGTGCGACCTGGCCGTCACCGGCGGGCTCGATACGTTTAATGACATTTTTATGTATATGTGCTTCAGCAAGACGCCGGCGCTGTCGCCGACGGGGGATGCGCGGCCGTTCGACGCGGAGGCCGACGGCACGATCCTGGGCGAGGGCCTGGGGGTCATGGTCCTGAAGCGGCTGGACGACGCGCGGCGCGACGGCGACCGGATCTATGCGGTGATCCGCTCGATGGGCAGCTCGAGCGACGGCAAGGGGCAGGCGGTCTACGCGCCGAGCGCCGCGGGCAGGTCGAAGGCGCTGCGGCAGGCTTACGAGCTGGCGGGCATCGAGCCCGGCGACGGTCGAGCTGGTCGAGGCGCACGGGACCGGGACCAAGGTCGGCGACGCGATCGAGCTGGCGGCGCTCGAGGAGGTCTACCAGGGCGCCCGGGCCGGAGGCCCGTGGTGTGCCCTGGGATCGGTCAAGTCGCAGGTGGGGCACACCAAGGCCGCCGCCGGAGCGGCGGGGCTGATCAAGGCGGCGCTGGCGCTTCATCACAAGGTCTTGCCGCCGACGTCCAAGGTCCGCCGGCCGATCGAGCGGCTCGCCGGCGGGAACTCGCCGTTCTACTTGAACACCGAGGCGCGGCCCTGGCTGCCGAGCCCCGGCCACCCGCGCCGCGCGGCGGTCAGCGCATTCGGCTTCGGCGGCAGCAATTTCCACTGCGTCCTCGAAGAAGCCGAGCCCGAGAAGCCAGGCGTCGACTGGGACGGCGACGTGCAGATCCTCGCGTTCTCGGCCGATGATCCGGCCGAGATCGGCGACTCGCTCGCAGGCACTCGAAGGCGCGAGCGACTGGGCCGAGATCCGAGCGGAGGCGATCGCGGAGCCGGTCGCGATTTCCGTGCTCGACATCGCTTACCGCCTGCTCGCTGGTCGTCGAGCGTGACGAGTGCGATGTCGGCGCCGGCGCTGTCTGCGCAGCGGCCCGAGCGCAGCTGGAATCGTCGTCGCGTCCGGATTCGCAGCCATCCCGGGGAACGATCCGAGCCCGGCCGGGCGCAAGGCGGCGCAGCGGCGGATCTTCGTGGGAGACGGGCCCGCGCCCCGGGCAGCTCGCCGATGCTCTTCCCGGGCCAGGGCTCGCAGTATGTGGGGATGCTGCGGGAGCTCGCGTGCCAGTTCCCCCGGATGCAGGCGTCGCTGGCGCTGGCGAACGAAGCTCGCCGGCGACCTGGGGAGTCTCGCTCTCCGATCGGATTTATCCGCCGGCCGGCTCTTCGACGACGAAGGGCCGGCAGGGCCAGGAGCTGGCCCTGCGGGACACCCGGTTCGCCCAGCCGGCGATCGGGGCGGTCAGCCTGGGACTGTGGCGATTCTCGAAGATTTCGGCGTTCGCCCCGACCTGACGGGGGGGCATAGCTTCGGCGAGCTGACCGCCCTGCGGGCGGCCGGCCGGATCGACGATCGATCGCTGGCGCGTGCTGGCGCAGCGGCGCGGCGAGCTCATGGCAGACTGTGCGGCCCAGACGGGGCCGGGCGCGATGCTCGCGGTCTTCGCCCCGCTCGAGGAGGTCCGCGCGCGTGCTCCGCGAGCATGCCCTCGGACGTGGTGATCGCCAACAAGAACGCCCCCCGGCAGTGCGTCCTGTCGGGGCCGGCCGCCGAGATCGAGCGGAGCAGGCAAGTCCTTGAGCGACCGGCGGATCGCGACCCGCGCGGTCCCGGTCTCGGCGGCGTTCCACAGCCGGTCGGTCGCCGGCGCCGAGCAGAGCCTTTCGGCAGGCCCTCGACTCGATCGACCTCATGCGGCTCGACGATCCCCGTCTTCGCCAACGCGACGGCCGAGCCTTATCCCGACGAGCCCGATGCGGCCCGGGCCCTGCTGGCGAGCCAGCTCGCCCGGCCGGTCGAATTCGTCGCCCAGATCGAGGCGATGTATCGAATGGGGGCGCGCACCTTCCTCGAGGTCGGCCCCGACGCGAAGCTCACGGGCTCTGGTCCGCGCCATCCTCGAGGGCAGCGATCATCTCGCCTCGCCGTGGATGCCTCGCGCGGCACGTCCGGCAATCTGTCGATCTGGCCTGCTCGCTCGCATCCCTGGCCGCGCTTGGGTATGCTGTCGATCTCACTCGGTGGGACGAAGGGGATCACGGGTCCCGCAACCGCTGAGACGAAAGCGGGGCTCACCGTGAAGATCTGCGGTGCCAACGCCCGACCCAAGGACCGGCCCGACGATGCACCGCGCTCGAGGCCGAGACCGGCGATGTTCCGACGCCCGTCGCCAGGGCTCAGGCGGCAGCCTCGCTTCCGCCGCGAGTATCGAATCGCAGGGGACGATCCACTGACCGACTTCAGCGCTATCCCCGGCCGCGACCCAGCATCGAGATCGACCGGACCATGCATTCCTCCGAAGGAATGAGCCCGCCAGCTCGAACGGCCAGGCGTCGCCGCAGGACCACTCACCAGACCGTCGCGGTCGACCGGATCCGGCGGCTACGTCGCGCCGAGCGACGAGCTCCGGATCCGGCCTGGCCGCTGGCACTGCGAACGCCCAGGACAACCTGATCGCCCTGCAACGCCTGGCCGAACAGACCGCGGCCCTGCACCGGCAGTTCCTGGAAGGCCAGGAGAAGACGCAGCAGACCTTCCTCAAGCTGCTCGAGCAGCAGCAGCGCTTGTCCGCTGGCATTCGTCGAGCCGCGGCGAGGCGCCGGCGATCGCGCAGTGCGGCACCGCCGGCGCACGAATCGCGAGATCCGCGCCGGTCGAGCTCGCAGCGACTCGCCTGGGCCGGCTACAGCGCGCTGGCCAGCCTGTCAGGCGAGTGAGCACCGGGTGTCGCCGCGCGACGAACTCGCGAGTGCCGGCCGGCCGCCCCGGCCACCATCGGCAGCTGGCGCGGCATCGGCCGGCCGCCGATCCTGATCGAAGTCGTCGCCGAGAAGACGGGATATCCCGCCGAGGTGCTCGATCTCGACATGCAGCTCGACGCCGATCTGGGCATCGACTCGATCAAGCGGGTCGAGATCCTCTCGGCGCTTGCAGGACCGGCTTCCCGGACTTGCCGGCGCTCGAGCCGGAGCAACTCGGCTCGTTCCGCAGCCTGAGAGCGATCGTCGATTTCATCGGCCAGGCTCGACCTGGCGCGGGCAGTGCCGCGAGCGCGGCTGCGATGACGGCCATCCGGAGCGGCTGGCCGATCGTGCCGCGAGCCTGGTCGCGCGGGTGCTGGTGGAGACGGTCGCCGACAAGACCGGCTATCCCGTCGAGATGCTCGAGCTCGACATGCGGCTCGACACCGATCTGGGCATCGACTCGATCAAGCGGGTCGAGATCTTCTCGGCGATCCAGGACCGGCTTCCCGGAGACTCCGGCGGCCGGGCCCGAGGAGATCGGGACCCTGGGAACGCTCCGCGAGATCGTCGCGTTCCTGGGCGACGAGCCGTGCGAGGCGCCGCGGGCGAGCTGCGCTCGACGGCGATCGAGCGTGACCGGACGATCGCGCCGGCCGATCGGATCGCGCGGTGTTGCTGGAAGCCGTGGCCGAGAAAACGGGGTATCCCATCGAGATGCTCGAGCTCGACATGCGGCTCGACGTCGACCTGGGCATCGACTCGATCAAGCGGGTCGAGATCCTCTCGGCGGTGCAGGACCGGCTCCCGAGCTGCCCTCGCTCAAGCCCGAGCAACTGGGGACGCTGTGCACGCTTCGGCAGATCGTCGACGTGCTATCGGGGCAGCCAGCCGGGCCCCGGCCGGCGCGCTGCCCTGCCGCTGGCGAGCGCAATGAGACCGCCAGCGGGCCGATGCGCACGCGGCGCACGGGTTCGTCAGCGCGATCACCGCGGCAACGGACTCGGAACCACGCTCACAACGGGAATGGGACGGCCACGCGCAGGCCGTCGTCGTCGGTCGGTGCAGGCCTGCATCCGCGAGCCTCTGCAGTCCGGACGATCGCGAGGACGTGCGGCTTCGCGCCGGCGGAACGATCTGGGTCACGCGGACGGCTCGCCGTTGACCGAAGCGGTCTGCTCGTGCCTGCGCGAGCGCGGCTACATTCCGGCCGGTGATCGGTCTCGAGGGAGCACGGGCCCGCGGCGGCGAGCGAGCCGCCTTGCGGCTTGATCATCCTCGCGCCCGGGCGACTGCGCGAATGAGGCGTTCGTCAGCGCAGGCGTTCCGGGTCATCCGAGCCGCGGCCCCGGCTCTGGAACGATCCGGCCGCGGCGGGCGGGGCGGCCCTCCTGACCGTGTCGCGGCTGGATGGGACCTTCGGCGTGAACGGCCTGGTCGCCGGAAGTCAAGCCCGCTTCGCCGGCGGCCTGGCGGGGATGGCCAAGACGGCCGGCCACGAATGGCGCGGGAGTCCATTGCAAGGCGGTCGATCTCGACCCGGCTTCGAGTCGACCGAGCAGGCCGCGGCCGCGATCGTGGACGAGCTGTTCGAGCGCGGGCCGGCCGAAGTCGGCATCACCCGGCAGGGCACGCATCGTGCTGGAGCTGGAGCCGCCGTGCGCAGCCCGACGGCGGCTGATCGCCGGCCGAGCCGCCTCGAGCGCGGCGACCTGGTCGTGATCAGCGGAGGCGCGCGGGGCATCACCGCCGAGGTCGCCGTCGCCCTGGCCGAGTCGTTCCAGCCCCGGCTGGTCCTGCTCGGCCGTAGTCCGGCGCCCAGTCCGCGGAAGCCGACTGGCTCGCCGGGCTCCACGACGAGGCCGAGCTGAAGCGAGCCCTGCTGAAGCGATCCGGCCGTCCGCTGACGCCGCAAGAGCTCGGCGAGGAATCGCGCCGGGTGCTATGGCGAGCGCGAGATCCGCCGCAACCTCGCCCGGATCGACCGGGGCCGGCTCGCCGGTCGTCTATCGCTCGGTCGACGTGCGGGACAGGAGTCGCGGTGCGGGCGACTCTCGATCAGATTCGCGCGCGATCACGGTGCGATCCGCGGGCTGATCCACGGAGCGGGCGTGCTGGCCGACCGCAGGATCACCGATCAGACCGACGCCCAGTTCGACCTGGTCTACGACACCAAGGTCAAGGGGCTTCTGCATCTCTTCATGGCGATCGATCCCGAGTCGCTCGAGTTTCTGATCCTCTTCTCTTCTTCAACGGCCCGGTTCGGCCGCGCGGGTCAGGTGGCCTATGCGGCCGCCAACGAATCGCTCAACAAGTGGGCCCAGCAGCAAGCCGTCCGGCTGCCGCATTGCCGGGTCGTCTCCTATAACTGGGGCCCGTGGGCCGGCGGCATGGTCAAGGACGCCTTGAGGCCGCTCTTCGAAAAAGAAGGGCTGACCCTGATCCCGCCCGCGGCGGGTGCGCGGCTGGTCGTCGAGGAAGCCGGAAGCGATGGCGCCGGCCCGGTCGAGATCGTTGTGCTCGCCGAGCCTGCAGCCGGCCGATCGTCCGAGCCGCGCGGCTCACGCGCCGGCGGAGCTCCGGCCCGAGCGGCTCGACCGGCCGGAAGCTCGAAACCGTATTTCGCCGCACGGTGGATCTCGAGTCTCTGCCGGTCCTCGCTTCGCACGTCATCGACGGGCACGCCGTGCTGCCCTTGGCGATCATGATGGAATGGCTGGCCGAGGGGGCGGTCCAACGCAACCCGGGGCTGGTCGTGTGCGGGCTCGACGACCTTCGGCTGCAAAGGGGGTGATCCTCAACGAACGCGAGCCGGCGACGGTCGAGGTCCGGGTCGGCAAGGCGTCCGGCACCGACCAAGGCTTCATCGTGCCGGTCGAGCTGCGCGGCACGCTGCCGAACGGCCGCGACGTCGCACACGCGCGCGCCGACGTCGTTCTGGCCGATCGCCACGCAACCGCCGCCCGCCGGCTCGTCGAGCAAGCGCTGGTCCCTTATCCGATGGCGCGGGATGAGATTTATCAGTCCGTCCTGTTCCACGGACCGGCGCTGCAGGGCATCGAGCAGATCGAGGGCTGGGGCGAGCGCGCGATCGCGGGCTGGGTCTCGACCTCGCCGGCACCCTCGGAGTGGATCGAGCGGCCGCTGCGGAACACCTGGCTGACCGATCCTCTGGCCATCGACTCCGCGTTTCAGCTCGTGGTGCTCTGGTGCAGCGAGCAGCTCGGGGCGAATTCGCTGCCGGTCTCGATCGGCGGTTATCGCCAGTTCCGCCGGTGCATGCCCGGCTGACGGCGTGCGCGTCCTGGCCGAGATCCGCCATGCGAGCAGATGCGCGCGCCGTCGCCGACATCGAATTTCTCGACGCGCGCGGCGAGCTCGTCGCCCGGCTCGACTCGTACGAGTGCGTCATCGATTCGTCGCTCAACCAGGCATTTCGCCGCAACCAGTTGGTTCACGGTGTTCACGTTTTCCCGAGTTGAGTGATGCCGGTCGATCGAGCGATGGAACCAGACGGCGCGATCGCGATCGCAATCGTGGGCATCGGGGGTCTCTTTCCCGGCGCCGAGCACACTCGAGCAGTTCTGGGACAACGTCTGCGAATGCGTCGACGCCACGAGCGACGTGCCTGCTGGCGCTGGCTGATCGACCCTGCCGCAGGCGTTCGACCCGCGAATCGCCCTGGCGGACCATGTCTACTCGAACGCGAGGGGGCTTCGTCGACCGGCCGCGGCTCGATGCCGAAGGGTTCGACCTGGACGGAGCGTTGCTGGAACGGCTGGACCCACTCTTTCATCTCGCGCTCTTCGCCGGCGCGGCAGGCGTGGCGAGACGCGCGGACCGATCGAGTTGGATCGCCGCCGGGTCGGGGTGGTCTTCGGCAATATCGTCTTGCCGACCGAGACCGCCTCGGCCCTGTCGCGCGAGTTCCTGGGCCGCGTCTTCGAGGAGGAGCTGGGCGTTCGCCCCGCCGAGGCCGGGCCGGCCGAGCCGTTGAACGCGTTTCCGGCCGGTCTGCCGGCGGCCTTGGTCGCCCGGGCGCTTGGGCTTGGGGGCGCGGCCTACACGATCGACGCGGCCTGCGGCTCATCGCTTTACGCACTCAAGCTGGCCGTCGACGAGCTGCGGGCCGGACGGGCCGACGCCATGCTGACGCGGCGGTGTGTCCTGCCCCGATTCGCTCTACACCCAGATGGGTTTCTCGCAGCTTCGCGCGCTGTCGGCGCGAGGCAGGCCCGCTCCGTTCGACCAGCAAGCCGACGGGCTGGTGGTCGGCGAGGGGGCGGGGATGTTCGTGCTCAAGCGGCTCGAGGACGCACTTCGCCAAGGCGATCACATTTACGGACTGATCGGCCGGGATCGGATTGTCCAACGACATCGCACGGCGACCTGCTGGCCCCCAGCTCGTCGGGACAGCTTCGCGCCATGCGCATGGCATACGAGCAGGCCGGCTGGAAGCCGGCGGATGTCGACCTGATCGAATGCCACGCCGACGGGTACACCGCTGGGCGACGCCGTCGAGGTCGAGAGCCTGAAGTTGCTCTGGGGAGACGGCGGCTGGCGGCCGCGACCAGTGCGTGATCGGCTCGGTCAAGTCGAATATCGGGCATGCGCTCACGGCGGCGGGAGCCGCCGGGTTGCTCAAGGTGCTCCTGGCCCTCAAGAACCGCGTTCTGCCCCCGACGGCGAATTTCGAGCGGGCACGCCGGAACCTCGGGCTGGACGACAGCCCGTTCCGGGTCCTGACCCGGGCCGAGCCGTGGCCGGAGCGTGCCGCGGGCCAGCCGCGGCGCGGGGCCGTCAGCGGGTTCGGCTTTGGCGGGATCAATGCGCATGTTTTGATTGAAGAATGGGTTCCGCGCCGACGCGGGCGTTCCGGCCACGCCGGGACCGCGCCGGCTCGTGGGCCGACCGCGGGCCGGCGCGGACGGGCCTGCGCCGATCGCGATCGTGGGCATGTCGGCCCATTTTGGGCCGTTCGAGGGGAAGCAGGCGTTCCAGGAGCGGGTGCTGGGCGGCGACGAAACGGTCGCCGCGGCCGCAGCCGCGGAACTGGTGGGGATCCGCCGGCGACCGACTGGTATCGCCGGCCAGGGATGGGACGAACGCTCGTTTCCGGGATATTACATCGATTCGCTCGAATTTTCGCGTCGACCAGTTCCGGATTCCGCCGAAGGAGCTGGGCGAGATGTTGCCGCAGCAATCGCTCATGCTGCGGGTCGCGGCCGAGTCGATCGGCGACGCGCGGTGGGATCGCAGCCTGGCGCTGCGAACCGGCGTCTTGATCGGGATCGGGCTGGACTGGAGCGCGACCCAATTACCAGCTCCGATGGTCGCTGCGCCGACCGGCTGCGGAATGGAACGAACGCTCCGGGGCTGCGGCCTGTCGCCGGAGCAGCTCGCCCGCTGGACCAAGGCGCTGCGCGGCGCAGCGGGGCCGGCACTGACGGCCAACCGGACGATGGGTTCGCTGGGCGGCCTGATCGCCAGCCGGATCGCGCGCGAGTTCGGCATCGGCGGGCCGAGCTTCACCGTCTCCTGCGATGAGACGTCCGGGATCCAGGCCCTGGCGATCGCCGCCGAATGGCTCGGCCGGGGCGAGCTGGACGCGGCGATCGTGGGGGCGGTTGACTTCGCGGGCGACATCCGCGGCGTGCTGGCGCGGCACAGGCTTATCCACGGGCTGCCACCGGGAAATGCCCCCGGCGGCGCAGGCGGCCATCCGGAATATGGCAGCTTCGACTGCGCGTGCGACGGGGCCGTCGCCTTGGTCCTCAAGCGACTCGACGATGCCCAGCGCGACGGGAATCGGATCTATGCGGTGGTCCGCAGCACCGGTGGAGGCGTCTTCGCCGGCGAGCATACCGGCGCAACTGAGCAAGTCAGCGCCCGGGTTGGCTATCTCGAGATCGCGGGTGGCGGATGGGTTCGGCCCGGCGATCGCGAGCCAGACGCAGAGACGCCCTGTGCCGTCGGCTCGATCATGGACGACCTGGGCTGGGCGGGTGCGGCGACGGGCCTGGCGGCGGTAGCGAAGGTGGCGATCTGTCTGGATCAGCAGATGATTCCGGGAGTGCGTAAGAGCTCGCGATGGCCGAATGAGGTCTGGTCGCAAGCTCGCGGCGCGGTTGTGCCCGAAGGCCCGCAATTCTGGGTGAGGAACCGGGCGGAAGGCCCGCGCCGCGCGGCCGTGAGCGCAACCTCTCTGTGCGGCCGCGCGCAGCACGTCGTCCTCGAAGAGTTCGAGGGTGGCAACGCCCGGCACGAGCCGGCCGGGGGGACGATTGCGCCCGAGCGCTCGCAGCCGCTGGGTCCGCGACCGATCAGCCTGTTTGCGCTCGAGGCCGACGACGAGCCAGGGCTGCTCGCGCGGATCGACGAGCTGGCCACGATCGCGCACGACGACCGGGCCGCGGCGATCGAAGCGCTCGCGCGGCGGTGGTGGCACCGGCACCGAAATCAGCCCGGGCTTCGGTTTGGGCTGGCGATCGTGGCCGACGGCCCGCGCTCGCTCGCGCGGTTGCTTGGCGAGGCGGCGAAGTGCGTGCGCGGCGGACGTGGGCCGGGGCGACCGCGGCTGCTGGAATCGGGCCGACTGTTTTACCGTGGATTCGCACCCTTGGCGTCGAATCGACTGGCGTTTCTGTACCCGGGGCTCGGCAGCCATTTCCCGGGCATGGGGCGCGAGCTTTCCGCGCTCTGGCCCGAAGTCCTGAGGGCGCAGGACGCCACCAGCGGTTTTCTCAGGGAACAGCTCGACCCGGCGATCTGGTGGAGCCGAGGCCCCTGCCCCGCGCCAGCCGGCCATCTCGACGCGATCCTGGGAACCGTTTCGGTCGCGACGGTGGTGACCGACCTGCTGGCCCATTTCGGGGTGAAGCCGGACGCCGCGATCGGATACAGTCTGGGCGAGTCGACGGCGCTCGTCGCGCTCAAGGCATGGAGCGACCGCGACCTGTTGCTGGGCCGGCTGCGCTCCTCGCCGCTATTCCAGACCGAGCTGGCCGGCGATTGCGACGCCGCGCGCGGGTCTGGGGACTCGCGCCGGGCGAGGCGGTCGAGTGGACCGTCGGGATCGTCGCGCGGTCCGCGGAAGACGTGCCGCGCCGCGATCGCAGGAAAGTCGCGCGTGTACGTGCTGATCAAGAACACCGCGTTTGAAACGGTGATCGGCGGTTCGCGGACAGCGGTGTACGAAGTTGCGAGTGCGCTCGATCGTCCGCTGTTCGAGCTTCCGACGTCGAGCGCGATGCACTGCGAGATCGGCGGCGCCGCCCTCGCGGATTATCGGTCCCTGTACGACCTGGAGACCGTCACGCCCGCGGGCGTGACTTTCTACAGCGGCGTCCGCGGCCGGCCGTATGCCGTCGACCGGCACAACGTAGCGGAAGCGATGACGGACCTCGCGACGCGAACAATCGACTTTCCGGCGGTGATCGAGCGCGCATACGCCGACGGTGTGCGCTTGTTTGTCGAGATCGGTCCGGGGAACTCGTGCACGCGGCTGGTCGATCAGATCCTCGGCGAGCGCCCCATCTGGCCGGTTCTGCGTGCCCGCCCGATCACGGCTTTCTCGATCGATTCCTGAGCGTGCTCGGAGAGCTGATTGCCGAGCGCGTGCCGGTTGACCTCGCCGGTCTCTACGGCGATGCGATGCCGGGCGAGATCGAGCAAACCGCCGCGACCCCTCGGAGCGATGCCGCGCGTGGGCACAAGGTCCGCATCGAAGTGCCGCGGCCGGTCGTTCCGGATTCCGGAATTGCCGGTGCCGCGCGGAATCGAGCGCGGCCCGCGATCCGGAGCCGCAAGCGGCGGCGGGCGACTTCGCGCTCGCCGGAAGTTTCGGGAACACGCGCGAAGCCTCACGCAGCCGTTTTGCAGGTGACGTCCACAGCGAAAAAACGATGTACACGCCCGATCTATCGGTGACCGGTGAGGGCAAGAGGAACGCGGCTCGCTCTTGCTCTCGATCGTGGAATCCGAGCGAGCCACTGCGCTGGCGCACGGGGCCTTTCTGCGAACGGCCCACGAGGCGAGTGCGCTCATCGGCAAGCAACTGGGAATTCAGCTCGAGCTGATCGAGCACTGGGCAGAAACGGGCGGGGGCGTGGTGCCGCCAGCCGCGGATCCTCAGGAAAATCCGGCCGCTCGCCTCGCGACGCCGGCAGCCTCCACGCCGGTCAGGCTGGACCGCGCGCAGTGCCTCGAATTCGCCGTGGGATCAATCGGCGCGGTGCTTGGCCCGGAATTCGCGGAAATCGACCGGTTTCCGACGAGGGTGCGGCTACCGGACGAGCCCTTGATGCTGGTGGACCGGATCCTGTCCATCGAGGGCACGCCGCGGTCGCTGCAAGGCGGTCGGGTGGTCACCGAGCACGTGATCGAACCGGAAGCATGGTATCTCGACGGCGGGCGGATCGCGCCGTGTATCGCGATCGAGGCGGGCCAGGCCGACCTGTTTCTCTGCGGGTACCTGGGCGTCGATTTCGAGACCAAGGGGCTAGCGGTCTATCGGCTGCTGGACGCGACGGTGACCTTCCACCGGCCGCTCCCCGAGCCGCCGGCGAGGTGATTCGCTACGACATCCGGATCACCAGTTCTTCCGCCAGGGAAAGACGATTCTGTTCCGGTTCCAGTTCGACGCGACGGTCAGCCGGAGAGCCGCTCTTGATCGATGCGCGATGGGTGTGCGGGGTTTTTCACGCCCGAAGAGCTGGCCGCGGGCAAGGGAATCGTGACCCGCGAGATCTGATCGCGGCCCAGGGCCGCCAGCCGGTGGCACGGCGGTCGCGAGCTGGTCCCGATGGCGAATGAGCGGCTCGATGATCACCAGCTCGAGGCGCTGCGGCGCGGCGATCTGGCGACGGCGTTTGGTGCCGCCGTTCGATCGGCCTGCGCTCTGGACCCTGCTTCCTCTGCCCGGCGGGCGGATGACGCTGGTGCACCGCGTGGCAACTGCTCGAGCCGGCGGGTGGCGGTTCGGCCTGGGCCTGATCCGCGCCGAGGCCGATATTCATCCCGGCGACTGGTTCATGGTTTGCCATTTCGTCGACGATCGGGTCATGCCGGGTACGCTCATGTACGAGTCGTGCCTGCACACTCTGCGGATCTTTCTGATGCGGCGGGCTGGATCGGACAGCGAGGTCGGGCGGCTTTGAACCCGTGCCGGGGATCGCCAACCGGCTCAAATGCCGGGGCCAGATCGTGGAATCGTCGCGGTGGTCACCTACGAGGTCACGATCAAGGAACGCGGCTATCGGCCCGAGCCCTACGCGATCGCCGACGCCCTGATCCTGGCCGACGGCAAACCGATCGTCGCGGTCACCGACATGGCGCTTCAGCTCTCGGGGTCGAGCCAGGCGGAGCTCGAGCAATTGTGGAAAGGGGTCGCGACGGCCGACGACCGACAGCCCGCCGGCGGCACAGAGCCGGTGGAACGTGCGGCGGCGGCTGAGCCGCGCCGGTGTCTTCGACCGCGAGCGGATCCTTGCTTTTGCGATCGGCAAGCCGTCGGACGCGTTTGGCGCGGCCTATCGGGTCTTTGACGAAGGGCGGTTCGTCGCGCGGCTTGCCGGGCCCCCCCTACCAGTTCCTCGACCGGATCACGCGGATCGACGCGGAACCACTTGTGATGGCGGCCGGCGGCTTCGGCCGAGGCACAATTTGACGTGGCTGCCGACGCCTGGTATTTCGAGGCCGATCGGCAGGACCGCGTGCCGTTTGCCGTCTTGCTCGAGGCCGCGCCTGCAGGCGTGCGGCTGGATGGCCGCCTACATGGGGTCGGCACTCAAGAGCGACGGCGATCTCAAGTTTCGCAACCTCGGTGGGACTGCGCGCCAGCACTCGCCGGTCACGCGGCGAACTGGCACGCTCACGACCAAGATTCGCGTCACCAAGATCTCGAGCACGGCCGGGCATGATTCTCCAGCACTACGAATTCGCGATCCATTGCCGGGATGGCCTGGTCTATGACGGCAGCGCGGAATTCGGCTTTTTCCATCCCGACGCACTGACCCAGCAGGTGGGGATCCGCGACGCCACGCCGTACGAGCTGACTGCCGACGAGCGAACGCGGAGCCGAATCGTTCCCGTTTCCCGTCGGCGCCCCCTACCCTGACTCACGCTGGCGGATGATCGATCAGGTCGACGCCCTGGTCTTGGGCGGAGGTCGGCACGGACTGGGCTTCGTCCAAGGCAGCACGCGCGTTGATGCCGACGCCTGGTTTTTCAAGGCCCATTTCTTGGGCGATCCGGTCTGGCCGGGTTCTCTGGGGTTAGAATCCTTGCTTCAATTGCTGAAAGTCGTGGCCGCGAGGCGCGTTGGGGTGCGGGCTCCGACGCGGTCTTCGAGTCGCCGGCCTTGGGCCAGCGTTCATCGCTGGACCTATCGCGGCCAGATCGTCCCCACGAACAAGGCTGTGACCGTGCAAGCCGAGATCAAGGCTTGGGACGAACCGAAGCACCTGCTCGTGGCCGACGGGTATCTTGGGTTGACGGAAGAGTGATTTATCAGATGAACGATTTTTCGATTTTGACTTTCCCGCTAGGGACGCCGGCGGCGGGCTCGTTCCCTTCGTGTTTTCAAGGTGGGCCCGGTTTCGGTCATGAAGTATTCCAACGTCTATATTGAATCCATCGGCTGTGAGATTGCCCCGGTCGTGGTCACTTCGGCGGAGCTGGAGGAGCGGCTCGCGGACTTTACGCGGCCTTGCACCTTTCGACGGGGCAGCTTGAGGCGCTGACCGGGATCATCGAGCGGCGGTGGTGGGAACCCGGTTACCGGCTCTCCGACGGTGCGACCGCGGCCGGCCGCCGTGCGCTTGCGGCATCTCATCTCGGTGCCGAGGAGATCGATGTCCTCATCTATGGGGGCGTTTGCCGGGAGTATTTCGAGCCGGCGACGGCCTGCCGCGTGGCCGCGCTTCTGGGCGTTGGGCAAGAAACCGCCGTTTACGACGTCAGCAACGCGTGTCTGGGTGTGCTCACCGGCATGGTCGAGATCGCCAATCGGATCGAGCTGGGCCAGATTCGCTCGGGAATGGTCGTGTCGTGCGAGACCGCGCGCGAGATCAACGAAATCATGATCGATCAGATGTTGAAAGACAAAAGCATGGAGTGTTTCAAGCGTTCGCTCGCGACCTTGACCGGCGGTTCCGGCGCCGTGGCGGTGTTGCTCACCGACGGCACGCTGAGTACATCGAAGGAGGCGCAGGCTCGCTGGGTGGGGCGAACCGGACGGCTCCCCAGCACCACGATCTCTGCCGGTGGGGTATCGAGCCGGTGGACCTGGCTGGCAATCGACGATTTGCGCAGTTCACGTCGACCGACGCGGCGGCTGTGCTCACGCACGGCGTCGAGCTGGGCAAGCGGACCTGGCAGGATTTCTCGCGTCGGCTCGGTTGGGATCACGAAGCAGCGATCGATAAAGTGATCTGCCATCAGGTGGGCGCGATCCCATCGCGAGACGATGCTCAAGTCGCTCTCCATACCGGAATCCAAAGACTTTTCCACGTTCGCGTATCTGGGCAACATGGGCACTGTGTCGCTCCCACTGACGGCCGCCCTGGCCGAAGATCGGTCGTTCCTGGAGCGCGGGCGATCGGGTGGCGTTGCTCGGGATCGGTAGCGGGCTCAATTGCATGATGCTCGGCGTGGAATGGTGAACCTCGATCGAGGAGCGATCGCGGCGATGAACTCGGTCTTGCAGAGATTCCTGGCCGATCACCCCGGGCGCGACTTCGACCGTGGTGGGCTCAAGCTTCACTACCTCGATGAAGGGTCCGGTGAGCCGGTCGTCATGCTCCATGGCAACCCGACGTGGTCGTTTTACTTCCGGCACCTGGTCGATTCGCTGCGAGGCACGCACCGCGTCATCGTTCCGGACCACATCGGCTGCGGACTGTCGGACAAGCCCGATGATTCGCGGTATACGTACACGCTGGCCAGCCGGGTCGATGATCTCGAGCTTTTGCTCGACCATCTCGGGCTCGATCGTGAGCTCACGCTTGTCATGCACGACTGGGGCGGGATGATCGGCATGGCGTACGCGGCGCGGCACCCCGAGCGGATTGCTCGGCTGGTCGTGAGCAATACGGCCGCGTTTCACAAACCGAGCGCAAAGCCGATGCCGCGGGCACTGGCGATCTGCCGCGACTCGACTGTGGGGGCGTTTCTGGTCAGGGGGCTGAATCTCTTCTGCAACGGCACGGCATGGATCGGCTGCAAGCGAGCAGCCGATGACGCGTGAGCTGAGACAGGCCTACGTCGCTCCCTATGATTCGTGGAACCATCGCATCGCCATACTCCGGTTTGTGCAGGACATTCCCTTGTCGCCCGGTGATCGCGGCTACGAGCTGGTCTCGTGGGTGCAGGACCGCCTCGGCCTGCTGCGTGCGGTACCGATGCTGCGTTGCTGTGGGGAATGAAGGATTTTGTGTTCGACCACCATTTTCTGGAGGAGTGGACGCGGCGTTTTCCCGAGGCGAGGGTGCACCGGTTTCCCCAGGCCGGCCACTATGTATTCGAGGACGAAGCGGACGCGATCAACGGCCTCGTGACCTCGTTTCTCGCGGCCCAACCCGCCATCGAGGAGCACGTCGGTTGAGTCGAACCTCCACGCTAGTCGAGCGATCGAATATCGCCATCCATCTGAGCCGGATGGCGCTGCGCCAGCCGCACACGCTGGCCGTCGTCGTACCGGACGGCAGAGACCGCGGCGGGCCGGGTTCGCTATACGCACATGACTTACCGCCAGCTCGACCAGGACAGCGATCGGATCGCACACGGCTTCAAGGCGGCGGGAATCGGCCGCGGCACCCGGACCGTGGTCATGGTCCGGCCTAGCCTTGACTTTTTCTCACTGATTTTTGCGCTTGTTCAAAGCGGGCATCGTGCCGGTGCTGATTGACCCGGGGATTGGCCTTCGCAACCTGGGCCGGTGCTGTCGACGAGGCGGCGCCGGAGGTCTTTATCGGCATCCCCAAAGCGCTCTTGGCGCGGCGGCTCTTCGGCTGGGGGCGCAGGACGGTGCGCCGTGTGATCAAGGTCGCGCCGGCGAGCGACCGTCGGCTTCGGCCCGGGTGTCAAGACGCTCGACGACTTGCGGCGTAAGGGGGCCGAATCGCGCGGTCAGGGGCTCGATCCCGCTCCCGTCATCGCGCTGCTCTCGTCCGGATGACCCGGCGGCGATTCTCTTCACCAGCGGCAGCACCGGCCCCCCGAAGGGCGCCGTCTATACTCATTCCATCTTCCAGGCGCAGGTCGAAGTGTTTCGCACGATTTACGCGATCGAGCCCGGTGAGGTCGATCTTTGTACGTTTCCCTCTTTTTGCCCTCTTTGCCCCCGCGCTGGGAATGACGGCGATCGTGCCCGACATGGATCCGACGCGGCCGGCGCGGGTCGATCCGGCCAAGCTCTTCGAGGCGATCGACGATTTCGGTGTGACCAACCTGTTTGGCTCGCCGGCGCTGTTGCGCCGGCTTGCGCTCGGGGCCGAGGCCAATCCCGGCGGCTGCCGACCTTGAAGCGGGTCATCTCCGCGGGCGCGCCGGTTTCCGCGGCCACGACTCTGAACGAGTCGCACACCTGCTCGACCAGCCGGCCCAGGTCTATACGCCGTACGGGGCGACCGAAGCACTGCCGGTCGCGTCGATCGGCAGCCGCGAGGTACTGAGTGAAACCCGCCAGGCGACCGACTCGGGGCTGGGAGTGTGTGTCGGCCGGCCAGTCCCCGGGATGCGAAGTCAGGATCATCGAGCTCCGCGATGAGGCCGATCCCGCATCTGGTCTGATGACTTGCTCGTGCCCGACGGCGTGATCGGCGAGATCGTCGTGACTGGCCCGGTCGTGACGCGTGAATACTATCAACCGTCCCGAGGCAACAAAGCTGGCCAAGATTGCTGACCCAGACGGGCGCGGAATCCACCATCGCATGGGCGACGCCGGTTATTGCGACGCGCAAGGACGGATCTGGTTTTGCGGGCGAAAGTCGCACCGCGTCGTTCTGGAACAGGAGACGCTCTTCACCATTCCCTGCGAGGCGGTCTTCAACACCCACCCCGCAGTCGCGCGCACGGCGCTTGGTCGGAGTCAAGCGGCGCGGCCAGGTCGTGCCGGTGATCTGCGTCGAGCCCGCTGGCGCGGTCAGAGCGCAAGAGAGCGGCGCCAGATCACGCGCGAGTTGCTCGAGCGCGGCGCGGCGTATCCCGCATACCCGCTGGATTCAAACGGTCTTGTTTCACCCGTCCTTTCCCGTTGATATTCGCCATAACGCCAAGATTTTCCGCGAAAAACTGGCCGATCTGGGCATCAAGGAGGCTGTCATGAGTGCCGCGGAGCTTGGTGAAGTTCTGGTGACCGGCGGCGGGGGCTTCCTGGGCACGGCCTTGATCAAGCTGGTCTTGGAGCGAGGTCTGCGCGGTCCGGAGCTTGGCCCGGCGACGGTACCCGCATCTCGACGAACTTGGGGTCGAGCAAATACAGGGTGATATCGCCGACCCGGCTGTCGTCAGCCGTGCCGTCGCGGGTTGCCGGACAATCTTTCACACCGCGGCCAAGGCGGGCATCTGGGGGTCGGACCGACGAGTATGAACGGACGAACGTCCAGGGCACTCGCAACGTGATCGAGGCCTGCCGAGCGCACGGCGCACGGCGAATCATCTACAGCAGCTCTCCCAGCGTGGTGTTCAATGGCCTGGACATGGAAGGCGTGGACGAGAGTGTTCCCTACTCGCGAACATTCGAGGCGGCCTACCCCGCGACCAAGGCACGCGCCGAGCAGATCATTCTCGGCTCCAACGGCGACAGCCTGGCCACGATCTGCGCTGCGTCCCCACCTGATCTGGGGCCCGGGCGACAACAACCTGCTGCCGCGGATCCTCGCACGCGCCAGGCGGCGGCCGGCTCCGACGGATCGGCCGGCGCGACCCTTTGATCGATCCGATCTATATCGACAACGCCGCCCATGCCCATCTGCTCGCCGCCGATCGGCTCGAGCCCGGCTCGCCCATCGCGGGCCGAATCTATTTTGTAACGCAGGGAGAGACGATCCCGCTCTGGGACATGATCAACCATTTCTTGAAGGCCGCCAAGATGGCTCCCGTAGAGCGGTCGGTCTCGCGGCCACTGGCGTTCGCGGCCGCGGGGCTCATGGAAGTCGGCTACGTGTTGTCAAGGCGACAGAAAGAACCTCCAATGACGAGGTTTCTCGCACGGCAACTTTCGACGACGCACTGGTTCAATATCGATGCAGCCCGCCGCGACCTGGGCTACGAGCCGCGTGTAAGCATCACCGAAGGACTGCGCCGGCTGGAGGAATGGCTTCGAGCGAGGGCGCTGGTTTCATGAGTGGCCACAGGTGATGGATCCTCAATCGGTTTACGCCGTCGCCACGATGGACACCAAGGGGCACGAGCTGGCGTTCGTGGCCGAGCGGCTGCGCGCCCTGGGGGTGGCGGTCGTGACCATCGACGTCGGTACCAAAGGTCCCCCGGAGGTTCCCGCGGACGTCGACCGATCGACCGTGGCCGGGTTTCACCCTACCGACAGCGGCCGCACGGCAGCGCTCTCGCATTCCGACCGCGGCCAGGCGATCACAGCCATGAGCGAGGCGCTCGTGTCTTTCTGCGCGCGAGAGTATGACCAGGGCAAGGTCGCCGGAGTGATCGGGATCGGCGGCAGCGGCGGCACGCGCATTGATCACGCCCGCAATGCGCGGTCTTGCCGGTGGGAGTGCCCAAGCTCATGGTCTCGACCGTCGCCAGCGGCAACACGGCCCCCTTTGTCGGCTGCAGCGACATCGCGATCATGCCTTCGGTGGTCGACGTCGCCGGGATCAACGCCGTCTCGCGGCGAGTGCTCGGCAACGCCGCCGGCGCCATGGCCGGGATGGTGCAAAACCAAGCTCGCGATCGTCGACGAGAAGCCGACGATCGCCATGACCATGTTCGGCGTGACAACGCCGTGCGTGGCGGCGGTCCGCCGAGATCTGGAAGCACGCGGCTTTGACTGTCTGGTCTTTCACGCCACGGGAACCGGCGGACAAGCCATGGAAAAGCTGGTCGAGGCCGGTCTTGATTCAGGGCGTTCTCGACATCACGACGACCGAAGTCGCCGACCGACGTCGTCGGCGGCATCCTGCCGTGCGGTCCGCACCGCTTCGAGGCGATCATCGAGGCCAAGATTCCCTTTGTCCTTTCGCTCGGTGCTCTCGACATGGTCAACTTCGGGGCCATCGAGACTGTGCCGGAAAGGTTTCGGGACCGGCGGCTTCATGTTCACAACGCGTACGTGACACTGATGCGGACAACTGCCGATGAAAATCGCGACTGCGCCCGCTGGATCGCCGACAAGCTCAATCGCGCCGTCAAGCCCTTTCCGAATCTTGATCCCGGAGACAAGGCGTCTCCGCGCTCGATGCGCCCGGTCAGCCGTTTCACGACCCGGAGGCCGACGCGGCGCTCTTCGACGAGCTGGAAGCGGCCGTGTTGCCCGGTCCCGGCCGCTTGATCCGCCGGCTGCCGCTTCATATCAACGATCCCGAATTCGCCCGGGCGCTGGTCGAAGAGTTCCTTCCTGAACTTGACTGCGCCGAGCAGTTGACGCGAGGTCGCCATCCGATAGAGTCGGCACGAATGAGGTCGAGTCATGCGATCGCGCATCGATCATGGAGCGGTTTCGCAAGAAGGTCGCCGCGGGCCTGCCGATCATCGGCGGGGGCGCGGGCACGGGCATCAGCGCCAAGTGCGAGGAGGCCGGCGGCATCGACCTGATCATCATCTACAACTCGGGCCGGTTCCGCATGGCCGGGCGCGGCTCGCTCGCCGGCTTGATGCCTTACGGCAACGCCAATGCGATCGTCAAGGAAATGGCGCACGAGGTCCTGACCGCGGTGAGCCACACGCCGGTGCTGGCCGGCGTCTGTGCAACCGATCCTTTCATGATTCGCGACCGGTTTCTTCGCGAACTGAAAGACATGGGCTTTGCGGGCATCCAGAACTTCCCGACGGTCGGCCTGATCGACGGCGACGCTGCGGATCAACCTGGAAGAGACCGGCATGGGCTTCGAGCACGAGATCGACTGCATCGCGGCCGCGCACGAGCTCGACCTCTTGACGACGCCGTATGCCTTCGACCCCGACCAGGCGCGGCTGCTGGCCGAGGCCGGCGCCGACATCATCGTGGCCCACATGGGGCTGACCACCAAGGGCTCGATCGGTGCCAAGACCGCCAAGACGCTCGACGATTGCGTTCGCGAGGTGACGAGCATCGCGGAAGCCGGCAAGGCGGTTCGACCGATCTGCTCGTTCTCTGTCACGGTGGACCGATCGCCTCGCCGGACGACGCCCAGTTTATCCTGGAGCAAGCACCCGCGAAGTCGACGGATTCTATGGCGCGAGCTCGATGGAGCGGCTACCCACCGAGCTGGCGATCGCGCAGCAGGTCCGCGACTTCGTGGGGCTGAAGCTG
Source organism: uncultured Isosphaeraceae bacterium (assembly GCA_963806595.1). Classification (GTDB taxonomy): domain Bacteria; phylum Planctomycetota; class Planctomycetia; order Isosphaerales; family Isosphaeraceae; genus CAWDZZ01. Next base: position 260,128 of record CAWDZZ010000003.1, on the reverse strand, counting down.
GCACAAATTGCGGTCGTGATCGGAGTGCCGCGACGTCGGCATGCCGAGAACGTGTCTCAGCCCTCGACCGACATCCTTCGCTCGAGCTTGCGCCGCACGTGGTGGGGCACTTTCAAGGCCGTGTCGACCCAGTAATGGCGCAGTGTCGCGACCAGCTCGCGATAGCTGGGATACTCGGCGGGCTTGGGGATGTAGGTGTTGGCCCCGGCCAGGTAGGTCTGCAGGACGTCCTCCTCGCGATTGGAGGTCGTGAGGATCACCACGGGAATCATCCGGAGCATCGGGTCACTCTTGATCTGCGTGAGCACCTGGCAGCCGTCGATGCCCGGCAGATTGAGGTCGAGCAGGATCAAGTCGGGCTCGCGATCGGTCGGGACGGTCTCGTCCCGCAGGCCGAACAGATAATCGAGCGCGTGACGTCCGTCGGGGATGACCGTCAGCCGATGCGACACGTCTGCCTTCGCGCAGGGCGCGCTCGATGATCTTGGCGTCGGCGCGACTGTCTTCGATCAACAGGATGTGAAATCAGCATCGTGTGGCGTTCATCCGCAGAGACCTGAGAAACAGCGATGCATCGTGAGGAGATGGCGACGCGGCTGCGGGAACACGTGCGTGAGTCGTCGACCGGCGACGACGAGGCGGACTGCTTCGCAAGTCGAATGAAAAACGTCGACCCTGTGCCCGAGCGCGCTCTCGACCCAGATCCGGCCACCGTGTGCCTGAACGATCTTGTTGCAGATGGCAAGTCCGACGCCTGTTCCCTCGTATTCGTCGTGGGTATGGAGCCGCCGAAATAGCTGAAAAATCGTCCCGTGAAACTGAGGTTCGATCCCGATTCCGTTGTCCTTGACGGCGATCGTGACGTCGAGGCTCAGATGTCGGACTCGAGTGCGACGTCCGGCGAGTCTCACCGGAATGCCGCGAGTCGCTTCGACCTCGACCCACGGCGTCGGGCTCTTGTTGTATTTTATGCCGTTGGTGATCAAATTGGCCAGTAGCTGCCCGATCCGATCTCGGTCGCCCCAGATCCGCGGCAGGGGACCGATGATCCGCAGCTCGGCCTTTCTGCTGCGAAAAAGCTCGCCCAGGTCGGTCTTGATGTCGGCGATCAGTTCCTCCAGATCAAACAGGGTGAATTCGCCGATCACCTTGCCGGCGCGAGAGAGATTCAGCATCCCGTGGATCATGGCCCGCATCCGGCGCGACGCGTCGACCAGGTAGCGCACATACTCCTGTCCCTCGGCCTCGAGACGGTCCCCGTAGTCCCTCAACAGGAAATCGGAAAAAGCGGTCAAAGTGCGCAATGGTTCCTGAAGATCGTGCGAGACGACGTACACAAACTCATCGAGCTCGCGGTTGCGCAGGGAAAGCTCCTCGTTGGCCTCGGCCAGGCGCTGGTTCTTCTCTTGCAGCTCGGCTTCCAGACGTCGCTTGGCCGTCACGTCCTGCGCCACGAACCGGCGTGCAGTGATCGAACCCTTGGAGCCCGGCGACGACCGTGCCGATGATCCAGACGTCGATCAGCTCGCCGCTGGATTTGACCCAGCGGGTTTCCTTCTCGACGGAGCCCTTCTCGAGGAATTCCTGGAAGCGAGTCGGGAATCCCTCGGCCAGCGGACGGTGCAAGCAAGCTCTCGTATGGAGTGACCGACGATCCTGGTCGCGTGCTTGGTTTAGGGTCGATGAGCATCGTCTGGTTGCACTCGATGACCTTCCCCTGCAAGTCGAGGCTGAAATACATGGCCGGGGCGTTCTCGTAGAGGTCGGTGTACGATCCTTCAGCTCTTCGAGCTCGCGGTTGATCTTGCGGAACTGCTCGTTGACCTGGGTGAGCTCGAGGGTGCGCAGCCGCAGCTCGCGCTCGGCGCGAACCTTTTCGGTGACGTCGGTGAGATGGCAGCGGAGATGCGTGACCTTACTGGTTGGTCCCGTACCGGGCACCGACGTTGACCTCGATCGCGTGGGTCTTGCCGTGTGCGGTTCGCATCGCGGACGATCAGCCCGAGTGCCTCGCCCCGGACCAGGGCCTGCAAACGTCTCCTCGGCTCGCGTGCGGTCGTCGGGATGCAGAACATCGAGGAACGACTTCTGCTCTCAATTCCGCGAGCGTCCAGCCCAGGAACTCCTGTTCCGCGGGGCTGGACTCGATCCAGTGAAACTCGACGGGCTCGAGTCGATTGACCATGTCGGTCGTGGAATAATCGCCCGACAGGTTGGGGTCGAACGGGCGCCCGACTTCGGCGGCGGCGCATCGAAGAGCCCGCTGCGGGTCATGGGCGACTGCGACGGCCGCGGCGGCGCGGCTGGAGACGGCCGCGGCCGCCGGCGTCGCCGGGCTGCGTGCGCCGGATGCGCAGACCCGCGGTTTTGCCAGGGTCACGATCTCGTCGGTCAGCTCAGCGAGCTCGGGCCACGGCGCGGCCGGCACTCGCGTGCGGCGATCCTGCCTCAAGGTCGCGGACGAAGCTGGGTCATGTTCTCGATCGGCTCGCGCCAGCGCGACCGTTCGGCCCAGGCGGCGATCGCGAAGGTGATCGCCGCCGCTCCCAAGCCCGCGAGCGCCACGATGACGCCGTCGGCTTGCCGCAGCTTGCGGACCGCCAGCGCGACGACCACCAGCCACATCAGGCTGATCAGCAGTGCGGCCGTCCAGCGAGCAGGCCGTCCACGCGAAAGGAGCGGGGGATCGTCTCCGGCATGATCGCGATCTCGCGAGAGTGTTGGTCGGCGAATTCGGTTCTGGTCGCCCGTGATACGGGACAGCGGATTCATGATGCCAGCAGTTTTGCGAATTAATTGCGCTCTACACCGTCTTCCCGCCACCCTGGGCGCCCTCGCAGGGCGAGTCTTCCGCAGGGAGCCAGATCGTGAAGGTGGCTCCCCCTTCGCGATTGTTGCGCACCGGTGAGCCGGCCCGACTGCTCCTTGAGGATCTCGGCCGCGAGGTATAATCCGTAACCCGTGCCATCTTCGCGGGTTGTGAAGAATGGCTCGAAGATGCGATCGATGTATGCCTCGGGGACGCCGGGTCCATTGTCGATGACGTCGATGATGACCGAGCGGCGTCCCTCGCATGGGCCGTGCTGGCTCGCAGCACGATGCGCCCGCCGGCTGGGCCGGAGCCGGAGAGAGCCTGCTGGGCGTTGCTCAGCAAGTTGAACAATACCTGCATCAGCCGCCCGGGGTCGACCCGGACCGGGGGGATGGCCTCATCGCAGGCGGTCTGGACCTGGAGCTTGCGATCGCGCCGCGGGCAATCCCTTGACGAACAGCATCGACCGACTCGCGGAGCAAGGCGGGCAAGTCGATCTGCTGCACGTCGGACGAGCTGTTGCGCACGGTCGCGACCAGATGGTCGAGCCGGATCTGGAGCAACTGCGAGTTGCGCATGATGGCGTCGATCCACTGGCTGTTCTCGCTCTCCGGCGCTCGCTCATCTGCAAGAGCTCGGCGCTGCCGCGGATCACGGCGAGCGGGCCGCGGATCTCGTGCACGATCCCGGCGAGCAGCCGGCCCACCTGGATGAGCTGCTGGTTGAGCATCGCCATGCTGGACATCTGGCGGAACTGAATCAGGCGGCGAACGCGGCCCAAGATGATGCGCCCGGCCGAGTCCTTGGCCACGTAATCGTCGGCCCCCGCTTCGAGCCCGGCGAGGACGTCCGAGTCGTCGTGCCGGACCGTCAGCATCAGGACCGGCAAGGTGGCGATCTCGCGATCGGCGCGGATGGCGCGGCAGACGGCCAGACCGTTCAGGTCGGGAAGGTTGACGTCCAGAATGATGACGTGAGGGCGGACCTCTCTCGCCTTTTCGAGAGCATCTCGTCCTCTGGCAACTTCGTAGACGGTGTACCCAGCCCGGCCGAGGATGTTGCGAAGCAGGGCGCGATCCGCCGCGCTATCATCGACGATCAAGACGGCACCCATCAGCTTCCACTCCGTGGTCCGCGTCACCGAGTTCTCGACGACCGCCGCGAATCGGGCCCGGTCAGCCTGACCTCATGGATTCATGATCGATGAGAAGGATGAGGGGAGATTGGTCCGCGATGACCGAACACTCGTCAGCGATCACTCCACCGCTATAATACGATGGAGGTCTAGCATCGGGACAGGTTTGACCCGGGGCCACGACCCGCCTGCCCGCCGTGATATTGTGAAATCGCGACCCGCGATTCGCTTCATTCTCATCCTCGCCGGCTTTCCCAAGACATGACGCAAACGACGACTATTTCCGATCGTACCGCCGTTTCACCGCTAGGATTTGAACCGTATCGCGAGCTCTCGGACGCCGAGCTCGAGGAGCGGATCGCCACGGTCAAGGAACAGATGGGCGACTCGCTCCTGATCCTGGGACACCACTATCAGCAGGACGAAGTTATTCGGTTTGCCGATCTTCGGGGCGACAGCTACAAGCTCAGCCAGCTCGCCGCGCAGCATGGCACGTGCCAGGCCATTGTGTTCTGCGGCGTCCATTTCATGGCCGAGACGGCCGACGTCCTGTCGCGCGAAACGGTCGAGGTTTACCTTCCCGATCTGGCCGCCGGATGCAGCATGGCCGACATGGCCGACCGTGAATCGGTCGAGGCCGCGTGGGAAGACCTCGGCGAGATCATCGACACAGATGACCTGATGCCGGTGACTTACGTCAACTCGTCGGCCGAGCTCAAGGCATTCTGCGGACGGCACGGCGGCATCGTTTGCACGAGCTCAAACGCCCGCGCCGTGCTGGAATGGTCGTTCGCCCGCCGCAGCCGCGTCCTGTTTTTTCCGGACCAGCACCTGGGCCGCAATACGGCCCGCGCGATGGGAATTCCGCTCGATCAAATGCTGGTCTGGGATCCTCGCGAACCCTTGGGCGGTAATTCTGCAGAGCGCATCGCCTCCAGCCGGGTCCTGCTCTGGCGAGGCCACTGCTCGGTCCACCAGATGTTCAAGCCCGAGCACGTCGCCGGTTTTCGGCGCAGGTTCCCGGACAGCAAGATCCTCGTCCACCCAGAATGCATGATGCAAGTCGTCGACGCGGCCGACCTGGTCGGCTCGACCGAATTCATCATCAAGACGATCGGGCAGGCCCCCGCCGGCTCGACGTGGGGGATCGGCACCGAGCTTCACCTCGTCAATCGCCTGGCTGCCGAAAACCCGGACAAGAGCATCCATTTCCTGTCGCCGATGGTCTGCATGTGCGCGACCATGTTCCGGATCGACATGCCCCACCTGGCGTGGTGCCTGGAGAACCTGGCACGCGGAACGCCGGTGAACCGGATCAAGGTTCCGCCCGAGACGGCGCGGTGGGCGGAGGTCGCTCTCGCGCGCATGCTCGAAGTTCACTAGCCCGGCGGTCACGCGACGATCCGATTGCGATCCCGATTCCGCGAGCGAACCGCCATTCCCAGCGCTGCCTCTCGGTGCCGGATGGGAATCGCCCAGTTCAATCTGTAAGATGCGACTCCTGTTCGGCTCGGGGATTGCGGGAGAGAAGCTCCCGATCCGAGCCTGGAGACCCTTCCCGGCCGGCGAACTGGCGCCAGGATCGGGATGGCGAGACGTCAGCGAGTCAACGAACATGCCCTCGTGAAGAGCCCCGTAGCCACTACCCCGCAGACCGACGTCGATCTGATCGTTCATGGCGACCACTGGGAGCCCGTTCTCGGTCCTGGGAATTCACGAGCTGGCCGACTGGCGCCGGCGGTTCGAAGCCGTGGATCGTGCGGGCATTCCTGCCCGAGGCTGTCTCGGCCTGGGTCATCGACCTGTCGCAGGGCGAGCCCGGCAAGAGCTTCGCGATGGAACGGGTCCGCCCGGAGGGCTTTTTCACGTCGGTGTTCCCGGGCCGGTCGGCAGCGTTCCCGTATCGGCTCCGGGTCGAGAACCACGAAGGGCATTCGTGGGAATTCGTCGATCCCTATTCGTTTGGCCCGGTGCTCTCCGACTTCGATCTGCATCTGCTGGCGGAGGGGACGCATTACCGCAACTACGAGCGGCTCGGCGCCCACCTTCGCACGCATCGCGGGTTCGCAGGAGTCCATTTCGCGGTGTGGGCGCCCAACGCGCAGCGAGTCAGCGTCATCGGCAATTTCAATCATTGGGACGGCCGGCGGCACCCGATGGGGAATCGCGGCGCGATCGGGGATCTGGGAGCTCTTCATCCCCGACCTGTGCCAGGGCGAGGTCTACAAGTACGAGGTCAAGAGCCGACACCACGGCTACCTCGTCGAAAAATCGGATCCTTACGGCTTCGCCGCGGAGATGCGGCCAAAGACGGCGTCCGTCGTGTGGGACGTCACGGGTTTTGTCTGGCATGACCAAGACTGGCTCGCGTCGCGAACACGCCGGCAGGGGCTCGACCAGCCGATCGCGGTCTATGAGGTGCACCTGGGCTCGTGGAAGCGCAAGCGTCGAGCAAGAGAGCGGTTTTCTTGGCTACCGCGAGCTGGCCGACCAGCTTGTCTCGCACCTCGACCACACGCAGTTCACGCACATCGAGCTGATGCCGATCACCGAACATCCGTTCGACGGAAGCTGGGGGTACCAGCCGGTCGGATATTTTTCGCCCACGTCGCGATTCGGCACGCCGGATGATTTTGCCTACTTCGTCGATACCCTGCACGCGCACGGCTACGGCGTGATCCTCGACTGGGTCCCCGCCCATTTCCCCAACGACTCGCACGGCCTGGGCTATTTCGACGGCACGCACTTGTACGAACATTCCGACCCGAGGCTGGGCGAACATCGCGATTGGGGAACGAAGATCTTCAATTACGGACGGCCCGAGGTCCGGAATTTCCTGTTCGGCAACGCCCTGTTCTGGCTCGACCGCTACCACCTCGACGGCCTGCGAGTCGACGCCGTGGCCTCGATGCTCTACCTCGACTATTCGCGAAAGCCTGGCGAGTGGGTTCCCAACATCCACGGCGGCAACGAGAACCTCGAGGCGATCGACTTCCTCAAGCGGCTCAACGAGCTGTGCCATCACGAGCATCCGGGCGTACTGACCTCGGCCGAGGAATCGACGAGCTGGTCGGGCGTGTCGCGGCCGACGTACCTGGGCGGGCTGGGCTTCAGCCTCAAGTGGAACATGGGCTGGATGAACGACACGCTGCGATTCCTCTCGAAAGACCCGGTCTATCGCAAGTACGAGCACGGGTCGCTGACCTTCAGCATGATCTACGCCTTCACCGAGAACTTCATCCTCCCGCTCTCGCACGACGAGGTCGTGCACGGCAAAGGGTCGCTGCTGGACAAGATGCCGGGCGACGTCTGGCAAAAATTCGCCAACCTGCGGCTGCTGTACGGCTACATGTACGGCCATCCGGGAAAGAAGCTGCTGTTCATGGGCAGCGAGATCGCCCAGTGGCGCGAATGGAGCCACGACGAGAGCCTCGACTGGCATCTGCTCCAGTGGCGCGACCACCAGGGAATCCTGCGCCTCGTGTGCGACCTCAACAGCCTGTACCGGTCGCAGCCTGCGCTCCATCAGGTCGACTTCGAGTGGCAAGGCTACGAATGGCTCGAGCTGCACGACTGGGAGAATAGCGTGATCGCCTTTCTGCGGAGGGCGAGGAATCCTGAAGACTCGCTGGTCGTGGTCTGCAACTTCACGCCGGTGGTGCGCGACGACTACCGGATCGGAGTTCCTTCCGGAGGATACTACCGCGAGATCCTCAACACCGACGCCGAGATCTACGGCGGCTCAAACGTCGGAAATCACGGCGGGGTGTGGGCGGTGCCCGAGCCGCACGCCGGCCGCCCGTTCCACGTGACCTTGCGCTTGCCCCCCCTGGGCGTGCTGTTCCTGAAGACGCCGACGGTCTCCTGACCTCGGAGCGCCCGACGTTCGAGGTTGCAGGTCGCATTTCTGCGAAGAGCCGGAAGCTGGCTGAACTGGGGAAGCTCTCAAGTCGTCGCGTCAGTCCTGCTCGAACTCGTCGAGACTGGCGCCCGGCTCTGCTGCGCGGAGCGCGCGGAATTGCGGACGGTGACGCGGGGGACGTGGGAGCCGGTGCGACTGGCTGAGGGATCAGCTCGTCGATCGCGACATTCCAGGTGACCTGGCCGATCGCGATGACCGCGGTCTTCTTGCGGGGGTCGAGCTTGATGACGCGGCCAGGCCGGTCGTAGCCGAGACGAGCGACGACCACCCGGTCGCCCGGCTGGAGCCGCGCCGTGCGTCGGCGAGGGACTCGGCCTGCTGCGACTGGTCTTGCAGCTCTGCCAGCCGCCGGGCCAGCGCCTCGCGAGTGCGCTCGGCGTCGGCCGTGGCGTCGAGCGCGGCCTGGCGGGCCAGGTCGGCCTCGCCGCGAAGCTGGCTGAAGCGTCTCCCACTCCGGAACGGCGCTCGGCGCGCGCTCGGCCAGGTAAGACTCCGCGCGTGCGACGACGCGTTCAGAGAGCCGCAATTGCCGCGCGATCTTCAAGGCGTTTGATTGACCGATGTCGCCGATCTGCAGCCGGTACTTGGGCTGGAGAGTCTCGTCGTCGAATTCCGCCGCGGCGTTTTCCGCACCGGGATTGGAAAACGCGTAGGTCTTCAGGTCGCCGATGTGGGTCGTGACGATCGACCGGCAGCGGATGGCGTCGAGCTCGTCGAGGATCGCGCGGCCGAGGGCGGCGCCATCGGCGGGGTCGGTACCCGCGCCCAGCTCGTCGAGCAACACGAGCGAGCGGGTCGTGGCCTTGCTCAGGATCTCGGTGATGCGCCGGACGTGGGATGAGAACGTCGAGAGCGACTGCTCCAGGCTCTGCTCGTCGCCGATATCGGCGAGCACGTCGTCGAAGATCGGGAACTGCGATCCCTCGCCGGCCGGCACATGCAGCCCGGCCTGAGCCATGATGGCGAGCAGGCCGACGGTCTTGAGGGCGACCGTCTTGCCGCCGGTATTCGGTCCGGTCACCACCAGGATGTGGAACCTGATACCCGAGATTGAGATCGATCGGCACCACGGTCCGCGGCTCGGCCGGCGTGCTCGCCGCGGGCGGCTCGGCCGGCGTGCTCGTCGCCGGCGCCGGCGGAGGTGTGGAAGCCGCGTCGCCGGAAAGTCCCGTGGATCCTCCGGGCGGGCCGTCGCCGGGAGTGACCGGGATGGGGGCGGGCTGCGGCTCGTCGCGCGGCGCCGCGGCGAGGGCCGGGTCGTGGCGAAACATCGCCGCGAGCAAGGGATGCCGCGCACTCCGCAATACGAGCCGTCCCTCCTCGTTGAACTGCGGGAGCCGACATCCGAATAGTCAAGGCTCAGTCGGGCTTTCGCGTGGACCAGGTCGAGCTCGGTCATGATCACGAGCGTTCCGCAGCGATCGCGTCGGCTACCATTCCGACCTGTGCACTGAGCCAGCTGAGAATCCTTCGCACCTCCTTGACCTCGCGCGCGGAGGAACGAGAGCTGTGCGGACTGCTCACCGATGGCGGTGGGCTCGATATAGACCGTCTCGTTGCTGGCGCTGGTGCGAAGGACCGAGCCCTGGATCTCACCCCGTTTGTCCTTGGCCACCGGCAGGACGTAGTGATGCCCGACCATCGTGAAATTTGGAAATCGCAAGGACCGTCTGACTTCGGGCGACCGGATCATCTGGCGCAGGGTCTCTTGAATTCGTTCCTCGCACGATCCGATGCTCGCGCCTGAGCACAGAAAGCCGCCGGCTGGCGGCATCCATGACCTTGCCCCGGTCGTCGAGGCACCCTTCGATCGCGCGCCCTGAGCCCCGAGAACTCACCGACACCTTGCCGCAGGCCTCCCAAGCGGGGGAACTGATTGCCGACCCGGGCGATCCACTGGTCGAGGTTGCCGATCGCGCGGATGGTCTCGCAGCGTCTCGGCCAGTTCCTCGGCCTCGAGCACGCCCCCCTTCTGGGCACGGGTGGCGAGCGGGCCAATGTCGTGCAGTCCGCCGAAGGGGGGCCGCAATCCGGCCGAGAGCGCCTCGACCATCTCGGTCACGAGTGCGAGGCGGTCGTGGATCTCGGCGGCGTCGGTGCTGGGCTCGAGCCCGCGCGACGCGGCCTTTCCCAGCGAGCAGGCGGCGCGGAAGGCGACCAGTGCGCGGACCTTGTCGAAATCGAGAAGCTCGAGCGTGTGCGCTGTCCATATCCCCTCACGGACCGCCCGGGCTCCGTCAGGCCTGGATGGGAATGGATGACGACGAAGGACCGCGCTTCCAACGACACCCCGGCCGGGAACGCGGTTCGCGGGCGCCGCGTTCATTATCGCAAGGTTCGTGCCGTGAGCGAGCGGTCTCGTCGTGCAATTGAGCGATCGCGCCTGGCACGAGTCCGGGCGCTCCAGCGCCAGCGCCAGCGCCAGCGCGCTGCGCATCATGGTCGCGGCGGGACGAGTGCGGCTGCACCGGGCTGGGGAGCACTCTCCGTCGTGGTTGCCGCGGCCTGGTCTTTGGTGGTTGTCGCGGCCTTGTCCTTGGTGGTTGCCGCGGCGGTCGCCTTGGCGGCTGGGTCGAGCTCGCGCCGCCAGGCGGCGGGCTCGATTCCGAAATCCTTGTTGGTGATCGCGCGCAGCGAGCGCAGGCATTCCAGACGGATGGCGGGATCGTCATGATCCATGCCATCGAGAAGCATCTGGCAGATGCGCGGATCGCTTGATTTCAGGATGCCGAGGGCCTCGATGGCTGCGATCCGGCAGTCCTCCAGGCGATCGATGAGCATGATTCGGGAGAGCAAGGTCGCGTCCTCCGGCAGGCCAACCTTGCCCAGCGCGCGGCAGGCCTCGACGCGAATCACGGGGTTATCGACGTCGCTCGCGGCCCGCACGACGACGTCGCGGGCCCGGTGGTCGCCGAGATTTCCGAGGCTCCTGATGATGGCCGCGCGGATCGCCACCGGCTCTTTCCCTTCCTGAAACTTCGCGACCAGCATGCGGACGGCTTCGTCCTTCTCGCCAGGAGATTCATAGATGCCGGGCGCACCGAGCTTGGCGTAGGCGATGTAGCGAATGTTGGGATCGGGGTTTTCCCGCACCTGGCGCAGGAAGCTCTTGTAAGTGGTGCCGATGTAGGGCGTGCAGCCGCCCGCGAGCGCAGAGTCGCGCACGCGATCAAGAAGCCGGGTCGGACGTACCGCGATATCGAGATTGACGCGCCGGCCATGACGGTCTGCCTTGTCCTTCTCGTGAGAATCGAGACTGCCGTAACGCGGTCTCCGTCCGAGAAAATGGAGAAAAGACGGAGGCCTCGCGATCTGCAACGACTCGGCGCGGAGTGCCGGATTGCGATGCGCTGGAACTGTGGTTTTGACCTGGCGAGCGGCATACTAGCCAGAAGCGGGGCATTCGCCAAGAGCAGCTGATCGTGCCTGTTCCGGCCGGAAAGGAATGCCCGGTACTTCGCGCAATCCTCAGGCGCGGTTGCGATCGCGGCTCATCCGGCCGGGCAACGCCGGGAGACTCACGCGTAGCGAGAGATCGGCAAGCCGGGCACAAGGGAGGAGCACACGAAGGGGGACGGCCATCGATGTTTCGCAAAAAAAAAACGCCGACTCGCGAGCAGCAGAGTCGGCGCGAACTTAGCAGTGTGTTCGGTGCGGTGCAGGTTGCCCGGTTGCATCGACCGGGCGAGCGGCAGAGAGACGGTCCTCTGCCGAGGTCGCGACTCCTGGTTCGGGGCTGGCATCCGAGCGTACTGGAACGGGTACTGCCACTCGCGGTCCTCGAACACGATGAAGCGAAAAGTCCCGCTCTGTTACCCCGCTCGATCAGATTCTTGGGAGCCGGCTTCCCGGGGTGTTGGCCGCTAGAGGGCGGCCCCGGGAAGCTCGGCTCTTGGATACTGATGAACCAGTAGAGAGAACCTCTCGTTGCGTGTCAGGAGGCGATTGAGCCGCCATACTCCTACAGGGCTCTCGTCTCCTCGGGCGCGGGCTTCAGCCGCGGCTCAGGATCACTTCTTCTTCGGGCGCGGCCTTCTTGGGCGCGGCCTTCTTCGGTGCGGACTTCGCGGCCTTCTTCGGTTCGGACTTCTTCACTGCCATCGGTGTCTCCTCGTGAAAAGACATACTTGTTTGAACCCGACCGGCATGAGTCAATCAACCGGTCCCTGCGCCAATTGATACCAAATCTTTCAGCATTTGGAAGAGGAACTTTAAAAGAAATGGTCTTTTTTTTTGCGAATCAGATGGAATTTCGATAAGAGTGCTAAAATGGGATCCATGCTACATTGAACTTGCAACTTAACATTTGAAGCTTATACATACCAAAGTAGACGTCATGCATAAGTGCCGCAGACCACTTGTTTTTCAGGGGTCGGCCGATTGGTCGCGTGGGTGCCAGCACATGAGAAAGCGCCGGTACGCGCGGATCTGTTTCTCCGATTTGCGCGCGCGAGTGATCTCTGAAAAAAACTTTGAGATTTTTTTTCTTCGGACGTCAATTGCGATGTCAAAGCCGCGCGATCGACGAGGTCGCGCGCAGGGCTCGCGCACAAAATGGTCGCGATCGCAGTGCCGCACCCGTAACTCGCCTTGAAATCGTCAGACCCTTGGTGCACAATTCTGAACATAGCAACAGAGGAACGTAGTTCGACGGCGTCAGAGCGACGGAGATCACGGTGCTCACCAAGGTCCGCGGCATCCTTCAGACGGTCACGGACGAGTGCGCGACGCTCTTGATCGATCCCTTCGAGATCGAGGTACTGATCCCGGAGCACACGCGGCGCTTGATTCAGGGGAAGGTCGGCGAGCCGATCGAGTTTTCACACGGTCCTTTATCTGGAAGGAGGCGCGATGGTCAGCCGCCTGGTTCCGCGGCTGGTCGGTTTCCTCTCGGCGATCGACCGCGAGTTCTTCGACATCTTCTGCTCGGTCGACGGCGTGGGGGTGCGCAAGGCGCTGCGGGCGATGGTCCGGCCGGTCCGCGAGCTGGCCCGCACGATCCAGGACCAGGACATGAAGGTCCTCTCCACCTTGCCGGGCATCGGCGAAGCGACCGCCGAACGGATCGTCGCCAAGCTGCGCCGCAAGGTCGGCAAGTTTGCCTTGATCGTGAGCCCGGTCGAGGCCGACGGCGCGAGAGCGGCCGCGGCCAACGGCGCGCCCGGAGAACGCCGGGCCGGACGTGATTCGAGACACTTACGCCGCGCTCGTGTCGGTCGGCCACAGCGAGAGCCAGGCGCGCGACGCGATCGACCGCGTGATGGCCGGCAAGAAGAAATTCAAGTCGGTGGCCGATATGATTGAAGCGATCTACCTGCAAAGCCGTACGCAGTAGAGAAGGCCTGGCACGATCGCGACCGGAAGAGCGCGAAACAACGACGAGAGGAATCGGGACGGTCCGGGCGTCCTCTTTGGAACGTCGATCCTGGGCTGTGTGTCGCGATCGTTTTCAAGTAGACGCGCGTTCCGCGCCTGCGGGCGATGCGGCCCGTGAAGCAGGCTGTCCAATTCTCAGAGTGGCCGGTGCCCGGTTGACAAGGAGGGATCGATGCGAGAGCCGACGATCAGAGGAACGGGCCCGCAGGGGGATTCGCCGCCGGACCAACCGGAACAGCCGGTGCTTGCAGACGCGATCGACGAGAAGCTTCGCCCCCAGCGCCTGAGCGACGTGATCGGGCAGCGCGCGGTCGCCGAGCGGCTGCAGATCAGCCTGGCCGCGGCGAAGAAGCGAGGCGAGCCGTTGCCGCACATCCTCTTCGACGGACCACCGGGCCTGGGCAAGACGACGTTTGCCACGGTCTTGCACAATGAGCTGGGCGTCGAGCTGGCGATCACGAGCGGGGCGGCACTCGACAAGAAGATGGACGTGATGCCGTTCCTGACCAACGCGTCGGAGGGCTCGATCCTGTTCATCGACGAGATCCATCGCCTGCCGCGGGCCGTCGAGGAATTCATCTACCCGGTCATGGAGGACTTCCGCGTCGACGTGGTGCTGGGCGACGGAATGTCCGCCCGCACCATCAACCTGCCGCTCAAGAAGTTCACGATCATCGGAGCGACGACCCGGAGCGGCATGCTCTCGGGCCCGCTGCGCGAGCGGTTCGGCATGCACGAGCATCTCGAGTTCTACGACGCCGCGGATCTGGCCAAGATCATCACGATCAACGCCGCCAAGCTGCGGTCGACGATTCACGAGGCGGCCGCGGCGAGCTGGCCGCGCGCAGCCGCGGGACGCCGCGGATCGCGAACGCACGGCTGCGCTGGGTTCGCGACTTCGCGCTGGCCCGCGCCGACGGGCACATCGATCTTGCGATCGCCCGCGAAGCGCTCGACATGCAGGAAGTCGACTCGGAGGGCCTCGACAAGCAAGACCGCCGCTATCTCGAGACCTTGGTCCGCGTCTTCAACGGAGGTCCGACCGGCGTCGAGGCGCTCGCCGCGACGATGAACGTGTCGGTCGACACCTTGAGAGACGAAGTCGAGCCGTATCTGCTGCGCCGCGAATTCCTGGTCCGCTCTCCGCGCAGGCGCCAGATCACGCCGGCCGGCTATCTCCACCTGGGGCTGCCGGTGCCCGCGCCCGTAGCGGATCCCGAATTCCCGTTGTTCCCGTCGCAGCGCCAGCTCTTCGACTGAGCGTCTGGAACAGAGATCAGCGGGTCTCTTCGAGCGGGCGCGTCGCGCAGAGCAAGCGATCGCGAACCGCCTGCCACTGGGGAAGGTCTGCGGGCATGACGACGATGATCGCGTCCAAGCCGAGCGAGTCGCAGTGGTGCAGGACGTCGTAGAGGTGCGTGCTTGCCTCGTCAGGCGTCTCGAGCAAGAACTGAACGTCGACCGGCGGCTGAGCTTGACGGCTCGGCTCGCCGAACTGGACGAGCGCGACTTTGCCTCGATCTACCGGTGGTTGCCATTCCTCGGTCCCTTCGACGCGGAACGCCGGAGTCCGCGGCGCATAGTGGACCGGCATCTGCCCGGGGCTCGACGGCTGGCCGGGCGACGCCCCGGGGGCGCAGGAATCGATCTCGCAGCCGCCCAGGGCCGCTTGCAGCGTCGAGCGCCGAGATCGGACCGGGACGGAGCAGCCGCGGCCGTGCCGAGCTCAGGTCGAGGACGGTCGATTCCAATCCGATCGCCGTCGGCCCGCTGTCGAGGACAAGCTCGACGAGACCGTCGAGATCGGCCAGGACATGTTCGGCCCGGGTCGGCGAGATCCGGCCCGACCGGTTGGCGCTCGGGGCGGCGATCGGCTGGCCGACCCGTGCGACGAGGCCGAGGGCGACGGCCCCGGCCGGGGCGCGGACGGCGACGGTGCGGTTGCCGGCGGTCACCAGGTCGGGGATGATGGGGGCCCGCTCGAGCACAAGCGTCAGCGGGCCCGGCCAGAATCGCCGGGCCAGCTCGGCCGCGCGGTCGGGCCATTCCGCGACGCATTCCCGGGCCTGGCTCGCGCCTGCGACGTGGACGATCACGGGGTTGATCGGGGGCCGGCCCTTGGCCGCGAAGATCCGCGCGACGGCCGCGGGCAAGGGGCGAGCGCCCCCAGGCCGTAAACTGTCTCGGTCGCAAACGCGACCAGCCCGCCCCGGAGCACGGCCTGCGCGGCGATTGCGAGCGCGGCCGGGTCGGGCTCTTCGGGGTCGACTACGAGGACACGGGTGGTCGTGCGGCTGGACATGGGCGAATTGCTCCGGCGCGACCATGTCGCGGAAACGAGGGGAGGCTCGCGCGGGTCGCTCCACGCGGAATCACTTCGGGCGCTTGCCCCGGGCTTTCGCCGGTTTTGGGTCCCGGAGCTTGGCCTGGTATGCGCGGCGGAGTCGTTCGTAGTCTTTGGCGCGCCTCTGGTACAGCCGGCGCAGCGGACGCGGGGCGTGGCGTGCCCGGGCGTAGGCGGTCAGGAGCGGCAGAGCGATGGTCGAGTCGGTGTAGCAGGTCACCGAATCGGGCAGCTTATCGGGGTCGACCTTGCCCCAGGTCATCGCCTCGCTGGCGGTCGCGCCCGAGAGTCCGCCGGTGTCGGGGCGGGCGTCGGTGATCTGGAGGAAATAATCGTGGCCGCTCTCGGCGAGCCCGAGGACTTCCTGGATCTGGGGCTCGGTCTGGAGGATGAAGTTCTTGGGGCTGCCCCCTCCCAGGATCAGGACGCCGGACTTGCCCCCCTCTTGCTTGGCGGCGTAGACGAGCGCGGCGGTCTCGTTGACGTCGCGCAGTGGATCGATCTGGAGCTTGCCGCCCTGCAGGCTCAGGGCCGCCAGGTTCATTCCGATCGAGCTGTCGCCGGGGCTCGAGGTGTAGATCGGCACGTCGGCCTCGAATGCCGCGGCGAGCAAGCTTGGCGACGGTCGGCCGAGCTTGACCGCGCGGCCATGGAGGTAGCGGCCGACTTCGTGATGAAACTCGGCGGTGCCCATCGGCCGGGCAAATGCCTCGTCCCGGATCAGCTCGCGGTAGAACGCGTCGGTGTCGAGCAGGGTCTTGTAATCGAAGACGATGTCGTAGATCCGGATGACGTCGTGGCGGCGCAGCGCGATGGTCATCGAGGTTGGGCCGGCTCTGGTGCAGCGGCAGGTCGAGCGCGTAGTGGGTGTCGTGGTAAAGGTTGGCGCCGGTGGAGACGATCCAGTCGACGAAGCCGGCCTTGATCAGCGGAATCAGGCAGCTCATCCCCAGGCCGGCGGGCGTGAGGGCGCCGGAGAGGGTCAGGCCGACGGTGCAGTCGGGCTCGAGGAATTTCTGGGTGAAGACCCGGCAGACCTCGCGCAGCCGGCCGGCGTTGTAGCTGGAGAAGGTCTGGTCGATCAGGTCGGCGACGGTCTCGGCACCACCGACTTCCGGCGGGGCGATGCGGTGCACGCTGATGGTCTCGAGGTAGCCCATGACCGCTCGCAGTTCTCCTGCGCCTTGGGCGCGGTGGGGTTGCCGGGGGAGGGAGCCCGGTCACCGACGGGCGCACCCCGTCGCTGCCCGCCCCGGATCGGCTCGCCGTCGCGAAGGTCTCAATCGCTCGCTTCAGGGCAACAGAATGGCCGCGGCCACGACCGTGGTCCAGAGGCCGTCCTTGTGGCCGACGGCGGTCTGGGTGACCTCCTTGGTCTTGTAGAAGACGTCGGCGATTTTCCAGATTTCGCGTTTTTCGTCCCAGGAGCTGTCGGGGTTGAACTCGACGCCCAGGACGGTCGCGAGCATCTCGGCGGCGAGGTCTTCGGCGTAATCGGCGGCGGTCTTGGCCGTCTGGCCGTAGGCGTGGTGCTCCGACAGGTAGCCGAACATGGCTCCGGTCGCGCGGAATCGCCACGCCCACGCTGGCCGCGACCAGCCGGTTGGGCTCGGCCGTCGCGCTTTCGCTCATCACGACGTGGACGATCTGGCCGGGCTGGAGCTGCTTCAGCCCTTCGTCGATCGAGATTTCCTTGCAGTTGGGCGGAAAGATGCTCGAGACGCGAACGAGGTTGTAGCAGGCGATCCGGGCGTCGCGCAGGGCCAGCTCGAAGCTGGTCAATTTCTCGCGGTGAGTCCCCACACCCTTGGTGAAGAACAGTTCTGGTCGGTACGTACATCTTTGCGCTGGCACCTCCTGGCACCGGCCGACCGAGGCGATCGTGCCGGATCTTGCTGCCACACGAATCGTGCCGGGCGTCGCAACGCGCACCGCCCTTGTTGACAGGTAGAATTATTATGGCATCGACGTCGCAGCATCAAGGCCACTCGGTGATAACGTGAACCGCGACGTGTCTGCTCGCTGGCTTTCGACGGCTGAGACGAGGAGCGCAGACGCGCTGCCGCGCGGCTGTGCGCGAACCGAGAGCGCGGCCGGCTGATGGTCGGTCTTCGCGCTGACCACGCGCGATGACGATGACAGTCGGCGGGCAAGGGAGCCCGGCGCACTCTTTCGAGTTCGAGAATGTCATGCAACCGCGCACGAACGGCTGCGGAACCAAGCTTTCACCACGGGATCGACGGTTGCGAAATCGATATCAAATTGATATATCGGGGTTTAGCACCTTCCAATTTTCAAGCGGACATCGCGGCGGAATCGTTCCTTGGTGTCGCTGGTCGTGTGGCGGCGCACGCTCGCGCGAAGTCGCCGCGGGATCAGATGCCGTTGCAACGGGACAGGCCGAGGCGATCTTGGAGGCCCTCACGTTGACGTTGAACCACCTCAATCTCACGGTCACCGACGTCCCCGCGACCCGCAAGTTCCTCGAAGAGTATTTTGGGCTACAGCATCTGGGAGGGAACAACAACATCACCGCGCTGGCGGACGACAAGGGACTGATCCTCACCTTGACGAGCATGAAGATGGCCAACGAAACCGAGGTCCGATATCCAGGCATTTTCCACATCGGCTTCGGCCAGGAAAGTGAGGATCGCGTCAACCAGATCAACCGGCGCTTGAAGGAGGCCGGGTTTGATGTTCCACCCCCCTCGAAACAACACGGCGCGTGGACGTTCTTTTTCCAGGCGCCCGGCGGGTTCACCATCGAGGTTGGCTCTGCTCTGGACGATGCCCGGACTGGCTGAATGAATGCCCTCGACCCCGCGGCGCCCGTCAACGTGGATCGACCGGCGGCAAATCGCGCGAATTCGTGCCGCGATCGCGCCGTCGCGTGGCAATCGGTTGAGCGAGGACTTCTCACGACCCAAGCGATCATGGATACTTGATGGGATGGACGGATCTGACCTCGCGTGCCAGCCGTCCTACTATTGATAATGAAGCGGCGTCATGGTCACGACGATTCGATGGGCGCTTATTCCGATAGCAAGCATCGTGGCTTGGTATCTTGCACTGGTTTTGGGAATCGTTTTGCTCAGTATCGCAGAGTGGTTCTGTCCGGCCGACGAATTAATTTCGGGCGCATGCGTCGCCCCTTGGTTTCGAGCCGTCGAGTCTGGCATCTTCGGCACGAGTACGGCATTGTCGGCCGTCTTCGTGGTCGCAGCCGCTTTTCTAGCCGCGCCGGCAGCGAAAGTGCTCATCGCATGGATTGCTTTCTCAATCGGGTCGATCGTCGCCTTCGTATTTGCGATGGGTGCTTCGGCGTGGGGTTTGTTTGCGTCCGCGGTGACCGCTGGATTGTTCACCGCCGTTGTGCTCTCACGTTTTCAGGCGCGAACGGCGGCGAGAACCAGGATCGACGAAGCTGAAATCGTCTGATCTGCCGGCGCCAGATCGGGGCCGCCGCGCGATCGATTCGATCGGACGGCACCCTCTGGACCTGACCTTGGGGGCGAGCCGGACTGGCTCTCGCGATGGAGCCGTGGGCTCGGTGTAAGGCGCAGACGCCATGATCGACTTGAACGCGATCGCCGGGGATCGTTACAAGGTGGACTGGGACGTCTATCGCGGCATCGACGTGATTCACTGCCAGCATGGCGAGATCGGGATCTGGTCGGGTGCCGCTCTCTACGCCTGCACTCGCGACGGCGACATCGGCTCGATACTGCAAGGGATGGACGGAGTTCGCGTTCGCGGCTGGATGGACCAGTGGGGGAGATTCCGGCTCGTGGTGATCTTCGAGCCGACCGAGCTCAACGCCGTCGCAGAAGTGATGGGGGCCGAGCGGCATGACTCGGAGGCCGAGTTTCGGCCGCAACACCCTCGGTCGCCAGGGTAAGGACAGCCCACGCACGAGCGCGCGGCGGGCTCGGACCGTTTCTCGGCGGCCCGAGGCGCCGTGACAGCGGAACCTGCCCGTCAACGATCAGACCGAATAGTGAACGCGAACCCGGGAGGGGAAGGCACTCGCGATCTCGGAAGTGATCTGCGGTCCCGACACCCGCAGCTCGCGCAAGCGAGGCAGCCGGGCCAGGTGAGCCACGCCAATGTTTGTCACCGCCGCGCACCCGTCCAGCGTGATCCGCTCCAGTGAAGCGATGCGGGACAAGAGCTCGGGCGTGCGGTCGGTGATGCGCGTGTAGCTGGCGAAATCGTACGTGAGTTGCGGTAGTCGAGCGATGTGCTCAGTCGCCCTGTCACTCGTCTCTCGACAGTACATGAGGATGAGTGAGTCAAGCGCCTGGGAGTGCGCGATGTGGCGATAGCCCTCGTCCGGCACGTCCATTGGCATGAGCTCGCGAAGCGCCGGGAACCGGGGCAGCTCGGCCAAGCCTGCATCGTCGACGTTCTTGCAGCTCACGGACAGCCCGCGCAAGGCCGGCATCCGCGCCAGCGCCGCGAAGCCGCGAGCTTGCAGATTGTGACAGCGACGCCCCCAGATGTACTCGATCGACTGCGACTGACCGAGGGCTACGAACCCGTCGTCGCCCGCGACCGTGTCCTGGCAGCCGAGGAAGCGAAGCCGGGGGATGCGAGCGATGTACGGCATGGCGTCGTCGGTCGCAAGGGCGGCGAGCCATCCGAGGTTTGGCAGCCCGACCAACGGCGCCAGGCCGGCCGCGGTGATGCCGATCTCGGAAGAGTCCAGGTTGAGCGCGAACAGACCGTCGAGCCCTGCGAGCTGACCCATGCCGCGATCCGTGATCGGACCGCGTAGCGAGAGGTAGTTCGGGCCGGCATCGTAGCTGAGAAGACCCATCTTCGGCTCGCCGCCATGCCAGCTTTTGAAGATCGGGATCTCATGGAGCAGCGCCAGACCGGCGTCGGTCACTCCGTTGCCGGTTCTCAGCTCACACAGCCGCCCCTTGCCCGCGAGTACACGGAGGGCGCCGTCGCCGGTTGCAGTGCCCTGGAGGTTAACGTTGCCGAGTCGCTCGCATCCCGACAGGTGCTCGACCCCGGCATCCGTGACGCTTGTCCAGGCCAGCGAGACTGTCTCCAGTTCCGGCAGCGCCCGCAACACTTCCAGTCCGCGATCGGTGACAGCCGTGCCACTCAAGTCGAGATGGCGCAGCCGTGACAATCTCCGGAGATGACGCACACCCGCGTCGGTCACGCTGCGAGATCCGCCGAGCTTGACCGAGGTGATATGTTCGATACGCGACAGGTCCTCGAGCATGGCGTCGGTCATCTGGCCGGCGGCGTCGATGCCGGCGGCATCAAGTTCCTGGAGGCGGGCAACGACCGCGGACCAATCGCGCGAATGCCACGCCGGCGACTCGTCGTCGACTGTCTCGGCGGTGACGAGTCGGATCGGCTTTGCCACGATCAACGACGAGCGCACCGGCATGCTCGTGTAATACGTCACCAGAGCGTCCCAGCGCTCGAATCCGTGTTCCCGGGCGACAAGGGACCGTGCGTCGTCGAGGGTGATATCGTCGTTCTGATCCGCGCCGCCTGCTTGCCGGCCGAGGTCGAGCTGCACGTAGGTGCGCATCGCCTGCCAGTTTCGGCGGTGCCAGGTGAGTGCCCAGTGCCGCTCCATCGCCGCGGGCGTGCCCGTGCGATACGCTTCCAATAGCGCTTCGGCCATTTCCTCGAACTGTCCAAGCGCCGGGTGATCTCCTGGGCGTCCGCGGTCAGCGCGTGCTTCAGCTCCGTCCAGCCGGCGAATCCGTGTTCGAGCGCCAGCGCGTGTTGCACGGCTCGCAAGGTGGGCTTTGCCAGGGCGGCCGGAACAACGCGCTGGAAGCGGGTGCGAGCGTCGGGGATTTCTTGGCGAAGCGCATCATACCAGCGCTTTGCTTCTTTCTTCAGACTCTCGAGGCTGCGCTTGCGTGAAAGCTTGTCGGTCATGGAACCCTTCCTCCGTCGTGCCTGAAGTCCGCTTAGTCCAGGCTGGAAGAAGGTTCAGCGATGTGCCGCGAACCCGATTGGGTGGGAGAATTCCCTTGCCGCGGACAGGAGGCGCCCCAATGCGCACTGAATGAATCTTCGCGCGGAGTGCGGCTGAGGTCAAGCGCCTCGAGTCCTCTGGATGCGGTCCACGTCAAAAGATCATCCCACGCTCGACTCTTCGCGCCCTCTGAACCTAGCGCACGACAGCGATTCTCAGGGCGCAGGCGGATCGGAGGGGACGGAGAGCCAAGGATAGCGGGCGGCCCGTTCATATTTAAGTCTCATTGCTTCGTGATACGCGGCCCTGGCCGGCACGAACGGAGGTCCGCCAGGCCCCGCGGGCTTTCCTTCGTGCTGGTCGCTCCATCGGGACTCCCAGTAGGCGATGGTCAGCGGTGACCTGAGCACAAGAGCCCTGAAACCGGCATGGTCGGCGGCCTTCTCGAGATAGAGCTGGCGCGTTCTCCAGAGGCGAGCGATCCCGATCAGGAGTGCCACGACCGCGACCGCGACCATCATCCGCCGGACCGTGAACGATACGCGGGGGATCTTCATTGCGCTGCCCTCCAACCTGTTGATTGGAAACCGCCGTTCCTGCCGGAGCCGATCCAAAGTTTTGCGTGACGATCGATTATCCGGGAAGTATCCTGCAGCTCGAATAGCCTCCGGGATGATGCAACAAGCTGGGACAGCCAAGTCAAAACGGGGGCGCAGTCGCGTGTACTCACCGCTGGCCAGCGTCCGGTCATGCGGTACAATCGCGGACTGATGATGGCGATCCTGTCGGGGGCGGATGGAATAACTGGGCGAGGTCATGAACGTCGAGGTGATTCCTCTCGATGAAGCGCCCGAGGCGTATCGGGTGTTCGACGACGGCTCGACCAGGAAGTTTGTCATCGATCCACACGGCTGTGTTCGCGCATAGATCCCGCGACAACATCCGCGATCGCGGAGGTGAGTGATGGAACAGCGTCCCTTCGGAGACAGCGGCCGAGAGGTTGGCGTGATCGGTCAAGGGACCTGGTACAGCGATAGCGACGACCGGGCCAAGGCGATCGCCGCCCTGCGCCGGGGCGTCGATCTGGGGATGACCCATATCGACACGGCCGAGATGTACGGATCGGGCGACGCCGAGGAGATGGTCGCCGAGGCGATCCGTGGCAAGCGTGACAGAGTTTTCCTGGTTTCGAAAGTCCTTCCCGAGAATGCCTCGTTAAAGGGGACGATGACGGCCTGCGAGCAGTCGCTCGCCCGGCTCAAGACCGACCGGCTGGACTGCTACCTGTTGCACTGGCGCGGTCGATTCCTGCTGGAGGAGACGATCACGGCATTCGAGCATCTCGAGCGCCAGGGGAAGATCGTCTGCTGGGGTGTGAGCAATTTCGACGTGCCCGACCTGGAAGAGGCCCGGTTGATCGGCGGCGAGGCCCGAATGGCCTGCAACCAGGTGCTCTACCACCTGGAAGAGCGGGCGATCGAGCACGCGGTCATTCCCTGGTGTGAAGAGCACGGCGTCGCCGTGGTCGCGTACAGTCCGTTCGGCCGGGGGCGCTTTCCGGGCCCGCGCTCCGCCGGGGGTCGAGTCCTCGAAGAAATCGCGAACGCGCACGGCGCGAGCGCCCGCCAGGTCGCGCTGCGGTTCCTGGTGCGTCGGCCGTCCCTGTTCGCGATTCCAAAGGCCACCAGCCGCGAGCATGCTGTTGAGAACGCCGATGCCGGGGACCTCGAGCTGACGGAAGCCGAGCTCGCCAGGATCGACCAGGCGTTTCCGCGCGGCGAGCGACCCCGAATGTTACCGACGTTGTGACCAGTAACGACCCAACGCTTGATCACTCAATCGTTCTTTGGTGGCATCTCATGGAAAAACTGTTTCAGCCCATCAAGCTTGGTCGCTACGACCTGCCCTATCGAATCGTGATGGCGCCGCTCAAAAGCCGCGCGTTGAACGGACAGGCGAGCGGTCACGAATACTCGTGGTGTTTGTGCAAAAGGTGCGTCCGGGCGATCTACCACTGGATTGGGCGCCCGGATGAGACGCGACCGACAGCAAGATATCGGCTGCGGCGAGCGGAGAGTCGCTTTTCGGGAGCTCGAATATGATGTGCGAACACGAAGTCGATCTCACGCCGGTCCCCCCCGCACGCTTGGGTGTGAAGAGTGCCTGAAGCTGGGGACGACCTGGGTCCATCTCCGCCTGTGCTTGACCTGCGGTCACGTCGGATGCTGCGACAGCTCGCCGGGCCGCCACGCGACCGGGCACTTTCATCAGAAGGGCCACCCCGTGGTCGCGTCATTCGAGCCGGGCGAGCGCTGGGCGT
The DNA here is from genome assembly GCA_963806595.1 of uncultured Isosphaeraceae bacterium. GTDB lineage: Bacteria > Planctomycetota > Planctomycetia > Isosphaerales > Isosphaeraceae > CAWDZZ01. The sequence continues at coordinate 236,263 of CAWDZZ010000003.1, read as the reverse complement.
GGTGTTACGTCGACGAAATCGAGCTCGACGTGCCCGAGGAATCCACGCCCTACTTGAGGTAGTATTGCGGGCGAGCAGACCCGACAGGAGACAAGACACGAGAGCGCCTTTCAAAATCGGGCGCAGAATCAAGGTCAGAGCAGCAGACGTGAAATCAGGAGCAGAGCGTTGCGAAATGGATTCCAGCTTGTTATCTCGAGTGATGCGAGGCCTTCAAATCGATTGGATAGCGTGACAGATCGCGACTGTTCGACTGTCACATTCAAGTTCGCCGGTTCTGCATACTGTTCGGAAAGGAGGTGCATCATCGGCTCTCCGGAGACGACAATCTGTGCAATACCGGTGCTCCGGTTCGATAAGTTCACTCGAGGGCTCGAGGCCCTCAAGGCGAAGAGGTCGACTGCGGCCTGGCTTTCCTTCTTCGAGTCTTTCGAGTATTACCCAGCCGAAACCACAAGTGACCTCGTCGAGCAGAGAGTCATCGCCGACGGGGCTGAGCCGGACTGGTACAATGAGGCGCTGGTGGCATCCCTCGTGGGCACGCTCGAGGAAGGCTGCCCGAGCGTCTTCATCAATGATGGCCTAATACGTGATATGTGGGAGTGCAAATATGAATTTATTCATTTACTCCACGAGGCCTGTGCGTGCCCGGAAGAGCACCTCCAGGCGTGTCTCCTGCGTCTCATCCTCTTCGATCGGTACATGCTTAGTGTCGCGATAGAGAATGCCGACGGTCTTCCGGCAGCACTCTCGGCGCATGGTCGCTGGGCGAAGGAACAGGATTCGTTATTGAGGGAGCTGGTGCTGTCTCCTTCAGAAAGGTATGCAGGCTATCACAAGGACAACCTCGACCGGGAGACGGCCTCACGCGTCGTATTCCAATATCGCTATCCGTGTGGCCTGCTCGTGGTCAATAGGATCGCCGACGAATCCCTCCTCTCCCCGGACCAGGCGGCGCAACTTGCTCGGGCATCCGATGTCGGTGGACTCTTCGAACGGTTCCGCCGAGCCTTGCCCCCAGAATTCGAACAGCCGCCTCCAGCCTTGCCCTCGGAAGCTGAATGGGTTAGGCGTGACATCGCCAATCTCGCGGACTTCCTCCAAGGCCTCTCGGAGCCGTATCCTTATCTGTATTCCGTCGCCTACGGCACTTGACCTGTCCCGATGTCTTCGCAAGCCAGACTCATCGATCGCTGCTGTGGATCTGTCTTGCCCCCCGGCCTGCGAGCCGGTTTTTTTGTTGCGTATTATGTAAATATCTTCGATTGTTGCACGCCTTGGCCCGCTCGGGAGAGCTCTGCGTCACTGACGTCGCTATCGACGTCGGCATTAGGCCGCAAGCCGTAACAAACCAGCTTCAACGGCTTGTCGATCGCGGCGTTCCAAGCTGCCGTCGCGACAGTCTCCACATCCGCTACCGGATCATTGACCAGTTCGCCACCGCCCGCCTCGACCAAGGGATGTGCCAGAGCGAATGTTCCTCCGTACGACACAGCGCGCTCACGCGGTCGTACTTGCGTGATGACGGCCCGGGCCCGCGTTCACCGGAGCCGTCAAGAACTGCAGAAGGCAGTCCCGACACGTTCAAGATACATCTGCAGGGCGATGCTCGTCGCGGCGGGAGCCCAAACCGGGACGACCCAAGATCTGAGGATCACCCGACGGCACCGACTGTTACGGCGGATTGTCCGGACGCCACGTCTCGACCGGCCAGCGGAGGCGTCGGCCGCCTCCGGCGTCGCATGTTGCCGCCGGGGCGACGGCGCCTTCAGGCGGGGCCGAAATGCCACGACCCGGGCAACTTGCCCGGGTCGTGGAGGTTGTCTGGTCTCGTCGGTTCGGTTCGGTGATGGAAATCGGTGATCAGTGGCCCGGGGGATCTGGGCTCACTTGCTCAGAAGCTTGGGGATGTCGGACACGACGCTCGCAACGTCTTTCTCGGTCAGCTCGCCCTTGAATCCGTGATTAACCTTGACCTTGTGGTGCGTCCACATGAGCACCGTGATATCGGAATCGGCGGAGATTTCGTAGTCGGGCGGTCCGTCCTTCTCTGCGATCATCGTTAGCGGGACCTTTTTCACGCCCGCCTCCTTCGCCAACTTCTTGAGGCCTTCTCTCGTCGTGTCGAGGTCTTTCGTCATGATCACGACGAAGCTCTTGAGGCTCGCGTTGTCCCCGATCTTCTGGTCGATCTGCTTGACCAAACTGGTCAAGGGCTCGGAGGTCTTGCGGGCGAACACGCAGACCACCGGCGCATCGCCGTACCTTCAGCGGTAGCAGAGCGTCTTGCCCTTGTTCGGGCCGGTGACATCCTCCACGTCAAACGCGCTGACGGGTTCACCGGGTTTCAAACCCGATTCGACGGCATCCCCCGCCAGGCTGGTCCCCATCACGATGATGGAGACCACCGCGGAAGAGATGCCCTTCAACGATCGCGATCGCATGAGCTTCTCCTTTGAAAAGACCCGACCAGAGTTTCTCGTATTGAGTTTCGATGCCCGCGCAATTGCTCAGGAATGGCCTGTCATCGAGAAAGCGTTTCGCATTCCTGCCGCCTGAAAACGCCATAGAAGTACGGTTGGGATGATTTCCAGGGTGTCGTGTGTGTTTCCCTCGCCACTCGCACCAGCGCGAAGCCGTCGCCAAGTTCTCCACGTAGTGACTCGTTGTCGTAGCGGTCGATCTCCAGGCCGGCGCATTGCTTCGGTCCGTTTTTGGCAAAGGCAGCGATGATGACGTGGCCCCCCTCCGGCAGCGTCCGACGAGCCAGCTCGACATACTGCTGGCGATCGGACGAGTCGGTCAGGAAATGAAAGACGGCCCGGTCGTGCCAAACATCAAAGGTCCCAATGTCGTGAACCAGGGTCACATCGGCGGCAATCCACTCCACGCGCTCGGCACGCTCACCAAGCCTCGACCTCGCCTTCGCAAGCGCCGTCTCGGAGATGTCGAGAACAGCGATCCTTTCGAAACCGAGCTCGAGGAGTCGATCGACCAAGCGCGACGCCCCACCACCCACGTCGATGATGCGCCCCGCGGCCGGGGCAACCGCACTGATGAGCTCGAGCGACAGCTCGGGCTCGTCCTGGTACCAGCTAAGGCCCGTCTCGGCCGTCGCGTTGTAGACGTTTTCCCAGTGCTGTTTGCGACCAGGGCTCATGATCTCTTTGATCAACGGCATAGTATGAGCACCGGTAACGGGACGCCAATTCGCAGCAACGGCCTGAGACGAGACAACAGCTTCCTCGCAGAAAACGCGGGAGTCCCCAATGATCTTCGTCCAGGCGCGCTGACGCCATCGAGCTTGTGCTGATAGGTCTGCACCCCTTCATAAGCCGTGCTTATGGGGGGCATCGCTTATGTTCGGCCGGCCTCAAACGGGTGCCGCTCGATGAAGTGGAGAAACGCGGCCGCGGCGGCACGCAGCGGACGGCGGCGGTCAAAGACCAGGTAAAACTCCCGCTCGAGAGCGAGTCCCTTGACGGCGACCGTTTGCAGCTCCCTGGAGCTGAGTTCCTTCTGGACAACGAGCTGGGAGAGAAATGCGATCCCGAGGGCCCGGCTCACGGCATCCTTGATGGCCGCGTTGCTGCCGAGCTCGAGGGTGACGTCGAGCGCCGCCAGCGACGTGCCGGCCGCGCGAGGCCCTGCTCCAGGGCCGTTCGAGAGCCGGACCCCGGCTCACGGATGATGAGCCGCTCGCGTTTGAGAGCGCTGAGCGACACGGTTTCTCGGCCGGCCGAGGGATGCTTCGAGTGGATGATGAGCACAAGGCGATCCGAACCGATGGTGCGATATTCGAGGCGGGGATTATCGGTTTTCTGACCGACCAAACCGAGCGTCGCCCGGCCTTTTTCGATTTCCTTCAGGACCAGGCTGCTGTCGCTCACGGTCGCCCGGACGTGCACGTCGGGATGTTCCGCCTGAAAAGCAGATAGCAACGGGGGGAGGAAGTACTCACCAGGCACCGAGCTTGCGGCGATCGGCAAATCTCCCGAGATCGTCGGACGAAATCCGCCCAGGTTCTTTCGCGCCTGCTCGTGCAAGTCGAGGATCTTGCGAGCGTACTCGTAGAGCCGCTGCCCGGCTTCGGTGAGGGCGATCCTTCCGGCCTGACGGTTAAACAGCGAGACGCGAAGTTCTTTTTCGAGAGCGGCGATCCGCTGGCTCACAGCCGCTTGAGTGATGCCGAGCTGCGCTGCCGCGCCGGTAAAGCTCCCGTGCTCGGCAGCCCTCACGAACGTCGAGAGGTGCGGAAGCTCCGCGAGACCGGAGGTGAGCGGGGATTCGTCCATTGCTCGACTTTCGTGGCGGACCGTGCAGGAGCATTATGGTTCAGATGATACCCGCCGGGTGTCCAAGCTTTCGACCCTGGCACGGACGGCGACGAGAAAGATTCTCCTCGGGATCGCGCTCTTCATGCGCCGGGCCACCTCGTGGCGCCAAGCTCGGCGATCAATCGGCGGTACAGGTCAAACGCTGGCTTGGGCGTGTAGTCATCTCGCAGCAGCCCGAACTGAGCGCCGATCTCAGGTCGTCGCGAGTCCCCGTCTCGCAGCAGGAAGAACTCGTAATGGCTGATGTTCAGCGCCGTCCGCAGCTGGTCAATCTTGCGCACGACGGTCTCCAGCACTTCGGCCTGCCGATCGGCCGACCGACCGGGTCCCGTCGGCCAGCCATTTTCGGTGACCCGCACCGGCACATCGGCCGTGATCCGGGCGGCAACCAGGTTGACCTGCCGAAAGAGAGTCAACACGCCCTCGACCGCCGCCGCTAACTGGCCCTCCGGGATAGGGCGGAAGACGTCCGGGTAGAAATCCAGGCCGACATAGTCCAGCGACTCGGAAAACGCCGGGGTGCTTCGGGACGCCAGATCCGCCCAGAAGTCGTCGGCCGGGTTGAACGACGGGGTGGCGGCGAACCCGACCTGGAATTCAAAGCCGTTTCGCCGGGCCTCGTCCTTTGCGGCAACCACGCCCTCGACCAGTGCCTGCCGGATGTTGGGAGCGCTGCCGTCACCCCCCGCGCCGGCGTGCGGGTTGTTCGGCTCCTCGGTGACCTGAAAGGCGTCCAGATGCGGGCCAAATTTTCGAACCGCGTCACGGAGGAATCGGACCCAATCCGCGAGGTCGCCGTCCTCCGAGCGGTAGCACGCAACGAAGTCGAGCCGCCGGCCGTCGCGCGCGTATCGGATGAGCTCGACGGGCGTGAGATTCGTCGCTCGCCCGTGGCCTGTGTAGACGACATAGCTTCGGACGAGGAACGGCCGCCCGGCGGGCTGGAGGACTGCGAGCGCCTTTTCGGTCCGCTCAGGATCATCGGGGACGGCCCCCCTGTGGACGTTCTCCTGGGGCAATTCCTGGCCGGTCATGCCCGGGTAGATGCCGAAGACGAGTGGCGGGCCGTTCTGCAGATCCGGCCGGGGTTCAGCGTCAGGCATTCTCATCGTCCGGCGAGTTTAGCTTGGGCGCAATCAGGATGTGAGTGTACCGAGACGCGCGCTCGTGGTGCGAATGGCCGCGATTCTGGCGATTTTGCTTGCTGCGGCGTGCACCGGAGCGAATCCGGGCCATCGCGGGTTGTGGTAACGCAACGAAGTTCACCACGGCGTTGCGGTATCGCTCGCATTGAATCAACGCCAGATGTCCAAGCTCGGCAAGAGGTCAGGCGCCGGGCTCGTTGAGATCGTCGTCAGCCTGCTCTTGACGCTTCTCGCATTCGACACAGACCCATGCTTCGAACAGATACTCGAAGATGACCCTCAGAGCATGGACGAAGAGCGCCAGCGGACCCCACTCGTCCCAGGGCAACTCCGGGGAGATCGACAGATCGTGGCGTGTTCTTCTGAAACACCGCCAGCACCAGCGTTCACGTTCCATCTAACCCATCGTTCTGCCCTCCTGCCGAACTTGACGCAGACATACATGCCGACTGACCGATCTTACACGAGCCGGTCGGCCGAAGGTATGGATCCCCCTCGGGCCGCTCGGGAGTCCCGGCCGTTCTGACAGTTGAGGTATCATGCGATTGCCCGATGTTGACTTCATCGACCACCATGCGGGTAAGCCGGTCGGAATTGGCAAATTCCTCGGCAAGCGCGATGTTGAGCCCGGAGTAGAGGAAGAATTTGATGATGGCTCGGTGCCGGAAGCCAAGGACGGGGTCGCCGGTATGAAGCCACATGAGTTGCCTCGCGCGGGTCGCAGACGGCGCCTTGATCTCAGCCTGCGAGTCGGACGATCCGCGAGGGATGAACCGGGCGTGGGCGGGTTTTGGCACTGTAATCGGGAGCCGGCACTCGGAGGAACGCGTTGGATAGTGAGGCACGATGCCCTCCGGGACCAGTGGGCCGGAAGGCTCGCGAATCTCCCGCTGCGTGCTTCGCGGCGCCGGCGGGGGACGTTTTCGGACAGGCTTTTCGGAAGCCGCTTGGCCGAGAAGGGCAGATTCGTCGTAAGTCCTTGGGAACTAAGCGAGGATGACGGGGCTCGAACCCGCAACCTCCGGCGTGACAGGCAGCGAAAAGGCCATCGGGAAACCCGGTTTAACTACCGATGACATAAGCAATTCTAGTGGTTGAGACCGGAATTGCAAGCAATTTCAAGCCATTTCCTCAACTTGCGTGACGATACGGTCTTGAGGAATCGACCATTTTTACGATCCGGTCAAATCCGGTAATTACCGGGACCAGATCAACGGGCGAACGGATCGGCCGGGAAGTTCAGGTCCTGCAGCAAGAGCCGGAAGTCGGGTCGCGACCGGAGCGAGTCGACGGCCGAATCTCGGCGAATTTGGACGACCCGGGCCGGGTTGCGAAAGTAACCGTCGTCACGTGCCTTGCCCAGCCGCGCAACCGCGCAGGGCGGCAAGTTGCTCGGCGCGGGCGGCGCTGGCGCACGGCTCGAGCGTAGTGTCGGCGCGGACGGCTGATGAGGCGAGCGCCTCGGTGCACGCGAAGCAATAGTTCAAGTCGCCCGGTAGATTGGGGCCGCGGGAGGCCTTCGTCGCCTCGGCAAGGGCGCGCCGATAGTCACCCATCCGGACAAGTACGGGGGCCCGATGCATCGTCAACCAATCACGTGTCCACTCGTCCGCCGCCAACTCCAAGGCCCTGTCCCAGGCAGCCATTTCCTCCCGGAATCGGCCTAGCCGGGACAAGGCATTTGCCTGATTCCAATGCACGTTGCGGAGAGACAATCGAGCCAAAGCGTGACGGGGCTCGCGGTCGAGCGCGGGCCGGAGTTTTGCCTCGGCGCGGCCCAACCACTCAAAGGCACGGCTTGGATGGCCCCAATCGACCGCGAGCTGTCCCAGATTGCAGTAAGTCCCACCGAGTTGGACCGAAAGATCAAGCTGCGCGGGAAGCATCACCGCTAGCTTTTCGCCGATCGCCAACGCCTTCTGGTAAGACGCCTCGGCGTCGGCCGGCCGGCCCGTGGCCGTGTAGACGCTACCGAGGTTGTTTTGGTACAAGGCCAACATGCGTTGATAAAGCACGTCGTCCGGGTGGTCGGCCGCCAGTCGCTCTTCGAGCTCAATCGCCTTTTTGTACGACTTTTCGGCCTCCACCATCCGCTGGTTCTCACCGTAGAAGATCCCGATGTCGTTGTGACCGGTGGCGAGGTCCTGGTGATATTCGGCCATTTCTGGGTGCTCGACCATAACTTGCTGCCGAAGCTCCAGGGCTTTGTGCAACGCCACCTCGGCCTCCGCTGGCCGGCCGGTAAGTCGGCATATGTCTCCCAAAAGGTTGTGGGTTAATGCCAGCCAAGATCGACACTTGCTGACTTCCGGACCTTCGGTAACCAGCCGGTCCCAGAGCCTCAACGCCGTTTTGAGAGAAACTTCGGCTTTGCCAAGGCTGCCGACCGTCTTTTCGAGCTGACCCATGGCGAGGTGGACCTCGGCCAATCCGCGTCGGTACTGCGCAGACCTCGGGGTAGTTGGCGGCCAGCTTGTCCCAGATTGCTAGCGCCTGCTGGAAAAAGGACTCAGCCTCGGCCATCCGGCCGGTCTCCTTGTAGAGGAGGCCTAGGAAATGATGTGATCCGGCGAATTGGTGTCGGGCTTCGGCGATCTCGGCGTGCTCGGCGACCAACTTGGTGAGGATCGCCCGCGCCTCGTTGCTGTGCCCGATCGCGTCTGGAAACGCTCCCATGCGCTGATCGATCGACGCCAGGCGCAAATGGGCGTTAGCCAGCAACACCCGTAACCGCGGGTCTCCCTGCCGCTCGTTGACGAGCTGCTGGTAGAATTCCCGCGCCGTCTCTAGCAGATCCTTGCGCAGCCGCTCCATCCGCGGCTCGTTGAGCAGTCGGTCCTCGCTGATCAGGATCAAGTACCGCTCGACGGCGTCGAGCGCCAGCCTGAAATTCTTCTCAGCCTCGATCCGTCGCTGCTCAGTCCGTGAATTGGCTTGACTCAGCAAGAGCGCCGCCGACGGCCAGAGCGATTGTGCTCGCCACCAGCAGGACCGCGGCCCCGGCCACCCACGTCCGGTGCCGGCGTGCCCATCGCCCCAGCCGCGCCGCCGCGGGCTCGCGCCGGGCGGAGACGGGTTCGTCGGCCAGCCAGCGATCGACGTCATCGGCCAAGGCCCGGGCCGAGCCGTAGCGGTCTGTCGGCCGCAAACTCGTGGACTTGAGGCAGATGGCCTCCAATGCCCGGTCCACCATCGGCTCGTGCTGCCGCGGCGGCGGGAAAGCCCCGCCCTGCACGGCCCGCAGCACGTCGTCCACCTCACCGTCGAAAGGCGGGTGGCCGGTCAGGAGGCAGTAGAGCATGGCCCCGAGGCTGTAGACGTCCGACCGCGGCCCGAGCCGGTCCAGCTCGCCCGCGGCCTGCTCGGGGCTCATGTAGGCCGGCGTTCCCAGCGCACTGCCGGGCAGGGTCTCAGCCGAGCCACTGGCCGACGGCGGACTCAGCGGCCGCTCCTCCGGGTCCGTCCCGTTCTCCGCGCGACCGAGTGCCTTGGCCATGCCCCAGTCGATCACCAAGGTCTCCCCGTACCGGCCCAGGATCACGTTGCCCGGCTTGAGGTCGCGATGCAGCACGCCCCGGCTGTGCGCGTAGTCGACGACGTTGCAGACGTCGAGGAACCGCCGCAGCAGCTTGCGCAGCTCGAGCGACCGCCGGCCGGCATCGCGTTTCAAAGGCTCATCGGCGTGGAAGCTCTCGATGGCTTCCTTGAGCGAATCGCCGCGGATGAACCGCATAGCGTAGTAGGGGCGGCCGTCGCCATAGGTGCCCAGACCATAGACCGGGACGATCCCCGGGTGCTCCAGCCCGCCGGTGATCTCGGCCTCGAGCAGGAACCGCGACCGGCTCAGGGAGTCATCCGCATGTCGCTCGAGGATCTGCTTGAGGGCGACCTCGCGGTGCAGCTCCAGGTCGAGGGCGACGAAGACGGCGCCCAGGCCGCCTTTGGCGTGGGGCCGCAGGACGCGGAACCGCTGGCCGTCGGCCGAGGCTTCGCCGACGGTGAAGCTCGCGGTGCGGTCGACCTCGCCGCTGCTTGGCTCGGTGGAGCGGGAGGCGGAACCGACGTGAGCCAGGGTCGCGTTCAGGTCGTCGTCCGCGAGCTGCCCCAGGAATTCGAGCAGGGAGCGGCTCCCCGGGAGCGAGGAGAGACTGTTGTGGACATCGCCGCCGTGAAGCTTCAGGTGCTCGGCGGTCAGTCCCTCGAGCAAGGCGCGGCGCGGCGTGTCCAGCATACCCTGCTCGCGGAGGATCTCGGTCACTGGGCGGGCCCGGTCGTCGGTCCAGACGCGAAAGGCGGCGACGAGGGCGGACGGGTCGACCAGGCCCGTCTGCAGCGCCAGGAGGCCCAAAAGCAACTCGCGTCCGAGCTCAGCCCCGGCCGCAGCTGACGGCTCGGCGCCGTGCCGCGTCGGCCCGCCAAAGGCATCCCCGATCGTCGCGGCGTCGCCGGGGAACCGGTCCCGGTACTCGTGCGGCTCGGGCCGCTCGCCGCGCCAGCGGCGGGCAGACAGCTCTGCGGCCAGAAGGTCGCGGAACAGGGCGGGGCGGTAGGCCGCGGCGAACTCGCCGAGTTCGTCCTCGATCCTCGGCCGCTCACCCGCCTGCCAGGCCGCCTCGAACCGGTCGCAGATCAGGTCGATTTGATCGAGGACGTCCATGGGCGGCACGGTACAATCCGGTCTCGTCTCCTCACTCATGATCCGGTCCTCCCCACGTCGAGCCGGTCGGCGAGCTCTCAGTCGTTGCATCCGCGCAGTGCAGCCGCGAGACCTCTTCGCGTGTCCCGTCGCAGAGCCCGGCCCACGTGGCGGCCACCGGGGGGGGCGAGTTCACCGGTCAACGCCTGCGCTGGCCGCGAGGCCCCTACCCTCTTCATCCACATCCGGTACGCCGATCGTGCCAAATATTCTCTTCGCGACACCTCGGCCACTGCTCCGCTCGCGCCGGGCGATCATAACCCGTCCGCGATGCGCCGTCATGCATCCTGGGCTGGGCTCGGACGTGAGCCGGAAAGAACTGAAGCCGATCCACTCCTTTTCACGGAACCTGCCCTTATGCCAAACCTGACCGGATCGATCAGCCAATGGCGCCAATTCGCAACGCCAAAGTCATGATCCTCTCCGCACCTCGTCGGTCCAGGTGCCCCGGATAAGCTCGACCTTGCGGACGACCGTGCGCCGGCTGCACCGGAGCCGGTCCGCGACTTCTTCGTCTGTGTAGCCTTCCATCTTCAGCCGGGCGACGGCCCGGAGTGAGTCATCTCGGAGCCGGCCGAGGAGGCATCGGCACTCGTCGGCCACCAGCGCGGCGAACTCGGGCGTCGGCTCCGCCCCGACAATGCCAAGGAACGCTCCGTTAGGATGACCGACTTTGCTGGGTTCGTGCATGCCACGGACCCTCCCGCCGCCGCGCTTCTGTCGCCGCTCGCGTTGGGCCTGGTCGATCGCCTTGCGCTCGGTGATGACCACCAACAGCCGCCAGAGATCGACACGGTCATTCAGCCGAGGATAGCGGCCGCGAGCCGCGCCCGGAAGAAGCTGTCGAAGGCGTCGAGAGCCGCGTCCTCCTCGTCGGCCACAGTCCGAGACGCGCCGCGGAGCCGCTCGCGTGCGAGGTGAACCAGCGCCTTGAAGTAGCGGCGCCAGAGCTCTTCGGCGGCGGCGGCGTCGCCCGCCTTGAGGGACTCGATCCAAACGGTGACTGAATCGCTCCTCTCGTCGGCCATGCGGTTCTCTCTCGGGTGCGGTCGCTGCGCGGATCGTTGCGCAGTGTCTCCCCGGCATTCTAATGAGGCCATCGTGCCTTGTCTCTCAGAATCAGCCAGGCCCCGACCCACGGACCGACACGCGGTCCTCGCTCGAGGATCATCTCGTCACGGTGAGCAGGGGATCAATAGGCCGTGGGTGACCGCTCATCCAGGTTGGAGGTGTTCCCCGGGGCGCCACCCCCTGAGTCGCGCCAGACGGGACGCACATGCTGAGGGTCCTCGGAGACGCCCCGGCGGACGCTTACATCCATTCCTGGGTGCCGTGAGCAACTCCTCTGAGCGATTTTTCCTGTCCAGGTGGCACTCGCCGGGATCGGTTTGTGGATGAGGAGGTCGAGGGCCGGTTGTCCCGGGCCTCAGGACGGGGACGAAGGGAATCGGGAGCGGAGCCGTTCCGCCAGCACGGCGCCGCAACGGCACCGGCCCAGGCGCCCAGCCTCGCGCCTGGTCCGATGCAATGGCCATCCTCCGCAGGCCGACTCTCACCAGGAGACCTTACATCATGTGGCCCAAGATTCGCCTTGATGATCGCGCCCGCCGCCGGGAGACACGCAACAGACGAATGACCGCGGCGCCGCGCCCTGAGCGGCTGGAGGACCGGTTCTGTCTGACCAAATTCTCCCTCACGCAGCTTCCCCCACTTCCGGGCAACACGTCTGGGCTTGCGGTCGGTCTCAACAATACCAGCCCGGCCCAGGTGGTCGGGGATTCGTACTCTGCCGGCGGGGATAGTCACGCCGTTCTCTGGGTTAAGAATGGCGGTACGTTCGTGCCTCAGAATCTCGGCGCCCTCGGTGGCGGTGGCGAGACGATCGCGTCCGCTGTCAACAGCCACGGTCAGGTGGTCGGCCGGTCGGACACGGGCCAAATCGGTCTCGACGGCAATCCGATCCAACACGCCTTCTTGTGGCAGAACGGGGTGCTGACCGATATCGACACGCTCAGCAACCAGACGAGCGAGGCGTTGGCCATTAACGATTCCAGCGAGGTAGTCGGTGACTATTACCGCGACGGTGTTCAGCATGCCTTCGTCTGGGAGAATGGGGTGACATATGACCTCAACTCCCTGTTGCCGCCTAACTCCGGCTGGGTCGTGGGCACCGCCAACGGGGTCAACGCGACGCGAATCGCAGGCTTGGGCTTCTTCCAGGGTCAGGAACATGCCTACCAGATCAGCGACCCCGACGGTGACTTTGGAAATGGTGTCGCGGCGATTGCCGACCTTGGCCCGGCCATCGTCGTAAATGGCATGAGCCCTGATGGGAGTCGGGTAGTCGGTCAGTCCGCCTCATCGGCCGCCTTCCACGCCACACTCTGGCAGAAGAATGCCCAGGGCACGTTCGTCCCTCAGGATCTTGGCACGCTCGGCGGGACCGTGTCGATGGCCTACAGCGTCAGTGATTCCGGGCAGGTCGTCGGGTACGCGGAGGGCCGGGTCCCCGGGTCGCGCTTCCCCTTTTTCTGGCAGAACGGGGTCATGACCGACCTGGACAAGCTGACGAGCCTACCCCATGGCACTGTGATCAATTCGAACACCTTGATGATCAATAATGCCGGGCAGATCGTAGGCCAGGAGAATGGCGCCGCCGGCAACGTCCCCGTCCTCTTGAACCCGACGGGCAGTTCGGCGGCCACGAGTTTGGCGGCCCAGCCGGCAACGACCAAGACCTCGGCGGTCCCCCTGTTCACTCAGCTGGACACGACTCCACCTGGCTCCGACAACCTCGATCCCTTCCCACAAGGTCCGCTTGGCCTGGTGGTGCTGCAACGCAGCAGGGCCTCTTCCCCGCGCGCGCCACCATCGACTGGGGGCGTGATCCAAGCCGGTGATGTGCCGACACCGGCGGTTTCAGCGTCAACGTCACGTATTTTCTGGCCATCGAGTGAGCGGGCCGCTCCTTGAGCAATCACAGAGTTCGCCATGGCTCGTGCCGGCCGGTGCCCAGTGAGGGTCCGATGAACGACCCCGCAGCGCAGCCTGCTCCGCCTCCAAACACGGGCAAACCTCCGATATGTCAAGATGACGCAGCCGGGCCACCGGCGCTGCGACGACGCGATTGGCCCGTTGGGGACGGTTGGGCGGCGCAATACCGCTCGCGCTCGGCATGGCCTGGGTGATCGGATACGGAGCCTCAGAGCAGACGGGAAACGGGACCGTCGCCGTCGCCGCGCGCCGTGAACCCCCGCCGAGCGGGTTTTCCCTGGCGACAGAGACGGCCATGAACAACAACGCGATCATGACGATGGTTCTCGTCGGCGATCTTGACGGCACAGCGATCGCCTACGCCTCCGCTGCCAACCGTCTTGTTGTCCACGGCCGCTTCCGGCTCGATCTCCCGCCGGGGCAACTCGCTGACCTGCTTCGCGTCCCACGCGAGTCCATCTCCGATCCCCGCATGCCGGTCAAATTGATCCCAATGCTGAGCTCTTCAGGGCTCAGGCCGGCATGCTTACCCAAAACGGCAAGGCGATTTCGCGCGTTCTGAGAGCGCGCAAGTGCGCTCGGGAGAGAGGCCGAGCGCGGTCTTCGCTCGGTGGGTCCTCAGGCACTACTCTTTCACGCTCAACCGGCTGAAACACCCGAACGAGGACGAAAAGGTTGTTTGGCGGCCATCGTTCGCTCGGCCGGTGAAATGATGCCGAAACCGGGTGACGGGGTGCGCGCAGTGGCCGTTGACGGGAGTGAACTCGAAGACGGGCGAATCGCCCTCACCAGCGGGATGCTGCCCCTCGAACGGGAGGATCTCTGGGACGGTCAGGTTACGCGCCCATGACTGATCGCGAGCGAGTCGGCAATCTCGCGCAGCCGCTTACCGGGTTGCGGGATCATTTCAGGCCGCTCTGTCAGCTTTCAACAGGTGTGCTAAGTCTCAGCTCTCAGCCATGTTAGTACGAACGAGGATGACGGGGCTCGAACCCGCAACCTCCGGCGTGACAGGCCGGTGCTCTAACCAATTGAGCTACATCCCCAAACGCGCTGGGACGACGTGCGGCAAAGCCGACTGGGTCAGGATTCCCTGCATCTGCACTGCTTCCTGATCCGGCAGCCGGATTTCACTCACAAGCCAGGCCTTCGATTTTATTGAGCACCGGGCGCCGGCATCAAGTGCTCGGCCGGGCGGCGGCGGGGAAACGGGCGGCGGCGGAACCATCGCGGGGCTGTGCGCGGGGGCGACGCCGTCACCATCGGTGAGGGACAACGACGGCCGGTTCTTCGACGTCAGCGCTTTCGAGTCGCCGGACGAATCCGTCCGGGGCGACGGACCGCGAGTCGGCGCCGCGTCTTCGAGTCTCGCGGTGCTAATCGTGCCGATCGGCAGCGTCAACAAAAATCGTCCCTTAACAGCAACCGCTCGGCGTCCCTGCCGGAGGCAAGTTGCTTTCTCGCCGAGCCTGTGGCGGATGCTGCACGCCAACCGGCGTGCGACACGCCGCTGAAGCGGGCAGACCGAGACGGCGCCCCTGCGCCGGCCTTGAAAACCGACAGGCGTTCCAGAGGTCTTCGAGCGGCGGCCTCGGTCGGGCCGAGCACGAACGCAGCCAGACACCGGGGTTGTCGCAGCGGCTGCGGAATGGTTAGCTTAACCCGTTCGCTTGAAAGGAAAACCTCCGGCTCTAAGACCGGTTTATCGGGATCGCCGGCGCGAACGCCGCGGGGTGCGGAATCCTGCTGTGTTCGCTCTCGCCATGGCCACTGGTCCCGGCAAAGGGCAACTCGAAGAGGAACGTGCGCGGTGCAGATCTCCAAGGCAGTGATCACGGCGGCCGGTCGAGGAGGCGCGCAGTATCCCGCATCGGACACGCGTGCAGAAGGCCATGCTGCCCCTGGTCGACCGCGATGGACTGACCAAGCCGGTGCTCCAGATCATCGCGGAAGAGGCCCTCGAGAGCGGGATCGAGGAAATCTGCGTCGTCACCGCGCCGGGCGACGAGGCCGTCTATCGCAGCCACTTTCGCAACTACGCCGCCAACCTCCGCTCGAGCTACAAGGGAACCGAATGGGCCGAGGAACAAGCCCGGCGCATCGATCGAACTCGAACATCGCGCTGCGGTTCACCGTTCAGCCCGAACCCGAGGGCTACGGCCACGCCGTCTGGTGCGCACGGTCATTCGTGCGGGACGAGCCGTTCCTGCTGCTTTTGCGCGACCACCTTTACCTCTCGTCGGAAACCCGGCGGTGCGCGCGACAGTTGATCGAGCTGGCGACGGCCGAGAACTGCTCGGTCTCGGCGGTTCAAGCCACGCGCGAACACCTGATCCACCAGTATGGCACGCTGACCGGCCGGCGGCTGCCGCAGCATCCCGAGATCTACGCGATCGACGAGATCATCGAGAAGCCAAACCCGACGCTGGCCGAGCTGCGGCTGGGCGTGCCGGGGCTGCGTGCCGGGCATTATCTCTGCTTTTTCGGCATGCACGTGCTGACGCCCGGTCGTCTTCGATTTGCTCGAAGAGCTGGTTCGCGACAACGTCCGCGAGCTGGGCCAGATCCAGCTCACGACCGCGCTCAATACGCTGGCGCGGCGCGAGCGCGATCTTGCGCTGGAAACCCGGGGCTCGCGGTTCAATCTCGGCGTCAAGTTTGGCGTGGTCGAGGCGCAGATCGCCCTGGCCCTGGGGGGAGTTGACCGGGAACGGATCCTGGCGCTTCTGCTCGAATCGATCATCCGGATCGAGCAGAAAGCGGAGCCAGCCCGCCCAGAGGTAGCGCGGGCGGAGTGTAACGACCCAAGATCGAAACGTGGCGATCTGCATCATGTCGCGGCTTGGCCAGCTTCTCATCGAGACGATCACGCATTCCGATCCCGCGATCCGGGACCGCTCGGTCAGCGAGCTGGCGGCGGGTGCGAGCCTTGCCGAGAAGCTCGAGGCCTGCGCCGAGCTCGAGCAGTTTCGCCGGACCGCGCCAGAACCTGTACGAACGGGTGCGGGCATCGCTGTTCCTGCACGCGCTCTATCGCTACGAGATCCAGGAGCTCGGCCACGATCCGCGGGTCGGGCCTGCTGCCGATTCTCCGGCTTTCTGGACTTGATGGAACGGCGCTACGAGCAGGCGATCGCCGCCTTTCTGGCGGTAATCGAGCGCGACGGCCCGAACGGCACGTCGCCAGCGCGCTGGCGCGGGCCTACGAGCAGATCGCGTTTCAAACGCTGGCCGACCAGGTGCGCCGGTCGGTGCGAAGCTGCCAGGGAAACCGCTGGATGTTTCGGGTCGGCAGTGCCGAAGAACATCCGCTGCGGATCCATCCGCGGCTCCTGTTGCGCGAGTCGGACGGGGCGCTGTTTCCGATCCTGGTCGAGCGGACGCCGGTGCGGCTGGACCTCTCGCACAGCGGATGGTCCGACATCTTCTTCCTGGGGATGGATTTTCCCGAAGGCGCGCGGGTCTTGAACATCTCGGTCGACCTGGGAGTGCACGGGCGCGACGCTTCGCCCGCCGCACCCGATCGAGTCGCGGCTGCGGGTGATCACCGAGCCCGATCCTCCGCTTGACGAGCATCGATCTGAATGCGTGCAAAGACGTTGACAGCCTGGAAGAGCTGTTCAATTTCGGCAACGACTACCTGGGGCTGGTCAAGGCGGCCGTGGTGGCTTCGGGACTGGTACCCCCTGCCCTGGAGGGAACGAGCACGCGGCTGGCCGACCTGCTGGCCAGGGTGGTCGGGCCGGGCCACGGCATCGAGATCGTGAGCAAGGTCAACGACATTCCCAAGGGGTCGCGGCTCGCCGTCTCGACCAACTTGCTCGCCTCCCTGATCGGCTGCTGATGCGGGCGACCGGCCAGGCGCCCAACTGACCGGCCCGCTCGAGCCAGGAGAAGCCAAGGTCGTGGTGGCCCGGGCGATTCTGGGCGAATGGCTGGGTGGCTCCGGCGGCGGCTGGCAGGATTCCGGCGGGATCTTTCCCGGTATCAAGCTGATCGAAGGGGTCGCCGCCGCGGAAGGCGACCCGGAATGGGGCGTGAGCCGGGGCCGGCTGCTGCCAGCCCACCACTTGCTGGGTAAGCCGGCCGTGCCGGCGGGGCCGCCGGCCGGGGCAAAACCGGCCGATCCGTTTCCGGAAGCGCTCGCCAGAAGCCTGGTGCTGGTGCATGGCGGAATGGCCCAGAACGTCGGCCCGATCCTGAACATGGTCACCGCAAAGTACCTGCTGCGCGGGCAAGAGGAGTGGCTGGCGCGGCTGGAGAGTCTGCGGATCTTCGACCAGATCCTCGCGGCCGTTGGCGCCGCCGATGCGTGCGCACCTCGGCGACTGGACGACGCAGAACTGGGAGGGACCGCTCAAGCGAGTGATCCCCTGGGTCACGAACGAATTTACCGAGTCGATCATCAGCGAGGCACGCAGCGCTGCTGGGGGAGGATTTCTGGGGATTCTTGATGCTGGGGGGAATGTCGGGCGGCGGAATGGCGTTCTTCGTCGCGCCGCACCGCCACGACGAGTTTCAGGACGCGATCGCCGCGATCATGCGCCGGGTCAAGTCGTCGCTGGACGATGCGCTGCCGTTTGCGATGGAGCCGGTGGTCTACGACTTCCGCATCAATCCGCACGGCACGCTGGCCGCGCTGGAATCCGGGAACGCGGCGATGATGCCGCCGCCGTACTATGCCTTGCAAGCGCCGCGGATGATCGCGGCGGCTCCCGGATCGCTTCCGTATCATCGGCGGGCCGATGTCGACCATTTCGCCAACCGGTCGCCGGACACCGACGACCTGCTACGCGTGTTTCGGACCATGGTCAACCATCTGTTCCCGGTCACACGGTCGGCCGAAGAGGGGTCGAATTCCGAATGGGATGCGGAGGCGGAGCGGATTCGCCGCGACAACGGCTTTGACTCGGTGCAGCACGAACGCTTGCGCGACGACCTCCAGCGCGGGCGGATCGGCCTGGCGCGCAATCGCCTGCCCGTCGACCTCGAGATCCGCGATGTGGATGATTCCGAGCTCCTCGCCGCCCGCGACCCGTTCCAGCGCGGGGCGGTCGATCGGGGCGAAGCGGCGCTGGGGCGCGGGGAAGTCGCCGTGGTGACGCTCGCCGCCGGGGTCGGCAGCCGGTGGACGACCGGCGCCGGCGTGGTGAAAGCGGTCAACCCGTTCGTCGAACCTGGACGGCCAGCATCGCAGCTTCCTCGAGATTCATCTCGCCAAGACCAGGAAGTCCGCAGCGCGCCGCGGCCGTCGACCATTCCGCACGTCGTGACGACCAGCTATCTGACGCACGCGGCCATCGAGCGGCACCTGGCAGCGACCGGCAATTATGGCCACGAGGGACCGGTCTCCCTGTCGCCCGGTCGATCGATCGGGCAGCGACTGATCCCGATGACCCGCGACCTGACCTTTCTCTGGGAAGAGGCCGGCCACGAGACGCTCGACGAGAACAAGCAGAAGGTGCGCGAGGCGTCGCGCGCGGGCGATCCTCGACTGGGCCAAGAGCCAGGGCGAAGGAACCGACTACACCGACAATGTGCCGATCCAACGGTTCAACCCGCCGGGGCATTTCTATGAGGTGCCCAACCTGCTCGGCAACGGGCTCCTGGGACGCCTGCTCGAGCAATATCCCAACCTGCGATGGCTGCTCGTCCATAACATCGACACGCTGGGGGCGACGATCGATGCGGGAGTGCTCGGGCTGGCGATCGAGTCGGGCGCCACGCTGAGCTTTGAGGTCATTCCGCGACGGATCGACGACCGGGGCGGCGGCCTGGCCAAGGTCGCCGGGCGCATCCGACTCCTGGAAGGGCTGGCCCAGCCGCGCGAAGAGACCGAGTTCGCCCTGCGATATTACAACACGCTGACGACCTGGGTCAGAATCGACGGCCTGCTCGACGCCTTTCACCTCACGCGAGCGGACCTCCCAACGATCCCGCGAAAGTGGCCGCCGCGGTGCGCGCCATGGCCGCGCGCATGCCCACCTATGTCACGATCAAGGATGTCAAACGGCGGTGGGGGCACGGCCAGGAGGACGTTTATCCGGTCGCCCAGTTCGAAAAGCTCTGGGGCGACATGAGCTCGCTGCCCGACCTGAACTGCTCGTTCCTGGCCGTCGACCGCCAGCGCGGCCAGCAGCTCAAGGACACCGCCCAGCTCGACGGCTGGGCCAACGACGGCAGCCTGACGCACGTCCGATCGCTGTGTGAGTTCGCTGGTGGTGCTGGCCAACCTTGGCCCTCAGCTGACGTCGACCTGCCCAGAGCGAGTGGGGCTCACTTACCTGGCATAACCCGGCCAGGTCGCGGATGGCGGCCTGGGCGACCGGCGTCGGGCACGACCAGACGAGGAAGAACAGGGCCTGGCGCGCCCACCGCTGGGCGGGCTCGGTGCGCAGGAATCCGGTCCCGCTTCTTGGCCGTGAGATAGGCCTGAGTCGAGCGGAGAACGAGCGCGTTGGCCTGCGTTCGGATCTGGCCGGGGGAAACCGCGTCGGGTTCGCCGCGAGCCTGGGCGATGAGCTGGCTCCAGATCGTCTGCCAGTTTTCGCAAAGGACATCCAGCGGCTCGGCCAGGTCGGTCCGGTCCGGGGCCAGCTCGACGAGCGCCAGGAGCGCTGCCCGCGCCTGGCCCAGCGCCAGGGCCGAGGTTTCGAGGCCCGGCCGTGACCGACGGCACCGGATTGTGCGACATGATGTCGTTCGCGGGCCCGGCCAGCAAGTCGGAATCATCCACCGTGACGCGCCTCGAGCGACGATCTCGGACGTGCACGAAGCCTGGAGCGCCGCCAGGGGAAACGGAGGTCGCACGACGACGCCCGGGTCGATCGGGCGGCAAGGCGATGAGCATCTGCCGGCCGTCTTCGAGGCGCCGCTCCGGTCACGAACACATCGGCTCGCCGCGCGGCGGTGACCCAGGGGATTGTCCCGTCCAGGCGATAGCGCTCCCGGCGCGACCTCGACGGCCTTGACGGGCTTCAGCGCCCAGCCGCCGGGACGTCGTCAGATGCGAGATGCCGACGGTCGTGAACGCGCGACCCGCCGCCGATCTCCCGCAGCCAGCCGAGCGCACGTCGCATTTCCGGGCGCAGCCAGCAGACGGCGAACGGCCGCATCGTGCTGAGAAAGGATGAAGACCGCGGTCAGGCTGCCGCCGGCCGAGCTGCGCGTACGCTGGACCAACAGCGGACGGGAACAGGATTCACCGCCGAGCTCCTCCGGCAGCGACCATCGCGTTGCGCCGGCGCGTTCGAGCAGGTTCCAGAGTGCAGCCGGCCATTCGTCGCACTCGTCGGCGGCGCGATCTTCCTCGGCCAGCTCGGCGGCGAGTCGGTCGAATCGGGCCAGGTCGGTGTCAGCCTCTGTCCATCGCAGCTTCTCCACGAGACCACGACTCATGGACACCCTCGGCCCCGATCGATCAAACACTGGGCCGGCGCGATTGCGGCGCGGCCGGCATCGTCCCGTCAGGCGAGGTCCGCCTCGCACAGGACCTCGAAGCCCATGTTGTGCAGAGTGACGCTGGCTTGCTCGACGTTGTCGATGTGCATCGCGACGGCCGGGCGATTTCGAGGATGCACGATCAGCGGATAGGCATAGTGGATATTGATCTCGGCCTGCAAGAGCGCCATGCAGAGGTCGGAAAGCGACTTGCGGGCCGAGCGGCAGCTCGACGACCAGCAGCTCGTTCTCGGCGAAGGCGTGCTTATTCACGACCAGGATCTCCCGGCCCTGCTCGGAATGGCTCAGGATCAGGCGCAGAATCGAGCAGTCGGCCGAGTCGGAGATCGTCAAGCCCGACGATCTTGACGCGCGACCCCTGGAACGACCGATAAACCTCCAGTAGCTGGCCGACTCGGTTCTCCAGGAACACGGAAAACTGCGTCACCGTCGGCCAGCTGCGGGCGTGGAGAGTCTCGAGCTCTACCTCGCTGCCGCCATCGTCCTCGCCAAAACTCATGAGGGCCCTCGCGGTGCTCGTTAAAGCGGTGCGCGAAAAGACGTTCTCCCCGCGCAAGTTTAGTTTTTGCAACGCACTCGGGTCAATGGCCTGCGATCAGCGGCGAAACGGCCGGCGCCGGCGAGAACGACGAGCCGGCCCTCCGCTGCGAGCGTCGCGAATCGATCAGCGGACGCGGCTTTCGAAGAGATCAATGAGCGCGGAATCGACGCAATCACCCGCGTTTCGCCGACAAAACGCCACGACGGCGATGAACGAAGCGCGTGTGCGATCGGACCGGCGACCGCCGGGAGCCGTTCGCCGCGGATCTCAGCCCGCAGCGCTCCCGGGCTCGTCCGCTCCGACCGGATCACCAGCAGAAATCGGTGCGGGATCGAATCGCCTGGATAGCTTTCGCCAGTGTCGGGGACGTTTCCAACGGATGGCGCTTCGGGATTGGAGTCGACGAGCTGATACTGCTTCACGGTCGGGCCAAAGTCGTAACGTATTGGGCAGTAAATAAATACGGGATGGTTACTGCTGTCGTCATGGACGACGGCGAGATCGGCGCTAGCGAGCTCGCGAATCCGGCTGGCGATAGAGCGGTGAGGGCCGTGGGCGAAGTGGTCGCCATGGACGGCGAGTTGATAGACCCCGCACAACTGGATCGTTGCCAGCGCGACAAGAGCCGCGGCAGAGGCGAGGCGGGCGGACGGCTTGCGCGAAGTGAGCCCGGCCGCCAAGAAAATGCATAAGCCAGGGCGCATCCAGCAGTTGTAATTCGGCAACGCCGCGTCGAATCCCGCGATCGCCGCCTTTCCAAGCGCGATCGCGGCCATCCCGGCGCTCAGAACAGTCGCGATTGCGACTCCGGCGCGGCGGTGATTGCGAGCCAGGACGACGCCGGACATGAGCGCGAGCAGGAGCGCCGCCGCGACGGCGAGGGTGCAAAGCGGCGGGTAGACGGCGAGGGTCTCGTGGCTCACCAGGCTGGTGAGCAGACGCTTGAGCGCGACTGAGCTATTGCCGCCGGCAGCAAGTCCGCCCGACCCGCCGCGGGTGCGTGCGAGCGCTGATCGGATGAAAGGCAGGACGGCCGCCATGGCCACCGCGAGCACTGCGCCGGACCAGAGCAGCGGCCGCCGGCAATTCCGGTCGCGGTACGCGAGGATCGAAAGCGCCACCAGGATGGAACCCGCCAGTACGGCGCCGAAGAAGTGCGTTGCGACGGCCGCGCCCAGGACGGCGGCGAGGGCCAAACACGACCGGAACCGAGGCGGTGACGATCCTGCGACGACCGTGATCAGCAGGTAGAACGCCAGCGCCGACCAGAGCAGAAACAAAGGATACGCGCGAATTTCGACCGCCAGCACGATCACCGGCGGAGAAACCGCGAATAACAGCCCGGCGGCCCATGCGGCCCGGGTTCCGAAGGCGAGTCGCGCGCCTTCGTAGACGAACGCGGCGGCCAGCAGCACGCAAAGCGCCTCGAAGCACCGGAGGGACCGCTCGTTGAGGCCGACGACCTGCGACCAGGCCCATCCCAGCCAGTAGCTCAAGGGAGGCATGCGATCCTTGAACTGGCCGAAGTCATGGGCCCGGGCGCCCGTCAGCCAGCGCGCGGCCGCGATCGGGCTCAGGGAAAGCCCGCTCATCTGAGTCGCTTCATCCAGCCACAGGGTCTGGTGCGGGAGGAACGAGGCGATGCCCGCCGCGAGCGACCCGAGAACGGCCAGCATGCCGAGCCAGCGACCCAGCGAAGGTTTTCCGGCTTTTCCGGCTGCCTCGCAGGGCCCGTGCCCAGGGGCGCGGGCGAGCTCGCCCGCGGCGCCGGGATTATTGGGCGCAGGAGTGTGGCCGTCGCCCGAACGGCGAATCGGGCGGTGGAGAGCGAGCGGGGTCATTGTGCGCGCACCTGCTTCGCTGCGCAAGACGGATCGCCATAAGCCGATGGAATTGTTATGTGGAATCGGCGGCGCGGACCGTGGTTGATGACGTTTTCCGGCGGGGATCAGGCTGCGGTGATTGGAATACCGCTCGTCCGGGCACGCTCTTCCTCGTGCGGCAGAGCTGAGATATCGCCAAACATTGCGTGTCTGGATCCCGCTCACCTCGCGCGGGAGGTGGTGGCCGCAGGCCAGGTGAGGGGCGTGCTCGTCGGTCGTGCCGAGCGGTCGGCCGCCGGCGCCTGTCCCCCGCTGTCGCTCGGCCGCTCGCACTCGGTGGTCGGCAGCCGAGGTCGAGCCGGGGCCGCCGCTTCGGATTGGGCGCTAGTTTTTGTCTTTCCCGGTCGGACGTTGTAGACTCATTCTTGCGAGAGGTCGCGGCGCGTTTTGACAATTCGACCGATGGCCGCAATTTCGACTGCCGAATATAAAGAGGTGGCAAGTTCGAATAACGACGCGGCCCCCCACGTCTTCTAAGTCGATGGGAAGATGTGCCGGCAATGCGCACGCTAGGTCAAGAATCAACTCCAAAAGCTTTGGCGGAGATCGAGCCGTTCGGGAACGGAGCGCTGGTCCCTGCGGCGGCGGCCCCCTCCAGAAAGGTCCAAGCGCGATGTTGTGGCGACACCGTTGTCTGGTCCGGGCCGGTCTGGCCGCGGGCCTGGTCAGTGGATTGATGTATATCGGGGCGTCGATCGCGACGGCCCAGACGCCGCCGAAGCCCGCCCTTGACGCGGAGCCCTCTTCGGCTCCGGTGGGCGTGGTGACGGAAACCGTGGACGTTCTCGGCGCCAGCAAGGCGGGCGATCTGGACGTGGTGGCGCGCGGGCATGGACAGGATCGCGTCCAGCTCACCATCCGGAATCGTTCGACTCGCCGGTTGAACGTGGTGATCCCGCCGGGACTGGTTGCCGCGAGCACAGTCGGCCAACCGGGCGGCGGAGGAGCCGGTGCGGGCCGGCTACAGAGCATGGGGCTGGGCTCGGTGTCGAACCGAGACGGTGCTTTCGGAGAGTTTCGACCCACGGCCCCCGCAGCCGGCCTGCAGTCGGTCGACGCGGTCGAAGCAGTGCACGGTCGTCAGGTGACGGTCCCCGTCGGCGAGACGATCGAGCTGCTCGTTCCGGGTGTCTGCCTGAACTACGGACTGCCCACGCCGACGCCCCGCAACGTGTTCCGGTTGATGGACGTGAGTGAATACAGCACGAACCCGCTCGTGCAAAAAGCCCTGCGGAGCCTGGCCACCTACGGTACCAGCCACGGCGTGGCGCAGGCCGTGATGTGGAGGGTTTGCAACGACCTTCCGTTCGAGACGATGGCCGAGCAGACCGGCAAGGTGATGAACGTCCACGAGATCGCGCTGGCATCCCGCTTTGTGGAGGCCTTGGCGACGTCGGGCGACGGCGAGCTGATCGATCCCGCGGCGCTCTCACAATCGCGCATCTTCGTGCAGATCCGCGGCGAGGGCTCGCTGGATTCCGACGCGAGCCGGCTGGCGAGCCAGCTCGAGGGGCTGCGGCTGTTCGGACTGCCGCTCCAGGTGGTGACGACCGACGAGCTGCCCGCGGCGGCGGCGCCGGCCTTGTTCCTGCACGTGATGCTGACGGATGCGAAGACCGGCGAAACCCGGGGCCGCATCGCGGTCAACTCGTGCTGCGCAGGCCGACGGGTGGCTCCCGCTGGGCAAGGTCGCATTCCGCGACAATTCCTCGATCTCGGTGCTCGACGGACCCGCGCTCGCCAAGGCCCTCGACCGCGCGATCGCCGGTGCCTTTGTCACCGTCAAGCCCGCGCGGCGAACCCTGGGCAGCACGACCTTGAAGGTCGAGAACCGACTCCCGTTCACCGTTACGAATCTGGTCGTCAAGGCCGGCGCGTCATCGGGGTCGCCTCCGGTGCCGTTTGAAGGTGTCGGCGTCGGCCCGGCGCGATCGAGCCTGCTGCCGATCCAGGCCGCAACGGCCTCAGCCGTCGAGCACATCGAGCTGAACGGCCTTTGATCGCCGACGCGACGGTCAAGTCGCGCTCGGGGCGACAACCGTCGCGGAGCGCCCGCATGCAATCCCTGTGATCGCCTGAAAACGAGAGGCCGGCGCCACTCCACCTTGCGGTCGGACGGCGCCGGCTTCTTCTTCGTCTGGGCTTGGGCTCCTGCGGCTGCGCATGTCGACTTGCTTCGCGCCGGCATTCACCGCTAGGATAATGTATGAATCGTCGTTAACGTTTGCCTGCGAGCGGTGTTTGCAAGGCCCGGGCTTCGCTTCCCTGGTTCGTCGCCGGAAGGCAGCGCCTGCGAGCCTGTGCCCGGCTAGCGGGTTTTCGGCTTTGCGTTCCTGGACTGCCGCGGGTGGAGTCGGATGCCTCGAGTTCGTCGCCGAGTTCATTTCTCGGGCCGGGTTCAGGGCGTGGGCTTCCGCTACACCTGCCAGTCGCTGGCGCGTGGCTTCGAGGTTTCGGGCTGGGTCAGAAACCTCGCCGACGGCCGCGTCGAGCTGGTGGCCGAGGGGGAACAAGCCGAGCTTGACGACTTTCTGGCTGCGATTCAGCTCGAGATGAGCGGCTATATCAGCGACTTTGTCTCGGAACCCGAGGCAGCCGGCCATTCGCCGCTCGCCGGATTCTCGATTTGTCATTAAGTCCATCTTACCCATCGGCCGGAAGGCCTCGACCGGCTCTCGTGCTCGAACCTGACTGCGTGTCTTACTGGATTTTGCCTCTTCTGCGAGAAATCGATTAGCACCATGAAATCATTCACCATTGCGTTCGCGACCGCCAAAGAAGCGATACGCCAGCCGGCGTTCTTTGTCATGGCCTTCTTTGCCGGCGCGCTACTGGTCGTCACGATCTTCGTGTCGTACTTCACCTTCGGTGAAGACATCAAGATGTACAAAGACACGGGTCTGACGACGATTTCGTTCTTCTGCATGCTGCTGGCACTGCTCGACGGCCAGCTCGACGGTGGCTGACGAGATCGAGGGGAAGACGGCGATCACGCTGCTGTCGAAACCGATCAATCGGCGGCAGTTCATCATCGGCAAATTCCTGGGAATCGAGCTGGGTGTGCTGGCGCTTTATGTCTTGCTCGGGGCGGTCTTTGCGGCGGGCGTGTGGTACAAGTACGCGTACGACCTCAGGGAATCAGCGATGGGGGTTGCCGAGCCGGCGGAGCGGTGGGACGCAGGTGACGCAGATCATGCCGGGACTGGTACTCGGATTCTTCGAGGTGACGGTGCTCACGGCCATCAGCGTCGCCATCTCCACGAGGTTGCCGATGCTGGCCAACCTGGTGGTCTGCATCCTCATCTTCTTCCTCGGCCACCTGAGCCCGGTGCTGGTCGAGGTGGCCGAGCAGAGCTCAGGTGAACGAGCTCGTCGGGTTCATGGCGCGGCTTTTCGCGTGGGCGCTTCCCTCGCTAGAGTTCTTCAACGCCGGACCATCGATTTCAACCGGCGCCGTCATACCCGTGGGACTACTACGTCTTGCCTGCATTCGGCTATTGCGTGTTGTACAGTGGAGCAGCGTTGCTACTGGCTTTCATCCTCTTTGAAGACCGCGACCTGGCTTGACCGGCCGTGAAGTTCCATCCGGGCGCGGGTCGACGGTTGGTGCATTCGAGCCAGCAGCGGCCGAGCCGGGGGAGTTCGAGCGGACAGCCTCAGGCGGCGCCAGAAGCCGGAGCGACCAGACCCGAGGGTCCGGCCCCCAAGTCAGGGGATCTCACGTATGCAAGCCGACGCGTATGCCCGGGCACGAAAGCTCTTGACGTCGCGCCGCGTCGTTCCTGGCCGCCCGAGTGTTAGGGTTCATCCAGTCACTGCTCGTGGTGGCCCTGCTCGGCGTGATCGCCTTGTTCGTGGCGGTGATGGCCTCGCGGGGAGAGGCTCGGATTCCGCTGTCGGAGGTGAAGCAGCTACCGGAATGGGTAGTCGCCCGCGCCACCGGCAAGGACATGCAGTTCATCCTCTTCGACAACACGGGCATCTTCCCGCTGATCGCGGATAATATGCTGAGCGATGCCCCCCTGCACCGCGTCGAGCGCCCGGGCGCTCAACTGGATGACGCGAGTGCTTCCGACCTTGCGGGTCAATCAGGGCGCGCTCACCACCCTGCTCGCTCTTGGGCTGGCCGCCATCGTGTTGATCGCGATTGTGGAGATCTGGCGCCGCCGGGTGATCGCGCTGGTTGCCACCGACGTGGCGACCGCGCTGCGCCGGCAGATTCACCGCCAGATGTACCGGCTGGGCCAGTCGTCGCTGCCGACGGAGGGCATCGGCCCGGTGATCAACTTGTGGACGCGCGAGGTCAACGACGTCCGCGACGGCCTGATTGCCGACCTCGACGCCACGCCGCGGACCGAGGTTCTCGCCGTGGGCCTCCTGGTGCTTGCTCTACTGGTCTCGCCGCTATTGACGGTGTTCCTGGGATCTCTCGGCCTCTTCATCTGGCTGTTGGTGCGGTTCTTGAATCGCGACTCGCGGCAGGCGACCGAGGCGGCGATGCGCGACGCGTCGGTGCAGTTGTGTTTGTTGCACGAAGACCTGGGGCTGCTGCGGACCGTGCGCGTTTACGGCGTGGGGGATTACGACCGCAAGCGATTCGACGAGCATCTCGACCGGTTCCAGAAGGCCGACGTGCGTCGCATCTCGACCGGCGGAACTCTGAACCCAAGCACCGGCTTGCTGCTGGGCGCGGGGCTGGCGATCGCACTGGGCTTGCTCGGCTATAACATCGTGGTCACCGATCGCATCTCGATCGCCACGATGTTGATCCTGCTGGTCTCGCTCGCGGGGCTCGCGTATCCGATCGGGGAATGGCTGCGGATGAGAAAATCGATCCGGCAAGCCAATCGGTCGGCGCGCGGAATCTTCGAGTTTCTGGAACGACGGCCCGAGCTTCATCAGAACGTGGGCGCCCATTTCGTCAATGCCCTGAAAGAGCAGATCACCCTCGAGAACGTCGAGCTGGAAAGCCGATCGGGGCGGCGGTTACTCGACGGCGCTTCAGTCGAGATCCCAGCGGGCTCGCGCACCGCGATCATGGGTCAAGACGACGACGCGAAACTTGCACTGGTGTGCCTGATCCCGCGCCTGATCGATCCGAGAGCCGGGCGCGTTCTGATCGACGGCTACGACCTGCGCGAGGCCACCCTGGAATCGGTTCGCGCTCAGGTCGCGACGGTGCTGCAAGCGGACCTCGTGTTCACCGACTCGGTCCTCGCCAACATCGGCCTGGGCGACCCGATGAACACGCTGCCGCGGATCATCGAGGCGGCCAAGCTCGCCCATGCCCACCATTTCATTCAAGACCTGCCGCACGGCTACGATACGACCATCGGCTCGCTGGGCCATTACCTCAAACCCGACGAGCAGTTTCGGATCGCGTTGGCGCGTGCGTACCTTCACGATCCCTCGATGCTGATCGTCGAGGAGCCGAATACGCCGATCGACGACGACACCAAGAATTTCATCGACGACACCCTTTCGCGGATGTCGATCGGACGGACGCTCATCATCCTGCCGCATCGGCTGGCGACGGTGCGGTCCTGCGACTTTGTGGTCGTGTTGCACAATGGCCGCGTGGAAGACACTGGCTCGCCATCGCATCTCCAGAGCGACAGCAAGCTGTTCCGTCACCTGCTGTACACCGAGTTCAACGAGTTTGCCAGCGGGGAGATCGAGGCCGGCCAGATGTATCACGGCGAGCCGGCCCGGAAAGAGTCCTGACCCGCGTCGTCGCCCAGCGACAGGCGAAGCCTCCGGACGCAAAGGCGGTTACGCGTGAGCGCGCTGGCGACGATCCGCCCGATTTCCGCAGCAATGCCGCGTGAGCGTTTCGGCCTAGCCCGCGTGGCCAGGCCCTCGCGGAGGCGGTCTATGGGGGTCACTTTTTCGCCCCCGGTGGCGGGGAGACTCCGGAGTACGTCGCGAGCTCCGCTTGCCACTTCTTGACTTCGTCGGGCTTGTTCGTCGCGGTGAAAAGCTCGATCAGCCGGTCGACGGCTTCGTGCAGGCGGATCTTCGCTGGTTCCGGGATCGTCTTCTCCCGCTCTTTCATTCCCTCGTAGCCCGCCAGCAGCAGCGGTTCGGCTTCGGCGTATTTCCTCTGGCCCAGCAACGCGCCGCCGAGCATCGACTGCGTGTTGAAGGTGGACCAGAGTTGGGCCTGGGTTTTCTCGCGAATGGCCAGGCACTCTCGCAGGTGCGGCTCGGCCTCGGTCCATTTCTTTTGTTGCAAGAGGGCGAGACCGAGCTGGGCGAGCAGGCCGGCCAATTGCGGGAGGTCCTTGGGCATCGCTACTCGCGCCTCGCGCAATTGCTCCTGGATCAAGTCGGCGAGCTTGGCGTGCTCGCCCGCCTTTGCATAGGCGTCAATCAATTGGGTGCCGACCCAGCGAAGCCGGGGGAAGCTTTTCGCCGCTTGATGGGCTTCTTCGAGGAGTGGGATCGCCTCCTTGAGCCGGCCGGCATCCTTGTAGTTGACCCCGAGGTTGGCCACCGTGAGCTGCGTATTCGGGTGGCGGCGGCCGAGCTTGGCCTCTTGCCGTTTGAGCACGTGCTCGAACAGAGGCACGGATTTGTCGAGTTGCTTTGTTCTCCAGTATGCTGCGGCCAGGGAACTGAGCATGCTCAGGGTGTCGGGGTGGTCCGGGCCGAGCTTGGCGATTGCGGCATCGCGGACGCGCTCTGACAGCACGATCGCTTCCGGGAGCTTGCCGACGGCCTGGTACGCCAAGGCGAGGTTGTCGAGCGTGACGAGGGTGCTGTGGTGGTCGGGGCCGAGCTTGGCGATCTGGGCGTCGCGGACGTGCTCGTACAGGGCGATCGCCTCCGGCAGCTTGCCGACGTCCATGTACGCCAAGCCGAGGCCGCAGAGCGTGGTCAGAGTGTCGGGGTGGTCGGGCCCGAGCTTGGCGATCTTCGCGTCGCGGACGCGCTCGTACAAGGCGATCGCCTCGGGGAGCCTGCCGACGGCCCCGTACGCCCCGGCGAGATTGTGGAGCGTGGCCAGAGTGTCGGGATGGTCGGGGCCGAGCTTGGCGATCTCGGCATCGCGGACGCGCTCGAACAGTGCGATCGCCTCGGAGAGCTTACCGGCGGCACCGTACGCCGCGGCGAGCTCGTTGAGCGTGATCAGGGTATCGGGGTGATCGGTGCCGAGCTTGGCGATCTGGGCGTCGCGGACACGCTCGTACAGGGCGATCGCCTCCGGGAGCTTGCCGACGGCCCGGTACGCCCCGGCGAGATTGTGGAGCGTGGCCAGAGTGCCGAGATGGTCGGGGCCGAGCTTGGCAATCTCGACATCGCGGACGCGCTCGAACAGTGCGATCGCTTCGGGGAGCTTGCCGGCGTGCTGGTACGCCCGGGCGAGCTTGGCGTGCGTGATCAGGGTGTCGGGGTGGTCGGGGCCGAGCTTGGCGATCCGGGCGTCGCGGACGCGCTCGAGCAGGGCGATCGCCTCCGGGAGCTTGCCGACGGCGAGGTACGCGTCGGCGAGGCCGTTGAGCGTGAGCAGGGTGTCGTAGTGGTCGGGGCCGAGCTTGGCGATCTGGGCGTCGCGGACGCCTTCGAACAGGGCGATCGCCTCCGGGAGCTTGCCAACGGCCTGGTACGCCTCGGCGAGGTGGTTGAGCGTGATCAGGGTATCGCGGTGGTCGGGGCCGCGTGTGCGTTCGAGTCCCTTGGCGGCCGCCTCGGCCATCTCCAAGACCTCCGCGACTGTCGACCGCGGTGGACAAGAATGTGCGCGAGGTAGGCTTGAACCTCGTAGGCTTTTGCCGACCGCGGATCGCGCTTCCTCGCCACGTCGAGCGCGGCCCGCCATTGCGCTTCGGCCTTTTCCCAGGACGCCAGGCCGTGATAGGTCTGCGCGATCGTCGCGCGGAGGGCTCGTTCGAGCTCCGGCTGGTCCGCGAACCGCGTTCCCACCTTCTCGGCCGCGCGGTCGAGGACTTCCAGAAGCGTGACTTTGTCCTCGACTGCGTTATTCGCCGGCTCGGCCTGGGTCAGCAGGTCCTGGGTGAGGAAGTCGTTGATCGTCTGGGTCTTGGCGGCCTCCTCGCGGGCCTTGGTCTCGGCCGCAATCGCCTTGTCGCGCTGGTCGACCGCATTGGCGCGCTGTTCGGCTTCCGCTTGCTGCGCCCGCTGGGCAGACGCCATCCCCAAACTGGTGCCCACGATCCCGGCGACCAACGCCAAGAAGACCAGACCCGCCGCGATCACCTGCCCCTTATTCCGCTTCACGAATTTCTTCAAGCGGTAGCCGCGACTGGGCGGGCGGGCCTCGACGACCTCGTCGGCGAGATAGCGCTGGATGTTGCGGGCGAAACCGTTGGCCGTCTCGTAGCGCCGCGTGCGGTCCTTCTCCAGCGCCTTCATCACCACCCAGTCCAGTTCGCCTTGCAACAGCTTCGCCAGCCGGGCCGGTTCGATGCTCCGGTTGGCCGCGATGCTCGGCAGGGCGTCGGTGGTGCTGAGCTTTGTGCTCGGCCGAGCCGGATCGACCTCCCGCACCATCCGCAGCATCTCCAGAATCGCCCCGCGCTCGAACTGTTTGGCATCGATCGGCGGCGACCCGGTCAGCAACTCGTAGAGCATCACCCCAAGGGAATAGACATCGGTCCGCGTGTCGATGTCCATCGACGACGGGTCGGCCTGTTCCGGCGACATGTACGCCGGAGTGCCCACGATCGCCCCGACGTCGGCCAGGCTCATGTCGGTCAGCTTGACTTCGGCCGCCTTCGCGACGCCGAAGTCAATCACCTTCGGCGTCGGCCGCCCGTCCACCTCTGTCACCAGCACGTTCCCCGGCTTCAGGTCGCGGTGGATGATCCCCTTCTGGTGGGCGTGCTGCACAGCCTGGCAAACCGCGACGAACAGCTCCAGCCGGGCTTTCACCGGCAGCCGCTGCCTGTCACAGTAGTCGGTGAGCGGCACGCCCTTCACGAGCTCCATGACGAAGAACGGCTGGCCGGCCTGGGTGACGCCGCCGTCATAGATGCGGGCGATGTTCGGGTGGTCCATGAGCGCCAGGGCTTGCCGCTCGGCGTCGAACCGGGCGAGCACCGCCCGCGAATCCATGCCTGTCTTGATCAGCTTGAGCGCCACCTGACGCTTGACCGGCTCCGTCTGGCTGGCGAGATACACCGACCCCATGCCGCCCTCGCCTATCACTTCGACCAGCGTGTACCGGCCAGCGACGACGGTGCCGATCCCTTCGGCCGTCGGGACGCTCGCCGCGCGGGCGCGGGGACGCCGATGCCGCCGCCGTGGTGGCATTGGGATCGGGGCGGCCGACAACGTCCGGCGCCCCGTCGGGCCGTTGTTCGGCCGTTGCCTTCCCCGTGGGATTCGACGCGTCCGGGTCGAACGCGGCGGCGGCGGACGTCTTGCCCGCGGGATTGAAGGTCCCGGGATGGCTGGGGACGAATCCACCGGTCGCGTCCGTCGGAGCGGGTGACGCCGGTTCGAGAATACTGTCGGGCGCGGCGTTCGCGGCCAGCAGTCGATCGACCTCAGCCCGCAGGTCCGCATCTCCGCCGCAGGCCTCCGTCAGGTAGCCCGGCCGCCGTTCAAGCGAGAGTTCGACGGCCGCGAGGAACACATCGCGGACGCGGTTGGGATCGGCTGGCATGATTTGACCTCCTTGGTCACCCTTCAATGCGGATTTCCCACCGGTCGAGTCTCAACAAAATGCGAAATCATCGTCCCGAGCTATCGGCCAAACGGGAGGTCAACCAGCCCCGGGCGTAAGTCCAGGTTCGAGAAGTCGTCATCTCACTACTCGCGGCAATGGGGCCGCATCCGGGTACTTCGCCCGCTCCGCTTGCCACTTCTTGACTTCGTCCGTCTTGTTCGTCGCGATGAAGAGTTCGATGAGCCGGTCGAGGGCTTCGGGCAGGCGGATCCTCCCTGGTTCCGGGATCGTCTTCTCCCGCCGCTTCATTCCCTCGTAGCCCGCCAGCAGCAGCGGTTCGGCTTCGGCGTACTTCTTCTGGCCCAGCAAGGCTCCGCCGAGCGTCGACTGCGTGTTGAAGGTGGACCAGACCTGGGGCTGCGCCTTTTCGCGAATGGCCAGGGACTCGCGGAGAAGCGGCTCGGCCTCTGCCCATTTCATCTGTTGGAGGAGGTTGAGACCGATCTGGGCGAGCACGCCGCCGAGTTGGGGGCTGTCCTTGGGCAAGGTTCTCCGAGCCTCGCGCAATATCTCCTGGAGCAAGTCGGCGAGCTTGCCGTTCTCACCCGCCTTGATATAGGCGTCGATCAATTGGGTGCCGACCCAGCGAAGCGGGGGAAAGCCTCTTGCCGCTCGATGGGCTTCTTCGAGGAGTGGGATCGCCTCCTCGAGCCGGCCGGCATCCTTGTAATTCACCCCGAGGTTCGCCACCGTCATCTGCGTATCCGGGTGCTGGCGGCCGAGCTTGGCCTCTTCCCGTTTGAGCACGTCCTCGAACAGAGGCACGGAATTGTCGAGTTGCCTTGTCATCCAGTAACCCGAGGCGAGGTTATTGAGCGCGGCCAGGGTGTCGGGGTGGTCGGGGCCGAGCTTGGCGATCCGGGCGTCGCGGACGCGCTCGAACAGCGCGATCGCCTCGGGTAGCCTGCCGACGGCCTTGTACGCCAAGGCGAGGCTGTTGAGCGTGAACAGGGTGTCGGGGTGGTCGGGGCCGAGCTTGGCGATCTGGGTGTCGCGCATGCGCTCGAACAGGGCGATCGCCTCGGGGAGCCTGGCGACTTCCATGTACGCCAAGGCGAGGTTATTGCATATGCTCAGAGTGGAGGGGTGGTCGGGGCCGAGCTTGGCGATCGCGCCGTCGCGGGCGCGCTCGAACAGGGCGATCGCCTCCGGGAGCTTGCCGACGGCCTTGTACGCCAAGCCGAGGCAGCCGAGTGTGGTCAGGGTATCGGGATGGTCGGGGCCGAGCTCGGCGATCCTGGCGTCGCGGACGCGTTTCGAACAGGGCGATCGCCTCCGGGAGCTTGCCGACGGCCAGGTACGCCAAGCCGAGGTTGCCCAGCGTATTCAGGGTGGAGCGGTCCCTGGGGCCGAGCTTGGCGATCGCGGCGTCGCGGACGCGCTCGAACAGCGCGATCGCCTCGGGGAGCTTGCCCACCTCACGGTACGCCGCAGCGAGGTAGTTGAGCATGTTCAGGGTTTGGGGGTCGTCGGGGCCGAGTGTGCGTTCGAGTCCCTTGGCGGCCGCCTCGGCCATTTCCCAGACCTCGACGTCCCGTCGACCGCGGTGGAAAAGAATGTGCGCGAGAAAGCCTTGTTCCAAACAGGCTTCGGCCGACCGCGGATCGCGCCTCCGCGCTGCTTCGAGCATGGCCCGCAATTGAG
This sequence comes from uncultured Isosphaeraceae bacterium, assembly GCA_963806595.1. GTDB lineage: Bacteria > Planctomycetota > Planctomycetia > Isosphaerales > Isosphaeraceae > CAWDZZ01. The sequence goes on along the minus strand of CAWDZZ010000003.1, from coordinate 201,868 downwards.
CCTCGGCTTTTTCCCAGGAAGCCAGGCCGTGGTAGGTGTTCGCGATCGTTTCGCGGAGGGCGCGCTCGAGCTCCGGCTGGCCTGCGAAACGCGTTGCCACCTTCACCGCCGCGCGGTCGAGGACTTCCAGGAGCGTGACCTTGTCCTCCACCGCGTTGTTCGCCGGCTCGGCCTGGGTGAGCAGGTCCTGGGTGAGGAAGTCGTTGATCGTCTTGGTCTTGGCGGCCTCCTTGCGGGCGTTGGTTTCGGATGCGATCGCCTTGTCGCGCTGGATCACCGCATTGGCACGCTGTTCGGATTCAGCCTGGTGCGCCCGCTGGGCGTCGATCCTGGCGCTTTGTTCGCCATCGGCCCGCTCGCGTTCAGCCAAGCGAGCGCGGTTCGCCTGCAACATTCCCCATGTCGTCCCGACGATCCCGCCCAGCAGCGCGAGCAGCACAAAACTCGCCGCGATCGCTTGCGCCCTGTGCCGGCGGACGAACTTTCTCAGACGGTAGCCGCGGCTGGGCGGGCGGGCTTCGACGACCTCGTCGGCGAGATAACGCTGGATGTCGCGGGCGAATCCGTTGGCCGTGCCGTATCGCCTGGTGCGGTCCTTCTCCACGGCCTTCATCACCACCCAGTCCAGCTCGCCTCGCAACAGCTTTGCCAGCCGGGCCGGCTCTATGCTCCGGCTGGCGGCGATGCTCGGCATGGCTTCTGCGGTCCTGAGCTTCGTACTCGGCCGCGGCGGATCCACTTCCCGCACCATCCGCAGCATTTCCAGGATCGCCCCGCGCTGGAACTGCTTGGAGTCGATCGGCGGCGACCCGGTCAGCAGCTCGTAGAGCATGACCCCAAGGGAATACACATCAGTCCGCGTGTCGATGTCCATCGACGTCGGGTCGGCCTGCTCGGGCGACACGTACGCCGGAGTGCCCACGATCGCCCCGACGTCGGCCAGGCTCATGTCGGTCAGCTTGAGTTCGGCCGCCTTCGCGACGCCGAAGTCAATCACCTTCGGCGTCGGCCGCCCGTCCACCTCTGTCACCAGCACGTTCCCCGGCTTCAGGTCGCGGTGGATGATCCCCTTCTGGTGGGCGTGCTGCACAGCCTGGCAAACCGCGACGAACAGCTCCAGCCGGGCTTTCACCGGCAGCCGCTGCCTGTCACAATACTCGGTGAGCGCCTCGCCCTGGACCAACTCCATGACGAAGTAAGGGTGGCCGGACGGGGTGAGGCCGCCGTCGTAGATGCGGGCGATGTTCGGGTGGTCCATAAGCGCCAGGGCTTGCCGCTCAGCGTCGAACCGGGCGAGCACCGCCCGCGAGTCCATGCCCGTCCTGATCAGCTTGAGCGCCACCTGACGCTTGACCGGCTCGGTCTGGCTGGCCAGATACACCGACCCCATGCCCCCTTCGCCGATCACCTCGGCCAGCGTGTACCGGCCGGCGACGACGGTGCCGATCCCTTCGACCCTCGGCAGCATTGTCGCGCGGGCGCGGGGGCTACCAATTCCGCGGCCGTGGTGGCATCGGGATCGGGTTGGGCGGACGTCGCTGTCGCCCGGTCGGTCCGGTGTACCTCGGTCGCGCTGGCCGTAGGGGTCGGCGCGTACGGGTCGAACGCTTGAGTGGCGGAATTGCTGTCTGGGAGATTGACCGTCCCCGAATGGCTGGATGCCGGTTCGAGGATGCTGTCGGGGGCGGCATTAGCGCCCAGCAGTCGATCGACCTCGGCCCGCAGGTCGGCATCCCTTCCGCAGGCCTCGGCCAGGAAGCTGGGCCGCTGTTCGGGTGAGAGTTCGACGGCGGCGAGGAACACATCGCGGACGCGGTTCGGATCAGCGGGCATGATTTGACCTCCTTGGTCACCCTTCAATGCGGATTTCCCGCCAGTCGAGTCTCAAGAAAATCGGAAATCATTTTCTGGAGCTATCGGCCAGACGGGAGGTCAACCAGGCCCGGGCGTAAGTCCAGATTCGGAAAGCGGTTGCTCTGGGAACGCCGAGGGCGTCGCCGGCTTCTTCGACAGACAGGCCGCCGAAGACTCGCAGTTTCGCCAGCTCGGCGGCCGTTGGATCGATCGCGGCGAATCTGGTCAGCGCAAGGTCGAGGTCGATCCAGCGGTCGGGGTCGAAGGCGTCGGCCGCCAGGTGATCCGGGTCGAGCCCGGCCCGCGCCGCCCCGTCGCCGCGTTTCTCCGCCCGTTTCGCCCGGGCGTGGTCGACGAGGATCCGCCGCATGGCCTCGGCAGCGGCGGCGAAGAAGTGGCCGCGGCCGTCGAACTGCTGATCCCCGACCAGCCGCAGATAGGCCTCGTGAACGAGTGCGGTGGCGCTGAGGGTGTGGCCCGGGGCTTCGGCCGCCATGCGCGCGGCGGCGAGTTTCCGCAGCTCATCGTAGACGAGCGGCAGGATCTGAGCCGCTGCTCGCCGGTCACCAGTCGCGGCGGCATCCAGGAGCTGGGTGATCTCGGTCATTGTGGATCAAGTCTACCGGCCACGACGATCCCAATCGCCTCTCCAGCGGCTGATCTATAACCCGGAACTCGACGAGGGATTCCATCGGCCGAATTGCTCTGCGCACCCACAGAAGTAAGTCGACCTCCTTCTATGTGCACGTGTATGCGGTTCGAGGACTGCCGTTGCCGCGGGCCGGCATCGCTTACGGCTGCTCTCAAAGACGACCCAAGTCAGTGAGGGCGTGGTTAAGAAGGATGAGTGATCAACGGACGAGGCAGCGGTAATCGCTCCGGTAGAATCCGGAATCCGTCCCACGACAGGCCGCGCTCGCTGCGGCACTCGAGAGCACGGTACCACAGCGCACCGTGGCCCTTGACAGACTCGGGCGAGCTCTTATGCTGAACTAACACTGCTCAAGGTGGGCAGAACCCGTTCTGGCTAAGGTGGCCCCGGTGCGCGATCACGCGCTCTGGGGTTTTTTGTTTTTACACAGGCGCCAATCTCCGATCGATAGTGATGTCGGAGGAAGGAATTCCGATGAGCCGATTTCTCATGAGCCTGGCCACGCTGGCATTCATGAGCACCACGATGGCCACCGATCTCGCTCGCGGCGACGATGACAAGCCGCAGGCGCCGCAGCCAGTATCTGGATGAAGCAAAAACTTGCCGCGTCTCAGAACATTCTGGCCGGACTGACGAAGGGCGACTTCGACGCCATCGAGAAGAATGCTCAGTCGATGCTCGTGGTGGAATATCTGGAGAAATGGGTCCGTGCCGAGACTCCGCGATACCGAAAGTTGACGAAAGACTTTGAATACGCGAACAAGGCGCTCGCGCTCGCAGCTCGTGAGAAGAACCTGGACGGGGCCACGGTCGCCTACGTCGAGTTAACGCTCAGTTGTATCCACTGCCATAAGATTGTTCGGGATGAGAAGTAGTCTCGTCCTCGTATGGCAGGCAGTGCGAGCGGACGTTGTTCTGCAGAGGAACGAGGGGCGATCTGTTGTGCTTCAACAGAAAATGGAGAAACTCCACGCCCGAGTTATCGACTACTCGGGAGGAGTGTCGCCGACTCGGAAGCCCCACACGAGCGACCCCCCCCGAGAAGGTTGCCGACCTCCGGCGCAGTTTGCACGCAGAGTGCTCTTGGCCTTGTGCGCGCCGGGCTCCTGGGCCAACAATCCGCGGTGCGTATTCATTCAGGAGAAATATCTCTCGTGCGTATCGGCGTGTTCACAAGCGGCGGAGACGCCCCGGGGATGAATGCCTGTATTCGCGCAGTCGTTCGCACGGCATTGCCCTTGGGCCACGAGGTGATCGGAATACGGCGAGGCTACAAGGGCCTTCTGGAGGAAGACTTCTATTACTCTTTCCACAGCGACCTTCACCAGATGCACCTTCGCAGCGTCTCGAATATCGTCCATCGCGGGGGCACGATCCTTCATACCAGCCGGTGCGAGCGATTCAGGACCGAGGAAGGTCTGCGGGCCGCGGCCGCGATCCTGCGACGACATCGCATCGACAGCCTCGTCGCCATCGGCGGCGACGGCACGTTCCGAGGATGCATGGAGCTTGCCCGCTACTGGGATGGATCGATCATCGGTTGCCCCGGCACCATCGATAACGACCTCGCCGGCACCGACGTCAGCATCGGCTTCACGAGCGCCGTCAGGACCGCCACGGAAGCCGTCGACAAGATCCGCGATACGGCGGACGCGACCGAACGCCTCTTCCTGGTCGAGGTGATGGGCCGAAATAGCGGGCAGATCGCCATGCACACCGCACTGGCGACTGGCGCCGATGCCGCGCTGATTCCCGAGATCGCGTTCCAGGTTGGCGACGTCATTGACCAGCTCGAAAGGGAGCAACAGTGCGGCAAATCGTCGTGGATCGTGATCGTCGCCGAGGGCGCCATCGACGGCGGTGTGCATCGAATCGGCCTGGAAATGAAAGAACACGGCGTGACTTTCGACACGCGACTCCTCGTTCTTGGACACTTGCAGCGCGGCGGGGCGCCTGCCGTCCGCGATCGGATCCTGGCCAGTCGAGATGGGTGCCTTCGCAGTCAATGCTCTCAAGGACGGTCAAACGCAGAAGATGGTCGGTGAAATCCAGGGCGAGCTCGTCTTGACACCGTTTGAACAGACATGGGCTCATCCAAGAATCGTCGCGACGTCGCTCATGAACTTGCTGACCGAGCTGGCTCGGTAGAAGAAGTCGCTCATTCAGTCATGGAGCCGGCCGTCGTGCCGGCGAGCACAATCTGCCCGCTCGACGGGTCGGGTCAAACCGATATCGTGAGGCTGGCACCCTAGGCGCCGATGCACCTCGGGTCCGATGAACTCTGACTCTTGACACGCGACTGTCACGCCGATACGCTCGGATCATAGGTTGCTCGTGATGGGCAAGCGCTACTCGGCTAAGGTGGCCCCGCCATGCGAATCGGCATGTGTGGGGTTTTTTTACGCCCTGACATGTCTGACGACCGGACGCCCGGCACCATCTCACAGCGGATGATGCTGTACCGGCGGTAACGAACGCCGCACGCAAGGTCCCAAGAGGGCTTTAATCCCCTCTTGCCACCCGGAGATTGCGGCATGATCGCGCACATCAACAACGGCCCGGCAACTCGTCTTTTCACCCCGCAAACGCGCCCCGCTCGCCCGCTCGAGTACGACGCCCGCGGAGCAGGCGTCCTTGCTGGGATCCGTCCAGACCACTGTGCCGATCGGACCGACGCCCACGATCGTGGCGACTCGCGACTGCGGCTCGAAATGCCGTACACGCGGGACGGCCCTCGAGTCGACAACGGATCGCTCACGGTCCGACGTGTAAGGTTTTGGTATTGATTCTTCAAAAAGAAAGGACAAGACCATGCCAGCGATCAAAGAAGCACCGAAGCCGAACAGCGCAGGCGGGACGCAACCTCGAGGGGACGTGCCGCGCGGCCGCGAGCAGCGTGACCGCCAAGCGGTTGTTATGAAGTAATTTCCATAAATTTGGCCAAGGCAGATTTTTGAGAAGCTTTCCCCAACTATTCGACTACAGGAGGAGACCATGAAGACCGACCTGGAATTGCGGCGAGATGTGCTCGACGAGCTGGAATGGGAGCCGAGCATTGATGCGGCCGGGATCGGCGTCACTGCACACGAAGGCATCGTGACCTTGAGCGGCAACGTGAAAACCTATACTGAGAAATTGACCGCTGCGCGGGCCGCGGAGCGGGTCCGCGGCGTCAAGGCGATCGCCAACGACGTCGAGGTTCAACTCGGGCGTGGCCACGAGCGCACCGACTCGGATATCGCCCTGGCGGCCGTGAGCGTGCTCAAATGGAAAACGTTGGTGCCGGAGGGACAGATCAAGACATCTGTGAGCAAGGGGTGGATCACCCTCGAGGGCGAGGTCGACTGGCAGTACCAGAAAGACGCCGCGTTCGATGCGGTGCGTTTTCTGGTCGGCGTGCACGGGGTGACCAATCTGATCAGCGTGAAGCCGCTCGCCACGGCGACCGAGGTCAAGTCTCGGATCGAAGCGGCCTTCCGCCGCAGCGCTGAGCTCGAGGCAAAGCACATCCAGGTAGAGACCCGGGACGGGAAGGTGACCTTGCGTGGAACCGTCCGTTCCTGGTCCGAACGTCAGGAGGCCGCGCGAACCGCGTCGGCGGCCCCGGGCGTCACGCACGTTGAAAACCTCATCGCGCTCGCAAGCTGAGAGTTCGGACCGGGTGTCGTGCTGTTCGACCGCCGGTTTTCCAGGGCGACCCGCGGCCTGGGTTCCGGCGAGTGGCCGCGCGAATTCTACCCTGTTGGCCCGGCGCTCGAGTGCGCCGACACCGCCCGCGAATCAGAAAGTGAGGACAGCATGCTCAGGCCATTTCGAGATCGTGCCGAGGCCGGCCGAGAGCTCGCCGAGAAGCTGGTCGAGTACGCCGGCCGCCCGGACGTGCTGGTGCTGGCGCTGCCGCGTGGCGGCGTGCCGGTGGCCTTCGAAGTCGCCCAGGCGCTGCAGGCCCCGCTCGATGTCTTCGTCGTCCGCAAGCTGGGAGTGCCGGGCCACGAAGAGCTGGCGATGGGCGCCATCGCATCGGGAGGAGTCTGGGTCCTCAATGAGGACGTCATCCAGACGCTGAGATACCCCGTTCCACGTGATCCAGGCCGTCGCCGCGCGGGAGCTCCAGGAGCTGGAGCGGCGAGAGCGGCTCTATCGCGGCGATCGCCCGCCGCTCGAGGTGCGCGGCCGCACCGTGATCCTGGTGGACGACGGGCTCGCGACCGGCTCGACGATGCGGGCCGCCGTGGCCGCCCTGCGGCGGCTCGGGCCCGCTCGCCTCGTCGTGGCTGTCCCGACCGCGGCGCCCTCGACCTGCGCCGAGATCGGCCATGAGGTCGACGAATGCGTCTGCGTGATCACGCCGGATCCGTTCTACGCCGTCGGGGTCTGGTACGAAGACTTCTCCCAGACGACCGACGACGAGGTCCGCGACCTCCTCGAACGGGCTCGGCGTGTCGGGTCGATCGCCGCAGCAGCAGAGCGATAAGGAGCACGCACCATGAATGCTGGCAACCGCTCGCCGACTTGTCGCACGACCTCGTGATCGAGGCCGTGCGCGACGGCCGCGCATCCGCTTGCGGGGCGCGGCCGACGACTACGATCCGCTCCTCGAACTGATCGGCGACGCTCGCTTCGTGCTGATCGGCGAGGCCTCGCACGGCACGCACGAGTTCTATCGGGAGCGCGGCGCAGATCACCAAGCGGCTGATCCGCGAGAAGGGCTTCAACGCCGTCGCCGTCGAGGCCGACTGGCCCGACGCCTATCGCGTCAATCGCTACGTCCGCGGTCGTGGCGACGACGCCGAGGCCATCGACGCGCTGGCGGGATTCCAACGATTCCCGACCTGGATGTGGCGCAACGCCGACGTCCTCGACTTCGTCGGCTGGCTCCGCGACCACAACGACTCGGTCCGGCCGGGCACGCCCAAGGTCGGGTTTTACGGCCTGGACCTCTACAGCCTGCACGCCTCGATGGAGGCCGTGATCGCCTACCTGGACAAGGTCGACCCCGAGGCGGCCGAGCGCGCGCGCGACCGCTACGCCTGCTTCGACCTCTACGGCGACGACCCCCAGGCCTATGGCTTTGCCACCGGGCTCGAACTGGGCCAGCACCTGCGAGAACGAGGTGATCACCCAGCTCGTCGACCTGCGTCGCCATGCGGCCGAATATGCGATGCGCGACGGCCGGATTGCGGAGGACGACTACTTCTATACCGAGCAGAATGCCCGGCTGGTGCGAGATGCCGAGCACTACTACCGGACGATGTATCGGGGCGAAGTGTCGTCCTGGAACCTGCGCGACCGGCACATGGCCGAGACGCTCGATGCGCTGGTCGACTTCTTCGAATCGCAGCGGCACCGCCGCGAAGGTGGTCGTCTGGCGCACAACTCGCATCTGGGCGATGCCCGGGCGACGCAGATGGGCGTGCGAGGTGAGTGGAACGTCGGCCAGCTTGTACGCGAGCAGTACGGCCGCGACGCAGTCCTGGTCGGCTGCACCACCTACGACGGCACGGTGACGGCCGCCTCGAACTGGGATGCACCGGCCGAGCGGAAACAGGTCCGCCCGGCCCTGCCGGGCAGCTACGAGGCCCTGTTCCACGACGCCGGTCCCGGGCGGTTCCTGCTGACCTTCCGCGGCGGCCAGGTGCCCGGCCTGGATGAACCGCGGCTCGAGCGCGCCATCGGCGTCATCTACCGGCCCGAGACCGAGCGAGCCAGCCATTACTTCCACGCGAGCCTGCCCGCCCAGTTCGACGCCGTGCTCCATTTCGACCGGACGCGAGCCGTCGAGCCGCTGGAGCGCACCGCCGCCTGGCACGAAGGGGAGGTGCCGGAGACGTTTCCTTCGGGCGTCTGAGGGCGGATCGATTCGCCTGCGACAAGAAGACCCGAGTCGCTTCGCGCCGCCCACGACTGAGTGCTCGATGAAAGTCGATCACTGTGCGGCAAGAGCGGCCATGAGGCGAAGGGAGGTGTGGGATGGTTATGCAGAACACGAACGCCGGCACTGCGCGAGCGAGTTGTCGAGATTCCAGCCGGTCGGCGGAGAGTAAGTGGAGTGCTGAGGGTGCCCCGAGCACCCCGTGGGGTTGTCGCCTTCGCCCATGGCAGCGGCAGCGGTCGCTTCAGCCCGCGCAACCAGTTCGTGGCCCAGGCGTTGCAAGACGCCGGCCTGGTGACGCTGCTGATCGACCTGCTGGAAGAGGACGAGACCAAGGATCGTCGGAACGTCTTCGACATCGAGCTGCTGGCGAAACGTCTCGCAGCCGCCACTGACTGGCTTACCCGGGACCCCGAGACCCGCGGACTCAGGCTGGGCTACTTCGGCGCCAGCACCGGCGCCGCGGCGGCCTTGATGGCCGCGGCTCGCCGGCCGGAACCCGTCGGCGCGGTCGTCTCGCGCGGTGGCCGGCCCGACCTGGCGTCGGACGATCTGCCGGGTGTCATGGCGCCTACACTGCTGATCGTCGGCGGGAACGACGAGGACGTCCACGAGCTGAACCGGCGGGCTCTCGACCTGTTGCGTTGCCCGAAAGAGCTGGTCGTCGTCCCCGGCGCCGGTCACCTCTTTGAGGAGCCAGGAACCCTGGAGCAAGTCGCCCGCCTCGCACAGCAGTGGTTCCTGCGACATCTGACGACTGATCCTCGCAGCCATCGTGACCCGAATAAACCGACCGAGTCGGTCTGATCCCATTCCTTGACAGCGGCGGTGATTGACGCTCGGTCGAAACTCAATGCAGCCGTTCCGAAACATCCTTGTCGGTTCTGAGGCGTCGCTCCGCGGGATGCGTTCACCCGCCCGCGATCAAGGTGCCCGGCTGATTCTTCCCCACGTCGCCCCAATACAAATGGTCCTGGATGGCGCAGTGGCGGCGGAGCTCAACGTGGGTTTTCTGAGAGATGCCCGCCTCCCTTGGCGAGACCGGCTAGATGGAGTCGAGCAGTGTTTCCAGCGGGCAAGCCGTACAGGGAATCGGCCGCGACGCGGACGAACTAATCGAAAGGGGAGTGCAGAGTGAGAGCCCGCGAGATGATGCACCAGCCGGTTCGCACGATCAGCCGCGAGGCAACCATCGCCCAAGCTGCGAGGATCATGGTTGATCAGAAGATCGGCTGCATCCTCGTTGTCGACCTGCACGGCAGGTTGCGAGGCATTGTCACTCAGACGGACTTCGGCGGTGATCAGCACAGGCCCCGTTTTCAATGGAGGACGTCTTGCAGAGATTCAGCCGGCCGATCACGCCAGAGGCCGTCGCACAAGCTCGCGAAGAAGCACGGACCACCACGGTCGAACAGATCATGGTGACGGAGGTCATCACCGGGACAGAGGGCTGCGCTCTGTGAGATGGCACGACTCATGCTCCGGTACGACATCGACCATATTCCGATCGTACGCGACGACGTGCCGGTTGGGATCGTCGCCCGGCATGATTTCTTACGGCTCATCGCCGAAGAGTCAAAGGCGAATTGAGGACCGCGAATTCTGCGTCACCAGCGCGGGCTGGCATACCCGCTCTTTCGAATGACCAGAGATCGCGAGCAAGTTTTCACCGAGGAGATCGTCCTCATCGTGTCTTTGGCTCCCATCGCTCTGGAACCGCGAGGAGAGACAGATCATGAATTCCACGACCAATTCGGACGAAGTACGTGAGGCCAAGCTCGGCCTCCCGATCAGCAAGCCGCACAAGGATGAAGAGATCCGGCTCTACAGTCACTCGGACGTCTTCTACTGGTGGCCCGTTTGGGCCCTTGGGTTCGTGCTCGCCTTCGTCACCTACACGGGCGGCGGCCGCCTGGCCGTCGTACCGGAAGGGACGACGGCCAGGCGCGACTGGCGCGTCGAGGTCGCGCCCGGGCGTTTCGAGACTCGCGAGGGACTGCTGCTACCACAGTCCGACGCGCGGCATGCGTATCATCTCCCGCCCGCGAGCAAGTCGACGTCGGCTGAGCTGCCCGCGCCCGAGAGTCCGCATGTTCGGATCGCCGGCAACCCATACCTGGGGACGTGGTTCTTGATCACAATCCTGGTCGTGTTCGTCAGTACTCACACTCCGCTGCGGGGCCTCTGGCAATGGATCTCGGTGCTGGCCGTTGCGCTCGTGATCAGCGTCGTCGCCCTGTACGGTTGGTGGGGACACATCGTCGATTGGTTCCGGCTTCTCAACATTCAGATCAATATGGCCGGGTATCTCTTTATTTCCACCTGGCTGTTCGCGATCTGGGCGGTGGCCTTCTTTTATTTCGATCGGCTCACTTACATGATCTTCTCGACCGGCCAGGTCCGCGTACGGCAGGCTATCGGTGAGGGCGAGAAGGTCTACGACGTGACGAACTTGAACATGGAGCTCCAGCCAAACATCATATTCCGGCATCGAATCCTGGGGTTCTACGACGCCGGTGACCTGATCGTCCGGACCGGAGGCCCGAGACCCGAGGTCCTGCATTGGCCCAACGTGCTGCGCGTCCGCTCGCGCTTGCGGAGGATCGAGCGTCTCATCCAGACTCGCGAAGTGGAATAAGGGAATGCCGTTCTGCCGGGCCAACCCGTATCGGGACGAGAACAGCCGCGTTTGACTGCGCGAAGTCTTCTCATGCGCTGACTTGGTTGTGCCATCGCGAAGCCGGGCCGCGAATACGGCCGAACTGCTAGAGATCGCGGGCCTGAACGCCCGACCTGCGATCGTGCCGTGCCTGAGGCACTCAGAAGAAATCGTCGACTGTCGGCATGATCACGAGCTCGGGTACGTGGGCACGGGGATGGAGCTCGACCAAGAACCGCACCGCGGCCGCGATGTCTTCGGGCTGGAGGATCACGGCGCGCCGCTCGGCGCCCACCGGGACGGGGCGCGCGTCGAGGATCGGCGTCTCGACCTCGCCGGGATAGATCACCGACGAGCGAATGCCGTGGATGCCCTCCTCGCGGCCGAGGCAGATTCCCAGGGCCGACTGGCCGAACTTCGATGCCGAGTAGCCCGCGCCGCCCAAGGTACTGGCTCGCAATCCCGAGACCGAGCAGATCTGGATGATGAGCCCGTTCTGCCGTTGCCGCATCAACGGAAGCACATGGTGCACGAGGTTGAACGAGCCCGTGAGGTTGGTGGCGATCATCCGATCCCAGTCGAGCGGGTCGAGCGAATCGAGGCTGCGGTTCTTGACATTGGTGCCGGCATTGCAAACCAGGACGTCGATCGATTCGAACGCGGCGACGATCTGGTCGATCATGGGCTTGACCGCGAATCGGTCGGTGATGTCGCAGGGGGCGACGAAGGCAGAGTCTCGACCTTTCTGGAGATCCGCCCTGCTCTTTTCGAGCTTCTCGCGGTCGCGGCCCACGAGCGCGACGCGCAGGCCCATCTGGGCCAGTGTGGCGACAATGCTGCGACCGATCCCGCTTCCCGCCCCGGTGACCAAGGCCGTGTGTAAGCTCGCTGCCAAGGCTGCCGTCTCCTGTACAGTCCCAGTTCCGCGCGTTGGAGGGCGGGCCCCTTGCTGCCGGCGAATCGATCGAATGCCGCGATCGTCACATTGTACGAACTCGACCGGCTCGAGGCGACAGAATCACCGCGCAGGAGGAGGGAGCCGCCCAGCAGAAGAGAGCGGCGACGGATGCGGCTCGAGGCCGGCGCTGGGCGTTTGCTGATTCCGGGGCGAGCCGACGCTTCAGGAACGAAGTCAGCCGCGGCGATCCGATGACCGCCGCGGCTGGCCTGCTCTACGATGGCTCGACGGAACCCTCGGCTCGAGCGGTTGCTAGGCGTTCCAGATCTGCACCTGCGCGGTTCCCGACGACGGGCCCGTGGCGCCGCCGGACCAGGCACTCATGGCCTCGAGCAATTGCTCGAACGCGGATTCCACCAGCGAGGCGTCGGCCACGGTCGAGCCGCTGGAACTGATCTGCTGGCCGTTGACAAAGACCTGCACGGTCGATGTCGCCGTGGATGTCGTGGTCACCGGCGTGATGACCGGCGGCGGAGTTGACGAGCCCGGGCTCGGGTTCTTGGGCTGGGTTGTCCCGACAACCGGAGGCGATACCGGCGCCGGCTTTTGCGGCGAGGTCTTCCCGGGGATGAGGCTGGCGGCGGACAGGAGGTTGAGCTCGCCGAGCGTGATGCCCGTGACCGGGTCGTGCACCGGAGTCGAGCCCTGCTCGAGCCATGACGTGATCTGGGCGACCGTGGGAAGCTGCCGATAGCGCGAATGATAGATCTCTTGCAGCAGCGTGACGCCGCCGGTCACGAGCGCCGCGGCGAAGCTGGTTCCTTCGACCGTTCCCGTGCCCGAGTCTCCGGACGGGGCGGTGAGTCCCTCACCCGGCGCGGCGATCGTGGTGGCGGATGCCCCGCCGACGGCCGAGCCCAGCCGCTGGGCATTCGCGAGGAGATTGCCCGAGAGATCAGTCGCGGTCACGCTGATCGTGCCGGCGACGATGGCGGCGAATCCCTCGCCTTGCTGCCCACTGAAGCTGTTGCCCGTGGCCGCGATCACCGGGATGTTCATCGCGCTGAGCTGCCCGATCAAGGATGTGACCTGCTGGCCGGTTCCGCGGTCGCCTGCAAACCAATTCTGTGCGTAGTTTTCCCCGTCGGACAACGACATGTTGACGGCAGTGATATTGTATTGAGCGTGATTGTTGATCACCCATTGCAGTGCATTGGCGACGTTGTTCAAGGTGGCCGTATTGGTGCCGTCGGTGACGCGGAGGGCGACGATCTTCACGGCGGGCGCGACGCCGATGTCATTGGGATCATCGGAGCCGATCAAGCCGGCGATGGCCGTGCCGTGTTGCGACGCGGTGGCCATGGGGTTGGCGGTGTTGTCGGCGAAATCGTAGCCTGCGATCACCTTGTAGCCGGGCCCGAAGCCGCTTCCCAGGGCCGCGTTGTTGTAGTCGACGCCGGTGTCGATGACGGCGACGGTCATGCCGGTACCGTCGGCGTTATAGAGGGAGCGGGTGGCGGCGGCGCCGATGATCGGGTCATACGCGGTGGCCGCGCCGATCTCGACCGAGCCGGCGGGACGCTCGCGATCGCTGGTCTTCAAGGCGTCATGGCGCAGAGCGAGTCGTGCCTTTGCCCCGCCATGTGCCCGCGCGTGAGGATGAAGGACCGTGTGGGTGCGATCGATTACGGGCGGGCCCGAGTGCGCCGCGAAGGCGATCCCCGCGCCGCTCGAGAGGAGGCACCGGTCGTCGAGATGTTCGAGCAATGGCCGATGGCGCAGACGGGTTCTGCGCGAGCTGCGGTTTCCGGTCCATCCCATGAGTCGAGTCTCCCCAGACGGCCGCCATGCCATTGGCGTAAGGCCGCCTCGCGAATCAGGAGTGAACGCTCTCCTTCCCTGGCGCAGCTCGACAACAGCGGCCGACCTTGAGTCGGTCGCCAGCGCAAGCCACGGCGAGCACGCTCGACCAGTGGTCGCGGCGGGCCCATCAGAGCGCAAGCAAAGGTTGTTAGAGACAGACCACCAGAGGACCCAGCGCTGCGTGCCCTATTCCACAATCTTTGCGAGCAGGCACTGCTCTGGGCTTCGGGCGGATTTGCCGAGTGCGGAGAACCGACGGACCGCCGATGCGGCAGGCGGGGACCTGGGGAGCCTCCCTGCGCTTCGCCCGGGGACGGCGATTCGGATCTGACTTCCTCTGTGAGCTTGGGGCGGTACCGTTCCACCCGGCTCGTGGGGCGTGAGGCCGGCCTGGCCGAGCCCTCGCCAGCGCGGATCCGGCCGCGCCGGCCTTTCCAAGGACACGCTCCGTCTCGACGACGAGTCGTGCCCTTCACCTTGCGGGCGACGCCCCCTTACTCCATCTTGTGTCTCATCATGAGACCACCTAGAGTAAGAGCACAATGTCGCCCACCGCTGTTCGAGCGCGAGTCTCGATCAGTGCCTCTTCTATCGGACCTCCCCACGGGAGATATTCTTTAGAAACATGGAAATCGTCGCCGTGATCCCGGCCCGTTTCGCTTCGACCCGACTCCCCGGTAAAGCCCTATTATCCGAAACCGGCCGACCGCTGATCCAGCACGTCATCGAGGCGGCGCGACGCGCAAAATCGTTAGGACGGATCATCGTCGCCACCGACGACGCGCGGATCGCCCAGGCCGTGACCGGCTGCGGCGGCGAGTTCATGATGACCGCGCCCTCTGTGCGACCGGAACAGACCGCGTGGCTGAAGTCGCCGCCCGGCTGGAAGGAACCCGCGTAATCGTCAACCTGCAAGGCGACGAGCCCGAGGTCTCGGGCGATACCCTCGACAAGGTCGTCGCATTGCTCGAAAACGACGCGGAGTCGCCCATGGCGACGCTCGCCACCCCGATCCGCGACGAGTCGATCTATCGCGACCCGGCGTGCGTCAAGGTTGTGTGCGACCGGCGCGGCCGCGCGCTTTATTTCTCACGCAGCCCGATTCCGCATCATCGCGACGGACTTCCCCGGGATGCGGCAGCGCCCCGGCCAATCTCGGCTATTTGCATCTGGGCCTGTACGCATATCGCCGCGACTTCTTGCTGCAGCTCGGCTCGCTGCCCCCTTCCCCGCTCGAGGCCGCCGAAAAGCTCGAGCAGCTTCGCGTCCTGGACGCCGGAATTCCGATCGCCGTGGGATTCGTCGACGAGCCGAGCGTCGGCATCGACACGCCCGAGGACTACAGGCGCTTTGTCGCTCGGTGGCGGTCTAGCCATCCCGATTCGCGATGAGCTCAGGGCGCCCTTCCGTCGGCGCTCTGTCGCGTGCGTGAGGTCGGGCCGGAATCGCACACGCGAACCGAGTGACCCGATCAGGGGGTGCGCTCTGCCCCGAATTCGCCGGACACCGATACAGCGGGCGATAGGGCAGAGCGCTCTTGCCCCGGCGGCTGTGAAGGTAGCGCGAGAACAGACCGCCCATGCAGCCCGTGGCCAGAGCCAGCAGCGAGTGGCCGATTCGCACGAATGTATCGGAAATACGGCCCCCGACGGCCACGAGCATTCCGGTGGATTCATCCCAGACCATGGGGGTTGCTTCGAAGCTGAGTAGGGGAGTTCCCGGGACGGGGCTACTTTGAGCGACGAACGCATCGAGATTCGGCGAATTGGTCAAGCGCCGGCCGGAGAGACCCGCGGGGCGCGCCGGGAGCTTTGAGTTCAGGAACACAAGCGCATCAGTGGTGACGAGGCGCTGCTGGGCCCACGGAAAGAGCGTGAGCGCCATATACGTGGAGCCGCAGAGGGCAAACCCCAACCAGAATGCTCGACTTGCCCCCGTGCCGTGAACGGTGAGCAGGATCGAAGCCAGCAAGACCGCGATCGCGAGGTTGAATGTGCCCGCGTCCCACAGGTCGCTCGCCTCCCGCAGCGCCGCAAACGAGACGCCAAGGAACAGGACGAGGATCAGAAGGGTTCCGATTGTGAACCTTACGCGTCTCACGGGCGACCCCCTCTGCGCTGGACGAGCGGACGGCCTGCGCCAATCTTATTCACGCGGAGTATTGCGCGAACAGTAGGTCGGGCTCCCGTGTCTCGGTCTGACGTGGGCTTGCGGCGCCCGAAGCACGCCAGATCGCGCGCCTCGCCCGACCGGGGCGTGCGCAGTGCGCAGCGGCGTGCGTTGATTCGCACCGGGTGATTCCCTATGATGACCTCGGTGACCGGTCCATCCGGCTCTCCGGGACAAGAAACACGGCGCGATGACAGGCTCTGGCGCGGGACGGGTTCAATGGCCGACGACCTCAGGCTCAAGGATCCGCTGGCGGCGATCACGCACCGGATCGTCGAGACTTATGAGGAATGCGGCGCCATTCATCACCTCGGCCATTCCCCGCTGCCGAGCTATCGCGAAGTGGTCGACATCCTCGGGGACCTGCGGGAGATCCTCTACCCCGGCTACGGCCGCCGTCAGAACCTGCACATGGGCAACGTCGCCTACCACGTCGGCGACCTGATCGACAGCCTGCACGAGCGCCTCACGCGACAGATCGCGCGGGCGTTCCGCTACGACTGCCGGTCGACCGATCGCGAGGCCGACCTGGAGAAAAAGCGCTCGGCATGGTGATGGACTTCCTGGAGCGCATGCCGGAGCTGCGCCGCACGCTCGCCGAGGACGTGCAGGCCGCGTTCGACGGCGACCCTGCCGCCAAGAGTCCCGACGAGATCGTCTTTTGCTACCCGGGCGTTGGTGCGGTGACCGTCCATCGCGTGGCCCACGAGCTGTATCGCCTGGGCGTGCCCTTGATTCCCCGCATGATGACCGAATACGCGCACAGCAAGACCGGCATCGACATCCACCCCGGCGCCAGATCGGCCGCCGTTTCTTCATCGACCATGGCACGGGCGTCGTGATCGGCGAAACCACGCGGATCGGCGACGGCGTGAAGCTGTACCAGGGCGTGACTCTGGGCGCGCTCAGCTTCCCGCGCGACAAGTTGACCGGCCAGATCGTGCGCGACGCCAAGCGCCACCCCACGATCGAGGACGCCGTGATCGTGTATGCAAACGCCACGATCCTCGGTGGCGAAACCGTGATCGGACACCACTCGGTCATCGGCTCATCGGCATGGGTGACGCGCAGCATCGCTCCCTATACCACCGTCACCATCGAGGATCCGCATCTGCGGTATCGCGAAGGTCAAGACCGAGTCGCCGGCTCCGATCCCTCGAGCTGATCGGGCCGCGCGACCCGGTCCAAGAGCACGGCCACCGTCATGTCGCCGAGGACGTTGGAGGTGGTGCGGCAACGGTCCAGCAGCCAATCGACAGTGAGCAAGATCGGGATCTTATCGGCCGGAAGCTGCACGGCCGCGAAGATGAGCGGCATGGTCACGAAGCTTCCCGAGGGGATGCCGCCGGCGCCGACGCTGGCCACCAGGGTTGTGAGCATGACAAGGACCTGTTCTCCGATGCTCAAGTGATAACCCAGGGCTTGCGCCATGAACAGCACGGCGGCGGCCATGTAGAGGGCGGTCCCGTCGTTGTTGAAATTGGTGCCGATGCAGACGGTCAACTGGCTGGACCGTCGTGAGATGCCCAGGCGCTCGAGCGATTTCAGGGTGACGGGGATCGTCGCGGCGGTGCTCGAGGTGCTGAGCGTGCTGGCCATCACGTCCAGCGCAGCTGCCCAGGAATCGCCAGGGCGACATCCTGGCGACCACCGACATCTGGATCAGGTACCAGATCACCTGGAGCGAAAGGCCGGCGACGACGATCAGGATGAGCCAGATCAAGGAGGCGAGCACGGCCATGCCCTTCTGATCGCCCACGCTCGACGCGACGATTCCGAAGACTGCCAAGGGCACGAGCGCCACCACCCAGAGCAAGACTTTCATGAGCAGCTCGAAGCCGATCTTGAGCAGGTCGGCGAGTGTTTCGAACGAGTGTTCACCGCGTTTCTTCTGGCTATCGCGGATTTTCACCAGGCCGATCCCGAGCGCGAGGGTCAGGAGGACGAGCTGGGCGAGATGGTTCTGGGTGAACGGCTCGCCGATGCTGCGGGGGACGAGATCCAGCAGCAAATCCGAGGGCGACTTGTGCGCGATGGGTGCCGGCGGTGTGCCAGGTTCGATGAAAGACGCGCCTTTCCCCGGCTGGATGAGATTGGTCAATCCCAGCCCGATGAGCATGGCGACGGCGGTGTTCACGAGGTAAAAGAACATCATGAGCGCGCCCAGACGACCTTTGACCTCGTTAACGACGATTGCGGTCAGGATGGCAAAGACGACCAGTGGTGCCGCGAGGGCGGTGAGGGCGCGGAGAATGATCCTGGGGAGCAGTTCAAGTTGCTGGGCTCGCTCGCCCAGAAGCAGCCCTACCGGAATGGCGACGACCACGGCGATCAAGACCCAGACGAAGAGGGGAAGCCCTCCCGGCCGGCTCTGCGGTTCATCCTCGGCGGGCGCCGCGTACTCCGGCACATCGGGGGCAGTTTCGTCGGGTGGCATCGAAGACTCCGAGGCAAAAATGATCAAATACAGTCCTTGCCGGTCCGGGCGGCATCCGGTGGAATGACGAATTATGCCGGCTGGCTGGCCGCGATGCGAGTCGGGCGCGGCTGGGAGCGGCCCGCACGTGCCGCAGGCGGCCGGCAGTCACTGGAACTGGCGTGATGATTCCCTGTCAAGTACTTCCGTACGAGGTTGCCGACGGCCCGGCGAACATGGCGCTTGACGAGGTGCTGCTGGACACCGTGGCCGGCGGCGCCGAAACGGCATTTCTGCGGACGTACGGTTGGTCGAAGGCGACGCTTTCCCTCGGCTACTTTCAGCACCTGGCCGACGTCCAGGCCGAGCCTCGCTGGCACCAGGTGCCCCTGGTGCGGCGGTTGTCCGGCGGTGGGGCGATCTGCCATCATCACGAGGTTACCTACGCGCTCGTGGTGCCGGCGTTTCATCCGCTTTCGCGGCCGAGTACAACGCTGTATCGCGCTGTTCACGCAGCGATCGTGCAGGTGATGGCCGACCTCGGGGTGGTTGCGCTTGCCCGCCGTGATGATGTTTCTCAGGGGCATTGTGAGCGCAAGCGCACCTTATTATGCTTTACGGACGCTGATCCCGAGGATATCGTGGCGAACGGCGAGAAGGTCGTCGGCAGCGCAAGGCGCCGGCGGCAAGGTGCCGTGCTTCAACACGGTTCTTTACTGCTGACGCGATCGTATTTGACGCCCGAACTTGCTGGTGTCTGCGATGTGGCGGACGTCGCCGCCCTTCCGAAGGATTGGTCAGAGAGGCTGCTGCGGCGGGTTCCTGCTTTTCTTGAACTTGATCCATACGATACCACGTTCCCGCTCGAGGAGCTGCGCGCCGCGCGCGGGAACTGGAGCAGGCCCGCTACCGTGATCCGGCTTGGACGGGGCTTCGCTAGCGTGGTTGGGAACTCAGTTCGTTACGGTCGCCCGCTTGCATTCAAGGCTGCTGGAATTGACGCGGCGCAACACGCGCGGCCGCCGGTGCTGTCGCGCCCGGCCATCGCGCGCAATCGGCGGGTTTCTTCGGGGTAAACCCTGGATCAAAAGGAGGGAGTGCACTACAGACTGGACGCTGGGTCGCGTGTTCCGACGGCGCACTTGCGCTTGCCGTCACGCGATGAGGGTCAAGGCGCCTCGGGTTCGCGATCCCGCCGCGGGTCAGTTGCGGTGCGAAGTGTCGCCCGCGTGGCCTGCTCGCAGATCGGCTCGGCTGGGTTCGACCAGGAACCGGCGCGCTGAAGATGGAGTTAGGATCTTGGATCTCCGAAAGATTGAGATACAATGTAACTGCTCGGCCACCCGAGCGCCTCTCAGCGTTAGTGATCTCATTTCCGCTCGATTGCATCCGTTTTGCCTGAGGAGAAGACGATGGTCTGGGGAAGGGTCTCGCTGCGCGGAACGTGCACGGACCGTCCCGCGGAATCGGATTTGCTCGCATTTTGTGGCGTGGAAGCCAAATCAGGTCCAGCGCTGTCATCATTCGATAATTTGTCCACGGCGTCGCTGGCTTCCATCCACCGTATTGCGAATCGATTCGCTGGGCGCCTGACACCTTGTGCGTGTCGGTGCTGATCTTAATCGTTGCAGACCAAGCGGTCGGGACGGTTCCCAATGAAAGTGCAACTGGTCGTGGTTCGAGGTAAGCCAGAGGGGAAAGTAATCCCCTTGGCGAGCCAAACGTTCAAGATTGGCCGAGGCGAGACTTGCCACCTTCGGCCTAACAGCGAGCAAGTCAGTCGTGAGCACGCCGAATTCACGCTGGGCGACGAATCCATCCATGTCAGAGACCTTGGGAGTCGTAACGGAACTCTCGTTAACGGCAAGGCGTTGACCTCGGAACCTTGCCGGCTGAAGGATCGCGACCTGGTCCAGGTGGGGCCGCTCACCTTCGCGGTTGCGATCCTCGATGCCACGGCCGCGTCGAAACCGTTAGTCGGGTCGGCGCCGGCGGCGAAAGGGTCACCGGACGACATCTCGGTCGACGAGATCGATTCGTGGCTTGGCGGCCCGACGTCCACGGTATCCGCCGACGCCCCGACGGCCGTTTACGGCGGGGATACGATCACGATCAGCGCCTTCAAAGACGCAAGCGTGACCGTCCCGAAGCCGGCGACACCCCCGTCGGCCAGCGACGACGAATACGAACGACAGCCCGACGACGAGGAGCAAGTACCGTTCGAATCAGAAAACAACGACGAAGATGACGACGAGTCCAGCGGCGAAGAGCTAGGGGCCACCGTCCAGGACGCTCCGGAGGAATTTATCGACGAGTCCAACCCCTTCTATGCGGCCAAGAAGGCGCTGCAGGCAAAGGAAGCTGCCGGACCCGCGAAGGCCTCGTTCAAGGATACGAGTGACGCGGCGGGCGACATCCTTCGCCGGCTGATGGAACGACGTCGTCAGGAACGGGGTTGAACTCAACTCAGTACCGACAGCCGGTCCGCTCCGAGGAGATGCCCCGACGAACATCGGCGTGCGCTTTGTACCTCGTATACGAGTATCCCGATCGGAATAGTTTCTATTTATCGTCGACGCCTCGTTCGCCCTCCCGCTCCCTCGCCACCCTTTGGTCGCTTCGCTTCGCCTCAATAGCGCCATGTGGATTCCGCGGCCGACGCCGGAGCCTGCCGCTTGAATTGTCTACTCTCGTCAGTTCAGATCGCTACTTTTCGCTGACCGCCCGGGCGTCAGAGAGCCATGGGGGAGCTTCCGCTTGACACCCCGCGACGCCAGCGAGCGAGCGATCGACGACGAAGCCGCCTCGTACCTCAATGTGAATGCCTCGTCGCTCGAAGAGGCGGGCTCGTCCTCCGAAGAAGGCACGGCCTCGCCGGCCGCGGTTCTCGCGGCCCAGGCGGGGCTGCTTCGGCTCGTCGCGCGGATGGAAGCGCTCGTGGTGGGCCAGCGGTCGCTGCTGGAACGCCT
The DNA here is from genome assembly GCA_963806595.1 of uncultured Isosphaeraceae bacterium. Taxonomy (GTDB): domain Bacteria; phylum Planctomycetota; class Planctomycetia; order Isosphaerales; family Isosphaeraceae; genus CAWDZZ01. The sequence continues at coordinate 180,516 of CAWDZZ010000003.1, read as the reverse complement.
GGTGATCGCGCTCTTGGCCGGCGGGCACGTCCTCATCGAAGGGGTTCCTGGCCTGGCGAAGACTCGTGCGGTGCGAGTGCTGGCGGAGGCGCTCGATCTTCCGTTCCGGAGGGTTCAGTTCACGCCGGACCTGCTTCCCGCCGACCTCACAGGCACCCAGATCTACCGGCCGGCCACCGGAACGTTTGACGTTCGCCCCGGTCCGATCGTGACCAGCGTCCTTCTGGCCGACGAGATCAATCGGGCGCCGGCCAAGGTCCAAAGCGCCCTTCTGGAGGCGATGCAGGAGGGCCAGATCACCGTCGGCGACGAGACGATCGTGCTGCCGGAGACCTTCTGGGTGCTGGCAACGCAAAACCCGATCGAGCACGAAGGGACCTACCCTCTGCCCGAGGCGCAGCTCGATCGATTCCTCATGAAGCTGGTTGTCGGCTACCCCGATCGCGACGCCGAGCTGCGAATGCTGGATTTGCCGAGCATCTCGATCGCGACTCGGCCGGATTCCGAGACGCGGACCAGCGAGGAGCCTCCACTGTATGGTCCCGCGGACGTGGTGGAGTTTCGCGCGCTCGCGGCCTCGATCCGCATCGCGCCGGCCGTCAAGGAATACATCGTCGACCTGGTGCGGGCAACTCGCGACCCGTCATCGTTTGGACTGGCGCTGGCCCCCTTGCTGGAACTGGGGGCAAGCCCGCGCGCGACCATCGCACTCGTGCGTGCCTGTCGCGGGCACGCTCTCCTGGCCGGCCGCAATTTCGTGACGCCCCATGACGTCAAGAGCCTGGCGCGCGACATCATGCGCCACCGGATCCTCGTCAGCTTCGAGGCGGATGCCGAGGGTTTGGGCGCCGACGAGATCCTCCAGCGGATCCTCGATCACATCCCCGTGCCCTGACCTGCATCCGGGCGCTCGCACGCGGATCCACTCGCCACGTGGATGATTTCCGCCAAGCTGCGCAGCCGTCGCTCAAGACCGGGCCGACGCCAATATTTCGGTCTGGACAACTTTCGGCGCATGGAGATCGCGATAGAGCTGCGCCGGCTGCCGCAACAGCCACATCCAGAACGCCAGACCGGCGAGGAACAAGGCGACGCTGATGTTCTGCGAGATCGTCAGCCCGGCAAAGTACGCGCCCTCGTCGTTTCGCAGTAGCTCAATGAGGAACCGCGTCACGGGGTAGGCGACCATGAGGAGCGCCATCACCTCCCCGTCGCGGCGACGAAGCGGAAAGTAGGCGGACAGCAGCAAACACAACACCAGCCCGTCGATCGACGCGTAAAGCTGGGTCGGGTGGATCGGCAATGAGTACAAGGCGTCGGCCGGAATCATCCCCAGCGCGCGATGGTGCATCCACGGTGGCGACTGCGCCGGAAACGACACGGCCCAGGGAAGCTGACAGGTATCGCCGTAGCAGCAACCGTTCAAGAAACAGCCGAGACGGCCGAAGAGCATACCCACCGCGATCGCAGGCGCGACCACATCCATATACGGGCGCAGAGGAAACGGCCGCAGGTACCGATAGACGAAGAACGCGAGCGCGCCGCCGGTCACTCCGCCGTAGAAAACGATGCCCCCCTTCCAGTACTGCACGACGTCCCACAGGCTTTTGATTTCCTGTCCCCAGTATTCGTAGCAATACAGCAGCCGGGCGCCGACCATCCCGACCAGGCAGACCCAGAATGAGAAGTCAACGACGACTTCGGGATCGAGGTTTTCGCGCCTGGCTCGCCACCACGCGAGCCCCGTCGAGGAGACGAACGCCAGTACGAGCATCGCGCCGAAGCCGTAGATGCTGACTCCGCCGAACACCGGTAACGTGAACAAAACCTGCCTCATGCGAGTGGATATCCCTCCCAAACGACCGCACCCTTGGAAGCGTCTCTTAGCGGCCAGCCATCCACGGCTGCCGACTCGACACAAGCCTGGGTGGCGACGGCATTCGGGCCGGTTGTTCCCTGGGCGCATCGCGGGCTGCGGCAGCCAGTTCCGTCGGGCCGACCGGGGACGCGCGTTTCGCGCGGCAAGCCTTGGCTGGTTTGAGACAACGTCTCTCACTCCGAGAGCAGCGTGTTGTCGATGAGGCGGGTTGAACCCACCCGAGCGGCCAGAAGAGCCACACCGCGGCGTCCTTTGCCCAGCTCTCTCAAGGGTTCCAAGGTATCGGCGTCTACGACCTCGGCGTAGTCGAGGTTGATCTCTGGTTGTGATTCTAGTGTATCGCGCAGAATCTGTCGAATGCGGTCGGTCTGGGTCTCGCCGGCCGCCACGGCTTGCCGGCGCGCTCGAGAGCGCGAGAAAGCGCGAGCGCGGTCTGGCGCTCCGCCGAGCTCAAGTAGCGGTTACGGCTGCTGAGGGCCAAGCCGTCCGGTGCGCGAACCGTGGCGCATGTGTGAATCACGACCGGCACGTGGAGGTCTTCGACCATGCGCCGGATGATGAGCTGCTGCTGGAAATCTTTCTGGCCGAAAATCGCCAGGTCGGGTCGGACGATCTCGAATAGCTTGAGTACAACGGTGGCAACGCCGCGAAAGTGGCCGGGCCGGCTGGCGCCTTCGAGGATATCGGAGAGCCCCGGTACCTCGACGTGGGTCGAGCCGGCGCCGTTCGGATAGATCGTCTCCAAGCCGGGAGCAAACACCAGACCGGCTCCGGCGGCGGCCGAGCGGCGCACGTCGTCGTCGAGCGCACGCGGATAGCGGTTGAAGTCTTCGCCGGGGCCGAACTGCGTTGGGTTGACGAAGATCGAAACGACGACCAGGTCGGCGAGGCTGCGGCACAGGGTGATGAGCTGGCCGTGCCCCTCGTCGAGCGCCCCATGGTAGGGACGAGCCCGATGCGCTGGCCGCGACTGCGCGCGGCGGCGACCGCGCACGCACCGCGGCGGCGGAGTCGACGAGCTCAACCACGCGGCTCCCTCCGCGCGGCGGGCGCGCGATGCGGGCAATCGGGGTTGTTCAAACAATCGTCGGGAATGAGCAGGTCGTTCAAGATCTCGCCCCCCACGATCGTCCTGGCCACGATCCGCGGCACATCGGCGATCGTGACGCGGCCGTACCAGATCCCGAGCGGATAGATCACCACTGTCGGGCCGTGCTCGCACTGCTCGAGGCACCCGGCGTGATTGGCGCGCGCCAGCAAGCCGAAGCCCGCGGCCTTCAGCTCCTTCTTGAACGCATCGCGCAGCGATTGTTTCCCGTCGGGATCACAACAGCCGCGCTTGTGCCCAGCCTCGCGGACATTACCGCATACAAAGATGTGATGCGTAAAGGATGGCATGTACGTTCCGATCGACCGCCGTAGGCTTCTTGAGCCGGCTTGCGCCGGTCAGAGACATCTGAGCACACTAACAACTTGCGGCCGTCTTTGCAGCACGGGATTGCTCCGGCGCAAGCGCGCTTCCGTGATCGCGGGGCAGCGATTGCGGACTTCGATGCCGCGATCGCGAGTGCGGGGATCGAGAATCCGACGGAAACGCGACCGTTCCGGGAAAAATGGCGCTGGATTCGGAAATCACGCAAGCCCCGGTCGCGACGACCGGCATCCGGACCTCGTCGCAAACGGAAACGGGCACGCTTGCTCAGGCACCGAAGGTCAGTGCCGGTCACGCTCCCTCTCGAGATGAAAGACCGCGCCGTCGAACGGGGCGCCTTCCGGGGTATACTTGAGCTAGCGATTTCCTCAGTCAGACAACAGCGGCGGACGGCGAACCCGCGGAGCCAACGTTCATCATGCCAACGAGCCGGCACTGCCTTCTGATCGTCGACGACGAACCTCACGTGTGCGATTCCGTGCATGACCTGCTGCGCCGGGAATTCCGGGTCTTGAAGGCCAACAGCGCCGCGGAGGGCTGCCGGATCATGCAGGAAGAGGAAGTGCACATCGTGATGTCCGACCAGCGGATGCCGCAGATCACGGGCGTCGAGCTGCTGACGAAGGTCAAATCGAGGCACCCGCACGCGATCCGGATGCTCTTTACCGGTTATGCCGACCTGGAGTCGATCATCGCGGCGATCAACCAGGGCCACATTTATCAGTTCATGAAGAAGCCGTGGCAGCCGGAGGAGCTGCTCTCGGCCGTGCGGCAGGCAGCGACGGAATACGATCGGATCGAGACGGCGACGCTCGAGCGCGAGGAGCTGGCGCACGAGGTTTCCGAGTTAAAGGCGCGAGTTTCAGCCCTCGAGACCGAGGTCAGGCGACTTTATACGACGGGTGCCAAAGCGCCCGTTTCGCCAGCCGAGCCGGCGCGGTGAGCTGGCTCTGTCGCGCGGCGGACGAGACGGATCCTGGTACGGTTGTGAACGCCGCCGCGGCCGCGAAGTGGAAAACCGGACGAGACAGCATCGTGTCGTGACGGACCTGGGCGTACCTGGGGCCAAGCCCCGAGTACTGGCGGCCGGAGTGAACGGGATGGGGCGACGGCAGCATACCCTGTTGATTGTCGACGACGAGCCGGACGTCCTGGACAGCCTGCGGCACCAGTTTCACCGCAGCTACCGGGTGCTCACGTGCATCGCCGGCTCCGAGGCGATCCAGGTCCTCGAGCAGGACGACGTCGAGGTCATCCTCACCGACCAGCGGATGCCAGGCATGTCGGGCGACCAGTTCCTGCGGGCGGCCCGGCAGCTCAAGCCGGACGCGATCCGCATGCTTTTTACCGGCTACGCCGACATGCAGGCGGTCATCAACGCCGTCAATGAAGGGGCCATTTTTCGATATATCCTGAAACCGTGGGATACGGCCGAGCTCGAGGGGATCATCCGCCAGGGCGTCGAGCAGTACGACCTGCTGGCCGAGCGGCGGCGGTTGGTCGACGAGCTGCAAGCAACCAACGCCCGGCTCACGCGGGCCAACCTCGACCTCGCGCGTGCCGCCCAGCTCAAGACGGCCTTCATCGAGGTGGCCAGCCACGAGTTCAATACGCCGATCACGCTGATCCTGGGACTGACCGAGCTGTTGCGGCTCTCGAACGTCGCGCGACCGGACCAGGAATGCGAGATCCTGCGCCAGATCACCGGCAGCGGCCAGCAATTGACTCGGCTGGTGTCGAACATGCTGACCTTGCTGCGCGCCGAGGACTTTCGCCGGACGTTGCAACCGGCCCCGGTGAAACTGGCTGAGCTTCTGGAGCGCGTGATCGACCGGATCCGGCCGTTCCTGAGCGCCCGCCGGATCCGGCTCCGCGCGGAGCTAGGCCCGGAACTGGGAACCTTCGAGCTGGACTCCGACAAGATCGGCACCGTCATCGTCAACCTGCTGACGAACGCAATCAAATTCACCCCGGACGGCGGCGCGATCGAGCTGTTTGCCCGGATGGCCTCGGAGGACGAGGTCGAGATCGTGGTGCAGGACCACGGAGTCGGCCTGGGACCCGAAGCGCTCGAGCACCTGTTCCAGCCGTTCTTCACGCAGCTGGATCCCAGCCGGCACTCCTCGGGCGATTTCGGCTTTTGCAAGCGCGGGCTGGGCCTGGGCTTGAGCATCGCCAAGCAATTCGTGGAGATGCACGGCGGGCGCATCGACGTGGAAAGCCGCGAAGGGGAGGGAACGCGAGTCAGCGTGCGATTGAATCGTCACGCGCACCCGGGTGAGGACGCCCTGCGGGCCAGCGCCGGAATCTGCCGCGGCCGCCCGCACAGAACAAGGACCAGCCGAGCCCTCGCCCGTGTGAGTGACCGGCAGCCACAAGGATCAAGCGATAGGCTGGACGGCCAAGAAATGTCTGGTATCAGCCTGGCGAGAGATTGTTGATGCCCACCGCTCTCATCGTGGAAGACGAACGCGAAGCCAACAAGCTGCTGGCGATGCTGGTGCAACTTCGCGGCTACCAGACCGAGTCGGCATTTGATGGCGCGGAGGGCCTGGCGAGCGCCCGCAATCATACTCCGGACGTCGTCTTCCTTGATCTGATGCTGCCCGACCTCGACGGCTACGACGTGTGCCGGTCGCTGAGATCCTCGGGATCCACCAGGCAGATCCCGGTGATCATCGTCACGGCACGCATGGCCGCCGAGAACCGCATCGCGAGCTTCGGCGCCGGTGCCGACGATTACGTGCCGAAGCCGTACACGCCCGACCAGATTTACGCGGCTCTCGAATACGCGGAGAACTGGAAGCAGCAAATCGCCGCGCCCGGATCGAAGGGCACGCCGTTCTGGACGGACGGGACAGCGGCGAGACCCTGCGCCGGCTGGCACAGCTTCGCAGGCTGCTCATGGCGCGAACCGGTCTGGCGCAGGAAGCCATCGACACGATGAATGCGGCGATCAGGGCGATCTGGTCGAGCGTCGATCATTGGGCGCAGCGCCGCCGGCTGGATCGAGCGGCCACGCTGGCCTACGAGCTGACCGCCGATTCGCTCACCATGACGGTCCACGATGAAGGGGGCTGGCTGGCAAGCGTCCCCGCGCGCATGGCAACCCGATCGCGAGCCTGGTGGCCGACGGGCAGTTCGACGAGGTCGTCGCCAATGCCGAGCGAAGTTGCGTCCGACTGATCAAGCGACTGGATTGAGTCAACCCTCCAGACCCAGGACCGTACTCGTGAGCTCTCGTTCGGGTGCACATGCTGGCGACGACCGCGCGACCCTCGGAGAGAGCCCGAGCGAATCCGATCGGGCATTCCTGCTGGCCGCGCAGCCTCGGCGCAATCGCGCGAAAGCCGCGAACCAGAGCGCAGCCGGGCCCCGCTCGAGCCTGACCCGGTCTCACGCTTGCGGGATTGGATCGAGCCGGCGTGGGCCGCGCGCCTCGCTTCGGCATGGCAAGTCGCGGCACGCGAGCCCGAATTTATCGAGCCCGCCGCGGCGATTGCTTGCTTGCAAAAAATGCACGGGGGCTCGGCCCGAGTCGAGCTGAGCCTGGTCCACCCGAGCTGGTTGATCCGCGCGTCAAGGAGGAATCGCCGGCGGTACAGCAGCGTCGTTGTATCGTCGTTGCCCGAGCAACTGCGGCATCGTCTCCAGGGGGAGCTCTTGCTCGACTCGCAAGACATCCTGAGCGAGCGGCCCGGGAGCCCGGCATGCCGGGCACAGGCGCTTTCACTCTGGGCCGAACGGCTGGTGGGTGGCGAGTCAAACCGGCAGGACGACCCTCCCGCGGTGATGGCGATGACCGCCCTTTCCGCCCGCGCCGGCTATGGACTGTGCCGCGCGGCGGGGCTGGGAAAGATGATGCTGGCCGGTCAGGCGCCAGGTCCAGTGCGGTCGGGCCAGAAGCGACGGGCGCGGCTGGAGTGGCTGCACGGGCGATTGTCCGACGCCGATGGCGAGTTTCAAGCTCAGGTGCGGCGCGACGTGCAAGCCGCGGCCGCCGCGAAAGTCCCCCGCCGCCATCAAGCGGCGCGGCTCGGGCTCGTGACGATCGCGCGGCTTCTGGGCGATTTCGAGCCATTTCGTCTGCGATGGGCGCTGCAACACTGGCCTTATCCCATCGCCAAGCTCATCCGCTCGCTGATGGCGCCCGCTCGAGAGCGAGGCGCGAGCCTCCTCCGAGGAGAGTCGCTGGTCTTGAAAACGGCCTGGTACCACCTCAGGCTGGAGGGAAGGCTGCCCATGGACTGGCCAGATGACGCACGCGCGGGCAGACAAGACGGGGGCCGATTGCGTTGAGCCGGGAAACGACCGTGTTGAATCCGAATTCGCAGGCGGGCGAGGGCGCCCTCGGCCAGGACGTGGCGGCGGAGTCCGGCCCGCTGGGATGGCTGCCCCGCCTGGTGCTTCGCGAGGTGCGGCTGGGACAACGGCTCGCGCACTATACCGCCCTGAACCGTCTGCCGGCGGCACTGCGATGGCTGGAGCAAGAGACCGGAAGCGCCATCGAGCTCGATCGACCCGAGGTGCTGTGGCGGGCGTCGGGCCTGCGGCGCCCGAGCCTGGTCGCACAACTAACCGCCCCGCGACTGGCAACGCGGCTGGCGATCGGCGTCGAGATCCCGCTGGCGCACACGATTGTCGACCGGCTGCTCGGCTTTGATCGCCCGCTTGCCGAAACCCGACTTCAGCTCACGCCGGTGGAATGGGGGATCTGGACTTTCCTGGTGCTGCGCAGCTCTCGACTCTCTGAATTCCCACCCGGGCGAGTTTCGCAGTGACGCTCCCGGCGACGGCTTGCTCCTGGGGCCGGGCGGCCTGACGCTCGACCGCGTCGGGCCGGACCCATTCGACCCGGCCGGCCTCGGGTCGATCGTGACGATTCGCTGGCACGTCCGCGCCGGCGGGATCGCTGGGGCCGTGCGCCTCTGGCTCGGCGAGCACGTCGTCGAACACTGGCTGGCTTCCCCGCCAGCGCGAGACGGGCTCCGTCCGATTCGGCGATGAAACCGGAAGCGCCGGCCTATGCGCCCGGTGCGGGCAACCGGCTTCCGCGCGGCGATCTCGCCAGCACGTGGCGCACCGTCGCGGGATTCGTGACGATGCCACAGGGACTGAGGCGGCTGCGAGTCGGAGGCGTGCTGCCCCTGTCCGAGACGCGGCTCGTCGGCTCGCCTCGCAGCCCGAGCGGCCCGGTCGATCTGATCGTCGAGCTGGACGATCGTGACGTCTGCTACCGAATTCCCACGCGCCCTGTCGCCGAATCGGGCGGCCGGCTGCTTCGCCTCGAATCGGGCTTGCTCCAGGAACTCCGTCCGCGAGTCCCCTCGCCGCACCCACTACCGCGAGAACGTCCATGAGCCAACCACCCAGTGCGCAGAACCCTTCCGCCGCGGCGGCCGGCGTCGCCGCTCTCGACGTGCCGGTCACCTTGACGGTCGAGCTGGGCCGCGTGAACCTGACGGTCACCCAGCTCGCCGACCTCAAGCCGGGCGACGTCGTCGAGCTGGGCCGCCATAGCCGTGCCCCCGTCGAGCTCACGTCAAACGGCCGACTGGTGGCGCGCGGCGAGCTCGTTTTGATCGACACCGAGCTGGGTGTGCGTGTCACAAACGTATTCTTATGATATTGTGTGTATTGACGAGAACACGATTGCGATGAGGGCGCGGGCGGAGCAGCGACCGCACACAGAGCCTCGTCCGAGCGCGGGTGCTCACACGGGATAAACCACCTGGAGATAGGACTGCAGCGCCAGGGTTTGCAGGCCGAGTAGCGCGGCCGAGACTCCCAGGGCAGCGGGGGGGGCATTGAGCCGGGTACAGCCGTGGCCGGCCGCGAGCAGTAAGGGCGGCATGAACAGCATCCACAGCCGCGCCACTTCGCCCAGATTGCGGCCGGTCAGGTTGACCAAGACGAGCACAAGAATGGTTGCCCAGAGCGAGGTCGGCAAGGAGCGCGGCGCGAGTAATCCCGCGGCGCACCAGACGGTGGCTGGTAGCCCCAAGGCGATCAGGAGCTCGACGGGATTGACGAAGAGCCACAACCGGTAAGTGCGGGGATATTCGAGGTAAAACCGGGCGTGGTGGTGCAGATTCCAGGACGCGATCACCAGGGGATTGGCGCCGGTCAAGCCCCAAGCGCCCAGCAGCAGCGCGAGGAAGCCCGCGCCGGTGGCCAGGATGAGCCCGCCACGTCGCCTGGGACGAGATCGATCGGTCGAGCGCAAGACAGAGCGCGACGATCAGTCCGACGGGAAGAAACGCCAGCGTGAAGAACATGCCGGCGGCCATCACCGACCCGGAAGCGGCCGCCAGCGCAGTCGCGGTGAAGCGATTCTGGCCGCCTGGCTGCCGGGAGCGCGCTGCCCAGGCGGCCAGTGCCAGGGCCGAGGTCGATAAGAACGGATACGCGGTGTCGGCCACCGGCTGGAACAGATTGACCGCGGGAACCAAGGGCCAGAGTGCCGCCGCAGCCCAGGCCGCGGGCGCAGGCAGGGCGGCGCGGGCCAGGAGATAAAGTGGCACGACCGTGCCGGCGCAGGCCAGGAGGGTGAGCAGGGCCGTCGCATACAGTGCCGCCCGGTCCGCCGCGGAGAGGGGCTGCGGGTCGTCACTGGCAAAAACGCGAAACCCGGCCTCGACCGCGCGTGGCATGTGATCGAGCAGGAATGCCGCCAGCGCCGGGTTTCGCTCCAGGCCGCGCAACAGCACGCACTGGAGCGCGATCAAGCCCGGCGGGTGTGTGCCGATGTGCAGCGAGTCTTGGCCTTTGATCCATTGGGGATAGTCCGCGAGGAATCGCCATGGTTCGCGGACCGCCTGCTTTCTGGCGATCTGGAAGTAACCGGCCGACCCGGGAAGGTAGTTGACTGAAGCCCACTTGGTCAGGTCGTAGCCCGAAGGTGCGCCCGGTCGGGATGATCACCTGCACGGTCAAGGCGGCGAGCAGAAGCCCGGTCAACCAGCTTGCTTCCGATCGCGGCGAGCGGCCGACAGCGAGCGCCCGCAGCCCCAGGGCGACGAACCCGGCGTACCCGGCCACGCCCAGCCCGGCGAGGCCGAGCGAGGTCCACGAGAGCGAGATCCCGTCCGGAATTCGATTCCATTCCCACTGGCCCGGAACGCCCAGTGGCGCGAGCCGCCGGGCCACGGCGATCGAAAGCAGGATCACAAGCAGCAGCTTGGAATATCAGGATCAGCCAGAGTCTTGGTCGCATCAGGATGATCTTAGCGGGCTGCCACCACGCCGACGAGGCTGGTTAGAGCGGCCGGAGCACCGAGTGGTTGCGAGCGCGGGCCGGGCGTGGTTTGATCGTGGATCGAACGCCGGGCAGTCCGGCAAGCCGCGAATCGCGCGACGGACGACCGACGAACGGACCGACACACAGACCGATAATGCCCGCCTGCCCTGCCTGCGCCGACTCGCTTTCGCCGTCCCATGATCTGGAGACTTGCCTGATGCACTTCGAGGACGCGCCTTCGGCCAGGGGGTCTGCCGGCCGGAACGATCTTCCCTGGTGGAGGGAGCTTTCGCGCTATCAGTGGTTTGTGTTCATCGTCGCCTCGCTGGGCTGGCTGTTTGACACGATGGACCAGCAGTTCTTCAACCTGGCGCGGATCTCGGCGGTGCGGAGTCTGCTTCACGTTCAACCGGCGATGCATCCAGCGAGGGCAACGTCGACTTGTACGGCAGCCTCGCGACCACGATCTTCATGATCGGCTGGGCGCTCGGCGGTATTTTTTTCGGGGTGCTGGGAGACAAGGTCGGCCGCGCGAAGACGATGATGCTGACCGTGGTGTGTTACTCGGCATTCACGGGGCTTAGCGCGCTTTCGACGACACGTCGTGGGACTTTGCGTTCTACCGATTCCTGACCGGCCTGGGCGTGGGAGGCCAGTTCGCCGTCGGCGTCGCGCTCGTGGCGGAGGTTATGCCGGACCGGGCCCGCCCGTTCGCGCTGGGTGGCTGCAAGCGCTCTCGGCCGTCGGCAACATGCTCGCCGCGCTCACCAACCTGGTGCTGGGCAAGCTCGAGGAATCGGGAGCGATCGGCAGCTCGTGGCGGATCATGTTCTTGATCGGACTGGCGCCTGCGCTCCTGGCAATCCCGATCTTCCTGCGGCTGAAAGAGCCCGAGCGCTGGAAGGCGGCGGCGCAGGATGAGGTGGAGAGCCGGGCCGGCAAACCCAAGCTGGGCTCGCTGGCGGAGCTCTTCGGCGACCCGCGCTGGCGGCGAAACACGATCGTCGGGATGGTGCTGGCGTTTGCGGGGGTCGTCGGCCTGTGGGGGATCGGGTTCTTCAGTTTCGACCTGGTCGACGTCGTCTTCCGCAAGCACTTCCAGGGCCAGGGTCTCTCGCCACAGCAGATCGCCGGCAAGCTCACATTCTGGAAAGGCATCACGTCACTGGTGCAGAACGCCGGGGCATTCTTCGGCATCTACGCGTTCGCGCGGGTCACCCACGTGATCGGACGCAAGCCGGCGTTCGCCATTTCGTTCGTACTGGCCGCGGCGGCGACCGCGATGACCTTCTGGTTCCTCGACACGTTCTGGCAGATTTTTGTGCTTGATTCCGATCATGGGCTTCTGCCAGCTCTCGCTCTTCGGCGGCTATGCGATCTACTTCCCCGAGCTGTTTCCGACCCGCCTGCGAAGCACGGGCACATCGTTCTGCTACAACGTGGGCCGGCTGGTCGCGGCCGCCGGGCCATCGGTCAAGGGGCTGTTAACGAGCAGGGTATTCGCCGGCTACCCCGAGCCGATGCGCTACGCGGGGATCACGATGTGCTCGGTGTTCCTGCTCGGCCTGCTCGCACTCCCCTTTGCACCCGAAACCAGAGGCAAGCCGTTGCCGGAGTGAACGTCGCACAAGAACGGGCGCGGCACCTGCGATCAAGATGATGCTCACGAGATCAGGCCGGAGCAACAGGACTCTCCGGCGTCGCCATCCGCCGAGGCTCGCATGAGGGTTGTCTCGCTGAACGTTGGCCTTCCTCGAGACGTCGAATGGCGGGGGCGGACCGTCCGCACCGGCATCTTCAAGACGCCCGCAGAGGGCAGGCTCCGTGTGACCAAATTGAACTTCGAACGGGACGAGCAAGCGGACCTGTCGGTGCACGGGGGGGTCGACAAGGCCGTTTACAATTATCCGTCGGAACATTATGCATACTGGCGGAAAGAACTGCCCGGGACGGACCTACCCTGGGGAGCGTTCGGCGAGAATCTGACGACCGAGGGACTGCTCGAGGAAAACGTCCGCATCGGCGACCGGCTGCGCGTGGGGTCGGCGGAGTTTGTCGTGACCCAACCGCGGCTGCCGTGCTTCAAGCTCGGCATCCGGCTCGGCCGGCCCGACGTCCTCAAGCGGTTTCTGCACAGCGGCCGCACGGGCTTTTACTTTGCCGTGGCCGTGGAAGGCGAGGTCGGCGCCGGCGATTCGATCGAATACGTGGCGCAGGCGCACGAGGGCTTGACCGTCACGGACATCGTGAATCTGTACACGGTCGACTCCAAGAGTCACGAGCGTCTGCGCCGGGCGAGCGAGTCATCCGCGCTCCCGGAGAGCTGGCGAGACTACTTTCGAGAGCGACTGAGAGACCTCGAGGGGCGAGTGGCGAGCGAAGGATGACGGGAGTGCTCAGATCACGAGCCGGGCGGCATCGCGGTCGAGGTAGAGCTTCGCTCCGGGGTGGCGCCTCAGCACCGATGCGGGGCAAGCCTCGCTGATCGGACCATGCAGCGTGGCCAGGACGGCGCTGGCCTTGCGCGGGCCCGGCACGACCACCGAAACGACAGGTGCGCGCATCAAGGCGGGGATCGTCAGAGTGAAGCCGTGGGACGGCACGTCGGCGACGCGCTCGAAGCTGCCGTCGTTCTGCTGCTGGTTACGGCAAGCCGCATCGAGCCGGACCACCTTGACGAGCACGGGGTCGAGGAAATCGGCGACCGGCGGGTCGTTGAATGCAAGATGCCCATTCTCGCCGATGCCCGCGCAGACCACGTCGGTCGGCTCTGACTCGAGCAGGTCTTCGTAGGCCAGGCAGGTCTGGAGCGGGCGTTCGGCCTGCTCACCGGGAATGAGCCGGAGGCGGTCGTGTGTCAATCCGGCGAGCCGGAACACGTGTTCCTGAAGATAGCGCCGGAATGACGCCGGGTGATCGGCGCTCATCCCCAGGTATTCGTCCATGTGGAACGCCACGATGCGCGTCCAGTCGATGTCGTGGTTGGCAATCAGGCCGGCCAGGAATTCATTCTGGCTGGGCGCCGCGGCGAACACGATATTGGCCCGGTCGGCTGCGCAGGCGATCGGCGATCGCCTCCGCAACGCCCAGCGACGCCGCGCGGCCGGCTGTGGCGCGATTCTCGAAAACCAGCACCTCAAGCGAATCCACCGAGAATCGCGCGATCGTCGGCAGCAGGGACGCGTTCATATCCTGGATCCTGACGCGGGAAGGTCGGTCGACCGTGGCCGTCATCGCTGCGGGTCTCCGGCGTTTCTGCGGATGTTTGGGTCCGCAGAAAGTTACCCGAAATCCGCGCGCCGTGCCACTCGTCAGGCGAACGTGCCGCGTCTGGAACGTGGCGATGCGCGATCAGCTCACCGCAAGGCTATGCGCCCGGCCGTGGCGGGCCTGCGCCGAGCGGAGCTGTTCGCAGAGCTTCTGGCACTCGTTGAGGTCGCCGATGAGTGAATCGGCGAGGAAGGATTGCGTGTCGGTGTCGCTGGCCCACTCGAGCTGATTGTGGCATTGCGACATGTGTTCGATCAGGTCTTTCATCCAGAGCAACGTGTGGCGTCGATTTCTCATCGTGGGGCGTTCCTTCACCAGACTCGAACTACAGGGCAAAAACCGTGAATCCCGTTTGAGGTCTCGAACCGATCTCATGAGGCCGTAAGGCCCTGTGCATCCTCTTGCGGCCTGCTCTCGTCTGCGGTCAGGCGGCTAGAGCAAAGTCTGTGCCGTGCCGGCCGGGCGATCGATTGGCGCGTCCGAAGCCATTCGGCCGGCGAAACTTGAGGGAAATCGGTGATTCGCGAAAAGAAACCTGCCGGCGCCGCGGCTTGTAAGGCTTACACAGGCTGCAGCCCAGCCACGCCCGCCGGGAAGAGTCCTGCGGGTCATAGCGGCTGAAGGAATCGCCCTCGGTGCGAGGTCAGCCTTTCTTCAGGTCGTCCTAGGCTTTAGACTGAAACGGAATCGTGGCGCTTACTCGGGGGAAACCGGCATGGGGGCGTCGCAGGCCGCACCGACCTCAGATTCCGGGGCCCGCGGCGAGGGTCATTCGAGCTGGCCCTCGCTCGTCCTGCGCTGGTTTTTCGGCCTCGCTCCCGAGCCCGCGCAGCCGGAGCGCTCGGCGATCCCGGTGTCGCGGTTTCAGAACATCTGCGTCAGCCGCGAGGCGGGCTCGGGTGCCAGCGCGCTGGCCCGGCTGGTCGGCCAGAGCCTGCGCTGGAAGGTTTACGACGACGAGTTGATCGAGGCGATCGCCCATCGAATGTCGCTGCCGATCGATGACGTGCGGGCCCTGGACGAGCAAGCTCCCAGCGTCGTGCAGGACTGGCTGCTTCCGCTCCGCGAGGAATACTATGCGCCCAGGAGGCCTATCTCGACCACCTGGCGAAATTGATCGAGGCGATCGGGCGGGCCGGCGAGGCGATCCTGATCGGCCGGGGCGCGGGATTCATGCTGCCGCGCGAGACCACACTATCGCTGCGAATCGTGGCGCCGCTCAAGGTCCGCGCCCAGCGACTGGCCGAACGGATGGGAGTATCGTTCCGCACCGCCCGCCGCGCGGCCAGGGACCTCGATCGGCGGCGCGCCCAGTTCGACCGCACCATGCATCGCGTTAACCCGAACGACCCGCATTATTTCGATTTCGTGCTCGATTCACACAGCCTGGGACTGGAGCTCGCCGCCGAGATCATCGTGCGCGCGGTGGACGCCGGTCGATCGCAGGGCGCGGCCGCGGGCACAGGGCCGCGCGGCCTCGCCGAGCCGTCAGCGCGGCCGGAAGGCCAGCCGCTGCCCCTGGGCGTCGCGACTCTCTCAGCCGAGCCAATTCCCTTGCCCGGGCCCCTGCCCGCCTCGCCGGGGACGCAACCGCCAGAGCGCGACGACCTCGATTGGGGCGATCCCACCGCGGAAGACTGGCCGGCCAGGGGTCAGGGTTGATCAAACCGCCATGACCATCGGCCGGGAATCGTACATCTTTACCCGATCGAGATGATGGTCAGCCCGTAGCGGTCGGCCAGGGCGACGACCTCGGGCTGGTCGAGGAGGATCGTCTTGCCGGCCTCGATCGCCAGGACCTTGCGCCCGGGCCTTGTGCAGGTTCTCGATCGTCGGAACGCCGATCGTCGGCACGTCGAACCGCATGTCCTGCTGCGGCTTGGCGACCTTGACGAGGGTCCAGCCGCCGGCCCGGCAGAGCTGGCCGGCCCGCTCGATGCAGCGGTCGGTCCCCTCGATGGCCTCGACGGCCAGGGCGGCCTTTTCCTTGACGGCGACCGACTGGCCGACGTCGAGCCGGCCCATCTCCTTGGCCAGCGTCCAGCCGAACTCGATGTCTTCCTGCTCGGCCGCCGTCGGCGTGCCGGCGGGTGAGTATTCCTTCTTTCACGAGCAGCTCCGGGCAATAGTCCAGGGCCGAGGCGAACGTCATCCCGTCGCGCTCGAACTCGGCGATCACCGAGAGCAAGATCGTGTCGTCGCGATTGTCCGCGCGGTTGCGGCGGTACCACCATCTGGAGCATCCGCAGGTCGGGGCAGAGCTGGAGCGATCCGCCACGGGCGTGTACATCACGTTCTTGGTCACCTTGCCCGCCATGACGACCCGCTCGGACGCCCTGGCGGCCGAAGACGCGGATCATCCCGCCGAGCTTGGCGACGCCCGACGATCTCGAACGAGTCGCAGAGGCCGCGCAGCTCTTCGGGTGCCTCGTACCGGATCCCGACGCAGGCCACCTGCAGCCCCTGCCGCCGCGCCGCCTCGGCGAACAGGATCGGGAACCGGCCGCTCCCCGCCAGCAGGCCGATCGGCGCGGCTTGTCGCGCGGCCGGCCGCGCAGCGAGATGGTCTGGTCCTTCAATTCGATCGCGCTCACACCCGATCGCTCCTACCCGGCCCGCACCCGGCCGGCCTGGATTGCGTGCCGAGGCACTCCTTCACTCGAGGATCGTCTCGGCCGGCGTCGGGCTCTCTCCGCCGTTCGCCGCAATCGGCGCTCGGAGACCGCTCCCGGGCCCGCGGTCCCGCCGCAGCGCCGCCAGCTGGGCGCGTCAGCTCGCGGAGCTGGCGGTGCATCTCGGGCAGGCGGGCGATCATCTGGAAGATCCGCCGCTGCTCGCGGACCGGGATCGCCGGCGAGCCGAGCACGTGCTGGCCGTCGGGGATGTTGCGATGGACGCCCGCCTGGGCGCCGACGATCACCCGGTCGCCGATCTGCGGTGTTGTCCTTGATCCCCGCCTGGCCGGCCATGACGACGTAATCGCCGGTCTTGCAGCTGCCGGCGATGCCGACCTGGCCGCAGAGCAGGTTGTGGCGGCCGATCTGGTTGTTGTGGCCGATCATGACCAGGTTGTCGATCTTGGTGCCCTCGCCGATCCGGGTCGCCTCGAACGTCGCGCGGTCGATCGTGCAGTTCGAGCCGATCTCGACGTCGTCTCCGACCTCGAGCCGCCCGGTCTGCGGGATCTTGACGTGCCGGCCGTCGATCGAGCCGGTAGCCGAAGCCGTCGCCGCCCAGCACGGTGCCGGCGTGGACCTCGACGCGGTCGCCCAGGATCACGTTCTCGATAGAGCACGGCGTTGGGATGGATGACGCAATCCCGGCCGAGCCGGCAGCGGTCGCCGATCGACGGCGCCGGGGTGGAGCGTCGTTCCGTCGCCGATCACCGCGTCGTCGCCGACGTAGACGAAGGGATAGATCGCCACGTCGCGACCGATCCGGGCCGTCGGCGCGACGCAGGCCTGCGGATGGATGCCCGTCCAGCGCGGCTTGGGGGCGCCGATCAGGTGGGTGCGGACCGCGAGGAACGCCGGACATCGGGTCGTCGACCTCGATGACCGCCAGGCTGGCGGCGACCTCGTCGCGTGCCGGCATCGAAGATGCGGCCCGACGATCGCGGCCGAGGCGGGCGAGGTGCGCAGCAGCTTGGCGTACCGCTCGTTCTCGATGAACGTGATGTCCCCCGGCCCCGCCTCGCCGACCGGGACGCGCCGAGTGGATCGAGACGCTGCCGTCGCCCACCAGGCGACCGCGAACCAGTGCCGCGAGTTGTTCCACCGTTGCGACCACGGGCGTTTTCCTTTCTTCCTTGAAAGGAGAAGACGAGTGACCAAGGCGTCGCGGTAGAGCGGGTGCTCCGATCGAACCAGTCCGGTCTGGCCGAGTCGATCGATGTTCCGGAATCGTGGAGAATCAGGCCGATGCCGAGCAAACGCGATGCTAATCCATTCGCCAGGCGGGCAAGCCGAGTCGCGCAGGACCGCAACTGGGCAGCATTACCGACCTTTGGTCCGCTCGGGAGGACTAGGATTCGGTTCCCGCCCCGCCCGGTTCGCAGGCCCGCTCAAGCGGGCGCGCTCAACCTCGCAGGAAAGTCGATCGTCCGTGACCGAGCGCGGACTTCACGTTCCAACGAGTTTCAGCTCGACGAGAGCCGTCAGGTCGGGCACATGACGGCAGATCGACGCCGGTGGCCGTCCCGCGATCAAGCAGTAGCCCGGAAAGTCCCGGCGCGGATGGCCCCGCGCACGTCGTTCTCGATGTCGTCGCCCACGCAAAGCACGCGTCCGCGCGGCAAACCCAGGTGCGAGCAGGCGGCCTGAAAGAAGAGCGGATGAGGTTTGCGGTAACCGACTTCCGACGAGATTACCAGCGAATCGATCCAGGGTCCCAGCTCGGGCAGGCCCTGCACCACGCCCCGCAACCGCCCGTCGAAATTCGAGCCGACACACACCGAGATCCCCATCTCGGTCGAGCGCGTCGAGCGCCGGCGCCACGTCCGGATAGCATCGCCACGACTCCGGCCGGCTGAAGTGGTCCCAGAGCTCGTCGAACGCACGATCGGGATCGGCGACCTCCGGCAGCACACCGGCCACGATCTTGCCGCCAGCGGCGCCGCTCCGTCGCCTCGTCCGTCGACAGAATCCCCGCTTCTGCATGGACCTCGCCGCTCTGCAAATGCACCTGGAACCGCGCCCGCACGTCCTCGGGCTCGAGGGCGACTCCCTGCCGACGCGCGGCTGCGGTGTACGCCTCCGCGACCGAAGGCACCGGCTTGATTAAAGTCCCGACTGCGTCGAAGGACGATACCAGAATGCCATTCCAGGCGTCGTGTGGATTCATCGGTGTATTTGAATCCATGACAGGATCGTCGAATTCCGGTTCCGTGGAACCGGCCGATATTAACCGTTAGAGAAGATCAGCAGGAATGCCAGACTAGGCAGTTTATACCGACATTATGGGCAAGGAAGCGAGGGAAGAAAGACTCCGTCGTCAACGTTTTGGTAATTCGGGCTGATCTTCAACCGGGGATGAATTCCATGAACGATCCTCATTCGCGACGCCTATCGACGATTCCCAAGCTCGCGGCCGCCTCGATTCCGGAGTCGCAGGCAAAGGCGCTGGACCGGCGGCACACGCTGGATGCCCAGCAGCGCACGTTTCGGCACACCACGTCGCGATACGATCGTCCGCATCCCGGGCCTCGCAAGCACGTCTGAGCGACGGCACCGGTCATGCTCCCCTAAGGGCTCGCGGCCCGGGCGCGGACCAGTCCGGCGACGACGTCGATGTCGAGGTCGGCAATCTGGCCGGCGGCGAGCTTGGGCAATGCGATCCGCGGCCATGGCGGCGTTGTCGGTGCAGAGCGAGGGCGGCGGGATGAAAAGCTCGACCCCGAGCTCGGCGGCCATGTTCCGAAAGCCGCTGCCGAAACCGAGAATTCGCCGCGACTCCGCCGCCGACACCCAGCCTCTTCATCCCCGTCCGCACCAGCGCCTGTCGGGTTTTGGCCACGATCACGTCGACGACCGCTTCCTGGAAGCTGGCGGCCAGGTCGCGATCTTCTGCTGCTCGTCGGGATCGGTCGCGACGGCCCGCGCATTCTGGCCGTGGAAGGCGTAGAGCACGGCCGTCTTCAGCCCGGAAAACTGAAGAAGCAGCCGCTCGTCGTGGAGAAACGACCGGGGGAAGGCGAAGGCCGTCGGATTGCCCGCTTCGGGCGACTCGCTCGATCTCCGGGCCGCCGGGATAGCCCAGGCCGAGCAGGCTGGCGACCTTGTCGAAGGCCTCGCCGGCCGCGTCGTCGGTCGTGCCGCCCAGCGAACTGGCAATCGAGCGGGCTGTCGCAGACGATAAAGGCTGGTGTGGCCGCCGGAGACCACCAGGCCCGACGCAGGGATAGACCTCGCGGTCGGGATAGGCGAGCTGGCAGGCGTAGAGATGGCCTTCGAGGTGATCGACGGCGACCAGCGGGATATCCAGCGCCAGGGCCAGCGCCTTGGCCGCGGTCAGTCCCGACGACCAGGGCGCCGACCAGCCCGGGGCGGGTCGCCACGGCGACGGCGCCCAGATCATCGAGCGCGACGCCCGCCCGGCGCAGCGCCTCGTCGATCATCGGCAGGATCTGGCGCACGTGGGCTCGCGAGGCGATCTCGGGCACGACGCCGCCGTAGCGCTGGTGCAGACCGACCTGCGAGGCCACGACGCTGGAACGGATGCGCGGCACGCCCAGGCGCGGCGGTCGCGGTCCTTCCAGGACCGCGGCGGCCGTCTCGTCGCACGTCGTCTCGATGGCAAGGAGCGACGAGGCCGTCGGGATCGTGGGGCATTCGATTGTCGATCGACGAATCAGGCGGCCTTGGCCTTGTCGGCGAGCACGCCGCGGAGGACTTCGAGCGCCTTGTCGAGCTGCTTATCGACGAACGGCGCCGGAGGCAGAACGAGCGGATTTTGACTTCGCCTGGGGCTTCTCCGCGTCAGTCTTCACTTCGGGCTTCTGGTCAGCCTTGGCTTGCAGCTTCTCGTCGCTGCCGGCCTTCTTGCCCGTCTCGGCGCTGGCGAGCGCGGGTGCGGCGGGCTTGCGGTGCCCCTTGGCGGCGGCGTCGCGGTCGCGCTCCACGCCGGGCCTGGAACCAGCGGATGAAGTCGCTGGTGTGATAGCTTGACCTCCAGTCCCTTGTCGGGCGAGACGCCCCACTTGTCGGTGGCCTTTGCGTTCTTGAATCGGTGGATGTTCTCTCCCGAGGGACGATAATAGCTGGCCACCGTCAGCTTGAGCACGCTGTTGCCGCCTTCCAGATCGATGATGTTCTGGACCGAGCCCTTGCCGTAGGACCGCTGGCCGACGATCGCGGCCCGGTTGTGGTCCTGAAGCGCCGCCGCGACGATCTCGGAGGCCGACGCCGAGTTTCTGGTTGATCAGCACGACCATCGGGAGGTCTTCGAACGGCCCGTCCTTCTGGGCTTCATACGTCTTGGGCTGGGTGTTCCGCCCCTTGGTGCTGACGATTTCTCCCTTGTCGAGAAACATGTCGGAGACCTCGACCGCCGCGCTGAGCAGGCCGCCCGGATCATCGCGGAGATCCAGGATCAGCCCCTTCACCCCTTCTTCCTTGAGCTGCTCGAGGGCTTTCTTCAGCTCCTCGGCCGTGTGCTGGTTGAAGCCGGCGACGCGGATGTAGCCGATCTTCTTGTCTTTATCGAGCATGAAATCCCACTGATCGTCGGGCTTGCGGTGGTCGCCCAGGACGCTGGGGATGTCGATGATGGCCCGGGTGATCGGTGATCGTCTCGGGATCTTCCGAGCCCTCGTGCAAGACGCTCAGCTTGACGTCGGTGCCGGGGCGGCCCGTGAGGACCTCGACGGCCTTGTCGGGGCTCATTCCCTCGGCCGACTGGCCGTCGATCTCCACGATCTGGTCGCCGGCCAGGATCCCAGCCTCATAGGCGGGCGTGCCCACCATGGGGGCGATCACCCTGCAGGCGGCCGGTCTCCGGGTCGACCTCCACCTGGATGCCGATCCCGCCGAACTTCCCCTCGATCTGCCGGCGAAATTGCCTCCACTCGCTCGTGTTGATGTACGAGGAGTGCGGGTCGAGGTTCTGAAGCATCCCCTCCAGGGCCGTCTCGAGCAGCTCGCGGCGCGACACCGGGCGGACGTAGTTGGTTTCGACCTTTTCGACCGCATCGACGAACAGCCCGTAGAGCTCCAGCATCTCGTCCTTCGGCTTGGCGCCCTGGGTCGCCTGCCAGCAGAACAGCGCTGACCGATCCGATCATCGCAATCGCCAGAATATTCCGTCGCGGCATCAGCAGATGCCCTCCTCGCCATCCTGGTCCTGGATTGTCCCACCGGTCGAAAATCGCATCACGAATGAAGAGCTCGGAACAGCCGCCCGGCAACAGGCCGGTCCTATCCCAAGTCTAGTCGATCGTTTGCGAACTTGGCAAGGTTGGCTGATTCGTCCGTAATCCTTTGCCGCCTTTCCGTTGCCCGCGGGAATTAGCCGTTGTCAGCGATTCATCGGTCATGGTCAACTGTGAGGATCGAGCGGCGATCGAAGCGGCCTTCGACGAGCGCACGACCGACATCAGACAACGGACTGGAAAATGAACCCTCTCCCGGCGGGCAGACGCGTCGCACGCGTGCTGATCGTCGATGACAACGTGGACCTGGCGCGAGGGCTGGCCAGCTCTTGCAGATCCACGGCCATCATGTCGAAATCGCTTTTGACGGTGTCTCCGGTCTCGAAAAGGTCAAAGAGTCGAAGCCGGAATTCGTCCTCCTGGACATCGGCCTTCCCGGAATGGACGGCTACGAGCTCGCTGCCCATATCAGCGAAGATGCGGAGAACAAGCACACCGTCCTCATTGCCATCTCTGGATACGGCGAGGAGGACGACGTGCGCGCGGAAAGCCGGTTTCGACCATCATCTCGTGAAGCCGATCGCTCCAGAGCGGTTGATCAAGATACTGGAGAATCCCCGTTGAAAGGACAAGAGCGATGAGCCGCGAAGCGACGCTGAAACGCATCCTGGACGGCGGGATCGTGGCCGTGGTCCGTTCCGAGACGAGCGAGCCCCTGGTCAAGGTCGTGCAGGCGCTGGCCGCGGGCGGAGTGACCGCGGCCGAGGTCACGTTCACTGTGCCCGACGCCATCGACGTGATCCGCCAGGTTCGCGACGAGGTCGGCGACGCCGTGGTGCTCGGGGCCGGCACCGTGCTCGATCCCGAGACGGCCCGCGCCGCGATTCTGGCCGGCGCCGAGTACATCGTCGCTCCCACCGTCAATCTCGACGTCATCCGGCTCTGCCGGCGCTACGACAAAGGTCGTCATGCCGGGCGCTTCACGCCCACCGAGGTGCTCACCGCCTGGGAGGCCGGGGCCGACTTCGTCAAGATCTTTCCCGCCGACGTCGGCGGTCCCGCCTACCTCAAGGCGCTGCGCGGTCCCCTCCCTCAGGTTCGCCTGATGCCCACCGGCGGCGTCGATCTGTCGACCGCCGAGAGCTTCCTCGAAGGCCGGTGCGTGCTGCCTGGGCGTCGGCGAGCGCGCTGGTCGACCCCAAGGCGATCGCCGAGCGGCGACTTCGACCGCATCCGCGACCTCGCCGCGCAGTACGTCGCGATCGTGCGCCAGTGCGCGGCACGGGCTGATCATGACTCTGTCCGGCGATCGCGCCAAACCTCGTCGGTGCAAGAATGCGTCGGCTTAAATCTTCCCGTCAACTCTAATCTCGCCCGATCTGACTGAATTCACCATCGCATCCGCTTCGAGTCGGCGCGACCCATTCGATCCGAACATCCGATCGATTCATTTCAAGCTGAACGGGAATCAAGGTCGATAAACTCGGCATGAGTCTTGTGCCGCGCTCTAGCTCCGAAATCAGTCCGGCTGATCGAGGCGGCGATGCGGGCTGCGCGTGGAGGGAAGCCGGTGGAAGGGAGCGCAACTTCCGCTGAGGTATGAGGCCGAGCATGGCACAGGGGGACGTGAATCCGTGGGGCCGAAACGGCGAGGCATGCGCCTGATGCAGAGGAGGCCGCGCAGTGCTTCGGCTCCTTGCGCGGCATGCTGGGCGCCTGGGTCGCGGCCGCGTCGCCCGTCCGTGGCCGGTGCCGCACGCGTCGCCGGAAGCCGACGACGTGCCGCGGATCTACCATAAGGGGCGCAACTTCCGGATCCCGTTCAATCTGAACCCCGAGGGCCGGGACCGCGTCAAGGAGCTTCACCTGCTGGTCTCGGAGGACCAGGGATATCACTGGCGCCGAGCAGCAAGACGTTTCCCGACCATCCGACCTTCACGTTCCGGTCGTCGCACGACGGCGAATACTGGTTCGCTGTCCAGACGCGCACGATCGACGGCAAGGTCTCGCCCGCACTGGACGCGACGGTCGAGCCGAACTTGAAGGTCGTCGTCGACACGCTTTCCCCCGTCGCTGTTGCTCGAGCCGGACGGGCGCCGCGGCAGCCTGGCATCGGTGCGCTGGGAGGTCAAGGACGAGAACCTCGATCTCAAGTCGCTGGTTCTGGAATACCAGGTCGAGGGTGTCGGAGTGTGGCGTCGCGTGCCGATCCGCGGCCCGAAGCTGATCGGCGGCCAGCAGTGGGACGCCGGCACCGCCGAGGCGCTCAAGGTTCGGGCTTCGGTCGCGGACAAGGCGGGCAACGTGACCGAAGCCGCGGTCGAGCTGCCCGAGGGAACGGCGAGCCCGCCGATCTGAGCCACGACCGACCCGTGAACGACAATCCGCCGCCGTTCGCACAGATCTCCAGCGGCGGGGAATCCGAGATCATGGCCGGCCCCGGTTTCACGCCTGTGAATCAGGAACATCGGCGCGGCGGCCAAGTCATCGGGCACCGCGCCGACCGACCGGACGCCTCCCGCACACGCGGCCGAACGGCACGCTCGGGGCGGGTCGGCCGCGTCGCGCCGCGACCGGATCGCGGTGCCGTGAGCGGCTGTCCCCGCGTCTGCCGCCGGCGGATCGGACCCCGCCGACCGACCTCTTTGCGCTGGCCGACGGCGCTCCCGCCGGACGGGCCATCGGCCGGCGCCCGCGGCGGACAGCTGCGACAGCGATCAATCCAGCCACTGGTTCGGCCCCAACCGCCGGGTCGCGAGGGCTCCGGCGGCACGCTCCTGGTCTCCAGCCCGAAGTTCAAGCTCCAATACGCCGTCGATGACGCCGGGACCCGAACGGGCCGGCCACGGTCGAGCTCTGGATCACCCAGGATGGCGGACGCACCTGGATCCGCCGCGGCGATGACCCGGACCGCGTCTCACCGATCGAGGTTGACCTGGGCGGAGAGGGGACATACGGGCTTTGCCTGGTCGCACGGTCGGCCTCGGGACTCGGCGACCAACCCCCCGCGCCCGGCGATCCCCCCCAGTCCTGGGTCGAGGTGGACGGCACGTCGCCGCGCGTCCAGCTCCAGCCCCCCCAAGTCGGGCACCGGAGCCAACTCCGGGAAAGTCGCGATCGCCTGGCGGGCCAGCGACCTTCATCTGCCGCCCAAGTCGGTGTCTCTCTCCTGGCGGCCCGACCAGCCCGGCGCCGCCGTGGCAAGCCCTGGCCGAAGGTCAGGAGAACACCGGCCAGTTCGTCTGGACCGTGCCGGCGACGCGTTCCGCAACGGTTCCATCTCAAGGTCGAGGCCGTCGACACCGTCGGCCACCACGGCACGGCGGAAACTACCGACACCGGCCCGATCATGGTCGATCGCAGCCGGCCGCGCAGCCGGATCCTCGGGCTGGACCCGACCGCTCGCGAAGGGATCGGGCCATCGGCGCACCCGATGCGATGGCGCAAAAACTACTGCGCAAACTTCGCCGCTGCCCTCGCCGCCGGAACCGTCGGGGCCCTTCCATTTGTGTTTCCAGGTGCGGCGCCGCTTGTCCTGAGTGGCCTCCAGCTCGACCACATGACCTTCGGCGTCCTTACCCGTCCCCGTGAAGCGGCCGCCGCCCTCGTCAGTCAGCTTGACTTCATGGAGCTTGAGCCGCTCGGCCAGGTCGGCCTCCATCTCCGACGTGGTCAATTGCTTGAGCTCCGAGGGCCGCGAACCACAGCCGCTGAGGCTTGCCGCCGCGATGATCGACCCTCCAAGAAATGTGCACCGATTCATCGGGGCGGCCCTCGGCTCGGTGCGAATTGCGATGATCGAAGCACTCATCGCGCTGGAAGAGATCTCGGCTCGCTCACAAGGCGGGCCCGAGCAGCTCGCTGACGGCGTCGCGCTCGAACGCGAGCTCGGCGGCCGAGGCGTCGAGCCGCGCTGCGGGCGTCGGCATCGATCGGCACTCCGGGCACGATCGACCAGGCGGCGCCCCCTTTCGAGACCAGCGGGAAGCTGTAGATCAAGCCCGACGGGGATGCCGTAGCTTCCGTCGGAGACGACGGCCGCGCTGAACCAGTCGCCCTGCGGGCTCGGCATAATGCAGGGCTCGAAGGCTGTCGATGATGGCATTGGCCGCCGACGCCGCCGACGACGCACCTCGCGCCTTGATGACCGCCGACCCGCGCTTGGCGACCGTCGGGATGTACGTCTCGGTAAACCAGCTCGCGTCGGTGATCACCTGGGTCGCGGGCTTGCCGTTGATCCTGGCGTTCTTGTAGTCGGGGTACTGCGTGTCGCTGTGGTTGCCCCAGATCGTCATGCACGTGACCGCACTGACCGGCACGCGCGCCTTCTTGGCCAGGAGCGACGAGGCGCGGTTCTGGTCGAGCCGAGTCATGGCAAACCATCGGTCGCTGGGAACCTTGGGGGCGTGCGAGCGCGCGATCAGGCAGTTGGTGTTGCACGGGTTGGCGACAGTCAAGACGCGCACGTTCGCGCCGGCGGTCGCGTTGATCGCCTTGCCCTGCCCCGTGAAGATCGGGCTGTTGGCCCGGATCAGATCCGCGCGCGACTGTCCTTCCTTGCGCGGCAGGCCGCCGACCAGGACCACCCAGTCGGCCCCCTCAAAGGCCTCTTCCGGCTTGTCCGTGGCCTGTCACACCGGCCAGTAGCGGAAACGCGCAGTCCTCGAGCTCCATGATCGTCCCGCCCAGGGCGGGCAGAGCGGGCGTGATCTCGAGCAACTGCAGGGCCACCGGCTGATCGGGACCGAACGCCGACCCGGCGGCCAGCCGGAACAGCAAGGCGTAGCCAATCTGGCCTCCGGCTCCGGTGACGGCAATGCGAATGGGTGCGGTCATGGTCATGGCTCCGTCGAAGAAGTTCAGCAGGAATGGAGCTGATTCTAAACCGAAACCGGCAGAGCCGAAAGGGACCGTCTCACCTCGCTGGAGAGGGACCGCGTCTGGCAGAACGACGACACTCGCGGTCGCACAGCGAGCAACGGGGATGAATCGACCGAGGGGCGGGGTCTATCTGAGGCCGGTCGAAGCTTGCCGCTGAAACGGCATCAGCAAAGACATTATGATGGCGTTTGTAGTACTCGGGTCTTCGGGGATCCACGCCCAAAGTCCACACGGGCGGGCGGGATCACACTTACGCCCTCAATTGCCCGGAGGTCGGGCGGCGTAGGAGACGCGTGCGATGCCGTGTCAAGTTGGCTATCGTGACCGTCACGTCACGATCTCGCACCTCTGCCTGATGTACGTCATTGAATCAGCGAGCGCACTCTGTCAAATCGCACCGCACAGTGAATTCATACGCCGGTGCGTCGCCCACTGGGATCGATCGGTCGCCTCGTCGGGCAACAACCTGCTCGATCTCGACCTCGATCGGCTGATCACCGACGTTGCACAGGCCGACGAGATGCAACGCTTCCTTCGGTCGCTGCGAGACTGGGTCGCCGAGCATAGCCGGCTCGAGCTTCCGGATGGACGTGCGGTCACCTGGGTTGAGCAAGTCCTTTCGCTGTTCACACCGAGCCCAGACGGGCCGCGATCGACTTGATTGCAAATGGTGCCGAATCGTCGACGAACGGCATCCGAAATCGCCGGGGCACCGAGCACTCCGGGCACGACGTTTTCGAGTGCGAAGAACCCGATGAAAAGGGCGTAATCCGCCGCGGAGCGGTCTTGAATCGCGAAGCGGTCGATCAGATGGATCTGCAGGCTCTCAATCGGCTCTTTCGGCCAGGGATAGGAGCCACCCACTGCCACCACGAGCAGCGACGACAAGGCGATGTCAGAGAGCTTCTCACATGCGAACTTGAGGCCCAGGATTGACGCAGCGCACAAAGTTCCGGCTGCGGTCAGAGTTGCCCAGTACAACCCGTTCGCCGAGGGCGCTGCGTGGTTCCCACAGGTGGTAGCATCGCCATGATAGGGCGAACCGTCGAGCACGGCATTCTTGACAGCCCGTTCGAGCGACTGATTGAGCAAGACGCATGGTGAACGATGCAGCCGATGTAGCGTCAGATCGGTTTAGCCTCCACGACCTCTACGCGCCGGGCCACGATAAACCCTTCTATCCCGTCCATGAGTTCCAGTTCGCTCCGGATTGTCGTGCCGTCCATGCTGAAGACCAATCCGTCGATCCAATTCCTTCGATCGATCCCCAAAATTCTCAGGTCGCTGACTTCACTCCACTGCATCACGACCTTCGCGAGCTGGTCAGGGTTTTGCAATTCGTCCCCGCAATATGCCGCATCATTCGTGATGAAGCGGATTGTGATCGTTGGCCCATCCGTCTCGATCAAGATAGATTCGACCTTGGCGTCGTGAAACGACGGAAAGTAGCTATAAATGTCAATCAGTTTAGAGGCGCCGATAATGACGACATCTGGATCGCCGTCGCCTGCTGCCATGCGTCGGTCCTTTCTTGTTGGGCCTTAAATCATCCGTCACGCCTCGCGCGCGCAAGTCAGCCTCATTCCGATTTGTCGGGTTTGGGCGGCTTGGAGGGGACAAGGAATCGCGCCCGCAATTCTGTACGGAAGCGCTCGGGTGTGATGCCTTGTTCACGCAAATAGTCGGCTGCCCTCCCGGTCCCGCCAAGCATCCCCAGGACCAGATGCTCCGTCCCAACGTAGCTCAGCCTTGACGCACGGGCTTGCTCTGTTGCCCGACCCAGCAGGCGCTCCGTGTCCGCTGCCAGGCGGGGACATTTAGAGGACGCTGCCCCCGCTGGATAGGAACCTGCCAGGTTTTTGACCGCCATCGCCTCACGCACGAGATCCAGGCCGATGTTCTTCATGACCATTTTCGCTCCGCACTCCGGGACGGCCGCGATGCCGAAAAGTACGTGTTCGGGGGTGATGTCGCGCAAGCATCGCTCGACAGCGAGTTTCCTGGCTTCCAGCAGCGCATCAGTGACTGGTCGGTGAAACCTCGGACAGACAAGCGGACGGCGAATCGAATCGTGTCGCAGAAGCGGAGCATGGCTATTCCCGGAAATATCATTACTCGTCTCTGGACGAATAGCACTGATGGAGCCGAAACTCTTCTTCTCAGGACGACGTGCACAGCGTGGGTCCTTCCCGGGACCAATCGAGGAACTCTGACGCCTCTCAACCGCGAAGAATGGCATACCACGTCCGATTCTATCCGAGCGAAAGCACTCACCCAATGGCGGTCGTCATTCTGACAATCCGTCGTCGACCCTTGGCTGACGGCCGGTCAGGTTACATCAAGGCCGCCGGCGGCTCCGTCCGTGGGATTCACTCGACGCAAGCTCACGCGCGGAGGATCAGATGACGGATGCGCCGCGCCTTTGATCCCCTGGTGGCGCCGTTGGCGTCCGGTCTTGCGGTTGCGAACGCTGATGGCTTTCATCCTGCTGATCTGCGTCGGGCTTGGCTGGATTGCCGGGCGCGTGCGAGTCGAACGCCAGGCCGTGGCGGCGATCCGCCACGCCGGAGGTTTTGCCGACCGTGGGCATCGCCGCACCCCCACTGGAAACCTGCTGCCCAATGCCCCCAATCCGGCGCCGGCCTGGGTTCTCAGATGGGTGCCTGAGGAGTGTTTCCAAACAGTCAACTTCGTCGGCCTGAGGGGCCCCAAAGTCGACGATGCCATGCTGGCGAGGATCGCCGGAATGCACGGTGTCGAGGAGCTCGACTTGAGCGAAAGCATGGTCACCGACGCCGGGCTCGCTCACCTTCGGCGCATGAAGAACTTGAAGGCATTGCATCTCGATAAGACGCGGATCTCCGATGCGGGCCTGCTCCACATCCAGGGGCTCGATCGCCTGGAATTTCTCGACCTGTCTGGAACAAACATCACCGACTTCGGCTTGGCCCACTTATCCCGCCTCCGGCAACTGCGGATCCTGAATGTCGAGGAGACTCGCATCGGTGACGCCGGTCTCGCCCACCTCGCCGGCATGGACAAGCTCTTCAAGCTTCTGCTGGCGGGTACCAACGTGAGCGCGAGCGGGCTCAACCAGCTCGCGTCGCATCGCGGGCTGGTGTCTTTGAGGCTGCCGTCGCAGCGCGTGGGCGCAGAGACCGCGAACGAGCTCAGGAAATTGATGCCGAAACTGACTTATGTGCTGTTTCGGTAGAGATCGGAAAGCGCTCGCAATTCCGTCAGGCCCTGGCCTTGGGCTCGAGCTGCTTGACGTGTTCCCATCTCGCGCCCAGGACAGCCTTGCTGTCGCAGCCCAGCCAGCCGTCGAGCAAGGTCGCGTAGACGCGGCGAAAGTCGGTGTGGAACTTGAGATCGTCGGCATCGAGCTCGCTCAAGCTCGGGTGCTTGCCGACCACGCCCCCCTTGACCGAGGGTCCCGCGACGAACATGCACGACGCTGCCCCGTGGTCGGTGCCGCGGCTGCCGTTTTCCTGCACGCGCCGGCCGAATTCCGAAAAGGTCATGACCCGGACGCGAGCGGCGTTGCCGGTGGTCTTCAGCGTCTCGAAGAAGCCCGCGACCGAACTGGCCAGCTCGCCCAGCAAGTTGCCGTGGGTGCCGCTCTGGTTGGCGTGCGTGTCGAAGCCGTCGAGGCTGACGTAGAAGATGCGCGTGCCGAAGCCCTTGGCGATCAGGCCGGCGATCAGTTGCAGCTTGGGATAGAGGCCGGCGCCCTGGCGCATCACCGCGCCCTGGGCCTGCAGCAACTCGCGCAAATGTTCGATCGCGGTGAGGGTTTGCACCTGGCGCCGCTGCACGAACGAGGTGAGGTCGTCTTCGCTCCCCGTTCCCGCGGGTTTTGCCAGGTCTTCCATCAGCTTGCGGCGGGCCTTCTGGGCAGCGGCTTTGCCGCCGCCGAGCTCGAGCCGGAACGAGCTCTGATCGCTGATCGTGACGGCCCCGCCGCCGGGCGCGCCGCTCAATGCCAGCGGCGAGCGGCCCGCTCCGAGGTGCAAGATCGGGACGCCGCCCGATGAGTAGTCAGTCTCCGCGGCGGTCCGGCCCAGCCAGCCGGTCTTGACGAGCCCCTTGGGATCGGCCGAATGCCAGATGTCCATGGCCTCGAAATGGGAACGCTCCGGGTTGGGATAGCCGATGCCTTGCAAGACCGCGAGCTGCCCCTGTTCCCACATGGGACGGAAACCCGACATCCCGGAATTCAGTCCGACGTGGTCGTCGAGGCGGACGACGACCTCCTTGGTCTGGCGCAGTGTGGGCCGGGCCTTGTGGTAAAGGTCGTCGGCGTACGGGATCACGGTATTGAGCCCGTCGTTGCCGCCTGTCATCTCCAGCACGACCAGGATGTTGTCCTTTCCCGGCGCCGCGGCCGCCGCGGTCCGAGACACGAACTGCGGGACCATCGTGCTCAAGGCCAAAAGCGACGAGCCCTGAAGCGTGTGGGTCAGAAGTTGACGACGGTTCAACATGATCGGCTCTCCGGGATTTTGTGGTCGAAGTCACTCATGCCAGTTGATATTCCGCCGTGGCCAGTATGGCGTGGACGGCCTCGCGCGCACGGCGATCGAGCGCGGGTCCCGAGGGCTCGCCCTCGGCCACGAAGGCGACGAGCTTCGCCCGGATTTGAGGGTTGACCCCGCCGGGCAAGTAAAGGTCCAAGAGCACGCGAACGACGTCCTCCGGCCGACTCACCCCTTCCTCTTCCAGCAGCCGGGCGGGGTCGAACGCCCGCGGAGGCGCGGGCTCCTCGGCCAGCTCGGGCGGAATCGTCGAGCCGGTGATCTTGGCGACCATCTGCCGCAAGGTCAGCGGCGCGCCGGCCGCGGCAACCTTGGGCTGCACGGCTTGCCTGGGCCACAGCATGCCGGTCGCGAGGGCACCGGCGAAATTGCCGCGCTCGAGCAAGGTCGAGGTGTTCAGCCAGGAAGGACCTCCAGGCCATCCCTTGACATTAGGCGGCGTGAACAGCCGCTGCCCCATCGCATCCAGCCGCGCAACCAGCGCTCGCTGCGGCAACGAACGGTAGTCGGGCTCGTGCTCGCCGTAGCGCCGATACGCCGCCTGCACCGCGCCCAGGACATATTCCACCGGTCCTTTGATGCGCTGCCGGAAGGCATGGCTCGAATAGAAGTGCCGCGACCTGAGGATCGTTCGAACCAGCCCCGCGATATCGTGATCGCTCGAGCGAAACGAATCGCACAGGGGCTCCAGAAACGAGTCGGGTGGCTCGGCCTTCTCGCTAACGAGGAAGTGATAGAGCTTGCGAACGAGGAACCGGGCCGCGGCTGGCTGCTCGAGCACGATGCGCACGACGTCTCCGCCGTCCCAGGCGCAGACTGGCCGAGCACCGTCTTGGGGCCGCAGTCGTGGGAGGATGCGTCGAATGCGAATCCGACGCCGTCGGACCGCCAGCCGGTGAAGGCTCGGGCGGCCTCGCGGACGTCTTTCTCGCTGTAGTGACCGACGCCCAGACTGAAAAGCTCCATCAGCTCGCGGGCATAATTCTCGTTCGGCTTTCCCTTGACGTTGCTGCTCGAATCGAGCCAGACCAGCATGGCGCCGTCGCGGCTCATGGCCTGCAGGAATGGACCGAAGCGGCCTAGCGCGTGCTTGCGCAACAGGCAGTTCTGATTGAACATCAATGCCGGGCTTTGCACCTTGGCAAGGCTGGTGGCGAAGTGGTTATGCCAGAACAGGGTCAGCTTCTCGCGCAGCGGGTGGCCGCCCTGAAGCATGCAGTACAGCCACCAGCCGCGCAGTTGCTCGCCACCGTCGTCGGCCTGGGCGGCGATGCGGCCGACATCGGCCATGGTCTCGGAGACTTGGTCGGCCTGCGGCCTTCCTCGCAGCAGGAGCTCGAGCGTGCCCTGGGGACCCAGGCACTCGGCCTCGCGCAGGTCGTCGCGGCTGGGGCCAAAGGCAGCGCGGCGAAACAGGTGGGCGGCCCATTTGGGTCCCCACGGATCGCCGGCCGTAGGCTCCCAAGGTTGCCACGCGCGGGCGGGGTCGATCTGATCCAGCGTCGGCATGTTCGCGGGCATATTCCACCTCGAATGCATTCACATCGTCGCCGGGTATGGCAGGCCCGTGGAAGGGACGGGATTTTCGCTCACTTGCGTACGGTCACCGCGTAGTGGATGTCGGACCCCGTGCTACTCTGTTCGCTCGTGGCCGAGCCGCTACGGAGGTGAGCGGTTGCCCCGTCCGGCGAGTACAGGAACGGCTTGCCCGTGACCGGGTCTGTGGGGATGGGCACCGTAAGATTGGCGAGGCTCGACGGGAGCTTACCGTCGTGCGCAGCGGCATAGAGCGCAGCGCCTCGATTTGTCGAAGCATGGCGATCTGCCGCTCGAGGAGCTCGCGAGTGCGGCGGAGCTTGTCGACCCTGGGCAAGAGATCGGCGAACAGCCCGTCGCGATGTTGTTTTTCCCGCTCGAGGGCCGGCAGGAATCGATCTGCCAGCGCGGCAGCGCCAGAAGCTTTCCGCGCTCGTCGCGCTCGATCTCGTAGTCGCGCTTCTCGTCCAGCAGGATGACCTGCAACGCCGAAAACGCTTTGACAACCGTGTCGCTCGAGCCGGCGGCGACCAGTCGCCCGCGAGCGGCCTCGACTCGCTCCGCGTCTTTGGCGCATGCAGCCCAGGGCCGCGGGCTTTGGGGCGGCAGGCCGGCCTGCTCGCGGGCAAAGCTCAGTGCGCCGGAAATGCGGGCCACGATGGATTCCAGCTCGGCGTCGGTCATGGCGGCGTCGGGGCGAAGCCGGCCGCAGCTCGGCAGTCGCGGGTGCGGTCTCCACGCATGCCGTTACGAAAATCCACCAGTGGGCTCGGCAGATCGGTCAGCGCCCAGTAGAGGTTCGGGCACCCGGGCTGCTGCACCATCTCTTCCAGGGTGGTCAAACCGAGATGAGCGACCGAGAAGCCGATCAGGTTTGCGATCACGGTGGGGTGCTCGCCCAGGTGGCGGGCGAGCGCGAAGAGTGTTTTCGCGGTTCGGATCGCGTCGTCGAATCGGCGATCGGCGACCTCGGCGCGGAACCGCACCTGAAGCGCGGTCGCCAGGACCTGGAGCGGTCCCAGGTCGCGGGGTACGTCCTCGATGCCGCCTTGTTGAATGCACGGGAGGGCCTGCCAGTCGACCGTGTCCAACCGCGCCGCCCAGTCGGCCTGCCGGAGCGCCGGCCGCCGTACGCTCGCAGGTCTGCGACGGCAGCTCAGCAAGCGGCGCCGCCAGGTAGCGGTCGCGATCGGCGACGGACTGCTTGCCGTAGAAAAACGGATGCTGCTCCATGAAACATTTCAGATAATTCTGGGCCGAGTTGCCGGGATTCAGCTCGGCCAGCTCAGGGAGGAGCTGATACTTGAGCGCGGGCCGGGCGCCGGCATCGGCCTCACATTGAGCGAAACCGAAACATCCTCGGCATCCGCTCGCGCGGGAAAGCGGCAAACGCAATCGCGGCAAGGAAAACGCGGGTCATTTCGGAAAACTCCCGTCGAGGAGACCGCCCCGTCCTCGCGGACGGCCGGTCTCGCCTGGCAGAGGCGTTGCTCGGTCTGCAGGGTGACCTCGTAATGGACGTTGAAGCTGACGTTCTTTTCCTGGCCGGGGGGCGGGCTGCCACGGAAGTGGGCCGTCTTGCCGGTCGACCTGGTAGCGGAACGGCTTCCCGGTAAACGGGTCGATCGGGAAGCGGGACCGGCATCTCGGCGAGCGTCGCGGGCAATGCACCATGATGGAGAGCGGCATGAAGCCGCAGTGCCTCGACGTGCCGCAACAGCGCATCCGCCGGTCAAGCCGCGCCTTGGGCCCGGTGGATGAGTGCAAGGCCGGCACGAGGGCATCCGCGAAAAATGCGGATCCCCCGGGGGGCCGCTCGGCCCGCACAGCGCCTCGGCCTGCCAGGTGTGGAAAATTGGTGTATTTGATCAGGTCGTCATATCGGGCCTCGCAATCCCGCTTCTGGTCGAGCAGGATCAATTGCATGGGCGGAAGCGAGGCCAGCGGCTGCTCCGGCCGGCCGGATTCGACGAGACGGCGGCGGGCAGCATCGACCTTCCTTGCGATCCTTTGCTCGCAGCTCGAGCCATGACTGGAGACGATCGCCAGGCTTGCCGGCTTCGACCTCGGCAAGGAGCTCTTCGTTGCTGGCCCGATGCGCTTGAGCTGCTCGGCGCTCATGGGCGCGGTCTCCTCGAGGTCGCGGAACACCCACAGAATGCACAACCGCTCGCCTTCCATCCCCTTATCGATCGGGACCAGCGGTCGCGGCAGCACTCGTGAGTGCCCAGTACAGGTTGGGGCAGCCGGGCCGCTCGAGCATTTCCTCGAGCGGTAGGATGGCGCTCGAGGCGATCGCCATCCCGACCAGGTTGCCGATGCCCGTGGGATGCGTCGCCCAAGTGACGCGACATCGCGAAGATCGTCTTGGCCGTTCTGATGCCTTGATCGAACTGGCCTCGGGCAACTTCAGCCCGGAAGCGCGCCTGGAGAGCGCGGGCGATGCCCCGTAGATTCTGCACGTCCGGAAGCAAAATGCCGATGCCTTCGGTCTTCAACCTCAGCAGGATCTGCCAGTCGGGGCTGTCGAGCCGGGCGGCCCGGTCGGCCTGCTCGAGCGCGGCTCGGCCAAATTCCTCGATCTCCTGAGCTGGCAGCTCGTCCAGCGGCATCGCCAGGAGCCGTTCGCGGCGCTCGAAAGCCTCTTTGTCGAACACGAACTTGTACTGCTCCACCGATGACTTGAAGTAATTCTGAATCGGGTTGCCGGGCTGCATCTCCCTGAGATCGGGCAGCAGCAGGTATCGCAGCGCCGGCTTCGGCGCCGCCGCCGGCGCCACGGTCAGACGGATCAGCGTTTCCGGATTCGAAGCCGGCGGTTCGCCTCGGCACGGAAGGGCGAATATGGCCATTGCCAGGCTGAATGAAATTGCTCGGGCCATGAGATGACTCCTGGCAAACAGCCAGTTGCGCTCGCACCCGGTGCGTCCCGGGATCGAGCGGATTCCTCTACAAACGACAATTGTAAGATCGTAGTACGACATCTGTCAAGAGGCGGGAATTCTTTTCGCGGTATTCCGGCCGACGAAGCGACCGCCATCGCTCGCGCCGTTGCGGCTTGGAGCTGCGGATCCTGTTGGGCGGGAGGTTCACACGATGATCGATGAAGCGGAAGAAGTGTGGGGCGCTGCTCGCACGAAAGCGCACCGTGAAGCGATCCCGCGGCCCAGGGACCAAGCCTGACATGCGCAACGGAGTCCCGCATCCGGCAGCATGGCCACAGCAATCGCCGACGAGCCACTGGGACTGTGCTCGTTCCTGGCTGCAACAAGGACGTGCGCGGCCGGTGATCGAGCGCTCCGCGGCGATCACCTGGCTGCGATCGCTAGCCGCCAGGTGATCGCCATGCTTGCGCACCCGAGCGACTCGCAAAATCGATCATTTCGCTCGCCGCTTGTAGGTGATCTCCATCATCCTCATGTACTCACCTTTCGTCTCGTCGGACTTCATCGAGATTGTGAACACGCGGGCGTCATCGCCATCGTACCTGGTCGCCATTTTCGCGTCGTACGGCTTGCCGGAAGGCCCCGTCCCCTTGCTGTACATCGTCAAGGTGTGGCTGGCCTGGTCGTAGTCCCCTTCCGTGACCATGAGCTCGGTGGTCATGTTGTCGACCCAGGTACCTACATATTTCCCCTTTTTGGTGTCGTATCCAGATTGCCCGCACCCGTGGAACTCCAGTGCATCGAACTTGCCGTCGAATTCGCTGTGAATCCACAGGCCGCCGGGCAAGAGCTTCACGAGTTCCACCCCCTGGGATACCGCAGGCTCGGAATCGGGCCCGCGACTCCAGCTCTTGATCGTCGCGTCCCAGGTGCCCACATCCTTGGCCAGCCGCTCGTGCTCGGCCGTCGGCTTGGGATGGCGGCCCATCTTGACCTCGGGCCCAGCCCGGCGCCCCGACTGAGCCAACACACACGACCAGACCCACGAAGCTGCGAAGTGTTCCCTTCATGACATGGTCCTCAAGTGAACAAAGAGATAGGTTCAATCCCGCAGTAGTATGAAACGCAGATACTCATTTGTCCAGTACCCATCGCGGAAAAATGATCGACAGCGTACGATCGCGTAACTTCCCAGAAAGCAAAGCTCCGGATGGTGCTGTCGCGACGTGTTTGGAGCTTATCCCACCGGGAATGGCGGGCGGCCGCACGCGATGAGGGCCGATCGCGCCAGCGGTCGTGCTGGCGCACGTGAGACTCTGCCGTCTGCGAGAGCGAGAGATTGCTGCTGTCGGAGCGGCGAGAATGTCGACGTCGCGGCAGATCGCCAGAGCGGAACCGACCGGGTACTCAGCAACAGCACGATGACGCGGCCGGATTCACGACTTCTGAAGCGTCAATTCGTAATGCATGTTGTAGGCCGCTTCGTTTTCCATGCCGGGGGGCGGACTGCCGCGAAGGTGCGCGACATTTCCATTGAGCTCGTAGCGGAATGGCTTCCCGGTGAACGGGTCGTCGGGCAACGGGACCGAGATCTCGGCCAGCTTCGACGGAAACGCGCCGTGGTGGTCGGCGGCGTACAGGCGCAGCGCTTCGACATGCCGCAGGAGCGCGATCCGCTGTTCGAGCCGTCCTTGCGCTCGCCGCACGACCAGGACGCTCGGAACCAGTGCGTCGGCGAAGAGCGACGGCTCCTTGGCCTTCTTGGTATCGGGGGCCAGCACCTCGACCTGCCATGTGGGCAGGTTCAGGATCTTCATCAAGTCGTCGCGGCGAACCTCCATCTCGCGCTTTTCGTCGAGCAGGATCAATTGCTCGGCCGGAAACTGAAGTAGTCGTTCCGCGGGCATGCCGGCGTCAGCGAGCCGGCGGCGCGCGGCGGCAACTTTCCCGGCGTCCTTGGTCCGAGCTTCCAGGAAGGCCTGCACCGTCTTGGCCGTCGCCTTGGACTGTTCGTCGGCGAGCAGCTTCTCGAAATATGCGATTGCCTTTCTGAGCTGGGCCGGGCTCATCGGCGCGGATTCGTCGAGATCGCGGAATTCTGCGGCCATGCTCGTGCGTTCACCTTGCGCCGATCTCGATCGAAACCAGGGGGCACGGAAGATTCGTCAATGCCCAGTAAAGGTTTGGGCAGCCCGGCCGCTCGAGCATCTCGTCAAGCGTTCTGATGGTGACATGCGCGATCGCGATCCCGACCAGGTCGCCGATGAATATGGGATGATCGCCCAGGTGGCGCACCATGGCGAACATCGTCTTGGCGGTGTAGATGCCCTGGTCAAATTGACGGAGGGCGACCTCGGTCCGAAACCGCACGTCGAGGGCCCTGGCGAGCACCGCGAACTGCTGGACGTCGGGGATAGGGAGGCTGAACCCTTCGGACTTCAGCTTCAAGAGGATTTGCCAATCGGGGGTATCGAGACGAGCGGCCCGATCTACTTGATCGAGCGCGAACCCGCCGTAATCCTCGAACTCGCGGGGGGACAGCTCTTCCAGCGGCATCGCCAGCAGGTAGTCGCGGCGTATCGAAATTATCCTTGTCGAAGAAGAATCGCTGCCGGTCTACAAGACTCCTTGCGTAGCCCTGGATCGGATTGCCCGGATTCATCTCCTTGAGCTCCGGCAGGAGCAGGTATCGCAAGGCCGGCCGGGGTGCGGTCGCGGGCGAAACACAGAGCCGGATCAGCGTTTCCGGGACCGGCTTCGGTTGGTCGGCCCGGCAGGGAACGACGACAACGGCTAGCGCGGTGCAACAGACAATCGTTCGCGTCATGGGCTGCCTCGCGGCAAATGGACAGTCGCGCATCGACTCGGAAGGCTTCGGTTCGTCACGGCCCTCGAGTCCTATGACACTTGTAAAATAGATGCCGCGTGCTGTCAAGTGCCGCGAGGCTTGGCCCGCGATTTTGTGGAATGGTCGCACCGTCTCGAGAGACGTCCCGTCACTTCCGCAGCGTCAACTCGACGTGCAGGTTGAAAGGGGGCGACTTTTCCGAAGCCCGGCGGGGGAGTACCGCGAAGTGCGGCCGTGGGTCCTTCGTGTTCATAGCGAAAGGGTTTGCCTGTGAACGGGTCATCGGGCAGCGGAACCGAGACATCGGCCAGCGTGGCGGGGAGAGCGCCGTCGTGGGCCGCGGCGTAGAGGCGCAGGGCTTCGACGTGACGCAGGAGTCCGATCAGTTGATCGAGCCGCCCCCGAGCGCGGCAGAGGTTGACCGGTATCGACACCAGCGCCTCGGCAAACAGGGCACGCGGCTTGCTCGTCCGGTCTCGGGCCACCAGTTCCTCGACTTGCCAGGCGGGCAGGTTGATGATCTTCATGGCATCGTCCTCGCGAATCTCGAGCTCGCGCTTTTCGTCCAGCAGGATCACCTGCGCGGGCGGAAATCGCCGCAGCCGCTCCTCGGGGATACCGCTCTCTTCCAGCCGCTGTCGTGCGCCGCGCCACGATCTCTTCGTCTTTCGACTGAATGTCGAGCCA
The DNA here is from genome assembly GCA_963806595.1 of uncultured Isosphaeraceae bacterium. Taxonomy (GTDB): domain Bacteria; phylum Planctomycetota; class Planctomycetia; order Isosphaerales; family Isosphaeraceae; genus CAWDZZ01. The sequence goes on along the minus strand of CAWDZZ010000003.1, from coordinate 141,453 downwards.
CGCCTGCAGACCCGGCCGATTCGGCGCGGCACGCCAACAGCCGGTCCGCGTGAGCGATGAACCCCTGGATCTGTTCCGCGCTCATGGGCGCGGTGTCGTCCAGAACCCGGAGTTCGGCCGCGATCCACAGCCGCTCGCCTTCCCGGCCTTTCTCGAGCGAGACGAGCGGGGTGGGAAGACTGGTCAGCGCCCAGTAAAGATTCGGGCAGCCTGGTTTCTCGAGCATCGCTTCGAGAGGCTCGATGGCGAGGTATGCGACCGAGATGCCGCGCACATTCGCGATGAAAGTGGGGTGCTCGCCGAGGTGGCGCGCGAGCAAGCATCGTCTTGGCGGTGTGTAAAGCCTGGTCGAAGCGGCCCAAGGCGACCTCGGCGCGGAGCGCACCTTTAGCGCCTTGGCCAGCGTGCCAAGCGACTGCACGTCGGGCAGCATCATGCTGACCCCTTCGGCCTTGAGCTTCAAGAGGGTCTGCCAATCGGGACTGTCGAGCCGGGCGGCCCAGTCGGCCTGTGCGAGCGGGCCCGCCGTATTCCTGGAGTTCCTGCGCCGGCAGCTCCGCGAGCGGCATCGACAGCAGTTTTTCGCGGCGCTCGAAGGCCTCCTTGTCGAAAAAGAACTTCTGCTGTTCCATGAAGCATTTCAGATAGTTTTGAATCGGGTTGCCCGGGTTCATCTCCTTGAGTTCGGGCAGGAGCAGGTAGCGCAGGGCCAGCCGGGGCCGGCGGCCGGCTGGGCATTCACCCGGATCAGCGTTTCCGCGCCCGAATTCGCCTGGCCAGCCCGGCACGGGTGGTCAAAGGCAACCATCGCGGCGCACACATCAAGACTCGGGGCATGGAACGGCTCCTGTTCGTGGGAAGGCAACAACGATTGCGAGGGCTCAATTCAGTTCGCGAGCGACGACGCGCGGGGGTGAAGATTCGCAGGGGCGGGTCGCTCTCGATCAAGCTGACTGTGGTGGGGAGACGGTCGTCCGGCTCTGATTCCTCGAGGTGCTGACGTACCGACCAGATCCCTGGGTGGTCCTGTGGCGGGGCGGCGGGCGGCCGCCCCCAGGCGTCGCGCGGTACGGGTAGACCGGCAACGGGCGCCGCCTGCTGGCCGGAGCGCGGGGCCGGCTGCCCGAGCAGCAGAACGAGCGAGAGCGCCTGGGTGCCGGCCAGCACGGAGGCCAGCGTCTTCCAGCCGCGGCTCGCGCGGGCAGAGCCGCGGCCCGCGGCAAAGAGCAAGGCATCGCGGTTGAGCCCGCCGGGATCCGGCGTGAACCGAATCAGGCTTTCGAGTACGCGACTCGGACATGTTACCCCCAGTTTCTCGCGCAGAGATTCGACGCCGGCCGTGTATCGGCGAAAGGCCGTGCTGGCGGAGCACCCTGCCACCACAGCGATCTGTTCAAAACTCAGTCCGCCCCAGAAACGGGCCACGATGACCTCGCGCTCTCCGGCGCGAGCCGTTCGAGAGCGGCCGCCGCGGTTTCTGCATCGAGGCCGTCGACTTCGGCCTCGACGAACGGGCGAGCCGGCCGGGCACCGGCCAGCTCGCGGTGCTGCCGCCGCCGGGCCATCTTGGCGGTGTCGATTGCGCCGTTGCGCACCACGCGGTACAGCCACGCGACCGAGTCTTCCGGCGGCCTCTTCTGGCGAACCAGCTTCAGAAATGCTTCCTGAACCACGTCCTCGGGCGCACCGCACCACTGGCGAGCGTAAAGCACCAGGGGTGCCGCGTAGGCGTCAATCAGCCGTGCGAGGTCCGTTGGGCTCATTTCCAATACAAGACGACGCGGAGGCCGCGGCATTCCGCGAAAATCTTTCCCAGGAGCACTCGATCGCCGCCCTGGCTTCTCACTCGCCGGACGGCGGCGCACCTGTGTGCCATTCATTATGAGATGAGCCTGACGCGAATTCCTATCCGCCGGAGCGCACCGGGATCGTCCCGTTGCGCGTCGCGAGGAGCATCGCTTTTCCGACGTGTTCATTCAGGGCCCGTGGTACACTCGTTCGCATCGGCCACCCGTGCCGCCTGTTCGCTGCGCACCGCCGTTCGTCTCGCCTGGCCGCCGGACCAGGCTGGAGCAGAGCTACCCAATGATCCGTCCCGATGTGCTCAAGAAAAACGAGCCGCTCAAATGGTCGCCGGGGATCGGGGTCGACGTGTGGGAGCTATTCTGCGCTTCGATCGCAGGCGATCTGGAAACCGTCAAACGGTTGGTGAGCAAAGACCCCTCGATCGTGCGCAGCCAACATGCCTACCGGACGCCGATCTATTTCGCGGTCCGGGAAAACCAGGTTGCGGTCGCACGCTTTCTGCTGGAGCACGGCGCCGATCCGCTGAGCCTCGCGGTGAACGACAGACTGCTCGAGATCTGCCGCGACCGCGGATACGCCGAGATGGGCGGCCTTCTGGAGGCCAGTCTCGCACAGCACTCACGGCGCCTCGTCGAAAGGCGAAATCGTTGCCGCGTGCAATCCGCGATCACGACATCGAAAAAGTGCGAGCCCAGCTCGACGCGGCGCCCGAGCTTTTGAACGCCGGCGACGGGCGATCCAACCAGCCGATTCACTGGGCGGTGATGACGCGGCAGACTCGACATGATTGACGAGCTCCTGGCCCGCGGCGCGGACATCAATGCGGCGCGTCTCGACGGCGCGCGTCCGATCCAGCTCACGAATGGCGATTATCATTTTCGCGGCTGGCGCGATGTGCCGAACGACTGGCCGACCACGGCCGCCGAGGTTCTCGCCCACCTGCGGACACGCGGCGCGAACTGCGATATTTGCACCGCATGCCACATTGGCGATCTGCACGCGGGTGCGAGAGTTGCTCGATCGAGACCCGTCGCTGGCCAATCGCGTCTCGGAGTACGTCACCTACTACCCGGGCTCCGGCGCACCGCTCAGAAACGCCGCCGCGGCAGGACACCTCGAAATCGTCAAGCTCTTGCTCGCGCACGGCGCCGATCCGAATTTGCGCGAGGAGGGGATCGCACCGCATGGCCACGCGCTGTATTCGGCGGTCGACAACGGCCATCATCGAAATCGCCAGGCTGCTGCTGGAACATGGCGCCTACCCCAACCCTGAGGTCGAAAGCTCCGCGGACGCCTTGAGCAGGGCAATCAAGAATTCCGACCAGCCGATGATCGCCCTGCTCTGCTCGTTTGGGGCGGCCCGGGAGAGTGCATCTCTTGGCCTACTACGGCGACGTGCAGACGGCGGCCGCGGTCTTCGCCGCGAACCCCGCGCTGGCCGACGATCCCGAAGCGCTCGACCAACGCCGCCGGAGAAGGCCAGGAAGCATTCGTCCGCCTGCTGCTGCGCTATCAGCCCGAGCTGCCGAAGCGCGTCAGGTTTGTCGACTGGTCCGTCGGTGCCAAGACCCGCGAACTGAACGAACTGCTGTTCGCGCACGGACTGAACCCGAGCCAGCCGGACTGGCTGCACGTCACGCCCCTGCACCAGTTCGCTCGGAAAGGGAACGTCGAAAGTGCGGCCCAGTTTATCGATCACGGCAGCCGATTTGCATGCCCGCGACGAAGACATCCGCTCGACGCCGCTGGGCTGGGCCGCCAAGTTTGGAAAAACGTACATGGTTGAGCTCCTCCTGGAACGCGGCGCCCGGCCGAACCTTGCCGACGATCCGCCGTGGGCCACGCCGCTCGCGTGGGCAACGCGCCGGGGGCATCGGGCGATCGCGGAGCTGTTAAGACAACACGGCGCAACGTGAACTGGCTGGAAACGGCCTCGCGAAGAATCAGGCCCCTGGCGATCCTCGCGCGTGCGATCGGGCCAATTCGCGTCAAGCTTGATCGCAACTGGATCCGCACGTTCCCGGCGGTCGCCGCTGGCAGTCAAGTGCGGCGAGGGACGCCGTGCTTGCGGCTCGTTGGCGGCAGGTGTGTTCGCGTCACCGCGCGGCGGGCGGGGCGCGGTTGCGGACGACGCTTGGGCCGGTTGCTGACCTCGGCGGTCGTTTTCACCGAGGTCGCGGCTTTGCCGGGCGTGGTCATGGTCACTGTGACATTGACCCTGAACACACCGGCCGATAGGTACTTGTGCGTGCCGGTGACGGTGAATGTGCCGCCACTGCCCTCGACCGTTCCGGCGGTCGTTTTTCCCTTGCCCCAGTTGATGGTGGCGACAAAACTCGCCGCGCCGGTGGCGGCATCAAGGTCGGTGAAGGTCGCCACCGATCCGGTGAACGAGACGTTCTTCGTGAGGGTCAAGACCAGAGCGTGGGCGGACAGCAGGTCCGGCGGCGCCAACGTTTGGACGGTGACGACCGCGCTTGCGGGTGAAGTGCCGGCCGATGAGACGGCGAAGACGCAGTATTGATATGTCGTCGCATAAGGAAGACTCGGATCGGCATACGAGGCGGCGCTCGTGGTCGCGATCGCCGACCAGTTGCGTCCGTCGGTACTGCGCGCGACGACGTAGGACGAGGCTCCCGCGGATGGATTCCAGGCGCAGCGCAACCTCATTCAAACCGAACAAGCTCGATTGCAGGTTTGCCGGCGCTGCGGCGCGACGGCCGGCGGGTCCGGAGCCGGCGCGGGGGGTGGGGGCGGAGGAGGCGGCGGTGGAGACGGTGCGATCGCGGCGACGTTCAGATTGTCGAGGTTGAAGGAATAGTAGGGTAGGCCGTTAAAGATCTGCGGCGCGAGCGTTGGCGCCTCGCTCGCGCCGTTGACCGTGGCAGCGAAGACCTGGCCGGACCATCCGCTCTGCGCGGCCGTCGTCCCGTCGGCGGCGATGTCCACGACCGAGTTACCTGCAACGGTCACGACGTTTTCGATCGGATCGACGAATATCGGGGCGTCGTTGCCGTTTTCGGTCATGGCGTTGCCGACGGTCCAGGGGAAGCGCGGGCTGCCGTATGGGCCGGGGGCCTCGAGCGCTCCAGCCCGAGCCGATCGTGAGTGTCGGCGGTGTCGAATTCTGAGAGGGATCATTGCCGTCCTGGGCATACGCCGCAGCCCAGGTGCCCAGGAAGGCAGCGTCGAACTCGAAGCGGTTGTTGCTGACTGATGCCGTGAGGTAGACCCGCCCGGTTTCCGAGGCCGAGCCGACCTGCGCCACCCAGTAGTTCACGGCATGCTGCACGCCGATCACGATCCCGCCAAGCGAATCCCGGATGGTGTTGTTCTGGATGATCGTGCCCAGATCGGGCAGCGCCGTCCATCCCGGGGGCAGCGGGAATGGGCCGCTCGCCGTGGGTGAGGAGCCCAGTGCGGCCCCCACCGAGATTGCCGTCCCGGTATACGAATTATTGTATAATGTCCCACCGATGAATGTGTTGCCGATCACCTGCGAGCCGTAATCCTCACCGTTCAAGACGATCCCGGTCGAGGATTTGGCCGAGAGATCGATCGTATTGTTGACAAACACGTTGTTCACAAATCCGCCCGTGACCTCGACGACGTAGTAGCCCCCCGGCGGCGGCGAAGGCAGCGCGCCAGCCATGAGGAGCTCGATCGACGATTGATCGCCGGAGAGGCTGACCTGCTGGGCCACGGGAAACCACCGGCCGGCAAGGCTCAAATTCGAGGTGCCGTCGGAATTCACGCCGGCCAGAATCGAAACCACGAGGCCCGGCCCGGTCGCTCCCGGGAAGGCCGGCGCTCTCAGGTTGGAAAGGACCAGGAGCCGGCCATCCGCCGAGATCGCAGCCGGCCGTCCTTCGAACAGAACGCCATAGGTGCTTTCCGCGAGGATGACCTCGGGGTCGTTGAGGCCCCCGAATTGATCGGTCTGCTCGGAGAACCCGACCTCGTTGCCGACACTGCCGGCCCCGCCGCCGAACGAATTGCCCACGATCGTATCGTCAAAGCCCGAGACCGCCAGGACAACCAATCGGAACTCGCGGCCATCAGGATCGGCCTGGGAAACTTGATTGTCGGCGAGGTAAACGTCGTGCGGCGAATGCAGCGCGAATGCGCCCGGAGAATACGTGCCGGCTGTCGAGCCGAGGATCGCGTTGCCGGAGAGATTCCACGGGCCGCCCGTGAGCTCGATCGATCCCCCCTGAAATGTCGAGCCCGTGATCGTCCCGGTGTCGTCGTCGTTCGTCCGGATCAGATCGAGGTCCTGCTCACCGACGTACTGATACGCGCCCAGGCCCTGTTGCTGTAACTGCGCTCGCAAGCTCGCGAGCGATGACCCGTCGAACGCCGGCGGTCCCAGGACGGTCATCCCGCTCAATGTCAGCAACGTCATGTTCAGATTGATATCCGAGTCGCGGGTATCGATCACCGCGCGGGCCACTCCGTTCGGATTGTTCTCGGGATCGAAGAGCGCAGGGGTCGCGCCGGCCGGGTTGCTCCAGCGGATCGGTGCGCTCGTGTCAAACCTGATCGTGAAGTCTTCGAGCGCGAGCTGAATGTTGGTGTACGCGGGAGTATCGACGTAGATCGCCCCCGATGCCGATGCCGGCCATGCTGCACTCTCGCCTTGCTTGAACAGGAGTGTCGCGTTGCTTCCGGCGATCTGGACGGAATGGGTGATCTCCAGCGGCTGCGTGATCACGATCGTCGTGTTCGCGGGGAGTTCGATGGTGTCGTATTCCGGGCTCGTGGACATGAGATCGGCGCGAAGCTGGGCCTCCGTCGTCGGCGGCGTCGGCGCCGGCTGCGCGTTGAAGGGAACGGCGCGGGCGCTCAAATTCCAGTTGGCTCCGACAAATGCGGTCGCGTACACGGTGGCGTCGGCTGGGAGCGCGACTCGCAGCAACATCGTGGTCGCGGACGAGCCGGCCGGCGGCGCCTCGTTGCGCACTGGCGCAAAGTATAGGTCGACAACGTCGGCCGTGCCTGGCCGCAGCGTCGCATACAGGTGATTGTGCCCCAGGGTCGCATTCGTGCTGTCCCAGGCCAGGCCGGCCTGGTCACTGAGCGCCCACGTGGACTGTCCGAACGTCGCGGCGTCGAACGAAATGCCCGGGGAGCTGTCGTGACCAGGTGCACAAACCCTTGTTCGTAGAGCTGGCCGGTCTGGTCCTGGCCGTCCACGGCCACCTGGAATCCGGCGACCACATTGCCCGGCACAGGGAGCGAGGCCACCGGGGCGGTGGGTGAGACGAGGTTGGATACCGGCACTTGTGCAGTGTCGGCCGTGGCCAAGCTCTGATAGGCGATCGTGACGGTGAGGTCGATGCCGTTGGCGAGGCGAATGAGGCTTCCGGTCGAGCCGCCGAGCGGCAGAGGGCCGCCGGCGGCGGTCTGGTCGCTCTTGACCTGAGGGTTGAAATAAAGGTCGCCCTGGCCAGGGCTTGAAGCCGGAAAATACTCCGCCAGCGCGATCCCGGACGGGTCAGGCTGGGTCGCCCAGCGGAAACCGCCCGGCGCCTGGACTGTCACCTGTGCGACCTCGCCCGAGAGATTCGCGAAGTGGAGCTGCAAATCCTGAACGCCGTCGGGACCTTGCGACGCATCGGGACCAACCAGGTCTTCGCCGTCTTGACCGACGCAGGTGACGACGGCCGAGAGCATGCGCCGGGATTCCAGGCAGGTGATGCCAGGGAAAAAACGATGTTTGCGCCCGGGTGCCGAACAGGTCATCGGAGATCTTCGAGATTCGCGGTGAGACGTCCCTGAAACCGGGTCCGACGAATCCTTCCGAAGAACTCATAGGTCAGCTCGTGTGGTGACTCCTAAAGTCGTCGAGGAATGTGCGGAATACAATACGCGCTCGGCGGCCAGCCGCGCGGATTAATCGGCGCAAACGAAAAGGTTGTTATCGCTGTGTATTTCGACGGCGCGTGGGACGTAGCACAGAATCGCGGGTGCGCTCGCGATCGACTAAACGGAAAACTCCCAGATCGCCCCGATCTCCGAGATCCTCGGTTCGGCGATCGTTGCCGGTGGTTTTCGAGAGCAATGATTCGACGTCGGTCCAAAGAGACTGCCATGCTTTGCGCTCGATCTCGGGAAGTTTCTTGAGGGAGTCAACGTCGCGGATGCCGGCGAGGTATGGGTCGTGCTTCCAGCGGCCGATGGTCTCGGCAAGCGCGGCGCGATCGTCGGGCTTCGCGATGCCGTGACGCCTGGCCAGCGCGGCGAGGTCGGCCTCGATCCAGTCGCGAGCTTGACGCCGTAATGTGGAGCGGGCGGATTCATCCCGAGGAGGAGCATCTCTTCCGTGGCCGCAACCCGCCATCGCGGCGGCGCGCGCGGCCAGGTACCGAGGGTTGTTCTGCGTCGTATCCGCCAGTCCGCGATCGACTGCGAACGCAGCAGACCAGAGCGATACCGCGGTCGCGAAGAACTGTCGGAACGAGCACGCCTCGGCGTAGTTTGAATCCGCTCGGCTCGTCACGTGGACAAACTTCGGCAGGCTCCCGCCCAGCGCCCGGACCTTCTCGGCCAACAAGATCGCGTCGTCAACCCACTGAGTCACACCCCGATCGCCGCCGGCCGTCTGACGGACCAGGCGCAGGGCACCGATCGCGTCAACGGCCGGGTCATCGAGCGCGATCGTCCCCAGCAATGGCAGCGGCTCCAAGCGATGGCCTGGTGCCTGCTCGATTGCCTGACGCACCACGCTTACGGCTCCATCCGCATCACCCGATCGAGCCAGCGCCAGGCACAGGTTATAGCCGACGTCGCTGGCCGCGAGCGCGGACTCGATCCGGATCGCTTCGCGCAGCTCGGCGATCGCACCCCGCAGGTCGCCGCTCCTGGCAAGCGCCGCGCCGAGATAACGGTGCGGAGCGGTTTTGCCGTCGGTCCACCACCCGGCCCACCACTCGCCGAGATGGCGATAATGCTGCATTTTATCCCCTTCGTCCGCCCGGATCGCCTCGCGGTACGCGGCGATTGCCCCCACGGGATCACCACTCTCGATCAATGCATTTCCGAGCGCGACGCGGCCCTGCTCAAAATGATCGACGTATTGATCCAGGAATGAGTGATCGCCGGAGAGATAGACTCCGGACCAGATGTTGAAGGTTTCATGCGAGTTCTGTGGGCGAGGCGGCTCACCGTTCTCCATGCTGGATTCGTGTCGGATCGCTTCGCGCAGGGCCGCGGCCTCGCTCTTGTGGTCACCCGCGAGGCAGTGCGCGAAGGCGAGCTCGTAGTGGCAATTAATATCCTCGGGAAAGGCTGCGGTCGCAGCGTGATAGGCGTCGATCGCTCCAGCCCAGTCGGCTTCCATGATGAGCGTGTGGCCGAGCTGGTGGCTGAAGTCGGAGTTTTTGGGGTCAAGGCGCGCGGCCTCCCGGAGCACCGCGATCTCGCGAGGCCGGTCGCGCAGCATCCGATGAATCAAGGCGACCTTGAACTGGCCGACGGGGTCCTCGGGTTCGCCGCGGTCGTGCTCGAGCCAGCGATCGCGGACGATGCGGGCGTCGTCGTCCTTGCCGCGCCGCTTCAGGAGCTTGAAAAGCTCTCCCCAGAAACTGACCTCGTCGGGCTGCAGTCGAACGAGCTCGCGGCGGATGGCCTCGCTCTCGTCGAGCCGTCCCTGGCGCTCGAGCAGGACTGGGAGTGCACCTCCTTCCACCGGACGCAAGGCACGCACGACGGAGTAATAACGGATCGCCTCGCCATCCTGGCGAGGATCCGCGGCGGCCAATCGACTCGCGAGGGCGAAGTTAACCCAGAGATCGCCGGGATGTCGCACGACGGCCGATCGAAGCACTTCGATCGCCAACTTCTGCTCGCCGGCCTGCTCGAGCGCGGAGGCCAGCAGGATGGCAGTTGAAGGTCCAAACGCAACGGCTTGCCCATCCTTGATCATCGCGCGCAATTGATCGCGATGGGCCCGAAGGTTCGGCTCCTCCAGGAGCGAGCGAAGCTGATTCCGCGCCTGATCCGCGTCGAGCCCTCGTGCCACCGCCATCAGATTGGCGATGTCGCGCTGATACTGATCGCTGCCGCGGCGGTGGGCCAGTTCGATCCGCACAATGGCCCAGTCATCGAGGAAACCGACCACGTCACTGCGGAATTGCTCCGGCAGGGACTTGAGTCGAAGAATCACCTCGTCGGCCTGCGACGCATCCAGGTTTACACCGTAATTCTGAAATGCTTTGATGTAGCCCGCCTCGGGTAGCGAGTTCGGCAGCCCGCGCCGCACTCGGAAGTTGCCCAGCTCCGTCATCAGAGTCCGGTCTCGTTCGGCCTGCTTTTCTTCCTGGGCGATCGTGTTTCGGATCGCCGCCAGGCGGACGCCTGGCGATGCGCTCACCAGTTCGCCGATGGTTGCGAGGGCCAGATCGGCGGCCGCCAGGGCTTCACGCCAGGCCACGGGGCTCGCGCTGGCGGTCCTGGCCTGCTCGTGGAGCGTCTGCACCCGGGCCACGACCATTGCGGCGGCCGTCAGCTTGTTCTGCCGCTCGTGGAACCACCAGAACGCGGCAGCGCCGCCGAAACCGACCAGGCCGAGCACGGCAAAAGCCAGGGCCAGGGCCAAACGCAGGCGATCGCGCTCGACCTTGGCTCGCTTGCTGATTTCCGCCGCCCTGGCCGTTTCCTGGGCGCTTGAGATTTCGGCCCGGCGCAGCGCTCCTGTACGCCGATCTGATATGCTTTCACGCGTGCGGCAATCTCGCCGGCATTCCGCGGGCGGTCTGCCGGCTCGGCGGCCAGAGAGTCCCTGGCCAGCCCGATCAGCTCGGCGTCGGCCCCGCAGGACTCGAGCCGACCCATGGCCTCGGTCAAGGCCCCTCGTGCCGCCTTGCGCTGGATCTCGGCCGAAGCTGGGCCCGTGAACGCCGGCTCGCCGGTCAGCAGCTCGCAGAGGATGGATCCCAGGGCAAACACGTCGCATCGTTCATCCAGGCGGTCGACCTCTCCGCGGGCCTGCTCGGGGGACATGTACGAGGGAGTGCCCAGGACGCTGCCTGCCTGCGACAGGTCGCTGTCCGAGCCGCTGCGGGCGGTTGCGATGACCGTGTCGCTCGCGCGTGTCTTTCCTGCCGAGGCATCGTCGGCAGCGCCCCCCTGCGGCAAGACCTTCGCAAGGCCCCAATCCATCACCTGGACCTCGCCGAAGGAGCCGACCATGATGTTCGACGGCTTCAGGTCGCGATGGACCACGCCCCGAGCATGAGCGTAGGCGATCGTCTGGCAGACGGCCTCGAAGATCGCCGAGGAATTGCGGCAGTTCGCTCGCTCGGTCAAGCCGCTCATCGAGCATCGCGGCGAGCGTGCGGCCCTTGACGAGCTTCATGGCAAAATACGGCCGGCGATCGGCAAAGGCTCCCATCTCGTAGATCGGCACGATCCCCGGATGCTGCAACTGACCGCCGATCTGGGCCTCCTCGACGAAACGGCGGACGAGATCGGGCTTGTGGCGGTGCGTTTCGAGCAAGACCTTGATCGCCAGGTCGCGGCCGAGGTCGAGATCGCGGCCCTTGAGCACTGCGCCCATTCCGCCGCGTGCAATCTCGCCCAGCAGTTGCAAGCGCCCGGCGGTCGCGAACCCGAGGCATCTCGGGCGAATCGGGCTGGACCAGTGGGATCGAATCATCGCCGCTCTCGGAATCGCGAACAAAACCCTCGGGACCTCCCCGGGCGCCAGCACTTCGGTGAGCTCGGCCAGCACCCCCACGACTGAGAGCTCGCGCGGGGCACTGCGAATCGCTCCACGTCGCTCCACTCTGGCTCGTCCGCAGCCACGCCCTCGCGCAGCATGCAGACCGGGCAGAGTCCCCCCAGTGCCCCGTTTGGAAGCAGGTTGGCGCAGTGTCGACAACGGTTTTCGGCGTTCATGCTCGGTCCCCCGCAGGATGTTACAACTCCCTATTCTGAGAAGAAGGAAATCCTCGCGATCGTTACAGATGACGGGGTCGCCGCGGTCGATCGCGGGCCGTCCGCGGGTTCAATTGCCGGTCAGGGCGATCAGCAATTCGTCAATCTCTTCATCGATTTCCGCCGGGTCGCAGGTGGTGCGGCCGACTTCTTCGCGAAGGAGCTGGCGATAACGCAGCCGCAGTCGGCGGGCCGCGACCCGCACCGCGGTCTGAGTCATTCCCAGCTCGGCGGCGATCGCGCGATACTCGGGCGCCAGCCCGTCTCCCTGCGATGCCGGCCGGATCCGCTCGAACATCACCGCTTTCCCCGCCAGGCGCGACTCGGCTTCGAGGCGGTCGAGCACGCGAGCCAGCAAGCCCAGCGCCCATTGCCGCGCAAACAGTCGGTCGGGGGTCAGCTCGTGCGACGGCTCGCGCATAGCGATCCTCGGCCGCGAGCCGGTCGATCGAGACGATCGTGACCGCGCCGCCGCGCTTTGCGGCGCGGGCGTGGTCGTGGCGATTGGCCAGATAATGGTCGCACGCGGCTCGCAGGAACGAGCGGAACCGGCCTTTCGATCGGTCCATTCTCGCCAGGTCGCCCCGCTCGAACAGGTCGGCGAAGAAGCCTTGGACCAGGTCTTCCGACTCGTCAGGCGAATGGCCTCGGGCGCGTACAAAAGCGTAGAGAGGGAACCAGTAGTCGCGGCACAGTCCTTCGAGCGCCGCGCGCGATTCCGGCGCGGCGGGGTCGGCGACCTCGAGGATCCGCCCCCAGCACGTCGTCGGGAAGCGGGCGGCCGGTCGTTTCTCGGACATGGCAAAGCCCAGAGTGCGGGAGGCCGATCCACACCGTCGCGATTCATCACGAGTTGACGCCATGATCAGTCGAGCGCGATTGATCCGAACCCAAGAGAGCCAGGCACGAAACTGGCCGCAGCGCAGCGCGAGCCTGCATGGCTCGAGAACCGGTCAAGCGCGCGGCCCGTTGAGCGGGCTCGGCGCCGCGCGGCGGCTGGGGGCGGCCCTCAGCTTGGCGAGCATGAGCGCGATCTCGCGCGGCAAGTGGCGCGAGCCCGCCAGCAGCACGATTCCCGCGATCAGCAGGGCCGGGATCACGACCAGCATCCCGGCCGTCAAGTTTTCGGGGTCACCGCCAGGCTCCGCGACGGGCACCGCGCCGATTGTCTTGAGCGCATTGCCGAAAGCCGTGGCCATCGAGTCGGCCTCGCCGAAAGTGTCGACCACCCACCCCATCAGCCACGGCGACCAGATATCGCCCAGCAGGTGGGCCGCCGCGAGGGCAGCCGCGCACGCGACGGCGCACATGTTGGGCATCACCACGGCCGAGATGATGGTATAGCACGGCACGACATTGAAGAAGATCGCGGCCTCCGCGGCGAACAAGCCACCGAGCGTCCATGTCGAATTCCGGCTATAGATCGCGGTCAGCACGCAGAGAATAGCTGCAAGCATCGCCAGGCCGGGAACCAGGAACAGCGCGCGGGGCATCGCGATTGTCGACCGGTCGGCCATCAATCCGCCCGCGGCGGTGCCGAGGATCGCTGCGCCGAAGAAGATCAAACCCAGCGCCGAGTTGGTCTCCGATTCCGGCAGACCCTTGGCCACCGTCAGGAAGCTCTGCGACCAGTAAACCATGCCGGCGAGGGCGAACGATGAGAACGTGATGCCGAATACCGAATACGTATAGGAAGAGTTGACCATCAAATCGACGTAGTCCTCGCGGCTTGGCCCGACCCGCTCGTGCAGCCGAAGTCGCTCGAGCTCGACCCCTTCGCTCCAGCCCCGCGCGGGGTCGGGAACCGCAAGCGCGAGCAGGGCCAACAGCAAGCCCGGCGCGCCCACGGCGAGAAACGCGGTCTGCCACGTCGTCAGCTCGGCAAACGCCACGCCGATCGTGCGCGCAAACGCGACACCGAAGGGCAGTGCGAGGAAAAAAGCGACGAGCGCGCGGGCGCGCACGGTGCGCGGAAACAAGTCCATGAGGATCGTGAGAGCGATGACCTCGAGGGCTGCGCCGCCCACGCCTACCAAGGCCCGGGCCAGTTGTATCTGCTCGAATGACCGAGCCAATCCGGTGGAGACCGTGGCCAGGCCCCAGATTGCAAAGCCCACCGCCAGGAGACGAGGGCGCCGCAGCCGGTCCGCCAGATAGCCGATCGGCACACTTGCCACGGCCAGGCCGAGCAACAAGACCGTCGACAGCCAGCCCGCCTGCGTTTCGGAGAGCTCGAGATCTTCGCGGATGCCGTTGTGCAGCACCCCCGCCTGCTCTCGCCCCTGCAAGACCCCCGCGAGCAGCCAGCGATCGACCGAGACGAGCAAGTTCATCGCGAACAGCAACAAGAGAACACCCCACGCCCAGCGCGGGATTGCCGGCGGCTCCGGGGAAGACGGACCTGGACTCCCGGCCGAGAGATCCGGTCCCGCTGTCGATCTCGAACCAGGCTCGGCGCCGAACCGGGCAGAGCGCGCTCTTGCTCCACGATCGTTCCTCTTCGGCTCGCGAGCGGATGCTGTCGAAGTGCAAAGGCATCGTGATGTTACGCCGCAGAACCGGAGGCGTCCAGGGAGCAACACCGCGCCCGTCCGCCGCCGGTTGCGCGCGAGCCAGCAGTCGATCGCCGTGAGGGCAATCGGGATTCAAGAAAGTGGGGCCGAATCCGCGATGCGCGACCGTCGCTCTCAGGGGGTCGCTTTCGGTTCAGGGATCCGCTTCCAGTCGAGCACGCGGTAGCTGTCGGCCGACTCGGTCACCTCGATGGCCTGGTCGGCGGCGATGTCGCGAAAGACCTGGGTCGTGCCGCTGGTGGGCCAGTGGATCTCCAGCACGGCGATCCGCTCGGCCTTCGCCAGGCCGATGTGTTGCTCGAGTGGGTTTGCTCCCCAGCTACTGCCCGAGCTGACGTGCCGATGGATCGTGAGCGGGGGACTCCGTGGCCGTGACGACCTTGATGCGGGCGCCGATGGCCGCCCGGTTCGGTCTTCGTGCCCGATCAGCTTCAGGGTCAACCAGTGTTCCCCTGCCCGGGGTTCTGGAAGAGGATGTTGTGATACCGATCGCCGAGGGTCGCGCCCCCCATCTCGATGAAGAGATCGACGTCGCCGTCGCGATCCCAGTCGGCACAGGAAACACCATGACCCTTCTGGAGGTTTCCCGTGCCCGAGCTGGCCGTGATCTCGGCGAATCGCTGGCCGCTCGACGTTCTTGAACATGCGATTGGGAACCAGGGTGCTCGATGTCGGGGTCGCCCGTTCCCAGGTAGAAGTCGAGCCAGCCGTCGTTGTCGAAGTCGCCGAAGTTGCTCCCCATCGTGGAGAAGACCAGGTCCAGGCCGGCTTCCTTGGTCTTATTCTCGAACTTGCTGCACCCTGGACGTTGTGCCAGAGCCGGTTCGACAAGGCGCTTGTGCGGCTGGCCGTTCATGCCATTGACCACATCGCCGATCGAATAGTCGAAGCACGTGGCGAAGATGTCGAGCCAGCCGTCGTTGTCGTAGTCCCACGCCCAGCACGAAAAGCCCGATCTGCGGTCCGTCGATCCCCATCGACTCAGGTGACGTCACTGAATGTGCCGTTGCGATTGTTGTGATAGAGCCTGGCGACCCCCTTCATATTGTCGACGAACAAGTCCGGGTAATCGTCGTTGTCGAAATCGATCCAGTTCGCACCCTTGGCAGTAAGACTTGGCATCGCCCCCCACGCCGGCGCGGCTGCTGACTTCCTCGAATGTCCCGTTCCCTCGGTTGTGATACAGGCGGTTGGTCTGCTGCTCGCAGATGATGAAGACGTCGAGCCAGCCGTCGTTGTCGTAATCAGCCCAGCAAGAATAGGTGGAATTGACCGGGTCGAGCAGCCCCGCCGCTTCGGTGACGTCGCTGAAAGTGCCGTTGCCGTTGTTCCGCAGCAGGCTCTGCCGGATCGGCGAGGAGAGCCAGGCGCCTCGCGAGATGAAGAGATCCATGCGGCCGTCGTTGTTGTAATCGGTCTGGACGAGGTTCTTCCCTCCGAGTTGCTCGTCAGCCCGGCCTGCTCGGTCGTTCCTGAACGTGCCGTCGCCCGCGTTTCGGTAATAGGCCATCGGCATCGTGGGATCAAAGCTACGTCGTGGCCAGGTCGAGCAGCCCGTCGTTATCGAAATCTTCCATGACGGCGCCGCCGGCCATGTTGAAGCGGTTGACCTTGGCCAGATGGCCGATGTCGCGAAACTTGCCGATGTCGAACTCGGATTTGAGGAAATGATCGATCGAGACCAGGAACCTGGGATCGACCTTTCCGGGATACTCACCCAGAGTCATGTGGGCGACGTTGAGCAGCCAGCGGGCGTCCTGATCGTCGGGGAACTGCTCGAGGTACTCGGTGAACTGTGCGATGGCCAGACGCGATCCGGTAGGGTTCGTGTGGATGCGCGGCCGGCGAGATCGGCAGGATGCACGAGCTCTCGCCGCGGCACATCACGCAATTATCGGTTTCGCCGCGGCGCAAGTGCCGTCACGCCCTGGAAATAGATCACGGTGTACCGGGCCTCCTGCGCCAGCGCATCGTCTTGTCGACCACAGCCCGCATCTGCCCGAGCACCTCGTAGGCCCGGTCAGCTCCCCTTCATAATTGAAGATACATCGCCTTCGTGATCAGGAGCATGACGCGATCGGCATCTGTGACCGCTCGGGCTCAGCCAGAGTCTCGTCGATCTCGGCGATGCTTGCGATGCCCGATTCCCGTGCCAGATCTGGCTGATTTCCTCCAGCGTCGAATCAGGCTTCCAGCTCGGAAGAGCTGCATGAACGCTGTTGAATCCGCTGGTATCGATGTTGTCGCGGCCCGGAACACTGAGCTGCGCGCGGGCGGCCTGCAGCGCTGGCCGCGCATGAAGACCACTGGCGGAGCGGAACAGCGACGATGGCCGCGAAGCCCACTGCTGTCACCGAAATCAGCGCAATCAGCATCCCGATCACGATTCGACTGCGAAACTCGACCTCGTCCTCGCTCATTGGTGGTCGTCCTCGATCAGCTCGAGACTGCGCAGATCTCGAGGGCGCTGGAGTTCGTCGCGAAGCCGGGTGAAAGCTTGGGCGGCATATCTCGAGCGTTGCCCCGGCTGCTTTGTAAACTAAGAAATTAGGAGTACGTTCGTCGACCAAGGAATTCGTGGCCCGGACGAAAAATAATTCAGGATGTAACGTCACGCGCCGCAACCGCCGCGTCGGACGGCGATCCTCGGCCTCTGAGCGCCAGCCACTATAGGGATTAGGCGACGATTCCGCGACCAGCTCGTGCCCCGAATTTATCATACCAGGGACTCTGAGTGTAACGAATTGTTCACTTGCGTTCTTCAGGGTCTCGAGGATAGGCGATCAGGTCGGCGAAGTCTTGCGGGGCTCAAGTCCCTGGGCCAGGCCGTTTGGCATCAGCGAGACGTCGCTGCGCTTGCGCTCGTCGATGTCGGTCCTTGGCGATCCGGACCGATTTTGCGTCGGCGTCCTGGATCTCGACGGCGTCGGCGGTCTCGTTGCGGACGATGCCGGTGAGACGCGGCCGTCGGCCAGGGCGAACGTGGTCGGCTCGTAGCCCGAGGAGATCTTGGCGGATGGGAAGAGGACGGACGGCGATCAGCTCGTCGCGCGGGTACTTGGCGCCGACGCTCGAGAGCTCGGGACCGACGGTGCCCCCCTCCTTGCCGACAGCGTGGCACTTGATGCAGGCCAGGCCCTTCAGGTCGGCGAAGAGATGCGGCCGCGCGTTGCACTCCCCTGCCCTTTGAGTGCGAATGCGCGATAGGTCTCGGGGTTGAAGCGCCTCGCCGGAGGTGCCTTGAGAAACGCGTGGTCGGCCGGGGACGTGACGGCGACGGCGAATTGCCAGCGCCGCCGCGGTTGCCGCAGCGAACCAGGATCGCGATTGGTCCCGCTCGCAAAGCGTCACGTCGAAGCGGTCGTGCTCGTGCTCAAAGCCGCGGCGGTCGGCGAAATCGTAGACCTGCTTGCCGTTGAGCCAGACGGTCAGCGTGTCGTCCGAGCCGACGACCATCTCGGCCTTCCGCTCGGACGGGCTCTTCGAGCTCGGCATAGCCGTAGGCGGCCCGATCGTCGTCGTTGGAATAGATTCGTCCCAGATCGATCTGGCCTTCAGGTCGACGGCCTCGGCCACCTGCCAGCTCACGCGTTTGCCCTCGAAGCCCTTCCAGGCTCGCCGTGAGGTCGATCGGGTTTGTCCGCGGCGAATCCCGGCGGCGAATCGAACGAGAACGGCCCCAGCACGTGCCACGCCGTCACCGGGCCGAGCCCGGTGTAGATCGACCGGAGCTCGGGCACGACTTCGGGCGGCAGCTCGTGGCGCGCCGCGAGCTGGTCGAGCACGGCGGCCGCCTGATCGCGGATGTTGCCGATCGCCGCCGCCGAGGCCTGGCGCAGCTCGGCGTTCTTGTCGGTCAGATCCGCGAAGGTAGACCTGAAGGCGCGCCGATCCGGGCATCGCGGCCAGGGCCAGCGCCGCCTCGAACCGCGACTCGGGCGTTTCGGACGCCGCGATCAAGGCCGGGATGGCCTCGCGATCGCCAGGGCGCCGGCCGCGGCGATCGCCCGGTTGCGGACCTCGACCGACCGGATCGGCGAGGCGGGCGAACGGCGCCGCACGACCTCCGCTCGCACCGGCTCCTTGCGAGTCCTTGACGATCGCGACCAGCGCATCGATCGCGGCCGACCGGACCGCGGGCGACGGCTCTCGAGCGCTTCCGAGCAGCGGCTTGATCGCCGACGGATCCTTGAGCCGCCCAAGCGCGGCGATCACGCGCGGGCTTGCGATCGGCGATCGAGTATCTTCTGGCCCAGCAGCTCGGCCAGGGCCGTGACGGCTTTCTTCGAGCCGATCATCTCGACGGCCTCGAGCGCGGCGTCGCGCAGCGGCTCGTCCGACGCGGGTCGCGCAGGGTCGCGTCAGCAGATCGAGTGCCTCGGTGTCGGCCAATCTTGCCCAGCCCCAGCGCGATCGCTCGCTTGACCTCCGGGTCCCTCTCGGCCGTGAACCGGTGCGCAGGAGCTTCTCGAACTCGCGGTTGTCGGTCTTCACCATCGCCGCGACGGCCGCGGCCCGCACCGGTGGCGATCGATCGGTCGATGAGCTCGCGGATCGTGGCCATGCACCCGCGGCGTGCCCTCCCAGGCGATCGTCTTGGCGGGCGGCTTCTGGCTGGCCGGCTGCGTGCCCCACCAGTGGCCGTCCCACGGGGGTGCCTTGCGATGGACCTCGGCCAGGTACTCGAGCGCCTTCGCTCGCTCCTCGACGGGCCGCTTGGACGAAGCGGCGAAGGCCGCCAGAGCGCTCGAGCGGCCGCCACGTCGTAGACCTGCTCCATCGCCAGCAAGACCCCGGCGCGGATCTTCGGAGTCGGGCGAATCCAGTCCCTTGGCGGCCGCGGCCCAGTCGTCGATGCGCCTGCAGCGCCTGCCGGCCGGAATAGCGAGATAACACGTCGGGCTCGGCGAGCACCGGCAAGCAGCGGCGGAATCGCCTGGCTCTGGCCGATCCGTCCCAGCGCGATCACCGCTTGCAGCCGGACCGAGGGCTCGGGGTCTCGAGCAGCTGGACTCGAGCGGCTCGCGCGCGATCGGCACGTCTCGCTCGCCCAGCGCACGGGCGGCCTGGGCGCGCAAGATCGGCGACCGGCGATTTCAGATGCTGCGAGCAGCGGATAGGTCGCCTCGGGCGTGCCGCCGGCGAGCGCGTCGAGAACCCACACCAGATGCCGCTTGGCGATCGGGTCGGTCTTCGGGCTCTCGAGCGCGGCGGTCACCGGCCGGCAGCGCAGCTCTTGCCGCGGCGAATGAGCGCCGCCTGAGCGCGGATTCGCTCGTGATAAGCCGGATGGTCGAGCTGGCGGATCTGCGCCTCGACCGGGTCCGAGTCGTTGCCGCGCGGCCGGGTCTTGACCTGATTCGCGCCCGCGTACGTCACCGCGTAGACCCGGCCGAGCTTTTCGGTCTTGTTGCCCCAGCTTCCCAGCGACCAGTCGGCGATGTAGAGCGTCTTTGCCGTCGTGGCTGAAGGGCGAGGTCGAGCGGGCGGAAGCTCTCGACCGGCCGGGCTCGACGAACTCGATCTTCTCGGCGATCTTGAAGCTCGCCGCCGTCGGGGGCGAACCGGAATGCCGCGGACCACGCGCTGGCCCCACTCGGCCCAGAAGAGGCAGCCGCGATACTTCTCGGGCCAGACGTCGTCGCCGTAGAAATCGCCGCCGCACGGCGAGCCGCCGCCGTACTCGGCGATCCGGGGCAGCATGCGGTCGGTCCGGTTGTGATAGTCGTGCGGATAGCCGAAGTAACCGCCGTCGACGTGGAAGTGTCACCCGGGTCCACCAGCCCAGGCCGTCGTCGGTGTTGTCGTAGGTGAAGAGGTTGTCGCGGTCGTCGAGGTTGGGCTCGAGGTGGTTGCGCGTGCCGGTCGAATAGACCTCGAGGCCGGTGCCGTCCGAGCCGGCAGCGCAGCACGCCGCCGCCCACGACCTGGGCCGTGCGCTTGTCGGGCCCGGTGGCCTTGGGCACGCCCTTGTCGCCGACCGAAATATAAAGATATCCGTCGATGCCGATCTTGAGGCCGGAGACGATGTGGTCGTTGAAGTCGTTGGGTGTGCCGGCGGGAACGCCCATGTCGGTGAAGAGCTCCTTGCGCTCGTCGGCCTTGCCGTCGCCGTCCCGATCGCGCAGCACGGTCAAGTGGGGCATGTTCATCACGTAGAGTGCCCCGTCGTGCCAGACCATGCCGAAGATCGCGTTGAGCTTGTCGGCGAAGACGACCGGCTCCTTGCCTTCGCGAAACAGCAGGATGCGGTCGATCGGCTTGGTCGCCGGCCCGACCTGGTCCATCGGATCCTCGCCGACGAAGAGCGAGCCGTCGGGGGCGGTCGCCACCTGGCAGGGATACTGCACCGCCGGAACGGCGGCGACCAGGCGGATCTTGAACCCGTCGGGCACCTTGGGCAGGTCCGCGCGAGCCGGGCTCACCGCGGCACTGGACAGGAAAACCCCGAGCACGAGGGCCGCGAACCACGCGCGCCCGCGGCCCGGGAACCAGCGTTGCATGAGATGGCAAATCCTCATCGATGGCCACTGGGGAAGGAACGACGGCACCACCGGGCAATCTCTCTGGCCGGCGCGTCACCGGCCCCGGTGGTGCGAGAGCTTTCGGCGGAAAAACCGGGGGGAATTATAGCCCGTCGAGCGGAAACGGGGCAACCCGGCGAGCTTGTGGCGACGGTTTCAGGTCAGATCGCGGATGTCTTCCTGGAGTCGCCGCGATCGGGCGGGCGACCATGAAAGGCGCTCACGCAATCACGACTCTTCCGGGCGCCTCGCTCGTCTCGGGCTCCTCGATGCGGATCGTGCGGTCGAGAAAGGCGCAAATCGTTTCGGCGTTGGTGCGGAGATGCTCGGTGATTTCCGAGACCGTGAACACGCTGGGCTCGGCGGCCAGCACAAGCGGCAACAGAATTTGATCGGCGGAATGGGGATCGACGACGGCGCGGGGGACCGCTTCATAGGCAAGCAGCTCATCGACGGCTGTGTCGGCGACGGCCTCGGATGGCTTGCCCCGCTCGCCCAGGCCAACGAACGTTGCGGGGATGGCATCGGCATGGTCGGCGGTCAGGGAGATGGCCGCCCCTGCTCCGGGGCTCTCCCAGCGCACCAGCTCGATATCCGCGTTGATGCCGTGCGAGCGGAGACGATCGAGTGCCCGGTCGCGCATCCGCCGGGCGATGTCGACGCGGAGATTGGCGACACCCGCCGTGCCGTGCACCCGGCGCAACTCTCCGCGGTCGGTCCGCTGGAAACCGCGGGGAACCGCCGGTTCGATCGAGGCTTCGAGACGGCCGCCCCCGCGGGGGTAAAAGCCGGCCGCCGGCATGGAAAGGGCCACCGGCATGCCAAGGGCCGCCAGAAACGCGCACCACGTCGATTCAAGGAATGAGAAAGCAGGTGCCTTGGGGTTGAAGGTGCCCCCCTCGAGCACCAGGCTTGTCGCGCTGGCCGCTTTCATGGCCAGAGGCAAGTGTAGCGCCTGCAGCACCAGTCCGGTCGACCCCGCGGTGCCGATGTCGATGTGCAGATCGCGCGGGGCATATGCCCCGGGCGCAAAGAACAGCTCGCGGGCGCCGACCCCGCCGCCCTGTACCTGGGCGGCGCATACGAGCGCGGCCGCCTCGAGGGCCTTCTGATGTTGCGGTCGCAACCCGGGGTTTTCGCGGTTGGCCCGGATCTTGACCATGCGGAACGGCCGGCCAGTCAGGAGTGAAAGCGCAAGGGCTGTCCTCAGGATCTGACCGCCACCCTCCCCCCGCGAGCCGTCGAGTGACACGAGGTCGCCGTCTGGTCTGGCTTCAGGCATCGATGAGGCCATCAGGGATGCTCCATCGCGTCCGCCGCGCCGGCGAATAGCGCGGTGGGGCGAAGCGACAGCGGCGTGGGCGCTGTGTGCGACCCACCGGCGCGGCCTGGCCGCAGACTTTGCCGGCCGGCGCGCTGGCCAGCTTACCCATTCGGTGCCGGAGTATCCATCCATGGTCTTTGATCCGATCAGGGGCCCTGGCCGCTGTTGCCCGTGGTCGCAGGTACCTTGGGCGCGGTGGAGTTCGTTCCAGGCTGGACCGGCGGTGCGCTCGTGGGCGCCGCGGGGGTCGCGGGAACCGAGTCCGGAGGGAAGGATCCCGCCGCCGGGATCTCCGGCGGGGGCGGCGGGGGTTTGTCCGCGCCTTTCTCGGGCGCCGGCGCCAGCAGCCGCTTGAAGAGTCGCGGGCGATCCGGCGAGGAGATTTCCCGGTCGTTGGGGCCCTGGCCAGTCAGGTTGCGCGAGACCCAGATCAGAATCAGCTTCTCGATCCGCTGGTCGCTGTGAGCCACCGACTGCGTGAAAAAGAAGCTGCCGAGGCTGCGCTTCTGATCCGGCCGGCACCCGATGACCGCAAGCTGGCCGGGCTCAAGGATCATGGTCGCCGCCAGCTCGCGGAAGGTCTCCTCGAGCTGCCCGTTGTTGATTCGGAACTCCTGCGGACCGACCGGGGTGGCGCTTTGCATCGCCTGGAAGGTTCGCTGGACCGGACCGTGGTGGATCTCAGGCGCGAGCCGCAGCGAGACGTTGTTGGAACCCTCGTGCTGGGCGGTTACACGGAAAAAACCGCTCATATCTTTGTAATCGTTCCCCAGGATGCGGCCGTCGCGATTCAAGAGCAGGCTGGCTTGCTCGACGGCATCGCTGATGCTGATCAGGGTCGCTTCGCCGCTTTCGACGTAGAAGCTGATCGGTGTGACCTTTTTCTGGGGCGAGGTATCCTTCATGATCGTTTCCAGCTCAAGCGGCAGCTCGCCGATGATCCGGCCGACCCGCAGACCGTTGACCTCCCACGCCCGGCGCTGTGCGGGGGGGACGATTTGCTCGTCGGCAACCCGCCAGACCACCTCATTGATCGCCGCATCGCCGAACGGGCGACTCAGGATCGCCACTTTCAGCAGGCATCGCTTGGGCTCGAGCAGCTCGCCGCTGTGACCGCCGACGCGGTTGAACGTGTTGCCGGGCTTGGTGCCGTCCTTATCGAGCGCGCAGCCCATCACGACCAGCAGGCCGGACGCGGCTGCTGCCGACAACACGATCCAGACGCGTGCCCGGCTTTTCGAGTCCATGGGGGCGGAATCCTTTCGCAAGACCCCGAAGGACGTGATTGATTCTGACGCCGCGAAGCGCCAACCGGCGCGAGCCGTCGACTCAGCGAAAATCGAACCAGACCGGGCGTTTCGGCCCTGGCCAAGGGCGCAGATCGAGGCGGCCCTCATCATGGGGCGGCCCGGTCTGGGCGGTCCGGGGAATCCGGCGGGAGTTTAGGAGGATTCGACTTGCCAGTCAACGGCAATCACGCTGCGATTGGCGCGGGTCGCCGATCGTTCCCACTCGATCGGGCGGCGTCCGGAGATCGCGGGTAGTGCCTGGCTACGCCAGCCAGTGGTCGCACCAGAGCTGGAAGATCAGCAGCGTCCAGAGCGGCTTGCGGTGGTCGTGACGGCCCGACTGATGCTCGGCGATGCGGCGGGCGACCTCCGTCGGGGTGAAAGAGTCCCTGGCGCTTCGAGCCGCTCGCGGCCGAGAAGCTGGTTCATCAGCGGGGCCAGTGGCCCGCGCAGCCAGCTTGCGACCGGGATGCCGAAGCCCTTCTTGGGCCGGGCCAGGATCGAGGCCGGCAGCCGGCCCGCCGCGGCGTGCTTGAGCAATCGCTTGGTCTGGTTGCGGCCGAGCTTGAAAGACGGCGGCAGGGACTGCATGAAGTCGACCAGCTCCGCGTCCAGGAACGGAGCCCGGACCTCGAGGCCGCAGGCCATGCTGGCGCGGTCGACCTTGGTCAGGATGTCCTCGGGAAGGTAGGTATCCTGATAGAGAGCCAGCGAACGCGAAAGCGCATCGGGGCCGCCCTTGACGGGCGAGCGCACGTCGCAGATGCTCGTCTTCGATGCCGATCGGGTCGCCTCCCTGACCAAGAGCTCCGCGATCTCGGCGCCGGAGAACGAGCCCAGCCAGCGCTGGTGGGCCAGCGGAAGCGGCTCGGCCGCGCCTCGGAGAAACTGCTTGAGCTTGAAATCGAAGCTGAAATTGCGGTGGTCGACCGGCAGCCGCCGAGCGGCCGCGCCGGCCAGCGCCTGCGCCGGGCGCGGCAGGCGGCGAAACACTCCGGCCGCTCGCTCGGCGGCGAAGGTCGGATAGCCGGCCAGGAGCTCGTCGGCGCCGTCGCCTCCCAGGACGACTTTCACCTCGCCGCGCGCGAACCGGCTCAGAGAGATGAGTCGGCAGAATCGACGCGTCACCGAACGGCTCGTCGAGCCAGCCTGCGACTTGCGGCAGAAGCTGATAGACCGTCTCGATCGAAAATGTCTGCTCGTGATGGTCGGTTCCCAGGTGACGCGCGACCGCGCGGGCGTGGCTGCTCTCGTCGAAGCTCGGATCTTCAAAGCCGATCGAGAACGTGCGGACGTTCGCGCGGCGGCTCGACTTCGCAAAGCGCCGCGGCGACGCTCGAGGAATCGATGCCTCCGGAGAGAAAAACGCCGATGGGCACGTCCGAGCGGCGGTGGCGCGCCACCGAGTCGCGAAGCTCTGTCCAGAATCGCTCGGCCGCCGGCTTCGAAGTCGAGTCGCCTGCGCGACGCGAACCGGGCGGATCCCAGTATCGCCAGACCCGGATCGAGCCGTCTTCCCAGCACAAGGCGTGTCCGCGGGGGAGCTTGTGCAGCGACCGCCAGATCGAGTAGGGAGCGGGGACGTATTCGTAGAAGAGGTAGCGGGCCAGGCTCGCATGGTCGAGCTCGCGCCGGATCTCGGGATGGGCCAGCACCGCCTTGGGCTCGGAGCCGAAGGCCAGCCCGCCGCCGGGCAGCTCGCCGTAGAAGAGCGGCTTCTGGCCCATCCGGTCGCGCACCAGGACCAGCCGGCTCCGATTCGGCGTCCCAGATCGCCGCGCGAACATCCCGTTCAACCGGCGAGCGAAATCGAGCCCTTCCTCTTCGTAGAGATGGACCAGGCTCTCGGTGTCGCACACTGTGCGGTAGCGGTGGCCCTTGGCTCGAGCTCTTTCCTCAGCTCGAGCTCGTTGTAAAGCTCGCCGTTGTAGGTGATCCAGATCGAGCCGTCCTCGTTCGACATCGGCTGGGCGCCGCCGGCCGACGTCGATGATCGACAGCCGGCGATGCCCAAGCGCCGCCGGTCCCTCGCAGTAGAAGCCTTCGCCGTCAGGGCCGCGATGAGCCAGGGTTGCCGTCATCCGCTCGACGATCGCGCGATCGGCCGGCTGGCCGGCACGATTCACGAATCCGGCGATGCCGCACATGAATGACTTCCTCGCTTACCGACTTCTGTGACAGGCGATCATGAGACGGGATCTGGTCCGACAGCTCGAAACGTTCGCACGACCCGCCATCGCGTTCGTTCGCGGAGACTCCAGGACTTGCCGGCACCAGACGCCTTCGATCCGTTGTACAGCCGAATCGGCGGTTGCAGCTAGCTGTTTTCGCCGGTTTGCAGGCGACCTTCGACTCCGAGAACCACGATCTCGCGCGACTGACGTCGACCCCGGCATCATGCCTCACTCGCGACGGTTGATTTTCAACGTCCCGGTGGACCAGAATCGATCGGCTCAAACATGGTGTTCCACATCCTGCCGCACACGCGGAGCCTCTCGGCTTCGGCCGAGCTTGGCACGGCTCGCCGGAGTGTCGTCACTGATGGCCTCGTTCAACCCGCAGGATTTCGGCTTCGACGACCCGCCCCCACGGCCCACGACGCCGCCGGTTCGCCGGGGGTTCCTGGTCGTCCTCGTCCGTCCTCTGCCTGGCCGCGCTGGTCGTTTACGGCGTTCCTTACGTCGCCGAGCGGATCAGCTACGCCTGGGAAGCGGGGCGTGCTCGAGCCGACTCCGAGGCGCTGGCCAAGCTCGACAAGGAAGGGATCGTCAATCGCGCGTCCGTGCTGTTTCGGATGGCGACCAACGCCGTGTCTCCGGCGGTCGTCAACGTCCAGTCGTTTCGCCTGCGGCGCGGGGGTGACGGATTTGCCGGCATGCCACTGGGCGGAAACCGCTTGACCCCGGGTTTCAAGGAGGCGAGCTGGGCTCGGGCGTCATCATCGACAAGGAGCAAGGGCTACATCGTCACGAACAACCACGTCGTCAAGGACGCCGACCAGATCATGGTGCGGCTCGGCCCGGGCGACGACGTGCCGGCCCATCTGGTCGGCGCTGACCCCAAGTCCGACCTGGCCGTGCTCAAGGTCAAGGCCGACCTGAAAGTGCAGGCCGAGTGGGGAGATTCCGAACAGCTCGAAATCGGCGACTGGGTGCTGGCGATCGGCAGCCCGCTGGGCTTCGACCATTCCGTCACCGCCGGCATCGTCTCGGCGACCGAGCGAAATGACGTGCGATCTCGGAATACGAGTCGTTCATCCAGACCGACGCCGCGATCAATCCGGGGAACTCGGGAGGGCCGCTCATCAATCTGGCCGGGCAGGTCGTCGGCATCAATACGGCGATCATCACCCAGTCGGGCGGCTACGAAGGGATCGGGCTGGCCATCCCTTCGGCCATGGCGCGGCGGGTCGTCGAAAGCCTGATCAAGGAGGGCAAAGTCGTCCGCGGCTATCTGGGAGTCAGGATCCAGCCGCTCGACATGGCGCTGGCTCGAAAGCTCGACCTTCCCAACAACCGCGGGGCTCTGGTCACCGATGTGCAGCCCGGCAGTCCCGGCCGAGCGAGCCGGGCTGCAAGCCGAACGACGTGGTCGTCGAAGCTGGCCGGACACGAAGTCGCCGATCCCGGCGGCCTGAAGAAACTGACCGCCAGTCTCGATGTCGGCTCGGAGGTCCCGGTGGACTTCTACCGCGACGGGAAGCCGCGAGACCGCCCAGGTCACAGATCGCCGAGCTTCCGCCTGTCCCCGAGGTGCTGTCGTTCCTTCGGATTCGGCGTCCGCGAACGCCCGGCCACTCGGACGACGGCAACGGCTCGTGCGATCGAGATCGACCAGGTTGTCACCGGCGGCCCCGCATTCCAGGAAGGACTGCGCCCCGGCACGCGGATCCTCGCCGTCGGCGAGAAGCCGGCGCCGGTGAGCACGCTTGTCGAGTTCGAAGTCGCCGTCCGAAAGCTCGACCCCAGCCGCGGGCTTGCCCTGGTCGTTCAGTCGACAGATGGCCGGCCGCGATCTCCGTGCGTTCGGGTGGCGAGAAAGCCAAGGATCGACTCCTGACGACCGCGCGGCCTGCGTCAGGTCCCGCTTCGAGTAACGAGAACCGCGCGTCGCGCCGTCGTTTGTCGGACATGCGCTCCTCGACGGTCATTCCCAGATACAATCATGCATTGCACGCATGATCGCTTCATGGCGATGGATTGACCACATCACTGCGTGATCGCTTAGGACTTGACTTGGACATCTGGTTTGCAAGACATCTCGCGAATCGTTGATTTAGAGCTTGTGAGGAAATGGATAAGGAATGCGCGGTCCGGGCTCGATCGACGGACGCGGGATGTCAAGCGGTGCAGCGATCGAAGACGGGACCGGCGGTAGGGGTCGGGTGGGCGAGCAGGCACAGAATACTTAAATGCTAAAATCGTGCCGTCTTACAAAGACGACCAAGTTGTCGGCAGAGCGGCTTCGAAAACTTGACCCTAAATCAGGTGAGGGTTATAATTCGGTTGAAGCCGCCAAGAACCGAGGGGCACGGCGAGACGGCGGTTTGCTTGAGTTCGGACATTTTGTTCGGCTCTGGGGACTGTGGACATTGGACCCGGGCCTGAGCCCTCACGGTCAGGAGTTCCCGGTGCCCCGTCACTCCGAAGCGACTAAATCCGCCATTAAAAACCGGACCGATATTGTCGCCTTGGTGGGCGAGTACCTGCCCTTGCGCCGTGTGGGTACGAAGTACAAGGCGCTTTGTCCGTGGCATGACGATCACAATCCGTCCCTTGAAGTGAACCCCGAACGCCAGTCTTTCAAATGCTGGGTTTGCGGAGTTGGGGGGGACGTGTTTGATTTCGTGAAGAATATTGAACGCGTTGAGTTTCCCGAGGCGTTGCGCATGCTGGCGGATCGAGCAGGGATCGCCCTGGAAAGCCCGCCGTCGACCGCTACGGCGCCTCGTGGGCCGTCGAAGAGCGAGCTGTACGAAGTTAACGCCTGGGCCGAGGAGATTTTTGCCGCAGGCGCTGTCGGTTTCGGCAGACGGTGCTCGAGATTACCTTGACCATCGGGGTTTGTCGCGGCAGAGTATCGAGCGATTTCGTCTGGGGTATGCTCCGATTGAGCGCGGCTGGCTGCTGGCGCAGGCTCGTCGCAAGCGTTTCAGCGTGGAGCTTCTGGATCGAGGCGGGCCTGGCCGCTCAGGTCGCCCGATTCACCGGGATCGGTGCGCGAGCGGTTTCGGGGCCGGCTGATCTTTCCGATCCACGACGATCGCGGGCGGGCGATCGGGTTTGGCGGCCGGATTCTGCCCGACGTCGAACAAAAGCTGGCCAGCGCAGGGCAAGCATGTCGCCAAGTACCTTAACAGCCCCGAGACGCTTCTGTTTCACAAACGAACGGTGCTGTACGCGGCTGACCTGGCTCGCACGGCCAGCCGCGAGGCGGGCTGGGTGGCGGTGGTCGAGGGTTATACCGACGTCATCGCGGCCCATCAGGTTGGGCTCTGCAACGTCGTCGGCACGCTGGGGACGGCCCTGGGCGAGGATCATCTGCGGGCGCTGACGGCGGCTGGCCGACCGCGTGGTCCTGGTGTTCGACGCCGACGCGGCGGGGCAATCCGCGGCTGATCGGGCACTTGAGTTCTTCCTGGGAAGCGACCTGGATCTGAGAGTTCTCACCCTGCCCGCGAACCTCGACCCCTGCGACTTCCTTCTCGAAGGAGGGTGCCGACGCGTTCCGCGCGCTGGTCGAGCAGGCGGCCGATCCGCTGGCCTACCTGCTGGCTCGAGCGGCCGTGCGTTTCGACCTCGACTCGGCGGAGGGCTCGCGCCGGGCCGCGGAATGGATCCTGGGCATCATGAGCCATGTGCCGGCGACCCATCATCTGGGGCTGGAAGTCAAGCAGGCCAAGGTGCTCGACACGTTTCGCACCGGCTTCACGTGCCGCTCGAAACGCTCGAACCGGCTGCGCCGGCAGTTGCGGCGCCCGGCCGCCACGGCCGCGGCCGGTCGGCCGGGCCTGCGGCGAGGCGACTGCCTGCGGCCGGCGGTGCCAGCGGATCGGCCGGTCGGCGGCCGCGAGGCCGCCGAGATCCGCCAGAGCGAGCTCGACCGGACGGATCTGGAGCTGATCCAGATCGTCCTGAGCGAGCCGGAAACGATCACCTGGCTGATGCCGCGAGCTGGCGGTCTCGCAGCCTTGCAAGATGCGCCGCTGCGGGACAATCCTTCAGGCTGTGCTACGACCTTCAAAACGAAGGGGAAGTCTCCGAGCTATGAAAATCTCATGGTCCGGCTCGACGATCCGGCGGTCCGCTCGCTGGCGGCCAGCCTGATCGCCGAGTCGGCCCTGAGCACGCCCGATCCGGGGCGGTTTCCCGACAGCGTGCTCGCCCGGCTCCCTGGCGCGAGCGGCTCGAGCAGATCCTGATCGTGCTCGACGAGCGCGAGCGGCAGGCTCGCCTCAAGGAGTCTGAAACGATCGCTTGACGAGACCGATCAACACGCCGACCCGGACGCTTATCGTGCCATACAATTGGAATATCTACGACTCTTAACCAGCGGTCGGACACGCAAATCCTAATGCGTCGTGATCCGTCGTTTTGTGCGGGGGGGAGGATTTCGGATGGACAAGTTGGACGAGGGCCTCAAAACGCTTCTCGATTTGGGCAAACGTCGCGGATTCCTGACGTTCGACCAGGTCAACGACTATTTGCCCGACGAGGCGACGAGCCCCGAGCGCATCCACGGCCTGCTCGAAACGCTCGACGAAATGGGCATCGAGCTGATCAACGAGGACGAGGCGGAAAGCCGCCTGCTCGCCTCGGGCGACCTGGATGACGAGCCCGACGACGACCTGGCCGACGAGCCCGCCGAGGACGAGGAAACCGAGCTCACGCCCGAAGACCTCGACGAGATCTCCCGGCGGATCGACGATCCGGTCCGCATGTACCTGACCCAGATGGGTGAGATCCCCCTGCTGACCCGCGAGCAGGAAATCAACCTGGCCAAGCGGATCGAGATCACCCGCAAGAAGTTCCGCCGCAAGGTGCTCGAGTGCCACTTTGCCCTGGCCCTGGTCGTCGACGTGCTCAAGAAGGTCAACGACGGCGAGCTCCCCTTCGACCGCACCGTGAAGGTCTCGGTCACCGAAAACCTCGAGAAAGACCAGATCCTGGGCCGCATGCCGCACAACCTGGTGACCCTGGTCCACCTGATGGAATGCAACGTCCGCGACTTCAAGTCGTTCGTCCGCGAACGCGACGAGACCTTCCGCCGCTCGCTGCTGGACAACCTCAAGCGGCGGCGGTGCAAGGCCGTCAACCTGGTCGAAGAGCTGTCGATCCGCACCCAGAAGGTCCAGCCGCTCATGAAGCGGCTCGAGCAGATCGCCGCGCGGATGGGCGAGCTGGTCTTCCTGCTCAAGGAATACCGGGCCGGCCGGGCCGTCAAGGAAGAGCGGGCCAACCTGGTCAAAGAGCTCAAGGACCTGATGCGGATCACGCTCGAGACGCCCAAGTCGCTGGCGAAGCGCGTCGAGCTCATGAACGTGCGGTTCCGGCGATACGAGCAGGCCAAGCGCGAGCTCTCCGGCGGCAACCTCCGGCTGGTCGTCTCGATCGCCAAGAAGTATCGCAACCGCGGCCTGTCGTTCCTCGACCTGATCCAGGAGGGGAACACCGGCTTGATGCGGGCCGTCGACAAATACGAGTACCGCCGCGGCTACAAGTTCAGCACCTACGCGACCTGGTGGATTCGCCAGGCGATCACCCGCGCCATCGCCGACCAGGCCCGCACCATCCGCATCCCGGTGCACATGATCGAGACGATGTCCAAGCTTCGCAACGTCTCCAAGAGGCTGCTCCAGGAGAAAGGCCGCGAGCCGACCATCGAGGAAACCGCTCGCGCCGCCAACATCTCGGTCGAGGAAACCCGCCGGGTCATGAAGATCTCGCGCCACCCGATCTCGCTCGACCGGCCCGTCGGCGAAAGCGAGGACAGCTACTTCGGAGACTTCATCGAGGACGAAGCCGCCGAGAGCCCGATCAACGCCGCCACCCAGGAAATGCTCAAGGAGAAAATCGACTCAGGTCTTGAAGACGCTCACCTACCGCGAGCGCGAGATCATCAAGCTCCGCTACGGGCTGGGTGACGGCTATACCTACACCCTCGAGGAGGTGGGCCGCATCTTCAAGGTCACGCGAGAACGGGTCCGACAGATCGAGGCCAAAGCCGTCAGAAAACTCCAACATCCGGTGCGAAGCCGACAGCTCGAGGGCTTCCTCGAGAGTACGGGCTAACGACCAAGCCAACCCCCGGCCGCCTGCGGCGTCCGGGGGTTTTTTGTTGGTCGGCGAGTCCCTCGACCACCGCGATCGCACCGAACTGTTCCCGGATAGATCGGCAACAATAGCTTCCTGGATCTCGCAAGGAGACGGCTGATCCGACGTATTCGGACCGACCACCGTAACCCGACCAGGAGAGAGGACCGCGATTGATGTCCGCGACGGCCGAGAATCTCCGTGACCTCACCAGTTGCATCAGCGTGCCAAGGCGCTTCGCGACCGCCTGGCGTCAGGCCCCAAGACCCTGGCCGCCGCCAGTCGACCCTGGCCAACCGCACAGGCCGAGCTGGAACAAGACCGCAAGGCACTCCAGGACGCCAAAGTCCAGCTCAAGAAGCACGAACATTCGCTCCAGGGAATCGACACCAAGATCGACGACCTGAAGACCAAGCTCAACCTGGTCAAGAAAAACGAAGAGTACAAGGCCCTTCAGAACCAGATCGCCCACGAAGCTGTCCAGCCAAGTCGAAGATCGAGGAAGAGATGCTGGTCGTGCTCGAGGAGATCGAAACCCGGACCGCCGACGCTCGGCAAGCTCGAAGCCGACGCGAAACGGTTCGGCGGCGAAGTCGCCGCGCTTCAGCAGCAGATCGACGACGAAGCCGTCGCTCAGAAAGCGCAGCTCGCCGAGCTCGAGACGGCGATCGTCCAGGCCGAGGACGTGATCCCCGAAGAATACCGGGTCCAGTACCGGCGCATCGTCGCGCGGTACGGAGCCGACGCCCTGGCCGCCTGCGAGGATGGCTCGTGCCTTGGCTGTTTCACGTCGCTCACCGCGCAGATGGTCAACGACCTGATGAACGGCGCGGGCCTGTCCGTTCTGCCTGAGCTGCGGCCGCCTGCTCTACCTCGCCGAGCCGGTGGTCGTCACAACGCGGCGAAGCGCGTCGACGTAGCGTCGAAGCGGCCTCAGGTTCAGACGACGCATGACGTCGACCGATCGGCGAGCCCTTTGTTTCATCCACGCTTGGTCCCCGGCGGCACTCGCGGCCCGGGATCCAGGCGACTGACTGCCGGTTCCGCACTGGTTGACTCAGCCCTGGCCACTTTATAATGCATCGACATGAGGTTGCCTTCGGGCGACCTCGAATTGCATTAAGTTTTGATTGTTTCTCGACTTTCGCAGCCCGACGAGGCATTCGCCATGGCCGGTAGTATGAAGGAGTTCACCGACGGAAACTGGAAGTCGGAGGTTCTGGATTCTCCGATTCCGGTGGTCGTCGATTTCTGGGCCCCCTGGTGCAAGCCTTGCCTGAACCTCGCCCCTACCATCGAAAAGATGGCCGCCGAGTACGAAGGGAAAGTCAAGGTCGGCAAGATGAATCGCGACGAAAATCAAGAGATCCCGGGAAGCCTGCGGATCTCGGCGATTCCGACCGTGCTTGTCTTCAAGGACGGCAAAGAAGTCGATCGCCTGGTCGGGGTGAACGCCGAAACCAAGTTCAAAGCGTCGCTCGACAAGCTGGGAGTGTCTGACTCCACAGGCGATCTAGCGAATTCGCCGAGGTCGCAGGCCGGGCCGATCGAATCGCCTCGGTCCGTGCGCTTGTGGCGAAATCTCGCGAGAGTGTCCCATCCGTGGTCCGCGTGAAGATCTGCGGCTTGACGCGCGTCGACGAAGCGCTGGCCTGCGCCGAGGCGGGCGCCGACTGGATCGGGCTCAATTTCCATCCGGGCTCGCCGCGCTACGTGCGGCCGGAGGAGGCCGCCGCGATCGTCGCCGCCCTGCCCGACTCGGTCGCGGCGGTGGGCGTTTTCGTCGACCGGCCGGCCGAGCAGGTTGCCGAGCTCGCGGAGCGGTTGGGCTCGGGATCGTCCAGTTGCACGGGCAGGAGCCGCCGGAAGACCTGCTCGCGCTCGGGTCGTTCAGATCGTCCGGGCGTTTCGGCTGGATCGCGCCAGCGGACTGGGAGCGAGGTCACCGACTACCTCGGCCGAGCCGGCAGCTCTGGGCGCGCTGCCGGATGCGGTCCTGATCGACGCGTACGTGGCCGGTCAGCCGGGCGGCACCGGCGCGACCATCGCGGACGAGGTTCTGGACGCGCATCCCTCCCCTGCCCCGCTTGATCCTGGCCGGCGGCCTGACTCCCGAAAACGTTGCGGAGCGGGTCG
Organism: uncultured Isosphaeraceae bacterium; assembly: GCA_963806595.1. Lineage (GTDB taxonomy): Bacteria > Planctomycetota > Planctomycetia > Isosphaerales > Isosphaeraceae > CAWDZZ01. The sequence goes on along the minus strand of CAWDZZ010000003.1, from coordinate 107,550 downwards.
CCCGGGTTCGACCCTGGATGGTCGACGTCGCCAGCGGCGTCGAAACCGCGCCCGGACGGAAGGACCTCGCTCGAGTCGCTGCGTTCATCGCGGCGGCACGAAGCGTCGACACCGACTTCCGAACGGCGAAAACGTGAGAGGTGAAGGGGGATGGCAGCGGACGTTAAGTCTGGACATCGGTCCGGGCATTGGGCCTGCGGATCAAAGCGAGTCGTGGTCGATCGTACCGTGTGATCGTGAGGACGGTTGACAAGCCTCAACGGCGGCCTATAGCCTATCTGTTCTGCGTCGCAACCCCTTTTGTGCCTTCTGGGTGCGGCCATGCCCCCGACGACTCATCGCGACGGCTCCCGGCCCTCGGACGAGTGCCAGGAGGTGCTCGGATACCGCTTTTCCGACCTGAATCTGCTCCAGGAAGCGCTGACGCACGCGTCGGGGGCCGATCATCGGCTGGTCTCGAATGAACGGCTCGAGTTCCTGGGCGATGCGATCCTGGGGGCGATTGTCTGCGACCTGCTGTTCCGGAAGTTCCCCGAGTATCTGGAAGGAGACCTGACGAAGATCAAGTCGATCGTGGTCTCGCGGCACACCTGCGCCAAGATTTCTCGAAGACGCTGGGGATCGACGAGTTCCTGGTGATCGGCAAAGGGATGGGCTCGCACGGCTCAGACGCCGTCGTCGGTGCTGGCCGACGTGTTCGAGAGCCTGATCGGGGCGATCTATCTCGACGGCGGGATCGAGGCGGCCCGGCAGTTCATCGTCCGGCACATCGAGCCCGAGATCGACGCGGCGGTCGACGGCCAGGGCGGCCTGAACTACAAGAGCAATCTTCAGCAAGTTCGCGCAGCGCGAGTTTGGTGCGACACCGACCTACCTTCTGCTCGATGAAAAGGGACCGGATCATTCGAAGTGCTTCAAGATTTCGGCGCGGATCGGCGAGCGGCGGTATGCCCCGGCGTGGGGCCGCAACAAGAAGGAAGCCGAGCAGCGGGCCGCCTTGAATGCGCTGTGCCAGCTCGCCGGCGACCCGCTTCCCTCCGAGTCGGACTGACGAGGCTGCCGTGAACGGTTCGCTGGTGACCGACCTGGGTCTGGGTCCGGAAGTCTGGCTCTTCCTGTCGCTGCTGGGCTGCGTCACGCTCTTCTTCAAGTTCAGCCGGTTCTGGAGCGTGCGGAACCTCGATCTGCTGCTCCTGTTCGTGCTGGCGCCGGGGATGATGCTGATCGTGGGCAACCCGCGGCCATCACCCCTGGAGCGCCTACATCTGGCTGTTCCTGGGGTCGGGCTTGTGGCTGGTCCGGTGCTGGGCTCGACCTCGGTCTGGCGCGGCGCCCGCTCCTGGAGCCGAATCTGAACGCCTCGGGGCTGCTTGTGCCTCTCGGTGGGCGTGCTGGGTTTGCTGCTGGCCGAGACGATCAGCCTGCCGGTCGAGGACGGGGCCGGCCGCAACCCGGCCGAGCCGTCGGGACGCGAGGATCGCGACATCCGCCGCGGCTGCCGGTCGAGCACGAGCCGCGACCGTGCGATCAGGTGATCAAGAACGTCCCGCTTCCGCCTCCGCTCGAAGCAGCAAGCAGCCGCAGGTGATCGTCGCGCGCGTGCTGGCGAGCATTGCCCACTGTCGGCTGGTTCTCGGCCTGCTCGGGATCGGCTGGCGGCACTTCGAGCGGCCGCTCACGGGCATGGCGATGGCCGCGTGTTATCTGCTGCTGCCGTACACGCGGATGGCGCTGGTGGATAGCGGCCAGCTCATCCCGGCGGCGCTGATCGTCGCGGCCGTGTTCTGGCACATCCGCCCGGCTCTGGCCGGCGCGCTGATCGGGCTGGCGGCGGGCTGGGTTCCCGCCTGCCTGGGCTTGATCGCGCTCTGGTGCGGATTCTATCGGGGACGAGGTGCGGTGCAGATTCACGGTCGTGGCCGTGCGTGGTCGTGGCCATCGTGCGCGCTTGCTGGGCTACTGGGTGCCCGAGCTGAGAGAATGGGCTCGCGCATCTGGGCGCACGAAGCATCGACGAGGTCGGCCTGTTTCCGCAGTTCGAGCCACAGGTCGACCGGCAGCTTCTGGGTGAGCATCGACTCCAGCTTCCGTCTTCCGGTCCTGATCGCTTACCTGGCTCTCGTGATCTTCACGATGTTCTGGCCGGCCGACAAGAACCTCGCCGAGCTGATCGCCCTGTCGGCCGCGCTGCTGGTCGCCAGCCAGTTCTGGTATCTCGACAAGGGGGGAACGCTGGTGATGCTCTATCTTCCGCTGGCGATCGCGATGATGTTTCGGCCGACCCTCGCCATCAGCAGGGCCGCGGCGCCGGCACACCAGCGGCGTGCCAAGCGTCCTTCTCTTTCTCCGTCTTCCTGATGCATCGCGCTCGAGCGCTCATCGACCGCGACGAATCACTCGAGTGCACGGAGCGATTCATCCATGAGTTTTGTGCTTGACCTACGACGCGATTGCCAAGCGGATCGATCATTCGCTGCTTGGGCCCGACGCTCTCGACGCGCGGAGCTCGAAGAAGGTGCCGGCTGGCGGTCCGCTACGGCGTGGCCAGCGTCTGCATCAAGCCGTACGCCGTGGCGCTGGCGGCGCGGATCCTCGAAGGGCTCGGGGGTGGCTGTGGGGACGACCATCGGGTTTCCGCACGGCGGGCATGCGACCGGCGGTGAAGGTCTTCGAAGCCGCGGCAGGCCATGGCCGACGGGGCGACCGAGCTCGACATGGTCATCAATATCGGCCAGGCGAAAGGCGGCGAGTGGGATGCGGTCACGGCCGACATCGCGGCCGTGACCAAGGTCGCCCATGACGGCGGCGCGATCGTGAAAGTGATCTTCGAGAACTGCTTTCTGAACGACGAGCAGAAAATGCGGCTCTGCCGGATCTGCGGCGAAGTGGGCGCCGATTACGTGAAGACGTCGACGGGCTACGGCACCGGCGGCGCCACGCATGGACGACCTGCGCCTGATGCGGCGGTCGTCGCCGCCTCACGTCAAGCTGAAGGCGGCCGGCGGCATTCGCACGCTCGATGCGATGATCGAAGCCGCCGAAGTCGGCTGCGACCGCATCGGCGCCTCGCGAACGGCCGAGATCCTCGACGAGCTCAAAACCCGGCTCGCGGCTGGAGCGTTTCACGTGGAACGGCCGTCAGCGGTTGCGCGGCCTGTCGTCAGCGTCCGCGATTCGCATGCCGTCGGTTCGATCGCTCCGGTCCGGTCGGCGTGCCGACGATCAAGGTGTCGCACAGGCCGATGAAAAGCCCGGTCTCGAGCACGCCGGCGATGCATTGCAGCTCGCGGTCGAGCGATTCCGGGATCGTCGATGGCGCGCGAACCGGCAATCGATGATCTGGTTGCCGCCGTCGGTCTTGTACGGCGAGCCGTCCGGCAGGCAGCCGGATCGTCGGTCGAACAGCCGAGCTGCTGCAATCGTCGCTCGGTGTGCTTGACGCCGATCGAGCTGACCTCGACGGGAATCGCGACCTGGTGCCGAGCCGTTCGACGCGCTTGTCCGCGGCGATCATCGTCACCCGATGGTTCGAGGCGCAGGCGACGATCTTCTCGCGCAGCAGCGCGCCTCCGCGCCCCTTGATCATCCGGAACTTGCGGTCGATCTCGTCGGCCCCGTCGAGATTGATGTCCAGCGCCGACGACGGCGTCGAGCTCCTGGACCGGAATTCCGAGACTGCCGGCGAGGCGGGGTGGCCGTCGCTGGTCGCGACGGCGTTGATCTTCAGGCCCTCGTGCTGGATCCGCTCGCCGAGGCGACGGACCATCAGGCCGAGTCGAGCCCGAGCCGAGGCCGACGATCATTCCACTTTCAACCAACGCCGCCCCGGCGAGAGCAGCACGAAGCTTGGGGGATTCGGTGTCGGTGGTCACGGCGAAGATCCCCTACCCTCTTGTTCTGACACTCGCGGCGGGCACGCGTCAATTCGGCCGGGATTCAGATATGACGACACCGTCACCACGGCGTACTGCCGGTTAGCCCGGGAGACGAGTCGGTCAATGCGAGAGACGGCGAGCCCCAAAATCGGTGTCGCGGTTCCGGGAAGGCAACCGTCGCCGATTCGGGGCGACCAGATTCGAACTGGTGACCTCCTGCTCCCAAGGCAGGCGCGCTAACCAGGCTGCGCTACGCCCCGCGCTCCGCGGCTCTTTCGCATGTTATAGGGGCCAGTCGGCCTCCGTCAAGGGAGAGAGAGGCCTCCTGGCATTCACGCATCCAGCGAGACATCGTCTCTGTGTGCTCGCGAGATACCGGCGATCAAGGAAGGCCCGCGCTCTCGAATCGCCCCGGCGAATGATTTCGCGACGGCCGGCGTCAGGGATGCCGAAATGCCGTGGTGCACTCCGGAAACGGGTGCAGTCAGGCGACGCACTCCTGAAACTGAGGCCACGCTAGCTGCACGCCGAAGTCGGGCTCGACCGTCGTATCCAGCCTCCCTCCGTGCGCGGCGACAATCCGCGCTAGCTGTACGAGCGCGAGCGACGCGACACAGGCCGATGAACGGGGCCGCGCAGCACTGCCGGCCTCGGGCTCCGCGCCGGGCACTCCGGGCGTCGGGCACGATTCCACCCACGAAAGTTCGAATCGCTCGTTCGCGATCCGCCAGCTCACGCGGGGCTGCGCGTCCGGAGCACCTGCCTGCGCCCTCCAGGCAACGAACGCATCAAGACCCATACCGAGATACATCGGATCGAAATCACCGCAGGCCTCGTGATCGGGAGGATCTGCTTCGAGCGTTCGTCCCATCAGGCTGAACCACGAGTGCCACGCCGGCAGGCGCTCGGCCACAAGAGCCCCAGCCGGCATCGGACCACGCTGACAGACAAGGGCTTGTAAATCGACTGCAGACGGTCAAACAAGCGTCTCGACCTCGTCGTATGCCCGCGAGAGGTCAGTCCAGCAGCGCGGGATTGGTCCCTGGACCTCCTGCTGCGACAGGTAGAGGCCCAGCTTGAGCCCGCTCAAAGAGTTTCGGCAGCGATGATTGAATCGTCTCAAAACCTGCCGGAGGTCGTCAGGCTCGTCCGGTCCGACCTCAGGACGGACCGCCTCAGGCAGGGATACCGGCTTCGCCGGTCCGTTTCGCGGTCGCGGACTCATGATGCAACACCCGGTTGGCTGACTTCGGCGAAGATTTCGAAAGCGTGAGCACACTTGAGAGGGAAGGTGGCCCGATGCTGCAACGCAAACAAGGTGCCGCCCGTTCGCTCGCCGTTCGCCTCAAATGACACAAGCGTTCTACAAGCAAGGGAGTATGAGCCACCCAAATGAGCTGGCAGGGTCGTGCCAACCGGTCCGCGAACAGCGAATCCCGATTCTCCTACGGCATTCCGTGCCCGAGAAATGGGAAGGCAACTCGCCGCCGTCAGCGCCGGCGTCTCGGCGCTGCCGGGTTCGCACTCAGCTAGCTCGTTCGTTGTGATGCAGACCAGCGGTCAGTCAATCCGAGCCGAGCCCTCGGCTGAACGCTCTCCCGCCCCACGGAACAGGGATGCCAGGCGATCGAGCTCTTCGCGGGTCTGGTAGTCGATGATGATCTGGCCGCGATCCGGGTCCTGGGCCTGATCAACACCGCGGTGCCCAGGTATCGATGGAACCGCTGCTCGAGATCGAGAAAATGGGGAGCCTTGGTCACGATCTCATGAGCTGGGTCTTTGCGGATCCTGGGGCGCGAAGGGGTCGGCACCCCGGTGGTGACGAGGGCCTCGGTCTGGCGGACGGAGAGGTGTTCGTCAATGACTCGTCGCAGGCGGCGACTGGCTCTCGGCGTCGGCGAGGCCCAGAAGAGCGCGGGCGTGGCCCTGAGTGATTTCGTTGACGCGGACGGCGTCCAGGACGTCGCCGGGCAGATCGAGAAGGCGGATCAAGTTGGAGACGGTCGATCGATCGACGCCCAGCCGGCCGGCGAGCTCTTCCTGGGTGCCGCCGTAGCGCGAGAGATACTCGCTGAAGGCGCTGGCCTTGTCGACGGCGTTCAGGTCCTCGCGCTGGAGGTTTTCGACCATCGCCAGCTCGAAGACGCGCTGGTCGTCGAGGACCAGGACCCGCGCGGGAACTTCGTGAAGCTGGGCCTCGATGCTCGCACGCAGCCGGCGCTCGCCGGCGATCAACTGGTATCGCTCGCCCGCTGCGCGGACCAGCACCGGCTGAAGCATGCCGTGCTGGCGCAGCGAGTCGGCCAGCGAGGCGATCTCGCTCGCGAATTGAACTGCCGGCGCGGCTGGAACGGATTGGGGTCGATCTGATCGACGGCGATCTGGATCAGCTCGCCTGTTCGAGCGAGCTGGCTTCGAATCCGCCTTCATCGCGGCCCAGCAGTGCTTCCAGTCCGCGTCCGAGACGTCGTTTATTCACGGTCGATGACCTCCATGACAAGTTCCGTATAGGCACGAGTGCCTCGTGCTCGGGGAGCGTATTCCAGCACGCTCAATCCGTGACTGGGGGCTTCACTGATCGAAACGTCGCGGGGAATGACCGATTCGAAGACGGTCTCGGCGAAATACCCGCGGACTTCGTCGGCCACCTCGTTGGCAAGCTCGAGCGCCGGGTCGAACATCGTGAGGACGATTCCGCCGATCTCGAGCCGGTTGTTGTCGCGGGCCTTGGTCTGCCGGGCCAGCTCGATGATCTGCGAAAGCCCCTCCATCGCGAAGTACTCGCACTGGATCGGAATGTAGATCGCGGCGGAAGTTCCCAGGGCCGCCCGGGTCAACTGCCCGAGCGAAGGCGGGCAATCGACAAAGACGTAGTCGAAGCGGCCGAGCTCGCCGGTCAACTGCTGGCGAAGCGTCGCGGCCCGCTGCCGGTTCGAGGCCGACAGGGCGTCGGCGTCGGCCAGGCTCTGCGAGCCCGGCAGCACCGAAAGCCCGGGCTGCGAAGTTCGCCACGATCGACTCGGCCAGCGGAAGCGCCGGCAACCAGGGGATGCCGCGCCGCCGGCTGCGACGCCCAGGCCGCTGGTCGCGTTGCACTGGGGATCGACGTCCACCACCAGGGCGGTCCGACCCGACTTGGCCAACCCCGCCGCCAGGTTGATGGCCGTCGTCGTCTTTCCAACCCCCCCCTTCTGGTTCGCCACGCTGATGATCTTGGCCATGTGATCGGCTCCCGCGCGGCAGGGCGCACACATCATCAAACGACATCAAGCGCTAGCACGTGCCGACCCCGTCAACCACCGGGCCCTTCGTGGCCGGCATGCGAACAGACGTTCACTTACGGGTCGACGATCGGCGGGCGTCGAGAGCCGCCGGTCCCGACCGCTTGGGCCGGGATTCAAGCAGCCGTCGAACGCTTGAGATGGCCAGGTGGTTCGGGCCGGCGAGGCCGGGATCGTATCGACTTGGACAGGCAAAGTAAAGTTCAGTTGCTGACCGTCGCCATGTGCCATCAGACGCCGGGCGTCGGCCTCCAGGAGCGTCACTGTAAGTGATCGGATAATCAGGCTTTGCGTCCGAGCTCAGCAGCCGCTCCGGCAGCGCCGCGAGCTGCTCGCGGCAGTGCTTGCGGATGCTCTCGAGCGAAGGCAAAGCACCCACCAGCCGGCCTGCTCGAAGGATCGGCACCAGGAGCGGCTCACCTTCGGCCGTCTCGTCGGCCCGGGTGACGTGGTCGCCGCAAAACCGGCCTGAGTGGTCGCGGCGGCGGAAGACCTGCTTGGCCATGGGTAGGTCTTCTTGCCGGGGCTGAGCTTGAACTTTCCCAGCCTTCGAGCTCGACGAGCTTGTAGACCATGCTCAGGGCGGGGCATCGCGGGAGGTGATCAATCTCGGTTCCGACCCCGAAGCCGTCGATCGGCGCACCCGATTCGACGAGCTCGGCGATCTTGTATTCGTCGAGATCGCCCGAGGCGACGATCTTCACGCTCGGCGCGCCGTACTCGTCGAGGATCGCCCGAGCCTGCGCGGGCAGAGGCTGCCGAGATCGCCGCTGTCGATTCGGATCGCCTGAACCGGCGGCTCGATCGACGCGGCGCAGTCGAACGCCTTCGAGCGTGTCGTAGGTGTCGACCAGCAGCGTGGTGTTTCCGGGAAAGACCCGGGCGAAGGTCGCGAACGCTTCGGCTTCGGTCGGCGAACGATGGACCCACGAGTGGGCCATGGTGCCGACCGCCGGCATGCCCAGCCGCCGTGCGGCCTCGACGTGACTGGTGCCGGCGAAGCCGGCGATATAGCCGACCGCGCTGCCAGCAAACCGGCGAGCGGTCCGTGTCCGCGCCGGGCGCCGAACTCGAAGAGCGGTCTTCCGCCTGCCACCGCGACGACCCGGGCCGCCTTGGAAGCGACCAGGGTCGGATACGCCAAGCGAGGTCAGCAAGTGCGTTTCGACCCACTGAGCCTGCGGCAGCGGGGCGACCACTCGCAGCAAGGTCTCGCCCGCGAAAGACGACCGTTCCCTCGGGCACCGAGTAGACATCGCCCTCGAATCGCGTCGCCGCGAGCTTGTCCATCACGCGGCTCGAGACTGCTGAAATGCCGGCCAGCGGCGGATCTCCTCGATCTGCTCGGGTCGAACGCCAGCTTGAGCAGGTCGCCGATCGCCTGCTCGAGCCCGGCGAAGACCAGGTACGCCCGGTTGTCCGGCAGCTTCCGCACGAACAACTCGAACGTGGCGCTTTCTGATCGGCCATCCCCGCGGCGTGGTAGCCGGCCATCATCGTCAGCTCGTACAGGTCGGTGAGCGTACCCAGGGCCTTCGGGTCGGGCCAGAGCGAGACGGGCGGCTCGGGCTCATCGAGGTCCCCTGCCCGTTTCGGGCGCAATAGTCGGAGATCGAGCCTCAGTGTCGACGTGATCCCTTGCCCGCGAGCCGCGGGATCGATATCCAGGAGCACGGGCAGACTCAAGTGCGTGGGAATCGCGCGAACCAGCGCCCAGTCGCGCTGACGATCGCTCGAGCTCGCTTGCAGAGAGGCCGTTCTGCCGGATGATCGCCATGTCGAGCACCGCCCAGGTTGCCGGATCGCCGGCTTCGAGAAGCTGCTCCAGGCTCGGGCTGCCGAGACGGCGACCCGACGGCGAGTGCCCAGGTAAAACGTCACCGGCGGGCGGCGAGTACAGCGCAGAGTCTTGACGTCCTGGGAAGATCGCCCACGAGGGATCGGCAGGCGTCTCGCAGCGAGTCGGTCGGGCCCAAGCACCGGCAGCGCTCGCTCTTTCCACGGCACACCGGCCGGTCGCGAAGCGCGAGTGCCGCAACGTGAAGCACGCGAACGCGAGCCACGGCAGCGGATCGGAAAGCGAACGCTGCAGCGCGATCGGCCGCGTCGCGCCCGCGACCTCGACTCGCGACCGAGCCCGGCAGAAGCACACCTGCCATGAACAGCCACCCGAACGCCTCGAGCGGCAGCCACAGCCGCGCATAGGGATGATAGAACGGCGTCAGCGACGACAGCAGAAGCCAGCCCACGCCGAGCAGCACGAAGATCACGTTGGCGGCCACGGCCGCAGTGCGATGACGCGGACCGCGATCGCAGCCAGACCAGCGAAACCCACCACGCCGAGGTCGGCGTCGAAGCAGAGCGCCGTGAGGCTGAGCAGCGCGAAGACGAGGATCCTCGGCAGAAACCGCAGCTCGAGCTCTGCGGAGCCGCGCGATCAACGGCATCGCCAGCGCGGCGGCGAGAGCCGCGGAGCCGAGCCAGACTGGTCCGCCGGAGAGTGCACTGGCCTGCGCGAGCTGGACCGCGAGATGGCCGGGCCACGACGCGACAGCCGCCGAGATAGCCGCGCTGGTGCGCGGACGAGCGCGCCGTAGCCGCCGTGCGATTCGACGAAGGCGAACCAGGCCAGTAGACGAGCGGCTGCGACCAGTGCCGCGACGAGGCCCCATCCCCAGGTGGCGGCCGTCAGCCTCGACGCGCCACTCGGCCGGATGGATGCACGAGCCAGACGCGGCTGCGAGCACGACGATCACGCCGCAGAGCCAGCCGTTGTATTTGAAGAGCTGTGCCACCCGACGGCCAGGCCGAGCAGCACGGCCCTGCGCGGCATTCGGGACGTTCCAGAAACCGCTGGCCCTGGCCGATGCGCCAGCACCCAGAACAAGAGAAACGATGCGTCGGTGAGGGCCATGCGCGAGAACGCGATGTGTGCGCCCGAGAGCGCGGCGAAGGCCGCGGCCAGCCCCCCGGCCCCGCTGCCGAAGGTGCGGCGAGCGAGCCAGGCCACCGCCGGGATGGTGAGCGTGCCGGAGACGATCGAGACCAGGATCGCCGACAGGTCGCCGACGCCCGAGCACGAAATAAGATAGTCCGACCAGGAACGGAAACCCGGGCGGAGCGTAGGCGATCACCGAGGGGTCGAGGTCCGAGAATTCCGTGGCGCGAGAAGATCCAGAGGCCGGCGGCCGCGTAGATCCCTTCGTCGAAATGCGACCAGCCCGAGCCGGCCGATCGACCAGAAGCGCAGCAGCCCGCCGATCAGGGTGAAGGCGATCACGACCAGGATCTCGCGCGTGCGGCACGAGTCCAGTCGCGGCGGGTTTGGCTTCATGGCCAGTGATTCTAATGGCCAGCGTGCAGGTCGAGCAAATCCGCGGACACGGCCGGCCGATGGCTCGACGTCCGTCCGCGTTTCACGTGAAACGACTCCGCAGGCTCGCGGGCGGAGGACTCATGTCCGGCCACTCGGCTCGCTTTGCTATGATTCGAGCAGAGCGATGACCAGGCTCGATACGCCGATCTGCGAGTCGACCGAGATTGCCGGGAGAAACGATGCGACGTCGGTCTCTTCACGGATCGCCGGATGCTCGACCATCGGGTGCCGGCGCGCCACCCCGAGCGGCCCGAGCGGTTGCAGGCGATCCTGCGGCATCTCGAGCGCACGGGTTATCTCGCCTGCGAGCCAGGACGGCCCGGTGCGCGAGGCGACCGACGACGAGCTCGAGCGGGTGCATTCGGCCGATTACCTGCGACGGGTCGCCGAGCTCGAATCGGCGGGCGGTGGGATGCTCGACCCGGACACCTGGGTCTCGCCGGGCTCGAATCTTGCCGCTCGTCTGGCGGCCGGAGCGGGGATCGAGGCTGTCTCGTTTGTGCTGGAAGCACCAGAGCGACGGGCGCTGTGCCTGGTTCGCCGCCGGGCACCATGCCCTGCCGAGCGCGGGCATGGGCTTCTGCATCTACGCGAACGTCGCGTCGCCGCCGCGGAAGCCCTCGCTCGATACGAGTTGAACCGGGTCCTGATCGTGGATTTCGACGTTCATCACGGCAATGGAACGCAGGAGATCTTCTACGCATCGGACCGCGTCGGGTTTCTGTCGATCCATCGTTATCCGTTCTATCCCGGGACCGGTGCGCGCGACGAGACCGGCACCGGGGCCGGGCTGGGCCATATCGTGAACATCCCGCTGCCCTACGGCACCGCCGCGAGCGAGTACCACGCGGCGTTCCGGTCCGGTCTCGAGAAGCTGGCCGACCGCATTCGGCCGGAGCTCGTCCTGATCAGCGCGGGCTTCGACGCCCACGCCGAAGACCCGGTGGGCGACCTGGGACTGGAAATCGAGGATTTCGAGATCCTGACGCGAGGAGATCGTCGCGGTTGCCGAAACTCACGCCGAGGGCCGGATCGTCAGCCTGCTCGAGGGGGGCTACAACGTCCCGATCCTGGCCGGCTGCGGTCGCCGCCCATCTCGGTGCCCTGGCGCGGCCAAACGCTCGGCTCGACGGCATCGAGGGACGGTCGGACGAGCGTCGCCGCTGACAGCGAGCGTGATGACCCCGACGGGATTTGAACCCGTGTTGCATGCGTGAAAGGCATGTGTCCTAGACCGGGCTAGACGACGGGGCCGTCGTAACAATGGCCGCTAAGACTGTAATCCCGGCTCGGGCGGCGGGGTCAAGGCAGCGCGTGCAGCGTGCAGCCGTCTGGCTCGTTCCGGCCGAGCGCGGAATCCGGTCACCGTGACTGCAGATCGCGGCAGCGACGCTCGTCGGCCGAGCGGTCGCGATCCGAAGCGATCGACGGTCAGGCGAATCTTACCACCTGATTGCATCGCGTCTCGGGACGTTGCGTTAGCGTGATCGACGCGGAGCGATATCGAGAACGTGCTCGCAGGACGAGCTTCGAGAGGCCATCGACATGGTCAAGATCTTGATGGTCACCGGCGATGCGGGGGAAGCCCAGGAGATTTACTACGCCAAGTTCCGGCTGGAGGAAGAGGGCTGGCAGGTTCAGATCGCGGCGCCTGAGAAGCGGGTGTTTCACTCGGTCGTGCATGATTTCGAGCCGGGGTTCGACACGTACACCGAAAAGCCCGGCTATCGCGTGCACGGCCGACCTGGGGCTCGACGACGTCGTCGCCGGAGGAATATCGACGGCCTGGTGCTTGCCGGGCGGCCGAGCGCCGGAGTACCTGCGAAACCGGCCGAAGGCGGTCTCGATCGTGCGCCATTTCCTGGAAGCGCGGAAACCGATCGCGGCCAACTGCCACGGGCCGTTGCTGCTGCTGGCGGCCGGGGGCGTCGAGCGGCAGGACGATGACGTGCTATCCCGATCTCGAGCTCGATATGCGCGCGGCGGGCGTGCGGTTCGTCAACCGTGACGTGGTCGTCGACGGCTCGCTGGTGACGGTCAGAGGCTGGCCGGACAACGGTCCGTGGATGAAGGAATTCGTTCGGCTGATGAAAGGCGCGAAGTAGGATGGCGAACGAGAGCCAGCACGGCGTTGCGTCAGAAGGCGGGAATACGCGAACGAGCCCGAATCGCCGAGTCGAGGAGAGCGGCGATCGCCGGCACGTGCTCGGTTCGAGCGATTCGATGAGTCAGGCTTCGGGGCGAACTCTGTTGGCATCCGGATCGAGAGCACGGGCCTGATTCTGGATGGCCTCGTAAACTTCACGACGATGGACGGTGACATGCTTGGGCGCCTCGATACCGAGACGAACCTTGTCTCCGCGAATCTCGATCACGGTCACCGTGATATTGTCGTTGATGATGATGCTCTCGTTCTTTTTGCGGGAGAGAACCAGCATAACTTTTCCTCTCTGGTGCTCATCGCGTTCGGCGCGGACCGTTTCGTTCTCTGAGCTGAAATAGGTCCCGGCGAAGGTCAGGGCGCAGCCCGCCTTCAGTGTCGGGTTGCGCACACTGCCTTTATTGAACTGTACATGCTGAAGTCAGAGGGTCAAGGGGAGGGGGGAATTTTCATCGGCGGCGGTAAGCTCGAAACCGAAGGAATTCAAGCAAATCGGGGAGCTTGACTGGCGAGGCGGTGACTGGCCGGGTCGGTCAATCTTCGTGCGAGGTGGTGTAGCGGCGATAAAGATGGCCCAGGCCGAGGTCGTAGATTTCGGCCTCGATCGCTTCGGTGCTGGTGGGGTGGATGGTTTCTCGCAGCTCCTGGACGAGGAGCTCGATGAATTTGGCACGAGCGCGCTGGAGGTTCTTTCGGAAGGCCTCGGGCGTCACCTGGGTGTGGGTGATTTCGCCGAGCTTGGCGGCGATCTCCTCGATCGAGGCCTTGGGAAAGTCGCGCCGCAGTTGCAAGACGGTGGCGTAGCGATTCTTGGGGGTCGAGCCTGATAGGTTTCGAGCCGCGACCAGACCCGGGTGATGACGGCCTCGCGCCAGACGCGGTCGAAGTCTTCGTCGGGCCGGCTCGGATCCATCAGGTCGCCGGGGGGCAGGGGCTGCAGCTTGCGCGTCCGAAAATGGTCGATGATCAGCCGGTGCAGGACCGTGCGCAGATAGTCGCGAAATCGGCCCTTGCTCTTGTCGGCGCCGGCGAGCTTGCCGGCCAGCAGCTTGGTCCAGAATTCCTGGAGGACCTCGTCGGCCAGGTGCTTGTCGCGGACCTTCAGGTGGATATATCGTGTGACGGCGTCGTGATACTGGCCGACCAGGTCTTCCATCGCCGCCTGGCCTTGGGGCCAGGCGTATGGGCGCTGCTGATCGTCGTCCAGCTTGTCGGGATTTCGGTCAGGCGCTCTTCTGTCATCGCAATCATCCGAGCGCAAGACGAGGCTCACCGCGCCGGTGAAGAGCGGAATCGCGCAGACACGGTGAGCGGGACGCATCGTTCCACGTGGAACGCCCGGCGATTCCACCCTCGCGTCTGTTCTCGAATCAAGCACTTATTTCTACCAGATCTCGCCGCGATTGTCACGTCCGGCGGCCAGCAGACGACGACCGGAAACGCCGGCAGCATCGACCGCCAGCATCGAGAGGCCCGCTGCCAAAAGTACGCCCGGCAGGACTCGAACCTGCGACCGACGGTTTAGAAAACCGTTGCTCTATCCACCTGAGCTACGGGCGCAGCAGTAGCCGGTGCAGCTCGGGCCCTCGATCGACCGACGGAACGGAACTGCTGTCCCGCTCGCGAGCTGCGCCCGGCAGGATTCGAACCTGCGACCTGCGGTTTAGGAAACCGCCGCTCTATCCACCTGAGCTACGAGCGCGAAGTCTTCCTTGTCTTGATCTTCGGGCATCAAACAGCTTCGTGTCAACCGGCTTGCGAAGTCGCGACGATCGGTGCGTCACGTGAGCACGAGTAAGGCGTGCATGCGACGCTGATCTGATGGATTGCACGATCGGCGAGTGCATGCTCGGTTAAGCTGACATCGATGCGAGCAGTGCGCTGAAGAGGAGTCATGGTCATGGCAGCGAATCGCGAGTCGCGGTGGTGACGGGCGGGGGCAGGGGGATCGGGCGGGGGATCGTCCTGCGCTCGCCGACCTGGGCTTTGCCGTTGGTGGTCAACTACCGCTCGGATCTGCAGTCGGCGGAATCGGCGTGTCGCGAGGCCGAAGCCCGAGGTTCGCCGCGGGCGGGTCTCGTTCGCGCCGATGTCGCAGACCTGGCCGAAGGCCGCCAGCTGCTGGACGACGACGCTCGAGCGTCACGGACGGGTCGACCTCTGGGTCAATAACGCCGGCGTCGCGCCCGAGCAGCGGCTCGACCTGCTCGAAACGACGCCCGAGAGCTGGGACCGCGTTCTGACGACCAACCTGAGAGGACCGTTCTTCCTGACCCAGGCGGTGGCGCGAGCGATGATCGAGCTGTCGGCGGCCGGCATGGTCGCCGAGCCCCAGATCGTTTTCATCACGCTCGATCTCGAGCACGTTCGCCAGCGTGAACCGGCCGGAATACTGTGTGGCCAAGGCGGGCTTGAGCATGGTCGCCCAGCTCTTTGCGGTCCGGCTGGCCGGGCAGGGGATTCGTGTCTACGAGATCCGGCCGGGCCTGATCGAGACGGACATGACCCGAGCCGGTGCACGAATCGTACTCCGCCAAGATCGCCGAGGGACTGACGCCGATCCGGCGCTGGGGAACACCGGAGGATGTCGGCCGCGCCGTCGCCGCGATCGCCAGCGGCGCTTTTCCGTACTCCACCGGAGCGATCCTCGACGTCGACGGAGGGCTGAACCTTCGGGTTCTCTGACATAACTCGATGGTCCCGAGCGTTTTAATCGCGATCTGCGGCCGGATCGGGCTGAGACGGGCGCGATCAATTCGCTGCGACGCTCGTGGACGACTGTCCTAAGTTGTTGCCACGAGAGTAGAATAACGGCGGGACGCCGGTGACGCGTGCGCTCGGTCGCACGCGGCCTGGCGGGAATCCTCTCGAACGACCTTCCCGGCCGCCATGTCCCGCGCGCGTTTGATCGATACCGGCGACGCGAATCGAGTCAATCGAGGCCGATCGACCCACCGGCTTTGACAAGGCCAGCATTGCGATGGATGAGTCGACTTCTTCGACCGAGTCGATGGAAGCGGCGCAACCCGAGGCGCGGATCGGGAGCTATCGCGTTCTGGAGCCGCTGGGCATCGGCGGGATGAGCTCGGTATTCCGGGCAGTCCACGTCGAGACCAACCAGGAGGTCGCCCTCAAGGTTCTGACGCGCTCGCTGGCCAAGAACGCGACCTTGCTTCAGCGTTTCTTGCGAGAGGCCCGCAGCGCCGAGACGCTCGAGCACCCGAACATCGTGGCGATCTACGATCGAGGGATCGACTCGGGCCGGCACTACCTGGTGCTCGAATATGTCGCCGGCGGCGATTTTCACGACTACATCCAGCGGCGAGGCCCGCTCAGCCTGGCCGAGGCGATCTCGGTCGTCAAGAGCGTCGCGGCCGGGCTCAAGTACGCGGCCAATCGCGGCTTGATCCATCGCGACGTCAAGCCGTCGAACATCCTGCGGACGCCGACGGGCGAGATCAAGATCATCGACCTGGGCCTTGCCCTTCAGAACGAATTCGAAGATGAGCGAGTCACGCGGGAGGGGACGACCGTCGGCACGGTCGACTACATGGCGCCCGAGCAGGCGCGAGACAGCCGGGCGACCAGCATCCAGAGCGACATGTATTCGCTCGGCTGCACGTTCTACTACCTGCTTGACCGGAGTTCCTCCGTTTCCCGGGCGGCGACATCACCGACAAGCTCACGAGGCACGCCAAGAACCCGCCGCCGAGATGTCGCGACCTTCGTCCCGACCTTCCCGCCGAGCTCAGCGCGATCATCCTGAAATTGATGGCGAAGCGGCCCGAGGATCGATTCGCATCGTACGACGATCTGACGGCCGCGATCGACGCGGTGCCGCTTTCGCGGCGCGGATGATCCTGCCGGAATCCCGCTCGTCCCGCTCGAGAACGACACCGACGGCGATTCGCATGCTCCGCCGAGCGAGGGCGGTCCGCGACGCGAGAATGGTCGGATCCGGCGAGCATTCGCGTCGATGACGATGCGATTCCGGTACTCTCGCTGGCCGAGATCGTAGGCCGTGAGCCTCCTGACGAGCGGCGAGAACGGGTCGCCCGCGCGCCGCAGCCCGCGGATGCGCAGCCTTTCGTGCGCGCCAGGCTAGCGTCGCGGCGAGGCACCGGCCGAGCTCGGCGCGACAGCGCCGGAGGTCGGCGGAACCGACGCACCGAGCCGAGGTGCGAGCTCGTCGGTCTTCTGGATCGTACCCGGCGGCTTGCGTTGGGATCGCCTGCGTGATTCTGGGCATCGGCATCCTGCAATTCATGGGGTCGTCAGCGGCAGCCGTCGAGAGAGTCGCGGTGCGGCGCCTCTTGACGTCGATCCGGATAGCGGTCGTGCGATCGTGCCGGTGCGGAAGGCCGTCTCGGCCGCAGCCGTGCCGGCGATCGCTGTGGTCAAGCCGAGCCACGGCGGGATGGCGGCGTCGAAAGGCACGCTCGGGCTGCAAACTGCCGGAGCCCTGGCTCGAGCCGGCGGATGAGGAGTCCGCGGCCATTCCTGCGATCGCGCCACGCCGGACGACGCTGCCGCGCTCGAAGTATCTGCCGATCTGGGCACGTTCGCCGATTCCGGACCGGATTGACGGGCCCTTCGTCGTCGTGCGCCGCGTGGCCGATTCGAGTGATCCGGCGACCGTGGCGACGCTTCACGCCGCCCTGGACGGCCACATCGGCGGGACAGTCGAGCTGGCCGACGAGGGTCCGCTCGCAGTCGACGATCTTCGGGTCGCGGGCGAATCGAGGTTGATCCGTGCGCAAGGGATTTCGCCCGATCGTTCGGATCGATCGGCCAGCCGGAGACCGTCCGAGACAGCCGGCCGTGTTCGTTCTGAATCGCAAGAGCCTGACGCTCGACGGGATCGACCTGATCGTCGACGTTCGCGATCTTTCGCGCACTCAGACCGCGCTGTTCTCATGCGACGGCGGCGAATCTGACATTGAAGAACTGTTCGATCACGATCCTGAATCACGAGCGCAAGCTGCCGTTTGCTCTGTTCCGTGCTGAATCACCGGGGCTGCGTCCCGCGCACATTCGCGTAGAGAATTCGCTGGCGCGCGGTTCGTTCACGATCGGCTTTGACCTGGCGGCCGGCCGGCGGAATTCGTGCTGCGGGGATCATTGATCCTGGGGAGCGAAGGACCGCTCGTGCGCCTGGCGGGCGCGGACGCCGTGTCTCAGAGGCGTCTCTCTTTCGTGCAGAGCCTCCTTGCAGGTCCCGGGCCGGTGTTCGAGTGCACCGGCACCGCCCTGGACGCACACAACAAGCCTCCGGAAGTCCGGGCATTCGACTCGGTGTTCGGCGCGCTGCATGGCGAGGGCATCGCCAGCGTCGTCGCCGCCGCGGACGCGACGGAATCGGCGGCACGGCAGATCGATTGGATGGGAAACCGCTGCCTGTATGCGGGATGGAAGGGGTTTTTCGCGTCTGGACTCGAGCATACGATCACCGTACCGGATCTGGCGATTGTCCGCGCAGACCTGGAAAGGAACCGATCAGGAGAGCCAGGAGATTCTCTTGCCGTGGCCGCACCTCGCCGACCTGGCCGCGACGAGACCAGAGGAGCTTTCACCCTTTGTGCCCAGCCATGAAGTGATCCTGCGCCATGGTGGCGCAGCCTCGCAGCGGCCTGTTCGAGAAAGCGATCGGCGCGTACCATTGCCCGCGATCCCTGAGCCGGTCGGATGGGCTTTCGATCCAGCGCCACCGCCGGGATCGACCGTGTCCGCTTCGCGCATGGTCCGGTCCGCCGTGACCAAAGGCGGATCTCCCCCGCCCGCGACCCCATTTCCGCGGGAAGCGTCGTCCGCCGGTGGCTTTCTCGAGCTGTCTTTCACGACGACGGACACCCCGTGGCAAGGCGACTTGGGCGCGTTCCTGCGCGACAAGGTGCAAGAGGGCGCAAAGCACGTCAGGGTTCACGTCGTGGGCTCCGGATCACATTTCTTTACGCCGGTGCGCTTGCCCCGTGGGCTCTGGCTCGAGGTCTTGATCGATGCATACTCGGCCGCAGAACCACCGTCCTGGTCGCCGCGGCCCGAGGCCTCCGGCCCGGCGTTAATCGAGCTTGAAGGAGGCGTGCTCGTCCTGGCAAACCTGGTGATCCACCAGAATGATCGCGCGCACATCGACACGCTGATCCGGGTCGAGGATACGCACCTCGTGCTTTCTCACTGCCAGCTCACGGCCCCGTCCGCGTCTGGCGATTTCGCAGGCGACCTGATCGAATTCCGCGCGGCGACGACGCGGCGGTTTCCGAGTGATTCGCTGCGCCCGCTGTTCTCCACGCCGGTCGACCGGCCGGTTTGCCGACTCGTCGATTCGCTCTTGATCACAGGCGGGACGGCGGCTCAAGGCAGAGCTGGGCCGGGGGCTCGTCGCGCTTTCGCAGTGCGCCATCGCGGCGGGGCACACCGCTCTCGAGCTCGACCCGTGCAAGGTGGCGCGGCGCGATTCGAGGCTGACCTCTCACTGGACCGCTGCACGATCACGTCGGAGCGAGCGATCATTCGCCTGGGAGCATGGCCGGGACTCGCGCCGGGCCCGGATCGGCCCTGGTTGATCGGCTCGCGCCATTGCGCCTTGATCGGGATGTACGATCGCAAGGAACGCGAGACCGTGTTGCTGCGGGCCGATGCCGACGCACTTGCGCGTGGCACGCTGCTGTGGCAGGCTGCGGGCGACGCGGCGGATGTCGATCACTTCATCGCCGCGGCGGCAGGGCAGGCGACCGCGAATCGGACGCGCGATCTCCAGTCCCAATGGGTCAACTTCTGGGGCTCGAGCCACATGAACGGGCTGACCGGCCCGCGATCGGCGGGTGGACCGCTGGCGGTTCGCTTCCGCGAAAAGCTTCGACCGGGTCGGGTCGAGCCCGACGACCTGATCCTGGTCGGCTCCGAATACCGCGCGAGCCATGCCCAGCTCGAGGTCGGCGCCGACCTGACGCGGCAAGGAATCACACCGCCCTTGGCACGGCGAAGTCGAAACTGACCACGACGCTCATCCAGCCGCTCGCATGAGCAGCGTTCGCGCGGGATCCTTACCTGCAACCATTGCTTCGACACTACAGCGACCGCAATAATTCAACTGAGGCAATTCGGCGTCTCACGAGGAAGACATGGAGGAATCATGGCTTGCCGCAAGCTTCGCTTCGCGAGCATGGCGCTCTTGCTCGTCACGATGACCAGCCCCGCGTACGCGCGGCTCGGCCCGAGGCAAAGGATGTTCTGGCAACGCGGACACGGCGGCCGAGGTCATGGGCACTCGTTCGGCCAGGGTTTGCCGTTCTTCGGAGGATTCGCCGTCGGCGGATTCTACTACGCCTACTCGCCGTTCTTCGTCATCGGGCCGGGCGCGTTCATTCCCCCCCCACCACTGATGATGATGCCTCCTGGGTTCGGGGTGAACGAGCCGTTGCTCGCGCCGCCGCCGGCCGGCTTCTTCGCGCCCCCGTTACGAGGCAATCTGCGTCCGGCCAACTTCCGGCGCAGCGACTCGGTCCGGGCCGGGCAACTGGTGACGGTCGGTGACCGACTGTTCCGCGCCGGCAACCTGAAGAAAGCCGAAGAGCGATACCAGCAAGCGGTGCGAACCGCGCCCGACCTGGCGTCTCCGCGCGTACGCCTCGCTCAGCTTGCGCTGGCTCGGGCCAATTACCAGGAAGCGGCGAACCGGCTGCGCGAGGCCGAGTCGGCCGAGCCGGGTTGGCTCGTCACCGCCCCCGACATCCAGGCGATCTTCGGCGAGCCTACGGACTTCAGCCGCTTGATCGGGCGGCTCGAAACCTATCTGCAAGTTCATCCCGACGATCGCGATGCCTGGCTGGTCCTGGGCGCCGAGTGGTTCTTGAGCGGCCGGACAGCCAAGGCCGCCGACGTTTTCAAGCGGCTTGACGACCCCAAGCGCAAGCGAGACATTGCACTCGCGGCCTTCCTCGACGCCTCGAATCAGGCCGTCCCAAAACCGGCGAATCCGCGGGATCCTGACGCCGCGCCCGCCAAATAACGCTTTCAAGAGTGCGCGAAACCGCCGGCTCGCGACCACTGCCGCATGCACGTAAAACTCGCTCGGCCGCGGCGGGCGCAGGTTCGTGTGCTCATCCGATCGATGACGAACATGAGCGAACCAGAACGTTATTACGCGGCCGCGTGTCAGACCGATCTTCCTTGCCCGCGCGACCGGGGGGCGATCGCCGCGCGGGTTGGACACCTGCTGGGCATGCTGGATCGCGCAGTCGTCGGCTACGAGCCGTTTTTCGACGTCAAGCTCGTCGTTTTCCCCGAGTTCGCGCACGCGGCTCCGATCTACGAGACGGTGGAGGAGCTGCGCGACCGCCTTGCCGTTCCGATCCCAAACGAGCACACAGATCGCTACATCGCCAAGGCTCGCGAACGGGGCGTGTTCATCCAGACCGGGACGTTCCTCGAGATTGACCGAAAGTGGCCCGGTGCCGTGTTCAACACGACGTGCTTGATCGGGCCCGACGGCATCCTGAGCCGCTATCGCAAGGTGAATCCCTGGCTTCCGTGGGAGATTCACGCCAGCCCTCACGACCTGCCGGGCTATGACGAGCCGCTGTTTCCCGTCGCGGAAACGGAGATCGGCCGTCTGGGTGCAGCGATCTGCTATGACTGGCTGTTTCCCGAGGCGATTCGTGCCCTCGCGCTTGCCGGCGCGGAGGTCCTGATCCGGGTGTCTGCCTACATGGATCCCTGGGGCGCGACCCCGCCCCTGGATTGGTGGACTCTGTTCAATCGGGCGCGAGCCGCCGAGAATTTCGCGTTTGTCGTGGCCGCGAATCAGGGTGCCAGCGCAGAGCACTATCCTCCGTTTTCCTGGCCCGGGGGCAGCATGATCGTCGATTTCGACGGGCGCATCCTGGCGCAGGCCGATCCGGGACCGGGCGAGAAGATCGTGGTCGGTCCCATCGATCTGGCGGCACTCCGGGCCGAGCGGCAGCGGCGGCGCGGTCATCATCTGCTTTCCCACCTCCGCACCGAAGCCTATACTGGGCTCTATGCTCGGCCCATCTTTCGTCCGGGCGGACGTCCGGTTTGAATCTCGCCGCGTCGTGCTTCCGGAGTGGTCCGCCCGAGTGTCATTCTGTTTGTTCGTCGGCTCGGCCGAGCCGAGTTTCGCGGATTTCATCCGGCCTCGATCCGTCATCCGGGAGCCATGCGATGCGATACCGAACTTCCGCGCGCTGGGGATTGACTGTGAGCACGGCGATCGCGCTTGTGATCGTCTCGGCGTGTCACCAAAATCAGCCGCCCGAGCCCGCGGCAATTCCGGCGAATCCCGCAGCATCGGGGGGCGCCGCGCGGCCGACCCCGGACGCGCCGCTCAAGAACGAGATCCCGTCCGGCGAGCTCGCCGCGGTGATGGACGCGCACTTCCAGGGCCTCGGGTCCATGGAGCGATATGAGTACCGAAATGCCATCGGGTCGTTTCGCGAGATCCAGAAGCGAGCGCCGGGCTGGATACCCGGCTCGATCAACCTGGCGATCGCACTCTTGAACGACAGTGGCGAGAAGGCCGAAAAGGCCAAGAAGACCGGGGCGGCCTCCAATGGCGACAATTTTGACGAGGCGCTCACACTGCTTGCCGGCGTGCTCGAGCGCGAACCTGACAACGCGCACGCTCACTTTTGCCGCGGCATGATTCTGGAACAGCAGGGACGCTTGGCCGACGCTCATCGGCACTTCCTGCGCGTCACCGAGCTCGACCCCGGTGATGCCGCTGCCTGGTACTGGACCGCGCAAACCCTGCCCGAATCCGGCAGAGGGTCGACCAAGCCCGATCTGGCGAAGAAGCAAATCATCGAGCGATCGAAGAAGCAGCTCGAGCTCTATTCGAAGGCACTCGAGCTCGATCCGTACCTGGCTGCCGGCCATCTACGGCACGGCCATGGCCGGGCGCTTTGTGTGGCCGCCGGAGCAGTACAAGGAGATGTTCGAGCGGTTTCGGAGGTTAAATCCCGATCGCCAGGACGCATCGCCGGGGCCGGGCGAAATGCTGGAAAAAAACTATGGGTACATGGGCAAGTATGCCGCGGTGCTCAATCCGTTTGCGGGGTCGAAGCCGGCCGAGCCTAGCCCGGCTGCCCCGCCGAAGTTTGACGCCGCCAGGCCACTCGAGGTCAAGCTTCCCGACGGAGACCGGTGGGTGAGTCCGTCGGACTTCACCGGCCCGCTCGCCGTGGTCGGCCGCATCCGCGCGGTTGGCGTGCCGTGGCGGCCTTCGATGCCGACGGGGACGGCAAGGTCGATCTTTACCTCGCGTCGGCCGTGAGCGGTCCTCGAGGCGTGCGCGACGTCTTGCTCTTGAACAAGGGCGACGGCCGCTTCGAGGATGCTTCCGCCGCCTGCGGGTTGCCCGGCGATCAGGGAAGCATCGGTGTTGCGGCATCCGACTTCGACGCTGATCGACATGTGGACCTCTTCCTCACCGGCGCCAAGGGAAATCGACTGCTGCGCAACCGTGACGGCAAACGGTTCGAGGATATCTCGGCCGCGCTCAAACCAGCAGGCCCGCCTGCGCTCTCGCTCATGGCACGATGGATCGACCTGGACCAGGACGGCGATCTTGACCTGTACGTCGTCAACCACTGTGTTCTTGCGAACGTCGAAACGGCGTTTTCCGGCTCGAGCCCAGAGCCCGAGGGCTGCGAGAATGCGGTCTACCGCAACGACGGCCAGCCCGATCCGGCTTCCGGCTCGACGATTCAAGCTCTAACACCAGTGGCGACGGCCGTCGGCAAGCCAAGCTCCCAGCTAGGGTTGACCATCGCGCTCGTCCCTTGGCCGGAGGCTGGTCCGCTTCCGGGCGGCGTCCGTGCGCATACGGGCCTTGCCCTCATCGACCTCGACAACGATCGCGATCTCGATCTGGTGCTCACCGCCCTGCACACGGCACCCGTGCGCTTCTGAACGACCGGCTGGGATCGTTTCACGAGGTGCCGATCGAGGGATTGACGGCAAGCGAACCCGTCTCGGGAATCCTGTCGACGAATCTCGACTCGGACGGACGAACCGACCTCGTGGCCCCGAGCCCGAGCGGGCGTGTGCATGCCTGGCGGAACACCTCGGAGCGCACCAAATCCGAGAAGACTCGGATCGTCTTCGAAACCTGGCCGATCAACGCGACCGCCTGGCGCGCGGCCCAGTCGATCGATCTGGATCTCGACGGCCGCGGAGATCTGCTCGGGCTACCGTCTTCCTCGGGCAGGCCCGGCGCGGGCCGTTTCGCGTCCTGGGTGCGCAACGAGGGGACGCGATTCTCGGAAACTACCCTCACCCTGGCCGTCCAAACCCCGGAGCCCGAGGGCCTCGCGGCGGTGGATTTGATCGGCGATCCGCTCCCGGACCTGCTACTCGTCCAGCCGGGCGAGCCTCCGGCCTTGGCGAAGAATCTCGGCAACGGCCGGCACTGGGTGACGCTCCAGCTTGGGGGCCACTGGCACGTCAAGCCCGAGCTGATGCGCACCAATTCGCACGCGATTGGAACGCGAGTCACCCTGGAAGGGCAGGGCATCTACGTCTGCTACGACCACACCACGCCGGAATCGGGTCTGTCCCAGTCGATCACGCCGGTCGTTCTGGGCCTGGGAGATCGAGAGCGGGCCGACCTGGTGCACCTGCGCTGGCCGGACGGGGTGTTGCAATGCGAGCTCAATCAAGTCGCCGACCAGAAGATCGATTTATTCGAGAACAACCGGAAGACAGGGAGTTGCCCTGTCCTTTTCACGTGGAACGGCCGGCGCTTCGTCTGCATCGGCGATTTCCTGGGGGGCGGGGGCCTCGGCTATCTGGTCGCACCCGGCCTGTACAGCCAGCCCGACCGCGATGAAGCAATCGCGATCACTGCGGAGCAGCTCGCCTCGATCGACGGCGTTTTTCGCCTCTCGATCACCGAGCCCATGGACGAGCTCGCCTACCTCGATCACCTGAGTCTCGACGTGGTCGATCGCCCGCCCGGCGTCTCGTCCACGCCGGACGAGCGGTTCGTTCCGGAGGGCCCTCGCGCCTCTGGCCAGCTGCGAGCCTGGCGAACGGCCGTCGAGCCCGCGCGAGCCACCGATCTCTCCGGCCACGACGTCACCGAGCGCCTGCGCCACTGGGATCGGCTCACCGTCGACGGCTTCGCCAGGCGCGAGGGCTGGATCGGCTACGCCATGCCGCACGGCGTCATCCTCGATTTCGGCGATCGTCTCAGCCGTTACGGCCCTTCCGACGCGCTCGTGCTGTGCCTGGCCGGATGGGTCGAATACCCCTATTCGCAGACGAATTACGCGGCCGCCACCGCCGGCTGCCCCCTCGAGCCGCCGGCCATCGAGCGCCGACGCGATGACGGGCAATGGGAAACAATCGAGCCGCACGCCGGCTACCCCGCGGGCATGCCCAGGCTCATGACCATCGACCTCACCGGAAAACTCGCCGGCCCGCGCTGCGAGCTGCGGATCAAGACCAACATGGAATGTTACTACGACCAGGCATTCATCGCCGTGCGCGATCGCGAGGCGGAAGCCTCGCTGCGCGTCACGAAGCTGCCCGTGGCGCGGGCCGTGCTCGGCCTTCGAGGCTACACCCGCGAGATCTCTCCCGACGGGCGGCTGCCGTTGATCTACGACTACGATTACGTCGATCCCGCGCCGTTGGCCCGATTCTCTGGCAAGCTGACCCGGCACGGCGACGTTGCGCGGCTGCTGCAAGCCGACGACGATCAGCTCTGCCTGGTCGGGCCCGGCGATGAGGTACGGCTAGAATTTGAAGCGGGCGGTCTCGAGCCGCTTCCGCCCGGCTGGACGCGCAGCTATGTGCTGCGCCCATCGGGTACTGCAAGGACGCCGATCCGTTCACGGCCACGAGCGATACCATCGAGCCGTTACCGTGGCGCGGCATGCCGGCATTTCCGTTCGGCACCGATACCAAGCGGCCATCCGATTCCGCCTACGAGAAGTATCTTCGACTTTTTCAGACGCGCTCGGCTGGTGGCGGCGGCTGAGAAAACGTCTGCGCATCTCGCCGGCCGGCATCTTCTCGATTGTCACGGTGCAGGCGTTCGGGGTGGGGTGATTGGCGTCCGCGCCAGCGCGATCATCCGGGGCAGATTGCGCACGAAACTGCGGATCATCCAGCGCACCAGAATCCAGGCGACGATCGCGCCGACCAGCAAGATCGGAACCCAGACCGCCCAGCTCACGGCCCAGAGCACGATGGATTTGCCGAGGTTGACCAGACCCAGGATCGAGCTGTCCCATACCCTGGCGATCTGCGTCGAAAAATTGGCGACGACCGGCGCCGGCGGTGCGTATTTTTCCCGTTCGCGAACGTTCAGAGTCAAGGTTGCCAGAGACGAGAGGTTCTCCAGCAGGCGGATCTTGCCCTCGAGCTGTTCAATCTCGCCCCGGACCCGGCTCAACTCGACTTCAATCTTCAACACGTCTTCCAGCTTTCCGGAGCGTTCCTGGAGGATCTTGTTGAGCGTTTGCTCCTCGACCTTCTTGTTCCTGATGCGGGCCTCGATGTCGTAGTACTGCTCGGTCACATCCTGTGACGTGCGATTGTTTCGCTCGAGCTCGCCGAGAGAAAGGATTGAATCGACGAAGGAATCAAACTGCTCGACCGGAACGCGGATTCGCCAGCGCATCGAGCGCAGCGAGCCGGGCGAGCCCGCCACGCTCATCTCGGCAATGAAGCCACGCGCTTCTTGAACCGAAGCGGTGACTTTCTTCGCAACCGGATCCACGCTTTCGACGATCAAGTCGACCTGCGAGTCGTAGATGATCTTGCGCGCGATCGCCGGCACGCTGACCGGCGGCGCGGTGCCGGGAGGTTGCGCGGGCACGGGTACTGCGCCGGCCGCGACTTCGACCGGGCTCGTGATATTCTTGGAGTGCTGGCCGACTTCCATCATCTTATCTCGGCCGTTGACGAATTCCGCGCGAGCCAGCGATTCGGCGGCGGGGGCGGATGTCACGCGCGCCGAATCAAACGCGCGCGGCTCGCCACAGCCGGTGAGGCTCATCACCAGGAGCGTCGCCATGGTTCGTAACGATGTCATGACAGGCCGGCCTCGCCCGGAAACGGGTAACGAGCGGAATGGACCGGGCACACGACGTGCCTGCTCACAATTATGACGAGCGAGGAGCGCGCTGTCTTAGATTATTTATTTGTGGAACGCGCCGGGCGATCTCCGGTCGCGTGGCTCTCGCACGAGAGCGCCCGGCTTTTCGCCGATCACTGGCCGCTCGGAGCCGCCGTGCCCGCTGTGGCAGGGACCGGTGCCGGCGTGGGCGGCAGGAGGTGCTGGCCAAGCCAGAGCAGGATAGACCTGCGGTTGTCGCGGAGATAGCGCAGCGAGTGGGTTCCCTTGGGATCGCGGACCAGCGTGATCGCGATGCCTTTTTGTGCCGCCAGCCACGCGAATGATTCGTCCTGGGCGTCGAAATTGAAGTTATCACGTCCGCCGTAGTTGACGTAGATGTCAAGCTGTCCGGGCTGAAGGTCCGTGCTGAGGAGCTTGTCGGCAGGGTTGGTGAGGGTGATCCGGTCCGCCACGATTTCGCCTTTGCCGAACACCGGGCCCATGAACCGTTTCGCGTGGATTCTCACGAGGCCAAGGGTGGATTTGCCGATCACCTCGTTCGGGTCGTACCGCGTCTTCCACCGAAAGGTTGCGGGATCGAAGTTCTCGAAATACCGTCCGTCGCAGTTCGAGTACCGCAAGTTCAGTGGTGACGACAAGGTGGCGACGGCGCCGAAGAAATCGCGGTGCTCGATCGCCAGGCCCATCGCGCCATATCCCCCCGCCGATGCCCCCGAAAGCGCATGTCGCCTCGCGTTCCGGCCGGATCGAGTAGTTCGTCATCAAGAACGGAATGACTTCCTCGAGCAGATGGTCCGCAAATCGGCCGCCGCAGCCGTTGACGAACAGTGAATGCTTGGCATTGAATCGGTTCCAGCCGCCAAAAGTTCCATCAGGGCTGGCAACGACCACGGGCGGGAATTCCCCGCGCACGATCATGTCGTCAAGATCGTTCAGTAGCTTCGACCAGACGAAATAATGTTCGTCGACGCTGGCCATGTGGAGAAACACGACGAGCGGATAGGCACGGCTCGGATCGTAGGCCGGCGGAAGATAGACGTACAGATCGCGCGGCATTCCCAGGATTGGCGAAAAGACGCGGCGGTCGGTCCCGTGATTGTATGTGTAGTCGACCACGCGCCCGCAGAGGTTGCGGTTGACGCGCTCGAGGTTCACATGACTCATGAGCTGCGCGGGCGGGAACAACCAGCGCCAGTCCGGCAAGGACCAGGGCGGCCGATAGCGCAGGCAGGCGGCGAGAGGAGATGCGGGTGGGCCAGGAGAGCCGGATGGGCCGAACCATAGAAGCATGCTCAAAAAACGACATCAGTTGGGGAAGACCGACGGCATTGGCGCATGGTCCGGACAACCGATACCCCGTCGCACGACCTGGGAGCTTTATCGGCCCCGGTGCCGCGCGCGAGCAGCTTTTATCGGCGGTGTCTTGGCTCGCGGCGCGAGGTCTTGCGGCATTGCGGGCGGACCGCTCCGATTGTCCCGGAATTAGCGCGCGGGCTTGATCGGCATCTTGGCGGCGTTCTCGCGCCAGCCGGGGAGCTGGGCGTCGAGATGCTCGCGCACGGCGGGATCCAGTCGCTTGTCGCGATGAGGTGTGAGTCGATCGAGCCGGAGCGCGGCCTCAGCCTCGGTGACGGCATCCTCGTACATGTCGATTGCGGCGCTCGACTCGGCTAGCCGTGCGTGCAAAACCGCGCTCGTCGGATTCAGGAGCGTGGCGGTTCGCGTCGCTTCCACGATCTTGGCCCGGTACCGCAGCGCTTCCACCGGATCGAGCCGCGCCCCGATCACGCCGAGCAATTGCTGGATCGACCGTGCGCGGTCGCTGTGCAGCGCCCAAGCGTCTCGATTGCGCGGGAAGGTGGCTGCCATCTGGTACAGGATCGGAATCGTCTTCCAGTGAGCGTCTTCGACCTTGGCGCCGCGCTCGCGCCAGACGGTCCAGTGCAGCGCGGCCGACTTGAGCCAGGGCCTGGCACTGTAACGGTCCTCCTCGATCGCGCGCAGACAGAGCTTTTCGGCGGCGTCGTAGTCGGGAGGCCGACGGTTCATGGCCGCGTCCGCGGCCGCCATCGCGGCTTCCGATCGCCAGAATGGCCAGACCAGCCCGATGAAGGTTCCGATGATCGCGGCCCAGCAAATCGAAAGGACGAATGCCGGCGTTCGGCTATCGAGTTCGCGCAGCCGGCCGGAGGCGCGGTCGTCGCGCAGATTCAACCCCATCGCCACCATCGACCACAGCCCGAGAGCCACGGTGGGAATCCCGATCCCTCCCGCGGCCAGCAGGTTGATCGCGATCGCGAGCGCAGCCGCGCGCAGGCGCTGTGGCGGAGATTGGCAGCCGGTTCCAGAGGGCGCACCCAGAAACACCGCAGCCAGCCACGCGGCACCCAGGATCAGCCAGCGGTAGAAGAGGTCACCCTCGAACGGATTCAATCGCCCGAGCACGACCACAGCGGCCCAGCCGGCCCCGGCAGAAGCGACCAGCCAGATCAGACTGCGCGGCGGCGCGTCGTCGGGCTCGTCCTCGCCGGGCGGCGGCTTGCCGTGAATCGCGCTCTCGTCCTGCGCATCGACGCGCCTTGCCACGCGGTCAGTGGTACGCCGGCGTTCCCTGCGAGTGCGTGACGACGGGCCGAACAGATCCCAGAACGCCGCGAGCAGGGCAGCCGCGAGCGCCAGGAGAGCGCCCACAGCCCGCCCGTGGCCCAGACCTCGAGAAAGAGGTTGTGCGGATCGAGGATCTCCTCGCTGGCCTGCGGCAGCTTATGCTTCAGATACGGCGCCGCGAAATTGCCGGGCCCGACACCCCACCAGAAGGTGGGCGCATTAAGGGCGGTCCTCAAAGTCTGGCGCCCCCTCGCTGATCACGCCCCACGCGCCTTGCCAGTATTCCCAGCGATAGCGGAGCGACATGCGGCGACTGGGTCAGTACCTGCGCGATCGAGCCGTCCCGTATGCAAGTCCGGCGACCACGATCGCACTCGCCACGCAAAGCCCCGCCGACCCGGCCGCGAGGAGCGTCCGCGCGGGGACTTCGCCGTCGCTCCGCCATGCCCAGACGATCATACGCGACCAATGCCCCCAGGTAGGCGCTGCGGCTCTTGGTCAGGAGCAGGCAGACCGAGCAAGACGAGCACGACCGGCGCCGCCAGCCCCAGCGCCACCCACCGCGATCCCGGTGCGTCCGGGCGGCCGAGGTTGTAAATCGCGACGGCCAGCGCCAGCACAAGCGGCACCGACGATGAAGCCCGCGAGCGAATTGGCGAGGGCAAACGTCGACCAGGGCTCGTTCGAGCCCATCAGGCGGTTCTTGAACATTTCCTCGCCCCGCGACCCGGCCTCGATGCCCAGTCTTCTGGAGAATTCTTGCGGGTTGCGCTCGAAACTCTGCCTGGAGCAGCGGCAACTCGACCTTGCGACCTGATACAGGCCGTACGCCGAAACGGCAAAGGCGGTCGCCACGATGCGCCGGCCAGAGCCGACGACTCGCTTCGCGTGTCGGGGCAGGTTGCGCAGCAAGAGGTACACGATCCCGAGGGCGACCCACTCCCAGGCGAGGTTGATCGCGGGCCGGCGATCGATCGCGTGCGAGGCGCTGACGGCGACCAGGATAATCAGCACGACGAACCAGTGCGTCGGTCCACGACCATCGGAAGCGAAAGCGTCCGCCGAGCAAGGGGGCGGCGAGAGCGACCCCGGCGACGACGAGCAGGGCGAACACCCACGGCAAGCCGCCGCCGGCGCCTTCCTTCAGGTCCGGCTCGCTTGGCCAGAACGCCCGCGCAGCCGTCACGGGCGGCCGTCAGACCCGAGCGCGACTCGGCGGATGCGCTCGCCGATAGGTGCCGCGCGGTCTCGTCCCAGGTCGTCGTCGTCGCTCGCTGCGTCTCAGCCGGCCATCGGGTCGCATCGGCCTGCGGAGTGCCGCGGGTTTCAGCGCCCGTCGGGCCATTGCCTAGCTCCGTACGGCTTGCCGAGAGCTCCAGAATTGCCACAACCCCCAGCAAGCAGCAGGTCTGCAGCCAGCACAACGGACGCTCCCGCGCCGTCGAGCCGGTGAAGCAGCAATGCACCCAGACCTCCCGCCAAGGTCACCAGATCAATCGTCCAGACCGCCTGCGCCGGCGTCAAGCCGCGCGCTACCAGCCGGTGGGAGAAATGCCGGCGATCGCCAACGAACGGACTGCGGCCCTCGCGCAATCGGATCAGACGACCGAGACCATGTCATAAAGCGGCACCGCCATCACGAGGAGCGGCGCGAGCACGCCGTACCGAGAAAACGAGCCACCCTGCTCGTCGCGCGTGAACGTGCCCACGACCGTCAAGGCACCCGAGCAAGAACCCGAGGAAGTTGCTGCCGGCGTCCCCCATGAACAGCCGCGCCGGCGCCATGGTTGTGCACCAGAAAACCCGCCAGGGCCCCCACCACGACCAGCAGGACCGCCGGCGCGAACAGAGCTGCCGACCGCGACCTGGGCCCCGCAGAACAAGAGCGCGGCGATCAGTCCCACGCTGGCCGCCAGCCCGTCCATGTTGTCGAGCATATTGAAGGCGTTGGTCAGCCCCACGATCCACAGGACGGTGACCGTGCCGCCCAGTAACGGATGCGTGAACGGTCCGAACAGCGTGATCGCGGACGCCGGACCATGCCAGCACGCTGGCGCACGCCGAACTGGATGCCCAGCCGCAGCCGCCAGTCGAGGTTTCGGACGTCGTCCACGAGTCCCATCGCCATGATGACGCTGGCCAGCGCAAGAATCAGCGTCAGCTCGCCCGAACGGTAGACGATCCCTCCGGCGTGCCGCGCCAGCGGCTCGGGCAAGTCCGGCTTCGCCGGCGGCCAGCAGAGCGAGCACCGCCCGAGGCGAGCATGAGATCACGGTCGTCAGCCAGATCGCCACGCCGCCCCCCAGTGGAGTCGGCGCGCGATGCCCTTTGTGGCCGCCCGGCCGATCGACAAACCCCCAGCGGGGTGCATACGCGCCGCGCAAGCGCGCACAACCCCGCACACACGGCGAATGCCGACACACCGAGGCCACAACCCGCCGCGGCAAGTACCAGAAGGTCACGCGAATTCATGGGGGCGTCGGTCTCGAGCTGACAGTACCAGAAGACTTGTTCGGGGACGATCCGCGGCGAACGATCAATCACGCGGCTGTTTCGGCCTGCTCGGCGGGGGGTGCCACCAGCCGAACGTCACGCAAGCGAGGAAGAGCACGAGGAACAGCGCCGAGGAACAAGCGCGATTGTGATCCATTCCAGGGGGCGGTCCGGCGGCCAGAGGGGGCTCGCACCGCCGCGGATCACGACCAGCACGGCGAAAGGACCGCCGAACGAGACGAGCGAAGCGCCCCCAAGAGCACGTAGGGCAGGCTGGGGAGACGCTCCTTCTTGCTCATGTTCTCCTCGCCGCCGCACGGGCCTGGCGCTGCTCCTGGCAGTAGTTGTCGTGCGCGCTCCGAGCCGCGGCGATCTCGTCGAGGATGGACTGCGCGGCCGACGCCGCCTGAACCTGCTTCGCCGCGGGCTGTGTCCGCCACTTCATCTCGACCGTACCCTCTTTCAGACCGCGCTCGCCCACCACCACGCGCAGCGGGATACCGATCAAGTCGGCGTCCTTGAATTTCACCCCCGGCCGCTGATCGCGATCGTCGGTCAACACCTCGAGCCCGGCCTCGACCAGGGATTTCTCCAGTGCCAGCGCCGCGTCGACCACGGCCGAATTCTGGACCTGCAACGGGATGATGAGAACGTGATAAGGCGCCAGGGCCAGCGGCCAGACGATGCCGTTGGCGTCGTGCCCCCCCTCGACGGCTCCGGCCAAGATCCGGTTGATGCCGATGCCGTAGCATCCCATGATGAACTGGACTTCGCTCCCTTTTTCGTCGAGGTAGGTCGCGCCCATCGACTTGGAGTACTTGGTGCCGAGCTTGAAGACGTGGCCCACCTCCAGGCCGGCTTTCATCGAGAGCGGAAGGCCGCAGCGCGGACAAGGATCGCCGGCGCTCGGCATTCCGCAAATCGTGCACGCGGGCAAGGGCGAAATCCCGGCCGGGGACGACCCCCTTGAAGTGCACGTCCACGGCGTTTCCCCCGACGATGACCGTCGCCATCTCGGCGACCGCGCGGTCGATCACGAGCGGAATCTTGATCTGGACCGGTCCCAGAAACCCCATCGGCGCGCCGGTCGACTTTTCGACCGTGGCTGCATCCGCCGGCACGACGGCCGCCGCCCCCGCGGCCCGGCGGAGCTTTGATTCGTTGAGCTCGTGGTCGCCCCGCAACAGAGCCGCGATCGGCTGGCCATCGGCCAGGTAGACCAGCAGCTTGCCCGCCCCCGACTCGGGAGCGCCCAGAAACTCGCAGACCTCGCGGATCGTCCGCTTGTTGGGGGTCGGCACCGCCTCGTAGGGCGCGGCACTCGCGGCCGGCGCGCGGCGGCGGAACGGCTGCGGTCCCGATCTCCGGCGCGCTCCTGATTGGCGGCATAACCGCAGTGGTCGCAGTAGATGACCGTGTCCTCCCCGGTCGCGCACGGGACCATGAACTCGTGCGACGAATCCCCCCCGATCGGCCCGCTCTCGGCCTCGACGATCACGTACTGAAGCCCGCACCGGTCGTAAATCCGGCAATAAGCTTCGTACATCGCGTCGTAGCTCTCGTTGAGCTGCGCGAGATCGGCGTCGATGCTATACGCGTCCTTCATCAGGAATTCCCGCGTACGCACGATACCGAACCGCGGTCGCGGCTCATCGCGAAACTTGGTCTGAATCTGGTACAGCGTCATCGGCAATTGTTTGTACGACCGGACGAGGTCGCGGACCATGTCGGTGATCACTTCCTCGTGGGTTGGCCCCAGAGCCATCTGGTGGTTGCCGCTCAAGGTGAGCTTCATCAGCAGATCGCCGTACGCCTCGAAGCGGCCCGACTCCTTCCAGAGCTCGACCGGCTGTAACGCCGGCATCAGGACCTCGAGCGCCCCGGCGGCGTCCATCTCCTCGCGCACCACCTCGACGACCTTTTGCAGGACGCGCAGACCCAGAGGCATGTAGGTGTATGCCCCCGCGCCAAGCTGGCGGATCATCCCCGCGCGCAGCAGCAATACGTGGCTGGGCGCCACGGCATCCGCCGGTGTTTCCTTCAACGTCGGAATCAGGGCTTTCGACCAGCGCACCAGATCAATCCTCCTCGATCGGACCGAGACCATCGAGCCGCAATCGCACTCCCAACAGGCGCAGTGCCGCGGCGCATGAGATCCCTAATCTAACACATCCGGCGGCCGCGGCGAAACGCTGTCGGTCCAGGACCGCCCCAGTGCGACGAGCTCTTGCCCCCCGGCCGAAAGAGAATGACCGCCGATCATTCCCTTTCAGCGGTCGTCCGTGTACACGTACATTCATGCACGCTTTACTGGCCTTGCCCCGTCCGTTACGATCAGGGTACCGGCAGTAGAAGCAGGTGGCTCTCGGCAAACGGCTCACGGATCGGAGCTCAATGATGGCGGCTGGCCAATCCCGCTGGCGCATGCGCCTCAGCACGCTGTTGCTGCTTGTCGTCATCCTGGCCCTCACGCTCAAGCTGGTCACCGACCAGTTTCGACGATCGGTGGAATTGCAACGTGCCCGGGCGATGGCGGAGGTCGCCCGAGCAGAGGCGCAGCGAGCCCGCGCGCAGGAGGTCGGCGCTCCGGCGGGCACTCAACCAAGCACAGGCTTCGAGCGCGGGACAGCAAAACAACTCGCAGGGTGGCCCGGCCGGGCAGCCAGGTCCGTAGGCCACGCGGCGCGCTCCGATCTTTCACACGAGCGCTGCAATCGGCACAGCTGTGTCAAACGCGATCTCCGTTTCGGACCGAATGCCGTTCATGACAAGACCTGGAATCGCTGGAAACGTCGATTTGTGGACAACTTCGCCCGGAACAGAGACGACACAATAGACAACGGAATCGCCGCTGGCTCGAAGGTGGCGTTGATCAAGGTCGCCGGCGGCCTCGTCAGATCATTGATAAGATCGTCCGGGGCGAGTTCCAGATTGGGGAATCATGCCGGCGTTCCCGACAGGGCGGAACCGCCGGATCCCCGTGGCTACAGGGAGGTGATCGGTGTTGTCCAGGGAATCACGACAGACTCACTCGGAGCGACGCGCGCACCGGCGTACCGATCTGACCAATCTGGAGCGACTGGAAGACCGGGCGCTGCTCGCGTTTTCACCGCTTGGTTTCTCGCTCCCCGACCTCACGATCACGGGTGAGGCAGGACCGCGGGCCGCCTGGGGAGGAGCCCTCGACGTCAACGTTACGCTTCAGAACATCGGCGCCAGCACGATCACCGAGCCCTTCTCGCAGGCGCCGGCAACGCAGGCGCCGATCACCGGATCGTTGTACGGATCTTCCAGCGCCGCCGATGCGCCCGTCTCGACCGTCGCCGTTTATGTTTCGCGCAGCCCCAAATCACTGAGAGGGGCGGTTCGGGTTGGGACCTTTCAGGCGGCTCCCGTGGGCCAGAACAGCATCGAGCAGCTCACCGAGCAAATGACGCTGCCGTCGCACCCGGCTGGGTTTCCCGGCGGAGGGGGCAAGGTCTTCGTCTGGTTCCAGGCGAACTCGGCCTTCCAGTTCCCGGAGACCAACCTGGCAAACAACCTGAGCAAGGCCGTACCGGTCATGATTACGAGCCAGCCGCTGCCCGAGCTGCGCCACTCGCGCTGGCGCTGCCGTCGACCTTGCAGCCTGGCGACACGGTTCAACCTCAGATCCAGATCGAGAACCTCGGGACCGCCGACCCGGCTGCCCAGGGACCGGTCACGGTCGAGCTGGTGGCCTCGGTCACTCCCAGCTTCACACTCGGAAGCTCGATCATCGCGTCGTTCACGTTGAGCAGTGTCCCGTCCGCCGCGCAGCGCCGACCAGAGGACACTTCCGGACGGTCGCGCGAAGGATCGTGAATCCGCCGCGGAATGTCGTGAGCATTACCGGGTCCGACGTCACGCTTCCAACGAGCCCTGCGACGTACTTCCTGGGCGTGGTGATCGACCCCAACGGCACGATCAACCAGCTCAGTCTGCCGGCGAATAGCCTCCAGTTGATCCGCGTGGTTGGTCCTCCGCTGAAGGATCTGCCGCCGGCGGGTGTCGTCAGCACGCCATCGGCCAACCAGTTCCCGAATCCGCCAACGGGGACGCTCATCGGAGTGCACTGAGCCGCGACTCGCGCGGGATCACCGGTCCCCAGGCGCGGCCGGGGATCTCGGTGTGAGCGACGTGATTCCGCGGCAGTCGAGCGATCATGCAAACCCGTGCGGCGACCGGGCCTCCAGTGCCGGTCGCCGCGTGCGTTTCGGAGACACGTTCGCCGCCCTAGCTGGCGGCGATCCCGTCGACTCGATTGCGGTCGGAACCGGCGCACGCCGGGCTGCGCGGGACGGCCGGGTCCGCAAACAGGCTCCCTTGACCCTCGCGGCAGCCCCCTCCTACAATCGATCGCTCGCCGGACGCCGTGCTCGGCCCGATGCCTCTTCTGTCATCTCACCCGATTGTTTCGCCTCATGACCCGCCGCTACGTTAACCAGCTGGTCCACGGCGACTCGATCGACGAGGCGTTCCTGGTCTCCGACAAGCAGCTCCGGGCCAATCGCCAGGGCAATCTCTATTTACACCTCGAGCTGCGCGACAAGACAGGCTGCGTCGGGGCACGCCTGTGGAATGCCACCGAAAACTTGGCCCGGATGTTCGAGCCGGGCGACTTTCTGCACGTCCGAGGCAAGACCCAGGTTTTCCAGGGCTCGCTCCAGATCATCCTCAATCATCTCGAAGTCGTCGATCCTTCGAGCATCGAGCCCGAGGAGTTTCTCCCTCAGACCGCGCAGAACGTCACGAAGCTGCTGGCGAGGCTTCGCGAGGTGCTTCGCGGGATGAACAACCCGCACTTGAAAGCCCTCGTCGAGTGCTTCTTGATCGACGATGCGTTTGTCCGCAAGTTCACATCCGCCCCTGCGGGCATCAAGAACCATCACGCCTACCAGGGGGGCTTGATCGAACACGTCGTGAACTTGCTCAATGTGGCCGATCGGATCACCGATCTCTACCCCGAAGTCGATCGCGACCTGCTCCTGGCCGGCATCTTTCTCCACGACATCGGCAAGGTCGACGAACTGTCGTACGAGCGGTCGTTCGGATATACCGACGAGGGCCAGCTCGTAGGCCATCTGGTAATGGGCGTGGAGATGCTGCGTGAAAAGGCTGTGCAGAGCGCGGCCTTGACGGGCGAGCCATTCCCGGCCGAGCTGCTATTGCGCCTCAAGCACATGATCGTCAGCCATCACGGCTCGTACGAATTCGGTAGTCCAAAGCTCCCGATGACGCTCGAAGCGATCGCGCTGCACTATCTCGACAACCTGGACGCCAAGATCCACACCTTCAGCCGCGAGATCCGCGACGACCCCAGCCGCGAGTCGAGTTGGACTCCGTTCCAGCAGAGCCTGGGCGCCGCTTGTTCAAGGGAACAGCCGCCGCAGACGGCGCGACCGACGACGGTCCGGGGCTCTGACGCCAGCCGAGGGCTTTGACGCCCGGCCCACACGTGCACGAGCGCGCTCGGTCGCGATCGTCTCACTCGCGCGTGATGCGCAAGGCCCGTTTTCCCGGGGTATCGAGCGCCAGGCGCTGCCGTAAGATGGGATCGCAAAAATAAGTGCGCTCATTGAAGGGCGGCCGTGATGTCCGATTTCGTCGAGCGAATCGTCAAGCTGGTGGCCGAGCCGGATTACAAGCCCCTTACCGTGAAAGCGCTGTCGCGCCGCTTCGCGGTGACTCCGGACGATTACGGCGAGCTGCGCGCGACGGTCAAGCGGCTGGTGAAGGAAGGGAAGCTCGAGCTCGCCAAGGACAAGACGCTTCGCCGCCCCGACCAGGCGGGCTTGATCGTGGGTCTGTTCCGGCGCGCCTCGAAGGGCTTTGGATTTGTCCGGCCTCACTCCGCCGCCGCCGAATCCGACACGATCTTCATCCCGCTCGAAGATACGCGTGATGCCTCCAGCGGCGACGAGGTCGCTGTCAAGCTGACCAGGCGAGCCGGAAAACGAGGCATGAATTCCGAAGGCCGGATCGTCCGCGTGCTTGCGCGGGCCTCGGGCGTGTTCGTCGGAACGTACTTCGAGGCTGGCGAGACGGGATACGTCCAGATCGACGGCACCACGTTCCGCGAGCCGGTCTCGGTCGGCGACCCAGGGGCCAAGGGGGCCAGGCCGGGCGACAAGGTGGTCCTCGAGGTCGTACGTTACCCCACGCCGTATCTCGAGGGCGAGGGGGTCTTGACCGAGATCCTCGGCCAGCGCGGGCAACCGGGTGTGGACACCCTGACCGTGATCCGCGCCTTCAACATCCCGGACACATTCGATGAGGGGCGCTGGACGAGGCCCGCGAGCAAGCCAAGCTCTTCAACGAAACCGAGCTGGGCGCGCGGATGGACCTCCGCGAGCTGACGACCGTCACGATCGATCCGGCGACCGCCCGCGATTTCGATGACGCCATCTCGCTGTCGCGCGACGAAAAGGGCCACTGGAGCCTGGCCGTTCACATCGCCGACGTCTCCCATTTTGTGCCATTGGGCTCGGCGCTCGACCGCGCGGCCCGGCACCGCGGCACGAGCGTCTATCTTCCCGATCGCGTGATCCCCATGCTTCCGGAGATCCTCTCCAACAGCCTCGCCAGCCTTCAGGCCGGACGGACGAGGTATACGCTGAGCGCCTTGCTCGACTTCGACCCGCACGGCATCCTGACCTCCAAGCGATTCGGTCGCTCAGCGATCAAGGTGGATCACCGCTTCAACTACGAGCAGGCGCTCGAGGTCATGAAGCAGCCCGAGCGAGGACCATCCGGGCGTCGCCCCCGCGGCCGCCGCGATGCTCGGCGAAATGCTCGAGCTGGCGATGCTCGCTCCGCCGGCGCCGATTCGCCGCGGCGCGCTCGAGCTCTCGCTTCCGGAGATCGGGATCGAGCTTGGCGACGGCGGTCAGGTCACCGGCGCGCATCTGGCCGTCCACGACGAGAGCCATCAGGTCATCGAAGAGTTCATGCTGGCGGCTAACGAGGCCGTGGCAGCCAGCTTGACGGAGCAAGACGTCGGATTCTTGCGCCGAGCTCATCCAGACCCGGAGCTGTTCAAGCTCACCGAATTCGCGGAGTTCGTTCATAGCCTGGGACTGGTCCTCGAGCAGCCTCAGAGCCGGTTCGAGCTTCAACGCGTCTTGAAGGAGTCGATCGGCCGCCCCGAGGAATACGCGATTCATTACGGACTGCTCAGAAGCCTGAAACAGGCAACCTACACCCCCGAGCGCGAGGGACACTACGCCCTGGCCAGCGACGACTACTGCCACTTCACGTCACCGATCCGCCGCTATCCTGACCTGCAGGTCCACCGCCAGTTGATCGCCTGGCTGGAGGGTAAACGGCCCCGCAGCCGCCACGACGAGCTGGTCGTGCTCGCTCAGCATTGCACCGCGCACCGAGCGCCGCGCCGAGGCCGCGGAGCGCGAGCTGATCCGGATCAAGCTGCTCTCCTACCTCGAAGACCATATCGGCGCGGCCTTTCACGCGATCATTGTCCGGGTCGAAGACTTCGGGCTTTTCTGCCGGCTGAGCGAGCTTCCGGTCGAGGGTCTGATCCACGTCACGAGCCTTGCGGACGATTACTACTACCTCGAATCGGGCACACACACGCTGGTCGGCCGCCGATCAGGCCGGCGCCACCGGCTCGGCGACCGAGAGCTCGTCCGCGTTCGCGCACGTCGACATCGATCGCCGACAGCTCGACCTCGTCCTGGCCAGTTCTTCCGATTCACGATCGCGCTCTCCGCGCTGACGCCTTACCAAGTGCTGAAATCAACGCAGCCGCGCGGCGCGGACCGCGTCAGCCGCGCCGGTCCGACGAGCACGTCGCAGCACCACATCCCAGGCCCGGCCCGTACGCGCGGCGGGAGCGGCTCGCCGAAGGCCAAGAAACGGACGTCCAAGACGAAAAAAAGCGGAAAGAAAAAGCGCAAGTGATCCGTCGGCCGGCAGGCGGCCGCACGGCGGTATGTTTAGGCGTGCCCCGTTCGCGCAGCAGCGCCTTCATGCAGCAATGTGACGACGTTCACTCCGCTGCAACCGTGAGACGAAGCAAGTCGAGCGCCGGCCGGCACCGGCCCGCGTCCCGGGTTTGGGGATCGCCGCGGCTTGCGACACCTCCAAGACACACTCGAATTGGTTTACCTCAGACGTTTGGCGAGGCGGGTTCTTCCCCCTCAGCCAGCGGTCGCCGTGGCGTACTGCGCACGAATGGCTCGCTCGCACGGCAGCTCAATGAACAGCGTGCCCTGCCAGTCCGGCTCGATCTCCATCAGGAAGAACCACTTGGAACAGCAATCGCAAGTGCCCAGCAACTGCGCCGGCTGTTCTTCATCTGGCTGATGGAGATTCAGTGGAACCTGGCAATCGGGACAAGATAGTGAGAAGTCACCGGTATTCGTGGCGACAGCGCGAACGACCAGATCGAAGGTCATGGGACTCAGCGTCGAGAGCCCCGGACGGGAAGGCTGCACCGATACCTCCCTGCTTTCCTCAGCATCAAGGCTTTGATGGATGAGCGTCCTGCACATCGCGGACTGAGAACCGCAGTGTTCTCTAGTTAGGCGGTTCGTTGCCTTAAATATCATATTCAATTCATCCATTACCGCAATCCTAAGAAGGAAAAAAATCATAGGGGTACTGGATTGGTTGTGCACACCATCTGTTCCATCCTAGGACAATTGCGAAGTTTTGGAGACTTTGACATGGAATTGTTTATCCTACAGAGACTTAGACAAATTCTGCCTTCGTCGGATCCTCGGATTTGGCCTTCACAGAAAAGTCGAGTACCGGCACAATTCGGGCCCAAAGATTCGCAATAAAAGAATTGCATGAATGTCTGGTAGCGCGTGTGCCATGGGCCGTGTTGGCAGGGAGGTGAGCGGTGATGAGCAATGACAGGGATGTCTTCGCGGTCGTGGTCTTGGGATTGGCGTGGGGGCTGGCGCAGCCGGCGCTCGCCCAGACGGTAGAGAAAGACACGACAATCACGGGTCCGCGAGGCCGATCGATCCAGCGGCAGGTCGAAATTCAACGCGGTCCCGGCACAATTGATCGCCAGGTTCAGATCAAGCGGCCGGGCGGAACCTTTGATCGGCAGGTGCAGATCCAGCGCAGTCCGGGCTTTGTGCCGGGACGAGGCGGACCGCTCATCGCAGGTCCCTGGCCGCCGCGTCCCGTATGGTTCCCGCGTCCCGTGATCGTGGGCCAGCCCGCGCCCGCGTTTGGCTTCGGGCTCCTGGCGGCCCCGATGCTGAACTTCTCATTCGGTGGGGGTGGTGGCGGAATTGGAGGGGGAGGGGGACCGTTCCCGGGGCCCGGAGTCGGCGGCCCGGGGCCCGGTGGGATGGGTCCAGGTGCACCCGGCGGCGGCCCACAGCCCCCCGACCAGGTCACGCTCATGACGCACCGCCTGCAAAGCCTGCTCTCCGGAACTCGCAAGGAAGCTGCTTACACCCTGGGACAACTCGGCGACCCGCGAGCCGTTCCCTCCCTGGTGCATGTTCTGAAGTATGATGCTTTCAGAGACGTTCGCATTGCCTCGGCGATCGCGCTCGGTGAAATCGGCGGATCAGAGTCGGCGATCGCCCTGGAACGTGCGTCGATCTATGATAAGCGCGACGATGTGCGCAAAGCCGCGGCGACGGCTCTCGAGCGACTGAATGCCAAGGCGAAGGCTTCGCCCCCGATTTCGTCGCAGGTCATGCCGCCATCGGCCGGGCCGCCGCCGCCAGGGCCGTCGACGCCATCACCGTTCCGCGGGTACCCCACCCCCGGCGCGGGTTCGTCCGAGCCGCCGGCCGCGAACCCGGAGGCTCTTCAGCCGCAGGCCGACCCTGTCGGTCAGCCGCCGCCACCCCCCACGCCCGTGACGTCAGGCCCCCAGGCCGCGGGCACGCGGTAAGGCTCCGGCAACGCCGGCGCCGGGAGATTCTGCTCGTAGCCGGCGATCCCCCGGTAATCGTGACAGACCGAGATCAGCCAGGAACCCACCACGAGGCCGTGCTCGCGCACGTCCAGTCGCTCGATGGACTCCATGCGCCCGAAGACGCGTTTGTGAATCATGTGATTTGCGAAGCACGGTGGCATGTTGGCGTCTTCCACCACGATGGCCGGACGCCCGCGAAACGCGTCCGGGTCGCTGCGCGGGTTCGGATGCCATAGGTCGTGCTGGTTGACCGGCCGAGGCGTCATGCCGAGATTCCAGCTCAAGCAATAAGTCTCCGGCTGGCCGGGAAGATAGAACGCGAGCGTCGACGTCAAACTGTATGTCGGCGTGAGCACAAACGGGGACAAACCTCTGGCTTCGACGGCCGCCAATCGTTCGGCGACCGCTCGCGAGAGCTCCCGATGCCCACGCATGCGGGCGGTCGGGTCGTAGAGGCGAAGGGGCGCCGGCAGCCCCTTGGTCGCTGGAGGGATGAACCGGGCGATCGCAGAATAGAACCACTCGCTGTGATGAATCGCGACCACGGCGGTGACGGAGAAACACCACGCAGCGACGTAAAGTCGAGCGCTGGCCGCGCCGCGAGCAAACAGCTCGTCGGCCCGCATTCCGACCAGCACGACCAGCGAGATGTACCCGGGCACCATCCAGTTCGCCTCGGTCTCGCCGAGGAAGCTTGCGGCCAGGCACGCCATCCAGATCACGCCCCAGAGACAGATGAGATAGAGCAGCCCTGCGGTTTTGTCTCCATCACCTCGGTCGACGCGCACGTTTTCGCCCAGCGCGGGCTGGCGAAGCCCCCGCGCCAGCCTGGCGAGTGTAGCGGCGATGCGCCGCCAGGCCGGCCAGCCACCAGACACCACCCAGGGCAGCCGTCTCTGCTCCGAGGAAGCTCAGAACGGGCCAGATGCTCGCCCAGTTTGCCCGGGTCGATAGTCCCACGCGATCCGCGAGCTGGCCCGCCCCGGCCCATCCGTGCAGCGCATTCCAGAAAACAATCGGGGCGAGTCCCAGGCCAGCGCAGATCAACGACATCGCCCAGAACCCCGGCCGCGCAAGCTGGCGCCGGTGAGCTGGGCTCAGGACCAGAAACAGCCCGACAGACGCGGGAAACGCTAGTAATGAGTATTTCGCCAGGACGCCGAAAGCGCCGATAACCCCGGCCGCAGCCCACAACCGCGTGTCGTCGTCAAGCACTCCGCGATACGTCCAGACGGCCGCCCAAACCCAGCAGCAGACCAGGGGCGTATCGCACGTGAGCAAGACGCCGCCGATCGCGAATATGGGGATCGCCGGAAGCAGGATGACCGCGAACAGCGCCGGCCGCCGCGCGCCCGTCGTGAGCGACGCCAGCCGAAACAGGCCCCACGCCGTCAATCCCCCCAGGAGCACCGCCGGGAGCCGAACTGCCAGCATCATCGAGCCGGTGAGCCGGATACTCAAATCGCCCAGCGTGGCCGTGGCCAGGCGAATCAGCCAGGCGATCACCGGACCGCGGGCGAAGTAGCTCCAATCGAGCTGCCGCGACCACGCCCAGAACTCGGCCTCATCGCCGCACAGATCCCAGTCGCAGCCGAAGCCCAGGAATACGACCTGCGCAATCATGACGAGTACGATCGCCGCGATCGCGAGCCGGCCACACGGATCGGCGCTCGCCGAACCCACGTGCGTGGCCGAGGGCCGAATAGCCATCGTGTTCGCCGAGACCACGGTCGACCGTGACATCTTTACTCAGAATCCTCGCGGAAACGTCGCGGAAGCCGAACGTCGGCGTCTCCCGCCGATCGGGGCCCGCTGCGAGCCGCAGCCGTCGAGAGGCGCACTCGCGCACTCCGGAATGCCCGTATCATCGATATCGGCCGCAAAGCGCAACAACTCGAGAGGAATCGATCGAGTCACCGCAGACGACCGGAGCGGGCAAGCGAAAATCCCGCACACCGACGGTGCTCGACCTGGGGCGGAGCCGCGTCGCAGGCGCAAAATCGCGAACTGTCGCTTTGCAATCGACCTCCGCCATGGCCGGCCGGTCGACGGAAACCCCGTGAAGGCTAGCGCGACTTTCCGTGCTGCACGTTCAGTCGGCGCAGGGGGTTGAGTACCAGACCGGTGAGGATCTTCGGATAGAAATAGGTGCTTTTCGGGGGCATGGTTTCCAGGTTGGAGGCGATGCGCTCGACGTGCGACATTCGCGCAGGAGGCACCAGGCAGGCCAGATCGCAGCCGCGCGACGCCACATCGGTCAACACTTCGCCAAGCGAGTGGACGTAGCGGCACGCGGGCTTGCCGCGTTCGGCGAGCAATGAGTCGAGTACCAGGACATGGAGCACGCTCACGCCCAGGCTGCGCCAGTCGGCGCTCTGCTCGGGGCCAGCCGATCCATGGCCGCATCGGAACGAAGCCGCGCGAGCAGCCACTGGCCGTCGGCGACGGTACCGAAACCCAGCAGGTCCTGTTCACCGCCATGCTCGATGGCTGCCCAGGCCGCGCGACAACCCGCTTCGCCCGCGCCCACGGCCGTCACCTCAAACTCCGTACCGAGTCGGCCGGTGAACTCTTCGGCGGTCAGGCCCGGAAGGCCCGAGACGAGACGATGGGTCGGCAAGATGAGCAACCCGGGGTCGCTCATGCCGACGAGCATCATCAGGCAGTAGTTGGAAGGATCGTCCCTGCCCGTCGACTCGCCGCTTTCCACCATCTCGTCGCGATATTTCAGCCCGGTCTCGTAACGGTGGTGGCCGTCGGCGATGAAGACTGGCTTCCCGGCCAGGAGCCCGCTCACGGCGGTGTGAGTCTCCTGGTCGGTCACGACCCAGAGGCGGCTTTCCACGCCGAGATGGTCGATCGCGACTAAGGGCGTGCGGTCGCGAAGACCGGCTTCGATTGTGCGCTGGACTTTCTCATCGTTGTCGGGATAGAGCCCGAAGACGGGGCTGAG
The DNA here is from genome assembly GCA_963806595.1 of uncultured Isosphaeraceae bacterium. Lineage (GTDB taxonomy): Bacteria > Planctomycetota > Planctomycetia > Isosphaerales > Isosphaeraceae > CAWDZZ01. The sequence continues at coordinate 62,763 of CAWDZZ010000003.1, read as the reverse complement.
GTTGAAGCCAGTCGCGTGGTAGAGTGCCAACCGGTCGGCCTTGGGTCCGGACATGGTCTTTTCGTGCGGATAGATCTTCCCCTGGCCGAATGGCTCCAGCCGCACGCGGGCGAGCAATCCTTTCCGCTGGTGCACCCGGCCGTCGACCGTGAACGATTGATGATAGACGTAGAGGGCAGGGTGGTCTTCCTCGCGCAGGATCCCGTCGCGCAGCCAGTCTCGCAGGCTGCGCGCGGCCCGGGCGTAGCGGGCTGGGGCGCCGGAATCGCCGGGCTCGTCGCGATTGAGCTCCAGCCTGATCACGTTGTGCGGGCTGGCCTGGTACAGGCGCTCCTGCAACCCCGGGTCGATCACGTCGTAAGGCGGCGCCACCACGTCGGACAGCGTTCCCACCCGTGCGACATCGTAGCGGACCCCGCGGAATGGCGTCACGTCAGGCATCGCAGATGTTCCGATCTCAATGAGTTCATGCCGGTGCGCCGCGGGATCCTCCGCGCGCGGACTCGCCCGAAGCGAACTGACAAACCGCGCGTTGCTTGCGAGGCCGGCATGGAGTCGCCATGCGCCAACCATACCGGGCCTTGCAAGCGCCACCGCGGATTTCGGGAGACCTTAGGTCCCCATTTCCCAGCTTTCGAGGTACTTCTTCTGCTCGGCGGTGAGGGTGTCGATCGAGATTCCCATCGTGCTGCGAGCTTGAGCGACGCAACGAACTCGTCGACTTCCTTCGGCACCTGGTGGACCTTGTGATCGAGCTTGCCCTTGTTCTTGACCGACCACTCGGTCGCGAGCGCCTGTGCCGCAAAGCTCATGTCCATGACGCTGGCGGGATGGCCGTGCGCAGCGGCCAGGTTGATGAGCCGCCCTTCGCCCAGCACATAGAGGCGCCGGCCGTTCTTGAGGATGTACTCGTCGACGAACTCGCGCACGTACTTGTTGGTCGTGACGGCGATCTTGGCCAGGTCGTCGAGTGCGAGCTCGACGTTGAAATGGCCCGAATTGCAAATCATCGCGCCGTCTTTCATCACGGCGAAGTGCTCGGCGCGGATCACGTGGATGTCGCCGGTCACGGTGATGAACAGGTCGCCGAGCGTGGCCGCCTCGGCAATCGTCTTGACCTGGAACCCATCCATCGCCGCTTCGAGAGCGCGGATCGGGTTGATCTCGGTCACGATCACATGAGAGCCCATGCCGCGCGCCCGCAGCGCCACGCCTTTACCGCACCAGCCATAGCCGCAAACCACGACTTGCCTGCCGGCCAGGAGCGTGTCGGTCGCACGGATCACACCGTCGATCGTGCTCTGGCCCGTGCCGTAGCGATTATCGAAGAAGTGCTTCGTCTGCGCGTCGTTGACGGCAATCACCGGCAGCTTGAGCACGCCGTCTTTTTCCATGGCCCGCAGACGAATCACGCCGGTCGTCGTTTCTTCCATGCTGGCAACGACGTTGGCGACCAGCTCCTTGCGCTTCTGGGGCGTCAGGGTGGCGGCCCACTTTCGCACCTCGGTGTGAACGTCGTCCAGGCGGTCCAGCGCGATGAAGATCATGGCGCTCACCAGGTCGGCACCGTCGTCCATCGTGACGTGCGGCAGGTGCTGTAGCGCCGCGGCGATGTGCCGGTAGTAGCTGTGCTCGTCCTCCCCCTTGATCGCGAAGACCGGGATTCCGGAGTCCTTGACCAGAGTCGCAGCGACATCATCCTGCGTCGACAGCGGATTGGAGGCACACAAGAGCAGGTCGGCCCCGCCGGCCACGAGCGTCTTTGCCAGGTTGGCCGTTTCCGACGTCACGTGCAGGCAGGCCGACATCCGCAGCCCGGCCAGCGGTTTCTCCTTCTCGAAGCGCTCGCGGATCGCCCGCAACACCGGCATGTCGCGCTCGGCCCACTCGACGCGCTTCCGGCCAGCCTCAGCCAGTGATAAATCTTTGACGTCCCCAAGGGCAGGACTCTTGGTCGCGGTTGCCAATGCATGTACTCCTTGAAATTCTGTGAAAAGACAGCGCCCCACGCTCTCACGATCGAGACGGCGAGGCCTTGGATTCTCAAATCGTAGGACGTTTTGGCGGCGCAGCCGGGGGGCGCCGTTCCGCGCAGCGGATTCACTCGCGTCACGACCCCTTCGGCAACAGCAGCCGCAGGGTCTTCCGGCGTTCCCAGTCCATCCAGTCGAGTGGCCCGGGCTCTGCCTCCGGCGGCGGAACCGCATGCAATAGGCTCGAAAGCAACAGCCCGTGCGCACGCGCCTGGGTCGGCACCGCCGAGGCGTAGCGCGCCGCGAGGGCCTCGAAATGGGCCCAGTCGGATTCTGACATCGCGACCCGGAGCACCTTGCTCACCCACTCATCCGGCAGCGGGGGATGCAACGGGCGCAGTCCACGTTCCTGAAGCGGACTTCGCCTGCGGCCCAACCGATCTCGCTCCATACTCATCACCTGCCCGCTTCGCTTGATGCCTGACCCGTTGTGTGAACTTGAACGCGGACTACCCTAGCACACGCGTACGCGTGTATCAAGAGGAGATTTTCGTCTTTTTTCACGCCGGGGAATTGCAAGTCGAAAGGGCGGACGAACCACTGACACAGGTTTTGACCGCGGACGATCGGGGCCGGTAAGATTGACGGTCTATTTCGAGAATGGCTGCGGGTCGTCGACCGGGCGACCCGCGATTTGACGGAGGTCAGCGCGCCGTGGTTCCCGCTAAGGATTTCAAGCGCCGGATGGTTGTTGAGATCGACGGTGCTCCGCACATGATCGAGCAGATTCAGGTCCAGACGCCCTCGGCCCGGGGCGCCGCGACGCTGTACAAGATCAAGGCCCGAAACCTCAAAACCAAGGCGAGGGTCGAGAAGAATTACCGCGGCACCGACGCCCTCAATGAGTCAAGTTTCGAGCGCCGGCCGGTGCAGTACCTGTATCGCGATCCCGATGCGCTCCATTTCATGGACGCGGCGACTTACAACCAGTTTTCGCTTCCGTTCGACGAGCTGCGCGAGCAGGCCGCGTTCATGACCGAAAATATGGAAGGGGTGGAGGCGCTCGTGGTCGACGAGGAGGTGATCGCGATCGAGCTGCCCGATACGGTCCTTCTTCCCATCACCGAGTCCGCAACCGGCGTTCGCGGAAACTCGGCGACCGGCCGCACCAAGCCCGCCACGCTCTCGACGGGACTTGTCGTGCAGGTCCCCGAGCATCTCGACCAAGGCGAGACGATCCGCGTCGACACGCGAACGGGCGAATACCTGGGCCGCGCTACCTGACGGGCCGGACCGAATCGGCTCAGTCCGGCACAATCGCGTACTGGCGGGCGCCCCGTCGGATCACAACGCGGGCGCGAGCGCCTCGCGGGTCCTGCGCAGCAGCCAGTGGCCGCACGGAACCAGAAGCGGGCGGACCAGCACGGCGTCGATCAGGATGCCGACCACGAGGGCGAAGCCGAGCTGGCGGAGCGAGCCCAGCGGGCTGAACAGGAACGACGCGAAGCTGCTCGCCGTGATCAGCCGCCGCCGAACTGATCAGGCCGCCGGTCTGGCCGATCGCCCGGATGATCCCGTCCCGCAGCCCTCGCTTCTTGGATTCCTCGTTGAGCCGGCTCATCAGGAAGACGTTGTAATCGACCCCGACGGCGATCAACAGCACGAACAGGAAATACGGGACTTTCCAGTCGAGCCCCTCGGCGCCCAGGAACGTGACGAAGACCAGGTGCGTCGTCCCCAAGGCGAAGGCGTAAGTCAGGACCATGGTCGCCACCAGGTTGATGCAAGCCAGCGGATCCCGCAGGGCCACCATCAGAACCAGGAACACGCCGATCGGCACGATGAACCAGCTCTGGACCTGGTCGTCGTGGGTGAGCGCGCGGATGTCGGCCGATTCGGCGTTGGTGCCGGCGACCTTGGCCGTGACGTGGATCCCCTGGTATTCGCCGAGATAATCGTTGAGACGGCGGCGGAGGGTCAAGACCTGATCCATCGCGGCGTGGGAGAACATGCGGTTGGCCTGCGTCAAGTCGATCCGCGCCCGGTGGCCGTCGGGCGTGATGTAGGCGGCAAAGCTCCGTTTCAGCTCGGGGTTGTCGTGCACGGTCTGCTCGTTGATCAGCAGGCGATCCAGGGCGCGGCGGCCCACCGGATCGTTGAGGATCGCGGCCACTTCGCGGTTTGCCCGTGCAGCGCCGTCGGCGATCTGGGCGGCCCCGGCCGCGGCGCGGGTCAGCTCGCGCAGCAGGACTTCCTGCGGTTTCTCGACCTTCGCTTTGGCAGCCTCATGAACGACGCCCGGCCGATCTTGCTCCGGCGCGGCCGCCGGAGTTTTGGATCCGCCCTGACTGCTCATCGCCTCGAACGCACTGATTGAGGGCGGGCAGGTTCCACGCGGCCGGCACGCCCGGGCTCCATTGGAGGACGGCCGAGGCCTGTTTCAAGCCGGATGCCAGCGTCTCGCGCGACATGGCGCGGGTCACGGCGTCATCGGACTTCGGCATCGGCCGATCGGCGGGCTTGCCCGTGAGCGTCAGGCCGGTCGTCTCTTCGAGCCAGATGGCCGCGCGGAGCTTGGCCGCCCCTTCGGTGAGCCCCTTCTGAAGCTGCCCGGCACCGTCGGCGAGCTGGCGAACCCGGCGTTGACCTCGCCCAGTCGGGACGCCGAGCCGGGCGCGTTCGAGCGGCTCGGGGCTGCCCAGCGGCTGCGTCGCCGACCGCACCTCGCTGAGCCGGCGCTGGTGCGACAACAGCCGGCTGACGTCGTCGATCAAGGCCAGGCCCTCCGAGCCGCGCAAGTCGGTGTCGGACTCGAGCACCACGGTCAACGGAGCCAGCATCCCCGGGTCGAACTTCGAGGCGACCAGCCGGAAATCCCGGGCCGACGTCGCGCTCGGGCGGCAGCTCGGTCATCAGGTCCTGGATGAAGTGGGTCCTCACTCCCAGGATCGACAGCGGAACCATGGCCAGGACCGTGAACACCCAGCTCCGCAGCGGACGGGCCATGGCCGCCCGGCCCAGCCGATCCCAGAACTCTCGCGAGCTGCCGGCCAGACCGTCGAACGCGCGCGGGTGCAGCTTCGCGCAGCAGGATCCAGGAGCGCCGGCGTCAGGGTCAGCGTGGCCGCCAGCGCCAGCGACAGGCTCAAGGCGACGCTCGGCCCGGTGCTGGAAAACAGCTTGAACCGGGTCGTCCCCATCAGCAGCAGGCCGATGATGATCGTGCCGGCGCTCGTGACCAGCGCCGTGAACGACCGCGACAAGGTCACCCGCATCGAGCCGGCCGGATTGTTCGGATTGAGGTGCTCCGCGTACCGCCAGGACAAGAACAGGCAGAAGTCCGTCCCCGTGCCGAAAAGAATCGCGATCAAGAACAGCTCGACCAGCGGCGAGATCTCCCATCCCGCCAGCATCATCCAGGCCAGAACTCCGCGCGAAATGACCAGGCTGACCCCGATCGTCGCCAGGGGCACCAGCGCCAGCCAGAACGAACGATAGACGGCCAGGAGCACGATCATGAGCAGCACGACCGTCGCCACCGCGGCACGGTCGAGCGAGGTCTGCACGTTGGCCATGTAGTCGCGGCCGATCACCGCGTCGCCCGTCCAGCGGACATCGAGCCCGGCGGGCATCGCCAGCTCGGCCGCCCGGCGCCTGGCGCTCCATCCAGGCGACCGCGTCGTGCGACGCCGGCGCGACGAACGACGTCGAGAGCGTGACCGGCCACCAGCGAGACCGTCCCGTCCGGGCTGACCAGCCGCTGGGCGATCTCGGGCGGCGACGCCGGCCCCAGCACCCGAACCATCTCCTTCGGGCGCCCGGCCGCCTCGAACCGCTTCGCCAATCGCCGGGCAAACTGCCGGTCGGCATCCGTCAGCCCGCTCGGCCGGTGCAGCACCGCCACGGCCATCGAGTCATAAGCCTGATCGGGCCACGACTGCTTGACCAGCGTCGCCGCCCGGAGGCTCTCGGCGTCCGAGGCCAGCATCTTCGCCTGGCCCTCGGCCGCCAGCTTGGTCAGATTGGGCGAAAAACAGCCGACGACCGCCGCAATCGCCAGCCAGATCACCACAATCCAGCCCGGCTTGCGACTCACGAAGAATACCGCATCGCATCCAGCCACATCTCATCGTGACTCCTGAGGCCACCCGTGTCCTTGACTCACACAAGTCGCGAGACCCGTGCCAGTCCATCCGTTGACTCAAGTGTGATACAGTCTGGGCAAGTTGCGCAAGCTAATCCGCTTGCAATTGCATCCCTCACTATAGGCCATTCTTGTCACAGATCAAGAACAATATCTACCGGAGCATTGGTTCACGAGTGCACGAATCGGGTCGATCGCAGCTTTGCTCCATCCATGCGGATTCAAGAGCTGCTCATATCTAATAAGCGAGCCGCCGCGTCGATCGGACCCGCCGATCTGCCGCGACGGCTGGAAAATGGCAAGATTATTCGGCGCACACTCACGGCTCCGTGATTGCACGCATAATTCTTTTGGCGGCCGGATTGATCAGACGCGGCCGAGTCGCCGCCTCAAAATCGTCAGGTGGTGACGCGCGTGGCCCACGATGATGTATGCGAGCGCTCGAACGCTGACCTGGTGGCCGTTGGCCGTGCCACGCCGTGCCCAAGCTTCCGAAGGAAAATGGTCGAAGAGTGCGATGTGCGAGGACCGGACGGCGTCAAACTCGCCGACCAAGCTTGAAAATGAAACCTGATCCGAGAGGGCCGCATCCGCGTAGGCGTTTTCATCGAATCCCGGAACCGGAGTCGAGTCGCCGCGAGCGAATCTCAGCGCGGGTAGCCAAAAATACGCTCGCAATCGGTCATGTGACCCACCACCTGTTTGATGCTCCAGGTGTAGGGGGGATGGCGGATGGACGAATCCGATTCCGACACCCCCGCGAGGAAACCGTGCGTTTCGGTGAGCTGCGATCGGAGCGCGGGCAAGATGTCAATCTCGGGCACGAGCGCAAGATATTCCTTGCAGTCGGGCGCGTATTCGTCTGAAAGAGGACGGGCCATTGTGCGGCTCCAGAAAGTAACGATGGATCAGGCAGCAGAGCCCGCTGTGAGGAAGGGCGCCAGGGAGTCCAGTAGTATTTCTCCCAGCCGTGGCTCACTCCGGCGAAGTCGTTGTCGTCGACGTTCGCGTGCGTGAGCTCGATGCGTGCCCCGGCAAGATCGGGCCAGAACGTCAGTATCAGGATCGAGTCGATCGCCTCCTTGGAAAAATGCACGGACCGCCAGGTTTGAACGATGAGCCGCTTGGGCTCGATGTGGAGTAGCTGGCCGGAGATCTGGCCGCCAAACGCGCGGAAGGGCGGCGCCGGCGTGCGCCTCGATGTCAACGTCGGCGCCGGTGAAGGCCGCGTGAGCCTTGGGATCCAGGTACATGTCAAAGAGCGTCTCGGCGCGGCGGGCAATGATGCGGCCAGGATGATGTTTCTCGGCATGCGAGATCCCCCAGCGATTGCGGTTCACTCGGGCGCCGCGACTGGCCGCGGCGCCGATCCTGCTTGAGCGCTCTATTCGAGGTCGAGAGCCACGGGTGATATTGATTACAGAAGTCGATTCGTTCGCCGATGCTCGGGTGGCTACCGCGCAGCAATTGAATCACCGGGCCGGGCCGAGGGTTGCTCAGGTTTTCTTCCTGCAACTTGGCGAACGACCGGGCCGCCGCGCCGCTTTTGTGCGTGAGATCCAGGCGCGAACTTGTCGGCCTCGTGCTCCTGATACCGGCTGTACGCGAGTCCCACCGGGCTGAGCACGAGAAACGCCACCTGCACGAGCGAAAACACGAGCGGCAGCGATGCGATGTCGCAAAGCTGCGTGAATCCGAGACGCGCGGAGTACGCGCCGACCAGCCGCCGCCCCATCCAGTCGACCAGAAACAGCCCGGCGAGCGTCGCCACCCCGGCGAGGACGATCGAGCGCACCACATGGCCCAGCACGTAATGGCCCATCTCGTGGCCCATCACAAACAGCAGCTCCGGCTCGTCGAGCTTCGCGATCAGGGTGTCCCACAGGACGATCCTCTTGGTCGCGAGCACGCCCTTGACGTACGCGTTGACGGCCTTGGTATCGACGCTCTTATCGACCTCGAAGATGCGGCTTCCCTCGATGCCCGCCCGCTCGGCCAGGGCCAGGATCGATCGCTCGAGCGCCTTATCCTTCATCGGCCCGAACGTATTGAATAACGGGTCGATCCAGATCGGCGCGACGAGCATCACGGCGAATGAGAACGGGACCGAGAGGGCCGCAGTGTACAGCCACCAGCGGCGCGGGCTGCGCGCCAGCAGAAGATAAGGGACCCAGGCGAAGGCGAATCCCCCCACCATCGCGACGGCGAGGGACTTGACCGAGTCTCCCAGCCATTTGCCCACGGTCTGCTCCGAGAGACCATAGGCGTGCATGCGCAAGAACCCTCCGTAGTAGTCCTTCGGAAGCTCGATCACAAAGATCATGGCTAAATAAATAATGACGTATATTCCAATTGTGAAAAACCAGACGCGCCCCAGCCGCTGGGCCAGGCGGCGGATCCGGGCGGAAAGCCCGGAAAACGCGATCGCGCCCGGAACGAGGATCTCCCAGATGCGATTGAACACCCAGAGCCAGTTGCCGCTGCGATAAAACCGCATGGCTTTCTCGGTGGGCTCTGGTACCGCGACGGGCGTTTCCTGGGGAGATCACCGGGCGCCGCGCGGTCGATCGCGGTGGGGTGATCGGTGGTCGCGGCCGGGGGCTGCGCCTCCGCGCTTGCGGGCGAGACTGCGATCAGAGTGGCGAAGAAGGCAATAGAATAGATTCGCATTGGGGCGCAGGGTCGGCATCTCGAACCGGTCGATCGTGACGACAAGTATCCGGGCATCCCGCGGTCGACGCTAGACGATCTTGTGGGGGGGGCGATCGGCGTCATCGTCCGGCACGGGGATTGGAGCGGGCTTTTGATAAAGGTACAAGGCGGCCAGCCCGAGGCACAAGAGTGCGCTCGTGCCCCAGCCGGCGTAGGCGAAGATGCGGGTGCGCACCAGATCGCGCCTGAACTCGGCCGCCTTCTGGCCCTCCGGCGATTCGAGCCAGGGTGCCAGCTCTTCGAGCTCGGTCTGCTGCCGCTTCTTGGATTCCAGAACGCTGGCGAGCTGCTCGCGGAGCCTGGGGGCCTCTTCCGCGTCCTTCTGGTGCTGCTCGAGCTTCTTTCGCGTGGACTCCAGGTCGGCGACAAGGAGTGCCTCGCGGCTTTCGAGCTCCTGCGTCCGGCCGCCGAGAGTTTCGTTGATCGTGCGCTGCGCTTCGAGGGCACGGACGGCCTCGTCGCGCGCCTTGGCGACTCGTTCGTATCGCCCGGTGAATTCCGCCGGGTCGTTGCCGCCGGCCGTTCCAGCAGCGTATCGCTCACGAGCCGCTGGCTGGATGACCGATTCTTCCACCACGCGCGCCAGGTGCCTGCAGCGATTCCTGCTGCTCCTGGATGCGGCCGAGTAGCTGCGTCGAGCCACAGCGCGGCCAGCACGCCCAGAATTCCCAGGATCACGCCGACAAAACCAGAGACCGTGGCGAGCTGAGCCCTCTCGACGGGCAGAGCGACGTCCCGTTGTGCAGGTCGTGTGAGCATCTTGATCAGCTCCGCCTCGAGGCGGGGAGACAGAGCCCCGCCCGAGTTGCCTTCAGGATTGGGAAGTTTTTCGAGGTCGTTGACCAGCCTGGCCAGCGCGACCCGATCGGCGCGGTCGGCCGTCAAGTAATATCCGGCAACCTGGGCCATCCCGCCGTCGCGCCACTGGAAAAAGCCGCGCGTCTGGTTGATGGGGTCGACGACGTACGCAACTTGAAGCGGCTGGGCAAAAAAAGTTCTGATGAATGAACAGGTCGTGATGCGAAAGGAAGATCCCGAAGCTGGGATGGGTGTGATACCAGCCCACGATGTCGATATTCGGGGAATTTGCGGTCGCGCTCGCGCGTGATCTCTTCCCACGAGTCGTGCGTGTAAGTGAAGCTGGCCTGAGTATTGGCGTAATGCTTGGCCTCGAGCGACTGGCTGATCCATACGAACGGCTGGCCGGTCGTCTGGTCGAGGCATTCCTTTCCCAGCAGGATGCCCCCCAGCTCGACCGACGTATCCGAGAGGGCGTGACGCTCGATGGCGTCGGCGGCGCGGCGATCGAGGAAGATCGGCAGGTCGGCCGGGCCGGGGACCTCATATGCCAGCGCAGGCGAATCGCCGGTCGCGGTCGGGACGCAGACGCCGCTCCGGCTCGCGAACGCTCATCTCGCCGAAGATGATCTCGTCGCCGCTCAAGGGCTTGATCCCCAGCCCGCCTTGTCGCCCCGCCGGTCGGCGGCCAGGAGGAAGAATGCCGGATCCGGATGCCCCGTCGACCCGCACGATATCGTAAGGAGGAATGCCCACGCGGGAAAGCGGTAGGGCCGCCAGCGGCGAACCTTCTTCGACGCGGCTCGCAACTCCGGCCGGCCCGGCTTCGCGGCAGTTCGGGCAGACCGCCTCAGACGCCTTGACCTTGACCGCGGCCGCATGAGCTCGCCCCGCCACCCGCACCGCGGGCAGTCGACCGCGACGACCAGCTCGCGGTCCAGGACCAGGCGCAGCGGCCCGTCCAGCTGCGCGCCGGGCTCCCGACAAAGCTCCGACACGGTATCGCCGTGGCCCAGCGGCAGCTCGAGCGGCTCGGGATAGGTCTCGTGGCTCAAGCAGTCGTCGCGAAACGGCAATCGCGTCGAGTAAAACTGATTCGCCACTCCGTTGAAAACCAGAGCCGAGCCGGCCGCGACCGGCAGGCCGTGCAGCAGCTTGAGCGCTTCCTGGACCTGAAGCGCCGCCATCATCGAGGCGATCGTCGGGGCCGTGGGCACCTTGTCCCGCGAGGATCTCATCTCGCGACAACAGCGGGCAGCTATAGCGGAGATTCAGGAGCTGATAGTCGCGCTCGGTCATCGCGCACTCGTAGCACGCGGAATCCGGTGGAACGAAGACCTTGACGACTCCTTGAATTTCCTGGATGCCGGCGTCGATCCACGGGGTGCCGGTCTTCCAGCACTGCCGGTTCACCCAGAGGCGGGCCTCGCGATTGTCCAGGCAGCCGATCACAAGGTCGACCTCGGCGAAGATCCCGAGCCCGAGGTCGGTGATCACGTCGCCGTGCATGGGGATGATCGTGATCTCGGGGTTCAGCTCGCGCGCCCGCCGGGCGGCGACGTCGGCCTTGGGTTGACCACCGTCCTCGTCGCGGAACAGCACCGACCGCGAGAGGTTCGACGGCTCGACCACGTCCAGATCGATCAGGTACGTGGTGCCGAGCCCCAGGAGCGCCAGGTTCTTGACGACCTCGTTGCCGAGGGCGCCTGCGCCCACGACCAGCACGCGGGCCGTGCCGAGCCGTTCCTGCCGCCACCAGGAGATCAGCCGCAGCCGGCTGTAGCGATCCTGGTCGTCGATCACGAGCGGCTCGGCAAGCCGATTCGCGCCGGTCTCGCCGCGAACGGGCGGGGCTGCTTCGGCAAGGAGAGCCTCCGCATCCGGGTCGAACCCGCCGGCTTCGGCTGGTCGCGATCCTCCGGTGCTGGCTCATCCATCGTCACGGTACTCGCGGCCAGATCTGTCCGAGCGAGGCTCAATCGATGAAAACGATCTCGTCGCCGTCTGGGGCCGGTGCCTCGGTCTCCGGTCGAACCACGGCCATCGATTCGTCAAGCACCACGAGCTCCGTCGGTTCCGCACGCCGCGGACGGCCGTTCGGCGTCGGCGGCTTCGACGAACTCGGCCAGCAAGTCGGCGCGCGGCAGGTCCTGCTCGCCGCTCGCAGTCGGTGCGCTCCGGCGCCGGCACCTTGCCATTCTGAAACACGCGGCCGAATCGTTCGATAAACTTGCGCATGCGCTCGCGCTGCAACCTGCGTCACGCGGTCGGTCTCGGCAGGGCGCTCGCCAGGACCGCGCGCTCGCGCTCGATTCGCGGACGACGGGGCGCTGCGCTCTTTGGTTCGGACGGGGACAGGGTGCCGGCCTGCGACACGCCCGAGTGCCGCCCGCAGGTCGCGGACCGGCCGGGGTCGGTCGGGAACAAGAACGTCGGTCTGGCTCGCGACCCAGAGAGCCGCATCGCGGTTGTACGGGCTGCGGATGTCGTAATTGTGGTAGCGCGCCATGTCCCAGAGCATGATGCAAAGCTCGTCGAGCTGCACGCTGGGCACCCAGTGGGTGCCATAACCCCCGAGGCAGACCATGCCGATCTCGGAGATATTGGGGTGATAGATCGGCGTCATCCAGCGGATCTCGGGCATGGTCCGCGGATACGACGCGCCCAGCTTGATCTCGACGCGATGGACGTCGATGAATTTGATTTTGCCGCGGTCGCGCCACAAACCCTTGCCTTTGAACAAGATCAGATACTGTGCGGGGGATCGCCCTGGCGAGAAATCGAAAGACGGAGCTTTCGGAGCGCAGTCGATCCAGGGCCGCCCGATCGTTGCGGAGACGGCGCATGCGAGGAGATTGGTACATGGTTCGACGGGCGCCCCCGGAACGGGGCGACGGCCTCCGGGTGCGTCGCCGCGTGACGCATCCCGGTGTATCGAGGCTCGCCGGCCGAGCGACCGGCTCGCCGTGACAGGATTCTCCGTCAGCCCTGGCCGGCCACGACCTCGGGGTACACGATCAGGTGGTCGCCGTTCTGAACCCCGCCCTCGACCAGCGTCCAGCTCTCGAGCAGGCGACGACCCCCCTCTTTGTGGTCGAGGGAGTAGCTCATCGGCTGCCCGTCCGGACTGGTCGCGGGCAAGCTCATCTTGGTGATGATGTTCGGGATGATCCGGCTCACGGGCACGCTGAAGGCGATGACCGCCTTGACCGACTTGGCCCCCGTCTGATCCAGAAAAGTTACCTGGATCCCGGTGGGATCGGCATTTCCGCCGTATGACATGGTCAGGTTACCTCCTCAGCATCCCATTCGGCCGCCGGCAGCGAATATTGAATTTCGGCCCGGCTTTTCACATGCCCAGCGCCGTGCTCTAAAGTTCCAGCCGAATCTCCTATTCACCAGGATAACGCTCTTCCCGCCAAGTCGAAACAGTCTCCGCGCGGAATTCGGACCATCGACCGAGATTTCGCCCACCTGGTCGTAGAGCGAAAGATGCCGGGGTCGGCCGGGCAATGTCCCGGCCGACCCCGGCATCTTCTGATCTCGCGGGTTAGACGATGAGCTCTCAAGCCGCCCACGAACCGCGCCGCCGGAATGCCGCGTAGCGGTGCTTGCGTTCCCCGACATCAGCCAGCCAGCGCCGACGTCACGTGACCGCCCTGAAGGCAGTCAGCGCGAGAATTCCGATGATCGCAAACACAACCAGAAAGATGATGAACAGGACTTGGAGATGTCCTCGGCACCGTGAGCGATCCCCGTGAAGCCGAACAGGCCTGCTAAAGCCGCCAAGCACCAAGAAGATCAACGCCCACTTCAATAGGGACATGGGTGCACTCCTTCCCGATGTAAACCCACGGGTGCGAGAGCGATGGCCCGCAGGTCGGATCTATCGATCAAGCTTCAAACCCCGCCGTGCCATCCGGCCACGACCACAGCGGGCGTTCTCGCAATTCGGGTGCCGTGGCGGCTCCAAAGCGATCGACCGTGCAAGAGCGGCGACGGGCGGCGGGCACCGGACAGTTCGGGAGTACCTGGCCGAATTCTCGCGGGTGATGAGCGCCGAGCCGCAGACAGTGATCACCTGCGGGCGGAGTGAAGCGCACCGCGAACTGCGGGCGGCGATCAATTCTCTCTCACACCGACCTTGCCGTTGCATCCATAGATCGAGCAACCGCCGACGTACTCCCAGCAATCACGGTGGTGCGGCGTGTTGCACGCAGAGCAGACGACTGACGTCGCTGTCCGCGATCGGCTTCGCCACAGACCTTGCAAATGGGCGGGCCGTGGTCTTCTTGCCACGGCTCCGGATCGTCGACGATGGCGATGCCTTGGCGCATCCGGCGCGCCACTCCGCTCGACGAGTCCGTCGTGCAGCGTGACGGACTCGCGGACCGCCCAGGCCAGTGATTCCGTGTTCGTAGCCGAGGTTGCGGTCGATCTGGACGAGCATCCGCTCGGGATTGATCGAGACCAGCATTCCCCCGGGGTGAACCGCCCGGTGCAAGTTGCTGATCGTGCCGCGGATGGCCGGGGACAAAAAGTCGCGGGCCATCTCAAGATCGTTGGCCTGGACGACGAATCCGCGGTCGAATTCCGGGTCTCCAGCTTCACGGGCCTGTGTCCCCTTGGGTGGCTGCGGAGGGGCAGGGCGGACGACCGGAGCCAGTTCCATGCGAAACGGAATGCCGCTGGCGGAACCGCGCGACCACGCGGGTTCGCGGAATCTGTCCGGGCTGCCCGGCGATCGTCGGCGCCAGGCCGACCCGGACGTCGCGCCGTTGTGGATGAAGCTGACAGTCGGCGACTCGGAAAGCCCGCGGCTCTCGTAGCGCCCGTGATAGCGCGTGGCGAGCTGCCGATAGGCGCGATACCGCGCACCGTTCATCCACGGCCGAGATTGGTCAACAGGCGGATGAAGATATAAAACGCCAGGACGATCAGCAGGACGACCAGCAGTTCCATCGTCGGGAGATTCCCCAGCCCGATCCGGGCCGAGCGAGAGACGGCCGTCTCGCCGGTGGGCACGCCGATCGCCCGGACCGCAGAGTCCGAGCCAGCGCGATCAGGCGTACTTCGCCGTCAGTTTACGAGTTATGCCGCGTCTCGGCAACGAGCCCGTCATCGATCGAGGGGTTGTTCTGGCCCGGATCGCTCGAGGCCGCAAGCCGCCCTGCGACGGCCGCCACGAAGCCGGCGCGGGGGGCGGCCTCCCAGAGCTGCCACGCTTCCACTCGGGGCGAAGGGACCGCCGGCGTGAATCGCGACGTCAGGCTGCTGGTTGCAAACCCGGTCTCATAATGGGCGGCCAGTCCGGCCAGGCCGCTGCCCAGTCCCTTCAAGATCGCTTCCTTGCGAGTCCACCCGCGCATGAAGGCCATCGATTTGACGTCTTCGGAATACGCGGCGAACTCGGCTTGCTCGCTCCGAGTGAAGAACGACGACACAATGCGATCCGCCTCGCTGATCGACCGAACCTCTTCGAGGTCGACGCCGAGCTCACGGCCGTGGCACACGGCGACGAGCGCCAGGTCGGCCGAGTGCGATACGTTGAACCGAAGAGCCGGCATCACTGTCGCCTGGCGCATCACCGGGATCCAGCTCCGGTTTGCCCGTCCCCGCCCGAAACCGGAGCCCGCCGGCGAGCTCCCCAGCAGCCCGCCCAGGATCTCTCGCAGCGCGGCCCGGCAGCGAACGAACCGCCGGCGATCGCGCGCCCGCACGAACCGCGCAGCCCGCCCCCGCTCGTCCGGGATCCAGCAAGTCCAGCTCCGGCCCGGGCTCTGCTCGTTTCGATCTCGGCGTCGCTGGCGAGGCCGGCGTCCAGCTCGATGAGCCAGACCCGGATTTCATCGGCCGCAAGCCCGGGATAGGCCCCGCCGGCCGTCCATTCGCACAGCGTGGGACACGCGAGCAACTCGTCTTCGGGCTCTCTGGCGCCTCCGGAATTCATGGATGAAGAATGCTCTCTGGGGTCGGCGATTCGCGTTCAACACTGGATTGTACGCGGCGGGCCGGAATGGCGGCATCATCAGATCGGGGCCGAACCCAGCACTCCGAGCGAGCGCTGACTTGACGCCGCCGGCCGATCGCTTCAGACTGCAAGTGCTGATTCTCTTCGCGAAAAAGCGTCGCCGGCGAGCCCATCATGAAAGCCATCGTCATCACCGGCACGGGCGGTCCCGGAAGTCCTGGAATCCGCGAAGTGCCCACACCCGAGCCGAGAGGCGATCAGGTGCGGGTCCGGGTGCGAGCCTGCGGACTCGAACCGGGCTGACTTGCTGCAATGCCGGGCCTGTATCCGGCGCCGCCCGGCGCGCCGGCGGATATCCCGGGGCTTGAGTATGCCGGCGAGGTTGATGCAATGGGCCCGGATGCCGTCGGTCCGCTGAAGATCGGCGACCGCGTCTTTGGCATCGTTGCCGGCGGCGGCCAGGCAGAATACGTCCTCGACGCACGAACGGCTGGTGGTGCCGATCCCGGGCAACCTCGACTTCGTGGAAGCGGCCGCCGTTCCCGAAGCATTCATCACCGCGCACGATGCCATGCTGACCCAGGGCCGTCTTGCGCCCGGCCAGCGCGTCCTGATCCACGCGGTGGGCAGCGGCGTGGGTACGGCCGCCGTGCAGGTTGCCCATGCGATGGGCTGCTTGGTGCTGGGCACTTCGCGGACCGCGGTCAAGCTCGAGCAAGCCAAAACGCTGGGACTTGATCACGGGATCGATGCCTCGCGCGAGGATTTCGCCGCGAGCGTCCGCGATTTGACCGGGGGCGTCGGAGTCGACGTGGTGTTCGACTTGCTGGGCGGTTCCGCACTCGCGGGCAACCTGGCGGCGCTGGCGCCCAAGGGCTGCCTGGTCCTGGTGGGGATGCTCGCGGGTCATGCCGCCGTTCTCGACCTGAATCTCATGCTGCGCAAGCGGCTCACGATCGTCGGCACGACGCTGCGCGCCCGCCCACTGGAAGAAAAGATCGCGGCGACCCGGCGCTTCGCCGAACAGGTCGTCCCCTGGCTCGCGCGGGGCCTGGTCCGGCCGGTCGTCGATTCGGTCTTCGGTTTCGAGGACGTTCAGGCCGCGCTGGAGCGTCTCGAGTCGAACCAGGTATTCGGCAAGGTCGTCGTGACGTTCTAGATCTTACGACTAGTGCGAACGAGACGCCGAAGAGATCTCGGGCCGCTCGCCACGCCGTTGCCGTTCGCGAGCTGGCCATCCTGGATTTCCAGCACCAGGTCATCTGGTGTGATGAACCGTCGGTCATGCGTGACGACCACAAGCGTTGTCCGACTTGTCTCCTGAAGGCGGCGGAGAATCGTGTAAATCTCGTCGCCGGTTCTCGAATCAAGCTCGCCGGTCGGCTCGTCGGCGAGGACCAGAATCGGCCGCTTCACGAGGGCACGGGCGATCGCCACTCGCTGCTGCTCACCTCCGGAAAGCTGGTACGGCCGATGCTCGAGCCGCTCGCCCAGGCCAACCTGCGTCAGCAACTCGACTCCCCGCTGCGCGAAGCTCGGGCGTGATCCCTCGAGGCAGAAACGGGACCAGCACGTTCTCGAGTGCCGTCAGGTTGCTGATGAGATTGAATGATTGAAAAATGAAGCCAACCTGGTCGCGGCGATAGATATTCTGGGCCGCCTCGGACATCGTCACCAGGTCCTGGCCATCGACGACGATCTCGCCCGAGCTTGGGCGATCGATCGCTCCCATCAGATAGAGCAGGGTGCTCTTGCCCGAACCGCTCGGACCGACGATGAACGCGAATCGACCGCGCTCGATGCTGCAACTGACTCCTCGCAATGCTTCCACCAGCCGGTTGCCGCTGCGATACGATTTGTGAACGTTCACTCACCTCGATCATAGCAGATTCCTTTCATCATGCGATCCCAAGCGAATGGCGTCCATCGGCATCAGCCGGGCGGCTCGCCAGGCCGGATAAAGGCCCCCCAAGCATTCCCATGACGACCGACAGTCCGACCCCGAGCCCAAATAGCCAGGGCGTCATCCGCCAGCCGGATTCCCCCCGAGATGAATTGATTCACCACCATCGCGCCCAGCGCAGGCCAGGCCACAGCCGACCAGGCCGGAGAGCAATCCCAGGATAGGCGCTTTCGAGCGTCACGAGCGACAGGATGTTGATCTGCGACCAGCCATTGGTCCGAAGCACGCCGAACTCGACGAACCGCTCGGTGGTGCTCATCAGCATCGTGTTGACGATCCCCACGATCCCGACGGTGAGTGCAAGGCTCACGGTCATCAGCAAGAAGGTGTCGATCTGACCCATCAGCGCACTGAAATTCTCCTGGGCTTCGTTCATGCTGCGGGCGTCAAAATCGGGGTGCGCCTTCTCGATCGCCGCTGCCAGGGCGTCGTTATGCGAAGGGTCGTCTCCCTCGATGTAGATACAAGAGACCGAATCCTTGGGTTCGTTGAGCACCGTCCTGGCCATCTCGATATCCATGACGATGATGACGTCCAGGATCATGGAGCCTGTCTCGTACAAGCCCACGATCTGAAACGGTTTGCCTCCGATTCGTAGCGTGTCGCCAACCTGCTTGGGTTGGCCCTTGGAGTCGGGGTGCTGGCTGGCGATCTTCCGGCTGATCACGACGTTCGGCTGGCCGCGGTCGCCCGGCTCCAGGAACCGGCCCGCTCCCTTTTCCTTGAGGGCTCGCGGGAAAATCGCGCTGTTGAGGTTCTGATGTGCAACGATGTCCTGGCCGGCGATGACCGGCTGGTCCAGGATCGAGTTGATGCCTTTGCCCGACAGGATCCCGTTGATGAGCATCCCGCGCCCTTCAATCGACGGCGCGATACCCCAAACTTCCGGTGCGACCGCACGAATTCCCGGGGTTCGCCTCAGGTCGTCGGCCAGGCTGGCGGGCAGATGGCTGAAAACCGGGCTCGGCGCATTGTCGCGCAGCACGATCATGCCCTCGATGCGGCTCAGCGTCGTTCCAACAAGGTCGCGCAATCCGTTGGAAAGGCTGAAGAGGCCCAGCACTCCCAGGATCGGGATCGATAATCCAACCAGCGCCAGGATTGTTCGGAGTGGGCGAGTCAGCAGGTTGCGCCAGGCGAATGAACCCATCACTTATCCGTTCCGTCATTCGGCGACCAATCACCGTCGTCGCCTGTCGGCCCGCTCGAGGCAGGTCATGCGGCCGGGTGCATTATAAACAGGCCGGCTGGCCGGCAGAAGAGGATGCGGCTTGCGCACGATGCGAGCGACGGCTGGTGAATTCGCGTTCCTGAACCGAGCGAATCCTGAGAAGTCGCCACGATTGCAAGCATGGTCCTTCCGGCGGGTATCAACATGGTCACATCGCGGTCCAAAACTCAATGGTGTCTCGCGGACCGTTCGGGCGGAGCGAACACAAGTTTTTCATAGATAACAGGTTACGCTGAATCCGTGTGGGGCGGCGATTCGCCTTCTGGAGGCGGAGGCAGCGTGTCGTGGGGGGGTGGGGGCTCGTCTTGCGGCGGGGGAGGCGGCGATGGCGGTAAGTCGGTGGGCGGGGGAGTCATGGGCCTTTCCATCTCGCCGGCGGCATCCGGCACGTCGTCGACGCGCGCCTCCCAAAGTTGCTTGAGCTGGCCGAACGTGCGCAGGGGAATATTTCCGGCAAGCGCATCTTTGGAGAGCGGAGGAGGCGGAGGGGCAGGCCGGTGGGGGCGGCCGGGGGCCCGGTTCGGTGGTCCGTGATCCGCGCGACCTGGGCGTCCGCTCGCGTTCTGCGGCCCGCCGTAAGGACCGCGCGGGCCTGGGCGGCCTGACGAGGAAGGGGGGCCCGGTCCTGGCCCGCGCCCGTATCGGGGAGGAGGACCACCGGGCCGGCCCGAGCCGGCGTCTGAACCGGGTGACGGACCTCGGTTTTCGGGCGAGCGCGGACCCGAGGGGCCGTGAGCCGGCGGCTCCGCCGCGGTCGCGGTCGGGTCGTCGGGGCGGCGCTTCGGCCAGCACGGCGACTGACGGAGCGCCCACCGGCGGCGAAGTGAGCGCCGAGGTCGTGGGACGCGGCGGCCTGTCTGGGCCGCGCCGGCCCTGGTTGGGTCCGCGCCCATCCCGCGGCGAATCCCCGCTGCGGCGTGGCCCGGACTGCGCTCCCCGCTGCCGCTCGGTGCCCGGCTTGACCATCGTCAAGGAAACGCGCTTCCGCTCCTGGTCGACCCCCATCACCCAGACGGTCACGACGTCGCCGACGCTCACGACATCGTGCGGGCTCTTGATATAGCGATTCGCGAGCTGGCTGATATGCACGAGCCCCGAATCCTTCAGACCGATGTCGACGAACGCGCCGAAATCCACCACGTTCAGGACCGTCCCCTTGAGCTCCATGCCGGCGCTCAAGTCTTCGATCTTCAGGACGCCCTTCTTGAAGATGGGCTTGGGGAGGTCGTCGCGAGGGTCGCGCTCGGGGCGCGCCAGTGCGTCGACGATGTCGCGCAAGGTCAGCTCGCCGATTTCCAGCTCGCGGGCCAGGTCGGCGTAGCACTGCCTGGGTGAGCTTGGTGCGCAGCTCGGGCAACCGCGCTTGTCCCGCACGACTTCGAGCGGCAGCTCGAGCTTCTCCGCCAGCTTGAAAACGACCGGGTAGCTCTCCGGATGAATCCAGGTGCGGTCCAGCGGCTGCTCGCCCTCGAGGATCTTGAGAAAGCCGGCCGCCTGCGTGTAGCTGGCCGGTCCGATGCCCTCGACCTGCATCAACTGCTCGCGCGTGGTGAAGGGACCATGCTCCTTGCGGTATTCGACGATCCGGCGCGCGGTCAACTGGTTGAGCCCGGAGACGTGTCGCAACAGGGCGACGCTTGCGGTATTCAAATCGACGCCGACGAAATTGACGCAGCTGGAAATGACCGAGTCCAGCGTCTCCTTGAGATGCTTGGGGTTGACGTCGTGCTGGTACAGCCCGACGCCGATGTTCTGCGGCTCGATCTTGACCAGCTCGGCGAGTGGATCCTGGAGTCTGCGGCCAATCGAGATGCCGCTCCGCAAGGTGGCGTCCGAGTCGGGAAGCTCTTCGCGGCCGACCTGGCTTGTCGAGTAAACGCTGGCGCCGGCCTCGTTCACGACGACATAGGCAAGCTGGGCCAGCAATTGGTCGGCGGCATGCGGTTTGGGTGGCTCCTGGGGCGGCGGCGGCGCATGCTTGTTCCGTGATCCCCGGTTTCGCGAGGACTCCGACCGGCCATGTCCGGACGACCGGGCGCCGCGCAGCGGGCGGGGCGGCGGCGATTCCGAAGCCGATTCGGCAACCGCGGGTGCCGCGGACCCTGCTTCGGTCTCCGGTTGATCGGGCACGGCGGCTGCGTCGCTTGCCTGGGCGGGTTGCTCTGCCTGCGCCTCGGGCGTGGAGTCGGCGAGTTCGGGGACCGCAGCCGAATCATGGTTGGAGCCCGCATCCGGCGCATGGCCGGCCTCGGAGCCGGCGGCGGACGCAACCGGCTCTGCCTGCGCCGCGTGAGAGCCCTCGCCGAGAACGGCCGTCGGGCTGTCGTCGGCCGGGGGAGCTAGATGGCGGCGCCGTCTCGGTCTCGGAAGGAGCCGAGTCAGGTGCGCCCCCCGAGATCGGCGGCAACGCTTCGAGTGGCGCGCTCGGCCGGCGCGTTCAAGTGATTCTCGCATTCACGATCTGCATCGCGGCACGCCGGCAGCAACCGCCGCCGTCTCTGGCTCAGTATCGGTTTCCGCCGGAGAGATTGGGCCATTTTCCTGGCTGGAAGCCGAAGGAACCGCGTCGCTCGACTCGTGCTTTTGCTCGGCTTCACGGTGCAGGTGATCGTGCGCACTACCATGCTCATCGAGCGCGTGCTCGTCCGACCGAGCCTCGCCGGAATTGGCCTCCGGCTCCGCGGCCGCCGTGCCGCACGTGGCGGGGGCCTCGCCGTCTCGAGCGGGGCTGCCGCGGTGCTCGATTCCTGGTCGCCGGCCGCCGGAGCATCGGCCGCGGCCTGGCTGAACTGAGTTCCCTCGGCGATGATCTCGGCGATCAGCTCCTCGGTTTCGCGGCATGCCGTCCCGTTTCCGATCGCCACGACCCCGACCTTGTGCTTTGCCCACCAGGTCCTTGATGAAGACCTTGGCCTCGGATCGCCGGTTCTGAGGCGGGTGCGGGTAAATCACGCCTTGGTCGAGAGCTCGCCGCTCTCGGTCGAGCACGGCCAGCTTGCAGCCGGTCCGGAAGCCGGGGTCGATGGCCAGCACGATCTGCTTGGGGATCGGCGGCTGCAACAGCAAGCTGCGCAGGTTCTTGGCGAAGACCTCGACGGCATGTCTCTCGGCCGCCTCGGTCAAGTCGCGGCGAACCTCGCGCTCCATGCTGGGGAGGATCAGGCGGTCCAGGGCGTCGATCGCCGCGGCGCGGAACAGCTCGACGTGGGGATGGCCGTCCAGCGGGAGCTGGCCGAAGATGCACCGCTTCCACCTCGGGCCGAGACACGTCGAGCCGGACCTTGAGCGGACCTTCCTTGTCACCTCGGTTGATGGCCAGCACGCGATGTGGCGGGATCTGGGCTGACCGGCTCCGAGTAATCGAAATAATCGCGATATTCCAGACCTTGGCCTTCGGGGATTTCCGCCTTGGCGGTGACGATCTTGCCGGTCTTCCACACGACCCTTCGCACCGCGTCGCGCACCAGCGGCCATCTCGCTGATCGCTTCGGCGAGGATGTGGCCGACGCCTTCCAGGACCTTCTCGACCGATTCGATCCCCTTCTCCGGACTCACGAATTCCTGGGCCGCGGCAGCCAAGTCGGTGAGCGTCTCGTCGCGGGTCCAGACCCGGAAGGCCAGCGGCTCCAGCCCGCGGTCGCGTGCGTCCGAGGCTTTGGTCCGCTTCTTGGGCTTGAACGGAAGGTAGAGGTCTTCCAGCCGCTTGGGATTGTCGGCGGCGCGGATGGCGGCCGTAAGGTCGGGGTCGAGCTTGCCTTGCGCTTCGATCGTCTTGAGGATCGTCTCTTTCCGCTCGGCCAGGTCGCGCAGCCGCTGCACGCGGAGCTGGATCTCGCGGATGATCACCTCATTGAGATTGCCGGTCACTTCCTTGCGGTAGCGCGTGATGAAGGGAACCGTGTTCCCATCGTCCAGGAGCCGAACGACGCTCTCCACTTGCACGCGCCGAATTTGCAGGTCCTGCGCGATTCGCCCGAGGTCGACCTGAATCGGGTTGTCCATGGAGATTCTACTCTGCACCAGGTAAGACGAGAGCGGCGACGATGTGGCAGACCGGTCGGAGAATCACCAGAAACCCTCACCGCAACGGCAGCACACTCGCAGTTCAAAACTGAGCGCACGAAGACACCTAGTCAGTAAACGAGTTCGGTCACTTTAGATGATCGATCTCGCCTTGTCAAGCTTCGCAAAAGCCGCGCCAGGACGGTTCCACGCCGGCGCAGGCCAGGGATCGGAGAGCGGGACTGTGCGCCCGTGTCCTCGTTCCTGGAGCTTGTTATGCACTTTTCAACTCCGCGCTCGCGAGCAGGAGTGCAACGAATGCGAGCCAACGCGGAAGCAAACAGAGGCTGGCCGGCAGCCCTCGGATGGCTTGTCGCATCATCATGAAAGAATGCAACGATTTGGCACAAAGTGGCAACTTTTGGGTCATGGTTTTGGTGCCATTCTGGCACTGACCGAAAGTGTCGCAAAGCCTGGTTTTGTAGGGCTCGGAAGCATCCAACGCCGCTGCGGCGAAGTGTGCCATTTCGGCCCTCGATGTGCCACGGGCAATTTCGGCGTTTCGGGACACTCAAAGTCGAGGTTGTCGCGCTGCCTGCGGAAGAGAAAAACGGCCTCGCTGGGTCATTGTTGAAGTTGCTTCATCCTTTCCGTGCGGTTCCGCGTTTTCGGTGGTTAGAACGCTTGGTCCTGATCGACATGCGGCTCGCCTGCGACGGCATCAAGTGGCGCCTCACTCGCCGGCCTGATCACCGGTGGTCGCGTATGCCCGGATGCCCGCAACACAAAATCTGCACCGCCTCGCGTGACACCGGCCCCTCATCGATCCACCGGCGGGCGTCGGAAATCCCCAACCCTGAGCCGACTGTCGTCCGGCGCCGGTCCTCGGTCGGAGATGCTTGGGCGTGCCCTTGCGGTGCTATTTCCGATAGGCGTCCACACTCAACACGCGTTGCTAGAGTGCGCATGGGCCTGCGCCTCGAGTTTGGCCAAGCGCGTTTCGAGTCCGGAGAAATTGGAGACAGCGATGAAGTCCGAGATCACGGCTCGCAGCGCCGAGAGCCGTACGGACTCGGAAGTGGCGTTTTCGCCGAGCGCGAAGATCTTATCGACGGCCCATGCGACGCGCCTGGACATCCGGCCAATCGCCTCGTCGAGGACGCGGCTGCGGATCGACTCGATTTCAGACCGAACCTCGGGCTCGGCGGCCCAGCGGTACGCAGTCCGTTCGTTGACCCCGTTTTGCAGTGCCCATTCGGCGACGGGGATGCCGTCGGCGACGGCAATGGCGAGCATCATTTTCTCACTGTTGGTGGATTCTCCGGTCATGGGGGAACGACTCGGTGGCGATTCGTCACCGAGGCTCCTGTGCGCCCGACGCTCGGTTCTCAGCCCGGGGCTCTGGCTGGCCGGCACGCCCTCGAGGGGTACGGAAACAATGGAACGCTTGTAGCGGTCGTAGCCGATGTTCCGAGGCGAAACGTCGGCAGATGTCAGTGGATGTCAGTTTTCAGAAGGGTTCTCGGGTCTGCGCGGGCCGCGATCGTCAATGAATTCTTCTCATGGCGGACGGAGCAAACTGCGTTTCCCCGCACCCCTGGAGCGCTCACGCATACGATTGGTTGACGTCGGTCGACTCGCGGCGCGCCGAAGGGCGTGGATCGAAGCTGCCTCCGATCGGCCCGCTCAACTTCGATCCAGCCTGCGCTTTCTGGCACGAGAGAATTGTTGAGCTGTCGGGACCGGTATTCCTACGAGGTGGAGCGGGTTGTGCGCGCACTGGAACTCATCTCCCTATTATACGCGCAGTGCACGATTTGGAAGAATGAGAAGAATACAAAGTCTACGTAAGCGCTACACAGCCAACGGGAAAAAATACGGCGAATACTTGACGAAAAAATGTAAGGACACCTGGTTAATGAGACAGAATACACAAAATAGGCAAGAACGGCGGAGGCATTCGACGACCGGATCCCGACGCGATCCGTCGTTTGGCGGTTTGATGAACGGGAAAAGGGATGTTGGAGCGGTTCTCGCTGGGTAGCTACCTGCTCCTCGTGAATTACGCGGGCCGAATGTTCTTCTCGAGCCTGACGAACTGGGCCGTCACCCGCAATTCCGAACCACTTCTCTACAATCAGGTTACGTGTCGTGCCTGAGCTGCTCAAGAGGAAATGGCTAGCATTGCGCTGCGTGTCCTTGCCGCTTGTGAGCGATAATGAAATTACTTGCGAAGTGACAGCTTTCTTAAGCGTGACAGCTCTCCGACTCAGCAGCAAGCGTCGATGGCCGTCGCTGTGACCCGGTCGCAGCCTGGCAGGTAGCCGATGTAGCTTGCGGTCGCGAAGAGTACAGATGATCATCGATCCGAAGCCCAACCACGAGCAAAATCGTGGGGGGCTTTGGGGGAAGGAACGCGCGGAATAAACGTCCGACCGCATGCCGTTCTGTCGCGGCGAAGCCGCGATTCCCACCTGTTCTCCTGCTCACCTGTTCTCCTGCTCTATCGCGGCGACGCCGCGATTGGGGGTAGGAACGCCCGGAATAAACGTCCGACCGCATGCCGCGCTTGACCAACCTCATCGACGACCGCTCGCGCCGCTGGGGCGTTTTCGGCCCGAACCGGCAGCGCCCGAATCATTTTTCTGCTCTCCTCAGCACTTTCGCTGTTCTCCTGCTCTATCGCGGCGCAGCCGCGATTCCTCTCCTGTTCTCCTGCTCACCTGTTCCCCTCTCTATCGCGGCGCAGCCGCGATTGGTGCGTGCCTCCTTGATCACTCGGCTCGGCAAGGCGGCGGATCCGACGCTGGTCCGGGCGCTGGCGGCCCGGTCGAGCCGCACCACGTCGAGGCGGCCGCCCGTGAGCTCGTCGGCCTTTGACTCCAATTGCGCGGCCGCCTTGGCGCTGTCCGGCCAGTCCAGGTCGAGCGAGGTCTCGAGCTTGGCGATTCGCGTCGCTGCAGCGTTCATGAAGAGCAACCGGGATCTGGCGCGGCGGCCGGGCCCGGCTCCGTCAGCGGCCGCACCGCCGCGTGGAGACCGGGACACACCTTACCGTCAGTAGTGATCGAATTCATCAAAGCCCCGCGTGAAGCGCCCGGCAGGCGCAGCTCATGCGTGGGCCGGCGGAAACGTCGTCATCTGCCATCAATGAGGCGGTTCGGAACGGAACGCTACGCCAGCGTAGCGGCGCGATGCAGGTTTAATGCGCCAGGGCCTTTGCCCTCGCGGGCGCCGTTGGGTCTGAGATCGTGATCAATGGAGCTTCTTCAGAAAGCCTGACCCGGGAAAGCAGATTTGTCGCGCACCATCCCCATCCCCTTACGATGGAATTTTGCCGCCAGATTCCTGTGAGTCAAGCAAGTTCCTGAGATTTCCGAGGACGGATTTTTCGCGCTTGACGGTTATGCTGAGGATACCACGTGGGCAACGGGAGAGAACGCCGCGGTGCTCCTGTCTCGCGACCGGACGATCGTCGCGATCTTGTTCCGGCTGTGGCAGGCGGTTCGCGCTGCAACGCGGCGCGCACGGCCGTTGTGATTGTCGCCGAGGCGCGGGACAGGCGCCGGTGACCTCGATTGGCTGCCTGGCGCGGCCGTAGAATGGGAGGCGATCGCCACGACTCTGAAGCTGGTTCAATGAAAGACGTTGTCCCAGCGCAGTTGACAAGAGTTAAGGGATAGCCGAGCTGCTGGATGCGTTGATAATGGGCGGTGTTGCCGCTGACAAGCTCCAGGCTGTGGCGGATGGCATCCGCTGCGATCAAGGGGTCGCAGCGACCAATCGGGCGGCCTACCCGATCTAAACGGCTTTGCACGATTTGGGGAGAGCGATACGCCTCCGGCGGACCGACGAGCCGTTTGGGCATTCGGCTCGGCCGGAGCCTCGTCCTCCCGGGATCGCGTCAGACCATTCAGCGCGGTAACAGCCTAACGCCCGACCTACGATTGATAGTTGTCTTTCGCTCGGCAAACGTTTCGGAGCCTTCGCGGAGCGAAAGGCGACCATGGGACGTCAGGCTAAAGCCTCACCTATGATCCGAGCCCGATTTGCATTTACCCACATGAGACGTTCGCCGTACAAAGGACTAACTAGACACTCGCTTGGACTGGCCCACTTCCGGAACATCGCTTCCGGGCCAGTCAAAATCAATTGGATTTACGAGGTGGCCGCGCCGGAGCCCGCCAGCGACATTTCCGAGAACATTCCATGGGAAAAAGAGACGATCGAGTCGACGCGTACATCGCCGAGTCGGCTGATTTCGCCAAGCCGATCTTGACCCACTTGCGAGAGCTAGTGCACGCGACCTGTCCCGACGCCGAAGAAACGATGAAATGGAACTTCCCCTACTTCATGTATAAGGGTCTGCTCTGCAGCATGGCTGCGTTCAAGGAGCACTGTGCGTTCGGTTTCTGGCAGAGCGTGCTCGTCCTGGGTGAAGCGACCGAAGGGGCGTGGTCGTTCGACAGGATCACCAAGCTCTCCGACCTGCCGTCCAAGAAGGCGCTGGCGGGATACATCAAGAAGGCGAAGGAGCTCAACGAGACCGGCGTCAAGAAGCCGGCATCGCCCAAGAAAAAAGCCCCGCGAGCGCTGACGGTCCCAAACGACCTCGCAGCCGCTCTCAAGAAAAATGCCAAGGCACAGGCGACCTTTGACGGCTTCAGCCCCAGCCACAAGCGGGGATACATTGACTGGATAACCGAAGCCAAGACCGAAGCGACGCGCGAGCGGCGCGTGTTGACGACCATCGAGTGGCTTGCGGAGGGCAAGCCGCGGAACTGGAAGTATATGAACTGCTAAGTAGTCTTGCGCGATCTTGGGGCGCATTCTGTCATGCCGCACTCTGGTGGTGGGCGTAGGTGTGGCGCCCACGCTGATTCCAGGCGGTGAGGTAGAGGCGCACTTCAGTCATGAGTTCCTCCATTCCCGCACAGCTGTAGTTACGCGTGACGTTGTCGTGCAGGTCTTTCCAGATTCGCTCGATGCGATTGTGGTCGGGACGGTACGGTGGCAGGAAGTGGAGCTTAATCTTGCTCGCCGCGGCCAACTTCAGTGCCAGTCGGACCTGTTGGCTGTCGTGGATGCCGTAGCTGTCGAGAATGAGGTGAACCCGACGAGCGCTCCGGTACGTCTCTGTTACGAGCTTGTACAGGAGATTCAGGAACAAGCGGCTGTTTTTCCGGTCCGCTTCGACCCACCTCGCAGGCCGCCAACTGCGCGATAGGCGCGGCGGTCCGGGCTGCCAAGGAAGGGACAATGCGTTGGTACTTGTTCATGGTCGTGTGTGCCTGGGGCCTGGCAGGCTGGATGGGATACATGGGGGTGGCGCGCGTGCAGAACGCGTTACTGGCCGGCCGTGCCCCGCTTGATCGAGAGCAGCTTCGTTCAGGACGTCGGCTCGGACGTCCCGTACGTCTTTCGCGTCACGTACCGCTACGAACTTGCTGGCGAGCAATACCAGGGTCGAAACTACCAGAAGCACGACAGGCGCTCTCACGACATCGCGGAGGTCGACCGCCTCAGCCGCTCGTTCCCAAGCGGGTTGCATCGGGTGTGTTATGTTGACCCGCGGAACCCGGCGACCGCCGTTCTGTGCACGAAGCGGTGTGGCCCGCGGCCCTCGTCTCCGCCGTGATGTTCATTGGCGGGTGTGCATTGATCGGAATGATCGTTCCTGCGGTATCGCTCACGAAGCGAAGCCTGGGGGTTCTGTCCGGGCCTTTCTTGATCGCGCTGGGCCTTGGAGGGTACGTGGCGTTCTTCGGTCTGCCGCTCAGGAGAGGGCTCCGGTCGTTCCCGTGGCATGAAACGCCCTGCGTCGTCGAATCGGGGCAGGTCCGGTCGGTCACCCACCACGTAATCACGACCTCGATCGTGGTCTACTGGCCCGATATCGTCTACCACTATGAGGTCGATGGTGTCGTCTACCGCGCAAACGTGTACAACGCCTCGGATGTGGGGTCGCCATGGTTCTACGAGCGCGGGGGGTCGTGCGCCGGCATCTCTCGGGCATGAAGACAACCTGCTATGTTAACCCGTCCGACCCGACCGAGGCCGTGATGGCCCGGACTCCGAGTGGAACGCACTGGTTCGGCGTCTGGCCGCTGGCAATCGCCGTGCTGGGGGCGTGCACGATCTTCGAGTCGTTTGCCAAAACGGAGATCAAGTTTGGGACGCCGCGACTCTGGGGGACGCTGATCCTGGGAGCCGTGACGACGTCCGCTCTGACCATGCTGTGGATCACGGCGGCCGAGCTGTTCGATGACTGGCGCGCAGGCGCAGCCGAGTGGCCGGAGTACGTGATCGCCGCATTTGCGGCCGTGATGGGGCTCAGCTGGCTGGTCGTTTGGTTCGCATGGGCACAAAATAAGGTCGGCGCTACTCGACTAACAGTACCCGCAGCCAAGCCGCCAGTCGTCTGGGATCGCGAGATCGACGAACTGATCAAGGCCACGTCTCATCGCAAACAATGACATCCGGAAGGACTAAGGACTACGCGACGGCAAGGCCGCGATCTCGGCGGAGGTGACGGGAATCCTCGACCGGCTCCAGAGCAGTGCCGAGAGCTGGCGGGCCCGGCTCGAAAAGCTGAGAGGCGGCCGCATGCTCGGCCGATTCCTCTCCGCCAGCCGAGAGCGCCTGCGCGAGGTCGCCGCACGCTTGGGGGTACATCACCTGGCAAACCTCGCCGGATGCCCGGCGCGATACGCGCGATGGCAGAGCGCGACCCGTTCTCAAGTCTCGACGCGCCGGTCCGCCACCCGTCTTGCGTTCCCCGCGCGCCCCGATCGGCCGATTGTTGTTCCGCATGCCCTTGGCATCGCGTCTGGCCCACTATCGCGATCCATCACATCGCGCCGCGGTCGCTAAGCATATCCTTATCCTTATCCTTGGTTGGCACGAAAACTGGGAGACCGGGCGACGTCCAATGGGGCGCTGGGTAGTGCCCCAACTTCACTCGAAGGCGGCTGCTTGAAACTCCCCCGCTCAGCCGGGCCCAGCTTGTGGTATCTTCGAGCAAGAGCGCTGAGACGACCGCGGCGCAGTTTCAGGGCGCGACACGGTGGCGCCCTTGGCCGCCTACATCGCACACCGCGCCTGCGGCGTGAAACGCAGCTTGAGACGTCTCAAACTGCGACCTGCCCGGAATCCGGCAATGACGCTTCCACTGCTGCTATTCGCGCTTGTTTTCACGGCACAGGATCCGGCGCCTCGTGTTGACCGGACGCCATTTAGCCAGCGATCGCTCAAAGACTGCTTGAAGGAGCTCGAAAGTGACCAGCCGGCCGTAAGGCAGCGCGCTGCTTTTCGCGTGTTCCTCCTGGACCCAGGCGGAAGCGAGTCGTTGCCGACATTGGTCAAGGCGATGCGAGATCCCGACCCCGAGGTAGCAACGGAAATTATCATCACCGTTGGCAGGATCGGCGCGGGTGGTAGCGACTTCGCCCTGCGGCATTTGGTCAATGCCGCAGCAGACCGGCGGGCGGCCGTACGTATTGCGGCGATTACCGCGCTTCGCGACCTGGGAGAAGCCGCAGTTCCGGCCCTGATGGTTGCACTGGCCCATGAGGACCCAGCCACTCGTCGACGCGCCGCGGGATCCCTTTGGTATCTGGGTCCGACGGCGCGCGCCACGTTGCCTGCGTTGATCGCGGCGGTCAAGGACGGCGACCCCAAAACAGCCTCAGCGGTCGTGGACGCGCTCGGCACAGTGGGATCGGTCGACGCCGACACGGCCGTGCCTGCGATCCTGGAGGCGCTGAAAGACCCTAGTTTACGTGACCGCGCGATTCGCGGCCTGGCGCACATCGGCGAGCCGGCCCGCGCCGCGACCCCGTCGCTTCAACGATTGCTAGAGCAATACGGCTGGGAGACCCCCGAAGGAGAGCAGGTCGCCCGATGCCTCGCGAAAATTGGTGCACCACCGGTCGAAATGCTCACCAGAGCTGTGGTCCGGGAGTCAGACTTTTCCGCCGCATCCCTGCTGGGCGAGTTCGGTCCCATTGCCAGATCAGCGGTCCCCGCTCTGTCGGCGGCACTCGACGACGATCGACCATCAGTCAGGACGTTGAGCGCAATCGCACTGGCCACGATCGACGCAACGGTGTCCCGAGTGGTGCCGACGCTG
The DNA here is from genome assembly GCA_963806595.1 of uncultured Isosphaeraceae bacterium. Lineage (GTDB taxonomy): Bacteria > Planctomycetota > Planctomycetia > Isosphaerales > Isosphaeraceae > CAWDZZ01. Next base: position 31,838 of record CAWDZZ010000003.1, on the reverse strand, counting down.
GTCCAAGGCATGAATGCGACTGGTCCGGATTCAATGGCCTTCCAAGCGGTTGAAGCGCTCGGACAAATGGGCGCCGCCGCCGCGCTGTCCCTCGACGCGTTGCTCGGAGCAATTCGAACACAGGATAACGGACTTCACTTGGAAGCGGCCCGCGCTCTGGGGATGATTCGGGTCACCACACCGCCGGTGGTATCGGCCCTCGCAACGGCTCTCGAGGATGACGACGAAGAAGTCAGAGCAGCGGCGGCTGATGCGCTCGGTTCATTGGGTGCCGGCGCAAAATCCGCCGTGCCCGCCTTGGTGAAACTCTTGAAAGGGCCACCGCCGGACGAGTTCGGGGGCTTCCCCCGTGATCCGCGCGTCAGTGCGGCGCGGGCGCTGGGTCTCGTCGGCAAGGATTCGTCGGCAGCGATCGTAGCGCTAATCAACGCGCTGCGAGATTCCGACTATGACGTGGTTCGTACGGCAATTAACGCGCTCGCCGCGATCGGACCGGAGGCGGCGCCGTCCGCGTTTCCGCACCTCGTGCAGGTGGCCGCGGTAGGACCTTTTCGTCTCCACGAGCCTGAGGCAGCAATAGCGCTCGTCGCATACGGCGCGCAGGGTCGGACGGTTGCACTGCGAATGGCGCAGGAAACGCCTGACTTCCGAAGACGTGCAGCCATACTTTCTGCCCTGGGACTGCCAAGTTCCGAGGCAAAGGCGATGACAGTCATGGGACTGGAATCGCTCCAGATCTGTCTCCTTAACGATTTCGCGCCCGGCGACGTCGTGTCTTCCCTCGACTTTGTCAGCCAGTTCGGCCCCAACGCCCAGGCCGCCGTCCCCGTGATCACGAAACTGCTCCACCATCGCGAGGAGACGGTTCGTCGTGCGGCCGAAACGGCGCTCCGTCGGATTACCGCACTCCCGAGAGTAAAAGACCTCGACCGATAACCGGCCTGCGCCTACCGTCGACTCAATTGGCGATCCGGAAAATGTCGCGCCAGGACTGGCATCCCCAAACGAATTCTGCCTATTCGTCACGTCCTGTCCGAGACCGTATTCTTGTCTTAAAAATGGGTGTCCCGCTCGGGCACGGTGCTGACCAAACGGTACCCATCACCTGTGAACCAGGCGATTGCATTGAAGTCTGATAGGTTCAAGGCGATCAGGCCAAAGGCGAGTGAGATTAGCAGCCAAGGAATCGCTGTGCCAACGTCGATATTCCCAGCTTTCCAATCTCGTACGATCGCGATTGGCAGTCCCAGCGCCATGATTGCTGACAGGACGAGCAAGAGCCACCTGGCCCACCGTTTTCGGCGCAGTAGCCCAGTCAACGAAACAATTAGAACAGGAGCGAACAAGGCGTGCACAACGGCCGCAATCAGAAGGTGCGGGCCCACAAATAGGCCGGCGATAATTCCAGGGACGGAGATCGCAGCTGCGTAGGCGGCCAAAATTAATGTGAGAACAGACGCGATGCGGATGCAACGCGGCATGCTAGAAATGGGTGCGGCTGAATTGCCCACGGTCGCCGCCCTCCCTGGGATCACTTCCAGCGCGGTCGATATCGCGCGCGCCTCGCTTCGCCCTTGGCCCAATGCACCAGATCGTAGCAGAAGTCGCCGAAGTCAAACAGCAACATGCTGGCCTTCAAGACGAAGGTGGAAAAGGTGTCGTACTATGAGGGTGCGAACCTTCCCCAATACTTCCTGCGGGCGGGGTACGATGATCCGGTGTCGGACCTTTATATGTTGAAATACCTATGGGAGTTTGACCTTGATGCGGGGCATTTCGCAGCCACCACACTCCATCGTCCGAACTCTGCATCGTGATGCACCTCTCTCTACAGGACGGCAGATGTACGGACCGTACCCCGCTCTTCGTCCTCCGAAATAACTGCCGCCCTTCCCCGCTCATTCTCGGGTTACGAACTGTTCGCTTTTCGCGTCCCAATGGATGCCGCGCTCAGCGGCTGCCTTGAGCAGGGACTTCCATTGATCATCACGCACGTTGTCACGCTGACCAGTCGGCGGGAGCAGTCCCTCGACCATGGCCAACGCTTGCGATCGGATGGACATGGTCGCCAGCGAACGGGCAAAGTCATCAAGGGCCTGGAATCGCTGGCTGCCCAGAATCGCCTCGGCGGCCGCCAGGGGATTCGCGGTCGGGACCAGCGCGTCATCCCGAATGACCCCATGAAGCCGGGCCCAGCGAATGTGGGACGATGGATGTTCGGGTACCCCTCCCATCCCGATCTGGTGGCCGACCATGAACGGGATATCCGCGGAGAGCGCCATCGGAATCAAGGACCATCTCATCGCCTCGGCGGAGTTGCGGCCGACGAGGGACACCGCGACCCCCGGCTCAGGTATTCGCTCGTCGAGCCGGATCGGCTCGAAAAGGACACGGATGATCCAGAAGACAACATCCGGATCATGGAAGTAACCGGCGTCCCGAGTCAACTCGACATATTTCTCCAGGACGGCGAGGGCCCGTTCCTTGCCGAGGGAGCGTAAAGCATTCACCGCCCGGATCAGTGCGACACCGTCCGGATCGGTGAAGGGCCAGCTGCGGGCACGGTTGATGAAGTCCAGCTCACGCGATAATCGCGGCGCCGCAGCAATGGAGAGGATCCGGACGCTGGCAGGAACGGCCGGTGCCCGTGAGCTCCATTCGATGAGCTGACTCGTCTTGCTCTGGACGGTGTGCCGCGCCAGAGCCACGCCAAATTGAAACGACTGCGCCCGATCGCGATCCTGCTTCGTCTTGCGAAGGTCAAAGCACACCCGAAACGTCCCGGCCGGGCCCGTGACCGTCGTCTCGTGCACAGTGTCGGCCTGGTCCATGCCGCTGGACCAATCCGGCCGGGCGCCGGGCGTCGTTCCGAGGTAGACCGTGACACCCTGAAACCAGTCGATGGGCCGGGTGAGCGTGTGACCCTTCACATTCGTCCGGAACTGGCCGCGAACCGTGCAGAAGTTGCCCGGCGCATCCAGCTCGGTTTCGCGCCAATCGACGCTGAGGGCGTTCAACGTCCGTTCGTCCGGTCTATCGGCGTACCCCTTGATCTCCGTGTATGCCGTTGACATGGTCCATTCACGCGGAGTCCAGTGCCAAGACATGGCGCCGGTCGTAGCTTGGACCTGGCCGTCATCGTCCGCAGGCTCCGAGATCGCGGGCGGGACATGGACGGCTAGCAGCAGGCAAACGCAAGCGACGATCGGAATGCGACCCATTTCACGGCCTCCCCGTTCGGTCGGGGTCTCGAACCTGTCGCAGGGCCTCGATCGCCTGGGATCGGATCATCCAATCTGACGACTCGGCCGTCGCCCGCAAGGCCGCGACCGCCTCCTCGGTCCCGATCGCTTTCAGCGCCTTGATGGCGGTTTCCGCGTCGTCCGGCGCCGGCCGATGGAGCTCCGTCAAGAGGTAGCGGACGAACCTTCCGCCCGAGTGCTTCATCGCCGCGATCGTTTCCATCGCATTGTGCCTGTGATAGGGATCGCCGTTGGCGAGCACGCGTTCCAGCTCTCGCTCCAGGACAGCCGGGTCGTTGGCGATCAGGAAGACCGCACTGGCCGCCTTGAGCCGGATCAGGTCGTCCGCGTCATCCATCAGTTTCCTGAGCGCAGTGATGGCCCCGGAAGCCCTGGCACCGAAACCGCCGACCGCGTCGATGGCTTCGGCGCGAGTCCAGTAATCCTCGCTCTGGAGTTGCGCGACGAGATAGGGGATGACGAGCTCATCCTCTCCCTTCAGGTCGTTCAGGATAGAGATGGCCAGCCGGTCGGTGAACGCTCGATTGCCGGCGGCTTCGATGATCTTCCGCGCGGTCCCGCGGGGGTCATCCGTCGTCATGCAGATCGCACTCGCGCACGCTACAGTCGTCCAGAGCTCCTGGTCATTGAGGCCGCGTTCGAGGATGGCGCGTGTTGCCCCGGACCGGATCCTGAGGCGGCCGACCGCCTCGGCGAATGGGCGCAGCGGGATCGCTCCGTCGCGCCACATCGACAGGAGAACCGGCTCCACATCCCGTCCCACGACGGGCCCGATGGCGGCGAGCGACCGGATGGCCTCGTGCGCGATCTCGGGATTCCGGTCCTGTGCCACATGGAGGAGTTCCTGTTTCAGTGGTTGGGCCCTGGAACCGGCATCGGACAGAACGTCCAGCCCCGTCTCCCGAACCTTGGGATTGGGATGTCGCAACATCACTCCGATGCGGCGACAATCGTCGGCGGAGAGCTCGGGCAAGCCCACGGAATCCGAGCATTCGATGGGTTCATCCGCGGCGATGGCCAGCCTCTCGATGAGATCGAGGAACCGCGGAGTGTCCCGGGTCACGGCCCAGACCGCCGCCGCGCAGTATTCAGCGGCCACCAGCAGTCGACCTGAAGCGTAGACCTCAGAGAGTTTATCTGGCTTGGCCTGCCGCTTCCGCTCCACATACTCCTTGATCGACTTCTCTGCGGCAGCCTCGACGGCGCCCGATGCCGACTTGCCTGTCGGGCCAAGCAAGGCCAGGTATTTCGCGGTCAGAATCCGGGTCTCCTGATCCCCCTGCGCAAGGCCCGCGAACAACTGCGGAATATCGATCTCGGCGGGCGGACCGATGTGCTTCAAAGCCTCTTCTTCACGCGCTTTGATGAGTTCCGGCACGGCGCATCCGGGCTGCAATGCCATAGGCCGCGAGCGCAAGGCCGGCGTCCGGGCTCAGGTGCTCGCGCGATAGCGCCCGGGTCAACGCCGGGATCGCGATCGACGGGTCCTCGCGCTGCGATTTCAAGGCTCGCGCCGCCTCGACCGCGACTGCAAGCTCGGGATCCCGGAGCAAGTCCGCCAGCCGCGGCACGCCCGGTTTGCCCAGTCTGGACAGCGCGTCCACCAACGCGGCTCGAACGCGCGGATCAGGGTCCTGGGATAGCCGGGCGACGTCACCTGCTTCCAGCCGCTTCAGCCGGACGAGCGCCTGCGTCGCCGCTGCCCGAGTTCTCCCGGTCGACACGGTCAGCAGTTTTCGCAGGGCGACCACGGCCCGGTCTCCGATCGACACCAATGCTTCGACAGCGGCGCCACGCGTTGCATGATCCGCAGCGCTCAGTTTCTTGCTGATGGCCACGATCGCGGGACTCGCCTTCGATTTCATCGCCGCCAACGCGTGGATTGCCGAGAGGGACTCCTGCTCGTCGCCATCTTCCACGACGGCAATCAGGGCGGGGACCTGGAGCGAAGCATCGCCGTCGAGTTTTGCGCCCGAAGTAGCCCCTTCGACCACGCGTGCGCCGCGATCCTGTGGCGTTTTTGGCTCCTCAGCCTGAGGCACCTGAGCGGCCGCGGCAGCGCATGCAACGCAACCGATTATTCCGGCGAGAAGTCCCGCTTGAATGGATCGGACCATGATCTTGTACTCCCTCCGAAGCGGCGGTCCGCGTTGAAGACCGCCCCTCCCGGCGCCGGCGACCCCACATCCGCGGGGCGGCGCCTCCCCACCATCCAGCCGGTCCCGATCTTCGTCGCCGGAAACTCCGCCTCACCGGCCATTCTCCTGATCCGGGCGCCGCTTGACGAGGGTCAGCTCGTCCGGCCGGGACCGTGTACCGGCCGTCCCAGAACTCCCAAGACTTAAAGACCTCGACCGATCACCGGCCAGTCGGTACCGTCGACCCAATTGGCGATCCGGAAATGTCGCGTTCGAAGATGATCAGCCCGCTTGAGAGTCTGGCGGCCGGACTCAGCAAACTGGAACTCGTCGCTCACGGAGGTGGCTCGATGCGATTGCCCAGGATCAGCCTACGAGGCCTGATGTCCCTGGTGGCGATCGTTGCCGTATCCGTGTTCGTCGTTTCTCGACTCGATGTTCCTCTGGTGGCGATGCAAACGATTTGGCGCAGGAGACGAACTCTCGTGGTTGAACCGACCCTATCTCATTGACCCGAGGTTAGCCTTCTGGGTCGTCCCGGCTCTGTCGATCGCCTTGGTATTGCCCTGGCGGCACAGTTGCTTGCTGTGGGCCCGTATTTGGGCCGTCACAATCGTCCTCGCGGCGTGGGTAGCCCTGATAAGGCCTTTCCCGCTGCTGTTCCCATTTCTGGTCACATGGCCGTACACACACATCGCAAGAATCGAAGAGGCCATTTTCTCGGGAAAACTAGCGTATATGCCGCCTTTTCCTTTTTATCATTCGTCAGCCTACTACTTCTGGATGTCCTCCGACCAAACGGCCGATCTCGTCTGGTTGCTGGCGGTCCTGTTCTTGTGTGTTCTCAGCCTCTACAAGTCGCTCCCACGAGCCTTGCTCTGCATCATAACCCTCATCGCGACTTGCCGTTCGTTTGTGGAATGGATCACCCTGACGTGCCAAGCCTACGGCTGGGTAAAAGCCCCTCCCGCGCGCTGGAGTTTCGTGCTGCCGCCAGAAGCGCCACATGGTTCGACCCGGCCCAGGGGCTGATGCTGCTGCTCACGATCGGTTATCTACTTTCCGTTCTGTTGCTCTCGGCTCGAGCTGTGTTGACCAAGCGGCGATCGGCCAACGCCAACTAATATGATCGACCGTTGTACCAATTGACGATAGTTACGCCAGATGGACATGTCAGATCACGGGTGTATCGTGCCAATTTGGTTTCAACTCGTGTTGATAGCGGTGGGCGCCGCATTTGTCGCGATCTTTTGGATGGTCGCGGAGGCCAAGCGTCGCAAGCTTTTCTCAGGACGAATGGCAGTAGAATTCTCAGACTGGTACAACCGCTATTACGGTCCGGAGAGTGGCTTGGCAAAAGAAGAAGTGAAACTCGTTATCGAGGTAATATCCCGCGCGATCGGAGTCCAGGCGACGCAACTAAGACCCACCGACCGACTCGACCGTGAGCTGTCGCTCCCCGAGACGACTCCGTTGGATGAGACGGTGTATCTTCTGGAGCAGTCGTTATCAGAAGCTTTCGAGTCAAGCATCACGATTTACCCGCAATGGCAAACCATCGATGATGTCATTCGTGGAATCGTTGCAAGCATTAGATAGTGAATTCCCTCTCCTCTGGGGTACCTTCCGCACCCGAACCGGAGGCTGTTCGGAAGTACCTTTCACCTGATCCCGCTCGATCCGACTTACAAGGCGCGCGATGGAGCGCCCCGAATGAAACCCCTCAAAAATCGCTGCCCGTAAGCCACCCGAGCCGGACAGCCGAACCCGAGACACGAGGAACCAAGCGTGCGACATTTCCAACCGACGATTCGAGGCTGGATGTTGGTTATTGCGATCATCGGGATTCTCGCAGGGGGTCTCGTCGAGGTATCGTGCGCCGTTGCTCTCAGAAAACAGTATCTAGCCCGCGCAAAAGGTACGTATTGGACAACTACCGATGGGACGAAGAGGATCCGGACCCGGCGGCCGATGCCAGCTCGAATTCCTGCGAAGGCACCACAAGCGAATGAGGGAACACAACAGCCCCATGTTCAATAAGTACCGCCTGGCCGCCTCGCGTCCCTGGATCAGACTGGAGCCGGATCCACCTCCGCCGGAACGAGAGCCTTATGTTCCGCGGGAGCCGTGGGAACACGGCGAGCAGCCGCTCATCCGCCCGTGAAAGGGCATAGCCACTCTTGATCGCGCCGCGCCAGGCGCCGCTGGACGCATCGTGATCCGTTGACTCGTTCCTACGCTCCGCGTGTGAATGCCGTCTTCGACGCTCAGCGTCGTCTCCGATCCCCGGATCACCAATCGGTTGTGGCGGCGGAACTCAACCGTCAATTGAATTCCAAAGTCGATCTAAACACGATCGATCGGATCTGGGACGAGTACCTCGAGCACTCGCCCGGCGGGCGCTCATACGCGCGAAGATATCGGCCCTCTACTACGCAGCCGAGGAGCCTGCTCGCGGATGCTCGCGCAGGTGAGTACGACCTTAACTGGTGGATCAACCATGCCATCCGCTGAAGAAACACACACCAATAACCGACGGCCTCGAATTCCCAGCGCGATCGCACGAAGACGCCGGCCATGATCGAAACGCCCCTGCCGCCAACTGCGCCGCTGCCAGCCTGGTGGAGGCGAGATCGGGAAAGATCCAGACCATCCGACGACGAGTTGCATCGGCGTACCTGTTCCGGCTTCTGCTCTCTTCATCTGTGTCCATCATTCCTATCTGCGGCTGATCATGATTCCGTTTCGCAAGCCAAGACGAATGTCGACGAGCGTTCGAGCCGCAGATTCGAGCGTGAACCCGCATGCTCTGAAGAATGTCAAGAACGACGAAGCGTCCATCGCCGACAGAGACCTACCATCCTATATGCACCGTATAACGCAAGACTGATTACCGTACCGTGAAGAGCTCCCAGGAAAACCGTGCACACAAGTAACGACAGTCTTTCAATGGAGGCAATGCGAGGGACAAGGACTACGGGCCAGGACAGCTCGACAAACAAGAACACGACAAGATATGCACAGACGCCGCCGGCAATTCCGCAGAGGAAGCGACCCCGATCGGATCTACCGCAGAAGAAAAACCCCAAAACGACTGGCGGCAAGGGAAAGGTCCATTGGAACAATCTTGGATTCTCGGGAGCTGCGACCTGTCTTAACACGAAAAGGTACATCGCGCAGAACGCTATATACATCATAACATGATATATTCTGTGAGCGCCCTGCGTTTTGGCCACGTCAGTCCGCAAAAGACTATTGACTCCGTACCGATTGCCCAGCGCGCGTCCTGGTCGTCGCTGGCAATCTAAACATGGCATACTCGTGGTGCGAGCCATTTCGCTGATCGACTCCCCGACAGCACCTCCCCTCTCTTCGGGCTCACGATGAATGTGCCGTCAGGATGCCGTCGCGAGCTAGCCCAAACGCAAAGCCATCGTCCAACGGCCGATCCCGGGATCAGCCGCTTGACCAGGGCGCTGCTATCGAAGAAATACAGCTCCATTTTCAGCGGCGCTCGCGGATGATGTCTCGGAAATAGGCTCACCTTTGATGGTGATCGGCTTGTCTTCCGGATCATCGAAGTAGGCGTTGGCGTCAGGTAGCTGGGTCATCAAGCCGCTCGCCAGCATCTGCTGGTGGATTTCAGCGAGGGCGAGTGTATTCTTGGGCTTCTTGGGGGCAGCCTTGGCGCGTTTGGCCTGTTTCCGAGCTGACCCGCCCGCGGCGGGCATGGTCTGCCGGAGCCGGTCCAGGGCGTCGCTAATGACGGCATTCTCGCTCGCGTAAATACCCGCGAACGGCGTCATGCACAAACTGTTCGTGGTCTTTCGATAAGTGTATCGTCATAACACAGTGCCCCGTCGATTAGCGTATCACGGTCGGCCCCCATCGCCAACACATGAAACGCGAACCGATGACGGCTGACATCGCGCCTATCTTGTGGGCCTACCAAAGCCGTAGCACTGCCGACATTTCCCAGGGGGCAGCGCAATCCACCCGCCTTCAGAACTCGCAGCCAACCGGCGATAGCGACCTTTTCTATTGATCGTGAGCGGTTTTGGCCCAGGAGCGGTGCTGACCGAAGGGTCCCAGGCTCGCGGAGGACCGAATTGCTCGGCGCGTCAGGCTCGTCAAACCAATCGGACAGATTGGCGAAGCGCGCAGTGCGCGACTGGATGTCGTGGCCCATTCTCGATCAGAATGGTGGTCTGGATGTCCCGTCGTTGTGCGGCGTGGAGTGTAACCCGTGCGGCTGGCATCAGCGCGTTTCACGATTCGCTGGCTCATGGCGGTAATCGCCGTCATCGCCGTGCTGGTTTACGCTGGACAAACGGTAGTACGGCTTCGGGTGCTAGCTCGCGCGTACCGTCAGAAAGCGGCCGAGTTCGCTGCCATCGAAAGAGACATTCGCGCGACGGCGGACGCGATTGAGCTCTGCGCAGAGAACGCAAAGGCAATCGGCGGGAGCAAGCCATACTGGGAGCTGCATCGTTTTGCCGTCGTCGATTACATTCGCGCAGAACACTATCGCACGCTGACGGCGAAGTACAACCACGCCGCCCATTCGCCATGGATATCCTTGCCTGCGGATGCGCCGGAGCCGACGCCGGACGTCCCGGAGCCGCCGCCAGAGGGGCCGGAACCGCAGCCAGATGGCACGCAGCCACGGCCGAGTACTTAAAGGTTCCAACTTGGAATGCTCGGCAGACGTCAATCAGCATTTCGGAGACCCTATACTCAACTATTGACGGCGGAACGTCTAGTCCTGCGCACTGCACTTGCCGAGTCCTCTGTAACGTCGTGGCGCAGTCGCACTCGGAACGCGCGCCGCGGTTTTGGCCGCGAGCCTCGCAGACTGGATTTCCTCGACGATCGGCATTCATAATTGGGTATCCGGAAGCCGTTCGCCCGCACGCGGCAGTCTCTGCCGGTGGAAGAGCCCATGCCAAGACGTCGGTCCATGGTCAAGCGCTCCGCGCGGATGCTCGTCGCGTGTCTCACCGCACTGACGGCCTTGTTATCCGTTCGGAACGGGCTTCCCGGGGGAAGCCGCGTGGTGCGGCGATGAATCGCTCAACTACTGGGTGCAGAAGCTGGGGAACGGGTCCGCCGATCAGCGCCGCTCGGCTTGCTTGGCAATCGGCCGATTCGGGCGCTCCGCCCGTGACGCGGTTCCCGCTTTGATGCGCGCCCTCGAGGATCGCGATCGAACGGTCGCCGTTCTTGCCGTTGTCGCTTTGGGCCGGATCGGCCCCTCAGCCAGCGCAGCCATTCCCGCCCTGTCGGCAAGGCTGGGCGACGAACGATACCTCGGGTCGAGTGATCTTACAGGACGTGTGGTCAACCCCGATCCCGTGCCCGTCGCATCGGCACTGGCACGGATCGGCCAGGAATCGACACCGTTCCTTTTGCATGTCCTCGCCACGGGTAACGACGAGGCACGGGGCGAGGCCGCCATGGCCCTGGGTCAAACCGAGCCTCCCCCTCGAGCTGCTGTCGGCGCGCTGATCGCCGCACTCAAGCATAAAAAGGTCTGGGTGAGGGCCGAGGCCGTCGGGGCTCTGGGCCACGTCGGGGTCGGATCTCGGGAAGCGGTCGCCGCACTCGAGGCGTCCTTGGGCGACGAGGAACTGTTTGACGTTTATGGGCGCGTGATCGTCCGCGCCTTGAGCGACCTTGGTGCGCCGCCGGTCGCATTCTTGAGGAAAGCTATCGACGAGCGGCAGTTCAGCTATTTCGGACATGTCAGCCTGATGAAAGGTGACGGCAGAGTATTGATCCCTGCCCTTACCAATGCATTGCAGGACAAGGATTCCGACGTTCGCTCCGCTGCGTTCGACGCCCTCAGCCGCTTTGGTTCGTCGGCGGCCGAGGCCGCGCCGGCGCTCGTTGAGTCTCTGCGACGGAAAGGCGATATCGAGCCCTTCGAGGTTGCAGCGCTCGGTCGACTCGGTGCGGCCGCGGAACCTGCGCGCTCCCGCTCCTGTTCGGGATACTTCCCAGATTGAAGGATGATTCTGCCATCGCCGTGCTCCGAGCGATCTCGGAGATCGATCCGAGCGGACGGGCATCACTTTCCCTGCTCGTTCCCTACGTCAGAATGCCCGCGTTTTCCGCTCGCGCAGAGGTTTGTGCCGTGGTCGGTCGCATCGGGCCGGCGGCTTCTGCGGCAGTTCCCGTTCTGATCGACGCCGCCAGAGACAAGGACGTTGAGGTCCAGTCTGCGGCAATCGTCGCCTTGGGCCGCATCGGTCCTGTTGCCGCGCCAGCGGTGCCGGCGCTCGTTGCTCTCGCCGAGAAGGACGACCCGCTCGAGCGACTGGAGTCGATCACTGCACTCGGCCGGATCGGGCCGGCGGCGGCCGCTGCCGTCCCGCGCCTGATCGATCTGGCAAAGCGAGGCGATGCGGACGTTCGCACGGCGTCGATCCGCGCATTAGGCCGTATTGGTCCCGCGGCAACGCCATCAATCCCGATGCTGATGGATCGACTGAAGGACATGGCGTCGTTCGAACCGGAAGCGGTGATGGCGCTCACTCGCATCGACCCAAAGAGTCGTGATGCCATCGAGTCCCTGGTTGAAAAGCAAATGCTCGAGGTATCCAGGTCGCCCAGAGCCACGAGAGCCGTCGTGATCGTCGCGGCGGCACTCGAAAAAGACTGCCCGCAACTTGAATCCGCTGTCAACGACTTGATCGATAGCGTCGAGAACCGCCTAACCATCGACCGACAGGACGACCGGCTCGAATGGCTCGAGGCCGTTCGGGAGGATTTGGAGTTCCTCAGCGACCTGGGCCACGGAGCGAAGTCGCGTGTTCCCAGACTACGGAAGCTTCAACGCGACGCACCTCCCCTGATTCAGCGGTGGATCGCCGACTCGGTGCGAGCGGCGACGGAGTGAGCGTCGGCGTGCGTCGACAAGATCGGACCGATCGAAGCTGGCGAGCCAGAATTGCCTCTCCTATAGGAGTCGGTCGCAGGCTGCCTGGCGCGTGATCGCTGCCAGAGACGGACTTGACCCGCAACGCCCGCTGTGGAAGCGAATCAGCGACAGGTAGAACGATGTCGCAAACCACACGCCGATTCTTTTCATGATCGGAGTCGAAAATGGCTTACATCGATAACAAAGATCCAGGCGCCCTTCGCGGATGATCAAGCCGGAGCTGCTCGAGAACAAGATCAGATCAGGCATCGAGATTTGCTGGCTTCTGCAAGACCCCGCTAAACGAGATGCGACCAGCATCAGAAATGCGATCATAGGCGTCCTCGACAAGGAGCTTCTGGATCTAGACGAGATTGCAAAAGAACTGAGCACCTGAGAATCGGGCAGTGACGTCGGATTGATTTTGAGGCTTCCCATGTCATTGGCCCTGCAACAAGAACGCGACCTCGCCGTCCCGCTCACGGCCGCATCACGTTCACGGCAAGCCGCCCAAAACTGACGGATGCAAGGAACGGCGAATCCTCAATCCGCCAACCTCGGAGGGCCTACCGCGCGACATCCAACCGACGCGTGCCGAAGCCAGGCAGCAATCCGACGAATCCCGGCTCGTCGTCACAGTTCATGATCTCCCACCCTCTTCATCCGTGTTCATCATCCCTATCTGTGGCTAAACTTGATTTCGCACTCGAGAGTCGGCCGGCGATCCCACTCCGGCCCCCGTCGACCGTGACGACCGGAATCGTCTGCCCGTCGCGCTGGACGGCGATGATAAAGTCACGCCGCGATCGCTGCTCCTTGAACTCGCGCGCAACGGCGCAGGCTAAACTCTGAATTCAAGCCTCGCTGCGCTGTAGTCGCTCGGAGCTGCGGCTATGCTCGATGAAGGAGAAGCTGATCCCTGAGAACGGTCTTATTCGGGCCGCGCCAGGTGGGATCCGGGTCAGCAAAGCAAAGTGAGGCGGCCGCACCGTGTCCAACCGTCTTAGATCGCTGGTCGTCGTAGTCGTCGTCTGGCATCTTTGCTGGTTGGCCCTGACGCTCGTCACCCGCCCACTGGTCGGGCGGGCAGCGGATGCGGCTTACGTCTGGGCCTTTGGCGACATTCAGGCCAGTTTCGGCAGGTACGAACGGTTCGCAACGTATCTTGGAATCGTTCTGGCCACGACGCCAGCGACGGCGGTAAGTCTGGGACTTGTCAACGTTCTCATCCCCGGTCCTCGTCGGTGGAGAGACACGTTCGTCACTTTCGCCGCGTGGCAAGTGGCGGCTGCTGGAGCCCTTGTTTGGTCCTACGAGTCTGGCTTCCCCTCGATGGTCCGCCGACTGGACTGGACCCTGTTTGGTCCGACTGACGTCTATAGCTTCCGAAACCTCGTGCTCCCCAGAATAATCGCTTGGATCGTCTGCACCACGCCGTTGATTTGGACTGTCGGGTGGTTCTACTCGGGCCTCGTGCAACCGGTGCGAAGTGCGCCGCACTCGCCGCGGACGGCGTGAGTTCTCTGCTTTCCGACGCGAGAATCAAAGGACGCCGTCCATCCGTTTCCGTTGAGCGCGCAGGGTTTCCGCTCAGGACGGGTGCGCACCGGAAGGTACCTGTGTCGCCAGGTCGCGGTCCGTGCGGCAGGGCCTTGCGACTGGAACCGATCGGCCCGATCGGCGAAGCGGACGGCGGGCGGATGGATGTCGCGGCACCACGCCAAGGGACAATGGTTGCCGGGAAGTCCATCTCTCCCCTGCCACTCAATCATGGCCTTGCCAATGGGCGTCGCCAAGCTCACCAGATCACGGTCACGAGTCCGGAATTCTGTATCACCAAATCGCGAGTCAGGATCGCTACCGCGGCGCCCTTGTCCTGCAAAACCAAGGCCGACGCCACGATTTGGCGATCGTGCATCTCGTCGATCACGGCAAGGCTGAGGCTGCGGTCCAGAATCTCGCGGTTCAATGGGGTGATCTCGAGTCTCGGATCGGCGTCCACTGCCGCGAGCAGATCGCGCACGTTTGAAATCGTGGATTTGCCGTGTTCGATCATCCAGCATGCCTCGGCGAGCGCGATCATCGGCAGCACCAACTGGCTGCTGGGATCCCCAAGGATGGCCTTGGCGCTGGCACCCAGCCGCGGGTTTCCTTCCAGATGCCATACCAGGGCATGTGTGTCGACAATGTGGCTAGTTGCCATCCGAGTGATCGCCGCGCCACTCCGCACCGCGGAAGTCCTGCTCGGTGGACATTTTCTCTTCGGGGCCAGAAAACTGGCCGAATCTCATGATCTGCGGGCGCGGCCTGGCCTCGGCGGGCCCCAGGAAGGTGACCAGGACTCTCGCCTCGCGAAGGCCTTGCGGCGTCTCGCTTAATTCCACTTTCCCGTCTTTGAATATGCCTTCGATGGTCAGAAGCATGAATCATTCCTCCCGACAACATTCTAAACGGAACTCTGTCCTCACACCAACGCCTCGCCGCGCGGCCTGTGACGCGGGACTCGCGGGCCTGGCCGCGCACGAAAGGGCCGCTCTGTCGACCACCGGCGGAATGGCCGAGGCCAACCAGGCGATGACCGTATTGAGAAAAGCCGTCGACACCGGCTTCCGCGCCTCCTCAACGTTTTCCGGACCGAATCGTCCCTGGGCGCACTCTGCAACCGGGAGGACTTCGGGTTAAGAGAATCCGGTGCGGGATTCGACGCTGCAACAATCGCCACTTCACGGCTTCGTTCCGACCGAGGCTGTCGACGCGTCGGGCCCAAGGGGGGCTTGCACTGACGAGGCAAAGAGGTCGCTGGTCGCCCAAAGGACAATTCTCGGGGATTGAGCATGCTTGCCAATCGTCGCGGTCAGCGACTTCCCGTCGCGTGACAGCGCGAGCTCCCAGAGAAAGTAGTCTGGCGGCAGGGTCGGAATCTTACCTGATATTCGTTTCTGACCCGAAGCAAGGTCCCACAGTCCGAGCTCTCCCGTCTTCGAAGCTGTCAGGATGCACTTCTCATCGTCGGTAAGGGAGAAAATGCTGCTGAAATCGGCCCATCCGGATAATTCGCCGATTCGTATGTGGCTGACCAATTGGTCTCTCTGAATGTCCCACACCTTCAGGTGGTTGTCGCCGCCAAGTGAGATCAAGCGGGCGGCATCGCGCGTGAATATGAACGCCTTTAATCCGTGATAGTGTCCGATCATGCCGGCGTTTTCGGGCTGATTCGGATTTAATGTTGCATTGCGAACGAACGTTTGCGTTCCATTGCGAAGGTCGAAAACGACGATCGCACCTTGATCGTCACCCGCGGCCAAGTAGTCGCCGTCGTCGGAAAAGCGTAGAAGTCTCGCGATCTGGAACCGCCCGCTGAGGGACTGCACGATTTCAAGCGACGATCGGTCACGGATCTCGATGGTGTGGTATTCGCCCGAGGCGATCCCGAGGCCATCGGGCGAAAATGCGAGAGATGCGCCCGAGTAAAGCCTGAGATCGACAGCGGCGGTGGACTCTTGCATCGAACCCAGTTCCGCGAGAGGAAGTATCCCGTGATTCAACCGAAACGACCGGAGTACTGATCGACGCACGGTAGGAGCCCCATCGCCGGAGTCGGCAACTGCAAGCCACCTGCCGTCCCGAGAGATTGCCATCCCTAAGAATTGCGCTCGGAGGCTGGAGTGCTCGATATCGCCCAAGTCGTCAATGTTCGCCAGGTTTGAATGCTGCCGTGAGCGCGGGCCGCCGCGAGGACGTTTCCATCCTCCGAAAACATGAGTGATTTCACGTCTTGCTCAGTTGGTGTGTAAACCGCACGTGCCCCCGGAACCGCGATGGCGTGAGAGCGGTGCGATCGGTCGTACTCGTGCGCCGCAAGGAACACGAGCGCAAGGAATGCGACGACGGCCATCAACAATCGGACGCTAATGCGTATGGGCGGTGGTCGCATCGTTCGAAATACTGAGCTTTTCTATGACGCACTCGCGTGCTAACTTTGCGCGAAGCGCTCTTTGCCCGCGCTGCGAAACACGTTCGACTTAGTTCAGGTTTCGCACATTTCTCAGAGATCGTTCGCGTATACGTTGATGTCTGATTCGGCCGCTTCGCGTCGCCCCGAGGCGTGCGTGCAAGAGGCGTCGGGGTGAATGACGTCGGCTTCCTTGCCCATTTTTGGCATCCTGTCTGGGCCAAACAATCCAAATAGGCACCAAGGCAAGGAAGCCGACCCATGGAACTTACAGCCTCGTTCGTCGACCTGCTACAGCATTTTGTTCCCGTCTTTACGGCCCCAACATTTCAGACCTTTCTACAGATCGTCACTGGCTGGGTTCTTTCTCATCGACACCGCTATCTGACCGAGGTCATCTTTGCGGGCGGCAACGTGGGCAACGGCCATTGGTGCCGATTTCATCGCTTCTTCAGCCATGCCGCCTGGGACATCGACATCTTGGGTCTGTTCCTGGCTAAATTGGTCGGCACCATTCTGGCTCCCGGTTCCACTTTGTTCTGGGCCGTCGACGATACCCTCTGCCGCAAACGAGGGCTGACTCTCTACGGTGCCGGCATGCACTACGATCCGCTGATCTCCAGCCGCGCCAAGTCCCTGGTCAGTTGGGGACATGACTGGGTTGTGCTCTGCCTGATCATCGTGAAGCCCTTCTGGGCGCCCACGAAAGTCTTCGCCTTGCCGATCGCCGTGCGGCTGTACCGCAATCGTCAAGGACTCACCAAGGGGAAGAAGGGGCGGGGCAAAGCCTCCAAACCCAATCCCGATCATCGCACTCGACCCCAACTGGCCCTCGAACTCATTCAGTTGGTGGCTCAGTGGTACCCCGACGACGAGATCATCCTCACCGGTGACAGCGCTTACGGAGGCAAGAGCATTCTCTCTCATCTGCCGGCCAACGTTCACCTCATCAGCCATGTTCATCCCAAGGGCGCGCTTTACGAACGTGCCCCCATCAAGAAGGTGGGAAGCAAGGGACCGCCTCGAAAGAAAGGGGCCCGTCTCCCTGGCATGGAGCAGTGGGCCAAAGATCCAGCTCAACCCTGGACTCGGCTTAAATTCAACCAGTTCGGGCTGCATGCCACGCTCGCCGTCAAAACCATCAAGGCTCTCTACTACAAGGCAGGCGGAGACCGCGAGCTGACGATCGTCTTGGTGCACGACCTGGACGGCAAACGCCCCGATCAGATGTTCTACTGCACCAAGCTGAATTGGAACGCGCGACAGATCCTGACAGCATATTCCTACCGCTGGGCGATTGAATGTACCTTCGAAAACTGCAAGCAGCTCCTGGGACTGGAGGACCCGGCCAATCGTTTGCCCAAAGCCGTCGAGCGGACCGCGCCCTTTGCGCTGTTGCTCTATAGTCTGGTCGTGGTGTGGTTCCACAAGACGGGCCATCAATTCGTCCGTTTTCCGAACCGGCCATGGTATTCGCGCAAGGAAGAACCGTCGTTTGCTGATCTCCTGACCACACTACGCCGTGTCAGCCTGGTGGAGAAAACCGGCACAGTGCTTTCGGATCACAGTCAGATAAAAACCTGGCTTGCACAGATCACCGATCTTTTCAGCCGAGCAGGGTGATCGTCGTTCGAGACGCGAATCCGTGCTCAGGTCGCTACGCCACGAGCAACCGACCGGTCAAAAATGACCGGCCGTCCCGCTCGCGGAACGGCGCCAGAATGTGCGAAACTTGAACTTAGAGCAATCGGCGAATGGGTTCTAGCACTATGGTGGGTGCGCGGCCTGCCGGAGGGCCAGGGGCGCGCCCATGGGATTAGCGCACGGTCCCACTGTATGGCGGGGCGCGGGTCGCAGGGCGTCGGCACCGATGAAGGGGTGCCCGGACGTGGTTCTGGGGACTTCACTGGCGCGATACGTTCGTCGAGCCCGGACGTTCCTCCGAATTCGGACCGGTCGTCGGATTTGCGATGGGGGTCGGATCACGCGTGTGGAGGAAACCAGCCAATGCGGCTCCGCGTAACGCTGCGGCAACTGATCGCATATGTGGCTGTCATTGCTCTCCTCCTTGCGTTGCGCTCCTGGATGAGCACGCGGCACCTGCCTTACGGCTGGTGGGACCTGAAGCCGTACTTCAACGTCTTATACCTTCCACTCGTCTGCTGGGTTCTTCTTTTTCCACAGTTTTCACGCTCTCTTGCACGTACTGTCGTTGTTCTGAGCATGGTTCTAGTTCTACTGTGGCTCGAACTAGAAAGACCTTACCCAACTCTGCTGATCGGGTTTTTCTCGACCTACCCTGAGGAAGTCATCGCGAACTGGTTCCAGACCGATCACCTCGATAACACTCGATATGCGGTCCATTGGTTTGCTACTTGCGGTGCACTGCTGGATTTACCCTGCCTGCTTGTCCCGCTTGCCATTGTCCCGTTTCTTGAAACTGGAAGCACTTCACGCTTCGTCGGAGCTCTCGCGGTTGTGCTCCTTTGCATCTTCCGAATCGTAGACTGGGCGACATCCGGTCGGGTAAACGGCGGCGGCGTCAGTTCGTGGCTGTGGATGGACCGGGCTCCGATTCATGTGGTGCGAGACTGGCTCGCTGGTCAGCGGACATTTCACGATATTGCCGAAGGAATAACACCGCTCGGGGTCGCGAACGTTGTCATCCCGTTGTCAGTACTTGTTTGCCTTCCGCTCCTATTGAGGCGGTCGCCGCGCAAGGGAGAGAACGTAACGAACAAGACCCAAGAGTGAGACGCGTAGCCGCAAGCCGAAATTCGTCAGCCAACCGCACGCGTGCTCGAGAATCAATTGCGCCCCCCAACCGTTCTTGGTGATCGCCAAGAGTCCGGGCTCGGGTAAAATGATCGGTCAGGGCCGCTTGAACCGCCGAGTCGCAGGTTGCTCGTGACTGTCTTGCACCCGACGCCCATCGGCCCGATTTCTCTCCGTAACCAAATGTCACAGCGAAGCGGTTCGTCCAATGAAACCACGTTCGTGCGCATCATCGTCACGTGTGCTGCTGTGCCAATTCATTCTCGTCCTGACGAACATGCCGGTAGTCGCCGACGAGGCGTCCGCGCAGGGGAAGCCCGCGGCTATCGAAAGGTGCGGCGACGTTGCGCGGAGCCAGCGAGGAAGTTCAGTCCATGAAGTTCTCCCCCGACGGGAAAGTCTTAGCGAGCGTGAGTCGAGATGGTGTCGTGCTGGTATGGGATCTGTTAACGGGACGACGGAAGTTTGAGCTTAAGGAGCAGCATGTCGAGCGACGACCAAACACGGTTACGGGCTCCGACGAGCAAACAAGTAACAGTGCAGAAAAGTACCCACGGCGTAGTATTCGCATTTTCCAGGAATGGGCAGTTTCTAGTAGCGGGTGATCGTTTATTCAACTGCGTCGTTTGGAACCTTGTGACCGGTCGGGCGATTCTGGGTCCGAGACGACTTATTGAAGACGTGTGCCAGGAGCCGGCGTTGGCGTTCCCAACGGTAAGGCCAGTTTTCATTGCCGTCACCGTCGCTGGCGTTCATCCCGTGCATTCTCTACTGAGAATGTGGGACATCAGGACTGGAGAAGACCACACTGCCCTCAAAGAGCCGCTGAGTCTCTTCGAGCAGTTTGCGATCTCGCACGATGGGCGGAAGATCGCGCTTGCAACCGCCGTGAGGAGCGTTGCCGAGCCGGATGGGTCAGTCGAAGTCTGGGATATCGTCGGTGGTCGCAGGATTGCCCACATGATGACCGGCGACCCGGACTATAACCCCTTGGCGTTCTCGCCCGACGACAACAGTCTGGTGACCGTGAACGGCGGCCACGAGTTTGAGGCGACCACCTGGAACTTGTTGACCGATGTTAAAAAATCATCGTTCAAGGGCAAGATGGATTCACGCATTTTTCGAGTAGAGATCTCGCCCGATAATGCCTACTTACTCGCAGAGATCCGGAATGGCGAAATTGCAGTCTGGGACATGAGTACCGGCGTGCGACGTCAACAATCGCCACAGGCCGACAAACCGTCGAAACACGTCGGCGAAATCGTCTTCTCACCGGTCGGCACCTTCTACGCCACATATCGAAAGGTTGACGACACCGAGGTCGTCCTCAGGGACTGGGCGTCTGGTCGAGTCATCTCGCGCTTAGAAGGACAGACCGTTGCGGTATTCTCGCCCGACGGACGAATTCTAGCGACCGCCGGCATTGATCACTCGCTGACGCTATGGGACGTTTCACCTGCGAAATAGCCCGGTGGGTTGGGCACCGTAAGGCAGTCACTTTCGAACCCGAGAGTCAGTGTGGACCGTGCGGGCTGTTGTACAGGTCGCGCAGCGTCCCGGCTCAGGCGAGGCCCTGACTGAAGTGCGCCCGTTTGACTGAAAATCAAGTTGCTCGACAGTATCCCGCACCTGAAGCCGACCGGCTCGACCGACGAGTCGGACAGTGCGCTATTGAATGTCGCGGACGGAAAGTGGGTTCCTGAACGTCACTCTATTTGCGCGGACAGTACGCGAGTTCCACGGGCTTCTTGAGCCGCGACTTGAGGTTCGCCCTCGCGAACTGAAAAGCTGCATGGCCCACTGAAGCGCCCTTTCACGTTATTCTCCCCAAGGCAATCGTCTGGAGCGTGCGTGCGAAGGTCTTGGCTACAGCGACAGATTCAGGGAAGGCGTACATCGACATGTCGCACGTCGTCGCCAGATCGCTTCGCGACGAACTCCACGGAGAGTTTCCGGCCACCGAGCCAACGGTAGGGGAACGGAACCTCCCCTCGCCTCACCGAGGGACTGCTGTATCCCTCTGCGATCACATGCTTGCCGGTCAGCCACTCGTCGACGATCAGCCAGGTCCAGTGGTTCCCGCTCTGAGCCCCACCTGCGTCATTGAACTGGACTTGGATCACACGTCTTTTATTGGAGAGCACCAGTCTTGGTCCCTCCACAATCGGGTCCAACAACGACCAGTACGGATAAAAGGCAGTACCGGACGGGATGATGTTCCGGTAGATCCGCCACATCGCACCAAGGATCACGAATAGCCCAACGAGGAACAGCAGATTTCGCCGCCGTCCGAGCTGGCGAGTCAACAGAACGCACTTAGCGTCGGTTGCATTCATCGTCATTTCGGCTCGTTACAAAGGTGAGCCAGCCCCTCGGGGCATTACGTTGATTTCCTCGCTGGATTACTTTACTCGAAAGCGGGAGAACACGAATCGGCGACGGCTGCGGACAGACGGTAGAGCAAACCCGGGACCGCCTTCGACCGTATCCGGAGTCGGCATTCCGGCATATTCAATTATCGACGGCGATCGTGGAACTCGTGTACGAGTTGTGGATAGGGTCCCCGGAACTCCAAGGGAAAAAAGCAGAGCTGAGGCCGCTGGTTCCGGAACCGGTGTAGGAATTGTCTATGGTGCCCTCAGAACCGATACTTGTAGGTGGTTTTTCAAGACGACGACAGGAACTCTTAAATGAACGGCCGTCGATTCATGTGGCTGACACTGGGGCTTTTGTTATCTGCGGTGGCCCCGTGCCCTGTACGTACGGCGGCACGACCGCTTGACGACAAGAACGAAGGCCTTACGTCCTCGAGCCGCGTGGGATCATCACGTCAGTTAGCAACCCGCATCGGGAAGTTGCTGTCATCGACTCCGACGAGCGAGCTCAAACGACTAGCAACTGTTCCGGACTGCAATCTGGCCTTAGCGGCCGGGTGGGAGCGGGTCTGTCGAACCGTGCCGGCGACCGAACAGGAAGAGCTGGTCAATCCCGACGCTGAGGCGATCTCTCGTTTTCTCGGATTGCTTGAGGGGCGAATACAGTTTTCTATTCCGGCGGAATGGGAAGCCGCCGTGAGGTCTGCCAAGGCGTACCGTCAAAGGGATTTCCGGTTCCCCCGCCCCGAGCGCGGCGAGCAACCGTTTCCAGGCCACGGACTCTTGAGATGCGCCGGCCATCATTGGATTGTGAAGAAGGATGGGCAGTTGATCAAGCTGCCGACAGATGATGGATCAGGTCCAGTTGACTTCGCAGCCGTCGAGGTCGCTGGCGATCGGACATTTACGGCGCTCTACGGGTGGCCACCAGCACCCTATCAGCTATTTGCCACTGATCGGGAAAGCGGCGCAGTGATCTGGTCGTCTCGCGTATGGGCAGCCGGTGAGTGGCGCGGATATGCGGGGTCAGGATGGCATCTCGTTGCTTTACGCTCAGCAGGTGAAAAACTCGCTGTCTTCGGGATGGATTTTCGCACTGTTTACGTCGAGGTGTTCGACAAAAGGACCGGCGAGAACCGGTGCAGATTCAGCACGGCGTATCTTGATGAAGTTGTCCCGCAAAAATGATCAGTCGGCCATCGCAACCCTGGCCAAAGCTCACGGAAGTCATGGAGCCCTGCGCCGATGCCATCCGACGGCGAACGACCGCGATCTCGCGTATGGAAGTGTATTGCGCGGTGTCTTCCACGGCTTGATCGGCGGTGTATTCGGCGGTCCCATCGCCTACATCACGGGGGCCATTATCCTGGGTTATCTGCATCCTTCAACTCATTTCATGGGTACGCCATACGACATACCTCTCGTCATGATCGTCGGCGCAATCGTGGGTGCACTGGAGGGGGCGGTTTTCGGCTTGCTCTGGGCGATCAAACCGCCCCGTCTGAGGTTCTGGTGGCTGATGGCGCCGGTGGCGATCGTGGGGCTGTTACGCGCGATTCTAAATCTTCAGTCTGTGCTCGGCCTGATCGCTCTGACGGTGCCCGTCTTGATGGCCATTTCGATTACAATGGCGGACATGGCAATGAGAGCACGTGCCCTCAGTCAAATCGGGACAATTCACGGCATCACCAGTCAATCGTGCCTTCTACGCGCAAAGTGCGACGAGCGGAATTATTGGTTGCGAAAAGCTCGTCGGCCAGAAGGGCGGGACTCGCCGTATTCGTGGATGGTAGCGCAAGAGGACTTCGAGGCCGCCACAGTATCGCGAGAACGCGCAGATCACCACGCGCGACTCGAGGCGCTGTATCGTCAGGCCATCTATCGACCGTGGGCACCCGATCCGCAGGAGGAAGAGTTCACCCCCGACGATCAGGCGCACCCCGCGGCGTGGCTGCTGGCCAAGGCCGCTCGATTTGAAGATCTCGGCGCCAGCGCCGGCGCTCGCCGCGAGCGCGACGGAACATGGACAGGCTCAGCGCGCCGAGGAGGATTCCCGTCTTGCCCTTGCGGCCGACCCGCACGCAGTGCCCCACCCGCGATCTTCATCGACCGGGAAGGATTGAAGTGCTGCCATCATTTGACACGTGCACGAAATAGTCCATGCCGGGCGCTCTTGGGTAGCGCTACGAACCAAACTCCCCAAGACGACTTGTCGTCCGACCCCCTCATAGTAATCTCGTAACTGTCAAACAAATCGACCTTGGCGTCGGCGAGTGCCTTCAGTGCGGCCGTCAATGCGCTGTCCGGGGCCATCTCTTTCGTCGCCCTCTCCATTTTTGCCGCCGGCGCTTGCGGAAGAGCCGCCCGCGCAGCCGTGATCGACCATTTGCTGTGACCCAGCATCGCACCAAAGATGAATGACACGATCGCTACAGACAAGTAACCAATCGTATTAAACTTGGATCGCATGCGAGGTTCACTCCGACCGTAGTCGCGTTAGGCTTGATGACTGGCTTCTGGCCCGATCCCTCTCTTGATTGCGCGAGCATGCTGGAATTCACTCCCCGATTGGTACTCCTTCAGAAGTTGGCTGCCAATCGCGCGAGGAAACGTTCACAGTATAGGAGACCTTCCGGCGGGTCATTTTTGGACGATCAGTGGCAGGGCCAATCCGAGGACAAATCCCAGCGCGCTTGCGATAATCAACATGCCCAACATCGTAAAGCCGGCCCGAAGCAGCACGACGATCAATATACCCGCACAAACGGGTAAAGAGGCGACCGGCCAAACCATTGCGAGCGCAATCGCCGCAGTCGCCACCATGATTTCGGCAATCGAGAACCGTGGCCAGCCGTGCTGAGATTGGAATAGCAGGTTCATTTTTTACAGAGGACTCGACTGGAAATTGCTCCAGTCCTATTTGAAATGTTGGCGGATCCTCGGTGACATTGTCACGCCACGCCACACTTGTTTCCAGCCGGTTGTGCGCGCACCAAAGATTCCAGAGCGTTGAGGAACGTCGGCATCTCGCGGCGACCCTTGTCCCGGCGGAACGTGGCATGGGCTCGCAGCAGATCGGCCGCGTACCAGCGCGGCCGCGTATCGCCATCGCGCAATCGGCTCATACGAGCAGTCACGCGCCGCGTCACAGCCCAGACCAGCTCGATCGGGTGAGTCGCCGCTCACGGTAAGCGCACGGTGGACACGACGCCTCCCGCGGCGCGTAGTTTGAGCGCGGACGGACGTAAACGCCACCCACCAGGAAGACCCGGACGCCGCGCGGGCGGCGTATCACGTGGTGCGCGATCCCTACCGGAGGATCCTGGCGGAGTCGGCCGAGGATTGATAACACCTCAGCGGACGGCGGTCGCCCTCTCTGGAAGGGCGAAGTTGAAAAGCTGACAGCAATGGTCGCTGTAAACGGACTGCAAAAGGTCGTACCGGATCGGAGTGACTCGCCGCGCGTGAATGCACTGGTCCAGAGAGTACATCGGCACCGGGACCGGCCATGTGTAGCTGAATCCGGAACCGGACGTGTCGTAGGCATGTCCGTACCCGGTCGGCAGTTCGCTCAGGGCACGCGATCGACGTGGGGCATTGAAGTCGCCAACGATCAGGTCTGGTCGGTATCGCTCCACAAGAGTCTTGATCTCGTCGAGGATCGTGCGCGTGGTACGAAGATATCGGAAGGCAAATCGACGACAAACAGAGTCGCCGAATGCCCAGCATTTTCCCAGAGAACCAATTGGGCCTTCGCTCGGTTCCTGTTGAGGATCCAGCCTCGTGGCCGCACGGTGCCCCTGCCTACCACCGCCATTGTGCCAAATACCGATGCTTGATACGGTTCGCCGATCGCTTCTGTGAAGTGCAAAACCGACTCGCTCGCGCCGATCTCGGACAGGACGTACAAGTCTGCGTGTTGAGCGAGCAAGACTCGCTGCGCACCGTGCCGGCTCAACGCCCCGCCCGTGTTCCAGTGAACCAGGCGGAGTGCCCTCGGCGGCGCAGGCGGCCGGGTTTGGAAGAACCGATTCTCCACGAACCCGACGAAGGCGAGTGGCGGTAGTGAAATGGCGAAAGCCAAGAGTGCCTTACGGCCCTGATTTCTGAGGGCATAGACAAGACCGAACCCTAGAAAAGCCGCGGCGAGAAAGGCGGACGGGATATAGAAGCACAATCCGGTAAGCCAGGACGAATCGCATGCGAGCTGTCCGATAAGCCACAGCGGCAGCAGCATCGAGGCGCCGACAAATGCCTTGTCACACAAAGAAGCCAGACGCTGACGGGCGGTCGTCGTTGCTCCTCCCGTGGCGCGAACCTTGACCGTGGGATGTTCGTGCCCTGGTCCCGCTCCCGAATCGACGAACGGCGGTTGGTGTTTCAAGAGCCGTGATATCCGGCTAGACTTCGCGCGACCGAGCGCTCCCCAAGACCCAGCGAATGCGCCGGATTGTAACGGGCGTCACGCCACGACGAATAGGTGAATGAGCGTAACCGAAGGGTCTCCGAGTGCCGGTCGCAGCTCGGTGCTTAACGCGTACGCGAAGGTTTTCAGCGCCGAAGGTAACGAGGCCGAACCCGACGAGGTAGTTAAACACGGCCTCGAAGAATTCTCGCGGGCGATTCAATTACTCGAGGCAGCCACTCCGAATTAGCGGGGCACCGTAAGACACTGATTCTCCGACTCGAGAATCACCGCGCACGACGTGGCCCCTTCTACAGATCGCGCACGGTTTCGTCTCAAGCGAGCCCGAACTTAAGCGCACCTGGGTCCCGGAGAATCTAGTTACTCGGAACCTCTCGCACGTGGATCCGATCGGGCCAACCGAACGCGGACGGTGCGCGGCGGAATGCTGCGGATCGCGCTCCGCCGAAAATCACCGTATGGAACTCCCCAGTCGCGCGTGCATCCCGAGCTTGACAGGTTCCGACGCTTCGTGTGGAATCGCCCGCTCTCGCGCCTGCGCGTGTGGAGCAGACGATAGCGCAACTCCAGTTTGAGCCCGACCATGACGCGACGACGAGCGACGAGGAAAGATTGCGCATGCCGATCCACACCAGCTTGCCTCGAGAGACCGTTGTTCGCTGGGTGCGCGGCGAATGCGCCCGGCGACTGCTAAGTCCAAGCCCGCGCACATCAAGCTGGCGGCAACCCGCGCTCACGCACGGCTAAGCACGTATCCTAACGATTCGGTGGCCAGTCCGCACCCGCCCGGCGGACGGTCGCTATCCAGGACGGTCAAGACTTGAGCCAGGGATGGACGAGCGCCCAACGGCCGTCGACGACGGCCCGAATCTGTCGATGGCGTGAGGCATTGGTGGTGCTCGGATGAATGCCCGACCGGCGGCACACCGGACAATACACGAGCCGCGATCCAAGCAGGAGGCTTTGCTGTGGCGAAACAATCGTTACGCGTGCTGAGCGCCGCACTGGTTGCAGCCGTCGTTGTCGGCGTCTCGACGGCACAGGTGCAAAAGCAACTCGCGAGCCAATCCGATGACCCGCTGCTCGGCATGCGCTTTTCCGACGGCCCATTTGGAGAGTTCTGGCGGGACCTCACCCTGGGGCTTATCAAGGACCTCGAGATGAAGGACAGCACGGAGGCCGCGCTGCTCAACCTGGGTAACTTGGACGAGTCAGACGAGTCGGACAAGAACGCAGGGATCAGCAGTTCGGTCTGCTCAATTGTTCTCTTAAGACCAGGCGATTCCGAGTCTATCTCGAAAGTTTGCAAACATTGCGCCGACGATTTCGTTACTCGATTCAGGCGTGTGGTTACTCCAACCGTGAAGTCGCCTATTGCGATCTTCACAACGGCATACGTCGAAAACGGCCTGCCACGGCAAGCGCAAACCCTCTACCGCCTTGACGAAAAAGGGCAATGGGTCGAGTGGCCGAAGACCCAGAAGAAGAAGGACAACGGGATCAAGTTCAACTACTTTGAGATGGACAAGAATGGAAAGTGGGTCGAGTGGGGCAGCGCGACGAAGCAGGATAGTGGCGCGAAGCCCCGCGGCGCCCTTGGCTGCGATGGAAAGAGCGAAATGATTAGGACGGCGGGCGATCAGGCCGCATTCCAAGGCGGAAAAAACACGAAGAGTGATTCTGTTTTCCGCCCCGCGAGCGACAGAACAGCCGCATCACGCTGCTTACAAGCATGACGCTGTTTACACAGTACTCAACCTGTGACTCGCGACAGGCGCAAGCGCGCCGGCACGCGTTCCACGGAATCCGGCATTCGGGTAAAATGCCCGCCATCAAGGAGGGTCCCATGCCCGAAACGTTCGCCCTGTCCGAATCGGCGGTCGCCGTGCTCCGGTTCCGCGTCAAAGGCTACCGGATGCCGGTCACCGGCGTCTCGCTGGAGGCGTTCCGCGAGCTGACCGCCGCCGGGATCATGGAGCCGGTGCCTGGCGCCGATGGCAACCCCGAGGCCGACTACCGCTTCAACGAGGATGGTTGGGCTCGGCGGCACGAGCTGCTCAGCAAGGCGGAGGAACGGATCGAGCTGGAGCGGTTCGAGCCGCCCGACGCGAGCAATCTGTCGGAGGCGTCCAGGGAGCTGCTGCGCCGTCGACTGGCTGGTGATCGGGAGGTGACGGACGCCAATCGGCCACTCTATCGCGAGCTGGTGGAGGCGCGGATCATGTATCCGGTCTCGACGTGGGTGGGCGGCCCGGAGTCAGTGTTCCGTTTCACCCGCGCGGGCTGGGAGCGTCGGGAGGAATGGATCAACGCCTGCGCCGACGCTCTCCATCCCTGATCGTCCGGGCCAGTTCGCGCGCCTTATGAGGCGGCCATGAGACGGTCCAGGATGCGACGGTTTCTGCGCTTTAGTACGCGGACTGTCATGATGGTCGTGCTAGTGGCAGGCATTTGGCTTGGCTGGCTCGTCCACGCGGCACGGATCCAACGTAGTGCGGTTACCGCGATCCAGAACGCCGGCGGCCAGGTGTGGTATAGCTGGCAGACGGGCTCGCTCGACGACTTTCGACCGAATGCAGAGGAGCGGCCGTGGTGGCCGAGCTGGGTCATCGATCGGTTCGGCGTAGACTTATTTAGTAGCGTGATCAAGGTCGAGCTTGGCGGGGAGCGCACGACTGATCGGGAAATGATGCGGGTCGGAAATCTGACCCGACTCGAGTATCTCAGCGTTGTGGGCGGCGGGCGGCTCGGTACCGGTGGTTTCAAACATCTCGCACGGTTGACGAACCTGCGCCGCCTGGACTTGAGGAGCACGAGCATCACCGACGCCGGCTTGTCGTGTGTCGCTGGATTGGACAACCTACAGGAACTCGACCTATCCACATGCGGCGAGCTCACCGACGCCGGATTGGCGCATCTGAAAGCACTTCGAAGGCTAGTGAAACTCGTCCTGGAGCAAACGGCGATTACGGACAATGGAATCGAGTTCATCGAGAATTTGACAAGTCTTCGAGAGCTGTACCTCAACGGCGACTCAATCACCGACGAGGGACTCGCGCGGCTGAAGGCGCTGAACCGGCTTGAGGTTTTGGGTGCGCACGATTGCACCGCGATCACTGACTCGGGGCTCGTACACTTGGCAGGGCTGAGTCGGCTGAAGGCGCTCGCCCTCAGCAGAAGCCAAGTCACCGACGCGGGATTGCGCTCGCTGAAGGGCCTGACGCAACTTAAGTATCTTGACGTCTCCGGTGCCCACGTGACAGATGCGGGAGCGAGCGAACTCCAGCTCGCGCTTCCGGGCCTCGAAATCTACAACCCCGACTCCGTGCAGAGCGTTACGACGGTAGCCCCGGACGGCTCGACCAAGAGCACCAAAGAAGCAACCCCGTAGCTTTTACTGCGGCAGGGATCCGGCGACCGGATCCCTGGCCGCGTCGCCGCGGGCAGCGTAAGACTCTTGCTTTCCGACTCGAGAATCGGCTCGCACCGTCCGGCCTTTGCTATAGGCCGCGCAGCGTCTCGGCTCAGCCAAAGCCCTGACCAACTGCGCACGCCGATCAAGGGCAATCAAGCTGCGCAAGGACAAGGACATACACTGCAGATGTGTTGGAGTCAGCGTCTCTTCCGCGATGGGAAGGCCGCGATCTCGGCGGAGGTAACGGGGATCCTCGACCGGCTCCAGAGCAGTGCCGAGAGCTGGCGGGCCCGGCTCGAAAAGGTGAGAGGCGGCCGGCTGCTGGGCCGATTCTTCGCCGCCAGCCGAGAGCGCCTTTCGCCAGGTCGCCGCACGCTTGGGGGTACATCACCTGGCAAACCTCGCCGGATGCCCGGCGCGATAGCGCGATGGCAGAGCGCGACCCGTTCTCAAGTCTCGCCGTGCCGGTCCGCCCCCGTCGTGCGTTCCCCGCGCGCCCCGATCGGCCAATCCTCATTCCGCAATCCGGATGCCCTTGGCGTTGCGTCCGGGCGGCTATCGCGATCCACCACATCGCGCCGCCGTCGCGCTATGCACGTCCTTGTCCTCTGTCCTCCACAATAAGTCAATAACAGGCTCTACCGCGCCGCCACGAGTGCCTCGTCGTCGCGAGCGAGTGCCGACTGCGGTGGCTGCGCGTCGGGTTCGGCGCCGCCGGGCTCGGGGCGAGTGTAGCCTCCCAGGCTCCAGACCAGCTCGCAGTTGTGCTGCAGGTCGAGCATCGTCAGGCTCTGGACGGCCCGCAGCACCAGGATCTGATCGCTCCAGAGGTCGGTGCGCAAGAGCACCTCGTCGCATCCGTGCCTTGACCGTGGCCCAGGGGTCGCGGGCACCCTGGCCGAGCACGACCTTGATCCAGCCCCGCACGACCCGGCGATGCCGGCGCAGGTAGCGGAGGATCCGCCGCCGCTGCGCCAGGTTGTAGGCGGGAAAGCATGGCAGCTCGAACAGATCGGCGACGGGGCGCCTGCACCGATGCACCGGGTGCCACAGCCTCCGCAGATTGACGATCGGGATCGGGAAGGCCCGGCGGGAGCTTCGCCGAGTCCTGGCCCGGATCGGCGGCATGCGCCAGGACCCGCTTCAGCCCTTCGATCGAGAGGGCGAGCGTGGCGATGTCGTCATGGTCGAGGATGCAGGCGGCCACCAGCGCCCGCAGCGCCTCGCCGCCGCGATTGGCCAGGAACGGGAATCTCCCGGCCGAGGTAGACCGGCAGCTCGTCGAAGGTCCAGCCGAACTGATCGAGCCAGCGCGCCACCCATTCCAGCCGCTCCTGGTGCTGGCGGCGGACCTGCTCGGCGATGATCCGGTCCTGGCGGGTCGCGCCGATGTAGTCCAGGTCGGTCTCCATCAGCGACTGGCCGGCGATGCCCGGCGGTGCGGTCGGGAGCGGCAGCCCCAGGTACTCCACGTCGAAGCGGGCCCGCAGCCAGAGCGATCCCATGAACACAGGCTTGCGCATTCGGTGGATCTTGCGCAAGGCCGCCCAGTAGGTGTCGGACGGGACGAGTGCTGCCGGTCGACCTGGGGATGGAGGATCTCGTGGACGACCCGGTAGATGCTCCGGACGCCCATCCACGACGGCCCGCCCCAGGCCGCGAGCCAGGCGGAACGGCAACGAGGACGACCCGGCCCCCCGCCAGGTAGGTCTCGTACAGGGCGAACGGGTTGATCGTCCGTGCCGCCAGCGGGAGCTCGTGGAGCGGAAAGCTGCGAAAGGCGCGGCGGACGTTCTGCTGGCGGTCGCGCCGGACCAGCTCCGCGACCTGAGGGCCGAACCGCGTGTGGATCTCGGCGTCGCGCTCGGGGTCGTCGGCCAGGAAGTCGACCGCCGTGAACTCGACCGTCTCCAGGAACGACGCCGGCCTCCCGGCGCGTCGAGACTGTCGACATGCGGTGAGCGCTCGGCGCGTGTCGCTCTCCGACATCCCGGGCCCGAAGCCGCGAGCCGGCCGCGCGCGTGTGCCGCCTGGACGTCGCGGGCTCCGGCATCCAGACCTCGTCCGGATCGATCTTGAGCCGGCCCGCCAGCCAGCACCGGAACTTCGCGCGGACCGCGTCCGGCGAGCACGCCAGCCGGTCCAGCGGGACCGCGTGGCGGTTGTAGTCGAGGATCAGGATCGCCGTTTCCTGGACGAGCATCCGCGTGATGTAGTTGAACCAGAGGTATGGCCCCCGAACAGGCCGCCCGACCGACTCAGATCGAGCCGGTCGATCGTCCGGCTCTCCCGCAGCAGGTGGCCCAGGTGGCTGCGCCTCAAGTTGCCGAGGGCCAGGTTTCCCAGGAGCTGGACCGACGCCTTGGTGTCGCTGCGGTGGAGGGGAGAGCCGTCCAGGTAATCCTGATAGAGCAGGCGAACATTCCTCAGGAAGGCGAGCTCGCGGTTCTCGAACAGGTCGCCGCGGGGCCCTGGCTCTCCGTCTTCGTCCTTGCCGGGACGGATCAAGTCCGGAATCCGGTCGTCGGAACCGACGGAGTAACAGCTCCGGGTCGATCACGCGTTCCGACAG
>CAWDZZ010000002.1:0-202968 GCA_963806595.1 uncultured Isosphaeraceae bacterium | reverse complement strand
GAACGGTTGCTGCCTGGCCACGATGGCTCGTCGAACGTGGTGTACGACGAGAAATGGGACGGTGTATTGCTACGATAAGGTCAGTGAATCCCCCGTGCGACATCAAGATGGCCTACATTGGTCATGAGCCGATCGCCAGACGCTGAAGTACCGCTGTCCGGCCAAGCACGAGGGCTGGGAGTGTCCGATGTCGAGCATTTGCAATGCGGGCAAATCGTACGGCAAGACGGTTCGGGTGCCGCGGAAATCGATCTGCGGCGGTTTCCTGCCCTGCCGCGAGCGACCAAGAAATTCGAGCGGATGTACAAGGGGCGGACGGCGGTGGAACGGGTCAACGCCCGGTTGAAACTGTTCTGGGGAGTAGACGATGGCAATCTGACGGGCTCGCGGCGGTTTGTGGGTCAGGTGGGGGTGGTGCTGGCCTTGCATGCGGCGTTCGCGACGCTGCTGGCTTGCGCCCGCGCGAAGGGACTCTGGGCAAGACAGGCTGAGCCCGATTGCCCAGGTGCTACGAGCGAAAACGGAGCCTGCAGCAGCCGTGGTCTGAGTCTCGAAAATCAGTAGCCCGCTGGTGCACGCGATCAGGTCGGGGTGTGCTGCGAGAAACGGATTCAACCTGGTATGGCCGACTCTACGGCTACGGACCGACCGCAAAGGTGCGCGGAACAGGCTGGACCGGGCTGTCGAAAGTCGCTGCGTGCATGTAAAAACTAAAACGACATCGCAACCGCCTCGATTAGCGGCAGGATACCGCGAACCCATTCTCGCACGAAGCTGCATGCCACCCGCGGCGCCCTGCACCCTCACTATCGAGCACTGGCGCGCGGAGGCCGGCGTCTGCCTCGCGGAGCAGCGAGGATTCACGGGGCGTCCGCCGCCGCGCTTCCATAGCACAACGGGACCGCTCCGGTCGGCGATGCGGTAACCTAATTCCGGCAGCGAGCGGCGATGCCATCAATCCCAGGTCCGCGAGACGTGGTCACGACGGGCGTGAATCGGGCCCGGCGGAAAGGGCGTCTCGCGAGCCAGAGAGCGCCAGGCTCGGCCATCCGGCTCGACTCGAAGACCGGGTAGAGCGAGGGACGAAACGAAGGTCCGTCGGCCGATGAACCGGTTGTCGCCGGTGGGTCCGACAAAAAGACTCTCGGCGGCCGGCAGATCGATCTTCGGAGGAGCCGGCCGAGGGCGAGCGCGGTCGGCATTCCGCGCCGGGCGAAGGACCTCCCTGGCGTCGGTGAAGCTGCAAAGGCAGGAACCGCGAGACGCGGCGCAGGGCAGCCGCGCGCGCATTGCCGCGACGATCGTGCGAAGGGTTCCGATCGCTCGGATGAGTGCCCCGCCGCCAGAACCAGGCGAAAGACCACGCCCTGGATCGCGTAGTCGTAGCCACGTGCCGGTGCTGAGCCGGCACAGGACGATCGTCACGCGCCAGCTCGAGGGCACAAGGACGCCGAAGGCGGCGTCGAGCCGGTCGTGAGGCCGCCGCAGATCCGCGAGCTGCGCACAGGGCAGGAAGCAAATGCTCAGAACGAGCGGAGCCGGCAACGATCAGGACCGGTCGACCGCATGTCGACCGCAAGAGAACTGAATTCACGTGAGGAGCGCGATCGAGCCGATCAGCCCGGTGCCGGCGATTGACACAGGCCGCGGCATCGGACCGGGCCCCGGCAGCGACCATCGCTGTTCCGGCGGCCGCCAGCAGCAGGACGAGCCCGACACATCTCCAGACGCAGCGCCGAGCAGGATATCGAGGCAAAGGCCCAGCTCGCCCGGATGGACACCGCCGAACGCTCGCCGAGGCGACGAAACACCGATCGTGCACATCCGGCCGCCGGTGGCCCACTCTTCGACTCCGCAATCAACGACCACGATCACCGCGGCAAGGAACAACGGGCAGCACGACTTGCCCTCGGGCGGAGCTGCCTGTGCAGGCCGGCGTGAAGCAGCAGGGCCGTGCTGAACAGGTGCCGCCACGAAGTGCTGCTTGATGCACACGGCCAGGGCCAGGCATACAAAGGCCCACGGCAGTGCTGCGCTCGGGCCGGTCGGCTGCAAGTGTGCACAGCAATATTGCAACGCCCGTTGATTGGAGCCCGACGGCCAGCATATCGGGCCGGACCTCGAAGGCCAGCCCGCCGTAAATAGGGTGGCCGCGGCCAGCAGCACAGCCCACAATCCCGCCTGACGGGAATGTCGCCCTGGCGTGCCAGGCGATAGACCGCCAGGAGCGACAAAGTAAACCCGAGCGTCGAGAGCAACCGCCCCGCGACGAGCACCGCCGCCACCGGATCGACTCCCGAGCGAACCAAGGGCCAGGCCAGCATGCGGTCAGCCGATAATAAAGCGGAGCGTGGATCAGCACCCTGGGGTTCGTGCCGCCGTAGGGACCGAGCAGCCGCGCCGGGGCCATCCACAAGCTGCCCGGCAGCGGCCACGACCAGGGGAGACTCAGTGCCTCGGTATCTTCGCTTCGCAGCGCGAGCATCACCCAAACGACGAGCGAGCCGGCCGCGACGGCCAGGGCCGCCGTGACCGGCGCATACGCCCATGCTGGTGCGCGGTCTGCGATGGCAGGCTGCCGGCCCATTTTGAGAATCTCCCTGACGACCGCGTTTCCGGCACCCGACACGGCGTCGCGCCGTCATCGGGGCTCTCAAGGCACCCAGTACCGATAGCAGCGCCAGCGCCGCGGACGGTGCCCAGCAGGGCCACGATGACGCCCGGCTTTCGACGCAGCTTGAGGTAGAAGAGCAAGACCAGGCCGGTCAGCGAGATGACCGTCAGCAGCACGGCCGAGATGTCGATGACGACCGACCAGACCGGCCCGGTGTCGCGGCCCTTGTGCAGGTCGTTGATCACGGCGATGAAGCCGTGATACGTCTGGGTCAGGCTGTAGTGGCCCGACTCGCGGTCGATGAAGGCGTCGGCGGCATAGCCCGGGCCCTTGAACGTCACCATGCACTCGGTCTCGTCCACCCGGAAGTCGGCCAGCGCCCCGCGGATCGCGTGGGTCTCCCGCAGGTGCTCGACGACCTCCAGCTTCGCGACCTGCTGCGACAGATCGGGCCTGCGTCGTCGGCGTGGCGGCTCGGCGGCCGGCGCGCCGCACGGTGCAGCCATTTGAGGTCGACCTGGCCCTCGGCTTGTGCCGGCTCTCGGCCGCGCCGAAGAACCAGTCGGGGTGATTGAGCGTGATGCCCGTGACGCTGAAGAACAGGACGACCGCCAGGCCGAACATCGACACGTAGATGTGCAGCCAGCGCATCAGCTTGGCGAACCGGATCTTCAGCCTGCGCCTCAACGAGTCGGGCGTGTCGTCGGCGATGGCCTGCATCGCGTCACTACTTTGCCGCGAGCCTTGCGACGATACTCGATCGAGGCGGATCTGATCTCGACATTGCCCTTGAGTTCCTCGGTGAACGGCTTGTCGGCGAGGTGTCACCTGCTTGCGGATGCTCTGATACGTCCCGTGCTCGCGGGCGGCCTCGATGGAGATCGTGTACTCGCCGCCGGCAGCGGCTTGCCGTGGTCGTCCTTGCCGTCCCAGATCACCTTGTATTTGCCGGGCTGGCGGGTCGGCCGGGAGACGGTGAAGAAGCAGCTCCTTCTTGTCGACGCGCTTGCGGTCCTGGTCGCTCGGGATACCACCGCTTCAGGTCGGGGAGCCACTGAAACGGCCCGGATCCTCCCATCGAGACCCAGAGCGACAGCGTCCGGACCGGATAGCCCGTCCTTGTCCTCGACCCAGACGGCGACGTACGGCCGCCGATAGCGGCCCTTCTCGGCGTCGGGCTGGTTGATCTCGAAAGTTGACGACCAGCTCGTGTTCCTTGTTCCAGGGGACGGGGGCCGGCGATGCGTTCTTCGGGCTTTTCCTAGCTCGCCCTCCTTGGCGCGCCGGCAGGCTTGCTTTCGTCGTCGGCGAGGGCCAGCGCAGCCGGCCGCGGCCGCTCCAGGCGCTGCCAGCCGTCGCTGCGCACTGCCCGGCCGTCCTTCGCGACGATCAGGCATTCGACCCCCGGCAGCGAATCGGACCAGCCGCAGGCCCTCCTCGGGCGCGAGCACGTTGCACACCTTGGCCAGGGCGTCGGCGTCGGCGGCGCGCTCGGCGACCACGGTCGCGCTCGACGACGCGCTCGACCGGCAGCCCCGATCGGGGATCGAAGATGTGCGAGTACCACTTGCCGCCGATCCGACAGCCCGCGCTGCGAGCTGCCGCTGGTGGCGACCGACCGGTCCTTGACCTCGATGTAGCCGAAGCGGCTCGGTCGACTCCGAGTCGGCCCATGGCGACGCGATCCCGATCGTCCGGGCGATGTCGCCGCGAACCCGCAGGTCGCCGCCGATGTTCAGCAGCACGCCGGAGATGCCGCCGCCGTCTCGGCAACGGCGGCGTCGCAGGCCCGCTCGACGATGTACCCCTTGGCGATCCCGTTGAAGCTGAGCGGGCAGTCCGAGAGTCGCTCGGCCGTGCCGGCGTCCGGGTCGAGCCGCCAGGCCGGGCGCGGCCATCATGGCCTTGGCCTGCTCGAGCTCATCGGCCGTCGGCAGCCGGCCTTGCCGGCGCAGCCCGACCAGAGCCGCGTGAGGGCCTCGACCCGCGGGTCGAACGCCCCGCCGCTGGTGGCGATCCAGCGATCGAATGCCTGCAAGACGTCGAAGAGCTCGGGCGAGACCTTGGCCGGGCGATTCAGGCTGGCCTGCCATCGGCTGAACTCGCTCGCCCGGTCGTAGCCGCTGAAGATCGCGGCCAGGCGATCGACTTCGCGCAGCACGCGGTCCTCCGCCCGATCGCGCAGTCCGCCTCGTCGGCGCGGACGCAGAGCTCGAGCGACGTCCCCATCACGTTCTCGTGGTGGAAGGAAAAGTCTTCCGCCGCAAGCGCCGCGGTCGCAAAGCCGGCACTGGCCAGTGCGACCAGGCAACAAATCGAGAGCCGTGATTTTTGCGCCATGATGCGTTGCGTCACCCCAGGTTCGCGGGCCAGCCTCGCTTTGTTCTGCGGCCGTCCACAAATATAGGTCTGGCCGCCCGGCCGGGCAAGCGGGCGGGTCTGAAACAGCGCTCTTGCTCGGGCCCGAACAACTCGGGGCGCGATTGTCTCGAAACCGCGCTGGACCTTTGATTCCGGGCCGCTCGCCGAACGGGGTGAATCCGGAGGCCGCGCCGTGAGCGGGGCGGTGCAATGACCTGTTCCGGGTGTTATCATCTCGGCTTTCAATCGTGG
Source organism: uncultured Isosphaeraceae bacterium (assembly GCA_963806595.1). Classification (GTDB taxonomy): domain Bacteria; phylum Planctomycetota; class Planctomycetia; order Isosphaerales; family Isosphaeraceae; genus CAWDZZ01. Next base: position 197,741 of record CAWDZZ010000002.1, on the reverse strand, counting down.
ATCTCCTCTCGCTCTTTTTTCCCAAACGGCTCCGCACGACTCATGGCGACCTTGCCGCACGCCGGAACAGATAGTGATTTCCCGGAGCCTGGCTCACATCACCAGTCTCTGGTCCGGGGCGGCCTCTCGTACCACGTGGCCCGCCGGCTGCGGCTCGAGCCGGTCACGCCGCGGCGGCGGCTCCTGAAGGTCGGCTTGCTGGTTCTGGTCACCTGGGTACCGCTGGTGCTCTTATCGCTGCTGCAGGGCGACGCGTGGGGTCATCACGTCGCGATTCCTCTGCTCTCCGACCCGGTCATCTACAGCCGGTTTTTGTTTGTAGTGCCCCTGCTCGAGCTGGCGCAATTCCTCGTCGAGACCAGTCTCGGCGTTCAGATGAGGCATTTTTTCGAGTCGGGCCTGGTGCCCGTGCGCGACCGGCCGCGGCTGGAGGCTGCGCGGGCCCGTGCGATCCGCCTGCGCGGCTCGATGGCGGCCGAAGTCGCAATCCTGGTCTTCGCATTGGCGACATGCCTGGTGATGCGAGTCGTGCTGCGGCATGGTACGGTGGATTCGAGCTGGGAGCGAGTCGGCACGACGATCACGCCGGCCGGCTGGTGGTACATCCTGGTGAGCCTGCCGATCCTGGGATTCTTCCTGGTGCGCTGGGTGGGGATCTTTTCGCTGTGGGCCGCGTTTCTATTTCGCGTATCGCGGCTGGACCTCCAGCTCACGGCGACCCACCCCGACCACGCCGGCGGCCTGGGGTTTCTGGGCTGGGGCGTGGCAAGCTTCTCGATCGTCTTGATGGCGGTGTCGGCGGTGCTCTCAGGCAGTTTTGCCCACGACATCATCCATCGCGGATCGTCGCTCGAGAGCCTCAAGTACCACGCGATCATCTTCGTGGTCGCGGCCATTTTCATTCTGCACGCCCCGATGCTCGCCTTCACCGGCCGTCTGGCGTGCTGCCAGGTTTCGGGGCCTGCTCGACTTCGGCACGCTGGCGTGGCATCACGACCGCGCGTTCGACCTTAAATGGGTCGAGCCCACAGGCGCCGATCGTGAAAAGCTCCTGGGCAGCCCCGACCTCGAGTCGCTTGTCAATATTGCTGAAGCATACGAACATGTAAATCATATGAATCTAATCCCGTTCGACAAGAAGGCGTTGATCGTGCTCGCTCTGGCTGCGATTGTTCCGCTCGTGCCTTTGATCGGTACATCGCTGCCCTTTGCCGAGATCATCTCGAAGCTCGCTGAATTCATGGTGTGAATGGCGTGGCCCGCCGCGCCGTGGCCTTCGATCGCGACGGATCGCCCTGGTCCCCAGCAGGATCGCGCTCGAGTGGCCAGCCAGGCTCCCTTGCCTTGCCGGCTGGGAACAAACTCATGCCGGCGAGCATGATCAATAGTTATGCGCCAGATTGTTTAATATACGATCGCGGCTCCATTGCCCTCGCGCCCATTTCGGGTTACGCTCACCAGCAAGAGTCACGTCCAATCCGATCAAAACAGGCCGTGCTCGCGCTCGCTTGTGCGCCTTGCGGAAGAGTCTTCCGTCGGGGACGCCGCCGTGAGCTCGACGCCAGAAAGCCGCTTCTTGGAGGTTCTGCGATGCGACGAAGATTCCGATGGGCGGCCGCGCTGGCGCTTGCGCTGGCCGCGGGACAGGGGGCACCGGCGTGGGCGCAGTATGGCTACCCTCGCGGCTACGGCGGATACGGATGGGGCGGCTGGGGCGGGGGGGGCGAGACCCCGCAGGGAAGTATCGCCAGAGGCATGGGCGCTTATGCCGCCGGCGCAGGCGTCTACAACCAGCAAACGGCCGTTGCCCGCTCGATCAACGCCGATACGGCGATGCGCTACAACCAGTACATGTACGAGTCGAATCTGGAAGCCACGCGCAAGCACAGCGCACTTCTGGCCAAGAACAAGGCCGATACGAACCAGGCGCAAGCACAGATCCAGAGCCGGCTGCGCGATCACCCCGAACCGCGCGACATTTACATGGGGGATGCGCTGAATGTGGCCGTGGATGAAATCGAGGACCCGCGGGCTACTCGAGGACGCTGAAATCGGGCAGGCTCCAGCTCGGCGGCGAGATGATCCGCGACATCCCGTTCCGCTATGCCCCGGGCGCCATCACCGTCAGCATTCACCGGATCACCCAGGGCAAGCCTCCGGCGGCGCTCATGACGGATCAATTTGCAGAGGACCGCGCCACGTTTCGAGTGCTGGGCAAGGATATCCGGCAGCACCTCGACGCCGGCGAGAAGCCCGACCCCGAGGTGATCAAGAAAGCCCAGGCCGTGATCAACGCGGTGGAAGCCAAGGCCGAAAAGATCCTGCCCGCAAACACGCCCGAGACGACGGAGGCCGAGAAATACCTGAAAGCGTTGCACGGCTTGATCGGCATGCTCGACACCCCGGCCCTCGACGTGATTCTCTCGGGCGTCGAAAAACACCCCGAGGCGACCGTGGGCGAGCTGCTCGACGTTCATGAGCGCGTACAATCTTCGGTTCGGGCAGGCCACCACGCCGCGCCAGCGCGAAGTCTACGACAACATCTACCCCAAGCTGGTGGCGATGCGTGACGAGGTTGCCCCGGCGCTCGCGGGCGCTGCCGCCCCGCAGACAACCGGCTCCGAGGTGGGCGAGTTCTTCTCCGGGATGAACTACGACGACCTTCGCAAGAAGGCCCCTGCCCCGCCGCCTCAGCCCGGGACGCAGTGAGCTCGGTCTCGCGGCTTGCGTTCGATCGTCCTGGGCCGGCTCGAGACGCCGGCCCATCAGGAATTTCAAGACCCGGCCGCAATCCCGGTCATGCGGACGACGGAGTGCCCGCCGGCTCGGCGGTCGCCGCCTTCGCGGGTGCCGGGATTGACCGGCCGGCCTCCGCCCACCACGCGTCGGCCTTCTCGGCGTCCCAGAGCGGGGCCGATGCGCACGCCGCGCAGCGCCTTGCCGAGTGCCTTGACGTCCGGGTAGCGGTCGCCGGGTTTCTTGGCCAGGCAGCACAGGACGACCTGCTCGAGGTCGGCGGGGACATCCCCCCGGAGCTTCGAGGGGGGCGAGACCGGGTCTCTGGCGTGGGCCATCATCACCTGGAACGGCGACGTGCCGACGAACGGCGGCTGGCCAGTCAGGGCGAAGTAGATCATCGCCCCCAGGGCGTAGATATCGGCGCGCGCGTCGAGCAACCGCTCGCGCGGAGGCCTGCTCCGGCGCCATGTACAGCGGTGTACCGCTGACGGTCTGGTCGCTGCTGAGCTCGACGCCCCCTGGATCACGGGTGAGTTTAACCAGCCCGAAGTCGAGCACCTTGGCGACGTCGGTCTCCCCGCCCCGGACCGCGATGAATATGTTGGCCGGCTTCAGGTCGCGGTGGACCAGGCCCAGCAGATGGGCCTCGGCCAGCCCGGCGAAGACTTGCCGGAACAGGTAGATGACGCGGCCGGCCGGCAGCGGGCCATGATGCTCGACCAGGTCCTGCAAACTGTTCCGGGCAGGTATTCCATCACGTAGTAAAAGGTGCCGTCGTCGGTGTGGCCGTAGTCGTAGATCTCGATCGTGTTGGGATGCGACAGCCGGGCGGCCGACTGGACTTCGCGCTCGAATCGCGAGATTGCCAGCGGGTCGGCGCCGGCTTCGGGCTTGATCAACTTGAGGGCGCACGGGCGCTTCAGCAACTGGTGCTCGGCCAGGTAAACCTCGCCCATACCCCCTGCCCCGAGCTTCTGCCGGAGCTGGTACTGGCCGAACTTGCGGGCCTCGTGAAGCTGGTAGCGCAGACCGTTGAGCACGTGTGAGCCGTAGATGGCCAGGCCGGCGCCGATCAGCAGGAAGAGCGCGTTGGTACCGCCGGCCTCGACCGACGTGAGCCGATCGATGACGCCGGCGAGCTCGGGGTGTTCGACCTGCAGGAGCAACGTGAGTGCGAGCACCGGGGCCAGCGCCATCGTCAGCACCACCCGGGCCGTCGAGAGGGTGTTGTTGGGGATGAACATGCCGTAGAGGACCATCAAGGCAAACATGCCGATGACGCCGTCCTTCACGTACGCGATCACGCCGGCGACGTCGCCCTTGTCCAGGAGTCAAGGTTTCCGTTGTACTGGGAAAACACCGTGATGAAGGCGAGCGTGCCGAACAGCAGGTACTCGAGAGCCCTCACCTGGAACGGCGCCAGGACCAAAGGGCTCAAGAGGATCCCGGCCACGGCGGCCGCGACCGCGACCCGCAGGCCCATCAGCACCACGACCAGGCTATGGCAGGTCGTTCGACGTGAATGCAAACCAGAGAAACAAGGCGCCGCAGGCGACGGTGAGAAAGAGAGCGGCCGCGCCGAGCCGGCGGCGGCGCAGCGTGTCGATCTCCCCGGAGAGGCTCGCGAGGCTGCCGTCCACGAGCCCCACGCCCGCGCCGCGTGCGGCTGCGAGTCGCCGATGAGCTCGCATCTGCATGGTCGGCTCGAGGTCGATCAGGTCGCCGTCGATCGAGGCTGGCGCCGCGGGTGACTGGTCAGTCGAAATCGGCATGGCACGCTCTCGAAAAAGGCCGCGTATGGTGCGGTGCGGTCTGGTTTGATCTCGACGCGATACGGCGAGGCGCGGCTCTGAGGGTGAGTGAGCGTCGTCAGGGCGCGTCGGGCTTGGCGTTCAGATTGACGTCGAGGTTCTGGGCCTTGTCTACCGTCCGGCCCACCTTGCCCTTGATCTCCGCCTTCAGCGAGCTGGCGCTGTCTTTCACGCGCTCGGCGATCGACCCCTTGGGCGCGTCGCCTTTGGAAAGCCACGGGATGAAGGTGAACGCGAGGACCACGAGGCCGATCGTGAGCACCGGCTCGACCACGCGCCGGAGCGGCTTCTTCATCTTTTTCAGGTTGATCCCGTCGCGGAACGGGATGACGGCCAGATTGGCGGCACCGGAGATCAGGCGCACCGAGATTGAGCAAGACGACGACCGTGGCCCCGCCGATCGCCATCGGCCGGTTTTTGATGCTGGCGCCCAGCAGCAAAAGCATGAGGAAGGGCACCGAGATGAGGTAAGCCGCCTGGTTGATCTTGCGGAAGACCTTCATGACCCGTCCGAGCTGCCCTCGCCAGGCCGTCACGACGGCGTCTGCCGGGCGGGTCGCTCGCTCGCCCGGCGTGCGGCGTTCGGGCTTCTCCATTTCGTAAGGCTTTCCGTCGCCCATTTCGAGGTCGACGGCCGAGGACTTCCTGGCCACCTTCGGCATGCGATCGATGGTGAGCGGGGCCAGTCCGACCTTGCTGGTCATCGCCCCCAGCCACGAACCGCCAGGTGCCGCCAACGCCCCCGCGCCGCCGCCGCCGGCCGCCACGGCCAGGGCCGGGATGGAGGCCATGGACGCGATCTGTTCGGCCTTGGGCACAGTCATTTGCTGGCCGCACTTCTTGCAGCGACCGGCCTTGCCCGCCGCCCGCGGCGTCGACGTCGAAACGCGAACCGCAGCTCTGGCAGAAAAACACGATGCTCATCGAGCCAAGCCCTCGATCGGAGGACGCACTAGCGATCCTCGCAGGAGAAACCGTCACGCCCTGCCTGCGCAGGAAACGTGATTCAGAATATGGCGACCAGCATGCCCAGGAGCAGCAGCGTCCAGAAGATGACGCCCTCGTCGAATCTGGCCATCAACTTGAAGTAAACCGTGGAGAGCACCAGCGTTTCGCACAGCCAAACGACCCACGGCGTCAAGCCCAGCGCCTGGCTCAACTGAAGCTCCAAGGCCCGCCGCGGCATGTCCTGTCCCTGCCAGCTCACCAGGAACGCGAAACTGAGAAAAGCGACCGCGGCTGTGTACAGCACTCCCAGGAACAGAAAATGGTCCTTCAAAAGGTCGGACTTGATCTGTGCCCGCACCAAGGCATAGAAGAACATGATCTTGATGAAGAAATAATAGATATCGAAAGGCATTGCGCTCTTTGCCTGTCCGACACCGAAACGGCGTCGAGTTGCTTTTCCGCGGGAGTCGGTTAATGGAGATGGGCCGAGAGTGACTTGCCGGCACCGGAGCCACTCGCAACGGCACTGCGCGGCTCGCTGGATTTCGCGGTCGACGCAGCAGATATTCAATAGGATACCGCGCCTCGGGTCAACAAAAAACTTCGGGCGCGGCCGGCCGCGCCACAGCCTCGAATTCAACCCGGGGAATTCAAGCGGGCGCCCTTGGGCGAGGTGCGTTCGAGCGATACAGGCGCAGGCGCCGTGCCATCCGCTTCGTGCTGGCGGATTATTCCAAACCGGGCTGGACGCCGTCGGGCGTTTTTGGGAAATTCCGTTCGCATTTCCGTCTTCCCATCGCCGGACGCGCCCCATACAAGGCCATATTCTTCGTTACCGGGTCAAACGACCAAACGGCCCTACCCGTAAGACAAGGTGGGAGAGCGATGACGCGTCGATCTATCTGCAAGGGACTTGTTTTGGGTACGCTGATCACTGGGTCGACCGGCTGCGAGACGCTCCATTCTTGGCTGCGACACAACGATGAGGATGCGGCCAAGAAATCCGACAGCGACGACCCAACAAAGCCCAAGGCCGTCGAGTCCGACACCAGCAAGATCATCGGTGTCGACTCAACCAAGGACGACCCGAAGCCGTTCTTCAAGGGTGACCGGAGGTCCGGCGGCTGGAGCTCCGAGGCGCGCGAGATCGAAAAAGACCTGGGGGTCTATTGAGCGACGCGACGGCAGCGGTCGGGCAGCGAGCATAGGTCGTTACGTGGCAACTCCTCCACGAGCCTGACGCGACGCCGCGACGCGGGCCCTCTTTGTGCTGGGCAACATGACATCCGTTGTAAGAGCACTCTGGAATCGACTGCTCGGCGAGCGCGGGGAGCGCGTCGCGGCCCGCCACCTGCGCCGTCAGGGGATGCGGATCTTGCAGCGCGGCTACCGCACGAGGTCTGGCGAGATCGACCTGATCGCTCGTGATGGTGACACGCTGGTCTTCATCGAGGTGAAGGCGCGGCGCAGGGGAGTGCCTGCCGAGGCAGTCACGCCCGAGAAAGAGCGCCGGCTGACGATCGCGGCGCTTCAATTCCTGCGACTGCATGGCCTCCTGGAACAGCGCAGCCGGTTCGACGTGGTGGCCATCGTCTGGCCGGATGACCGCCGGCCACCCCAGATCGAGCATCTCCGCAATGCTTTCGACGCGGTGGGCAAGGGCCAGATGTTTCGTTGAACAACGACGGGATTGGATTGCGCGTGTTTTGCGCGCGGCGCGGCGCCGGAAAGTCACTGTCCTGCGGCCGCCAGTACCTGGTCGAGCGCCGTCATTTGCGCCAGACCATTTTCCGAAGGATCGATCGGTCCCGCGGCAGAAATCGACTGCGCAAAGGCGTCGACCATGGCCGCGTATTGATTGACGGGCTCGAATTCCAACGGTTCGACATCCCTGCGCAGGGCGCTCGAATCGGGACCGGGGATTCGCGGGTGCAGCCGCGCGATCGGGTTTCCGTGCGCGGGCGGAAGATACGCGTCGGGAACCTCGATCGCGCCTTCGGTGCCGACTAATTCGTAGTGGCAGCGAAACGGCTGTTCGAAGCTGCAATCGATCGATGCCAGCACGCCTTGAGGAAATTCCAAGAGCGCGGTCAGGCTCAGATCGACGCCAGCCGCGCTTTTCCGCGCGATCGCGCGAACCTTGGACGGCTCGGCGCCCGCGAACAGCCGGGCGGTATTGACACCGTAGCAGCCGACGTCCCAGAGCGCTCCCCCTCCGCGCGCCCGATCAAGCCGCCAGTCGCCTGCGTCGATCGGGAACGAAAACGAGGAGCGCACCAGCCGCAGCGCGCCGATCGCGCCATCCGCGACCATCTTGCGGATCTGCAGGGTGCGCGGCTGGTGCCGCCACATGAAGGCTTCCACGAGGATCACGCCGCGGTTCTTGCAGTGCTCGACCATGACCCGGGCCTCGCGGGCATCGAGCGCGAGCGGTTTCTCGCAGAGGATGTGCTTGCCGGCATCGGCGGCGGCGAGCACCCACGGCCGGTGCAGCTCGTTGGGGAGCGGAACGTAGACGGCGTCGACATTGGGATCGTCAAGGACGATCCCATACGCGCCGCACGCCTTGGGAATCCCGAATTCCTGTGCCCAGGCACGCGCGAGTGTGTGGTCGCGGCTGGCCAGTGCCACAAGGGCGCCAGTGCCCGAAGCCATGATCCCGGGGATCAACCCCCGGCGCGAGATCCGGGCGCACCCTAGTATTCCCCAGCGGATCCTCGGTTGTGCTGCGGTCATCACCATGTGACCTAACGCCCATGCGCCCGGGTGCGCGCTCGCCGTGCCGGCAACGATCGCGCGAGCCGTTTCGGGATAGAGAGCGCCAGGATCACGATAGCCCCGATCTTGCGGCGGTTCCAGTCACCGGTTGCGTATGTTCTATTTCGGCCGTGCATCGCGCCTGCGCGTCAGTACCGGCCGCGGCGCAGGACTTCGCCCTGATTTCGACTGCCCAGCGCCCACCACGTGGGGGGGGCGATCGAGTTCTTGATGAACCGGACTGAACCGTCCGTAAAACATACGTTCACGCCTTCACCGGCGTGGTTGCTGCTGGCCGTCGACATTCCCGACGTGCCGCCCCAGGTGGACCCGGCGCCCGAGTGCGGGGGATCCATGGGATTCAGGCAGGTCCATCGATTTGGGGTGTTGTAATGATGATACGAATTGACCACCGTGTACCACTGGGAACCGATCGCCCATGAGAAGCCGCTGAGCCATCCCCCCATCCCGTCCACGTCGGCGTTCTGCGTGGTCGCGGGGAGGTTCTGGCACGCCTCGACTGATGCGAGAGCAAGTTGGGCTATTCGAGTTGTAGGCGACGGAGATATCGGCGACCAGGTAAATGCCGCGCCTTCCCTCGGGCCCATTCGCGTACAAAGTTGCGCGACTGCCGGCAGGCCAACCCCGGAGCTTTTCACTGAAGAGTCCCGTGTTGGCGGTGCCGTCGGTGACGCTCTCGAATCCGAAGAAACCCAGGTTCGTATCGGCGCTCCACCACGGGGTTCCCGCGGGAGCGACCAGGCTCCCCGGGGGCGCGACCGTGAAGAACTCGACGATGGTCCCCGACCACATCCGGATCACACCCGGACCGCCGTGATTGGCGGCATAGTTGGTCGGCGCCCACGGCGCGGCCGGACGCACCTTTTGATTGTCCGAGGGACACAAGAACGCGGGCACCATCGTGTAGCCAACCGTGGTGTTGGCCATGCCCGCGCCCACGGAATCGGCATTCACCGAAAAGTTGTAGGCGTTGTAAAGCGGCTGTCTGCTCGAGGCTCGGCAATAGCGGCACCGCCCAGCTTGCGTTCCACGCCCATCCCAGGTCCATCGCGGGGCCAAGGAACATGTTCTCCGCGGGAAGCACGTTCGCCTGCTGGTGGTAAGCGTGCACCGCGAGGGCAAGCTGCTTGAGATTCCTGGCGCACTCGGCGCGCCTCGCCGCCTCGCGGGCCATCTCGAGCGCGGGCAGCGTCACCGCGATCACGAGCGTGACGACCGCGAAGACAACGAGGAGCTCGAGCAAGGTGAATCCGGCCCGCTTCGACCTGTTCGACACCATCAGCAGGGTCCTCCCGCCGGCACGCAGTCGGACAAACAAGCCGCGGCCAAGAAATGATGCTTGGTCGCTCGATACTAATAGGCCATCAGGGACGCTTGCCGCAAGAGGCTGGTACTGGGGCCCGCGGAATTTGCCATCTGGTCGGGCATCGATGCCCCGCCGCGGCGATCAGCCGGCGACGGCACAGCGACCGCTCGCGAGAGTTTCCGCGCCGATCTCGTCGAAGAGGACCTCGTGAGCGGCGGCTTCGGGTGAGCGCCGATGGCGGAGCAGGTGCTCCTGGATCGCGGCCATCCCGAGCTTGCCGGCGGGGACGCTGGACGCGAAGCGATCGCCGCGCGCGCGCGAGCTCGGCCTGATTCAAGCCGCAATCCTGATAGAACCACAGATACAATCGCCGCGCCTGGTCGGGAGTCGCGTAGCCCAGCTCGATCTTTCGGTCCACACGGCCGGGCGCACGAGCGCCGGATCGAGCCGGTCGGGGTGGTTCGTGGTCAGGAACAGAACTCGTCCGTCGCGCGAGCTCACGCCATCGAGTGCGCTCAAGAGGCCGCTGAGCGTGATGCCGGTGACACCGGTGGTGTTGCGGCTTTCCTTGAAGGCACAGTCGACGTCCTCGATCAAGAGAACAGTTGCCACCGGCAGCTCGTCGACGAGCGCGCGGAGCGACTCGTCCGACATGAGCCGGCTGCTCAGGCTGAGCGTGGCCACCGCGAGCTTGAGCTCACCCGCCAAGGCCAGCACCATCGTCGTCTTTCCGGTGCCCGGGGGACCGTGAAGCAGGTAGCCGCGGCGATAGGGAATTCCGCGCGCGGCGTACCACGCCTCTGATCGGTAGAAATCGCGCAGGTCGTCGAGCGACATCCTCCAGGATCGAATCGGCCAGGATGAGCGATTCGAGCGGCCGCTTGGGCTGCCAGCAGGTGGGCGACCAGCTCTCGCCCCGGGCAGTGAGGATGCTCACACCGGGCTTTCGCGGGCACGATGCTGCTTGTGCCTCGGCGAGCAGCTCGTCGATCATGGCCCGGCTGCCCCCCACGATCTGGAGTGTCATACTCTCTTGAAATGCCATCGAGCCTCCGCTCTGGAGCTCACGGCGCGTGCGGCGCAGCACCAGTAGACCGGCCGCGAAACGTCATGAGGTGGACGCCCGGCGCCGGCGAGAGCACAAACCGTGCGAGACTCGCTGGACTCGAGGTTTCATCCGCGTAGGGATCGAGCTCGAGATTCGGGTCGGCGCTCACCCATAAGGTCGACAGACAAAGGTTGCGCGCCCGCCTCACATACTGTTGTTCGGCCAGCCAGGTCTTGAGCCACGCAAAGGCCGCATCGCGGTCGGGCACCTCCACCGAGATCGAGACCTGTCGTTCGAGGAAGCGCAGGATGCTCGCCGGCAGATTGCGCAACAGCGCGCCGAGCATGCCGATCACCATGAGGGTGAGGCCGCCTGAGAAGAACGGATTCTGTTCGAGCGATTCCAGCACTTGCACAATCATGCTCCGCCATGAAGCCACCGAGACCTCGGTCGCGGGGCTCCGCGGTCCGGTCAAAGGGCGTCCGCTCGAACCTGACACGCACAGCCGGCCGGCGGTTCAGGCCGTGTCCGGGCGGGCGGCGAACGAGCCGGCAGACCGCCAGCTGCGCCACGGCTGGCGGCCCGGGCCGCACGCACGCCTACCGGCTTGACGCGGCGAAAGCGACCCTCTTACGATGATGCACGCTTTTTGTTAATCAAATTCATTCAAGGAGATAATTCATGGCCTCGCGAGGCGTGCGCTGCGGCCTGGTCGTGCTGCTTGCCGTGTCGCTCGCAGGTTGCGCGGCCTCGAAAGACGAGGGCACGACGGGGTCCGCCGACGGGCGGCGCCCGGCAAGCTGTGTCTTTGTCGGTTTCGACGCCAGCGAGCCGCTGGTCGACGCCATGCGCCAGGGGAAGATCCAGGGGCTGGTGGTCCAGAACCCGCTGCGCATGGGCAAGCTGAGCGTCAAGACGATGGTCAAGCACCTCGAGAAGCAGCCGGTCGAGGCCCAGGTCTCGACCGGCGAGACCCTGGTCACGCCCGAGAACATGAATGATCCGGAGATCGCCAAGCTCATCCATCCGCCGCAGGTCGAGAACACGAGCGGAGCGAGCCTCTCGGGGGCCAAGTCGAAGAAGTGGCGGGTGATCGTGATTCCCAAGGGGACGACGCACGAATTCTGGAAGACGATCCACGCCGGCGCACTGAAGGCCGCCGACGAGCTGGGAAACGTCGAGGTGATCTGGCAAGGGCCGCAGAAGGAAGACGACCGCGTGCAGCAGATCCAGCTGGTTCAGAACGCGATCGCCGCCGGGGTCGACGGGATCGTGCTGGCGCCGCTGGACTGCGCGGGCCCTGGTCGAGCCGGTGGAAGCGGCGGTCGCCAAGGGGATCCCGGTCGTGATCTTCGACTCGGCGCTGGAATCGACGAAGATCGGTCAGCTACGTCGCGACCAACAACTACCACGGCGGCGTGCTGGCCGCCCAGCGGCTCGGCGAGCTGCTCAAAGGGGAAGGGAAGGTCATCCTGCTGCGGTACGCGGTCGGCTCGGAGAGCACCGAGCAGCGCGAGAAGGGCTTCACCGACACGCTGGCCAAGGAATTCCCCAGGATCACGCTGTGTCCGACACCGAGTACGCCGGGCCGACGTCGGACTACCGCCCAGCAGAAGGCCCAGAGCCTGGTGACGCGGTATCGCGGGCAGGTCGACGGGATCTTCTGCCCCAACGAATCGAGTACGTTCGGGATGCTGCGGGCCCTGGAGGGGGCCGGGATGCTGGCGGGGCGGCCGTGACGCAGCCGGGGAGCGAGCTTCCAGTGCTCCTGGAAATGCGAGGCGTCACCAAGTCGTTCGGGGCGACGCGGGCGCTCGACGGCGTCTCGCTGGGCGTCGACGCGGGCGAGGTCCGCGCCTTGATCGGCGAGAACGGCGCGGGCAAGAGCACGCTCATGAAGATCCTGAGCGGCGCCATTCGGCCCGACTCGGGCTCGATGACTGCTCGCCGGGCGTGCCGTATGCACCGCGAGGCCCGCGCGACGCCAGGGGCGCGGGCGTGGCCATGATCTATCAGGAGCTGGCGCTGGCGCCGCACCTGATCGTCGAGGCCAACATCATGCTCGGCCAGGAGCGCGTCCGCGCCGGGCTGATCCGACCGCCGCGAGCACCGCCGGATGCGTCACCGAAGCCCTCGAGCTGCTCGAACATCCCGACATCCGGCCCGAGGCGCAGGGTCGGCGACCTGGGCGTCGGGGCACAGCAACTCGTCGAGGTCGCCCGGGCACTGGTCTCGCAGCGCGCGGGTCATCGTCTTCGACGAGCCGACCAGCTCGCTCGCCGAGCGCGACGCCACGCGGCTCTTCGCGATCATCGACCGGCTGCGCGGCCGCGGGCTGGCGATCGTCTACATCAGCCATTTCCTGGAGGAAGTCCGCCGGGTCGCCCAGACGTACACCGTCCTGCGCGACGGCCGAGCCGTCGCCGACGGGCCAGCTGGCCGGAACGACGCTCAAGTCGATCATCGCCCACATGGTCGGCCGCGACCTCGACGAGCTCTTCCCGCGCGTGCCGCATCACCGCGGGCGAGCCGATCCTGGAGCTCGAGGACCTGCGCGTGCGGAAGACGGCGGCCGCCGGCGAACCTGGTGCTGCGGCGCGGGGAGATCCTGGGCATCGCGGGGCTGGTCGGCGCGGGCCGGACCAGGCTGTTGCGCGCCGTCTTCGGGCTCGGGCCGATCGTCTCGGGGCGGGTCGCGCGTCGGGCACGTCACAGGGGGGCTATGCGCCGCCCGGCGGCCCGCATCGCGCAGGGGCTCGGCTTCCTGAGCGAGGACCGCAAGGCCGAGGGCCTGGCCCTGGGCCGCTCGATCGAGGACAACATGACCTACTCCGGCCTCGAGCGGCACGCGCGCTGGGGCTGGCTGCGGCTCAAGGAGCGCCGCGCCGAGGTCGCGCGCTGGATCGCGCGGCTGCGGATCGAGTGCGACGGGGCCCGGCCAGGCCGCCGGCGACCTCTCGGGCGGCAACCAGCAGAAAGTGGCCCTGGCGCGGCTGCTCCATCAGCAGGCCGACGTCCTGCTCCTGGACGAGCCGACCCGCGGCATCGACGTCGGCTCCAAGGCCGAGATCTATCGCTTGATCGGCGAGCTGGCCGCCGCAGGGCAAGGCGATCCTCGTCGTCAGCTCGTATCTCCCCGAGCTGTTCGGGATCTGCGACCGGATCGCCGTGATGTCGCGCGGGGCGCTCAGCGAGGCCCGGCCCGTCGCGCGCTGGACCGAGCACGAGGTGATGGAAGTCGCGACCCGCGGCGAGTCGAGCGGCTCGAGCGAGCGGGGTAGAAACGACCGGCGTCGTTCAGTCCACCGTATCCGTCACCGGCCTGGGTAGAGGGCAGAACGCCGTGGCCGACAGCCTCGAAGACGATCCGGAAAGCAGCGGGCGCGATCGAGCTGCGCGGCACGCTCGGCTGGGTCTGGACGGTCTTCGGCCCGTTCCTGGGGCTGGTCTTGATCACGGCGCTCTTCGCCGTGCTGACCCGCGACTCGGGCCAGTTCCTCACCGACTGGACAACTGGCGGACGATCGCCGTGCAGACGGTGATCGTCGGCACCGCGGCCCTCGGCATGACGATCATCATGATCGCCGGCGGATCGACCTCTCGGTCGGCTCGACGGTCGCGCTGGTGACGGTCTGCATCGCGCTCTTCGTGAAGAAAGTTCGACCCGGTCGCTGCCCGAGTCGCTGCGGGACCTGAAGCTCGTCATGCCGCTGGCGCTCGTCCTGGGGGTCGGCGTGGGCGGCCTGTGCGGTGCGATCAACGGCTGCCTGATCGCCGGCCTGCGGGTCGTGCCGTTCATCGTCACGCTGGGAAGCTACACGGTCTACCGCGGGCTGGCCAAGTGGCTGGCGTCGAGCACGACGGTCTATGTCCCCGCCGAGACCAAGCCGTGGTGGTTCAGGCCGGATCCTGGCGACCGAGCCGGAGCCGCGCTGGCTGCTGGTGGCGCCGGGGTCTGGGTGCTGCTGGTCCTGAGCGTGGTCGTGGCGGTCGTGCTGCGCTACAGCCTGCTGGGCCGGTACGCTTATGCGATCGGCTCGAACGAGGCGACGGCGCGGCTGTGCGGGATCAACGTGCCCGGGATCAAGGTCGTCGTCTACGCTCCTGGGCGGCCTGGCGACCGGTCTGGCCGGCGTCCTCCAATTCGTCTATCTCGGCGGGATCGGCGACCCGACAACGGCCGAGGGCACTCGAGCTCCAGGTGATCGCCGCGGTCGTGATCGGCGGCGGCAGCTTGAGCGGCGGCGAGGGGACCGTCCTGGGCACGCTGATCGGCTGCCTGATCATGTCGGTGCTGAAGAACGGCTGCGTCCACGCCGGAATCCCCAACGCCAGCCGGGACATCTTCATCGGCATCATCATCGTCGCCGCCGTCACGCTCGATCGCCTGCGGCGGCGCGGCGGTGTCTGAGGAGCGATCACATGAGTTCTTTCCATGCGAAACTCGGGCAAGCCGCCGCGTTCGTGCTGACGGTCAGCCTGGCACCCTTGGGCTGGCAACCATCCAGCCGCGGAGTCGAGGATCCCTTGAAGCACCACACAATCTCGGTGAACGGGACGGGCAGAATCTCGGCACAGCCGGATATCGCCGAGGTGACGGCCGGGGTCGTCAGCCACGCTCCCACCGCCAAGGAATGCGCTCGCGGCCAACAATGAAACGATGAGCCGGATGCTACAGATCCTCAAGGAGCGGGGGATCGCGGAAAAGGACATCCAGACGTCGCAGATCGAGGTCTCGCCCCAGTATTCCCAGCCTCCGCCGCGATTCGCCGCGCAGGTCGACGTGCCAGGGGCACCCCCGCAACCTCAGGCCGAGTTCGTGCCTCGAATCGTGGGATACAAGGTAGATAACAGCGTTCGCGTCACCTCGCGGCGGATCGAGCAGCTCGGCCCGATACTCGACGCCGTCGTGCAAGGGGGCGCGAACCAGATTTCCGGCATATCCTTCCGGGTCGAACACGCCGAGAAGCTGCTCGACGAGGCCCGCAAGCGCGCGATCGCGAGCGCCAGGCACAAGGCAGAGCTGCTCGCCGGCGAGGCGGGCGTCGTGCTGGGCGCTCCCCTGAAGATCGAGGAACAGGACGGCGGCAATGCGCCATCTCCGCAGTTCGGCCGTGTTTTCCGGGCAGCCGCGCCAGCGCCCGCAATGGCCGTGGTCCCGGGCGAACAAGAGCTGACGGTGACGGTGTCCGTGATCTACGAGCTGAAGCAGGCCAGGTAGGCGATTGCCTCCGGTCGCTTCGTCCAGCGGTCCGCGATGCCTGGCTACCGAACCCAAGCTTCGGTTGACACTATGGTAACGCACCACTACCATGCGCCGGAATCAAACGCGCGAATCGTGCCATTCAGCGGTCGTCCAGACGCATACGAACAGTTGCCGGTCTCGAAACGCTCCCAATTGTGCCGCTTTGCAACTGCCGCTCCTCTTTAGACTTGGCCCTGATCGACCCGACTGGGACCGGACGCCATTCAAGGCACATTAAGGTAGAGAAGACAGGACGTCCGATTAATCTGGGAAGACTGTCAGCGAGCGGGTAAAGCTCGTTGTGCTGCGAGCCTTGGTCAACTGCACAAGGAAGTGCCTTCGCGAATGGCCAGCACATCCGTCAAAGCGCGACCACGTCAGACGCAGGAAGGCAGGACAGAGTGCGCCCGGCCGGCTGCACCGGCCGTGCCGGCCGGCGCAGGTCGATAGCCCGGCTCGGCGGCGGATTGCCTCCAACTTCGCGTTCCTGAGCGCGGCCGAGCTGGTTTGCCGCACGACCTCGGTCGTCGTGACGCTGTCGCTGGCCAAGCGCCTGGGAGTCGACGGCTACGGCCGCATCGAATTCGCGTTCAACGTCGTGTTCTGGCTGGTGCTCTTGCTGCGCGACAGCAGCGACGTGATCGTCGCGCGCGAGCTGTCGCGGCACCCGCGGCTGATCCGCCCGCTCGTCGACCAGGTCCTGGCGTACAAGACGCTGTTCGCCCTGGTGCTGTTCTCGGCGCTGGCGCTCGTCGGGTCGTTGACGCTGGCGGACCGGTCGGACTGGACGATCCTGGCGCTCTACGGCTCGATGCTCTTCACGACGGCGATCGGCCTCGACTTCGTCTTTCGCGGCACGGAGCGCATGGGGCTGGTGGCGATCTCGCTCTGCATCCGGACCGGCATCTATGCGGTCGGCGTCCTGGCTTGCGTGCACGACGCCAGCCGGATCGCCTGGGTGCCGATCTGGCTGACCGTGCGGCGAGGTCAGTCGGGATCGGGCTGGTCTGGCTCGAGCTACTTGAAGAACTACCGGCTGCCGCGGCCGCGGCTCAGCTTGCGATTCCTTTCGATCATGGTGCAGCGCGGGCGGACGGTCTGCCTGATCCAGCTTTCGCAGGCGGTGATCATCTCGGCCGACTTGCTGGTCGTCGGGTTTCTGAGCTCGTGGGGCGACGTCGGCCGGTACGGGGCGCCGCACCGGATGGTGACGGCGCTGCTTGACGTTCGGCCTGATCCTCCAGCAGGCGGCATTTCCCGACCCTTTCGCGGTTGTGGCGGCAGACGGCCGGCGCAGGGCGCGAGGCGCTCGACTCGCTGGTCGAGGTGCTGATGACCGGGCTGGTGCCGGTGGCCGTGGGCTGCACGGTGCTGGCCGATCCGCTGGTGCACCTCGTGCTTCCGGCGGATTACGCGGGGGCCGGCACTCTGCTGGCGCTGGGGATCTGGCGGGCACCCTTGTTGATCCTGGCTTATCTCTACCAGACGACCTGATCGCGCTCAATCGCGAGACGGTCGGCGTGCGCACGCTGGTGGCGGGCGGCGATTGGGATCGTGCCGCTGGTGGCCTTGCTGCGGCTGAGCTTTGGGCTCCCCGGGGCGGCGCTGGGCGTGCTTCTGGTCGGCCTGGGCCTGGTGCTGACGGGCTACGGCTGCCTGGCCCGCGAAGGACGGCAGCCGGCCTGGCATCATCACCTGGCGCGGCCGGTGCTGGCCTCGCTGGCGATGATCCCGGTCTGCCTGGCACTCAAGCATCATCACGTGCTGCTGGCCGTGCTCGGCGGGGCGGTCACCTACATCGCCGTGCTGGGTCGCGCTGGGCGGTCTGCGTCACACGCAGCTCTGGAGGCGAGTGCTGGGGCCGCTGGCACGTCCGAGCTCGACCTAGTTGCTCGAAACGAGGCAGAGCCACCCGGGAATCGAAGGCGTGACGCGACACGGAGGTCGCCCATGAAATTCTCGCATGATCACGACGTTCTTCGGGGCGCACAGCTTCGGCGGCGACGCCGCCTACGTCGAGCGGCTCAGCCAGGCGCTTTGCCGGCGCGGCCACGAGGTCCATGTCTACTACTGCGTCGACGCCTTCAACGCCGTGCGCGGCGGCCATCCGCTGCGGTCGTACACGCCGCCGCCGGGGCTGCACCTCCACCCGCTCGAAGAGCCGGTTCGGCATCCTTTCGCCGCTGGCGACCCAGGCGACCGGCCTGCCTTTGTTCAAGTCGGCCGCGCTGCGAGAAGTGCTCGACGATCCGGACGACCGACGTCGTTCACTTCCACAATATCTCGCTGGTCGGCGGGCCGGGGGTCCTGGGCCTGGGGCCAACCGCCGGGCCGTCCGGATCATGACGGCTCACGAGCACTGGCTGATCTGCCCGATGCACCTGCTCTGGAAATATGACCGCGAGGTCTGCGACGGCCCCGAGCTGCGTGAGCTGCTGCTTGAAGGGCGGCCGGCCGCCCCAGGTCTGGCGCTCGACGCGGGCGATCGAGCGCGGGCTGCGCCAGCTCGATGCCCTGGTCTTCCCGAGCCGGCACGCCCTGGAAGAGCATCGCCGCCGCGGTCTCGGGCGCATTCGTGCCGCTGGTGCACCTGCCCTATTTCCTGCCCGACGACTGGTCGGGCGGGATCGAGCGACGAGCCGCCGGCGAGGCTCGAGCGGCCTTACCTCGCCGCGGCCGGACGGCTGGTGAAGATGAAGGGATTTCAGCGGCTGATTCCGCTGATGCGCTACCTGCCCGAGGTCGACCTGCGGATCGCCGGGACCGGCCCGTACGAGCCGGAGCTGCGCGCGCTGGCCCGCGACCTGCCGAACGTGCATTTCGAGGGACTGCTGGGCGGTCGCGGCGCTGGCCCGGCTCTTCCGCAGCGCCCGCGCGGTGGTGGTGCCGTCGCTCTTCCCCGAGACGTTCGGCTACGTGGTGCTCGAGGCGTTCGCGGTGGGGACGCCGGTCGATCGTCCACGAAGGCGGCGGCGCCCTTTACGAGACCGGGTTCCTGAGCGGCGGCGGCCTGGGCTATCGCACCGACACCGAGCTTCTGACCGCCATGCGCCGGATGGTCCACGACCATCGGCCTGCACGACGACCTGGCCGCGCGGGGGTTCGCCGATGCGGACGGGCGAATGGTCCGAGACCGAGCATCTCGAGCGACTACTTCGCACTGATCGACCGGTCCCGGGCCGCTCGCGACAATCAGCCGTTCCCTCGCCCGCACGCCTTCGGCCGGAGGAGCCCGAGCACGACCAATCGATGACGAGCCGGCGATATCGCACCTTGATTCACGCGACCCCCTGGCGGAGAGCATCTGTGATCTGCGCATCGAAGCAATCGAAGGCATCCTGGCTCTGGGACCCTTACCGCGGCGCCTGGCTGGCAGCTCGTCTGGCTCCCGCGGCGGCGATGGTTGTGCTCTGGCCGCGTCTGTTTCGCGCGGCTCGTCGTCATCCGTCGGCCCTGATCGTCGACGGCGAGCGGCCCAGCATCGACCACGCCAACCCGGGCGACCCGCGGCCCGTCGGCAACGACCTGACCTTCCTGTTCCTGCCGCACCACCTCTCGATCATCAGAGTCATCTCGGAATTCGGCCACTTGCCGCTCTGGGACGCCCGCGGATTCGGCGGCCGGCCGCTGGTCGGCAACCCGCAGGCGGGATGTTCTATCCGCCGGTCTGGGCGGTCTGGTGCTCGGGCGCTCCTTCGGCGCTCGGCTGGCTGACCGTCGGGCATCTGCTCTGGGGCGGGCTCGGGGTGTACGTGCTGCTCCGCTCGCTCGGTCAGGGGCGATGGGCGGCGACGGTCGCCGCGCGGCGTCTACCAGGCTTCGCCGTTTCTGCTGGCCCACACGTTCGAGGGCCATTACCCGCACGTCTGGGCGGCCTGCTGGTATCCCTGGGCGTTCTGGGCCTTCGGCCAGATGCGGGCGGCCGAGTCGCGCGGGCTGCTCTGCCTGCCGGTCGTCCTGGCGCTGACCTTCCTGGCCGGCCATCCCCAGGAGTGGCTTCTCCTGATTCTCGCCTTGTCGGCGTGGAGCCTGTATGACGCCGTGGCTGCCTGGCGCACTGCAAGGCATGTCCGGCGCGGCGAGGGAAACGCTCCCCTGGGCAGCGGTGCTGGGCGTTTCAGTAGCGCTTGCCGCCGTGGAATTAGTCCCGCAGCTCACCGTGCAAAGGGCAGCGCGAGCCATCGATGCGCCGGTCGCCAAAGGTGTGCCGGGGAGGATGGGGCCGCAGCGCACGGAGCATGAGGTGCGCGGCAGCGATGAGCGCGCCTCCAGGCCCGAGGTACCCAGGCATTATCATGTGCAGGGCCTCAACGGATTTCAGTTGCTCAGCCCACGGGCGCTCGGTGGACCTTCCGACTACTTCGGCGACGACAATTACTGGGAAACGGTGTTCTCGATCGGGCTTGTGCCGCTCGTCCTGTTGGTCCTGGCGGTGCTGCGGCATCCGGACCGCGTGCTCGTGCGCGGCTGGCTGGCGCTCGTGGGGCTGGCACTCTGGTGCGCCTGCGGACGACGGCTCTTTCTCTATTCCGTGCTGTGCGCGGTCGTGCCGGGCATGAGCTGGTTTCGCGTCCCGCGCGGTCTCTGTTTCTCGCCAATCTTGGGGCCGCCGTGCTGGCGGGGCTTGGGGTCGAGACGCTTCGTCGCCGGATGAACGTCCGAAGCGGCCTGTCCGGGCGCCGGTACGCGTGGCCGGCGCTCGGCATCCTAGTCTCAATGATCGCGATCCTGTTCTTGATCGCGGCGACCGGTGAGCAGGGCACACCCTCACGCACGGCGGAGGCGGCGAGGCGGGTGCTCCGCGACGGCTGTTTCTGGCTCGCGCTCGGCGGCGCCGCGGCCGTCATGGTGATCGCGTCGAGACCGCCGTGCCGGCGAAACGCCCGGCTGGCCGGGGGGCTCCTCGGCCTCTTGGTGCTGGGCGAGCTGGGCTGGCAAGGCCACGCTCTGCTCCAGGTCGCGCCGTCCGAGCGGTTCATCGGCAGCGATCCGGTCGGCGAGGCGCTGCTTCGGCTCAGCAAGGAATCGCGACGCTCCGGTCCGCTGCGCATCAAGGCGCGGGACTCGTTTTACGGCGACCTGCCGGCGGTCTCGCAGCGGCATCGAGAAGACAAACGTCAACGACCTGTTTCAGCTCGA
Source organism: uncultured Isosphaeraceae bacterium (assembly GCA_963806595.1). Classification (GTDB taxonomy): domain Bacteria; phylum Planctomycetota; class Planctomycetia; order Isosphaerales; family Isosphaeraceae; genus CAWDZZ01. The sequence continues at coordinate 176,727 of CAWDZZ010000002.1, read as the reverse complement.
TCACGCCGCGTGGTTGTACGAGACCCTCTATCCGGTCGCGTCCCGGCGACGGCGTGTGCGCGACCTGCCGATGGACGCGGCTGTCGAGGACGTTCGCGTGCAAGTCCGGCAAGCGGTCTTTGACCGGATGAGCGTGGTTCACTCGTTTCCGACCGGTTCGAATCCGACCCGGGCTGGCCCGTGGCCGCCAAGGGCAATGGGGCGGCCGCCCGTTCGTCATCCAGCGCAACCCGACGGCGCTTCCGCGCGCCTACGTCGTTCCCGCGGCCAAGATTCCTCCGCGCGACGAGCCGGCGACCCGGGCAGTCTTCGCGACGTCGATCCGCGCCGTTGCGGTCCTCATGAGCGACGATCCCCTGCACGCGCTTCCGGGCCCGCGCCAGCCGTTCGACGCCTGCGGTTTGGGCCTCGACCGACCCCGATCACCCGGTCCTGCAGGTGACGACGACGCCCCGGGCCTGCTCGTCGTGGCCGATACCTGGATGCCCGGCTGGACAGCACAGGTCGACGGTGCGAGCGCCGCGATTCATCGGGGCAATCACGCCCAGCGCGTGATTCCGCTCCAGAAAGCCGGCCGGCACACAATCCGCATGGATTACCAGCCCGCGGGCTTGGCCGTGGGCGGTGCGATCACGGCCGGCTCGGCGCTGGTCTGGACCTTGGCGGTCGGCTTGGTCTTGTGCACGCGAAGGAACGCCAATCGCGATGCCGCCAGCTCGTCTGGAGCTCGGCCGGGCAATCGAGGTCGCGCCCGGCGTCTTCGCCGCAGCGCCGGCCCGGTAGAGGCGGATCAAGGCTGCATCTCGGCAACCTCGACCACGCCGACGTCGATGCCCTGACCGCCGGATGACTGACGGCAATGCACGGCCCGCCCTGAGGGGCTACCACTGTCTTCTGCTCTCGGTCTCCTGCGTTTGCTCACCGCCGACCGCTCCCGAGGCCATCGGCCGCTCACGGTTCCGACGCCATCGGGTCCGCCGCCGTGGCCTTGCCGACCGAGGATCGGCCGCACGACGGGGAGAGTCCGACCTCGGCCGGTCCGGCCGTCTCCCCGTCGCGGGCGAAGTCGTCCTCATCCCGGATCGAGGGGCCGTCGATGCGCCCGAGGCAGCGGTTGAACGTCCCGAGCGTCGCCAGTAGCAGGGCGAGGGCGACGCCGCCGTAGGCGATCGTCCAGAAGAGGGTCCAGAGCGTCTGCGTCGCGAACTCGCGTGGCGTCCCGTTGCCGGCGAGCATCGAGCTGTAGGCGCCGACGCCCATGGGCGGGCTGCCCGCCGCAATGCCGTTGCCGTCGTCCCCCGGCTCCCGAAGACGATGAAGGACAGGGGGATCCAGGCGATGCTCATGAACGTGTAGAGGCCGACGGTGAGCGCCGCGGCGAGGCCCATCCGGGGGATCCAGGTCGCCAGGGCCAGCCCGAGGCTGGTGATCGCCGCGCCGTACGCCAGGATCAGCGCCGCCATCAGGGCCACGCCCCAGTAGCGCCCCGTGTGGAACGACAAGGCGGTGGCGACCACCACCGGCAGCACCAGCAGCGGCGGCACGGCCCGGAAGGCGCCCCACCACTTGCCCCAGACGATCGCCCGGGTCGGCAGCGGCGTGGCCATCAGCACGTCGAGGCTGCCCCGCTGGCGCTCCTCGGCCAGGCTCGTCGCGGCCGAGACGCTGAGCAGCAGCAGCCCGGCCCCCACCTGGAGGCCGTTGACCACGGCGCCGAGCTCGCGGACCCGAGGTTGCCGCCGATCATCTCGGCGATCGTGTAGACGCTGAAACCGCCGCAGAGCAGGACATAGGTCCCCCAGACCGCGAGGCTCCATCGCGACGGGCTCCTCCGCTGGCACTCGCGCCAGAGCACCGGGTTGCGGTCCAGCGACGGCGTCGGCCACGCCCGGCGCACCAGGCGACACAGCCGGACCGTCCCCGGGGCCCACCGCCCGAACCGATCGAGGTCGACCCGCCCGAGCAACCACGCCGCCCATGTCCGGCGCCAGGCGCCCGCTCTCCCCGGCCGAGTTGCCGGATCACCACCGCCCGGATCCGCCACGTCGCCGCACCGATCAGCCCTGCCGAGGCCGCCAGGCCCATCCCGAGGAACGTCACCTACGTCCCGATCGTCACCGGGGCCATGCCCGGGGGCGGCGCCTCCGACGCTCGCCAGCACCAGGAAGATCGGGTTGTACCGGAGCATGTCCCAGAACGAGGGCAGCCACAGCGCCCGCCACGCCGACGGGAGCATCGCCTGGAGGCCCGCGTAGATCGGCGCGGCCAGCAGGTAGAGGATGCCGAAGACGTAGGTCGCCATCAGCACCTCGTGCGTCTTCTTCCCCCAGACCGACAGCGCCAGCGCCAGCGAGCAGCCGAAGACCGCGCAGGAGAGCACCACGAGCAAGGCCCCGACGAGCCCGACCGGGTCGACGCCGCCGAAGAGCGTCGCGATCGCCAGCACCGGGGCGACGCAGAGGATCATCCCGAGCACCGGGACCAGCCGCGCCGCGAGCTTCCCCAGGACGATCTCGGCGTCGGACAGGTCGGTGGCGAACAGCAGCGCCAGGCTGCCCCGCGCCTTGTCCTGGCAGATCGCCCCGGCCGTCGCCGCCGGCGCCGCCAGGCCGACCAGCCCGAGCAGGATCATCGCCGTCCACTGGTAGAACACCTTGCCCATCTGCGCCTGCTGGGCGATCGTCGCCGCCGGCCACGCAGTACCAGACCGGCGTCATCGCCCCGAGCAGCAGCAGCACCGTCAGCGACCGCATCGCGTACGCTTGCCACCGCCGCGACGCCATCCGCCACTCGAACGCGAAGACCGGCCCCAGGCCCACGCGCCTCGCCATGCCCCGGCCTCCCGCTCGATGGGATCGTTCGACGGCCTACGAGATCCCTCGGGCGTCGCGGCCCGACCAGACAGGGACGCTCAGTGCCCCGGCCGTTCGCGTCCCGCAAAGGCCTCCGAGGCCATGGCTGGCCCTTGGGGGTAGGGATTGTCGCGGCCAACAAGCTTTGCGTTGCAAAGTATTGTAGCCCGGGGAACATTCCTGTCAAGCGGGGTCTCCGTCGCCGACCACAGTGCAGGCGCACCACGAGACGCCGGCCGGTCCGGCCCCCCGCTCACGGCTTCGCTCGTTTGTAGGTCGCCAGGAACAACTGCGTCTCGGCCTTGGTCTTGAACTCGCTCGGGCGTTCCTTGCCGCTGAGATCGTAACAGACGCGCAGCGTGTCGTCCTTGAGCTCAAAGATCGCCAGGTACGTCTTTCCCTCGTTGGGACCCTTGGTTCCCTTGATGTCCATCGACTTGGGCGACTTGTCGGGATCGATCTTCCACGTTCCCTCATCGATCTGGCCGTCAATGTCCACCGTGTAGTTTTCACCCTTCAACACCAGCTTCATCTTTTTGAGGAGCTCATCCGGCCACGGCTCGCCGGCCATTTCGGCCGAGACCGGAAGCCAGGTGCCTTCGAACTCCTTGACGTCGGACACGGCACCATCGCGAGCCAGCGCCAGCGTCCCGATCAATACGAGAAGCAGCGAAGTGAACGATAACGCAAGTTTCACGGCCTTACTCCCATGGAAATGGCGCACGCACTCAAACCGCTGCGCAGGACGATCCCGCGGACAGACCCGGACCCGATCAAGATCGCGGCTCCGGCAGCGTGTCCAGATCGTAGCCGGCGTTGGCGAGCAGGTCTTGTCAAATCTTGCTTTCTTCCAGGAATCGATTGCGAGAAGCCCTGCGCGGCCGATTCCGCCAAGAGTCATCCGGCACGGGATTTCCGGAAACATCATGGAGGTCCTCGCCCTCGGTGCAGTATTAAGCTGAAGATGAGGGAAACCTGACCGGGGGCGACGACCATGGCACGCGACAATCACGGCGCAATCCTGCGGAGTATCGACCGGGTCTTCAACTATGGATCCTCCACGGGTCTGGCGGAGGCGCAATTGCTGCGCCAGTTCGCGACCTCGGGCGATGAATCGTCATTCGAGGCGCTGGTGACGCGGCACGGGCCGATGGTGCTGGGAGTCTGCCGGCGGCTACTCTTCGACCCGCGCGACGTCGAGGACGCCTTCCAGGCAACGTTCCTGGTGCTCTTGCGGCGGGCGGGCTCGTTGCGCGATGCCGACCCACTCAGCCCCTGGCTGCATGGCGTCGCGTACAAGGTCGCCGCCCGGATCCGCACCCGGTCGGCCCGGCGCCCGGCCGAGGAGCGCAAGGCGGCGCGGCTCGAGGCGGTGGAGACCCGGTCCGACGTCGAGCGGCACGAGCTGCGAGGCATCCTCGACGAGGAGATCGGACGCCTGCCGGAGAAGTACCGGCGTCCGGTTGTGCTCTGCTACCTGGAAGGTCACACGCACGAACAGGCCGCGCGCCGACTCCGATGCACGGAGGGCGCGGTCCGCGGCCGGCTCGACCGAGCGCGTGAGCGGCTCAAGAACCGGCTAACGCGTCGCGGGGTGGCTCCCTCCGCCGGCCTGATCGCCGCGTCGCTGTCCGCAGACATGGCCTCCGCGTCGGTCCCGCCGTCCTGGATCGCCGCGACGGTCGCGACTCTCGGCCGGGCGGCAACCGCGCGCGCCGTCGTCACGACGGTCTCGGCCGCGGCGCGCGAGCTGGCCGACGGCGTGTTCCGGGCCATGATCCTGGCGAAGCTCCGGATGGCGGCCTCGTTCACCGCGGCCGCCGCGGTCATACTGGCTGTGAGTACGGTGGTGCTCCTGGGCCGGTCGGATTCCCACGCCCGCGATCCGGAGAGGGCGGCCGACACGAAGCCCGCCGACGCCACCGCCGTGACCGGTCGAGTGCTCGATCGTGATGGCCGGCCGATCGCCGGCGCACGGGTGGCCCGGGTATCGGATCGCGACAAAGCCCCCTTCGCCGTGACGACGACCGACGCCCAGGGTCGGTTCACGTTCGAGGACGTCCCGGCGGGCGAGCTGGTCCTCACCGTCCAGGCCGGGGGGCATGCTCCCGACCTCAAGACGCTGACGATCGGACGCGGACGACGCCCCGTCGAATTCCGACTCAGTCCCGGCCAGACGATCCGCGGGCGGATGATCGACGTCCACGGCAAGCCGTTCGTCGGCGCGCCGGTCGCGGCCTACGAATGGCGAGGATACCACTCGCTGAGATGGAGCACTGAGACCGATGCCGACGGCCGGTTCCGGTGGGATGAGGCACCGGCCGACCAGGTCCTGATCGACGTGGGGGCGCTGGGTTTTCATCCTCACAAGCGCTACTGGCAGATGGTCGCTTCTCCCGAGGAGAAGTCGATCACAATGCGCCGGGCTCTCCACATCCGCGGCGGGGTGGTCGACGTCGAGACCGGACGGGCGATCAAGCCGTTCACCCTGATTCCGGGCTACGCTTGGGGCGATGGCAGCCCTCCGACCTGGGAATATGACCAGGCCCAGCAGGTGGCCGGCTCATCGTACGAGATCACCCTCAGCACGATCTATCCGCTCCGCGTCCTCCGCGTCGAGGCCGAGGGCTACGAGCCCGGCGTCTCGCGCGGATTCAAGGACGATGAAGACACCGTGCCCTTCATGTTCAAGCTGCGCCGGGGGCATGGGTGGAAGGCGTGGTCCATGGGCTCGACAGCTCGCCCCTGGCCGGGGCCGACGTCGCGCTCGTCTTGCCCTCCCAGAACACGTTCATCCGGAACGGCCAGCCGCCGGACGGTAAGGATCATCGGGTCATCAAGACGGGCCCTGACGGCCGGTTCAAATTGCCCGCGCAAGAGCCGCCGTATACGCTCCTCGTGCTCCACGACCGGGGCTTCGCCGAGCGGACGATCGCCGCGAAGGCATCGCCTCCGTTCGACCTCACGATCCAGCCCTGGGGCCGCATCGAGGGGACGCTACGGATCGGCAAGCACCCCGGCACCGGCGAACAGATTAGCCTCGATTACGATCGTCCGGGCGACTGGGCACCCAAGGCCATCCCCTGGTGGACCGGCGAGACCCGGACGGACGACTCGGGCCGATTCGCCCTCGAGCGGGTCCTTCCGGGGACGGTCACCCTGTCGCGAGTGATCCAGGTGAAGAACACGCCCAGCGTCTGGACGAACTATCGAACGGCCTCCACGCGAACCGTCATCGCGCCCCAGGGGACGGCTCGCGCCGCCCTCGGCGGCACCGGTCGCCCCATCATCGGCAAGTTGACCGCACCCGCCGAGATCGCCGGGCGGGTCGACTGGGTCCAGATCAATCGCGCGTTGATCGCCAAACCAACGCAGGCCGAGCAGCTCTATGAGGGGTTGGTCGAGGCAAGGAACGGACAACGTGCCGCCGGTCCTACGCCGCGGTCATCGGCAAGGACGGTTCGTTCCGGTTCGATGACGTCGAGTCCGGTACTTACGAGCTAATCTTCGTGATTGACGAGCCACCAGCCAACGCGGACGCCCCGCCGACCCACAAGCCGATCGCATCCGACCGCCGCGAGGTGACCGTGCCGGCGATCCCCGGCGGGCGCACCGACCGTCCGCTCGACCTCGGCACGATCCCATTGGTGCCGATCGAGCAGCGATAGTGTCTCCCTCCACAGGATGCCTGCCCGTGCGCAGGGGCTCCGAATGGAAGAGTTTCACGCGGAGGCGCGAGTGCGCGGAGAGTTAGAGCGCTTAACATTTGCGATTCCGGTCTGGGTCAGGTGGTTCGCGATTTGACAGCACGCCGCCGACTCGCTTATACCGGAATTTCGGAGGTCCGGATCGATGACGCGTCTCATGTACGCCCTGTGCACGATCGCCGTGCTGGCGGGAACGCCGCTGCGTCAAGTCGAGGCGGCGAGCGACCTCGCGCGACGTGATTTCCGACCTGGACATCGGGCAAATCATCGAGATCGTTGACGGGGGCGTCGGCGACGACGCCGGCGAAACCATCCTTGAGTCGACCTCTCGTCTCGATCGAAGCACTGCGATGACGCCGCGATCGGTTGCCGGCGGCGTCGCCTTCCCGGCCTCCGCCGAAAGTTCGCGGCCGTCTGCTCTCGTGCGAGCGCCGCAAGCTTTCAAGGCACCTCCTTCCCCGTATTCCTGCTGCCGCCACGCGTGGCTTCAATCTTTCCTGTTCTGACGCGGGTCCGAGGCGTTGCGAGCCGTCCTCCCTCTTGACCCGATCCCGAGAACAGGGGCCAACCCATGCGCGTCGACTTTCGCTTGCGCGGTTTCGCGCGGCTTCACGCTCATCGAGCTGCTTGTGGTGATCGCGATCATCAGCCTGCTGATCGCCCTGCTGCTGCCCGCCGTTCAGTCGGCGCGCGAAGCGGCGCGGCGGACGCAATGCGTCGAACAATCAAAAGCAAATCGGCCTGGCGATGCACAACTACCATGCAACGCACGACACCTTCCCACCCGGCTATATTTCCGCGACCCAGAACAACCTCTCGACGGGCCCGGAGACCGGCCCCGGCTGGGGGTGGGCCACGATGATCCTCGACAATCTCGAGCAGCGTCCGCTGTACAACGCGGCTGACTTTCAGCCTCGCGATCACCGACCCCGCCTCGCGGACCGTTCGCACGGCCACCCTCGCCGTGTTCCTCTGCCCGAGTAACGCGGCGCCAGCGGGCCGATTTCTCTGTTTGACTCGACGGGCAATCTTGTGATCGCGGACCTGGCGGCGGGACAGTACGTCGCTTCCGCCGGCCAGCTCGAGGTCGAGGAATTTGCCGCCCAGAATAACGGGGTGTTCTTCCGGAACAGCCGCAACGGCTTCCGGACCATCACGGATGGCTCGAGTACGACCCTCTCGGGCGGCGAGCGGTCGCAAAATGTCGCCAACGCCACCTGGGTGGGCGCGATCCCGCTCGGGCAGGCCTGCAACAATCCGCGTGGCCGTTTCAGGACTGTGAAACACCCAACGTTCTGATCCTCGGCCACACCGGCCCGTCGCCCGACGAGCCGTGGGTGGACGTGCCAAATTTCAAGAATTCCGGGGTCGATGATTACTGGAGCCTGCATCCGGGCGGTTGTAACTTCCTGTTTTGCGACGGCTCGGTGCGGTTCGTCAAGGAAACGGTCAACCCGATGATCTTCAGCTATCTCGCCACCCGAGCCGGCGGCGAGGCGGTTTCGGCCGACGCATTGTGAGCCAGCATGCTCGCTCGATACCTGACCGAGCTCTCGCGCGAAGTGGGCGCTGCCGCTGAGCCCGCAGGCGCCGGGGCGACGCCTTGTCAGGGCGCGGGAATCGGAGTACGGTCAAGAAGAGGAGTGGAGCCGCGCACCACCGTCGACGTGCGCGGAAGTGGATCCAGCATCGAATTTCCAAGGGGTTCACCGTGATCGGGATCATCACGCTCAGCGCCGTACTCTGGCTCCCGCCGAGTGGATCGGACGTCGGCTCGCGCGTCTCGCCTGCGGAGTTCCGTGCGTGGTTCGACGCCGCCTCTGGAGCAAAGCCGTCGATTCCGGCCGAGGTCAAACGAGCCGCGCGGCGCTACCGCTACGTATTTGTCGGCGGGTTTCATAACGAGCGGCTGCCGGGGTACTTTGCCCAGAACGCCAAGGAGCTGCGTGCACAAGGCGTTCCCAGGCGGGCGATCCACTTCATCTATCCGAGCTCGGACGAGTCGATCTCCGGCAATGCCCGACCCGTCCACGACCAGTTCGTGGAGATCGCGGCCGCCGGCCGCGAGAAGCTGGTGGTGATCGCCCACAGTCGCGGCGCGTGCGATGCTCTCGCCTTTGCCCTGCAAAACCCGGAATTTGTGTCAAAGCACATCGAGGCGCTCTTCCTGGTGCAAGGCCCATTCGGCGGGACCGGCGTCGCCGACTATCTCACGGGCGACGGGCCCCCAATGGACCGCCAGATGCCCCTCAAGTACCGGGTCGTCGCACACGTACTGGCCCGCCTGGAAGGGTATCTCCTGAATCACGGCAAACACGGCGGGCTCCCTTCGCTGTCGACCGACTCAGCCCGCGATTTCTGGGAATGCGAGCTGGAAGCGCATCGCGAGGCCATCCCCGTGATCAGTCCGAAATGCTATTTCGTGACCAGCGAAACACCGCCCTCGCAACTTCGAATGTTTCAACGTGCGATCGCATCCTACCTCACCACCTACTTCGGGCCCAACGACGGCATGGTCGCGCTCGAAGATCAGATGCTGCCAGGCATCGGAACCGTCCTTGGCGTTCTCAACGCTGGTCATACCGACCTCACAAACCACTTCCCCTCCGCACGCGCCAGCCGCAAGCTCAGGAGGGCGCTGGTGGACGCGATCATCATGGCCGTGGGCTCCTCGGAAACCGCAAAGGCATCTTGATCGCCGCTGCTGCGGCTGCTGGCTGCTCGGCCGATTGCGGCGGCGTAGCGCTTCATTGCCGCTGATCGCGAGCGCCACCCGGCGGCGCGCGGACCTTGTCACGTTGCTTCCACTGCGATGGCTCGCCAGAATGGCGGATGCGGGCATATGACAATTGTCCCGAAGAGGGGCAGCGTGACATGCGATGGTTTAGCTCGCTCGGGCGGCTGGCGATCATCGTTTGGATCGCTTGGATTGGGCTGTTGTCCCTGCTGGCCGGCATGCTGGCCGCACGTTTCTGGCACCCGCATTTCCTTCCCGTCACCGCGACCTTTGCCGTCCTCCTCGGCGCTGGCATCGCTCTCGTCGTCGCGGCGGCGTGGAGGCTCGTCCGCGGCCCGCGCCGGATGCCCACGCTCGGCTGGCTGTTGCTGGGGACCGCGCCCTTGTACATCCTGTCAGCTCATTTCCTGTACGGACTGGAGGGGGGTTATGGGCGTAGCTTCCGCGACGACCTCCCCGTCGTTCTCCTGGCGCCGTTCGGCGAATCGCTGATGGACCTCGAGGCCCGTTTCCGCTATCGAATGCGCACAACCGGCGACAAGGTCGTGATGATCTCGCAACCCTTCGCTGGCGCGGACGGGCAAGTTGCGCTCATGGACGCGCATATCCGCGGCATGGAGGATCGGCTCGGCCGCACGATGGCGGGACGCGTCCACTGGGTGCGCGGGCCACTCCTGAATATGGACGGAAGAGCGTCGCTCGGCGTGTGCCTGGGAAGCCGGCCCGAGCCGTCCTCGTCAAACAATCGCGAAATTGCCAGCCTCGACCGCCACGAAGTCGCCCATTGCGTGATCGCTCACTTTTGCTCGATCTTCTCGGAGCCGCCCGCTGTGCTTTCGGAGGGCTGGGCTGAAGCCAACTCGGGTATCGACCCGGCCGGCCTGAAGCTCCGCGCGAGAGCATCGAGACCTCGGCAGCTCGCTTTCGCTCCGTACGCTCACGAGCCCGGCCTGGTACGGGCGCCACGAGTGGCCGGCGTATTTCCAGGGGGCCGCTCTGGTGAACTTTATCCTTCAAGAGTTTGGGCCTCAGCGTTTTCTCGAGCTCTACACGACATGCGGCTTCGCTCATTTCTCGGACGACTGCATGCGCAGTTCTGGGGGTGACCATCGACGAGCTCGACGCGGCCTATTGGGCCGATATCGAGCGGAGCGCCGGGAGGGAGGGCCAGGTCGCCCAGCGTCTCCGACAGCTCAAGACTGGTCGAGCACTGCACGCGGCGACCTGGCAGGCCTTTCTGGACGAGTATTTGCCCGCGGCCGAGCGCCTCATGCGACCTTATGAGAATGTGCGAATGATTTACACATATCAGTTCTCGACGACCGACACGCGCGGGAGCACGACGGGCTTCAGCGAACGCATTGAGTACAAACGCACCGGCCTGTTCCAGAGCCTCGTGACTCGATCCGAGAACGGAGAGCAGGCATTCCTTGCCCGCCCCGAGCGATCACTGACTGCGCTACGCAAGCAGGCCGGTGATCGATGGGAGGTCAGTGAGAGTACGACGAGCACGCCGGACGCGTCGTACCGGCGGGTGCTCGGCACGATCAAGGAGCGCGAGGTGCTCACCAGGATGGCGGCCGCCCTCTTCGAAGTGGCGGAAGAGCTGCGGAGTGTCGCAGACACGTCGCGGATCGTCGTGACCACACTCGACCGATTCACCGACGTGGGCCGGAAATTCATCCGAGTGCGCGTTGAAAACCAGGCGACTGCGGTCGCGGTTCCCTGGCGATCTTCCACCGCGGTGCTGTCGGTCGACGATCAGATGGCGGCGCAGTCGGATGACGTGGAGCTTCCCGACGGCTCGAAACTCCAGCGTGAGTTTACGTACGACAGGCAGGATGGCCTGCCTGTGGTTCGCTCGGTAACAAGCCGGAACGATTCGCCGGATGGCACGCACAGACAGAGCAGCTTCACGGTATTCGAGCGACGGTTTGATCGGTCGCCGGAGGCGGACTTCCGCCCGGAGCAACTCTTCGCCGGTGCGCCGGTGCACATGGTGGACGAAACAGATGCTTATGCCAGCATGCCCGTGCCTCTGGCCGCATGGTACTGGGCTCCGCTGGCCGCGGGAATTGCCTCGGTGCTGGGAGCCGCGGCGATTGGGCTCCGGGAGTTTTCCCGAAGAAACCGCCCATTCGCGACCACGCAGGGTTGAATCGCAGCTCGCGGTACCGAGAAGAGTCGAAAGTTTTTTCCCAGTGCGTGGTCCCCCCGCTCGGCCCGTTTCGCATCTACGGGTAGGCGTACCGCGAGGGAATCCGCCAGGCGCACGACAGCGACCCATCGTTCAGCTCCTGGCTGGAGGACAAGCTGGACCGCCGGGCAGATCATCAATTGCACTGCTGGACAGCAGTGGACTCAAAGAGACCGTAAAATTGAGAGCGTTCCGAGATCTAAACCTTTGAGGGAGGGCGACGTGGTCAGGCTCATTTCGCTGCTGACCACCGTGCTTGTTGTTGCCGTGGTGTCGTTCGCTCCAGGGATCCGGGGCGGGCAGGAGCCATCGGACCCGAGCCAGCCGGTCTCCATTCTCGAACCTGGCAAGGCCATCGAGCGCGCGATGGCCGGTGGCGACACCCATGACTACAAAGTGCCACTGAAGACCGGTCAGTTTCTGCACGTGGTCGTCGATCAGCGCGGCATCGATGTCGTGGTGAAGCTACTCGGCCCGGACGGCAAACGGATCGCCGAGGTGGACAGCCCCAACGGCGATCGCGGGCCGGAACCGGTCCAAGTAGTCGCGGCAGCCTCCGGCGACTACCGGCTGGAGATCCGCCCGCTCGAGAAGGCCGCGAAGCGCGGCCGTTACCAGGTGAAGATCGAAGAATTGCTCACGGCCGATCAATACGCGGAGCGACTGGCTGCCGAGAAAGCCCAGGCCGAGGAGGTCAAGAAATGGCTGGCGAAGAACGCGATTCGTCTGAAGGGCGTGGAGGCCGGCCAGGGATTCGAGGACATGCAGCCGCTCAAGAAGGTGATCGGCGAGGCACATCTGGTGGCGCTCGGCGAGGCGACGCACGGAACCCGCGAGTTCTTCCAGCTCAAGCACAGGATGCTCGAGTTCCTCGTCTCCGAGATGGGGTTCACCGTCTTCGGCATCGAGGCCACGATGCCCGAAGCCTTTGACGTCAACGAGTACGTGCTCACCGGCAAAGGCGATCCCGCGAGCGCGCTGGCCGGGATGTATTTCTGGACCTGGGACACCGAGGAAGTGCTCGAGATGATCCGCTGGATGCGGAATTATAACTCCGACCCGCGCCATGAGAAGAAAGTGAAGTTCTACGGCTTCGACGCGCAGTTCCCGGTCCGCGCGGCCAGCGTAGCACTGGCCTACGCTCTCCAGGATCGATGCCGAGCTTCCAGCCGGGACGAAAGAGGCCCTCTCGTCTCTGGCCAACCCGTTCCTGTCGAGGTCGTATGACGCACTCGCGCCGGAGAAGAAACAAGCCGCGGCGAATGCGGTCGCAGGGCTCCTGAACCTTCTGGATCGGCAGAAAACGGATTACGTCAAGCGGACCAGCGCAGGCGAGTGGGCCGTCGCGCGGCAGCACGCCCAGGTCCTGGCCCAGGCCCTCGCCATGAAAAACCCCGGGAACATGCTGCCTACTCGAACGTTCGCGACCGGGCCATGGCCGACAACATTCGCTGGATCCTCGAGCACGAGGGTCCGGGCACGAAGATGGTCGTCTGGGCACATAACGGTCACGTGGCCACTTCGGCGTCCGCATGGCCAGGAATGGATGGGCTACCACCTGCGAAAAATGTACGGCACCGACATGGTCGTCCTCGGCTTCGCCTTCAACCAGGGATCGTTTCAAGCGGTGCAGATGCCCTTCGGAACAGGCCGGTCTGCGTCCCTTCCATGTCAAGCCGGCACCCGACGGCAGTCTGGATGCGATGCTCGCCGCGAGCGGACTGACCCTGGCCGCGATCGATCTGCGCGCGTACCCAAGGATGGTCCCGTCGCGACCTGGTTCAACGAGCCCCACGCGACCCGAAGTTTCGGGGCCGGTTACTCCGAGCAGTCCGAGAGCTCAGTTTTTCTCCCTGTCGAGGGTTCCACAGCTCTACGACGCCCTGCTCTTCGTCGAGACAACAACCTCGGCTCGCCCAAACGTGACGGGAGAACGTCCCAGTGTCCAGAGCCTGGCCGCACCCGCCAACCTGGATTTCGAGAGCGGCGACCTGGGGAAGAAGCCGGCGGATTGGACGGGCTCGTCAGGGATCAGCGGTCTGAACTATGAGGAGGTGACCAGTGAAGATCATCCCCACTCCGGCCAGCGGTGCGCGATGATTTGCCGGAAGCCCGGCTCACGATACGGTGAGACTTTCGGAAGCCTGGCCCAAACGATCGACGCGAAAGCCTTCCACGGTCGGCGGATCAAGTTACGCGCCGCGGTTCGCACGGAGGTCGCCGGTCCAGGGAACCAGGCCCATCTGTGGCTACGCATCCGGAAGCAAGGATTCGGCCCGGCTGCCATGCTGTTCGCCGATGACATGGCGGACCGGCCGATCACGACCCGCGAATGGAAACTGTTTGAGATGGTCGCGGACGTTCCCAAGGATGCGGACAAGATCGACTTTGGACTGGCCCTGGTCGGAGTGGGTCGCGCGTGGATTGACTCGGTCGCCTTCGAGGCGGTCGATAAGTAAGTCCGGGAGCAGGATATCGATCGGCAGTCGCAGGGGACCCGCTGGACGGGCTGCTGAGCCTTGGCGTTCGCAGGTGCGCCGCCGCGGTGTTCGTTCACGGGGCGGGCGACACCTACGCCACGCGGATCGCGAAGATCAAGGCGGGCGTGGGAACCATGCATGCGAAGCTCGTCATGGGCACGACGGTGCTGGACGACGGCAACGCCAGCACGCTGACCGGAGGCGCCGGCAAAGACTGGTTCTTCGAGGGTGCCCACGACACCATCGCCGACTTCGCGGCGGGCGAAGCACGTCAACTGAGCACGCTGTGCTGACGAGCAGGCGAGCGTCAACCAAGCTACCATTTCCGTGCCAGCTCGACCCGCATCCTCGCGCATTCCTCGGCCAGGCGATTGTATTCCTCGGCCTTGGCGTTGCTCTCTTCGCGCTCGGCGGCGGGTCCTCGATCGCGCGCCCAGCGCATCGCGGCAGCCATCGCCCGGCACTGGTCTTCTCGCAGCGCCGCGTCCTTGGCCATGGCTTTGAAGGAAGCCCACCGCCTGCGGGTCGCCTCGGCACCCAGAACAACGGCAACGAGCAACACCACGAGCATCAGTTGCTTGATCTTGAATCGCACGCTTTGCTCCGACGCCCGCTTCCAGGCTGTGCTCGTCCATCGCTCCTCTCGGGGCAGCTCAGGGCCGCTCCATCTCGAACAGATCCGTGCTCCGGCAGAAATAGTCGCCCCCCAGGCGGGCGATCGTCCGCAGTTTACGCGGGTCGACCGTACCCTTGGCGTCGAGCACCGCGTCGGCGATGTGGATCAAGAGCACCTCGCCGATCACAAGATTGGCCGCGATCGGCCCCTCACCCATCGACATGATCTGGCGCACACGGCACTCCATATGAACGGGTGATTCCGCGACTCGCGGCGGACGCACCTTAGTCGACGCCTCGAGCTCGAGTCCGACGAATTCCGCCTCGCTCTCGCCTCGCGACAGCTCTTTCGAGGTGGCGTTCATCTTTTCGGCCAGGTCTTCGACGGCCGCGCTCAACACGAATTCGCCGACTTCGTACAGGTTGAAGAGTGTGTCCTTCTTCGATCCATCGCGGCGCAAGGTCGGCGAGAACACCACGATCGGAGGATTGGCTCCGAAAGCGTTGAAGAAGCTGAACGGGGCGAGGTTGACTCGTCCCTTGCCGTCGACCGTGGTGACCCATGCGATCGGCCGCGGGGTCACGATGCCGACGATGGCGCGGTAGACCGCGACGACGTCGGCCGAAGAGACATCAATGATCATTCAATCGATCCAGCTCAGGGGATAGGAAGGGTCGTCCAGCAGCATGGCCTGCCGCGTCAACTGGAGCGGCGCGAAGGTATCGACCATCACGGCCAGCTCGTCGGTCGATCGTGACATCGCGGCTGGCCACGATCGTGCCGGGATGCGGCCCGTGGGGAATGCCCCGAGGGTGCAGTGTGAACGACCCCTCCTCGACGCCGCGGCGGCTGCCGAAGCGGCCCCGGACGTAGTACAACACCTCGTCGGACTGCACGTTGGAATGCGCAAAGGGAACCTTGATTGCCTCCGGGTCGGTATCGAGCAGCCTGGGGGCAAACGTGCACACGACGAATCCCGGGGCCTCGAAGGTCTGGTGCACGGGCGGAGGCTGATGGATTCGGCCCGTGATGGGCTCGAAGTCATCGGCGTTGAACGTGTAGGGATAGACCATTCCATCCCAGCCCACCACGTCGAACGGATGACTGGCCAGCGTGTAACGCGTCAGTCGCCGACCGTCCTGCACGAGCACGGACGTTTCCTTTTCTTCGTCGATCACGTCGATCGCGCCCGGACCGTGCAGATCGCGCTCGCAATAGGGTGCGCCCATCTTCAACTGGCCGTCGGGATTGACGTACCGGCTGGGGATCGAAAGATGGCCCGCGCTTTCGATCACGAGCAAGTCGGGCTGGGTGCCTGCCTCGAATTCCAGGCGATAAGTCGTGCAGCGCGGGATCACGATGTAGTCAAACTCGCGAAACGCCAGGGGTCCAAACATCGAGCGCAGCGTCCCGCGGCCGGAATGGACGAAGATCAGCTCGTCGGCGTCGGCGTTGCGAAACAGCTCTTCCTGGGGCTTTTCGGGCCGGCAGCGCGCGAGCGTGACGGCGTCGTTGCCCAGGAGCAGCAACCCGGCCGGTGATCGGATCGCCCGCGCGCTGTAGCGTGCGCGTCTTCAAGTGGTGATGGCGCAGCGTGGGCTGGTCGGCGAAATCGGACGGGATCATCCCCGCCGGCTCGAGCCGGGTCACGCGCGTCGGCGGGCGCAGGTGGTAGACCGTGCTATAGGCCCGCGAGAAACCAGCGGTCGTGACGACTTCCTCGTAATGGATGCCCTCGCCCTTGAAGCCGGGCTTTTGCGGATGGGCGATGTGCCGCTTGCGCGGAATCGAGCCGAGTCGCAGATAAGGGGGCATGAGTGTCTCTCCCGGGTCCAGACCAGTCCTCTAGGGATGGGGAACCACGCGGTTTCGCAGCGTTCCCAGACGCTCGATCGTCAGCTCGACCACGTCGCCGGGCTTGAGCCAGCCGCCGGCGGCTTGGGGAGTCAGCTCGAGGATGCAGCCGGAGCCGACGGTCCCCGATCCCAGGACGTCGCCAGGCCGAAGGGTGGCGTCGCGGCTGGCGTGTGCGAGCAACTGCGGCCAGGTCCAATACATCGAACCCGAGTTTCCCTGCGACAGCAAGCGGCCATTGACCGATGCGCGTCATTTCGAGATGAAACCGGCCGTCGCGATAGCAGTCGGCCAGGGAATCGACGCTGACGAGCGCAGGCCCGAGCGATGTCGCAAAATCCTTGCCTTTGCTGGGCCCGAGCCCGACCGACATCTCCAGGCGCTGCAGATCGCGCGCGCTCCAATCGTTCATGATCGTGAAACCCGCGACGCATGCGAGCGCAGTGTCATCGGCCGGCAGGTCGCGGGCCTCGCGGCCGATCACACACGCAAGCTCGAGCTCAAAATCCAGCTCGAGCGATCCCCGCGGCGCCCAGACACTGGCCTCGTGGTGCACCACGCCCGCCGGGTTCGAGAAGTAAAACACCGGTACCTGGTACCAGGCTGCGACCATGTCCAGCCCACGCTGGCGCCGGCACGTGGCCACGTGCTGCTCGAACGCGTAAAAGTCGCGGATGCTGGCGATTTCCGGGATCGGGCTTTCCATGCGAGTATCGATCTCGATTCTCTCGGATGTGTCGGCGGGACTCTGCCCTCTTGGGCCGGGGGCAATGATCGGAGTGAACGGCCCGCCCGACCGGGCTGCGGCCTCCCATTCCTGCCGCGCACGGTGACGAGACCGGGCGAATTCAGAGCGTGCCTCGGCGGGCTTGCTCGCGCTCGATGGCTTCGAACAGGGCTTTGAAGTTGCCCTTGCCGAAGCTTTGCGCCGCGGCGCTGGATGATTTCGAAGAAGAGCGTCGGGCGGTCTTCGACCGGCTTGGTGAAAATCTGGAGGAGATAGCCCTCCTCGTCGCGATCGACCAGGATGCCGAGCTCGGCCAGCTCGTCCAGGTTTTCGCGGATCTTGCCCACGCGCTCGGGCAGTAGCTCGTAATAGGCCGGCGGGACCTTCAAGAACGACACGTCGTTGGCGGCCATCGCGCGCACGCTCGCGACGATATCGCCCGTCGCCATCGCGATGTGCTGCACGCCGGGCCCGCCGTAATAGTCCAGGAACTCTTCGATCTGCGACCTGCGCCGCGATTTCGCGGGCTCGTTGATGGGAAACTTGATCCGGCCGCGACCGTCGGTGACCACTTTCGACATGAGCGCGGAGTATTCCGTGCTGATGTCGTGGTCGTCGAAGCTGACCAGGAGAGAAAACCCCATGATCTTGCTGTAGTAGTCGACCCACTCGGCCATCTTGCCTTCCTCGACGTTGGCGACGACGTGGTCGATCGCCTTCAATCCCACCGGATGGAAGGTGCGCGGGCTGTATCGGTCGGCGTCGAGCGGCTTAAATCCCGGCGCGAACACGCCGCGATAGCGCGATCGATTCACAAACGCGTGGGTGGTGTCGCCATAGGCGTGAATCTCCGCGATGTCGTACGCGCCCGAATCGTCCTCGAGCGTCTGCGGGCGGACGAGCCGGCTTCGCGCCCGGGCGACGGCGGACTCGAACGCCGCTGCGACGTCGTCGACTTCCAGCGCGATCGACTGCACGCCGTCGCCGTGCTCAACCAGGCGCTGCGCCTCCGGATGATCGCGCAGAGGGGCGACGCCAGGACGAAGGTGATCTCTCCCTGCCGCAGCACGTAGCATGCCTCGTGGCGCAGCCCGGTTTCGAGTCCGGCGTAGGCGATCACCTGAAAGCCGAAGGCATTGCGATAAAAGTAGGCCGACTGCCGCGCAGTTGCCCACGAACATGCGCACGTGGTCGATGCGCTTCAGCGCCAGATCATTCGTGGGCATTCGGAGTGTCTCCTGCCAGATGGGGCGGATCCGCGCGACGGCGCCATCGCCCGATCCTCGCGCGGTCCCAGACTCCGAGATCGGGCCGTCAATCCTCAGTGGACAATGCCACGCTTGCGGTCGTCCTCGAGGCCGCCCCAGAAAACCGCGATCGAATCGAGGACCTCGCGCGCACCCTGGAAGAAATGCGCTTCGTCAAACCTGGGCGAGAAGAAGACGTCCTCGAGCTCTTCCATCGTGTGGCCGGCGTGCTGGGCCTCCACGCGGTTGTGCCAGGTGAAAAAGGCGACCTTCAGGCCGGGGAGCCGGGTCGCCTTCAAGTGAAGGAGACCATCCTCCAGCTCCTGCCAGAAGCCGGCCGCCGCCCAGTTCTCGACGGCAAAGCTTGCCCCTTCGGCGATCCGGTCGTCCTCGCTGCCGTACAGACGCTGGAGCTCGTCGCAAAACTTCAGCGTGTAGGCGCGGCCGTGCCTGCGCTTGCCCAGGTCGTCAAAGCCCAGGCCAAAGGTTTCACCCACGGCGAGCAGCCATTCAAAGTGGGCGGCGCGAAACCGGAACAGCCCGCCGTCGACCGTCCCTTCCGTGCTCACCAGGTCGGGATCGCCCTCACGGTCCTTCGACTCGTCGTCGACGGCCCGCGCGCTGCGCTCGAGCTCGAGCCTGCGCCGCTCGTCCGTCGATAGATCACCCCCAGCTCGTTCAGCAGGATTTCCTTGGCTGACCGCGCCTGCTGGAGCGTCGGTGCGTTGACCACCCGCAACAAGGCGGCGACCAAGAACTGATTCGAGAACACCGAGAACTGGCGAATGAAATGGACCAGCTCGGGGTCGGTCGCGCGGCCAGCGCGAAACCAGTGGGTGTAGGCGTTCTCGGTGATGATCGAGTGGTGAAGCAAGTCGCGGTCCACGCGGGCCAGGAACTCGCGGAAGCCGTCGACCTGCCGTTCCGTCAAGTCTCCGCGACTGAGCCGCTCGAGGATCCGCGGAGATACCAAGTCGTGATGCAGCGCCGTTGCCATGGTAAGCCCCCAAATTGCGATGGAGAAGTAACGGGGGAATTGACCCATTCATCGTAACCAAGTGCCTCGGTCGGGGTCGAGCCACTTTTCCGCGCCGCGACACGTCGCGCAAAACCCCGACAGCCGATTTCATGACGGAAACGATCCGCAGACGGGTCACCTCGGCATCGGCCGGTCGGAATCAAGCGAGGGCGGCCGAGCGAGCGCGGTGCGGCGCACGGTCGATGCCGGAACCAGCGACTTGCGCCGCCAGATCCGGTAGCACTCGAGCTCCGGCGCCATCTCCTGCGCAGGCACGAAGTCGAGGTCCCGGAGGACCTCGTCATACAGCGGGTTGTCCCAGTAGTCGGAGATGTCGACCACGTAATCCGCGCCGCGGCAATCCGCCACGACTCGCCCCGGCACCTCGCTCGGCCAGTGACCCCCGACGAGATGAGTGTCGCGCTCGGCGAAGATGCTCTGCCCGAGGTAGCCCTTGGCATACAGCGGAATCGTCGGGTCTTCCGGACACACGACCTTGCCCGGCAACGTTCCGATTCGTTCCAGGGCGCTCGCATACTCGCGATCGCAGGCGGTCCGTGCGACGAGAAATGTATTAAATTTCGTCATGTGTGGAAACGTGTTCATCAGCAACAAGAGCGCAATGAACCCGCCGAGAACCATGCGCACCGGCAGCGGCGATTCGAGATTGCCCAGGCCCTTCAAGAGCCTGGGCAGTCTGAGAATGCAAAAGGCCATCATGACGAGCAAGGCCGGCAGCAAGCTATTACACCAGCCGCCGACCTTGCCGGCGGTGAGCGCGCTATAGGGCACAGCCACGACCAGCACGGCCAGAAGCCATCGCACGCGCGGATCGCGCCGCGCCGCCTGAGGGTCGAGCAGCAGACACTCCGTAAACAAGACCACGAACAGCGGTGAGTCGAGCAGCAAGTCCCAGGCCATCCTGCCGGTCCGGCGGGCATCAAGGCCAAACGCCCTGGGGACGTCGATCATGTAGTGATAAACAGCCGGGCTCACGATTCGTAGCGCGACGATCACCCCGATCGAGGCGGCCAGCGGAAACATCGCGAGCAGGATCTCCGCTCGGCTGGGCTTCCGCCATCGTAACACGAGCGCAACCGCGGGAACCGCGGCGAAGATGAATGCCGTCTGCTTGAAAAAAAAGCCGGCCACCAGGCAGGCCGTCCCGAGCGCGACCGCTCGAATCCGTCCGCGCTCCTGGCCATAACCCAGCAGCAAGACCCCGGCCGTCGCAAACAAGATCGCGCTCATGTCGGGGCGGTTCTCGGCAAAGTACTGGCCCGACCGGTGGTTGACTCCCAGGATCGCCGCCCACGCGATCGCGAAATACCAGCGCGAAGGGTCGCCGCGCATCGTGACCGCCAGCAAGGTCACGGCCAAGAGCGCCGAGATGAGCGTGAGGACGCGGCCGGAAACGTTGTTGGGCGCGGTCCAGCGGAAAATCTCCCCCTGGATCCACGGCACGAGCGCTCCGTAGACGTGGGTCGAATGACCGCCGTCGGGCGGCTCGTAAACGGGCATTCCGCGCAGGCTCCGCCAGGCCTCGAGCACCTCGACCGACTCCCACGGGTTACGAGGAGACGGAGCGGTGATGAGCTGAAACAGGTTGAACCCGCTGATCACGCAGATGAACGCTGCCGCCGCGAGCACAGGCGCACGGCAAGACCAGCGCGCCGAGCAGCCGGCTCCTCACCCGAATTCACGGAGCCAATCGTCAATGGGGAAGGCACCGGCGGGGTCATCATCGCCAATCTCATCCGTGAAAAGGGGGCCAGCCGGGCAATGGCGACGGCCCGCGTGCTGCCGGCACTCGAAGGAACCAATGGACGTCCCGAAGCAGTCTCACTGTCATTTCAGCGCGGTCCGGTTTCCGATCGGACCCGAGCCGGCGCGCTTGCGGCGCCAGACCTGGTAACACTCCGGATCCAGCGAGGCGATGATCACCGGCTCGAACCCCAGCCACTCAAGGAGGTTTTCATCGACGTTCTCACCCCAGTAATTGGTCACGTCCACCACGTAATCCGCGGCGCAGCTCCGACAGGACAGTCTCGGGAGTGAACTTCGGCCAGGCTCCGTCCTGGGCGCGGGCATCCTTCTCAGAAAAAATGTTTTGCCCGGCGTACTGCTTGGCGTAGAGCGGAATCGTCGGGTCTTCCGGACAGACGACGGTCCCGGGAAGCGATCTCGCCGCGGCAACCGCGTCGCCGTAGTCCAGATCCCACCGCTCGCGCACCACGATCAGGCTGTGGGCACGGGTCAGGTGCGGAAACGTGGTCATGAGCAGGATGAGTGCCAGAAACGTCGCATACGCGAAGGCCACGCGGCGCGGCGGCTGGGGCATTCTCGACGCGGCGGAAGAGAGCGGGCAGTCTCAGCACACAGAAGGCCATCATCGCGAGCAATGCCGGCAACAGGCAGTTGGGCCAGCCGCCGACCTTGGCATGAGAGACCGCGGAAAACGGGATGGCGACGGCGAGAACCGCCAGTAGCCAGCGAACGCGCGGATCGGCTTGTAGCGAGCGAGCGCCAAAGACCAGCCATTCACCGAAAACAAGCAGAAACAAGGGTGAGTCGAGCAAGAGCTCCCAGAGAAACTTCACGGCCCGCGGCCAGTTCACCCGATACGCGCCCGGGACCTCGACCATGTAGTGGTACACGGTCGGGCTCCAGACCTTCAGTCCGAATATCACCGCGGTGGCCACCGCCAGCGGAACGAGCGCCAGCAACACTTCCAGGCGAGTCGTCCGCTTGCACCGCAGCACGAGGGCGATCAAGGGGACGACGGCAAAGATCGCGACGGTCTGCTTGAAGAAAAATCCGACGACCAGACAGACCGACCCGAGCGCGACGAAAATCGGGCGTCTCCGCTCCTGGCCGAATCCCAGGAGGAACAAGGCCATCGCTCCGAACAATAGCGCGGTCATGTCGGGCCGGTTCTCGGCAAAGTACTGGCCCGAGCGATGGTTCACACCCAGTAGCGCCGCCCAGCCCAGCGCGAAATACCAGGCGGAGCGACCGCCGCGGAGCGCCGCCGTGAGCAACGTCACCATGATGAGCGACGAAACCAGCGAAATGACGCGGCCGGAGACGTTGTTCGGTCCCACCCAGCGAAACAGCTCGCCCTGGACCCAGGGGACGAGGGCGCCGTACATGTGCGTGGCATGGCCGTCGGGCGCAAGCTCGTAGACCGGCATCCCGTGGGCGCTGCGCCACGCCTCGAGGATCTCGATCGACTCCCAGGGATTCCTCGGCGCGGCGCGCCGTCACCAGGCGAACGAGGTTGAACCCAGTGATTAGACAGATCGCCGCCGCCGCGATCAAGAGCGGCGTGCGGCACAGCCATTGCGAGATTGCGGCGTCTTCTCGTTGGTGACTGGCTCCATCCGTGCAGCCTCTTGGAGTGAATCGACGAGTTGGTCAGCGAGCGGTCCAGACGACTCCAGATTGTGCTCTTTGCCGTCGACGCGAATGGCTCTAGCCGCTGGCGCGGGGTCCGTTTGATCCTTGAGCGCGAGCGATACGGCGACCCGATCGAGTCAGGTCACGGGCGGACGCGATGGAGAGCGTGGCAGCTGCGGCGCCGGTAGCGAATGCGGGACGCGTCGTTTGGCGGGCGCGGTGGGGTGATGCTCATCGTGGATCTCATCCGTGAGTGTGGCTCATGAAGGTATCAGCGTCAGGCCCTTGCCTATACTCGAATTGACCCGTTTCGGCAAGGCGGCTTTGCCCGGCGGACGCCGGCACGCCGGCGGGCTCACGCCTGGTCCGGACCGTATCAGTTTAGTTCCCGGACCGGAGTTGTTTCGCGGTTACGAGACGAGAAGCGTGGTAGACAGTGCGGCACCGCGATGCAGTGGTGCGGCGGGGCAAATCGCAATGCATCGACGCCAGTGTTCGAGAAGTCGTGCTGGCCGCGCAGGAGTCGGCGCACAGTGCGACCTAGAGCGCGGCACGGGCCTGTCGCTGGCGATTCGTGGCGAACTTCGTCTGGCGCTCGTGCTTGAGTTCGAGTTTCAAACGCTCAATCTCTCGTTTGAGCCTCGTTCTCGACCGCCAAGTCCGAGACCGAATTCCGCGCGGCGCTAATTGGCGATGCAGCAGGTCCAGGCTGTCACCGCTCTCGTTCGCCAGATGGACCACAGTCCCCAGACACGCCCCCCCCAAATGCGGGCAGCGGCCGAGCTGTGGGCAGGCGTATTCGTGTTTGGGATAAAAGCAGAAGCTCACGGGAGTTCGTCCTTGAACGCCCGCAACCTAGCCGATTTCCTGAGGTCGAACCAGCCGAACTTAATATGCCCATCCAGAACCCGCCCGGTAGCCCTAAGCCCGACGACCAGGCGGGTGCCCGACAGACTGCGGTCCGGGAACTAAACTGATACGAGCACGGCCAGAAAACGCCAGGTGGGCCCACCGAAAAATAGAATTCTTCCGCGAGACTTTTGTCGCACGTGACGCACTGCGCCCCCCCTTGTCTTCGTTTTCTTCGGCGAAAATTCGACATAGGCCGTTTTTTTGAGCACCAGCCTGGAGATTCCGCCGCTACTTACAAATATGCGGTTTGAAGCCCGGCCCTTCATGCTGCACATCGCGGCGCCACGAATGGATTGATTAGTGGTTGGTCGCGCACGTTCTTCCGATGACTTCTAAGGGAGGTTCCACGGGGCGAAACGGTGATTCGTTCTCGTTAAAGTCGTGCATTTAATTCGGATTGATTCTCGCACGACCGGTACCCGCTTGCGGTGGCGTGGCAGTTGCGTCGATGCTGTGGCCTCTGGGTCAAATAGTTCCTTGATCACTTGTCGCGAAGGAGGGGCTCATGCGCAGCGTTAGTGCTGGCCGTTTCGGTTGTTTTAGCTTGTGTTGTGGTGCTAGCCGTTTCGGAATTCCTCGAATGTTCTCGGTCTTCCCCGCTTGCGATCAGCGCTGCGGTTGCCGGACGCCTGTACGGTGGGGCTTCTCATGTCTCGGCCGACACCGGGGCAAATTTCGACTACTGCCAGGGCTGCGGAGTTACCAACCCACAGCCGGTTGGCGGTAGTGGTACCAGCAGCACATTCTGGGAGACGTGCACGAACGGACAGAACAATTGCCAATATCCGGTGTGGCAATCGTGTTCGCCACCGTGATCTTGAGGTCGCTCATACTCGACTAGCCTGTGTCGGCGTCGTCTTTATTCTGGGGACGGCTTGATATTCCGTAACTGTCGACAAAAGGAACGCGTAAGCGGACGTGAGGCCAGAGCGAAGATTGGTTCCTCGGCTGGACTACCAACGTAACACGAACGACTCGGGCCTATGACTCGCGTCCAGGTTTCGAGTTGAGCCTTGTGCCATGCACGGGTGGGGCAAGTATGGTGCCAGTCACCGTTTTGCTTTTGCTTTCTTGTGGACTGTTGACTCAAGCGACGCCCGCGATCCAGCGTGGTGAGCAGCAGGACATCGACGTTGACCGCGATTTGCGGGAAATGGTGAGCGGACGCGGGGTCTTTGTTCCGGAAGTCGTGCACGCGATTAGCGCGGAAGACATCTGGCAAACAGCTCCTTATTGTGGTGCAAACAGTCTGTACGCGTTAATGCGACTTTGCGATGTCTCCGTTGATTATTCGCAGCTGAAGAAGGAGATTCCTACAACTTTCAAAGGGGCGAGCCTACTTGAATTGAAACAAGCTGCGGCGCGCTACGGACTGGCGATGGACGTCTTGAAGATTGGTCCGTCTGAGCTTCGCGGGGTGGGCTTTCCCCTGATAGCACTTCTAGGGTCGGGGACGAACGAGAGCGTCGACGGCCACTACGTGGTCGTGTGCCGCGACAGCGCCGATCACGTCATGGCGGTAGACGGCACAACCGGTAATTTGGATCGGCTGTCAAAGTCTCAATTCAATAGGGCCTTCTCTGGTTACGTGCTGGCGAAGACGGACAGGCCGCGCTCGAGTGCGCCCGCATACAGCAGAACCGACCTCCTACTCGGCGGCGGTTCCTTGATTAATCTCCTGACGATTGGGATCTTGCTCCGGCTGCTAGTTTCAAGGGCCAAATCGCTTTGAATAACGTAGCATTGCGAGGTATGCCCGCTCGATGCAGTCCCGCCGAGGGGATCGCGGGCCTTGCAACGGTCGAGGAGTTGAAGCCCATTTTGGTGCGTCTTTTTCCCTGTTGGGAAGTTTTCAAGCTATCTCGGGCGATCCATGCGCCTTTGGGGCGCCGACGCGATATTCGACACAGAACGATATCGCGTCCCATTTTCATCCCGCGTCTATACAGGGCGCGAGTTGTTATCGCTGTTCTTGGACGACCACTACTTTCGCAGATTTGTCGTGTCCGTCGATCCGATAATGCGCGTTACAGACAATGGCGTCATGGTTGAAGAGAGCTCTACCAGACTGCGGATGGAAGGAGAACTTGTCCACGTCGACAAATTGCTGAGGGCATGTGCGGAGATTGGAATCGCGCCGAGCGTGTTCGTAAGGGCGTCAAATGGCGAGTCATCGGTAGGCGAAATGGTACGTTTTTCGATAGCCCGATTTGACGCTCGACAGGAACTGGAATGGACGCTTGAGGCGTTGGCGAGATACATCGTGCCCGCCCCGGGTTGGACAAATCGATTCGGCGAGGCCTTTACGTTCGATGATGCAATCCAAATACTCGTGGAACGAAAGCGCGGAGAAGGTCCTTGCCTGGGCATTCACGTTCCATATGTGCTTGCGATCCTGCTGCGGCTTGACGACGGGTACAGGTTTCTCCGGAACTCGTCTCGCTTGCTCGTCACTCGGTATTTGCGCAAATCTCGGCATTGCTCGAGGCAAGACAGTCGCCCGACGGAACTTGGCCTGTCCGTTGGGCACCGGGTATGCCATCAGTGTACGAGCCTGACTCCGATCGGGCTAGCACCGCGGCGGGGCTCACAGTGATGGGTCACCACATGGAATGGGTCGCGTTCGCACCGCCGGATTCGCGGCCAAGCGCCGTCTGCCTGAAGAAAGCACTGCGTTTCATTGTGCGTAATGCGCCGCTGTTGGCTGACAGCGCGGTGCAGGAATACTATCACCTGCTGACGCACGTCGGTCGAGCGATTTGCCATTTTGCCGGGATCGAACCGACGTCGGCATACAAGCTCTTCGTTTGAAGACCGGGCATGCGACCTCCGATGCGACCTCCCATTCGACCGCGAAACGCGCACAGCGAAGTCGCACGATGCATTGCCGTTCTGGTCATCGGCAGCAGTTCGTGGATGCTCGGGACTAATTCTCTTCAGCGCGGCTCGGCTGACCCCCGTTGAGCTTGCCCAGGCCATTGGTGAATCGCACACGCGGCTTCTTCGAACACCAGGCGGCATCCGAGTCGCTTATCATCTGTATGTGTCTCAGGACCGACGATTGGGTGGATTTGCATGGGAGGACGGCGAAGGCGAGATCGTGATTCGTTGGCCCAAACTGTACAACGTATTCCGCGGACGGAAAGCCAAAGACCACACGGTCAACGTCAGGGAGGGAGAATACAACTTCGAGTCGGGGCTTTCGGCAGGGCGCGACAATCAGACCGTTCAGATCACGCCGTTTCGGCAGGCTTGGTCATCGGCGCACCTGTTTCCGATGCGGCTCTCGTTCATCGAGGAGGCCGACCAGCACTACGTACCGGGCGGAGGCGTGGCCAGCGATTATTGGCTTCCCAGGCGCTCGTCCAGTCGGCTTACGGTTGGAAGGCACAAGCGAGCGTCGATGACGTGCCGTGCGAGGTTTACGGGCGCGCTGACGGTCACGATACCATCTGGGTGGCACAGAACGCCGGTTATGTTGTGTGCCGGCGTGAAATTCGTGACAAAACTGGCCGGCTCATCGAAGTGGTGCGCAACTCCCAGCTGAAGAACCTAGCAGCGGATGTGTGGATTCCGACGGTTCAACTTCAGGAACGCTATTTTGAGGATCCTAGCGTGCCTGGGTGGGACATCTCCAAGCCGACCTGTGTGGTCAAGGTGGTCGTGACGAGCGTTGCTGTCGGGCACGTCGACGAAAAGCGCCTACATATCGAGATCCCCAATGGAGCTCGAGTTCACAATCAGATCCTTGACGTCATTTATCAAAAGGGCGCGGGTTCATTGGAATTCTTGGACTCGGGTATCAAAGCGGGAAGACACGTGATGACCGAAGCGGCGCAAGAGAGGGCGCCCGCCAGGTTGTCGACGAGGACCGCGGTCCTTGGAGCTGTTTTTTGTTTGCTCTCTCTCACGAGCGTTATTCTGGGACATCAAGTGATTAGGCGGCGACGTTGCGACGAACGATAGCGCAACCGAGTCGGCCGCCACGTACAAGCGAGTCAGCGAGGACCTCCCATGCGTTCTGAAGAGCCGGCAGTTGGCAGGCAGCCGACGAGGCGCGAATTAATCTTTTGGGGGTACCTTGCGGGCTCAATTGTAGGCGGGACGGCCGCGATGACAGGATGCGGGCACCGCCCCGCGCTCATAAATGCTTCGAATGCGACTCGCGGCCAGCGTGCGGCTCTGATTCACGTTGCCCAGATAAGCGAACCGACCACGGACTCCTATCTCAGATTCTGTGATCTGATCAAATTGAGTCTCGAAAGCGTCGTCGCCAGTAAAGTCGTCTTCATTCAGTCATCCTATCTGAAGAGGAATACTGATCGGGCCGTTCACCTCTATTCCGACGCGATTGGCGTCATAATTCGATCCTTTTTAGATTGGGGCGCGCGGGCCGTTATTCTGTGCACCGATTTGGCCGAAAGTTGTCCGATGGAAAGCGGCGTCACCTTGATCGACTCCGCAACTTGCGAGCGTTGGCAGCTCGTTTATTGTGCGACTCGACTTAGCGGCCGTCTCTGCTTTCAAGTGCCCGACCAGGTTCTTTCGGCGGATGTCTTAGTGAGCGCACCTTTGTCGGACGCAAAAACCAATCCATTGCTCGCAAGCGCAAACCTACTCGGACTGGTTCCGGAACACGCGAAAACGGCACCTAGCCCCGACCAACTCCGCGGACCGATCGGCGACTTCGCGATTGACGTCGTAAGTACGTTAAAGCCCCATTACACGATGAATTTTCTGGCTACGGCGGCGCGGCGAGCTATCAGTATCGTGACTGGATTTCATATATCGACCGTCGATGCTGTGACTTGCAGAGAAAGTGGCCTAGACCCTGAGAGTGTCGCGCCTTTGAACGAGATGCCCGCTTGGCTAGGCCCGATATCGAGGAAGAGAATCTTTGTGGACCGCCATCAGATCACGTGACTAGGTCGCGTGGACATTCGCGTTCAGCGATTTTCTGTTTCCCGGTAAGAAGTTCCGCATCACTTGGCTCATGGGGGGCGTTCGATGCGGCGACACAAGATTTCGAACGAACAATGGGCAGCGATCAAGGGTGTGCTTCCTGGCAAGGCTGGCGGTCCCGGTCGAACAGCCGCCGACAATCGGCTGTTCGTGAACGCCGTGTCCTGGATCACACGCACGGGATCTCCCCGGCGCGACTTGCTCGAACGATTTGGGCCGTGGAATTCAGCGTTTCGACGATTCACCTGCTGGTGCAGGCGCGACGTTTGGGGACGAGTGCTGGAATCACTCGGAAGCTACCCGGAACTTTCGAACACATTGCTCGACTCGACCGTCGTTCGAGCGCACCAACGTGCGGCGGGAGCGCAAGGGGACAAAGTTCGCAAGCATTGGGACGTTTCCGGGGCGGCTTCAGCACCAAGATCCACGCCGTCGGCGATGGCGAAAGTCGCCCAGTCAAATTGCACTTGAGGAAGCGCGAACGGCACGACGCTACCTGCGCCGAGTGCTTGCTGGAAGACACCGAGCCCGAGTTTGTCATTGGCGATAAGGCAAACGACAGCGATCCGCTGCGCGACAAGATTCGTGCGATCGGCGCCAAGCCCGCGATTCCATCGCGTCGCACACGTCGTAAGCGCCGCCATGATCGTCGACGCTTCAAGCTCCGAAACATGGTCGAACGATTCATGAATCGAATCGCGCATTGTCGTCGCGTCGCGACCCGCTACGAGAAGTTAACCGCGATCTTCAGGGGCTTTGTTCAGTTCGCGTCGGCCCTAACTCTTCCGATTAATGCCCACACAACCTGGTGCCAGCGCAGGGGGGTTCCATGCTTGCCGATCGCGGAGGTATTGCGGGGCGCGGCTTCACACTCATCGAGTGCCTTGTCGTGGCCGTGATCGTCATTCTTCTCGCTGCCCTCATATTACCCGCCATCCAGTCGTCGCGAGAAGCGGCGCGGCGCGTTCAATGCGCAAACAACTTGAAGCAGATCGGCGTTGCGATGAACTCGCATTACGCGGAGAACAATAAGCTTCCTTCCGGCTATTTCACTGAGCTGTATCCCTCTGGCAAGGATCAGTGGTCGCCGCTGATGGGATGGGCGGTCTACCTTTTGCCCGGCCTCAACGCGCAACCTCTGTTCAACAGCATCAATTTTACGAACAGCGCTCAGTACGCATTTGGCGAGACGTCGCGCGGCACGTCGCTTTCGGTGATGCTTTGCCCCAGCTCAAGTGGAGGCGGGCCTTTGCATTTCGAGGTCAACCGTGTGGCTTTCGACCCTCCGGCCGACAATTTAGCGCCGAGCCAGTACGTCGCGTCATCGGGATGGTTTGTCAAACATGATTTGAGCGATGAAGCTGACGGCGTCTTCTTTCACAACAGCGCGATGACGCTCGAAAAGATCACCGACGGCACGAGCACGACCCTTTTCGTCGGCGAGCGCTCACGCAACCTCGCGGATGCTACTTGGATCGGCCCGCTCTATCTGCCAATCGGGAAGTTCTGCACGAATCCAAGCTGGCCGACTTTTGAATGCGAATCGACCGCGATGCTTGTGCTGGGTTGGCCTGCGCCCCGAATTCACCGCAGTCGGGAGTCGGCAACTTTTTCAGCCAGCATCCGGGCGGGGCGAATTTCTTATTCGGCGATGCGAGCGTTCGGTTCATCAAAGCGACCATTGCCCCGCAGCTCATGATGTCTCTCTCAAGCCGGTCGGGCGGCGAACTGATCAATGTCGACCAGTTATGACGTTCGGGCATATTGGCGTGCAGACGTTTTCGCCCAGTCAGCGCACCGTCCTTCGGAACGCGTGATCGCGGATTCGGGGTATCAGTTTAGTGCACTGCGTGGGCAGCCCGCAACTTTTCAAAACCGACTACGGCCGTGGGAGTGAAACGAAATTCGAACAGGTCGGCGATCGCGTTTGGCACCTTGCGGAGACTGATGCCGATGTCCGTGTGCGGATAAGCGGCGGCGGCGCGTAGCCGCGGACCGATCATACTGCCGACGATTTCGCCCTCTCCGGCCTTGTGAACCCAGTGTCGGCATGATCGACAGCGGGCCTGAGGATGGCGAAACAGGGTGACGTCGCGACGCCCCGCGACACGATCGTTCTGAAGATGATCGGTCGGATCTTGCGACGTGTAAGCGCTCACGGGCCCACCGGAATGCGGACAATCCGCCAGCGGCACCACCTCGACGAGCGTGTCGTACTCAGTCGGTGTGGGGCGATACCAGCCGGGATGACCGACGGGAGCGCCCCGCTTCCGTGACTCAACCTGGGGAAAAATGGGAACGTAGCAATTTGATCGTTCTCCAGTTCGGGTAATGCGGTGCGATTTCGAGCCCCGTTCTGGCCCAACGGCCGGCTCGTTCTGCTCTCTCCGCACGATTCTTACCGAATCTGGTCCCAAATCTGGGCGTCGATGCCCGGGAAACGATTTAAGTGGGCCAGGTCCGTAGTCGCGATGGTGACGGTATCGCCCCAATCGTGGCGCCGGCTGCCGATATGATTTTGAGCCAGGTGATACAGCGGACGACTTGCGGCTTGCTGGGAGCGCGGACGATCAGGCCAAGTGGCCCGCTGTCCAGCAGGATCAACCGCGCCATGATCAATAAAGACCTTCGAAGAGTTTTCGATGGGGGCGGTGCGCATCCAGATCGCGCATCGCCTCCTCCCACGCTCCCGGCGGATCGTCGTCTGGCATCGCCAGCATCCGCTCGACCAGATCGGCGATGGCCTGCGCATTGCGGGCCTGTTCTTCCGCAGAGATGGGGCGAACGCGGCCTGTGGCGTCGTTGCAAGGCGCCAGACGGGCTGGCCGCGAAGGCGGAGAATCTGCCTGGGCGCTGTCCGTCGAACGGCTCGGGCCACTTGCCTCATTGAGGACGTCCATGTGCGATCTCCCCCAGTCCCGGTGGCAAACACAATCTGATTCTACGTTCGTCAGCTCTGGCCCGTAAGATCGTCTGGAAAAAGCCCAGACGCCAGCCCGCAAGGCACTGCGCAATCGCTTTTCGCCGCAACGACTCAAACCCAGCCGTGGCGCTTGCGCAGCCACCATTCGAGCGTGAGCATGGCGGCGAAGATCAGGAGGAACGGGCCAGTTGTCCCAGACCTTGTATTCGGAGTGGCTGACGTACTCGGTGTAGGCTGAGCGGTCGATGCCTTTCAAGTGGGTCATCAGCTTCTCGGGCGTGACCAGCTCGCCGCCGGTGAGCTCGGCGATCTCGCGGGCCAGCTTGAGGTCGGCCGACGGGTTTTCGAGCTCGCGGTCGTCCTGGTAGACCAGGAACCGCGCCGAGTCGTGGCCGATCTCCTTGCCGTCGCGACGGGCGATCACGGTGGCCGTGTAATTGGCGGGCTGGCCGAGATGCTCGGTGGCGTATTGCGTCGCCCTGGCTTCGTCGCCCTGGCTGTAAAGCTCGACCGGCTCGGTCGCCGGCGTCGGGCCCTTCGCGCTCGATCTTGCACTCGAAGGTGACGTCGGGATCGGCGCTCCCTTGGAGTCGCGGGCGGTGGCGGTCAGCTCGAGCTTCTCGCCCACGCCGACGCGGCGGCGGTCAAGCGGTCAGCTTGACCTGGTTCTCGCTGTCGTCCTCCTTGTGCGACAGCCAGAAAATCGACTGTCGCCAGAACTTCCGGTGGGCCAGCCGGCCCTCCTCGCGTCTGCGCGAGCCCAGACCCAGGTCTCGCCGCCGAAGGCGATCACCCGGCCCGCTGCCGATTTCCATGCTGATCATCAGGCTCGGCTCGGCATCCGGGGCGGGCGTGGTCGCCAGCACCGCGGCATTCGCCTTCCGCTCGCCGAACCGGTTCGTCCCGAGCATCGGCGGCATCGAATCCCAGATCTTCGCGGTCTCGGCTCGGTTGCCCCGACCTGGAGGATGAAGCTATCCAGCCCGAGCGTTGCGTCGGCACCAGCTTGATCCCCTCCTCGGGCTCGAATCTCACCGTCGCCGGGATGGATTCGCGCAGGGAGGATGTCGGCCACCGGGGTGTCTGCCCAGCCGCCGGGGCCAAAGCTCGAGTGGCCGCCCAGCATGATGAAGCCCGCGCCCTTCTTGACGGCCTCGACCAGCAGCCCGTGCTGCTTCGGCGTCAAGTAATCGGCCGGCAGGTTGCAGAAGACATAGACGTTGTACTTGCCCGGGGCGAACTCCGCGTCGTCGATCTCGCTCTTGTCTCCCTGGGCGGGCCGCCGAATCACCACGCCGTCCATCTGGATCGCCGGCGACGTGCACGATCGCCCGCACCAGGTAATTGATAATCCCACGTGGAATTCGGGCCCTGCAGGAACAGGACGTTCAAGCCGCCGGAAAGCACCGAGACGAACGTGCTGATCTCGTTGTTCGAGACCACCAGCTCGCCGTCCTTGGGAGCGACCTTGAGCGTGAGCCGTTTCTCGCCCGGCGTCTGCGGGACGTAACTTCAGCCCGGTGATCGGGATCGACGTCGGCGCCCTCGGGAACCTTCACCTGTGGTCTTGGCGACGGGCGTCGCCTGGCCCTCGACGTACAGCTCGACGTTCGAGCGTCTGGTTGGCGAACCCGTGAGCGACGATCGTTCCCCGCACTTCGAGCTTGTTCTTCACGAAGACGGTCGGGCTGGTGACGATGTCGCGCAAGCGCGATGTCCTCGGTGATTGGCCCCGGCGTTCTCGGTGCCCAGGCCGACGGTGACGATCTGGACCGCCTGGTCTGCCCCTTGAGCCTGCCGGGCGGCTTCGAGCGGGTCGGCGCCCGTTGTTCGAGGTGAAGTCCGAGACGATCACCAGCCGGGCGATCCGCTTGCGAGTTCATCTGCCTCGGCCTTGTTGGCCTCGAGCATCGCCGTGCCCAGCTTGGTCTCGAGCCCCTTGGGCTTGGCAAGTTCGCCGTGCTCGTCTGCCTTGGGCTCGGTCAGCGTCGAGTCGAACAAGTGAACCTTGACGTTCAGGTCCGGGCCCGAGCGTCTTGGCGAGCTCCTTGCGCCTGCTTGAGGATCTCGCTTGGCGACGTCCCAGCGCGTCTGCCCGTTGACCTCGTCGGCGATCAGCATGCTCTTGCTGGTGTCGATCAGGTAGACCAGCGAGGCGGCTTGCTTCTTCTTCTCCTTGAGCGTGACCGTCGGCCGCAGCGCCGCCAGCAGGCAGAGCAGAAGGCCAGCAGCCGAAGCGCAAGCGCAACCCAGCGCCAGCGGCCGGTCGTTCCCCTGAGCCGCTGCGAATAGGCCCAGAGAGTCAGCGCCAGTCACGGCCAGCGACGGCCATGAGCCAGGAGCGGCCACGAGCCGCCGATCGGACTGAAGCTGACGCTGATGCCATGGTTCATGGATGGCGATCGACGCGTCCGGGAGCGGAGATCGTGCGAGCTCGGGATCGACCTGCGGCCGACTCACGCGGTCCGGCCGTTACGACCCGGCCTCGTCGGCCTTGGGCTTGGGGGCTTCCTTGTAGAACGTGTTGGCCAGGACGTTCTCCAGGGTGACGACCATGAGGATCAAGAACATCAGCCAGGGAAAGACCTCGTATCCGTACCGCGTGAGCTTCTCGTTCTCCTTGTGCGCGACGGCATCCTCGGCCAGGAGATAGCCGTCCTTGCCGAAGATCACGTCAAGATCGGTCTTCTCCAGCGGCGCGAACTGGCTTTCGGCCTGCGGCGACGTTGACGCTGAAGCCCAGGGTCGTCACGTGCGGTTGTCGGCCGTCGTGGCCTTGACGGTCCACTGGCCCAGAGCCGGCGGCGCGACGATCTCCAGGTACTCGCCGCTGGGCGAGCGGAGACCGTCGGCTTGGTCTTGGGATCGCTGCTGGTGACGACGAAGTTCGTGAACCGGGCGTTGGGATCGAGCCTCAGCAGGACGTTCTCGCCGGCCTCGAAGTTGAGCTGCTCGCTCGTGGCGCCGGCCAGGTAGGGGACGGTCTGATTCATCAGGACGAAGAACGACCAGCCTATGTCCGGCAGGGGAAACTCGTTCCAGGCGCCGGGATCGGCGCGCGAGCGCGCCGCCGTGATCCGGCCGGCGCGACAGCGGCATGGTCCAGAGCAAGACCTTGCCCGACCTTCGGCCCCTTGAACGTTCGCTCGAGCAAGGCGGGCGCGCCGTCGGCATAGCTCACGAGGGTGCGGGTCCCCTCGCCGGCGGCCTGCACCGGCCAGTACTTGTACACCGGCACCTGCGCGAGCATGCTCGCCAGGTCCTTGCCGTATCGCTCGAACAGCGGGTGCGTGAGGTTGGTGACCTTGCCCATGGTGGTCGGCGGATTGGCGGTGTATGCGGCTTGTCCGCGAGCTGCGCCGGCAGAAGCTGGCTCGCGATCGGGTTGTTGTAGCTGGCGGGCCGGCTGCGAGTGCCCGGGGCCACCACCAGGCCCGCCCCTTCGTGCACGTAGCGATTGAGCGCACTCCAGTCCGGCTCGTCGAGCTGCTTGACGTTGAGCAGGAAGACGCAGCAAAGCTCTGCAGCTTGCCGTTGTAGCGCTGGGCCGAGCTCGACGGCCCGCGTCTTCTCGACCTGACCGGCCGGGGCGCCGTCGGGCTCGGGTCGGGGTCGAGCGCGGCGGCGACGAATTCGGCCTCGTAGGCCTGGTCGTAGACGATCAAGACCTTGAGCGGCGGCCGGACCCTGAACGTGAAATACCGCTCGTCGTCGTCCAGGAACGGGTCGGGCGTCGCCGCTGAGCTTGATCTTGCCCTGGTGCAAGCTCGCCGTCGTCGGAGCGCGGCGAGCGTGCGTGAAATTGACCTCGACCTCGCCGTTGGGCGGAATCTCGACGGTTTTCTCGTCCTTCTTCTTGCCGTCGAGCTCGAATTCGACCACCCGCGTCGTCGGCTTCGGGCCCTGGGACCGGATCCGGCCGCGGATCTCGATCGGCTCACCCTGGGTGGCGACGCTCGACGACGGCTCGGCCGACTCGACGCGCGACGTTGTGGATCTCCTTGCGGAGCCAGCCGCAGGATGAACGTGACGATCTTCGAGCCCTTGCTCGTCTTGAGCTTCGCGACCTGGTCGAGCCCTTCGGCCGGCCGGTCGGGATTCCAGGCGAGCGGGCACAGGTCGGTCAGGACATAGACGACGTGCACCGGCCGGTCGCACTCGGCGACCGCGGGATAGACCTGGCCCATCGCGGCATTGAGCGGCCGGTTGACCGGCCGGATCGTCAAGCGCGTCGATGCGCTTCAGCGCCGCCGAGGGCGACAGCCCGATCGGCACCCGCGGCTCGGCCGAGTCGACCACGAAGACCAGGCTCGAGTCGGGCAGCTTGCTCGACGATCTCGCGGGCCCGCTCCTTGGCCTCGTCGAGCCGCGTCTTGTCCTTCTCCTTGTAGCTCCATCGACAGGCTGGTGTCGAAGACCAGGCCGAGCGCCGTCGGCATGCGATTCGTCGCCCAGCGGAACCTGCGAGTAGAGCCGAGGGCCGCGCCAGCGCCAGCGCCATCAAGCGCCAGGATCGCCATCCGCGCCAGCAGCAGCAGCCAGTTCTTGATCCGCATCCGCTTCTTCGACTGCTTCTGCCGCTCGCGGATCAGCCGCAGCGCCGGAAAGATGACGTGCTTCGGCGTCTGCCGCATGAACAGGTGCAGGATCACCGGCAGCGCCGCCAGCGCCGCCCCCGCGGCCAATCCCGCATGCATCAGCGACATCTCCATGGCTTGTCGATCACTCCGTCAAGCCCGGCCTTGCCGCGTGAGCAGATAGCTCATCAGGGCCTTGTCGAACGGCATCCCCGTGTGCAGCGGAACGTAGTCGATCCGAGCGCGGACGCATTCGTTGCTGGTACGTCGCCCGAAACTTGGCGACCTCGTCGAGATAATCGGCCTTGATCGCCTCGGCGTCGACCTCGAGCGTCTCGTTGGTCTCGTTGTCCTCCAGCCGAAGCATCCCCTCGAACGGAAACTCGGCCTCGGCCTCGTCCAGGATGTGAAAAATGATCAGGTCGTGCCCGCGGAATCGCAGCCGGTGGATGGCCTTCAAGATCGACTCGGGGTCGCCCAGCAGATCGCTGAAGAGCATCACCAGGCTGCGGTGCCGGATCATGCTGGCGACCTGGTGCAGGCTCGCCTCGATCATCGGTCGTTCCGGCCGGCTTCAGCTTGGCCAGCAGCGACAGGATGTTGCCGAGCTGCGACCGCTTGCTCGCCGGGGCCAGGCTCTGGCGGACCTTCTGATCGAAGGCGATCAGGCCGACCGGGTCCTGCTGGTGGATCATCAAGTAGCAAAGGGCCGCCGCCAGGCTGATGCCGTATTCGAACTTGGTCAGCTCCTGCCGGTAAGTGTAGCCCATCGAGCCGGAGAGATCCATCACGAGGTAGCCGGTCAGGTTGGTCTCGGCCTGGAACTTCTTGATGTAGAACCGGTCGGTCTTGGCGTAGACGTTCCAGTCGATGTCGGAGATGTTGTCGCCGGCGGTGTACTTGCGGTGCTCCGAGAACTCGACCGAAAAGCCCTGGAACGGGCTGGCGTGCAGCCCCGAGATGAATCCCTCGACGATGAACTTGGCGCGCAGGTCGAGCCGCGCGACCTGGCGGATCACCTCGGGCTTCAGGTATTTTTCGGCCGTCCCCGCCAAGTCGAAGCCTCCGGTCGCGACATTGCGCGATGGCTTACTCGACTCGAGTCAATTCAGCTCACGGCGGCGCTACTCATACTTGGGCGTCTCGGGCTCGCGGATCTCGGTCGACCAGCCGCTGGACCAGCGTCTCGGTCGACTGCCCTTCGGCCTGGGCCTGAAAGTTGGTGCTGATCCGGTGCCGCAGCACCGGAACGGCCACCTTGCGGATGTCGTCGAGCGAGACGCTGAACCGGCCGTCCATCGCCGCCATCGCCTTGCCGGCCAGGATCAGGTTCTGGCCGGCGCGCGGCCCGGCGCCGTAGTCGACCAGCTCCTTGATGAACTGCGGGCGCCTTCTCGTCGGCCGGCCGGGTCGCGCGCACCAGCCGCGCCACGTAGTCGACCGTGTACTCGCGAGACCGGCACCGACGTGACCAGCTTCTGCAAGTTGACGATCGCCTTGCCCGAGAGCACCTTCTTCAGTTCGGGCGTCTCGCCCTTGGTCGTCGCCAGCAGGATCTTCTTTTCCTCCTCGAGCGTGGGGTAGCCGACCCGGATGTCGAACATGAACCGGTCGAGCTGGGCTTCGGGCAGCGGATAGGTCCCTTCCTGCTCGATCGGGTTCTGGGTGGCGATCACGAAGAACGGATCGGGAAGGTGCATCGTCTCCTGGCCGACGGTCACTTCCCGCTCCTGCATCGCCTGCAACAGGGCCGCCTGGGTCTTGGGAGGCGTTCGGTTGATCTCGTCGGCCAGGATGATGTTGGCGAAGATCGGCCCGGGCACGAACCGGAACGCCCGCCGGCCCGCTTCGGGCTCTTCCAGGACGTTGGTCCCGGTGATGTCCGACGGCATCAGGTCGGGCGTGAACTGGATTCGCTTGAAGCCGACGTCGAGGATCTTGGCGATCGAGCTGACCATCAAGCGTCTTGGCCAGGCCCGGCACGCCGACCAAGAGCACGTGGCCCCGGGTGAAGATCGCCGCCAGGATCAGCTCGATCACCTCGCGCTGACCGATGATCACCTTGTTGAGCTCGGTGACCATCACGTCGCGCGAATGGCGGAATTCGTCGAGAAGCTGCGTGATCCGATCGCCCGGAGTGGACATGCGATTCGTCGACCTGTTTGTCGGGGGGTGATTCGAGCTGAAAAAACAGCGGAGCGACCCCTCGTGCCGGACGACGCAAGCGCTGCCGCTATCGGCGACCGCGTACGGGAATCAATTCACAGGAGTATTCTAAGGCCCCGGAGACAAACGATTCAAGCGCGAGACGACCCCGGCGACGCGCGACCTCAGTCCCGCGGCAGTGGCCGGAAACCCGCGGCGAATCGCCCGGCCATGGCGAGCGTCCTGCAAGCGGGCTGACCCAAACGAGCGGACAGTCCGCCGTTGCCGTTCCGCGCGGCAACGTGCCGCGCGTTGCCGACACGATTTCGGATTCGCCCCAACTTATCAACGAAATTATTAGGCGACGATCGAACGTCCGCGTACTTGAACTCCAAAGAATGTTGCCGCTTCTGGTTGTGGCCTATGGCTATCGCGCGCCTGAGCGTCGCTGCGCTCGTCGAATCGCTGGGCGCCGGCGCCTGGGCATCGTAGTTGCGTCTGGTGGGGCCGTCCTCGGAGACAGGACTCCCGTCCCACCTCTCGCGGGAGCGACCGGCCTTTTGGATCTGCCGGTGGAACAACGCGCCCAGTCGGGCCGAGATCAACCTGGTGCATGCGCGGCCGTCGCTGCCAGACCCGCGCGGCCCGGCCAGCGGACCGCTCACTTAATTTGACGAGAGTGATGAAAATATGAATGCCATGAACCTTATTCGATTAACGGCCGTGCTGGCGATCGGCTGGACCCTGCTTGCGCTCGGGGCTGGGCGCTCGGAGTCGGGACTCCGCTGCCGGCCGGGTCGACGTTTTACATCGCGACGCACTCGGTTCATGACGCGCTGCCGGTGGCGGCACCCTCGCCTTTCGGCCCCGAGCAATATCGTCTGGTGGATCGCACCACCGGCAAGTTCGAGCCGTTGCCCGTGCCCGAGAGCGAGCGGTGGGGACTGCTGGCGGTCTCGCCTTGGCGTGACTCGGAAGGGAATCTGGAAGCCGTCGGGCGGTGGGTCACGCGGCCGGATGCCAAGGGGAATGGCGAATTCTGTGGCGTCGGGATCTTTCGGCTCTCGGACGCGACGGTCAAAGAGCGGATCTCGATGGATAAGCTCCCGACCGGCCGGCCATGCTGGGTCCCAGGGCAGCCAGGCGATTTTCTATTTCCTGTCGGCGACGGGTTACTGTATCGATGGCGGGCATCGGGCGGGATCGGCAGCGCCGCCGGAGCCACGCCCGGCGAGCGAGGCTCCCGAACCGCGGACGGGACGCCGGAGCTGCGCGCCGTCAAATGGGAGTGCACGCCGCCAGGTGCCGGTCTTCCGATCCTGGACGATCCGGTGTGGTCTTCCGAGCCGGCGCTCAAGCGTTTCGTGCTCGTCGCGCTCAGTCTCCAGAAATCCGTGGGGACGAAAAAGGTCCACGCGCCCTACAAGCTATGGTGGCTGGAGATGAACGCACACGGCGACGCGATCGTGGCGGCGGGGCCGCTCACCGGGCCCGCGGACGCCGAATCGCAAACCGGCCCGATGACCGAGCGCCTGCCAAATCTCGCCGCGACGGGCGACCGCATCGGCCTCGTCTATCTACGGCGCGAGCCGGGCCGGCTCGGCTGGAATCTGTGCGCGGGCCGGCTCGAGATCGATCCTGCGACCGGCCGGCCGCAGATCGATGCGACAACGTTACCCCCCCGCGTGCTCGCGCAAGGACTCGCGTTCTCGCCTCTCCTGTTCTCGCCGGATGGACAGACCGTCTACGCCGCGCACCCGTCGCGCGAGATCGTCGGATATGCGATCCGAGGGCAATCCGCGGCCATCGCGGCTCCGGGAGCGTGATCGTCGTTTCCCAGGACGGCTGGCGTCCTCACCAAGCGTGTGCCCGCACGCGAGTGATCGACGGCACGCGACACGCGCTCCCTGCGCATGCTTCCCGCGGCACGCGAGGCGGCGATCGTCTTGTCGGTCGACGCCTGCGTGTGTCATGCTAGGTGAAGCTACGGATTGAAGAAGACCGGGGGCAACTCGATGCGCCGCCTGTTCTCTATCTCTCGCCACTGCTGGATGGTGCTCGTCGTGATCGCGGCCGAGGTGGCCGGCTCGGCCAGGTGCGAGGCCGCGGTGACCCGCGAGGAGGTCGAGCGGGCGATTCGCGAGGGGGTTCGCTTCCTCAAGTCGAACCAGCGGGACGACGGCTCCTGGGCCGACGTCGAGAACGACGCGAAGACCGGCGTCACCAGCCTGGTCACCCTGGCCCTGCTTGACGGCCGGCGAGAAGCCCGACTCGCCGACGATCGCAAGGCGCCCTGGAGTACCTCCGCGAGTTCACCGCCGACCGATCTTCACAGCACCTATGCCATCGCGCTGCAGACCATGGTCTTCGCCGCCGCCGATCCGGAGCGACGACCCGCTGCGGATCGCGGCCAACGTCGACTGGCTGGAGGACGCCCAGATCAAGCCCGGCGACCCGCAGTTACTGGCCGGGCTCGTGGAGCTACTCCGACTCGAAGCGCGGCCGGCCCGGCGACAACTCGAACACCCAGTACGCGCTGCTGGGCCTGCACGCCGCCAGCGAGGTCGGCGTCCCGGTCAAGCCGACCGTCTGGGAGCTCGCCGCGGCGTACTGGGAGCGAAGCCAGAAGCACGACGGGAGCTGGGCGTACACGCCCGACTCCAACAACCCGACGGCGAGCATGACCTGCGCGGGGATCTCCAGCCTGATCATCTCCGGGCCTGAGGCGGTTCCAGGGCCAGGAATTCCTCCAGGGCGAGACGATCGAGAACTGCGGCAAGGGGGGCGTCAACCAGCAACCTCCAGCGCGGGCATCGACTGGCTCGCCAGCCACTTTCAGGTCGGCCAGAACTTCGGCGCCGGCCAGCAGTGGAAGTTCTACTATCTCTACGGCCTCGAGCGCGCCGGCCGGCTCGCGGGCATCCGGTTCTTCGGCCAGCACGACTGGTATCGCCTGGGGGCCGAGGAGCTGGTCCACGAGCAGGACAAGCTCGGCGGCTTCTGGCAGGGTGCAGCTCGTCGAGAACCGACCCGGTGCTGGCGACCAGCTTCGCGCTGCTTGTTCCTGGCCAAGGGCCGGGCACCGGTGCTCGATCAACAAGCTCCGCCACGGCCCCGACCGGCGACTGGAACAACGACCCCGACGACGTCCGCAACCTCGTCGAACGTCGTCTCGCGCGACTGGAAGAACCTGCTGACCTGGCAGGTCGTCGATCCCGCACATCGCCACGGTCCCGGACCTGCTCCAGGCGCCGATCATCTTCTTCAACGGCCACCGCGCCCCCGAGTTCTCGGCGATCGCCAGGCAGAACCTCCGCGAGTACGTCGAGCAGGGCGGCTTCATCTTCGCCGAGGCCTGCTGCGGCAGCCGCGAGTTCGACCAGGGCTTCCAGCAGCTCATGAAGGAGATCTTCCCCGAAGAGGAGTACAAGCTCCGGCCGCTGCCGGAGGACCATCCGGTCTGGCGGGCCAAGCACCTGCTCATCCCCGAGCATCCATCCCGCTCTGGGGCATCGAGCACGGCTGCCGCACCGTCGTCATCTACTCGCCGACGGACCTCTCCTGCTACTGGAACCAGTCGCGAGCACAGCCCGACCAACCCGGCGGTCATCAAGGCGATCAAGATCGGCCAGAACGTGATCGACTACGCCACCGGCCGCGAGATGCCCGCCGACAAGCTGACGATCCGCGAGGTGCACAACTTCAAGGCCGAGACTCCCAAGCGGGGCGCGCTGCGGATCGCCAAGCTCATGCACGCCGGCGACTGGAACATCGCCCCTCAGGCCATCCCCAACCTGATGGACGCCCTCCGCAAGCCCCCGTTCAGCTTCGACGTCGTGATCACCCAGAAAGACCTGTTCGCCGCGCGACCCCAACCTGGTCTACTACCCGCTGATCTACATCCACGGCCGCGCCGCGCTCTCGTTCCCCAAGGAGGACCTCGACGCGCTGCGCAAGCACCTCGAGCCCGGCGGCGGCACGCTCTTCGCCGACGCCGCCTGCGGCAGCCCGGCGTTCGACGCCGCGTTCCGCCGGTTCGTCGCCGAGCTGCTTCCCGACCAAGCCCCTGGTCCCGATCCCCCGCGACGACGAGCTCTACACCACCAAGGTCGGCTTCGACCTCTCGCGACGTCCAGTACACCAAGGCGGCCGGCGGCGGCCGCGACTTCCCGCAGCTCGAGGGCGTCAAGATCAACGGCCACTGGGCGATCATCTACTCGAAGTTCGACATCGGCTGCGCCCTCGAGCGGCACACCGGCATCGACTGCAAGGGCTACACCTACGAGAGCGCCCTCAAGATCGCCGGCAACATCGTCATCTACTCGACCCTGCCATGACCCGCTGACGGGCCGACCGTCGCCGAGCTCGCGGGCTCAGGCTCGCCAGGTTGCTCGCGGGATCACCCTCGAGCGCCGCCACGCGGGCGATGTAGGCGTCGGCGTCGAACTTCGCCGGGCACCGTCCGCAGCTCATGTAGCGGATCGTCCCGAAGATCGGCCGCTCCGGCCAGGGTCGGTCGTGCTTGCCGCCGATCGCCCAGGCCACGCCGGTGTACCCGTTCGGGTCGCGGCCGTCCATCTCGTAGCGGTCGTTCAGGTCCACCGCGATCGCTGAAGCCGTCTCGGCGTCGGCCGTCCACTCGAGGATCTTCTTGGCCCAGTACATGCGCAGGTAATTGTGCATCCGGCCGGTCAGCACCATCTCTTTCTGTGCGGCGTTCCAGAGCGGGTCGTGGGTCTCGCCGGCCTCGAGCTGCGCTGCCGAGTACAGGACCGGCCGCGGGTCGGCCGCATGCTCGGCCAGGGTCTTGCGCCCCCACTCGGGACAGCCGGCGAGCGTGTCGTAATCCGGGTTGCGCGCCACGAAGTTGATCGCCAGCTCGCGGCGGACGATCAGTTCTTCCAGGTAAACGTCGATGCACTCGCGCGGTGCGCCGCTCTCCGAGCACGGCCAGCGCGATCGTAGATCGGGCTGATCTGGCCGAAATGCAGATGCGCCGACAGCTCGCTCGTGATGTAGGGCGTCGGCTGGTTCCGCTCGGTGGCATAGCGCGGCAGACGCTCGCGCACGAACGTACGCAGCCGCCGCACAGCCTCCCGGGTGCCCCCCTGATAGCCGGGGACCTCGGGAGCCCCGCGCACCCTGAGCCTGGCCAGGAGCGTCTCGGTCTCGAGCTCCTCGCCGCCGGGGCAGGCCCGGACCACTCGACCCGGGCCGAGGGGTTGGGAACCGGCTTCAAGTACTGGTCCCAGACCGCGTGGATCTTGGGTCGGATCGTCCGCGCGGCGTACTCCTCGCGGGGGAAGAGCGAGGTCGG
This sequence comes from uncultured Isosphaeraceae bacterium, assembly GCA_963806595.1. Classification (GTDB taxonomy): domain Bacteria; phylum Planctomycetota; class Planctomycetia; order Isosphaerales; family Isosphaeraceae; genus CAWDZZ01. The sequence goes on along the minus strand of CAWDZZ010000002.1, from coordinate 133,057 downwards.
GACGACGACGTCGGCGTCGACCAGGTAATACGGAACTCTCAGTTGCCCGGCCACGGCAGTCGCGCCACACGGCTCCGATTCGCACCGGGTTCTCATCGCCGACGATCACCGCCGCGCCGCTCGTCGAACAGCGACCGCCGGCACGACCTCCTCGGGCCGGCCGAGCCGAACGGCGAGCGCGACGCTCGCGCCGCTTGAGATCCGCGCGCGGCGTCGCACAGACCGTCCAGCAGGAATCGATAGTGCCTCCGCCCGGCCCCGGGATAATCAGGCGTCAGCGCGAAAGACGGTCAAGACGGGTAGCGCCAGCGTGTTGCCGACGGCGATCGCCAGGTTGAGGGCCGGATTGTCGACGCCTCGCTGCGCGCGCTGCATCCAGTAGAGAACGCATCGCCCGTCCGGGTCGGGCTGCCCGGCACGCCCGACCCGGATGCGCGGGTTCGGCGCCAGCAGATCTTCGAGTGAATCCACGCGGTGAGCTCTCGCGAGGAGCAGAGCGAGCAAAAGTACGTCACGCCGAGCGAACCGACACGTTAGTCGAAGCGCCCGGTCGCAGGAAAGACTTCATTGTAAGCGACCCGTTCGGCACGAGCCGTAAGCCGATGCGTTTGAGCCCTCTACGCCATCGGCCGGCCTTGAGCGGGCCTTCCCCGAGAATCCGCCAAGGTTGAACGACCGGCCGGGCGGCGCCATAATGGACATGTTCCGTGTAAACGCGGCCGGGCGGGTCGGCGCGATGGGCCGGCGTCGCCTGTACGCGATGCTCCTCCTGCTTTCCCGCCTGCAATTGCCACCCAGATTTCAGCGACAGGTTCCCGCCACATGACACGTCATCGCGTCGGTCTCTGGTTAGTCGGGGCGTTTGGAGGAGTCGGCACGACGATCACGCTTGGGCTGGCGGCGATGGCTCGCGGGCTGGCCGGTCGCACCGGACTGGTGACCGCACTTCCGGTGTTTGAAGGCTTGCCGTTGCCTGAGCCCGGCGACTTCGTGGTGGGTGGCCATGACATCCGGGCCACCTCGTTTTCCGCCTCGGCCGAAGAGTTTCGGCGAAATTCTGGGGTCTTCGAGGCCGACTGGATCACCGCTTGTCGCGAAGAGCTCGAGGCGGCGACCGCGCGCGTCCGTCCCGGGATCCACTTCGGCGCGGGCCGGGCCATCGCGAAACTGGGCGACTGGAGCGACGGTCAAACAGCCCCGCTCGGCGCGCGAGGCGGTCGACTACCTCGCCGCCGACCTGGCCGAGTTCGCCAGGTCGCAGTCGGTCGACCACCTGGTCGTCCTCAACGTCGCGAGCACGGAGCCACCGTTCGAGCGCCGGCGAGGTCCACGACCGGTGGGATAGCTTGAAGGCCGCGCTGGCCAGCGGCGGCCCTGACCTGCTTCCCGCCAGCTCGCTCTACGCGCTGGCCGCGCTCGCAGGGCGGCTATACCTACCTTAACTTCACGCCTAGCCTGGGCGTGTCGCTGCCCGCCCTGATCGAGCTGGCCGCAACCGACGGGCTCGCTGTACGCCGGCAAGGACGGCAAGACCGGCGAGACGCTGATGAAGACCGTCCTGGCCCCGATGTTCGCTCTCCGCAACCTGAAGGTGATGAGCTGGGTCGGACACAATATCTTCGGCAATCGCGACGGCCTGGTCCTCGACGACCCGTCGAACAAGCTCTCGAAGGTCGACACCAAGGACCGTGTCGTGAACCAGATCCTCGGCTACAAGCCGTCGACGCTCGTGACGATCGAATATGTCCCGGACATGGGCGACTGGAAGACCGCCTGGGACCACATTCACTTCCAGGGGTTCCTCGGCACCAAGATGACTCTTCAATTCACCTGGCAGGGATGCGACAGCCTGCTGGCGGCGCCGCTGGCGATCGACCTGGTGCGGCTGGCCGACCTCGAAAAACGGCGCGGCGGCCGCGGCCTCATGAAACACCTGGCCTGTTTCTTCAAGAGCCCGCAGGGGGTCGAGGAAAACGACTTCTTCAAGCAATTCGAGCTGCTGACCGAGCACTTGAAGTCCGATCACGGCCCGCCCGACGGCGGCGCGGCCGTCGCTCGCGAGCGCGCCGGCCGCGCCGCGCGGACGGATCGACCCCGGCCGCCCGGGCGCCGCAAGTGCAAAGAAGACTCGGTGCGCGCCAACGTCAACCGGGGTTGTTCATGCGTCGTGCAATCACGCTCCTGTTGATCCTCGCCTGCTCGGGCGCCTTGTTCACCTGGTGTTACGGACCGGCGCTCTCCCAGGATCGGCAGTTCGGCTATCGCGACGCCGGCCACTATTACTACCCGCTCCACCAGCGCGTTCAGGCCGAGTGGGACCAGGGGCGCTGGCCGCTCTGGGAGCCCGAGGAAAACGCGGGCGTGCCCCTCCTCGGAAACCCGACCGCGGCGGTCCTCTACCCGGGAAAGCTCGTCTTCGCGGTCCTGCCGTATCCGTGGGCAGCGCGGTCTACATCGTCGCGCATTCCGCACTCGCGTTTCTGAGCATGCTGGTGCTCGATGCGCTTCTGGGGCACGAGCTGGCCGGGATCGGCCTTGAGCGCGCTGGCGTATGCCTTTGGTGCTCCGGTCATGTTTCAGTACTGCAACGTCATCTATCTGATCGGGGCGGCCTGGCTGCCGCTGGGTGTTCACGCCATCGATCGCTGGGTCCGGCTGGGTCGCGGCTGGGGCGTGCTGGAGCTGGCGATCGTCCTCGCGATGCAGTTGCTGGGGGGCGACCCGCAGTCGGCCTACCTCCTGGGAATTTGCGGCATCGGCTATGCGCTGGGCCTGGCCTGGAGCCAGTCGCGATTGAACGCAAAAAAACCGGGCGGGACCCGGCCGGGTCGCTCTCGGCGTTGGCTCTGGCTCGTCCTGGCGGCCATCATGCCGGTCGCTCTGGTGGGGGCTCACGGTGCTACTCGCCGCATGGCTGCCGACGTGCCGAGGCCCCGGCAGACCGCCCGCCCCGCTCCCCTGGATGCCCTGGGTGCCCCTGGGCATCGCGATCGCGTGGGGCCTGGCGGCGGCCGGTTTATTCGTCCACTGGCGCGGCCGCGCGTGGCGGTTTCCGCTCGGAACCATGGGGCTGGGCCTGGCCGCGGCCGCGGCCCTCGCGTGCGCGGTCTCGGCCGCTCAGCTCTTGCCGGTCATCGAGTTCACGCAGCAGACAGCCGCGCGCTGGCCGAGGCCTGCACGACCTGTATCAGTTCAGTCTCGAGCCGTTTCGACTGGTCGAGCTTGCCTGGCCAAACGTGCTTGGCAATCCGCTCGGCGGCGATGACCACTGGGGCGACGTGATCAAGACGCCCGGCGGCCGGCCCCGGGGCTGGGTGCCGTCGCTTTACCTCGGCGGTTGACCCTCGGCCTGGCCGTGTGCGCGCTGGCGATACGGCGAGGGCCGCCCTGGCGCATCTGGTTGACGGTGATCGCGTTGACGAGCGGCTTCGCGAGCCTCGGGCCAGTACTCCAGCCCGATCTGGGTGGCGCGCGCTGCGTCCAGCTCTCAGGCTCGCCCGCCCTCGATCGCTGGCTTTCCGACATCGGCCCTCTGGACCCGCTCGATGCGACGGCGATCCGCCAGGACGGCTATCTTCGCGACGGTGACGGCAGCTTGTACTGGTGGCTGACGACCGTCTTGCCCGGCTTTCGCCAGTTTCGGTTCCCCGCCAAGCTGTTCACATTCACGGCGCTGGCACTGGCCGCCCTTGCCGGTTCGGGCTGGGACCGCGTCTGTTCAGGGCGATCCCGCCGAGCCGGCGTGGTCTTTGTCGTCCACCTGGTCGCTGACCCTGGCGGTGCTGGCCGTGGTGGTGCTCCAGAGAGAACCGATCCTCGCGTCGTTTCGCACGTTGAAGAGCCCCACGATGTTCGGTTCCTTCGAGGCCGCCGCGGGGTACCGGGCGATCCTGGCCAGTCTGGGCCAGGCCGCGATCGTCTTCGCGCTCGGGATCGCGCTCTGCTCGTGCGCCCGAGGTGGCCCTGGCTGGCCAGCTCGGCCGCCGTGCTCCTGATGACGGCCGACCTGGCGGCGGCCAACGCGCACGTTACATCATGACGGTTCCGCAGTCGCTGTTTGATGCGACGCCCGAAGTCGCGACCATCATCGACGACGCCGAGCGGGCCAGGCCGTCGCCCGGTCCGTTCCGCGTCCACCGGATGCCGATCTGGTACCCGACTGGGATGGGCAGACGTCGGCGTCGCAGGACAGGACCGTGGAAGTCGCCGTCGTGGGAGCGCGACACCCTGCAACCGAAGCATGGAATCAACTTCGGCGTGGAGTACACCCACACAGTCGGTGTCGCCGAGATCGACGATTACGACTGGTATTTCGCCGGTTTCCGTCGCGAGTTCGCGACCGGCAGGTCGGCCCGGTCGCTGGGGATCGCGCGTGGGCGACCGAGGTGGTCTACTATCCTCGCCGGGCCTTTGACATGTGGAACACCCGCTATTTCATCGTCCCGTTTGACGCCAACGGCTGGCGCGATCCGACTCGCGGCTACGCCGCGTTCGCGTTCCAGAGCGTGCAGGTCTACCCCGATCCAGCCGCTTCACCGGCCCGCAAGCGGCGACGAGGAATCGAGCGACTGGATCGACACGCAGCGACTTCAGGGTCATCAGGAACCTGAGCGAATACCCCGGGCCTGGGTCGTCCACCGCGCGCGTGCCACCGTCCCCTCCACCGGCCTGTCCCGCGAGGACCCGCAGTGAAGCCATGCGGGAGATCCTCTACGGCGGCGACCCGATCTGGAACGACCCGAAGCAGCGCGGTTTACGACCCGCGAAACCTTGCCTGGGTGGAGCAGTGACGACTACACCGAGCTTGCGCCCTATCTTCGGGCCAGACGACAAGTCCGTCCGAGGCCGTCAAAGTGACCTATCCCGAGCCCGCAACAGGCCGATGCTCGAGGTCGACTCGATTCGCCTGGACTCGTCATCCTGGCCGACGTGTACTATCCCGGCTGGGAGCTCGTGATCGACGGCAAGCCAGCGCCGATCTATCGGGTCAACGGCTCGATGCGGGCGCAGCCGTGGGGGCGGGAACCACAGCCTGGTCTACACTTACAACCCGCTGTCGTTCCGAGTCGGCCGGCTCGTGTCGCTCGCCGGACTGGCGGCTTTGATGTTCCTGGGCTGGCGTGCCTTCTCTGGCCCTTCGGATCCGCTTCTGGCCGAGGTCCATGGTCGAATCTTGCGGAAACCGCTATTCACGCGCAACATGGCCCGCGCTGAATCATATAATGCACTCCGCCGCGCGGACCCGGAGGTGTGCCCTCAGCGTAGCTTCCGTCCGCGGCGGAACGTTCCCGGGCGGCTCGCCGCGATCGCCGCTGAGCCGCCCGGCCCCTTCGTGATTGCCAACCTCCGAAATCGATCAGGAAACGACGCCCCCCATGCGACTCGCCTTCAGCACCAACGCCTACCTGAAACATCCCTTCGACGAAGCGGCCGCCCGGATCGCCGCACTCGGCTACGAGGGCCTGGAACTGCTGGCCGACGTGCCGCACGCCTGGCCGGCCGGTCTGCTCGACGTGCAGAAGCGCGCGATCCTGCGGGCGATGGAGCGATCGCGGCTGGCGTTCTCGAACATCAACGCCTTCATGATGAACGCCATCAACGACCACCGCCAGCCCTACTGGCATCCGTCGTTCATCGAGCCCGAGCCGCATTACCGCCAGGTCCGGATCGACCACACGCAGACGGGCGCTCGCCTGTGCGCCGAGCTGGGCGCGCCGCACATCACGACCGAGCCCGGCGGCCCGCTCGCGCCGGGCAGCCGCGGCAGCGAGGCGATCGACCTCTTCGTCGAGGTCTTGAAACCGCTGGCCGAGCACGCCCATGACCTGGGCGTCCTGCTCTTGATCGAGCCCGAGCCGGGCCTGCTGCTGGAGACGACCGACCAGTACCTCGAAGTCGCCGAGCGGCTGAACGCCCCGTCGATCGGCCTCAATTTCGACGTCGGCCACGCGTTCTGCGTCCGCGAAGACCTGCCCCGGGCGATCGCCAAGCTGGCGCCTCACATCCGGCACTACCACCTCGAAGACATCGCCGCCAGCCGGGTGCATCACCACCTTGTGCCCGGCACCGGCGCCATCGATTTCGCCGAGGTCGTCGCGGCCATCCGCGCCACCGGCTACGACGGCTGGCTGACGGTCGAGCTTTACCCGTTCCTCGACGATCCCGACGCCGCGGCCCGCGGAGCGCTTCGAGGTGCTGCGCCCGCTCATCGAGACCGGTCCGGCCCAGCTGAGCCACGTCGCCGACGATGTCCAAGACGATCACGCCTACCTGCAACTGATCCGGCTTCCCAACGTGGTGACGGCCGCGGCCGACAGCCTGGCAGGCTGGCTGCTGGCGACCGGCTCGGTCGCCGGCCCGAGCGCTGGCTTCCCCTGGCCGCGGCGTCGATGGTCCTGTACGCGTCGGGCACGGCGCTCAACGACGTCTTCGACTTCGAGATCGACCGCGCCGAGCGGCCCGGCCGGCCTTTGCCGTCGGGCCGGGTCTCGCGGCGCACCGCCGCCTGGCTCGGCGGGCTGGGCTCTGGCTCGGGCCGGCCTGGCGCTGCCGAGCGGCTCGGCGGCCAGCGGCATCGTGGCCGCGGTGCTCGCTCTCTGCATCCTGGCTTACGACGCCGGGCTGAAACACACCTGGCTCGGCCCCGTCTTCATGGGCGCCTGCCGCGGATTGAACCTGCTGCTGGGGATGTCGCATGCCGCGGCCCTGGCCGGTCCGATCGGCTGGTTTGCCGCGGCTGCCTACGGCCTTTTCGTCGCGGGAATCACCGTCGTCAGCCGGTCCGAGACCACGGGCGGGGCTCGCGGCGGCCTCGTGGCCGGACTCGTCCTCCAGGACCTGGCGCTCGTCGGCCTGGCAGGCGTCGCGCTGGCACACCAGCGCTTCCCGAACCCGACGCCGACGGCCGCTCATCCCGCTGGAGGGCCTGCTCGTTCTCGCGCTGGTCGCACTGGCCGTCAACTCGAGCGGCCGCGCGGCCATCGAGCAGCCGATCCCCCAGCTCATTCAAAAGAACGTCAAGACCGGCATCCTCGTCCCTGGTCTGGCTGCACGTCGGCGTGGTCGCCGCCGTGCGGGGCCCCGAGCCGGCGGCCCTGGTCGCGCTCTTTGGGTGCCGGCTTTCTTGCTGGGCCGATGGCTCTATTCGACGTGAGTCAGCATCATGCGGCCGTCGCGGATTCGACGACCGGCTAGCCGTGCGCCCGTTTCCTGAGAAAATCGGTTTTTCCTGGAACGCGGGTGGCCAAGGGTGGTACGCCGGCCCAGGAGCGCCGCCGATCCGGCCCGCGCGATCGGCCCGCGACGTCCCCGGCGGTCGGCCCATGAGACTCGGCTACAACACCAACGGCCTGGCGCACCATCGGCTGCTCGACGCGATCGAGCTTCTGGCCGACGAGGGCTACCAGAGCGTCGCAATCACGCTGGACGCCGGTGCGCTCGACCCCTACGAGGAGCCGGCGTCGCTCGCGCGCCAGGTCAATGCCGGTCCGAGCCGCGCTCGATCGCCGCGGGCTTGGCCCGCGTGATCGAGACCGGCGCTCGCTATCTGCTCAACCCGCGCGTCAAGCACGACCCAACCTTGATGGACCCCGACCCGGCACGCGCGCTCTTCGACTCGACTTCCTGCGCCGCGCCATCGACCTGGCCAGAGCCATCCAGGCCGAGGCCGTCTCGCTCTGGTCGGGCAGCTCACCGATCCCGATCGACGACGACGCAGGGCATGGAACGGCTCGCCGGAGCACTCGAAGCCGGTGCTCGACCACGCCGAGACGCGCCGCATATGCCGCTGGCCTTCGAGCCCGAGCCCGGCATGTTCATCGACACGCTCGACCGCTTCGCCCAGCTCGACGAGCGAATCGACCATCCGCTGTTTCAACTGACGGTCGACCTCGGCCACGTGCACTGCTCGGACGAGGGCGACATCGGCCGGCTGCTTGCAGCAGTGGCAGACGCGGATCGTCAACGTCCACATCGAGGACATGGTGCGCGGAGCTCACGAGCATCTGATGTTCGGCGAAGGCACGATGGACTTTCGCGTCGATCTGCCGGGCGTTGCGCCAGATCGGCTATCCAGCGCGGCGTCCACGTCGAGCTCAGCCGGCACAGCCACATGGCCGTCGCGGCGGTTCGTGCCGCGAAGTCATTCCTCGCACCTCTCCTCGTGCTGGATAGTGACGTTTCGCACTCGAGCGGCCGCCTCCGAGGCAACGGACCAGTGTCCGTCCAGATCAACCTGGCTGATCGTCGCCAGGTGCGGTTTCGCGTGGATCGAACCCGCCGCCTGATTTCGAACTGCCGGCGCAAAATGGGCGCGGAGGGGGTTCGCTGGGTGCATACGGCCGCGACGTTTGGGCCGCCATCATGCATAGGCACGAATATTGCGTGGATGTGGGCGAGATCGCAGCACTCCCCCAGGAATGGGCGCCTGCGAACGAACCACGACGTGACCGTGGGCAAGCTCTAGAACGACCGGCCGTCTGCTGCCACGACGCCGTTTTCAACAGCCGCCAGGACCAATCCCTGTGTCACAACCCGCTAATATCTAAGGTAGTAGGTTTGGCCGGCTGGCTCATCGACCGGGCCGATTCCCATTCGCTGCGTCAGGCCGCCGGCTACTCGGCCACCGGGTGAGGCTCAAGGAATCGCGATACATCCGCCTGCCAAAGCTTGCATCACGCCTGCCTCTCCTTGAGGCGTTACTACTGGAGTTGACAGTCTGACGTGAAAGGGTGTTAGACTCGAGTACTAGACTAAAGAATTCGGAGGAGATGAGTAATCAGGCAACACCGATGAGCGCCATCTTGACGTCATGAGATAGCCCTTATACGCTGGATCTATTCGTTAACTTACATCGTTTTTCACGCGGATTTGAAATCCGTCGAGCGACGTCGTTTTGATCGACGCTCATGGCGGGACGAGCGATGATAGGTTTGCCGATGCAGCTAATCGAGATTCGCTCGTCACAGTAGCAACAATCCGCGTATGTGCCGAAATGAGGCACTTTGTCGTCTTGCTCGCTGGAATCGGCCAGGGGCGCCCTGGCCGATGTGATATAAGTATGTCGCGGAGTGACTTCGGGGAGCAGACACCGATCCTGATGACCTGAATGGGACGTCCGCATCCTGACGAGCAGCCTCTGGGATCGGCCGCCAAGCCAGCGGGACCGCGGTGGGCTCCTCTTGAAGGAGGTAGACTGGCGAACCTATAAACCCGAAGGTGCAAAGCTCCTAGCGCGCACACCGATTTCCGAATGAGTACTGGCCGTTTGCGATTGTTCTTGTGTTTTCGATCGTCATCGTTGGTCCGTGTTTCACCAAAGGAGAGTCCTCATGAAGCTGCGTCCTTATAAGCGAGGCGCGCGGCGCGCCTTCACGCTGATCGAGCTGCTCGTCGTCATTGCGATCATCGCCGTTCTGATCGCACTCTTGCTTCCCGCGGTCCAATCAGCCCGCGAGGCAGCTCGCCGCGCCCAGTGCGTCAACAATCTGAAGCAGATCGCGCTGGCCTGCTTCAACTACGAAAGCGGCACAGGTTCGTTTCCCATCGGCAACCTGATGCTGAACGACCAGGCCAATGCCGTCTTCGGCGGCCAGTGCAGCCAGCTCATGGGGTACTCGGCGTTCGCTTACATTCTCCCCTACATCGAGCAGTCCGGCGGATACAACGCCTACAACTTCATCTGGCCAGGAGATGCGTATCCGAAGGCGGCCAACTCGGGTCCGAACGCCACGGCCGGTCTGCAGAAGATCGCGTCGTACGTCTGCCCGTCCGATCAACCCTCGCTTCCGATCAACATCCCGCAGTACACGATCGCGATCGCACAGGGCTCCTACGGTATGAACCGCGGGCGCTGGGAGAACATCTACTTCAACTGGGCGGTCGCTGCATTTCCCGATCCGGGCCAACCGTATACCTCGACCTGCAATTACGGCGGTGGCGACGGCATGTTCATGCCCGAGAGCGTCGTTCGTATCGCCGACGTCATCGACGGCACCAGCAATACCTTCATGTTGGGCGAGATGTCGCGGTTCCCGAATGAGCCGACCAACATCTTCCAGTTCATGGGCCTCACCGCGGCCTGGGGCGACAGCACTTACTCTCCCAGCGGCGTCCGAGTGACCAGCGGCGCCTTCGTCGTTCCCGCGCTGAACTCGCCTCCGGACACGACTCCCACCGGCGTAACCTTCAACGCCTGCTTCGCAGGTACCGTCCAGCCTCCCGACTGGCTCAAGAACTCCGCCATTCCGGGTGGGCCTTGCAACACGCTCGGACAGTGGGCCTTCCGCAGCTTCCATCCCGGCGGCGGCAACTTCGCCATGGGCGACGGCTCGGTCAAGTTCATCAAGAACTCGATCAACCTCGTGACGTATCGCGCCCTCGGAACCAGGAACCTCGGCGAGGTCGTGAGCGCCGACCAGTATTGATTGACGAGTGTCTCGCACACTCACGCAGATCGACCGACATCAGGCGGTGCCCTGCCCGGCCGTTTGCATAGGCTGGTGCAGGGCACATGCCAGCCAATCATGATACGAGGCTGAAGGCGCTACCGCTAGAGCGCCGTCGTCATTCAACCCGCCGCCCTGTGGCGGCGAAACTCGGACAAATCCGGCGCCGCTGATCGGCCTCGCGAGAGATCTCTGCGATCGCAGCGGCCGGCCGGCCATGTGTAAAAGCCACCGACGTCTTTTGAGCTTGCTCCTCGGAATCTGCGGCCCCGCCGGACCCCTCTGCCTCTCCCCGGCGGGACCGTCCTTCGAGACCACCACCCGCGACGATGACGCCCGGGCCCGCGTTCCCGCTCGTGATTTGAGAATCACGCCCAGCCCAGATCGAAGCCTCGGTCCGCTCCGCGGAATGTGAGCGAGCTGGTGCGCAACTGAGCGCTCATGCACAAAAGCCGCCCGCAAACGCCTGCCCGCGGACAGCATCGTTGCGAGAACAGCAGACCGCCCATGAGCGCGTTCGACTGTGCCGGATCATTCCAGCTCGCTGGTTTGCGGCGAAAATCCGGTCGGTGCCGCGGAGGACGCTTGCGAAACCATTCGCCCGATGAGACAATCATGCGATTAAAGATTCAGCAACGTCGCTGTCACCAATCAGACACTCATGATCCCTCAGGAGAATCAGAATTCGTTATCTGACGTTATTCTCTCGCGCTTTGGCCTCTCGGCCGGTCTGCCCTTGACGGCCAGATGAAGTTTTTGAGAAATCGCCTGGCCACGGCGGCTTGGCCGGATTCAAAGGAAAACGCTGAACGCCGTTTCCGATGAATCATGCGGCTCACACAATTCGCCTCGTCCTCTCGCTCGAATTCGTTCTTCGCGTTGTTCACCTTAAGGAGAATGCACATGAAGTTGCGGAGTTCCGGCACGAACGCCCAGCGCGGCTTTACGCTGATCGAGCTGCTCGTTGTCATTGCGATCATCGCCGTGCTCATCGCCCTTTTGCTTCCTGCGGTGCAATCCGCCCGCGAGGCGGCTCGCCGCGCCCAGTGCGTCAACAACCTGAAGCAGATCGCACTTGCCTGCTTCAACTACGAAAGCAGCCAGGGCTCATTCCCGATGGGAAACCTCGCCTGGACACTGACTCGGCATCTGCGTTAGCACAATGGGGTTTACAGTACGAGTGCGTGCTCACAATACATGGGCTATTCAGCATTTGATTACATCCTGCCCTTCATGGAGCAGACCGGCGGATACAACGCACTATAATTTCATCTGGCCGGGAGATCAGTATCCCAAGGGGCGCCAATCGCAGGCCCGAACCGTGACTGCCGGCCTCGCGAAAATCGCTTCGTACGTGTGCCCCTCCGATCAGCCCTCGCTCCCGATCAACGTCCTGCAGTACACGATCGCGGTCGCCCAGGGCTCCTACGGCATGAGCCGTGGCCGCTGGGAAAACCTGTACTTCAACTGGGCAGTCACCGCATTTCCCGATCCGAGCCACACCGTATCCTAACGCCTGCAATTACGGCGGCGGCGACGGCATGTTCATGCCCGAAAGCGTCGTCCGGATCGCCGACGTCATCGACGGCACCAGCAATACCTTCATGATGGGCGAGATGTCGCGGTTCCCGAATGAGCCCACGAGCATCTTCCAGTTCATGGGCATGGCCGCAGCCTGGGGCGACGGCACTTTTGGGTCACAATGGCGTGAGAGTCACGGGCGGTGCCTTCGTCGTTCCCGCGCTCAACTCGCCTCCCGATACGACCGGCACGACCCTTGGCGCCTGCTTCGCGGGCACCGTGCAGCCTCCCGACTGGCTCAAGCAAGCCTTCATCCCGGGCGGCCCGTGCAATACGCTCGGACAGTGGGCCTTTCGCAGCTTCCATCCCGGCGGCGGCAACTTCGCCATGGGTGACGGCTCGGTCAAGTTCATCAAGAACTCGATCAACCTCGTGACGTATCGCGGCCTCGGCACCAGAAACCTCGGCGAGGTCCTGAGCGCCGACCAGTATTGATCGTTCCGCGATATCCCGCGACAATGGCCATGACGGCCAGCCCAGTTTGCTATGCAATGCCCTGCACGGCCTCTTTCGAGGCCGGCGCAGGGCAACGCAATTCGTAGTGAGCTCGACGTGTCAGCCCATATCTGGGCTTTTCGTGAAAGATCTTCGTGAGCGACCCCGCGGGACTGCGCGGGGTCCCACCCGCCTAGGAGTCTGAAATGAATCGATCGTTCCGTCGCGTGCTCTTCCTTACCGCCCTCACCCCTTTGATCGCGTCCGGCTGCAATTCATCCGGTGAAGATCATGCGGCCAAATGGGATGGAAAGGATCCGATCGCTCCGATCCAGATCAAGCCGAGCAGCAAGAACAAGAACGCACCGCCGAAAGAGCCTGTCAAGCGCGTGAGAGGTTTCACGGTCCCCAACCCGGGGTAAGATCGATAGATAGAGCTTCATACTCTCCCGCCGGCCCGGGGGCGCATTCGAATCCTGGCCTGTGAATGCGGTCGCGGCGCGATTGACACCCGGAGCCCGCGGCCGTGTGTGGAACAGGGCAACCCGGCGCGATCGATCAATCGGCCAGGAGCGACGCTGCCACTGTCCCCCCGGCAAACCCCGACTCCGAATTGCCACAGACCCAGCCAGCCGAACCAGCGAGGCGCGATCGAATCGTGCCTCCCGCCTTCAGTGGACGCAAATAGGATCAACCCCGCCCGGATCCGCGCAGCGCGAAAGCAGCGCGAATCCGTCTCCCGCCGGGTGTGATCCAATCTCCACCTAATGATTTAGTCACGCGAGGATCATCGCTCGCGCCGCAGGCACCTGCGCGTTTGCGGGATTCGTGTCTCCGCGCTCTCGGCGACCTGACGTATGTTCCGGACTCGCCGGACGTCCGATCGAGGTGTCCGAGCCAGGCTCGCGGGTCGTGTGCGCTTGAGGATTCCGCGCGCCTGCGCTTCTGCCAAAAACGGTGTACAGCGCGGCCACGGAAGGAGATGATGATCGTGGACGCGATCGCGCCCTCTGACCTGTTCCCCGGCTGACCCGGTCGAGTCTCCGACGGCGACACCCAGCGACGTCGGGGAAGGAGTCGCGCATGCCTGAAGTCCCGGACCGCCGCGGACCCGACGCCAGTCCGAGCCCTGCCGGCGTTTCACGCGCCAGATCATCTATCTGGCGGCTTGCTTTGGCCTTCTCGCCGGCTTTTGCGAGCTTCTGGGCATCATCGTGGCCAAGCATGTGTTCCATACGATCGAGTTCTACAAGCAAGGCAGGTTTTTCCTCTGGGCGGTGCCGCTGGCGAACCTGGTGATCCTCCTGGCTCCCGGCCTGTTGCTGGGCTTGCTGACCTGGATCCGACCGGGACTGGTCCCGTTGCGGGCAGCCGTCTGGCTGCTGGCGACGCTCGCGATCTGGGCCCCGCTCTTGAACATGCCGATTGCCGGGTGGACCGGCCTGGTGCTGGCCGCGGGATTGGGCCGATTGCTCAGCCGCGGCGTCGCGAACTTTGTCACGCGTGCACCAGGATGGCTGCGCGCGGCGCGGCCGGGCTGACCGGGCTGCTGGTCGCAATCGCAGTCGCCTCGACAGGCGGTCAGGCGCTCGCTGAATACTGGACGGCCACGCGCTTGCCCGCGCCCGCCACGGGCTCACCCAACGTCATCCTGCTCGTGATGGACACCGTTCGTGCGGCCAGCCTCAGCCTGCACGGCTATCCGCGGGAGACCAGCCCGGGGCTCGCTCGGTGGGCCAGCCGCGGCGTCAAGTTTGAATGGGCGATGGCTCCGGCGTGCTGGACATTTCCGTCGCACTGCACGTTTTTCACGGGCAAGTGGCCGTTCCAGATCAGCTCGCACTGGCACCATGTACTCGACACGCGCGATCCCACACTGGCAGAGTTCTTGAGCGCGCGGGGTTATCAAACCGCCGGCTTCGCCGCCAATACCAGCTACATCAGCTATGAAAGCGGTGTGAACCGGGGATTCCTGCATTACGAGGACTACGTGCTGTCGCCCCGGACGGTTCTGGCCAGCGCGGCCATGGGACGCTGGATCTCGGACCACGCGCTCAATCCCGGCGATTATTACAACCGCAAGTGGGCCATGTTCAAGTCGAGGGACGCCCGCGGGATCAACGGGGCCTTTCTCGGCTGGCTGTCACAGCGGCGCCGGGCCGACCGACCCTTCTTCGCATTCTTGAACTACCTCGACGCCCACGGGCCCTACGTCGTGCCCGCGAGCACGGCCTCGCATTTCGGCGTCCGGCCCGAGACGCCCAGCGATCACGAGATGCTTCTGGATAGCTGGAACATCGTGAAGACCAACCTGAGCCCGCGAGAAGTCGCCCTGCTCCGCGACAGCTACGATGACTGCATCGCCTACCTCGACGCGCAGGTGACAGTGCTGCTCGAGCAGCTCGACCGCCGCGGCGTGCTTCAAAACACCCTGGTGATCGTCACCTCCGATCACGGCGAGGAATTCGGCGAGCACAACGTCTTCGACCACGGATTCAGCCTGTACCTGTACGAGAGCCACGTCCCGCTCGTGATCATTCCGCCCGCGGGACCGGCCGGCCAGACTGTTGCCAGGCCGGTGAGCCTGCGCGACCTCCCCGCCACGATCGTCGACGTCCTGGGCGTCTCAGCCGGCTCGCCCTTCCCCGGCCGCTCGCTCGCGAAACACTGGCGTACCGAGCCCGGCCCCGATCAATCCTCCCAGTCAGCCGCCCTCTGCGAGGCTTTCTTCCCGACGTTCGCGCTCGACCCGAAACGGGGACGCGGGCCGACGCAGCAGGGTTACACGATGTCGATGATCGCCGACGGTTGGCATTACATCCGCGACGGCACCGGCGCCGAGGCGCTCTTTGACCTGAAAAACGATCGCCGCGAGTCGATGAACGCGCTGCGACGGCCGGCAGACGTCTCCCCCCCCCTCCTCGCCGGCTTCCGGCGCTCGATCCTCAAGCTCCTCACCGATAACCCGCTCTCGACCGAGTCGGAATCCGTGGACGTGAAAAAATTCCGAAGGTCGCTTGAATACCTGGTCGGAGGTCGGCGCACCACGGCGAGCATCGGATCCGGCGGGCCCTATTAAGTGATGCTGGTGAGCGTGATCCTCGTTGCTAGCCGCGTCGGCCGTGCCGTGATGGACGACACTTCATAATAAGGAGACACCATCGTTGGTAAGGACATTCAGAAGACGCACGACGACCGAACCTGGAACGGGCGTTCCAGTAACGAGACGGCGCTGAGTGGCTCACCCGCGAGGATCATGTGTCGGCAGTCGCGGAGTGAAAGTTGCGCCCGAAACGACTCGTTCCTGGCTCCCAGGGGGTCTTGTCCGAGGCAGGGCGTGGTCATACTCGGCGGCCGGCAGCGCACTCGTGCGCGGAAACGCGGGCGAACGGGGTCGATCGTCAACCGTTCACTTCGCGTTACCCCGAGCCTTGGCCTTTGCTTTCGCCAGGGCATATTCGGCGTCGAGTCGGGCCAGTTCGGCCGTGAGCAGGGCGCCCTGCGTGACTACGCCCCTGTGGAAAAGTTCTCGCGTGCCATCTTCGATCCGCTTGAACGTCGTGATCTCGCGCTCGAGGAGCCGGAGGCGGTCGGCATCGGTCTTCACCATCACATCGGCCACAACGTCGTCGTAACGTTTCTGCGCGGTCAGATACTCCACGACGCTGACCTCACCTTCCTGCTGCAAGCGCTGCGCCGCATCTCGGAGCTTCGCGGCGACTTCAATGCGGGCCTTGCCGATGGCATCGAGTTCAGGAGAGTCGACGCCCGAGGAGGCCGGTACCGTCGGCTTTCCTTCGGGGCCGACTGGGACTCGCGGTGGTTGCTTCCCCGCGACGACTGGCCCGTGTGGGAGTCCCATCGCCCGGTAGGCCATCAGGACGGTGCCGCAGAGCAGTGAACTGGCAAGCACGACGGGCACGGTCAACTTGAGTTTGCTCCAGAACATGAACTCTAACACTCCTTCCGTCAACGCGATGGCCGACGCTGTTGCTCCGATCGCCGCCTGGCCCGACGCGAGCCGAAGGGCGGCTCGAACGGTCGTCTCCCCCAGTGATAAAGATGCCACATCGATTATCGGCGTCTGGGCCGCCAGGACGGCGGAGTTCATCCCGCGCCTCGTCAAGCGGTCGCGCAACCGCTGGCGCCCCGCGCGAGACGGCTACGGACCGTCCCGCAGGGCCATCCGAGATCCCGTGCGGCCTGCTCCTGCGTCAGCCCCCCCAGATCGCAGAGCAACACCGCCGTACGGTACTTCTCCGGGAGACGCTCCAGTTCCTCGCGGAGGATGGCGTCGCTATCATCCCACGGTTGATCCTCTATGGCCGGCGCCGGCAGCTCAGCAGCCGTCCGCTCGCAGGCCCGCCGTCGGGACGCATCCGCGCGGGCGCAGTAGGCGACGCGACGGGCGACGGAGAGGAGCCATGGTCCCAGGGAGCCGCGGACCCACAGTCCCGCCGCCTTCCGGGCCAGGACAAGGAAGGTTGCCTGGAACGCATCTTCGGCCGCGTGCGGGTCGTGGAGCGTCGCACAGCATACCCGGAAGATCGTCGGTCCATGCCGCTTCACCAGGACCGTGAAGGCCAGCTCGGCGGCCGTCGGATCGCGGCCCGTAAACAGGCGGAGGAGCTGCTGGTCGGTCTGCTCTCCGATCGCCCCGGCCTCGTAGAGCGTCTCAATGTGCTGGAGAAAGGACCGCTGACCATCCTTCATCCCTTGCCCCCTGGGGACTGCTTGGAGTCAACTCTATTGAATAATGTGCTTGAAGTGGACGATTGCTCCATCTTTTTCGGGAGAAAGGACGCACGATCCGTGCCGGGCAATGTTCGTCTCGCCTGCCGGCGGGTCAAAAAAAGCACGAGTCCCTGCGAAAGAGCATCGATCGCCGAGATCCTTGCTGAGATGGGACCGGCCGCTCGCGAGGCGATTCCGGCGCTCTCGTTGGCGGCCAGCAATCCCGAGCAAGAGTCGTCTTTGCTGCTAGAAACGCACTCAAAGGCCTGACGGTCTCGGATGCGAACCCGGAGTCCGATGTCCCGACACATCGTCGAATCGCTGTAAAGCCTGGTCAATAGTTGGCGCGGACAGGCCGGCGCGGCACGATTGCCGGCCGTGCAAAGGTGCTGCAAACCCGAGAGTTTTCACTCGGTAGCCGGGTCGGTAGGTGTAGACGGGAGTGCGGCGGTATGGAATACCATTACCCAAACGACGCAAATGGTGACGCCTTACGGAGGGTGGCGGCACTGGGCTGCGACATGACCAAGCCAATGGACGTCGACTTTTTTGTGGAAGTTCCCAGTCGAGAAGCTGGCGAACATGTCGCCGAGCTGGCGGTTCGCTTCGGCTACCGGACCAATGTTGAGCATGACGACGAGGACGACGCCTGGACTTGCTACTGTACGAAACGCTTGGTCCCGAGCTACCAATGGCCATGAATGCGAACGGGGGCGGGCGATCCGATTTGAGTTCGCTGTCGGCGAGCCAGGCCGAGGAGCTGGATCGGGCCTGCGATCGGTTCGAGGCGGAGTGGAGGGCGGGGAAGCGCCCGAACATCGAGGATCACCTCGAAGGGATCGCGGAGCCGCTGCGATCAGCCTTGCTCGAAGACCTGATCGCGGTCGAGCGCCACTGGCGGCAACGACGTGGCGAGCGGACCGTGCCCGACGAATGCCACGACCGATTCCCCACCGGCGGCAGCAGGAGTTGAATCCGCTTCGACCGTGGCCGACGCCGGGCGCAACGCATACCGCCCCTCGTTGTCGCAGCGTGCCGCGATCGAAGCGGACTCACTCGGCCCGGAGGCACATCGCGACCCCGAACATGCGGCACTTACCGCCGAGGAGATCAGCGACGTCAAGCTTTCCGCCGACCTGCAGGCTACGGCCGTCGCGTCCGACGGACCTCCGCTCGCCTCGACAGGGAGCGGTCCCGTCATCCCCGGTTACACGATCGAAGGCGAGCTGGGACGCGGGGGCATGGGCGTTGTGTACAGGGCCAAACACCTCCGGCTCAACCGTGTCGTCGCCATCAAGATGATCGACGTCCGGTCGTTTCCGACCGAGCTGGGCGTGCGCCGCTTCCTGGCCGAGGCGGAGTTGGCAGCGGCCCTTGACCACTCGGGCATCGTCCCGGTCTACGAGGTCGGCGAGTACGGGGGCTGGCCGTTCTTCGCGATGAGGCTGGTCGATGGCGGGAGCCTGGCCCAGCATCTCCCCCGACTGTTGAAGGACCGGCGCGCGGCTGTTCGCTTGTTGGTCCAGGTTGCGCGCGCGGTCCATTACGCCCATCAGCACGGAGTTCTGCACCGTGATCTGAAGCCCGCCAATATCCTTCTCGACAGCCAGGGCGAGCCGGTCGTTGCAGACTTCGGCCTGGCCAAGCGACTCGACGGCAGTGCCAGTCTGAGTTGCACGGGAACCGCGCTCGGCACGCCGGCTTACGTGGCTCCTGAGCAGGTCGCGGATAGCAAACGTACCACGACGGCTGCCGACGTTTATAGCTTGGGCGCCATCCTGTTCGAGCTGCTGACCGGCCGGCCGCCATTCCGCGCCGGCGGAATCCTCGAAATGCTACGGAAGTTGCAGGAGGAGCCGCCCCCGCCGCTCCGCTCGCTCGATCCCTCCATCGATCCGACCCTCGAGTTGATCTGCCTGAAGTGCCTGGAGAAGAGTCCCCAACATCGCTACAGCTCTGCGGAGGCGCTGGCGGCTGATCTCGATCGCTGGTTGGTAGGCGACCCTGTCAGCGTTCGGCCACCATCGCTGACGGCGCTGCTTCGGGTGTGGGCCCGGCAGAACTTCGGCTCCGCCGGCTGGACCGTGGCGGGCGGCGTAGCCTGCGGGCTGGTGATGGGTGGTTATAATCTGCTGGAGTTGCTCGGCACCAAGTTGCACCGCCTGGGGGCCGCTTACGAGTCACTTCCGGGACTGCCGCGACCCTGGCTCGCGGCCGGCCCGATCCCGGATCCCGTGCTGACCATGGCTGAAGGGGTGATGTACCTGTTGCTGCTCGCGTTAATGCTGGCTACCAGCGCGCTGGTGCGCGCGCGGACCCGTGGCGCCGATATCGCCGCCGGGCTGATAACCGGCCTGGTGACGGCCGTGACGTTCTTCACGGTATCATTCGGCTGGTGGTCGGTCTACTCGTGGGCAGTGGTCCCGGCCTTGGCGGATCTGACATTGTTGGCGGGGTCCGACGATTTGTTGCTGAGTCGGTATCCCGACCTGGCGACCGTCCCCGAGGCCGAGCGGCGCCCGGTGCTGCTCGACAAGGCGCAGTTCGACCAGGCGATCCGTATCCCGCAGGGGATCCTGCTCGGCATGGTGCTCGCCGTGGGCCTCACGGTGCCGGTCAGCGTGGCCCTGGTCTGTTTCGCCGGCGCTGCTGCGCCGGTACGGGCGGTTGAGGATGGTGGTGCCCTTGTATCTGGAACGGGCTGTGCCCGGGGTGATCTTCTGCGGCTACCTGTTCCTGCTGGTCCAGCGGGCCCTGCTGTACCGCACACCGCCACAGCACCCCGTCTGCTACCTGTTGCTTCTGGCGTGGTGCGGATTGGCGGTCACGGCGGCCAGTCCGGCGTTGGCCCTGGGCGATCCGGCTCGCGTTGCAGGTCGCCTGGTTTGGGCACTACGCGGTCACGAATTATTGGGTCTGGTACGAGTTCTAGTTGACCTGCTCTCCCGAATGAAAGTCAGTAACCTTGTCATTGGTCCCCTTGAAGAACCAGTTCTTCCCGCCGCCGCCCGTCAAGCTATCGGCCTTGCCATTGTCGTGAATCGTCGTCCCCCAGACGAACTTGCCGCCGCCAGTCAGTCCGGCCTTGATCTTGGAGATCCGGGTCGCGTAAGCGTCGGCGGACTGCCATTCGGTCAGGATCTGCTCCAGAGCGATGTCGTTGGCCGCGGAACTGGCGTCGTAGCTGGTATAGCCCGCGATCACGATGTCGTCGCCTGATCCGCCTTTGACCGTGGCAGCTCCCGTAGCGCAGATCAAAATGCTGCGGCCGCTGCCGCCGGTGATGACGTTGGTACCGGCGCCGCCGATGAGGATGTTGCCCTGGGAGTTGCCGGTCAGGGTGTTGGTGCTCTTGCCGCCCCGCACGTTGTGCGCGTTGATCACCCCGCCGCCGACGCCGGTGGCCGTGCCGGCCGCCAGGTTGACGGTAACGGGTGTCGTGTAGAGCGAATAATCGAGCCAATCGCCCCCGCCAGCGCCGTTGATTTTCCCGGTTACATTCTTTCCGGCGCTGAACTTGAAGATGTCCATGCCGGTGCCGCCGGTCAGGTTCCTGATGGCGGAGAAGGTCACCCCCGCGACGTTGCCGGCATTCGTGCCGGTGATGTTCCAGGTGTTGGTGACATTCGGCCCGAAGAGCGTGTTGGATCCGCTGCCTCCGAGCAGTGTCTGCAGGTTGGCGAAGCCGCCGGTCCCGGTGGCGGTGCTGCTGGCCAGGTTGACCGTGACGGCGGTGGTATAGGCCGAGTAGTCGAACTTGTTGGTGCCGCCGCCACCGACGATCTTACCGGTGACACCCTTGCCTGCGCTGAACTTGAACGTGTCGTTGCTCGATCCGCCGGTCAGGTTCTGGACATTGGAGAACCCGAACGTGCCAGCGGTGCCGGTGTTGGTGCCGGTGATGGTCCAGGTGCTCGCCGCATCGGGACCGACCAGGGTGTTCTTGGCGGAGCTGGCGCCCTTCAGCTTGCCGATATTCGAGAAGCCTGCCGTCACGGTCGCTTTGTGGGTCTGGAGGTTGACCGTGACCGCTTCGGACCCGTGGCCGGAGTAATCGAGCGTGTTCGTACCGCCGCCGCCCTTGATGGTGCCTGAAACGTAACCGTCCGAGTTGAACTTGAACGTGTCGTTTGCCGAGCCGCCGGTCAGGTTGGCGATTCCCGAGTAGTCGACGTTACCGACGGATCCGGCCTCGAAACCGGTGATGTTCCAGGTCCGCTCGAGGTTCGGACCGACCAAGGTATCAGTCCCGCCGCCATTGAAGATCGAGATCGGAGTTCCGGCCGCGGTGCTGACGACGTTGATCGTGTTATCGCCGGTCTCGGTATAGCACCACAGGTGCTTGATACCTGAGTAGGTCAGGCCACCGAAGTAGGGGCGGCTGAGAGTCGAGCTGGTGATCGTATAGGGTTCGCTGTAGGGCGCGGAGGTGACGGGCGCGGAGTCATTGACCTTGACCTCGTCCTTGCCCCCGCCCTTGACGATCAGGGCGCCTCGCAGGCTGTCGATGCCGGATTCTCCCACCTCGATCGTATCGGCACCGTTGCCGTCATTGATCGTGACCTTGGTGCCGGACGCCGTGCTTTTGACGTTGATCGTGTTGTTGGCGCTCTGGGCATTGAGGGTCAATCCGGCGATTCTGGAATAGGTCAGGCCGCCGAAATAGGAACGATCAACCCTCTGGTCGGTGATCGTGTACTCGTCACCGTAGGTCGCCGCCTGGTCGTTGACGTAGACCTGGTTATCGCCGATCCCGCTGACGTAGACCGGACCTACGACGGTATCAAGATCGCCGTTGCCCACGTTGATCACGGCGCCACGGCCGAGGTTGAGGACGGTCGAGGGACTCACGGTTCCGTAGACATTGAAAGTCGAGGCCGAGTCTCTGCCACCGCTGACGTTCAGGATGTTCATCGCGTAGTAGTTGATCGGGGCCCAGCCCGTGCGCTTGAACGTCGTGCCGGTGATGGTGTAGGTGTGACTGACGAGATCGTCCGCGTCATTGATGAACAGGTCGTTGTAGCCCGTGCCTCCATTGACGGTGACGGCGCCCCCGATCTGATTCAGCGAGTCGTCACCGACATCCACGACGGTATCGCCGCCGGCCTCGTTGATCGTCACCGGAATACTGGAAGTCGTGTTCCGGATGTGAACATTGTCGCCGCCCCCGCCGGGCTGGACGATGATCGATTTGACCTGCTGGATGAACGGGTCCGAGGTGAAGGAGAATGACTCGCCGTTGAGGGTGACGAGCGCCTGTCCTTCGCTGTTCAGATCGACCGTGATAATGTCGGAGTAATTGAAGCCGAGCTGGTCGCCGCTGACGATCAGGTTGCCGTTGTCGAAGGTCACGACCTGGGTGTGCCCATCATAAACCGCGTAGGCGCTGTCGGCCGCCGACCAGAAGGACGCGACTTCGTACCCGTTGATCAGGGCGGCGTAGTTCTGGGCCTCTCCGTCGCAGATCTCGGCGCTGGGGTACACATGAGTGCCATCGCCGTTCGGGTCGGTCATGGCCTCCTTCACCTCGCGGTCGATGGAATTGGTGATGAAATCCTGGCTATGGAAATTGCCAATCCAGGCGTAGTGCAAGGTCTCGAAGGGAGGGTCATCGTCGGACATCGAGGAATGGTAAGCGCGGCGCCGCTCGCGGCCTGGATGTTGGGCGGCGTGAACACGAGGTAGAAGCCCCCGTTCGCGTGATCGCTCTCCTTGGGCAGTCCCAGCTTGTCGATCGCGTTGTTGATGACGTTGTGGAGCTGGCTGTCGGAGAAGTGGTTGGGGGGATTGCTAAAGTCGTTGACCTCGACCTTGCCCGAGCCCGGCACGCCCGCACGATAGGGAACCCCATATTGCTTCAGACCCGAGAGGTTGGCGCTGAGTGTAAAAGATGGAGTTCAGTGAGTTTTCGAGCGCGGTTTGCTGTGTCTGACCGGCTGACGTACCCCAGTAAGAACCCCAGAAGATCGTGTACAGCGGCATCCCCCAGTCGACCTGGCCCAGCTTCTGTCCACCGCCGTCTACGACGCCGTGGGTGTCACCCTGGGGTGTAAAGAAGATGGTCAGCAGAGCGCGGTCCTCCAGGCCTTCGACGCGCAACCTGCGCTGCCGCTGCTTGCGCGCTGCGCGATGTCGGTCCGACTGCCAGGCGTGCTTGCGGATGAGACCGAGCTCTCTCATAGCTGCCTCCTCGCTGTTCGATGAAACTGAAGTTCACCAATCCGCATCTCCGATGTGATTGGCGCAGAAGCGAGCACGCCGCGCGTCCGCCAGGTGCGGTCACGCGATTGGCTCCACAGGGCCCTTGGCATTCAATGCGAGAAAACCCCGGCCGACCCCTCAATGCTCTTTTTTGCCGCTCAGTCAGGGATTGACGAAGAGCGGACCGGTCGGACCCAGGATCTTGACCGTGCCGCCGTGCTTGTTGATCGTCGTCTTCATGGCCAGGGGCGTGCCGAGGATGTTGAACGTGTTGAAGCCCGTCTCGGCGTTCAGCACGAAGGTCTCGATCCCCGCGTAAGTCAGCCCGGCGAAAAAGGGCGGCGCCAGCGTCGTCGGCTTCATGGTGTAGGTGTCGCCGGAGGCGTTCGACTGGTCGTTGACGTTGACCTTGTCGGTGCCCGCCTGTCCGTTGACGGTGACGGCGCCCTTGAGGTTGTTGAGGTTGCCGTTGCCGACGTTGATCGTGTCGTTGCCGGCGCCGGCGTTGACCGTCAGCGGGACGCCGGCGGCGCTGCTGTTGATGTTGATCGTGTTATTGCCCGACTCGGCGTAGAGCGCGAGCCCTTCGATCGTCGCGTAGGTCAGCCCTCCGAAGAAGGCCCGTTTCAGGGTCGTGGAAGTGATCGTGTAGGCGTCGCCGAAGACGTTCGCCTGATCGTTGACGTTGACCTTGTCGGTGCCCGCCTGGCCGTTGACCGTGACGGCGCCCTCGAGCAGGTCGAGGTCGCCGTTGCCGACGTTGATTGCGTCGTTGCCGGCGCCGGCGTTGACCGTCAGCGGGACGCCGGCGGCGGTGCTGTTGACGTTGATCGTGTTGTTGCCCGATTCGGCGCTCAGCGTCAGGCCCTCGATCGTCGCGTAGGTCAGCCCGCCGAAAAAGGGCCGCTTCAGGGCCGTGAAGGTGATGGTGTAGGCGTCGCCGGAGGCTTTCGCCTGGTCGTTGACGTTGACCTTGTCGGTACCGGCCTGGCCGTTGACGGTGACGGCGCCCTTGAGGCTGTCGAGGTTGCCGTTGCCGACGTTGACGGTGTCATTGCCGGGGCCGGCGTTGACCGTCAGCGGGACGCCGGCGGCGGTACTGTTGATGTTGATCGTGTTGTTGCCCGTCTCGGCGTAGAGCGTCAGGCCCTCGATCGTCCCGTAGGTCAGCCCGCCGAAGACGGGCCGCTTCAGGGCCGTGGAGGTGATGGTGTAGGTGTCGCTCAAGCCGGCCAGCTGGTCGTTGACGTTGACCGTGTCGGTGCCGGCCTGGCCGTTGACCGTGACGGCGCCGTGGAGGTTGTTGAGGTTGCCGCTGCCGACGTTGATCGTGTCGTTGCCGGCGCCGGCGTTGACCGTTAGCGGGACGCCGGCGGCAGTGCTGTTGATGTTGATGGTGTTGTTGCCCGTCTCGGCGTTGAGCGCGAGGCCCTCGATCGTCGCGTAGGTCAGCCCTCCGAAGAAGGCCCGCTTCAGGGTCGTCGAGGTGATGGTGTAGGCGTCGGTGAAGGCGTTCGCCTGATCGTTGACGTTGACCTTGTCGGTGCCCGCCTGGCCGTTGACGATGACGGCGCCGTCGAGCAGGTCGAGGTCGCCGCCGCCGACGTTGATCGTGTCGTTGCCCGCGCCGGCGTTGACCGTCAGCGGGACGCCGCTGTTGTTGATGTTGATGGTGTTGTTGCCCGACTCGGCGTTGAGCACCAGGCCCTCGATCGAGAACCCGTAGCTCAGCCCGCCAAAGAACGGCCGTGCCAGGCTCAGGTCGGTGATGGAGTAGGTGTCGCCGGAGGCGTTCGCCTGGTCGTTGACGTTGACCCTGTCCGTGCCGTCTTGGCCGTCAAGGGTGACGGCGCCCTTGAGGTTGTTGAGGTTGCCGCCACCGACGTTGACGGTGTCGTTGCCGGGGCCGGCATTGACGGTCAGCGGGACGCCGGCGGCGGTGCTGTTGATGTTGATCGTGTTGTTGCCATACTCGGCGTTCAGCGTCAGGCCCTCGATCCCTGTGTAGGTCAGCCCGCCGAAGGACGGCCGCGTTACCGTCGAGGAGGTGACGGTGTAGGTGTGGTCGAAGGGCTCCCCCGCGTCGTTGACGCTGACCCTGTCGATGCCGGCCTGGCCGTTGACGGTGACGGGCGAAGGGGAACTCGTTGAGGAACCCCGAGCCTACGTTGACGGTGTCGTCGCCGGCGCCGGCGTTGACCGACAGCGGGACAGGGACATCCCCGGTGGTGCTCAGCAGGATGATCGTGTTGTTGCCCGCCGCGGCGTTGAGCGTCAGGCCCTCGATCCCTGTGCAGGTGAGCCCGCCGAATGCCGGCCCGGCGCAGGGACGCGGGGTTGGGGGTGACGGTGTAGGTGTCGCTCGAAAAGCTCAACTGGTCGTTGACGTTGACTGTGTCGGTGCCGCCCTGGCCGTTGACTCTGACGGCGCCGGCGAGAGGGAACAGGTCACCGCCGCCGACGTTGATCGTGTCGTTGCCGGCGCCGGCGTTGACCGTCAGCGGGGTGTCGGAGTGGCTACTGCGGATGTTGATGGTGTTGTTTCCCGACTCGGCGTTGAGCACGAGGCCCTCGTTCGTGAACCCGTAGCTCAGACCGCCAAAGAACGGCCGCGCCAGGCTCAGGTAGCTGATGGTGTAGGTGTCGCCTGAGGCGTTCGCCTGGTCGTTGACGTAGACTGTGTCGGTGCCGTCCTGGCCGTTAACGGTGACGGCGCCCTTGAGGCTGTTGAGGTTGCCGTTGCCGACGTTGATCGTGTCGTTGCCGGGGCCGGCGTTGACGGTCAGCGGGACGCCGGCGGCGGTACTGTTGATGTTGATGGTGTTGTCGCCCGACTCGGCGTTGAGCGTCAGGCCCTCGATGGTCCCGTAGGTCAACCCGCCGAAAAAGGGCCGCGTCAGGCTCGAGGAGGTGACGGTGAAGGTGTCGCTGAATGGCTCCCCCTGGCTGTTGACGCTGACCGTGTCGGTGCCGGCCTGGCCGTTGACGATGACGGCAGCGGGGAGGCCGTCGAGATTGCCGCCGCCGACGTTGATCGCGTCGTTGCCGGCGCCGGCGTTGATCGTCACCGGGACGCCGGAGTCGGTATAATCGACGTTGATGGTGTTGTTGCCCGCCTCGGCGTTAAGCGTCAGCGCCTCGATGTCCGTGTAGGTCAGCCCGCCGAAGACGTACCGGTCCACGGACGCGTAGTTGACAGTGTAGGTGTCGCCAAAGACGTTTGCCTGGTCGTTAACGATCACCCTATCGGCGCCGCCCTGACCATCGACGCTCACGGCGTACTTGAGGAGATCCAGGTCGCCGCTCCCGATCGTGATCGTATCGTTGCCGTCCCCCGCCAGGATCTGGACATCAGTCAATGAGGCGGACGGTACATCAAGCTGGACCACGCCATTGACCAGCGCCTGGGTGAAGCTCGAGTCCCCCGGGTCCGGGCGCAGCACGATCGAGTCGTTGAGGGCAGTGCCGAAGACGCTAGCCAGCAGACTGCGAGCCTCCAGGGGCTCGAATCGCAGGCGCCTTCGCGCCGCGCGGCGGGAATTGAGGCCGGGGCGCCGGCCGTGGAAAGCGTTCCGGAGATCACCGATGCAAAGGCAGGGCAACATGACTCAACTCCGATCCTGCGCCGCCACCACTGCGAACGTCGATGCCGCTCCTCGCGGGCGCCGGTCGCATTGCGTTCGATGGACGGTCGCAGGAAATGGGACACGAGGGGATGCTCTTGGTGGAAGTAACCGCCGACCGAGCTGAGGCCCAGTTTTCACGTTCACCGGTCCGCATCCGCGATGTGATTGGCGCAGAAGTGAACACGCCGCAGATCCGCCAACCGCGGTGGCGCGGTCGGCTCCACAGGGCCGCTGTCATTCAATGCGAGAAAACCCCGGCCGACCCCTCAAGGCTTTTTGCGAATCGGGCGCGGCCTACCCTTTGGCCTGGGTGCCGCCCGGGAAGCGGAGCAGCCAGGCGCGGCGAAAGCCCAGAGGAAATCGGCGACGGCTCCCTTGGCGGTAAGGACCCGACCGGCCGATTTGCGATTCGAAGTCACGAATCGGCTTCAGTCAGTTTTTCCCGAACCCCTTCCCCATCAATTCTTCGGCCTCGGTTCGGAATCGGCGGAGTGACTCGTCGCTGGGTTTGTTCTTTTCCATCCACTGGACGGACTTCTCGTACCATTCGCGGGCCGGTAGCTTCTCACCCAGTTGCCAGTGCGCCATCGCCAGGAAGAACCCGTTAAAGCTCAGGTCCTCGTCCGGCGCGAGCTCCTCGGCCCGCGAGAGCGCTGTGATCGCACCTTGCCAGTTGCCGTTGCGGTAGTTCGCGATACCCAGCGTGTTCAGATTCATCCTGTTGGTTGCCAGTGCGACGGACTTCTCGGCCAGCACCACGGCCCACGCGGGATCGCGCTTGTCTACCTCCGGAGTGTCGATGAGGATCCACGCTTGAAGATTCAGCCACTCCGGAGCCCTGTTGTCCGCGATGATCCTGCGCTCGAGATCGTTGGCCTCGGTCACTCGGCCCGCGTCCAGAAGCAGTTTTGCGAGCACCACGTAGACCCGTCCCACCAGGTTATGAATGAACACGACAGTGGGGGGAGTGTCGGCGGCCAGCTTCTCACCGACAGCCTGGGCTTCGCGAAGATCGTCGATTGCCTCCTGAGTTCGACGTTGCTTCGCGAGCATAGACCCTAGCGTTACCAGGGTCTTGATCAGGTGGAAACGGTAGAACATGACTTCCGGAAAGTCGGCTGCCAGTCTCCTCTGGATCTCCAGTGCCTTCCCCACCGTTTTTTCGGCTTCGAAGGGCGGCAGCAGGGCTGCGGGGGAGACCATCGCGTGATACGCCCAGGCCAGCTCACTGCGGTACTCCGGGACGTTGGGGAATTCGGCAGCCAGTCGTTCCAGCAAGTCAATTGCATGCCGAAAGTCCTTCAGTGCCTGGGCGGCACCGATCCTATTTTTGAAAGTGCCCCGCCACGAGAGACTCTCGGCCAGATACTCGCGATCCTCGGGGAGGCTCGCCGGCTGGGCGGCCAGCTTCTTCTGGATGACGATGGCGGTGCTGTAGGCTGCCTCCGCGTCGCGGTGATTGTCGAGCACGTTCAAGGCCATCCCCAGGTGGTACCGGCCGCGCGAGATCTCGCTGGTACCTGGTGTCTTCGGGAAACTGCGCGGTGAGCTGCTCTAGAAGGGCGAGCGCCTCGCGGTGCGATTGTTCCTCCTCGGGAACGCGATTGATGACGCGGAGGAGGATGCCGAGCTTTTGCAGCGTCTCGGCAAGGGCCGCGCGATACTCCGGCGAGGTGGGGAATTCCTCAGCCAGGGCTTTCAGCCGGACCGCGGCTTCGCGGAAGGCAATTTCGGCCTGGCTGGTGGCGCCCAGTCGGTGCTGGATGTCGCCCACGCGGCGGTACGCCCGGGCCGTCTCCAGACGGACCGCGGGCTCGCCGTCACCCGCTTGCCTGGCGAAATCCTGGTAGAATCGCAGTGCCTTTTCCAGGAACTCGCGCTGAACCGACTCCATCTGGGGCTGGGTGGCCAGCCACTTCTCGGCGACCTGGGTGTACATTTCATCGACGGCCCGGCGAGCCGTGCGCAAGTAGCCATGAGCCAGCTCTCGCTGTGCGAGCGCTTCCGCAGCGCCGAGTCGACCCCTGCGCCTGGTCGGCCTCTTTGCGAGCGCGGCTCTCGGACTCCAGCCGAGTTCGGGCGAGCAGCTCGGGCGCGTCGCCCGCACCGCCTGCCAGACACTCACCATGGCGCCGACCACGAGTGCGACGGCCACGAGGCCGACCGTCACCAGGACGGCCCGGTTCCTGCGAGCGAACTTTGTAAACCGGTAGGCCGCCGACGGTGCGCAGGCCTGTACCGGCTCGTTCGTGAGATAACGCTGGAGATCGTTCGCGAACCCGCCGGCCGTTTGGTATCGGTGGTTACGGTCCTTCTCCAGCGCCTTCATCACGATCCAGTCCAGCTCGCCGCGCACCAGCTTCTTGAGTTTGGCGGGCTCGGTGCCGCGGTCGGAAGCCAGGGTCGGCAAGCCCTCGGCTGTGCTCAACTTTGTGCTCGGCTTCGTCGGTTCCTGCTCGCGGATCACCCGGAGCAATTCGAGCATGCCGGCGGCCTCGAGGTCCTTGCGCGAAAACGGCGGACTGCCGGTCAAAAGCTCGTAGAGGAGGACTCCCAGCGAGTAGATGTCGCTGCGCGTGTCGATGTCGATCTGGTTGATTTCCGCCTGCTCGGGCGACATGTATTCCAGCGTGCCGACAATCGATCCCAAGCCGGTGACGAGGGTCTTCTCGGTCAACGGCTGCCCGGCCGCCTTGGCCACGCCGAAGTCGATGACTTTCGGCACCGGCTCGCCGTCGTAGACGGCGACGACCACATTAGACGGCTTGAGATCGCGGTGGATGATGCCCTTTTGATGCGCGTGCTGGATCGCGTGGCAGACGCGAATGAAGAGTTCCAATTGCGCACGAAGTGTGAGGTGGTGCGCGTTGCAGAACGTGGTGATCGGCACGCCCTTGACGAGGTCCATGACGAAGTACGGCCGCCCGTTGTCGGCAGTGCCCCCGTCGAGGACTTTGGCGATGTTGGGATGATCCATGATCGCCAGGGCCTGGGCTCGGCCTCGAAGCGGGCGATGACTTGCTTGGAGTCCATGCCCGCCTTGATCAGCTTGAGCGCTACGAGGCGTCTGACGGGTGCGGTCTGCTGCGCCATCCAGACCGTGCCCATGCCGCCTTCGCCGATTTGCTCGACGAGCTTGTACGGACCGATCGTGGTCTCCGGAGTTCCCTCGGCGGGCGACTCGCCCATGATTGCGTCCGTGCCCGTCCAGGTCAGACCTGGATCGAGAAAGCTTCCGAGCTTACGCTGCGCCTCGAGCAACTGATCCAATCGGTGACGGAGTCGCTCTGTCGCCGGCGCAGGCCTCGTCGAGGTACGCGGTTCGCTCCTCCGGGTTCTGTTTCGCAAGCGCGGCTGAGAAGATTACCTCGACAGGCGACTCCGGCATGGTCATGGTGTCGTCCTCGAGCAGACTGTCCGCTGTGCGATTCAATGCGAGCGAGCGCCCCCGGTCGCTCACGCAACCACTGCTGATTTTTTTCAAGGCTTGGCCGCGAACCCGGGATTTTCGAGCGCAGTAAAGCCACGTGCGTGCGTAGATCCAGTAGCGCTCAGCCGTCGCAGTGGAGATGCCAAGCAGTCTCGCCGCTTGGGGAACCGTAAGCCCCGCGAAGTAGCGGAGCTTCACGAGCTCGGCCTTTACAGGTTGCAGAGCGGCGAGCTTCGCGAGCGCTTCGTCCAGGGCGATCAGGTCAACCGAGGAGCTCGTGCTATCGATCGCGGCGATGTCCGTTAGATCGATCCGGCGTCGACCCCCGGCATGCTTGGCACAGCTGCTTCCGGCGGGCGTTTTCTACGAGGATGCGCCTCATGGCCTCGGCCGCCGCGGCGAAGAAATGGCGACGGCTGTCCCATCCGGGGTCTTCTGTGCCTACGAGCCGGAGAAACGCTTCATGGACCAAAGCCGTCGCCTCGAGCGTCTGGCCCGGTTTTTCGCGCGCCAGCTTGCGTGCCGCCAGCTTGCGCAGCTCGTCGTAGACCAGCGGCAAGATTTGCTGGGCCGCGCGGGGGTCTCCCTGCTCGACGGCCGTCAGGAGGCAGGTCACATTCGACATCGATGCGGACATCCCGAACCGCCCGAATCGTAGCTCGCGGTCCCGTGTGGCTGCTCTGTGGTGTCGCAGCCGTGCGGCGAACGGCGTGCGCGGCTCGTGGCCAGTTCGAACCCGAAGCGTGAGCCGGAATTCTCGCCGAGCATTCTCAAACCGCGCGGCCGACGACTCGGATCGATCTTACTCCGATGGCCTGCCACGTATTGCTTCCGCCGTCTCGGCCATCGCGCTCCCATGATCTGACGCCTGCGCTCCCGACCTTGTCGTGCTCGCGCACGGATCTCCAGCGTGGACGACCGAGCGAATCCGCGCCGGCGTCTGAGCACTGGATCGTCCTGTAGGCGTCTAGTCGTATTTGAAGTTCACAGCACGACACGGCCGCTCGATTCGCACGTCGTCACAGGCGCTGCCCTCTTCGGATCGATCCTTTCCCCCCGCCCTGACACGCTGAGGGCATCCGGCATCGCGCCCTTTTCGTCAACGTGGCTCAGGCGACGCCGAGCCGCCTGCGCACGCTCGGCGCGCTCGAGCAAAAGCTCGCGTTCGCGTGCGTTGCGCGCGAGCGCTGCCGCGCGTTCAAACTCGTGGCGGGCCTCGCCCCCCCGGCCGAGCTTTCTGAGCAGGTCGCCTCGCACGCTCGGTAAGAGGTGGTAGCCCTCGAGCGACCGCTCCGCGGTCAGCGCATCAACGAGCTCGAGGCCGGCTGCTGGACCGAATGCCATCGCAACGGCGACTGCACGATTCAGCTCGACGACTGGCGATGGCGCGAGCTCGACGAGCTCGGCGTAAAGCTCCGCGATCTGCGCCCAGTTCGTTGCCTCCGCGTTAACCGCTCGTGCATGACAGGCGGCGATCGCGGCCTGGAGCACGTACAGGCCGTGCGCGCCGCCGAGCTGCTCGGAACGCTCGAGCGCGGCGATACCACGACGGATGAGGAGTTGATCCCAGAAAGCGCGGTTTTGATCAAGAAGAACGATCGGCTCGCCGGACGGGCCCACACGCGCCCTCAAGCGCGACGCCTGGATCTCCATGAGCGCGACCAAGCCGTGGACCTCGGGCTCCAGCGGAGCGAGCTCGGCCAGGATCCGCCCGAGACGCAGCGCATCCTCGCAGAGTGCTGGTCGCGTCCAATCGTCACCGGCGGTCGCCGTGTAGCCCTCATTGAAGACGAGGTAGATCACTTCGAGCACCGACGACAGCCTGGCGGCAAGCTCCACTCCGCGGGGGGAGTCGAATGGAACTCGCTTTTTGGCGAGGGTCCGCTTGGCCCGAACGATGCGCTGGGCGACGGTCGGCTCCGACACGAGGAACGCACGCGCGATCTCCTCTGTCGTCAAACCGGCCAGCAAGCGAAGCGTGAGCGCCACTCGCGACTCGGTGGACAGAACCGGATGGCATGACATGAACATAAGGCGCAGCAGGTCGTCACTCACGTCATCATCAAGAACGGCCGCGTCGAGATTCGGCGCGGCCATGACCTGCTGGGCCTCGAGCAGGCGACCGATCTCCTCGTGCTTGCGCGCGAGCCGCTTGTTGCGGCGCAGGTGATCGATCGCACGATGCTTCGCGGTTGCCATGAGCCAGGCGCCCGGGTTTTGCGGGACGCCCGACTCCGGCCACTGTTCGAGCGCGGCGACCAAGGCATCCTGTGCGAGTTCCTCCGCAATTCCGACGTCACGCACGATCCGCGCAAGGCCGGCGATGAGCCTGGCCGACTCGATTCTCCAGACCGCGTCGATCGCGCGATGGGTCTCGGAAGCCGTCATGGCTGCCGATTACACCACCTTGAATCCGCCGGTGCAATCTGACGCGCACCGCGACGACTCTGTTGCGGCAATCCCTCCGCAACGTGGAGTTCCTCTATCCCTGAGGAGGGAAGTCTTCCGGCCCGAACATCTGGCGAATTTCAGTTTCGCCTTCCCAGCCGGGCCAGTATTTCTTGTGAAGTTCCATGAAGTGCGTCGCCGATTCGACGGCCTCTTGCTTGGAACCGAACTCAAAAACCGCATAGCCGCCGATAACTTCCTTGGCCTCAGTGAACGGTCCGTCGATCACGCTGAGCTGCCCCCGAGACAGCCGGACGCGCGTGCTCATCGCAGTTGGGGCGAGCCCCCCGCTGTCGATCATCCTGCCGTTTTTGCTCGCATCTTCGGCGAGCTTGTAGATAGCGTCCATAAGCTCCTTGGGCGGAGGGCCCGAGTTTTCGGCGGACTTGACCAGCATCATGAATCGCATCGTCATGTCTCCTCTTGGATTTGGGTTCTGAGCCGGGCTCCCGGACGGTCTCGGTCGGCTCATACGAGGCTCTACCGTCACGTCGAACAAGTTGCGGCGAGATCGACACGGGCAAAGTCTCTTTTTCGTTTCAGCCGCGGAACAAGGCCACTCTATGGTCTCAACCGGCTGAACCTCGACTGCAAGTTCGCATCCGACGACAGCCAGGCAGCTCAAGCGGTTCGGCCTCTTTTTGATGTGTGTCGGTATTCGTCACGACGACCAATCCGACCGTCTTTTATCCGTCGACGCAAGGCGAGGTGCGCCCCGACGACGGCGTTACGAGCCTTTGCGCTGCCCAGGCTGCGACTGGAGCTCGGGAAACCCGGCCGCGGCCTCCTGAACATCGGCCGGAAAATCCGAAAACTCCTGCACCTGACGAACCTCGATCACTTCGTTGTCCGATGCGGGGCAGCGCGATGCCCATTCGATCGCTTCGGCCTTCGACTTCACCTGAATCATCCAGTATCCGCCGATAACCTCCTTCGCCTCGGCGAAGGGCCCGTCAGTCACCGTGGGCTTACCTCCGGAGAACGAGACCCGCGCGCCCGTCGCGGGCGGGTGCAGCCCGTCGAGCGCCAGCAGCACGCCAGCCTTCTGAAGGGCTTCGTTGTACTTCATCATCGCGGCAACCGCCTTGGCATCAGGCATCGCGCCAGGCGCTGCCTTCTCGTACCCCTTCGGGATCATCAACATCATGAATCGCATCGTGGAGCCTCCGGAAAGTTAAAGATTGAGTCGCAATGTGCGCTGATTGAGAATCAAGAAATAAGGAGGTAGGAGGATGGCCTCCAGAGTTTTTCGATCGGCTGACCCTTGGCTTTACATTCACGTCGAACGAGGAGCGGCACGATCGACACTCGCCGGAACTTTTTGGGAAGTTTTTATTAAGTTGGTCCGCTCGTGTCGTCTTCCGCGTCGACGCCAGAGCGGCTCAGGCGAAATTGGCGCGGCGCGACACGCCGTGTTCAATGCAACCGAGGATCGTCCACCAATCGCGATGCTGTAGCGCTTTCAGTGGAATCCACAGATTCGGCAAAGCATGGCTTCTGATGATGCCGTCCTCATCGGGTTCGACTAACCGGTAGCAACCCGCGTCCAATCGATGCCAGAGCACGCTCGCCGGGTCGTCGTCGAGAGCGACCAGGTATTCGTGAACGCCGAACCGGCAAAACCGATCACGGCGACGCAAGAAGTCCGGATCGTCTTCCGAGCCAAACACGTCGAGCACGAAATTCGGTGCTCCGCGAAATGCGTCGTCGTGCGCCTCACATTGTTTCTTCCGTCCATAGTTCACCATCGCCACCAGTCCGGGAACCTCCCATTCCTCCGGCGATAACTGGACCTTGGCCATGACGCACACGTACCATCCCGGTGAGAACAAGCGATACCGGTTGATGCACAAGGCCAGGTCCGTCAGAAGCGCGGATTGATGGACTGTGAGTTCAGCCATTTCGTCCCTCCAAACTTGGTTGCCTTGTCGTCGCTCGCGCCCAGCACCTTCTGAACTGTGAGGAAATCGTGGCGAATCCGTTCGGCCGAACCGTCCTTGCCGGCTGCCGGCCTTCTCCCTGGAGCTACTTACCGTGGAAAGCGCCGGGATAATCCCGGACGTATCGCTCGCGAAACGCATTTCGCTGGAAGGCGATGACACAGGCATCGACGGCACATGATGCAGCCAAAACCACAAAGAAAATCAGGATGCCCAGCCGGATGGCGGATGGCCATCGCGTCGGCGGACGGGCGAAACGCCGGCAGGCGACGACCAGGAACACTGCACACAGCGTGGCCAGGACCACGGCCGCGGCCGCGCGAGTCGTGCCCGCGAGAATCTCGAGCTCAACGAAGGTCCCGACGGGCAGCCATCTCCACAGGACCATCGCGCCGTCACCGAACTTTTCGTACGCGATTCGAATGGTCGCGATCAGCGTGTCGTTTTCCAGGAAAAACAAGACGCAAAGCGCGACCGCGAACAGGGCGAGCAGGACCACACCCACTCGAACCACGTATTTCAGCCACCGCCCGATGCCGATCGTCGCCGCGATCAGCCCGGCGACGATGGCGAAGGTCATGGCCAGGCCCACGAGCATCGACCAGTCGACCGCGAGCCTGTGCGCGGCCATATGGAGCAGTTCACCAGCCCGTTTGTCCCCGGGTGCTCTCCTGGCGAACGAATCGGCCAGGGAAACCGTGGCGCGGCCGTCGATCAATTCCTGGAATCGGAAGGATGTTTCGTAGTAAAGCGCGCCAATCCGCAGCTCGGGATCCTTGGTTGTCTCGAGGACCTCGCAGATTTCGCTTACAACAACAACGCGCTGGCCGATCGAGATGAGCGAGGCCCAACGCTCGGGCAAGTGATGGGCCACGCGCAGATCGTGGGGGTACTCCGCTCGCAATTCGCCAACAAGCGAGGCGATCCGGCCGTGAACTCGCCGGAATTCGTCCCGCCCGGTGCGGCCGGCGATCTGTGTGACCGCGTTGACGACCGAGATCCTATCGATGAAGGTAAGCTCGTGGGGGGGCCAAATCCTCGGGACCAGTTGCTCGAGATACTCGACCCATGAGTTCGTGAACCGTTTCGCAGCGGAGTCCAGTATCATCGTGCCCTCGACGTCGAACATCCGTAGATGCAGGGCATGATTCACCTCGGCGACGACGATCAGGCGTTTGCCGGCTGTCGGGAGTGGATTCATATCGCTCAACTTCGGCATCAATCGGATTTCGCACCAGTCTCCAGCCCCGAGTCCATCGGTCAATTCGAGCGCCGCCTCGATCTCCTTGACGATCTCATCGGCCTCGCGGTGACCGGCCGCGGAATCCGTGTTGACGTTGAGCGCGACCGCAGGCGCCCGGCCGGTGTTTTGATCGGTCGCGAGATCGCGGACACCGATCCCCCCTCTCATCCCCGCGCAAGCCGCGGCCCCCGCCACGGCGATCGCCAGCAGGACCGCGCCGGCGAACTTCAGCCTGGCCACAGCCGCCGCGCGCAACACCGCGTGCGTCAAAAAGAGGACCGATGCCGAGACGGCTCCGGCCTGCGACCCTCCACCGTTCGCCACTCGCGTCGCGGCCCGGACCGTTGCCGTGGCGAGTGGCTCGGGAACAGCCGCACGGACGGTTTCACTTGTCAATATGGCGACCGCTGGAGCGATGCCGCGGCGCACCAATCGGTGCCGCAACAAGTCGCGGGCTCGCGACAATCGTCCGCTGACCGTCCCGACCGGCCATCGCAGCCGATCGGCCGCCTCAGCGTGGGTCAGGCCCTCGAGATGGCAGAGAACAACCGGCGCCCGGTATTTCTCGGGCAGACGGATCACTTCCTCGTCGAGCGCCGAGAGCAACCCGATCCGATTGCCCGGGTCGTCCGGCATGACCGGCTCGTCCTCAATCGCGCCAGACCGAACGCGAGAGCGCTGCGAGCGCGCCTTGGCCTTGGCCGGGACCCGGCGCGCGACGCCGTACAGCCAGCGCCCCAGCGAATCGCCCACCCGGATCGATCGCGCCCGGCGCACCAGCACCAGAAAGGTGGCCTGGAAGGCGTCGTCGACGTCGTTCGCGTCGACCAAGGCGCGCCGGCAGACGCCCAGCACCATCGGCCCATGCCGCGCTACGAGTGCCGCAAACGCCGCCTCGGCCGCCGGCGCGGCGTCCTCCGCCGTGGCCCGCTGCACGCGGAATCGGTCCAGCAGCTCGGCATCAGACAGCCCCGCGACAACGCCGGAGTCGAACAGCGTTCCGACGTGACGCAGAAGGTCGGACGATCGTGCACTTGACATGGATTCTCCCGGCGAGAAACCAGAGGTACTCTATCCATACAATCCCACCTCCCGGCGATTTCATACAAGATTCATCCGAACGTCGGGAATGTCGGACGGTTTTGCTCCGGGCCCTCGTTCAAGGGACGGGGACGGCCCGCGCGCCGTAAAATCACCGCGATGGGTCCCCCCGATCCGGAACGTCGGCACGCCGAGACCCCATTCAGTCGGTTCTTACGAGCCGGGCAGAGTTTCAGAGATGACCGCTGGTTCCGGCGTTTCTTGATCGTTCCCGGCCGCACCGCCGCACTCGTTGCGCCGAATCGATCATGCCGCGATCGCAATCCGGAACGCGCCACCTGCTGGGCCTCCCCCTGTCGGCTTGCGACGCCTGAGCAGACCAGGGCAACGCTTTCACGGGCCGAGGGTAGCAATTCTTTAGAAGCCATAGGGCCACAGGCAACCCCGGAGGCGCGTCGCTGTCGTCGGACCGACTCGGGTTCTGTGCTCTCCGCTCAGACCACTTGATCCTGGAACAGTCACTTGACGCCGCAAGGCGCTCACTGTACTATGACTGTGTACTGTCGGCCGTGAGACCAGAAGGTTCAGATGCATGTATATTCGCATCGAGAGAGGAGTCGCCGCGCCGATTTCACGGCAGATCGCAGATCAGATCCGTGCGCAGTGTCTGGCAGGTCTGCTGAAGGCGGGTCAATGCCTGCCGTCGGTCCGGCAGCTCGCCAGGGAGCTGGTGGTCAACGTGAACACGGTCGTTCGTGTGTACGAACGGTTGGCTGCCGAGGGGCTGATCGAGATGCGGCATGGCGAAGGAACGTTTGTGTTGCCGCCACCGGGTTCGACCGACGTCGCGGCAGAATTGAAGCAGCACCGCGACCAGTTCGCGCGCGAATTCCAGGGGGTCGTTCGGCGTGGTCTGCTGGCGGGACTGACGCTGCCGGAGCTGCGCGGCATGCTCACCGCGGCCGTGGCCGACGCCAGAGAGCAGATTTCCCGAGAGCACCGTTCGGAGACGCGACATGACCGAACCAGCGATCGTGATCGAGCAACTCGTCAAGAGCTATGGGTCTCGGAAGGTGCTCCAGAATGTTTCGCTGAGCATTCCGGCCGGGCAGACGCTGGCGCTCCTGGGACGCAACGGCGCGGGAAAGACGACAATGATCCGCATTCTGATCGGGGTGCTACCGGCTGATTCCGGCGTCTGCCGGCTCGGTGGCGTCGATCCGGCCGTCGATCCCTTGAAGGTGCGCAGGCATGTCGGCTACCTGGCCGAAGACCAGACCATGTACGGCTGGATGACGCCCGTCGAACTGTGCCGGTTCCTCGCGCCGTTTTATCCTACCTGGGATCCGAAGCTGGCCGGCGACTCTCTCGATCGCTTTGAGATCCCGCGCCACACGCGCATTGGCAGGCTCTCGAAAGGTCAGGCCGTCAGGCTCGGACTGATCGTTGCACTCGCCCATCACCCCAGGATTGTCATACTGGACGATCCCGCCATGGGGCTGGACCCCATCGCACGCAAGGAATTCAATCGCGACCTGGTCGAGCACCTCCAGAGTTCGGGCTGCACGGTCCTTTACAGCTCGCACTTGCTGGACGAGGTCGAAGCCGTGGCCGACGCCGTGGCCATCCTCGACCGGGGAAGGATCGTCCGCAGCGGCACGACCGATCGCCTGCGTGATGAAGTCAAGCAGATTGTGCTGCCGGCCGATTCCCTGGCAGCAGCTCCGCGGCCCGAGGGGCTGCTGGACGTTCGGCGCCACGACGACCGGGTGGCGATCATCACGGATCAGGCAGGCCCCTACATTCAGCAGTTGTCCGCCGTCGGCATCGATCACAACGTGGTCGACCTCAGCCTGGACGAGATCTTTGAAGCCTACGTGATCGGCCGCGCGCACGACTGGCCAGACCATTCCCAGAGCGCGCTGGCGTCGGCTTGAGTGGTGCAGGCCCTGGCCCGAGGCCCGTCATGAACAGTCTGTGGTGGAAAGAGTGGCGCGAGAGCCGCAGGTATCTGGCGATCTTCATTGCCTGGATGACCCTCGCGGTTTGCTATGCGATCGGTTATCAGCTTGGCCCCCACGTTCGCACCCCCGTGGGACACTTCAGTGGATTGGCCCTGATCTACACCTTTTTTGCCGCCATCGTTCTGGCCATGCGCACGTCTCACGGCGAGCGGACCGATGGGACGATCGCCTTCTCTGCCGCGCTGCCTGTTTCCCTGCGCCAGATGGCAACCGTTCGCATCGTGAGCGCCGCCCTGACCCTGGCCGTTCCGATTGTGATCGCGGCAGGCATTCTGTGCGATCGCCCTGGCCAGCGGGCTCGTCGAGCAGGTGGAATCGCGCCTCCCGGGTTATCTGACGCCCCTGGAACATCTTGGGAGCGTCACGGCGATCGCGATCCTGGGAGGAGTTGAGCTGCTGCTCGTCTTGAGCCTGCTGGGGTGTTACCTCCGCAGCCAGGCTCAGATCGGCCTGGTGGGAGCCGTCATGGCCTTTGGGTCGCTCATCGCGTTGGGCGTATTCTCTTCGCTGAACCAGTACCCTTGGGCGCGAGTGATCTATGGCGCCTTGCTGCCGCAATCGCTGGTGATGCCTTGGGGGTCTGGCTACGAGCGCGGTGGTTTCTACTACACCGATCCTGGGCTTCCAGTACTACACCGATCATGAGGTGGCCCAGTACCGCTGGATTGTGATGAGCTTGTCGCTCTTCGTGCTGGCGCTCGATCGGGCGGTTGTTCGTCACGCGCTACGGGGCGCTGCGCGGATCTTCGACACGGGCAAAACCGCGGCGCTTCCGCATCGCCTTCCCGCCGATTCTCTCACGCATTCCGATTCGCCTGCCTGGCCGATTGCTGGCGATGATCTGGCTCGAGCTCCGCCAAGCGATGCCGCTGGCGGCATGCGGCTTTCTCCTGGCAGTTCTCATGGCGATCGCAATCGTGCTGCTCGGGCGTTCGGTCCGACTTTTCGTCTGGACCATCCTTGCTCATGGCACTGCCTGATTCCATGGTCATCGTCGGCATGTTGTGGCCCGTCGTGGTCGGATCCGGCCTGTACTCGGCGGATCTCGGCTCCGGCCTCGGCGCTTTCTGGAGATCGCGGCCGATATCGCCGGACCTGTGGTTCTGGACCAAGTTCGTGGTTGGTCTGGCGGCGGTTGTGGGTGTGCTGGATGGAGTAACGATGCTCGTCTCGTGGAAAGCGCCACGAGCGGAAAATGCCGACCTTAATGAGCTGGGCGTACGTCGGTTGCATTCCCATCATTCACGCGCTCATGTACGCGCTGGCGGTTCTCGGAACGTGCTGGTTCCGCAGGCCGGTGATCGGCGGCATCCTGGCCATTCTGGGCTACAATGTGCTGGGCGTCGCGATCACGACTTTCCCGATGACCAGCCGGCTGGAACCAATGGACGTCTTCAGCGAGCTGCTCTCCGCGGAACGCTCCGGGCAAGTCGATTTCACGCAGCATGGATATCCGCTTGTCTATGGTGTCCTTGTGGTCTCGATTGTCCTGCTCGCGCTCCTCTCATCCCGGCTGGCCAGACCACTTCAGCCAGCATCCCGCTGGTTCGTGCCACAAACGGAATAACGAGTTCGCCAGCGCCGAATCGTCCAGCGGTTTCCTTTGCAATGACGAATAGCCGATTCTCTGGGCGAAATCGCGCACGGAAGCCGCGAATCGCTGAAAGCTGGCTAACCCGCCGGCTTGGCAGAGGGAGCGGCGCTTGAACTCGGGTCGGGCGCGGGAGGGCCGGGTTGGCCAAGGAGCTTCGCGGCTTCGGACCAGAATTGACGAAACTCGGGGTTTCTGGGGTCTTTATCCTTGGTCCACGCGACGCCCTCGTCGAACCACTTTCGTGCTTCGGCCTTCTCGCCCTTTTGCCAGTGGGCCATGGCCAGGAAAAACCGATCGCTCGCATCACCGGCGTTGAGCTTGATCGACCGCTCGGCGGCGGCGATCGATTCCGCCCAGTGGCCGGCACGGAGCTCAGCCTGGGCCAGCGTGTTGGCGATGAAGCCCTCCTCAGCGCCAGCTCGACGGCTTTCCGCGCGTGCACGAGCACCTCGTCGTATTCGGCCCGCGAACGCCCGGGTAACATGCCCAATTCCCACGCCAAATCGTTATGGCACTGGGCGTCGTCAGGCTTGAGCCGGATCATCTCGCGGCTATCGGCGATCGCCTCATCGACCTTTCCCTGCGCCCTCAAGATGACACGCCGCGTTTTGTGAGCCCAAATGTCGTCGGGCTTGATCCGGATCGCTTCCTTGCACGCAGCGCTCGCCTCACCGAGCTTGCCCTGGCTGATCAGGCATCCGGCGAGGCCCGTGCGCACGTAGGCGCACGTTGGGTCGATCCGGCTTGCGATACGGAACTCCTCCATCGCTTCCTCGGTCTTCCCCTGGCGCCGCAGGAGGTCTGCGAGGTACTCGTGACCCGAATGATAGTCCGGTTGAAGCTGAACGGCGGTGCGGTACTCGGCGATGGCTTCATTCAGCTTGCCTTGCTTCGAATAGGCAGAGGCAAGCGTGCCATGCGCGCTGTAGTCGGGCTTGATCCGCATCGCTTCGCGGATCACGGCGATCGCTTCGTCCGTCTTGCCACGTTCGACCAGGGCGTCGGCGAGCGTCCGGTAGTGCCCGGCTTCATCCGGCCTGAGGCGGACGCTCTCGCGGTGCTCGGCGATCGCCTCGTCGAGTTTTCCAACGGTAGAAAAAGCGCTGCCGAGGTTGGCATGGGCCCAGCTATCATCGGGCCGCTGGCGAATCACGTCTCGGAGCTTCGCGATCGCGGCTTCAAGTACAGCACCGGCTTCCCGACTACGGCCGCGCTTCTTGAGGGTCTGACCCAGGCACATCAGATGACGCCCATTGT
Source organism: uncultured Isosphaeraceae bacterium (assembly GCA_963806595.1). Taxonomy (GTDB): domain Bacteria; phylum Planctomycetota; class Planctomycetia; order Isosphaerales; family Isosphaeraceae; genus CAWDZZ01. The sequence goes on along the minus strand of CAWDZZ010000002.1, from coordinate 91,058 downwards.
CAGGACGCAGTCGCGTCAGGTCCCGAAAGATCGCAACCGCATCCGGCCATTGACCAGCGAGGTCCAGGGCATGAGCCAGGTCATGGCCCGTCTCGGGCCTGATCGCGCGGGCCGCCGTGTAGTAGCGAATCGCTTCTTCTCGCCGGGCGAGCTTCTCCAGGCACAGGGCCAGATGATAGTTGAGCTCGAGGTCGCCCGGGTGGCGCTGCTGCGCTTGTCGTAGCATGCCCTCGGCGGCCTCGGGATCGCCCGCTTCCACGAGCGCCGAGCCCAACAAGACAAGGCTCACCGGGGGAAGCGCGTCGACTTGAGCCGAGCCTGCCAGTGGCGCAGCGCGCCCAGGCGTGCTTGTCGCTCGGGCAAATCGAGCGCGCTGCGCAGTCCCGTCCGCCACGGGTCGGGATCGGCGGCGCGGGCGGCCTGGGTCAGCCGCCCGGCGCCGGCTTGATCGCGCTGTTTCTCGCGCCGCACTGCGGCCCAGTCGTCCAGGGCCGCGGCCATCGCGATGGCGACCGCCGGAGGCCGGGCCTTGATCTGGGCTCCGGCATCCTCGGGCGACAATTTCGCCACGTCGATCAAAGCCTCGCGGAACGCGGTCGCGTAAGCAGCGTCGAGGACTGCGCCGTCGCGATCGTCGGCATGCTGGGAACGAATGTCGATGAGCGTATCGAGCAGCTTCTGGTCGTTCTCGGCCGCGCGGGCCGCGCGGGTCACCGACTCGACGAGCGCCGTCACCCGTTTGCGGGTTGGCTCGTCGCGCGCGTCGGCGAGCAGCCGCTCGACCGAGCGGGTGGCATCGACGGCCTTCGTCCAGAGCGCTGGATCGTTGCCGACGCGCTTTGCCTCGCTGTGAAACACGTCCGCCTCGCGCAGGGCCAGGTTCACGCGCGCGTGCCGCTCAGAACGCTGCTGCTGGAACCAGGCGTAGCCGCCGCCGACGGCGGCGATCAAGCCGATGAGAGCGGCAGCCAGCGCGCCGGTGAGCCGCCGCGCCCGGCTCTCGGCTTTCGCCTTGGCCAGGGCGACCAGCGCCGTGCGCTGTGATTCCTCCGCATGCGCCTGAGCCTCGCGCCAGTTCGTCGGCCAGCGCGCGCCGTTTCGCCTCTTCCTCGGCCCGCGCCTCCTCCGTGGCCTGGGCGATCTCGGCGGCACGCAGCCGCTCCTCGTACGCCGGCCCGGTACGCCGTGAACCGCTCGGCCACCTCGCCGGCGTGCCGCGGCCGATCTTCGGGCTCGCGCGCCAGGCATTCCTCGGCCAGGGCGATCAGCTCCGGATCTGCGCCGCTGCCGTCCAGCAGGACGGTTGCCCCGGCAAGGTCACCGAGCGCCGCCTTGCGATGAATTTCACCAGCGCTGCGGCCCCAAAACGCTGGTTTCCCGGTCAGGACCTCGCAGAGGATCGAGCCCAATGCGAAGACATCGGCTCGCTCGTCGATCAGCTCCAGCTCGCCCGCGCCTGCTCGGGCGCCATGTACGCCGGAGTGCCCAGCACCGACCCGGCCATCGACAGGTTGGAATCCGACTCGATCACGCGCGCCGTCGCGACAATCGTTCGATTCACATCGACTCGGCCTGCCGCCGCATCATCGACCACGCCGCCCCGCTGCAAAACCTTGGCGAGACCCCAGTCCATGACTTGCACTTCACCGAAGCTGCCGACCATCACGTTGGAGGGCTTCAGGTCGCGGTGGATGACGTTGCGTGAGTGCGCGTAGGCCATCGTCTGGCAGACCTGCTCGAAGACGCCGAGATACCGCATGAGGTCGTCTGCGGGCGAATCTCGGCCGGCTAGCAATTCGGCGAGCGTCTGGCCCTTCACCAGCTTCATGGTGAAATAAGGGCGTCGGTCGCCAAAGCTCCCGAGCTCGTAGATCGGCACAACGCCCGGGTGCTGCAACTGGCCGCCGATCTGCGCTTCTTCCACGAACCGGCGCACCAGCTCAGGGTTTTCCTTGTGCGCTTCCAGCAGGGCCTTGACGGCGAGGTCTCGCCCCAGGTCGGGATCTCGTCCCTTGAGCACGACGCCCATACCGCCGCGGGCGATTTCGCCGAGTAGCTGGATGCGCACCGGCCGATCGGCAAGCGCTGGCATCTCGAGCGACGAAGGGTTCACCAGCGACGACTCGTCCGCTCCGCCGGATGTATCGGGCAGGAAGATCGACGTGATCGATCCGATCGCGGCCGCGAGCGACTCGAGTGTCGGCGCTGCTTGTGCCGGCGTGCAGGAATCGGCCGGGCGACCGTCAAGAACGGTCTGCGCAGGCTCGCAGAATGTGCAGTTTCCTGACGGCTGCGGTCGCCCGCAGATCGGGCAGAGGGCCCCAATGCCGGCGGTCATCGTGACTGGTCTCCGTCGCGACAGTTGAGATGGGCGCGGGTCTCGTGGATCGAGTTCCGCGCACTGGCCATCGAGCACCTCATCGTAGCGAGAGTCTGCCGACTGTGCGACACGCCGGACGTGAGAATTTTGGCGGGAGCAAACCGAGCGGCGTCAGGATTTGACGACTTGCACTCCTACTGTAGAGACTCAGTAAATGTACTAACACTGATGTATTGATGTTATGACCTAATGTGCAGATGCCGGCATGGGCTTTACCGGGATGCAATGCGCGACCCTGGGCCATTGCCTCGAGCCCCAGCCGGGGATGAGGCGGCTGGTGACTACGCCCGGTTCCGGGGAAACCATCAATGAGAGCCTTTGTCAAGCGCGGCCGATGTGGATTTCGCGTTGCGGGCCTCCCGCTCATCCCCTTTCGCCGTCGGCTTCGGTCGATCTGGCCCATTGGAGATAACAGGTCGCGGCGGTGTGGTCGCGGGCTTCGAGCCGGCCGGCCGGTAACGGATCGGGTGAACCAGGGGCTCGCGAGTTCTTTCAGGAAACGGATTGGCGGCTGCCATTCACCTGCGATAATGCTTCGGTCCCCCGGTGTTGGCGATCGCAAGCAGAGCGCGGAGGTAGGTCGTGAGAAAGGAATTGATCAAGGCCGTCAGAACGCTATTCGACGAGCGCATGAGGGCTCAACTTCCCAATTTCGTTCCCTTCAAGATGGTGGACAAAGTTGCGACCGGCCTTGGCCCCGAGTGTCGCTGGTATCGCTGGCAAGTCGCACCTGAACTTGCATTTTTCTTGATCCTCAAGCCGCGCACGAAGGAAGGCGACTCGTTCTGGATCCACGTGGGATGGAGTCGGAAGGACGATCACTCCGATCTCGCCGACAACGTCGATCAACTCTTCAACCTGGGCAAACTCTGGAAGGCGCCGAACAGTTGGTTCGAATGGCAATTGACCGAGCCAAGCTACGCGCAGTTCGCTCGCATGACGGATGAAGAGTTCGCTCGCTGGGCGAAGAGTCCGCAGGAGCTGGAGCAACAGAGAATCGAGGCCGGTTTGAAACAAGCTCCCATCTGCGTTCAAGACGCGATCGACCGGATCGTCGCCCACGCCATTCCCTTCTTCGAAGGGCTCAGGGAAGATGCCTCGAGCGCTCGCTGATCGCGAACGACCTCCAGCCGCACATTTTCCGTCGGCGACCTGCTGCCACCGTAGCGTTGAGGCCGTTACGCTACCCGTCATGTCCGGCGTGGCGGCGGTGCGCCCAACCCAACTTCCGCAGTTATCCATGTCCATGGGGTCAAACCTATTCCATGTCCATGGTGTCAAACTATTTTCAAGTAAGTTCGGATGCTCCGGACTCATTCCATTCCTCCTCGAGGCCCGTTCCATCCATGGGGTCTGAAATCGTTGATGCGAACTGAGCGAAACGGAGGAAGGTTGCCGCCAGTTTGTCGTAGCGGGTTGCTATGCGGCGCAGGTGCTTCAGTAGGTTGACGAATCGTTCAAACACGTTGCGAAGGCCCGCAATGGCGGCTATCGCGTACGCGCGGGGATCGGGTACAATGCTCACTCACTCAATCAGCAGACTTGATTCGCAGAATCCGAGAATCAGCGACCGCGTTGCGTCCTGGTCACGGTTCGTCATCGAGGCACGAAGACTGTGTCGCTAGCTTCACATCCCAACGAAAACCGCCACGGCCCGGCTCCTGGGAAATCTGAGTCCGGCGAGACCGTCTTCTCACGAGGCGAGGGATCTCTTCCGCCGTTCGCCTCCTGGGTGCCACCCCCGCCCGACGAGCCGCTGTTCTTGAATGAACAATCGGAACGGAAACAAGCGGATTTGAGATGGCGGCAACACAACGATGCTCCACCATCTGATGAGCTTGGTCTCTCCGGCGAACGAGCATCCCAGGAATCCGGGACTCACGATGCCGCTCCCGAGTTACCCGGATTCGTCATACTCGGTGAATGCGGCCGAGGCGGGATGGGGGTTGTTTATCTCGCGGAGCAGGTCGGGCTCAAACGCCAGGTGGCGTTGAAGTTCCTCAAGCCCGAGCTGGCGACTTCGGGAGACCAGCGTGGGCGATTCCGCACCGAATCCACAGCCCTGGCTCGGCTCCAGCACCCGAACATCGTGCAGGTCTTCGACTCGGGAACGCATCAGGGACGGGCCTACATCGTCCAGGAGTATCTCGCGGGAGGGAGCTTGGACCGGAAATTGGCGCGGCAGCCGCAGGCGGCACGTCCAGCGGCGGAACTGATCGCAACACTTGCCCTCGCCGTGGAACATGCCCACGCGCAGAAGATCGTCCATCGCGACTTGAAACCGGCCAACGTGCTCTTGACCACCAACGGGATACCGAAGATCAGCGACTTTGGTCTGGCCAAGCAGCTTGACCTGGAAACCGAGTCGGGTCTGACACAGAGCGGATTGATCCTCGGCTCGCCGAGCTACATGGCGCCGGAGCAGGCGCTGGGGAAAAAGGAGGAGATCGGTCCGGCCGTCGACATCTATGCGCTGGGGGCCATCCTTTACGAGATGGTGACAGGTCGTCCGCCGTTCCTGGCGGCGTCGGTGATCGAGACGCTGGAAGCGGTCGGGCAAGCAGACCCGGTGCGGCCGCGTCAGCTCCAGGGTGCGCTACCGCGAGACCTCGAGACGATCTGTCTGAAGTGCCTGGCGAAGGTACCGGGGCGACGCTATCCGTCGGCCGGGGCCCTCGCCGACGACCTCGATCGATTCCTCGATGGGCGCCCGATCCTGGCGCGTCCGGCCTCGGCGACCGAGCGACTGACAAAGTGGGTCCGGAGGCATCCCGCCACGGCGGCGAGCCTCGGGGTCGCTTGGCTGGCGGCGCTCGGACTCCTGGTGGGCGGCATTGCCTATGACGCCCGTCTCCAAGCGGCGCTGCGCAGGCGCGCACCAACGCCGAGGTGGCCCGTCAGCAGAAGGAGCGTTCCGACACACGGTATCGACTGGCTCGAGAAACGTTGAACAAGATGCTCGCTCGGCTCGACGACCGCAGCCTCGTTCAGACCCCCCTGGTCAAGGAATTGAAACGCGGCCAGCTCGAGGACTCACTCAGTTTCTATCTTGGAGTTGTGCAGCTCCGCGACGATGAAGACCCATCCGTGCGATTCGACGTTGCCGCGGCCTACAGCCAAGCCGGCTATACTCAGACCCAGCTCAATCGGGGCCCGGAAGGACGCGAACAGATGGTCCAGGGTCTCGCAATGCTCGAGCGCCTGGTGAAGGAGAACCCAGCCCGGGCCGAGTATCGATTCGCTCTGGCAGAGATCTGTCGGAGCCTGGGATTGCCCGTCGCTGAAGCCATCCCGCACTGCCCCGGCAGAAGCCTTCGCAAAGGCCGAGGAGCTCATGAGACGCTCCGTGTCGCTGCTCGAGGCTCTGGTCCGAGAGAGTCCGGGGAACCGGGACTATCGATGTAGCCTGGCCGATTCCCAGAATGACCTCGGCGTCTACTTCGAGGGCTTCAGCACAACCCTTAATGGAAACGCCCCAACGCAAAACCTGGCCGAGTCTGAACGGTGTTTCCAGCGCTGTGTGGAAACTCTCCGAGGCTTGCTGGGACCTACGCCTTCAAGCGAGGATTTGAAGTTTCGAATTCGCCTGGCCACAAGTCTTCACAACGTGGCGGACGCTGCGGTTCAGGCCGGAAACAGCAGCGGTGTGCTTGGCTACTACGCCGAAAGCCATCAGCTGCTGATCGATGTGCTGAAGCTCGAGCCCAATAACGAGGAAGCGCTGATGGCCCTGGGAATCACTCTCCTCGACTGGGGCTCCGTCACTGCGCGAGTTGCTGCGACACGCACCGAGGGTGAACGGCTCGTTCTCAAAGCCGTTGACACTCTGAAGCCTCTGGTCCAGCGCGAGCCCACCTGGGCCAAACCGCGCTTCTTTCTCGGCGACTGCTACAGGACGCTCGGCCAATCCTGCGATGCAGACGGCCGCTTCGCCGAGGCTCTGAGGTACTGGGAAGCCTGTGCGGCCATGGCCGAGGGCGATCACAAAGCGCAGCTCCAGTGTTGCCAGGCCCTCGACTTGGCCCGATTGGGAGATCACCGCAAGGCCTGGGAGCTGGTCGGTTTGGTCGAGCCATCCCTTACCAGCCTTTCTCAGCACCATTCCTATGCGCATCGCCTGGTTGCCGCTTGCAGCTCTTGCATTGCTGCCGCGGAGAAGGACCAATCGATCCCGCCCGCGGAGCGAGCCGCGCTTTGCGTGAAGTACGGCGACAAGGGATCCGACCTGCTCCGGCGGGTGCTCGAGCTGGCTCCCGTGGCAGATCGTCCCGCCCGCCGCAACGAGTTGAGAGAGAACAAGGACATGTCCTTCTTGCTCCGCCGTACGGAAGTCAAATCGCTGCTCGCGGATGCGACGACGTCCCCTGAGGAGGTCAAGCGCCGCGCCGTTTCAACGCCTCGCGGCAATAAGTGAGCAGATCCAGCTCGACAAGTTCTTCAGACAGCACCTCGGGATCGTCGGACAGGACCGACCGGGCAACCTCGTGCAGCAACCGATCGGCGAACAGTTCCCTCGCTCGATGGAGGATCTGGCGCACCCCCGACGCGACGTAAGTTCCCTTGCCGGCGTCCTGGAGCCGGTCGGCCAGTTCGGCCGCCGTCAGGTCAGGCTGATCGGCCTTCATCCGCAGAGCTGCGTGATACGGCGGCCCGGAGGGCGGCTGCTGGCGCTCCATCTCATGCCAGGCGCGATTGAGCAGCTCCTTCCGCCAGAGTTCTTGAAACCCCGAATCCGCAGGCTCGACCGGCGGGGGAGTGAGCACCGCCGCAACCACCCCGCTCTCCAGTGCGATCGCCCGGCGCCGTTCCTGTTCTCTGCGGCGGACCTCATTCAGAAGATGAATCACGGACGTCTTCACATAATCTCTGAACCGTCCCTTGGCCGGATCGGCATGGCGAAAATCGCCTCGCACGAACCGGAGGGCGAATTCCTGGCAAGCCTCCTCCGCCAGGTCGGGCTCACCGAGCACCTTGAGGGCATAGCGGTAAATGGCCCCGCAGTAACGCTGCAGGACCTCGGCCTGCGCGGCTTTGACCGCGTCGCCAGGCCCCCGACAAGCATCGAAGATCAATGTCCACTGCGTCGTGAGCTGGCTGAGTCGCGATAGGTCCACAGGCGAGTTGGCGGGTACCAATGCCCGCCCCACCGTTCCGAGTTGATCATACTTCGCAGTCTGCCGGGCTTCGTCGCCGGTCTGGAAAAGTCTTCACAGGCTGCCTGCCGCTGCCACGGACGATTGTACCACAGGCAGGGCCTCCGAGAAAACCTGTTGTTTTCTTGTCACGCCGCCAGGATGCCTTCTATGTGAAGGATGAACCCGGATTTTTGGATAGACCGGGACCGAACGCAACGGAATCGCACAACTGATGACTGAAATCACTTCGTCTCCCGCGTATTACGGTGCTGTTTTTCGCAAATGAAAAGATCATCATGTACAAAAGCAACAAGAGAAAATTGCCATCGCGCGGTCGTCCTGTCGACGACGAGGCGGATGAAGCTCGACGTTGAGACATCCTACGATCGAATACCGTCAGGATCGAGAGAGATTCCTTGTCCGTGTACTTTACCGATCGCAATCGCTCTGAATCGACACCGTAATCTGGGTGAAACGAACGGGTTTCATCCAGGGATTCCGGGAAAACATCGCAACACCTCGGATCACGCTCGTCACCGCTGAGGAGCCATCCGAAGGGAGCTTTCCATCATGTCGCGACATTCCACGAAGCGCCAGGCTGGCGTGCGTTCGTTCCCCGGCATTTGCCGGCGGCAGCGGTTTCACAAGCTCGCGTTCGAGCCGCTCGAATCGCGGACGCTCCTGTCCAACATCAGTTGGACCGGCCAAGGCGATGGGAAGAGCTGGACGGCCGCCGGCAACTGGTCGGGCAATGCCGTACCCGGCTCGAACGACGACGTAACGATCAGCCTCGTTAGCAATCCCACGATTCGGATCGAGTCGGGGGCGCAGTCGGTCCACTCGGTGACGAGCACGGATCCCCTCTCGATCAGCGGCGGCTCGCTGGCGGTGGCTGCCAATTCGAGCTTGAGCGGCGGCCTGACCATGACAGGCGGGTCCTTGACCGCCGCCGGCTCCGGAGTGACATTCACGATCTCGGGCACGACGACGGTCTCCGGAGGCAGCCTCTACGCTCAGGGTGGGGGGCACCTGAGCATGCCGGGGCTGGCCAGTTACACCGGTGTGGTCGGCGACGTCGATCAGATCCAGGCCACCGGGGCCGGCAGTACGCTTTCGCTGCCCCAGTTGACCAAGATCACCGAGAGCACCACCGGCGGCTCGTACACCCAGATCCAGGCGCTGGCCGGCGGCGACATCGAGCTGCCCGGCTTGACCCAACTCAGCGGCGGGACACAGCAACTGGAGAGCGACGGCTCCGGGAGCGAGCTGAACATCAGCGGCTTGACCAGCTTCCAGGAGGCCAGCGGGTTGGCCTCCAATCCCTCCCGGCTCCAGGCGACCCACGGCGGGGCCATCTCCGACCCCAACCTCACCACCTTCAAGAACGTCAACCTGACGCTCGACGGCACCGGCACCCTCGCCACCGACCAGATTACAACTTACACCTCGGACACAGGCGGCGCGGGCACGCTCACGCTTTCCAGCGGGAGCCTGAACCTGAAAGGATTGACCGACGGCGACGGCGCGAGCTTGCTGGTCAGCGGCGGCGGCACGCTGGTCCTGCCGCTGGCCAGTTACACCGGTGTGGTCGGCGACGTCGATCAGATCCAGGCCACCGGGGCCGGCAGTACGCTTTCGCTGCCCCAGTTGACCAAGATCACCGAGAGCACCACCGGCGGCTCGTACACCCAGATCCAGGCGCTGGCCGGCGGCGACATCGAGCTGCCCGGCTTGACCCAACTCAGCGGCGGGACACAGCAACTGGAGAGCGACGGCTCCGGGAGCGAGCTGAACATCAGCGGCTTGACCAGCTTCCAGGAGGCCAGCGGGTTGGCCTCCAATCCCTCCCGGCTCCAGGCGACCCACGGCGGGGCCATCTCCGACCCCAACCTCACCACCTTCAAGAACGTCAACCTGACGCTCGACGGCACCGGCACCCTCGCCACCGACCAGATTACAACTTACACCTCGGACACAGGCGGCGCGGGCACGCTCACGCTTTCCAGCGGGAGCCTGAACCTGAAAGGATTGACCGACGGCGACGGCGCGAGCTTGCTGGTCAGCGGCGGCGGCACGCTGGTCCTGCCGCTGGCCAGTTACACCGGTGTGGTCGGCGACGTCGATCAGATCCAGGCCACCGGGGCCGGCAGTACGCTTTCGCTGCCCCAGTTGACCAAGATCACCGAGAGCACCACCGGCGGCTCGTACACCCAGATCCAGGCGCTGGCCGGCGGCGACATCGAGCTGCCCGGCTTGACCCAACTCAGCGGCGGGACACAGCAACTGGAGAGCGACGGCTCCGGGAGCGAGCTGAACATCAGCGGCTTGACCAGCTTCCAGGAGGCCAGCGGGTTGGCCTCCAATCCCTCCCGGCTCCAGGCGACCCACGGCGGGGCCATCTCCGACCCCAACCTCACCACCTTCAAGAACGTCAACCTGACGCTCGACGGCACCGGCACCCTGACCACCCAGCAGATCAGCACCTTTAGTGGTGGAACGTTGAACATCAACAATGGAACAATGAACCTGGCCGGCTTCACTGACGTCGACAACTCCAGCATTGCGGTAAGCGGTGGGGCCTCGGTCAGCCTGGTCGGTGTCGCCGTTGCCGACAACGCCGCGATCAGTGTCAGCGGGGCGGCCTCGCTCAGCCTGGCCGGCTTGACGAGCGCCGACAACGCCACGATCAGTGTCAGCGCGGGGGCCTCGCTCGTGTTGCCGGCGCCAACCGCCTTCACTGCTTCGGGCGCGACCGCCACGGTCACCGACGGCAGTTCGATAACGATCGGATCTGGCGTCCTGAGTCCCCCTTCCTCGGGAACGAATGCAACGATCAACGTGCCCCAGTTCCCACAGGGGATGATCCTCGACATGAATCCGAAAGGCACCTTCTCCGGCGGCACGACGTTCAACGTCGATTCCGGAGCGACTGTGAACATTCAGAGCGGGACTTATACCGGTGGAGTTAACTTCAACGTCGGACAAGCGGCGACCGTCGACCTCGCGGGTGGGCAGACTGCCACCTACTCGGGCACACTAACCGGCTCCGGAGCGGGCACAGTCCAGTTCAGCAGCGGCACGGTGGTCGTTGGGCTGGGAGGTCTAACACTGAATTTTTCTGGCAGCATGTTTCAGTGGACCGGCGGCTATTTCAACGCGGCCTCGGGGGACGTCACCAACCTGGAACGATCACCCTCGCCGGTCCCAACGAGAAAGGATTCATCAACGACGGCACTCTGGACAACTAGGGCACGATCATCCAGACCGGCGCCGGCAACCTTGGCTTACACAGCGATGGACAATTCCCGACAACCCTGAAGATCGAGACGGGTGCTTCCTATCTGATCGAGTCCGACTCCGGGGTCGACAACCTCTACGGCGGCCCGACGATCATCGACAACGCCGGCACGCATCAAGAAGACCGCCGGCGCCGGGTACGTCGACGATCGTAGTCAACGGCACGCTCAGCAACACCGGCACCATCGAGGCCGATTCCGGCACGCTGGATCTCGAGCCGACCTCCTTCGGCCAGCTCTCCGGCGGCACGCTCACCGCCGGCACCTGGAACGCCCTGAACGGCTCGACGCCTGGAATTCCCCAGCGGGACCAGCATCACCACCAACCAGGCGAACATCACCCTCGAGGGCGCAGGCGCAACGATCACCGGTATCCAAGGTCTGACGCACCAGCGGCGGGCCTTCTCCGTCACCAACGGCGCCAGCTTTTCGACGACCGGCAACTTCAGCAACACCGGCAGCCTGACGATCGGCGCGGGCAGCACGCTCGCGGTGAACGGGAACTACACCCAGGGCTCGTCCGCCTCGCTCACGATCGGCATCGGCGGCACCTCGTCGGGCAACCAGTTCGGCCAGCTCGCCATCACCGGCAGCGCCACGCTCGCCGGCTCGGTCAACGCGTCGATCGCCAGCGGCTTCAGCCCAGCCGCCGGCGACAGCTTCCGATCGTGACCTACGCCAGCGAGACCGGCGGCGAGCAGCCTGACGTTCACGGGCGTGAATCAGCGGCCAGGTCTTCCATCTTCCAGCCGGTGGTCAGCCCGACCAGCATCGTGCTCGAGCGCCGTGACCAGCCCAGCCAACCTCGTCGTCCAGCCGTTCTCGGTCGCGGCCAACGCCACGGCCGGGCAGAACCTCACGGTGACCTACCAGGTTGATCAACCAGAGCGGCAACGCCGTGACCACGGCACTTGGACCGACTCGGTCTATCTCTCGACCCAGCCCACGCTCAATTCCAGCTCCGTCCTGCTCGGGCGCGTGCAGCACACGGCGGCGTCGCGGCCAACGGCCAATACTCCGAGACGCTCACCGCGCCGGTCCCCGGCCTCGTGCCCGACAATTACTACGTCATCGTCCTGGCCGACAGCCGCGGCCTGGTGCCCGAGGTCGAACCGCGCCAGCACCGAGCTGGCGTCGACCAATCCCGTGCAGGTCACCGTGCCCGTCGCTCGACGCTGGGCAGCCCGATCTCGGGCACGATCGGCAACGGCCAGAGCCGTCTATTACCAGCTCACCGTCGCCGCCGGGCAGGACGTCGCGATCTCCGCCGGCTTCGCCGCGCTTCCAGGGCGGCGAGCTCTACGTCGGCTACCAGAGCATCCCGACCACCGAGCACGTACCTGGCGTCCTCGACCTCGCCGACGCCAGACGACCCAGCAAGTCGTCATCCCCGACACCCAGGCCGGCACGTATTACATCCTGCTCCAGGGCGACACGGGCTCGGCCGGCGGCCAGCCGTTCACGCTCTCGGCCAAGACGCTTGCCGCTCCAGGTCACCGGCGTCAGCCCGAGCCAGGCGGGCAACTCGGGGACGACCACGCTCACGATCCAGGGCGCGGAGTTCACCGCCGGCGACGACGGTCAGCCTCGTTCCCCACGGCGGCGGCACGCCGATCGCCGCGACGCAGGTGACGTTCCAGGGCAGCACGACGCTGTTCGCCCAGTTCAACCTGGCCGGGCGCGGCGGCGGGCAGTTACGACGTCGTGGTCACGAGCGGCGGCCAGCACGCGACCGACCCGTCGGCGTTCACCGTGACCAGCAGCGCCACGCCCGGCCACATCTCGTACAACCTGAGCGTGCCGTCGATCTCGCGGCCCGGCCGCATCGCCTACCTGACGCTCACCTACACCAACGACGGCGGCTCGGACGCCCTGGCGCCGCTGTTCGTCGTCTCGGTCACGAGCGACAACGCCACGATCGGGCTGCCGGGCCAGACCAGCTTCATCGGGCTCGAGCGTCCAGATCCTCGGCATCGAGAACACCGGGCCGGCCGGCACGCTGCCGCCCGGCTATCAGGGCACGATCCAGATCCCGTACGAATCGACGACGCTCACGCAAGGTGCCGCGATCAATTTCAGCTTGCAGGTCCTGACCGGCGACAGCACGCCGATGAACTGGTCGTCGCTGGAATCGAGCCTCCAGCCGTCGTACATCCCGAACTGCCGCCTGGCCCGCCGTCTTCGCCAACCTGACCGCGGAGTTCGGCTCGACGACGGCGAGCTACCTCGCCTACCTCGACAACGAGGCCACCTACCTGAGCCAGCTCGGCGAGTACACCGACGACGTCCAGCGCCTGTTCGGCTTCGCGATCAACACGGCCAACGACGCCGCTCACGACCGGCTCGATCGACTCGGTCACCGACGCCTCGTTCCCCGTCCCCGGCGCGATCCCGCTCGATTTCGACCGCCAGTTCAACGCCTCGATCTCCGGCCGCGACACGATGGGACCGTTCGGCCTGGGCTGGACCGACAACTGGCAGATCAGCGCCAGCGCCGACAGCCAGGGCAACGTCACGATCAGCGACGACGGCTCGCTGCTCTACTTCGCCAAGAACTCCGACGGCAGCTACACCCCCGCGCCCGGCGAATACGGCACGCTGACGCTCGCCAACGGCGCGTACCAGTACGTCCAGACCGACGGCACGATCCTCGCCTTCAACACCAACGGCTCGCTCGACTACGAGCAAGACACCAACGGCAACCGGATCACGGCCGGCTACAACTCCAGCGGCGAGCTGACCAGCCTGACGGCCTCGAACGGCTCGGCGATCACGATCGCCTACAACGCGCAGGGCCTCATCAGCTCGATCACCGACCCCGGCGGCCAGACGACCAGCTACACCTACGACGCCAGCGGCCAGCACCTGCTGACGTTCACCGACGTGTTCGGCAAGACGACCTACACCTACGCGACCGGCCCGACCGCGGCCGATGCCAACGCCCTGACCTCGCTCACCTTCGCCGACGGCACCGGCATCGAGTGGTCCTACGACGCCCAGGGCCGGCTGGCGACGCACGGGCCGGCTCAATGGCACGGCCCGAGGCCGAGACCGAGACCTACGCCTATCCCGCGCCGGGCGGCTACACCGTCACCGACGCCGACGGCAACACGACGACCATCTTCATCGACGACCAGGCAATTGGGCGACGACGATCGACCCCCTGGGCAACATCACGCGCTACTCGTATCGACGCCAACGACAACCTCGTCAAGGTCGTCGCGGCCGACGGCACGACCACGACCTATCACGTACGATGCCAATGGCAACATGACCAGCGAGACCGACCCGCTCGGCTACACGATCTCACTTCACCTACAACCGTTCGGCGAGCCGCTGACCTTCGTGAACCAGGAGGGCTACACGACGACCTACCAGTACGACGCCAACGGCAACCTGCTCGAGACGACCAATCCCGACGGCACGACCCAGCAATATGTCTACAACTCGCTCGGCGAAGTGACCTCGTCGACCGATCGCCGACGGCCAGACGATCACCTACGCCTACAACACCAACGGCCAGCTCACCGCCGAGAACCTGCCCGACGGCACGTCGAACACCTACACCTACGACACCCACGGCAACATGCTGACGGCCGACGGCCCCGGCGGCGACTGGTCGTTCACCTACAACAGCCAGAACCTGCCGACGCACGATCGTCGAGCCGTACGGCACGCTCACGGTCCAGTACGGCATCGACGGCAACATCACCCAGATCGTCGATCAAACCGGGTTCACGACCAATTACCTCTACGACTCGGTCGGCCGGCTGAGCGAGCTGACCGACGCGAGCGGCAACCTGATCGAGTCGTACACCTACGACCCGGCCGGAAACGTCATCAGCGAAACCAAGGGCAACGGCACGAGCACGACCTACCAGTACAACGCCGACGGCGACGATCACCGAGATCACGAACCTCGCGCCGGGCGGCGCGATCAACTCGCAGATGACGTACGCCTATAACGCGGTCGGCGAGGTCACCTCGATGACCACCGGCGGCGTGACGACGACCTACGGCTACGACGCCGATGGAGAATTGACCTCGGCCTCTTCGCCCGGCGACACGATCCTCTACGCCTACGACCCCGACGGCAACCGAACCTCCGTCACCGACAACGGCGTCGTCACGAACTACGTGTCGAACAGCGTCAACGAGTACACCAGCACGTCGACCAATGGCGTGACCACGACCTACCAGTACGACGCCAACGGCAACCTGATCGCGGCGACGACGAACGGGCAGACGACGACGTACACGTTCAATGCGCTGAATCAGTTGACCGGCGTGAGCGGTCCGAACGGCACGTTCTCGTACACGTACGATCCGCTGGGCTACCAGATCTCCTCGACGGTCAACGGCCAGACGACGAACAACCTGATCGATCCCTTCGGGCTGGGGAACGTCGCGGCGCAGTTCGACAGCTCGGGGAACCTGGTCGCGCACTACACGTATGGCCTCGGGCTGGTCAGCCAGGTCAGCGCGAGCGGGTCGGCGTACTACTACGACTTCAACCTCCAGGGCTCGACGGTCGGGATCACGAATTCGGCGGGGGCGTACGTCAACCAGTACAGCTACGATCCGTTCGGGCAGGTCACGACGATCAGCGCGGGGATCGCGAATCCGTTCACGTTCGTGGGGCAGTACGGAGTTTCGAGCGATGGGAACGGGCTTGATCTACATGCGGGCTCGGTATTACGATCCGAGCACCGGGCAGTTTGTGTCGAACGACCCGCTCGGACTTAGCTGGCGGGGATTCGAACGTCCGACGCTACGTCGGTAACGATCCGATCGACTCTGATCGATCCGACCGGGCTTGTGTCCGGACTGGCATCCGAAAGCTGATCAACTGGCTGCGATACAACTGGCAGGGACGTCATTTGCCAGCGTATCTCTGGCTATCGTCAGCATGGATTCGACGCAAGGACTCTCGGGTCGATCTATCACGCCGATCATTCGACGGCTGCTGCCAACGTACTTGGCGCAGGCCTCAGCGTCTCGACAAGGCCGTTACCGGCGTTAGCAACGCGTTTGGCAATCTGCGGAATCGCACCTCGGCTCATCGACATGACGATCCTCCGAACGCAGGACTCGCAGCTGCCCAGTCCCGACCCGCCTCCTGCACCCGCCGCCACCGCCTCCGCCGCCCCCGCCCTGCGTCGGCTGCAGCGGCGGAGGCGGCAGCTCCAACAACCAACCTCCCCACGACCCCAACGACCTCCTCGGCCCCTCCGGCTACGGCTCCGCCGGATTCCTCACGCCCGGCGGCAGCGCTCCCCTACACGATCGAATTCTCCAACGAGAAGACCGCCCAGGTCCCCGCCGACAACGTCATCGTCACCGAGCAGCTCAGCCCGAACCTCGACTGGAGCACGTTCCAGCTCGGCACGATCGGGTTCGGCAGTTACGTCGTCAACGTGCCGCCGGGCCTGACGTCGTACAGCACGCGGGTCGACGCGACGGCCACGCTCGGCGTCTACGTCGACATCGACGCGAGCCTGAACCTGAGCACCGGCCTGCTCACGGTCACGTTCACGTCGCTCGACCCGACGACGCTCGACACGCCGTCGAACCCGCTCGTCGGCTTCCTCCCGCCCGACACCAATCCGCCCAACGGCGAGGGCTACATCAACTACACGATCCAGCCCAAGGCGGGCCTCGCCACCGGCGCGACGCTCAACGCCCAGGCGAGCATCGTCTTCGACACCAACGCCCCCATCGCCACGCCGCAGATCACCAACACCATCGACGCCAGCCCGCCGACGAGCACCGTCACCGCGCTCCCCGCGACCACGACCACGCCCAGCTTCACCGTCTCCTGGTCCGGCTCCGACGGCGCCGGCCCGGGCATCGCCAGCTACAACGTCTACGTCTCCGACGACGGCGGCGCCTACACGCTCTGGCAGTCCGGACACAACGGCGACCTCGGCGACCTACACCGGCCAGGCCGGCCACACCTACCGCTTCTACAGCGTCGCCACCGACAACGTCGGCCTCGTCCAGCCAACGCCGGCCTCCGCCCAGGCGACGACCGAAGTCGTTCTTCCTCCGCCCCCACCGCCACCTCCTCCCCCACCGCCTCCACCCCCGCCCGTCCGCCCCACCGCTCGTGACCGTGACCAAGGTCGTGGACAAGCTCGAACAAGAAGCACCAAGTCACCGAAGTCGACGTGATCTTCAGCGGCCCCGTCAACGCCGCCGAGGCCGACTCGCATCAGCACGTACCGCCTGGCCACGCCCGGCAAGAAGGGCTCCTACACCGCCAAGAACGCCGGCATCATCAAGCTCAAGAAGGCAGCTCTACACCGCGTCGAGCAACACTGTCGCCCTCACGCCGAAGAAGCCATTCGCCCTCACCAAGCCGGTGCAACTCCTCGTCTACGGCACCGGCCCGACATGCCCTTCAAGACGCCCAAGGCCGCGACATCGACGGCGACCACAACGGCACTGCCGGCGGCAACGCCATCGCGATCCTCTCCCGCAAGAGCGCAACGATCAACACGGCAGCCCCAATTCGAGCCGAAGCCAGGCGACCGCTCAGCCGCACCGCCGTCATCGACGCCGCGCTCGTCGCGTTGCCACCCACGCCAAGAATCGACGCGTTACTCCATCGCGGCGAGCTGACGAGATTGACGCACGCGCCGAGACGAGAAGATCGGCTCAAGCCATCGCCTCGGTAATCCCGCCGCATGCCAGCGGCCTGTCTCGTTCATAGGCCGGAGGCACGGAGCTTCTGGTTCATCGATCGTCTTCCAGCCGGCACGCTCCGGCCGAGGAAGGGAGTGGCGGCGCCCCTGTCTCATGTCCCAACTGTGACTCGAACCGCGAACGGGGAGACACGATCATGATCCGCAGCCAGAAAACAAGGCAGATTCATCGAACGCTTGGCTTTGAGCCGCTGGAGGAGCGCCGCGCTCTTGAGCGCTCCGCCGGCAAGGCCGCCGCACGGCTCGGTGCATTCAATCACCACGGGTGAGGCTCGGCCGGCGATCGTCGTCAACCCGATTGCCGAGCAAGCCATTATCAGAGCGATCCTCGGCGGGGCCGGACATGAATGGATTACCTTGCTCAACAGCGATCGGAGCGCGATCAAGGTCGAGCGCTTCGGCACGACGCTCCAGTTTTCCGCCAAGGGGCTCGTCGCGGAAGAGCCTCCCTACTTGCTGCCGTCCTATTCGGGCAGTGTCGTGGACCGCGTGACTCTCTCGGTGGCCGCCGCGGTTGTGCTCAAGAAGCATCAGATCGAGCTCGGCGCGATCATGCGCGGACCATTCACGCACTACGACGGAACCGACTACGTTGTCTTCGGAATCGACCGCGGCGAAGGCGGCTCGCTGCCGCCGATCCTTCCGAGCGAGCCGTGGGTCACGGCCGACGCGATCGTGACCATCGCGGTCGGTCCCAACGGCTCGACCTATTCCGGCACAGTCACCGATCGCCTTACAGGGGTTACCCAAACCATTGATCCCCGCAACATTCAGGTACGGGCGTCCGTTGTGCGAGTCTTGCTTGGCGGCAGCCAGCTCCCCTCGCAAGGCAAGCCCCTCGCCAAGTACCGGTTCGCTGCTTGGGCCGAGAGCCAGCTCAATCCCTCGATCAGCCAGCTCGCGAGCATCGCGCCGCAGGACGGAATGCTACCGATCGGAGTGGAGTCCACCGTCGCCCCGACCATGAAGTGAAACGCGGAAGAATTCACTCGATGGTGACTGACTGGCCTGGGGGCTCTGGCGGCTGCTGGAGCTAGATGTTACGAGGGTGTACATCTTGAATTGGCCCGGCAATCGCAGTGCAAAAGTAGGATTGAGGGACAAGCGGCCGCCGAGTGACCAGCGACACCCGGTGACCTGAGCCGCGCGAGCTACCGGTTCGGCTCGCAGGTTGGCGATATCCATTCGACGAGTGCCAAATATGCTGCCGTTAAACGACGAATCTTTGCTGAATGCCGTTCCGGTCGACCGGACAACGGTGACGGCTTGATGATCGCCCGTCGCGCCCCGAACGGCGGCGCTTGAATCGGTTCGTGAGGAGACAGCCCTGGCTACCGAAGTGAAAACAGCCGCGACGCAAGAACAAGCGGACTCACAAGAAGTCGCCCGACTGATCGCGGGGGGCAAGAAGGTGACCGACCCTGAACTGCGCCGACGAATCCAGGCTCGGGCCGAGAAGGTCCGGCAGCAGATCCTCGAAGAGCATGGCGTCGTGGAGTGGGCCGTGGATATGGTCCGTGATGCCCGCGACGAATGAAGTACGTCCTGGATGCCTCTGTCGCGATCAAATGGACTTTCTTGACTTCCAGACACAACTTGACCTCTTCATAATGTGCTTGCTGATGCGATCATGGGCTCCATGGCAGGCTTGATCGCATCGTGTTCCTCAAGCGCTGCGTGCGGCAAGAAAAGCGGCAAGAAGCACACCTACTGGGCCGTGGTCGAGTCCCACCGGATTCCTCCCGGAGTCGTCGCCCAACTCGGTGATCCCCCGCGCGGCGAGCAGAGCGCCTGGGCTCAGCTCGGCCGCACGCTATCGGGCAAGCGTCGGCCCCGGCCCGAGCGGTCGCCCTCGACCTCGGTTTCAGCGAGCGTGACAAGGCCCGGATGCACGACTTGGCCGTGCGTAATCAGAACGATGCCCTGAATCCTTTTGAGGCTATCACAGCGAGCGAGCGGTCGATAATCTGGACGCAAGCCGCCGTGGCGCTTCTCCCGGACCGGGCGATCTGTTGCCGGGCACCGTCGCTCGGACCCAGTTCGGTGGACAAGGCCCGGGTGGCCGTCCGGCGAGCCTGTCGATGACGGACGTGACCCGCATCCTCCTGGACATCCAGCAGGGCGACCCGAAGGCGGCCGAGCAACTGCTGCCGCTGGTCTACGACGAGTTGCGCAAGCTGGCGGCCCGGCGGCTCGCGCACGAGAAGCCGGGCCAGACGCTCCAGGCCACGGCCCTGGTCCACGAGGCCTATCTGCGGCTGGTGGACTCGGGCCCGGCGCGGACCTGGGACGGCCGGGGCCACTTCTTCGCCGCGGCGGCCGAGGCCATGCGCCGCATCCTCGTCGAGAACGCCCGGCGCAAGCAGACGCGGAAGCACGGCGGTGACCAGCGGCGCGCGGACCTGGACCTCGATGCCCTGGTCGCCCCGGAACCGGAGATGGATCTGCTCGCCCTCGACGCCGCCCTGGATCGGCTCGCCCAGCGCGATCCGCAGAAGGCCCGGCTCGTCGAGCTGCGCTACTTCGCGGGGTTGACGGGCGACCAGGCGGCCGCGGTCCTGGGGATCTGCCCCAGCACTGCCGATCGGCAGTGGACCTACACGCGGGCCTGGCTCCGCCGCGAGCTGGGCCTTCGCCGGGCCTGGCCGGGCCCTGACGCCCGATTTTCGGGGCGCGGCGGGAATTCCTGATGCTGGCGGCGCCGATTCTCGCATTGTAAGGATGGAGACCGAGAGTTCTCCCTCCGAGGTGCGACATGAGCGAAGAAGAGATCTTCCATCAGGCGCTGGCCCGGACCGATCCCGAGGAGCGCGCCGCCTTCCTGGAGCACGCCTGCGGCGGCGACGCGGCGCTGCGGGCCTCGGTCGAGGCCCTGCTGCGGGCCGACGTCGGGGCCACCGGCTTCATGGAGCGGACTGCGCCGGACGTGGACGCGACCCTCGACGTGCCGATCGGCGAACGCCCCGGCACGGTCATCGGCCCGTACAAGCTGATTGAGCAAATCGGCGAAGGCGGCATGGGCACCGTCTGGATGGCGCAGCAGACCGAGCCGGTCAAACGCCTGGTGGCCGTCAAACTCATCAAGGCGGGGATGGACTCCAAGCAAGTCATCGCCCGGTTCGAGGCCGAGCGTCAGGCCCTGGCCCTGATGGACCACCCAAGCATCGCCAAAGTCCTCGACGGGGGCACCGCCGACAACGGGCGGCCGTACTTCGTCATGGACCTGGTCAAGGGTGTGCCGATCACGCAGTACTGCGACGCGCACCACCTCACGCCCCGGCAGCGGCTGGAACTGTTCGTCCCCGTCTGCCAGGCGGTCCAGCATGCCCATCAGAAGGGTATCATCCACCGCGACATCAAGCCCTCCAACGTGCTGATTGCCCTCTACGACGGCCGGCCCGTGCCGAAAGTCATCGACTTCGGAGTGGCCAAGGCGGCCGGGCCGCCGTTGACCGACAAAACCCTGGTCACCGGCTTCGGGGCGATCGTTGGCACGCTGGAGTACATGTCGCCCGAGCAGGCGGAGATCAATCAACTCGACGTCGACACGCGCAGCGACGTCTATTCGTTAGGAGTCCTTTTGTACGAGTTGCTCGTCGGCAGCCCGCCGTTCACCAAGAAGGACCTGGGAAAGGCCGGCGTGCTGGAGATGCTCCGGGTGATCCGCGAGCAGGAGCCGTCGAGGCCGAGCACGAAGCTGAGTACGGCAGAGGGGTTACCGACCTTGGCCACCAACCGCGGCACGGAGCCGGCGAAGCTGACGAGGCTGGTGCGCGGCGAGTTGGACTGGATCGTGATGAAGGCGCTGGAGAAGGATCGTTCGCGGCGCTATGAGACGGCAAACGGCTTTGCCCTAGACGTGCAGCGCTATTTGGCCGATGAGGCGGTGCAAGCGTGTCCGCCGAGCGCGCGCTACCGGCTGAGCAAGTTTGCGCGGAAGTACAAGAAGGCCCTCGCGATCGCGGCGGCGTTCGCGGTCATTTTGGTCGCTGGCCTCGTGGCCAGTACATTGCTGGCGGTGTGGGCCAGGTCGGCCGAACGGGAGGCAACCCGCCAGCGCATCACCGCGGAGGCGGCGAAGCAGGAAGCCGTGGCTCAGGCCGGCCAGGCCGAAAAGAATTTCGCCGAGGCGCAAGGGCAACGCGCAGGCCGTCGGCGCTCCTGTATCGCTCGCTGACCGGCGAGGCCCGGGCGATCCGGGAAGCCCGCGGCAGCGGCTATCGCGCCCTAGCCTGGAATCGATTGGAGCAAGCGCTGCAGCTGGAGACGCCGGAGAAGGACTTGACCGAACTTCGACGCGAGGCCGGCGCCTGCCTGGGCGATTTCGTCGGCCTGGAACCGACCGATTGGCAGCCACCCGCCCGCACGGGGTTTTATTCCGGCGACCTCCATCCGGGTGGCGAGTTGCTCGCGATCGTCTTGATCGGTCAGACCACGTCGGGTCAGTTCACGTCGGAGGTACTACTTCGCAATGTCGTCACCGGTCAAGAGATCGGGCGGCTTCGGCCGGAGCGCGGCCCACTCTTTTGCGTCAAGTTCTCCGCCGATGGCAAGAGACTCTTTACCGGCGAACTAAACGGGGTCGTTGGGGTTTGGCAGGTGGACGCCGCAGGAAACTGGCGTCGCGCGAACGCACTTACCGTGGTACCCGAATCGAGCGCCTTCGTCTCGCCGTTTCCGCTCTTCCCGTCCTTTCTTTTCTCGCGGAAGCCCGCAATTTCTCAGCTTGCCGTTAGCCAGGACGGGTCGCTGCTCGCCGCCCTCACCCAGTCGCAGTTCGGCGGAGCTCTCGCACTCTGGAACCTGGCCGACGGTAAGCTTGCGCCAGAATTTCACGCGGCGGACGCACCGTCCAACTGGGTCTCAAACGTTAGCAGCGTCGCCTTCAATCCTCGTGGCGACCTGATGGCTGCCGGATTGGCGGGCGGCAATCTAAACGGCGTCCTCGTCTGGGACGTGGCCACTCGGGAGCTGCGCCGAACCCTGCGGCCCGGGTTCGGTGAGGTCTACGGCGTCGGTTTCAGTGTGGACGGCAAGTACCTGGCCTGCGCTTGTCGCGAAGGACTCGTTCTTTTTGACACGGCGGATTTCGAGCGTCACCTGTTCGCACGAGCCGGTGGCCCCTGGGGACGGTCTTGGACTTCCGCATTCAGCCCTGACAGCAGGCTGCTTGCCATTCCCGCCCCGGAGGCCGGCCTTGTTCGGCTCTGGAACATCACCACCAATCACGAAGTGACCGTTCCCATCGAGCGCGATCCCGCGGGGCCGCCCTTCGTCGGCTTCACTCGCGACGGCAAGCGCCTGGTTTCAGCCGGGAGCCAATCGGTCCGCATCTGGAATCTCGCGGGCGCTCTTGAGAAACAGACTGTGTCCGGACACAGCGGCGGGATTCCCGGTTTGGCGTTCAGCCCCGATGGCAAGCTCCTTGTATCCACCTGCAAAGACCTTGTCGTGCGAATCTGGGACCCCGGTACGGGAAGGATCGTTCGCGAGTTGCGCGGGTTTGCTGCGCCGCCGCAGAGCGTGAGTCTTCGTCCCGGGCGGCCACTTCCTTGCCACGACCGAATACACCTCGCCTGGCACGGTCAAGCTCTGGGATGTCCGATCCGGCGAGCAAATACCCACCGTCCCTGACAACGTCGGTCCGGGGGACTTCGGCGCCAGCTTTAGCCGCGACGGAAAGCATCTGCGTGGTCTGTGGACAGCTCGGCGTGAAGCTCTGGAACGTCGTCGACGTGGGCCGAGCGGAAGACGGTCGCCCGCGGTGGTCGTTCAAGGAGGCGGCTCATCCGGCACGAAACGCCTGTCGCCTCCGTTTGCTTCAGCCCAGACGGCCAGTTTTTCGCCTGGACTGACGGAAGACGGGTTTCGGTTTGCGAACGGGCGACGGGTCAAATGCACTCCTGGCCGGTGAACGTCTTCCGGATTCTGGCGCTCTCCTTCCTGCCGGATGGCAAACACCTTGTGCTCGTCAACCGGAACACGGGAAAGATTGAAGTGCGCGATGCGACCGACGGACAGGTCAAGGCGACTTTCGGGAGAAAAGAACTGTTCCAGGGATCATCTTTCGGGGGAAAAGAAACGATCCACGGATCATCAATCCACACGGCCCTGAGTCCGGACGGGGCCTGGCTCGCTGTCGGCGGAGACGCCGCCGTGACCGTTTGGGACTTGAACAAGCGCGAGCTGCTGTTCGCCCTTCCGGAAGAGCGCGGCACGATCTGGTCCATGGCGTGGAGCCCCGACAAGAGTCTGCTGGCGGTCGGCTCCTCGCACGGCGGCCTCGCCATCTGGAACTTGCCCAGGATCAAGTCGGAACTCAGCCGGATCGGCCTGGGTTGGTGACTGTCTTCTAGCCCTGGGCGGTCCGGCATTCCCCGGTCGGCCCGTCCGCACGCCCGGACGCGGGGTCGGATGAGATTACGCCAGGCACGCTCGACGCCCGCCGCTTCACGTATAAGCCGCACAACATTCTGATCGTTTTACCGTGCCACCGCCGCAGGGGTTGCCGAATAGAATGTGTCGGTGTCGTCGGACGTGTCGTCGGCCCGACGCATCCGTGAAGTCACTTCGCGGCTTGGTTCATTCTGTACGCTTGTCACCATCGACTCAGGAACGGTCACCTCCCAGAGACCGAATACACGATCATCCAAAGGTTCCAGAGGCGAGGGAAAAGGTTCCATATCGTCCCCGTCCGCGGGGTGCGTTACAGTGATCGGAAAGAGCATCCCTATCCGGCCGAACTTCCTGGGGTATTCGGGGCAACAGAGCCCCGTCCCGGCGACAGGTCGGGGGAGGCCAGGCGTCGGGACGCCCCGCCGATGAATGACGTGACCCGGATCCTCTCAGCGATCGAGCAGGGCGACCCGCGGGCCGCCGAGCAACTGCTGCCGCTGGTCTACGACGAGTTGCGGAAGCTGGCAGCCCTGCGGCTCGCGCACGAGAAGCCGGGCCAGACGCTCCAGGCCACGGCCCTGGTCCACGAGGCCTATCTGCGGCTGGTGGATTCGGACCCGGTGCGGACCTGGGACGGCCGGGGCCACTTCTTCGCCGCGGCGGCCGAGGCCATGCGCCGCATCCTCGTCGAGAACGCCCGGCGCAAGCGGACGCGGAAGCACGGCGGTGACCAGCGGCGCGCGGACCTGGACCTCGATGCCCTGGTCGCCCCGGGAACCGGAGATGGATCTCCTCGCCCTCGACGCCGCCCTGGATCGGCTCGCCCAACGCGATCCGCAGAAGGCCCGGCTCGTCGAGCTGCGCTACTTCGCGGGGTTGACGGGCGACCAGGCGGCCGCGGTCCTGGGGATCTCCCCCAGCAGCGCCGATCGGCAGTGGACCTACACGCGGGCCTGGCTCCGGCGCGAGCTGGGCCTCGGCGCCGGGCCTTGACGCCCGATTTTCGGAGCGCGCCGGGAATTCCTGATGCTAGCGGCGCCGATTCTCGCATTGAAGGGTGGAGACCGAAGTGGTCCGGTCCGACTCCGAGGTGCGACATGAGCGAAGAAGAGATCTTCCACCAGGCGCTGGCCCGGCAGGACCCCGAGGAGCGCACCGCCTACCTGCAGCAGGCCTGCGGCGGGGACGCGGCGCTGCGGGCCTCGGTCGAGGCACTGCTTGCGGGCCGACGTCGGGGCCACCGGCTTCATGGAGCGGACCTCCGCCGGACGTGGACGCGACCGTCGACGTGCCGATCGGCGAACGCCCCGGCACGGTGATCGGCCCCTACAAGCTGCTCCAGGAGATCGGCGAGGGCGGCATGGGCACGGTCTTCATGGCCGAGCAGACCGAGCCGGTCAGACGCATGGTGGCGCTCAAGGTCATCAAGGCCGGGCATGGACTCCCGCCAGGTCATCGCCCGGTTCGAGGCCGAGCGCCAGGCCCTGGCCCTGATGGACCACCCGAACATCGCCAAGGTCCTCGACGCCGGCACGACCGCGAGCCGGGCCGGCCCTACTTCGTCATGGAGCTGGTCAAGGGCGTGCCGATCACCCGACTACTGCGACGAGCACCATCTCACCCCCGCCAGCGGCTGGAGCTGTTCATCCCGGTCTGCCAGGCGGTGCAGCACGCGCACCAGAAGGGGATCATCCACCGCGACCTCAAGCCCTCCAACGTCCTGGTCGCCCGCTACGACGGCGTGCCGGTGCCCAAGGTCATCGACTTCGGCGTGGCCAAGGCGACCGGCCCGCAGCTGACCGAGCGGACCCTGTTCACCGAGTTCGGCTCGGTCGTGGGCACGCTGGAGTACATGAGCCCGGAGCAGGCCGAGCTGAACAACCTCGACATCGACACCCGCAGCGACATCTACGCGCTGGGCGTGCTGCTCTACGAGCTGCTGACCGGCTCCACGCCGTTGGAGAAGAAGCGGCTGGGCGAGGCGGCGTTCGACTGGAGGTGCTGCGGATCGGATCCGCGAGGAGGAGCCGCCGCGGCCGAGCACGCGGCTGTCGACCACCGAGGCGCTGCCCTCGATCGCCGCCAGCCGCGGGCTGGAGCCGAAGCAGCTCAGCGGCCTGCTGCGCCGCGAGCTGGACTGGGTGGTGATGAAGGCGCTGGAGAAGGACCGCAACCGCCGCTACGAGTCGGCCGGCGCGTTCGCGGCCGACGTGCGGCGCTACCTGCACGACGAGCCGGTGCACGCCTGCCCGCCGTCGGCGACCTATCGGCTGCGGAAGTTCGTGCGGCGGAACAAGAGAGGGGTGCTGACGGCATCAGTGGTTGCCGTGGCGGTGGCGGCGCTGGTGGCCGGCACACTGCTGCTAGAGCAGGAGCAGGCACGGACCGCGGAGGCCCGCGCCCAGGCAGCGACGGACCTGGCGGCGGCGGAAGCGCAGGCCAGGAGCCGGCTCGAGACCCAGCTCTACCTCCAGCGCATTGCCCTGGCGGACCGCGAGTGGTCCGCGAACAACCTGAGCCGGATGGAAGCGCTGCTCGAGAAGTGCCCATCCGACTTGCGCGGCTGGGAATGGCACTACCTCAAGCGGCTGCGGTACCGGACTCTCTCGCCCCTGCGCCACGACAGCCCGGTCATCAGCCTGGCGTTCAGCCGCGATGGCAAGCTCCTGGCCACGGGCACTCAGGCGGGCGTTGTCGCGGTCTGGCAGGCGAAGACCGGCCAGGAACTCCGGCAGTGGAAGGCTCACCAGACGAATACCAAAAGCGTCGTGTTTAGCGCCGACGGCCGGTACCTCGCCACGGGAAGCGAGGATGCGACAGTGAAGGTCTGGGATCTGGAGAAGGTCCTTCAGGGTGAGTTCCAAGCACCCCTTTTTCAGTGGAAACACACTTACGGGGTGTGGATTGTAACCTTTAGCCCGGACGGTCAGCGCCTGGCCTCCGCCACCGGTGACTCAGTGAATAAGAAAGGGGAAGCGAAGGTCTGGGACTTGAACACGGGCCACGAGGCGCTCACATTGAGTGGCTTTACCTGGGAGGTCAGAGGCATAGAATTCAGTCCTGACGGCCGGCGGCTCGCCACCGCCAGCGGGGAGTTGGTGAAGCTGTGGGACGCGCAGACTGGCCGGGAACAGCTCACCTGCCGTGACCCCGACGGAAGCTTGCAAGTGGTGACCTTCAGCCCGGACGGCCGCCTCCTCGCCGCGGTTGGTGGCCATATCGGCGCGCACCCCGACCGGGAAATCAAGGTCTGGGACGCGCAGACCGGGCAAGAGGTCTTGAGCCTGCGCGGCCACGTGGGCGGGCTCCGGAACGTGGCCTTCAGCCCCGACGGTCGCCGCCTCGCGTCAACGGGCCTGGATCAGACCATCAAGCTCTGGGACGCGGCGACCGGCGAAGAGGTTCTCACACTGCGCGGCCACCTCGACGACGTCTTCGGCCTGGCCTTCAGCCCGGACGGCCACCAGCTCGCCTCGGGGTGCACGGACAAGACCGTGCGGATCTGGGACGCCACCCCCGTGGAGCGGGAGCCGGGACCGGAATACCTGACCTTCCGCGGCCACACGGGCGCGGTCACCGACGTCGCCTTCCACCCCACGGATGCGCGCTACCTCGCTTCGGCCGGTGCGGATGGGACGGTCCGGGTGTGGGACACCGGCAGCGGCAAGGAGCTCTATACCCTGGGGGGATCCCCGAGTTCGGTGGGGCAACGCGTGGCCTACAGCCCCGACGGCCGCCACCTCGCCGCGGTGAACGCGGGGCCCTATGTGGGGAGCCGCGCGGAAGAGCCCGTGCGGGTCTGGGATACGATCACCTCTATGGAGACGCGCGGGTTTCGGGGCCACAGCATCGCGGACCTCTGCCTGGCGTTCAGCCCCGACAGCCGGCACCTCGCCTCAGCAGGCTTCGACCGCGTGGTGCGGGTCTGGGAAGTGACGACGGGCAAGGACGTCCAGCCGGCCTTTAGACACCATAGCTGGCCGGTCTTTGGGGTGGCGTTCCGTCCCCCGGACGGCCGGTACCTCGCCTCGTGCAGCGGGGACGGCACGGTCCAGGTCTGGGACTGGACGACCGGCGAGGAGCCGCGTGTCCTCGAGCCCGGGCACGCGGGCAGGGTTTTAAGTGTCGCGTTCAGCCGGGACGGGGAGCTGCTGGCCTCGGGCAGCGCGGACCGGATCGTGAAGGTATGGGACGCCCGGACCTGGAAGCTCGTGCACAACCTGCACGACCCCACCGGTGCGGTGCAGTGCGTGACGTTCGGCCGTGACGGTCAGCGGCTCGCCTGGGGCAGCACCGACAGCACCGTCAAGGTCTGGGACGGGCCCGGCATGGAAATCCACGTCCTGCGCGGCCACACGAGCTGGGTCAAGGGCCTAGCGTTCAGCCCCGACGGCAAGTTGATCGCCTCGGCCAGCCTGGACGGGACCGTGAAGATCTGGCAGGCGCCGCCGGAACCGAAAGCGTCGGCGCGAGTGACAGACGACCGGGGGTGAGGCGCCTGCCGCTTCGCCCGCGTGCTGATAGGGAACGTCTTGAAGCAAGCGGCCGGTCAGGTTCTAGCGGCCAAGCATGCCCCTGACCGGCCCGGCATCTCCGAAGCCTGACCAGCGCCGCAGCACTCAAAGTCACCGCCGGGACGTTTGCTCTCGGCGCGGCGACGTCGAGGATCGATGCCGCTTTCGTGATCGACGGCGGAACCTTCGTCCGAGGGGGAATTCGGGCTCAGCACCCTGATCACCCGCGGCTTGGTCGACATCTACCTGCTCGACGGCAGGTTCGTCCGCGACGAAAATGCCGGCGTCTTTTTCGGCAAGGACCTGATCGATAGACTCCTCGCGATGATCGACCAGCGCGGCAGCCTGCTCCCCCGCGTGGTTGTTCTGGCCACTGGCAGTAACTGGAACCAAAAATCCAAGGGCGGCGAGAACTATGGCGGCGACCAGTACACGCATGAGCGCGAGCCGTTGTTCCGAGAGCTGGCCGCTCGCATGGGCGAAACCATCAACGGCCTGTTGCTCCTTTCCGGTGACGATCACATCAACGAGATTTATCATGTCAAGTTGCCCGGCGGCCGCATCTCGCCCGAGATCGTCTCGTCGCCGCTCACTCTGAACACCGATCTCCACGATGATCCCCAATCGCTGGACGGCGAACGCGTCGCCAGCTTCCCGTAAGGCGGAGATAACGGGAAGCGAGGCTTTACCACCGTGACGATCGACACCTCGAACGCGATTCCCGACGGCAACTGGACAGCCGTGATCCGTTATTATCAAGAAGCCGCCGCGATCCCCTACGCGACGCGCACCTACACCATGAATAACGGCGAATTCCGCCCGAGCCAGGTCGTCGGCCAGCGGCACTGGATCGCACCAGCACGACCGGCATTCTCGGTGGCAACCCTGCCCTTCCGATCCAATGGCTGGTCACGCCGGATCTCGACGCTCGAATTCCGGTGAGCTGCGGGAATTCCTGATGCTGGCGGCGCCGCTTCTCGCATTGTAAGGATAGAGACCGAGGGGCTACCTCGGAGGTGGGTCATGAGCGAAGAAGAGATCTTCCACCAGGCGCTGGCCCGAACCAACCCCGAGGAGCGCGCCGCCTACCTGGAGCGGGCGTGCGGCGGCGACGCGACCTTGCGCGCCTGGGTCGAGGCGCTCTTGCGGGCCGATGTCGGCGCCAGCGGCGTCCTGGAGCAGTCTCCGCAAGGCATGGACGCCACCCTCGACGTGCCGATGGGCGAAGGACCCGGCACGGTGATCGGCCACTTCAAGCTGCTGGAGCCGATCGGCGAGGGTGGCTTCGGCATCGTCTTCATGGCCGAGCAGACGCAGCCGGTCCGTCGCAAGGTCGCCCTCAAGGTGCTCAAGCCGGGCATGGACACGCGGCAGGTGGTCGCCCGCTTCGAGGCGGAGCGGCAGGCCCTGGCGATCATGGATCATCCCAATATCGCCAAGGTTTACGACGGTGGCGCCACGCCCTCGGGCCGTCCCTACTTCGTCATGGAGCTGATCAAGGGCGTGCCGATCACGGATTTCTGCGATCAGAACCATCTGACGCCGCGACAACGCCTGGAGCTGTTCCTCCCGGTCTGCCATGCCGTACAGCACGCACACCAGAAGGGCATCATCCACCGCGACCTCAAGCCCTCGAACGTCCTCGTCGTCATGCACGACACGACCGCCAGTCCCCAAGGTGATCGACTTTGGCGTGGCCAAGGCGCTGGGCCAAGAGCTGACGGAGAAGACGCTGCACACCGGCCTCGCCCAGATGATCGGCACGCCGCTGTACATGTCTCCGGAGCAGGCCGGGCAGAGCGGACTGGACATCGACACCCGCAGCGACATCTACTCGCTCGGCGTACTCCTGTATGAACTCCTGACCGGCACGACGCCGATTACCAAGGACCGATTCCAGAGGGCGGCATACGACGAGGTTCGCCGCATCATCCGCGAAGAGAACCCTCCCAGGCCGAGCGCGCGGCTGTCGGGCTCGAAGGACTCCCTACCCTCGATCTCGGCGCGGCGTGACATCGAGCCGGCCAAGCTGACAAAGCTGGTCCGGGGCGACCTGGACTGGATCGTGATGAAGGCCCTCGAGAAGGACCGGAACCGCCGCTACGAGACGGCCGACGGCTTCGCGATGGACGTAGAGCGCTACCTGGGCGAGGAGCCGGTGCTGGCGTGCCCGCCGTCGTCGGTCTACCGGCTCCGGAAGTTCGCGCGGCGGAACCGCCGCGCCCTCTTCGTCGCGGCGGCTTTCATGGTCCTGCTTCTCACCGCCATCGTGACGTTAACCCGCGCCGTGGTCGCGATCAATCGGGAACGCCAGCAGAAAGTCGCAGCCCTCGAAGCGGAAGGGAAGCGCCGCGAGCAGACGCGCGCGGCACTCGATGCCATGACGTCGCAATTCATCGAGGACCTTCTGGCCAAGCAACCGTCCATGACGCAAGAGCAAAAGCAGTTCCTGGAGCGAATCCTCCGCTATTACGAGGAGTTCGCAGCGGACACCGGGCAAGATGAGGAATCGCGGGCCGGTGTGGCTGATGCCTTCCATCGCGTCGGCCTCATCCGGGGAAGACTCGGGCAATTCCAGGACGCCGAAACCGCCTATGACCGAAGCCGGGAGTTATTCGCCGGGCTGGTCGCCGACTTCCCGAGCAGGCCCGGCCACCGACACGGGCTGGCCGGAGCCTGCAACAGTCTCGGCCTTCTCTACCGGAGGACGGGCCGGACGCCAGAGGCCGAGTCGTACTTGATGCAGAGTGTGACCATCCATCGCGATCTGGCCACCAATGCTGCGGCGCGCACACCTATCGGTACCATCTGGCCAGGGACCTCAATGATCTCGCCATGTTGCTCAAGGATCTCGACCGGCTCCCGGACGCGGAAGAGCACTACCGTCAGGCCGTGGCCATCCACAAGCAGCTTGTCGCCGAATTCCCCGACGACCCTGAGTTCCGCGATGCTCTGGCTCAGGCCCATTTGAATCTAGGTACGACGCTCGATTACGCCAAGCGGCCGGGAGAGGCCGTGGAATCGCTCGCTGCGGCCGAGGCGATCTACAAGAAACTCGCTGTCGACAATCCGACCGTCCTTCGGTATCGCGAGGGGCTCGCTATCAGCCGCAACAACCTGGGTAATGTGCTCCGAGACGCCGAACGACACCCCGAGGCGGAAGAGTCTTTCCGACAGGCATTGACGATCCGAAGGCAGCTCGTCGACGAGTTCCCCGTCGTGCCCGAGTATCGTCGGGGTCTGGCCCAGACCCTGAACAATCTGGGCATTCTTCTCAAAAACACTGGTCGTGGGCGAGAAGCGGAGGAATTGTACGGTCAGGCGCTGGCCGTTCACAAGCGACTGGCCGCTGATTACCCCTCGATTGCGGGCTATCAGAATGAAACCGCGGGTAGCATGGTCAACCTGGCCCGGCTACTCCTGGCGCACAAGGAGCTCGACGGCGCACGCCGATTGCTCGAAGAGGCGCTGCCTTACCACCAGGCCGCCCTGAAGGCCAATCCACGCCATCCGGACTATCGCAAGTTCTACCGGAACAATCGCTGGAGACTGGCCGAGACGCTCGTGGAGCGGAAGGACCACGCGGCTGCCGCCCTGGCGATCGGACAGTTTCTCCAGGCGGCCGTCGAGCTGCCGCGCGATGCTTACACATCGGCATGTCTGTTCGCCGGGTGCGCCCGGCTGGCCGCGACCGACGCTCGGCTGTCCGAGGGCGAACGAAAGCAGCGATCTTCGGCCTATGGAGATCGCGCCCTGGCCGCCCTGCGACAGGCCGTCGATCGTGGCTTCAAGGACGTCGCCAAGATGAGGAAAGATCCCGAGCTCGAGCCGCTTCGGTCCCGAGCGGACTTTCAGAAGCTACTGGCGGAAGTGGAGGCAAAGGACAAGCCATGAGGCCGTGAGGTCTTCCTCGGCATCGAACGATCGCGGTCCGCGCCGAGCCCGAGCCGCCCGTCGGGTTCGAGCCGAGGGCGGGCCGATCGCGCGGGGTCGAGCGACACGTGTCAGTCCGACGCTCCTGATCCCGATCCGCTCTTCCCTGGTCCCGCCAATGGAGCGGCCGGAGAGACGCGGTCGCGGCGGGGGAACCTGCGCGCGCCGAGCGATCGCCGTATGGAGTCCGGCGCTCCGACGCACCGGCCGGGAAATCCGATTGTGCCGCGTGACAGTCGTTCTTTACCAAGATTTCGATCGTATGACCATACTTCGGAGATTTGAACATGCGACGCCACAAATCGACGACTCATCGAGCCGTCGGGCTAGCCCGACGCAGAGGGGGCATTCGCTGGTCCGTCGTTTTTCGAACCGTGCCTGGAAATCTTGGTGCTGCCCAGAATTTTTCTCGCATTGATCAGTGGATGCGAAAAGCGCCCGCCTTCGAGGTGGTTCATGAAGGAAGAGGAGATCTTCCATGAGCAAATCGGCGATGGCGGCATGGGCACGGTCGAGGTCAAGGTCCAGCCGTAAGGAGCCGAGGTTTCCTCCGCATCGCAGAGCGAGAGCTCGGCCGGTGAGGTTCTCGCCGCCAAGCATGTCCCTCACCGGCCTGGCATCCCCCGGACGGCTAGTCCGCGCGCCCGGAGCGACGTCCTTTCATTCGATCGCGGACATTGGAAGGGAGCACCCCATGAAGTCCCGGAAGCTCGAACTGGAGACCCTGGAAGTCCGCAGCGCACCGGCGAGCCTCATCAGCTACGCCCCGCCGGCGGAGCCGATGACAAATCCGGTGATCGGCGCCGTCGCGAGGCCCGAGCCTGCGCCGGCACACACCCTCACAACCCTCGCGCCGCCGGCCAACCCATTACCCTGCAAGCTCGCCGTCAATCACAACGAGACGCTCGTTCGGGATCGGACCCGAGCCAGGAAGCGGCAATCAGAGCGGGGCGGATTCTCTTCTGGGTCCAGATAACTGGACCGGCCGCTGCGTGGTTTCATCCGCAGCACCACCGCGGTCGGAAAGGAGAAGTGGTCCAATGCACCCCAGGCTCCAGCGTCCGCGCCAGGAGCGCGTGGAGATCTCCAGGAACCGGTTGCAGTCGTTGGTCGTGCAAGCGCAGCTCTCCTTCACGCGGGGTCGATACGGCGAGGCGGCGAGGCTTTACCGCCGGGCCCTGGCGAGCGCGGAAAAGACCCTGGCACCCGACGCACTGGAACTGGCCGTGCCCCTCAACGGCTTGGCCGTGGTGTACAAGTACCAGGGCTGTTTCGCCGAGGCGCGCCGGCTTTACCGGCGTGCCCTGGCGATCATGCAGAAGGCCCTCGGTCCCGACCACCCGGAGTTGGCCACGCTCTATCATAACCTGGGCGGCCTCGAACACGCTCGCGGCCGCTGCGCCCGTGGCGAGCCGTTGGCCCGCAGGTCGGTCGCCGTCCGCGAGAAGGCGCTCGGCCCCGATCACCCGGACGTGGCCGCGGATGTGGCCGCGCTGGCGGCCCTGCTTGATGGGCAGGGCAAGTACGCCGAGGCGGAGGCGCTCTACCGCCGCGCCCTGGCCGTGTTCGAGCGGGTCTACGGTCCCGACCACTACGAGATCGCCGTCAACCTGAACAACCTCGCGGCCATTCATCAGGCGCGGGGTCAGATCAGCGAGGCCGAGCACCTCTACCGGCGGGCGCTCGCGACCAAGGAAAAGCTTCTCGGTCTGGCTCATCCCGACGTGGGGCTCACCCTGAACAACCTGGCCGTGCTGTGCAAATCGCAGCAAAGGTATGCTGAGGCGGAGGCCTTGTACCAGCGCTCGCTCTTCGTGCTGGAGAGGGCCCTCGGCCGCAAACATCCCAAGGTGGCCGCGTGCCGGCAGAACTACGCCGCGTTACGCCGCGAAATGGAACCTCCACGCGGGGGGAAGCCACGCCCAGCTTCGTCGTCTTGGCGAAGGAGAACCACACATCAGCCATCGCCGCCGCCGGCCCTCGCGCGCCCGAGCCCAACAAAGCGGAACCCAAGGCCGCCGATCGCCGCCGACGGGGGCGCGGCGGGCGACACGGGAGGAAGCCGAGCGAGCGCGAAATGCTGGCGTCGGCGCTCCGTGAATACCGGAAGTTCAACAACGGATCCTAGCGCCGGCGCTCCTCGCGCGACCGCAACTGAGCGCTCGTACCGCCGGCGGCCAGTCTGGCGGAAGCGCCGCGCATCGCCCGCCGCGGACGGTTCCTTTGCCTTACTCGTTAGCCGGTTCTCTTCCCCTTCACGTGCTGCGCGGTAGGAACTGTATCTTCCCGGTCGGACCGGCATTCGTAGCCGAGTTCGGCGAACAGATAGGTTGTGGTTCTTCCGATCCATCATCTTCTGCAGTTTTATCCGCGTAAATCCGCGTGCATCAGCGGCCAAGAACTCTCTGCGGTATTTGTCTTCTCCCAGCAATCGAAAACATGATTAGCCGCGGATGGGGATGGTGAACGCGGATCAAGACAGCGGGAACGTCGGAGGCCTCGCTGAGCGGGCTTCGGCGCCCGGCGTGCTGCGTGACACTGTAACGATGCTGACGTCGTGATCGTGCCGAGCCAATCTCGGCGGCGGCGTGTCATTTCATCCGGCGCATCCTCAAGCTCCACCATGAGCCTGATGATGTGAAACTGTCTCCAGACAACCGCAAACCCATCAAGTCGCGGGTCAACATGATCTAGAAATCTGCTAGAATCTCGCGATACGATAGTGCGCACTCATCAACGACCTGGGAGTTTCTCGCCATGATTTTTGGCTATTTTTCCCCGGAAGTGACCTTTCCCCTGGCGTCGGTACTGGCCGCGAGCATCGGGTTTATCGTCCTTGTTGGCCGTGCACCGATCCGGGCCGCAAAGACGGCCTTTCGCTACGTGACCCGTCCTT
Source organism: uncultured Isosphaeraceae bacterium (assembly GCA_963806595.1). GTDB lineage: Bacteria > Planctomycetota > Planctomycetia > Isosphaerales > Isosphaeraceae > CAWDZZ01. Next base: position 55,801 of record CAWDZZ010000002.1, on the reverse strand, counting down.
TTCGTCGGGCCAGCACTCCAGTTCGATCGAACGGCGAAAAGCTCGACGTGTGAGGAAGGGCCGCGCGGGCGGGCTTCGATACGACGAACCGCGCGTCCGTTCAGTTCTTTGTTGATGCCGGGCCGGCGGGCGAGGCACTCGCCGTGCGCTGTGCCTTGATGGCCAGCCGAGCGGTCTCGCGCTCGGCATTTGGCTGGTCGGTCCGTTCCAGAAACTTTTCGAGCGCCGCGATGATCTCGGCCCGGCGGATCGGTACCTTGCCAACGCGGCTGAGGACTTCTTCGCGGACCGCCGGGTCGCTGTCGTTCAAGCCGTGAAGGTAGGTTTCAACGGCTGGCTCGATGCACTTGCGCAAGCCCTCGTCGCGGCTCAACCGCGTGAAGGCGACGATGCGGCCCAGGAGGCCGAAGACCGCGGCACTCGACTCTGGGTCGTTGCGCGAGAGGGCCTGCGCAAGCTCGGGGATCACCGCGCCCAGCGTGGCCGTCAGTTTCGGAAGCTTGCCCCGGAAGCGGCTGAATTCCGCTTCTTCGGAGGTGTTTCTTAGATGGATACGCAGGGATTCCACCACGGTCGGGCGCGCCGCGGAGTCGCGCAGGGCCTCGAGCAACGCGGGCACGACTCGCGGGCTCTCGAAGAGAACCTGCGTCATGCTGCCGGCGACGCGCCCGCGCACGTCCTCGCTCGGATCGATGAGCGCGGCGGCGAGCGCCGTGACCATCGCATCGTCGGCTGGGACGTCCTGAAAACGGGCGCCGGCCGCGCGGACCAAGGGGTCAGGGTCCCTGAGTGCCCGCTGGTGCGATTCAAGCACGGGCGGGGTTCCCGGCGCGATCGTCTCCAGCGCTTCCACAATCGCCGCCCGAACCGCTGGATCGCCCTCGGCCGCCAGGGCGGCCGACAGCGGACCCACCGCGGACACCGACGAGGGGCAAAGCGGCGCAATGCGCTCACGGTCGCGGCCCGGACCTTTGCGTCCGGATCGGTCAGCCCGGCGATCACGTCCGGAAGGGCCGGAAGTGCGCGCCAGCCCAGCCGGCCGACGGTCTCGAGCGACGGCAATCGCGCACGGAGGGATCCTTGGCCTTGAGGTCGTCGACGCTGGTGATCGACTTGATCGCCTCAAGGGCGGCCGACCGGACGGTTCCCTCGCGCGAGTCGCGAGCCAGAGCCTTCAAGGCCACGAGCGCATCGCCCGCCTGTGGCCCGAGCATGCCCAGCATCGCCAGCACCGCGCTGCGGACCTTGTCGTCGTCGCTCTTGATTGCCTCGGCCAGCGGGGAGACAGCCTTTCGCCAGGCCTCGCGGAACGACGGGTCGGTGCCGGGATTCTTGAAGTTGTCGGCCAGGATATCGACGGCGCGGGATCGAATTCCGGGGACCGTGCTCTTGAGCGCGCGGCACAAGGCGGCGATCCACATGGCCCTCCAGTGAAACTCGTCTCGCCGAGCCTGGACAACCGGTGCCGAGGTCGTGGGCTCGACGGCTTCTGATCGCCGACCGCCTCGATCAAGGTCCATTGGTTCATCGCATGGACGCGCAGCGGAACGTCTTCCCGCTCGTCCTCGATCCGCGCCAGCACGGCAGCAGCGGCGGCCCGAGCAGGGTCGAGCAGTGCCGGCTTGCCCGTTTTCTGATAGTTCGCGATCAGCCGGCCGAGGACGTTGATCGCCTGTGTGCGTCCGCCGGCGCTCGGCGTCTCCACCACGGTTTGCAATTCTCGGACCGCCGTCTGGAACCTCCGCTCCAGTTGATCGACCGGTGCCTTGTCAGTCACTCGATCGAGGACAAGCAGATCGAAATTGATCCCGATCCCTTCGCGAGTCGCGTCATCAGCCGTGAGTGCGGCGTGGCAGAGCGCGGGACGACGCGATCGTCGGTCATGCCGATCCAGGCCAGGTTGGAGCCGGCCAGCAGCCGAACGCGCGGACTGGGGTCGTCGAGCGCGGCCACGAGCGCCGGGAACTGGAATGCGAAGATCGGCGTTTTCATGACGCCAATCGCCGTGTAGCGGACCTGGGGGCTCGGGTCCTTGGCCGCAACGTCGGCGATGGCGCGGGCGACCGGCTCCCGGTCCCGGGCGATCGAATCCAGGGTCTCGACACCCGCCTGACGAATGTCTTCCGGATTGTCGGAAGCCAGGGCCGACACCAGCTTGTCGACCAGCGGCCCCGAGGCGATCTCGCGGCCGAACCTGCCCAGCGACCGCGCGGCCTCGAGCCGGACCGCCGGATCTCGATCGTCGAGAGCCGCGGAGAGAGCGGCGACCGAGTCGTGATCCTTCACCACTCCCAGGAGCGCTGCCGCACGCTGCCGGATCGAAGCGTCCGATTCCCGTTTGAGCATGTCCCGGACCGCGGGTGCCGCGGTGCTGGACTTCTCGCCAAAATTCTTGAGCGACTCCATCGCGCATTGCCGGACTTCCGGGTCGGGATCCCCAAGCGCCTTGACCAGGGCCGGGACGATCCGGTCCGGCTCACCCGTGAACTGGGCCAGCTCTTTCGCGGCTGCCCTCCGGCGCGACGGCCAGTAGCTCTCCAGCTTGTGGATCTGTGCGCTCGCGGAGAGATCCGGCGCCACGTTTTCCTTGATCTCGAGCCCGATGGCAGCGCAGACCAACAAAACCACCAGGATCGCGATACCCCCGCGCACTCTGGACCATTTCATGGAAGCTCGCTCCGGGGCGTGCCGCTTGTTTGCGGAAACGGATTCGACAGGAATGACGCCGTCCGCGCGCGTCGCGGCGCCGGTGTCGATTTCCCGAGCGTCACGCCAGGTTTACGAGTCGGTTCTCAGAATGACAGCGCGAAGCCTCGGCTGGAGCCCGACGCGAATCCCGATGGACTTGATGCTCGAGTGGATGCAGTCTCGACCCTTGGTCGATAGCACGCCTATTCTTCGCGATTCTCGCGACGTGCGTCAAGGTTCCGATCCGGCTCGCGGCTCGAAACCAAGTCGAATAGAGGGAGACGCCACAGATTATGGCTTGTTTCGCATCGAGACTCTTGCGGATGCGCGATTCTTCCTGGTATCTTCTCAATCGTTCGCTTCAAGCTAATCCGCAGTCAGCCATCGTCTCCGACTCGGAGCCAGAGCCGATCTCCCTTCTGCTCGATCTGATCAGGGGCGTGCGCACCACACGAGGTGCCGATGTCTTGATTGACCCGCAGGATTAGCACGCGTTTGTGGTTCGTTGCATTGAGCCTCAACGCCTGGTAACACACAACGTCAGCAGCCTTTCCCAACCGTGTCTCAATCGAACATTGAGCTTGCGTCAGATTCGCGCAATCCCGTTCCGGACAGTCGTCACTTTTAGCCGTTTCAACTCGTCGACTCTTTTGAGCTGCCATCAGGTTGGTGGGCATGCGTCGTTGATTTTCTGTGCCGAATCCACGCACGGCATCGTGCCGCCTCACGGCGTTCGCCCGCCGGGCGGCCCGTCCACGCCAACCGGTTCTTGATTGCTGCTCTCTTTTTTCCATCCTCTCGCAGTCTCAACAGCCTCGTGGCGGAAAGGTACTCGATCATGCAGAATCGTCGACATAGCCGCGCTCGCAACGGCGGCTTCACGCTCATCGAGCTCCTGGTCGTGATCGCGATCATCGCGGTCTTGATCGCGCTGCTCTTGCCCGCGGTACAGTCTGCCCGTGAGGCAGCACGCAGGGCCCAATGCGTCAACAATCTGAAACAGCTGGCGCTCGCCGCCCACAACTACGAGAGCTCGCAGGGCTCGTTCCCCATGGGAAACCGCTACATCGACAACACGTGCTACGCCAGCCCGACGAGCCAGTGTCAAAAACCCTGCTGGTTCGGGCATTCTGCGTTCACGTTCATGCTCCCGTTTCTCGAGGGGAACGCCCAGTACAACGCGGTCAATTTCTCGCTGACCGCAACCAACATTGCGAACGTCACCGGCACGTTCAACAAGGTCAGCAGCTTGCTTTGCCCATCCGACCTGCCCGCGACACCCATTCCCGACGTGAACAACGGCGCCGTCTTCGCCCAAAGCTCGTACGGGATGAGCCGGGGAACCCAAGAAAACATTTTCACGAACTGGGCCCAGACCGCGTTCCCGGATCCGAGTGCGCCCCAACCCAACAAGTGCAACGCCGCCCTGGGCAACGGAATGTTCGGCGCGGAAGACGTGGTCAGGATCTCGGCCGTGACCGACGGCACGAGCAACACGACGTTCTTCGGCGAGATGTCTCGCTTCAAGAACGAGCCCGCCGATCCCTACAACTTTTACACGTTCACCGCGGTGTTCCCCGCCTACGACTTCAATCCCACCGCGATCAACGCGAACGAGTTTTTCCCACAGACCGGAGCATTCACTCTTCCGCGTATCGGCTCGCCGAACGACCTCACCGGTCAGAACTGGACCAACGTCTGGGGCGTTTGTGGAACCAAGAACGGGATTCCGACCGATTGGCTGATCAATTGCCCGCAAGCCCTGACGACCCTCGGCGAATGGGCGTTCCGCAGCAACCACCCCGGCGGCGTCAATTTCGCGTTCGCCGACGGCTCGGTCAAGTTCATCAAGGCGTCGATCGGCGATCAAGCCTACCAGGCACTAGGAACTCGCGCCGGCGGCGAAGTGTTCAGCGCCGACTCGTACTGATCATGGCTCCCCGCGCGTTTCCGGGCCGGCTTTCGCCGGCTCCGGCAACGCCGCGCTCGGGCAGCACACACTTTTCGGTACCCTGACTTAACCACGGAGCGCCCATGAGAAGTCGCACTTCGCCCCTGCTCGCATGCGTCCCGTTCATCGCCGCCTTTGCCGCGGGCTGCTCTGATCAAGCCCAGACGCCAGTCGAGCCGCCGCCCGTGACTCCCGTTTATACCGGCGGGTCGACGGAACCTCCGAAAACCGCGGCAGGCAAAACGGTCAAGAACCCCAAGATCATCAACATGACCCCGAACACCAAGGTCGTTCCATAATGCCACGCAGCCGCGGATTCCAATCGAATCCGGTCTGCGGTCTTCTCCGTTTCCAAATGCCTGCTTGACGCCCGGTCGCTCTTGCAGGGCGCCGCTGTGCGCCTGATCCGACAGCGAATTGTCAAAGAACGGGCGGACTGACTGTCCAAGGCACTACTTAGGCTATCACGGTATCTCGAGCGGCGCTCGGCGATCCGTACCTGCGCGACGTCGACCGCGAGTGCGGGCGGCTGGGAACATCTCCCCTGATCGGAAAGTCACGTCTGACAGCCGTTTCGCGCCGGCAATACCGCCCGAAAGCCCCCGACACGGAGCGGTCTGCGCGCGTCACTCGGCGTAATTGCCTACCCCGATTTACGTTTTGCCAACCGCGCCCTGGCAAGTATCACCGATCGACAACTGCCCGCGAAATTTCGTGGTTTCGGACGCCGCAGTCACGAGTGGTCTTGTACAATTGTCATTTTACGATAGAATCCGCCCGTCATCTCTGTAACAATGGACGGAGACCCTGGAGGAACACCAGGTCTTTGTCCTGGATGAACGAGGCGGAAACCGGATGCCGGCGATCCCACCATCTGATGGGAGCGCGCGCGAAGGCGTGCGCCGGATACGGGGTCGGCACTGGCGGCTCGTGATCGCTTGCGCGCTCTTGGCGGGCACGCTCGGGTGCACGCGCACCTACTACCACGACTTTGCCGACAACGACGTGTACGGGATCCTGAAGGAGCGGCTCTTCGACTGGCGCTGGCGGGTACCCGAGCGGCCGGTCGAGGCCGACCCGCGATCGCGCATGGCCGACTCCAACGATCCCAACCACGTGCCGATCGTGCCCGACGAGGTGGCCGCGCGGCAGTTTCAGGTCTCCAATCGGTTTCCGTTCGAATATCGGTTCTGGCGGAAGCGCGGCACCACACCCGTCGAAGACCTGAGCTGGCAGCCCTTTGTCCCGCTCGAATCCGACGGCAAGGTCCTCTTGAGCAAAGACTCGATCATGCGGCTGGCGATGGTCAACAGCCGCGACTACCAGACTGCGTACGAGAACCTCTACCTGGCGGCGCTTTCCCTGACCCTCGCCCGGTTCCAGTTCATGATCCAGGGCTTCAGCATCTGGAACCTGTTCTATTCGCCGCTGACCGGCGCCGGCGTGGTCTCGGCCCCGAGCACGACGACAGGCGGCGGCACGTCTTCCACCGGCGGCGGATCGTCCACCACCGGTAGCGGCACGGGGACGTCTTCCACCGGGACCGGTACCACGACCACTGCCGCGGCACCACCACCGCCGCCGACAACGCACGCCGCGGCCAAAGCGCCCAACCTCAACAACCAGCTCTTGCTCGGCTCCCAGAACGGTTTCAACCTCGAGTTGATGTCGGGCGCTCAGCTGCTGGTCAACCTGGCCAACAGCATCGTCTTCGAGTACTCGCAACCACGGCGTCCAGATGGTCTCGCCCAGCCTGGTTGGTTTCGCTCACGCAGCCGCTCTTGGCCGGCGCGTGGGCGCGGATCGTCACGCAGCCCCTCTCGCTGCAGGAGCGCGGAGTGCTGTATGCGCTGCGTGCATTCGCGGAGTTTCGGCGCCAGTTTTACGTCGCCCTGGTGACCGGCCAGGGGGGCGCCTCGATACCCACGCTGGCCGGCATCGGGGCGTCGTACTCTTCCAGCTCGGGCTTCCTGCTCTTGTCAACCAGCTCCAGTCGATCCGCAATCCCGAGAGCAACCTCAAGTCGTACCGAGCGCAACCTCGACATCTACGAGGAAGAGCTCAAGGCCGGCTTTCGATCGGTCCTCGAGCGCGACCAGTCGCGCAGCAATACCAGCAGACCCAGGCCTCGCTCCTGACCGCGCAGGCAAGCCTTCAAACCTCGCTCGACGAGTTCAAGATCAACCTCGGGCTGCCCACCGAGCAGGAAGTGCGGATCGACGACTCGGTCCTCGACCAGTTCGAGCTCAACGACGAGCGGCTGGACAAGATGCGCGACGCGCATCGAAAAGCTGTTCCTGCAGGCTGCTGCAGAACGATGAGCTGCCCAGGACCGAGCTGGCCGGCGTGGCACGCGCGCTGCGGCCGGAATTTGACGAGCTGCGAACGCTTCACGATCAAGTTGTCGGCGAGCTGAAGCGGTGGACAGACGGCTCGAAGGCGACCAAGAAGCGCAGGCTTCACCGGCCCCGACGCCGAGCACAACCGGGAGATCTTCGACCGCGAAGATCGACTCTCTGCGCGAAATCCGCCAGGTCCTGACCGAGAACCGACCAGGAGATCGACCACGACCAGGACGAGCTGACCACATTCCTGGCCGAGCTCGACGCGATGCCCCTCGCCGAGGCGACCACTGGCGCTGCGAAAGCTCGTCGGCAAGAAGTTCCGCGCCCGGCTCTCCGAGGTCTCGTCGCGCAGACCCAGACCCGCGTCTTCTTGATCGAGCTGCAGCCGGTCGATCTGACCGTCAACCAGGCGATCCAGATCGCGCTGGGCAACCGCCTGGATCTTCAGAACGCCCTGGCGACCGTGACCGACGCCTGGCGGCAGGTCGAGTTCGACGCCAATCAGCTTCAGGGCATCTTGAACTTCCAGTACAACGGCATTTTCAACGAAGCGCCGAACCACGCCGGCCTGTTCCGGTTCGACGCCGCCAACAGCATCCAAACCTTCGGCTTGCAGTTCCAGGCGCCGATCAACCGCCGGTTGCAGCGCAATCAGTACCGGGCCGACCAGATCCAGTACCAGCGAGCCCGCCGTGCCTACATGCAGGCCCGCGACACGGTGGTGCAGCAGATCCGCCTCGACATGCGTCAGCTCGTCTTGACCAGACGCACGTTCGAGATCAACCGCGAGCAGATCATCATCGCCTCGCGGCAGCTCGAGCAGGCCGAGTACGACGCTCCGCACCGCCACTGGATACCACGACGCCAGTCTGACCCTTAACCTCTTGAACGCCTTGCACGGGCGTCTCTGACCGCACGCAACGCCCTGATTTCGACCTGGGTCTCGTACGAGACGGCCCGGATGAGCCTCTATCGCGATTTCGACCTCATGGACATCGATGCCAACGGGGTATGGACCAATGAAAACGACCCAACCGCCATCGCACATCGCCCTTCGAAACGCCACAATCCGCCCCCGCCTTCAGCCTCGCCATTCCCGCCCGACTCCCCGACCTCGGGCCCGACGCCGGCTCCGACAGCACCTTCTACGTCGACGTCGAGCCGGGAGGGAAGCCCAACCAGCCTCCCGACGCCGCCACCGACCGTTACGACGACGAGGCCCCACTCCGACCATCCGAGCTTCGCGGCCGGCCCCGCCCCGCCCGGAATGGCTCGACCCGGCGGCCCCGCCCCGCCGGCCCTCCCCCCGACCCCAGTCCCTTTGCCCCGGCCCGCCCCGGCCCGTAAGAAGCGGCGCGTTCCCGCGCGGCTGCTGGGCTTGGCCGCGGGCATGGCGGTGGTCGGACTCGCCGGCTACTTCGGCGTCCTGCCGGCCTGGAGGGGCTCGTCCGACACCGGAACCGCCGCTTGTCTCCGCGGTCCGCAGGGCCACCCTGCGCATCACCGTCACCGAGCGCGGCAACCTCGAGAGCTGCGTCACCGTCGACGGCATCTGCGAGGTCAACGCCAACCAGATCAAGATCATCAGCCTCGTCCCCGAGGGGACCAAGGTCAAGAAGGGCGAGATCGTCTGCAAGTTCGACTCCTCCGAGATCGACAAGAACATCGCCCAGCAGGACATCAAGGTCAAGCAGGCCCGTTCCAAGATCGAGACCACCCAGCAGGAGATGGAGATCCAGCGCAACAAGGGGGAAAGCGACATCATCGCCGCCAAGGTCGAGCTGACTCTGGCCGAGCTCGACCTCGAGAAGTACCAGAAGGGCGACTACCCTGCCGAGACCACCAAGCAAAAGGGGGAGATCGGCCTCAAGAAAAAGGACCTGGAAGAAGCCGAAGAACAAGCTCGACCAGTACCGGCAGCTCATGAAGAAGGGGTTCAAGTCGCCCGAGCAAGTCCGGATCCAGGAAGCCGACGTCGCCCGGTACCAGCTCCAGTACGAGAGCCAGCTTGCTCGAGCTGAAGGTCAAGGAGAACTACGAGTACAAGCGGAAGATCAACCGAGTTCAGCGCCAAGGCCGATCAGGCGAACAAGAAGGTCGAGCAGGCCGTGGCCACGCTCAAGGCGCAGATGTCCAAGGCCGCGAGCGAATACGAGTCCGCCAGGGCCACCGCCGACATCGAGCAGCAGCAGTTCAAGGAATTCCTCAAACAGAAGGACAAGACGACCATCCGTGCCGGGCAAGACGGGAATCGTCGCCTATGCCAACGACGCCTGGTACGATTCGAGCCGGCAGATCCGCGAAGGGGCAACCGTCTACTCGCTGCAGAAGATCTTCAGCCTTGCCCGACATGGCCAAGATGCAGGTGAAGGTCAACATCCATGAGTCCCTGATCAAGAAGATCAAGGTCGGCCAGAAGGCCGAGATCCGCATCGAGTCGTTCCCGAGCATCGTGTTCCTGGGAACGGTCACGTCGGTCTCGCAACTGGCCGACTCGACTCGCCCCTGGCTCAACGGCGGCGTCAAGCAATACCCGACGGTCGTCAAGCTCGACGAGCTCAGGCTGCGAGCTCAAGCCCGGCATGACCGCCGAGGCCAAAGTCGCCGTCGGCGAGCTCGACAACGTCCTGATCGTGCCCGTGCAGGCCATCGCCGAGCACAAAGGGGATTTCTACGCTTTCGTGCTGCGGCCCGGCGCGATCGAGCTGCGCAAGGTCAAGATCGGCGAGAACAACGAAACGCACGTCCAGATCCTCGATGGGCTCGAGGAGGGCGATCAGGTTGCGCTCGATGCCCGGCTACGCGCCGCCGCCGAGTTCAAGCTGGACGACGAGAAGGACGGCGAACATGCCAAGGATCCCGGCAAGGGAGTGACGTCCGTCGCTGGCGCGGGTGTACACTGATCCGATAAGATCGCGATTCCAAGGTCGAGCTCGGCCCCCTGCCCCCTCCCCGGAACCTTCAACATGCATCGGCTCTACATCACGATCGTCCTGGCGATGCGCAACCTCACGTTGCACAAGCTGCGCGTTCTCTTGACGGTGCTCGGCCTGATCTTCGGCGTCTCGTCGGTGATCGCCATGCTGGCGATCGCCGAAGGGGCCAGCCTCGAGGCCCAGCGCCAGATCGCCGCGCTCGGAGCGACCAACGTGATCATCCGCAGCATGAAGCCCTCCGACGACGTCAATCCCGTCCAAGCAACAGAACAATGACAGCTTCATCTTCAAGTTCGGCGTGACCTACCAGGATTTCCAACGGATCCTCGGCGATCCCCACGGTCGTGGGGGCGACGCCGCTCCGCGAGTTCCGCAAGCAAGTCCGCCATCTCGAGCACGAGATCGAAGGCCGAATCGTCGGGGTCAACCCCGATTTCATCAAGCTCACCGGAGCAGCAGATGGAGACGTGGGCGGTTCCTCACCGACACCGACCTCTTCTATGCGCCCGAACGTGGCCGTGCTGGGAGCCGAGGCCGCGCTTGAAGCTTTTCCCCTTCGGCGACTCCGGCCGGCAAGACCGTCCGCATCGGCGAAGAGCACTATTTCCAGGTCGTCGGCGTGACCGTCTTACAAGGCCCCCTCGGCCGGCACCGGCAGCAGCCTGGCCGCCCAGGATTTCAACAAGGACGTGTACATCCCGCTGACGACCGACCGCGCCCGCTTCGGCGAGGTCCTCGACAACGAGAAACAAGGGAGCTTCACGGCCGAGCGGATCGAGCTCTCCCAGATCACCGTCACGGTCGACTCGATGGAGAACGTCAAGCGGACCGCCCAGGCGATCGACAGCATGCTCATGCAGTTTCACCCCAAGAAAGACTACGGGATCACGGTCCCGCTCGAGCTCCTCGAGAAAGCCGAGGCGACCCAGCGGATCTTCAACCTGGTCCTGGGCTCGATCGCCAGCATCTCGCTCCTGGTCGGCGGGATCGGGATCATGAACATCATGCTGGCGACCGTCTCCGAACGGACCCGCGAGATCGGCATCCGCCGCGCCCTGGGCGCGCGCCGGCGCGACATCATCGAGCAGTTCCTGATCGAGACCACCGTGATGTCCTCGTCGGGCGGATCTGATCGGCGTGCTGCTGGGCGTGGCCGTTCCCCCCCTGGTCTCGTACCTGTCGGGAATACCGGTGGTGATCCGCCCCTGGTCGCCGATCATCGCCTTCCTGATCGCCGTCACGATCGGCGTGATCTTCGGCGTCTACCCGGCCCGGCGCGCCGCGATGCTCGACCCCGTCGAGGCCCTCCGCACCGAATGAGCGTGCTTGCCGAAGCCGCGGAAGCGCGGACGCTGGCTGAGGCGAGCTGGCGCTATGGAGCTCACTGCGCCGCCGACTGGGTGCCCATCGGGCTGCCGCGGATCGCTCATTCCGTCGGGCAACGGGCGGGCGGCGACGCTGAAGCCCCGCTCGATCAGCTCGTCGCGAATGCGCCGGTAGAGCAAGAAGCTGTCGGGATAGACCCAGAGCGTGATGGTCGCGCGGCCGGGATTGATCCGATTGACGGCGCGGGAAAACTCCGAGATCGGGTTCGCGTCGATTCGTAGTTCTCTCCCCGGTTGTCCGACTCGGGAACCAGCTCCCATGCCCTGAGATCGAAATCGGATGCTGCGGCGCTCCAGCAGCTCCTCCATGCTGCCGGGGACCGCACGCACCAGCTCGTATTCGAGGGAAAACGCGCCGACCGGTCCGACCTTGTTGCTGATCATCGGCAATCGGTCTGACATCCGGATGCGGACCTGGGCGTCGGCCTTGGTCAGCTGCAGCAACCGCTCGAGGTTGATGTAGCTGATCCGGTTGCGCTGCAGCTCGAAGTGGTATTCGTCGCTGACCGCCGGCCGGGCGACGGGGCTCTTGCTCAGGATCGAGGCCGACTTCGGACGAGGGAGCTGACGCAAGGTCGACATCTCCTTCTCGATTTTTTCGCGCTCGCCGCGAACGAAGCCGCCGCGGCTCGACGCCAGTGCGATCCTGGTCGAGGGATCGCGCACCAGGAAGGCCAGCTTGCGGGCGCGCACGTATCAAGGGCTGCGGCTCCGGCGGCCGCGCTGAGGCGCGTGGCCAGCCCGGCGGCGCGGCTTTCTGCCCGCGCACGATCACGGCTGGCGGCGTCAAGGGCGGCCTCGGCCTCTGCAATCGCCGCCCGATCAAGCGCCGGCGCCACGGGAGCCGCACTCACCGATTTGGTCTCGACGGGCGGTTGAGGCTCGAGGGCAGTAGCCGGCTCGTTCGCTGCCTCCGCTGCCGGCTCCGGCGGCGCGGAAGGAATCGATACGGCGGGAGTCACCCGCGCGACTTTCTGATCGGTTTTAATGTGAATGTAAGCGGTGATCGCGGCAATCCCGATCACGACGCTCAAGAGCTGCAGAGCGGCACGGCGACGGAGCGCTCCGCCGAGCCGTCCGATGCGGCCGCGTGTCGTTTGCTTTCCCTTCATCGCGAACGCTCGTCGAGCGCGGCAGGGAGGATGCCCCGTCGTTTTCGACACGGTCGGATCCCATCACCACGGTTCCTTACTGAAGACGTGCGGCTCTTGCGACCCGGCTACCTGAAGAGACACGGGCCAATCCGGAAGCGCAAACAGATAGCTCGCGGCGCGCGGTCGCAGAACGTTCCGCCGCCATTGGTTTCGACCAGGAACTTGATGGCCGGCCGAGGACGGATCAGCGGGTCGACGACGGCCCGTTTCCGTACCATCGCGCGGATCTCTCGTGCCAGCAGGGGATCCCCGCCGCCCCCCTGCTCGCTCATTGCCCGTGTGGTCAGGCGATACCCGCCGGGATGAAGCACCACGTCGTGCGCGCGGCACACGACGACGATCTCGAAAGGAACGTCGATCGACCCCATTCGAGCGGCATCCCGGGGCGCGGGGGGACGATCCATTCGTCCGACGACTCCGAGCTCGATGCCCGATCCTGCCCGAAAGAAAAACTCGACCCGGACGAAGACGGCGAGCTCGACGACGGCGGCGAGCCCAGCGGCATCCCGCCCGGCGAGCTGCTCGCGCTGGACGGCGGGCTCGAGCTGGGGCTCCATGGCATCCCGATGCCCGGATTGGTGAGCGAGCTCGATGCCGACGAGGATCCGGAAGTATTCGATCCTTGCGGCGGCGAGCTATCCGGGGCGGCATCTGGATCGAGACCCGGTGCTCCGGGTGAGTTCACCGCACGACTTGATCCCCGCGGCGGCGAGTTGCCCGCGCTCGGCGCTCGAATCGAGACCAAGGGCACCTGGGTCGCTGGCGTGCTGTCTGCGGGTCGCTGGTGAATCGTTCAAGCTGTCCGGCCGCGGGCTGCCGGTTCGCATCGAATGCACCCGCGAACTGCCGAGATCTCCTGGCGTTGCCGCGGCCGCTTGTCCGGGCGAACCGACTTCGGTCAGTGGGCCTTGCGGGTTGGACGCGACTGCCACTGAGCCCGTTGCGCCCGCCGATCCTGGGCCGGCATCCGGCTGTGCCCCATCGATACCCGCCGGCCGTCCTCCGCCCGCGGGGATCGCGCCGGCCGGCGCCGAGCATGCCTGAAGCGGGCGCGCCGATCCCGGGTTGGTTCGCGACGGTGCCTTGCATCTGGCCGCCGCCGGATGGACCCGCGACCGAACCCGGACCGCCGAAGCTCGGCGCGCCCTGGCCGGTCAAACCCGTCCCGTCGGCTGCCGGCCCGCTCACCGCCGACCGGATGACGACGACGAGAGTGCGCCGCCGAGTGGCATCGGACCGGTCCCCGCAGGACCCGGCGAATTACCTTGGAACGCGTCCCCCGTGCCCGAGTTCGCAAGCGACGGGCTTCCCGCCGTAGCGCCGGCACCCGTCGAGGGTGACCGTGCACCATCGCCGGCGGGCTCGAGGTCAGGCAGCCCACCGAAGCCGTTTCCTTCCAGGGCACCAGGGCCCGAACCCGCGCCTTTCTGATCCAGTCCCTGGCCACTCCCCGAGCCTTTCGCGAACTCGCGCCGGCGCCGACTGCCGGCCCTGCGTGCCGAGCTCGATCCGCGGAGCCGCCGGTCCCCCGTGCCGCCGAATCCGCCGGAGCCGCCGCGAGAAGCTGCGGCGGCGAATCCCCTGGATCCGCTCGTGCCGCCGGGGCCTCCGATGGACTCGGACGCGGAGGATTGCGCATTGAACAGACCAGGCGAGCCGGCACCGGTCTGTGAGCCAAGTGGATCGGAACCCGGCGCTTGACCGGGACGCCCGTCCCGCTTCCCGCCATCGATTCCGCGCGACGTTCGGCCGAGGAAGCACCCGATGCCGCCGCGTCCTCGGACCTCGTCCCGCGGCGCGGCCCGGCCAGACGAAGTCATCGGGCGAGGTATCCGTCGGACGTCGAAGAGCCGGTGCCGGCCTGCTGACCGCGCCGCAGCGACGCGTCGCCGCCGCCACCGCTCGGCCCGCGATTGCTATCCTGTGGGGCGAGCGAACGGCTCGAGGAATTCTCGCGATTCCGGTCGTCCGAAGCGAGCATGGCGATCGTCGACCTCGCCGGCGGCGCAGGCGCCAGCGGCATGTCCAGTGGGACCGAGCCGTCCCAGGTCGTGAGATTGTCGAAGTCGGGAATATCGACGGCAAGTTCTTGCTCGATCAGCTCGTACCCGAAGGCGATACCCAGCGGCTCGAGGCAAGTGCGAGCCTCGTAGTAGGGGCGGATGCCATCGGGACGGACCAGGAAAACGAGGTAGGGAACGGCCGGCGCACCGTCGGGCGTATCCGCGGATCGAATGTGGAGCAGCTCATGGGCGATCGCGCGAGACAAACGGACTCGATCGAGGGTGAAGCCGCGGCGAGAGCTCCAGCGACGTGAAGTTCAGCCCTGGGGTTGAAGCTTGACTCCGCTCGGCGTTGCACTCCAGCACGATCGGCCGCCGCCACGTCCCGTTGGGTCCTTTGTACGGCAGCACGGCGAAACCCGATCGCCGGCCCGCCTTGGTCAGTGCGGCCTTCAGGGCATCGCGCTCGTGGGCCAGCACGTCGCGTTCCGCGTCCGGCGACGTCGGCCTCGCGCTCGAGGCTGTCGGCGCGGGCCGCAGTCAGGCGATCTGCTGCCGAACCAGCAGCTCGCGCCGCTTCCATTTTTGCGACTCGGCGACCGTGGCCGCGCGTGTCGCCTCGAGCGACTTGGCCCGGCGATCCGCCTGCCCGCCGCCTCGATCTCCCTGGCCGTCGCGGCCCCGAGCGCTGCCAAGCGCTTCTCGGTGGGATCCTCCGGGGGAGGGAGTGGCTCGGGCAATTGCGGAGACTTGGGGATGTCTGCCTGTATGGGAGAACTAGCTGCGTTCGGGGAAAGTGGGGGTCGCTCGGAAGGCTTGGCGGTAGATGCGATCGACGGCGGCGACAGGGAGTCGTCGGTTGGCTTGGAATCGATGGTCGGCTTGCTGTGAGCGTTACCCGAACGGCGATGTGGCAAGGAGAAGATTCAGGGTCGCGCCCAGGCTGACCAGGATCAAGCCCAAGAGCAATCGCTCGGTCCAGATCGCCCCCTTTCGGTGCGTCATCGGCCCCGATCTCCCCGTCCTTGGGTCGCGCTCTCGACCCCTCCACGCCGGCATCCTGTCCGGTCACGCGATTCCACGCGGCACGAACGGCCAGCCAGCCCTCATTGTATCGAAACTCTGCATTTTTCGCGATGCGGCTTCGCCCGACAATCTCTTGGATCAAATCGGCATTTCCCCCCGTCCGGCTTGAGGTTTATGGCATTCTTACACCCGAGGTATGCGGCGGATGGCCCGTCCATGGCGAGATCGATCCGATCGCTGGCGGCGCCGATGGGCTCGGGACTGGTCGTAACTGCCGTGCGGTGGTGCAATAGAGGTCACTGCATCGCGCTGCGCCGTCATCGCGGCGCAACGTCGTCGTCCGCGCCGGAGCCGTCCATGCTCGACGGCTGGTTCTCGACCATCAAGCTGCCGCTGTCGCTGCAGGCAATTTCACCAGCTTCCGCAAAACCCCGCCTACAAGTACGAGTATCTCGACAACACGGCGTGGTTGTCGCCCCGGCCGAAGTTTTACAGTGCGCGACTGGAGCTGCCGCCCGCGACGAGTCAGCGCCGGTGGAAGTCGACGCCCAGGAGCCGGTCGGCTTCCGGCGGCTGGAGGATCGCGACTGGCCCCGGCTCTCGCGGCCATTCGCCGGGCGTTTCGAGCGGTTCAACCGTTCGCCAGCCTGAGCGATCGACGGCGGCTGGAGGCAGCGCGGGACTGCTTGAAATCGACGCGCGAAGGGGCGACGGACCGCTCATCCGCGCAGGCCTGCCACGTGGCCTTCAGCAAGCAAGACGGCGATTCCGCGCGGCGCGATCCTCGTGACCTTGATACCGCTGTCGACCTCGACGACTTCTGGAGCTTGCGATGGAAGTCGCCGCCGCCGCCGGACTGCGTCGAACGACGGCTGGGCCGTCCCCACCTGACCTGGATCTTCGTCGGCCCTGGCACGCCGGCTACGGCGTCGGCACCGCCCTGCTGGCGCACGCGTCGCCGGAGCCTGCTCGAGCTGGGCTACACCGAGCTGATCAGCTCGTTCATCCTGGGCAACGCGTCGAGCATGCTCTGGCACTGGCGCAACGGCTTCGAGCTCCTGCCCTACGCCGGCTCGCAGCGAAATTTCCGGGCGAGGATGCGCAGCGATCGGATCGGATGCCGCGAAGAGTCGGCCGGCGACTTGACCAGCTGCGGTCGCGTCGGTCTACCGTTTTCAGAGTGGTCGTCACGATTCGCCCGGCTCGCGGGCCCGACCGCCTGGCACTCGCTGCCAACCCGGTCGTGCATCGCCTCCCCTTGCCCCGCGCCGCCTTGATGGGCTGAAAATCGGCGCACTTCATCTCATGGCCGACGAACGCATCCGGCGCCAGATCGCCTTTCTGGCCGCCCAGATGATGTATCACCGGACCGAGTCCGAATATTTCACCGCCAAGCGCAAGGCCGCCCGCCAGCTTGGCGTCGAATATCGACACCGGCCCGGCGACCTGCCCAGCAACAAGGAAATCCGCGACCAGATCCAGGCGATGGCCCGGATGCACGAGGGCCCAAGCGGCTCGAGCATCTGCGCGACATGCGGCTCGACGCCCTGCGGCTGATGCGGCTCCTGGCACGGTTCCGGCCCGCGCTTGATCGGCAGCGTCCGCACCGGGCACGTCCGCAAAGGGTCCGACATCGACATCCACGTCTTCTGCGACAGCCTCGCCCTGGTGACCGACACGCTCGACGAGCTCGCATTTCAGTACGACGTCGAGCACAAGCGGATCATCAAGTACGGCGAGGAACGGAGTCTTCACTCATATCCACGTCCTCGACCGCCACAATTTCGAGCTGACGCTCTACCCGGAAGACAAGGTGCACTACGTCTTCAAGAGCTCGATCACCGGCAAGGCCATCGAGCGGGCGTCGATCGCCGAGCTCGAAGCGCTACTGCGGCAGGAATACCCCGACATCGACCTCGACGCCGAGGTCGAGCGGTGCGAGCGACCAGATCGACCCGTTCCTGCTCTTCCGGATGCTGCTCGAGCCGCTGGAAGGCGTCAAGCAAAGCCCCAAGTACCACCCGGAGGGGGACGCGCTGTATCACAGCCTCCAGGTCTTCGAGCTGGCTCGGGAGGAGCGGCCGTACGACGAAGAGTTCCTGCTGGCGGCGCTGCTTGCACGACGTGGGCAAGGCCATCGACCCGTCAGCGACCACGTCGCGGCCGCGCTGCAGGCCCTGGAGGGGTCGATCACCGAGCGGACGGCCTGGCTGATCGCGCATCACATGGAAGCGCAGGCCCTGCGATCGGGCACGCTCGGCGCCAGGCGCGAGCGCGGATCCAGCAATCCGAGCTCTACGACGACCTGATGCTCTTGCACGAGCTCGACCGCC
Source organism: uncultured Isosphaeraceae bacterium (assembly GCA_963806595.1). Taxonomy (GTDB): domain Bacteria; phylum Planctomycetota; class Planctomycetia; order Isosphaerales; family Isosphaeraceae; genus CAWDZZ01. The sequence goes on along the minus strand of CAWDZZ010000002.1, from coordinate 37,980 downwards.
GCGGCCGGGTCCGCGGCGCGGCCGTTTGCGAGCTGGATGAGGCGCTCGAGTTCTTCCGCGAGCTGGCCGAGGAAGAGCAGGACTCATAGGCACGGTCGCCGAGAGCGCGTCAGCCGTTCCACTCGCGAACCCGCACTGGCGAGGCGGTCGTGCCGGCTCGCGGCAGGTGCGGCGCAGGCACCGGCGCCCTGCCATGGGGCGTCCGCTCACGCTCCGACGCTCGGTGGACCAGGTTCGTGGTCGAGTGGCCCTCAACGAGCGGGATCAGCACCAGCCGGCCGCCGGTCGCCTCGACCTCGGCGCGGCCGACGACGTCCTCGGGCCGGTAATCGCCCCCCTTGACCAGGACGTCGGGACGGATCGCCGTGATCAGCTCCAGCGGCGTGTCTTCGTCGAAGACCGTGACGGCATCGACGGCCTCGAGCGCGCTGAACACCTCGGCGCGCGCCTCGGCCGGGTTGATCGGGCGGCTCGGCCCCTTTCAGCCGGCGGACGCTCGCGTCCGAGTTCAGACCGACGACCAGGAAGTCGCCCAGGGCCGGCGGCTGCTCGCAGCAGCCGCACGTGGCCCAGGTGGAGGATGTCGAAGCAGCCGTTGGTGAAGACGATCGTCTGGCCGGCAAGACGGCGGCGGTGCACCTCGGCGACCAGGTGAGTCGCGGTCCAGGATCTTCGAGCCCTCGGGACGATGGTGGTCGATCAGGTCGCGGAGGATCTCCTCGCGGGTCAGGAGTGCCGACGCCGAACTTCTCGACCTCGAGGCCGCCGGCGACGTTGCCCAGCGCGGCGGCCTCGTCGTAGTCGGCGCCACTGGCCAGGCAGAGGCCGACGACCGCGAGCACCATGTCGCCGGCGCCGGTGATGTCGTAGACCTGCCGCGGGCGCGTCGGCAGCAGCTCGGCGCGGCCATCGGCGCGAACCAGCGCCATGCCGTCGCGGTCGAGCGTGACGAGGACCGCCTCCATCCCGAGCGTCTCCACGAGCCACTTGCCGACGCGAAGGGCGTCCTCCGCCCGCGCGATCGTCATGCCGGTGGCAAGCTGGGCTTCCAGTCGATTCGGGGTCATGCAATGCACGCCCCGGTAGCGCGAGTAGTCGGTCGATCGGATCGGGTCGACGAGCACCTTGACGCCGGCTGCACGCGCCGGCGTCGATGACTGCGCGGAGCAGCGTGGGCGTGCAGACCCCCTTGCCGTAGTCGGAGATCAACACCACGTCCGCCCACGCGAGAGCCGCGGGCAGCTCGGCGTGGAATCGCGCTTCGACCACGGCCGGGATCGGGTCGCGTGTCTCGTAGTCGACGCGGATCATCTGCTGCGGGTGCCGGTCCTGTGCCCGGCCGATGTATCGCTCCTTGAGCGTGGTCGGCCGGTCGTCGAGCGGCAAGACCAGCCGGTCGTCGATCCCCTGCTCCGCCAGCATCCGCCGCACCAGCTCGGCCTCGGCGTCACGCCCGACGCCGCCCGATCAGCCGCACCTCAGCCCCCAGGGCGCGCAGCATCGTGGCCACGCTGGCCGCCCCGCCCAGCCGATGCTCGCGCTGGTCGGCCGCGCAACAGCGGAACCGGCGCTTCCTGGCTGATCCGCTCGGCATAACCCCAGATGTAGCGGTCCAGGACCAGGTCGCCCACGACCAGGACCCGGGGGTTGCCGAGGTTCTCCAGCCGCCCGATCAAATCATGCGCCATGCCGAGGTCCTCCCTGACCGCCGAACCGCGGGCTCGATCAGGACACAATGCCCCGCCACACCGCTCGAACAAGAGCAGCGTGAGAGAAAGACCGGCGCGCCTCATGCGGCACGGTCAATTTTCCGGCGCCGCTTCGGCCGCTTGAACGTTAGTTTTGCGATCCCAGCGTATCTCGCAACCCGGCCAAGTCAAGCCACGTTTGGTTGGCCGTGCCATGCCATGATGCGGCGTTCTACCGTCGTCGGATTTCGCATGCGGCACGCCGCCTGCCGAGTCTCGCGATGCATTCACCGCGAAACCGCGCGGAATCGTCGCGATCCTGCGCTCCTTAAGACAAGATGCATATTTCACTTAAGCAACTCCGTCAAGACCGGTTCCGCTCCCGAAATTCTGGAGCCGACTGGCATGGCGAAACAGTCTGGGTGCCGGTTATGCTGGCAACGCCTGTCGACCTTACGGCGCGTGGGTCGACGTCCGGAATGGCTCCGCTCGACGGCGCGAACTACATGCAAGCATCCGCAGACAAACACGGCAGTGCGGGAGCCAGGATTGTGCTCGCCGAGGCTGACGGCGAGCGCAGGCTGTCATTTGCGGAAAGCTTGCGCCGAGGGGGCCACATCGTCTGGGAAGCCGCCGACGGCGCCCAGGCCGTGAACCTGGTTCGGACCCATGCACCGGAGCTGTTGCTCGTGGGCATCTGGCTGCCGGTCTTGAACGGCCTGGAAGTCCTGGAACAGCTGGCCGCGATCCCGGCAGCCGCCGGACTGAAGGTCGTCGTGCTCTCGCCGCTTGCTGACGCCGATACCCAGCTCGAGGGCTTGGCTCTCGGCGTGGAAGACCACTGGACGACCGATATCCCGGTCGACGACCTTTGCAAGCGGGTTGACGAGTTGATCCGTGCGGCTCGGACCTCTCCCCTGCACTCTGACTGATGCACGATGGTCCGCGCGACCCCGGGCCAGCGGCTTCGCCCGGCCAAGAACGCTGCTGCGTGAGCCCGAAGTTCGGCCGTGCTTCGTAAAAACCAGAGACCGCTTCGTCTCGCGACCAGACAAATTTGACCGATCCGCCATGAGACACGACATTCAAGAGAGTCTCGACTACCTCTACAGCCGGCTGAACTACGAGTGGCTGGGGATGCCGCAAGGGGCCGATCAGCTCCACCTGAGCCGCATGAGGCGTCTCTTGAAAATCATGGGGGATCCCCAGCGCGACCTTCGGATCATCCATATCGCGGGAACCAAGGGGAAAGGATCGACGGCGGCGATGATGGCTGCCGCGCTGCGTGCTTCCGGCATCCGCACCGGGCTTTACACGTCGCCCCATCTGCACCGGCTCGAGGAACGGTTCACGATCGATGGCAGCCCGTGCACGGCCTCCGAGCTGGCCGCGCTCGTGGACGAGGTGAGAGAGTCGGTGGACGAGCTCGAGCGCGAACGACTGCCTGGATGGGAATCTCGGGTCGACTTTCTTCGAGATCACGACCGCGATGGGGCTGCTGCACTTCGCGCGCCGGGGTGCGCGGGCGGTCGTGCTGGAAGTCGGCATGGGAGGACGCCTGGACTCAACCAACGTGATTCGTCCGGTCCTCTCGATCATCACGAGCATCTCATTCGACCATACGCGCCAGCTGGGAAACACACTGCCGGCGATCGCGTCTCAGAAGGCGGGGATTCTGAAACGCGGCCGGCCCGGCATTATCGGCGTGCGCGATCACGAGGCGCGCGAGGCCATCCGCCGCGTCGCCGAAGAGCGCCGCTGCCCGCTGCGAGAGCTGGACTCTGATTTCTGGTACGAGGCGGTCCCGCCCGCAGCCCCGCTCGTCGGTCCGACCGCGGGCACCGTAACCGCGCGAACATGGCGCACCGACTGGGGAACGCTTGCTCTTCCACTACTAGGCGCACATCAGGCGCATAACGCCGCCCTGGCCCTCGCGGGGCTCGATCTGCTGGCCGAGCTGGAGCCGTCGCTCGCCGTCACCCGCAGCGATGTCATCGAGGGTTTCAGCACGCTGCGCTGGCCGGCGCGGGTCGAAGTGCTTGGCCAGCAACCCTGGCTCGTGATCGACGGCGCCCACAACGCGGCCTCTGCCGCCGCCCTGGCCGCGACCCTGCAAACCTGCTTTCCCCCTTCGAGGCGCACCCTGATCTTTGGAACCAGCCGCGACAAGGATCTCGAAGGGCAGCTTCGAGAGCTTCTTCCCGCCTTTGACGACGTCATCGCCACACGCTTCGTTGAAAACCCAAGGTCTGTGCCGCCCGAGTCGATCGCCGACTGCATCCTCGAATTGACCGGCTCTCCGGCGCACGTCGCGGCCGAGCCGGCCGAAGCTATTGAGCTCGCGCGACGACTGACGACCCCCGATGGACTGATCTGCGTCACGGGCTCTCTGTTTCTCGCCGCCGAAGCCCGCGCGATCATTTTGCCCCATGTCCGGGCGCCCTACTGCTCGGGCGCCGTCACCCGGGGTTAACGCAAGCTCGAAACCGCTTTCACACGCGATGAGCGCAAGATCCAGAAAGCCGAAATCATGAATGCAGGATTCTGGTTGCGAATCGGTGCGATCTGGGGCTTTCTGGCCGTGTCGATGGGGGCTTTCGGCGCCCATGGGCTCGAAAACCGCTTCCAAGCGCTGGGCGAGCAGCCCGGCGGGCTGGCGGCCGAGCGGCTAAAGGCCAACTTCGTCACCTCATCGCAATACCACATGTATTGCGCTTTGGCGCTCATCGTCGTCGGCCTGTTCGCACACGCCGGGAGGGACGGGACCGCGTTGCAGGTGGCCGGCTGGTCGTTCCTGCTGGGCTCGCTTCTGTTCTCAGGATCGTTGTACGTCCTCGCCGTCACCGGTCTCAGGTGGCTGGGGGCGGTCACGCCGCTCGGCGGCGTTCTCATGCTCGCTGGCTGGTTGGCCCTGGCGGTGGCCGCGGGGGCGAGTGCGAAGCCATAGTGGAGCAATTGCGCTGTGCGCGTTCGCGGCCCTCCGGCGGCGCCGTCGATCCGTCGCCCCGCCGCGATCCAGCGGCTCTCCGCCTGCGCGCCGCCCCGCCCGCGCGGCTGCGTTCACGCCGCCTGGACGGCCGAGAGCAGGATGCGAGTCGCCTCCTGGTGCGGGTCGTCGAAGATCTGGCCGGGTGGGCCAGACTCGATGACCCGCCCGTCTCCGAAGACGTGGACCGTGTGGGCCACCCGCCGGGCGAACTGCATGGCGTGGGTCACCACGATCATGGTCAGACCGTCGCCGGCCAGGTCGGTCATCACGGCGAGCACCTCGGCGGTCATCCGCGGGTCGAGCGCGCTGGTCGGCTCGTCGAACAGGATCGCCCGGGGCTCCATCGCCAGGGCGCGGGCGATCGCGACCCGCTGCTGCTGGCCGCCGGAGAGCTGCCGCGGCATCGAGCCACAGCGGTCGGACATCCCGACCCGGTCGAGCAGCCCACGGGCGCGCTCCTCGGCCAGCTCGCGGCTTTGCCCCAGCACGTAAACCGGCCCTTCCATCACGTTTTCGAGGACGGTCCGGTGCGGGAACAGGTTGAAGCTCTGGAACACCATGCCGACGCGGCGGCAGACCTGGCGGTGGGTCCGCGCCGAGTCGCGCGATCGGCGCGGGCGTCGATCCGCAGGCCGTCGATCACGACGTTGCCGGATTGGAACGACTCCAGCCCGTTCAAGCAACGAAGAAACGTGCTCTTGCCGCTGCCCGACGGACCGATGATCGCGGCGACCTCGCCGCGGTCACGCCGCAGGTCCACGCCGCGCAGCACCTCGATCGCGCCATGCCACTTGACCAGGTCGGTGACTTCGATCATGCCAGCGCCCCTCCTTTCACGCCGCCGCCAGCCAGGCGGCGCTCCGACCAGCGGGAAAACCACGACAACGGAAGACTCATCATCATGTAAAGCGCGGCCACGGCAAGGGCAAACTCGATGGCTCCGCCCGGTGCTGTTGGCCAGGATCGAATACTCCTTGGTCAGCTCGACCAAGCGTGATCACCGAGCAGACGGACGTGTCCTTGAAGAGCGCGATGAAGTCGTTGGTCACCGGCGGGATCACGATCCGGACCGCCTGGGGAACGATCACGCGGCGCAGTGCCATCACACGCGACATGCCCAGGGCCAGGGCAGCCTCCATCTGACCGGGGGGAATGGCTTGCAGCCCCGCGCGATAGATCTCCGCCTCGTAGGCGGAATAGTTGATCGCCAGGCCGGCGATCCCGGCGACCCAGGGAGGAAGCTTGAGCAAGTAAAAGAGCACGAAAAGCTGGAGCATCAGCGGCGTGCCCCGGATCAGCTCGACATAAGCCGAGAGGAGCGTCTGGAGCAGCGCGGTCCGTAAAGCCTGCCGACCGCGATCAGGAGCCCCAGCGCCATCGCCAGGGCATCGAAGTGACCGAGAGCACCATGGTCACGAAGGCCGCGTCCATCAGTCGCGACTGATACTGGCGCAAGAGCGCCCAGCCGCCCGAGACCGTGGGCACCGGTCACGCAGCTCGAGCGGGCCGCTGAAATTCCGACAGCTCGCTCTGGGCCTCGGTCCAGATGCCGTATTTTTCGTAAAGCCGGCGCAGCTCGCCCGATTCGATCAGCCGGGCGAGGCCCTCGGTCCAGAGCATCGCGAAGCGAGCGGTCCTGCTTCCGCACATAGATGACGTAATAACCGTGCGACTCGGGCGGGCCGACCAGCTCGAGGCCCGGAAATCGGTCCCGGTAGAAGAGGGCCGCCGGCAGGTCCTGGAGGGTCGCGTCGAACTGGCCGTTCTGCACGGCGGTCATGGCGTCGGTGCCGCCGTCGAACCGGACGACCTCGACGTGCGGACCCCCTTGCTCGCCGGCGAAGGTGTCGGCCGCCGAGCCCACCAGCACGCCGACCGTCCAGCGGCCGCCGCCCGGCTTGGGGCGCTTCAGGTCGGCCCAGGCCGCGGATCGGACTGCCGCGCCGCACCATCAATTGCAACTGGTAGACGTAGTACGGCCGGGTCGCCAGGTAGTCGCGGGCTCGCGGCTCGGTCCATTCGTAGCCGTTGATCACCAGGTCGATCCGGCCCGAGTCGAGGACTTGCAGGAGCTTGTCCCACTGGCCCTGGGAGAACACGGCCGAGCCCCAGATCCTGGGCCAGCCGCGCCATCAACTCGACTTCGAAGCCGGTCACGTCGCGCGGCGAGCTGGGATCGGGGTAGGCATAGGGCCCGCCCCCCTCCATGTCGCTGCCGTAGCGAAGCCGCCCCGAGCTGCGAATCCGCTCCAGCGCATCACCGCGCGCGACGGAATGGCCGAGCGACCCAGCAACAGACGATGGAACCAGAAGCCAGACAGAACTGCGGTGACGAGGCCGAGAGGGACCGCGAAGCGGCGGCTGCGGACGGCGAACGGATGAGAGACTCCGGAGCCGCGCCACCGGGATGCTCATACGAAGCTGCGGCGGAAGGGATCGGGATCGACTTAGCATCGGATTCCGATGCGCTGGGTTTTCTTCCATCAAGTGACCTCTTTCCTTGCAAGGGCCTTTGATCTGCGAACAAGACGCGTGCTGCCGCCTGGGCATCCCGTGGTCAAAAGGACGTGAAGATGGCACCGGCATCGGTCACCGAAAAACAGCGTCCTGGATTTATCATTCGAGCGCGTGCCTCCAGATTCAAGGCCTATCTCGCGAGTCGGGCAAGATTCGGGGTGAATCGCGTGATCAACGGTCAGGCGGGAGGGTTCTTCTGGTCGTCGTGCTGGGTGCGGAGCTTGCGCACGCGCCGCACGCGGCGGCGAACCTGCCGCGGCGACACGGGCCATGCGGAGGCGGGTCATCCGGCCGATCATGAAGCGATGCCCGCGCCAGAGAACGCGCCGGTTCACAATCGCGTCGAACCAGACCGGCAACAACAGGATGTCCTTGACCGGGCTTAGAGCAGATGCCGCAGCTTGGGGAACGAACCGCGCAGCCAGCGGGTCTGGACGGCGTCGCGCACCATGCCCAGGCCGACCAGCAAGAGCAGTCCCCCCCAGGCGATCCCCGATTCGCCCGAAAACGCCCAGACCAGTCCCACGGTCGCCAGATTGGCGGCCGGCTCGGCCAGGAACGTCCGGAAGCGCCAGCCGGCGGCGGATCTTGTACCAGCGCGAATGCCGGTTCAAGAACCATCTGAAGGCTGCGGCGGCTGTTGACGTTCTCGATGACGTGATGGCTCAACCGGATCGAGTAGCCGGCCTGGCGGACGCGAATACCGATCACCTGGTCCTCGGCCAGCACGTTGCGGACGGCGGCGAACCCGCCGATGGCCTCGAGGCGCACGGACCGGCATGAGCATCGATTTGCCCACGACGCAGGTGGCGCGGCAAACCGCCGCCGCGGCCACCCCCGCCGCGATGAATCCGTTGAGCTGCAGGTTCTCCATGACCGCGCTCGGGTGCGCCTCGCCGACCCCGGCGAAGAGGTTGCTGACCAGCCCGACGCCCGGCTCCGCCAGGTAGCAGACCGTCTCGCGGAGATACGACGGGCGAACCCGCACGTTGGAATCGCTGATCAGGATCACGTCGTACTTGCGGTGCCGGTCCATCGCCGCCAGGCTCTCGACCTTGGGATTCAGCCCGAAGGCCGGACAGCCGACGACGAGCTTGGCATCCTGGTCGGGAAACTCGCGCTGCAACCTCTTGCACGACCTCGATCGCCGGGTCGTCGGCGTCGGCCACGCAGAACAGGAGCTGGAACGACGGGTAATCGAGCCGGAAAAAGCTGCGCAAGTTCTGCTTCGAGCTCCTCGTCGAGCCCCTTGAGCGGCTTGAAGATCGTCACTGGCGGCGATAATCGCCGGCAGACGGCGGCGGCGCGTGACCCAGAACAGGCAAGCCATCCCCCAGAGCGTCGAGGTCACGGCCACGATCGCCACCAGACCGAGCAGGAGATTGGCGACATTCGGCGGGCGACATGCTCGAAGATCTCCCTCGGCGGCACAGTCCGACCGCCGTCACGAAGCAGAAGAACCGATCCGCAAGTCGGACGGGCATTCCGGGATGCGAGAGCTGCGTACGCCAGGTCCCAATTGCCCGGAGCTGCCCGTCGCTCCCGATCAGCGACGATCGGGCTTCATGCGTAGCTCCATCGCCCCTGACAGCAAGGGCATATCTGGGGATAACGGACGCTGATCGCACAAACATCACAATAATATTCGGGAGTCTGCGAGCCGGCCGTCGCGCTTCGACCCGAAAGTGATGACCTGGAGATAGGGGACGCCGGCGGAATCGCCGTCCCTGGATCTCGGCGCGGACGATTCCGCAGCCGCTCGTCGAGGAACAAGGCACGGCTGGCTTCGTCGGAGAGAAGCGGCGTGATCGTTCCATCCTCGGCCAGGAGCACGACCTGCTTGGCGATCGGCTCGGGGTCGGCCTTCAGCCCGAGACCCCGTGATTCGAGCGCGGCGGCCAGCATCACCACCTTGCCCCGCAAGGTCAGAACCTGAGGAGCATCGTCGGCGGGGGATCCGCGGCGAGGAGCAGACAGAGAAAATGAAGCATCGTGACGCGAGCCGACATCAGCCAGTTTTCTCCGGGCCATCTGGGACGACCAAGCCGGGCATGCGCCGCAGCCGCCAGCTACCTTGCGATTATAGCGGCGTTTTCCGCTTTTGACCAAGCGGTCTGGAGTCCGGAGGACGCGGAATCAGAGACCGCAGCGCACGGCCGGGACGCGAGAGCAGCGATTCGGTCCGTCTTGCGGCCCAACCGCAGCCTTCCGAAACGGCTTCGTAGTATGATAGAAAGACGTCCTCCGAGCGGTCGGGGCTATCGCGACCTGCTCGTTTCACGATCCGAGGAGGTGCCGGTCATGCGTGGGCGATTCTGTGCTTCGGAGTTTGGCGAGCTTTCTGGTCGCGTCTGGTTTCATTCCGCTATTGTGGGCAGTACCCGCAGGATCGAGGATCGCCAAGGCCAAGAACCGCGGCCCCCGACAAGCGACACGCAGCGCGCCGCGAGCGGATGGTCCAGCGGCATCTGGTCGGCCGCGGGATCAAGAACCCGCGGGTGCTGGAGGCGTTTCGCACCGTCCCCCGCCACCGCTTCCTCCCGCCAAACTCCCAGCGGCTGGCTTATGACGACGAGTCGATCCCGATCGGCGAAGGGCAGACGATCACCCCCCCTTACGACGTCGCCTTCATGACCGAGGTGCTCGAGCCCAAGCCGACCGACCGGGTCTACGAGGTCGGCACCGGCTCGGGCTATCAGTCGGCGATCCTCTCGCGGCTGGTCAAGGAAGTCTACTCGGTCGAGATCCATGCGCCGCTCTCCAAGAGCGCTGCCCAGGTGCACAAGGAGCTCGGCTACAACGAATATCCACACCCGCGTCGGCGACGGCTACGAGGGCTGGCCCGAGGCCGCGCCGTTCGACGCGATCATCGTCACGTGCGCTCCGCAGAAGATCCCGCAGCCCTTGATCGACCAGCTCAAGGAGGGGGGCCGCATGGTGATCCCGCTCGGCGATCGATTCAATCAGATCGTCCACCTGATCGTGAAGAAGGACGGCAAGCTGATCGACAAGGAGCTCAAGCCGACCTTGTTCGTGCCGATGACCGGGCGCGCCGCTTGAGGAAGCGGCGGCCGCCAAGCGTCAGAAACAAGAAAAACCAGGCGCCGGTCCAAGGAGAGTCCGCCGAAAGACTGAGCGCGGCAGCGTCACGATTGAACCAGAGCCGGGCAAACGCCGAGGAGACGTCGTGGGGAGGTTGGCTCATCCGATCGCGCGGATTGTTGCGCTTTCGGTCATTGTTGTGGCCGTGACCTGCGGCGGGTCTTGTCGGACCGCGTTACGCGCAGGAAGAGCTGATCGATCGCCCCGGCCCGCCCGCGCTCGACGACCTGGAGACCGACGCCAACAAGGACGGGATTCCGGACGGCTGGTACAACGCCCGCGACGCGACGATCAAGTCCGAGGGAGGCGCGGTCGGCCCGCACTTCGTGCGGTTCGAGAGCAAGGAGCCCGGCCGGCCCGCGCGGCTGTCGCGGGCATTTGGCGTCGACGGCAGAAAGACCGGCGCGATCGTCATTGGCCTCTGGATCCGCCAGAGCAACATCCAGGTCGGCGAGCGCGAGGAGCGGAGCCCGCGCTGTTCATCGATTTCCTGGGCGAAGGGCTTCGCTACCTGCGCCGCGACTCGATCGGGCCTTGGACCCATTCCGTTGGCGATGGCTGGACTCGGGTCGCCAAGACGTTCCCGGTCCCCCCGGGGCCAGAGACGCGATCATGTCGGTCGGCCTGATGGGCGCCACCGGGATTCTGGACTTCGACGGCTTGACCGTCGACCTGGTTCCGGTCGGCGGGATCCCGGCCACCAACCTCGTCGTCAACGGTGATTTCGAGCTGGGAGATCCGAGCCCGTTTGGCTGGTTCGCCGAGAATGACGTCCGGCGCGTCTTTCCCGGCTTTCATTCGTCCTCCGCGATCGAGATGTCGCGCGGCAAGTCGCGGCTGCTTACCGGTCTGGCGATCGACGTCGAGCCGTTCGAGGCACTCGATGTCTCGCTGTCGGTGCGGTGTTCCGGGCTGCGCGGCGCGGGGGGCGCGGCAGTCGGTTCTTCTTCCTTGACGACTTTGGCAAGCCGCTTCCAGACGCCGAGACGAACGATGACGCGATCTTCGCTGGGCCGACACGCAGCGGCTGGCGGGTGGACCAGGCCCACGTGCCCGTGCCGCGCGGGGCGGTGCGCGCTGTGCTTCAATTCGACAAGCTGGATTCCGTCGGCTCGATCCGCATCGACGACGTGACCGTCACGGCCTCGCCCGACGCGGGCGCTGGCTACCTGGCATCCTTTCCAGGTCAGCGACGATACCGACGATTGGCTGCCGGTGCCCCCGTCCCGCTCGATCATCGCCGAGAGCGCGCTTGACGTCTCGTTCCTGACGCCGGCTCCGGCCGGCGCGCAGGGTTTCGTCACCGTCAAGGACGGGCGGCTGGCCTTTAGCGAGGGAGGCCGTGCGCGGTTCTTCGGCGTCAGCCTGCTGGCACCGGCGGCGTTCCTCGAGCCCGATCAAGCCGACCGTTTGCTCGACCGGCTGGCGCGCTCCGGAATCAACCTGGTCCGGCTCGGCGACCTCGACACCGCACTCGGACCCAATCGCAGCCTCTTCGACGACACGCGCGACGACACGCAAGGAGTTCGATCCCGAGGCGCTCAACCGGCTCGACCACCTGATCGCCGGTGCCAAGAAACGGGGCATCTACGTGGCGCTCGAGCTCATGAGCAAGCGCCGATTCCGCGTCGAGGACGGCGTGGCGGTCCCCGGGCTTGCTTCCCCCCGGCGGCGGACCGGCGGCGATCTTCGACCCGACCATCCGCAAGCTGGCGCTCGACCTCGGCGCGGGCGCTGCTCGCTCACGTCGAACCCCGAAACCGCACTGGCGCTACGGAACGATCCGGCGCTGGCCTGGGTCACGCTGGCCGGCGAGATCTCGCTCTTCAACCTGATCGATAATCCCGCTCGCTGCCGGCCCCCTACAGCAAGGCGCTGCGCGACCTGGGCGATCAAGACACGGAGGTAACCCGGGACAGCGCTTCTGGGAGTCGCTCGAGTCGACCAGCTGCACGCGGTTGGCCGACGCACTGCGGAAGGACGGTCTACGCGTGCCGATCGCCGGCGTCTCCCACTGGCGGCGCGAGCCGCGAATTCTGCGCGGCCCAGGCCGCGCCGGGGCTGGACCTGATCGACGACCGCTTCTACTGGGGGCCGCTCGTGCTGGGCCTCGCCCGAACGGCACTCGCTGCTGTGGAGCCAGCCGACAAGGGCCTCGCGGCCTTCGCCGCACTCAAACGCCGGCCCGACCGCCCGTACGTCGTCGGCCAATGGTGCAACCAGACCAGCGGCGCCTGGTCGTTTCCCCGCGAGGCCGCCGATCAGCTTCTCGGCGTGTACACGGCCGTCGTGGGGGACTGGGACGCCCTGGTGCGCCGTGGTGTATTCGTTTACCCGTCTACCTGGGGCGACGGGCCGAGCGGCACCGTCGGCGGCGACGACATCTTCCAGGTCGCCGAGGTCATCAACGGCAGTCCGCATATCTACGCGCTCTGGCCGCACGCCGCCTCGCTCTTCCTGCGCGGCCACGCCGTCGAACCGACCGTGACCGCCGAAAACCGGACCCGCCCCGCGCGGCCGGGAAAGGACGGCGCCGCGCCGTCCCGGGCTGGGACCCCGCCCGCGGCCGCCTGGTGATCGACACGCCGTACACTCAGGGCATCGCCGGCTGGTCGGCGGGGAGACAACGCACGCTTCACCCACCTCGATTTCTCGACGAACCAACCCGTTCGCGGTCCTGGTCGCCACGTCGATCAGCCACGAGCCGATCGCGACCACCAAGCGGCTCCTCGTCTCGGCGATCGCACGCGTCGAGCCGACCGGATTCCGCTGGGTCTACCGCTGGAAGCGCGACGTCGCCGACCCCGGGCGAGCCGCCGTTCCTTCAGGAGCCGGTCACGGCCCGGGTCGTCTGGCGGCGCAAGGGCACGGTGCGGGCCTAGGTCCTCGATAACGACGGGAAGCGGCTCGAGTCCGGTCGCCGTCGAAGCGCCTGGCCGGCGACGAGGGCGTGTCCTTGATGATCGACGGCACCGACCGCCGCCTTCCACTGGGAACTGATCGCCGAGTGATGCAACCTCCGCCGGTCGGTGCAGCGGCGCCCGGGCGAATGATCGCGACCGCTGCCTCACCAGGCCACGATCCCCATCGACCAGGCGCGAAAGCACGTGACCGGAGGTCGAGAACGACTGCGTGCCCGCGCTGGCCTACCAAGCGACACGCGCCGGTCGCGGCCATGAAAGCTGGCCGGCCGGCGCGAGTTCATCCGATTCCCGCTCGCATTGGTTGATAGCGAGCCTGACGCGGGAAGACGGGCTTCAGACCATTTCCTTCAGCGACTTGAGCGGCAACGCCTTGACCACGTTGCGCGCCGGCTTCGCCTTGTACATCATCGGCTCCTTGGTGAAGGGGTTGATCCCTGCTTGGCCTTGGTGGCCGGCTTGCGCACGACCTTCAGCTTGAGCAGGCCGGGGATCGACGAACACGCCGGGCCCCTTCTTGCCCAGCTCGTCCGCCGATCAACTCGGTCAGGGCCTCGAAAACCGTGGAGACCTGCTTCTTGGTCAGGCCAGTCTTCGCGGCCAGCTTGGTGTAGATCTCGCCCTTCGTCGCGGCTTTGCTGCGATCCGGTCGCGGTGCCGCCTTGGATCGGCGGCTTGGTTGCGGCTTTCTTGGCCATGGACGATAAGTCCTCCTGTCAGATGCCATCTGTTTCGCCTGGTACGAACCATGACGTCGGTCTCTCGCCCTCCCGATGAAGGCGGTCACCGAGGCTCCTGGTGTTCGTATTCGACGATTATGCCGAAAACATCCAGTAAAATCAGGAGAAAACCGCGATTTTCGCTGCAATTTCCCGGTTTTTTTCGGGTCAAAGCCGATTTTGCCTGTATTTTCAGCGGTCAGAAGGACTGTTCCCAGGTGGCCAGCTTCAGACAGCTATCCGCTGGGGCCGGGCTCAAACCCCATCAGAAACCGGCCGGTCGCCGAGATCATCGCCACGCTGAAGCCCGCGCCGGCGTACGCCTCGGCGCTGCGGGTCGCCTGGCTGAAATCGTTGAACGAACGATGCATGTGGAAGGTTCCGTCGCTGACGCGCAGCAAAATCGTGGGACTCTCGGAATGGAGAACTCGTCGCCATGTCCGTCAACTCCTCTCGCGACGCAACTCTTTGCCCCTATCTCAACGGTAGCTCGTCCCGCAAGGATTCGCCGTGTCACGCGTCGTCTTGGGCGGCCCGCGGCGAGCCTGCCGATACTGGTTCGTCCTGCCATCATCTAATACGTGCGAAAATACGATCTGTGCCGTGAACTCGCGCGGCCGAGGTGAGGAAAGTCAACAAAAAGCCACAAAGCGACCCGCGATCGCCCGGAACCGGCCGTTCGCGGCGCCCGGAGGAGTCAGTCGCCTGCGGCTTTCGAGGTCGCGCGACGGCGATCGGCGACGCCGTGAAGCAGTGCCGCTGCGCGATCGACGACGATCGTGTTGCGCATTGCCCTGTGATCACGGGCTTGAGGCGGTGCCCCATGGCCTCGAGCGCCGTGCGGGTCGCCGGGGCCCAGGATCGCCCCTCGAGGTACGAGCACATCGGGAAACCACTGGTGATGGGTCCGCGGCGCGTCGACGGCCGTCGCGGGGTTCAGGCCGAATTCGAGGAGGTTGAGCACGACCCACAGCGTCGTGTTGGGGATGGTCCGGCCCCCGGGCGAGCCTGTGACCACGCGCACCCGGCCGTCCTTGAGCACCAGCGTCGGCGTCTGCGAGCTGAGCATCCGCTTGCCCGGGGCGATCAGGTTGGCCGGGGTTCCGATCCGGCCCGCGGTGTCGGTCCGGCCCGGGATCAGGTTGAAATCCCCCATCTCGTTGTTGAGCAAGAACCCTGCCCCGGCCACCACGCACTTGGCGCCATAGGATTCTTCGAGTGTGTAGGTCAGGGCGACGGCGTTGCCGGCTTCGTCGATGGTGGACAGATGGGTCGTGTGGTCTCCCTCGGCGGTCTGGATCGGGAACGGAGCGAGCTCCGGCTGGGCGTGGCCCGGTCGCCGATCGTGCGGCCAAGCTGCGTCGGCGTACGGCCTTCGACGTCAGCTCGGCGACGGGAACCGTGACGAAGTCAGGGTCGGCCAGCTGGGTGGCCCTCGTGAAAAAAGCGCGCGCGCATCGCCTCGGTGACGCGGTGGAGCGTCCGAGGGGAATCGCGGCCGTCGGCCTTCAGGTCGAATCGCTCGAGGATATTGAGCATCTGGCAGAGGACGACGCCCCCCGAGGATGGGCGGGCCCGATGCCGAAGACGTCGAAGCCGCGGAACGTCGTGTGCACCGGCGGGCGGACCTTGGCCTCGTAGGATTGCAGGTCGTCGAGCGTGACAAAGCCGCCGTGCTCGGCCATGTAGCGAGCGAGGAGTGCAGCGGTGCGTCCCGTGTAGAACTCGTCGGGGCCACCCTCGGCGATCCGCTCGAGGGTCGCGGCCAGGTCGGGCTGAATCGAGCCGGTCGCCGGCTTGCCAGGGCGTGCGTCGGGCTTGCCAAACGCGCGACCGACTCGGGAAAGTCGGCCAGCCGGCCGAAGTCGTCGCGCGCGACGTGGCGCCGATCCGGGTTCGGACGGCGCCAGCTGGCGATTGAGCGAGCCGGCCAGGTCGGCCGAGATCGGGAAATCCTTCCGCGCGAGCCGAGCGGCCGGGTCGAACGAGCTCGTGCCCAGGGGTCTTGCCAAAGCGCGAATGGGCCAGTCCCAGGCCGCGGACCGTGCCAGGCACCGCCGCGGCCCAGGCGCCGGCGCGATAGCGCGGCCGCAGGCTTGATCGTGACCCTAGGTACATCGCTGGCGCGGCACGCCGCGGCGCCGCCTCGCGAAAATCGACCGTCACGACCTCCTGGCGGTCGGCAAGGTAGGCGACGATGAAGCCCCCGCCGCCCAGGTTGCCAGCCTCGGGGAGCGTGACGGCCAGGGCGAACGCCGTCGCGATCGCCGCGTCGACCGCGTTGCCCCGCGCCGCAGCACGTCGCGGCCGACATCCGCCGCATGCGCCTTCCTGGGCCACGACCACATGCCTCGAGAACGTCTCGGTCTGCGCAGCGGCCGGCGAAAGCACGCCGCGTAGTAAGAGCGTGACGACCACGATGACCCAACCGGCTGCCTTTCGCCTCGTCATCAATCCTGACTCACTCTCGAAGCCCAGGGCGCAAGTTCCCGACGCGGCAGATCCTCCGCGATCCAGCAACGCTCGCATCTTAACCCCTGCCCGCGCCTGTTTCCCGTGGGAACCGCGGAGGGCCGTGGTCGGGGGTCGGCGCCGCGGCCGGATGCAGGACGGTGAGGCGGGAGCTCAGACTATACACGGGATCAGTTATGACCGCCAACTGAGGTTGACCGAGTGCGGGCAAAATCCTAGAGTCTCGGCCCGATGTTCCTGAACTTGAGGGAATCTTGCCAGTTACCAACGGATTTGGGGGAGACGTCACGTGATGATCGCAATGGATCGCGGTCGGCGGCTTCGGTTGTTTGACGGCGTGGTGATCGCCGGGGTGCTCATGGGCGCCTGCACGGCGCAGGGCGCAGCAAGCCGGCCAGGACAGATTCCAGGTGCCTCCACCGGCCCCGCGAATCAATGCGTCGGCCTCGAAGGCGACCCCCAAAACGAAGCACTTCAGCGACATCGACGTCCCCGGGCTTCAGGTCACAGCGATCCCGGTCAATCCCGGCGACCCGATCGCGATGGTCAACGGCCAGATCATCACCCGCCAGCAACTGGCCGACGAATGCGTCGCCCGCAAGGGCAAGGAGATCCTCGAGCTCCTGATCAACCGCACGCTGATCGAGCAGGCACTTCGCAGCCGGAAGCTCGAGGTCACGGCGGCCGAGATCGATCAGGAGATCGACGACTGTCGCCCATCGGTTCGGAATCAGCCGTGAGGGCTGGCTCCGCACGCTCGACAAGGAGCGAGGGATCAGCCCGATCCAGTACGCCAGGGACATCATCTACCCGGCCCTCGCGCTGCGGAAGCTATGCAGCGGCCGGGTCCAGGTGACGCCCGAGGACATGAAAAACGCCTTCGAGGCCCAGTACGGCGAGAAGCTGCGCTGCCGGATGATCCTGGTCGACAAGCAGGCCAAGGCCATGGAGATCTGGGAAGAGCTTCAGAAGAACCCCGGCGGCTTCGAGAAGATTGCGCAGGAGCAATCGATGGACACCGGCAGCCGATCGCTGGGCGGCTGCTGGCCGAGCCGATCACGCGGCACGCCTATCCCCAGACGATCTCCGACATCGCATTTCGTCAACTCGTCGACGGCGACCCGGCCGATAAGGACCCCAGCCACAAGCCCAAGGACGGCGATTTCACCGGTCCGATCCAGGTCGGGGAGATGGTGTGGATCATCCTGCGGCGCGAGTCGGTCATCCCCGCGGTCAAGGACGTCAACCTGAAGAACGAACAGGTCCGCAAGCAGACCTACGAGATGATCTACGACGTCAAGCTCAAGGAAGCCATGGGTCTGGTCTTTCAGGAGTTGATCGAAGGCCGCCGATCGAAAATCAGTTGACCGGCACGATCAAGATGGCCAACGAGGAGAAGGACCCGGACTTCGGCGTCGACAAGGACGTCAAGCTCATGTCGAACCCGCCGGCCGGCAATGGACCCGCCGCGCGCTCAGGCGCGGCGCTGCAGGTCCGCCAGCCAAGTTGCCGCTCCCGCCGCGCTGTCCACGGAAGCCGCCGACCAGTACGAAAAGATGCAGCGGCCGCTCGCTCCGAGCACCACCAAGACCGCCACGCCCGCGACACGGCAGCCGGTACGGCGACCGCGCCGAACTGAGCGTGGCGCTGCCCTCTGTGCGGCCCGCGATCGGGTGACTTTGGCTTGCGAAACCCGCGCGGGCACGCACGGGTCCGGCTCTGGACTTCCGGGCTGACTTCACCGATATTGGTGCGTGAAATGGCGCCGACCGCTTCAACCGGGCGGCGTCGAACACCCCGCCCGGCCGTCGGCCGCAGGCGTGGGCAAGCGCAGCAATTTCGGAGCGCTCAGATCCATGGCAGATCCGCGGCGATCGACCTCCGCGACTACATCCGCGACATCCCCGACTTCCCCAAGCCGGGCATCATGTTCAAGGACATCACGCCGCTTCTGAGTCGATCCCGAGGCGTTTCGCGCGACGATCGACCAGCTCGAAGACCGATTCGCGGGACGAGGGATCGACGTGATCGCCGCCGCCGAGGCTCGCGGGTTCATCTTCGGCGCGCCGCTGGCGCTGGAGATGAGGCGCGGTTTCGTGCCGATCCGCAAGCCCGGCAAGCTCCCGTACGCCACGATCGCTCTCGAGTATCAGCTCGAGTATGGCACCGACCGGCTCGAGGTCCACACCGACGCCTTCGGCGCGGGCCGTCGCGTTCTCCTGATCGACGACGTGCTGGCCACCGGCGGCACGATGCGCGCCTGCCGCGACCTGGTCCAGTCGACCGGCGCCGAGGTCGTCGCCTGCGCGTTCCTGATCGAGCTCTCGTTCCTGGGAGGTCGCGCCAAGCTCGAGCCCGGCGAGGTCTTCAGCCTGATCACGTACTGATCTCACTCCCCTCCGAGCCGAGCTTCCCGTGAACGACGCCTGGATCGCCGACCGGATGAAGCACATCGACGCCTCGGGCATCCGCAAGGCGTTCGACATGTCCAAGTGCATGAAGGACCCGATCAACCTGTCGATCGGGCTGCCCGACTTTGACGTGCCGCGGCCGGCCAAGGCCGCGGCGATCGCGGCGATCCAGGCCGGGCACAACGCCTACACGGTCACCCAGGGCATCCCCGAGCTGCGCGACAAGATCCAGAGGGCCGTCGACGCCGAGTTCCAGCACGCCGACCGCCAAGTCCTGATCACCGCGGGCACCTCGGCGGGCTCCTGCTTGGCCTTTGCTGCGTGGTCGACCCGGGCGACGAAGTCATCATCTTCGACCCCTATTTCGTGATGTACCGCCACCTGGCGACGCTCGCGGGAGGGGCGTCGGTGCTGGTCGACACCTATCCCGACTTCCGCATCGATGCCGCCAGGTCGAAGCCGCTCATGACCGCGCGGACCAAGTGCGTCGTGGTCAATAGCCCGGTGAATCCCGACCGGCATCGTCGCCACGGCCGAAGAGATGAAGTCGCTCGGGGAACTGTGCCGCCGGCGCGACATCCTCTTGATCAGCGACGAAGTGTACCGGGCCTTCTGCTACGACCGTCCGTTCGCCTCGCCGGCGAGCTGGAACGAAGACGTGCTCGTCGTCGACGGCTTCAGCAAGGCCTACGGAATGACTGGCTGGCGGCTCGGCTATGCCCATGGACCCAGCCGCCTGATCCAGGAGATGGCCAAGCTTCAGCAGTTCAGCTTTGTCTGTGCGCCAGCATGGCCCAGTACGGCGGAGTCGCAGCCCTGGACGACGACTGACCGAACGCATCGCGGCCTACAACCGCAAGCGCGACATGGTGGTCGAGGCGCTCGAGCGACGACTTCGAGCTGGCCCACCCCGAAGGCGCGTTCTACGCCTTTCCGCGCGCCCTGGGGAACGGGAACCGAGTTCGTCGCCGAAGCGATCAAGAACAACCTGCTGATCATCCCCGGCAACGTCTTTTCGCAGCGGGATACCCACTTCCGCATTTCCTACGCCGTCGACGACGCCACGCTCCGACGTGGGCTCGAACTGCTACGCAAGCTCGCGCGGTCGCGCTCGGCCTGACTGCGCCTGTGGGTACTGAACCGGACCGCGCCAGCCGCGTACGTGGTGGTCACGGCCGCAGTCGGCTGTCTTTTCCGAGACGTTCTCATGCGCTCAGGAAGAGGGTCCCTGTTGCGCGCTCGGTCGCGCTCGCCAATGACCCGTCCGATCGCGAAGGTCTCAGGCGCTTTCCTTCTTCCGCTCGCGCTCGGCAGCCGCGGAGCTGCCCGACTTGGACCCCGTGATCGGCGCCGGCGGGGTATCGAAGAGGCTCTTTTCCTTGCGCACGACTTCGCCGGTGACGAGAAACTTGCCCTTGTCCTTGGATGCTCGCTCCGGCAGCTCGAACATGATGTCCAGCATGATGTCCTCGACGATCGAGCGCAGCCCGCGAGCTCCGGTATCCTTGGCCTTGGCCATCTTGGCGATTTCGTGAAGGGCATCGGGGGTGAATTCGACGTCGGCTCCCTCCATGTCGAAGAACCGGCGGTACTGCTTCACCAGGGCGTTGCGCGGCTCGGTCATGATCTGTACGAGCGCGTCGACGTCCAGCGGCATGAGCGGGCAGATCACCGGCAGCCGGCCGATGAATTCGGGGATCATCCCAAATTCCAGCAGGTCGTCGGACGTCACCTTGCCCAGGAGCTCGCCCAGGTCGGTGTGTTGCTCGGCCTGAGTCGTGCTGCCGAAGCCGATGGTCTTGCGGCCCACCCGGCGCGCGATGATGTGCTCGAGACCGACGAACGTTCCGCCGCAGATGAACAGGATGTTGGTCGTGTCCATCTGGATATACTGCTGCTCCGGATGCTTTCGACCTCCCTGCGGGGGCACATTGGCCACGGTCCCCTCGAGCATCTTCAGCAGGGCCTGCTGCACACCCTCGCCCGAGACGTCGCGGGTGATCGACACGTTGTGGGTGGTCTTGCCGATCTTGTCGATTTCATCGATGTAGACGATGCCGCGCTGGGCGGATTCGAGGTCGAAGTCGGCGGCGTGGAGCAATTTGAGCAAGATATTCTCGACATCCTCGCCGACGTAGCCGGCCTCGGTCAGCGTGGTGGCGTCGCCGATGGCAAACGGCACGTTCAACACCCGCGCCAGTGTGCGCGCCAGCAGGGTCTTGCCGCATCCGGTGGGTCCGATGAGCAAGATGTTGGACTTGTCGAGCTCGACCTCGGTCTCGGGATCCTCGCCGTGCACGAGGCGCTTGTAATGGTTGTGCACGGCCACCGACAAAACTTTCTTGGCCCGTTCCTGGCCGATCACGTAGGCGTCGAGCTGTTCCTTGATTTCGCGCGGAGTCGGGATGTCGGTGAAGAGCGTCTTCGGCACACCGCGCCGTTTGCGCTCCTGGTCGAGGATCTGCTGGCAAAGCTCGATGCAGTCGCCGCAGATGTAAACGTCGCCCGGACCTTCCACGAGCGGGCCGACGTCGCGATAGCTCTTTCGGCAAAAAGAACAGTACGCGTTCTTCTTGGCACCGCCGGTGCCTCCGGAGCTCATATTACCACCGCCGTTCCGCTTTCCCCCTCCCGACGAGCCACCGCCCGTGATGTCCTTACCTGATGGCATGCTTTATCCTTTCGTCCCTCGAGAGGGTTGATAACGTGGCCCCGCGGCGGCAAGGCATTGACCTGGTGGCTCCGTCGGATTCCCTCAGCCCGCGGCCTCGCGCAGCAAGCGCCCCGCGCCGGTCGACTGACACATCATAGCTCATGGAGGGACGACCGGAGAAAGATCTCGGCCCGGCAGCGCACGGCGAGCACCCGAGAAAACCCGTCGTCCCCGCGTCCCGGATTGACCCGGAAAATCCGAACCTCGCATCACGCTGTTGGGCAAAGTTTCTCCACCCGCGATCCCGACATAAAATCTTAATGTATCTTAGAGTCGCCCCATAGTCACCGCAAGTCCGGTCGGTAATCCGCGGCGCGGGCAGTGCGCCTGAACCAGGAATCACATCGGACGCGCCCCGCCTTGCTCGTCACGTAGGAATCGTTGCCGACGCCCCCCGCAGCCGCATTTCGATCGTCATTGTTCCCTTTGGTCAGCCTGCTGCTTCGCGATCCACGGACGCCTCCGCGAGCGCCGCTTTCAATGTCAAAATGCTCTGCCGTGCAGTCTCCTCTGCGCCTGGAGAAAAATCAAACACCTCGACAGAAATCCATCGATTGTACGAGGATCCGACGAGTGCGCTCACGATCGGCCCAAAGTCGACGTCCCCCATCCCGGGTCCGCGAAGGTTCACATCCTGGGCGTGAAAGTGGCCAGCGAACGGGGCAAACCGGCGAATCAATTCGGGCACGGACGCCGTGCGCTCGCTGCTCTGGGCCTTGACGTCCAGATGGAGCTTGAAATGCGGATGGTCGACTTGCCGCACCAGTTCCATCGCTTGATCGCAGGTGTTGATGAAATCGGTGTCGTCGGGTCCGAGCGGCTCAAGACAAAGGTCGACTCCGACCGAGCCGATTGCCGGCATGATCCGCTCGAAGACTTCCGCGGCGAAGCCGGCGGCCTGCTTGTAGTCGACGCCGGGAAGCAGATTGCGCTGCTTGGGAGAGCCCAGGACCATGAGTGTGCCCCCCAGATCGCGTGTCGCCTCGGCGAGCGCGATCAGGTACGCGCCTGTCGCGCGGCGGATCTCCCGATCAGGCGTGGTGAGATACAACCCTTCGGTCTTGGCTAGCAGCCAGTGCAGCCCGATCGTACTGAGGCCGGCGTCTTCGACCATCGCCCTGAGCTCACGCCGTTTCCGAGAGCTCACGTCGGTGACCAGCGGTGCCAGGGTGAACGGGGCGATCTCCAGACCGTCGTATCCCAGGTCCTTGACGACCCGGCACACGCGAGCAAACTCCCAGCCCTCGAACAGCTCGTTGCAGATTCCTAGTTTGATCATCGTCGTGGTCGGTTGTTAGCGGCCAAGAGTCGGGAACATCGGGCGCCAAGCGGTCGCGGCCGGGACGCTGCCACCAAGCCGGAGGTCGTTCAGAACCGCTCGACGCCGAACGTCGGATTGGAATTCCATCTTCGCTGGACCGTCATGCTGGATCCCCGTTTTTCCCGTAGCGAGTGCGATTCGCCAATCTCGCGGCCATCAGGGTATTTCGCAGGAGCATGGCGATCGTCATCGGCCCGACTCCGCCGGGCACGGGCGTGATGCGGGACGCAACCTCGCGCACGCTCTCGAAGTGGACATCCCCGCACAGCCGCCCGCCGTCGCGCCGATGCATCCCGACATCAACGACCACCGCACCCGGCTTGACCCAGTCGGCGGTGACCAGCTCGGGCTGGCCCATGGCCACGATGAGCAGATCGGCCTGGCGCACGAGCGACTGCGGGGTCGCGGGTCGCGGTGTGGCACACGCTCACCGTCGCGTCGCCGCCGGGTCCCTTCTGAAGCAACAGAAGTCGCCATGGGTTTGCCGACGATCCGCGACCGGCCGAGCACCACCGCCCGGGCCCCCTTGGTCGGGATGCCAGCGTCGAGCAGAAGCTCGCGGATCCCCAGCGGCGTGCACGGCACGAATCGCGGCGAGCCGGCGGCCAGCATCCCGAAGTTTGCGGGGTGAAACCCATCGACGTCCTTCAGCGGCGAGACTCGTTCGACCACGGTCGCCTCGTCCAGCGGCTTCGGCAACGGCAACTGAACGAGGATGCCGTGGACCGCGGGATCGGCATTCAATCCGTCGATCACGCGCAACAGGTCGGCCGAAGCGACGTCCGGCGGCAAGCGCACGACAGCCCCGTTCATACCGGCCGCAGTGCAGGCACTCTCCTTGTTTCGCACATAGACGCGGCTCGCCGGGTCGTCGCCGACGAGGACGACCGTCAGGCCCGGCACCACGCCGGTGGCCGCCGTGAGCTCGGCAACCTCCGCCGCGACCTGGCCGCGGATTCGTAGCGACAGCGCCTTTCCGTCGAGCAGTTCCGCCGGCACGAACTTCCTTTCGCATCAGAGGCGCGAGCGCCGATCCCGCGGTCGAGCGGCTGCGAGGGCACTCGACTTGCGCTCGTGAGGATTTTCGCAGAATGGATCGTCGTTGGACAGGGAATAGCGCGCCTACGCTCTGGGCGCCCGCTCGCAGCCGGCACAGCCAGCTTGGCACGCCACTGGGCCGCCTTCTCGGGCTTGCCCCAGGCCTCGTAGAACGGGACGATTCGCTCCGCCGCCGCGGCAACTTCCTTCTTCGACCACCGGGGAATCTTGGCCTCGTGCGCTTCATCCCTTCATAGCCTCCGATCAAGAACGGCTCAGCGGCAGGGTATTTCTTCTGCCCGGCCAGGGCCGCGCCCTGCTGGCTCATCGCCTGGAACCGGAGCCAGTCGTCCGGATGCTTCGCAGTGCGAATATTCAAGCATGCTCCCGACGCCGTCTCGGCGTCGATCCAGCGCCCGGCGCCGAGATACGCTCCGGCGAGCCTCGTCAAGTAGGCGAGCGTGTCGAGGTGCTCGGGCCCGAGCTTCGCTCGTGCGATCCCGAGCGCCTCTTCGTGGAGTAAAGCGGCGTCGCCAAAACGGCCGGCCGCGGAGTACATTTCGCCGAGATTGCTCAAGAACAAGGCCACGTGAGGATGATCGGGTGGCATCTTGAGCCTTGCGAGCTTGACGGTCTCCTCCTGGAGTGACATCGCTTCCTTGGCCCGGCCAGCCCGGTGCATGGTGGTGGCAAGGCTATCTTTAGTCCGCAGCGTGTCCGGGTGCTCGGGCCCGGGATTCTGCGTCTTCAAGCGAAGGGCTTCTTCCTGCAGCGCGATGGACTCGGCGATCCTGCCGGCATTCGCGTAATCGATCGCAAGATTGCTCATACAATTCAGCAGATTGGGATGATCGGGCTCGAGCGTGGCCTTCATTCGCTTCAAAGTATCTTCGCGGAGCGCAGGCGCCTCGGCAGTCCGAAGCGCGTTCCGTACGCGCTCGCGAGGTTGTTCATAGAGCTCAGCGTGTCGATGTTGTCGAGGCCTGCCTTCAGCTTCATCGCCTCCAGCACCTGCTCATGCAGCGCGACCGCGTCCGCGATTCGACCCATCTCCTTGTAGGTGCTGGCGAGGTTGTTGCGCGTGGCGAGCGTGTACAGGTGGGCGGGCCCGAGTGTGCTGTCCATGAGCGTCACGGTTCGCTCGAAGAGCGGAATGGCCTCGGTGAGCCGGCCCGCGTGATGGTAGGCATTGGCGAGGCTCGACATCGCGACAAGCGTACTCGCGTGTTCGAGCCCCAGCTCGCTCTCGAACAGGGATCGCACCCGCTCGAACTGCGCGATCTCCTTGGCGTGATCGCCGAGGTAGGCGTAGCTCAGGCCCAGCGCGTCGCGGATGCGCGCTTCGACCTTGGGCTGGCGTGCCAAGCGGTCCGCGATCCTCGATTCGGCTTTCTCGATGACGGCCGCGAGCGAGACGTTGCGGCCGAGCCCGCCATCCTGACCCGTCGGTCGTGCCGCCGCCAGAATCTCGTCGCGAAAGAAACTCACGACGGCTGCCCCCTCATGTTCGGACTGCGTGGCGCGCGCTTCGCCCGCCTGCGCTGAGCGGCTGCGCTCTCTGGCCGATGCCTCGGCCCGTCGCGCCCGAACGGCCTGCCAGGTGCTCGCAACCGCCGCCAGTAACAACAGAGCGCCGAATGCCGTGGCGGTCCCGAGCGCGACGCGATGCTTGCGCGAATCGGCCCAACCGGTACAATGCCGACGGCGGACCCGCCTCGACGGGATCTCCCGCCAGGTGTCGTTGAACGTCACGTGCCAGCCCGCCGGCCGACTCATAGCGGCGCGTGCGGTCCTTCTCGAGCGCCTTCATCACGATCCAGTCGAGGTCGCCGCGCACGAGCCTTGCCAGCCTCGCCGGCTCGGTGCTCCGCTGTGCCGCGATCGACGCGGTCTGCTGCGTGGTCTCCAACCGCGTACTGGGCCGAGGGGGATCTTCCTCTCGAATTCGCCGCAACACCTCGGCAAACGCCGCCTCGCGCAGACGCCCGCGTTCCAGCGGTGTGCTGCCCGTCAACAGCTCGTACAGTAGAACACCCAGCGAGTAGATGTCGCTCCGGGTATCGATGTCCAGCCCGCTCATCTGCGACTGCTCGGGGCTCATGTATTCCGGCGTACCCAGGATCACGCCAAACTGGGTGAACAGCGTGCGCTCGGTCAGTCGCTGGTCAATCGCCTTGGCAACTCCGAAATCGATCACCTTGGGGACGGCCTTGTCGTCGTGGAGGGTCACCAGGACGTTGGACGGCTTGATGTCGCGGTGAATGATCCCCTTCTGGTGCGCGTGCTGGATCGCCTGGCAAACCGCCACAAATAGCTCGAGGCGCTGCTTCGGCGTCAATCGATTCCGATCGCAATACTCTGTGATTGGTACGCCGCTGACGAGCTCCATGACGAAGAATGGACGTCCGCTCTCGGTGGTTCCGGCATCGAACACCTTGGCGATGTTGTGGTGATCCATCAGCGCGAGGGCTTGCCGCTCGGCCTCGAAGCGGGCGATCACTAGCGCCGCATATCCATACCGGGCTTGATGACCTTGAGTGCGACCTTGCGCCGCACGGGCGACTCCTGCTCGGCCATGAACACGACGCCCATGCCACCTTCGCCGATGGACTCCAGCAGCCGGTAAGGACCGATGCGCGTACCAGGCGCCTCGGCCAAGGGCCGCGACAAAGCCGCGGCCACGAGCCCGGATGCGGGCGTGCCGCCCTTATGCCCGCGCGCTGCGGGCTCGCCCTCGGGCGGATCGAGCAAGTCGCCGGATTGTTCGTGGGCGCGGAGCAACGCTTCCACACGGCGGCGCAGCTCGAGATCGCCACCGCAGGATCTCTCAAGGAACAAGGCGCGCCTCGGCCGCAGCCGGGACTTCGAGCGCGCCGGCAAAAATCGATTCTTCGTTCACCGAAATGGCTCGCTCATTGCCGGCTTGAAATCGTCCGCCGACGCCATCGCCGGTCTGATCATCATGGCCAGGTGCACCTCCGAACGCCAAGCCGCCGACTCGGCTACGGCCGCCCGCGCTTTATGTGTTGATCGGACCGAGAACGTCATCGTTGCTGGTCGAGGCCGAGTTGCCGGAAATGGTCGTATTGTCGAGCGTCGCGGTGCCGGCATTCGCAATGCCGCCGCCGGCCCCGACCTCGAACGTATCGATCGATCCGTTGCTTCCGGGTGTGAGACGGCCCGAGACGAAGATGGGCGCGGCTCCGGAACCGACGGAGGCGTTGCCCCGGAGGCCGAGCCCGCCGGGCGAGGCGTCAAACGCCTGATTGGCCGTGATCAGGTCGGTCGCCTTGGCTTGCTTGGATCCTTTCCTGGCGCCGAGCCTGGGATTGAGGGTGAAATTGCCCGACGGGTCGACGGTGATTCCTCCCCCCTCGGCGATACCGCTCTCGCCGCCATTCCCACCACTTCCACCGGTGGCATTGCCGCCAATTCCGCCGACCAGACCGCTTCCGCCATTTCCGCCCTGAACGGTCCCTCCGCCGCCACCTTGACCGCCGTTGCCGCCGCGAATCACGTCGTTCTCAAAGTTGATGGTAACTCCGGTGATGGAAACGATCCCGGCATCATAAAGGCCACCGGCTTCGGCGAGGCCGCCGGCGCCGCCGGCACCCCCTTTGCCGCCGACCGCGCCGCCGCCGGCACCACCGTTGTCGGCGCCGCCGCTATCGCCCCCGTTGCCGGCAAACGCGTTCCCCGTAACGCCTCCGGCGCCCCCGGCCCCGCCGATGGCCTGGTTGGACGAGATCGCGCTCACTTGCTGCGATCGGCTGTGCTTCTGCGCCTTCAAAGTCAGGGTCCCGGTCGCCGAATCGAACAGGCCGCCACCCAGTCCTTGGCCGCCAGCTCCGCCGGCGCCGCCGCTGCCGGCTTCACCGTCACCGCCGCGACCGCCCTTGCCACCCTGGCTCGTCCCGCCGGTACCGCCGGCGCCTGCATTACCGAATCCGCCAGCGCCTCCGTGGCCGCCGAGACCGCCATTGGCTGCACTGTCGAAGATCAGGAGTGCCGAACCAGCCATCGTGGCACCGACGCCATTGAAAATGCTGCCGCCGAAGCCGCTGCCTCCCGTTCCACCGCCGCCGCCGTTTCCGCCCTCACCTTCGCCCCCTGGGCCGCCGGCGTCGTTGAGAATCCCGTTACCGCCGCGACCGCCCGCACCGTTGCTTCCCGACCCTCCGGGCCCGCCGGCACCGCCGGTCGCGCGGTCGGCTTCAAATCCGGTCACCCTACCCGACAACGACACGCGACTGAGATTGAGCAGTCCGCCCCCCTGGGCCAGGCCGCCGGCGCCGCCGCCCGCGCCGCGCGCCGAGGATCCGCGCCGCCAAACCCCACGCCCCCGTTGTCATTGCCGCCCGCGCCGCCGGCGCCCAGGCCGCCAGCCCCACCCACCCCGCCGGTGCCGGCCTGCGCCGAGTTTGCAAAAAACTCGCTATTTTCAAGCGTGAGACTCGCTCCGGCCGCGTTGAAAACTCCGGCGCCGGAGGCACCGCCGCCGTTGCCGCCGGCTCCCCCGGCGCCGCCAACACCCGAGCGGCCGTTGGTGCCGCTGATGCCGCCTGATCCCACGCCGACGCCGCCCGCGCCGCCGTCGCCACCTGCGCCGCCGATCGCCTGATTGGACGAGATGAAGACCGTGTTCAGTACCAACGATCCGCCCGAATTCAAGATGCCGCCCCCCTCGGCCGGGCCCCCATCGCCGCCGACCGCGCCGTCGGAGCCGACCGAGCCGCCGCTCACCCCGTTGACGCCGTCTGCGCCATCGGCACCGAACGCGATGTTATTCTCGATACCGACGCTCTTGAGCGTGACCTTGCCGCCCGTATTGAGCAGACCACCGCCGCCCCCCTCGACGCGACCGTGCTGGATCGTCAGATTACTCATGGACACCTTGCCGCTGATCACCTGGAATACGCGATCCAGATTGTTGCCGTCGATGATCGAGACACCATTCCCCTTGCCTTTGATCTTCAGGTTGCCGCGGATGTCGAGATCGCCGGTCGCCGCGTTGTCCTCGCCCGCGCCGGCGATCGTCAGCGAGAGCGTGCCTTGAGGGAGGATGATCGTGTCGGCGTTTGGCTTTGCATCGGCCGCCTGGATGGCCGACCGCAAACGAGATATTGCCTGAGGCATCCTTACCCGTCTTCAGGCTCACGGCGACCGTGTCGAGCAGGGTGTTCACGTGGAAGGTGGCGGGGGTCAAACGCGGGCTCGAGCAATTCGAGCCCGGGACGCAGACGATCATTCCGTCGGTGGCTGCCCGCCGGCCGCCGCTTGTCGAAGCGAAGCATCGAAAACCCCCTTGCTTCTCGGTGGCCGCGGCGCGGGGGCTTGTGAGCCCTGGCCGATCGACCGGTGTGGGACCATGAATCGTTACTGCCCACAATGCGCCAATCGGGCGCCCGGTACCTCAGGGGGCGAACGATTTTTTCCGCGAGATGTTGATTTCACTCGACAATGGGCTGATCTTGTCCCGCGATCTCGACGCGAAGCCATGCGCGGGCGAAGGCCCAGTAGCGGTCGGCCGTCGACGTCGATAAACCGAGGATCTCGGCCGCTTGAGCGACAGTCAGCCCGGCAAAGACCCGAAGCTGAACAAGCTCGGCCTTGATCGGGTCAGTCTTCACCGAGCCGTTCCAGGGCTTCGTCGAGCGCGAGCAGGTCTCCGTCGGCTTCGGGCGCGGTTGGCTGGGCCTTGTCGAGGTCTACGCGGGCGCGGGCGCCGCCCCGC
This sequence comes from uncultured Isosphaeraceae bacterium, assembly GCA_963806595.1. Lineage (GTDB taxonomy): Bacteria > Planctomycetota > Planctomycetia > Isosphaerales > Isosphaeraceae > CAWDZZ01. The sequence goes on along the minus strand of CAWDZZ010000002.1, from coordinate 8,355 downwards.
TTCAGACGGTGACGGCGGCGGGCGTTCTCGACGAGGATTCGACGCATGGCCTGGGCAGCAGCGGCGAAGAAATGACCGCGGCCGTCCCAGGGCCGATCGGGCTGGCTGCCCACCAGACGAAGGTAGGCCTCATGGACGAGCGCCGTCGCCTGCAGCGTCTGGCCGGGTGCCTCGCGCCAGCCGCTGCGCAGCCAGGCGCCGCAGTTCGTCGTAAACGAGCGGCAGCAGCTCGCGGGCCGGCCGCGGGTCGCCTTGCACGCTGTCCGTCTGACCACCCGTTGATTCGCACCGGTCGTCGTCGGAGGGCTCGGTCATCGCCGACCATCATGATAAAATTCGACGATTCATTCAACGACTCTTGCGATCCCTCGAAACGCGGCGACCGCCGGCCAATCGCACCGTCGGGCTGGCTCTGGCTCCATCGTTATTCCGCCAGATTCTCCCCGGTCGCGATCACAGGATGCGCGAGTCGACGAACACGGTATTCACGATCGAGATACGTAACCTGATCGATTCCGAGGAACCGGAACACGAATTTGACGATCAGGTCCTCGCCGCACTGGGAAAACGAGACGTCGCCTCTCGACAGGATGGGGTCGGACTCGGGGTTGCCGTGGCTCGGCCGGGGTGGCATGGCCAGCGGTCGCAGGGCCGGCGAATACCTGCTGTCAAAGCCACCGCTGTAGAGACCCTCGGCGAGCAGCTCCGAGCAACGCGCCCGCCGCCGCCCATCCTGCGTTCTGGAGAAAGCGTTTGCGGTTGATCGTCATCGAGGTACCGCCTTCCGGCCGCAAACACAATCGATACTCCGCGATGGCGGCGCGCGCCGCACGCGCCAGTCCCGCGCGGTCCGGCTATGTGAAAATGACCTGATCGTTTCTGGCCTTCCCGGCATTCACGACGATCGTGGTGATCCCGGAGAAGGAATGAACGGCGCCGCCGTTCCAGGCGACGAGAATTGTGCCCGATCCGGCGTCGTTGATCTGGATCGAGTTGCCCTTGGGGTCGTCGACATTCACGGACAAGATCGCGCCCGACTGGGTGGCGTTGCCATGATTCTTGGCCGTTCCGCGGTGCAACACGCGGATCTGGGGCCGGCTCGCCGCGGTTTCGGCTACCGCGCCGGACACCAGGCTCGGCCGTGCCGCGAGGTTAATCGCCGCGGCGGCCCGCCCCGTGAGGTTGAATGTGAATTGGTTTTTCCTCGCTCCCTGCGAGTGGATGTCCACCGTCGCGACTCCTGTGAAGGAATGGACGTGCCCGCCGTTCCAGCGCACCGCACATTACCCAGCAAGTCATCCGTGACGAACACCTTGTTTTTCCCGGCTTGTTGACGCTGATGCCAAGCAAGTTGCCGGTTTGTATCGCAACGCCATGCGTCGAAGCTTGCGGCGCGGCCATCAAGCTAGTCGCCGCGGAACTTGGCAGAAGTCGGCTCTCGAGCGTTCCGAGCGCGGGGCGAAAGTCCCTTTTCAGGCGGGGGGCGTGGGCAGAAGTACGATCCGTCATGTTGCTTCTCCTCAAACCGGGTGCGGAAGAACCGCGCGGCCGCAAATCCAGTGCGGCTCGCTGATCTCGGACCCTCTCATAACAAAAAACGGCTCGCAGCACAAAACCAGAGTGGCGAAGCCAAGCACTGACAAGGCGCGACGACTCACGCGCCCGGCAAGGGCCGGCCCGGCCCGATTGCGTCCAGAATCGCTTGAATTCGCTCCGCGAGCTCGGTCGTCACCGACCCGACGACAGCCTTGAGCTTGCCGCCGGATTTCAATCGCGCCGCGACGTCGATCGGCTCACCCAGCTTGAGGATCACCCGCCTCGGCCCGTGCGGGGCGCCGACCTCGCTCCCGAGGATGTCTTCCTCGCACTTCATGAGCACCTCAGAGACCCGCTCGACCGTCGGATGCTCTCGCAGGTAATCGCCTGGATAGCTGAAGAGCTGCACCGCCACGAACACGTCGCTCAGGTCGCGCCGGAGCTCTGCGGCGGTCTCGGGCGAGGTGCCGGGCGCCTTCAACACTTCCAGGCAACGACGCCGCAGCTCGCTCACCCGGCTGGGCACCGGGTCGGCCTCGTGACGCCTTCCAAGATGGCGATCTTCCAGTCCGTTCAAGATGTGCGATCGCAGGCCCGCGATGCGCGCGGGGAGCGTCCCGGAGGAAGCCTGTCTCAAGTACTCGAGCTCCTTGAGTGTCAGGAGTGCCTCGGCATAGCGGTGGATCCGCTCGACGAGATGAAGCTCGCGGGCGTTTCGCCAGGTCAGTTGCTGCTCCAGCCGGTCCATCAAGCCCAGCATCACCGGCAAGGGATCATGGCCGTCCAGAAATCGGTATTTCAGGCCCGCGGGCACGATCCATACGGTCTTTCCTTCCTTTTTTTTCTTGGCCGCGCTCGCGGCGAGAAAGGCAACGCCTTCTCGCAGGGGCGTGAGCCGGTCGGTCAGGTGGTAGACCTCGCCTTCGGGAAAGACAAGCAACGGATGCTCGCCTGAGGAGAGAACCTCCACCGCCGCCTTCACCGCCGCGAGGTCCGAGCCCTCGCGATCGACGGGAAAGAGCCCGAGCCTGGGAAACAGCCACCGCCGCACGCCGGCACTGCCGGCGAAAAGCTGATGGGCCGCCATCGCACAGATCGGTCGGCCGAGCCGATCGGCCAGGTCGAGCATCACCAGCCCGTCGGCACGATCGGAGTGATTGGGCGCGATCAGCACGCCGTCGCCGTCGGCCAGGAGAGGTCGCAGACGCTCGAGGCCCTCCACGTCGATCCGCTCGACCCGGTGCTCGCGCCGCAGCATTCGGCGCCGAAATCCGCGCGTCGCCGCACGCACAGGCGGCTCACCTTCGGCGGCACAAATTGATACGGCAGTTGATCGGCCAGGGGCAAACGGTGCATCGAAGTCGGCCCGCTCCCAAAGAGCCCAATAGTCGTAGAGAATCCACTCCAAGGCGCCGCGTTCCGGCGAGAATCTCAGCGTGCACTCTGCCGATCGGGCTCGCGACCGGGCCCGAAACGCATTCGGCCACGCGCTGCGGGTAAACAGCCGTCGGACCGCGCCGTCACATCGAATGCAGCGCGACGCGATTTCCCTCGCTGTCGAGCACGACGGCCCGAAAGCCGTAGGGGCCGATCGGATGCGCCGGCTTGAGGACCTTGCCGCCATTGGGCTCGACCACGGAGACGGCCGCGTCGAGACGTCCCTGCGCTCAGATAGATCAGCGGGCCACTGTCCGACGGCTGGTCCTCATCGCTCGTATAAAGGCAGCCGGTGACGTCCGGGTCAGAGCCTGGCAAGAGCCCGATTGTCATGCCCGGATACTCCTGCTTCTGGACCTTGCCCCCCAGGATCGCCGAGTAGAAGCGGATCGCGCGATCGAGGTCTACCACAGGTATGTCGACCCATACGATTTGATTGGCCATGATGATCCTCGCAGTGGAGCCCTGTGCCGGCCTTGCCGGACCGCCCGGCGCCGCCGGTGGTGGGAGTTTACCATTGATTTCAGACGGGTCACATGGGTTGTGGGACCATGTCTCGTACTTCCCGCCGTCGCCCGCCACGCCGCCGAAATGAAGATCCAAACATCGAACAACCCTGCGACCGTGATGCCGGCGGTCTTCCGGCTCCCCGCGCTTGAACCGGCCGGTTCGCGCCCTTAATATCGACGCCAGGGCGTTCGCTGGCCGGCGGCGCCGTCATTTCGCGGTATCGTTTTTCTACCAGGAGCGGACGATGAGCAGTTCCGGCTTTCGGATTGCGGGCATCTTGGCAGCGGCGATCCTGGTGAGCGATGCAGGGCGAATTGCCCGGGCACAGGAGCGCGTGCCGCTCACCAGGGACGACGCGGTGCTGGTCGTCGAAGGGGTCGTGCGCGAGGTCTTCCAGAGCCCGCGGCAAGACCGAGTGGATTACCTCGTCCAGATCGACGTCAAGCGGTCGGAAGCCCTTCGCGCGGCGCGGACGCCGGCGCACGTGCCGGTCCCGGCCCCCGGGGACCTGGTTTACGTTCATTCAACTCTGCGCAGAGCGGCGCACTTGGCCTGGGGCAGGTCGGCCGCGACCTTCCTCAAGCAGACACCCGGCGGCTCGTGCCCGCCGAGCGCTTGCAAATCCGAGCCTACCTGGTTCCTGATGCCAAGGGAGGCTGGACCGGCGCAGGCAGCGACTGGTTCGCCGCGACGTCCAACGACCTCGCCGCGGCGGATGCCTCCGATCCGTCGCCGTCGGCCCCCAGGGCGCCCGGGTCGTCAATGCCAAGGCCGGAGTCCGCCCCGACAAACTCGCCTGTCGGTAAGATGGCCGTCGCGGCCCTGGGATTGGCCGGTGACGGACGAATCGTTCAGAACCGATTCGTTCTTCGGGTCTCGAGCGTCGAGCCCGGCGGACCGCGCAGCGCGCCGGAATCGAAATCGGCGATATTATCTTTGGCGTGAACGACAAGATCCTCGAGGGACCCGACCAGCTCGACCAGCTCGCCAGAGGCGGAGGGCCGCTCAACTTGATGGTGCTGGACGTCAACAACGGCAAGACGGCCCGGGTGACAGTGCAGCTCGCCGCCGCGGATCCATCTCGCCGGCCTGGCGGACTGCCCCCGCTCGGACGCCGTGCGGAGACGCCGGACGCGCCCGCGGCCAGTCCGTCGGCGACCGCGGCCGCGCGATCGCTGGGCATGTCGGCCGAGCCGGTCACGATCGGCCAGCGCACCGGAATGAAGGTCATCGGCGTCGAGCCCGGCAGCCCCGTCCAGAAAGCGGGGATCGAGCCCGGCGACGTGATCGTCGCCGCCAATGGTGTGCCGATCACCGGCGCCGACGCCTTGAGCGCGGCCTTGCACAAGAGCGGCGCGAGCCTGACCCTGACCGTTCGCGATACCCGGAGCGGCCGCGACTTGCCGGTCGAGGTCAAGCTGGGCGGGGTCGACGCCGGCACCGTGGCCCCGCCGCCGTCGGACCCGTCGCTGCCGGCGGGCACAGGTCGCCGGCTGGGCGCTGTCACCGAAGTCGTGTTTCATGACATCGACCCGGCGGCGAAGGTCACCGAAGTCGAGCGCGGCGGGCCCGCCGACGCCGCCGGAATCGAGCCCGGCGACATCATCGTCGAGGCCAACGGGACCCCGGTGCTTCACCCCAAGACCCTCGACGAGATTGTGCGCAACAGCGGCCCGACCCTCAAGCTGATGGTGATCGATCCGCGGACCAGGAAGAAAACGCCTGTCGACGTGCAGCTCGGCGCAGGGCGATGAGTTCCGTCAATTTCCTCCCTGATTCGGAAACACGAGTGCCTGGTAATAGTCGCCCAGCGGTTGGACCTTCTCCTGCAGGAGCCGGCGAATCCGAAGAATCGGATCGTCGCTCTTGCGGGCCTTTGCGCCGGGGCCGCGCGATCCTGGCGGTCGAGCGTGATTTCGCGGCCATTTTCAAGCCATACGGCCTCCTTCAAGAGGACCGGGGCCGCGGACAGCCGTGCTAGAAGCGAGATTGGCGAGTTGCTGCTCCGCTCGCCGCGGTAGCGGGCTTTCTTCGCGGACGAGCAACACCACGGCCTCGATCCCCGGGTTTCCGGCGGGGATCTCCCACTCCTGATCGGCCTTCTCCGGAAGCTCGAGACGCGTGAGTTTCCGTTCCGTAGCGGGGCGTAGCTGCCACTTGCCGGCGCCCAGGGATAGATCGGCCCGACCTTGCCGTCGCAGCCGATCCACACCAGGTACAGGTATGCCGGCCGATTGATCCGTGCCTCGATCCGGAAGCGATCGCCTGCCTTCAGCGGCAGCGCTTTCGCCTGGTCGAGGCGGACGTTGCGACGCCGCGGGTTGGATACGTCGTCGATCCGCAGATGAAGCACGGCGCTCAGGGGCGTTGCATCGCCCGGCGGTGACGACGGCGCGGGGTCTTGCTCGCGGCGCTTTCCGCCAGCGCCACGGCAGCGCACATCACCGCCGAGCACGCGCGTGCGACCGCGTGCCGGCTGCGTCGTGCCGCGATGGGACGCTCGCATGGTCTCATTGTCCCGCGCCGACAGCACAAACGCCGCCCACTGCCGGACCGGGGCGCGGGCCTTCGTCCCCTGCTCTTTTCCGGAATCCGCTCCCGCGACCGGGCGCTGCACGAGCTTGTCAAAATCGGGTGTGCCGCGCGCCCGGTCGAGCTTCTCTGCCAGATCCGGATGCTGGTACAGAGCGAGCTGGGCATGGCGCAATGCGTCCACCGGCGACTTGCCATGCCGCCAGAGCTGGTCGTAGAACAAGGCCATGAGCGCGGCGGTCGCCTGGTCGTCGACACGCCAAAGACTGGCGATCACGGTGCGAGCACCCGCCTGATGAAACGCGCCTGCAGCCCGAGAACTCCCTCTCCACCGGCCACAGAGCCGCGGCCGGTTTCGCATGCCGATAAAACGGCCAGATCGCACGCCGACAGGTCGAGCCCCGCGATTTCCTCGGCAGTCATCACCGCGGAACCGAAGTCGACCAGTCCGGTGACCGTGTCTCTGGGCGGCCGATTGGCGCCGGCGAACACGAGCCCGGACAAGAGGCCAGGGTAAAGTCCACGAACTTCCGAGCGGTCCATCCCGTCGAGCGAATGCAGCGGCGTGCCGCTATCCTCGGGAACGAGCGCTGAGGCAAATTCGGGAGCGGCGAAATAGCCGTGAGTCGCCAGGTGCAGATAACGTCTCCCCGCCAGCGATGAGCGCACGCGATCCTTGGTCGCCTGGGGCCCGGAGATGAGCAGAATCGACTCATCCGCGGCGCCGTGTTCGCCAAAGATGTTGATGATCGCCTTCGCTTCGACCAGCGTGCCCGGGAGCGCACGAGCTTCAGGCCCTTGCCCGCCACCGGCGCAGAGCGCAGGGCGACGGCCGCCGGATCCCGACCGGCACCAGAGCCGGCGTCGGCCAGCGCGTAGTCGACGCCGCCGACCACGAGCAAGTTTCGTTTGCCCGGCGCTTTTGGCTCGCGGTGATTCCGCGTGAGCACCCTGGCCGCCCCCACCAGCTCGAAGGCATGGTCGGCCAGCAAGCAGGTGTCGGGGGATTTGCCGGGCAGCGCCGCCCCATGGCAGGAAGTTGAGGGCGCCGTCAGGCGAGATCATCACCTGGCGGGCATCGCCGATGTGAGGAGCCAGCGGCGCCCAGAGCAGCCGGGCGAGTTGCCGCGCGGGGGCATCGACGTCGCCGCCGCGCTCGATCCGCTCGAGCCAGCTCATGACCGCTTCGTCGATCGGCCCGGCGGGGCCGAGCTCCACGCGCGCCGGCTGCGCACTGCCGGGCCCGATCACAAACGCCGCGTAACGCGCCTCGAAGCGCATGGCTGGGCCGGCGCCGGGCGTCATTCGGAAATGCGTCTCTGACGTTGGGACTGGTGCGCGGCGATTGCTCCTCGATCGCGGCGGGGATGTAGTGTTGATAGCGCGCAAAGTCGACCAGCACCGCGCCGGCGGGAACCGCGCGGCACACGTCGCGCACCGGCGGCGCCTGCGGATGCCACTGGACCGCCTCGGCGAGCCGGGCCTCGAGATCGTCGCGGAGCTTGGTCTGCGCGCGCACACGGCGGGCGTGCGCCGCGGCTTGCCCCGGAGGGACAACCGCATAGAAGAGCTGGTTGAGGTCGTCGCGGGCGCGGCTCAATTCCTCGGAGATCACCCGCAGTCCAGGTGCAAGGGCGGCCTCGCGCTGGGCGGCCACGGCTTCGGTCGCCACGCCCTTCCATGCCAGCAGGTGGCGGTAGGGCTCTTCCGCGCGGCAGGGCGCCGGCGGTCACGTCCAGAAACAACGAGAGCGAGCGCGAGACTTCGCCAGCAGCGCCAGCCGTTGCCGCTCGGGTAGGAATGGCAGCCCTGCCATCACAAACGCCTCGCTCACTTCGAGCGACTCGCCGGCCTGCTGGCGCGCCAGCTCGCCGTCCCCTTGTTGCTGGTGCAAGAGCGCCAGCCGGTACGACGAGCTCGCGAGCTCAAAGTGGCCGTCTCCAGCGCCGCACGGCGAATTTCACGCGCTTTCTCGTAGAGCAGCATGGCCTGAACGCCGTCGCCTCGCACCCACAGCACGTCGCCGAGACGGTCGAGCCCGGCGGCGTAGGCAGGATGACGCTCACCCCATGCGAGCTTCCGATCGACGACCGATTGCAGTGCCAGGTCCTGAGCCAGGCGCGATTCATCCATCTCCAGGATCAACGTGATGAAACCGTCGAGGAACTCGGCGTAGGCGCCGCGAGTCGACTCGGTCGGGTCGCTGGCTTCCAGCCCGACCGCGACCGATCGAAGACGCAGCAGCCGGGCATGCGCTACTTCGCCCTGGGCTTCGGCCACGTCCGCCAGCCGGCCGACGTTGCGGGCATACGCGACCCAGGCGTCGCCCCGGATCTCCTG
>CAWDZZ010000001.1:0-100415 GCA_963806595.1 uncultured Isosphaeraceae bacterium | reverse complement strand
TCTTGGACCCCAAGCCCCCGGCATATCGAGAAGACGCAGAATGATCATGCACTGATGATTTCCTGAGTCCACCGGTCTGCGTAAAGTTTTCGCGAATCCCGCGTTAACTTGGCATTTTTGCTCGACCGCTGCATCGAATTACCTGGAGGAACGCTTTATATCACCAGTGGCTATGGCCTAAGTGTGCCGAACCCGCTCCGAAGGCGGGACGACGGGTCGGCACACGCGTGTGCAGAATTCCCGAGAGTTCCTGGCAGAGATTTACCTGAGTCGTTTGGGGCGCTGCGCGTTTCGGAGCGTACTGTTTGTCTCTTTGCGATTGGCGACGTTTCGATGTCGAGCGCGGCCAGAGATGCCGAGCTGGATGGGGGATCCCGGTTCGGGGGCCTGCAACCTTGTTCGGTGGCGCGGCACCGTGATTCTTGTGGTGGTGTATCATGCGAAGCACTCACATATATGCTCTCGGAAGCCGAGCCGTGTTTCACTTGGCACTTTCAGGAGAAGACGTCGCGATCAGAATTTCTCGGGTCTGCCTGGATAGAATGGCGGGTGTGTTTTACGTCGTGCACCAAGAGGGCCACGAGCGCAAATGGACGGCTCTACCGACTGACCTCACGCCCACAGTGGACTCGAAGTTTGCGAGAATCGTGCTGGAACGGAAGTGTTCGTAAACGCGCTGGCGCGCTAAAGGGCCGACCACGCATTCAGATTGAAGAAGAGCAAATGCTCAATCGCGCGTCGATGGATTGCACCCAAGATCCGATGGCGAGCCCTGCCGTGGCCCTCCCGACTCCCAGCCCGACCAGGCGACGCCGGGAGCCACGGAACCCCGAGGGGGGGCGACCCTCGAGACTGACGATCGAGACCGCGCTCAAGTTGGGGCAATCGCTGGGCCGTGGTCAGTCCGTCGAGGCGGCGGCGCAGTCAGCCGGGGTGGGCAGAGCGTCCGTCGATCACTGGCTCGAGCGGGGCCGGTCTGGTGGCTCACGGTTCGCGCTCCGGTTCCCAATTCATTGCGTCGAAGATCTCCACATGGCGAGGCACGTGGGTGACAAACACGACCGCGGCGGCAACGATAAGCAAGTCCGGTTCTACGAGCGCGGCTCCAACATGCACCGTCTGTGGGACAACGACATGATTGAGCGGGTGAGCCGGAGCGAGGACCACTGGCTTCGAGAACTTTCGGTGCCGCCCTCAGCTCAGAGCTCAGAGTCAATCTCGGACGGCACCGTCGAGGATTGGGCGACCGAGTCACTTGCTGGCCGCGAGAGCGGCCTACAACGTGCCCCGAGACGGGCAAGCGGCTCAAGTCCGGCCAGAAGCTGGTTGATGCCTACGTCGAGGCGAACATGCGAACGGTGCGGCAACGGCTTTACCAGGGCGGCGTGCGGCTGGCGATGGTGCTCAATGAGGCGTTCGCTGAGTGATCGCGACCGCAACAGATCTGCGCCAATCTGATCGAATGAGATATTGCTTTCTGGCAATCAATACGTACCATAACAGCATGAAAGCAAGATCATTTTCAGATCAAATCAGGGATGCCGTTCGCCGATCGGGGCGAACCAACAACAACCTATCCAACGCGATGAATACCGTGCCAACCGTGCTTCATCGCTTTATGAAAAACGAGCGGGGAATCACGACGACCGTGCTGGATCGCTTGGCGGAAGTTCTTGACCTGCATGTGGTGGTTGGATCGAAACGCAAGCGTGGCGGCAAGTAACCGCGGGAGTGCCCGTTCCAGTTTGCCAATTAGGAATTCGGCTGGCAGTGATGCTCAATGAGGCTTTCGCGAGTTAGAGCCGACCGAAGCACGGCGGCTTCCAGCCCTCCTTCTGTGGACCCTCGTTAGGGCATCCATCGTCATCCAACCGCGAATTCGAGACGAACTCGATCCATTCCTCCTGCCGAGCTTGGCAAGCGTGGGGCGCACACCGGCGACCGGACCGATAGTCGCAGGAGTTGTCTTGGGTCAAGCCGTGGTGTATGGTGGTGTGGTCGCTTGAATTCAAGGCTTTTCTCCTTGTCGAGGGGACGGGCTTTGCCGAGTCCGGGCAGAGGTCAGGCTCCGCCCGGACTTTCTCATTTCGTCTGGTCAAGGAACACTCACGCGTCGTCTCGGCGCGTACGACGACCGTGCGCTTGCGGAGCACTCTCTCAAGCGCGCGCCTTCAACACGAACATAAGACATGAGGCGCGATCCCGAACAGACTTCCCCAAAAAGCCTGGCTGACGAAGCTACCGCGCCATTTCGTTGACTTGCAAACTGCGCAGACCGAACGCCGACCGCGCCCTGCGGGCTGTGTCGTAAGGGTCCCTCTGTAACATCAATTAGCCGACCGGTGCACGTTCAACCGCGCACGGCTCTAACCACATCATACGCGTAACATGGAAAAGCCGACGATCGACACATGGCGATTGACGGCGGGAATGTGTACTGATATACAGTATAGGCATGGACCGCCCGCGACTCACTACCAAGCAAGCCGAAGCATTCCGGGACCGAATCCGGCCGATGGTCTACTTTCTTTACCGATGCCGCCGACGGCTGGACGTGCTGGGATTCGACAAGAAGGGGGCGATCTACCAAGCGATCGACAACGCCTATTGCGCCATGCACGACCTGCACATGAAGCTTCACTACGAATCGTGCGGCCCGGTGGTCGGCAGGGCGAGAGAAGAGCAGCCAGAGGTCAAGAATCCCACGGATCAGGCTCAATCGCCACCGAACCATCCGGGCGCCTGATCCCGACTCCCCAGCGGCGCGACGTGTGGCCACTAGGGAGCGGGTCGGCGCTGATCTCGTCGATATGGTATCGGCCCGGTTCGCTCGAGCGTATCGCAGGCTCGAGTTCGACGACCTGGGCGACGTCGAGGATTGGCTCTTGGCCGTTGCGGCTGATTCGGTAGATCGATGGCATGGTGGAGCGTGCTCGAAGTATGGAATGCCGCGGCCGGACGAGAGAGACCGCCGCGGCTGGCGGAGTTAGTTGGCTGACCGACGCCCGTTGATACGCAAAGCTCGCCGACGAGCCTGCCCAGCCAGACACTCCCGCCTCGTCGCGCGGCTGGGCTGGATCTAGCTTGGCAGGGCGCACGGGCGATCGCAAGCAACGAGTGCATGAAAACGCCCACTCGACCTGCTGGGTCGGTGGGCTCGAGCGGGGGGCGCGGGATTGATACTCGGTCGATTTTTGTTAGCATCAGCTCAGACGTCCTACTTCGGTTTGGCGGACCCGGCACACGTAACACCCTGAGTGTGCTGCGGCACTGCAAGGCAATTCTCGGCATGGCTCGGCATTGAGGCCGGCGCTCGGTTATTTCGTCAAGGGAATCCGTGCGCCGGCGCGATCTTCAAAGCTTGGAGCCTCAGCGGGCCCTCATGGCCACCCGCACCCACGACTCGGTGCGGCACACCGGCACGAACTTGCGCATATAGGCGGCCGTCGCGTCGTGGAACGCCCGGTATTCACCCAGAGGGTCATCGAATTCATCGAAGATCAGGATGGAACCGGGCTTCAACCTCGGCAGGAGCTGGGTCAGGACCACCAGCGTCGACTTGTAGAGATCGGCATCGAGGTGCAGGACGGTGCGTTGGGGGAATTCACGGCCGATGAGCCAGCCCGGCAGGGTCTCCTGGAACAGACCTTTGACGAATTGGCACCGCTCATCGGGAATCGAGGGAATCTCGCCGTTGGTCGAGAATGATCCCTCAGGCCAGGTCGCCCAGGCCTCCGGCAGCCCCTCGAAGGTGTCGAAGCCTACGAACGTCGACCCACGGTGGCGGTTGGCTTCGACCCACCATCGGATCGACCCCCCCCGGCTGACCCCGAACTCGAGATAATCGATCGGACCGTCCAGGCCCTCGCGATCCACCAGGAAGCGATAAAATTCCTGCGGCCGGGCCACCACCTCGCACGGATGATCCCGGCACCACCGGCGAAACCGAGGGCCATAGACCCAGTAATGGAGACGCTCGTTGACGGACGGGCGGATTCGGATGCGATCAACAGATTCGCACCGGGATAAGAGTGCGGTTCATGTTGCCTCTGCTCCCAATACAAGATCCGACGTGGTCTACGATTCCGATCCCATCGGGTCACGTAGCGTCCCGGTGGTGGATCATAGCATAACTACGGGGGGCTCAATCGCGTCGACCTGGGCAACGTCGACGATTGGTTCGTGGCCGTTGCGGCTGATGCGGTAGATTGATGCCATCGTCGGGCCCCCCGGAGAGAATGCCGCGGCCGGCGTCCCATGACGGACCGCTGTGGCGGCCCGTGTTAGGCGCGGGTGGAGGTGAGGCACGTTTCCAGAATTGCTACCACTTGCGCGGGGAAGCCTCGACCACCGGCACCGAATCGACCAAGCCCCGCTGACCCGGATGGCAGGCTGGACAATCGACCTCGCGTCGAGTCTCTCGGCCGTTGGGCTCGGTCCACGTCTGGGTAACCCGGCCGACGCCATTACAGTAAGGGCACCGGACAGCGATAATCGTCCAGTCCTCGAAGCCTGACGCCGAATCTCAGCAGACCCTATCCGCCGAGTATCGTCTGCAATCGTAGCCGAATCTACGGGGGACAAAAATGCCGCGGCCGGACGAGAGAGACCGCCGCGGCTGGCGGAGTTAGTTGGCTGACCGACGCCGTTGTTACGCAAAGTCTCGCCGACGAGCCTGCCCAGCCTGACACCACCGCCTCGTCGCGTGGCCGGGCTAGATCTTAGCTTGAACGAGCGGAACGGCCATCGCAAACAACAGGTCCCTCGCGACGTCGATGATGGCTCTTGGCCGTTTTCGCTGATCCGGTGGATCGATGGCATGCTTGATTAGTTTCGAGGAAGTCTTAAGGGCTGTCTCTCTTTGGAATGGCAGTCTGGGCTTGAAGGTGGCAAGGAAGGTAGAGTTCGCTGATTCTCTTAGGTTGGACGATCATCTGATCCACAATCAAGTTTATGAGCCCAAAGAGCTGCGTACAAATCTCCGGAGTGTCGTTCAGATCAAGCTCTCCAGGGTGCACGGCATTGTTTCCGACAACGCGGACGATGTCTAAGGCTCTTTGAATGTCAACGCTGAGTCCATTTTTGACAAGAGCGCCGATGTCGGCGTTGATGTTTCCCCCTTCTCGCCCAACTGCTTGCAAAGCTTTTGAACGGCGAGCCTCAGCAACGCGGCGGCCGAGCGCGGCGAGAATTCGGCTACTCTTGTGGCCTCATGATAATCGATCAAAACGTCTTCGGGCATCCCATCAATAGGCATCGGGCCGAGTACCCGCCAGGGATAAAGCTGTTGCTCGTTGAAGAAAATAGTGGCACCGGCAATGCAGTGCAAACCAGTTTGAAAACCCCAGTGCGTGCAAGTGGGTGGACGCCACCAGGCCTAACTTGCATCTGCGGATGAAGGCAGACGGAACCGCCATGATGCGTTGAAAGAACTCCGCAATGCGGGCAAGTGAAGGTGGTCGTCGCATCATAGTTTAAGAGTGGTTTGATTAACGAGACATTCGATTCCCTCGTGGGCGTGCCGCTTGACGGGCTGATTATCACCGATCGGACGGCGGCTCGACGGCGCGCTGATCGGCCGAGGCCCACGACGCGTCGGGCAAGCACGTGAAGGCTCGGTAAGTGGTGACCGATTGCCGCAAAAAAAACCAGTCTCTCGCTACCCCTTTGGTACCCCTTTGGGTCAAAATACCCCCTTGCGATGCCGCCTGATAGGGGGTAATGTAGGCTCTTGTGTTTTGACAAGAGGTCAGGGGTTCAAGTCCCCTATCCTCCATTGCCGCTACGCGGCAATAGAGCAGGAGAGCGGTAGAACAGTTGAGCAGGTGAAAAAACCAAGAACCGCAACGCGGGCCGATGGCCCGAACTCATCGCTCTCCTGCGGTCTACTGCTCAACTGATCCACTGATCAATTGCCGCTACGCGGCAATAGAGCAGGAGAGCGGTAGAACAGTTGAGCAGGTGAAAAAACCAAGAACCCCAGCGCGGGCCGATGGCGCAAACTCGTCGCTCTCCTGCGGTCTACTTTCTACTCTCTACTTTGACGATCGATTTTGGCCGCTTCGCGGCAATAGAGCAGGAGAGCGGTAGAACAGTTGAGCAGGTGAAAAAACCAAGAACCCCAACACGGGCCGACGGCCGGAACTCGTCGCTCTCCTGCGGTCTACTTTCTACTCACTAGTTTCTGCTTGGCAGCTCGAAAAGCGAGTCGCTTTCGGACTGGGCATCGTCGCCATGGAAACAATTCGTGCCGTATACGAGAATGGTGTGTTTCGCCCTACCACGCCAGTTGACCTGCCAGAGGGATCGCTCGTCAACATCGACCTAGGACCCGCAAGGGCGTCGGCTGAGCCCTCGCCTCATTTGCGACGCATCTACGAACTTTTAAACGAATCCGAGGACACCAAGGATCCGCTCCTGTCCGAGCGGCATGATCAGCATCAGCCATGAACGCCGTCTTCCTCGACACGGTCGGCATCTTGGCGCTGCTGGAACGCTCGGATCAGTGGCACGCGGATCCGACTCGGGCTTGGGCGGCACTTTCAGCGGCGGCGCGGCCGGTGCGGACGACAACTCTCGTGCTCCTCGAGTGCGGGAACGGCGCAGCGCGCAAGCCATATCGGCGCCGCGTTGACGACCTCCGACGGGAGTTCCAGGCCGACGGAGCCCTGCTCGCACCCAGCGACTCCGACGTCGAAGCTGGTTGGGCCGCTTACGAACGGGGCGAAGCAGGTAACGCTGGGATTGTCGATCTGATTTCTTTTGCATTCATGTGGCGATTGGGCATTCGCCAGGTTTTCTCCAGCGACGCTCATTTCAAAGCTGCCGGGTTTGAGACGCTCTTCTGAACGCAGACCGTTCCTCTGGAACCCCGTCCCAAGACACTCGACCCCGCCGCGTCTCGAATTTTTTCGTTCGGCCCAAATCGGCGCTGCGTATTTTCGCCTCCGACCGTATGATCACGCCTAGAAAAGCACGCAAGGAGGAAACCGATGACGGTTTCAGTGGAGGCTAGCCAGTCGATCACCCGACTGATTCGGGCCGTGCAGGACGGCAGCAGCTCGGCGGTCCGCCCGCTACTGTCGGCGTACTTCGAGCGGCTGGTCCGACTCGCGAGCAAACGGCTCCGGAACATGCCGGGTTTGGCCGGATATGATGAAGATCTGGCCTTGCGATCATTCCACAGCGTCTACCAGCGACTCCGCGACCCGGCCCGGCCGCTGGACCTCGCCGGACGCGACGACCTTTGGCGGCTGCTGGCCACACGGACCATCTCGCGGACCATTGATCTGATTCGGCGGCATCGACCGGCGGAGGTCCCGGGCGACGAGGACGTCGCGCAGTTGCTGACCCGCGAGCCCACACCCGAGGCGGCCGCCGAGCTGGCCGACGAGTGCCGGCGCCTGCTCGACTCGCTCCAGGAGCCCGAACTCCGGCAAATCGCACTATGGAAAGTCGAAGGCTACACGCACGAGGAGATCGCGGCCCGGCTGGATTGTGTGCCGCGCACCGTCGAGCGAAAGGTGAGCCGAATTCGCCTGCTTTGGAAACACGAGCTGGAGGATCGCTGGCAATGAGCCCCGAGCGGACCAGCCCGTACGAACAGCTCTCCCTCGAAGCGGCTGCGGGTCGATGTGGTCTGCGATGGTTTCGAAAAGGCGTGGAAGGCGGCGCGGACCGGCGCCGCGGAGCCGCGCGTCTCGACCTATCTCGACAGTTGCGAAGGGCCCGAGCAAACCGTGCTCGCCGGGGAACTGCTGGCGCTCGACCGAGCCTGCCGGGAGCGCTACGGTCTCGCTCCAGAGCTCGAACACTCCAAGGAACTGGGAACCGCGGCCGCGGCCACGGTGACCTCCGACACTCGCCCTCATCGCCGCCGCAGCAATGTCCCCGCGGACCGGCTGCGCGACTGGCCGGGAGTTGACGGCCTCGAGGTCGTGGACGTCCTGGGGTCCGGGGGGATGGGGGTGGTGTTCAAGGCCCGGCAGGTGGCGCTGGACCGCGACGTGGCGGTCAAGTTCTTGCGCGACGCTCACCTTGCTGATTCGGGACAGCACAGCGCTTTCTCCAGGAAGCACGGGCCGTCGCCCGGCTCCGGCACCCGCACCTGGTTCAGCTCTATGAATTCGGCGAGGTCCCCGCCGCGGGACGGGCTACGTCCCAGCCCTACCTGGTGCTGGAGTACGTGTCTGGGGGAAGCCTGGCGGACCTGGTGCGCAGCTCGCCCCAGCCCCCGCGCGAGGCCGCGCGGCTCGTCGAAACGCTGGCCGACGCCATCCATTACGCCCACCAGCAGGGGGTCATCCATCGCGACCTGAAGCCGGCGAACGTGCTTCTGGACAGGGCAGCAGTCGACGAGGAGCGACAGGGCCCAGGGGCGAATGGCGCGCGATTCGCTTCGCCGCGTCCTCTGACCGCCGATGTCCGCGCCAAGGTCACCGATTTCGGCCTCGCCAAGTTCGTGGCAGGCAGCGACCTGACGCACAGCGGCGACGTGGTCGGTACGCCAAGTTACATGGCCCCGGAGCAGGCGGCTCGCAAGTCCGCGCCCGTCACCGTTGCGGTGGACGTTTACGGCCTGGGAGCCATCCTCTACGAAGCCTTGACCGGCCGCCCGCCGTTCGCGGCGGCGACGGTCGGTGCGACTTTGAGCCAGGTCCGGCAGGACGAGCCGGTGCCGCCGCGACTCCTCCAGCCGACCGTGCCGCGCGACCTCGAAACGATATGCCTGAAGTGCCTGCGGAAGGAAGCCGCCCGCCGTTATGCCACTGCCCAGGCCTTGGCTGACGACCTCCGGCGCTTCCAGTCCGGAGATTCGGTCCGGGCCCGCCCTGTGGGGACGGGCGAGCGCGTCATCGTTTGGTGCCGTCGCAACCCGGGCGTAGCTGCTCTCGTGGCCGCGCTCTTGCTGGTCTTGCTGGCCGGCAGCTCCGGCGTTCTCTGGCAATGGCAGCGCCCGCGGAAACGCCGCCGAAGCACAGCAAAACGCCGCCGCCTTCCGGCGCGAACGCGACACGGCCCGTCAGGAGAAGGCGCGGGCCGAGCGCCATCTGCAAATGGTCCGCGATCGAGTGGACCGGCTGAACCGCCTGGGGACTGACCTGCTGCGGCGACCTGGGCTGTACCGCAACGGTCAGGCCGTGCTGCAGGAAGCCCTCGGTTTCTACCAGGAGCTGCTTCCCGAGGAGGGCAACGACCCGAGGGTGCGCCGGGAGGCCGCGAACTTGTTCGGCCATGTCGCCACGATTCACCACACACTCGATCAGGCGGCTGAGGCGGCCGATGCCTGGGCTCGCCAGGCGAGCCTGCTGACTAGCTTGCTGGAAGAAGAGCCGGCCAGCAAAGCCCTTCGCATGGGCTCGGCGGACAGTCATCGGTGGCGAGGTAACGCACTTCGCGATCTGGGAAAGTTACGCGAAGCCCGGGAAGCCTACGACCAGGCGGCGGAGCTTCACGAGGAATTACTGCGCGAGTCTCCGAGCGAGGCCCGCTTCCAGTCGGCGCTCGCCAATACCCTCCTCAACACGGCCGGTCTACTCTCGCACTGGGCCGATGCTAACGAGCTGGAAAGACTCTACCGCCGCATTCTGGAGCTCGAGCGCGCCGCGGTCCGCGCCGCGCCGGACGACCCGCGGTTCAATGCGGAACTGGCCCTCGCGCTGGGAGATCAGGGGATGTTTTTCCTGGACACGGGGCGCGGCCCCCAGGCCGAGGCGGCCGTCCGCGAAGCCCTCGAGATCCACCAGAGAGTGCTGGCCGGCGGGCGACTGGAGGGCTCAATCGAACGCTACGTGGCCCGTAATTTCGCCAATCTTGGGCGGATTCTCGCCATTGCGGGCCAGTCGAGGGAGGCAGAGCAGTCGTACCAGAAAGCTGTGAATCTGCTGGATCGATTGGTGATGAAATTGCCCGAGTCGGTGTACCCCCGGGCGGACCTGGGGCGGACGCTCGCCGGTCTGGCGGACCTCCTCACGGGCACCGGCCGCCGGCAAGAAGCTGAAGAGATCCGCCGTCGGTTGATTCACCTTTACGAAACGCTAAGGGCCAACTTTGCGGAGGACCCCGAACACCGGCGCAACCTGGCCGTGAGCTACCTGGAGCTGGCTCGCCTTCTTTGCGAGCTCGGCCGGCAGACCGAAGCAGCCGAGCCTTATCGCAAGGCTCTCGAGCTGGAAGAGGACGACCCCGCCGTTAACAACGATCTGGCGTGGTTACTGGCGACCAGTACGGAGCCCCGTTTGCGGGACACCGCCCGGGCTGTGCGGCTGGCAAAGAAGGTCGTCACCGCCCGGCCGGAGTCCGCCAATTACAGGAATACCCTTGGTGTGGCCTACTACCGCAATGGCGACGACGCGGCCGCCGTCGCGGAGCTCGAGAATTCGATGCGCATGCAGGCGGGCGGTACCAGTTTCGACTGGTTCTTCCTGGCAATGGCTCACTGGCGCCTGGGGGAGCGCGACAAGGCGCGGGCGTCGTTCGACCGGGCCGTGAAGTGGATGGACAAGCACCAGCCGCACGATGGCGAACTGTGCCGCTTTCGCGCGGAGGCGGAAGCGATGCTCGCCGACCGCGGCCAGCGTTGACCGCTGCTGCACGCGGCCTTCCGCAGTCTGCATTTTCGCTGGGACCGGCTGCCGTGCCGCGGAGCTGAGGTCGATTTGAGCTGGACAGTGCTCAAAATCCAGGGTGGCCCAATGGACGGTGACACATCCGGTAATCGCGCGGCTCTCCCTGGCCCGTGAGCAGCCAGTGCGGATTAACCCGCGCGATGTCAATCAGCTTCAAAACAACATGGGCCGGCGCTATGACGCCCGTCTCGTAATTGAGCCAGGTCTCAACCCGGACATCCAAGGCGTCGGCCAGGAACTGGGCGCCGTGTTCGCCGCACAGGTCTTCGCGAATCTCTCGGAGTCGTTCGGCCAACTCCGGCCGCTTCTGACGATTCGAGCCACCCCTGATCATGCAGTGTCCTCCGATTTAAGCAGTTAAATGCCTGCGCTACACGACATGCGTTCTACCGCGACGCGGTGCAAAGTGAATTTCCTCCGTGAAGTTTGGTCGAAATTCCACCAATTGGTGCCCGGCGCGGCCCGAGCGGGCTGCTCGTGGGAGAGTGACCCGGCTGGATGCCTTCACCATGTCAACCGAGTCGTGCGGCCTCGAGCCCGACACGTCCAGTGGATTTTTTTCGCCCGGCCCGCGCCTGCTGGCGGCATTTGCAAGGCCGCATCACACCGTCGAGGTTGCTACCGCCGTGGCCGACAGCCGTGTTCCCCAATAGACTTGGCTCGGAGGAGGAACCTCGTGACGGCCTTGGGGAAGCCGACCGCGATCCCCCCCGCCGACGGCGAGGTTGGGTGAGGTGTTCGACCACGCAAGAGCTGGATCCAAACGGCAGCCACTGTTGTCGTTCGCCCATCGCGACGCGCCACGCTGATTCATCAGGGAATCGACACGCGCGCCGCATCAAGCACTTCTCGTGAAGTTCGCCTCTCGATCTTTCGAATGCCTTCACCGACCTGAGCGGTTTAACTGAGCTCGTTGCCCATCGCTCTGTATGTTTTTCGGGTGGCGTGCGTACTACCTATCGGCAGGCCGAGAGGCGGGGTTCGGCATGCGCGAAACGCACGAGCGCAATGCGAGCGCGGACTTTCGGGGCGGCCAGGCGGCGATGCGCGCGGTGCACCCAGCGATCAGCCGGCTGACGCCTGGCTCGGATCGGTTGGGCCAGATTATCATGTTGCTGCACCAAAAAATCTGAGAAATTTATCATGCGCACGTCATAAGCAAATCTCAGCACGTGTCCAGAGGGGATATCAGCCATGCCTTCGACTCTGACATGTCCTGATGAAGCCGAGCTGCTGCGAATCGCCATGGGCGAGCCGGTTGATCCGGCCGTTCTCGAGCATGCCGGCGTTTGCTCGAAGTGTCGCCCACGAGTCGAGCGATTCCGGGCCGAGGTGGCGTCGCTGGCCGGAGAATCGCCGGGTGGGGCGGGATTATTGTCGACCGAAGTCGACCCGGATCTGAGCCACGAGGGCAAACCGTCCGTCGAAGGATCGACAATGTCATGGATGTCAGACCGTGAGGCGCGGGGAACGGTTTCGCAGCCACTGGGGTCGGACGACGCGGCCGCGGCGCGGGAGCGAGCCGAGAATGAGGCGCGCGCGCCCTGACGCGATCGGAAAGTACAAGGTCGTCGGCCGGATCGACGGTGGGGGCGAGGCCGACGTGTATCGGGTCATCCACATCAAGCTCGGCAACGACCTCGTGCTCAAGCTCAGCCGGCAGCCGGTCGGCACCGACGACCGGTCTGGCCTGATCGAGGAAGGCCGGCTCCTGGTCGATCTGGAGCATCCGAACCTGGTGCGGATCTACGACCTTGATTTCCATCAAGACCGGCCGTTCCTGGTGATGGAGTATGTTCATGGCCGCAATCTGGAGGATTACGCGCGCGACGAGCCGGTGACCGGGCGTCGCGCCGCGGAGCTGGTGGCGAAGCTGGCAGCCGTGATGGACGTGGCCCACCGGCGCGGGATCACCCACTGCGACATCAAGCCGAAGAATGTCCTGATGGACGGGCGTGGCGAGCCGCGCCTGATCGACTTCGGCATGGCGAGGCTGCGGCACGGCTGGTCCGACCTTCGCCATCCCACCTGGGGGGGCACTCTTGCCTACATGGCGCCGGAACAAGCACGGCTGGAAATTGACCGGATTGGACCCCGCAGCGATATCTTCGCGCTCGGTGGCGTGCTCTATTTCCTCTTGACCGGACTGGCGCCGTTCTCAGGCAAAGACCAGGACGAAGTCTGGGACCGCGCCCGCCGATGCGATTTCGAGGCCGGCGCCTCGCGCTTGCGAAGGCCCCGCGCCAGCTCGAGCGGATCTGCCTGAAGGCCATGGCCACCGATCCGGCCGACAGGTATCCGTCGGCGGAGGCCTTCCAGGAAGCACTCAAGCGCTATCTTTTCCGGCCGAAAGTTCTGGCGGCGCTGACGGGGGCGTGCGGCCTTGCCCTGATCGCAGGCCTGGTTTACGCCTTGATCCCGCCCCCGCCAGACCGCATCCATTCGGAAAGCCAGACCGCGGCGAACTATTACACTCCGCCGGCGCCGGCGCGCTCGCGGGCGAGCTGATCGTCCGGGTCCGGTCGAAGACGGGGAATGTGGAGCGGGAATTGAAGGTCGGCGATCCCAGTGGCTTGCCGCTTCTTGCCGGCGAACACGTGCGCCTCGAGGCCCGGATGAACCAGCCGGCTTATGTATATCTCCTCTGGCTCGACGAACAGGGGCAAATCAGCCTGCTCTACCCGCGCAACGATGCCAAGTTCGGCAGCCGGCCGTCGAAGGTTTTGGCGCGGGAGTCCGTCCACAGCCCTGAGGCGCTGGACGAGTGGCATCCAATGAAAGGCCCCAGTGGGTTGGAGACGGTGCTGCTGCTGGCGCGCCGCACGCCGCTGGCTTCGGGAACGAACCTGACCGGGCTGGTCGGCACGCTGCCCCCTTCGCCTCTTAGTGCCGAACTCGTCTTTGCCACGCGAGGCCTGGACGGAGGCCAGCCGATCGAGTCGCTCCGTGCCGGCCCAGTGCGCGGGATCGGCGAGGAGGCGGATAAGCTCGATGATCCACTGCTGAAACTGATGGAGCGGATGAGGACCCGAGGAGGCTTCGACGTGATCAAGGCAGCGCGATTTGCGTATCGGGGGGAATGAGGACGTGGGCAGGTGGATCGGGAGCGGGGGCTCACAACGACCGGAGACCAGGCGATGAATCGAGCGGGAGTGCTTCGATCCAGACAGTGGTCCTGGGCGCCGACGATCGGGCTGGCTATAGCCCTCGGGACTGTCCAAGTGTGGGCGAACACCCAGGACTCCCCTCCGCCGGGACGTTCACCGGTCAAGCTCTCCGAGGACGAGCGGGCGCGGCTGCTCCAGGAGCCGCGATCGTCACCGGGCTCGACGCGATCGCTTCACAACATCGGAGAATTTCGACGACGCGGTCCGCGAGGCGGAGGCAGTGCTGGCCATCGATCGTCTGTTACAGGGTGATCTGAGTGAAGACGCTGTCCGGTCTCTGAGCGTTTTGGCGATATTGCACGAGTCCAGGGAGGACTGGACTTCTGCCCGCAGGGCTCTTCAGGACATGCTCGCCCTCCGTGGGCGGCAGCCCCACCAGGGGGATTGGCGCGTGAGAGACGCCCGCCGGGCTCTGGCCGACCTCGAGCTGCGACGAGCAATGACACTCGAGCAGCGGGTGCGACTCTGGCAGCGCGGAGTCACTGCAAGACGAGGCCGATAAAATGCGCGCCTCTGGGAAGTATAGGGCTGCGAGAGAGGCCACACTCCAGGCTCTTCAGGTCCGCAAGGACCTATTGGGCGAAGACCACTTCGACTTCGCTCTGAGCGTGAACGCGCTGGCCGAGGTGTACCGGGGTCTCGGCGACTACCCCCGGGCTGAGCCGCAACTACCAGCGGGCACTCGAGATCCTGAAGAAAGCTGCCGGCGAAGACCATCCGCGGCTACGCTTTCGCTCTAAGCAACCTGGCCTTGCTATACGAGGAAAAAATGGAATTCGCCCGCGCCGTGCCTCTCTGCCGCCGGGCCTGGAGATCGAGAAGAAGACGCTGGGCGAGGACAACCCTGACTGCGCCGTGTCCCTGCACAACCTGGCGCAGCTATATCGGGCGATGGGCGACAGCGCACAGGCGGAGCCGCTCTACGTCCGCGCTCTGCAAATCATGAAGAACGCGGGGCGCGAGGGACACGATCTCTACGCCGCGAGCATCAATGGTCTGGCCGAACTGTGCCAAGACGGGGGCGATTACACCCGAGCCGAGTTGCTCGTCCGCCGAGGGCTAGAGCTCCGGAAGACGGCGGTAGGTGAGAACCACCGCGGCTACGCCACCAGCCTGATGAGCCTGGGCAACGTCTACATGGCCATGGGCGATTATGCCCGAGTCGAGCCGCTCTTCCTACGCGCTCTGAAGATCATGAAGCAGGCGGGGATCGAGGACCATCCCCAGTTCGCGCTGAGCCTGGAGGATCTGGCTCGTCTGTACATCAGCATGGACGATTACCACCGCGCCGAGCCGCTGGTCCGCCGCGCGCTGGAGATCAGGAAGAAGGCGCTGGGCGAGAACAACGCCGAATACGCCGCAAGCCTGAACAACATAGGCATACTGTACTGGCACTCGGGCGACAACGCCCGCGCGAGCCGCTCATCCGCCAAGCGATGGAGATCACGAAGAAGGCGTTGGGAGAGGACCACCCCGATTTTGGGGATGGCCTACGCAACCTGGCCGTATTGTACGCCATCATGGGCGACTACGTTCAGGCCGAGCCTTTGTTCCGCCGCGCTGGAGATCAAGAAAAAGGCGTTGGGCGAGGACCATCCTGAGTACGCCAACGACCTGAAGATCGTGGCTAAGATGTACCTGAACAAAGGCGAATACGGCCCGGCCAGATCGATGATGGCCAGGGCCGCGGAGATCCAAACTGCCTTCTTCGAGCGTACTGGGTCCGGCCATCAGCGAGCGTGCAGGTTTGGAGCTTCTCCACGCACTGCGCGACAATTTGGACGCTTATCTCAGCGTCCCCCAGGGGACCGGGCCCGATCCTGAGGCGCTCTACCGTCCTGTGCTCGAATGGAAGGGGGCTGCGGGGGCCCGGCGGAACGACGACCGCCAGGCGCGCGACCGCCCCGAGCTGAGCCGGTGCTAGAGGAACTGGCCTCCGTCCGCGCCCAGCTTGCTCACCTGGCCTTTACCGCGCCGGCCCCGGCACGACGGGAGATCTGGCGGAAGCAGCTCGACGCCCTCCGCGAGCGCACCGACGACCTTGACGCCGACCTTGGTCGCAAGAGTACGGCCTATCGAGCCGCGAGACAGTCGGCGCGAGTTGGACCGGAGGAGGTGGTTGCCGCCCTGCCCGTGAGAACCGCCTTGGTTGATCTGATCGCCTATAGACACTACAACCCGCCGCCCAGTGGAAAGGGAGAATTCAAGACGGAGCGCCGGCTGCTCGCGTTTGTCGTACGGCACGAACGGCCGCTCGTCTGCGTCGCGCTGGGACCTGAAAAGCCTGTCACGGACGCCGTCGGCGCCTGGCGTCAGGCCCTCCAGAATCACGAGCCAGAAGCTCAGCAAAAATGCGCAGCCACGCTCGGCCACCTGGTCTGGGAGCCGTTGCTGCCGCATCTGGCCGACATCCGGACAGTGTTGATCGCCCCCGATGGACCCGTCTCGATTTTCCCGTTCGCCGCGCTGCCGGGCCGCAAGCCCGGCTCGTACCTGATCGAGGACCACGCGGTCGGCTACGTGGGTTCGGGGCGTGAGGCGGTTGCGCTGGTGACGGCTCCGGGAGGCTCCCCGGCAGGCGGTCTACTGGCTGCCGGTGCAATCGACTTCCAGGCCGACCCGGGCCAAGCCGTCCCGCTGCCTGCCGGGCAGCACTCGCTCGTCGTGGCGGCGACGAGTCGCGGTGCGTTTGCGCCATTGCCTGGCACCAAGGCCGAGGGCGAGCTCGCCCGCCAACTGTTCCACCGCGCCTTCCCCGACCAGCAGGCGGTCCTGCTGACCGGTGGCGAGGCGACCGAGGCCGAGTTCAAGATGCGGCTCGACGGCGGCCAGTGGCGCGCCGTACACGTGGGCACTCATGGTTTCTTCGAGTCGCCGGAGCGCGTCGCAGCTCTCCGCGCCGCAATGCGCCGTGAGCAACCCATGGCCTTTGCGTCGAGCCGCAGCAGGGCCGACGAAGCTGCGGACGCTTTCGAGCTGACTCCGTTGCTTCGCTCAGGCATCGTCCTTGCCGGCGGGGGCCGCGCCCCGGACCCGGCGCCGGTCGATCCCTTGAGCACGGCGCCACCCAGCGATGATGGCATTCTCACGGGTGAAGAAGTCCAGTCACTCGACCTGCGAGGGACCGACCTCGTCGTTCTCTCCGCCTGTGAGACCGGCCTCGGACAGGGCCGCTATGGCCAGGGCGTTCTCGGCCTCCAGCGCGCCTTCCACGCGGCTGGGGCGCGAGCGGTGGTCGCGAGCCTGTGGAAGGTGGACGACGCCGCGACCACTGTGCTCATGGAGCAATTCTACACTAACCTCTGGGTCAAGAAGATGACCAAGTTGGAGGCGATTGCGGCAGGCGCAGCTCGCCGTGCTGAACGCCCCGGGGCTAATCACGGCGCGGCGGACCGAGCTGGCGAAGCGCGGGATCGGCGAGACCCCGGAGAAGCTGCCCGCTGGCGGGCAGGTGTCAGCATCGAATCCCCGAGACGCGCGAAGCGATCCATCCCTCTGGGCCGCCTTCGTCCTGAGCGGAGACGGCCGATGAGCCTACTCGACTCTCGCGATTCCGCCAGTTTCCTAAGCCGACCATCGGGGGACACCGTGCGGAAGAACGTGCACAGCCCTGAGATGCTAGACGAGTGGCATCCAATGAAAGGCCCCAGAGGGTTGGAGACGTTGCTGCTGCTGGCGCGCCGCACGCCACTGCCGCCCGGAACCGACTTCGCGGGGCTAGTAGGACCGCTGCCCCCTTCGCCGCTTCTCGCCGATGCGGTGTTTGCCACGGGGGCCTGGACGAGGGACAGCCCATGGAGTCGCCTCCGGTGGACCGAGTGCGCGGGATCGGCGAGAACGGGGACAAGCTCGGTGATCCGCTGCTGCAAATGGCGGAGCGGATGAGGACTCACGGGCATTTCGATGTGATCAAGACATCGCGATTCACATATTGCGGTGAGTGAGGCTCTGTGCGTTGGAAGGGCGAATGGTTTCGCGTTCTCCTGGAAAGGCCGGTCGATGACTCATTCGCGTTTGTTCGGGCCCCAGATCTTGAGAGTCGCGCTTTCGACCGCTGTGGTCACCTTGACCGTTGCCGGCGCGGTGACTGCGTGGGCGCAGGGCCAACCTCCCGGAGCAGTCCCCGCATCGAAGCTCTCCGAGGACGAAAAAGCCCGTCGGCTCGCGGAACGCGACCGATACAAGCAGGAGGCCATCAGGCTTTCGCAAGCTGAAAACATCGAAGAAACGACGGCGGCGTTCGAGAAGAAGCTGGCGATCGAACGCGAGGTGCTGGGCAACCTGCACGAGGACGTGGTGGGCTCGCTTCAGGTGCTGGCGTTCATTCACGAGTTCCGTGCGGACTGGCTCGCGGCCAGGAAAGCCCTCGCAGAGGTGGTCGCGATCAGGGAGCGACAGCCGGAACGCAAAAACTGGCGGATCGGCGACGCCCGACGCGCCTCGCCGACCTTGACCGCAGAGCTGCAATGACCCCTCAACAGCGCCAGCAACTCCAAGGCGCGAATAGTCTGTTCGCGCGATTTAGAGCGGAGTACGCACAGGGTAGATACGGGGCCGCGGAAGCGGCCGTGCTCGAATCGCTCAAGACTCGGCGTGACCTGCTTGGCGAGGAATGCGACGATTGCGCAACGTGTCTGAACGGACTCGGCATGCTGTACAAAGCGAGGCGAGAATACGGCCGCGCGGCAACGCTCCTGAATCGCGCGCTCGAAATCGAAAAGAAAGCTCTGGGGGAGGAGCATCCTCAGTACGGCTCGGCGCTGGCCAACCTGGGCTTGGTTTACAGTGAGAACGGCGACTTCGCGCGCGCGGAACCGCTCCTTCGCCGCGCCGAAGAGATCATGAGGAAGACTGTGGGCGAGGGCGATCGCATGTACGCAGGGATACTGGGCTACCTGGGCTCGTTGTACCATCAGATGGGCGAATACGCCCGCGCCGAGTCATTCCTTAAGTCCGGTGTAGAGATCACGAAGAGGTTTGCGAACGAAGAACCTTCTGAATATGCCAAAGGGCTCGACAACCTTGGGAAGCTGTACACTGACATGGCCAAGTACCGTCGGGCGGAATCCCTGTATCGCAATGCGAATGCAATTTTTAAGAATGCAGTCGGCGAGAACCACCCCGACTACGCCGTGAATCTGACAAACCTCGGCAATCTGTACCTGAAAATGCGCCACTACGCGCGCTGAGCCCCCCCTTCGCCAGGCCCTAGACATCTATACGAACGCATTGGGGGAGGGTCACCCGGATTGCGCCCTGAGCCAAGGCAACCTGGGACTGCTGTATAAGGCGACGCGCGACTATGCCCGCGCTGAGCCCCTCCTACTTCAGTCGACAGAAAGCTTGAGGAAGACACTGGGCGAAGACGACCCGCGCTATGCACGCGCCTATGCGCGAATTAGTCGACCTTTACGTGGCGAAGGGGGATTACGTCCGCGCCGCGCCGGTTTTGGCCCGCGGGATGGAGCGCTGGAAAGAGGCGGTCGGCGAGGACAACGCCGAGTACGCCAACATGGCCACTGGCTTGGGCATGGTGCACCAGGCCGCAGGCAATAGCGCCCGCGCGGAGCCGCTTTACCGGGCGCGCTGGAGATCAGGAAAAAGGTACTGGGCGAGCACCACCCAGAGTACGCCAAGAGCCTGGACATGCTCGGCTCGCTGTACTGTGCCTCCGGCGACACCGCCGGTGCTGAGCGCCTACTCCTGGACGCAACGCAGATCCTGAAGCGGTCCGTCGGCCAAGACCATCCCGACTATGGTCTCAGCCTACAGCACCTAGCGAGATTGTCCGAAGCCACCGGGGAGTATGCGCGCGCGAGCCGCTCCTCCGAAGCGCCATGGAGATCGAGCGGCAGGCGTCGGGGCAAGGCGAACTCGGCTTCGCCCTAGGCCTGACCAACCTAGGCTCCCTGTACCTCGAGATGGGCGACTACGCCCGCGCCGAGCCGCTCCTCCGCCGCGCCATGGAAATTGATAAGCAGAAACTCGGCGAGGAAAACCCCGGCTTCGCCACCTCGTTGAATAACCTGGGCGCCGTGTATATGTCCGTGGGCGACTGCGTCCGCGCCGAGCCACTGCTCCGCCGGGCTATGGAAATCCGAAAGAGGGCACTGGGCGAGCATCACCCCGACTGTGCCGAGAGCCTCAACAGCCTCGCCTTGCTGTATAAAGCCAGGGGGGACCATGCTAAGGTCGAGCCACTTTTGCTCCAAGCCATGGAGATTAAAAAGCGAACCCTGGGCGAGAACCACCCCGACTATGGCAGCCCCTGTACAACTTGGCCGCGCTGTACCAGACCACGGGAGACAAGGCGAAGGCCGAACGCTTCGTCCGCGAAGCGCTGGAAATCCGCAAGCGGGCGCGGGGGGAGAACCACCCTGATTACGCCACGAGTTTGAACCTCCTGGCGAGATTGAACCAGGAAATGCGTGAGTACACGAAGGCCGAGCCGCTCTACCGCCAAGCCCTGGAGATCCGCAAGAAGACGCTAGGCGAGAACCACCGTGAGTACGGCGAAAGCCTGAACAACCTGGCCCTGCTGTACCAGCACATGGGTGATTTTGCGCGGGCCGAACCGCTCTACCGCCAAGCCCTCGAGATCGAGAAGCGGGCGCCGGGCGAGAACCACCCTGAATTTGCGAAAACGTTGAGCAACCTGGGCGGGATGTTCTACGCCCAGGGTAAGCTCGCGGCGGCAGCGCAATCCTTCAGTCAGGGATTGACCCTTCTGGCCGATTGGACCCGGCGGGGTCTCACCGCTCTCGGCGAACGCCAGCGCATCCGCCTGCTCGATAACTACGACGCCATTTTGCATGTCTACCTTAGCGTCGCACCCGCCGCCGGGACTGAGGCCGGCGATATCTATCGCCACGTGCTGGCCTGGAAGGGAGTCGTCGAGGCTCAGCACGACGAAGACCGCTTGGCCCGCGACCAGCCGGAGCTCAAAGAGACGCTCGCGCAGCTCGTGCAGGCCCGCGCTCGGCTGGCTCGCCTGGCTTACACGACCCCACCCGACGGCCAACGCCAAGCCTGGCTTCAACAGCTCGACGCGCTCCGCGACCGTAAAGAGGAGGTGGAAAGTAACTTGGCCCGCACGAGCAGCACGTTTCGGCGAGTGCACGAAAGCCGGCGGTTGGGATCAGCCGAAGTGGCCGCGGCCCTGCCCGCGGAGAGCGCCCTAGTCGATCTGTTCCAATATGCCTACTTCAGCCCTCCCGACGGAGTTACGCCCCGGGGGGAGGGTCGGTTCATGGCCTTCGTGCTGCGGCGGGGCCATCCGGTGGTTGTCGTGCCACTGGGTGCTTCCCGGCCGATCGTCGAGGCGGTGCTGGCCTGGCGACAGGCCCTGGACAAGGGCACGCCAGAGTCGATGCAGACGGCTGCCCTCGAGCTGAGCCATCTCATCTGGGAACCGCTCAAACCCCACCTTGAGGGGGCCGCGAGTGTGCTCGTCTCGCCCGACGGCGTCCTGACGCTCTTTCCCCTGGCGGCGCTGCCTGGGCGTCGCCCGGGTACCTACCTGCTCGAAGAGCTGTCGATCGGCTACGTCAGCTCGGCGCACCGCCTGGCCGAGGCACTTGCTGCGCCTAGTGAGGGCAAACCCAAGAGCCCCGGTGCTGACGCCGCCGGCCTGCTGGCCATTGGCGGAATCGACTACCAGGCCGATCCTGGCGGCGCGGCACCGAGCGAGTCGGCCCCGACGCCCGGCGTGTTGCTGGCAGAGTCCCAGCGTGCAGGCTTCAAGGCCCTGGCAGGAACCGAGGTGGAAGTGCGGAGCATCGCTCGGCTCTTCGACGCGTCCTTCCCCCGGCAGCACGGCCTGGTCTTGACCGGCGCCTTGCCGACCGAGGGGGCCGTCAAGCAGCAGCTTGGCCGTCACTGGCGGTACGTGCACCTGGCGACCCACGGCTTCTTCGAGTCGCCGGCCCGGGTGGCCGCCCTGCGGGCCGGTTCCAAGTCAGGCGGATTTGGCCTGGCCAGTGTCGGGAGTTGGGAGGAATCAGACCCGCTAGCGCTGTCGCCGCTGCTGTATTCAGGTGTGGCCTTAGTCGGGGCTGCCCGCAGTTCGGACGACGCCGGCCCCGGCACTCCGGGCGGTCTGTCCGACCGCGAGGACGGCATCCTGACAGCCGAGGAAGTGCAGTCGCTGGACCTGCGTGGCACCGACCTCGTCGTCCTCTCCGCCTGCGAGACCGGCCTGGGCGCGCTGGAGTACGGCCAGGGAGTCTTGGGCCTTCAGCGCGCCTTCCACGCCGCGGGGGCGCAGGCAGTGGTCGCCAGCCTGTGGAAAGTGGACGACGCGGCCACCACCGTGCTAATGGAGCAGCTCTACACTAACCTCTGGGTCAAGAAGATGCCAAAATTGGAGGCGCTGCGCCAGGCACAGCTCGCAGTCCTGAACGACCCGGAGTGGGTCACGAAGCGCCGAGCAGAGCTCGCGAAGGAACGCGGAATCGCCGACACGCCAGTGAAGCTGCCCGAGGCTGGCCGCGTGGCCACTCCGAATCCCAGAGATGCGCGAGCGATCCATCCCTCTGGGCCGCGTTCGTCCTCAGTGGAGATGGGCGCTGATCGATTGGGCCGGGATTTGAGCGTGCGGGCCATCTCGGTCTGGCGCCGCCTAACCGGTCAGCGCCAGGGCAGGGCGATGGATCTCCATGCTATGCGCGGTTCCTAGCCGTCGCCAAGATATCACCTGCTTGGGGAGCAACCTTGTAAAGCGCCGCCAGTCCTGGAAAGCGGGTGAGCACATGCCACATGACGAGTTCTACGCGATCAATACTTCGGAACAACCGTGGGAAGAGCGATTCAACGAAAAACTCGGGAGGGCCTTGTTCCGCAAGGACCTCTACACCGACCCGAACACCGGGGCCGAGATTCGACTGGTTCGCTACCCGGCCGGTGTCGTCAATCCGCGGCATACCCACCCGTGCGGACACGGCATGTATGTGCTCGAGGGTGAGCTCGTGACGCACAAGGGCACGTTCCGTCCGGGGACGTTCGTCTGGTTTCCCGAGGGCGAGGTGATGGAGCATGGCGCCAGCCCCGATGGCGACGTCACCGTCCTGTTCATCACCAACAAGAGCTTTCGAATTGATTACGTCGGATGAAACGACAGATCGCCGGCATTGCCTCGGCACGACCGCGGCGTGCGTGATGTCCGGATCGTTGCCACTCACCGAGGGTTTATGGGCCGATCACCGTCTGTCATCGTCACAGCCGATGTGCGTTGGAGCACGTTCGCGCGGCGGACGTTCCGAGGGCGCGGTGAAATGATCAAAGCGTTCGTCGGCGCTCACCGTGATGAGTCGCCGAAGGCGGGTTCTGGTCAACGTGACGGAGATACCGCACGTGCGGAGCTGGGGGGCGATTCGTCGCCTGTCGTGTTCGCCTCCCGCCGGTCGCTTCGACTTCGCCAAGGTGACATCGGTGACGACCGTGTGTTGTACGCGCAAGGTCGGCGCGCGGACGTCGACGCCGGCGAAGTGGAGCGCCGGCGTCGTCGCGAACCATAGCGAAAGAAGTTCAGGAGGTGGGTTCTACCCGTTCGTCTTCCGGTGCAACGGATTGGTCCCCGCGGTTGCGTCGAACGTGATCAGGTTGCCCAGAATCGAATTCCCAAGTGCTGACTGAGGCACCAGATTCCCGACCGAGCTGACTGCCGACATTGACACGACCGGCAGGTTTGACGCACGGGCGCGGTTGCCTAGAGCGTCGGTCACCTTGACCTTCATCGTGATCGGGATCGCGTTCTGCGTGGTCAGGTCGACCAGGGCGCCGTCTCGACCGGGCCGCCGACGGCGGTGGCGGCACCGGCTTTGGTCGGCCCGTCGACGATGCCGTTGCCGCTGATCGTGAGCGTGCGGACGATGAGAGACGTAGCGATCGCCGCGCTACCGCTTGCGGAAAGCGGTGACGCCGGCGCATAGATCGTGCCGGTGATTCCCGTGGCACCGGCGGTCACGGTGATCGCCTTCGTGTTGTCCAGCGGCTGGAAGAACACGATCCCGGCATAGATGCCGCTGGTCGCCGGGCTCAGGCTGGAGGTTCCTGCGCCGCCGAGCGTGATGCTGCCGTAGGTGCCGCCGGCACCGGGATACTTGCTGCCGCCGTTGACGATCGTCACCCCGGATCCGGTGACGCTGGCGTTGCCCGTGACCGAGAAACCGCCGCCTTCGATGATGTAGACGCCGCTGCCGAGCGTCAGCCTGGCATTTCCGGACACGCTGATCTGGGTGTAGATACCCTGCTGGATCGTCCTGGACGAATTACCGCCGAGGATGAGCGCACCCTGATTGTTCAACCCCGAGGTGCTCGGTGGCGGCAGCGAGGCCGCGGCGAGCGTGCCGGCACCGGTGACCGGGGCCGGACTGAGGCTCGCGTTGCCGCTCTTCTTGACGCCGCCAACGACATCGATGGCCGCGGCATCGACCTGGGCATTGCCGCTGGCCGTCAGAGCCGAGGACGAGCTGGAGTCGACATGAACGGCACCAGAAACGTTGATGCGGGCGTTACTCGTGATGCTGAGCGCGCCGGCCGCCGACGGGTCGAGGACCAGGATCAACGGGCTGTTGGTCAGGCTGAAACTTGCGGGGACCGTGATGCCGCTGGCCGTGGCCGAGACCGTGTAGCTGCCAGTCTCGCCGTTGGCCGCGGCCGTGACGCTCGCCGTGCCGGTGTCACTGATGGTCGCCGGGCTGCCACTCAGGATCGCCGAGGCACCGCTTGGCGGTGGAGTGAACGTGACCTCGCCCCCCGCCACGGGCTCGCTCTGGTTGGAGGTGACCGTCACGACCAGCGGTGCGGAGAAGGGGGTGAGCACGCAGGTTGACTGCCCGCTTCCCGACGTGACGGTGATGGTGAATCCACTTGACTCGAAGGCGCCGATGTCCACGATGCCGTTGACGATGCGAGGGCCGAACCGCTGGTCGGTGGTGACGCCGGCGGGAATGAGGGCGTTGTTGCCCGCGTCGATGGCCGGGCTGCCAGGCAAAAGCGCCATCGTTTCGGTTGCGCCGCCGTAACCGCTCAACGGTGCCAGCAGGGGATTGAGCGGCTGGGCGATCATGCCGGTCAGGTCGGAGCCGATCCAGCCGGAGCTGCCGTCGGTCTCGCCGATCAGGTTGGTCCCCTGGGACGCCATGGATCCGAGGGCGTCGGGCCGCTCGAGCCGGCTGTGTTTTCGGCGACGATGGTGTTGCCGATAGTGACCGTACCGGTCGCGTTGTCAACGCCGCCGCCGGAGCCGGCAGAGTTGCCGCTGATGGTACAGTTGGTAAGCGTGGCATTGCCGTAGTTGCTCAGGCCGCCGCCGCTGTAGTAGGCGGAGTTGCCGCTCAATGTCGAGTTGATGAGCGTGGCTGTGCCGTAGTTGCTCAGGCCGCCGCCGTTGGCGGCGGAGGCGCCGCTGACCGTGCACTTGGTGAGCGTGGTCGTGCCGCCGTTCTGAATCGCGCCGCCGGAGCGTTCGGCGAAGTCGCCGATGAAGGTGGTGCTATCGGCGTTGACGGTTCCAAATCCGATGGTCTCGATCGCGCCCCCCGTGTCAAAGGCGTCGTTGTTTGCGAACGTGCAGTTGCTGATCTGTGCATCGCCAAAATTAAGCACCATGCCGCCCCCCACGGTGCCGGAGACGTTGTTGGAGATCGTGGTATTGCCGATCAGCAATGCGCCGGCAAGAACGCCGATGCCGCCGCCACCCCCGCTGCCGCCGCCGCCCGGACCGAAGAGGCCTGCGCGGTTGCCGGAGAAGTTGCAGCCGGAGATCGTGCCTTCCCCGTTGACCATCGACATGCCGCCGCCGCCGGCCCCGGCCGAGTTGTTCACAAAGCCGCTATCGACCAGGTCGATATTCAGCGAGTTGTAGATACCTCCGCCGAACAGCTCCGCCGAATTCGAGAAGAAGTTGCTGAATTCCACGGTCAGCAAGCCGCTGCTGGCCACGCCGCCGCCAAACTCGGCGGAGTTGCCGCTGACGGTGCATCCGAAAAGCGAGGTCGAGCCAAAGTTGCTGTAAACGCCGCCCCCCTCGAACTCGGCGGTATTGCCGCTGATGGTGCAGTTGAAGAGCGTGACCTGGCCCCCTTGGTTGTTCAGGCCGCCGCCGCTCCCGAATGAGAAGTTTTCTTGAAGGAGGTCATTGCTGAGCGTCAGTGAGTCGTTTTGCTGGACCTCGACGCCGCCTGGACCCGAGAAATTCTGGATCGTGAAGCCCGCGATCGTCACGCCAAACGTCGTGATCGTGAAGCCGGCCGAGAACTGGGGGCCGGGATTGGAGCCGTCCAGAATCGGGTTTTGCCCGTCGTCGGCCTCGATGGTCAGGTCGGGAACGTCGACCGTGTCCGACTCGTTGTAGCCGTTGCCCGTCTCCACCAGGACCGTATCGCCGAAATTGGCGACCGAGATCGCGGCCTGGATCGTCGTGAAGCCGGTGTCCGGTGACGTTCCGTCGGCTGGACCGCCGTTTGCCGAGTTGACGAAAATATCCGAGAGCAGGGTGCGCGGCTCGAGCGCCAGCACGTTCGGCCGCATCCGCCGCCGTTGCCATCGCCGCCCCGCGACCGGTCCCCGCCCGCCCCTGCGCTGTGCGCTCGCTCCGATGCGACTCATGGTTCCCTCGCTCCCCTGGTTGAAAAACCTCGGCTCTGGCACGACCGTCTTCACGGCTTCACAAACCCCCGCGCGGCTGGTTCGCGTTCCCGCCCGGGCCTGCGGCGCCGGGAGATCGGCCGACCGGCGCCCGCGGCGGCACCGTCATCGCAACGACCTCCTGCGCGGCGCCACCCCGGTACGAACGGGTCGCGGACCGAGATCCACCTGCACTCCAAGAAGAGCGCAGCGGACCTCAGACAGCGACTCTCTCACGACCGGAAGCCGCAGTGGCGGCACGATTCCGCTGCGGCGCGAGGTGTCGACGTCATCGAAAGCCGGCTGACGTGGCGGAACACCCTTGGACGTCAGGCGACGCCGGCTTGCTCGTTATCGAGCCGACCGGACCAGCCGACTTGCCCTTCTGCGGGTTTTCCGACAATCAATAATCAAATGTTGAACGGGGCGTAAAATAACTCCGTCGCGACCGTTCGAGGGCTCATTGTCCTGTGCGCGCGGGAATAGCAAGGCTTTTCCAGGAATTGTTTTCGTATTAGAGATCTTGGATGCGTCGAGTGCGAATCAGTCGTGCGGGAACACCGCCCTTTGGTTCGGACTTTGATGCCGCGGGCACGCGATCGGACGCTGACACGCGCGAGCTACGCGTTTACAATTGGCTTCTGCCCGTGGCGCATTTGCGTTCCACGCCGCGCGTCGGTCGCACCCGGCCCACCGGGGCCGGATCCGTACCGGCGACGTCGCGGAATTTCTCTAGCGGCACGATCGTGCTCCCGGAAACCGAGCCGACCGGCGCCGCTTTGGCTGGGCACCGCGGACCGGATGAAACTGCGCGTCAATCGGCCAATGAGTGGAAGTCATGGCAGCGGCGACACAGCCCGTGGCGTCAGGCAGGACCGGGCGTTTCCGACGGCTCGCGAGTGGGCCGGGCCGGCGGCTGACGATCGGGGTGTTGCTCGGATTGATCGCCGCGGTCGGCGTCACGATCTGGCGGATGCGCGAGCCTGGATGGGCTTCCCGACGTCGGCGACCCGTTCGACGTGGCCGAGGCGCGTCGACCGGTCGAGATCCCCGACGCCGACAACGCCTATCGTCGCCTACGCGGCGGCGCGGCAGCAGCTCGTGAACCCGCCGAATCCGATCGACGGACCGTGCTGGATTCTGCTGTACGACGCGGTGTGGAGCGGCGAGTTCAAGCCGTTGACCTGGCCGTCGGCCGCGCCGGGCATCCGCGATTACCTGGAAGCCAAACGCGCGGCGCTCGAGATCTGGCGGGAGGGGAGTCGAGCGTCGCGATGCTCTTCCATCATCAAGCCAGGCAATGAGCGTCGATGGGTCGCCGTTTCCGCTGCTCCAAGATACGATCGTCCTGGCGGGGCTGGCGGCCCTGGAGGGCTCGCGCCTCGAGGACGCCGGGGCCCGGGATGAAGCCTGGGACTGGTATCACGCGATGTTGCGATCAAGCCGGTTGGTCGGCAGGCACGGGTCACTTCACCGAACGCTCTTACGGAGCGCGGATCCATGCCCTGGCCGCTCGCTGCATCCTGCGATGGGCAGCTCGACCCGCGCATCGACGCCGGGCGGCTCCGCCGGGCGCTGGACGACATCCTGGCTGCCGATGCGTTGACCCCACCGATCTCCGAAGCGATGAAGCTCGATTATCTGATCTGCATGGCGGATCTCGAGGACATGTCGCATTTCGAAGCGACGATGCGCGATTTCGGCCGGACGCTCCCGTTGCTGGGGGGCCGGCAACTGGGCGTGCTGGATGCGTTCGTGCCCTGGGCCGTGAGAGTACCCGTTCAACGATTCCGGCTCCGGCGCCAGCAACGATGTCGAGCGAAGTCGGCGCGTGATGCGATTGTTGTTCGCCAACTGGCTGGCGCAAGCGGATCGGCCGGCCGGGCGCCGGGCTCCGCTCGCCATCCGAACGCCGATCTGGATTTATGCCGACGATCCGTCGGCTCCCGCCGCGGCCCGCGCCGTCGAGACCGGAATTCCTGGCCAGGATCATCGACCGGACGGAGATTGCCCGGTTCTGGTTCGGCCCCGAGGGTCCTCGGGGCGACCCGCTCTGGGAGGGCGAGGGTGAGCTGGCCCGGGAGCGTCGGCGTCGCTCGGTGCTGATCGTCCGGCTGGCGGCCGAAATCTACCGCCGCGAGCACGGCGCGGCCCCGGCCAACCGCCGGCGCGCTGGTGGGTCCGGTCCTCAAGGATCTGCCCGAGGGCATCGCGGCGACCGACCGGATACCGGCCGGTCTGGAGTGAGTGTCGGTTACGGGCGCCGCCGTGATCGTCGCAGGTTCGCTTGACGATCTGGAAGTTGCCGCGAGTGACCCTGTCCGCCCGACGGTGAGGGCATGTCCGGGCTGAGCGAATTGCTCAGCGTGAAAGTCCGGGAACGAACGGACGGGCAAGGTTGCGACGCTCTGCCGGGCCGCCTCGGCGGAAACACGGCAGCGATGAACGGCCGCCTGCGGCGATGGTCGCTGCTCCGCTGCTGGCATGGCGCGTGGGCGCTGGAAATTCCTCTACGATGCGGCAACGACGGGCTGTTTGTCGGGATGAAGGTAGACGAAGCTCTTGCCGAGCCGGCCGCCGTAGTTGCCAGCCGAGATCCGCAGCAGCCCGGGCGTATTCACCGAGGCGGCGATGGCGGCCTGCGTGGCACGGATGATCGAGCTCAGGTCGCGTCCGTTGATGATGATTTCCATCACGGAGCGAACATTCGGGGGCAGCTCTGACTTTGCCGCGGGATCGTCGACCAGCAGCGGGCAGTACTTTTCATAAGTGCTCGCAACCACGAATCGATACTTGCTACCGGCCTTTGATCCGCTGGCGGCGATCCCGCCCGGGAACGGCATGATCACGCCGGGACAAGTGCGAACGGCCGCCACGCCTGCCTCAGCGGCGGCGAGCGCCGCGTCGTCGGTTTCGCCCAAGAACCACAGATTGCCACCCATGAGTCCGTCCGCGTATCCGAGCCGGCGGTCGAGGGTGAACTCGCCTCCGAGCGTGGGAATCCACCACATCTTGCGATCGAATCGTTCGATGCGCTTCTGGAATCCGTCGCCGAAAAAGGAGACTTTCCGGCCCATGTGAAAATACTTCGGCGAGTCGATCAGATTGAAGCACGCGGTCGTCGGGCACGTGAGCACGTTCTGGCTGATCCGGACCAGTGCCGATCGTTCCAGGGCGGCGAGATGGTCTTTGCGGAAGCGCGGCATGTGCAGTTGCACGATCGCGCCGGGACGACCATCCGGCGTCGCGAACGACGGATCGCCGCCCGGGCCCACGAAGCGGTCGAGTCCGGCCTCGCAATCGCACAGGATGGTGCTCGAGGCGTTCCCCGTGGCAGCGTTCACCGCATGCTCGACCCACCGGAGATCGCGAGCGGTGATCAGAAACTCGGCGTAGACGCTGCGGAACGCTTCGGCGTAGGTGTCGTCGATGACGGCGGCCATTGGCAACCCTGAAGGTCAAGAAACGCGCCGAGCTCCCTGCGGTCGACCTTGACCCTTGTAAGTCGCCAGCTCAGTGACGACCTTGTCCATGTAGACATCGTGCGGGCCGACGATCAGATTGTCGAACAACTGGCGACTCGTAACAGAGAGCGACGAGCGGGCAATCGGGACGCACGCGATCGAGCAGCCGGTCGTAATAGCCCTGGCCGTTTCCCATCCGGCCGCCGCTGCGGCTGAACGCCACGCCGGGTACGATCACGATATCGAGCTGCTCGGGGTCGATTTCCTTCCCGGGTTCCCCCCACCGGTCGCGCGGCGGCTCCAGGATCTTCCAGGTGCCCACGACCAGCTCGTCCATGCTTTCGAGCCACCAGAGGCCGAGCTTGTTCGCGCCGGATTCGTCCACGGTGCAATACGGGACGACGATCCTCTTGCCACTCTCGAGCGCGGCGGGAATCGCGTGCCGCGTTCGCAGCTCTGACCGGCAGTCGAGATACCAGAGGGCCGTCTTGGCTGCTTGGTACTCGGGAAGCTGCACGAGAGTCGCGACGGCGACTTCGCTCACACGGTCTTTGTCCTTCTGAGCGTTACGGGCATCGTACGCCGCGCGGCGGAGGATGCTTTTGGCTTCCGACAGCTCGGTCGGCGTCTCAGGCAACGAACTCGTCCTCCGTCAAGAATTCCACGATCGGACGCGCCCGCGATTTGCGCTCGCTGTACACCACAAAAGCGGATTGTTCTTCCGAATTCCAGGCCCCCATGCCGC
The DNA here is from genome assembly GCA_963806595.1 of uncultured Isosphaeraceae bacterium. Lineage (GTDB taxonomy): Bacteria > Planctomycetota > Planctomycetia > Isosphaerales > Isosphaeraceae > CAWDZZ01. Next base: position 69,784 of record CAWDZZ010000001.1, on the reverse strand, counting down.
GGACATTGGGAAGCCATTTAGACAATGCATGCCGGAACGCCGAAAGTCAATCCAAGAGCCGCGCGCTTTGCCAGCTCGACCACGCCGGGATGCTAGCGCGGGCACGAACGTCCGGCATGAGCGCGCCACGATGGTCCGACGACTGGTGGGAGGCGTTCGCGCTCGTGGATCGGACGATGGAGTCGCCTGCGCAGTCAGCTCATCCTGCGACAAGACGCGATGGGCGATCCGGCAACGGGGGCCGATGATGCGGTGTGCGCGGTGCCTGGGCGCGGGCGTTCGGACGCGCCTTTGCCGAGGAGGGTGGCCGCGGCGTCAAAACTAGCTGCGTCCCTGTTGTCGGTCGCGCGTTGTTGTATCGCCTCGATTTCCTCGCGGCGGTAAGATTTTCTGGGGGGTCGCCCGGCTGGGAGAACTGTGAGGTTCGCGCGCTGATGAGTGATCGCCGGGATGAGGATGTCATGACGGACCGCCTTGCGTTGCTCGCCGGCGGCGGCGAGATGGGCGAACGTACGCGCTCCTTCGACTGGTCGCACACGCCGGTGGGGCCAATTGCTTTTTGGCCGCTGGGTTTCAAGACCGTCGTGCGCGTCATGCTTGATTCGCGCTATGCCATGTGGCTGGGCTGGGGGCCGGAATTCACGTTTCTCTACAACGACGCCTATGCCGAGATGACGCTCGGCCCCAAGCACCCGTGGGCGCTCGGCCGTCCCGCCCGGGAAGTCTGGTCGGAGATCTGGGACGACATCGGGCCGCGCGCCGAGTCGGTGATGCAGACCGGCCGGGCGACGTGGGACGAAGGACTGCTGCTGTTTCTAGAGCGGCGAGGGTTTTCCGAAGAGACGTACCACACGTTTTCATACAGCCCCGTGCCGGACGATCGCGGGGGCGTCGGCGGAATGCTGTGCGTCGTCACGGAAGACACCGAGCGCACGATCGGAGAGCGCCGTCTGCGGACGCTCCGCGAGCTTGCGGCGCGAACCACCGAGCGCAGTCCAGTTCGGTCGAGGATGCCTGCCAGACCGCCGCGCAGATACTCTCAGGCAACCTGCACGACGTGCCGTTCGCATTGCTGTATCTGCTCGACGCCGACGGTGGTCGGGCCACGCTCGTGGGTTCAACCGGCGTGGAGCCAGATACGCCGATCAGTGCCCGCTCCGTCGAGCTGGCAGGTCTCGACAACCCGTGGCCGTTCCGCCGCGTCGCCGAGTCGAGCAAGGCCGCGCTGGTGCACGACCTGCCGGCGAGGTTCGGCCGTTTGCCGGGCGGCGCGTGGCCGGAACCGTCGCAGCAGGCCGTTGTGCTGCCGATGGCGAAGCCGGGGCAGATGCGGCTCGGCGGGTTTGTCGTGGCCGGGATCAGCCCGCGCCGGCCGTTCGATGACGCCTACCGGGGATTCTTCGACCTGCTGGCCGGCCAGATCGCCACCACGGTGGCCAGCGCGCGGGCCTATGAGGACGAGAAACGGCGGGCGGAAGCGCTCGCCGAGCTCGACCGGGCCAAGACCGCGTTCTTTTCCAACGTCAGTCACGAGTTTCGCACTCCCCTCACCTTGATGCTGGGCCCGGTCGAGGAGCTGCTGGCCCGCAGCCACACCGATCTGACCCCCGCCGCTGCGATTCAGCTCGAGGTCGTGAATCGGAACGGCCTGCGATTGTTGCGGCTCGTGAATACGCTGCTCGACTTCTCCCGCATCGAGGCTGGACGCGTGCGTGCGGTCTTTCAGCCGACGGATCTCGCGTCGTTCACTGCCGACCTCGCCAGCAACTTTCGTTCGGCGTGCGAACGGGCGGGATTGCACCTGGTCGTCGATTGCCCACCCTTGTCCGAGCCGGTCTTTCTCGACCGAGGAATGTGGGAGAAAGTCGTCCTCAACCTGCTTTCCAACGCGTTCAAGTTCACGTTTCAAGGCGAGATCGCCGTCACTGTGCGGCAGACGGAAAGCGGTGTCGCGCTCGAGGTGCGCGACACGGGCACGGGCATCCCGGCCGAAGAGCTCCCTCGGTTGTTCGAGCGCTTCCACCGGGTCGAGAATGCCCACGGACGCACGCACGAAGGGAGCGGCATCGGGCTCGCGCTCGTGCAGGAGCTGGTCAAGCTGCACGGCGGGTCGATCAGCGCCGCGAGCGTCGAGGGAAGAGGGACGACGTTCCAGATCGAGCTGCCGGTCGGCAATTCGCATCTGCCGGCCGAACAGATCGGCGACGAGCGCACGCTCGCCGCGACCGCTGCCGGGGCTGGTCCCTATGTCGAAGAAGCGCTGCGCTGGCTTCCCGAGGTCAGCGCTGAGCTCGGGAGAAGCGCGTCCGAGCTGCCGACTTTTCACGAGGCGTTTCCCACGCCCTATCGCCCTGCGACGGCAGACGGTGACGACCGGCCGCGCGTCCTGATTGCCGACGACAACGCCGACATGAGGCACTACATCATCCGCCTGCTTTCCGAGCACTACCTGGTCGAGGCGGTGCCGGACGGCGAAGCAGCCCTGGCGAGCGCGGCGGCGGCCGCCGGACCTGATCTTGACTGACGTGATGATGCCCAGGCTCGACGGCTTCGGTTTGATGAAAGCCGTGCGGGACGACGCCTGCGCACGAGCGGGATACCCATCATCATGCTGTCGGCGCGGGCGGGTGAGGAAAGTCGGATCGAGGGCCTGGAAAGGGGTGCCGACGACTATCTGGTGAAGCCGTTCGGCGCCAAGGAGCTGCTGGCACGTGTCGGTGCGCATCTGCAGATCAATCGGTTGCGTCGCGAGACCGAGCAAGCGATCCGGCAGAGCGAGGAACGGTTCCGCGTTCTGTTCGAGACGATGTCCGAAGGCTTCGCGATCGACGAGATCATCTTCGACGAAGCCGGCCGCGGCGTGCGATTTGCGCTACCTCGAAGTCAACCCGGCGTTTGAACGGCACACGGGACAGAAGCGTTCGGACATCCTGGGGCATTGCGCACTCGAACTGTTTCCCGACGCTGAGCCCGTGTGGTTCGAGCAGTATGGACAGGTGGCGACGACCGGCGTGCCCGCTCATTTCCAGGCGCGGTTCGGCCCGCTCGATCGTTGGTTTGAAGTCAGCGCCTACCGGACCGGGCCGGGGCGGATCGCCACGGTTTTCTTCGACATCACCGAGAGGAAGCAGGCCGAACACGAACGGCAGATGTTCGTCTCGCTCGCGGAGAACAGTCACGAATTCGTGGGCATGTGCGACCTGGATTACATGCCGATCTTTGTCAACGAAGCCGGGTTGCGGCTCGTCGGACTGGACAGTCTCGCGCAGGCGATTCAAACGCCCATCCGGGACTTCTTCTTCCCCGAAGACCACGCCCGGGTGATCGAAGAGTTCTTTCCTCGGGCGGTTGCGGACGGTCACGGCGAGATCGAGATTCGGTTTCGGCATTTCAAGACGGCGGAACCGATCTGGATGATTCATAACGTGCTGGTTCTCAAGGACCACCAAGGCCATCCGACCGGCATTGGAACGGTCAGCCTGAACATCACTGAGCGGAAAAAGTCCGAGGAGGCGATTCGCCGCGCCGAGGCGCGGTTTCGCAACATGGCCGACAACGCCCCGGCAATGCTGTGGGTCACCGACAGCGCGGGCCGCTGCACGTACTTGAGCAGCGGCTGGTACGAGTTCACCGGCAGATGCCCGGGCGAAGCGGGGCCATCGGATGGCTGGAAGCGGTCCATGCCGAGGACTCTGCGCGGGCCACAGAGATCTTTCAGAATGCCAACCGAGAGCACTCGCCGTTTCGCGTCGACTATCGCTTGAGACGGCATGACGGCGAATACCGATGGGCTGTCGACGCTGGCCTCCCGCGATTCGAAGACGGCGAGTTTCAGGGGTTCGTCGGCTGCGTGTTCGACGTGCACGAGCGCAAGCTCGCCGAAGAGGCCAACGCCCTCCTTGTCGAGGACCTACGGCAGGCCGACCGCCGCAAGGACGAGTTCCTGGCAACGCTGGCCCACGAGCTGCGCAACCCGCTGGCCCCGCTGCGCAACGGCTTGCAGGTCATGAAGCTGGCCAGGAACGACCGGGAATCCATCGAGCAGTCGCGCGCGATGATGGAGCGCCAGCTCAACCAGATGGTGCGTCTCATTGACGACCTGATGGACCTGAGCCGTGTCAGCCGGGGCAAGGTGCAACTGCGCAAGAGAGCGAGTGGAGCTGGCCAGGATCGTCCAGCCGGCGGTCGAAAGCAGCCGACCGCTCATCGAGGCCAATCAACACGACCTCACCGTGAAGCTCTCGCACCAGCCGATCTATGTGGACGCCGACGTGGCGCGCCTCGCGCAGGTGATCTCCAACCTCTTGAATAACGCCGCCAAGTATACCGAGCAGGGGGGGCAGATCACCCTTTCGGTCGAGCGGCATGGAGATCGCGCCCTGATCGCAGGTGCGCGACACGGGCGTGGGAATCCCGGCGCACATGCTGCCCAAAGTATTCGAGATGTTCACCCAGGTTGATCGGTCGCTCGAGAAATCGCAGGGAGGTCTGGGGATCGGGCTGTCACTGGTCAAAGGGCTGGTCGAATTGCACGGCGGCACCGTGGAGGCCAGGAGCGGAGGTCACGGCATGGGTAGCGAGTTTGTGGTCAGCCTGCCGGTGATTCTGAGCCTCGCCGAGGACGAGCAAGACGAGGTGTCCGGCGAAATGGCGACGCCGAAGGCTCGCTGCCGCATCCTCGTCGTCGACGACAATCGGGACGCGGCCATGAGTCTGGCAGTGATGCTCAAGCTCTCGGGTAACGAGACGCGGACGGCCCATGACGGACTGGAGGCGCTCGACGTGGCGGCGGCGTTCAAGCCGGATGTCGTCTTGCTCGACATCGGAATGCCGAAGCTCAACGGCTACGACACCGCCGCGCGGCTGCGCCGGCAATCCTGGGGCAAGAACGTGATGCTGGTGGCGCTCACCGGATGGGGTCAGGAAGACGACAAGCGCCGATCGCTCGAGGCTGGATTTGATTTCCACATGGTCAAGCCGGTCGATCCGGCGGCGCTCGAGAAGCTGCTTTCCGGCTTTCAGGCGAACGCGGGATGAGCGCACGGCCGTGTTCCGCATCCATCGCCGAGGACAGCTTGCGCTCCGACCGGAGAGCGGCGTTTCCGGGGACGACCTCGAGTGCGCGGATATTCCTCCCTTGATCGCAGCCTGCTACGCCGTACGCGGGTTCTGGCGGCGTGTCCGCTGGTGGTACAGGTAGACGATCACGCCGGCGCAGCCCAGGGCCATCAGCGTCACGCTGGCAGGCTCAGGGACCGCCGCGAAGCACGCCCCGGTCAGCGCGATTGTATAAGGGCCCGAGGAAAATCCGGTCCCTGCGTCGCCGTCGAAGATGTGTCCGCCGCCTGGGCCGGTCGGGCCCACAACGGCGTCCAGCGGTGTGTTGGGGAAGATCAACTGGCCGCCGCCGCTGGGCGACCGCTCGAAGCTCGAGATCGCCAGGAAGTAGATCCCGTCGGTTTGGGGACCGAGCGGGTTGTTGGCCGGCAGTGTCGACTGGAGGGTCGAGTCATTGGCGTCGTCGTTGGCGTACACGCCCAGGCCGCTCGCGTTGAACAGGTAGAGCTTCGTGTCCAGTGACGGGCTCACCAGTCCCACGGTCGTCGCCGAGAACGCCGGCGCGTTCATCACGCAGATCTTGTAGACGTCGACGTCGTTGTTGTTTCCGAGGCTGCCGATGATCGCGGTCAAGGGCTCATTCGGGCTGAGGTTAGTGGTCGTTTGCGCGGTCAGGACGGTGTTTCCCGCGTCACCGATCTCGCGCCAGATGCCCGCGGCGGCGCGCGGCGGTGACAGCGCGAGCATCGCAACGGCCCCAGCGATGGCAATCCAGGATCGTCTCATGGTCAGCTCCCGCGGCGTGCGCCGCTGTTCCAGGCGAATTGATCGGGCCCCTTTACTTGACCTCCGCGCCGGCTGAGAACTCGGATGTGTCGTTGTCGGCATCGGTAACGGTCGCGGTGATGAAGTGCCCCTTGAACTTGCCGTTGATGGCGACCTCATAAGCGAATTCGTTGGCGTTGCCCGTCGGCTTCGCCATGACGGTGGCCAGGTAAGTCTTACCCTGGGGCTTGGCCGGATCGAGCACGGTATTGTCGAAGATCTCGACGCTGAACGGCGCGGTATTCGCGCTCGTGAAAAGTCCCTTGACGATCGTTGTGGTGTCATCGGCGTTGGCGACGGCTTTCACGGGATCCGCGGCGGCCTGCTTCCGATTCGCGCTGTTTGCCATGTTGAGGATGATGCCCTTCTGGCCGTTTCCGTAGATCGAGTTGCGGTGGATGCCGTTGCTATTGCCGGAGTCGACGTTGACGCCGGCGCCGCTGTTATTGGCGATCGTGTTGGCCTCTCCGGCGTTGACCCCGCCGACGAGGTTCTGGCTGGCTGACTGGCCGATGAAGACGCCGGCACCGGTGTTGCCGAGCCCGGCGTCGCCCGCCGGGTTGGTGCCGATCGTGTTGCCTTGGACGTTGTTCTGGGTGGCGGATTTGCCCTGGATCTGGACGCCGTTGTCGCCGTTGCCGGAGATCACGTTGCCCTGGCCGGCGGCCGCGCCCCCCACGGTGTTCATGGAACCGCCGTCGATGAGCACGCCCTGTTTCTTGTTGCCGAGCGGGTCCTTGCCGTTGGACTTGGTGCCGATCAGGTTACCCTGCACCGCGTTGCTCGACGATCGCTCGCCGGTGATCGCGACGCCGGCCTCGCCGTTGCCCGAGATGATATTTCGCGCGCCGGCCGCGGCCCCGCCGATCTTGTTGAGAAACGAACCTTCGATGAGCACGCCGTTTCGAGCGTTCCCGAGCTTAACCTGACCGTCCTTGTCGGTGCCGATCGCGTTGCCCAGGATCACGTTCTGGGCGCCTGTGAGCGGCCCCGCGCCGGGCCCCACGATATGAATGCCGTTGCCGGACGCTGTGTGGCCGGCCGTCCCGTTGTTCGAGATCACGTTGCCCTGTCCGGCGGCCGTGCCGCCGATCGTGTTTTTCGACCCACTTATAAACACGCCGTCCTGGCCGTTCCCGACGGAGCTGCCTCGGTCGTCGGTGCCGATGAAGTTGCCGATCACCAGGTTTGAACCAAAGGTTGCCAGCTTGCCCGAGTCGACCAAGCTGATCCCGTTCAAACTGTTGGACGAGATGACGTTGCCGGTCTTCGCGAGCGTCCCTCCGATCGTGTTATTCCTCGATTGCGCGTCAATGCGGACGCCGTCACCCGCGTTGCCCAGCGCGTCGCCGCCGCTGCCCAGTCCGATGAAATTGTTCAGCACGACGTTGCGGTCCGCGAACAAAGTGTCCGGCGGCTGGTCGGGAATGTTGAAGGTGGACCCGATGATCCGGACGCCTGAGCCGCCGTTGCCCGAGATGATGTTGCGGGCGCCGGCGATCGCGCCGCCGACGGTGTTATCCGTCGATCCCTGGATCAGCACGCCGCTGGCCGTGTTGGGCTTCTTGGCTGTTCCCGCTTCATCGGTGCCGATGAAGTTGCCGGAAATGACGTTCAGATTCGGCGCCCCAGCACGGGCACCATGTCGGCGAAGGTGAGCTCAAACCGGATCGCGACGCCGGTGCGCCCGTTGCCCGATATCAGATTTCGCTCGGCGGAGGTGGTTCCACCGACAGTGTTCTTGAACGAGCCCCCCTCGATGTTCACGCCGTCGAGCGAGTTCTTGATGATATTGTTTCCCGACTTGTCGGTGCCGATGCGGTTTCCTTCGACCACGTTGGCAAGCGCGCCGGGGTTTCGACGTCGGTACCGTGAATGTGGACCCCGCTGGCCTCGTTACCCGAGATGATGTTGCCCGCGCCGATCGTGTTGTTGGACGCGTTCAGGATGAGAACGCCGTCGGCCCCGTTCGCCAGCGGTAGGGCGCCATTCTGGTCGGTCCCGATATAGTTGCTCGCAACCACATTGTCCTGCGAGGGAACGTCCTGGATCACGACACCGCTGTTGCGGTTGCCCGAGATGACGTTGCGCTCCGCGGCCGTCCCGCCGATCGTGTTCTTGGGGGAGTCGAGCACGGTGACGCCGGTGCTGTTTCCGAGCTCACTGCCGTCGGACCCGATGCCGACAAAGTTGCCCTGGACCTTGTTGCCCATCGATCCGTCGCGAATCAAGATCCCGGATACGCCATTGCCGGATATGACGTTGCCCGGGGCCGTCCCGGGCGTGGCCGTCGAACCGCCCACCAGGTTGTTGGTCGAGGCGTCGATCAGCACGCCGATGAATGTGTTGCGCAGGGCGGTCTTACCGGTTGCGTCCACGCCGATGAAGTTGCCCTGGACCTTGTTGCCGGTTGCGCCGTCGCCGATCACCACGCCGCTCCCCGAGTCATTGCCCGAGATCACGTTGCGGGCGAGAACGTCGGCGCCGCCAATCGTGTTATTGTCGCCTCTGCGGATCACGACGCCGTTGCGATTTGCGATGTCGGCGGTGCCGTTCTTGTCGGTCCCGATGAAGTTTCCCAGGACGACGTTCTTGTTGGCATTCGGCTGGGCACCAACGCCAACGAGCAGGATGCCTCCCCCTCGACCGAGGTTATCGAAGTCCTTGCCCGGGTTGCCGGAAATCACGTTGCGCGTGCCGGCCGCGGTTCCGCCGACGGTGTTGTTCGGGACGTTGTTGATCAGGATTCCGTTCGAGGAGTTGCCGGCCCCGATCGTGCCTGTGACGTCAATGCCGATGAAATCGCCGGTGATCAGATCCCCGCCTTTTCCGCTCAGGTCGATCCCGTTCTGGTTGAAAGAGCTGACCACGAGGCCCTTGACGGTGCTGCCCCCCGCGGTGATGTTGAGGCCGTCGGCCTTGTTGTTGCCGAGCATCGAGCCGCTCAACACCACGACGGGAGTCGCGGACTGGGCGATCACCATCTGCGTCGTCGCATCGATGACCGTTGGCCGTGTGACGGTGTCGAGCGCTTTGGCCGGCGTGATCGTCCAGGCGCCGTTGACCTTGGCAAGGTTGGGGATTTGAAACGCGATGGTCTCGAGCGCCTTGTTATCAGCGTTGGCCGCCTCGATTGCCGAGCGCAGGGTGACCTCGGGAACCATCATCCCGTTGTCGAGCTTGATCATGTTGCCGGTGGCGGCGCTGACCGCCGGGTTTGCGGCCTTGGCGTCGCCCACGGAGTTGACGATGAAATCGGCCGCCGCGGCGCCGACCTGGGCTGCCGGGCGCGGCTCGGCGCCCTTGTGGGCAGCCCCGCCGGCCGTGAGGTCGTAGGGCCCGCCCAAGAGCGCGCCGAGCGCAATGTGGTTCTCCAGCGCTTCGAGCGCCGCGATGAACCGTCGCCGCCTTCTGGCCCGCAAGCTCGTGGAGGTCATTGGTATCCTCCCAACCCGATGGTTTTGAACGCAACGATTGATTTTCCGCTGGTCGCTCTGAACCCGGACTGTGATCCGACGCGCCGGCCGGCTTCAAATGGAGGAGATGAATACCGTCAACGCGCTCGTTGACGGCCCGGTGGGCTCTCAGGAGCAAGATCAAACGTCCGCAAGCGGATCCGTCGCTCCTCGGCCGCGCGATGAGGAGTTGCCCCGGGTGGCAATCAACCGAACGTCGCGGCGCTCCCACGAGAGATTTGCACGAGCGCTCTGATGTCCGAATGGGCCTCCACAGCGGGTCGCTCTGCAGGCCGGCCCGGGCACGACTTGAACCTCCGCGGGCAGACTCCCGCGCTACGGCGTGTGACCATGCAAGCCTCCTTGTTAAGCCGCTTATGTAGAACTTCGCAAAGTAAGACCGCGAAGCATGCCGGACAAGCAGTGTTTCTTTTTTTCAACACGTCGAGATGCCGCTGGTTTCGCCGCCTCTTGTCCGGCTAGCCGGCTGTGGCGAGGACGACCGGCCATGTGCGTCTGCATACTTTTGGGCCGCGTTCGCGCTGGCTGGCGATCCGGATTGATCCCGGCCAAAGGATTGCGCTCCGATCCGAATCGAAACCAACGAAACGAGCGATCCCGGACGGTGTCCCTGTCGGTGAGGACCGGAGCACTTGGCCGCGATATTCGCGGCGGGATCGCGGCTTTTCCGTGTTCGCGCGCGCCGGCAGGCCTGTACAATACGATGTCGAGCGAGCGCCCTCGGACGACGACTCGGAACGAATCACTGGTGGAGGGCGTCGGGCACGGCGACAGGTCATGGTGGCGGCCAAGTCGTCCTGGAGTTGATTGATCGGCAACGAGACTGACCGACCTGGCGAGCGCGAATCCAGCGCGCGGCGAGCCCAGCGCGCGTGCTCGGTTTGAGCGCCGCGGTGCTAGCCGGTTGTGGCGCACGCATCAACCATCCAGCCGCGGGGGGACGATTCTTGTATTCCGTCTATCGAGTCGAGCCAAAAAAATCCGTCGGACCGGCGAGGACCATCGATCATGCACTGATCTTGGCGGAATCGGCGGGCCCTGGCCGCTATGAGCTGCTCATCGTCGGCGACGTATCGAGGCATGTCTGCTTCGTGACGAAACACGAGGATGGAACGTTCACCATCGACCCGCGGCAGGTGGGCAGCTTGATGGCTGCCCTGGGCGACACCATGACCAGGGCGTGATGCGGCCGGGCCGTCGGCGCCCTCGATCCGGACAGCGTGCGCCGCTCGCGTGGTTTGTCAGCTCGGTCCAGCGTCGCGCAGCGAACTGGCCTCGTGCGACAGGAAGCGCATCGATTGCTTGAACGCGGTCCGCACGTCGAGCCGAAGTTCCCGCGACCACAATGATCCATCCTCGCCGCGCGCCTGCGCGAATCGAGCGAAGGCATAGCCGTAATCCGGCATGCCCAGGTAGCCCCGGCGGTGCATGGTCCAGCCCGCACGGTTCTCCGAAATCCAGTCAGTCTCCCGGATCACCGAGTTGGCTGTGAAGATCCCCAGCCCGAGGAATACGGTGAGCAAGTCGGTCAAAGGCTCGTGATCCTCTTCTTCGCCGGAGATCCGTCCGTGCCCCAGGAGATGGACGTGGCCGAGCTCGTGGGCCATTGTGCCGACCATCGCGAGCGGATCGGAGAGATTGCCGACTTCCACCCAGATACGAAATGTGTTCGCTTCCGACTGATAGAGGCCTGAGGTCCCGCGGTGCCATTGCCCCTCGTAGACGGCGGTGCGCTCCTCGTAAAGGGACAGCTTGACCGATGCCGCGTCGATGCCCATGTAATCGCAGACGCGGTCTAACAAGGCGCGCGCATCTTCGGGCGTGCCGGTGAACCGATTGGGGAAGAAGTCGGCACGCGGCAAGATGAGCCGCGCGTTGCGCACTCGCTCGACGCCGAACTGGCGCTCGAGCCACGCCCACCGACCGTCGAGCCAGGTCCTGGCGGCCGGATCGATGGGACATTCCGAGTTCGCGCGGAACCAGGCGAGCATCGTGGCTCTCCGAGGCCATCGGGTGCGTGATCGCCCTTGAGGTCAGCCGTGACGGTTCACGCTCTCGAAGATGAGTCATCCCGATGAGTTCACTATATTGCGCTGGGCACGATCCGCAAGTCAGGTGCGGGGCACCGGCCGGAGCGGGCAAACATCGTCGTGAGCGCGTTGGGCAGTTTCGCGCTGGGCGAGTTGCTCTCCCGGCACGATGCTCGTCGTGATACGCTTCTGTGCGTTGCGATGCGCCGCGGGTCGCGGGACGGGCGCGGCCTCGGAGCCGCGCCAGCCTGCCGGAGAACGGGATGACGACATTGGATCGGCAATCGAGCGAGGAGTCGGGCGCGCCGCCTGCGGCCGCTTCGACGCGCGCACCGGATTGTCTGGTGCTGCACGGCTTGGGTGGCGGGCCCTACGAGTTGCAGCCAGTGATCGCGGCGCTCGAGGCCGATGGTCTGAACGTGACGGCGCCCGTGCTGCCGGGGCACGAAGGGCCGGGCACTGTCATGCCGGCGTCGTACTGGCGCGACTGGGCTGCGACGGCAGAGTCGGCTTTTGATGAAGTGGCGCGGGGGCGCTCCGGTGGTCGTGATCGGGTTTTCGACCGGGGCCACCCTGGCCCTGTACCTGGCCAGCCGCAAGCCGGTGGCGCGGCAGGTGTTGATGTCGCCGTTTCTGGCGATCCGGTACACGGGCTTCATTCCCTTGCGTCCGGTGAGCTATCTTCGGCATCTGGCCTCGGTGATGCCGGACCTGCCGCGCCGGCCACCGGCGGTGCGCGATCCCGAGATGAGGCGCTGGGCGTCGGCCACGGACCGCTTTCGAACCTTCAACCTGAATGCGGCGATGAGTGCGCTCGAGCTCATCGACATCGTCAAGCCGCTCGTTCCGGAGATCACGATCCCGACCTTGATCATCCAGGGGAAGCTCGACACCGTCGTCGAGCCCGGCAACGCAGCGTGGCTGCACCGTCACCTGGGCGCGACGAGCAAGGGCCTGGTTTTCCTGCGGCACTCCGACCACCTGGTGGCCCTCGATCGCGAGCGGGAACAGGTCATCGCGATGACGCGTGAATTCGTGGTCGGCCGCGAAGAATCCCTCGGGGAATCATCGACCGGCTGAATCATTACCAGCGATCGGCGGCCGCGGCCCAATACCGCGCGCCAGACCTTACGAAACGTGCGGACGACGGCCATGGGCGGATCGAGCGGATTTGCGGAATTCGAGCAGCGAATCGAGCGGCAGTTTGGCGTGAAGCGCGGACTGTTGCTGGTGGTGGGCCTCACGTGCGTGGCCCTCGGGATCCTGTCGATCGCGCTGCCCTTGAGTCTGTACGCCGCCCTGATCCGGGTGGTGGGGGTGTTGCTACTCATTTCAGGCGCGGCCAAGGCGGTCCAGCTCCTACTCGGGCGCGATTCGGCGGAAGAGCGACGGCGCGGGTGGCCCTTGATCCTGTGCCAGGTCGCGCTCGATGTGATGATGGGAGTGCTGCTGGTCAACCGATGGCGCGTGCCCTTGGGCGCGGTCACGGTTGCCTTTGGGCTGCTGTTTGTGGGCGAAGGCGTGCTGCTCGTTTACATGGGGCTGCGGTCTCCGACCCAGCGAAGCCGCCGATTGCTCGCCGCGACGGGACTTCTGACCGCGGCCATCGGACTGGTTGTGGTTGCGCGACTGGTCGAAGACCCCCTGCGCTGGGCGGGCGTGCTGGTGGGCGCAAAGCTGCTGGCATTTGGCGGCACGCTCACCTGGATCGCCTGGCAGGCCCGGCGGACGGATTCCGCGGTGGTCTATGAAGGCGTGATGCCCGCACCCGAGATCGGCGAGCTGTATGCGGTCTACTTCGGCACGGCGTTTCACCTGGGCGTCTATATCGGCGATGGGGAGATCGTTCACTACTTGAACGACAATTTCGTCTATCGCGTGACCTGGGAGAAATTCCTCGAGGGACGCATGCCCGAGCACTGGACCTACCCCGACCTACCGATGGTTCATGCCGAAGACGTGGTCCGCACGGCCCTCAGCGAGGTCGGCAAGACGTATCCGTACAACCTTTTGAAGTTCAACTGTGAGAACTTCGCCGTTTTCTGCAAGTCGGGCGGCACGACGCACAGCTCCAAGTACGCGCAGATTGCCGGCGGCTTTGCGGACATGTCGTCGCACCCGTTCTTGGGCGCCGTCGCCGAGCTGAACACTCGCGTCGTGGAATGGCTTGCGTTTCATCTCGGCGGTCCCGCGGGCAAGCAGTTGTCGCTGACGATCCGTCGCCTGGGGGCCGCCGTGACAAGCTGGCTGGTTGCCAGAGGCAGGCACGAGCCCGGCAGTCGGCCGCAGGAACAGCGCTTGCCGCCAGGGTGATTCGGTTGCCGTCGAGGACACCATGCGACGCGCAGATAACTGGAAGTCGCGTCCTTTCACGCGGTCACTTCGGGACGGGATCCGTGCGTTGCTTTCGCGACCACCGTCGCGACTTCATGTCGCTCGCGACATCCTGTATATACTCGAGGGCGTCGGCCTTGGTCCTGATCTGGAGAAAGCGACGGACACACGTATTCTTGGCCAAAGGGTGTTTCTGGTGATAGTCCCTCAGAAACGCCACGTGCGCGAAGGCCATGAGGATCGGCTCGATCGGAGCTCGCCGGGTCTTCTCGGCGAGGGCAACGCGTACGCCGGGTGCCGGCGGCATCATGGCGTCGTGCTCGCAATGGAAGTTGGAATCGGGCGGGTCGGGCAGTGAAAGAGGGGCGTCGGTCCTGGCGACGGGCAGCGACAGCAAGTGATCGAACGTGCTGGCCGTGCGGTCCCGCTCGGTGAGCGGCTCGAGACCGAAGAGCTTTTCGACGGTGGCCAGCAACGAGGTATGGTCATACACGGTCTTGTCGATGACATTCGCCGGGATGCGCGGCGAGATCACCACAGCGGGAACACGGACGCCGAGCTGGGTGAAATCAAAGTGGTGCTGGTTGTTGACGGGGTCGGTGATCCGATCACCCGGGTTGACCGCCGGCGGCGGGGCCACGTGGTCGTAGAAACCGCCGTGCTCATCGTAGGTCACCACGAGCAAGCTATTTTCCCAGTGAGGGGAGTTTCGTATGGTCTCATACACCTGCTTGATCAGCCGCTCGCCGCGAGTGACGTCGTCGAGCGGATGTTGAGAGCTGCCGCAGGTGAAATCGCCGGGAGTCAATGGGAGCAGGTTGCCGTAGTTTGGCTCGATGAAGCAATACGGCGTCGAGAAATCGGGGTCGTTCACGGTCGCCGCGAATTCGTCGAGGCTGTAGAATCGGTCGATGAGCCTCTGCTCGGCCATTCCGCTCACGGCGAATACCTGGGGATTCTCGTCGCCCATGAATACATTCCAGCCGAGACACTTGTCCTCGAGACGGTCATAGATCGTGCCGTTCTCGAATCGAAAGCCGTCGAACAGGACGGACGTGACTGTCTGCAAGTCGCTGGGACTGCCGTCGAGACCTCCCGAGGAGGCTGCGTGGATGAAGAAGCGGTTTGGCCAGGTCGGGCCCGGCATCGATGAAAACCAGTGGTCGCACACGGCGAACGACCTGGCTAGCTCGGTGATCACCGGCACCTGGTCGGGTGCGAAGCACTTCATGATGTAGGGCGGCGTCGGCGTGTCGCCGGGCTTGCCGCTGTGCTTGTAGCTCTCGATGAAGCCGCTGTTGTTGATGGGCGGATAAGCGTGCGTCTGCCGGTCGGGATACGTGGCGTTTGCTCCACACAATTGAACGACCACGCCGGGGAACTCGTGATCCGGATCCACCTCGGGAGGTTTGAAGTTGAAGTCAGCCGGAGTGGCGGCGAACACAGGCTGATTCGTGTCGGGGTCGACATTCGAGTGCGGATTGCCGACCAAGCCATCCAGCCGGACCGGCTGGCCCGTCGCCGCATCGGTGCCTGCAATGCCGGAAAAGCCGAGCATATGATCGAACGCGCGGTTTTCGAGCATGAGGACGAAGACGTGCTTGACGGGCCCTTCGGGAACAGCCTTGCCGCGAGTCGGGGCGTGCCGGATGAAACACCGGGTTGTGTCCCAGGCGATGCAAATCCAGTCTCCCACCCACGAGAAGGCCAGCGCAACGGCGAACACGATCCAGAGGACCGCGGCGCACACGAGGTTGGCGATCCGATACCACGCCTGACAAATCCAGTGCGACACCCAGACGCCGGCGTCGCAGAACCACGAACACGGGGTCCAGCCGCAACACCGGCCATGCTGCAGGTCGGCCCAGAGCTGACACCGCTGCGAGCCCCGATCGGCCCAGCGCCGGCAGGCGTCTGTCGTGCCTCGGGTCCAGTACGTGAAATCGATCTCGGTATGGTTCACCCATCTCGTGCACGAAGACATCACTTCATCCTCAGCCCGCGGATCGATGTTCGAGACGCTGGATCCGGTTCTGGATCAATTTGACCCCGATCCTGGCCCGCGATCCCGATCGCCTTGCCGGCCAATCCAGAGACGAACATGGCGACGAGTGTCCGCGCCAGGAACCAGGGCAGTTGAGACAGGCCCCAGCCGGCATGGTAGCACTGCCAGAACACCGATCCGGCCGCGCCCAGCACCGCGAGCTTGGCCCCGGTCGAACAGCCACACTCGTGGAGATACGAGTTGAGCGCGTCCTCCCAGCGGGACGATTGATCGCGCGGGATTCCGGGGACTTGAAGCACGATGATCGAGCGGCGCCCGTCGCCAAGCGGCTCGAATACGCCAATATCGGCCGAGGTGCGAACGAGATGAAAGTGAGGGATGAGGCTCGCTGCACGAATCGCGGCGATGCCCGGAGAACTGGATTTCAACGTTGCCGTCCCCACGATCCGCAGAGCCTGCGATTCGCCCGAAAACCGGCGGCGTTCCCACGCGCGGAAGCGCCGAAGGTCGGATTATCGCCCACGATGGCCCAGACGCAAGGACCATGTGTTCCGTTTTCGGTCGAGTAACGGTCGTGGCGGAATTGAACGGGGACGGCGCGGATGGGCAATGTGCGCCGTCCCGTGGGCAGGGTGGCTCGAGGGTCTCGGAGCGTGCGTCCCTGGTCAGTCGTGGAGTTTTCGCCGGGATCGGGCTGCTTTCTCAATCCGATCGAGTGGTCGTTTTTTCAGGGTGCGGTGGGAGTGGGCCGCCGGATGCGACAGAACTTGGAAGGGCCGCGCGTGGCCCGGGTGATTGTCGCCGTTGCGCTTGATCGCGCGATCCTGTTTTCGACGACGCGGCTGCACTCTTCGCAGGCGTCGTCACGTCCGGTAACGGCGCGACTGCGCCTGGCTGGGATGTCGCCGCCACCGCCTCGGGCCCGACCGCGAACGAGGTCGCCGGCGCGGCAGCGCTCTTGGTCACCGCCACGGTGAGCGTGAAGTTCTTGGCATTGTAGGCGGGGGTCATGCTCAGGCCTGCTGGCAGGCTCAGTCCCGTGATGGTCGCGAACGTGCCGGTGTGGCTGGAATACGTCAGGATCGGATAGCTATCGCCCGTGGTCGGGGTGAAGGCGGACGGCACCGTGATCGCGAGCGTACCGCCCGGGCTCGCCGCGCCGGTCGCGTGAACCGCGCCGAACTTGCCACTCGCCACGGTCCCGGCGATCGTGAGATCGAGTGCCCCCGTCGAAGTTTGGGTGAAGGCGCCGGTCACGCCGAGCACGTCGCCTGGCCCCAAGGTGATGGTCCCCGAGTTGGTGAACGCGCCGGCCGTCGTGAATCCCTGCCCGCCGGCGAGGCTCAGGCTTCCGGCGTTCGTGGTGATCCCGCTCAAGTTGGTGAACGCGGTGTTGGGGCGATTGAGCGAGACCGATGCGCCGACGCCGATGGCCGACAGGACGGCCGGCGAGGCGAAGGTCAGCGTCGACTGGACGGTCGGCGTACCGGAAACCTGCCAGGTCCCGGCCTCAAGCGTGGAGCCGGTCACCTGGCTGACGGCGCCGGTGACGTCGAGCGTGCCGGTGTCGACCGCCACGATGCCCGAGTTGTTGAGCGGCGTGGAGATCGTCGAGACGTTGGTTCCGACGGTCTTGGCGAGGGTGCCGGCGTTGACCACGATGCCGCCGGGAGACGCGCCGCACGGCGATTCCAGAGTCATTCTGAAAGTTGTAGGACCCCGTTTTCGTGATGGACAGGATGGTGCCGCCTCCCACGTACAGATTTCCCACGCCGGTCTGATTGACGGCGCCGGAGACTGTCAGCGTGCCGCCGCCGCTCAAGGTCTCGCCCGAGAAGCCGGTGAGCGCGATCGACTTCCCGCTGGAGATTGTCAGCGTGCTGTTATTGGTGTTGATCATTCCGCCGTTCCAGCGGAAGAGTCCGGCCGGAAAACTGAAGGTGGTGCCCGCGGAACCGCCGGCCACGACGAGCGTGCCGCTATTCAACTGGATCTGGCCGCCGCCTGATCCCGAGTAAGTTCCCGCGTAGTCGACGGTTTGGCCTCCCGTCAGATCGAGTGCAGCGCCCGTGGCAACGGTGAAAGTGCCGCCGCTGCTGGCTCCGCCGGCGGAGGCGATGGTCAGCGTCCCCTTCTGGACGCTGATCGCGGCACCCAAGTTGTTGAAGCTCGTCGAGATGACGGAGCTATTCAGTCCGCCCGTCTTGGTGATCGTTCCCAGGTTGTCGAGGATTCCGCCGTCACCGCCCCCCTGCGCGATTCCCGAATCCGCGGCAAGGTTATACTTTGATCCCTTGGACAGAACGACCGTGGTGGCCGTATTGCCGGAGCCGGCGATGAAGAGGTTTCCCGTGCCACTCTGATTGATCGTCCCGCCCACGTTGACTGTACCTCCGCCGCCGAGCGCTTCGCCGGCCGTGCCGACCAGTGCGACTGTGCCGTCGAGGTTGAGCGTCGCGCCCGGGGGAACACTCAGCGTGCCACCGGTCCACTGGAACAAGCCCGCCGGAAAATCGAAGGTGGCCCCCGCCGAGCCGATGGTGACAACACCGCCGCTGATCTGGACGATCCCCGATCCCGACCCGGCGAAGCTGCCGGTGAACGTCGCGTTTTGCCCTTGAGTCAGGTCGAGGATCGAACCGGCGGCGACATTGAAAGTCCCGCCTGTGTCGACTCCGGCCGCGAGGTCGAGCGTGCCGCTTTGCACGTCGACGACGCCGGCGGCCGCGTTGTTGAAATTGACGTTGGTGACGAAGATCGATCCCGTGCCGCCCGACTTCTGCACCGTCCCGCTGTTATTGATCGAGCCGCGAGCGAACACCGAGTTGTTCGTGATGATCTCATCGCCCAGGAAGTTGATTGTTCCGTAGTTATTGAGGATGCCCGGTGAGGTGTCGGCAACGCCTTCGCCGAAGCTCAAGCTGCCCAGGCCGTCCACGTCGATCGTGCCGTCATTGTCAAGCGTTCCGTTATCGAGATAATGCGTCCCGGACCCGCTGATCGTGATCACCGATCCGCTGGCAAGCGTCAAGGGGCCGCCGGTGATCATCCCGCCGGTCCATTGAAACAAGCCTGCGGGGGCGTCGAGTGTGGCGCCTGCGGGCGCGATGCTCATCACCATGTTGCTGAAATTAATGGTTCCAGCACCAGAGCCAGTGAAAGTACCGGAAACAGTTTCGGCGCCGCCACCGGCAAATACGAGGACCGCGCCGGCGGCGACGTTATCGATCGCGTTCGTGCTCGAGCCGGGAGCATCGAGGAGCAGCGTGCCCGACTTGACGTTGAGCTTGCCCGAGTTGTTCATACTGTCGGCGAAGGTGGTGGTCCCGTTCCCCGAGGGGCTGGATGAGTTGAGCGTGCCCGTATTGTTGACCGCGATCGTTGCGGTGCTGCCGTCGCTATGGATGTTGAACGTACCGCTGTTGTTGATGACCGCTCCGCTCGCGCCGTAGATGCCTGCCGGGCCGGTCCAGTCCAGGGTGCCGGCGTTGTTGATGGTGCCGTAGAGCGACACATTGGAGTTATTCTCGATGTTCATCGTCGCTGCGGCCGCGATATTGATCGCGCCGGGGCCGGCGATCGTGCCGCCCTCCCAGCCAAGGAAAGTGGTGACGGTAAGCTGCCAGTTGCCGTAAAGGTACGCGCCTGGCAGCACATACAGGTTTGCGACATTGAAGTTATTGTCGATGCGCATGGAAGTGCTGCCGATTTCGTAGACCCCCTGGCCGGTCAGCTTGGTTCCCGCGTTGAGCGTTTGAGAGCCGCCGTTGAACTCGATGGAGGTATTCGGTGCGGCAAACCACGTGCCCGAATCCTGGTCGCCGGTGGTGTCGATGATCAGATCGCCGCCGTCGACCGTGCCAAAATTGTTGAAGTTGCCCGCGCTGATGACGGTGTCGCCGACGCCTGATCCGGTCCCGATGGACTTGGCGAAAGTCCCATAGTTGTTGAAGATCATTCCGCTACCGCCGCCGATCGACTCGTTGGTCGTGGCGGTCCAGGACCCGTAGTTGTCGATCGTGGCGCCGCCGACGTTGAAGTAGATGGTGCCCAGATCGCCCCAGGTCGCAGTCCCGTTGTTGACGAGGACGGTGCCGTGTTGCAGATACTTGGTGTCGGATCCGGCGATGACGAGGCTCGCGCCCTTGGAAATGACGGTCTGGCCCGACCCGTCCAGCGCTCCGCTTCGCCAGGTGAATGTGGATCCCGCGGGAACGGTGAACGAGCCGTTCTCGTACAGGTCGCCGCCGCCTAGCTCAAAATTGAGCGGCGCGGTGACGCCGCCGTTGGTCTTGAGCTGCCCGCTCACCAGATTGAAGTTTCCGGCGCCGGTGAGAGCGGCGCTCGAATCGAGCACGATCTGATTGGCATTGAACACGACGGTCGCCAGCGCCGGGGCGGCGATGGTGCCGGCGATGACGCTGTCCTCGCCGATCGTCAGAGTGGCATTGGCATCGACGTTGAACGACGCGCCGGCAGCGATGGTGAGTGAGTTGACGCTCGAATTGGTGCCGACGGTGAGAGAGCCGCCGGTCATCACGAGGTTGTCCCAGGCGCTCAGGCTTCGCACCGAATCGGCGCCGGAGGAGATCGTGACCGTGATGTCGTGCTCGGTTTCGATCTGCACGTCGTCGGTTGGTCCCGGCAGCCGGTGCACGACGGGGTTGGAACCGGAGACCGTCCAGTTGGCCGCGTTGCTCCAGTTGCCGTCCGAGGTGTTATTCCAGTACACGATCGAGAGGAGCCGGCGGGCCTCGACGGCCTCCAGGTTGGGGCGCTCCACACGCCGGTTGCGCCGTAACGCTGCGCGAGCGTTCGCTCGCCGGCTAGCCAACAGGCGGTCGATCATTTTGCGAATCATGGGATGTGCTCCTCTGTCATCAATCAAGGTTTTCGCGCGGGATCTGGTGGTCGCGCCCCCGTCACCGGGGACGACGCTCGGGACTGGACGAAACATCGGAATCCATCGTTTGCGGCTTCGCGCGTGGGCGACGGCTTGGCCGGCTCACCCCCGGGCGGCGTGTCACGGATGGGTCAGCGCACTCTCAGGTAGAGGTACTGCGGGAAGTACTGAACCGAGAAAAACTCGCCGTCCGGGAGGGGCGAGATGTTGATTGCCCCGAAGAACGAGCGGACGTGCCGGTCGGTGATCAAGACGTATCGATCGTCGATGACGGGTGTGAAGCTCGAGGGGACGTAGACATCCAGCGTGCCGCCGAAATAGGCGTCGCCCGCGATGTAGAGATGGCTGACGAGGTTGCTGGACGATGTTCCGGCGATCGTCATCTGGAATGTCGCCGACGCGGCCTGACCAAAGTTCCCGTTAACGCCCAGCGCATCGCCGGCGCCCAGGTCGATGAACCCGTAGTTGCTGAAACTGCCCGAAGTTCCAAAAGACCGGCCGTCGACCAGGACGAAGGTCCCCTCGTTCACCGACAGCGATGCCAGGTTGCCGAACGCGCTCGACGGCCCATCGAGCTGGACCGTGACCCCAGGTCCGATCGTTGTGATCCCGCCGGCCGACCCGATCGACAGGGCCGCCCCTGCGCTCGGACCTTGAATCACCGTCCACGTCCCTCCGGTGAGCGTGCTGCCGGAGACCTGGTCCACGGTGCCGATCAGGCTCAGCGTGCCTGAATCGACCTCGACGGTGCCTGTGTTGTTCAAGGTCGAGGCGATCGTGGCGGAGCCCTGATCGGGCGTCTGCCGGATGCCCAGTCCTTCTTGATCGTTCCGAGATTGTTGAAAGTCCCACCGGCCATCAATTCGTCGGACTGAATGGCAAAAACCGCGCCGGCCAGGTTGTTGACGGTTGTGCCGGCGCCCAGCTTGAGGTCGCCGGTGTTGCCGTTGTCCCAGAAGGTGCGGCCGGCGAGATTGACGGTACCGGCGGAGAGCACCCAGCCGTATCCGGAATCCTTGTAATGGTTGTCGATGATGAATGTTCCCGACGCGGGAACGCTGACCACGGCGGGAGCGATCTTGCCGCCACTGAATTCGAGCTCGCCCGTGGCGGTCAGCGAGCCGGACCCGCTGATCGTCCCACCGGCGACCAGAAAATTCGCCGGGGCGACCTTGGTGTCGAGCACGAGCTTCTGGCCGTCGAATACGGCATAGAACCCCGCGCCTTTGAATACCGTTCCAGGCTTGATCGTGGCGACACCGGGCACGTAGTGACCCTGGCTGTTGACAAGGCCGTAGAAACTCACCGTCGTACCCGCGGCGGCGCTGATGGCGCCGGAGATCGTGCTGTTGCCGGCGATCGTCAGGTAGCCAAGGGCGGAGACATTGATCGTCCCGCTGGAGGAGAGCGAGTCGATCGTGGGCAGCGAGCCTTTGACGGCCAGGACGCCGCTGTTGGTGAACGTGCCGTCGATCGGGTTGGCGAACTTCTGTTTCTGAGGATTCTGGCCGTTGATGTTGAAGGTCCCGGTGTTGTCGATCGTGCCGTCGCCGCTCAATTCCCCGCCGGATTCGTTCCAGGTGACGGTGCCGTGGTTGACGAGCAAGGCGTCGTTGGCCAGCTTGCTGGTCGCGGAAGTGGTGATCTTGAGCGTTGCTCCCTGCCGTAGCGTCGCGGTACCAGGCCCCTTGATCGAGCCGCCGGTCCACGAGAACTGACCGGCAAACGACAGCGAGCCGACGAGGTCGAGCGTGCCTCCTTCGAAGTTGAAATTAGCCGGGGCCGCGAGCGAACCATTCACGACCAGCGACCCTGACGGACCGTCATCAAGCACAAAGGTGCCGGTGCCGGCGAACAACGCGCCCGCGCTTGCCGACTGCGTTCCACCGCTGACGATCACCGTGGTTCCGGCGGCGGCGCTCGAGCGTTCCCGCGAGCGTGCCGGTGCCGGAGATGTCGAGCGATCCCTTGGCAACTGTGAGGTTTGTCTTTGAATCGAGGACGAGCGACGCGAGCGACGAGTGCTGTCCGGGGCCATCGAGGGTGAGGCCTCCGGAAGCGATCGTGAGCCGGGCGGTCGAGCTCAGGCTGCCCACGGTCGTCGGCTGGGTGATCGCGACGTTGAATCCCGAGCCTTTGATGATCGCGACGTCGGCAGGGCCCGGTACGCCGTGATGGCCGTTCTGGTCGATCCAGTTCAGTGGGATGTTGAAAGCGCCTCCCGCACTGTTGTCCCACGTGAAGCTCGAGAGCAGTTGACGTTGTTCCAGGACACCGAAGTCAGGCCGGAACCGGCGGCTCTTCGACTGCCTCCGACCCCTGGCCGATCGCCGCAAACCGAGCAAATCACGATTTAATGTCGTCGTCATGGTGCATTCATCCCTTCGATGGTTCCCTTGAGCTTCCACGCGAGCGGACGGTGGGCGCCCGCGAGGATCTGGGCGGCGCGTGATGGCCCCCAATCCGCCGTTCGATCGCGTTTGCAGCAGGCTGGGGATTCCGGCCCTGAGATCGGGCTCTGTGAGGCTAGTTCCCCGCGGATCGGCTTCGTGACATTGCAAGCATTTTTTTTCTTGCGATCGACGCCGCGTCTGAAACAATGTGTATGAGCCACAGGAGATGACGCGACCAATCGGAGGGCGGAACGGTCCACCGTGGGTGACGAGCAAGGGCAGGCGGCAAGCGGACAGGCAGAACCGCCTCGCAACGACTTGGATCGGGATCCGTCGACCGCCGAAAGCTCGCGCGTGTCCGCGCTGCCTGTCACACATTCGGCGTCGAGGGGAACTGAAGGAGCAGAGACGCCCGCCGCGCGATCGCTCGACCGTCTACTGGCCCGGGCACAGGATGGAAGCCGATCGGCGCTGGGCCAGTTGATGGAGGCGTGCCGCCCGTGGCTGCGAGTGCTGGCGCGGCGGGGACTCCCCAGGCAGATCGTGCCCAAGCAGGACGCCTCCGATCTCGTTCAGGATTGCCAGATGCACGCGACCGCCCAGTTTGCTCAGTTCAAAGGGCAGAGCGTGCCGGAATTCGTGGCCTGGATGAAGGGCATCCTCAACAGGCGAGTGTTTCGGGCGATGCGGTTCTGGGGGGAAAAACGCCGGGACCTGCGCCGAGAGTGGCCGCTGGCTCCCGCGCCAGAGCGCGAGGTCGTGCCGGAGCCCCATGCGGGCACGACCTCGATCTTCGACCGGCTGGCCCGCGCCGAGGAGCTCGAGCGGGTCGGCCGGGCCTCGAGCTGGTGCCGCGACGAGGAGATGAGCTTGATTTCCAAGCACCTTTTTGAAGGCCGAAGTCACGAGGAGATCGCCGCCGAATCCGGAATCATGGTCGCGACGGCGCGCGAGCGCTACAGCCGGGCGGTCCGGAAGCTCAGCGAGGCGGTGATCCTGCTGGAGCGATTGAATCAGCGGGGGATCCAAGGCGCCGAGCAGGACGCGATCGGGCTGTTCCGCTTCAATGGGGCCCAGCCCGCCGAGATCGCCGAGCGGCTGTTGCTTCCGGAGGACCTGGTGAGGCGCTGGATCGCCGAGGCCAAGCCACTGTTCCGGGATGCGCGGGGATACACCATGACTCGGGAACGAGCGCCCGACGGCGACGCGGCCGGTGCCCACGAGTTGACCCGCTGCGCGCTACTGGATCAATACTGGGAAGACCTGCAGCGCGAGCCGGGCTCGGGCCCGCAGCAATGGTTGAGCGACCGCACCACGTCGGATCCGACGATCGTCAAGGATCTTGGTGTCTTGAGTCTGCTCAACGACTTCCACCGGTCGGCCACGCAGGGCGAGCAACCGGCCCGATCGGCGCCCGCATCCTCCGACATCACGGCGCCGGATCCGCAGCGGATTGGCCGGTACCTGGTCGTCGGGCCGCTGGACGAGGGGGGCCAGGGGATGGTGTACAGGGTGCTCCACCCCGAGCTGGGTAAGGAATTTGTGCTCAAGCTGGCCCGGCGGCCGATTGCGGACGACCCGGGCGGCCGCGACCGACTGCGCCGCGAGGGGCGGCTCCTGGCGCAGTGCGACCACCCCAATCTCGTGCGCGTTGTCGACCTGGATGTTCACGAGGGACGTCTTTTCGTGGTCATGGATCACGTCCAGGGCCTGACCCTGAATCAATACGCCGAACAGCGGCGTCCCGGTCCGCGCGAGGCGGCCCGGATGATGGTCGAGCTTGCCCGCGCGGTGGCTTACCTGCACTCGCGCGGGATCATCCACCAGGACATCAAGCCCAAGAACATCCTGATCGACGAGCAGGGCCGGCCGCGGCTGATCGATTTCGGACTGGCCCGCCTTTGCCACGCCTGGGCCGACGACACGGCGGCCTGGACCGGCGGCACCGACGCCTACATGAGCCCCGAGCAGGCGCTGGGCCTTGCGGAAGAGATTGGGCCCTGGACTGATGTTTTTGGACTGGGAGGCGTGCTGTATTACCTGCTGGCCCAGCGGCCGCTGTACCAGGGCGCCTCGCGGTGGTCGGTTCTCGCGCAGGCACGCAAGGGGGAATCGATCCCGATCCGCCAGCTCAACCCGCGGGCGCCGCGGGCGCTGGTACGCGCTTGCGGCAAGGCTCTGGCGCCTGACCGCGAGAATCGCTACCGAACCGCCGGCGAACTCGAGCGGGCGCTGCGCGGTTATCTGAGGCGGCCCCAGACCGCGGCCGTCGCGTCCGCGGCCCTGGGCGTCGCGGCGCTCGCGACCATTGTGCATTGGTCGAGACGCGATCGTCCGGCGCCAACCACCGGGCCGGTAACCAACGCATCGGGCGGCGCCTCGCTCGTGAGTACGGCAATCATCCCGCGCATCGAGTCGTTTGTGGTCAAGCATGTCCGCGGCGAGCCGCCGACGGTTCTCGGCACGATCGGCGTGACGCCGGGCCCCATCCTGCTCAACGACGACGTCCGTGTGCACGCCCGGCTCGATGTTCCAGCGTTTTGCGACCTGCTGGCCCTCAACACCGACGGCGCCGTCCGGTCGTACCGCCTGACCACTGAGGCCGGCCCGCCGAATCGATCCGTGGACATCGTCTATCCGACGGGCAACGAGTACTTCCCGATGAACGACGGCGCGGGCTTGCAGGCGTTCGTCCTGGTGGCGTCGCGGGCGCCGCTTCCGGCATTCGCCGAATGGGAGGGGGACGTTCGAGGGAGATGGCAAACGATCGGGGACGACGGCGGCGGCTGGGAATTCGACGGCAAAAGCTTCGAGCCCTTGGCCGGCGGCCGCCGGGGCGAGCCGAGGGCGCGCTCCGGCCCCTCGCGCCGGTTTGAAGCTGTTTGCAACTACCTGGTCAACCGGCCGGGCGTCGACGCGGTGAGGGCGGTCGCCTTCCCGGTCGTCAACTCGAAGTGATGTCGCTGGGAGTCGACGCAATGCGCCCCTTGGCTTTAGCCCATCTCGGTCGACCCGCCGAGCTATCCGCCACGCTTTTGCTGGTGATTTCGGCGGTTGCGACGCCGGCCGACGCGTCCTATCGAGCGGAACGCCAGGCGGACAAGGCGGTGAAGCTTCCGCCCTGGCAGCGCGACCTCGTGGGGGACGACGCCACGCACGTCGTGGCCACGATGAAACAGGTGGTGGACCTCGAAAAGAAAGGTCAATTTGACGAGGCCGTCGGTCCGGCGAAGGAAGTCTTCGAACTCCGCCGCCGCGTGCAAGGCGATGATCACTGGGAGACGATAAACGCCCGGTTCGAATGGGAAACCGTGACGCGAGTCGCTGCCTTCGATCCGATGTCTCAGTCCGAAGTCGCCGCGGCGCGGCGAGCCTTCGACGAGGCCCAGGAACTTTACCAGCGCGGACGCTATGCCGAAGCGGAGCCGCTGCTCCGCAAGGTCGTCGACGTCCGTCGGCGACTGCTGGGCGAGAAGGATCCGGGCACCTGCAACGGCCACCACGAGCTGGCATTCATTCTGTCGCAGCAAGGTCAATTCGAAGAGGCCGAGACGCTTTACCGGAAAGTGATCGCACTGCGCGGCAGCGTACTGGGCGAGGACCACCCCGAAACGGCTGCCGCCTGCAACAGTTTCGCGGCTCAGCTCAATATCCAGGGCCGGCATACCGAGGCCGAGCCCCTCCTGCTCAAGGCGCTTGCGACCAAGCTGCGCGTTCTGGGCGAGAACGACATCAGCACCGCCGCGAGCTACAACAACCTTGCCCGGTGCTTCAACGTGCAGGGCAAATTTGGTGAGGCCGAGCAGCTCCACCGGCGGACGCTCGCGATCTGCCGCCTCACGGTCGGCCCGAACGATCCGCGGACGACGCTCAGCCTGCACAATCTCGCATTGAATCTGCGCGAGCAGGGCAAATACGAAGAAGCCGGCACGCTATTTCAGCAGGCGCTCGCATCCTTTCGCCGCCTGCGCGGTGAGCGGCATCCGGATCTGGTGCGTGCTTATATGGGCATTGCCGGCAATCTCGCCTTACAAGGTCACTTCGTTGAGGCAGAGACGCCCCTTCGAAACGCGCGTATCGATCAGTCTGGGCTCGCTCGGTGAGCGCCACCCCACGACGGCCGACGCCTATCACACCCTGGCCCTGAGCTTGAGCCCCCAGGGCAAGTACGTTGAGGCCGATTCGATGTACGAGAAGGCGCTCGCGATCTACCGTCGCGTGGAAGACCATCTCGCCGCGGCCACTTGCGCCGGCAATCTGCGCGCAACTTGAGCGCTCAAGGCAAGTATGCCGAGGCCGAAGCGATGGCCGTCGCGGCAGCCGCAAGCCACGAGACCGCGCGGCTCCAGATCAGTTTGGCGGGGCTGGACCGGGCCGAGTACGCGGCGCACGGTTCACCGCTCGACATCTTGGCGGTGCTCGAGGCGCGCCTGGGAAAGAACGTGGAGGCATTCGAGCGCTGGGAAGCCGGTCTTGCGCGAGGACTGTTCGAGGATCTGGCAGCGCGGCGCAGCCGGCCGCTGGCCGGCGGCGAGGCTCAACGCCAGGAATCCTTGATCACGCAAATTGGGCGCCTCGACAACCAGATCGCCGTCCTCGGCCGAACGAAGGCGCTGCCGGACGCGGGTCTCAGACGGCTCGATGACCTCAGGAACGAGCGGCTCGTCCTCCAGGGGCAGCTCGTCCAGTTTGAGGCCGAATTGGTCAAGAGGTACCAGGTGGCCGCCGGCGCCCTGTATGGCCTGCGTCAGATCCAGTGGGGGCTTGCAGCCGACGCGGCGCTGGTCGGTTGGCTCGACATCAAGACCTATCCGAAGTCCGCCGATCCAAAAGGCGACCACTGGGCCTGCGTCGTCCGTCGCACCGGCGAACCAGCATGGCTGCGGATCGCCGGCACGGGCGCGGACGGGGCATGGACGAAGGCCGACGACAGTCGCCTCCCCGAGGTCCGCCGCAGCCTGAGCGCGAGCTCGGCGCCCGCGTCGCTCGAGGCGCTCGGGGAACTGGCCAAGCAACGGCTCCACCCACTCGAGCCCGCTCTCCAGGCCCGCGGAGACTTGCCCCCGGTCCGGCACTTGATTGTGCTACCATCGCCGGCCTTGGCGGGAATCCCGGTCGAGGCGCTGCGTGGAGGCGCGCCCGGCCGGCTCGCGGCGCTATCTCGTCAGCTACGCTCCCTCGGGCACGATGTACACGTGGCTTCGCGCGCGCCAGGCCGAGGATCGGGACCGAAAGGCGCACCCCGGCGCCTGCTGGCCGTTGGCGACCCCCTACCGCCTCGAGCGGATGAGGACGTTCTGCGCTCGCCAGTGTCCCCCGATCACGGCATTCTCGATCGCGCGGGCGACTCCATCCCAGCTCAGATTCGCGGCGCGCGATTTGACCGCTTGCCCGGCGCTCGCCGCGAAATCGAGTCGATCGCCAGGCTGTTTGACCAGAAAGACGTCTTCCTCGGGTCCGACGCCAGTGAGCTGCTCGTCGATGGACTGCGGGCGCACGATGGGCTCAAGCAGTTCGCCGTGATCCATTTCGCGACTCACGGCAAGATGGACGACCTCATGCCGATGAACTCGCGGCTGCTGCTCTCGCAGGACCGAATGGCCGACCCGCTCCAGCAAACGCCGCTCGATCAACCATTCCACGACGGCACCCTTACCGCCGGCGAGGTCATGAGGAGCTGGAAGCTGCAGGCCGAGCTCGTGACTTTGAGTGCTTGCCAGAGCGGGCTCGGCCGCAGCAGTGGCGGGGAAGGCTTCATCGGGTTCGCGCAGGCGCTGTTCCTGGCCGGTGCCCGCAGCCTGGTCTTGAGCCTGTGGGAAGTGGACGACCGCGCAACGTCCTTATTGATGACCCGGTTCTACGAAAACTGGCTGGGAAAACGTGCGGGGCTGAAGAAACCGCTGCCGAAGGCCGAGGCGCTCGACGAGGCAAAGCAATGGTTGCGCGGCTTGACGAGTGACGAGGCCGAGGCAGAACTAGAGCAGATCACGCGCGGCGAGCCGCGGGCGAAACAAGGCCAGCCCGTGGCGGGCCGCCCGTTCGAGCATCCGCACTACTGGGCCGGGTTCATCTTGATGGGTGACGCGAATTGATCGTCCCACACCGACGTTCTACCCGTGCTTCCGCCGGAGCGGTCTCCATGTGCGTCCCCCACGCGTCGCGATCTGGTTGTCCCGCGGCTCGTGGAATGCTGGCGATCCTGGCGACCTGGGGAGCAACGGTCTTCGCGTCGCCACCGCAGGCACAGGACAAGCCCGTCGAAAAGGCAGAAATCCCGCAATGGCAGCGCGCTCTCAAAGGCGCGGACGCCGCCAGGGTCGAGGCGCTGGGAAAGCAGATGCTGGACCGGTTCGGGAAGTGTCAGTTTGGCGAGGCTGCCGCCCTGGCGAACGAGGTCTACTTGATCCGGCGCAGCGTGCAAGGCGAGGATCACTGGGAGACCGTTGATGCTCGCATCAAGCAGCAGGCATGGAAACGCGCGGCCTCGCTCCCGGCTGAAGAGCAGTCTGACCTGGTCGCGGCCAATCGGGCGATCACAAGTGCCGATGCGCTCGTCGTGCGCGGACGGTTCGCGGAGGCCCAGGAGCCGTACCGAGTGGCTCTGGAGATACACCGGCGCGTGCTTGGCGCCAAGCACCCGTATACAGCCTTCGCTCTGGACGGTCTGGCTAGCGCTCTTAAAAACCAAGGCAAGTATGGGGAGGCCGAGCCCTTGTTTCAGGAGGCGCTCGCGATTTACCGCGACGTGCTGGGGGAGAATCATCCGGATACGGGCGCCGTTGCCAACAACCTCGCGGGGAACTTGAACTTTCAAGGTAAGCTCGAAGCAGCGGCGCGGCTTCATCAGCAGGCGCTTACGGTTGCTCGCCGCGTGCTCGGTGAGGACAATCCGAACACGGCCGCGAGTTACAATAGCGTCGCGACCAACCTGCACGCGCAAGGCAAATATCGCGAGGCCCAGCCGCTCTTTGAGAAGGGACTGGCCATCCGCTGCCGCGTCCTGGGCGAGGATCACCCCAGGACCGCCATCAGCTTTAACAACGTGGCATCGAACCTGGATTCCCAGGGCGAGTTTCAAAAGGCCGAACCGCTGTACCGGAAGGCGCTCTCAATCCGCCGCGCCAAGCTGGGCGAGGATCACCCCGACACGGCCAGGTCGTACGACAATCTCGCGTCGTGCCTTGATTCCCAAGGCAAGTACAGAGCAGCCCAGCCGCTTCATGAGAAGTCGCTGGCGATTCGCCTCCGTCTGGACGATGTGCACCCTGACACGGCCGCGACCTACAACAACCTGGCCTCAAACCTATCCAGTCAAGGCAAGTTCGCGGCCGCCCTGCCGCTGCTCGAGCGGGCGCTACAGCTCCATCGCCGCAACATGGGCGAGGACCATCCTTCCACGGCCGCCAGTTACAACGGTCTAGCCGCGATCCTTCACAACCAGGGCAAGTACGCCGAGGCCGAGCCGCTGCTTCAGAAAGCGCTCGCGATTCGACTCGGCAGGCTTGGCGAGGATCACCCCGCCACGGCGGGAAGCTATGACGACCTGGGCCAGAATCTCTTCCGACAGGGCAACTTCCTTGAGGCGGAATCCTTCGAGCGCAGGGCGCTGGCGATCCGGATCCGCGTGCTGCCGGTCGATCACCCGGCCATCGCGCAGAGCTACAATCGATTGGCGAAGAGTCTGTTTGACGAGCGCAAGTACGCCGAGTCGGAGTCGCTGCTTCAGAAGGCGCTTGGCATCTTCCGCCGAGCGCTGGGTGAAAACCATGACAGCACGGCCTTTGGCTACAACAACCTTGGCATCGAGCTCGACCTTCAGGGGAAATATGCCGAGGGCGAGGCGTTTCATCGCAAAGCCTTGGCAATCATCCGCAGCGTCTTCGGCGAGGACCATCCCGACACGGCGCTCATTTACACCGATTTAGCCAGGAATCTCTGGGGCCAGGGCAAGTTCGGCGACGCCGAGACGGTTTCCCTGGCGGCGGCCAAGAGCTATGATGCGTCGCGGCTGCTCTTCAGCGCCGCAGGCCTCGACCGCGCCGAGTTCACGGCCCGGCAGTCGCCGTTGCCGCGCCTGGCGGTACTTCATGCGCGGCGAGGTCTGTACCGGGACGCCTGGAACGAGTGGGAGGCAGGCCTTGCCCGCGGACTCCTCGATGACCTCGCCGCTCGTCGCGATTTGCCTCTCACGCAAGAGGAGCAAAGCCGCCGGCAAGACCTGGTCGGGCAGCTCAATGTCCTCGACCGCCAGATAACCGCTTTTGCCGGCAACGCCGCGCTCGCCGGGGATCGCCGCACGCGGCTGGACGATCTCAAGAACCAGCGAAGGGATCTGCTGGGCCAGCTCACTCAGCTCGAGAGCGAGCTCCTCGGCAAGTATCACGTCAAGGCCGGCGCGGTCTCGACACTCGAGCAGGTCGAAGCACAGCTCGCGCCCGACGCTGCGCTGGTCGGCTGGCTGGACCTGAGGACCATGCCGGGTGAGGCGGACGCAAGCGCGGATCACTGGGCCTGTGTGGTTCGGCGCAGGTGAGCCGCAGTGGATCCGGATTGCCGGTACGGAGGCGAATGGCGGCGTGGTCAACCGCCGCCGCGGCCTGGCCTGGGCAGGTCAGGCAGCAGCTCAGCGACGGTACTTCGTCGGCATGGGAGAAGACCGTGCGCGAGCTGGCGGACCAGCGGCTCGGACCGCTCGATCCCGCCCTCGGGGCCCGTGACGGCTTGCCGGCTGTCACGCACTTGATCGTCCTGCCGTCGCCCGAGCTGGCCGGCATCCCGATCGAAGCACTGGTTGAGGCTCGCTCCGGAACCGCGCCTCGCTACCTGGTGAGCTACGTACCTTCCGGAACCTTGCACGCGTGGCTCCAGGACAAACGCCGCGCCCTGGAGGATCGGCCGGTCCCATCTCGGCGACTGCTGGCGCTCGGCGACCCCGTCCCCGCGGTTTCGGGCAAGCAGGACGCACCGGAACCCTCGCCGCCCGACCAAGGCTTATTGGTCCGGTTCGTCCAGCGTGGATCGAATGCCGCGCAGGGTGGGATCCAGCCCGGCGATGTCGTACTCCGCTACGCCGGCACCGAGCTGGCGACGCGCGAGGATCTCCAGAAGCGAGTTCAGCGTGGCGACCCGATGGCGGCGAGCGTTGCCGTGGCGGTCTGGCGCAACGGGAGCTCTCTCGACCTGACGCTCAAGCCAGGGCAACTGGGCGTTCAGCTCGAGACCCGACCGGCGGCCGAGGCGATCCTCGCCCAGCGCGAGGGCGACGCCCTGATTCGCCGCACCCGGGGCGCCCGATTCGAGCGACTGCCGGGCTCGCGCCGCGAGGTTCAGGCGATTGCCAGCCTGTTCGACCGGAAGGATGTCTTCCTCGGCCGTGACGCGAGCAGGAAGCTTCTCGAGGACCTGCGAGCTCGCGACAATCTGAAGCAGTTCGGGGTCATTCATCTGGCCACTCACGGCACGATGGACGACATCGTCCCCATGAATTCGCGGCTGTTGCTCTCGCAGGAATTCATTCCC
The DNA here is from genome assembly GCA_963806595.1 of uncultured Isosphaeraceae bacterium. Taxonomy (GTDB): domain Bacteria; phylum Planctomycetota; class Planctomycetia; order Isosphaerales; family Isosphaeraceae; genus CAWDZZ01. Next base: position 37,241 of record CAWDZZ010000001.1, on the reverse strand, counting down.
GACGCCTCGCCAAAAGGATCGCTCGACCGGCCGGCCGATGACGGGACGGTCACAGCCGGCGAGGTCATGAGCACCTGGAAGCTGAACGCCGAGCTCGTGACCTTGAGCGCCTGCCAGAGCGGCCTGGGCCGCAGCAGTGGCGGGGAAGGCTTCATCGGCTTCGGTCAGGCACTCTTTCTGGCCGGTGCCCGCAGCCTGGTCCTCAGTCTCTGGGAAGTGGACGACCGCGCCACGTCAATGCTCATGACGCGGTTCTACCAAAACTGGCTCGGGAAGCGCGCCGGCCTGAAGCAGCCGATGTCGAAGGCGCTGTCGCTGCACGAGGCGAAGCAATGGCTGCGCGGCCTGAGCAGTGAAGAGGCCGAGGCCGAGCTCGAGCAAATCACGCGCGGCGAGCCGCGCGCGAAGGTAGGCCAGCCCGCGCAGGGACGGCCGTTCGAGCATCCGCACTTCTGGGCCGGGTTCATCCTGATGGGTGATCCGCGTTGACCGTCCGCCCGAGGCAGCGGGGGTGTCGGCGGCACGGGCAAGCCCGTGGGATCCGACGGTGATTCTGGCCAGGGCGATGGCGGCGGAGTATTCATCGTCACCACCGACCTCGGCGTGGTCGTCGACACCTTCACGCAGACTCACGTCAAAGGCAACCATGCCTCCACCGTCGACCCCAACATCGATGGCACCGTCCGGACGTCCTGAACTGCGCGACCAAGATTCTCTCGAACAAACCGGCGCTGACCGCGGACGACGAACGACCTTGATGGGAACACGGCTGTTGCTCAAGCAATTTCCTCTGGCGAGACCGCTCTCGCGAACGCGTCCGTCGAATCGCCGCCGACGAAGAGGACACGGCCCGGCAGTCTCGATAGGATGGACCAATCACGGTCGTCACCTGGCGTTCGTCCGGAAATCCACGATATCGTTTGGAATCATCATGCGTATGAGGATCGCTGCCTGCCTTGTGAGCTGCGCGGTCATGATTGGCGACGTTCATGCGGACGAACGCGGCGGCTTCGTATGCTCGGAGCGCAGCGGCACGTGGTCGGCTGCGACCACATGGCAAGGGGGCTCGGTCCCGCGTACCGGGGCGCGGGTCCGGATCAGGGCGGGGCACACGGTGACCTACGACGTCTGCTCGGACGAGCCGATCCGGATGATCCACGTCGCCGGAACGCTCACGTTTGCGACCGATCGCAACACCCGCCTCGACGTCGGTTTGATCCGGATTCAGGCCGGTGAAACCACGGGCGAAGACGGATTTGACTGCGACGCCCACGACATCTCGAGCGCAACCGGCGCCGCCAGGCCAGCGCTCGAGGTCGGCACTTCCGACCATCCCATCGCAGCCGATGCCGTTGCGAACATCCGGCTCGTGCTGTTCGAAGGCATGGACCGCGAGACGTCTCCGGCGATCGTGTGCTGCGGGGGCCGAATGGACTTCCACGGTGCGCCCATGCGCCGAACCTGGGTCAAGCTCGGGCGAGCGCTCAAGAAGGGAGATACCACCGTGTCGCTGGCAGAGCCGGTGACCGGATGGCGAGTGGGAGACCGTGTGATCGTGACGGCGACGCAGCGAGACCGGCTGGAGCTGGGCACACTGCGTCCTGGTGCAGGAGGCCGGCGGAGCTTCACAGAGGAGCGAATCTTGACCGGCCAGGATGCACAGGCCTTGACCCTGGATCAGCCGCTCGCGCACCCCCACGAGTCGCGCGGTGACTATCGCGGTGAGGTGGCCAATCTCAGCCGAAACGTCGTGATCGAATCCGCCGACCCGATGCGCACCGCGGGCACACCATGTATCACCGCGGCTCGCAAGGATCCATCTCGTACGCCGAGTTTCGTCACCTGGGCAAGGAAGGCGTGCTGGGCAAGTACAGCATCCACTTCCACATGGCCGGCGACTCGATGCGCGGATCATCGATTGTGGGGGCCTCGATCTGGGACAGCGGCAATCGATGGATCACGATCCACGCCACGAACTACCTCGTCGTTCGAGACTGCGTGGGGTACCGTTCCGTCGGCCATGGTTTCTACCTGGAGGATGGACGCGAGACCTACAACATTCTCGACCGGAATCTTGCAGTCCAGGCGTTTGCCGGCAAGCCGCTGGCGGGCCAATTTCTCGAGTTCGACCGCAATGACGGGGGAGGGTTCTGGTGGGCGAACAGCCTGAATTCATTCACGCGGAATGTGGCCGTCGAATGCGATCGCTACGGTTATCGCTACGAGGCGACACCCGGGGCGTCGGCCGGGCTGGTTCGGCCGATCGTGGCGGCCGGACGGGCGGAGCGGGGACGTCGATATCCGCACGCTTCCGTTTGTGCGGTTTCAGGGGAACGAAGCGCATTCGGAGCCCTACGGACTCAACCTGGGGGAAGGCGTGGGAGGGGTCGGTCCTGACGCCGCCCATCCGTTCGTGGTGCGCGACCATGAGGATATGGGACGCACACTGGGGATTCCAGCCGGGCTCGCCGTCGGTGGCCGTCGATGGAATGGACCTCTTCAGCGTGCGATACGGCATTTTCCAGCCGGGCTACGACCCGCTCATCCGGCCGTACGGCACAGCCACCTTCAAGGGCGTGCGCCAGTCCGGCGTCTTGCCCGCCAGCCCGACCGCGCTACCCGGTGAGAGAGCGCCGCTACCGACCGGCATCGACGATCGCGCCTCCGTGCACGGTGATCACACGCGTCACCGACCGATCGCGAGGGACGGATCGTGGTGCGCGGCACGACCGCCGACGACGGCGAGGTGAGGCGCGTGGCGGTCAACGATACGCAGGCGCACGCCGTGGCCCCGAACTTCCTCGAGTGGGAGGCCGTCCTCGAGGGCCCGCATGCAGCCTTCGGTCTCGGTGCGAGCCGTCGCCGAAGACGCCGCGGGCAATATCGAGCCGCGACCGCACGTGGTGCAGGTTCGCTCGTCGAGCGACTCAGCCGGCCCGGTGAACGCGCAGGCTGGTCACGGATTCGGCGCCGCAGGCGAAGAGCGTCGCGTTGTTGATCGCGTACACCTTGCCGTCCGGGCCGATGACGGTGGGGGTGTAGGGCTCGCCGATGCCCGTGCTCAGCGTTGACCCGCGCGGTCAGGCTGTTGGTCGTGAAATCCCAGCGATAGACGTTGCCGTCCTCGCTGTTGACGATGGCGCACTTGTTGTGCGTGTCGATCACGGCGGTGTTGATGCACCACTCGCGCACGGCGTTGGGATGGCCCTGGTCGCGGAGTGCCTGGTCGGGCGTCGGGCCGATGATGGTCAGGATCGTCTTCATCACCTTCGCGCCGGAGATCGGGTCGATCATGGTCGTCGGTCGGATCCTGGACGGCAAGCCTGGTTGACGCCGTCGCCGCCCAGCTCGGCATAGTTGTTGTACTTCGTCAGGATCAGGTAGACGGACTTGCCGCGTGTACGACGGCACCGCCTTGGCCGGGACGACCGACGCGGTGATGTCCCAGCCGAATGCGCCGGGGATCTTGGCGGTCGTCAGGTCCGCATCGAAGTGCAGCAGCCAGCCCCGGTCGTGGGTCGAGGGGAACGGATTCTCCAGGACGCCGTAGTAGACGTCGCCATCGGGCCCGACGGTCGGCGAGGAGGTTGCGTCGTCGAAGAAGAGCGCATCGTTGGCCGGGTGAGCCACATCCTTGAGGCGGACCGCGCCATGGCGTGCCAGGGTCTTGCTGTCGACGGCCACCAGGTAGCCGGCCGCACCGTCGGCAAAGCCATTGACGTTATTGACGGCGAAGTACACCTTCGATCCGTCGATGCTGAGAGCCGGGGCACAGTTGTACGCCACCTTTTGCATGCTGGCGTCGCCCGAGGCCGCGGCCGCGGAAACCCAGCTTCCGACCCCATTCGTCCCGATCCGAGCCAGGCCGCTTGGTGAGGTCCCCGGGAGCGTCGCTGGCCAGGAAGCCGAAGAACAGGTTGCCTGCCGAGTCGGCCGTGATGGGCGTGATGATCGTGAACGGTTGCGTTGTATAGATCCGGGATTGTTGTTGTAGTTCGCGATCCCGTAGAACGCCAGTCGCGTGACGTTTCCGGTGGCTGCATCGGGACTGGACCGAAGAATCACCGTGCCGCCCGCGCCGGCCATGGCCACGGAGCTCGCGTGAGCGTGATCTGGAACGGCAGTGTCCAGGAGTGCGACGGCTGTATGTAGTCGCTGGCGAGCTGCCAGATCAGCGCGCCGTCGCTGCCGCTGTAAGCGGCGACGCCGAAACTGTCGTCGAATCCGCTCTTGAGCGGAACGATGACCGTGTTCTTGGCCGTGATCACCGGACTGCCGTAATGGGCGTTGAGATCCACTCCAAAGAACTCGGGCTGCAAGTCGACCGGGGCCGACCAGAGGATCTTCTGGAGCGGTTGAGAGCGAAACGGGCTGATTCCGTTGTGCTGAGGACCACCCGCGTAGCTCGGCCAGTTCTGAGCCATGGCCACGCGCGGTCCAACGGCGCAGGCGGCCAGCGTCACAATCGCGAAGGTTGTCCGGCGGATCGACCGCGGGGCCCAGGGATGAATCCGCATGCTGAAAGACTCCTGTGATCGGCCTGGTCATTCGGATGAAAACGCAGATCGTCAGGTTGAAGGCTGTCCGCGGCTCCGCAAAGAATAGCGGCCGGGGCGCCAGGATGAAACGATCGAGATCAGAGGATTGCGCCGCACGCTTCGACGGCGTCGAGCTCACATTCGCGGCAACGGCGTTCAGAATCATTTCGTCGATCGGGCCGCTGGAAAGCGATCCGAGCGCGCAGGTCAAACGCCGAGACTTGCTGCGGGCCCGCCTGCGCGGACGAGGGCGGCCGACGCGCCGATCGTGATGTCCTGCGAGAATTCCGAGGTGTTGCCGCCCGGGTCGGTCGCGGTGGCGCTGACCACCTGCCCGGCGGGGAAAGCGACGTTGAACGTGGCCGTGAAGCTCGCATTGCCGGCTGGTATCGGTCTTGACGGTGATCGAGCCGAGGAAGATCTGGCCCTGGCCGAATCCCGAGGGATCGGCCGCGGGGTTGACGAAGAACTGGATCGTGAAGCTCGAACTGGCGGCGGCATTCAGCGAGCCGTGAATCGTGGTGTGCGGAGATGAGCTCACGGCCGACGTCAGGACCGGGAAGTTCTCGAAGCCGTTGGGACCGGGGATCAGCCCCCCGCGATGGTTTGGCGTCACGCCGTCGCCGCCGAGATCGATCCCCAGCGCGGTGTTCGCATAGATCAGGTTGGAAAGGATCGCGTTGCCGACGTTCTGTTCGAATGAAAACGGATCGAGGACCGCCACGCCGGTCTCCCCGTTGAACGCGATGACGTTTCCGGCGCCCGTGGCCGTTCCGCCGATCGTGTTGTTCGCCGAATCGAAATCCGGTGATCGTCACGCCGTCTCCGGCATTGCCGACCGGACTCGCTCCCGGCGCGGTCGGTGCCGATCAAGTTGTTCTCGACGAGGTTGTCGCTGCCCTCGATCACAATTCCCGACTCGGCGTTGCCCGAGATCACGTTCCTGGCCTTGGCCGACGTGCCGCCGACCGTGTCGCCCGAGGTGAAGATCGCGATGCCGTTGCTCGCCGTTGGGCACGGCGAATCGTGCCGGCCGCGTCGGTGCCGATCAGGTTGCCCTGGATCAGCGCGCGTCGCTGGTGAGAAGAGGTCGATGCCGTCGGCTCCATTGCCGGAGATGACGTTGCCCGCACCCGCAGACTTGTCCGCCGATCACGAGGTTCACGCCGGCCTCGAGATTCAGGCCGTCTGCGCCGTTGCCAAGAGCCGGCTTCGCCGGTGGCATCGGTGCCGATCAAGTTTCCCTGGATCAGCGAGTTGTCGGGGCCTAGCACCGGTGCTGAAATTCTCCTCGGCGAAGATCCCGTCGATGGTATTGCCCGAGATCACGTTGCCCGCGCCCGGGGTCGTTCCCCCGATCGAGGTGAACGGAGCATCCTCGAGAAAGATGCCGAAGAAGTTCCCCAGGGCGTGCAGGCCGGTGGCGTCGGTGCCGATGTAGTTGCCCAGAATCTCGTTGCCGCTCGAGCCGTTCAAGATCTGAATGCCGTATCCGAACTGGTTTCCCGAGATCACGTTTCGCGACGTCGGCGACTGTTCCGCCGATCGTGTTGTTGCCGGCGTTCTCGATCTCCAGACCGATGAATTCCTACGAAAGGAGCCGAGCCGGTCGGGTCGGTGCCGATGAAGTCGCCCGTGATCTTGTCGCCGCCCCCCCCGGTGAGCACGATGCCGTCGCGAAATCGGTGATCGCCAGCCCGCGCACCGTGCTCCCGCCGGCGTCGATCGCGATCCCGTTGGAGAAGCCGGAGGAGCTTCCGTTCAATTGAATCAGGATCACGGCGTTGTCGCCGACCGCCAACGTGTTGGGGCTGGCCCCCGGCTGCGTGTAGCCGTCGATGATCGTCGGGTGCGTGATCGTCGGCAGTGCCGACAGCGGGGTGATCGTGAACGGGCCGGTTCCGGGGATATCGAACTGGATCGTGTCGGCCGGCGGGCTGTTGGACAGATTCGCATTGAGCATCGCCTGCCTGAGCGACCCGGGCCCGCTGTCGTTCGTGTTGGTCACGACAAACGTCTTGGGATGGACCTGGATCGTCACGGTGGCGACGTTGGACGTCAACGCGCCCTGGATGTCCTGGTAGGTGAAGTGATCGGTGCCGACGAAGTGGGACGATCGGCGTGTAGGTGAACGAGCCGTCGGGGTTGAGCGCCAAGCTGCCGTGCGCGGGGACCGAAACCAAGGCCGAGGTGAACGGCCCACCGTCGGCGGAGATGTCATTGGCCTGAACGCCCGGCGCCGGCACGGTCAAGGTCGTGTTGATGTCGGTCAAGTACGAGTCGTTCAAGCGCCAGCGATGGGATTGGCTGAAGGCGTCAGCACGGCATCCTGCGCAAATTCCGAGGTGTTTCCGTCGGGATCGGTCGCCGTGGCGGTGATGTACCGCACCCCCGGCGGCAGGAACGGGAAGTACGACGAGAAGCCCACGTTGCCGCTCGAATCGGTCGTCATCGGTGGCGGTGCCCAGCGAGAACTGCCCTTGTCCGTGGCCGGACGGGTCGGCGACCACGCCCGCGAAGAACTGGATCGTGTAGGTCGTGCTCGGCCGCCGCGCTCAGAGCTTCCCTTCACTCCCGCGACCGATCCGAAGTTCGCGGCGATCACAAAGTCAGGAAAGTTCTGAAAGTTATTGGGAGCGAACTGCGCAGGCGGTGTGTGATTGGGCGTCACGCCATCATCGCCCAGGTCGATGCCGAGGGCACTGTTTCCGAAGATGGAATTGGACAGGATCGGGTCGTCCACCGACGACGAGTCGAAGGAGAAGCCCCCGATCGTCACGCCATTATGGCCGTTGAACGCGATGATGTTGCCGGCGCCGACGGTCGTTGCCCCGATCGAGTTGTTGGTGGCGCCGATGAATTTGCCGAACACGGCGACGCCGTCCTCGCCATTGCCGAGGGGCTTCGTGCCGCTCGCGTCGGTGCCGATGAAGTTGCCCTGCCACGAGGTTGTCGCTTGCGGGAAGGTCGAAATTAAAGCTGGCGTCGATCAACACGCCGTCTGCCCCGTTCCCTGAAATGATGTTGCCGGCCCCCGGGGCTGTACCCCCCGACGACCACGCCGGATGCGTCGATTTCGACTCCGCTGCCCTCGTTGGGGAGCGCGACCGTGCCTGTGATGTCAGTGCCGATCAGGTTCCCCTGGATCGACGTTGCCCGGGCCGAGAGCGGGATTCAGCAGCACACCGTCGCCGAAATTGCCCGAGATCAGGTTACCGGCTCCCGCCGCCGTCCCGCCGAGCGTGTTGTTGGCCGCATTGCTGAACCCGATCAAGACGCCCGCACCGTTGCCCATGGCGATCGTGCCTGTGGGGTCGGTGCCGATCAAGTTGCCCTCGATCAAGTTGCCGCTGGCCGCATCGATCACGACCCCGTCGAAGGCCTGGCCGCCGACCACGTTGCCCGCACCGGCGGCGGTGCCGCCGATCGTGTTATCAGTGACCGAGAACAGGCTGATGCCATTCCCATCGTTGGAGAGGGTCGCCGTGCCGGAGGCGGTCAGTCCGACCCAGTTCCCTTGGACGGCGACGTTCGATGAGCTGTTGATCAGGAAAATGTTCTGATTCGTATTGCCCGAAACGAGGTTGCGGGCATCGGGCGTGGTGCCGCCGATCGTGTCTCCGATCGAGTCGTCGACCAGAACGCCTGAGTCGCCGTTGGGGAGCGGATCAGTCCCGGTCACGTCGGTGCCGAGGAAATTCCCCTCGACGACGTCGTTTCCGGCGCTGAAGAGACGGATCCCTTCCTTCTCGAACTTGTTGATCGCCAGGCCGCGGACCGTGCTCTTTCCGGCCTGGATCTCCAGCCCGCTCGAGAAACCGGCGCTGGTTCCGCTCAACTGGATGAGGATGACGGCGTTATCGACGGTGGCCGCGCGTGTTGGGGCTCGATTGTGGCTGGCTGTATCCGTCGATCAGCACCGCATGGGTGACGGCCGGTAATGCCGAGAGCGGGCTGATCGTGAACGGCCCCGTGCCCGGGATGTTGAAGTCGATCGTGTCGACCGGTTTCCCCTTGTCGGCATTGACCGCGTTGATGGCCGCTCGCAGCGATCCACCGCCCTTGTCATTCGTGTTGGTGACGATGAACGTGGTGAGCATCACCCGATCCTCGAGGCGAACCGTTGCCCAGTCCAGTCTTGTTCGCTGGCGGGTGTGCCTCGATTTTCGTCTCCGGCTCAAGAGCGTGCGGCCCGCTCTCGCGAGCAGGCGATTCACTGCGGTCGACATCGTGTTGTAACTCCTGGATGGCTGTGAAACGGCGCGTGCTCCGCAATCAAAGACAACGCCAGGATCATTGGCCGAGGGGCCCAGGATTCGTGGCCCAGCACCCGCGGCCGGATGATGCTGCGCTATCGCGTATCAAGGATGAATGCGGCTGAGTCGGACTTGACGTGGTCGGATGCTAACACTGACAGAGAGTGACCACAAGGTCGTGGCCATAGGGATCACAGTCACGCGGTCCGACCGATTCGCGCCGCATGAAAATAAATTTCCCGGCTCTCCAGAGCCTGTTATTGACTTATTATGAGAGCTTTGCTCATGTTGTGGCATGAACAGGACACGGATCTCGTATCCATGCGACGTCTCGGATTCCGAATGGGAGTTTCTGCTCCGATACCTGACCTTGATGCGCGAGTGCTTCACAGTGCGAACATTCTCTGCGCAATCTGTTGAGCGCAATTCGTTACGTGGTCAGTACGGGCTAGCGGTGGCGATTCCTGCCGCATGACCTTCCGCCTTCGACCGCAGTCTACCAACAAGTCCGTCGTTGGATGCAGGCCGGTGTCTTCGAGCAAATCGCGCATGAGACGATTGGCACGCGACTACGAACGACTGACGCAAACGCTCGAGGGCTGGCATTGGCTCGCCTTCGTCGCACTCCTACTCGCAAACGCGGGGCTGAAAAGTGCAGAGCAGGCTCTAGAAAAATAGCCCTTCGCGGAAGTCGTCCGAAGGGTCATCGCCTTTTTCACCCCGAACATGGGCTAGAAGCGCGCACGGACCCGCGCCTCGAGTTTGGCCAAGCGCGTTTCGATTCCGGAGAAATTGGAGACAGTGATTAAGTCCGAGATCACGGCTCGCAGCGCCGAGAGCCGTACGGACTCGGATGTGGCGATTTCGCCGAGCTCGAAGATCTTATCGACGGAGTACGCGACGCGACTGGACATCCGGCCGATCGCCTCGTCGAGGGCGCGGCTGCGGATCGACTCGATTTCAGACCGAACCTCGGGCTCGGCGGCCCAGCGGTACGCAGTCCGTTCGTTGACCCCGTTTAGCAGCGCCCACTCTGCGACGGGGATGCCGTTGGCGATGGCAATGGCGAGCATCATTTTCTCACTGTTCGTGGATTCTCCGGTCATGGGGAAACGACTCGGTGGCGATTCGTCACCGAGGCTCCTGTGCGCCCCGACGCTCGGTTCTCAGCCCGGGGCTATGGCTGGCCGGCACGCCCTCGAGGGGCACGGAAACAATGGAACGCTTGTAGCGGTCGTAGCCGATGTTCCGAGGCGAAACGTCGGCAGATGTCAGTGGATGTCAGTTTTCAGAAGGGTTCTCGGGTCTCGCTGGCTGCGATCGTCAATGAATTCTTCTCATGGCGGACGGAGCAAACTGCGTTCCCCGCACATTCCTGAACGTGCCTCGTCGATTGGCAAACTTCACACTCAACCCGCCGGCAACCGCCGCCCTGAGCCCGGCTGACAAAGCGCGCAGTCGCAGCGCTGAGCGCAAGGCCCCTATAACACTATAGGACGTTTTCGAAATTCTGTGCGCGGCCGAATTCACCGGATCGGCGCATGCTCAGCGAGTTTGCGGGTTTAACCCCCGCAAAATATTTTTGCGTCGACACCATCGTTCCGGAACTGCCGGACCAGGCATCTCGGCAGTATTCTCGTCGGACGCTGGACTTGCGGATTGCGACGAGCACGCGGTCGCAAGATGAGCGACCTGGACCATCCTCGCCGTTCACGTCCGCGATCAACCCGCGCTCGCAATCCCCGGCGACCCCACCCCGGACGTCCCGACTCGTTCGTGCCCGCCCTGCGTGGAATTCGTCTCCGACGCTCCCACGTCGTCCCCGGTCCGCGGCTCACCATGATGCTACCGCGGCGCAGCGGCCCACGATCGGGATCGATCACGCCGCTCCGCCGTCGCGATCCATGTCAACGCGCCGGGTCAGGACATCGCCCTGCACCACGACACGCCGCGGTGCCACTCTTCACGCTCGTTCAATCCTCCCGCTCTCCGATCCGTGTGCATCATCTTGATCTGCGACTAACCTTCTCTTCGTCCTGCCGCAGCCACTCCGGCTCACTCCCCGCGTCCGTCCGCTTCGCTACCTTCGTTACCTTGCTGTTCCAATTCTTCCAGTCCGATTCCGTGCGCAGTCGCGGTGTTCCCGCGTAATGATCCTCGGATCGTCAGGACATGGGTGCGCTGCGCCGCGGTGCCACTCCTCCCGCTCGTTCAATCCTCCCGCTCTCCGATCCGTGTGCATCATCTCCATCCGTGGCTAACCTTCTCTTCGTTTCCTCGGAACCGCTCCAGCCCGTTCGGCGGAGCCCGGCATCGGTCTCAGGCTCCCTGTTCGTGATGGCCCTCATCGCGATCAATTCATGCCCGCATGTGACCATTTCAAAAAAATTGCTCCAAATGTGGCGTACTTTTTCGTCGTTTTACAGATAGTATTATAGAAGCCTCGCAATTCTTCCTCGGATTCACAATCAAGCCGCTTCAAGCCAGACGCTCTGATCGGCATCGACACCTTCGTCGTGCGCCCGCTCGTCGAGTCGCCATCGACGCGACTCTGACCCAAGATTGTGTCCGTCTGAAGTCCCGGCCCGTCCTCCTTCGGGGGCTCGGTGCCAGTGCGCCTACACCCTGCGAAAACCCAGCCGAAAGGCGCAGCCGCGCTCCGTGCGATCGCGCGCCGTGGCTCGCGGCAACCGCGCCGCCAGCCCGCGCCGCGTTGCGACGAGACGTTGCGCCTGATATCAAGAGACATCTTGGCGATGACCTACGCCCCGTCGAAGCCACGCAGAAACAACCTTGTCACCCGGCATCACGCCGGCATCACCCACTTCGTGATTCGATGGAACCGAGGGACCACACCATGAACCGCCGCCGACACATGCTGAGCTTCACCGAGCGCCGTCGGGCAAGCCTTGCCAAGAAAGTGGACCAGCTCGACCGGCTGGAGACACGCAACACGATCACCGAGCCGATCTCGGTGCTCGCCCTCAGCGTCAGCTCGCTGCGCGGGCTGGTGCAGCTCGGCTTTGTCGGCCTGAATGGGCTTAGCAACGAGCGGAACGGCCCCATGGGTCAGCGCCAGGCTCCCAGCCAGCAGCAGCCGCAGTCCCCGGTCCGGGTCGTACCCACCAACTTCCTGCCGATCGCGATCGGCTCGCACAGGCGCGCGCCGCGGGCGGCGGCGGCACGACGGCCGCGACTGAGGCCGTAGAACGGCCGGCCCAGGATCCAGCGCCCGCCGGCGATGGGCTGAACCTCGCCACAACTGCGCCACAGGATTCCTCGTCGCACGGCATCTCCCTCCCCTGGAAGCCGGCGAGCGGGCCAGGCGGCGGGGCGGCCTTGCCGCCGCGCGGCGGCTCGGGCAGCGTCCAGGGCGGCGGGTGCGAGCGCTCGGGCCGCGATCAGCACCCCGAGCCTTCCCGCATCAGCGCCCGCCGCGATCAACCCGGGGAGTCCAGCGGCCTCGGCAGGGGCGCACGGATCAGGCGGGACCGCCGGCACGGCGTCGCCGTCGCGCCTCGCGCCGGCCGGGTCGTCGAGCCACGGCGCCTCCTCGCCAGGCGGGGGCGGCGTGACAGTGAAAGCCAGCGATGTGCCCGGCTCGAGTTCCGGCGGCGGCTCGGGCTTTGGCTCGACGCCCGACCCCGTCCTGGGCAACGGCTCAGGCCCGACCCAGAATTCATTCACGTACTTTCCGATGTACGTCCTTGACGTCAACAACGGCGTCGTCCTGTTCCCTGGCGTCGACCAGCTTGCCGAGCCGGCCGCGTCCGTGTATCTGCAGGCCCAGGTTTCGGGCACCACCGTCTCGAGCTACAACTGGATCACCTCGGGCATCACCTCCGACGCCAAGAACATCACCGGCGCCAGCACGTACCAGCTCAGCTTCCAGTGGAACAGCCTGATCAACACGTCCCACGTCGATGCGATCACTCTCGCCGTCACCGACACCAATTCGCATACCGAGACGTACACCTACGACTTCGATTTGCAGTCCGGAAACAGCAGCAGCTCCGGCGGCAGCGAGCTGACCTGGCCGCAGAGCTATGCGCCCGACACGGTGAGCCCCGATGACCCGGCCTGGGCGAGCGACGGCGTGAGCGTCGACTCCAATTCCGGCTCGCTCGATACCTCGATCGCGCTGCCGAGCTACAACCCCAACGTTGCCGCAAACGCCTTGGACTACGACTCGATCAGCGCCAATCCGCTGCCAGTCATCGTGGCCGAGAATACGCTGAGCGCGTCGCAGGCGGTCCCCTCGCAGGTGAGCGCCACCCTGACCTTCAATTCGACCGTCGGTACGACCTACTACTACAACACCAGCACCCTCAATCCCGGCGACGTGCAGCAGATCGCGCTCCAGGCCACCGGCGCGTCAACGCTTGCCACCGGCCGCTACAGCTACTCGGTCCAGATCGTCGACCACGGGACCACCCTCACCACCATCACCGCGAGCGGCACCGCCACGCTGATCAACGAGTCGGCAGCCCGCTTCGGCGACGGCTGGAGCCTGGACGGGCTGGAGCAGATCTTCCCCGAAACCGGCGGCGTGATCCTCAGCCTGGGCGGGGGCAACAGTCTCTGGTATACCGGCAGCTTCGGCAGCGGCGGCGGGACCTACACCAACCCGCCCGGCCAGTTTGACACGCTCGTGAAGAATTCCAACGGCTCGTACACCGACACGCTCACCGACGGCACCCAGGTCACGTTCAACTCGGGCGGTTACGAGACGGCCACGATCGACCTCAACAGCCAGCACGTCACCTTCAGCTACAACGGCTCCAACGAAGTTACATCGATCAAGGATAACTATTCCAACCTCACGACATTCAGCTACAGCGGCAGCAATCTCTCCACGATCAAGGACCCGGCCGGCCGGCTCACCACCTTCACGTTTTCGAGCGGCAGCCTGAACGCGGTGCAGCAGGCCGACGGCTCGCACGTATCGTACACCTACGATTCGGCCGGACGGATGACGCACGTCAAGACCCGATGGGCAACCGGGTCACGATCACGTATGACTCGGCCGAGAGAGTGGGAACGATCACGCGCCCGGACCTCACCACCGAAGAATCCAGCGCCTTCCAGGAGCAAGGCTGGACCAATAGCGGCACCGCCGCGCAGCCCGGCGCCGCGACCCTGCTGCCGCAGGCCGCGGCCACTTACACGGATCCCAACGGCAACACGACGGCCGCTGCGGCCCGACTGGTTTGGCCTGGGCGTGACCGGCGTGGCGGTCGACGCGCTCGGCAACGTCGCGACGTACGACCTGAATTCCAACGGCCTGCCCACGGTGACGATCGACCAGGTCAACCGGATGACCATTTACGGCTACGATTCCCTGGGAAACATCAGCGCGCTGACCAATCCGGACGGCACGACGCAGTCCTACATCTACAATAGCTATTCCGAGCCGATTGTGAGCACCAACGAAGAAGGGGGCGTGACCACCGCCGACCTACCTCTGTTCGGGGCAATACCAAACGGCACCTTTTTTCCACCGAGCAGCTTTTTCTATTGCCCCGTTCTCATTGCCTCAGCTCACCCGCGGCTTGAGCGGCGTGTTATCCCCGACCCCTTTCGCGGGGGGTTCTTTGCTTGCTAGGGGGACTCGCAAGACAGCGATCAGGTAAGAGGGCTGGACTCAACGTGTGGTCGAATCGGCAAGACGTATTTTGTCAATTCGATGGAACCCGGCGCGTGGAGGGCTTTGGTACCTTCCGCCCCTGGTCAAGCGACGCCACAAAGGCCTCGGTACCGCTTTTGCAGACCATGCGTTTCTCACCTGCGCTCGGCGGTCGCCTGCCTGGCAAGCCCTGGCGACCATAAACCTCGTCGAGCGAAGGGATCGTTCGGCTTCTCCCATTCTCGGCTGTGGTGACGCGATGCGATCCCTTCGGAGGGCCTGACTTTCGCTTCTCCCCGGTCGCACGTACTCGCAACCACGCCAGCTTGTCCTCGGTGGACCGCGGCACGGCGTAGCGATAAGGCTCCTTATTCTTGAGCATGTGCCAAGCTATCGTCACCATCTTCCGCGCCGTGGCCACCACCGCGACGTTGCGGTTCTTCCTTTTGGCGAGCTTGCGGAAGAAGGCCCCCAGCGGGCCGGGATGGCTGCCCACGCGCTGCGCCCCTTGAATCAGCAGCCAGCGCACCTGACTCGACCCCGCCTTGGTGATCGGCCCGTTGTAGCACTTGTCGGCCGACTGCTTGACGCTGGGCACGAGCCCCAGATAGCTCGCGGCCTTGTCGGGCCGGGAAACGCTCGATGTCGGCGAGTGTCGCCTTGAGCGCATGCGCGATCGTATAGTCGACCCCTGGGATGGTCATCAATAGTTGTATGTCGGGATCGTTGTAGGATTCCTCAACGATCAGCGCATCCACCGCGTCGCACTCGCGTGCCAGCGCTTCAAGCAAACGCAGGTCGGCGTCGATCAAGGCTCGGTCCAGAGGGTCGAGCTCGACCTGCTTGAGCCAGGTCAGCCCCTTGTCGGAGAAAAGACCTCCCTCGGGAACGGCGATGAGTCGGCGCGCCAGTACCGAGTGAATCCGGTTACGAATGCTGGTACGCTCATGGACAAGAGCCGTGCGCCGGGCGGCGAGGGCCCGGTTGTCCTCGATGGCCGGCGTCGGTACCCAGACGCTCGGCAGGTAATTGCAGCGCAGCAGGTCGGCGAGGACCCGGGCATCGACCTTGTCGGTCTTGATGTTGGCCTCGGCGATCGCCTTGGTTTTGATTGGGTTGGAGACCACGATGTTGGCGACGTGGGGCCTGACCAGTCTGACGAACGCCCAGGTGTTGCTGGTGACTTCGACGGCGAGGTTGTCGGTGGGGCGAAGGTGCTCGGCGGCGAAGCCGCGAATCGAGTCCGGGGCGACGGCAAACGATCCTGACTCGAGCGACGTCCCGTCCTGGCTGAGAACGTGAAACGTGGCGACCTTCTTGTGGAGATCGACGCCGACGAACCGGGGCTGGTCGTCGGTGGGCGGGAGCGGGGCCGGCCTTGGCGTTTGGTTTGGGTTGAGTTTTGCGTGAGCTCATGGCGATAAACTCCATGAGGCACTTTCCCCGGGGGTGCCGCCTTGTGCCACGAGCACGGACAGACGGCCGGTGGGCCGAATCGACACCTACCTCTTCGAGCTCGAAGCTCAACCGGATTGGTCGTAAGGGCGCTCAGATACGACAGCGGGCTCGAAGCCCATACGTATAATCGAGCGGCCCTTGGACGATCGGCCCCTGGGAAGGCCTTGTTTTTGTGGAAAAGGAACGAACAGCAGTGATCGTCCAACCCGGCATCCGGTTACACGAAGGATCGGCAACAGAAGCGCGGGAATTTGAGGGAAGAAGGACGGGAAACAGGGAAGAGGGAAGGGGGTGGGGGTTTGGGGGCGGGAACTGGGGCGGTTCGGTCAGGACATCGGTGACAAACTTGGTTCAGGACATGGGTGGCGCGCGGCTTACTTGTGGGTGGCGCGGTCGTGACAGTCACTACCGCTGTGGAGATTCTATCCCTTCGCGAGAGGCTCTGGCGAGCCCGACTCAAAGTGCGACGAAACGTCGCACTTTGAGTCGGGCGTCTTATCTCTGCGTTCGACCAGGTCGTCGATGCAAGCGATGGTAGTCACTTTCGCAAGCCGCATCAGTCTCCTCATACCATTGCATGGTTGGTAGCCGTGGTAACCGCATGGCCTGATACGGTTTTACAAACGGCAACAGAGAGAGGCTAGCCTGGGGTCCAGGGGGCGGCAATGAGCACCCCTGGTCGCCGCTCGGATGCGGCGAAACTCTCGGCACGATGCCTTCAGTGTCTACCACGCCGTCGTTAAGCCCCAGGGGTTTTTGCGAAACTTGCCGTTGTTAGATCGAGCTCGCCCACGAGAAGACGGCAGAACCAAACCGAATAGCGGTTGCTCCCGATCGGCTCTAGGCCCACCTCCAGCCCTGCGAGCGCCTGAGAAACGGATATCAGGATATTATGTACTTTTAAACAACCGTTAGCTTTCACCTTCCGTACCTGGTATTGTGCCGGATAAAGGAGCTGGACAGCATCCAGGTCGAACGACCGCGACGACCTCACATACACGTCGCACGAACTTTCATACCCAGCGACTCGTGCGGACGCTCGTTGTTGAACGTTTTGACCCAGATGTCCAACGACGCCTGCTGTTTCACCAAATCCACCTCCGCAGCACACTCCAGCTCTCGAGCGATGTCGCGGTGCATCCGCTCGTGGCCGCCATTCTCCTGCGGCTTTCCAGGGCGAATTCGATCCAAATCGATCCCCAACGTCAGCCACCACGCCGACAACCGGCTCAAGCCCAATGGCGATTTAACCGCGGCAAAGGGTACCGCAGTTGTCGCTGCGAATGATCTCAGGCAGCCCATAGTCGCAAAAACCCGGTGAAACTCTTCACGGACCACGTCCGACCGCGCCGAGGCCAGCGCCGCGCACCGAGCACATAGCGGCTGTAATCGTCGCGGATCGTCAGCGGCTCGAATCGATGTCGATCCAACGTGTACCACCAACCCTTGAAATCGACCGTCCAGACGTGATTGGGACGTTGTGCCACCACCGGACGCGTCAGCCGGGTACCCGCGTCCTGACTTCTCCGCTGGCAACGGTGCTCGACCAGGCCCGCCTTGTCCAAAACCCGCTTAAACGTGCTCTCTGACGGCACCAGCTCCCCGCACGATTGCCGAGCAAAGAGCTCGGCAGTTCTCCGCGGGCCCCAATGTGGATGAGCCTGCTTGAGTCGCACAATCCGGCAAACATGATCCTCGCCGAGCTGATTGGGTGACCGCCCGGGCGCCGAGATCGCTCGGCAAGTCCCGACAAACCATCGCGTAAGAACCGTTCCTTCCACTTGTATCCCGTTTTTCGACTTATTCCGAACTCTCCGCATAACCGGCCGAAATCGGAGTCCTGACGCATCGCACGAAGCACAAACTCAGTCTTGGCGTCCATCGGATTGATCACTTTCCAGGGCATCGCTTGGTCCCCCCTTCGGACCAAACGTGCCCCAAAATGTCACCGATGTCTTGAACCTGAGTTGTTACCTATGTCCTGAACCTGCACCGGGCCACTGGTCCCGCCCCCAAGGCTGCGTGGCACCATCGACAAGCCATTAGAAGTGCACATGTCATCGCTCATGAGTTAGAAACCGGAAGCCTGGGATCGGTCGTTTGCAGTTCGTCCGAACATACCTGGTACGACGCCGCGGGCAACATGATCACGTCGAAAACCGGCTCGACGACCACGACATACAGCTATGATTATGAAAATAGACTGACGGGAGTCAAGCAAGGCGGTACGGTCATCGCCACCTACGCGTATGACGCGTTGAACCGTCGGATCGGCATCGACGACAGCGGCACGCAGATCTGGACGGTCTACGACGGCACCAACCCCTACGCAGACTTCAACGGCTCGGGCACGTTGCAGGAGGCGCTACGTCTTTGGACCGGGCGTGGTGAATGGAGCGGCCGTGGACCAGCTTCTGGCACGCACCAACTCGGCCGGAACGACGGCCTGGTACCTGCCCGACAAGCTGGGCTCGGTGCACGACCTCGTGAGTTCGACCGGGACGGCGCTCGACCATGTCGTCTATGACAGCTTCGGGAACATCGTCACGGAGACCAGCGCATCCAACGGCGATCGATTCAAGTTTGCGGGGATGGAGTTCGACGCGGCAATCGCCCAGTATTATGACCACGCCAGATGGTACGGCGCAGGCCTGGGGAGGTTTAGCAGCCTTGACCCGACTGGATTCTCAGCTGGAGACGCGAATCTGTACCGTTACGTCGGTGACGGACCTACGGAAGGAACGGACCCGACTGGCGATAGTGAATCCCGCGGCGACTGGCTGGATCATGCCGCTAACTTCTTCGCAGGTTGGGGGACTCTGTGTCATGCGGTCTGACTAACCAAATTCGCAACAATGTCTCGATCGGAGGCGTCTCGCTTAATGCCGGCATAGACAAGGGCTCCGGCTCATACGGAATCGGACAAGGCGTCGGCGCCACCCATAGCCTTGCCCTTTCTTTCGTGAATCCCTGTTCCGCAGGGAGCATGTCGATGGGGGTGAGGCTCATCAACGGGGTTCAAGCTGGAGGAGGCCTGCTCAACGCAGGTGTGAACGCCTCTCAAGGCAATTTCGGGGCTGCGTTATGGGACCTTGTCGGCGTCGTAGGCAGCATAGCCGGATTCAACGCGTCTTGCTTCGCAGCTGGGACGCCGATTCTTACACCCGACGGGGCGATGCTGGTCGAAGAGGTCAAATTGGGCGACTCGGATCTTATCACGCCCCGAGAACGACCCGTCCGCCCCAGTCGAGCCGCGGATAGTGGAAGAGATTTTCAAGGGTTTCGCCCCGCTCATAGAAGTTACAGTGGGGGGGCAAACGATTCGCACAACTGCGGAGCATCCGTTCCACGTGGCCGGCCGCGGGTGGACGCCTGCCGTCGACCTCCGCGAGGGGCTACTCTTAACCGCAGCGCTCGGGACCCCGGTGAGGGTGCAGGGCATCGCCACGCGCGGTGAGTCAGCAGCCGTCTACAATATGCGAGTGGAAGGATTCCATACATATTTCGTGGGCTGCGGGGAATGGGCCTTTGGCGTCTGGGCACACAATACCTACAAGAATTTGCGAAATCCCCTTTCCTCGACTCTCAGAGCCTCGCAACTGCCCGTTCAGAAGATAACGCAATCCCTCGTCAGATCATTTTCACAGGCAACAGGAAAAGGTATCAACATTCGAGTTGGAAACCAGAAAGAAGCGATGAGCCTTCTTGAAGCCGCTCAGCCGAGAGCATTTAAGAACCCCACAGCAACATATTCAAAACGGGGCGGCTTCGGGTGGCAAATTCACCCCCCAGAACCTAATGTAAGTAACGATCTGCCCCATCTAAAGTTTTGGGACTGGACCGGCAAAAAGAGCAAGGGTCTCGACGGCCACATTTTCTTCGACTCACTGCCCACGTCCTTTTCTAAGCCATGAACTCTGCTCTATCATGAAAAAATCGCGCACCACACCACAAGAGACTCGCCGAAATAGGCGCGCTACTTAAGCTGTGCTGCGTAGCTCGACAAACGACCGCCGCTCTGTGATTGTTCTAGGATGGACCATCTATGACAGATCACCTAGATTCCTTTCCGTACCGTTGGCGACTATGTGACGTCAACTACGACCCTCTTCCTGAGTCAGCTTTGAAAGCGGTCTATCATGTCCTCGACGACGAACTGTGCCGCGAAATGTGGAGACGCCTGGCACCGCCTAGCGGCGGACACCTGATGGAGCCTACGGATGCAAAGTTCGCGGACAAATCGATCTGTAAACTGATTGCATCGGAATTATGGCACGATGATCTCACCCCTCACGATCTGGCGGGGATTTTAGCTCCGCACAGATCTACAACATCGCGCCCGGATTCGCCAGTGTTGATATTTTGGAATGAGGAAGTCGCAGTTTTCACTCTTTGGCACATCTTTTCTAAGTACTGGCACAACTTTTTCTATCCGTGTGACGACAGCGGGGTTGTCTGTTATCTAGATAGAGCTCTGAACCTCTACGTTGTAGAAGACAAACTCTATCTGGTCGATAGAGATCGATTGTTCATGAATGACTCAGAAGCTCGCACAAACTGAGAATCACCGAAGGCCAAATCGCCAGCGCAAGACACTCACGTTCCGAGTTGAGAATACGCGCGCATTGTGAGTCGTGTTCTTCAGGTCGCGCGCGGTTTCGGCTCAAGCAAGGCCCTGACTTCAGCGCCCGCCCTCACGGACAATCAATTTGCTCGGGAATAGCTTGCACCTGAAGCGCATTGGCTCCGCTCACCGCGCAGATCAACAACATCATCAGCGCGGGTGCTGAAAGAATGATGAGCCAGTCCGCCTGCGTTCCTCGCTCTCTTCGCGAACCTGGCGTGAATCTTTGTGATGGGGTCTGGTACGCCGCTATCGATTTCCCGGCTTCCTCCGGCTCTCCGGATCGTTCCGACCACGCACTCCAGGAATTCTGGGAAACCAGTTCGCTCGCAGTCACGACATCGTCAGTTGCTTACAGGCCGGTTCTGCGCCGTGGCGCGCAACCTCGTAACGCACCTCGCCTCCCCTGATCCAACTGACATGGCCGGGGCACCGTAAGACGGCTAAACGGCTCGACCGACGAGGAGAGCAGCGCAAATCAAGGGCATCATCAACGGGGATGGTCAAAGAACGATCAGACAGCCCGCCCGATTTCTTTGTGCTCCTCGCGAACCTTGCGGTGAAACTCTGTGATCAAGGACAAGGACATCAGTGGGGTCAGATCCGGTTTTTGGTTTACATAGTGCCTAAGGGGTGTTAAGCTGTCACCGGGCGCTTTAAAACCAGCCACTTATGGGCGCTATTCAAAACCAGCCACGACGTCATGCAAGTTGGTTTTCTGAACACGAATCTACAGTGGTTTCCGCCCTAGTCAACGGACCCGCCATGGTTCGGCTTTCTTTTTCCTTTCTCAAGGGGAACAGGGATGAGGCTAGCGGGGTCCAGGGGCGGCAATGAGCCCTTGGTCGCCGGCATGGAGCCGGCGAAATCCCGCACGGATGCCCACCCCTCAGGCATCGCCGGAGCCGGGGGGCGCATTGGCTGGTTTTGAACTCAGCCGCTTCCCTGCCGAGCCGGAGGGCGCATTGGCTGGTTTTGAATCCTCCAACCCGTTTGGACTCGAACCCGACTGATGCCGCAGGCGGTAACTCCGCCCGTTCATCTGCACCAGCTCGGCGTGGTGTAGGAACCGATCCAGAATGGCCGAGGCGCCGGGCGCATCCCCGAACAGCTTGCCCCAGTCCTCGAGAGGACGGTTCGATGTCATCATCGTCGACCGCGTCTCGTACCGGCGCATCACGACCTCGAAAAGGCACTCGCCGGAACGCCTGGGCAACTGCTTCATGCCCATGTCGTCGATGATCAACAACTCGGGCTTGAGGTACTTGTTCAGCATCTTGTTCTCTTGGCCCAAGACCTCGTCGTGAAGGAAGTCCCGGACCAAGTCGAAGATCGACCGGTAATAGACGGTGTAACCGGCCTTGATCGCCTGGTAGCCGATTGCCTGGACCATGAAGCTCTTCCCAACTCCAGGAGGCCCCAGCCAGAGAACGTCCCGCCCCTCGCGGAGGAACCGGCAGCTTGCCAGGTCGTAGATCTGCTTGCGGGGGATCGACGGGTTGAACGACCAGTCGAAGTCTTCGAGCGACTTCCGCTCTCGAAACTGGGCGGCCTTGAACTGCCGCTCGAGTTTGCGGTTGCCACGCACCGCCAACTCGTCCTGCACGATCAACTCCAGAAACTCGGCGTGGCTCAGGCCATGGCCAGCCGCCTCCTGCAAGCGGATCTCCAGGCTCTCCAACAGGCCCGAGAGGCGGAGTTGCTTCAACGTTTTACGCAAGCCTTCGTTCATTGGTAAATCTCCTTGTATTGGAACGTCGTTGTTGTGAACGGGTGTCATTTATCACGGAACGGGGTCCGCTGTGGTCCCGGACGCCTTGGTGGCGGGGCCTTGCCAGCGCCAGTTGACCGCGGTGATGGCAGGTGTACCTGGTTCATTGTGGGTATTCCGGAACTGGAATGCGTCGTGGACGAACTGGCCGTACTCGCTCATGGGACGAATCATGGGATGATCGCTCAGAAATGGCAGCAACTCTTGTTGTGGTGCTTGACGCTTGACGAGCGCTCGGATGGTCCGGAGGTAAAAGGCCCCGTAAGCCAGGGCAATTTCGCAGGCCTGCTCAATCGCCCAGAGCGCGAGTGGCGGCCCACAAGGCTCAAGAGGCCTTGGAGCACTCGGACGCCCTCGATGCCGCGGGCGTCGATCATGGCCTGGGCCCAGGCGGTGCTCTGCGGGCCCAGCCGATTCGCAACCCTGCCCAAGAGCCACGCTGTGCCGCGCTCAACTCCGGCTGATCTTCTCTGCAGCGATGTATTCGGGCGGGGTACTGAAGCGGCCTGGTTCCTGCCTGGCGTGCACCGCAATTTGCTGCATTCGCTCGTTGAAGATCCGGACCATGCGTCCGTCCCAGCGGACCCAAACTTCCCGCGCCAGGTACTCCGGCGGCACGGCGTAGTAGGCCCGCTTGACCTCGACATGGCCGTCGCGGTGCACCGATACGGCGAGCTTCGTGATACGACGGGAACGGCTCCAGCGGCAGTGGCAGAAGCGCTGCCCGCTCCGCGTCGGCGAAGTGCTTGCCCACCTGAAGGCGGGTGGTGCCGTGGATCCGCGTGTCGGCCACGGTCAGCTCCCACTCGCGCAGGAAGCCGTTCTGCTCCTCCAAACTGGAGAAAACCCGCCCTTTGAGGGCATTGTCCTGAGCATAGCCGACAGCGTTCTCGACCTTTCCCTTATGGCGGGGCATGTACGGCCGCGTGGGCAAGAACACGGAGCCATAGTGCTCGGCAAAGGACCGCACTTTGGGGTTGAGCTCGGGATCGAACCAGTCGGCCTTCTTCACCGCCGCGCGGAGATTATCAATGACCAACCGCCTCGGTGTTCCGCCAAACTGGCGGAAGGCATTCTCGAGACAGCGGAGAAACTCGTCTGTGGTCTGGCGGTGGACGACCTCGCTGTAGGCCTTGCGCGAGTGGGACAGCACGATGCGGAAGAGATGGGTCTTGCGGCGCTTGCCGTCGGGACCAACGATCCCGGCACCCTTGCCGAAGTCGACTTGAGCCTCCTCACCAGGCCCGCATTCGAGGCGGCGGAATGGCAGTTCGGCTCGTCGGCGCCAATTGGCGGACGAAACGCGGGACGCTGTAGTAGTTCACCGGTGAAGCTGTGCTCGGTGATCAGGTCCTGGTAGATGCGCTGGCGCTCAGCCCGAGATCGCACTTGGCTGAAATCACCTCGCGCCAGGGCTCGCACTCGCTCCTGCGACCGCAGCGGCGCCGACTCTCTCCGGGACCGAAGAGGACGGTGACAGCTCGGTGTTTGTCCCCGGCTCAGGAGCAGCCGAGCCGGGGGGCGAATGGCTGGTTTTGGCTCCGCCTCAGCTTCGATCGAGCCGGAGGGCGCAATGGCTGGTTTTGCCGCGTCTCTCGGCTGGCTGAGGTAGCGTGCAACGGTCTCGCGGTTGATCCCCAGCTCGCTCGCGATCCGGCGCTGGGACAAACCCTGGCGGTGCAGGGACAAGATAAGGTCTATCATGGCCACTTTGAGCAGATTCGACATGATGCGGCTCCAGAGAAAGGGGAGTACCCTTGGAGCCTATCTGCCGAATCTGCATCTCCTCAAAGTGGCTGGTTTTCAACTTTCTAATGCGCCCATCGCTGGCTGGTTTTGAGCTGCCCGCTGACATTAAGCTCAACCGATGAGCAGGCCGTTGAGAGTCGAGTATCCTGGGGCGATCTATCATGTCATGTGCCGGGGTAATGCACGCCAGCGGATCTTCCACGACGAGGCCGACCACCAGCGCTTGATCGACGGACTGGCGTCGACGGTCAACCGGTTCGGTTGGGAGCTGTTCAGCTATGTCCTGATGCCCAACCACTTCCATCTATTTCTGCGCACGCCACAACCGAGCCTCTCACGAGGAATGCAGTATCTTGCGTCGGGCTACGCAAACTGGTTCGCCAAGAGGCATCGTTGCCCAGGGCACCTGTTGCAGGGCAGGTTCAAGAGCCAGCTAGTCGAGGACGAGAGTTATTTCTGGACCGTGAGCCGCTACATTCACCTCAACCCGATACGGGGTAAGAGGCCGCTGGTCTCCCATCCGCGCGAATGGCGTTGGTCAAGTTACGCGGGCTATGCCACCAGCGGTCACGTGTCGACTGGATAGCCTATGACCTTGTATATGCGGCCTGGCAGGGAGATATGGGCGGCCGCGATGCTGAGACGGCGTACCGTCGCTATGTTGAGCGGGGGCTGACAGAGCCGCCCGAGAATCCGTTTCGCGATGCCGCTCAGGGATGGCTGCTGGGGAGCCTGGAATTCGTCGAGAAGATCCGAGCCAAAGCTGGGCTAGCCGGGAGCCATGACGGAGTACCTGCGGCTCGCCGGCTTTCGGCCATTGATCTGGTTAGAGTTCAATCGGCCGTGGCGGCGCACTACGGGGTCGATCCGCAGACATTTCGCAACCGTCATGGCAAGTCCATCAGCCGAGACGTTGCCGCATGGCTGTCCCGCCAACTGACGTCATGTACATTGCGTGAGCTTGCAGCCGTATTCGGTCTCGGGCACGCTGACAGTGTCCGCAACCTGACTCGCCGCGTTGATTGGCCCTGCCTGCCTCCAGCAAGCTCCGGCAAGACATAGATGCCATTCGCTACGAGCTTCTTAAGAATGGCACCTAGCCACAGAGGATAGGGGACGCATCCGCTCTCTCGGTTAGAGAGCTCGTTCGCGGGCCCCCTTTTGCCCATTACACCCGAGAACCGTTAACCGGATCTGACCCCGTTGACGTTCGCGGGCTCCCTTTCCGCCTATTACACACCCGAGAACCGTTAACCGGATCTGACCCCGTTGACGCCCCAGAGTGAGAGTAAGAGCGATGAGAGTCCGCCGAAGTAGAAGGACGGAAAGTAGCGCGGCAAGTGGCGATTTGCATCGGTTTGGACGCCGTCGGGATTGCGCGATACATCAACGACAGTGCGTCGGTTGATTTCGACGAGACGTGTGGCCGGCAGTGATGCACTGAATTGAGGTCGGCAACGGCCCTCAGGCCGATCTGTCGCTTGCGGTGCTGCAGCGCCAGCCAGCGCCATCTTGCAACTCGCTGCGGTGGCAATAAACCTATTGCGTCGTTGTCTCGCGGAAGGCTTTTTTTCGCTGGTATAGGGCCAGCCGGTCCTCGGCCTGCTTCATTGCGCTTGGATCGGCCGCGAGCGCGAGCCCCCTCTTCGCGAAGTGCACGGCCTGATCGAAGTCGCCCAGTTCGGCGTAAGCCGCAGCGAGTGTGGCGATGTGCATTGCGTTCTTCCACTCGCTCAGCTCACAGGCCCGCGCGGCCGAGTCGATTGCATTCCGACCGTCTCGATGTGTGGCGTCCGGGCAAGTGGCCCATAACCACGCGCGGCTGTTGAACGCACTGGCAAAGGTTCGGTCGAGGCGGAGCGCCGTCTCGTAGTCGGCCAAAGCTTCGTCGTATCCCTGCTCTAGTCGCCAAGCGTCGCCGCGTCCCACAAACCCGCGAGGGTCTTCAGGCTTGAGCCGGACGTACTCGCTGTAGTCGGCGATCGCCTTGCGATATTGCTTCTTAGAAATCCAAACGCCGCCGCGCATATAGAACGCCGCCTCCAGCTCGGGGTTTAGCCGAATGGCCTCATCGTAGTCTGCGAGAGCCTTGTCGTATGCTTTCGTCGCATACCAGAGGCTGCCGCGGTTGACGAGCGCCAGACTATCCTGCGGAGCGAGGCGGATGGCGCTATCAAAGTCGGCCAGCGCATTCTCGTGTTCGTTAAGCTGCCACCGTGCCTGACCGCGGCTCAGGACGCCCATACGGACCTCGGGTTGAGCCGGACAGCCTCGTTGTAGTCATCCAGCGCGTCCTTGTATTTTGCCACGAACCACCGGGCTTGGCCGCGGATTACAAACGCATCGGAGTTCTTTGGATCGAGCCTGATAGCGGCGTCGTAATCCGCCAACGCCTTATCGTATTGATTGTTCCACCATCGGTCGAGGCCGCGTATGACAAACGACCGGGCGTCAGTGGGTTCGGGGCATCCGGGATCCTTAGGGATGACGAGACTGCGTACAACGATTTTGGCCGGTTCGTCGGTGATCATGCCAAGACCCGCGAACGCATTGACGCCAGCGGGGTTACCCAAAGTCGTTGCGGCGTAACTCCACTTGGCCTGAAAGAACGGCGGAAGGTCGCTCGGCCAGAGTCCGCCGGCGGCGCCAGACGCCAGCCCGTGGCGTCGGCCATCGAGTTGATCTCCAGCGGCGGATGGGATCCCAGAACCACGAACCGCGCTGGCCCACACGTTGGTTCGCGGGTTCGCTCCTGGCCGCCTCGTTCGCGTCTCCCAGAAACACAACCTCGTCGCGATACGGCCTTCTGTCGGCAAAGAACGTCAACCGCCGCTCGAATTCCATCTTGGCGACCGGATCCACTTCAAGTGCAACTGCCTTCTCGCCGTATTCGACGGCTTTGAGGAAGTCGCCAAGCTCGGCGTACGCGGCAGCAAGAGCGGCGATGTCGTGCGCATCCTTCCATGCGCTGAGCCCGCATGCTCGTGTCGCGGATTCGACCGCCTTCTTCCCGTTTCGGTGGCTCGAATCCGGGCACGTCGCCCAGAGCCAAGCCTGGTCGTGCCACGCGACCGCGAGCTTCGGGTCAAGCTGCACAGCCGCTTCATAGTCTGCGAGGGCGTTGGCGTATGCTCTCTGATGCCGCCAGATATTACCCCGGTGGTCGAGCACCTCGGCGTTTTTTGGGTCAAGGCGAAGGGCCTCATTATAGTCGGCCAGCGCTCTCCCATACTCTTTCTTTACGTACCAGATGTTACCCCGATTGTCGAGCGCCATCGCCTCATTCGGGTCGTATCGGATCGCCTCGTTATAGTCCGCGAGGGCCTTGTCGTATTCGTTCCTGTCATACCAGTATGTACCCCGGTTGTTGAGCGCCTTGGAGTGCTTCGCATCCAGGCGGATGGCTTCGTTGAAGTCGATAAGCGCCTGATCTTGGTCGCCTGTTACATACCTAAGACTCCCACGGCTGTTAAACGCCGCGGCGTCTTTCGGGTCGAGACGGATCGCCTCGTTGAAGTCGGCGAGGGCACTTTCGAATTGCTTTTTGATCGAGCTGACGATACCCCTGTTGTTGATCGCGCTGGAGTTCTTCGGATCGAGACGGATCGCCTCGTTGTAGTCGGCCAGGGCCTTTTCGAACTGCTTCGTTTCGGACCAAACAGCACCCCGTCCGTTAAACGCCTTTGAATTCATCGGGTCGAGGCGGATGGCCTCGGTGAAATCGGCCATCGCTTTGTCGAACTGCCTTTTCTCGTGCCACACAGCACCGCGTCCGCTGAAGCCACTAGGATCCTTCGCGTCGAGGAGGATGACCTGATTGTAATCCGCTAGAGCCAGGTCGGTTGCGCGTTTCTTGTGCCAAATCACGGCACGCTGCAAGTAAGCGCGGGTCGCGCCCGGATTAGCTTGGATTTCGTGCGTGTAGAACTCAATGGCATCATCGAAGCGGACAACCTCGCTCGACCTGACCCAGCCGCGGACCCCGCCGCACCGCCAGCCACAGGCGGTCGCCGTTGACCTCCTCGACTTCGTAGATGCGGAAGGCGGCTCCATCGTCCACGACTTGGCCGCCGACCCGCAACGGGACCGGGTATTTTGTGACAACATTCGTACCGACCCACTCCGAATTCTGGCCGCGGGCGATCCCCGCCCCTAAGCGTACTACGATCAGCATCGCTACTACCCAGCCGTAATAACGCATCGCAGCACCCCCATCCATGAAAGCCCTAATCACCGGTTGACATCAGTAACGGAACGAGGCACGGTGACAATACAGGAAAGGCGAGCGGTAGGCCACACCAAGACAAGAAAAAGAGCGGCGGGACAGGAGCTAAAAGCGGCATTAGGAAAAAGGGGTGGTGGCCTCTTGACATCGCATCTCCACCCTCGACCTGGTGCCGGGATCAGTTGGCGCACCCGCCGCCTTGCCAGTCGGTTTCATATGCCGCCTAGCCAGCCGCGGATCGTAGCGTCAACGACGTGACGTCGCTCAACGGATTGCGGCGTTCCGACCGGGCGCCCAGGCGCGAACGTGCCCGCGCTGCCCCACTCCGTTCCGTCGCGGTAGCCGCCCCTGTGCCGCTACCACGCGCGAAGGGCTAGAAAGGGCTAGGATGGACAAAGGGCTAGGAACCATGACGATGGCTCGCGCGCATCTGGTCGATCTCGCCGTAACCCGCTAGTATCACTACGCCACGC
The DNA here is from genome assembly GCA_963806595.1 of uncultured Isosphaeraceae bacterium. Classification (GTDB taxonomy): domain Bacteria; phylum Planctomycetota; class Planctomycetia; order Isosphaerales; family Isosphaeraceae; genus CAWDZZ01. The sequence continues at coordinate 8,521 of CAWDZZ010000001.1, read as the reverse complement.
GCTGCGTGCGACGCGCATTTCTACTGGGCGGAGGGCCGGAAGACCGTAAGAAATGGATCGAGAGTCGCCCGTCGTAGCCTGCCCGCTCGCCGCTCTGATCGTCGCCGTCGGCCCGTGATCCCGCTCGGCAAGAAATCGAACGATCGCGCGCGAATCATGCGCGATTTGCTCGAAGACGCCGGCCTGCATCCGGCGCCCGCTTGTTGGTAGACCGCGGTCCAAGGCGGAAGATCGTTTGGCAGAAATCGCCACCGCCAGCCCGTCCTGACCACGTAACGTACCGCGCTCAACAGATCGCGTAGCGAATGTTCGCGCTCTGGAGCATCCTCGCGCATCACGGTCAGGTATGGGAGAAGAAACTCCCATTCGGAATCCGAGACGCCGCTTGGATACGACTTCCGTGTCGTGTTCATGCCACAACATGAGCAAGGCTCTCAGAATAAGTCAATTACAGCCTCTAGCGCGGAGTGATTTCGCGGAACCAAGATCGCCGCAACAACCATCCGCGCAGCGATCAGCGGTCGTGAACGGAGCACCGGCGAGTTTCCATCCGGCCATCCCACGCCGGATTTCCGCGCAGTTTGCGAGCCCGATCGCGGCGATGACGATCGGAATTTTCGGCGATGGCCCGCTGTGTAAGGTTTCCGTGCGTCGGCCGTACCACCTTGTAGGGAGTAGCCCGGGAGTTCCTCTGCCGAGACGGCTGAGTCTTCCGTCGATCCCCGGAGACCGTCCCCATGCATCTCTCGCGTCCTCAAGAGTTCCAGAAGACGAGCACGGATAGCTCATGGTCGAGCGCGACCAAGCTAAGCCGGAAGGTCCGCGAGCTGGCCCAGCGCTCGCATCATGCGCTGCAAACAAGTACACCGCTTGAAGATCGAGCACAGCCACGTCACGACAACCCCGCCGAAGATCTCCGGGACCTTCGGAATCAGATCGCGCAGCTCCAGTCGCGGATCGTGGCGCGGCGCCTCACGGCTCTCGTCCCCTGGGTTGACGCGTTACGGCGCCGGGTCGACGCCCGGCTGGAAACGATGGAAAGGCGGGAGCAGCATGAGAATGCAGACACCTGAATTGGCGCCGCCGCCGCGTACCGTTCGCGAGCGATCCTGCGCGCTCCGCGAGATTTCTGTGTGGCCCGGAGCGCCCGGCGATGATTATCCTTTCGAAGGACGAGCCCGCCGCGGACGGGCATCAACGGCACGCCAGTTCGGGACGTCAGCACATGTCTGCCGAGGATACTCGGGTTTCGGTCATCATCGGGGTCGCTCAGAAGGACCCCGAGCGATGGTGCGAATTTGACGCGATTTACCGGCCGATGCTTTTCGCCTACCTGCGAAGGCGAGGGCTCAGCGAATCGGACGCCAACGACGTCGTCCAGGAGATCTTTGTCAAGCTGCTCGGAAAGATCCACACCTACGACCGGACCAAGTGCAAGTTCCGAAGCTGGCTTTTCAGCGTCGCCCACAACACGTTGATCGACCACGCGCGCCGCCGGGCGAACTATCAAAAGGCCCTGGATGGGTGGGTCGTCGGCGCCTTGACGGCGACGCCGTCCGATAGCATGAGGATGGCCGAGGACTGGGTGCAGATCCACCGCGAGAAGATCCTGGAGCACGCGCTCAAGAAAGTCCGGGCGCGCATTTCCACCAAGCTCTGGGCGTGTTTCGAACAGCGGCTGCTCCGGAACCGCCCGGCGGTGGAGATCGCGCGGGAGCTCGGCATCGAGCCGCCGGCGGTCTATGTGTACGCGTCGCGCGTGCTGAAGCAGGTGCGCGCGGTCTGCGAAGAGTTCGACGAGGACATCAGCCATGCCGTCGAGTCTGACGTGTCCCGAGGACGCTGAGCTTTTGGCCGTGGCGGCCGGGGAAGAGCCCTCGGAAACACTGCAGGCGCACCTCAATGATTGTGCGAGGTGCCGCGAGCGGCTCGGGCATGTCCGATCGGAGCTGTCACTGCTGCGCGAGAGTCCGCCGTCGGCCCCGCTGGCCGCGTCGACCGCGAGGGTACCCCGCGGCCCGGCCGCCGCCAGCGGCCGTGCGGGAGGGGGCGACGGGAGCGCAGGTTGCCACGAGACCCGATCGTCCGCGGGTGCAGCGTCGGACGTGGCAACGAACCTCGGATTCGGGCTCGATTCGGACGGAGCTCGCGACCCGGACCTGCCCGCTGCGATCGGAAAGTACTTCGTCATCGGCCGGTTTCCCCGCACCGGTCAGGCAGAAGTCTTCCGGGTCGTCCACCCCGGGCTGGGCAAGGACCTCGTCCTCAAGCTCGCGCTCGAGCCTGTCGAATCCGATGGCCGGAGCGAGATCATCGAGGAGGGGAAGATCCTCGCCGGGCTCGACCATCCCTTTCTCGTCCGGATTTACGACCTCGATTTTGATGAGGATCGGCCCTACCTCGTGATGGAGTACATCCGCGGCCGCAGCCTCGACCAGAAGGCCGCCGACGGGCGGATGCGCCCGCGCCTGGCCGCGGACCTGCTGGCCAAGGTGGCCGGCGCGGCCGAATACGCACACCGGCATGGGATCGTACACCGCGATATCAAGCCGCAGAATATCCTGGTGGACGAATCAGACCAGCCGCGGCTGATCGATTTTGGCATGGCGAGCCTGCGGCATGCCTACGCGGATGACCCGGGCCGGCCTGGCGGCACCTTTGCGTACATGGCGCCGGAGCAGGCGCGGGTCGAGTCGCCGGAGGAACAGCAGAAGGTCGGCCCTCGCAGCGATGTGTTCGCGCTGGGGGCTGTGCTCTATCACCTGCTGACCGGCGGAGCGCCGTTTCAAGGTGCCAACTGGCGAGAATCGATGAGCCGCGCTCGCCGTTGCGATTTCGACCGCGCCGCCCTGGGCGATGCAGGAGTGCCTCGCGCGCTGCGCCGCATCTGCCTGCGTGCCATGGCGAATGATCCGGCCGAGCGCTACCCCTCGGCTGAGGGATTTGAGAAGGCACTCAGGCGCTGATCTGATCCGGCCCAAGGTACTGGCCGGACTCTCGGGCGTGTGCGCGATCGCCGTGCTCGGCGGGCTCTTGTACCGGGCTGCAGCACCGCGCGCCGCTCCCAGTAGGGCGCCTGTGCTTCGGACGTCGTCTGCCCCGGCCAGCGAACCAGTCGGTTCGACCCCAATCCGGTCAAGCCCGATGAGAGGCCGCATCGATCTTCTGGTTGTGAAGTCGAAGGATGGGACGCGGCGGCGGTTGCGGCTCGAAGCAAGCGGGGCCGTTCCCGTGCAACCGGAGGACCAGATTCGGATCGAGGCCCGGCTCGACCGCCCCGCGTATCTCTATCTATTCTGGATCGGCTCGGAGGGCAAAGTCGCACCGCTATATCCGTGGAAGGAGCATGACTGGTCGCTTCGGCCAGAGACGGAAGAAAAGGTTTCGGAAGCCGAATTGCCGAGTGTCCTGGACGACGTCCTGGTGATTCCCGAGTCGCCTCCAGGCCTGGAGACGCTTGTCCTCCTGGCGCGCGAGGACACGCCGCTGCCGCGCGACGACGAGGCCAAGCTGGCCCAGGGTCTTTCCGGGCGCCGGTGCCGTTGCCCCCCGGCCTGAAGAGCGCGATCTGGATCGAAGACGGGGATGAGGTCGCCTTTGAGCTGCTCGCCGGCGCGGACCGAGACCGTGGCGGCGACGACGTTTTCTTGTCCCGGGGCATCCCGCGCCCCGATGCTCGCAAAAGCGACGACCCGGTGCTGCGGATCCGTGAATTATTGCGGAAGACCGTTCAGCCGCTCGGGAGCTACAGCCAGGCGGTCGTTTTCCCGAGTCAAGGGGGCTCGTGAGCCCACCGCGACGTTCCCACGCAATCGCCCGAGGGGAGCAGTCTCATGAAGTCCTCGCTCGAGAGTGTGCGCTTGCCGGCTCTCGGCGCTCTCTCCACCGCGCTTTGCCTGGTCGTAGCGACGGGAATCCGGGCCCAGGAGACCCGGCAACCGGGCGTGCGCCGGCTGACCTTCGCGCAGGAGATCGAGGTCGGCCAGAAAACCCGGCCGAAGCTCGAACAGGCACTCAAGCTGTTTCATGAGGGCAAGCCCGCCGAGGCAATTCCGATCGTGAAGGAAGTGATCGCGCTCGAGCGTCAAGTGCTCGAGGTGGCCGCGTCAAACCCGATCGAGGTCGAGTGCCCGCCGGCCCGCAATCCGCTCGCGAGAATGGGATTGGGAGGGTCCGAGCTGCTCGGGCTTCCCGATGATTCCGTGCCGGAGCAACGCCTTCCCATCACGCTGCGGGACTTCGAAGGCGCATGTCTGGGCAATCAGGAGATCCTGCTACAACTTCACGAGACCGTGCGCGATTTCCCGGCGGCGACGGCTGTTGCCACGGAGATTGCCGGCATCACCGCGAGGTTGGCCGGCCCCGAGAGCTGGCAGGCGGCGCACGCCCGCGACGAGGTCCGCCGACTGGATCGCCTTGCCGCTTTCGATCGCGACCGTAGGCAGTCGATCGAATCGGCCCGGAAGGCGACCGGCCTGATCGCCACGGGGGACGGACCGCTGGGATCAGCCGTCTGCATCGACCCCGAAGGGATATTCCTGACGGTGGATCAGGTCGCGACGCCGCCGAGTGCCCAGACCTCGACGCAATTTGAGTACGAGCGCTCCGGGCCAGGCGGGCTCGTGGGCACGCGCGAGCAGCGCAGTGTGAGGACGGTTCCGATGGCCATCCTGCTGGACCTCGGCACTCCCGGGTTCAAGCAGTTGCCGGTGCGCGTCCTGTGGAAAGACAAGCGAACACGTCTGGTGCTCCTGAAGGCGGATCCCCAGGAGCCGCTCGCTGCGGTTGAGCTGGCCGCAGAACGGAAGATCGCTGCGCGCGACGAGGCCATCGCCCTGGGCCTTCCGTTTGTGCGCCGCATCGAGCATCTTGCGGCGGGGCCGACGCCGACGGTCCGGGCCAGACCCGGGCGCATCGCCAAGGTTCGCGAGCGCGCGGGCAGGCCGTGGTTTTACGAGCTTGACAGCGTACCGCCGCCCGGCTATTCCGGCGGTCCCGTGTTCGACGAGAACGGCCATGTCATCGGGATCATTGTCGTCGGACTTCCCGGGGCTGACATTCACTACGTTCTTCCGATCGACGCGACGACCGCGGCCGCCGCGGCGATCGCGGTCGACTTTCGGCCGCCGCCCTTGCCGTACTCGCGGCGCCGTGATTCCGTGAGCTGGCCGGTGCGAGTCTATTCGCGCAAGCCCTTGGGCGCCGACACCACCGTCGATATCCGCCTCGGGACCGGTGCCCGCGCCCGTGTGTTTGCCGCCCTTCCCAAGGGCGATCGCCGCTACTTGGCTCAAGTCGTGCCCGCCGAACCGAGTGACCCAGACGTGGTGGTGCTCACGCTGGAGGCGAGGCCCCAGCCGATGCGGCAACGGTCGCCGACCGAAAAGTGCGTGTCGGCGAAACCGAGATCCGCCTTTCCGAGCTGCGCCGGATCGAGCAAGGCTCGAGCCCGCGCGGATCACGATCGACGGGCGGCGGCTCGCCGGCACCACAAGCGGCCTGGGCGTCGTCGAGGCCAGGCGAGGTGACACCAGCAGCGCGGTCGACACCCGAGCGGCCGCCGCGATCTCGCTCGAACTACCGGGACCTGAGGCGGAGCCGATCGAGGCCGAGGTGGTCGTGAAGCAGGCGGGCAAGGTGGTGAGCTCGGTTCGAACGAGCGTCGGGTTTGCCGATCCCCCGCTGGAAGCGTCGCGGAAATTCGACCCTGCGAAGCTGGGGTTCGCCCGCGCTCCGCGGCTCGTCGAAACGGCGCCAGTAACCGTGCCGGCGGCGTCGGTCAGCCGCGAGCCGGACGCCGCGGCCGCGACAACGCCGCCCGCTCGTGCGCAAGCTCCCAGGAAAGATAGACGCCCTGGCCGTGGGGGGCGCCGGCCGCTACCTGCTGCTGCGCATCAAGGACCAGCGCCGGCTGCTTGTGTTTGACGCGCAGCGAGCCGACATTTCCGGCATCGTCGAGCTGGCTGATGACGACGCATGCGTCACGGCCAACCTGGCGAATGGCTTTGTCGCCTATCCCAGGCTCCGGGTCCTCGATCGGATTGACCTCGAATCGGCGCGGCTCGATCGGTCCGCGGGATTCCCGTGCCAGGCGACCCCCACGGCGATCATCGCGGGCTCGGCGTCCGCGAGCCCACTGCTGGCCGTGTTTCACGCCGGGCGACTCGGCGACCCGTTTGCTGAGCCGGTCGTCGGGCTACTCGACCCGGACACGCTGACCTTGGTCGTACCGTCGACGTTTCGCCGCCAGCACGAAAACGGCTGGTCCGAGCTATCGGCACCGGTGCTGGGGGCCTCCAATTTCGCGCCTGCCAAGCAAAAAGACCTCCGTGCCTCGGCCTCCGGCGACCTGTTCTGTAGTAACGCCCGGACCCCCGTCCAGTTGCTCGCCCTCAAAACTGGGGCAGCCGAGCTGTTCGATGCCGGCAAGCTGGCTGGACGGGCGATGCCGGCGGCCGCGGGCCGATCTTTGTTGATGAAGACCGGACGCTTTAACCTGGCCGGGTCCACGCTCGCGAGCCCGCCCGACGCAGCGACGATCCAGGAAATGATCCCGGCCGGCGACCCGTCGATTTACCTGGTGGTCCGCGCATTAGCCACCCCGGGGGTCCCTGGCAAACCGGCCGCGCCCGTTGTCGAGATTTGTTCGGCCGACTCGGGTTCCAAGCTATTCGTGTTGAACGGCCTCGACGAGATGAAAGCATCCGCGAGCAACGAGCTAGCCCTGGACGAACGCTACCATGTTATTCCGTCGGCGCGCCTGCTCGTCACGATTCCCGGTGAAAACGACCGGATCTGTGTGCGGCGGCTTGACGTGCTCGGGGAGCTTGACCGCTTGGGGATCGACGAGGTCGTTGTCACGTCCACGCCGCTCGTCGGTGCCGTCGCGGGAGCGCCGCTCTTGCACCGGGTGCAGGCTCATGCCAAGGGGGGCGCGACGTGCGAGCGTATTGACGGGCCCGACGGGCTTTCCGTCTCGAGCGCCGGCGAGCTGCGCTGGGATGTCCCGAATGAGGTTGCTGGGCAGGAACTGGTCGCTGGGGTGCGCGTCCGGTCTGCTACCGGCAAAGAGGTCGTCCACAAGGTCTACATCATGGTGCGTGGACGGGAGTGACGCCATGTCCAGCCGCGAGGCTCGGTCGGTGCCGCGGGTGGCCGCGGGGATTCTGATCGCGATCACGGTGAGCGCTCCTGCGTCGGCGCAGGCGCCGCCGAAACGAGCGGCGCCCGCACCCGCAGGGGGAGCGCGTGGACCCAGTACGGTCGGCGCGGACCAGTCGCCGGAAGAGCTCAAAGCCCGGCAAGACCTGGCACGCGCCCTGCAGCTTGCGAGGTCGCCGGGGCGCGAAGCGGAAGCCGTCGCGGCGGCGCGCGGCGTGCTCGCGGCCCGCAAGCCGCCGGCGGCCGGCACAGTCGACAGGGTCACGCTGCAGGCTCTTGCGCTGCTCACCGAGCTGCACAGCCGCACCGGCGACGTGGCCGCCGAGGCCGCCGCCCGGCAGAAGCTGCTCGATGCGCTCGTGAGGTCGTTCGCCCCGGGCGATTGGCGGATCGCCGAGGCACGCGAGCGGCTGGCCGATGCCGAACGCCGCCTCGCGTCGACGCCCGAGCGTCGACGAAGCCTCGCGAAGGCAATGGATTACTTACGGCGAGCGATCGAGCAGACCGACGCGGGCCACCTTGACGAAGCCCTGCCGCTGGCCGTCCAGGCGACCGAGCTGTACCGCGACGTGCATGGCCAGGAGCACCGCGACGTGTCGAACGCCCTCATGCTTCGGGGCTTGATCCACAAGGCTCGGCACGAGTACGCGATGGCCGGCGAGATGTTCGACCAGGCGATAGTGCTCCGCCGGAACTTACTCGGCGAGAATCATCCGGACACGCTCCTGCTCTTGAAGCAAATGGCGAGTCTGGCCGAGGCCAGGGGCGACATCGGAGCGGCCACGAGACTGTTCGAATGCGCGGCCGAGCTCGACCTGCAAAACGCCGCGGCCGAGGACGCCGTGCGCGCCGAGCTTCTGGAGACGATCGGGGCCTTCACGAGCTGCATGGCGACCACGCCGGCGCGCGGCCTTACCTCGAGCGCGCCGCTGCGATCCGGGAACGGCTCGCATTCGAGACGGCGCGCTGCCGTGAACCCGCTGGGAGGGTTTCGCATGGGCGGCGGAGGACCCCGCCTGGGAGGTGGATTTTCTCCTTTCGACCACGGTTTCGGGATCGGTCGTAACCGAGGTCGCGGGATGATCGGTGGGCTGGGCATGGCCTCGCGCCGTGCACGCACCACGCGCGCCCGGCCCAGTCGCTTTGGATTCGCGTCGGACCCGTTTGGGGACAGCCTCATCGACATCGGAATGGGAGACCGGCCCATGTTCGGCAGCAAGCAGGCCGACGACAACATGGCGATGGTTCACAATCCGTCGCATCCCTGGACGCTTCGTCTGTGCGATGCGCATGTACGTGCACGCCGCCGGCCGCATCGAGGTGCAGCAGCTTCAAACGATCACGGGGGCGTTTGAAGAGC